>NZ_LFMD02000009.1 GCF_015776785.2 Kitasatospora sp. SUK 42 | reverse complement strand
CGGGGCACGGTGTTGGTGACGGGTGCGACGGGTGCGTTGGGTGGTGTGCTGGCGCGGCATCTGGTGTCGGTGCACGGGGTTCGTCGGCTGGTGCTGTTGAGTCGTCGTGGTCTGGCGGCCGATGGTGCGGTGGAGTTGGTGGCGGAGCTGGCCGAACTTGGTGCCGAGGCGGTGGTGGCCGCTGCGGATGCGGCGGACCGCTCCGCGTTGGCGGAGGTGCTGGCTTCGATTCCTGACTTGTCGGCTGTGGTGCATACGGCTGGTGTGCTGGACGACGGTGTCGCGGTGTCGATGTCGGCGGAGCAGTTGGAGCGGGTGCTGCGGCCGAAGGTGGACGCGGCGTGGAA
>NZ_LFMD02000008.1 GCF_015776785.2 Kitasatospora sp. SUK 42 | reverse complement strand
CCTGGGCGTGACCGAGGCCGGTCCGGCGTTCCAGGGCACGATCAAGTCCGCGGTGGCCTTCGGTGCGCTGCTGGCCGAGGGCATCGGCGACACCATCCGGGTCTCGCTGTCCGCCCCGCCGGCGGAGGAGATCAAGGTCGGAAACCAGATCCTGGAGTCGCTGGGGCTGCGTCAGCGTGGGCTGGAGATCGTCTCCTGCCCGTCCTGCGGTCGGGCCCAGGTCGACGTG
>NZ_LFMD02000007.1:1346614-1485390 GCF_015776785.2 Kitasatospora sp. SUK 42 | reverse complement strand
CCCCCACCGCCGTCACGCCCCAACGCCCACGGCAGACTCCGTCAAGGAGCAGTCCGGCGGCGGGGCCGGCAGGGCCGTCGAGGCCTACGTCGAACGCGCCGACACCCACACCGAGCGCTGGTCCGACCACGCGGCCGGGGACATCGACTGGCTGGTGTCGGTCGACTCCACGGTCGTGCGGGCCCACCAGCACTCCACGGGCGGCAAAAAGGGGCACTCGACCGGGACGAAGCGGGTGATCACGCCCTCGGCCGATCCCGCGGCGGACTGAGTACCAAGCTCCACCTGGCCTGCGACGGACGCGGCCGCCCACTGAGCTTTGTCCTGACGGGCGACAACACCAAACAGCGCCTTGCTGCTTCGGGCAGCTCATGTCAATCATGAGTGCATTTTTGAGCATGGGGCACTTCGGCTCGGGCCCTGCGTCGAGCCGCTGCGCAGGAACGCTCAAGCGGGACTGTTCAGGAGGGAGCGCTCAGGCGGGAACGACCGAACCGCGCGACACCGGCGGCCGGCTCCACCAGGGCGGAGCAACGGCGCGGTGCGCGCGGTTCGGGTACCTCATTCACCTCGGGCACTTCGGGTGGCGCCGCAGGGGCGTCGGGTCAGCCGGTGCTGCCCGCCGAAGCGGCGATCACCGAGAAGACGTACAGGATCGCGGGCAGCGCCCCGAGGAGCGTGACCACCACGGCCAGCACGGCCACCGGTCGCCGCGTCCCCCGCAGCATCCACACGAGGGAGCCCACCAGGGCGAAGAAGGCCAGGGTGACGACCCCGGCCGTGAGCAGAGCGGACGTCTGAACTTGCATGCTGTTCGGTCCTTTTGGTGTGACGTGTCCAGTCCGATTCGTTGCACGTCGCACGGCGGACGGAGCGGAGTCCGCGAACCCCTTGGTAGGAGGGGTGAACCGTCCGGCAGCACGACAAAGCTGACGCTAGCTCAGATCAACATGCCGGCAACAGTGTTGGAGGAAGCACGAAAAGGCGAGATCCCCCGGGCTACCACCCCCGAGGGCTCCCACCTGCAACGAACGTCGGACTGGACGAGTCACACGACGTCTGCATCCAGTATCCCCGCAAGGGCTAAACAGGAGCGAAACGGCGACTCTGCCAAAGCACTTAACGACTGCTGAGTGCTCTGTTAATGTGCCCGGGTGGCGACAGACCTTCAGTTCCTCCTGCTGGGACCGGTGAGCGCCCGCCGGGCCGGCACCCCGATCAGCCTCGGGCCGCCGCAGCGCCGCGCCCTGCTGGCGCTGCTGCTGCTCGCCCGCTCGCAGGCTGTCCCGGTCGCCGTGATCCGCGACCGGCTCTGGCCTACGGGGGCACCCGCCACCGCCATCGACGCCATCCAGGTACACGTCCACCACCTGCGCCGCCGACTCAGGGAACACACCCCGGCCGACGCCCCGGCGACGGAGCTCGCCGGCTACCCCGGCTACTCCCGCGAACAGGCCAGCTACGCCCTGCACATCGACGCCGAGGCGGTCGACGCCCTCGTCTTCCAACGGCGGGCCGACCGGGGGCGGGAGCTGGAGGGCAAGGGCGACTACAAGGGCGCCCTTGAGATGTGCATCACCGCCCAGGCCCGCTGGCGCGGCGAACCCCTCGCCGACCTGGAACCCACCCCCTACGTACGGGCGATCCGCCAGGGACTGATCGACCTCTGCCAGGACGTCCGCACCAGGGCGGCCCGGCTCCGGATGAGGACCGGCGCGGTCTCCGACGCCGTCGTCGACCTCCAGCAACTCAACCTCGAACACCCCGGCAACGACGTCATCGTGGTGCTCCTCTCCACCGCACTCTTCCTGACCGGCTCCCGCCGCCGCGCCCTCGCCCTCCTCGACGAGGAACTGGCGCGCTGGGAGCAGCAGTACGCGCGAGTACCGGAACAGCTGCGGCGGCAACGCGAACTGGTCCTCTCCGGCGCGTTGGAGGAACAGTGGTGACGGTCGACGCCCGGCTGCTCGGGCCCGTGACCCTGACCGTCGACGACGCACCCGTCAAGATCCGCGGAGCCAACGGGCGCGCCCTGCTCGCCGCCCTGCTGCTCCAACCCGGGCGACCCGCCGGGCTCGAACAGCTCGTCCTGGACATCTGGGGCGACGGGGCCGCGCTGAACGCCCGGGCACAACTGCACACCGCGGTGAGCCGGCTGCGCGCCGAACTGCGCGCGGCAGGAGCCCCGTTCACCGTCACCCGGCACGCGGGTCTGGAGAGCTACGCGCTCGACATCGACCCCACCGACCTGGACCTCACCCGGTTCCGGGCCCACCTGGCCCGGGCCCGCGAAGCCCTCACCGAAGGGCGGCCCGGGCAGGCCTCCACCCTGCTCCAACGCGCCCTGGACTGCTGGAGCGGACCGGCCCTGACCGGCATCCGGGCACACGGGCGACTGGAGACCGAACGGCGTCGGCTGGAGGAACTCCGCCTGGAGGCACTGACCCTGCGCAACGACGCCGACCTGCGGGACGGCCGGGCCGAAACGGTGCTGCCCGAACTGCGGGCGCTGGTGGCCGCGTTCCCCGAGGACCAGCGGTTCCGCAGCCAACTGGAGGAGGCCCTGGAGCGCTCGGGCCGGGCGGTCGAGGCCTGGCGGCTGCGACGGGACAGGAGCGACGGCGGGCAGGCGGCGGTGGCCGTGGCGGCTGTGGTGGCCAAGCAGAAGACCAAGCAGCCGGCCACCGAGGAGGAGCCCCGGATCTCGCTGCTCGGCCCAGTGCAGGCCTGGCTGGGCGGCAACCCGGTCCCGCTCGGCTCGCCCCAGCAGCAGGCCGTGCTCGCGATCCTGGCCACGCAGCTCGGCCAGCCGGTCACGACCCAAGAACTCGTCGAGGGCCTCTGGGGGTACCATCCGCCGGCGCAGGCCGTCGCCGCGCTGCGGACGTACGTGTCACGGCTCAGGGCGGTCCTGGAACCCCAACGGGAGGTGCGCCGGCCGGCGAGCCGGCTCGTCAGCGTGAGCGACGGCTACGCACTGCGCCTGCCACGGCAGAGCGTCGACCTGCACGTCTTCGAGGACGGACTCGCCCAGGCCAGAGCGGCCCGGACAGCGGGGGACCACGCCGAGGCCGTCCGGGCGGCCACCGCGGCGCTGGGCCTCTGGGAGGGCGTCCGGCCCTTCGTAAGCCTGCCCGGGCCCAGGATCGACACGCTGCGGCTCAGGCTGGTGGAGAGCTGGGTCGCCGGGCAGGAGCTGCGCTTCGAGTCCCGACTGGCCCTGGGCTCTGGTGCCGAGCTCGTCGCCGAGCTGACCGGGCTGACCCGCGAACACCCGCTGCGCGAGCGGCTGCGCGAGCTGCTGATGGTCGCCCTCTACCGGGCCGGCCGCCAGGCCGAAGCACTCCGCGTCTACGCCGACACCCGGAAGCTGCTGATCAAGGAACTCGGCGTCGAGCCGGGTACGGGGCTCGCGTCCGTGCATGCCCGGATCCTCTCGGCCGACCCTTCACTCCTCCACCCGGTGCCGAGCCCCCACCGCTCGGAGCCACCTGCCCCTCCGGCCCCGCCCGCACCGGCACAACTCCCGCCGGGTGTCGCGGACTTCACCGGACGGGCGCAGCTGGCCAGTGAGCTGAGCAGGGCCTTGCTCGAAGGAGCTGCCGAGCCGGTGGTCCAGGTGCACGTGCTGTGCGGGATCGGCGGGGTGGGGAAGAGCACGTTGGCGGTGCACGCCGCCCACGCCGTCCGGGCCGAGTTCCCGGACGGTCAGCTGTTCGCCGATCTGCGGGGCGCGGGTGGGACGCCGGCCGATCCGACGACCGTGCTGGGTGACTTCCTGTACGCGCTGGGCGTGGTCGAGGCACCGGACTCGTTCGAGCAGCGCGTCGCGCTCTACCGTTCCCTGATGGCCGGCCGGCGGATGCTCATCGTGCTGGACAACGCCTGGGACGCAGATCAGGTACACCCACTCATTCCCGGAGCGTCCGGCAGTGCGGTGCTGATCACCAGCCGCTCACGGCTGTCCGCGCTGGCCGGGGCGTCCATCTCGGACGTGGAGGAGTTGACCCCGGAGGAGGCTCTGGACCTGTTCTCCACCATCGTCGGCTCAGCCAGGGTCGCCGCCGAGCCGGAAGCCGCCTCTTCGGTGGTCATCGCCTGCGGACTCCTGCCGCTCGCGGTGCGGATCGCCGCCACCCGGCTGGCGGCCCGGCCGCGCTGGAGCGTCAGCGACCTGGCTCAACGGCTGACCGGCCAGCGTCACCGACTCAATGAGTTGAAGGTCGGGAGTCTGGCGGTGGAGACCACGATCGGGCTGGGGTACGACCAACTGTCGACGGAGGAGGCGCGAGCCTTCCGTCTGCTCTCCCTCGGCGACTCGCCGGACCTACCGCTGTTCGCGGCCGCAGCTCTGCTGGACCTGCCGGAGGAATCCGCCGAGGCCCTGGCCGAGAGTCTGGTCGAGGCGAACCTGCTGGACAGCCACACCCCCGGGCGCTACCGCTACCACGACCTCGTCCGGCTCTACGCCCAGCAGCGGAATGAGCTCGTCGACGACGAGGACGAACGGAACGCCGCACTGCGTCGGCTCATCGACGTCCTGCTGGCCACCGCGCGCGAGGCGGTGCGGGAACTTGGGCTGGGCGACGAACTGCCCGATCCGCTCTACGACCCTCCCGTCCCCCCGCTCGCTCCGACGGGCGGGAGTCAGGGCCTCCAGAACTGGCTCACCTCCGAGCGGTACCTGATCGTCGCTGCCGTCGACGCCGCATGCCGTGGGAACGCGGTGGGCCCGGCGGTGGAACTCGCCATCACGCTGGGTGAGTTGCTACCGGACTGGGGCTCGATGCAGCAGTTGACGGGCCTCCTCCAGCGGGCGGCACAGTACCAGCGCGGGTCTGCCCTGCCGGCCAGGATCCGTTACCTCCAGGGCGACTTGCACGCGCAAGCGGGGGATTTCCGGGAAGCCGAGGTGGCGTACCGGGAGAGTCTCGGACACCTCGGGCCGCAGGACGGGACACGGTTGCGGGCGATCGTGTCCTTCCGGCTCGCCCTTGTGCTCAGCATGACCGATCGGACCGCTGACGCCCTGCCGCTCTACGAGGAGGCCTTGGAGATCAGCCGGAGTACGGGAGCGGTGGTGATCGAGACCCGGATCCTGGCGAACATGGCCAGGGCCTACGTGGTGTCCGGGCAGCCCGAGGCAGGACTGCGAGCGGCACGGGGCGCGGTCGAGGCGGCCAGGGCCACCGGCAGTGCGGTTGCCCTCGCCCAGGCGCTCTACCAGCTCGGCGTCACGCTCGGCGCGACCGGAGCACCGGGCGAGGCCGTCGACCGCCTGCGCGAGGCGCTGACGCTGTACCGCTCCCAACAGCTCAGGCTCTGGGAGGGCTACTCGCTCGCCCGCCTCGCCGCCGCCCTGCTCGCTTCGGATCGGGCCCCGGAGGCCGCCGAAGCCGCCACCGAGTCACTCGCCATCGGGGCGGAACTGGACGCCGCCTACTGCCAGGCGCTCGCCAACGCCGCCCTCGGCGAGGCCCTGCTGCGCCTTGACCACCCGGCGGCCGGCCTGGACCGGCTCCAGGAGGCGCATGCCGTCTTCACCCGCCTCGGCGTGCCCGAGGCGGGCACGGTGCGCGAGCTCACGCAGCGTGCTCAGGGTCTGTGACCGGGCCGTGTGACGGCCCGGTTCCTCCGTCCTGCCACGGAGCCCATACCCCGGGGCCGGATCAGGCGCCGGGTCAGGAGAAGGAGAGGTCGACCCTTTTTCGAAGGCGCCTATCCGCTGACGCATCGACCTCCAGGTCGCCACCCCGGCCTCGCCGCCAAGGCCGTCGAGGCCTACGTCGAACGCGCCGACACCCACGCCGAGCGCTGGAGCGACCACGCGCCCGTCACCGCGGTGTACGAGCACGACTTCTGACACCGGCCGAGCCGCTCTCCATGACCGATGGCTCGGCCACATTGCTACGCCATGCCAACCCGCAAGGAGCGGCACCCCGCTCACGCACCGCCGGATCGTTCAGCCGACTGATGGGGGGCTCCCGGACGGTGCGGCTCTGGACCGTGCCCACCGGACCTGATACCGCAGCGGCGCCGGCGGGGGCCTGATCATCAGCAGGTGATCGACGCGATCGCATGAAGGCACGGGGCCGGCCGCAGCAGGTGTGCCCGCCCGCTGGGTACGCCTCATGGCGGCGTCCACCGCCGACGGCTGAGCCAGGCGATCGACAGCAGTGCGTCATCGGTCAGCAGCTTGCAGAGCCGGCAGCAACGGTCGTCCTGACCGGTAGGACTACGGGCTCAGGGCCGCCCTGTCCAAGCCACCCGATTCCGGGCACCCCTGCCGTGCGTGTGGCGGGGGCGGGCGCACCGCCGACCATCACGGCCAGGCCCCTGGCCTACCTCGCCGGACAGGGCGCCGCCGCCTCGACGGCGGCACCCTGTGGTCAGGCGTTCCTGCCGCGGGCGGCCACGCGCCACCGGTCCACCAGCTTGCCGCCGCTGACCACGGCGACGTCGTCGACGAGGTTCACCGCCACGCAGACGTGGTTGGGGACCACCCGCAGGCGCTCGCCGAGCGCGGGCAGGTCGGTGTGCTCGGGCCAGAGCACGGTGGCGTGGTGCTCGGACAGCGCCGTGATGCGGGCTTCCGGGTGGTCCATGAGCCGGCCGAAGCCCGTAGCCCACGCCGGTCGGTCACCGCCGAGGACCTTGCTGCCCGCGTCCAGGACGACCCGCCGAGGCATGCTGTCGTCTCCCTCGTGCCGGCTGACGACGGTCGCCGCGACCGTCAGCGCGATGTCCTCCACGGCGCACCGCCCGAGTTCGAGCTGCTGGGCGTCGCCGAACACGTAGACACCCGGCCGCGCCTCGGTGACCGCCGAGGCCCCGGTCAGCTCCGCGGTAGGAGTGGAGCCGCCGCTCACCCGCGTGACCTCGAAGCCCGCGGCGGCCAGCAGCTCGGCCGCCTGCCCGAGGGCCTGCTGCTCCTCCTCGGCCGCCTTCGCCGGCATGCCCGGTGCGTAGCCGTGGCCCGGGAAGGTGAACACTCCCCCGACGCGGAGCCCCGCGCGGGCCGCCGCCCGGGCCACCTCCACGGCCTGAACCGGGCGGACACCACTGCGGTGGTGGCCGCTGTCGATCTCCACCAGGACCTCGATGTCGCCCGCCGCGTCCCCGAGGTGCCGGCCGGCTGCCTCGGCGGCTTCGACGGAGTCCGTCCCGATCGCGATCCTGGCCCTGGTGCCGAGCCCGCGCAGCCGCTCCGCCTGCCGGGGCCCGATCCAGAGCGGGTAGGCGATGAAGAGGTCGGTGACGCCGTGCTCGGCGAAGACCTCGGCCTCCCCGATGGTCGCCACCGTCAACCCGACGGCCCCCGCCGCGAGCTGCCGCGCGGCGATCTCCGGCATCTTGTGGGTCTTCGCGTGAGGGCGCAGCCGCAGGCCCTTGGCCCGTAGTGCTCCTGCCATGCGCTCGATGTTCCGTTCGAGCACGTCCAGATCGACCATGATGTCCGGGGTGTCGATCTCCGCCGGGATTCCGCTCATCTGTTTCCTTCTCGACTCGAACCTCATCGGACGTATTCTCGCTCCCCGAGGATCAACTCAAGCAACTCACGCGGGCGACCTCGTCGGGCCAAGATCTGAGGGGCAGGGTCGGCGGCCAGCGCAGGACGGGCGAGGTGTGCTCCTCGGGGGTACCTCCGCCGTCCCTTCCTTCGTCGAGGTGCCCGTGGTCGGCCACGACGACCATCAGCCAGTCCTCCCCGCCGGACGAGGTTTCCGGCGGGTGAAGGGCCGCCGTTGGTTCCCTCCGGGGGGTGGGCCGGGAGTGTCAGCCGATCATCGCGACCGGGCCGTTCCAGGCGTCCTGGTCGATGGTGAGGGATACGCCTCCGTAGCTCTCCTGCTGGTTGACCGCGTACTGGTGGCCGCGCCGGGCGCCGCTCCACTGGCCGGCCGGGAAGGGGAAGTCGCTGCTGGTGTCGGCCGCGCCGTCGTACAGGGCGTACCACAGTGCGTCCGGCAGGCCGGTCGCACCGGACGATGCCGCCTGGCTCATGGCCAGGGCACTGGACTTGCCGAAGCCGTAGAAGCCGGCCCAGTATCCGCGAGAGTGGAGGGCCGCGTCCCAGGCCTGGACGTACGTCAGGACCGCGGCGCTGCAGGCGGCGTCGGAGGCATTGTAGGTCTCCATGTCCAGGTAGATGGCGCTGCCCGTGCCCATGCCGAGGGAGGCAGCGTGGGCGACGGCGTCCGCGCCGTCGGAGGAGCCGAGGGAGGCCGCGTTGGCGGCGGTGATCCGCTCCGGGTTGCCGGAGGTCTGGCAGGGCGGCTGCGCGCCCACGTAGAGCGGGATCAGCTGCCATCCGGCGGCGTGCACGGTGTGCACCCACGAGGACGTCAGGTTCGGCTGTGAGCAGCCCCGGTTCTGGCCGCCGATGTAGACCGCGGCCGCGCCGTAGGGCGACTGGCCGTACCACGCCTGCATCGCGGCCGAGGACGGTGCGGTGCAGGTGTCGAACGCCTTCCCGGTGAAGACGGCCGGTCCGCGGGCGGGCGCGGGGACGTTGTTCACCGGGGCCGCCGCCTGGTCGGCGGCGCCCGGTGCGGAAGGGGACGCGCTCGTCGAAGGCGCCGGGTGCGACGACGATGCGGACGCCGAGGCCGATGCGGACTTGGAGGGCCTGGGCGAGGCGGACGGCGAGCCCGAAGCGGAGGGCGAGGCCGAGGGCGAGCCGGAGGCGCTGGGGCTCGCGCCGGCACTCGTCGTGTCCGCGGTCGGCAGACCCGTGGCGGTGCCGGCCGCGGCGCCGTCACCGGCGGCCGGGTGTGCCGCGGCGCTGCCACTCGCAGAGGAGTGCCCGACCAGTCCGGTGGTGACGAGCGTCGTCGCACCGGCGGCCAGGAGCACGCAGGTGGCGCTCAGCGCGACGGCCCGGCTGTTCCTGCGCCGTCGAGACCGGGCACGGCGGGAGGTGGTGGCGCTGGATCTGTTCTGGTCGGACACGAACCGTCCCTGGTAAGCGAGTTGGACTACGACGATTGATCGGTCAATGGTGACAGAGCGTCTCCCGGGCTTCACCGCCACCCCTCACCGCCATGCCGGGAGTGGCGGGTAGCCGCTCCGGCGCCGGGCGACGGACCGGTGAGCTGTCACGGCGGTGTCGCTGGACGGAACCCGCCGAGCGGCGTTTCCGATCAGGAGCGAGGAGATCCTCCAGAGCGCCGGGCCTCGCGAGCCACGGCCCGAACTGCCACATCGCCGGTCCCGAGGGTGTGGCGTCCGGCGGTGAGGTCGTGGGCGTGCCCGTCCGGGGGTCACCAGCCGTTCCCCGCCCGCTCGGGCGCGTTCGAAGAGCCGGGCCAGGCACTGCTCGGCCTGGCCGACCCAGGGACCGGTCAGGTCCGCGGTGGACAGCGGATAGAACGACACCCACGCCTGTGCGGCCAACGTCCGTGCGACGCTGGTCTTCCCGGTCCCGGGCGGGCCGGCGAGCAGCAGACCGGACAGCGGGCGCACACCTCTGCTGTGGCGGCCTTCCTGGAAGGGGACTTCAGATGCTTCGTGGTGTTGGAGAGACACAGGCATCACCCGGATACTCACCGTTTCGAGCGGCGGTCAATCCGTCCCGCTATTCCGGATGATTGCGGCCAGCAGGATGCGGGAACCCACTGTGAGCAGCGGCACCTTGTGCCTGATTCGCTTTCTGCCACTGCTGGACGTGCTCAAGTCGCCGGTGCGACAGCCGGTCGACGACGTCATTCGCGGCTGCCTGGACTCCAGAGAGATCGCGGACAGCGTCCTGATAGGTCTCGACGAATTCTGTGGGGCGATCGGTCCGCTGCAGGATTTCGACTCTCCGGCTTTCTTCGAGCAGAGCGTCGCAAGCATGGCTTTGATTGCAGCTGGAGCCGGGCCGGCGCACTCGTCTTCGGCGGAGGTGAGGATCTCGGAGCGGGCGGTCGGAGTGTGGAGCGCATTGGCCCGCCTGATGAACGATCAGGCGCCGGTGTCGGCACCCCCGGTCGTCGCTGACTTCGCGGAGCGTGAACGCAGTGCCCAGCGGGAGGATGAGCGTGCCCTGGATTCGAGGGAGCGTGATCCGCTGGCGGTCATTCGGCGCGCTGAGCAGCTGGCTTTGGCGGGAACCGCGATGAGGGCTGAGCTGTCGAAGGTGTCGACAGCGCTCGGATGGCGTCCTTCCGGGCCTTGTGGTCCACAGTGCACCTGGCCCGTTTGTGAGCCATCGGCGGCGAACTGCGTTCGCCATCGCAGCTTCCAACCTCAGCAGACGCTGGCCGCTCGACTCCAACGGAAGCAGGGTGCGGAGTCCAGGCCGTGGTACTTGATCTCCATCGATCTCTCGGCAGACAGTGACGAGCCGTTTGAGTTCGTCACAGAGATCGGGGCGGACGGGCATGAGTTGCGCAAGGTGGCTCAGTACATGGATGGCCGACTCGTCCGCGCGGACCGGGAGTGCGAGGTGCGGGGCGGGGTGGAGCTCAGCTCGGAACGCATTCCGTCGCTGGCCGAGCTCGAAGGCAATGACGATCTGCATGTCGAGGAGACATCTGCGGAATTCTTCGAGCGACGTTGGCAGGAAGGGATCACGGGCTACATCGGGAACTGATCTCGAACGTCAGTATCATCCTGGATGGATTTGCGAAGTCGGTCCTGGCCTGTTTGATCAGGCGGCCAGGACGGGCATCGCGGGCGACTCATCCAGCTGAGCGTGGCGCCGATGATGGGGTGATCGGATGAGAGTGCCCGAGCTGGAAACCGGGATGACCCGGATGGGGAGCGCTGTGAGACTGGGCGGCGTGACGCGACCTGAGCTTTCAGAGCTGGAGTACTTGACGGAGATCGAGCGGCTTGCCCGTGCTGTGACGGGCGCCGCGTCGGCGGAGGGGTGGCTGTCGTACGGGCCCGAGGCGGAGGACGCGACGCGCTTGCAACGGGCGGTGAACGCGCTGGCCCGGGAGATCCGGCACTACCACTTCCCGGGGGACGGCTGCCTCGGCGAGGAGGCGGGCCGGCCCGAGGTGAAGCTGGCCGGGGTGGCGATCCTGCGGCCCGGGGCGATGCCGGAGGGCATGGAGGAGAGCTACGAGGAGGCGTGCTCGCGCCTCGGGGTCGAGGCCAGGCCCGAGGGATGGGCCCTGTGGAACACCTGGGGCGACGGGGACCTCCAGGTGACGATGGTGGTGTCGGCGGTCGACACCACGGAGGGCCTGCTCGCGAACTGGTCGCGGGGCAGGAAGCTGTACCCGGTGATGCCGGTGCCCTCGCAGATCGCGCTGATCCATCGTGGTTGGGCCGCGCACATGGTCTTCTCCCCCTTCGGGGTACGGAAGTTGGGGCTCGGCGGGCAGCCGTGACACCACATGCCGGCGCCGGCCACCCCTTGGAGAGAGTGGCCGGCGCCGGTGAGCCGCGGTGGAGCAAATTCACGTCACGGAAAATTCGAGGGCGATCCACGTGGTGCGGGAACTTGCGGTGATGCAACCGGGCGAATTTCCGCTCGGGGCCCGCTCCGCCGGTTCGTCAGAGGATCTGGATGGAGTTGACCCTCGGCGGACGGTTCGGGAACGTGATGTCGGTCCAGCGGTTGATCCTCACCGAGTCGCCGTTGGCGTCGGAGTAGACCAGGTCGTTGTTCCCCGTGGAGATCCGGTCGACCCACCACCCGCCGAAGCCGATCGTCCCCCCGTTCGCGTAACAGTCGACGCTGTCACGGCCGTCGAGGTGCGACCAGATCTTCAGGAAGTCATTGCGGCTTCCGTCACACTGGACGTGGTCGATGGCGAAGGCGTTGCCGGAGGGCACGGCCACGGTGAGCGTGGTCGCCGCGGCGAAGGCCATGGCCATCGAGCTCACGACCTTCTTCGCTTTCGAGATCATGGATTCTCCTCAGTCGGGTGAAATGTCGAATCGGAGTCCGCTTCGCAACCGAGTTTCAGTTGCGTCGTGCTCGATCAGTATCCAGACCGCCTTTGTGAGGGTCAATCGAACAAACCTTGCCCTGACTCGTTCTCGGTCATTTCCATCCGAACTTTCGGCGAGGCGTGGGGTGTGTTGTTCTGGTGTGTCGCGAGTGGTTCCGGGGTCTGGTGGACGAGTCGTCGGCCGAGGGTCGCCTACCGGCTGCCCTGACGTGGGGTGATGGTCGGACCACCGACCGCGCGCGGCAGGTGCTGGGGGGCACCTGGCTGGGAGAGGGGGGTGGGGCTGGCGAGTTCGCGCATGACGTGTCGCGTGTTACCGGGAGAGGGGCGGGGCGACGTGCTGGCGCCCGTCACCGCGGTGTTCAACACCGGCGACAACTGACCGACGAGCAGCGGCGGTTATCCAGAGCCGAGCAGGCGGCCGATCGGCTACGACGATGGGCCTGTCGCGCCGCGGTGCCCCTGCTGCCGAGCGGCACCGCGCTCGGGGCCACGGGCGCGGTGCCGGTCATTCGCCACTTCGACGCCGTCCCGCGCCGAGTGGGCGCGGCCACGGGCCGACTCGGCGCGGGAGAGAGGGCCGCTAGAAGAAGCCGCCGTCCATGCGCAGGGTGCGGCCGGTCATGTAGGAGGCGTCGTCGGAGGCGAGGAAGGCGTAGCCCGCGGCGATCTCCTCGGGCTGGGCCAGACGTCCGAGCGCGCCGTGGACGGACAGCCACTGGGAGAGCGGCATCGAGTCCCGGAGCTGGGGGTGCTGGTAGCCGGCGGCGTTCTCCGCGGCCATGTCGGTGGCGGTGCCGCCGGGGGCGATGGCGTTGATGGTGATGCCGCGCCGGCCGAGCTCCGCGGACAGGTTGAGGACCATGGATTCCACGGCCGCCTTGGCGGAGGCGTACAGGGTGTGGTGGAACACCGCACGGGAGGCGCTCACCGAGGAGGTGAGCACGATCCGCCCACCCTCCCGCATGTGGGCGGCCGCGTGCTGGACGGCGAACAGCTGGCCGCGGGTGTTCACGGTGAACACCCGGTCGAAGTCGGCCGGGGTGATGTCCTCCAGGGCGCCGAAGTGCTCGATGCCGGCGCACGAGGCCAGCACGTCGAGCCGGCCGAACTCGGACACCGCCCGCTCGATCAGGGCCCTGGTCTGCTCGGGGTCCGCGACGTCCGCACGCAGGGCTAGCGCCCTGCCGCCGTCGGCCGCGAGCGCGGCGACCAACGCATCCGCCTCCTGCTGCTTGCTGCGGTAACCGATGGCGACCGCCGCCCCCTCCGCGGCCAGCCGCGCGGCGACCGCCGCACCGATCCCCCTGCTGCCGCCGGTCACCACCGCGACCTTGCCCGCGAACCGACCGCCGTCCACTCCTGCCATCGATGTTCTCCCTTTCCGTCGCGCCGCCACCGGTGCGCGAGCACGGGTGCGGCAAGGGCTCTGGTTCCAGCCGTCGTGCTCCTCGGGCCGGTGCGAACGAGGCTAGTACCGTGACCGCGAACGTTCACGGCGTCGGGTGGCGTTCGGCCGAGCGGCGCGTGCGGTCGCGGGGCTGTGGCACTGGTGGTGTCCTGGGCCTCTGTGAGGGTGGCAGCATCGTCTCGTGGTCACTCGTGTTGAGGAAGGCGAAGCCGTGGCTCAGGGGGACGAAGTGGTCAGGGCTCTTCTGGTGGCGATGGCGACCTTGGAGGATCTCGTCACGGTGGGGCATGACTCTCATGTGGCGCTGAGCACCCTGGAAGGGATCGCCCACGAGCTGGGCGGGATGGATTCGGGGGAACGCCGGCGATTCATCGAGGGGCTGGAGCGCATTGCCGCGGAGGAGACGGATCGGGCCGCCTGGATCCGGGGCATTCCGGATGCACTGGGCCTTGATCGTTGAGGCCCGGGGGCCGGAGGTCACGCGGCTTCACGGATGGGACGTCCGCCCCGTCGAATGCCCTTCTCGCCACGGATGCGCGCGTTCGCGGCGCTGGGCGGCCCGCCTCCCGCGCCGAGCCGTGGAGTGACCACGCTCCCGTCACCGCCGCGTTCGACTTCGGCGGCAGCCGCCCCACGGACAGCAGCAATCGACCAGAGCCCGGAAGCGGCCTCGGCTGACGGCGTGGCGCCGGCCCGGCGGTATCAGAGGAAGAGGCGGGTGAGGGCGAGGGCGGCGGCGCCTTGGGGGATGGCGAGGCGGGGGGCGCGGGTGAGGGTGACGTGCTGCCAGTGGGGGTCGGGGATGCGGGTGGCGAGTTCGGTGCGGATGGCGGTTTCGAAGGGGTCGGGGTCGTCGAGGAGGGTGGTGCCGCCGAGGCTGATGTCCTCGACGTCGAGGAGGCGGACCAGATTGGCGACGGCGATGCCGAGGGCCCGGGCGGCTTCGTCGGTACGGCGGGCGCGCAGGGCGGTGAGGCAGACGGCTTCCAGGCAGCCGCGGGCGCCGCAGGCGCAGAGCGGGCCGGTGGGGTCGACGCACTGGTGGCCGAACTCGCCGGCGTTGGTGCGGGCGCCCCGGTGGACGCGGCCGCCGAGGACCAGGCCAGCCCCGACACCGTCACCGAGGTAGACGAAGGCGCGGTTGTCGGGGCCGAGGCGGCTCAGGACGCCGGCGGTGGTGTTCTTCTCGACGATGACGGGCAGGTGGGTGCGGGCCTCCATCTCGTCGCGCAGGTGCAGGCCGTGCCAGCCGGGCATGCCGGTGACCTGGTGGAGGACGCCGTCCCGGGTGTCGAGGGGGCCGGGGCAGGCGAGGCCCAGGCCCAGGACGCGCTGGGCGGTGGGGCCGGCGGTCAGGTCGTCGACCATGGCGGCGAGTCGGTCGAGGACCGGGCCGGGTTCGCCCTGCGGGTCGACGGCCGCCTCGGCCCGGGCGGTGACGGTGCCGGTGAGGTCGACCTGGAGCAGGCGTATTCCACGGCGGCCGAGCTGGGCGCCGAGGGCGAAGCGGGCTCGGGGGACGAGGCGCAGCAGGGTGCGCGGTTTGCCCGTCTGGCCGGCGACGCGTTCGCGGCCGGCCTCGGTGAGCAGCCCTTCGGCGAGCAGGCGTGCGGTGATCTTGCTGATGGCCTGGGCGGTGAGACCGGTGTGTGCGGCCAGTTCGACCCGGCTGATCCCGTTCTCGGCGCCGGCCCGGACGGCACGCAGGACGGCGGCGTCGTTGCGGTCACGCAGCAGGGAGAGGTTGCGGACGGGGTGGAGGGCGGGGTCGGTGGTCACCTCCTGATTATGGAAGCTTGCGAGTTAATCCACGCTGTTGTTTAACTAGGAGGCATGAACCTCCCGCAGCTCAACGTCGGACTCATCGGCTACGGCATCGCCGGTGCGGTCTTCCACGCGCCTCTGATCAGCACCACGCCGGGCCTGCGGCTCGCGGCCGTGGTGACCTCCGACGCCGGACGCCGAGCGCAGGCGGCCCGGCTCCACCCGCAAGCGGCGCTGCTCCCGGACGCGGACGCACTGTGGGCCGCGGCGCCGGACCTGGGCCTGGACCTGGTGGTGGTCGCCTCCCCCAACCGCACCCACATCCCGCTGGCCACCGCCGCCCTGCGGGCCGGCCTGCCGGTCGTGGTCGACAAGCCGCTGGCCGCCACCGCCGCCGAGGGCGAGCAGCTGACCGGGCTGGCCGAGGAGCGGGGGCTGCTGCTGAGCGTGTTCCAGAACCGGCGCTGGGACGGCGACTTCCGCACGGTCCGGCATCTGGTCGACTCGGGCCGGCTGGGGCGGGTGAACCGGTTCGAGTCCCGCTTCGAGCGCTGGCGCCCCCAGCTCAAGGGCACCTGGCGCGAGCTGGGCGACCCGGCGGAGGCCGGCGGTGTGCTCTACGACCTCGGCGCGCACCTGGTCGACCAGGCGCTCGTCCTCTTCGGCCCGGCGACGCGGGTCTACGCCGAGCTGGACGTGCGCCGCGCCGGCGCCGAGGCCGACGACGACAGCTTCGTCGCCCTCACGCACGCCAGCGGCACCCGCTCGCACCTGTGGATGAGCGCGACCGCCGGCGACCTTGGCCCGCGCTTCAGGGTGCTGGGCTCCGAGGGCGCCTACGTCACCCACGGCATGGACGGCCAGGAGGACGCGCTGCGCCAGGGCCGCACCCCCGCCGATCCGGACTGGGGCGTCTTCGCACGCGAGCGCTGGGGCGCCCTGCGCGCCGGGGAGACGGTCGAACCGGTGGCGACCCTGCCCGGCGCGTACCAGGACTACTACACGGGCCTGGTAGGGGCGCTGCGCGGCCAGGGCCCGGTCCCGGTCGAGCCCCGCGACGCCGTCGAGGCCCTGCGCGTCCTGGAGGCGGCCCAGCGCTCCGCCCGTACCGGGCAGGCGGTGGCGCTGTGAACCCCGGCACCGTGAACCCCGACGCCGCGAACCCCGGCGCTGGGAACCCCGGCACCGCGAACCCGGACGCCGTGAACCCCGGCGCTGGAAACCCCGACGCCGCGAACCCCGACATCGCCGAACTGGAGCGCCAGCAGCGGGAGTTGCAGCTGCCCTCGTTCGACCTGGACGACGCCTGGCGGCTGGGCTCGCTGATCGTCACCCTGGCCCGCGAGCGGAAGCTCGCGGTGACGGTCGACATCCGGCACGGCGAGCAGCAGGCCTTCCACGCGGCGCTGCCCGGCACGAGCCCGGACAACGACGACTGGATCCGCCGCAAGGCGGCCGTGGTACGCCGGTTCAACGAGGCGTCGTACCTGGTGGGCGAGCGCTACCGGGCCAAGGGGCGGGTCTTCGACCTCGACCCGTCGCGCTATGCCGCGCACGGCGGCTCCTTCCCGCTGCTGGTACGCGGGACGGGAGTGGTGGGAACGGTCACCGTCTCCGGGCTGCCGCAGGTGGAGGACCACCGCTTGGTGACGGAGTGCCTGGCCCGCTTCCTGGCCGAGGGCGCGGAGTAGCCGCGTAGGCCGCAGCCGGTCGGTCGGGTTCCGGTGGTGCCACAGTGGTGGTCGCCGGTGCGATGGCGCACCGGCGGGCCCTGCCGGCAGGGCACCACACCTCAGCACCGCTGAGCTCATGAAGAGGGAATGTTCGATGATTCTCGTCACCGGAGCAACAGGGAACGTCGGCGGCGCCGTCGCGCGGCAGCTGCACGAACAGGGCCACGGCGTCCGGGCACTGGTGCGCGACCCCTCCCGGGCGGGCGGCCTCCCGGCAGGGGTCGAGCTCGCCGTCGGCGATCTCGACGACCCCGTCGGTGTGTCCACCGCAATCCAGGGCGTCGAGGCCGTCTTCCTGATGCAGGCCGGCGGCGGGAGCGGGCAGACCAGGACGGTGATCGACGCCGCGCGGAACGCGGCGGTGCCCAGGATCGTCCTGCTCTCCTCCGTCGGCGCGCGCCTGCTGCCGCTGGAGGAGAACCCCATGGGAGCCGCCCTCGCGGCTCGCGAGCAGCTCCTGCGCGAGTCCGGCCTCGGGGTGACCTACCTGCGGCCCAACACCTTCGCGTCCAACGCCCTCTGGTGGCGCGACTCCATCCGTGCGGGCAAGGTCGCCGCCCCGACCGGTGACGGCCGGCACGGTGTGATCGACCCGGAGGACATCGCACGCGTCGCCACCGTCACCCTCACCCAGGACGGCCACGTGGGGAAGGGGTACTTCCTCACCGGTCCGGAGGGCCTGACCTCGCGCGAGCAGGTCGAGATCATCGCCGAGGTGACCGGGCGTTCGATCGACTTCGAGGACATCACTCCCCACGAGTTCGCCCAGGCCGCCATCCGGCGGGGAACCCCGCCCGAGGAGGCACACCTCCTCGAACGCCTGCACGCGTTCCTCCGCACCGGCCGCGCCGGATTCGTCACCGACGACGTCGAGAACATCACCGGAACAGCCCCCAGGACCTTCCGCGACTGGTGCGAGCGCCACGTCGACGCCTTCCGCTGAGCCCGGCACCTTGGTGGAGCGCGGGCACTCGTCGCGCTCACCAGGCGCCGTTGCGGCATCGGCGTGGCGCCGGCCGCGGAAGATCGCACCGGAACGAGCACTGAACCAGGGCGTGTTCCACATTCAACTGCGGCGATCGTGGCGGAGCGAGCCGAGAGCCGACGCGGTCGGGGACGGAGGCGGTGGGCAGTGGCCCGCGCCGGTCCCGGAATCACGCCAGCAGCTCACGCCAGCAGCGCCTCGAACTGGCGCTCGGGCGCGGTCAGTGGTTGCTCGGCCCAGATGACCTTGCCGCGGGCCGTGTACCTGGTGCCCCACCGCTCGGCCAGTTGCGCCACCAGGAACAGACCCCGGCCGCCCTCGTCCGTGCTGGCGGCGTAGCGCAGGTGGGGGGCGGTGCTGCTGCCGTCGGAGACCTCGCAGACCAGGCTGCGGTCCTTGAGCAGGCGCACCCGGATCGGCTCGGTGCCGTAGCGGATGGCATTGGTGATCAGCTCGCTGAGGATCAGCTCGGCCGTGAAGGTCAGCTCCTCCAGCCCCCAGGCCGTCAGCCGGTCGACGCACTCCTTGCGGATGCGCGAGACGGCGGCGAAGTCGAACGGAACCTCCCAGACGGCCACTTGATCGGGGCTGAGCAGCTGGGTGCGCGCGACGAGGAGCGCGATGTCGTCGCTGCGGCGCGGTGGGACCATCGCGCCGAACACTGCCCGGCAGGTGTCCTCCAGGGACCGATGGTCCTGGGCGCCCGCCAGCGAACGGCGCAGCTCGGCGAGTCCGGTGCCCAGGTCGCGGTCGCGGTTCTCGACCAGCCCGTCAGTGAAGAGGACCAGTGCGGTTCCGGACCGCAGCCGCAGCTCGGCGGTTTCGAAGGGCACTCCGCCCACGCCGAGCGGCGGGCCGGCCGGCGGATCGGCGAACTCCACACTGCCGTCGGGGCGGACCAGCGCGGGCGGTGGGTGCCCCGCCCGTGCCATGGTGCACTGCCCGGAGACCGGATCGTAGATCGCGTACAGGCAGGTGGCCCCGGTGACGGGCGCGCTCTCGCCGTCGTCCGCCGCCCCGGCCGCCTCGTTCTGGTCGAGTCGGGTGACCAACTCGTCGAGGCGGGCGATCAGTTCGTCCGGGGGCAGGTCGAGGGCGGAGAAGTTGAGCACGGCCGTGCGCAGCCGGCCCATGGTGGCGGCGGCGTGCAGGCCGTGGCCGACGACGTCACCGACGACCAGCGCCACGCGGAAGCCGGGCAGCGGGATGACGTCGAACCAGTCCCCGCCGACCCCGTGCAGCGCGGGCAGGTAGCGGTAGGCCACCTCCATGGCGCTCTGCTCGGGCAGTCCCCGGGGCAGCAGGCTGCGTTGCAGCGTCTCGGCCATCCGGTGCTCACGGGTGTATCGGCGGGCGTTGTCCACGCTGATCGCCGTACGGGCCACCAGTTCCGTGACGAAGGAGAGGTCCTCGTCGTCGAACGGCGCGGATTCACCCGCCCGCCAGAGGTTGACCGTGCCCAGGGTCAGGCCGCGCGCCCGCAGCGGCGAGGTGATCAGCGAGTGCATCCCGTACGAGAGCACCCGGTCGGCGGCCTCCGGGGCACGCGCCCGCCAGGCTTGCTCCTGGGGCAGGTCGTTGGTCAGCGCGGCGTGCCCGGTCTTCAGCGCGGTCTCCTCCGGGGTGCCGGGGAGCGGGCTGATCTCCGTGCCCACGGGCATGAACGGCCAGTCGTCGCCGCTGCCGCTGGTGGCCGTGCGGTGGATCCGCGGGCCCTGCTCGGTGCCGAGGTCGCCGAGGTCCGGGTACGGCTCCTCGCCGCGCAGCACGGGATCGGCGAGCTCGACCGTGGCGTAGTCCGCGAACCGGGGAACCACCACGTCGACCAGCTCCTGCGCGGTCCGCCTCACGTCCAGGGTGGTGCCGACCCGCAGCCCCGCGTCGTAGAGCAGCCGCAGCCGGGCCCGGGCCGCCTCGGCCTGCCCGGCCAGTGCCCGCAGCTCGGTGGTGTCGCGGATGGTCGCGGCGCTGCCGAGCCCGCCGCCGTACGGTGCGGTGGGGCGGTTGTTGACGGCGAGCAGCCGGTTCCCTGCCAGGTGCACCTCGTCGGTCGCGGTGCGCCCGGAGGCCAGCAACTCGGCCAGCCCGGGATCGAGCCCGAGCTCGGTGACCGGCCGCCCCTCCACCTGGGGCGGCAGCTCCAGCAGTCGCCGGGCCTCGTCGTTCACCAGCAGCACCCGTCCGTCGCCGCCGACGATCAGCACACCCTCGCGGACCGCGTGCAGCACCGCGTCGTGGTGCTCGTACATCCGCGCCATCTCGACTGGGCCCAGGCCGTGCGTCTGGCGCCGCAGCCTCCGCCGCACCAGCGCCGCCCCGCCCATGCCGACGGCGAGAGCGGCGGCCGCGCCGCCGATCAGGACCGGCAGCTGCCGGCTGACCTCGCCGCCCACGCGCGCGACGGTGATTCCGACCCCGACCACTCCGGACGCCGAGCCGTCCGGTCTGAGGACCGGCACCCCGGACTCCACGACCCGCCCGCCGAACGTCTGGAAGCTGTCGGTGGTCGGCCCCGTGAGGGCGCGCTCGTACGGGCCCTCGACATGCTTCCCGATCAGCTCGGGGCTCTCGGCCGTGTAGCGGATCCCCTGCGGGCTGGCGAACACGATGTAGTCGAAGTGGCCCTGCTTCGCGACCTTGTCGGCCAGCGGCTGCAGCGCCGCGGTCGGATCGGGGCTGTCCATCGCGCTCACCACCCCGGGGTCCTGCGCCAGGGCGACGGCCGCGGCACGGGTGCGGCCTTCGGCCACACTCGTGGCGTAGTGCCGGGCCTGCAGGACGAGCGTCGTCAGCGCCGCTCCGACCAGCAGCGCCACCACGACCAGCAGCCACACGAACACCTGCCCGGCGACGCTGTGCACCCGCAGCCGCGAGCGCGGCCCGCCCCGGGCCGGCCGATCCTGCCCGGGGCCACCTGGGTTCGCACCCGCGGGGGCGTGGCCGTCCGCTCCGTGCATCGGCCCGGGTCAGCTTCCGGCGCGGTCGTTCATGCGGGTCTCCCGTCGTCCGACGGCTGAGAGGACTCCCAAAGCAGTGGCACCGTCCTCGGCCGGGCACCTCGGCTTCCAGATCAGACTAGTACCGGGCCGTTGGCCGTGCCTCCACAACCGGCCGTGGCCACGGGGTCACACGGCGCGGGGTGCCGTCCCGCCCAGGCTGTGACAGCGGTGGGCACCATCCTCCGGCCCGCTGAGCCCGACTCCGGACCCCGTCGGCCGGCTACCGGGTCGGCCGGCCGACGGGGGCGGCCCGGCGTCGAGGGCCCGGCGCGAGCGCGGTGGCCGATCGCCCGCACGCGGACGAACGGGGATCCGGCGGATGGCCCACCGAGTACCGTGCCTGGTCTTCGGGCCGCCCGGGTCACCGGCCGCCCGGGTGCGGGGCGGCCGGTGGCTTCCGGTCAGAACCGCGAATGGGCGAACCAGTGGTCGAGCAGGCTCTGGTCGCCGGAGAGTTCGAAGGAGGCCGCGGTGCGGTCGTAGCGGCCGTAGAGGAGCAGCAGCAGGTCGGCCGCGGTGGCCGCGTGGACGGCGGCGTCGGCCGGGCCGTCGGTGTCCGGCTCCAGGCCGAAGCCGTCGGGGCGGAGCCGGACCAGCCAGCGGCCTTCGGGGCAGCTGAACCGGATGGTCCGGTGCTCGGCGCGCAGTTCGGCCGTCGCCGGGGCGAACGGGAAGGCGTTCGGCAGGTTGACCAGGAACTCGTCCACGCCGTCCAGGGCGAGCGCGGGGTCGATCTCCGGTCGCAGGCCCAGGGCGAGTTCGGCGTCGGCCCGGTGCACCAGGGTCTCGAACAGCATGCGCCGTACCCAGAAGCGGGCGTGCTGGTCGATGCCCCAGGCCCACATCGGCTCGTCGAGGTCGCCGGCGTCGAAGGCGCCGGTGGCCTCGGCCAGGCTGTCGGCCAGCCATTGCGGGTAACCGGCGTCCTGCTCGGGCAGCTTGAGCTCGACGTCGCGGCTGGTCGGCGGCTGCTGGATGCGCCCGCGCAGCAGCACGGCGAACCAGCGCTGGACGCTGCCGGCGTGCCGGATCAGGTCGGTCAGCGTCCAGCCGGGGCAGGACGGGACGGGGGTGGACGGGTCGGCGTGCTCGACGATGCCGACGAACCGGGCGGTCTCGGCGGCGACGGCCGCCCGGTGGTCGAGAGTGCTCATGAACTTCCTTCTGCGAGTGGGGACATGGCGGAGCGGTTCAGGACATCGGCTTGTCCAGTACGGCCTTCGGGTGGCTGAAGGTCTCGATCGAGTACTCGCCGTGGTAGCGGCCCATGCCGCTCTCCCCGACGCCGCCGAACGGCAGGTCGGGCATGGTCAGGTGGGAGACTGGCAGGCCGAAGGTGAGCGCGCCGGACGAGGTCTCCTCGATGAGCCGCTGCTTGGTCCGCTCGGACTCGGTGAAGGCGTACAGGGCTAGCGGCTTGTCGCGCTCGTTGATGAAGGCGATCGCCGCGTCGAGGTCGGGCACGCTGATGATCGGCAGCACCGGGCCGAAGATCTCGGCCCGCATCACCGGGGCGGTCGGCTCGACGTCGGCGAGCACGGTGGGCGCGATGTAGCGCTGGGCTCGGTCGTGTTCGCCGCCGGTGACCACCCGGCCGTCGCCGAGCAGGGCGGTGAGGCGGTCGAAGTGCCGCTCGTTGACGATCCGTCCGTACTCGGGCGCGGTCGCGGGGTCGTCGCCGTAGGTCGCGCGGACCGCTTCGACCAGCCGCGTCTCCAGCGTGGAGGCGGTGTCGCCGACGGCCAGTACGTAGTCCGGGGCGACGCAGGTCTGGCCGGCGTTCATGAACTTGCCGCGGGCGATCCGCTGGGCGGCGACGGCCAGGTCGACGCCGGGCTCGACGACGACCGGGCTCTTGCCGCCGAGCTCCAGGGTGACCGGGGTGAGGTGCTTCGCGGCGGCGGCCATCACGATGCGGCCGACCGCGCCGTTGCCGGTGTAGAAGATCGAGTCGAAGCGCTGGTCGAGCAGGGCGGTGGTCTCCGGCACGGCGCCCTCGACCACCGCGACGGCCTGGCGGTCCAGGTAGCGCGGCAGCAGTCGGGCCATCGCGGCCGAGGTGGCCGGGGCGAGCTCGCTGGGCTTGACCACAGCGGCGTTGCCGGCCGCCAGGGCGCCGATCAGCGGGGTGATGGCGAGCTGCAGCGGATAGTTCCACGGCGCGATCACCAGCACCACGCCGAGCGGGTCGCGCACCACCTTGGCCTCGGCGGGCTGGAGTGCCTCCGGCACGGCGGCCGGGCGCGGGCGCAGCCACTCCCCGAGGTGCGCGACGGTGTGGTCGAGTTCGTTCAGCGCGAAGCCGACCTCGGTGCGGTAGGCCTCCTGGCGGCCCTTGCCGAGGTCGGCGTGAAGGGCGTCCACGAGCGCCTCGCTCTGCTCGGTGAGCATGGTGCGCAGCGCGGCGAGCTGGGCGAGGCGCCAGGCGAGCGGCTTGGTGCGGCCGGAGCCGAAGTGCGCGCGCAGCCGGGCCACCACGGTGGCCGGGTCGGTGGCGAGTGCGTCGACCATGGCGTGGGCGACGGCGGCGGAGGAGGCCGGGTTCTGGCCGGTGAACAGGCCGCGGTCGGTGACGAGGTGCGGGGTGAAGGGGGCGGCCTCGGCGAAGTCGGCGCCGAGTTCGGTCAGCCGGTCCTGGAGCAGCCAGACGGCCCGGTCGGCGAATCCGGCGGCCTGCTCCTCGGCGTTGGTGAAGCCCGTCATCCGGTACCCGGCGAACGGCCAGCTGCCGTCCGCCCGGCGGGCGGCGAGCAGTGCGGCGGGAGCGTGGCAGACCACACCGAGCGGCGTGCCGGCGTCGAGGGCGCGGGTGAGCAGACGGCCGGAGGTCTCGTTGACCGCGAGGTCCTCCATCGGGCCGTGGCCGCCGGGGTAGAAGACCAGGTCGTAGGCGTCCGGGTCGATGTCCTCCAGGCGGGCGGGGTGGTCCAGGTCGGCCCGGATGCCGTCGAGGTAGTCGGCGTGGCGCGGGTCGCCGCCGGCCTCGGGAGTCAGGCTGGCCGGGTCGATCGGGGCCGGGGCGCCGCCCGGCGTGGCGATGGTGATCTCGTACCCGGCGGCCCGGAAGACGCGGTGCGGCTCGGCGAGTTCCTCGGCCCAGTAGCCGGTGGGGTGCTTGGTGCCGTCGGCCAGGGTCCAGTGGGCGGCGCCGGTGACGACGAACAGGGCGGAAGTCATGGCAGAGCTCCAGCAAGGGGGGGGAAGTGAAGAACATAGATGGTTGATGCCTTCAAGCAATATGCTTCACGGTAGGCCTCAATGGTTGAGGATGTCAATCATTCTGGCTATCCTCGGGTTCATGACCGAGAGCGCGCCGCCCACCCCCGCCCAGTTGATGGACCAGCTGGCGCGCGCCGCGGCCGCGTACTACCGGCACTTTGCGGTGGCCTCGGGCGAGCACGGCCTCACCCTCATGCAGGGCAAGGTGCTCGGCCTGCTCCGGCGACCGATGCCCATGCGCACCCTCGCCGAGCTGCTCGTCTGCGACGCCTCCAACGTCACCGGCATCGTCGACCGGCTGCAGGCCCGCGACCTGGTCCGGCGCGAGACCGACCCGGCCGACCGGCGGATCAAGAACGTGGTGCTCACCACGGAGGGCGAGCGCACCGTCGAGCGGATCCGGGCCCGACTGACCACCGACCTCACCGCGCTGGAGCAGCTGGACGACGAGGACCGCAGGGCCTTCCAGCGGCTGCTCGGGCAGGTCTTCCCGTAGTCTTCCTCGTCGGCCCGCTGCGACCCGTTGACCCGCGCCGCTCCCGGAATTACGCCCGGCAGCGCCTCGAACAGGCACTCGGGCGCGGTCAGTGGTTGCTCGGACCAGATGACCTTGCCCCGGGCCGATCCTCCCCGGCGCGGCTGCCACTCCAGGCTCTCGGTGGAGCACCCGGGGTCTTCGCACGCCGCCCTCAGGGCTGCGGGGCTTCAGGGCTGTGGGGCCTCAGCACTGTGGGGCTTCAGGGCTGTGGGGCTTCAGGGCTGTGGGGCGAGGACGACGTCGAAGCGCACCCGGGACCACGCCTGGCCGTCGAGTTCCCGGCCGTCAGGCCCGGGGGTGCCGGGGCGCTGATCCTCGAACCGCTTGACGAGCGAGTCCTTCACGCCGAACACGGAGTCGCCGAGCCGCAGTTGGGGGTCGCCCTCGACGAAGGCCTGGGTCACCAGGGTGCGGTAGCCGGGGGCGGTCACCATGTAGTGCAGGTGTTCGACGCGCTGTGGGGACCGACCGACCGCTTCCAGCAGTCGGCCGACCGGCCCGTCGTGCGGGACGGGGTACGAACCGGGCTTGAGGCCCCAGAAGCAGTAGCCGCCGTCGTCGCCCGAGTAGAGGTGGGCCCGCCCGGCGACGCGGCCGTCGGCGTACTGGACGTCGTAGAGGCCGTCCTCGTCGGCCTCCCACACCTCGATGCGCGCTCCGGCGACAGGGCTCCCGTCGGTGTCGGTCACCGTGCCCTCGACCCAGCACGGCGTGCCCGCCGCACCACCCGCGAGGTCACCGCCGTGCGGGATGCCCGGGGAGTCCGTCACGAAGAACGGCCCCAGGACGGTGGCCTCGGTGGCATGCTCGTACGCCTCGTTGTTGACGGCGACGGTCTGCATCGACGCGCCGAGGACGTCGGAGAGCAGGACCAGCTCCTGGTGCTCGTCGCCGGCGAGGCGCCCGGCCTCGGCGAGGAACCGGATCGCGGTGCGCCACTCCTCCTCGGTCAGCCGCACCTCGCGGATGAAGGCGTGCAGGTGCCGGGTCAGCGAGCTCATCACCTCCCGCAGCCTCGGGTCGGCACAGTTCGCGAAGCTCGCGACGACGCTTTCGACGAGGCCGTGTTCGCGTGCGGCCTGGTCGGCGGAGGCGGCGGGATCGCGGTCGGTCATGGTCAACTCCTCGTGGACGTACGGTCGGTGGCCGGTGGCCGCGACCGGAGTGGAGCCGGCCGGGGCCTCCGACGCCTCGCCGGAACGGCGACTCACCCTCAGCCATCGTGCGGGTGCGGTGGGAGTCGGCGCTGCCGCGACACGGTCCAACGCCCGCCGAATCTCCTCGTCACCGACCGCGGCGACTCGGGCTCGCGCGGGTCGGGTTCCTCCTGCGCCTGGTGGCGGATCCCCACCAGTCGGTGTCCGCACGGAAGTCCGCGAAGGGCAGCGATCCGGTCGGCGTCATCTGGGGAAACCCGGTGGCCACTGGTACCTTCGCCAAGGACAGCACCCTCAAGACCGTCCTGCCCGGGCTCCAGGTGCGACCGACGGTACGCCCGGGGTACCGGGACGTCGTCCGGGGTCTCGCCGGCCGGGACGTCGGTGAGGGCGGCGCGGATCCGGCCGAGGATGGCCTCGCGGCTGCTCATCACTGGCCCTCCTTGTTCTCACACTTGTTCTCACGCCACCAGCTGCGGAAGGACTGGGCGGGCGGCGCGGGGGTGTCGCGGGTGTCGGACCAGCCGTGCAGTCGTCCGATCCGGCCACGCCGGGCGAGCGCCCGGCCGCCGAGCGCGGCCGCCTTCTGGGCGACGGCGAGCAGGAACGAGGAGTCGAGGACGGTGGCGGCGACCTTGGCGGTGAGGAACTTCTCCCGCAATTGGCGCCGGGCCGCCTCGGCGAGCTCGGCCGGGGCGTCACCCAGCCCTTCGGGGGCGGGCTGACCCCACTCCCCCATCCGGGCGGCGAAGATCTCGCGGATCTCCGTGCGGTTCCTGTGGATCGCCGGGACGAGGATGTGAGAGGGCCGGTCGTCACCCAACTGCACGATCAGCTCGGCGAGATCGGTCTCGTAGGCGGTGATCCCGGCCCCGGCGAGGTGCTCGTTGAGGCCGATCTCCTGGGTCGCCATGGACTTGACCTTCACCACCTCCCGTTCCCCGGTGGCCCGGACCAGCTCGGTGACGATCCGGTTCGCCTCGGCCGCGTCCGATGCCCAGTGGACGGTGCCGCCCGCCGCCGTGACGGACTGCTCCAACCGCACCAGGTAGCGGTCGAGATGGCGTGCGGTGCGCTTCTTGATCGCGGCGGCCGACTCGCGCAGCGCCTCCCAGTCGTCCAGCTCCGAGGCTACGGCGAGGCGCTTGTCCCGGATGGTGGAGGTGGCCCGTTTCAGGTTGGCGCGCAGCTGGCCGTCTGCGAGAGCTGTGCGGGCGGCCTCAGGAAAGGCGGGGCTGCCCAGGAAGACCACTCCGCGGCTGTCCATCGTGCTCAACGAAGATCCCCCTCTCCGGCCGCGAGGATCTCGGCCAGGTGCATGGTGCGCACGCTGCCGCCCTGGCGGGAGAGGCCGCCGCCGATGTGCAGCAGGCAGGAGTTGTCGGCCGCGCACAGCACCTCGGCGCCGCTGTCCAGGGCTCCTCGCAGCTTGTCCGCGAGCATCGCGGCGGAGGTCTCGGCGTTCCTGACGGCGAAGGTGCCGCCGAAGCCGCAGCAGGAATCGGCGTCCGACAGGTCGACCAGGTCGAGGTCCTCGACGGCGCGCAGCAGTCGCTGCGGCCGGTCACCCAGGCGCAGGCCGCGCAGGGAGTGACAGGTGGGGTGGTAGGCGACCGTGTGCGGGAAGCGGGCGCCAACGTCCGTCACCCCGAGGACGTCGGTCAGGAACTCGGTGAACTCGTGGACCCTGGGCGCCAGTTCGGCGACCTCGGCTCGGATTCGGGGGTTGCCGTGCTGCTCGGCGAGGATGGGATGGTTGTCGCGGATCATGCCGGCGCAGGAGGCGGAGGGGGTGATGACGGCGTCGTGGTCGGCGAAGGTCCGGGCGAAGCGCTCCACCAGGGGCGACGGCTTCGGGGCGGTATCCGGTGTTGAAGTGCATCTGCCCGCCACCGCGACTTCGCCGCCACCACCTCCCCCGAGGTCGCCTACGACGCACGCGTCCACACCGCGTACCTGCTGGCCCTCCAGGGCCATCGCCCCGACCAGCTCGCCCAGCACCTCGGTCTGCCTGATGCCGCCACCCGCTCCATCGCCGAGCACGCCGAACGCTCGGGCCCCGACGGTCCGGGCACCCGGCCGCCGGGCGCCTGACGCGCGCCGGACACGACGCCGCCCTGCGCCGCTCGGGAGGCTGCGGTTCGGCTCGACCGCGATGTCCAGACGGCCGCGCGCCGGTTCGGCCGTGCCATCGGACGTACTCTCCTCCCGCCGGACCACTGGAGTCCCGGACGGCTCCCCCTCCAGAGGCACCGGCATCATTCACCGGGACGACGCCGGCGAATCGGCTGACGCCGAGGGTAGTGAGCATGAAGACGACGACCACGCCCTCGGCCGCTCCCCCCGCAGACGGCACCGAGCGACCCGTGCCGCGCTGGGCCACCGCCATGGCGCGGGCCATCCCTCTGGTGGGACTGCCCGCGTGCCTGTGGCGGCTGCCGTTCGCGGTCGGCTTCACCATGGGGACGGTGCAGGAGAAGACGTACAGCTGGTGGGTGATCGCGCCGTACGTGTTCACCCTGAGCACGGTCTCCGAGTGCCTCGCCCTGCTCTCCATCGGCCTGGTGCGTGGGTGGGGCGAGGTCGTGCCCGGCTGGGTCCCGGTGATCGGCGGTCGGCGGGTGGCACCGGCCGCGGCGATCGTGCCGGCGACCCTCGGCGGGCTGGTGCTGACCGGCGTACTGGTCGAGTGGTGGCTCGCGATCCTCGGTGTCATCCCCGGCCTGCACTACACCAACGACTCGTGGCGGGTACTGGGAGTGTGCTGCCAGGCCCTGATGCTCCTGTGGGGTCCGCTGCTACTGGCCGTCACCTACGCCTACTGGGTACGGCGCTGCCGCTGAGCCCGCCACCGGCGAATGCCCACACCTCGCGACAGCCCCCTGGCCACGGCACGGCGATCGCGGCGGCGAACCGCTCCCCCTTCACGGACAGGCCGGCCGCCTCGCCGAGTACGCAGAGTCACTGATCGGCGCGCAGCTGGTTCCTCCGGTGGGACCGACCCCGCCGGGCGGTCCGCCGGGTGACCTGTCAGTGGGCTTCGCTACTGTTCCTCACCTGATCAACCGTTCGAGGAGAGGGGCGGAGCTGTGCGGCGCTGGGAGTTCGTCGAGGGCGGCTCGGACAAGTTCTGGGAGGCCGCGGTCGACGGTGCCGTGGTGACCGTGCGCTACGGCCGGACCGGCACCGACGGGCGGGAGCAGAGCAAGGAGTTCCCGACCGCGGAGGCGGCGCAGGCGCACTTCGCCAGGACGGTCGCCGAGAAGGAGCGCAAGGGCTACCGCGAGAACGGCGTCGGCGCGGCCTCCACCCCGCAGCCCGTCGTGGCGACCGCCTCGGCCGCGCCCGCCACGCCCGCCGCCGCCCCCGAGCCCCTGGACGCCCCGGTCGACGAGGACGCCTTCGTCCTGCCGGAGGCCTGGCGCCGGGTCGTGATCCCCCGCCGGGGCGGCGTCCCGCGCCCACCGAGCGCCCTGGTGAAGGACGCGGTGAACGGCTACCACGCCGCGCTGAGGTCGATGGACGACTGGCTGGAGCAGGCGCTCACCTCGGACCGCAGTGACGCGGAGCTCGTCGAGGCCGCCCGTGCCCACCACTCCGGCGGTCGGGACCCGGTCGGTGCGGCGGTGCTGGCCGCGGTGTTCGCGAGCTCCACCGACAACAGGATCCGGACGGCCGTGGACGCCTGGGTGGCGGAGTTCGGCCTGCCGTTCGCGGCCAGGGCCACCGTCGAGCTGTTCACGGTGGCCGTCGAGACCGACTGGCACAACTCCCGCGCCGTCAACCCGCGCCTCCGACGCGCGGGCATGCGGACGACCGCGATGTACCGCCCCGCCGCGGACCGCGTCCGGTCGCTGCTGGCGGCGTGCGACGAGAAGACCCACCGCGCGGCGGTCGAGGCCCTGTCCGACCGCCGGGCCGACCTGTCCCGCCTGGTGGTGGCGGCGTACCTGGTGCCGTCCGAGTCCGCCTGGGCCGAGGAGTGCGCGGAGTCGGCCGCGCGGCTGGGCACGGCCGAGCGGTCGATGCTGCTGTGCTCGCTGTCCTCCGCCGAGCCACTGAAGAAGCTGCCCCAGCTGCCGAGCCTGGGCTGGGACGGCTGGTCCGCCGAGATCATCGCGACCGTGGCGGAGGGTCTCGGGGGCGGCGCCGCACCGCTGCTACTGCACGCCCTGGCCAGCGACTACCTCTACAGCGACAAGCAGAAGCAGCTGCTGAACGCGATCGCCGAGCTTCCCTCCGACGAGGGCTTCCGGGGGCTGCTGACCCACCAGGAGAACGACAAGGCGGCCCGCGGAGCCCTGGTGGCGGCCATGCGCCGCTTCCCCCGACGTGCTCTGCGCCTCCTCGCGGAGGCCGCCGCGGAGGCCGCCGAGCCGGCCGTGCAGCGGCTCGCCCGCCAGCTCCTCACCGCCCACGTCGCCGCCCACCGCGCGACCGCGCTCGAACTGCTGCCGCAGCTGCCGCCGGAGCAGGCGGCCCTGGTCGAGCCGCTCACCGACCTGGGCGGCCGGGTGGCGGACGTCCGCCCCGACTCGCTGCCGGAGCTGTTCACCAGCCCGCCGTGGACCCGTCCGCGCTCCACCGCCAGGCCCCGCGTGCTGACCGGCCTCACCGCGCCGGAGGAGCCGCAGCTGCGTTGGCTGCCGGGTGAGCGGGAGACGTGGGCGGCCTCCGAGTCGTGGTACGCGCGCTGGTCGGACGGCGACTGGCAGCGGATCGCCGGCACGATCCGGGCCGCGAGCGGGACGTCCGGCGGCGCCCGGTCCCGGTCCAACCGGCACGAGGAACTGGCGCTGTTCGCGTACGGCGACGAGGAGCTGGGCCGGCCGCTGATCTCGCAGTGGCGCGGCGAGGAGTACGTCTGGGACGCCGTGGGCGCGCTGCGCCGGGTCGCCGCGCGCTTCGAGCGGGACGCGCTCGACCCGGTCCTGGCCTCCGCGCTGCAGCACCCGGCCACGCACGCGTCGCTGCTGCTGCCGTACCTGGACGTCCGGGTGGCCGTGACGATGGCGGACTGGCTGGTGCGCCTCAAGTCGGCGGGCGACGCCGCCCGTTCCTGGTTCGCCCGGCACGGACTGGACGCGGCCCGTCTGTTGGTGCCCGCCGCCACCGGGAAGGCCGGTACGGCCCGGCGCGGCGCCGAACAGGCCCTGCGGCTGATCGGTGCCGCGCACGGCGCACCGGCGGTGCGCGCCGTGGCCGGCGAGTACGGGCCGGAGGCGGAGGAGGTGGTCGGTGCGCTGCTGTCGGCCGACCCGCTGGTGAACGTGCTGCCCGCGAAGGTGCCTCAGCCCGGTGACTGGGCGGAGCCGATGATGCTGCCCCAGCTGCTGGTGCGCGGCGGTGGCGGCGCGCTGCCCGCGGAGGCGGTGCGGCACGTGCTCACCATGCTCGCGCTGTCCAAGCCGGGGGCGGTCTACCCGGGCCTCGACCAGGTGGCGCAGGTGTGCGAGCCCCGGTCGTTGACGGACTTCGGCTGGGCGGTGTTCGAGCAGTGGCGGCTGGCGGGCATGCCGTCCCAGGACGGGTGGGCGCTGCACGTGCTCGGCCGGCTGGGTGACGACGAGACGGTCCGCCGGCTGACGCCGCTCCTCCGGGCGTGGCCGGGCGAGGGGGCGCACCACCGCGCGGTGGACGGCCTGGAGGTACTGGCCGCGATCGGCAGCGACGTCGCCCTGCTGCACCTGCACGGCATCGCGCAGCGGGTGAGGTTCAAGGCGCTCAAGGCGCGGGCGCAGGAGAAGATCGCCGAGGTGGCGGCCGGGCTCGGCCTGTCCGGGGAGCAGCTGTCCGACCGTCTGGTGCCCGACTTCGGGCTGGATGCCGACGGGACCACCGTCGTCGACTACGGCACCCGGACCTTCACGGTGGGCTTCGACGAGCAGCTCAAGCCGTACGTGCTGGACGCGGACGGCACCCGCCGCAAGGACCTGCCGACCCCGGGGGCGCGCGACGACGCCGAGCTGGCCCCGGCCGAGCGCAAGCGCTTCGCCGCGTTGAAAAAGGACGTCCGCACGGTGGCGGGAGACCAGATCCGCCGCCTGGAGGACGCGATGGTCACCCAGCGGTCGTGGACGGCGGAGGAGTTCCAGCAGCTCTTCGTCGGGCACCCGCTGCTGTGGCACCTGGTGCGCCGGCTGGTGTGGCTGGCCGAGGCGGACGGCGCCACCACGGCGTTCCGGGTCGCCGAGGACCGCACCCTGGCGGACGTCCAGGACGAGGTGTTCGCCCTGCCCGCCGGGGCCACCGTCAAACTGGCCCACCCGCTGCTGCTCGGCGACGACCTGGCCGCCTGGTCGGAGCTGTTCGCCGACTACGAGATCCTGCAGCCGTTCCGTCAGCTCGGCCGCCCGGTGTACGCGCTGAGCGACGAGGAGCGGGCGGGCCACCGCCTGACCCGCTTCGAGAACGGTCCGGTGCTGCCCACCGCCCGACTGGTCGGCATGGAGCGGCGCGGCTGGCAGCGCGGCGAGCCCCAGGACAACGGTGTGGAGCGCTGGCTGTCGCGCCGGGTCGGGCCCAACCGCTACGTGGTGCTCGCCCCGGAGCACGGCATCGCGGTCGGCATGCACGACGTGTATCCCGAGCAGCGGGTGGAGACGGTGTGGATCGACGTCCGCCCGAACGACTACTGGACTCACAACCGGACCTTCCCGACCTTCGCCGAGCTCGACCCGGTGACCGCCTCCGAGGTGATCGCCGACCTGACCGAGCTGACCACGCCGTGACGGCGCACCACCCCACCGACAGCCACCCCACCGACAGCCACGCGAACCACACCGGGAAGTCCGCCATGACCACCACCGCCGAGGAGCAGCTCCAGCGGCCGCCCGCCGAGGTCCGGTACGCCGGGGAGCTGGCGGCGCTGCGCGCCGAGGACCGCGACCCGCGCCCGCCGGGCTGGGAGCTGAGCCTGCGCGCGGCCCGCCGGTTCATCGTCGGCGACGAGGCGGCCGGCATCGCCCGCAAGTTCGTCGGCCACCCGGCGCTGGTCGAGCGCGCCCTCGTGACCCTGGCCACCAACCGCGGCCTGCTGCTGGTCGGCGAGCCGGGCACCGCCAAGTCGCTGCTGTCGGAGCTGATCGCGGCGGCGGTCAGCGGCACCTCCCGGCTGACCGTGCAGGGCGGCGCGGCGACCACCGAGGACCAGATCAAGTACTCGTGGAACTACGCCCTGCTGGTCTCCGAGGGCCCCTCCACCCGCTCGCTGGTGCCCGCGCCGATGCTGCGCGGCATGGCCGAGGGGCGGCTGGTCCGGTTCGAGGAGATCACCCGCTGCCCGCTGGAGGTGCAGGACTCGCTGCTGTCCCTGCTCTCCGAGCGGGTGGTGGCGATCCCCGAACTGGACGGGCCGGAGGGCATGGTCTTCGCCAGGCAGGGCTTCAACGTGATCGCCACCGCCAACACCCGCGACCGGGGGGTGAACGAGATGAGCGCGGCGCTCAAGCGCCGGTTCAACTTCGAGACGGTCTTCCCCATCCCCGACCTGGACACCGAACTCGCCCTGGTCGAGGCCGAGTCCGGGCACCTGCTGCGCCGCTCGGGGGTGACGGCGGCGCCCGACCGGGACCTGCTGGAGGTGCTGGTCACCGCCTTCCGCGAGCTGCGGGCCGGCGAGGGCGGCGACCGCCCGTCCACGGTGATGAGCACCGCCGAAGCAGTCTCGGTCGCCCACGCGGTCGGGCTGCGCGGCTGGTACCTGCGCGGCGAGGCCGGCAACGCGGCCGACCTGGTCGCCAGCCTGGCCGGCACCGCCGCCAAGGACAGCCCGGAGGACCTGGCCCGGCTGCGCCGCTACCTGGAGCAGCGGGTCCCGCGGCGGCGCGGCCCGCACTGGCAGGCCGTGCACGACGCCCGCCACCTGCTGGCCGGCTGATGCCCGCGGTCTTCCTCGGAATCCGCCACCACTCCCCCGCCTGCGCCCGTCTGGTGGCGGACACCGTCCGGCGGCTGCGGCCCGCGTACGTGCTCGTCGAGGGCCCGGCCGACCTCAACGGCCGGCTGGACGAGCTGACCCTCGGCCACCGTCTGCCGATCGCCGTGTTCAGCCACTACCGCGACGCCGATCGCACCGCGACCACCTGGGCACCGCTGTGCGACTACTCGCCCGAGTGGGTGGCGCTGCGGGAGGGGCGGGCGGTCGGCGCGGAGGTGCTCTTCGTCGACCTGCCGTCCTGGCACCCGGCGTTCGAGCTGCGCGCCAACCGGTACGCCGACGCGGAGGCCCGGTACGCCGAGGCCACCGCCCGGCTGTGCGAACGCTTCGGCACCGGCTCGGTGGACGCCCTGTGGGACGGCCTGTTCGAGGTGGCGCCGGCGGACGGGCTCGCCGAGCGCCTGGACGCCTACTTCGACCTGGTCCGCGGCGACGCCGACGCGGACGAGGGCGACCGGGCCCGCGAGGCGTACATGGCGGACTGGGTGCGCGCCGTCGTCGCCGAGGCGGGGGCCGCGACCGTGCTGGTGGTCACCGGCGGCTTCCACACGCCCGCCCTGCGCGCCCTCGCCGCCCGCCCCGCGGAGGCCCCCGGGCGGCCCGCGCTGCCCGCGCCGCCGCCCGGCGCCGTCTCCGGCAGCTACCTGGTGCCGTACTCGTTCCGGCAGCTCGACGCCTTCGCGGGCTACCAGTCCGGCATGCCCTCGCCCGCCTACTACCAGCAGCTGTGGGAGGACGGCCCCGAGGTCGCCGCCGACCACCTGCGGCAGTCCGTGGTCGCACGCCTGCGCGGGCGCCACCACCCCGTCTCCACCGCCGACCTGGTCGCCGCCGCCGCGCTCACCGGCGGCCTCGCCGCGCTGCGCGGCCACCCGGTGCCGGCCCGCACCGACGTGCTCGACGGCCTGGCCGGCGCGTTGGTCAAGGACGACCTGCCCCAGCCGCTGCCCTGGTCGGAGCGCGCCCCGCTGGCGCCGGGCAGCCATCCGGTGGTGGTCGAGATGGTCGCCGCATGCAGCGGCTCCCGCACCGGGCGGCTGCACCCCGACACCCCCGCCCCGCCGCTGGTCCACGACGCCGCCGCCCGGCTCGCCGCCATCGGCGCCACCGGCACCCGCCCGCTGACCTGCGAGCTCACCACCGAGGAGGGTCTGGCCGCCAGCCGCACCCTGCACCGGCTGCGCGTCCTCGGCGTGCCGGGCCGCCACCGCACCGCCGGCCCCGCCCACGGCGGCGACCCGGTCACCTCCGAACGCTGGGAGGCCGGACCGGACAGCGGCCGCGACGCCGCCCTGATCGAGGCCGGGGCGTACGGCGCGACCCTCGACGAGGCCGCCGCCACCGTCCTCGCCGAGCGCGCCCGCACCACCGAGCCGACGGACACCGGACTCGCCGCGCTGCTCTTCGACACCGTGCTGTGCGGCGCCACCACCCTCACCGACCGCCTCCTCACCACGCTCACCGCCACCCTCGCCCGCCACCCCGACCCCGGCGCCCTCGGCGGCGTCCTCTCCACCGCTCTCGGCCTCTGGCGGCACGACCGCGTGTACGGCACCGCCCGCAGCCCCCTGCTGGCCTCCGTCATCGACGGCGCGGTCGGCCGCATCCTGTGGCTGGTCGAGGGCGCACACGGCCGCTCCGGCACCGACCCCGCCCGCCTCGCGGCCCTCGTCGCCGTCCGCGACGCCCTCCGCCACGCCCCCGGCCTGCTCACCGTCACCGCCGAGGACACCACCGCCCTCGCCCTCCGCATCGCCCGCGACCCCCACACCCCGGCCGACCTCCGCGGCGCCGCCCGCGGCCTCCACCTCACCCTCGCCCCCACCGCCGATCCCGGCCTCACCCCCACCGCCGACCCCGGCCTCGCCTCCGCCGCCCTGCACGCCGCGGGAGACCCCGGCACGCTCGGCGACTGGCTGGCCGGCCTGTTCGCACTCGCCCGGGAGGAGGTCTCCGCCGACGCGGGCGACGGCTCCCTGCTGGCCGCCGTGGACTCCGTCCTCGCCGACCTCACCGACGCCGAGTTCCTCACCGCCCTCCCCGCCCTGCGCCAGGCGTTCGCCTGGTTCCCGCCGCGCGAACGCGAGCGGATCGCGCGCCGTCTGATCGAGCGCCGCGGCCTGCGCGGCTCCGCCCGCGCCCTGCTCCGCACCACCGCCGACCCCCTGCACCTGGCCGCCGCCCGCGCCCTGGAGGAGAACGTGACCGCCCTGCTCGACCGCCACGGCCTGCGGAGCACCCGGTGACCTCCCCCGAGCCGGCCCCCGCGACCGCGCCCGATCCCGCCCTGGAGCGCTGGCGCCTGGTCCTCGGCTCCCCCGCCGAGCCGTGGACCGGCCGCCCGGGTACCGACGGCGCCGCCCGCGACGCCGCCCTGGAGTGGCTGTACGGCCGCGACGAGGACCTCGACCGCCGTGGCGTCCGCAGCGCCGGCCTGGGGCCGTCGCGGGTCACCGCCGTCGACTGGCTGGACGACGTCCACCGTCTCTTCCCCCGCGAGACGATCGAGCGCCTGGAGCGCGACGCCGTCGAGCACTACGGGATCGACGAGATCGTCACCGATCCGACCGTGCTGGAGCGGGTCGAGCCGAGCGCCGCCCTGCTGCGCGCGGTGCTCCGCACCAAGCACCTGATGAACGGGCAGCTGCTCGGCCAGGCCCGCCGGATCGTGGCCGCGGTGGTGCGGCAGCTGATGGAACGCCTCACCCCGGAGCTGCGCCAGGCGTTCACGGGTGCCCGGTCGGCCCGCCCCAGCCGGCGCCCGCTGGCCCGCGACTTCGACTTCCGCCGCACCGTCCGGGCCAATCTCGGCCGCTACCGCCCCTCCGAGCGGCGGATCCTGATCGAGCGCCCGCACTTCCACTCCCGCACCCGCCGGCACCTGGAGCAGTGGCAGCTGATCCTGCTCGTCGACCAGTCCGGGTCGATGGTGGGGTCGGTGATCCACTCCGCGGTGACCGCGGCCTGCCTGTGGAACCTGCCCGGGCTGAAGACCCATCTGGTCGCCTTCGACACCCAGGTGGTGGACCTCACCTCCGAGGTCACCGACCCGGTGGAGCTGCTGATGCGGGTCCAGCTCGGCGGCGGCACCGACATCGCCCGCGCGGTCGACTACGCGGCCGGGCTGGTGGAGAACCCGCGACGCACGGTCCTCGCGGTGATCAGCGACTTCTACGAGGGCGGCGACCGGTACCGGCTGCTGCGCACCGTCCGCTCGCTGACCGGGCAGGGCGCCACCGTGCTCGGCCTCGCCGCGCTCGACGAGGAGGCCGCCCCCGCGTACGACCGGGAGCTCGCCGGGCAGCTCGCCGACGTCGGCGCGCAGGTGGGGGCCATGACGCCGGGGATGCTGGCCGAGTTCGTCGCCGAGAGGCTCGGCCGGTGACCGCCGCCGTCCGCGTCGACCTGCTGGCCCTGGACGCGGACACGCTGGCCGCGCTGGCCAACCGCGGCCTGGTCAAGCGCGCCGCCCGGGAGGTCGCCGCCGGGGACGGACCGGTGCCCTCGCTCGATCCGGACGGCACGCTGCGCGGCACCTGCCCCGACGGCAGCGTCGTCGCGCTGCCGCCCGGCACCGGGCTGGACGGCGGCAGCTGCACCTGCGCCGCCCCGGGCGTGTGCCGCCACCGGATCGCGCTGGTCCTCGCCCACCAGCGCGCCGCCGCCGACGACACCCCCGCCCCACCGGATCCCGGCCCCGGCCCCGCCGCTCCGGACACCCCCGCGCCCGCTCCCGGCTGGTCCCCCGGCGCGCTGGACGACGAGGCGCTGACCGCCGCCGTCGGCGCCCGCGCCGTGGCCGCCGCCCGCCGGACGCTGGAGCGCGGCTACACCGCGCGGCTGCACCACGCGCGCCCGGACGATCCGCAGCCGGTCGCCGAACTCGCCGCCTGCACGGTCCGGTTCCCCGTCCCCGGCGAGCTGGGCTTCGCGGTCACCGACGCCGCGCAGGACCGCCGGGGCGAGATGATCGCCCTCGCGGTCTGGGCCTTCCGGGCCGCCGACGGCCGCCCGACCGTCACGCTCGGCGGCCGTTCCGCGCCCGATCCCGGCATCCCGCCGGTCCTGGACGCCGCCCTCGATCTCGCCCGCGAGCTGCTGCTCGACGGTTCCGTGCACGCCGGGCCGGTCCTCACCGCCGACCTCCACCGGGTGCGCGGCGAGCTCGCCGACCGTTCCCTGCACTGGCCGGCCGGCGTGGTCGCCGAGCTGGTCGGCCAGCTCGACGCGTACGCCGCCCGGTCCGCCGACCACCGGCCCGAGGAGCTGGCCCTGCTCCTGGCCGAACTGCACGCCCGTCACCGCGCCGCCGCCCACCCGGGCACGTCACGGCCGGAGGTGCTCGGTGTCCGCGAGGCCGCCGAGACCCCGCTGCGCCGGGTCCGCCTCACCGCGCTGGGCTGCCGGATACGCGGCACCGCGACGACCAGGTCCGCCGAGCTCCTCCTCGCCCACCCCGCCGCGGGCACCGTCCTGGTGCTGCGCCGCAGCTGGGACGTCCCCGCCGACGGCCGCCCGCCCACCGGCCACCAGCTGGCCGCCCGCCGCGTCGCCGGCCACCGCCTCGACGCCCTCGCCACCGGCAACGTGGTCAGCGAGAGCGCCGTCCGCAGCGCCGCCCGCGAACTCGGCCTCGGTCGGGGCCGGATCGCCGGCACCACCGTCACCCCGGTCGGCGGCGCCTGGACCGACCTGCCCGCCCCGCTGCTGCTCACCGACCTCGACGCCCACCTGCGCACCCTCGAAGGCCGGCCGCCGCGGCTGATCCGGCCCCGGATCGCCGCCGAGTCGCTGCACGTGGTGCGGCTCTCCGCCGTCGAGGAGGTCCGGTACGACGCGGCCGAGCAGCGTCTGGAGGCCGCGGTCCGCGACGCCGCCGGCAACCCCGCCACCCTCGCCGCCACGTACGACCCGGCCTGCCCCGGCGCCCTCGACGCGGTCGCCGCGGCGCTCGGCACGGGCACCGTCACCCACGTCAGCGCCACCGTCCGGCGCGCCGCCGGCCGCACCGTCCTGGAGCCCGTCGCGCTCCTCGCGGGCGGCACCGTCGTGGTCCCCGACCTCGCCCCCGGCGCCGGCTCCGCCGCCCTCGGCCCCGCCGCGCCGCCGTCGGCCGACCCTGTCACCGCCGGCCTCGCCGAGGCGCTCGCCGCCCTCGCCGACACCGCCCACCGGGGCCTGCGCCACGCGGACGGCCCCGTCCTCTCCCGCCTGGACGGCACCGCCGCCCGGCTGAACCGGTGCGGCCTGGCCACCACCGCCGAGCTCCTGCGCGCCCTCGCCGACGCCATCCGTGCGGGCGACCCGGACGCCGCCGCCCGTACGTGGTCGGACTCGGCCATCCGAGTCGCCGTCACCATCGAGGCGCACCGGGAGACCGCCGGCCGCCCCTGAGCAACGCCGCTCGGTCAGCCACGGGCCGAGGCGTCAACCGGAGGCCGGCCTCCGGTTGACAAGGCTCTCGACAGCAAAGCTACGCTGAGTAGTAGATCTCTCACATCTCGTGATCGCCATGCCTGTCGCCCGCCCACCGCGAGGAGGCCCGAGCGTGACCACAACCCCCGCCCGTCCCGCCTTCGTGCCGTGCATCGAGGTCCCCGACAAGCCGGTCGGCTCCTGGCCACCGAGCGACCACCGAGTGACCACCGAGCGCCCCTGAGGAAACACCCATGGAGAACCCCGTCATCGAGGGCACGGCCACGGGTCGCGCCCGCTGGCAGACCTGCCGGCAGCTGGCGCGCGAACTGCTACTGGTCGGCCCTGACGACAAGGACCTGAAACTGCGCTACCTCGACGTCCTGATCAAGGACGGCATCCCGGAGACGGACGACCCCAAGGACGTGCTGATCGTCGGCGCGGGCATCGCCGGCCTGGTCGCCGGAAAGCTGCTCAAGGACGCCGGACACAACGTCACCATCCTGGAGGCCAACGCCAGCCGGGTGGGCGGGCGCATCAAGACCTTCCGCACCACCGGCGACGAGGAGGACGGGCCGTTCTACGACCCGGAGCAGTACGCCGAGGCCGGGGCGATGCGACTGCCCAGCTTCCACCCGCTCACCCTGGCCCTGGTCGACAGCCTCGGCCTGAACCGGCAGCTGTTCTTCAACGTCGACATCGACCCGGACACCGGCAACCCCGACGCACCCGTCCCCCCGGTGGTCTACGAGTCCTTCGAACCCGGCAAGGTCTGGAAGTACGGCACGGACAGCCCGGACTTCCGCGAACCGGCCAAGCGCTTCAACTCCTGGATCCGCGCGAACCGGATCCAGGCCCGCCGCGGCGAGTACGCCGCCGACCCGAGCTGCATCAACGAGGGCTTCCACCTCACCGGCGACGAGGCGCGGATCACCGCCGCCGACATGGTCAACCAGGCACTGGAGCCGGTCCGCGACTACTACTCGGTGATCAAGGACGGCAAGCGGGAGAACAAGCCGTTCGCCGAGTGGCTGGACGGCTGGGCCCGGGTGATCCGCGACTTCGACGGCTACTCGATGGGCCGCTTCCTGCGCGAGTACGCGGGCTTCAGCGACGAGGCCATCGAGGCGATCGGCACGATCGAGAACATGACCTCCCGGCTGCACCTGGCCTTCTTCCACACCTTCCTGGGCCGCAGCGACATCAACCCGAACGCCACCTACTGGGAGATCGCGGGCGGCAGCTGGAAGCTGCCCCACGTGCTCGCCGAGGAGCTCCGGGATGAGCTGCGGATGGGCGAGCGGATGATCCGGATGGAGTACTGGGACCCGCGCCGGGACGGCGGGGGCGGCCTCAACGTCGGCCCGAACGGGGCGCAGGTCGCCGTCCTCACCGTTCCCGAGGAGGACCCCGAGGCCGAACCCGAAGTCTGGAAGGGCGACTTCGCGATCGTCACCGTCCCCTTCTCCGCCCTGCGGTTCGTCCAGGTGACGCCCCCGTTCTCGTACAAGAAGCGCCGGGCGATCATCGAGACCCACTACGACCAGGCCACCAAGGTGCTGCTGGAGTTCTCCCGCCGCTGGTGGGAGTTCACCGAGGCGGACTGGAAGGCCGAACTCGACTCCATCTCACCCGACCTGTACGACTACTACCAGCGGGCCGGCGAGGAGGACGCCGAGGCGGCCGTGGCCGCCGCCCACAACGGCCACCGGCCGCCGCGCAACCTGCCGGAGGTCCTGCTCGGCGCGCACGGGAGCGTGGACGAGCGACGGATCAGCCAGGCCCAGCGGGACGTCTACCAGCACACCGCGCTGCTGCGGGCGAGCGTACGCCCCGCCACCAACTGCTTCGGCGGCGGTTCGACCACCGACAACCCGAACCGCTTCATGTACTACCCCTCGCACCCGGTGCCGGACAGCGACGGCGGCGGCGTGGTGCTGGCCAGCTACAGCTGGTCGGACGACGCGGTGCGCTGGGACTCCATGGAGGACGACGAGCGCTACGTCTACGCGCTGCGCAACCTCCAGTCGGTGCACGGCCGCCGGATCGAGGTGTTCTACACCGGCTACGGACAGACCCAGAGCTGGCTGCGCGACCCGTACGCCTTCGGCGAGGCGGCGGTGTACACCCCGCACCAGATGACCAGCTTCCACCTCGACGTGGTCAAGCCGGAGGGCCCGGTGCACTTCGCCGGCGAGCACGTCTCGCTCAAGCACGCCTGGATCGAGGGCGCGGTGGAGACCGCCGTCCGGGCGGCCATCGCCGTCCACGAGGCGCCACCGCCGCCGCCCCGGGCGCAGCCGGAGATCCGGCCCGAGGTGCGGGAGCGCCGGGAGAGCCGACAGGAGGCGCTGAGCCGATGAGCCGCGACGACGAGTGGACGGTGGCCCGCTACCTGGCCACCAGGCTGGAACAGCTGGGCATCCGGTACCTGTTCGGGGTGCCGGGCGACTTCCTCGGCCCGTTCCTGACGATCATGCAGGCCACCACCAGGGTGCGCTGGATCGGCACCCCGACCGAGATGGGCGGCGGCTACGCCGCGGACGCCTACGCCCGGGTGCGGGCCGCCGACGCCGACCCGGACAAGCCCGAACAGGGCGTCGGCGCCGTCGCGGTGACCTACGGGGTGGGAGCGTTCAGCCTGCTCAACACGGTCGGCGGCGCGTACGTCGAGGACGTGCCGCTGATCGCGATCAACGCGGCGCCCTCGTACGAGCAGTGGCTCAACCAGCAGGCGGTCGGCCTGCTCACCTCGCACATGAGCCCGCGCCGGGAGAGCAACCTCGCCGTCTACCGGCAGGTCACGGTGGACGCGCAGGTGCTCTCCAACCCGGGGCTCGCGCCCTCCCAGATCGACAGCGCGATCACCGCGTGCCTGACCGAGCGCAAGCCCGTCTACCTGGAGGTGATGGAGGACCTCTGGCACGCGCCGTGCGAGCCCCCGCAGGGCGAACTCCGCGCCCACGAACGGCCGTTCACCAAGCGCAACGAGGAGATGCTGGCCAAGGCGGTCGAGGCGGCGGTGGAGCTGATCGACACCTTCGGGACACCGATCGTCTGGGCCGGCGAGGAACTCGTCCGCCAGCGGCTGGAGGACGAGCTGCTGGAGTTCGTGCAGACCACCAGGATGCAGTTCTGCACCACGGTCGGCGCGAAGTCCGTGGTCTCCGAACGGCACCCGCTGTTCGCCGGCGTCTACAACGGCAAGGCGAGCCTGCCGGAGATCCGGAAGACCTTCAAGAACGCCGGGTGCCGGATCGGCCTGGGCACCTGGTCCACCTCCAAGAACCTCGGCGGCGAGCAGTCCATCGGCGACGACTGGATCGTGGCCGCCCGCGACGGCGTCAGCGTCGGCGCCAGGTACTTCCCCGAGATCCGACTCGGCCGGTTCGTCCCGGCGTTGCGCGACGCCCTGGCGGGACGGACCTTCCCGGCCGACCACTTCGCGCTGGCGCACGCGGCGGGCCTGGACGTCCCGGCCAGCACGGCCGACTTCCTGGACTCACTGAGCACCGACCGGTACCCGGAGGAGCTGACCTACGACAGCTTCTTCGAGCACGTCAACTTCTTCCTGGAGCACCAGGCCACCGGCGGGGACCCGGAGGCCCCCTCGCCGTTCACGGTGGTCTCGGACGCCGCGTTCGCGCTGCTCGGCTCGATGAACCTGCGGATCACCGAGCGGGCCGGCTTCCTGGCGCAGAACAGCTGGCTGTCCATCGGCTACTCGGTCGGCGCGGCCACCGGCGTGGCGCTGGGCCGGCAGCAGCCGATGAAGCGGCCGCTGGTGTTCGTCGGGGACGGCTCGTTCCAGGAGATCTGCCAGGAACTGTCCACCCAGGTGCGCCACCACCTGCGGCCGGTGGTCTTCGTCCTGGACAACGAGGGCTTCTACGGCATCGAGCAGATGCTGGTCAGCCCCTGCTACTACAAGGAGAAGCCGTCCGACGGGGCCGACTTCTACAACGTGCTGCACCCGTGGCGGTACGAGAAGCTGGCCGAGGTGTTCGGCACGGACAAGGACCGGATGCACGGGTACGAGCTCACCACCCACGCCGAGCTCGACTCACTCCTGCTGGACATCGCCGACCCCGGCAACGACGTCAACCACGCGCCGATCCTGGCCCGCGTCCGGCTCAGCCGGCACGACTACCCGAGGGCGCTCCAGTACAAGATCGACGAGAAGTGCACGTAGCCCCGGAACCAGGAGGCGGCCCCGGCGTGCGACGTTCCGCACACCGGGGCTTCCTCTTGTCGGCACAGTCCTCCGGGCGGCCACCGCCTCGGCCACGGGCGCCCTGGTCCGCAGCCCTCTCAGGAGGTGGCGGCCGGGGCGGCCGGGCAGAACTCCGCCTCCAGTTCGGCGGTGAAGATCCCGATCGGCGAACCCCAACCACCCTTGGCCCAGTCGCCGTTCACCTCGGTGGAGAGCAGGTGGCGGCCGTCGCGCGTCCCGAAGGTGTAGGACCAGGATCCGTTGATCGCGCCGCCCATGCCCCACACCGTGCCGCAGGACAGCTTCAGCGAGGCGACGCCCAGGCCGTACCGGGTGTCCGGGATCCAGTGGCCCTGCGGGTCCAGCACGGTGAACATCTCGCGCTGCTGGGCGGGCGGCAGCATCCGCCCTTCGAGCAGCGCGCGGAAGAAGGTGTTGAGGTCGCCGGTGGTGGAGATCATGTCGCCGGAGGCGTACCCCCAGGAGGGGTTGAGGTCGGTCACGTCGTAGACGGGGGCGTCGTCGCCCGGCACCATCAGCTTGGAGTAGTGGCGGCCGTGCGGGCCGTGGATGCGCATGTCGCCGGCGGTCGGCTCGTAGGTGCTCTTGAGGTGGAGCGGCCTGGTGATCCGTTCGGCGATCTCCTGTGCCAGGCTGCGGCCGGCGGCCTTCTCCACGATCATCCCGGCGAGCGCGTAGTTGGTGTCGGAGTAGGCCCAGCCGGTCCCCGGGGCGAACTTCGGCCCGTTGACGACGGCGGCCTCGACGAGCTGGCGCGGCGTGAGGTCGTCGAACCGGTGCCGCAGGAACGGCGGGCCGACGAACTCGTCCGCCAGCTGCGGGGCTTCGGCGTAGTTGAACACGCCGCTGGTGTGGTTCAGCAGCTGGCGGACGGTGATCCGGGAGCCGTCGTAGCCGTAGCCGTCGACCAGGCCGGGGAGCCAGTGCTCGACGCTGTCGTCCAGGCTCAGCCGCTGCTCGGCCGCCAGCTGGAGGACGACGGTGGCGACGAAGGTCTTGGTGGTGCTGCCGATCCGGAACCGGTCCTTCGGCGCGATCGCGCGGCCGGTGTTCACGTCGGCGGTGCCGGCCGTCCCGAACCAGGTCGAATCGCCGTTGCGCACCTCGGCCCGCGCCCCCGGCAGACCGGCCTCGGACACCGCGCGGTCGAGCACGGACTGGACGCCCTCCCGCGGGCCCCCGTCGGCGGAGGCTACCGGAGCAGCCGCCAGCAGGGTGCCGACAAGCGCGGCGGTGAGCGTGGTGCGGACGGTGGTCTTCATGATGGTCTCCCCCTGATCGCGGCTGGTTTCGCTTTCGAGGAAAAGGCTAGGCCCGCGTTCGCCGATCCATCAATGCCCTGCCCGCCAAGGGGAGTTATACGACCAGGTAGAAGCCGATGAATCCTTGCAATGGCTCTGCCGACTAATGCAATGAACCTGGCGCTCGACTGTTGCAATGGGATCAGGGGCAGGCGCATACTCGGCAGCGACGAGAGGAGCGCCCGTGCCAGGCGCCAGGCTGACCCAGGAAGAGCGCCGCCTGATCGCCGCCGGGCTCACCGCGGGGTTGGGCTACGGGGAGATCGCCCGGCGGCTCGCGCGCCCCGCCTCCACGGTCACCCGCGAGATCGCCCGCAACGGCGGACCGTCCGGCTACCGGGCGGACAACGCGCAACGCGCCACCGTACGGCGCTCCCGACGGAGCAGGACCGCGCAGCCCCGGGTCCCGGAGGGCAGCGCGACCACGGGCGACGGACGCGATCCGGCCGCCGTGGAGGAGTACGCGACGCAGCTCGCCGAGCTGCTGGCGCGCCTCGGCATGCCGCGCATGGTGGGCCGGGTCCTCGCCTGTCTCTACGTCACCGACTGCGGCAGCCTGACCGCCGCCGAGTTGGTGCAGCGGCTCGGGGTGAGTCCGGCGTCGGTCTCGAAGGCGATCGGCTACCTCGAAGGCCAGGAGCTGGTGCGGCGCGAACGGGACGACAGCGCTCACCGCGAGCGGTACGTCGTCGACGACGACATCTGGTACCGGGCGCTGCTCGCGGGTGCCCAACGCAACACGCTGCTGGCCGAGTTCGCGCGCAGCGGCGCGGACCTGCTCGGCACGGCCACACCGGCCGGAGCGAGGATGGCCGAGGCCTCGGTCTTCCTGGAGCACATGGGAACGGACATCGTCCACGCCGCACAGCGGAGGCGACGGCAGCGGGCCGGGGAGCCGGCACCGACCGGGTCGGAGACCCAGGTGCAGTGACCTGTGACGCCGGGCTCGTGACGAGGAGCGGCTCCGGCGTACGTCGGCCGCCCGGATCGAGCCCGGGCCGGCCCGCACTCCGCCGGGTGCGGGCCGATCCGGGAGCCGGGGGGCGGTCAGGCCGTGGCGGAGGCCAGCCTGGCGTGGCGCCGGGCGGTCGCCTCGGCCGGGTCCAGCACCGGTACGGCGGCCAGCAGGCCCTTGGTGTAGGCGTGCTGGGGGGAGTCGTAGACCGTGTCGGCGTCGCCCTGCTCCACGATCCGCCCGGCGCGCATCACCGCGACCCGGTCGCTCACCTGGCGGACCACGGCGAGGTCGTGGGCGATGAAGACCAGCGCGAGACCGAGGTCGCGCTGCAACTCGCCCAGCAGCTCGACCACCTGGGCCTGCGTGGTGACGTCCAGCGCGGAGACCGGCTCGTCGCAGACGATCAGCCGCGGCTCGGGTGCGAGCGCCCGGGCGATGCCGACCCGCTGCCGCTGCCCGCCGGAGAACTCGTGCGGGTAGCGGTGGTACCAGTCGGCGTCGAGGCCCACGCGTTCGAGGAGGTCGCCGACCCGGGTGCGGATGCGGCGCTCGTCGGTCTCACCGGCGATGCGCAGCGGGTCGGCGACGGACTCCCCGATGGTGCGGCGCGGGTTGAGCGAGGACACCGGGTCCTGGAAGACCATCTGCAACTCCCGGCGGAGCGGGCGCAGTTCCTTCTCCCCCAGCGCGCCGATGTCCCGGCCGCGGTAGTGGAGCCGGCCACCGGTCGGCTCCAGCAGCCGGACGAGCATCCGCCCGAGCGTGGTCTTTCCGGAGCCGGACTCGCCGACGATGCCCAGCGTCTCGCCGGCCCGCACGGTGAGCGAGACGCCGTCCACGGCGGTCACGGGGGCGGTGCGCCGGGCGAGGCCGCGGGTGGCGAACTCCCGGCGCAGGTCGGTGGCTTCGAGCAGGACGTCGCCCCCGGCGGACACGGCGGTGGCGCCCGGAGCCTCCGGGGCGTCGACCCGGGGCACCGCCGACAGCAGCGCGCGGGTGTACGGCTCGCGCGGGGTGCCCAGCACCTCGGTGACCGGGCCGTGTTCCACCGCCCGGCCGTCCTTCATCACCAGCACCCGGTCGACGCTCCCGGCGACCACGCCCAGGTCGTGGGTGACCAGGACCAGCCCGGCCCCGGTCTCGGCGCGCAGCTCGTGCAGCAGGTCGAGGATCTGGGCCTGGACGGTGACGTCCAGCGCGGTCGTCGGCTCGTCGGCGACCAGCAGCCGCGGCTCGCAGGCCAGGGCCATCGCGATCAGCACCCGCTGGCGCATGCCGCCGCTGAACTCGTGCGGACGCGACCGCGAGCGCCGCGCCGCGTCGGCGATGCCGACGCGGTCGAGCACCTCGACGGCCCGGGCCCTGGCCTCCTTCCGGGAGACGTCGCGGTGGACCCGCACGACCTCGGCGATCTGGTCCCCCACCGCGTAGTACGGGTCGAGGGCGGAGAGCGGGTCCTGGAACACCATGGCGGCCAACCCGCCACGCAGGCGCCGGAGTTCGTCACCCTCGGCGGTGACGGCGTCGACGCCGGCGACCCGGACCGAGCCGCCGATGCGGGCGCCGGTCCCGCGGTGCAGGCCGAGCAGTCCGTAGGCGACGGTGCTCTTGCCGGAGCCGGACTCGCCGACGATGCCGAGCGCCTGCCCGGCCTCCAGGGTGAAGCCCACCCCGTCGACGGCGCGTACGTGGCCGTCGCCGACCGGGAAGTCGACGACCAGGTCCCGGACCTCGACGAGAGGTCCGGCGTTCAGGGGTTCGGCGCTCACGTCAGGACCACCCTTCGGTCGGACACCGCGTAGAGCACGTCCGCGATGACGTTGGCGAGGACCACGAAGAACCCGGTGACGAGGGTGAGGCCCACGACGGTCGGCAGGTCGATCAGGCTGACCGAGCTGACCAGCAGCTTGCCGAGCCCCGGGAGGCCGAAGAGCGACTCGGTCAGCACGGCGGACCCGAACAACGCCCCGAGGTCCATGGCGGTGAGCGCGATCACCGGGGTGAGCGCGCCGCGCAGCGCGTGCCTGGTCACCAGGTGCCGTTCGCTGACGCCGTACGCCCGGAAGGTCCGGATGTGGTCGTCGGCGAGGGTCTCCAGCATGGACGAGCGGGTCAGCCGGGCGTACTTGGCGGACTCGATGAGCGCGAGCGAGATCCAGGGCAGCAGCAGGCCCCAGAACCACTGCTGCGGGTCCTCGGTGAGCGGCACGTAGGTCGGGAAGGGCAGCCACTGGAGCTGGGCGCAGAAGACGATGAGCAGCACCAGGCCGATGACGAACACCGGGACGGAGTTGCCGGCCAGCGTCAGTGCGGTCAGCAGGCGCTCGCTGAGCCGACCCCGGCGCAGCGCGGAGAGCAGCCCGGTGCCGACCCCGAGGATCAGCCAGACCACCATGGCGCCGAGCGCCAGCGAGGCCGTCACCGGGAGGCGGGCGGCGATCATGTCGGTGACCTGCTCGCCGCTGCGGTAGGAGATGCCCAGGCAGGGGGCCTGGCAGTGCAGCAGGCCCGTCCCGGCGCTGAAGTCGCGGCCGGCGACGAGACCCTGGAGGAAGTGGGCGTACTGCAGGTAGACCGGCGCGTCGAGGCCCAGCCGTTCGCGCACCTGGGCGACCTGGGCGGGGCTGCACTTCTCGCCGCAGGCCAGCTGGGCGGGGTCGCCGGGGGCGATGTAGAAGACCGCGTAGACGACCAGGGAGAGGACGAGCAGGACGCCGAGCATGCCGACGGCCTTGCGGAGCAGGAAGCGGGTCATGCGGTGGCCTCCTCGGCGGCGTTCGACGGGCCGGGCCCGGTCGGCGTCGGGCCGCCGGAGCCGTCCGCCGTCGGACCGTCGGCGCCGCGCGCCGTCCCGACCCGCAGCCGGGAGGCCGCGCGGGGGTCGAGCTCGGTGCGGACGGCGTCGCCGAGCACGGTGAAGGCGAGCACGGTGGCGAACAGCAGCGCGGACGGGAGCAGCACGTACATCGGGTCCGCGCGGAACCACGTGGTCGCGCCGGAGAGCATCTGGCCCCACGACGAGGTCGGCGGCTTGACGCCCACGCCGAGGAAGGACAGCCCGGCCTCGCCGATCACGTTGGACGGCAGCAGCACCGCCGCGTAGGTGATGACCGGCGCGGCCAGGGACGGCAGCAGTTCCCGGCGGGCGATCCGCCAGCGGCCGGCGCCGGCGAGCCGGGCCGCGGCCACGTAGTCGAGCTGCTTGAGGCTGAGCGTCTGGGCCCGGACCAGCCGTGAGGTGCCGCCCCAGCCCAGCAGCCCGATGACCAGGGTCAGCAGGAGCGGGCGGGGGAAGTCGGAGGGCACGATGGCCATCAGCGAGATGGCGAAGACCAGCGAGGGCAGCGCGAGCATCACCTCGGTGGTGTTGCCGATCAGCTGGTCGAGCAGCCGGCTGCCGAGGCCCGCGGCGAGGCCGAGCAGGACGCCGATCGTGACCTGCACGAGGGTGGCGCCGACGGCGACGAGCAGCGAGATCCGGGCGCCGTGGACGAGCCGGGCGAACACGTCGCGCCCGGTGCCCGGTTCGACGCCGAGCCAGTGCTCGGCGCTGACGCCGCCGAAGGAGCCGGTGGGCACCCCGCCGGCCGCCGAGTCGAGCAGGTCGTTGTGGAAACTGGTGGGGTCCTGGCCTTCGATCGCGCTCAGCAGCGGTGCCGCCGCCGCGATCAGGGCGAGCAGGACGATGACGAGTCCGGCGGCGAGGACGGTGCGCCGCGCGAGCAGCCGCCGCCACACCTGCCGTCCCCCGGCGGCCGGGGAGGCCGCGGGGGCCTCCCCGGCTCTGGGTTCCTGTGGAGCCATGGTTGTCTGACCGATCCGTCCGATCCCGTCCGCTACTTGACCGCGACCTGGGAGATGTCGAGCACGCCGGTCCAGTCGCTGATGACGATGTTGCGGACGTCCTTGCCGGACAGCCGCTTGTAGACGGGGTGGAAGAGCGGGATGGTGAGGGCCTGCTCGCCGATCCGCTTGTCCAGGGCGCCCCAGCGCTTGGCGGCCTCGGCGTGGTCGGTGATCTTGTTGATCTGGTCGATCTCGTCGTTCACCGACGGGTCGTTCAGCTGGGCGGAGTTGAAGTTGTAGCCGTCGGTGACGATCTGCCGGCCGTCGAAGATCGGCGCGAGGAACGGGCCGCCGGACGGCCAGTCGGCGCCCCAGCCGGCGAGGAAGAGGCCGGGCTCGGTGCCGACGGTGTGGATCGTCTTGGAGTACTTGGTGCCGTCCAGGACGTCGAGCTGGACGGTGATCCCGGCCGCCTTCAGGCCGTCCTGGACGGCGGTGGCCAGGTTCGGGCCGTAGCCCTTGCCCGTTTCGGAGGAGTGGGTGAGCGTGATGGTCAGGCCGTCCGGGTAACCGGCCTCCTTCAGCAGCTCCTTGGCCTTCTCCGGGTTGCCGGTGGCGCCGGCCGGGAACGGGTCGTACGGCGTGTAGCCGAAGGCCTCCTGGTTGGGCAGGTAGGTGGTGGCGGCCTCGGCGAGCGAGGAGCCGCCGGCCGCGTTGACGACCGAGGTGCGGTTGATCGCGTAGGCGATGGCCTGCCGGACCTTGGGGTCGTCGAAGGGCTTGACCTTGGTGTTGAACGCCAGGTAGTTGACGTAGCCGAAGTGGCCGGTGCCGACGCGGGAGGCGAGGGCCTTGTCGTCCTTCACCTGGGCGAGTTCGGAGGGGCCGAGGTTGGTGTCGGTGGTGACGGCGGCCGCGTCGGGGCCGGTGCTGGCGGAGAGCCGCTGGTTGATCACCGCCGGGTCGAGCCCGGACTGCACGTCGATGGTGTCCGGGTACGCCTTGCGCTGGTCGTCCGTCGCCGAGGACCAGTTGGGGTTGCGCTTGAGGACGAGGTGCGCGCCGTCGTTCTCGTTCTTGACGACCTGGTAGGGGCCGGAGGAGACGGGGTGGTCCTGGTACTTCGTGCCGGTGTCCTTGGCCTTCGGGACGGGTGCGAACTGCGTCTGCGTGGCCAGGTACGGGAAGTCGCCCTCGGGCTTGTTGAGGTGGAAGACGATGGTCTTCTCGTCCGGGGTCTCGATGGCGGCCAGGCCGCGGTCGTCCTTGTACGGACCCTGGTAGTCCGCGGCCCCGACCAGCCAGTCCCTCAGGAACGGTGCGCCACCGGAGAGTTCGGGGGCGAATGACCTCTCGATGCCGTACTTGACGTCGGCGGTGGTGATCGGCGAGCCGTCCTCGTACTTGAGGCCGTCCTTGAGGTGGTACGTCCACACCGTCGCGCCCTCCGACGGGGTGCCGGTGTCGGTGGCGAGGTCCGGGACGACCTTGGTGCCGGCCGCGCCGTCGACCCGGTTGCGGGTGGTGAGGGTGCGGAAGACCAGGGAGGGCACGTTGCCGCCGCCGGAGGTGTAGAGCCGTGCGGGGTCGAACTGGTCCTGCGGGTTCTGGTTGAGGACGGTGAGGGTGCCGCCCTGCTGCGGCGCGGCGTCCTTGCTGCCGCTTCCACCGCCGTCGGCCTTCGGTCCGCACGCCGCCACTCCGACGACCAGCGCGACGGTGACGGTCGCCGCGGCGAGGCGGCGGGGGGTGAAGGTGCTTCGAGACATCGGAAAGAGGGCCTTTCGCTACCGATGGTGTGCGGAGGAAGGCGGGCGACAGTGAGGCCTGGGGATGGGTGAGCGGCACTGCGCCCGCAGGAAGGGGCGGCGCCCCGAGGCGGCGATCACCGCAACGCTTCGGGACAGGCGGATTCAGCGACAGAGATTGTCGGAAACGCAGTGCGCGGCCACGCCGATCAGCGCCAGCTCAATGGCGGCGCACTCGATCGGGTGACGGTCAGACATGCCGAGAAGACTGTATGACTTTAAGTGGAATGTCAAAACCCCGAACATCATCCGGCCACCGCGCGAGCTCCGGAAACGGACTCCCGCCAGGGGCCGGGAGATCCCGGGGAAGCGGGAAAACCCAGGGGGGGCGCGCCGCACCCGGCGAGCGGCTCGTCACCGGCCGCTCGCCGGGTTCGGGCGTCGACAAGGAGGCGTCAGCCGACGGTCAGCGGGAACGGCCCGGAGAGCACCGTGTAGCCGTCGTTGGCGAGGTAGTACGCGTCGTACCGGCCCGCACCGTTCAACTTGCCGGTGGAGAAGGTCACCGCGCCGCTCTGGTTCGGCGTGTAGGCCCAGGCCGACGAGGACTGGGAACCCGGGGTGACGCCCGCCGGGTAGATGCCGACCCAGTTCTTCGCCCCGGCCTGGAAGGCGTTCGGCACGGAGTAGCGGAGAGTGACGTTGCCGCCGTTCGCGACCGCGTTCAGGTCACCGGTCAGCGTCGGCCCGGTCGCCGTGGACGGTGCGAAGGCGGCGTTCAGCGGGGTGGCGTAGGTGTCGTTGGCGGTCAGCCCCGGCAGGCCGAGCGCCGATTCGATGGTGCGGCCGATCCCGTAGTGGTCGTAGTGCAGCGGGCTGCTGGTCCCGGCCGGGACGGTGCCCTGCGAGCCGACGACGACACTGGCGACATGGTTGTAGCCCTCGTTCTGGCTCTCGTCCCAGGTCAGGATCAGCAGCGAGCGCTCCTGGGTCCACGCCGGGGAGGACAGCACCGGGGCCAGGGTCTGCTTCAGCCAGCCGTCCTGCACCTTCAGGCTGGCGGCGCTGCCGTTGCCGGAGGCCTCGCCGTCGTAGTAGTCGTCGGCGGCGATCCAGGAGAAGTTCGGCGTGGTGGCCGCCGACCGCAGGTCGGTGGTCAGCTGCGAGGTGTCGAACAGGTGCGCCGCGCAGCGGGCCGGATTGCCGCTGATGTCGGTGTAGTTGATGAACGGCGCGTCGTCGGGCATGTAGTAGCCGTCGTACGTCTTCGTGGTGTTGCAGGGGGTGCCCATACCCTGCTCGTAGGCCTTCCAGGTCTTGCCGGCCTCCTCGATCGTGTCACCCAGGTTGCGCTGGGGGGAGTTGATGTCGGGCCAGTAGGTCGCGCCCTTGGTGTAGGTGTCGCCGCCGGCGATGGCGAGGTAGTTCTCGTCGCTGGGGTGGTAGACGGCCCGGGCGTCGGTGAGGGTGGCGCCCTGGGACATCAGGCCGTGGATGTACGGCGTGTCCGCCGGGTCGTTCATGATCTGGGAGTAGTCGGTGTTCTCCATCATGACCATGAACACGTGGTCGTAGCCCGGCACTTGCGAGGCGGGCGGGGTCGGCGGCGCGGGTGCGGCGACCGGGGTGTCGAGCGTGAGCGAGAGGTTGTCGAGGTAGCCGGTCTCGTGCGAGGTGGACAGGAACTGCACCTCGACCTGGATCGACCGCGTCCCGGCCGGGACGGTTCCGGTGGTGCTGCGGGAGAGGAACCCGGTGCTCAGGCCCCGGTCGGTCGCGGAGACGGTCGGCAGCTTGGCCGTCCCCCCGACCGGGCGCCCGTTCGCGTCCTGGAAGTGCAGGCTGACGGCGACGTAGCCGCCGTAGGTGGTCCAACCCCCCAGCCAGCCGGCGAGGTTGTAGTGCACCGCGCCGCCGTCGATCGCCGTGGCCGCCGAGGAGACGTCGACGTTCTGCGACATCGCGCCGTCACCGAAGTTCCCCGGCCCGAAGAAGGCCTTGCCGGGGGTCCGCCCGTCGCTCGGCAGGCCGAAGGAGCCCGCCGAGTGGCACATGACGTTGATGCCGCCGGCCTGCGTCGTCCAGCCGGGGACGGTGGTGGCTGCGCTCCAGTCGCCGGTGCAGAAGCCGCCGGCCTCCGCGTCTCCGTTGACGATCAGGTTGCCGCTGCTCCCCGCCGCCTGGGCGGGGGCGGGGGCGGCGACGACCAGCGCGCCGATGAGCGGAAGGGAGGCGAGCAGCCCGCTGAGGGGGCTCCACCGCAGTCGCATGGGGGTACCTCGTCCCGTTGGTGAGGGTGGGTGCCATGGCATACGCCACGAGCGGGACATAGGTATCCGGTTGATGCTGTCCGGTGGAAGACCGCCCGGACGAACGCCGGTCGAACTTGACCAGACAACTTCGATCACCCGGGCCACTCCTCAGCGGCAGCGGGGCGAACGTCGGCCGACCGCCGGACCGCGGCCGTGCGCCGGCCGGCGGGCCTCCCCCGTCACGGTCTACTGCACCACGACCGTGCCGTGCATGAAGGGGTGGATCGAGCAGATGTACGCGAATGTTCCGGGCGTGTTGAAGGTGTAGCTGTACGAGGCGCCTTTGGCCAGCGTCCCGGAGTTGAGCGGGCTGGAACCGCTGCTGGTCACCGTGTGCGCGTCGGTGTCGTTGTTGGTCCAGGTGACGGTGGTGCCCTTGCTGACCGTGATGGTGCCGGGAGAGAACGCGAAGTTCTTGATGGCGACCTGCTGCGCTGCGGCCGGGGCCTTGGGCACGGCCGTCAGGACGGTCTGCGACACCGCCGACGCGGCGACCCCCTGCGGTTGCGCGACCGCCGGACAGACGCCGACCGCGCCCAGTCCCACGGCGATCGCGGCAGCCGCCAGGGGTCTCGCGATCCGACGGCGCGTGCTGTCGTTGCTCTTGGTGTTCCTGCGTGATGTCTCGGTCATGATGCCCACCCAACGTCTGTCGGCTTTACGCAGGGCTCTTTTTTCAGCGTATTTCCGCGCCGCCGGGTGGGCATCTCGACAGGTCGGCCGGCTACCGGTCCGCGATGAGCTTGCCGGCCGCACCCCAGTTCTCCGCCTGGTACTCCTGGACGAACACGAACACGCTCTCGGCGGGGACCTCCAGCGTCTCCACGAAGGCCTCGGTGATCCTCTTGACCAGCTCGCGCTTCTGCTCGACCTCGCGCGGGCCCTGCTGAATGGTGACGATCGGCATCTTCGGCTCCTGACCGGGTGGTCCTGGTGGGCTTTCCTGCCGGGTTTTCCGGCTGAGACCAGTCCACCCGATCCGGCCGCCCGCACCCAGACCCGAATCGCTCTGGCAGCGATCACGAACCCTGATCGTTCCAGGTGGGGGCCGTCTGACGGCAGGCTTCCAGGAGCAGCCCGGGGAGCGGGGCGGAGCGCCGTACGGCGATCGAGGTCGGCAGGGCCAGCGGGGTGCGGCAGGGGCGGAAGGCGATCCGGTGGGCGTTCACCATCCGGGCGTTGGCGGCGTACACCACCGTCCACATCGGGGTTCCGCTGCCGATCGAGGCCAGGGTGTCCTGCAGGCTGCTGTGGGCCGGGGCGAGGACGGGCTGGACGCCGGCCCGCGCGCAGGCGTCCATCACCAGGTCCACCAGCGCCGGGTGGTTGCCGCGTTCGGTCAGCCGCAGCGGCAGGGCGGCGAGATCCGCGAGGTCGATCTCCGGCTGCTCGGCGAGGGCGTGCCGGGCGGGCAGCGCGATCACCAACTCGTCCTGCCAGACGGGCAGGAAGCGCAGCTCGGCGCTGCTCCCGGCGATGGCACCGCGCACGAAGGCGGCGTCGAGGCGGCCGTCCGTCAGCCGGGCGAGCCGCTCCCGCACCGGGGCGGACTGGAGTTCGACGCGCACGCCCGGGGCCCGTCGCCGGTAGGTGTCCAGGATCAGGTCGAGCCGCTCGCCGAGCGCGGTGACGGTGCCGAGCCGGAGCACGGCGGGTACGGCCAGGTCGGCGGCCAGGGCGCGGGCGGCGTCCTCGGCGGCCAGGACGTTCCTGGCGGCGGGCAGGAAGCGCTCACCGGCCGACGTCAGTCGGACGTACCGGGGCGACCGGTCGAACAGCTCGACCTTCAACTCCCGTTCCAGTCGCCGGACCTGCTGGCTCACGGCGGGCTGACCGAGCATCAGCTTCTCGGCGGCCCGGCCGAAGTGCAGTTCCTCGGCGACGGCGACGAAGCAGCGCAGCTGCCGTAGCTCCATGCGATCCCCCTGCTCGATGTGCCGACGGACCCATGCTCGCAGGCCGGGGCGCGGCCCCGGCACGGGGCCCGGGGACGGACCCTGGTCACCGGCCCAGGACCGGGGCGGCCTGGCGGAGCGCCTCCTCGGGGGTCAGGCGGGTGCCGCGCTCGAAGGCCCCGGTGAAGGCCGCGTCGCCCAGGGCGGTGCGCGCCGCGCGGGTGATGCGGTCGACGTCGGTGCGTTCGGCCGGGGGCAGCGGCGCGCCCACGCTGCGGCGGGCCGCCTCGGCCGCGCCGAGCAGCAGGGCCGCGTGCCCCGCGGCGGACGGGGTGCCGTGCAGGGCCGCCGCGCCGGCCAGCCCCTCCAGGGACAGCGCGAGGCCGCGCGGTTCGCCGAGCGTGCGGGCCACCTCCAGGCCGCGCAGGTGGTGGGCCGCGGCCCGGTGGGCGTCGCCCCGCAGCTCGGCGACGAACCCGAGTTCGGCCAGCACCAGGTGGTCGCCGGCCAGCGAGGACACGTCCGCGTAGCCGTCGCGCAGGTGCTCCAGGTGCGCCTCGGCGGCGTCGAGGTCGCCGGAGCGGCGCGCGCCGAGTGCGAGGCCCATCTCCGCGTGGATCTCGCCGTACTTGTAGCCCTGTTCGGCGGCGCCGGCACGCGCCTGTTCGTGCAGGTCCCGGGCCCGGTCCCAGTCGCCGGCCAGGAGCGCCAGGCGGCCCAGCCCGGACATCCGGGCCGACTCCTCGGCCGCCAGGCCCAGTTCGCGCGCCATCCGCAGCCCTTCGTACTGGCGGTGCGCGGCCTCCTCGTACTCGCCCCTGATCTCGGCGAGCGCCGCGAGCGGCGACACCGTCTGCAACTCGCCCCAGCGGTCGCCCACCTCGCGGAAGAGCGCCGCGCTGCGCCACCCGTCGCGCCCCAGCCCGGCGAGATCGCCGCGGACCAGCGCGAGCGCGGCCCGCAGCCCGAGCGCGGCCGCGGTGCCCCACTGGTCGCCCGCCGAGGTGAACAGGGTCAGCGCCCGGTCGTTCAGTTCGCCGCTGTCGGCCACCGCTCCCGCGCTGAACAGGCCGTACGCGCACAGCCACAGCGATCGTGCCCTGCGCACCGGGTCGGGGACGGCGGCACCGTCCGCAAGGGCGGCGGCCGTGTCGTGGTCGCCGGTGAGCAGTGCGAACGCGGCGTGCAGCAGGGCGAGTTCGGCGTCCTCGGAGCCCGTGTTCGCGGTCGTCGTGGCGTCCAGGACCGCCCGCAGGCTGCGGCGGGCCTGGGCGAGGCGGCCGCGCACCAGCCACCACCAGGACAGCGCGGTGGCCAGGCGCGCCGCCTGGACGGGGGCCCCGGCGGCGGCCCGGCGCACCGCCTCGTCGAGGGCCGCCCGCAGGTTGCCGGACTCGGCGTCGAGCCGGGCGAGCCAGGTGCGCTGTCCGGCGCGGCGCAACTCCGGCTCGGCGCGTTCGGCGAGCGCCAGGTAGTGGCGCAGGTGCCGATCGCTCACCGCGGCGAGGTCCTCCATCTCGTGCAGCCGCTCGGTCGCGTACGCGGCGACGGATTCCAGCAGCCGGTAGCGCGGGCCGGCCGGTCCGGCCACCACGTCCACCAGGGACCGGTCGACGAGCCGGATCACCAGGTCGGGCACCTCGGGGCCGGTGACGCCGTCGCCCGCGCACACCGCCTCGGCCGCCTGGAGGTCGCAGCCGTCGCTGAACGCGGCCAGGCGGCGCAGCACGATGCGCTCGGGCGCGCTGAGCAGCTCCCAGCTCCAGTCGATCACCGCGCGCAGGGTCTGCTGGCGCTCCGGCGCACCGCGCCGCCCCGAGGTCAGGAGCTGGAACCGGTCGCCGAGCCGGGCCGCCAGTTCGTGCACGCCCAGGGCCCGCACGCGGGTCGCGGCCAGTTCCAGGGCGAGCGGGATGCCGTCCAGACGGCGGCAGATCTCCGTGACGGCGGCGTGGTCGGCACCGTCGCAGGTGTCCGCGGCCAGGGAGAAGCCGGGGGCCGCGGCGGCGCGCTGGGTGAACAGCCGTACCGCGTCGTCGGTGGGCAGCGGCTCCACCAGGAACACCTCCTCCCCCGGTACTCCGAGCGGCTCCTGACTGGTGGCCAGCACCCGCAGGCCGGGCGCGGTGCGCAGCAGCAGGGAGACCAGTTCGGCGGCGGCGTCGACGACGTGCTCGCAGTTGTCCAGGATGAGCAGCGTACGGCGGTCGCGCAGCACGGCGGCGAGGTGGTGGGCGGGCGACCGGGTGCCGGTGCCGGAGACCGGCACCGCGGAGGGCGCGTGGTCGCTGATGCCGAGGGCCGCGGCGACGACCTGGGCGAGTTCGGCGGCACTCCCGTGGCGGACGCCGGAGAACTCCACGAACCAGGTGCCGTCGGGCAGATCCTCGGAGGCCCTCCCGCCGTGGATCGCGTCGGCCGCCGCCACGGCCAGCCGGGTCTTGCCCACCCCGCCCGGGCCGCTGAGGGTCACCAGGCGTGCGGTGTGCAGGAGTTCGGAGAGGCGGACGAGGGCCTCGTCGCGGCCGATGAGAGGGGTCAGGAAGGCGGGCAGGTGGGAGGAGGCGGGTGCGGCGCCCGCGGTGGCCTCCGTGTCCGCGGCCGTATCCGTGTCCGTGTCCGTACGGGGACGGGGGCGGGTGGCACTGCGCGGCGCCGCCGTCAGCTCCGGGTCCTGGCGGAGCACCGCCTGGTGCAGTGCGGCGAGTTCGGGGCTCGGATCGACGCCCAGGTCCGCGACGAGGCGCGCGCGCAGTTCCTCGTACGCCGCGAGCGCCTCGCTCTGCCGGCCCGCCGCGTACAACGCCCGCATCCGCAGCGCGTGGAACCGTTCCCGCAGGGGGTGCCGGACCACCAGGTCGGCGAGCTCCCCGGCGAGGAGCACCTGGTCCCCGAGCGCGAGACGGGCCTCGGCCTGTTCCTCCAGTGCGGACAACCGCTGCTCGGTGAGACGCTGCGCGGCTCCGCGGGCGAACTCCTGGTCGGCGAAGTCGGCGTAGGCGGGCCCGCGCCACAGTTCGAGCGCCTCGGTGAGCAGCGCGGCCCGGGTGGCCGGGTCCGCGCCGTCGCGGGTCCGGTCGACCAGGTCGCGGAACCGGACGGCGTCCACCTCGTCGGCGTCGCCGTCGAGCCGCAGCCGGTAGCCGGAGGGCTGGTGCACCACACGGTCCCGGCCCAGAACCCTGCGCAGCTGCGAGACCTTGGCCTGCAGCGCACCCGCGGGCCGGCCCGGTGGCCGGTCGCCCCACAGGTCGTGGATGAGGCGGTCCGCGGAGACCGGTCCGCCGTCGTGCGCCAGCAGATCGGCGAGCAGCGCCCGCACCTTCGCCTCGGGAACCCTGACGTCCACCCCGTTGTCGTCCCGCACTGCCAGTGGACCGAGCACCCCAAACCGCATGTGCGTCACTGTACGTCACGGATCCTTCCCCCCAGGCCCTGTCCGGCCGATCTTGCCGCCGACCGCAAGCCGGCCATCAGCCGTTCCGAAGGTTTCCCGAAGCGGCCCGGCGCACAGTCGTGACTGCCGGGCCGCACGACGTGGCCCTGGAGGCCGCCGTGGGGAGGGAGCGCACGCATGACCAGGTACGCGGGCCGGAAGGCCGTCGTGCTCGGAGAGGCCACCACGATCGGGCTGGCCATCGCCAAGCGCCTGGTGGAGGGCGGTGCCCAGGTCGTGCTGACCGCCGGTACCGCCGAGGAGCGCCGCGGCCTCCGTGCCGAGCTGGGCTCCAGCGCCCGGGTCGTCGCACCGTCCGGCCTGGGCGACTGCCTCGGCCCCGGCACCGATGTCGACCTGCTGTTCGCCGACACCGTCGCCACCGCCCGGCCGCTGCTGCCGCGCCTCAGGGACGGCGGCGCGGTCGTGCTCACCACGCCCGGCCCGCCGTCCACGGCCGTGCAGGCGCTCGCGGCCGAGCTCGTCTCCCGCAGCGTCCGCGTCAACGCCGTTGCGCCGGGCTGCATCGAGAAGCCGGGCGGCGGCGGTGCGCCCCTGCCGCCGCTGGGCCGCCTCGGCGCCGCCGAGGAGGTGGCACGGGCCGCGCTCTTCCTGGCCACCGAGGCCACGTTCACCACCGGCGTCCGCCTCCCGGTCGACGGCGGCCTCAGTGAGCCCTGACGCCGCACCGGCCGGAAGCGGCCGACCGCTCCCCCGCACCGATCCGGGCTCCTCACCGACCCGGGCCCGGGCGTCCGCCCACCCCGTCCACGACAACCCCGTCCACGACAACCCCGGAGCACTTCCATGAGCACCGCACCCGACACCGCGGCCGGTTCGGCCGCGCAGACCGACGCCACAGGGCGTCGGCAGGGCGTCGACGAACAGTCGCAGAAGCTGCCGATGTTCGCCCTGCTGGCCCTCGCGACCGCCGTCTTCATCACGAGTCTCACCGAGACCCTGCCCGCCGGTCTGCTCCCGGCGATGAGCCGCGACCTGCACGTGAGCGAGTCCGCGACCGGGCAGACGGTCACGATCTACGCGCTCGGCACCGCGCTCACCGCGATCCCGCTGACCGCGATGACCGCCGGCTGGCACCGCAAGCGGCTGCTGCTGACCTCCATGGTCGGCTTCGCCGTCGCCAACACCGTCACCGCGGTGTCCTCCGTCTACGGCCTGACCATGGTGGCGCGCTTCGTCGCGGGCGTCGCGGCGGGCGTGGCCTGGGCCCTGCTCGCCGGGTACGCACGCCGGCTGGCCCCGGCCCACCTCCAGGGCCGGGCGATCGCCGTCGCAATGGCGGGCATCCCGGTCGCGCTGTCGCTCGGCGTGCCCGCCGGCACCTTCCTCGGCAAGCTGTCCGGCTGGCGGGTGGCCTTCCTCGCGATGACGGTGCTGACCGTCCTGCTGTTGGCGTGGATCGCCGCGGCCGTACCGGACTTCCCCGGCCAGGAGCGCGGCGAGCGGCCGAAGATGCTGCACGCCCTTCGTGTCCCGGGCGTGGTCCCGGTCCTGTTCGTCACGCTGGTCTTCGTCCTGGCGCACACCATCATCTACGCGTACATCGCCTCCTTCCTCGACGACCTCGGCATGGGCGGGAACACCGACCTCGTGCTGCTCGTGTTCGGCGCGGCCTCGCTGGCGAGCATCTGGATCGTCGGCGCGCAGATCCACCACCGGCTGCGGGCGCTGACCGTCGCCTGCTCGGTGCTGGTCGCGGTGGCCGCCGCGGTGCTGGCCGTGCTCGCCGACAACACCGCGCTCGTCTACGTCGCCGCCGTGCTGTGGGGCCTGGGCTGGGGCGGGGTGCCGACCCTGCTGCAGACCGCGGCCGGTGAGGCGGGCGGCGAGTCGGCCGACGCGGCCCAGGCCATGCTGGTCACGCTCTGGAACGTCGCGATGGCGGGCGGCGGCGTGATCGGCGGTGTGCTGCTCGACGTGAGCGGCGCCGGGTCCCTGCCGTGGAGCGTGCTGCTGCTCATGGTGCCGGTGATCGCCGTCGTCGTGATCGCCCGCAGCCACGGCTTCCCGGCCAAGAGGGCGGCGCAGTAGGCGATCGGACGGCGTCGAGTACGGCGACGAAGGGCGAGGAGGAGTTCGCATGCGGATCGGAGAGCTGGCGGAGCGTACCCAGACCTCGCGAAGACTGCTGCGCTACTACGAGGAGCGGGGGCTGATCGCCTCCGGGCGCAACTTCAACGGCTGGCGCTCCTACGACGAGCGCAACGTGGACCGGGTCCACCAGATCCGCGGCCTGCTCGACGCCGGCCTGCCGACCCGCGTCATCCGGCAGATCCTGCCCTGTCTGGACGAGCCGGGGGCGATCCACGTCTCCGACGCCTCGCCGGAGATCATCTCGGCGCTGGAACGGGAACGGGACCGGATGACCGAGCGCATCCGGTCCCTGGTCCGCAACCGTGACGCCGTCGCCGCGTACCTCGCCACGGTGCGCGACGCCCATGCCGCCTGACCGGGCCGCGCCTGCCAACCAGCCACCCCTCTGGGGAATTTGACCATCACACTAATGTCAGCATCGGACTGTGGAGCCATGACCGAAGAGACTGGATCGATCCAGACCACCGCAACGCCGAACCAGGCACACCAACTGCTCCACCACGTCGAGTTCGGCTCCGGAACGCCCGTGGTGCTGATGCACGGCTACACCATCGACCACCGGCTCCTGCTGCCCCTGGAGCCCGTGTTCGCCGCCCGCGGCGGCTGGCGGCGGCTCTACGTCGACCTGCCCGGCCACGGCCGCTCGCCGCGGCTGACCGGGCCGGTCACGGCCGAGGCCATGGCCGAGGCGGTGCTCCACTTCGTCGACAAGGTCATCGGCGACGAGCCGTTCGCGGCCGTGGGCATCTCCTACGGCGGCATGCTCGCCCGGCACCTGATCGCCGAGCGGGGCCCGCAGGTCCTGGGTACGGCACTGATCTCGCCGCTGGTCAAGCCGTCCGGTGAGCGCGTGCTGCCCGAGCGGCGGGTGCTCGGCCGGGACGAGGCGCTGCTGGACTCGCTCGACGCGGCCGACCGCAAGCCGTTCGAGGCCTTCGCCCTGCACCAGGACGACGCCGGCTGGAGCGCCTTCCACGAGCACGTGCTGCCCGGCTTCCACGCCCACCACCGCGAGGACGCCGCCGCGCTCCTCAAGGCGTACGTGCTCAAGCAGGCCCCGGAGTCCCGCTTCGGCACCAACGAGGCCGCGCACCTCGTGGTGACGGGCCGCCAGGACCACATGGTGGGCTGGCAGGACCAGTTGGAGCTCCTGAAGCACTACCCGCGCGCGACCTACGCCGCCGTCGACGGCGCCGGCCACAACGCCCACCTCGACCGGCCGGACGCCGTGCACGGCCTGTTGGGCAACTGGCTCGACACCCTGGCGGCACAGCGCCGCTGACCGGTTCCGCGCAGCGGCCCCACGGACCGGCCGCCGAAGGCTACCCCCGGCCTTCGGCGGCCACCGGCGTTCCGGCCGCCCCACGCTTTCGCTTTCTTCATGAATCCTTGACACCTCGTCGACCGGACCCGCGGTGGCGCGTCAACAACACGCCGAGCGCGGGTTTCCGCCTTCCGGTTCGCGCCCTCCCCCCGTGCCGCACGCCGCGTTCTTCCAGCTCAGTGGGCGAAATCGCGAAGTACGGGCGCGCGACAGACGGGTTCGGCGCTCCGAAGGTACGTTGTTGACGTGCACAGGTTGCACGATGCACCGACCTCGGTGCGAGCGTTACGGGACACAAGGGGGCGTAGCGTTTTATGTCGTCGACGGGGGCGCGCACGGCAACGACCGATGGCGCGCACATGCAGCGATTCGTGGAGGACGTCTTCCGGTCACTCCACAGAGTGGAACAACGCCGTTGGGCCCGGGCGTACTTGTGGGCCCTGAGTCATGGATCCGGCAAGAAGACGCCGCGGCGCATGGCGCGCGCGGACTCCTTACCCTCGGCGGCCGCGCACGGGCTGCACCAGTTCATCAACGCCAGCCCCTGGGACTGGCAGCCGGTGCGTCACAGGCTCGCCCAGCGGGTCGCCGCGGAGGCGGCGCCCTACGCGTGGACGGTCGCCGACCTCACCATTCCGAAGAACGGCGAGCACTCGGTGGGCGTGCACCGGGTGGACGCTCCGACCGGGCAGCCCGTCAACGGCCAGCGCGCGGTGGGCCTCTTCCTGGCCTGCAACGGCCACTCCTTCCCGGTCGACTGGAGCCTGGTGCTCTCCGGCCCCTGGGACTGGGACCAGCAGCTCAGGCGGCGCGCCCGGATACCCGACGAGGAGAAGGAGCGGCCCGTCGGCGCCTACGTCCTCGACTACGCCGCGGAGGCGGTGATGCTGCCGCACGCCGCCGGGCTGCCCTGGGTCCTCGACCTGACCAGGTGCGACGACGCGGCCGGCGTGCTCGCGGGGCTGGCCCGGGAGCGGCTGGACATGGTGTGCGAGGTCGACCCCGGACAGGTCGTGCTCGCCGGACAGCACACGCCGGCCGTCAGGCCGGTGGGTGAGCTGATGAGGATGCGGCACGCCAGGCAGCCGCACGTGATGGTGCAGCAGACCCCGGAGGGCCGCCCCAAGGTCGTGCCGATCCACGCCTACGTCGGCACGGTGCGGCTGCCGCAGCTGGCGGGCACCGACGGCGCCGTGCGCACGTACCGGATCCTGGAACGGCCCGCCCCGGACGGCCACCTGCCCGCCCGGTACTGGATCACCAACCTCACCGACCGGCCGGTGGAGCAGGTCCTCTCCCTGGTGCGCGCCCGGACGGCCACCCAGTCCGGCATCTCCGTTCTGAAGGAACGCTTCGGCGTCCTGGACTTCGAGGGCCGTTCCTTCCCCGGCTGGCACCACCACATGACGATGGCCTCGGCCGCGTACGCCCACCAGTACCTCGGCGACACGTCGGAGGGCGTCCGGGCCGAGCTGAGCAGGGCCGCGAGCTGACGGCGGCCGAGGAAACCGAGGAAGAAGGGGGACAGCTGGAATGACGAACGTTCTCGTGGTGGAGCGGGACGTCTCCGAGGCCGAGGCCATGGAGCACGGCCTGCGCAGACAGGGCTACACCACGCGGAGCGTGCACACCGGGGCGGGAGCGCTGCGCGCGTACCGCGACGCGGACCTGGTGCTGCTCTCGCTGGAGCTCGGGGACATCGACGGACTGGACGTGTGCCGGTCGGTGCGCAGCGACGCGAACACCCCGCTGATCGCCGTGGCCGACCTGGACGACGAGCTGGGCCGGGTCCTCGCGCTGCGCGCCGGGGCGGACGACTGCGTGGTGAGGAACTGGGGCTTCCGGGAGATCGGCGCGCGGATCGACGCCGTGCTGCGCCGCTCCCGTCGCGGGACGTCCGCGGCGAAGACCATCTCCCTGCGCCCGCTGCACATCGATCCCGGCAGGCGGGAGGTACGGCTGCACGGCCGGCTGGTCCCCGTCACGTCGAAGGAGTTCGAGCTGCTCTACGCGCTGGCCGTCAATCCCGAAACGGTCGTGTCGCGCAGGGAGTTGATGGCGACGGTGTGGGACAGCAACTGGGCCTGCACCAGCCGCACCATCGACACGCACGTCAGCAGCCTGCGGGCGAAGCTCGGCTCCGGCCGGTGGATCACCACGGTGCGCGGCGTCGGCTACCGGATGGGGTACGGCGAGGGGTGCTCCCCCGAGGCGCGGGAGAGGTTCGAGATGCCCGAGGCATCGTAGGCCGCCGTAGCCGGGCGGGCGCCACGGACCGCCCGTGAGCACGGCAGGCAGCAGGAGGCTCCGGCGTTCGCCCATGCGCGGACGCCGGAGCACGCTTCGCAAGGGGGGTGGAGCGGAAAGTGACGGTTCTCACGGATGATCCGCTTGCCCCTCACATCAATGTGAGGGTGTGAGGGTACAAGAGTGGCTACACATGAGTTGACATCAGCCCCTACCGGCACGTCCGGCCGTACGGAGACGGCACCGACCCGCCCCACAGCGAGACAACTCACCTTCATCGGCGCCACCCGCCTGCTGCCGTCCTTCTGCATCCTCGCGTCGCACCTGTCCTTCGAACAGGTCTTCAAGAACAGTGCGGTGCAGGAGGCGTACTACCGCGTCTTCAATCCGGCGGGCTTCAACGCGGTGTCGTTCTTCATCGTCCTCAGCGGCTTCATCCTGACCTGGATCTCCGCAGAGCGCCCGCCGGACCGCGGCTTCCAGGCCCGCCGCCTGCTGCGCATCCTGCCCGTGCACTTCCTGACCTGGGCCGTGATCGTGTGCGCCTTCGCCGCCACCTTCGCCGCCCCCGGCCTGTTCACCACGCTCACCCTCCTGCAGGGCTGGTTCCCGAACCACGACGTCTACTGGGCGGCGAACGCCCCGGCGTGGACCCTGTCGACCGAACTCGTCCTGTACGCGGTGTTCCCGGCCGTGTACAGGTTCCTGCTCCGCCGCGGCGACCGGTTCCTGTTCGGCCTGCTGGCCGGCCTGGTCGCGGTCGTGGTGCTGCTGCCCGTCGTCCTGCAACTCCTGCCGGACAGCACGACCTTCGCGAACGCGGCCTTCACCGAGCGGGGCCACCTCGTCCGCGTCTCCGAGTGGAAGTACTGGCTCGTCTACGTCTTCCCGCTCACCCGCCTCCTGGAGGCGCTGTGCGGAATGCTGATCTGCCTGCTGGTGCTGCGCGGCAGGTGGATCCGGAACGTCTGGGCGCCCACCGCGCTGCTCCTGCTCGCGGTGGTGGTCGAGGAGCTGTGGGCGCCGATCCTGTTCGACCTGACGGCGCTGACGATCGTCCCGATCGTCCTGCTCATCGGCGCCCTCGCGGCCAGGGAGATCGCCCGCTGGCGGGCCCCGGACGCCGCGGAGAACCGCGCCGTCACACGCGTCTCGACCTACGGCAAGTACACCTTCGGCATCTACATGTACCAGTGGGCCTTCATCCTGGTCTGCCAGCGGTACGTGCACCCCTGGGACAACTCCGTCGCCGGGGGCGTGCTGTTCGTCCTCGCCTTCTACGCGCTGTGCGTCGCCGTCTCCATGGCCTCCTACCGCTTCTTCGAGACACCCGTCAACCGCTTCATGAAGCCCGCGATCGCCGCGTTCGCGAAGCGGCGACCGACCACGAGCCCGTCACCGTGACCCACGGCCCCGAGGTCTGACGGACCCGGGAGGAACCACACGGAAGGCCCCGGTGTGCGACACGTCGCACACCGGGGCCTTCTGCGCTCATCAGGGTGAATGCCGCCCCGTTCGGACGCACTGAACGCCATTTGTCGGATTTTCAGAAGACATACTACACCCGTACGGTCACTGTGGGTAGCGGTTCATCTACCGCGTGCGTCCGACCCGCGGTTCCCGCACACACCATCACCACCGTCCAGCACACCGCGTGATGCCGGACCGTCTGATCGAAGGGAATCGTCATGAGGCGCTGTCCACCCACCAGGGGACGCGAGCGAAGACACCGTGGACCGGCCGCGATCCGCGACCGCGTCACCCGGGCGGCGCTCCCCCTCCTCCTCGCGTTCGCCTCGGCGACCGGGTCCTTCGCAGTGCCCGCGGTGGCGCACGCCGCGGACGGTGCCGCGCGCACGCCCGCCGCCCACCGCCCCGCGGCCGACAGCGGCAACGGCCGTCACAACGGCCGCCAGCAGCCCGTGACCCTGGAGAAGACCGGCACCGACCTCGCCACCGGCAGCACGACCCGGACCAGCCAGGGCGGCACCGTCCGCTGGGTGGTCTCCGCGACCAACCCGGACGGCACTCCGGTCAGCACCACGATCACCGACGCGATCCAGGGCGGACCGGGCAGCACTCCCCAGACGCAGACCTACGTGCCCGAGTCCCTCCAGGTGCCCCCCGGCTTCACCAGGGAGTGGTCCACCAACGGCGGAGCGACCTTCTCCGGCACCGACCAGGGCGAGGCCACCAACGTCGTCCAGGCGACCAACCCGAACCTCTCGTCGCCGGCGACCGGCCAGGTGGTCCAGATCCCGCCGCCGTTCACACCGATCAACACGGCCACCGGCGGCGACGGCTTCACCCCCATCCTCTACACCGCCACGATCAACGGCGTCTCCACACCCGAGATCTGGAACATCTACCACCACGGGTTCTCCAACACGGCCAGTGTGGTCTGCACCGACCAGCTCACCAACGGGCCCTGCCCGACCCCGGAAGGAGCCCCCGCCACCTGGCCCCAGGCGCTGAACTCCTCGGTGGCCGGAGAGACCACCGGCGACCTCGGCAGCACCCGCACACCGACCTACGTGCAGATCGGCTCCAAGCTGTACTACGCCGCGATCAGCCGGACCACCCAGGCCCTGATCGGCGTCGGCTGCATCGACCTCCAGGCCCAGGCCAGCTGCGGCTTCACCGCCCTCCAGACCGGCACCGGCCTGGCCATCGGCGGCGTGGTCGAGGCGCCGAACAACCTCATCTACGCGGTCTCCAGCACCGGCGAGATCCTCTGCTACGACCCCGCCACCAACGCCTCCTGCGGCACCTTCACCATCGGCCTGCCGCCCAACGAGGGACAGGAGGCCTTCAGCGGCGACTACGCCGGCATCATGAGGGTCGTCAACGGCAAGGTCTACGTCACCGACAACCAGCTGGCCCCGCTGCCCACGGTGATGTCCTGCTTCGACCCGTCGACGAACGCCGCGTGCACCGGCTGGGCCACCCCCAAGGTCATCGTCACCCCGACCGGTACCGAGGCCGCCCGAGGCGACAACATCTTCGAGATGTACAACACCTCCGGCACCGTCACCGGCGTCTGCTCGGTGGTCGGCGGTGTCGAGGGGGCGGTCACCCCTCCGGTCGGCACCGTCGCCTGCTTCGACTTCACCGGCAACTCCATCGCCGCGCCCCCCGGCCTCCAGACCCTGGTCAGCACCAACGTCGGCCCCGGTGAGGCCAACTTCCAGGTGCCGCTGACCATCACCGCCGCCAACGGGCACCTGGAGACCGAGTTCCCGTTCTGGATCTACCTCAGCATCTCCCCGACCTCCGCCAGCTCCTCGTTCTGCTACGACTGGAACACCCAGGCCCCCTGCACCCAGTACGGCACCAACGGCGTCCTCAACGGCCCGCCCAACGTCAACGGCGGCGACACCAGACCGTACGGTTACGCCTACAACGGCCAGTGCAAGTTCAGCCTCGGCGACACCGGCTACCTGTTCTCGATCGACCCGGTCACCGGAGCCTCGCCCTGCCTGAAGACCAAGGCCCAGGGCACCATCAACCCCTCCGCGTACTACTGCGACGGAGCCACCGGACACGTGAGGTCCTACGGGACGGTCAGTCTCCTCGGCATCGACCCGACGACCGTCGACTTCACCCAGTCCTCGGTGACCGTGCTGACGGCCGGCGGGACCGTCATCGGCACCTTCCCGTTCAACCCCGCCACGGAGACCGCGGACATCTCGTCCGTCCCGACCAGCGACTCGCCGATCCAGGTGGTCGCCAACCTCACCCTGATCAGCGGGGCGTCCTTCACCCCCGGCAACCACCCGCAGATGCAGGTGACCTTCGTCGGCGACGCACCGCAGATCTGCTTCGAGACCACGGTGTCGACCGACTGCTCCGTCACCTCCGTCTCCAACCAGGCCTCCGCCGTCACCAACGGCCAGGCGCCCGTCACCTCCAACACCGTCACCCTCCAGGTGACCCCGGGCGCCCAGTGCACGCCGAGCCTGACGATCAACAAGGAGGTCTGCACCTCCGCGACGGCGTCCGACTGTGTGGACGGCGGCATCGGGCCCTGGGCGAAGAACGCGACGCTCGCACCCGGTGCCACGGCGTACTGGCGGATCACGGTGACCAACACGGGCGCGGTTCCGGTCACCGGCATCACGCTGACGGACAGCGTGTCACCGTCGTGCGTGACCGCCGCCGGAACGTTCGACCTCGCGGTCGGCGCCTCGCACCAGGTGTTCTGCGACCTGGCGAACGTCACGCAGCCCACGGTGAACACGGTGACGGCCACCTTCCCCGGACCGGGCGGCACACCGATCACCACGCCTCCCTCGGAGGCCACGGTGGACGTGCCGTCGTTGACGATCCTGAAGGAGGTCTGCACTTCCACGAACGCCGCCGACTGTGGGGAGGGCGGTAACGGGCCGTGGGCCGGCAGTACGACGATTCCGTCCGGGAACACGGCGTACTGGCGGATCACCGTGACCAACACCGGCACCGTCCCGGTCACCGGCATCACCCTGGCGGACAGCGTGTCACCGTCCTGCGTGACCGCCGCCGGGACGTTCGACCTCGCGGCTGGCGGGTCGCACCAGGTGTTCTGCGACCTCGCGAACGTCACCCAACACACCGTGAACACGGTGACGGCCACCTTCCCCGGACCCGGCGGCACCCCCATCACCACGCCCCCCTCCGAAGCCACGGTCGACGTCACCCCACCGGTCGTACCATCACTCAGCATCAACAAAGAGGTCTGCACCTCCACCAACGCCAACGACTGCACTGACGGCGGCCCCGGCCCCTGGGCGAAGAACACCACAATCACCACCGGCACCACGGCGTACTGGCGCATCACCGTGACCAACACCGGCACGGTCCCCGTCACCGACATCACCCTGACGGACAGCGTGTCACCGTCCTGCGCCACCGCCGCCGGAACGTTCGACCTGGCGGTCGGCGCCTCACAGCAGGTGTTCTGCAACCTCCCGAACGTCACCCAACACACCGTGAACACGGTGACGGCCACCTTCCCCGGACCCGGCGGCACCCCCATCACCACGCCCCCCTCCGAAGCCACGGTCGACGTCACCCCACCGGTCGTACCATCACTCAGCATCAACAAAGAGGTCTGCACCTCCACCAACGCCAACGACTGCACTGACGGCGGCCCCGGCCCCTGGGCGAAGAACACCACAATCACCACCGGCACCACGGCGTACTGGCGCATCACCGTGACCAACACCGGCACGGTCCCCGTCACCGACATCACCCTGACGGACAGCGTGTCACCGTCCTGTGTGACCGCCGCCGGAACGTTCGACCTGGCGGTCGGCGCCTCTCAGCAGGTGTTCTGCGATCTCACCAACGTCACCCAGACCACCACCAACACCGTCACCGCCACCTTCCCCGGACCCGGCGGCACCCCCATCACCACGCCCCCCTCCGAAGCCACCGTCACCGTGAGCGGTGGCGGCGTCCCGTCGCTGGAGGTCAACAAGGAGGTCTGCCAGTCCGGCAAGGCCGCCGACTGCGGCCCGGGCGGGGCCGGACCGTGGGGCAAGGAGGTGACCCTGCGCAAGGGGAACGCGCCCGAGGAGCTGTGCGCCCCGGACAAGTGCCAGGTGTTCTGGCGGATCACGGTCACCAACAACGGCACCGTGGATTTGACCGGCATCACGCTGAACGACGCCCAGGAGCCGTCCTGCGTGGTGGCGGCCGGGACGTTCGACCTGGCGGCGGGGCAGACGACGACGTTCTTCTGCTCCAGCCTGATCAGCGAGGACACCGTCAACACCGTCACCGCCTCCTACGTGCCGCCGAACTCCCCGCCGGGGACCCAGCCGGTGACCACGCCGCCGTCCTCCGCGCTCGCCCGGTGCCTGCCGCCGTGCGAGAAGGAGAAGTGCCACGACCACGGTCACAAGCCCGGCCATGACCCGTGGCTGTACGACGACATCATCGGAACCGGCGGCGACCCGCTGGCCGGACTCGACTTCGGGGCGCTGCCGGCAGCCGTCCCGTCGGTCCTGCCCTACATCACCCTCGGTCCGGCGCTGACCGGCCTCGGTCCGCTGCTGCCCCTCCTGGCCGCGCCGCCCGGGGTGAGCCAGTGGATCTGATCCGGCCGGACCGGCCCTGACGGGCCGAGGGCGGTGGCCCGGGAGGAACTCCTTCCCGGGCCACCGCCCTTTCTGCGGGCTCCGCCACCGACGCGCACGGCCTGGGCGCAACCGTGTACGGCCCGCCCGCTGCCCCGGCGTGACGATCAGGAGCAGCGGGCGGCGGTCACATGAACGGTCGGACGGACCCCTGGAGGTCCTCCAGCCGGTCGTCCGCGGTGAGGACGGCCTGGTGGACGGCGCGCAGGGCGACCCCGGGATCGAGCCCGAGGTCACGGCGGAGGGTGTCCCTGGCCACCTGGTAGACGCGCAGCGCGTCCGCCCGCCGTTCGGACCGGTAGAGCGCGAGCATCAGCTGCCGGTAGAAGGATTCCCGGAACGGGTGATCCGTCGTCAGCGAGAAGAGCGGCCCCACGATCTCGCGGTGCCTGCCGAGTGCGAGATTGGACTCCAGCATGATCTCGATGCATTCCAGTCGGAACTCTTGACACCAGGTGGCGAAACCGCTGACGATTGGTCCGTCCCTCAGACTCCCGAGTGCTGGTCCGCGCCACAGGCTGAGTGCCCTTTTGAATTCCACGACGGCCCGCTCGTGCTCTCCGTGCGAGACGTGATTGCGGGCTTTCCTCACCCGCCGCTGGAACACGTCGACATCCCGTTCGTGCGGGCCCAGGTCCAACCCGTATCCGGGGTGGCGGGTCTCTATCCTGCTGCCCGTACAACCGGCGTCGACCAGGAATTTTCTGAGCTGGGATACGTAGACGTACAAGGCCGCGGTGGCCCGCAGCGGCGGGTGCTCGCCCCAGAGTTCGGTGATGAGTTCATCGATTCCCACGGTCCGTCCGGCTCGCGAGAGCAGTGTCGCGAAGAGGATTTTGACCTTCCGGGCACTGACCGATCGCCGCTGATCACCGCAGTTCACGCAGACGGGGCCCAGGAGTTCGAAGGTCACTGGACGGGTTCTCTGCGCCACGACGGCCGCCGGCGGAAAGTCCGGAACGAGGACGTCGCTTCCGGCGCTTGAATCCATAAGCTGCAAGTCGTTGTACATGTGCTTACTCCCCCGCCTCTTGCGCACGTGTTGCGAGAATAGCTGCTGACTGGCGTTCCTGTTGGGTTCCGGACAAGCGGGCAGCGCCCGCCCACCCGGTGGGGCCGCGCGAACCGGTCGGCGCGGAACCCGGGTGTCAGGAATCGGTGAACAGCTCGCGGAGGTTGGTGCGCAGGCCGGGGAAGCGGCCTGCGCGGGGGGCCCGGGTGATCGGGCTCCCCGCGCGCGGGCCGGAGTCCTCCACAGGCGGTGCCAGGAGGCGGGTTCGGACGATCGGGAACTGAGGGAGCGCACTCCCGGGCGTCACATCGTTCAAGAAATTCTCACTTTCGGTCATGCCGTGACCAAATTACGGCAGAACCAAGGCTCCCTGTCCCAACTAAAGCCTCCCTTAAGTTCGTTGACCTGCGGTTTCGCCGCCCGACGCGCGTAGAGAGGCGAAGGTCAGCCCTGCGTGGCGGGGCCCGGCGACCAGCCCGCCGAGCGGTAGCAGCTCGGCCAGCTCCTCCTCGGTGAGGCGCAGGGTGGCGGCGCCGACGTTCTCCTCCAGCCGGTGGAGGGCCCGCGTTCCCGGGATCGGGACGACCGCGACGCCGTGCACGGCGGCCCGGTGGTGGACCCAGGCGAGCGCGATCTGTGCCGCGGTGACGCCCCGGGCCTCCGCGATCCGGTGCAACGGGGCGAGCAGCCCGAGGTTGTGCCGGCCGTTCTCCCCGGCGAAGCGCGGCATCGACCGGCGGAAGTCGCCCTCGGAGAGCCCGTCGACCGTGGTGAACGAACCGGTCAACAGGCCCCTCCCCAGCGGCGAGTACGGCACCATGGCCACACCCGCCTCCGCCGCGACGGGGACGACGTCCTCCTCCACGTCACGGGAGAACAGCGACCACTCGGACTGCACGGCCGCGATCGGGTGGACCTCCAGCGCCTCCCGCAGCTGCGCCCCGCTGACCTCGGACAGCCCCAGGTACCGGACGCTCCCCCGCTCCACCAGCTCGGCCATCGCGCCGACCGTCTCCGCGACGGGCGTGCGGGGGTCGATCCGGTGGGCATAGTAGAGGTCGATGGTGTCGACGCCCAGCCGACGAAGGCTGGCCTCGACCGCCTTGCGGATGTACGCCGGCGAGGTGTCCATCCCCCGGTAGTGCGGGTCGGTCGCGCTGCGGACCAGGCCGAACTTGGTGGCGATCACGACCCGGTCGCGGTTCGCCCGCACGAACGGGCCGAGCAGCTCCTCGTTGTGGCCGGTGCCGTAGCTGTCCGCGGTGTCGAAGAGCGTGACGCCGAGCTCCAGCGCCCGGTGGAGGGTCCGCACGGACGCGTCGAGGTCGCTCGGGCCGTAGAACTCGCTCATCCCCATGCAGCCGAGGCCCTGCACCCCCACCTGCGGCCCGACCCGGCCCAGCCGGGTGCTCGGCAGCATCCCTGGCCCGGTCATCAGGCCCGGTCCGACCAGAGGGTGCCTGCGGCGAGCTCCTCGTCGACCGCTTCGAGCAGTTCGAGGTCGATCCCCCGGATGTCGTCCACCGAGTACCGCACGCCGGTCGCCTCCATCTCGGCCCGCTGGAAGTTGTGCGGCAGGGAGGCGGGGACACCGACGAAGCCCGCCCCGAGGGCCTTGGTGACCTCGGCCACCCGGTTGATGTCGTCGACGAAGAGGACCTCGTCGAACTCGTAGCGGAAGATGTCCCGGACGATCTCCTTGGTGCCCGGCCGGAAGTCGTTGACGTCCACGTACGGGATCTCCGCGTCGAAGTACTCGGCCAGGTGGCCCAGGTACTTGTCGAAGGTGTACTCGCGGGTGCGGCCGCCGTAGCAGACCACCCGGGCTCCCGTCTCCCGCAGCGTGGCGAGGAGTTCCTCGGCGCCCTCCGTCACCTGGACCGGGTTCTTGCGCAGGTAGGCCTCCCGCTCCTCGAAGAACGCCGCGATCGTCTCCCGCGCCGACCAGGGCAGCTTGCACGCGAGCGCCATGTTCTGGCCCGCGGCCAGCTGCGGCGAGCCCCACACGCCGCGCTCGACCTCGGCGGTGTAGCGGCCGCCGTGCTTGGTGACGAAGCGCTCGATGACGGGGCTGTAGGTGTCGTTGAGGAGCACCCCGTCGCTGTCCAGTGCGATCAGTCGGATCTTCTGCAGCTTGCTCATGTCCACTCCCGGTGGTCGGTCACATGGTCAGTCGGATGGTTGGTCAGGTATTCGGTCAGTCGGCGGTCAGGACGAGGGCGGCGTTGTGGCCGCCGAAGCCCAGCGAGGTGCTCACGGCGACCTCGATCACGGCGCTGCGCGGCGCGCCGTACACCACGTCGATCTCCAGCTCGGGGTCGAGCCGGGCGAGGTTGGCGGTGGGCGGAACGCTCCGGTGCTGGATGGCGAGCGCCGTGAACCCGGCCTCGATCGCGCCGGCCGCCGCCAGCGCGTGCCCGGTGACACCCTTGGTGGAGGTCACCAGCGGGCCGTCGCCCAGGACGCGGTGGAGCATCCGGCCCTCGGTGACGTCGTTGAGCGGGGTCGACGTCCCGTGGGCGTTGACGTGGTCGACGTCGGAGGGCCCGAGCCCGGCGTCCGCCAGTGCCGCGCGCAGCGCCTGCTCGATCCCGCGGCCGTCCGGGTCGGGGGCCGTGGGGTGGTGGGCGTCGGTGGCGGCGCCGTAGCCGCGCACCACCGCCCGGGGCACGGCGCCCCGGGCACGGGCGTCCGCGATCCGCTCCAGCACCAGCACGCCCGCGCCCTCGGCGGCGACGAAGCCGTCGCGGTCCGCGTCGAAGGGGCGCGAGGCCGTCGCCGGGTCGTCGGTCCGCCGGGACAGCGCGCCCATCCTGCTGAGCCCCGCCATGGCCAGCGGTGTCAGCGCGGACTCGGATCCGCCCGCCAGGACCACGTCGCAGGCCCCGGAGCGCAGCAGCTCCCGCGCGGTGCCGACGGCCGTCGTGCCGGAGGCGCAGGCGGTCGCCACGACCTGGCTCGGCCCCCTGGCCCCGATGTCGATCGCCACCTGGCCGGCGACCATGTTCACCATCGACATCGGGATCAGCAGCGGCGAGACCCTGCGGGGCCCGCCGTCGAGCAGGGCCCGGTGCTGGCGTTCGACGGTCTGGACGCCGCCGAGCGAGTTGCCCAGGACCACGCCCACGCGGGCGCCGTCCCAGGTCGCCGGGTCCCAGCCCGCGTCGTCGAGGGCCTGCCGGGACGCGACGATCGCGAGCTGGACGAACCGTTCCAGCTGCCAGGCCGAGAAGCCGCCCAGCAGTTCCTCGGGGTCGAAGCCGGGCACCCGGCAGGTGAAGTCGACCGGCCAGCCCCGGAGCGCCTCGTCCGGAGCCGCGCGGGAGACTCCGGAGGTGAGGCCGTCCCAGTTCTCCTTGACGCCGATCCCGGCGGGGGTCACCAGTCCGAGCCCGGTGACCGCGACTCCGAACGCCTCCGCCCGGCCCACCATCAGAGCGACGCCCCCTTGGCGGCGACCAGTTCGGCGGCGTCGCTGATGGTCATCTCGTTGGTCAGCTCGCCGTCGTCGATCTCGACGCCGAACTCGGTGTCCAGGATGAGGCCGAGCTCGATCAGGACGAGGGAGTCGAAGCGGAGCGCGGCGAACGTGACGTCCGGCTCGATCGCGGCGCGCTCGACCTTGAACTGGGCGGACAGGACCTCGGCGATCCGCTCTTCGATCGCATTCATCTCGTTCTCCTCACAGGTGGGAATGCTCTGCTGGGCCGTCCGGGGCCGAGGCGTCGAGCCGGGGCCAGACGAGTGCGACGGACCCCCAGGTGAGGCCGCCGCCGAAGCTGGCCAGCACGACGCGGTGACCGGGCCGGATCCGGCCCCCGGCGACGCCGTCGGCCAGGGCCAGCGGGACGGAGGCGGCCGCCGTGTTGCCGACCCGGTCGATGTGGCGGACGAACCGTTCGACGGGCACGCCCAGCCTCGTGGCGACGGCCGCCAGGATGCGGGCGTTGGCCTGGTGCAGGACGAACCGGTCGACGTCCTCCAGCGGCCAGCCGGCCCGCTCGGCGGTCTCCCGGATCGAGGCCGCCATCCGGAGCACGGCCTCGTGGAAGACCGCGCGTCCCTGCATGGTGAAGTAGACGTCCTCCGCCCTGGTCGGCAGACCGGCGGACCGCTGACGGGAGCCGCCGCCCGGGATGCCGAGCAGGTCGCTGCGGGAGCCGTCACTGCCCAGGCCGATCCCCAGCAGGGCGCCCTGCTCCCCGGCCCGCCCCGGGCGCAGGACGACCGCTCCGGCGCCGTCGCCGAAGACGGCCCGCATCCGGTGGTCGGCCGGGTCCAGGATGGTCGAGAACGTGTCCGCGCCGATCACCAGGACGGTGCCGGCCGTGCCGGCGGCGATCAGGCCTCCGGCGGTCGCCAGAGCGTAGATGAAGCCGGTGCAGACGGCGGCCACGTCGAACGCCGGAATGGCGCCCAGGCCGAGCCGGTCGGCCACCTCGGGAGCGGTCGCCGGGCACAGCCGGTCCGGTGTGCTGGTCGCGAGGACCAGCGCGTCGACGCGCTCCGCCCCCGCCGACGCCAGTGCCCGCCGTCCCGCCTCGACCGCGAGGTCGCCGGTGGACCCGCCCGGGGCGATCACGTGCCGCTGTCTGATGCCGGTACGGCTGTGGATCCACTCCTCGTCGATGTCGAGGGAGGCCACGAGGTCCCGGTTGGTCAGCACGGTCGGGGGCACCCGGCCTCCCAGCCCGGCCACCACCGCCGCTCCTGCCGCCTCGCTCATTGGATCACCCCTCCCGCTCGCCGGTCGCGGACGGCAGGCCGGGGACGGGGGCCAGCACCGCCGTCATCCGGGCGATGTCCGCGCCGCCCTGGTGGAACGTCATCTCGACCGGTGACGGCCCCTCCGGCGATCCGCCTCCCCCGGTGCGGACCGCCGTCATGGTGACCGGCGCGTCCAGCTCCGCGAAGGCGGCGAAGGAGGCCGACAGGCCGACCAGTACCGTCCGGTCCGGCGTGCCCTCGCCCCGGGCGTCGACCGCCAGCGCGGCGAGCTGACGCGCCGCCTCCATCAGCACCATCCCCGGGACGTGGTCCTGCGCGTGGTCGAAGAGGCTCGGGTTCTCGACCGGCACGCGCAGGGCCGCCCGCACGCCGCCCCCGTCGGCGACGGCGTCGAGCAGCAGGGTGTCGGTGCTCCTCGTACGGCCGACCCGGGCGGGTGCGACCGGCTGCCCGGCGGTCACCGGAAGCCGTCCGTCGGACCTCGGCGGCGGGGTCGGGCGCCCGCGCGACCGGACCTTCGCGTAGGCGTCGGGCGCGAGGTAGCCGACCTCCATCCGGACCGCGCCGATCGCGGTGCCCGCGACGCGCAGCTCGAAGTCGTAGTCCAGGCTGTGGAGCCGTCCCCCGATCCGCCGGGGGTTCCCGGTGACGACGGCCATCCGCAGCTCGGACGGGCCGGAGGGGGCGGCAGCGGCGGCCCGGGCCGCCTCGGCGGACAGGTCGACGGAGCAGCTCCGCAGGATGAAGCTCGACGCGGCGTCCACGCCGAAGAAGGCGTGCGCGGCGTAGGTCTCGGCCTGCCGGCAGCACTCCAGCAGCAGCATCGGATCCGGGCAGCGGCCCGCGGGCCCGGTGCGTCCGGTGTAGTGCGGATGCGTCCCTGGCAGGAGCGCCGCCGCGACGAAGTTCTCCGGCCCGACGGGGCGGGCGTCGGTGAGGAACACCTCCGAGGGGTTGTGGCGGTGGACGGTCGTCCGGTCGACGGTGCGCTCGACGCTCAGCCGGGCCGCGGCTGTCAGGAGGCCGGGGACGGCTTCGGCCGTCGGCACGCCGGTCATCCCACACGCTCGCGGAGGGCTCGGGGGGCCTCGGTGCGGCCCGTCACGACGCCCAGCAGCTCGGCCACCGGCACCTCGGGATCACGGCTCATCAGTTCGGTGGCGACCTGGTAGGGGTCCGCGTAGCCGCGCCGCCCCGCGAGCGGGGCCAGGTGGCGTCCGACGGCGTCGACCTCCGCGGCCGTCATGCGGCCCTGGCCACCGTCGCCGTGGGCCGCCAGCAGCGCGCTCGCGCGGCGGGCCCAGCGCCGGAGGTGGCGCAGCGAGAAGGACTCGCGGGCCGTGCGGCCCAGACCGGCCACCAGGTAGAGCCGGAGCCCGAGCCGGAACGCGTCGGGGCCGAACTCCTCGATGAGCGGCCCGGCGAGCGCACCCATGGTGTGGTCCCGCCAGCCGCCCGCCCGGGTGGACTGGACGACCCCGTTGACGGCCACCCGGGGCACCTCGAAGAGCCTGACCTCGACGCCCAGCGCGCGGAGCACGTGCGCCACGGTCTGGTAGTCGGTGCGCAGTTCGGTGTCGTGGGCGAGCACCACCAGGTCGTGGCCGTCCAGCAGCGGGACCAGTTCGCGGAGCAGGTAGAGCAGGTAGTTCGCCTGGCCGTCCGCGCCGACGACGACGCGCAGCGGCAGCCCCGCGGCGGTCGCGTCCAGGAAGACCGGCGCGCCGGGGACGGCGGGCCTGACGCACAGGTCGCGGCGGACCAGGAGGTCCAGGACCTCGGCCTCCGGCGCCGGCTCGGGGCCGGTGCGGCCGAGCTCGGGGTCGAAGAGCCCCAGCAGCCGGTAGTGGCCCTCCCAGAGGTCGAGCAGCCGCGCGCTGACCGGGTGGGTCCAGCCGTCCTCGGCGCGTCGCACCATCGGTTCGATCGCGGCGTACGGGAGCCGTTCGGCCCGGTGGTAGGCGGAGTACAGCTCGCCGATGTCCTCCTCGCCGAGCGCCTCGTACGCCAGGTCGGGGTGGTGCCGGTCCAGGTGGTCCCAGAAGCCGGCCACCTGCCGGCTGCCCGCGTACGTGGCGTGCCGGTAGAGGAAGGTGACCTCGGAGAAGGTGGCGGTGGCCCGGTGGAGCAGGTCCAGGGAGAGCAGGTACTTCAGGTGGGTCGGGGTCAGCGGCTTGGTCGGGCTGACCGTCACCGGCGCCAGCAGGATCCGGCGGCCGCCCGCGCGCCCCTCCGCGGCCGGGGGCCCGGACGGGGTCGGGGCCAGGGTCGGGGGGGTCACCGTCGGGCCTCCGTCCGCTCCATGGCCTGCCTGACGCGTCCGATGACCTCCTCGGCCTCGTCGTGGGTGCAGTGGCCGGGGTCCGCCATGAAGGTCCGCCCGGGGGTCTGGCCCTCGACCCGGGGCACCATCCACAGGTGGAAGTGCTCGGTGCCCTCCATGCAGGAGAAGATGTGGATCCGGGACGCTCCGGTCGCCTCCTTGAGCGGAGCCGTGAGCCGCCGGACCAGGGGCCCGAGCGTCGCGGCCTCGACGTGGTCGAAGTCGGCGTAGTCCAGGAAGTGCCGCCGGGACTCGATCAGCAGGGTGCCGGCCGGCCAGTACGGCGTGGGCCCGTGCCCGACCCGCCAGGTGCCGTCGTCGACGAGGTGGCCGCCGGGCGGCACCGGGAACCCGGCCCAGGCCGGCACGGTGTTGCCCTCGTACTTCCCGCAGATGAGGCACTGGTGCTGCCCGTCCGGGGAGCGCCCGTTCAGCAGGCGGCTGAACGGGTACCGGACCCGGGCGAGCGGTTCCACCTGCGCGTGCCGGACGTACCAGGCGTCGAGGGCCGCGGCCGCCGCGGCCGGGTCGGCCGGGCCGCGCACCGGGAGGGCGGCCCAGCGCTCGCGCGCCTCGTCCTCGGTCAGGCCGCTGAGCTCGGCGAGGTCCTGCCACGAGCCGCCGCGGGTCCGGACGTAGCCCGCGACCGCCTCCTGGACCAGCGGCACCTCGGTCTCCAGCAGGGACCACAGGTGGGCCGCCAGGCCCTCCTTCTCGGCGGGGGCGGCGCCGATGTCCTCGGCGGCGACGGTGAGCCGCAGGAGCTCCGAGAGCCGCTGCAACTGCTCGGACAGCGCGACACGGGCGACGTCGGCCTCGGCGAACTCAGGGGCGTCCATGTGTCCTCTCCTTCGAGGGTCGGTGGGGCGATCGTTACGGGTGGGTCTCGGGGGACAGCCAGGTGTAGAGGCGCAGTCCCGGGGCGCCGCCGGGGGCGTAGTGCACCCGCGCGTAGGCGGGCCCGGTGCGGGCGGCGTCGGCGTCGAGGTCCGGACGGTGGATCAGGCGCAGCGGCTCACCGGCCCCCAGCCTGCCCCGCAGGACCGATTCGGCCAGGGTGTGGTGGAGGTGCACGAGGTACTCGGCGAGGGTGAGGTCCCGGATGCCGACGTGGAGTTCGCGGTACGGGGTGGTGCCGTCCTCGCCGTGCGGGAACTCCACGACCTCGGGCAGCGGCGGCAGTTCGCCGCTCACCGGCTTGAGCAGCCGGGTCGGGCCGGGCAGCCGCCCGGACGGGAACGGCCCGAGCCAGGCCGTGCCGCCCCTCCCGGCCACCAGCCGCGCCGGGCTCCGCCCGGCCAGGTTGGCCGGATTGCCGAAGAGGAAGCGGGCCCTGGTCCAGGAGCGCCGCCACGCCTCGGCCTCGTCCTCGGCCAGCCGGGCCGCGAACTCCCGTGCCCCGTCGACGAGTCCGGGCAGGTCCAGGTCGCGCAGCACCACCAGCACGGTGGTCTCCGCCGTCTCCTCGGCCGGCGTGGACGGCGGCTGCCGTCCGACCCAGGCCGAGCGTTCCGCGAACAGCTCGGCGAGCCGTTCCTGTCTCCGGTGGTCCGTGGGGTTCACAGCGCCGCCGTCGCCTGGAGTCCGGCGAGGACGGCCGCCATGACGGACTCGGGTGGTTCGGTCCCGTCGATGACCGTGAGCGGGAGGTCGGCGACCTCCGCGAGCACCGCCGTGCGCAACTCGGACTGCAACCCGATGAAGTTCGCCTCGCTGGCCGTGGTGCCGTAATGCTCGAAGGCGTTGATCCGCAGCCCTTCGCCGCTGCGCGCCCAGGCGTCCTCGGGGGGCACGTCCAGGTAGAGCACGCCCCTCGGCCGCGGGAAGGAACGCCACTGGTCGAAGATCGGCTGGTGCTCCACGCCGAGCAGACGGCACTTCGCGATCAGCTTGTAGTAGTACGAGTCGACGATGAGCGGCTCCGGGCCGGCCGAGCGGGCCAGCTCGTCCCGCAGGTGCAGCACGATCGGGTGCAGGACGGAGAGCACGAGCTCGTCGGAGTACCGCTCCCCGGCCCGGGCGAACGCCTCGTCCACCCAGCTGCGCCGCAGTCCGCGGATCAGCGGGTACCGGTCGAGGTAGCGGTCGTCGTAGGACACCACCCGCCAGCCGTGGTCGTCGTGCAGGCGGTCCAGCACGGTGGACTTGCCGGCGAAGTCCGGTCCGAGCAGGGTCCAGAACCCGTTCGTCCCGAACAGGTCGCCTTCGGGCAGCGCATGACTGGTCACCCTGCTCCTCCTCTGGTCAGCCAACCAACGGCCAGGAAACTCGTGTACATCGCCGGCAGGTACGCGATCGCGAGAGGCCTCGGCCAGCGCGCGGAGCCGCGGGCGAACCGCACGGCCGCGACCGCCGGGAGGCCGGCCGGGGCCGCCACCAGCCAGCCCCAGCCGTACGCGGCGCTGCCCGGATCCCACGGCCGGAGGGCCACCAGCACCACGGCGGTGGACAACAGCGCGGCGGCGACCGCCGTGCCGGACGTGCCGGCCGGGCCCAGCACGGTGGCGTAGGTCCGCTCGCCCGCTCCTGGGCGGCGGGTGGCCTTGCGGCCGAGCTCCAGGCAGAGCCCGCCGAGGGTGGCCGCCACCACCGCGGTCAGGCCGGAGAGGCCGGGCCGCAGGTGCTCCGAGCGCAGGAAGCCCGCGTACACGTACAGGCTCAGCAGCGGCTGGATCGGCAGGTTCACGGCGAGGTGCAGCAGCAGCCGGTCCCCGGAGGGCCAGCCCCACAGCCGGTCCACGGTCATCACCACCACCGTGTAGCCGAGCTGCCCGGCCAGGGCGAGGAGGACCACTCCACGCCCCGCGTTGAGCAGCAGCAGGGCGGCGATGCCCACGACGACCAGCACCACCAGGTCGCGTTCCCGGACGAGCCCGCTGGGCAGGGGCCGGCCGGGGTTGTACCGGGCGTCGTAGTCGTGGTCCCGGAGGTCGTCGAGGGCCCGCAGGAGCAGCATGTCGACGACCATGGTGACGGTCGTGACCGCCAGCGCCCCGTCCGGTCGCCACCGCTCGGACGCCCCGGCGACGCAGGCGAACAGGGCGGTCAGGCCCAGGGTCCACGAGACCATCAGCGGCAGTTGGACCGCCGGCGGGTAGGCCGCCCTGACGTAGCGGCCCAGTCGTCCGATCACGACGCGCCGTCCAGGATCCGTACGGTGCCGGCGGCGCCGTCGACCTCGACGAGGCTGCCGTCCTCGATCAGGCTGGTGGCCCCGGGCACCGCCACCACCGTGGGGATGCCCAGCAACCGCCCGGTGATGGCGGTGTGCGACAGCAGGGTGCCCCGCTCCACCACCAGGGCCTTCGCGGACATCATCAGGAACAGCCAGCCCGGGTCCGTCTCGCGGGCGACGAGGATGCGGCCCTCGCACTCCTCGGCGGTCGTCGACGGGTCGAGGACGACCTTGGCCCGGCCGCGCACCGTGCCGGAGCTGGACGCCAGTCCGGTCAGCATTCCCGGGGCCGCGGCGGCCCCGGGCGTCGCCGTCGCCTCCGTACCGCCCGCCGCACCGCGCACGGAGGCGAGGGCGAGGGCCAGCGGCAGGCGGGGATCGGTCTCCAGCCGGACCGGCAGCCGGTTCTCCTCCGTGCTCCAGCGGGCCCGCTCGGCCGCGCGCACGGCCGCCAGACCGCGCAGGTCGGCTCCGGGCAGGGTGCCGTCGAAGGCGCCCAGGACCTCGTCGACCGTGAGGTCGTGGATGTCCGTCGGCTTGTCCAGGCGCCCCGTCTCGGCCAGGCCGGTACCGAGGTTCATCAGCAACGTCCTGGTGTCGCCGAAGAGTTGGCTGCGGCAGAAGCGGGTGTCCTCGCGAATGCGCATCAGCGAGCGCATCGCGCCGAAGAGCCCCTTCAGCACCGTCCGCTTGAGCGGGTTGCGGCAGCGCTCCCGCAGTTCCTCCTCCGCCCGCCGGCGGATGTCCCGCCCGGTGGCGCGGTTCGCCTCGACGGTCAGGTTCTGCCGGACGAAGGCGCGGACGGTGTTCAGGACCGTCCACGGTTCCTCCCGCGGGGTGACGGCCTCCAGCTTGAGGTCGTGCATGCCGCGGTCCCCGTAGCGGTGGACGTGCTCGCGCAGGGCCTCCCCGAACTCGGCGCCGTGGCGGCCCTCGGTCAGCTCCTCCCACTGCGTCTGCGGCTCGCGCTCCGCCATCACGGCGTCGCGCAGGCCGGGGGTGGCGGCGACGGTCTCGGCCAGCGCGATCGCCGAGTTGAGGGCCGCCGCGGACCGGTTGTCCGGGCCGCCGACCAGCATCCCGTTGAGCAGGTTGCGGTCCGAGCCCGGCAGCCAGCGGCGCAGCAGGCTGTTGGTCGCCCAGGACGCGGTGAACAGGAAGACGCCGTTGACCAGGGTGACCCCCCAGCGGCGGCCCACCTCCGTCCACAGCTCCTGATAGGCCTCCAGCGCCTCGTGCGGGGGCAGCTCCGACGCGTCGGCGAGCCGCTCGTGGTACTCGTCCCACCAGCGCACGAAGCCCCGGACCCGCAGCGGATGGGCCGCGAACCGGCCGGCGATCTCCGTGAGGTGGACGGTGTTGGCCAGTCGGGTGCGCCACCGCCCGCCGGGCTTCGCGGCGGGCCGGTCACCGCCGTCGGGGGCCAGCCCCAGGGACTGCTCCCAGGTGGACCACAGCGGCCGGAAGCAGCGGATCTGGCCGTGCAGCCGGTACCAGGAGTCGAGCCGGTAGTAGACCCGGCCGTCCAGGTGGCCGACCATCCGGCGCAGCCGCGACCGGTTGCCGCGCAGCGTGCGCGCGGACACGCCCATCCGCCGGTACAGGTCGGTGAAGCCGACCTCGTACAGCTCGCGGGCCACCGAGTAGGTGAGCGCGCAACTGACGTGGGGGAAGCTCTCGGTGACGTTGTTGTTGTCCCACACGATCGCCTGGACCGGTCCGCCCTCCGGCGCGGCCGGCCGGGGCGGGGCCGCGATCGGCCGGGCCTGGACGAGGTGGATCCCGCCGTCCGCGGTGATGGTCCCCTCGATGTCCTGCGGCACGCCGAAGTACTCCTGGACGTCCAGCGCCATGGCGGTGATCCGGTGCACCTCGTCGTCGGTGAGCACCGGCAGGCCGGCCTGCCGTTCGTCGAGGGTCAGCGGGACGGGGCCCTCGTCGGGCCGCTCCGGATCCCAGCCGACCGCCCGGGACTTGGCCACCACCTGCGCCTCGATGCTCCGGGACCGGGGCTCGACGAAGAAGTGGTCCACATCGGCCTTCTCCTGGACCACGCCCTCGCCGATGCCGTGGGCGGCCGCGATCACGCAGCGGGCCGAACCGTCGCGGGGGTCCTGGGTGAAGGCGACGAACGAGCGGGTGCCCATGGCCATCCGCTGGACGCCGACGGCCACCCGCGCCGCGAACGGGGCCAGGCCCCGCCGCGCCCGGTACAGGACCGCCTCGGTGTTGAACGCCGAGGCCCAGCAGTCCACCACCCGGTCGGCGAGCTCGGCCCGCCGCACGTACAGGAAGCTGCTGCTCAGCCCGGCGAACGGGTCCTGGGCCGAGTCCTCGCCGCCCTGCTCGCCGGGCTGCGGCACCACACAGGCCCTGACCGCCACCAGCCCGTCGGGGCCGGCGAGTTCGTCGAAGCGGTCGGCCAGCGCCTGGCGCAGCGGCTCCGGCAGCCCGATGCCCTGGACCTGCCGTCGGAGCTCCTCGGCCCGCCGGGTCAGCTCCGCCGGGGACCAGGCCTCCGCGCCCCCGGGGCCCTCCGGCCGGGCGTCCGCATCGCCGACGACCTGGTCGAACACCGGCGCCGGCACGCAGACCAGCGGCGGCACCGGGAACCCCGTCTCCGCCATCATGGCCTGCCGGGCGAACTTGTGGCCCACCAGCTCCGGATCCGCGAGCTCCGCTCCGTCCTCGGCCAGCCACCTGCTGCGCGCCGACGGCTGGTCGGCCCGCTCGCGCTCACTCCGGGTCAACGGACGTACCACCGGACCTCCTTCGTCGGCGAGGTGCGCTCTGCCTGTCGCTCGTCCGCGATCCGCGGACGAGGACAGGCTTACGGCCGGAGCTAAAGCCGCTGCCTAGGTCCGCCCAAAGCCGACCTAAAGCCGACGGGCCCGACAGGCCCGACGGGTCGCCGTGAAGCGCCACCGACGCCTGGTCGAACGGCGAGTGACGCCACGTCGACGGGAACGGTGGCGATCATCCGGCTGCCCGCCCCCGTCCGGCACGGAGGCGGTGCACACGATGTGGGCGACCTCGTGGTCGCGACCCCGATGTTCCACAACAGTGCTCTCGAAGGGAGCCGTCACCGTGGCAGAGCCCCTTGACGAGGCACCGGCAGCCCGGGGCGCAGGCCCTGGGCCACTGCCGTGTCGCGGCGGCTACAGCCGGTCGAAGACGGAGCGCAGTGTCTCGAACTCCTGCGCGGAGAGCCCCTCGGTGAGGTGGCGGCGCACGGCGGCGTCGAGGACGGGCCGTACGGCGGTGATGGCCTCGCGGCCGGCGTCGGTGAGGGTGACGGTGACGCCGACGGCGCGTTCGCGGGCGACGAGTCCGCGGTTGCCCATGCGGGTGAGCTGGTGGGAGATGCGGGTGCGGTCCCAGCCGAGTTCCGCGGCGAGTTCGCTCTGGCGCAGCGCGCCGCCCGCCCGGTTGAGGTTGGTGAGGATCGTCAGGTCGGGCTCGGAGAGGCCGACCGCCTCGGCGGTGTCGGCGACCACGCGGGCCCGGACCAGCTCGTGGGCGCGCTTGAAGGCGCACCAGAGGTCGACGGGCTCCGGCGTGGCGGCGTCCGCGACACCCTCGCTCGGCGTTGACATATCAACGCACCTCTTTCTAGTGTTGAGATGTCAACGCTAACAGACGGCTGTGTCCTCCCCCAGCCCCTGTCGGCCGCTGTGCCCACCCTTCTCATCCGACAGAGAGCAGGCTGCGCATCATGAACACCTCCCCGTCACCGCTCGCCGCATCGGCCCGCTCCGGCAAGCCGATCGGCGTCGGCATCGTCGGACTCGGGGCCTCCCCGGGGAGTTGGGCCGAACGCGCCCACCTGCCGGCCCTGCGCGCCCTCCCCGGCTACGAGTTGAGGGCCCTGAGCGCGAGCTCCAAGGAGTCGGCGGAGCTCGCCGGGCGCACGCACGGAGTGCCCCGCACCTTCGCGACGGCGGCCGAACTGGCCGCCTCCGACGAGGTGGACCTGGTGGTCGTGACGGTGAAGGCGCCCCGCCACCGGGAGCTGGTACGGGCGGCACTGGACGCCGGCAAGGCCGTGCTGTGCGAATGGCCGCTGGGCACCGGACCCGCGGAGTCCGAGGAGCTGGCGCAGCTGGCCCGCGCCGCCGCCGTGCCGACCGTCGTCGGCCTCCAGGCCCGCTCGCACCCGACCGTCGCCTACGTGCGGGACCTCGTGGCCGACGGCTACGTCGGGGAGGTGCTGTCCAGCACGGTCGTCGGCTCCGGCGGCCACTGGGGCGCCACCGTCGACCCCCGCAGCCGGTACGTGCTGGACGCGGCCAACGGCGTGTCCCTGCTGACCATCCCCTTCGGCCACACCCTCGACGGCTTCGCCTCCGTCCTGGGCGAGCCCGAGGAGCTGCGGATCCGGCTGGCGTCCCGGCGCAGGTTCGCGGTGGACACCGAGAGCGGCCTGCCCGTCCCCGTGACCGTCGCCGACCAGGTGGTGGCCTCCGGACGGCTGCCGGGCGGCGCGGTGGCCGCCTTCCACTACCGCGGCGGGACCTCCCGGGGCACCGGCTTCCGCTGGGAGATCAACGGCACCGAAGGCGACCTCGTCGTCACCGCCCCGGTCGGCCACCTCCAGCTCAGCCCGCTCACCCTCCAAGGCGGCCGCGGCCAGGCCACCGGGGTCGCTCCCCTGCCGGTGCCCGAGTCGTACGTCCGCGTCCCGGGCCTGGACCCGGCGGTCGATTCCAACGCCTACGCGCTCGCCCACGCCTACCGGCAGTTCCTCGACGACCTGCGCGAAGGCACCTCGGCCGTACCCGACTTCGCCCACGGCGCCGCCCGGCGCCGCGGCATCGAGACCGCCATCGACAAGGAGCTGTCCGACACGACCGGGTGAGGCGGCGCTTCGACCGGTCCGGCTCCGGGCAGTCTCCGGGCGGAAGTTCGGACGGAGACGGCAGAGGCGACGGAGGTCGGCATGCGCGAGGACGAGGACAGGACCATCGACGACCGGACGGGCGGCGGGGCCGGCGGTGACGCCGGCACCGGCCGGGACGACGGGCTCCGCCGCTCCGCCGCCTTCCTCATCGACGAGGCCCTCGGCTTCCTCTTCCCCGCCGCACTGCGCGCCGCCGCCGACGTGGGGGTGGCCGACCACCTGGTGGGCGGCCCCCGCACCCCCGCCGAGCTCGCCGCCGCCACCGGCACGGACGCCCGCGGCCTCCACCGGGTGCTGCGCCTGCTCGCCACCCGGGGTGTGGTGGCGGAGGACGAGCAGGGCCGCTTCGCGCTGACCGACGCCGGCCAGGCCCTGCGCTCCGACGCGCCGTACTCGGCGCGCGCGGCCGTGCTGATGCTCACCGACCGGACCATGTGGCGCCCGGCGGGCGAGCTGACGCACTGCCTCACCGAGGGCACCACAGCCTTCGAGGGCATCTTCGGCATGCCGTTCTTCGACCACTTCGCCCAGGACGAACGGACCGCCGCCGTGTTCCACGTGGGCATGGCGGCGATGTCCGACCCGGAGAACGCGCTCATCGCGGCCGCCTGCGACCTCCCGCGCACCGGCACGGTGGTGGACGTCGGAGGCGGCCACGGCGGCCTGCTGCTGGAGGTGCTGCGCCTCAACCCCGACCTGGAGGGCGTCCTCTACGACCAGGCGCACGTGCTGGCCGGCCACCGCCTGGGCTCGGACAAGGAGATCGCCGACCGCTGGACGCTGGCGGAGGGCGACTTCTTCACCGCCGTGCCGCCCGGCGACGTCCACCTGCTCAAGCGGATCACCCACGACTGGGACGACGACCGCTGCGTGACGCTGCTGGAGCACTGCCGCCGCGCCCTGAACCCCGGCGGCCGGGTCCTGGTCCTCGACGCGGTGGTGCCCCGGGGCAACGACCCCCACCAGTCCAAGGCCCTGGACCTGATGATGATGGGCTCCCTCACCGGCCGGGAACGCACCGAGGCGGACTTCGCGGAGCTGTTCGCCCGGGCCGGACTGCGCCTGTCCCGGGTCCTCCCGACCCCGACGGTCCTGTCGGTGGTCGAGGCCGTGGCGAACTGACGGATCGTCACGACGTGAGGGCGACCGGCCGCGGCCGGTCGCCCCTCACGCGTCCGGGGTCAGTCCGCCAGCATGGTGTTGGCGGCGAGCAGCAGGCGCCACTCGCCGTCGTCGAAGGTGAAGGTCTGGGCGGTCAGGAAGTGCTGGCGGAAGCCGGGCGGGGAGGACTCGAAGGTCGAGTCCAGCACCAGCACCGCGGTGCCGTGGTCGAGGTCGACGGTCCTCGCCAGTTCGACGAAGCGCGCCGTCAGGCCGAGGCCGAACACCATCCCGATCTGGGCGCTGATCGCGGCCTTGTCCCGGTGGAAGGCGCCGCTGGGGTCGATTTCGAGGGCGTCCTCCCGGTAGAAGCCCATGGTCGCTTCCAGGTCGCGGGCGTGGAAGGCCTCGTCGCGGAGGCGGATGGTCTCGTCGAACAGGTCCACACGGGCTGCGCTCAACATGAACTCTCCTTGTGCGGGGAGGGGTTGGCGGCGGCCGAGCGCAGGATCGCGTCGAGCGTGCCGAGGACGGACAGCTGGTCGGCCAGGGTGCCGGCGTGGGCGACGGCGCCGAGGTCGCCGTCGAGGACCGCCGAAGTCAGCGCCCGGGCCAGGTGGTTGAAGGAGCTCTTGAAGACCGAGATCCGGTTGTCGACCTCGACCTGGTCCACACCGGGCGGGTGCAGGACCGTCCGGGTGCCGCTCGTCGTGGAGATCCGCAGCTTCCCGGTCAGGCTGAAGTGCGCCTCGCCCGCCGTGCCGAGGACGTCGACGTCCAGCAGGGTGGTGGCCGCCGCCGCGGCGCTGGCGGAGACCAGCGCGGTGGTGTCGGCCGCCCGCAGCAGCGCCGAGAACGCCGAGTCCGCGGTCACCGGCCGGAGTGCGCCCTCGCGGTCGCGGCGGAACGGGACGACGGGGTCGACGGAGCCCGCCACCGCCTCCCACGGCCTGCGGCCGAGCAGGAAGTCCACCAGGTCCACCAGGTGGCTGCCCATGGCCAGCCGCACGCCGCCGCCGCGCCCGGCGTCGAACTGCCAGGCGTGCAGGACGTCCTGGGACAGCTGACCGACGCCCTGCTGGTGGATCCGGACGAGATAGGGGCGGCCGAGTTCGCCGGCCGCCAGGCTCTCGCGCAGAGCGGACAGGTAGGGGTTGAACCGCAGTTGGTGGTCGACGAGGACCAACTGCCCGTCGGCCAGCGGGATCCCCATCAGCCGCCGCAGCGCCTCGGCGTCGCCCCCGACCGGCTTCTCGACGATGATGTGCCGCCCCGAGGCCGCGGCCGCCGCGAAGTGGTCGTAGTGGTGCTCGTTCGGGGAGGCGACGCAGATGACGTCCAGCGTGCGGTCCTCGCAGAGCGCGCGGTAGTCCTCGTACGCGGTCGGCACGCCGACCTCGGCCGCGACCTCGCGCGCCCGCGCGGGGCTGCTGCCGGCGATCGCCACCACGTCGGCCCGCCCCGTCGAGGCGAAGCCGGGCAGGTGGGTGCGCACGCCGACGCCGGTGCCGATGATGCCGACCCGCAGCCGCCGCTCCCCCGTCGCGGGCGCCGTCACGACTCCTCCCCCGCTCACCGGGCGGTGGCGCGGTAGTGCGCCAGGCAGTCCTCGTAGCGCGGCAGTTCGCCGTGCTTCACGAGCCACGCCAACGACGGGGCGCCGTTGTCCCGTTCCGAGAGGATCGGTTCGGCGCCGCCGAGCATCCCCCGCCAGTCGACGCCGAGGTCCGGGTCGAGCGGGTGGACGCCGAACTCGTTGGCGGGGTCGTAGGGCGCCGAGCAGAGGTAGAAGGCGGTGGCGCCCTCGGTGAGGGAGACCATGCCGTGCCCGACGCCCTCGGGGAGGAAGACGATGCGGAACTGCTCGTTGTCCAGCGGCACCGTGTCGTAGGTGCCGAAGGCCGGTGAGCCGAGCCGCAGGTCCGCGATGACGTCGACCATGGCGCCGTTCAGGCAGCAGACGAACTTGGCCTGCCCGGGCGGCAGGGTGAAGTGCACGCCCCGCACCACGTTGCGCCGGTTGACGGTGCAGTTCACCTGGGCGACCTCCAGCCGCCGCCCGGTCGCCTCGGTCCACCACTCGCGGCGGAGCAGTTCGAGGAGCGCGCCCCGGTCGTCGGGGTACTCGTCCGGGGTGAACTCCAGGGCACCGGGGACGGCGAGCTCACGAATCTTCACGGGACCACCGATCAGTAGGGGCCGACGAATCCGCGGGCCAGCTCGTCCTCCCCGACCGCCACGCGCCCACGGAGCCCGAGGACTTCGAGCGCCGCCCGGGCCACCGCGTCGGCGTTCGGGTTGAACGCCTCCTCCAGCGGCCAGGACACCGGTGCGGGGCTGTCCGGCGGGGTGACCCGGCGTACGGGCGCGCGCAGGGAGTCGAAGGCGCGCTCCGCCACCACCGCCGCGACCTCGGCGCTCAGCCCGTAGCGCGCCCAGCTGGTGTCCGCGACGACGAGGTGCCCGGTCTTCGCGACGGATGCGCAGATGAGGTCCTCGTCCAACGGGCGGATGCTGCGCACGTCCACCACCTCGGCGCTCACGCCTTGCAGGGCGGCCAGTGCCGAGGCGGCCCGCTCGGCCTCGCGGACCATCAGCGAGGCGGCCACGATGGTGACGTCGGTGCCCTCGCGCACGATCCGGCCGCGGCCGATCGGCACGCCCACCGGGCCCTCGGGCACCTCGCCCTCGACCTCGTACAGGCCCCGGTTCTCGATGATCACCACGGGGGTGTCCCCCTGCAGGGCCGTGACCAGCAGGCCCTTGGCGTCGGCCGGGGAGGCCGGGGTGACGACGTGCAGGCCCGGGAAGTGGCCGAAGACGGAGTGCAGGCTCTGCGAGTGGGTGGCGCCCTGCCCCCAGCCGTGCCCCACGACGCCGCGCATCACCACCGGCACGCCGCCCTTGTTGCCGTACATGTAGCGCCACTTGGCGGCGACGTTGAGGATCCCGTCCATCGCCAGGAACATGAAGTCGTCGCGGGTGTGGACGACCAGCGGCCGCAGGCCCTGCGAGGCCGCGCCGACCGCGATGCCCGCGAAGGCGTTCTCGCAGTTGGGGATGTCCAGCACCCGGCTCGCCCCGAACCGCCGCATGGCGGCGGTGGTGGTGCCGTAGATCCCCTTGTGGTCGTCGACGCTCTGGCCGGCGACGAGGATGGTCGGGTCCGCCTCCATGCACTGCACGGTGGCCTCGCCGATCGCCTCGCTGTACTTCAACATCCGCATCGGTCGGACTCCTCTCAGTCCTCGTAGGCCCCGGACAGCAGGGTTTCGACGGCGGGGAACGGGCTGGCCTTCGCCACGGCGATCGCCTTGGCCAGCTCCTCGCGGCTCTCCGTCTCCCACTGGGCGCGGGCCCGGTCGATGCCGGGCACCCGCTCCCGCAGCTCCTCGGTGGCGCGCGTGATGGGGCAGCGGGCGATCCAGGAGTCGACCTCCGCCTTGGAGCGGTGGTCGCGGTCGTAGTCCCAGTTCGGGCCGACGTGCTCGCGCCAGCGGTAGGTCGTCAGCTCCAGGAAGTACGGCCCCCTGCCCTCGCGGCACCACCGCACCGCCTCCGTCGCGGCGGCGTACACGCCGAACACGTCGTTGCCGTCGACCCGCACGCCGGGCATGCCGTAGCGGTCGGCCCACCGGGTGATGCTGTTCCCGGCCGGCTGCCGGGAGGAGAGCGGCGAGGAGAGCGAGTAGCCGTTGTTCTCGCAGACGAAGACCACCGGGACGCGGCGCAGCGCCGCGAAGTTCAGCGACTCGTGGAAGACGCCCTCCTCGGCGGCGCCGTCCCCGAAGAAGGTCGCCGCGACGTCGTCCCGGCCCGCCACGGCGGACGCCCAGGCCGCGCCGGTGCCCACCGAGATCATCTCGCCGAGGATGGCCGAGGAGGCGCCGAAGCCGGCCTCCAGGTCCACCAGGTGGACGGATCCGCCGCGGCCGCCGGAGCAGCCGGTCTCGCGGCCGTACAGCTCGGCGACCATGGCGGTCAGGTCGCCGCCCTTCGCCAGGTACTGGGCGTGGCAGCGGTGTCCGCTGTACACCAGGTCGGACCGGCGCATCGCGGCGCAGACGCCGACCGCCGTCGCCTCCTGCCCGATCGAGAAGTGCACCGGGGTGCGCATCTCCTGCTCCTCGCGGTAGACGTCCGCGAGTCCTTCCTCCACGGCGCGGATGCGCACCATGGCGCGCAGCAGTTCCTCGGGTTCGGTCGTCACCGGATGACCTCCCTCTCACTCGGTCGTACGTCCACGGATGGTGTCCTCGCGCGCTGCGGCCCCCGGGCCCACCTGCGCATCACCGGCCGTTCGACGCAGACGTGCAGCAGGGTGCCCGCGACGAGGTTGGCGAGGATGAAGCCGATCAGCACGGCGATGGCCGTCGGGGTGTCGTAGCGCGCGTTGTGGCCGATCAGGGTACGGCCGTAGAGCAGCACGATGCCCTGGGCCATGTAGAAGCCGAAGGACCGCTCGCCCAGCCACTGCATCGCCCGCCCGCTCACGGGCGTGCGGCCGCCGCGCGCGTCGGCCGCGGCGAAGGAGCAGATCACCACGGAGATCGGGATCACCATGGCGACCTCGAAGCGGTAGAAGAACGGCACGTGCAGCGAGAGCACGTAGCCGGCGGCCATCAGCGCGACGGCGGCCGTCATCGGGATCCTCGGCCAGCGGCCGGCCCGCACGATCCTGGCCAGCACCATGCCGAGCGCGAACTCGAAGAGGCGGGCCGGCGGGAAGTAGTAGGCGGACCAGAACTGGGTCATCGACAGGTCCGGGATGAACGGCGTCCTCGGCGTGCTCGTCACCAGGTACTGGGTGACGAGGGCGACGCCGACCGTGCCGGCCACCATCGCCCCGGCCCACGCCCACAGCCGGTTGTCGGCGATCCGCCGGACCGGTCCGATCACGAACGGGAAGAGCAGGTAGAACAGCAGCTCGCAACAGAGCGACCAGCTGGGGGCGTTGACGCTCATGAAGGTCGACGGGTCGGAGGAGAACGAGTGCAGCAGCAGCACGTTCTTCAGCCACACGGTGGCGGGGGTGTACGCGGCCGCGAAGAGCAGCATGGCGATCGCGAAGGTCGCCAGGTGCGTGGGGTAGATCTTCAGCAGCCGGCGGCGCACGAACGCGGTGCCCCGCTCGCCGGGCACCGCCGACCAGGTGAGCACGAAACCGCTGAGCACGAAGAAGAACGAGACGCCGACGAAGCCCCCGTTGGCCACCACCGCCGCGAAGTCGCTGGTCGCCGAGGGGTCGGCGAACGGCGTGACCGGCCCGTGCGGCGGATAGGGGCCGAGCAGCTGGGCGAAGTGGTAGAGGAAGACGAACAGGGCGGCGAAGAATCTCAGGCCGGTCAGCGACGGCAGTTTGGGCGGGCGGGTCGACGCGCCGGTCGGGGCCTCGCCCACCGCGGCGGCGGTCATCGGACCGCCGCCGGGCGGGTTCTCGCGGTCATGGCTTCTCCTGCGTTCTGCGGTCGGGGGAGGTCGGGTCGGTGCCGGTGGTCAGCAGGTGCCACGCCGTTGCGCGGTCAGCCTCTCCAGGGTGTGCACCAGGTCGTTGGGGGTCGGCGTGGCGAGCCGCTCGGTCCGCACCGCGGCCGCCCGGGCGGCGAAGGCGGGGTCGTCGAGCACCCGCACGAGGCCGTCGCGCAGCGCCTCGGCGGTGAGCGTGTCCGAGTCGCCGACGTAGAGGCCCGCGCCGCGCGCCTCCAGCCCGTTCGCCTCCGCGACCGGCCCCCACCAGCGTTCCGTCCAGTAGGTGCTGGGCGCGATCAGCTGCGGCACGCCGTGTTCCAGGGCGGCCGCGAAGGTCGCGGTGCCGCCGTGGTGGACGATCGCCGAGCAGGTGGGCAGCAGGACGTTCAGCGGCACGAAGTCCGCGATCCGGACGTTGTCCGGCACGCTGTCCACCTGGTCGAGCTGCCGCCGGTTGAGGGTGGCGACCACCTCGACGTCCAGGTCGGCCACGCCTTCGAGCAGGTCCGGGACGGAGACCTCGATGCCGTGCGACTCGCGGTGCGAGGTGCCGAGGGTGACGCAGACCCGCCTCCTGGCCGGCGGCTTGGACAGCCACTCGGGTGTCACGCTGGGCCCGTTGTACGGGACGTGGCGCATCGGCACGTAGTGGACGTCGCCCGGGGGGTGCGGCACCCACGAGGGCATCGGGTCCATGGTCCACTGGCCGAGCACGACCTCCTCGGTGAACCGGTGGCCGATCCGTTCGAGTTTGGGCCCGAGCCAGTCCTCCAGCGGATCGTTCAGCGCGGCGCCGGTGTGCCCGGCCCGCTCCCGGTGGAAGGCGGCGCGGATCTGCGCCAGGCCGTCGGCGCCGAAGAGCAGCCGGGCGTGCGCGGCCCCGCTGGCCAGCGCGGCCACCGGCCCGGCGAAGGCGAGCGTGTTCCAGACGACCAGATCGGGCTTCCAGCCCACCGCGTAGTCCACCAGGTCGTCGAACATCCGGTCCGGGCAGATCATCGGGAAGAAGCCGTCGGTGATGGTCGACAGGTGCGCGTGCGGCTCCTCCGGGAACGTCGACTGGACCGGTTTGACGACTGGCCCCGGCCCGGGCCGCGGCGCGGCCGGCTGTGCGGGGCCCAGCTTGCTCTCCAGGTTCAGCGGGTCCCCGACCGGCACCGCGGTGAACCCGGTCCGCATGACGTCCTCCGCCAGGTCCGGCTGGCTGGCGACCCGCACGGAGTGGCCGGCGATCTGCAGGGCCCAGGCGAGCGGCGTCATGGCGTAGAGATGGGATTTGTTGAGGCAGGTGAGGAACAGGACGCGCATGCGGATCTTCCCTCCCGTCGTGTGCCCTCAGCGTGATCGCTGGCGAACACCCGGCGCACCTCCGTGATTGCTCACCCTCCGGTCCGTGACGTAGGGTTGGCCACCGATGATCGACAGTCACCACAGGTGGTCGGGAGGGCATCGGTGGGTACAAGCGGGGCCAGCACGCGTCGGGCCGAGGAGCGCATCGCGGTGAGCACGGCGGTGCGCAACGGCGACGAACCGGCCTTCACGGACTTCACCGAGCGGTACCGGCGCGAGCTCCAGGTGCACTGCTACCGGATGCTCGGCTCCTTCGACGACGCCGAGGACCTGGTGCAGGAGACCTTCCTGCGGGCCTGGCGCAAGCGGGAGACGTTCCAGGGGCACTCCACGTTCCGCGCCTGGCTGTACCGGATCGCCACCAACGCCTGTCTGGACCACCTGGACCGCCACCCGCGCACGCCGGTCGCCCTGCCCGCGGCCTGGGGGGCAGCGGCGGGCGCGACCGCCCAGCTGACCGAGGTCCCGTGGCTGCAGCCGTACCCGGACCACCTGCTGGAGCCGATCGCCCCGAGCGACACCGAGCCGGACGCCGCGGCCGTCGCCACCGAGACGATCGAGCTGGCCTACCTCGCGGCCATCCAGCACCTGCCGCCCCGGCAGCGCGCCGTCCTCATCCTGCGCGACGTGCTCGGCTGGACGGCCAACGAGACGGCGGCCCTGCTGGAGAGCACCTCGGCGTCGGTGAACAGCGCCCTCCAGCGCGCCCGGGCCACGCTCAAGCAGCACCTGCCCGACCGCCGGCTGGACTGGGGGCCCGCCGGGGACCCGAGCCAGGAGGAGCGGGCCGTACTGCACCGCTACATGGCGGCCACCAAGCGGGGCGACCTCACCGCGCTGGCCGAACTGCTGCGCGAGGACGCCCGGTTCACCATGCCGCCGACGCTCACCAGCTACCTCGGGCGGGACGCGGTCATCGCCGGCTGGCTGCCGGCGCTGGTCGGCCCGAACGCCTTCACCGACGTGCGGCACCTGGTCACCGCCGCCAACCGCCGACCGGCCGTGGCGACGTACGTCCGCCACCCGGAGGCCTCGGCGTACCTGCCGGTCGGACTGCACGTGCTGCGGATCGAGGGCCCGGAGATCGTGGAGATCACCGCGTTCATCGCGGACGTCTTCCCGTCCTTCGGTCTGCCGGCCACCCTCCAGGACACGCCCTGACCTGCGGCTGAGCCCCTCGCCGGCGGCCCTCGGGCCGTTCCCGGCAGGATCCGGCGGGGGCACCGATGAGTTTTTCCGCGTCCGACCGTCTCAATGAAGGAGCCGCCGTCACCGGCGGCACGGACGGACGAGAGGACTTTGACGTGACCACTGTTGACATGCCCCAAGCCGGGAGGAAGGAGTGGATCGCCCTCGCCGTGCTGGCGTTGCCCACTCTGCTGGTGTCCATGGACCTCAGCGTGCTCAACCTGGCTCTCCCCCATCTGAGTGAAGACCTCCACGCCAACAGCGTCGAGCAGCTGTGGATCATCGACTCCTACGGCTTCGTGGTGGCCGCCTTCCTGATCACCATGGGCACGCTCGGTGACCGGATCGGCCGGCGGAAGGTCCTGCTGATCGGCGCGGCGGCCTTCGGCATCGCCTCGACGGTGGCGGCGTTCTCCACCAGCACCCCGATGCTGATCACGGCCCGCGTGCTGATGGGTGTGGCGGGGGCGACCCTCGCCCCCTCGACGCTCGCGCTGATCGTCAACATGTTCTACCGCAACCCCAAGCAGATGGGCGCCGCCATCGGCGTCTGGGTGAGCGCCTTCATGGGCGGGCTCGCGCTCGGCCCGGTCGTCGGCGGCGTGATGCTCCAGTTCTTCTGGTGGGGCTCGGTCTTCCTGCTCTCGGTCCCGATCATGGTGGTCCTGCTGATCGCCGGTCCGCTGCTGCTGCCCGAGTTCAGCAACCCCGAGGCCAAGCGCCTCGACCCGCTCAGTGTCCTGCTGTCCCTGGCCGGTCTGATGCCGATCATCTACGGCATCAAGGAGCTGGCGCAGAACGGCTGGAGCCTCGTCCCGGCCCTCGCCATCGTCATCGGCGTCGTCCTGGGCGCCGTGTTCGTCGTCCGCCAGCGCACGCTGGAGGACCCGCTGATGGACCTGCGCCTGTTCGGCCACCGCCAGGTCAGCGCCGCGCTCGTGATCAACATCTTCGGCGCGGTCGTCGGCGGCGGCACCATCTTCGTGGTGAACGTCTGGCTCCAGGCCGTCGAGGGGCTCTCCCCGCTGAAGGCCGGTCTGCTCATGATGCCGTCCGGCGCCGCCATGGTCATCACCGCGATGTCGGCCCCCGCCATCGCCCGCAAGATCCGGCCCGCCTACGTCATCGCCGCCGGCCTCACCGTCGCGGCGATCGGCTACCTCGTCCTCACCCAGGTCGGCAGCGACGGCGGCCTGGCCCTGGTCATCACCGGCGTCACCATCACCAGCGCGGGCTCCGGCCCGCAGGCGGCGCTGACCACCAACCTGATCCTCGCCGCGTCCCCGCAGGAGCGCTCCGGCGCCGCCGCCTCGCTCTCCGAGACCTGCGGCCAGCTCGGCATCGCGCTGGGCGCCGGTGTGATGGGTGCCATCGCCACCGCCGTCTACGGTGCCAACCTCGCCGACCCGCTGCCGGCCGGCACCCCGCAGAGCGCGCACGAGAGCGTCATCGGCGCCCTGACGGCCGCGAAGGACCTGCCGTCGGACTCCGCCAACGCCCTGCTCCGCACCGCGCACGACGCCTTCACCAGCAGCCTCACCGCGGTCTGCGTGATCAGCACCGTGGTGCTGCTCGGGCTCGCCGCGATCGCCGCGATCATGCTGCGGCACGTCGGGGTCACCAGCAACGCGCCGGCCGAGGCCGAGGCCTCCGACGCCGGCGAGCCCTCGGTCCAGCCGGCCGGCTGAGCCGTCCCGGCGGTTCCGGCGCCCCCGTCCGGAACCCCCGTCCAGAGCACTCCCAGACGATTCCCGACGATTCCAGGAGAGAGAACGATGTCCGTTCCGCCCGTCGTCACTCGCGACGAGTGGCTGACCGCCCGCGAAGAGCTGCTGCGCCAGGAGAAGGCGCTCACCCGGATGCGTGACGCGGTGAGCGCGCAGCGCCGGCAGCTGCCGATGGTGAAGCTGGACAAGCAGTACACCTTTGAAGGGTCCGACGGCCCCGCCACCCTGCTCGACCTGTTCGCCGGGCGCCGTCAACTCATCGTCCGGCACTACATGTTCCACCCGAACTGGGACGAGGGCTGCGTCGGCTGCTCGCTCCAGGTCGACAACCTCGGCCACCCCAACCACCTCAACGCCCGGGACACCACGCTCGTCCTGGTCTCGCGCGCGCCGCTGGCGAAGCTGGAGGCGTTCAGGAAGCGGATGGACTGGACCGTGCCGTGGTTCTCGTCCTTCGACAGCGACTTCAACCAGGACTTCCACGTGACCAACGCGGCCGGTGGCGAGTCCTCCGGCCTGAGCGTCTTCCTGCGTGACGGGGACGAGGTCTTCCACACCTACTCGTCCTCGTCGCGGGGCGGCGACATCCTCATCAACACCTACAACTACCTCGACCTCACGCCGCTCGGCCGGCAGGAGGAGGGGCTGGACTACCCGCAGCAGTGGTGGCGGCTGCACGACCGCTACACCGACTGACCGCCGCACCGGCCACAACCGAACGCGCCGGTCGGACCGCCCCCGGGGGCGGTCCGACCGGCGCGTCGGCCGTCGGCTCCGATCACAGCGCCGCGCGGTACGCCTCCAGCCGGTCGGCCAGCTCCGCCGGGTGGCCGAGCATCGGGCAGTGGTCGCCCGGCATCTCGTCGGGCTGGAAGCCCAGCCGGTCGGCGACCATCGCGCGCATGAACTCCGGCGGGAAGAACCGGTCCCCGGAGGCCATCAGGAACCTGGTCGGCACCGACGGCCAGGCCTCCAGCGGCCACGGCTTGATGAACGGCGTCGCCGTCTGGGCCCGCTGGTGCTTCGCCAGGAACTCGGCGGCCAGATCGGCCGGAGTGTCGTACAGCACCAGGGACAGCGGCTCCTCCTCCGTGCCGTCCGGCACTCCCCGGCGGCGGTCGGCCTCCTCCCGGGCCTGCCCGTAACCGGTGTTGCCCCACCACTCCCCCGGCGACTCGCCCGGCGCCGGCACCTGCGCCTGGAGCATCACCAGCAGGTCGACCGGCAGCCGGTCACAGACCAGCGGGCCGGTGAAGCCGCCCAACGAGTGGGCGACGACGACGAGATCGGTGCGGTCACCGATCGCCTTCACCACCGTGTCCGTGTACTCCGCGAGCCCGGCCGACTCGTCGTCGCACGGAAGGTCCGGTGCGACCACCTCGTGGCCGCGCTCGCGCAACTCGGCCGCCAGCGGCCCCCAGTACCACGCGTCCACCGCCGCCGCGTGGATCAAGACGTACGTAGCCATTGAACAGCGCCCCTCACCGTTGAATTCTCACTGCACCGTGGGTCAAGTCTACGGACTACGAGGGCTGTTCGCTTCTCGGAGTGCGCATTTGAGGAGATGTCGGTGGGGCCTCTGAGACCCGACGATGGTGCCCACGAATGAGCAGGTGGAACGTCGAGAGAAGGTAGGTCGAAGCCGTGTACGACTACGTCATCGTCGGCGCCGGATCAGCGGGCAGCGTGATCGCCGCCCGACTCTCCGAGGACCCTGACGTCACGGTCTGTCTGATCGAGGCAGGCCCGGCTGACGCCGCCGAGAACATTCACGTCCCCGCCGCGTTCGGAAAACTCTTCCGCACGCGGTACGACTGGGATTACGACACCCATGAGGAACCCTTCCTCGGGCGGCGGCGCATCTATCTCCCCCGCGGTCGAGTGCTCGGTGGAACCAGTTCCACCAACACGATGGTCTACGTCCGCGGCAACCGCATCGACTTCGACGAGTGGGGCCAACCGGGCTGGAGCTACGGCGAGCTGATGCCGTACTTCCTCCGCTCGGAGGACAACGAGCGCGGCGCGTCCGAGTACCACGCGGTGGGCGGACCGCTCGCCGTCTCCGAGGGCCGGGCGAACAATCCGATGGCGGAGGCGTTCGTCGAGGCCGCGGTCCAGGCCGGCTACCGCCGGAACGAGGACTTCAACGGAGCCGAGCAGGACGGCTTCGGATTCTTCCAGCTCACCCAGCGCGACGGCCGGCGGTGCAGCACGGCCACGGCGTTCCTGGCTCCCGCGCTCGAACGCGGGAACCTCGTCGTCGAGACGAACCTCCAGGTCCACCGGGTGCTGGTGGAGAACGGCCGGGCGGTCGGCGTCACCGGCAGCCGACTCGACGAGACGGTCACCATCCGGGCCGCCCGGGAGGTCATCCTCAGCGCGGGCGCCTACAACTCGCCGCAGCTGCTCCAGCTGTCCGGCATCGGGCCCGCCCAGCTGCTGACCGCCCTCGGCGTCCCGGTCGTCCTCGACCAGCCGATGGTCGGCCAGAACCTCCAGGACCACGCCCTCATCCCGCTGGTCTACAAGCACTCGCAGCCGATCAGCATGATCAGCGCGGGCGGACCGGAGGACGTCGAACAGTTCCTGAACGAAGGACGTGGACCGCTCACCGCGAACGGCCCCCAGTCCGGCGGATTCATCCGCACCCGGGACGGAATTCCCGCACCCGACGCCGAATTCCTCGCCGCACCGGTGATGTTCGCCGACAGCGGCCTCGGAACGCCGACGGACCACGCGATCTCCTACGGCCCCTCCATGCTCGCCCCGCGCAGCCGGGGAAGCGTGATGCTGGCCCTCGACGACCCGACCGCCAAACCGAAGATCATGCACAACTACTTCGCCGACGAATCGGATCTCGACGACGCCGTCGAGGCCACCCGGGCCGGAATGCGGATCGCCCGCCAGGCGGCGCTGAAGCCCTACACCGACGGGCAGCACCAGCAGCCCGCCTCCGAATCCGACGCGGACCTGCGCGACTTCATCCGCCACTACGCCCACTCGATCTTCCACGCCGCGGGCACCTGCGCCATGGGCTCCGTCGTGGACGCGGAACTGCGCGTGCTCGGCGTGGAATCGCTCCGCGTCGCCGACGCCTCGGTGATGCCGACGCTCGTCCGGGGCAACCCCAACGCGGCGGTGATCGCCATCGCCGAGAAGGCGGCCGACCTCATCCGCGGCGTCGCGGCGCCCTCGACGGCGGCGGCCGGCTCCGCCTCCCACCACCAGGCCTAGGAGTGTGCACGCCGTGGACCTGAGCGTCGATCTGTCGAGCGAGGCCTTCAAGGCCCATCCTTACCCGGCCTACGCGGCCCTGCGCCTGGACTCCCCCGTGCACCGGCTCACCGGGCCCATGGGGTCCGAGGTCTTCCTCATCACCCGCTACCAGGACGCCCGGGACGCCCTCGCCGACCCGCGGTTCTCCAAGGAGCCCAAGGCCGCCCCGGAGTGGGCCAAGGTCATGGCGGGCGTCGGGGACGACGAGGGCCCGATGGGCCGCAACATGCTGAACAGCGACCCGCCCGACCACACCCGCCAACGGCGGCTGGTGAACAAGGCGTTCACCCCCCGCCGGGTCGAGGCGCTGGCCCCCCGGATCCAGCGGATCACCGACGACCTGCTGGACGCCGTGGCGGGCGAGCCCGAGACCGACCTCATGGCCGCCCTCGCCCACCCGCTGCCCATCACCGTGATCTGCGAACTCCTCGGCATCCCGCTCGCCGACCGGCGCGACTTCGCGGTCTGGACCCGGATGCTGCTCGCCTCCCCGGCCACCGAGGAGGGCATCCTCAGCCGGCGGCAGGGCAACGAGGAGATGAGCCGCTACCTCGTCGACCTGATCGAGCGGATGCGGCCCGGGGTCGACCCGGACCGCGACCCGGACAGCCAGCCCGACCTGCTCAGCGCGCTGATCGCGCCGGGCCGCGAGGACCAGCTGGACGGCCGCGAACTCCTGGGCATGGTCAAGCTGTTGCTCGTCGCCGGCCACGAGACCACCGTCAACCACATCGGCAACGGGGTGCTCGCCCTGCTGCGCCACCCCGAGCAGCTCGCGCTGCTGCGCAGCCGCCCGGAGCTGCTGCCCGCCGCGGTCGAGGAGATGCTGCGCTACGACGGGCCGATCGAGCGCGTCCCGATGCGCTTCACCACCGAGGACGTCGAGATCGCGGGCACCGTCATCCCCAAGGGCAGCGCCGTCAACATCGTGCTGGGCTCGGCCGACCGGGACGAGCGGCGCTTCGCCGACCCCGACGCCCTGGACATCGAGCGCAAGGACAACCAGCACATCGCCTTCGGCCACGGGATCCACTACTGCGTCGGGGCGCCGCTGGCCCGGCTGGAGAGCCGGATCGCCTTCCGCAGCCTGCTGGACCGGTTCCCCGGGCTCGAACTCGCCTGCAAGCCCGAGGAACTGCGCTGGCGGATCGGCGGCCCGAACATCATGCGCGGGCTGGACACCCTGCCGGTGCGCCTCGGCACCGTCGCGGACGTCCCCCGCTGACCGCCGGCCGCCGGCCCGGTCGGACCCGCCGCGCCGGGGCGCACAGGACGCCCCGGCGCACGACCACCCGTACGAACCCGCACGAACCTGACGACAGGAGTGGAGAAATGCCGACGACGACCTCGCCGTGGGGCGACGCCTCGAAGATCCTCGCCGCCGCGGGCATCGAGGAGGACCAGACCTACTACCGTGAGTTCACCACCGAGGAGCAGAAGGCCGTCCTCACCGTCCCGATGCGCATCCAGGACGCGTGGGAGCACAACGACGCCGACCGCTTCGCCTCGCTGTTCACCGAGAACGGCAGCCTGCTGATGCAGGACAACCAGATGACCAGCCGGGAGGCGATCCGTTCGTTCATGGCGGCTGGCTTCGAGGGCGCCTTCCGCGGGGCGCGGGTGCGCGGGTTCCCGCTGGCCGTCAAGTTCCTGGACGACGACACGGCGCTGGTCGTCAGCCAGGGCGGCATCCAGCTGGAGGGCGAGAGCACGACCGCGCCCGAGCGCCAGGTCCGCATCACCTGGGTGATCGTCAGGCGGGGCGGCGAGCTGAAGCTGCTGTCCCACCAGAGCAGCCCGATCAAGGGCTGACCACCGTACGAACGCCGCGTCCCCCCTGCCCGAGGAGCAGGGGGGACGCGGCGTTGCGGCGAGGACTACGGCCGCGGGGCGGCGAACTGGCCGGGCGTACGGCCCGGGCCGGCCGGGCCGCGGTAGGCCTGCGCGAGGTCCAGCCAGGCGTCCGCGTCCGCGCCGATGGCCACCAGCGCCAGGTCGTCGCGGTGCCGGCGCCTGGTCACCAGCAGACAGAAGTCCAGGGCCGGGCCGCTGATCCGCTGCTCGGCGTCGGCCGGGCCGAACTCCCAGACCGCACCGGACGGGCCGGTGATCTCGAAACGGAACTCGGTGTCGGGCGGCGTCAGTTGGCGCGCCTGGTAGCCGAAGTCCCAGGTGATGACGGCGAACTGCACCAGGTGACGAAGGCGGTCGGTGGCCTCGCGGCGCACCCCGAGGGCGTCGGCGATGTCCTGGCCGTGGCCGAACAGCTCCATCATCCCGGCGGCGGCCAGCACGGGCGCCGGCAGCGGGCGCACCAGCCACGGCACCGGCTGTCCGGCCGGAACGGCCGCGAGCGCCCGCTCGGCCGTGGCGCGCTCCGCCCGCCAGCGGTCCAGCAGCACCTTGGGCGGGTTCGCCAGGTAGGGCTTGAGCGCCTCCTGGACGGCGCCGTTGAAGTCCTGCCCGATGCCCGCCGCGAGGGCCCGGAAGGCGTCGGGGTCGCCCGCCGACATCCCGGCCATCCGGAAGATGCTCGACAGGTGGGCGATCTGGTGGGCCACGGTCCAGCCCGGGGCCGGGGTGGGGCGCGCCCAGTCCTCGTCCGACAGATCCGCCACCAGAGCGTCGACGGCCTCGCCGTCGGCCACCAGAGCGGACATCACGTCCTGTGCGTCGGCCATGCCTCTTTCCTTTCCGTCGGAAGGCGAAAGTGGAGCCAATTCAGTATCGGCGCAAGGAGATCGGCATTCTTCTCCGCGCGTGCTGCGCGCGGGGCCAGGGCGAGACCCTCACTCCGCGGCGGCCTGGACGGCCGTTCTGGTCAGCCGGTGCCGCCGGCCGATGAACCAGGCGGCGCCCGCGCAGAGCAGCGCCAGAACGGCCACGGCGGTCAGCACGTCGGAGGCCGAGGACACCAGGCCCGCCAGCAGCAGCGGCCCGCACAGCCCGCCCAGCCGGTTGAAGAACGACACCGTCCCGGTGGTCCGCCCGCGCCGGGAGGGGTCCGCCAGGTCGGCCGCGATCGGCAGGAAGATCGCCGCCATCGAGTTCACCGAGAACAGCGCCGCCACCAGCGCCCCCGCGCAGATCCAGGCCACCGCGGCCACCGCGCCGGTGACGGTGAGCGCCAGCAGCAGCACCGCGGTGAGGGTGGCCATGCCCGCCGCCACGACGGTCGGCCCGAATCTGCGGTAGCCCAGCATCAGCAGCAGCGCGCACGGCACCATCACCACCGCCGCCACGGTGAGCATCAGGTTGGCGGTGTGGACCGAAACCCCGCCGAGCCGGGCGAGGCTCGGCACCCAGGTGGTGAGGCCGAAGGTGAGCAGGCCGATCAGGGTGGCGAAGACGTACTGGAGGCCGCTGGTGAACCCCCGCACGGGCACCCGGTTCCGTATCGCCTCCGCCGCGTCGGACCGCGCCGCGGCGGGGGCCGCCGGGGCGGTGAAGTGCGGGACGAACGGCGCGAGCAGGGCCAGCACGGCCCCGGTCGGGGCGCCGATCAGCCAGAGCACCCGCCAGCCGTACCGCGGTTCCAGCCAGAGCGCCGAGCCCGCCGCGACCAGGTAGCCGATCGCGGTCGCCGCCACCGAGAGCGCCGTCACCACCGAGCCTCGGGTGCGTCCGCCGACCGTCTCGATCAGCAGGGTGATCAGCAGCGGGGCGAGGCCGCCGACCGCCAGGCCCATCAGGCCGCACATCACCAGGTTGCCGTGGAAGGTCGGCATCGAGCCGCACATGCTGGTGGCGGTGAAGCCGAGCGTGGCGATCAGGTAGGAGCCCCGCCGGCCGATCCGGTCGGTGAGCACCCCGAACAGCATCGCACCGAGTGCTGTCCCGGTCAGCCCGCAGACCGCCAGCAGCGAGGCCGTGCTGGGCGTCAGACCGTACTCGGCCCGCATGCCCGGGAGGACGAAGCCCAGGGTGGAGGTCTTGCTGATGTCGATGGTCAGCGCGGCCGTGCCGATCACCGCGATCAGCACCCGGCCGCCCCGGCCGGCCCGGGAGGGGGCGGCGACGGGGGCCGCTTCGGGGCGCCCGCGCAGCGCCGCGCCGAGCAGCACCAGGAGCAGGCCGCCGAGCGCGACGAACATCTCCGGCATCTCGGACAGTTCCATGCCCTGCAACGGGTGGCTGGCGGTGGACGGTTTGGCCGGCATGTGGTCCATCGGCATCGACGGATCCATGACGAACGAGTGCCGGAAGGCCACGGCGGCCGAGACCAGCGTGACGACGGTTCCGGCGGCCATCAGCAGCGAAGCGCCGGCGGTGCGGTGGGGTGCTCTCGATTGCAAGGCGGGACCTTTCCTTCGAGGCGGCGGACCGGGCCGCGGCCCCGACTCCGCCGGAGGGTTTGACGTTTCGGGGTCGCTCTCCGTGGCACGCCAAGCTACGGGGCGTGCCGGAACGGTTGCTTCTCGCATCGTGCTGACCAGGGAGCTTTCGGCCTCGAACGGCCTTGGGGGCACGCGCTTTTGGGAAACTGATGACATGAGTCGCCGCCGTTCGGACCCCAAGACCCGCCAGACTCTACTGGTGGACATCGCCGCCCGACTACTCGCCGAGGAGGGCCCGCAGGCGCTCTCGGCGCGGCGCATCGCCTCCGAGGGCGGCACATCGACGATGGCCCTCTACACCCACTTCAACGGGATGCGCGGCCTGGCCCGCGCCATGGTCCACGAGGGCTTCGCCCGGCTGGAGGGGCACTTCGCGAGGGTCCGCCGCAGCGACGACCCGGTCGCCGACCTGTGCCTGTTCGGCCGCGCCTACCGGTACAACGCCCTCGCCAACCCCCATCTGTACGCGGTGATGTTCGGCTCCTCCTCCCTGGCCGGCTTCTCGCTCGGCGAGGACGACCGCCAGCACGGCCGCTACACGCTGGTCGGTGTGGTGAAGTGCGCCACCCGCTGCATCGAGTCGGGCCGGTTCCGCTCGGCGGACGCCGATCTGGTGTCCCATCAGATGTGGTCGGCGGTGCACGGACTGGTCGTGCTGGAGCTCGGCGGCTACCTGATCGAGCCCTTCGACGCCGAGCGCTGTCTGGAGGCGCAGCTGATCGGCCTGATGGTCGGTGTCGGAGACACGCTGGAGGCCGCCACCAGATCGGTGGCGGCCTCGGGGCGGCGACTCCGGGAGGAGATCGCGGAAGCGGAGATCGCGGAGGAGGAGTGCCGATCCGGCGAGCCGGACTGACCGGCCCGCCGGATCGGCGGGTAGGGGCGGGGGGGGACCGCTCAGTCGCGGTTCCCCCCGGCCAGCAGGCCTATCTGACGCTCGGTCAACTTCCCCTGGTCGTGGAGCCAGCGCGCCGTGTCGGCCATGGTCTCGGCGACCGGCCTCGGTGCCAGCCCGCACGTGCTCGCGTCCGGGTCGACCGGAACCGCGCAGGCGCAGGTGTACACGGCCCCGTACTCCGCCGGGATGTGCCGGGGCCAGACCCGCTGCACCAGCCCGGCCAGCGCGCCGACCGGCAGCATGGCGCGGGCCGGCAGGAACACCGCCGGCAGCCGCCGGCCGGTGGCCTCCCGCAGGGTCCTGACGTACTGCCGGGTGGTGAGCTGCCGACCGGGCGCGAAGTGCCGGTCCGGGGCGGACCTCGGCGCGGTCAGCAGCCGGGCGTGCAGTTCCGCGGTGTCCCGGACGTCGCCGACCGGGAAACCCCCGAGGGGCCAGATGGGCATCAGCCCGCGCAGCGTGTTGCGCAGCCGCGCGTTCTGGTCGCCCAGCCTCGGGTCCAACGGGCCCAGCAGGGCGGGCGGGTAGGTGATGACCACCGGCGCGCCCTCCCGCTGGTGGCGCCGGGCGATCCGCTCGGCGGCGGCCTTGGTCGCCATGTACGTCTCCCGGGGACGGCCGACCGGGGAGTCCTCCCGGAGCGGCCGGCCGTCCGACGGGAGCAGCGCGACGATGCTGGAGACGTGGATGATCCGCTCGGCGCCGGCCTTCCGGGCGGCACCGAGGACCACCGCGGTCCCCCGCGCGTTGGTCCGGCGCATGGCGGCGTGCCGACGGCTGTCGAAGGAGTACACCGAGGCCGCGTGCAGGACGGCGTCGGCGCCGCGGACCGCGCGGGCCACGGAGGCCTCGTCGGTGACGTCCCCGACCGCCAGGTCGACGGCTCCCGGGCCCACCGCCAGCAGCCCGAGGGCCCGTTCGGCGGCGGCCGGGTCCCGGACCAGCATCCGGACGGCATGCCCCTGCCGCACCATCGCCGCCACCGAGTGGATGCCGACGAACCCGGTTCCGCCCGTCACGCTGACCAACATCAGTCCGCCTCCTCGCTCAGCCGGTCTCTTCGGTGCCCTGGTGTGCGACCCGGTGGTAGCGGCCGTCGTAGAACAGCAGCGCCTGCCGGCCACCGGCCCGGCCGGTGGCGAGCACCTCGCCGAGGAAGATGGAGTGGTCGCCACCGTCGTACTGCTCGGTGAGCTTGCACTCCAGCCAGGCCAGCGAGTCCGACAGCAGCGGGGCCCCGGTGAACGGGCCGGGCCGCCAGTCGACCCCGGCGAACTGGGCTGCGCCGTGCGGCCTGCTCCGGTCGGCGAAGTACCGTGCCAGGTGCTCCTGTTCGCCGCCGAGCACGGACACCGCGAAGGACCGGGTGGTGGCGATCGCGTCGTGCATGACGGCGCTGCGGGCGACACAGCACAGGACCAGCGGGGGCTCCAGCGACACCGAGCTGAACGCGTTGGCGGTCATCCCGTGGACGCGCTCGCCGCCCGTGGTGAGCACCGTGATCCCGGTCGCGAACCGTGCCATGGTCTCCCGCAGGGAGCCCCGCTCGGTGTCCCTCGCGACGCCGAGGTGGTTGCTCACGACGCCCTCCCCGCCCCGACCGGCCGCAGCACGGCCGGGCCGCGCGCGGCCACCGAGGCCTCGCTGTAGGGCGCCAGGGCGGCGCGCAGCGCCTCGGGGACCCTCGCCGGCACGGTGGCCGTGTTGGGCCCGCGCATGCAGGCGATCCGCTGGCTGCCGCGGGCGACCAGCCGCTCCTGCCCGCCGTCGAGCTTCAGGTACTCGAAGCCGAACTTGACCTGGGTCTGGGTCAGTTCCTCCAGCCGCATCCGGATGGACAGCTCGTCGAAGGCGGTGATCTCGGCGAAGAACTCGCACTCGACCTTGAGGGTGAAGAGCTTCAGGTCGTCCTGCAGCTCGGCGAGCACGGCCGGGGCCTTCTCCTTGAGGAACATCTCCCGGCAGCGCCCCTGCCAGCGGAGGTAGTTCACGTAGTAGACGTTGCCGACGAGGTTGGTCTCCTCGAAACCGACCGTGTGGCGAATCTCGTAGTAGTCCGACATCAGCCCTCCCTGCCCGCGAGTACGGCGAAGACGACCGGCTCGGTGCGGTCGTTGACGGTGGTCACCCAGGTCGCGATGAGCGCGTCGCCCGCGGACAGGACGGTCCAGCCGTCCGGGTGGACGCGGTCGACGGTCAGTGCCTGGGAGGTGGCGCCCGCCTTGCGCAGGCACTCCAGCGCGCTCCACACCCTGGTGCCCGCGAGCGCCGGGTCCTCGCCGCTCTCGGCGACCAGCAGGTCCCGGACGGCGAGCTGGGCGGAGCCGAGCAGGTCGTCCCAGTCCTCGGCGGTCCGCTCCCGGACGGACTCGACGTCGCAGGCGAGCCGCCCGCGGCCGACGGTCGCCAGGGTCATCCCGGCGCCGTGCGAGGCCGAGACGCTCTGCCCGTCGAGGCCCGGCTCCGGCGCCAGCTCGGGCTTGCCGTCGGGGCGGTGGAGCAGGGTGACGGCCCGGCCGAGGGCCCGGCCGACGGCGGTCCGGGTGGAGGACCGGCGCTCCCGGTCCGGCGCGTCGTCCGTCTCGGGTTCGACGACCACCGCGCGGCTGCCGCCGAGGACCCGTTCCAGGCTGCGCTCCAGGTACGAGCCGAGCATGGCGGGCGCCCACGGGCCGGCGCCGTCGCGCCGCTGGACGGCGACCAGGGTCAGCCCCTCCCAGCGCTCGACGACCGTGCCGGAGGGCGTGCGCACGTCCAGGTCGTAGACGTAGGTGTTGCCGTCCTGCGAGCGCTCGCGGGCGTCGAGGACGACGTACTCGGAGTCCTGGTCGGCCCGGTCGGCCAGCCAGAGCCGCTCGACGCCCTGCGGCAGCAGGGTGGCGTCCGGGACGCAGCACTGGATGGCGTGCATCATCGCGTCCCGGGTGCCCGGGTCGGCCAGCAGCTGGTCCTGCGGCAGGAAGGCCGCGAACCAGGGCGCCGGGGAGGTGGTGGAGATGTCCGCCAGCGCGTGCCGGGCGCTCGCCCGCCGGTACTGGAGCAGGCGCTGGAAGCGCTTGCCCTGGAACAGCATGCTCCCGTACAGCTCGGCCATCGGGTCCACCGGTACGGCCGGCAGGCCGAGGTCGATCGGCGCCCCGCTGTCCGGCACCTCGGGCTTCGGGTAGCGCAGCGTGGCGCGGAAGTGGTCGGCCGCGAACCCGGTGTCCTCGGTGCGCAGCACCACGTCGACCAGCCCGGGGCCGCGGACCAGCGCCGCGATCCGGATGGTGGTCGAGCCGCCCGGGCGGACCACCACGGGCCGCTTGAACTCGACGTCCTCCAGCCGCGGGGAGCCCCGGTGGCCGCTCACCGCCGTGGCGACCTGGGCCATCGCCTCCATGCCCAGGACGGCGGGGAAGAGCAGCCCCTCCGCGAGCTGGTGGTCGGTCAGGTAGGGGTCGCTGCCCTCGGTCAGATCGGCCTCGGTGACCAGCTCGATGTCCGGGTAGTGCGCGACCACCCGTTCCACGAAGCGGGTCAGCGGCAGCTCACGCTGGACGGTGGTGAGGGTGGGCAGGCCGCCGGCCCGTCCGCTGACGACCAGGACCGGGCCGGCCGCCGGGTCCGCGAGCACCTCGCGAAGCACCTGGATGCCGTGCTCGGTGGAGATCGGCGTGATGCCCTCGCGGATCAGCGCCTCGACGACGCCGAGCCGCTCGCCCATGCCGGCGCCCGACCAGACGGACCACTCCAGGGCGAGCGCCCGGGCCTGCGGGTGCTCCTGCTGGAACCGCAGGGTCCGTTCGGTCATCCAGTCGTTGGCTGTCGCGTAGTGGGCCTCGCCGCGCAGGCCGGCGCGCCCGATGATGGAGCCGAAGGTGATCAGCAGCTTGAGGCGGTCCGGTTCGACGGCGGCCAGGACGGCCTCCAGCCCGTCGATCTTGGGCGCCAGGGTGCGGCGGAAGTCCTCGGCGGTCAGCGCGCCGAGGGCGGCCGGCTCGTTGCGGCCGGCGCCGTGCAGCACGGCGGTGACGGGGCCGAGCGCGCCCTCCAGCCGGTCGACGGCGGCGGCGACCTGCTCGCCCTCGGTCACGTCGGCCCGCTCGTAGCGGTAGCGCAGGCCGGCGGCCTCCATCCGGGCGAGGTTGGCGGCGAGCTCCTCGTCGGCGGCGGGGTCGGCCCGGCCGATCAGGGCCAGGCTCGCGCCGGAGTCCCCGGCGATGGCCAGGGCGCACTCGGCGGTGATGCCCTTGCCGCCGCCGGTGACCAGCAGCACGTCGCGCGGGTCCAGCGGGGAGGCTCCGGCGGCGTCCGGGGCCGGCGGCAGCGGGCGGAGCAGCGGGACGGTGCGGCGGCCGTCGCCCTGGTAGCGGACCTCCGCGAAGCCGGTGGTGGCGGCGGCCTCGGCGACCACCCGCCGCACCGACTCGTCGAGGTCCGCTCCGGTGAGGGCGGGGCGGTCCAGCTCGACGATCGTCACCGGGACGCCCGGGTGCTCCAGGTGGAGGGTCTTGGCGAACCCGGAGGCGCCGTGGCGGTGCTGGACCACGACCAGCCGGGTGCCGGCCGGAGCCGCGAGGACCGCGTGTCCGGCGTCCAGGAACAGCCCGGTCTCGGGCCCCCCGCACTCGTCGGGCAGGCAGAGCAGCACGCCGCCGCCGATCCCGGCCCGGGTGAGCGCCGCGCGCAGCGGCTCGGCCAGCGGGTGGCCGGGGGTGGTGAAGAGCGGCCACTCGCCGGCGGGCGGCTGCGGGGCGGCCGCGGGCTTCGGTACGGCGGCGGCCTCCACGTGCTCGACCGCGAACGGCCGCACCCAGGGGCCGACCCCGGGCACCTCGGCGCCGGTCGTGCCGCCGTCCTGCTCGGTCTCCGACAACTGGTCGATCAGCTCGGCCAGTTCGCCGAGGCTCACGGTGGCGAAGTTGGTCGTCGCGGACAGCACGGGCCGTCCGAGGGCGCGGGTGACGTCGTTGACGATCTGGCCGACGGTGATGGAGCTCAGGTGCAGGTCGTCCATCGGGTGGGTGCGCGCGGTGACGGAGTCCTGCGGGAGCTCGACGCGTTCGGCGGCGAGCCGGCACAGCAGCTCCAGGGTGGAGGCCCCGTCGGCGCTCTCGGCCGCCGGCCGCGCGGCCGGGTCCGTCCCGGCGACGGCGACGTCGACCAGCTCGGGGGCGATGGCCGGGGCGGCCTCGCACGGGCTGGCCAGGAAGGTCATCTCGCCGTCCGCCGGCAGCGGCCGGATCAGCCGGTCGGCGAACAGCTCCCCGGTGCGCACCGGCGCGCCGAGCACGAAGGCAGCGCCGACGACGCGGAGCAGGGTGCCGAGCGAGGGGCTGTCGGTGTCGACCGCCAGGACGGTGCGGTCGGGCGCGATCTCGGCGAGCAGGCCGGACAGCACCCGGCCCGGGCCGACCTCGACGACCAGGTCGGCGTCGGCCACCGCCGAGGCGGCCGCCTCGTGGAAGCGGACGGGCAGCAGCACCTGGTCGCGCAGCAGCTCGCGCAGGTCGGCGGCCGGGTCCAGCGGCCCACCGCTGACGGTGGAGGCGATCTGCCGGACGGGCGTCCGGAAGTCGAGCTCCGCGAGCCGCTCCGACAGCGCGACGGCGGCGGGTTCGACCAGCGGTGAGTGGAAGGCGTGCGAGACGTTCAGCCGGGTCGCCGTGACGCCTTCGGCCGCCGCCTTGCGGCAGACCGCGTCGACCGCCTCGGCCGGGCCCGAGATCACCGTCTGGCGCGGCCCGTTGTGGCCCGCGACGACCACGTCCTGCCCGGCGGAGAGCCGGGCCGTCTCGTCCACGGTCGCGGCGAGGCCCGCCATGGCGCCGCCGCCGCGGCTGGCCCTGGCCATCACCTGGCCGCGGATGCCGGCCAGCCGGAGGACCTGCTCCTCGCTCATCGTCCCGGCCCAGTGCAGCGCCGTCAGCTCGCCGAGGCTGTGGCCGACGGCGGTGTCGGCCTGGATGCCGAGCCCGTCCAGGACCCGCAGGGCGGCCAGCGAGCCGGCGACGATGCGCGGCTGGGCCACCTGGGTGGCGACCTGGTCGCCGCCGGCCGTCAGACCGGCGTCCTGGAAGACCTCCTCGGCGGCGGCGAAGCGGCGGCGGATCGCGCCGACCGCGCCGCGGCCCGAGCCCTGCCCGGGGAAGAGGTAGGCGATCCGGGGGGCGGTCCTGGCCCGGGCGAGGAAGATCCCCTCGCCGGCCGAGAAGGCCTCCTGCACGCCGGTGTCGAGGAGTTCGCGCAGCCGGCCGAGGGCCCGGGTGGCCTCGTCCGGGGAGGTGGCCACGACGGCGGCGCGGATCGGGCCGTCGGTGAGCCGGTCGGCCAGGGTGCCGGCCAGGTCGGCCAGTTCGGCCTGGGCGAGCTTGGGCGTGAGGTCGAGCAGCCGCTCCACCTCCTCCCGCAGCTCGGCCGGTCCCTGCCCGGCGAGCAGCAGCAGTTCGGCGTCCTGCCGGCCGGCGACCAGGCGGACGGCGCGCTCGTCGACGGCGGCCCTGCGCGCCGCCCCGGCGGCCTGGCTGACCGTGATGTGGGTGTTGATGCCGCCGAAGCCCATGGCGGACACGCCCGCGCGCACGGGCTGGTCGGCGGGCCAGGTCTCGGCCTCGCGCGGCACGTACATGGTCGCCGTGTCGCCGATCAGGCCCGGGTGGGGGTCGTAGTGGCCGGTGCCCGGCGGGATCACCTGGTGGTGCACGGCGAGGGTGGCCTTGATCAGTCCGGCGACCCCGGCGGCGGCCTTGGTGTGCCCGAAGTTGCCCTTGATCGTGCCGAGCGCGGCCGGGCGGGCGGTCGGGTCCGCGTCGCGGCGGGCGGAGGACAGCGCCTCGATCTCGGTGGCGTCGCCGAGCGCCGTGCCGGTGCCGTGGCCCTCGAAGTAGGACACCGTCTCGACGCCGTAGCCGGCCCGCTGGTAGGCGCGGCTGAGGGCCAGTCGGTGGCCGCCGGCCTCCGGGCGGGTGATGCCGCCCTTGCCGTCCGAGGAGACGCCCCAGCCGGCGATGGTCGCGTAGATCCGGCGGCCCTGCTCCAGCGCGTCCCGCTCGCGCATCAGGACGATCATGCCGGAGCCCTCGCCCGGCCAGAAGCCGTTGGAGTCCCGGTCGTAGACCTTCATCTCGCCGGTGGCGAGGGCGCCGGTCTTGGCGAAGCCGATGACCTCGAACGGGTCGATGGAGAGGTCGACGCCGCCGGCGACGGCCACGTCCAGGTCGCCGTCGGCGAGCGCCCTGGCGGCGGTGACGACGGACAGCAGGGAGGAGGAGCAGGCGCCGTCGACGGTGTAGCCGCCGCCGCGCAGGTCGAAGTGGTTGCAGATCCGGCCGGCGATCGTGTTGGAGAGGCCGCCGGCCAGCGTGTCCTCGCCGATGGCCGGGAACGGGGCCTTGTAGCGGCCCTCCAGCGACGTGAGGAACGCCGCGGTGTCCTCGTCGGCCCAGCCCTGGTCGGCCAGCGCCGCGGCGACGGTGCGGCGCACGTAGGGCCACCGCAGCCGCATGATGTTGGCGCGCGAGAATTCTCCGGTGAGGCTGTTTCCGACCACCACGCCGGTGGCCTGCTTCGGCAGTCCGGAACCGTCCGGGAATCCGGCGTCCGCCAGTGCCTCGGCGGCCACGTCCAGGGCGAGCCAGTGCGTCAGGTCGGTCGAGCGGTAGGTGCTCCCGGCGACGCTGTACTTGACCCGGTCGAACTCGAAGTCCCGCAGCACGGCGGCCTTGGTCGCGTAGAACCGGTCCGGTGCGCTCCGGTCCGCCGACCAGTAGTCCGCACTGTTCATGCGCTCGTCCGGAAGCTTCCGGAACGCCCGACGGCCGCTCAGCACGTTCTCCCAGAGCTCGTCCGCCGAATTGGCATCCGGATAGCGGAGGCCTATTCCGATGATGGCTATCCGCTCATTACTCATGCACTCACCACCCACGGAGACGAATTGACAGAAAGGCAATTCAAGGATGCCCCGCCCCCCGGCCGTTGTCTTCTCCGAGTTTGCTTTCCAAATTCCATAACACTGTCATAAATAACACTGTAATTTTTCCTGGGAATGCGACGAAGCTCCGGTCGTCGACCGGAGCTTCGTTTCCCGCCTGGTGTCGCGTCAGCTCACACCGCTGGGCGCACGCGCACCGCCGAGCCGGCTCCCCACCTCCCTCGCCGCCGTCAGGGCCGCCCACGCGGTGAGCTCGACCAGCCCGGCATCACCGGGTTGACCGAGCCGGTACTCCTCCACCACGCCCTCGTCCACCCGGTACGCGGCCTTCGCCGTCAGCAGCGCGAGCCGCCCGGCCGCACGCTGCTCCTGCGGCAGGCCGCCCACCGCCTCCTCCAGCCAGCCGCGGCCGAGCCCGGGCGCTCCGCCGTCCCACCGCGCCAGTTCGGCCCGCACCAGGCCCCGTACGGGCTCCGGCACCGACCGCGCCCCGGCCGCGTCGATCACCGCGGCCGCCCGCGCGAAGGCGCCCGCGATGCTCGGCGTGCCGGCCGCCCACGCGAGGTCCTCGGGCAGGGCGGCGGACGGCAGCAGGTCCAGCGACCCGCCCGCCTCCGGGGCACTGCGGGCGTACCGCCGCAGTTGCCGGCCGAGGACGGCGGTGACCGCCCGCCGTACGACCGCCGGGGCTCCGGCGGGGACGAGGTCCTCCTGGAGGAACACGCTGACCATCCGGTTCAGGTAGTGGAAGGTGACGGCCACCCCCACCAGCTCCGGCGCCTGCTCCGCGGGGAACGGCGCGGCGGCGTCCGCGGCCGGACGCCACCCGCCGTGCCCCCTGAGGCCGCCGGCCGGGTGGCGGGGCTCCCCGCCACCGATCAGCGCAGCCCAGGTGGCACCGTGCACGGCCGCGCAGTACGGGCAGGAGTTGGCCGCCGACACCGCGGCGGCCAGCTCCTCCTTGGTCGCGCGGTCGACCCGCCCGGCCGCGACCAGCGTCTCCCGCAGCATCACCCAGGAGGCCGCGAGGACCGGGGGCGAGGCCGCGTGCAGGGCGACCGGCGGCGCGAGCATGCCGAACTCCCGCTCCACCTCCGCGTAGACGCCCGCCACCTCGCTCCGCGCGCCGCCCGGCCGGACCGGGGCGACGTGGCGGATCTGCGCCAGCGCCCCCCGCAGCACCGGCCGCAGGAACGGTGTCACCATGGCTGCCTCCTCGTGGGTTCCTGGGTTCGTCCGGCCCGGTGCGCTACTCGCGGACCAGGTCGCGCAGCTGCGACCGCACCCCTCGCCGGCCGCTGGTCGACCCGTCCGGCGACGGCGCGCCGTAGGTGACCTTCACCCCGCGCTCCTGGAGGGTCTTCACGATGCCGGGGATGGCCCGCTCCGCGAGCGCGGAGATGGTCAGCGCCGGGTTGACGGTGAGCGCCGCCGGCACCGCGGAGCCGTCGGTGACGAAGATGCCCGGGTGGTTGCGGAGTTCCTGCCGGTCGTCCAGGGCCGAGGTCTGCGGGTCGTCGCCGATCCGGCAGGAGGCCAGGGGGTGGACGGTGTACGCGCCGACCACGTCGTTGGTCCACGGCATGACCCTGGCGAGGCCGTCACGCTCCAGGATGTCCTTCACCACGGCGTCCGACTCGGCCCAGCCGCGCAGGGTGTTGGCGCTCGGCCGGTACCGGATCGTGCCGCGGCCGAGCATCTGCTGCGAGATCCGGGCGGCGTTGCCGGTGGCCGGCGGCGGGCCGAAGACGCCCTCGTTGTCGTCCTCGACCATGGTGAAGACGGTCAGCCAGGACTGCCACTGGCGGACCAGCTCCTTCTTCTCGACGCCGAACCAGCTGGGGCCCGTCGCGTCCGGCACCTGCGCCAGGATGGTGCCGAAGCCCGGCGGGAAGTACAGCTGCTCCAGGGAGAAGCGGGAGTGCTCCGGCAGGTCCCCGTCGAGGTTGTCCCAGCTGGCCACGACCGGGCCCTTGCCGATCTGGTTGGCCCGGAAGGCCTGGCCGTCGCCGCGCTTGAGCCCGAGCAGCTCGCGCGCCCGGTCCTCGTTGACGACGGCGGTGTTGAGCCGCTCGCCGTTGCCGGAGAAGTAGCGGCCCACGGCGTGCGGCATGGCGCCGAGGGTGGCCTCGGAGCGCTGGAGGATCACCGGGGTGGCACCGGCGCCGGCCGCGAGGATGACGATCTTCGCGTCGATCGTCCCGTTGCCGACGTGCACCCGGTAGTCGGTGTCGTCGATGACGTTGTAGTGCACCCGGTAGCCGCCGTCGTCCGTCCGGGACAGGTGCTGCACCTCGTGCAGCGGCCGGATCTCCGCGCCGTGGGCGAGGGCCGCCGGCAGGTAGTTCAGCAGCAGGGAGCGCTTCGCGTCGAAGCGGCAACCGGCCATCATCCAGTTGCAGTTGGTGCACTTCGCCCGGTCGATCGCGGCCGGGACGGGGTTGGCCGTCCGCCCGGCGTGGTCGCAGGCGGCCGCGAACAGGCCGCCGGAGTACGTGACGTCGTTCCAGTCCTGCTGGGTGATCGGCAGCGCCTCGACCACCCGGTCGTACCACGGGTCGAGGGAGTCGCGGGTGATGGCCGAGGGCCACATCCGGCGGCCGATGCTGCCCTTGCGCTCGAAGGCGAAGCGCGGCGCCCGCGGCATCGCGGCGAAGTACACCACGCTGCCGCCGCCGACGCAGTTGCCGCCGAGCAGGCTCATGCCGTCGCCGACCACGAAGTCGAAGATGCGGGTGTACGAGGAGCCGAGCAGGAAGTCGTGGTCGAAGTCGTCGGCCTCCAGCCACGGGCCGCGTTCGAGCACGGTGACCTTCGCGCCGCCGGCGGCCAGGTGGTAGGCCGCGATCGCGCCGCCGAAGCCGCTCCCCACGATCAGGACGTCGGTGCTCTCGGTGCTGCTCATGCGGGGCTCCCTGTGGGCGTGGTGTCCGGGTGCGGGTCGGCGAGGCGGCGGCCGTACGAGAAGTCGGGGAACCGCCACAGGCCGTCGTCGTCCGCCTTCATGAAGCCCATCGTGACCAGGCCCGGGTGGCCGGCCGCCATCGCGTCGGCGGTGTGCATGTGGGCGGCGGTGTCGAACGCCATGTTGCTGAACAGGGCGAGCAGGACCCAGAGTTCGCGGTCCTCCTGGTCCTGCCCGGTCAGCTTCCGGACGACGGCGGTCCGGTCCTCGAACGGGAGCGCGACGAAGGGCGGCACCGTCTCGTCGAGCCCGAGGCCGTGCTCGGTCGCGTGGGTCCGCGCATGTTCGTTCAACATCCGGGCATAGTCATCCAGGACCGTCGACACCCCCGTCGCCGGCGTCTCCAGCAGTTCGATGGCGCCGGCCGCCACCGCGCCGCCGCCGGGCGACGCGCCCGCGACGGCCCGGTCGTCGGGTGACCGCTTCTCGCCCGGGACGATCGTGTCCGCGAACGCCTCCAGCGTCATCGTCCGTTCTTCCCGTTCATCTCGGGATTCTGAGCGCACCTGCGCCTCCTCAGAAGTTTTCACCTAGGTGACCCCAGCATCGTCCGCGCACAACTGCCCCGCTGGCATCTCCTGCATTGCTGAGACCGGTCCGAAAAATTACCGACTGGTATCTCCGGACTTGGCCTATGCCATCGGTGCATGCCGTGACCATTGCACTTGTCATGGCCAGCTGCTACGGTCGACAGTCGTTATCGCAGCGATATTATCGTCTGCGATATTTTCAAGAGGGAGGTTTTTCCTTAACCCGTTTTTAGCTAGGTCGCCCTGCACACGTGTCAGCGAACTTGGAGTCGGGATGAAACCAGCTATCGAGCAAGCCGTGACCCGGGCCATCGAAACCATGCACGAGAATATAGGGGAGCTGCTGACCATAGATGATATGGCACAGGCAGCCATGTACAGCAAGTTCCATTTCTCCAGGGAATTCCAGCGGGTGACCGGGGTTTCGCCGGGCCGCTTCCTCTCGGCCCTTCGGATCGAAGAGGCCAAACGACTCCTCATGGCGACCGCGCTCACGGTGACCGAGATCAGTCACCGCGTCGGGTACAACAGCGTCGGCACGTTCAGCTCGCGGTTCGCGAGCAGTGTGGGTGTTTCGCCCTCGATGTTCCGTCAGCTCAAGGGCTTCACCACCCGGATCCAGATCGCCCCCTGCGGCGGCGCCAACCCCGACCTCGCGACCGTGCGGGGCGAGATCCGGGCCTCGGTCGCCGGCGACCTCGGCTGTGTGTTCGTCGGCCTGTTCCCCACCCGGATCCCGGAGGGGAGACCAGCCGCCTGTACCGTCCTGCCCCGCCCCGGGAGCTTCTGCCTGGAGCAGGCACCGGCCGGCACCTGGTATCTGCTGGCACATTCCGTCCCGGCCTCCATGGGCGAGGTGCTGACCGGCGATCAGGAGCTCTCCGTGGGTTCCGTCGGGCCGATCGAGGCCCGTCCCGACATACCGCTGCTGCCCGTCGAACTGCGGCTGCGGCCGATCCGGGCCCTCGACCCGCCGGTCCTGATGGCCCTGCTGGACGTCCGGGCCGAGGCCTTCACCGCGGCGTCGATCGCCGGCTGAGCCACCGTCCCCGCGCCCCCGCGCCGACTCCGACGAGCCCGTGGTCCCCGGCGCGCAGCCCCCTGGGAGGTCGTCCACAGGAGGCTGCGCGCACCGGCTCGCGCAAGGTCGGCTAGGCGACGGAGTGCACCGTCATCGGCAGGCCGCCGCGCACCCGCAGGGACAGCATCGGCTCGGCCACCACCCGGTAGCCGGGCACCTTGGCCAGCCGCAGCTCGCGGGCGACCAGGGCGATCGTGAACGTCGCCTCCATCAGCCCGAGGTGGTTGCCGACGCAGAAGCGCGGACCGGCCCCGAACGGGATGTAGGCGTACCTCGGCCGGTCCGACACCCGGTCCGGGTGGAAGCGGTCCGGATCGAACTGGTCCGGGGCGTCCCAGAACCCCGGGTGGCGGTGCAGCGTGTACGGGCAGATCAGGACGTCGGCTCCGGCCGGCACCCGGTACCCGCCCACCTCGTCCTCGCCCTGCGCCTGCCGGGGCAGGATCCACACCGGCGGGTAGAGCCGCATGACCTCCTCCACCACCCGCGCCGTGTAGCGCAGGTTGTGCAGGTCCTCGAAGCGCGGCAGCCGGTCCCCGAGCACCTCGACGGCCTCGGCGCGCAGCCGCTCCATCACCTCGGGGTGGCGGTCGGCCAGGTAGAAGGTCCAGCCGAGGGTGCTCGCCGTGGTCTCGTGGCCGGCCAGCAGCAGGGTGACCAGCTCGTCCCGCATGCGCTGCCGGCCGACGTCCGGGTCGGGCTCCGCCCGGGTGGAGACGATCAGCCGGGAGAGCACGTCGTCCGCCTCCGTCCCGGCGCCGTCGCGCGAGCGCCGGTCCGCCACCAGCCGGTCGACCACCTGCTGAAGGTCCCGCCGGGCCTGCTGGAACCGGCGCTGCTTGGCCAGCGGCACCCAGCCCGGCACCATGCCCATGGTGACCATGTCGAACATGGCCTGGTCCTGGACCGCCTCGAAGTCCTGCCCGACCCCCTCGAAGGCGCCGAGGTCGACGTCGAGCAGGGTGCGGCCCAGCACTCCGAGGGTGAGCCCCGTCATCTCGTGCACGACGTCGACGGGCCCGCCGCCCTCGTGGGCGCGGAGCCGGCCGACCAGCTTGGCCGCCTCCTCCGCGACCACGTCGGCCTGCTGGGAGATCCGCTTGTGCTGGAAGGCCGGCTGGATCAGCTTGCGCTGCTTCTTCCAGAGCTCGCCCTCGCTGGTCAGCAGGCCGTTGCCGAGGGCCCGGCGGGCCTGGATGAGCCCGATGCCCTTGTGGTAGTTGGCGGCGTTGTCCGCCAGCACGTGCTTGGCGTGGTCGGGGTGGTTGAAGAAGTAGAGCGTCTTGGGGCCGATCGACATCCGCACCGCGTCGCCGTACTCGGCGGCGGCCGAGCGCATCAGCGCGAGCCGGTCCCCCGCCAGGTTCCTCAGCAGGGCCGGGGTGGCGCTGCGCGGCGGGCCGGGCGGCACCCGGTGTGCCGTGGTCACGGCTACCCCCTTCCGTGCTCGGCGAAGGCGCTCGCGATGGCCTCGCGCCACAGTTGGTAGGCGGGCAGCCCGCCGCTCGCCCCGCCGGCCGGCAGCCGGTCCTGGGTGACCTTCGCCGCCTCGACCGGCCCGGTGCCGCAGAAGATCCGCGTCGCGAGCTCGGTGTGCGGCGTGAGCAGCCCGGCCTTGATACGGGCCTCGGCCGCGAACGCGCTGCCCTGCGCGACCATGTCGCGGTGCTCCCCCGCACGGTCCCGGAAGGCCCGCAGCTCCTCCTCCTCGGCGCCGCCGGCGTAGGTGGCGGCCAGTCCGGCGCCGCTGAAGAGGTCGGACCGCCGGGACTCGGGGAACTTCTCGATCATCGTGGCCACCAGGTCCGCGTCGGTGCCGCCGACGAACCACAGGGCCCGGCCGATGCCCTGGTCGATCGCCCGGCCGGCGTACGAGGGCGAGTCGTGGGCCGGCCAGGGGAACACGTCCTCCCGGTACTGCTTGTGGACGTAGTCCGCGGTCCGGAAGTACGCCTGGTGGAAGCCGTAGCCGTCGAGCACCAGCCAGCGCAGCAGCGGGTCCAGCCGGTCGATGTCGGGCCAGCAGGACCGCGGCAGGCGCGCCATGGCCCAGCCGATTCCGACATACACCATGTAGATGTGGTCCGCGCCTTTTCCGGAAAGGAAACCGGACACCGCGCCGCGGCCGGCAACAGGCAAACCGTCGAGCATGGCGAAACCCATGCCGGCGCCCTCGTACGCGAATCCGCGGAAGCGGGTCGGGATTCCCTCCAGGCGTTCCTCCGCCTCGGCCGGGATCCGCGCCTCCATGGCGTACGAATAACCTTCGAGGAATGTCCGGCCGACCGTCTCCAGCACCTCCTGGGCGGCCGGCGACTTCTTATGGAAGCCGCGCTTGTCGAGTAGTGTCTCGGAAACGCTCGGCGTGAGGACACGACGGCGGAGGTTCCGCCATGCGCTGGGCACGTTGTTCTCCCCTCGTTCATCCTGATGTGGGTGTTGCGGAAAGCGACGAATTCACCCCCGCGATCGGTCCGGGTCAGCGAGCGGAATCCAGGGCTCCGAAACTGGCCCGGACATTGGCCCGCCACACCTCGTAGGCCGGCTCGCCGTCCGGGCCGGCCTCGTGGGCGGCCGAGTCGTCGGCCAGTGCCGCGGCCTCGGCCGCCGACAGACCGGTCAGCGCCACCGAGGCGGGGTCGCCGTGCTCCGGGACGAAGCCCGCGTGGATCCGCGCCTTGGACGCGAACACCGAGCCCTGGGCCAGCTGCGCCCGGTGCGGGCCGGCCTCGCCGCGCAGCTCGACCAGGCCCTCGGCCGGGCAGCCCCCGGCGAAGGTCGCCGCCAGGCCGACACCGCTCCACAGGTCGGCGTGCCGGTGGTCGGCGAACTTCCGGACGGCGGCGGCGACCTGGACCGGCTGCCCGCCGTGGATGAACCACAGCGCCCGGCCGATCCCCTGGTCCACCGCCCGCGGGAAGTACCCGGAGTCCCCCAGCCAGGGGTACGGCTCCGGCACCCGCTGCTCGTCCACCCAGCGCCGGGTGTGGAAGTAGGCGAGGTCGAAGCCGTAGCCGTCGACCGCGAGCCAGCTCATCGTCGGGTGGTACGGAATGCCGCCCAGGTCGGGCAGCACCTTCTTCCACAGGGGCCGCGGCAGCCGCGCCATGGCGAAGCCGATGCCGATGTAGGCCAGGAAGATGTGCGGCTGGCCGGGGCCGGTCAGCAGGTCACGGGTCCGCCGGCCCCGGCCGGTCGCGTCCAGGATGGTGAAGGCCATCGTGGCGCCCTCGTAGGCGAACCCTCGTTGTTCCGGATCGACGAGGCTCAACCGGCGCTCCAGCTCCCACTGGGAGCGGGCGTCGATGCCCCACTCGAAGCCGCAGACCACCGCCTGCGGCACCGCCTCCAGCCGTTCGGTGGACGGCGAGCGCGTCACCGGGAACCCCCGGCGGGCGAAGGTCACCTCGGCCAGTTGCGGCGTCAGCAGCAGCCTGCGCAGCGAACCCCAGGTCGTCGGCATGATCCCTCCCGGTTCGGGACCGGAAATCCGGCCTCTCCATGCTCCCGGCGCGGTTTCCCGGCGGGCATCTCCACGGTTGCGTTCCGCGCCCCCGCGCCTGTGCGCCTGTGCGCCTCCGCGTCTCCGCGTCGAGAGACGCGACCGCCCCGGACACCAAGGAGAATCCGGGGCGGTCGGCGCGTGCGCGGATCAGCCCTTCAGCGGGCTGGTCTGGTGGCTGAACAGCCGCCAGTCGCCGTCCCTCCTGACGACCACCCAGGTCGCCCGGAAGCTGTTCTCGGGGGCCGGCGCCTCCTCCCCGGCGCGAACGATTCCGCCCTCGGTGACCGCCACCGCCACGTCGGCGGTGAGCAGCTTGATGTCGACGGGCTCGTCGACCAGCCGGGAGCCCCGGTACGAACCCGCGAAGGCCTCGGCCAGGTAGGCCCGGATCTCCTCGCGGCCCCGGAGCTGGATGTCGCCGATCAGCTCGCTGCCGTCCTCGGTGTACAGCTCGGCGAGGGTGTCCGCGTCATGCGAAGCCCAGGCCGCACCCACCCGCAGCGGCACCGTGAGCACCGCGCCCTCGGTTCCGTTCGAGAACTCGCCGTAGCGCGAGGCCCACTGCTTGGCCTGCGTCACCAGCGACGCCGCCTTCTCCGTCATCCTCTCATCTCCTGTTCAGGGGTGTGGAATTCGGGACCGGTCCGGACTACCAGCGCAGGGTCGCGCCGGCGCCGCGGGGGCTGTTCTGGTACGCCGCGAGCCGCCACTCGCCGTCGGTGCGGACCACCACCCAGGTGGAGCGGACCGCGAGCTCCTCGGCGATCTCGGTCTCGCCGGGCGCCAGGATGCCGCCGTGGGTGCGGATCAGCGCCACGTCGTCGCTGGCGAACCGGACGTCGACCGGCGCGCCGGTCACGCCGGTGCCCTTGAAGGGGCCGGCGTACGCGGCCGCCATGAACACCCGGATCTCCTCGCGGCCACGCTTGAGCACGTCGCCCGGGAGGATCAGGATCCCGTCCTCGGTGAAGGAGTCCGCAACGCCCTCGGCGTCGTTGCGCGCCCACGCGGCGACCAGTCGCAGCGGAACGCTCAGGACGTCCTTCTCCTGCTCGCTGGTGAACTCGCCGTAGTAGGCGTCCAGGTTGGCTATCGCTGTCATTTCCGACAACTCCCGTCTGTCAGGCAGTACTTCACTGTCAGAATCCGCCTCGGACCGCGCTCGGGCATCTCCGGAAGTGCTGTCTCGGCGGACCGGCCGCCCAACGCCGAAAGCGCGTCGGACAGAATGCAATGGCTTCGCACGACGCCCGGCAACGAACACCCCCGACCGAGGAGAACCCGTATGAGCACGGATCGTCGCCACGACGCCACGGCGCCCGCCGCCAACCGGTGGGAGCGCTGGCCCGACCATCTCGCCTACCGCAACTCCCGGGAGAACATCACGGAGTTGACCGGCGGCCGGCCCGAGGCCGCGAGCCTCCCCGTCCCCGCGTGTCCGGGCTGGACCGTCCTGGACGCCGTGGGCCACCTGGTGGCGATCGGCCGCGCCGTCGCCGCCGACGCCCCCGGCAACCTGTGGGAGGTCCCGCACGCGGGCTTCGACGCCTCCCTGGACGAACTCCTCACCGAGTGGGCCGCGTTGGACGCCCCGATGGCCAAGGTGGTCACCACCACCCCGCAGCTGCGCCACACCATGATGATGATGGACGCCCTCACCCACGAGCTCGACATCCGGCGGGCCCTGGGCGCGCCCGTCCCCCACGACCACCCCTCCTACCCGTCCTCGCTGGACCTCGTCGTCCGCGGCCTCGCCAACTCCGTGCGCGAGCACGGGCTGCCCGCGCTGCGGATCGAGACGCCCGGCGGCCAGTGGCAGGCCGGTGACGGCGAGCCGGGCGCCACCGTCCACGGGCACCGCCACGACCTGCTGCGCTCGCTCACCGGGCGGCGGACGCACCGGCAGATCTCCGACCTCGACTGGAGCACCGATCCCGGGCCATGGCTGCCCGCGTTCACCTGGGGGCCGTTCGACCCGCCGGCGGAGGCCTCGGAGGCTTCGGAGGCCTCGGCAGCCGGGCAGTAGCCGGCGAACGCGGAAAGGGGCTTGTGGCGCCGACCGCGCGGTCGGCGCCACAAGCCCCTTCGACGGATCAGGCCGCGACCGCCCCGGCCTCCGCCTTCGGCAGCCTGGCGGCCGCCTCGTCGGCGGCCGCCGCGCCGACGACGCGCGCCTGCCGGGACCGGTTGATCAGGTGCGCCACCCACCAGCCGAGCCCGCGCAGCCCACAGACGATCGTGGTCGCGAAGAACAGCGTGTAGACGACGTTGAACTGCATGAGGATCGCGTACACGAAGGCGACCGAGGAGCCGAACATGAACTGCGCCCGGCCCTTCATCGGCGTCGTCCCCGGGTCGGAGATCATGTAGTTGGTGAACAGCACGAAGGCGACACCGGTCATCGCACCGAGCGCGGAGAACAGCGCGACGTCCCAGATCCAGTGCCGGATGAAGGCCTGGATGGCGAAGGCGCCGAGCCAGCCCACGATCAGCGGGGTCCGCTTGGTGAGCAGGGCGTTGATCACCGTTCCGGCCGTGGCGATGATCAGCGGGATCATCACCCGGAAGAAGGTGTTCGCGTTCTCCGTGAACTCGTACGGCGGCGCGATGCTGAACCAGGAGCCGAAGCACACCAGCGACATCGTGATGCCGAAGTTCGACGGGTTCATGAAGTGCCGCATCCGGCCCGCGATCGGGGCCTGCAACGCGTGCTTCCCGCCGACGCCGATGACCACGCCGAAGAACAGCGGCAGCAGCTGGTTGTTGCCGTAGGTCAACATGTTGACGGCCAGGGCCGTGATGTGCGCCGGCAGCAGGAACTCGTACAGCCCGCGGAAGCCGTTCCCCCGGAAGCGGGGGGCGCGCCGCTGGGCCCAGGCGCTGACCAGCTCGAAGCAGATCTCACAGGTGTAGGCGGTGGCCACCGCGATGAACGGCCACAGCCACGGCTGCTCGAAGCCCAGCAGGGTGTAGCCGAAGGCGTTGAACACGCTGATCGAGATCGCGAAGTTGCGCAGGGCGAGGTACCTGGGGTCCTTCGCCTTGGTGGCTGTCATCGGCTCGAAACCTCCTGGACGTCGCTGCTCAGCATGAGGGAGTGGCGGCCGGCGGTGAGCTGCTGCGTCTTCTCGTGCTGCGCGCCGCTCGCGTCCCGCCACCTCAGGTTGACGGTGACCGGCCCCTGGTAGGAGCCGAGCCCGAAGCGCACGTCGAAGCTGCGGAAGCCGCTGTGGCCGCCGCCACCGTCGAGCTGGGAGATCTGGGTGCCGTCCGGGGTGGTGACCTTCACCGTGGTGCCGTACGCGGGCACGCCGGTGTTCACCAGGCCCTGGCCCGCGCCGGCGCCGTCCGCGAGCGGCCGGAACAGGTTCAGGTTCAGGTAGTTGCCCCGGTTCGGCGAGGTGTTGCAGTAGAAGGCGGGCGGCCCCCACTGGCGGGCCACGGCGAAGTCCAGCGCGCCGGTGCCGGTGGTGTCGCCGGTGGCGATGGCCCGGGTCGGGGTCTTCACCGCGATGCCCAGGTCCTCGCTGATGTTGACGAACTTGCCGCTGGGGCTCTTCGCGTAGAAGGCGATCGCCTCGTCACCGGCGATGTCGTCGCCCGGCTGGACGTTGGGCCACATCGCCGGGTTGGAGAGCAGGTCGTCGTTGGTCATGGCCATCTCCTGCAGCCACGGCCAGCGGTCGATGTTGCCCTTGACGAACCCGTCGGACTGGAGGATGGAGAGGTCCCCGTTGTTGAGGAAGTCGCCCATCTTGGTGTCCCAGCCCCAGCCGGTCCAGGCCACGCCGTGCTCCTGGGCCTGCTGGGTGAACGGCGCGACGCCCGCGTCGAGCTTGCGCCGCATCTCGTCCTCGTCCTTCGCCTGGTTGATCCAGAGGAAGTTGCTCTCCTCCAGGCCCCAGGCGACGGTGATGTTGCTGACCATCATGTCGTACTTGCCGGTGCGGCGGAGGTCGCCGAAGTCGACGCCCATGCCCTTGAACGAACCGTTGCCCAGGATGAAGGACTTGGGCGTGGTCGGGGTGCGTTCGCCCTTGGCCTCGGTGAAGCGGATCTTCCCGGGCGTCGACCGGTTGTACAGCAGGTGCGCGTGGCCGAAGTCGTTGGCGATGTACAGGTCGGGCAGGCCCTCGCCGGTCAGGTCCGCACCCGAGATGGCCAGCGTCCAGCCCGTCGACGCGTCGTACGGGATGGCGTCCTTCTCCTCGATGTACGAGGCCGTCGGCTCCGTGCCCGCCGTCCCGCCGTACCAGCGCAGGACGTGGTCGCCGCCCGCGTTCTTGGCGCTGGACAGCGAGTCGTTCATCACCACGTTCTTCAGGCCGTTCGGGTCGAGCACGTCCGAGTCGGGGAAGTAGTTGCCGATGACGATCGAGGGGTGGCCGGTGCCGTCGAGGTCGCCCACGTAGGCGGCGTCGGTGTTCCAGCGCGGGCCGTGGTACTTGCCGTCGATGGACTGCGAGGGCAGCAGCTCCCTCGGCACGTAGGCGCTCGCCGAGGGCGTGGTGGCGTCCGACTTCGCCATGAACAGGATCGGCGTGCGGCCCCAGTACGTCACCAGGAAGTCCGTCCGGCCGTCCCCGTTGAAGTCCCCGGGGGTGCAGCCGGTGGGCGCCATGGCGTCGTCCATCGGCAGCGGCGCGCCGTCGAGCACGAAGGGCGTGAACCTGTCGGCCGGCCGGGCGGTCGGTGTGTAGGTCACCACCACGCTGTTGGTGCGGGTGTCCACGATGCACATGCCGTCGGCCACGCCGTGGCCGGTGACATCGTTGATCGCGATGCTGGCCCCGACCGAGGAGATCCACGAACGGATCTTCTGGTACGCCGGGTTGACCACCCGGACGGTGTTCATCGGCTTCTGCTCGTAGCCGGGCGGCATGGCGATGGGCATCTCCTTGAAGCCGTACTGCTTCGCCACCTCGTCACCCCCCGGCGCCGCGACCGAGGCACGTGCGGCGAAGAAGAGCGAGGCGGCCACCAAAATCACCACCAGGCCAGGTATCAGTCTGCGGAATCGCTCACGGTACGCCACCAAATTCCACCCTTCTGTGGGGATCAACAGGGCCTGTCTTCTCGCGGTTCGCTCAGGGGAGCTGAACCTTGCTGTGGTCTCCGAGGACCAGCCGGTGCGCGGCGGCCACCCGCGGGGCGGGTGTCACCTCGACGTTGCGTCCGATGATCGAGGCGTGCACCCGGCGGGCGCCGCGCACCGAGGAGCCGTCCAGGACGATCGAGAACTCGATCTCGCTGTCGGTGATCCGGCAGTCGCGGGAGATCGAGGTGAACGGGCCGACGTAGGAGCCGGAGACCACGGTGTCCGGTCCGATCACGGCGGGGCCGACGATGCGCGAGCCGGTGACCCGGGCCCCGCGCTCGATCCGCACCCGTCCGACCAGCTCGCTCTCCGCGTCGACCTCTCCGTCGACCCGCGCCTCGGTCTGCTCCAGGACGGCCCGGTTGACCTCCAGCATGTCGGCGACGCTCCCGGTGTCCTTCCAGTAGCCGGAGAGCAGGCCGGCCCGGACGTCGTGCCGCTGGTCGATCAGCCACTGCAAGGCGTGGGTGATCTCCAGTTCGCCGCGTGCCGAGGGCTCGATGGCCCGTACGGCCTCGTGCACGGCGGCAGTGAACAGGTAGACACCGACCAGGGCCAGGTCGCTCCTGGGTTCGGCGGGTTTCTCCTCCAGGGCCACCACCCGTCCGTCGGGCCCGAGTTCGGCCACGCCGAAGGCCCGCGGGTCGGCGACCCTGGTGACCGCGACCTGCGCGTCCGGCCGCCGCGCCCGGAACTCGTCGACGAGGCCGGTCATGCCGCCGCCGATGAAGTTGTCGCCGAGGTACATCAGGAAGTCGTCGTCGCCGAGGTACTCCCGGGCGATCAGCACGGCGTGGGCCAGGCCCAGCGGCGCGGTCTGCGGGATGTACGTCACCTTCAGGCCGAAGGTGGAGCCGTCGCCGACCGCCTCCCTGATCTCCTCGGCGGTGTCCCCGACGATGATGCCGACCTCGGTGATGCCCGCCTCGGCGATCGCCTCCAGGCCGTAGAAGAGCACCGGCTTGTTGGCCACCGGCACCAGCTGCTTGGCGGAGGTGTGGGTGAAGGGGCGCAGCCGGGTGCCGGCCCCGCCGGAGAGCACGAGGGCCTTCAGGGCCCGCGGCTGGTTCCCGCTCACAGCTCGACCGCTCCGGAGTTGATGACCGACAGCAGGGTCCGGCCCTGGACGTTGACGTAACGCCCGTGCCGGACCAGCGAGTTCAGCTGCCCCGGGGTGACCCAGAGGTAGCCCGCCGGCGGCTGGGCCGGCGCCTGCTCCTCGTCGGCCTCGATGATGAGGTAGCGGCTGACCGCGTTGAAGAACCGGCCGCCCTCCTCCGAGTGCAGGGCGTCGTAGCGGATCCGGCCGGGCTCGATGTCCATCACCAGCTCCTGGAAGCGGGGGCGGCTCATCGCCGGCAGGTGCGCGTAGTGCTCCGGGGTGAACTGGACGGTCGGCCCGAGTTCGACGGTGTCCCGGAAGCCGGCCTCCACCCGGGAGTGGACCAGCACGTGGGGGACGCCCTGGAAGCGCCGGACCACGAAGGCGACGATGCCGCGCGCCCGGGGCTCGAACAGCGGCTGGGTCCAGCCGGTCACCTCCCGGTTGCCCGCCTCCACCGACACGGCCATCACCCGGAAGTACCGGCTGAGTTCGTGGTCGATGGAGCTCTCGCCGCGCTCCCAGCCCTGCAACGGGGACAGCGGGATCCGCTGGACCCGGACGTCGTGCCGGGAGCGCTCGAAGGTGAACCAGGACAGCAGGTCGATGTCGGAGTGCATCACGCCGGCCTCCGCGTGCGCGGTCGGGGCGCAGGCGAGCACGGTGCGCGCGTCCATGTTCACGACGTTGTCGCGGCGCAGCAGTTCGCCGATCTGACCGAGCGTCAGCCAGCAGAAGTCCTCGCCGACCGGCACGTCCTCGTCCACTTCGACGATCATGTTGCGGTTGGACTTCAGGAAGAACCACGCGCCGTGTTCGGACTGGAGCACGTCGACCAGCACCCGGCTGCGGTTGCGGTCGGTGAAGTAGTCGAGGTACTTGACGTCGGCGCCCCGGTGCACCTTGGTGTAGTTGCTGCGGGTGGCCTGGACGGTCGGCGACAGCTGCAACAGGTTGGGATTGCCCGGTTCCATCTTCGCCTGCATCAGGAAGTGCAGGACCCCGTCGAATTCCTTCGCCAGGATGCCGAGGATGCCGACCTCGGGCTGGACGATGATGGGTTGCTGCCATTCCGGGAACGGGCCGTTGCCGACCACGATGTGAAGTCCCTCGACGGTGAAGAATCTTCCACTGCGGTGGGCGATATTCCCGGTCCCCTCTTCGAAGGACCAGCCCTCCAACGCGTTGAACGGAATCCGGTCGACCCGGAACCGGTTGGCCGACCTGCGCCCGGCGAACCATCCGGAGAACTCCGCCGTGGACATACCCGCACCGGCATCCCTCATGGCTGCGGACCGGGAGAATCGCCCCGGTAGCGCGGTGTCCTCGCGCACGGACAGCAGAGTCTGATGAGCCATGGATCTGCCTCCATTGGAAACAGCGACTTCGTATCCGATGCCATCAATGTGCCCGAGACGTATCCGCGGGTGCTTCTCCCTGAATGCGAACCTCGGGGGGGAACCGCGCACGCTCGAAGGTGCGTGAGCGTGCCCGGACCGGCTAGAACCGGGTGCAGGAACCACCGACGCGCGAGGAGGACCGGAGTGCCGGCGACCAACAGGATCCTGATCTTTCATCAGACCGCACCCAATCTGCGACACGCCTCGATCGAGTACGGCATCGCGGCCATCGAGGAATTGGGCGCCGAACACGGATTCACCGTGGAACAGACCCAGGATTCGGCCGCGTTCACCGACGCGAACCTGGTGCGGTTCGACGCGGTGGTCTGGCTGAACACCATCGGCGTCGTATTCGACGAACGGCAGCGGGCCGCGTTCCGCCGCTATGTCACCGGTGGCGGCGGCTGGGTGGGGGTGCACGGCCCGGCCGGGCAGGAGAACAACTGGCCTTGGTACTACGACGAGTTGGTCGGCACCTACATCAGGTCGCTGCCGCGCGGACCGGGTTTTCCGGAAACCCAGGAGGCGATCGTCCGGGTCGTGGACGACCGGCACGTCTCGACCGAACACCTGCCGGGGGAATGGAAGTTCGCCGAGGAGTGGTGGAACTTCTACGAGTCACCGCGCCAGCGCGTGCACGTCCTCGCGACCCTGGACGAGGCCAGCTACAACCCCGGTTTCGGGCCGATGGGCGACGACCATCCGATCGCCTGGTGCCACCGGGTCGGCGCGGGGCGTGCCTGGTACACGAACCTCGGCCACAGCATCGAGAGTTATGCCGATCCCGCGTTCCGTCAACACCTCTGCGGCGGAATCCTGTTCGCGATGGGCCGGGACACCGGCGGCTGGACGGGGCCGGCCACCGAGCCGGACGGCGACTTCGAGCGGGTGCCGCTCGCCGAGGGCCCGGACGACCTGGGCGAGCCGACCGCCATGGCCGTCCTGCCGGACCGCCGGGTGCTGCACGCGGCGCGCGACGGCGTGGTCCGGCTGACGTCTCCGGACGGCGTCACCACGACGGCCGCCCGGCTGCCCGTGTACACCCACGGCGGGGACGGCCTCCTCGCCGTCGCCGTCGACCCCCACTTCACCGCCAACGACTGGGTCTACCTGTACTACGCGCCGACGCTGGACACCCCGCCCGGCGCCGCCCCCGAGGAGGGCTCCGAGGCGGACTTCCGGCCGTTCGTCGGCCACCACCAGCTCTCCCGGGTGCCGCTGACCACCATCGGCACCCTGGACCTCACCCGGGAGCAGCGGATCCTGACCGTCCCGGCCGACCGGGGCGCGGTGACCAACCTGGGCGGCCGCATCGGCTTCGACGCCGACGGGAACCTGCTGCTCTCGACCGGCGACAACAGCTCCCCGTTCACCTTCGACGGCTTCTCCCCCGCCGACGGACGCCCCGGGCGCGCCCCGGTCTTCGACGCCCGGCGCACCTCGGCCAACACCGACGACCTGCGCGGGAAGCTGCTGCGCATCGCCGTGCAGCCCGACGGCGGCTACCGGATCCCGGCCGGGAACCTGTTCGCCCCCGGCACGGCGTCGACCCGCCCGGAGATCTACGCCATGGGCCTGCGCAACCCCGCCCGCTTCTCGGTGGACACCGCGACCGGCCGGATCCTCCTCGGCGACCACGGCCCGGACACCGGCGCCGGGCAGCCGGAGCGCGGCCCCGGCGGGCGGGCCCGGTTCCTGCTGATCACCGGGCCGGGCAACTACGGCTGGCCGTACGCCGCGACGGTGAACGACAGCCCGCGCAACACCGGGCTGGCGCAGCTGCCGCCGCTCGCCCCGGACTGGATCGGCTACGACTCCGACGCCGAGGGCGCGTTCGAGGCCCGCAAGGGGGGAGCCTCGCCGATGGGCGGCCCCGTCTACCGCTTCGACGCGGACCTGTCGTCCGACGCCCGGTTCCCGGCGGAGTACGACGGCCGGTTCTTCGGCTACGAGCGCGAGCGCGGGTGGATCAAGGAGATCGCCGTCGAGGCGGACGGCCGCCCCGGAGAGATCCGTCCGTTCCTCGGCTCGCTGGCGCCGGCCGAACCGGTGGACGTCGACTTCGGCCCGGACGGCGCGCTGTACGTCCTGGACGCGGGCGGCCGCACCGGCGCACCGGCGCTGTACCGGATCGACCACACCGGCGGCACCCACGCGCCGACGGCGGTGGTGACCGCGAGCGCCACCAGCGGTCCGGTGCCGCTGGAGGTGGAGTTCTCCCCCGCCGGCAGCCACGGCCCCGGCGGCGGGGAGCTGAGCTACTTCTGGGATCCGGGCCTGGGCGGCGGCGCGGCCGGCTCCAGCGGTCCGGAGCCGGTGCGGTTCCGGTACACGAAGCCGGGCGTGCACACCGCGGTGCTGACGGTCGTCGACCCGGTCGGCCGCACGGCGACCGCGAACGTCACCGTCACGGCGGGCGCGACCAGGCCCGAGCCGGTCTTCACCGAGCCCGTCGAGGGGCGGCTGTTCCGCTTCGGCGGCACCGTCCCGTACGCGGTCGCGGTACCCGACGCCGACGGCGCCCCGGCGCCGGTCGACCCGTCGACGGTCGTGGTGGAGTTCGCGCTCGGCCGCATGGTGGACGGCGTGCCCGTGGTCGACGGCCCGGTGCTGGCCACCGCCACCGGCGCCTCGGGCGAGCTGACCGTCCCGGCGGGGGCCGCGGACACCGGCCGGATCGGGATCCTCACCGCCCGGGTCACCCGCCCGGGCTCCGGCGCGGTGCCGCCGCTGACCGGTGCGGCGCACCGCGTCCTGCAGCCCGCGCTGCGGTCGGCGGTCTCCTTCGACGAGTCGTTCGGCGTGCGGGCGCTGCCGTACGCCGACGCGGACGGCGGCTCCCGGCTGGGCGGCATCGGGGGCTGGGACTGGATCAAGTTCGACCCGGTCAACCTCGCGGGCGTCACCGGGATCGGCCTCCGGGTGTCCTCCACCGGCGCGGGCGGCGTGATCGAGGTGCAGTCGCACGTGACCGGGGGCCCGGTCGTGGTGTCGGTCGAGGTGCCCGACACGGGAGGCCTGGACCGCTACGTCGAGCTGCCGGTCGCGCCCGTCACCGACCCGGGCGGGACGGAGCCGCTGTACCTGGTGTTCCGCTCCCCGCGCTCCGGCCTCTTCACCGTGGACACGATCGGCTTCCACGGCCCGGAGCTGGACTGACGGCATGAGAGCGGCGCCGGACCGGTGGAAGCCCACCGGTCCGGCGCCGTTCTGGTCGTCCGACCCTAACGCCGGGTCCTGTTCCGTTCGGTGAGCGCCTCCAGCATCGGCACCAGCTGCTGCGGGCTCGGCGCCGACAGCCAGTCCTGCTGCACCCGCTCGGCGCCCGCCCGGTAGGCCGGGTCCTCGACGACCTGGAGCAGCTGCTTGCGCAGGTCCGCCACCGAGGTGCCGGCGCGCTCCATGGCGATGCCGGAGCCGGTCGCGGTCAGGTACGCCCCGGAGATCGGCGAGGCGATGCCCCACCGCTCGACCGGGACGAACTGCGGGACGGCGTAGGGCACCGCGGACACCCAGGTGCCGAGGCCGCCGTGGTGGATCAGCGCCGAGCAGGTCGGCAGGAGCAGGTCGAGCGGGACGTAGTCGACGGTGCGGACGTTGTCCGGGATGTTGCTCTGCCGGGACAGCTGGTCGGCGTTGAGCGTGGCGACCAGTTCCACGTCCGCGTCCGCGACGGCCTCGAAGACGTCCGAGATGAGCCGGCCGATCCCGATCGAGAGGTCGTCCTCGCCCTTGCCGAACTGCCGCATGGACGCGCCCAGGCACAGCGCCACCCGCGGCCGCGCCGGGGGTTCGAGCAGCCAGTCCGGAACGGGCGCGGCGCCGTTGAACGGCACCCAGCGCATCGAGATCCGCGACCGCGACGAGGGCAGCCGCATCGTCGTGGGGGTCGGGTCGATGGTCCACTGCCCGAAGAGCAGCTCGTCGTCGACCTCGACGCCGCAGTGCTCGGCGACCGGCCGCACGTACGCGGCGATCGGGTCCTCGCCGAGCTCCGAGCCCGGCAGGGCCTTCCGCTCCGCCCACCGGTCGCTGGCCCAGGCGAACGGGTCCTGGCCCCACAGCACCCGGGCCTGGGCCGCGCCGACGACCCGCGCGGCCACCGCGGCGGACGGCCAGCACGGCTCCCACAGCACGAGGTCCGGCTGCCAGCTCCTGGCGAAGGCGACCAGGTCGTCGACCGCGGAGACCTCGACGGCGGTGGCCGCGTCGGCGGGGTGGAAGTTCCACACGCAGGGCAGCAGGAACTGCCGGAAGAACTCCCAGGTGAACCGGTCGGTCGGATCGTCGCCCGCCAGCGCGTCGACGAGGTCCGCCATGGCCTCGGCCGGGCGGCGCAGGTCCGGGTTGCCCGGCCCCATCGGGACCGGCATCCGGTCCGGGTCGCCGAGCGCGACCGCGGACAGGCCGGTCGCGGTGATCTCCCCGCTGAGCGCGGGCGTCGAGACGACGCGGACCTCGTGGCCCGCGCTCTTGAGCGCCCACGCGAGCGTGACCATGGGATGCAGGTGGGCGGTGGCCGGCCAACAGGCCAGTATGACGCGCATGGTCGTTACCCCAATCTGTAGTTGACACCCTGCGGGCGGCCTTCAGTAGCCGACCACCGCGCGGAACCGCACCTGCCCGGCCGCGACCCGTTCGGCGGCCTCGGCGGCCCGGTCGGCCTCGAAGACCTCGGTCATCGCGACGCAGCGGCCGGCCGCGGCCAGTTCGAGCAGTTCGGCCAGCCGGGCGGGGCCGTTGTGCGTGGAGCCGATGATCCGGTGCCGCTGGGCGAAGAACGGCCGTGCGGGCGACAGGTCGAAGCCGCCGCCCGCGTCGAGCCCGCTGAGCACCAGCCGGCCGTCGGTCCGCAGGCCGCGCAGGCTGTCCGAGGCGGCCCGGTAGGAGCTGCCGGTGGCCAGGACGACGTCGGCGCCGCCCGCCGCGCGCAGCCCGGCGCCGTCCGCGACCACCAGGTCCGCCCCCAACTCCCTTGCCACGTCGTGCTTGTCGGGCGAGTGGGTGATGGCGACGGCCTCCAGCCCGCAGGCCTTGGCGAGTTGCAGCGCGAGGTGGCCGACCGCGCCGATGCCGAGCACGGCGACGCGCTCGTGCGGGCGGGCGTCGGCGGCGCTCAGCGCGCTCCAGGCGGTGTAGCCGGCGCACATCATCGGCGCCGCCTGCTCGTACGACAGTCCGTCGGGGAGCAGGACGGTGGCGGCCGCCGGGGCGACCAGGTACTCGGCGAGCCCGCCCTGGGCGGTGAACCCGGTGGTCACCGGCGCCTCGCAGTTGAGCGCGGTCTGCCCGGTGGGCGGCAGGCCGCGGCGGCAGTAGGCGCAGCGACCGCAGCCGGCCTGCACCCAGGTGACGCCCACCCGGTCGCCCTCCCGGCGGGCGGTGACCCCGGCGCCGACCTCGACGACCTCGCCGACCGGCTCGTGCCCGGGCACGGCCGGGTCGGTCGTCGGGAACGGCAGCACGCCCCTGGACGCCAGGACGTCGTTGACGCAGATCCCGCAGGCCCGGACCCGGATCAGGACCTCCCCCGGCCCCGGGTGGGGCCGGGGGATCTCCTTGGTCGCCCAGGCGGCACCGACGCCCGGGACCACCGTCGCCCGCATGGCCGTCACGACTCCGGGAGCGCGAGTGCGTCGGGCGCCGCCGCCGCCACGCTCCTGACCAGCTTCGCCAGCTCGGCGAGGTCCTCGATCTCCACGAGCTCGGTGACGTTCGCGAGTTCGGCGAGCTTGGCGAGGTCCGCCGCGGACGGCTTCGTCCGGTCCAGCCACCACTGGGCGCCGAGCAGGTTCAGCAGGATGCCGATCCAGCTGGCGGTCTCCAGGATCTTCGGGAACCAGGAGGGCTTGAAGTTGGGCAGGTGCGGCAGGGTCAGCAGCATCACCCGGCCCTCGATGATCTGCATGCACAGCGCGAAGCTGTACACCATCCAGCGCCGGTGGTCGTCGTACCGGTGCTGCCGCGCCGCGCGGTAGCCCGCGACGGTGCTGCCCATCCACAGCACCGAGCCGAGCCCGTTGCCGACCGGCCCCGAGGCGAGCGGGGTGATCACCAGCGCGGTGATGCCGGACGGGATGACGCCGCCGAACACGTAGGCGCGGCCCAGGAACCGGTGCAGCCCCGGGTAGTTCTCGCGCAGCGCCGGCCACAGCTGGAAGGGCACGGTGGCCATCGCGATCGTGCCGGTCGCGACGTGCGCGACCAGCATCGGGTAGTGCCACTTGAGGTCCGTGCGGAGGTTGGGCAGCCGCGCCTTCTTCGGGTCGCCCGTCAGGTAGGGCGGGACGAAGTACGCGATGAAGGAATCGGCCACGACCATCGCCGGGAGCACCCAGGGGCGGCGCACCCCCGAGGCGATGGCCGGCAGCCACTTCTTCAGGATCTTCACGTGATCATCTCCAGGGTCGGTACCTGCGGCGGAACCCGTCAGATGTAGAAGGAGTTGGGCTCCAGGCCGCTGAGCACCCGCCCGTACAGCTCGTACGCGGTCTGGGGGTACATCAGCGCGTGCAGGTTGATCGCCTGGATGTTGCGCGCGACGCGCTGGATCGGCGCCGTCTCGTAGATCGAGGAGCCGCCGCTGGCGCCGGCGAGGAGGTCCACCGCCTCCTTGGCCAGCTGGCAGACCGCGCCCACGTCGGCCCGGGCCCGGACCCTCTCCTCAAGCGTCCAGCTCTCGCCGCTGACGCCCTTGGCGTCCAGCAGGTCCGCGGTGCGGCGCCCGTGGAACTCCGCCGCGTCGGTCTTCAGCGCGGCCTCCGCCACCTGGAGGTGGGTGATCGGCGCCTCCCGCTGGGCCTCGTACGCGGTGTACGTGATCTTCCGGTTCGGCAGCCGCAGCATGAACTCGTCCCGGGCCGCCCGCGCGAGGCCGAGCGGCGTGCCGACGGAGGAGGCCGTGGCGACCCCGAGCAGCGGCGACCGGTACATCGGCGAGTCGGCGTTGGCGACCGAGGCGGACTGCCCCTGGAGGATCGCGCCGAGCGGGATCATCCGCGCCTCCGGCACGAACAGGTCCTGGGCGGCGGTGCTGACGCTGCCGGATCCGCGCAGGCCCGCGGCGTGCCAGTCGTCGACGATGGCCAGGTCCGACATCGGCACCAGCCCCATCAGCGGCTGCATGCCGCCGTCCGGGGTCGGCGACATGACGATGATCTCCTGCCAGTGGCTGTGCAGGGCGCCGCTGATGAAGCCCCACTGGCCGTTGACCGTGTAGCCGCCGTCGACCGGCGTCGCCATGCCGGTGGGGCTCAGCGTGCCGCAGAGCCGCACGTCGGGCGTGGAGAACACCTCGTCCTGGACCTCGTCCGGGAACATGCCCGCCATCCAGGTGGGGATCCACGAGACCTGCGTGGTCCACCCCACCGCGCCGTCGCCACGCGCCAGTTCGGCGCTCACGTCGACCATCGTCCGCGCGTCGGACTCGAAGCCGCCGTACCGCGCGGGCGTGCGCATCCGGTAGAAGCCGGCATCGGCCAGCGCCTCGACGACCTCGTCGTGCAGCCGGCGGTTCTGGTCCGACCACAGTGCGTGTTTCTGCAGAAGGGGAATCAACTTCGTGGCACGGTCGACGAGTTCTGCGCCGGTCGGCGCTTCGACGGTGGTCACCCTGGCCTCCTCGGGACATGAGAGCGCGGGAATTGGGCCGCCCCCTCATGGTGGTGATCCCGTACCGCGCACCGCATCTCCCGGATTGCCGTGATCAGCTCGCGGCCCGGGTCCCCGGCGTTCAGGAGGGGTCCAGCACCTCGCCCACCGGCAGGCGCGGGGTGGCGGCGCCCTCCGGGCCGTAGCCGAGGCGGATCAGGATCTGCACGTAGCCGGGGCCCTGGTGCGGGTCGCGGGCCTCCCAGCGCAGGTAGGGCCACTCCATGGCCTGGTGCAGCAGGGAGGCCCGGACGCCGTGGACGGTGGCGGCGAGCAGGACGTGCTCCAGGGCGAGACCGGCGCGCAGCCAGTCCGCGGGGGTGTCGTGCTCGGTGGTGAGGACGGCGAGGCGCGGCTCCGCCTCGAAGGGGGCGGGGGCCCGGTGCTCGGCGGCGTGGATGGCGGAGAAGTCGCGCATCGGCAGGCGCCCGGCCTGGTCCTGCGGGCCGAGCGCGTCGACCGGAATGCCGAACGGCGGCGTCTCGCCCGTGTGGATCCAGCTGCGGCTCTCGCCGCGCTGGGCGTCGTCGGTGACGTTGCGGCGCTCGGCCTCCGCGGTCAGTTCCAGCAGCCGGGCGGTCTCCTCGTGGTCGGGCAGGCGGAGCGTGGCGTCCTCGGCCCGGGCGGCCTCGACCAGCTCGTCGAGGACCGCCGGCGGGACGGGCTCCCCGGTGAACGGGGCGCGGCTGGAGTGGCGGCGCGGGATCGCCTCGTACAGCCGCTCGGTGCCGGGGGCGGGCGCGGCCGCCGGGGCGGCCAGCCCGACGGCGGCGAGGAGGTCCGGTTCAGCCGGGTCGGGCAGCAGCCGCACCTCGGGCGCCCGGCCGAGGTGGCGGGCGGCGACGCGCAGGTTGAGGACGGCCGCGCCGACGGAGAGGTGCAGCGCCCGGCCCTGCGGGTCGGCCGCCGGGACGGAGCGGCTGCGGTCCGCCCGGACCTCCAGGGTCGAGGTGTCCGGCCGGAGCCGGAAGCGCCAGGGCTGGCTGTTGTGGATCGAGGGCGCGGCCGCCGCCGCGGAGACGAGTTCCTCCACGGTGGCGGCGTCGAGGGCGCGGGTGGACATGGCCACCTCCTGGGGTCAGCCGGGCTGCCGGTCAGCCTCCACCGTGCCTCCGGGGGCCGGCGCGGCGCTTGGGCCGTTCGACTCAATCTCCGGGCCCGCCGCACGGGCCGCGCCGCTGCCGGGCGGCGCGGGCAGGTGACACCACCGATTCTGCGCGTCCGCGCGTCCGAGCGCACCGCGTCGGCCCCGGCCCCCGGGTTCCGCGCCCCGGCGAGCAGGCGCCGATCCGCCGAGCCTCCGGACACCCGGCGTCCCCCGGCCCCGGGAGGCGCCGATCCCCGCCAGTGCCGATACTGGGGCCGCAGGCGAGGCGGCCCCGGGGCCTGTCTTCAAACTCCCGTCGTCCGCCCGGAGGGCGGGCGGGGCGGCGTTGGGGTGCGTGCATCGCAAGGCGGAGGAGGGAGCCACTGCGGAGCATTGGCGACCGACGACAACGCGGCGAGGTGCGTGCCCCGGCGCC
>NZ_LFMD02000007.1:1187894-1346604 GCF_015776785.2 Kitasatospora sp. SUK 42 | reverse complement strand
CCCGGTCATCGGCGACAGCACCGTCGACCCGGCCCAGGTCCGCAAGGTGGTCATCACCGCCGGCAAGTTCTACTACGACCTGGAGGCCGCCCGCACCGAGCGCGGCGTCACCGACACCGCGATCGTCCGGGTCGAGCGGCTCTACCCGCTGCCCGTGGCCGAACTCCGGGACGAGCTGGCCCGCTACGGCGACAACGTCCAGTTCGTCTGGGCCCAGGAGGAGCCGGCCAACCAGGGCGCCTGGCCGTTCATCGCGATGAACCTGGTCGACCACCTGGACGTGGTGATCGGCCGCGGGGCCAACGTGGGGCGCCTGCTCCGGGTGGCCCGTCCCGCGTCCTCGGCGCCGGCGGTCGGTTCGGCCAAGCGGCACGCGGTCGAGCAGCAGGCCGTGATCGACGAGGTGTTCACCGTCTGACCCGCGGCCCGGATTCCGGGCAGCTCGATTGCCGGCAATCGAGCTGCCCGGAACGCTTGTTGCGGGCACTGAACGGCTGTTAGGTTAAATCATGTGACGGCAAACGACCTTGAGCTGCTGAATGTCGCTGGAGCTGCTTTCGAGGCTGTGCTGAAGGAGGTGAAGCAACCTCAACTGACCGAGCCGTCGACGTGTGACGGCTGGTCGGTGCGGGAGTTGGTGGCGCACGTCGTGTCGGGCAATCTGATGTTCGTCAGGCTGGTGACCGGCGCCGACGTCGCGCCCGGCGAGGACGTGCTGGGCGACGACCCGGTACGGGCGTTCCGCGAGTCGCAGGACGGTCTGTGGCGGGCGTTCTCCGGTGAGGGCGTGCTGGAGCGGGTGTTCCAGACCCCGATGGGCGAGCGTCCGGCGTCCCGGCTGGTGGCGGTGCGGGTGGTCGAACTGGGCCTGCACGGATGGGACTTGGCCCGTTCGACGGGGCAGGCGATCGATCTGCCGGAGCCGGTGATGACGGCCGCTCTGGCGCAGTTGCGGATGATGCTTCCTGACGATCGGTCCGGTCTGCCCTTCGGGGTGGAGCGCGAGGCGCCCGAGGGTGCGTCGGCGGCCGACCGGCTGGCGGCGTTCGCGGGCCGCGTGGTCGAGTGAGTGCCGAGTAGGTAAGGGCGTCCGGTCGTCTGCGGGACAGCGGCGGACGAAGGGCGTCGGGGTGGTGACAGCAGGGGTCGTGCATTTGCACGACCCCTGCTTCGGCATGTCCGGGTGCGTGGTGGGCGGTGTGGGTGCGAGGGCGGTGGCGTCTGGTCGTTGACAGCGGGGAGGGGGCGCGTATTCTTCATCAGAAGGTGAAATCATCAGATGGGGAATGGACTTCCCGTCGGTGATCGGACCTGAGCTCCATCCGTCCTGCTCCGGCCGCGGGAGCCGTGGCCGCGTGTCGCGGGACGTCCCTGTTGCGTCTTCGCATGCCGCGGGAGAGCCGTGGCGCTCGACTGATTGTTGGGGGATCCGATGTCTGCTGATGACCTCTCGGTGGCCGCGGCCGCGGCGGGGTGCCCGGTCCACCTGGGCGACGAGTTCGGCAACCTGCCGTACCCCGTCTACAGGGAGATGCAGGAGGCCGGCCCGGTCCGTCCGGTGATCCTGCGGGACGGTTCCGAGGCGTTCCTGGTCAGCCGCTACGACGATGTCCGGGCCTGTTACGCGGACCTGCGGCTGAGCAGCAGCCTGGACGAGGCCCCCAGGCCCAGGGGTGCCGGCTCCCTGGCCGCCCCGCCGGTCGGCGGCCTGGTGCTGCGGCGTGACGAGGTCTCCGGGCACATGATGATCAATCAGGACCAGCCGAACCACACCCGCCTGCGCAAGCTGGTCGTGCCGTCCTTCTCGGCGAAGCGGGTCAACGCGATGGAGCCGCACATCCTGCGCACCGCGGCGGAGTTGCACGCCGCCCTGGCGGACCGGGACCGGGTGGACCTGGTGGAGGAGTACGCCAAGCCGTTGCCGGTGATGGTGCAGTCCCACCTGCTGGGCGTGTCGCCGGACAAGCGGCAGGCCTTCACCTCCGGCATGGACGAGCTGACCGGCGGCAAGGACGTCGAGGCGGCGCAGCGGGGGCTGGACCGGCTCAAGGAGCTGCTGGCCGAGCAGATCGCCGACAAGCGCCTGCACCCGGCCGAGGACCTGCTGACGACCCTGCTCGAAGTGGCCGAGGAGGAGGGCCGGATCGAGGAGATCGAGCTCCTCGCGGCGGCCCTCCAGGTGATGCTGGCCGGCTACTTCGGCGTGCAGAGCATGATCGGCAACTGCGTGTACTGGCTGCTGAGGTACCCGGAGAAGAAGGCCGAACTGCTGGCCGACCCCGCCAGGACGGGGGCGGCGATGGACGAGATCTTCCGTTACGACGGCCCGCAGCAGCCGGGCTCCATGCGGTACGCGACCGAGGACGTCGAGGTCGGGGGCGGGGTGATCCCGAAGGGCGCGCTGGTGGTGCTGTCGGTGTCGGCGGCCAACCGGGATCCGCGGAAGTTCGCCGACCCGGATCGGCTGGACTTCGACCGGGACAACGCCAGGGACCACGTGGCCTTCGGCGGCGGCATCCACTACTGCGTCGGCTCCCGGCTGGCCCTGCAGATCGTCGGCCTCGCGACGATCTCCCTGCTGCGGGCCTTCCCCGCGATGCGGCTCGCCGTGCCCGAGCACGAGCTGAGGTGGGAGCTGCGCACCCCGTTCCGGGGTCTGGACGCGCTGCCGGTCCTCCTGCGCTGACCCGGAGCCGTCGACCCGGCGCCCTCTCCGGTGCCCCGCGCCTTTCGCGGGTGCTCATGGCGGGCCCCACCCGCCCCGTCGTTCATCAAGTGTTGATTTCAACAAGTGATTTCTGATTGGCTGGAGGTCCAGAGCCCATGGCCCACGACACTGTTCCCCCCGCTTCCACCGAACGACGGCTCCTGGTCGAGGCGGTGCGCCGGATCGAGCAACTGACCGCCGCGGGTGCCGGGAGCCGGACGGCGGAGCCGGTGGCCGTCATCGGCCTGGGCTGCCGGATGCCCGGCGGAGTCAGCGACCCCGAGGGCTTCTGGCGGCTGCTGCGGGACGGAGTGGACGCCACCGGCGAGTTCCCCGCCGCCCGGGCCGACGCGTCCCGACTGTTCGACCCGGACCCGGAGGCGCCCGGCAAGGCGTACGTGACCCGGGGCGGCTTCCTCGACGAGGTGGACCGGTTCGAGCCGGGCGTGTTCGGGATCTCCCCGCGCGAGGCGGTCGGCATGGACCCCCAGCAGCGCCTGGTCCTCCAGGTCGTCTGGGAGGCGCTGGAGCGGGCCGGATACGCGCCGGACGGGCTCGAAGGCAGCCAGACCGGCGTGTTCCTCGGCGTCTCCACCACCGACTACGTCCGCGCCCGGCAGGAGGTCGGCGACATCCGCGACGTGGACGGCTACCAGCTGATCGGCGAACCGTCCTTCGTCGCCGGCCGGGTGTCGTACACCTTCGGTCTGATGGGCCCGAGCAAGGTGGTGGACACCACCTGCTCCTCCTCGCTGGTGGCCCTGCACGACGCCTGCCAGGCGCTGCGGCTCGGCGAGTGCGACCTGGCGCTGGCCGGCGGGGTGAACCTGATGCTGACCCCGTACAGCTTCGTGCTGCTGAGCAAGTTCCGCGCGCTCTCGCCGGACGGCCGGTGCAAGACCTTCGATGCCGCCGCCGACGGCTACGCCCGCGGCGAGGGCGTCGGCGTGGTGGTGCTCAAGCGGCTCTCCGACGCGCTGGCGGCCAGGGACAACATCCTCGCCGTGGTCCGCGGCACGGCGGTCAACCACGACGGCAGGTCCAGCGGCATCTCGGTGCCCAACCCGGCCGCCCAGCAGGCGGTGATCCGCTCCGCGCTGGCCCAGGCGCGGATGGAGCCCGCCGAGATCGGCTACGTGGAGGCGCACGGCACCGGAACCTCGCTGGGCGACCCGATCGAACTGCGGGCCCTGCAACAGGTGATCGGCCGTCACCACGCCGGCGGCACACCGCTGCTGGTCGGATCGGTGAAGACCAACATCGGCCACCTGGAGTCGGCGGCGGGCGCGGCGGGCCTGCTGAAACTGGTGCTGTCGCTCCAGCACCAGGAGATCCCGCCGCACCTGCACCTGCGGGAGCCGAACCCGAACGTGGACTGGAACGCCCTCGACATCGAGGTCGTCACCGCCCGCCGGCCCTGGCCCGCCGACCTCCCCGTCAAGGCCGGAGCGATCAGCAGCTTCGGCGCCTCGGGCACCAACGCGCACGCGATCGTCACCGAACCGCCCGCCCCGGTGCCGGGCACCGCCGTGGGCCCGGCCCGCACGACGAACGTGGTGACCCTCTCGGCGCGCAGCGAGACCGCGCTGCGCGCGCTGGCCCGCGACTACGCGGCCGCCCTGCGCGCGGAGCCCGGCCTGTCGCCCGCGGACATCGCGCTGACCACCCACGTGGGCCGGTCACGGCTGCCGCTCGGGGTCGCGACCGCCGGCACCGGCACCCTCGAACTCGCCGACGGCCTGGAGGCGTTCGCGGCCGGGCGGCGCGAGGACCGGACGATCACCGGGAGCCTGGCCCTGCCCCGGCAGCGGAAGGTGGCCTGGCTGTTCACCGGTCAGGGCTCCCAGTACCCGCGGATGGGCGAACTGCTGCGCACCGAACCCGCGTACGCGGCCGCGATCGAGGAGGTCGCGGCCCACCTGGACCCCCTGCTGGACCGGCCGCTGGCGGACCTGCTCGCCGAGGCCGCCACCGACCCCGCGGACCCGGCCGACCCCGCCTCGCCGCTGCACCGGACCGGCTTCGCCCAGCCCGCCCTGTTCGCGGTCGAGTACGCGATGGCCCGGCTCTGGCAGTCGTGGGGCGTCCAGCCCGCCGCGCTGACGGGCCACAGCGTCGGCGAGATCGTCGCGGCCACGGTCGCGGACGTCATGGACCTGGCCGACGCGTGCCGGCTCGTCGCCGCCCGCGGCCGGCTGATGCAGGCGCTGCCGAGCGGCGGCGTGATGGCCACCGTCGTCTGCGACGAGGCCAGGGCGCTCGCCGCGATCGCCGGCCACCGCGACACGGTGGCCGTCGCAGCGGTCAACAGCCCGGCCGACACCGTGCTGTCCGGGCCCGCGGCCGACATCGCCGCCATCACCGCGGAGCTGGCGAAGGAGGGGATCAAGAGCCGACTGCTGACGGTCTCGCACGCCTTCCACTCGCCGCTGATGAACCCCGCACTGGACGAGCTGCGCGAGGTCGCGCGGACCATCGGCTACCGGGCGCCGCGGATCCCGCTGGTGTCCAACGTGACCGGCGCGCTCGTCCGGCCGGGCGAGATCGACGCCGACTACTGGGTGCGGCACGCGGCCGGCACCGTCCGCTTCGCCGACGGCCTGCGCACCCTGTACGACGACTCGTTCCGCACCTTCCTGGAGATCGGCCCCCAGCCCGTGCTCTCCGGCCTCGGCGCGCGCGGCCTGGACGACGCCGGCTGCCTGTTCATCCCCACGCTGCGCCGGGGCGTGGACGACCGGCAGTCGGTGATGACCGGGCTCGGCGCGCTGCACCTGCGCGGGGTCGCCGTCGACTGGGCGGCCTACCACGAGGGCGACGGCGCGCGCCGGGTGCCGCTGCCCACCTACGCCTGGGAGGGCGACTCCTACTGGTTCCCGGAGGCCGGGACCGAAGCCGCCGCCACCGCCGGGGTGCCCGCACCGGGCATCGGGCAGCGGCTGCGGTCCGCGCGGCCCGCCTACCAGCTCGACCTCACCGACTCGCACTGGCCGCGGCAGGCCTGGGACCAGGGCGAAGGACTGCCCCGGATCTCGGACGGCTCGCTGCTGACCGCGGCGCTGGCCGCGGCCGCGGACGGACTCGGCGGCGCCTGGGCCGGGTCCGGCGAGCTGGTGGCCGCCGAGCCGCTGGCCCTGGACGACACCCGCACCGTGCACCTCACCCTTGAGGACGCGGGAACCACCGCGACCTTCGAGGTGCGCAGCACCTCGGCGGCCGAGGAGGCGTCAGCCGCACCCTGGCGGCTGCACCTGTCCGGCGTGCTGCGGCGTCGCCCCGGCCCCGCCGGGCCGCCGTTCGCCGGGGGAGGCCGGTCCGGCACCGAACTGGACTGGAAGCGGGCAGGCCTGCCCGCCGCGGCGGCCGAGGTGCTGCTGCGCGCCGAACGCGGCGACGACGGCGTTCAGCTCCAGCTCGCGGGCGGCGCCGCCCAGGGCCGGGCCGCCGTCCTGGACGCCGCGGTGACCGCGGTCGCCTGGGCCGCCGACCGGACGGCGGGCCGCCCGGCCGCGATCGGCTTCGCGGCCGCCGTCGACCCCGCCGCCGTGCGCTGGGTGCAGGCCGTCGCCGAGGCCGCCGCGGACGGTTCCGTCCGTGGCCGCGCCGACCTCTACGGGGCCGGGCAGGAGTGGCTCGGCGCGGTGGACGGGGTGGAGATCCCGGCCGCCGACACCCGCCCGGCCCCCGAACCATGGCGCGATCCGGACGAGTTGCTGTACCGGTTGGAGTGGCAGCCCGCCGAGGAGGGCGCCGCCGGCCCGCAGCAGCCGCGGGAGGGCGACGTCCTGCTGATCGCCGACGCCGGCGGCCTGGCCGACCGGTTCGCGGCCGCGCTCACCGGGGCGGGAGCGGTCTGCACGGTCACCCGGCCGCCGGCCGGGGAGCCGGGCGACGAACCCGGAGGCACCCTCCACGCCGACTGGCTGGCCGAAACGCTGGGCGCCTGGCGCACCCGGCGGGCGGGCCGCGCCGGCCGGGTGATCGTCCTGACCGGCCTGGACGCCCCCGAGCCCGACGCGACCGACGCCGCGGCCCTGGTCGACCACCGCGACCGGGCCGAACTCCTCGCGGTCGGGGTGGTGCAGGCGCTGCAGGCCGAACCGGGCGACCAGGAGGTGCGGCTCACCCTGGTCACCCGCGGCGGCGTCGCCGCCGGGGACGACCAGCGCACCCACGCCCCGGCGGCCACCACCCTGTGGGGCCTCGGCCGGGTCATCGCACTGGAGCACCCGCGGCACTGGGGCGGTGCCATCGATCTGGACCCCGACGCGGCGGACGTCGATCCGGCCGCACTGGTGGACGCCCTGGCCCGGAGCGCCGACGAGGACCAGCAGGCGTTGCGCGGCGGTGCCCGGCTGGTCGCCCGGATCGTGGCGGACCGGCCCGCCCGGGCCGAGCTGCGCCGGGAGGTCGCGGTCCGGCCCGACGGCGGCTACCTGATCACCGGCGCGTTCGGCGGCATCGGCCAGGAGGTCGCACGCTGGCTGGCGCTGCGCGGCGCCGGCCGGCTGGTGCTGCTGGGCCGCACCGAACTGCCGGATCGCGGGCGCTGGGACGACCCGGCGCTGGGCGAGGGGGTGGCCCAACGGATCAGGCTGGTGCGGGAGTTGGAGGGCATCGGCGCGGACGTCCGGGTGGTCGCCGCCGACGTGGCCGACCAGGCCGCGATCAGCGCGCTGGTGGCCGAACTGGCCGCGGACCCGGGCACTCCGCTGGCCGGGGTGGTGCACGCCGCCGGCGTCTCCGGACCGCAGTTCGTCCGGGAGGTCAGCCGCCCCGAGTACGACAGGGTGTGGCGCCCGAAGGTGCTGGGCGGGTGGGCCCTGCACCGGGCGACCGAGCGGGTTCCGCTGGACTTCTTCCTGGGCCTGTCCTCGATCGCCGCCACCTGGGGCTCGCAGCACCTCACCAGCTACGCGGCCGCCAACGCCTTCCTCGACGGGCTGGCGTACCACCGGCGCTCCCGCGGTCTCGCGGCGCTGACCATCGCCTGGAGCTCCTGGGAGCTGGAGTCGGCGCTGTTCGACGGGGAGATCGCCGCCTTCCTCGCCGCCACCGGTCTGCGGCCGCTGTCGGCGCCGCAGTCGCTGCGGCTGCTGGGCGCGCTGCTGGACGGCGGCGAGCCGTACCGCATCGTCTGCTCGGCTCACTGGCCGACGTACAAGTCGATCCTGGAGGCCCGGGCGGAACGCCCGGTCCTGCGGCGGATCGAGACCGGCGAGCCGGAGCAGGGCGGTGGGACCGCCGCGATCCGGGCCGATCTGCTGGCCGCGGCCCCCGAGCAGCGGCCGGGTCTGCTGGACACCTACGTGCGCGAGCAGCTCGCCCAGCTGCTGCGGCTGCCGGTGGCCGACCTGGCCGGCGAGTTCCACCTGCTCGACATGGGCCTGGACTCGCTGATGGTGATGGAACTGATCACCCGCTGCCGCAAGGACCTGGGCGTGGAGATCAGGAGCCCGGAGTTCTTCGCGACCGACGCCAACTTCTGGGCCGCATTCCTGCTGTCCCGCGTCGAGGAGCGGTTCCTCGGCGCGGAATCCGCCGACTCCGCGGACCACCCCGCGGCCGAACAGGGCTGGTGAGGCACATGGAGAACCCCGCTGACACACCCGCTGACACACCCGCCGGCAAAGCCGCCGGCGCACCCGTCGCCGCCGAGCGGTACGACGTGGCGATCCTCGGAGCCGGTATCGCCGGGTCCATGCTCGCCGCGGTGCTGGCCCGCAACGGCGTCCGGGTCCTGATCACGGACGCCGGACTGCACCCGCGGTTCGCGGTCGGCGAGTCCACCATTCCGTACACCTCGGCGCTGGTGCGACTGATCTCGGCGCGCTACGACGTGCCCGAGATCGCGGCGCTGGCCACCTACAAGGACATCCGCGACAACATCTCCCGCAACTGCGGCTGGAAGAAGAACTTCGGGTTCGTCTACCACCGGCCCGGGCGCGCGCAGAACCCCTCCGAGGCCAACCAGCTGGTCCTGCCGGTGGCGTTGCAGACCGAGACCCACCTGTACCGGCAGGACGTGGACGCGTACATGTACCACGTCGCGCTCCGGTACGGTGCGGACGGCCGGACCGGCGTGCGGATCACCGACCTGGACATCGACGGCGGCACCGGGGTGGTGCTGCGCTCCGACGGCGGCGAGGAGTTCCGCGCCGAGTACCTGGTGGACGCCTCCGGATACCGTTCGCCGCTGGCCGAGCGGCTCAACCTGCGGGAGGAGCCCACCCGGGCCCGGACCCACTCCCGCTCGATCTTCACCCACATGGTCGGGGTCGTCCCGTACGACGACACCCCCTCCGGCGGTCTGCACGGACAGCCCAGCCGCTGGCACGACGGGACGCTGCACCACGTCTTCGACGGCGGCTGGCTGTGGGTGATCCCGTTCGACAACAACGACGACTCGCTGAACCCGCTGTGCAGCGTGGGGCTCACCCTGGACCCGCGGGTCCACCCGGCCGGCGACGCCTCGCCGCAGGAGGAGTTCGACGCCTTCCTGCGCCGCTTCCCGGACGTGGCGAAGCAGTTCGCCAACGCCAGGGCCGCCCGGCCGTGGACCGCCACCGGCCGGCTCCAGTACTCCTCCAAGCAGGTCGTCGGCGACCGCTTCTGCCTGACCTCGCACGCCGCCGGCTTCATCGACCCGCTGTACTCCAGGGGCCTGACCAACTCCTTCGAAGTGGTCAACGCCCTGGCCGGGCGGCTGATCGAGGCCTCCCGGGACGGCGACTGGTCGATGGAGCGGTTCCAGTACGTCGAGGACCTCCAGCAGGGCCTGTTCGACGTGCACGACGACCTGGTCTACACCTCGTTCGTGGCGTTCCGGGACTACGACCTGTGGAACGCGGTGTTCCGCACCTGGGCGCTGAGCACCGTACTGGCGGCGCTGACCCTGGAGAACGCCTACTTCGCCTTCGCCGCGAACGGGCAGGACCAGGTCTTCCGCGACCTGGAGCAGACCCGTTACCCGGGCTCACCGTTCCCGGTGAGCGCGGCCTACAACGAGATGCGCTTCACGACCCTGGAGCTGTGCCGGCAGGTCGACGCCGGGACGCTCGACCCGAAGGCGGCGGCGGCCGACCTGTTCGAGCTGCTCCAGCAGGCCGACTACGTGCCGGCCGCCTTCAGGATCGGCGTGCCGAAGGAGCACTACGTCTTCATCACCCCGCCCAAGATGGTCCAGGCCGCGCGCTGGGCGGGCAGCGAGGCCCCCAGGGAGGTCGGCGAGCTGATCCACGGCGCCATGAGCGGCCTGGTCAAGGAACGTCTGCGCAATCTGGTCCGCCGCAGGTGACGGCCGCCGCGCCGCACCGCCCGGCCGACCACAACCCGGCACCACCTGACGAAGGACGAGGAGAGAGCGACGTGAACAGAACCACTGCGAGCGGTACCGACACGGGGGCCTCGGAAGCCGTCACCTACGACGTGGCCATCCTGGGCTCGGGTCTGGCCGGATCGATCCTGGCCGCCGTCCTGGCCCGGCACGGCGCCAAGGTGTTGCTGCTGGACGGCGGTTCGCACCCCAGGTTCGCCATCGGCGAGTCGACGATCCCGTACACCCTGGTCACCCTGCGGACCCTCGCCGAACGCTACGACGTGCCGGAGATCTCGGCGCTCGCGTCGTTCACCGAGACCACCAAGGCGCTCGGCCCCCGGTTCGGCGTCAAGCGCCACTTCGGGTTCCTGATGCACCACGAGAACACCCCGCAGAACCCGCGCGAGGTGAACGAGTTCAACACCCCGCCGCAACTGCTGCACGAGGCCGCGCACTACTTCCGCCAGGACGTGGACGCCTACCTGTTCCAGGTGGCCGCCAAGTACGGCGCCAAGGTCAGGCAGAACTTCCTGGTCAAGGACATCGACTTCGACGACTCCGGGGTGACGCTGGCCGGCCCGCGCGGGGAGTACAGGGCCCGCTACATCGTGGACGCCTCCGGCTTCCGCTCGCCGGTCGCGGAGAAGTTCCAGCTGCGCGAGGACCCGGTCCGCTTCAAGCACCACTCGCGGTCGCTGTGGAACCACAGCCTCAACGTCACCCCCACCGACCGCCTCTTCGACCACCTGGCCGAGGAGTTGAGGCCCCCGGTGCCGTGGTACGAGGGCACGGTCCACCACATGTTCGAGCGCGGCTGGGCCTGGGTGATCGCCTTCGACAACAACAAGTGGTCGACCAACCCGCTGTGCAGCGTCGGGATGACCGTGGACCCGCGGACCTACCCCAAGGTGCCCGGGATGAGCCCGGAGGAGGACTTCGCCCGGCTCTGCGCGCCCTTCCCGGACATCGTCCGCCAGTTCGAGGGCTCCATCCCGGCCCGCGAGTGGACCTCCACCGACCGGCTCCAGTACTCCTCCAGGACCACCGTCGGCGACCGCTGGCTGCTGCTGTCGCACGCGGCGGGCTTCATCGACCCGCTGTTCTCCCGCGGCCTGTCCAACACCACCGAGGCGATCAACGTGCTGGCCTACCGGCTGCTGCGCGCGATCAAGGACGGTGACTTCTCGGCGGAGCGCTTCTCCTACGTCGACCGGCTCCAGCAGTCGCAGCTGGACGCCAACGACGAGCTGGTCAACGCCGCCTTCATCTCCTTCGCCGACTACGGCCTGTGGAGCGCGATCTTCCGCATCTGGGGATGGGGCGCGAACGCCGGCGTCTACCGGCTCCAGGAGGCGCTCACCAAGTTCCGCCGGGACGGCCGGGAGCAGCACTTCACGGACCTGGAGGACGTGGCGCACCTGGGGCTGTACTGGCCCGGCCACGACGGCTTCGCCGGGCTGCACGACCTGATGGTCAAGCAGACCGACGCGGTCGAGGCCGGCACCACCACCGGCCCCGAGGCCGCCGACGTGCTCTACGAGGAGATCGAGCGGGCCAACTACGTGCCCAAGCACCTCGGATTCGCCGAGCGCGAGGTCCGCTTCATCAACCCCAACCCCAAGAAGCTGTACCGGATGGTCCGTTGGTCGGCCAAGGAGGGCGACCCCGAGGTGGCCCGGCTGCTCACCGGCAACGCCCTGGAGGCGGTCAAGGCCAAGGTGCGCGGCGGAAGGCTCTTCTGACTTGGCGTCAGTTCACGAGCGTCAGTTAACGATCCCCTGGAGGAGCATGATGGACGACGGCCGGCACTACGCCGATCCCGAAGAGAAGTACGACGTCGCCGTGGTCGGCGCGCACCTCGCGTCGAACCTGCTGGCCGCCGTCCTGGCCCGGCAGGGACTGCGGGTCCTGGTGGTGGACACCGAGTCCGACGCCACCGCCCCGGCGGGGGAGACCACGGTGCCGTACACGGCCGAGGTGTTCTTCACCCTGGCCAGGCGATTCGACATCCCCGAGATCGCGGCCTTCGGCCTGACCTGCGACCTGCCGGACCGGGTGCGCCGCACCAGCGGTGCCAAGCGCAGCCTGAGCTTCCTGTACCACCGGCCGGGGAAGGCCCAGGACCCGAGGCAGACCGTGCAGTTCAACGTGCCCGGCGAGCACTCCGAGTGGCACATGTTCCGGCCCGACGTCGACGAGTACGCGCTCCAGGTGGCCCGCACCTACGGTGCCCGGGTCGTCCGGCACCGGCGCAGGCTGACGGACGTCTCCCCGCTGCCCGGAGGTGACGGCGTCAGCGTGACCACCGCCGACGGGCTGCGGTACCGCGCCCGCTACCTGGTGGACTCGATCGGCATGGACTCCCCGATCATCGCCCGGCTCGGCGGCCCCGACCCGGTGGCGAACCTGCGCAGCCGCTCGCGGGTGCTGACCACGCACCTGGCCGGGGTGCAGCGCTTCGAGGACCGCGTCCCGCTGAGCGGCTACCCCAGGGCCTCGCCGTGGTCGGCCGGCACCATCAGTCACCTGTTCGCCGGCGGGTGGCTCCAGGTCGCGCACTTCGACAACCACGCGGACGCCGGGACGGCGCGCACCTCGGTGGTGCTGAGTGTCGACCCGGACGTCTTCGGCGACCTGCCGAAGGACCCCGAGTCGGCGTTCCGGGGGCTGATCGACCGGTTCCCGCAGCTGCGCGACACGTTCTCCGCCGCGGTCGCGGTGAGGCCGTGGACCGCCGACGACGTGTGGCAGCGCACGGTCGACCGTACGGTGGGTAACCGGCACTTCCTGTTCGAGCGCTCCGCCAGCCGCAACGACCTGTTCCTGTCCAGGGACGTGACGATGGCCGCCGAACTGGTCTACGCGCTCGCGCCGGTGCTGATCGAGGCGGCCCGTACCGATGACTGGTCGCCCGAGCGGTTCGCGGCGGTGGCGGGCTTCCAGGCCGAGCTGATCGGCTTCAACGACCGCATCATCGCCGCCGCCCGGATCGCCACCCGCGACTTCGAGCTGTGGAACGCGTTCAGCCGGGTGTGGCTGCTGTGGTCGATGCTGGCCGCGCTGTCGCTGAAGAGCGCCCGCAACCAGGCGTTGCGCAGCGGCGACTGGACGCCCACCCACCGGCTGGCGGAGGGTGCGCACTGGTTCGCGCTGCCGTACGGCCTGCCGGAGCTGCTGGAACAGACCTTCGCCTGGACCGAGGAGGTCCGCGAAGGCCGGCTCACCCCGGCCGCGGCGGCCGGCCGCGTCTGGCGGGCCCTGGACGACGCGCCGTTCACCCCGCCGCTGTACGGCTTCGCCGACCCGGAGGACCGCTTCTACCACTTCACCCTGGCCAGGCGGCTGCGGACGCTGGCATGGACCAAGACCGTCGCGCCGGCGGAGTTCCGGACCATGCTGACCAGGGAGAACCTGACCAACGTGCCGCCGCCGGCGGTGCACTGACCTGGAAAGGGCCCGGGCCCCGAGCGATGGTTTCCGCTCGGGGCCCGGGCCCTTCCGCAGCCGTGCGATGGGTCAGAGCGCCGCGGGGGTCAGCCGTACCGGGAGGGCCCGGTGGCCGTTGAGCATGAACGTGGTGGTCGGTTCGAGCTCCTCCACGGGTACGGCCAGTTCGAGGTGCGGGAACCGGGCGAACAGCGCGGGCAGCGCGGTACGGGCCTGCATCCGGCCCAGCGGGGCGCCGATGCAGTGGTGGACGCCGAAGCCGAAGGCGAGGTGCTGCTTGCCCGCCCGGGTGATGTCGAACTCCTCGGCCGTCGGGCCGTGCAGCCGCGGGTCGCGGCCGCCGGCACCGAAGGCGATGAGGATCGGGTCGCCCTGGGCGATGGACACCCCGGCGATGTCGATGTCACTGACGGCGTAGTGCAGCGGCAGGTGCTCGACGGGGCTCTCCGCGCGCAGCGTCTCCTCGATCACCTCGTCCCAGCCGACCTGCCCGGAGACCACCAGCTTCAGCTGGTCGGGGTGGGTGAGCAGGGCGATGACGGCGTTGCAGATCAGCTCCAGCACGGTCACGTGGCCGGCGCGCAGCAGGGTGAGCACGGTGCTCTCCAGCTCGTCCTCCGAGAGCCGGTCGTCGCCGTCGGCGCGCACCGAGATGAGCGCGGTGAGCAGGTCGTCCCCGGGCGAGTTCCGCTTGTGGGCGATCAGTTCGGTGGCGGTGCGGCGGAAGTCCTGCGCGCTCGCCTTGGGCGGCGCCGCCACCTCGCCGTCCCGCGGGCCCGAGGCGGCGTAGGCGATCATGCGGATGATGTCGTCGATGCCGCCGCGCAGCTCCTCGGGGACCCCGAGCAGATCGCAGACCACCCGGGACGGCAGCGGGTGGGCGAACCCGGCCCGCAGGTCGACCACCTTGCCGGGCGGCACCTCGGCGAGGTGGTCGAGCAGGTCGGCGGTGACCCTCTCCACGGAGGGGCGCATCAACTCCACCCGGCGGCCGGTGAATCCGGCCGCCAGCAGCGTCCGCATCCGGGCGTGCTCGTCGCCGTACGCGTTGGTGATGCTCCGGGAGGCCACCCAGGTGATCAGCGGCCAGTCGGCGGGTATCTCCCCGTTGATGAAGGCGGGCCAGTGCCGGTACGCGTCCCGCGACACCCGCGGGTCGGACAGCAGCTGCCGGCCCTCGGCGTAGCCGGTGACGGACCAGGCCGGCACTCCGCCGGGCAGTTCGACGCGGGTGACCGGGCCCCGGGCGCGGATTCGCGCGGTCTCCGCGTGGAGGTCCTGGCCGAGCGGATCAATGACGATCGGTGCGGATTCGCTCATCGTTCTCTGTTCTCCTGATCCGTTTGTCTCTGTGAACAGGTCGGCCTGAAGGACGGGGGTGTCCTTCAGGCGGCTTCCGGGCCCCGGGGCGGGCGGCACCCCGGGGCGTGGCGGGGTCGTTCTACCGGCTCCTGGAACCGCTCCCGGCGCCGACGGCGGCCTCGGCCCCGGCGCCGTCCCGGGACGACCGGCCGGCTCCGGGCCGTACGGGCACCGGGGCGGGCAGCAGCACGGGCAGCAGGGGACCGGCGAGTGCCGTGGTGAGCAGCGCCACCAGGACCAGCACCGTGAACAGCCGGACGTCCAGCACGTGCAGGCTGAGGCCGATGTTGAGGATGATCAGCTCGGTCAGTCCGCGGGCGTTCATCAGCATGCCGAGGCCCAGTGCTTCGCGCTTCGGCAGGCCGAGTTGGAGCGCGGGCAGCCCGACGCCGGCGATCTTGCCGACGCAGGCGAAGGTGAACAGCAGCGCGAGGTCGACCCAGTCGCCGCCCCGGAGGCCGTTGATGTTGACGGACAGGCCGGTGACCACGAAGTACACCGGCATCAGCAGCCGGCCGGTGCCCTCCAGCGGGCCGAGCACGTGCTCCTGGAGCTCGGCGCGGGGTTCGCGGGGCATGACCAGGCCGAAGGCGAACGCGCCGAAGACGGCGTGGATGCCGATCTGCGTGGTGGCGTACGAGGAGAGGAGGATGCCGGCGGCCACCAGTCCGGCGAGGTACAGGCCGGGGCCCGCGGAGCCGCCGCGCCGGCGGAACACCGCGGCGACCGCGACCCGCAGCAGCGGCCGCACCACGAGGACCAGGACCGCGACGAAGACCAGCGTGCCGATGGCCGTGGTGCCGAACCGGCCCAGCCCGTTCGAGGTGCTGACGCCGACGATGACGGCCAGCAGGCACCAGGCGAGGACGTCGCCGGCGGCGGCGCTGGACAGTGCCAGGGTGCCGATGCGGGTGGAGCCGATGCCGTGGTCGGCCAGGATCCTGGCCAGCACCGGGAAGGCGGTCACGGCCATGGCGATGCCGATGTACACCGAGAAGACCCCGAAGCTCACATGGTGCCCGGCGACGGTGTCGTGCCGGCGGTAGACGACGGCGGCCGCGCCGATGCCGAGGGCGAAGGGCAGGGCCATGCTGCCCAGGGTCACCGCGGCGACCGAGCGTCTGGCCTTGCCCAGGACCCGGGGATCGAGTTCCCAGCCGAGGACGAACATGAAGAGCGACAGGCCCAGTTGCGCGATGGCCGACAGGAAGGGCCGGGCCTGGTCGGGAAACAGGTGGGCCGTCAGATTGCCGGGCAGGAGGCCCAGCAGGCTCGGTCCGAGCGCGATGCCGGCGAGGATCTCGCCGATGACCAGGGGCTGGCGGGTTCTTCGGCAGAGCGGTACGAGCAGCACGCCGGTCACGACCACCACGCCGATGTCCAGGAGGACCGTGGCTTGAAGCATGTCTGATGTCATTGCGGTTCATCCCCCATAGAAATCATCAAGTGATGAGTCTCCTTCGGGAGACTCTCATTTGACCGAAGGGATGGCAAGGGCCTTCTTCCGAAATCTCCAAGGGAGTTGAGGCTGGAGTGGAGCGATCTGTGGCTCATCGCCCGAAGGGGAACCAGTGGTGCGGAGGCCGGAAGGCCTCGGAGAACGGCCTCGCCGCCCGGACGGGGGCGCACGGGCGGCGAGGGGTCTTGGGTGGGGCGCCGGCTGCGCGGCGGCCGCGGCGCTACTGCGGGCCGTCGGCCTTCGCGGTGGCGGTCGCGGCCGGCACCTGGCCCGCGGCGGGCGGCGCACCGGCGCCGGCCGGCGGCCGGGGCGGGCCCATCGGACCGCGCGGCAGCAGGAAGGTGGCCGCCAGGGTGATCAGGCTCAGTGCGATCCCGGACGCGCCCACGACCTCCAGGGCGTGCACGTAGTGGCTCCGCGACGGCTGGCTGCCCAGGGCGCTGAAGAAGATCGCGCCGAAGACGGCGACACCGATCGTGTTGGCGAACTGCTGGGCGGTGGTCAGCAGGCCCGAGGCGACACCGGCCTGCTGCGGCGGCACCTTGGAGATGACCACGCCGGTGAGCGCCGGCAGCGTGACACCGGTGCCCAGGCCGCCCAGGATCATCGGGACGGCCATCTCCCAGGCGTTGGTGTCGTTGCCCGCGGTGTTCAGCTCGATCAGCAGCACCACCGTGCTCAGCACCAGCAGCGCCTGGCCGACGTTGATCACCCGGACGCCGTACTTCATCAGCATCGGGCGGGCCATCAGCGACGCGCCCGCGAAGGCGATCCCCATCGGGCCGAAGGTCAGGCCGGCCATCAGCGGGGACAGCCCGAGGCCGAACTGGAGGAACATCGTCAGGCCGAAGATGAAGCCGGCGTAGAAGGTCATGACGCCGACGATGGTCAGGATGCCGACGCTGTAGGACCGGGTCCTGAACAGCGACAGGTCCAGCATCGGCTCACCGCCGCGTGCGGGCAGCCCCTTCTCGTACAGCACGGTGGCGACGGCGATCGGCACCGACAGGCCCAGCATGATCCAGCCCCAGACGGGCCAGCCCTCGGAGCGGCCGACGACGATCGGCAGGATCGCCAGGCCCAGGGAGGCCGCGATGCCGATGTTGCCGACGACGTCCTGCTTGGGCTTGCGGGCGGCCTTGGTGTTCGGCAGCAGCCTGGCGGCGAACAGCAGGGTGACCACGCCGATCGGGATGTTGATCAGGAAGATGACCCGCCACCCCAGGCTGGCGATGTTGGCGGACAGCAGCGCCCCGCCGAGGATCTGGGCGGCGACCACGGCCAGGCCGATGGTGGAGCCGAACCAGGACAGCGCCTTGGGGCGCTCCTGCGGCGGGAACGTCACCGTGATGAAGGCGACCACCTGGGGCACCATCAGTGCCGCGCCGACACCCTGGACCAGTCGGACGCCGACCAGCTGGGGGCCGTCCTGTGCGATGCCGCAGAACAGCGAGGCGATCGTGAACAGGCCCATGCCGAGCATGAACAGCCGCTTGTAGCTGAAGACGTCGCCCCAGCGGCCGGCGGCCACCAGCAGGCTGGCGTAGGTGAAGGTGTAGCCGCCGATGATGAGCTCAAGCGTGGCGTCGCCGATGTGCAGCTGCGACTGCAGCGAGGGGGTGGCGATGTTGATGACGTAGAAGTCGAAGATCGCCATGAACATGGCCACAAGGGCCACGATCAGCATGGTCCAACGCTTGGGATTGAGTTCGCCCGCCGCCGGGCTGCCCGGTGGGGCGCTGGGAGAGCTCATCGTGTTGCCTCCTGGCTGGATAGCGGTGGAGCATCGATTGCCGGCTAGTGTCATCCGAACTGTAGGAGCCCCGATCGATAGCCGTCAAGTCATTTCCCGGCTAGCGACCTCTGTTGCCGGGCGTGCTGGTTACGATGGAGCAAGGGTGCGGTTGCTGCCGCCTGATCGCCTGGAGGTCGACCGTGAGTGAGTTCATGGACGTCTACACCCGCGCCTCGAAGCTGGTCCGCGGGGTCACCGACGCCGCGATGCGCAGGCACGGCCTGCACCTGGGGCAGAACCTGGTGCTCGCGGCGCTGTGGGAGGCCGACGGCCAGACCCCCGGTGCGATCGCCGCCACGGCCGAGGTCACCACCCCGACGATCGTGAAGATGGCCAACCGGATGAGCGCGGCGGGCCTGGTCGTCCGCCGGCGGGACGACCGTGACAACCGGCTGGTCCGGCTCTACCTCACCGACGCCGGACGCGCCCTGCGCGGTCCGATCGAGAACGAGATGAAGAGCATCGAGGCGCAGCTGACGGCCGGTCTGGACGAGAGCGAGGCCAAGGCCCTGATGGCCGTCCTGGGCCGGGTCGCCGACAACGCCAGGGCTCAGCTCGCCGACCCGGTGATCGACTGCTGATCGGCGCCGCCCCCGCCCTCGTTCCGCCGAGCCCCGGCCGCACCTCGTGTGGCTGGGGCTTTTCGCTGCGCCCGGACCGGGGCTTCCCGCTTGAACTGGGGCTTCCCGCTTGGGGGTTGACCCGCTACTCATCATCTGTAGAATTCATCGACAGTTGAACGCCATGTGCCGGGGAGATCAGCCCGCGGCTCCCACCGGCCCGGGCTCACGGGGTTACGGGCCGATTCGAGGAGAGAATCGTGACGATCGCCGTGACCGAGGGGGAGATCCTCCTCAAGCTGACCGAGTACGTCGGCCGGAACCTCCTGGAGGAGGCCGACGGCAGCTCGCAGTTGACCGAGAGCACGCCACTGTTGCAGTTGGGGATCCTGAACTCCCGGAACACCGGCCGGTTGCTCGCCTACATCGACGAGGAGTTCGGGGTCCCGGTGCCGCCGACCCGGATCACCGGCAAGCACTTCGCCGACCTGGGCAGCGTCACCGCCCTGGTCGTCCAGCTGCTGGCCGAGTGAACGTCCGCCGGTCCACCGTCCACCACCGGGGGCCGAGCGCGACCGGGGCCCACACCACCGCACCCACGGAGCAGGAGAACGTCATGACACCAGACTTCGACGTTGCGGTCATCGGCGGCGGCCCCGCCGGCTCGACCGTGGCTTCCTACCTGGCGAAGGCCGGCCTTTCGGTGGCGGTCTTCGAAGCCGAGAACTTCCCCCGCGAGCACGTGGGGGAGTCCCTGGTCACGGCGACGACGCCGGTGCTGCTGGAGATCGGCGCGATGCCGGCGATCGAGGCGGCCGGCTTCCCCAAGAAGTACGGAGCCGCGTGGACGTCCGGCGAGACCCGTGACATCAACCCGATGGGCTACAACCTCGGGCCGCGCAACTTCGGCACCGCCGAGATCCGCTTCCAGGAGCGGGACCAGCCCGGCGTCGACCGCGACTTCACGTACCACGTGGACCGCGGCAAGTTCGACCTGATCCTGCTCAAGCACGCCGAGAGCCTCGGTGCCGCCGTCTTCCAGGGCGTCCGCGTCGGCAAGGTGGACTTCGACGGCGAGTACCCGGTGCTGCACGCCAGGATCGGCGGCGGGCGGACCGAGGTCACCGCGAAGATGGTGGTGGACGCCTCGGGCCGGCGAACCGTGCTCGGCAACCAGCTGAAGGTCAAGGTGAACGACCCGGTCTTCAACCAGTACGCGATCCACACCTGGTTCGAGAACTTCGACCGCCAGGCGCTGAACCCCGAAAAGGGCCAGGGCGACTTCATCTTCATCCACTTCCTGCCGATCACCGACACCTGGGTGTGGCAGATCCCGATCACCGACACGATCACCTCGGTCGGCGTGGTGACGCAGAAGAAGCGGTTCCAGGAGGTCGCCGGCAACCGGGAGGACTTCTTCTGGGACACCGTCGCCAGCCGCCCGGAACTGCTGGACGCGCTCAAGCGGGCCGACCAGGTCAAGCCGTTCAAGACCGAGGGCGACTACAGCTACGGAATGACCCGGATCACCGGCGACAACTTCGTCCTGATCGGCGACGCGGCCCGGTTCGTCGACCCGATCTTCTCCAGCGGCGTGAGCGTGGCGCTCAACAGCGCCCGGATCGCGGCGGCGGACATCATCGCCGCGCACGCGGCCGACGACTTCGGCAAGGCGCGCTTCGCGACGTACGAGAGGAAGCTGCGCCGGGCGGTGAACAACTGGTACGAGTTCATCTCGGTCTACTACCGGCTGAACATCCTGTTCACCGCCTTCGTGCAGGATCCGCGCTACCGGCTGGACGTGCTGAAGATGCTGCAGGGCGACGTCTACGACGACGAGGAGCCCAAGGCGCTGGCGGCGATGCGCGAGGTGGTCACCGCGGTGGAGAACGACGAGACCCACCTGTGGCGGCCGTTCCTGGGGGAGTTGAGCGCGCCGACCGCCAAGGCCGGTTTCTGACCACCGGGTGACAGGACGCCGCATCGGGGCGGGACGGACAGCGTGGTCCGTCCCGCTCGACGGCGTCCTCGCCCGTTCGCGACGGTGCCCTACGATGAGGCGGGCCGACGTTCCGGTGCGTGATCTGAAGGGTGTCAATTCGGTGGTCAGCGAAGATGGGATGCGAGCCCCGTACAAGAAGCACAGCGGCCGCAGGGCCGGCCCGGTCAGCAGCCAGCGCCAGATCCTGGAGGCCGCCCGCGAGGAGTTCTGCGCGAGCGGCTTCGAGGGGACCACGATGCGCGCGATCGCCCAGTCCGCCGGGGTGGACGCGGCGCTCATCCACCACTTCTTCCTCTCCAAGGGCGGGCTGTTCACCGCGGCCATCCAGGACGTGCTCACCGTTCCCGACCTGGTGGCCGTCGTGACGGACGGGCGGCCGGAGACCATGGGCGACCGGCTGGCGGCGGCCTACGTGTCGCACTGGGAGGACCCGGAGATCCGGCCGCGGCTGGTCGCGCTGCTGCGCTCGGCGACGTCCTTCGAGGGGGCGACCGACACCATCAGGGAGTTCCTCGCGGACACGCTGCAGCCGGTCGCGGCGGCGGCGGGGCGGGGGCGCGCCGACCTGCGGGCCTCGCTGTGCGGCTCGTTCCTGCTGGGCATCGCGGCCCTGCGGTACGTGAACAGGATCGAGCCGACCGCGTCCATGGCTCCGCAGGACCTGGTGCGCACCGTCGCCGGGGCCTGCCAGTCGTACCTGTACGAGCGGCTGTAGCCGGGCCGTTCAGCCGACCGTCACGGGGTGGACCAGTCGGGCGATGCGCTCGGTCAGGGCGCCGGCGAACTCCGGGCTGTCGAGGAAGAAGTGCGTGCCGTCGAGGAAGACCAGCTCGCAGCTGCGGGTGGTCTCCCGCTTCCAGGCCAGCAGTCCGAGGTCGTTGGTCATCGGGTCGTCGTGGCCGGCGAACGCCATGACCGGCAGCGGTAGCGGGGGCACGGCCGGGCGCTCGTAGCGCTCGGCGAGCCGCAGATCGGCACGGAGCACCGGCAGGAACATCCGGAGGAGCTCGGCTTGCCGCAGCAGGCCCTCCGGCATGCCGCCGAGAGCGTGCAGCGCGCTCAGGAACCGCGCGTCCGGCAGCTCGTGGATCGGGCGGTACCCGGGTTCGGCCGAAGGCCCGTTGCGGCCGGCCGCGACCAGCAGCGCGGGCGCCGGGCCCCGGTTCAGCATCCGATGGGCGACCTCGAAGGCCAGCAGGGCGCCGAGGCTGTGCCCGAACAGCACGTAGGGGCCGTCCACCTGGGCCGCGATGGACTCGGTGAGGTCGGCGGCGAGCCGGTCCCAGTCCGTCACCAGGGGCTCGCCCAGTCGGCGGCCGTGCCCGGGCAGGTCCACCGGGACCACTCGGGCGTAGGGGGCGAGCCAGTTCCAGCGGTGGAAGTGGGCGCTGCTGCCGCCCGCGTGCGGCAGGCAGAAGACCTGCGGCCCGGTGGCGGGCTCGGCGTCGAGTGCGGTGGCACTGCGGGTGGGGGCGATGGACTGCACGGGACGATCTCCTCGGTCTCGAACGGTTGCCCGGGGTGCGGGTTCCGGCGCTGTCGGGCGCGGCGGCCGGCCGGTGCGGGTCGGCGGCGCCGCCCTCAGCAACTCGGCGATCGTGGTGCGGTGTTGGTGGACGGTGGCCGCCGGGGCGTGGACGGCGACCGCGCCGCACAGGCCGGGCGGGGCGGCCAGGTCGAGGACCGTCCAGTCGTCGAGGGGGCCGGCCGCCGCCGGCAGACGGCGCAGCCGGACGGGCTGGTCCCCCCAGGTGGGGCCGGGCTCCGTCGCCACCTGGCGCAGGTCGCCGGCCAGCCCGGTGCCGAGGGCCTTGAGCACCGCCTCCTTGCGGGTGAAGGCCCGGATGACCTCGGTGTCCCTGGCGTGCTCGGGCACGGCCTGCCAGGCGTCCCGCTCGGCCCGCGACATGATGCCGCGAGCGAAACGCTCCCGGTCGGGCAGTCGGTCGACGGCCTCGATGTCCACCCCGACCGGCCCCTCGGCGCACAGGGACACGGCCGCGTAGGCCCCGGCGTGCGACAGGCTCACCCGTAACCGCCGCGGACGGCCGTCCCGGCCGCGCAGGGTCGGCTTTCCCCGGCTGTCCGGGGCGAGTTCGGGCAACGGCGGCGTCCCGGTGGTCGCGGCCGAGGCCAGGATGCGCAGCGCGGCGTGGGCGCACAGCGCACGCCGCCGATGGGGCTGGGCGCGGGCGCCGATCCGGTCCTGTTCGGAGGCCGGAAGACAACTCATCGCCTGGGGAACAGCTGCCTCGTCATCGACGTTCACGAGCCAGACGGATATCACGGCCAGGACCACGGCATCTCCCCGTTGACACAGAAACCAACCTTGACCCGACGGAGACAGCATACCTAGACTCACCATCTGATGAAATCATCAGATGGTGAGTCATCGGTCTTTCAGGACTCCATGCGGGCCGCCGATCGGCGAGGTTCCCGCAGACATGTCGAGCGAAGGGCATGACCGTGCCGGACAACCGCGAGGACCGTGCATCCATCGAGGCCGAGGCCGCCGGCCGCAACGACATCGCCGTCGTCGGCATCGGCTGTCGGTACGCGGGCGGTGTGCACGACCCGGACAGCCTGTGGGACGTGCTCATCGGCGGACGGGACGTCATCTCCGAGACCCCCGCAGATCGTTGGGACTCGCGCTTCGTGGACGAGGGCCGCGCCGACGGGACCATGTACTGCGGCCGGGGCGGATTCCTTGAGGACGTGGACGCCTTCGACGCCCGCTTCTTCGGCATCACCCCCCGCGAGGCGGCCGAGATCGACCCCCAGCACCGGCTGCTGCTGCAGACCGCGTGGGCGGCGATGGAGGACAGCGGCACGCCCCGCGAGCGCTGGGAGGGCAGCCGGACCGGCGTCTACACCGGAATACTCGGCATGGACTACACACTGCTCCAGGCCAGGACCGCCGGTCCGGCCGGCGTCGGCCCCCACTACGCCAGCGGCAAGGAGGCCAGCTTCGGCGCCGGCCGCATCGCGTACACCTTCGGCCTGCACGGCCCGTGCATGATGCTCAACTCGGCCTGCTCCTCCTCCCTGTTGGCCGTACACCTGGCCTCGCAGGCCCTGCGGGCCGGTGAGTGCGACGCGGCCCTGGCGGGCGGGGTGAACCTGATGCTCGCTCCGGAGCTGAGCATCTTCATGAGCCGCATCGAGGCGCTGTCGCCGACCGGGACCAGCCGCCCCTTCGACGTGGCGGCCGACGGCGTCGTCCGCGGCGAGGGCTGCGGAGTGGTCGTGCTGAAGCGGTACGCCGACGCGGTTGCCGCCGGGGACCGGATCCACGCGGTGCTCAAGGGCAGCGCCACCGTCCACGACGGACGCAGCGCCGGGCTGATCGCGCCCAGTGCCGAAGCCCAGGAGATGCTGCTGGAGCGGACGTTGGGCATCGCCGGCGTGACCGCCGCGGACATCGACTACGTCGAGACGCACTGCACCGGCACCCCGCTCGGCGACCGGCTGGAGGTCAGCGCCCTGACGTCGGTGCTGGGCGCCGGGCGCGACCCGCGGCGGCCGCTGCTGGTGGGCTCGCACAAGGCCAACTTCGGCCACACCGACTCCGCGGCCGGTGTGCTGGGCCTGCTCAAGGGCATCCTGATCGCCCGTCACGGTGTGGTTCCCGGGCAGATCAACGTCCGCACCCCCATCGACCTGCTGACCGACGGCGCAGTGCGGGTGGCCACCGAGACCACCCCGCTGCCGGGCGACGGCCCCCACCACATCGGAGTGAGCGCGTTCGGACTGTCGGGCACCAACGTCCACGTCGTCGTGGCGTCCCCGCCCGCCGTCGCCGGACCCGGCCGACCGGTCGCGGACGAGCCCCGGCGGGAGCCCGTTCCGGTGCTGACCGTGTCGGGCCCGAGCCCGGCCGCGTTGACCGCGCAGGCCGCCGCCTACCGGGAGGTCTTCGCCGGGGCGGGCCCCGACCGACTGCCGGGACTGCTGCACAGTGCCTCGGCGCGCCGCACCCACCACGACTTCCGGCTCGCGGTGACCGGAGCCACCGGCGCCGAACTCGCCGACGCCCTCGACGCCCATCTCCGCGGCGGGAGCGGCGCGGCCTCCGGCGACGTGCTCGGAGCACGGGCGCCGCGGACCGTGTACGCGTTCTCCGGCCAGGGCTCGCAGTGGCCCGGCATGGCCATGGACCTGTACGCCGGCTGGCCGGTGGTCCGCGAGGCGATGGACGAAGTCGACGCGCTGGTACGGGAGTTCGCCGGATGGTCGGTACTGGAGGAGATCGGGCGCCGGGACGGGAGCCGGCTGCCGCGCACCGAGACGGCCCAGCCGGCGGTCTTCGCCGTGCAGGTCGGGCTCGGCCGGCTGTGGACCTCCTGGGGTCTGCCGCCGGCCGCGGTGGTCGGACACAGCGTCGGCGAGATCGCCGCCGCCCACACCGCCGGCACCATCGGACTGCGGGACGCGGTACGGCTGGTGGTCGAGCGCGGCCGGCTGATGCAGGGGGCGACCGGCTCCGGCCGGATGGCCCAGGTCGAACTGCCGCCCGACGAGGTGCGGGCGGCCCTGCGGCCGCTCGGCGGGAGCGTGGTCGTGGCCGCGGTCAACGGGCCGCACTCGGTGGTCGTCGCCGGACCGGCCGACGCGATGGAGCGGGCCGTGGGCCACCTGAAGCGGATCGGTGCCACCTGCCTGCCGCTCGGGGTGGACTACGCCTTCCACAGCCCTGCCGTCCACCCGTACGGCGACGAACTCGAACGCCGCCTGGCCGACCTGACGCCCCGGCCGGCGAGGATCCCGCTGCTGTCCAGCGTCGACCCGACCGCGGGGGCCCCGGTGACCGACGCCGCCTACTGGGGCCGCAACGTCCGCGACGCCGTCCAGTTCTGGCCCGCCGTCGATCGGCTGCTGGCGGAACGGGACGCGCTGTTCATCGAGATCGGCCCGCACCCGGTGCTGACCCGGCCGCTGCGGGCCGCGCTCGCCCACCGCAACCGATCCGGCATCGTCGTGCCCTCGCTGGCCCGCGGCAGCTCGGGGCCGCTGACCCTGGCCGCCTCGCTGGCGGAGCTCCACCCGATCGGGGCGGCGGTGGACTGGTCGGCCGTCCACCCCGCCGACGGCGGGTACGTGGCACTGCCGCCGGTCGAACTGGCGCGGGACCGCTACTGGCTGCCCGGCCTGGAGCGGGGCGACCAGGGCGGACCGGGCCGGTCGGCGGCCGGCCTGCGGGCCGAGGTGCGGCTCTTCGACGCGGGGCAGCGGTTGGTGGCCACCATCGAGGGCCGGTCGGTGGCCGCGGCCGAGGAGGCCGCCAAGGCCGCTCCGGCCCCGACCGCCGCTGCCGCCCCGGCCGCCGTCGCCGAGGCCGGTGGGTCGGACGGGCCTGGGCGGGAGCGGACCGTGCGGACCGTCGGGCGGATCGCCGCCGAGGTGCTCGGTGTCTCCGATCGGCGGCTGTCCAGGGTCCGCGGCTTCTACGAGCTGGGCTTCGACTCGTTGTCCATCGGAGACCTGGTGGCGCGGCTCGGCGAGGAGTTCGGGGTGGACCTCCCGGTGAGCGCGGGACTGGAGCACCCGAGCATCAACGAGCTGGCCGAGCACCTGGCCGCCCTGACGGCCACCCGGCCGTCCCCCGCTCCGGCCGCTCCGGTGGCCCTGACGGCTCCGGAGGCTCCGACAGCTCCGGAGGCTCCGACGGCCGCGCCGGTGAGGACCGTCGCCGAGCCGATCGCGATCGTGGGGATGGGCTGCCGACTTCCCGGGGCCACCGGCCTCGACGAGTACTGGTCGCTGCTGGTCGACGGCGTGGACGCCACCGGGGAGGTGCCGCAGGGGCGGTGGAACGCGACCGGGCTCCTGGCGGAGGGCGGGGCGCAGGCCCCGCCGGGGACGGTTTCGACCGGGCGCGGCGCGTTCGTCGACGGTGTGGACCAGTTCGACAACGCGTTCTTCCGGGTGTCGTCGCGCGAGGCCCGGAGCATGGACCCGCAGCAGCGGATGTTCCTGGAAGTGGCATGGGAGGCCCTGGAGGACGCCGGGTTGAGCGCGGAGCGGCTCCGCGGCGGACGGACCGGACTCTTCGTGGGCCTGAACACCGTCGACTACGGCCAGCTGCTCTCCCGCGGCCCGGAGCCGGTCGACCTCTACTACGGCACCGGCAACACCTTCTCCGGCAGCGCCGGCCGGATGTCCTACTTCCTCGGCGTTCGCGGGCCGAGCGTCGCGGTGGACACCGCCTGCGCCTCCTCGCTCACCGCCGTGCACCTGGCCTGCCAGAGCCTGCGCTCCGGGGAGAGCGAGGTGGCGGTCGTCGGGGGCGCCAACGCGCTGCTCACGCCGACGGTGTACCTGGCCATGTCGGCGGGTGGCGCGCTCTCGCCCGACGGCCGCTGCAAGGCGTTCGACGCCGCCGCCGACGGCTACGGCCGCGGCGAGGGCGCGGGCGCGGTGGTGCTCAAGACGCTGTCGCGCGCCGAGGCCGACGGGGACCGGGTGTACGCGGTGATCCGCGGCAGCGCGGTCAACCACAACGGCTCCTCCGGCGGACTGACGGTGCCGAGCGCCGACGCCCAGGCCGAGGTGATCACCGCCGCGCTCGCCCAGGGCGGGGTGGCGCCCGCCGCCGTGGACTACGTGGAGGCGCACGGCACCGGCACCCCGTTGGGCGACCCGATCGAACTGACCGCGCTGGACCGGGTGTTGGGTGCGGACCGGCCGACCGGCCGCCCGCTGCTGGTCGGCTCGGTGAAGACCAACATCGCGCACCTGGAGGCCGCCGCCGGGGTGGCCGGCCTGATCAAGACCGCGCTCTCGCTGTGGCACGGCCGGATCCCGCCGCACCTGCACTTCCACGACCCGAGCCCCCAGGTGGCCTGGGACCGGATGCGGTTGGAGGTGGCCGCCAAGGGGGCGGACTGGCCCGCGACCGGCCACCCACGGCTCGCGGGGGTCAGCGCGTTCGGGTTCACCGGCACCAACGCCCACGTGGTGCTCGGCGAAGCCCCGGGGCTCCTCGCGGCCGGCCCCGAACAGCCGGCCGCGACCAGGGACCTCGCGCTGGCGGTCTCGGCGGCGAGCCCCGCCGCACTGGCCCAGGCCGTGCGGCGGATCGCGGCCCGGCTGGAGGCCGCGGACGACCACGAGGTGGCGGACCTGTGCCACACCCTCGGCGTCCGCCGCAGCCACCTGGAGCACCGGCTGGTCGCGGTCGGCGCGGACCGCGCCGGGATCCTCGCCGCGCTGCGCACCGGGGCGACGGCCACCGGAACCGCACGGATCGGCGAACGGGCCCGGTTCGCCGCGGTGTTCGGCGCGACGGTGGCCGTACTGCCGTGGGAGGAGTGGTACGCCCGGGAGCCCGCCTTCGCCGCCGCGCTCGACGCCGCGGAGGCGGCGGCCGCGACCGTCCTCGGCACCTCCGTGCGCACCGCCCTGCGGGAGCGCCGCGGCGGTCCGGTGGCCACGGTCGCCGCGCAGATCGCGCTGGCCGCGCTCTGGGCCGACCACGGGGTACGGCCCGACGCGCTGGTGGGCTTCGGTGCCGGCGAGATCGCGGCCGCGCACGTGGCCGGGGTGCTCGGGCTGGACGACGCGATGGCGATGGCCGGCGGCGCCGACCGCGGCGGGATCCGTGGCGTCCCGGCCGTGCCGCTCCACCTGGCCTCGTCGGTCGCGGACGGGCCGACACTGGCCGGGCGGCTCGCGGAGGCGGGCATCGAGCTGGTGCTGGACGTCGCTCTGGGCGGTGCGGCCGGTGAACTGGCCGCCGACAGTGGGGAACTGGCGGCGGTGGCGCCGGGCGGCCGGCTCGACGCGGCCGCGCCGGTGTGGACCGCCGCCGCGCTGCACGTGGGCGGCGCCCGGCTGGACTGGGCCGCGCTGCTGACCGGACGCGGCCGCCACGTCTCCGCGCCGGGTTACCCCTGGCAGCACCGCCGCCACTGGATCGACGCGCCGACCGGAGCCGTTGCCGCACCCGTGGAGCCGAAGCCCGTCGTGCCCGCGCCCGTGGTGCCGGCGCCCGTGGAGCCGCCGCCCGTCGTGCCGACCCCGGTGGAGGCGGCCGATCGGCCCCCGCTGGTGGCCGAACTCCTGTCGTTCAGCCCCCAGTTGCGCGGTGACATGCTGCTGGACCGGGTGCTGGTCCAGGTGACGGAGGTGCTGGGCGAGGACGGCGGCGGTGAGGTCGACCCGGACCGCGGCTTCTTCGAACTCGGCATGGACTCCGTCATGGCGGTCGCGCTCAAGGCCCGGCTGGATACCGTGCTGGGCGTGACGCTGCCCGCCACCCTGACGTTCGAGTTCCCGACCAGCCGGGCGCTGGCCCGGCACCTGCTGGACGGACTGGACGGGCTGGGCGGCCCGGACCCGGCCGACGTCGGCCAGGCCCCCCTCCCGGACGGGCCGACCGCACCGGCCGGACCCGGGGCGGACCCGCACGACGACCTGGAGGAACTGTCGGACGACGAGCTGATGTCGCGGCTGATGGCGGGTCTCGTCGCCTCCGAACAGCTGTTGGGAGGAGGGGAGTGAGGTGGCCCTAGGCGGCGGTCTCTCCGGACTCGGTGGACGGCAGCGGCCCGGTCAGGCAGTCCTGGACGGTGCGGCCGACGATCCGCGCCAGGTCCTGCCGGCTGCTGCCGGTCAGTGCCGGGTCGTGGATCAGGTAGCGGCCGAGGACCAGGGCCAGCATCTGCGCGGAGACCAGCGAGGCGCGCAACTCGTGCTGGTCGGGGCTGACCTGCTCGCTGATCCGGCGGAAGAGCGGGAGCAGGTGTCCGCCGCCGGGCTCGCCGGGCTCGGTGGGGCCGGCGGGCTCGGCGGCGCTGAGCGGCGCGGCGAAGCCGACCAGCGTCCTGGCCGCGGTGGCGGGGGAGTCGCACAGGTCCAGCAGCAGCTTCACGGTGCGCCGGCCCACTCCGGCCGGCGTGCCGCGCAGTGCCTCGGCCACCAGTTCGTCGATGTCCAGCGAGACGTTCATCGCCTGCGACAGCAGTTGCTGCTTCGACCCGAAGTAATGTCTGACGAGGCTGGGATCGACCTGGGCGCGGGCGGCGATGCTGCGCATGCTCACGCCGGTGCAACCGCGCTCGGCGATCTCCCGCTGGGTCACCTCGATGAGCCACTGACGGCTGGACGCCGCCGCCGTCTGCGCTTCGGCGTTGTGTTCCGCAGCCTTACCCGTCTGCATGTTGACCGCCTTATGCCCACTCGGGCGCGAACGAACGAACTCCGCTTCGGTGCCGCTCGTCGTCGACTGATGACGGTCAATCGCCCGGAACGTGCAAGGGCGTCCACCGGATCCGACGACGCCGCCGCACGTCTGCCCCGCCAACTCTACATGGTGCATCACCGACCGCCTCGATGACACCTGTCGGCGGCCCCGGCGTGAACGCCCGGGCCCCGCCCGGATGCGACTCGCCAGGCGCAGCCCCCTGGCCGTACGACCGTACGGCCGACAACCAAGGCGGACCGGACCGGACTGGACCGGACCGGGTCCGCGGGACAGGAGGAAGCGTGGACTTCGAGTGGAGCCCTGAACAGCGGACCGCGCAGAACAGCGTGCTGGAGGCGGTTCGAGCGGCCTTCGGCGGCGAATCCGCCGGTCCGGGCCCGACCGGATTCTTCACCGGCAAGGACTGGCGCACTCTGGGCGACCTGGGGCTGCTGGGCCTCTGCGTGCCCACCCGGTACGGCGGCCGGGGCCTCGGCGCGCTGGAGACGGCCGGCCTGGTCGAGGCGTTCGGCCGGGGCTGCCCCGACACCGGCCTGGTCTTCGCCGCGAGCGCCCATCTGTTCGCCTGCGCGGTGCCCATCGCGGAGTTCGGCACCGACGAGGTCAGGGAGCGGCTGCTGCCGGGCCTGTGCTCGGGTGAGCTGGTCGCGGGCAACGCCATGACCGAGGCCGGGGCCGGCTCGGACGTCTCCCGGCTGGCCGTCACCGCGGAACGGGTGGCCGGCGGCTACCTGTTGAACGGCGAGAAGAGCTTCGTCAGCAACGGGCCGGCCGCCGACGTGTACGTCACCTACGCCACCACCGATCCGGCCGCCGGGCACCTGGGCGTCACCGGATTCGTGGTCGAGCGTGGCACTCCCGGTGTGATCGTCGGCGAGCCCTTCGAGAAGCTCGGCCTGCTGGCCTGCCCCGCGGGCACGGTCACCTTCGAGAACTGCCTGGTGCCCGCCGAACAGGTGTTGAGCGCCGAGGGCACCGGCGGCGCGGTCTTCCAGCACTCCATGGGCTGGGAGCGGGCCTGTCTGTTCGCCGGCTACCTCGGCCTGATGGAGCGGCTGATCGAGCGCTGCGTCGACCACGCCAGGACGCGCCGTCAGTTCGGGCGCGGCATCGGCGGGTTCCAGTCCGTCGCCAACCGCATCGTCGAGATGAAACTGCGCCTGGACGGCGCCCGGCTGCTGTTGCACCGGGCCTGCTGGCAGATGGACCAGGGCGCGGACTCGGTGCTGAGCGTGGCGCTGTCCAAACTGGCCGTCTCCGAGGGCGCGGTGGCCAGCGCCCTGGACGCGATCCAGGTGTTCGGCGGCCGTGGCTACCAGCGCGAGCACGGCATCGAGGCGTTCCTGCGCGACACCGTGCCCGGCACGATCTTCTCGGGCACCTCCGACATCCAGCGGCTGCTCATCGCGAAGGAGCTGGGACTGTGATCCTGCACGAGCTCGTCATCGACGCCGCCCGCCGCGACCCTGACGCCCTCGCCGTCGTGAGCGGCGAGGACGCGCTCAGCTACGGACAACTCGACGCCCAGGCCGACCGGTACGCCGCCGCACTGCGGTCCCGCGGGGTGCGGCCGGGCGACCGGGTGCTCATCTGGGGAGGCAAGAGCACCGCCGCGGTGGCCCTGATGCAGGGCGCGCTGCGCGCCGGAGCCATCTACGTACCCGTCGCCGCGACCAATCCCGCCGTCCGGGTCGCCACGATCGCCCGCGACTGCGCGGCGGCGCTCATCGCCATGGACGGGTCCGTGACCGCGTACCTTCCGCAGGTCGCGGGCGGACCGCGGTCGGCGGGCGCGCCGCTGGTCACCCTGGAGGAGCTGCTCGCCGAGGCCGAGGCCGAAGCCGGAGCAGGGGCCGGGCAGCCGCCGTACCCCGCGTCGCCGGACGAACCGGCCTACATCCTCTACACCTCGGGCTCCACCGGCACCCCCAAGGGCGTCGCCATCAGCCACGCCAACGCCCTGGCCTTCGTCCGCTGGGCCGCGGAGCTGCTGGAGCTGGGGCCGCAGGACCGGCTGTCGAACCACGCCCCCTTCAACTTCGACCTGTCCGTCTTCGACCTGTACGGCGCGTTCCTGGCCGGCGCCTCCGTCCGGCTGGTTCCGCCGGAGCTGGCCTACACGCCCCTGCAACTGGCCGAGTTCCTGGTCGCCGCGCGCATCACCGTCTGGTACTCGGTGCCCTCGGCGCTGGTCCTGATGATGCGTGACGGAGGGCTGCTGGACCGTCCGCAGCCGCCCGACCTGCGCGCCTGCGTGTTCGCCGGCGAGCCGTTCGCCCTGGCCCGGGTCCAGGCGCTGCGCAAGCACTGGCCGACGGTGCGGCTGCTGAACTGGTACGGCCCGACCGAGACCAACGTCTGCACGTCCTACGAGGTCACCGACGCCGACCTGGCCCGGACCGGGCCGCTGCCCATCGGCACGGCCGCCAGCGGTGACACCGTCACCCTCGACCCGCCCGGCGAGGGGGAGATCGTGGTGAGCGGACCCACCACGATGCTCGGCTACTGGGGCGGCCCCGCACACCACGGGCCGTACCGCACGGGCGACTTCGGCCGGCTGGGGGCCGACGGCGAACTGGAGTACGTGGGCCGGATCGACCACCTGGTGAAGGTCCGCGGCCAACGCGTCGAACTGGGTGAGATCGAGAACGTGCTGGCCACCCACGCCGGGGTCTCCGCCGTGGCCGTGCTGGTGGTCGGGTCCGGTCTGGAGGCCGAACTGCACGCCGTCGTCGTCCCGGCGGAAGGCGGCCGGCCCCGACTGCTCGACCTCAAGGCGTACAGCGCCGAGCGGATGCCGACCTACATGATCCCGGACGCGCTGCACCTCACCGACGCCCTACCCCTCACCCCGAACGGAAAAGTCGACAGGCCGGCGCTGCTGGCCGCGATCGAGCGAGGCGGACTGTGATGACCGATCAGATGGAGAGCACAACCGACAGCGTGGAGAAGGGAGTTCAGCAGCCGGTGGCCCTCCCGGTGCCAGGGCTGCCCTACGAGTCGTTCCGCGAGATCATGGGGTCCTTCGCGAGCGGCGTCAGCGTCGTGACGACGCTCACCGCGGATGGCGAGCCGTACGGACTGACCTGCTCGGCGGTCTGCAGCGTCTCCGCGGATCCGCCGTTGCTGCTGTCCTGCGTCCGGACGCCGAGCAGCACGCTGGACGCCATCCGCGCGGGCGGCCACTTCGCGGTCAACTTCCTGGACGCGCAGGCCCGCGAGGTCTCCCAGCTCTTCGCGGGCCCGGGGCAGGACAAGTTCCACCAGGTCGACTGGCACCCTGGCAAGGCGACCGGGATGCCGGTGCTGGAGCGCACCCTCGCCCACGCCGAGTGCGAGGTCCACCGGCTCGTCGACGCCGGGGACCACGTGATCGTGCTCGGCCGGCTGATCGGTGGCGATGTCGAGGAGAGCCGGTTCCCGCTCGGCTACTGGCGCGGCGGCTACGTTCAGATGTTCCGGATGGGGCGCACCGCCCGCTGGTGACACCCGGCCAGTACGGCGGGGAGCCGGCCCGTGCAACCGGTGCCGGCTCCACTGCCGTTGGCCTGGTCCCAGTCCATCACGGGCAGGGACCGGATCGTGTCGGGCAGCGGTCGCCGGGTGATGCCGGCCGTGGTGGTGGCGGTCAGCATCGGCAGCGTTCCCGACACCTCGGTGGTCAGTTCCCCCCGCAGGTCGTCGCCGACCGCGCTCGGCTGCCCCCACACGGTGTACCGGCAGTTCACCCGGCTGTCCGGCAGTACCGCGTAGGTCAGCCAGACGCCGGGGGGTCTGGAGTGGCGGGCGCCGATCTCCTCCTCCTCGTCGGCGTCGATGCCGCGCAGCAGCGCGGTGGTGAAGCTCGGACTGCTGCGAGTCGCCGAGTCCTCGTCCAGCGCCACGTGCACGGTGATCTCGCCGGGCCCCAGGTAGCCGAGCTGGAACGTGAGCAGGTGGCTGTCGTGGCTGTTGCCGAGCGGGATCAGGCAACTGCGCAGCAGCAGCCCGTCCGGCTCGTAGAACAGCGTTCCCGCGCGGCTGCAGCCAAGGCGGATGGTGGTCACGAAACCTCCAAGTGGATCACTGCGATGTCATGGAAGACGTCGTTCCGGAATACGGGCGAAGCCGCGTCCTCAGCAGTGGGCTGTGCCGGGAAGCCCCGCCTGCGGGGCGTCTCAAGGGCTGCTGGCGCAAGGGGCCCGACCGTCGCGACCGAGGTGTGCGGCGCGGCCACCGGCGGCGGCCGCGCAGCCGAACACGAAGGAGTCAGGACAAGGCCGCGCCCCGCGACCGGCTCGCGGTGTGGGGTGAACGGCGAACGAAATGCCCTGGCCCGAGCGGGAGTTACACCCGTTCCGCTCCGTGGGTCGGTCGCATCCGCATCCTGCGCGAGCCGCCGCCGCTCCGCTCCGCGGCACACCCGGGTCCGGCCTCGTCGAAGGCGGTCGGGATGCCCGTGGGGGCGGTCGTCGGATTTCCGGGCGCCAGGCGTTTCCAGTGAGTGCTCACGTCGTATTGCCCCCCGTCGTTTCCCCGTCGCCTGCCGGGCCGGTCGGCCTTCACCGCCCTCGCGGCGGTCGTCCGACCCGCAGGCCGTACCTCATTCAACCGTCATTCCCACCTGCGACACCAGACACTCGAAGCCGTGGCTGGAAACTTCCCCTCGTAGGGATCCGCATGGTGCGACTTCCCTGGCGGGAGTGTGGCGCGGTTGGGAAATCGTTCCGAGTCGTTCGGGTCGGGCTCGTGGGGCACCGCGACGGCGGCAGCACCCCGGCGGGAGTGCCGACCCTGACACTTGCTTCGCAGTCTACCCCGAACGTCGGCCGTGGAGGAGCTTCTCCGCGGGGCGGTTGAGGAGGGGGAGCCGGTCGTGCCGCCGGGCGAAGGGGGTGCGCGGGGTGAGGTAACTAGGGCTGTTCGTACGATAGTTGGCGAATTCCGGCGGCGCCGTCGAGCGGCCGGGCGCGGCTCCCTCTCGCGCCGGTGGCGGGTGGGGCGGAGAGTGGAGGCAGGGGGCGGGCGGCTGTCGGAGAGGCGTGATGGTCATGGATCGGTACCCGCCCATCGCCGACCATGGTCTGGTGGGCGACCTGCAGACCGCCGCGATGGTCTCGGCCCAGGGGGTGGTCGACTGGTTCGCGGCGCCCAGGTTCGACTCGCCCAGCGTGTTCGCCGCACTGCTGGACCACGACCGCGGCGGCTACTTCCTGTTGGCGCCCGAGGACCGGGGTGCCACCTGTCGGCAGCTGTACTACCCGGACACCGCCGTCCTGGTCACCCGGTTCATGTCACCCGACGGGGTCGGCGAGATCTTCGACTTCATGCCGCCGGACCGGACGGGGACGCCCACCGACCGGCACGTGCTGGTGCGCGGGGTCAGGGCCGTGCGCGGGACGGTGCGCTTCGTGCTGGAGTGCCGGCCGCGGTTCGACTACGGCCGGGCCGGCCACGAGCTGGAACTGCGGGACGGCGCGGCCGTGTTCCGGGCCCCGGGTGTCACCGCGTACCTGCGGAGCACCTTCCCGCTGCGGGCGGAGGCCACGGGCACCGGCGGCGACGGCCTGCGGGACGTCCGGAGCGAGTTCGTCCTGAACGCGGGGGAGGTGGCGGCCGCCGTGTTCACCGTCTGCGGGCCGGACGGGGAGCCGCCGGAGCCCCCGACCCCGGACGGCGTCGTCGAAATGCTGTGGCGGACGGTGGAGTTCTGGCAACGCTGGGTGCACGGCTCCCGGTACCGGGGCCGGTGGCCGGGCATCGTGAACCGTTCCGCCATCACGCTCAAGCTGCTCACCTACGCCCCCACCGGCGCCCCGGTGGCCGCGGCCACCATGGGGCTGCCGGAACAGATAGGCGGCGAACGGAACTGGGACTACCGCTACACCTGGGTGCGGGACGGCTCGCTGTCGGTACGGGCGCTGCTCGACCTCGGGTTCACCGAGGAGGCGGCGCAGTTCACCCGCTGGCTGGGAGAACGGCTGGGCGACCGGCTGCGGGGCCGGGAGGAGATCCCCGGTGAACCGCTGCAGATCATGTACCGGGTCGACGGCGACCCCGAGCTGACCGAGGAGGTCCTCCCGCACCTGGAGGGCTACCGCGGCTCGTACCCCGTGCGGGCCGGGAACGCCGCCGCCGACCAGCTGCAGCTGGACATCTACGGCGAGGCGCTCTACGCCCTGGCCGAGGGCCGCGAGATCGGCATGCGGGCCGGCTACCACGGCTGGAAGAACCTGGCCCGGACACTGGACTGGCTCGCCGACTCCTGGGACCGCCCGGACGAGGGCGTCTGGGAGACCCGCGGCGGGCGCGACGACTTCACCTTCAGCCGGGTGATGTGCTGGACGGCCTTCGACCGCGGCCTGCGGCTGGCGGCCGACTTCAGCCGCCCCGCCGACACCGCCCGCTGGACGGCGGCCCGCGACACCATCCTGGAGCAGGTGATGGAGCGCGCCTGGAACGCCGGGGAGCGGGCCCTGGCCCAGTCCTACGGGAGCGACGTGCTCGACGCTTCGCTGCTGCTGATCCCCAGGCTCGGCTTCCTGGCCCCCCGGACCGAGAGCTGGCTGTCGACGCTCGACGCGATCGACTGCACCCTGGTGTCCGACAGCCTCGTCTACCGCTACGACCCGGTGGCCTCGCCGGACGGCCTGCGCGGCTCGGAGGGCACCTTCAGCCTCTGCACCTTCCTCTACGTGGACGCCCTGGCCCGCGCCGGCCGGCTGCGCCCGGCGCGCTACGCCTTCGAGAAGATGCAGACCTACGCCAACCACGTCGGCCTCTTCGCCGAGGAGATCGGCCCCAGCGGCGAGCAACTGGGCAATTTCCCACAGGCGTTCACCCACCTGTCGCTGATCATGGCGGCCACCACCCTCGACCGGGCGCTCGACGAGGCCGGTGCGTGGTACCAGGACGACTGACCGCTGCCGGACGTGCCCCGGCCCGCCGCGGACGAGCGGCGGGCCGGGGCACGTCCGGGAAGGGGAACGGGCCGGGGGCTACTGCCTGAGCCCGTCGAAGGCGATGCCCAGGTGCCGCGGCCCGCGCAGGACCGCGTTCTGGCGGTACGGCGGCGGATCCTCGACCAGCCGGGGGTTGTCGATCCGGCGGACCAGCTCGGTCAGGGCGATCTGCGCCTCCAGCCGGGCGAGGGGCGAGCCGAAGCAGTTGTGCACGCCGCTGCTGAATCCCAGGTGCTGGTTGTCGGCCCGGTCGGGGATGAACCGGTCCGGGTTCGGGAAGCGCTGCGGGTCCCGGTTGCCGGCGGCGAGCACCAGCCAGACCTGGGCACCCTTGGGGATGGTGGTCCCCGCGATGTCGATGTCGGTCAACGTGGTCTTCTGGGGCAGCAGTTGCACCGGCGGTTCGAAGCGCAGCAGCTCCTCCACCAGCGGGACGACCAGGTCGTGGTCGTCCCGGAGCCGCTTCAGGACGTCCGGGTTGCGCAGCAGTGTGAGCATCCCGTTGGTGATGAGGTTGACCGTGGTCTCGTGGCCGGCGATCAGCAGCAGGATCGAGGTGGTGACCATCTCCACCAGCGACATCTCGGCGTCCGGTCCGTGGCTGGTGGCCATCGCGGAGAGCATGTCGTCGCGGGGCGAGCGGCGGCGCTCCTCGATCAGGTCGGAGAGGAAGGCGGCGAGGTCGGTCCGGGCCTGCCGGACGCCCTGCAGCCGGGCCTCGCGCTCCTCGTCCGTGCCGTGGACGGGGTCGACGCTGGCGGCGATGGTGTCGGCCCAGGCGTGGAAGCGGGTCTCGTCCTCACGGGGGATCCCGAGCAGCCGGCAGATCACCGTGACGGGGAAGGGGTAGGAGAAGTCGTCGACGAGGTCGATCTGCCCCCGGTCCCGGAAACCGTCGATCAGGCCGGCCACGATCTCGTCGAGCTCGCCGCGCATCTCGTACACCCGGCGCGGGGAGTGCGGCGGTCCGAAGGGCCGGTTCGCCAGCCGGCGCAGCCGGTCGTGCTCGGGCGGGTCGAGCCTGATGAAGGCCGGCGGCAGGTTCGGGTCCTCCTCGTGGCCGATGGACCTGGCCACCTCGGGGTTCAGGTTGCGCAGGTCGGAGCTGAGCCGCGGGTCGTGGAGCAGGTGGTGGATCTCCCAGTACGTGCTGACCAGGTAGGGCCCCGTCTCGTCCTGGACCACCGGGGTCCTGCGGAGCTCGGCGTACAGCGGGTACGGGTCGTGGCGGTTGGCGTAGTCGGTGATCTGGCGCAGGAGCGCGACCGACGTCATGGTGTGGGTCCTTCCGGGTCAGGCGCGGAGCGGGGTGAAGGAGATGCGCCGGTCGCTGGGCGAGTGGCCGCTGAGCGTGACGGTGGGGCCGTGGCTGGGCAGCGAGGGGTCGGGGAACCCGGCCGGTACCGGGTGCCTCCCCTCGGGCCGGCGGTCGACGGTGGGGAAGTCCGGCGGGAACGGCGCGGCCCGCTCGATCAGGTGCTGGTAGAAGCCCAGCCACTTCGCCTGGTCGAAGGTGACGGCGGCGATGACGCGGCCGTGGTGGCCGTAGGCCGCGGTGAAGCGGCGCTCGGAGAGGGAGCCCTGGGTGACGATGATCTCGTCGCCCATCGGCGGCACCCCGACGGACTTGATGTTGACCCCGAACTGGGCCGACCAGAAGGACGGCGTCCAGATGTGCGGGCGGCGGTCCGCACTGGCGCTGATCATGTTGTGGGCGGCGACCTCGGCGCCCGCGACCGCGTTGCCCCAGTGCTCCAGGGAGAGGAACTGGTAGCCGAAGAGCGGGTGCGGGGAGCGGGCGACGTCCCCGGCGACGAAGACGTCGTCGGTGACGATGCCCCGCACGTCGAAGGCCCGGCACCCGGCGTCACAGGCGATCCCGCGCGGGCCGGCCCCGAGACCGGAGTCGGCGAGCCACTCGGTGTTGCGGGTCGCGCCCAGGCAGACCACCGCCACCTCGACCTCGACCTTGCTGCCGTCCGACAGGTGCGCGCACCGCAGGCGCCCGGCGGCGTCGCCCTCCAGGCCGGTCACGGTGATGCCGCAGCGCAGGTCCACACCGGCCTCCCGCTGCATGGCGGCGGCCACCTCGCCGACGACCCCGCCGAGCGCACCGACCAGCGGCGCCGCCCCGCGCTCCGCGACGGTGACGTCCAGCCCCCGCTCGCGGCAGGCGGAGGCGATCTCGGAGCCGGCGAACCCGGCCCCGATGACCAGCACCCGGCGGGGCCCGGCGCTCAGGCGGCGGTGCAGCTGCGCCGCGTCGTCGCTGGTGCGCAGCACGAAGACGCCGTCCAGTTCGGCTTCCAGCTCCTGCGGCCAGGGGCGGGCGCGGACGCCGGTGGTGATCAGCAGCCGGTCGTAGTCCAGCTCGCTGCCGTCCGCCAGGCGCACCCGCCTGGCCGCCAGGTCCAGCCCGGTGGCCGCCACCCCGAGCCGCCACTCGGCGTCCACGGGCCGGCGCCGGGGCAGTTTCGTGTGGTCGGCGGGCACCCTGTCGAGCAGGACCTGCTTGGACAGCGGCGGCCGGTCGTACGGCTCGTGGGGCTCGTCGCCGACCATCGTCAGGGTGCCGGTGAAGCCCTCCTCGCGGAGCGTCTCGGCGGCCCGCAGGCCGGCCAGGGAGGCGCCCACGATGACGATGCGGCCCTCACGCCTGAGCCTCTCCAGGGACCCGTCAAGCGACACCGGAAGCACCCGACCTCTCCCCGGCCGGCACGCCGCCCGGGCCCTCCACGGTGATGGCCTTGACCGGGCAGGCCTCGGCCGCGCGCAGCACGGCCTCCCACTGCCGGTCGTCGGGCTGCGAATCGAACATCAGCGCCTCGTCACCGTGCATGGTGAACGCGTCCGGTGCCAGGAAGGCGCACTGCGCGTACCCCTGGCACCGGTTGAGATCAACGACAAGCCTCATCAGGTCTCCGCTTCCTCGGGTTCTTCGGATGTCGTCGGGCCTGTTCGGGTTGCCCCGGCCCCCTCCGGACCCGAGAGGCTCTCCTCGGACACGAGCCGCCCCCGCTCCACCATGGGAGGTCCGGCGGGGGCGGCGCATGTCCACCGGGCCAATGAGGTGAGTGCTCCCGGGCCGCCGCGACCCGTGGGTGGGCCTCGCCCCGACTGGGGAGACGGCCGTACGGGTGATGCCTCCACGGGTTCCGTACGGCTTCGCCGGGGCCGCTGCGCCGCGGGTGGGCCGAGCCCCGGGTGGTTCCGGCCCGGGGACACGCCGGGCGGCCGACCGGGAGCTGCTGTCCGTGGCCGTACGGATCGACGCCCTGCTGCGGGGCGCGTCTTAGCCGTTCAGCTCCGTGGGGCCGGGCGTGTCGAAGGCGCGAAAGAGCGAGAGGTCCGGCGCCCGGTCGCGGATCGCGGTCCAGGCCTCCTGGAAGTCCCGCCTGATCCGCGTCGGCGGCCAGGGGGCGGGACGCAGTTCGAGGGGGAGGAGCGGATCCCGTTCCAGGGCGTGGTCGAACGCCTCGGCCAGCCGTAGCGCGGCCACCACGAGCTCGACGGAACCGCGCTCGCCGTGGCGGGAGTCCTCGTCGAGCGCCGCGGCGAGCGGCTGGTACGCCTCGACGGTCCCGGCCGCCGGCCAGAGGCGCTCCGCGATGGCGGCGGGGCCGGTGAACCCCGGGCCGATCAGGCGGGTGGCCTCCGCCGTGATCAGGTAGGAGCCGACGGTCGCCTCCGAGGTCTCGGCGGCGAGCTCCTCCAGGAGGTCGTGCGGGCTGACGTACGCGCCGGGTGCGAGCGGGGCGCCGCCGAGTCGGGTCAGCGCGGTCCGCAGGGCGTCGCGTTCCGGCCGGTGCTGCTCGGGGACGGAGAAGGTGTACAGCCGCCAGAGTCCGTCCCAGGCGGCGAGCCCGGCGTCCTGCGCGTAGGCGAGCTCGACGTGGCGGACGTCCTGGTCGGCGCGGAGCCGGCCCGCGTCGGTCAGCACGAGGCGGCCCTTCCGGCCCCGCCCCTCCTGTCGCAGGACGCCCGCCGCCGCCAGCCGGCGGATCGCCAGCCGGACCGGCTGGTCCGACAGCCCGGCCGCCGCGGCGACGTCGTAGACGTAGTCGAGCGAGGCGGTGCCCTGGGGGTCGAAGCAGGCTTCGACGACCGTCCGCGGTGCGGCTCTGTACTCGGACACGGGAGACCTCGGTTCTCGGCGGCGGACCCCGGTGGGGGCCGTCCGGTCACTGTGCCACACGGGAGCGGGGGTGGTGCCGGCCGCCGGCTCAGGCGCCTTCCCACGGGTAGCCGTGGCGGCGGAAGGCCGCGGAGACGGCGGCCCTGCCGCCCTCGACGTCGTCGTCGAAGAGGACGCGCCCGACCGGCGACTCGATCCGCACCTTGCCGCCGTGCCGGAAGACGCCGCCGACCTGCTCCCGGGCGATCACCCGGGTGTCGTCGCCCTCGGTGATCGTGATGGACGCGTCCGAGATGCGCAGCGTGGCGCTGTGGTAGGTGATGAACAGTCCGATCGCGAGGCCGACGGCGGCGAGCAGGGCCGGCCGGCCGATCACCATGGCCGGGGAGTCGAACGAGCCCAGGAACTTCACGGTGTCCGCGTACGGGATCGGGTGCCTGGCGGCGAACTGGAGGAGCCACGGGACGGCGAAGCCGAGACCGGCGCCGGCCGCGCCGCAGAAGACCCAGACGACCACTCTGGTGCTCAGGCTCATCCGGAGCTCGGTCGCGGCGGACTGAGCGCCGAATTCTTTCGTCATGACTACGACCGTAGCAGGTTCGATAGTTATCGGCGATCGGGTGGCGCGGGAGCCCGGGGCTGGCATGGGCCATGCATGCACCGTGATGCGGCTGAGGGTGTATTTGATGCATTCAAATTCATCTACATGAGGAGCTGAGGGTGCGCCGCCGGTGGGGGCGGTGCGGGTGCTCAGTCCATCGGTACGGCCGGCGCGTACCGCAGCCGGGCGACCAGTGAGGCGGTGGAGTCGTCCAGCGCGGCCGCGTCGAGCGCCTCGGCCAGGGCCTTGCGCAGGGTCGGCTCCGCGGCCCCGGCCAACTGTCGGCCGGCCGCGGTGACCTGCACGTCCACGCCCCGCTTGTCGTCCAGGGCGCTGCGGCGCGTCACCCACTCGGCGTCCTCAAGGCGGGCGACCATTCGGCTGACGGCCGGTTGGTTGGCGCCCAGCGTCTTGACCAGGTCCGACATCCGCAGCGTGCCGTCCCGCCGCCCGGTCAGGGAGAGCAGGAGCAGCAGCTCGTTCAGGGAGACCCCGTGGCTGCGGGCCAGCCGCCGGCCCGCGGTCGCGTTGACCTGCTCCGTCAGCCGGGTGAGCTGCCGCCAGACGGCGATCTCGTCCCGACCGCTGCCCGGTCCCCATGTCTCCATCGACGCGGCCCCTCACTGAGTCCTTCGAGACGTTCCGCCTGCCCGTCCGTCACCGCTGCCCAGGGTAGCTTCTTGCGGCGGTTGACCACCCCGCGGTGTTCGTCCATCATCTATATGCAATCGAATGCATCTTCAATGCGCCTGGCTTCCTCCGAAAGGCTTGGCCTGCCATGCCACTCCCTCTCCTGGCCCTGATGCTCGGGGTCTTCTGCGTGGGCACCGCCGAGGTCGTCATCGCGGGGATCCTGCCCGAGATGTCGACCGACCTGGACGTGTCCATCCCGACGGCCGGGCTGCTGGTCACCGGCTACGCGCTGGGGGTGACCATCGGCGGCCCGGTCATCACCCTGCTGACCGCCAAGTGGTCCCGCAAGGGGCTGCTGCTCGGCCTCATGGGCGTCTTCGTCCTCGGCAACGTCGTCGCCGTGCTGGCTCCCGACTACGGGACGCTGATGGGCGCGCGGATCTTCACCTCGCTCAGCCACGGCACCTTCGCCGCCGTGGCCTGGCACGTCGCCGCGCTGATGTCCCCGCCGGACAGGCAGGCGACTGCGATGGCCAAGATCGCGCTGGGCTTCAACTTCGCCAACGTGCTCGGCTCCCCGATCGGCACGCTCATCGGGCAGCACTTCGGCTGGCGCTCCACCTTCGTCTACATCACGGCCTTCGCGGTGCTGTGCACCCTGCTCATCCACCGCTTCGTTCCGGGCGGCCTGACCACCGGGCGCGAAGGGGCCGTCGAGGAGGGCGCCCCGCTGCGCGAACAGCTGAAGGTGTTCCGCCAGGGGGGCCTCCAACTCTCCATGCTGATCACGGTGCTGGCCCAGGGTGCGGTCTTCACCACCTCGACCTACCTGGCGCCGCTGCTCCGCGACGTCGGCGGCTTCGCGCCCGCCCTGGTGGGCGTCCTGCTCATCGTCTTCGGCATCGGCTCCGTGCTGGGCAACATCCTGGGCGGCAGGGCCGCGGACCGCGACGTCATGCGCGGAGTGCTGCGCGCCCAGAGCGCCCTGCTGGCCTCGCTCCTGTTGTTCTGGCTCGCCGCGCCGCACCAGGCCCCCGCCGTCGCCGCGCTCTTCCTGTTCGGCGCCGCCGGCTTCTCGATCATTCCGGCGCTCCAGGCGCGCATCCTCGCGGTGGCCGCCGCCGCGCCGGCCCTCGCGCTGTCGGCCAACGTGTCCGCGTTCAACCTGGGCAACGGGCTGGGCGCGTGGCTCGGCGGGGAGACCATCGGCCTCGGCTTCGACGTCCGGGCCGTCACCCTGACCGCGGCCCTCGCCACCGCGGCCGCCCTGCTCCTCTCGCTGCTGATGTGGGCCCGCGCGCGCCGCGACTCGCCGGAGCCCGCGGCGCTCGACGCGGGAGTCGCGGGGCCGGCCGAACCCGCCGGGGAGGCCCCGTAGTCGAGCCGGACGTACTCTCCGGCGTTTTCAACTCACCTACGACAACGGTACTTTGACGGTCAGTCCGGCGATTTCGGCCGAAGCGGAATAGGCGCCCCCGGGCTCCCGTTGTCGCTGGTATGGGAACCGCCCCCGCGAGGAGAAGCCCCGACCCCCGCCGTGCTCCGGCCGGCCCGATGGGCGGCAGCGTCCTGGACGAGCTGTCCGAGGTGCTGTTCGCCCCGCTGCCCCGCAGCGACCAGCGGGCCAAGGGCGCCCTGTACCTGCGCGGGCTGATCGCGGCGCAGGGCCGCAAGTCGATCCGGAACATCGCCGCGCAGGTCGGCGGCCCCGAACTCGCGCAGAGCCTGCACCACTTCATCGCCTCCTCCACCTGGGACTGGGGGCCGGTCAGCCAGGCCCTCCAGCGCCACGCCGACAACGAACTGCGCTTCGCCGCCTGGGTGGTGCACGCGCAGCCGATCCCCAGGCGGAGCCGGCAGGCGATCGGTGTGTGGGGGGTGGCCAGGGACGTCGCCGTGCCCGTGAAGTGGAACCTGCTGGGCTCCGGCGAGGAGGCCGCCGAGTACGTCGCGTCGGCGACGGCGGTGTGCGACCCGAGCGCGATCGGGCCCCGCCCGGTCGTCCTGGACGTCCCGGCGGCCTACCTGCGTCCCGTCTTCGACCGGTACGTGCGGGCGGGCGCGCCGCTGCTGTCCGCCGTGCCCGCCGACCTGCCGGTGCTGGAACGGGGTGCGGGGCAGGGGCGGGCCGGCCGTCCGCTGCCCGCCGCCCGGCTGTTGCGGCTCAACCGGATGCTCGGGCGGCCGGCGGAGTGGACGGACCCGGCGACGGGCGCCCTCCGCCGGAGCCTGGTCGCGGGCGTGCGGGTGGAGTGGGCGAACCACCCGTTGCTGCTGGTGGGGCAGTGGAACGGCGGGCAGGAGCAGCCGGTCCAGTGCTGGCTGACCAATCTGACGGCGACGCCCCTGGGGGTCCTGCTGCGACTCGGCCAGCTCACCCGGCGCGTCGAGCAGGACTTCGCCGGCTCCGCGTCCCACGTGGGGACGCTCGACTACGAGGGGCGCAGCTCCGACGGCTGGCACCGGCACATGACCCTCGCGGCGGCCGCGCACGTCGCCCAGGTGGTCGCGGCCGCGCGGGCCCGCGTCCGCCCGTGGACGCACTGCATGGCCTCCATGGAGCAGATGGGCCGTCCGCTGTAGGCGTTCGCCGGGGGTGCTCGCCGGGGGTGCTCGCCGGGGGTGCTCGCCGCCCATGCCGTGAACCGGACATCGCGGTGCTCAAACATCCTTCCTCGGTTTGTGTCAGGTCGCCCGGAAGTTCTGACACAGGGGCCTGGGCCGCATCGCCCGCGCCGCCCCCGGCCGACCATCATCGGGGCATGCGGATTCTGGTTGCCGGCGGTGGTGTCAGTGGTCTGGCCACGGCGGTCGCGCTGGGTCGGAAGGGACATCACGTCCTCGTCCTGGAGGAGCGGCCGGTCTTCACCGGCAGCGGTGCCGGGGTCAGGCTGGCGCCGCACTCCTTCCGGCTCCTGGACCGGCTCGGGGTCGGCGACGCCGTGCGCGAGCGGTCGCTGACGATCGAGGAGTGCCGCGTCATGGACGGCTCCACCGGGGAGCCGGTCATCACGGTGCCGCTGCCCGTCCGGCCCGGGGAGGCCCGCGCGGTGCACGCGACGGCGCACCGGCTGGACGTGTACGAGCCGCTGCTGGAGGCCTGCTGGGAGCTGGACGCCGTCCGGCTGTGTCCGGACAGCCGGGTGGTCGGCTACACGGGGCACGGCGGATCGGTGGTGGCCGAACTCGCCGACGGGCGCGGCGTCACCGGGGACGCCCTGATCCTCGCGGGCGGCGCCCGCGCAGTCGTCCGCGATGACGCGGGCTGGTCCGGTGGCGCCCCTGGGGATCGGCTCGCGGTCTACCGCACCGTCGTCCCGATGGAGCTGGTGGATGCCCGGTGGCAGGACGGCGCGGCCACCTGGTGGGTCGGCGCGGGCTGGCACGTGTCGCACTACCCGCTGCCCGGCGCCGGGTACCTGGGCCTCTCCGCCACCCGCCACCACCACGGCGGCGCGGACCTCGACGACGCCCGGGTGGACCTGGAGCAGGTGCTCGCGGCCCTCCCGGACCTCGGGTGCGCCGCTCGCGACATCCTGACGACGGGCCGGCACTGGCGGGCGCGGACACTGCCCGACCGGACGGCCGGCCCGGTCCGGGTGCGTGGCCGGGTCGCGCTGGTGGGCGGCACCGCCGAGCCGGCCCGTCCGCCGGAGGCGCAGGGCCTGCACCACGCGCTGGAGGACGCCGTCGGCCTCGGCAGGTCGTGGGAGGCCTCGGGCGGGGAGGTGCGCCGGTGGCTCGCCGACTACCAGGCCCGAGGCGGGCAGGACCGGGAGGGTGCCCGGCGGCCGTGGGCGCTCTTTGAGGGGCTGCTCGCGAGCGCCGGCTGAACCGCCGGGTGCGATCGGTGGTGATCGGTGGTGATCGCGGGTGGTGAGGGAGTGATCAGACCCGGGGGAGCGCCAGCGGGAGGTTGACCTCTTCCACCGCCTTGACCAGGGGGGCCAGCTCGGGGTTCCTGGCGGCCTCGTCGAGGGCCTCCCGCAGGGCGGCGTCGTTGGTCGGCCGGGCCTCCTCCAGGAGCTTCAGGCCCTCCTCGGAGACGTTGGTGTAGATGCCCCGGCGGTCGGTGGGGCACAGGTAGCGGGAGAGCAGGCCGCGGTCCTCCAGCCGGGTGACCAGGCGGGTGGTGGCGCTCTGGCTGAGGACGACCGCGTCGGCGACCTGCTTCATCTGGAGGTGCCCGCCCTCGTCGTCGTGCTGGCGGCTGAGCACGTCGAGCAGCGAGTACTCCCGCACGCTCAGGTCGTGCTTGGACTGCAGGGCCCGCTCGATGTGCGTCTCGATCCTGCCGTACAGGAGGTAGAGGGCGGCCCACCCGTTGGCGAGGGCGGTCAGCGCGGGGTCAGTGGCGGTCATGAGCCCGGGTCTCCTTCCAGGTGCGACGGGGTCGGGGTGCTTCGGGGTCGGATGCGTCAGGGACAAGGATAAGCCCTGGCCCCAAATATCGGCCAGAGCTTATATAGCGCGTATGCAAATATATTCGCAAGGAGGAGCCTGCCGAGGGGCTCGTCGGCCCGGCCGCCCCGCAGCCCGACGGCGCCTGAACCCCGTGTGGCGCCCGGGCACTGCCCGGGCGCCATGACTCGTTCTAGGCCGGACCGATGTCACCGGTGGTGGGTGCGCGCATCCGTCAACGGCCCTGCGGGGTCAGGGCCCGGGCCGCCTGGAGCCGGCCGGGGGCCAGCGGATCGGAGGCGCCGGCACCCTTGCCGGGGCTGTCGTTCCACTGCCGGATCTTCGCGGCGACCTTCCGGACCCGGGGGTCGTTCGGCGGCAGGTCGATCTGGAAGTGCGACTCCTTGGGCAGCGCCTCGTCGCCGCCCCACTTCACGGTGCCCTCCAGGTCGGCGAGGATGTCCCGGATCACGGTCAGCTCGTTCGAGAAGAACCCGCCCGAGGCGCCGGCCGGGTAGAGCCGGGGGAGGATCGCGATCGCCGTACCCGAGCGGTAGTTGCTCTCGTAGGGCGCGGCGGTCGTGAGTTCGGCGGTGTGGCCGGTGACGTCGCCGGCGGCGAGCGTGCGGATCTCGTAGTGGTACCGGCGGGCCAGGTGGGTCAGCAGGGTGGCGGCGTCACCGTCCCGGACGGCGAACTCGACGCCGTAGGCGCCCTCAAGGTGCTGGGTCGCGGCCTGGTCGATCACCGGCCAGCCGTTGCCCGTCGTTCCGGCCGCCGACCGCGGCGCGGCGGCGGGCTCGGCCGCGGGGGCCGCCGAGGCGGTGCCCGACAGCCCGGTGGCCCAGATCGCCGTGCCGCCGGCGATGCCGAGACCGGTGGTCAGCAGCTGGCGGCGGCTCGGCCGCGACGGTGAGGGCGGAGGTGTGGAAACGCTCCGGTCGATCATGCGGACTCCTCGTGCGGGTTGCGGATCGGGTTGCGGATGGAGCGAACGAGCATGAGGGCGCACACGACCGCCGCCAGCAGGCAGGCCGCGAGCGCGGGGTTCAGCCACCCCGGGACGAGGTCGACGGAGGTGCCGTCGCGCCACTGGCACGTGTGGGAGAGCGGGATCAGCCTCTGCCGGACCTCGTCCGGGAGGTCGCTCGGGCCCCGGCCGGCCTCGATCGCGCAGAGCTTTCCGGCCCGGGCGAAGCCGGACAGGGCGCCCCGGACGAAGAGGGCCCCCGCCGCCAGCACGCAGAGGATCCCGCCGAGCAGCCAGCGCTTCGGGGTGGCCGGGCGCGTCACCGAGCCGCCAGGTTCATCCTCTGGGCCGCGCGGAGGGCGGACTGCTGCTTGCCTTCGAGTGCCGCGGTGGCCCGGAGCGTCTCGGCGAAGCCCTTGCAGAACTCGTTGAGCTTGAAGTCCGGGAGGTTGCTGGGCATCAGGGTGAACACCCCGGCGATCCGGTCGATGAGGAACTGCCGTCCGGCGGCGATGACCGGGTCCGACTGCATCGTCAGCATGTTCCAGGCGATGTCGAGGGCGGTGTCGACGGAACCGCCGAAGCGCCGCTGGTAGTAGTCCGTGAAGCGGGTGAGGCCGCCGGTGCCGGTGTAGTGGTCCCGCACCGCCGTCACGATGTCGGTGCTCCGGCAGCGTTCGGCGATGAGGTAGCCGTCCGCGTCCTCGATCAGGTCGGTGTAGCTGAACGTGGAGGAGACGCCGATCTTGGCGAGCCGGTTCATGCAGTAGGTGTAGCCCGAGGAGGTCGTCTCCGAGTCCCGGCGCCACTCGCCGTAGAACGTGATGATGTCCCCGCCCCAGCCGCCGACGTCGCCCGCACCGGTCGTCTTGATGTCGGAGGCCTGCTGCGGCTTCAGGTAGTGGGCGTTGGCGGTGGCCAGCATGTGCTCGGCGCCGATGTCCTGCCCGCTGAAGGGGTCCTTGAAGCTTCCCCGGACCGTCATCCCGCGGTCGTTGGCGTACTTGATGAAGTCCTGGTCCGGGTCGCCGATGAGGGCCCACCAGGTGACGTCGCCGTAGGAGCGGTGCCGGACGTACTCCATGACGAGGCGGTTGGGGTCGCCCTTGCCGTACTGGACGGCGAGGCCGTACAGCTGCTGGATGTAGGTGATGAAGTCGCCCGCGGGGTCGCCGCCCTGGTTGACGCTGTTCTGCGCCGGGTCCGACTCCTGCCGGTAGGCGTCGTTGTCCAGGTCGAAGGTGTCCGTGCCGGCGGAGTACTTGAACTCCTTGATCTGGTTGAACGCCCAGTTCTGCGGCAGCGGGAAGCCCAGGTTGCCCGAGAACCCCCAGGACATGCCGGAGACGAACGAGTACCGGGCGTACGTCGCCTTGGTGACCTGGGTGCAGACGTTGCGCGATCCGTACACGCCGTGGACGTAGCGCTTGCCCATGCTCGCGAGGCCGGCGTAGACCCCGTTGAAGTACGGGATGATGTTGGAGGTGATCTCCTCGCCGGTGGCGTCGTAGTCCACCGCGAAGTAGATGACCGTGCCCCGGTTGAAGCCGTAGCCCGCGGCGTACTCGTGGGCGGCGCGCCCGTGCTGGTAGCCCTGCGAGTAGCCGAAGTCGCCCAGCTTGCGCGCGTTGTCCTGGTAGATGGGGAAGACCCGCAGGCCCGCCTGGAAGATGTCCTGGAGCTCGCCGGGCTTGATCGCCTTGTCCAGGGTGCTGCCCGGCGGGTCGAAGAGGTAGCGCCCCACGTAGCGGTAGCCCGACGCGTAGAGCGACTTGGCCCGGGAAGCGGTGATCGTGAAGCGGGTGTCGCAGGCCTGGACCGGGCGGTCCGGGTCCCCGGTCGAGACGAGGAGCTGCGTCCAGGTCGCGTAGTCGCCGACCCCGGTGGAGTTCAGGACCGAGAACTCCTGGAAGGCCCTGACGAAGGTCGTCAGCTTGTCGTCGAAGGAGTCCTTGAACGAGGTGACGAAGGAGGACCCCGACGTGGATATCACCGGTTCGTTGAACACGCAGGCGGCGGAGAACAGTTGGACGAAGATGCCCGAGTCGCCCTGCTTCACCGTGTGGCTCCGCAGGCCGGACTGGGTGGCCGGCCCGAGGTTCCCGGTCACCTGGCTGTCGGGGATCCCGAGTTCGTACTGGATGGCCTTCATCAGGGACTTCTGGACGTCGCGCGAGTAGAGGCCGTCGCACGGTCCGACGAAGAAGGTGGAGCGGTTGAAGTAGCGGCCGTTCAGCCAGCGCTGGATGTCCCGCACCTTCTCCGAGCCGCCCGCCAGGACGACGTAGGCGTCCATCGTCAGCAGCGCCTTGAAGACCTTGGGCTGCACCATGGCGTTGGTGCCGTCGAGCCCCGCGTTGATCTTGAGCTTGGCCACCGACTGCCCCATGAGCGCGTCGTACGTGCCGTTTCCGTCGCCGCCCCAGTAGCCCTTGCAGAAGAGGGCGTGCTGGATGATCTTCCGAATGTTCACGTTCGGCTCGTTCGAGCCGATGTCACCCCGGGCGGTGAGTTTGGCCAGGGTGCCGTCGCCGAAGCTCGCGACCACGGGACTGATGCCCAACTCGGCCTGGAGCCCCATGGTCAGCGAGAACATCGTGGACCAGCCGGTACGGCCGTCCTCCGGACAGCGGGTGTATCCCGGTGTGTTCGCGTACGTGGCGTTGACCCATTTCTGGGCAGCGAGCACCTTCTCGTCCGCCATGCTTTCCCCTCCGTGCGGTTGGCTGGTTGACCGGCAGGGCAATTCCGGGAGGAGGGTGGAGAAAGGGGCCGGGCGGGTGGATTCCACCCACTGGTGAATTCCGGTGCGGGCAGCCCCCGGCGGGCGGTCCGGCACCCGAAGAAGCCTGCTCGGCACCGGCCTCGGCCCCCCGATGCGCGTCGACGACTCCCCCCTCGGTGTCGACCGAGTGGAGAGCTTACGGGTGCACGAACGGATCTTCAAGGGGTGGCGATGGGCGCGGTGTCAAATTATCGACCATCCGTCAAGTTCTGTGACCCGGCTTCGCTTTGTCCGAGTGGGGTGGTGGGGTTTGCCGGGGCTTGAACCGTCCTTGACCTGTTGGTTTGCGTCAGGGGGTGGGTGCGGGGCCGGGCGCGGGACCGGGTGTCGGGCCGCGCCGGGAGCCCCGGCGCGACCCGCCCGCGGTCGGTCAGGCGGCCGGGGGCTCGGCCGGGAGCTCGCCCTCGACGTGGATCGTGGCGACGTCGTCGTAGAAGCTCAGATGGCCGGCGATCTCGGCGACGGCGTCCAGCGGGTCCGGGTAGCCCCAGACGACGTCGGTGCGGGCCTCGGTGGTGCCGTCCGCGCCGACGTACGACCAGTAGGAGGCCTCGCCCTTGAAGGGGCAGGTGGTGTGGGTGTCGGTGGCCTCGAAGAGGGCCAACTCCACGTCCTCCGGGGGCAGGTAGTAGCGCGGCGGCAGGCCGGTCTCGAACAGCACCAGCGGGCGCTCGGACTTGGCCACCACGGTGCCGTCGATCTCCACGGTGACCGTCTGGGTGCTGCGGACGGTCGTCACGCGGTGCTGCCGGCTCGGGTTTGACATCGGGAACTCCTTGTTCGTATCGGACGGCTGTCAGGCGGCGGCGCCGATCGCCTCGTACTCCTCGTCCGACAGCGCGATCAGCGCGCCGGCGGTGTTCTCCTCCAGGTGCTCGACCGAGGACGTGCCCGGGATCGGCAGCAGCGCGGGCGAGTGCCGCAGCAGCCAGGCCAGCGCGAGCTGGGCGGCGGTGGCGGCACGGGACACCTGGACGGAGGCGAGCGGGCCGCCGGGTGCGGCCAGCCGGCCCGTGGCGATCGGGAACCAGGGGATGAAGGCGAGGCCCTGCTGTTCGCAGTGGCGCAGCACCTCCTCGTGCGTGCGGTCGGCCAGGTTGTAGAGGTTCTGCACCGACACGATCTCGGCGGTGCCGCGGGCCCGTTCGATCTCCTCGACGGTCACCTCGGACAGCCCGATGTGGCGGATCTTCCCCTCCTCCTGTAGCAGCTTCAGCTCGCCGACCTGGTCCTCCAGCGGTACGGCCGGGTCTATCCGGTGCAGCTGGAAGAGGTCGATCCGTTCCAGGCCGAGGTGACGAAGACTCAACTCGGCCTGCTGGCGAAGGTACTCCGGCCGACCGAGCGGACGCCAGTCGTTCGGCCCCGGCCGGGTGAGGCCGGCCTTGGTCGCGATGACGAGGCCGTCGGCGTAGGGGTGGAGGGCCCGCCGGATCGTGGTCTCCGAGGTGAAGGGGCCGTAGGAGTCGGCGGTGTCGATGAAGTTCACGCCGAGCTCCACGGCCCGCCGCAGGACCCGTACGGCCTGCTCGGGGTCGCTGGGCTCGCCCCAGATGCCGGGGCCGGTGAGGCGCATCGCGCCGTAGCCCAGGCGGTTGACGGTCAGGTCGCCGCCGAGCCGCAGGGTTCCGGCGGCCTCGGCGGGGCGGGTGGTCGGCGTCGAATCGGTGGTCACGGGGTCCTGTCCTCCGGCTGGTCCTGGCTTGACTGCTGGTCCTGGGTTGCCTCCTGCACTGTGCACGACCGCGGGCGGAGCCGCCAGGGGCCGGAGTGGCCTGGCGGCTTCGTGGGCTTCGACGGACTGATGGGATGTCAACGGGGCGTCAGTCGGCCGTGATCGGGCGCTCGGCGGCCTCGGACTCGTCGGCGGCCGGTGCGTCCTTCCTGGTGAGCGGGGCGAAGAAGGCGCCGACGACGGTGGCGATGCCGCCGCCGACGCCCGTCGGGCGCGGGCCGTCCACGACGTCCGCGGCGGTGGCGCCGGCCACCGGGCCGGCGTGCAGCGTGGAGTCGGCTCGGTGGCCGCGACCCGCTCCTGCGGCCGGTTACGCCGTGAAGGCGGCGAAGCCGACCGGGGCGAGCCGCCGGGGGTCCAGCAGGAGCTGGATCCGGGTGATCCGCCCGGCCCGTACCGCGAAGCCCGCGACCGCGACCGGCACGCCGTACCGGCTGACCAGGGCGCCGGGGGCGCCGTTGACCAGCACGGCGGTGACCGTCGGCCCGCCCCGGCCGAGCGACGCGGCATGCTCCGCCACCCCGCGGGCGCCGCGGATGGCGGCGGTGGCGGCGGGGAGGGCGGTGCCGCCGTCCGCGCGCAGCTCGGCCTCCGGGTCCAACAGGGCCGCCAGTCCGTCCGGATCGCCGTCCCGCGCCGCGGCGAAGAAGGCCTCCACCAGCCTGCGGCGGGTCGCGAAGCCCGGCTCGGAGTCCGCCTCCCGCGCCTCCCGTACCCGTCGGCGCCCCTGCTCGACGAGCTTGCGGGTGGCCGCCGTGGGCTGTTCGAGGACGGTCGCGATCCGGTCGACGGGCTGCCGGCACAGGTCGTGCAGCACGAAGGCGACCCGCTCGGCGGGGGCGAGCGCGTCCAGCGCGACCAGCAGCGCGAGGCCGACCTGGTCGCTCGGCGCCGTCCTGCCCTCCCGGTCGTGGGGCGGCTCGGGCTCGACGACCACGTCCGGCAGGTGCACCCCGACCGGGCCCCCGGGCCGTGCGGCGCGGGCGCGGAGCAGGCTCAGACAGACCCGGCCGGTCACCGTGGTCAGCCAGGCGGGCAGGTCGTCGACCTCCTCCGGATTGATCCGGCCGAGCCTGATCCAGGCCTCCAGCACGGCGTCCTCGGAGTCCGCGTGCGAACCCAGCAGCCGGTACGCGAGGGCCCGCAGGTGCGGCCGGATCAGCCCGAACCGCTCTTCCGGCCGGTCGTGGTCGGGCAGCCGGTCATGGTCGCGCACGGTCCACACCCCTCGGTCGCCGGAGGTCTTCACCCGCGGGGCGCCAGGGGGCGGCCCCGCGTTCGTTCCGTGGACCTTACTCGGCGTGCGGAGTGATCACACTGTGTATTACCGATATCGCGGGACGAACTTCGTTCGCGGCGCGTCCGGCCGCCGGGGCCTCGGGCGCCTACGCCGCCGTTGGGGTGGGCCCAGCCCCACCCCCGGCCGGGGGTGCAGGTGGATTCTGCCGGAGCCCCGCCGTCCCTAGCGTTGATCACGTGCCGCCCCGAGCGGGGGCGGCCGTGCGGACGCGGGGAGGACGAGGTGCGGGCAACGGCGCGCGTGGGGCAGGGGCCCCGGGCGGGGGCGGACGAAGGGGCCCCGGCGCTACGGCTGTCGGGACTGCGCAAGCGCTTCGGGTCGTTCGTCGCGGTGGACGGGGTCGACCTGGTCGTGCCGCGCGGATCGTTCTACGGGCTGGTCGGCCCCAACGGCGCGGGCAAGACCACCTCGCTGTCGATGGCCGTCGGCCTGCTGCGGCCGGACGCCGGGAGCTCGGCGGTCCTCGGGGCCGACGTGTGGAGCGACCCGGTACGGGCCAAGGCCCTGGTCGGGGTGCTGCCGGACGGCATGATGCTGCCCGAGCGCCTCACCGGGCGTGAACTGCTGCACCACCTGGGCCGGTTGCGCGGCCTGCCGGCCCGCACCGCGGACGACCGGGCCGAGGAGCTGCTGGCCGTCCTGGAGCTGGACGGCGCCGAGCACACCCCCGTCATCGACTACTCCACCGGGATGCGCAAGAAGATCGGCCTGGCCACCGCCCTGCTGCACGCCCCCCGGCTGCTGGTGCTGGACGAACCCTTCGAGGCCGTCGACCCGGTGTCCGCCGCGACCATCCGGGCCATCCTGCGCCGCTTCACCGCCTCCGGCGGCTCGGTGGTCCTCTCCAGCCACGTGATGGCCCTGGTCGAGCAGCTCTGCGACCACGTCGGCGTGATCGCCCACGGCAGGGTCCTGGCGGCCGGACCGGTCGACGAGGTCCGCGCCGGGCGCGGTCTGGAGGAGGCCTTCGTCGACCTGGTCGGCGCCCGCCGCGGGGGAGTGGAGGGGCTGTCGTGGTTGGCGTCCTGACCGGAATGAAGCTGGCCGTCCTGCGGCGGTCGATGTCCGGCCCCCGGGCCGCGAGCCTGGTCCTCGGAGCGGTCACCGGCACCCTCGCGGCCGTCGGCACCGCGCTGCTCGGCCTGGCGGACTTCCCCACCCCCGGGGCCGGGGTCGGCGTGGTCGCCGCCGTGCTGCTGCTGTGGACGGTCGGCTGGGCGCTCGCCCCGACCGTCACCGGCGGCGACCCGACCCTGCGGCTCGATTACCTCGCCCTGGTGCCGCAACGCCCGCGCACCCTGGCCCTCGGGCTGCTCGGCGCCTCCTTCGTCGGCATCAGCCCGCTGGTCGGCCTGATCGCCTTCACGGTGCTGGTCGTCTTCGGCGCCGGGCTGGGGCCGCTGCCCGCCCTGGTCGCCGTCCCCGCGTTGCTGCTGCAGCTGCTGTTCGTGGTGGTGCTGTCCAAGCTCACCCTCCAGAGCCTCGGCGGCGCGGCCCGCTCACGGCTCGGCTGGGAGCTGTCCGCGCTGCTGGTCGGCCTCGTCATCGGCTTCCTCAACACCGGCTGGTTCGCGATCGGCTTCTTCCTCCGGCTGCTCACCGGCGAGTGGTCCGCCGAGGCCGGCACCGTCGTACGGGTGCTGCCCTCGGGCTGGTCGGCGGTCGCGGTCGACGCCGCCCGGCGCTCCGACTGGGCCCTGGTCGCGGCCTGCCTGGGCGGACTGCTCGCCCTCTCCGCGCTGCTGTTCGCGGCCTGGACGGCGCTGCTCGCCCGGCAGTTGGCGCGCGGCACCGCCGGGGGACGGCCGGCGGCCGTCGGGCGCGCCGCACCGCTGTGGGCAGCCCTGCTGCGGGCCGTCCCCGACACCCCGGCCGGCGCCGTCCTCGGCAAGGAACTGCGGCTGTGGGTGCGCGACCCGCGCCGGGCCCGCGCCCTGCGGGCGGCGCTGTGGACCGGCGTGTTCACCGGCCTGCTCCCGCTGCTCGGCGGCTTCGACACCCTGGTGCCGTGGACGGGCGTGGTCGCCGCGCTGTTCGCCGGCTCCCTGTGCGCCAACCTGTACGGCCTGGACGCCGGCGCGCTCTGGCTGACCCTTCTCGTCCCCGGCGCCGAACGGGTCGACGTCCGGGCCCGGCAGCTGGCCTGGCTGATCGTCGTCGCCCCGGCCGCCCTGCTGCTCACCCTGGCCCCGGCCGTCGCGGCCCCGCCCGGGCGGGTCTGGCCCTGGCTGCTCGCCGTCCTGCCCGCCGTCCTCGGCGCCGGGGCCGGACTGGCACCGCTGATGTCCCTGCTCGGCCCCGCGCCCTCCCCGGACCGGCCCGGCGGCAACCCGCTGGACGCCTTCGGCGACGAGAGCGCCGACCAGGGCCGGATGCAGGGCCTGGCCGTCCTGCTGCTCCAACTCCTCGCCGCCCTGCCCGCCGCGGGCGTCGTACTCGCCGGCACGTTGCTGCACAGCGCGCCGCTGCGCTGGGCCGGGGTGGCGGCGGGCCTCGGCACCGGACTGCTGTACGCGTGGTGGCTCGGCCGGGCGGCCCGGCGGCGGCTGGAGGCCGACGGGCCGGAGCTGCTCGACGTGATGCGCAAGGGCGCCCGGCGGGCGCCGACGGGCCAGGCGGAGCAGGCGGAGCAGGACGCCCGGGACCGGCTCCCGCGCGGCCGCGCCGCGGCGGTCGGACTGCTGATCACGGCCGGGATGCTGGGCGTGGCCCCGCAGGGCGCGGTGGCGATGGGGATGTCGTTCTTCGCGCCGACCAACCGGAGCTGGTTCGCGGCCATGTACCTGCCCCCGGCCTGGCAGGCGCCGGCGGCCGGCGGGTTCGTCCTGCTCGGCGCGGGGCTGCTGTTCGCGGGGCACCGGCTGAACCGGGGTCAGCGAGCCGCCGCACCCTCGGACCCGGAGCCGGTGCCGGCCGCTCAGGCACCCTCCGAACGGGCAACGACCCGGTGAACACCGCCCGTTGCCCGCGTGCGGCCCGCCCCGTTCCGCCGGCGGGGCGGGCCGGCTGCGATCATGAACGGCCCGTACGGGCACGGCCCGCCTGCGCACGGTCCGTCTGTGCGCGGCCCGTCTGTGCGCGGCCCGTCTCCGCACGGCCGCAGCGACGCACGAACCCGGAGGTCCAGTGAGCAGCCCGCAGTCTCCAGGCGTCCGAGCGCTGCGCCCGGCCGTCCAGGCGCTCGGGCGCCTCGCCGTCCTGACCGTGCTGATACCGGCCGGGGTGGCGCTGGGCGTGCTCGTGGTGCTCGCGGCCGTGCTCTGGTGCGGCCTCGGACTGTTCCCGTTCGCCCTGCTGGCCGTCCGGCTGGTCCGTTCCGCGGCCGAGGCCGCCCGGCGGGCGGCCGGGCACTGGTCGCAGGTGCCCGTACCGTCGCCCTACCGGCCGCGCCCCGCGCTGGAGCGCACCCTGCACGGCTGGTTCTGGACCGGTCACGACTACCACAGGAACCGCCGGTTCGCGAGCATGGCCCGCAACCTCCGCTGGATCTGGAACGACCCGGCGACCTGGCGCGACAACCTGTGGGCCGTCACCGACCCGCTTGTCGGCGGAGGCATCACCGCCGCGCCCCTGCTGCTGATCGGCTACGGCCTGTACGGGCTCGCGCAGCCCCTCCTGCCGGCACCCGGCCCCGGCTACGACCTGCTCCCGCTGGACGGCGCCCTCGCCCCGCTGCCCGGCCTGGCCCTGGTGGCGGGCGGCCTCGCCCTCGCCCGGCCCGCGCTGCGCCTGCACGCCCGGTGGACCCGCGCCCTGCTCGGGCCGACCGAGCGCGCCCGGCTGGCCCGGCGGGTCGAGCAGCTCACCGAGATCCGGCTGGACGCCACCGAGGCCCAGGCCGCCGAACTGCGCCGGATCGAACGGGACCTGCACGACGGAGCCCAGGCCCGGCTGGTCGCGGTGAGCCTGCGGCTGGGCGCGGTCGCGGCGCTCGTCGACCGCGACCCGGAGCAGGCCAAGCGGGTGGTGACGGACGCCCAGGAGAACGTCACCGCGGCCCTTCAGGAACTGCGCGACCTGGTGCGCGGCATCCACCCGCCGGTGCTCGCCGAGCGCGGCCTCGCGGAGGGGGTGCGGGCGCTGGCGCTGGACGTCCCGCTGAGGGTCGAGGTGCGGACCGCACTGCCCGGCCGGGCGGAGGCGCCGGTGGAGTCGGCGGTCTACTTCGCCGTCAGCGAGGCGCTCACCAACGCCGTGAAGCACGGTGGGGCCCGGTGCGCCACGGTGGAACTCACCCATGCCGCCGGACTGCTGCGGGCCGAGGTGTCCGACGACGGTGGCGGTGGCGCCGACCCCGGCCGGGGCAGCGGCCTGCGGGGCATCCAGCGCAGGCTGGCCGTGTTCGACGGTACGCTCACGCTGAGCAGCCCCCCGGGGGGTCCGACCAGGCTGATCATGGAGATTCCGTGCGTGTTGTCCTCGCCGAGGACCTCGTCCTGCTGAGGGACGGACTGGAACTGTTGCTGAGCGCCCACGGACACGACGTCGTCGCCGCCGTGGAGAGCGGCCCCGAACTGGCCGCCGCCCTCGCCGAACACCGCCCCGACATCGCCGTGGTCGACGTCCGGCTGCCCCCCACCTACTCCGACGAGGGACTCCAGGTCGCGCTCGCGGCCCGCAGGGAGCGGCCCGGGTTGCCCGTCCTGGTCCTCTCCCAGCACGTCGAGCAGCTCTACGCCCGGGAGTTGATCGCCGACGGCACCGGGGGCGTCGGCTACCTGCTCAAGGACCGCGTCTCCAAGGCCGACCAGTTCGTGGACGCCGTCCACACCGTCGCCGACGGCGGTACCGTCATGGACCCGCAGGTCATCTCCCGCCTGCTCGCCCGCAACGCCTACGACCAGCCGCTCGCCCTGCTCACCCCGAGGGAGCGGGATGTCCTCGCGATGATGGCCGAGGGGCGCTCCAACGCCGCGATCGCGGGGCGGCTGCACTTCAGCGAGGGCGCGGTCAGCAAGCACACGTCCAACATCTTTGCCAAGCTCGGGCTGGGCGCCTCGGACGACGACAACCGCCGCGTGCTGGCGGTGCTGGCGTACCTGGACGGCACCCGCCCGGCCTGAGGGCGGGTGCGCGGGGCGGCGGCGAACAGATGACGAGTAACAGATGACGGATGACAGATTTCGAAATCTGTCATCCGTCATCTGTTATCTGTTCGCTGACATCTGACACCCGTCGTCCGTCATCTGTCGTCCGTCCGCCGTCTCCGGCGGACGGCGGACGGCGGGCGGCGGACGCGCGTCGGTACGATCCCTGTATGGGTGGTGCGAAGGAAGAGGCCTGGGATACCGACGCGGCGGAACGGGCGGTCGCGGTGCTGAAGGCGGTGGCCGACCCGTCGCGCTACCGGCTGCTGTGGGCGCTGAGCCGTCGGGAACTGCCGGTCAGCGAGCTGGCGGAGCTGCTGGGCGCCCATGTCGCGGCCACCTCGCAGCACCTGGCGAAGCTGCGGGCCGCAGGCCTGGTGGTGGCCCGCCGGGAGGGCACCCGGATCTTCTACCGCGCCACCGAGGTGCGCGGCCTGCTGACCGAGGCCGCCCTCATCGCGAACGACCTGCCGGGCCGCGACGGTGACGGCGACGGCGGAGCGGCCCCGGTCGTCGCGCCCGCCGAGCAGCCCTTCGCCCGCGCCGTCCGCGCCGTCCGCCGCCGCCCCGCCACCGGTCAGGCGGGCTAGCACGCCGGCGGGTTGGCGGGTCAGGCGGGTCAGCGGGGCTCCCTGCGCATGCACCAGGTGTGGGGGCCGCCGTCGGGGAGCCGGACCTCGGCCGTGACCGCGAAGCCGAGGCGCTCGTGGAACGCGACGTTCCGGGAACCGCCGGATCCGGTCCTCGTGGCTGTCGGCGGCGATCACGTACCGGGTCGAACGATCGGCGCCGCCGGCGGATTCCTGGGACGCGTCAGTCCTCGCCGTTCTCCTCCGCGCCGCCGCGCCGCAGGTCCTGGGCGCGGCGGAAGAGGGCGTCGGTCTCGTCGGCCAGCACCCCGCCCAGGAGCAGCTTCGGGGTGTAGAAGGACTTGGAGGCCTCGGCGACGGCGGTTGCCGCCAGGTCGATCTGGTCCAGGCCGGTGCGGCGCAGTCCTTCGATCGACGTCCCCCACACGACCTGCCCGATCCCGGCCCACGCGCAGGCGCTCATGCACATGGGGCACGGTTCCGCCGTCGTGTAGAGGGTCGCGTCCGCCCACCCCTGGTTGCCCAGCCGGTCCACGTGGTCGTCGATGGCGACCATTTCGCCGTGGGACGTCGGGTTGTCGCCCGACGCGACGCCTCGGGCCACCACCGTGCCCGAGCGCACGATCACGGCCCCGAACGGGTAGCGCTCGTTCCTGCGACCCTCCTCGACGGCCGCTGCCATGAAGTGCTCGTGGCCCAGCGGTGCGGCGGACGCCGCGTACGGCAGCAGCTGTGCCGCGCCGACCGAGCCGCCGACCGCTCCGAGGAACCGACGCCTGTTCAACATCCCTGCTTCTCCGTCCAGTTGACGTTCCGGTCTGGACGTCATTCTCCACCGGTGGCGGCGACCGGTGCGGCGTCATCGCCCCGACTAGGCCTCCTCCAGCCGGTACTCCTGTCGGGCCGCGTCGTAGCCGAACAGCCCCGCGTAGCGGCCCCAGTCGGTGGCCGTCTCCAGCTGGCGGTCGACCTGTTCGCTGGTGTAGTGGTGCGCGAGCAGGTCGCGGAAGAAGCCGGCGCGGACGGTGGCGCCGGGTTCGCCGCGGAGGCTGTTGGCGATCAGCCGGACCAGCGGGACCTCGACGGCCGCGCCCGCGAAGATGGCGCGGGAGTCCTGGACGTCGGCGCCGGCGAAGTCGGCGCCGTCCTCGGTGAGGAGCAGGTCGTCGCCGTGGATCTCGGCGAAGCCGAGCAGGTCGAGGGCGTCGAGCTGGGGGAGCATGTCGTCGATGTCGAGGCCGAGTTCGTCGGCGAGGCCGGCGAGGTCGCAGCGGCCGTCGCGGTGGGCGATCATCTCGGCGAGGCCGGAGAGGCCGTCGACGCTGGCGGTGGGCAGGGGGGTGTTGGCGACGGTGCGGCGGTCGGCCCGGCCGGGGTCGGGGCGGCCGGGCGGTCGGGTCTCCTTGGGGCGGCCGGTCATGATCCGGTAGACCCGGTCGACCAGTTCGTCGAAGGCGGCGGAGTCGCGGTCGCGGGGGCGTTCCAGGTCGACCTCGACGGTCTCGCGGATGGTGCCGTACGGGCGGGAGCCGAGGACCACGATGCGGTCGGCCATCAGCACCGCCTCCTCGATGTTGTGGGTGACCAGGACGACGGCGCGGGTGGGGAACTGGCCGGACTCCCACAGCTCCATCAGCTCACCGCGCAGGTTCTCGGCGGTGAGCACGTCGAGCGCGGAGAACGGCTCGTCCATCATCAGCACGTCCGGTTCGACGACCAGCGCCCGGGCGAAGCCGACGCGTTGGCGCATCCCGCCGGAGAGCTCCTTGGGGTAGGCGGACTCGAAGCCGGCCAGGCCGATCAGGTCGATGGCCTGGTCGGCGGCCCGGGCGCGTTCGCGCGGCGGCACCCCGCGGGCCTCCAGGCCGAGTTCGACGTTCTGACGGACCGTCAGCCAGGGCAGCAGGGCGAAGGTCTGGAAGACCAGCGCGGTGCCCGGGTTGGCGCCGGTGAGCGGGGTGCCGCGGTAGCGGACGGTGCCGGAGCTGGGCGGGATCAGGCCGGCCAGGCAGCGCAGCAGGGTGGACTTGCCAGAGCCGGAGCGGCCGAGCAGGGCGACGATCTCGCCGGCCCGGACGGTGAGGTCGATCCCGGAGAGCACGGGCAGTTCGCCGTCGGCCCCGGCGTAGGCCTTGGTCAGGCCGACGGTCTCCAGCAGGACCCCGCCGTCGGCGGGAGCCGGGGGAGCGGCGGTGGCAGGGGCAGGGGCAGGGGCAGCGGGGGCGGTGGGCGCGGGGCGGGAGAACGGGAAGCGCATGGGAGTGAGACCTAGAGTGAGTAGCGGCGCTCGGCCAGCCGGTACAGGCGGCGCCAGAGCAGGCGGTTGAGGGCGACGACGTACAGGCTCATCACCGCCACCCCGGCGAGCAGCCGAGGGTAGTCGCCGTGCGCGGTGGCCTGCGCGATGTACGCGCCGAGGCCGGTGGCGGTGAGCGTGGTGCCGCCGAAGGTGACCACCTCGGAGACGATGGAGGCGTTCCAGGCGCCGCCGGAGGCGGTGATGCCGCCGGTGACGTACGCCGGGAAGATCCCGGGGATGATCAGCCGGCGCCAGCGCTGCCAGCCGCGCACGCCGAGGTTGTCCATGGCCTCGCGCAGGTCGCTGGGGATGGCCATGGCGCCGGCGATGGCGTTGAACAGGATGTACCACTGGGCGCCGAGCGCCATCAGCAGGATGCCGCCGAGGTCGATGGAGAGTCCGGTGCGCAGCAGCAGCCAGACCACCAGCGGGAAGAGGAAGTTGGCGGGGAAGCTGGCGAGGAGCTGCACCAGCGGCTGGGCGATCCGGGTCAGCCGGGGGGAGAAGCCGATCTTCACCCCGATCGGCACCCAGACGACCGTGGCCACCGCGACCAGCACGACCACCCGGGCGAGGGTGGCGAGTCCGAGCAGCAGCGGTTCGCCGAAGACGCCGAGGCCGGTGCGGTCGGCGAGGTAGCGGCCGAGGTCGACCAGGCCCCACAGCACGATGCCGCCGGAGACGAGGGCGAAGGCGGCGTCCCCGGTGCGTCGCCGTCCGGGGCCGGCGTCGAGCCGGCGGTCATCGGTGCCGAACGCCCGCCCGGCCCGGCCCAGCGCCTCGCCGAGGGGCCGCAGCGCCCGGCCGAGCAGGGCGGGCCAGCGGGAGCGGCGCAGCAGGTCGAGGACGACCGAGCGCTGCACCTCGGTGGCCTCGGACTGCTCGTTCTTGAAGCGTTCGGCCCAGGCGGTGAGCGGCCGCCAGAACAGGAAGTTCACGCCGACGACGAGGACGGCCATGGTGGCGATCGCCCAGCCGACCCGGCCGAGGTCCCCGGCGGCGATGGCGGCGCCCGCGTAGGAGCCGACGCCGGGCAGCGCGTACCGCTGGTTGTCGACGCTGATCGCCTCGGAGGCGACGAGGAAGAACCAGCCGCCGCCGAAGCTGAGCATGCCGTTCCAGACCAGGCCGATCATGCCGGAGGGCAGTTCGACCTTCCAGAACCGCATCCACCGGCTGAATCGGAAGGAGCGGGACAGCTCGTCGAGTTCGCGCGGCAGCGAGACCAGGGAGTGGTAGAAGCCGAAGGTCATGTTCCACGCCTGGGACGTGAAGATGGCGAAGACGGCGGCGCACTCCAGGCCCAGCATCGAGCCGGGGAACAGGGCGAGGAAGCCGGTCACGGCGACGGTCAGGAAGGCGAGCACCGGCACCGACTGGAGGATGTCCAGCGCCGGGATGAGCACGCGCTCCAGGCGGCGGCTGCGGGCGGCGGCGTAGGCGTAGCCGAAGGTGAAGACGACGGAGACGGCGAGCGCGGCGAACATCCGCAGCAGCGAGCGCGCCGCGTCGTACGGCAGCCGGGCCGGGTCGGTGTCGACGGCGGCGTCCCGGGCGGTGGAGAACCGTACGGTCGTGCCGTGCCCGATCCGCAGCGCGAGGTAGAGCAGGACCAGGACGGCGGCCGCCACGATCACGTCGACCCAGGTCATCCGGGACGGGCGGCCGACCGTCCGGGACGGCAGCGAACCCCGGGACCGGCCCGGGGCGGACTTCGGGAAGGGCATGACGGGGACCTCCGGCGCGCAAACCCGGGCAGTCTGCTCCCTCCCGACGTCCGTACGCAAATGACCTCGGGCCGGGGCCGCTGTTCAGGCGGCCTCGACGAACTCCAGCAGGTTGCCGACCGGGTCGGTGGTGTAGAAGCGGCGCCGCGGCGGCAGGCTGTCGTCCCAGACCACCTGGGCGCCGAGCTCCGACAGCCGCAGCGCGAACTCGTCGATCTCGCAGACCGCGATCCCGGGGTGCGCCTTGGTGCTGGGGCGGAAGCGCTCCTCGATGCCGAGGTAGAGCCGCACCCGCCCGCCGTCGGCGGCGAACCAGCAGCCGCCGCGGCCGGTCAGCGGTCCGGGCTTGGGGATCTCCGCCATCTGCAGGACGTCGCCGTAGAAGGCGCGCAGCAGGGCCTCGCTGCCGGGCGGCGCGGAGAGCTGGACGTGGTCGAGGGCCGTGATCACTGCGGCCTCCTCTCGGAGGGGGTGGAGGTGGTGTGCCGCCGGGCCGCGGTGGCCAGCAGCCGGGCGGTGGAGGTGGGGAGGTCGAGGTGCTGGGCGATCCACTGGGGGTCGTGGCCGTGGGTGGCGAAGATCCAGGCGGTGTAGAGCCGGTTGAGGCCCGGGGCGCCGGGGGCGAGCAGGATGGGGCGGACCTGCTCCATCGGGAAGCCCTCCAGCGAGCGGGCGCTGAACCACTGGGTGTCGTCGTCGGCCGCCAGGACGAGGTCGGCCCGGGTGGCGTCGGTCCGGGTGGTGCCGGCCCGGGTGGTGTCGGTCCGGGCGGCCGCGGGGCGGCTCGCCCGCCGCTGGCTGTGGGCCAGCAGCAGGGCGAGCAGCAGTCCGGCGGTCGAGGCGCCGATGAGCACTCCGGACAGGAAGAGCCGGAGCCGGCCGGGGGCGACCCCGACGGCGACGCCCTGGAGGGTGAGCAGGAGCAGGACGCCGCACAGCGCGGTGCCTCTGCCGGTCCAGGCCCAGTTCCGGGTCCAGGGGAGTAGGGCGGTTCTGGTCATGCGGTGTCCTCCTCCGGTGGTGTGGCGGGGGCGGGCGGAGCCGGTTCAGGCGGCTCGGACCAGCCGGGGGTCGTACTTGTAGCCGATCTGCCGGACGGTGGCGATCGCCTCCCGGTGGCCTGGGCCGAGCTTGCGGCGGATCCGGGCGATGTGGGTGGCGATGGTGCGGGTGTCGCCGGTGTCCGGCCGGCCCCAGACCGTCTCCATCAGCTGGCGGCGGGAGTGCACCCGCAGCGGGTTGCCGACCAGGTGCGCGAGGAGTTCGAACTCCAGGTACGGCAGGTCGAGCTGCTGGCCGTCGAGGGTGACGGTGCGCTGCTCGGGGTTCACCACCAGGCCGGTGTCCGGGTCGCCGCCCCTGGTCGGGCCGGTGGGCTTCGGGGCGGGCGTCTGGCGTCGGACGGCGGCGGGGTGGTCCGAGAAGATGGCGTCGAGCCTGGGGTAGCGCACGACCATGGCGGATGCTCCTTCGGCTGGTCGGTACAGAAGGGTTGGTACGGGGCGGTCGGTACGGGGCGGTCGGTACGGGCCGGCCGTTGCGGGCGGTCAGTGCGGGAGGTCAGTGCCCGGGGTGCCAGGTGGCCTCCAGCCGGGTGGTCCCGTCCGGGGCGGCGACGGTGTGCCAGCTGGCCCGCATCCGGAGCCGGCCGCCGCTCGGCGCGGCGCCGAGCGCGCCGCCGACCGGGGCGGCGACGGTCTGGAGGACGGAGCTCTCCAGCGGGCTGGAGGCCAGCCGTCGGCCCACCGCGGCGAGGGCGGCGCGCAGGCGGCCGCGGTCGGTGGACGGGAGGACGGGCTGGAACGCGGCGACGATGGACATGGCTGGTCACCTCCGTGACGGAACGATGAATGTGAACGGGTGCACCGAGGGTGCAGGAGCTGACGGAGCATCATGTGTGATGTGCGTCAGGCGGCTTGGGCGTCCCGGTGGTGGGCGGCGGCGCGGGTGAGGCGGTGCGCGGCGGCCGGCGGGAGGTCCGCGAATCGGGCGAGCCAGTCCGGGCGGTGTCCCTGGCGGGCCAGCAGGTAGGCCAGGTGGACGCGGGGCTCGTACGCGGAGGCCAGGGTGTTGGGCGTGCCCGAGCGGGGGCAGGCGCCGGGGTCGTCGAGGCGGTAGTCGCGCTCGACGCCGTCGTGCAGGGCGAGGCGGACGCTCGGGCAGCGGTGGAACAGGGTGGTGCGCATGGCCGTACTTCCTTCCTTCCCCGGGTGCGGGGCGGTCGAGGGTTCCGGGTGGGGCCGGGGCGGCGGCGGGCTGGTGCCGGGCGTCGCCGCCCCGGTGCTCGGATCAGCGCTTCAGTGCTTCGGCGGGTTGTCGCGTCGGCGCTTCGGCGGCTCGGTGGCTCAGCGGATCAGTGGCTGAGCGCGGTCTGGACGATCTTGATGATGACCATGATCATCGCGATCAGCAGGTAGGCGCGCAGGGCGCCCATGCCGACCTTGCGGGCGGTGGACATCACCGGCTTGGCGAGGGTCTCCAGCGGGGGCATCCGCCACTCCTCGCGGCCGGTGCGGTCGATCGGGTCCTCCTTGGTGCCCCGGCGGCCGAAGGTGAAGAAGTACCCGGCGACCAGCACGCCCGTCACGCCGCAGCCGGCCATGATCCAGAGGATCGCCGCCGAGCTGATGTCCGGCCAGACCACGGCCGCCGTGAGGATCAGGGACAGCATGACCAGCACGCCGACGACCGCTGAGGTGAAGGCGTTGGTCTTGGGGCCGTTGACCCAGGGGCCGAGCACGGCCTTGTCGTTGCAGAGCAGCAGCAGGAACACCGTCGCCGAGGGCAGCAGCACCCCGGCCAGCACCTGGACGAACTGGGTCATCAGGCCCTGGGTGTAGCCGTTCGACAGCAGGGTGATGGCAGCGGCCGCGACCACCAGGCCGGCGTAGACCGCGTAGAAGCCCTTGGCGCCCTTGACTCCGCGGTGCAGCGAGTGCTTGATCCCGAAGACGTCGCCGATCGCGTAGGCGGTCGAGAGGGACACCGCGAAGGCGCCGATGATCGAGGCGTCCAGCAGGGCTATCGCGAACAGCACGCCGACCACGTGCCCGGCCTTGTCCTCCAGGCCCCTGGCGACGGCGGCGGCGTCGGAGAACTGGCCGAAGCCGTCGGTGCCCGCGAAGGCCGCGGCGGTGAAGCCCATCATGGCGGCGGCGCCGACGAGCACGATCACGATGCCGATCCACAGGTCGGCCTTCTCGTACTTCATGAAGCGCGGGGTGATCCGCTTGTCGATGACGTACGACTGCTGGAAGAACAGCTGCCACGGGGCCACGGTGGTGCCGACGATGGAGACGATCACCAGCATCACGGCGGCCAGTTCACCCGCGCCGCCCGGCATGCTCGGCACCACGAAGTCATGGGCCATCTGCGAGGTCTTGGGGTGGATCATGAAGTAGATCGGCACCAGCAGCAGCGAGCCCACGCACAGCGTCACCGCCACCCGCTCGAAGCGCTGGAAGGAGCCGGTGAAGGCCGAGGCGATGATGATCGCCGCCGCCAGGACGACCGAGGCGACCTTCGGCAGGCCCAGGTACCCGGCCGCCAGCGTGACGCCGATGAACTCGGTGACCAGCGTGAGCGCGTTGAGCAGGAACAGGTCGATGACGCTGAACGCGCCCCAGAACTTGCCGAAGCGCTCCAGGATCAGCCGGGCGTGCCCGACACCGGTGACGGCGCCCAGGCGCAGCACCATCTCCTGGTTCACGTACAGGACGGGGACCAGCATGAGCAGGGTCCACAGCAGCTGGGTGCCGTAGTTCTGGCCGGCCTGGCCGTAGGTGGAGAAGGCGCCCGCGTCGTTGTCGCCGACCATCACGATCAGGCCGGGGCCGACGATCGCGAGCAGGGTCTTGAGTCTCGCCGACAGCCCCTGGCGAGGTGTCGTGTCGTCGAGCCTGATGGTGCCGAGCGCGCCCTTGATGTCGCCGACGTGGGCGTCGTCCAGTACCGCCGAACGCGGCTCGTGGGCCTTGGAGTCGAGTGTGGTGTTGATGGTCATGACGTTCCTCCCGTGTGCCCCGGCAGGTGGGGCGGTTCGGGGGCGCGCAGCAGCAATTCCCCCTGCGAGTGGGCACGGCGCACCGGCGCGCGGCGGGGCGTGCCCGTGCGGGCACGGCGGAGCCGCGTGCTGTCGGTGAAGGTGATGCGCCGTCAGGCGGACGCGCAGGGAAGGTTGTTACCGCGTGCCGGAGGTGTGCGAGCTGTGCATGACGCACGTGGTGTACGTGGTGTACGTGACGTACGTGCTGTACCGGGACAAGCGGGTGCAGGGGCTACTGTGGCCCGGACTACTGCTGTCCATGTCTCTCGCCTCCTCCCGGCCGACGCACCCCGTGGTGCGTGTCATCGACGCGGCAAGGTGCTCGCCGGCGCGCGAAGCGACCGCCGGCTCACCCCAACTCGTCAGAGCTTTGGCACTCCACGGCGTGTCCAACCCTCTTGGGCCGGAAGCCACTTCGGATCAACCCTTAGGTCGGGAGGATCTGTCCTAACCCTGGGCGTCTCTCGACGTCGTCGGATCAGTGGCCTGTGTCCGTGAAGAAGCCTCACCGAACGAGGTGCCTTCTTCAAACCTCCAGAAGCATAGAACGCGCGGAGGCCGTTACTTGCGTACTTGGTTAAACCTTTACCTTTGATTTCGAGTCGACGTGTTCATGCTCTGGTCACGGTGACCCGCAGGTGCTTCATGATCGGCTGGTCGCTCTGGGTGCTGTGGTCGCCGATCGCGCACAGCACGTTGAGCTCCGGCATGTACCCCGCCGCGCAGCCGCGCGGGATGTCGTACGGGACGGCCAGGTAGCCGTGCACCGAGCGGGTGCTGCCGTCGCCGGCGGTGCTGGTGATGTCCACCGGGTCGAACTCGGCGATGCCGCGCTCGCGCATGTCGTCCCGGTTCAGGAAGACCAGCGTGCGCAGGTTCTTCACGCCCCGGTAGCGGTCGTTGTCCGAGTAGATGGTGGTGTTCCACTGGTCGTGCGAGCGCATGGTGCCCAGGGCCAGGGTGCCCGGGGCGGGGACGACGTCGGGCAGTGCGGCCGCGGAGAACTCGGCCTTGCCGGAGCGGGTGTGGAAGACCAGCTCGCGGGCCGGCTGCTTGATCCGGAAGCCCAGCGGAAGCCGCACCCGGCGGTTGAAGTCCTCGAAGCCGTCCAGCACCTGGGCCATGGTGTCGCGGATCCGGTCGTAGTCCTCGATGTACCACTCCCACGGGGTGGGGCTGTCCGGCAGCGCCGCGCGCGCCATCCCGGCGACGATCGCGGGCTCGGAGAGCAGGTGGGGCGAGGCCGGGCGCTTCATGCCGACCGACAGGTGCACCATGCTCATCGAGTCCTCGACCGAGGTGGACTGCACCCCGGCGCGCTGCTGGTCCTTCTCGGTGCGGCCCAGGCACGGCAGGATCAGCGCCCGGCGGCCGTGCACCAGATGGCTGCGGTTCAGCTTGGTGCTCACGTGCACGGTCAACTCGCACTTGCCCAGGGCCTCCTGGGTGTACGGGGTGTCCGGCGCGGCGAGCGCGAAGTTGCCGCCCATGCCGACGAAGACCGTCACCTCGCCGCGCTGCATCGCCTCGATCGTCCCGACGGTGTCCAGGCCGTGGGCGCGCGGCGGGTCGATCCGGCACACCGCGGCGAGCCGGTCCAGGAAGGCGTCGGTCGGCCGGTGGTCGATCCCGCAGGTGCGGTTGCCCTGGACGTTGCTGTGCCCGCGCACCGGCGACGGCCCGGCCCCCTCCCGGCCCAGATTTCCGCGCAGCAGGAGGAGGTTGACGATCTCCCGCACGGTGTCCACGCCGTGCTCGTGCTGCGTGAGGCCCAGGCACCAGCTGAAGATCGAGCGGTCGGCCTCACGGTAGATCCGTGCCGCCTTGAGGATCTCGGCCCGGCCCAGCCCGCTCTGCTGCTCGATCTCCTCCCAGGAGGTGTTCGCGCAGACGTCCCGGTACGCCTCGAAGCCGGCGGTGTGGCGCTCGATGAACAGCCGGTCCAGCGCCTTGTCGTCGGTCGCCGACTGCTCCAGGACGGCCTTCGCCATGCCGCGCAGCAGCGCCATGTCGCCGCCGATCCGCGGCTGGAGGTTCAGGGTGCTGGTGCGGGTGGACTTGGCCAGCGCCATGTCCGTGAAGTCGTGCGGGATGATCGTCCGGGTCGCCGCCGCCTCGACCAGCGGGTTGACGTGCACGATCTGCGCGCCGCGCTTGTACGCCTCGGCGAGCGAGGTGAGCATCCGGGGCGCGTTGGAGGCCGCGTTCACGCCCAGGATGAACAGCGCGTCGGTGACCTCCCAGTCCTTGAGGTCGACCGTCCCCTTCCCCGTGCCGAGCGAGGCCTGGAGCGCCCGCCCGCTGGCCTCGTGGCACATGTTGGAGCAGTCGGGCAGGTTGTTGGTGCCCAGCTCGCGGGCCATCAGCTGGTACAGGAACGTCGCCTCGTTGCCGAGCCGGCCGGAGGTGTAGAACGCGGCCCGGTTGGGGTCGTCCAGCTCGCGCAGGGTGCGGCCGACCAGCTCGAACGCGTCCTTCCAGCTGATCGGGACGTAGTGGTCGGCGGCCTCGTCGTACACCATGGGCTCGGTCAGCCGGCCCTGGTCCTCCAGCGCGAAGTCGCTCCAGCCGGACAGTTCGGACACCGAGTGCGCGGCGAAGAACTCCCGGCCGACCCGTTTGCGGGTCATCTCCCAGGTGACGTGCTTGATGCCGTTCTCGCAGATGTCCAGGTGCAGGCCCTTGGTGTCGTCGGGCCAGGCGCACCCGGGGCAGTCGAAGCCGCCGCTCTCGTGGTTCATCCGCATGATCGCCCGCGGGCCGTCCACGTACGCGCCCTCGCGCAGCAGGAAGCGGGTGACGCTCTTCGCCGCGCCCCAGCCGGCCGCCGGGTGGTGGTACGGCTCGAACCGCGGCGGGTCGGTGGGGGAGGGGCCGACCTCCTCCTGCCGCTCGGATCCGGCAGTGGCGTCGTCGGAGGTGGTCACGGTGCTCGCCTTCCGTCGTTCTCGCCTTCCGTCGCGCGGGCCGGACACCCGGCGCTCGGGTCGAGGCTACGTCCGCCGCCCGGGCCCCGCGCGTCGAGGCCTCAGGCCCTCGGCAGGCTGCCGAGCACCGCCGCGACGTCCGTGCGCCGGGCCACCTCCAGCAGCGCGCGGGCCATCACCGAGCCCGGCTCCCGGGCCGCGACCACCAGCCCGATCGGCGCGCTGTGCACCGGCTCCACCAGCGGCACGGCCTGCATCCCGGGCGGCACGCCGAACACGTGCAGCCAGGCGTACGGCACCACGCTCGCCCACTGCCCGGTGCGGACGTGCGCGAACAGCGAGGCCACCGAGTCCGTCTCCACCCGGGGCGTCGGCGCCAGCCCGAGGCCCGCGAACACCTCGTCCAGCACCCGCCGGCCCTGCATCCCGGCGTGCAGCAGGCACAGCGGCAGCCGGGAGGCCTCCGTCCACGTGGCGCTCGGGTGCCGGGCCAGCTCGTCGGCCAGGCCGGTGAGCAGGACGTACCGCTCCTCGTACAGCGGGAGGGCGCGCAGGTCGTCGGCCTCCGGTCCGGGCAGGTAGGTGATGCCCGCGTCGACCTCGAAGTTCCGTATCTGGCGCAGGAGTTCCTCGGAGCGCAGATCGGTGGACAGCTCCACGGCGGCCAGCGGGTGCGCGGTGCAGAACGGTCCGGTGAGCAGCGAGACGGCGCCCGAGGCGGTCGGCACCGAGCCGATCCGCAGCCGTCCGCTCAGACCGGTGCGCAGCGCGTCCACCTCGTGCCGGAGGGCGTCGCGATCGGCCAGGATGCGCTGCGCCCACAGCACGATCCGCTCGCCCTCGGGGGTGAGGCCCTCGTAGGCGCGGCCGCGCCGGACCAGCAGCACCTTCAGCTCGTCCTCCAGCTTGCGGACGGCCTCGGAGAGGGCCGGCTGGGAGACGTGGCAGGCCTGGGCCGCGCGGGCGAAGTGGCGCTCGCGGGCGAGCGCGACCAGGTATTCGAGCTGCCGGAAGAGCATCTAGCCGACCTCGACGGCGGTGTCGATCCGGTCCGTGCGGGTGCAGTCGATCCGGTCCGTGCGGGTGTAGACGTTCATCGAGTCGCCGCGCAGGAAGCCGACCAGCGTCAGCCCGCTCTCCTCGGCCAGGTCCACGGCCAGCGAGGAGGGCGCGGAGACGGCCGCGAGCATCGGCACGCCCGCCATCACGGCCTTCTGCACCAGCTCGAAGGACGCCCGGCCGCTGACCATCAGCACCGTGCCACGGGCCGGCAGCAGGCCCTCGCGCAGCGCGTGCCCGACCACCTTGTCCACCGCGTTGTGCCGGCCCACGTCCTCGCGCAGGCACAGCAGGTTCCCCTCGGTGTCGAACAGCCCGGCCGCGTGCAGGCCGCCGGTGCGGTCGAAGACCTTCTGGGCGGCGCGCAGCCGGTCGGGCAGGGCGGACAGCTGCGCGGGGGTGACGCGCAGCCCGTCCTCGGCGACGCTCCACGGCGCGGTGGTGCGCACCGCGTCCAGGCTGGCCTTGCCGCACAGGCCGCAGGAGGAGGTGGTGTAGAAGTTGCGCTCCAGCGAGGCGTCCGGGGCGGGCACGCCGGGGGCCAGTGCGACGTCCACCACGTTGTAGGTGTTGCCGCCGTCGGCGGTGGCCCCGGCGCAGTACCGGATCCCGGCCAGCTGGTCGGCGGCGTGCAGCACGCCCTCGCTCACCAGGAAGCCGACCGCGAGGTCGAAGTCGCTGCCGGGGGTGCGCATGGTCACCGTCAGCGGACGCCCGCCGACCCGGATCTCCATCGGCTCCTCGGCGGCCAGGGTGTCGGGGCGGTGCGAGGGCGTGCCCTCGCGCAGGCGCAGCACCTTGCGCGGTACGGTCACTCGGCCCATCGTGGTCGGCTCCTCGGTCGGTCAGCTCGTCGCGGATGCGTTCATGGTCGCGGACGCGTTCATGGCGGGTGCCACGGATGAATCCTCGCTCCTCCGGGCCGGGAGCGGCACGGGCAGGTGGCGGCGGCTGTGCGCGGCGGTCACCGCCAGGCAGAGCACACCCACCGCCGCCATGCCCGTCAGCAGCGCCGGATAGGAGGCGTGGCCGACGGTCCCGGCCAGCAGCAGCGGGGTGAGGAAGCCGCTGGAGGTGGTGCTCTGGTAGACCGAGGCGGAGGTGGGGCCGGGGGCCGCGCGGGTGAGCCGCTCCACCTCGTGCAGCCCCGCGCCGAGCGTCAGCCCGTACCCGGTGCCGAGCACCGCGGCGGCGGCCACCACCAGCCCCACCGAGCCGCGGGCGGCGGCGAGGGCGCCCAGCAGCAGCCCGGCGATCACGGTGGCCATCGCGGTGAGGGTGGCCCGGGCGCTGTGCGCGTCGTCCAGCCGGGCGGCGAAGGGCTGGGCGATCACGCCCATGGTGAGGGTCAGCGCCGCCACCAGGCCGCTGAACAGCGGCGCGTAGCCGGGCAACCGGTCGGCCACCAGCGGGGGCAGCACCACGTACCCGACGGTCGCGGCGCCGAGCACGGCGGGGCTGGCGGGCAGGACGACGTAGCGGAAGCGGGGGTGGCGGACGGCCGCCGCCGGACGGCTCGGGGCGCTGCGGCCCGGTGTCGTCTCCGGGAGGCGGCGGGTGGCCCGCAGGACCAGCAGGCAGCCCAGCACGTGGGCGAGGCCGGGCAGCACCATCGGACCGGGCAGCCACTCGGCGAGCACCCCGGTGGCCAGCGCGCCCGCCGCGAAGCCCGTACCGGTGGCGTACATCGAGCGGCGGGCCGATACCTCGGGCGGCACGGCGGGGCCGGCCAGCTCGCGCAGCCAGGTCGTCCCGGCCAGGAACACCAGCCCGGCCGCGAAACCGGTGACCGGCCGGGCCGCGTACACGGCCGGTTCGTCCCCGAGCGCGAGGACGGCGCTGGCGGCGGCCGACAGCCAGAGCGCGCCGCGCACCGTCCGCCGACGGCCGTACCGGTCGGCGGCGGCGCCACCCAGCAGCAGGCCGGGCACCAGGCCGACCAGGTAGACCGAGAACATCGCGGCCAGCGAGAGCGCCGACCAGTCGGTGCGCGCCCGATACACCGTGGCCAGGGCGGTGAACTGGTTCGCCCCCCAGGCGGCGACGGCCACGGCGGCCGCGGCGGGGAGCCAGGGGAGCTGACAGGGGGTGGTGGTGCGGGGGCGGGGCATGTGCTCGGTCTGTTCCCTCTGCTCGGTTTCCCCGGCGGATCTCCCGCGAATTCGGTGAATCCGATACAGAGCAGGGTGCGAATGCCGAGGACTGTTCCCCTCTCCGGGCTCCCGGACGTTTCCGCCGGACCGCCCGTTCAGTCTTCCGCGCACCATCACCGCACGTCAAAGAGGCAGCCCCTGTGGTCCGATAAGCACCGCCTATGACGATTCCCCGGCCAATTCCCCAGGAATTCCGCCAAGAATCCCGGCGGCCGGCGACGGCTGAATCCGTGACGGCTCAATCCGGCTGCGAGCCCTCGCCGCCCACCGCCAGCACCACCGCGCTCGCCGCGCCGCCCGGCGTCTCGTAGTTCACCGTCTCCCCGGCGCGGCGGCCCAGCAGCGCCTTCCCCAGCGGGCTGTCGTAGGTCACCAGGGTCAGCTCCCGCTCCTCCGCGAGCTCCGAGATCTCCACCGTCTCCTCGGCCCCGTCGTCGAACCGCACGGTCACCGTCGACCCGACCCCGACCACCTCCCCGGACGGCGCCCCGGCCACCTCGGCCTCCCGCAGCCGCCCCTCCAGCTCGGCGATCCGCCGGTCCAGCCGCGCCACCTCCGACGCCCGCTGCAACTCGTCCGCCGCGTCCGCCGGATCCCCCGCCGGGTCCTCCCGGCCCAGCGTCGCGGCCACCTCCCCCCGCTCCGCCCGCAGCTGCGCCAACTCCTCCCGCACGGCGCGCAGCCCCTCGGCACTGATCGGTTCCGGTCCACCGCTCATCGCTAGCTCCCGGGTCTCTCACTCACACCCTCAAGCACCGGCCACTCCCCATTACCCCACCCCGCCAGGCCCCCGGCAAATCCTCCGCCGTACCCGCGGACGCCCTGGCGGGGCGGCGTGTCACCGGGCGCGCGGCTGCGCCGGGACGACCGGTTCGAGGAAGGGGCTGGGTGCCCCGTGCCAGGAGACGGAGAGGGCCTCCCGCGCACGCGTGCACGCCACGAAGAGCAGGCTCAACTCGCCGTTGAGGTCCTCCTGGTGCTGTTGCGGGTCGGCGTCCTCCGGGGTGATCGCGCTCCGCATGGGCACGATGCCGTCGCTCACGCCCACCACGGCGACGCAGCGGAACTCCAGCCCCTTCATCCGGTGCATGGTCCCGATCCGCACGCCGGGCGACGGCGCGTTGCCGAGCAGGTAGGCCGACGTCCCGGCCTGCTCCAGGGCCTGGGCGACGTCGCGGCCGAGGCGGACGGTCCGGGCGGCGACGCCGATGTCCTCCGGGCCCACCCCCGAGGCGGTCCACTCCTCGATGCGGGCGACGAGTGCCTGGATCTCCTCGGCCTTGTCGACGTGGCCGTGCGTCTCGGGGTGCGCCCCGTGCAGGGTCGAGTGGTAGCCGGCGAGGGACTCCTCCCCGCCGTCCATGTCGTCCGGGCGTTCACCGGTGAGCAGGGACGCGGACCAGCTGAGGATCTCGTGCGTGGTCCGGTAGTTGATCCGCAGCCGGAAGGAGCGCCCGACCACCTGGATTCCGAGTGAGCGCAGTGAGACCTTGTTCCCGTAGATGCGCTGGTGCGGGTCGCCGGCGAGGAACAGGTCGTCCGGTCCGGGCGCGACGATCGCGCGGAGGAACCGCCACTGCGCGGGGTGCAGGTCCTGCGCCTCGTCGACCACCACGTGCCGGAACGGGCGGTCGTCCCGTTCGTCGAGCACCCGCGCGGCCCGCGCGCAGACCTGAAGGAACGTCCGCTCCCCGGCCTGCCGCAGCTCCTCCTCGAACGTGGCCACCGCGCGCCACAGTTGGGCCTTCTGCAGCGGACCGAGGGCCGTACCCCGGCCGGGCCGCGGCGCCTTCAGGTACTGCTCCTGGTTCTCGATCGCCTGGGCCAGGACGACCTGCCGCCACTCCTGGTCCAGGAAGACGTCGGTGAAGTCGACCCCGAGCCGGTGGGCGACCCGGCCCCAACGGGCGAGGACCGCACGCTGGTTGAAGACGATCTTCAGTGGAGCGCCGCCGCGCGAGCGGCGGAGGACCTCGTTGGCCAACGCGTCGACGGTGACCACCCGGACCTTCGCCCTGATCCGCTCGTCCGTGACGAGCAGGGCGAGGCAGCGCTCCAGCTCCGCGGCGAGGTCCGTGGTGAAGGTGGTGAGCAGCACCGACCCGTCGGGGGCGTCCGGCGGCAGCCGGCGCGCCAGGTGGTAGGCCCGGTGCAGGGCCACCACGGTCTTGCCGGTTCCGGGGCCGCCGGTGACGCGGGCGGGCCCGTTGTACGACTCCCGGTAGGCGATCCGGTACTGGGCCGGGTGCAGGAAGATCCGCCACGCGTCGAACGGGCGCTCCAGGATCTCCTGCAGTTCCTCGGGGCCGGACACCAGGGCGACCCGGCCGCGCGCGTGGGCCATCGCCGAGACCAGCCCGTCCCCGGGCTGCGCGGCGCTCACCGGAGCCGCCGCCCGCGCGTAGGCCTGGACGATCTCGCGGTCGATGTCGGCCGGCTCCATCCCGCTCGCGAGGCCGATCAGCACGTCGAACTGCTGCTCCGGCAGGACCCGGTGGAGCGCTTCCAGATGGGCTTCGTCGGGCAGCAGCCGGATAATCGGCAGGATCTCCTCGTCGATGCCCAGGCTGCGCAGGACCTTGTCGGAACGGTCGGCGAAGAGCCGCCGGGGCTCGTCGGAGGCCAGGGTCCTCAGCGACTCGGTGGCGCGTTCCAGGGCGACGTCGTTGCGGATCTCCACGCCCTGGGTGGCGGCGTTGACCGAGGCCCGGTGCTTGCACGCCCAGTCGTTGGCCTTGTCGTGGGGGAGGACCTTCAACAGCAGGTAGCCGTCGCCCCGGTCGGCCTTGAGGACGACTCCGCGCCAGAAGTCGGTGATCCGGATGGTCCGTATCCGGGGATCCCGCTGATGGGTGAGCTTCTCCAGGTGAGCGCCGGCGTGCGTCGCCCCGGTGAACTTCTCGAAGGTCTCGAAGACCCGCCGCTGCACCGACTTCTCCAACGCCGCGAACTCCAGCAGGAAGTCCCGGTGCATCCCCAGCGTCCCCACGCAGGCCCCCTCGCGCCTCTGTCCGGTCGGGCAGTGCGCTCACTGTACTGACCGGTGATCATCTCGGGGCGCGCAGGTGACGCCCGCCGTACACGGGCTCCTTCGGCCGGAGGGAGCCCTGTCCGCCGGTGGGGCAACGGACGGTCCGAGGGGTGGTGATGGTCACCATCGGGGTGGGGCGGCGGGAGAAAGCGCAGGTGGGGACGGTGGGCGTGACGGCTGGGGGAGGGACCGGCGGATGGGACGGGAGCGGGCGAAGCTACCATGTGCGCAACACCCTCAGCTCGAAAGATGGACTTGTGACTGTCAACGACGACGTGTTCACGGACTGGAAGAACCGCGAGGAGATCGCGGAGTCGATGATCCCGATCATCGGGCGGCTGCACCGGGAGAAGGACGTCACCGTCCTGCTCCACAGCCGGTCCCTGGTGAACAAGTCGGTGGTCAGCATCCTCAAGACGCACCGCTTCGCCCGGCAGATAGCCGGCGAGGAGCTCTCGGTCACCGAGACCATGCCGTTCCTGAAGGCGCTGACCACCCTGGACCTCGGCCCCTCGCAGATCGACCTCGGGATGCTCGCCGCGACCTACCGGGCGGACGACCACGGCCTGTCGGTGGAGGAGTTCACCGCCCGGGCCGTCACCGGCGCCACCGGTGAGAACAAGCTGGAGCGCCGGTCCGCGCAGGACGTCGTGCTGTACGGGTTCGGCCGCATCGGCCGCCTGGTCGCCCGTCTGCTGATCGAGAAGGCCTCCGGCAACGGCCTGCGGCTGAAGGCCATCGTCGTGCGCGACAGCGGCGGCGACGACCTGGTCAAGCGCGCCTCGCTGCTGCGGCGCGACTCGATCCACGGCCAGTTCCAGGGCACGATCACCGTCGACGAGGCGAACAACAAGATCATCGCCAACGGCAACGAGATCACGGTGATCTACTCCGACGACCCGACGAAGGTCGACTACACGGAGTACGGGATCAACGACGCGATCCTGATCGACAACACCGGCCGCTGGCGCGACCGCGAGGGCCTGTCCAAGCACCTGCGGCCCGGCATCGCCAAGGTCGTGCTGACCGCCCCGGGCAAGGGCGACGTCCCGAACATCGTGCACGGCGTCAACCACGACATGATCAAGCCGGACGAGCAGATCATCTCCTGCGCCTCCTGCACCACCAATGCCATCGTCCCGCCGCTGAAGGCGATGGAGGACGAGTACGGCGTGCTGCGCGGCCACGTGGAGACCGTCCACTCGTTCACCAACGACCAGAACCTGCTGGACAACTACCACAAGGCCGACCGCCGCGGCCGCTCGGCACCGCTCAACATGGTGATCACCGAGACCGGCGCCGCCTCGGCCGTCGCCAAGGCCCTGCCGGACCTCCAGGCGAAGATCACCGGCAGCTCGATCCGCGTGCCGGTGCCGGACGTCTCCATCGCGATCCTCAACCTTCAGCTGAAGCGCGAGACCACCCGCGACGAGGTCCTCGACTACCTGCGCGACATCTCGCTGACCTCGCCGCTGAAGCGCCAGATCGACTTCACCGACTCGCCCGACGCGGTCTCCAGCGACTTCATCGGCTCGCGCCACGCCTCCATCGTGGACGCCGGTGCGACCAAGGTCGAGGGCGACAACGCGATCCTCTACCTGTGGTACGACAACGAGTTCGGCTACTCGTGCCAGGTCATCCGGGTCGTGCAGCACATCTCGGGCGTCGAGTACCCGACCTTCCCGGCTCCGGCGGCCTGATCGCCCGACGGACGGTGACGGCGGGGCGGTGACCACCACGGTCACCGCCCCGCTGGCGTTCCCGGTTCGTGTGCGGGAGCCCGGCGGACGGGTGGGGCGGGGCGGCCGCTATCTTGAGGGGTCACGGACAGCCGTAAGGGAGCGGGCTATGGGGACGGGTGGTCGGCGGGTCGCCGTCGGGGTCGCGGTCGGAGTGCTGGTGGGGGTGTTGGGCGGGTGCGCGTCCGGAGGGTCCGGGGAGACCAAGGGCGCTGCGGCGGCGGCGAGTTCGACGGCCACGAGCGGAGCGGGTGGGACGAGCGGGGCGAGTGCCGCCGCCACGGCCACGGCCACGGCCACGGCTCCGGCGGCCGCCGCGACCGCCGGGACCGCCGGGGCGTCGGCGCCCGCCGACGCGGGGGCGGCCGGTGGCGGGAGCGCGGCGCCGGTGCCGCCGCCCGTCGCGGCGACGCCCGGGGCGGACCTGGAGGCGGTGCTGCTGGACGACAAGGTGGTCGGGCAGGTGCTGCCGGACGCCAAGGCGATGACGGGCTGGGACGAGGAGAAGCGCAAGGTCGACACCGCCGACCACGCCACCACCTGCACGGCCGCCGCGCCCTGCACCGGAAAGCCGCTCAGCGGGTCGGTCCGGTTCTCCTCGGGGGACCTCGTCACCCGTTTCATCGTGGACACCCTGCCCAGCCGGGACGCCGCCAGGGACCGGCTGAAGGAGACCTACGCCTCGTACCCCGTCGGGCCGTTCCAGAAGGTGGACGCCCCCGGGCTGGGCAGTGAGAGCCAGGCCTTCGTCGGGCCGCTGGCCGGCGGCGACGGCGTGAGCATCGTGGTCCGCTCGGGCACCGTGGTGGCGAGCGTGACCACCGAGGGCGGCCCGGTGGACGTGGCCGGCGCCCGGCGGTTCGCCGTGATGCTGGTCAAGCGGATCGAACAGGCGCAGTCCGGGAAGGCGCCGGACGCCGGGCTCGGTCCGGCCTGACGGATGACCGGTACGGTCGGACGGGTCATCGGTCTGGCCTGACGGGTCATCGGCCCGGTCGTCGGCGCACCGGTCCACCCCTCGCCGGGCTGGGCTGGGGAAACGGATGTCGGCCACCCGTGATATGTACTCATCTCGGGTGGCCGCAGTGCGGCCATGCGATAGATGCCGATGATGTTCGAGGGGGCCACACATGCCGCTGTTCCGACGCCGCTCCGGCGGGGAGGGCGCGCAGGACCGGGCCGGCCGGCGCGGGCTCGGGTTCGGGTTCGGTAGACGGGCCGCCGAGGCGCCGGCGGCTGGTACCGGCGCGGCGCCGAGGCTCGATCCGACCTTCGGCGACGAGACGGTCCGCCAGGTGCTCGGGCAGGCCGGGGCCGGTGACTGGGCCGCGCTGCGCCCGGCGCTGGCCGCCGCCGCGGACGGCGCCGACGGCGCCGAGCTGACCTGGCTCGCCGGGGCGATCGCCGACGTGCCCGGGGTCGAGCAGTGGACGGCCCGCGCGCTGGCCGACGCCCCGGGCGACGCGCTGCCGCTGCTGCTGTCCGGCGCCCGGCACGTCACCTGGGCCTGGGAGGCGCGTACCGGCGCCCGGGCCAAGCACGTGACCGAGGACCAGTGGAAGCTGTTCCACGAGCGGCTGGAGGTCGCCGAGGAGCAGCTGCTGGAGGCCGCCGAGCGCGAGCCCGGCTGGCTGGCCCCCTGGTACTTCCTGCAGATCAGCGCCCGTGGGGCCTCGCTCGGCCCCGAGGTCGCCACCGCCCGCTTCGAGGCCGCTGTGCGCCGTACGCCCGGGCACCCGGGCTCGCACCGCCAGCGGTTGCAGCAGCTGTGCGCCAAGTGGGGCGGTTCGCACGACGAGATGCACGAGTTCGCCCGCTCCGCGATGCTCGCCGCCCCCGAGGGCAGCCCGCTCGGCGAGCTGGTCGTGCTCGCCCACCTGGAGCGCTGGCTGGACCTCCCGGACGGCGAGGACCACGCCTACCTGTCCAGCCCCACCGTGCTGGCCGAGCTGCAGGAGGCCGCCTTCCGGTCCGTCCTGCACCCGGACTTCGTGCCGGCCCGCGGCTGGCAGGCGAGCTTCAACGCCTTCGCGATGGCCTTCTCCCTCGCCGACCAGCGCAAGACCGCGCGGCTGCTGTTCGACGCGCTGGACGGCTTCGTCACCGAGTCGCCCTGGCACTACCTGTCCGGCGACCCGGTCAAGGTCTTCCGCGCCCACCGCGACCGCTGCGCCGCGTACTGACGCGAGCGCCGCGCCGCACGCTGACGCGACCGACCGCCGCACACCGCCGCGACCGACCGCCGTGCCGCGTACGGACGCGCCGAACACACCCGCCGAACACACCCGCCGACGCCGAGCGGCGTCCCCCGAACGTCACCCAACCTCCGCGATCGAAAGAGCCTCCGGTGTCCCCATCCGACAACCCGACGAGTGCGCACACCTTCCAGGTGGACCTGCGCGGCCTGGTGGACCTGCTCTCCCACCACCTCTACTCCAGCCCGCGGGTCTACCTGCGCGAGCTGCTGCAGAACGCGGTCGACGCGATCTCCGCCCGCCGCGCCCTCGACCCCGAGGCGCCGGCCGCGATCACCGTCCGCGCCGACGACGAACTGTCCGTCACCGACACCGGCATCGGCCTGACCGAGAAGGACGTCCACACCTTCCTCGCCACCATCGGCCGTAGCTCCAAGCGCGACGCCGACGGCCGCCTGGACGGCGCCGGGCTGGCCAAGGCCCGCGGCGACTTCATCGGCCAGTTCGGCATCGGCCTGCTCGCCTGCTTCGTGGTCGCCGACGAGATCACCGTGGTCACCCGCTCCGCCGCCACCCCGGACGCCCCGGTGATCGAGTGGCGCGGCAGCTCCGACGGCAGCTACACCATCCGCACCCTGCCCGCCTCGGCCAAGCCCGAGCCGGGCACCACCGTCACCCTTGCCCCGCGCGCAGACGCCGCCGAGTGGACCCGCTCCGGCCGGGTACTGTCCCTCGCCCGGGACTTCGGCAGCCTGCTGCGCCACGACGTCACCGTCGTCGACGCGAACGGCACCGAGCACAAGGTCAACCGCACCCCGCCGTGGGCCGAGCGACACGCCTCCCCGCTCGCCCGGCGCGACGCGCTCGCCGAGTACTGCCGCGCCACCTTCGACTTCACCCCGCTCGACACCATCGAGCTGGACCTCCCGCTGGTCGGCCTGCGCGGCGTCGCCTACGTCCTGCCGGACGCCGCCCCGCCCTCGCGCCGCAACGGCCACCGGGTGCACCTCAAGGGCATGCTGCTCTCCGACCAGGCCGACGAACTGCTGCCGGACTGGGCCTTCTTCGTCCGCTGCGTGGTGGACACCGACGGGCTGCGCCCCACGGCCTCCCGCGAGGGCCTGTACGCCGACGAGACGCTGGCCGCCGTCCGCGACGCGCTCGGCGCCCGGATCCGCGACTGGCTGACCGGCCTGTCCGCGAGCGACCCCGCGCTGCTGCACCGCTTCCTCTCCGTCCACCACCTGGCCGTCAAGGAACTCGCCCGCTACGACGACGAGTTGCTGCGGATGATGCTGCCGTGGCTGCCGTTCGAGACCACCGACGGCAACGTCACCCTGGACGAGTTCGCCCGCAGCCACCCGGTGCTGCTGGTGACCCGTACGGTCGAGGAGTTCCGGCAGGTCGCCCCGATCGCCGGCGCGGCCGGCCTCGGCGTGGTCAACGGCGGCTACACCTACGACCGCGACCTGGTGCACCGGCTGCCCGAGATCCGCCCCGGAGTCTCCGTCGCCGACCTCGACCCGGGCACCGTCACCGCGCACCTGGACACCGTCGACCCGGCCGCCGAGCTGGCCGCCAACGCCTTCCTCGCGATCGCCCGCGAGGTCGTCGGCCGCTTCGACTGCGACGTGGCCCTGCGCAGCTTCCACCCGACCAACGCGCCCGCCCTGCTGCTCGACAACCGGGAGGCCCGGCACGAGCGCACCCGCGCCCAGCTCGCCGACGAGGCCGACGGGTTGTGGGCGGACATCCTGGGCTCGCTGCGCGCCGAGGTGCCCCGCGCCCAGCTGGTGCTCAACCACCTCAACCCGCTGGTGCGCCGCGCCGCCACCGTCACCAACCGCGAGCTGGCCGTCACCGCCGTCGAGGCGCTGTACGGGCAGGCCGTGCTGATGACCCGCCGCCCGCTCAAGGCCAGCGAGTCCGCGCTGCTCAACCGCTCGTTCATCAGCCTGCTCGACCACGCCATGCTCGGCCACGAGGCCCGCGAGTCGGCCGGCCCCGACGAAGCGAAGGAGGCGTGATGCTGGACACCCCCGATGCGGTGATGGCCGCGCTGCGCGAGAACGACGGCCGCCCGTACGGCCGCACCCGCACCGTCACCGCCGAGGAGCTCGTCGACGCCGCCGAGCAGTTCGAGGACACCGGGGTCCGCTCGATGGCCCTGCTCGAACTGATGGAGGCCTACGAGTACGACGGCGAGCGCAGCAAGAGCCCGGTGGTCTTCGCCCGGGTGCTCAAGCTCTGGGACCAGGACCCGGAGGGCTTCGGCGACTGGGCCCGGCACCAGGTGTTCTGGCGCTTCAAGTGGGTGGCCGGGGCGCTGCGGGACAACCCGGACGTCCCGCTGACGGCCGTCGGGCGCTGGCTCGACGAACTGCGTGACCGCTACCGCGCGGCCGACTTCGGCCTCCAGCCGTACTACGCCGAGCGCTACCACCTGGCCGCGTTCACCGGCACCGGCGTCCAGGACGCCTACGAGCTGTGGGCGGCCCGCCCGCGCACCGAGATGAGCGACTGCCACGCCTGCGAGACCCGCGCCCGCGCCCGGCACTTCGCCGACGCCGGGGACGACGTCCGCGCGCTGACCGTCCTCACCCCGGTGCTGGACGGCCGCAGCACCTGCGAGCAGGAGCCCTATCTCAGCCAGGCCACCGCCCTGCTGCCGATGCTGCGCCAGGGCCGGCTGGACGAGGCCCGCTCCGGCCACCTGGCCGGCTACCGCTACGCCCGGGGCAAGGCCGCGATGATGGGCGCCGTCGGCCTGCACATCGAGTTCTGCGCGCTGTCCGGCAACGAGCCGCGCGGCCTGGAGCTGCTGGCCGAGAACCGCGACCTGTTCGCGGTGACCGGCGAGCCCGCCTCCCGGCTGGACTTCCTGACCGGCGTCGAGGTGCTGATCGCGGGCCTCGCCGCGGCCGGCCACGGCGAGCTCGTGGTCAGCGGCCCGCCCGGCACCTCCTGGACGGTCGACACCCTGCTCGCCCACCTGCGCACCGAGGCCGGGGCGCTGGCCGCCCGCTTCGACGCCCGCAACGGCACCGACGCGGTGAGCGCCGCGCGCCGCGCCCGGCTGGCCGTCGAGCCGCTGCTGGCCGAGCCGCTGGCGCTGGGCGTGCGGGCCGCGGTGGCGCCGGAGCTGTCCGGTGCCGAGTCCGTCGCCCGGTCCGCCGGCCGGTCCGCCGCCCCGGCGTCGCGCCGCGCCGTCGAGCCGGAGCCGGAGGACTTCACCGCCCTGGTGCTCCGGGCCCGCGAGCTGGAGCTCGTCGGGCACCCGGACGCCGACCGGCTCTGGGGGCGGATCGCCGAGCGGGCCGCCGCCGAAGGCTTCGTCCACCCCGAGAACGCCGAGCTCGGCGGCGAGGAGCGGCTGCGCGCCGAACTCGCCGAGCAGCGCGCCCACGAGGCGCTGCGGCGCGACGCGCACCTTGAGGGGCGGACCGAACTGCTGGTCGCGGCGGAGCTGTTCGAGCAGGCCGGGATGCCCGGTACGGCGCTGATGGAGCGCACCCGCGCGCTGATCGTCGAACTCGGCGACGTCGAGGGCGCGGTGGCCGACTGGGCGGAGCTGGACGCGGCGCTGGTCCGGGCCGAGGAGCTGCGCGCGGCCGGCGACCTGGCCGACGACGACTACCTGATCATCCTCCAGACCCGCGCCTACGCCGCCCACCACGACCTGATCGAGGCGCTGCCCGAGCCCTCCGAGGAGGTCGCCGAGCGCTTCGAGGCGGCCGTCGGCGGCTACCGGCGGACCGCCGTCGCGCTCGGCTCCCAGCGCCGGGCCGCGACCAGCCGGCAGTACACCGCCGACGCCGCCGCCCGGCAGGGGCGCCTCGACGACGCGACGGCCGAACTGCGCGAGGTGCTGGCGCAGTTGGACGCGGCCGAACTGCCCTGGCACACCCCGCGGGCGCTCGGCCTGCTCGGCCAGGTGCTGCTGCAGAACGGCGAACCGGGCCGGGCCGTCGAGGTGTTCCACCGGGCGCTGGCCGAGGCGGTGCGCTGGGGCGACGACTCCTACCCGTACGCGCCGACGTACATGATGCTGGGCCACTCCTGCATGCAGGTGGAGGACCTCGGCGGTGCGATCCGCGCGCTGTCGGAGGCCGCCGCCCGCTACGACCGGCAGGGCGCCTCGGCCGTCGAGGAGGCCGCCCAGGTACGGCTGCAACTGGCCGACGTGCTGCGCGGCACCGGACGGGCCGCCGACGCGGTGTCCGTCCTGGAGTCGGTGCTGGACGGCCCGACCGACGGCCTGGACGTGCGGATGCTCGCCCAGGCCCGCCTCGACCTGGCCCGGGGCCTGGCCGAGTTGGAGGAGCACCGGGACGCCGCCGAGGAGTACCTGCGCCTGGCCGACCTGGTCGCCGGCTGGGAGGACCAGGAGACCCACACCATGGTCGCCTGCGAGGCCACCCTGGCCCTCGCCCAGGCCGACCGCTGGGACGCCGCCGAGGCCGCCCTGGCGCGTGCCCGCGAGGCCCACGGCAAGGCCCCGCAGGTCGACCAACTGGCCGCGACTCTGCGGGAGTTGGCGCGGCTGACGATGCGGGCGCAGGGTGCCGAGGGGCTGGACGCGGCGCTGGCCCTGCTGGCCGAGGCGGACACCGTCGGCGAAGCCGCCGAGCGGCTCGGCCAGGAGTACAGCGACTGGTACCTGCGCGGCGGTTCGCACTACGAGCGGGCGCGCTGCCTGGCCATCGCCGACCGGCACGAGGAGGCGCTGGCCGAGGCCGAGCGGGCGATCGCGGTGTACGAGCGGGGCGGCGAGCGGGCCGAGTCGCCGCGGGCGGAGTCCCTCCGGCTGGCCGCGCTGATCGAGGGCAGCGACCTCGGCCGGCCCCGGGCGGCGGTGGACCGGCTGACCGCCGGGATCGCCCGCTGCGAGGCGGCCGGACTGCCGGACGCGGCGCGGGTGCTGGCGGAGCTGCGCGAGCGGTTCACGTCGAACTGACGGGACCGGCTGGACCGGCAGGACTGGCAGGACCGGTAGGAACGGGAAAGGGGGCGGGCGTCGTGGACGCCCGCCCCCTGACCTCGGGGTTCCTGGGGGTTCCGTCAGCAGGGGCCGTCGTCGGCCCAGACGCCCCACTGGCCGCTGGCGCTCGGCACCTCGTTCAGGGTCCACCACTTGGCGTGGTAGTTGTGCCCGCTGTACGAGACCTTGGCGCCCGCGTTGTACGTGGTGCTCGCGCTCCACGCCGGGGCGGTGCAGGTGCCCGGGGTGGTCGGCGGCGTGGTGGGGGGAGTCGTCGGCGGGGTGGTCGGGGGAGTGGTGGGCGGCGTGGTCGGCGGGGTGGTGGGCGGGGTCGCCCCGGCGAACTTCACGGTGTACTTGGTGAAGTCCCAGTCGTTCTGCGCCACGCTGGAGCAGGAGCCGGACAGCCCCGGGTCGACCGTGCCCGGGCACTGGCGGTCCCGGTTGACCGACCAGTAGGTGTAGCGGGCCAGACCGTGCGCGGTGGCGAAGTCCAGCACGGTCTGGAAGTCCGCCTGGTGGAAGTACTCGGCGGCGTCGGTGCGGCCGTTCATCATCGACACGCCCTCGTGGGCGTACGCGGTGGCCTCGTTCCAGCCGAAGGTCGTCTGGAGGATCTGGTTGAACTTCACCAGTGCGTCGGTCTGCGCCGCGGCGCCGTTGAAGCCGCCGTCGAACGGCATGATCGAGAAGTTGTTGGGCGTGAAGCCCTGGGACTTGGCCTCGTTGAGCATCTGGGTGCCGAACCAGCCGGTGCCCGCGTTGGTCCCGGCGGTGGTGATCGAGATGTACAGGCCGGGGTTGTTCTGCTGGAGGATCCGCGCGGCGCCGATCTCGTTGTGGATGGCGGCCGTGTTCTCGTACTCCGGCTCCTCCAGGTCGAAGTCGATCGCCTTGAGGTTGTACTTGGTGATCACCTGCTGGTAGCCGGCGGCGGTCGCCTCGGGCGTGCCGCAGACCTGGCCCAGCTTGGTGCCGCCGTACCCGCCGACCGACACCGAGACGTCCCCGCCCTTGCCGCGGATGGTCTGGATGACGTTCGGCATGGTGGTGTCGGAGTCGATCGACGAGGTGCCGCCCCAGGCCGGGGAACAGCTGTTGCCCTGGGCGAGGATGAAGGCGAGCTGGAAGGCCTTCTGTCCGGTCGCGTCCATCACGGCGGCGGCGTCCGGCGGGCTGTTGTCCTCGGGCATCAGGTACGGCGCCGAGGCGTACCAGTTGCTGCCCAGGCCGGTGGTGCCGGCGGTCGCAGCGGCGGAGGCGGAGACGGTGCCGGTCAGCGCGGCGGCGCCTCCGGCGACCAGGCCGAGCACCCCGGCCACCGCGAGCGCGGCCCGGCTGCGGCGGCGTCGGCGGGGGGCCGGCGGGGTGTGCTGTGGGGGAAGGGCGCGTTCCATCGGAACCTTTCCAGGAGCGGCAGTGGGGGGATCGGGCCTGGTCACGCCGGGTGTGGGGGGTGGCGTGGCGGCCGAACGGGCCATCGGCGGCTGGTAGTTGCCGAAGGTCTTCACTGGTATAGACCTGTCGAGGAATGACGGTCAACCCCAAAATGGTCAAGCCACCCGCTGCCTGCCGCTGCCGACCGCCGCCGTACAGCAGGCCCTAGAGTTGACGGGTGGCCAAGGAGAACGAGAACAGGGTGGGCGGCCAGGTGCGGGCCGGTGCCATCGTCCAGGCGCACACCGTCGAGCGGCTGTACCTGCCGCCGGAGCGGCCGCCGGTGGTCCCGTGGCAGCTGCCGCCCGACCTGGTCCACTTCGCCGACCGGACCGGCGAGCAGGAGCAGGTCCTGGCCGCCGCCACCGAGGTGCCCACGGCCGGAGGCCCGCTGGTGGTCGCCCTCAGCGGTATGGGCGGCATCGGCAAGACCGCCCTCGGTTTCCAGCTCGCCCGCGTCCTGCGCGACCGCGGCCGCTGCCCCGACGGCATCCTCCACCTCGACCTGGACGACCTGCGCCGCGACGGCGCCGTCGAACTCGCCGACGCCCTCGGCCGGCTGACCCGTGACCTCGACCCCGACGCCGTCCTCCCGCCCGGCTACGCCGACCGCCGCCGCCGCTACTGGTCCGCCAGCCAGGACAAGCGGCTGGTCCTCGTCCTCGACAACGCCCGCAGCGGAGCCGAGGTGCTGCCGCTGCTGCCCTCCTCGGCCGCCGGCATCGTCATCGTCACCAGCCACGGCCGCCTCCACGACCTCGACGGCACCCGCGCCGTCGAGCTGCCGCTCGGCCCGCTCGACGGCGAGGACGCCACCGGCCTGCTGCGCGCCACCGTCTCCGACCCCCGGCTCTCCGCCGACCCTGAGGCGGCCGCCGAACTCGCCCGCCGCTGTGCCGGGCTGCCCGCTGCCCTGCAGGTCGCCGGGCGCTGGGTGCGCAAACACCGCAGTCGCGAACTGGGGCGACTCATCGAGGAGTTGACCGTCGAGCTGCACCGGGACGGAGTGCCTGTGGTGGAAGCCGTCTGGGACGCCGCGTACGCCAGCCTGAGCCCCGGTGCGGCCCGGCTGTACCGGTTGCTGCCGCACCACCCGGGGCCGGTGGTCACCGTCGGGGCGGCCGCGGCCCTGCTGGACTCCGGCGCGGAGCCCGCCGAGGAGGCGCTGGAGGAGCTGGAGGAGGCGGGGCTGCTGCACCCGAGGCCCGACGGGCTGGGGCTGCACGACCTGATCCGCGGCCACGCGCGGCGGCGGGCGGCCGGACTGGCCGAGGGCGACGAGGCGGAGGACGCCGCGGCCGCCCGGCGCCGACTGGTCGGCTGGTACCGGCGCCAGGCCGCCCGCGCGGACCTGGTCGCGGCCGGCCCGCGCCTGGTGGTCTCCCGGACGCCCGGCGAGGAGCCCGACGTGGCCTTCGACGTGTCGTTCGCCTCCCCGCACGAGGCCATGCACTGGCTGGAGCGCGAGCACCTCGCCCTGTACGGCTGCGTGCGCATCGCCTACGAGGACGGTCTGGACGCCGACGCCGTCGCGCTGTGCGAGCCGCTCTGGACGCACTTCCTCGACCACCAGCACTACGCCGACGTCATCGACGCCTTCGGCCTCGGCGTCGCCGCCGCGGACCGGGCCGAGGACCCGCTCGCCGCCGTCCGGATGCGCTGCCAACTCGCCCGCCCGCTCTGGGAGCAGCGTCGCTACGAGGAGGCCGCCGAGAACCTGCACATCGCCGTCGAGCGCGCCGGGCTCCTCGGCTCCACCGTGCTGGAGCGCAAACTGCGCGCCTCCGCCGCCGAGTTCCGCGGCAAGCTGGCCTCCGTCCAGAACGACTGGGCCGCCGCCATCCCGGACTTCGAGGCCGCCCGGGCCGAGCACCTCGCCATCGACAACCGCTACGGCGCGATGCTCCAGACCTACCTGCTCGGCCGCGCCGCCCTCGCCCTCGGCGACCCGGACCGGGCCGTCACCCTGCTCACCGAGGCCCATGAGGTCGCCACCGAGCTCCGGCGCGACCGGATGATCTCCCGTACGGCCTTCGAGCTCGGCACCGCCCTGTGGACGGCCGGCCGCCCGGCCGAGGCCGAGCCGCACTACCGGGCAGCCCTCGCCGGCGCCCGCGCCCGGCAGTCGTCCACCGACCAGCTGCGGGTGCTGGACCGGCTGGCGGCCTTCCACGAGGAACTGGGCGAGGCCGAGGAGGCCGCCGGCTACCGGGCCGAGGCGGCGCGACTGCGCGGGTAGCCCGCTGCGGGGGGAGCGTGGGGCCCCGGTGAGGCAAACAGGAAACAGATGACAGATAACAGATTTCGAAATCTGTTATCTGTCATCTGTTTCCTGTCTTCTGTTCGCTGTCATCCGGCCGCCCGGCCGGCACCCGCGGTGGGCGGCGGGTCAGACCAGCTGCTCCGACTCCGCCTCGGTGGCGGGTTCCAGCCGGATGCGGTGGGTGGCGGGCCCGAGGCGGGCGGTCAGGGTGGCGGGGAGGAGGGGGTGGCTGCCATCGGGGTGGGCGGCGAGCCAGGTGTGGACGGCCGAGAGGGCGGCGGCGGGGTCGGCGCGCAGGACGCGGGTGCCGGTGCGGGCCGGGGCGAGGTGGACGCTGAAGGGCGTGCCACCGTCGCGGCGCAGCAGGCAGACGGTGGGGGAGAGCACCACGGCGGCCGTGCGGCAGTTCGGGTACTCCTCGAAGACCTCGGCCGTCCAGTCGGCGGCGGTCCGGTACTCCTGGTGCCAACCGGCCGCCACCGCAGTGGTGTTGGCGCGCCGGTAGAGCAGGGCGGCGCTCTGCAGCTGACGGGTGCCGGCCCGGCCGTACTCGGCGGCGCGGTGGTGGAAGGGCGGGTCGGCCCAGGGCGGCAGGCGGTCGACGGCGATCAGGCCGCCCTCGATCGACGCCCGGACGGCGAAGGCCGCCGGGGTGTGCGGGGCGCGGTCGGGCACCGGCAGCGGGCGCGGCTGCACGGGGTACGGCGGAGGGGCGAGGTCGAGCAGCTTGTACAGCTCCGGCCGCAGCGTCTCCAGGGACCGCCCGGCGAGCGCGAAGGCCTGGTCGGCGAACCGCCGGGTGCCGCCCGGCCCGTTCGGCCCGCTCAGCCTCTCCGGTAGGGCGGGCGCCGCCGGGTCCAGACGCGGTACGGCGGCCAGCAGCCGGGCCATCGGGCTGTCGGGGACCAGCTCGCCCGCGCCGTCGCAGGCGGCCACCACCGGCAGGTCCAGGGCGGCGGCGTACAGCGCGACCGAGCCGTGGTCGGTCACCAGCACGTCCCCGGCGACCAGCAGCGCCGCCCACTCCTCGTACGGCGCCGTGAGCACCATCCCCGCGTCCAGGGCGGGCCGCAGGCGCCGGGCGAGGTCGAAGGAGCCGGTCCGGCTGTACTCGTTGGGGTGGACGATCAGCGCCAGCTGGTACCCGTCGTACGGCAGCCGGGCGGCGAGCTCGGCGGGCAGTTCGGGGCGGCGGGCGAGCAGCGACTGCGGCCCCCAGGTGGAGGAGAGCACCACCAGTCGCCGGCCGCCGGTGCCGAGCGCGGCGCGGATGGCGGGGCGCCGGTCGAGTGACTCCAGGATCCGGTCGAGCGTGGGGTCCCCGGCCACGACGGCGTGCCGCCGGGCCTCGGGGAGCCGGGCGGCCAGCCGTTCGACCTGGTCGGGGTGGGCGAGGGCGTGCAGGGCGGCGGTGGGGCGGCCGTCGCTGAGCAGGAACGCCGGGTCGAGGCCGGACGGCAGCTCCGGCGAGCCCTCCTGCGGCAGCGCCTTGTTGAAGCCCGCCCCGTGCGGGAGCAGCACCTGTCGGCCGCGCAGGCCGTCGAGCCCGCCCTTGGGGCTGGCGGTGAGGATCAGGTCGTGCGGGGTGGCGAGGGCCTGCGCCCACGGGATGCAGCGCGCCCCGGCGGCGTCCACGGCCGCGAGCGCGTCGGCCGAGAAGTGGGAGCCGGGCACCAGGGTGAAGCGGCAGCGGACGCGGTCGTCACCCTCGAAGACGGGCAGCAGGTCGAGCAGCCGGTGCAGCGCGGCCGCCGAGCGCACGGCGAACAGCACCTCGGCGGGGGAGTCCGAGGAGCGGGGCGGCGTCGGCTGGCTGGCTGGCTGGCTGGCTGGCTGGCTGGCTGGCTGGCTGGCTGGCTGGGCCGATGGTTCGGTAGCACACCTCAGCACCCCCCGTCGAGGGTGCGGTGGCACCGGCTCGGCGTGGTCGGGGCGGTCCTGCGGCGGCATAGGGGCGATGGTAACGGTCGGGGCGTGCGGACGGCGGGGGTCAGCGCATTCCGCCCCACCGCTCCCCCTCACCGGACGCCCCGTCAGCCGGAACCGAATCTACGCGACCCGGCTCGGAGCCGTTCCGGCAGGTCAGGCGCCGACCGTCACTCCCGCCCCCACCCCCGCGAGCAGCCCGCTGACCGTCGGGGTCCAGGGCCGTCCGGTCGGCCCGGTCAGGGTGAGGGTGCGGTGCGTGGCCGGGCGGATCGGCACCAGGACGCAGTCGGCCGGCAGCATGGTCAGCGCCAGCGCGGGCATCACCGAGACTCCGACGCCCGCGTGCACCATGCCGATCAGCGTGTTGAGGTCGCGGATCCGGTGCCGGGGCGTGAAGCGGGTGCCGGCCCGCCGGTAGGCCTCACGGATGTGGCGCTCGCAGCCGCCCTCGGAGAGCAGGAAGTCGTCGTCCTCCAACTCGGCGACGTGCACGCTCTCCTGTCCGGCGAGCGGGTGGTCGCGGCGCAGCAGCGCGTGCATCGAGTCGGCGCCGAGCGTGACCGCCCCGGGCGGCAGCGGCCCGGCGTCCACCAGGACGGCGGCGTCCACGGTGCCGGCCTCCAGCCAGGCGGCCAGTTCGTCGTCCTCGCCCTCGAAGACCCGCACGGTGACCTGCGGGTACGCCGCCTTCCACTCGTGCAGCAGCCTGGGCAGCAGCGCCTGGCAGACGGTGGTGGGCGCGGCCAGCCGTACGGTGCCGGTCAGGCCGCCGGTGTGCCGGGTGGCGATGGTGCGGACGGCGGCGGCGGAGGCGACGGCGGTGCGGGCGTGCGGCAGGACCTGTTCGCCGAGCGGGGTGGGCCGGCAGGGGCTACCGCGCCGCAGTACGGGTGCACCGAGGGTGCGCTCCAGCGCGGCGACGGCGTGCGAGACGGCGGACTGGCTGATGCCCAGCTCGTCGGCGGCCGCGCCGAAGCCGCCGGTGTCGGCGACCGCGACCAGCGCCCTGAGCTGGGCCAGGTTGACCTCCGAGGCCATGAGACTTCCTCATCCATCCGGCACTGCCACTTGTTGGACTCATGCTCTGCCGAAGGGCCACGCTCTGTCCAGCGAACAGCGAACAGCGAACAGCGAACAGCGAACAGCGAACGGCGAGCCGCGAACGGCGAGCCGCGAGCAGCGGACAACGGGAGGACGGAGGTGGTCGGGGTGCGGCGCTGGTTGCCGGGCTTCGTGGCACTGTCGGCGATCTGGGGCGCGAGCTTCGCCCTGATCAAGGTGGCGGTCGACGCGGGCGTGCCGCCGGTGTGGGTGGCGCTGTGGCGCTGCCTGTTCGGGGCCGTCGCGCTGTGGGCGGTCCTGCTGCTGCGCGGTGAGCGGGCCCCGCGCGACCGGGCGCTGTGGGGGCACTCGGCGGTGGTCGCGGTGCTGCTCAACACGGTGCCGTTCATCCTGTTCCCGTTCGGCGAGACCAGGGTCAGCTCGGTGCTCGCCGGGGTGATGAACGCGACCACCCCGCTGTTCACCCTGCTGTTCGCGGTGCTCACCGTTCCCGAGGAGCGCCGCCCGGGTGCCCGTCGGCTCTCCGGCCTCGCGCTGGGCTTCCTCGGGGTGCTCACCGTGTTCGGGGTCTGGCACGGCCTCGGCTCCGGCGTGATCGTCGGGGGCCTGGCGTGCCTGGCCGCGGCCTGCTGCTACGGCGCGGGGTTCGCGTACCTGCGCCGCTTCCTGTCCGGCCGCCCGGAGTCGGTGACCACCCTCTCCGCGCTCCAGATCGGCTGCGCCGCAGTCGAGTTGGCGCTGGTCGCCCCGGTCGTGGCGGGCGCCCCGCACTGGCCGGGCCGCGCCGCGGCCGCCGCCCTGCTGGTGCTCGGCGCGCTCGGTACGGGCCTGGCGTACCTGCTCAACCTGGGCCTGGTCCGGGCGGCGGGCACGGCGGTGGCCTCCGCGGTCACCTATGTGACGCCGCTGTGGTCCACCGCCCTCGGCGCGGCCTTCCTGGCCGAGCCGGTCGGCTGGAACGCGCTGGTGGGCGGGGCCCTGGTGATCGCCGCCGTCGCCCTGACCAGGCCCCGCAAGGTGCCCGTCGCCGCCCCGAAGGACCGTCAGCGGGTTGGTTAGAGTGATCGGGTGAACGAGGACCCGCAGCCGGTGGCCGTCTGGGCCGCACTGCGGGCCCGTCCGTTGCGCTTCCCGCTCACCGGCTGGGTGCCGCGCTGCTGGGCGCACCTGCTGGGCGGGGTGCTGCTCGGGCCGCCGCTGCTGGCCGTGCTCGCGGTGCTGCTGGTCGCCGGGGTGGGCCTGTCGGTGGTCGGGATCGGGCTGCCGCTGCTGCTCGCCCTCGCGCTGGCGGGCATTCCGGTGGCCACCGTGCAGCGGTGGCGGCTGCGGCTGGTCGAGCCAGTCCCGGTGCCCGACCCGCACCGCCGGCTGCCCGGGGCCGGGCGCCGCGCCCGGATCCGTACCCGGCTGCGCGAGCGCGCCACCTGGCGCGAGCTGGCCCACGCCGGGCTCGCCTCGACGGTGCTGGCCGCCGCCTCGCTCGGCTGCACCGCCCTGCTGCTGCTCTCCGGCGCGTTCCTGCTCTCCCCGCTGGTGGTCTGGGCGCTCGCCCCGGAGAGCGTGATGCTCCTGCCCGGGCACGCCGTGTCCGGACCGGCCGCCGCCCTGCCGTTCAGCGCCGCCGGGCTGGCCGGGCTGCTGCTCTGCGCGTACGCGGGGGCGCTGCTGACCGGGGTGGAGGTCGCGCTGGCCCGCTTCCTGCTCGGGCCCCGGGAGGACGACCTCGGCCGGCAGGTGCTCGAACTCACCCGCTCCCGGGCCCGGTTGGCGGACGCCTTCGAGGCCGAGCGGCGCCGGATCGAGCGCGACCTGCACGACGGCGCGCAGCAGCAGCTGGTGGCGCTCAGCATGACGCTCGGGCTGGCCGAGTACGAGCTGCGCGGCCGGGCGGCGCAGACGGCGGAAGCGACCTCGCGGGCGGACCAGGCGACGGAACCGGCCTCCCCGGACGACCGGGCGGCGGAGCTGGTCGCCCGGGCGCGCGGCGAGGCCCGGCAGGCGCTGGAGCAGCTGCGCTCGCTGGTGCGCGGCATCCACCCGCAGGTGCTCACCGACCACGGCCTGGCCGCCGCCGTCGCCGAGGTCGCGCTGCACCACCCGATCCCGGTGGCCACCGACGTCGAGCTCCCGGAGCGGCTGCCCGCGCCGGTGGAGACCACCGCCTACTTCACCGTCACCGAGGCGCTCACCAACGCCGCCAAACACAGCGGCGCCACCGCGATCACCGTCCACGGGCGGGTCGTGGGCGGCCGGCTGGTCGTCCAGGTGACCGACGACGGCCGCGGCGGGGCCGACCCGGCCGCCGGGGCCGGACTGGCCGGACTCGCCGACCGGGTGGCACTGCTGAGAGGACGGTTGATGGTGACGAGCCCGAAGGGCGGCCCGACGACGCTGCGGCTGGAGGTCCCGTGCTCCGGGTCGTGATCGCCGAGGACGCGGTGCTGCTGCGCGCCGGACTGGTCGAACTGCTCGGCCTCGGCGGCCACCAGGTCACCGCGGCCGTCGGCGACGCCGAGGCCCTGGTCGCGGCCGTCGACGCCGACCGGCCGGACATCGTGGTCACCGACGTCCGGATGCCCCCCGACCACACCGACGAGGGCCTGCGTGCCGCCCTCGCCCTGCGCGAGCGCCACCCCGGCCTGCCCGTCCTGGTCCTCTCCCAGTACGTGGCCACCCCGTACGCCACCCGGCTGCTCGCCGCCGCCGGTGCCCAACCGGCGGGCCTGGGCTACCTGTTGAAGGACCGGGTCGGCGACGTCGCCGACTTCCTCGACGCGCTGCGCCGGGTCGTGGCCGGGGAGACCGTCATCGATCCCGACGTGGTCCGGGTCCTGCTGCGCTCCCAGTCCGCCGACCGGCCGCTGGCCCGCCTCACCCCGCGCGAGCGCGAGGTGCTGGCGCTGATGGCGGAGGGTCTCAACAACCAGGCCGTCGCGGGCCGGTTGAGCATCACCGAGGCCTCGGTGGTCAAGCACTGCGGCAACATCTTCATGAAGCTCGACCTGGACCCGACCGAGGGCAACCGGCGGGTGCTGGCCGTGCTGGCGCACCTGCGGGGGGAGTGAACCCGCCGCGGGGCGGAGCCGATTCGCCCACTTGTCACCGTGGTGGTGATGCTCAACGATGGCGTCATGGCAAGGGTACGGGAACCGCAGAGCGCCATCGTCAACCGGCTGCTCAAGGGCGAGGCGAGCAGGGACGACGCCACGGCGGCCGAGACGAACTTCCTGCTGTGGCTGCGGCACGAGTGGGACGCGGACGGCGACCGCGCCCTGGCGGCCTGCGCGAAGGCGTTGGACGAGGCCGGGGGCGAGGCCTGGCAGGCCCTGCCGGAACGCGATCTGTCCGCCCACGTCTGGCTGTTCAGCTTCTCCTGCCCGCGCCGCGACGACCTGCGGGGCGAGGCCGGGAGGTGGGTGGCGGCGGTGCAGGGCAACGGCGGGGCACGCGCGATCGCGCAACTGGTCAGGCGCCTGCGGGGTCAGCCGGAGTGACCCGGTCGGGCGCCGACATCGGATCGCCCGGACAGGGCCCAGGCGTTCAGCTACGCGTGCCCGCGCCGCGACGACATGCGGAGCCAGGCCCGCAAGTGGGTGAAGGCGGTCCGTCGCGGCGGCGGGACGCACGCGGTCGCGCAACTGGTCAGGCTCCGGCGGGGCCAGCCGGAGTGACCCGGCCGGGCGCCGACGTCGGATCGCCCGGAGCGGTGAACGGCAGCTCAGGGTCCAGGAGTTCGGCCAGCCGCCGCGCCGAGGACTCCCAGCTCCAGTGCTCCGCGGCCCAGCGCCGCCCCGCCGCGCCGATCCGGGCGCGCTCGGCGGGCGACGCCAGGAGCAGCCGGGTGAGGGCGGCGGCGACCTCCGCCGGGTTGCGGCCGTCGACGACCGAACCCGTGACGCCGTCCAGGACGGTGTCGGGGGCGCCGCCGGAGCGGCCGGCCACCACGGGCAGGCCGGCGGCAGCCGCCTCCAGGTAGACGATGCCGAGGCCCTCGGCCTCCAGCCCCAGGCGGCGGGTGCGGCAGGGCATGGCGAACACGTCGGCGGCCGCGTAGTGGGCGGCGGTCGCGGCGTGGTCGAGGCCGCCCGCGAACTCGACGCTGCCCGGCTCGGTGTGCCGCAGCGCCAGCGCGCGCAGCCGGTCCTCGTACGGGCCCCGCCCGACCAGCACCAGGACCGTCCCGGGGACGGCCCGGCGGATCGCGGGAAGGGCGCGGATCAGCACGTCCTGCCCCTTGCGCGGGACCAGCCGGGCCACACACAGGATCACCGGGCCCGGCCCCCGGACGCCGCCGGCCGGCCGGAACACCGCCGGGTCGACGCCCGGCACCAGCCGCGCCGGCCGGGCGTCCGGCCCGAGCGCCGGGGCGATCCGGGCGCGGGTGTACTCGCCGAGGTAGGTGACCGCGTCCACGCTGCTCCCGATCCGGCGCAGCAGCCGGCGGGCGCCGGGGGTGCGGGCCCACCAGATCTCGTGGCCGTGGGTGGTGGCGACGGTGCGCCGGATGTCCGGGGCCAGGCGCAGCAGGCCGGGCGTCATCGCGGCGAGCGGGGCGGCCGCGCCGAACCAGACCCGGTCGCAGCCGTGCGCGCGGGCCAGTTCGGCGGCGCGGCGGGTGACCCGCGGGGTGGGCAGCAGGGTGCGGGCGCGGTCGCGGATCACCGGGAAGGGGAGGCCTGCGTCGTGGCGGGCCGCGCCGGGCTCGGCGGAGGTGTAGACCACGACCTCCCCGGGCAGGCGGGCGGCCATGGCGTGGACGAAGGTCTCGATGCCGCCCTGGCGGGGCGGGTAGTCGTTGGTGACGACGAGGGTGGAGCCCATGGCAGGCCTTTCCGAACGGATGTGGACGCGAGCAGGACGAGGACGAGCGGCAGCGCGAGGTAGCCGAAGCGGCCGGCGGGCGCGAGCAGGAAGGCCGCGGTGAGCCCGAGGGCCAGCCGGTGGGCCGCGCCCGCCGTGTTCAGGGGTGGGCGCAGCAGCAGGGAGGCCCCGACGGCGAGCCCGGCGAGCAGCAGCAGGCCGACGGCGGCGTACCAGCCGGGCGGGCCGAACCCGGCCAGTAGCTGCCCGGGCAGCGGACTGGCGGCCGGGGTGGGCAGGTCGCCGCGCCCGGTGGGGAAGGCGAACACCTGCCGCACCAGCGGCCCCGGCGACCGCAGCGCGCCGGGCAGCACCAGCAGCGCGGCCCCGCCCACCGCGACGGCGGCCCCGCGCAGCGCCGCGCGCCGTCCGGCCGTGGCCGCCAGCAGCGCGGCGACCACGGCGACGGCCGGCCAGGCCGTCCACTTGAGCGAGCAGGCGGCCGCCAGCGCCAACCCGGCCGCCACCGGCCGCCGTTCACCGGCCCGTACCAGCGCGAGCCAGCACAGGCCGGTGAGCGGCAGGTCGACGCCGCTGACGCACAACGGCAGGGCGACCACCGGCGAGGCGGTGAGCGTGTAGGCGCCGAGCGCGTGCCTGCCGAGCGCGTACCCGCCGAGCGCGTGCCCGCCGAGCGCGTACCCGCCGAGCGCGTGCCTGCCGAGCGTGTACCCGCCGAGCGCGTGCCCGCCGAGCCGGCGCCCGGCGGGCACCGTCCGCAGCGCGCAGAGCAGGAACACCAGCGCGCACCACAACCGCGCATCGCCGAATGGCGAGGACCCGAACGGCGAGGCGCCGAGCACCGCCCGGGGCAGGCCCAGTAGGGCCATCCCCGGCAGGTACGGGTTGTACTCGTCGACGGTCCGCGGCTCGGCCAGGTACGGCGTCCCGGTGTGCAGCAGCAGCACCCCGGAGCGCTCGATCACCCCGACCTCGCTCTGCCCCCGCCCGGTCAGCACCAGCGCGAGCAGCGGCACCAGCACCGACCCGACCAGCGCGACGGCCACGGACACCTCGCGTCCGCGCCGCCGCACCACCACCGCGGCGAGCGCCGCCGCCCCGTACCCGAGGGCCGCGCAGGCCCCCCACATCCGGTGCGGCCCGAGCCCGGACACCAGCGGGAAAACCCCCGCCCACCCGGCCGCGACCAGCCACCCGCCGCACCACCACCACGCCCGTTCGCTCACCCCTCCATTGCATCGGCGCAGGTCGGCGCGGTCAGCACGGCCAAGTCGACTCCTGTGGTCGGGTTTTCCCCACCATCGCCCGGCCCCGGATCGGGCTGACGTTCGGTGGCTGACGGATTACGGGTCGTGCCCGGAGGGCCGCTATGGTGTGGCGCTGTGGTGAGGTCGTGGGATGCGGCGGTGGAGCGGGCGCAGGACCGGCTGGGGGCCGGGACGCGGCTGCGGGCCTGCTTGGCGGGGGAGGAACGGCGGTTCGCCCTCTGGGACTTGGCGTCCCTGGTGGAGGGCGAGCTGGGCGAGCTGGTGGATCCGGACGGGCTGGCGCCGCCGGTCGAGCGTGGTTGGCGCGAGCGGCTGGGGGAGAGCGGCCGGGAGTGGCCGGGCGGTGAGCTGTACCGGCGGCGCTACTGGATCCTGGACGAGCGGGGCGCGGTCGCCGGGACGGTCGCGGTGGACAACTGGACCAAGGGCCCGAGCCAACTCGCCGTCTCCTCCCTCTACGTGCGGCCCGGGGCGCGCGGCCGGGGGCTGGCCGCCGCCGCGCTGGACGAGGTGTACGGGGCGGCGACGGCCGAGGGCCTGCCGGGCTTCCAGCTGGAGGCGCACTGGAGTTGGCAGTCGGCCGTGCGCTACTACCTGCGCCGGGGCCTGTGGGTGGTCGGCTGGAAGCGGTCGATCTCGCTGGCCCGGATGCCCCAACTCCCGCTCCACCGGGTGCGGGAGGAGGACGGGCGGCTGCTCCTGCTGGTCGCGGACCGGGCGCGCGGCTGGGTGCCGATACTGGCCGCCGGGCGGGAGGGCCGCTGGCTGCGGCTGGACGAGACCGCCGACTACCGGGGCTGCGACGGCTGGGTGCACGAGTACGCCCGTTCGACGCTGGCGCTGTACCTGGCGCTCGCTGGCCGTCCGCTGGTGCGCGGGCCGCAGTGGTGGGCGGAGGCGTGGCGCTGGTCGGACGCGGGCGAGCCGGAGGGCCTGGCGTACAAGATCGAGGAGTTCGAGCAGGCCGCCCGTACGGCGGGGCGCACGCCGGTGAGCCCGTACCGCCCGGTGCGCCTGCCTGGACAGGAACGCGAGCCCGAGCCCAAGTGCGAACCCGGGTGCGAACCGGAGCGGAAGCCCGGACCCGGGCCGGCGGCGTCCCCGCAGCTGGCAGACTCGGGGGATGGCTGAGATCGAGATCGACGGCGCGCCCGCCGACGCGGCGCGGCTCGCTGCCCTGGGGCTGCTCAACTACGGGCACTTCACCACCCTGCGTGTCGAGGCGGGCCGGGCGCGCGGGCTGGAGCTGCACCTGGACCGGCTGGTCCGTGACTGCCGGACGCTGTTCGCCGCCGAGTTGGACCGGGCGGCGGTGCGCGAGCGGATCCGCGCGGTGCTGCCCGCCGACGGCGCGCCGGTGATCGTCCGGGTGACCGTGTACGACCCGGCGCTCGGCCTGGAGCGCCCCGCCGCCCCGGCCGCGCCCGCGCTGCTGGTGACCACCCGTCCGGCGGGGGCGGTCGCGCCCGCCCCGCTGCGGGTGCGGACGACGGCGTACCGGCGCGAGCTGCCCGGGGTGAAGCACGTCGGCCTGTTCGGCCTGGTCCACCACCGCCGCCTGGCCCAACTCTCCGGCTTCGACGACGTGTTGCTGACCGACGAGCACGGCCTGGTGTGCGAGGGCGCGACCTGGAACGTCGGCTTCCTGGCCGGGGAGCACCTGGTGTGGCCGGAGGGCCCCAGCCTGCCCGGCGTCACCGAGGCGCTGCTGGCCGGGGCGTACGGCGGCCCGCAGTCCCGTGAGCCGCTCCGGGTGGCTGAGCTCGGCCGCTTCGACGCGGCCTTCGCGGTGAACGCGGGCGTCGGCCCGCGCCCGCTCGCCGCCGTGGACTCCACCGCCTTCGACCCCGCGCACCCGCTGCTCGCCGAGCTGCGCGCCGCCTACCTGGGGGTCGCCTCCGGCGAGGTGTAGGGACAGCCCCACTTGGTAGGGACGGCCCCACTTGGTAGGGATAGCCCCACCCCGCGTCCGCCAGCGGCCTCCATGGTTCGCGGACGCCCGCCTCCCTAGCGTGGAACACGTCGCCGACCAGTGACGATTCCCGAAGGAAGGCCCCATCCATGGCACGCCGCCACGACCGCCCGACCACCGGTCCGTACGCCGCCGCACCGCAAGCCGGCCCCGCGATCGAACTGCTCGGGGTGCGCCGCAGCTACGGTCGCGGCGGCGAGACCGTGCAGGCGCTGCGCGGGATCGACCTGGCGCTCGGGCACGGCAGCTTCACCGCCGTCATGGGCCCCTCCGGCTCCGGCAAGTCGACCTTCCTCCAGTGCGCGGCGGGCCTGGACCGCCCGGACGAGGGCCGGATCCGGCTCGGCGGCGAGGAGCTGACCGAGCTGAGCGAGAACCGGCTCACCAAGCTGCGCCGCAGCCGGATCGGCTTCGTCTTCCAGTCCTTCAACCTGCTGCCCTCGCTGACCGTCGAGCAGAACGTGCTGCTGCCGCAGCGGCTCGCCGGTGAGCGCCAGGACCGCGCCCGGGCGCGGGAGCTGCTGGCGCAGGTGGGGCTGGGCGAGCACGCCCGGCGCCGCCCCGGGCAGCTGTCCGGCGGCCAGCAGCAGCGGGTCGCGATCGCCCGGGCGCTGATCACCCGCCCGGACGTGGTGTTCGCCGACGAGCCGACCGGCGCGCTGGACACCCGTACCGCGCACGAGGTGCTCGAACTACTGCGCCGGGCGGTGGACGACCTGGGCGCGACCGTCGTCATGGTGACCCACGACCCGGTGGCCGCCTCCTTCGCCGACCGGGTGCTGTTCCTGGCCGGCGGCGCGATCGTGGACGACCTGCCGTACCCGGGCCCGCAGGCCGTCGCGGACCGGATGGTCGCGCTGACCGCCCGCCCGGTGGGCGTGGCGGTGGCGGCATGACGAACGGACTCGCCCGCGCCTCGGTGCGCTTCCGTCCCGCCTCCTTCGTGGGCACCCTGGTCGCCCTGCTGCTGGGCGCCGCCGTGGTGGTGGCCTGCGGCACGCTGTTGCAGACCGGGCTGACCGCGAGCCTCCCGCCGGTGCGCTACGCCGCGAGCCCGGTGGTGGTGGCGGCCGGGCAGGAGGTGACGATCGAACGGAAGGTCGGCGAGGACACCGAGACCGAGCGGCAGACCACGCCCGAGCGGGCCCGTACGGACGCCGCACTGGTGGGCCGGATCGCCGCCCTGCCCAGGGTCGCGGCCGCCCGACCGGACACCGCCTTCCCGTTGACTCCCACCCCTGCCATCCCCTCGCTGACGGGCCGGGGTTACGCCGCGCTCGGCATCGCCGGACCGCAGGACAAGCTCGTCGAGGGCCGCGCGCCCGGCGCGAACGAGGTGGTGCTGGACGTCGACACGGCGCGTGCCGCCCACCTCGCGCCCGGTGCGAGCATCACCCTGACCGCGCCCGGCGGCACCGCGAGCTACCGCGTCTCCGGCCTCGCCGCCGCTCAGACCGCCGGGTCCGCTACCGGGTCCGCTACCGGGCCCGCTACCGGTTCCGCTACCGGATCCACCGCAGGGCCCACCGCCTGGTTCGCCGACGCCACCGCCGACCGCCTCTCCGGCCACCCCGGCCGGATCGACGCCATCGCCGTCCAGCCCCGCGAGGGCGTCACCCCCGCCGCCCTGGCCGCCCAGGTCCGCCAGGCCGTCGGCGCCGACGCCGAGGTCCTCACCGGGGACGAGCGCGCCACCGTCGAACAGCCCGCCCTCGGCGAGGCCCGCACCCTGCTGACCGAGCTCGGCGGCGTCTTCGGCGGCTACGCCACCATGACCGCCGTCTTCGTGGTGATGAGCACCGTCGCCCTCGCCACCGGCCAGCGCGCCCGCGAGTTCGCGCTGCTGCGCGCCATCGGCGCCACCCCGCGCCAGATCCGCCGCACCATCGCCACCGAGGCGATGCTCGTCGCCCCCGTCGCCGGCGCGCTCGGCGTCCTGCCCGGACTCGCCCTCGCCCACTGGTGGTTCGACCAGCTGGTCGACCGCGACGCCGTCCCGGCGGGCGTCCGGCTGGACGTCGGCCCGCTGCCGATGCTCGCCGCCGTCCTCGCCTGCTCCCTCGCCGCGCTCGCCGCCGGCTTCCTGGCCGCGCGCCGCCCGTCCCGGCTGCGCCCCGGGCAGGCGCTCGGCGAGGCCGCCGTCGAGCCGCCCCGGCCGGGCAAGGTCCGCATCGCGTTCGGCCTGGTCTTCGCCGCCGGCGGGGTGGTGACCGCCGCCGTCGCCTCCGCGCTGGACGGCGCCAAGGCCGCCCAGACCGCGCAGGGCACGGTGATGTGCTTCATGATGGCCGTCGCCCTGCTCGGCCCGCACCTGGCCCGGATCGCCGCCGCGGTGCTCGGCGCCCCGCTGCGGGCGGGCGGTGCCACCGGCTCGCTGGCCGCCGACAACTCCCGCGCCAACGCCCGCCGGCTGGCCTCCGCGATCACCCCGATCGTGCTGGTCACCGCGTTCTGCGGCACCCTGCTGGTGCTCCAGAGCACCCTGCGCCACACCACCGGGGAGAACGTCCGCGCCGGCATCACCGCCGACCACGTGCTCGCCGCCACCGGCCCCGGCCTGCCCGCGGGCACCGCCGAGCGGGCGGCGAAGGTGCCGGGGGTGGACAGCGCGGTCGGCGTGCTGCGCACCGGCGTCGTCTACCGGCAGAGCGGCCAGCTCGGCTCCGCCCCCGCCCTCGGCGTGGACGGCGATCCGGCCCGGCTGCCCCGGGTGCTCGACCTGGGCGTGCGCAGCGGCTCGCTCGCCGACCTCGGCCGGGGCGCCGACACCGTCGCCCTGGACGCCACCCTGGCCGACGCGCTGGACGCGAAGGTCGGCGAGCGCGTCGCGCTCTGGCTCGGCGACGGCACCGCCGTGCGCCCCACGCTGGTCGCCGTGTACGACCGCGGCCTCGGCTTCGGCCGGGCGCTGCTGCCCCGGGCCGCCGTCGCCGCGCACGTCACCGCCGGGTACGACAGCCAGGTGCTGGTCGCCGACGCCCCCGGCGCCGACCGTGCGGCGGTGGCCGCCGCGCTGGGCGGCCTCGGCGGACCGGGCGGCGCGATGGTGACCGACCGGGCCGGGTTCGTCGCCCAGGCCGACAGGATGATGGAGCTCAACAGCTGGGCGAACACCGTGATGGCCGCCGTACTCGGCGGGTTCGCCGCCGTCACGGCCGCCAACACCCTGGTGATGACCGTCCTGGACCGGCGCCGCGAGGTCGCGCTGCTGCGGCTGGCCGGGACGACCCGGCGCCAGGTGCGCGGCATGCTGCGCTGGGAGGCGCTGCTGGTCGCCGCGGCCGGGCTGGCGGTCGGTGCCGTGATCGCCTGGATCACGCTGGTCCCGGTCGCCCGGGGGGTGGCGGGCACCTCCCCGTACGTCCCGGCGACCCTCGCCGTGCCGCTGGCCGCCGGAGCCGTCCTGCTCTGCCTGGGCGCGACCGGGCTGCCCGCCCGGCTGCTGCTGCGGACCAGGCCGGTGGCGGCGGGCGCGGCCCGGCAGTAGCCGCGTCCGTACGGGTGACGCCCTCGGGGAGACCCGGGGGCGTTCCCCTGGACGGGTGACGGCCGTACGGGTGGCGGCCGTACGGGGGACGACCGTCGGAGGGATCGGGCTCGAAGGGGTGGTGATCAAGGCCAAGCACCTTCGATTCAGCTGATCGTGACGGTTGATCAGCTACGCTCTCGCCCGCCCCCGCCCGACCCGCCGACGCAGAGAGTAGCCCGACATGAGCAGTCCCCCCGCCGCCGCGCCCCGCTGGCCGCTGATCCTGCTGCGGATCTCCACCGCCGCCCTGGCGCTGTTGGCCCTGCTCCAGACCGTGCTGGCCGGCAGCTTCCTCGACGGCGCCTACGACTCCCTCAAGGGCCACGAGGGCGCCGCGATGCTGCTGGCCACCGTGGTCGTGCTCCAGCTGGCGGTGGCCGCGCTGGTGCTCCGGCCGGGCCGGGGCCCGCGCTGGCCGCTGGGGACCACCGCCCTGCTCGCCCTCGCCGTCGTCGGCCAGATCGGCGCCGGCTACGCGCGGGCGGTCAGCCTGCACATCACCCTCGGCGTGCTGCTGGTCAGCGGCATCCTGTTCGTCCTGGTCGGCGCCTGGCGGCTGCCGCTGCCCGCCCGGGAGGCCCTGCGCGACACCGGCCAGGACGGCGGCGGACGGCTGCCGCGCCCCGGCGGGCCGCTGGAGGTGAACCGGTGAACCGCCGCCGGTTCCTGGGCCTCGGCGCCTCGGTGCTCGGCGCGGGCGCGCTGGCCGCCGTCGCCGGCCCCTCGGCCGCCCGGCTGCTCGTGGAGGGCCGCCCCGGGCGGCTGCTCTCCAGTGAACTCGACCTGCCCGAGGCCTTCCAGGTCCCGCTGCCGGTGCCACCCGTGCTCCGGCCCGTGCTGTCGGACGCGACCGGCGACCACTACGAAATCACCCAGCGCGTCGCCTCCGTGGAGATCCTGCCCGGAGTGAGGACCGAGGCCTGGACGTACGGCGGCACCTTCCCCGGGCCGACGGTGGTCACCCGCTCCGGGCGGGCGGCGATGGTCAGGCACCGCAACGAACTGCCGGTGCCGACCGTGGTCCACGTGCACGGCGGGCACACCCCGGCCGACAGCGACGGCTACCCGACGGACCTGCTGCTGCCGGTCGGCTCCGCCGCGCCCCCACGGCCGGCGCCGATGGCGGACATGCCGGGAATGCCGGGGATGCCGCAGACGGAGGTCCGCGCCGTGGTCGGCGAGCGCACCCACACCTACCCGGGCAAGCAGCGCGCCGCCACCCTCTGGTACCACGACCACCGGATGGGCTTCACCGGCCTCGGCGTCTGGCGCGGCCTGGCCGGCTTCCACCTGGTCCACGACGAGGAGGAGGACGCCCTGCCGCTGCCGCGCGGCGAACGCGACCTCCCGCTGCTGCTCACCGACCGCTCCTTCGCCGCCGACGGCTCCTTCCGCTACCCGGTCGCCGACCCCGCTCTCGTCGAACCCGGCGTCACCGACGCCTACATGAACGGCGTCCTCGGCGACGTCGTCCTGGTCAACGGCGCGCCCTGGCCCCGCCTGGACACCGACCGCGCGCACTACCGGCTGCGGCTGCTCAACGCCTCCAACGCCCGGCTCTACCGGCTCGCACTCGACCCGCAGCCCGCCGGCGGCGACGCGCTGGTCCAGATCGGCTCCGACGGCGGCCTGCTCGCCGCCCCCGTCGCCCACGACGCCATCGAGATCGCCCCCGGCGAGCGCTTCGACGTGGTGGTCGACTTCTCCCGCTACCCGGCCGGCACCCGGGTGCGCCTGCTCAACCGCTTCGGCGAGGACCGCGCCGCCGAGGTGATGTGCTTCGACGTCTCCTCGCGGCCGGTCGACGACGACGCCCGGGTGCCCGAGCGGCTCTCCACCGTCGAGGAGCTGAACGCCTCCGAGGCCGTCGCCACCCGCGACTTCCGGTTCCGCCGCAGCCGCAAGGACGGCTGGACCATCAACGGCCGCCCGTACCGGCCCGGCCACAGCCTCGCCGCGCCCGCCCTCGGCACCGTCGAGCGCTGGCGCTTCTCCAGCGACGTGCACCACCCCGTGCACGTCCACCTGAGCCACTTCCAGGTGATCGGGCGCAACGGCGAGGACCCGGGCCCGTGGGACGCGGGCTGGAAGGACACCGTCGACCTGCGCCCGGCCGAGGCGGTGGAGGTGCTGGTGAGCTTCGGCGACTACGCGGGGACGTACATGCTGCACTGCCACAACCTGGAGCACGAGGACATGGCGATGATGGCCGACTTCACCGTGCGGTGAGCCGGTCGGTTCACCCGTGCGGCCCAGTGCCGGAGGGCGCCGCGCTGCGCCCTCCGGCACCGGGCCCCTAGCGTCGCGATGAGGTGCGCCCGTTTCCGGGCATATCACTGTGGAGACCCAGGGACGGACGGAGCCGCCGCATGACCACCCCCGCCGAACGCCGCCGCAGCGGCCGGGCCGCCCGCGAGCGCGCCACCCGCTCCGACCACGGCCGCTGGATCCCGGCCGCCGACCGCCCCGACCCGCTCGCCGTGCTGGAGGCGCAGGGCGCCGACCGGGTCGCCAGGCTGCTGCCGATCCGCTACGGGCGGATGGCCGCCACCCCCTTCGCCTACCTGCGTGGCGCCGCCGCCGTGATGGCCGCCGACCTCGCCGCCGTCCCCCACACCGGGCTCACCGTCCAACTCTGCGGCGACGCCCACCTGTTGAACTTCGGCGTGTACGCCTCGCCGGAACGCGCGCTGCTCTTCGACGTCAACGACTTCGACGAGACCTACCCCGGCCCCTTCGAGTGGGACGTCAAGCGCCTCGCGGCCAGCATCGCCGTCGCGGCCCGCGATCGCGGCGAGGACGACGACTCGGCCCGGCGCGCCGCCCGTACCGCCGCACAGGGCTACGCCGTCGCGCTGCGCCGACTGGCCGGGCTGGGTGAGCTCGACGTCTGGTACAGCCGGGTCGACACCGCCGAGCTGCTGCCGCTCGTCCGTGAGCCCGAGCAGCGCAGGCAGGTCGCGGCCGAGCTCGCCCGTGCCCGGCGGTGCACCAGCCTCCAGGCCTTCGGCAAGCTCACCGAGGAGCGGGACGGGCGGCGGCGGATCGTCAGCGAGCCGCCGCTGATCGAGTCGCTGAAGAAGTCCGAACTGCGGGGCATCGGCAAGCTGTTCGGCGACTACCGGGCCACCCTCGCCGAGGACCGCCGGGTGCTGCTGGACCGCTACCGCTTCGTGGACGCGGCGATGAAGGTGGTCGGCGTCGGCAGCGTCGGCACCCGCTGCTACATCGTCCTGCTGGAGGGCCGGAACAGCGGCGACCCGCTGTTCCTCCAGCTCAAGGAGGCCGGCCGGTCCGTGCTGGAGGACCACCTGCCGCCCACCCGGGTCGACGCGGAGGTCGCCGCCCACCAGGGCGGGCGCCGGGTGGTCACCGGGCAGCACCTGATGCAGGCGCACAGCGACATCTTCCTCGGCTGGACCGCCGGCCCCGCGGGCCGGCACTACTACGGCCGCCAACTGCGCGACATGAAGGGCTCGGCGGACATCGACACCATGTCCCCGGACCTGCTGCGCTCCTACGCCGACCTGTGCGGCCGCACCCTCGCCCGCGCCCACGCCCGCACCGGCGACCGCCTCGCCATCGCCGCCTACCTCGGCACCGCCGACACCTTCGCCGACGCCGTCGCCGACTTCGCCCTCCACTACGCCGACCGCACGGCCGCCGACCACGCCCAGCTGGTCGAGGCGATCGAGGCCGGCCGGATCACCGCGACCCGGGGGGTGTGACGCCGTTCAGACGCGGGCCCGCAGGCCGTCCAGGACCAGGCCGAGGAGGTGGTCGCGGCGCTCGGCCAGGGTGGGGGCCTGGTCGGTGATCCAGCTCAGGGCGTTGGCGAGGGCGAAGAGGTCGAGCGGGGTGACGTCCGGGCGGACCGCGCCGTCCCGCTGGGCGGCGGCGAGCAGCCGGCCACCGGCCTGCCGCATCCGCAGGCAGCTCGCGTGCAGGGCGGAGTCCGGGTTCTCCAGGGTGGCCATCAGGGTGGCGGGCAGGCCCTGGTGGGCGCCCGCGCCGAGGATGAACTCGGTGAGCCAGGCGATCAGGGCGGGTTCGGCCGGCCCCTCGGCGCCGAGGGTGTCGGCCTTCCTCGGCGACTACCGGCCCGAGCGGGCGGCCGAGCTCGGGATCGTCCTCCACGAGGGCATCTGGCAGGTCCGCTCCAGCGGCAGCGACCTCGCCGAACTGGCCGAACTGCCGGTGGACGGCCGCGTCCGGGTCGCGCTGGACAGCGTGTACCCGCTGCGCGAGGCCGCGGCCGCCCACCGCAGGGCCGAACTGGGGCACCTCCAGGGGAAGATCGTGCTGACGGTGGTCGACTGAGGCTCAGCCGAGCCTCGGCGGGAGCGCGGCGAGCAGGAGGGCGGCCGCGATGAGGAGAGCGGCGGCGTAGAACGGGCCGAGCGGCCCGGCGGGGGTGGTGAGGGTGGTCGCGGCCACCAGGGGGCCGGCGGTGGCACCGAGGTTGAGGGCGGCGGTCGCGTAGGCGCCGGCCATGGTGGGGGCGCCCGGCGCTGCGTACAGGGCTCGGGTGATCAGGGTGCCGCCGAGGGCGAAGGACAGCGCGCCCAGCAGGAGGACGAGGGGGAGCAGGACGGCCGGTTCGTGTGCCAGAACGGCCGGCGCGGGCCAGCCGATCAGCAGCAGCGGACCGGCGACGGCGAGGACCAGGCCGGGGCGGCGGTCCGCGAGCCGCCCGGCGGCGGTGACGCCCAGGAAGGAACCGGCCCCGAACAGCACCAGGGCGACGGGCACCCACAGGTCGCCGAGACGGGCGGGGCCGGTCACGACCGGGGCGAGGAAGGTGAAGCCGCCGAAGGTCGCGGCGTTCACCAGCGCGGCCAGCGGCAGGACCTTCCGCAGCCCCGGCCGCCGCAGCTCGGAGAGTTCGGCGCGCAGGTCGGGGCGGCCCGGCGCCCGCCCCGCTGCGGCGGGCGCCGGGAGGCCGAGCAGGATGCCGGCGGCGGCGGGCAGACAGAGCGCGGCCACCGCCCAGAACACCGCCCGCCAGCCCAGCAGCGCGCCCAGGACCGCGCCCCCGGGCACCCCGGCGACCGTGGCCACCGTCGTGCCCGAGAGGAGTACGGCGAGCGCCCGTCCCTTGCGGTCCGGCGGGACCAGCGCGGTGGCGGTGGTCAGCGCGACGGCGAGGAAGCCCGCATCGGCGAGCGCGGCCACGACACGGCTCGCGAACAGCACCGGGAAACTCGTGGTGACGGCCCCGACGACGTGCGCCGCCGCGAACACCAGCACGAAGCCGAACAGGGTGGCGCGCCCCGGCCGGCTGCGGGCCAGCCCGGCCATCAGCGGCGCGCCGACCACCATGCCGAGCGCGAAGGCGGAGGTGAGGGTGCCCGCCGTCCCGAGCGGGACGCCGAGCTCGGCGGCGAGGCCCGGCAGCAGGCCGGCGAGCATGAACTCCGAGGTGCCCATGGCGAACACGGCCAGGGCGAGCAGGTACAGCGGAACAGGCATCGAGAGACTCCGGGAGGGTGGAAGTCGGGACAGGAACCGTCCGTCTCGTCACCACAGCCCGCCCCCCCACCGAGGGCACACGCACCCGCCCGACCGGCCACACGCACGATCGGGTCGCTGAACTCAGCGGTTCAGCAGTGTCAGCAGTGCTTCAGGGGGCAGACGGCGTGACCGCGTGCCCCCACCTTGGATGCCTCAGGGCTCGACATGCCCCGCACGCTACCCGGGCAGGGCGCGGCGGGGCACCCCGTTTTTCGCTTGCCCGCGCGGGCGGTGTGCCGTTGGGTTGGGGCATGAACGAAATGATCACCGAACGCCTGCTGATCCGCCGCTGGCGGGAGTCCGACCTCGTGCCGTGGGCCGCGATGAACGCCGACCCGGAGGTCCGCGAGCACCTCGGCGGCATCCTCACCCGCGAGCAGAGCGACTCCTCGGTGGCGCGGTTCGAGGCGGAGCTGGAGCGGCGCGGGCACGGGTGGCTGGCCGTCGAGACCCGGGAGGGCGGCGAGTTCATCGGCTTCGCGGGCCTGGACGAGGTCGAGGAGCAGGACCCGGTCAGCGGAGTCGAGATCGGCTGGCGCCTGGCCCGGTCGGCCTGGGGCCACGGCTACGCGACGGAGGCGGCCCGGGCGGTCCTCGCCCACGGCTTCGACGCGCTCGCCCTCCCCGAGATCCTCGCCATCACCACCGCCGCCAACCTGCGCTCGCAGAAGGTGATGCACCGCCTCGGGATGACCCACGACCCCGCCGAGGACTTCGCCGACCCCGACGCCCCACAGGACCCGGCGCGGCGCAACGTCGTCTTCCGCCTCCGCCGGGAGGACCACGGCGCATAGGGCGCCCACGGGCAAGGGGGCTGCACTGACCGGCCCCGGCCGGGTCACCGTCCGTACCGGCATCTCGGCCCTGGCCTTCTCGGTCGGCCCTGTCAGCGGAGTCCCGTACGGGCCTGAACCGCCGGACCGCCCCGCCCGATTGTCAGTGGTGCGTGCCAGGGTGACCGCATGTTGGCGATCGCGGTGCAGACGAACGATGCGCGGCACCTGAGGGTGGGCGCGGAGGAACTCGCGGGGCTGGTCCGGCGCATCGGCGCGGGGGGCGACTGCTTCCTCGTCGTGCAGCGGATACCGGACCTGCCGGACGTCTACATCCAGGTGTGGCACAAGGCCGGCCGCCACTACGCGCTGGAACACCGCGACGGCTCCGCCGACCGGCACTTCGAGGTGCACCTGGAGGGGCCCGAGCCGGTGATCGCGGCGATGACGGCCTGGGCGCGGGCCGAGCCGGGCTGGGGCGAGGGCCTGGACTGGCGGCCGCTCGACCTGGGCCCGGCGCCGGAGCCGGCCGCCCCGCTGATGCTGGACGCCGAGGGGGATCCGCATGAGTGACGACGTGCTGTCGGTGATCCCCACCGACCCGCGCTGGCAGCCGGATCCATCGGCAGCCGAGCGGGCGCGGGCGGTGGTGGTCGGGCTGCTCGGTGCGGACGACGGGGCGGAGCTGGAGCTGACCTGGCACGAGCGGACGGCGGCGGTCGACTGCGGGGAGAACCTGGAGAGGATCGGCTGCCCGCACTGTGGCGGCACGCTCGGGCCGGACTGGTGGGGCGACCTGCTGGAGGAACACGCCGAGGACGGCTTCGCGACGCTCGTGGTCACGGTGCCGTGCTGCGGGGCGGAAACGACGCTGGAGGTGCTGGAGTACGACTGGCCGTGCGGCTTCGCCCGGTTCGAGGTCGAGGTGTGGAACCCGGAGTGCCTTTGGTTCACCGAGCCGCAGTTGGCGGCGATCGGTGCCGCGCTCGGTCACCCGGTACGGCAGATCAGGGCGCACCTGTGAGGACGGCGCGCACGACCGGCTCGCTCCCGTGGCTCTCGGCGCGGGCGCGGGCGGTCAGTTGGGGCGGCGGGTCCAGCGCCAGTGGTTGGTGAGGCCGAGGCCGGCGGCCATGACGGCCGAGCCGGCGACGGCGAGTGGGGCCAGGCCGATGAGGAGTTCGAACACGGGGATGCCGTGGGGTGTCACGTTCACTGCGAGCTGCATGGTGGCTGCCCTCCCTGGCCTCAGGTTCTCACGGCACCAGCAGGCGTAGGGCCTTCCGTCGCACCGTGACCTCGACGGGCAGGGCCGCGATGAACTCGCCGTCGGCGTAGGCGGTGATGCCGGGGGACTCGATCCGCAGGGACTCGGTGCGCAGGGTGGTGACCTCCGGGTGGGTGGTGTGGGTGCCCTTGAAGAGGGTGGGGAAGAAGCGGGCGATCCGCAGCCGGGGCATGGCGTCGACGAGGGTGAGGTCGAGCAGTCCGTCGTCGGGGAGGGCGTCGGGGCACATCAGCATGCCGCCGCCGTAGCTGCGGGTGTTGCCGACGGCGGCGAGGGTGAGGTCGCGTTCGATGACGGTGCCGTCGGCGAGGGTGATCCGGAACGGCAGCGGGCGCAGGTTGGCGAACTCGGCGAGGATGGCGAGGTTGTAGCGCATCCGCCCGCGCGGCCAGCGCAGCCGGTTGACGCGGTCGCTGACCAGGGAGTCGAAGCCGGTGGCGAGGACGGAGCCGTACCAGCGTGCCGCGCCGTCGGGGCCGGTGATCCGGCCGAGGTCGATGCCGCGGGTGCGCCCGGCGGCGACGACGTCGGCGGCGGCCTCGGGGTCGCCGAGCGGCAGGCCGTACTCGCGGGCGTGGTCGTTGCCGGTGCCGGCGGGTATCACTCCGAGCGGTACGGAGGTGTCGGCGAGGGCCTGGAGGGCCAGGTTGATCATGCCGTCGCCGCCGACGACGGCCAGCGCGTCCACGCCGTCGGCGGCGGCCTCGCGGGCGAGGCGTACGGCGTCCTCGGTGGAGCGCCCGGCCTGCGGTTCGACCTCGACTCCGAGGGCGCGCAGGCGGGCGACGACCCGGCGGGCGGCGGACTCGGCGTGGCCGATGCCCGCCGCCGGGTTGGTGAGAACGACGACCCTGCGGACGGTTCTCGTGTCGGTCATGGGATCAGCTTGCCGGGGTTGAGGATGCCCGCCGGGTCGAGTTCGGCCTTGACGGCGCGCAGGATGCGCACGCCGAGGTCGCCGATCTCCTCGCTCATCCAGGGCCGGTGGTCGGTGCCGACCGCGTGGTGGTGGGTGATGGTGCCGCCGGCGCCGAGGATGGCGTCGCCCGCGGCCCGCTTGGCGGTGGCCCAGCGGTCGAGCGGGTCCTCGCCGAGGGCGGCGACGACGGTGAAGTAGAGCGAGGCGCCGGTCGGGTACACGTGCGAGATGTGGCAGAGCACCAGGGCGCCGGGCAGGGCGCCGGTCAGCGCCTCGGTGACGGCGACCCGCAGTCCCGCGAGCCGGCTCCAGGCGGCGGCGGTCTCCAGGGTTTCGCACAGCGCGCCCGCGCTGAGCAGGGAGTCGCGCAGGTAGGGGGCGTTGAACCGGCCGTGCTCCCAGGAGCGGGCCGGGCCGTCGCCGAGCGAGGTGCCGCCGGCGGCGAGCAGCGCCTCGCGGGTGAGCTCCTGCCGGGCGGCGACCTGTTCGGCGCTGCCTTCGAAGACGGTGACGGCCAGGCAGCCGCTGACCGCCGGGGCGCCGCCGATCTGTTCGGTCATGGCGAGGTTGACCATGGTCTCGGCCTCGTCGGAGAGCCGGATGACGGTCGGCCCGGTGCCCTGCTGTTCGACGGTGCGCAGCGCGGCGGTGCCGGTGGCGAAGTCGGGGAAGCTCCACGCCTCGTAGGCCTTGACGGCGGGCAGCGGGTGGACGCGCAGGCGGACGGCGGTGATGACGCCGAGGGTGCCCTCGGAGCCGAGGAAGAGCTGGCGCAGGTCGGGCCCGGCGGCGGAGGCGGGGGCGCGCCCGAGGTCGAGCATCCCGGCGGGGGTGACGACGCGCAGGCCGCGCACCATCTCGTCGAAGCGCCCGTATCCGGCGGAGTCCTGGCCGGAGGAGCGGGTGGCCGCGAAGCCGCCGATGGTGGCGTAGCGGAAGCTCTGCGGGTAGTGGCCGAGTTCCCAGCCGCGTTCGGCGAGCAGGGCTTCCGCCGCGGGGCCGGTGAGTCCGGCGCCGAGGACGGCCTCGCCGGAGGTCTCGTCGAGGTCGAGGAGTTGGTCGAAGCGGCGCAGGTCGAGCGAGACGACGGCCTCGAACGGGCCGCGCTCGGGGTCGAGGCCGCCGACCACGCTGGTGCCGCCGCCGAACGGGACGACGGCGAGGCGGCGCTCGGCGCAGACGGCGAGGACGGCGGCGATCTCGTCCTCGCTGCCGGGCAGGACGACGGCGTCGGGCGCGTCCTGCGGCTCGCGGCTGCGGCGGCGCAGCAGGTCGGGGGTGGACTTGCCGCCGGCGCGCGGCAGCCGGTCGGCGTCGGCCGCGCTGACGTGCGCCTCGCCGACGGCGGAGGCCAGGGCCTTGAGGTCCTCGGCGGTGATCCGGGACGGGCGCAGCACGACCTCGGCGGCGTCCGGCCCGGGGGTGGCGTCGCCGGTGACGCCGAGGGCGGCGGCGAGCAGCCCCTTGATGTCCGCGGACAGCTCCTTGGCGAGGGCCGGGTCGCCCCAGGCGTCCCACTTCATCGGGGGGAGCGGAAGGGCGGCGCCGGCCGGTCCCGCTTGCGTCTCAGGTGCCATGCGTTACAGTTTCACACATCATGTCAAGTAGTAACGCCGCATCCGAGCAGCCCCGCAGCACCGACGACGCGATCCTGGACGCCGCCGCCCACCTGGTCGTCCAGCTCGGCGTCCGCCGGACCCAGCTGGCGGAGATCGCCCGCCGTGCCGGGGTCAGCCGCCCGACCGTCTACCGGCGCTGGCCGGACGTCCAGGCGGTGATCGGGGCGCTGCTCACCCGGGAGATCCTGGCCACCCTGGAGGGCACCGCGCTGGCCGTCCGCGACCGGGAGACCTTCGTGGCGCGGGTGGTCGAGGTCGCGGTGCGGCTGCGCGACCACCCGGTGCTCGGCGCGCTGCTCCACTCCGACGACTCCGACCTGCTGCTCCGGTACGTCGTCGAGCGGCTCGGCGCCAGCCAGCGCGGTCTGCTGGAGGCGCTGCGCACCGGCATCGAGCTGGGCCAGGCCGACGGCTCGATCCGCGCCGGCGAGCCGACCGAACTGGCCGCCATGGTCCTGCTGATCGCCCAGTCCACCGTCCAGTCGCACCGCATGGTCGCCTCCCTGCTGCCCGAGGCGGCCTGGCGGCGCGAACTGGCCAGAGCGCTGAACGGATACCTCGCGCCATGACGCCCACCGCAGGCACGCCCGCCGGCCCGTACGCGGGAACCACTCGACTCAACGCCCGTCGCCGCTCCCTGGAGCTCGACGCGCTCGCCGACGATCCGCGCGTCGACCTGCTGGTGATCGGCGGCGGCGTCACCGGCGCCGGGGTCGCCCTGGACGCCGCCGCGCGCGGCCTGCGCACGGTGCTGGTCGAGGCCCGCGACCTCGCCTTCGGGACGAGCCGCTGGAGCTCCAAGCTGGTGCACGGCGGCCTGCGCTACCTCGCCTCCGGTCGGGTCAAGGTGGCCCGGGAGAGCGCCGTCGAGCGCGGTGTGCTGATGACCCGCACCGCCCCGCACCTGATCCGCGCCCTGCCCCAACTGGTGCCGCTGCTGCCTGACCTGCTGCGCCCCGGCCAGGCCTCGCTGATCCGGGCGGGTTTCCACGCCGGGGACGCGCTGCGGTTGAGCGCCGGGACGCCGGGAGCCCTGCTGCCCCGGATGCGCCGGATCGACGCGGCCCGGACGCGGCAGCTGGTGCCGGGCGTCCGGACGGCGGGCCTGCGCGGCGCGCTGGTCGCGCACGACGGCCAACTCGTGGACGACGCGCGGCTGGTGGTCGCCCTGGCGCGCACCGCGGCGCAGTACGGGGCGAGGGTGCTGACCCGGGTGCGGGCCGAGGACGTCACCGGCACCTCCGCCCGGCTGGTCGACACCCTGAGCGGGCAGGCGCTGACCGTCACCGCGGGCGCGGTGGTCAACGCCACCGGCGTCTGGGCGGGCGAGGTGGACACCTCCATCAGGCTGCGCCCCAGCCGGGGCACCCATCTGCTGGTGGACGCCGCCGTGCTGGGCCACCCGGCGGCCGCGCTCACCGTGCCGGTGCCCGGCTCCACCAGCCGCTTCGTCTTCGCCCTGCCGCAGCAGCTCGGCCGGGTGGCGATCGGGCTGACCGACGAGGACGCCCCGGGCCCGATCCCGGACGAACCGCAGCCCACCGAAGCAGAGTTGACGTTCCTCCTGGACACCGTGAACGCGGCCCTCGCCACCGGGTTGACCAGGGCGGACGTGCGCGGCGCGTACGCCGGACTGCGCCCGCTGATCGACACCGGCGGGGGGAACACCGCCGACATCTCCCGGGAGCACGCGGTGCTGGAGTCCCCGTCCGGGGTGGTCACCGTGGTCGGCGGCAAGCTCACCACCTACCGTCGGATGGCCGAGGACGCGGTGGACGCCGCCGTCCGCCTGCGCGGCCTGCCCGCCCGCACCTGCTGGACGGCCCGCCTGCCGCTGGTCGGCGCCCCGGGGCACGGGGACAGCCGCCCGGTTCCGGCCGCCGGCATCCCCGTCTCACTGCTCGCCCGCCATGGCGGCGCGGCTCACGAGGTGCTGGCGGCGGGGGAGTTGGAGCCGGTGGCCGAGGGCGTCGACGTGACGCGCGCCGAGATCGCCTACGCCGTCACCCATGAGGGCGCCCTGGACGCCGCCGACGTCCTCGACCGTCGGACCAGGATCGGCCTGGTCGCGGAGGACGCCGAGCGGGCCCGGAAGGCGGTCGAGGAGATCCTCGCGGAGATCGGCGCGGAGTAGCGCACCACCACGGAGGGGCGGACGGCCCGGACCGCGCTGTCACGCACGGCCGGGCCCGGCCTCTCCCCGCGCCGGGCGTCAGTGCGGTGGTCGCGTCAGTGCGGTGGTCGCGTCAGCGCGCCGTGTGCTCCGGCATCGGGTGCTCGGCGCCCCCGATCTCCAGCACGCAGGCCAGCGGGTGCTCCGCCACCCCGGTGCGGTCCAGCTGTACGGACAGCGGCCTCGGCGGCTCCCCGGCGAGCTGCGCGGAGAGGGTGAGCGGGTAGTCGCCGTGGCCGTGGACGCGGTGGAACGCGCACTCCTTGCCGTCCACCAGCACCTCGGTCTCGGTGATCAGGCCGGAGCGGACGTTGACGGTCACCGAGTGCCCGCCCTGGTCGAGGTGGAAGCTGTACCGCTGGCGCATCGGAACCTCCGGCGACAGGGCCTGGAACGGGAATCCACCGCCAGTCTAGGGTGGTCGTGCGGACCGGGCTCCCCGGCGATCGGTTCCTGCCGAAGTCCCTGAGAAATCCCCGGGGCGGAGCCCGCCTGCAGGCGGATTCTCGTGATCTCTACAGTGTTGTAGATTCGTCCGCTAGGGAGAGATCCGAGGAGGGCATTGTGGGAGTTTCGCTGGCCAAGGGCGGCAACGTCTCGCTGAGCAAGGAGGCGCCCGGACTGAGCGCCGTGATCGTGGGTCTCGGCTGGGACGTACGCACCACCACCGGGGCCGACTACGACCTGGACGCCAGTGCGCTGCTGTGCAACGCGCTCGGCAAGGTGGTTTCGGACCAGCACTTCGTCTTCTTCAACAACCTGCGCAGCCCCGAGGGTTCGGTCGAGCACAGCGGCGACAACCTGACCGGTGGCGGCGACGGAGACGACGAGCAGATCAAGGTCGACCTCGCCCGGGTGCCGGTCGACGTCGCCAAGGTCGTCTTCCCGGTGTCGATCTACGACGCCGACGCCCGGCTGCAGAACTTCGGCCAGGTCCGCAACGCCTTCATCCGGATCGTCAACCAGGCCAACGGGCAGGAGATCGCCCGCTACGACCTGTCCGAGGACGCCTCCACCGAGACCGCGATGGTCTTCGGCGAGCTGTACCGCAACGGCGCCGAATGGAAGTTCCGCGCGATAGGCCAGGGTTACGCCTCCGGCCTGCGCGGCATCGCCACCGACTACGGCGTGAACGTCTGACGCAGTCGGCCGGGGAAGCCCCGCCCTCCGCTGGAGTCCGAGCTCCGGGAGGCCGGGGCTTTTCCATGCCCATCGGCGCTATGCAACTAGTTGCATAGCGCCGCGACCGTACCCTACTGTTCAGTAACAAAATCCACCGCCCGCCCTCCAGGAGACGCCGATGAGCTCCACCCCCGCCGGCAGCCGCTACCCGCACCTGCTCAGCCCGCTCGACCTCGGCTTCACCACCCTCCCCAACCGCGTGATCATGGGCTCGATGCACGTCGGCCTGGAGGAGGCCCCCGGCGGCTACGAGCGGATGGCCGCCTTCTACGCCGAGCGCGCCCGCGGCGGCGTCGGCCTGATCGTCACCGGCGGCATCGCCCCCAACGAGGCCGGGCGCCCCTGGGAGGGCGGCGCGATGCTCACCACCGAGGAGGAGGCCGACCGGCACCGCGTGGTCACCGACGCCGTGCACGCCGCCGGCGGACGGATAGCCCTCCAGATCCTGCACTTCGGCCGCTACGCCTACCATCGCGACCTCGTCGCCCCCAGCGCGCTCCAGGCCCCGATCAGCCCCTTCGTCCCCAACGCGCTCACCGCCGAGCAGGTCGAGCAGACCATCGAGGACTTCGCCCGCTGCGCCGAACTCGCCCGCCGCGCGGGCTACGACGGCGTCGAGATCATGGGCTCCGAGGGCTACCTGATCAACGAGTTCGTCGTCGCCGCCACCAACCACCGCGAGGACGAGTGGGGCGGCCCGTACGAGCGGCGGATGCGCTTCCCGGTGGAGATCGTCCGCCGGGTCCGCGAGCGGGTCGGCGAGGACTTCATCATCGTCTACCGGCTCTCCATGCTCGACCTGGTACCCGGCGGCTCCACCCTGGACGAGGTGGTCCAGCTCGCCCAGGCCGTCGAGGCCGCCGGCGCGACCGTCATCAACACCGGCATCGGCTGGCACGAGGCCCGCATCCCCACCATCGCCACCTCCGTGCCGCGCGGCGCCTTCGCCTGGGTCACCAAGCGCGTGATGGGCGAGGTCGGCATTCCGCTGGTCACCACCAACCGCATCAACACCCCCGAGATCGCCGAGCAGTTGCTCGCCGACGGCTGCGCCGACCTGGTCTCGATGGCCCGACCGCTGCTCGCCGACCCCGACTTCGTCAACAAGGCGGCGGCCGACCGCGCCGAGGCCATCAACACCTGCATCGGCTGCAACCAGGCCTGCCTGGACCACACCTTCAACCTCCAGATCACCTCCTGCCTGGTCAACCCGCGCGCCTGTCACGAGACCGAACTCGTCCTGGCCCCCACCCGGTTGCGCAAGCGCGTCGGCGTCGTCGGAGCCGGCCCGGCCGGCCTCGCCTTCGCCGTCTCCGCCGCCGAACGCGGCCACGACGTCACCCTGTACGACGCCGCCGAGAGCATCGGCGGGCAGCTGAACATCGCCCGGCGCATCCCCGGCAAGGAGGAGTTCGACGAGACGCTGCGCTACTTCCGCACCCGGCTGGGCGAGTTGGGCGTCACGCTGCGCCTCGGCGCGACCGTCACCGCCGCGCAGCTGGCCGAGGCTGGCCACGACGAGATCGTCCTCGCGACCGGCGTCACCCCCCGAACTCCCGCCGACATCCCCGGGATCGACCACCCCAGCGTGCTCGGCTACCTGGACGTGCTGCGCGACGGCGCGCCGGTCGGCGAGCGGGTCGCCATCCTCGGCGCAGGCGGGATCGGCTTCGACGTGGCCGGGTTCCTCACCGACGGGGGCGACGCGGCGAGCCTCAACCCGTCGGTGTTCCAGGCGAAGTGGGGCATCGACCCGGAGTACCACGAGCGCGGCGGACTGCGCGCGCCCGAGCGGCCGAAGCCCCCGCGCAGCGTCCACCTGTTGCAGCGCAGGAGCAGCAAGGTCGGCGCCGGGCTGGGCAAGACCACCGGCTGGATCCACCGCACCGAGCTCAAGCACCGCGGCGTCACCATGGTCGCCGGCGCGAGCTACGACCTGATCGACGATGCCGGACTGCACTTCACCGTGGACGGCGAGCGCCAACTCCTGCCCGTGGACACCGTGGTGCTCTGCACCGGCCAGGAGCCGCGCCGCGACCTGTACGAGGCGCTGCGCGAGCGCGGCCTGGCGGTGCACCTGATCGGCGGCGCCGACGTGGCGGCCGAGCTGGACGCCAAGCGGGCGATCAAGCAGGGCACGGAGCTGGCCGCGAGCATCTGACCGTACGCGGCCGGACGGTCTGACCGCATGGGGGACTTCCCGCCGGGGAAGTCCCCCATCGGCTCTTCGATCAGGCCGCAGCGGCGGTGACCTGGCGCAGCAGGACCGTCGGCGAGGGCATGACGGCGTACCAGGTGTTCTCGGTCTCGTCGTCGGCCGAGGCCCAGGCAGCGACCACCGGCAGCTCGCAGTGCTCGCCGGCCTCCAGCGGGGGCAGCCGCCAGACGATGCCGCGGTCGGCGTCGGCGTCGGTGTTGAAGTCCACGCCCCAGGTGCTGGACGAACGCTCGTGGACCTCGTCGATCAGTGCCGCCCACCGTCGGGGCACCTCGCGCGCATCGGCCGCCGAGCAGATCGCCTCCTCGTCGTGGCCGCCGACGGTGAGCTTGGTGCTCTCGTCCTCCACCGTGAACGCGGTCAGCGCCTGGCCCCCGTCCCAGTAGGCGCCGGCACCCTCCGGGAGCTGGGCCGGCAGGCTCGCGGAGAACCACACCCGGGGCAGCGGCGCCAGGGCGTCGATCCGCCACACCGCCGCCTGGCAGTCGGTCAACGGCCCCCAGTGGTCCGGGTCGAGCTGGGCGTCGTACGGGGTCAGCAGCAGCTCGACGCGGGCCGAGGGGAGCGTCCAGCGGGCGATCGTGCGGCCGCCCGGCAGCTCGAAGAGCTCCTCGGGCAGGGAGGGCAGGGCGGTGTCCCCGACGGCGGTGACGAAGGTCAGCGGGCCGAAGGGGGTCGCGATGGCCGGCCGCGCGGAGGGTCGTACGCGGGTGCGCGGGACGGTGGGGAGCAGCATCGGCCCAGCGTAGCGGCGCCCTGCACGGCGCCCTGCGCGGCGCCTGGTACGACGTCTGGCACGGCGTCTACGCGGTGCCGAAGGGGTTGTCGATGAGGTAGCGCCAGCGGCCGTCCGGGCCGCGGCGGGCGACGTCGGTGGCGGTGCCGGTGAGGTGGACGTCGGTGCCGTCGGGGGCGGTGCCGGAGATGGTCCAGTCGACGATGAGCAGGGCGATGTCGTCGGCGACGTAGGTGTGCCGGGGGTGGACGGTGATGGGCAGGCCGAGCGCGAGGAAGTCGGCGTTGGCGCGGTGGAGTTGGGCACCGGTGGCGGTGGTGCCGGGGGAGGGGACGAAGAGCGCGGCGGGGTCGTAGACCTGGGCGAGGGCGGCCGGGTCGCCGCTGTTGAAGGCGGCGGCGAAGACGGCCGGGTGTTGTGCCGGGTCGCTGGTGAGGGGGAGGCTGGTGGGGTGAGTCATGCGAGCAGTGAATCCGCGGCCGTCGTAGGTCACCAAACGGGAAGCGACGTGCCCCGCACCGACACCCGCTGGGACGCCGAGCTGGTGCCGGACGCGCGCGGCCGTACGGTGCGCCCGGAGCCGGACTGCCCGGTGGAGGTGGCGCTGGCGGCGGTGTCGGGCCGCTGGACCACGCTGGTGCTGCGCGAGCTGATGCACGGCCCCGCGTCGTACGGGGAGCTGCGCGAGCGCCTGCCGGAGATCAGCCCGAAGGTGCTCGCCGAGCGTCTACAGACTCTGGGGGAGCGGGAGTTGGTGGCCCGCGAGCGGCTGCTCGGCTTCCCGGTGCGGACCTCGTACCGGCTGACGCCGACCGGCGAGGCGCTGCGGCCGCTGCTGGTGGAGCTGTATCGGACCGGCGTGGAGCTCCTGGAACACCGGAGCGGCGCGGCCGCGCCCCCTCGGGCGGGTAACAGGTGACAGCGAACAGATAACAGCGAACAGATGACAGATTTCGAAATCTGTTATCTGTTCGCTGAAATTCGTCGCCCGGCCCGCTCCCGGCGGGCCGCCTCCTTCCGTCCCAGGACTACCGCCCCAGGACGCTGTCCGCGCGCTGCTTCCACTCCCGGCCCTCGGGGTCCTTCGGGTTCATGGCCAGCAGCAGCTTTCCCAGGGAGCGCTGCGCCACCGGGTCGCCGGCCCGGGCGGCGATCCGCAGCATGTGGACGGCCTGGTCCGGCCGGCCGGCGTCCAGTCGCTCCTGGGCGGCGTCGTGCACACCCTCCGAGGCGCGGATGAGCAGCTCCTGCTCCTCCGGGCTCGGCTGCGTCCCGGCGCGGGCCGCTTGCTGCTGGAGGACGGACAGCAGGTTGTACTGCGCCTGCCAGTCGCCCGCCTCGGCGGCCGGGCGCATCACGGCCTCCGCGCCGTCCAGATCGCCGGCGGCGGCGAGCGCGGCGCCGAGGATCGGGACGACGAGCTCCTCGCCGTCCGCCACGGCCTGCCGCAGCAGCGGTACGGCGGCGGCCGGGTCGCCGTCGGTGTACAGCCACACCCCGGCGACCCGGGTCGCGTCCTTGCGGCCGAGCTGCCCGGCCTGCTTCATCAGCTCCAGGGCGCGTTCCGTCTCGCCCCCGTCGCGCAGTCGCTGTGCCAACTCGTAGGCGGAGTCGGCGTTCCCGCCCCGCGCTCCGACCTCCAACCAGTGGTCGGCCTGCTCGTCCTCGACGAGGTCGATCAGCCCGACGGCGGCCCGGTGCGCGGCGGCCACGTCGCCCTGTTCGGCCTTGGCGATGTCCCGCTCGACGGCGGCCCGCGCCTTGCGGACCTCCTCGATGTTGATCCCGAGGTAGTCGATCGCCTTCTGGTGGCCCGCCTCGGCGGCGCGCAGCATCCACCGGGCACCCTCGTAGTCCTCGCTGTTCTCGCCGAGGAGTAGGACCGCGAGGTTGAAGGTGGCGGAGACGTGCCCGAGTTGGGCGGCGAGCCGCAGGTAGTCGAGGCCCTGCTCGGTCTGGCCCTGCTTGAGCAGCCTGTCGGCGAGCCAGGCCGCGGAGTCCGCGTTGCCGGCGGAGGAGGCCCTGTGGTGCCAGTTCGCGGCCTCCTGCACCTTGCCCTGGTGCTCCAGGAACCCTGCCAGGTGGAACATGGCCTTGACGTCCCCGGCCTCGGCCGCCTGCCGGGCCTGGTCGGTGAGTTGCCGCATCTGCTCCGGACTGACCTCCAGGTGCACCCGCATCCCGCCGCCGATGTCGATCCCGCCGCCCGAGGGCTGCTCCTGCTCCTGCTCGCGCTTCCGCTTCCGGCCGAATATCCCCATGATCCGCTCCTGTCCGCGTACCCGAAGCATCCACCTTGTGCCCTGATGGGTGGGATATGCAACGGCCTTTACAAAGTGGACCCTTGGCGAATCCCGAACCTCCGAACGGTTCCGTTCCGGATGTGCGAGGGAGGTGGAGGCTGGACGGTCGTTCCCGGACGGATCGTGGGATTCGGCCCTGCGCGGAGCGGGCGCCCTGCGATCCTGGCGCGACGGATCGTCGTCAGCGCTTCGAAGGGGTCCTGCCATGGCTGCCAAGATCAAGATCAGCAACCTGAGTTCGTCGACCACGGACGACACCCTGCTCCAAGTGGCCGCGCAGTACGGGCAGGTGCTCGACTCCATCATCATGAGGGACCGCGACACCGGGGCGTCGAAGGGCTTCGGCTATGCCACGTACAGCAGTGGACAGGACGCGGCCGCCGCCGTGGCCGCGCTGAACGGGCAGGAGCTCGACGGAAGCCGGATCACCGTCGTCGTGATCGCCTCCAGCGAGCCGGCCGGTACGGTCTCGGGCGGTGTCTCGGGCTCGTACGGCGGCTACGGGGGCGGCGTCAGCGGAGGCTACGGCGGCTACGGCGCCGGCAGCGTGGGTGGGGAGGCCGGCGCCACGAGCTGGTGAGTTCACCTTGCCGTGGAGCGGGAAGTCGGCCCGGCCGACTTCCCGCTCCGTCAATACTTCGGCCCGAGTGATGTCGGATCTTCACTCGAACGAGTGAGGAATGGGGAGGGTCCGTCGGCTTCGGGGTCCGGGGCGACTGGTGCTGTGACCGGGATGGTCCACCGTGATCCGAAGGCGGCTCGCGGGGCGAGCGCACGCGTAACGGCTGGTATTACTGGGGGATGCAGGAAGAGACGGCACGCACCGCGATCGACACGTTCATCTCCGCGTTCAACGCCTCGGACGACAGCTATGTGACTGCCCTGCTCTCCCAGGCCCTGACCTCGGACGTGGTCTTCTGGGGGCCGTTGGGCCGCAGCGAAGGAATCGCGGCGGTCGAGCGGTTCGTGCTGGACATCCGGCGCCACCCGGCGGGGACCGGCACGATGGCGCGCTGCTCGGAGGTGGACATGCCTGACGAGTGGGCCCGGTACCAGTGGGTCTTCACCACGCCGGATGGAGGCCCCCGCCTGTCGGGAACGGACGTCGTCCATCTGCGGCGGAACCGCATCGACCAGGTCATCGTCTTTGCGGGCGAGATCGAGCCGTCCGCCTCCTGAGTCGTCCTTCTGTCGCTGTCCTTCTCGTGAACTTGTCCCTTTCGGCACTCCGGGGCTGCGGTTCGCGGTCGGTCAATCTGCGTACACGGACAGGCTCAGCCGCCGCGCCTCCAGCGGTCGAATGGACGTCACCCGATGAACCTACGCGGTCACAGCACTGGCTGGAGTGGTCCTGTAGCGCGGGTTTGGAGTGGGAAGTCGGTGGGGCCGACTTCCCACTCCTCGGCGTTTCAGGGGGCTTCGGGAGTGGTGGGGGTGAGGTCGAGCTCGGCCCAGACGGTCTTGGCGTTGGGGTGGCGGGGGATGGTGCCCCAGCGGTCGGCGAGGGCGCTGATGAGGACGAGGCCGCGCCCGGACTGGGAGTTGGGGGTGTGGACGGTGGGGAGGAGGGGGAGTCGCTCGCCCCGGGGGTCCGAGATCTCGATGCGGAGGGTCGTGCCCCGGCGCACGGTGGTGGTGAGCGCGAGGTGAAGCTCGAACCCGCGCCCCGGAATGCGTCCGTGCGTGATCGCGTTCGCGGCGAGCTCGGCGACGATCAGGAGCGCCGAGTAGAAGGGTTCGGTGTGCGTCGAATTCAGTCCCCAGGCGGTGAGTTGACGCCTGGCGATGCGTCGGCAGATGGCGGCGCCCTTGGGGGTGGCGTGGAGGAGGGTGGTGTGGGAACGCGGTCTGTCGAGGGGGGTTTCGGACTTCATGGGCAAAAGCGTGGCGGGGCGGACGTACGCTGACCATGGATTCGGCAGGCACGGAGGGTGTCTGTGCGAATGCGGAGGGTTGGCTTGTCGGCTGGCCCGAATCAATCGAGCAATGGGAGGGTGGTTCCCATGGGTGGCGTCGAGCGCACGGTGTTCGATGACGGAGAGACGGCGGGAATCTCCGATGGCGTCGCGGAGTTCTACAGCGCGGTGGGGAAACTGATCAAGTTCTTCCGCGAGCGGGCCGGCTTGACGCAGCGGCAGTTGGCCAAGATGAGCGGCTACAGCGAGGACCTGGTCGGCGCGATCGAGCGGGGTGTGCGGACCCCGAGAATCGAGTACCTGACGCTGGTGGACGGCCTCCTCAACGCAGAGGGTGCGCTGAAGGTCATCGCGGACGACGTGATGAAGGCGAAGATCCGGGTCAGCGAGCGGCATCCGGCTTTCTCCAAGGCCTTCACGTCCGAAGAGCACCGGGCCATCGAGATCCACGACTACAGCACGATGGTCATCCCGGGCTTGTTGCAGACCGAGGCGTACATCCGGGCGCTGTACGAGATGCGGCGCCCGCTGCTTTCGCCCGAGCAGGTCGACGAGTGGGTGGCGACTCGACTGGCACGCAAGGAGATCCTGGCTCGCTGGCCGATGCCCGTTGTGACGTGGGTGGTTGATGAGAGCGTTCTGCGGCGCCCCCTCGGGGGATGGGACGTTCACAGCGAGCAGCTCCAGCATCTCCTCAAGGTGGGAAAGATGCGAGGCCCTGAACTTCAGATCATGCCGCTCGATCGGCTGACCCATGCTGGGATGGGCGGCTCCTTTACCCTCCTGACTCCGCCCAATCGGCCGCAGATCGGCTATGTGGCAGCGCAGCACGTAAATCGGTTGATCACGGACCCGGCGGAAGTCCGTAATATGGCCGCACGGTACAGCAGCATCCGGGCTCAGGCGCTTAGCCTGAGGGAGTCCCTGGCCTTGATCGAACAGATTCTGGGAGAGCGATAGGCATGGCCGAGCTGGCGTGGTTCAAGAGCAGCTACAGCACCAACGAGGACGCTAACTGCGTCGAGGTCGCCGAGACCCCCGGCATTGTCCACGTGCGTGACTCCAAGGACAAGAGTGGCCCCCAGCTGGCTTTCGAGCCGGCCGCGTGGGAGGCGTTCGTGACGTTCGCCGCCACTGCCGAGGTCTGAGACAACCTCCCCTCAACGGCCCACCGCCTTCCCGGCGGCGGGCCGTTGGCGTACCGTCAGAAGGCATGGAACTGGTCTGGTTCAAGAGCAGCCACAGCAGCAACGAGGGCGCCGCCTGCGTCGAGATCGCCTGGCGCAAGAGCAGCTACAGCGGCAACGAGGGCGCGGAGTGCGTCGAGGTCGCCGAGACCACCACCGCCGTCCTTGTCCGCGACTCCAAGGACGCCGCCGGCCCGCACCTCACCTTCACCCCGACCGCCTGGCAGTCCTTCCTCACCTTCGCTGCCACGACCGAGGTTTGAGCTAACCACCGCCGCTCCGGCGCTCTAGTTGTGCGGGGAGGCCGGAGCCGTGCGAGCGGGAGGTGTCGGCGAGCCCGGCAGCCTCACGGTGGCCACCGTGCCGCCCGTCGTGCCGTCCGGTCCGGGGGCCGCGGGGGCGAGTGCCACCTCGCCGCCGGCGCCGCGGATCGCCTGGGCGACGATCGCCAGGCCCAGGCCGGATCCGGGCAGCTGCCTCGCGGACGGCGCGCGCCAGAACCGGTCGAACACGTGCGGCACGTCCTCGGGCGCGATGCCCGGGCCGTGGTCGCGAACCGTGAGGACGCCGGAGGCCAGTGAAACCTCGATGGCGCCGTCGGCCGGGCTGAACTTCACCGCGTTGTCGAGGAGGTTGACGACGGCCCGCTCCATGGTGTGCGTGTCCGCCCGTACGTACCAGGGTTGTAGGTCGACGTTGAACACCAGAGAGGGTCCGCGCAGCCTTGCGCGGTCCAGCGCGCGGGAGACGACATCGTGCAGCCCCAGTGCGGCGACAGGAGCGGTACCCGCGGCCGGGAGGGGGCGGGAGAGGACCAGCAGATCGCCGATGAGGGTGGACAGTTCCACCGTCTGGGCCTTCAGGTTGGTGAAGAGCTTCGCGCGCGTGCCCTCGGGGATCGCCCGCCCGGTCTCCTCGCTGCGGACCAGCAGGTCGATGTTGGTGCGCAGGGAGGTCAGCGGGGTGCGCAGCTCGTGGCCGGCGTCGGCGATGAGCTGGGACTGGCTGTCGCGGGAATGGGCGAGCGCGGTGCTCATGGCGTTGAACGCCTGGCCGAGGCGGGCGATCTCGTCACGGCCGGTCACGTCGATGGTCGTCCCCGGCTCCTGGGTGCGTGCGATGTACTCGGCCGCCTGGGTGAGACGGTCGACGGGCTGCAGGGCCCTGCGCGCTAGCCACAGCGCGCCGAAGGCCGAGGCCGCGATCACCAGTGCGGCCGCGAAGGTCGTGATCAGGGCGAGTCCGAACAGTGCGTCGCGTACCGGGCGCAGGGGTTGGGACAGCGCGACGGCCGCGGTGGTGCGTTCGCCGTTGAACTCGATCGGTCCGTAGCTGACCACGTACACGCGCACGTCGTCACCGTTGGCCAGCTGGCCGTCGCGGAAGTGGGAGCGCGCGTGTGCTCCCCTTGTCCCGCTGCGCGCCACCGGCAGATCGTCATCCGTGACTTTCACGGACCGGGAGTCGTTCGGCGGACAGGACGTCCCGTCCGCGAAGATCACCGTGGGAATGGCGTCCCTCGTCATCCACGGCTGAACGACCCCGCGGCACCAGTCGTAAATCGCTCTGATCTCGGACTGGGGGGACGCATGGGCGTTCGGCGCCCAGGTGCGCGTCAGCGTCTGATCGACTTGAGCGGTCATCTCCCCACGGGCCACGAACCAGCCGGTCACCGCGGACAGCACCACAGCCAGTGACACGGCCGCGGCCGTGAACGACGCCAGCCGACCCCGCAGGGTCATCCGGCCGAACCACCCGTCACGCAACCGAGACATCCCCCACCCGTCCCCGCCCGCCCCGTCTCAGGGCCCGTATCCGCCTTGGTCACGGCCATGTCGGCAACGGCCGAAATCCCACCCCGTGGTCGTCCCATCCGAGTTCGGCACCGGGTCGGCACCGGATCGGCACCGGGACGCCCCTGCCCAAAGGTCGGGCCCGAAGATGAGAAACCCTTAAACGACTGTCTGAGCCGTGCCTGAGAAGCCGTCGTCTCCGGAGAGGGACGGGCAGGTGGTCCGGGGAGGGGGCGGGCGACGGCGGGTGCTACTCCGGGCTCGGCGGCGCGGTGAGCTCCTTGGTCATGAAGACGCGGCTGGTCCCCGGCGGATCGCAGGGGACCTCGCCCAGGAGCTGCCAGCCCTCCTTCCGGTAGAAGCCGGGGGCCTGGAAGCTGATCGTGTACAGCACGGCCGTGCGGCACCCGCGGGCGCGGGCCTCGCTCTCGGCCTGCCGGAGGACCTCCCTGCCCAGCCCGCCGCCGCGCAGCTCGGGCGGCAGGAAGAACAGGTCGACGAAGAACAGCCCGAGCGAGGTGCGCCCGGTCAGCCCGCCGACCGTCCGGTGCGTTTCGGGGTCGCGGACCAGGACGGCGAGCGGCCTGCGGTCGTCGACCCCGATCCGCTCGACGTTGAAGCGGTCCAGCCCGTCGGAGATCGTCGCGAAGTCCGCGGGTGCGGGGGCGTCGGTGACGACCAGGTCGGCCCGGGGGCGGGTCGTTCCGGGTACGGACATGGTTCCTCCAGGGGTGTGGGAGCGTTGCCGGGCGAGGCTACGGTGCGGACGCTTCGACGGGCGTCGAAGGAACGCCGACGGACAATCGACGGGTGGACAATCGACTGGTGGACGCTCGACGCGTGGAACAGGACGTGGGCGTGGACCTGGCCGCCGTGGCCAGACTGCTCGCCGACGGGACCAGGGCCGCCTTCTGCCTGGCGCTGCTCGACGGCCGGGCCTGGACGGCCGTCGAACTCGCACGTCACGCCGGGGTGGCGCCCTCGACCGCGACCTCGCACCTGAACCTGCTCGTCGCCGGGGGCCTCCTCGCCGAGGAACGGCACGGACGCCACCGCTACCTCCGGCTGGCCGACCGAAGGGTCGTGGAGCTGATCGAGAGCCTCGCGGCGCTCGCTCCCCAGCAGCCCCCTCGGCCGCGCTCGCTGGCCGCCTCCGGCCGCCAGCGGGCGCTCGCCCGCGCGCGGCTGTGCTACGACCACCTGGCCGGCTCCGTCGCGCTGGCGGTCACCGACGCCATGGTCGAGCGCGGCCTGCTGGCGTGGGGGCCGCAGCCGGCACTGACCGGTGAGGGCGCGGCCTGGCTCGCCGAACTCGGGATCACGCTGCCCGGCGGATCACGCCGCCCGCCCGTCCGCGCGTGCCTCGACTGGACCGAGCGCCGCCCCCACCTGGCGGGCGCCGCCGGTGCCGCCCTGTGCACCCACGCCCTCACCGCCGGATGGCTCACCCGGGTCGGCACCACCCGCGCCCTCACCGTCACCACCACCGGCCGGCGGGCCCTGCGCGACCACCTCGGCCTGATCGTCCCGGCGTAATTCGCAGGCGCACGGCCACGGCGAGGACCTATCCTGCGCGCTGTGACCGACTGGAAGACCATCGAAGCCGCCGACTACGCCGTGCCCGCGGACCGGCCCCTGGAAGAACTCGTCCGCGAGCTGTCCCGTGCCCTGGCGGACCCGGACCCCCTGGTCCGGGACGGCGAGCCCTACGCCGTCCTCGCGACCTGGATAGCCCGCGGGGTGATCGATGCGCCCCGGCGGCTGGAGCTGGGGGACGAGATGGCCGAGCGGTTCGGCGACCCGCGCATCGAGGCCCGCACCTTCGCGCCCCTCGTGCTCGACATGCTGGTGGCCAAGGGGGACGTCAAGTCCGGCTGGGTGGACGCCTTCGAGCGCTGGTACCCGGCGGAGCAGGACCTGCGCGGCCACGACGAGACGCTCGGCTGGCTCCACGCCGTGGCGCACGGCGCGGACCTGCTCGGCAGCTTCGGCCGCCACCCCGAGGTGGCGCCGGTACGGATGCTGGACCTGGCCGCCGCGCGGCTGACAGCCCCCACCGACCACGTCTACGACCAGATGGAGGACGACCGCCTGGCCCGGGCCGTCGCCCGGATCCTCACCCGCACCGACCTGAGCGAACGCGACGCCGTCGGCTGGCTGGATCCCATCGCCGAGCGCTTCGGGGCCGACCGCATCAGCACCCCGGTGCCCGCCCACATCAGCAACTGCCTGCGCACCCTGCGCATGCTCCACCTCCTCGCCGACCGGGGCGTGCGCCCCACCAGCGACCTGCCCGCGGAGCCCCTCCACCACCGCGACGCGGTGAAGTCCGGCGTCGCCGCCGTCCTCGACCAGATCGTCAAGCGCTGAGCGTCCAGGGGCCCACGTTCATGTCCGTTTTCTGCCGGACAACGTCCTCACCCACTGATTGGCTCAGGGACATGATCAACGCGAACAAGTCCTCGGTCTTCCGCTCCCTGCACAGCCCCGCCCGTCCGCTCGCGCTCGCCAACGTCTGGGACGTCGCCGGCGCCCGCATCGTGGAGGCGGCAGGTGCCTCCGCGATCGCCACCACCAGTGCCGGAGTGGCCTGGTCGCTCGGCGCCCCGGACGGGGACTCCGTCCCCCGGGACCAGGTGTTGGATGTCGTCGCCCGCATCGCGGTAGCCGTCGGCGTCCCGGTGACCGTGGACATCGAGGGCGGCTACGGGCAGACCCCCGACGACGTCGCACGGACCGTCACCCTGCTGCTGGAAGCCGGCGCGGTGGGCATCAACATCGAGGACGGCCCCCGCCCGCCGGCCGCACTCGCCGAACGCCTCGGCGCCGCCCGCCGTGCGGCCCGGACGGCGGGTGCCGACCTGTTCGTCAACGCCCGCGTCGACACCTACCTGCTCGGGTCGGGCAACCCCGCCACCCGGCTCGCGGAGACCCTGGAACGGGCGCGCACCTACGTCGACGCCGGAGCGGACGGGATCTTCGTCCCCGGCCTCGCCGACACCGCCGCCATCAGGGAACTGGCCGCGGCCCTCACCGTCCCCCTCAACGTCATGGCCGGGCCGGGCATGCCGCTGGTGGCCGAGCTGGGCGCCCTGGGCGTGGCCCGCGTCAGCCTCGGCTCGGGCGTCGCGCAGTCCGCCTACGCCGCAGTACGGCGCGCGGCGCTCGACCTGCACGGGGCTGGTCGCTACGACTCCGTCCGGGAGGGCATCGACTACCCGGACCTCAACGGCCTCTTCACCAGGGGATGACGGAGAGGTGACAAGGCCCCATCCGGCCACAGGACGGCCGTGTGAGTGCCGTCCTCGCCTGCCTGTGAGGGAGTCGCCGGGCTACGGTTCGAGGGTTTCGAGCCAGGCGGCCACATTCTGGGTCTTCTGTAGCTCGGCTTTGAAGAGCTCGGGGTAGGCACGCGCCAGTTTGCGGTAGTGGTTGGTGGCTTCCTGGCTGGTGGCCAGAGCCTCTTCCCGTTGACCGGCCTCACCCAGCCGGACGGAGAGAGTGATGAGGGAAGCGGCGAAGTTAGGCAGGTAGGCGTCCGGGTTCGCGTCGGCGAGTGTGCGGTTGTGGTTGGTGGCTTCCTGGCTGGTGGCCAGAGCCTCTTCCCGTTGACCGGCCTCACCCAGCCGGTTGGAGAGGTTGTTGAGGAAAGCGGCGAGGTCGGGCAAATAGGCGTCCGGGTTTGCCTTGGCGAGTGTGCGGTTGTGGTTGGTGGCTTCCTGGCTGGTGGCCAGAGCCTCTTCCCGTTGACCGGCCTCACCCAGCCGGATGGAGAGGGTGTTGAGGGCCATGGCGAGGTTGGGCAGGTGGGCGTCCGGGTTTGCGTCGGCGAGTGTGCGGTAGTGGTTGGTGGCTTCCTGACTGGCAGTCAAGGCATCATCGCGCTGGCCTACTGCACTGAGCCGGTTGGAGTGGTTGTTCAGGGACTTGGCGAGGTTGGGCAGGTGGGCGTCCGGGTTTGCGTCGGCGAGTGTGCGGTAGCGGTCGGTGGCATCCCGGCTGATGGCGAGGGCCTCCTCCCGCCGCCCCAGGTCGGCCAGATTGACGGAGAGGTTGTTGAGGGCCATGGCGAGGTTGGGCAGGTGGGCGTCCGGGTTTGCGTCGGCGAGTGTGCGGTAGTGGCCGGTGGCATCCCGGCTGATGGCAAGGGCCTCCTCCCGTTGACCCACCTCACTCAGACAGACGGAGAGGTTGTTGAGGGCCATGGCGAGATCGGACAGGTAACCGCTCGAATTTTCCCCTACGAGAGCGCGGTGGCGGTCGACAAGGGCGCGTCCGAGCTTGACGGCAGTGGCGGCGAGCCGTCGGCTGGAGTGGGGAAACAGGTCTTGGAGAGCTTTGAGGCCGTTGAGAGGAGTGGTGGGCTCCGCGACGACGGCGTCGAGAGCACTGACGAGCGGGGCGGGGTGGTCGGCGCGGATCGCGGTTTTGATGACGTGCGGGGCCAACTGCTGCTGGTGGCGGACGCAGAGGTCGGTGAGCCGCTCGGCCAGGCGCTGCTGGAACACCGGGTGCGCGGCGGTGCGGCTGTAGACGGTGAGGAGTTGGCCGGCCTGGCTGTCGTCGGCGTCGTCGAGGAGGTGCTCGGCGAGGTGGGGGTCGGCTTCCAGGACGCGGCCGATGTGGCGTTCGGCGAGGCGGTCGGGCTGGAGGTGTCCCCAGGGCTGTCCGCCGAGTTCGGGCCCGGCCGGGTAGAGGGCGGCGAGCCAGGCGGTGACCTGGTCGCGGACGGTGCGGGGCTGGTCGGCGAGGGCGGGCAGGCGTTGCCACAGCCGGTCCGCGTCCTCGCGGTCGGTGGCGCCGGTGAGGTGGGCGGCGGCGAGTGCGGTCTCCAGCGTCGCGGCGCCGAGGGTGGGGATGAGGCCGCGGATGGTCGCGTTCTGGCGCCAGTAGCGGCGCTCGTGGCCCAGTAGCCGGTCCTCGACCGTGTGCGCCTCGTCGTGTGCGGCACGTACGGGATCGGCCATGTCGAGGAGGTCCGCGAGGGCGGTCATGTGCAGCGTCAGCGCGTTGCCGTACGCGTCCTCGTCCAGCCCGCGCGCAGGGGGCGGGGTGCTCCAGTCGTGCCCGGCCAGCCCGTCCACCAGCGGCAGGGCCGCGGCGAGGGCCCGGACGATCTCCCGGTAGCGCGCGGGCCGTTGACCGGCGTCGTCCTCCAGCGGGGTGAGCCGGTGGCTGCGGGCCCCGGCCAAGTGGCTCTCGGCGAGACGGCTCCGCGTCGTGGCGTCGAGCCACCAGTCGCCGTCCGTCCGGGCCAGCAGCAGGAACTTGAGCGCGCTGGTGCCGGGGTGCTCGGCGGCCGCCTCCACGAGCGCTGTGAGCTGGTCGGTGCGGGTCTCGGCGTAGTCGAGGACGACCAGCAGCCGTCTGCCCGCGTGCCGTACCTCCCGTAGCTGCGCCGCGCCGGCGTCCGTGCGCGGCCACAGCACCGCCCAGCCCTCGGCGGCCAGCAGGCCGGAGAGGTGGTGGGCGAGGCGGGTCTTGCCCTGGCCGCCGGGGCCGTGCAGCAGCCAGGCGCCGAATCCGCCCAGCCCGCACCACGCCCGCAGTTCGTCCAGGAGCTCGGTGCGGCCGTGGAAGGGGACGACCTGGCGTCCGGCCTCCAGCAGTGCGGCCGGTGTTGCCGGCCGGCGGCGTCCGGCGTGGTCGTGGGCGGGGTCGGCGAGGCCCTGGAACTCCACGGCCCCCAGCCCCGCGACGGTTCCGGCCCCTGCCCCGGGCCCGATCCCGCCCCCGCCCCCGGCCCCGCTCCCGCCCCCTGCCCCGGCGCCGTGCTCGGCGAGGGCGGCGCGGAAGGCCTCGTCGTGGTGGAGGACGTAGGACGGGACGACGTTCAGCCGGCCGTGGGCGGAGCGGGAGCGGTCGGCGGCGACGACCCCGATCAGCAGGCGGCCGGAGAACACCGCGGCGCCCGAGAGGCCGCCCCACGGTGAGGTACCCGCAGCGGCTTCCTGCGGGGGAGGCTGGGCGAGGTCCATCACGTACTGGTAGTTGACGAAGCCGCTGCCGGGATTGACCTGGCCGCCGAGGTGCGAGGCCTCGGTGTCGCGGCCGGGGCGCTGCGCCTCGTCCGGCATGCCCCAGGTCTCGCAGGCGGTGCCCGGCCGGTTGGTGACGAGGAGTCCCCAGCCCACCGGTGTGGTCGGCGGGTGCCAGTCGGGGCTGTCGTCGACGAGGAGGAGGGCGGCGTCGTCGCGCTCCTTCGGGGTTCCGGCCCACACGACCGTCGCGCCGACCGCGCTGGGGCCGCCCGGGTGGAAGACCTCCACCCGGGTACCGGCCGGGCCGGTGACATGGGCGGAGGACAGCACCAGCCTGCCGCCCACCGCGTACCCGGACCCAGCTCCGCCCGCGCCGGTCACCGCGGCAAGACGCTCCCGCTCCACTCCCACCCCACACGCTCGTCGTACGAACACCCCATACGTTCGTCCTGCGAACAGTGTGGCCCCGGCCACGGACCACGTCCGCGACCGGGGCCGGTCCCCGTCAGCCGTCGATGCGCGGCGGGGTGTTCCCGGGCCGGGCCGGGCGTGCCTGCGTGGACCGGACGACGATGTCGCCGCCGTCGGGCCCCTGGGGGGTCAGGGTGAAGGAGACGCGGTGGGTGCGTCCCCGGGAGACGCCGGCCTCCGTCTCGGCGCCCACCGCCCACAGCTTGAACCCGGCCTTGGCCTTCGCGTCCGCGCGCACCTCCACCTCGAACTCCATCTCCACCGGCCCCACCGCGAACACCACCTCCGGGTGCTCCCCGGCTCTGGCCGCGGCGTCGAGCAGTTCGTCCTTCACCGCGGCCACCATGTCCGCCAGGGGAATGTCCACCACAACCACCTCGTACCTGATGCTCAGTCGTTGCGGACACCGTAGGGCCGGTGCGCCGGTCGGCGCAGCCGAAAACCGACGACGGCGACGAAGGGGAGGCCTCGTAGTGGGTAGCGTGAACGGGGCGCGCACTGGCATCTATCGCCACAACTTCACTATTTCCAGTGAATGTTGATGAGACGTCAGTTTGGTATCCCCCTGCTCTGATCATGATGCCGCTCGGCATCCGTTCACAGAGAAGGTGGTTCCGAATGACCAGTGACCAGACTCCGTCGGTCACCAACGCGACACTCACCGACATCGCCACCAACGGCTTCTGGGGCCCAGGCCACAGCGTCAATCAGGCCGTCGTCGACGTGTCCCGGGCGCTGCTCGCCGCCACCCAGGGCGAGGAGGGCGTCGAACTCCCGCCGGAGCTCTCGGAGCTGGTGGCCGAGGTGCAGCGGATCGCCACGACCGCGTTCCCCCGCATCGTCGCGCACGACGGTGTCCGGCTGTCGGCGTTCTCGATCAAGCTGAAGGACGACGCCCCGCACCCGGTGGTGATCGTGCCCGCCGGGTGGAACCCGTTCGGCTGGCTGCCCTTCCTCTACGCGTACTTCAAGCTGGCGCAGCGCGGCTACCACGTGCTGGCCTACTCCCCGCGCGGCATCGGCATCAAGGACTGGCCGTCGACCTCCGAGGGCTTCATCGACGTGGCCGGGCCCAACGACTGGGCCGACGGCTCGGCCGTGATCGACTACGCGCAGGAGTCCTTGGAGCCCAGCCGGATCGGCTTCCTCGGCGAGTCCTACGGCTCCGGGATCAGCCAGCTGGTCGCCGCGCACGACCCGGCCGCCCGCGTCTCCGCCGTGGTCGCGCTGAGCACCTGGGGGAACCTCGCCACCAGCCTGTACAACAACGGCACCCGGCACCTGGAGGCCGTGCAGGCGCTGATCGACTTCACCGGCGGACCGCTGGAGGAGAAGTTCGACGAGGGGACGCAGCAGCTCCTCAAGGACTTCCTGAGCGGCCGGGACCTCGACGAGGTGGTCGCCTGGGGCACCGAGCGCTCCCCGGAGGCCTACGTCGACCAGACGAACGCGCGGGGCATCCCGACGTTCATCTCGAACACCTGGCACGAGACGCTGTTCCCGGTCAACCCGGTGACCGACCTCTTCGAGCGGCTCACCGTCCCGAAGCGGCTGAACCTGTGGATCGGCGACCACGGCGCCCCCGAAGGCCCCGGCCTGGCCGGGCTGGTGACCGGCCTGCCGTTCCCCGGGCTGGCGGTGCCGACGCGGGAGGCCTACGAGTGGCTGGACCACCACCTGCTCGGCGTCGACAACGAGGTGCCGAACTGGCCGGCGGTGAACAGCCAGAGCATGTTCACCTACCAGACGGTCGCCATCCCGGGCGGCACCAACCTGATCACCGTCCCGGCGCGCCGCGAGACGTACGCGTCCTGGCACGAGGTCACCACCGGCCGCGAGGACTGGTACCTCACCGGCGCCGGCGACACCGGTGACGGCGCGCTGACCGACAAGCCGACCGTCGGGTGGTCGCGGGACTTCGCGGCCGGTGCCCTGACCTCCTCCGTCGCGGGCGAGCTGCTCAAGACCGGGCAGCGGGAGTGGTTCGGCAACCCCGATCCGTACGAGCTGGCGAAGTTCGAGCGCGATCAGCTGCTGGTCTGGTCGACCGACCCGCTGACCGGCTCCGGTGAGGTGGCCCGCCGGATCAGGGGCACCGCCACCGTGCAGCTCACCGTGCGCAGCAGCACCGACGCCGCCACGGTGATCGCCTACCTGTACGACGTCGCTCCGGACGGCACCGCCCGGATCATCACCCACGAGCCGTTGACGGTCACCGACCTGACCCCGAAGGTCAACACCACCGTCACCTGGCGCCTCCAGGCCGCCTCCTACGACCTGCCGGTCGGGCACCGCCTCGCCCTGGTGATCAACAGCCGCGACCCGCTGTACTCCTACGCGGGCTCCGACCTCCCCGCCCTGACCACCACCACCATCACCTCGGTGAGCGGGAGCGAGGCCCGGCTGGAGCTGCCGCTCGGCTGACGACGCCAGGGCGCCGCTACTCGTACAGCAGCCCGCTGTACGGGTAGCGACGCCCGGCACCGGCCTGCGACGGGCGCGAAGCGGCGGCCAGGTTCCCCTGACCGCCGCTCGATCGGGTGGAACCGGAGACCTCAGCCGGTGACCGGGGGCAGGCTCCACGCCTGGTTGGGGTTGCCGGTACAGCTCCAGATGCCGAACTGCGTGCCGGGCTTGTCAGCCCATCCGGGCAGCTCCAGGCAGTAGCCCGACTGGGCGGTCCGGATGGTCCCGTCCGTGTTGCGCACCCAGCTCTGGCCGACCCGCCCGTCGCAGGTGTCCAGGCTGACCTTCACGCCGTCGCGCAGGTCGGTCTCGGTGGTCGACAGGCACAGGCCCTGGTGGCGGATGGTGCCGTCGGTGCCGAAGGTGAACTGCTGGTTGGGGCCGCCGTAGCAGCTGTAGATCGCGACCATCCCGCCCTTGTTCGTGCCGCCCCAGGCATCGGCGCAGATGTCCGGCCGCCACACCGACTGGATCTCGACGGCGGCGGTGCTGTTGCCCAGGGCATTGGGCCCGGCCAATGCGGTGACCCGGCCGGGGACGGTGCTGCTGTTCGTGCCGCGCCAGACCTGCAGCACGTTGTTGTTGTCGATGGCCCAGAGGTCGGCCAGGCCGTCGCCGTTGAGGTCGCCGGAGGAGCCGATCCGCGGGTAGTTGGCCCTGGTGGTGCCCGCGGCCGCGCCGGAGAGGATCAGCGTGCCGGCGTCCGGGTTGGTGAGCGCGCTGAAGTCGGGGGTGGCGCCGCCGGTGATCGGGTAGGCGCGGACGTCTCCGGTGTCCCGGTTGCGGGCCCAGACGGTGGTCTGCAGCAGCTGCTTGCCGTCGGCGGTGATGGTCGGGCCGTTGGCGTTGCCAGGGTTGATCAGGTCGTACTTGCTCCACGCACCGGCCGGCGAGGGGATCAGCCGGGCGGTGCGGTCCAGGGTGTTGTCGCCGATGCCGGGGCTGAGCAGCCACAGCTGGTCGCCGACCACGGCCAGCAGGGAGGTCTTCGACAGGATCAGCGGCTGGCCGGGCGGGGTGTCGGACGGCCCGGTCTGCTCGCCCTCGGGGGTACCGATGGCGACGATCTGCGAAACGTTCGACCAGTCGCTGCCGAAGCTGCGGGTGGCCGGGCAGGGCACCGCGCCGCTCGGGGCGTTGGCGCAGGCGGTGGCGGTCGGCGGGTCGAGCGAGCTCTGCGGCATGACGTCGTAGTGGCCGGAGCCGTCGTTCTGGAGCAGGTAGAGGTCCTGCTTCAGGATCGGGTCGACGGTGTTGTGCGCGATGATCTGGTCCACCGAGCCGGACTTGTTGAGCGCGCCCCGGTGGGTGACCTGGTAGTCCTTCCACGTGGTCTTGGTGTCGTTGACGTCCCGGCGCGGGGCGCTGGCCGCCGTGGCCGAAGTGGCGCGCGTGACCTCGGCGTTGCCGTTGATGACCCGCAGCGAGCCGTCGGCGTCGGCGACCAGGATGTCCGGAATCCTGTCCCCGTTGGTGTCACCCAGGACGGGCCGGCTGCCGGGCTTGAACGGGGCGTAGAAGGCGTAGGTGGCGGGCTGGCTGTAGTTGCCCGCGTTGTCCTGGGCCTGGACCCAGAGGATGTTGGTGCCCCAGTGCGGCGGGGTCAGCCCCTTGGACGCGTTGCCGTTGCCGTCGGCGAGGACCGTGTTCTGGTCACCGCAGTGCCAGCCGGTGACGGCGGAGGAGTCCCAGCTGTAGCGGAAGCAGGCGACGCCGGAGGCCAGCAGGCCCGGGCCCGGCGCAGGGTCCTGGCCGTAGAAGGTGAAGGTGCCGGCGTCCTCGGAGAACTTCGTCGGGTTGTCGTTGGGGGTGCCCGAGGGCGGGAAGTCGGCGGAGCCGATGCTCAGCCGGGGGTTGGTGCGGTCGACCCGGAAGTAGCACCAGGCCGAGGCGTCCGAGGTGAGCGTGCCATCGGAGGCGCGGGCGAGGAAGCCGTACTGGTGGCCGTCGGCGAGCGATCCGACCGGGACGGGCGATCCCGGGTTGTTGTAGTTTCCGCCCGAAGTACTCGGCGCGATGCCGAAATTGGGGTCGTTGTCGTCCCAGACCTGGAAGGACGTGGAGAGGTTGAAGCCGGCCGGGGACCAGCTGTTGGCGGCCAGATAGATGTTCTGGTTGTTGCCGATCCAGCCCGCGTTGTCCCATGGGTGGGCCCCGCCGGTGTTGCACTCGGTGATCTGGTTGGTGCTCGCGAAGCCGGCGTACGGCGAGAACCTCGGGTACCAGATGCTCGGGGTGATGTCGTAGTCGGTGGTGATCACGGGGTTGCTCGCGATCCGGTGCCGGAACTCCTTCCGGCTCTCGTCATCGGGGGCGATCACGATCGTCCAGGTGCCGCCGCCGGCCCGGGCCGCCTGCTGCATCGGGCCGGTGACGTCGAAGTTGAGCGGGCCGTAGCCGGTGATCGGACGACTGTCGGTGGCCTTCGGGCAGGCCGGGGTCAGGCCGCCGGTCCCGCAGGGCTGGTTGTACCAGTTGGTGCCCGTGTCGATCCCGCGCGGGGCCCAGTAGACCGCCAGCGGGGTCTGGGTGCCGTTGCTGGAGGCGTAGGTGACGTTGGTGTAGAGCGTCGACCCGAAGACCGTCGGGCGGTACGGCGCCCCGGAGGGCTGGGTGAACAGCGCCGAGTTGACGGAGAACTGGAAGTAGGCGCGTTCGCGGCCGTAGCCGGCGCAGTCGCTGAAGCCGCAGTAGCCGGTGGCGACCTCGCTCTGCTTGTTGTAGTTCTGGGCGCCCGGCACGTTCTCCTGGACCTCGGCCGAGCCCTGGGTGGTGCTGGTGGCGGCGAGCGTCGGATCGAGGTACCAGGGGCCGGTGCCCTGGCCCAACGCGGCCGGGTCCGGGGTGAGTTCGATGCCGCCGGAGGTCACCTTGGCGGCGATCGAGGCGACCTTCGCGCCGTCGCCCGGTGCCTCCGGGGTGGAGAGGGTACCGGGGTCGGCCGGTGCGGCGGTTTGGGCGGCGGACCTGGCGGCGCCGGCGGTGGCCGGGGCCGTGGCGAGGGTGCCGGAGTCCCACTGCTGCGGGGGAGGGGCGCCGAAGCGGACCTTGCCGGTGTCGTCCGTGACACTGATGTTCCCGCTGGCGTCCGCGCCGACGGTCAGGCCGGTCGTGGTGGTGGCGAAGCGCAGCGTCCTGAGGGCCGGGTTCGCGGCCGCGGCCGCCGTCCGGACCACCAGCACGTCGCGCCAGCCGCCCGCGGGCAGGGCGGTCACTTTGAGGTCGACGTCCGGCAGCACGTTCGGGTAGAGCGCCGAGGCGCCGTCCAGAGTCGGCGCGGGCAGCGCGAACGGGGCCGTGACGGCGAGCTTGCGGCTGTCCTCGGTGGTCAGTGTGGCCATCGGGCCGGTGCCGCCGCCGGAGAGTGCGAGGCCGGTCGAGGAGACGGCCGGGCCGAGCGTGCCGTCCGGGTTCCGGTGCAGGGTCGGGTCGAGGTCGGCCCAGCCGCCGCCCTTCTTCGTGCGCACCTCTCGGGCCGACTCGGTGACGCTGAGCCGCCCGTCCGGTTTGACCACCGCCTGACTGCGCTCGGTGGTGAGCGCGTCGACCACCACGGGCTGCCCGGTGGTCTTCGCCCGGGCGGCCGCGTCGGTCACGGCGCGCTGCTCCGGGGTCATCGCGGCCGAGTCCGGCCCGCTCGGCGGCGGCAGGGTGGCCGGGCCGTGCGTGGGTGCCGGATCGGCGTGTGCGACCGGGGCGGCGAGCGGCGCGAGGAGGAGCGCACCGACGGCCGCGGCCGCGCGGAGGCGGCGTTTGGGGGTCGATGAACCGCCTCGTCGCCTTGTGTTCGGAAGTGTCCATTTCGTGGTGAACATCGTGGGCGTCGCATCCCCTATCCGTGTGCCCGTCCCGGACGGACGGGAGTTCGGGGCGGAACGATGCTGTCTCCCCAAGGGTTCGGTCAACCCCAATTCGCCTTATGCGCACATGTCCTGATTGACTGTCACGAGAAAAGCAAAGCCTTCCCCAAGTGTTCGGGATCGATCCGGTCGAGCCCTGGCGCGGGCGATCGTCGGGGCCCTATGGTCTGGACCACTTTGACGCACGACGACCGTGCGTTCCTGGTTGGGTGCCACAGCACCGGGGGGACAGCGAGATGTCGCTTTGGCGTGCCCGTTCTCGGGCGGGGCAGCAGACCGGCGGCCGGTTGGTCGGGCTGACGACCGTACTGGCCGTCGCGCTCGGGCTGGTGAGCGTGCCGCCCGCCGCAGCGTGGGCCGCGGCGAACGACGAGCCGCCGAAGGTCTGGAACCCGCCGAACACACCGCTGGGCGACGACACCGCCTCGGTACCGGGCACCGACCTCACCGTCACCCCGCTTCCGCCGCTGCCCGCCACGGGCGACACCGGCGCCGCGAACTCCACCCCGACCGCGCTCCCGGCGCTCAAGACCGGCAGCGCCCTCGTCACCTTCGGCCCCGACAGCACTGAGGCCAAGGCCGCCCTGGCCGCCACCGGCGGCGGCTCGCCCGCAACGGCCGGCGCCACCTTCGCCCGGGCCGGCGACCTGCCTGTCCGGGTGGCGGCGGACCCGAAGGCCGTCGAACCGGTGCACGAGGCCGAGGTCGCCGTCACCGACCGGGCCGCCGGGCGCTCGGTGGGTGTCGACGCGCCACTGGTTGCCGTGTCGGCCGGCCCCTCGGCTCGGCCCGGCGCCCCGCAGCACGTCAGGGTCTCCCTGGACCTCTCAGCCTGGCAGCCGGCCAACTGGGCCGACCGGGCCAGGCTGGTGACGCTGCCAGCCTGCGCGCTCACCACGCCTGACCGCCCCGAGTGCCGCACCAAGACTCCGGTCGAGGCGAGCGTCGACCCGGGCGCCGGCACCATCACCGCCTCGGTCGAGCTGCCTGTCGCACCCACCGGCGACGCCGCGTCCACGAAGGGCATCGCCCGCACCGCGCCGGCCCCCACCTCGCTGGTCCTCACCGCCGACACCACCCCCGGTGGGGCCGGCGGCAACTTCGCGGCCAGCCCGCTCACCCCGTCCATGGCCTGGGGCGCCGGCTCCAACCTCGGCAACTTCACCTACGCGTACCCGATCGCCCTGCCGCCCGCGCTCGGCGGCGCCACCCCCGCCATCTCGCTCGACTACAATTCCGCCGCCGTGGATGGCCGCACCTCGGCCACCAACAGCCAGTCCTCCTGGATCGGCGACGGCTGGAGCTACGACCCCGGCTTCATCGAGCGCTCCTACAAGCCGTGTGACAAGGCCGGCATCGACAAGTCCGGCGACCTCTGCTGGGGCGGCCAGAACGCCAGCCTCGCCCTCGGCGGCCACTCCGGCGCCCTGGTGAAGGACGACAGCAGCGGTGTCTGGCACCTCCAGGGCGACGACGGCACCACGGTCGAGCAGCTCACCGGCGCCGCCAACGGCACCAGCACCGGCGAGTACTGGAAGGTCTCCACCCACGACGGCATCGAGTACTACTTCGGCCTCAACCACCTGCCCGGCGGCGACGGCAGCGACCCCGCGAGCAACGCCGCCCTCGCCGTCCCGGTCTACTCGCCGAACAGTGGCGACCCGTGCAACTCCGCCTCCAGCGGCAAGGGTTCGTGGTGCACCATGGGCTGGCGGTGGAACCTCGACTACGTCGTCGACACCCACAGGAACCTGACCACGTACAGCTACGCGCCGGAGACCAACACCTACAACCGCGGCGGCAGCCCGACCAGCGCCAACGGCAGCCCGACCGGCTACCAGCGCGCCGCGACGCTCAGCCGGATCGACTACGGCCAGCGGCTGCCCGAGCAGATCGCCGCCAAGGGCAGCCGCAAGCCGGCCGCCAGCGTGCTCTTCACCACGGCCGAACGCTGCTTCCCCGCCGGCTCCTTCACCTGCAAGGAGAGCGACCGCACCACCGCCAACGCCGCCAACTGGTCGGACACGCCGATCGACCAGCTGTGCACCGGCACCGGAAGCTGCCCCAACACCAGCCCCACGTTCTTCACCACCAAGCGCCTCACCACGATCACCACCCAGGTCACCGTCAACGGTTCACCCGTCACCGTCGACCGCTGGGACCTCGGACAGTCCTTCTTCAACCCGGGCGACAACACCGCCAAGACCCTCTGGCTCGACTCGATCACCCGCACCGGCACCAACGGCCGCGCCGCCGCCGCGCTGCCCGCCGTCTCCTTCACCGCCGTCCCGATCGCCAACCGGATCGACGGACTCGACCCGGCGCAGCCCAAGTTCATCCGCCCGCGCATCTCCCAGATCACCACCGAGACCGGCGGCCGGATCGTCGTCAACTACTCCACCGCCGCGTGCTCCCGGGTCAACAACCGGATGCCGTCCTCCGCCGACAACAACTCCATGCCGTGCATGCCGGTCAAGTGGTACAAGCCCGGCGCGACCGATCCGGTGGACGACTGGTTCGACAAGCCGCTCGTCAAGGACGTCAGCGAACAGGACGCCGTCACCGGTGTTGCCGTCACCAAGACCACCGCCTACAGCTACGACGGCGGCGCCGCCTGGCACCGCAACGACGCCGAGTTCGCCGACCCCAAGACCCGCACCTGGGACCAGTTCCGAGGCTTCCGGACGGTGACCACCACCACCGGCAGCGCGTACCCGGGAGAGGCGCCCAAGACCCAGCAGAGGGTCACCTACCTGCAAGGCATGGTCGGCGACCACCTCGCTGACAGCACGACCCTGCGCACCGTCCCCGACGTTCCCAGCCCGCTCGGCGGCGCCGTTCCGGACAACGAGTGGCAGGCCGGCCAGGTCGTCGCCACCGAGACCTTCGACCAGGTCGGCGGCACCGTGGTGTCGATCAACGGCACGCTCTCCGAAACACCCCAGAAAGCCACCGCCACCCACGCGCAGTCCGGCGGCATGCCCGACCTGCTCGCCCGCTACCCGGCCAACAAGGTCACCAGCATCGCCAAGGCCCTGCTGAGCGACGGCACCTGGCGCACCACCACCAGCGTCGCCACCAGCGACCCGGCCAACGGCAACCGCCTGCTGTCGGTAGCCGACCTCGGCGACGGCACCGCCGCCACCCCACCGACCTGCACCACCAACACGTACGTGAGCCAGAGCGACAACCCGCTGCTCACCGAACTGATCGCGCAGACCGCCGTCACCACCGGGGCGTGCGGCACCGACCCCGGCCCGGGCAACACCGTCAGCGTCAGCCGCACCCTCTACGACGGCAAGCCGTACGGCCGGGCCGGAGCCACCGGCGACGCCACCAGCTCGCAGACCCTCGACCGGTACGACAATGGCAACGCGGTCTACGCCCTCAACGGCACCACCACCCGTGACGACTACGGCCGCATCACCAGCTCGACCTCCACCGACGGCTCCGGCTACGACGCGAGCGGCACCCGGATCGCCGCCCCCAGCACCACCCCGGGCGTGACCACCACCAACTACACCCCCGCCACCGGGGAACTCGCCGGCACCGTCGTCACCACCGGCCCCATGGGCGCTGGCTGGACCACCACCGTCACCGTCGACCAGGGCCGCGGCGCCACCACCTCCTCCACCGACCTCAACGGGCGCACCACCACCCAGCAGTACGACGGCCTCGGCCGCCTCACCGCCGCCTGGACCCCGGAACGCGACACCAGCCTCTCCCCGAGCTACCGCTACTCCTACAGCGTCAACGGCGTCAACGGGCCCTCGGTGATCACCAGCGAGTGGCTCAAGCGCACCGGCAACGCCTACTCCGGCCAGCGCGACCTCTACGACGGCCTCGGCCGGCTGCGCCAGACCCAGCGCACCAGCGACGCCCGCCAGACCGGCCGGCTGATCACCGACACCGTCTACGACTCGCACGGCTGGCCGATCAAGACCTCCGCGCCGTACTACGAGGCCACCTCCGCCCCGACCAGCAACATCTACCTGCCGCAGGACTCCCAGGTCCCCTCCCAGACCTGGAACACCTTCGACGGCCAGGGCCGCATCGTGCGCGCCGAGACCCGCTCCTACGGCAACCTCCAGTGGGCCACCGCCACCGCCTACCCCGGCGCCGACCGCGTCGACACCACACCCCCGGACGGTGCCGCCCCGAGCACCAGCATCAGCGACTCCCGCGGCCGGGTCGTCGCCAGCTGGCAGTACCGGACGCCGACCCCGACCGGCAAGCCCGCCGACGCGGACATCTCCACCTTCACGTACACCCCCAGCGGCCAGCCCGCAACCCGCACCGACTCCTCCGGCAACACCTGGAGCTACTCCTACGACCAGCGCGGCCGCCTGACCAGCCTCACCGACCCCGACTCCGGCACCAGCCGCACCGCGTACGACGCCAACTCCCGCATCGACCACACCACCGACGCCCGCGGGAACACCCTCGCCTACACCTACGACCTGATCGGTCGCAAGACCGGCATGTACACCGGCACCGTCGCTCCGGCCAACCAACTGGCCGCCTGGACGTACGACACCGTGACCAAGGGCCTGCCGGCCTCCTCCACCCGCTACGTCGGCGGAGCGGTACCGGGCGCCGCCGCCTACACCAAGGCCGTCACCGGTTACGACGCGATGGACCGCCCCACCGGCAGCTCCACCACGATCCCCTCGACCGAGGGCGCGCTCGCCGGGACGTACACCACCAACTTCACCTACTACCCGTACATCGGCACGCTGCAGTCGATGGACCTCCCGGCCGCGGGCGGCCTGCCTGCCGAGACGGTCTACTACTCCTACAGCGACACCGGGCTGCTGCAGACCGCCAACACCGCCGGCGACACCCTCGTCGCCGGGGTCACCTACGACGCGATGTCCCGGCCGGTGCGCACCGTGGTGGGACCGCCGGGCCTGCAGACCGTCAGCACCACGCAGATCGACGGGGCCACCGGACGGGTCATCAACTCCTTCCTGGACCGGCAGAACGGCACCGTCGCCGTCGACCAGACCGGCTACACCTACACCGCCTCAGGTCGGCTGACCTCGGCATCCAACATCCAGGACGCCAAGGCCACCGACACCCAGTGCTTCACCTACGACTACCTCGGCCGGCTCACCCAGGCCTGGACGGACACCGGTTCCCTCCACACCACGGCCGACTGGACCGACACCTCCGGCACCAAGCACGGCACCGGCAGCTCCAACGTCGTGCCCGGCATCGGAGGCTGCGACAACGCCACCGGCCCGGCCACCACGGCGAACGGCGGCAAGACCGTCGGCGGGCCCAGCCCGTACTGGCAGAGCTACAGCTACGACGCCACCGGCAACCGCACCGGCCTGGTCCAGCACGACGTCACCGGCAACACCGCCAAGGACGTCACCACCACCCAGACCTTCGGCGCCGCCAAGAGCGTCAACACCCCGACCATCGCGCCCAACACCGGCGGCGGCACCGGCGGACCGCACGCCCTGCTCAGCTCCACCACCACCTCGGCCGCCGGCCCCAAGGCCGTCACCTACCAGTACGACGCGGCCGGCAACACCGCCTCGATCACCGACACCACCGGCACCACCACCCTCACCTGGGACGGCGAGGACCGCCTCGCCGGCGACAGCCAGACCGCCAAGCCCGGCGCCACCACCTACCTGTACGACGCCGACGGCGGCCTGCTGATCCGCCGCAACCCCGGGCAGACCACGCTCAGCCTGACCACCGACGAACTCACCCTCGACACCAGCAGCAGCAACGGAAGCACCAGCAACACCCGCTACTTCGGTGCCCCCGGAGGACTCTCGCTCACCCGGGTCACCTCGGCCATCGGCGGCGGCACCCTGCTGGTCCAGGCCAGCGACCCGCACGGCACCAGCAACGTGCAGGTCAACACCGCCGCCGGCATGGCCGTCACCCGCCGTCCGCTCGACCCCTTCGGCAACCCCCGCGGCACCCAGCCCGATGCCGGTTCCTGGGCAGGGCAGAAGGGCTTCGTGGGCGGGCTCAAGGACGACACCACCGGCCTGACCAACCTCGGTGCCCGCGAGTACGACCCGAGGACCGGACGGTTCATCAACCCCGACCTCCTGCTCGACGTCGGCAACCCGCAACAGTGGAACGGGTACGCGTACAGCGAGAACGACCCGGTCAACCAGAGCGACCCGAGCGGCCTCATACCCGACGACTGCTACCCCAACGGCTGCGGCAAGGGCATCTACAACCCGACCGCCCCACAACCCGTCTTCGCCCCGGCCAGCTTCTGCGCCACCATCGAGTGCGCCCAAGGCACGTCGACGGCAAGCTACTGGGCCAGTGCCCGCTACGCCCCGGCCAAGATCGCCACCACCAGCGGCAACGGCAACGGGCACGGCGGAACCCAACCCAAGAAGAAGAAGGGCTGCCTGCAACGCCTGTTCGGCTGCCTGTGGGACCACAAGGCCGACATCGGCGGAGCCATCGTCAGCGGCGTCACCTACATCGGCTGCTACAGCGCGGCCGGCCTGGCCGCCCCCGAGACCGGCGGCGCCAGCCTGGTCGCCGGCGTGGCCGGCTGCGGCGCGGCGGCCGGCGCGGCGGGCACCGCGGCGCACAACCTGCTCAGCCCGAAGGACAAGCAGCAGAGCCTGCTGCAAGGAACCGTGGAGGGCGCAGGCTCCGCCCTCGTCGGCGAAGGCGCGAGCATCGTCGGCGCGAGTCTGCTGAAAACCCTCGGGCCGAAGGTGGCCGAACTCTTCGAGGCCTGCCACAGCTTCCCCGCCGGAACCCTGGTCATGCTGGCCGACGGCACCGCCAAGCCGATCGAGCAGGTCGCCGTGGCCGACCAGGTCGCCACGACCGACCCGCAGACCGGCCGCAGCGAACCGAAGGCCGTCACCGCCACCATCACCACCCCCGACGACCGACAGTTCACCGACCTCGCCCTGCGGCCCGCCGACGGCGCGTCCGCCCGGCTCACCGTCACGGTGACCCACCCCTTCTGGGACGTCACCGCCGACCGCTGGGTCGAGGCCGGCCAACTCCAGCCGGGCCACGAGGTCCTGACCGCCGACGGCACCGGCGCCACCGTCACCTCGGCGACCAGCTACACCACGACCCCGCGCGCCGCGTACGACCTCACCGTCGCGGACGTCCACACGTACTACGTGGTGGCCGGCGGGACACCGGTGCTGGTGCACAACTGTGCCCCTTACCCGAACTTCAACAAGTTCCAGCGGGTCTTCCTGCGTCGGCAGCCGGAGCCGAACGGAACCATCGCCGACCTGAACGGGAAGTGGTTCCGGGACGTCATCCATGGGAACGCGGAGAGCGACAAGAAGCTGAAGCAGGCACAGAGGCTGTTCGACAAGGGCAAGCTGCTGCAGTCGATCTTCCGGCCCGCAGACGGCATGTACCCGACTCTGTTGAGCGACGGCAAGACGGTCGACAACGGGAACCACCGGCTCTTCGTCCTCAGGCAGAAGGCGATCGATGGAAAGATCCCGTGGGACACGCCGATATACGTCTATCGGCTTCGATAGGTGGCGTCCGGAGTCGACCAGGAGGACGGGACCGATGAAGCGAGCCGATGCGGCATGGGTGCTGAAGTGGTGCACGTTGCAGGGGTTCCTGACCGTGCGGGGCGTCGCGCGGTCTGCCGAAGTGTTCGAGGCGGAGGCGGCCGTGGCCGGGGTGGCGCCGGGGGCTGAGGCGCTGGCGGAGTACTTGGCGGGGGTGGCGGACGTCTGTCGACGGGTCAGGAGCGCTTGGGCGGAAGGGTCCGGGGCGGAGGTGGCGTTGGTGGCCGGGTTGCGGGCGGCGGATCCGATCGGGCAGCGCTGGCTGCTGGCCACCTGCCGTGAGTACGGCGGTGAGACCGTGTACCGGGCACTGGTGGCGGCGCTGCGGACCGCTCCGGTGGGCGGTACTGCCCGGCGTCGGCGTCACGTGGCGTCGGTGCGGTGGTGTCAGGGCCTGCACAGCGCGGGGTTCGAGGACGTCTACGAGCTGGCCTCGGCCCACGCGCCGGGCGAACTGGCGGAGGAGGCCCGCCAGCAGATCAAGGAGATTGCCGACGCCTGCCACCGGATTCCTTATCCGGCGGCCATGTTGGCGCCGGTGCGGCCGGTGCTGGTCCCCCGGCACCTGGGGGAAAGCTGGTTCTCGACGTCGCGGACCGGCCGGGCCTGGGTACGGGAGCGCTCCGCGCAGTTGCCGTACCGGGTGCCGCGCTCGATCCAGCGGACGTTGGGGTTGCCGGAGCCGGCGGACTGGGGTGATCCGTTGAGTCAGGCCGATGCCCGTGCCCTGGTGAGGACGTGCACGAACGAGGGCCTGGGCGAGATCGGCTCCGTGGCCCACGCCCACCTGAGAGGCGAGCGGCCGTCTGCGGAGTACGAATGGCCCGGCGGATTGGTGGAGTCGGAGTACGTGGTGTCGGTGGCGTCCGTCACCCGCCATGTGCGGTTGTTGAGTTCGCGACGCCCGGGTGGCCCGCGGATGTCCGAGTTGGAGGTGATGGCGCGGGTGTGGGCGGCGGCGGACGAGTACGGGCGGCACTGGTTGACGCGCTGCTGCTGGCTGGCTGTGGGGGGTCTGGCTTCTAGGGCTCTGAGTCGGCTGGCGGAGGAGTACGAGTCCGCGGCCGTGCAGGGGGAGGAACTGACGGATTCGGGGCGTGGGGTGATCGCGCGTTGGTGTGAGGACATCGTGCGGGCCGGGCTGGTGGATATTCGCCGCCTTGCCTCGGTGACGGACGGCCCGGTGGACTGGCAGCGGATCACCGACATCCTGAGTGTCTGCTACCGGGTGCCCTTTCCTCCGTCGAACCGTCTGATGGCCTCCCTCCGGTATTCGGGGCGCTTTGCCAAAGGGCGGTCCATGATGTCGCCCGCTGGCCGGGCCTGGGCGCGGGAGCGCTCCGCGCAGTTGCCGTACCGGGTGCCGCGCTCGATATTGCGGACGCTGGAGGCGGTGGACCATGGGGGTTGACCCCTTGCATGGGGTTACGGCCTGCTTTCTGGTGGAGGAGCTCGGGGACGGGGGCCTGATCGAGCTGCGGTCCGTGGCGTGGGACGGGTTGAGCGGAGAGAGCCTGGAGGCGGCGTCCGACTGGCCGGGTGAATTGGTGGCGGGGGAGTACGCGGCGTCGGTGGCGTCCGTCACCCATCACGTCCGGGTGCTGTGTTCCCGGTACTCGGGTCGTCGGTGTCCGTCTGACCGGGAGTTGCTGGGGAGGGTGTGGGCGGCGGCGGACGAGTACGGACGGCACTGGATGGCGCGGCAGGCGCGGGGGTACCGCCGGGGTGCGGCGATCGAGCCGGTGCGGCGGTTGGCGGCGCGGTACCCGTCGTCCACGGCACCGGGGGAGGTGGTGCCGAGGGCGGGGCGGGGGTCGGTGGGGCGCTGGTGTGATGACATCGTGCTGGCCGGGCTGGTGGACATGCGTCGTCTCGCCTCGGTGACGGACGGCCCGGTGGACTGGCGGCTGATCGCTGACATCGCGGGGGCCTGCCACCGGATTCCGGGCCCGTTCTCGGACTTTCCGTGGCTGACCGCCTTCCGGTTCCCGGCGCGGATCGCGGACGGCTGGACGAGGGACCGCCCGGCCGGTCGGGCCTGGGTGCGGGAGCGGTCCGCGCAGTTGCCGTACCGGGTGCCGCGTTCGGTGCGGCGGACTCTCGCACGTCCGGAGTAGGGCACGGGACGGCCCTGCTCCCGAGGACTCCGGAGCAGGGCCGCTCTCACTTGTCGGTTGTGGTCACCCGGAGTTGTGCTCCTCCTCGGCGTCTGCTCGACCTCCCCGGCGAGCACCTCGCTGCCGCCGTCGCGGAGTCTGTGCGCGGTGAACAGCTCGGTGAAGTCGTCATGCGGGAGGAACTCCCTGAGCGCGTGCCCCGGATCGGTCAGGTCCGGCGTGCAGTCACCCGCTTCCAGCTCGGTCAGCCGGGATTGACATGCCGTCGATGGAGAGGATGCGGTCCTCGCCCAGCGCTCAGGCTTCTCCCGCCAGTTCGAGGGCGAAGACCTTCAACGGGGTGTCGGGATCGCGGTACTCACCGGCGAGGAAGGCGTCCACGACGTCCTGTGCGCGATCGACGAACCGCAGGGGCGCCCGGAAGGGGATGTCGCCGCGACCGCCGGAAACGAACGACATCCGCAACTGCCGGGCCTGGTCGTCGTACCACGAGTAGATGACTCCAGGCCTTCCCGTCCCGTCGGACGCGGCGTCCCGCCGCCAGGCTTCCACGGTGTCCGCCAGCGCGGCCGCCAAGGCCTCCCGGTCGGGGATCTCGGAGCCGGTGGGGGGAGCGGGGAAGTGCTCGATGTTCTCCAGCGCCTCCTCGTACAGGTTTCCGGTGCCGCGCCACACGCCGGCTTCGGCAGCCTGCTTGATCGCGCTCACCAGCTCCGTACGGCTCCCTGGTGCCTCGGGGTGTTCGGCGGACGCCGAGGACGTCGGATCGGGGCCGGGGGCGGTGTGCTGGCGCTCGTCGCCGGTGTCGAAGTAGCGGTCCAGGTAGGCGTCGCCGTCGAGGTGGCTGTCGCGGAGCAGGGAGAACACCTCGTCGCCGTCGCCCGGGCGCCCGTCGGTGGCCAGGTGGTAGCTCTGGGCCAGGCCCATGTAGAGGTGGCCGTTGTCGCGGGCGTAGTCGTGGGCCTCGTTCTCGGCCCGGCTGATGGCCTCGTCCGCGGAGGCGGCCCGCCACAGGGTGAGGCGCTCCTCGTACGTGCCGCCGCGGCCGTTCCACTGGAAGACGCAGCGGACCGCGTACCAGGACTGCTCGTCGGCCTCGTTCGCCGCCGTCATGGTGATCTCCTTGAGTGACAGGCCGGGTCGGGCAGCGCGGGGCCGAATGGTCAGTTCTCCCGGGACTTCCCCCGGAGCTCCCGGGAAAGGATCCTGAACCCTTCCACGGTATTGCCCCAGTCGAGGACACGGATGATCCCGCGGCCGACGACGACCAGCCCGGAGATGATGACGTCCATGCGTGCTCCTGACGTGTGCTTCCCGGGTTCCTCTGGAAGGCACGGCGGGCGGGGTTCGGGTACAGATCTTCGCCGTTGACACGGTGTGAGCGCAAACGGATTGACGCCTCAGGCCGGTTCGTACGACGTGCCGCGCACGAGGACGCGGGCCTGGGGGCCGTCCATCGGGTGTGCGAAGAGGTAGCCCTGGCCGAGGGGGCAGCCCATGGCGGCGAGGAGGTCGCGCTGTTCGGGGTGCTCGATGCCCTCGGCGATGACCTGGACGCCGAGGGTGTCGGCGATCCGGGCGATGCCCTCGACGAGGGCGTACTGCTGGGGGGAGAGGCCGAGGCCGTCGATGAAGGACTTGTCGATCTTGAGGATGGAGATCGGGAACTCGCGCAGGTAGGAGAGCGAGGAGTAGCCGGTGCCGAAGTCGTCGATGGCGAGGCCGACGCCGAGTTCGCCGAGGGTGGCCATGTCGGTGCGCAGACGGTCGTCGCGGCGCATCAGGACGGACTCGGTGAGCTCCAGGACGAGGGTGTGCGGGTCGATGCCGGAGGCGGTGAGGGCGTGGCGGACGACGTCCACGAAGCCGGCGTCGCGGAACTGCCGGGCGGAGACGTTGACGTTGACCCGTAGCGGGGGGCGGCCGGCGGCCTCCCGGGTGGCGGAGCTGGCGGCGTGCCAGAGGGCGGCCTCCTGGACGGCGCGTTCCAGGATCCAGGCGCCGAGCGGGACGATCTGGCCGCTCTCCTCGGCGAGGGCGATGAACTCGTCGGGCAGCACCATGCCGCGCCGGTCGTGCGGCCAGCGCAGCAGCGCCTCGAAGGCGACCAGCTCGCCCGTGCGCAGGTCGACGATCGGCTGGTAGTACAGCTGGAAGGCCGATTCTGCGATCGCCGAATCCAGGTTCTCGTTCAGCTCGTGCCGCTCCACCAGCCCCGCCTGCAACGCCGGCCGGTAGTGGCACCACTGGCGGCGGCCGGACGCCTTCGCCGCGTAGAGCGCCAGGTCGGCGTGGGTGAGCAGTTCGGCCGCGTCCACACTGTCCTCGGTGGTGGCCACGCCGATGCTCGCGTTCACCCGCACCGCGCCCGCGCTGAGCTTGAACGGCTCGGCGAACACCGACAGCACCGTGCCCGCGATGGTGTCCACGTCGGCGGGGCGCAGCGCGTCCTCCACCAGCACCGCGAACTCGTCCCCGCCCAGCCGGGCCGCCGTGTCCGAGCTGCGCAGCGCCGTGGAGATCCGCAGCGAGACCGCCACCAGCAGTTCGTCGCCGACCGCGTGCCCCTGGGTGTCGTTGACCACCTTGAAGTCGTCCAGGTCGATGAAGAGCACCCCGGTCACCGAGCCGCTGCGCTCGCCGCGCGAGAGTGCGTGGCCCACCCGGTCCTGGAACAGCACCCGGTTGGCCAGCCCGGTCAGCGAGTCGTGGAAGGCCCGGTGGGTGAGCTCGCGCTCCATCCGGCGCTGCTCGGTCACATCGCGCAGGGTGAGCACCAGGCCGCCGACCGTCGGATCGGCGCGCAGGTCGGTGTAGCGGACCTCGGCCTCGATCGGGGTGCGGTCCTGCCGCAGCAGCCGCCAGTGCTCGCGGGGCCGCTCGCTCCGGGGCCGCTCGCTCCGGGGCCACTCGCCCTGGCCCGGTTCGGTGGACCCGCGCATCCGGGCCAGCGCCTGGCCGACCTCCCGGCTGTCCTCGGGCGGGACGAGGTCGGTGAACAGGGTGCCGTCCAGGCCGGGATGGCCCAGCACGCGCTCGGCCGAGGAGGAGGCGTAGCGCACGCTGTCGTCCGCGTCGAGGATCAGGATGACGTCACTGGCGTTCTGCACCAGCGTGCGGAAGTACAGCTCGCTGTCGCGGCGGACGACCTCCTGGCTCAGCACCACCCGCTCGACGGCCAGCGCCGCCTGGGCGGCGAGGATCTCCAGCGAGCCCCACAGGCTGGTCAGCTCCTGCTCGGTGCCGGTGACGACGAGGGCGCCGATCAGCGGGTCGCCGGAGGGGCGCTCGGCCAGGGTGAGCGGGCAGACCAGGGCGGCGGGCATGCCGTCCAGGTACGCGGGCAGCTCGACGGAGCCGGCGGGCAGCAGCCGGGTCTCGCGCCGGGCCGCGAGCGCGAGCACCTCGTCGTCGCCGTGCCCCGGCACCAGGCGGTGCCGCGTCGCGCCGTGCTCGGCGTGCCGCACGTGCAGCACCCCCGACTCGGCGACCGCCAGCAGGGCGACGTGCCCGGGCTCGGCGGGCATCAGGGCGGAGGCGGCGGACTGCACGGCGTCCGCGACCTCGGCCACCGTGACGGCCGCGCTCAGCCGGGCGCCCGCCTCGCGCAGCGTCCGCTCCCGGGCCACCGCCTGCCGGCGGGCGACCACGACGACCGCCAGCCGGGCCAGCACCAGCAGGTAGAGCAGGGCGGAGAAGGCACCGATCACGCCCGCGTTGCGGGTGTCCCCGGCCAGTGACTCGATGATCAGGATGGCGGGCGCGATCAGCGAGGCCATGGTGAGCAGGGCCAGGCGCCCGGCGGAGAGGTCCGGCTGCTGGGTGGGCACGGGCCTGGTCAGCTCCACCATCGACGGGTGCAGCGCGGCCGCACCCCAGGCGGTGTAGAACGCCGCCCAGCCCAGCTCGACCGGTGTGCCGATGTGCCAGGTGCCGTGCAGCTGGATCAGCCCGTACAGCACGTCGGAGACGAGCATGCCGAGGGTGCCCACGGCGAGCAGTTGCAGGGAGCGGGAGTTGCCGCCGCGTGGGGTCAACAGCCGCAGCAGCAGGGCGATCACGACCACGTCGCCGAGCGGGTAGGCGATCGAGACGGCCTTCTGGAACCAGCCGAGGTCCGGGTTCCGGGCGTACGGGAGGATCAGGTAGATCCAGGCGAGCAGCGCGAGGCCGATGGTGAGGATCAGCGCGTCCAGCAGCCCGGCGCGGTCCTGACGGGCCGTTCGCCAGCGGATGAAGCCGAGCACTCCGGCCGCGTACAGCGCGAACTCGGCCAGGTAGAAGCCGTCGGCGACGGAGGGGAAGGGGTTGGGCAGGTGCAGGATGTCCAACTGGAAGGCCTGGAGCACCTCGCCCAGGGTGAAGGTCAGGTTGGCGAGCGCCAGCAGGTACCAGAACAGCGGGTGCCGGGGGCGGTTGAGGTGGACGCCGATCAGGATGGCGGCCACGCCGCCGAGGCCGATGCCCGGCCACCAGATGATCCGCTGCCCGGGGTCGGCGTAGTAGACGCCGGTGAACAGCACCATCCAGAGCAGGTAACAGGCCATCAGGCGTTGGCGCCGGCGAGTCAACGGGGCTACCTCCTCCGCGACGTCACCCCGCCGGTCGGGCGAGGGAGTTCGGGCGAGGGCGGGGTGGGTGGCGGAGGGGGTCGGCCCACGGCGCAGCGGCGTCCGGCGGTGGTTCGTGACGGACGTTGTCGGTGTTCCGTGGGTGCGTATAGTCGGAAATGTCGCACCTCCCAGCATTCTGCCGCCACACCACGAGGTCAAGCCGGTGGATGACGCAGCCGACAGCGCACGGGGCGTACGAACGGATGTGAGCTTCGGCCGTCACGCCGTGGTCCGGAACGACAACGGGCAGTATGCGGTGTGGCCGGGGGACTTGACGGTGCCGGGCGGGTGGTGACGGGTGTACGGGGCGGTGGGGCGGGCGGAGTGCCGGGCGCGGGTGGATGCTGCTGCTCGTCGGGTCGATCGGCGGGCCGATCGGCGGGTTGATCGCCGGTTTGACCGTCGGGTTGAAGCGGGTGGTGGTGCGCGGACGGTGCACGGCGTGTTCCGTGCGCGGGCGGCGCGCGCCCCGGAGGCCGTCGCGGTGGTGGGGGAGGACGTCACGCTGAGCTACCGCGAGCTGGACCGGCGCAGCGACGGGCTGGCGGCCGGGCTGCGGGCGCGGGGGGTGGGGCCGGAGCAGGTGGTGCCGGTGTGCCTGGAGCGCGGGGTGGAGCTGGTGGTGGCGTGGCTGGGGGTGCTCAAGGCGGGCGGGGCGTTCCTGCCGCTGGACCCGGCGCACCCGGAGCGGCGGCTCGGCGGGCTGGTGGCGGACTGCGGGGCGCGGGTGGCGATCGCGGGGAGGGGGTTCGCGGGGGTGGAACGGGTGGGAGTGGACGCCGTCGGGGCGGTGCCGCCGGACGACGCCTCCGACGCCTCCGACGCCTCCGCCGACGACCTGGCCTACCTGATCTACACCTCCGGCACCACCGGGCGGCCCAAGGGCGTGCCGGTCACCCACCGTTCGCTGCTGTTCACCCTCGACCGGGTCGCGCACGCGTACGGGCTCGCGCCCGGCGAGCGGGTGCTGCAACTGGCCGCGCTCGGGTCGGACACCGCGTTGGAACAGGTCTTCGCCGCGCTGCTCTCCGGGGCGACGGTGGTGCTGGGCGGTGGCTCCGGGCCCGGGCCCGGCACTGGTACCGGCTCCGGCTCCGGCCCCGGCCCCGGCACCGGAAGCGGCACCTGGGCACCGACCGAACTGGTGCGGCGGCTGCCCGGGCTCGGCCTGGCCGTCGCCGACTTCATGCCCGCCTACTGGCACCACCTGCTCGACCTGCTGCCGCCCGGCGGGCCCGCGCCGGAAGGCCTGCGGCTGGTGGTGGTCGGCGGGGACTTGCTGTACGGCCAGGACTGCCGGACCGGCCTGGACCGGCTGCCCGGCGTACGGCTGCTCAACGCCTACGGGGTCACCGAGGCGGCCGTGACCTCGCTGCTCTGCGAGATCACCCCCGAGGTGCTGGGCTCCTCGGCCGCCCCCGTACCGATCGGGCGGCCGTTGCCCGGTGTGCGGGTGTACGTGCTGGACGAACGGCTGCGCCCGGTCCGGCCCGGCGGGAAGGGCGAGATCCACCTCGGCGGGCCCGGCCTCGCCCGCGGCTACTGGCGCAGCCCCGGGCTCACCGCCGAACGCTTCCTGCCCGACCCGTACGCGCCGCTGCCCGGCGCGCGGATGTACCGCACCGGCGACGCCGGGCGCTGGCGGGCGGACGGGCGGCTGGAGATCCTCGGGCGCTTCGACGAGCAGGTGAAGGTGCGCGGGTACCGGGTCGACCCGGCCGAGATCGAGGCCGTCCTGACCGCCCACCCCGGCGTGCGGCAGGCCCGGATCGCCGCCGACGGCACCTCGCCGGACGGCGGCCGGGCGCTCACCGCCTACTACACGACGAGGGACGTCGGCGTCCCGCGCGAGGGGATCCGGGCGTTCCTCGCGGAGCGGCTGCCCGAGCACCTCGTCCCGACCGCGTTCGTGCCGCTGGAGGCGATGCCGCTCACACCGGCAGGGAAGATCGACCGGCGCTCGCTGCCACGGGCGCCCGGGCCTGCGTCCGTGCGGGAGCCAGGGCGCGAGCCGGTGCGGGTGGTTGCCGAGGCGGACGCGAGCGGGGTGGACGCGAGCGGGGTGGAGCGGGCCGTAGGGCAGCTGTGGGCGGAGCTGCTCGGAGTCGAACTCGTCGGCCCCGACGACGACTTCTTCACCCTCAGGGGCACCTCGCTGCTCGCCATGGAGATGCTCGCCCGGGCCCGGATGATGTTCGGCCTGGACGTCGGCCATGTGCGCACCCTCACCCGGGCGCTGCTGCGCTCGCCCGTGCTGCACTCCTTCACGGCCGCCCTGCAGGAGGCCCGTGGCTGCGGTGCCGGCAGTGGCGGCGCCACAGGCCCGGGGGAGGCCGCCGTCGACTGGTGCGCCGAAGCTCAACTCACCCACGCCGTCCGGCAGTCCTGGAGCCCCGCGCCCTGCCGGGTCGATCCCGCCGAGATCCTGCTCACCGGCGCCACCGGCTTCTGCGGCTCCCACCTGCTGCGCACCCTGCTCTCCACCACCCGGGCCCGGATCCACTGCCTGGTCCGCGCCCCGGACGAAGGGCGCGCGCTGGAACGGTTGCAGGCCTCCCAACAGCGCTATCTGCTGAGCGACTTGGCGGAGCCGAGGGTGGTTCCGCTGGTCGGAGACCTCGCCCTGCCGGGCCTCGGGCTGGCCGACGGTCGGTTCACCTGGCTGGCGGAGCACCTGGACGCGGTCTACCACCTCGGCGGGCGGGTCAACTTCCTCTACCCGTACCACCAGTTGCGCGCGGCCAACGTCGGCGGCACCCGGGAGATCGTCCGGCTCGCCGGGTACAGCCGGGGCGTCCCCGTGCACTACCTCTCCACCCTCGCCGTGCTCGCCGGGTTCGGCGCGGCCGGCGTTCCGGAGGTCACCGAACGGACGCCGCTCGCGCACCCGGACCGGCTCGGCGTCGGGTACGTCGAGAGCAAGTGGGTCGCCGAGCAGCTGCTGCACAACGCGGCGGCGGACGGACTGCCGGTGACGGTGCTGCGCACCAACGACGTCACCGGGGGCCTCGGGGCCGGCGTCATGAACACCGGCACCGAACTCTGCGCGCTGATCCGCTACTTCGCCGACAGCGGCACCTGTCCGGCGGTGCAGCTGCCGCTCGACTTCGTCCCGGCCGACCGGCTGGCCCGCGCGATGGTCCACATCGCGGCCCGCGCACCTGCCGACGGCGAGGTCTACCACCTCACCTCGCCGGGCCCGGCAGCCCTCGCGGACCTCGCCGACCGGCTCCGGTCGCGCGGCCACCGGATCGCCCAACTGCCCTACGGGGAATGGGTGCGGCGACTGGTCCGGTTCGCCGCCGGGCACCCGACGCACCCGATCACGCCGTTCGTCCCGCTGTTCGTGGACCGGGCGCCGGGGACCGAACTGTCCATCAGCGAACTGTACTTCCGGCCGACGTTCCCCCAGTTCGACCGGGCGAACGCGGAGGCGGCGCTGGAGGGAAGCGGGATCGAGCTGCCGGAGGTGGACGCCGTGCTGCTGGACCACTACCTGGCGCGGCTGGAGGCGGACGGATTCCTGGGGGCGGTCGGGCGAGCGGGACCGGCCGGGCGGACGGGGGCGGCCGGGTGAACGGGGTTGGCAGGGTGAACGGGGTTGGCAGGGCGAGCGCCTTCGACGGCCTCGATCTCCAACGGGCCCCGGCGGACGGGCCGGTGGCGTTCGGCGGGTCGCTGGACGCGGGCGAGCTGCTGGCGGCGTACGGGCACGGCCTGTTCCCGCTACCGGCGGCGGACGTGTACGCGAGCGCCTACAACGAGGCCAGGTACGGGGAAGTGGACGGGGTGGCGCTGCTGTCGGGCGTGAGCGACCCCTACGCACTGGCGTGGTGGTCGCCGGATCCCAGGCCGGTGCTGCGGCCCGACGGCGTACGGCTGCCGAGCCGCCTCGCCCGGCGGCTGCGCAACGGGGCGCAGTGGTGGACGACGGCGGACCGGGCCTTCGGCGAGGTGCTCGCAGCCTGCGTCGCAGGCCGTCAACCGGTCTGGCTGACCGAGGAGTTGGCCTCTGCGCTGGTGGAGCTGAACGCGCGCGGCGCGGCGCACAGCGTCGAGGTGTGGGAGGGGGATGAGCTGGTCGGCGGGGTGTTCGGGGTGGCCGTCGGGCCGGTGCTGAGTCTGGACTCGATGTTCCACCGGCGGTCCGACGCCGCCAGGGTCGCCGTCGCCGACCTCGGGGCACGGTTCGGCGCGGCGGGCGGGCGGCTGCTCGACGCGCAGTGGGACGGTCCGCACGTGCGCAGCCTCGGGGCGGCGCCGATGGGGCGCTCCCGGTACCTGGCAGAGCTGGTGTCGACCGTTCGGGCGGGGCCGCTGCCGACTGGCCGGCTGCCTGTCGCGCGGCTGGTCTGACCTGCGACTTCGTTCGTCCCCGCTCGGTCGTTGGCGTGTTTTCGACAAACTTATTCCCCGTCAGTAACATGACGCCGCGTGTTCAAACCCTCGATAGGCAGGGCCGCCGGCCCCGCCCTCCTCACCCTCATCCTCGCCGGGGCCGCCGCGTGCGGGCCGACCAGCCCCGGCACCCCGCAGGCCGCCGTCGCACCGGTCGGCGCCACCG
>NZ_LFMD02000007.1:1150874-1187794 GCF_015776785.2 Kitasatospora sp. SUK 42 | reverse complement strand
CCCGCTCCGGCCACTCCGGCCGCGTCGGCGTCCGCCACCCCCGCCGCCCCCGCCGCGGCCGTCCAGCCCGGCCAGCTGATCGCCAGCCCGCCCACCGCCGCCGCGCCGCAGGGCGCGCTGGTCGCCATCACCGGCGTCCAGCCCGGCGCGGGCGGCACCCTCAACCTCACCACCCGCCCGGCCACCCTCGCCGAACTCCTCGGCGGCACCGAGGCGGACGGACAGGTCCCGGTCGACGTGCACGGCATCAAGGTGACGCCGCTGGTCAAGGACCTCAAGGCGACCGTCGGCGCCGACGGCAACGGCGTCAAGGCCGACGCGTCCGGCACCCTGGAGGTGGACGTCAAGGCCCCCATCCCGCTCCCCGAGGGCGCGAGCCTGGACGCCTCCGGCTCCCTCCAGCTCCACCCGGCCGTCCACTTCGCCTACCACGGCGCGGCGGGCACCAGCCCGCGCACCGCCTCGATCGGCTTCGACCTGGGTGCCGACGCGCACTGGAAGGTCGCCGGCGACGTCGCCCGCAACACCGGTGCGGCGCCGATCCGGGTGCCCTTCGCCAGGCTGCAGGCCAACCCGGTGCTGACCGTCGCGGGCCTGCCCGTGGTGGTCAACCTGGGCCTCACCTGCTACCTGGAGGTCAGTGCCGACGGCCAGGTGCACCTGGAGACCGAGCAGGACGCCACCGGCACCTGGGCCGTCCACGCCGACTACACCGGTGGCAAGGGCTGGGCCTCCGCCACCAGCGCCGACACCAAGATCTCCCCGGTCCACGTCCGCCTCAACGGCAAGGCGTCCGTGCGGGCCGCCCTGGGTGTCGAGGCCAACGTCGGTCTCTACGACACCATCGGCGTCGAGACCACCGTCGCCCCCTATCTGAGCGCCAGGGCCGAGGGCTCCCTCGCCGTCGACCTCCCCGGCAACGGGCCGCAGGTCCAGGGCAGTTGGGCCCTGGTCGGCGGCATCGACGTGAACGGCGCCCTCAGCGGCCACCTGAAGATCTTCGGCACCCCGCTCTTCGAGAGCAAGCTCCCGCTGCCGCCGTTCCACAAGGAATGGCCCCTCCTCACCGGCTCGGCCTCCCTGCCGGCCACCCGCCCGACCAGCTGACCACCCACCACGCAGAAGGGGGAGCGGGAAGTCGGATCCGCCGACCTCCCGCTCCCCCTTTGCGCTACCGCTGGTGCTCCCCGCCGGGGAGCACCGCGTAGGCGCGGACGGGGAAGGTGCCCATGCCCTCCACGGCCGGGGGCGCGGCGTGGAAGCGGAAGCCGTCCAGGGGCAGTTGCTCCAGGCCGCGCATGTGCTCCACGACGGGGATGCCCGCGGCCAGCAGGGTGGTGTGGGCGGAGCGGGCCAGGTCGTCGGTGTCGTCGATGTTCAGCGAGTCGATGCCCACGAGCGCGGGCCGCTGCTCGGCGAGCCAGGCGGCGCCCCGCGCGGTGAGGAAGGGGTGGCCGCCCGCGCCGTAGCGGTCGGTGCCCCAGTGCCGGGACCAGCCGGTGTGGATCAGCACCGCCCGGCCGGTGACCGGGTGCGGCAGCAGTGCGTCCCGGTCGACGGCGCGGTCCTGCGCGTCGACGGTCCGCACCACCAGGCCGTCCAGGTCGACCAGCCCGTCGAGGGGCAGCCCCGCCAGGTCCGGCCCGTCGCCGAAGCGGTGGAACGGGGAGTCCAGGTAGGTGCCGGTGTTCGCGACCATCGAGATCCGGCCGATGTGGAACTCGGTGCCGGGGGAGTAGTGGTCGCGCGAGGCCTCCCGCGAGAGGTGCACGCTGATCTCGGGCGCGGGCAGGCCCGGGTAGGTGACCATGCCGTGCCGGATCGGGTGGCTCAGCTCGACGACCCGTCGGGCCGCCCCGCCGGTGCGGTGGTTCGCGTTCTTCGTGTTCTCCGTCTCCATGCCTACGATCATCAGTGAGTCCTCGCCGGAGGACAATTGGGGATTTCTGAAGCCGTACGCGGTGCTCCCGTCGCCTTCTCTTCTCCTGTTGTTCAACGACCTTGCGTTGATTGGTCGTTGTCCAGGGTCTTCGGCAACCCGCCGGTTCGTGCGGCCGGTTGCGGAGGGGGATCGGGTGCGGTTCGGAGGGGAGGGGCGCGGTGTTTCCTGGCGTGGAGCTCTCGGTGGGGTACGTCTTCGCGTGGGAGGTGCGGAAGGCGCGGCTGGTCGCGGGCCGGACGAGCGGCGAGGTCGACCGGGCCCTGGAGGCCGGTATGGACCGCCTGCACGGGCTGGTGAGCCGCAAGCTCGGGCAGGACCCGGCGCTGGCGCAGGTCGAGGAGGAGGCCGGTGAGGGGCAGGCGTCCCTCTCGGACGACACCCGCCAGTGGCTGGCGCTCAGCCTGAACAACTCGGCGCGGAAGGACGGGGAGTTCGCGGCGGCCCTGAAGGCCGTGGTGAGGGAGGTCCAGGCCGCCGAGCGGGCGGGGGCGGCGTCCCCGTCGCGGACGAGGTGACGGGCCGTACCGTACGGGAGGAGTACGGCCCCTCGTAGGCGAGCCTGGTCGCGCGGGCCGTCTGTGCGGGCGGGAAAAACCGTTTGTGGCCGGTGATCGCCGCGTGGCAGCCTCCTGTGATGCGCATGCACGAAGACCAGCTGACAATCCTCCCGGCCACCGTGTGCGAGCTGGTTCGCGACCAGTTCCCCGAGTGGGCCGACCTGCCGGTCCGGGCGCTCGCGTCGCAGGGGACGGTCAACGCCATCTTCCGGATCGGCGACGGCCTCACGGCGCGGTTCCCGATCGAGTCTGCGGCGGTGGAGGAGACCCGACGGCTGCTCGAACGCGAGGCGGAGGCGGCCCGGGAACTGTCCGGGCGTACGCGGTTCGCCACACCGGCGCCGGTCGCGATCGGCGCGCCCGGCCGGGGCTACCCGCTGCCCTGGTCCGTGCAGACCTGGATCCCCGGCGTGGTCGCCACGCCCGTCGAACCGGCCGACTCGGTCGGATTCGCCCAGGACCTCGCCGAGTTCATCCGCGGGATGCGCGCGATCGACACGCGCGGCCGGGTGTTCGGCGGGAACGGCCGGGGCGGGGAGGACCTGACCGTCCACGACGCGTGGATGGAGACCTGCTTCGCCAACAGCGAGGGCCTCCTCGACGTCCCGCGGCTGCGGCGGATGTGGGCGGAGCTGCGGCAGCTGCCGCGCGGCCGGACCCCGGACGTGATGAGCCACGGCGACCTGATCCCGGCCAACGTGCTCGTCGCGGACGGCCGGCTCGCGGGCGTGCTCGACGTCGGCGGCTTCGGCCCCGCCGATCCGGCCCTCGACCTCGTCGGAGCCTGGCACCTGCTGGCCGACGGCCCCCGGGAGCGGCTCCGCGAGGAACTCGGCTGCGACGACCTCCAGTGGCGGCGCGGCCAGGCCTGGGCCTTCGTCCAGGCGATGGGGTTGGTCTGGTACTACCGGGAGAGCAACCCCGAGGCGAGCCACCTGGGCGCCACCACCCTCCAACGCCTCCTCGCGCAGGATGCGGCGGGAGCGTAGCGCCCGGCGGAGGCGGCCCTTCAGGCACGAGGGTTGTGCGCCGAGGACGACGGGGGCGCGCGGGCGAGGCGTGCCATCGCCGGATCGAGGGATCGCGGTGCCCGCTTCGAATCGGATGGCCCGCGAGGGGAATCCAGGCCCCGAGGAGGCGCCGCACCCCACGTGCGCGCCCTCGGAAGGGAGAACAGCCATGCGTCGTCGTCTCACGGGGGTTGGCCTGCTCGCCGTCGCCGGCGTGCTCGCCCTCGCAGTCCCCGCCCAGGCCGCGACCGGCTCCCTGGTGGTCAACGGCGTGCTCCACGAGAACCCGCCGCGGGGTTGCTACGCGACCTCGTCGCCGGTGTTCATCGAGAACTTCACGGACTCGACGGTCCTGGTGCATGCCGCGGCGAACTGCCAGGGCCCGGTGACGGCGGAGGTCGGCCCCGACTCGTTCAAGCAGACCTTCGGAGCGAGCTACTTCGTCCTCTGAGTCGAGTGAGTCGAGCCGGATATCCGTGCCGTTCACACTGTCCCACCCCGCGGCCGTACTGCCGTTGATGCGGCGGCCCTTCAGCCGGTGAGGGCCGTGCGAGGCCCGGCGGCGCGACCCGGCGCCGGATCCTCATGGCGATGGCCCTGTGCGCCGCCGTCGGGGCCGTCGCCCATGCCTGGCGGTGGCTCACCGGCCCGGAGGCGGGGAGAACGGATGCGGGGAGTGGGAAGTCGGCCCCGCCGACTTCCCACTCCCCGCGATCGCCCGCTACGGCGGGTCCTATCGGCGGCGTGGCAGGCCGAGGAAGGCGGCCCGGTGCCGGGCGCCGTTCCAGGCAAGCGTCAGGACGAACCACAGCGCGGCGACGTACCGGCGCCACCGGCGCGGCCCGGCGGCCAGCCGCTGCGACAACTCCGCGCGCCACCACGGCAACAGGCGGAGCCGGGCGGGTTCCGTCAGCTGCGGGCCGACGAGTGCGGCCAGCAGGAGGCCCGGCAGGCCCATCAGGGCGTCGCGGAACACGGCGGTGGTGACTTCGAGGACGACGGCCGCCAGCAGCGCCGCCAGCAGCGCGGTGCGCCAGCCCGTCACGTCCTCGCCGAGGAAGAGGGTGTGCGGTGCGCTGAGGGGAACCATGGAGAGCTTCATGCCTCCTCGACGAGGCCGGGGCCGTCGCGCTGCCACCGCCCGGCTCCGTTCCGGTCCGGGCCGATGCCCCTGCAATGAAAGCGAGTTCAGCATCGTCAAGGGAGTGAGGGATGGCATCGGACCACCCCCGCGAAGTCCAACGGAAGGACGCCCATGGCGAAGTCGGAAGGGGCGGGCGCTCATGGCTCGTCCCCGTCGGCGCCGATGAGCGAGGCGCATCTTGAGGAGCTCGTCCGTGACCTCCTGCCGCGCCTGGTGACCAGTCTCCGCGAGATGACGCACGACGAGCAGACGGCCGAGAACATCGCGGCCAGGACGTGCATGGTCGTGATCAACGAGGTCCGCAAGGGGACGGTGTTCCACCGGCCGGTGATCGCCTACGCCACCACCGTGGCGCGGCGGATGGCCATCGACCACTGGAGGTCGGCCGCTGCCCGCAGGGAGGAACCGGTCGCGGAGATCCCCGAGGGGAGCCGGCCCGCGACGGCCCGGGACCCCGGCCCCGACGATCCGGGTGCCCGGCTGGAGTTCGAGGAGCTGCTGCGGATCGTCCACAAGGCGATCGGCGACCAGCGGCAGGCGAGGATCTGGGAACTCCACCACATCTGGCTCTGGAAGGGGACGGAGATCGCCGAGACTCTCGGGATCTCCGCGTCCACCGTCTCCCGCGAGCTGAAGCGGGCGAACGAGCGTGCGCGGACGGCCCCCGTCCCGCTGCCGCGCCGGGAGGCCGACTGACTGGGTCCGCGTCTAGGGTCCGCGGGCCGGCCGACCGGCCGGCCCGCGGGCCCGGGTCGGGGCGCCAAAGAGGAGCCTCGGGGGCCGGTGGCGGTCGCTGCAACGCCAGACCACCGGCCCCGTCACGGAAAGGGAAAACGTATGCAGGAGTTCGAGCGGCCGGCACGGGGGTCTCGGCCGCAGAACCAGCAGGGGGTCAGGGGGGTCGACGTGTACGAGAGCTGGGACACGTTCTACGCCGGGCTGTCCGCGGGGGCGAACGCCCTCGGCGACCCCGTCGGAGAGCAGGCGGGGGATCTCTCGATGTGGGACGTCCCGTGGTCGGTCACGGAGACGGGGGGGATGCCGTGATGGACGACAGGCGTCCGAAGAAAGGTGTCCAGCTACGGATCACACCGACGGTTCGGTGGGTGTACGTGCTGGTGGTCCAACTCGTGCTGGTCTTTCATGCGTTCACGTCGTCCGGCCGGCGAGACACCGCGAGGCTCCTGACAGCGGCCGGCAGTGCGGCGGCCCCGCCTCCCCTGCGGCTGTAGCCCAGCGCACCCCTGAGCAGGCCTGCTGCCGGAGTTGGCGGCAGCAGGCCTGCTCAGGGGCCGCAGAGTCGGCTCAAGCGGACGGCGGGGACCACATGCCGAGCCACTGCTCGGCGTCCCAGGCCTCGAACCGCTCCACCTCGGTGAAGCCCAGCTTCGCCGCGAGGCGCATCGAGGCGGTGTTGGCGCTCTGGGTGGTGAGCACCACCGGTTCGCCGGGAAGCGCGCCGGCGAGCCAGTGGAGTGCCGCCGCGCACGCCTCGGCGGCGTACCCGCGTCCCCAGGCCTGCGGCAGGAACAGGTAGCCGAGATCGAGCTTCCCCGCGGCGGCCGGGCGACGGTGCCCCGTTGCCCTCCTGAGCAGGATCTGGCCGATCATCGACCCGTCGAGATCGACGACGAAGCTCCCGGGCCACCGCTCGGGCGCCTCGGGCATCTCGCGCTCGACCTCGTCACGCGACCGGGGGCCGCCGAGGTAGGTGTGCACCTCGGGCGAGGCCAGCAGCTCGATGAACGCCGCACGGTCCCGGGCCTCGGGCTCACGGAGCACGAGCCTTTCGGTCCTGATCGGGGCGGGCGGCCAGGCGACGGGTCCAAGATCATCCATGGTCGGAACCTATCGCACGTCCGCGAGGACGATCCGTCGGGACGAAGACGCTCAACCGGCCACCGTCCGGTCCATCTGATCGCCCGTCGCCCGAAGACGGCCGGGGCGGCGCCCGGTCGGTGGACCGGGCGCCGCTGGTCGTCGTCGGTCTCGGGGGGCCGGGACCCGGTGAAGTCCACGGCCGGAAGGCGCGGTCCCGTCAGCGCGGCGTCCGCCCGCACACCACTGTCGACGTCCGGCCGCCCTCTAGGAGTAGTACTTGTGCAGGTCGTCGGATGCCAGCCCGGTTCCGTGGTGGACGGCACCGCTGGAATAGGTTGCACGAAGATGGGCGGCCTGACCGGTACGCTGCCGCTCGATCAGCATTCCGGTGGTGTCGTCCGGAAATTCGCCACGTGACCGATCCCGGCGGGCCAGGAAAATGACGGCGCCAATGACGGCGGCGACGAGTCCAGCCATGAGCGCGATGACGATACCCAAGATGTCCCTCCTCATCCCAACGGTGAATCCCTTCATAACACGTCAGCTGATCCGACGGCGGGGCGTCCGTGGGCGAGCGTGCGGGCGTGTTGGTTGGGCCGGCCAGCGGAATCTGGCGCTGTCTCCCCTACTCTTCCTCCATGCTCTCTGTGGTGGTGGCCCCCTGGGCGGGCGAGGCGGAGCCGGTGTTCGTGCGTCAGCCCGACGAACTGCACGATGCGGCGAGCACGATGAAGGTCGCGGTGCTGGCCGCGCTCGTCCGGAGCGGGGTGAACCTCGATGCCGAGGTGCCGGTCGTCAACCGCTTCGAGTCCGTCGTGGGTGGGGAGTTCGGGAACGATCCGGACTGGGACAGTGATCCGCTGCCCTGGGAGCTCCTGGGCACGCACGTTCCCCTCCGGCTGCTCGCCGAGCGGATGATCACGCACTCCTCCAACCTGGCCACCAACCTCTGCCTGGCCCGTACGGACCCCCGTGCCGTGGCCGAGGTGTGGCGCAGGGCGGGTGCGACCCGCAGCGCCAGCCCGCGCGGGATCGAGGACTACGCGGCGCGCGACGCGGGCGTGCACAACCGGGTGAGCGCCCGCGATCTCGTCCGGCTGCTGCGGTCGATCGGCGACGTGCCCGAACTGCTCGAACTCCTGGAGCGCAACGACTTCCGGGTGGACCTCGCGGCGGGCCTTCCCCCGAACACCCGGATCGCGTTCAAGAACGGCTGGTTCCCAGGCGTTCGGCACAGCGTCGGCCTCGTCCACCCGGCCGACTGCCCGCCGTACCTGATCGCCGTCTGCTACACCGGCCCGCTCGCCACCGGCGAGGACCGCACCGATCCGGCGGCCCGGCTGCTGGCCCGGATCTCCGCCGCCGTCTGGGAGCGGCGTGACGCGATCGGCGCCGTCACCGCTGCGCGAAGGCCTGGAGCCCCGCGAGAGCGGGCTCGTTGAGCAGGTTGATCCTGACGAAGCCGTCGCACCCAGGGACGACACCGTGCCCCTTGACCGTCGACGTTCGGGTCGACCGCCAGCCTGCTACCGGCCCCGCGCGGGCGCAACCCCGCGCGGGGCCCGTACAGCAGAACTCAGTACGGCCGGGCTCAGTACGGCTTGACGAGCACGTGCGCGGCGCCCGGGATTCCGACCTTGAGGAGCTCGTCCTCCTCCGGGGTGGTCGGGGTGCCGGTCTCCTGCTTGAGGATTGCCCTCGACAGCGACTGCACCCACATGGCGCGCGGGCGGCGGCGCTCCTCCCAGGCCGCGAGGGCGGCCGGGACGGAGTCGGCGGCGTCCAGGCTCTGGGCGAGGACGAGGGCGTCCTCGACGGCCATCGCGGCGCCCTGGGCGAGGTGCGGGGTGGAGGCGTGGGCGGCGTCGCCGGCCAGCACGACGCGGCCGACGTGCCAGGGCTCCTCGACGGTGACCTGGGAGATGCGGGAGTAGACGACCGCCTCCGGGTCGGTGATCTGCTCCAGGGCCTCGGCGATCGGGCCGCCGAAGCCGGCCAGGCGCTCGCGCAGCTGCTCGTGGGCGCGGGCGGGGTCCGGCCGGAAGTCCTCGGCCTCGGCGAACACCGAGCCCAGGTACATGAGGTCGCTGCTGATCGGGGTGAGCAGCGCCTTGGCCTTGAGGTTGCCCGCCGACATCAGCACGCCCTTGAGTTCGGGCGTGCGGGGCAGCGTGACGCGCCAGTTGGCGAAGCCGGTGTACTCGGGGGCGTACTTGTCGCCGTACAGGTGTCTGCGCAGCGGCGAGCCGATGCCGTCGAAGCCGACGACCAGGTCGTAGCGGGCGCGGTGTCCGTCGCTGAGGGTGACGTCCACGCCCTCGCCGTCGTCCGTCATCGAGGCGATGGTGGTGCCGAAACGTATCCTCGCGCCCGCCGAGACGGCCGCGTCGGCGAGCACCCGGGCCAGGGCGGGGCGCGGGATGCCGTTGTTGGAGGGGGCGTCGCCCATCCGGGGCTGGGGGATCTCGGCCAGGGTGGTGCCGGCCGGGTCGCAGATGGTCAGCACCTCCCACTCGAAGCCGACGGCCAGGCACTCGTCCAGCACGCCGATCTCGCGCATCACGTGCAGGGCGTTGGAGGGCTGGATGATGCCGACCCCGAGGGCCTCCAGCCGGTCGCGCAGTTCGGCGACTTCGACGTGGTGGCCGCGGCGGGCGAGGGCGGTGGCGAGGGTGAGTCCGCCGATGCCGCCGCCGTGGACGAGGACGCGCAGGGGTGAGGTCATGGGATTGCTCCGGGGGAGGTTCAGCCGACGGGGGTGACGGCGGCGAGGTCCATGAGGTGGTCGACCAGGGCGAGCAGCAGGTCGCGGCCGAAGGCGCGCTCGCGGACGTCGCCGATCAGCATCGGGACCTGCGGGTCGAGGTCGAGCGCGGCCCGGATCTCGTCGGGGGTGCGGGTGTTGTGGCTGTGGAAGCAGTTGATCGCGACCACGAACGGGATGCCCCGGCTCTCGAAGAAGTCGATCGAGGCGAAGCTGGTGTCCAGCCGCCGGGTGTCGGCGATGACGATCCCGCCGAGGGCGCCGTTGACCAGGTCGTTCCACATGAACCAGAACCGTTCCTGCCCGGGCGTGCCGAACAGGTAGACCACCAGCTCGGAGCTGACGGTGATCCGGCCGAAGTCCAGGGCGACGGTGGTGGTGTCCTTCTGGTCGACGCCGTCCAGGTCGTCGACGCCGACGCTGGCCGTGGTCAGGTACTCCTCGGTGCGCAGCGGGGTGACCTCGCTGACCGAGCCGACCAGGGTGGTCTTGCCGACGCCGAAGCCGCCCGCGATCAGGATCTTGACGGCGGCCGGGGCGGCGGCGGGGCCATCGATGGCGGAGTGGGGTGATGCCATGTTCAGAGTCTCCGGAGTCCTTCGCGTACGGCCGTGAGCAGGCCGAGGTCCACGCCCCCGGCGGCGCGGGCCACCGAGAGCGGCGCCCGGGCCTTCAGCAGGCCCTGGGCGACGAGGTCGCCCAGCAGGATCTTGGTGACCGAGACCGGGAGGTCCAGGCCGGCCGCCACCTCGGCGACCGCCGCCGGGCGGCGGCAGTGGTCGAGGATCATCCGGTGCTCGGGCTGGAGGCCGCGGGCACCGGCGCGGCTGCCCCGCGCCAGGGCCGCGTCGGCCTCCTCCTCGACCGTGGTGATCACGGTGATGAGGGTGAGGTCGTCGCGCTCGGGCGCGGTGCGGCCGCGGGTGATGGTGTACGGGCGCACCATGACGCCCGTCTCGTCCTCCGCGTCCTGCTCCTCCAGCTCGCTCCAGTGCGGCACCCGGCCGCGTGCCTGGCCGCCCCCCTGCTCGCTGTGCGGGCCCACCGGTCGTCAGCCCCGGTTCCGGGCGGCGAAGGCGTCGAAGGACGCGGGGGCGCCGTCGCCGCCGCGGGCCGGGGTGGTGAGCTTCTGGCCGACCTGCTGCACCAGGGTGTGCATGGCGACGGACATCACCTCGGCGTCCACCTCCTGGGAGGCGACCACGGCCAGGTGGGTGCCCTGGGCGGCGGCGATGATGAACAGCCAGCACTCGGCGAGCTCGACGATCACCTGGTGCACCGCGCCACCGTCGAAGAGCTGACCGACGCCCCGGGCGAGGGACTGCTGGCCGGTGGCGATGGCCGCCAGGCGCTCGGCGTCGGCCCGCTCGATGGTGCGGGAGTGGCTGACCACGAGGCCGTCGTCGGAGAGCAGGACGGCGTTGTGGGTCCCGGGCACCGAGTCGACGAGCCCGTCCAGCAGCCAGTCCAGGTCCTGGTGGGTGGCGATCGTACGGTTCATCACTGGTCATCCGTTCGTGTGGTTCGGGTTTCCGCGGCCGGCAGGGCCCAGGGGGACGGGTCGGGCGCGGAAACTGGGGGGCCGGCGGGCGCGCTGGGTGGGGCCGGCGGGGTCGCGTGGACGGGCAGCGGGTGCTCGCCGCTGTCCTGGGCCCGGGCGGCGCGGGACTGGCGCTGGAAGGCGCCGATGGTCGCGCCGGAGCGCCGCGCCGGGCGCTCGGACGGGACGGGCGGCTGGAGCGGGCCGCCGCCGTCGGTGGCGTCGGGCTCGGGGGCCGGTTCCACCCACTGCTGGCGGGCCGGCGGCGGCACCCGCAGTTCGGCGGCCAGGCTGGCCTGGCGCACCCGCTGCGGCAGCGGCGGCTGCCCGCCCTCGACCTCGCTCACCGGCACGGCGGAGGGGTACTCGCGGCGCCGGCGCCGCTCGGCGAGCCGGTAGTGGTCGGCCGGGCGGTACTGCTCGTCGGCGTACGGGGCCTCGGCCTCGGTGACCCGGGCGTAGGCGATGTCCGGGTAGACCGGGGTGTCGGGCTGGGAGGGGGCGTTGTGCGGGGACGGGGTGTCGTGCGGGGACGGGACGTCGTGCGCGGGCGCGGCGTCCTGGGCGGTGGGCCGGTGGTCGGCGGGGGAGCTGTGCTGGATCGGCTGCTCGTACGACTGCCCGTGGTAGGAGGGGGCCGGCCGCTCCGGGAACACCGGCTGCTGCTCCGGGAAGGCGGGCACCACGGGTGCTGCGGGCGCGAAGGCCTCGGTGGATGCGAAGGCCTCGACGGGCGCCGCGGGCACGGCCGGTGCGAACGCCTCGGCCGACACGAACGCTTCGGCCGGCACGAACGCCTCGGCGGGGGTCGCCGGCACGCCCGCGAAGTGCTCGCCGGGGGCGAAGGAGTCCACCGGCGCGACCGGCGGCGCCGGCGGCACCACGGGCTCGGGCGCCTCGTTGGAGGCGGTGAGCACCGCCCGGCGCGAGCGGCGGACCAGCGGGATCGGCTCGACCGGCGCGGCGTCCGGCAGCCCGGCGTCGCCGTCGATGACCAGCTCGTCCGGGACGAGCACGACCACCCGGGTGCCGCCGAACGCGGACGGACGGAACTCGATCTTCAGCCCGGTCAGCGAGGCCAGCCGGGCGATGACGTGGAAGCCGAGCCGGATGTCGTCGGCGCGGGCCAGCACGTCGGTGCGCGGCGGGCGGCTCATCAGCGTGTTGGCCGCCTCGTACTGCTCCGGGTCCATGCCCAGGCCCCGGTCCTCGATCTCGACCGCGAGCCCGCGCCCGACCATGGCGGCGCGCACCTCGACCGGCGTGGGCGGCTTGGAGAAGGTGGTGGCGTTCTCCATCAGCTCGGCGAGCACGTGCGCGACCGGGCCGACGGCCCGCTCGGAGAGCCACGGGTGGCCCTCGACGTCGATCATGATCCGGCGGTAGTCCTGCACCTCGCCCTGGGCGGCGCGCAGCACGTCCAGCAGCGGGACGGGTTTGCGCCAGCGCCGCTGCGGCTGGCCGCCGGCCATGATGACGAGGTTCTCCTCGTAGCGGCGCAGGCGGGCGGTCAGGTGGTCGAGGTCGAACAGGCCCTCCAGGACCTCCGGGTCGTCGTGCCGGCGCTCCAGCTCGTCCAGCTTGCGCAGCTGGCGGCCGATCAGCAGCTGGGTGCGGCGGGCGACGCGCTGGAGCAGCCGCTCGAAGCCGCGGTGCTGGTCGGCCTGCTGGACGGCGGCCTCCAGGGCGGCGGAGCGGGCCAGGTTGAGCGCCTGGCCGAGGCGGGCGAGTTCGTCGGTGCCGTTGCCGTGGGTGCCGGTGGTGACGGCGCGGGTCTCGGCCTCGACGTCGACCTGTTCGCCGCGGCCGAGCCGGTCGACGACCTCGGGCAGGGTGCGCTCCATGTCCTCGGCCTGGGTCTGGAGCTCCTTGATCCGGCGGCGCAGCGAGCGGCTGATCCGCCAGGAGGCGATGATCACCGCGATGACGGTGATCAGGCCGATGACGGTGGTCAGGACGACGCGGGTGAGCATGCCGAGCAGGGCGCCCTTGGCGACGTCGACGATGCCGTTGGTACGGGCCTCGATCGCCTTCACCAGCGGCGGGTTGAGCCCGTCGACGCCCTGGCGCCACTGGTCCTGCGCGGCCGGCAGCTTGACGGTGCCGTTGGCGTCGGGGGCGGCGGGCTTGAGCAGGGACTGCTCGACGGCGGTCTTGGCCTGCCAGGAGGGGCTGTTGACCAGGTCGTGCCAGGCGGGCGCCTCGGCGTCCGGGATGTACGGCAGGACCTGGACGTTGAGCAGGTGGTCCTGGGCGCCGATCAGCTGCTGGACCTGCTGGTAGTCGGCGGCGGACAGCCGGCCGCTCGGCCAGCCGCGGGCCAGGATCGCGTCCTCGCGGGCGAGCATCTCCTTGGTCCAGAAGGAGTTGACCAGGGTCTTGGACAGCCAGGTGACCTCACCGGTGTCGACGCGGCTGAGCGCGGTGAACAGCCTCAGGTCGACGCTGATCAGGTCGGTGTAGTAGGTGAAGACGGCCTGCTGGTCGACGCTGCCGTGGTCGACGGCGGCGCGCTGCTCGGCCAGCTTGCCCATGGCCTGGCGGGCTTCGACGACGGCGGCGCGGACCTCGGCGGGGGCGTTGTCGGCGGTGGCCCCGGAGAGGGTCTGGAACTGCCGTACCGCATCGTCGGTCAGCTGTCGCTGGCGGCGCAGCTGGTCGGTGTTGGAGCCGGGCCGGGCGAGCGCCTCGGCGCTGAGCCGGCGCTCCTCCTGGAGGTTGTAGTAGACGATGTTGGACGGCTGGCCGGCCTTCTGCGCGATGGTGGCCTGGTCGGCCAGTCGCTGGAAGTCGGCGATGGTCTCACCGCTGGTGACGGCCCAGAGGGCGGCCAGGGCCAGGCTGGGGACGACGGCCAGGACGAGCAGCGCCGTCCGCAGGGACAGGCGTGGACGCCTGCGGGGGGCCTTCGGCGCCGGGGGCCGCCGATTCGCACGCGCGCGCAGAGCAGACTCCTTGGGGCTGGCGGCCGGCCGGTGAGGGGCGGGCCGTCCGGGGCACGGGCTTTGACGAGGCGATACTAGTCATATCGTGTGATTAGAGTGAATGCGCGTTCGCCGCCTGGATGGTACTTGCGCACGAACCAGGCACAATGTCACCCGAACGTTGACCGTTCGTCCCCGAAGCAGCCGGTCCCGACACAGCCTGACACAGTGTCAACGATGCTCACGGCCGACGGATGGCCGTGGTGTGAAAACTGTGTGACGCCGCCTCCGAAGGGCCTCAGGCGCTCAACAGGCGGGAGCGGGTGGCCTCCAGCTCCGCCGCCAGTACCCGCCCGGCCGCCTCCGGATCGCCGTCGTGCAGCGCCCGGACGAGCTCCGCGTGCGACTCGTAGCCCTGGTTCGGATCGCCCTCGCGCAGGCCGAAGAGGCCCACCAGCGCCACCAGATGCTCCCTCAGAACCGGGGCGAACTGGGCGAAAAGGTCATCCAGGACGGGGTTGTGGGCGGCGGCCACGATCGTCGTGTGCAGCGCGATGTCGGCGTCCACGAAGGCCGTGTCGTCCCCCTCGCCGGCCGCGTGCCGGGCGGCCAGTGCGGCGTCCACGGCCGCGAGGTCCGCCTCGGTGCGGCGCTCGGCCGCCAGCCGGGCGGCCTGCACCTCGACCATCGTCCGCACCTCGTAGACGTGCGCCAGCTCCGCGCGGCGCAGCCGGGTCGCCCAGTCCCCGCCGGAGGGGCGGTCGGAGGTCACGAACACCCCCGAGCCCTGGCGGCTGTGCACCATCCCGGCCGCGGCCAGGGTGCGCAGCGCCTCCCGGACGGTCGAACGGCCGACGCCCAGCTCCTTGGCGAGGGCCACCTCGCCCGGCAGCCGGCCGCCGACAGGCCACTCGCCGGTCCGGATCCGCTCCTCGATCAGGGCGGCGGCCTGTTCGGCGAGGGGGGAGGGGCGGAGCGCTGGCATCGTCGTCACCTGTCGGGTTGTCTGAGGACTTGAGTCGTGGTTACTCTACCCGGCATGCAGCCGTGCCGTCCCCTTCCGGGGGGCCTCCTTCTTGGCGGCCGCAGCGGGGCGTGACCGGACCGGCACCCCGCTGCGGGGCGCCGACCTGCCGGTCTCCGGTACCAGCGACCAGGAGTCCCGATGCGTTTCCCGACCCTGCACGCCCCCGCCGGGCCCGTCCCGGCCGACGCCCCCGCCTGGAACCCGCAGCGCGGCGGCGCCATGCCCTCCCACCGCTACCGGCCCGCCCACGAACGGGTCCACGTCCCCGCGCTGATGCGCCGGTGGCCCGGCCGGCGGATCGAACGGGCGCCGCTGTGGGTGCCCGTCGACCTGCGCGACGGCAACCAGGCGCTCGCCGAACCGATGGACCCGGCGCGCAAGCGGCGGATGTTCGACCTGTTCCTGGCCATGGGCTTCAAGGAGATCGAGGTCGGCTACCCCTCCGCCAGCCGCACCGACTTCGACTTCGTCCGCCAACTCGCCACCACCCCGGGCGCGGTGCCGGAGGACGTCACCCTCGTCGTCTTCACCGCCGCCCGGGCCGACCTCATCGAGCGCACCTTCGAGTCCGTCGAGGGCCTGCCCGACGTCGTCGTCCACCTCTACACCGCGACCGCGCCGCTGTGGCGGCAGGTCGTCCTCGGCAAGGAGCGGGCCGAACTGCGGTCGCTGATCACCGAGGCGGCCACCCTGATGGCCCGGCTCGGCGAAGGGCGCGACGGCGTACGGTTCCAGTTCTCGCCCGAGGTGTTCAACCTGACCGAACCGGACTACGTCCTGGAGGTCTGCAACGGGCTGAGCGAACTGTGGGACGCGAGCCCCGACCGCCCGGTGATCCACAACCTGCCCGCGACCGTCGAGATCGCCACCCCCAACGTGTACGCCGACCAGATCGAGTACATGGACCGCCACCTCGAACGCCGGGACTCCGTCATCCTCTCCGTCCACCCGCACAACGACCGCGGCACGGGCGTGGCCTGCGCCGAACTCGCCGTCCTGGCCGGCGCGCAGCGCGTCGAGGGCTGCCTGTTCGGCAACGGCGAACGGACCGGGAACGTCGACCTGGTGACGCTCGCCCTCAACCTGCACACCCAGGGCGTCGACCCGATGCTCGACCTCTCCGACATCGACGAGATCCGGCGCACCGTCGAACACTGCAACCGGCTGCCGGTGCACGAGCGGCACCCGTACGCCGGGGACCTCGTGCACACCGCCTTCTCCGGCACCCACCAGGACGCCATCAAGAAGGGCTTCGCCCAACACGCCAAGACCGCCGCCGAGTTGGGTGTGCCCGAGCGGCAGGCGCCCTGGTCGGTGCCGTACCTGCCGATCGACCCGGCGGACCTCGGGCGCGACTACGAGGCGGTCATCCGGGTCAACAGCCAGTCCGGCAAGGGCGGGATCGCCTACCTGCTCCAGGCCGGGGAGGGGCTCGAACTGCCCCGGCGGCTGCAGATCGAGTTCGCCCGGGTCGTGCAGGAGGCCACCGACGACAGCGGACGCGAGGTGACCGCGGAGGAGCTGTACCGGCTGTTCCGTGCCGAGTACCTGGACGCGGTGCCCCCGGAGTGGACCTGGACCGTCGGCGAGGACCGCGCCGAGGTGAACGGCCGCCCCGGCACCGGCGCCGGGCCGCTGGACGCGGTGGCCGACGCGGTGGGCGTGGAGATCCTCTCCTTCAGCGAACACGCCGTCCGCGGCGGGCCGGACGCCGTCGCGTACGTCGAGGCGCGGATCGGGGGCGCGGTCGTCTGGGGCGTCGGGCGGGACGCCTCGGTGCTCACCGCGGGCGTGCGGGCGGTGCTCGGCGCCGCCGGGCGGGCGGGCGCGAGCGGCGTCACCGCTGGCTGAGCCGGTTTTGTCACTCCTGGCTGAGCCCGTCCGTCGCCCCCTGGGGGAGCCCGCCCGTCGCCCCCCGGCGGAGCCCGTCCGTCACCCGGAGCGAGCAGTGAAGCTGCGCGTTCGGTCGGCACCCGGATACTGGAGATGTGGGAGGGACCAGGGCGGATCTCCGCTTCCGGCCCCGCCGGACGGATCCCGACCACAAACGGCAGATCCGGTGCAGCTTCTTCGCATCTCCCAGCAAACCAACGCCTCGGCGGGGGTCCTGGGTGTGCGTAGCACTGGTGCGACGAGAGAAAAGAGCCGCAAATGAGTTACTTCGACCGTCGAGGCCATGGTGGACGAGGACGTCGTCGTCGCCACCACCGTCGTCGTCGCTTCGGCTTCCGATGACGGGAACCGGCTGAGTCGGATTGCCCCGAGCAACCCGACATAGCTGACAACCTGGGGGCCGGCGGTGCCACCGCCGGCCCCTTTCATCATGAACGGGGTGCGCCATGCGCCGAGTTGCGGCCTCGGGGGGCCACGGGTCCCCGGGGGACGGCGGGATCGGGGACAGCGGGATCCCGGGCAAACAGGGGGAAGGGACGGCCATCGACCGGGCGCCGGAGACCGACGCCCAGGGGCCGGTGGCGGACTCGCCGGCCATCCCGGTGGGTGAACTCCTCCGACGGTTCTGGCCCTGGGTACGCCCGGACGTGCGCTGGCTCCCGTTGAGCGCCGTCCTGTTGGTGCTCGGCGCGTTCGGAGAAGTCGTCTCGGTCTGGCTGTTCAAGGACCTCATCGACGACGTCCTCGTACCACGGGAGTTCGCCGACTTCTGGCCGCTCGCCGGAGCCATGCTCGGCGCCGCCGTCGCGGCCGCCCTGCTCACCTTCGCCGGCACCTACACCAGCACCAGGACCGCCGAACGCTACATGCTGCGGCTGCGCACCGACACCCTCGCCCACCTGCACACCCTGCCGCCCGACACCCTGGAGATCCGCTGGCGCGGCGACCTCGTCGCCCGGATGACCTCCGACATCGCGGCGATCGAACAACTGGTGGCGACCGGCATGGTCGAAGGCGCCGTCGCCGGCGTCAGCCTCCTGCTGTTCACCGGCGCCGCGTTCTACCTCAGTTGGCCGCTCACGGTGGCCGCACTGCTCGCCGCCCCCCTCTTCATCCTCGCCACCGGTCTGTTCGGGCGGCGCATCCGCATCCGTGAACGCCAGGTCCAGCGCCGAGCCGGCGGTGTCACCGCGCTGTTGGAGGAGTCGCTGCGCAACGTGGTCGTCGCCCGGAGCTACGGGCAGGAGCACCGCGAGGTCGAACGGGTCCACCGCGAGGGCCTGGCCCTGCTCGACGCCGAACTCGCCTCGGCCAGGGTCGCCGACCTCTACCAGCCGTTCCTCAGCGTGCTGGAACTGCTCGCCGCGCTGGTCGTGGTGGGCGTCGGCGCGTACGAGGTCATCCACGGGAACCTGAGCCTCGGCGGGCTGCTCGCCTTCGCCGCCTTCATGGCCCAGCTGTTCGAACCCGTTCAGCAGCTCTCCGGGCTGATCCCGCTGGCCGGCGCCGCCGGCGCCTCCGGCGAACGCGTCCTGGAACTGCACGACATGACCAGCCCCGTACGGGAGGGCGACGACGCCCGGGACCCGGGCCCCGTGCGCGGCCGCGTCACCTTCGACGGCGTGCGCGCCGCCTACCCGGTCGTCGGCGGCGGCAGCGGCCCGCCGGTCCTCACCGACCTGGCCTTCGACCTGTCACCCGGCGAGACCCTGGCCGTCATCGGCCCCAGCGGCAGCGGCAAGTCCACCCTCGCCAAGCTCCTCGTCCGCTTCCTCGACCCCGAGGCCGGCACGATCAGCCTCGACGGCCACGACACCCGCGGCCTCACCCTCGCCGCCCTGCGCCAGGCCGTCACCCTGCTGCCGCAGCAGGCCCCGCTCTTCCACGCGACCATCGCCGACAACATCGCCTACGGCCGCCCGGACGCCCCGCGCGCCGACATCGAGGGCGCGGCCCGCGCGGCCGGCGCCCACGGCTTCGTCACCGCCCTCCCCGACGGCTACGGCACGGTCATCGGCGCCGACGGCTTCCAGCTCTCCGGCGGCCAGAGCCAGCGCATCGCCATCGCCCGCGCCTTCCTGCGGGACACCCCGGTCCTCGTCCTCGACGAACCCACCACCGGCCTCGACCCGCGCACCGTCCAGCAGCTCATCCCCCCGCTGCGCCGCCTTATGTCCGGTCGCACCACCATCCTGATCACCCACGACCCCACCCTGCTGCCCCTCGCCGACCACGTCCTCACCCTGGAACCGCCCGCGCCCGTCAGGGGCCGGAAGTCACGGCGGCGCGGGCACGTGCTCACCCGGCAGGCGCAGTAGGGGGAGCCTCCTTCGCGGGGCTCCCGGGGCGTGGGGGGATGCGCCGTTCGGGGAATACTGCCGGGATGCTGCTGACGTGGATCGCCGAACTGGCCGATGAGCCCCTGGTGCTGGAGCCGGCCGATCGGCGGGTGGAGTGGAGGACCAACACCTGGTGGCTGTGCGCCGAGGTCGACGACCGGCGGGCGGCGGCGCCGAGCGCGCGGACGAGCTGGAGGAGCTGCTGCGGGAGGCGATGGACGAGCTCGGCGTCGTGATGCCGGAGCAGGGCCTGGCCGAGCGGTGCCTGGTGCGTCACCTGGCCGCCGCTCTGACCGCCGGGGAGCTCACCCCGAAGGAGGCCGCCGCCCAGGTCTGGCAGGGCATGGGGGAGAGCGCCACCGAGGTGGAGTGGCGGTTCGTCGAGACGGTCACCGTGGAGTGCTGCCCTTCCTGTCTGGAGGAGCAGGAGACGGACAACCCGGAGGCGTTCCACGCCTGGGAGCGGAAGCTGCGGGCGGCCGCCGCGACGCTCGCGGTGGCCGAGGACGATCCGCGGGTGGGCGGCCACCGGCGCTGAACGCGCCCGCCTGCCACACTGCCCGGTATGCGAGCGGACATCGAACGGATGGCGGGCCAACTGGCGCAGGTGCCGGGTGTGGTGGGGGTGATGCTCGGCGGGAGCCGGGCACGCGGGGAGGAGCGGCCGGGGTCGGACTGGGACCTCGGGGTGTACTACCGGGGCGGGTTGGACCTGGACGCGCTGCGCGCGCTGGCCGGGCCGGGGGTCGAGGTGGCCGGGCCGGGCGGCTGGGGGCCGTGGGTGAACGGCGGGGCGTGGCTGCGGGTGGACGGGGTCGCCGTGGACTGGATCCTGCGGGACCTCGACCGGGTCGAGCGGGTGTGGGCGGACTGCCGTGAGGGCCGGTACGAGGTGGGCGTGCAGGCCGGGCACCCGCTGGGGTTCTGGTCGCCCTGCTACCCGGGCGAGGTCGCGCTCGGGCGCGTACTCGCCGATCCCGCAGGGGAGTTGGCCGCGCTCCGGACGCAGACCGCGAACTACCCCGAGGCGCTGCGCGGTGCGCTGACGGCGGCCGTGTGGGAGGCGGAGTTCCTGGTCGGTGTCGCGGCGAAGGGGGCGGCGCGGGCGGACGTCCTGTACGTCTCGCTCTGCCTGTCCCGGGCGGTCGGGGTGCTGGTGCAGGCGCTGTACGCGCACCACCGCCGCTGGTGCCTGAACGAGAAGGGGGCGCTCGCTGCGGTTGAGCAACTCACGGACGTTCCACGGGACTTCGGGTCGCGCGTGCGCGGCCTGCTGGGGGCGCCGGGGGAGGATGCGGAGGCGCTGACGGAGACCGTGGAGCGGGCGCGGAGGCTGGTCGAGGAGGTCGTGGCGGTGGTCGACTACCGATGAGGACGCTCCTCGCCACTCTCAACCTATAGCGCACGGGGGGCCTTGCCGCAAGGCCCCGGTCGTGCCGCAGAATCTCCAACTCCGGGGCCGGACCCGGGGGGAACGGGAGATGCAAGAGATGCGTGTGGTGTTGTCGACGTACGGTTCGCGCGGGGACGTCCAGCCGCTGGCGGGCCTCGCGGTGCGGCTGCGGGACCTCGGCGCGCAGGTGCGGGTGTGCGCGCCGCCGGACGAGGAGTTCGCGCAGCGGCTGGCCGCCGTCGGGGTGGTGCTCGTCCCGGTCGGGGATCCGGTGCGCCCGCTGGTGAGCGGGCCGCGCCCGGGGCCGGAGGGCTTCTCCCGGCGGGTGGCGGCGCTGCTCGCGCAGTTCCACGCGGCGGTGCTGGCGCAGGCCGAGCCGGACGGCGTGGTGGTGGCGACCGGGCTGCTCCCGGCGGTGGCGGGTGCGCAGTCGGCGGCCGAGCGGCTGGGCGCCCGCTACGTGCACGTCTCCCTGCAGCCGGTCACGCTGCCCTCCCCGGACCACCGGCCGGTCGAGTTCCCGGGCCACCCGTACCCGTCGGAGGTGACGGACCACCGGGAACTGTGGGAGCTCAACATCAGGGCCATCAACGCGCTGTTCGGGAAAGAGGTCAACGCCCACCGGGCGTCGGTCGGGCTGCCAGCCGTGGACAACGTGCGCGACCACGTCTTCACCGACCGACCCTGGCTGGCGACGGACCCGCTGCTCGGCCCCTGGCAGCCGTTCGCCGACCAGGAGATCGTGCAGACCGGCGCCTGGCTGCTGCCGGACGACCGCCCGCTGCCCGCCGACCTGTCGGCGTTCCTGGCGGCGGGCGAGCCGCCGGTGTACGTGGGCTTCGGCAGCATGCCGATGCAGGGCGCGCCGGACGCCGCCCAGGTCGCGGTCGAGGCGGTCCGGGCGCAGGGGCGGCGGCTGGTGCTCGCCCGGGGCTGGGCGGACCTGTCGGTGGCCGACGGAGGTGACGACTGCTTCGCCGTCGGCGAGGTCAACCAGCAGGCGCTGTTCCCCCGGGTCGCCGCCGTCGTCCACCACGGCGGCGCGGGCACCACCACCGCGGCCACGCTGGCCGGGGTGCCGCAGGTGGTGGTGCCGCAGATCGTGGACCAGCCCTACTGGGCCGAGCGGGTCGCCGAGTTGGGCATCGGCGCCGCCCACGACGGGCCGAACCCGACCGTCGACTCGCTGTCCGCCGCTCTTGAGCAGGCCCTGGCCCCGCAGACCGCGGCGCGGGCGGCGGCGGTCGCGGGCGGGATCCGCACGGACGGCACGACGGTGGCGGCGCGGCTGCTGCTCGGCGACGCCGCGGCGGGCTGAGGGCTGGCGTGGTGGAGTGGAAAGTTGCCCCCCTGGCGCGAGGGCAGGGGGCGGGCGGGGCGTACGGGGCCGGTACGGGGTGCGGCGAGGGGTTCTGCTCCGGGACAAACCGGTTGGGGGACCGGCAGGGGCGTCACTAGCATCCGCGCATGGTGATTTCTCACGACGTATCAGGCAGCGGGCCCGCCGTGGTGCTGCTGCACTCCTCGGTGTGCGACCGGCGGATGTGGGACGCGCAGTGGCAGCCGCTGGTCGACGCGGGGTACCGGGTGGTCCGGTGCGACTTCCGCGGCTTCGGCGACTCGCCGCTCGCGGACGGTCCGTACAGCGACACCGGGGACGTGCTGGCGCTGCTCGACCACCTGGGGATCGAGTCCGCGGTGTTCGTCGGTGCCTCGTACGGTGGGCGGATCGCCCTGACGGCGGCGGCGTTGCACCCGGAGGTGGTCACCGCGCTGGCCCTGCTGTGCCCGGGGATGCCCGGACACCGGCCGAGCGAGTCGCTGAAGCGGGACTTCGGTGCGCGCGAGGACGCGCTGCTGGAGGCCGGGGACATCGCGGGGGCCGTCGAGTTGAACGTCGAGACCTGGCTGGGCCCGGAGGCGGGGGAGGCGGCCCGCGAGTCCGTCCGGCTGTGGCAGCGGCACGCCTTCGAGGTGCAGGCGGAGGCGAAGTTCGGGTCGGACCGGGAGGAGGTCGACCTCGGCCGGATCACGGCCCCCGCGCTGGTCGTCGGCGCCGCGTACGACGTGCCGGACTTCCGCGAGATCGCGGCCGTGCTGCCCTCCCGCGTGCCGAACGCCCGCCACGTCGAGCTGCCCTGGGCCGGGCACCTGCCGAACCTGGAGCGCCCGGCGGAGATCACGGAGCTGCTGCTCTCGTTCCTGCGGGAGCGGCAGCCGTAGTGCGGTGGCGTGGAGTGGGAGGTCGGCCGGTCCGACTTCCCACTCCACGCCGGGGGCGTTCATTCGCCGCGCAGTTCCTCGATGACCGGGGCGAAGGCCTCCATCGCGGGTTCCAGGACGGTGATGTACGAGAAGCCGTAGCGCTCGCGCTGTGCGCGCAGCTGGTCGGCCATCTGGCGGACCGTGCCGAGGAGCAGGACCGGCAGGTCGAGGGCCTCGTCCTCGCCCAGGTGCGCCAGCCGGGGCAGGTACGGCCGCAGGGCGGCGCGGCGGTCGTCCGCGACCTCGACGCTGTGGACCAGGAGGTTCAGCTCGGCCGGTTCGGCGCGGTCGGCGGCGAACCGCCGGTAGGCGGCGACGCGTTCGTCCAGCTGGTCGGCGGTGAGCATGATGGGCGGGCCGCTCGGGTCGTCCGGGTCGGTACGGGCTCCGCTGAAGGCGGCGATGTCGGCGTGCCGGGCGGTCAGCCGCAGGATGCGGTCGCCGTTGCCGCCGATCAGCAGCGGCGGCCGGGGGCGCTGGAGCGGTTGCGGGACGAAGTCGTCCGAGGCGTACCACCGGTCCAACTCCTCGACGGTGCGCTGGAGATGGGACACGCGCTCGCCGGGCTTGCCGAAGGGCAGGCCGGCCGCGTCGTGCTCCGCCCGCACGTAGCCGGTGCCGAGCCCCAGCTCCAGCCGGCCGCCGGTGAGTTGGTCGGTGGTGGCGACCTCGCGGGCGAGCAGGGTCGGGTTCCAGAAGGCGGAGTTGAGGACGAAGGTGCCGAGCCGGGGCCGTTCGGTGGCCTCGGCCGCGGCGATCAGGGCGGGGAAGGGCGCGGGCATGCCCAGGTGGTCGGGAACCTTGATCACGTCGTAGCCGAGGGCCTCCGCCGTACGGCACTTCTCGCGCCACCGGCTGCGCTCGGCCGGGGTCATCAGGTTGACGCCGAACCGGAACGGGCGGGTCATGAACTCTCCTCACGGGCGGACGGGGTGGCCGCGTCGGTGTCCAAGGGTGCGGCGCTGTTGATCAGTTCACCACCCGATCGCGATCTTGGCCAGAATCCCCATGTGCCGCCGGTGTGGTGGATGCCGGCCGGGGTTGCGGAAATCCGGTGCTCGAACAGGTGTTGGGGGTGATGATGGGGGCGTGCACTTCACCTCGGAGAGCGGGCCGGACGGCGTCGCGCAGCGGCGGTTCACCGTCGACGGAGTTCCCGGCGTGCTCTGGCTGCCGGAGGGATCGGAGCCCGGCGGGCTGCCCCTGGTGCTGCTGGCACACGGTGGCGGGCAGCACAAGACGGCGCGGGGGGTGGTGGAACGCGCGCGCAGGTGCGTGACGCGGTACGGCTGCGCGGCGGTGGCGCTCGACGCCCCCGGGCACGGGGAGCGGAAGCGCAGCGCCCAGGACGAGCGGTTCGCCACCGAGATCGGGGAGTTGCTGGCAGCGGGGCGGCCGATCAGCGCATGGGTGACGCGGCACACGGCGGCGCTCGCGGAGCGGGCCGTGCCCGAGTGGCGGGCGGTGCTGGACGCGCTGGAGGCGGCGGGGGAGGGCTTCGGGCCGGTCGGGTACTGGGGGCTGTCGCTGGGGAGCGTGGTCGGGATCCCGCTGGTGGCGGCCGAACGGCGGATCGCGGCGGCGGTGTTCGGGCTGACCGGGCGGACCGCGCCGACGGAGGAGGCCGGGCGGGTCGGCGTGCCGCTGCGGTTCCTCCTCCAGTGGGACGACGAACTGGTGCCGCGCGAGGCGGCGTTGGCGCTGTTCGGTGAGCTCGGATCCAGGGAGAAGACGCTGCACGCCAACTCCGGCGGGCACACGGCGGTGCCGGACTCCGAGCTGGCGTCCTCGGAGCGCTTCCTCTGCCGGCACCTGCGGTCGGGGGCCGGTTCCTGAACGGGGCCCGTAGCACGTCGGGCACCGTTTCCGGGCCGCGCACGCCCGTTTTCCGGTGCCAGCACATTTCCACCACACCACACCCTTGCTTCACAGCGTTTCCACAGATGTCGGTGTCCGTATTGCCGGGACGGCGCGACTTTGTGCCGGATTTCTTGGCATGGCCATATTCCGGCTCCTGTCAGTAGCGAGTAAAACTTCGCAAAGAATTGCCCTCCTCAACCACTTGTCCGGGCCGCTGTTCAACAGAATGTTGCAGCTCAGGGGCGTGATGGTCACCCTCGGTGCATTTGACGTAACACAACGCCCCCATCCCGTGCGGCAATCCGCAGGAGTACGGTTCCCCACGAATCGCCGAACGGGCTCCCGAGTAATCTCCCGAGCACTCTCGGCCGTACCGGGAAATTGGTGCGCAGTATGGCTCGACAAAAGGGGGAAGGGGCTTCGGCTGAAGCCCCCGAAGGGCCTTCCGGGGCTACCCGTCCGATATCCGTCAAGTTAGTCGTGGAAGTCCTGCGCGGCGTCGCCCAGGTCGATTTCATGCCGTCCGCCGTGTGCGGACTCTTCTTCGTCGCCGCACTGTTCGCCGCCGGCTGGCAGTACGGCCTCTACGGCCTGCTCGGCAGCGCCGTCTCCACCGCCGTCGCGTACGGCCTCGGGCTCCGGCGGGACACCATCGAGGCCGGGCTGACCGGGTACAACGGGTGCCTGGTGGCGCTCGGCTGCGCGGTCTTCCTCGGGCCCGGACACCCGGCCACCGTCGTGGTCGCCGTGCTCGGCGCCGCCGTCGCCGTGGTGGTCACGGCGGGCCTCGGGACGCTGCTGGAGGGCCGGGGGCTCCCCGCGCTGACCGCGCCGTTCTGCCTGGTCGCCACCGCCATCACGGCCGCGGCGCCCGGCCTGCGGCACCTGTGGCACCAGGACGCCGGCCCGGCCGCGCTGCCCGTGCCGGCCACCGGGGCGACCGGGCTGAGCTGGGAACAGCTCTGGCACGGGTTCCTCGCCAACATCGGCCAGATCTTCTTCATGCCGCAGTGGTACGTCGGCCTGCTGTTCCTGGCCGGGCTGTTCGTCGCCAGCCGACCGGCCGGGCTGATGGCCTGCGTCGGCAGTGCGACCGCGCTGCTCACCGCTTGGGCCTTCGGCGCGCCCGCCGAGGCCGTCGGGCAGGGACTGCTCGGGTACAGCGGGGTGCTGGTGGCGCTCGCGCTGTGCGGGGTGTTCGTCGCCCCCGGCGGCTGGAGTGCGGCCTACGCCGTGCTCGGCGCGGCCGCCGCCACCGTGCTGACCCCGGCGCTCGGCGCGCTGGCCGCGCCGTTCGGCGGCCATGCCTTCACCTGGCCGTTCGTCCTGACGACCATGCTGTTCCTGGCGGCGGTACCGGCGGTTCCCCGACTGCGCAGGATCTGATTCCGGCCGGTTCCGCGGCCGGCCCCGGCAGGCGTTTTCCGTCCAACTCCCTTGCATTTCATCGGATTCTCGGAAAGGAAGAGTGATTCCCGTGAATCTCTCCCCACGTGAGATGGACAAGCTCTACATCTACGTCGTGGCCGATCTGGCCCGCAAACGCCGCGACCGCGGCGTCAAGCTCAACTACAGCGAGGCCTGCGCGCTGATCAGCGAGGCCATCATGGAGGGCGCCCGGGACGGCCGCACCGTCGCCGAGTGCATGGAGATCGGCAAGCAGGTCGTCAGCGGCGCGGACGTCATGCCCGGCGTGCGCGAGATGCTGCCGCTGCTCCAGGTCGAGGCCGCCTTCGTGGACGGCACCAAGCTGGTCTCCTGCCACGACCCGGTGGGTGCCTGAACGATGGCACCCGCCACGCCCGCGACGGTCGTCCTGGCCGGCGGGCACGAGAGCGACGGCGGCCGCGACCTGGCCGCCCTGGTGGACCGCGAGCCCACCGTGCACGCCGCGGCCGCCGCGGGCCGACCGCTCGCCGAAGCCGTACGGTCCGCGCTGGCCGCGGGCGACGGACCGGTGTGCGTCGTACCGATGACCCTCGGCCGCGACCCCAGGCTGATCGCCGACACCGCCCGCGCCCTGCGCTGGCTCGCCGCCGACGAAGGCCGGGGCCGGCTCGCGCTCACCGCGCCCTTCGGCGCCGCCGAGCACCTGATCGGCTGGCTGAGGGCCGCGGCGGCGAGCAGCGAGCAGGGCGCGGTGCTGGTCACCGCCCCGGCGGCCGGCCCCTTCGAGGACGCCGAACTCTTCCGGATCGCCCGGCTGGTCCGCCAGTACGGCCGGCACCGCTGGGTCGAGGTGGCCCTCGCGGGCGGCGACCCGGACCCGGCCGAGGGCGCCGAACGCTGCCGCCTGCTCGGCGCGGCGGAGGTGACGGCCGTACCGGCCTCCTTCGGCCCGGCGCTGCGCACCGCCCTGCCCGGCGTCCGGGACGGCGGGCCGCTGCTGCGGCCGTCCGCGATCGCCGGGGTGGTCGCGGCCCGTACGGCGGCGGCGCTGCACCTGCTCGGGCACGGCGAGGACGGCATCCTGGCCGGCCTCGACGCCGAGCACGGGCACGGCTACGCGCACAGCCACGGGCCGGGCGAGAACCACCACCACGGGCCGGGCGAAGAGCACGGCCACGGCCACCACGGCCACACGCACTCCCACGCGCACAAGCCCCACGCGCACACCCCCCACGTACACACCCCCCACTGAACCGGCAGAGAGGAAGGCCAGCCATGTCTGGTGGCGCCGCATACCTGTACGGCGACGACCCGGTGGAGATCAACGCCGGCCGCGCCAAGGCCACCATCACGGTCAGCAACACGGGGGACCGGGCGATCCAGGTCGGTTCCCACTACCACTTCTTCGAGGCCAATCGCGCCCTCGACTTCGACCGCAACGCCGCCTTCGGCAAGCACCTCGACATCCCGTCCGGCACCGCCGTCCGCTTCGAGCCCGGCGACACCAAGGACGTCACGCTCGCCGAATTCGGCGGCCACCGCCGCTTGGTGGGCTTCGCCAACCTCGTCGACGGCGGCACCACCGCCCGCGACACCCGCGCCCGGGCCCTCGACCGGGCGATCGCCCTCGGCTTCAAGGGCACCAACCTCGACCACAAGGAAGACCTGCACGGCAGCGACTTCCACACGGAGACCCGCCAGGAAGGCGACCGCTGATGGCCACTCTCTCCCGCAAGCAGTACACCGACCTCTTCGGCCCCACCGTCGGCGACCGCTTCCACCTCGCCGACACCAATCTCGTGGTCGAGGTCGAGAAGGACCACAACCAGGGCCACTACGGCGACGAGGCCGTGTACGGCGGAGGCAAGGCCATCCGCGACGGCATGGCCCAGGACCCGGCCGCCACCTCCGTGCAGGGCGCGCTCGACCTCGTCATCACCAACGTCGTCGTCATGGACCCGGTGCTCGGCGTCGTCAAGGGCGACATCGGCGTCAAGGACGGCTTCATCGTCGCCGTCGGCAAGGCCGGCAACCCGCACACCCAGAGCGGCGTGCACCCCAGGCTGGTGATCGGCCCCGGCACCGAGGTGATCTCCGGCGAGCACCTGATCGCCACCGCCGGCGGCATCGACACCCACATCCACTTCATCGCCCCGCAGCAGGTGCAGGAGGCGCTGAGCAACGGCATCACCACCCTGATCGGCGGCGGCACCGGCCCGTCCGACGGCACCAACGGCACCACCTGCACCCCCGGCCCGTGGAACATCCACCGGATGTACCAGGCGGTCGAGGACCTCCCCGTCAACGTCGGCCTGCTCGGCAAGGGCAACGGCTCGCTGCCCGGCGCGCTGCGCGAGCAGGTCGAGGCGGGCGTGTGCGGCCTCAAGGTGCACGAGGACTGGGGCAGCACCCCGGCCGCGATCGACACCGCGCTCAGCGTCGCCGACGACTACGACGTGCAGGTGGCCATCCACACCGACACCCTCAACGAGGGCGGCTTCTTCGAGGACACCCTCTCCGCGATCGACGGCCGCACCATCCACACCTTCCACACCGAGGGCGCGGGCGGCGGCCACGCCCCCGACATCATGCGGATCGCCGGCGAGCCCAACGTGCTGCCGTCCTCCACCAACCCGACCCTGCCCTACACGGTCAACTCGGTGGACGAACTGCTGGACATGGTGATGGTCTGCCACCACCTCAGCCACGACATCCCCGAGGACGTCTCCTTCGCCGACTCCCGGGTCCGCGCCGAGACCATCGCCGCCGAGACGGTGCTGCACGACGAGGGCGTCATCTCGATCTTCTCCTCCGACTCGCAGGCCATGGGCCGGATCGGAGAGTCCTTCACCCGCGCCTTCCAGACCGCCCACCACTGCAAGGAGCAGCGCGGCAAGCTGGCGGGCGACACCGAGCGCAACGACAACTTCCGGGTGCTGCGCTACCTCGCCAAGCTCACCATCAACCCGGCCATCGCCTCCGGCACCGCCGAGCACATCGGCTCCCTGGAGCCCGGCAAGCTGGCCGACATCGTGCTCTGGCCGATCAACTCCTTCGGCGCCAAGCCCAAGATGGTCATCAAGGGCGGCGTCATCAACTGGGCCCTGATGGGCGACCCGAACGCCTCGCTGCCCACCCCGCAGCCGGTCTACTACCGCCCGATGTACGGGGCGTACGGGCGGACCAGGCAGGCCACCCGGGTGTCCTTCATGTCGCAGGCGGCCATCGACCTCGGCGTCCCGGCCCAACTCGGCCTGGAGAGCCGGGTGCTGCCGGTGCGGCACTGCCGGTCCGTCGGCAAGCAGCACATGGTGCGCAACGACGCGCTGCCGAAGATCGCCGTCGACCCGGAGACGTACAAGGTCACCCTGGACGGCGAGCCGGCCACCATCGAGCCCGCCCGCGAACTGCCGCTCAACCACCTGTTCTACCTCGCGTGAGCGCCTCCGTGGACGCCCCCGTGGACGGCTCCGTGAGCGCCCCCGTGGACGCCTCCGTGGACGTCTCCATGGGCGGCGGACTCGACGCCCTGCTGGTCAGTCTCCAGCTGACCGACTCCGCCTTCCCCAGCGGCTTCTACACCCTCTCGCACGGCCTGGAGGGCTACGCCCAGGCCAAGGCCGTCACCCCGGACACCCTGCCCGGGCTGCTCGCCGACCTGCTGCGGCACGGCGTCGGACCGTCCGACGCCACGGCGCTGGCCCTGGCCCACCGGGCCGCCACCGAGGACGACCGGGAGCTGCTCGTCGAGATCGACCAGCGGCTGCACGCCACCAGGCTCAACCGTGAGCTGCGGCTGGCCTCCACCCGGACGGGGCGCCAACTCCTCGACATCGCACGGGAGTCGGTGGGTGGCGAGCCGCTGGAGTGGTACGCCGAACTGGTCGCCGCCAAGCGCGCCCCCGGCTGCCAGGCGGTCGTCGCCGGGGTCGCCTACGCCTCGGCCGCCGTACCGGTCGAACAGGCCGTCGCCAGCGACCTGTTCGCCTTCTGCACCAGCTTCGTCGGCGCCGCGCTGCGCCTGCGGCTGACCGACCACCGGCGGGCGCAGGTGGTGCTGAGGGCGGCCTCCCCGGTGATCCGGGAGGTCGTGTCGGCGGCGCTGGTACGGGAGTTGGCGGACCTGGGCGGCTGCGTGCCGATCGCGGACGCGATGTCCGGACGGCACGAGCGGGCCGAGGCACGGCTGTTCGCGAGCTGAACACATCTGTCGAGGAAAACGAGCAAGGAGAACAGCATGACCGAGAACGTGCTCCGCGTGGGCATCGGCGGCCCGGTCGGCTCCGGCAAGACGGCGCTGATCGAGGCCCTCGTCCCGGTGCTGATCGAGCGCGGCCACCGCCCGGCGGTCATCACCAACGACATCTACACCCAGGAGGACGCCCAGCACGTGCGCCGCACCCTCGCCGGGGTGCTCGACCCCGAGCGGGTGGTCGGCGTGGAGACCGGCGCCTGCCCGCACACCGCCGTCCGGGACGACCCGACGATGAACCTGGCCGCCGGGGCCGAGATGCTGGAGCGCTTCCCCGACGTCGACACCCTGCTGTTCGAGTCCGGCGGCGACAACCTCACCCTGACCTTCAGCCCGGTGCTGGTCGACCTCTTCCTGTTCGTCCTCGACACCGCCGAGGGCGAGAAGATGCCCCGCAAGCGCGGTCCGGGCATCACCGAGTCGGACCTGCTGGTCATCAACAAGATCGACATCGCCCAGTACGTCCGCGCCGACCTCGGCGTCATGGAGTCCGACGCGCACCGGGTGCGCGAGGGCGGGCCGGTGGTGCTCACCAACTGCCTGACGGGGGAGGGGCTGGAGGAGATCGCGACCTTCCTGGAGACCTTCCGGAAGGTCCCGGCGTGACCGTGCTGACGGGCGTGACCGCGTCGACGGAGGGGCCGGTGCCGATGGAGGGGCCGGTGCCGACGGAGGGGCCGGTGCCCCGGCTCGACCCCCGGCACTACGCGCCGGCCCGCGTCCCGTACGAGGTCCGCCGGCACGCCGGGACGCCCGACACCCTCGGGGTCGGGCGTCCCGGCAAGGTCGGACTGCTGGAGCTCGCCTTCGAGCGGATCGGCGAACGCACCGAACTCACCGGCCACTACCAGAAGTCGCCGTTGCAGATCATGCGCCCGCTCTACTTCGACCCGGCCCGCCCCGACCTCGCCGTCACCCTGCTGATGTCCACCGGCGGCGGCATCCTGCAGGCCGACCGGCTGCGGACGGACATCCGCTGCGGCGCCGACACGGCCGTCCACCTGACCACCCAGGCGGCCACCAAGGTCTACCGGATGGAGCACGACTACGCGACCCAACTCCTCAACCTGGAGGCCGGGCCCGGTGCCTACGTCGAGTACCTGCCCGAGCCGGTGATCCCCTTCGTCGACTCGCGCTTCTACCAGCGCACCGTACTCACCGTCGACCCGGGCGCCACCGTGCTCGTCGGTGAGACCGTCCTCGCCGGACGCCTCGCCCGGGGCGAGCGGAACGCCTACCAGGTGTTCGCCTCCGACCTCGAAGTGCGGCGCCCCGGAGGTGAGCTGGTCGCGCTCGACACCGTCCGGCTGGAGCCCTCGGCCACCGGCGGCGGCGTCACCGGACCGGCCGTCCTCGGCGGACACGACGTGATGTCCAGTCTCTACGTCCTCAGCCCGCTCGCCCCGGCCGCCCGGATCGCCGACACCCTCCACGAGGCACTCGCCGACCGCGGACTGCTGTACGGCGTCAGCGTGCTGCCGCAGGACAGCGGCGCCTGGCTGCGGCTGCTCGACTCCGACACCCGGGCCTGCGCCGCCGCCCTCCGCGCGGCCTGGGACGCCGTGCGGTACCTGCTGATCGGCGCCCCGGCGCCGGACCTGCGGAAGACCTAGCCGGTCCCCGCTTCCCGGTCTCCGCTTCCCGGTCTCGGGGCGGCGGTGGCGGTGGCGCCGTGGCGGGGGCTCCTTCCGGGGAGCGGACGGCGGGCAGGCGCCGGGGAGTGCGCCGGGCACGCCGGGGGCGTTCGCGCCAACCTGGCGGGACGCCATCGGCGCTGCTCAGCGGCGCTGCCGGGGGCGCGTTCACTGGCGGCGCGCCGGGGCGCCCGTGTCCGGTTCCCGGCGGGGTGGTCGTGCGTGTGCCGAGGAAGCGCTGCTACATCCGATGGACGGGCTCGCGGCGCACCGGGTGCCGCGCCCGACCGGGGAGGCGCAGTGGCCAAGCAGGACGACCGGGTCTTCGTACGCGGGTACTGGCGGCGCAGGCCGACGCCCGGCGGCGTCGGCGAGAAGCGCGGCGGCTGGCTGATCGCCGGGGCGGCCGCGGCGCTCTGGCTCTGGGGACACTTCGTCGGGTTCTCCGACACCCCGGCCACCTCGCCGCCGCCGTTGCCGGCCCCGACCGCGATCGGCACTCCCTGATGCCCCGCCCGTCCCACCTGATGTCCCGGCGGAGGCCCTGCCGGGGGCCCGCCTGATCCGCCGCCCACGCGGGGCGGGGGAGCAGGCGGGCGCCGTCCTGGTGGCGGCGGGGCCCGGGCGCCGGTTGACCGCCTCCGGAGCGGATCCCCACCCACGGTGTTCGGTCCGGCCGCCGGTGTCAGGGCTAGACGCCGGTGTTAGGGCTAGCCGCGCCGGCGTTCCACGAACTTGCGCTGCCACGGCGTCTCCACGGCGTGCGGGCTGTAGTGCTCCCGCACGTACGCGACCGCCTGCGCCGCCGGGACGCCGTCCAGCACCGCGATGCAGGCGAGCGCGGTGCCCGTCCGCCCCCGTCCGCCCGCGCAGGCGAGCTCGACGCGCTCGCCCGCGCAGCGCTCCCAGGCCTCGATGAAGGCGTCGGCGGCGTCGGCCCGGTCGGCGGGCAGCCGGAAGTCGGGCCAGCGCACCCAGCGGCTCTCCCAACCGAAGTCCTCCGGCGGCCGGCCCAGCAGGTAGACGCCGAAGGCGGGTCGGGGCCCGGGCGGGAGCGGGTCGAGCAGCCCGCGGCCGCGCAGCAGGCGGCCGGAGGGCAGACGGAGCACGCCGGGGGCGGCGGCGTCCCAGGTGGTGGGCAGGCGTTCGGTCATGTCGGATCCCGGGGCGGCAGGTGCGGGGAGGGCTGCACCGGTTCACGATGCCACGTGCAGGCGCTCCGGCCTCGGCAGGCCCGCGCGGTGGGCCAGGGCCGCCGCCTCGCCGCGCGAGGAGACGTCCAACTTGGCCAGGATGTTGGCCACATGGAACTTCACCGTGGACTCGCTGATGTGCAGCGCAGCCGCGATGTCCCGGTTGCGGCGGCCCCGCGCCAGCTGGTCGAGCACCTCCAGCTCGCGCGGCTGGAGGCCGTCCAGGGGGTCGGTCTCGGGGGCGGCGGGCTCGGGCAGGGCGAGCGGGAGGTCCACGGTCACCGTGGTGCCCCAGCCCGGCACGGCCTCGACGGTGTAGTGCCCGCCGAGGACGGCGACGCGGTCGGCGGTGCGGTGGACGGTGAGGGCGTCGGCGGTGAGCAGGCCGAGTCCGTCGCCGCGCACGACGGCGCGCAGCAGCCCGTCCGCCGCGAAGCTCCAACTCACGTGCAGCCGGGTCGGCTTCTCCTGCTCCAGCATCAGCAGCACGGCCGCCCGGACGGCGTCCCGGGCCGTGTGCGCGGCGTCCGCCGGAACGGACCGGTCGGCCTCCGCCGGGGGAGCGACGTCCAGGCGCACCCTGGTGTGCCGCAGCAGCGGGCCCAGTTCGCGGGCGAGCCGGGCGAAGGCGGTGCCCGCGGGCTCCTCGCTGAGCGTGCGGTCCAGTTCGGCGCCCTGGCGAAGGTCGAGCAGGGCGGTGACGGCCAGCTCGGTGGCGGCGCGGCGGGCGGCGGCGTCGTCCAGGTCGGCCGAGCGCAGCGGCGCCAGGATCGCGGTGAGCGCCGCGCTGTGGGTGCCGGTGAACTCGGCGATGGCGCGGGCCCGGGCGTTGGCGGAGGCGCGGGAGGCGGCCGCGTGGGTGGGGGCGGCGTCGGTGGCGCGGTGGTCGGAGTGGGCGACGGCCAGCTCCCAGAACCGCTGGAGGATGGTGAGCGCTCTCGGCGCCACGGGCTCGGTGCCGGTCCGGACGAGGAGCAGGACGGCCCGGCCGCCGCCGCCCGGCGCGGTCGCGGCGACCACCACCACCGGCCGGGTGCGCCCGGCGAGTTCGGCCTCGCCCTGCCAGGGACGGCCGGACGAGGTGGCCTCGGCCGTTCGGTCGGCCAGCCGGGACAGGTCCAGGCCGCTGATCCGCCTGGCCAGTTCGGGCGTGCCGGAGGCGTAGGAGGGGGAGAAGGTGCAGATGCCGTTGAGCTGTGCGATCACCTCGTGCGGCACGAGGGAGCCGACCACCTCGGCGAGCCGCAGCAGGAGGTCCGGCCGGGGTGTGCTCAGCACCTCGACCGCCCGCGCCAGCGCGTCCTCGGGGCGGCCCCAGTGTTCCTGCCAGGTCTCGTCCATGCCCTGAGCCTAGCCTCGCCGCCGGCTGGGGCGGCCCGTTCCTTCGGCCAGGTCGAACCGTCCGAAGGGCTGGCCGGGCAGCCGCCGCCCGGGGCGCAGGATGGAGTCGTCGGAAGAGAGCAACTCCCGCAAACCCCAAGGACATCCCATGACCAAGGCGATCGCCTTCGCGCAGTACGGCGGCCCGGACGTGCTGCACACCATCGACATCGAGCTGCCCGCCCCCGGGCCCGGCCAGGTGCGGGTCGCGGTCCGCTCGGCGGCCGTCAACCCGATCGACTACAAGCAGCGCAACGGCGCGCTGGCGGAGCGCTTCCCGGTGACCTTCCCCGCCGTGCCCGGCTTCGAGGTGTCCGGCGTGGTGGAGGCCGTCGGCGCCGGGGTGACCGGCTTCGCGCCCGGCGACGAGGTCTTCGGCGCCCTGATGGGCGGCGGCTACGCCGAGCACGCGCTGGTGGGCGTGGACGAGCTGGCCCACAAGCCCGCCACGCTGAGCTGGGAGGAGGCGGCGGCGCTGCCCGGGGCGGCCGAGACCTCCGAACGGGCGCTGGACGTCCTCGGCGTCCAGCCCGGCGAGACGCTGCTGGTGCACGGCGCTGCCGGCGGGGTCGGCACCGTGCTGCTGCAGTTCGCCCGGGCGCGTGGCATCACCGTGATCGGCACCGCGAGCGAGCCCAACCACGCCCACCTGCGTGAGCTCGGCGCCATCCCGGTGACGTACGGCGAGGGCCTGGCCGAGCGGGTGCGGGCGGCCGCTCCGGGCGGGGTGGACCGGGTGCTGGACGCGGCCGGGCAGGGCGGGGTGCTGCCGCTGTCGGTCGAGCTGACGGGCAGCGCGGACCGGGTGGTGACGATCGTGGACTTCGCCGACGCCGGGAAGTACGGCGTCCGCTTCACCGGCGGCGGCGACGGAGAGGTGTACCACCAGCAGGCCTACGCCACCGCGCTCGCCCTGCACGAGGCGGGCAGCCTGCGGCTGCCGCTGCACCGGGTGCTCCCGCTGGCGGAGGCGGCCGAGGCACAGCGGATCAGCGAGCACGGGCACCTGCGCGGCAAGGTCGTCCTGTCGGTGTCGTCCTCCTGACGGTGTCCCCGTCCTGGCGGCGTCGTCCTCCTGACGGGGCCGTCGGCCTGACGGTGTGAGAGCCGCTCGCCGTCCATCCGCCCCGCGTCTTCGTCCCACATCGCTCACGATTGCCCGTTTTGCGTGATGCCCGCCAGTTTCGTACGGTTTCATGCATTCGGAGTAATTCGGCAGGCGGAGCGCCGTGAATACGGCTGTGCGCCGTCCGGCCGACATGCGGTCCCCCGAACGGTCGACCAGGGTTGGCCGGGTACGGGCGGCACCGGGCCGCCTGCCCTGACGGTCAGGAGGACCAGGCGTATGGGTGGAACGGACAGGCGGGCGGTGGTCGGCGAGTTCCTCGGGACCCTGCTGCTGGTGCTGCTGGCGGTGGGTGCCGCGGTTCTCGCGGGTGACCAGATCGGAACGGTGGGCATCGCGCTCGCGTTCGGCTTCGTGCTGCTCGCGCTCGCCTACGCCCTCGGGCCGATCTCCGGTTGCCACGTCAACCCGGCGGTGACTCTCGGCTTCCTGCTGGCCCGCCGGATCGACGGGCGCACGGCCGTGTCGTACTGGGTGGCGCAGGTGCTCGGCGGCATCGCGGGCGCGGCGCTCGTGCTGCTGCTGGCGAAGCAGGTGCCGGGTCTGGAGACGCACGGCAAGCTCGGCACCAACGGCTGGGGCGACCGCTCCCAGGTGCACATCAACGCGGGCGGCGCCTTCCTGACCGAGGTCGTGCTCACCTTCCTGCTGGTGTACGTGGTCCTCGCGGTCACCCACCGACTGGCGGCGGTCGGCTTCGACGGGCTGCCGATCGGCATCGCGCTGGCCGTCGTCCACCTGGTCGGCATCCCGCTCACCGGCACCTCCGTCAACCCGGCGCGCAGCCTCGGCCCGGCGCTGTTCGCCGGCGGCGGGGCGCTCTCCCAGCTGTGGCTGTTCCTGCTCGCCCCGCTGGTCGGCGGCGCGCTCGCGGCGGGGGTGCACCTGTTGACGCACCCGCAGCCGAACCTCCCGGTGGCGGAGGCGCTGGCCACCGACGCGCGGGTCTAGACGTGTAGTACCGATCTGGACGAGTAGTACCGATGTCGGCCAGTGGTCGCAGGTGATCGGTGAGTGGGTGACAGGTCGGCCGGTTGTTCGGTCGAGCCGGATCGCGCGCATCATCGCCAGCGGCCGCTGGCCGGCTCGCGTGGGGGCATTTGGCTCAGGCGCGGAGGCAGGGGTAGAGTCTCCCAGTCGCTCGACAGGGAGCACCGGACACGCATCGGCGCGGACGGTCCCGGAGCGGCCAATCCCTTGAAACATCACTTCCGGTTCGTGCCGGTCGTTTCGCTTTTCGCGTTGCGGCTCGGTGCTTATTTGGCGTGCGCGTTTTATCGGATTGCGGTCGGATTCGCTTTTCGGAGCGGGGGTCGGCTAGAGTTTGAAACGTCGGACAGGGCGTCAAGCCCCGGAAGACACCGGCGAGTTGGATGACGAAGCCCCGGAAACGGAGCGGAAAACATCTGATAAGCTGGAAACACGAAAGAACGAAGCGCCCGGAGGGCCCGCTGGAAGGCGGCTCGA
>NZ_LFMD02000007.1:1021634-1150864 GCF_015776785.2 Kitasatospora sp. SUK 42 | reverse complement strand
GTGAGGGGTGGAGTTGACCGGTACTAATAGGCCGAGGGCTTGTCCTCAGTTGCTCGCGTCCACTGTGTTGTTCTGAAACAACGACCCCAACCATTCGTGGTTGGTGCGGTTGACAGTTTCATAGTGTTTCGGTGGTCATAGCGTGAGGGAAACGCCCGGTTACATTCCGAACCCGGAAGCTAAGCCTCACAGCGCCGATGGTACTGCAGGGGGGACCCTGTGGGAGAGTAGGACGCCGCCGAACAATTATTCAGAAGAGCCCTCATCCGGGAAACCGGATGGGGGCTTTTCGCATTTCCGTTCCGGCTGGGTTCGGCCGGGTCGGGTCGGCCCGTCGGTGTGCCGGCCGCAGGATCGTGACGGAACCTCATATCTCCACCCTCTGCGCTGAGTAGAGTCATGCCCATGACTACTGAGAGTGAGTCGGGTGACGGTCGGTTGGCCGGGCGGTCCTGCGTGGTGACCGGCGCGGCCAGTGGCATCGGGAGGGCGGTCGCCGAGCGCTTCGTGCGCGAGGGCGCGTCGGTGGTGGCCACGGACGTGGACGCCGAGGGGCTGCGGCGGCTGGCCGGGAGGCTGCCGGGTGCCGTCAGCACGGTGGTTGGCGACGTGTCCCGGGACGAGGACGCCCGGCGGATGGTCGAGGCGGCCGTCGAGCGGCATGGGCGGCTGGACGTCCTGGTGGCCAATGCCGGGGTGATCCCGCTGATGGAGATCACCGAGGCCACCGCCGAGGACTGGGACCACGTGATGGCGGTCGACGGCCGCGGCATGTTCCTCACCTGCAAGTACGCGATCCGCGCGATGACCGCCCAGGAGCGGCCCGGCGGCTCGATCGTCTGCCTGTCCTCCATCTCCGGCGAGGCCGGCCAGCGCGGTCAGGCGGTGTACGGGCCCGCCAAGTTCGTCGCCTCGGGTCTGACCAAGCACCTCGCCGTCGAGTGGGCCGACCGCGGGATCCGGGTCAACGCCGTGGCCCCCGGCACCATCACCACCGAGCGCGTCGCCCGGCTGCGGGACGAGCCCGGCGGGCCCGAGTACCTCGCGGCGATCGAGAAGCTCCACCCGATGGGCCGCCTCGGCGACCCGGCCGAGGTCGCCGCCGCCGTCCTCTTCCTGGCCTCCGACGACGCCTCCTTCATCACCGGGACCGTGCTGCCGGTCGACGGTGGCTACCTCGCGCAGTAGCGGCCTGCGGCGGAGGCGCTCCGGGGGCGACGGGCTTTCAGCGGGCGAGGTGCTCCACCAGGGCGGACACCCCGTCCGCCCCGCTCCCGGCGTCGACCGCCCGCCGGGTGAGCGCGAGCGCGGCGTCCAGTACGGAGGTGTCCAGGCCGCGTGCCCGGGCGGTGTGCGCGACGTGCGCCAGCCCGGCCTGGGCGGAGGCCACGCTGCTGCGGTCGCCCGGGTGGCGGCCCTCGTCCGCGCGCTGTGCGTAGTCCTCGATGATCGGGGGCAGCAGACTCGCCAACCCCTTGGCGTAAGGGGCGAGTTCGGATCCGCTGATGCCCTCGGCGCGGGCCAGGGCGAGGGCGTGCAGGTAGCCGTGCACGGTGGTCCAGAACAGGTCCAGCACCGCCGCGTCGAAGGCCGCCGCCCGTCCCGGGTCCGCGCCCAGGTGGCGCACGGTGCCCAAGGCTCGGAGGGTCGGCTCGTGGGCGACGAAGGCCTCCGGATCGCCGCTCAGGAGGAGGCTGCCCTCGGGGCGGCCGATGGTCGTGGTCGGGGTGAGGATCGCGGCGTCGAGGAGCCGGTAGCCCCGCCGATCGGCCTCGGCGGCGTCCGCCCGGGCGTCGTCCGGCGCGATCGAGGTGGCGTTGACGACGGTCCGGTCGCGCAGTGCCGCCCCGGCGGCGTCCAGCACGGCCCGTGCGGCCGCGTGGTCGCGCACGCACAGCAGCACCAGCGGGGCGTCCGCCACGGCCTCGGTGGCGCTCGCGGCCGGGCGCGCGCCCAGCGCGACCGGCTCGGCGTCCCGGCCCGGGGTGCGGTTCCAGACCGTGACCGGATGCCCGGCGGTGAGCAGCGCCGCCGTCAGCGCGCGGCCCATCGGGCCCAGGCCGAGCACGGCAACGGTGCTGCGGGGAAGGGTGGTTGGGGAAGATCCTCGGTTCGGCATGCCGGTTACGCTAGAGCTTCACGCCGACGGCAGAGTCAAGCCGGAAGCCGAACACCGGAGGTGCCGCGATGCGGATCGGAGAACTCGCCCGGCGTACCGGCGCCACCCCGCGCGCCCTGCGCTACTACGAGGAGCAGGGCCTGCTCACCCCCGAGCGCCGGCCCAGCGGCTACCGCGAATACGGCGAGCGGGACGTGGACACCGTCCACGGCATCCGCACCCTCCTCGCGGCCGGACTGAACAGCGCCGCCGTCGCCGGGATCCTCCCCGGCCTGCCCCGGCCGGGCCGTCGTCGCCCCGGGCCGACCTGCCCGGAACTGCTGGCCGGCCTCGGCCGGGAGCGTGAGCGCATCACCCGGCAGATGAATGAACTCGCCGCCGCTCGCGCCCTGTTGGACGACATCATGGGAGCGGCGGCGCCGAGCGAGGTGATCCGCGCGCCCCGGCCGGAGTCCGTCGGTCGGCGGTCGGTCGGCGGGCCGTCGGTGCGGTAGCGGTGGAGTTCTAGGCCGAGGGGAACGGCGTCGACCACGGTTCGTCGTTCAGGCGCAGGGCGTTGGCCAGGCCGGCGATGGTGCGGTACCAGCCGGTCAGGACGAGGAGTTCCAGCAGTTGGTCGTCCTCGTAGTGCGCGCTCAGGGCGCTCCAGGCGGTGTCGGAGAGGTCCGCGGTGTCGTGCAGTTCGTCGACGGCGCGCAGCAGTGCGGCCTGGTGGGGTGCCCACCTGGGGCTGGTCGGGGCGTCAGGGGCGTCGGGGGCTTCCGGGTCGTACGGGGCCTCGGTGGCGGTGGCCGCCAGCTGTTCCGGGGTGAGTCCGGCCCACCGGCCCATGGTCGCGGCGTGCACGCCCCACTCGTAGGTGCAGCCTGCCCGGGCCGTCGCGCGGGCGATGACGAGCTCGCGATCGGCGTCCGGCAGCAGCCCGTGGCCGAGCAGTCCGCCGCCGAGCGCGAACATCCGGGAGGCGAGGTCGCGGTTGCGCTGCAGCACGCGGAAGAGGGAGAGCGGCTGGTGCGGTGCCCGTGGTGGCGTCCAGCGGCGCAGCGTGTGGAGGACGTCGGCGGCGTAGGGCGGTTCGAGCGGCCGGATGCGCGGCATGTCACACTCCCTGTCCCGAGGGTGCTTCTGTTTCCGAAGCGCCACTATGATGCTTCGGAAACAGAAGCGCAAGGAGGAGGGGGATGGGCGGGATGAACGGTTCCGCGGAGTGGCCCGAGACGGGTGCGGCGCGGCCGGGCCGACCCGTACGCGGCTCCGACTCGGGGCGGCCGGTGATGGCCGCGCTCGACCTGCTCGGGCGCCGATGGGTGCTGCGGGTGCTCTGGGAGCTCAGTCAATCGCCGTGCGGCTTCCGGGAGTTGCAGCGCCGGTGCGAGCGGATGTCGTCCAGCGTGCTGACCGTCCGGCTCGCCGAGCTGACCGAGGCGCGGGTCCTCGTCCGCGAGGGCGAGGCCTACCGCCTCACACCGCTCGGCGAGGCCCTGGTCGCCGCCCTCGGCCCGCTGGACGCCTGGAGCCGCCGCTGGGCGGGCGAACTGGACGGACCTCCGGCCGCCGCCGACTGACCGCTGCCGCCGCCGTTGCCTCCACCCGCCCCATCCCCGGGTGGAGAACGGAAAGTCCACCCGGGCTGCGGTGACACTCCCTCAGCCGCCCGGGCACGCTGGAAGCGACATCGTGCCCCGGCCGCGTCGGGGCCTGATCGTGCGGAGGGAGCGCAAGGTGGCACGGGTGCACACGGCGAAACGGTGGGTCAGGGCGGTGACGGCCACGGCGGCACTGCTGCTGGCGTTGCTCCCCGCGGTACCGGCCGGGGCCGCCGTACAGACAGGGGCGGCGGGGGCGGCCGACGGGGTGACGGCGCCCGGCTGCCGCGCCACGACCTCGCTCGGCCGGGTCCAGGGCGTGGCGCAGGACGGCCGCTGTGCCTACCTCGGTGTGCCGTACGCGGCACCCCCGACCGGGTCGAACCGGTTCCGACCGCCCCGGCCGGTCGAGCCCTGGCACGGCACGCTCGGGGCCACCGCGCTCAAGCCCGGCTGCCCGGAGGACCTGAGCGTCGGCGGGGACGGCGTCGAGGACTGCCTGCACCTCAACGTGTGGGCACCGCGCACCGGCGGTGCCCCCAAGCCCGTCATGGTGTTCCTGCACGGCGGCGCGGACGAACTCGGTGCCGCCGCCGGGCAGGTCTTCGACGGCGGACGGCTGGCCGTCCGGGGCGACGCGGTCGTGGTGAACCTCGACTACCGCCTCGGCATCCTGGGCTGGACGGAACTCGGCTCGCTCGACCCGGCCTACGCGGGCTCCGGCAACAACGGGCTGCGCGACGAGGCGGCCGCGCTGGCCTGGGTCCGCCGGCACATCGCGGCCTTCGGCGGGAACCCGGGCGAGGTCACCGTCTTCGGGCAGTCGGCGGGCGCCATCTCGATCAGCGCCCTGCTGGCCGGCGACCACCCCGAGCGGTTGTTCCGGCGCGCCATCGTCGAGAGCGGGCCGGGCTACCTGGTGCACACCGCGGCCGCCGCGCGGCGCACCGCCGAGCACATCCTCACCACCGGCGGCATCCGGTCGGTCGCGGACCTCGACCGGCTCTCCACCCGGGAGGTCCTGGAGCTCCAGGAGCGGGCGCAGGGCGGGCTCTCCGGGCCGGCGGCCGCCGTCTTCTTCGGCCCGTTCATCGACGGTTCGCTGGTGCCCGGGCCGGTGGTCGAGCGGATCGCGGCCGGCAGCGCCCGGCACGTCGACGTGATGACCGGCACCACGGAGAACGAGACCGACTACTGGGCGCTGTTCAACCCCAGGGTGCTGGACCTGCCGCTGAGCGCGTACCGCAGCCTGCCGCCGGTCCTGGCGGGCCGCAGGCAGGAGATGTACGACCACTACGCGGCGAACCGCCCCGGGCTGGCCGAGGGGCGGGTGGTCAACGCGATGATCACCGACCAGACCGAGCGGGTGCCCACCCTGCGCCTGGCCGAGGCGCAGTCCCGTTGGCGGCCCACCTACGTCTACCAGTTCGACTGGCACGTGCCCTACGTGCCCGGGCTCCCGGCCGCCCAGAACCTCGGCGCGATGCACACGCTGGAGCTGCCCTTCGTCTTCGGAGGCCTGGACCTGAGCAGCTTCCCGCGCGGTGCCCAGACCGTCGCCGAGCAGGGGCCGGCCCTCGCCCGGCTGTCCGACCGGATGATGGGGGCCTGGTCCGACTTCGCCCGCCGGGGTGAGCCGGGCTGGCCGTCCTACACCGCGGACAGCCGGGCCACCCGGATCTGGGACCTCGAACCGAGCGTCCGGTACGCGCCGAAGGACGACGAGCGCGCGCTGTGGGACGACTACGACTTCGCGGCCTGGGACTTCTCGGGGTAGTCGGCGGGGCGGCGGGCGGCTAACAGATTTCAGGTGACAGATTTCGAAATCTGTCATCTGAAATCTGTCATCCGTCGTCTGTCGGCTGAAACCCGTCGGCCCGGCCGGTACGCCGCCCTCACGGCAGCCGCTCGACCAGCACCATCGCCGCGTCGTCGTCCAGCCGCCCGCCGACGTGGGCGAGCAGGTCGTGGTGCAGGCGGTGCAGCAGGGCGGTGGGGTGGTCGGACTGCCAGGCGGCGACCCGCTCGGTGAGCGGGTAGAACCGGCGCTGGGCGTCCCGGGCCTCGATCACGCCGTCGGTGTAGATCAGCAGCCGGTCGCCGGGCCGGAACGGGAAGGTCTCCACCTCGTACTCCACCGGGGCGAGCTCGCCGAGGCCGAGCGGGGGCGCGGGGTGGCGGGCAGCGAGGGTGACGATGCCCTCGGGGCGCAGCAGCAGCGGGGGCGGGTGGCCGCAGTCGATCAGGCGCACGGGCGTGCCGTCGTCGGGGATGTCGAGCAGGACGGCGGTGATGAAGGACTCGCCACCCTCGTCGGGGGCGCCGTCGTCCTCGGGGCGGCCGGACTCCCGGGACCGCCTGGGCTGCCGCGAATCCCGGGACTGCTGGGACTGCCGGGACTGTTCGGCGAGCTGGGCGAGGTCCCAACAGACGCTGCCGTCCAGGTAGGCGGCCAGTGCCGGCAGGTCGGTGTGCAGGTGCGCGGCGGCGCGGAAGGCGCCGAGCAGCAGGGCCGCGTCGCCGAGCGAGGACAGGCCCTTGCCGCGCACGTCGCCGACCAGCAGCCGGGTGCCCGTGGCGGTGCGGGCCGCCGCGTACAGGTCGCCGCCGACCTGCGCCTCGGCCTCGGCGGCCAGGTAGACGGAGGACAGGCGCAGCGGCCCGATCCGTTCCGGCAGCGGGCGCAGCAGTACCCGTTGGGCGGCCTCGGAGACCGAGCGGACCCGGGCCAGTTCGCGCTCGTGCCGGTCGCGCAGCGCCCGCAGGCCGATGATCAGTGTCGAGACGACGACCTGCGCGCCCAGCTGGGTCTCGATGTTGGCGCTGGTCAGCCCGTCCCGGACGAAGCCGATGACGGTGAGCGCGGCCAGCGCGAGCACCGCGACCCCGGCGGTGGCCCGGGCGCCGGCGAGGGAGGCGGTGAGGGCGGGGGCGACGATCAGCAGCGGGCCGAGGTGGATCTGCGGCGGGGAGAGGATGTCGACGACGGTGATCAGGATGATCAGCGCGAGCGGCAGCGCCGTCAGCGCGCGGCGGTCGAGCCGCCAGTGTCGGCGGCGCGTGCGGCGACGGGACTCGGTGGGACGCTGCTCGTCGGGAGGCTGCCGGAGGGGCACGTTTCCTCTGTACACCGTGGGGGCGGGGTGGCGCACCCCGGGCGGCCCCGGGCGGCCCCGGGCCGCACCCCGGGTGGGCGGCGGCCCGGCCTCAGCCCTCCGTGCCGTAGCGGGCCAGGTAGGCGGCGAAGCGGGCGACGTCCTCGTCGGACCAGTCGGTGAAGCGGGCGGTGAAGGCCAGGCGCCGCTGCTCGTTGGCGTCCCGCAGCAGGGTCAGTCCGGCCTCGGTGGCCCGCAGGATCTGGCCGCGCTGGTCGTCCGGGTCGGCCTCGCGGCGCAGCAGGCCGAGCCTCTCCAGGGCGGTGACCTGGCGGCTGACGGTGGACTTGTCGAGCATGAAGTGCGCGGCCACGTCGGCGGCCCGGCAGCCGCCGCGCTCGGTGATCAGGTCGAGGATGCTGTACGTGACCAGGGAGAGGTCGGGGTGCAGCTGGGAGGCCTTGTGCCGGGCACGGCGGGCGAAGGCGGTCAGCTCGCGCTGGATGGTGTCGATGGACGACTGGCGGCCGGGCACGGCGTTCCTGTTCTCCTCGAGATTTGTTGCACTATACAACGGATTCGCCTGGCATCGCGCGCCCTGCGGCGGCCTTCCGCCCCGGCCCGGCCTGCCAGGCGCGGGCGGCCGCGATCCGGCGGGTCGCACTCGGGTGAGTGGCGAACAGTAGCTCAAGCACCCGCGGCGGGTCGACATCCGAGACGTTCGCCAGTGCCAGTCTGCGCTGCATCGCCACGAACTGCTCGGGATCCCCGGTCAGTTCGAGCGCGTGACGGTCCGCCCTGGCCTCGATCCGGCGGCTCACCGCGCACTGGGCCGGCCCCGACAGCGCGCCCAGCAGCGCCGCGAGCGCCGCCAGCAGCGGCAGTGCCCGGGGATCGGCCGCGTCGCTCGCCCCGGCCACGTCCAGCAGCGGGCGCCAGGTGCTCAGCAGCCCGAGGACCGCCACCGCGACGGCCGCGCCGACCGCACCCAGCGCGGTGCCCACCGGCACGTCGCGGTGCTTGACGTGCCCCAGCTCGTGCGCCACCACCAGCTCCACCTCGCGCGGCGCGGCGGTCGACAGCAGGGTGTCGTACGCGACGATCCGGCGGGTCGCGCCCAGCCCGGAGACGTACGCGTTCAGTGCGGTGGTCCGCCGGGAGGCGTCCGCCACCAGGACGTCCCGCACGCGCACGCCGTCCCGCTCCGCCAGGGCCATCAGGGCGGTGCGCAGCTCGCCCGGCGGCATCGGGGTGAAGCGGTTGAACACCGGTTCGATCAGCAGCGGGTGGAGGAAGGAGAGGGCGACCGTCAGCAGGGCCGCCGCACCCGCCGCCGGCAGCCACCAGTGCCGCGGCGACCAGCCGGTCAGCGCGAACAGGCCCAGTCCGAGCGGGAGCACGAGGACGAGGGTGAGCCCGAGCGAGCGCGCAGCGTCCACCGCCCAGCCGGCCCAGCCCTGGGTCACCAGCCCGTACCGGGCCCGGACGGACCGCGCCCCGGCGCCGAACGGCAGCCGCAACGCCTGGCCGAGCACCACCAGGGCCGCCGCGCCCGCCAGCACCTCGGCCGTCCGGGAACCGCCGAACCAGCGGCCGGTGGCGGTGACCAGGGCGGCGCCGACCGGGGTGAGGCCGAGCAGCAGGGTCAGCGCCAGGTCGGCCAGGCGGCCGCCGAGCGCCCACGGCAGCTGGGCGCGGCGCAGCGCGCGGCCGCGGGCGCGTTCGGCGGGGGTGAAGTCGGGGGCGGTCGGCGTCGCGGTCGGTGTCGGTGTCGCGGGTGGTGTCGCGGTCGGTGTCGCTGGTGGTGCCGGGGCCGGAGTCGCGGACGGCGGGTCCGGCACGTGCGGCGAGGGGGTCTGGGGCGTCGGTTCCATGGGCGGGGTGCGGCTCCTCCGGCTCGGGGCGTCGCGGTTCAGCATCCCCTACCGGCCGCGATCGGCGCTCATTCCTCGGCCGGGCCGGTGGCGCTGTGGACGCCGGCGCGCAGCAACTGGTGCCCGAGGTCGACCAGGGCGCGGCCGACGGCGAACTCGTCGCCGACCGCCGGGGCCGGGGTGTCCCGGGGGTTGCGGCGGGCGAGGGAGTCGCTGTGCAGCACCGTGCCGTCGGCGTCCAGCACCGCGTGCACCCGGGTGGTGTCCCGGTCCTCGACCACGTGCAGGCTGAGCTGCCAGTCCTTGGTGCGGACGGCCCCCTCGCCCTGCCCCGCCCGCTCCGCCGCGGCCTCCGGGGCAGGCCCGGTGGTGGCCGTCCCGTCGGCGCGGACGATCACCACCGGGCAGACCCCGTGCACCGCGCAGCGGGTGGACACCGAGCCGAGCAGCGTCCGGGCGAAGGTGCCCCGGCCGCGGCTGCCCAGCACCAGCAGGTCCGCGTCCTCGGCCGCCTCCAGCAGCACCTCCGCGGCGTGCCCGAGCACCAGGGACTCCCGGACCGTCACCGGGCGCTGCGGGCCGACGACCTCGTTGACCTCGGCGGTGAGGGTCCGCTGGGCGGCCTGCTCGAAGCCCTCGTCCGCCATCGGGGCGAACCAGCCGTACAGCGACGGGTACTCCCAGGCCGCCACCGCGTGCACGGTGGCACCGGTGAGGACCGCCTGGCCGACCGCCCAGCGCAGTGCCGCCTTCGATGGCTCCGATCCGTCGACCCCGACCACGATCCGGCGCGCCCGGCCGGGGGCGGGTTGCATGCCGGTCATCACGTACCACCACCTCCGGCGTGAGCCTGCGGCCTCCTCTCCACGCTGCGCGCCGCCCGGCCGGGGCGCCAGGGACACGGTGGCCGGGTGGGGCGCGGGGAGTGGGCCGGATGGGCCAGTGGTGCCGGGTGGGCCATTAGTGCCAGTGGTGCCAGTGGTGCCAGTGGTGCCGGGTGGGGCCGCCGTACCACCCATGTGTGTCCGGAATGTTGTGGGTACGGGATGAAGTGGTGGCGAAGTGGTGGCGTAGGCTGACCGCTCTTGCGTCGAATCCGGGGGGAACCACTCATGCGCCGTGCCGCGGCCGCCGTCGCGCTGTTCGTCGGGCTGACCGCCGTCACCGCCTGTGGGCCCGACGACCCGGCCCCCGGCTCCGCCGCCGGGCCCTCCGGCGGTGCGGCCGCCCCGCCCGCCACGGCCTCCGGCACGGCTCCGGCATCGGGTGCGGCATCGGGCGCGGCCCCCTCCAAGAGCGCCGCGCCCCGCCCGGACGGCACCATCACCGTCGCCTTCGCCGGGGACGTCCACTTCGAGGGCCGCACCCAGGCCAGGCTCTCCGTCCGGGCCCCCGAACCGGCGCTCGGCCCGATCTCCCGCACCCTCGCCGACGCCGACCTGTCCGTCCTCAACCTGGAGACCGCGATCACCGGGCGCGGCGCGCCGGAGCCGAAGACGTACACCTTCCGCACCTCGCCCAAGGCGCTGTCCGTGCTCAAGGAATCGGGCGTCGACGTCGTCTCGATGGCCAACAACCACGCCGTGGACTTCGGCGCCGACGGCCTCACCGACACCCTCGCCGCCAAGGACTCCTCGCCGATCCCGGTGGTCGGCGTCGGGCACAACGCCAAGGAGGCGTACGCCCCGTACGTGACGACCGTGCGCGGGGCGAAGGTCGCCGTGGTCGCCGCCAGCCAGGTCGAGGACATCACCAACCAGAAGTGGCGGGCAGGTGCCAACAAGCCCGGCATCGCCTCGGCGCTGGACGTCCCCGCACTGGTGTCGGCCGTGCAGGAGGCCAAGCGGCAGGCCCCGGTCGTGCTCGTCTACCTGCACTGGGGCGAGGAGGGCAAGGCCTGCCCGACCGGCCCGCAGACCGCCATCGCCAAGAAGCTCGCCGCCGCAGGGGCCACCGCCGTGGTCGGCACACACGCCCACACCATGGTCGGCTCCGGCATGCTCGGCGGCACCTACATCGGGTACGGCTTCGGCAACTTCCTCTGGTACGGCACCTCCAACTACGCCAACTCCAACGAGACCGGCGTCACCACCCTCACCCTCACCGCCGACGGAAAGGTCGCCGGCGAGTCCTTCGCCCCGGCCACCATCGACGACAAGGGCATCCCGCAGCCGGTCACCGGCGCCGCCGCCGATGCCGCCCTCAAGCGCCGGGACGGCCTGCGCGGCTGCGCCGGACTCACCCCGCCCCCGGCGGCCGCGCGCTGACGCGCAGCCGCCTGTCTGCGCGCCGCCGCCTGTTTGCGCGCCACGGTCCGTCGGCGCAGCGCTCGGGGCCTGCCCGGCGGGTCCTTGCCGGGCTCGCGGCGTCAGGGCACGCACCTCGCCGCGTCGCCGTCGGTCGCCAACGGCCCCCAGCCTTCGGCCGGGAGGTGCCCCCCTCCTCCGCCTTGTGATGCACGCGCCCTGACGCCGCGGTCTGATCCGACAAGATCCGCCGGACGGGTCCCTGAGGCCGCCCGTCCCCGATTCGGGGGTGGGCGGCCTCCGTTCGTTCGGGGCCAGTTGACGTTCGTACAGGTGCTCGGTGGAGGGCGAACAGTTGTGTTAGGTTAGCCTTACCTAATGTTGCTGGTCGGAGGGGAAGTCCTGTGCCGCAGTCCGAATTCGCCGGTGTCGTCGCGATGGTCACCGGGGCCGGGCAGGGCATCGGCGCGGCCGTGGTCCGGGCACTGGTCGCCGAGGGGGCGGTCGTCGCGGCGGTGGACCGGAACGCCGGTTCGCTCGCCGGTCTCGCGGAGGAGTCGACCGCCGTGCACCCGTACGTCCTGGATGTCGCCGACTCGCAAGCGGTCGACACCGCCGTCGAGTTGATGGAGGACCAACTCGGTCCGATCGGCGTTCTGGTGAACGTCGCGGGGATCCTGCGGACCGGACTCGCCGTCGAACTCTCCGATGAGGACTGGTCGGAGACCTTCGCGGTCAACACCTCCGGGGTGTTCCACGCCAGCCGCGCGGCCGGGCGGCGGATGGCCGCCCGAGGGCGCGGTGCCGTGGTGACCGTCGGTTCCAACGCCGCCGGGGTGCCCCGGGCCGGAATGGCCGCGTACGCGGCGTCCAAGGCGGCGGCCGCCATGTTCACCCGGTGCCTCGGGTTGGAACTCGCCCGGTCCGGGGTGCGCTGCAACGTCGTCTCGCCCGGATCGACCGACACGGAGATGCAGCGCGCCCTGTGGGGCGAGGACCCCGAGGCGGCCGAACGGCGGGTGATCGACGGCGACTTGGAGGCCTGGCGGGTCGGCATCCCGATCGGGCGGATCGCCGCGCCCGCCGACATCGCGGAGGCGGTGCTCTTCCTGGCCTCCGACCGGGCCCGGCACATCACCATGCACGACCTGTACGTCGACGGCGGCGCGACGCTGCGCGCCTGAACCACCCTTCGCAGACCTCAGAACGTGGACCGTAGACCGTCCCAGACTGGAGAAACCACCGTGACCACGGTGCACCACGCCCCCGTCGGGCCCGACGCCGCCGTCATCGGTGCGGCCAGCGGGCTGCTCGGCCAGTACCGGGCCGCCGACGACGAGGCGTTCTTCGCCTCGCCGACCCGCACCCTGCTCGCCACCGGAGTGCACGCCCGGGTGCCGCAGGACGCGCGGCCGCTGCCCGTCCGGGTGGCCGAGACGCTGGCCGCGGCGCGCGGTGCCGGGCTCGACCGCCCGCTGGTGGTCGGGGCGGTGGCCTTCGACCACGAGAGCCGGGCCGAACTCGCCGTCCCCGTACGGGTCCGCACCGCCGGGGCGCTGGGCGAGGACCCGCTGATCGCGCTGCCCGCGCCGCCCGTCCCGGCGGCCGAGGCGGCCGGCTGGCGGGTGCGCCCGGTGCCCGAGCCCGAGGCGTACGGCGCGGGCGTCGCCGCGGCCGTCGAGCGGCTGCGCGGCGGGGAGTTGAGCAAGGTGGTGCTGGCCCGCACGCTGGAGCTGAGCGCCACCGAACCGTTCGACCTGCCCGCCATCCTGCAACGGCTGGCCCGGCGCGACCCCGGCGGCTACACCTTCGCCGTGCCCGCCGGCGGCGGCCGCACCCTGATCGGCGCCAGCCCCGAACTCCTGCTCTCCCGGCGGGGAACGGCCGTCCTGGCCAACCCGCTGGCCGGCTCGGTGCCGCGCAGCGGCGACCTCGGTGAGGACGTGCGCCGCGCCGCCGCGCTGCTGGACTCGCCCAAGGACCTGCACGAGCACGCCGTCGTGGTGGACGCCATCCGCGCCGCGCTCGCGCCGTACTGCCGCAGCCTGGACGTGCCGCACCGGCCCACCCTGGTGCGGACCGCCGCCATGTGGCACCTGGCCACCGAGATCCGCGGCGAGCTGGCCGATCCGGCCGTCTCCGCCCTGGAGCTGGCCACCGCGCTGCACCCGACCCCGGCGGTCTGCGGGACGCCCACCGACCTCGCGCGCCGGGTGATCGGCGAGGTCGAACCCTTCGACCGGGGCCTGTACACCGGCATGGTCGGCTGGGGCGACGCGGCGGGCGACGGCGAGTGGGTGGTCACCATCCGCTGCGCGGAGGCGGACGCGCGGACACTGCGGGTGTACGCGGGCGCGGGCGTGGTCGAGCAGTCCCGGCCGGAGGCCGAACTCGCCGAGACCAGCGCCAAGTTCCGCACCTTCCTGGACGCGGCGGGGGTGGCGCGGTGACATCGCTGGAAGGTTCCACGCCCTTGGAAGGCCTCGCCCCGTTGGACAGCTTCACCCCGTTGGGCGGCCTCGCCCCGTTGGACGGCTTCACCCCGTACCCCGCCGAGTTCGCCGAGCGCTACCGGGCCGCCGGCTACTGGCGCGGCGAGACCTTCGGGCGGATGCTGAGCGAGCGGGCCGCCGCGCACGGCGAGCGGATCGCCGTCGTCGACCCTGGCGGCCACTCGGCGGCGCGGGAGGAACGGCGCTGGACGTACGCCGAACTCGACCGTCGGGCCGACCGGATGGCCGCCGGACTGCTCGCCCGGGGGATCCGGGCCGGGGACCGGGTGGTGGTCCAACTTCCCAACGCCGCCGAGTTCTTCGAGGTGGTCTTCGCGCTCTTCCGGATCGGCGCGCTGCCGGTCTTCGCGCTGCCCGCGCACCGGCACGCCGAGATCGGGTACTTCTGCTCCTTCACGGAGGCGGCGGCGTACGTCGTGCCCGCCGTCGAGGGCGGCTTCGACTACCGCGAACTCGCCTCCCGGGTCCGGGCGGAGAGCCCCTCGCTGCGGCTGGTGCTGGTGGCCGGCGAGGACGCGGGGGAGCACGTACGGCTGGCGGACGTGCCCTGCGACGGGCCGGGGCCGGCCGCGAGCCCGAACCCCGGCGACGTCGCCTTCCTGCAACTGTCCGGCGGCAGTACGGGCGTGCCGAAGCTCATCCCGCGCACCCACGACGACTACATCTACTCGCTGCGCGGCTCGGTCGAGCTGTGCGCGCTCGATGAGGACAGCGTCTACCTGTGCGCGCTGCCCGCCGCCCACAACTTCCCGCTCAGCTCGCCCGGTTCACTCGGAACGCTGTACGCGGGCGGCCGGGTGGTGCTGTGCCCGCAGCCCGGTCCGGAGACGGCCTTCCCGCTGATCGAACGCGAGGGCGTGACCATCACCGGCCTGGTACCGCCGCTGGCGCTGCTCTGGCTGGAAGCCGCCGAGCGCGGCGCACGCGGCCACGAGAGCCTGGAGGTGCTGCTGGTCGGCGGCGCCAAGTTCAGTACGGAGGCGGCCCGTCGGGTGCGACCGGTGCTGGGCTGCACGCTGCAGCAGGTGTTCGGAATGGCCGAGGGGCTGGTCAACTACACCCGGCTCGACGACCCCGAGGAGTTGGTCACCACCACCCAGGGCCGTCCGATCTCGCCGGACGACGAGGTCCGGGTGGTGGACGACCAGGACCGCGACCTGCCCGACGGCACCACCGGGCACCTGCTCACGCGCGGCCCGTACACCATCCGCGGCTACTGGAACGCACCCGAGCACAACGCCAAGTCCTTCACGGCGGACGGCTTCTACCGCACCGGAGACCTGGTCCGCCGACTGCCGTCCGGCCACCTGGTGGTGGAGGGGCGGGCGAAGGACCAGATCAACCGCGGCGGGGAGAAGGTCGCCGCCGAGGAGATCGAGAACCACCTGCTCGCCCACCCGGCCGTGCACGACGCGGCGGTGGTGTCGATGCCCGACCCCTACCTGGGCGAACGCACCTGCGCGTACGTGGTGCTCAAGGCCGAACACCGGCACGTCCCGCCGAAGGGCGTCGAGTTGAAGCGCTTCGTGCGCGGGCGCGGGCTGGCCGACTACAAGGTGCCGGACCGGGTCGAGTTCGTCGAGGCCTTCCCCGCCACCGGGATCGGCAAGGTCAGCAAGAAGGACCTGCGCGCGGCCATCGCGGCCTCCCTCGCCCGCCCCTGAGTGCCCGAACCATCCCTGATCCCTGAACCCCGTCTACTGAAGGAAAGACCGCCGTGGGCCTGCCCCGCATTCCCTCCTATCCCATGCCCGCCGCCGAGGAGCTGCCCGCCAACCGGGTCTCCTGGGCGGTGGACCCGGCGCGCGCCGTGCTGCTGGTGCACGACCTCCAGAACCACTTCCTGGACGCCTTCGACGCCGAGGCCGCGCCGGTGCCCGAACTCCTGAGCCAGGTGGCCTCGTTGGGCGAGGCGGCCCGTGCACACGGCGTGCCGGTCGTCTACTCGGCGCAGCGCGGCGGGCAGAGCCCGGCCGAACGCGGGCTGCAGCAGGACTTCTGGGGGCCCGGCATTCCGGACGACCCGCGTGCCACGGCGATCGCCGGAGCCGTCGCCCCGGCGGCGGGCGACACCGTGCTCACCAAGTGGAAGTACAGCGCCTTCGTACGCACCGAGTTGGACCGGCTGCTGCGCGAACAGGGCCGGGACCAGCTGGTGATCACCGGCGTGTACGCGCACATCGGCGTGCAGGCCACCGCCTGCGACGCCTGGATGCGGGACGTACAGGCCTTCGTGGTGGCGGACGCCGTCGCCGACTTCGGGCCGGGGGAGCACCGCGCCGCGCTGGAGTGGATCGCCGGGCGGTGCGGGGTGGTCACCACGGCCGCGGCCGTGGTCGGAATGCTGGCAGGGGAGTGACGGGCGTGATGGACGTGACGGGCGGGGCTTTCACGGTGGAGCGGATCCGGGCCGAGGTCGCCGACCTGCTCGGGGAGGATCCGGCGGACATCCCGCTGGACGAGAACCTGGCCGACTGGGGGCTGGACTCGATCCGGCTGATGGCGCTCGCCGAGCGCTGGCGGGCGGAGGGGGCGGAGGTGGGGTTCGTCCGACTGGCCGAGCGGCCGTCGGTGGAGGCCTGGGCCGCACTGCTGGGCGCGGCGTGATGGCGCCGCTGGTGGGTGGGGCCGGGGTGCGCGAGGCGCCGGTCCGGGGGGTGGCGGTACGCGGGGTTGCGGTACGCGGGGCGACGGTGCGGGGGACGACGGTGCGGGAGGCGGCGCTCCCGGCGGTCGATCCGACGGAGGGCCTCGTTCTGTCGGCATCGGCGTCGGCGCGGCCGGGGCCGGCGGTCGAGTACCCGGCCACCACCGTGGTGGGTCCGGTCGAGGCCCAGGCGGCCCGGACCCCGGAGGCGCCGGCGCTGCTGCTCGCGGACGGCGGGGTGGTGACGTACCGGGAGCTGAACGCGTCGGCCAACCGGCTGGCGCGCCTGCTGGCCCGGCGCGGTGCCCGCCCGGGTGCGGTGGTCGGGTTGGCGGAGGGCCGCCGTTCGGAGGAGCGGCTGACGGCGCTGCTGGCGGTGGCCAAGTCGGGCGCGGCGTACCTGCCGCTGGACCGGGCGGGCGCTGCGGACGCCGCCGGTACGGGGGAAGCGCTGCTCGCGGAGCACGTACCGGTGTGCGTGCTGGGGGAGGGGGTGCCCGGAGCGCTGTCCGGACTTGAGGCGGACGGCGAGCTGGACACGGATCCGCCGCGCGCGCTCACCCCGCAGCACCTGTTCCGCGTCGGGTACGGGCCGGAGGCAGCCACGCTGACCCATGGGGAGGCGGACCGGCGGATGCGCGAGTGGCAGGGGGCCCACCCGCTCGGGCCCGGCGACCGGGTGCTGCGGTTGGGGATGCCGCTCTGGGGCTACCTCTGGCCGCTGCGGACCGGTGCCGCGGTGGTGCTGCCCGGCGGGTGAGCGTGGACGGCTGACGGCTGACAGCGAACGGATTTCAGATTTCAGATGACAGTGTTCAGCGAACAGATGATGAAATCTGTTCGCTGAACACTGTCATCCGTCTTCTGCTGTCCGGGCCTGCCGCCGCCATCCGGCATCTGGCAGCCGCCCGCCGCCCCGTCAGCCGCCCGCCGCCAGATCCACCGCCGTCCACGCCATCGCCACCGCGCCGTCCAGCAGCGCCCGCTCCGCCTCGGCCCCCACCGCCGCCTCGGCGAAGGCCGCCTCGTGCGGTGCGCAGGCATCCCCGGTGATGTCCAGCACCGGGTGGATCGAGGGCACGACGTGCGACACGTTCCCCATGTCCGTGCAGGCGAACGGTCCGCTCTCCACCGGTTCCGGCCGTCCGAGGGCCGCCGCGTTGGCCCGCCAGAGCGCGAGCAGCGCGGGGTCGGAGCGCATGTCCAGGTAGTCCGGCTCGGGTCGGCTCAACTCCACCTCGCAGCCGGTGGCGAGCGCCCCGGCCCGGAAGCAGTCCTCGACCCGCGCCCGCAGCTCCACGAGGTCCTCGGCCGCCGAGGACCGGAGCTCGTACTCGGCGCTCGCGGCGTCGGGGATCAGGTTCGGCGCCGTCCCGGCCGCCGTGGTGATGCCGTGCACCCGCCAGTGCGGGGGCAGTTGCTGGCGCAGCAGCCCGAGCGCGACCTGCGCGACGGTCAGCGCGTCGGCGGCGTTGCGCCCCTCGTGCGGGTTGAGGCTCGGGTGGGCGGCGCGCCCGGTGTAGCGGACGGACAGCGTGCCGAGCGCGAAGGAGCGGAAGTCGGCGACCTCGACCGGGCACGGGTGGACCATCATCGCCGCGTCCACCCCGTCGAACGCCCCCGCCGCCAGCAGCAGCGCCTTGCCCGCCCCGCGCTCCTCGGCCGGCGCGCCGATCACCCGTACGGTGAGCCCGAGTTGGTCCGCGTACGGGGCGAGCCCGAGCGCCGCGCCGATCCCGGCGGCGGCGATCAGGTTGTGCCCGCAGGCGTGTCCGAGCCCGGGCAGCGCGTCGTACTCGCAGACCAGTGCGACGGTGACCGGCCCGCTGCCGAGGCTCGCGCTGAACGCGGTCGCCAGTCCGTGCGCGGGCGCGGTGACCGCGTAGCCGTGGGCGCGCAGCGCCTCGGCGCACCAGGCGGCCGCGAGGTGTTCCTCGAAGGCGGTCTCGGGGTGGGCGTGGATGCGGCGGCTGAGCGCGAGCAGTTCCGCCCGGTGCGCGTGGACGCGGTCGTGGACGGCCTGCTTGGTCGCGGTCAGGGGCATGGGTGGCGCCTTCCGGGTGTCAGGGGCCCAGCCTCGAAGGGCCGTTGACCAGATCATATGAAGTTAGATTAGGCTAACCTAAGTAAGGCGTTCCGGACCCCCGAGGAGCTCTCCACCCCATGCCCGCCGCCGAAATCCAGGCCGACGAACCCCAGGCCGCCGAGCCTCGGGCCGCCGAGCCCCAGGTCGCCGACATCCCGCTGCTCGCCGCCCAGGCCGCCATCTGGTACGCCCAGTCACTCGACCCCGCCAGTCCGGCCTACAACACCGGCGACGCCGTCGAGATCACCGGCCCGCTCGACGAGGAGGCGTTCGAGACGGCACTGCGGCAGGCCGTGGACGAGGCCGAGGCGCTCACCGCCCTCGTCGTCACCGCCTCGGACGGCTCCCCGCGCCAGCGGCTGCACCCCGCCGGACGCTGGCCGCTGCACCGCCTCGACCTGCGCGCCGCCCACGACCCGGCCGCCCAGGCCGAGGCCTGGATGCGCGCCGACCTCGCCCGCCCGGCCGACCTCGCGACGGGCCCGCTGTTCACCCAGGCGCTCATCCGGCTCGCCGACGACCGCCGCCTCTGGTACCGGCGGATCCACCATCTCGCCGTCGACGCCTACGCGTTGACCCTCCTCGGCGAACGCGTCGCCTCCCTCTACACCGCGCACGTCACCGGCGCCGAGCCCGCCCCCGGCCCCTTCGCCACCCTCGCCGAAGCCGCCGCCGAAGAGGCCTCCTACCGCGACGGCGAGGAGTACCGGGCCGACCGCACCCACTGGTCCGCCCGCCTCGCCGACACCGCCGACACCGCCCCCGCGACCCTCCCCGGCATCCCCTCCGTCCGGGAAGCCCAGGCCGCCCAGGCAGCCCAGACAGCCCGGGAAGCCCAGGCCACCCAGGCCGCCCGAACCGCCCCGCTCCGCCTCACCGCCGACCTGCCCGCCGGCACCCGCGAGCGCCTGGAGCGCGCCGCCACCGCCGCCCGCGCCACCTGGGCCGAGCTGCTCCTCGCCGCCACCGCCGGCTACCTGCACCGCGTGGCCGGCACCGAGGACGTCCTGCTCGGCCTGCCGCTCGCCAACCGCCGCGGCCCCGCCGCCCTGCGCACCCCCGTCGCCACCGCCAACGTCCTCCCGCTGCGCCTCGCCGTCCGCCCCGCCGACACCGCCGAGGACCTGCTGCGCCAGGTGGTCCGCGAGCTGCGCACCGCCCGCCGCCACCAGCGCTACCCCCTTGAGGACCTGCGCCGCGACCTCGGTCTCACCGGCGAACGCCGCGCCCTGTTCGGCCCGATGGTCAACATCAAGGCCTTCGAGGGCGACCTCGACCTGGCCGGTCTGCCCGGCGTCGTCCGCAACCTGGCCGCCGGCCCGGTGGACGACCTCGCCCTGAACGTCTCGCCCGGCCCCGACGGCGCCCTGCGCCTGGTCCTCGACGCCGACCCGGCCCGCCACGGCGCGGCCTCGCTCGCCGCCCACCGTGACGGCCTGCTGCGCTACCTCGACTCCCTCGCCGACCTGCTGCTCACCGCCCCGCGCACGCCGATCGCCCGGATCGACCTGCTGGACGCGGACGGCCTGCGCCGCGCGACCGAGGGCCGCACCGAGCCGCCGGTCGAGCGGACCGTCCCCGAACTGTTCGCCGCCCAGGCCGCCCGCACCCCGGACGCCGTCGCGGTCCGCTGCGGCTCAACCACCCTCACCTTCGAGGAACTTGACGCCTCTGCCAACCGGCTGGCGCACCATCTGGCCTCCCTCGGCGTGCGCGGCGGCGCACCCGTGGCGATCGCCCTGCCGCGTGGCGCGGACACCCTGGTCGCGATGCTCGCCGTCCTCAAGGCCGGCGGCGCCTGCGTCAGCCTCGACCTCACCCACCCCCGGCAGCGGCTCGCCGCCGTGCTGGCCGACGCCCGCCCGGTCTGCGCGGTCGGCACCGAGGAGGCCCTCGCCGCGCTCGACCTGCCGCCCGGCCTGCCCGCCGTGCGGCCGCAGGACGCCGACGGCGAGCCCGACACCGCCCCGCCCGGACCCCGACTCCACGACCCCGCCTACGTGTTGCACACCTCGGGCTCCACCGGCCGCCCCAAGGGCGTGGTCGTCACCCACGCCTCACTCGCCAACCTGCACGCCGGCCACGGCGAGGACCACCTCGCCCCCGCCCTGCGCCGCACCGGCCGCGACCGGCTGCGCATCGCCCACAGCGCCTCCTTCGCCTTCGACGCCTCCTGGGACCCGGTGCTGTGGATGGTCCACGGCCACGAACTCCACCTGCTCGACGACGCCACCTACCGCGACCCGGCCGCCCTCGCCGAGCACCTCCACCGCGAGCGCATCGACTACCTCGACCTCACCCCCTCCTACCTCGAAGTCCTGCTCGCCGAAGGCGTCCTGGACGAAGGCCGGCACCGCCCGTCCGTCCTCGCGGTCGGCGGCGAGGCCACCCCGCCCGCCCTCTGGCAGCGCCTCGCCGCCACCCCCGGCCTGCACCCGATCGACCTCTACGGCCCCACCGAGACCACCGTCGACGCCTACGCCTGGACCCCGGGCCCCGACGGCGCCCCGCTCGGCCGGGTGGTGCGCGGCTCCCGCGCCTACGTCCTGGACGGCTCGCTGCGCCCCGCGCCCGACGGTGTCACCGGCGAACTGTACGTGGCCGGCGCCTGCCTGGCCCGCGGCTACCTCGGCCGTCCCGACCTCACCGCCGAACGCTTCCTCGCCGACCCGTTCGGCCCGCCCGGCGCCCGGATGTACCGCACCGGCGACCTCGCCCGCCGCCGCCCCGAAGGCACCCTGGAGTTCCTCGGCCGGGCCGACGACCAGGTGAAGATCCGCGGCTTCCGGATCGAGCCCGGCGAGATCGCCGCCGTCCTCGCCGAACTGCCCGGCGTCGCCCAGGCCGTGGTCATCGCCCGCCCCGGCCCGCAGGGCAGGCGACTGCTCGGCTACGCCGTCCCCGCCCCCGGCAGCGCCCCGGACCCGGAAGGGCTGCGCGCCGCGCTGGCCGCCCGGCTGCCCGCGCACATGGTCCCGGCCGCCGTCCTGCTGCTGGACGAACTGCCGCGCACCGCCCACGACAAGCTCGACCACCGCGCCCTGCCGGACCCCGACGACGCCGCCACCGGCGGCCCGGCGGCCGCGACCCCGCGGGAGGAACTGGTCTGCGGCCTGTTCGCCGACGTCCTCGGCCTGCCCGAAGCGCCCGGCCGGGACGCCTCGTTCTTCGACCTCGGCGGCCACTCCCTGCTCGCCGGACGCCTGGCCGCGCGGCTGCGCGAGACCTTCGCCGCGCCGGTCGCCTTCGCCGACGTCTTCCGCCACCCGACCCCGGCCGCCCTCGCCACCCTCCTCCAGGAGGGCGCGCAGGCGGAACCCGAGGAGCGCCCCGTCCTGGTGCCCGTACCCCGCACCGAACGGATGCCGCTCTCACCCGCCCAGCGCGGCCTCTGGTTCCTGCACCGCCTCGAAGGCCCCAGCCCCACCTACAACATCCCGCTCGCGCTCACCCTCACCGGCCCGCTCGACCGGTCGGCGCTCGCCCTCGCCCTCGGTGACCTCACCGCCCGGCACGAAATCCTGCGCACGGTCTACGGCGAGGAGTCGGACGGCACGCCGTACCAGCGGATCCTGCCCACCGCGCCGGTCGAACTGCACACCGGAACCGGCGAGTTGGCCGACGCCGTCCGGCACTCCTTCGACCTCGCCGCCGAACCTCCGGTGCGGGCCACGCTGTTCGCGGACGGACCGGAGCGCCACACCCTGCTCCTGCTGCTCCACCACATCGCGAGCGACGGCGCCTCCACCACTCCGCTGGTCCACGACCTGGCCGCCGCCTACGCCGCCCGGCTCGCCGGAAACGTCCCGGAACTTCCTCAGCTGACCGTCCAGTTCGCCGACCATGCGGCCTGGCAGCGGCAGCTGCTCGGCACCCCGGAGGCGCCCAGCCCGCTGGCCGTACGGCAGACCGAGTACTGGCGCGAGGCGCTCTCCGGACTGCCCGAGCACCTGGAGCTGCCCACCGACCGCCCCCGACCGGCCGTCGCCGGCCGCGACGGTGCCACCGCCCCCTTCGCCCTCGGCGCCGAGGCGCACGCCGCCCTGGCCGGCCTCACCCGGGCCGCCGGCAGCACCGTCTTCATGGCCGTCCAGGCCGGGCTCGCCGCCCTGCTCACCCGGCACGGCTGCGGCACCGACATCCCCGTCGGCACCCCGGTGGCCGGGCGGGAGGACGCCGAAACCGCTGCACTGGTGGGGTACTTCGTCAATTCGGTGGTCCTGCGCACCGACACGTCGGGCGATCCGACCTTCCGCGAACTGCTCGCCCGGGTGCGCGGCACCGCCGTCGCCGCCCACGAGCACGCCGAACTGCCCTTCGACCGCCTGGTCGAGGAGCTCAACCCGCCGCGCTCGCTCGCCCGGCACCCGCTCTTCCAGGTGATGCTCGCCTGGCAGAGCCGCCCCGACGCGCCCACCGCGATGGGCGGCGGCCTGACCGCCGAGCTCACCGCGATCCCCAGCGGCACCGCCAAGTTCGACCTCACCCTCAACGCGGGTGAACGGCCCGGCGGCGGCATCGAGGGCTTCCTGGAGTACCGCACCGACCTGTTCGACGCCGCCACCGCCGAGGCGCTCGCCGCCCGCCTGGCCCGGCTGCTCGCGGCCGCCGCCGCCGAACCCGACACCCCGATCGGCCGACTCCCGCTGACCGGCGAGGAGGAGCGGCGGCGCGCCCTGGTCGAGTGGAACGGCACCCCGGTCCACTCCGCCCCCGGCGCCACCCTGCCCGAGCTGTTCGAGGCGGCCGCCGCCGCCAACCCACGCTCCATCGCGGTCAGTTGCGGAGACGACCGGCTCGACTACACCGAACTCGCCGCCCGCGCCGACCGCCTGGCCCGGCTGCTGGCCGCCAGCGGCATCGGCCCCGGAACCATCGTCGCCCTCGCTCTGCCGCGCTCGGTCGAACTCGTCGTCGCCCTGCTCGCGGTGGCCAAGTCCGGCGCCGCCTACCTCCCGCTCGACCCCGACTACCCGGCCGACCGGCTCGCCTACATGCTGGCCGACGCCGCCCCCGCCGCCCTGCTCACCGACCGGGCCACCGCGCCCCGGCTGCCTGAGCACGACGTCCCCCAACTCCTCGTCGACGGACCGGAGTCCGCCGCGTTCCCCGCCGTCCCGCTGGGGCAGCACGAACGCACCCGCCCACTGCGCGCCGAGGACACCGCGTACGTCATCTACACCTCCGGCTCCACCGGCCGGCCCAAGGGCGTGCCCGTCACCCACCACAACGTGGCCCGGCTGTTCAGCGCCACCGACCACTGGTTCGGCTTCGGCGCCCAGGACGTCTGGACCCTCTTCCACTCCTACGCCTTCGACTTCTCCGTCTGGGAGCTGTGGGGCGCCCTGCTGTACGGCGGCCGGCTGGTCGTCGTCCCGCACCTGGTCAGCCGCGACCCGGCCGCCTTCCTCGACCTGCTCGCCCGCGAACGCGTCACCGTGCTCAACCAGACGCCGTCCGCCTTCCACCAGCTGAGCGCAGCCGACCGGGAGCGGCCCGGCACCGAACTCGCCCTGCGTTACGTGGTGTTCGGCGGAGAGGCGCTCGAACCGGCCCGGCTGGACGACTGGTACGCGCGCCACCCCGACGACGCTCCCACCCTGGTCAACATGTACGGCATCACCGAGACCACCGTGCACGTCTCCCACATCGCCCTCGACCGGGCGAGCGCCGCCGCCACCACCGGCAGCACCATCGGCGTCAACATCCCCGACCTGCGGGTCTACGTCCTCGACCAGCACCTGCAACCCGTCCCGCCCGGCGTCACCGGCGAGATGTACGTGGCCGGGGCCGGCCTGGCCCACGGCTACCTCGGCCGACCCGAACTCACCGCCACCCGCTTCGTCGCCGACCCGTACGCCGAACTGTTCGGCGAGCACGGCACCCGGATGTACCGCTCCGGCGACCTCGCCCGCCGCCGCGCGGATGGCGTGCTGGAGTACTTCGGCCGCGCCGACCAGCAGGTCAAGCTCCGCGGCTTCCGGATCGAACTCGGCGAGATCGAGGCCGTGTTGGCAGCCCACCCGGCCGTCGCCGACGCCGCCGTGGTGGTCCGGGAGGACGTGCCGGGCGACAGGCGCCTGGTCGGCTACGCGGTGACGAGCGCCGGGCCCGAGGAACTGCGCGCCCACGCCGCCGCCGAACTGCCCGCCCACATGGTGCCCTCGGCCGTCGTCCCGCTCGACCGCCTGCCGCTCACCGCCAACGGCAAGCTCGACCGCCGCGCCCTGCCCGCCCCCGACGCGCCCGCCCCCGGTGCCGGACGCCCGCCGCGCAGCCCGCGCGAGCAGCAGCTGTGCGAACTCTTCGCCGAGGTCCTGGGGTTGGCGTCGGTCGGTGTCGAGGACGACTTCTTCGCGCTCGGCGGCCACTCGCTGCTGGTGGTCCGGCTGGCCGGGCGGATCCGCGAGGTGCTCGGGCTGGAGGTCGGCATCGGCACCCTGTTCCAGGCCTCCAGCGCGGCCGCGCTCGACGCGGCGCTCACCGCCGGCTCGCAGGAGGCGGACGCCCTCGACGTGCTGCTGCCCCTGCGGCCGACCGCACCCGGGCGGGCCACGCCGCTGTTCGCCATCCACCCGGCGGGCGGCCTGAGCTGGTGCTACACCGGACTGATCCGCCACCTCCCCGCCGAGGTGCCGATCTACGGCCTCCAGGCCCAGGGTGTCGGCGCCGCGACCGCCCGCGAACCCCTGCCCGGCACGATGGAGGAACTCGCCGCGCACTACGCCGACCGGCTGCGCGAAGTCCAGCCCGGGGGCCCGTACCGGCTGCTCGGCTGGTCCACCGGGGGGATCATCGCGCACGCCGTCGCGGTGCGGCTCCAGGAGCTGGGCCAGGAGGTCGAGTTGCTCGCGATCCTGGACGCCTACCCCGCCGAGGGCTTCCGCGAGCTGCCCGTCCCCGACCAGGCCGAGGCACTCGAAGCCCTGCTCACCATGGGCGGCTTCGGACCGGCCGACCTGGACGGCAGGCCGCTCGAACTCGACTCCGTCACCGAGCTGTTGCGCCGCGAGGGCAGCCCGCTCGCCGGACTGGAGGAGGCCACCGTGGCCGCGCTCAACCGGATCTACCTCAACACCAACCACCTGGTGCGCGGCTACGACCACCGCCGCTTCGACGGCGACGTGCTGTTCTTCCGCGCCACCGTCGACACCATCGACGACACCCTGGTGCCCGGGCTCTGGTCCCCGTACGTGTCCGGCCGGATCGACAACACCGACGTCGCCTGCTCGCACAAGGACATGACCCTGCCCGCCCCGATCGCGCACATCGCGAGCGTGATCGCCGCCCACCTCGACCGCCTGGAGAAGACCCCCCATGAGTGACGCCCCCGCCAACCCCTTCGACGCCGACGGCGAGTTCCTGGCCCTCGTCAACGACCAGGGCCAGCACTCCCTGTGGCCCGCCTTCGCCGCCGTCCCGGCCGGCTGGGGCGTCGGACACGGCCCCTGCGGGCGCGCCGCCGCGCTGGAGTGGATCACCGCGCACTGGACCGACCTGTGACCCCTCCCGCCGTCCAGGCCCCGGCGCGCCCCCTGCTCGCGGGGCGCGCCGCCGTGGTCGTCGTCTACACGGCCGCGATGTGCATGAACGGCCTCGACTCGACCATCGTCAACCCCGCGCTGTACCGCATCGCCGAGGACTTCGGGCGCCCCGTCCCGGCCGCCAACGCCGTCGAGACCGCCTTCCTGGTCGGCCTCGCCCTCGGCCTGCCGGTGGCCGGCTGGCTCGGTGACCGGTACGGCGTGAAGCGGGTCTTCCTCGGCGCGCTCGCCGCCTTCACCCTGGCCTCCGCGCTGTGCGCCGCCGCCCCGGGCCTCGGCCCGCTGGCCGCCGCCCGGGCCGTCCAGGGCGTCGCGGGCGGACTGCTCACGCCGGTCGGGATGACCCTGTTGTTCCGTGCCTTCGAACCGCACGAACGGGCGGGCCTCGGCCGGATCCTGATCGTCCCGACCGCGCTGATGCCCGCCCTCGGGCCGCCGCTCGGCGGCTACCTCACCGAACACCTCTCCTGGCACTGGCTGTTCCTGGTCAACGTGCCCATCGGCGCGGCGGCCGTGTTGCTCGGGGTACTCGCCCTGCGGCCGCAGGAGGAGCCCCCGGCGGGCCGCTTCGACACCACGGGCTTCCTGCTCGCCACCCCCGGCCTGGGCCTGCTCACCTACGCCCTCGGCTTCGGGCCTTCGCACGGCTGGTCCTCGCCCGGGGTGGCACTGAGCGGTCTCCTCGGCCTGGTCCTGACGGGAGCGGCCGTACGCCACCAACTCCGCACCACCGAACCGCTGGTGGACCTGCGACTGCTCGCCGACCGTACCTTCGGCACGGCGAGCTGGCTGGCCCTGCTCACCTCGGCCGGACTGATGGGCGCGCTGTTCGTGCTCCCGCTGCTCTACCAGGCGACCCGAGGCGCCTCGGCCCTGGACGCGGGCCTGAGCGTCTTCCCGGAGGCGATCGGCCTGATGGCCGCCTCCCAGGTCGTCGACCGCCTGCTGCCCCGCCTCGGACCGCGCCGCCTGGCGCTGCCCGCACTGCTGTTGGCGGCGGTCGTCCTCGCCTCCCTCGGCTTCGCCGAGAACCCGTGGGCGGTACGGGCGTTGATGTTCGCTGTCGGCCTGATCCTGGGCACCGCCGTGCTCACCGTCCAGATCACCGGCTTCGCCGACGTGCCCGGCCCGGCGATGGGCCGGGCGATGGGCCTGTTCACCATCATCCGCACCCTCGGCGGCGCCCTCGGCATCGCCGCCACCGCCGCCCTGATCGGCGCGGTCACGGACGGATCCGACCCAGGCCCCTACCGTCTCGCCCTGTGCCTCACGGCCGCGCTCGTCGCCGCCGGCTCGCTGCTCGCCGTCCGGCTGCCCGTCGCGGCCCCGGCACCGCCGGGGGACTGACCTCAGATGGTCGTCCGTCCGGCCGCGGACCCGCGCTGCGGCGGGACGGACGACCACCACACCGAGCCGATCAGCAGCATCCCCGGGCCGATCCCGGCCGCCGTCGCGACGGCCGCCTCCGGGGCACCGCCGAAGGCCAGCGCCAGCCCGGTCACGCCGCAGGCCGTGATCGCACCGCCGAGGACGTGCAGCGACGGCCGGTGCCAGAGAACGGCGAGGACGAAGAAGTGCGCTCCCACCACGGTGGCGATCCACGGCACGGTCGCCGCCGGGGTGTGCAGCAGCCGGTTGACCACCATGATTCCGAGACTGGCCGCGGCTCCCTCGCTGCCCACCAGGAACTGGTAGTTCGGTCCGAGGGAGGTCTTCGGGCCTCCCTCGGAACGGTCCAGCGGGGCTTCCCGGCCGCCCCACCACTTCCCGGCCCCAATCAGCGCGAGGAACGCGACCACCGAGACCACCCGCAGCGGCACCGCGACGGCCGTCGGCAGGGCGAACGCGCCGACCTGGACGAACACGAGCCCGAAACCGGCTCCCATGAGCCGGGCGATTCGATCAGTTGACATGATCGTCAGTCTGAAGCCCGGCCGGACCGCTGGACAAGCTCTCGCGGCCGATCGCATCGGCCAGCACCTCGGCCACCCCGCGAAGCGGTCGGTAGCCCAGCACCGAGGCGGCCCGTTCGGACACGTAGACACGGTCGACGGAGGAGGGCAGATCCCACCCGAGCCGGTCGAACCCGGCCGCAGCCTCCGGCATCCGCTCCGAGATCAGGGCCGCCGGGTCCTGGTGCAGCCGTGCCCGGTCCCCGGCCCGCCAGGGGTACGGTCCGGCGATGTTCAACACCCCGGTGGCCGTGGCGCTCTCGACGGCCAGCAGGTGGGCCCGCGCCACGTCGGCCAGGTCGACACCCCGGTAGAGCCGGTGCCGGGCCAGCAGGGGCGGCGGCTCGGGGAAGCACCGGGCGATCCGCAGGCACACCGCCGTCAGGGCGGTCGATCCGAGCACCAGGCGTTCGGCGGCCAGCTTCGTCTCGTCGTAGACGTCGCGCGGCCGGGGATCGAGCTCCTCGGTCACCCAGACCGCCGCACCGTCGGACGGCACCAGCGCATGCCCGTACACCGAAGTCGAGCTGGTGAGGACGAACCGCCGCACCCCGGCCGCCTCCGCCGCCGCCAGCAACTCCCCGGTCGCCACGACGTTCACCGCGTGGAACTCCGCGTCCGGCCGCACCCCGACGTGCGGCGCGTGCAACGCCGCCGCGTGGACGACCGCCTCCGCCCCGGCCAGCGCCCCGCGCCACGCCGCGCCGTCCCGCAGATCCGCCACCACGCTCGTGTCCGGCGAGGCCACCCGGTCCACCCCGACCACCGCCCGGCCCGACTCCCGCAGCAGCCGCACCACCGCCGACCCCACCAACCCGGCCGACCCCGTCACCACCACACGCCCCACCCGAACCACCCCTCCCGCGCGCATCGCCGATCCGCCGAGCCTACGGCGAGGGGCGCGGTACCGTGTCGGAAGCACTGGAGGAGATCGTATGAACCCCGAGCACTACCGTCTTCTCGAAGAGGCGAGGCGCAGCCTGCCGGACGGGTACAAGGTCGAGCTGTCCGGCGACGTCATCGTCATGCAGGCCTCGCCGTCCTCGATCCACCAGCTGAATCTCGCCCTCGTCCAACGCCAGTTCGAGGCACACTGCCCTCCCGGCTACTTCCCGACCGGGAACAGTGACCTCTCCTCGCCGGAGGTCGGCGCGGTTCGCAACCCCGATCTCACCTATCTGCCCCTGGACGTCGTGGAACTGGCGGAGCACAACATCCCGGCTGAGCTCGCCCTGATCGCAGTCGAAGTCGTCTCGCCGTCGAATCCCGACAACGACTGGACGGGCAAGGTCCGTGACTACCCGCGCATGGGATTCCCGCTCTACCTGATCGTGGACCCGCGACAGAAGGCCGTGGTGCTGTTCTCCGAGCCGAACCACGACCGCTACCACACCCGCACCGAGCGGGGCTTCGGCGAGAGGATCCGCATTCCCGAGCCGTTCGACTTCGAGCTGGATCTGTCGGGGCTCGTCCCTTACCGGGACTGACCGGCCTCAGGGCCCCCGCCGTGGGCGGAGCCGGTGAAGCCGGCCCGGGTCTCGGCAGTGGACGCGGGCCGGGGGCCGGTGCGGTCCTTGGAGTCCCGTACACCGTCGGCCGGGAGCTACTCGTTGGGCCAGAGGATCAGGTCGTCCAGCGGGTACAGGCGTGGCCGGTCGCCGAGTTGGGCGACGGCGGCCCGGATCCGGTGCAGGTGGGCGGGGGTGAGCTGGAGCGGGGGCTCGTCGGGCTGGTAGGTGGCGCGGATCGGGTAGTCGACGCCCGGGTCACGGGTCATCTCGATGTGGCAGCCGAGTACGTGCGTCACCGGGTGGTTCTCGGTGAACTCGATCAGCCGCTCGACGGTCCGCCCGAAGGTGGGCCAGTCGTTGATGTACAGGCGTCCGGGGTAGACGGTGTCGCCGGTGAGCAGGAAGCCCGTCCAGGGGTCGTAGTAGGTGACCGCCGCCTCGTGGTGTCCCGGCGTGGCCAGGCACTCCAGTACCCGCCCGCCGCCGAGGTCGACGCGGGCCGTCGCCTCGGCGTCCCGGTCGAAGCCGAAGTACGCCCAGGCCGTGGGCAGATCGGCGCCGATCAGGGTGGTCAGAGGCCGGTCGGCGAACTGGCCGTCGCCCGCGATGTGGTCGCGGTGCGGGTGGGTGTGCAGCACCAGCAGGGGGTAGTCGTCCCGGGGATTGTGGGCGAGCCACTTCGCGACCAGCTCGTCGACCGTCGCGCGCAGCGGGAAGTACTCGGCTTCGGTCGTCGCCCCGGTGTCGATCAGCACCGCCCGCTCCGCCCCGAAGAGCAGGAACAGGAACGGAGCCTCGTAGTTGATCGCCTTGTTCTGCCGCAGGATGACGGTGTGCTCGTCGTACTCGTGGACCTGGATGTCCGGGTCCGTGTTGTGCTTCGCGGACGGGGAACCGTGGATCCACCGCACGTCCAACGGGCGGGCGATCGGTGCACCGGCAGCGGCCATGACGCCTCCAGAGTGCGTCGTCTTGGCAGGCCGGGTACGGCGCACGTCTCGTCCGGGGTCGGCGCCGCTGCGCCGCCCCGGGGACGCTAGCACGAGTGGTGCGGTTGCTCGTGGAGGAAGTCCCGTGGACCTGCCCGTACGGGGGGACCGCCGGCCCGGGCGTCAGGCTCCCAGGAGGTGGCGGAGGCCGTCGGCCAGCCCGCCACGCCAACAGGCGTAGTCGTGACCGCCGTTGAACTCGCGGTAGGCGAGGTCGTAGCCCCGGGCGGTCAGGACGTCGCGCAGGTGGCGGTTCTGGGCGAGCAGCATCCATTCCTGGAGGCCGACTTCGACGTAGAAGCGGGCCTCGCGCCGTGTCTGGCGGGCGAATTGGCGGGTCAGCCACTCTGATCCCTCGTCGAACTCCGTCTCGTCCGGCCACCAGAAGGAGCCGGACTGGGAGAGCGCGTTGCCGAACCGCTCCGGCCGTCGGAACGCGGCGTAGGCGGCGGTCAGCCCGCCCGCGCTCTGGCCGGCGATCACGGTGGCGCGCGGGTCGGTCGTCGCGCCGAACTCGGCCGAGGCCCACGGGAGGAGCCGGTCGGCGAGGAGGTCGACGAAGTCCGGGTTGCAGCTGAGGTCGTCCGGCCGCCCGGGGCCCATGGTGTGCACGAGCAGGGTCACCGTCGGCGGGATCGCGCCGTCCGCCACCAGGTTGTCCAGGGTGTCGCCGACGGACAGCACCTCGCCCCACATCTCGCCGTCCAGCAGCACCGCCACCGGATGCGGCCCCTCACCGAGCCGGGCGGGGAGGTGCACGTCCACTCGCCGCCCGGCGACGGTGTGCGCGACCGTCCGCCCGCGCGGCACACCCTCACGCCGTTGCACGTACGGCTGCGGGGGCGCCTCCGGGAGGCTGAGCACCGAGGACGGGTGGCGGCCGTCGCGGGCCGGCAGCCGGGGTTCGGTGTCGTACGGGTCGGGGTGGGCGTGGTCCAGGACGTGCAGCCAGTCGGCCCGGGTGGTGCCCGGCGGCCCGCCCCGGAACGGGTACAGCTGGTAGGAGGCCCGGTGGTCCGCGCGCAGCCGGTACGTGATCTCCCAGCGGCCGTTCCGGCGCTTCATCACATGGGGCGTGAGGTCCCCGGCGTGCCGGTCCTTGTCGGTGACGGTGTGCAGCAGCGCCAGCACTCCGTCGCAGTCCGTCTGCCGGTGCCGGAAGGTGACCAGCCGGTACCGGGGGTCGTCCGGGTCGGGTTCGATGACGGGCGGGTGGTTCAACTTCGGTTCTCCTCAATCACGTCAGACGGAGCTTCGTCGCCCGAGCAGCACCCAGAGCAGGAAGGGCCCGCCGAGGACGGTGGTCACGATGCCGACGGGGATCTCCACCCCACCGATCAGCACCCGCCCCAGGGTGTCCGCGAGCACGACGAGCAGCGCGCCGGTCAGCGCCGAGCCGAGCACCGGCACGCGGGCGGGGCCGGCGAGCCGCCCGGCGATCACGGGCGCGGCGAGCGCCACGAAGCCGACCGGCCCGCAGACGCCGACCGCGAGTCCGGCGAGTGCGACGGCCAGCAGGAGGCAGGCGAGCCGGACCCGGCCCGGGTCGACGCCGAGCGAGGCGGCCACGCTGTCGTCGAAGCGCAGCACCGCCAGGCGCCGGGCCACCACCAGGGCGAGCGGTACCAGCACCGCCAGCCCGATCAGCACCGGAGTGGAGACGGCGAAGTCCCGTCCGTTGAGGCTGCCGTTGGTCCAGATGTACAGCGAGCCGGCCGAGTTGAGCGAGCGGCGGGCCATGGCGACCTGGATGACCGCCGAGGCGAGCGCCGACATGGCGAGCCCGACCACCAGCACCCGGTAGCCGCGCGCGCCGAGCCCGCCGGAGGCGAGGGCGACGACCAGGACGGCGACCAGTGCGCCGAGCGGTCCGGCCCACCAGGCGCCGAAGGTGCCCGCGGTGCTGGCGGAGATCAGCATGGCCGCCGTCGCGCCGTCGTTGACGCCCAGGAGTTCGGGGGTGGCCAGGCGGTTGCGGGCCAGGGTCTGGGTCAGGCAGCCGGCCAGGCCGAGTGCGGCCCCGGCGGCGAGCCCGGCGACGATCCGGCCGAGCCGGAACTTCTGCACCAGCAGCACGTCCAGTCGGTCGCCGTAGCCGAACACGGCCTGGAAGGTGCGGCCGAGGTCGAGTTCGCTCTGCCCGACGTGCGCCGAGACCACCACTGCGGCCAGCAGCGCGGCGGCCAGGCCGAGCGACGCCAGTAGCGCGCGGCGGGGCAGCAGCAGCGACCAGGCCCCGTACCGTAGCGTCAAGTCGGGCTTGGCCGGGGCTGGTTCGCCCGTTCGCGCGGGTGGCGCGGACTCGGCGGGGTCGGCGATGGCCAGGGCGGCGGAGCGCCGGGATCGGACGATCGCGATCAGGGCCGGGGCCCCGATCAGGGCGACGATCACCGACACCGGCGCCTCGAAGGGCCGGGCCACCACCCGGGCGAGCACGTCCGCGCCGGTGAGCACGGCGGCGCCGAACAGGGCGGCGAGCAGGGTGAGTCGGCCGACCCTGGGGCCGGCGACGGTCCGGGCGAGGAAGCCGGAGAGCAGCCCGAGGAAGGCGACCGGCCCGGCCAGGGCGACGGCCGAGGCGGTGAGCAGGGTGACGGCGACGGCGACGGCGGCGCGGGTCGCGCCGGGCCGGTGGCCGAGGCCTCGGGCGAGGTCGTCGCCGAGGGCCAGCGCGGTCAGCGGCCGGGTGGTGAGCGCGGCGAGCACGAACCCCGCGCCGAGGACCGGGGCGAGCTGGCGCAGCGTCGTCCAGCCCTCCACGCCGGCCAGTGAGCCGAGCACCCAGACCCGGTACCGCTCGTACGCCTCAGGCGAGTTGACGATCAGCACGTCGGTGAGCCCGCGGAAGATCGCCGCGACGGCGGAGCCGGCCAGCACCAGCCGCATCGGCGAGCCGCCGCCCCGGGTGCTCGCGACCAGCAGGACCACGGTGCTGGCGAGCACCGCGCCGCCGAAGGCGAAGGCGAGGTAGCCGAAGGAGGTCTGGACGCCGAGCACGGCGATGCCGAGCACGACTCCGAGCGAGGCGCCCGCGTTGACGCCGAGCAGGCCGGTCTCGGCCAGCGGGTTGCGGGTGACGGACTGCAACTGCGCGCCCGCGACGCCGAGCGCGGCGCCGACGAGCAGGGCGGTGAGGGTGCGGGGCAGCCGGAGTTCGCCGACGACCAGGGCGAGCCGGCCGTCGGCGCGGGCGCCGTCGCGGTTCAGCAGGTAGTCCAGCACCCGCCCCGGCCCGACCTCGCCGGCGCCGACCGACAGCGAGAGCGCGGCGAGGGCGAGCAGTGCCGCGACCGCCCCGACGACGACCGGCCAGGTGCGGCGGCGGGCCGGCGGTGGCGGGGGAGGGGCGTCGGGCGCGGTGACGGCGGGCGCCTCGGGGACTCCCACTTGCGACGATGTCATAAGGTAAGGCTAACCTAATGTTCGAGCCGTCTCGTGAGGCACCGCCATCGCGCCGAGCTGCCCGGACGCCACCCAACTCCCGTACCACCCCCGCCCGGAGGCACCCATGCCGTTCGCCCAGAGCCCGCTCCGACCCGTCCGCCGCCGCGCGGCCCAGGCGCTGGCCGTCACCGGGGCGGCCGCCCTCCTGCTCACCGGCTGCGGCTCCTCGGGCTCGCCCTCGTCCTCGTCGTCGAGCTCCACCCAGGCGGCGGACGGCGGCAAGCGGACCGTCAAGGACGCCACCGGCCAGGCCGTCGAGATCCCGGCCGAGCCCCAGCGGATCGTCACCCTCACCCAGGAGGACCTCGACGCGGTGCTCGCCCTCGGCGTCAAGCCGGTCGGCATCACCAACGGCCAGGGGCTCGCCGAGCCGCCCGCGTACCTCAAGGACAAGGTCCAGGGCGTCCCGGTGGTCGGCAACCTGCTCCAGCCCGTGCTGGACAAGGTGATCGCCGCCAAGCCCGACCTGATCCTGGCCGGCGACATGCAGGACGCCCAGCTGCTCAAGCAGTTGCGCGAGATCACCCCCGCCACCCTGGTCACCATGGCGCCCACCGACGACTGGAAGCTCGCCTTCCGCGGCATCGGCAACGCCGTCAACAAGCTCGACCAGGCCAACAAGGTGATCGCCGACTACGAGGCCAAGGCCGCCAAGACCGGCGCCGACCTCGGCAAGAACAAGGGCGCGGCGGTCTCCATCGTGCGCTGGAACCCCACCGGCCCGAGCTGGATGGAGAAGCGGCAGTTCGCCAGTGGCGTCGCCCTCGACATGGGCCTGACCCGCCCGGCCGCGCAGGACAAGGACGGCAACGCGCACAGCCCGGCGCTCAGCCTGGAGAAGCTCTCCGAGATCGACGGCGACTGGCTGTTCCTGTCCACCCTCACCGACGACGGCAAGGCCGCGCTCAAGGACGTCCAGTCCAAGCCCGCCTACCAGGAGTTGAACGCGGTGAAGAACAACCACACCGTCACCGTGGACGGTTCGGTCTGGTCCACCCGGGGCGGCCCGCTCGCCGCCGACGTCGTCATCGGCGACCTCGGCAAGGCGCTCTCCGCCTCCTGAGCGGCGGCCGGACCGGGAGGAACCGCCATGGAGTTGACGATCGAGGGCCTCACCGCCGGGTACGGCCCCGGCCGCCCGGTGCTCGGTGGCATCGACCTCACCGTGCCCGCCGGGCGGGTGGTGGCCGTGGTCGGCCCGAACGGCTGCGGCAAGTCCACCCTGCTGCGGGCCGTCGCCCGACTGCACCGGCCGGACACCGGGCGGGTGCTGGTCGGCGGTCAGGACGTCTGGCGGCTGCGCCCGCGCCAGGCCGCCCACCGGGTCGCCCTGCTCCCGCAGAGCCCACAGGCCCCCGAGGCGGTCACCGTCGCGGGCCTGGTCCGCTACGGCCGGCACCCGCACCAGGGCCTGTTCCGCCAGTGGTCCCCGGACGACGAACGGCTCACCGCCGAGGCCCTGCGCGCCACCGGCGTCGACGCCCTCGCCGACCGGCGCCTCGACCGGCTCTCCGGGGGCCAGCGCCAGCGCTGCTGGCTCGCCATGGTGCTCGCCCAGGACGCCCCGGTCGTGCTGCTCGACGAGCCGACCAGCGCGCTCGACCTCGGCCACGCCGTCGAGGTGCTGGAGCTGGTCCGGGCCGTCGCGGCGGGCGGGCGCACCGTCGTCATGGTCCTGCACGACCTCGCGGCGGCCGCCCGCTACGCCGACCTGCTGGTCGCGCTGCGGGACGGGGCGGTGGTCGCCTGCGGGCCGCCGCGGGAGGTCGTGGACGCGGCGCTGGTGCGGGCGCTGTACGACATCGACAGCCACGTGCTGCCCGCCCCGGGTGACGGCGCCCCGGTCATCGTGCCCCGGGCGCCGGCGGGATGACGCCTCGCGGGCGGCCGCGCCACGACGGCGTGGCCGCCCGCGCCTCCTCCTCCCGGCCGTTTGCGCCTCTTCCCGGCTGCCCGCGCCTCCCCCTGGCCGCCCGCGCGTCTTCCATGGGCGCCGGCGCCCGACCCCCCCACCTGCTTCGATCACTCGTTCGAGTGGTTTGAACTCTGCATGTCACGGCGGAACTCCCCCCGACCGTCGCGTTGTCAGTCGCCCTCGCTACGTTCCTCGCATCGCTGGTCCACAGGTGATCAGGACGACGTTCCCGCAAGTGAGGAGTACGGCCGTGGCATGGGTGGAGACGGGCGCGGGAGGATACCGCGTCACGCTCGACGGCGAGGGCAGGGTGGTGTGCCGCAACGCGGCGGGCCGCGAGCTGAAGTCCCTGCCGTCGAAGCTCGGTGACGACCCGGTGGTCACCCAGCTCAAGCAGCTCGCCGAGTGGCTCGACGCGCACGCGCGGCGCTGCCTGGAGGACGTCGAGCGGTGGATGGTGCGCTCGCTGCCGGTGCCCGCCGCCGTCCTCACCGCCGTGTGGCCGGACGAGGCCTGGCAGGCCGTCCTGCGGGACGTCGTGGTCACCAGCCCGGACGGCGCCGTGGCCGGCTTCCTGCGCGGCGCCGACGCCGAGCGCGGCCTCGGCCTGGTCGACCTCGACGGCGACACCGTGCGCCTCACCGACACCGAGGTGCTGATACCCCACCCCGTCCTCCTCCAGGACCTCGACGAGCTGCGCGAGTTCGCCGTCGAACTCGGCGTCTCCCAGCGCGTCCAGCAGCTCTACCGCGAGGTCTGGCACCGGCCCGAGGAGCCCCCGGCCGGCACCGAGGTCAGCACCTATGCCGGCGGCCGCTACCGCGAGCTGCGCGAGCTGGTCGGGCGCTGCAACCGGCTCGGCTGCCGGGTCCGTGGCGGATCCGCCGTCCAGCCGATCACCGAGGGCGGCCGCACCGTCGAGGCCCGGGTGTGGGTCGGCGACTACTACGAGTACGACGCCTGCGAGACGGGCGCGCTCAGCTGGGCCGGCCCCGACGGCCGGTCCCTGCCGCTCGCCGAGGTCGGACCGGTCGCCTGGTCCGAGGGCATGAGGATGGCCGCCGCGCTGTACGCGGGCCGCACGATCGAAGGGGAGGACGCCGCATGACCACCACCGTCCCGCACCAGGGCGCCTCGACGCCCGAGGCGCTGCTCGACGCCGGAGCCGTCCTGCCGCCCGGCACCCTGCCCGGCGCCGGCCGCCCCGACAGCGCCGCCGACGTGCTCACCGCCCGCGGCTACACCCACCCCGCCCTCGACGGCCGCCGGATCGTCCGACTGGTCCCCGGCGCGCTCGGCCAGGCCGAGGACCTCGCCGTCGAGTTCCTCGGCCTCGCCCCCGAGGGCGCACCCGCCGAGGTCGGTCAGGTCCGCCAGGAGGCGCTCGGCTTCCCCGCCTGGGCGCTGGTCCACGACCCGGCCAACGGCCACCACGCGCTGGCCCTGGTCAAGGAGCTGGAGCGGCTCGCCCGCCAGGCCGCCTCCAAGCCCGGCGCCGCCAAGGACGGCTTCGACGAGCTCGCCACCCGGCTCGGCCGCGCGGTCCCGCACTTCCTGCCCACCTTCTGCGAGGAGGTCGGCCGGATCTTCCTCACCCACGGCAACCAGACCTACGCCGCCGCCTGGTTCGGCAAGGCCCGCGAGGCCGAGCGCACCCACAACCTGGCCGTCGACGAGGAGCGGCTGCGCGCCGTCTTCCTGGAGTTCGCCCTGGCCGGCGCGCTCACCGTCAAGGCCCTGCGCCAGTACGTCAAGGAACTCGCCCAGCGGCTCGACCCGCTGACCGCCTGGCAGCGCTTCCGCCAGCTGTGCACCGAGCGCTCCGCGGCCGGCATGGCCCCCTACGCCGGGATCGCCGAGGACGCCCGTGCCCTGATCCGCGCCGCCGGCCTGGACCGCGCCGAGCACGAACAGGCCCTGCTCGCCGAACTGCTGGAATCCCCGGCGGTCAACCGGGCGCCCGCCGCGTTCTGGAAGTCCTGGCACGGTGCACTGATCGAGCTCGGCCGCAACGACGCCGAGGTCCGCACCCGCCTGCTGGAACTGCTGCCCGACCCGGCCGCCGGCAGCACCGACTCCGCCGCGCAGGACGGCGCCTGGCTGGAGGTCCTCGCCGCCACCGGTGCCGAGGAACTGCTCACCGGCCCCCGAGCCGAGGGCGCCGAGCCCGCCGCGGTCTGGCTCCAGCGCTGGTGCCACCACCTCGGCCGCGGCTGGCGCGACCGGCCCAGCTGCCCCACCACCCTCGCCCTGGCCGGCCGGATGGCCGAGCGGCTGCGCGACGACGCCGTCCCGGTCGACCTCTTCACCGGCATCCGCGGCAGCCTCACCCGGCTCGACCTGCTGGAGGTCCTGCTGGCCGCGGGCGTCCCGGTGGCCGACCCGCCGGCAGACCTGGGCTTCGACCTGCGCGCGTGGGTCGCCCAGAGCGGCCCGGGTGGCACCGGACTCGCCGCCGTCGCCGCCGACGAACGGTTCCGGCCGCTGCTGCGCCGTGCCGCCCCGGCCGCCTGGGAGTCGGCCGTCAAGCACCGGGCCGCCGCCCTGCCGCTGCTGAACGAGCTGTTCAGGGAGTGGGCCGAGGAGCGCGCCGGAGAACTCACCGCCGCCCGCGGCCTGGCCGGCGCCACCGACCTGGTCCGCTCGCTGACCCCGTACCGCACCGTCATCCGCACGATCGCCCCGGCCGCCGCCGAGAAGATCGCCGCGCTCGACGTCACCGGGCTGCTCACCCGGGCCCTCGGCGCCGGCATCCTGGACGAACTCGGCTGGCCCGCCCTGGAGGAGGCGCTCACCCGGCTCGCCGACCCGCCCGCCCCCGACGCCCTCCCGGACAACGCCCCCGGCCACCGCCGCCGGGGCCTGAACGACCTGATGGTCGAGGACGCCTGGCCGCACCTCATCCTCGCCCGCCACGACCGGGCCCTCGTGGTCGGCCCGGACGGCATCCTGCTGGAGCACACGCTGCGGGTGCCCCCGCTGCCGGGCGTCCGCAACCGGTACCGACTGCGCCTGGTCGACGGCGAACTCCTCGTCGTCTGGTACGAGGGCGGCGAGCAGAAGGCCTACTGGTCCAGCCGACCGGACCAGACCTTCGAGCTGACCGGCCGCACCATCGCCGGCTACTACTACGGCGACCACCACCCGGACGACACCTCCCTCCCGCTGCCCGGCGGCGGCCGCACCACCGGCGCCCGCCCGCTGCACCCCGGCGACACCCGGCTGCCCGAGGAGCACCCCGTCCTCGGCGACGGCACCGGCTACTGGACGCTGCGCCACACCCCGAACGGCACCCCCGTCCTGCGCGAACTCGACCCGGCCACCGGCACCCTGGGCCGGGACGCCGAACCGCCCGTGATCGCCGCCACCGCCGCGGCCGGCCGGCTCGTCGTCGGCAGCGCCCGGCTGCTGCCGATGCAGCCCGGCCTGGAGCACAGCCCGCTCGGCACCGACGGCACCGTGCTCGGCAGCTGGATCCGCACCGACGCCGGACGCGCCGTCACCACCTTCACCGCCGACGGGCAGCGCATCGTCCTCCCGCTGAACGGCCGCAAGGAGCCCGACGCCCTCCCGGCAGGCCGGCTCGCCCTGCCCGGGGCGACGGGCCCGGTGGTCGACCGCAGCGGCGAGTTCCTCGGCCTCAACCTGCCCGACCTCGCCGAGCGCTCCGACCGCACCGCCGACCTGCGCTCCTGCCGGTCGGGCGAGCTCTCCGCCGCCGGCACCGCGCTGATCCCGCCGTACGACCACTGGCACGCCCTGCGGCCCCGCGACGAGGCCGGCTCCCGGGTGCTGCGCGTCCTGACCACCGAGCAGGCCGCCCGACTGATCGACCTCGCCTGGCCCGTCGACGCCGAGCCCGTCCCGGAGGACGAGCAGCGCTGGCTCACCGTCCAGGGCGTGCGGCGCCCGCTCGCCCAGCGCGGTGAGGCCCTCAACCGCCTGCCCGTCGAGGCCGTCGGCGCCGCCCTGCCCGGGATCACCCACCCGCTGCTGCTCGCCGGTGTCGCCGGGTTCGCCCGCACCGCCGCCGGCCTGCTCGACCGGATCGCCCGGTTCCTCCCGCAGCCGGAGGCCGAACGGCCCACCAAGGCCGAGGCCGCCGAGTGGCGCCCCGACCACGGCCGGGACCACCAGGTGCGCGACGCCGTCAGCGCCGTCCTGCCCGGAACACCGGGCCTGGGCAACAGGTGGGCCGACACCGACCAGTACTGGGTGCTCAACAACCTGCGCGCCGTCAGTGCCGCGCTCGCGGCCCCGACCGCCGTGACCGCCGTGACCGGCGAATCCGGCGAGGCCGCCGATGCCGCCGAGGGCTGGACGACCCAGGGCACCGTCACCCTGCAGGGCGGCGAGGCCCACCAGGGCTGGCGCCACCTGCTCGGCCGGGTGGACGTCCTCGCCCACGCCATCGCCAACCCGCTCACCCCGGCGGAGCACCGCTCCACCCTGGTGCTGCTGCTCGGCGAGCTCACCAGGGGCCCGCTCGCCGACCGCGGCGCCACCCTGCGCCAGGTCGTCCTGGCCGAGACGGACGAGCGTGCCAAGCGCCCGAGGGCGGAGGCCTACCGCCAGGGCGAGGTGCTGCGGCACGGCGACCGCACCGTGGTGATCCTCGACTACCGCCACCAGCACGAGGACGGGACGGCACACTGGCGCGCCATCGACCACGACCCGAGCGGCGAGTTCGGCCCCGTCGCCCACTTCACCACCCTTGAGGAGCACGGCACCGAGGAGCGGGTGAGCGCCGCCTGGGCCGCCAAGTTCTGGCGGGTCGCCGCCCTGCGCGGCAGCGTCCCCTGGCAGCCCGAGTACGCCGCGGCCTTCGCCGAACTCACCGGCATCGGCACCGCCCGCGCCACCCTGCTGCTCTGCCCGCCCCCCGAGCTCCTGCACTGGGGCACCGTCGAGCTGCCCGCCGAGTACGGCCTCAAGGCCGCCGAGGTCAGGGCCGCCCAGGTCTGGCTGCGCGGGCACGACCACGACACGATCGCCGACGTCTGGGGCGCCCTGATGCCCGTCGACGACCCGAAGCGCCTGTGGACGGAGGGCCCCGACCTCGCCGCCGGGGCCGAGGCCTGGATCCGGCACTTCGGACGGCTCGTCACCCTCCCCGAGGACGTCCTGCCCGGCGTCAAGGGCGTGCCCATCAGCCGGATCGAGGAGATGCTCAACCCCGGCCGGACGCCGTGGCTCAACCGCACCACCACCTACCGGCTCGCGACCAGCGGCCGGTCCACCACCGAGCTGGAGCCCGAGGACGAGACCGCCGTCCCCGACCGCGGCGCCCTCGCCGGGGCGATCGACGCCCTGCACTGGCTCGCCTACCACCTGCCCGCCGACAGCCCGCTGCGCCCGGTGCTGCCCGAGGCCGCCGCCGCGCTGCGCGCCCGGCTCGCCGACCCCGACCTGCTGATCGGGTACCCGCTGGTCCGCATGGACAAGGGCACCCCGGTCTCCGCCGTCCTGCGTGAACACTTCGGCCTGCCCGCCGAGGGCGGCGTCGACCCGGACGGCCTGGTCCGCTGCGGCCCGGCGCTCGTCCTCAGTCCGTACCACGCCGAGTTCGAGCAGATCTGGCTGCGCCCCGCCAGCCTCACCGGCCCTGACGACCCGCTGCTCGACCTGCTCCTCGGGCTGGGCGACGGCTCCTGGGCCGGCACCGAGATGAGGACCGTACGGTCCATCCTGAGCGGCGAACCGGAACGCGTCGCGGCCTGCGGCGCGGCCGTGCCGACCGCCGTCGAGGGCCCGGCCTGGCTGCAGAACCCGCAGCTCAGCGCCCCCGAGCTGGTCGCCGAAGCGGCCCGCACCCACGGCCTGGGCGAGGACGCGGCCGCGCTCTACCTCCAACTGCTCGCCCTGCCCGACCCGACGGACCGCAACACCGCCCGCTGGACGGGCTGGAAGCCCGCCCGGCTCAAGCGTGCCCGCGCCGAACTCGCCGCCACCGACCTGGTGCTGGAGGCCAAGCGGGCCCGGGCCGGCCGTGGCCTCTTCCTGCCGGGCGGCTGGCAGGAGGCCAAGGCCCCCGCCCTGCCGGTGGAGACCTGGAAGGCGGCCCTGTACCAACTGTCCACCTACCGGCCGGTGCTGCCGCACCTGCCCGTCCCCGAGTTGTTCGCCCGCGCCTGGCAGCGCACCCTCGACGGCGACGCCCCCGGCTACGAAGAGCTCCAGACCAGCAAGCGCAGGAAGGCCCGCCGATGAGCGCCGACGCCACCACCGACACCACCACGACCGACGCCACCACGACCGGCACCACCACCGCCCCGGTCCGGCAGATCGTGCCGCCCGAGGAGAAGTACGCCGCCGAACTGGAGTTCCTGGCCGCCCACGACAGCGGCCCGCGCCCGCCCGGCTGGCACCTCACCCCGCGCGCCGTCGTCCTCTTCGTGATGGGCAGCGACGGCGAGAAGCTCAAGGCCGGGCGCCGCAGCCTGGTCATCGAGCCGAAGTTCGTCGGCGAGCGCGCCCTGGTCGAACGCTGCGTCGTCACCCTCGCCGGGGAGCGCGGCCTGCTGCTCGTCGGCGAGCCCGGCACCGCCAAGTCCATGCTCTCCGAACTGCTCGCCGCCGCCGTCTGCGGCACCAGCGCGCTCACCGTCCAGGGCACCGCCGGCACCACCGAGGACCAGCTCAAGTACGGCTGGAACTACGCCCTGCTCCTCGCCAAGGGCCCCAGCAGGGAGGCCCTGGTGCCCTCCCCGGTGCTCACCGCGATGACCACCGGAGCCGTCGCGCGGGTCGAGGAGGTGACCCGCTGCCTGCCCGAGGTGCAGGACGCGCTCGTCTCCCTGCTCTCCGAACGGCGCATCGCCGTCCCCGAGTTGGCCGGCACCCCGGACGGGCAGCTGCACGCCGCCGCGGGCTTCACCCTGATCGCCACCGCCAACCTGCGCGACAAGGGCGTCAGCGAGATGTCCGCGGCCCTCAAGCGGCGGTTCAACTTCGAGACGGTCGGCCCCATCGGCAGCCTCGCCGCCGAGGTCGACCTGGTCCGCCGCCAGTCCACCGCCGCCGTCGCCCGGGCCGGGGCCGGTTACGCCGTGGACGACGCCGTCCTGGAGGCCCTGGTCACCGCCTTCCGCGACCTGCGCACCGGCCGCTCCACCGAGGGCTGGGACGTCGAGCGCCCGTCCACCGTGATGAGCACCGCCGAGGCCGTCTCCGTCGCCACCGCGCTGGGCGTCACCGCCGCCTACCTGCCCGACGGCGGAGACCTCCTCGGCCGCCTCCCCGGCCAACTCCTCGGCGTCGTCCGCAAGGACGACCCGGCCGACGCGGCCCGGCTGCTCGGCTACTGGGACGGCCCGGTGCGCCGCCGCGCCGAACAGGGCGCCGCCACCTGGCGCACCCTGTGGGACCTTCGCGCGGCACTGGAGGCCTGACGATGACGAGCAGCGCGGTGAAGACCACCCCGGACGGCGCCCTGCACGGTGACGCCTTCCATGGCGGCGCCCTCCATGGTGACGCCCTCCACGGTGAAGCCCGCCGGGACGACGCCCACCCGGAGGTCCGGAGCGAGGCGGAGCGGCTGGCCGGCTCCGGCACCGACCGTCCCGGGCCCTACCTGATCGGCGTGCGGCACCATGCGCCGTCCCTCAGTGCGGTCCTCCCCGCGCTGCTCGACGCGGCCCGGCCCGAGACGGTCCTGGTCGAACTGCCCGCCGAGTTCCAGCCCTGGCTCGACTGGCTCTCCGACGAGGCGACCGAGGCCCCGGTCGCCCTCGCCGCCGCCCCGGCCGGCTCCGACGACACCACCGGACCGGCCTTCTACCCCTTCGCCGACTTCTCCCCGGAACTCGCCGCCCTGCGCTGGGCCCGGCGCAACGGCGTCGAGGCCATCGCCTGCGACCTCCCGCTCGCCCACCGCACCGCCCGGGCCGGAGCGGACCGCCGCCCCGACGGAGGACCGGCCGAGGGACCGGCCGAAGGGCCGGGCGTCGCGGACGCGCTGCGCCACCGCCTCACCGGCCGCGCCTCCGACGAGGACCTGTGGGACCGCCTGGTCGAGACCGCCGCCCCCGGCTCCACCCCGGAAGCCGTGCGCCGCGCCGCCCTGCTGGTCGGCTGGGCGCTGCGCCACGACGCCGAGACCGGCCGGGGCGTCGACCCGTACGACCTGCGCCGCGAGGCCTGGATGCGCGCCCGCATCCGGGCCGCCTCAGCCGACGGCCGCCGGATCGCCGTCGTCGTCGGCGCCTTCCATGCCCCGGCCCTGCTCGACGGGCCGACCGCCGACGAACAGCCGCCCGCCCAGGACGACCCCGGGCACGTCCTGTCCCTGATCCCGTACACCTACCCGCTGCTCGACGCCCGCTCCGGCTACCCGGCGGGCATCCGCGACCCCGAATGGCAGCACACCGTCCTCGACGCGGGGGGAGACCCGGAGCGCCTCGCCGAGGCGCTCACCACCACCGCCGTCCGGATCTGCGCCGCCCTGCGCGCCCAGGACCACCCCTCCGGCCCGGCCGACGCCCGCGAGATCGTCCGCCTCGCCGGCGACCTCGCCCGGCTGCGCGGCCACGCCGCACCGGGCCGCGGTGAACTCGTCGAAGCCGTCCAGACCGTCCTCGCCCAGGGTGAACCCCTCGGCCGCGGCCGGGCCGTCGCCCGCGCCCTTGAACAGGTCCTGGTCGGCACCCGCACCGGACGGCCCACCCCCGCCGCCCCGCGCAGCGGACTCGCCCCCGCCGTGGAGACCCTCCTCGCCGAACTCGGACTCCCCGACCCCACCGACCCGGGCCCGCGCGACCTGCGCCTCGACCCTCTGCGCAGCCCCCTCGACCGGCGCCGCGAGATCCTCCTCCACCGCCTCACCGCCTGCGGCGTCCCCTACGCCGAGCCCCTCACCGGCACCGGCCCAGGCGGCACCGAAACCCTCGGCACCCGCTGGCGTCTGCACTGGACGCCCACCGTGGCGGCCATGCTCACCGTCGCCGGCACCCGTGGCGTCACCCCCGCCCAGGCCGCTGAAGGTGCCCTCCGCAGCCGTCTCACCCACGACCCCACCCCCCGCGAGATCATCGACGGCCTCGCCGCCGCCGCCTCCTGCGCCCTCCCCGCCCTCACCGCCACCCGCCTCACCCAGCTCACCTCCGTCCTTCCCGCCTCCGCCACCCTTCCCGACCTCCTCGACGCCCTCGGCCTCCTCGACCGCCTCACCGCCGGCCACTTCCCCGGCCACACGCCCACCCCGGGCGACGCGGACGAGGTCCGTACGCCCTCGTCCGCCGAGACGCCGTCCCCGGCCGCCCGGAACGTCCCCGCGTCCGGCCCGGTGGAGGATTCCTCATCGCCAACTCCCGTGGATCTCAAGGGAGATGCGCCGTCCTCCTCCGTCGTGGGCGCTGCCCCGCCCAACGCGCCGGGGGGTTCTGCCGTCGGGGTGTCCTCGCCGGAGGCGGCGCTGGAGGCGCTGACCGTCGCCGCGGTGCGGCAGCTGGAGGGAGTCGGCGGCTCGGACGATCCGGCGGATGCGCGGGCGTTGGTGGAGCTGGCGCGGCGGGCGGACCGGCTCGGCGGGGTGCGGCTCGGCCATGCGCTGCGCGAACTCGCGGAGCGGGGCAGCCCGCTGGTGCGGGGTGCGGCCGGGGCGGTGCGGGTGCTGCTCGGGCTGGAGCCGGCCGGGGTGTTCGGCGGGCGCGCCGCGTCCTGGGTGGACGGGGCGACCGACGAGCGGGCGCGGCAGGCGCTCGGCCGGGCGCTGGTCGGTCTGCTGACGGCGGCCGAGGGCCTGTTCGACAGTGCGCCGGAGACGCTCGAACCGGTGCTGGAGCAGGTCACCTCGATGTCCGACGACGCGTTCCTGGACCGGCTGCCCGCGCTGCGCGGCGGCTTCGACACGCTCAGCCCGGCCGCCCGCGACCGGCTGCTGGCCCTGGTCGAGGAGCGCCTGGGCGCCCGGCTCGCCGCCCTGCCGGAGGACACCGCCCCGGCCGTGGTGGCGCGCTGGGCCCGCGCCGACCTGCTCGCCCGCACGGCGCTCGCCGGCCGCGGCCTCCTGCCGACCCCTGCCGAACACCCGGAGCCGACCCCGGTCCCCGGCCCAACCCCCACCCCCGTGGAACGGGGTGCGGAGCCGGTGCCCCACACCCTCACCCCCGCCGAGCGCTGGCGCCTGCTGCTCGGCCGCCCGGGTGCGGGCGGCCAGTCCGGCCGCTGTGCCCGACTCGCCACCGCGCTCGACGAGTTGTACGGCAGCGGGCACGGCGAGGGTTCGGGCCCGAGCCTGGACGGCAGGTCCGGCGGCCGCGAGGCGCCGTTCCCCGGCGTACGGGAGTGGGCGGAGGAGCTGGAGTCGCTGTTCGGCCCGGGCGTACGGGAGGAGGTGCTGGCGGCCGCCGTGGTCAAGGGCCGGACGGACGTCCTGGAGACGATCGACCCGTCCGCCGTCCGCCCGTCCGTCGACCTGCTGCGCACGGTGCTGGATCACGCGGGCGGTCTGCCCGAGGCCCGGGTGGCCAGGCTGCGTCCGCTGGTGCGGCGCCTGGTGGACGAGTTGAGCCGCGAGCTGGCGACCAGGCTGCGTCCGGCGCTGACCGGGATCAGCGTGCCGCGCCCGTCCCGTCGCCCGGGCGGCGGCCTGGACCTCGACCGGACGATCCGGGCCAACCTCGCCACCGCCCGTCCCGCGCCGGACGGCGTCGGCACCCTGATCGTGCCCGAGCGCCCGGTGTTCCGGACGAGGGCCCGGCAGGCCAACGACTGGCGGCTGATCCTGGTGGTGGACGTGTCCGGGTCGATGGAGGCCTCCACGGTCTGGGCGGCGCTCACCGCCTCGATCCTGGCCGGGGTGCCGTCGCTGAGCACCCACTTCGTCGCCTTCTCCACCGAGGTCCTCGACCTCACGGAACGGGTGGCGGATCCGCTGAGCCTGCTGCTGGAGGTGCGGGTCGGCGGCGGCACCAGCATCGCGACCGGGCTGCGGTACGCGCGGGAGCTGGTGACGGTGCCCTCCCGGACGCTGGTCGCGGTGGTCAGCGACTTCGAGGAGGGCGGCCCGGTCACCGGGCTGCTGGCCCAGACCCGGGCGCTGGTGGACTCCGGTGTGCACCTGCTCGGCTGCGCGGCGCTGGACGACACCGGGACGGCGCGTTACTCGAAGGCGGTCGCGGGCCAGCTGGTCGCGGCCGGGATGCCCGTGGCGGCACTGAGCCCGCTGGAACTGGCCCGCTGGGTGGGGGAGAAGGTGCGATGAGCGTGACGGCACACACGAACGACTGGCCGGGCGTCCGGCCGGAGGTGGTCGCCGAGGTGGTGGCCGGGCTGAGCGCCCGCCTCCAGAAACGGCTGGACGCCGCGGCGGCGAAGCTGGCGCAGCGCCCGGTGGCCCGCGAGGGCGACGAGTGGCGGGTGCGGGTGGACGAGGAGGCCCTGCTCGTCCTGCACGCCCCGGGCGGGGTGGTCGCCGGCCCGGACGACGTCCGCTGCGGCTGCCTGCTCGCCCCGGCCTGCGTCCACCGCGCCGCGGCCGTCACCCTCTGCCCGCTCGCCGAAGCGGCCGAACCCGCCGAAGCACCAGGGCTCGAACCGGCCCCGCGAGCCGCATCCGCATCCGGATCCGAACCCGGACCGGGCGCGAAGGCGACCCCCGAGCCCACGCCGCCCGCCCCCCTCACCCCCACCGAGCTCGCCGCGGCCCGCCACCTCCACCGGGCCGCCTGCGCCGTGCTCGCCGCCGGGGTGAGCGGAGCGGGCGCCGTCTCCCAGGCCGAGCTGCTGCGCGCCGCCCACCAGGTACGACTGGCGGGCCTGTACCGCCCGGCCGCCGCGGCCGTCGCCGTGGCGACCAGGGTCCGGGCGGCGCGCACCGGAGCACCCGACCACCGGCTGGCGGACCTGGTGGCCGACCTGCGCGACCTCCTCGGCCTCACCAACGCCCTGACCACCAGCGCCCTGACCGTCGACTCCGGCCACCCGCCCGCCGAACTGCGCGGCACCGCCCGCCAGACGTACACCGAGGAGGGCGACCTGCGGCTGTACGGGCTGTTCGCCGAGCCGGTGCTGACCGCCACCCACGCGGGGGCGGTCAGCTGGGCGGTGGACGCCGACGGTCGGCTCAGCACGGTCGCCGAGGTGACCCCGCACGGCAATGCCGCGACCGCCGCGCCGCTCGCGGTCGGGGCGGGCAACCGGACGGTCCGGCTGGGCGACGCCGTGCTCAGCCACCGCGAGTTCAGCCGCGCCGGGCTGGCCGTCCAAGGGGCGACCAGGTCCGCCAGCGGGCGGCTGGGTGCCGGGGCCTCCGTCCGCGCGGTGCGTGCCGCGGGCGCGGAGTGGACGGCGCAGCCGGCCGCCGGGCTCTGGTCCGAACCACCGTCCGCCCAGGTGGCCCGGGCGCTCGCGGCGCAGGAGCTGCCGTACGAGAGCCGGCCGGCCGGCAGCGACCTGCTGTTCCTGGACGTCGCCCTGCTGGGCGCCGCCCCGGCCGGTCCGGGAGGGGCGTCCCGGCTGCTCGCCCGCGTGGCCGGGAGCGGGCTCGTGATCGCGCTGCTTCCAGGTCACGCGCACCCCGACCTGGCCTTTCGGGCGAACCTCGCCCTGCTCGCCACCACGCCCGGCCTGCGGCTACGGGTGATCGGCCGCCTGGAGCGGGCGGACCGTCCGGAGCTGCGCCTGCTCGCGATCGGTACGCCCCCGGACGCCCCCGAGCCGCTCGCCCTTCCCGCGGAGCGGGCGGGCCGGGTCAACCTCGGTCTGGAACGACTGCAGACCGCCGACCTCCCGGCGGGACTTGCCGCCGCACCGCCCGTCGCCACACCTCCCGTCCTCGTCCCCGTCGTGCCCCCGGCCGGGCCGCCGGTGCACGTGCTCGGCCGCCGGGTGGAGCAGACGGTCACCACCGGTCGGCACGCCCTCGCCCCGAGCGAGGCCACGGCGGCGGCCGACCGGAGTCTGCTGCGCGCCGCCGGGCTGACCACCGCCGCCCAGCTCCTGGACGGCCTGCGGGCCGCTGCGGCGAACCAGCGGCGGGACGTGTTCGGCCGGACGGTCCCGGACGACCACGACGCCTTCGCCACCGCTTGGCTCGCCGCCGCCGGCTACATCGAGGCGCTGGCGACCGCGCTCTGCTCAGCGGCCTGGGAGGACGCGGAAGCCGGGGCGGAGCCGGAGGCCGGAGCGGAAGCGCAGGTCAGGGCGGAGGAGGTGGCAGAAGGAAAGGAGATCTCCGCCGGAAAGGTATAAGTCGAAGTATTTGCACAGACCGATAATCCGCGCAGACTGGCATACTTGTCGGAGAGGAGACGTTACACGACGCAACAAGACGCACGGGCGAACACGAAGGGAAGGCGAGCCATGGGGATCCGCGACGACGACGCCGAGGTCCGGGCCAGCGGCTGGCGCACGCTCGCCGCACTGCACGGGCTGATCGACACGGCGCTGGAGAAGGCGCTGCAGGCGGAGCACCGGCTCTCGGTGGTCGAGTACACCGTGCTGGAGGCGCTGTCCCGGCAGGACGGCTGGCACATGCGGATGCAGCAGCTGGCCCGGGCGGCGGCGCTGAGCAGCAGTGCGACCACTCGCCTGGTCGCCCGGCTGGAGGACCGCGGCCTGCTCAGTCGCTACCTCTGCGCGGACGACCGGCGTGGCATCTACACCGAGCTGACGCCGGAGGGCCGCGCCCTGCTGGACGCCGCCCGTCCGGTGCACGACGCCACCCTGGAGGCGACCCTGGCGCAGGCGGCCGAGCTCCCCGAGCTGGCCCCGCTGGTCGGCGCGCTCTCCGAACTCACCCCTGCGAAGGCGCTCACCCCCGCGCGGGCACTCACCCCCGCGAAGGCGTAGCGCCCCTGGGCGGAGGAAGGGCGCACGCCCCCGGGCGGCCTCACCGCCGCCCGGCCGCCAGCGCGTCCCGGTGCACCCGGTCGAGCAGGGCGAGCAGCAGTTCCTTGCTGGACGCCCGCTCCCGGACGTCGCAGAGCACGACCGGCACCTCGGGCCCGAGGTCGAGGGCGCGCCGGACGTCCTGCGGGGTGGCCTCGCGGCGGCCGTGGAAGCAGTTGACGCCGATCGCGAACGGGATGCCGCGCTGCTCGAAGAAGTCCACGGCGGCGAAGCTGGACTCAAGCCGCCGGGTGTCCGCGAGGACGATCGCCCCGAGGGCGCCGAGCGCGAGGTCGTCCCACATGAACCAGAACCGGAACTGCCCGGGTGTGCCGAACAGGTAGAGCACCAGGTCCTCGCGGACGGTGATCCGCCCGAAGTCCATCGCCACCGTGGTGGTGGACTTGTCCTGCACGCCGTCGAGACTGTCGATCCCGATGCTGGCGCGGGTCATCCGCTCCTCGGTCTGCAGCGGTTCGATCTCGCTGACCGAGCCGACCATGGTGGTCTTCCCGACGCCGAAGCCGCCGGCGACGAGGATCTTGACCGCGCCCGGCACCAGGCTCTGGGTCGTCAATTCGGGTCTCCTGGAAGGGAACTGGGAGTTTCTGGGGCCGCGCTCGACGGGGCTGGGCTCGGTGGTGGGGCCCGCCGGTCAGAGCCGGCGGACGCCCTCGATCACGGCCTGGATCAGCGAGATGTCCGGTGCCTCGGCGAGCTGGACCGGGGCGCGGGTGAGGATCAGCCGGGCCTCCGCCAGGTCGTCCAGCAGCACCTTGACCACGCTCACCGGCAGGTCCATCGTGGCCGCGATCTCGGCCACGGCCAGCGGGCGTTCGCGGCACAGGTCGAGGATCGTGGCCGGTTCGGGCGTCAGCCGGCTGGTGTCGGTGCGCGGGTCGGCGGTGACCACCAGGGTGATCAGCGCGAAGCCGTCACGGACCGGGCCGGTGCGCCCGTTGGTGATCGCGTAGGGGCGGACCAGATGACCGGCGTCCTTGTCGTAGAACCAGCCCTCGTCGGCGTCGGCGGTGGTCACGCACCGCCACCCACGCCGACCTGGCCCGCGTCGCTGCGCGGCGCCGCGGTGAGGTACTGGCCGACCTGCTTGACCAGCATGTTGATCTCGTAGGCCATCAGGCCGGCGTCCACCTGCTCGCTGGTGAGGACGGCGAGTCGGGCGCCCTGTCCGGCGGTGGTGACGAACAGGAACAGCTGGTCCATCTCGACCACGGTCTGTCGGACCCGCCCGCCGTTGAAGCGGTGCCCGGCGCCGCGGGCGAGGCTCTGCAGCCCGGAGGCGACGGCGGACAGGTGCTCGGCGTCGGCCCGGTCGAGACCCTGGGACATGCCGACCAGCAGGCCGTCCTCGGAGAGGACGATGGCGTGCCGGGTCTCGGGTACCCGCGCCACGAGCTGGTCCAGCAGCCAGTTGAGGTCGCGCTGGGTGTCGTCGTGCTGCGTCATCACTGCTGTTCCTTGGCTTCCTGAACGGCGGAGGCTTCCGCGGGGGCTTCCTGTGGGGCGGAAGGTGCCGCCGGGTTGGCGGGCATGGCGGGCGCGTCCGGTTCGGGACCGGCCGCGCGGGCGCTCCGGGTGCCGCGCTGGATGGCGGCCATGGTGGCGCGGGAGCGCGCCGGTGAGGGGTCGTCGGAGCCGGCGTGCCGGGGACCGGTCGGGGCGGCGGGGGTCCCGTACGGTGGCGTGGCCGTCGACGGCGGCGGCATCATGGCGCCGGGCGCGTTGGCCTCGCGGAGCTGCTCGGCGAGGCTGGCGTTGCGGACCCGCTGCGGCAGGACCCGCGGGGTGCGCAGTTCGCCGTCCGGGCCGTGCTCCACGTGGTCCTCCTGCGGGCGTTCGTGGGTGGGCGTCGAGCGGTCGGCGGGGACCTCGTCGAAGCCGGCCGCCGGGTCCGCGAGCGGTCCGTCCGCCATGGGGCCCGCCGGGGCACCGGCCGGGTCGAGCGGGTCGCCCGGACCGTTCGGGAGCTCGTACGGGCGCGGCAGCGCGGGCCTGGGGAGGACCACGGCCCCGGGCAGCCCGGGGATCTCGGCGCCGACCGGCAGTCCGCCGCCGGCGGGCCCGTTCGGTCCGGCGGTGTCCGTGGGCGAAACGGCCGTGCCGCCGTCCTGCGGGGCGTTCCCCCCGGCGTTCCGGCCGACCACCTCACCGATGACCACGTCGCCACCGAGGCCGCCACCGCCACCGCCACCGACGCCGACACCGACACCGAGGCTGCCACCGACGCCGTCACCGGCCGCACCGCCGCCGCCGACCAGCCCGCCGTCACCCTCGGTGGTCGCCGTCTGCGGCTCGGGCGCGCCACCGGCGGGGCCGCCGCCCAGCAGCCCGCTGAGCACCCCGGCCAGCGCGCCGGACAGCTCCTCGTCGACCTCCCCGAGGTCGCCGTCCGCCATCGGCTGCGGCTCCGGCACCGGGGTCCGGGTGACCCGGGCGCCGGACGGCAGTCCGGGCACCGTGGCCGGCTGCTCGGCCTGCTCCAGCAGCACCGAGGGCACCAGCACCACGGCCCGGGTGCCGCCGTACGGCGAGGGCCGCAGGGTGACCTGGATGTCGTGCCGGGCGGCCAGCCGCGCGACGACGAACAGGCCGAGCCGCAGGTCGTCGCCGAGCGCGGAGACGTCCAGCTCGGGCGGGTTGGCCAGGTACTCGTTGAGCCGCTCGTACTCCTCCTCGGTCATGCCGAGGCCGCGGTCCTCGACCTCGACCGCCAGGCCCTTGGGGACCTCCTGCGCGGAGACCTGCACCTGGGTGTACGGCGGGGAGAAGGTGGTGCCGTTCTCGATCAGCTCGGCGACGAGGTGGATGACGTCGGCGACGGCCTGCCCGCTGAGCGAGGCGCGCGGCACGCCCTGGACGACCACGCGGGCGTAGTTCTCGGTCTCGGAGACGGCGCTGCGCAGCACGTTGACGATGGGCACGGCGTTGCGCCAGCGCCGGGCGGGCAGCGCGCCGCCGAGGATGACCAGGTTCTCGGCGTTGCGCCGCATCCGGGTGGCCAGGTGGTCGACGGCGAACAGCTCGCGCAGCAGCTCGGGTTCCTCGTGCTCGCGCTCCAGCGCGTCGAGCATGCTGATCTGCCGGTGGATCAGGATCTGGGTGCGCCGGGCGATGTTGAGGAAGACCTTCTTCGTCCCCTCGCGGCCCTGCGCCTGGTGGACGATGGCGGCGACGGCGGCCTGCCGGACGGCGGCCAGGCCGTCGGAGGTCTGCTGGACCTCGTCGCCGAGCCGCCGGGACGGCGACCAGGCGGGCGGGGTGGGCACCGCCTCCCCGGCGCGCAGCCGGCCGACGACCTCGGGGATCTCCTGCTGGGCGAGCGCGATGGTGTCGGCGCGCAGCCCGGCCAGCCGGGTGGCCAGCGCCCGGGCGGCCCGGACGCCGCGGACCAGGCTGACCAGCACGACCACGGCGACGAGGACGGTGCCGACCAGCAGCGCGGTGCGGTGTCCGGCGTCGCGCAGCAGGTAGGCGGCGTAGCCCCAGGCGGCGGCGAGGCCCAGGCTGGGAACCAGCACGAGGGCGAGGAGCGAGCTGCGGAGGGAGCCGGACCGGCCGGCGCGGTGGCCCGTGCGGGGGGCCGATATGCCTGGCATCTGATTCCTTGTTGCAGGGCCGAGTTGCAGGCCGGGTCGCGGGGCCGAACGGCGCGGTCGGCCCGGGAGGCCCGGTCGGGCTTCAGGGCGCCGGGGCCGGGGTTGCCGGAGTCGGTGACGCGGTGTCACCGTCCGGACGGGGTGCTGCACGGCCGCCGACGGCAGGAAACCTATCAGTCCCGGGTGCCCTCATCGCAACATCAACTGACGATATGTGAACGGCCGATGGCGGCGTCGCTCTTTTCGGACGCGGGTGTTCGCTGACGGAACGTCGCAGCTCAGCGCGGTTGCCGCGAAGCGGAGACGGCTCCCCGGGAGGCGGCGGGACCTCCCGGAGAGCCGTCAGGAGCAGGGCGAACAATCGACGGGCCGAACGTTGGCGGCCGTTCGACACGTTGGCCCCGCGGGCCGCTTCGGCGCTTCGGCGCTTCGGCCCGTCGGCCCGTCGGGCCGGACGGGTTCAGCCCGCCAGCGGCATCTGCACCACCTGCGCGCCCGGCCCCCTCCGCCCCGCCGCCTCGGCCTCCAGCTGGTTGAGCTCGGTCCACGCCCAGCTCGCCACGTCGGACAGCTCGGCCGACCACTGCTTGCCGTAGGTGCCGGAGGCCACCTGCCCGAGCCGCAGCTTCTGGACGTCGGAGGTGCCGGCGGGGGCGTAGATGTGGGTGGCGTCGCGCAGGTAGCGGATGATGTTGTGCTCCTCCTGCGTGCCGCGGGCGGCGAAGATCTCCATCGCGGTGCGCGCCGAGTCCATCGCGTACTCGGTGTTGATCAGCTTGGCGTTCATCAGCTCGGCGTCGCAGGGCTCGCCGAGGTCGAGCAGGTGCGAGGCGTGGTAGACGGCCAGCTTGGCCGTCATCAGCCGGGACTGCATCTCGCCGAGCTTCAGCGCGACGCTGTTCAGCTGGTTGAGCGGCTTGCCGTACAGCACCCGCTCCTCGGCGTAGCGGACGGTGTCCTCCACGACGGCGACGTGGATGCCGAGCGCGACGGCGCCGAGGTTCAGCCGGCCGTACAGGGTGGAGGAGGAGTAGGCGACGTCGAGGCCCTGGCCCTCCTCGCCGAGCCGGTTGCGCGCCGGCACGCGGCAGTCCTCGAAGACGAGTTCGCCGAAGCTGAAGCCGTGCAGCCCGCCCTGGGTGCCGCTGTCGCCCGCGCGGAAGCCGGGCCGGTCGCTCTCGACCAGGAAGACGGAGAGCCCCCGGCTGCCCTCGCCGGTGCGGAAGACCACGCCGTGGACGTCGCCGATGTGCGAGTTGCCGACGAACACCTTGCGGCCGTTGAGCACGTACTCGTCGCCCTCGCGGCGGGCGGTGCCGGCCATGCCGAGCACGTGGCCGCCGGACTCGGGCTCGGTGACCGCGATGGTCGGCAGGGACTCCCCGGAGGCGAACCTCGGCAGCCACTCGCGCCGCTGGGCGTTCGAGCCGAAGTGGATGACCTTGGCGACGCCGAGCTGCGAGGCCTGGGCCATCGCGCCCATCGCGCCGCTGACCCGGGCCAGTTCCTCCACGATGACGGTCTTGGCGAGGTGCCCGAGCCCCAGGCCGCCGAACTCCTTCGGGATCGTCACGCCGATCCAGCCCCGGCGGGCGATCTCGCGCGAGAGCTCGAACTCGATCTCCCGGTCGGCCTCCATCCTGGCCACCTGCGGACGTACCTCCTTCTCCGCGAACTCACGGACCTCCGCCCGGAGGCTCTCGTGCCGTTCATCGGTGAAGTAGTCCATCGCCATGCTCTGGTCCTCTCGTCCTCGGTGGGTGTCGTGCCTCCGTTCGCGCCGACGATGCCGCTCCGGCCGCGCCCCCCGGGGATTCGGTGGGGGTGGGGAGGTGTGGCGGCCGATCGCCCCATTGCAACCGGGTGCATGCGGACCTTGGAACGGGGTCTCCCGGGGTCGGGTACTACCGTCCGTGTCTTCGGCAGGGCTCATTGTCATATGTGCACACCGACTCCACACATAGTCGATCTTGGATTGGCGGAATTCGACCCGTTCTTTTCCTGAGGGGTTTCGAGCCACGACTGGCCGGGAATCGATGTCGGCCCTTCGGACCGTCCGCAGTCGGCCGCTCACATGCCGTTTTGACTGTTCATCAGCAAGGGCTTACGAACGGTCCCGGTCGCACCGTGACGCCCGGATGTCTGATTACATGTGCGCCATGACTGATGTGATGAGCACTCAAGGCCAGTTCCCGGGTGCCGCCGGGGAGTCCGAGCGGACCCGCAGGCTGCGCAGCCTGGGTCTCAACGAACCGTCCGCGGACGAGGCCTTCGACCGCTTCGCCCACCTGGCAGCCAGCATCACCCGCGCTCCCATCGCGATGGTCAACTTCATCAACGACGAGCGCCAGATGTTCCGGGGGCTCTACATTCCGCCAAACTCGAACGAGGCGGCGGTCGAAGAAGGCGCCTCCTGGGCGGACCGGGGCATCGCCTTCGACCTGCCCACCCGGCAGATGCCGTTGAGCCACGGCTTTTGCCCGCATGTGGTCGCCCAGCGCTCACCCCTCGCGCTGGACGACATCCTCGCCTACCCCCGGTTCGCCGGGAACCCGGTCGTGGACGAACTCGGCGTCCGGGCCTACCTCGGCGCCCCCCTCGTCGACGACACCAACACCGTCATCGGCACCGTCTGCGTCCTCGACCGGGAACCCCGGCAGTGGGGGCGCGAGCGGCTGCGCGACATCCAGCACCTCGCCGAGGCGCTGCTCTCCGAGATCCGGCTGCGCGACAACCTGCTCGCCCAGCAGCAGGAGATGTTCGCCGCCTTCGACGGCTCCCCGTTCCCCATCATGCTCACCGACGGCCCCGGCCAGGAGATCCGCTACGCCAACGCCCAGCACGCCGACACCTTCGGCGCTCCGGTGGCGTACGGGTCGATCGGCTCGGCCTACCCGCAGCTCGGCGGGGCCGGCCTCCAGCAGGCCGTCGCCGAGGCGTACCACACCGGCCGCACCACCGTCCTCAACAACGTCCGGATCCAGTCAGGCCGCCCCGAGGCGCAGCGCATCCAGCAGATCTTCAGCTTCACCTGCACCCCGCTGCGCGCCGCGCGCACCGGCCAGGTCAACGGTGTCCTCACCGTCGGCATGGACGTCACCGCGCAGTCCCGCACCGAGGAGGAGCTCGGCACCCTCGCCGCGCTCCTGGTCGACCGGCTCCAGCAGAACGGCTCCGCCACCTCGGCCGGCCGTCCGGGCATCGCCGGCGGGTCCGGACTCGTCCTGCCGAGCTGAACCCCCGACCCGCCGCCCGTGCGCGGCACCGCGGCTCCACCCGTCCGCACCACCACCCGTACCGACCACCGCCGTGGCGGGGCGCCTCTCACCCCCGAGGAGAGGCTCCCCGCCGCGGTGCCGTCCGGGGCCGTACGGTTCACGGCACTTCGCGGCCCGCGCGTTCGTCCGCCGCCCGTCCATTGCCCGCGCGTTCGTCCGCCGCCCGTTCGCCCGTTCGCAGTCCGTTCGTCCGTCCGGGCCGAGTGGGTGAACCGGCCGCCGCCCGCGCCCCGGCCGGGCCCGACCGGCGGCCGCCGATGGTAGGCATGGGCCGCATGGACTGGTTCGCCGCCCCCGACTACTGGCTGAGCCGGCTGCTCGTCCAACGCCTGCTCGCCGGCCTCTACCTGATCGGATTCCTGGCCGCCGCCGCACAGTTCCGCGCCCTCATCGGCGCCGACGGCATGCTGCCGGTGCCCCGCTTCACCGCCCGCGTCCCGTTCCGCCGGGCGCCCGGCATCTTCCACCTCCACTACAGCGACCGCTTCTTCGCCGCCGTCGCGTGGAGCGGAGCCGCCCTGGCCGCCGCCGTCGCCGCCGGGCTCGGCGACGCCGTCCCGCTGTGGGCGTCGATCCTCCTCTGGGCGGTGCTCTGGGTCCTCTACCTCTCCATCGTCAACGTCGGGCAGACCTGGTACTCCTTCGGCTGGGAGTCCCTGCTGCTCGAAGCGGGCTTCCTCGCCGCCTTCCTGGGCAACGCCGACACCGCCCCGCCGACCCTGGTGCTGTGGCTGCTGCGCTGGCTCCTCTTCCGGGTCGAGTTCGGCGCCGGACTGATCAAACTGCGCGGCGACCGTTGCTGGCGCGACCTGACCTGCCTGCGCTACCACCACGAGACCCAGCCCATGCCCGGACCGCTCAGCTGGTTCTTCCACCACCTGCCCGACCCGGTGCACCGGGCCGAGGTCGCGGCCAATCATTTCGTCCAACTCGTCGTACCGGTCTGCCTGTTGCTCCCACAGCCGGTCGCGACCTACGCGGCCTGCGCCGTCGTCGCCACCCAGCTGTGGCTGGTGGCCTCCGGCAACTTCGCCTGGCTCAACTGGCTGACCATCGTCCTCGCCCTCGCCGCCGTCGAACCGGCCCGCCTCGGCCTGCCCGTCCACACCCGCACCCGCCCCGGAGCCCCCGTCTGGTACCAGGTGCTGGTGATCGCGCTCACCGTCCTCATCGTCGTCCTCAGCTACTGGCCGGTGCGCAACCTGGTCTCCCGCGGCCAGGTGATGAACCGCTCCTTCAACCGGCTGCACCTCGTCAACACCTACGGCGCCTTCGGCAGCATCAGCCGACTGCGCCAGGAGGTCGTGGTCGAGGGCACCGACGAGGCCCTCCTCACCCCCCACACCGTCTGGCGCGAGTACGGCTTCAAGGGCAAACCCGGCGACGTGCGCCGTCTTCCGCGCCAGTACGCCCCCTACCACCTGCGGCTCGACTGGCTGATGTGGTTCGCCGGCATCTCGCCCACCTACGCCCACCCCTGGTTCCTGCCCTTCGTCGCCCGCCTGCTGGCCGGCGACCGGGCCACCCTGCGACTGCTGCGCCACAACCCCTTCCCCGACACCCCGCCGACCCACGTCCGGGCGACCCTCTACCTCTACCGGTTCACCGGATGGCGCGAACTGCGGGAAACCGGCGCGTGGTGGCACCGCACCGCGCTCCACGAGTACCTCGCACCGGTTGACCTGACCACCCTCAGCCGGGCCGGGTACCGGCCGCCGCTCGGCCGGCCCGCCCGCCCCACCCGTCACGTCCCGCTCGACCGGCTGCGGCGGCCCCGCCCACCCCGGACGGAGCACCCCCGCCACCCGTCCGGACCAGCGCAAGACCACCCGGGTGGCCCTCCCGAGTAGCGGCCAGGCGGGCGGTATGGCACACGACACCGGCCCGCCGCGGCGGTGGGTGCGTGCAAGGCTCGAACGGGCACCCGTATTCTGGGCCTCCACAACCGGCGGCCCGACCGCGCGCCCCCCGGCCCCGGCCCGGGGCACCCCGCGCAACCGGTCCGCCGCCCCCTCGCCGCCAGCCCCGCCGTCGTCGCCCAGAACCGGACCTCACATGACAGTGCTTCACTCGCGCAACGCCGACGCAGCCGACCCGGCGGATGTCGCCGACGCCGCAGACGTCAAGGACCCCCAGGACGCCGCCGCGGAGCCCGACCTCCGCGAGGACCTCGGCCGCTACGCCGAACTCGGGGCCTTCACGCTCAGCGCCGACACCCACGCCTGGTACGCGGCCGTCGACACCGTCGCCACCCCCGAGGACGCCCGCGCCGCCTCCACCGCGCTCGCCGAACTGCGGGGTTGCGACCTCCAGCAGACGTGGGAAGCCGTGACCGCGCTGGCCGCCGAGGCCAAGCTCGACGAGCCCGACACCGTCGCCAAGACCGCGCTGCTGGTCGAGATGCTCCACCGGGTGCACCGCACGTCCGCCACCCTCACCACCGCCGCGTACGACGCGGACCTCGTCGCCCTCGCCGCCGCCACCGCCGACAGCACCTGGCGCCGCGAGAACGGCGTCAAGCTCTCCTGGCTCCGCGGCCGCTCGCTGCGCAAACAGGCCGCGGCCCTGGCCACCGACCGCAAGGTCCGCCGCGAGGACCTGCACGAGGCCCTCACCTCCGCCGAGATCGAGCGCCGGGCCTGGGCCGCCCTCGCTCCCTCCGGCACCCTCCCGACCGTGCCCGCCGACGGCGCCCTGGTCGAGCGCACCGCGCAGGCCTTCGAGGGGATCAACACCGGCCTGCGCGGCCTCGACCGGCTTCTGCCCGAGCACGACCTGGACGGGCTCGCCTTCGCCGAACTGATCGACCTGGTCGAGCGGCTCGCCGCCGACGAGGGCACCCTCTACCGCCTCCCCACCATCCGCGGCCTGCGCACCGGCCTGGAGGACGCTGGCCTCGGCGACCTGCTCACCGAGCTCGCCGCCGCCAAGGCCGACCGCCGCGCCGCCGAGGCCGCCTTCACGGCCCGCCAGGCGCTGGCCGGCGGGCAGCGGGACGGGCTCGCGGGGGCCGAGGAGCCGGCCGTCGCCGAGGCCTCCGATGCCGAGGAGGCCGCTGCTGAGGCCGCTGCCCGTCAGGCGCTGGCGGGCGGCCAGCGGGACGGGCTGGTGGAGGAGGTGCCGGCTCCGGTGGAGGAGCCGGCCGCCGAGGTTGAGGCCGAGGTTGAGGTTGAGGTTGAGACCGAGGCTGAGTCCGCTGCCGAGGAGACCGTCGAGGCGGCGCCGGGTTCGGACGCGGACTCCGCCGAGGCCGAGCCGGCCGCGGTGGAGCCGGCGGAGGACGCCCCGGCCGCCGTGGTCTCCCTCCCCGCACCCTCCCCGGCCGCCGACGACCTGGTGGCCACCGCGAGCGCTGCGCTGGCCGAGGCCGTTGCTGCGGACGAAGCCGCGGTGGTTGAGGTCGTGGAGCCCGCTGCTGAGGTCGACGTCGTCGAGGGCGCGTCGGTGGAGGCGGCTGAGGTCGAGCCGGTGGCCGAGGTTGTTGAGGCTCCGGTGGTTGAGGTCGTGGAGCCTGCTGCCGAGGTCGACGTCGTCGAGGACGTGCCGGTGGAGGCGGCTGAGGTCGAGCCGGTGGCCGAGGTTGTTGAGGCTCCGGTGGTTGAGGTCGTGGAGCCCGTTGCCGAGGTCGACGTCGTCGAGGACGTGTCGGCGGAGGTCGTGGAGGTTGAGCCTGAGGCCGTCGCCGTTGCGGAGTCGGTCGTCGAGGTTGTTGAGGCTCCGGTCGTCGAGGCCGAGGAGCCCGCTGCCGAGGCCGACGTCGTCGAGGACGCGTCGGCGGAGGCGGCTGAGGTCGAGCCCGAGGCTCCGGTGGTTGAGGTCGAGGAGTCCGCAGCCGAGGTTGCCGAGGTCGAGCCCGAGCCCGAGGCCGTGGCCGTCGAGGAGCCTGCTGCTGAGACTGAGCAGCCGGTTGCCGAGCCGGAGGCGCTCGTAGCCGAGGAGTCGGCCGCCGAGGTCGGGGCCGAGGTCGTCGAGCCGGTCGCCGAGGAAGCCCCGGCCGTCCAGGTCGAGGAGCCGGCCGTCGAGCCCGAGGCCGTTGCGGAGCCCGTCGAGGAAGCCCCCGCCGCCGAGGCGCCCGTCGAGGTGCCCGTCGAGGAGGCCTCCATCGGCCGTCCCGCGAAGCCGGACTTCACCCCCGGCCGCCCCGTGACCGCCTACTCGGCCGACGAACTGCTCGCCGTCGTCCGGTGGGTGGACGGCGACGGTACGAAGCGGAGCAACGAGGAGCTGCTGCGGGCGGCCATGAAGGAGCTGGGCTTCGCCCGGCTCGGCCCCCGGATCAAGGAGGCGCTGGGCGCCGCCGTCACCGCCGCGCGCGGCTGACGTCCGACCGGCCGGCACGAGGCCGCAGGGCCCGGGACGCACTCGCGTCCCGGGCCCTGCGTCGTTCGCGGAGGCCGGCGGGGTGTCGTCAGCCCGCCTTGTTCCACGGCTGGCTGGACATCAGCGCCTTCACGTTGGCCACGTACTGCGGGTTGGGGATGACCAGGCTGCCGACGACCTCGCCGGTGGTCGGGTCGGTGACGGTGTTGTAGTGCACGTTGCCCGCGCCCGCGTTGTACGCGGAGATGACCAGGTCCAGCAGCGGGGTCTTGCCGGTGGCCGGGTCGGGGGAGAGGTCGTACTTGCCGCCGAAGGAGGAGTCGCCGTAGTAGGCGACCAGCCAGTCGAGCAGTTGGGTGCCGAGCTGGACGTTCCCGGTGAGGGTCCTGGCGTCGGAGGTGGTGCCGAACTTGCCGTTCATCCAGCTGACGGTGTTCGGCATGACCTGCATGGTGCCGATACCGCCGTCGCAGGCCAGGATGCCGGACTGCCAGCCGCTCTCCTGCCAGGCGATCGCCTTGACCAGGTTGACCGGCAGCGGCGGGAGCTTGTCGGTGCCGCCGGCACTGAGGCTGAGCACCCGCGGCTGGCCGGCCGCCGTGGTGAGCGCCGCCGCGACGGCCTCCTTGGGCTCGTCGGGCTGCGGCTTGCTCGGCTGGCAGCCGCTCTGAAGCGGCGGTACGTGCGGGGCCGGCGGCGCGGGCGGCGGCGGGAGGGCGACCGCGCCGGGCTTGGCGGTCGGCACCGGTGCCGCGATGACGGGCTTGGCGACCGGCGGCTGGGTGGTGGGAGCGTTACCGGGGGCCGCCTTGGCGCTGCTTGCCGGTGTGCCGGCCGGGGCGGTGCTGGGCGTGGGCCTCACCGACCTGCTCGCGGTGGCGCTCGGGCTGGGGGAGGCGCCGGGGCTCGTCGGTGCCGGGCTGCTCGGCGTCGGGGCGGTGCTCGCGGACGGGCTCGCGCTCGCCGGGTCGTCCGAGGTGGCGGACGCCGCCACGGGTGTGGCGCTCGCCGCCGCGTTCTGGTGACCGTCGGCGTGTTCGGTGCCGCAGCCCGCCAGGACGGCGGTCGAGACGGCCGCGGCTGACACCAGCAGCAGTGTCCGCCGGGTCGTGCTCAGCTTCATCCGTGGTCCCCCCACTCGTCACCGGTGAGCCCGGCGAGTGGCGGTCATCCTACGGTGTGATCGTTTACCCCTGGACGAACGGGTGGTCAATCGCGTGTCGCAGCACTGCCGGGGCCTCCACCAGGGACGGTCCGTACCAGGTCAGGTGCCGTCCACTGACCAGCGCGACCGGGACGCCCGGGAACGCCTCCGGCCCGTCCTCGGCGGTGAACCGGTACGGCTCGTCCGGCAGCACCACCAACTCCGCACCGCAGGCCAGAAGTTCGGGCAGCGGAATGGCCGGGTAGCGCTCGGGGTGCTCGGCGTGGACGAGCCGCAGGCCCAGACGGCGCAGCAGGTCCCCGGCGAAGGTGTCACGGCCGAGCACCATCCACGGACGGCGCCAGATCGGCACGATCGCCCGCACCGGCGCGACCGCCTGCGCGCCGTCCGCCACCGGCCCGTCCGTCACTAGCCCATCCGTCACGGGCCCGTTCGCGCCCGGAACGTCCGTGCTCGGAACGTTCGCGCTCGGCCCGTTCGCCGGCCCGATGTCGCGCCAGGCCGCCTCCGCCTCGTCCAGCCAGTCCGGGCGCGGCAGCCCGCAGGCGACGGTCAGTAGCCGGTCCAGCGAGCGGAACGCGTCCTCCAGGGTGCGGATGTCGGTGACCCAGACCGGCACCCCGGCCGCCCGCAGCGCGTCCAGGTCGGGGCGGCGGTTCTCCTCGTCGTTGGCGAGGACGAGGTCCGGTTCGAGCGCCAGGATGCCCGGTACGTCCGGGTTCTTGGTGCCGCCGATCCGGGTGACGGACAGTTCGGCGGGGTGGCTGCACCAGGCGGTGGCGCCGACCAGCAGGCCGGGCGCGGTGACCGCGACCGCCTCGGTCAGCGAGGGCACCAGCGAGACCACCCGGCGCGGCGGCCGCGCCCCGAGCCGTACGGGCAGGTCGAGGTCGTCGCGCGGGGCGGTGGGTTCGGCCATCCGGCCACCCTACGCGCCGCCTGGCCGGTGGCGGCCGACGGCGGCGGCCCACGATGCCCGTGAATCCCCGGGAACCCGCCGCCGTCGCGGCCCGACTACCTGGTCCGGGTCCGCAGCGCGGGCCGCCAGCACGATCACCCACCAGGAGAGTTGTCATGCGCCCTCGCGTTGTCTGCGGTATCGCGGCCGCCGTCGCCCTGTTCGCCACGGCCTGCGGAAGCGGCGGCGGGGGCGGACGGAGCACCGATGCCACCGCCCAGGCGGCCCCGACCGGCGGATACCCCGTCAAGGTCGCCGACTGCACGGGCCGGGAGACCACCATCGCCAAGGCCCCGCAGAAGATCGTCACCAGCAACGCGGCGAGCCTGGAGATGCTGCTCCAACTCGGCGCGGGCGACCGGGTGGTGGGCACCGGCTTCCCGCCGGGCAAGGGCACCCTGCCCGCCGCTCTGGCCGAGCAGGGCGCCAGGGTGCCGGCGCTCGGCGACAAGACCATCCCCAAGGAGAAGCTGCTCGGCTCCGGTGCCGACCTCTACGTCGACACCTTCGGTGCGATGCCGATGATGGGCGGCGGCGCCACCGGGCCCAGCGAGGAGGAGCTCGCGGCGGCCGGCATCCAGCACGTGTTCCTGCTGTCCACCGCCTGCGCCGGCACCCCGAAGGCCGCCAAGGCGCCGCGCACCGACCTCGCCGGGGTCGAGGACGACCTCCGCCGCCTCGGCGCCGTCACCGGCACCGCCGCCCGCGCCGAGGAACTCGTCACCGGGATGGAACAGCGGATCGGCGAGGTCCGCACCGCGCTCTCCGGCGTCCCGGAGGCACAGCGGCCCGGCTACTTCGTCTTCGACTTCGACGCCGGGACGAAGCAGCCGACCGCCGTCTGCGGGCGGCAGGTCGCCAACGCCGTCATCACCCTGGCCGGGGCCCGCAACGTGTTCGCCGACTGCGACGCCGACTTCAAGCCCGGCTCCTGGGAGGACGTCGTCGCGAAGAACCCGGACTGGATCCAGCTGGCCGTGCGCAACCGGGGCAGCGAGGAGGCCACCCGCAAGGCCTTCGACGACGCCGAGGCGTTCCTGCGGAGCTTCCCCGCGACCCAGGGCCTGAAGGCCGTCCAGGAGGGGCACTTCGTCCGGCTCGGCTCCGAGGTGACCACCATCGCGGGCGTGCGCAACGCCGACGCCGTCCGGCAGATCGCCGCCACCATCCACCCCGACCTCGTCAAGAACGGCCAGTAGACCGTGACTTCGGCCGCCCACGCCGCCGAGGCACGCGACCGCAGCCGCCCGGCCCGCACCCTGCGGGCCGGGCCGCTGGCCGTCGCGCTCGCCGTCGCCCTGCTGCTCGCGCTCACCGCCGCCGTCTCGCTCGGCTCGGTGGACATCCCGCCCGGCGAGGTCTGGTCGGTGGTCGCCCGCCACCTCACCGGGCGGGCCCCCGAACCCGGCACCCGGGACCTCATCGTCTGGCAACTACGCGTGCCCCGCGCCCTGTTGGCGGCCGTGGTGGGCGCCGGGCTCGGCCTGGTCGGCACCGCCGTACAGGCGCTGGTCCGCAACCCGCTCGCCGACCCCTACCTGCTCGGCATCTCCTCCGGCGCCTCCCTCGGGGCGGTCGCCACCATCGTCCTCGGCACCACCCTCGGCCTCCAGCTCTCCTTCGGCAGTGCGCTCGGCCTCACCGTCTCCCTGGCGGCCTTCACCGGCGCGCTCGCCGCGTTCTCCCTGGTCTGGCTGATGGCCCGGCGCGGCGGAGGCTTCTCCCCGCTGCGGCTGGTGCTGGCCGGTATCGGCATCGCCCAGTTCCTCGGCGGCATCACCAGCTACCTCGTGCTACAGACCCGCGACGAACAGCAGACCCGGGGCGTGCTGTTCTGGCTGATGGGCAGCCTCGGCGGCGCCGTCTGGGCCCAACTCGCCCTCCCAGCGCTCGCCGTGGCGCTCGGACTGGCCCTGCTCCAGGCCCGCGCCCGGGGGCTCAACGCGATGCTGATGGGCGACGAGACGGCCGCTGGGCTCGGCGTGGACGTCCCCCGGCTGCGCCGCGAGGTCTTCGTCGTCACCAGCGTGCTCACCGGGGTGCTGGTGGCCGTCTCCGGTGCGATCGGCTTCGTCGGGCTCATGGTGCCCCACGTCTGCCGGCTGCTCCTCGGCGGTGACCACCGGCGGCTGCTGCCGCTGTCCGCGCTCACCGGGGCGCTCCTGCTGGTCGTGGTCGACACCGTGGCCCGCACCGCCCTGGACGGTCAGGAACTGCCGATCGGCGTGGTGACCGCCGTGCTCGGCGCCCCCACCCTGCTCTACCTGCTGGACCGACGACTGGAGCACAAGTGAGGATCGCCGTCGAGGACTTGAGTGTCGCCCTGGCCGGCCGGACGGTGCTGGCCGGGGTCCACCTGATGGCCGAGGAGGGGGAGATCGCCGGGCTGGTCGGCCCCAACGGCAGTGGGAAGTCCAGCCTGTTGCGCACCGTCTACCGGCACCTGCGGCCGAGCGCCGGGCGGGTGGTGCTGGCCGGGCGGGACCTGGCCGGGCTGAGGCCCGCGCAGTCCGCCCGGCACATCGGCGCTCTGCCCCAGGAACGCGGCGGGGACTTCGAGTTGAGCGTCCGAGAGGTGGTCGCGATGGGCCGCACCCCGTACAAGCGGGCGTTCGCGGCCGACGACGCCGAGGACCACCGGATCACCGCCGAGGCGCTCGTCCGGGTCGGCATGGCCGCCGCCGCCGAGCGCCGGTTCTCCCAGCTGTCCGGCGGCGAAAGGCAGCGGGTGCTGCTCGCCCGCGCGCTCGCCCAGCAGCCGGACGTCCTGGTCCTGGACGAGCCGACCAACCACCTGGACGTCCGCCACCAGGTCGAACTCCTCGCCCTGCTGCGGGAACAGCGCCGCACCACCCTGGTCGCCCTGCACGACCTCAACGCCGCCGCCTCGGTCTGCGACCGGCTCCACGTACTGCACCGCGGCGCCCTGGTGGCCTCCGGGGCGCCGCGCGAGGTGCTGACCGCCGAACTGCTCGCCGAGGTCTTCGGAGTCCGGGCCGCGGTGGTCGAACACCCGCTCACCGGCGATCCGCTGATCGCCTTCGACCACCGCGCCCCGGCGGACTCCCCGCCGGCCTAGCGCCGTATCGGGCCGGCCGTCAGTGGTGAGGAGCGAAAGCCGGCCGATGCGGCACTAGTGCGTCGGTTGGATCCAGACCTTGGGGTAGACCGTGGCGACGTCACCGCTACCCCCTGAATAGTTCGTCCCGAAGGCCCGGTTCGTGCCGATGAAATCGTAGCTGTTGGTCCCGGAATACGGGTTGTCCCAGTGGAAGGCGATCTGCTTGTCATCGGCCGATTTCGTCTTGCAGTTGTACGTCCTGTACGTGACCCGGGCCTCGGTCCCGGTCGCGATTCCGTTGGATTCGGTGCGCATGTGGTTGTTCTTGGTGTTCTTCAGGATTTTGCTCGGAGGATGGACCGTCCACTCGCCGTGCGGAATGCTTTGGCTGGTCAAGGTCCAGTCGCAGTCCGTGTCGTTGGTGAGGTACACGCTCACGCTGCGTGCCGCACTCTTGCTTTCGGCGGCATGTGCCGTTCCTCCCAGCGCGGTGACGGCCAGGAGCCCGGAGAGTGCCAGGCCTACTATTCCTCGCTTCATCTTTACTCCCTTCGGCTGTGCGCATGACCCCTCGGAATTACGTCCTCGCGCCAACATGGCCGGACGGGGGCAGCGATCCATTTCCTGGTGAAGGCTAGCGGTGATTCCACCGGACTCGACAGAGGGGAAAAACCGCGTTGAACGGTGGTCGGTCCATTTCCGCGCCACCTTGCGGGCCCATGCCTGAGTCATCACGGATGACCGCTTCCTCAAGGACAGCACAAGCCGGTGGGATCCGCGCGACAGGTCACTGTCCGTCCGCCCGTGAACGCGTTCTGTTAAATGGGGGGAGTGTGCGCTCCGGGAGGCAAAGGAGGGCACGAATGAACGCCGCCTACGGGGCGGAAATTCGGAATTTCCCCGAGGCCCCCGGGCCTCCGGTGCCGCGAACCGGCCGGGTGGTCACCGGTCGGACGGGGCCGAGCTCTCGTAGTGGCTCGGCCGGCTGTCGCGCAGCACCGGGCGGCCGAGCCGGGCGGCCTCCTCGTTGCGCAGCAACTCCCACGTGCCGTCCGGTCGGTGGAGCACTGCCGAGTGCCAGGGCGTCATCCACGCGTCGGCGGCCTCCAGCAGCCGGATGCCGAACTTCGGGGCGCCCGCCGGCTGCGGGTGGATGGAGAGCCGGAACGCGCGCGGGTGGTGCTCGGCGATCAACTCGCCCCAGGCGCGACTGCGCTGGATCACCCCGTACGCGCGGCGGCGGCACTCGCGCTGGAGGGCCGAGCGGGTGCCGGTGAAGCCCACGGTGTCCTCGGTGAGGAAGCGGGTGATGCCGCGGTAGAGCCGCAGGGTCTCCTCCTCGGCCAGCACCTGCTCGCGCAGCTCCTCGATGCCGGGCGCGTACCGCCGGTGCACATGGGCCCGCTTCTCGTCGTACGGCAGGTCGCCGAGCACGGCCCGCATGTCGAAGGTGGCGAGGTGGCGGAGGCCCTCGCGCTCGATCATCGCGGCCAGCTCGTCCGAGTACGCGTCGATGTGGTCGTCGGGGACGTTGATCAGATCGCCGAAGACGTGCCCGTCCGAGCAGATCAGGATCCGCGCGCCGGGCGGGTGTATCCGGCCGATCTCGGCGCACAGCCTGTCGAGGAAGGTGAGCGACAGCCGCTCGCCCTCGTCGGGCAGGTGGCCGAGCACCTTCGCCGGGTTCGGCGACTTGCAGGGGAAGCCCGGCAGGGTGAACACGATCGGGTCACCGGCGGCGATGAACTCCGTCAACTGCGCCAGGTGGAGCGGGAAGTGCTCGGGCCGGGCGTCCAGCTCCGGATCGGAGGCGCGGCGGTGCGGCAGCAGCAGGCCGAGGACGCGGGCGGCGAGTCGCGCGGCCGGCAGGTGGTCGTCGGTGGCGGCGGCCGCAGGGGTGACGGCGGGGCTGGTGGCAGGGGCGGTGCCGACGGGCGGCATGGTGGGTCCTCCACGGAAGGGTGGTGCGGTACGGGGAGCGGGCGTGCGGCGCCCGGGTCTGGAGGGCGGGGGTTCGGTGACTCAGCGGCGCCGGTCGTAGGCGACCGGCAGCCGGTTGACGCCGCGCGCCAGGACGGCCGGGACCCAGGCGAGCTCGTCCAGCCCGTCCCCGGGCGCCTCGGCGGGGCGTAGCCCGGGCAGCCGGGCGAGCAGGGTGCCGATGGCGATCTGGAGTTCGGCTCTGGCCAGGGCGGAGCCGGGGCAGTAGTGGATGCCGTGGCCGAAGGCGAGGTGGGCGTTGGGCGTGCGGTCGAGGTCGAGGCGGTCGGCGTCGGGGAACCGGTCGTCGTCGCGGTTGGCGGCGCAGAGCGAGACGATGACGGAGTCGCCGGCGGGGACGGTCGTGCCGAACAGGTCGCTGTCCTCGGCGAAGAAGCGCCAGGTGGTGAGCTCGAACGCGGCGTCGTGGCGCAGCAGTTCCTCCACCGCGCGGGCGAGCCGGCCCGGCTCGCCGAGGTGCGACCGCAGGTGCGCGAGCTGCCCGGGCTGGCGCAGCAGGGTGATCAGCATGGTGGTGATCTGGTTGGTGACCGGCTCCTGCCCGGCGACCAGCAGCTGGAACACTATCGAGTCGAGCTCCTCGCGGCTCAACCCGCCGGCGTCGTGGGCGGCGACGAGCCGTCCCAGCAGGTCCTCGTCCTGCGACCAGCCGGGAGCCCGGCGGTCGGACCGCTTGCGGGCGACCACGTCGGCGATGTACGTCTGGAGGCCGCGCAGCCTCGCCTCGTACGCCGGGCGGCCCGGGTCCTGCGGGCCGACGGGCTGGACCACCTTGCCCCAGTCGCGGTCGAACCGGGCGGCCAACTCGGCGGGCAGGCCGATGACTTCGGCGAGCACCCGGAACGGGTAGTGGGCCGCGAAGCCCGCCACCAGGTCGGCGCCGCCGGTCTCGGGCAGGTCGTCGACCAGGGCGTCGGCGAGCTCCTGCAGCCGGGGACGCAGCGACTCCACCCGGCGCGGGGCGAAGGCGTCCAGGACGAGGCGGCGCATCTCGGTGTGCTTGGGCGGGTCCTGGTGCAGCAGGTGGACCTGGAGCTGGGAGTGCTGCGGCTCCGGCATGATCGACGCCAGCCGGCGCCAGCCGTCGTTGCCCAGGGCGTGGTTCTTGCCGAGGCGGGGATCGTTGAGGGCCGCGTGGGCGGCCTGGTAACCGGTGACCAGCCAGGCGTGGATGCCGCTCGGGAACTCCACCCGGTGCACCGGCCCGGCCTCGCGCATCCGGCGGTACAGCGGGTACGGGTCGCGCTTGTACGCCGTGCCGTACAGCGGGACGGGGGAGGGGAGTTGGTCGTAGCCGTAGGGGCAGCGGGGTGTTCCGGCCAGGTCCTGGGCGGTGTCGGTCATGGGTGGCGGTCCTTCGGTGAGGGGGCGGGGGCTTGGCGGTCACGCGCGGGGGCGGTGGAAGCGGCGGTAGAGGGCGAGCAGGGGCACGGCGGTGGCTGCCACCAGCGCGGCCAGGGCGATGCCCGTGGACGTGCCGGGGGCGGTGCGATCGCCGGTCGCGACGGCGGCCGTGGCGAGGGCCGGGCCGAGGGCGAAGCCCAGGCTGCGGGCGAGCTGGACGGCGGAGCCCGCGGTGGCCAGCTTTCCGGGCGGGGAGGCGGACATCACCAGGGCCTGGGTGGGGCCGCCGTTGAGGCCCATTCCGGCACCGGCGAGCGCGAGCCGCCCGGCGATGTCGAGCGCGGACCAGCCGGCGTCCAGGGGAATGAGCAGGGCCAGGCCGAGCGTGGTGACGGCGGCTCCGGTGAGCGCCGTCGGCCGGGCGCCCCAGCGGTCGGCCAGCCGTCCGCCGACCCGTCCGGCCAGCACCATGCCGAGGGGGAAGGCCAGCATGGTCAGCGCGGTGGCGGTCGCACTCTCGCCGCGCGGGCCGCGCAGGTGCTGGGCGAGCAGGTAGTGGCAGGCCGCGAAGCCGGCGGCGAGCGCCAGCACCGAGGCGTTCACCCCGGCGGTCCCGGCGGCGCGCAGCACCTCGGCGACCGGCCGCCCACCCGGGCGGCGCAGCCACAGCAGCACCAGCGGCGCGGCGGGCAGGGCCAGCAGCAGCCACTGCGGCGACTCCGGGGCCAGGGTGAGGGCGAGCAGGACAGCGGCCACCGCGGCGCCGATCAGACCGGCGTCGCCGAGCGAGCCCCGGTCGGGCAGCCGCAGCCCGCCGCGTCGCGGGGCGTGCCGTCGCACGATCAGTGCGGCGGCCAGACAGACCGGCAGCTTGATCAGGAAGATCGCCCGCCAGCCGAGGTGGTCCAGCAGCAGACCTCCCACCACGGGGCCGGTGACGGCGCCGAGCGGTCCGAGCGTCGCGGGCACGCTCATCGCCCGCCCGCGCAGCTCGGGCCGGACGGAGGTCGCGGCCAGCACCGGCATCAGGACGAACAGCACCGCCCCGAAGGCGCCTTGCAGCAGGCGGGCCGCGATCAGCCAACTCGCCCACGGGGCGAGGGCGGCCAGCGCGCTGCAGGCCGCGAAGCAGCCGACCGCGAGCAGCAGTGCGGAGCGGGTGCCGACCTGGTCCAGCCACCGACCGGCGGGCAACAGCAGGGCGACCAGGGGGAGTTGGTACCCGAGAGCGGCCCACTGCGCGACCCCGGCGGAGACATGCAGGCCGGAGGAGATGTCGGTGAGCGCCAGGTTGACCACGTTCATGTCGAGCATCGCGACGAACGAGAGCAGCCCGGCGGCCACGACCAGGCTCCAGCGGTCGGTTGGATCTGCCTGATGTTTCGTCAGATTGGTTGTGTTTGACGGCCGTTGTGCGCCCATCGGGTCCTCCGTTCCCCCGTTGCCGTACCGGACGCCGCCTCGGCGGCGGGGTCCGGTACAGCAGTCGGGGGCGCGGCGGCTCCAGTTCCGAACACTTGGGTGATTTTTTCCCGCGCACCGGGGTGGGGGCGTGGGGGGGCGACCAGCGGGCGGCGAACGGCTGGCAGGGAACGGCCGACAGGGAACAGCTGACAGGAAACGGCTGACAACTTTCAGATGACAGATGACAGATTTCGAAATCTGTCATCTGTCATCTGCCGCCTGTTGCCGCTCAGCAGGCCGCCGCGAGCTCCCCAGCCTCGGCGGCCCGCAGGCGCGCTATCAGCTCCTCGCGGGCCCGGGCGACCCGGGAGCGAACCGTACCGACAGGGCAGCCCGCGACCTCGGCCGCCTCGGCGTAGCTCAGGCCGAGCACCTGGGTCAGCACGAAGGCCTCCCGCCGCTGCTCGGGCACCCGGTCGAGCAGGTCTCCGAGCGCGATCCCGTCCTCGAACCCGGCCGTCGGCGCGCCGCTCTGCCGCTCCGCCGCCTCCTGCCAGTCCGGCAGCGCCGCGCAACGCGGCCGGGCGGCGGCCATCCGGTACCGGTCGATCACCGTCCGCCGGGCGATCGACAGCAGCCAGGTGCGCGCCGAGGACCGGCCGGCGAAGGCGGGCAGTCCGCGCAGGGCGCGCAGGAAGGTCTCCTGGGCGAGGTCGTCGGCGGACTGGACGTCCGTCAGGTGGGCGACGAAGCGCCAGACGTCCCGCTGGGTCGCGCGGACGAAGGCCTCGACGTCTGCCGCCCGGCCGAAGCGGGCGGTCAGTGCGAGCGCGGTGAGCTGGTCGTCATCCACGGTGGCCCCCGACCCGGCCGGTCCCGGCGTGGTGGCCATACGGGACGATGGGCATATGAGATGCGCGCAGTTCCGTACCGCTCTGTCCGCCCGGCTCGACGGCGAACCGAGCGGCCTGCCAGGCATCAGGCTGGACAAGCACCTCGCGCGCTGCCCCGGCTGCCGGGAGTGGTGCGAGCGGGCGGAGCGGCTGCGCGACCAGGTGGCGGCAGCGGCCCCCGACGGTCCGTCGCCGGACTGGTCGGCCCGGCTGCTGGCACGGCTCGGGGCGGAGAGCCCCGTCGGTCGCGCACCGCAGGGTGGACGAGCCGCGGAGCGGTAGGGCGGTGGCGCCGGCCGGAGCCGGTGCGCCGTCGAAGTGAGGCATGGGAAGGTCCCGAGGGGAAGGCTGGGAACGGCACCGCGCTCGGCGGCACCGCAGGCGTCCGGGGGCAGCCGCGCGGCACACCGCACCTCCCGGCGGAAGCGGAAGGCGTCGGCGGGTGCGGACACGGGCCCGAGCCCTGACGGCACGGCGGCACGGGGCGCTACGGGAGCGACGGGTACGACGGCGCGGCAGGGCGACCTGCCCGTCGCGGGGCCCGGCAGCGGCCGAGGTCGGCCGGACGGGGCGGGCGCGGCGGGCGCGTCAGCAGGCGAGTGCGAACGCCGGCGGTCCGCGCCGGACGACGGCATGCGTCAGCAACACCGACCGGGGCAGCCGGGCCGGCCGGTCGGCGGGCCGGGGCGGAACCGGCGGCCGGTACCCGAAGGGGCGCACGAACAGCGCCAGCAGCGGGACCAGCAGCGCTCCCGCGACCACGGTCCCGAGCGCGCCGAGCAGCTCGAAGAGCCGGACCAGCACGACGTCACCGCGCCAGAGCAGCAGCGCACAGGCCAGCGCCGCCAGCACGTGGGCGGCGGCCATCCCCCACGACATGCCGTGGGCCATGCCGTGGGCCATGTCCTGGGGCATCCCGGGCGACATTCCGTAGGACATCCGGTCGTAGGGCATCCCGCCGGACGACCCCGGGGTCATCCCGGGCGACATGCCAGGCATCCCCGGCATGCCGGCCATCCCCGGCATCCCCAGGTCCATGGCGGCGATGCCGTCGGCCGAGCCCGCCGCAGCCCCGTGGTGCATCCCCGTCATCGGGCGCAGGCTCCCGGCGGCGGGCGGGACGTCCGGGTCGATGCCCGCCATCCGCGCCAGCTCGACGGGGGAGAGCCCGCCCGGGGCCCGGCCCGGGTTGCAGAGCAGCAGGGCGGCCCAGTTCGTGCCGGCGAGCCGGCCGAGACCGCCGCCACCCTGGCCGAGCGCCCCGGCCTGTTCGAACAGCAGGTGCAGCGCACCCTGCGCCGCGACCATCCAGGCGCTGATCACACCGAGTCCGCGCCGCTTCCCGGCGAGCAGCCAGGTCAGCCCGAGCACCGCCGCGAACGTGCCGAGCAGCACCGGCGGTGAAACCCCGGCTCCGGCCATGGCGACGTGCGCCGTGGCGGCCATCGCCACGCACAGCGCGGCGAAGACCGTGGCACGCAGCAGGCGGATCCGGTCGGTCATCACGATGGCACTCATCGTCGCACCCACCCCGCCCGGCCCGTACCGCACCCTCCGGTATCGGCTGGTTCCGCCCCGTGAGACCATGCCCGGCCGCCCGGTCGGCTGATCATCCGACCGATCAACTGGACGACCATCGACCTGCCGAGCGACGCCCCGGCCGACCGATCAACCGATCGTCCGTTCGTAGCGTTCGTGTCGCCCGCATCGTCGTGCACGCCGCCGTCGGAGCGATTTGACATCCCCGTTCGCCTGCTCACTAAATGTGCACACCTTGATACGGACGGTGCGTATCGGAGCGAACCCCTCGGGCAACGGGAAGCAGGAGGCGCGGCCATGGACACCACCTCGACGGACACCCCCACCGCCACCCCCACCGCCACCCCCGACCTCGCCAACCCCCGCTTCTGGCAGCTGCCCGCCCCCGAGCGCGCCGCCGCCTTCGCCGAGCTGCGCCGCCGTCCCGAACCCGTCTACTTCGGCGACCGCGCCACCGGCCGGGGCTTCCACGCCCTGGTCCGGCACGCCGACGTCGTCGAGGCCAGCCGTACGCCCGCCGTCTTCCTCTCCGGCCCGGGTGTGACCACCCCCGAACCGGCCCGATGGGTCCGGCTGCTGTTCGGGGACTCGATGGTCAACCTCGACGACCCCCGCCACGCCCAGCTGCGCCGGATCGTCTCGCGGGCCTTCACCCCGAGGCTGCTCGGCCGGGTGGAGGAGGACGTCCACCGCACCGTCACCGCCCTGGTGGACGCGGTCGAACACGGTCGGCCCGAGGACTTCGTCGCCGCGGTCGCCGCGGAGCTCCCCTTCCAGGTGATCTGCACCATGATGGGCATCCCCGCGCAGCCGCGCCGCGCCATCCTCGACCTGGTCAACCGCACCTCCGAGGACATCGGCGTGGCCCGCCCGCTGCGCCGCCGCTTCCGGATGCCCGGTCGCGGGCTGGCGGCGCTCGCCCGGATGCAGGGCATCGTGGCCGGGCTCGGCCGCGAGCGCCGCCGCCGGCCCACCGAGGACCTGATCTCCGCGCTCGTCACCGCCGACGTGGACGGTCGCCGGCTCACCGGCCGCGAGCTGGGCGCCTTCTTCACCCTGCTGCTGGTCGCCGGGGTCGAGACCACCCGCAACGCGCTCGCCCACGGCCTGCACCTGCTGACCGTCCACCCCGAGCAGCGCGCCCTGCTCCTCGCCGACCTGGACGGGCGGCTCGACGGGGCGGTGGACGAGATCGTCCGCCACGCCACGCCGATCATCCAGTTCCGCCGGACCCTCGCCGTCGACCACCTGCTCGGCGGCCCGGGCGGTCCGCTGCTGCGGGCGGGGGAGAAGGTCGCGCTCTACTACGGCTCGGCCAACCGGGACGAGACGGTCTTCCCCGACCCGGACGCCTTCGACATCACCCGCACCCCCAACCCCCACCTCGGCTTCGGCGGCGGCGGTCCCCACTACTGCCTCGGCGCGCACCTGGCCCGGCAGGAGATGACGGCCCTGTTCCGCGAACTGTTCACCCGGTTGCCCGAGGTCCGGTCGGTCGGCGGGCCGGTGCTCATCCCGTCCAGCTTCGACCACCGGGTCCGCTCGCTGCGCTTCACCTTCTGAACGCTCTGAACGCTCTGAACGCTTCGACGGCTCTGACCGCCCCGACTGTTCTGGCCGCTCTGCACCCGCGCCCCCTCGAAACGGCGGCTCAGAAGGCCAGCCCCCAGGCCGCGTGGTCGTGCGCGAACAGCGCCCGGCCCGGCGCGTGTTCCGCGACCCGGTCCAGCCAGCCCCGGTAGCCGGGCAGCGGCGCGGCCACCCCTTCGCGCGCCGCCTGCCGGGCGAGCACCGCCTGCCCGTACTCGGAGGCGAAGTCGTAGGCCTGCCCGGCCAGCAGGATCGCGCAGCTGCCGTGGCGTTTGACCAGCAGCGACTGGTGGCCCTCGGTGTGTCCGGGGGTGGGCATCACCAGGACACCGGGCCAGATCTCCTCCTCGCCGTCGAGCTCGCGGTAGAGGGCGCCGGGGAAGTCGACCAGTGCGTCGATGGTGTGGCCGCCGCGCCGGGCGGCGGCCAGCTCGGTCGACTGGACGAGGATCGGTTTCCCGGCGAACAGCGGGTTGCCGCCGCAGTGGTCGAAGTGAAGGTGGCAGTTGACCACCAGGTCGATGTCCCCGATCGAGACGCCGGCCGCCGCGAGCGCCTCCGGCAGCGGGCGGCGGACCGGGCGGTAGTGCGCCTCGGTCTCCGGCGAGCCCGCGCCGATTCCGGTGTCGAACAGCAGCAGCCCCTCCGGCCCCCGGACCAGGTACGCGAGCACCGGCTCCACCCGTGGTTCCGGGCCGCCCACCTCGGACGCCGGACGGACGAAGTAGCCCAGGTCGAGACGGCGGATAGTAAACATTCGTCCCCCTTGTCACACAGCCCCCGTGCGCGCGGCCCAGCCGCCCGCAGTGCGCACCCTACCCGTCGACCGGCGGCCGACCCGCCGGACTCCACCCACCTCGTCGCCGGTCCCGAGCAGGCGCTGAGCAGGCACTGAGCAGGTGGTGAGTCGGTGTCGACCCGGTGGCGGGGTGGTGATGGATCGAGGGTGGTCCGGTGATGGATCAGTCGTGAACCGGCCCGTGCTGAACCCGCGGCTGCCGTTGACCGCCCACTGTCGGTGACGAGTCGGTGGCGCCGTTGGTGGCGGGCGTCACGGCGGACTCCCGAGAAGCGGAGCACAATGCCCGGCATGACCGACCGTCCGACGCAGTCCGGGGCCGAGCCCGCCGACCGTCCCACCGCCGAGGCGTGGGCCGCCCTCGGAGGACCGGCCGAACTCCTGGACCGGGTGGGCTTCCACGGCCCCCGGTCCGTCCTGCCCTCCGGTCTGCCGGTGCGCCGGCTGGCCCGGGCCACGGTGGCGGCCTGTTCGCTGGCCGCCGCCGAACTGGCCTCGCACCGGGCCGGCGGCCCCGTCCCCGCCGTCCGGGTGGACGAGGGCGCCGTCGCCACCGCCTTCGTCAGCGAGCGGCACCTGGCCGTCGACGGCCGGACACCGGTCAGCTTCGCCCCGCACTCCGGTTTCTGGCGCACCGCCGACGGCTGGGTCCGCACCCACGCCAACTACCCGCACCACCGCACCCGGCTGCTCGCCGCTCTCGGCCTCGCCCCGGACGCCGGGCCGGAGCGGCTCGGCGAGGTGCTCGGCGGACTGCCGGCCGAGCAGGTCCAGGAGCGCGCGTACGCGGCGGGAGCGCTCGCCGTGGCGGTCGCGCCGGTGAGTGCGACCGTGCACCCCCTGATGGAGCGATGGGTGGTCGGCAGCGCGCCCGCCCGACCGCTCGGCGCGGCCCCGGTGGACCGGCCCGCCGCCGGGATCAGGGTCCTCGACCTCACCCGGGTGATCGCCGGCCCGGTCGCCACCCGCACCCTCGCCCTGCTCGGCGCCGACGTCCTGCGGATCGACTCGCCCCGCCTGCCCGAGGCCGAGGACGCCCACGCCGACACCGGCTTCGGCAAACGCTCCACCCGCCTCGACCTCGCCGACCTGGCCGACCGGGCCACCTTCGAAGGCCTGCTCGCCACCGCCGACGTCGTCGTCACCGGCTACCGCCCCGGCGCCCTCGACGCCCACGGCCTCGCCGCCGACGCACTGCTCGCCCGCCGCCCCGAGCTGATCGTCGCCCAGCTCTGCGCCTGGGGCTGGACCGGCCCCTGGGCCGGACGGCGCGGCTTCGACAGCCTGGTCCAGGCCGGCGTCGGCATCGCCGCCCACGAGGCGGCACCCGACGGCCGCCCCGGCGTCCTGCCCGCCCAGGCCCTCGACCACGGCACCGGCTACCTGGTCGCCGCCGCTGTCCTGCGGGCCCTCACCGAGCAGCGCACCGGCCGACCCGGCGGCCGCCACCTGCGCTTCTCCCTCGCCGGCACCGCGTCCTGGCTGCTCCACGGCATCGCCCCCGAGCAGCCGTCGGCACCGTCACCCGGCACGGACGGCGAGCCGTACGACCCGGCGCGCTGGCTCGCCGAGGTCGACTCGCCGTACGGGCGGCTGCGGCACGCCCTGCCGCCGATCGGCTACGAGGGCGCGCCCACGGACTGGGCCCGCCCGCCGGGGCGCTGGGGGACGGACGCGCCGGTCTGGCTCTGACGGACGGCCGGCTCCCGAGACGAGGTCCACCGTGAAGGCCCCGAGGCCGTCAGACCCCCGAGGGGATCTGCTTGGCCCGGCCGCGCACCTGGATCGCCGTCGCGATCTCGACCACGCCCAGGATCACCAGCCAGCACCCGGCCAGCACGGTCAGCGCGGCGATCGAGCCGACCGGCCAGACCATCAGCAGCACACCGGCCAGCGTGTTGGCCACGCCCGCGAAGGCCTGCCACCCGCGGGCGGGCATCAGGGGGTCGGAGATCGCGGCGGCGAGCTGGGTGATGCCGCGGAAGAGCCACCCGATCCCGATCCAGAGCGCGAGCAGCAGCAGCGACTGCACCGCGCTGCGGAAGCAGAGCAGCCCGAGCAGCACGCTGATCGCACCGCTGATGAAGGCCAGCACCCGCATCGCGGTGCTGGCGTGGGAGCCGAACGCGGCGACCAGCTGCGCGATGCCGATGACCAGCAGGTAGAGGCCGAACAGCACGCCCACCACCAGCAGCGTCTCCCGGGGCCACACGAAGACGACGATCCCGAGTGCGAGCGAGGCCAGCCCGGCGATCAGCAGGACCTGCCAGGCGGCCTTGGCGAGCGCGCCGAGCGGTCCCTGGACCGGGGAACCGTCGGGGGTGATGATCGGGTTGACCACGGTGGTGCACTCCTCGGAGCGGGGGCAGAAGACGAAGCCCAGCGTCTCCGCACCGTGGCCTGACCGCACGTCGGGTACGGCCGTTCGAGTGATTCCCCGCAGTCGCCGGAATGACATCCTCCGGCCATTCGCCGTCGATATCATCCGGCGGTATGACTTCTGAAGGGTGGGGGACCCCTCCGGTCGAGCCGATCAGCCAGCACTACATCGTCTGCGGGGGCAACGCGCTGGCGCACCGGCTGATCCTGGAACTCGTTGAGCACTACGAAGTCCCGGTCGTCGTCCTGGTCGCCGACCGCACGCGCGACCACGCGCCGCAGATCGAGCAACTCGCCGGCGTCGCCGCCGTGGTCGAGTACCCGAACATCACCGAGGAGGCGCTGCGCGCGGTGTCCGTCGGCACCGCCCGCGGCCTCGCGCTGGTCGAGGGCAGCGACCAGGAGAACATCCACGCCGCGCTCAGCGCCCAGGACCACAACCCGGACATCCGCATCGTGTTCCGGATGTTCAACCAGCGCCTCGGCGAGAACATCGAACGGCTCCTCAGGAACGGCGCCGCGCTCTCCGGCTCCGCCACCGCCGCCCCGGCCTTCGCGGCCGCCGCGCTCGGACAGCCCAACTCGGTGGAGATCGGGGGGCGGTACCTGCACATCGCGTTCGACGAGGCCATCACTCCCGACCGGATCTGCGTCGTCGCCGACCACATCGACCGCCAGGACCTCAGCAAGCTCCGACTGCTCGCGCCGCAGGCGGGCGACTCGGCCGAATTCGTCAAACTCGCCAGCGAGTTCGGCGACGACGGACCGGTCCGCCCGGGCGGGGTGCGCCGCGAACCGCCACCGGCGGCCGAACCCGCGCCCGTGCCGGGCGGCACCGCCGCGCTGCAGGTGCTGCCCATCGAACCCCGGGTGGCGACCAGCTGGGTGCGGCGGCTGTACTGGCGGCTGCTCGACACCATGCGCTTCTTCACCAGCGCCCGGCTGCGGCTGGTGCTGCTCACCGCGCTCGCCGCGGTGCTGATGTCCTTCGCCGTGCTCTGGTACCTCAGCCGGGACTTCGGCTGGACCGTCTACATCTCGCTGCTCGACCTGGCCGGCGCCGCCCAGCCCGACCAGCCGACCGACATCACCGCCGGGACGGGGACGGGCGGGGGCTGGCAGCGGGTCGCCCAGGTGGTGATCACCATCTGCGGGATCACCTTCGCGCCGGTCGCCACCGCCATCGCGGTCGAGGTGCTCGGCTCGGGGCGGCGCGGGCTGCCCCGCAACCCCAGCACCGGCACCCGTGACCACGTGATCGTCCTCGGGCTCGGCAACGTCGGCACCCGGGTCGCGACCCAACTGCACGACCTGGGCGTGCCGGTGGTCTGCATGGAGCGCGACCCGCAGGCCCGCGGCATCGCCGCCGTACGGGCGCTCGGCATCCCGGTGGTGCTGGGTGACGGCCCGTTCGAGGAGCGGCTGCGCCGTGCTCGGCTGAGGCACAGCCGGGCGGTGGTCGCGGTCAGCGGCGACGACGCCACCAACCTGGAGGCGGCCCTGGAGGCGCGACACGGCAACCCCGACGTCCGGGTGGTGGTGCGGCTGTTCGACGACAACTTCGCCCGGCACTTCTACCGGACGCTGGACAACGCGGCCTCCCGGTCGGTGTCCTACCTGGCCGCGCCCGCCTTCGCCGCCGCGCTGATGGGCAGTGAGGTGCGGGGGACGCTGTCGGTGTTCCGGCACGTGCTGCTGATCGCCGAGCTGACGGTGGAGGACGGCAGCGGGCTGATCGGCCTGAACCGGCACGACCTGGAGGACCCGGGTGGCGTCCGGGTGATCGCGGTCGGCTTCGCCCGCAACGAGCAGCTGCACTGGAACTTCCCGGACCGTACCCGTCGGCTGGCCCCGGGCGACCGGATCGTGGTCGCCGCCTCCCGCAGCGGGCTGGCGCGGCTGAACACGGTGCTGGTGGAGGAGGGGTGACGGCGGGCAGGTAGCAGGGGACAGCGGACAGATAACGACGAACAGCTGACAGATTTCAGATGTTGAAATCTGGCAGCTGTCATCTGTCGGTCGTCAGCCGCCCGCTGTCAGCCGCCCACCGACCGCCGTCAGCTCGTCAGCTCGTCAGCGGTTCTCGAACTTCGGCGCTCGCTTCTCCGCGAAGGCCGCCATGCCCTCCTTCTGGTCCGCCGTGGCGAAGGCCGCGTGGAACAGCCGGCGCTCGAAGCGGACGCCCTCGGCCAGCGTGGTCTCGAAGGAACGGTTGACGCTCTCCTTGAGCATGATCGCCGCCGGGGCCGACATCGCCGCCACCGTCTCGGCGGTGGCCAGCGCCTCCGCCAGCAGCTGGTCGGCGGGGACGATCCGGGAGACCAGGCCGGCCCGCTCGGCCTCCTCGGCGCCCATCATCCGCCCGGTGAGGCACAGCTCCATGGCCTTCGCCTTGCCGACGGCCCGGGTGAGCCGCTGCGAGCCGCCGATGCCCGGGATCACGCCCAGCTTGATCTCAGGCTGCCCGAACTTCGCGGTGTCCGCCGCCAGCAGGATGTCGCACAGCATCGCCAGCTCGCAGCCACCGCCCAGCGCGAACCCGGCCACCGCCGCGACCACCGGCTTGCGCAGCGCGCCGAGCCGGTCCCACGGGCCCAGCCAGTCGTCCAGGTAGACGTCGGGGAAGCGGTTGCCCTGCATCTCCTTGATGTCGGCGCCGGCCGCGAAGGCCTTCTCCGAACCGGTGATCACCAGACACCCGATCTCCGGGTCCCGGTCGAAGGCCGTGGCGGCCGCGACCACCTCGTTCATCAGCTGGGTGTTCAGCGCGTTGAGCGCCTTGGGCCGGTTGAGCGTGATCAGCCCCACCCGGCCCTTGCGCTCGACCAGGATCGTCTCGTAGGTCTCGGTTCCGGTCTCGGTCTCGGTCATCGCCGTTGACTCCCATTCCGCTGCTCGGCCATTCCGCTGCTCGGCGCCGTACGGGCGCGCCCTGACCACCCAACGATCTACGACGCGCCCGGCCTCGCGCCAGTCTTGGCATGCGAGACGCCGGTCACCAGAACGGGGTCCTCAGAACCGGACGCCGTAGCGTTCGGCCGCCAGCCGTACGGTCTCGGTCTTGACCTCGCCCCGGCGGGCCAGCGCGGCCAGCGCCGCGACCGTCACCGATTCGGCGTCCACCCCGAAGTGCCGCCGAGTGGCCGCCCGGCTGTCGGAGAGGCCGAAGCCGTCCGTGCCCAGCGAGGTCCAGTCCTGTTCCACCCAGGGCCGGATCTGGTCGGGGACGGCGCGCATCCAGTCGCTGACCGCCAGCACCGGCCCTGGCGCCCCGGCGAGCGTCCGGGTGACGTACGGGACGCGGGCCGCCGCGCCGGTGCCGGCCGCCGCCTGGGCGAGGTTGGCCGCGTCGCAGTCCAGCGCCTCCCGGCGCAGCTCCGTCCAGGAAGGCGCCGACCACACGTCGGCGGCCACGCCCCAGTCCTCGGCGAGCAGCCGCTGGGCGGTGAGTGCCCAGCGCACGGCGGTGCCGGAGGCGAGCAGTTGGAGCCGCGGCGCGTCGGCGGGCAGGGCGCCGGTGTCCGCCTCGCGGTAGCGGTAGAGGCCGCGCAGGATGCCGTCCGTCACCCCGTCCCCGGCCGGCAGCGCGGGCTGCGGCAGCGGCTCGTTGTAGACCGTGAGGTAGTAGAACACGTCCTCGCCGTGCGGGTGTTGCTCGCTGTGGCCGTACATCCGGCGCAGGCCCTCGCGGACGATCACGGCGACCTCGTAGCCGAAGGCCGGGTCGTAGGAGAGCGCGGCCGGGTTGGTGGAGGCGATCAACTGAGAGTGGCCGTCGGCGTGTTGCAGGCCCTCGCCGGTCATCGTGGTGCGTCCGGCGGTGGCGCCGATCAGGAAGCCGCGACCCAACTGGTCGCCCAGCGCCCACATCTGGTCGGCGGTGCGCTGCCAGCCGAACATCGAGTAGAAGATGTAGAACGGGATGACCGGCTCGCCGTGGGTCGCGTACGCGGTCGCGGCGGCGGTCAGCGAGGCCATCGAACCGGCTTCGGTGATGCCCTCGTTGAGGATCTGGCCGCTCGCCGACTCCTTGTAGTGGAGCAGCTGGTCGCGGTCGACCGGGTCGTAGGTCTGTCCGAGCGGGGAGTAGATCCCGGCGCTCGGGAAGAGCGACTCCATGCCGAAGGTGCGCGCCTCGTCCGGCACGATGGGCACCCAGCGGTGGCCGGTCGCCTTGTCCCGCATCAGGTCCTTGACCAGGCGGACGAAGGCCATCGTGGTGGCGATCTCCTGCGTGCCGGAGCCCTTGAAGAGCGTCTCGAAGGGCTTGGCGGGCAGTTCGGGCAGCGGGGTGAAGCGCACCCGCCGGGCCGGGGCCGGTCCGCCCAGCGTGGCCCGGCGCTCACGCAGGTAGCGGGCCTCAGGGGAGTCCGGGCCCGGGTGCGCGTAGGGGACCAGTTCCTCGTTCAACGCGCTGTCCGGGATCGGGAGTTCGAGAAGGTCGCGCATCGCGCGGAACTCGGCGCCGGAGAGCTTCTTCATCTGGTGGTTGGCGTTGCGGGCCTCGAAGCCGGGGCCGAGCGTCCAGCCCTTGACGGTCTGCACCAGCACCACCGTGGGTGCGCCCCGGTGCTCCACTGCCGCCCGGTACGCGGCGTACACCTTGCGCGGCTCGTGGCCGCCCCGCGAGGTCGCGACGGTCTCCAACAGCCGTCGGTCGTCGAGGGTTTCGGCGAGCGCGCGCAGTTCGGGGCCGGTGTGGAAGAGGTGCTCGCGGATGTAGCGGGCGTCGGAGGCGGCGTAGGTCTGGAACTGTCCGTCCGGTACCTCGCCCAGCCGTCGCACCAGCGCGCCCGTGGTGTCGCGGGCCAGCAGGTCGTCCCAGGCCTCGCCCCACAGCGACTTGACCACGTTCCAGCCGGCCGCGCGGAACTGGCGCTCCAGCTCCTGCACGATCTTGCCGTTGCCGCGCACCGGCCCGTCCAGGCGCTGGAGGTTGCAGTTGATCACGAAGGTGAGGTTGTCCAGGCCCTCGCGTGCGGCCAGGGCGAGCGCGGCGGTCGACTCCGGTTCGTCCATCTCGCCGTCGCCGAGGAAGGCCCAGACGTGCGAGCCGGAGGTGTCCTTGATCCCGCGCGCGGTCAGGTATCGGTTGAACCGGGCCTGGTGGATCGCCGAGAGCGGACCGAGGCCCATCGAGACGGTGGGGAACTCCCAGAACCAGGGCAGCCGGCGCGGGTGCGGGTAGGAGGGCAGGCCGTCGCCGCCGACCTCCTGGCGGAAGCGGTCCAGCTGGGCCTCGGAGATCCGGCCCTCCAGGAACGCGCGGGCGTAGACGCCGGGTGCGGCGTGGCCCTGCACGTACAGCTGGTCTCCGGAGCCGTCGGCCTCCTTGCCCCGGAAGAAGTGCTGGAAGCCGACCTCGTAGAGCCAGGCGGCGGAGGCGTAGGTGGCCATGTGCCCGCCGAGGCCGCCGCGGTGGTTGCCCCTGGTGACCATGGCGGCGGCGTTCCAGCGGTTCCACGCGGTGATGCGCCGCTCCATCTCCTCGTCGCCGGGGAACTCGGGTTCGGCGGCGGTCGGGATGGTGTTGACGTACGGGGTGTCCAGCAGCGGCGGGAGGCCGAGCCGGCGCAGTTCGGCGTGCTCGACGAGGCGGCGCAGCAGGTCGGCGGCGCGGTGCGGTCCGCCGAAGTCACGGGCGGCGTCGAGGGAGTCGCGCCACTCCGCGATCTCCTCGGGGTCTTGGTCGGGAAGCTGGTCGAGCTGGGACACGGGTGGTTCCCCCTTGCCGGTGTGCTTCAGGGCAGCGATTCCGAGATGCGGAATCGCGTTTCTCTCCATGGAACTCACTCTGGACGATAGGGAGTGGAGCGGGCGCGAGTCAATCGTTACCGGTGGGTAATGTGAGCGATGATCGATCATTTCTATGCGAACTATTGCGTCGCCGATCAGGCGAAGCCCCGACGGGTCGACGCGGTCAGGAGGAGCGGTCGGCGTACTCCAGGACGTGCTCCGCCAGCAGCCGCCCGACCTGCGGATCCTGCCGCCGGAAGGCCTCGATCAGTGGCCGGTGGTCGGCGGCGTTCTCGTGCAGCTCCGGCCGGACCCGGTGCAGCGACAGCACCGTCCACACCTCGACGCCCAGCCCCTCCCAGGCCCGCAGCAGCGTCCCGTTCCCGGAGGCGGCGACGATCTCGCGGTGGAACGCCACCCCGTGCCGGGCCTGCCCGAGCGCGTCGCCCGCCGCGGCCGCCGCCGCCATCGACTCGGCGTGCCGCTCCAGGGCGGAGACGTCCCCGGCCAGCCGGACCACCGCGGACTCGGCGGCCAGCCGCTCCAGCGCGGCCCGCACCTGGTACACCTCGCGCAGCTCCGCCGGGCCTATCTCGCGCACCCGTACGCCCCGGTTGGGCTCGGCGTCGAGCAGCCCGAGGGTCTGCAGGGAGCGCAGCGCCTCGCGCACCGGCGCCTGGCTGACGTTCAACTCGGCGGCCAGGCGCCGCTCGACGATCCGGTCCCCGGGCTGCCAGCGCCCGCCCAGCAGGCCCTCCAGCAGCAGCCCGCGCACCTGTTCGCCGAGCGGCACCCGGGACAGCGGGTCGGTCTCCCCGGTGGGTGTCGGCGTCGGCGCCGGGTGGGTCATGGCGGGCTCCAGGCTTTCGGGGGAGGGGAGTTGGCGGGGCCGGTCAGGCCAGGCCCAGCTCGTCGCCGGCGCGCGGGGCGAGGAAGCGGTCGACGTCCGCCGCCGTCACCCCGGCGAGCGCGGCCGGAGACCAGTGCGGGTCGCGGTCCTTGTCGATCACCTGGGCGCGGATGCCCTCGACCAGGTCGTGGCCGTCCAGCGCCGCGCAGGAGATCCGGTACTCCTGGTCGAGCACGGCCTCCAGCGAGGGGAGCGTACGGGCCCGGCGCAGCGCGGTCAGGGCGACCTTGACGGCCGTGGGGGAGTTCCCGAGCACCAGCTCGGCCGCCTCCTTCGCCTCCGGCACACCGGAGTCGAGCAGGCGCTCGACGATCTCCTCGACGGTGTCGGCCGCGTAGCAGGCGTCGATCCAGCCGCGGTGGGCGGCGAGGGCGGCGGGCGGCGCGGGCTCGGCGTGCGCGGCAACGGTGGCGGCCGGGTCGCCGCCGCGCGCGAGGGCGTCGAGCAGCTCGGGTAGCCGCCCGGACGGGACGTAGTGGTCCGCGAAGCCGCACAGCAGCGCGTCGCCGGGGCCCATGGCGGCGGAGGTGAGGCCGAGGTGGGTGCCCAACTCGCCCGGGGCGCGGGCGAGCAGACGGCTGCCGCCGACGTCCGGGACGAGCCCGATCCGGGTCTCGGGCATCGCGACCGTGGAGCGCTCGGTGACGATCCGCACCGCTCCGTGGGCGGACAGGCCGACGCCGCCGCCCATGGTGATGCCGTCCATCACCGCGACGTACGGCTTCGGGTAGCGGGCGATCAGGGCGTTCAGCCGGTACTCGTCGCGGAAGAAGGCGCGGGTGCCGGCCCCGCCCGCCTTGGCGTCGTCGTGCATCGCCCGGATGTCGGCGCCCGCGCAGAGGCCGCGCTCGCCGGTGCCGGTCAGCACGACGGCGCGCACCCGGTCGTCCGCGGTCCAGTCGTCGAGGGTCGTGCGGAGGGCGGTGATCATGCTGTGGGTCAGCGAGTTGAGCGCCCGGGGGCGGTTCAGCACGATCCGTCCGACCGCACCCTCCAGGAAGGCCTGGACCTCTGCCGGCTCTGCGCTCATCGGGCCGCTCCCGTCCCCTCGGTGATGTCGTCGGCGATGCCGACTCCCGCCGTCCACCGTACCGGGGAGGGGGTCCGTTGTGATCACTTGCCCGGTGATCGCGTTCCCCAGGGGTGTGGGGTGAGCGGGGCGGGTGCCCGGCTGGGGGTGTCCGGGGGGGGGTGTTACGGCCAGGCGCGCAGGGCGAGTTCGGCGGTGCGCGCCAGGTCGGCGGCGGTGGCGCCGTCGCGAGCCTGCTGGGACATGCCCTGGATCACCGTGGCGAAGTAGCCGGCCAGTGCCTTCGGATCGGCTTCGGGCGGCAGTTCGCCGTCCTCCCGGGCGGCGCGCAGGCGGTCCTCGAAGACCTGCACGTTCCGGTTTCGCTCGTCCCGCAGTCGGGCCTGGACCTCGGCGTCCTGCGGGGTGACGTTGGTGGCGGCGCTGATCACCAGGCAGCCGGCGGGGTGGGACGGGTCCGGGTAGATGGCCGCGGCCTCGCGCAGGATGCGGGCGAAGGCCGCGTGGGCGCTGGTCTCCTCGGCGAGCGCGCGGCCCGCGAACGCGCCGACGGGGGAGCTGCCGTAGTGGCGGACGACCTCCTCGAAGAGGGCCCGCTTGTCGCCGAAGGCGGCGTAGAGGCTGCCGGGGCGAATGCCCATGGCGGTGGTGAGGTCGGTGACCGAGGTGGCCTCGTAGCCGCGCTCCCAGAACAGCAGGGTGGCCGCCGTCAGCGCCTCGTCACGGTCGAAGCCCGGCGGTCGCCCGCGCCTGGGCCGGGGTGGGGCGGGGGCGTGGGGGGAGGCCGGGGCGGCGGCCTGGGCGGGATCGGGCGTCTCCGTCATGCCGTCAATTTTAGAACAGTCGCTCAACAACTGTGTTAGCTTATTTTTGAGCGATCGCTCAAGAAATATCGCGGATGTCAGCAGGAGGAGGCCCGGCATGGGCGCGTACGCACTTGAGGGCAGGACGGCGCTGGTCACCGGCGGCAGCAGGGGGATCGGCCGGGCCATCGCCCGCCGGCTCGGGCGTGACGGCGCGACCGTCGCGGTCGGCTACGCCCGGGACGAGCGGGCGGCGCGGGACGTGGTGGAGGGCGTCCGGGCCGACGGCGGGAGGGCCTTCGCGCTGCGCGCGGAGCTGGGGCGGCACGGGGACGCGGCCGCGCTGTGGGAGGCCTTCGATGCGGAGATCGAGGCGCACTCGCCGGGTGGCGGTGTCGACATCATCGTGAACAACGCCGGGATCGGGCGCAGTTCGGACCTCGCCGGGTTGACGGAGGAGGCTTTCGACGAAGTGTTCGCGGTGAACGTCCGGGCGCCGTTCTTCATCGTGCGGCACGGGCTGGAGCGGCTGCGGGACGGCGGGCGGATCATCAACATCTCCAGTGGCGTCGCCCGGCTGGCGATGCCCGAGATCATCGCCTACGGCGCGACCAAGGGCGCGCTCGACAACTTCACGCTCAACCTGGCCAAGCAGCTCGGCCCACGCGGGATCACGGTGAACTCGGTCGCACCCGGCATCGTGGACACCGACGTCAACGCCGGCTGGCTGCGCGGCAACGCGGAGGCGGAGGCGTACGCGGCCTCGCTCGCCGCGCTCGGCCGGGTCGGGCAGCCGGAGGACATCGCGGACATCGTCGCGTTCCTGGCCTCGGACGACGCGCGCTGGGTCACCGGGCGGACCATCGACGCCACGGGCGGGGCCGGGCTGTAGGCGGCGGGGAAACGGATAACAGCTGACAGATGATGAAATCTGTCAGCTGTTATCCGTTGTCTGTTAGCTGTTACCTGTCATCCGTCATTCGCGAGCCTGCGAGCCCGTGAGTCAGTGAGCCCGTGACCCGGTGAGTCCGCGAGCCTGCGGGCCAACGAGCCGTCAGCCCCGCACCCGCCCCGCGACCTCGCCGAACCCGACCACCGCGCCGTCCGGCCCCGGGGCCGTGGCCGTGATGACGACCTCGTCGCCGTCCTCCAGGAAGGTCCGGGTCGTGCCGTCCGGCAGCTTCACCGGCTCCTCGCCGTTCCAGGTCAGCTCGATCAGCGCGCCGCGGGTGTCCGGCTCCGGCCCGCTGACCGTGCCCGAGGCGAACAGGTCGCCGGTGCGCAGCGAGGCGCCGTTGACGGTCATGTGGGCCAGCTGCTGCTGAGCCGTCCAGTACATCGTGGCGAACGGCGGCCGCGAGACCGGGTGCCCGTTCAGCCGGACCTCCATCGCCAGGTCCAGGCCCCACGGCTCGCCGCCCCGGTCGTCCAGGTACGCCAGCGGCTCGACGTCGCGCTCCGGCGGAGTGACCCGGGCGTGCTGCAGGGCGTCCAGCGGCACGATCCACGGCGAGACCGAGGTGGCGAAGGACTTGCCGAGGAACGGGCCGAGCGGCACGTACTCCCAGGCCTGGATGTCACGCGCCGACCAGTCGTTGAGCAGGCAGACGCCGAACACGTGCTCGCGGAAGTCGTCCAGCACCACCGGCCGGCCCAGCTCCGAGGGCGTGCCGACGACGAAGCCGACCTCGGCCTCGATGTCCAGCCGCCGGGTCGGCCCGAAGGTCGGCGCGGCGTCGGCGGGCGCCTTGCGCTGCCCGCCCGGCCGCACCACCGGCGTGCCGGAGACGACCACCGTGCCCGCCCGGCCGTGGTAGCCGATCGGCAGGTGCTTCCAGTTGGGCGTGAGCGGCTCCGAGCCCGGACGGAAGATCCGGCCGAGGTTGGTCGCGTGGTGCTCGGAGGCGTAGAAGTCGACGTAGTCGGCGACCTCGAACGGCAGGTGCAGCTCGACCTCGTCCACCGGCAGCAGCGCCGGCGACACTGCCTCGCGGAAGGACTCGTCCGTCAGCCAGGTCGTGAGGTCGGCCCGCACCCGGGTCCAGACCGGCCGGCCGGCCGCCATCAGCGGGTTGAGCGAGTCCGCGTCCAGCAGCGCGGACGGCGCTCCGGCGGCCCGGGCGGCCGCCCCGGCGTCCAGCACGAACTCCCCGACGCGTACGCCGATCCGGCGCCGCCCCGGCTGGTCGGCCGCGGTGAAGACGCCGTACGGCAGGTTGTGCACGCCGAACGGCGAGTCCTGGGCGCTGGCGAGCCAGCTGCTGGGCGTGGTGCTCAACGGTCCTCCTGGGACAGTGGATCGGGCGACGACAGCAGGCCGAGCGCGGCCAGGTCGCCCAGCGGTTCGGCGATGCTGCAGGTGCCGAACGCGGTGAACGAGTTACGGATCACCGTAACCTGACGATCGGTCAGCGTGCGTGCTGCCTTGGCCAGGACCTCGCCGTCGCGTTCCGCCAGGATCGCCGCCGCGGCCCGGAGGTCGGTCTCCTGTGCGGCCAGCAGCACGTTCAGGAAGCCGTGGTGCTCGAAGCCGGTCCGCGGGTCGGTGTGCCGGACGGCGTTGTGCAGCCCGGCCGTGCACTTGTACGGCAGGCCGCGCCGCGCGCAGCCGGTGAGGAAGGCGGCCAGCTCCTCCTCGTCCGGGAACGCCTCGGCCGCCAGCCCGCCGGTGCGGAACTTCGCCCGGTAGGGGCTGTCGACCAGCACGTCCAGCACCGCGTCCAGCCCGTCCCCGCGCAGGAGTTCGCGCGGCAGCTCGACGGCGGCCGGGACGTGAGGCGGCAGCAGCCGGTCCAGTTCGGCGACCGCCTCGGCGGCGTCCCGGGTGGCCAGTTCGACGCCGGCCAGTTCGAACGGCGCGGCGGCGGCGAGCGCCGATGCGAGCTCCGCACTGCCCCCCGGCAGTACAAGCCCGATCCTGAGCGGCGCGTCGCTCGCCCCCACCACACCCTCCGTGTCCGCGGCACCCTCCGCGGACACGGCGTCCTTCACCACCGCGCCGCCCGCCGCCACGGCGGTCAACTCGCCCAGCCGGCCCGCCCCGCAGAGGAACGGTCCGACCGCCTCGGCGTACCAGGCCGCGCGGTGGGCGCGGTGCGCGGGCACGGCCTCGGCGACCGGCAGGTTCCCCGGGGGGAACACCGCCGCGTCGTCGAAGAGCCCGCGGAACAGCTCGGGGATCACGCCTTCCGGAGACGGCGTGCTCATCGGCCCGGCCCCCGACCGGCCCAGGTCCAGGCGTAGTTGGCGTCCTCGCCGGCCCGGCCGCCCTCGCCGAGCTCCAGCGGGCGGAAGGTGTCCACCATGACCGCCAGCTCGTCGAAGAACTCCACGCCGATGCTGCGCTCGTACGCGCCCGGCTGCGGCCCGTGGGTGTGCCCGCCCGGGTGCAGCGAGATCGAGCCCTGGCCGATGCCCGAACCCTTGCGGGCCGCGTAGTCGCCGCCGCAGTAGAACATGACCTCGTCGCTGTCCACGTTGGCGTGGTAGTACGGCACCGGGATCGACAGCGGGTGGTAGTCCACCTTGCGGGGAACGAAGTTGCAGATCACGAAGCCGTTGCCCTCGAACACCTGGTGGGCCGGCGGCGGCTGGTGGACCCGGCCGGTGATCGGCTCGAAGTCCCGGATGTTGAAGGCGTACGGGTACAGGCAGCCGTCCCAGCCGACCACGTCGAAGGGGTGGTGCGGCACCGTGTAGCGGGTGCCGGAGACCCCGTTCGGGCCGCGGTGCTTGACCAGCACGTCGACGTCCCCGGGGGTGTCGACCACCAGCGGCCCGACCGGCCCGCGGAAGTCCCGCTCGCAGTACGGCGCGTGCTCCAGCAGCTGCCCGTACTTCGACAGGTAGCGCTTGACCGGGCTGATGTGGCTGTTCGCCTCGATGCAGTACGCGCGGAGCGGCTCGTCCCCGGAGGGCACCCAGCGGTGGGTGGTGGCGCGCGGGATGATCACGTAGTCGCCCTGGCCGACCTCGATCGAGCCGAAGACCGTCTCCAGCGTGCCGGCGCCGGACTCCACGTACACGCACTCGTCGCCGAGCCCGTTGCGGTACAGCTCGCTCGGGGCTCCGGCGGCCACGTACGAGATCCGCACGTCGCCGTTGCCGAGGACCAGCCGGCGGCTGTTCACGACGTCCGCGGCCTTCCACTCCTGGTCCGAGAACAGCTCGTGCAGCTTGAGGTGGCGGGGGAGCAGGGGATGGTTGGGCACCGTGGACTGGTCCGGAAGGTCCCACGGCACCGCGTTCACCACCGCCGAGGGGATGCCCCGGTGGTAGAGCAGGGACGAGTCGGAGGAGAACCCCTCCTCGCCCATCAACTCCTCGTAGTACAGCCCGCCTTCGGGTGTGCGGTGCTGGGTGTGCCGCTTGGGCGGGATGCTGCCCAGCTGCCGGTAGTACGCCATCTCCCTGCTCCTCCTCGACCGTTCGTCAGAGTTCCCCGATACTCACAGGTTGCCGCGACGGTCCTGCTCGCGCTCGATGGACTCGAACAGCGCCTTGAAGTTGCCCTTGCCGAAGCCCAGCGAACCGTGGCGCTCGATGAACTCGTAGAAGACGGTGGGGCGGTCGCCGATCGGCTTGGTGAAGATCTGCAGCAGGTAGCCGTCCTCGTCGCGGTCGACCAGGATGCCGCGCTTCTTCAGCTCCTCGATCGGCACGCGCACCTTGCCGATCCGCTCGCGCAGCTCCGGGTCGTCGTAGTACGCGTCCGGGGTGTTGAGGAACTCCACGCCGCGCGAGCGCAGCACGTCCACGGTGGTGAGGATGTCGTTGGTGGCGAGCGCCATGTGCTGGCAGCCGGGGCCGGTGTAGAACTCCAGGTACTCGTCGATCTGGGACTTCTTCTTGGCGATGGCCGGCTCGTTGAGCGGGAACTTCACCCGGTGGTTGCCGCTGGCGACGACCTTGGACATCAGTGCGGAGTACTCGGTGGCGATGTCGTCGCCGACGAACTCGGCCATGTTCACGAAGCCCATGACCCGGTTGTAGAACTGGACCCACTCGTCCATCCGGCCCAGCTCGACGTTGCCGACGGCGTGGTCGAGGGCCTGGAACAGGCGCTTGGGCGAGCCCTCCGGGTGGGTGACGGAGCTCTTCGCGGTGACGTAGCCCGGCAGGTAGGGGCCGCTGTAGCGGGAGCGGTCGATCAGGGTGTGGCGGGTCTCGCCGTAGGTGGCGATGGCCGCGCGGCGCACGGTGCCGTTCTCGTCCGAGACGTCGTTCGGCTCCTCCAGCACGGTGGCGCCGCTCGCGCGGGCGTGCTCGATGCACTTGTCGACGTCCGGGACCTCCAGCGCCAGGTCGACCACGCCGTCGCCGTGGCGGCGGTGGTGGTCCAGGAGCGGGCTCTCCGGCTGGACGCCGCCCTTGATCACGAAGCGGCAGGAGCCGGAGCGGAGCACGTAGGCCTTGCGGTCGCGGCGGCCGGTCTCCGGGCCGGAGTAGGCGACCAGCTCCATGCCGAACACGACCTGGTAGAACTGCGCCGTCTGGGTGGCGTTGCCGACCACGAAGACGACCGCGTCCTGGGCGGTGACCGGGAACGGGTCGGCGGCCGCGTCGTGCTCGACGAGGCCGACGAGGCGGCGCAGCTGGTCGGCGTCGAGACCGGCCTCGCGCTCCTCGGGGGTCAACTCAAGGGCGTGGGACTGCGGGGTCATCGCTCGTTCCTCCACTCTGGGGCCTCGGCTCTGAGGCTTCCGCTGGATCACGTGGATCTCGGCCGCACGGCGAACGGGTGGGCGGTGCGGTTGCGCAGAGCTTGCTACTGTCGGGGTGGTTGGGCAACAGGTCGATTTTTCACTGCTCAATGTGTACAAGCTGATTAGGAAATCCCGGCTTCGGCTGCGCAAAATGCGCTGCTCATCGGGGGGTTCCGCACGAATTCTGCGCAACCGATTTCTGCGCAACCGTCCTCTGCGCAACCGTCCTCCGCGCAACCTCATCACGGTGCGTCGCCGGTCGGGCCACCGGTGGGCCCGGTGCGGGGGAGATGCCGCAGGAACCAGTCCGCGGCCAGCTCGGCGACCCGGTCGAGCGTGCCCGGCTCCTCGAACAGGTGGCTCGCGTGCGCTACCACCACCAGTTCGCTCTCGCAGCGCAGCAGGGCCTCGGCCTGCCGGTTGAGGTCCAGAACGGTCGCGTCCAGGGCGCCGACCAGGAGCAGCGTCGGCGCGCTCACCCGGCCCAGCACCGCAGGGGCGGCGAGGTCCGGACGCCCACCCCGGGAGACCACGGCGCGCACCGCCGGGCCCAGCTCGGCGGCGGTGTGCAGCGCGGCGGCGGCTCCCGTGCTGGCGCCGAACAGGCCGAGCGGCAGGCCGCGGGTCTCGTCGAGCCCGTCCGGCCCGTCCAGCCGCCGGGCGACGGCGGTCAGCCGCGAGCCGAGCAGGCCCACGTCGAACACCTTGCGCCGGTCCGGCTCCTCGGCCTCGGTGAGCAGGTCGAACAACAGGGTGCCCAGCCCGGCCCGGTTCAGGTGCTCGGCCACGTACCGGTTGCGCGGGCTGTGCCGCCCGCTGCCGCTGCCGTGCGCGAAGACCACGATCCCGCGAGCCCCGGCCGGGACGGTCAGCCGACCGGCCAGGCGGACCCCGGCGGCGGACAGCGCCAGCTCGCGGTCGACCTCGGCGGAGTGCTCCGGCCGTTCGCCCCGGGCCTCGGCGAGCAGCCGCAGCACCTCCTCGTCCTCGGTCTGCGAGAAGTCGGCGTAGAACTCGCCGATCGCGAAGAACGGCGACGGCGTGTCCACGCAGACCAGCTCGTCGGCGACGGCGGACAGCCGGTCCGTCCAGTCCCGGGGCGCCACCGGGACAGCCAGCACCACCCGGGCCGCCCCGCGCGCCCGCACGATCCGGCACGCGGCCAGGGCGGTGGAGCCGGTGGCGATGCCGTCGTCCACCACGACCACCGTGCGCCCGCGCAGCTCGGCTGCCGGGCGGTCGCCCCGGTAGCGCAGTGCCCGGCGCTCCAGCTCCGCGCGCTCGCGCCGCTCCACCTTGGCCAACTGCTCGTCGCTGATCCCGGCGAGCCCGATGACCTGCTCGTTCAGCACCCGTACGCCGTCCTCGCCGATCGCCCCCATGCCCAGCTCGGGCTGGTACGGCACGCCGAGCTTGCGGATCACGCAGATGTCCAGCGGCGCGCCGAGCGCGCTCGCCACCTCGGCGGCCACCGGCACCCCGCCCCGGGGCAGCGCGACCACGACGGTGTCGGGGCCGCCCAGGTGGCCCAGGCGGGCGGCCAGCCGGCGGCCGGCGTCGGTGCGGTCGGTGAAGTGGGTTCCGGTGACGTGCATGACACGGCCTCCGAGTTCCACCGTACGCCGGTTGCCGCACGCCGATCCCGAACCGGTGGCCGTGGAGGGGACTGTTCGCCGCCACGTGACCCACGTCTTCGGGAAGACGCACGTCACCACGTGCGCCGAGGCGGTCGCCCGGGCCCGGGACACGGGCCTCGGGGACGGCTGGACGAGCGGTGCTTTCCCGGGGAGTCCGGGGGCTTGGGCCCGGGCCCGGGCGGGGGAGTCCGCGTGCGCGAGTCCGGGGTGTGCGAGTCCGGGGGTGCCGGTCCGCCGACCGGCACCCCCGGAGTCCTGCTGGTGTCGTTTTCCCCTGCGGCCTACGGCTGCATCTCGTACGCGCCCGAGAGCGCCTCGACCCGGGCCCACACCCTCGCCTCGCGCTCGGCGTCCGCGACCGGGCGGCGCACGTTCGCCAGCGCCCAGGCGGCCTGTTCCTCGGTGGCGGAGGCCTTGCCGTGCAGCTCGGTCGCGTGGGCGGAGAAGTCGCGCACCAGGGCGTCGAAGATCCGGTCCAGCACGTCGCCGCCCTCGTCGGACGCGGTCAGGCCGGTCAACTCGGCCTGCTCCAGGACCAGCTGGCCGTACACGATCAGCGCGAACAGCTGGCCGATCTCCAGCAGGAAGTCCAGGTCCGCCTGCTGTTCCCGGCCGGGCGCGTGCTTGAGCAGCAACTCGCAGAAGGCGTCCGCCTGCTCGCGGAAACGGGCGACGTTCGGCAGCTGTGCGTGCCGGTCGTAGGCGGCGCGCCAGTCGTGGAAGCGGATCGCGCCCAGGCCGCGGGCCGGGCCCTGCCGGAACAGGAAGACGTCGTCGGCGGCGTCCAGCCGGGTCGGCACCGGGGCGTAGTCGGCGGGCTGGAAGAGGTAGTTGGCCATGAACTTGAGGATCAGCGCCAGGTTGACGTGGACGGTGCCCTCCAGCTTCGGCAGGCCGCGGATGTCCTTGGCGGCCTTGTCGAAGTAGGTGTCCGCCTCGAAGCCCTTGGCCGCGATGACGTCCCACATCAGGTCGATGACCTTCTCGCCCTCGGTGGTGACCTTCATCTTGGTCATCGGGTTGAAGAGCAGGTAGCGGCGGTCCTCGGGGGAGGCGGTGCGGAAGTAGTCGACGGCCCGGGCGCTGAACAGCTTCATCGCGACCAGGCGGACGTACGCGTCGGTCAACTCCCGTCGCACGTGGGGGAAGTCGGTGACCGGCTTGCCGTACAGCACCCGGTTGTGGGCGTGCGTGACGGCCTCGTACATCGCGTGCTCGCAGATGCCGATCGAGGCGGTGCACAGGTTGAACTTGCCGACGTTGACGGTGTTCAGCGCGGCGTCCAAGGCGGCCTGCCCGGTGTGCAGCACGTCCTCGGCGCGCACCGGGTAGTCCTCCAGGCGGAACTCGCTGACGTACATCTGGGCGTTCACCACGTTCTTGACCAGGTGGTACGCCTCGTGGCGGCTGTCGGCGGCGAAGAAGACGTAGCCCTCCGGGCCCTCGACGTCCGAGCGGCGGCCGAAGACCGAGACCAGTCCGGCCACGTTGCCGTTGCCGATGTAGTACTTGGAACCGGTCGCGGTGAAGCCGCCCTCGCCGTCCGGGGTGAGGATCAGGTCGGTGGAGTAGATGTCGGCGCCGTGGGTGCGCTCGGACAGACCGAAGGCCATGACGTGCCCCTCGGCCAGCAGCCTGGCGGCGCGGGCCCGGACGGCCTCGTTCTCGCTCTGCCAGACGGGGCCGAGGCCCAGGATGGTGACCTGCCAGGTGTACCAGTAGCCGAGGCCGTAGAAGCCGAGGATCTCGTTGAGCTCGGCGATCCGGGCGGTGTCCCAGCGCTTGTCGGGGTCGGCCGAGGACGGGGTCAGGAACTCGGCGAACAGGCCTTCGCGTGCGGCGAATTCGAGGAAGTCGGCGTACCAGGTGCGGTCGATGTAGGTGTCGATGAGCGCCTTCTTGCCGCGGGACTCGAACCAGTCCACGGTCGCACGGAGCAGACGGCGGGTCGGCGCGTCGAACTGCGCGGGGTCGTAGGTGCGCGGATTGAAGAGCATCAGGGGCTCCCGGGAGTTGAGGGTATGAGGGCTCTCGGCGAACAGGTGTCAGCAAACGGATTTCAGCGAACGGATTTCAGCGAACGGGCCTCAGAGAACAGAGTTCAGATGACAGATTTCAAACTCTGTCATCTGAACTCTGAACCCCGCCCCCGTCCTGGTCCCCGCCCCCGCCCTCGCCCCCGTTCGCGAGCCGGCGCAGGGTGGCGAGCACCTCGTCCAGCCAGGCGAGGGTCATCCGCTCGTACTCGATGCCGCCGCGCAGCACCACGTACTGGAGCTCCTGTGCGGTGTCGAGCGCGTCGAGGTCGGGGAAGTCCCGCTGCTCGCCGTGCAGGTAGCGGGAGAGCAGGGCGGCGTGGCCCTCGCGGTGCCGTTCGACCTCGGAGATCAGCGCGGCCGGGTCGTCGAAGGCGGCGGCCCGGATCTTGACCGCGAGCTCGTGCCGCACGGTCTCCGGCTCGACCGGCTCGCGCAGCCAGTCGGCCAGCGCGGCCCGCCCGGCCCCGGCCGCCGAGTAGACCTTCTTGTCCGGGCGGCCGTCCTGCGCGACCTCCTCCGCCGCGATCCAGCCGTCCGCCTCCATCCGCCGCAGCACCCGGTAGATCTGCTGGTGGGTCGCGGTCCAGAAGCGTCCGATGGAGCGGTCGAAGCGCCGGGCCAGTTCGTAGCCGGAGCCGGGCTGCTCCAGCAGCGAGACGAGGATCGCGTGCTCCAGTGCCATGCCCGCATCCTGCTATGCAACGAATTGCATAGGCAATGGGGCCTCGGGGTGTTGAGACGCAGGTCACCGGCGTGATCGGAAGGTTATCGATCATTCTGGACAATCAGGCGCAAATCGCTCGATAGGCGACACAATGGGTACGGGGCAAGCGCCTTCCAAGTTCCGGACCACAGGAGGTGGTATCGGTGGCAACCCATATCCCGACGGGCATGGAGCACCATCCGGACATCGTCGAACTGAGAGAACGCTACGAGAGGGTCACCTCGACCCCCCGCGCCCAGGGCATCGAAGCCCTGGCCGTACTGGCCGGCCTCTTCCTGGCAGCATCGCCGTGGATCGTCGGCTTCACCGCATTCAGCACCCTGACCGTGACCTGCCTGATCGTGGGCCTGGCCTACGCGGTGCTGATGGCCGGCTACGGATCGGCCTACGAACGCACCCACGCGCGGGCCTGGGCGGCCGCCGTGCTCGGCGTCTGGACGATCCTCTCCCCCTGGATCGTCTCCGGGTCCGTCGCGCACGGCAAGAACATCGTGACCTGCGTCATCGTCGGCGCCGTGATGTTCCTGCTCGGCCTCGCGGCGATCTCGATGGCCACCATGACGTCGAACGGAGCGTCGATGCGGCGCGGCCGGGCCGGCCGTGCCAAGGGCTGAGCTTCCCCACAAGCCCGCGTCCGGGGCGCGGAGGGCCTGAGTGCCCGCCGCGCCCCGGCGCGCGTCCGGCGGCGTCGGGTACGTGTCCGACGGCGTCGGACGCACACCCGGCGTGCGCCCGACGGCCGTCCGAGTCCGCTACGGGTGCGTCATCCGCAGCACGTCCAGCGCCTCGTCCAGCTGCGCCTCGGTGAGCCTGCCCTGCTCGACGTACCCGCGCTCCAGCACCACCTGACGGATCGTCTTCCGCTCCGCCAGTGCCTGCTTGGCGACCTTCGCCGCCTCCTCGTACCCGATGTACCGGTTCAGCGGCGTCACCACCGAGGGCGAGGACTCCGCGTACTCGCGGGCCCGTTCGACGTTGGCGGTGATGCCGTCCACCGTCCGGTCCGCCAGCAGCCGGGCGCTGTTGGCCAGCAGCCGCACCGACTCCAGCACGTTGCGGGCGATCACCGGGAGCATCACGTTCAGCTCGAAGTTGCCGCTCGCGCCGGCCAGCGTCACCGTCGCGTCGTTGCCGACCACCTGGGCGGCGACCATCAGCACCACTTCGGGCAGCACCGGGTTCACCTTGCCCGGCATGATGGACGAACCGGGTTGCAGGTCCGGAAGGTTGATCTCGCCGAGGCCGGTGCGGGGGCCGGACCCCATCCACCGCAGGTCGTTCGCGATCTTCGTGAACCCGACCGCGACGGTGCGAAGTTGGCCGCTCAGTTCGACCAGCGAGTCCCGCGCGCCCTGCGCCTCGAAGTGGTTCCGGGCCTCCGTCAGCGGCAGCCCGGTGGTGCGGGCCACCTCCGCGATGACCGCTCCGGGGAAGCCGGGCGGGGTGTTGATGCCGGTGCCCACCGCCGTTCCGCCGAGCGGCAGTTCGGCCACCCGGGGGAGCGTGGCCAGCAGCCGCTCCCGCCCGTGCCGCACCTGGGCCGCGTAGCCGCCGAACTCCTGGCCGAGGGTGACGGGCGTGGCGTCCATCAGGTGCGTGCGGCCCGACTTCACGACCTGCGCGAACTCGGCGGCCTTGCGCTCCAGGGCCTCCGCCAGGTGCTCCAGCGCCGGGACCAGGTCGTGCGTGACGGCGGCGGTGGCGGCGATGTGGATCGAGGACGGGAACACGTCGTTGGACGACTGGCTGGCGTTCACCTGGTCGTTCGGGTGGACGGGGCGGCCCAGCCGCTCACCGGCCAGGGTCGCGATCACCTCGTTGGTGTTCATGTTGGACGAGGTGCCCGAGCCGGTCTGGAACACGTCCACCGGGAACTGGTCGTCCCAGCGACCCTCCGCGACCTCCTCGGCCGCCGCCGCGATCGCCTCCGCCGTCTCCTCGTCCAGGACCCCGAGGCGGGCGTTCACCCGGGCCGCGGCCGCCTTGATCCGGGCCAGAGCGGCGATGTGCGCGCGCTCCAGCCGCTGGCCGGACACCGGGAAGTTCTCCACCGCCCGCTGCGTCTGCGCCTGCCACTTCGCGGCGGCGGGCACCCGTACCTCGCCCATCGAGTCGTGCTCGATCCGGTACTCCTGCGAGTCGTCCTGAGCCTTCTCCTGCACATCGGCCATCGCGCGCTGCACCTCCTGTACGGGCCCTCTCGGCCCGGTTCCGGGTCTTACGATCACGACAGCCGCGCACGGGCCCCGGGTATTTCCGCCCGGGCCCGCGACCTCCGCGCTACGGCCGGGGCAGCTCGCCGCGGACCAGCCCGCCGCGGACCAGTTCGCCCGGCTCGGTGCCGGCCTGGGCCACCGGCTCGCCGACCGGGGACCAGAGGCCGGAGCCGCCCGAGGTCTCCGGGAACTCGCCACTGGCCCCGGCGCAGGTGGAGAGCACGCCCCAGACCCCGTGTACGGTGGTCCGCTCCCGCAGGTGGCCGTCCCGGCGCTCGGCCTGGGCCGCCCCCGGGCCGTACAGGGTGGAGGCGACGTAGGCGTCGATGCCGAGCGCGGCGGTCTCCTCGGCGTGCGACGGGTCGGCGGCGTCCGCGCAGATCGCGAGGCCGAGCCGCAGACCGTCCAGCTCCAGGACGACGGGCTTCTGGCCCGGGGTGAACCGGTCGGACTCCGGGCCGTGCAGCCGCATCTTGCGGTACACGGCCTTGGCGCCTTCGCCGGTCACCGCCAGGGTGGCGATGGACTCGCTCCCGTCCGCCTCCACGACCGGTGCGCCGACCAGGGCGACGGCACCGGTGGCGGCGCAGGCCGCGACCAGCGGGGCGAGTCGGTCGTCCGCCGGGTCGACGGCGGGGGCGGCCAGGTCGTAGCCGGTCAGCGAGAGCTCGGGGAAGACCACCAACCGGGTCCCAGCCGCGCGGACGGCCTCGGCGTGCCGCTCGACGTTGACGGCCAGGGTGTCCGGGCGGCCGGGGGCGGCGCAGGCGGGCTGGGCCACGGTGACGGTCAGCGGGGCGGACGAGGGCACGGCGGAGCCTCCGGCGGGTGAGGGCGGGTGAGGGCGGGTGGTCAAGATCAACCTATGCGTTCGCCGATGAGCCGGGCAACGGCCGAGGGCGGGCGCATGACCGGGCACGCGACCAGCGCCGATGCCGCCGTCGCCCCTCGCCGTCCGCGGTCGTTCGCCGTGAGACGACCGCCGGAGCCCGCGGGCAGGACTGCCGAGGCGTCGGAGTTCAGCCCCCGGGCGCTGTTCGCAGCCGTTCGGGCCTTGATCACTCGAAGGAGTGAGATCTCGGCCGGATCGCTTCAAACGGCCGTACGGCGCTTCGTACGCTCCTGACCAGGTCGGGGGGACACCGGCCCGCCTCGGAACGCCGCAGCCCGGCCCGGGGGTACCAGCGCAGGGGGCGGACCGGATGACGACAGGGCACGGCGTGAACGGCGTGAACGGCGTGAACGGGGGAACGGACGGCGGAACGGACGGCGGGGAGGGCGGCCAGGGACACGGCGGGGAGCGCGGCCTGACCAGGCGGCGGCTGCTCGGCGCGTCGGCGGCGCTCGGCGGTGCGGCCTGGCTGCTGCGCGGCACCGTCGGCCCGGACAGCGCCGCGGCCGCCACACCCGTACCGCCCGGCCTGCCCGCGGGCACCGAGCTCTACCAGCGGGTCTTCGAGAACTGGTCCGGCGAGATCCGCACCGACCAGCTGTGGACCTCCGCGCCCCGCACCCCCGAGGAGGTTCCGGCCCTCGCCGACTGGGCGCACGCCAACGGCTGGCGCCTGCGCGCCACCGGCTACCGGCACACCTGGGCGCCGCTCACCGTCGCCAACGGGACCCCGGAGAGCGCCCGCGTCCTGCTGGTGGACACCAGCCGCCACCTCACCGCCATCGCCGCGGACTCGCCCACCACCGTCCGGGTGCAGACCGGCGCGAGCATGGAGGCGCTGCTCGCCCACCTGGGCGACCGGGGCCTCGGACTCACCGCCTGCCCGGCGCCCGGCGACCTCACCGTCGGCGGAGCGCTCGCCATCGGCGGCCACGGCACCGCCGCCCCCGCCGCCGGCGAGCTGCGGCCGGACGGGCACGGCTACGGCTCGGTCAGCAACCAGGTGGTCCGGCTCACCGCCGTCGTCCTCGACCCGGCCACCGGCCGCTACGCGCTGCGCACCTTCGACCGCGCCGAGGCCGACAGCGCCGCCTTCCTGGTGCACCTGGGCCGCGCGTTCCTCACCGAGGTCGTCCTGCGGGCCGGCGCCGACCACTCGCTGCGCTGCGTCAGCAGGCTCGACATTCCGGCCAGCGAGCTGTTCGCCCGCCCCGGGAGCGGTACGGACGGCGGCGGGCTTCTCGGTGGACTGCTCGGCGGACTGCTGGGTGGAGGAGGCCCGCGCACCCTCGCCGACTTCGTCGAGCGCGACGGCCGGGTCGAGGCGATCTGGTTCGCCTACACCGAGTACCCGTGGCTCAAGACCTGGAGCGTCACCCCGACCAAGCCGCTCGCGTCCAGGGCCGTCGACCAGCCCTACAACTACCCCTTCTCGGACAGCATTCCGGAACCGGTCGCCCGACTGGTCGGCCAAATCGTCACCGGTGCCTGGGGATCGGCCCCGCTGTTCGGCCAACTCCAGTACATCGTCGCCAAGGTGGCGCTGACCGGCGACCTCACCGACGTCCTGCTCTCCGGCGGGCTGCTGCGCGAACTGCTCAGCGGCGACCTGATCACCCACCTGCTCGCCGGCGGCCTGCGCTCCGACCTCTGGGGGCCCTCGCGCGCCCTGCTGCAGTACGTCCGGCCCACCACGCTGCGGGTCACCGCCAACGGCTACGCGATCCTGGCCAAGCGTTCCGACCTCCAGTGGGTGGTCAGCGAATTCGCCGCCTACTACCGGCAGTTGCTCGCCGAGTACCAGGCCCGGGGCGAGTTCCCGGTGAACGGTGCGGTGGAGATCCGGGTCACCGGCCTGGATGACCCCTCCTACTCCGGCGTCCCCGGTGCCCGGCCCCCGCTGCTCTCCGCGCTGCGCCCCCGGGCCGACCGGCCGGAGTGGGACACCGCCGTGTGGCTGGACGTCCTCGCCTTCCCCGGCACCCCAGGCCTGGAGCGCTTCGCCCGCGACCTGGAGCAGTGGCTGCTGCGCACCTTCGACGGCACCCGGGCGGGCCTGCGGGTCGAGTGGTCCAAGGGCTGGGCCTACACCGCAGACGCGGCCTGGTCCGACCCGGACCTGCTCGGCCGGGTGATCCCGGACAGCCTGCGCGCCGGCGGCGGACCCGGCTGGGACGAGGCGATCGCCGTCCTGGACCGGTACGACCCGCACCGGGTGTTCGGGAACCCCTTCCTGGACGGCCTGTTGAAGTAGGCCGTCCAGCCCGGCAGGCGATCGGATGCGCGTCAGATGTGTTCCATCACGATCACCGCGAGGGTGTCCGGGGCCAGGGCGCGGAACACGTGCGGGGCGTCGCCCGGGTAGCTGATGTAGTCGCCCGGGCCCAGCTCGACCGGCTCCTGGGCCGGACCGACCAGGGCCCGACCCGACCCGATCATCACGTGCTCGACGGTGCCGGGCATGTGCGGGTCCGAGGCCCTGGTCTCGCCCGGCTGGGCCTCGATCCGGTAGATGTCGCGCCGGGCGTTCGGCGGGCAGGAGGAGAGTACGGTGGCCGCGTAGTTGGCCTGCTCGGAGTGGGTCACCGGGCCCTCTCCGGCCCGGAGCACCTTGACCGTCGGGCGCGGCGGGTCGACCAGGCGACTGAACGGCACGTTCAGTGCGACCCCGAGCGCCCAGAGCGTCTCCACGCTGGGGTTGCCGGCGCCCGATTCCAGCTGCGAGAGCGTCGACTTGGCGATCCCCGCACGCCGGGCCAGCTCGGCCATCGACAGCCCGCTGCGCTCGCGCTCGCGCCGGATGGAGGCGGCGATCTGGCCGATCAGCTCCGCGCCGGAGCCGTTGGCGCCCGTGGGCGGGGTGGTCCGGTCACTCATGCTCGCCACTCGGGCTTCCTCCTGGTTCCCCTGGGTCCTCCGGTACGTGGTTCGTCGCCGGTTCGCGGCCGGCCTCCGACTCGTACCGTCCGGTGCCGTTCATGCTGCCACGGCCGCGCGTGATGATGTTCGTTCGCTCTATCGGTCCAATCGTTCGGCTTGACGAACCGCGGGTAGCCGGTTCACTCTGATGGACATGCGTTCGCTGCTCCGAACACTGGAACATGCCACTGTCCGTGACATCGCTCTGGTCTGCCTCGCCGACGCCCTCGTCGGCGCCTCCTTCGGCGCGATCAGCGTCTCCGGCGGCCTGCCCCTCTGGGTGCCGATCGTCCTCTCCGTCCTCGTGTTCGCCGGCGGCTCGCAGTTCGCCGCCGTCGGCGTGGTGCTGTCCGGCGGTGGCGCGCTCGCCGCCGTCGTCACCGGTCTGGTGCTCAACGCCCGGCTGCTGCCGTTCGGGTTCACCGTCGCCGACGTGCTCCAGGGCCCGTGGTGGCGGCGTCTGCTGGGTGCCCAGCTGATCACCGACGAGTCGGCCGCCTTCGTGCTGCAACAGGACCGGCCGCAGCGGCGCCGGGCGGCGTTCTGGGTTTGCGGGATCGGGCTGTTCGTGGTGTGGAACGTCGCGGTGCTGCTCGGAGCGCTCGCGGGCGGGCTGATCGGGAACACCGACGCGCTGGGCCTGGACGCGGCCTTCCCGGCGGTTCTGCTCGCGCTCGTCCTGCCCTCCCTGGTGGACCGCCGGACCCGTACGGCCGCCCTGGTGGGCGCCGTCGTGGCCGTCGCGGCCACGCCGTACGTGCCGGCCGGGCTGCCGGTGCTGCTGGCCCTGGTCGGGCTGCTGTTCGCCGGGAGGCCGGCGGCTGCGGGCGGGCCGGAGGGGGCGGAGGGGGCAGAGGAGTCGGAGGGGTCGAGAGAGCCGGAGGCCGTCGCGGCGGCCGTGAAGGAGGAAGTCCGATGATGCCGCTGTACGCCATCCTGCTGCTGGCCGCCGGGACGTACGCCTACCGCATCGCCGGGCCGCTGCTCGGGCACCGGCTCGCGCTCTCGGAGCGGTTGCGGCACCTGCTGGCCGTCGCGGCGGCGGTCCTGCTGGTCGCGCTGGTGGCGACCGGTGCGCTGACCCAGGGGCACGGCTTCGCGGGCTGGGCCCGCCCGGCGGGCGTACTGGTCGCGGGGGTGCTCGCCTGGCGTCGGGCACCGTTCCCGGCGGTGGTCGTCGCGGGCGCGGCGACGACGGCGGTGCTGCGGCTGTGCGGGGTGGGGTGACGTCGGGCGGGCGGATGACGGTCGGCGGCTGACCGTCGGCAGCTGACAGCTGACAGCTGACAGCTGACGGCGAACAGAAGACAGCTGACAGATTTCGAAATCTGTCAGCTGTCTTCTGTTCGCTGTCGCCCCGCTCCGCGATACCTCAGTCCTCCGTCAGCCGCTCCGCCTGCACCTCAGGCCGCGTGCTGTCCCACAGCAACTCCCACACCTTGAACACGCAGTGGTAGTCGCGCATGCTCCCCTGAGCAATCAGCAGGTAGGTGTCCCCGTCCCGGAGCAGCGTCCGCCGCCGGATGTTGAACGGGTGCTGCGGGGTGAACGACGGGACGAGCCGCCGCAGCTCCTCGACGGCCTCCTCCCGGGTGCCCTCGACCTCGCCGAGTACCTTGCTGCCCCAGGTCCGGTTCTTGTCCAGACCAACCGTCTCCTCGACGACCAGCGCCCAGCGCGCCATGCCCCGCTCCTTCCGTCCCGCCGGCTCCGCCAGCCCTCCCGGTTCCGTCGGTTCCGACGGTCCCGTCCCCTCTCCCGGTTCCGCCAGTTCTCCCGGTTCCGTCAGTTCCGTGCGCGCTGTCCGTTGCCCCTCCGCCGCGCCGCCCAGCTCCTCGGCCGTCAGCTCGCCGACCACGTACTCGCCGCTGGACGTGTCGCCTTCCTCACTCGTTCGCGCCCTGCCAGCCGTCCGCCCGGTTGCGGAATACTCGCCGGTGTTCCGCCGAGACCACAAGGAGCTTCCATGACGAAGCCGACCCGGATCGACCCGGCCGACCTGCTCGCCGTCGGCGACCTCCTCTCCGACGAGGAGCGGTTGATCCGCGACACCGTCCGGAAGTTCACCGAGGAACGGATCCGCCCGCATCTCGGCGACTGGTTCGAGCGCGGCGTCTTCCCGGCCCGGGAGCTGGCCCCCGAGCTCGGGGCCCTCGGCCTGCTCGGCATGCACCTCGACGGCTACGGCTGCGCGGGCGCGGGCGCCGTGGCGTACGGGGTGGCCTGCATGGAGCTGGAGGCGGCCGACTCCGGTCTGCGCAGCTTCGTCTCCGTCCAGGGCTCGCTCGCGATGCGCTCGATCCACGCCTTCGGCTCCGAGGAGCAGAAGCAGCGCTGGCTGCCCGGCATGGCGGCCGGTGAACTGATCGGCTGCTTCGGCCTCACCGAGCCCGACTTCGGCTCGGACCCGGCCAACATGCGCACCCGGGCGGTCCGGAAGGGCGGCGGGAACGGCGACTGGGTGCTGTCCGGCAGCAAGATGTGGATCACCAACGGCAGCATCGCGGACGTCGCCGTGGTCTGGGCGCAGACCGAGGAGGGCGTGCGCGGCTTCCTGGTCGAGCGCGGTGCCCGCGGCCTGACCGCGACCGACGTCCACGGCAAGCTCTCCCTGCGCGCCTCCGTCACCAGCGAGCTCTCCTTCGACGAGGTGGTCCTGCCCGCCGACGCCGTCCTGCCCGGGGTCACCGGTCTGCGCGGACCGCTCTCCTCCCTCAACGAGGCCCGCTACGGCATCCTCTGGGGCACCGTCGGCGCCGCCCGCGACTGCTACACCGCCGCCCTCGACTACGCCAAGAGCCGGATCCAGTTCGACCGCCCGATCGCGGGCTTCCAGCTCACCCAGCAGAAGCTGGTCGAGATGATGCTGGAGGTCGAGAAGGCGTACCTGGTGGCGCTGCGGATCGGCCGGCTCAAGGAGCAGGGCGCGGTCCGGCCGCCGCACATCAGCTTCGGCAAGCTCAACAACGTCCGCACCGCGCTGGAGATCGCCCGCAGCGCCCGCACCATCCTCGGCGCCAACGGCATCACCACCGAGTACCCGGTGCTGCGGCACGCCAACAACCTGGAGTCGGTGCTCACCTACGAGGGCACCAGCGAGATCCACACGCTGGTCCTCGGCGAGGCCATCACCGGCGAGTCCGCCTACCGCTGACGGGCCGTCCACCCCGTTCGAGCAGGTAAAACCGGTGGCCGGGCCCGCCACGGCCCGGCTACCGTCCCTCCCATGAACGGCCCGAGCACCCGGACGCCCCCGACCACCACCCTCTGGCGCCCCACCGGCCCCGAGGAGCTGGCGCTGGTCGAGGCCGCAGACTGGCGCGCCTGGCCGCCCCGGCTGCCCGAGCAGCCGATCTTCTACCCCGTCCTCAACGAGGACTACGCGATCCGGATAGCCCGCGACTGGAACGTGCCCGCCTCCGGCGTCGGCTACGTCACCCGCTTCGAGGTCGAGACGGCCTTCCTCGCGCGCTACCCCGTGCAGCGGGCCGGCGGCCGGACGATCCTCGAACTATGGGTCCCGGCCGAGGAGTTGGCGGAGTTCAACCGGCACATCGTCGGCCGGATCGAGGTCGTCCACGAGTTCCGGCCACAGCCGTGAGCGGCCGGACGACGCCGGGCCGCATCCCGGCGCCTCACCGCGCCCCGAAGCCGGACCGGGTCCCGAAGCCGGACCGGGTCCTGCTGACCTCCGCCCAGCGGACCAGCACCACCGTCCTGCTCGCCGAGGCGGCCGAGCGCCGCGGCCTCACCACCGCCGTCCTCGACGCCCCGGAAACGGTCGAACGGCTCGCCGGGCGGCCCGTCCACTGGTACGGCGGGCCGCTCGCCGCCGCCGGGATCGCCGCGCCGCTCGGCCTCGCCCTGCTCGAACCCGAGGACGACTGGCTCGCCCGCCTCCCCGAGGAGTTCACCCGCCGCCGGATCGAACTCACCACCCTCGCCGAGGCCTGGACGCTGCGCCACCCGGCCTTCGTCAAACCCCCGGCCGACAAGTCGGTCCCGCCCGCCGTCTACCCGGACGGCTCCCGGCTGCCGCGCACCGGAGAGCGGATCGGCCCCGACACGCCCGTCCTGGTCAGCGACCCGGTGACCTTCGCCGCCGAGTACCGGCTGTTCGTGTGCGACGGCGAGGTGCTCACCGGCAGCCGGTACGCCCGCTTCGGCCGGCTCGACCCGGCGCCGCTGACCGAGGCGGCCACGGCCTTCGCCCGCCGCCTGCTCGACGCCGTCGGCGACACCCTGCCCAGCGCCGTCGCCCTGGACGTCGGTCCGCTCGCCGACCCGTACGACCCGGCCGAGCACTGGGCGGTGGTCGAGGCCAACCTGCCCTGGTTCGCGCACTGCTACGCCGCCGACCCGGAACGCGTCCTCGACGTCGTGCTGCGCGCCGCCGGACCGGTCGCCGAACTCGCGGAGGCCGACCGCCGGTTCGTCCGCAGGACCGGCTGACCGCCGCCCGGCGGCCTCCCGACATCCTGCGGACACCTGCCGTTCGACCGTCCGACGCCGATCAGACGCCGGACGGTACGGCGGGCGGTGAAGCATGGCGCGGTCGGCGGCGCCCTCGGCGGGCGCGGCCGGATGTGCACGACCGAAAGGAAGCCCCGCCATGTCCGCAGCCCAGTGGCCCCGCCCCCGCGTACTCGTCGTCGGGATCGACGGAGTCCGCCACGACTACCTGGCGCAGGTGCCGATGCCGCGCCTCCAGGAGGTCGCCGAGGCCGGGTTCCTGGTGCCGGTCACCGTCGCGGACACCACGCCCACCATGTCCGGGCCGTGCTGGGCGACCATCGTGACCGGGGTCGAGCCCGCCAAGCACGGCGTGTGGGGCAACCACCTGGGCGGCAACCGGCTCGACGTCTTCCCCGACTTCGCCACCCGCCTCAACCGGGGCGACCGCCGCCGCACCTTCGTCGCGGCCGGCTGGGACCCGCTGATGATCAACGAGTCCGGCGGCCCGCTCTTCCGCGCCCCCGGGCGGCTCTCCTACGTGGCCCCCGCCGAGGACACGCCCGAGGCCTGGGAGGCCGTCGACGAGGAGGTCACCCGGGAGGCCGTCCACGTCCTCGGCAGCGCCGACCCCGAGGCCTCCTTCGTCTACCTCGGCGCCGTGGACGAGACCGCCCACTTCCTCGGCTGCGGCGAGGAGTACCGCGCCGCCATGCGCACCGCCGACGAGAGGCTCGGCCGCCTGCTCGGCGCCGTCCGCGGCCGGGCGGGCTACGCCGAGGAGCAGTGGACCGTCATCGTCGTCACCGACCACGGGCACGTCGACGCCGGCGGCCACGGTGGCCGCACCGTCGAGGAGCGCACCGCGTGGGTCGCCTGCGCCGGGCACGACATCCCGGCCGGCCCGCCCACCGGCGAGATCCGCCACCCCGACGTCGCCGCCCAGGTGTACGCCTCCCTGCTGCGCCCGATCGACCCGCACTGGACCCTCGACGGCCGGCCCTTCCCGGTCGCCCGGCCGGTGCCCGTCGCGGTCTGACGCCGTCTCCCGCCCGCCCCCGGTCCGGGCCCTGTCACCGTTTCAGCAGCACCGATGCCATCGGATGCAGCACGCCGGGCTGCGGCGGGGCCGCCCCGGGGTCACGCTCGATCGGGGGCGGGCAGAACTTGAGCGTGAGCGGCGACCGGAGCTCCGGAACGGCACGTATCCCCGGACCGGGCCGCCGGACATACGCCTGAAGGTGGAGACGCTACCCCGTGGGATGGATGCAAGCTCGCGACCTCGTGGTGACGTTCCGACGGGGTGACCCGGGCCACGATAGGTACACCCGAACGGCGGACCGTTCCGCCCGGACGGGCCTCGGGCGGACCGGCGACGGACGCGCGGGCAGCGGACGCACCGGCAACGGACGCACTGGCAACGGACGAATAGACAACGGCCACAGAGAGGGCAGTCGGGCATGAAGGGCATCGTGAGCAAGGTCGCGCTGGGAGTCGCGGGCACCGGCATGGCCGTCGCCGTGGCCGCCGTGGCAATAGGCCCGCGGGTGTCCGAGTGGTACGACGGGCGCCACCAGCGGCAGACCTCCTACGAGACGGGCTCCCAGGCGAAGGCCGACGGCCGGTCGATGCCCGCCTGGCTGCCCGATGACGCCTCCTCGGTGAAGTACCTGATGTCCACCAAGGGCGACGACCGCCTGCTGCGCGCCACCCTCCGCGAGGGGCGGCTGCCCGCCGGCTGCACCACCGGGCTGCCGGGCAAGGGCCCGCACCCGGTTCCGGTCCCGGTCTCGCTCAAGGCCGGCTGGTTCCCGGAGAGCATCGCGACCAAGGCGACGGGCAGCTGCGGGCACTACAATGTGACACTCACCGGCAACCAGCTCTACGCGTGGCAGGACGGCGCGACGCTGCAGGCGGCCCTTCGAGCCGAACACGTCGCCAAGCGCTGAGGGTGCTGATCACGGATCAGCCGTCCTGACCAGGGAACGAAGCGGCCCGTCGGGCACCGGAAGGTGCGGACGGGCCGTCGTCGTGCGCGTGCTGTGACCGGCCGGTGGGCGGGTCCGCCCGGACGCACCCCTGCCGACGACGACCTGGCCGGGCTGCGATAGGACGGACCACCAACGAACCCCACGTCATCGCGCCCGTTAGGAGACCCATGCCCGGCCCGACCGTCGGTCCCGCCGACGCCACGTCGACCTCACCCGCCACCCCGTCCGCCGCCCCGTCCGACTCCGCCGCCGATCTCTCGTCCGCCTCCTCGCCCGAGCCGTCGTCCGGCCCGTCCTCCGACCCGTCACCCGGCCCGTCATCCGGTTCGGAATCCTCCAGCGGTCGGGCCGGTACCGGCCGGGCCGTGATCGCGGTGCTCGGCGGCCTCACCGCCCTCGGCCCGCTCACCACCGACCTCTACCTCCCCGGCCTTCCCGCGATCGCGGACGACCTGGTCGCCGAACCGGCGGCCGTTCAGCTCACCCTCACCTTCTCGATGTTCGGGGTCGCGGCCGGGCAGCTGCTCTTCGGACCGCTCAGCGACCGCTACGGACGCCGCCTGCCGCTGCTCGTGGGGATGGTCGCCTACACCCTGTCCAGCGTGGTGTGCGTGATCGCGCCGAACCTGTCGGTGCTGATCGTCGCCCGCTTCATCCAGGGCGCGGCCGGATCGGCGGGGCTGGTCATCGGGCGGGCCGTCGCCAGGGACCGCTTCCAGGGCGTCGCGCTGCTGCGCTTCCTCGCCTCGATCGCGCTGATATCCGGGCTGGCGCCGATCCTCGCCCCGATCATCGGCGCGCAGCTGCTGCGGGTCACCTCCTGGCGCGGCACCTTCGGCGCGCTGACGGCGCTCGGCCTGCTGCTCACGCTGGCCGCTTTCGGCGCGCTGCGCGAGACCCTGCCGTCGCAGGGCCGGAACGGTGGCGGGGTGGGCTCCGCGCTGCGCACCATGGGCCGGTTGCTGCGCGACCTGCCGTTCCTGGGGCTGGCGCTGACCAGCTCGCTGGCCTTCGGCGCGCTGTTCGGCTACATCAGCGGGTCGTCGACGGTGCTGCAGCACGTGTACCAGGTCTCGCCGCAGACCTACAGTCTGCTGTTCGGGCTGAACTCGGTCGCCATCGTGGTGATGACGCAGGTGAACGGGCGGCTGCTGGCGCCGCGCTACTCGGCGCGGGCGCTGATGCTGGGCGGGCTCGCGACGGTGGTCGCGGCGGGAGTGGCGCTGGTGCTGCTGACCACGGTGTGGGACTTCGGGCTGGCCGGGTTCTGCCCGCCGCTGTTCGTGATGATGGGCAGCCTCGGAGTGCTGCTGCCGAACACGTCGGCACAGGCGCTGAGCCTGGTCGAGCCGCAGGCCGCGGGGACGGCGTCGGCGCTGCTCGGCACCGGCAACTTCCTGTGCGGCGCGGTGGTCGCGCCGCTCAGCAGCCTCGGCGGACGGCCGTCGGCGGTGCTGCTGGCTCTCGTGGTCCTGGGGTCCGGGGTGCTGGCGACGATCGCGTACGTGACGATGTGCCGGCCGGCGCGGATGCGGGCGGCCATGGTCTGACGGCCGGTGGCCGACGGCCCGGCAACAGCCGGCACCCAGCCCTCAGCACCCGGGCGACCGACACCCGGCAACCCGCGACTGGCGACCGCCACCCAACACCCAACACCCAACACCCGACCCCCGGCGACCGGCCGACAACCGACAGAAAACAGATAACAGCTGACAGATGTTGAAATCTGTCAGCTGTTATCTGTTATTCGTTACCGGTCATCTGTCACCGGTCACCCGCCAGCGTCCTCAGGCGATCGAGAAGTCGTCACCGTAGACGTTGCCCTGCCCGTACCAGCCGTGCAGGTACACCGTGACGGTGCCGGTCGCGTCGGTGGTGAAGGGGACGGACACCTTGGTCCAGCTGGAGGAGCTGGCCCAGCCGCTGGCGTTGGCACCGCCGCTGACGCCGACGTAGGCGTAGTTGCCCTGCACCCAGCCGCTCAGGGTGTAGCTGGTGTTGGGCTTCAGCGTGACGGTCTGCGAGCACTCGCCGGTCTGGCTGGCGGTCGCCGCGGCCTGCAGCGCGTAGGAGCCGGAGTGGACCGGGGTGGACACCACGGCGCCACCGCTCTGGCAGTTCCACGGGGCCAGGCTGCCGGTCTCCAGGCCGCCGTTGACCAGGCCGGTCGCCGGAGTCGAGCCGGTGACCGTCAGCGAGTAGGTCGCGGTGTGGGTGCCGGAGGGCGCGGTCGCGGTCACGGTCAGCGGGTAGGTGCCCGCCGCGGCGGCCGAGGTGGTGGAGATGTTCAGCGTGGCGCCGCTGCCGGCGGTGACGCTGCCGGGGGTGACGGTGGCGGTGACGCCCGCCGGGGCGCCGCTGACCGACAGGTTGACGCTCTGCGCGGAGCCGGTCGTCACGGCCGTGGCGATGGCCGCCGAAGCGGACGAGCCGGCCGCCACCGTGCCGGAGTTCGGGTTCACCGCGACGGAGAAGTCGTTGCCGGGCTGGGTGCCCGTGACGTTCAGGGTGAAGGTGCCGGTGTGGCTGCCGGAGGCCGCGCTGCCGGTGACCGTCAGCGGGTAGCTCCCGGGCGCCACCGCCGAGGTGGTGGAGATGTTCAGGGTGGCGCTGCCGCCGGCGGTGACGCTGCCGGGGGTGACCGTGGCGGTGACGCCCGCCGGGGCGCCGCTGACCGACAGGTTGACGCTCTGCGCCGAACCCGCCGTCACCGACGTCGCGATGGCCGCCGAGGTCGACGAACCGGCGGTGACAGTGCCGGAGCTCGGGTTCACCGCGACCGAGAAGTCGTTGGTCACCGTCGAACCGCTGGTGAACGGCGCGAAGATGTGGCTGAAGTCCCAGGTGTTCTGGCTGATGCCGGAGCAGGTGTCGTCGCCGGCCTTGCCCACGCAGCCGCCGTTGTCACGCTGGAGCGCCCAGAAGGACAGCGTGTTGATGCCCTTCGACACCGCCCAGTTGTACACGGTGTTCGCGTTGGCCACGGTGAAGGTCTCGGCCGCGCCGTAGTCGTCGATGCCGACCATCTCGGTGATCCCGATCGAACCCCACAGCTGCGCCGGGGTCTTGGACGGGTAGAGCTTGGCGAGCTGGTTGTACAGGCCCTGCGCGGAGGTCTGGGTGTCGGCCGCCATGTCGTGGGTGGCGCCGTCGTAGTAGTCGAAGGTCATCATGTTGACGACGTCGATCCGCGCGTTGTTGCTGACCGCGTTGCGCAGCACCGCGAGGCCGCTGTCGGCCAGCCCGCTGGTGGTGGTCGGCAGGGTGTACGAGAACTGGACGTTGCGCCCGTTGGCGGCGGCCCAGTCCTCGACGATCTTGATCGCCTTGTTGCGGCGGTCGATCCCGGCCGTGTTGGTCAGCGAGTTGTCCTCGATGTCGAGGTCGATCCGGCTGATGTCGTAAGTGGTGATCAGGTTCTGGTAGGCAGCGGCGATCTGGTTGACGTCGGTGCAGCTGTCGGCCAGCTCGGTGCCGGTGTTGTCGGCGGTGTAGCCACCGAAGGAGGGGATCACGTCCCCGCCGTTGGCGCGGATGGTGTTGAAGTCGGCGCCGAAGGTCGAGGAGGCGACCGGCTTCGAGGTGTCGCCGTTCCAGTACGGGGTGCAGGAGCCCTTGGTGGCGGCCTGGAGGAAGGCCATCGTCAGGTACTTGGCACCGGACTGCGCGGCCAGCGTGGCGGGGCTCTGGCCGGTCCAGGACTCGAAGTACGGGGCGAAGACCCGGCTCGGGAGCGGGGTCGCGGCCTGGGCGGCGCTGGTTCCGGCGGCGACGAGGCCGGCCGAGGCGGCCAACGTGGCGCAGGCCGTCAGTGCGGCCTGAACGGTTCTGCGAAGACGCATTGATTCTCCAACAGGCGTGGTGGGGCGGGATGTTGGGGAGTCCTGCGGGCCGGGACGCCGGCGGCCGTGTGGGGTCGGCCGCGCGGGTCCCGGGTCCGGATGGGGCAACGGACACAGGGGCGTGCGGAACCCTCCGACTCGCGTGGAGGCGGGCGGCGGAGTGAATGCGTGCACGCCGTACGGAGCGGGGGTGGAGCGGAGCAGGGCAGGGCAATGCCTCAGCCGCCGGTGGTCACACCCCCACAGTGCATCCCGGTCGGATCGACATGCTTATGTTTGGACTAGACCACTGGTCTGTCAAGAGACCTAACAGTTCGTCAGCATACGACCCCGGCGGCCGAAGGGTGGGGAGCGGCGGTCGGGCGGCGGCGGGAGCGAGCCCGTGGCCGGGAACGCCGATGGCCGCGCACCCGACGGGCGGGGCGCGGCCATGGCTGCCCGGCGCTCAGGACACCGGGCGGTTCGGGGGCGCTGCGATCCGGATCGAGGCATCGGCGGCCAAAGCCGATGGCGGTCGACGCACGCCGATCGGCGTGACCGGGGTCAGCGCGGCGGCGGGCAGAGCGTGGCGCGCAGCGCGTCGTTGATCTTCGCGGCGGCGTCCGGTCCGAAGCCCTGCGGGTGGTCGGGCGTGGTGAAGTGCTGGTTGGCCAGGTCGATCAGCTTCGCCTTGTCCTTGGGGAACTGGTAGATCGACTGGCACTGCGCGCGGGCCTGCTCCACCGCCTGGTCGGGCTTGCCGGCGACGATCGCCGGGTCGATCGCGTTCAGCGCGGCCACCAGTTTGCCGCTCAGATCCGCGTCCGGCTTGGCCGGCAGTCCGGCGTCGGCGGGCGGCGCGGGCTTGGCCGGGGCCGAGGGGTCCGCACCGGGCCCGGACGGCGCGGGGGCCTCGGGCGTCGCGCTGGCCGGGGCCGCCGGAGTGGTCGGAGCGGCCGGAGTGGTCGGAGCCCCGGAGGTGGTCGAGGCGGTCGCGGCGCCGGAAGGCGTGGCGGCGGTGGGGGAGCCGGCCGCGGAATCGTTCCTGCTCGTGCTCGAACCCGAGCTGGAGCAGGCAGCGAGGCTCACCGCGGCAAGTGCCGTGAGGGTGGCGGCGAGGAGACGAGTGCGCATGGCGCCACACTGTCATGTCCGCGGCGCGGAAGGGAAGGTCTTCTGGGGACGCCTGGGGATACCGAGGGCGCCTGGGGACACCTGGGGACGCCGAAAGGCTCCTGCGGACGCCCGCAGACTCCCGGGCGGGCCGGAAATCGCCCCGACGCCCCCACGCACACGGCGAACGGCGGTCCGCAGGGGAGTCCCTCCGCACCGCCGTTCGCCGTAGGCCGGTCAGTTCGTCGTACCGGTCAGTTCGCCCTGCGACCGGGCGTCAGCCGAGCCCGTTGGACTTCAGCCAGTCCTTGGCCACCGTCGACGGGTCCTCCTTGTCGATCGCGACGCGCTTCATCAGCGCCGTCAGCCCGGCCGTGTCGAGCTTGGCCGACACCGCGTTGAGCGCCGCCGTCGCGTTGGCGTCCAGGCCCGACTTGTTGACCAGCGGGGTGACGTTCTGCGCGCCGAACAGGTTCTTCGGGTCGGAGAGCGGGACGAGCTTGTACTGGACGATCTTCGGGTCGGTGGTGAACACGTTGCCGACCTGGATGCCGCCGTCCTTGAGCGCGTTGGCCGTGGTGTCGGCGGTGGGCTTCCACTCCTTGAAGGTCAGCCCGTAGACGTCCTTGAACTGCTGCTCGCGGCGGGACTTGAACTCCGGCGGGCCGCCGATGGTGAACTCGCCGGCCTTGGCGGCCAGGTCGGAGATGCTCTTGAGGCCGTACTTGTCGGCGGTCTCCTGGGAGACACTGAGCGAGTCCTTGTCCTCGGCGGGCGAGGAGTCCAGGAGCCCCAGCGAGGCCGGCAGCGTCTTGGCCAGCGCCGCGTTCACGTCCTGGGTGGTGACGGCGGTGGACTTGGGGTCCAGGTAGGCGAGCAGCGCGCCGTTGTACTCGGGCAGCACGGTCAGGTTGCCGCTCTGCAGCTGACCGTAGAGCACCTCGCGGCTGCCGATGTTGAACTTCTCCTCGACCTTGACGCCCTTGGCCTTGAGCGCCTGCGAGTAGATCGAGCCGAGCAGGACGTTCTCCGGGAAGTTCGCCGAGCCGATCACCACCGTCGACCCGGAGCCGCCGCCGGCCGTGGCACCCCCGCCGGAGGCCGCCGCGGTCGAGCCCCCGCCGAGCGGGTTGCTGTCGCCCGAGGAGCCGCAGGCGCTGGCGCCCAGGGCGAGCGCGGCGAGCGTGCCGAGGAGAACGGCACGCCTGCTCTTCTTGATTGTCGACATGGTGACAGTAGTCCTTCCGGAAAGGATAAGGATGGGAAGAGGAACGTCAGCGGGCCCGGCGCTGGGCGCGGACTCCGGGCGGGAGCGCGAACCGGGCGAGCAGGGTGAAGAACAGCTGGGCCCCGACCGCGAGCAGCACCACCAGCAGCGCGCCGCCCACGGTCACCGCGTACTGGCGGGTGGCCAGCCCGTCGATGACGTAGCGGCCGAGACCGCCCAGCCCGACGTAGGCGGCCACCGTGGCGGTCGCGATCACCTGGACGGTCGCGGTGCGGAATCCCGCCAGCAGGGTCGGCGCGGAGGACGGCAGGCAGACCTGCCACAGCACCTGCGGGTGGGTCAGTCCGATCCCGCGCGCGGCGTCCCGGACGTCCGGATCGGTGCCGCGCACCCCCTCGACGGCCGCCACCAGCAGCGGTGGCGCGGCCAGCGCGACCAGCGGAATCAGGACGGCGGTGTCGCCGACCCCGGCGAGCAGCACCGCCAGCGTCACCAGACCGAGGGTGGGCAGGGCACGGGCGGCCCCGGCCAGCGCGGTGACCGCGGTGACACCGCGCCCGGTGTAGCCGATCAGCAGCCCGAGCGGGACGGCGAGCAGTGCCGCGTACAGCAGGGCCTCGCCGGAGAGCAGCAGGTGCTCGGAGACCCGGTGCACGATCGAGTCCGGACCGCTGCGGTGGTCCGGGGCGGAGAAGAAGTCGCTCAGCCAGTTCAGCCAGTTCACGAGCCCGCCCCCTTCTCCCGGACGGCCCAGGGCGCGAGCAGCCGCCGGGCGCCCACCAACAGCAGGTCGACGGCCAGCGCGAGGACGGCGATCAGCACGATGCCGGCCACGATCGGGGTCGGGAAGGTGCGCTGGAAGCCGTCGACGAACAGGTAGCCGAGCCCGCCGCGTCCGACCAGCGCACCGACGCTGGCCAGCGAGATGCTGGACACCGCGGCGACCCGCAGACCGGCGATCAGGTACGGCACGGCGGCGGGCAGCTCGACCGTGGTCAGCCGGTGCCACGGCCCGTACCCCATCGCGGTGGCCGCCTGCCGGACGGAGTCCGGGACGGCGTGCAGCCCGTCCACGGTGGTCGGCAGCAGTACGGCGAGGGCGTAGAAGGTGAGCGGGATCATCACGGTCGCCTGGGTGGCGAGCCCGGTGTAGGGGATCAGCACCACGAAGACGGCCAGCGAGGGCAGCGCGTAGACGATGTTGAAGACGGCGGACAGCGGTTGGTACAGCCGGGGGAAGCGGGCGCAGGCCAGGCCGAGCGGGACGGCCAGCAGCAGGCCGATCAGGACAGGGAGCAGCGCGATCACGGCGTGGTCGGCGAGCAGGTTGCCGAGGTAGCCGAGGTGGTCGCCGATCCAGTACCAGCGGACGATCGGTTCATCGTCCACCGTCGGATCCCTCCGGCCCGCCGACCCGGTCCGTCGTCCCGGCCTCGCCCGTCCCGTCGGCGGCGAGGGCCTTCCGGGTGCTGACGGTGGTCTTCGCGTCGGCCTTCGCGCCGGCGTTCGCGTCGGGGCCCGTTCCGACGTTCGTGTCGGAGCTCTCGTCGGCGTTCGCGTCGATGCCGCCGACGGCGGTCGCTCCGGTGGGCGTGAGTGCGGCCAGGATCGCGTCCCGGCTCGCGGTGCCGGTGGCCCGGCCGTCGCCGTCCAGCGCGACAGCGACCCCGGCGGGGGAGAGGACGACGGCGTCCAGCGCGGTGCGCAGGGTGTCGGTTTCCGGCCGGAATCCGGCCGCCGGATGTAGTTCGGCGCTGACCGCGGTGCGATCGATCCAGCCAATCGGGCGGCCCGCGTCGTCCAGGGCCAACTCCCAGCCCCCGTAGCGGAGCCCGTCGCCGACCGGACGGAGCGCGACGGCGCTCGCGGGGCGCAGGCCGAGGCCGCGCAGGCCCCGGTCACGGCCGAGGAAGGCGGCCACGCCGTCGTCGGCGGGGGTGGTCAGCAGGGTGTGCGGGTCGGCCAGTTGGGCGATCCGGCCGTGCTCGCGCAGCACCACGACCTGGTCGCCGAGCCGGACGGCCTCCTCGATGTCGTGGGTGACGAACAGCACCGTCTTGTGCAGCTCGGACTGGAGCCGCAGCAGCTCCTCCTGGAGCCCGGCGCGCACCACCGGGTCGACGGCGCTGAAGGGTTCGTCCATGAGCAGCACCGGCGGGTCGGCGGCCAGCGCGCGCGCCACGCCGACGCGCTGCTGCTGGCCGCCGGAGAGCTGGAACGGGTACCGCTTGGCCGTCTCGGGGGCGAGCCCGACGAGTTCGAGCAGCTCGGCCGCCCGGGCGCGGGCCTCCTTGCGGTCCCAGCCGAGCAGGTAGGGGACGGTGGCGATGTTGTCGATCACCTTGCGGTGCGGGAAGAGTCCCGCCTGCTGGATCACGTACCCGATGCCGCGGCGCAGTTTGGCGGGCTCCAGCTGGGCGACGTCGGTGCCGTCCAGCAGCACCCGGCCGGAGGTGGGTTCGACCATCCGGTTGACCATGCGTAGCAGGGTGGTCTTGCCGCAGCCGGACGGCCCGACCAGGACGGTTATCCGACCGGTCGGGACCTCCAGGTCCAGGCCCTCGACGGCGATGGTGCCGTCGGGGTGGCGCTTGCCGGCGCCCTCGAATGTGATCACGGGGAGTTTCCTCATCAGGGCGCCCCGGGGAGGCGGCGCCTGTGTTCGGTCGGTCGTTCAGTTGATGGCGGTGTGTCGGCAAGTGGCTGAATGGTGCTGGTGCCGCTTGTCGGATCCACCGCCCGGGCGTCTTCCGCCCGCGTGGCTGCCCAGGTTCGGACCGGCGGAAACTCGGATCAGACTATGACCTGTCTCATCTCCTGTCTCTGATTTACCGCTTGACACGTCAAGTCGGCCCAGGCCACCGCCCCGGACCCGGCACTGGCGCCGGGTCCGGCTGCCGGGCAGGGGGGTGGCCCGTTCTGGACGCCCGGGCGTGTCGCCAGCCCGGCCCAGCCCCCGGAGCGGGTCAGCCCCTCCGAGCGGGTCAGCCCCTCCGAGCGGCTCAGCCCCCCGAGCGGGTCGGCAGCCCGGCGGCCGCCCAGCCGACGAAGCCGCCGTCCAGGTCGGTCGCCCGGTGCAGCCCCAGCTCACGCAGGGAGGACGCGGCCAGGCTGGAGGCGTAGCCCTCGGAGCAGACCACGATCACCTCGACGTCGTAACCCGAGGCCTCGGGAATGCGGTGACTTCCCGTCGGGTCGAGCCGCCACTCCAGCACGTTGCGCTCGATGATCAGCGAACCGGGGATCTCGCCCTCGGCCGCCCGCTGCGCCGCCGGGCGGATGTCCACCAGCAGCGCGCCCTCCAGGTGCGCCTGGTACGCCTCCCGGGCGCGCGGTCGGTGCACGCCCTCGCGCGCTCGCTCCACCAGGTCGTCGATCGTGTTCACCACTGCTCCGGTCCTTCCTCCGAGGTGCGGACGAGCCCACCGGCTCGCAGGTCGTAGTGCGCCATCGAGCTGAGCGGGGGCGAGTAGGCGTGCAGGGTGACGGCCGGGCCGGAGGCGGTGTTGCGGACGTCGTGCACGTACTCGGGGCCGAAGGCGCGGGTGGTGCCGGCCGAGATCCGGCGGATCAGCAGGCCCTGGTCCGGGCCGCCGAGGGACAGCTCCTCCAACTCGCCGAGGGCGACGGTGAACGCGCCCCGCGAACCGCCGTGGTCGTGGAAGCCGGTGGACTGGCCGGGCAGCCAGCTGATCAGCCACACCTCGTGGTCCTCATCGGCCACCAGCCGCCGGTACCAGCGCTCCTCGGTGGAGAGGCGGACGTGGTGGATCCAGTGTTCCGGCTGCTCGGCCAGCTCGCGGACGATGCTCCGCAGGGTGTTCGGGGTGAGCGGAGCGCGGGTCCGTTCGGGGGCGGGCCTCTCGGCGGCCGGCTTCTCGCCGGCGGGTGCCTCGCCGACGGGTGTCTCGACAGCAGGTGTCTCAGCGGCGGGCGTCGGGGGCTGGGAAGCGAGGTCCAGGCTCATGGGGCGTCCTCGGTTGCGGCGGAGCGTCGACGGGCTGGCCCGGATCCGGCGACCAGGGCGGCGGGCGCGGGCCGACTGGGCGGCACGGCACGCACGGGTGGCCGGGCGGGGCGGGATCAGAACTGCGGGTGCGGGTGCGCGGTGCGGGCCCTGGCAGGAGTCACAGGGTGGGACCGGCGGGAAGGAGCAAGGTCAACAGGCACAGATGGAACTCGCCTGGCGTCGCAGATCGACGTGCAGGCGGCAGACCAGAGTGGCGCCGGAGTCCATGTGCCGGATCTTTCCCGAGCGGGTCGGACGAAGTCAAGCCGAGCACGGGCCGGGGGCGGGTGGAGCACCGGCCGGGCGCGGGAGCGGCGTGCGCGGCGGGTGCGGGTGGAGCGCGTGTCCGGTACGGGTGGGGTGCGCGTCGGGCGCGGGCCGCGTGGCTGATTCCGCACCCCGTGCGCCCGCTTTCACCCGAACGAGTAAGGGGGCGACTTCCGGGGTAAACCAGCGTTTCATCCCACCCGGGACAGCCCGCGTGTCCGCGCAACAGGATCGCCCCAGACGCGTTGCCACCGACGTATTGTCAGGCCACCGAGGCCCGGCCTACCGTCTACAGATCGCCTTCTACGCACGTAGACCCCTGCGGTTCCCCGAGCGGGCCCGCAGGCGAGACCCGCCCCGTCAACCCTCAGACCGCGCGTCCGACCGGAGCGGCCGGACCGCGGAGTTGCGGAGGTACCCATGTCGCAGACCGTCCGTGCCGCGCTGGTCCAGACCCGCTGGACCGGCGACCAGGAAAGCATGATCGCCCTCCACGAGAGGTACGCCCGTGAGGCCGCGGCCCAGGGCGCGAAGATCATCGGCTTCCAGGAGGTCTTCAACTCCCCGTACTTCTGTCAGGTCCAGGAAGCCGAGCACTACCGCTGGGCCGAGGCCGTCCCGGACGGCCCGACCGTGAGCCGGATGCGGGAGCTCGCCCGCGAACTCGGCCTGGTCATGGTCGTGCCGGTCTACGAGGAGGAGCAGACCGGCGTCTACTACAACACCGCCGCCGTGATCGACGCGGACGGCAGCTACCTCGGCAAGTACCGCAAGCACCACATCCCGCAGGTCAAGGGCTTCTGGGAGAAGTACTACTTCAAGCCCGGCAACCTGGGCTGGCCGGTCTTCGACACCGCCGTCGGCAGGGTCGGCGTCTACATCTGCTACGACCGCCACTTCCCCGAGGGCTGGCGCGCCCTCGGCCTGGCCGGCGCGCAGATCGTCTACAACCCCTCCGCCACCAGCCGCGGCCTGTCGGCCTACCTCTGGCAGCTCGAACAGCCGGCCGCCGCCGTCGCCAACGAGTACTTCGTCGCCGCCATCAACCGGGTCGGCACCGAGGAGTACGGCGACAACGACTTCTACGGCACCTCCTACTTCGTGGACCCGCGCGGCCAGTTCGTCGGCGACGTCGCCTCCGACAAGGAGGAGGAACTCGTCGTCCGCGACCTCGACCTCGGCCTGATCGAAGAGGTCCGCCAGCAGTGGGCGTTCTACCGCGACCGCCGCCCCGACGCCTACGGACCGATCGCCGAGGCCTGAGGAGCAGCGCGATGACCACCCGCGACCCGCACCAGCGCACCGTCGTCCGCGGCGGCCTCGTCATCACCGCCACCGACGAACTCCACGCCGACGTCCTCATCGAGGGCGAACGCATCGCCGCCCTGGCCGCCACCGGCAGCGCCGCCGCCGAGGCCTGGAGCGCCGACACCGTCATCGACGCGACCGGCCACTACGTCATCCCGGGCGGTGTCGACGCCCACACCCACATGGAACTGCCCTTCGGCGGCACCGCGGCCTCCGACACCTTCGAGACCGGCACCCGCGCCGCCGCCTGGGGCGGCACCACCACCATCGTCGACTTCGCCGTCCAGCCCGTCGGCGGCTCGCTGCGCGAGGGCCTGGACACCTGGCACGCCAAGGCCGAGGGCAACTGCGCCATCGACTACGCGTTCCACACGATCGTCTCCGACGTCAACGACGGTGTCCTGAAGGAGATGGACGCCCTCGTCGACTCCGGCGAGTCCACCTCCTTCAAGCTCTTCATGGCCTACCCCGGAGTCTTCTACAGCGACGACGGCCGCATCCTGCGCGCCATGCAGCGCGGCGCCGCCAACGGCGGGCTGATCATGATGCACGCCGAGAACGGCATCGCCATCGACGTCCTGGTCGAACAGGCCCTGGCCGCCGGGCGCAGCGCCCCGCGCCACCACGGCGAGGTGCGGCACGAGCTGCTGGAGGCCGAGGCCACCCACCGGGCCATCCGGCTCGCCCAGGTGGCCGGAAGCCCGCTCTACGTCGTGCACGTCTCCGCCGCATCCGCCCTCGCCGAACTCACCCAGGCCCGCGACGCCGGGCTCAACGTCTTCGGCGAGACCTGCCCGCAGTACCTCTTCCTCTCCACCGACAACCTCGCCGAGGAGGGCGCCGACGGCTTCGAAGGCGCCAAGTACGTGTGCAGCACGCCGCTGCGGCCCCGCGAGCACCAGGCGGCGCTCTGGCGGGGGCTGCGCACCAACGACCTCCAGGTGGTCTCCACCGACCACTGCCCGTTCTGCTACGTCGGGCAGAAGGAACTCGGCCGCGGAGACTTCTCGAAGATCCCCAACGGCCTTCCGGGCGTGGAGAACCGGATGGACCTGCTCCACCAGGCCGTGGTGGACGGGCACATCAGCCGGCGGCGCTGGGTCGAGATCGCCTGCACCACCCCGGCCCGGATGTTCGGGCTGCACCCGCGCAAGGGCACCGTCGCACCGGGGGCCGACGCCGACCTGGTCGTCTACGACCCCACCGCGGTGCAGACCGTCTCCGCCGCGACCCACCACATGAACGTGGACTACTCGGCCTACGAGGGCCGTCAACTCACGGGCCGGGCAAGGACGGTGATCTCGCGCGGTACCGTCGTGCTGGACGACGGCACCTGGCTGGGCCGGGCCGGGCACGGCGCCTTCCTGCGCCGGGACACCTGCCAGTACCTCGTCTGACCGCCCGCCCCGACCCTTCTGACCTGCCGCCGCCCGTTCGGCACCCGTTCGGCGATCGTTCGGCGCCCGTCCGGCGCCCGATCCGCGATCGTTCTGTGAGCGGGCGGCGGCCCGACCTCCCCTTCCGGAGCCACCCATGGACATCGGCCTCGTCCTGCAGACCGACCCGCCCGCCCGCCTGCTCATCGACCGCATGATCCGCGCCGAACAGGCCGGGTTCAGCCACGGCTGGACCTTCGACTCCTGTGTGCTGTGGCAGGAGCCGTTCGTCATCTACAGCCGCATCCTCGCCGAGACCGAGCGGCTCACCGTCGGCCCGATGGTCACCAACCCCTCCACCCGGACCTGGGAGGTCACCGCCTCCCTGTTCGCCACGCTCAACGACATGTACGGCAACCGCACCGTCTGCGGCATCGGCCGCGGCGACTCCGCCATGAGGGTCGCCGGACGCCAGCCCGCCACGCTCGCCCGGCTCTCCCAGGCCATGCACGCCATCAAGGAGTTGGCCGAGGGACGGACCGTCGAGGTGGACGGCACCGAGATGCACCTGCCGTGGGTGGGCCCCGGCGCGGCGCTGCCGATCTGGATGGGCGCGTACGGGCCCAAGGCGCTGAACCTGACCGGACGCCAGGCCGACGGATTCATCCTCCAACTGGCCGATCCCTACCTCACCGAGTACATGGTCAAGGCGGTGCGGGCCGCGGCCGTCGAGGCGGGCCGGGACCCGGACGCGCTCACCATCTGCGTCGCCGCGCCCGCGTACGTCACCGCCGACGAATCGCCCGCCGCGCTCGCCCACGCCCGGGAGCAGTGCCGGTGGTTCGGCGGGATGGTCGGCAACCACGTCGCCGACCTGGTCAGCCACTACGGCGAACACTCCGACCTGGTGCCCGAGGCCCTCACCGAGTACATCAAGGGCCGCCAGGGCTACGACTACAGCCACCACGGGCGGGCCGGGAACCCCGACACGGCCTTCGTTCCGGACGAGATCGTCGACCGCTTCTGCCTGATCGGGACGGCCGAGTCCCAGCGCGCCCGGCTCGCGGAGCTCCGCTCGCTCGGCGTCGACCAGTTCGCCGTCTACGCCATGCACGACGCGGTCGAGACCACCATCGACGCCTACGGAACGGACATCATCCCCCACCTCTGATCCCAGTCGTGTCAGACGGGAGTTGCCCATGGCCGACACCGCGACCAGCGGCGGCAGACAGCGGCAGCACCGCGACGGCTTCACCAGCGACGACCTCCGACCGGTCCCGGTGCGGCGGCGCACCTGGACCACGTACAACTTCCTCGCCCTGTGGGTCGGCACGGCCCACAACATCCCCTCCTGGACCGGCCCTGCCCGGAGCCTCCCCGGCCCGGCCGGAGTCGCCTCGCGGGATGGGGCGAGGGGAACCGGGGGCGGGCGGGCGGCGTCCTTCGGGGCAGAGCGGGCGGGACGGGGCCGTCGCGCCGCAGGACGGGAGGGATGGCGGATGAGCATCATCGCGTGGATCGTGCTGGGCCTGGTGGCGGGGGCCCTGGCCAAGCTGCTGCTGCCGGGCAGGGACCCGGGCGGCCTGATCGTGACGACCCTGATCGGCATCGCCGGCTCCTTCGTCGGCGGCTGGATCGCGTCGCACTTCCTGCACAGGTCGATCACGGCGCGCTTCTTCGACGGCGCGACCTGGGTGTCGGCGATCGGCGGCGCACTGGTGCTGCTGATCGCCTACCGGCTGCTGTTCGGAAACTCGCGCCGCTGACCGGGAGTCCACTCGACGACCGCAGGCGGGCCGGCCCCGGGGGAGGGGCGGGCCCGCCTGCTCGGTTCAGGGGGTCGGAGCCGACTCCGCGGCCCAGCCCGGCAGGTCCTCGCGGGCGGCGAGCCAGGCGGCCGGGACGTCCGCGAGCCCGGTGCGGGCGGCGACCACCCCGGCGGCGATGGCGCAGGTGGTGTCCTTGTCGCCCCAGCCCTCCAGGGTGTGCCAGATGGCCTCGGGCAGCGAGTCCAGATGCCCGGCGGCGGACCAGAGGGCGAACGGGACGGTGTCCGGGGCCGAGATCATCCGCCCCGATCCGAGCACCGTGGCGGCGTGCCGGACGCTGGTGTGGCCGGGCAGCCGGGCGGCGATCCGCAGGCCGGAGCGGACGTCGCTCTCCGGAAGCCGCTCGGCGATCTCCGTCAGCAACTCGGCCCGGCCGGGCGGGATCCCGCCCCGGCTCCGGACGGCGAGGGCCGCGGCGAGCGCCACCGCCACCGCCCCGGCCACCGCCTCCGGGTGGAAGTGCGTGGTGAGCGCCTGGAGTTCGGCCTGCCGGACGGCCTCGTCGAGGTCGTCGGCGAACCATGCGCCCAGCGGCGCGACCCGCATCGCGGCGCCGTTCCCGTACGACCCCTGGCCCTCGAACTGGTCCGAGGTGATGGCGCGCCAGTCCCCGCCGGCCTCGATCCCGCGCAGCACCCGGTGCATCGACGGGCCGTACTTGCGCTGGTACTCCCGGGTGTACTCGGCGGCGAACTCCCGCGCCAGCTCGTCCTGGTGGACCTCGCCCCGGGCGGCCAGGTGGCGGACGAGGACGAGGGCCATCGCGGTGTCGTCGGTCCAGTGCCAGGGCGCCGGGCGGACCAGGCGGGCGGCCAGGGCGGCGGGCGCCTCGTCGGCCGGGACCGGGAACCACCGGTCGCCGAAGGCGTCGCCGAGGGCGAGCCCCTCCAGGCTGTCCAGGACCGGACCGGCCGTACGCATGTCATCCTCCAGGTGAGATCAACCGTGCGCGGCAGTCTGCCGGATGGCCGGGGTGCGGGCGAGCGGATTTCTCCCGGGTGCCGGCGCCCCGGTCCGTCCGGATAGGTGGCGGTTCGTCACTTGGCCTTCAGGCCACCGAGGATGATCTTCCAGACGGCCTCGAAGCGCTCGTCCGCGGTCGGCTCGGACCAGCTGGGCGCGTAGGCCGGGTCGTGGAACGGGGAGGTGGCGTCGAAGACGGCGCGGGCGGTGGTCAGGATGTGGGCGAGCTTGAACTCCTTGCCGTCCGTGCCGTCCTGGACGATCTGGGCGATCTGCTTGACCAGGGTGTCGATGTGCGCCTCGACGGTGGCGCTGTTCTCCTCGACCAGCACCATGTACGTGGCGAACAGCTCGGGGTCGTCCAGGGCCTTCTTGCGCTTGGCCGCGAACAGGGTGGTCAGCCAGTGGTGCAGCCGCTCGGCGGCGCCGCCGGTCTGGATCGAGATGGTTTCGAGCTCGTGGTGCGCCTGGTCGAGCCAGCGCTGGGTGACCGCCTCGCGCAGTGCGGCCTTGCTGGGGAAGTGGCGGTAGACGCTGCTGTGGCTGACGCCCAGCTCGCGGGCGACGTCCACGACGGTGGCCTTGGCCGGGCCGAACCGCCGGAGGACTTCCTCCGCCGCGATCAGGATCTGTTCGGCGGTGAGTGCGGTGTCCGTGGTCACGGGGAGGTCCGTCCTTAGGTCGTGCGGTCGGGGTGGTGCGGTGGTGCGGTGGTGCGGTGGTGGCCGTGCGGCCGTGCGGTGGCGCCGGTGGCCGGGTCGGTCAGCGTTCGCTGTCCAGGCTCGTCATCTGCGCGGCAGCGTACCGGTCGCCCGCGGCGGCGCCGGCGGGGAAGGCCGCGTCGATGGCGGCCAGGTGGGCCGGGCTCAGCGTGACGTCCAGCGCTCCGAGGGCCTCGGCCAGGCGGTCCCGGCGGCGGGCGCCGACCAGCGGGACGACGTCCTGCCCGCGCGAGGCCACCCAGGCAACGGCGAGCTGGGCGACGGTGGCGTCGTTCGCGGCGGCGATTTCGCGCAGCGCTTCGACGAGTGCGAGGTTGTGGGCCAGGTTGTCGCCCTGGAAGCGCGGGCTGTGGCCGCGGAGGTCGGTGTCGGCGAGCGTGCGGTCCGGGTTCCAGCGGCCGCTGAGCAGGCCGCGCGAGAGCACGCCGTACGCGGTGATGCCGATGCCGAGTTCGCGGGCGGTGGGCAGGATGGCGGCCTCGATCGAACGGGAGAGCAGCGAGTACTCGATCTGCAGGTCGCTGATCGGGTGGACGGCGGCGGCGCGGCGCAGGGTGTCGGCGCCGACCTCGGACAGGCCGATGTGGCGGACGTGGCCGGCCTTCACCAGGTCGGCGATGGCGCCGACGGTCTCCTCGATCGGGACGTCCGGGTCGAGGCGGGCGGGGCGGTAGACGTCGACGTAGTCGGTGCGCAGGCGGCGCAGGGTGTACGCGAGTGCGGTCTTGGTGGCGGCCGGGCTCGCGTTGTAGCCCAGCCACTGGCCGTCCGGGCCGCGCTGGGCGCCGAACTTCACGCTGATCTGCACGCTCGCGCGGTCGCGACCGCGCAGGGCCTCGTGGATCAGCAGTTCGTTGTGGCCCATGCCGTAGAAGTCGCCGGTGTCGAGGAGGGTGACCCCGGAGTCCAGGGCGGCGTGGATGGTGGCGATGCTCTCGGCCTCGTCGGCCGGGCCGTACATGTCGGACATGCCCATGCAGCCGAGGCCGAGGGCGGAGGTGACGGGTCCGGAGGTGCCGAGGGTGCGCTGTGCGGGGCGGGTGGTCGCGGACATGAGTACTCCAGGGGCAGGCGCGGCGCCGGGTGGCGAGGGCGGTGTGACCCGGATCTCACTATGGCACGACAGCGAACAGATTTCAAAATCTGTTCGCTGTCGTCTGTTATCTGAATTTTGAAATCTGTCGATTGTCATCTGTTCGGGACGGAGGGTGTCCCCCGCCCCGCCCGCCTGGGCCGCCCCGCTCGCTCAGTCCGCGACCCGGCTGCGGTTCTCGTACGCGAGGTCGATGTACTCGGGGTGGCGCAGCATCCAGCCCTTGATGAAGGGGCAGGTGGCCAGGACGGGCAGGCCGCGCTCGCGGGCGTCGTCCAGCGCGGCCCGGGCCAGCGCACTGCCGATGCCCTGCCCCTCGAAGGCGGGTTCGACCACGGTGTGCGGGTAGACCACCAGGTTGTCGCTGCGCAGGTACGCGGCGAACCCGGCCAGCTGGCCGTCCACCCAGGCCTCGAAGCGGTTCTGGTCCGTCACGTCACGTACCGAAAGGGTCATCACAGGCTCCTCGCCGTCAGAGAGTCGGGGCCGGGCGCGGCCCCGCTCCATCATCGGGTGGCCCGCGCCGCCCCGCCCAACCGCCGCCCGTCCGGCGCGTCCGCTGTGTCCGATGCGTCCGAGATGTCCGAGGTGTTCGTCGGTGGCGCCCACTCCTCCCGTCCGCCCGGCGAGCGCAGCAGGTAGGCGCGGGCGGGCGGCAGGTTGCGCCAGACCGTGCGCTCGCCCAGCCCGTACGTCGTCTCGAAGCGGCGCAGCAGTCGCACCACCGCCCGGTGGCGGGCACCCTGGCGGGGGCCCGAGACGAGGGTGCGAGCCGTGGTGGTGCCGAGGTAGCCGAAGTACGTCAGTTCGCCGCCGGGTACCAGCAGCCGCAGGTAGAGGTCGAGGATGTTCCGGACCTGGCCCGGCTCGAAGTTGGTGAACGGCAGCCCGGACACGATCACGTCGTACCGCTCCGCCGCGCCTTCCGTCTCGTCCTCCGCCGTGCCCTCCCTGCGGGCCGCCTCCGACAGCTCCTCTATCCGGCAGGCCGACAGCCGCACCGCCACCCCCGGCTGCCGGGCGGCCAGCACCGGGTCCTCCCGCAGCCGTTCGGCGAACCGCGGGTTCGCCTCGACCACGTGCAACCGGTCGCCCGGGCGCAGCACGTGGGCCAGCCGACGGGTCACCACGCCCGTCCCGGCGCCGACCTCCAGCACCGAGATCGGCCGGTTCGGGCGGCTGGTGACCGGCACCACCAGCGCGTTCACCAGCTCCGCGCCGCTCGGTGCCAGCGCGCCGGTGTCGTGGAAGGTGCGCAGTGCCTCGGCGAGGAACAGCAGGTGGTCCCCGCCGTTCGGCGAAGCGGGCGAACTGCGCTGCGACGGCGGGGAGTCGGGGCGGTGGCGGAGCGGTTCGGTCGTCATGCCGTCGACGCTAGGGAGGCCGCGGCGGACCCGGATCGGCCGGTGAGCGACGCCGACCCTCGACGAAAGTCGAGGGTGCGGCTGCCCGGGAGGAGGGCGCGCCCCGCAGTCGCCCGCCCGTAGCATCGAGTCGGCCGGTCGGAGGCCCGGGGGCGCGGACGCCCGGGGACAGGGACGCCCGGGACGCGGGCGTTCGGACGGCCGGACGGTCGGAGGTGGGAGCGGAGGAGCCCGATGCGCACAGGCCTGCTCGGCTGGTACGGCCCGGACCGCCGGCCCTGGAGTGAGACGCTGCTGCTGCTCGGCATCCTCGCCCTCGCCGTCGAGGAGGGCCTCTCCCAATGGCTGCACACCGACGGCCCGCTGCGCCCGACCCGGACCGTCGTGGCAGCGCTCGCCGCGCTCTCCCTGCTGTTCGCCCGCCGCTACCCCGTGGCCTCCGCCGTCCTGCCGGTGCTCACCGGAGGCCTGTTCAACCGTGCCTTCCCCGGCCTGTTCAGCGTCTACTACCTCGCCTTCCTCGGCCGGACCGGTCCGGCGGTGGCCGGCGGTGCGGTCATCGCCGTGCTCAGCGCGGTCCGCGCCGACTCGCTGGTCGGCTGGGCGGGCACCACCGGCTCCCAACTCCTCGTCCAGGCCGCCACCCTGTCCTTCGGTCTGTGGCTGCACGGCCGCCGGGTGCTGATCCGCACGCTGCACGAGCAGGTCGAGACACTGAGCCGTGAACGGGAGTTGCGTGCCGGTCAGGCCCGTGCCGCCGAACGGGCCCGGATCGCGCGCGAGATGCACGACGTACTGGCCCACCGCCTCAGCCTGCTGGTGCTGCACGCGGGGGTGCTGCGCGACCAGGCCCGGGCCGGCACCGTCGCCGCCGACCCGGACCGCCTCGCCCACCGCCTGGAACTGCTGCGCACCACCGCCGCCCGCTCGCTCGACGACCTGCGCGACGTCCTCGGCGCCCTGCGCGCCGACCCGCCGGTTCGGGAGGCCGAGGACGAACCACCCCCGGTGGCGGGGACGGCCGGTGTCCCGGCGCCCGCCCTGCGCGACCTCACCGAACTGGTCGGCGAGGCGACCCAGGCCGGGCAGCGGGTCGAACTCGCCCTCTCCGGCGACCCGGAGGCCGTGCCGACCACCCACCGGCTGGCGGTGCACCGGGTCGTCCAGGAGGCGCTGACCAACGTGCGCAAGCACGCGCCCGCCGCACCCGTCACCGTCCGGGTCGGTTACGGGGCGCCGGCCACCACCGTCGAGGTCCGCAACGGGCCGGGCGGGGCGCCGCCGAACGGCTCGGGCACCGGCGGCGGGTACGGACTGGTCGGTCTCCGCGAGCGGGTCGGCGCGCTGGGCGGCCACCTCGACGCGGGCCCGGACGGCGCCGGCG
>NZ_LFMD02000007.1:707546-1021598 GCF_015776785.2 Kitasatospora sp. SUK 42 | reverse complement strand
GGTCGCCGCCCGGCTGCCCGCGCCCGAGCGGCCGCCGCAGACGGTGCCGCCCGCGGCGGCCGGCCCGAACCCCGCCCCGAATCCCGCTCTTGACCCCGCCCCGAGCCCCGCCTCGAATCCTGCTCGGGGTGCAGGTCATGATCCCGCCCGGGTCCCCACCGGAGGCCCGGGGCCCGGTTCGAGTTCGCAGCCGAAGGACGCCGCATGATCCGCACGATGGTGGTCGACGACGACGCGCTGGTGCGCCTCGGCCTGGTGGACCTGCTCGCCCAGGACCCGGCCCTGGCCGTGGTCGCCGAGGCCGCCGACGGGCTGCAGGCCGTCGAGCTCGCGCGCAGCCACCGGATCGACGTCGCGCTGATGGACATCCGGATGCCCCGGCTCGACGGCATCGCCGCCACCCGGCGGCTGCGCGAACTGCCCGACGCCCCGCGGGTCATCGCGCTCACCACCTTCGACCTGGACGAGTACGTGTACCAGGCGCTCGCCGCCGGGGCCGACGGCTTCCTGCTCAAGGACACCCCGCCCGCCGAGATCGCCCGGGCCGTCCACGTGGTCGCCGGCGGCCAGGGGATGCTGCACCCGGCGGCCGCGCGGCGGCTGATCGACCGGTACCACCGGGCCGGCGCGCCCCGGGCGGTCGCCGCCCGCAGCCGGGTCGCCGGGCTCACCCCGCGCGAGACCGAGGTGCTGCGCGAACTCGCCGACGGGCTCTCCAACGCCGAGATCGCGGGCGTCCTCGGGATGAGGGAGAGCACCGTCAAGGCGCACGTGAGCCGGATCCTCACCGCGCTCGGCGTGGGCAACCGGGTCCAGGCCGCGCTGCTCGCACGCGATGCGGGGCTGGTCGGGGACGGTGCGTGAGCGGCGCGCCTGCAGGCGCTCGCGGGGGCGGGCCGGGGCGCAGCGTCGGACGGTGTTCACGTGGATGTCGCCCGGGCTTCGGTGCGGGCGTCGCGACGGGCTTCCCTGAGCCGTGGTGTGCCTCCGGTTCGTACCGTCCGCTGAGACGAGGTCACCCATCCGGCGTGGAAATGCCGTGCCTTGGCGGTTTGCGCTGCCGAACCCGGGCGGCGGGTCCATGGTGGAGGTGGGCGCGATCCGGCGACCGCGCCCGCGCGCCGATCCAGGCCCGCGCGCCGAGCGCCTGCCGCCGTTTTCCGACGGGTGCCCGAGGCCGGGGCCCGTAGCGGCACGCTGGGAGCAGGGCCACCTCGCAGGAAACCGAACGGTTCTTCTAGGCTCACATCTCGGCTTCCCTGCGGCGGTCCGGCCACTGCGCCCGCCGTCAGGAGGCAGCCGTCCACGGGGTTCCGGGCGGACCGGGGCCACCGGATCGAGCGAGGAGGACGCAATGCCAAGCATGCCGCCCAGCCGTTCCAACGCACTTGGGCCAGACGGGCCGTTCTGCCGGGCCGCCCACCATCCCGGCCGACCGGTACGGTCCGGTCGGGCCTGGTACCCGGGCGGGGGCGGTCGGCCTGTACGGCCACTGAATACCGGCGGCGGCCGCGGAGGCGAGCGTTGAGTCCCCAGATCGTCGGGTCGCCGGCCGCACCGGGCGCGGCCGCGGAGCCCGACCGCGCACCTGTGGCCGTTCCGGCCGCCGCCGACGGCGAGGCCCTCGCTGTCACCACCGCCCCTTCCGCCGCTGCCGGTAGCGCCACGGCCGGTAGCGCCACTGCCAGTACCCCCGCTGCCGGTACCCCCGCTGCTGGTACCGCTGCGGCCGGCACCCCCGCTGCCGGTACCGCTGCGGCCGGCACCCCCGCTGCCGGTACCGCTGCGGCCGGCACCACCGCGGCCCTGCCCGGCCTGCCCCAGGCGCTCAGCGTGCGGGCCCGCACCCTCGCCGGTGCCGTCCGGCGCCGCTGCGCCGACCTGGCCCGGATCGAGTCGCCGAGCGGTGACGCACCCCGACTCGACGCGCTCGCCGAGGAGTTGGCCGACGGGTTCCGCGCCACCGGGGCCACCGCCCGCCGCGAACCCGGGCCGGCCGGCGACCACCTCGTACTGGAGTGGGAGGGGCGGGACGAGACGCTGCCCCACCTGCTGATCGTCGGCCACCACGACACCGTCTGGCCGGTCGGCACCCTGGCGGACTGGCCGGTGGCCGAGCAGGACGGGCGGCTCACCGGGCCCGGTGTGGTCGACATGAAGGGCGGACTCGCCGTCCTGGAGGGCGCGTTGGCGCTGCTCGCGGACCTGGGGCAGCGGCCGCACCGTGCCGTGCGACTGGTCGTGGTCTCCGACGAGGAGGTCGGCAGCCCGGACGGGCGGCGTCTGGTCGAGCGCCAACTGCGCGGCGCGGCGGCGGTGCTGGGGCTGGAGCCGCCGCATCCGGACGGCCGGCTGAAGACGGCGCGGCGCGGCAGCAGCAGGGTTCGGCTCACCGTGACCGGGCGGGAGGCCCATGCGGGCAACGACGCACGCGAGGGGGTGTCGGCGGTGGACGAACTCGTCGACCAGCTCGTGGCCGTCCGGGGCCTCGCGGGTCAGCCCGGCACCGAGCTCAACGCCGGTCGGATCACCGGGGGTTCGCGGGCCAACGTGATCGCCGGACGGGCCGAGGCGGAGCTCGGCCTGCGGTTCGCCACCGCGGAGGCGCAGCGCCGTACGCTCGACAACCTTGCCCGGCTCACCGCACTGCGCCCGGGGGCCCGGGTGCGGACGGAGGTGCTGTCCAGCCGTCCGGCCTGGCCCGAGCGGACCGGCAACCCGCTGCTGCGGCACGTGCGTTCGCTCGCCGCGGTGCTCGGGCAGCAGCTGGACGGCGCCCCGGCGGGCGGGGCGGGGGACACCAACCTGCCGGGCTCGCGCGGACTGCCGACGCTGGACGGCTTCGGCGCGGTGGGGGCCGGGGCGCACGCCCGGCACGAGCACATCCGGCTGGACCAGATAGCTCCCCGGATCGCCCTGATCGCGGCGCTGCTCGCGGTGCCGCTGCCGCGGCTGCGGGACCGCGGGGAGGGGTGAGGCGGCGGGTGGCGGGTCATTGATGACGGGTAACAGGTAACAGGTAACAGCTAACGGATAACAGCTGACAGATTTCAGATTCTGTCAGCTGTTATCCGTATCCGTCGTCCGTGCTGTCGGGCACCGCCCGCATCGCCGCACCGCCCCGCCCGCCCCGCCTCCTGCCGTCATCCCTTGCCATCCCTCCGCCCGGCCGCGCAGAATGGTACCGACCGAACGGTCAGTCGGTTGGTGCCCAGGGAGGGCCGGCCGGGCAGGACACGAGAGGGGACCGTGGTGACAGCAGAGGTGGCCGAGGCGGTCCCCGCGCAGACGCCGGAGGACCGGTTCGAGGCGGTGATCGCCGCCGAGCAGCGGATCGAGCCCAGGGACTGGATGCCGGACGCCTACCGGGCCACCCTGATCCGCCAGATCGCCCAGCACGCCCACTCCGAGATCATCGGCATGCAGCCCGAGGGCAACTGGCTCACCCGGGCGCCCTCGCTGCGCCGCAAGGCCATCCTGCTCGCCAAGGCGCAGGACGAGGCCGGCCACGGCCTCTACCTCTACGCCGCCGCCGAGACCCTGGGCGTCGACCGAGCCGAGCTCACCGAGAAGCTGATCAGCGGCCGCCAGAAGTACTCCTCGATCTTCAACTACCCCACCCTCACCTTCGCCGACGTCGGCGTGATCGGCTGGCTGGTGGACGGCGCCGCGATCTGCAACCAGGTCCCGCTCTGCCGTTGCAGCTACGGCCCGTACGCCCGCGCGATGGTGCGGATCTGCAAGGAGGAGTCCTTCCACCAGCGCCAGGGCTTCGAGCTGCTGATGACGCTGATGCGCGGCACCGAGGCCCAGCGCCGGATGGTCCAGGACGCGGTCGACCGCTGGTGGTGGCCGTCGCTGATGATGTTCGGCCCCCCGGACGCCGACTCGCCGAACACCGCCCGCTCGATGGCCTGGCGGATCAAGCGCCACAGCAACGACGAGCTGCGGCAGCGGTTCGTCGACATGACCGTCCCGCAGGCCGAGCACCTGGGCGTCACCCTCCCCGATCCCGAACTGCGCTGGAACGAGGAGCGCGGCGGCTGGGACTTCGGCGAGCCGGACTGGTCCGAGCTGACCCGGGTCATCCACGGCCAGGGCCCCTGCAACACCCAGCGGATCGAGCGCCGCCGGACCGCTCACGAGGACGGCGCCTGGGTGCGCGAGGCGGCCGTCGCCCACGCGGCCAAGCGCGCCGCCGAACACGCCGCAGCCGCGGCGGCCGCCGAGCAGCACACCGAACAGGAGAACGGAAAGTGACCGAGTCCCCGGCCGCCCCCCACGCCGAGTCCCCGGCTGAGCACAAGGCCGAGCACAAGGCCGGCTCCAAGGCCGACTCCAGGGCCTGCTGGCCGCTGTACGAGGTGTTCGTCCGTCCCCGGCGCGGCCTGAACCACGTCCACGTCGGCTCGCTGCACGCGTCCGACGACCGGATGGCCCTGCTCGCCGCCCGCGACCTGTACACCCGCCGCAACGAGGGCGTCAGCCTCTGGGTGGTCCGCTCGGACGCGATCACCGCCTCCACCCCGGACGAGCGCGACCCGTTCTTCGAGCCCAGCGGCGACAAGGTCTACCGCCACCCGACCTTCTACGACATCCCCGAGGATGTCCCGCACATCTGACGGGGGAGCCACCGTGCACGACCACACCACGCCCGCCACGTCCACCACCACACAGGCTGCGACATCCACCGCGACGTCCGGCACCGAGGACGACCACGTCTACCTCAGCCTCGCCGAGGCCGCCCCCGGCCCCGAGGGCGAGGGCCGCTGGGCGTACGGGACGGGCTTCGCCGACCCGCTGCTCGGCGTGGACACCGCCCTGCCCGCCGGCCTGGACGGCGCCGACCTGGCCGCCTACTGCCTGATGCTCGGCGACGACGCGCTGATCCTCGCCCAGCGGCTGATCGAGTGGTGCACCCGGGCACCCGAGCTGGAGGAGGAGGTCGCGCTCGCCAACCTCGGACTCGACCTGCTCGGCCAGGCCCGCCTGCTGCTCACCCGGGCGGGCCAGGCGGACGGCACCGGCCGCAGCGAGGACGACCTGGCGTACTGGCGGGAGGAGCACGAGTTCCGCAACGTCCGCCTGGTGGAGACCCCGAACGGCGACTTCGCGTACTCGATCGCCCGCCTGCTGCTGTTCGCCACCACCCGCGGCGTCCTGTACGAGGCGCTGAGCGCGCACCCCGACCCGGTGCTGGCCGCGGTCGCCGCCCGGGGCGTGAAGGAGCTGGCGTACCATCGCGAGTACGCCACCGCCTGGACGCTGCGGCTCGGCGACGGCACGCCGTACTCGGCGGAGCGGATGCAGGCGGGGCTGGACGCGGTCTGGCCGCTGCTGGAGGAGCTGTTCACCGCGCACCCGGTGGAACGGCGGGTCGGCGTGGACCCGGCGGAGCTGCGCGAACCGGTGCTGCGCGCGCTCGGCGCCGTCGTCGCCGAGGCCGGGCTGACCGTGCCGGACGTCCCGCCGCTGGCCACCGTGCTCGGCCGGGCCGGTCGGGACGGGGTGCACACCGAGGCGCTCGGTCCGCTGCTCGCCGAGTTGCAGGTGGTGGCTCGCGCGCACCCGGGGGCGACGTGGTGACCGGCACCGCGGCCGGCGCAGGCGTTGTAGCCGCCGTGGACACCGTCCGCGACCAGGCCTGGGAGGTCGCCGCGGCCGTCCCGGACCCGGAGCTGCCCATGCTCACCCTGGCCGACCTGGGCGTGCTGGCGGACGTCGAGGTGGACGGCGGCAGCGGCGCGGTCACCGCCTGGCTGACCCCGACCTACTCGGGCTGCCCGGCCGTCGCCGAGATGGCCGCCGACGTGGACCGCCGGCTGCGCGCGGCCGGGTACCCGGACGTCCGGGTACGGCTGCGGCTGGACCCGCCCTGGTCCACCGACCTGATCACCGCCGAGGGCCGCCGCAAGCTCGCCGCCGCCGGCATCGCCCCGCCGCGACCGGGCGGGGCCGCGCCGGCCGGGCGCGGGCCGGTCCCCCTCACCCTCGGCCCCGCCCGCACGGGCACCGCGACCGCGGCCCCCGTGGCCTGTCCGCACTGCGGCGATGCCGACACGGAGGAGCTGTCCCGCTTCGGCTCCACCGCCTGCAAGGCGCTCTGGCGCTGCCGCGCCTGCCGCGAGCCGTTCGAACGCGTCAAGGAGATCTGAATGCCCGCCGCGACCCCAGTGACGGACACCGTCCGCCCCGCCCGCCGCCCGGCCTTCCACCAGCTGCGGATCGACCGGGTGGAGCGGCTCTGCGAGGACGCCGTGGCGGTGACCTTCGCGGTGCCGGACGCTCTGGCGGCCGAGTACGCCTTCCGGCCCGGGCAGACCCTGACGCTGCGCAAGGTGGTGGACGGCGTCGACGAGCGCCGCTCGTACTCGATCTGCGCCCCCGCCGGCGGTCCGCTGCGGATCGCCGTCCGGGAGGTGCCCGGCGGGCTGTTCTCGCGCTGGCTGGTGCGCGAGGCCCGGCCCGGCGAGGAGGTGGAGGTGCTGACGCCGTCCGGCCTGTTCACCCCCGAGCTCGGCGTCCCTGCCGACCACGTGCTGCTCGCCGCCGGCTCCGGCATCACCCCGATGCTGTCGATCGCCGCCTCCGTGCTGGCCGCCGACCGCCGCTCCACCGTCACCCTGCTCTACGGCAACCGGCGCAGCGACACCGTGATGTTCGCCGACGAGCTGGCCGACCTGAAGGACCGCTACCTCGGCCGCTTCCAGCTGGTCCACGTCCTCTCCCGGGAGACCCGGGACGCCGAACTGCTCAGTGGCCGCCTGGACCCGGAGCGGGTCAGGGCGCTGCTGGCGGCGCTGGTGGACGTCGGCGGCGTCGGGCACTGGTGGCTGTGCGGACCGTTCGGCATGGTCGCCGGGGCGAAGGAGCTGCTTGCCGAACTGGACGTCCCCGCCGAGCGGGTGCACCAGGAGCTGTTCCACGCCGAGGACGAGCCGCTCGCCGAGCGCGACGAGGACTGGGACCGTACGGACGGCGACGCCGAGGGCGCTCCCGGGGAGCGCAGCGAGGTCACCGTCGTCCTGGACGGCCGGGGCAGCACCCTCTCCCTCCCGCGCGACCGCTCGATCCTGGACGGTGCCCAGCGCTCCCGCCCCGACCTGCCCTTCGCCTGCAAGGGCGGGGTCTGCGGCACCTGCCGCGCCCTGGTCACCGAGGGCGAGGTGGAGATGCGCCGCAACTTCGCGCTGGAGGAGAAGGAACTGGCCGCCGGCTACGTCCTCACCTGTCAGGCCCGCCCGCTCACCGACCGGGTGACCGTCGACTACGACCGCTGAACCTCCTTCACCCGCCGAGCAGTTCGGTGCGGTGGGAGGCGAAGAAGTCCGTGAGCGTCACTGGCTCCCGCCCGAGCAGTCGGCGGGCGGTGCCGTCCTCCGGGACGTCGAACCAGCCGGCGCGCCGGAACGGGTCGTTCTCGCCCCAGCCGGTCGCGAGCGCGGGCGGCACCCCGAGGGCCGTCAGCGCCCCGGCCACCTCGTGGTCGGCGACCGGCCGGTGCCGGACCGGACGTCCGGTGGCCTCGGTGAGCGCGGACGCCACCTGGCCGTCCGTGAGCCCGGGGCCGGTGAAGTCCAGGAGCCGGCCGGGCGGTGCGCCCTCACCGGCGAGGAGGGCGGCGGCGGCCAGGGCGGTGTCCGCGCGGGAGACGTAGCCGACCCGGCCGTCGCCCGCGCTGCTCGGCAACTCACCGGCTGAGACCGCCAGTCGGGCCAGGCCGGAGAGCAGCAGCAGGTCGGGCCAGACGTTCACCCGCAGCACGGTGTGGGCGAGTCCGGAGGCGGTGAGCAGGGCCTCGGTCCGGCCGTGGTCCAGGGCTTCGGGAACGGGGTTGCCGGGGTCCGCGGCCCGGACCACCGAGGTGTAGACGACGTGCTCCACCCCGGCCGCCACCGCTGCCCCGATCGCGGCCCGGTGCAGCGCCAGCCGTCCGGGAGTCCGGTCGGCACTGATCAGCAGCAGCCGCCGGACGCCGTCGAAGGCCGCGGGCAGTGTGGCCGGATCGGCGAAGTCGGCTGTACGGGTGCGGACTCGGCGCGTCTGGGCGACCGCTCCCGGGGTGCGGGTGACGGCCACCACCCCGGCCGCGCCGACCCGATCGACCAGGGCGGCGAGCGTCAGCCGGCCCAGCCTGCCGGACGCTCCGGTGATGGCGAACATGTGAACTCCTCGGCTCCGTGGTGTGGTTGGAGCGATCATGGGCCGGGTGAGCGGTTCGCCGATAGAGGGAACATCCGTGTCCACTGCGCCCGTGTCCACTGTGCGCATGTCCACTGCGCCCGTGTCCGCTGCGCCCGTGGCGGGGAGCCCGGGCGGGCCGGTGTCGGCGGATGACCGGGCGCACTGCCCGGCAACGTCCGTGCTGCACCGGATCGGGGACCGCTGGAGCGTCGTCCTGATCAGCCTGCTGGCCGAACGCCCCTACGGCTACAACGAGTTGGACCGGGCTGTGGCCGACCTCAGCCGCCGGGTGCTGACCCGTGCGCTGCGCACGCTCGAACACGAGGGGTACGTCAGCCGTACCGCCCGGGCCGAACCGCCCTACCGGGTCGAGTACGCGCTCACCGGGCTCGGGCGGTCGCTGCACGAGGTGCTGGTGCTGCTGGGTGGTTGGGCCGAGGAGCACCGTGACCGGCTCGCCGGTGAGGGGGCCGGCGAGGCGGTCGGTGAGGGGGCCGGCGAGGGGGTTCGTGAAGGGGGGTGAGGCGGGTGGCCGCGGGTCAGACCGCGGCCGGGGTGGGTTGCCCCGCCGGGTCCCCGAGCAGCCCGACCAGGTCGTTGACGGCGGCGCGCCCGGCCCGGTTGGCGCCGATGGTGCTGGCGGACGGGCCGTAGCCGACCAGGTGGACGCGCGGGTCGGCGGTGGCCCGGGTGCCGGTGAGCGCGATGCCGCCGCCGGGGGAGCGCAGGCCGAGTGGGGCCAGGTGGCCGACCTCGGGGCGGAAGCCGGTCGCCCAGACGATCGCGTCCACCGCCAGCTCCTCGTCCCCCCAGGCGACCCCGTGCTCGGTCAGCCGGTCGAACATCGGTCGGCGGTGCAGCGCACCCAGCTCCTCGGCGCGCCGGTACGCGACGGACGGGCCGAGCCCGGTCACGCTCACCACGCTGCGCACCGGCAGGCCCTGGCGGACCCGCTCCTCGACCTTGGCGACCACGGCGCGTCCGTACTCGGGGGTGAACGGCCCTTCGTGGTAGACCGGTTCGGAGCGGGTGACCCAGACCGTCTCGCCGACCGCCGCCACCTCGGACAGCACCTGGATCGCCGAGGCGCCGCCGCCCACCACCAGGACCCGCCGGCCGGTGAACTCCTCGGGGCCCCGGTAGTCGGCGTAGTGCAGCTGCCGGCCCGCGAAGCGGCCCGGGTAGTGGGGGAGGAAGGGGCGGGTCCAGGTGCCGGTGGCGTTGATCAGCGCCCGGGTGGACCAGGTGCCGCGGTCGGTCTCGACCAGCAGCCGGGAGTCGGGGCGCTCGGACTCGGCGCGCACCGCGTGAACCGCGACCGGGCGTACGACCGGGAGCGCGTGCCGGGCCTCGTACGCCGCGAAGTACCCCGGCACCACCTCGCGCGCGGGGGCCTCGGGATCGGGCGGCGGGAGCTCGGCGTCCGGGAGGTCGTGGAAGCCGTGCACGGTGGCCATCCGCAGGGACGGCGAGCGGTGCGCCCAGGCGCCGCCGGGGGTGGCGTTGGCGTCGAGCACCACGAAGCCGCCGTCGACTCCGTCCCGGTAGGGGGCGAAGCCGCGGCGGCGGAGGTGGTAGGCGGCGGACAGGCCCGCCTGCCCGGCGCCCACCACCAGGACGTCGACGCGGTGCTGCTCGTCACCGCTCGTGCGGCCGACCGAGCCGCTGGTCGCGTCGCCGACCGGGTCGCCGACCGCGTCGCTGGTCGAGCCGCCGGTTGCACCATTAGTTGCGCCGTAAACAGTCACGCCGGTGAAACATGGGCGGACCGGCGGCTGTTCCCCGAGGCGTTTCCCCAGGTGAGGGGGCGGCCTCAGGAGGTGTCCCAGGAGGTGTCCCGGGAGGCGTCTCAGGAGGCGGGCGAGACCACCGCGGCCGTGCCGTAGGCGCAGACCTCGGTGCCCACGTCCGCCGCCTCCGTCACGTCGAAGCGCATCATCAGCACCGCGTTGCCGCCGCGCGCCTTGGTCTGCTCGACCAGCCGCGCCATCGCCTCGTTGCGGCTCTCGACCAGGGTCTTCGTCAGGCCGCGCAGCTCGCCGCCGATCAGCGACTTCAGTCCGGCGCCGATCTGGCTGCCGATGTGACGGCTGCGCACGGTCAGTCCGAAGACCTCGCCGATCACGTGGTCGACCCGGTAGCCGGGGATGTCGTTGGTGGTCACGACCAGGACGTCGGCGTTCGGGCCCTGCCCGCCGCCGTACTCGTTGATGTCAGCCATGGGGCCCATCCTGCCGGGGTAGCGCGTCCGAGTGACAGAGGCGCGGCCGGTGGACGGTCGGGAAGAGGTGGCCGAGAAGGCGTCGGGAAGCTGGTTCAGACCGGTGATCGGGCGACGGAAAAGCCGTACCGTAGCCCCATGGGCGAGCGAAGCGATCATCCGCAGGGGCCGGGCGCGGCGGAATTCTCCGGTGCGCAGGAGATCGAGGCGACGGTGGTGCTGGGCCTGCGGATCACCGACTGGCCGGCGCTGCGCGCGGCCGCGATCAAGGCCGTCGAGGAGCTGGACTTCGACGGCATCGATCCGGTCGGCCAGCGCCGCGAACTGCTGCGGGAGGTGGCTGAGGACGCCAACGCCGCGCTCGGCGCGCTGCTGCACCCCGATCGGCTGGTGGCCGCCATCCCCGGCGTCGAGGCGATGGGCGGCACGCTGGAGATCAGCGTCACCGAGGACTTCACGCCGGACTTCGGCGAGCTGTTCCCGCTGGACGGCGACGAGGAGGACGGCGGCGCGGGTGCGGACTGGACCCTCACCCCGCGCACCGCCTGTCTGCTGCACGCCCAGCTGATCGGCCTGGCCGACGCCGCCTACGACGACCTCGACGAGCACGCGGACGAGCCGGTCGCCGAGGGCGAGGACGTGGACTGGGCGGTCTTCGCCCGGCTGCCCCAGCGCACCTGGCGGCTGCACCAGGGCTGGCGCCGCACGATGGCCCGGGCCTTCGACGACCTCGCCGACGACCTCGCACTCGGCGAGTGGCCGCTGCCGCGCTGCCTGGCCGAGGAGCTCGCGCTGCGGATGGCGCTGGTGGACGCCCGCGCGCTGCTCGGGGCCCAGCCCGAGTCGGTCGCGGACATGATGGGCGACCTGCCGGCCGACCTGTACGACTACGACTGGGACGGCTGCCACGACGAGCTCTTCGGCGTGTACGGGCCGGACGACGGGGACCCTGAGCTGGGCGCGGAACAGCGCACCGAGCTGCTGCTGGCGGCGACGCATCCGGAGGGCTGGTTCCTCATGTACGAGGACGCGGAGGAGCGGGACCCGCAGCGCGGCTACCGGCGCTGAGCCCGCGTCGGTGCTGAGCCCGTGTCGGTGCTGAGCGGGCGTCGGTGCTGAGCGGGCATCGGCACCGGCTGGACGGGGCGCGGCGGCGGGTGGGCGGTTAGGCTGCGGACATGTCCGATGTGTCTGATGTGCCCGGTTCGAGGGGCGTGCGCTCGGGGGAGTCCGCTGCCGACGAGTCGTCGGCACTGGACCGGATCGCACTCGGGCTGGACGGCGTGCAGGCGGCCCAGCACGGGCGGACGGCCGAGGCGCGGGCCAGCTTCGAGGCGCTCTGGGAGGCGCTGGGGGAGCGGGACGTCTTCCACCGCTGTGTCCTGGCGCACTATCTGGCCGACCTGCAGGACGACCCCAGGGCCGAGCTGGAGTGGGACCGCCGGGCCCTCGCGGCCGCCGACTCGCTGACCGCCGAGCGCGCCCGGACGTACGAGTCCGCCCTCCAGGTGCGGGCCTTCTACCCCTCGCTGCACCTCAACCTGGCCTCCGACCACCTCAAGCTCGGCGAGCCCGACCTGGCGCGCGAGCAGCTCGAACGGGCCGTGCGGAGCCTGGACGCGCTGCCCGGGGACGCGTACGGCGCGGGCATCCGGGCGGCGGTGGACGAGTTGCGGCAGCGGCTGCGCTGAGCCGGAGCGGGGGGATGGCCGGGGACGGACGGGGAGGGGTGGGACGGGGAGGAGTGGGGCTGGGGGAGCCGGGTGGGGCGGGGCTGGCATGCTGGACGGGTGACTTCTCCGTTCGATGACCAGGCCTCCGTTCCCGCGACCGATGCTTCCCCCGACCCCGAGGACCGCGACGAGCTGCCGCAGTACGTGCTGCCGCTGGTCGTCCGGTTGGAGCGGGCCACGCCGCCCGGGCGGACGGACGCGCTGGAGACCTCGGCGCGGGCGGTGCTCACGCTGCTCGCCGACCCCCGGGTGACGGAGGCGGACGGCGAGTGGGCGGAGCGGGTCACGGCCTGGGAGGACGCCCGGATCCGCAAGGTGGTGCGACGGGCCCGGGGCGGGGAGTGGCGCCGGGCGGGCGAGCTGCCGGGCATCACGGTGCGGGGACGGGAGGCGGAGGTGCGGGTGTTCCCGCCGATTCCGCTGGACGGCTGGCCGAAGGACCTCGCCAAGCTCCAGGTCTCCGGGACGGACCTGGAGGAGGCGGGCGAGCCCGGTGCGCCCGAGCAGGGGCTGCCGGTGCTGTGGCTCAACCCGGAGCTGGAGATGAGCGCGGGCAAGACGATGGCGCAGACCGGGCACGCCGCGCAGCTCGCCTGGTGGCGGCTGGACGACGCCCAGCGCAAGGAGTGGGCGGAGTCCGGGTTCGCGCTCGCGGTTCGGACGGCCTCGCCGGAGGCGTGGGAGGGGCTGGTCCGCAGCGGACTGCCGGTGGTCCAGGACGCGGGCTTCACGGAGATCGCGCCGGGTAGCTGCACGGTGATCGCGGACCACCCGGCGTTGCGGGGGACGGCCGGCGTCTGACGGCCGGCCGCCGACTGTCGACGGCTGACGTCTGGCGGCCGATGGCTGGCGTCCGACGGCGAACGGATGGCAGCGAACAGCGAACAGATGACAGATTTCGAAATCTGTCATCTGTTTGCTGTTTTTTGTTCGCCGCCCGCCGTCAGCCCCCCGAGGCCTCGTACCGCCGCATCGCCCGCCACCCGCCGTACACCGCCGCAGCGGTCCACAGCGCCATGATCAGCAGCCCGGTCCAGTGCCCGTAGTGGATGCCCGCCTCGGGCTGGGTGCGCATCGCGTACAGCCCGGCCCGGTCGGGCAGGAACTGGCCGGCCTCGCGGACGCCGGGGATCGCGGCCAGCCAGGTGGTACCGAGGAACACCATCGGGGTGAGCAGCCCGAGCGCCGCGCTGAAGTTGCCCAGCATCGCGGTCAGCCCGAGGCAGATCAGCACCATCATCGGGTGGTAGAGCACCCCCGCCAGGAAACTGCGCCCCAGCCCCGGGGTGGACAGGTCCAGGCCGGCCGTGGCGTCGTAGGCGAGGAAGCAGCCCGCCGTCGAGGCCAGCCCGAGCAGCAGGCCCAGCCCGGCGCCGAGCATCAGCTTGGCACCGTACAGCCGGCCCCGCCGGGGGACGGCGGTGAGCGAGGCGCCGATCATCCGGGTGTTGAACTCCTGCCCGACCAGCAGGATTCCGAGGCAGGCCACCGCGACGTGGCCGAACAGCAGGCCGTAGAAGATCCCGCCCGCCGGGTCCTCGCCGGGGGTGTGGTCCTTCGTCGCGTAGGCGGCGTTGACGGCCGCCGTGATGCCGACGGTCAGCACCAGTGCCGTCAGCGGGGCCGTCCACTGCGAGGGCAGGGTGGTGAACTTGATCCGTTCGGCGCGCAGGGCGTTGCCCAGGCCCATCCTCACCTCTCCTTGCTCCGAGGTCACTTGGTGCGCCGCAGGGCGAGCAGGCCGCCGTACGCCGCCACGGCCGTCCAGAACGCCATGATCAGCAGTCCGGTCCAGTGCCCGTACGCGACCTGCGGATCGTCGGCGTAGTGCAGCGCGTACTGGCCGGCCCGGTCGGGCAGGAACTGGACCACCCGGCGCACCCCCGGCACGCTGCCGAGCAGCGGCGAGAGCAGGAAGACGGTCGGGGTCAACAGGCCCATGGCGGCGGTGAGGTTGCCCAGCATCGCGGTCAGTCCGAGGCAGAACACCACCAGTAGCGTGGGGTAGAGCACGCCGGCCGTGGCCGCGCGAGTGAACGCGGGGCCGTGCCAGTCGCCGGGGATGGTGGCCGCGTACCCGGCGAAGGCGCCCGCCGTTCCGGCCGCGCCCGCTCCGAGGCCGACCAGCGCCCCCAGCGCCAGCTTGGCCCCGTACAGCCGGCCGCGTCGGGGGACGGCGGTGAGCGAGACGTCGAGCATCCGGGTGTTGAACTCCTGCCCGATCAGCAGGACGCCGAAGGAGACCAGGGCGACCTGGCCGAAGTTGAGCCCGTAGAAGACGCCGACGCCGGGGTCGTCGGTGATGTTGTGGTCCGCGCCGTGGAGCCACGTGCCGACGGCCGTGGTGACACCGGCGCTGAGCAGTACGGCGACCAGTGGCGGGAGCCAGAGCGAGTGGAGGGTGGTGAACTTGATCCGCTCGGCGTTGAAGGCCCGCCGGGCGGGCGGGTTGAGGTTCACCGTGCGACCTCTGCGCGGTACTCGACGCTGTCGGCGGTCATCCGCATGAACGCCTCCTCCAGCGAGTCCTGCTGGACCGCGATCTCGTACAGCACCACGCCGTTGGCGGCGGCGAGCGCCGCGATCCGCTCGGGTTCGGCGCCGGTCACCTCCCACGCGCCGCCGTCGACCTGTTCGGCGGCGAACTCGTGACCGCCGCCGCCGCCGAACAGGGCGGCCAGCTTGGCCGGGTCCACGGCCCGCACCCGGATCCGGGTCCGGCCGTGGCGGTCGATGAACTCGGTGGTGGCGGCGTCCGCGAGCAGTCGGCCGCGGCCGATCACCACCAGGTGGTCCGCGGTGAGCGCCATCTCGGTCATCAGGTGGGAGGAGACCAGGACCGAACGCCCCTCGGCGGCGAGTTCGCGCAACAGGGTGCGGATCCAGCGGATGCCCTCGGGGTCGAGGCCGTTCACCGGTTCGTCCAGCATCAGCACCGGTGGGTCGCCGAGCAGCGCGGCGGCCACCCCGAGGCGCTGGCGCATGCCGAGGGAGAAGCCCCGGATCCGCCGTCCGGCCACCTCCGCCAGGCCCACCTGGGCCAGCACCTCGCCGACCCGTCGCTGCGGGAGGCCGTTGCTCGCGGCGAGCCAGCGCAGGTGGCCCTGCGCCGTCCGCCCGCCGTGCAGGGCCTGGGCGTCCAGCAGCGCGCCCACCCGGCGCAGCGGCTCGGCGAGTTCGGCGTACGGGCGGCCGTCGACCAGGGCGTGTCCGGCGGTGGGCCGGTCCAGGCCGAGGACCAGCCGCATGGTGGTGCTCTTCCCGGCGCCGTTCGGGCCGAGGAAGCCGGTCACCACTCCGGGCCGGACCTCGAAGGACAGGTCGTCGACGACTCGTCGGCCGTCGTACTCCTTGGTCAGGCCCTGGATCTCGATCACGGTGGCCGCCCCTCCTCACAGGTGGTCACCGTCCGCGCTTCGGACGGTGACTCCATTCGACCGGAGGAGGCCGGGTGAGCGGATCCCGCCGGGGCGGGGAACGGCCTCCCTCCCGGGAGGGAGGCCGCGGTGGTCCCGCGGGGGAGCGCGGGAACGGCGTTGAGCTGGCAGGATGGCCCGGTGCCAAGCTTGGGAGTGCTCCGGAAGGCGATGAGCGGGAAGTCCGTGCCCGTCGAGGTCGGGAGGGTGATCCGCGGGGGGTCGAGGTCCGCGAGGGCAAGGCCCGCGAGGGCGAGGACCGCGAGGGTGATCCGCGCGCTCCTCGCACCGCTGGTGGCCGGCGCCACCTACGCCCGGCTGCTGCACCTGTTGGTCGGGTGGATCTTCGTGGGCGTCGTCCTGATGATCTACCCGGGGACGTACCACCAGAGCCTCGGTCACATCCTGTCGTTGAGCGTGTCGACGGACGTCGTGCTGCTCGTGCTGGTCGCGCAGATCCCGGCGGCCCGGCGGGCCGAGGGAGTGCAGGCGCGGCTGCTGCTGGTGCCCGACCGCGAGGAGGACATCGCCGTCGACCCCTCCCGCTCCTGGGCGGACCGGCGGCGTACGGCGGGCTGGCTGATCGGGCGGGTGGTACTCGGTGCGGTGGTGGGGTTCGTGACCACGTTCGGCCTCAACGCGGCCTTCGGCCTGCTGACCGGGCCGCAGGCTTTCCGGTACCTCCCGCTCGCCCCGCTGCTGCCGCTCGGCTACGGCTGGCTGGTGGTCGGCGCAGGTCGCCTCCAACTCGCCATGGCCGTACGACTGTTGGGGCCGTCCCCGGCGGAGCGGCTGGCGGAGGCGGAACTGCGGGCCGAACGGCTGCTGGAGCGCAACCGGTTGGCGCGGGAGCTGCACGACTCCATCGGCCACGCACTGACGGTGACGGTTCTTCAGGCGGGTGCGGCACGCGAGGTCGGCGACCCGGCGTTCGTCGCCAAGGCGCTCGAAGTCATCGAGGAGACCGGGCGGCAGGCCATGGAGGACCTCGAACGCACCCTGGTCCTGCTGCGCGACACCCCGACGGGAACGGCGGCAGGGTCGACCGGAGGCGGCGTGGCCACCGAGCAGCCCGGCATCGACCAGCTGCCCGCGCTGTTCGACACCGCCCGCGCGGCCGGCAGTCCGGTCGAGGCTCGGATCGAGGTGCCGGCCGGCGCGCTGCCCGGAGTGCTCTCCCGGGAGAGCTACCGGATCGTCCAGGAGGGCGTCACCAACGCGCTCAAGTACGCACCCGGCGAGCCGGTCGGCGTCCGGATCGCCGTCCGGGACGGGCAGTTGGCGCTGCGCTGCACCAACCGGCTGACGGCGGCGGGGCCGGTCCGGGCCGGTTCGCGCAGGGGCGGCAAGGGGCTGCGCGGCATCCGCGAGCGCGCCACGCTGCTCGGCGGCGAGGCCACCGCCGGTCCGTCCGCCGAGGGCGACGACGGGGAGTGGGTGCTCGACGTCCGACTGCCCCTACGCTTGGGCGCGTGACGAACGATCTTGCGGACGACGGCCGGACGGGAGCCGTCGCCCGCCCGGAAGGCCGGACGGGAGGCGCCGCCGACATGACCGACATCCTGCTCGCCGACGACGAGGAACTGGTCCGGGTCGGAATGCGGGCCGTCCTGGAGGCGCAGGGCGACCTGCGGGTGGTCGGCGAGGCGGCGGACGGCGCGGAGGCGGTGGCCCTGGCCCGCGCGCTGCGCCCGCACGTCGTGCTGATGGACGTCCGGATGCCGGTCCTGGACGGCTTGGCGGCCACCCGCGAACTGCTGCGCCCCGGCGCACCGGGGGAGCGGCCGCCGCGGATCCTGGTCGTCACCACCTTCGAGAACGACGACTACGTCTACCAGGCGCTGCGCGCGGGCGCCGACGGGTTCCTGCTCAAACGTTCCCGCCCGGCCGAGATCGCCCACGCGGTACGGCTGGCGGCGGCGGGCGAGTCGCTGCTGTTCCCGGCCGCGATCCGCAGGCTGGCCGCCGGGCACGGAAACCCCGCCGCGCGGTCGGCCATGGCCCGGGCGGGGCTGACCGAGCGGGAGGCCGAGGTGCTGCGGCTGGTGGCGCGCGGGCTCAGCAACGGGGAGATCGCCGAACGGCTGTGCCTGGGCGTGCAGACGGTGAAGACGCACGTCAGTAGCGTGCTGGCGAAGCTCGGCGCGCGGGACCGCACCCAGGCGGTGATCGCCGCGTACGAGTCGGGCTTCGTCGAGCCGTCGGAGTAGGGCCCCGGGCGGTTCCAAGCGGCTCCGGGAGGGCGCGTGGTCAGGCCGGGTAGGCGTGGGTCTGGGTGGCCTTGACCGAGGCCCAGACCGCTGCCCCCGGTGCCAGTCCCAGCTCCGCGACCGCGGCCGGGGTGAGGTCGGCGGCCATCGGCAGGTCCCCGGCGAGTTCGGCGCGCACCCGGTCGCCGTGCAGGTCCAGGCCGGTGACCTCGGCCTGCCACAGGTTGCGCGCGCTGGACTGCGGGCGCTCCCGGTACAGGGTGACGGCGGAGGGCGGGAAGGCCACGAACGCCGGGCCGGACAGCTCCTCGACGGTGGCGATGGCCAGCCCGTCCGGGAGGACGACCCGGGTGCCCTCGGCCCGGCCCTGGTACAGGTTGAGTCCGACCAGGCGGGCGATGTAGTCGGTGCGCGGCCGCCGGGCGACCTCCGCCGGGCTGCCGGACTGCACCTCGTGGCCGTCCTCGATCACCACCAGCCGGTCGGCCAGCACCATCGCGTCCAGCGGGTCGTGCGTCACCAGCACCGCGACGGCCTCGAACTCGGTCAGGTGGCGCCGCAGTTGGGCCCGAACGTCGAGGCGGGTCCGGGCGTCCAGGGCGGCCAGAGGCTCGTCCAGCAGGAGCAGCCGGGGGCGGACGGCCAGCGCCCGGGCGAGCGCGACCCGCTGCGCCTGGCCGCCGGAGAGCCGGCCGGGGCGCACCGAGGCGTGGTCGGCCAGGCCCATCCGCTCCAGCCAGGTGGCCGCCTCGGCCCGGGCGGCGCGCTTGGGGAGGCCCTGGCACCGCGGGCCGAAGGCGACGTTGTCGAGGGCGCTGAGGTGCGGGAACAGCAGGTAGTCCTGGAACACCACGCCGACCGGCCGCTCCTCGGCGGGGGTGTGCAGGCGCTGGTCCGGGTCCTCCAGGAGACGGTCGTCCAGGCGCAGGTGGCCGCCGGTGAGCGGGAGCAGACCGGCGAGGGCGCGCAGGGCGGTGGACTTGCCGGCGCCGTTCGGGCCGAGCAGCGCGATCACCTCGCCGGGGGCGGCGGCGAGGGTGAGGTCCAGGCTGAACGCGGGGCGGTCCACCCGGAGTCGGGCGTCCAGGGCGGTGCCGGCACCAGAGGTGCTCGCGGTGTTCGGGGTGTCCATCGGGGTGTTCATCCGGGCGGCGTCCTGGGTCACGGGGTCGACATCCAACGGTCGCGGAGGCCCACCAGGACGGCGACGGAGACCACCAGCAGCACCAGCGACAGCGCGATCGCGGCCTGTGGATCGGACTCCATGGCCAGGTAGACGGCCAGCGGCATGGTCTGGGTGCGGCCCGGGAAGTTGCCCGCGAAGGTGATCGTCGCGCCGAACTCGCCGAGCGCCCGGGCCCAGGCCAGTACGGCGCCGGCGGCGATTCCCGGGGCGATCATCGGCAGGGTGACCCGGCGGAAAGCGGTCAGCCGGGAGGCGCCGAGGGTCGCGGCCGCCTCCTCGTAGCGGGGGTCGGCGGCCCGCAGCGCGCCCTCGACGCTGATCACCAGGAACGGCATCGCCACGAAGGCCTCCGCGATCACGACCCCGGTGGTGGTGAACGGCAGCGTGATGCCGAAGGCCGAGTCCAGCCAGGAGCCGACGATGCCGCGCCGCCCGAGCACCAGCAGCAGCGCCACACCGCCGACCACCGGCGGCAGCACCAGGGGCAGGGTGACCAGCGCCCGGACCACCCGCCGTCCGGGCAGTTCGGTGCGGGCGAGCAGCCAGGCCAGCGGGACGCCGAGGACCAGCGACACCGCCGTGGCGGCCGTCGCCGAGATCAGCGACAGCCGCAGGGCGTCCCAGACGGCGGTGCTGGTGAGCTGCTCGGACAGGCCGCTCCAGGGCGCCCGGACGAGGAGGCCGACCAGCGGGAGGATCAGGAACGCCAGCCCGAGCAGCGCCGGGAGCAGCAGCGTGACCGGGATCCGGTGCGCCCCCTGGCGACGGCGCGGCAGGGCCGGCGCGGACCCGCCGTTCGTACCGCGCCTGTCGCGCCCGGTGGTGCGGTTCCTCACGGCGTCTGGAAGCCCGCCGCGGTCAGCACCTGCGCGGCCTCGGGCGACCGGACGTACGCCACGAAGGCGGCGGCGCCGTCCTTGTTCGGCGCCTTGGCGAGCGCGGCGATCGGGTAGTCGTTCACGGCCTTGTCGGCCTCGGGGAAGTCCACACCGTCGATCTTCGCAGCATCGGAGCGCACATCGGTCCGGTACACCAGGGAGGCGTCCACCTCGCCGAGCTCGACCTTGGTGAGCGCGCCCTTCACGTCCTGCTCCAGGGTGACCGGGGTGAGGTCCAGGCCGGCGGCCTTCAGCGCGGTCTGGGCGGCGGCGCCGCAGGGCACCTCCTTCGCGCACAGCGCGACCTTCACCCCGGAGCCGGTGAGGTCCTTCAGGCCGGCGATGTGCTTGGGGTTGCCCTTGGGCACGGCGATGGTGAGGGTGTTCCGGACGAAGGTCTTCGGCTCGCCGTTCGCGCCGCCCGCGTCGGTGACGGTCTTCATGGTGGCCGGGCTGGCGGCGGCGAAGACGTCGGCCGGGGCGCCGGAGTTGATGCTGGTGGCGAGGCTGGAGCTGCCGCCGAAGTTGAACTTCACCTTGGTGCCCGGGTTGGTGGCCTCGAACTTCTTGCCGAGGTCGGTGAAGGTCTCCTTGAGCGAGGCGGCGGCGAAGACGGTGATGTCGCCGGTGGCCTTCGGGACGCCGCCGTCGGAGGTGCCCGAGGAGGCGGAGGCGCCGGACGCGGACCCGGTGGACTTGCCGCCGTCGCTGCCGCAGGCGGTGACCCCGAGGCCCAGGACGAGGGCCGCCGCGGTGGCGACGGCGAGCCTGCGGGTGGCGGTGGTACGGGTGCTCATCAGTGCTTCCCCTCCGGGCGCGCGCCGGAAGGGGCGCGGATGACTGGCCGCAGATGCGGCCATTACGGCGATCATAGTGCCGCAAATGCAAGCGATAAATCCTCTGTCGCTTTGCACGGGAGGGGTGGGGCGGGAAATTCCGTCGCGTCGAGGCCGGTCGAACGGCCAGAGTGGGCGCAGCCCGTACGTACGACCGGAGAACCGCTCGGATCGGGCCATCAGTCGAGCAGCAAGGGGAGGAGTCCGCCCATGTCCACACTGCGAGTCACCGCCGAGAGACTGGTCATTCTTGAGCACCCGAATGCCGACGCCCTGGAGCTGGCGCAGGTCGGCCTCTACCGGGCGGTGGTCGCCAAGGGGATGTACCGGACCGGGGACTACGCCGTCTACATCCCCGAACAGGCCGTCCTCCCCGACGGGTTGATCGAGGAGTTCGGGCTGACCGGCAAGCTGGCCGGATCGAGGGCGAACCGGGTGAAGGCGGTACGGCTGCGCGGAGAGCTGTCCCAGGGCGTCGTCTGCCGGCCCGCCGTGCTCGCCGGCACCGACCTGGCCGCGGCCGCCGAGCGGGGCGAGGACTTCGCCGAGCTGCTCGGGATCGTCAAGTGGCAGCCACCGGTGCCGACTTCGATGAGCGGTGACGTGGTCAGCGCGCCGGACCTGCTGCCCTGGGTGGACATCGAGAACCTCAAGCGCCACCCCGACGTCTTCGAGCCGGGCGAGCCGGTGGTGCTGACCGAGAAGCTGCACGGCACCTGCTGCCTGGTGACGTACACCGCCGCCACCGGCGAGGTGCAGGTATCGTCCAAGGGGATCGGCGCACAGGGGCTGGCGCTGGCCGAGGACGGGCACAACCTGTACTGGCGGGCGGTGCGCGCTTACGACATCCCGGCGGTGGCGGCCCGGCTGGCCGAGCGGCTGGGCGCCGAGCGGGTCGGCGTCTTCGGGGAGGTGTTCGGCGAGGGCGTGCAGGACCTGACGTACGGGGTCTCCGCGCGCACCGAACGGCCCGGGTACGCCGCGTTCGACGTGTCGGCGGTGGCGGACGGGCGGCTGAACTGGCTGCCGGCAGCTGAACTGCTGGACGGCGAACTGCCGTTGGTGCCCGAACTGTGGCGCGGACCGTTCGACGCCGAGACGGTGCTGGCGCACGCGCAGGGCAAGGAGACCCACTCCGGGCGTGAACTCCACCTGCGCGAGGGCGTGGTGGTCCGGGCGGTGACCGAGCGCTGGAGCCCGGTGACCGGCGGGCGGGCGATCGCCAAGGTGGTCGGCGACGCCTACCTGACCCGCAAGGGCGGCACCGAGTACGAGTGAGCCGCGCGCGGACCTCCTCCGTCGTCGCGCCGTCGTGCGGCCGCTTCCTCGGCTGAATACCAGTCAGTTAGGTTGAGGAGTAGTCAATGCCGAGGGAGTGAAGAAGGAGTGCCGATGGTCACCGCAGCCGCTGTACCCGGACCGACCGGGAACCCCCTGGTCGGATCGCTCTTCGACCTCACCCGCCGTCCGCTGCGCACCTACCTCGCGGCCCGCCGCGATCACGGGGACGTGGTGCGCTTCCTCGCCGGGCCGCCCGGCCTGCGCGCCGAGTTCTTCGCGGTGTTCTCGCCCGAGGGCGTCCACCAGGTGCTGGGCAGCGAGGCGGCCAACTTCCGCAAGGAGAACGCCTTCTACGACGAGCTGCGGATCAGCGTCGGCAACGGGCTGCTGACCAGCCAGGACGACGACTACCAGCGACAGCGCAGGCTGATCCAGCCGCTGTTCACCCGCCGCCGGGTGGACGGCTACGCGAACGCGCTCGCGCAGGAGGCGCAGGCCCTCGCCGAACGCTGGCGGGGGCTGCCGGGCGGGGAGGTGGACGCGGCGGAGGAGATGTCGCGGTTCGCGCTGCGCGCGGTCGCCCGGATCCTCTTCGGCGCCGATGTGGACGAGGCGGTGGCGGTGGTGAACCGCAGCTTCCCGGTGCTGGGCGCGTACGTCAACGAGCGCGCCTTCGCGCCGGTCCGCCTCCCGCGCACCTGGGCGACGCCGGCCAACCGGCGCGGACTTGAGGCGCAGCGGGCGCTGTACGAGGTCTGCGACCGGATCATCGCCGAGCGGGCGGCGCGCGGGGGCGGCGACGAGGACGCGGACGACCTGTTGACGCTGCTCGTGCGGGCGCGCGGTGAGGACGGGGAGCGGTTGGATCCGTCCGAACTCCGGGACCAGGTCCTGGTGTTCCTGCTCGCCGGGCACGAGACCACGGCCACCTCGCTGGCCTTCGCGCTGCACCTGCTGGCGAAGCACCCGGAGCAGCGCAAGCTCGCCCAGGAGGAGGCGCGGACCGTGCTGGCAGGGCGGGCGCCGACGGCGGCGGACCTGGACCGGCTGCCGTACATCACCCGGGTGCTGAAGGAGGCGATGCGGCTCTTCCCCGCGGCGGCGCTGATCGGTCGGCGGGCCGTCGAGGAGACGGTGATCGACGGGTACGTCATCCCGGCGGGGGCCCAGGTGGTCGTCGCGCCGCTGGTCACCCACCGGCACCCGGAGCACTGGCCGGAGCCGGAGCGCTTCGATCCGGACCGGTTCCTGCCGGAGGAGGAGAAGGGGCGGCACCGGTACGCGTGGTTCCCGTTCGGTGGCGGTCCGCGGGCGTGCATCGGGCAGCACTTCTCGATGCTGGAGGCGGTGCTGGCCCTCGGGGTGCTGCTGCGGGACTTCGAGGTGGAGGTGGTGGACCGGCGGGTGGCGCTCGCGCAGGGGATCACGCTGCGGGCGGCGAGCCCGATGCGGGTGCGGGTGACGGCGGTCGGCTGACGGCTGACGGGTTTCGGGTTTCGGGTTTCGGGTTTCAACTTTCAGCGAACGGATAACAGATTTCAAACTCTGTTATTCGTTCGCTGTTTGTTGTCCGCCGTCTGCCGCCCATCGCCCTCCGGGCACAGAACCGGGCCATTCGAACACACCACCCCCATTGCGCGTGCAGCTTTTCAGATCTTCGCCTGACTGATTCAGGCCCCTCGATAGCGTCCCACGCACCCCGGGCCGAAAGCGCACATGCGGCTGGCATATGCCCAGCCATGGACCGTCCATGGACGGTCCGCCCGGCCGGGGGAGCCCGGGCGCACGCCGTCCCGCCCCGGGCCCGACCGGTCGACCGGAGGTCCCATGGGCACCCTCAACCACTTCAGCTTCGGCTGGCTGACCCCCGTCCTCTCGTACCTGATGGCCTGTGCCGGCGCCGCCCTCGGGCTGCGCTGCACCCTGCGGGGCCTGGCCGCGAGCGGAGCAGCCCGGCGGAACTGGCTGCTCACCGCGGCGGCCGCGATCGGCTCCGGCATCTGGACCATGCACTTCGTCGCCATGTTCGGCTTCAGCGTCGACGGCACCGAACTGCGCTACAACGTGCCGCTGACCGTGCTCAGCCTGGTCGTCGCGGTGCTGGTCACCGGCCTCGGCCTGACCGTGGTCTGCTACGGCAGGCACCGCGGTCTCGCCCTGCTCGGCGGCGGCTTCACCACCGGCGTCGGCGTTGCCGCGATGCACTACCTCGGCATGGCCGCCGTACGGATGCACGGCGCCCTGCGCTACGACACAGGGACGGTCGCGCTGTCCGTGCTGGTCGCGGTCGGCGCCGCCACCGCCGCGCTCTGGGCCGCCGTCACCATCCGCAACGTGTACGCGGCGGCCGCCGCCTCACTGGCCATGGGCCTGGCCGTGAGCTGCATGCACTACACCGGCATGGCCGCCGTCCACGTCCAGCTGGACCCCGTTCGCACCGGCCTCGGCGGGGCCAGCCCGATGGACTTCGTCTTCCCGCTCGCCGTCGGCCTCGGGTCCTTCCTCTTCCTCGCCTCCGCCTTCGTCGCGCTCTCGCCGACCCTCCAGGAGCGGGCCGGCTACCTGGCGGCGGGCGAACCGGTCGGCGAGGGGTTCCCCGTGCCGACCGCCCACCCTGACGTCGAGCCTGTGGACTCCGGGCTCGGCGCCTCGTACCGGCGCGACCCCGAACATCGCGACCCGGGGCGCCACGAACGCGTCGCCTGACCCGCCCGCTGCACGCCGCCCGCCGCCCGCACGCCCGCCCGACGCCTGCCTCCGTCCGAAAGGCCCCCTCACCCATGCGAGAAGACCGTGGTACCGCCCCCGGCGCCCGCCGGGGTGCCCACGCCGGGCCGCCCGCCCGAACGCCGCGCCCCGGCCCCTGGCTGCGCGGGCTGCGCCCCCGGACCGTCCGCGCCCGGATCATCGCCCTGCTGATGGTCCCGGTCGTCTCCGTCATCGCCCTCTGGAGCTTCGCCACCGTCACGACCGCCCAGGGCGTCTGGGAGCTGCTGCGACTGCGCGACACCCAGCGCACCCTGCTCACGCCCGTCGCCGGGACGGTCGCCGGGCTCCAGGCCGAACGGGCCGCCGCCGGCCAGCTGTTGGCTGCTCCGAGTACCGCCCCCGGCGCAGCCCCCGGTGCCGCCACCGGAGCCGCCCGGGAGAGCGCCCTGCGCGATGCCGCCGCCACCACCGACCGGGCGCTCGCCCCGCTCTTCCCCGACCCCCGCCACCCCGGCCAGGGCTACAACCGCGCCGACGCCGAGGGCCTCGGCGCCGATGCCGCCACCCGCCTGGACGCCCTAGCCGCCTCCCTGGCCGCGCTGCCCGACCTGCGCGCCAAGGTGCTGGCCCGGAGCGTCAGTTGGCCCGATGCGTACGCCGCGTACGGCGCGGCGGTGGAGCGGGCGCTCGCCGTGTCCGGCGCCGTCGCCCCGTCGCAGGGGCACGGGGCGGCCGCCGACGCCCGGGTGTTGCAGGAACTGGCCCGCTCCCGTGAACTCCTCGCCCGCGAGGACGCGTTGCTGTGCGCGGCCCGGCTCTCCGGCGCGTTCGGCGACGACCAGCTGCGCGAGTTCGACGGCCTGGCCTTCGCCCGGCGCGAGTTCGAGCAGGGCGCGACCGCCGACCTGGGGGCCGCGGACCGGGCGGCGCTGCTCGCGGTCACCGGCGGCCAGGACCACCGCGACCTGGTCGGCTACGAGGAGCGGGTCCGCGGCGCCGCCGACGGCCGGACCGCCATCGCCGCCGTTCCCGAGGACCGGTGGGAACTGGTCGCGGGGAACGTGGCCGGCGGCCTGCGTGCCGTCGAGGACCAGGCCGGTCGGGTCGCCGCCGAGCGCCACGACCCGTACGCCCTCGGCCTGTTCACCTCGGCCGGGATCGCCGTGCTGCTGGGCCTGCTCGGCGTGATCGCCTCGCTGGTGATCTCGGTGCAGATCGGGCGCGGCCTGGTCACCGAGCTGATCGGCCTGCGCAACTCGGCACTTGACCTCGCCGGTCGCGAACTCCCCGCCACGATACGGAAGGTGCGTGCGGGGGAGGAGGTGGACATCGAGGCCGAGGCGCCCCGCCCGGTGGGCCGCGACGACGAGATCGGTCAGGTGCACCGGGCGCTCGGCACGGTGCGGCGCGCGGCCGTCACGGCGGCGGTCGAGCGGGCCGAGGTGCTGTCCGGGGTGTCCGGGGTGTTCGTCAACCTCGCGCGCCGCAGCCAGGTCCTTCTGCACCGCCAACTCACCCTGCTGGACGCGATGGAGCGGCGCACCGAGGACCCGTCCGAGCTGGCCGACCTGTTCCGGCTCGACCACCTCACCACCCGCATGCGCCGGCACGCCGAGGGCCTGATCATCCTCTCCGGCGCCGTCCCCGGCCGGGCCTGGCGCCGGCCCGTCCCGCTGGTGGACGTGGTGCGGGCGGCCGTCTCGGAGGTCGAGGAGTACGCCCGGGCCGAGGTGCACCCGCTGCCGCGCGCCGCCGTCGTCGGCCACGCCGTCGCCGACCTCACCCACCTGGTGGCCGAACTGGTGGAGAACGCCACCGGGTTCTCCCCGCCGCACACCAGGGTGCACATCCGGGGTGAGCGGGTCGGCAACGGCTACGCCCTGGAAATCGAGGACCGTGGCCTCGGCATGGGCCCGGCCGCGCTGCTCGCCGCCAACCGGCGGATCACCGCCGCCGAACAGACCGACCTGTTCGACAGCGACCGGCTCGGCCTGTTCGTGGTCAGCCGGCTCGCCCGGCGGCACGACGTCAAGGTCTCGCTGGTGACCTCCGCGTACGGCGGCACCACGGCGGTCGTCCTGCTGCCCACCGAGCTGCTGGCCGACGAGGGCGACGGGCAGGCCCACCATGCGGGACCGGTAGCGGAGTTGGACGTGGTGACCGCCGAATCGGGCCCCGCCCCCAGGGTGTGGGCAGGGGCCCTGACGGCGTGGCCGGGGCCGGTCCTCCCGGACGGCGGGACGACCGGAATCGAGCTTCCGGCGGCGGGTGGGCCGCTGCCGGAGGGAGGGGCGCTGCCGCCGCCCGGCATCCGGGGTGGCGACCCCGGGCCGGCGCGCCGCAGCCCCTTCCGGGCCTCCGGTGCCCGGACGGCCGGACCGGCCGCGGACGGGGGCGCGGGTGCCGCCGCCCGTCCGCAGGCCGGTCCGCCGCAGCCCCGACCCCAGCTGGACGACCCGCCGCAGTCGCGCCGTACGGCGACCGCTCCCGTGCCGGCGGAGGAGCGGCCCGGCCCCGGCGACCCTCGGGTCGCGTTCTCCCAACTCGGCGACGGACCGGAGCAGTTGCCCCGAAGGGTGCGCCAGGCGGGCCTGGTGGCGCAGTTGCGCGAGGCCCCGGCCGGCACCGACCCGCGCACCCGCCGAACCTCCGTCGCCGGGGCCGACACGGCGCCCGCGGGCCGCAGCCCGGAGGCGGCGCGTGCGGCGATGTCCGCCTTCCAGAGCGGTTGGGCCCGCGGCCTGCGCCCGGACCAGCGGTCCGAGGAGCCGCCGTTCGACGCGGCCCCGCCCCGGCCGCCGCGCCACCACCCGTCCTCGTCCCGAACCGAAGGAGAGCGTCCGTGATCGGCACCACCCACCGCGCGGGGGAACTGAACTGGCTCCTCGACGAGTTGGTCCACCGCGCCCCAGAGGTCCGCTTCGCCGTGATGCTCTCCGCCGACGGCCTGGCCATGGGAGCCTCGGCCGGACTGGACCGCGAGGACGGCGAGCACCTGGCCGCCGTCGCCTCCGGCTTCCACAGTCTGGCCAAGGGCGCCGGGCGACACTTCGGCGCGGGCGAAGTCCGTCAGACCATGGTCGAGTTGGAGGGCGGCTACCTGCTGGTCGCGGCGGCCGGGGAGGGTACCTGCCTGGCCGTCTTCGCCACCGCCCGGGCCGACCTCGGGCTGATCGCGTACGAGATGGCCAGACTGGTCCGGCGGGTCGGGGAGCACCTGGGCGCCCCGCCCCGCGCGGTGCACGGCGGGTGAGCCCGGTGCCCCGCCCGGACCGCCGGTCCCAGCCGGAGGACGCGTTCCACCCGTACCACCAGCGACATCCGGAGCATCCGCGGGCCGAGCCCGGCCGACACCCGCGCAATCCGCTGGACGCCGCGTACCGGGCCCGCTGGTTCGACGACGAGGCCGGGCCGCTGGTCCGCCCGTACGCCATGACCGGGGGGCGGACCGGGGGCGGCGAGCAGCAGTTCGACCTCATCGCCGTGGTCGTGTCCGAGCTGCCCGACCCGGCGTTCGCCCCGGACGAGCCCGAGCCGCCGGTCGGCCCGGAGCAGGCGCGCATCCTCGCCCTGTGCCGTGGCACCCCGCTGTCCGTGGCCGAGCTCGCCGCCGACCTCGACCTGCCGGTCGGCGTCGTGCGGGTGCTGCTCGGCGACCTGCTGGCGGCCGGGCTCATCCGGGTCCGTCGCCCCGTTCCGCCCGCCCTGCTCCCCGACGAGCGCATCCTCCAGGAGGTCATCCATGGACTCCGCGCACTCTGACCACCCGTCCTGGCCCGTCCCGCCGGACACGGCACCGGGCGCCGCCGCGGACCCGGACGGTGGTGTGCTCGCGCTCAAGATCCTGGTGGCGGGAGGCTTCGGGGTCGGCAAGACGACGCTGGTCGGCGCGGTCAGCGAGATCCGTCCGCTGCGCACGGAGGAGCAGCTGACCGAGGCCGGGCGCGGGGTGGACGACCTCGGCGGGGTGGAGCGCAAGACCACGACCACGGTGGCGATGGACTTCGGGCGGATCACCATCCGCGAGGGCCTGGCCGTCTACCTGTTCGGCACCCCGGGGCAGGACCGGTTCTGGTTCCTGTGGGACGAGCTGGCGCAGGGCGCCCTCGGCGCCGTGGTGCTCGCCGACACCCGGCGGCTGACCGACTGCTTCCCGGCGGTCGACTTCTTCGAGCACCGAGGCATCCCGTTCGTCGTCGCGGTGAACCGTTTCGCCGGGACGCGGGAGTTCGGCCCGGACGAGGTCGCCCGCGCGCTGGACCTGGACACCGGTACGCCGGTGGTGCTCTGCGACGCTCGCCGGCGGGCCTCCGGCAAGGAGGTGCTGATCAACCTGGTCGAGCACGCCGGACGGGTGCACGCCGCCCGGCTGCTCGCGGATGTCTCGCCGGTGCGCTGAGGGGCGGCCGTGCCGGGGCGGCGGTGGACGGAGTTCGGCTGACGGATCACAGCCGACAGATAACAGCTGACAGATTTCGAAAGCTGTCAGCTGTTAGCTGTTCCCTGTCGGCCGCCCTCTGCCGCCTGCCGCCTACCGCCCGTCGGTAGCCGATACCCGGCAGGCGCCCGACGGCCGTTTCTCGACGGCTGCTACCCGGCGGCCGCTGTCCGCCAGCCGCCGCGGCTCAGCTGTGCCACTGGAACACGATCTTCGTCCAGGTGGACCCCGGACAGTTGCCCCACACCGCCCAGGCCTGCTGGCGGGCGCCGATCCACAGGCCGACGGAGTACTTGCCGTTGGCGCAGTAGGTGATGGTGCGCAGCCGGCCGGAGTAGACGTTGCAGTACCCCTCCCAGCGCCAGCCGTAGTTGGCGGTGATCACGCAGTGGTAGGCGGCGGCGTCGATGGTGGGCGAGGCCGCGGCGGCCCCGGGGGTCACGATCTGGTGGTGGACCGACGCCGCGGCGGCCGGCAGGGTGGCGGTCCCGAGCAGGCCCAGGGCGGCCGCGGCGGCCATCCCGAACGTGGCGATCTTCCTGGCGATGCAGCCTCGCATGCGGTTCTCCTCGCTCTACGGTGCCAATCGAGGGGCGTCCCGGCCGGCGGGTCGGCGGATGGACGTGAATTCCCGCCTCCCGTCCGATCGATGACGAAATGCACACGACTGACTGCGAAGGGTGAGACGACGGCCTATGATGTGACCTGTGTCACAACCTGGCCGGTTGTGGCGCGATCAGGCCCAACTGGGTGTTGGGGATGCCGATTTCCGGGGAGAGCGGCATGGCGGCGGATTGCGGCGGGCGATGTGCGGGTGGACGGGGGAAGGGCTTCGGTCGCGGGTCGGTGGATCGCCAATCCGCCGACTTCAACCGGGTGTTCACCGACCTGCTGCCCAGGCTCCAACAGGCGGCCGTGATGCTCACCGGAAGCCCGCTCGCCGCCGGGGACGTCGTCCACGACGCGTACCTGCGGATCGCCCGGCGCCCCGAGCGCTTCCTCGGCCATCCACAGCCGTACGCCTACGTGTTCACCACCATGGTCAACCTCCTGCGCGACCAGTGGCGCCGGGACCGCCGCCGGGTCCCGCTGCCCGGGGTGCCCGAGCTCGTCGAGGCGGCGGAGCGCGGCTGGTCCGCACTCGATCCGCCGCCCGGCGGGATGGCCGAGCTCCAGGCGCGCTGGGAGGTGCTCCGGCTGCTCGGCTTCCTGACCGCCAAGCAGGCCCGCGCCGTGGTGCTGGTCGACCTCGACGGCTACTCCGTCGACGAGGCCGCCGAACTGCTCGGTCTGCACCGCAGCACCCTGGCCGTCACCCGGCGCCGAGCCCACGGCCGACTGCGCGCCGTCCTGGAGCACGAGCGCCGGCACGGCGCCTGAGCGCTCTCCGTCCGCTCCGACGCACCGAACTGACGGCAAGTCGGCTGATGTGCCGCCCCGGCCCGTACGCTGAAAATCGTGATCACGGACGAGGACCGCCGCCGCCTCCGCGCCCTGGCCGAGAACGGCCGCTGGCCCGAGCTGCTCGCCGCCTACCGGCAGGGCCGGGCGGCCGCCGTCGCGCAGGCCGGGGAGGAGACTGCGGCGGCCCTGGCCGCGCCGCTCGGCCACCTGATCGCCTACGCGGCGCCGCCCGAACTCTCCGTCCGGCTGTTCGACGCCGACGGCGGCGCGGGGACGGTCGCCGGGGTGGCCGACCACGACGCCGGACCGCTCTGGGAGGTGCTCGCCACCCGGCACTCCTGGCTGCGCCTGGCCCCGTTGCTCGGCCCGGCCCCGGTGCGCCGACTGGTCGCGCACACCCGGGTGCTGCTCGGCGAGGACCTCTCGTACGGGGCCGAGCCCGACCTGGAGGGCGTGCCGCTGCGTCTGGAGCCGTGGGAGAAGGCGGGCTGGGACGAGGCCTCCCGGGTGCGCGAGTACCTGCCCGGCGGCGGGGCGCGCAGTGCGCTGCTGACCCTGCCGGCCAGCCGGGAGGGCCTCGGCGAGGTCGAGCTGCCGGAACCGGGAGCACGGCTTGGTGGGCAGCGGGTCACCCGGGGGCTGGCCGAACTGACCGCGCTCGCGCCCTGGACGGAAGTGGTCTGCGTGCGTGGTCAGGCCCCGCTCGCCGCCGCCGTGCTGGCCCGAGGCCGACGGGTGGTCGGCGGCTACCTGCCGTTCGCGCTCGCCTATCCGGCGCTGGTGCAGTCCGCCGCCGTGGGCCGGACGCACGGCTGCGCGCACGGGCGGCTCGGCCTGTGGCGGGTGCTCGGCGCGATGGCCGGAGCGGACGGGACGGACGGGGCGGACCGGGCCGAGATCAACGCCCTGGTGGCCCGGATGCGCTGCTTCACCTGGCAGGAGCCGGCCGCGGGGCTGCGCCATCTGCACCTCGCGCTGGAGGATCCGGCGAGCGGGGTGGCCTGGGCGGTCAGCGGTTCGCAGGAGCTGTGACGGGGCCGCGACGGCGGCCGCAAGAGGGTCTGCGACAGCAGGAACCCCCGGCCCGGCGCCGTTACCGGGGGTTGGTGGGTGGCGCCGGACCGGGGGAGTCGGGGGTGCCGCTCAGGCGGCGGCGGGGGCGGTGCCCTGGGCGGGGACGGCCTGGGGGGCGGGCTCGGAGGCGGGCTCCGGAGCGTCGGCGGTGCCCGGAGCGCCGGGTGCTCCGTGGGCGTCGACCAGGGTCAGCTCGTCGAAGGGCAGCTCGCCGCCCAGCACCCGGCGGGCGCGCTCGGCGTCCAACTCGCCGGTCCAGTGCCCGATCAGCACGGTCGCGACGGCGTTGCCCGCGAAGTTGGTGAGCGCCCGGGCCTCCGACATGAAGCGGTCGATGCCGACGATCAGTCCGACGCCGTCCACCAGGGCCGGCTTGTGGGACTGCAGCCCGCCCGCGAGGGTGGCCAGTCCGGCGCCGGTGACCCCGGCGGCGCCCTTGCTGGCGATCACCATGAACACCAGCAGCGAGAGCTGCTCGCCGAGCGACATCGGCTTGTCCATCGCCTCGGAGATGAAGATCGAGGCCATGGTGAGGTAGATCGCGGTGCCGTCCAGGTTGAAGCTGTAGCCGGTCGGCACGGTGATGCCGACGACCGGGCGGCTGACGCCCAGGTGCTCCATCTTGGCGATCAGGCGGGGCAGCGCGCTCTCGGAGGAGGAGGTCGAGAGGATCAGCAGGAACTCGCGCCCGAGGTACTTGAGCAGCGCGAACACGTTGACCCCGGCGATCAGCCGCAGCAGCGCGCCGAGCACCACGACGACGAACAGCGCGCAGGTCAGGTAGAAGCCGATCATGATCACGGCGAGGCTCTTCAGCGCGGCGGTGCCGGTGGCGCCGACCACGGCGGCCATCGCCCCGAAGGCGCCGACGGGCGCGACCCACATGATCATCGACATGACCCGGAAGACCAGTCGCTGCAGGTGCTCGATCCCGCGCAGCACCGGCGCGCCGACCGGGCCCATCGCCTGCAGCGCGAAGCCGGCCAGCAGCGCGACCAGCAGGGTCTGCAGCACCTTGCCCTGGGTGAGGGCCGAGAAGAAGGTGTCGGGGATCATCCCGAGCAGGAAGTCGGTGGTCGACTGGGCGCCGCCGGCGGCCGCCTGGGCGTGGCCGGACTTGGCGAGCGCGGCGGTCAGGTGCAGTCCGCCGCCGGGCTCCAGCAGGTTGCCGACGACCAGGCCGATGGCCAGCGCCACGGTGGACATCGCGAGGAAGTAGCCGATCGCGAGGCCGCCGACCTTGCCCACCTTCGCGGCCTTGGTGACCGAGCCGATGCCGAGCACGATGGTGCAGAAGATCACCGGGCTGATCATCATCTTGATCAGGTTGACGAAGCCGGTGCCGACCGGCTTCAGCTCCACGGCGAAGCCGGGGGCCGCGAGCCCGACCACCACACCCGCGACCACCGCGGCGATCACGGCGAGGTAGAGGTAGTGGGTCCGATCCTTGTGCCTGGCTCTCTCCGCCTTCGCGGCTCCGGCGATCGACATCTGCGGCTCCTTTGCCCTGCAGTCCTGGTGGCCCCTGGGGGTGGGCCGCTCTGACTATGGGTGAAGGGGTGACGGGGGTCACGTTTGCGTTCATAGAGTTCACGGCCGGAATCCGCGCCCGCCTGGGCTCCGGCTGATGCCTGGTCGTCGGCCGCTGATGGTCGGACGCCCCGGGGTTGGTCGCCGGTCGCTGGTCGCCGGTCGCTGGTTGCGGGTCGCGGGTCGCGGGTCGCGGGTCGTGGGTCGCCGGTCCTGGGGCCGCCCCGGGCCCCGAAGGCGCCGGAGGCCGTGGTGCACACTGGCAGGCATGTCCGTGAGCACCGTCCCCACCCGCTCGCGTCGCCGGTGGTTCCCTCCGCCGCGCCGGCTGGTCCGCAGCCTGGCCGGGCAGCTGTTCGTCGTCCAGGTGGTGATCGTCGCCGCCGTGGTGGCGGGCGGTGCGGTGCTCGCGTACCTGTACACCGCCGAGCGCACCGAGGACGCGGCCCGCCGGGAGGTCACCTCGGTCGCCCACGCCGTCGCCGACTCGCCGTCCGTACGGGCCGCCGTCGCCGGGCCCGACCCGACCGCGGCGCTCCAGCCGTACGTCGAGAGGGTGCGCCAGGACTCCGGGGTCTCCTTCATCACCGTCATGGACACCAGCGGGGTGCGCTGGACCCACCCCTTCCCCGAGCAGATCGGCAGGCCCTACCTCGGGCACATCGACTGGGCGCTCGCCGGGCAGACCCGCAGCGAGACGTACACCGGCACCCTCGGCCCGTCGGTCCGGGTGGTCACACCGGTGTGGGGCGAGGGGCACCGGGTGGTCGCGCTGGTCAGCGTGGGGCTGACGCTGGAGTCCATCTCCGCACAGCTGAGCACTCCGCTACTGGCCCTGGTCGGGGTCGCGGTGGCCGCGCTCGCCGTCGGCGGGGTGGGCACCTACCTCGCCAACTCCCGTCTGCGGCGGCACACCCACGGCATGGGACCGGCCGAGCTCAGCCACCTCTACGAGTACCATCAGGCGACCCTGCACGCGGTGCGCGAGGGCCTGGTCCTGCTCGACCGTGCCCACCGGGTGGTGCTGTGCAACGACGCCGCCCGTGAACTGCTCGGCCTGGAAGGCGAGCTGGAAGGATGCCCGGTCGACGCGCTGGGCCTTCCGGAGGCACTGGTGGCGGCCGTGCTGGGCGAGGAGCCGGTGCGGGACGAGGTGCACCTGACCGCCGAGCGGGTCGTGGTGCTCAACACCTCCACCATCGGCACCGGCCTCGGCCGGGTGGTGACTCTTCGCGACCACACCGAACTCCAGTCACTGTGCGGTGAGTTGGACTCGGTCCGCGGCTTCACCGAGACGCTCGGGGCGCAGGCGCACGAGGCCGCCAACCGGCTGCACGCGGTCGTCTCGCTGATCGAACTCGGCCGACACGAACAGGCGGTGGAGTTCGCCACCGCCGAACTCGAACTCGCCCAGCAGCTCACCGACCGGGTGGTCGCGGCGGTCGGCGAGCCCGTGCTGGCCGCGCTGCTGCTCGGCAAGGCCTCCCAATCCGCCGAGCGGGGAGTCGAGTTGACCCTCACCGAGGACAGTCGGATCGACGACGGGCTGCTCCCGCCCGGGTTCCCCGCGCGGGACCTGATCACCGTGCTCGGCAACCTGATCGACAACGCGGTGGACGCCGCCATCGCCGGAGCCGCGCACAGCCCCGTCCCGCCGGAGGTCACCGTCACCGCGCGGATCGACGGCGAGGGCTCACCGGACGCCTGCCTGCTGCTGCGGGTGGCCGACACCGGGGCGGGCATCGACCCGGCCGCCGTCGAGGACGTGTTCCGGCGCGGCTGGAGCACCAAGCAGGACGGCCTCGGGCACGGCCTCGGCCTGGCCCTGGTCGCCCAGGCCGCCCGGCGCAACGGCGGCACCGTCGAGGTCGGCCGGGAGCGCGGCGCGGTGCTCACCGTACGGCTGCCGCTGGCCGGCCGGGCCGGGGAAGCCGGTCGGCCTGGGGGAGCCGCCGGGGTAGGGGAAACGGGCCGGGCCGGGGAGGCGGGCCGGGCCCGGGGGTCCGGGGATGCCGCGAGCGGCCGGGAGCGGGAAGGGGCGCTGAAGTGACCGGGAACGCCGTGACGGAGAGCGCCGACGGCCGGGCGGGGATCTCCGTCCTGGTCGTCGAGGACGACCCGGTGGCCGCCGCCGCGCACACCCTGTACGTCGAGCGCGAACCCGGCTTCCACCCCGCCGGGACGGTGCACAGCTGCGCCGACGCACTGCGCTTCCTGGAGCGGGCGCGCGCCGCCGGGGCGCCGGTCGACCTCATCCTGCTCGACCTCTACCTGCCGGACGGCCACGGCCTCCAGCTGTGCCGGACGCTGCGCGCCGCCGGGCACACCACCGACGTCATCGCGGTCACCTCGGCCCGGGACCTGGCCATGGTCCGGCAGGCGGTCTCGGCGGGGGTCGTGCAGTACCTGCTGAAACCGTTCAGCGCGGCCGCCCTGCACGACCGGCTGGAGCGCTACGCCCGCTACCGCGACAGCCTCGGGCGCACCGGCGAGGCGACCGGGCAGGACGAGGTCGACCAGGCGCTCGCCCTGCTCCGCACGCCCGAACGCACCACCCTGCCCAAGGGATTGAGCGCGCCCACCCTGGACGCCGTCGCCTCCGTGCTGCGCGAGGCCGAGACGGGGCTGTCCGCGGCGGCCGCGGGCGCCGCCGCCGGGGTGTCCCGGATCACCGCGCGGCGCTACCTCGAACACCTCGTGGACACCGGGTGGGCGGTGCGCGAACCGCAGTACGGGAGCGTCGGGCGGCCGGAGCTCTGCTACCGGTGGCGGGGCCGGGCCTGACCCGGCCACCCGGCCTGCCCGCCCGGCCGGTTCGTACGCTCCTTCGGCGCGACCTGTCGGTGTGACCTTTCGGCGTGACTTTCCGACGCGCCGCTCGTTGAACCGACGGGGCGTGGCGTCGGCGGGGCCGGGAGAGGTTCACTCACTCGGGTGGTTCTGGATGCCCCGGAGGCATTCCGCGAGGTCAAGGGCGATAAAGTTAGGCTTACCTAACTTCTTCTGGGGGTTCGCCTTGTCGCTCGCCGCCGTACCCGCCCAGGCCGCCTCCGGGGCCTCCACCCCCGGGGCACCCGCCACCCTCGGAGGCTCACCCTCCGGCGAGGCCATCCTGCGCCGCCAGCGCGTCCGCGAGTCCGCCGCCCGGACGTACGCCCGCTCCTTCCCGATCGTCCCGGTTCGGGCCAACGGCATGACCGTCGAAGGCGCCGACGGGCGGCGCTACCTCGACTGCCTCTCCGGCGCCGGCACGCTCGCCCTCGGCCACAACCACCCCGTGGTGCTGGAGGCGATCCGCCGCACCCTCGACAGCGGCGCCCCGCTGCACCTGCTCGACCTCGCCACCGCCGAGAAGGACGACTTCACCAGCGCGCTGTTCGAGAGCCTGCCCGCCGAGTTCGCCGCCCGCGCCCGGATCCACTTCTGCGGACCGGCCGGGACGGACGCCGTCGAGGCCGCACTCAAGCTGATGCAGACCGCCACCGGCCGCTCCGGCGCGCTCGCCTTCACCGGCGCCTACCACGGCATGACCGCCGGCGCCCTCGCGCTCACCGGCAACGTCGCCGTCAAGGAGCCGCTGCCCGGCGGCGGCGAGGTCGTCCGGCTGCCCTACCCGTACGGCTACCGCTGCCCGTTCGGGGTCGGCGGGGCGGCCGGTGCCGAACTCGCCGCGACGTACGTGGAACGACTGCTGGACGACCCCTCCGGCGGGGTGGTCCCGCCCGCGGCGATGATCCTGGAGGCCGTACAGGGCGAGGGCGGAGTCGTGCCCGCCCCGGACGGCTGGCTGCGCGAGATGCGCCGGATCACCTCCGAGCGCGGCATCCCGCTGATCGTCGACGAGGTGCAGACCGGCGTCGGGCGCACCGGCGCGATGTGGGCGGTCGAGCACAGCGGCATCGTCCCGGACGCCATGGTGCTCTCCAAGGCCATCGGCGGCAGCCTGCCGCTCGCCGTCGTCGTCTACCGCGAGGACTACGACGGCTGGCGCCCCGGCGCCCACACCGGCACCTTCCGCGGCAACACCCTCGCCATGGCCGCCGGGGCCGCCACCCTGCGGTACGTCGCGGAGCACGGGCTCGCCGAACGGGCCGCCGCGGTCGGCGAGCGGATGGCCGCCCGGCTGCGGGAGCTCGCGGGCGAGCTGCCGGTGATCGGCGACGTGCGCGGGCGCGGGCTGATGCTCGGCGTCGAACTGGTCGACCCGGCGGCCGACGCCGACGCCTGCGGGGCCCGCCCGGCCGATCCGGCGCTCGCCGTGCGGGTGCGGGAGGCCTGCCTGGCCCGGGGACTGATCGTGGAACTCGGCGGACGGCACGACGCGGTGCTGAGGCTGCTGCCGCCGCTCACCATCACCGACGAACAGGTGGCGGCGGTGCTCGACCGGCTGGCGGAGGCGATCGCGGCGGCTTCCGGCGTCTCCCGGGGCGGCGACACCTCCCTGGGCTCCGGCGTCTCCCGGGGTAGCGGCGCCTCCCGGGATGCCGACGCTTCCCGGGGTGCCGAGTGACCGCCGGGTTCGGCGCGGTGCCCGGACTGCCGGGCGAGGAGGTCGCGTTGGACGCACTCGCGGGAGGCGCCGGCGGGCCCGGCGCGCTCGGGCCGCTGCTGGCCACCGTCCTCGACGCGCTCGACGCCGGCGTCGCACTGCGCTCCGGGCCGCTGCCCGCGGGCAGTCCGGCCGAGATCACCGCGTTGGTCGAGGACGGGCTCGCCGGAGCCGACGGGCGGGACGCACTGGCCCAGCTCACCGAACTGCTCGCCTACGGCGCCGCCGACCCCGCCGACCCGGCCTGCGCCGCACACCTGCACTGCCCGCCGCTCGCCGTGGCGGCCGCCGCCGACCTCGCGGTCGGCGCGCTCAACCCCTCGCTGGACTCCTGGGACCAGGCCCCCGCCGCGACCGCCCTCGAAACCGCCCTCCTCGCCGAACTCGCCGAACTGGTCGGCTACCACCGCGGGCGGGCGGCCGGGGTGCTCACCTCGGGCGGCACCGAGTCCAACCTCATGGGACTCATGCTGGCGCGGGACCAGAAGCTCGACGGCATCGTGGAGTTGGACGGGATCCCGGAGGGCGTACGGCCGTGCATCCTCGCCTCCGAGGCCGCGCACTTCTCCGTCCAACGGGCCGCGGCCCTGCTCGGGCTCGGCGAGCGGTCCGTCATCGGCGTGCCGGTCGACCGTGAACTCCGGATGCTGCCGAAGGAGTTGGAGCGGGCCATGGCCGAGGCCAGCTGGTCCGGGCGGACCCCGATCGCCGTCGTCGCCACTGCCGGAACCACCGACACCGGCGCCGTTGACCCGCTGCACGCCGCCGCAGACCTGGCCGGGCGCTACGGCGCCTGGCTCCACGTCGACGCCGCGTACGGCGGCGGCGCGCTGCTCTCCGACCGGCTCGCCCCGCTGCTCGACGGCATCGCCCGCGCCGACTCGGTCTCCCTCGACTGGCACAAACTCGGCTGGCAGCCCGCGGCCGCCGGGATCTTCCTGGTCCGGCGAGCCGAGACCTACGTCTCGCTGGCCCGCCGCGCCGAGTACCTCAACCCGGTGGACGACGAACGGGCCGGCTACCCCAGCCTGCTCGGCCGCTCGCTGCGCACCACCCGCCGGGCCGACGCCTTCAAACTCGCCGTCACCCTGCGCACCCTCGGCCGTGACGGACTCGGTCGGCTGGTCGACGCCTGCCACGCCCTGGCCCTGGCGGCGGCCGCCGCCGTCCGCGCCGAGCCCGCGCTCGAACTGCACGCCGAGCCGGAGCTCACCGTGCTGCTGTTCCGCTACCGGCCGCCGGGCCTGACGGACGAGGCCGCGATCGACGAGGTGAACGGACGGCTGCGGCGGCTGCTGCTGCGCACCGGGCGTGCGGTGGTCGGGCGCACGGAGCTGCCGGGGGAGGGGGCGGGGCGGGTGCGGTTGAAGCTCACGCTGCTCAATCCGCACACCACGGCGGGGGAGGTGGGGGCGTTGCTGCGGGAGGTGGTCGGCGCCGGGCGCAAGGTGGCGGGGGACCGGGCGGGGTAGGGCGGTCGCGGGCCGGGGCCGGGACCGGGGCCGATGGGGCGGAGTGGGGGGCGGGGCCGGTGGGCCGGAACCGGCGGGGCGGAGTCAGGCGCCGAGGAGGATGCCCCGGGTGAGCTCCCAGGTGTGCGGGTCGGCGGCGACCAGCAGGCCGTCCTCGCAGCCCGGGGCCTCGGGACGGTAGGGGGTGCCGTCGAAGCGGGCGGAGACGCCGCCGGCCTCGGTGACCAGCAGGGAGCCGGGGGCGTGGTCCCAGGGGAGGGTGCGCCAGTAGAGGATGAAGTCGCACCGGCCCTCGGCGACGTCGGGGTACTCCACCCCGGCGGCGCTCCGGCCGGGGGAGGTCGCGCCGAAGGCCGAGCGGTTGGCCTCCAGCCGGCGGCGGTGGTCCGGGTCGAGGAAGCGGCTCTTCAGGATGCCGGACAGCTCGGCGGGGTCGGCCGGCGCCGGCGGGCGGGTCAGGCGGACGCCGTCGCGCCAGGCGCCGGCGCCCAGTTCGGCGCGGTAGGCGGTGGCGGTGGAGGGCTGCCAGATCCACGAGGCGACGGTCCGGCCGGTGCGGACGAGGGAGCACATCACGGCGTAGTCAGGGCGGCCGGCGACGAAGTTGGAGGTGCCGTCCACCGGGTCGACCAGCCAGACAGCCGGTTCGTCACGGATGGCCAGGGCGAGCTCCGGGTCGGCGGCGACGGCCTCCTCGCCGACCACCGGGACGGGGAGCAGTTCGCGCAGGCGGCGGGTGATGATGACCTCGGCCTCGCGGTCGGCGACGGTCACGATCTCGCCGGGAGCCTTCTCCATCACCTCGCCGGCCGCCAGCGCCCGGAAGCGCGGCTCGACCGCCTCGGCCGACGCCTCGGCGAGTATCTCGGCCACCTTGTCCATCAGCACGTTCGCGCTCCCTTCGCTGCCTACCACTCTCGCACGAGCGAGTGGAGGGGGTGTCGGCGGACAGGGTTGGCGAACAGCTGACAGACGACAGATAACAGCGAACAGATAACAGATTTCGAAATCTGTTATCTGTTCGCTGTTATCTGTTCACTGTTCGTTGCGGGCCGTTCGCCGCGTCCGCACGTCACCGCCTTCCGGTTGCTCCACCACTACGTCTGGTCGGCCTGTCTGCTCATAGCCGGCCCCTGGCACCTCGCCCGGCGGGTCCCCCTCCTCGACCCCGCCGACCTCTGGCTGCACGCCCCCACCGGCGAGTTGGCACTGCGACCGCGCGGCCACGTCACCCTCCCCGGCGACGACGAACTGCGCGCCGAGCTGCGGGCCGCCGTGGTCGCCCACGTCGAACCGCTGCTCGCCGCCTTCGCCAAACCCGCCCGGCGCCGCGACCGCGCGCTCTGGGGCATGGTGACCGACGACCTCGCCTCCGCCGTCTGGTACCTCGGCCGGATGCTCGGCGAGCGGAGCACCGGCCCGGACGGGGCCGAGGAGGCCGCGGCCGTCGCCGCCGCCGGGGCCCTGCTGCCCGGCGGCACCCAGCCGCTGCCGGGCGCCGCCGGCTTCCGCCGACTGCGCGCCCCGGACGGCCGCGAGCACCACACCCGCACCCGGCTCGGCTGCTGCCTCCACTACGCGGTCGAGCCGGGTACCGCCACGTGCCTGACCTGCCCGCGCACCACCGACGAGGAGCGGCTGCAACGGCTGTGACGGTCGGTCCGGGGACGCGCGAATCGGGCGGACGGCCGTCGGCGGTACGGGTTAGGCTCCCCGGCATGATCGATTCGACGATGCGGGTCCGGATCGCCCGTCCCTCCCGCGACATCGCGGCGGCCGAGCGCTTCTACGTCGGCGGCCTCGGCCTCGACGTGCAGTGGCGCAGCACCGAGCGGGTGCCCGGCAAGCACGACCTGCTGATGGTCGGCCCGTCCGGCGGCAGCTGGCACTTCGAGCTGACCCACGACCCGGAGCACCCGGTGGAGCCGACCCCGACGGTGGACGACCTGTTCGTCGTCTACCTCGCCGCACCGGTCGACGAGGCCCTGGTCGCCCGGCTGGAGGCCCACGGCGGCACCCGGGTCAAGGCCCACAACCCCTACTGGGGCGAGCACGGTGTGACGGTGGCCGACCCGGACGGCTACCTGCTGGTGCTCTGCTCGCGCGGCTGGGACGTCTGACCGGGCCGCCCGCCGCCTCCGCCCTCGCCGCCTCCGCCCTCGCCACCTCCGCCCTCGCTCCGGTCGGCGCCGTCACCACCGCCCCCACCGTCACCGTGGTCTCCGCCAGTGCGCAGCACCGCCACACCCCGGTCCAGGTCCACGCCGAAGTGCGGCGGTGCTCCGACCTGCGTGTCGTCCCGTCGGGACAGTTGCTCCCGCCGCTGCTCGATCTGCACCCGCTTGCCCGGGCTGAAGAGCGCGTGCAGCTCGTCCAGCCCGCCGCCCGCCCCCACCCCGACCCCGGGGCCGCGTTCCCGACGGCGCGGCGAGGACTCGCCCCAGACCTGCCAGGCCGCCAGCAGCACCAGTCCGACCCCCGCCGCCACCGCGCACGCCACGCCCACGATCAGCCCCATGCCCCGTTCAACGCCGCGCCGCCGCACGGGCGTTCCCGTGGCGGCGGCCGGTGTCGGGCGGATTTTGGCCCACCGGCTAGGCTGCCCGCGGACCCTAAGGAGAGCCCTCACCATGATCGTGCGCGGAACCCACGTGGACATCCCGACGGCCGACGGCACCGCCGACGCCTACCTCGCCCACCCCGACGACGGCCGGGCCCACCCGGGCGTCCTGCTCTACCAGGACGCCTTCGGCCTCCGGCCGCACCTGCGGGACATGGCCGACCGGCTCGCCGCGGCCGGGTACACCGTCCTCGTCCCCAACGTCTACTACCGCAACGGCCGTGCGCCGCTGGTCGAGCTGCCGGAGCTGATCGACATCGAGCACGGCGAGGAGCTCTTCGCCAAGCTCGGCCCGCTGCTCGCCACCCTCACCCCGGAGACGACCGCCCGCGACGCGGAGGCCTTCCTGGCCTGGTTCGCCGAGTCCCCGCTGGTCCAGGACGGCCCGGTCGGCGTCACCGGCTACTGCCGCGGCGCCGTCCTCGCGCTGCGCACCGCCGCCGACCACCCGGACCGGATCGCCGCCGCGGCGGGCTTCCACGGCGGCAGCCTCGCCACCGACGCCCCGGACAGCCCGCACCTGGGCGCCCCCCAGATCACCGCCGAGCTGTACTTCGGCCACGCCGACCAGGACCCCTCGATGTCGCCGGAGCAGGCCGACCGGCTCGCCGAGGCCCTCACCGCCGCCGGGGTCCGCTTCCGGGCCGAGGTCTACGAGGGCGCCACGCACGGCTACACCCAGCGCGACACCACCCGCTACGACGCGGCCGGCGACGACCGCCACTGGGCCGCGCTGCTCGACCTGCTGAAGCGGACGCTGTCGGCCTAGCCGACCGCCGCGGACGGACAGAGGGGGGCCGAACGTGCAGGGCAAGTGGAACCACCAGGTCGGCCGGCCGGACCTGCCGGGCGTCCAGGAGGCCATCGCGCAGGCGCTGGCCGACCGGACCCCTGGCGGGGTGCGGCCCGGTGAACTCGACCGGGGCGGACGGGCGTTGCGCTGGCTGGAGGCCGGGCACGGCGGTGTGGCGCCGGTGGTCCTGATCGCGGGTAGTGGCAGCTCCGGTCTCACCTGGGCCCCGGTGCTGCCCGAACTCGCTCGGCACGGCCGGGTGGTGGCGTACGACCGGGCCGGTCTCGGTGCCAGCGAGCCGGACCGTGCCCCCGGCCCGACGCTGGACGGACAGCTCGCGGACCTGGCCGCCCTGGTGCGGCACCTGGGTGCTGGTCCGGCCGTCCTGGTCGGGCACAGCTGGGGCGGCCTGCTGGCCCAACTCCTCGCCTGGAAACGGCCGGAGCTGGTGGCCGGCCTCGTCCTGGTGGACCCGACGCACGAGGAGTTCAGGCCGCGCGCGATCAGTGCCGCGGAGGCGGTGCTGAACCGGATCTGGCTGTTTCGCACGGCACTGGCACCCGCCGCACGGGATCAGGGCGAGGCCCTCGACCGGGCCGAGGCGGCCGTCATCGCCCACCCCCACCAGCGGCGGACCATCCTCGCCGAGAACCGGTTGACGGACCTCGTCGTCCCGGAACTGCGTCGGCGGCGCGCCGCCGGTCGGCTGCCGGACGTCCCGGTGAGGGTGCTGAGCGCGACGGTGGGGCTGCCCCGCACCATGCGCGAGCGCTGGACGGCGATGCAGGCGTGGATCGCGACCGGTGCCACCCTGGGGGAGCACATCGTGGTGCCCGGCGCCGGCCACGCCGTCCACGAGGACCGGCCGCAGGCGGTCATCGCGGCCGTCCTGGAGGTGTCCGACCACGCTCGATACGCCCGGAACTCCTGAACATCGCAACCCCCTTCTGCATGGCGGGCCCTCTAACAGACCGTCGCTCGGCGGACAAGAGGGCCCGGTGGCGGGACCTCGCCATCGGCGTGTCAAGGGTGCGTATGGAAAGTTCTACAGGGATGTAAAAGTCGATCGACCGCCGATCGGCGTCGGTCGCCGAACCCGGGCCCGACGACCGATCGGCCGTCGGCGCAGGCCCCCGGTAGTGGTTCGGGCGGTAACCCATCGCGTGACTGGGTGAATCGTCCCGATTCGCCCGGCAGTTGGATCACTTTACCTACTGGCGGGACCTGGCCAACAACTGAGGCAGACCTGTCATTTCACCTGCTGGATTGTCATGCTTCTGGTCATCCCCCAGCGGTAGCCCCCACCCCCACCCCTTGGTGGCGATCCGCTCGACCGCACGGGGTTCCAGCACGTCAGCGCCCGTTCCGCCCCACAGGTGCCGACCCGGCCCCCGGGACGCGGCGCGACCGCGCCCACACGCGGTTTCCCGGAAGGACTCGTACGTGAAGCGAAAGCTCGCGGCTGTCGCCGTACTGTCGGCCACCGCCCTGTTGACCGGTGTCGTCCAGGTGAGCACCTCCGTCGCCCAGGCGTCCCCCGCCGCCCCCTCGCTGCAGGCGCAGGCCGCCCAGCAGCACGCGGCCGTGCTCGCGGTGGCGAACGGCCAGGCCGGCCCGGTGGCGAAGGCGCTGGCGCTCGGCAGCCAGGAGAAGCTGGTGGCCAAGGACGCCGTCGTCGACCGGGACGGCACCCGGCACCTGCGCTACGAGCGCACCTACGCAGGCCTGCCCGTCATCGGCGGCGACCTGGTCGTCCACCAGAAGGCCGACGGTGCGGTGAAGTCGGTCAACAAGGCGGTCTCCGCCCGGATCGCGCTGCCGAGCCTCACCCCGCGGATCCCGGCCGACCAGGCCGCCGCCGGTGCGACCGGCGCCGTCAAGGCCACCGTCGGGGTGACCGTCGACTCGGACGAGTCCCCGCTGGCCGACGTCCACCAGGCCGGCACGCCCGAACTGGTCGTCTGGGCCACCGACGGCAACCCGCGCCTGGCGTACCGGACCACGGTCCAGGGCGTGCGCGCCGACGGCACCCCGAGCAGCCAGATCCTGATCACCGACGCCTCCGACGGCAAGGTCCTCTCCACCCACGAGACGATCGAGACCGCCGCCGGCACCGGCACCGGCGTCTTCGTCGGCCAGGTCCCGCTCACCACCAACCAGAACGGCTCGCAGTTCGAACTGAAGGACAGCAGCCGCGGCGGCCAGTCCACCAGCGATCTGAACAACGGCACCTCGGGCAACGGCTCGCTGTTCGCCAACACCAGCAACACCTTCGGCGACGGCACCGTCAACAACCGCGAATCCGCCGCCGTGGACGCCCAGTTCGGCGCCGCCACCACCTGGGACTTCTACAAGAACACCTTCGGCCGCAACGGCATCCGCAACGACGGCGTCGGCGCCCTCAGCCGGGTGCACTACGGCTCCAACTACGTCAACGCGTTCTGGGACGACAGCTGCTTCTGCATGTCGTACGGCGACGGCAACAACAACACCGCGCCGCTCACCGAGATCGACGTGGCCGGCCACGAGATGAGCCACGGCGTCACCGCCGCGACCGCCAACCTGAACTACGCGGGCGAGTCCGGCGGCCTCAACGAGGCCACCTCCGACATCATGGGCACCATGGTCGAGTGGTACGCCAACCTGCCCTCGAACCCGCCGAACTACTGGATCGGCGAGCTGATCAACCTGCGCGGCGACGGCAGCCCGCTGCGCTACCTGGACCAGCCGAGCAAGGACGGCGCCTCCGCCGACTACTGGGACGCCAACGTCGGCAACCTGGACGTGCACTACTCGTCCGGTGTGGCCAACCACTTCTTCTACCTGCTCTCCGAGGGCAGCGGCGCGAAGAGCATCAACGGGTTCAACTACAACAGCCCGACGTACGACAACTCGACGCTCGCGGGCATCGGACGCGACAAGGCCGCGCAGATCTGGTACCGCGCGCTGACCACGTACTTCACCTCCACCACCGACTACGCGGGTGCCCGGGCAGCCACCCTGAGCGCGGCGTCGGACCTGTACGGCGCGAACAGCGCGGAGTACAACGCGGTCGCGGCCACCTGGACCGCGGTCAACGTCAACTGACTCGGGCCTGAACCGGGTCGGGCCCGAGTTGGGCGGGCCCGGCCCGGGACGCGTCCGAGCGGGGCCCGGCCGGACTGTGGGTGCCGACCGGTCGGGCCTGACGGCGGGGGCGACGGTGTGCGGACCACTCGTCGCCCCCGCCGTCGCGCGTTCCGCGTCACCCGCCCCCCGCCGCCAGGTCCTTCCGGATCTGGTCCAGGATCAGCCCGGCCCCCGTGTAGCCGATGCCGAGCATCCACAGGTTGTCGTCCACCTGGAACACCCGCCCGCTGCGGACGGCGTCCAGGTTCCTCCACAGCGCACCCTCGGTGATCCTGCCCTGGTCGGACTTCGCCACGTCCCCGTACACCGAGTAGAAGATGACGTCGGCCGCCGCCTGGTCCACCTGCTCGGGGCTGATCTCCAGCGAGAACCCCGGTTTGTCCTGGTTGGCCGGGCGGCCCAGCCCCACGTCCTTGAAGAGCGAGCCGACGAAGGTGTCGTTGAGGTAGAGCCGGGTGGGTGCGCCGGCCAGGAAGCGGGCCATCTCGACCCGGGTGGCCGCCGCCCTGGCCGGTCCGCCGAGCGCCGTGACCAGGTCCCTCAGCTTCGTCCGGTACGCCTCGTCCGCCGCCCCGGCCTCGGCCTGGCGGCCCATCGCCTCGGCGTGCAGCCGGACGTTCTCCTTCCAGGTCGGCCCGGTCGTCCCGGACAGCACGGTCGGCGCGATCCTGGACAGCTCCGCGTACCGCTTGTCGTCCCGGACCTGGTTGCCGAGGATGAGGTCCGGCCGCAGCGCGGCGATCGCCTCCAGGTTGGGCTGGCCGATCACGCCGACCGCCTTCGTCCCGGCCAGTCGCGCGGCCGGGAGGTACCCGGGGAAGGGGGCTCCCTGGCTGACCGTGGTGGCGCCGACCGGGCTGAGGCCGAGGGTGACCACCGAGTCCAGCGCGTCGGTGTCCAGCGCCACCACCCGGCCGGCCCGGGCCGGTACGGTGCTCTCCCCGCGCGCGTGCCGGACGGTCCGGGTGCCGCCGGAGGCCGACGAACCGCCGTTCGGCGCGGGGGAGTCGGCCCCGCAGGCGGCGAGTGCGAGGCCCGGGGCGAGCCCGGCGGCGAGGCCGAGTGCGGCGCGGCGGCTGAGGGGTCGGGGCATCAGCGGCTCCTCCAACGGGCGGTCGGGGCGCGGGAATCCCTGCCCGCGCAGGAGCCCCGCTACGCCTCCGGGCCGTACTCCCGTCGCTGGCGCAGCAGTTCGGCGTACTCGGCGCGAACCCGGCGGTCCATCGCCAGGGTGAACTGGGCGTCGGCGACGGTGCGGGCGATGGGCCGGACCCGCAGGATGCGCTCGGTCAGCCGGGCCGCCTCGCCGGGGGCCAGCGGGGTCTCGCCGGAGAGCGCGCTGAGCAGGTGCTCGCCGACCACCTCGATGAAGATCTCGGCGATCGCGTCGACGTGCTCCCGGGTGCGCCGGCTGGCGTCCAGCACCGCGGCGAGCGGCACGCCCTCGGCGACCAGTTCGGTGGTGGCGTCCATCAGCCGGCGGCTGACATGGGTGATCCCGTCCTCCTCGACCGTGATGTAGCCCTGGGCGATCGACTCGGCGGTGTTCTCCTCGGTGAGCTGGTCCCCGAAGGCGGCCTTCAGCTCGTCCCAGTCCATCCGTACCGGGGTCTCGTCCGACCACGGGGCGACGATCGCCGCCTCCAGCCCGATCAGCTCGGCGACGTCCCGACCGCTCTCGCCGGCGCCGATCAGTTCGGCGATCCCGCCCAGGGTGTGGCCGCGTTCGAGGAGTTCGCCGATCATCCGCAGCCGGGCCAGGTGCTCCTCGCCGTACCAGGCGATGCGGCCCTCCTTGCGGGGCGGCGGGAGCAGTTTGCGCTCGCGGTAGAAGCGCAGGGTGCGGGTGGTGATCCCGGCCGCCTCGGCCAGTTCCTCCACCCGGTACTCGCGTTTTCTGTCGTCCGCAGCAGCTCTGACCTTGTCCACGGCGATCAGCATAGGTGTGTCCGGTCGCTCGGGCTCCTCCGGGATTTCGCCGGAATCCGGGCTGTCGCGCTCCTTCCATCCGGTGTCGGCACGGGCTACCCTGCCAATCATGCCAGTGATTACTGGCGCGATTGGCAGGGTCCCGGGGCGGGGTCCCCGGGGGTCCCGGGGCAGGACCCCGGGAGGTTCCGGGGCCGTGGCCCCGGACGAGCGCGACGACCACCGCCCCACCCTCAGGAGGAGGCCGCATGGCATCCAGCAGCAAGCGCCCCCGGTCCGGCGCGTCGGAAGCGGCCGACGCCCGCGCTGCGCAGGAGAACGTCCCGCACGTCCGGGTGGCGGTGATCGGCTCGGGCTTCGGCGGCCTGGGCGCCGGCGTCCGGCTGCGCCGCGCCGGGATCACCGACTTCGTCATCCTGGAGCGCGCGGACTCCGTCGGCGGCACCTGGCGCGACAACAGCTACCCCGGCTGCGCCTGCGACGTCCCCTCGCACCTCTACTCCTTCTCCTTCGCGCCCAACCCGGACTGGCCGCGCAGCTTCTCCGGCCAGCCCGACATCCGCGCCTACCTGGAGAAGGTCGCCACCGTCTTCGGCCTCCGCCCGCACCTGCGCTTCAACGCCGAAGTGCTGGAAGCGCGTTGGGAGAGCGAGCAGACCCGCTGGCGGATCACCACCGCGGTCGGCCAGTGGACCGCCGACGCCCTCGTCTCCGCCGCCGGACCGCTCGCCGACCCGCAGATCCCCGACCTGCCCGGCCTGAGCTCCTTCCCCGGCAAGGTCTTCCACTCCTCCCGCTGGGACCACGACTACGACCTGGCGGGCAAGCGCGTCGCGATGGTCGGCACCGGCGCCTCCGCCGCCCAGATCATTCCGGCGATCCAGCCCGTGGTCGGCAAGCTGACGGTCTTCCAGCGCACCCCGGCCTGGGTCCTGCCGCGTCGCGACCGCGAGATCACCCAGCTGGAGAGGTGGCTGCACGGCCGCGTACCGGCCACCACCAAGATCCGCCGGGGAGCCCTCTTCGCCCTCCGCGAGCTCCAGGTCGATGCCTTCGTCCGCCACCCCGGGCTGCTGCGCGCGGTCCAGCGGATCGCCGAACGCCACATCGCCCAGGGCGTCCCGGACCCGGCGCTGCGCGCCCGGCTCACCCCGGACTACCGGATCGGCTGCAAGCGCATCCTGCTCAGCAACACCTACTACCCGGCGCTCGCCGCCCCCAACGCGGAGGTCGTCTCCTCCGGCCTGCGCGAACTGCGCGGCTCCACCCTGGTGGCTGCCGACGGCAGCGAGCACGAGGTGGACGCCATCGTCTTCGGCACCGGCTTCCACACCACCGACATGCCCATCGGCGCCCGGGTGTTCGGAGCCGACGGGCGGAGTCTGGCCGAGGAGTGGAAGGACGGCATGGAGGCGCTGCGCGGCTCGACGGTGCGCGGCTTCCCGAACCTCTTCTTCGTGATCGGCCCCAACACCGGTCTCGGCAACAGCTCGATGATTCTCATGATCGAGTCCCAACTGAACTACCTGATCGACGCGTTGGCCACACTGGACTCGGTCGGCGCCGCCGCGATGCAGCCCACCGCGCGTGCCCAGCGGCAGTGGAACCTCGAACTGCAGCACCGGATGGACCGCACCGTCTGGACCACCGGCGGCTGCATCAGCTGGTACCTGGACCCGAACGGCAAGAACACCCTGCTGTGGCCCGGTTCCACCACCTCCTTCCGCCGCGCCACCCGCAAGGTCGACCTCGGCGAGTACGAGCTGGTCATGCGCGGCGCGCCGATCGCCTCCCGCGCCGCCCAGGAGGTGACGGCGTGAGCGCCCCCCAGCTGCCCCCGGAGTACGTGCCGCCCACGCCCGTCGAGGAGTTGAGCGTCCGGTCGGCGGAGGGGATCCGGCTGCACGTCGAGATCCACGGCCGGCCCGACGCGCCCACCGTGGTGCTCGCGCACGGCTGGACCTGCTCGACGGCCTTCTGGGCTCCGGTGATCCGCCGGCTGTCCGACCGCTACCGGGTGGTGGCCTACGACCAGCGCGGACACGGACGCAGCGAGATCCCGCCGAGCCGGGCCCGCTACTCCACCCGGGCGCTCGCCGAGGACCTGGCCGCCGTGCTCAAGCGGACCGTCCCGGCGGGGGAGCGGGCCGTACTGGCCGGGCACAGCATGGGCGGGATGACCATCATGGCCGCCGGCGGCCGCCCCGAGATCGCCGAGCGCACCGCCGCCAACGTGCTGATCTCCACCGGCCCGGGCGAACTGGTCGCCGAAGTCGCCGTCCTGCCGGAGATCGTACGGTCCGCGGGTGTGCGGCGCTTCCTGCACCGGCGGCTGCTGCGCTCCCGGATGCCGCTCGGGCCGGTCACTCCGGCCAGCCGGGCGGCACTCAAGTACGCGACCATGGGGCCGAGTTCATCTGCCGGGCAGGTCGAGGCGATGGCTCGGATCGTGCACGCCTGCCCGACGGTGGTGCGCGCCCGCTGGGCCTGGGTGCTCGAACACCTCGACGTGCACGCCGGGCTCGGCCGGATCGCCGCGCCCACCGCCGTGGTGGTCGGTACCGCGGACCGGCTGACCCCGCAGGTGCACGCCCACCGGATCGTCGCCGAACTCGCCGACTCGCAGGGGCTGTTGCTGCTGCCCGGGGCGGGTCACATGGCGCCGCTGGAGCGCCCGGTGGAGATCGCCGCCGAGATCCACCGGATGGCGGCCGCCCACCTGGCCGGGGCCGGCGCCGCCGCCACCGCTTCCGTCGCGCCCGCGGCTTCCGCCGCTCCCGTCGTCGAGAGGACCACCGCCGCATGAACGCCATCCCGCCGCTGTCCGCGCAGGTCGTGGTGGTCACCGGGGCCGCCCGCGGGGTCGGGGCCTCGTTGGCCCGCACCCTGGCCCGGCGCGGGGCCAAGGTCGCGCTGCTGGGGCTGGAGCCGGAGGAGCTCAAGGCCGTTGCCGCGCAGTGCGGCGCACACGCGACCAGCTGGGAGGTGGACGTCACCGACCTGGAGGCGCTCGGTGACGCCGCCCGCCGGATCAAGGAGCACTACGGCCGGATCGACACCGTGGTCGCCAACGCCGGGATCGCCATCGGCGGACCGCTGACCGACAGCGACCACCGGGCGTTCAGCCGGGTCATCGAGGTCAACCTGCTCGGCAGCGTCGCCACCGCGCGGGCCTTCCTGCCGGCGTTGGCGGAGAGTCGCGGCTACCTGCTGCAGATCGCCTCGCTCGCCGCGCTGACGCCCGCGCCGCTGATGAGCGCGTACTGCGCGAGCAAGTCCGGGGTGGAGGCCTTCGCCCACTCCCTTCGCGCCGAGGTGGCCTACCAGGGGGTCAAGGTCGGGGTGGGGTACCTCAGCTGGACCGACACCGACATGGTGCGCGGGGCCGACGAGGACGCCGTGCTGAAGCAGATGCGCAGCCGACTGCCGTGGCCCGCCAACAAGACGTACCCGCTGGAGCCCGCGGTGGACCGGATCGTCGCCGGGATCGCCCGCCGGTCCGCCCATGTGTACGCCCAGCCCTGGCTGCGCGGCATGCAGCCGGTGCGCTGGCTGCTGCCGAGCCTGATCGCGGTGGTCGGCTCGCGCGACGTCGCCAGGATCGCTCCGCAGCTCGCCGCCACCGCCGCCAGTCGCCTGCGGGCCGTCGGGGCCGGGGGTGCCGCGGACACGGTTGCTCGGGGGAGCCGGGCGGGCGTGGACGGCTGACGGGCTTCGGCTGACCGATGGCGGATGACGGGTAACAGCTGACAACTGACAGCGAACGACTAACAGATGATGAAATCTGTTAGTCGTTCGCTGTCGTCTGTCGTCTGTCGTCTGTCGTCTGTCAGCTGTCAGCCGTCGGCTGTTCGCCGCCGCCCGCGATCCGCGCCAGCGTCTCCAGCGCCCGCGCCAGCTCCGGCAGCGGCGGCGAGGCCAGCCCGACCCGGACGGCCGACGGCGTGCTCCGCGGGTCCACGGCGAAGGCCGAGGCGGGTGTCAGCGAGATGCCCGCCCGTGCCGCCGCCGCGACGAAGGTCTCCGCCCGCCAGGCCCGAGGCAGCTCCCACCACAGGTAGTACGAAGCCGGGTCCGCCCGCAGCCGCTGCCCCGCCGGCCGCCGCCAGGTCGACCCAGAAGTCGACCCCGGACCCGCCCCGGAGCCCGGCCCCGCGAGCACCTCCCGCGCCAGCGCCTGCCGCGCCGCCGCGTCCGCGCGCTTCGCCGCCTCGACCACCGCCAGCGTGCCGTCCCCGATCCAGCGCACCGCCGCCTCCATCGCGAACCCGCTCGGCGCCCACCCACCCGAACGCAGCGCGCCCGCCACCCGTTCGCGCAGCCCGTCCGGGACGACCGCGAACCCGGTCGTCAGCCCGGGGGCGAGCCGCTTGGAGAGGCTGTCGACCAGTACGGTCCGCTCCGGCGCGAGCGCGGCCAGAGGCGTCAGTTCGGGCCGCAGGAAGGACCAGATCGCGTCCTCGACCACCGGCAGGTCCAGTCGGCGCAGCTCCTCCGCCAGCGCGGCCGCCCGCTCGGCCGGCAGGCTCACGCCGAGCGGGTTGTGCAGTCGCGGCTGGACGTACACCGCGCGCAGCGGCGCCGCTCGGTGGGCGGCCGCCACGGCGCCCGGCAGCAGTCCGTACTCGTCCACCGCCAGCGGTACCAGCCGGATGCCCAGCCGCTCCGCCGCCGCCTTGACCACCGGATAGGTCATGGCCTCCACCCCGAGCCGCTGCCCGGGTGGCACCAGCGCGGCGAGCGCCCCGGCGACGGCCTGCCGTCCGTTGCCCGCGAAGAGCAGCCGGTCCGCCCGGACCTCCCAGTCGTCGCGGGTCAGCAGCCCCGCGAAGGCGCGCCGGGCCGCGCCCGTCCCGGCGGCGCCGACCGGTCGTAGGGCCTCGCCCAGCGCGTCCGCCCGCAGCAGGGGTGCCAGCCCGGCGGCCAGCAGTTCGGCCTGCCCGGGCGCGGTCGGGTAGTTGAGTTCGAGGTCGACCGGTGCGGCGGCGGGTTCGGCGAGCGCGACCCGCCCGTCGCCGGTGCCGGGTCCGGCGCGGACGAAGGTGCCCCGCCCCACCTCTCCGACGGTCAGGCCGCGCCGGACCAGTTCGCGGTATGCCCGTCCCGCCGTCGAGGGGGCGATGCCCCGGCTGCGGGCGAACGCGCGCTGGGTGGGCAGTTGCTGCCCGGGCCGCAGCCGGCCGCTCGTGATGTCGGCGGCGATCCCGTCCGCGATCAGGCGGTAGTCGTCCATCGGTGCCCGGTCCTTCCTCCGCCCGCCCCTGGATCGCGGCACGACAGCACGGCGCCGCAGCACGGCACGACGGCACGGCGCCGGAGCGCGACGGCATTGCACCGAGCGCAAAGCCATCATTGCATCGAGCTCGCGCCGAGCCCTAGCCTCCTCGCATGGACGCGTTGACATCCGCTGTGAGCGGCCACGCAGTGCTCGGGATCGCCGCCGTGGCACTGGGCATGGTGCTGTCGCCGGGGCCGAACATGATCTACCTGGTCTCGCGCTCGATCGCGCAGGGCCGCCGCGCCGGGCTGGTGTCGCTGCTGGGCGTCGCGACCGCCCTCCTGGTCTACCTGGTCGCGGTGACGGCCGGGGTGGCCGCGGTCTTCTCGGTGGTGCCCGCGCTCTACACCATGATCAAGCTGGCCGGTGCCGGCTACCTGCTCTGGCTGGCCTGGAAGGCGGTCAAGCCGGGTGGTACGGCGGTCTTCGCCCCGCAGCAGCTGCCGCCGGACCCGCCGCGCCGCCTGTTCGCGATGGGTTTCCTGACCTGCCTGCTCAACCCCAAGATCGCCATCATGTACATCTCGCTGCTGCCCCAGTTCGTGGCGCCCGAGCGCGGCCATGTCGCCCTGCAGAGCCTGGTGTTGGGCCTGGTCCAGATCGCGATCGCGGTCACCGTCAACGGCCTGATCGCGATGGGTGCGGGCGGCATCGCGGGCTTCCTCGGCCGCCGCCCCGTCTGGCTGCGGATCCAGCGCTACGTGATGGGCACCGTCCTCGGCGGCCTCGCCCTGCACATCGCCACCGACCGGGCCAAGGCCGTGGCCGCCTGACGGATCAGGCCGTCCGCCCGGCCGCGAGTTCGACGGCCGTGGCGTGCTCGTCGCGTGGTGACGCGTCAGCGAACGGCACGGGGGTTCCTCCTTCGTGAGGAACCCTGGACGAAGTCGGCCGGTCCGCCGTCCAGGGGTGGGCCCGACGGTGGCGAGTCGGTACCGTCGGGGCATGACCACAGCCTTGATCACCGGCGCGACCGCCGGCATCGGAGCCGCCTTCGCCCGCCGGCTCGCCCGCAGCGGCTACCGACTCGTCCTGGTGGCCCGGGACACCGAGCGCCTGGAGCGCGCGAGCGCCGAACTGGGTGCCAAGTACGGCATCGAGGCGGAGGTGTTGACCGCCGACCTCGCCACCGACGAGGGCATCGCCGCCGTCGAGGCCCGGCTCGCCGACGCCGAGCGTCCGGTGGACCTCCTGGTCAACAACGCGGGCTTCGGCAACAAGGGCACCTTCGGCACGGTTCCGCTCCAGGGCGAGCTGGACATGGTGAAGGTGCACATCGAGGCCATCCTCCGGCTGACCGCGGCCGCCCTCCCGGGGATGCGCGAGCGCGGCCGGGGCGCGATCATCAACGTGGCCTCGGTGGCCGCCTTCCTGCCGCGCGGCACGTACGGCGCGAGCAAGGCCTGGGTGGTGAGCTTCACCCAGGGCGTGCTGCGCGACCTCGGCGGGACGGGCGTGCGGATGCTGGCGCTGTGCCCGGGCTTCACCCGGACGGAGTTCCACCAGCGGGCCCGTATGGGCACCGGCAACATCCCGTCCTGGGCGTGGCTCTCGGCCGAGCGGGTGGTGGACGAGGCGATGCGAGACCTGGCGCGCGGCAAGTCGCTGTCGGTGCCGGGCAAGCGGTACAAGGTGGCCGTCGCCCTCGCCCGGGTTCTGCCTTCGGGCAAGCTCGGCGGCGTCTCCTCGAAGGCGGCGCGCACCTACGGTCCGAACTGAGCCGCGGCGCGGTCGGGTGGGGGTGCCTCCGGTGTGGTCGGAGGTGCCCCCGGCGAGGGCGGGGTGCCTTCGGTGAGGGAATAGAGTCACTCTCACTATTAGCTTGTCTAACTATGAGCTACTCTCGCTATGCTGGCATTCGCCCGACCGCCCCGCCCGCCGCCGCGCCCACACCTCCGCGCGCCCGACCCAGGGAGGCCCGTCCTTGAGGCCCGCCGCCATCGACTGGACCCCGCCCGAGCGCGCCGAGGGTGAGCCCCGCCCACCGGCCCAGTGGCGGCGCATCCTCGCGCTGTTCCGCCCGTACGCCGGCCGCCTCGCCACCGTCGGGCTGCTGGTCGCCGCCTCCGCGGTGGTCTCCGTCGTCTCGCCGTTCCTGCTCCGGGCCGTCCTGGACATCGCCATCCCGCAGGGGCGCACCGGGCTGCTCAGCCTGCTCGTGCTCGGGATGATCCTGACCGCCGTGGTGAACAGCATCTTCAACGTGCTGCAGACGCTGATCTCCACCACCGTCGGCCAGCGCGTCATGCACGACCTGCGCACCGCCGTCTACAGCCACCTCCAGCGGCAGTCGCTGGCCTTCTTCACCCGCACCCGCACCGGCGAGGTGCAGTCCCGGATCGCCAACGACATCGGCGGCATGCAGTCCACGGTGACCTCCACCGCGACCAGCCTGGTGTCCAACCTCACCGCGGTGATCGCCTCGATCGTCGCCATGGCCGCCCTCGACTGGCGGCTGACCGTGGTCTCGCTGGTCCTGCTCCCGCTGTTCGTCTGGATCAGCCGTCGGGTCGGCCAGGAGCGCAAGAAGATCACCACCGAGCGGCAGAAGCAGCTGGCCGCGATGAGCTCGGCGGTCCAGGAGTCGCTCTCGGTCAGCGGCATCCTGCTCGGCCGCACCATGGGCCGCTCCGGTTCGCTCGCCCGGGAGTTCACCGGGCAGTCCGACCAGCTCGCTGACCTGGAGGTGCGCGCCAGCATGGCCGGGCGCTGGCGGATGAACACCATCCAGATCGTGATGGCCGCGATGCCCGCGCTGATCTACTGGGCGGCCGGACTGACCTCCGCCGCCGGCGCGCCGATCGTCTCGGTCGGCACCCTGGTCGCGTTCGTGACCCTCCAGCAGGGGCTGTTCCGCCCGACCGTCAGCCTGCTGTCCACGGGCGTGGACGTGCAGACCTCGCTCGCGCTCTTCCAGCGAATCTTCGAGTACCTCGACCTGCCGGTCGAGATCGCCGAGCCGGCCGACCCGGTCACCCTGCGCGACATCCGCGGCGAGGTCCGCTTCGAGGCCGTCGACTTCCGCTACGACCCCGCGCAGGAGCGCCCGACCCTGGCCGGCGTCGACCTTAAGGTCCCGGCCGGGACCTCACTGGCCGTGGTCGGCGAGACCGGTTCGGGGAAGACCACGCTCAGCTACCTCGTGCCGCGGCTGTACGACGTCACCGGAGGTCGGGTCACCCTGGACGGCGTGGACGTCCGGGACCTCTCCTTCGACACCCTGGCCCGCGCGGTCGGCGTGGTGTCCCAGGAGACCTACCTGTTCCACGCCTCGGTCGCCGAGAACCTGCGCTTCGCCAAGCCCGGGGCCAGCGACGCCGAACTGGTCGAGGCCGCCCGGGCCGCGCAGGTCCACGACACCATCGCCGCCCTCCCGGACGGCTACGACACCCTGGTCGGCGAACGCGGCTACCGCTTCTCGGGCGGCGAGAAGCAGCGCCTTGCCCTCGCCCGCACCATCCTGCGCAACCCGCCGGTGCTCATCCTGGACGAGGCCACCAGCGCGCTCGACAACCGCACCGAACGCGCCGTCCAGCAGGCCGTGGACACCCTGGCCGCCGGCCGCACCACGATCACCATCGCGCACCGGCTCTCCACCATCCGCTCCGCCGACCAGATCGCCGTGCTCGACCACGGCGAGGTGGTCGAACTCGGCACCCACGAGGAGCTGGTGGAGCTGGACGGGCGGTACGCGGCGCTGCTGCGCCGGGAGGCGCCGGAGGTGACGGAGGTGACGAAGGCGACGGTCCTGGGGCACGTCTGAGGGTCCTGTCCGAAGGCCCCGCCCAAAGGCTCTGCCCGAGGGCCCCGTCTGAGGGCCCCGAGGGGGCCGGGCTCAGGCGGCCTTCGGCACCTCGTTGTAACCCCCCGCGACCTCCTGGCCGGAGAGCCGCTGGATCGCCGCCATCACCTCGTCGGTCACCTGCCGACGGGCCTTCAGCGCGCGGGCCTGCCCGTGCAGATCGTCGAAGTGCAGCGGCTCGCCGAAGCGGACCGTCACCTTCTTGAGCCGCGGGATCCGCTTGCCCACCGGCAGGATCTGCTCCGGGCCCTCCAGGGCCACGGGCACCACCGGCACGCCCGCGGTCAGCGCGAGCCAGGCGACGCCCGTCTTGCCCCGGTAGAGGCGGCCGTCCAGCGAGCGGGTGCCCTCGGGGTAGATGCCGAAGGCCTTGCCCGCCTCCAGGATCTCCAGCGCCGACTCCAGGGAGGCCTGGGCGGAGCGGTAGGTGCCGCGTTCGACCGGCACCGCGCCGATCGCCTCGAAGAAGCCCCTGGAAAGGCCGCCCTTGAGCCCGGTGCCGGTGAAGTACTCGGCCTTGGCGAGGAAGTGGACCCGGCGCGGGGCGGTGAGCGGGATCACCACGCTGTCGATGAAGGACAGGTGGTTGCTGGCCAGGATCACCCCGCCCTTGCGCGGTACGTTCTCGACCCCCTCGATGACCGGACGCCAGATCGCCCGGGAGACGGGTTTCAGCACCAGCTTGGTGACGAGGTCGAGCACGGTTCCCTCCCTGGACGAACGACCGCCCGGGAGGAGCCCGGGTCCGCGATCAGATCCGCAGACTACGACACGGACCCCGGCGCGCGTCCACTCCCGGAGACCGTGGCGCGTACCACGGCCGGGTAGGGTACGGCCGTCCGAACCGAGCACGACCCCGCAGTACGCAGGAGGGCACCATGGAGACCACTGAGGCCATCAAGGCGATGTTCGACCGATTCGACAAGAACGGCGACGGCAAGATCACCGCGGCCGAGTACGCGCTGGTCGCCAACGAGATGGGCGACCACGACGTGACGCTCTCGATGGCCGAGGCGCTGATCCACGCGATGGACACCCACCACCAGGGCTACCTGACCTTCGACGAGTTCCTGGCCGCCCGCCAGCGCTGAACCAGGGCCCACGGGGCCGGGCGCCGTACCGGCGGCACCGGCCCCGTCCGGAGGCCCTCAGCGCTCCCCGGCGCCCTTCCCGGCGTCGGTCCCGCTTTCGTCCCCGGCACCCGTCGCGGCGCCCTTCCCAGCATCGGTCGCGGCACTCCTGACCGGGAAGACCCGGCGCACCACCCGCTCCGCCGCCCCGCCGTCGTCCCAGACGCAGAACTTCGCCCGGAACCGCGCCCGCGACGACCACTCCGGATCGCCCGCCCGCAGCGCCCGCACCAGCCCGTCCGCGTCCACGGTGACCGCGCCCGGCGGCTCCTCGAACAGGTCGAAGTACACGCCGCGCTCACGCCGGTACTCCTCCCAGTCCGGGGCGAATATCACCACCGGCCGGTCCAGCACCGCGTAGTCGAACATCATCGAGGAGTAGTCCGTCACCAGCACGTCCGCCGCGAGGTAGAGGTCCTCCACGGTCGGGTGCGCCGACACGTCCAGGATCGCGGCCGCGTCCTCGCCCGCCGCCAGGTCGCCCGGGCCGCCGGTGTGGAAGTAGTGGGTGCGCACCAGCAGCGTGAAGCGCGGGCCCAGCCGCCGGGCCAGCTCCGCCACGTCCAGCAGCGGCACGTAGCCGCCCTTGCCGCCGCGGTGGGTCGGCGCGTACAACACGGCGGTGGTGCCGGGGCGCAGCCCGAGCCGCTCGCGCATCGCCCGCATGTCCTCCGAAGTGGCGTTCGCCAGACGGTCGTTGCGCGGGTAGCCCGTCTCCAGCAGCTCGTAGCGGCCGGGGAAGGCCCGGGTGAAGTGCTCGCTGGTGTGCGGGTTGGAGGAGACGAGGAAGTCCCAGCGGTCTATGCCCTCCTGGAGCCGCTCGAAGTCCATCCCCTCCGCGGCCTCCGGGTAGCGGCGCAGATCCATCCCCATGGCCTTGACCGGGGTGCCGTGCTGGGTCTGCACGTGCACCGTGCCGGGCCGCTTCGCCATCGTGTGGGGGAAGTTGACGTTGTTGACGAAGTACTTGGCGGTCGCCATCGCCTTGAGGTAGGCGGGCGTGTTGACGATCACGTACGGCACGCCGGACGGCAGGGCGGCGGCCTGCTGGCGGTTCTCCACCACCCACACGCCGCGGATCTGCGGGGCGAGTTCCTTCGCCTTCTCGTAGATCGCCGCTGGGCTGCACGCGTAACCCCGGTGCCAGTACGCGGCGTAGACCGCCAGGCCCTCGTCCAGCGGCATCCGGCGGAAGGCGTTGTACGCGGTGAACCGCGCGCCGCTGCGCACGCCCTTGCGCACCGCGGGCGCCACCGCCCGTGCCCCGCGCTTGAGTTCGCGCGGCAGCCGCCCGGTGCGGCGCAGCTCCGCGTAGGCGATCCGGGCGCCGCGCGAGGCCAGCCGGTACTGCACGCCGCGCACCCCGCCGGGGAAGCGGTAGCCGGCCGGGCGGTGGCGCTCGAAGTGCTGGGCGATCCGGCGGAAGAAGTCCTTGCGCAGGTCGGTGGGGACGAGCCCGGGGGTGTCGTAGACGTTCAGCGCCTGGCGGACGGTGCGGTCGAAGACGAGGGTGCGCAGCGACTCCGGGACGGGCCGGCCGGGGCGGTCCGGGCGGTCCAGGAAGGCGAAGATCGCGTCGTACTGGGCGAACACGTCTGCGTGCTTGGGGGAGGCGGTGGTGGTGATCGCGCCGTCCCGGCCGCGCCGGTAGACGTAGCAGGGGCGGTCGAGGTAGCGCAGCCGCTCGGCGGCCAGCAGCGCCGGGTAGGTGACCGAGATGTCCTCGTAGTAGCCGCGACCGAAGGCGACGTCGAGGCCCTCCAGGAAGGCGCGGCGGAAGACCTTGTTCCACACCGACATCACGGTCTGGAAGAGCGCGGGGTGCTCGGCCAGCGTGCAGCCCTCGACCAGCGGGGAGCCGACCAGCACGTGCCGCCAGGGGTTGGGCTCGGTCTCGCCGTCCGGGTAGACGTGGGTGAAGTCGGTGAGCAGCACGTCGGCGGGGGTCTCGCGGCGGCGCTCCTGCTCCAGCTCGTCCAGGATCACGCTGACCGTCCGCTCGGGCAGCCAGTCGTCGCTGTCCACGAACCAGACGTACTCGCCGCGCGCCTGCGGCAGGGCGGCGGTGCGGGCGCCGCCGAGGCCCTGGTTCTCGGTGAGGTGCAGCACCCGCAGCCGGCGGTCGCGGGCGGCGTAGGCGTCCAGGATCGCACCGGAGCCGTCGGGGGAGAGGTCGTCGACCGCGATCACCTCGAAGCGGGACTCCGCGGTCGGGACGTCGCCGAGGATCGAGTCGAGGCAGCGCGGCAGGTACCGCTCCACGCCGTGGACCGGGAGCACGATGCTGAGGAGGAGGGACACGCTGGCCGAGTCTACCGATCGACCGGGCGCGACCTGCGGGGACGTCCGGGGGGCGGGACGGCGGGGCTGGGCCCGGAACCGCCGGTGCCGGGCCCCGAGCGGGGCGGCACCGGCAGTCTGGTGGCGGCCGGGCCGACCCTCTACGGCCGGCCGCCGGTCCGGGCACCCTGCGAGCCTGGCCACCGCAGCGTCGAGGCGGCCGGGCAGTGGCTCGCGGGAGCCGGAGTTCTTCATCGAGTCGTTCATCACTCGAACACGCGCCTGCTGCGGTGCGGGCAGCTGGCACGTTCCAACAGATACTGCTTGGAGGATTCGCGCTAGTCAATCCCTCGAATGTGTTCACTTCATGAAGGCATCGGGAATCTCGGCTGCATCGAGGTCGACAGCGGTGGCGATGGCGGTGGTGGTGGCGGTGCTATCGGGGGGCGGTGTTATCGGCGGTGGTGATCGCTTTGTCGATCTGGCGGCTGTCCCCTATATGGGAGGAGCCGGGGGAGCGGTCCGGTTCTCGCCGTGCGCCCTTCCGCGCGCCCGGCGCGTGCGGTGCGCACCGGTATCGGGCCCGAGATTGCCGTTCCTGCTGACGGACGGCTGGTCGTGCACCATCATTGATGCCTAGTCGTGATCGCCCGGGCGGCCCCTGGTGCATCGTCAGTTGACGTCGCACGGTACGGTGGCACAACACCATGGACGGTTGCGCGAAGGCCGTCCGTCACGGATAGTCTTCGCCTCACGGCCCTGGCGCCTCGTAGGGGTGGGAAAACTGATGGAACACATGCAAGTGCGGACTCGGCCCCGCGTGCCGGCGATCCAGTGCGGTGTCGGCACGACCGGCCGCCGGATCGAGCGACACCTGGCCGTGCTCGGCGCGCCCGCACTCCCGGCGGTGGACACCGCCGAGGCGCTCGGGCTGATAAGGGAGCTGACGCCGCGCGGCGCCGACGCCCCGGCGACGTCCTCCCGTCGTCGCCACACCCGGGTCTCGCTGCTGGCGCCGCTGCGTCGGCTGCGGCGGAGCCTGTTCGGCGGGCGCGGCTAGCGCTCTCGCCCGACCCGGCCCGGTGGACCATCCGGTCCGCCGGGTCTTTGGTGTGTCCGGGCACCGGTCCGGTGCTTTGGTCTGAACCTTTCACCCTATGCGAGTTCGCCGCCCCCGCGAGGGCAGTCGGCGAGGGAGTACGCCCGGCCCGCTGACCTGGGTCAGGATGGCGCCATGGCGGACAACAACCACTCCACGTCAACCGGGTCAACCGGCTCCTTCCAGACCACCACCCTGGAGATCACCACCGGCAACCGTGAGGTCGCGCTCGACATCACGGACCGCTGCGCCGCGTTCCTCGACGAGCGGGCCACCGGGCGCGACGGACTGCTCAACGTCTTCGTCCCGCACGCCACCGCCGGGATCGCCGTCCTGGAGACCGGCTCGGGCAGCGACGACGACTTCCTCGCCACCCTGCGCGAGCTGCTCCCGGCGGACGACCGCTGGCGCCACCGGCACGGCAGCCCCGGCCACGGACGGGACCACGTGGTGCCCGGCCTGGTCGCCCCGCACGCCACCCTGCCGGTGCTCGGCGGCCAGCTGGCGCTCGGCGTCTGGCAGTCCGTGGTGCTGATCGACACCAACGGGGACAACCCGCGCCGCACCGTGCGGCTGTCCTTCCTCGGCTGACGGCCCCTCTCCGGCGCCTCAGCCCGCGTGGGCGGCGACCGCGGCGAGGTAGCGCTCGATCGCCAGGTGCTGGCAGAGCAGCGCGACCGGACGGCCCAGCCGGGCGTACCAGGCGGACAGCCGGGAGAACGCGGCGACCTCGAACCACACCTCGCCCTCGGCGTCCATCGACACCATGAACGACTCCTCGCCGCACTCCGGGTGCCCCGGTAGCGTCCCGTACGCGAAGCCGATCCGGTCCGGCTCCTCCACCGTCCACACCACCCGGCAGGGGATCACCAGCCGCGGCCACCGGGTGCCCGGCAGGTTCAGCCGCAGCAGCACGGTGGCCCCCTCCCGGGCCGGCTCGCCCGGGAACACCGCCAAGCCGGTGCCCAGCTGGCTGCCCCAGCCCAGCACGTACCGCCCGGCCCGCTCCAGCACCTCCGCCCCCCGCCCCAGGTGCACCCGCCGCCGCAGGTGCGCGTACCCCTCCGGCAACCGGCCGTGCCGGGTGGCCCCCACCTCGGCGTACGTGGGGGCGGTGGCCCTGGCGGCCTGCAACCGCCGCTGAAGATCGGTAACCATGCCGGCCACGGTAGCCGCGTGCCCGGGGCTCACCGTCGACGGGGGCTTCGGGCGGCGTCGGGCACCGTCCGGGGCGGGGGCCGGGGCCGGGGGTCGGGGTGGGGCTGCCTTGCGGTCGGGCGGGGGTGCGGAGTAGGAAGGCGGCATGAGCGACATCGCGAAGAACCCCGCAGGCGTGAGCGACGACGCGGCGGTCTGCGAGCTCGCCCCCGACGGCTCGGCGGAGGCGGCGCTGCGGCATGACCCTGGGGCGACCGGGCCCCGGGCGGACTGCGTGCTGTGCGGGGAGCCGACCGAGCTGCCCGCCGACCAGCCGGGCGGCACGCTGTGCCCGGTGTGCGCCTGGCAGCAGGCGCAGCGGCTGGCCTGCTCGGGCTGAGCGCGGGCCCTTCAGCGCTGGGTCCCTGAGCGCGGGTCCATCGAGCGCGGGCCCTTCAACGCGGGTTCCCTGAGGAGTCCTCCCTAGGCGTCCTCCCGGCCGGCCAGCGCCAGGGTCGAGCCGTGGCGGCCCTTGCGGACCAGCAGCTGGGCGGGGATGCGGCTGCGCAGGTCGGCGACGTGGCTGACGATGCCGACCGCGCGGTCCCGCTCGCGCAGACCGTCGAGGACGTCCATCACCTCCTCCAGGGACTGCTCGTCCAGGGTGCCGAAGCCCTCGTCGATGAACAGGGTGTCCAACGGCATGCCGCCCGCCTCGTCGGTCACCACGTCGGCCAGGCCGAGGGCGAGGGAGAGCGAGGCGAAGAAGCTCTCGCCACCGGAGAGCGTCGCGGTGTCCCGCTCGGTGCCCGTCCAGGCGTCGACCACCCGCAGGGCCAGGCCGGAGCGCTTGTTGCCGGTGCCCCGGTCGTCGCTGTGTATCAGGGTGTAGCGGCCGCCGGACATCCGCACCAGTCGGTCGCTGGCCGCCGCCGCGACCTGCTCCAGCCGGGCCGCCAGCACGTACGACTCCAGGCGCATCCGCAGTCGGTTCTCGGTGGAGGTGCCGGACGCCAGCGCGGCGAGCCGGTTGATCCGCCCGTACCGTTCCAGGGCGGGGGCCAGCTCGCCGGCCAGGTCGGTCAGCTGTCGCCCGATCGAGGCCAGCGCCGCGCAGCGCTCGCCGGCCGCGGACCGGGCGGCGTGCGCCCGGCCGAGCCGGTCGGTGGCGGCGCCGAGCGCGGCCGCGGCGGCGGGCAGGTCGACCGGTGGACGGGTGGCGGCCTCGGCCAGCTCGGGCAGCGCCAGCTCGTGCCGGACGGCGGCGGACTCCGCACGGTGCCGCTCCAGCCGGGCCTCCAGCCGCTCGCGCTCCTCGCGTGGCAGCAGCACCGCGAGCGCGGCCCCGACGTTCGGGAAGCCCGCCCCGGCGGCGGCCTTGCCCAGCTCGTCCTCGGCCTCGTCGAGCCGGGCCGCCGCCTCCGCGCGGGCCCGGGCGGAGGCGGCCGTGGCCGTGACCTCCCCGGTGAGCCGGGTGAGGGCCTCGGCCCGGTCGGCGACCGAGGCCGCGTCGCCCCGCGCGGCCGCCACCCGGGCGGTCAGCTCCCGCTGTTCGGCGTCGAGGGCCTGCAGCCGGTCGGTGAGGACGGCGGCGCGCTCCTTGGCCTCGTGCAACTCGTTCAGCCGACGGGTGCGGTCCTGCGACAGCCGGTCGATCTCCTGCTCGACCCGGCCGAGAGCCTCCGCCTGGTGCAGCGCCTCGCGGTGCTCGGCCTCCAGCTCGGCCAGGGAGCGCGAGAGCGCGTCCGCCGTGTCAGGCCCGGCCGCTCCGGCGGCGGTCGCCTCGCGCACCCGCAGCGCGGTCAGGGCCTGGTCGGCGTCCGTCCAGGCCTGCTCGGCGGCGGCCTGGGCCCGGCGGGCCCGCTCCTCGTCCTCGGCGCTCACCCGGCCGCCCTCGGTGGCCTCGGCGGGTGCCGGGTGCTCGGGCGAGCCGCAGACCCGGCAGGCCTCGCCCGCCCGCAACTGCTCGGCCAGCTCGGCGGCCATGCCCGTCAGCCGGCGGTCGCGCAGGTCGAGGCTGTGCTCGCGGGCGTCCAGCGCGGCGGTGCGCAGCTCGGCGACCCGGGGCCCGGCGGTCTCCAGCTCGGCCCGCAGCCCGTCGCGCTCCCGGGATGCGTCCAGGCGGGTCTTCAACTCGGCCCGCTGGCCGTCCAGTTGCTCGACCCGGGCGATCGCCGCCCGGGCCCGGGACTGCTGCTCCTCCAACCGGCCCAGCTCGCCGTCGAACTCGGCCAGCCAGTCCTCGGCATCCTCGGCCAGCTCCTCGGCGCCGCGTCGGTCCGCGGTCAGGGACCGCTGCTCGCGGGCGAGTTCGGCGCAGCGCCGCTCCTCCGCCCGGGCCGCCTCCAACCGGACCACCTCGGCGCGCAGCCGCAGCTCGGCCTCGGCCAGCCCGGCGGCGTCCGTCCCGGCGAGCGCGTGCCCCTCGCCACCGACCCGGGAGAGCGCCTCCCAGCGCCGGCGCTCCGCTTCCTGCGCACGCCCGAGGGCCTCGGCCGCGCCGCCCCGCAGCCGCAGCGCGGACTCCACCCCGACGGCCTCCTGCGCGGCGGCCAGCCGCTGCCGGTCCCGCGCCGCCGCCTGCTCGAACCCGGTGAGCCGCTCGGCCTCGGCCAGTGCCTCCCGGTACCGGCGCTGCCGGCCGGCCAGCTCCTCGGCGGCCGCCCGGCCCTCCTGAGCGGCGCGCTGCGAGGCCGCGGCGCCCGCGAGCGCGGCCTCCGTGACGGTGAGTTGTTCGGCGGCGCCGCTGCGCAGGACCGCCGCCCAGCCGAGCACCCCGGCGGTCAGGCCGTCGTCGCCGTCCTCGATGGGCACCCAGCCGTCGGCGGGCTCGGCGCCGGGCCCGGCCGCCTGCTCGGCCTTGCTGGCGAGGTCGCGCAGCCGGCGCCGACCGGCCTGGACGGCGGACTCCTGGGCACGCCGCTGCTCGGCCAGCCAGGCCTCGACCAGCCCGTAGCGCTCGGTGTCGAACAGCCGCCGCAGCAGCTTGCCGCGCTCCTCCGAGTCGGCCTTGAGGAAGTGGGCGAAGTCGCCCTGCGGCAGCAGCACCACCTGGCAGAACTGCTCCCGGCTCATACCGACCAGCCGGTGGATCTCCTCCCCGGCCTCCTGGTGCGACTTGCTGACCGGCCGCCAGCCGGGCGTGCCGTCGCCCGGGTCGGCTGTCCACTCGCGCAGCAGGGTCTGCGGCCGCTCGACGGTGGTGCCGGTGCCGACCTTCTTCGGTCGGCGCTGCTCGGGCAGCCGGGTGATCTGCAGCCGCCGCCCGCCCAGCGTCAGCTCCAGCCGCACCTCGGTCAGCAGCTTCGGATCGGCGTGGTCGCTGCGCAGCCGGTTGGCCCGGCGGGCGTTCGGCGTCTCGCCGTACAGGGCGAAGCAGACCGCGTCCAGCACGCTGCTCTTGCCCGCGCCGGTCGCGCCGCGCAGCAGGAACAGTCCGCCGGCGGCGAGCGCGTCGAAGTCCACCGTCTCGCTGCCCGCGAACGGGCCGAAGGCGGTGACGGTGAGCCGGTGCAGCCTCATCGGGGCAGGTCAGCCTTCCGGTCGGTGGTCTCCCGGACGAGCTCGAAGCCCTCGCGCAGCCAGCCGAGCTCGTCCGGCTCCGGCTCGGCGCCGGGGCGGACGTGCCGCAGGAAGCCCTCGGCGATCTCCAGGTCGTCGCGGCCGCTGACCCGGGCCGCGTACGACCGGGTGGGCTCGGCCCCGCTCTCCTCGGGGTCGAACAGCAGCTGCAGGGTGTGGGGGAAGCGGCGGCGCAACTTCTCCATCGGCTCGCTCGGACGGGCCGCGTCGGTGAGCGTGGCCTGCACCCAGGACTGCTCGTGCTCGGCGTACCCCTCGTCGGTGAGCAGTGCGTCCAGGGTGTCGCGCAGGGTGGCGAGCGGGCGCGGCTGCGGGCAGTCGATCCGCTCGGCGGCCACCGAGCCGTCGGCCGCGAGGTCGACCAGCCACATGGTCTTGCGCTGGCGCACCTCGGAGAAGGAGTAGGCCAGCGGGGAGCCGCTGTAGCGCAGGTGCGGGGCGACGGTCTGGCAGCCGTGCAGGTGGCCGAGCGCCGCGTAGTGCACCCCGTCGAAGACCGAGGCGGGGACGGAGGCGACCCCGCCGACCGCGATGTCCCGCTCGCTGTCGGTCTCCTTGCCGCCGGTGACGAAGGCGTGCGCCAGCACCACCGCCCTCGTTCCCTCCGGGCGCGCCGCCAGATCGGCCCGGACCTGCTCCATCGCCGCGCCGAGCACCGCCGCGTGCCCGCCCCTGGCCAGTCCGAACCGCTCGCGCACCAGTGTCGGCTCCAGGTACGGCAGCCCGTACACCGCGACCGGCCCGTGCTCGTCCGCCAGCAGGACGGGTTCGGCGCACTCGCCCGGGTCGGTCCGCAGGTGGATCCCGGCCCGGCTGATCAGGCCGGCGCCGACGCCGAGGCGGCGCGCAGAGTCGTGGTTCCCGCTGATGAAGACCGTCGGGACGTCGAGGTCCGCCAGCCGGTGCAGCACGTCGTCGAACAGCGCGACCGCGTCCAGGCCGGGCAGCGCCCGGTCGTAGACGTCCCCGGCGACCAGCACGGCGTCCACGCCCTCGGACCGGACCACGTCCACCAGGTGGTCCAGGAAGGCGCGCTGGGCTTCGTGCAGGCTCTCCCGGTGGAACGAACGGCCGAGATGCCAGTCGGAGGTATGCAGCAGTCGCATGGTCCCCGACGATAACGCCCGCCTCTGACAATCCCGCCGGGATCAGGGGCCACGGGGGCTCCGGGGGCCAGGTGTTCGATTACTCAGGGTTGATTGTCAGTGGCTCTGTGTATGTTCCGTGGCGTCGACGCCGTCCGGCGCCGAGCGAGTGAACGGGAGGACGCATGGCTGTGCGGGAGCTGGTGAGCGAGGTGCTGGGCGCCGTCGCGGTGGTGCGGGGCGGGTCGGCGCGGGGGCGGCGGGTGCTGCTGCTCGGCGGGCGTGGGCGCGGGCGCGAGTGCGGGATCGGGTCCGGGGGCATCGATGGGGCGCCGGCGGGTGGTCCCGGTGGGGCGCGGCCGCCGGGTGGTCGAGCCGGTGGGTCCGGTACTGCCGGTGGGTCCGGCGCGGCCGGTGCGCGCGGGCGGGGCGGCGGTCGGGCCCGGGGAGCGCCGCCGCCCCAGCCGGTGGCGGTGGCGCTGGCCGCCGAGCCGGCCGACTTCGCGGGGCTGGCCCGGTACGGGCTGTTCGGCGCGGTCGGGCACCGGGACTACCTGCGGCGGGCCGAGGAGCAGCTGAACGCCCTGTACGAACAGGGGCTGGAGGTGCACCTGCGGGTGTTCGAGGCGGCCGACTTCGAGGACTACTGCGCGGCGCTCGGGCTCGACCCCCGGATGCCCGCCGCCCGGGTCGCGTACGCGGGCGATCCGGAGCTGGCGGGGGAGCCGTTCGTCTACGCGGGGGAGCGGCTGGCCGAGTTGCTCCCGGTGCTGCTGGACGATCACCGGGCGCGGGTGCGGATGTCCGTCGCCTGCGCGGCCCTGCTGGACGCGGTCGGCGACGACCCGGTCGGGCAGCGGCGGATGTCGGAGGTGATGCGGTACGTGACCTCGGTCTACCTGGCGCTGGCCGAGGGAGCGGGGGAGGGCTGTCACCTGCTGACGCTCCGCTGCCACGGGCCCGAGGACGGTGAGCAGCTCACCTCGGCGGTGGACGTCTGCGTGGAGGCCGGGCGTCTCGTCCCCGGTGGGCGGGACGCGGAGGCGTTCTGCGTCACGCTCGCGGCGGGGGTGGCCTCCGGCGGGGAGGGGGCGCTGCTGTTGCACGGTGACCCGGCGGGCGGTGTGCCGGGTGTCGTGCCGGGTGGTGTGTCGAGCAGTGCGTCGGGCGCTGTGCCGGGCGGCGTGTCGGAAGGTCAGCTGGTGCGTGGCTGGGCGCTGGCCGGTGGGCGGCTGCGCCCGATGACGGCGCACGAGGTGTTCGACGAGCTGGCCGACGACGCGGCGCGGGGGCTGCCCTTCCCGCCCGGAGTGGTGCCGCGGCCCGGGTTCCCGTTGCCCGGGTTCCCGTCCCAGGGCTTCTCCGGGGCCGGGGAAGGGGGTGGGCCGCTGGTGTGATCAGGGCGTTCGTGGCCTCCGCATCCACCATGCGGCGCTGGGGACTGTTCATCGACCGCCTGTTCGGGGAAGATCGGAGAAGATCAACAGCAGGAGCGTCTGGTACCCCACGCCGCCGCTCCGGCCGCTCCGCTCCGAACCGTGCTCCGCAGGTCCGGCGGGCCCGACAGTGAGAGGGGGACGCACGGCATGGGCCGGATCGAGTTCACGGCGGAGGTCGCCGAGTTGCTCGGGAAGGTGCGCCGGCGTCCCACGGCGGGCTGGCCGTGGCGGCCGGGTGAGCAGGTGCCGGACGGGCTGCCGGTGAAGCAGTCCTGGGGCTGGCTGTTCGTCCCGGACGGCCGGGTGCTGACCCTGGTCAACCCCAGGGACGGGATCTGCTCCCTCCCCGGCGGCTCGCTGGAGCCTGAGGACGACGGGGACCCTGCGGCCGCCCTGGCCCGGGAGGCGGGCGAGGAGGCCCAGGCCGCGATCGGCCCGCCGTACTACCTCGGCTACCTCTACGACCGGGTCGGTTCGGCGAACGGCGGGCACGAGTGCGCGCGGGTGCGGATGACGGCGGCGCTGCGGGCGGTCGGCCCGAGTGTGGCCGACCCGGCCTCAGGCCGGCACTACCGGCGGCTGCTGGTCGCGCCCGGGCTCGCGGTCGAGCTCCTGGGCTGGGGCGCGCCCGGACTGCGCCAGGCCCGGGCGGCGGTGGCCATGGCCGTCCACTGGCTCGGTGTGCCCGCAGCCGCGAACGAGACGATCGAGGAACTGCCGGTCGAGGGCTGCACGATCTCCCCGGGGTCGCCTTAGCGGGGGCAGGCGCAGTACCGCGGCGATCGACGGGTGGGGTGTCGGCCGGCGGGGTGCTGACGTGTGCCCTCGGGCGGTTGGCGGGGAGCCGAGTCGTGCCCTGGGCCGGGGGCTGACTCTGGCGTGCCCGGATGCCTGAGCATCGCTCAGGCCTGCGCGCGGACCGAGGCATCCGCAGTCGCGCACCCGGCGGGATGCCTCCGGATGTCCGGTCGCGCGCCGCTGCGCTCTGCATTGCGCCCGGCGCTGCGCCTGTCGCCGCCGTACCTACCGCAGTACTGCTGCGCCCACCGTCGTACCTGTCGTATCCGTCGTACCGGTCGGTGCGCGAGCCCTTGCTCCCGCGGCGGAACTGACGCGGCGGCGGCCGCGTGCTGACCAGCGGCTGACGGAGTGCTGACTTCTCAGGAATTTCCCATCTACACGCGATGACCGATGCGCATCGACATACACCCGCGCTCACCAGCGCGAACTCACACTCCGTCGGGGCCAGTTCACGTTTCCGCTATCAGACTGCCCGTCAATGTCCTTGGCATGAGCGCTTCCGCGTTTGGCTACTGCCTGGTATCCCTTCTGTGACCCACGCCATACCAGGAGGTGCAATGCTTCGCCCCGCCCGTGCCCTGTCCGTTGCCGCCATAGCGGCTCTCCTCACCCTGACCACGCTCTTCACGGCCTCGTCCGCCAGTGCGGCAGGCGTCAACTACGTCGCCCTCGGGGACTCCTACTCCGCCGGCGTCGGTGCCGGCAGCTACCTGAGCGACAGCGGTAGCTGCAAGCGGAGCACCAACGCCTACGCGTACCTGTGGAAGAACGCGCACGCGCCGTCCTCCTTCAGCTTCGTCGCCTGCTCAGGCGCCAGAACCGGCGACGTCCTCAACAACCAGATCTCCGCCCTGAGCTCCAGCACCTCGCTGGTCAGCATCTCGGTCGGCGGCAACGACGCGGGCTTCGCCGACACCATGAAGACCTGTGTGCTGGGCTCCGACAGTGACTGCCTCACCGCGGTCAACAACGCCAAGAGCTACGCCCAGAACACCCTGCCGAGCCAGCTGGACAAGGTGTACTCCGCGATCCACTCCAAGTCGCCGAACGCGCACGTCGTGGTGATGGGCTACCCGCACCTGTACAAGGTCGGCGGCGACTGCATCTTCGGCATCGGTGACACCAAGCGCGCCGCCATCAACAGTGCCGCCGACGCGCTGGACGGCGTCATCGCCAAGCGGGTCGCCAACGCCGGCTTCACCTTCGGCGACGTGCGCAGCATCTTCGCCGAGCACGAGATCTGCGGCTCGCTGAGCACCTGGCTGCACAGCACCACCCTGCCGATCGACGAGAGCTACCACCCGAACTCGTCCGGCCAGGCCAACGGCTACTTCCCGGTCTTCAGCCGCTCCTGAGGCCCGGTTCCGCGCAGTGACGTTTCGCTCGGTGACGTCTCGCCAGGCGCCGGTGCGGCGCCGCTGACGGACACGCCGGTGCCGCCGCCCCGCCCGTACCTCGGGAGGGGCGGCGGCGTCGGTATCTCAGCCCTCGGCCGGGGCGGGCCGGACCGGCGGGAACGGGATCCTGGCGAGGACGGGCAACAGTTCCGCCTCCTCGTGGTCGAGGTGGGTCTCCAGTTCGGCCGACATCCGGTCCAGCTCAACCCGGAACCGGTCCGGGTCGGTGAGGGTGACCCCGGCGAGCAGGGCCACCAGCTCCTCCCTGATCCGGCCGATCTCCCGGTGCTGCTCGCCGAGTTGCTCCAGCACTCCGGCCAGCTCCGGGTGGCTGCGGGCCAGGGCGGGGAAGATCGCGGAGTCCTCGCCGGTGTGGTGGTGCGTCAGGCCCTGGCAGAAGGCCAGGCAGTGCTGTCGCAGTTGCAGCCCGAGCCCGGCCGGACGGTCCGGGGAGTGGTCCCGCGCCTCCTCCCGGACGTGGCGCAGTTGCGCGCGCAGCCAGGTGTGGGCCTCCAGCAGCTTGTCGGCGAGGCTGCGCACCTCGCGTACCGCGCCCGGCGGCGCCTCGGGCCTCTCCAGCACGACCACCGGCAACCGCCGCTCGGTGTGCGCCTGGTAGTCGCCATAGCCCGGCGCCATCCGGACGACGGCGGTGAACAGCCGCTCCCGGTCGGCGCCTTCGGCGGGTACGGCGATCGCTTCGAAGGTCTCGGTGCCGAGTTCGACCCGGACCACCGGGTGGGCCAGCAGATTGCGGTACCACTGCGGGTGTTCGGGCGCCCCGGCCGCCGAGGCGACGACCAGGAGCAGCCCCTCGGCCCGGACGTACCCGAGCGGCACGGTGTGCGGTCGCCCCGAGCGGGCCCCGGTGGTGGTGAGCAACAGCAGGTCGCCGCCCTCGAAGGGGCCGCCGACGCGGCCGCCGTTGGCGCGGAACTCCTCGATGACGTTCAGATTGAAGGACATGGGCATGCGTGTGTGGTGAAGTCTCCTGAGAATTCGGGGAGTCGCGGCCACACGCGGTACCACGCGCGAACGGGCGGACACCGCGGTGGCCGCCTGGGTCAGATCAGGGCAGCGGAGAAGGTGCTCATCGCGCATCGTCCCTTACGAATGAAGGTGCTGGCTCGGCTGTCGGCCGGCCCACTGCTCTGTGGCCGACGCCGCGCTGCACGCCCCCATTAGAGCCAGGCGGCGGACGGCCTGTCAACGACCAAGATCATCGAGGAGGGGGTCGGGTGAGAGGGGAAGGGGAGGGGAGACGAGAAACGGATAACAGCTGACGGATTTCAGATGATGAAATCTGTCAGCCGTTATCCGTCAGCTGTCACCCGTCGTCTGCCTGCCTTCCTGCCTGCCCGGCCGTCGGTGCGGGCGCGGCTCAGCGCACGTAGTCGACCACGCCCGCCGGCTTGAGCCCGGCCGCGTCGGCGGCGGCGAGGGCGCGCTGCAGGTCGGTGGCGAGGGTGTCGGTCCAGTGCATCAGCACCACGTCGCCCGGCTGCAGCAGCCCCGGGTGCCAGATGTTGGACGCGCCCCAGCTGAAGTCCGCGTCGGCGGTCAGCACGGTGCGGATGCCACAGTTCGCGGCGGCCTGCAGAGTGTCGGCGTTCCAGGCGAAGTACGGCGGGCGGAACACCACGGGCGCGGTGCCGAACAGCCGGGTCAGCGCGTCACGGGCGTCGCAGATCTCGACCTGCTGCTGGTCCAGCGGGAGCTTGCTGAGGTCGGAGTGCGAGACGCTGTGGTCCTGGATCGAGGAGCCGGGCACCGAGGTGACCCGCTTGAAGAAGGACGGGTCGGTCCCGGCCGGCATCGGCAGCGGGAAGGCGGTGATCGGCAGGTGGTGGTCGGCGATGAACTTCTCCGCCTCGGGGGTGCGCTGCCACCCGTCGTCCACCGTGAAGAAGACGACCTTGTCATTGGTCGGGATCGAGCCCGCCGCCACCGCGGGGGCGGGTGCCGGGCCGTCCACGCGGACGTCGTCGACCGAGAACGGGCCCTGCTGGTACCAGCCGTGCACGTACAGCCGGACGCTCCGGGCGTTCGGGCCGGTGGTGAAGCGGGTGGTCAGCTGCTGCCAGCCGCCGCCCGTGGTTTCGGTCCAGGCCGGGGCGACGTCCCGCCCGGTGCCGGTGGCGCCCAGGTAGACGAAGTTGCCGCGCACCCAGGCCGAGGCGGTGTACGTGGTGTTGGGCTGGACGGCGACGGTCTGCGCGCACTCGCCGGTGGAGTCGGCGCTCGCCGGGGTGACGGTGAGCGCGGAGGTGCCGGAGTGCGGGGCGGTGGTGGTGACGGCCGCCTCGGCCGGTCCGCCGGTGCAGCTCCAACCGGGGATGCTGCCCCAGTCGGCGAGGCCGGGCTGGGGCAGTTCGAAGCCGGGGTTGGTGGCCAGGTTGACGGTCGGCGCGCTCGGACCGGTGGTCGGCGGGGCGTCCGCGGAGGCCGCCGGTACGGCGAAGGCGGTGATCAGCGCGACGGAAGCGGCCAGCGCGGACAGGCGCGTGGACATCGACACGTGAGGACTCCAGCAGGTGGGGGCACGCCCGTGGGGAGGGCGTGGGCGGAATCGGGGCCGTGGAACCTGGGCGCTCCCGGAGGGGCGGGAGCGGTTGGTGATGGTGCGCCGCACTCGGACCGGAGTGCAACAATGGACTGGACCAATCGGCCAGTCAAGGGAACGGCCGGTGAACCGAGCCTCCACCACCCCGGTGCGGAAAGGGACAAGACGGTACGTCAGGACCGTTATCGACAAGCCCGGTTCGGGCCCGACTCAGGACAGGTAGAGCTCCTCGATGTCCTCCGCGTAGTACTCCGCGATCGCCGCCCGCCGCAGCTTGAGTGAAGGGGTCAGCAGCCCCTGGTCCTGGCTGAACTCCCGCGGTAGCAGCCGGAAGGCGCGGATCGACTCGGCCCGCGAGACCGCCGCGTTCGCGGCCGCCACCGCGCGCTGGATCTCGACGTGCAGCTGCTCGTCCGAGAGGACCGCCCACGGGTCCAGCTGCCCCCGCCCGTGCGTCTTCAGCCAGTGCGCCAGCGCGGCCGGGTCGAGCGTGATCAGTGCCGCCACGTACGGTCGGTCGTCGCCCACCACGAGGCACTGGGAGACCAGCGGGTGCGCCTCGACCCGTTCCTCCAGCGCCGCCGGGGCGAGGTTCTTGCCGCTGCTGGTGACGATCAGGTCCTTCTTGCGGCCGGTGATGGTGAGGTAGCCGTCCTCGTCCAGCCGGCCCAGGTCGCCGGTGGCGAACCAGCCGTCGACCAGCGATTCCGCAGTGCAGCGCGGGTGGTTGAGGTAGCCGCCGAACACCGAGGCGCCGCGCACCCACACCTCGCCGTCGTCGGCGATCGCCACCGAGGCGCCCGGCACCGGCTGTCCGACCGTGCCGAGCTTCTGCCGACCGGCCGGGTTGGCGGTGATCGCGGCGGAGGTCTCGGTGAGCCCGTACCCCTCGTACAGCTGGAGCCCGGCGCCGGTGAAGAACAGGCCCAACTCCCGGCGCAGCGAGGATCCTCCGCACATCACGCTGCGCACCCGGCCGCCGAGCGCGGCGCGCAGCCTCGGGTAGACGGTCCGCTCGTAGGCGAGGTGGCGCAGTCGCAGCGCCGCGCCCGGACCGGGGCCGCGGCCGAAGGCCTTCTGCTCCCGGGCGGCGGCCCAGTCGACGGCCGCCTGCCGGGCCTGCTCGAAGGCCTCCCCGCGTCCGGCCTCCTCCGCGGCGCGCCTGGCCTGCTGGAAGATCTTCTCGAAGACGTACGGGACGGCGTGCAGGAAGGTCGGCCGGAAGCTCTCCAGGGCGGGCAGCAGCGCGTCGGTGGAGACCTCGGGGATGTGGCCGATCCGGAAGCCGCCGCGGATCGCCGCGATCTGCACGGCCCGCCCGTACACGTGGGCCAGCGGCAGGAAGAGCAGGGTGGCGGGCTGGCCTCCGCCGGTGTCGCGGAAGACCTCGCCCCAGCCGTCGAGGAGCGCGTCGGCCTCGGCGGCGAGGTTGGCGTGGGTGATCAGGCAGCCCTTGGGGCGGCCGGTGGTACCCGAGGTGTAGACGACGGTCGCGATGTTGTCGGCCCCGACGCCGACCCGCTGGCGGTGCACCAGGGAGTCGGGGACGCCCCGGCCGTCCTCGGTGATCGCGGCGACGCAGTCGCGGTCGAGCTGCCAGATCCCGGTGAGGTCGGGCAGGGCGTCGCAGACCGCGCCGACGGTCATCGCGGCGTCCTCGTCCTCGACCAGGCAGGCCACCGCCTGGGTCTCGGCGAGGATCCAGCGCACCTGCTCGGGTGCGGAGGTGGGGTAGACCGGGACGGTGATCGCGCCGATCGACCAGAGTGCGTAGTCGAACAGCGTCCACTCGTAGCGGGTGCGGGACATCAGCGCGACCCGGTCGCCGTAGCGCACGCCCCGGGTCAGCAGGCCCTTGGCGAGGGCGAGCACTTGGTCCCGGAACTCCCGTGCGGTGACGCCCCGCCAGGGCCCGTCGGGGCTGCGCCAGGAGAGCTGGACCAGATCGGGCGTGCGTTCGGCGGTGTCGTACAAGGAGTCGGCGAGTCCTCCGGCGGCCTCGCGCCCGGCCGGGGCGGGGGTGGTGAACTCGCGCACAGTCCTCCCCAGTTCGCGTTCCGCAGCGTTCTCCGCCGATTCCGGCGCACGGGCGCCGGGGTTGCGGCGCCCGGTCGCGCGGGTGGAGCGAAACTATCGGATCGTCCTGTCACTGCCCAGGGTTGTGGCGGTGACGCGACGAGAACGGCACGCGTCCGCTCGGACGGTGTCGCATTCGGGGAGGTCCGGGGGAGGAGGCGGGGAGGAGCCGGGTGCCGTACGGCCTGGGCCTTCCGGGTGCCGGTGCGCGATCCGCGTGCGAAACCGGAGGCGATCACGGCTGGTTTCTGACGTGTGCGGGGCAAGCCCGGGAAGTGGAGTGGTTCGGCCCTCGAACGTCTGGTCAGGGCGTAGTAGAGTCTCGCAGACCTGCGGCCGGGAGCCTCCCCTCCGACATCCCCCAGCACCGTTCTCCCGCCGTTTTCCCACCGTTCTCCGCCACCCCCACCGGCTCCGTCCACAGGCTCCGCCGGCCGCTCCGCCCGCCGTTCCGTGTCGCCCCCGCCCCTCCGACCCGCTCCCACCGCTCCCCGTCCGCGCCTGGCACTTCCCGACCGAGGACTCCATGCGTCTGCGCAGCAGCTCGATCCGCGCGAAGATCATCGCGCTGCTCCTGGTGCCCATCGTCGCGCTCATCGCCCTGTGGGTGTACGCGACGCTCGCCACCACCGGGGACGCCTGGAACCAGTTGGGTATCAGCAGTGCGTACAAGGAGTACGGAGCGCCGGTCGACCAGTACGCGGGCGATCTGCAGGGCGAGCGCCGGGCCGCCGTCCAGCACCTGGCCGACCCGGCCTCGCCGGTCGCCCGGGACGCCTTCGAACGCGCCACGACCGCCACCGACCGCAGCCTCGCCGTGCTGCGGCAGAAGAAGGACGGCGCCGGAGACCGGCTCTCCGCGGCCCAGCGGGCTCGCCTGGTGCAGATCATCGCCGCAGCGGACCAGCTCGGCCCGCTGCGTGCCCAGGTCGGCCGGCTGGCGCTCAACTGGGAGTTCGCGCTGGAGCAGTACAGCGACCTGGTCAAGCCGGTGTTCGGCTTCCGGTCCGCCTACGTCGCCCGTCAGAGCGGCCAACTCCCGCGACAGGGAACCATCCTGATCGAACTGGTGCGCGCCCGTGAGTACCTCGCGCAGGAGGACGCGGCGATGGAGGGCCTGCGTACCAGCGCGACCAGGCCCACCGCCGAGCAGTACCAGGTCGCGCTGGACGCCCTGCACAACCAGCAGGCGCTGTTCACCGTCTACATCGCCGAACTCGAACCCGCCGACCAGGCCGACTACATCGCCCTGCGCGGCGGCGAGGCCTGGGGCGCGCTGGCCCGGGCCGAGGCCGACTTCGTCGGCGCCGGCGGGCCCGACCGGGTCGGCCAGGCGCTCAACGGGGACAACTGGCGGGAGACCGCCGACCGTTCGCTCGGCGACCTCGCCTCGATCAACTCCCGGATCTCCGCCGGGCTGGACGAACGCGGCCGGTCCGCCGCGACCGCCTCGCTCTGGCGCGGCGGCATCGCCGGTGCGATCGGCCTGGTCGCCGTCGTCCTGTCGGTGCTGATCTCCTCCCGGATCGGCCGGGGGCTGGCCCGCGAGCTGATCGGTCTGCGCAACGCGGCCAACGACCTGGCCGGCACCCGGCTGCCGTCCGTCATGCTGCGGCTGCGCCGCGGCGAGCCGGTGGACGTGGCCGCCGAGGCGCCTGAACTGCGCTTCGGACAGGCCGAGATCGGGCAGGTGGGCCAGGCCATCAACGCCGTCCAGCGGGCCGCCGTGGAGGCCGCCGTGGAACAGGCCGAACTGCGGCGAGGCGTCTCGGCGGTGTTCGTCAACCTGGCCCGGCGCAGCCAGGTGCTGCTGCACCGCCAGCTCACCCTGCTCGACACCATGGAGCGCCGCACCGAGGACCCGGCGGAGCTGGAGGACCTCTTCAAGGTCGACCACCTCACCACCCGTATGCGTCGGCACGCCGAGGGTCTGATCATCCTCGCCGGCGGCTCGCCCGGGCGCGCCTGGCGCAAGCCGGTCCGGATGGTGGACGTGGTCCGCGCGGCGGTCGGCGAGGTCGAGGACTACGCCCGGGTGACCGTCCGGCCGTTCCCGGGCACCGGGCTGCTCGGCAGCGCCGTCGCCGACGTGACCCACCTCGTCGCCGAACTAGTCGAGAACGCCGCGGTGTTCTCCCCGCCGACCACCCAGGTCACCGTCCAGGGCGAGGTGGTGGCGCACGGCTTCGCGCTTGAGATCGACGACCGGGGGCTCGGCCTGAGCGAGCAGCTGCTCGCCGAGATCAACGAACGCCTGGCCGTGGAGCAGGAGTTCGACCTCGCCGACACCGACCGGCTGGGACTGTTCGTGGTCAGCCGACTGGCCCGGAGGCACGGCATCCGGGTCCACCTGAGGCCCTCGCCGTACGGCGGGACGACAGCGGTGGTGCTGATACCGCGCGAACTGCTCGCGGAGGCGCCGGACGGGCTGCCGGAGCCGCCCGCCGCGGGGGCCTCGACGGCTGCGGGCGCTCCGGGTTCGGCGGGGGCCTCGGGATCCGCGGGCAGGGCCGGGGCTCCGGCGTCGCGGGCGGCGGGGCGGAGGGACCTGGTCGCGGTGCCGAGCGGGGCCTCCGGCTCCTCGGCCGCGGCGGGCACCAGTGGGCGGCACCGGGTGTCCGGCGGCCCGCGGCCGTCCGCACCCGAGACCGGGCGTACGGTGAACGGGCTGCCGCGCCGGGCGGCGCGGACCAAGGGCGGGCCGGTGCTGGTGCCGGCGCCCGGGCCGGACGTCGAGGGCGGTCCGGGGACGGGGCGGCACCGGCGGGACGTGGTTCCCGCGGACGCCCTGCCCGGCGACACCCTGCCCGTTGACGTCCCGTCTGCCGACGCCCCGCCCGTCGACACGGTGCCTGCGGACGCTCCCGTGGTGGCCGCTCCTGCGGCCGCCGAGCCCCGGACGGCGGGCGGGCTGCCCCGGCGGGTGCGGCAGGCGAACCTCGCGCCGCAGCTGAAGGAACAGCTGAAGGAGCGGCTCCGGGGCGAGACCGGGCCCGAGGCCGGAGCCGCCCGGGAGGGCGCGGAGGCAACGGCGGCCCGCGAGGCCCGGGAGGCTCGGGAACGTTCGCCCGAGGAGGCCAGGGCCACCTTCGCCTCCTTCCAGCGCGGCTTCACCCGTGGGCGCGGGGCCACCGGCCCGGCGGGCCGCTCGGCTGCGGCGAATCGTTCGGCGCAGGACCGCTCGGCGCAGGACCGCTCCGCGCAGAGCGGCCCCGGGCAGGGCGGTTCGGCGTCGGGCGGCTCGGTGTCGGGCAGCCCCGCCGGGTCCGGCGCCCGCCCCGCGGCCGTACCGGCCTGGCAGCCGCCGCACCCGTCCCGGCGGGCGATCAGCCCGGCGCCCTCCCCGGCGGCACTGCCCGCGCCCGCGGAGTCCGGCCGGGCGCCGCTCGCCCGGCGGGTGCCGCCGGGGCAGCCGGTGCGGCGGAACCCGGCGGCCCCGTCGCCCGTACCACTTGTGGCACCCGCGACATCCGCAGTACCCGCTCAGAACGCAGTACCCGCACCACCCGCACCACCCGCTCAAACCGCAGTACCCGCACCACCTGCACGGCCCGCACCACCCGCTCCAGCGGAAGGAACTGATTCATGACCACTTCGACGCAGCCGTCCGGAGACCTCAACTGGCTCCTGGACGACCTGGTGGGACGCGTCGCGGCCCTGCGGCACGCGGTGATCCTCTCCAACGACGGACTGGCCACCGGTGCCTCCCGCGACCTCGACCGCGAGGACGCCGAGCACCTCGCCGCCGTCGCGGCCGGGTTCCACAGCCTGGCCAAGGGCGCCGGCGGGCACTTCAAGGTCGGCGGGGTCCGGCAGACCATGGTGGAGCTGGACGAGGCGTTCCTGTTCATCACGGCCGCCGGCGACGGCAGCTGCCTGGCCGTGCTGAGCGAGGCCGAGGCGGACATCGGCCAGATCGCCTACGAGATGGCCCTGCTGGTCAAGCGGGTCGGCGAGCACATGGCCGCCGAGCCGCGCGGCGAAGCCGCCCCGCCGAGGAACTGAGCGGTCCGATGGCGGATCCGAAGGCGGACGCGCCGGACGGCCCGGAGGCGCCCGACGGCCCCCAGGTGCCGGTCGGCGCGTCCGGGTCCTCCCGGCGGTCCGGTCCGACCGAGCCGTCCGGCCAGCCCGGTCGGCCCGGTCGGCCCGGTCGGTCGAGTGCCGAGCAGGCGGGCCCGGACGAGCCGGAGGTCGACCTGTTCCGGCCTCGCACCCCGGTCGAGGACCGCTGGTTCGACGACGAGGCCGGCCCGGTGGTGCGGCTCTACTCGATGACCCGGGGCCGCACCCGGCCGGTCGAGGAGGGTCTGTTCGACCTGATCTCGCTGATCACCGCCAAGGAACCGGGGCCGGACTCGGGGGCCGTGCCCGCGGACGTCCTCGACCCGGAGCACCAGACCCTGCTGGCCTGGTGCCGCCACGAGCCGCTCTCCGTCGCCGAACTCGGCTCCTACACCGACCTACCGGTCAGCGTCGTGCGTGTGCTGCTCGGCGACCTCTACGACGCCGACCTGATCAGCGTCACCCGACCCGTTCCGCTCGCCGAGCTCCCGGACGAGCGCCTGCTGCGAGACGTGATCAATGGACTCCGTGCGCTCTGACCACCATCCGGACGGACCTGTGGACCGCCGTGCGGGCCACCGGCCGGACGGCCGATCGAGCGGTCACTCGGACCACCACTCGGACCACCATTCGGACGCCCGGCCGGACGCCCGCCCCGGCGACCGCCCGGCGGGCTGGAACGGGAACGCCGGCGAACCGCGCTGGCGCGGCGGTCCGGCCGTCGCGGTGAAGATCCTGGTCGCGGGCGGCTTCGGCGCGGGCAAGACCACCCTGGTCGGCGCGGTGAGCGAGATCCGGCCGCTGCGCACCGAGGAGGAGCTCAGCGAGCTGGGCCGCCCGGTGGACGACACCTCGGGCGTGGAGGCGAAGCGCACCACCACCGTGGCGATGGACTTCGGCCGGATCGACCTGCGGCCCGGCCTCGCGCTCTACCTGTTCGGCACGCCCGGGCAGGACCGGTTCTGGTTCGTCTGGGACGAGTTGGCGCGCGGCGCGCTCGGTGCCGTGGTGCTCGCGGACACCCGCCGGCTGGCCGACTGCTTCCCCTCGGTCGACTTCTTCGAGCAGCGCGGCATCCCGTTCCTGGTCGCGGTCAACTGCTTCGAGGGCGGCGAGCGGTTCGCCCCGGAGGAGGTCCGGGACGCGCTCGACCTCGCCCCGGAGATCCCGGTGCTGCTGTGCGACGCGCGGCTGCGGGAGGACGGCAAGGAGCTGTTGGTGGCGTTGGTCGAGCACGCCTCCGAGCTTCGACGCCGGGCGCCGGCACGGGCCTGAGGCTCCGTGGGGAAGTGGCTGGTCAGGTGCCCTCCGCCTGCCCGACGTCTCATTCGGTCGTCCGGATCCCGGACACTTCATGTGCTGAAGGTTGCCTAGACGGGCTCAGCCGTGGAAGGCTCTGTGGACGAAGGCCGCCCCGGCCATGCCGTCGGGAGGGTCGGAAACGTGCCGTTCACACGGGCGTTGCCGACCAGTGAGTGGTCTTCGACGATCCGACGCGGCACCGTCGGCGCGCACCGGAACCGGTGCGTCGTCGCGCTGAAACGAAGCAGAACGAAGGGGGAGGGCAGTAGGGATGACCGTCGGCCAGCGACGCATCACCACCGTGCCCGCCCCCGTGATGCCGGTGCTCACCGTCCGCCGCTACATCGACCACGCGCTCATCTGTAGCGCCTGTTGTCGCTGACCGGCCTCCCCTCACCCGGTACGTCCGCGGCACCTCCGACCCACTCCCGGCCGCCGCTCGACGCACCGCCGATCCCGTCGACCAGGCCGTAGCGGACCGCCGGACAGGCGTGCCCGCGGCCGACCAACCGGCCCCGCCTCGCGGAGAAACCACCAGTGAACATCGTCTGCCCCAGCCCAGCCCCCGGCATCGCCGGCCGCGCCCGTCCGACCGGGCCGGCCTCCGCGATGTGCGCGGGTCCGTGGACCGGACGGTGGAACGGGCGTGCGCACCGTGCCACGGACAGGCCGCAGGGTCGCTTCGACCTTGAGCCGTTCTGGCCGTCCCGGCAGCCGCACCTGTTCGATCAGACGTGTCCGGGTTCGCCCAGCGCGTCCCGGCTCTCCGCCCGCTGAACCGGTCCGATACGGTCCAGCTCCGGCAGTAGTACGCCCGGTCGACGCGCAGACGAGTCCACCCCGTCCGTCACGCGCGAAATGAGCGGCACACCATGTCTTCTTCTTCCACGGCCACCCTGCCCCTGCCCACCGCGACCCCGCACCTGCGCGCGGTCCGGTCCGTCCCCTCCGTCCCTCCCGTTCCCGTCGTCCCGACCATCCCCTCGGTGCCGTCGGTCGCCGGGGCCTCCCGACCGGTCACCGGGCCGTCCCGCCCGGTGGCGGGCCCGGCCGTCGCGCCCCAGCCGGGCGCGGTCGTCCCGCCGGCACCGCAGTCGCTGCTCGCCGCGCTCCCGGAGGGGGCGACCGTGGTGGCCGCCCTGCCGCAGGGCGCGCTGCCGCAGGGACTGCTCGCCCAGTACGGCGCGCAGTCCGGTGCGCAGCCCGGAGGCGCGGCGGGCCACCCGATGATCGGGTACCTGGTGCTGGTGCCGGCCGAGAGCCCGGCGGCGCCCTCCGTGGTGCCGAACGCGCCCGGCACCGGCGCACCGGGCGCCGTCCGCCCGGTCCGCCCGGCCGGACGCGGCATCACCGTCGACACCGAGCGGCGCAACGCCTATGTCGACGGGCGGCTGCTCGACCTGACCTACCTGGAGTTCGAGCTGCTGGCCCACCTCACCGAGCACCCGCAGCGGGTGCACACCCGGGACCACCTGGTCTCGGCGGTCTGGGGCTACGGCCACGTCGGGGACGGGCGCACGGTCGACGTGCACGTGGCCCGACTGCGCCGCAAGCTCGGACCGGCCTACCGGGGGACGATCGTGACGGTCCGCCGGGTCGGCTACAAGTACACGCCGGTCAGCTGATCTGATCCAACGTCCGCGCCGCCGTGGCGGGTTGTCCGTTGTTCACCGAACGGGCGGCCCGCTGCGGCGTGTTGGCGTTCTACCGAGCCCCTTGCCGAACCCCTTGCCGAGCCCTGTCGGGCTCGACGGTCGCGCCGGGCTCGCGGGTTGGGTTCGTCAGGCCCGCTGATCGGGCGGGAGCAGGAGGACGGAGAGGGCGTCGGCACAGGTCCGGGCGTGGCCCAGGAACCAGTCCAGCCGTTCGTCGGTGAGGTGCGCCGGGGTCGAGCGGACCGCGAGGGCGAACCGGGCCTGTCCGGCGGCGTCCAGGACGGGAACGGCGACCGTCCGCACCCCGTCGGCCGACTCGCCGTCGTTGAGCGCGTGACCGGACGTCCTGACCCTCGCCAACTCCTCGTCCAGGGCTAGTGGTTCGGTGATCGTCCGGTCGGTGAAGGGAAGCAGTGGGCCGAGCGTCGACACGGCCGCGTCGCCGGGGCGCGGCCAGGCGAGCAGGACCTTGCCGAGCGCGGTGGAGTGCAGCGGGCGACGCAGGCCCAGCCCGGTGTCCGGACGGACGGAGGCGCCCACCAGGATCACCGCGTGCGGGCCGCTGCGGATCGCCAGGTCGGCGGCGGCCTTGGTGCGCCGGGACAGCAGGTCCAGTTCGGGCGCGGCCAGGTGCAGCCCGCGCTGATGGAAGGTGAGTTGGCCGAGTTCGGCGACGGCCGGGCCGAGCCGGTAGCGGGCGCTCTGCTCGTCCTGCTCCAGGAACCCGGCGCTGACCAGCGTACGGGCCAGCCGGTGCGCGGTGGACACCGAGAGGTCCATCCGGCGTGCCAGGTCCGAGGCGCTCAGGTCGGGGCCGTTGTCGTGGAAGCAGTGCAGCAGCCCGAGCGCGCGCTGGACGGCCTGCGCACCGGCCGGCGGGCTCTGGACGGCGGTGGCGGCCTCGGCCATGACACCTCGCGTTTCGGTTCGGGACTCCGGCCGGACCGCCGGAGGGAGTTTCAGCGTAGGGCAGCTGGTGCTGCCGGAATGTGTCAACCGCGTTGCAATGGGATGGCGTTGATGAACAACTGATCCCACCATGTGGCAAGGGCTTGCCTACGGCTCGGCTGCCGTGGAACGCTCCTCGCATCGCACCGGGCGAATCGACGACCCGGGCCCGCGTCCCCGACCACAGGAAGGAGCAGCACCGTGATGTCCCGCCGGTGTACCTCCTCCTGTGCGTGTTGTCGCTGACGCCTACCGCGCGGCCGCCCCTCCCGCCCCGCTCCGGTGCGGGGAGCGACTCCCGTACGTACCAAGCCTCCCAAGCCTCGTGCTGCCTGTCGGCCTGCCGGGGCGCGCCCGATCCCACCTGCTCCGACCGTCGTCGGAGCCTCCGCAGAGGACACGTTCCGTGGCCAGCCCTTCCAGCAGCACTGCAAGTTCCGCGAGTTCGCCGGGCTCCGCCGGTCTTCCCGACACCCTCTGGTTCACCCGTTGCCCGGTGCCGACCGCGACCGGGATCGCCGCCGATCAGGGCTGGCTGGCACGGGAGTTCGCCGCCGACGGGATCGCCGTCCGCTCGCTCCAGGACGCCCCGCCGGAGGTGGCCGCCGACCACCACTACACCCACGCGCTCACCGGTCTCTTCCGCGAGGGCGGCAACGTCCCCGCGCTGTGGGCCCGTTCGCGAGGCGAGGAGACCAGGCTGATCGGGCTGACCTGGATCGAGGAGCGGCAGGTCGTCCTGGTCCGGGCCGGGAGCGGCATCACCGAGCCGGGGCAGCTGCGCGGGCTGCGGCTGGCCGTTCCACATCATGGGATCGGGATCGACTTCTGGCGGGCCATGGCGCTGGCCGGCTTCCGTGGCGCCCTCGCGCTCGCCGGTCTCGGCCTGGAGGACGCCGAACTGGTCGACGTGCCGGGCACCCCGGGCGACGGGCAGTGGTCCGCGGAACTGTCCGCGCTGCGGGATGGTGTGGTGGACGCCGTGTACGTGAAGGGGGCGCTCGCCGTCGAGGCGGCCCGCCGGATCGGTGCGGAGGTGGCCGTGGAACTGGACACCGTGCCGGACCGCCAGGCCCGGGTCAACAACGGGACGCCCCGGCCGGTCACCGTCCACCAGCGGTTGCTGGACGAGCACCCCGAGCTGGTGGCCCGCTTCCTCGCGGTGCTGCTGGAGGCCGCCGACTGGGCGGCGGAGCGTCCGGCGGAGGTGGCCCGGATCCTGCAGGCCGAGACCGGTGCCGGTGCCGAAGGCGTCGCCGGGGCCTACGCCTCGGGCAGCCACCGCACGCTGCACCTGGACCTGTCGGAGGAGCGGCTGGAGCTGCTGGCGCAGCAGGAACGCTTCCTCCGGGAGCAGGGCTTCCTCGCCGCGCCGGTGGACGTCCGCGCCTGGGCCGACCCGGAGCCGCTCCGCGCGGCCCGCGAACTGCTGCGCGAGCGGCGGGCCGTGGCGGCGGGCGGCTGAGCACCCGCACCTGCGGGATCGGGTCGCTCCCGACCGGCCTGACCGGCCTGACAGGCCTGGCCGGCCCGGCTTTCCCTGCTGCTTCTGCGGCCTGACCGCGACCGGCTGACAGATCACAACGGACAGATGTCAGTCGACAGATTTCAGCGAACAACTTTCGGCGAACAGCCTTCAGCGAACAGCTTTCAGCAGACAACTTTCATCGAACAGAGTTCAGCGAACAGATTTCGAAAGTTGTCAGCTGTCAGTCGTCATCTGTCGCCCGTTTGGAGACCCCCGTGAACACCCCCCGCCTCGCCCTCGCCGCCACCGCGCTGCTCGCCTCCACCGCCCTGGCCGCCTGCGGCTCGTCCGCCGACGGGGCCAAGGCCTCCGCCGACGGCGGGGCCGGTGGCAAGGCCGACGTGGTGCTCCGCCTGCCCGACCCCGGCAACAACGGATTCCTCGCCCGCGGCAAGAAGGACGGCTCCCTGGACAAGGCCCTCGCCGCCGTCCACGCCAAGGTGGCCTGGACCGGGAGCGCCGGCCCCTTCGCCCCCGCCGCCCAGGCGCTGTCCGCCGACCAGCTCGACGTCGCCCAGGGATCGATCACCTCGGCCGTCGCCGCGCTCGCCCAGAAGCCCGGCTTCAAGCTGTTCGCCCAGACCGCGCCCGACGGCGTCGGCGAGGGGATCCTGGTCAAGAACGACTCGCCCATCAAGACCGTGCAGGACCTGGTCGGCAAGAAGGTCGCCGTCTCCCAGGGCGGCACCAGCGAGTACCTGCTCCTCAAGGCGCTGGAGAAGAGCGGTGTCCCGGCCGACAAGGTCGAACGGGTCTACCTGCGCGCCGACCAGACCTCCGGCGTCTTCAACTCCGGCCAGGTGGACGCCTGGGCGACCTGGAACACCTTCTCCACGCCGACCATCGCCAACGCCGGCGCCCACTTCCTCGTCGACGGCAAGGCGATCGGCTCCGACAACTACGCGGTCTGGGCGGTGCGCAACGGCTTCGCCGACAAGCACCCCGAGGTGGTCAAGGCCTTCTACACCTACCTGCGCGAGAACGGTCTGCAGGAGAAGGCCGACCCGGCCGCCTACCTCAACGTCTTCACCGACTCCGGCCCGACCGCCGTCACCCCCGCCGAGAAGGACATCGCGGTGAACGTCAGCCGGCAGGGTGCCGCGGCCGACGCCATCGCCGAGTCCGACATCACCCGCTTCGGGACGGTCGCTCAGTTCTTCGCCGACCAGAAGGTCACCAAGCAGCTGGTCGACGTCAAGCCGTACCTGATCGACATCAACACGCTCGCAGGCGGTTCCAAGTGACCACGGCAGCACCGGACATCGCCTCCGAGGACACCCGGGCCGCCCTCGACGCGGGCCTGGTGGCCCCGCGCACCAAACGCCGCAGGCCCCGGCCGCGCGCCCTCGCGGTCGTCCTGCGGACCCTCGGCCCGCTGGCCCTGCTCGGCGGCTGGGCACTCGCCTCCGCCACCGGCGCACTCACCCAGGACGTGCTCGCCTCGCCCGCCCAGGTCGCCGAGGCCGTCGGCGAGTTGTGGGGCAACGGCCAGCTGGCCGACGCCCTCACCGTCTCGCTCACCCGGGCCGGGCTGGGCCTGCTCTTCGGCGCCACCACCGGCCTGGTGCTCGGCGTGGTCACGGGTTTCACCCGACTCGGCGAGGAACTGCTCGACTCGGCGATCCAGGTCCTGCGCACCGTGCCCTTCCTGGCGCTCGTCCCGCTGTTCATGGTGTGGTTCGGCATCACCGAGACCGCGAAGGTCGCCCTGATCGGTGTGGCCACCAGCTTCCCGATGTACGTCTCGGCCTCCGGCGGAGTCCGCAACACCGACCGCAAGCTGGTCGAGGCGATGCACAGCTTCGGACTCGGCCGCTGGGCGATCGTGCGCACGGTCGTACTGCCCGGAGCACTGCCCTCGCTGCTGTCCGGACTGCGGCTGTCCATGACCCTCAGCGTGATCGCCCTGATCGCCGCCGAGGAGATCAACTCCACCGAGGGGATCGGCTACTTGATGGCCCAGGCGCAGAACTACTCGCGCACCGACGTCCTCGCCGTCTGCATCCTGATCTACGGACTGCTCGGCCTCACCGCCGACGGCATCGTCCGAGTCCTGGAGCGCCTGCTGATGCCTTGGCGTCAGGCCGTCCAGGGAGCCGCCCGATGACCACCGCGACGCCCGCCACGACCGGGACGCCCTCCGCCGGCACGACGCCCGCCACGACCGCGACGCCCACCACCGACGCCGTCGCCGCCACGGCCACCGTCCCCGCCGTCCATCTGCGCGGCCTACGCCGGGTGTTCGGCAGCCGGGCCGTCCTCGACGGCGTCGACCTCTCCATCGCCCGGGGCGAGTTCGTCGCCCTGCTCGGCGCCAGCGGCACCGGCAAGACCACCCTGCTGCGCATCCTCGGCGCGCTGGACCAGGCCGACGAGGGCACCGTCCTCGTCCCCCCGGTCCGTACGGTGGTCTTCCAGGAGCCCCGACTCGTGCCGTCCAAGCGGGTGTTGGCCAATGTCACGGTCGGCCTGCCGCGCGGCGCCACGACCCGGGAGACCGGGCTGAAGGCGCTCGCCGAGGTCGGCCTGGAACGGCACGCCGACGCCTGGCCGGCCACCCTGTCGGGCGGCGAGGCGCAGCGCGTCGCGCTCGCCAGGGCGCTCGTCCGCGAGCCGCAACTCCTGCTGCTGGACGAACCGTTCGCCGCCCTGGACGCACTCACCCGGCTGCGCATGCAGAACCTGGTCGGCGACCTGGTCCGCCGCCACCGCCCGGCCGTCCTGCTGGTCACCCACGACGTGGACGAGGCCGTCCGGCTCGCCGACCGCGTCGCCGTGCTGCGGGACGGCCTGCTGGTCCGGGACGAGGTGGTCGGCGTCGACCACCCCCGCGATCCCGCGGACCCGGCCTTCGCCGAGCTGCGCCGGAACCTGCTCGCCGACCTCGGCGTCCACTGAGCACCCTCGCCCCCCGTGTTGCCCGAATCCGACGAAAACCACCCCCGCACCACCGGAGTTGAACAGATGACCGTCACCCTCGGCGTCCACGCCAGCAACCCCTCGCTCTACTACCTCGCCCGGCTGCCCTACCTGGACGAGGAGTTGGCCCCGCTCGGCGAGACCGGAGCATTCCACCACTACACCGACGGCACCCGCACCGGCGACCTGCTCGCCGACGGCACCATCGACTTCGGCGGCACCGGCTCCACCCCGCCGATCACCGCCCAGGCGGCCGGCCACGACCTGGTGTACGCGGCGGTCTCCGCACCCCGCCCCGACCACGGCGCGCTGCTGGTGCTGGACGCCGGACCGGTCCGTACGGTCGAGGACCTCAAGGGCGGTACCGTCGTCCTCGCCGTCGGCTCCTGGCAGACCCACCTGCTCGCCAAGGCCCTGCACGCGCAGGGGCTCTCGTACGGCGAGGACGTCATCCCGGCGCGTCCGGCGGCGGGGGAGGACCAGGCGCAGCGGCTGCGCGACGGCGAGATCGCGGGCTGGATCGCCCAGGGGGCGGAGCTCGCCGCCGCCCGCCGCACCGGGGAGTTCCGCGAGCTGATCCGCACCGGCGACGTGATCACCGACCGCTCGGTGTTCTTCACCCGCCGAGAGTTCGCGACCGCGCGCCCCGAGGTGGTCGCCGCGATCGCCACCGCACTGCGCCGGGCGGACGCCTGGGCGGCCGCCCACCCGGCCGAGGCCGCCGCGATCGCGTCCGGGGAGCTGGGCGGTACGGCCACCGACTGGCGGACCGCCCTCGCCGCACTTCCCTGGCGGCTGGAGCCGGCCACCGCCGGGTTCATCGCCGAGCAGCAGGAGGCCGCGGACATCTTCCACGGAGTCGGGTTCATCGACCGCACGCTGACCGTCGCCGACGCCCACCTGCCCGCCCTGGAGGCCCCGGTGGCGGCCGCGCTCGCGAAGGAGAGCTGAGCCGTGGCCTCCGAAGTCCTCTGGTACATCATCCCGCGCGAGGGTCACTACCCCTGGGAGCCGGCCGGCCGCCGCCCGGTGGACCTGCGCTACCTTCAGCAACTCGCCGGCAGCGTCGAGCGCCTGGGCTACACCGGCGCCCTGCTCGCGACCGACCTCCACGACGTCTGGACGCTCGGCAGCGCCCTCGCCGCCGCCACCACTCCGGCGTTCAAGCCGCTGCTGGCCGTGCACCCCGGGCTGGTCTCACCCACCCTGCTGGCCAAGATGGCGCTCAGCTTCGACCACCTGCACGGCGGCCGACTGCGCTTCAACGTGGTGAACGGCTCCACCGCGCAGCTGCGCGAGTACGGCCTGGACGTCGAGCACGACGACCGCTACCGGCTCAGCGCCGAGTACTGGTCGATCGTCAAGCGCCTCACGGCTGGTGAAGTCTTCGACCACAAGGGCGAGTTCTACGATCTGAAGAACGCGGGCGCGAGCCTGCGGGAGCTCACCCCGGTGCAGCAGGGCGGCATCCCGCTCTGGTTCGGCGGCAGTTCGGCGGCCGGCATCGAGATGGCGGCCCAGCACGTGGACGTCTACCTGACCTGGGGCGAGCCGCCGCACCTGCTCAAGGAGAAGCTGGACCTGGTGCGCGAGCGCGCCGCGGCTCACGGCCGGACCCTGCGGATCGGGCTGCGGCTGCACCTGATCGTCCGCGACACCGAGGACGAGGCCTGGGCCGCCGCCGACCGGCTGCTCGACGTGACCAGTGAGGCGACGTACGCCCGGCAGCTGGGGGAGACCAAGGGGGAGGACGGCGTCGGCTGGCAGCGGCAGTTCCGCCAGCACGGCGGGAAGGTCCCGGCCCGGGCCCGGGAGCTGGAGGCCTACCCGAACCTCTGGCCGGGCATGAGCCTGTTCCGCCCCGGCCCGGGGACGGCGGTGGTCGGTTCGACCGCCCAGGTGGTCGAGCGGCTGCAGGAGTTCGAGGCGCTGGGCGTGGACACCTTCATCCTCTCCGGCAACCCGCTGCTGGAGGAGGCCCACCGGATTGCAGAAACGGTCCTGCCCGCGCTGGGCATCCGTCGCTGACAGCCGACGGACTACAGCCGGCGGATAACAGCCGACAGCTAACAGCTGACGGGGAACAGAGAACAGATGACAGCTGACAGATTTCGAAATCTGTCAGCTGTCATCCGTCGGCCGTTACTCACGAGCCCGTCAACCAGCCTCAGGGGCTCAGCGCCTCAGAAGCTCAGAGGCTCAGCCGGTCGATCTCCGCCAGCTCCTCCTCCGTCAGGGGCCCGCCCGCCAGGGCGTCGAGGTTCTGGTCCAGCTGGGCCACGCTGCTCGCGCCGATGATCACCGAGACCACCCGAGGATCCCGCAGCACCCAGCACAGCGCCAGCTGCGCCAGGGTCTGCCCGCGCCCCTCGGCGACCTTGTTCAGCGCCCGCAGCTGCTCCAGCTTCGCTTCGGTCAGCGTCTCCTCGGTCAGGAACTTCCCGACCGACATCCGCGACCCGGCCGGCACCTGCCCGGAGAGATAGCGGTCCGTCAACAGCCCCTGGGCCAGCGGCGAGTAGGCGATCAGGCTGGTCTGGGTGTCGCCCACCGCGTCCAGCACGCCGCCCTCCTCCACGTGCCGGTTGAGGATCGAGTACACCGACTGGTTCATCAGCACCGGCGTCCCCAGCTCGCGCAGGATCGCCACCGCCTCCCGGTGCTGCTCCGCCGGGTAGTTGGAGATCGCCGCGTACAGCGCCTTGCCGGAGCGCACCGCACGGTCCAGCGCCCCCATCGTCTCCTCGATCGGGGTGTCCGGGTCGTAGCGGTGCGAGTAGAAGACGTCGACGTAGTCCAGCCCCATCCGCTCCAGCGACTGGTCCAGGCTGGCCAGCAGGTACTTGCGGCTGCCGCCGTTGCCGTACGGGCCGGGCCACATGTCCCAGCCGGCCTTGCTCGCGATGAACAGCTCGTCCCGGTACGGCCGGAAGTCCTGCGCGAAGAGGTAGCCGAAGTTGCGCTCCGCGCTGCCGTAGGGCGGGCCGTAGTTGTTCGCCAGGTCGAAGTGCGTGACGCCCCGGTCGAAGGCCCGGCGCAGCACGGCCCGCTGCACCTCCAGCGGCTGGGCGTCACCGAAGTTGTGCCAGAGCCCGAGCGAGACGGCGGGCAGCTGGACGCCACTGCGGCCGGCCTTCCGGTAGGTCATCGAGGCATAGCGGTCATCCGCGGCGAGGTAGCTCATGCCGGACATCTTGCCAGCAGGGCCCGCCCGATCAAGCCCTTGCCCCGTTTCCGGCCACTGCCTATCCTCGCGGAGGAGCGTATGGGTGCGAGGCGAAGGGGGCGTGATGGCAGTCCTGACCGTGACCGTCGTACCCCGCTGTTGTTGTCGCCACCGCCGCAGCACCGCGCGCTGACGCCACTCCCCGCCGGGCGATCCGCCCGGCCCGTGACCGGGTGACCAGTGCCCCGCGTTCCCCATCGGTGCTGCCCGTCCGAGCGCGGCACCGCACGGTGCCCTCGTGGGACCGGCTCCGCCTCCTCCACGGCGCTCGAAGCGGTCAGTGACCCGCCCCGACCCCTTCCTCTCGATCGCCCCAAGGAGACCGCCGTGCGGTTCACCGTCTCGTCCCTCGTCGCCAACGGCCCCGACCCCGTCACCGGTGTGCGGCGGACCCCGCAGCAGAAGCTCCACAGCGTGATCGACCAGGCCGTCCTCGCCGAACAACTCGGTTACGACGGCTACGGGGTGGGGGAGCGCCACGGCGAGCCGTTCATCTCCCCGGCGCCGCCCGTCCTGCTCAGCGCGATCGCCGTCCGCACCTCGGCCATCCGGCTGTTCACCACCGTGACGGTGCTCAGCATCCTCGACCCCGTCCGGGTCGCCGAGGACTACGCGATGCTGGACCAACTCTCCGGCGGTCGGGTCGAGTTGATCGTCGGCAAGGGTAACGATCCGCGCCACTTCGGCCTGTTCGGCCTTCCCGAGGAGCGCCAGTGGGACGCGCTCGCCGAGAACTACGCGCTGCTGCGCCGCCTTTGGCGGGAGGAGAAGGTGACCTGGGAGGGCTCGACCCGCCCGCCGCTCAAGGAGGCCACCGTCTCGCCGCGCCCGCTCCAGGATCCGATCCCGGTCTGGCACGGCAGCGCGACCAGTGTCCAGTCCACCGATCTCGCGGCCCGTTACGGTGATCCGCTGTTCTCCGCCAACTCCTTCCACCCGCTGGCCAAGTACCAGGCCCTGGTCGAGCACTACCGCGAGCGCTGGGAGCACTACGGGCACGACCCGAAGGAGGCCCGGGTGGGCGCGGGCTTTGGCGGGCTGTACGTCGCCAGACGCTCGCAGGACGCCGTCGAGGGCTACCGCCCTTACTGGAACGAAATGTTCAACTCGGCGGCCGGTCGGCACAACAACTCGCCGTTCAATTCTCTGGAGGACGCGCTGGAGCACGGTTCGGCACTGGTGGGCAGCCCGCAGCAGGTGATCGAGAAGATCCACCGCTACCACGAGGCCTTCGGCAACGAGGTGGTCGGCATCGGCGTGGACGCGCTGACCGAGGGCGCGCAGCGGGAGCAACTGGAGCTGTTCGCGGGCGAGGTGGCCCCGGTGATCCGGCGCGAACTGCCCTGACGGCGGGCGGCGCGGGGCGACGTCCGGTCCGCGCGACGGTCCCCGCCCCGCCCGCCCGCGCAACGCGCCGCGCACCCCCCGTCCGGTGTGACGCCCGCGACCGTACGTGACGTGACGCGCGCCACCGGTCGGGGCGGAATGCCGCCCGGTGGGGCGGGGGATGACGAACGGGCGAGGGGCCGTGGCCGCCGGGGGGCGGCGCACGGCCCTCAGGCGTTCCGGTCTCCCGGACCGCTGCCGGGGATACTCTCTGGCGCTCTGTACCTACTGGTATGTACAGTGATCCGCATGACCACCCAGGACCGCCTCATCGAGAGCACCCAGGCACTCCTCTGGGAGCGCGGCTACGTCGGCACCAGCCCGAAGGCCATCCAGCAGCGCTCCGGGGTCGGCCAGGGCAGCATGTACCACCACTTCACCGGCAAGCCCGACCTCGCCGCCGCCGCCCTGCGCCGCAGCGCCGAGCAGATGCGGGGCATCGCCGAGGCCGACCTCTCCGCCCCCGGCAGCGCGTACGACCGCATCGCCGCCTACCTGCACCGCGACCGCGAGGTGCTGCGCGGCTGCCGGATCGGCCGGATGGCCCAGGATCCGGACGTCGTCGCCGACCCGCAGCTGCGCGCCCCCGTCGAGGAGACCTTCGACTGGCTGCGCGGCCGGATCGCCGAGCTGGTCACCGAGGGCCAGGCGCGCGGCGAGTTCGCCCCCTGCCTGGACCCGGGGGACACCGCCGCCGCGGTGGTCGCCGTCGTCCAGGGCGGCTACGTGCTGGCCCGCGCCGCCGACAGCGCCGAGCCCTTCGACCGGGCCGTACGCGGCGCCCTCGGACTGCTCGCCGCACACCGGCAGGCCTGACCTCCACCCGACGCGCAACCCGAGGAGTCCTGCCGTGCACGCCATGCAGTACGAGATCACCCTCCCCGCCGACTACGACCTGGGCATCATCCGGAAGCGCGTCGCCGAGCGGGGCCACCTGCTCGACGCCCACCCCGGCCTCGGGCTGAAGGCGTACCTGGTCCGTGAGCGCGGCCAGGACGGCTCGCCGGTCAACCAGTACGCGCCGTTCTACCTCTGGCGCACCGCCGAGGGCATGAACGGCTTCCTCTGGGGCCCTGGCTTCCGCGGCCTGAGCGCCGACTTCGGCCGCCCCGCCGTCCGCCACTGGCTCGGCGCGGGCCTGTCCCGGGGCGCCCGCGCCCAGGGCGTCCGGGCCGGTGACGCGCGGATCGGCGACGCCCGGACCGAACCCCCGACCACGGCCACCCGCGAGACCGTACGCCTCCCGGAGACCGCCGACCCGGCCGAGGCCGTCGAGCGGGCCCTCGCCGAACTCCCCGTGCACTCCGACCTGCACACCGCCGCCGTCGCCGTGGACCCGAGCCGCTGGGAGCTGCTCCGCTTCGCCCTCTGGCACGGCCCGGCCCCCGAGGAGGTGCCCGGCACCCGCTACCGGGTGCTGCACCTCTCCCGCCCCGAACTCGACCGGCTGCCGACCGGCCGCCACTGGTGAAAGGACCCGCCACCCCGATGCCCGCCACCCCGACGTCTGTCGCCCAGGCACCCGCCACTGACCTGAGCCCCGCCGACCTCACCCCGGCCGACCTCACCGCCGCCCCGCTCGACCGCGAAGCCGGCTACGCCCTGCTCGCCGACCTCGCCGGCCCCGTCGCCGCCGCCACCCTCGGCGGCCTGGACGGCCTCGCCCCCGGCTTCCCCGACTGGATCATCACCAGTCTCTTCGGCGGCACCTACCAGCGCCCCGGCCTCGCCCTGCGCGACCGCCAGATCGCCAACCTGGCCGCGCTCACCGCCCTCGGCGGCGTCGAACCGCAGCTCGCCGACCACGTCCGCAACAGCCTGCGGATCGGCCTGACGCGGGAGGAGATCACCGAGGTCCTCGTCCACCTCGCCCCCTACGTCGGCGTCCCCAAGGCACTGGCCGGCCTCCGCGTCGCCACTGCCACCTTCGCCGCCTCCGATTCGCAGCGCGCCTCCGACCCGAAGCCGGCCGCCGACGAGCAGTCGGCCCCCGACTCGAAGTCGGCCCCCGAAGCGGAAGCCACCCCCGAAGCGGAAGCCACCCCCGGAGCGGAAGCCACCCCCGGAGCCCGCGGATGAGCACCCCCACCGCCCGTGCGGCACGCACCGTGCGGACCGTCCTCGGTGACATCGACCCCGCCGGGCTCGGCGTCACCGACTCCCACGACCACCTCTTCATCCGCAGCCCCCTGCTCCCCGCCCAGGAGCTGGACGACCCGGCCGCCGCTGAGGACGTCCTGCGCGCCTACGCCGCCGCGGGCGGCCGCACCCTCGTCCAGTGGACCCCGTGGGGCATGGGCCGTGGCGCGGACTCCCTCGCCGGGCTCTCCCGTGCGACCGGCGTTCAGGTGGTCGCCGCCACCGGCGCGCACCAGGCGGTCCACTACCCATCTGGAGCCCTCCGCGCCGTCGGCGACCTCGCCGAACGCTTCGTCGCCGAGCTCACCACCGGACTGCCCGGCGCGCCCGAGGGCGTCCGGGCCGGGCTGATCAAGGTCGCGGACGACCCGGGGCCCACGACCCCGCACACCCGGGGGACCCTGGCCGCAGCCGCCCGGGCACACCACGCCACCGGCGCCCCGATCGCCGTCCACCTCGAATCCGACGGCGATCCGCACGGCGTGCTGGAGCAGCTCAGCGGCCTGCACGGTGTCCGGCCCGACCGGATCGTCCTCGGCCACCTCACCCGGTTCACCGACCGCTCGCTGCACCGCAGCCTGGCCGCCGAGGGCGTCCACCTCGCGCTGGACAGCCCGTCCAGGCTCGGCCACCCCGCCGACCTGCAGGCCTTCGACGTGATCGCCGACCTGGTCGAGGCGGGTCACGCCGACCGGCTGCTGCTCGGCGCCGACACCACCACCCGTACGGCCCGGCAGGCCGGCGGCCCCGCCCGACTGCTCACCGACCTCGCCCCGCGCCTGGCCCGCAGCTTCGGCCCCGAACTGCCCGACCGGCTCCTCGTCGCCAACCCGGCCGCCGCCCTCGCCGCCGACTGGCGCACGCCCTGAAACACGCACCCGGCGCCTCCGCGCACCCGTACCGTGACGGTCATGCCGACGCTCCGGACCCTCACCGCCGACGACTGGCCGCTCTGGCGCGACCTGCGCCTCGCCGCGCTGACCGACGCGCCGCACGCCTTCAAGAGGGGCCTGGCGGACTGGCACCGGGGCGGCGAGGAGCGCTGGCGGGCCCGGCTCCACCTGCCGGGCACCCTCCACGTCGCGGCCCTGCTCGACGGCGTCCCGGTCGGCCTGGCCGGCGGTGTCCTGGGCGCGGCGGGGGGCGTGCGGGAGCTGCGTTCGCTCTGGGTCGGGCCGCAGGCGCGCGGCCGGGGCGTCGCGGACCGGCTGATCGAGGAGGTCGAACGCTGGGCCCGGGCCACCGGCGGTCGCACGCTGCGCCTCGCCGTGCTCCCCGGCAACGAACCCGCGCTGGCGCTCTACCGCCGCCACGGCTTCGTCCCGCTCGCCGAGCCCGGTGAGCCGCTCGACGACGCGGGCACCCGCGAGCTCCTCCTGGCCAAGCCGCTGGCCTGACCCCGCCCGACTCTCAGGGAGAAAACGCGGCGGGGCCTGTGCCGTAAGGGGGATGGCACAGGCCCCGCCGTCAACCGGACCGACGCGTCACATGTGGGTGCCGCCGTCGATGCGGAGCTCGGTGCCGGTGACGAACGCGCCGTCGTCGGAGGCGAGCATGGCGATCACACCGGCCACCGTCTCCGGGCCCGCGAAGCCCTGGCCGATGGCGGGGGAGAGCTTGGCGAGCAGGCTGAAGTCGGCGTCGGCGGGCAGACCGGGGTTGTTGGTCATGCCGCTGTCGATGCTGCCCGGCGCCACGCAGACCGCGCGCAGGCCCTGCTTCGAGTACTCCGAGGCGATCGCGTGGGTGAAGGACTGGATGCCGCCCTTCGTCGCGGCGTACGCGGCCATGTAGGGGTGGGCGAAGCTCGCGGAGGTGGAGCTGAAGTTGACCACCACGCCCTTGCCGTTCGCGAGCAGCGCGGGGAGCGCCTCGCGGGTCATCAGGAAGGTGCCGGTCAGGTTCACCGCGAGGAGCTTGTTCCAGAACTCCAGGGTGGTCTCGTGGGTGTGCGAGGAGCGGAGGATGCCGGCCGCGTTGACCAGGACGTCCAGGCCGCCCAGACCCGTGATCGCCTCGGCCACACCCGTCACCACGGCGGCCTCGTCCGAGATGTCGAGAACCTGGATGGTCAGGCGGTCCGCGGTGCCGTCGGCGGTCGCGCGGTCCAGCGTCTTCTTCAGGCCGTCCTCGTTGACGTCGACGGCGACGACCTTCCCGCCCTCGGCGAGGATCCGGTGCACGGTCGCCTGGCCGATGCCCGAGCCGCCGCCGGTGATCAGGACGTTCCGTCCGCTGAAGCGCTCCATGGTGGTACTCCGTTCGTTCGTGGTCTCTCGACCTCGATAGGCACGGTACGCCTTTCTGGCATGTTGTGCCAATAAGTCTTGTTGTGACATTGCGGCGCAACGTGTCAGAAGGTGCTTCGCCTGCGTACGCTGACCCTGTGACCGGACGCCCCACCCTGACCCAGCGCCGCCGTGACGCCACCCGGCTGGACATCGCCCGCACCGCCGCCGCGCTCTTCGCCCGGCAGGGCGCCGAGGCGACCACCGCCGAGGAGATCGCCCTCGCCGCGGGCATCTCGCTGCGCACCTTCTACCGCTACTTCTCCGTCAAGGAGGACGCCGTCGCGCCGCTGCTCGCGGCGGGCGGGCGGCGCTGGGTGGAACTGCTCGCGGAGAGCTCGGCGGACCTGCCGCTGCGGGAGGCGCTGGAGCGGTCGGCGGTCGAGTCGCTGACCCCGGCCGACGACGCGGCCGTCGAGGCGATGCACTGGACCCGCAGCCTGCTGCGCGACCCGCGGCTCGACGGCACCTGGCAGCGGGTGCACTCGGGTTCGGAGGAGCGGCTGCGGACCGTCCTCGCCGAGCGCTGCCCGGACGGTACCGACCCGCTGGAGATCCGGCTGGGGGCCGCCGCCGCGACCGCGGCCATCCGGGTGGCCCTGGAGCAGTGGGCCGCCTCCGACGCCGCCGCCACCGGCCCGGGCTCCCCGCAGGACCTCGGCGCCCGCTGCATGCGCGAGCTCACGGCGGGGCTGCGGCTGTGGGGGCGGGTCGGCGGGGAGTAGGGGAGTGGGGGTGGCTGCCGGATAGCAACGAACGGCCGACAGCCGCGAGCCGACAGCGAACAGCCGGCAGCCGCCAGCGAACAGCCGCCAGCGAACAGATAACAGCTGACAGATTTCGAAATCTGTCAGCTGTTATCTGTTTGCTGTTACCTCCCAGCCGCCATCAGCGTTCTCCCAGCTACCGCTAGGGTTGGTGCTCGCGTCCCGGAGGGGAACCGGGGTGATCTCCTCGGATGTCCTTGGCGGAGGGGGCGGGGAGTTCGAGGCGTGGGAGCAAGTAGGACATGGGTCTGACGAGCCACAAGGTGCTGGCGCTGGCCGTATTGGTTTCCGTCGTGATGATGGTCGGCACGGTCTGGTTGTGGCCCAGACTCGCCAGGAAGAGCTGGCAGGCGGTGCTCGGCCGGATCGGCGCGCTGCTCGCCACCCAGCTCGCCGTCCTCGCCGCGCTCGGCCTGGTCGCGAACAACTACTTCGCCTTCTACAGCAGCTGGGACGACCTGCTGGGCACCGGCACCACCGGCCCGGTGGTCATCCACAACAAGGCGGACGCCTCCGGGCGCCTGCTGGTGGACACGATCGGCCACGCCGAGGTCAAGGGCGGCGGCGCGATGGGCCGGGAGCCCAGCCAGTCCGGCGAGATCCGCAAGGTCCGGATAGACGGCGCCGTCAGCCGGCTGTCCACCGAGGGGTACGTCTACCTGCCGCCGCAGTACTTCCAGCCCGAGTACGCGAACCGCCAGTTCCCGGCCGTGATCGTCAGCACCGGCTTCCCGGGGATCGCCGAGAACCTGATCACCCGGTTCAACTACCCGGGCGCGGCGCTCAAGCTGCTGCAGGCGGGGAGGATGCAGCCGACCGTCCTGGTCCTGATGCGTCCCTCGCCCGCCCTCCCGCAGGACACGGAGTGCGAGGACATCCCGGGCGGCGCCCAGTCCGACACCTACTTCACCAAGGACGTCCCCTCGGCGATCGAGGCGAGCTTCCGGGTCTCCAGCGACCCGCAGGCCTGGGCGTTCATGGGCAACTCGACCGGCGGCTACTGCGCCCTCAAGCTGGCCATGCGCCACCCGGACGTCTTCCCGACCGCCGTCGCCCTGTCCGCGTACTACGACGCCGCCGACGATCCGACCACCGGCGACCTCTTCGGCGGCAGCAAGCAGCGCCGCGACGAGGCCAACCTGATGTGGCGGTTGAAGAACCTGCCCCAGCCGAACGTCTCCGTGCTGCTGGCCGGCACCAAGGAGGGCGACGGCAACTACAAGCAGGACACCGAGGCCTTCGTCGACGCGGTGAAGAGCCCGATGAAGGTCTCCTACAGCATGCTGGAGAACGGCGGCCACAACTTCGAGACCTGGAGCGCGCTGCTGCCGTCCTCGCTGGAGTGGCTCTCCCAGCACCTCAAGGTGCCCAACCAGTCGGTCTGACGGCCGGACCACTCGCACGCCGACGCGTCGACACGACGAACCCCTGGGGCCGCAGCCCCGGGGGTTCGGTTCTCACGTGGCTCAGGCCACCCGCTCCAGCGTCCCGGTGTGCAGCTGGCCGACCCGGCCGCCCTCGCCCTCGAAGGTCCAGAAGGCCCGCACGGTCAGCTTGTTGAGGTCCATCACGTGGCTGACGGTGATCCCGCTCTGCTCCGTCCAGCTGACGAAGTAGATCTCCGGCGCGACCTCGGCGACGTGCAGCCGCACGTCCTCCCACTGGCCCGCCGACTCGCCGAGGCCCTCCCAGCGCAGCCGCGTGCCGTCGGCCGAGTAGGTGTTGCGGAAGGCCGCGCCGTTGTCGGCCCGGAAGACGTAGGTACGGCCGGCGAAGGCGGGCAGGGACGCGGTCATGGTGGGGCGGGTCCTCGTTTCTGTGATGCTCGGAGATGCTCGGAGCTCTTGTGCACTGCGGAAGATGCCAGGCATCCAATTTATCCGACCGGGCGGACTCGGTGGGGCCCCGGCGCCGAACGGTTCGCCCCGCGTCACGGCCCGTCCCGCCCCGCCGCCGCCCCTGTCCGCGCCCGTGCCACGGCCCGTTTCGCCCCGCGCCACGGTGCGGTCCGCCACCGCGCCGCCGGTGGGGGTGTGCGACCGGCACATGGGCGCCCGCCGCGCGCCGGTCCTACCGTCCACGCCCATGAGACGTACCCCCACCCGCACCCCCACCAGAAGCGTCCCCGCCGCGCTGTCCGCCGTGCTCCTGACCCTCGCCGCACTCCTCCTCGGGGCCCCCACCCCGGCGCAGGCGGTCACCACCCCGGCGCAGGCGGCCACCGCCCCGCTCACCCTCGAAGCCACCTTCCCCACCCCCGGCAACGGCTGGGCCAAGGTCGAGCGGTACCTCGACACCACCCCCGGCTTCCGCACCGAGCAGTTCCCCGCCGACGGCCGCGGCGACCAGGACGGCGCCCGCCGCACCTACTTCGGCACCGGTGAGCCCTACTCCGGCCGCTTCCTCCTCTACTCCGCCGCCGGCTGGGACACCGGCGGCCTCGCCACCCCCGTCCTGCTGGTCCACGGCGTCAACGACAACGCCGACCGCGCCTGGGCCAACCCGGGGGAGAGCGGCACCTGCGGCGCCGCGAGCTGCCCGTCCACCGGCCTCGCCCAGTACCTCGCCGGGACGGGCCACCGGGTCTTCGCGATCGGCTTCGCCCACAAGCACGGCGACAACCTGCTCCAGGCCCAGGCCATCGGCGACGCGATCGCCCTGATCCGGGCCCGCCTCGGCGTCCCCCAGGTCGACGTGGTGGCCTGGAGCAAGGGCGAGATCTCCGCCCGGGCGTACGTGTCCTCGGTGCGCCCGTCCTGGGGGAGGGCGTACGCGGGCGACGTGCGCCGCCTGGTCACCCTCGGCGGGCCGAACGGCGGGCTCGACTACGCCTACGCGCACGGCTGGGACTTCGACCTGGCCACCTGGCCGGCCTGCGGCGGCACCGCCAACGCGCCGTCCCCGCACCTGTACATGACCTGCTACGGCACCTACACCGCGCAGCCCTGCCTCGGCGTGCTGCCGACCGGCGGCTACGACTGCTACCCGGGACAGCGCCAGATGCTCGCCCGCTGGGACGGCACCTACGGGGTGGACACCACCGCCCAGGACTGGTGGACCACCTACTACGGCGGCCAGGGCTTCTACACCTCCGGCCAGGGCATCCAGGCGGCCATCGACGCGGGCTCGCTGATCGCCCCGCTGCAACGGGCCGGCGTGCCCGCCTCGGTACGCACCTACCTCCTCGCGGGCGGGTCGGCGGACATCCCCGGCGTGCTCAACGAGAACCGCGGGCCCAGCGACGGCATCGTGTTCACCGCGAGCGCCCTGGACACCACCGGTATCGCGACGGTCGGTGGCACCCGGCTGCTCACCGGCCTCAACCACCTGGAGCTGGCATGGTCCCCGGACGCCGAGAGCCAGGTCAACTCGTGGCTGGGCTAGCCCTGCCGTCGATCCGTGTCGGTGGCGTGCGCCGCCGACGCGCGCCGTTGATCCGTGTAGTTGATCCACACCATTGACCCACGCCAGTGATCAACTCGGCCGCCACGCAGCGTCGTTGATCGACATCACTGTGAGCTGCGCGACAACGGGCCCGGTGGAGTTGTCCGTTCACGGACGGCTTGCCTAGCCTGCAACCGGTCGTCCGCCCCTCGCGGACCCCGCCGCCGGGACGCCGAGTCCCGTCCACCCGTCGGCGGGCAGCCGAGCACCACAGCGGACGGGAGCGGGGGAACCAAGGTCAGCGCCCGGCCCGTACGCTCCCGCGTGCGGGCCGAGGCTAGGGGTGAAGCCGCTCCGCAGGCGGCCGGGCAACTGCAGCCCGAATCCGACAGCTCACCTCGCAGGCGTCGCAGAGGACCCCCATGCACCAGCCCGCCCGGCGCCGCCGAGCCCCGCGCCACGCCCGCCCGTCCCACCGCGGTCGCAACGCGGCCCTCGCCGCCACCGGCGCGTTCGCGATCAGCGGCGCCGGCCTTCTCGGCCTGCCGTCCGTCTCCGGCGCCCAGGCCGTCTCCGGTGCCCAGTCCGTCACCGCTCCGACCGTCACCCAGGACCGGCTCGCCCCCGCCACCATGGTCGCGGGCAAGGCCGCCACCGCCTCGCTCAGCCTGCACTCCTCGTCGTGCTTCACCGCGAAGGCCGTCGGTGTCGGGGTGCGCGACGCGCGCGGCACCAACCTCGACTTCCCCGGCAGCGCGGGCAACGTGCAGATCTGCCCGAGCGGCTTCGACTTCACCAGTGGCCCACGCAGCCTGCCCGCGGGGACGTACACCCAGTTCGGCATGTGGCAGGACCTCGGCGGCGCCTGGCACAACCTGCCCTCGCGGCAGCTGGTGGTCTCCGCCGCCGGTGCGTCCACGCCGACCCCGGCCCCGACGAGCCAGGCCCCGACGACCACCTCCGGCGCCAAGCCGTCCCCGACCGCCAAGCCGAGCGCCACTTCCGCCGGCACCCCGACCACCCGGCCGACCACCACCCCCGGAGCCACCGCGAGCCCGAGCACCCCGGCGCAGGCCTCGCCGATCGCCGGCAAGTCGCTGACCTGGTCCGACGAGTTCAACGGCCCCATAGCCTGGGGCCAGCGCTGGGTCGGCGACAAGAGCACCGCGTACAAGTACGGCAACCACAACCCGGGCGACAACAAGCTCGACTGGCTGAACAGGAACAACGTCACCGTCGCCAACGGCGTCGCCACCTTCACCGCCACGCCCGGCGGGCCCGCCCTGGAGAACGGCAAGCAGTCCTGGAACACCGGCTTCCTGACCACCGAGGGCTCCGCCGAGGGCTTCCAGGTCAGGACCGGCGACTACGCCGAGGCCCGGGTCAAGCTGCCCTCCGGCAGCGGCGCCTGGCCGGCCCTGTGGACCTGGAAGAACGGCAACGGGGAGGTCGACTCCTTCGAGTACCACCCTGACAACCCGAACCTGCTGGAGCTGACCAACCACGTCAACCCGGGCAACGCGAAGTACCACATCGACGCGGGCGCCATCGCCAAGGACCAGTGGGTGACCATCGGTACCTACTACGGCGCCAACTCGGTCGACTGGTACGTCAACGGCGTCAAGGTCTTCTCGGACGGAAAGGGCGTCGGCGCCAACTGGTCGGCGTACCTGGTCCTCAACCTGTCGGTGTCCGCGGGCCAGTACCACCCGGGCCCGCAGGGGAGTGCCCCGATCACCTTCGCCGCCGACTACGTCCGCGTGTACCGCTGACGCGCCCCTCCGCCGGGAGGGCCGCCCACCGGCCGACTGCTCGCGAACCGGCCCCTCACGAACTGGCCGCGCGCGAACCGGCAGCCGTTTCGACCACCGTGAGGTCGAACGGCTGCCGGTGGTCGCTCCCGCTCCGGTCGTCGGGGCCGTGCGCCGCGACCCAGCCCCCGTCGAGCCTGCCCGGGTGCAGCTCCGGGTCCAGCCGGACCGGGACGAGCGCGGTCGCACTGCGCAGCGGCGGCAGGCCGGGGCCGAAGACGCAGCGCACCTGGCGGCCGCCCCGGAACACCTGGCAGTCGGACGGGAAGTACGGGCCCTCCGCGGTGACGCCGTGCGGCAGGTGGACCACGACCGTGATCGGGGAGGCAGTGGTGTCCGGGCCGCGGTTGGCGACGAAGGCGTGGATGGTGGTGGTGCCGCCGGGCGGGGCGGCGTCCGGGTCGATCCGGACCACCTCCAGCTCGGAGCGGGACGGTTCGGCGGCCACCGTGAGGCCGACGCCCGGACCGGGCTCGGGCTGACGGGCCCAGGACGGCACGTCGACCAGCACCGCCACCGCACAGCCCACCGCCAGCGCCGTCACGGCCGCGACCAATCCGCTGCGGAGCCGGGCGCTGAGCCCGGTACGTCGCCCGGTGCGGTGTTCGGTGTCGTGCCCGGTGCCGCGTCGCCGGTCCAGTGCGTCCCGTCCGTCCCGGCGTGTCATCCCCGCTCACCCTGCTCTCGCGTTCCGGCCGCCCGCGCCGTCGCGGGCCGCGTCCGCACCAGGGTGGCGGAGTCGCCGCCGGATCCGGGGCGCAACCCGCCCGCCGTCCCCCCGAACGAGGGACACCGGCTGGACGAAACCACACATCCCCTGCGCGTACGGCGGCAGTTGAGGCAATGTCAGGGCGCGAGGACCTGCCCCAGCCTGGTCGCGATCTGGTGCATCACCGGCACCAGCGCGGAGGCGCCGGCCTGCTCCTCCAGCGCCCGGATGCGGGCCTCGGGGCCGGACACCGAGAGCGCGGTGGGCGTCGGCGCGCCCGGGACGGCGAGCGCGATGCAGCGGACGCCGATCTCCTGCTCCTGGTCGTCGACCACGTACCCGCGCTCGCGCGCCTCGGTGAGCTGGCTCAGCAGTTCCTGCGGGTCGGTGACGGTGTACTCGGTGTGTGCGGGCAGCGGGTTGGGGCCGAGGATCGCGCGGGCCTCGTCCTCGGGGAGCTGGGCGAGCAGTGCCTTGCCGACTCCGGTGCAGTGCGGCTGCACCCGGCGTCCGACCTCGGTGAACATCCGCATCGAGCGCCGGGACTGCACCTGTCCGACGTACACCACCTCGCCGCCTTCCAGCACCGCCAGGTTGGCGGTTTCGCCGGTGGCCTCCATGAGTTCGGCCAGGTAGGGGCGGGCCCAGCTGCCGAGCAGGCGGCCGGCCGTCTCGCCGAGCCGGATCAGCCGGGGGCCGAGGGTGTAGCGGCGCGCGGTGTCCTGGCGGACATAGCCCTGCTGGACGAGGGTACGAACCAGTCGGTGGATGGTCGGCATCGGGAGGCCGGAGGTGGTGGAGAGCTCGCTGAGGGTGGCCACTCCGCCGGAGTCGGCCAGCGCCTCCAGGAGTTGGAAGGCGCGCTCGACGGACTGCACGCCGCCGCTCGCGCGGTCGGCGCCTGTCGTCGGTGCTGAGTCGGGGGTCGCAACCACCGGCGTTCCCTTCGCTGTCGGGGAGGAGTAGAGTCCCGGCGACCTCTTCAACAAACCGTTGAAATTCTGTATCGCGGAAACTAGTCTCCACCTTACAGAATCGGACTCGCCGGCAGGCAGGGTCCGATCAAGGAAGTTCCCGAGGAAGTTCCTGTCGGAGCTCCCTTCGTCAGGCTCAACCGTCTTAGGAGTGTCCTGCTCATGGCTGCAGATCAGGGGCCCGTCGGCGCCTCCCCCGCCGCTCCGGTCGTCACTGTCGCCGGACCGCGCGTCCACCGGGCGGAGGAGGTGCTCACCCCGGAGGCGCTCGTCTTCGTGGCCGGCCTCCATCGCGCCTTCGAGGGCCGCCGGCAGGAACTCCTGGCCAGGCGCAGGAGCCGCCGCGCGGAGATCGCCGCCACCGGCACGCTGGACTTCCTCCCCGGGACCGCCGACATCCGGGCCGGCGACTGGAAGGTCGCCGAGGCGCCGCGCGCCCTCCAGGACCGCCGGGTCGAGATCACCGGCCCGACCGACCGCAAGATGGTCATCAACGCGCTCAACTCCGGGGCGCGGATCTGGCTCGCCGACTTCGAGGACGCCACCTCCCCGACCTGGGAGAACGTGGTGAGCGGCCAGGTCAACCTGATCGACGCCTTCGAGGGCCGGATCGACTTCACCACCTCCGCCGGCAAGGCCTACGCCCTCAGGCCCGCCGCCGAACTGGCGACCGTCGTGGTCCGCCCGCGCGGCTGGCACCTGGACGAGAACCACCTGCTGGTCGACGGCGCCCCGGTGGCCGGCGCGTTCGTCGACTTCGGACTGTACTTCTTCCACAACGCGGCCCGGCTGCTCGCCAAGGGCGCCGAGGACCCGAACTCCGGCCCGTACTTCTACCTGCCGAAGACCGAGAGCCACCTCGAAGCCCGGCTGTGGAACGACGTGTTCACCCACGCCCAGGCCGAACTCGGCATCCCGCACGGCACCGTCCGCGCCACCGTGCTGATCGAGACCATCACCGCCGCGTTCGAGATGGACGAGATCCTCTACGAGCTGCGCGACCACGCGGCCGGCCTCAACGCAGGGCGCTGGGACTACCTGTTCTCGATCGTCAAGAACTTCCGCGACGCCGGCGAGCACTACATCCTGCCGGACCGCAACAGCGTCACCATGGCCTCGCCCTTCATGGCCGCCTACACCCGGCTGCTGGTGCAGACCTGCCACCGGCGCGGCGCCCACGCGATCGGCGGCATGGCCGCGTTCATCCCCAGCCGCAAGGACCCGGAGGTCAACGCGGCCGCGCTGGAGAAGGTTAAGGCGGACAAGGACCGCGAGGCGGGCAACGGCTTCGACGGCTCCTGGGTCGCCCACCCGGACCTGGTGCCGGTCGCCCGCGCCTCCTTCGACGCGGTGCTCGGCGAGCGTCCCCACCAGAAGGACAACCCGGGCCCGTCCGAGCCGGTCACCGCGGCCGAACTGCTCGACGTCGCCGGCGCCGGCGGCACCTGCACCCGCGCGGGGCTGCACAACGCCGTCCAGGTCGGCATCCGCTACATCGAGGCGTGGCTGCGCGGCCTCGGCGCGGTCGGCATCTTCAACATGATGGAGGACGCCGCCACCGCCGAGATCTCCCGCTCGCAGATCTGGCAGTGGATCCACAACGGGGTCGTGCTGTCCGACACCGGCGAGAAGGCCACCGCCGAGCTGGTCCGCGCCCTGGTCGCCGCAGAGCTGGCCGGACTCCGCACCGAGCTGGGCGAGGAGGCCTACGGGGCCGGCCGCTGGCAGGAGGCCGCCCGGCTCTTCGAACAGGTCGCCCTGGCCGAGGACTTCGCGGACTTCCTGACCCTCCCCGCGCTTCCCCTGCTGGGCTGAGCGGCGGTCCACGGCTCCGTTCCGTGCGGCGACGATTCCACCTGTCCTCTCGTCGTCGTACGGAACGGCCTTTTTCACATGAGGAGTTCACCCATGGCGCGCATGTTCTTCAACGGCCAGGCGATGGTCGGCGGACCGTTCCACGCGAAGGTCGCCGACTCGCTGATCGGTCCGGCCCGGACCGCCCCCGGCTACCGCTTCTTCTCCATCGACCACAGCGGCGGCACGGACGTCTGCCCGGGACTGCTGGCCGATCCGGCGGTCGACACCGCGATCGAGGGCGAGCTGTACGACATTCCCCTGGAGCGGCTGCGGGACGTCATCCTGCCCGGCGAGCCGCGCGAGCTGGAACTCGGTGTGATCGAGCTGGAGGACGGTTCCGCCTGCCTGTCCATGCTGCTCGCCCGCGGGGAGCTGGAGCGGGGCGTGCACCGCGAGATCACCCACCACGGCGGCTGGCGCGCCTACCTGGCGACGCTGGGGCGTACGGCCTGACGGTTGGCGGCCCGGCTACCCGGCTACCTGGCGGCTCTGCGGACAGCGGACAGCCGACAATCAACAGATAACAGCTGACAACTTTCATCATCTGTTATCCGTCAGCTGTTCGCCGTCACCCGTCGGGCGCCCGTCGCCCCCGCCCGCCCGCCGCCAGGTTGTCCCCCAGTCCGCTGCGCCGGTAGAGGACACTGCGTCCGCGCCGGGTGCGTTCCAGCAGGCCGGCGGCCGTGAGCGCGCCGAGGTGGCGGCTGACCGCCGCCGGGGTGACACCGAGTCGGTGGGCCAGTTCGGTGGTGCTCGCCGGGGTCTCCAGCAGGAGGAGCAGCCTCGCCCGGGGTGCGCCGATCAGCCCCGCGAGCGCCGAGCCCTGCTCCGGTGGGCGCCGACCGGTCTCCGCGTCCTCGCCCATCGTGGCCTTGCCCCGCGCCGGGTACGTGATGACCGGAGGCCCGCCCTGGATGATGTCGGTCACCGCGCCGAGCGCGAACAGCGTCGGCATCAGCACGAGCCCCCGCCCGGCGACGTCCACCGTGGTCCCCAGGGCCTTGGTGGCGGGGTGCGGGTCGGTGAGCCGCAGGACGCCGGCGTGCCAGGACAGGCGGCCGTCGAGATCGGCGAACAGTCCTTCGGCGCCGTGCTCCGAGAGCCGCCGCCCCCGGTAGGCGATGTCCGCCTCCAGCACCGAGCGTGCCCGCGGCCACCAGGCGGGGGCGAGGCAGTGCGTCCAGTACGCCTCCAGCGCCCCGGCCACCCGGGCGGCGAGCGCCGCCGGATCGTCGACCAGTGCGGCCAGCACCGGCGGGAGCACGTTCCCGGCGCTGCGGTACGCGGTCAGGACGTCCGTCCGCACGACCTCGGGCGGGGTGGCCGCCAGGACGGCGAGCTCGGCCGCGATGTCCGGCCGGGGCACCGTCGGGCGGGGCGTCAGGAAGTCCGGCACGAAGCCCAGCGGGGTGATCAGGGAATCCAACAGGGCGGTGTCCAGGGCCGCGTAGCGTGATCGCCAGCCGGCCACCCACCGCTGCTGCTCCGGATAGCCGCCCGGCCGGGATCGGGTGCGCAGGCTCAACACCGTTTCCTGTAGCGGGGAGTAGCCGAACCAGGTGGCGGCCAGATCATCAACACCCAATCGGAACTCGAACATTGACCGCAACGGTAAAAGAATTCCACCGCGATCGGAACCCCGCTGTCCTGCTGCCATGACTTCCGCCGCGGCGCGTCCGCCCTCCGTTTCCCGCCCTGGCCTCGTCGGCCGACTGCTCCCGGATGATCCGCTGCTGCGCGGATTGGCCCTGATGAGCCTGGTGAACACCGTCGGCAACGGCCTGTTCGTGACGGTGAGCGTGCTGTTCCTCACCCGGTCCGTCGGGCTGACGCCCGGACGGGTCGCGCTGGGGCTCACCGCCGCCGGGGTGTGCGGGGTGTTCGCGGGGGTGCCGATGGGCCGGCTCGCGGACCGGATCGGCAGCAGGCGGCTGCTGCTCGTGGTCGGGCCGCTGGAGGCCGTGGCCGTGCTCGGGTACGCGTTCGTGCACTCCTTCGCCGCGTACGTGGTGCTGGTGTGCGTGGCGACGGTGCTGGAGCGCGGTGCGGTGGCGGTGCGCAGCGCGCTGATCGCGCGGGTGATTCCCGCCGAACGGCAGGTCCGGGCAAGGGCGTTGCTGCGGTCGGTGATGAATGCGGGGGTCGTCGTCGGATCCACCGGTGCGGCGGTCGCCCTCCAGGCGAACACCTATGCCGGGTGCGTGACGATGATGGCCCTGGACGCGGCGAGCTTCCTCGGCGCGACGGCCCTGCTGGCCGTTTTGCCCCTCCCGGCGGAGGCGGAGAGGCGGGCGCCCGAAGCGGCAGTGGTTCGGCAGCGGACGGCACTTCGGGACCGGCGCTACCTGCTGGTCACCGCCCTGCACGCCGTGCTGGAGCTTCAGCTGGCCGTGCTCACGGTCGGGATACCGCTGTGGATCGTGCTGGCGACGGACGCGCCGACCGCCGTGGTCGCCGCGGTCAACGTGGTCAACTGCCTTCTGGTGGTGCTGTTCCAGGTCCGTGCGAGCCGCGGTGTCGACAGCGCCTCGACGGCCGCGCGTGCCTGTGCCCGGGGAGGGGTGTTGCTCGCCGCCGCCTGCCTCGTCTACGCGGCGGCCCAGTACGGCCCGGTGACCGTGGCGACGGCGACGGTCCTGGCCGGCGCCCTGGTCCACAGCCTCGGCGAGCTCCTCACCTCGGCCGGTGGCTGGACGCTCAGCCTGGACCTGGCGGATCCTCGGTCGCACGGCGAGTATCAGGGCGTCTTCATGAGCGGCCAGGCCGCGGCGCACGTTCTCGGTCCGCTGGTGATCAGCCTGACCGTCGTCACCCACGGCGCCCTCGGCTGGCTCGTGCTCGCAGTCCTCTTCTCCCTCGCCGGATTCGCACTGGTCCCGGCCTCGAAGGTCCCGGCCTCGAAGGTTTCGGCCTCGCGGCGCCCGGCCGGGTGAGGGCCGGTTCCCCGGGCGCGCCGCTGCCCCGGACCCTCGCCGTGGGTCCGGGGCAGCGGTCCGCGCACCGGTGACAGTGAACAGCGGACAGATAACAGGTGACAGATAACAGATGACGAAAGTTGTCAGCCGTCACCCGCCCGCCGCCCGGAGGCGCGCGGATCCCGGGTCACGCACCGTCCCTGGGCGGCCCGGAGCACAGGGGGCGGGCACGGAAGCGGGGCCCCCGTCCCGTCAGACCGGCCGGGCCGCGAGTTCCTTGGCCGCGCGGGCGCAGGCGCGGGCGATCCGGTCCTCGTCCACGGTGGTCAACTCGCCCTTCTCGACCACGGCGTTGCCGTTGACGAACAGCACCGACAGCGGCGGCAGCGCACCGAAGGTGAGGGCCGCGACCGGGTCGGCGATCGAGGAGTGCATGATCCCGTCGACCTTCCACAGCGCCAGGTCGGCCAGCTTGCCGGCCTCGATCGAGCCGATCTCGTGCTGCCGCCCGAGCAGCCGGGCACCGCCCATGGTGCCCAGCCGCAGCGCCTGGCGCCCGGTGAGCGCCGTCGGGTAGCCGTGCAGCCGGTTGATCAGCAGGGCGTTGCGCAGCTCGGTGCCGAGCTCGCCGGACTCGTTGGAGGCGGTGCCGTCCACCCCGAGCCCCACCGGAACGCCCGCCCTGAGCATGTCGGGCACCCGTGCGATCCCGGCGGCCAGCCGGGCGTTGGAGGACGGACAGTGCGCGACGCCGGTGCCGGTCTCGGCGAACTTGGCGATGTCGGAGTCGTTCATGTGCACGCAGTGCGCCATCCAGACGTCCTCGCCGAGCCACCCCACCGACTCGAAGTAGTCGGTCGGCCCCATCCCGAACAGCTCCTTGCAGAACCGTTCCTCCTCGGCCGTCTCCGAGCCGTGGGTGTGCAGCCGCACGCCCTTGCGGCGGGCGAGTTCGGCGGACCGGCGCAGCAGTTCGGTGGAGACCGAGAAGGGCGAGCACGGCGCCAGCGCGACGTGCAGCATCGAGCCGAAGGAGGCGTCGTGGTACCGGTCCACCGCGACCTCGGAGGCCGCCAGGATGTCGTCGAGCTCCTCGACCGCGTGGTCCGGCGGCAGTCCGCCGTTCTTCCTGCCCCGGTCCATCGAGCCGCGCAGCGCGGTGAAGCGCAGCCCGAGCTCCCGCACGGCCTCGATCGAGGCGCCGAGCACGTCGCCGCCGTCCCGGGGGAACACGTAGTGGTGGTCCGAGGCGGTGGTGCAGCCGGACTTGAGCAGGGCGGCGGCCGAGCCCTGGCTGGCGGCGTGCACGAGGTCCTCGTCGATCCGCGCCCAGGTGGGGTAGAGGGCGACGAGCCAGTCGAAGAGGATGGCGTCCTGGGCGAGGCCGCGGGTGATCCACTGGTAGAAGTGGTGGTGGGTGTTGACCAGCCCGGGGGTGAGCAGGTGGCCCTCGCCGTCGATCCGGCGTGCCACGTTGTCTAGCCGGTCCGGCGCGGGCCCGTCCCCGACCGACTCGATGGTGTTCCCGAGGATGACGGCGTGGCCGCGGGCGTACTCGGTGCCGGTGACGTCGACGGTGGCGATCGCGGCGTTCTCGATCACGATCCGCCGGTCGGCGGGCGGGGGCTGGACTGCCATGACGGGGCTCCTATGGGGGGAGGGCCGGAAGGGGTGCGCACCTGGAGCGGCGCGCATCCCTTCCGGGCCGGTCAGGACGGCGTCGCGTTCGGCACCGTCGCGCCGGAGGTCTGGCCCGGCCCGGGCCGGCGGGCGGCTCCGACGTGGTGGAAGAGCAGGTTGAGCAGGACGGCCATCACGCAGCCGGCCGAGATCCCCGAGTGCAGCAGGGTCCGGACGGCCTCCGGGAAGGAGTCGTAGAAGGCCGGTACGGCGATCGGGATGATGCCGACGCCGAGCGAGACCGACACCAGGATGGTGTTGGAGCTGGACTCCATGCCCGCCTCGGCGAGGGTGCGGATGCCGCTCGCCGCGACCGTGCCGAAGAGCACGATCCCGGCGCCGCCGAGGACGGGCTGCGGCACCAGGGAGACGACCGACCCGAGCACGGGGAAGAGCCCCAACAGGATCAGGATGCCTCCGCCGGCCGCGACCACGAAACGGCTGCGGATCCTCGTCAGCGCGACCAGCCCGATGTTCTGGGCGAAGGCGCTGGCGGCGAAGCCGTTGAAGACGGGGCTGAGCGCGGTGGCCAGCCCGTCGGCGCGCAGGCCGGCGGCGAGCGTGGGTTCGTCGGCCTCGCGGTCGACGATCTTGCCCAGGGCGAGCATGTCGGCGGTGGACTCGGTCATCGAGACCACCATGACGATGCACATCGAGGCGATCGCGGCCGCGTCGAACACGGGCGCGCCGAAGTGGAACGGGGAGGGGAGCGAGAAGACCTTCGCGTCCTGGACCGCGCCGAAGTCGGCCAGCCCCAGCGGGAAGGCGATCAGGGTGCCGAACGCCAAACCGATGAGCAGCGACAGCTGCTGCCAGAAACCGCGCAGCAGCCGGTTGCAGAGCACCACCGCGACGAGGGTGATCGCGGCGAGGCCGATGGCCCGCATGGAGCCGTACCCGGGGGCGCTCGGCGAGCCGCCGCGCGCCCAGTTGACCGCCACCGGAAGCAGGGACACCCCGATGAGGGTGATCACGGTGCCCTGGACGACCGGGGGGAAGAACCGGATGAGCCTGCAGAAGTACGGTGCCGCGAGGAAGCACAGGGCCCCCGCGACGATCACCGCTCCGAAGATCACCGGGAGGGCGTCCTTCGGGCCGTGTTCCTTGGCGATGGCGATCATGGGCGCGACGCCCGCGAACGAGACGCCGTTCACGAACGGCATCCGCGCGCCGATCTTCCAGATGCCGAGGGTCTGGAGCAGGGTGGCCAGTCCGGCGGTGAACAGGCTGGCCGAGATGAGCAGGGCGAGGTCGGCGGCGGAGAGCCCGACGCCGGCGCCGACGATGAGCGGGGGTGCGACGACCCCCGCGTACATCGCGGCGACGTGTTGGAGCCCGGTGGAGAACAGCTTCACCGGGGGCAGCACCTCGTCCACGGGGTGGGTTCCCGCCCCTGATGGCGTACTGCCGAGGCTGATTGACGAATCATCAGGATCGTTGACTCTCGCCGGGGTGGAACCGCCGTCTTTACTGGTGGTGTTGCTGGGTGCCATGTCGAGCCCCTCTTGTGCCCGTGGCTCCCGGCGCGCCCGTGGCGCTGGAGGCCGGCCGGTGGATTCCTGGCCGAGGGCGGGACGGCGGGCAAGGGTCCCTCGGCGGGCCTCTCCAGCACCCCGGGCCGGCCGCCGTGAGGCAGACACGAACTCCGGTGGGTGGGGGTGGAGATACTGGTGGTGCGGTTGGAGCGGTCGGTACGGTCCGCCCGGATTCGGCCGGCCCGTGGGGGCCGGAGGGTGCGGCGACTCCGGGTGGTGTCCATGGGGTCGGTGGGGTGGACGGGATGGACGGGATACACGGGATGGACGGAACAGGCAGGGCGGACGGAGCCGGGGAGATCAGGCGACCGGGATCACCGGGACGACGCCCTCGCGGTGCACGGTGCCCTCGATCAGGCCGTACATGCGGTCCGCGGCGTAGTAGACCTCGTTCTCGTTCTTGAGGCCGAAGGGCTCCAGGTCGACGAGGAAGTGGTGCTTGTTGGGCAGTTCGAGACGGACCTCGTCCACCTCGGCGCGGTTGTTGAGGACCCGGGTGCCCATCGCGTGCAGGGTCTGCTGCAGCGAGTAGGAGTAGGTCTCGGCGAACGCCTCCAGCATGTGCCGCTTCACCTGGGCGTAGGAGCGGTTCCAGTTGGGCTGGGCCTCGCTGTCCCCGCCGCCGTATCCGTACTTCCAGCGGGCGGTGACCTGGGTGGCGAGGATGCGGTCGTACGCCTCCCGCAGGGTGGTGTACCCGTCCTTGATGTAGCCCCAGAACTCCGAGTTGGTGGAGTTCATCACGACGAGGTCCTTGAGGCCGGAGATGACCTGGACGGACTCGCCGTCGTAGACGATCTCGGTGGTGCGGATCTCCTGGCCGTTGCGGACGAAGGAGTGGCCGACCTCCTCGGAGCCGATGAAGCGGGCCGAGCTGTCCGGCGTCCTGATCCGGTCCCAGGTGTACTCCTCGATCCGGATCCGGGCGCCGTGCACGACGCCGCGCTCGGTGTCGTCGACGAAGTGCCGGGCCAGGAGGATGCCGAAGGCCTCGGCCGACTCGATGCCGTGCTCCTTGGCGAAGGCGAAGACGGTGTTCTTGGTGGTGTCGGTGGGAAGGCAGTTGGCGTTGGACCCGGTGAGGTGGACGTCCTCGAACTCGCCCCGGAGGGAGACCGAGACGTTGAGGTCCTTGATCTCGTGGCGGGTGGAGTCGCGGTGGACCCGGACGATGCGGTTCTCCGCCTTGCCGTACTGGTTCTGACCGAGCACGTGGGCCATGACAGGCTCCTAGGGTTCCTGGTCGGTCTAGCTTCCGCGGTAGACCGAGTATCCGAACGGGTTCAGCAGCAGCGGCACGTGGTAGTGGTGCTGCGCGGGCGCGACCGTGAAGACGATCGAGACCTCGGGGAAGAACGGCGCCTCCTCGGACGTGAGCGCGTGGTAGGCGCTCGTGTCGAAGAGCAGCCGGACGACCGAGCCCGCCTCCACGGCCGGCAGGTCCTTGACCCGGCCGTCGGAGTCCGTGGCGGAGGTGCCGAGCACCTGCCAGCCACCCTCGGTGTTCAGTGCGAGCTCGACCGGAACTCCCTCGGCCGGGCGGCCGAGGCTGGTGTCGAGCACATGGGTGGAGATGCCAGTCATGGGTGGAGTGACCTTACTGATGGCAGAAGTGATGGTGCGTCAGATCTGATGCCGGCCCGCCGGTTCACAAAGAGTGCCATGTCGGGCGGCATGAATCGGCGTACGAAGCATTCCTGACGACGTGTCAGAAGAAATCAGGGCACGTCGAGCAGGCGGTTGATCCGGATGTCGTTGATCTTGCGCAGCTCACCCCGGACGATCTCCGCCTCGGTGGCGGGGTCGTTGGGGTGCCGCTCGCGCAGGGCGGCGAGCATGGTGACCGCGGTGCGGCCGGTCGCGCAGATCAGGAAGACGTGGCCGAACTTGGCCTCGTACGCGCTGTTGGCCTCGTGCAGTTCGTCCAGGACGGCCTGGTCCGCGCCCTGGATGCCGACCTGTTCGCGCTCGGAGGTGGCGTCGCCCGCCGTGGGCCGGCCGATCCGGGCGTGTCCGGTCATGGCGTCGTGCAGGTCCGCGGCCGTCAGCTCCGCCGTCGCCGCCGCGTTGGCGGCAAGGAGGGCCTCTCGGCTGGACCAGGGTTCGGCCTCCGCGACGGCGGCGGCCCAGCGGGGGCTGGAGCATACCTCCAGCAGGATCTCCGTCAACTCCGCGGCGTCGGCCGCGGCCAGGGCGTCAAGGGTGTGGGGGTGGTTGGTCACGAGTGGACCTCCTGAAGAGTGGTGCCACCCGGAAAAGCTAGATCGGCCCCACCCTTAGGTCAACAGTTTGTTGAACGGTTGGTGGTTACGTTTTGAACCGGGCCCTGATGCCGCGCCCTGATCTCGGGCCCTTTCGTGTGCGATTCGCCAAGTGCGCCGCGCCGTGGGCCGATCCGCGCCATCCGTGTCGGCGGCACCGGTCGGGACCACCCGGCCGGCGGGCCCCCGTCCGACCGTCGGAAGGGGCACCGCCCGGGAGTGCGCACCCGCTCAGGAGGGCTTCGAGCTGTCCTGGCGGTTGAGGTAGTTGTACACGGTGAAGCGGCTGACGCCCAGGGCCGAGGCGACCGTCTCGACCCCGTGGCGGACGGTGAAGGCGCCGCGCTCCTCCAGCAGGGCGACGACCCGCTGCTTCTCCAGCCGGTCGAGCTCGGCCAGCGGGCGGCCCTCGAACTGCCGGGTCATCTCGGCCAGCAGCCGGTCCAGCGCGCTGCTCAGGTGCGGCAGCCGGACGGCCACGGCCGGGGCGCCCTCCCACTCCAGGACGACGTCCTCGGCCTTCGCCTCGTCCAGCGGGACGGGCACCGCGCCGACCGCGTCCAGCAGCGGCTTGATCGCCGCGGCGAGCGGGTGCTCCACGTGCTCGGTCACGGCGTACCGCCCTCCTCGCCCAGCACGCTGACCTGGACGGAGATGCGGGTGGCCCCGGCCTCCAGGGTCTCCCGGAGCAGTCGGGTCACCGCGGCGAGCACCTGGTCGGCCTCGCCCTCGGCGCCGGTCCCGAAGGGGCCGACCGACACGTCCAGGCCGGCTTCGTCGACGACGTTGCGGGCCGCCGCGGCGTGCTCCGGGAACGTGTCCATTTCGAATGGTTCTGTCGTGAACTCCACCATCAATCGCACGGGATCACTGTATCGAGCGCGGGTGGGGGCGGGCAGGGGTCCGGTGGCCGGACGGTCGTCCGGGGCTCAGGGGGGTGGTCGGGGGCTTCTTCAACAAAATGTTGCGACAGCCTTGACACTCGCTCCGCGGGCCGGAGATGCTTCCACCACACAGAATCCCTCTTCCGGATCGTGGAAGTTGTGGATGAAGGAAGAGAGTGAGAGGTGATGGACGTGACGGCGGCAGCCAAGCACGGCTTCACGGTCAACCTGTCGATCCTGTTCGGCGAACTCCCCTTGCTGGAACGTCCCGCAGCCGCAGCCGCGGCCGGCTTCACCGCCGCCGAGCTGTGGTGGCCCTTCGGCCCGGAGCCCGCTCCGAGCCGGACCGAACTGGACGCGCTCGGCAAGGCGTTCAGCGACGCGGGCGTCCGGCTCACCGGCCTCAACTTCCTGGACGACCTCTCCCAGGGCGCCCGTGGCACCGTCTCGGTCCCGTCCGAGAAGGACCGCTTCCGCGCCAACGTCCCGGTCGCCGCGGAGCTCGCCGCCTCGCTCGGTGCCACCGCGCTCAACGCGCTGTACGGCAACCGGATCGCGGGCGTCGAGCCCGCCGAGCAGGACGCGCTGGCGCTGGAGAACCTGGTGATCGCCGCCCGGGCCGCGCACCGGATCGGCGCCGTCCTGCTGATCGAGGCCCTCAACAGGGCCGAGTCCCCGGACTACCCGCTGGTCTCCACGGCCGCCGCGGTCGAGGTGGTCGACAAGGTCAACGCCGCCACCGGCCTGGGGAACGCCAAGTTCCTCTGCGACCTGTACCACCTGGCCAGGAACGGCGAGGACCTGGCGGCCGTCATCGACACCCACGCCGACCGGATCGGCCACGTGCAGATCGCCGACACCCCGGGCCGCAACGAACCCGGCACCGGCGAACTGGACTTCGAGGACCTGTTCGCCCGGCTCAGCGCCGCCGGTTACAGCGGTTCGATCGGCCTGGAGTACCGCCCCTCGACCGGCGTCAGCGCCGACAGCTTCGACTGGCTGCCGCGCGAGCTGCGCGCCGCCCGGTAGCGCGGTCGCCCGGCGACGAACCGTCCGGTCGCGACCTGTCCGACAGCGCCCTGCCCGGTAGTGCCCGGCCCGGAACGGTCCGGGAACCGCACCGCCCGTCCGGAGGCCCGCCCGGCCGGCCACCCCACCCGCACACGTAAGGAACGCGACGCGATGAGCGCCTCCCGCAAGATTGCCTTCGTCGGTCTCGGCATCATGGGCAAGCCCATGGCCGTCAACCTGGTCAAGGCCGGCCACCACGTGACCGGCTTCGACCTCTCCCAGGCCTCGATCGACACCGTGATCGCGGCCGGCGGCCACGGCGCCACCAGCATCGCGGACGCGGTGAAGGACGCCGAGGTCGTCATCACCATGGTCCCGGCCGACCCGCACGTTGAGGCGGTCATCCTCGGCGAGGACGGCGTCCTGGAGAACGTCGGGGCGGGCACCCTGGTGATCGACATGTCCTCGATCACCCCGCAGACCTCCATCAAGGTCGGCGAGGCCGCCCGGGCGAAGGGCGTGCGCGCCCTGGACGCGCCGGTCTCCGGCGGCGAGGCCGGGGCCGTCGAGGCGGTGCTGTCCATCATGGTCGGCGGCGCGGCGGAGGACTTCGCCGAGGCCAAGCCGCTGTTCGACGCACTCGGCACCACGGTCGTCCACGTCGGCCCGGCCGGCGCCGGCCAGACCGTCAAGGCCGCCAACCAGCTGATCGTGGCCGTCAACATCCAGGTGCTCGCCGAGGCCGTGGTGTTCCTGGAGAACGCCGGCGTCGACCTCGGCGCCGCGCTGGACGTGCTCGGCGGCGGGCTGGCCGGCTCCACCGTGCTCAACCGCAAGAGGGCGAACATGATCAACCGGGAGTTCGCCCCCGGCTTCCGGATCGACCTGCACCACAAGGACATGGGCATCGTCACCGACGCCGCCCGCGCCGTGGGCGCCGCGCTGCCGGTCGGCGCCGTGGTGGCCCAGCTGGTCGCCTCCGCCCGGGCCAACGGCGACGGCTCGCTGGACCACTCGGCGCTCCTGCGCGGTGTCGAGCGGCTCTCGGGCCGCGAGGTCGAGTAGCCGCGAGGCCTGCCGGCCCCGAGGCCTGCCGGCCCCGAGGCCTGACGGTCACGGGACCTGTCGGCCGCGAGGCCTGCCGGCCCACCCGGGGGCTCCCGCGCGGAGCCCCCGGCCCCAAGCTCCTCCTGGCGGCGTGTACCTGATCCGGTCGTGCCCGCGCCGCCAGGAGGCCGGACCCGACCGGCGTGCGGGCCGGGGCTCATCCGCCCGCCCGCCGGTCGATCCAGCCGGTGACGCGCACACCCTCCCCCGGGGGGCACCTCGGTCGTGCCCGATGCGCGTCGCCTGGCCCCCTCCCCGCCGAGGGGAGCCTCTCGTACGTCGGAAGCGGGACGAGGGGGACGGCGCGGAGGGGGTCGCACCACCCGGGAGGGGGTCGCACCACCGAGGGCACCGGGCACATGCTGGACGCACGTCGTCGAACCAACGCCAGACCCCGTACAGAAGCGAGGACCGCCTCATGCCCCCCACCCCCCGCCAGGGCCATGTGGTCGTAGCTCCGGACAAGTTCAAGGGCACCCTGGAGGGCGCCGAGGCCGCCGCCCGGATCGCCGCCGGCATCCGGCGCGCCGCGCCCGGTACCGAGGTGCGCGAACTGCCCGTCGCCGACGGCGGCGAGGGCACCCTGGCCGCCGCGCTCGCGGCCGGCTTCACCCGCGTCCCGGCCAAGGTGGCGGGCCCGACCGGCCTGCCGGTGGACGCCGCCCTCGCCGTCAGTGGTGACACCGCCGTGGTCGAGCTGGCCCAGGCCTCCGGGCTCGCCCGGCTGCCCGGCGGCCGGACGGCCCCGCTCGCGGCCGGCTCCTACGGGGTCGGCCAGCTGATCGGCCGGGCGGTGTCGCTGGGCGCCAAACGGATCGTGCTGGGCCTCGGCGGCAGTGCGTGCACCGACGGCGGGGCGGGCATGGTGCAGGCGCTCGGGGTACGCCTGCTCGATGCCGACGGCACCGAACTCCCGCCCGGCGGGGGAGCGTTGCGCCGACTCGACCGGATCGACCCGGGCCGGTCGGCCGAGCTGCTGACCGGCGTCGAGCTGGTGGTCGCCTGCGACGTGGACAACCCGCTGCTCGGCCCGCGCGGCGCCGCCGCCGTCTACGGTCCGCAGAAGGGTGCCGACGCGGACGACCTGGTGGTCCTGGAGGAGGGGCTGACCCGCTTCGCCGACCAGGTCGCCGCGGTGACCGGCCGCGACGTACGGGAGGCCCCTGGCGCGGGGGCCGCCGGCGGGGTGGGCTTCGCCGCCCTCGCCCTGCTCGGCGCCACCATGCGACCCGGTATCGAGCTGCTGCTCGAACTGCTGGGTTTCGACGAGGCCGTGCGCGGGGCACGCCTCGTCGTCACCGGCGAGGGCTGCCTGGACGCGCAGACGCTCCACGGCAAGGCCCCCGCCGGAGTCGCCGCAGCGGCTGCCCGGGCGGGGGTCCGGGTGGCCGCCGTGGCGGGCCGGCTGGAGCTGTCCGAGCCGGAGTGGCGGGCGGCCGGGTTCGCCGCCGCGCTCGCGCTCACCGACCTGGCGGAGCACCCGGGGGACAGCCTGACCAGGGCCGCCGAGCTGGCCGAGGCCGCGGGGGAGCGGTTGGCCGGGGAGCTGCTACGGGGCTGATCCCTTGGACGTTCCACCATTGACGTTTTGTTGAAGGCGGGCCTAGGCTCCCGGCAATCCTTCGGTTCCTCCGGCGTTCCGCGCCCCCCAAACCACCCTCAACTTCCAGGTTTCGGAGGTCCCCCATGCCTTTCAGCCAGCCGACGGTGATCCGCTCCCGACGGGTGGTCCTGCCCGGCGGCGAGCGTCCCGCGGACGTGCTGATCCGGGACGGGAAGATCGTCGAGGTCGCCGCGTACGGCACGTTCACCGCCGAGCCCACCGCCGAGCCCACTGCCGAGCGCACGGCCGAGTTCGCGGCCGGGTCCGCGGCGGACGCCGGCGGGATCGCCGACCTCGGTGACACCGCCCTGCTGCCCGGCCTGGTCGACACCCACGTGCACGTCAACGAGCCCGGCCGTACCGAGTGGGAGGGCTTCGCCACCGCCACCCGGGCGGCCGCGGCCGGCGGCGTCACCACCGTCATCGACATGCCGCTCAACTCCATCCCGCCCACCACCACGGTGGAGGCGCTGGAGGTCAAGCGGAAGACCGCCGAAGGCCAGGCCTGGGTCGACCTCGGCTTCTGGGGCGGAGCGGTCCCCGGCAACGTCGCCGACCTCGAACCCCTGCACCGGGCGGGCGTGTTCGGCTTCAAGAGCTTCCTCGCCCCGTCCGGCGTCGACGAGTTCCCGCACGTCGAGGCCGCCGACCTGGAGGCCGCCCTGGCCGAACAGGCCCGGATCGGGGCGCTGGCGATCATCCACGCCGAGGACCCGGCCGTCCTGGCCGCCGCACCGCAACAACCCGGCGTCCACTACCGGGACTTCCTCGCCTCCCGTCCCGCCGACGCGGAGACCGCCGCCGTCGCCCACCTGCTCGACACCGCCCGGCGCACCGGCGCCCGGGTGCACATCCTGCACGTCTCCTCGGCGGCCGTGCTGCCGCTGCTGCGCCAGGCCCGCGCCGACGGCGTACGGGTGAGCGCCGAGACCTGCCCGCACTACCTGACCCTCGCCGCCGAGCAGGTGCCGGACGGCGACACCGCCTTCAAGTGCTGCCCGCCGATCCGCGACGAGGCCAACCGCGACGCGCTCTGGGAGGCCCTGGCGAACGGCGAGTTCATCGCCGTCGTCTCCGACCACTCGCCGTCCACCCCCGACCTCAAACTGCTGCCCGAGTACGGCGGCAGCGGCGACTTCGCGGCCGCCTGGGGCGGCATCGCCTCGCTCCAGCTGGGCCTGCCGGCCGTCTGGACCGAGGCCCGCCGCCGCGGCCACACCCTGGCCGACGTGGTGCGCTGGATGTCCGCCGGACCGGCCGAGCTGGCCGGCCTCAGCGGCACCAAGGGCGCCATCGCGGTCGGCCACGACGCCGACCTGGTCGCCTTCGACCCCGACGGCGAACTCGCCGTCCGGGCCGCCGGGTTGCACCACCGCAACCCGGTGACCCCGTACGCGGGCCGGACGCTCACCGGTGCGGTCCGCACCACCTGGCTGCGCGGCCGCGTGGTGGACACCGGCGCCGAGCCCTTCGGGCGCCCGCTCACCCGGCCCGCCGTCACCCCGTCCGACAACGTCTTCTGAGGAGAGTCAGTGACCACTGCCGACACCCCGAGCGCTCCCTTCACCGAGCTGGTCGACCTGGCCTCCCGGCTGCTCGGCGCGGGCGTCGTCGCCACGAACGAGGACACCTTCGCCGACGCGGAGAACCTGCTGGTCGCGAAGCCGGCCGAGTTCCGCCCGCACACCTTCGGCCACAAGGGCCAGATCATGGACGGCTGGGAGTCCAAGCGTCGGCGTGGCGTCTCCGCCGAGCAGCCGCACCCCACCGACCAGGACCACGACTGGGCGATCGTCCGGCTCGGCGCCGCCGGGGTGATCCGCGGCGTGATCGTCGACACCGCCCACTTCACCGGCAACTACCCGGAGAGCGCCTCGGTCGAGGCCGCCTCTGTACCCGGCCACCCCTCGCCCGAGGAGCTGGACGGCGCCGAGTGGAGGACGGTGGTGCCGCGCACCCCGCTGCAGGGCGACACCGCCCACGAGTTCGCCGTCGAGGACGGCACCCGGTACACCCACGTGCGGCTGAACATCTTCCCGGACGGCGGCGTCGCCCGGCTCCGGGTGCACGGCGAGGTGCTGCCCGACCCGCGCGAACTCGACGGCCTCACCTTCGACCTGGCCGCCCAGGAGTTCGGCGGCGTGGCCGAGGCGGCCTCCGACCGCTACTTCTCCTCCCCGCACAACCTGAACGCTCCCGGCCGAGCCTCCGTCATGGGCGATGGCTGGGAGACCCGGCGTCGGCGCGACAAGGCCAACGACTGGGTGCAGATCGCCCTGGCCGGGGGCGGTGAGGTCCTGGCCGCCGAGGTGGACACCTCCTACTTCGTCGCCAATGCCCCCGGCTGGGCCGACCTGATCGGCTTCGACGCCTCGGCCGGGCAGGACCCGGCCGACGGCGAGTGGTTCGAACTCCTGCCCCGCACCCGGCTCCAGCCCGACACCCGGCACCGCTTCCGGCTCGACGCGGGCCGTCCGGTGACCCATGTGCGGATCAACGTCTACCCGGACGGCGGGCTCGCCCGCCTCCGGCTCACCGGCCGCCTCACCGGGGCCGGCCGCGCGGCCCTCGCGCTGCGCTGGTTCAACGCCGCCCCGGCCGCCGAGGCCGCGGACGCCCTCACCGGGGCCGGCCTGACCGGCACGGAGGCCGCCGAGCTGGCCGCCGCCCGCCCGCTGGCGGACCCGGCCGCGGTCGCCGCCGCGGTCGCCGCCCTCCGGCCGGCCGACGGCCCCGGCAGTTCGGACGGCTCGGACGGCTCGGATGCTTCGGACCGCCGCCGTGAGGCCGTCCGGCGCCTGCTCGGCACCTGAAACTGACGCACCGTCATCTCACTCTCCACGCACCGCGTTTATCGATATCCGAAGGACCCTCCATGTCCAAGATCCTGACCACGGAGTCCGGTGCCCCGGTCGCCGACAACCAGAACTCGGCCTCGGCCGGCGAGTACGGCCCGCTGCTGATCCAGGACCAGCACCTGCTGGAGAAGCTGGCCCGGTTCAACCGTGAGCGCATCCCGGAGCGGGTCGTGCACGCCCGGGGCTCCGGCGCGTACGGCTACTTCGAGGTCACCGACGAGGTGTCGCGGTACACCCGGGCGGCGTTCCTGTCCGAGGTCGGCAAGCGCACCGAGGTCTTCCTGCGCTTCTCCACCGTGGCCGGCAACCTGGGTGCCAGCGACGCGGTGCGCGACCCGCGCGGCTTCGCCCTGAAGTTCTACACCGAGCAGGGCAACTACGACCTGGTCGGCAACAACACCCCGGTGTTCTTCATCAAGGACCCGGTCAAGTTCCCCGACTTCATCCACTCGCAGAAGCGCGACCCGTACACCGGCGTGCAGGAGGCGGACAACGTCTGGGACTTCTGGGCCCACTCGCCGGCCTCGACCCACCAGATCACCTGGCTGTTCGGCGACCGCGGCATCCCGGCCAGCTACCGCCACATGAACGGCTACGGCTCGCACACCTACCAGTGGGTCAACGCCGAGGGCGAGGCCTACTGGGTGAAGTACCACTTCAAGACCAACCAGGGCATCCGCAGCCTGGACGGGGACCAGGCCGCCGAGGTGGTCGGCGCCGACGCCGACTCGCACCAGCGCGACCTGCACCAGGCCATCGAGCGAGGGGTCTTCCCGTCCTGGACCCTCCACGTCCAGCTGATGCCGGTCGCCGAGGCCGCGGACTACCGCTTCAACCCCTTCGACCTCACCAAGGTGTGGCCGCACGCCGACTACCCGCTGGTCAAGGTCGGGCGCCTGGTGCTCAACAGGAACCCGGAGAACGTCTTCGCCGAGGTCGAGCAGGCCGCGTTCTCGCCGAACAACTTCGTGCCCGGCATCGGCCCGTCCCCGGACAAGATGCTCCAGGGCCGTCTGTTCGCCTACGCCGACGCCCAGCGCTACCGCCTCGGCGTCAACCACACCCTGCTGCCGGTGAACGCCCCGCGCGCCACCGAGGCGAACAACTACGGCCGGGACGGGCTCATGGCCGTCAACGGTGCCGGCCGCGGCAGGAACTACGAGCCCAACTCGTACGACGGCCCGGCCCAGACCGACGAGGCGCTCGCCGCGCCGGTCAAGGTGAACGGCCACACCGGCACCTACACCACGCCGGCCCACAGCAAGGACGACGACTTCTTCCAGGCCGGTGAGCTGTACCGGCTGATGTCGGAGGGGGAGAAGGCCCGCCTGGTCGGCAACATCGCGGGCTTCCTGTCGCAGGTGACACGGGACGACGTCGTCGAGAAGAACCTGGCCCACTTCCACGCCGCCGACGAGGAGTACGGCGCCCGGGTCGCGGCGGCCGTCGCCAAGCTGCGCGCGGGCGACGAGGGCTGAGCCGGACGAGCCGACCGTCCGTCCGCTCGTCCGGCTCCTCCGACCATCCGTATCCGCACGGCCACCGGGGCCCGCAACCCGGCGGCCGCACGACGGGCCCCTCCCCCCAGGGCAGTGGGGGAGGGGCCCGTCGGCGTCGGGTGGCCGCCCCTTCTACCAGGTGGCCGAGCCGTGCTCCACGGAATGCTCACGGATATTCACGGACGGCAGTTGCCGGGGCCGCGGGGTCGATAGGCTGGAGACCGCCCGCGGTCGCTCCGTGGGGGGACATCGGAAGGGGACGACATGTCGACACCAGCCCCGGGTCGTCACGCCGCTTTGGACCAGGGCCTGCCGGGCCCGTTCACCTCCCTGCAGCACGCCCTCAGACTGCTGGAGGCCGTCGACCGGCACCCCGACGGCGCCACCCTGGTCGCCCTCGCGCGGGAGACCTCGCTCGGCCTGCCGACCGTGCGGCGGCTCGCGGAGATCCTGGAGATCGAGGGCTACCTCCAGTGCCAGGACGGGGGTTGGGTGCTCGGGGGCACCTTCGCCCTGCTCGGGCAGCACAACCGGGAACAGCTGGTCAAGGCCCGGCTGAACCGCAAACTCGCCGAACTCCGTGACGAGTTGGGTGCCGCGGTGTACTTCAGCCGCTACCACGACGGGGAGTTGTCGGTCGAGGCGGTCTCGGCGTCCGACTTCGCGCCGGCCGTGCAGGAGTGGGTGGACTTCCGGGCCACCGCGCACGCCAGCGCGATCGGCAAGTGCCTGCTCGGCCAGCTGGACGCGGACGCCCGGCGCGACCACCTCTCCCGGCACCCGGTCGCCCGGCTCACCTCCCGTACGGTCACCGACGCGGACCAGCTGATGCACCGGCTGGAGCGGCAGCCGGCCACGGTGCCGGTGCTGGACATCCAGGAGTACGCGCTCGGCACGGTGTGCGCGGCGGTGCCGATCACGGCGGGCAGCACGGTCGGCTGCCTGGCGACCTCGATGCCGGCGGACAACATCCACAAGCTGAAGGCCGCCGCCGAGCTGCTGGCGGCCCGGGCGGCGCCGCTGATGCTGGCGATGGCGGTCTGAGCCGTCCGCCCGACGGGCCCCGCCGGACGTGCCGCGTCCGGCGGGGCCCTCGTCGTCCCGGCCGCTCCCCTGGTGGTGTTTCAGCGGCCGTCCCCGGGTGCACATCACTTATTAGACTCGATGTCGATAAGAGTTGCCGAAACCCTTGTCCCGGCCGCTACCCGCGAGTACGTTTCCCTCAGCCGAGCCGCCCGCCCAGGTCAGGAGGGCCTGTCATGACCCGAACCACCCCTGTCCCCGCCCTCGCCGCCCCCGCCGCGCGCGTGCACGAAAGCCTCGTCCTGGAGCCCCGGGACGTCCGCTTCGACTGGTCCCAGCTGCCGCTGCACTGGATCCCGGACGAGCCGATGGCCACCCACGTCATCAACGTGCTGCACCTGCTGCTGCCCGAGGGCGAGCGCTGGTTCGTCCGGGTGTTCAAGGAGGCGCTGCCGCTGATCCGGGACGAGCAGCTGCGCGAGGAGGTGCTCGGCTTCATCGGGCAGGAGGCCATCCACGCCGAGGCGCACGAGGAGGTGCTCGCCCACCTGCTCGGCCAGGGGCTCGACCCGCGCCCGTACGTCCGGCAGATCTCCTGGCTGTTCCAGCGCGTCCTGGGCGACAAGCCGGGCCTGGCGCCGGCCCGGCGGCGGGAGAACATCATCGAGCGGGTCGCCTTCATCGCGGCGATCGAGCATTTCACCGCCTTCCTCGGCAACTGGGCCCTCAACTCGCCCGGCCTGGACCGGGCGAAGGCCGACCCGACCATGCTCGACCTGCTGCGCTGGCACGGCGCCGAGGAGGTCGAACACCGCAGCGTCGCCTTCGACCTGATGGTCCACCTGGACCCGGGGTATCTGCGCCGGGTGCGCGGGATGATGATGTCCGGGCCGCTGCTGGTCCATCTGTGGGTGCGCGGCGCCCGGTTCATGCTCGCCGCCGACCCGACGCTGGAGGGGCGGCTCAAGCCGACCTGGCGGGAGGCGGGCCGGATCGCCAAGCGCGGGCTGCTGCCGGATCCGATGAAGTCGGTCCGCTCCGGGCTGCGGTACCTGAGGCCGGGCTACCACCCGACCCAGGAGGGGTCCTCCAGTCAGGCGCTGGGCTACCTGGCCACATCCCCGGCCGCCCGCGCGGCGGCTGCGAACAGCTGACGGCTGACAGCTGACAGATTTCAGCGAACAGAAAACGTCATCTGTTCGCTGAAATCCGAACGCTGAAATCTGAACGCCGAACCCCGACCGCCGAAGCCCGGCGCCCGCCCGCCCGCTCGCCACCCCCTCCCCAAGGACCCCGCCGGATGGATCTGCTCACCCCGCCCCCCGACCTCTACGGCCGCCCCCGGGCCGACTCCTTCATCCGCTGGCTCACCGCCTTCGGCGACCGCTACTCCCCGGCGCTCGGTGGCCCGCTGCTGCGCCGCAACCCCCGCCGCCCGTTCAGCCGCCCCACCCCGCTGCTCCAGCTGGTCGTCGCCGCCCGCCGCCAACTCGCATCCGACGTCATCGAGTTGACCCTCGCCGACCCCTCCGGTGGGCCACTGCCCCCCTGGCAGCCCGGCGCCCACCTGCGCCTCGCCCTGCCCTCCGGCCGCGAGCGCCACTACTCGCTCAGCGGCGACCCGGCCGACCGCCACGGCTACCGGATCGCCGTACGGCGGCTGCCCGAGGGCGGCGGCGGATCCGTCGAGATCCACGACACCCTGCACCCGGGCGCCCGTCTCACCGCCCGCCGCCCGCGCAACGGCTTCGCCTTCTGCACCGAGCCCGCCGTCCTCCTGCTCGCCGGCGGCATCGGCATCACCCCCCTCCTCCCGATGGCCCGCGAGGCGCAACGGCACGGCCTCGACTGGCGCCTGGTCCACGTCGGGCGCAGCGCCGACACCCTCCCGTACGCGGAGGAGCTGCGCGCCCTCGACCCGCACCGCGTGGTGCTGCGCACCGACGACGCGCACGGCGGCGTCCCCACCGGCGCCGAACTGCTCGCCCACGCCCCGCGCGGCGCCGCCGTCTACTGCTGCGGCCCGGCCCCGATGCTCACCGCCGTCCAGCGGGCCCTGGACGGATCCCCGGCCACCGCCCTGCACTTCGAGCGCTTCGGTGCCGCCCCGGTCACCGACGGCCGGCCCTTCGCCGTGCGCCTGGGCGCCGACGGCCCGACCCTCGACGTCCCCGCCGACCGCTCCGCCCTGGACGTGCTGCGCGAGGCCCGCCCCGACCTCCCGTACTCCTGCCACCAGGGCTTCTGCGGCACCTGCGAGGTCCGCCTGGTCTCCGGAGAGCCCGACCATCGGGACCGCCGCCTCACCCCCGAGCAGCGCGCCGCCGGCGCCCTCCTGCCCTGCGTCTCCCGGGCCGCCGAGGGCGAGACCCTCGTGCTCGACCTCTAGAAGGAGCCCCGATGCCCCCGCTGGCGAAAGCGACCCACGCGACCCCCGCGTCCCCCGCGTCCTCCGCGTTCCCCGCCTTCCCCTACACCGAGCACGACCTCGCCCGCTTCCGCGCGACCCAGCAGCTCGCCTACGACTGCGCCGAACAGGTCGCCGCCTGGATCGAACCGGGCGTCACCGAGCGGCAGGCCACCGCCGAGCTGCGCCGCCGCCTGGTCGCCGCCGGGGTGCAGGACTTCTTCCACGTCCCCTTCGCCTGGTTCGGCGACCGCACGGCCTTCCGGCACTTCCACACCCCGCTCCAGTTCTTCGCCGGCAACCGCCGCCTGGAGGAGGGCATGCCGTACGTGCTGGACTGCGCCCCCATCGTGGACGGCTACACCGCCGACATCGGCTACGGCGGCAAGGTCGGCGAGAACCGGGTCTGGGACCGCCTGGCCGCCGACCTGAAGGTCTACCGCGAGCTGATCCTCACCGAGGTGCGCGCCCGCAGGCCTCTGAACGAGGTCTACGCCGCCGTGGACGCGCAGATCGCCGCGCACGGCTACGACAACCGGCACCAGGTCTACCCGGGCCGGGTGATCGGCCACCAGGTCACCCGCACCACCGTGCGCGGCCCGGCCGGGGTGAACGTCTTCGGCTTCGGTGTGCGTACCCTCCAGACCCTCGGCCGTGAGCTCATCTCCGAGCGGCTGCACGGCCGTTCACCGCTGTGGGCGGACGGCCGGTCGTCCCGGCACGCACCCACTCCGGGCCTGTGGGCGGTCGAGCCGCACATCGGCTTCCGCGGCGTGGGCATCAAGTTCGAGGAACTGCTGGTGGTCACCGAGGACGACGCCTACTGGCTCGACGACGACCTCCCGCACGTCCGCCGCTGGACCACCGGGTCGGCCACCGCGCCGGCCACCGCGTCGACCGCCGCCGAGCCGACCGACACCCTGGAGGCCACCCGATGACGCCCCCCGTCCGCCGCCGCACCGTCCACTCCGGCGGCCTCCCGCTCGCCGTCTTCGAGCAGGGCGACCCGGCCGCCCCCACCGTCCTCCTCGTCCACGGCTACCCCGACACCCACGCCGTCTGGGACGACATCGCCGCCGACCTCGCCCGCGACCACCACGTGGTCCGCTACGACGTGCGCGGCGCCGGGGAGTCCGGCGTCCCCGCCGACCGGGCCGGCTACCGCCTGGAGCAGCTCGCCGAAGACCTGTTCGCCGTCGCCGACGCGGTCAGCCCGGACCGCCCGGTCCACCTGCTCGCCCACGACTGGGGCTCGATCCAGTCCTGGGAGGCCGTCACCGCCCCCGGCGCCGAGCACCGGATCGCCTCGTACACCACCGTGTCCGGCCCCAGCCTGGACCACATGGGCCACTGGCTGCGCCACCGGCTGCGCCGCCCCACCCCCCGCCACCTGCGGCAGCTGCTCCACCAGGGCGCGCACTCCTGGTACATCACCGCCTTCCACCTGCCCTTCCTCGCCCCCGCCGTCTGGCGCCTCGGCCTGGCCCGGGCCTGGCCGAGGGTGCTGCGCGACCTGGAGCACGTCACCCCGCGCGCCGACCACCCGCAGCGCAGCCTGCGCCGCGACGCGGTGCGCGGCATCGAGCTCTACCGGGCCAACTTCCGCCCCACCCTGGGCAGCCCGCGCGAGCGGCCGACCGAGGTGCCGGTCCAGCTGATCACCCTCACCCGGGACCGCTACGTCGGCACCTACCTCTCCGAGGGCCTGGAGCGCTGGGTGCCGAACCTGACCCGACGGACGCTGCACGCCGGCCACTGGTCGGCGCTGCTGGAGAAGGGAGCCACCGTGGCCGGCATGGTCCGCGAGTTCACCGCCCGCATCGACAAAGGGGGCGCCCAACCCGCTGAGGGCGAGGGACGGTTGGTGGTGGTGACCGGCGGCGGCAGCGGCATCGGACGGGCCACCGCGCTGGCCTTCGCCGAGGACGGCGCCCGGGTGGTGGTCTGCGACCTCGACCTCGCCGCCGCCGAGCGCACCGCCGAACTCGCCTCGCTGATCGGTCCGCAGGCGCACGCCTACCGGGTGGACGTCTCCGACGGCGCCGCGATGGACGCCTTCGCGCAGACCGTCGCCGCCGAGCACGGCGTGCCCGACGTGATGGTCAACAACGCGGGCATCGGCCACTCCGGGACGTTCCTCCAGACCACCGAGAAGGAGTGGCAGCGGGTCCTGGACGTCAACCTCTGGGGCGTGATCCACGGCTGCCGCGCCTTCGGCACCCTGATGGCCGACAGCGGCCAGGGCGGACACATCGTCAACGTCTCCTCGGCCGCCGCCTACCTGCCGTCCAAGGCGCTCACCGCCTACGCCACCAGCAAGGCCGCGGTGTTCATGCTCTCCGACTGCCTGCGCGCCGAGTTCGTCGGCCACGGCATCGGTGTCTCCACCATCTGCCCGGGCATCGTCAACACCAACATCACCCGCACCTCCACCTTCTCCGCCACCACCGCCGTCGAGCAGTCCGCGAAGCAGGCCCGCGCCGCGAAGCTCTACGCCCGCCGCGGCTTCCCCCCGGAGAAGGTCGCCACCGCCATCCTGACCGCCGTCCGCACCGGCAAGCCCGTCGTCCCGGTCACCCCCGAGGCGAAGGCCGCCCGCCTCCTCTCCCGCCTCAGCCCCGGCCTCCTCCGCCTCGCCGCCCGCCTCAACGTCACCTGAGACGGCGGCCGGGACGTCACCCGGAACATCGGCCGGGACACCTGCGCGGGCGTCCGGCTACGCTGACCCGGTGATCGAGGATGGCGCTACGGACAAGGGCAGTGTGACCACGGTGCGGCGGATCGGCGAGACGATCCGCCGCCCGGTCGGCGAGTGGACGCCCGCGGTGCACGCCCTGTTGACCCACCTCGAAGCGGTGGGCTTCACCCGGGCCCCGCGACCCATCGGCATCGACGGCACCGACGAGGTGCTGTCGCTGCTGCACGGCGAACCCGCCTTCAGCCCCTGGCCGTCGCCCCTGCGCTCGACCGGCGGAGTCGTCGAACTCGGGCGCTGGCTACGCGAATACCACGACGCCGTCCGGGACTTCCGGCCGCCGGCCGACGCGCGGTGGCAGGGCCAGGAGGAGGAGTGGCGGCCCGGCATGGTCATCCGGCACGGCGACCTCGGCCCGTGGAACTCCATCTGGACCGGCGACAGCCTGGTCGGCTTCATCGACTGGGACTTCGCCGCGCCCGGCCACGCCCTCGACGACCTCGCGCAACTCGCCTGGTACGCCGTGCCGTTGCGCCCCGTCGAGCAGCAGCGCAGGGCATCGGTCGCCGGTGCACCCGTCCTGCGCGGCCGCCTCGACGCCCTGTGCGCCGCCTACGGAGCGCAGCCGGCGGCCGTGCTCGACGCGCTGGACGCCGTCCAGTCCCGCGAGGCCGAGCGCATCGAACGGCTCGGCGGGCTCGGCCAGGAGCCGTGGGCGACGTTCCTCGCCCGCGGTGACGCGGCCGAGATGGCGGCCGAGCGCTCCTGGCTCCGCGCCGAACGCACACTGCTCCTCGACAGCGACAGCGACAGCGACGGCGACAGCGACAGCGACGGCGACGGTACGGGCGGCTGAGCACCGCCGACACCGGCTGACGGGGGCCGTTCGAGGCTGTGAGAGCATCGAGGTCCATGGAGATGACAACCGCTCTGTGGTCCTTCGCCCTCGTCGTGGGGCTGCTCACGCTCACCCCCGGGCTCGACACCGCGCTGATCCTCCGGACCTCCGCGCTGGGGCGGCGCCGGCAGGCGTGGGGGGTCGTGCTCGGGATCCAGACCGGGACGCTGATCTGGGGGACGCTGACCTCGGCGGGGGTGACGGCACTGCTGACCGCCTCGCAGGTGGCGTACGAGGTGCTGCGCTGGGCCGGTGCCGCGTACCTGGTGTGGATGGGCATCGGGATGCTGCGCAACCGGGGCGACCAGACCGCGGTCGAGGAGGCGCCGGCCGAGGGCGGCTTCGGGTACGGCTGGCGGCGCGGCTCACTGACCAACCTGCTGAACCCCAAGGTCGGGGTGTTCTACGTGGCCGTGCTGCCGCAGTTCATCCCCGCCGGGGCCCCGCACTTCGCCGCCGGGGTGGCGCTGACCTGCGTCCACGTCGTGGAGGGCGTGCTCTGGTCGACCGTCCTGGTCGGCTTCGCCCAGGTGCTGCGCGGCTGGCTGCGCAAGCCGGCCGCCCGACGCCTGATGGACCGGGTGACCGGCGTGGTGGTGGTGGGCTTCGGCCTGAAGCTGGCGCTCACCGACTGATCCGGGCCCGACCAGTCCGAACCCGACCAGTCCGAACCCGACCAGTCCGAACCCGACTGGTCCGACCCCGGCTGATGTGACCCGCCCGGCTCACGCCGCGTGCGTCCGCGGCCCCTGGCGGCCCTCCGCCTCGGCCACGTCGTGGTGGATCGGCCCGTCCCCGGCGCTCAGCGGCAGGCAGCTGCCGCCGCGCCGGTGGGCGATGATCTCGGCGGCGACCGAGACCGCCGTCTCCTCGGGCGTACGGGAGCCGAGGTCGAGCCCGATCGGGGAGCGCAGCCGGGCGAGCTCGGCGTCCGTCAGCCCGGCCTCGCGCAGCCGGGCCATCCGGTCGCGGTGGGTGCGGCGCGAGCCCATCGCACCGACGTAGCCGAGCGGCAGTCGCAGGGCGCGCTCCAGCAGCGGGATGTCGAACTTGGCGTCGTGGGTGAGCACGCACAGCACGGTGCGCCCGTCGATCCGGCCGAGCTGGGAGTCGAGGTAGCGGTGCGGCCAGTCGACGACCACCTCGTCGGCGTCCGGGAAGCGCCGCGTGGTGGCGAAGACCGGCCGGGCGTCGCAGACCGTGACGTGGTAGCCGAGGAACTTGCCGATCCGCACCACGGCGGCGGCGAAGTCGATCGCGCCGAACACCAGCATCCGCGGTGCCGGCACGTAGGACTCGACGAAGCAGGTGACCGTCCCCTGCTGGTGTTCGTCGCAGGGCCGCCCGTCCAGGCCGAGCACGATCCGCCCGGTGTGCCCGGCGTCCAGCATCGCCCGTGCCTCGGCGACCACCGCCCGCTCCAGCGCGCCCACCGTGGACGGTCCGACCGAGAGGGCCCCGAAGGCGCCGGAGGCGGTGACCGCGAGGGTGGCGCCGACCAGCCCGCCCGGCCCGGCTATCACCCGGGCGAGCGCGACCGGCTCGCCGGTGGCGATGCGGGCGATGCCGGCGTCCAGTCCGGGATCCGTTCCCGGCACGATCGGCTGGACGAACACGTCGAGGGTCCCGCCGCAGGTCAGCCCGACGGCGAAGGCGTCCTCGTCGCTGTAGCCGAAGCGCTCCAGCACCGGCTCGCCGCTCTCGATCGCGGCCCGGCACAGCTCGTACACCGCTCCCTCGACGCACCCGCCGGAGACGCTGCCGATCGCCTCCCCGGCCATGTCCACGGCCAGTGCCGCGCCCGGGTCGCGGGGGGCGCTGCCGGAGACCCCGACCACGGTGGCCACGGCGAAGGCGCGCCCGGACGCGTGCCACGCCTGCAACCGTTCGGCGATGTCCTGCATGTCGGAGAGCTCCTTCACGGTTTCGACGGTAGCGGGAGACGCCGCCGTACGGGAAACGATCCCGTACGGCGGCGGTTGTGCTCAATCGGCGGTACCGCCGTGATCCGACGGCGCTAGTGCACGCCCAGCCAGGACTTGATCGGACTGAGCGCGAAGTAGACGACGAACACCGCGGTGAGGATCCACATCAGCGCCCCGGGCTCGCGCCACCCGCCCCGGCCGGCCCTGATCACCGTGTACGAGACGACCCCGGCCGCGACGCCCGCCGTGATGCTGTAGGTGAACGGCATCAGCACGCAGGTGAGGAACGCGGGGACGGCGACCTCGCGGTCGGCCCAGTCGACGTGCCGGGCCTGACTCATCATCATCGAGCCGATCACCACCAGGGCGGCGGAGGCGACTTCGACCGGGACGATGCCGGCCAGCGGTGAGAAGAACAGCATCAGCGCGAACAGCGCGCCGGTGACGGTGGAGGCGAGGCCGGTCCGGGCGCCGTCGCCGACGCCGGTCGCGGACTCGACGAACACCGTCTGGCCGGAGGCGCCCGCCAGGCCGCCGACCGCGCCGCCGGCGCCGTCGATGAACAGGGCCTTGGACAGTCCGGGCATCCGGCCCCGTTCGTCCGCCAGTCCGGCCTCGGTGCCGACGCCGATGATGGTGGCCATCGCGTCGAAGAAGCCGGCCAGGACGAGGGTGAACACCGCGACCGAGGCGCTGATGGCGCCCATGCCGTGGGCGCCGAAGGCGCCGAACAGGTCGACGTGGCCGAACAGGCCGAAGTCGGGTGCGGAGACCGGACTGCCGGGCCACACCGGGGCGGAGTTGCGCCAGGCGGCCGCGGGTACGTGCGCGGCCCTGTCGACGACCATCGCGAGGGCGGTGCCGCCGGCGATGCCGATCAGGATCGCGCCGCGGACGCCGCGCGCCATCAGGACGAAGATCGCCAGCAGGGTGACACAGAAGACCAGCACCGGCCAGCCGGTCAGCTCGCCGGCCGGGCCGAGCGAGAGCGGGGTGGGGCCGCCGGTGTGCAGGAAGCCGGCCTTGTGGAGGCCGATGACCGTGACGAACAGGCCGATGCCGATGGTGATCGCGTGCTTGAGCGGCAGCGGGATGCCGTTCATGATCTTCTCCCGCAGGCCGGAGACCACCAGCAGCACGATCAGCAGGCCGTAGATCACGCACAGGCCCATCGCCTGCGGCCAGGTGGTGTGCGGCACGACCAGGGCGGAGACCGCGCCGGAGACCGAGAGCCCGGCGGCCAGGGCCAGCGGCACGTTGCCGACCACGCCCATCAGGACGGTGGTGACGGCGGCCGCGAGCGCGGTGGCGGTGGTCAGCGCGGCCTGGTCGAGCTTGACGCCGTTGACGTCCGCGCCGCTGAGGATCAGCGGGTTGAGCAGGATGATGTAGGCCATCGCCATGAAGGTGGTGAGGCCGCCGCGCAGTTCGTTGGCGAGGGTCGATCCGCGGGCCGAGATCCTGAAGTACGCGTCCAGCGCGCCGTTCGCACGCGGTGCCTGCGCTGATGGCGGTGCCTGCGCTGGTGGTGGCGCCTGCGCTGATGGTGCTGCCTGCGCTGATGGCGGTGCCGGGGGCGAGGGGTGGGGCCCGTCCTCGGCGGGTCTGTCTGCTCCGGTGGTGCCGGGCTCCGTGGGGATCCTGGTCATGTCCACTCCCAAGTGTCACAGGGGGTTGGGGTGGGCGAGCCGACCTGGCCGCCGGTCGACGAGGGCGGCACGGGGGGGGACGGTATCGACTCACTGGGCACTCGGCGGGGGAGTGCGGGTGGGGCGAGGGCTGTGCGTACCACTGCGGTGCCCCGGCGTGGGCAGGGCGGCGGGTGGGGCGGCGGGTGGGGGCGGTCCCGGGGCGGAGGGCAGGACGCGTCGCCGCCCCGGGACGTGCCGAGCAGTGTCAACCGGCAGGTTCAGCCGGGCTGTTCGGTGGTCAGGTGCTCCGGCCGGACCGGGATCCGGTTGAGCGCCAGACCGGTGGCGTTGCGGATGGCCGCCACGATCGAGGGCGTCGCCGAGACGGTCGGCGCCTCGCCGACCCCGCGCAGCCCGTACGGGGCGTTGGGGTCGGGCAGTTCGAGGATCTCCACCGGGATCGGCGGGGTGTCCAGGATGGTGGGGATCAGGTAGTCGGTGAAGGAGGCGTTGCGGACCTTCCCGTCCCGCACGACGATCTCCTCCATCACCGCGAGCCCGAGCGCCTGGGTGCAGCCTCCCTGGATCTGGCCGACCACGGAGAGCGGGTTGAGCGCCTTGCCGACGTCCTGGACGGCGGTGAGCTCGACCACCTTGACCAGGCCCAGTTCGACGTCCACGTCCACCACCGCGCGGTTGGCGCAGAAGGTGTACTGGACGTGGCCGAAGCCCTGGCCGGTCTCCTTGTCGAAGGGCCGGGTGGGCCGGTGGCGGTGTTCGCGGGTCCGCTCGATCGCCTCGTCGCCGAGCAGGTCCACCATGGACACCAGCGGTCCGGCGGCGGCGGACACCACCTTGCCGCCGGCCAGCGTGAGGTCGTCGTGGGTCCAGCCGTAGCGGCGGCGGCCCTTGTCGATCAGCTCTCGCCGGACGGCCTCGGCGGCCAGTTTCACCGCGCCGCCGGTCATGTACGTCTGGCGCGAGGCGGAGGTCGAACCGGCCGATCCCACTTGGGTGTTGGCCGGGTGGATGGTGACCTGTTCGACGCCCAGCTCGGTGCGGGCGATCTGGGCGTGCACGGTGACGCCGCCCTGGCCGACCTCGGCCATCGCGGTGTGCACCATGGCGACCGGCTCGCCGCCGATCACCTCCAGCCGCACCCGGGCGGTGGAGTAGTCGTCGAAGCCCTCGGAGAAGCCGACGTTCTTGATGCCGACCGAGTAGCCGACGCCGCGCACGATGCCCTCGCCGTGGGAGGTGTTGGACAGCGCGCCGGGCAGCTGGCGCAGGTCCGGGTGCTCGGTGTCGAGCGGCGGCGGCAGCGGCATGTCCTTGGCCCGCTGCAACAGGTCGGCCACCGGCGCGGGCGCGTCGATCTCCTGGCCGGTGGGCATCAGGTCGCCCTGCTTGACGGCGTTGAGCTGGCGCAACTCGACCGGGTCCATGCCGAGTTCGGCGGCCAGCTTGTCCATCTGCGACTCGTAGCCGAAGGCCGCCTGCACCGCGCCGAAGCCGCGCATCGCCCCGCAGGACGGGTTGTTGCTGTAGAGCGCGAGGGCGTGCATCCGTACGTTCGGGATCACGTACGGGCCGTTCCCGAGCGAGGCCGCGTTGCCGACCACGGCGGGGGAGGCGGAGGCGTACGCGCCGCCGTCCAGCACGATCCGGCAGTCGGAGAAGACCAGCTTGCCGTCCCGGGTCGCGCCGTGCTCGTAGTGCATCCTCGCCGGGTGGCGGTGCACGTGGCCGAAGAAGGACTCGTCCCGGGAGTAGACGATCTTGACCGGTTTGCCGGTGTGCAGGGCCAGCAGGCAGGCGTGGATCTGCATCGACAGGTCCTCGCGGCCGCCGAAGGCGCCGCCGACGCCGGCCAGGGTGAGCCGGACCTTCTCCTCGGGCAGGCCCAGCACCGGGGCCATCTGCTGGCGGTCGACGTGCAGCCACTGGGTGGCGATGTAGAGGTCGACGCCGCCGTCCTCGGCCGGCACGGCCAGGCCCGACTCGGGCCCGAGGAAGGCCTGGTCCTGCATGCCGACCTCGTAGTCGCCGCTGACGATCACGTCCGCCATCGCCCGCACCTCGTCGGTCACGCCGAGGCCGGAGACCAGCCGCTGCTCGTGGCAGATGTTGCCGTGCGCGTGCGACTTGTACTCGTGCGGCTCGTGCACGTACCCGTACGTCTCCGGGTGCAGGCACTGCTCCTCGGTGACGATCGGGGTGAGCACCTCGTACTCGACCTTGATCCTCTTCATCGCGCGCCGGGCCGTCTCCGGGTGGTCGGCGGCGACCAGCGCGATCGCCTCGCCGTGGTAGCGGATCCGGTCGATCGCCAGGGCGGGCTGGTCCGCGATCTCCAGTCCGTAGTACTTGGCGCCGGGGATGTCCTCGTGGGTCAGCACCGCGTACACGCCGGGCACCTTGAGCGCCTCGGTGATGTCCACCGAGAGGATGTTGGCCCTGGGGTGCGGCGAGCGCAGCGCCGTGCCCCAGAGCATGTCCTCGTGCCACAGGTCGGAGGAGTAGGCGAACTCGCCCCTGACCTTCAGGTTGCCGTCCGGGCGCAGCGGTGAGCCGCCGATGCCGTCCTTGGCGGCCTGGTTGATCTTCTGCAGGTTCTTCTCGCCCTGGATGGTCCGCGCGGTCATTCCGCACCACCCTTTCCGGCGCCCGGGCCGGTGTTCCGCCCGGTGCCCTGACCGGCGCCTTGGCCGGTGCCTTGACCGGCGCCTTGGCCGGTGCCCCTCGCGGCGCACTTGCGGACGGAGGCGAGCCGCACCGCGTCCATGATCTTCTCGTAACCGGTGCAGCGGCACAGGTTGCCGGACAGCGCCTCGCGGATGTCGTTGTCGCCCGGCTGAGGGTCCCGCTCCAGCAGCGCGTCGGTCTGCACCAGCAGCCCCGGGGTGCAGAAGCCGCACTGGACGGCGCCGGCGTCGACGAACGCCTGCTGGACCAGGCCCAGTTCGCCGTTCTCCCCGGCCAGGCCCTCGACCGTGAGGACCTCGCGGTCCTGCACCTGGCCGGCCGCGACCAGGCAGGCGCAGACCGGCACGCCGTCCAGGTAGACCGTGCAGGACCCGCACTCGCCCTGCTCGCAGGCGTTCTTCGAGCCCGGCAGGCCGACCCGCTCGCGCAGCACGTACAGCAGGCTCTCGCCCTCCCACACGTCGTCGGCCTCGACGGGTTTGCCGTTGGCGGTGAACGTGACCCTCATGCCGCGCTCCTGATCTGCCGGCCGTAGTCGTTCCAGCACCAGGTGAGGGTGCGGCGGGCCATCACGGCCAGCGCGTGCCGCCGGTAGTCGGCGGTGCCCCGCACGTCGTCGATGGGGGAGGCGGCGGCCTTCACCAGCTCGCCGAAGCGCTGGACTACCTCGGCGCCCAGCGGCCCGCCGGACTCCCAGAGCCCGCGTTCGGTGAGCACGCCCCGCAGGTACTCCTCGGCCTCGACGGCGCGGCGCGGCGTGGGGGCGGCCGAGCCGATCCCGGTGCCGACGGTGCCGTTCTTCGGGTGGAGGGCGAAGCCGAAGGCGCAGACCGCGATCACCATGGCGTTGCGGGTGCCGATCTTCGAGAACTGCTGCGGGCCGTCCGCCACCGGGACGTGCACGGCGCGGATCAGCTCGTCCGCGGCCAGGCAGTTGCGCTTGACCCCGAGGTAGAAGTCGTCGATCGGGATCATCCGGGTGCCGCGCACCGAGGCCGCCTCCACGAACACGTCCCGCCCGGCCGCCAGCAGCGCCGGGTGGGAGTCGCCGGCCGGGGAGGCCGCACCGAGGTTGCCGCCGACGCCGCCGCGGTTGCGGATCTGCGGCGAGCCGACGGTGCGCGCCGCCAGCGCGAGCCCGGGCAGCGGCCCGGACAGCTCCGCGATGATCCGGGCGTACGGGACCGAGGCGCCGAGCCGGACGACAGCGCCGTCGTTGGTCCATTCGGTGAGCTCGGTGACGCGGTTCAGGTCGAGAATCGCGGATGGCCGGTGCACGTCGAAGTTCAGCTCGACCATGACGTCCGTGCCGCCCGCGATGGGCAGCGCGGTCGGGTTCTCGGCCTTCGCCGCGAGCGCCTCGTCCCAGGTGGCGGGCCGAAGGAACTCCATGCGGGTCTCTCCTCCTGTCGTCGACCGCCGGATGCCCGGCGGCGTGTCGCCCAGTGAACCCCTGTGACGCGGCCCACTGGCAGTCACCGATGGCATGAAGCCCCGGCTGTGAGCCCGCCCGGCATCCTGTACGTTCCTCTAAGGAGGAGAATCCCGCAGCCCAGGTGTCCACCCGGTGCTACCTACGACCGTAATCCGGCCGCCCGGTGGTGCGTAACACTGAGCACGGATGTTCGGGCACACTGTGACCCCCTCGGGACGGGAACGACCGGCCACCCAGCCCCGGTCCGGACCCGGTGATCCCGCCGCCCGATCCCGACCCCGCCCCCTGATCCTGCTCCCGGGCTCCCTGCCCTGACCTAGACCCCTGACCTTGACCCCTGACCTTGACCCGTGGCCGTGCCCCTGGCCCAAGCCCCGTAAGGAGTCCGCGGATGCGTGTCCGTGACCTGCTCGCCCCCGGCGCCCCACGACTGCGGCTGCTCGCGGCCGAGGAGGAGCTGGACCGGCAGGTCAGCGGCGTCATGACCACGGACCTGCACGACCCGGGCCGCTACCTGCACGGCGGCGAACTGGTGCTCACCGGCATGCTGTGGCGCAGCGGCCCGGCCGACTCCGAACGGTTCGTACGGACCCTCGCGGCCGGCGGCGCCGTCGCCCTGGCGGCCGGCGAGGCCGAGGTCGGGCCGGTGCCCGAGGACCTGATCGAGGCCTGCCGCCGGCACCGGATGCCGCTGCTCGCCGTCCCCGACGACATCGCCTTCGGCACCGTCACCGAGTTCATCGGCCGCCAGGTCTCCGCCGACCGGGCCGCCGACCTCGCCGCCCTGGTCGACCGGCACCGGCTGCTGGTCTCGGCGGCCGGGGGCGGCGGGCTGGACGCCGTGCTGGACCTGCTCGGCGGCGACCTCGACCTGGACTGCTGGGTGCTCACCCCGACCGGCGCCGTGATCGCCGGCCCGGCCGAACGGCTCACCGCCGAGGACCGCGACCAGCTGGTCCGCGCCCACCTCGCCGCCCAGCGCCAGCGCCGCCGCCCCCCGCACCGGGCCCGGCTGGCGGGCGGCACCTACTCGCTGCTGCCCGCCCCGGCCTCCGCCGAGCACGAGGCGCCGCAGGCCGGCTCTCCGCTGGCCGACTGGGTGCTCGTGGTGGCCGGCGACGTCACCGAGTGGACCACCAAGCGCCAGCAGCTCGCCGAGAACCTGGCCCGCCTGGTCGCCGCCGAGCGCCATCGCCGGGACGAGGGCCGTCGGCTGCGCCGCCGCCTCGCCGACGAACTGCTCGCCCTGCTGCGCCGCGACGCCGACCCGGCCGAAATCGGCCGCGCCCTGTACGCCTCCTCGGCGATGGCCGCCCGCTACGAGAGCCCCGAGCCCAGGTCCCACGCGCAGGCGGACTCCTGGCTGGTGCTCAGCGCCGAGGGCACCGGCCTGCCCGACGGCACGGTGCGGGCCGTCCTGGAGGAGGCGCTCGGCGGCACCACCGACCGCGCCCTGGTCGCCGGGGCGGGCAGCGGCGCCGTGGTGGTGCTCCCCGCCCCGCCCGGACCGGTGCCCGCGGACGCCCTGCGCGAGCTGCTCGCCCCGCTGGAGGCCGGGCTCGGCTCGGAGGGCCGGATCACCCTCGGCGTCTCCGCCCCCGCCGCCGAGGCCGGCGGCCTGCGCGGCGCCCTGGAGGAGGCCCGGCACGCCCGCCGGATCGCCGCCGCCCGGGTCGGCCGGGTCTGCGTGGCCGGCCCCGAGGAGCTGGCCTCGCACGTGCTGCTGCTGGCCGCCGTCCCGGACGAGGTGCGCCGCGCCTTCCGCAGCCGACTGCTGGACAAGGTGATCTCGTACGACATCGAGCACCAGGCGGACCTGGTCCGCACCCTGGAGGCGTTCCTGCGCTCGGACGGCTCCTGGACGCGCTGCGCCGGGCAGCTGCACGTCCACGTCAACACGCTGCGGTACCGGATCGGCCGGATCGAGGAGCTGACCGGGCGGGACCTGTCCCGGCTGGAGGACCGGGTGGACTTCTATCTGGCGCTGGAACTGGCCTGACCGCACCCCGGGGTTTGCCGAAGCTTTCCTGGGATTTTCCTGTGAGCTTCCGGTCGGATCACCGGGAAAGCGGAGGGCCCGCCGCGAACGTTCGCGGCGGGCCCTCACTCGTACCGGTCGGTCACTGCGGGGGGATGACCGTGGTCAGCCACTGGAAGGCGCTCGGCACCATCTGCTTCCACATGTCGGTGGTGTGCGGGCCGGTGCTCTCCTCGACCTGGACCTTGGTCGGGTCCTTGGCCGCGGCGGCGATCGCCTGGCCGGCCTCGTAGCCGTCACCCTTGGCGCCGCTGACCAGCAGGGCGACCTTCGGCGGCTGCTGGGCGGCCTTGAGGATGTTGACCGGGTTGTTGGCCTCGCGCAGCTTCGGGTCCTTGCCGACCAGCGAGTCGGGCTCGGTCCCCGGGTCGTTGTAGCCGGACATCGCGATGCCGGCCCGGTAGCGGTTGGGGTGGGCCAGCGAGAGCTTGGCCGCGCAGTGGGCGCCGGCCGAGTAGCCGGCGATCGCCCAGCGGTCCGAGGACGGGTCGGCGCGGAAGTTGTCCAGCACCATCTGCGGGACGTCGCGGGTGATCCACGCGTCGGCGTTGATCTTGCCCGGGATGTCGGTGCAGCCCGCGTCCTGGTGGCTGCCCAGCAGCAGGGTGCGCGGCGAGACCAGGATGAACGGCGAGACCTTGCCCTGCTGCATCAGCGGCTTGAGCTGCTCGGACACCTTGAGGGTGCCGTACCAGGTGGAGGAGGAGCCCGGGTAGCCCGGGATCAGCTCGACCACCGGGAACTTCTTGTCCTTGAACGCGGGGTCGTTGTACTGCGGCGGCAGCCAGACCAGCACCTCGCCGTCGACGCCGGACACCTGGCCCTTGAGCTCGGTCTTCTGCACGTCGCCCGGCACCGCCGGGTCGTTCACGCCGCCGAACTTTTGCAGCACCTTCGGCGGCTGCTTGGCGGCGTCGTTGGACTGCTGCTGCTGCCCGTTCTGGTTGCCGGCCGGGTCCGCCGGGGCGATCGAGGGCACCGCGCGGACGTGGTCACCGGTGCCCAGCAGGTCGTCCCAGTTGCCGTAGATCAGGTTGGCGTTGTTCACCATCACGAAGACCATCAGCACGGCCGTGACCTGGCAGAACATGATCATGACGATCCGGGCGAGGAACCGCGCCGGCTGGGGGCCGCGGACCTTCCCCCAGAACAGCAACGCCACAGCGATGGACACCGGCACAAGGATGACGGTGAGGATGAAGAATGGCGTACCTGTCAGTTCCATCGAGTTCTCGTATCCGGGTCGCTCGCCGTCCGGGCCCCACTCGCCCGGACGCGCGTCAATGGCATCAGACGGCTGAGAACCGATGATCGGTTGCCGTCCGAATCTGTGTGGAACCTGAGAGGAACATCACGTCGCCGCGGTGTTCCGGATTCGGATCGGCGCTCAGTCTGCCACCCGGACGGCCTACGTCCGGACCAGATGCTCAGCGAACTACCAGGAAGGTCCCCCGGGGCACCTTACCTTCCGTGCCGATCGCCCCGCTGGGCGAGGCGGTGCGATCCCGCGCGGCCGGGCCAGAGAGACTATAGGGATGAGCACAACCCGCTTTCGCCCGTCCCGCCGCTTCTGGCCCGTATGCGCCGTCCTGGCCATCGCGGTCACCGCGGCCGGTTGCAGCAGTACCGGAGGCAGACGCGCCGAGGAGGCCCGCGCCAAGGCCGCGGCCACCGGCGGCAGCGCCGTCACCACCCCGCGCTGGAAGGTCGCCATGGTGACCCACGCCGGCGCCGGCGACGCCTTCTGGGACACTGTTCGCAAGGGCGCCGAGCAGGCCGCCGCCAAGGACAACATCACCTTCCTGTACTCCAACGACGCGCAGACCCAGAACCAGGTCCAGCTCGTCCAGGCCGCCATCGACCAGAAGGTCGACGGCCTGCTGGTCACCCTCGCCAAGGGCGACGCCATGGCCGACGTCCTCGGCAAGGCCAAGGCGGCCGGCATCCCGGTGATCACCATCAACTCCGGCGAGGAGTACTCCGCGAAGTTCGGCGCGCTCACCCACATCGGCCAGGACGAGACCACCGCCGGTCAGGCGGCCGGCCAGGAGATGGCCGCCCGCGGCCGCAAGAACGTGCTCTGCGTCATCCACGAGCAGGGCAACGTCGGCCAGGAGCAGCGCTGCTCCGGCGCCCAGTCCAGGGCCGGCGCCGGCTTCCAGGTGATGTACGTGAACGGCGTCAACATGCCCGACGCCCGCGCCGCGATCTCCGCCAAGCTCCAGTCCGACCCGAGCATCGACACCGTGCTCACCCTCTCCGGCCCGATGGCGGCCACCGGACTGCAGGCCGTCCAGGACGCCCACAGCGGCATCGAGCTGGACACCTTCGACCTGGGCCCGCAGGTGGTGGCCGGCCTCAAGTCCGGCAGCGTCGGCTTCGCCGTCGACCAGCAGCCGTACCTCCAGGGCTACCAGGGCGTCGACCTGATCTGGCTGTACAAGTACAACCTGAACATGCTCGGCGGCGGCAAGCCCGTCTCGACCGGCCCGCAGATTCTCACCAAGGACAACGCCGACGCGCTCGCCGAGTACGTCGCGAGGGGGACCAGGTGAGCACCCCCGACCTGCTCGTCCAGGACCGCCCGGCGGCCCTGCGGCGCCTTCTCGCCCGCCCCGAGCTCGGCTCGCTGATCGCCGCCGTCGCGGTCTTCGTGGTCTTCGCCGTCGTCGCCGAGCCCTTCCTGCGGGTCTCCTCGCTGGGCACCGTGCTCTACGCGGCGTCCACCATCGGGATCATGGCCGTGCCGGTCTCGCTGCTGATGATCGGCGGCGAGTTCGACCTGTCGGCCGGCGTGGTGGTCACCACCGCCGCGCTGACCTCCTCGATGGTCTCGTACCAGTTCACCGCGGTCACCTGGGTCGGCGTCCTGGTCTCGCTGGTGACCACGCTGGCGATCGGCTGGTTCAACGGCTGGATGCTCGGCCGCACCAAGCTGCCCAGCTTCATCGTCACCCTGGGCACCTTCCTGATGCTGACCGGCGCCAACCTGGGCGTCACCAAGGCGATCTCCGGGACGGTCTCCACCAAGTCGATCGCGGACATGCAGGGCTTCGAGTCCTGCCGCTGGCTGTTCGCCTCCGAGGTCACCATCGGCGGGCTGACCGTCAAGGCCACCGTCTGGTGGTGGCTCGGCCTGCTCGCGATCGGCAGCTGGGTGCTGCTGCGCACCCGCTTCGGCAACTGGATCTTCGCCGTCGGCGGGGACGCGGACGCCGCCCGAGCGGTCGGCGTGCCGGTGGCCCGGACGAAGACCGTGCTCTACCTCGGCGTCGGCTTCGGCGCCTGGGTGCTCGGCCAGCACCTGCTGTTCTCCTTCGACACCGTGCAGTCCGGCGAGGGCTCCGGCAACGAGCTGATCTACATCGTCGCGGCGGTCATCGGCGGCTGCCTGATCACCGGCGGCTACGGCTCGGTGGCCGGCTCCGCGCTCGGCGCGCTGATCTTCGGCATGGCCAGCAAGGGGATCATCTACGCCCAGTGGAACCCGGACTGGTTCAAGTTCTTCCTCGGTGCGATGCTGCTGCTCGCCGCCCTGCTGAACGCCTACGTCAAGCGCCGGGCCGAACGGGGGCCGCGATGAGTTCGGAACTGCTCGCGCTCAAGGGCGTCGGCAAGACCTACGGGACGGTTCGGGCGCTGCAGGACGTCTCGCTGACGTTGCGGTCCGGCGAGATCAGCTGCGTGCTCGGCGACAACGGGGCCGGCAAGTCCACCCTGATCAAGATCATCGCGGGGCTGCACCAGCACGACGAGGGCAGCTACACCATCGGCGGCGAGGAGGTCCGCTTCGGCTCCCCGCGCGAAGCCCTGGACCGTGGCATCGCCACCGTCTACCAGGACCTCGCGGTCGTCCCGCTGATGCCGGTCTGGCGCAACTTCTTCCTCGGCTCCGAGCAGGGCATGCGCCGCTGGGGCGGCCTGCGCCTGGACGCCGACGCCATGCGCGCCACCACCCGCGAGGCGCTCGCCAAGATGGGCATCGACCTGCACGACGTCGACCGGCCCATCGGCACCCTCTCCGGCGGGCAGCGCCAGTGCGTGGCCATCGCCCGCGCGGTGCACTTCGGTGCCGAGGTGCTGATCCTGGACGAGCCGACCGCGGCGCTCGGCGTCAAGCAGTCCGGGGTGGTGCTCAAGTACGTCACCGCCGCCCGCGACGCCGGGCTGGGGGTCGTCCTGATCACCCACAACCCGCACCACGCGTACCTGGTCGGCGACCACTTCACCCTGCTCAAGCGGGGACGGATGGCGGGCAGCCACCCGCGCGCCGAGATCAGCCTGGAACAGCTCACCACCGAGATGGCCGGCGGCTCCGACCTCGCGGAGCTGTCGCACGAGCTGGCCCGACCGTCCGATTCCCGAAATTCCAGCGGTTCCAGTGGTTCCAGCGATTCCCGAAATTCCAGCGATTCCCGAGATTCCCGTGAGGAGCGTCCGCAGCCGTGACCAGCCCCCATGGCAGCACCCGGCCGGCCGTCCTGCCCACCCTGCTCGGCCTCGGCCCGCGCGCCGAGCGCCGCCGTCGTGCCCTGCCCGCGGGGATACTGCGGCTGCCCACCATCGGCGTCGACATCGGCGGCACCAAGGTGGTCGCCGGGGTGGTCGACGGTGAGGGGAAGGTGCTGGAGAAGCTGCGCACCGACACCCCGCACAAGAGCAAGAGCCCCAAGATCGTCGAGGACGTCATCGTCGAGCTGGTGCTACAGCTCGCCGACCGGCACGACGTCCACGCGGTCGGCATCGGCGCGGCCGGCTGGGTCGACGCCGACCGCTCCCGGGTGCTGTTCGCCCCGCACCTCAACTGGCGCAACGAGCCGCTCCAGCAGGCGCTCAGCGAGCGGCTGCGGTTCCCGGTGATCGTGGAGAACGACGCCAACGCGGCCGCCTGGGCCGAGTGGCGCTTCGGCGCCGGGCGCGGCGAGGACCACATGGTGATGCTCACCCTGGGCACCGGCATCGGCGGCGCGGTCGTCCGGGACGGCTACGTGGACCGCGGCAAGTTCGGGCTGGCGGGCGAGTTCGGGCACATGCAGGTGGTACCGGGCGGGCACCGCTGCCCGTGCGGCAACCGCGGCTGTTGGGAGCAGTACTCCTCCGGCAACGCGCTGGTGCGCGACGCGCGCGAGCTGGTCGCCGAGGAGTCCCCGGTGGTGCAGCCGCTGCTCGCCCGGGCGGGCGGCAACGTCGAGGGCATCACCGGGCCGCTGGTCACCGAGGCCGCGCAGGCGGGCGACGCGACCGCGACCGAGCTGCTGTACGAGGTCGGCACCTGGCTCGGGATCGGCATCGCCAACCTGGCGGCGGCCCTCGACCCGGGCCGCTTCGTCATCGGCGGCGGTGTCTCCGAGGCCGGCGACCTGCTGCTCGGGCCGGCCCGGGACACCTTCCGCCGCACCCTCACGGGCCGGGGCTTCCGCCCCGAGGCCGCCATCGTGCACGCCGCCCTCGGCAACGAGGCCGGCCTGGTCGGCGCGGCCGATCTGGCGCGGCAGGTGGCCCGGCGCTTCCGCACGATCAAGCGGCGGCGGGTGGAACGCAGCGCGCTGTAGGGGCGGGGCGGCTGGCGGTTGACGGCGGACAACTTTCAGCGAACAGATTTCGTTATCTGTTTTCTGAAAGCTGTCGGTCGTCAGCCGTAGGTCGGCAGCGTCGGCCGCCTCCCGCGCGGCCTTTGCCGCCGTTCTCCCGCTCCCGCCCTCGCGCCCGCCGCCCCTGTCGTGGGCGGCGGGCGCGAACAGTTGGCGGCGAACAGCTTTCAGCGAACGAATTACGTTTTCTGTTCGCTGAATTCTGTCGCCCGTCAGCCGCCCCCCAGGGCGGCCCGTCTCGCGGGTGTCAGCCGGCCGACTTCCAGCGGTCGCGGCCGTCGCTGCCGGGGCCGCAGACCATCGGGGTGCCCTTGGTGGTCACGCCGGTCGCACCGGCCGGGGAGCAGAAGGAGCCCGGGTGGACCGTTCCCGCGGAGCCGCCTCCCGAGCTGGACCCGCCGGAGGTCGACCCACCTGAGCCGGACCCGCCCGAATCGGACCCGCCCGAGCTGCTGCCGCCGGAGGTCGACCCGCCGGAGGTCGATCCGCCCGAGGAGGAGCCCCCGGAGCTGCTGCCGCCAGCCGTCGACCCGCCCGAGCCGGAACCGCCCGATCCGCCGCCGGAAGTCGAGCCCCCGCCGGAGGTCGATCCGCCGCCCCCGGTGCCCGCCTCGGTCGGGTGCCCGGCCGCCGGTGCGGTGGTCCGGGGTGCCGCCGGAGCCGGAGGTGCGGCGTGGGTCGGCTGAGCCTGCGTCGGCGCGAGCGGTTCCGGGGTGGACGTGGCCGCCGGCGTCTCGACGGGCGTGGGCGGCTGCGTAGGTGTCGGATCCGGTGTGGGCGTCGGAGTCGCTGACGGCGTCTCGGTCGCGGACGGGCTGACCGGAGCCACCACCGGAGCCGGGGCGGGCGCCGGCTCGGCCGGCTTGGGTCCGACGATCGCGCCGAGCCAGATCAGGCTGCAGAACGCCGCCACCACGGTGCTGGTGAGCTTGCGCCAGAGCGGCCGGGGCCAAGTCCAGGCGATCGGGAAGGCCGCGAGCGGGAAGACCAGGAAGCTGGCGGCGTGCACCGCGCGGTGCTGCCACCAGGGCCGGTGCGGGGGAGCGGCGGGCAGCTGGGGCGGCAGGGGAGGGGGCGGTGGCGGATACACGGAGGAGCTGCGTCCTTCTTGTGGTGGGTTCATGGTGACGCCACTCACCGTATATGGATCGTATAAGAAGTTGATTGAGCGTATCCGGAATCGACTCCGGAACGTGATCTCCGACTTCCCCGTCCCCTCCGACATCCCCGTCCCCTCCGGATTTCCGGGCCGCCGGCTCGTCAACTACCGGTTGGTAGCGCCTCGATGTGGTTGTCGGATGATGACTCCTGTGGAACAACTGATGAGTTGACGTCGCATCAGGAGGACTCGGATGAGGGCTCTGACCCGTCTCGCGCCATCGCTGTTACTCACCACCGCCCTGGTCTGGGCGAACGCCGGGCCGGCCGGTGCCGCCGCGCCGCCGCCGAAGGTGCCGGAGGCGGTCGGGTGGGGCGGAGCGGTGGCCACCGTCGACGCCGACGCGACCGCGGCCGGGATCGAGGTGCTGCGCAAGGGCGGCAACGCGGTCGACGCGGCGGTGGCCGCCGCCGCGGCCCTCGGGGTCACCGAGCCGTACTCCTCCGGGGTGGGCGGCGGCGGGTACTTCGTCTACTACGACCACGCCACCGGCCGGGTGCACACCATCGACGGGCGCGAGGTGGCCGGCCGCACCGCCGACGCCTCGCTGTTCCTGGAGAACGGCAAGCCGCTCGCCTTTCCGGACGCCGTCACCAGCGGACTGTCCGTCGGCGTCCCCGGCACCCCGGCCACCTGGGACTCCGCCCTGCGCCAGTGGGGCACCCGCTCGCTCGCCCAGAACCTCGAACCCGCCGAGCGGATCGCCGAGAACGGCTTCGTCGTCGACGACACCTTCCGCGGCCAGACCGCCGACAACTACGCCCGGTTCAAGGACTTCCCGGCCACCGCCAAGCTCTACCTGCCGGACGGCAAGCCCCCCGAGGTCGGCACCGTCCTGCGCAACCCCGACCTCGCCGCGACCTACCGGCTGCTCGCCAAGGACGGCGTGAAGGCCTTCTACCAGGGCGAGTTGGCCAAGGACATCGTCAACACCGTGCAGCACCCGCCGGTCGACCCGGCCTCCGGCCGCAACGCCCGCCCGGGGAAGGTCGACACCGAGGACCTGGCCGCCTACCAGGCCCGCCGTCAGGCGCCGACCCACGTCGCCTACCGCGACTACGACGTCTACTCGATGGCCCCCTCCAGCTCCGGCGGCACCACCGTCGGCGAGGCGCTCCACATCCTGGAGGACGGCGACCTCTCCTCGTACAGCAGCACGCAGTACTACCACCACTTCCTGGAGGCCTCCCGGATCGCCTTCGCCGACCGCAACCGCTGGGTCGGCGACCCGGCCTTCGGAGACGTCCCGACCAAGCAGCTGCTGTCCGAGCGCTACGCCGCCTCCCGGGCCTGCCTGATCAGCCCCGACCGCGCCCTCACCAGCCCGCTCGCCCCCGGCGACCCGCGCCACCCGGCCGACTGCGAGGCCGCCGGCCCGGCCGTCGCCGAGCCGTACGAGGGCCCCAACACCACCCATCTGACGGTGGCGGACCGCTGGGGCAACATCGTCTCGTACACCCTCACCATCGAGCAGACCGGCGGCAGCGGCATCACCGTCCCCGGCCGGGGCTTCCTGCTCAACAACGAGCTGACCGACTTCGACTTCGCCCCGCTCACCCCGGGCGTTCCCGACCCCAACCTGCCCGGTCCGGGCAAGCGGCCGCGCTCCTCGATGTCCCCGACCATCGTGCTGCGCGACGGTGAGCCGCTGCTGGCCACCGGCAGCCCGGGCGGGGCGACCATCATCACCACCACCCTGCAGGTGCTGCTCGGCCGGCTCGACCGAGGCCTGAGCCTGGAGCAGGCCATCGCCGCGCCGCGCGCCAGTCAGCGCAACACGGCCGTGACCCAGGCCGAGCCGGGCTTCCTGGCGCTGCCGGAGCGGGCCGCGCTGGAGGGCCTCGGGCACGGGTTCGCCAACGCCGGCGAGATCGGCGCCGCCACCGGTGTCGAACGGCTGCCGGACGGCCGCTGGGTGGCCGCCGCCGAACCGGTGCGGCGCGGCGGCGGCTCGGCCGCGGTGGTCCGGCCCGCGGGCTGAGGCCTGCCGGTAGGGCACGGCCCGAGGGCGGGCGCCCCCGGTTCGCGCGGCCGTTCGGGCCGCGCGCCGGGGCTGCCGGACTTGTCAGTGTCGGGCGGTATGTTCGGGGTGGGCCTCCCCCACGAGGGGGCGGGCTCACCCCCGTCCGTACCGAACCACCGGGAAGGCCGCCCGCCGTGACCGTCCGCATCGCCACCTGGAACATCAACTCCGTCACCGCGCGGCTGCCCAAGCTCCTGGAGTGGCTGGAGAGCGCCAAGCCCGACGTGCTCTGCCTCCAGGAGCTCAAGTGCGCGGCCGACGCGTTCCCGTACGAGGAGGTCCGCGAGCTCGGCTACGAGACGGCCGCGCACGGCACCGGCCGGTGGAACGGCGTCGCGATCGTCTCCCGGCTCGGCCTGGACGACGTCGTGCGCGACCTCCCGGGCCAGCCCGGATACCTCGCCGACGGCGCCCTGCTGCCCGACGTCGAGCCGCGCGCCATCGCCGCCACCTGCGGCCCGGTCCGGGTCTGGTCGGTCTACGTGCCCAACGGCCGCGAGGTCGACCACCCGCACTACCGCTACAAGCTGGAGTGGCTGGAGGCGCTGCGCAAGGCCTCGGTCGAGGACGCGGCCGGCTCCCGCCCCTTCGCCGTCCTCGGGGACTTCAACATCGCCCCCGCCGACGAGGACGTCTTCGACGTCGCCGCCTTCGAGGGCCTCACCCACGTCACCCCGGCCGAGCGCGCCGCACTGGAGGCGCTCGACGGGATCGGCCTGCACGACGTGGTGCCGCGCCCGCTCAAGTACGACCGCCCCTACACCTACTGGGACTACCGCCAGCTCGCCTTCCCGAAGAACCGGGGCATGCGGATCGACCTCACCTACGCCAACAAGCCCTTCGCCGACGCCGTCACGGACAGCTACGTCGACCGCGAGGCCCGCAAGGGCAAGGGCACCTCCGACCACGCCCCGGTCGTGGTCGACCTCGGCCTCTGAGCCGGGGCTCCGAGCCGTACGCCCTGGACTGTCTCGCTCTGGGTCACCTCGGCGGAGGCGGGCGTCACACCGCGTGACAGGCCGTCGCTCGAACGGTCCTGAGCGGTGGCTGGGCGCCGGGCGCCTGCCTACCGTCGGTGAGTGACCGGGTGCGGTTGTTCGACCACGGGGACTTGAGAGTCTCCGGCCGCGCCCGAGAATCCCGGAGGTTCCGGCATGCGCCCCATGCGTACGGCCGCCGCCGCCCTGATCGGCGCGACGGTGCTGACCGGTCTGACGGCCCCCCTCGCTTCCGGCCGGGACGGCGCCGCCACGGTCAACCCGTCCCAGGCCGCACCGGGCCAGACCGTGACGGTCACGGTCTCCTGCGAGAAGTCGGACAAGCCCGACGCCAAGACCATCACCGCCCACTCCGCCGCCTTCGAGGGCGGCCCCGCGACCCTCACCCTGGGCTCCGACGGCAAGCACAGCGGCTCCGCCCGCCTGGCCTCCCAGCACACCGGCGACAACAAGGTCGACGGAACCTGCCCGGACGGCGGCGCCTTCTCCACCACCGTCAAGGTCGCCACCGCGGCGGCCGGGGGCGTCGGCAAGGGCCTCGGCGCCGACAAAGGCCCCGGCGCCGACAAAGGCCTCGGCGACTGGGGAAAGGCCGCGGGGGAGTGGGCCGGCTCGCTCGGGCAGTCCGGTGCCGGCAGCCAGCAGGTCGCCCCGCACGGCGCGGTGGAGACGGGCCTCGGAGGCTCCGTCGCCGCGAACCCGGCGGAGCTGGCCGCCGGCCTCGCCCTGGTCGCGGGCGGCGTCGGCGGCTTCTGGTTGCTCCGGAGGCGCGGTGCCTGACGGCCCCCGCCCCCTCACCCCTGCTCCACGCCGCCGGGTCCCCGTACGGGATCGGCGGCGCGGCGCTGCGTCAGACGGTCGCGGGCTCGGGCTCGGGCTCCGCCTCGCGCTGCGCCTCGTGCCGCAGGGTGCCGGTGGCCAGCAGGTACTGGGCGAGGACGTACGTCGCCATGATCCAGAACTGATGCCCCGGCAGCTCCCGCCACTTCGCCAGCTGGGTGGCGATCAGCGTGTCGGAGAGCAGGAACAGCGCCCCGCCCAGCCCGGTCCGCCAGCCCAGCCCGGCCGAGGTGACGGCCGTCGAGGCGAGCAGCAGGCTGTAGCCGGCCACCGGGACCTTCAGGTCCCCGAGGTCCGGCCACAGCTGACTGACCAGAGCCGCCCAGGCCGCCGCGTACCCGGCCGCGACCAGCAGGGTCCGGCGCCGGTCGGTGAGCGCCCCGCGCTGGACGAACATCGTCACGTAGCAGACGTGCGCGGCCGCGAAGGAGCCCATGCCGGCCAGGAACGCGGTGTCGTCCTTCAGCTGGAGCAGGACGTCCCCGCCCGCGCTCGCCAGCAGCGCCGGGGCCAGCAGCCTGGGCGCCTCCCGCTCGGCGGTGGCGGACGCCGCCACGCTGTGCGCGGCCAGCAGCGGCATCAGGGCCGGCTTGGTGGCGTTCTGCAGCACCGAGGCGCCGGACAGGATCGCGCCCAGGTGCGCCGCCGAGGTGGCCGCGAAGCCGCCGAGCAGGCCGGTGGCCGACCGCAGGCGCCCGCCGAGTCCGCTGCGGGTGGAAGTCGTACGGATGCTCATGCCGCGAGTGCCTCCGGGGTGCACGGTGGGGAGATCCACCGACCCTAAGGGAATCGGGCGGGCGGCGGTAGACCGGGTTACCGGCGCGTAACCCGGGCCCGGTACGGCGGATGACGGGACGGCCGGGTAGCGGAGGGCCGGCGGCCGATTCGAGGGCTCTTGCGGAGAGTTCCTCAGGAGGACGGTTGCTGCCACCGGGTGAGCCGCTCACCGTCTAGTCTGGACCCCGACATGGAGCAGCAGGAGTACGCGGTCGGCGCCACCCGGGTGGCCGTCGGCAGGCCGGACGGACGCAAGGGCGGGGCAGGGCCGGGAACCGCCGACGCCGTCCTCGCCGTACGCGAAGCCGCCTCCGCCGAAGCCGCCCCTGCCGAAGCCGCCTCCGCCGGGACCTCCGCCGGCGCGGTGCCCGAGCCGGCCGCCGAGGGCGGTGCCGACGGCCCACAGACCTCTGCCGACGGCCCGCAGGCCTCCGCCGAGCACCTCTCGCCCGACCCGGGGCTGCTGCGGCTGGCCCACTGGTTCGCCGACGCCACCCCCGGCACCGCGGACGACCTGTGCACCGCCTCCTTCGGCCTCTACCCCGCCCGCCACCTCGGATCCCCGGCCGAGCCCGCCGATCCCGGCGTCAGCTGGTGGCACGGCCCGACGGCCCACGGTGCCACCGTCCCGCTCCCGCGCAGCCGCGAGACCCGGGCCGACGGCCTGCGCCGCGCCCGGCGCGACTCCGCCGCCCTGCCCGTCGTCCGATCAGGCGCCAAGCCGGGCAGGCCCGGCAGGCACCGCAAGCCGGAGCGCACCCCGGAGCCCTCCGACCCGCAGGCCCGTTCCGGCGAGGAGCTCCCCGCCGCCGAACGCCGGATCGCCGCCCGGCTGCTGCTCGCCCACCCGCTGGTCACCGCCTCCGGCCCGCACGCCGACGGCTTCCCGCTGATCCGCCGTCACCGTGACTGGCTCACCGAGCGCTTCGACACCCTGCTCGGCTACCGGCTGGTCGTCGGCCCGTGGCACGCCCGGCTGTGCAAGTCGGGCCTCGGCCCGGGCGCCGCCCGACGCCTCGAACACCCCGTCACCGGTGCCCCGTTCACCCCGGCCGGCTACGCCCGGCTGACCCTGGCCCTGGCCCTGCTGGTCGACGCCCCCGAACGGCTCCCGTACGGGCGGCTGCTCGACGCGATGGACGCCGCCGCGCCCGAACTCGCCGCCGACCCGGCCGACCTCGCGATGGCGCTCGCCGCGCTGGCGGGGTGGCAGGTGCTCGGCGAGCTGCCGGCAGATCCGGCGGACCGGGACTTCGTGCTCACCGTCGACCGCGAGCTCGCCCGCGCCGTCCCGGCCGGCCCGCCCGCCCTCGCCGACGACCCGGCCGACCTCATCCGCCGCGCCGCCGAGGCCGAGCCCGCCACCGCCGTCCGCCGCCTGCTCGCCGAGACGCCCGTCGTCCTCGCCGCCGACCTCTCCGAGGACCGGCGCGCCTGGCTGCACGCGCACCGGCTCAGCGGCCCGGCCGCGCTCGCCGAGTTCCTCGGCCTGGAGACCGAGCTGCGCGCCGAGGGCGTGGCCCTGCTCGACCCGGCCGCCGAACTCACCGACCTCGCCCTCCCCGGCACCGGCACCCTCGCCCAGGCCGCCCTGCTGCTGGTCGAGCGGCTGGTCGAGGAGGTCCGCCCGCTGCCCGGCGAGGCCGTCGAGGGGGACGTCCCTGTGGCCGACGCGTTGATAGACGGTGTCCTCGGCGACATCGCCGACGAGTACGGCCTCCCCGCCTGCTACCTCGCCGACCGCACCGCCCTGCGCCGCGACGCGCTCGACCTGCTCCACCGCCTCAACCTGATCGCCCCCACCCCCCGCACCACCTGGCTCCTGCGCCCCCCGGCCGCCCGTTACGCCCCGGCCCCCGACCTCCGGCCCGCCCCCGGCACCGGTCGCCACTCCCGCCCCGCCGCGTCGCCGTCCCGCCTGAACCAGCACGCCTGAACCAGCGCGCCTGAACCCGCACGCCTGAAACGTGGCCCCGCCCGGAAAGGCGGAAGCACCGCGTCCGGAGGCGGACCGCGGTGCCGGGGAGGAGCGGGTAGGGCGGGTGCTACTTGCCGGTGGTGGCGGCGGCGGTGGCCGCCGGGCCGTGTTGGGTGGTCTCCACGGTGGCGCCGACGCCGAGGGTGCCGAGGGCGACGGAGGCGAGGACGGCGGTGCAGGCGAGCAGACGGCGGTGGCGCTGGGGGAGCGGGAAGCGCGGTTCCTGGTAGGGCGCCTGAGGGCTGGCGTTCATGACAGCGAGGGTTCCAGGGCGGTGTGAACGGTCGGTACGCGCGGGTGAAGTCCGGACGGGGGTTGGGCGTCGGTTGGCCGTATGCCTCCCACCCGGCCCGCGGGTGGGGCGTATGCGCTGGTCAGCGGCATGGATGGCGCCGTTCGCACTCGGCCGGGGCCTCGCCGGCGGCGGCCCGTACGGAGCGTGGGGACCAGCGTCCCGTCAGGGTCCCCCACGCCGCCCGGGAGGGTTCAGGCCGTGTGCTCCGCTGAAAAGGCCAAGCGGAAGGTTCGGCCCGCCACCGGTCTCACCTGTCGCGCCGGAGCGCCTACGCTGAGGAGCGGAGCGTCATCCGGACAGTGCCGTCCGGATGCCGCTGCGCTGCGCCACCGGGGCGGTCACCGTGCCCGCGTTGGCCGCGCCGGTGCCCGCCCCGGGCCGGGCGGCCGCCGAGGAGGTGACCAGGCCCGTGCCCGGAATCGTCAAACCGCTGCCTGCCGAGTGGTTCGTCCCGCGTGACACCAACGCCGAGATGCGCTGGGAGTCCCTGCGCGGGGCCGACGGGGAGGCCGTCGTCGGCCGACGTGTGCCGGTGGAACGGTTCTTCGTCCGCAACCACACCAGCACCCCGCTGATCGACCCGGCGAGCTGGCGGCTGAAGCTGTTCGGCAGCGGCCTGCGCGGCGCCCCGGCCCGCGAGCGGGCGGTCGAGTTCGGGCTGGCGGACCTGCGGGCGCTGCCGGCCACCCGGATCGACGCGCTGATCGAGTGCGCCGGCAACGGCCGCAGCTACTACTCCCGCCAGCAGCACCAGAGCGTGCCCGGCACGCCGTGGACGCTCGGCGGCATCGGCTCGGCGAGCTGGCGTGGCGTCCGGCTGGCCGAGGTGCTGCGGGCGGCCGGACTGGCCGACGGCGCGGTGGACGTGCTGCCCACCGGCCTGGACCCGGACTACGTCGTGAACGGCGTCAACTACGGCCCGGTGCGCCGCCCGCTGCCGATCGCCAAGGCGCTGGACGACGTGCTGCTCGCCTACGAGATGAACGGCGAGCCGCTCACCCCCGACCACGGCGCCCCGGCCCGGCTGGTGGTGCCCGGCTGGGTGGGCATCGCCTCGATCAAGTGGGTCGGCGGCATCGAGGTGGCGGACCACCCGCTCCACTCGCCGTGGAACACCGACTTCTACCGGATGTTCGGCCCGGACCACCCGCCCGGCGGGGGCGACCCGCTGACCACCCAGGTGGTCAAGTCCGCGTTCGAACTGGCCGAGGGTGCGGTGCTGGAGGCCGGCCGGGACCACCGGCTGCACGGTCGCTCCTGGTCCGGCACGGCCCCGGTGCACCGGGTCGACGTGAGCACCGACGGCGGCCGGAGCTGGCGGCGCGCCGAACTGCACGACGAACCGCGCGCCCACGACTGGACGCGCTGGAGCATCGCCTGGCGCCCCGAGCGGCCGGGCCCGTACGAGTTGCGCGCCCGCGCGACGGACCGCCGGGGCGACACCCAGCCCGACACGGCCGGGTTCAACCGCGAGGGCTACCTGTTCGGCGCGGTGGTGTCGCACCCGGTCACGGTGGCCTGAGCCCGGCCGGTCGGCCGGCCGGGCCCGTGCTCAGCCGGTGGACTGGACCTCGTACGGGGCCGGATAGCGGGTCTCGTACGGGGCCAGCACCAGCCGCACCACGTCCTCCAGCCGCCGCCGGGCGTCCCCGAGGGTGGTCCGCCCGGTCACCCAGGCGGTCAGCTCCCCCTGCCAGGCGTGCGCGACGATGTGCCGTACCAGCTCGCTCGCGGCGGCCGGCACCTCGCCGGTCACCGCCTGGAGGGCGGCGCTGTCGGCCCTGGCCATGCCCTGCAGGGCCTCGCTGGCGAAGGGATCGGTGGAGGCGGCGACGGCCACCCGTAGCCGGGCCAGTTCGGGCTGCCGCTGGTAGGCCCGCATTCCGCCCCGGACGAACCGGACCGCCCGGTCGGTGGCCCCCAGCCCGGCGCGCGGACCGCGCAGTTCGGCCACCAGATCGGCCAGCAGCAGGCGATGCCACTCGGCGATCGCCGCCGCCAGGAGGTGGTCCTTGGAGGAGAAGTAGCGGTACGCCGTCCCCAGGGCGACTCCGGACCGCTCGCAGACCTGCTTCATCTGCAGCCGCTCGACGCCGATCTCGTTCACCAGGGCGAGCGCGGCCGCGATCAGGCTTTCGCGGCGTTCGAGTTGACGCGGAGACATCGCCTCCACCGGTCGTGGTGACAGGTCAACCTTGGTCACCCGCACCATGATACGGGCCGGGGCCGCTCAGGAGTATGACGCCGACCGGCCCCCTTCCGTTCGCCCGGCGGCCACCGGGGCATCTCGGCTAGGCCAGCCTGCGGATCAGCGCCTCCTGGACGGCGGAGGCCACCAGCCGGCCGTCGCGGTCATAGAACTCGCCGAGCGACAGCCCCCGGCCGTCCGAGCAGGACGGGCTGCGCTGGGCGAACAGCAGCCACTCGTCGGACCGGAACGGGCGGTGGAACCACATCGCGTGGTCCAGCGAGGCGATCAGCAGCCGGGGCGCCTCGGTGCGCTGGAAGAAGTTCGGCTGCTCGTGCAGCCCGGCGGTGGAGGCGAGGGTGAGGTCGGACAGGTAGGTGAGGGCGCAGGTGTGCAGCAGCGGGTCGGCCTCCGGCAGCGGGGTGATGATGCGCAGCCAGACGAACTGCTGCGGCATCCCGGGGACGGCCGGCGGCAGGCCCGGCGTGTCCTGCGGGACGAAGCGCAGTTCGAGGTCGCGGAAGCCTCCGGAGCTCCTGATCGCCGCGCGCAGTTCCTCGTCCCAGTGCGAGAAGGCGTCGGGCAGGGCCTCCGGGCCGGGCAGCGGCGGCAGCTCGCGGTGGCGGTCGCCGCCGGCCGTCTCGGGGTGCTTGAAGGACGCGGTGAGGCTGAAGATCTCGTTCCGCTCCTGCACCGCCCGCACCCGGCGGGTCGCGTAGGTGACGCCCTCGCGCAGCCGTTCGACCTCGTAGACGATCGGCCGGGTCGGGTTGCCGGGCAGCAGGAAGTAGCCGTGCAGCGAGTGCACGGCGCGCTGCCCGTCGCAGGTGCGTCCGGCGGCGGCGAGCGCCTGGGCGGCGACGTGGCCGCCGAAGGCGCGCATCGGGGCGCCGGCGTGGCAATGGCCTCGAAACGTGTTCTCGTTCAGCTGCTCGATTTCCAGCAGTTCGGCGAACGGGGTGGTCGGGCTGGGTGCCTGCTCGGCCGGAAGCTGCTGTTCGGTCAGGTCTGTCACGGGCCCATAGTGGCAGAAGCCGGTCGCGCCGTGGTGTGACCCGGGTAACGTTCACCGCTGCTCGAAACGTATAGAACGTGTTCCATTCCCGCTCTGCTCCGACGGCTTGTCAGACCCGTCACCTAGCGTGCTCCGCATGACGCAATCCGCACACGGGTACGCCTACCTGCGTCCGTCGGCCGTCCTGGACGGTGCCGACGGGCGGCGCCTCGACCTGGCCACCTCCGGCGGCGCCACCCCGCTCGGGGCGGCCGCCAACCCGCGCTTCTTCACGGGCTTCCTGGCCGACCCGGCGCCGGCCGCCGCCGCGCTGCTCGCGGTGGCGGACGTCGCCGCCGCCCGCTACCACCAGCCGCGGCTGCGCGCCTCGCTCGACCCGGTGGTCACCGCCAACGGGGACCGGCTGCGCTTCGAGTCCTTCTCCGGCTGCTGCGGCGTCTACGCCCGGCTCGACGTGCTCGCGGCCGGGCTGGACGGCGACGAGATCGGCCACGGCACCACCAACGTGGACGTCAACGACCCGCTGCGGGAGGCGCTCACCAGGATCGGCCCGGCCGACCCGCTGCACCTGGCGGTCGGGCCGGACGCACTGGAGGTCACGACCTTCGACGGCCCGCTGGTCGAACGGAAGGTGCCGCTGCCGGAGCGCTGGCTGCGCGGCTTCGCCGAGACCCAGGTGGTCGCCGCGGGCTTCGAACCGCGCGCCGAGCTGCCCGCCGCCGAGGCGGTGCGCTTCCTGCGCTCGCTTCCGCGCGGCGGGCGCGGCGGCGTCGGCTGGGTCGTCCCGGCGGGGCGGACGCTGCGGCCCACCACCCGCCCGGTGCCCGGCGCGGTCTGCCTGCCCGGGCCCGAGCGGCTGGTCGCGCTGCAGCGGGTGCTGCGGCACGCGCTCGCCCTCCGGGTGTACGCGCCGGTCTCCGCCGGGGAGCCGACCGCCTCGGCCTGGGAGGTGGTGCTGCCCGGCATGCGGCTCACCCTGACCCTCTCGCCGGACGCCTCGCGCGGCTTCTCCGGCGAGGGCGGGGTGCTCGGCGCCCTGGCCACCGAGGCGGCCGAGCGCGACGCCGACCTGGTCGCGGTGCTGCTCGCCTGGGAGCCGCGGATCGAGATCGCGGAGCTGGCCGAGCAGGCCGGGATCGGCGCCGAGCGGGTCCGGGCCGCGCTCACCCGGCTCGGCACTGCCGGGCAGATCGGCTACGACACCGCCGAGGCCGCCTACTTCCACCGCCAACTCCCGTACCGGGCCGGGCACGCCGAGGCGGCCAACCCCCGGCTGCGGGCCGCCCGGGAGCTGGTCGCGGCGGGCGCGGTGCGACTGGAGGCGGACGGCGCGACGGCCGTCGTCACGGTGGACGACCACATCCAGCGGGTGCGGACGGACGCGGCGGGGCGGGTCGGCTGCACCTGTCTGTGGTGGGCCAAGTACCGGGGCGGGCGCGGGCCGTGCAAGCACGCGCTGGCCGTCGGGATCGTCCGGGAGTCGGCGGGGGCCGAGGGGTGAACGCGATGGAGGACACGGTGGGCGCGGACGGCGGGGCGGGCGCAGAGGGCGGGCTGGACGCGGAGGGCGGGGTGGAGGAACTGCTCGCGGCCGTCCGGGCCGGGCGGCTGGCGCGAATACCGGAGCTGCTCGCCGGCCTGGACCAGGCGCGGCGGCGGGCCTGCCTGCCCGCGCTCAAGGACCTGCGCAAGGAACTGCGCGGGGACTGGTCGCAGGACCTGACCGACGTCAGGGGCGCCCTGCTGGCCGCCGGGGTCGGCTGCCACTCCGGTCCGGCCGCCGCCGCGCGCTGGCTCGGCGCCGACGACCTCCGCGTCCGCGACTGGGCGCGCCACCCGGTGCTGCACGCGGTGGTCGAGGCGCAGCCGCAGGAGTGGCAGATCGAGGTGGCCCGGCGGCTCGCCGAGCGGCCCGCGCGGGCCTGGACCTGGTCGATGCACCCGCTCGCCGAGGCCGTCGTCCGGCGTACCGGCTGCGCGGCGCCGGTGAGCGAGCCGTTCGTCCGCAGCTGGATGGAGGGCAAGCTCGACGTCGGCGGCCCGCGCCCGACGCTCGCCGAACAGCTGCGGGCCGACCGCCTGACCCCGGAGCTGGCGCCCCGGGTACTGGACCTGGCCGACGTCGGCGGCTCGCTGGCCAGACGGCTCAGCCCCCGGCCGGGGGACGTCTGGACGGAGGCGATCGCCGAGCTGGCCGCGACCGGCGTCCTGGACCGGACCGAGCTGATCGACCGCTCGCTGGCCCGGCTGCTGCGCGGCGGCAAACCGGCCGACCAGCGGTCCTTCCTGGAGGTGCTGCGGGCGCTCGACCCCGCGCCCGAGGAGTACGCGGCCCGGGTCCGGGACCTGGTCGCGCTGCTGGACGGCCCGTCGACCGTCGCCGGGCACGCCCAGGGGACGCTGGCGGAGCTGGACGAGGCCGGGCTGATCGAGCCCGAGGCGCTCGTCGAGGCCTCGGCGGTGGTGCTGTTCCGGGCCGAGAAGAAGCTGGTCCGCGCCCAGCTGGGCTGGCTGGAGAAGGCCGCCCGGCGCGCGCCGGAACGCTCCGGCCCGGTGGTGCTCGCGGCGGCCGAGGCCTTCGGACACGCCGACCCGGGCGTCCAGGAGCGGGCCCTCAACGTGGTGGCCCGTCACCTCCGGGCGGCGGGGGAGGCGGTGCTGCCCGAGCTGCGCGCCGCCGCCGAGACGCTGAACCCCGTCCACCACCCGAGGGCAGGCGAACTGTTCGGCGCACCGGTCGGCGGCGACCTGCCGACCGCTGACGAGGACGAACTCCTGCCGCCCGCCCCCGAACCGCGCCCCCTCGGGGCGCCGATCGGCTCGGCGGCCGAACTGGCCGAGGAGCTCTCCGCCCTGCTGGCCGGCCGGGAGGAGGACGTCGCGGCCTTCGAACGGGTGCTGGACGGGCTGGTCCGGCAGGCCCACCTGGACCGGGAGGCACTGGTCGAGGCGCTGGAGCCGGTCCGCCGGACGCACCCGTGGAACGGCACCATCCGGTGGATGGACACCATGCCCCGGGACGTCCTCTACGTGGTGGCCGCGGTGGCGGGCGAGACGCCGCCGCGCCGGCTCTGGGACCTCCTCGGCGGCAAGGGCCGCTCCCCGCTGCGCGGCCCGCAGACCACCGTCCACGGCGAGGTGCTCGCCGCCCGGCTGGAGGAGGCCGCCTGGCAGGTGGCCTCCGACCGGCCGCCGTACCTGCTCGCCACCCCGACCCACGCCACCGGGGCGCTCGCGGCGGACGTGCTGGTCGAGCGCCTCGCCGGGTACGAGGCGGCCGGGGTGGTGCCGGGCCGGGCCGACCTGTGCGCGGCCCTGCTGCGGGTCGGGCCCGCCGCGGACCCGGAGGTGCTACGGGCCGCCGAGGCGCTCACCTCGCCGGCCGGGCGGTGGCTGGCGCACTGGCTGCGCACCGGCGGCCTGCCCGGGCAGCCGTCCGAGCGGGTGCTGTTCGCGCCCGGCCGGGGCTCCAAGCGCGGCCGCCACTACGCGGAACGCTGGTGGGAGGACCTGCAGCGGATCGTCGTCGCCCAGCCCGGCATCGGCACCGGGCCCAAGGGGCCGGACGGCGAGCGGCTCGACCGCGAGTTCCGGGCGCTGCTGGAGCCGACCGAGCCCAGTGTGTCCCGCGCCCGCAAGGTGTACGACTGGGCCTGGCGGCCGATCACGCACTGGACCGCGATGCTGCCCTGGCACCGGGAGGAACTGGCCGCCCGCTGGCTCGACCACTTCGCGCTGGGCGCCGACCGGGACGAGCGCGGCGCGGGCCGGCTCCTGCCGCTCCTCGCCGAGTCCGGCGGTCCGGCCGGGCTCGCGGTGCACCTGGCGCTGGCGTACGGGCTGGGCGCCCGGCACGCCGAGGACCGCACCGGGGCCGTCGACGCCCTGCTGGTGCTCGCCGCGCGGGGGGAGCTGGACGGGGCGCTGCTCGGGCGGGAGCTGGGCGAGCTGGTGGCCCGGGGCACGGTCAAGCCGGCCCGGCTGGCGACGGCGCTCGGCCTGGTGGCGGAGACCGGCGCGTACCGGACGGCCTGGTCGGTGCTGGGCGCGGCGCTGCCCGGGCTGCTGGGGGCGGCCGACCCGTCCGCACGGGGTCTGGGCGACCTGGTCGCGCTCGCCGCCGACTGCGCCCGGCGCACCCGTGCACGGGGGCCGGTGGCCGAGGTGACGGCGGTGGCCGAGCGGGGCGGGTCGAGCCGGCTGGTGAAGGAGGCCCGGGTGCTGCGGGACGTGCTCGCGGGGTCGGGTGCTGACGGCTGACGGCTGACGGGTTTCAGCGAACAGATTTCAGCTGACAGAATCTGAAATCTGTTCGCTGAAGTCTGTTACCTGTTCGCGCGCCTCTGCTCGGCCCGCCCCCGTCCCCGTCCCCGCTTCGGCGCCCGCCGTCCCCGCCGCCGCACCCGTCCCCGCCGCACCCGCGCGCTCCGCGACCAGCGGCTCGATGCCGCGCGGCGCGGCGGCGACGGCGCGCCACCACAGGCGCAGCGCGGGCGGGTCGGCGGGCTCGAAGGGCTTGCCGGGGCGGGGGACCGCGAGCCGGGCGCCGAGCGTCTGGGCGGCGGTGACGACGCGTTCGGCCGGTTCCTCCCAGGGGTGGATGGCCAGGTTGAAGGTGCACCAGTGGATCGGCAGCAGCAGCTCGCCCCCCAGGTCCAGGTGGGCCCGGACGCCCTCCTCGGGGGTCATGTGCACCTCGGGCCAGAACTCGCTGTACGCACCCACCTGCATCATCGTCGCGTCGAAGGGCCCGAGCCGCCGCCCGATCTCCGTGAAGCCGGGGAAGTAGCCGGTGTCCCCGCTGTGGAAGATCCGGCGCCCGCCGCCGGCCACCACCCACGAGGCCCACAGGAACAGCGCGCTGGTGCGCGGTCCGCGGCTGCAGTAGTGGCGGGCGGGCGTGGCGGTCAGGGTCAGCCCGGCGACCTCCGCCGACTCCCACCAGTCCAGCTCGACGATCCGCCCGGCCGGCACCCCCCAGTGCTCCAGGTGCGCCCCGACCCCGAGCGGTACGGCGAACACCGCGCCGCTCCCGATCAGCACCCGCACGGTGGCCATGTCGAGGTGGTCGTAGTGGTCGTGGGAGATCACCACCACGTCCACCGGCCCGAGTTCGGACAGCGGCAGCGGCACCGGGTGCAGCCGCTTGGGCCCGGTCCAGGCGAACGGCGAGCAGCGCTCGCCCCAGACCGGGTCGAGCAGGACGCGCCGTCCGCCGATCTCGGCGAGCACGGTGGCGTGCCCGAGCCAGGTGAGCCGCAGTCCGGACTCCGGCGGCGCGGCCAGGTCGACGGGGAGCAGCCGGTGCACCGGCACGGCGGCGGCCGGGGTCCGGCGGGTCTTGTCCCCGCCCAGCTGGGCGCGGGTGATCTCCAGCGGGCTGCGTTCGTAGACCAGGCGGCGGGTCGGCACCGGGTTGCGGAAGGCGCCGTCGACGAACTGCGGCGAGCGGCGGATCCGGGCCAGCCGCTCGCCCCGGGGTTCGGCCCCGAAGGCCTCGGTCCGGACCCGGTGCCAGGCCGCGCGGGGCAGTCCGGCCAGGCCGGGGACGGCCCGGTCGGCGGAGGGCCCGGCGGACGGCGGGACGAGCTGTGAGGTCAGACCGGCGAGGCGGGAGAACCACGGGGCGGGGCGGGGCACGGCTCCTCCAGGGACGGTCACGGCTACCGAGCGGGCCGGGGCGCGCACCCCAGGGGCAGTTGAGGCCACTGTGGCACGACAACCATCTCGTCGGAGGTTACTCGCCGTGGCCCGTCCGGACCTGGTGGGGAGCCCGGCGCGGTCCGTTCGGCGTACCCGCCACCAGGTGTTGGGATTGCGGCGTGTCGAGACCCCCGCGTGCTGAGACCCTGCGTGCTGAGACCCCGGCGCCCCGGTGCCGCTACGCGTAGAAGCGCGTGATCGTCTCCGCGACGCAGTGCGGCTTGGCGCTCTGCTCGCTGGTGATGGTGAACCGCACCACCGCCTGGACCCCGCCCGGCACCTCAGTGGCCGACACCAGCTCGGCGGTGGCCCGGATCGCCGTGCCCACCGGCACCGGGGCGGGGAAGCGCACCTTGTCCGAGCCGTAGTTCAGCGCCATCCGCACGCCCTCGACCCCGTAGCACTCCTTGGCCAGCACCGGGATCATCGACTGGGTCAGGTAGCCGTGCGCGATGGTGGAGCCGAACTGGCTCTCCTTCGCCCGCTCCGGGTCCACGTGGATCCACTGGTGGTCCCCGGTGGCCTCGGCGAAGAGGTCGATCTGCCGCTGCTCGATGGTGTGCCACGAGCTGGTGCCCAGTTCGGTGCCGACGGCGGCGGTCAGCTCGGCGAGGGAGGCGAAGGTCGTCACGGTGCGCTCCTGGAGGGGACGGGCCCCGGGGAGGGGTCAGGACGCCGGAAGCGTATGCCTACCCGCTGGTATCTGTCAGGAGCAGCGGAGGAACCGGGGCGACGGCCGCTCAGGGCCGCAGCGCGGTGCGCCCCAGCGTGCCCTGTCCGAACTGCCCCGTCGGGAACAGCCTCCGGCCGCTGACCAGCTCCGGCACCAGCGCGATGAACAGCGGCTCGGGATCCCCCACCCACGGCCGCAGCCCGGAGCGCAGCACCCGCCGGACCTGTTCGGGGTCGCGCACCGCGTCGGCCCGCCCGTGCACCAGCACGCTCCACCCCGTACGGGTGACCGGATCCAGCATGTCCGCCTGGAAGGCCACCACCGTGCCGTCAAGCCCGCGCGCGGTGGCACTTCCCCGGCGCACGGCGAGCACCAGCCGCCCGTCCAGGACCTCGAAGGAGACCGGCAGGACGGCCGGCAGTGCGTGCTCGGTGTACACCACGCGCCCGACGGGCACGGTGCTGAGCAGCCGCAGGCACTCGGCCTCGCTCAGGGTCTCCACACGGTCCTCACGCTCCATGCGTCCGATCGTCCTCGGTCGGCGCGCGCGTCGATAGGGCCCATGGTCCCTGAGCGGACGGGCCGGGAGCCCCGTCGGCGTCCGCCCGGAGCGGTAGCCTGCCCCGCGGCGGACCGGTGTGACCGGTGTGGACGGTACCCGGTGCGGCGCGGACCCGTGCCGCACCCGGGCCGGTGAGGGAGGGGGCGGACGGATGGCCGGCGGGGTCGATCTGGTGGTGATCGGGGCGGACGGCGGGCCCGACCGGGCGTACGGCGGCTCGGCGCAGGCGCCGGAGGGCGCCAGGCTGCTGGCCGAGGTGCTGCCCGGGATGTTCTTCGACACCGGGGCGGCCGGCTGCCGGGTCACCGCCACGGCGCCGGACGCGGACGCCAACGCGCTGCTCACCGCCGTCCGGAACGCGGCCCAGCACTCCGGCCGCTGGCTGGTGGTCTGCCTGGTCGGCCAGCTGGTCGCCGACCCGCGCGGGCGCCGGCTCGCCCTGGTCACCGGCGGCAGCACCCACGACAACGCCTACCGGCGCGGTCTGGCCTGGGACTGGGTGGTCAGCGCGATGGTGCACGGCGACCACGAGGAGGCGCTGCTGCTGGTCGACGCGGTGGCCGACCGGGACGCCTGGGCGGCGCTGGAGCGCGACGGCGAGGACACCGCGGGCGAACTGCTCAGCTACTCCCGGGTCCCGCTGTGGGGCCGGGTCGGCCGCTACACCCCGGGCAGACGCGGCCGGGACGCCGTACGGCCGGGGGGTGAGGGATCGTTCAGCCGGGCCCTCACCACGGTGCTGCGCCACGGTGTCCCGGGTGCCCCCGCGGCCGTCGCCCCGCTGGACCTCCAGCCCGCCGTCGCCGGGCTGCTCGACGGGGGCGGCGCGGCCGACGCCGCGTCAGGCGGTTCGGGTGCGCCGGGCGCGCGCCTGCTCCTTCCTCCGCACGGCGGGCGCCTGTTGATGCGAAATCGGGCCGCGGTTCGGGGGGCATTGGCCGGATTGTCGCTTTCCGAAGAACTGTTGGCCGTTCTGTGGCGCGAAAGTGCCCCGACGGAACCGCCTTCCGCGTAAGGTCAGGTGGCCTGAGGTGTTGCCGTGATGGGGTGGGTTGGCGAAGAATCGATCCCCAGCGGAAACACCGGCGGGACGGCGGAATTCTCCTGGCGGCCGTGGATCACGGATCGGCTCGGTCGCGACGAGGTGGGGCGATGCGGCAGCGCGGAAATGTGTTGCGCCCTGGGGCGGTTGGGGTTGGTGGGGCGGTTCTGGTGTTGCTGCTCGGCGCTTGCGCGAGCGGTGGTGCCGGCGGTTCCACCGATCGTCTCGGGTCGGCTGCACCCACTGTTGCGGGAGTGAACCCGTTAACTCCTTCGAGTGGTTCGGTAAACGCCACGATCGCGCCGACCGAAGGCCCGGAAGGGGCCAAGGGGCGGCTGGCCGTGAAGACGTATCAGGACTGGTGGCAGGCCCAGGCCGAGGCCTTCGGGCGTACGGATTCGGACGGCGCCCCACTGGAGGCGTACTCCTCCGGGCGGGCCCTGTCCGACGCCCTGGTGGGCCTGCGCCAACTCCACGACGCCAAACTGGTGATGACCGGAACGCCGCGGAATTCGGCCGTGGTCAAGTCCATTGACCTGAAAGCCGATCCGCAGACCGCCGTGATCGAGGACTGCGTCGACCTGTCGGCCTGGCGCCGTGTCGATGCCGTCACCGGGGCCGCGAAGGAACCGGCCGACCGACTGAACCGCTATGTCGCGACCGCGTCCCTGCGCTGGTTCCAAGCGCATTGGCTGATCTACGACTTCAAGCGGGAGGTGGACCGGACATGCTGAACTCACGGAAACCGGCCCGGCGATTCGTGTTCGCCGCATCGTTGTCCGCCGGGTTGTTGTTGTCCTCGGCGGTGACCGCGACGGCGGACGAACCACCGGACGCCGGCGCCGAACAATGCGCCCCGAGCGTGATCTGCACGCACGCCGGGAGCGGGGGGAAGACCCCGGCCCCCCGTCCCTCCCAGGGCGGTGGCGGCGGTGACGACGGCGGGCCGCAGGTGTGCAGCTACCACGGCACCCAGTGGGCCTGCTACGACCCGGAGCGCGGCTACTTCAACAGCGACAACGGCTGCTACTTCCGCCCGCTGGACAAGCAGCCCCCCGAGGGCGATCGTGCCTGGGAGGGGCACAAGTCCACGGACGGCGCGGTCTACTCGAAGGTCTGCCCGCAGACCGACGGGGGGCAGGGCGGCATGGAGACCGTGTTCGTCAGCAACGCCGCGGGCGCGACCCAGGTGGTCGACCTGACCGTCCAGGGGAAGCTGCTCGCCGGCCGGATGGCCTTCCCGACCCCGGTGGCGAGCGTCGCGCCCAAGGACACCGCCGTGGTGAAGGCGCCGGTCTGGCTGTGGGCGGAGGGCATGACGGCGCCCGCGCCGAGCTCGCTGGCCGTCCCGGGCGCGTCCGTCACCGTCACCGCGCGGCTCAAGGGCATGACCTGGGACTTCGGCGACGGCATGAGCGTGGACTGCGCCACCGCCGGGACGCCGTACGACCCCAAGTACGGCGCCGCCAAGTCCCCGGACTGCGGCTACGAGTTCCCGGTCGGCTCGGGGAGCAGGAAGGACGGCGTCTTCAACGGCACGGTCACGGCGAACTGGCAGGCGCACGTGGTGATCACCGGGCCGAACCCGAAGACCTTCGACCTCGACATGCCGCGCGGGGCCGACCTCGCGCTCAGGGTCGCCGAGATGCAGGTCCTCAACTGACCCCGCCACGACGGCGATCAGGCCGCCGAAGGGCCGACCGGCGATCCGACGGGCGATCCGACCGGCAAGCCGACCGACGAGCCGACTGACGATCCGGAAGCGAACGAGGGAAGGGCGGAACCCGGTGGACAACCGTACATTCGCGACGCCGGGATCCGGCACGGCCGCAGGCGCCGCGGTGTCCGTGGCGGTGCCGGATCAGCAGGACCAGAACCAGGGCCGGGGCGGCCGGGGGCGGGCCGCGCCGCACGCGCCCGGCCGGACGATGCGGGCCCGGCGCCGGCGCCCGGCGATGCTGGCGATGGCCGTCGCGCTGATCGCCGCCGGCGGCCTCGGCGGCGCCGTCCTCTACAACAGCACCGGCCAGCGGGTCGCGGTGCTGGCGCTGGCCCGGGACGTGCCCTGGGGACAGGTGATCACCGAGGACGACCTGGTGGTGGCCCGGATCGCGGGCGACCCGGCGCTGCGGCCGTTGTCGGCGCAGGACCGGGGCAGGGCGGTCGGCATGAGGGCCGCCACCGACCTCAAGCGCGGCGCGATGCTCACCGGCTCCGACCTCGCCCAGGGCCTGTCGGTGCAGCCCGGGCAGATCGTGGTCGGGGTGTCGGCCAAACGCACCCAGCTGCCCGCCAGCCGGCTCCAGCCCGGGCAGCAGATCGTCGTGGTCAACACCCCCGACAACGGCCGGCCCGACTCGCTGGCCGCGACGGTCATCACGGTCGGCCGGGTGGACACCGACGGCAGCCAGGTGATCGACGTGGCGGTCGGCACGGCGGACGGGCCCCGGCTGGCGCAGTGGGTGGCCGGCGGGCGGATCCAGGTGCTGCTGGCGCCGCGCGCCGGTTCGGCGGGCGGCGCGGCCGCCCCGGCGCCCTCCGCCACCCCCGCGTCCCCCGGTTCCCCCGCCTCCCCGGCGGCCACCCCCGGCGGTGCGCCGGCCTCCGGCGGAGCCTCCGGCACGCCCGCGCCCCCGGCCGGGACGGGCGGCGCCTGATGGCGGTGATCGCGGTGGTCGGCGGCCCGGGCGCCCCCGGCGCGACCACGACCGCCCTGGCGCTGCTGCTGGCCTGGCCGCTCCAGCCCGGCCGGCGGATCCTGCTGGTGGAGGCCGACCCGGACGGCGGCGCGGTGCTCGCGGGCGCCCTGGAGGGCCGGGTCGAGGCGGTGTACGGGCTGCGCAACCTGGCCGTCGCCGACCGGCGCGGGCTGCTCGCCCAGACCATCTGGGAGCAGCTGATCGACCTCTCGCCCGAGGGCGAGGCCGAGCGGTTGCTGCTGCCCGGTCTGACCGACCCGGCCCAGGCCCCCGGCCTCGCCTACACCTGGGAGCCGCTCGCCGAACTGCTGCACGGCATCGAGCAGCAGGGCTACGACGTCATCGTGGACCTCGGCCGCTCCGGCGCCACCGGGACCAGTGCGGTGCTGGCCCGCCGCGCGGACGTGGTGGCGGTGACGGTCCGCACCACCCTGCGCGGGCTGAGCTCGGCCCGCCCCCGGGTGTCCGCGCTCGCCGAGGACCTGGCCGCGGGCGGCACCGGGTCGGACGCGCTCGGGCTGCTGCTGGTCGCCGAGGGGCCGTACTCGGGGGCCGAGGTGTCGCGCGAGTTCGGCCTGCCGGTGCTCGGGGTGCTGCCGCACGCGGCCCGTACCGCGCGGGTGCTCTCCGACGGCGGCGACACCACCGACCGGCGGTTCATCCGCTCCGAGCTGATGCGCACGGCGCGTTCGGCGGCCGACGAGGTGCAGTTGCTGATCCGCCGACGGCGGCAGCGGCTGGCGCCGAACGCCGCGCCCGCGCCCGCACAGCTCTCGGCGCCCGCCTCGGTACCGACACCGACACCGACACCGACTCCGATACCGGCGCCGGTCCAGGCCCCGCCGGTACCCGTCCCGCCGACCGTCCCCGTGCCCGGGCCGGTTCCCGGGCCCGTCCCGCCGTCCGCACCCGCGCCCGCGCCGAGCCCACACGGGCAGCCGGCCTACGAGCAGCCCGCCTACGGGCAGCCCGGGTACGGCCAGCAGTCGTACGGGCAGCAGTCGTACGGCCAACCCGCCTACGGCCAGCAGTCGTACGGGCAGCACGCCTACGGGCCGGGCGAGGCCGAGCAGCCGTCCTACACCCCGCCGGTGATCACCACCGGCCCGGTCGCTCCGCTCGCCGGTCTGGCGCCGCAGCCGGCCGCACCGGCGCCGTTCCCGGCGCACGTCCAGTCGGGGGCGCCGGACGGTGAGGGCGGCCAGTACGGCCAGTACGCGCTCCAGGAGCCGATAGTGACGGATGGTCAGTTCAACGGTCGGCAGTACCCGCACAACCCCGGGGAGGTGCTCCGTGCGCGGTAGCCCCCTGCACCAGCACCCGACGGCCGACCCGGCCGCCCTGCCCTGGTCCACGCCCTTGCCGGCACCCGCCCCCGGGCCGGTCGGCGTACAGCCGCAGCAGCAGCCGCACCAGCCGCAGCAGCCCCAGGCCTACCGGCCGGGCCCGGTCGCCCCGGCCCCCGGTGGCGCCGCCGGGCCCACCGCCGTGCCCTCCCAGCTGCCCTCGCTGGACCTGCGCGGCGCCGCCACCCGCCCGGCCGTCGACCCGCAGGTCGCGCGCGAGCTCAAGCGCCAGGTCGCGGCCGAACTGCACCAGCAGATCAGCCGGTTGACGACCGCCTCCGGCTCCGAACCGGACCGCGCCACCCGCCGACAGCGCGGCCGGGCACTGATCGAGGAGGCCGTCGCCCGCTGGTCCGACGCCTACGCGCAGACCCACGGCATCCCGCCCACCCGGGAGCAGGACCGCGCCCTCTCCGAGGCCGTCTTCGACCTGCTGTTCCGGGCCGGCCGGCTCCAGCCCTATCTGGACGACCCGGAGATCGAGAACATCCTGATCAACGGCTGCGACGACGTCTGGGTCTCCAAGGTGCACCAACCCCTGCGCCAGGTACCGCCGGTGGCCGAGAGCGACGCCGAACTCGTCGAGCTGCTCCAGGACCTCGCCCGCCAGCACGGCGGCGGTGAACGCAGCCTGTCCACCGCCAGCCCGACGCTGGCGCTGCGGCTGGAGGGCGGCATGCGTCTCCAGGCGCTGACCGAGGTGACGCCCCGCCCGTACGTGGCGATCCGACGCCACCGGGTGGCCTCCGCGACCCTGCCCGAGATGGTCGAACTCGGGACCCTGGACTCCACGTTGGCCGCCTTCCTGGCGGCCGCGATCCGGGCCCGGAAGAACGTGATGATCACCGGCACCCAGGGCGTCGGCAAGACCAGCCTGCTGCGCGCGATGGCCGCCGAGATCCCGCCGGACGAACGGATCGGCACCCTGGAGTCGGAGTTCGAGCTCTGGCTGCACACCCTTGGCCACCTGCGCCAGGTCGTCCCGATGGAGGCCCGCGAGGGCAACGGCGAACGCGTCGAGGGCCGCCTGGCAGGGGAGTTGACGATCGGCGACCTCATTCCGGCCGCGCTGCGGATGACGCTGTCCCGGATCATCGTCGGCGAGGTCCGCTCCGGCGAGGTCGTCCCGATGCTGCGGGTCATGACCAATGGCGAGGGCGGCTCCATGTGCACCCTGCACGCCCGCGGCCCGCAGATGGTCGTCGACCGCATCGCCGAACTCTGCCTGGAGTACGGCTCGCACATGACCGACTCGCTCGCCTACCGCCTCACCGCCAACGCCCTGGACCTCATCGTGCACGTCACCATGGTCGACGAGACCGCCGTCGGCGGCCGCCGGCACCGCTTCGTCTCGCACGTGCTGGAGGTCACCGGCCTCGGCGAGAGCGGCCGGCCCGCGCTGAACACCGTCTTCGGCCCCCGGCCGGACCTCGGTGAGCCGCGGGCCGTCCCGCACACCCCGCCGCAGTGCCTGGACGACCTGCGCCGGGCCGGCTTCGACGCCTCGCTGCTCGACTCCCGGTACGGGAGTTGGGCCACCCCGCTGCACCTGCGGATCGGTGGTGGCGCGCGGTGATGCTGCTGTTCGCCCTGTGCGGGCTGGCGGTCGCGGGCGGCCTGGTCGCCCTGGTGGCCTGGGCCCGCGGCAGCGAGCCTGCCGACGAGGACGAGACCGCCCGGCGGGACAACCCGCTGGCCGACCGCGCCCACGTCTTCTGGTACGGCGCCCCCGGCACCGCCTCGATGCGGATGGTGCGGTTGCGCCGCGTCCAGCTGCCGATCGCGCTCGCCGGCGCCCCGCTGGCCTGGCTGTTCACCGGCATCCCGCTCACCGCGCTGCTGGTGCCGCTGGCCGTCTTCGGCCTGCCCTGGCTGTTCGACACCACCCGCCCGGACACCCACCGGATCGAGCGGCTGGAGGCGCTGTCCGAGTGGACCCAGCGGATCGCCGACGTGCTGCTGCTCGGTGTCGGCCTCAACCAGGCCATCGTCACCAGCCGCCGCACCGCCCCCGCCGCCCTGGAGGACGAGATCGGCGAACTGGCCGCCCGGCTCCAGGCCCGCTGGCGGCCCGAGGAGGCGCTGCACGCCTTCGCCGACAGCCTGGCCGACGCCACCGCCGACAAGGTGCTCGCCGCCCTGGTGCTGCGCGCCGGGGACAGCGGCCCGGGCCTGGCCCGCACACTCTCCGACATGGCCGACTCGGTGCGCGAGGAGGTCCGCCAGCGCCGCGCCATCGAGGCCGACCGGGCCAAGCACCGGACCACCATCCGCTGGCTGGTCGGCATCATCGTGCTGGTCGTCACGATCGGCTCCTTCAACACCGAGTACACCCGCCCGTACGGGACCTTCCTCGGCCAGATCGTGCTTGCCGTGGTCGCCGCCCTGTTCGTCGCGATCATCGCCTGGATGCGGGCGCTGGCCTCGCACCCGCCGGTGCCCCGGCTGCTCACGCCGGACCGGCGCAGCAGGGGCGGCCGGCGAGGCGGCCAGGTCGGCGAGGCGGAGCCGGCCGAGCAGCTCGGGGAGGTCCGGTGATCTCCCCCTGGTCCGTGCTGGCCGGTGCCGCCGCGGCGGGCGGTGTCGCCCTGCTGATCGCCGAACTGCGGCCCGCGCCACCCGACCTGAGTCAGGCGCTGGACCGGCTGCACCGCGCTCCCGCCGACCGGCAGCAGGACCCGGACGAGCGGCCGCGCTGGTACGACCGGATCGGCGAACGCTCGCTCACCCTGCGGGGGGTCTCCATCCCGCACCGCGAACTCGCCCTGATCGGCCGCAGCCCGGCCCGGTTCATGGTGCACAAGCTGCTGTTCGCCGCGATCGGCCTGGTGCTGCCCGCCTACCTCGGCGCGATGGCCCTGCTGATGGACGTCGGCCTGCCCTTCGCCCTGCCGCTGGTCGCCGGGCCCTTGCTGGCCGGCCTGCTCTTCTTCGTCCCGGACGCCATCGTGCGGGGCGAGGCCAAGGAGGCGCGCACCGAGTACCTGCACGGCATCGCCGCCTACCTGGAACTGGTCGCGCTGGAGCGGGCCGCCGACTGCGGCCCCGCCGAGGCGCTGCGCCGCGCCGCCTCGGTCGGGCAGGGCACGGTGTTCCGCCGGATCCGCGACGCCCTGGAGCGCGCGGCCACCGACCGGCTCCCACCCTGGGCCGGACTCGACGCGCTGGCCGCGGAGTTGGGGCTCAGCCCGCTCCAGGACGTGGCCGACATCATGCGGCTGTCCGGCACCGACGGCGCCGCCGTGTACGACACCCTGCGGGCCCGCGCCAAGGGGCTGCGCGGCGAACTGCTCGCCGAGGACCTCGCCCGCGCCAACGCCGACAGCGAGCGGATGGTCGCGCCCGGGGCCGCGCTGACCCTGCTGATGACCGTCCTGATCGTCTTTCCCGCGCTCCACCAGATGCTCAACTGAAGCCCGTCCCCGAGCAAGAGCAGCTGACACCACACCACACCCACCGGAGAGCCCGATGACCGTACGACTCGCCCAGTTGGCAGGCCGGGTGCTGCGACCCGTCCTACGACCCGCCCTGTTGCCCGTGCAGTTCGCCCTGCTGCTGTTCACGCTGCGGCTGGGCCGGCTGCGCGCCGCCCGCGCGCGCGGCGACCGCGGCGCCATCAGCATCGAACTCGCCCTCGCCATCATCGCGCTGGTGTTCGTCGCGGGCGCCGTCGCGACCGCGCTGTACCTGCTGAAGGACAAGGTGGTCACCAAGGTCGAGCAGGATCCGAACCTGCCCGGCGGCGCGGGTGGCGCCTCCAAGTGATGCGCCTTCCTCGCCGCCGCGGCGACCGGGGGTCGATGAGCATCAGTCTCGCCATCGTCTTCCCGGTCGTCCTGCTGCTCCTGCTGCTCGTCGTCCAGGCCTCGCTGTGGTGGTACGACCGGCAGGTCGCGCTCACCGCCGCCCGCGAGGGCGTGGACGCCGGGCGGGTGCAGGGGAACGCGACGGACGAGGTGAAGAACGAGGCCGCCCAGCGGCAGGCCCGGGACTTCCTGGACCGGCAGGGCGTGCGGTCGTACCAGGTGCGGACCGACGGCAGCACGCCCGAGACGATCCGGGTCACCGTGGAGCTGACGCCTCCGCTGCTGATCCCCGGGCTCTCGGCGCCCAGCGTCCGGCAGTACGCCGAGGCGCCGCGCGAGCGCTTCGTCCCGCCGGTGGTGACGCAGTGAGCCGGGGGGTCCGCGCGCGCCTGCTGTCGTGGCGGCCCGGGCTCCGGTCGCGGCCCCGGCCCCGGCCCCGGTGGCTCGCCCGGCGGGCGGACCGGGGCGGGGTCGCGATCGAGGCGGCGATCGTCGTGCCGCCCGTGGTCGGGCTGGTCCTGCTCGCGATCGCGGCAGGGCGGGTGCAGACCACGGCCGGAACGGTCGAGGCCGCCGCCCGGGCCGGGGCCCGTACCGCCTCGCTGCAGCGCAGCGTCGACGGGATGGACCAGCCCGCCGCGGACTCCGCCCGGGCGACGCTGAACCAGCAGGGCGTCTCCTGCCGCAACGGCGACGTACGGGTCGGCAAGGGCCAGTTGGACCTGCCGGGCGGGCCGGTCACGACCGTCACCGTCACGGTGGTCTGCGACGTCGAACTCGTCGACCTGTTGGGCGGACCGGCCGGGGTGCCCGTGACGAAGCACCTCGTCGGAGAGTTCACCTCCGTGGTGGACCGCTACCGCGGCACCTGACGGCACGCACGACACGACGCACGACACGACGTACGACAGCGCACATGACACGAGACGCAAGACAGCGCACATGACACGACGCAGGACAGCACGCAGGACTGGACGCAGGACAGGACATGAGACGGGGCGCGTGACGGCGCACCGGACACCGCGAGGCCCCCGGCGGGTCGGCCGGGGGATTGGGGACGGCCCGCGCGGGGGAGACGCAAGCGGAGAGCGCTCGGGGGATGACGGAACGGCACCGAGGGGCGCCCGGTGGGGAGCCGGTGGGGAGACGACGTGCGGATCGGGGGGAGGGGATGCGGGTGTTGAGCGGACTGCGGCGCCGGACCGGGCGCTCGCGCCGGTCCGACCGGGGCGCGGTCGCCCTCTTCGTGGCGATCTGCGCGGCCTACGTCGTGCTCGTCATCGCCCTGGTGATCGATGCGGGCGGCCGGCTGCGGGTCGCCGAGCGCACCGACGCCTACGCCCAGGAGGCCGCGCGGGTCGGCGGACAACAGCTCGACCAGGCGGCGGTGTTGCAGGGCAAGGGATTCAAGGTCCAGCAGGAGTACGTCCGGCAGGCCGCCGACGCCTACCTCGGGCTGTACGGGCTACGGGTCGGCGAGGTCGAGTTCTCCGGTGACGGCAGGGTCGTCACCGTCACCGTGCAGGCCGACTACCGCCCGGTCCTGCTGGGCGCCCTCGGGGAGCGGAAGGTAACGGGCAAGGGCAGTGCGACCCTCGTCCACGGAGTCGAGAAAGCGGAGACCGACTGATGGCCGCGCCACGTGCCAAGGACCAGGCCCGATCCGCCCAGGCCCGTACCGGCCGGGACGGAACCAACCCGGCGGGAGCCGCTCGGGCCGGAACCGCCCGGACGGGAACCGGGAACGACCGGGACCGACACGCGAGGGGCCGGACCCGAACCGGGCACCGGGCCGGGCGCCGCCGCGGCGGCGCCCTGATCACCGCGCTCGCCGCGCTGGTCACCCTGCTCGCGCTGCTGTTCGGCGTGCCCGCGCTGCTGCTGTACGGCACCCAGGCGGTGGCCTCGATGGGCGAGGTCGTGTCGGGCGGGGTGGGGGAGGCGCTCACCAGTCCGGACGACGGGCGGCTGTTCCTCTGGCTGCTCGTGGTGGTCGGCTGGCTGGCCTGGGCCTGCTTCGCACTCTCCGTGCTGCTGGAGATCCCCGCCCAGCTGCGCGGCCGGATCGCCCGCCGGATCCCGGCCTTCGGCTGGAGCCAGCGGGTCGCGGCCGGACTCGTCGGCTCGGTGCTCGGGCTGCTGCCGGTGGCCGGTTCCGCCTTCGCCGCGGTGCCCGAGCTGACCCACACCCCGGTCGTCCAGGCCCAGTTGACCCCGGGCGTGCAGCGGGCCGCGCTGCCCGCGGCGCAGTCGGCGCCCGCACTGGCCCCGGCGGCCGACCAGCACGCGACGTACACCGTGCGGGACAGTCGGCCGGCGGACAGTCTGTGGTCCATCGCGGAGCGTCAACTGGGCTCCGGCGAACGCTGGGTGGAGATCGCCAAGCTCAACGACGGCCGGACGATGGGCGATTCGGGTGTCCGCTTCGACGCGGACCGGCCGATCCAGCCGGGCTGGGAACTGCTGATGCCGGCGGACGCCAAGCCGGACGAGGCGAAGGCGGCCGGGCAGGCCTCCGCGCAGACTCCCGCGCAGGCCCCGGCCCAGACGCCCGCGCAGACGCCGGATGCCGGTGCCGGTGCGGCCGCGGGGTCCGGTGCGGCGTCGGGATCCGGTGCGGCCGAGGTGCCGCAGGCCGGGACGGAGCCCGGGGCGGGCGGGCCGAAGACGGTGACCGTCCAGTCCGGGGACAGCCTGTCCGCCATCGCCCAGCGGGAGTTGGGTGACGGCGAGGCCTGGCCGAAGCTGTTCGAGGCGAACAAGGGGGTGCAGGCGCCGGGCGGGGAGCGGCTCACCGACCCGGACGTGCTGGAGCCGGGGACGGTGCTCACCGTGCCGGGGGCGACCGCTCCCACGCCGGCTCCCGCCCCCGCCCAGACGCCGGCTCCCGCGCCCGGCCAGGCCCCGGCGACCCAGGCTCCCGCGCCCGCCCCGACGCAGGCTGCCCCGGAGCAGGCCACCCCGGCGCCCACGCAGGCGCCCGCCCACACCCCCGCGCCAGCCTCCGCCGCGCATGCCGACCCGGCATCCGGCGGCGACTACAGCGTCGCCCTCACCGCCTCCACCGTCGGCGTCCTGCTCGCCGCCATCATGGTCGGCACCGTCGCCCACAAGCGCGGTGCCCAGCTGCGGGGCCGCCGCCCCCGGCACCGCATCGCGATGCCCGAGGCCGAGGCCGCCGCCTTCGAGAACGAACTGATGACCCGCCAGGACCAGGCCGGTCTCGAACTGCTGGACCGCGCCCTGCGCACCCTGGCCCGCAACACGGTGCGCGGGGGCAAGCGCCTGCCCGCCATCGTCGCCGCCCGGATCACCCTCGACCACGTCATCGAGCTGCACCTGTCCGGCCCGGCCACCCCGATCGCGCCGTTCCGCGCCGCGCACGCCGCCAACGTCTGGTGGTGCGGCGCGGACTCCGGTGACCTGCTCAGCGCGGCCCAGGCCCGTAAGACCGCCGCGCCCTACCCCGCGCTGGTCACCCTCGGCACCTCGCCCGACGGCTCGGTGGTGCTCGCCGACCTGGAGGCCGTCCGGCTGCTCCACCTCTCCGGCCACCCCGACGACGCCCGCGACGTGCTGCGCACCCTCGCCATCGAACTCGCCCACAGCCCGCTCGCCGACCGGCTCCACCTGCACCTGGTGGACCTCGCCGACGAGGTGTCGATCAGCGGCCCGGCCGCCGAGCGCATCCACCGCCACCCCACCCTGGAGGCCGCGCTGGCCGCCCTCGGCCCGCGCACCGCCAAGGCCCGCGCCACCCTGATCGCCGCCGAGGCCGTCAGCCCGCGCGAGGCCCGCAGCCGGGGGCAGGCGGACGAGTCCTGGATCCCCGAGATCGTGCTCTGCGCCCAGCAGCCCGGCGGCGACACCCCCGCCGAACTCGGCCGCCTGCTCGACGCCCGTCCGCGCACCTGTGTCGCCGTCATCACCCGCGCCCCCGAGCGCGGCACCGGGCCGGTCGCCCGCTGGACCCTGCCGACCACCGGCCAGGCCGCCATCCCCGGCCTGCACCTGACCGTCGAACTCCAGCGGCTCGACGGGCAGCAGTACGACCAGGTCGCCGAGCTGCTCCGGGTCGCCGACGACACCACCCAGCACCCGGCGCCCGCCTGGACCCTGGACGGTCCCGGGCTCGACCCGGACTTCGACGAGGACACCGACACCACCGAACTGCCGCTCGCGGTACCCGTGTTGGCTGCGGTCGGCGCGTCGGGTGCGGAGGTCGAGGAGGGCGCGGACGCGGCCGCCGGGCCCCGGCTGCTGACCAGGGTCATCGGCACCGGCGCCAGCCCGTTCGCGGGCACGGACCCGGCGGCGCCGGCTCCGTCCCCCGCCCCCATTCCCGTACAGGCCGGGCCGGCGCGGTTCGCCATCAACGGGCAGGGGCGGCAGGCGGCCACCGACACCGAGCAGGCCACCGACGACACCACCCGCGAGCTGCGGCTGCCGGCCGGTTCGCCAGCCGGTTCGCCGGCCGATCCGGCGGTCGGTTCGTCGGCCGGTTCGTCGGTCGATTCGCCGGCCGATCCGCGGGTCGGGGCGGAGACGGCGGACGTGGCGCCGGTGGACGCGTCGGTGGTCGTGTTTCCGGTTCAGCCCGTGGCGCCGCAGCGGTCCGTCGAGCCCGCCGGGCCCGTCGATCCCGCCGGGCCTGTTGATCCCGCCAGGCCCGCCGAGCCGGCCCCGACGCACCAGAGCGCGCCCGCGCCCACCGGCGTCGACCCGCGGATCCCGTCCCGGCCTGATCCCACCGCGGACGGCCCGTCCGAGGCGGGGGCCGGTGCCGGGCCCGACGCCGAACCCGGCCCCGCGGCCGTGGCCACCGTCGCCCGGACCACCCCCGGCCGCAGCGACAGCGACGACCTGCTCGCCATCCTCCGTTCCCCGGAGGCGCACGCCCCGCGCAACGCGCCCCGGATCCGGCTGCTCGGTCCGGTCGACGTGGCCGGCACCCTCGGCAGCGCCGAACCCGGGGCGCTGCCCCGGCTCACCGAACTCGCCGTCTACCTCGCGCTGCGCCCCGGCGCCGATCACCACGCCCTCGACCACGACCTGCACCCCGGCGCCGCACACCTCGACCCGCACCCCACCGCCTCCGGCACCAAGAGCCCGCTCCCGGCCAAACTCGCCGACCTCGCGGCCTGGTTCGGCAACTCGCCGGAGGGCCGCGCCCACCTGCCCACCGAGGGCACCGACGGCTACTCCTTCGCGCCGGCCGTCACCTGCGACTGGGACGAGTTCCGCAGCCTCTACCGGCGCGGCATGCGCAGCACCAGCGCCACCGCCGACGCCGCCCTGGCCCACGCCCTCGCCCTGGTCCGCGGCGCCCCCTTCGCCGAGGCGCCGCCCGCCTCCTACGGCTGGGCCGAGTCCGAACGCCAGGACATGATCGCCGCCATCGTCGACACCGCCCACGAACTCGCCGCCCGCCGCCTCCAGTACGGCGACCACCGCAGCGCCGAGGCCGCCGTCTTCCGCGGCCTCGCCGTCGCCCCGGACGTCGAACTCCTGCACCGGGACCTCTTCTACGCCTACGCCTCCGCCGGCGCCCGCGACCAGCTGCTCCGGGCGGTCAACCGCCTCGACGCGCTGAGCCGCCGCACCGGCCGGGACCTCGACGCCGACACGGTCACCCTCCTGCGGGACCTGCTGGCCGGCTCCTGAGGCCGTACGCCGACTGCCCGCCCGACTCCTCCTGGGAATCGGGCGGGCAGTCGGCGTTGGTCGCCGGCGGGCCCGGTCAGACCGTGCGCAGCCAGGCATCGAGGGTGGCGAAGTCGGCGTCGGTGAGGCCGACTTGCGGGTCGACGCGGTGGAGCAGCGCGCGGGCCGGGTGATGGGCCGCGACCCAGCGGCGGTCGGCTTCGGTGATCTCGTCGTCCACCCAGGCGAACGGCCGCCCGGCGGCCCGGACGGTCAAGGGCCTCGTCTTCCAGTGCAGTTGACCTCCGTTGTCCGGGGCGTCCGTCGCAGGCCAGTCCACGACGGGCAGCCGGGGCAGGCCCAGCCGGGGCGAGAGGCAGTCGTTGGCGTCCGCCAACCAGGTCGTGGCCCAGACCAGTTCGCAGGGCAGGGCCAGGAGGCGCGGCCCGAGCGCCGGGTCGACCCGCGCCACCAACGGGTTTCCGTACGGGACGGGGCCCGGGTAGGTCGGGTAGCCGCCCAGGGGCGGGGCGCCGAAGGGAATGAGCGGACCGTCGACGTCGAGGAACAGCAAGGGGAGGTCGGGGCGGGTCATGGAGGCACCGTAGCGGCGACGGCGTCGCGTCGGCGCGCCGATCGACGACCCGGCCTGGATCGGGTGTGCCGGGATCTCGTAGGGTTGCGCGCACGGGACGTGGTGGCAGGCACCACGATTGCTAGGGCATCAGACGCCGCGGCAGCGGCGGGGCGGGGCGGTGACCAGAAGATGGCGGAGACGACAGCTGTTTCCGGAGGTCCCGAGCCGACCGCGGACTCGGGCCCCTGGGACGCGGTACCGCCACCGCCCTCGCGCCGGCCCTCCGAGGAGCACCCGCCCGGGCCCGCCGCGCTGTACGAGCCGCCCGTACCGCCGGCCGCGCCCCCGGCGCCGCCCGCACCGCCCGTCGCACCCACCGGATGGACCCTCACCGGCCTTCCCGCCGTGGGGGTTCCCGGCCCGGCGTCGTCGCCGCCGTTCTCCGCCCCCGGCACGGTCGCGGGTACGGCTGCCGCGGGCACGGGCACGGGCACGGGTACGGGTGCGGGCGGACTGGGCGCGGCGCCGCGCGGACGGATCCTGGTGATCGAGGGCGGGTACGGCAACTCCGGACGCCGCACCTGGGGGCGTGGCGGACCGGCCCAGGCGCCCGTGCTGTCGGCGATGCTCGCCGCCGTCTCGCCGCAGGTGCTGCTCGCCGCCGACGCGGTGGACGCCGTCCACCTCCCAGGCGCCGGCGACCCGCACACCGTCCTCGCCCACCTGCGCGCCGCCTCCCGGCACCCCGGGCCGCTGCTGGTGCACCTGGGAGGGCACGTCGTCGCCGACAAGCGTGGGGGCCAGTTGCAGCTCACCCTGCGCGACTCCAGGCAGGACGGCCTGCCCTGGCAGGCCATCGCCGCCGAGCTGAGCCACCGTCCGGCCGAGTGGCAGACCCTGGTCATCGCCGACCTGAGCGCCGACCAGAACGTGTGGCCGTACCTCCAGGGCGCGGTCTCGCCGCTCAGCGAGGGCATTCCGCTGTGGGCGGTCGTCAGCCCGGACCCGGAGCAGATCGGCACCTTCACCCGCGCCCTGATAGAGGCACTGCACGGCGGCCGCCCGGGTGCGGGCGAGGTGCTGGCGCCGGAGCAGCTGCGGCAGCAGGTGTACTCGGTGCTGCGGCCGGACGTGGTCATCCTGGCCACGCATGCCCCGGACCGCCCGGTCTTCCGCAACACCGCCCGCCGTGGTGAGGTCCCGGCGGACGTCGTTCCGGCGGTCGACGTGGCGCCGGCCGACATGGTGCCCGCCGCGGTGCCGGTCGCGGATGTGGTGCCGTCGGACGCCGTACCGGCGGAGCGGCCGCCGGTGCCGCCGGTGGCCGCGGCGCCCGTCCCGCCGCCGCGCCAGGCGGAGCCTCAGGAGGCGGTGGCCGAACGGGCGGTGCCCTCCACGCCCGCGGGCGGGCCGGTGAGCCTGATCAAGCCCGGGGTGCCGCCCACTCCGCCGCGACCGGCCCGGCCGGTCAGTCTGCTGAAGGCGGGAGAGGAGCAGCCGGCGGAGGCGTCGGACGTGGGCCTGAACCTGAGCAAGCCGGGCTCCGCCGCCGAGGCTCCGGTCGAGGACGCGGTGACCTCGGGCGGTGTCACGCTGCGCAAGGGACGGTCCGAGTCGTCGGACGAGATCGAGGCCGAGGTCTCGGCCGTGGACGAGGTCGTGGCCGCGGGCGAGGTTGAAGCCGTCGAGGGGGCCGCCGAGGCGGCGGAGGCCGTGGAAGCGGCCGAGGTCGGCGAGGCCGTCGGGACCGGCGGGGTTGTCGAGGAGCCCCGGGACGCCGTCCCGGCCGAGGCCCAGCCCGCCGACCGGGTGCCGGTGGACGAGGCGCCGCAGGACGCCGCTCCGGCCGAGGAGGCGCCCGCCGGTCGACCCCGGGCGGACTACCGCGAGGTCATCGGACGGATCGTCCGCAGCGCCGACGCCGGGGATCACGCCGCCGCGACCGACCTCGCCCTCGCCCTCGAACTGGAGGCGATCGCCGAGCACGGGGCCGTGTCCGAGCCGGTCCTGCAGGTACGTCAGGTGCGGGCGCACGTGTGCCGGCTCGCGGGCCGACCCGTCGAAGCCGCGGACATCTACCGCGAGGTGGCGCTGACGCTGCTCCGCGCGCAGGGCGCGGACCACCCGGAGACCCAGCAGGCCGCCACCAACGCCGAGGCCTGCTGGCGTTCCATCACCGACCGGGCGGAGGCCATCCGGATCGCTCCGGAGATCATCGAGTTGCGCGCCCATCTCCCGGGCCGCGACGGCCGTAAGCTCCGGGCCGCCGAGCGCTACCTGGCTCAGCTGGCCGCCGCCCCCGCGCCGGCCGGCAGCTGACAGGGGACGGAAGACGGAAAACAGCGGACGGATAACAGATTTCGAAATCTGTTATCCGTCCGCTGTTACTTGTCAGCTGTCGGCTGTCAGCTGCGGGCCGACAACGGTCAGCCGTCCACCGGCCGGCGGTCGCCCGCCGGCCGGCAGCGGATCACCGACCGGCGATCGCGTGGACGAACTTGGCGCCGTCGATGGTGCCGAGGCCGCTGGCGAGGTCGTAGCCCTCGGTGGCGTTGTAGCCGGTGACGCCGCCCCAGCCGTTGTCACCCTGCTTGACGTCCACGAGGCCGCTCCAGTCGCTCGGGAGCAGGTTCAGGCCGTACAGGCGCCAGTTGAGCTGGCCGAGGCGGTAGCCGGCGAGCTGGTCGGCGAGGGCGACGACGCCCGAGAACAGCGGGGTGGCCTCGCTGGTGCCGCCGGTGAGGTGCCAGCCGACCGCGGTCGGGTCGTAGGACTCGTAGGTCCAGGCGGCGCCGTCCACGGCCGCGCTCATGCTGATGTCGGGCGTGCCGCGGTGGTTGCCGGTGACGTTCGCGACGCCGGCCTGGTACCACGGGCGCTCGAAGACGCCGGACACGCCACCGCCGCCGGCGCCGGACTTGTCGTGCCACACCTTGTCGGGCGCGGTGCGGTTGCCGTTGTCGTCCAGGGTCAGCTGGGTGCCGCCGATGGAGGTGACCAGCGGGTCCGAGGACGGCCAGGAGTTGACCTTGTACGGGTACAGGTCGGTGCCGTTGGTCTGCGAGTCGGTCGCACCGTTGTCGCCGGAGGCGGCGAGCACCGTGACGTTGTGGTCGGCGGCGGCCTTGAAGGCGTAGCGCAGGTCGGTGAGCGACTTGAAGTCGCCCTTGTCGTAGCCCGGGAAGGTGTTCTCGGTGGCGCCGAAGCTCTGCGAGATGACGTCGCCGCGGCCGGCCTTGATGAGGGCCTTCTCGGCGTCCATCATCTCGGGCAGACCGGTGGTGCCCTCGGTCTCGGCCACGCCGGTCTCGACCAGGACGATGTGGGCGTCGGGGGCGATCGAGTGGGCGTACTCGACGTCCAGCGTGGTCTCGCCGGCCCAGCCGGTGTGGTCGGGGTTCTTCGGGTCGAAGACGGGAACGTTGCCCCACTTGACCACCTCGACCTGGGTGTCCTGGATGCCCCACTGCTTGTCGAAGACCTCCAGGTCGTGCTGGATGGTCGGCGAGCCGAAGGAGTCGACGATGACGATCGTGCGGCCCTTGCCGGTGATGCCCTCCTGGTACAGCGGGTTCAGGTTGTAGGCGTTCCGGTACTGCAGCGGCGAGTAGCAGTGGATGCCGATCTGGCTGACGCACTGGGTGGTGCTCAGCGGCGCGACGCGCGCCTGGGCGTTGTGGTGGCCGAAGGAGGCCGGGCGGACGTGGACGCCCGTCAGGTCGTGCGAGGGGGCGGCGGTCGCGGTGCCGACGGCCGGTACGGCGATGGTGCCGGCGGTGAGGGCGGTGGCCCCCACAGCGAGCAGAGCCAGGGCGCGGCGGAGGGTGACGGGGCTGCCCATGGGACTCCTAGGGACGCAGGGCCCGACCAGGTCCGGTCGGGTCGGTTCGGACATCCCATCGAGAGCCGCATGATCATGCCATAGTCATTTGGTGGGGTCGTCGGGCTGGGGGCATGGTCATGATCGGCCACGCGAAAAGGTAAAGGCCGTCCCAGGGAAAAGTAACCGCGCACCTGGGACGGCCTTGTGATGACACGTCAGTAATACGGTCGGGCTATCTGTTTGGTTCCGTCCGAGGCCCACCGGCCCCGCGCCCGGTTCCCACCTGTCCCGCCGACGCCCTATCGAGCCCCGCCGTTGACGTACAGCGTCTGCCCGCTGACGTACGAGGCGTCCTCACTGGCCAGGAAGGCCACCACCGACGCGATCTCCTCCGGCTGGCCGACCCGGCGCAGCGGCGTCCGGGTGGCGGCCTCCGCCTGGTGGTCCTCGGCCGTGCTGCCGACCCGCTCGGCGGTGGCCGCCGTCATCGCGGTGGCGATGTAGCCGGGGGCGACGGCGTTGACGTTGACGTTGAACGGCCCGAGTTCGATCGCCAGGGTCGCGGTGAGCCCCTGGATCCCGGCCTTGGCGGCCGCGTAGTTGGCCTGGCCCCGGTTGCCGAGCGCGGAGCGCGAGCTGAGCGAGACGATCTTCCCGTACTTCTGCGCCACCATGTACTTCTGGGCGACGTGGCTGCAGTTGTACGCGCTGGTCAGGTTGATCGTCAGGACCGCGTCCCAGTCGGCCTTGGGCATCCGGAAGAACAGGTTGTCCCGGGTGATCCCGGCGTTGTTCACCAGGATGTGCAGCCCGCCGAGGTCCGCCGCGATCCGCGCGAACACCGCCTCGACGGCGTCGTAGTCGGCCACGTCGCAGCCGTACGCCCGGGCGGTGCCGCCCTTGGCGGTGATCTGCGCGACCGTCCCGGCCGCCCGCTCGGCGGTCAGGTCGACCACGGCGACCGCCGCACCCTCCGCCGCCAGCCGGCGGGCGGTGGCCGCACCGATGCCCTGGGCCGCGCCGGTCACCACGGCGACCTTCCCTGCGAAACGCGTCACGTGAACTCCTTCGAAGAGTGGGGCGACGGATGGCGGGCGACAGATAACGGGTGACAGATTTCAACATCTGTCATCCGTTATCTGTCAGCTGAAATCTGTTCCCCGCCATCCGTCGTTCGTTCGCTGTCCGACGTCCCCCGTCCGGCCTTCCCTGCCGGACGCTCCCCGCCGGACCTTCCCTGCCGGACCTTCCCTGCCGGACTTCGCCGTCAGACGTTCTCGACCAGCACGGCCGTACCCTGCCCCACGCCCACGCACATCGTGGCCAGGCCGCGCCGGGCGCCGGTGCGGCGCATCCGGTGCAGCAGGGTGGTGAGGATGCGTGCGCCCGAGCCGCCCAGCGGGTGGCCCAGCGCGATCGCCCCGCCGCTCGGGTTGACCACCCGGTCGGCGTGCTCCGGGTCGAACCCGATGCCGTCGGCGGAGGCCAGCGCCTGGGCGGCGAAGGCCTCGTTCAGCTCGGCGGTGTCCAGGTCGGCGAGCGCCCAGCCGGACCGCCCGAGCACCTTCGCCGTCGCCGGCACCGGCCCGATGCCCATGACGTCCGGGTGCACCCCGGCCGAGGCCCCGGCCACGTACCGGCCCAGCGGCTGCAACCCGAGGTCGCGCAGAGCCTCCTCGCTGACCAGGACCAGCCCGGCCGCGCCGTCGTTCATCGGCGAGGCGTTGCCCGCCGTGACGGTGCCGCCCGGGCGGAAGGCCGGCTTGAGCCGGGCGAGCTTCTCCAGGCTGGTGTCCTCGCGGATGCCCTCGTCCTGGCTCACCGTCACCCCGTCCGGCCGCTCGACCGGGATCAGCTCGGCGTCGAAGTGCCCGTCCTTGCGCGCGGCGGCGGCCCGCTGGTGGCTGCGCAGCGCGAAGGCGTCCTGGCGCTCACGCCCGATGCCGTACCGGCTCGCCACCTCCTCGGCGGTCTCGCCCATGCTGAGCACGCCGTGCAGTTCGGCCATCCGCGGGTTGGTGAGCCGCCAGCCGAGCCGGGTGTCGTAGGTCTCGATCCGGTGCGGCAGCGCCTCGTCGGGGCGGGGCAGGACGAAGGGGGCGCGGGTCATCGACTCGCAGCCGCCGGCCAGCACCACGTCGGCCTCGCCGGAGCCGATGGCCCGGGCCGCGAGGGTGACGGCTTCGAGGCCGGAGGCGCAGAGCCGGTTGACGGTGGCTCCGGGGACGGTCTCCGGCAGTCCGGCCAGCAGGACGGCCATCCGGGCGGCGTTGCGGTTGTCCTCGCCGGCCTGGTTGGCGGCGCCCCAGTAGACGTCGTCGATCCGGGCCGGGTCGAGGGAGGGTACGTCGGCGAGCAGGGCGCGCAGCACGGTGGCCGAGAGGTCGTCCGGGCGGACCGTGGCGAGCGCACCGCGAAGCCGGCCGATGGGTGTGCGGCGGGCTGCGGCGAAGTAGACGGGACGCACGTCGTCGGGCTCCTTGTCGGTGGAGGCGGGTCAGGAGGCGGGTCGGAAGACAGGCCCGGGGCGGGTCGGAATGCGGGCCCCGGGGGCGGGTCAGAAGGCGTTGACGCCGGTCAGCGCGCGCCCGATGAGCAGCTGGTGGATCTGGCTGGTGCCCTCGTAGAGGGTCATCACCCGGGCGTCGCGCAGGTACTTGCCGACCGGGTACTCGTCGATGAAGCCGTAGCCGCCGAACACCTGGAGCGCGTTGTTGGCGGCCCGGACGGCGGCCTCGCTCGCGTGGAGCTTGGCGATGGAGGACTCGGTGGCGAAGGGCAGGCCGCGCTCGATGTGGTCGGCGACCTTCCAGGTGAGCAGCCGGGCCGCCTCGACGTCCACCGCGATGCCGGCCAGCAGCTCCTGGACGAGCTGGTGCGAGGCGATCGGCCGACCGAACTGCTCGCGCTCGCCGGCGTAGCGGACGGCGGCCTCCAGGCAGGCGCGGGCGATCCCGACGCAGCCGGCCGCGACCGACATCCGGCCCTTGGCCAGCGCGGCCATCGCCACCGTGAAGCCCTTGCCGACCTCGCCGAGCCGGGCGCTGTCGGGCACCCGGACGCCGTCCAGGGCGAGTTCGGCGGTGGCCTGTCCGCGCAGACCGAGCTTGCCGTGGATCTCGGTGCGGGTGAAGCCGGGCAGGTCGGTGGGGACGAGGAAGGCGGTGATGCCCCGGTGGCCCTGCTGCTCGGGTTCGCTGCCGCCGGTGCGGGCGAAGACCAGGGCGACGTCCGCCCAGGTGCCGTTGGTGATGAACATCTTGGCGCCGCTGATCAGCCAGTCCGAGCCGTCCCGGACGGCCCGGGTGGTGAGGTTGGCGGCGTCCGAGCCGGTGCCGGGCTCGGTGAGCGCGAAGCAGGCGAGAGACTCGCCCGAGGTGAGCCGGGGCAGCCAGTACCTCTTCTGCTCCTCGGTGCCGTAGCCGTTGATCGACTTTCCGACCAGGCCGAGCGAGACCGAGACGATCCCGCGCACGGCCGAGTCGCCGCGCCCGAGCTCCTCCAGCACCAGGCAGTACGCGAGGTGGTCGCCGCCGCTGCCGCCGTACTCCTCGGGGATGGTCAGTCCGAGGAAGCCGAGCTTCGCCAGCTTGCCGACGATCGCACGGTCGACGGACTCGGCGCGGTCCCACTCGGCGGCGTACGGCACGATCTCGCGGTCGGTGAAGGCCGCGGCGAGGTCCCGGACAGCGGTCTGCTCTTCGGACAACTCCAGGTTCACGGCGGCTCCCGACTCCGGACCCGGACGGATCCCGACCGGATAAACTAGCGCTGCAAGTTTTATGAGGGGACTGTAGCTCCGGGCGGCCCGCACTGGGAAGAGGCACCTGTCAGAATCGGTCCCCACCCACCCGGCCGGGGGAACCGGCCGGAGGAACGGAGGAAGTCGCCGAGATGGCCCGCCCGCGCACCCCGCTGCTCAGCCGCGAGCGCATCGTCACCGCCGCTCTGCGGCTGATCGACGACGAGGGACTGGACGCCCTCTCCACCCGCCGCCTCGCCACCGAGCTGTCGGTCAGCGGGCCCTCGCTCTACAACCACTTCGCCACCAAGGACGACCTGCTCGACGCGGTGGTGGACAGTGTCATCGGTGAAGTCGACTTGTCGATGTTCAGCGCCCCACCGGGCTCGACGGCACGCTGGCCGGAGGCGCTGCGCGCCTGGGCCCGCTCCTACCGCGCCGCGCTGGCCGCCCACCCCAACATCGTCCCGGTGCTCGCCCAGGGTCCGGGGCGGCGGCCCAACGCGCTGCGCCTGGCCGACGCCGTCTTCGGGCACCTGGTCGAGTCCGGGTGGCCGCGCGGCCAGGCCACCCGGATCGGCGCGCTGATGCGCTACTTCGTCACCGGCTCCGCACTGGCCTCCTTCGCGGCCGGCTTCCCGGCGGACGCCGAGGTGTACGACGCGGCCGACTACCCGCACCTCGGCGAGGCGCACCGGTTGGCCGGGCACCGGGGGACGGTGGACGAGGGCGCGTTCGAGACCGGGCTGGAGGCGCTGCTGGACGGACTCGCCCTGCGCTTCGAACGGCTGCCCGCGCGTTCGTCGTAGCCCCGGTGCCCGGCCGCCGCCGCTACCAGGGCTCGCGGGCCACGAAGGCCGGCCGCTGCTCCGGGTCCACCGGGTCGTAGTACCGGTGGTAGACCGGTGTCAGCCCGCCGGAGACCGGGGGCACGATCCAGCTCCAGTCCGCCGGGGTCGGCCGCCCGAGCCGCCGCTCCCGGGCTACGTGCCTGAGGAAGCGCTCCGACTCGGTGTGGTGGTCGGCGATCGTCACCCCGGCCTCCTGGAAGGAGTGCAGCACCGCGACGTTGAGCTCGACCAGCGCGCGGTCGCGCCAGAGCGTGCGCTCGCTGGAGGTGTCCAGGCCCAGCCGCTCGGCGACGGTGCCGAGCAGGTCGTAGCGGTCGGCGTCGGCGAGGTTGCGGGCGCCGATCTCGGTGCCCATGTACCAGCCGTTGAACGGCGCGGTGGGGTAGCGGACGCCGCCGATCTCCAGCGTCATGTCGCTGATCGCGGGCACCGCGTACCAGCGCAGGCCGAGTTCGGCGAACCAGCCGTGCTCGGGGTGGCTCAGCGGCACCTCCAGCGTGGCGTCCTCCGGCACGTCGTACCGGGCGGGCTGGGCGCCCGGGCGCTCCTGGACCAGCAGTGGCAGCACCTCGAAGCGCTCCTCGGCGCACTTCCAGCCGAGGTCGCAGGCCCGGTCGGCGAGCGCGGCGCCCGCCGGGTCGCCGACCACGGCGCCGTCGACCAGGTGACCGGCGTAGCGGACCAGTTGCTGGTTGAGGATGCGCGCGGCCGGGCGGCCGGGGCGGTCGGGGGCGAAGACCGAGACCACCGGGCGGATCCGGCCGCCGTTGCCCGCCAGCCGCAGGTGTTCGAAGCACTCGGCGGCGATCTCCTCGGCCGAGGAGAGGTGGCGCAGGTCGCGCACCACCAGGCTGCGCCAGTACAGCCGGCCGATGCACCGGGCGGCGTTGCGCCAGGCGAGCCTGGCGCCGTAGGCGAGTTCGGCGGGGGTGTGCCGGTAGCTGCCGGTGCGGTCGATCTCGTCCAGGACGGCGCGCAGCCGGATCTCCGGGTCCCCGGCGGCGGGCTGCTCCTGGTGGAACTGGCGGACGAACTCGGCGGCCCGGTCGGGGTCGGTGAACGGCGGTGGTCCGGGCGGCGGTTGTGGGGCTGACGGCGGCACGGTCGTCGGTGTCGCCGCCGACGCCGTGGCCGGTGGCGCCGTCGGTGCGGAGGACGGTACGGCCGTGGGCTCCCGGTGCGCAGGGGCCGGCCCGTGGGTGTGGACGTGGGTGTGGGCGTACGGGCAGCCGCCGTTCGGGGCGGTGGCGGTGCCGCGGGTGCGAAGCCGGTCGAAGATCAAGGACTCATCCCTCCTGCCGCACAGGAGTACCGGAGGTGTCCGGCCCGCCGCAGAGGGTGAACGATTCGGCCCCCGCACCCGCGCGGATCGCGCTAGGGTGCGGGGGCCGAAGGTCCGATCGTCGGACCAGCCGATGTTCGGCGGTCAGCCCATGTCCTCCAGTCGGACGCCCTTGGTCTCCTTCATGAACTTGGCCACGAAGACGATCGACAGCGCCGCGAAGGCCGCGTACACCAGGTAGGTCGCCGAGAGGTTCCAGCGTGACAGCGACGGGAACGAGACGGTGATCGCCCAGTTGGCGATCCACTGCGCGGAGGCGGCGACGGACAGCGCGGCGGCGCGGATCCGGTTCGGGAACATCTCGCCGAGCATCACCCAGACGACCACGCCCCAGGACATCGCGAAGAACAGCACGAAGGCGTTGGCGGCGATCAGTGCGACGGTGCCCTGCAGGTCGGGCAGCGAGACGTTGTCCCCGCTGCCGGTGGCCGAGGCGAACGCCCAGCCGGCCGCGGCGAGCGAGATCGCCATGCCGGCCGAGCCGATCAGGGCGAGCGGCTTGCGGCCGATCCGGTCGACCAGCAGGATCGCGATCACGGTGCCGAGGATGTTGATGACCGAGCCGACGAAGCTGATCATCAGCGAGTTGCTCTGGTCGATGCCGACCGACTGCCACAGGATCGACGAGTAGTAGAAGATCACGTTGATGCCGACCAGCTGCTGGAAGACCGACAGGCCGATGCCGACCCAGACGATCGGCAGCAGGCCGAACCGGCCGCCCAGCAGGTCGCGGAAGCGCGGGCGGTGGTCGGAGGCGATCAGCGCCTGGACCTCGGCGATCCGGGCGTCGGTGTCCACGCCCTCGCCCTCGACCTGGGCGAGCACCTTGCGGGCGTCGTCCAGCCGCTCGGCCTGGATCAGGTAGCGCGGGGACTCGGGGATCATCGAGGAGAGCGTGAAGTAGACCGCGGCCGGGATCACGCAGATGCCGAGCATCCACTGCCAGGCCTCCAGGCCGAGCAGGTGGCCGCGGGTCTCGCCGCCGGCAGCCTGCGCCAGCATCCAGTTGACCAGCTGGGATATCGCGATGCCGAGCACGATCGCGGCCTGCTGGAAGGAGGCCAGTCGGCCGCGGTACTTGGTCGGCGCGACCTCGGCGATGTACGTCGGGGCGATCACCGAGGCGATGCCGATGGCCGCGCCGCCGAGCACCCGCCACAGGGCGAGGTCCCAGGCGGAGAACGGCAGCATCGAGCCGACGGCGCTGACCGCGAACAGCAGCGCGCCCGCCTTCATGACCTTGATCCGGCCGTAGCGGTCGGCGAACCGGCCGGCCAGCGCGGCGCCGACCGCCGAGCCCAGCAGCGCCGAGGAGACGATCAGACCGGTCACGCCGTCGCCGACACCGAACTTCTCCTGGATCCCGGACACGGCACCGTTGATCACGGAGCTGTCGTAGCCGAACAGGAATCCGCCGAGGGCCGCGGCGGCGGTGATGAAGACGACGAAGCCGAGGCGGCCGGGCGCGGTGGCCGCGGCCGCCCCGGAGGGCTTCTGGGTGACGCTCACGATCTTGACTCCTGGTACTCAACGCTGAGCTCGGTAGCCGCGATCGTAACACCTATTCGTTCAAGCCTTGTACACGTGGAAGCTCAAGTTTTGCTCTGAGAATTCGTAAAGTGAACAAGCAAATTGACGCTTCCCGGGCCTCGCCCCAGGCCGGGCCCCGCCCGGACCGGGCGCCGGCCCAGCTCGGACCGGGCGCCGGCTCAGATCGGGGCCGCGAGGGACAGGCCGAACCGGCCCTCCCGGTCCGTCCACCAGTGGGTCAGCCGCAGCCCGGCCGCCGTCAGCTCCCTGGCCACCCGCTCGCGGCGGAACTTGGCCGACACCTCGGTGCGCAGTTCCTCGTCCCGGTCGAAGTGCACCGGCAGGTCCAGCGCCGGGATCTTCACGGTCTGCGAGCGCAGCGAGCGCAGCCGCATCTCGATCCACTCCTGCTCGGCGTCCCAGAGCGCGACGTGCTCGAAGGCCGTCGGGTCGAAGTCGGCGCCCAGCTCCCGGTTGAGCACGTTGAGCACGTTGCGGTTGAACTCGGCGGTCACCCCGGCGCTGTCGTCGTAGGCGGCGACCAGCACCTCGGGGTCCTTGACCAGGTCGGTGCCGAGCAGCAGGAAGTCGCCCGGGTCGAGGGCGGCGCGCAGGCCGCGCAGGAACTCCGCCCGCTCGCGCGGCAGCAGGTTGCCGAGGGTTCCGCCGAGGAAGGCGACCAGGCGCGGGCCGCCCTCCGGGGGCAGGCCGAGCCGGGCGGTGAAGTCGGCCAGTACGCCGTGCACCGCCAGGCCGGGGTACTCGGCGGCGATCGCGGCGCCCGCCCCGGTCAGCGCGCTCTCGCTGACGTCCACCGGGACGTACGTCTCCAGGGTGCCGAGCGCGCGCAGCGCGTCCAGCAGCAGCCGGGTCTTCTCGGAGGAGCCGGAGCCCAGCTCGACCAGCGTGCGGGCCCGGGTGGCGGCGGCGATCTCGCCGGCCCGGGCGGTCAGGATGGCCCGCTCGGCGCGGGTCGGGTAGTACTCGGGCAGCCGGGTGATCTCCTCGAACAGCTCGCTGCCCCGCGCGTCGTAGAACCACTTCGGCGGCAGCCGCTTGGGTTCGGAGGTCAGGCCGGTCTGCACGTCGTGGCGCAGCGCGGTGCTGAAGTGGTCGGCGGGCAGCAGTCGGGTGAGATCGAATGTGTCCATGACAGGGTGGTTCCTCTGTTCAGAAAGTGAAGGGAGAGTGGTGGGTCAGTAGTGACTGGGGAGAGGGCGGACGGTGACGCCCCGTCCGTCCGTCAGCAGCAGGGAGCCGTCCGGGACGGCCGTCCAGCCCGGGTCGTCGTCGTAGGGCTCGGAGGCCACCACCGTGCCGAGACCGGGCAGGGCGCGGTGGTGCAGGGTGTCCCCCCAGGTGGTCGCCGCGACCGAGGTGCCGTCGGTGAGCAGCAGGTTGAGCCGCCCGGTGGTGTGTGCGGCCACGTCGGCGACGGTGCCCGCCAGGGCCTCGTCCAGTCCGGCGCCCCGGCGCAGCCGGTGCAGGGTGAGCGCCCACAGCAGCGCCGAGTCCGAATGGGCCTCCAGCTCCAGCAGCTCGGCGGGCGGGAGCAGGGCGGCGAGGCCGTCCAGCTTTCCGGGCCAGCCGGCCACCGCGCCGTTGTGGCTGAACAGCCAGCGCTCGGCGGCGAACGGCGCGGCCGCGCCCTCGCCCGCCGCGCAGCCCTCGGTCGCGGAGCGGACGGCCGCCAGCAGCGCCCGGGTGCGGACGACCCGGGCGAGGTCGGCGAAGGTCTCGTCAGCCCAGATCGGCCCGGTCCGGCGGTAGCGGGCGGGCGTCTCGTCGCCGTCCGCGTACCAGCCGAGGCCGAAGCCGTCCACGTTGACCGTGCCGTGCCGTTGCGTCCGGGGTGCCCAGGACTGCCGGTACAGCGCGTACGGCGGGTGCACCAGAAGGTCCTGCGGTGCCACCGGCTCGCCGAGGTAGGCGATGTGACGGCACATCAGGCCTCCTCCAGGCTGCGGGCGGTGCGGAAGCCGGAGAAGATCTGCCGCCGGACGGGGTAGTCCCAGTTGCGGAAGGTGCCCCGGCAGGCGACCGGCGCCACCGCGAAGCAGCCGCCGCGCAGCACCTTGTACTCGGGGCCGTAGAAGACCTCCGAGTACTCCTTGTACGGCCAGGCCCGGAAGTCGGGGTAGGGGTGGAAGTCGCTGGCCGTCCACTCCCACACGTCGCCCATCAACTGCCGGACACCGTACGGGGACTGGCCTTCCGGGTAGCTGCCGGCCGGGGCCGGGCGCAGGTGGCGCTGGCCGAGGTTGGCGTGCTCGGGGCCGGGCGGCCCGTCGCCCCAGGGGTAGCGGCGCGAGCGGCCGGTGGCCGGGTCGTGCCGGGCCGCCTTCTCCCACTCCGCCTCGGTCGGCAGTCGCCGGCCGGCCCACCGGGCGTACGCGTCGGCCTCGTACCAGCTGACGTGCAGCACCGGCTCGTTCGGCGGTACGGGCTCGACCGTGCCGAAGCGGCGGCGCAGCCACTGGCCGTCCTGCCGCTTCCAGAACAGGGGGGCGGTCAGGCCGGCCCGCTGTCGGTGCTCCCAGCCCTCCGGGGTCCACCAGCGGGGGTCGTCGTAGCCGCCGTCCGCGATGAAGCGCTGGTAGGCGGCGTTGGTGACCGGGGTGGTGTCCAGGAAGTAGGCCGGCAGCTCGACGGCGTGTGCCGGGCGCTCGTTGTCCAGTGCCCACGGCTCGGTGTCCGTGCCCATGGTGAACGGGCCCGCGGGGATGAGGACTTCGGCGGGCATGGTGGCCGCGTCCACGGGTGCGGGCGGCGGCGGGGGAGCGGCCAGGGCGGGTTCGCCCGGTCGGAGCTGATGGGTGATCAGCATCGTCTCGTCGTGCTGCTGTTCGTGCTGGGCGATCATCCCGAAGGCGAATCCGGCGTCCAGCAGCGGCGCGCCCTCCAGCGGGCTGGCGGCCAGCAGGTCCAGCACCCGGCCGCGCACCTCGTGGGCGTAGGCCCTGGCCTCGGCGGGCGGCAGCAGCGGGAGGCTCGGGCGCTCGGCCCGGGGGTGCTGGAAGGCGTCGTAGAGCGGGTCGATCTCCGGGTGCAGCGGATCGCGGCCGCCGACGTTGCGCAGCAGCCAGAGCTCCTCCTGGTTGCCGATGTGCGCGAGGTCCCAGACCAGCGGGGACATCAGCGGCGAGTGCTGGGCGGTGAGGTCCGCGTCCTCGACGCAGTCGGTCAGCGCGGCGGTCCGGGCCCGGGCGGCCAGCAGTTCGGCCGCGATGGTCTCGCGCAGTGCCTCGGTGCCGCCGCTGCCGCCCGTGTGGTGTGCGGTGCCGGTGCCTGCTTCGATACCGGCGGGGGGTCGGACGTCGGTCATGGTGCGGCCTCTTCCGGGGGAGTGCGTCGGGTGCCGGAGCGGTGGGCGTCCAGCTGGTCGTCGGCCGGGCAGCGGCCGCGCGCGGGGTAGCGTTCGGCGTACTCGGCGACGACGGCGCGCAGCCGCTCGGCACCGGGCAGGCGGCCCAGTGCGGCGTCGGCGGCGGCGAAACAGGCGAGGGCGGCGCGGCGCAGCTCGGGGTCGCCCATGGCCAGGGTGGCGGCCCGGAGCCAGGCGTCGCTGCGGGGCGGGCGAGGACCGTCCGCGGCCTCCAGTGGCTCCAGCGCGGCGAAGGCGGCGTCGGCGGCGACCGGGTCGTCCAGCAGGGTGGTGACCAGGGCGGTGGGCACCACCCAGCCGTCGCCGGGCTGGGCGTCGATCATCCGCAGCTCCAGGTGGCCGCGCGGGCGCACCGGCGGGAACAGCGTGGTGCAGTGGTAGTCCAAGTCCGCCATGGTGGGCGGGCGTTCGCCTCCGTCGCGAATCCAGTCGCGGAAGGTCAGCCCGGGCGGGGCCGTCCACGGCATTCCCTCCGGCCGTTGCACGCACAGGAGTTGGGCATCCAGCACGTACTGCGCCCAGGCCTCGCGCGGGTCGCCGTGGTCCGGGGCGGGGGCGAGGGTGCGGGTCGGGTCCATCCGGGACCAGACGGTCTGGCGGGTGGACCGGTGACCGGTCGGCTTCCCGTCCAGCAGCGGGGAGTTGGCGAAGGCGGCGACCAGCACCGGGCCCAGCCGGTGGACCAGCTCCCAGCGCCGCTCCACCGCCTGGGGGCCGTCCGCGTCGCCGGCGTCCAGGCACACCTGCACCGACGCGGTGCCGGTCATCATGATCCGGCCCCAGGGGCCGGCCGAGTCGAAGAAGTGCTCCATCGCCAGGTAGCGGGGGTGGTCCAGCACCATCCGTCGGGGTCGGGCGAGCGGGTCCGTCCCGGTACCGGTGAGACGCAGGCCCTGGGCCGCGAACGCGGCCCGCAGGGCGGTCAGATCACGTCTGGTGTCGTCGACGCAGGCCAGGAGGCCGGTGGCGGGCGGGGAGCTGAGCTCGACCTGTCCGCCGGGTTCGAGCGTGAGGCGCGAACCGGAGGGGAGCGAGGTGCCGTCGGGACCGCCGAGGGGCAGCGACTCCAGCGCGGCGTGGAGCAGTTGGGGCCTTACGGGCCGGGTAGGACATCGGTCGTCGTGGACGAACCACTCGACCTCGACACCCACCAGCCTGGGGGGTCCGATCTTGAAGCAGACGCCCGACACGTGGCTGTGCGCCCCCGATTCGGTCAACGGGGTCGCCCCTTCCGGGGGCGGTGATGCGCTCTGCCGGTCGGGCGGTGTCGTACGGGATGTCGGTATCACCGGACTCACCATCCTCGGGATCACGATTGCGGCCCGGTCTACCCTGCCCAGTCTGCTACGGAGCATGCGGGCGCGCTCCGCAAATATCGCGTGAATGTTCGTTTTTGCAGGTCAGTGGGGCGGCGATCGGGTGAAAACGGTCGGAAGCGGGGGAGGTGGGGGCCGCGGCCGTTGTGCGCGGGGCGTGCTCGGGGGCGTGTCCGTGCTCCCGGCGCGGGTGCGGGCGGGGGTACGGGTACGGGCGTACGCCGGGCTCAGGGGTGCGGGCGGTCCAGGTCCAGGCGGTCCAGACGGGTCAGGACGGTGTCCAGCACCCGGCCCGGCAGGGCGTAGTTCAAGCGCAGTGAGCCCCGGCCGCCGGGGCCGAAGTCGGCGCCGTCGGAGGACTCCAGGCCGCAGCGCTCCAGCAGGGCCTGACGGGCGTTCGCGGGCGGCAGCCCGAGGGCGGCGGCGTCCAGCCAGAGCAGGTAGGAGGAGTGCGGGGCCGAGCGGACGGCGGCGCCGAGCCGCTCGGTGAGCCGGGTGCGGGCGGCGGCGAGGTGGGCGAGCAGCGCGTCCAGCCACGGGCCGCCCTCGCGCAGGGCGGCCTGCTGCACGGTCTGCTCCAGCAGGCCGCCCTCCCAGAGGCCGTAGCCGGCGAGGGCGTCGGTGAGGCGGGCGCGCAGGCCGGGGTCCGGGACGAGGGCGAAGCTGCTGGGAATCCCGGAGCAGTTGAAGGTCTTGCCGACGGAGTTCAGGGTGACCACGCGGTGGCGCAGGGCCGGGTCCACGGTGGTGGCGGCGACGGGGTGGACGTGCCCGGGGTGGGTGAGGTCGCCGTGCACCTCGTCGGAGACCAGCAGTGCGTCCGCCTCGGCCGCCCGTTCGGCGAGGGCGTGCAGTTCGGCGGCGGGCCATACCCGGGCGGAGGGGTTGTGCGGGCTGCTCAGCAGGACGGCGGTGGCGGGGCGGGGGAGCGGACCGTCGGGGAGGCGGTAGCCGTCGGGGCCGGTGGGCAGCGGCAGCTCAAGGTGGTCGAGGCGGGCGGCGCGGCAGAGCTGGGCGAAGCCGCCCCACTCGGGGGTGGGGAAGAGGACGGGTGCCTGCGGGCGGTCGGGTCGGTGGCCGCCGGCCTCGGGCCGGATGGTTTCGAGGAGGACGCGGAGGGCGGTGCGCGGGCCGCAGGGCAGCAGCAGGACCCAGTCGGGATCCACCTCGACGCCGTGCCGGGCGCGGTACCAGTCGGCGACCAGGGTGCGGCCGGCCGGGTCGCACACCGTGTACCCGTACGCCCGGTGGCGTGCGCGCCGCTCCAGTGCCTCGGCCACGGCGGGTGGAGCGGGCAGGTCCATGTCCGCCAGGCCCATCGGGATCACCCCGGGGGCGGTCGCGCGGGCCCACTTGCTGCTGCCGGTGCCGGCGCGGTCGAAGGGGGCGTCGAAGTCGAAGGCGGGGGAGAGGGCGAGGGAAGGGGAGGGGGAGGCGGCGGGGGCGGCGCCGGGGGCGGGCGAACCGCTGACAGATGACAGATTTCGAAAGCTGTCATCTGTTCGCTGAAAGCTGTCATCCGTCATCCGTCCCCCGTTCCCTGAAGTCCGTCCGCCGAAGCGCGTTCGCCGAAGTCCGCTCCGCTGAAGCCCGTTCCGCCGCCGCCCGCCAGGTACGCGGCGAGCCCCCACCGTCCCCGTCGCATCATCACCGCGTGGTTGGCCCGGAACAACGGGTGCAGCGGCAGCGCCAGGCGCCGCAGCAGGGGCTTGCCCGGCCGGGCGTCCTCCTCGAACCGCACCCGGCTGCCCGCGCCGTCCAGCCCGTCCGCCGTGACCGTGAACCGCGACCACCCGTTCAGGTCCCCCCGCATCGCCGCTTCCAGCACCCCGGCGGCCGGGTCGCGCAGCGTCGTCTCCAGGCCGACCACCAGCCGGTACGGCAGCAGCGCGCGGATCACCACGTCCCCGGACTCCTCGCCGGTCCGCCGCACCGCGCGGATCTCCGGCCACCACTGCGGATAGTTCTGCACGTCCTCCAGCGCCGCGTACACCGCGGTCACCGGTGCCGCGAGCCGCCACACGCCGCGGAATCGGTAGTGGTTGGGGTCCACGCGCCCACCCTAGCCCGGCGCCCGCCGCGTGGGTCGGGCCTCGGGCCCGAACGCCGCCGAGCCGCTGCCGAGTTGGCGTCGAGTTGGCGTCGGGGCCCGGTCGAGCCGGCGTCGAGTCGGCGTCGAGTCGGCGCGGTCCGTACGGCCTCCGCCGCCCCGCCGCCCCCGCCCCGTACGGCCGCCGCGGCCCCGGAACGACGGGTAAACGCCCGGCAAAGAACTCCGTTCACAGGGAAGCGTGCACTCCGCTTGCACCTGTTCGGGGTGCGGGGGAGGATCTTCTGTGCTTGTAGTCTCATCAGTCACGGCAGCATTCATGAGGCGCTGCACCACCGGACACGGAGTGAAGGAGTCACAGGCATGCGGCGACCGAGCTGGGTACCGGAGGGCACGGACCTGGACAAACCGAACGCCGCGCGGGTCTACGACTACTACCTGGGGGGCTCGCACAACTTCGAGGTCGACCGGGAGATGGCCCGCAAGGCGATCGCCCTGTGGCCCGAGCTGCCGCAGATCATGCGCTCCAACCGGGCCTTCATGCGCCGCGCCGTGACCTTCCTCGCCGAGCGGGGCGTCACCCGCTTCCTGGACATCGGCTCCGGCATCCCGACCTTCGGCGCGGTGCACGAGATCGCCCGCGCGATCCGGCCCGAGGCGAAGGTCGTCTACGTGGACCGCGACCCGGTCGCCGTCGCGCACAGCCGCCTGCTGCTTGAGGACGACGCGAACAGCGCCGTCGTCCAGGCCGACCTGCGCGACGTCGAGGACCTGATGGCCCGCCCCGAGGTGACCGGACTGCTGGCCGAGGGCGAACCGGTGGCCGTACTGCTGGTGGCCGTGGCGCACTTCGTCAGCGACGAAGAGGACCCCCGGAAGCTGATCGGCGTCGTCCGCGACGCGCTCCCGGCCGGCAGCGCGCTGGCCCTCTCGCACGCCTCCCTGGAGGGCCGCCCGGACCAGGCCGAGGACCACCAGAAGCTCTACCAGAGGACCCCGACCCCGCTGACCATGCGCACCCACGCGCAGATCACCGCGATGTTCGACGGCTTCGAACTGGTCGAGCCAGGTGTGGTCTACCTGCCGCAGTGGCGCCCGGACCAGCCGGGTACGGTCGGCGAGCACCCCGAGCGAATGACCGGGGTGGCGGGCGTGGGGTTCCGACCTTGAGCGGTCGAACCGGCGAACAGCCGACGGCCGCACGCCCCGCGCGGCCGCCGTCGCCCGGCCCGGCGCACCCACCCCGGCGGTGACGGCGGCCGGCACGACGCGCGGCGGTCCGAGAACCGGGGCGGGCGGATGAGCACCACCCCGGTGACCGGTGACGCCGAGCGGTTCCACGAGGACTGGTCGCGGCTGCTCTCCGCCGACCACGGCATCGCCGTCCACCCCGACCTGCTCGGCCGACTGGTCTCGCGCACCGCCGCGCTGCTGCACCGCGCCCAGCAGGACGAACCGTTCCAGCCCCGGCTGGCCTCCCAGGCCGGCGCGGAGCTGGTCGACGCGCACTTCACCGACCCGCTCCTGCTCGCCCGCGCGGTCGAACTGCTCCAGGCGCAGCCGATCGGCGACGGCCGGGGCCCCGCCCTGACCGGCGCCTTCGCCGCCGGCTGGGCCGCCGCCCTGCGCGAGCGCACGCTGAGCGAGCAGGAGGCGATCCGCACCGCCGCCGACGCCGCCCGCAAGGAGGCCGAGCGCGCGCTGCGCGCCTCCGAGGCCCGGTTCCGCGCCCTGTTCGAGAGCGCCGCGATCGGCATCGGCATCGGCGACACGGACGGCAACATCCTCGCGGTCAACAAGGCCCTGCAGGAGCTGTTCGGCGCGGGCCCCGAGGACATGATCGGCCGCCGGGTCGGCGACCTCGTCCACCCGGAGGACACCCCGGGCGTCTGGGAGGCGTACGAGGAGCTGATCAGCGGCAAGCGGGAGTACTTCCAGTTCGACAAGCCGTACTACCGCCAGGACGGCGAGGTGGTCTGGACCCACCTGACCGTCTCGCTGATCCGCGACGACGACGGTGTCCCGGTGTACCAGGTGGCGATGCTGGAGGACGTCACCGACCGCTACCGGCTCCAGGAGCGGCTGCGCCACCAGGCCACCCACGACCCGCTGACCGGCCTGCCCAACCGCGCGGCCTTCTTCGAACGCCTGGAGAAGCTGTTCGAGGAACCGGAGCCGGGCGCCCGCTTCGGCCTCTGCTACGTCGACCTCGACGGCTTCAAGGTGGTCAACGACAGCCTCGGCCACGACATGGGCGACCAGCTGCTGTCCGCCGTCGCGGCCCGGCTGAAGGCCGCCCTCACTCCGCTCGGCCACCTGGTCGCCCGGCTCGGCGGCGACGAGTTCGTCGTCCTGCTGGAGAACTGCCGGGGCGAGCAGGAGGCGGTGGCCGCCGCGAAGACGGTGCTCAAGTCGCTGGCCGGGCCGGTGCTGATCGGCGACCACAAGCTCGCCGTGGGTGCCAGCGTCGGCGTGCTGGAGCGGCGGGTGTCCACCACCACCCCGGGCGCCGCCGTACGGGCCGCGGACCTGACGCTGTACCGCGCCAAGGAGGCCGGCCGCGGCCGCTGGACGCTGTTCGACCCCAAGGCGAACGCCCGCTCGGTCAGCCGCTACGCGGTGTCCGTCCGGATGCCGGCCGCCCTGGACCGCGGCGAGTTCTTCATCGACTACCAGCCGCTCTACAGGCTGTCGGACGGCCGGATGTCCGCCGTCGAGGCGCTGGTGCGCTGGCGTCACCCGCAGCTCGGCGTGCTCGGCCCGGACGAGTTCGTCACCACCGCCGAGGAGACCGGGCTGATCATGCCGCTCGGCCGCTGGGTGCTGGAGCAGGCCTGCGGCGAGGCCGCGGACTGGATCAAGCGGTACGGCGACGCCGCGCCGCAGCTGAACGTCAACCTGGCGGTGCGGCAGGCGCGCAGCGCCGCGCTGGTCACCGACCTCGGCCGGATCCTCGACAGCACCGGCCTGGACCCGGCCCGGCTGCAACTGGAGATCACCGAGTCGACCGTGGTCGGGCCCGAGGACGAGGCGCTGCGCACCCTGCACGGGCTGGTCGAGCTCGGGGTGTCGCTGGCCGTGGACGACTTCGGTACCGGGTGGTCCAACCTCTCCTACCTGCGGGACCTGCCGGTCTCCGGGCTGAAGATCGCCGGCTCCTTCGTCGGCGACCTGCACGACCCGGCGAAGGACGAGGCCACCGGGTGGCGGATCGTCAGCGGGCTGGTCTCGATGGCGCACACGCTCGGGCTGAACGTCACCGCCGAGGGCGTGGAGACCCTCAAGGACGCCGAGCGGCTGCGCACCATGGGCTGCGACTGGGCGCAGGGCTGGCACTTCGGCCGCCCGGTGCGGCCGTCCGAGATCGCCCGCCGGATCGTCGAGGAGCCGAAGGGGCGCCCGGTCGAGGACCGGTGAGTAACAGCTGACAGATTTCGAGATCTGTTAGTTGATATCTGTCATCTGTCATCTGCCGGCTGTCATCCGCCACCCGTTGCCCGCCACCCGGCGGTCCGCCGTCCCGTCGCCCTGTCGCCCCCTCAGCCCACCAGTCGGGAGAGCTCGATCGAGTGCCCCGTCCGCTCCACCTTCGCCCGGAGGTAGCGGACGTTGCTCGCCGACAGGTGCACGCCGGTCGGCACCCGCCGCCGTACGGTGATGCCGAGGTCGGCCAGCTGTGCGGCCTTGTCCGGGTTGTTGCTCAACAGGTCGACCTCGAAGATGCCGAGCGTGCCGAGCATCTGGGCGGCCGCGGTGTAGTCCCGGCCGTCCTCGGGCAGCCCGAGCGCGGTGTTGGCGTCGTACGTGTCCATTCCGGAGTCCTGGAGGGCGTAGGCGTCGAGCTTGTTGTAGAGCCCGATGCCCCGGCCCTCCTGCCGCAGGTAGAGCAGGTAGCCGCCGGCCTCGCCGATCCGCTCCACCGACTCGCGCAGCTGCGGGCCGCAGTCGCAGCGGTCCGACCCGAAGACGTCGCCGGTCAGGCACTCGGAGTGCAGCCGTACCAGTGGCGTCCCGCCCTCCGGGACGGTGCCGAGGGCGAGCGCCAGGTGCTCGGCGCCGTCGGCGAGGCCGTGGAAGGTGGAGACCTCCGCCTCGGCGCGGTAGCCGTCGGGGAAGGTCAGCGGGATGCGCACGCGCGAGCGCACCGTGGCGGAGCCGGGCTGCGGCATGGGTGGGCCTCCGTCGTTCGGGGTGGACCGGGTCGGTCCCGGGCAGGCCCGGGCGGGCCAGGTGAACCGGCTGGATCCGGTGGGATCGAATGTCGACCGTACTCGGTAGTTCCAATTTGAACAACTACTTACCGGCGGTGACCGCCCCGACTCCGGAGGCGCACAACGTCCCATCCGTCCCATCTGTTCCCGTCCAGCGTTCCAGCATGTGGAACAGATGGACCCGAGAGGTGGACATTGCGAGACTTCCACCGTTTCCTGGGCGCGGGAACGCTACGCGCACGACCGCCGACGACCACGGAAAGGTCCTGATCAGATGCCCAACAGCCGGAACAGCTCCACCGCCGCCGACTCCGCCGCCCGGCAGAGCTCCTTCGAGGCCGAGCAGCGCACGATAGAAGCGCTTTACTCGGACGTGGTCCGCCGCAACAAGGGCGAGGCCGAGTTCCACCAGGCGGTCCACGAGGTGCTGGAGACCCTGGCCCCGGTGCTCGCCCACCGCCCCGAACTCCTCGACGCCCGGATCATCGAGCGGATCTGCGAGCCCGAGCGGCAGCTGATGTTCCGGGTGCCGTGGACGGACGACTCCGGCGCGATCCACGTCAACCGCGGCTTCCGGGTGGAGTTCAGCAGCGCCCTCGGCCCGTACAAGGGCGGGCTGCGCTTCCACCCCTCGGTGAACCTCGGGATCGTCAAGTTCCTCGGCTTCGAGCAGATCTTCAAGAACGCGCTCACCGGCCTGCCCATCGGCGGCGGCAAGGGCGGCTCCGACTTCGACCCCAAGGGCCGTTCGGACGCCGAGATCATGCGGTTCTGCCAGTCCTTCATGACCGAGCTGTACCGCCACCTCGGCGAGTACACCGACGTGCCGGCCGGGGACATCGGCGTCGGCGGCCGGGAGATCGGCTACCTGTTCGGCCAGTACAAGCGGATCACCAACCGCTACGAGAGCGGCGTGCTCACCGGCAAGGGCCTCGGCTGGGGCGGCGCCCAGGTCCGCACCGAGGCCACCGGCTACGGCTGCGTGATGTTCACCGCCGAGATGCTGCACAGCCGCGGTGAGAGCCTGGACGGGCGCCGGGTCGTCGTGTCCGGCTCCGGGAACGTGGCCGTGTACGCGATCGAGAAGGCACAGCAGCTCGGCGCGACCGTGCTCACCTGTTCCGACTCCTCCGGCTACGTGGTGGACGAGAAGGGCATCGACCTCGACCTGCTCAAGGAGGTCAAGGAGGTCCGGCGCGGCCGGGTCTCCGAGTACGCCGAACTGCGCGGCGGCCACGCGCGGTTCGTCGAGGGGCCGGGCGTGTGGAGCGTGCCCTGCGACGTCGCGCTGCCCTGCGCCACCCAGAACGAGCTCACCGAGACCGACGCGCTCGCCCTGGTGCGCAACGGCGTGGTGGCCGTCGCCGAGGGCGCCAACATGCCCACCACCCCGGAGGCGGTGCGGGTGTTCCAGGAGGCCGGGGTGGCTTTCGGCCCGGGCAAGGCGGCCAACGCGGGCGGCGTCGCGACCAGCGCGCTGGAGATGCAGCAGAACGCCTCGCGCGACTCCTGGAGCTTCGAGCACACCGAGGAGCGGCTGGCCGGGATCATGAAGCACATCCACGACTCCTGCTTCACCACCGCCGAGCGCTACGGCCACCCGGGCAACTACGTGGTGGGCGCGAACATCGCCGGCTTCGAGCTGGTCGCGGACGCGATGCTGGCCCAGGGTCTGATCTGAGCCGCTGACGGCCGTCACCCGTCACCCGTCACCCGTCACCCGTCACCCGTCACCCGGCGCCCGGTGCCCGGTGCCCGACGCCCGGCACCCGACCGGAGCGGGCACCGATCGTCGGGTGCGGCAGGGTGGGTCCTTCCTACGGTGGTGATCAGCAAGGGAAGGACGGGGTTGGCGTGCTGGAGCACCTGAACCGGGCGATGGAGCACATCGAACGGCGGCTGGACCGCGAGATCGACGTGGCCGAACTGGCGCGGATCGCGATGACGTCGGAGTACCACTTCCGGCGGCTGTTCTCGATGCTCGCCGGGATGCCGCTGTCGGAGTACGTCCGGCGTCGGCGGCTGACCGTCGCCGGTGCCGAAGTCCTCGACGGCGAGCGGACGTTGCTCGACGTCGCGGTCCGGTACGGCTACACCTCGGGAGAGGCGTTCGCCCGGGCGTTCCGGGCGATGCACGGGGTCGGGCCGGGAGAGGCCCGGCGCGAGGGCGCGGTGCTCACCTCCCAGCCCCGGATGTCCTTCCGACTCGTCGTGGAGGGAAGCAGCAGCATGGAATACCGGATCGTCGAGAAGCCGGACTTCCGGATCGTCGGCCGGAAGGCCCGGGTGCCCCTGATCTACCTGGGCGTCAACCCGCACATCGCCGAGTTCATCAAGGGGCTCGGGGCGGAGACCGTCGAGCGGATCACGGCTCTGACCGGCAAGGACCCGCTCGGCATCGTCTCGGTGACCGACGACTTCTCGCCCAATCGGGAGGAGGGCTCCCTGCTCGACTACTGGCACGCGGTGGTGGCGCGCGAGGACGCCGTCGTCCCGGACGACCTGGAGGTCCTGCACGTCCCGGCCGGGACGTGGGCGGTGTTCGTCAACAAGGGGGCGTATCCGCAGGCGCTGCAGGAGATGTGGGGGGACGTGTACAGCCAGTGGTTCCCGTCCAACCCGTACGAGGCCCGGCCGGGCCCGGAGATCCTGCAGACCCGCTTCGTCCCGGGGACGGGCGACGCCGAGGCGGAGCTCTGGATCCCGGTGGCGCGGGCTGTGCGGAGCTGACGGCCGCCGGTTTTCGGGTAACAGATAACGGATGACAGCTGACAGATTTCGAAATCTGTCAGCTGTCATCCGTTAGTCGTCTTTCACCCGCCCACCCCCGTTCGGCCCACCAGCGCCCGCCCCCACCCCCCTGTGCCCCCATGCTGGGGCGGGGGAGCACGGGCCGGCAGGCCGCTACCCGAGGAGTGGGATCACCGATGGTCAAGGCGTTCGGCTTCGTCGACTACGGCGGACCGGAGACACAGGAGTTCCTCGACCGCCCGCCGCTGGAGGCCGGCCCCGGCCAGCTGGCGATCTCGGTCCGGGCCGCCGGGGTGAACCCGGTGGACTGGAAGATCCGCCGGGGCTTCCTCGGCCGCGAGCGTCAACTCCCGACCGTCATGGGCCAGGAGGCCTCCGGCGTGGTGCAGCAGGTCGGCCCCGGGGTCACCGGCTTCACCCCGGGCGACGAGGTCTTCGGCCGCGTCGTCACTGGAGGCTTCGCCGAACAGACGCTTCTCAGCGCCGAGTTGAGCGCCCTCAAGCCCGAGGTCGTCGGCTTCGACCAGGTCGCGACGCTCTGCGTCTCGGCCGCCACCGCCGACGACGCGCTGCGCCAACTCGCCCTCGGCGCCGGTCGGACCCTGCTGATCCTCGGCGTCGCGGGCGGCGTCGGCAGCGTCGCCGCCCAGCTCGCCCACCGCGGCGGCCTGACCGTGATCGGCACCGCGAGCGACACCAACCGGGCGTACGTCGCCTCCCTCGGCGCGACCCACGTCCGCTACGGCGGCGGCGTCGCCGAGCGGATCGCCGCCGCGGCCCCCGGGGGCGTGGACGGCGTGCTCGACCTGATCGGCGGCGACGCCCTGCGCGAGGTGGCCGGCGTGTTCACCGACCGCACCGAGCTGGTCAGCACCGCGGACCGCTCCACCGTCGCCGAATTGGGCGGCCGGTACGTCGCGCGCTCGACCACCTCCGAGACCCTGGCCGCCCTCGCAGCCCTGGTCGCCACCGGTGAGCTGGACCCGCACATCACCAACCGCTACCCGCTCACCCACGCCGCCGAGGCGCTCGCCGCGGTCGAGTCCGGGCACAGCCGCGGCAAGGTGGTCCTCGAAGTCGCCTGACCGGAACCCGAACCAGCCGGCGGCCTGGACGGTCGCCTTCGCGTCCACCTCGCCGCCACCGAGGGCTGAGAGCTAGTCCCCGACCGCTCGCCGCGAGCGCCACCCCGCCACCGCCGCGCCCGCCGTGACCAGCAGCGCGCCCATCGGCACCACGTCGCCGATCCGGTCGTACCAGGTCAGTGTCCCGGGCGCGGTGAGCGGCAGCCGTACGGTCAGCGCGCCGGTCCCGTCGGTGCCGAGCCGGGCGAGCTCGCGGCCCTGCGCGTCGAAGGCCGCCGAGACCCCGGTCAGCGAGGCCTGGACGGCCGGACGCCCGGTCTCGGCGGCGCGGATCGCCGCCAGCGAGACGTGCTGCTCGGGTGCCCAGGTGCGCTGGAAGGTCGAGGTCGAGGACTGGTACACCAGCACCCGGGCGCCGTCCCGGGCCGCGGTGCGGGACATGTCGGGGAAGGCCGACTCGAAGCAGATCAGCGCGCCGACCGGCAGCGGCCCGCCCGCCCGGTCGGTGGCCGGCAGGAGGTGGAAGGCGGTGCCGGGGGCCCGGTTCTCGCCCGCCGCGCGGCTGACCCCGGCGATCCAGCCGAGCGCCGGCCGCAGCGGGATGTACTCGCCGAAGGGCACCAGCCGGATCTTGCGGTAGCGGTCCACCACGCCCTCCGGGGAGACCAGCACCGCGTCCTTGGAGATCCGCCCGTCCGCCTTGCGCGCGTCCTCCCCGGCCAGCACCTCGGCGCCGGTGGTCGCGGCGAGGCGGCGCAGCTCGTCCAGGGCGGCCGGATCGCGGTCCAGGTCGGCCGTGGTGCTGCTCTCGCCCCACACCACGAGGTCCACCGGCTGCCCCACCAACGCCGAGGTGGTTCGGGCGCTCGCCTCGAACCGGGCCTGCGGGTCGTCGACGATGCCGGGCTGGACCAGCGCCACGGTGACCGCCCCGGCGGTCGTCGGCGCCGGGCGCAGCGCGAACAGCAGCGGACCGGCGGCCAGCGCCAGTACGGCGGCCAGCGCCGCCACCGCCCGTGGCCGCCGGTGGGCCGCGGTCAGCGCGATCAGCACCCCGGTGTTCACCGCCGCCACCGCCGCGCTGACCAGCCAGATCCCGCCGGCCGAGGCCAGCCCGAGGATCGCCGGGTGCTGCCACTGGGTGGCGCCGAGCAGCGCCCACGGCCCGCCGAGCGCGTGCCAGGAGCGCGCGTACTCGGTGGTCACCCACACCGCCGGGACGACCAGCAGCGCGAGCAGCGCCCGCCGGGTGGTCAGCGGCGGGCGGAGCAGCCGGTGCACCGCGTACCCGAGGCCGGCCTGCAACGCGCCGAACAGCACCGCGAGCACCGGCAGGCCCGGCCCGATGGACGGCACCAGCCAGTACATCGCGGTCAGGATGAACCCGGCCCCGAACCACCAGCCGCGCACCGCCGCCTCCCGGCCCGAGGGCGCCCGCTGCATCAGCAGCAGTCCCGGGACCAGTCCGACCCACGCCAGCCAGGCCTGCCCCGGCGCCGGGAACGCCAGCACCGGCAGCGCCCCGGCCGCCAGCGCCCCGGACCGGGCCCGGTACCGGTGCGGCGGGTGCGGCTCCCGGGCCGCGTCGGCAGGCGTGCTCAGGTCCGGGCCGGCGGAGGCGGCGGCGGTGGCGGTGGCGGTGCGACGCGACATGCCCCGCATTGTCCGCTCGGTCGGCCGTACACCACCAGCGTTTCCCGCACCCGAACGGATGACGGGAACACCACGTTTAGAACACGCGCCCGCCTGACTGCCCGGCTACCCGCCCGCTGAGCAGGGGTCTCAGCCCTCGTCGCCCTCCAGATCGCCCTCGGTCTCCAGGAACGCGGCCTGCAACTGCTCGATCAGCTCGGGGTCCGGCTGCTCCCACAGGCCGCGGCTGGCCGCCTCCAGCAGGCGCTCGCTGATCCCGTGCAGCGCCCACGGGTTGGCGCCGGCCAGGAACTCCCGGTTGACCGGGTCGAGCACGTACTCCTGGGTCAGCTTCTCGTACATCCAGTCCGCGACCACGCCCGTCGTGGCGTCGTAGCCGAACAGGTAGTCGACGGTCGCGGCCATCTCGAAGGCGCCCTTGTAGCCGTGGCGGCGCATCGCCTCGATCCAGCGCGGGTTGACCACCCGGGCGCGGAAGACGCGGGCGGCCTCCTCGGTCAGCGTGCGGGTGCGGACCGTCTCCGGGCGGGTCGAGTCGCCGATGTAGGCGGTCGGCGCCTTGCCGGTGAGGGCGCGGACGGTCGCCACCATGCCGCCGTGGTACTGGAAGTAGTCGTCCGAGTCGGCGATGTCGTGCTCGCGGGTGTCGGTGTTCTTCGCGGCGACGGTGATCCGCTTGTACGCGGTCTCCATCTCCTCGCGCGCCGGACGGCCGTCCAGCCCGCGGCCGTACGCGTAGCCGCCCCAGACCGTGTACACCTCGGCGAGGTCGGCGTCGGTGCGCCAGTCCCGGCTGTCGATCAGCTGGAGCAGGCCCGCCCCGTACGTGCCCGGGCGGGAGCCGAAGACGCGGACGGTGGCCTTGCGCTCGTCGCCATGCACCGCGAGGTCGGCCTGCACGTGCGCCCGGACGAAGTTGTCGGAGTCCTTCTCCTCCTGGGCGGCGGCCAGGCGCACCGCGTCGTCCAGCAGGGCGACCACGTGCGGGAAGGCGTCCCGGAAGAAGCCGGAGATGCGCAGCGTGACGTCGATGCGCGGGCGGCCCAGCTCGTCGAGCGGGATCGGCTCCAGACCGGTGACCCGGCGCGAGGCGTCGTCCCAGACCGGACGGACGCCGAGCAGGGCGAAGGCCTCCGCGATGTCGTCGCCGGCGGTGCGCATCGCGCTGGTGCCCCAGAGGGACAGCCCGACCGAGGGCGGGTAGGCGCCGTCGTTGTCGGCCCGGTAGCGGTCGATCAGCGAGGTGGCGAGCGCCTGGCCGGTCTCCCAGGCGAGCTTGCTGGGGACGGCCTTCGGGTCGACGGAGTAGAAGTTGCGGCCGGTCGGCAGCACGTTGACCAGGCCGCGCAGCGGGGAGCCGGAGGGCCCGGCCGGGACGAAGCCGCCCCGCAGCGCGTGCAGTACGGCGTCCAGCTCGTCGGTGGTGGCGGCCAGGCGCGGCACCACCTGGGTGGCGGCGAAGGTCAGCACCTCGCCGACGGCCTGCCGCACGGCCTCCGGCAGTCCGGCGGCGACCTTCTCCACCGCCTCGGGCGCCCAGTCCTGCGCCTCCATGGCCTCGACCAGGGCGCGGGCCTGCGCCTCGGCCGCGTCGGTGGCGCCGAGGGTGAGGGCGGCCTCGTCCAGCCCGAGCGCCTCGCGCAGGCCGGGCAGTGCGCTGACGCCGCCCCAGATCTGGCGGGCGCGCAGGATGGCGAGCACGATGTTGACCCGGTCGGTACCGGTCGGGGCCTGGCCGAGGACGTGCAGGCCGTCGCGGATCTGGGCGTCCTTGACCTCGCAGAGCCAGCCGTCGACGTGCAGCAGGAAGTCGTCGAAGCCGTCGTCCTCGGGGCGCTCGTCCAGTCCGAGGTCGTGGTCCAGCTTGGCGGCCTGGATCAGGGTCCAGATCTGGGCGCGGATCGCGGGCAGCTTGGCCGGGTCCATCGCGGCGATGTTGGAGTGCTCGTCCAGCAGCTGCTCCAGACGGGCGATGTCGCCGTAGGAGTCGGCGCGGGCCATCGGCGGGACGAGGTGGTCGACGAGCGTGGCGTGCGCGCGGCGCTTGGCCTGGGTGCCCTCGCCCGGGTCGTTGACCAGGAAGGGGTAGATCAGCGGCAGGTCGCCGAGGGCGGCGTCCGGGCCGCACTCGGCGGACAGCGCGGCGGTCTTGCCGGGGAGCCACTCCAGGTTGCCGTGCTTGCCGAGGTGGATGACGGCGTGGGCGCCGAAGCCGCCGTCCTCCTGCGCGGCCTCGATCCAGCGGTAGGCGGCCAGGTAGTGGTGGCTGGGCGGCAGGTCGGGGTCGTGGTAGATGGCGACGGGGTTCTCGCCGAAGCCGCGCGGCGGCTGGATGAGCACCAGCAGGTTCCCGGAGCGGATCGCGGCCAGCACGATGTCGCCGTCCGGGTTCTGCGAACGGTCGACGTACAGCTCGCCGGGGGCGGGGCCCCAGTGCTCCTCGACCTGCTCGCGCAGGGCCTGCGGGAGCTCGGCGTACCAGCGGCGGTACTCGGCGGCGGGGATGCGGACGGGGTTGCGGGCCAGCTGCTCCTCGGTGAGCCAGTCCTGGTCGTAGCCGCCGGCGGCGATCAGGGCGTGGATCAGGGCGTCGCCCTCGTGGCCCCCCTGCCCCTCGTCGTCCGTGCCGGCGCCGGCGTCCGTCGCGGTGTTGAAGCCGGGCAGGCCGGCGCCGAGGTCCATGCCCTCCTCACGCAGCCGCTCCAGCAGGCGCATCGCGCTGGCCGGGGTGTCCAGGCCGACGGCGTTGCCGACCCGGGCGTGCTTGGTCGGGTAGGCGGACAGGACGAGGGCGAGGCGGCGCTCGGCGGCCGGGACGTGCCGCAGCCGGGCGTGCCGGACGGCGGTGCCGGCCACGCGGGCGGCGCGCTCCGGGTCGGCGGCGTAGACGGTCAGGCCGTCCTCGTCCAGCTCCTTGAAGGAGAACGGGACGGTGATCAGTCGGCCGTCGAACTCCGGCACCGCGATCTGGGTGGCGGTGTCCAGCGGGGACAGGCCGTCGTCGCTGCTCTCCCACTGGGCGCGCGACCAGGTGAGGCAGAGCGCCTGGAGGATCGGGCGGTCGAGGGCGGCCAGCGCGCCCGCGTCCCAGGCCTCCTCGTCGCCGCCGGCCTGGGCGTCGGCCGGGCGGGTGCCGCCGGCGGCGAGCACGGTGGTGACGATCGCGTCGGCCTCGCCGAGCGCGGCCAGCAGCTCGGGCTCGGCGCCGCGCAGCGAGGCGCAGTAGTAGGCCCTGGCCTGCGCGCCCTGGTCCTCGACGGCCCGGCAGAGGGTCTCCACGAAGGCGGTGTTGCCGCTCATGTGGTGGGCCCGGTAGTAGAGCACGGCGACGGTCGGTCCGTCGGTCGTACGGGCTTCGCGCTCCAGCGGCCCCCAGGCCGGGGCGGAGGCGGGCGGGGCGAAGCCGTGGCCGGTCAGCAGCACGGTGTCGGAGAGGAAGGCGCCCAGCTCGGCCAGGTTGGCCGCGCCGCCGTGGGCGAGGTAGGCGTGCGCCTCGGCGGCGATGCCGGCCGGGACGGTGGACAGCTCCATCAGCTGGGCGTCGGGGGCCTGCTCACCGGTCAGCACGACCACCGGACGGGGGCCGGCCAGCAGCGCGTCCAGGCCCTCCTGCCAGGCGCGGCGCCCGCCGAGCAGCCGGACGACGACCAGCTCGGTGCCCTCCAGCAGCGCGGGCAGGTCCTCGGGGGCCAGCCGGGCGGGGTTGCCCAGCCGGTACGGGACGGGGCCCGTGGCGGCGCGGGCGCTGAGCAGGTCGGTGTCGGACGTCGACAGCAGCAGGATCATACGAAGGCCCTCCCGGCCTCGTCGGTGGCCAGGGTGGCCACGGTGATGGCCGGGTCGGCCGCGATGGTGGCCTGGGTGGCCGCGATGGTGGCCGGATCGGCCTCGTTGGTGGCCGGGGACACGGGCGCGGGCATGCGACAGCGCTGGTGCATTTCTGCCTTCCTCGGGGTCCGCGCCCCGGGCCGGTGGAGGACGGCGGGAGTTCCTGGCTCCCGCGGCCGACCGGTCTCCCGGTGAACCGCGGTCACAGTGGCGGGACCGCACCGGGCTTGCACCGGTTTCCTCCCCTGCGCCGTCGCTGGCGTCGGGCGGTCCGCTGGAACCGCCCGCCAGCATCGTACGGGGTGCGGCTGACCTGGGGGAGAGCGAGCTTTGCCACGCCCGGGTGCGGCGGCGGTCGTGGTGACGGTCGCGGTGGCGTGGCGGCGACGGCGTGGTGGTGTGCCGGCGACGGCGCGGCCGCGGCGTGCGGGCGGGAGCGCAGGCCGGGATGCGCGCCGGGTGTGATGCAGCGGACGGGGGCAACCGATCGGATCATCTGTATGCTCGCCGCCATGCCACCGACACCCGACGCCACCGCGCCGGGCGCCGCCGTGCCCGACCGGGGGCGTGCGGACGCCTGCCCCGGGGCGCTTCGTCTGCACCCCGCCGACGACGGCGCCCTCGCCCGGATCCGCCTGCCCGGCGGACTGCTGACGGACCGTCAGGCGCTGGCGCTGGCCGAGGCCGCCGAGGCCCTGGGCGACGGCGAGTTGGAGACCACCTCGCGCGGCAACGTCCAACTCCGCGGTCTGGCTCCGGACTGCGGAGCCGAACTCGCCGACCGGCTGCGCGCCGTCGGCCTGCTGCCCTCCGAGACCCATGAGCGGGTGCGCAACATCGTCGCCTCGCCGCTCGCGGGGCTCGACGCTCCGGCGGGCGCCGACGTCCGGGCCTGGGTGCGGGAACTGGACGCGCGGCTGTGCGCGAGCGACTGGGCGACCGGACTCTCCGGCAAGTTCCTGTTCGCGCTGGACGACGGGCGGGGCGACGTCGCCGCGCTCGACGCCGATGTGACATTGATCGCAGCTTCGAACGGCCCGGCCCTGCTGCGCCTCGGGCGCTCCCCGCTCGCGCACCCGGTCGAGGCCGGGCAGGAGGTGACGGCCGTGCTGGAAGCGGCCCGCGGCTTCCTGGCCGCGTTGCGGACGCACGGACGCAGGGCCTGGCACCTGCGCGAGGTGCCCGACCTGCTGCCGGTCGGCTCGGTACCGCTGCCCGCCCCTGCCGGCGAGGCGCCCCCCGTCGGCGCGCTGCCCGGCGGACTCTCGGTGGGCATGCGCTTCGGCCGGGCGAGTGCCGGGCAGTGGCGGACGCTGGTCGCCGCCTCGGCCGGTGAACTGAGGCTGACGCCCTGGCGCGGTGCGGTACTGCCCGGCGCCACCGCGGACCGGCTGCCCGCGCTCGCGGCGGCCGGATTCCGTACCGAGCCGGGCTCGGCCTGGGAACGGGCCACCGCCTGCACCGGACTGCCGGGCTGCGCCAAGTCACTGGCCGACGTCCGGGCGGACGCGGCCCTGGCGCTGGACGCGCAGGCGGCCGGGGAGTTCGCGGGGCTGCCCGTCCACTGGTCGGGCTGTGAGCGGCGCTGCGGCCATCCGGCCGGGCGGTGGGTGGACGTGCTCGCCACGGGGCACGGCTACCGGGTGACGGTGCACGGGCCGGCGACGGCAGGCTCGCCCGCGGATGCGGGGAACGCGGACGTGGCGAACGCGGACGTGAGGAACGAGGAGATGGCCGAGGCGGTCGCCGAGGCCAGGAGGACCACGAAGTGATCGAGTACGAGAAGGACGGGGCGTCCATCTACCGCCAGTCCTTTGCCACCATCCGCGCGGAGGCCGATCTGGCCGCCCTTCCGGCGGACGTCTCCCAGGTCGCGGTGCGGATGATCCACGCCTGCGGGATGGTCGACCTGGTCGAGGACCTGGTGTACTCGCCCGGCGTGGTCGCCTCCGCGCGCGCGGCCCTGCGCGCCGGTGCGCCGATCCTGTGCGACGTGAACATGGTCGCCAGCGGCGTCACCCGCAAGCGGCTGCCCGCCGACAACGAGGTGATCTGCACCCTCACCGACCCGTCGGTGCCCGAACTCGCCCGCACGATGGGCAACACCCGCAGCGCGGCGGCCATGGAGCTGTGGCTGCCCCGGCTGGAGGGCGCGGTGGTCGCCGTCGGCAACGCGCCGACCTCACTGTTCCGGCTGCTGGAGATGATCGAGGCGGGCGCACCGCGACCGGCCGCGGTGATCGGCGTGCCGGTCGGCTTCATCGGCGCCGCCGAGTCCAAGCAGGCCCTGGCCGAGCACCCGTCCGGCCTGGAGCACCTGGTGGTGCGCGGCCGGCGCGGCGGCAGTGCGATCGCCGCTGCTGCCATCAACGCGATTGCGAGCGAAGAAGAGTGACGGACCGTCTGGACAGCCAGGATCGCCAGGAGTCCGCCACGGGGCGGCTGTACGGGGTCGGGCTCGGCCCGGGCGACCCGTCGCTGGTGACCGTCCGCGCGGCCGAACTCATCGGCAAGGCTGACGTGGTGGCGTACCACAGCGCCCGGCACGGCCGGTCCATCGCGCGCTCGATCGCTGAACGGTATCTGACGGATGGTCAGATCGAGGAGAAGCTGGTCTACCCGCTGACCGTCGAGACCACCGACCACCCGGGCGGCTACCGGGGCGCGCTGGACGAGTTCTACGAGGAGGCCGCCGCCCGGTTGGCCGCCCATCTGGACGCCGGGCGCGACGTGGTCGTCCTCGCCGAGGGCGATCCCCTGTTCTACGGCTCGTACCAGCACATGCACAAGCGGCTCGCGCACCGCTACCCGACCGAGGTGGTGCCCGGCGTGACCTCGGTCAGCGCGGCGGCGGCCCGGCTCGGACAGCCGCTGACCGAGGCCGAGGAGACCCTCACCGTCATCCCGGGCACCTTGCCCGAGGAGGAGCTGACGGCCCGGATCGCGGCCGCCGACTCCGCCGTGATCATGAAGCTGGGGCGCACCTTCCCGACCGTCCGACGGGCGCTGGAGCGGGCCGGACGACTGGCGGACGCCCAGTACGTCGAGCGCGCCTTCATGGACGGGGAGCGGCTCGCGCCGCTCGCGGAGGTCGAGGGGGAGACCGTCCCCTACTTCTCGGTGGCGGTGCTGCCGAGCAAGGTCGCGCCGCTGGAGCCGACCGTGCGGACGGCGGACGGCGTGGGCAGCGTGACCGTGGTCGGCACCGGGCCGGCCGGGCCGCTCTGGCTCACCCCCGAGGCGCGCGGCGCGCTGGCCGAGGCCACCGACCTGGTCGGCTACACCACCTACCTGGACCGGGTTCCGGAGCGGCCGGGGCAGCGGCGGCACGGCTCGGACAACAAGGTGGAGTCGGAGCGGGCCGAGTTCGCCCTGGACCTCGCCCGGCGCGGTCACCGGGTCTGCGTGGTCTCCTCAGGCGACCCGGGCGTCTTCGCGATGGCCACCGCGGTGCTGGAGGTCGCCTGCGAGCCGGTCTACCGGGACGTCCCGGTGCGGATCGTCCCCGGGATGACCGCCGCCCACGCGGCCGCCTCCCGGGCCGGTGCCCCGCTCGGGCACGACTACGCCGTGGTGTCGCTGTCGGACCGGCTCAAGCCGTGGGACGTGGTGGCGAAGCGGCTGCGCGCCGCCGCCGAGGCGGACCTCGTGCTCGCGCTGTACAACCCGGGCTCGAAGTCCCGGACCACCCAGGTCGGCCTCGCCCGGGACCTGCTGCTGGAGCACCGGGCGCCGGAGACCCCGGTGGTGATGGCCCGCGACGTCGGCGGACCGACCGAGCGGATCCGGATCGTCCGGCTGGGCGAGCTGGACCCGGAGCTGGTCGACATGCGGACGATCCTGCTGATCGGCTCCTCGCAGACCCAGGCGGTCGAGCGTGGTGGCGGCGTGGAGGTCGTCTGGACGCCGCGGCGGTACCCGGAGGACTGACGGGCGACGACTAACAGATGACAGTTGACAGATTTCGAAATCTGTCAGCTGTCATCTGCCTTCTGTTCGCTGTTATCCGTCGGCTGTTCGCCGTCAGCCGTCCGTCGTCGGCGTCCCGCCCGCCCGCGTCACCGAGTCGGCTTGGCGACCAGGAGCTCCGTGTTGTGGTCCTGCCCCGCGCCCAGCAGCGCCGAGACCCTCCCGTTGGGGTCGTTGTACGCCAGCTCGCGGTACAGCGACGCCAGGTTGGAGTCCGAGGTGCTGCCGAAGTCCGTCCCGTACGGCGCGGAGGACTCGATCAGGGTGGTGAACAGGGAGAGCGTCCCGTCCCCGTTGTCCGCGATCTCGATGATGCGCCCGTGCTGCGGGTAGTCGATGTGCGAGGCGGTGTTGATCTCCCAGAACGCCCGCTCCGGCACCGCGTGGCCGTGCGCGGTGATCTTGTTCATGTGGGTGTGCCCGTTCACCCACGCGACCACGTTCGGGTAGCGCTGCAGCAGCGCGACCAGCTCGTTGCCGTCGTGCCGCTTCTCGAAGACGTTGCGCGGGTCCGGCAGCAGGTTGCCCATCGTTCCGCTGGTGTGGTGGCTGAAGACCAGGACCACGTCGTCGGTGCTTCCGCCCGTCACCCGGCGCCCGTCGGCGTCGTACCAGTGACCGCTGTGCGCCTGCAACTGCTGCTCCAGCCAGCGCAGTTGAGCGGTGCCCAGGGAGCCGTCGGCGAACCCGGCCTGGTTGGTGGTGTCCAGGCTGATGCCGACCACCTTCTCCGAGATCCGGAAGGTGTAGTAGAGCTTGCCGCTGCCCACCATGTCCGAGGTGAAGCCGTGCCCGTACGGGCCCGCGCCGGTGACGGCCGGGTTGAGGTGGGCCTTGGCGAACTCCTTGAGGGTGAACGGCCGCCGGCGCCCGTCCGGGGTCACCCGGCGCACCGCCTCGCCGTTGGCGATCAGCTTGGCGAGCAGCAGCACGGCGCCCGCCGGGTCGCGGCGCAGGGAGTCCATCAGCTGGGCCGCCGTCGCGTCGTCGCAGCCCTCAAGCTTGTAGGCGCCGGTGTAGAGATCGTTCAGCAGTCCGAAGTCCGGCAGCGAGCCCTCGATGCTGTCGTCGTGGTTGCCGACCGTCGTGTACCAGGGGGTGCGCAGGCCGGGCGCGTCGAAGGGGCGGCCGGCCGCGGCGAGGAACCCGGGTATCTGGGGGAAGCCCTTCGCCTTGTAGCCGTCGGCGTAGGAGAGTTCGGGGTTCCAGTAGGCCGCGCTGCCGGAGTTCTGCACGCCCTCGTAGCGGTTCGGGTCGCCGGTGTTCTGGGCGAGCCGGCCGCCGCCCATGACCGTGAGGTACCAGTCGAGTTCGGCCAGCTCGTGGTTGTCGGTGTTGTCGCCGGTGGCCATCACCATGCTGAACGGCATCCCGGTGTAGGGGCCGCCGGCGAGCGAGTTGACCCGCTCGACGAGGGCCGAGACACCGCGGGCGTTCAGGGCCTCCTGCGGCCGGTACGCGCTGTCGTTGAACCTGGCCAGGTACTCGAAGCGCACCGGGGACTCGGTGTCCACCAGGTGCAGGTCGCTGAACTGGACGAAGCTGGCCAGCCCGGTGCGGCGGTCGTCCCGCCCGGAGCCCGGCGCCGCGAGGTCCCCGCGCACCATCAGAGGCCAGCCCGGTCCGGCCGTCAGCCGCTTGTAGGAGCCGGCGCCGACGGGAGTGGCCACCTGCTCCAGCGTCGTCCCGGTGACCTTCACCGCCCGCGCGGCCGTGGTCGCCAGCGCCTGCTCGCGCGCCGCGGCCGAGGCGAACTGGGCGCCGCCCAGCGACAAGGCGGACCAGGCGGTGGCCACCGACGCGCCCGTGAGGAACGTACGCCGTCTCATCCCTGCCACAAAAACCCCCACATGCTGATGGCCCGGCCGGGCAAGCGCCCCGTCCACCGGGCCTGAATGTCATGAACCCGCTTCTGGCGGACCGCCAGATTACCCGCGAGTAGGCAGCGGGTGTTAGGCCCGTGCGGAGAACTCTTCGGGAACGAGGGGGAGCGCCTCCTGCTCAGCTCGCACACGGGCCGCGGCGGACCCCCGGTCGGGGCGGAGCCGGACGGATGGGGGAAAATCGGCGGCGGCGGCCGGTGCGGCGGCCGAGGAGAGCGGGAAGGCGCGCGAGCGCGGTCGGACGGCTCGGAACTTCGGAACTTCGGAACTTCGAGAGTGAGGCGCAGGTGGCCGCAGCGGGAGCCGAGGCGGGAGGCCGGGCCGGCCAGCTGAAGAGCAGCGGTCTGCGGCACGGCTGGACGACGGGCGCCTGCGCCACCGCCGCCACCAAGGCCGCGTACACCGCGCTGCTCACCGGCGAGTTCCCGGACCCGGTCACCATCACCCTCCCCAAGGGCCAGCAGCCCGCCTTCGCCCTCGCCGCCGAGCAGCTGATGGCCGAGGGGCTGGTGGCCGAGGAGCTCGCGACCGAGGAACTCTCCGCAGGAAAGCGCGCTGCCGCGAGCGCCATGGCCGGCGTGGTCAAGGACGCGGGCGACGACCCCGACGTCACCCACGGCGCGCTGATCCGCGCGACCGTACGGGCCGGCGCGCCCGGCACCGGGGTGGTGTTCCGGGCCGGCCCGGGGGTCGGGACGATCACCAAGGCCGGCCTGCCGCTGCCGGTTGGCGAGCCCGCGATCAACCCGGTGCCCCGGCAGATGATCCGGGACGCCGTGGCCGAGGTGGCGGCGGCGCACGGCGGCAGCGGGGACGTGGTGGTCGAGGTCTCCGTCGACCACGGCGAGGAGATCGCCCGTTCGACCTGGAACCCGCGCCTGGGCATCCTCGGCGGGCTCTCCATCCTCGGCACCACCGGGATCGTCGTCCCCTACTCCTGCTCGGCGTGGATCGACTCGATCCGCCGGGGCGTGGACGTGGCCCGGGCGGCCGGTCGTACGCACGTGGCGGGCTGCACCGGTTCGACCTCGGAGAAGGTTGCGGTCGCGGTGCACGGGCTCCCGGAGGACGCGCTGCTGGACATGGGCGACTTCGCCGGAGCCGTCCTCAAGTACCTCAAGCGGCACCCGGTGTCCCGGCTGACCATCGCGGGCGGCTTCGCCAAGCTGTCCAAGCTCGCCGCCGGTCACCTCGACCTGCACTCGGCGCGCTCCCAGGTGGACAAGGGGTACCTGGCCGAACTGGCCCGGCGTGGCGGGGCGGACGCGGCGCTCGCCGGGGCGGTGGCGGAGGCCAACACCGGGTTGGAGGCGATTCAGCTGTGCCGGGCGGCGGATGTCCCGCTCGGGGACCTGGTCGCCGAGGCGGCCCGGGCGACGGCGCTCGGCGTGCTGCTGGGCTCGCCGGTCGCGGTGGACGTCATCTGCATCGACCGGGCCGGTGCGATCGTCGGCCGCGCGGAACCGCTCGGGCCGTGAGCGCTGCGGCGGCCGTGAAGTCCGTGAGCACTGTGGCGGCCGTGAAGTCCGTGACGGTCGTGACAATGTCACGAGTGTCACGGAACATCGACAACGCCACCTGGTGATGTGAAGATCTGACGCCCATACAGGGCGAGAAACGGACAAAAGGATCGTCGCGCTCGCCCCCTGATTCTGTCGCCATCTCAGTCATGAGATATCGTCTGCCGAGTGACAGGCGACTACCTCACCCGTATCGGCACCCTCATCCGCACCGCGCGCCAGCACCGTGGCTGGTCCCAGGCGCAGCTCGGAGAGGCCCTCGGCACCAGCCAGAGCGCGGTCAACCGCATCGAACAGGGCAAGCAGAACGTCAGCCTTGAGATGATCGCTCGCATCGGCGAAGCCCTCGACAGCGAGATCGTCTCCCTCGGCTACTCCGGCCCGATGCACCTGCGGGTGGCCGGCGGCACCCGCCTCTCCGGCGCCATCGACGTCCGCAGCAGCAAGAACGCCTGCGTCGCGATCCTGTGCGCCTCGCTGCTGACCACCGGCCGCACCACGATCCGCAGCGTCGCCCGGATCGAGGAGGTCTACCGCATCCTTGAGGTGCTCACCAGCATCGGCGTCAAGAGCCGCTGGATCAACGACGGCCGCGACCTCGAACTCACCCCGCCCGCCGAGCTCGACCTCGCGGCGATGGACGTCGAGGCCGCCCGCCGCACCCGCAGCGTGCTGATGTTCCTCGGCCCGCTGATGCACCGCGCCCAGCGCTTCGCCATCCCGTACGCGGGCGGCTGCGACCTCGGCACCCGCACTGTCGAGCCGCACCTGACCGCGCTGCGCCGCTTCGGCCTGGAGGTCGCCACCACCGGCGGCGCCTACCACGCCTCGGTCGAGCCGGGCGTCCCGCTGGAGCGCCCGATCGTCCTGACCGAGCGCGGGGACACCGTCACCGAGAACGCCCTGCTCGCCGCCGCGCGCCACGACGGTGTGAGCGTCATCCGCAACGCCTCGCCCAACTACATGGTCCAGGACCTCTGCTTCTTCCTGGAGAAGCTGGGCGTGAAGATCGAGGGCATCGGCACCACCACCCTCACCGTCCACGGTGTCCCGGAGATCACCTGCGACGTCGACTACACCCCGGCCGAGGACCCGGTGGAGGCGATGAGCCTGCTGGCCGCCGCCGTGGTCACCTCCTCCGAGCTGACGATCCGCCGGGTGCCGATCGAGTTCCTGGAGATCGAGCTCGCGGTCCTGGAGGGCATGGGCCTCGACTACGACCGGACCCCGGAGTACCGGGCCCACAACGGCCACACCCGCCTGGTCGACCTCACCGTGCGCCCGTCCAAGCTCACCGCGCCGATCGACACCATCCACCCGATGCCGTTCCCCGGCATCAACATCGACAACGTGCCGTTCTTCGCCGCCATCGCCGCGGCCGCGCACGGCACCACGATGATCCACGACTGGGTCTACGACAACCGCGCGATCTACCTCACCGAGCTGACCCGCCTCGGCGCGGACGTCAAGCTCCTCGACCCGCACCGCGTCCTGGTCCAGGGTCCGACCCGCTGGCGCGCCGCCGAGATGATGTGCCCGCCGGCGCTGCGCCCCGCCGTGGTCATCCTCCTCGCGATGCTCGCCGCCCAGGGCACCTCCGTCCTGCGCAACGTCTACGTCATCAACCGCGGCTACGAGGACCTCGCCGAGCGCCTCAACTCGATCGGCGCCCAGATCGAGACCTTCCGCGACATCTGACGGGCATCTGACGGATACGGTCATCGCACTGGCCGGCCTCACCCGTTGAGGCCGGCCAGCAGCATCGCCACGTCCAGTCCGGTATCCAGGTAGTCCGTGAACACCGGGTTGTTCAGCGCCCAGGGCGACCGCCGCTCCCGCACCAGCCGGACCGCCTCGCCGACGTCGTGGCCCAGACCGGTCAGCGCCTGCGCGACCACCAGCCCCGAGCGGTTGTAGCCCGAGTGGCAGCGCACCAGCGTTCGCCGCCCCCGGCGCACGGCGGCCGCGGTGAGTTCCGCCGCCTCCTGGACGGCGAGCAGCTGACCGGGGGAGAGCGGCTCGTCCGGCACCTCCCGGACGACGTGCTCCACCCCCGGCGCCGGGCCGTGCCCGGGGAGTGTGAAGAGGCTGACCACCAGGTCGAACTCGCGCCGGACGATGACGGGTTCCAGCTCCCCGCCGGGCGGCGTGCAGTAGTGCCCGCCCATCCACAGCCCGGTGACGATCTCGTTCCAGGGCTCCGACGGCCCGGGGGTGTCGCGCTCCTTCTGGCGGGTCCGCATTCCCGCTCCCTCCGGTGCCGAGCCTGTGGCTACTCGCCGGTGGTGCCGTCGAGGTGTTCGCGCAGGAGGTCGGCGTGGCCGTTGTGGCGGGCGTACTCCTCGATCATGTGGATGAGGATCCAGCGCAGCGAGAAGACCTCCTCGCCGTAGTGGCCCAGGACGTCCAACGACTCCGCGGCGGCGACGAGTTCCCGCGAGTGGTCGCACTCGCGGCGCCAGATCGTGAAGGCCTCCTCCGGGTCGGCCGTCTCGACGTCGAACTCGGCGAAGCTGCCGTCGGGGTACTTCCAGAAGCCGTGGCGGCCTTCGTCGTTGAGGACGTTGCGGAACCAGCTGCGCTCCACCTCGGCGAGGTGGCGGACCAGCCCGAGGAGGGAGAGTCCGGAGGGCTCCAGCACCCGGGTGCGGAGCTGCTCGGTGGTCAGACCGGCGCACTTCATCGCCAGGGTGTCACGCTGGTGGTCCAGGAAGCTCGCCAGGGTGGCCCGTTCATCGGCGGTGCGCAGGGTGGCGGCGCGCTGATCGTCGGTCATCGCGCCATCCTGCCGGGCGATCGGTTCAACCGCCAGGCAATTCCACCACCCGGACTCAGCCCGGCAGCTCCAGCAGCTCCAGCTGTTCCAGCCAGCGCACCGCGCCCGGTACGTCCGGGGCGACCGGCACGCCTTCCGGTACGGGCGGGCGCTCCACGATGATGACCGGCAGCCGCAGTCCGCGGGCGGCGGTGAGTTTGGGGGCGGTCGCGGCGCCGCCGCTGTCCTTGGTGACCAGGACGTCGATGTCGTGCTTGCGCAGCAGTGCCTCTTCGCCGTGGACCGTGAACGGGCCGCGGTCCAACAGGACTTCGAACGAGGGCGGCAGCGGGGGCTCGGGCGGGTCTATCGAGCGGGAGATGAAGTGCACCCCGTCGAGGTGGGCGAAGGCGCCGATGCCCTGCCGTCCGATGGTGAGGAGGACCCGTTCCCCACGCCGGGGCAGCAGTTCGGCCGCCGCGGCGAGCGAGGGCACGGGGAGCCAGCGGTCCCCGTCGACGCGGGTGAAGCCGGGACGGCGCAGCACCAGCAGCGGAACGCCGGTGGCGGCCGCCGCGAGGGCGGCGTTGTGGGAGATCCCGGCGGCGAAGGGGTGGGTGGCGTCCACCACGGCGTCCACGCCCTCGGCGCGCAGCCAGGCGGCCAGCCCGTCCGGGCCGCCGAAGCCGCCGATCCGCACCTCCCCGGCGGGCAGCCGGGGTTGGGCCACCCGCCCGGCCAGCGAACTGGTGATCCGCAGGGCCGGGTACCGGCCGTCGAGCGCGGAGGCCAGCGCCCGGCCCTCGGTGGTCCCGCCGAGGATGAGCAGGTGCCCCGTCATGCGTCGCAGGGCTCGTGCGGGCGCTCGCGGTCCGCCGAGTAGAGGTGGCTGTCGCGGAACTGCTCGGCGGCGAGGGTGCGGCCGACGATGATGACGGCGGTGCGGACCACGCCCGCCGCCTTGACCTGCTCGGCGATGTCGGCCAGCGTCCCGCGCAGCACCAGCTCGTCCGGGCGGCTGGCCATCGCGACCACGGCGGTGGGGCAGTCGGCGCCGTAGTGCGGGAGCAGCTGCTCGACCACGTCGTCCACGTAGCCGGCGGCCAGGTGTAGCACCAGCAGGGCGCCGCTGCGGCCGAGGGTGGCCAGGTCCTCGCCCTCGGGCATCGGGGTGGCGCGCTTGGCGATCCGGGTCAGGATGACGGTCTGGCCGACGGTCGGCACGGTCAACTCCCGCTTCAGCGCGGCCGCGGCGGCGGCGAAGGCCGGCACGCCGGGGACGACCTCGTACGGGACGGCGGCCGCGTCCAGGCGGCGCATCTGCTCGGCGACGGCGGAGAAGACGGACGGGTCGCCGCTGTGCAGCCGGGCCACGTCCTGGCCGGCCTGGTGCGCGGTGACGAGTTCGGCGGTGATCTGGTCCAGGTTGAGCTGCGCGGTGTCGATCAGGCGTGCGCCGGGCGGGCACTCCGCCAGCAGCTCGCGCGGCACCAGGCTGCCCGCGTACAGGCAGACCTCGGCGCGGGCCAGGATGCGCTGGCCGCGCAGGGTGATCAGGTCGGCGGCGCCCGGGCCGGCTCCGATGAAGTAGACGGTCACGAGGCGTCCTCCTGAGGGGGGTTGGGCTTGACGGCGGACCACTGGGTGACCGGCATGGCCTGCCGCCACCCGGTGAAGCCGCCCACCGGGACGGCGTGGGCGACGGCCAGTTTGACGAGTTCCCCGCCGTGGCGCCGGTACCACTCGGTGAGCAGCGCCTCGGACTCCAGCGTCACGGTGTTGGCCACCAGCCGGCCGCCGGGGCGCAGTGCGGCCCAGCACGTGTCCAGCAGGCCGGGCGCGGTGAGGCCGCCGCCGATGAACACGGCGTCGGGGGTCGGGAGTTCGGCGAGTGCGGCGGGTGCGGGGCCGGTGGCCACCCGGAGCCGGGGCACGCCGAGGGCGGCGGCGTTGCGGGTGATCCGCTCGGCGCGGACCGGGTCGCGCTCGACGCTGACGGCCTGACAGTCGCGGTGGGCGCGCAGCCACTCGATGGCGATCGAGCCGGAGCCGCCGCCGACGTCCCAGAGCAGTTCGCCGGGGGAGGGGGCGAGCGTGGCGAGGGTGGCGGCGCGCACGTGCCGCTTGGTGAGCTGGCCGTCGCTCTCGTACGAGGCGTCGGGCAGGCCGGGGACGAGGGAGCTGCGCGGGCCGTCGCCGAGTTCGACCGCGATGACGTTCAGCGGGTCGCCGGGCGGGTGCGGCCAGCCGTCGGCGGGTCCGTCGAGCCGGCGCTCGGCCGGGGCTCCGAGCTGTTCGAGCACGTGCAGTCGGGCGGCGCCGTAGCCGTGGGCGGTGAGCAGCGCGGCGACGGCGGCGGGGGTGGCGGCGTCGGCGCTGAGCAGCAGCAGCCGGCGGCCGGGGTGGAGGGCGAGCGCGAGGGTGTCCAGCGGGCGGCCGACCAGGCTGACGACCTCGGTGGCCTCCAGCGGCCAGCCGAGCCGGGCGCAGGCGTGGGAGACGGAGGAGGGGTGTGGCAGGACGCGCAGCCGCTCGGCGCCGACAATCTCGGCGAGGGTGCGGCCGATGCCGTAGAACATCGGGTCGCCGCTGGCCAGGACGGCGAGGCGGCGGCCGGAGTGGGCGGCGAGCAGGCCGGGCACGGCCGGGCGCAGCGGGGACGGCCAGGGGACGCGTTCGGCGGTCACCGTGTCGTGGGGGAGCAGGTCCAGCTGACGGGGGCCGCCGATGACGACCTCGGCGGACTGGAGCGCGGCCCGGGAGGTGGCGGCGAGGCCGGGCCAGCCGTCGGCTCCGATCCCGACGACGGTGATCGGAGGTGGCAGCTCGGGCACCGGGTGGCTCCTCGTCGTTCGGCCGGCCAATGAGTAGAAAATCCAACTAGCCGAGGCAGCCTACCTGGGAGTTTGTCACCGCTCCGCCCAGTCCCCCGAAACGATCAGCGCCGGTCGGGCCCGCAGCCGCGCCTCGGCCTCCGGCCCCGCGACGTACACCCACGCGTCCCGCAGCTCGCCCGTCGCCGCCCGCACGGCCATCCGCCGTCGCACGTACAGTCCCGTCCCGTCCGCCCGGCACTCCTCCAGACGGTCCAGGGCCACGAGCGCCCCGGCGTACGCGCCCGGGCGCACGGTGACCAGCTCACCCACGATCCGGCGTCCGGGCGTCGGATCGACCACCGCGTAGGGAAACCCGGGGCCCGCGTGCAGCGCGGCCCCCTCCAGCACCGCCGGACGGATGTCGGCGCAGCGCCCGGCCAGGTGGAAGGCGTGGTTGCGGCCGCCGCTGCGCAGAGTGCCGTACACGAAGAACGGCAGGGCCTCCGCCTCGACCGGCGGGGCCCCCTGGGGTGCGGACACGGGTTCGACCTCCTCGCTGCGGGAGCGCCCACGGTACGTCCTGCCGCCCGATCCGTGATACCCGCTGGCGCGGTGGGCGGTCGATGCGCTGTCATATCGGATGTTCAGCCAGTACCGTCCTAGGGGGACACACATGACATCGCCCGCCTCCTCCCAACCGGCAACTCCCCCCACCGTCTCCGGAGCCGCCCCCGGGAGCACGGCCGCCACTCCGTCCCCCGGCCCTGGCGACCGCTCGGTCGCCCGCCTCGGCGGCCCGGTCTGGTTCGCCCTCGCCGTCGTCTACGTCGTCTGGGGCTCGACCTATCTGGCGATCCGGATCGCGCTGGAGACGATGCCCTCCTTCCTCTCCGCCGCCGCCCGCTTCCTCACCGCCGGCCTGCTGCTCGTCGGCTACCTCCTGGTCCGCCAGGGCCCGGCCGGTCTGCGGGTGAGCCTGCGCCAGCTGGCCTCCGCCGCCCTGGTCGGCGTGCTGCTGCTGACCGGCGGCAACGGCCTGGTGGTGTTCGGCGAGACCTCCGTCCCCTCCGGCCTGGCCGCCCTCCTGGTCGCCGCCGTACCGCTGTGGATGGTCGTGCTGACGGCCATCGGCGGCGACCGCCCCAGGCGCGCCGAGGTCGCGGGGGTGGCGCTCGGCCTGGTCGGCCTCGGCGTGCTCTCCGCCCCCGCGTTCAGCGGGTCCGTCAAGCCGCTCGGCGTGATCCTGATCCTCTGCGCCACGGTGACCTGGGCGGCGGGTTCCTTCGCGAGCAAGAAGATCCCGATGCCGGGCAACGTGCTCGCCGCGAGCGCGTACCAGATGCTCGCGGGCGGCGTCTGCGACCTGCTGATCGGCCTGGTCCGCGGTGAGCAGCACGGCCTGGACCTCGGCGCCGTCTCCGGCCGGTCCTGGCTGGCCCTCGCCTACCTGGTGGTGTTCGGCTCGCTGCTCGCCTTCACCGCGTACGCCTGGCTGCTGCGCTCCGCCCCGCTGACCCTGGTGGCCACCTACGCGTACGTGAACCCGGTGGTCGCGGTGCTGCTGGGCTGGCTGATCCTGGCCGAGCCGCTGACCGGCCCGACCCTGACGGGCGGGGCGATCGTGGTGGCGGGCGTCTGCCTGGTGGTGAGCGTCAGCCGCCGTCCGTCGCGTCCTGCGCGTTCGACGAAGGGGCCGTCCGTGCGTAGGTGAGCACGACGTCTCCGCGCTCGGGGTCCGGCTGTCGGCGAGCGTGAGGGCGCGGAAACGGGGGCGTCCGGCGTGCCGTCCGAGTGCGACAGGAGAGAATCGGCCCATGGTCCAGAACCCCGCCCGCCGTACCGCCCTCGCCGACGCCACCGTCGAGGTCCTGGCCCGCGACGGCGCCCGCGGCCTCACCTTCCGCGCGGTCGACGCTCAGGCCGGCGTCCCCAGCGGCACGGCCTCCAACTACTTCGCCAACCGGGATCACCTGCTCCACCAGGCCGCCCGGCGCATCCACCTCCGGCTCACCCCGGATCCGGAGATCCTGGCCGGCCTGCTGCGCGGCTCCCGCGACCGCGCGCTGGTCACCGCCCTGATGCACGACCTGATCCGCCGCATCTCCGCCGATCGGTCCGGCTACCTCGCGATGCTCGAACTGCGCCTGGAGGCCACCCGCCGTCCCGAGCTGCGGGCCCAGCTCACCGGCACCATCCGGGAGGAGCTGGAGGCCAACACCGCCCACCACCTGGCCGAGGGCCTCCCCGGCGACCGCGAGACCGTCCTCGTCCTCTACCTCGCCATGACCGGCCTGATCCTCGAACACCTCACCCTGCCCGAGGTGTTGGGCCACGACGCCCTGCCCGCACTGATCGACACCATCGTCGAGCGGATCGTCCCGGCCGCCTGACCAGGACGATCCCGCCCGCGTCCCCGCGTCCGCGCCCCCGTCTGCTCAGGGCGAGGAGAGTGCGAAGGACTCCGCCGGCCCCGGGCTTCAGAACGCGTAAGGAGGCTGCCCCGTCCACCAGTTGCCCGGAGCCTCGGGGTCGCGGCTGGTCCAGTACTCGATGATCGCGCTGGTGAACTCGGCCGCCGACAGCGTCCCGTCCCCGTCGAGGTCGAGGTGCTGGAAGGCCTCGTCCGTGTCGTCGCGGCAGAGTCCGGCGAAGTGGCCGCGCTGGAACACGAAGAACTCGCCGGCGTCCACCGTCCCGCTGTGGTCGGCGTCGGCGACCGCGAGGAAGGACGAGGCCAGCGTGCCGTAGATCTCCCGGGCGGCCTCGGGGTCGTCGGCGAGCGCGCCGGCCGAGGCGATGAACTGCTCGCGCGTGATGGCCACCGTCCCGGCGGGCTTCCCCGCGAGGTGCAGGTCGTGCCAGACCGTCAGGTAGGCGCGGACGATGAGCGCCTCCGCGTCCGAACCCTCCTGGTGGCCGAGTGAGTGGGCCACCGAGTGGCCCATCAGTACGTGGTCGCGCTCGGTGATCAGCCCGTCCCCGTCGGCGTCGAGGTGGTCGAAGCCGTGATTGATCTTTGCGATGAGCAGGTCGTCCGACAATGTGCCCCCTCCGATGGTGGTCCGTGCGGCTCCGCAGACGCACGTCGGCGACGTCACGTCGCCAGCACGCTAACGCGTCGAGCCTCGCTCGCGCAGCCGAACGAAAGTCGGAACGAAGTCCGGCACGCACACCCGGAACCAAGCGCGGAACCAAGCCCAGAACCAAGCGCGGAACCAAGCCCGGACGGCAGGCCCGGAACCAGACCCGGGCCCGCGAGCCGAACCGCGACGCTCAGTCGTCCTGGTGGTCGGCCCAGACGTACGCCCCCGGCAGCAGGTCCAGCACCGGCAGGGTCCGCAGCTCGGAGTCCTGCTCGATGATGACCCCCACCTTCGGGAAGTAGTCGAGCAGTACCTGGCGGCAGCGCCCGCACGGCGGTATCACCCCGCGCCCGCCGTCGCCGACCGCCACCACCGTGGTGAGGTCGTACGCCCCCTGGCCCGCCGCGGCCCCGATGAGCACCAGTTCCGCGCACGGGCCGCCGGTGAAGTGGTAGACGTTCACCGCCGTGATGATCCGCCCGTCGGCGTTGCGTCCGGCGGCCGCGACGGAGTGGTTGTCGCCGCGCGAGTACCGCCTGGCGACCTCCTCGGCCGCCTCGACGAGTTCCCGGTCGACACCTTCATGAGCGATGGCGGACATCTTCGTCCCATTCCTTCTGATCGAATCCTGGCCAACTCTGATCATCTTCCGTCCGCCCCTGATCCCGCCAGCCGTTTGCGCTCCGTGTCAGGCCGCCCTCCCTGTGCGACCGCCCTCCGTGTTCGACCCGTCGAGGAGCACTCCGCGCACGACGGGCCCACGAAGCGCCCACGAAGGGCCCACGAAGGGCCGTCGCCGCCCGGCGAACGTCAGTGCACCGCAGCCAGCAGCTCCCGGGTGTACTCCGTGTGCGGCGCGCTGAACAGCCGCTCCCGGTCGGTCGACTCGACCAGCCGCCCCCGGTGCATCACCGCCACCCGGTCGCAGAAGTGCCGCACCACCGCGAGGTCGTGCGAGACGAACAGGAAGGCCACACCGAGCCGCTCGCGCAGCTCCATCAGCAGGTTGAGCACCTGCGCCTGCACCGACACGTCGAGCGCCGAGACCGGTTCGTCCGCGATGATCAGCCGCGGCTCCGGGGCCAGCGCGCGGGCGATGCCGATCCGCTGGCGCTGCCCTCCGGAGAACTCGTGCGGATAGCGGTCCAGGTGTCCGGCGGGCAGCCCGACCTGCTCCAGCAGTTCCGCCGAACGCTCCCGCCGCTGCGCCCCGTCCAGCGAGGTGTGCAGCCGCAGCGGGGTGTCGAGGGTCTGCGCGATGGTGCGGCGCGGGTTGAGCGAGGCGTACGGGTCCTGGAACACCAGCTGGATCTCCCGGCTGAGCCGGCGCCGCAGCTCCCGGTCGGGGCGGGTGGCGTCCTGGCCGTCGTAGCGGACCCGCCCGCCGGTGGGCCGCTGCAGTCCGGCCAGCACCCGCGAGGTGGTGGACTTGCCGGAGCCGGACTCGCCGACGAGTCCGAGCGTCTCACCGGGCGCGATCCGCAGGCCCACGCCCTCGACGGCGCGCACCGGTTCGGCCCGCAGGGAGGGCAGCCGCCGGCGGCCGGGGAAGTGCACGGACAGGTCCTCGACCTCGACCAGCCAGCGTTCGGGCTGCTCGGCTGTCCTCGGCCGGAAGGTGCGGGAAGGCGACGGATCGTCAACGGTCGGCAGCGCGGTGCCGGGTACGGAGTCCAGCCGAAGCGCCGCGCCGACCAGTGCGCGGGTGTACGGCTCGCGCGGCGAGGCCAACAGCTCGGCGGTCGGCGCGGACTCGACCTCGACGCCGCCGCGCATCACCAGGGTGCGGTCCGTCGTCCCCGCGACCACGCCCAGGTCGTGGCTGACCAGCAGCACCGCCGTCCCGTGCTCGCGCTGCAACTCGCCGAGCAGGTCCAGGACCTGCCGCTGCACCCGGGCGTCCAGGGCGGTGGTCGGCTCGTCCGCGATCAGCACCTGGGGGTCGTTCATCAGCGCCATCGCGATCATCACCCGCTGACGCATCCCGCCGGAGAACTGGTGCGGGTAGTCGCCCGAGCGGGCGGCGGGGATGCCGACCCGGTCGAGCATCGCGGCCGCCCGCCGGCGGGCCTCGGCGCGCCCGGCCTCCGGGTGGTGCAGCCGGTACATCTCGGTGAGTTGGGCGCCGACGCCGTGGAAGGGGCTGAGCGAGGTGAGCGCGTCCTGGAAGACCAGTGCCGCCCGGCCGCCCCGCACGCCGCGCAGCACGGACTCCTCGGCACCCACCAACTCCCGTCCGTCCAGCCGGATCGAACCGGTGACGGTGGTGGTGCGCGGGTCGTGCAGGCCGAGGACGGCCAGTCCGACGGTGGACTTCCCGGATCCCGACTCGCCCACCAGGCCCAGGACCTCGCCCGGCGAGAGGTCGAAGGACAGCCCGTGCACGGCGGTCACCGGCGTGCCGCCGCGCGGATCGGCGAACGTGACCGTCAGATCGCGCACGCTCAGCACCGACCCGGTCGGCCCGGTCGACCCCGCCGGCTGGGCGGCCGACCCCGGGTTGCGGGAACTCGTGGAAGGAACAAGGGACTTCATCGATTCGTCTCCCCTCAGCTCAGCCGGATGCGCGGGTCGAGCCAGGCCACCGCCAGGTCGGCCAGCGCGACGAACAGCACCACGAAGCAGGCGGCCAGCAGCACCGCGCCGACCACGGCGGGCAGGTCCTGCCCGCCGACGGCCTCGGCGGCGAAGCGCCCGATCCCGTTCAGCCCGAACACCGTCTCGGTGATCACCGCCCCGCCCAGCAGCACCCCGGCCTCCAGCCCGAGCAGCTGCACCAGCGGGCCGGCGGCGCCGCGCGAGGTGTACTTGAGGTGCGCGCGCAGGCGCCCCAACCCCTTGCCTCGGGCCGTCCGGACGTACTCCTCGTTCATCGTCTCCAGCAGCTGGGAGCGCGAAAGTCGGGCGAAAACCGCCGAGTTGACGAAGCCGAGGACGATCCAGGGGAGCAGCATCCCGCCCGCCCAGGCGGCCAGGTCCTCGCCCGGCGGGGTGTAGGAGGGCAGCGGCAGCAGACCGGTGGAGTAGACCAGCGCCCACTGGGCGACGTACCCGAGGAAGTAGATCTGCACGCTCGCGCCGACCAGCGTGAAGCCGGACAGCAGCCGGTCGGTGCGGCCGCCGTGCCGCAGCGCGGACACGAACCCGGTGCCGAGGCCGAGTACCAGCAGCACGGCGAGCGCCCCGGCGGTCAGCGACAGGGTGACCGGCAGGTGGTCCACCAGCGCCTCGGTGACGGGCTGGTGCAGCCGGTAGGAGTACCCGAGGCAGGGCGCGTCGCAGTGGATGACCGAGCCGTCCACGTCGCCGATGTCCCGCCCGGCGACGACCCCGACCAGGTAGTCGGTGTACTGGGTGAGCAGCGGCTGGTCCAGGCCCATGCTCTGGCGCACCGCCGCGACCTGCCCGCTGTCGCAGCGCGGACCGCAGGCGGCGCGGGCCGGGTCGGCGGGCGCGGCGTAGAAGAGGGCGAAGGCGGCGGCGGAGACCGCGAGCAGGACGGCGAACGCCTGGAGGGTCCGCCGCAGGGCGAAGGAGAGCATGGCCGATCCGAGGTCGACGTGGCGGGGAGGGGGGATCCGGGCCCGTCCCCGCCGAAACGGCAGCGGCGGGGGCGGGCCCGGGAGCTCAGGTCCTCGGGACTTCAGAACCCGAGGACCTGAGAGCGTGAGAGCGTCAGGACTTGAGGTACAGCCAGGTCAGCCCGACCGTCCCGTAGATCGGGTGGACGAACGCCCCGCCGACGTTGCTGCCGCGCAGCTGGTTGGTGGTCGGGTAGGCGAAGGGCAGCACCGGCACGTCCTTCATCACCGTCTGCTCCAGCGCGTACAGCTCCTTGGCCTTGGCGCGCGGCTCGCCGATCTGGTTGATCCGGTCGATCTCCTTGTCGACCTCGGGGTTGCGGTAGCGGGCCGCGTTGAGGTCGCTGCCGGCCCGGCCGTCGAAGGAGAACGGGATCAGAGTGGACGGCGTCGGCCAGTCGACGGAGGAGGTCTCCTCGAACAGGTCGTACGGCGAGTCGGCGCGGTGCACCTCGTCCAGGAAGGCCTTGGGGTCGATCGGCTTGGGCACCACGGTGATGCCCGCCTTGGCGAAGCCGTCCACCAGCACCTGCGCGACGCGCTGGCCCTCCGGCGTGTTCTTGTACCCGTAGGTCAGGCTGGCCGGCGCCTGCTTGGCCTTGGCGAGCTCGGCCTTGGCGGCCTCCGGGTCGCCCTCCGGCTTGGCCGGGTAGAGGTCGTACTTCTGCCAGTCGATCAGCGCGGGCGAGCTCAGCGTGGTGGCCAGCTCGCCGGTCCGGGAGCCGCCCTGGACCTGCCGGGCCTGCTGGCGCGGGTAGGCCAGGTGCAGCGCCTTGCGCACCTCGACGTCCGGCACCCGCTCGTTGTTGATGATCAGCTGGGTGACGAAGGCGCCCTCGCGGCCGGAGACGACCAGCTCCCTGGCCTTCGGGTCGGTGTCGACGGTCTGGTACAGCTCGGGGGAGAGCGTGTCGTTGGCGGTGGTGGCGTTGGCGCCGCCGTCGCGTCCGGACAGGATCTCCTGGTTGATGTTGAGAGCCTCCTTGCCGTACGTGAAGACGAACTTGTCCGGGTACTGGTTGCGGATCGGGTCGGTCTCGGCCTTCCACGCCGGGTTGCGCTCCAGCACCATGCGGGTGTTCTGGACGTGCTCGACGATCCGGTACGGGCCGGTGGCGAACGGCAGCTTGTCGTAGTCGGTGCCGGTGTCCTTGTCCCGGCGCACCGGCGAGGAGGAGGACTGCGCGGCCATGTACGGCACGTCGGCCTGCGGCTGCGGGAAGTGGAAGACGATGGTGCGCTCGTCCGGCGTCTCGATCGCGGCCAGGTCGCCGTCCTGCGGGCCGGTGTACTTGGCGCGGGCCGCCTCGTAGCTGGCCTCGCCGGTGAGCCACTGCGGCCAGTACGGCGGGCCGACCTCGTAGCCCTTGCCGAAGGTGCGCTCGATGCCGTACTTGACGTCCTGGGAGGTGATCGGCTTGCCGTCCTCCCAGGCCACGCCCTCCTTGAGCCGGTACGTCCAGGTGCGCCCGCCGTCCGCCGGGGTGCCGGTGTCGGTGGCCAGGTCGCCGACCAACTTGGCCTTGCCATCGACGACCTGATACTGCGTCAGCTGGCGGCCCCAGAGCAGCGAGGCGTTGTAGGTGGCACCCGCGTAGACCTTCTGCGGGTCCAGGTGGCGGAACTCGACGCTGTTGTACACGTTCACGGTGCCGCCCGGGCGGGCGCCGGGGACGGCCGGGGCCGGACCGGCGCTCTCCTTCTCGGTGCCGAGCGCGGCGGTCAGCGGGGAGGTCTCCTTGGCCGAGGCCCCGGCGGGGGCGGAGCCGCTGCCGCCCGCGCCGGCCGAGCAGGAGGTCGCCAGCAGGGCGGTGGCGATGACGGCGAGCGACGGTTTGGTCCAGCGCATGGCGAATCTCTCCTTGCCCCGGCGGATCGCGCCGGGGAGGGCAGGGGTTGATGGAGGCGAACGGGGTTCGAGGGCCTCAGCGGCCGCCGGCGCGCGGGTCCAGCGCGTCCCGGACGGCGTCGCCGAGGAGGTTGAAGGCGAGGACGAAGGCCAGCAGTGCCGCGCCGGGGAAGACCATGTACGTCGGGTCGGCCTGGAAGACCTCGGAGCCGCGGGCGATCATCCGCCCCCAGTCCGGCACCGGCTCGGTGACGCCGACGCCGAGGAAGGACAGCGCGGCCTCGGAGGCGACGAAGGTCGGCACCGCCATGGTGGCGTGCACCAGCAGCTGCGAGCGCACATTCGGCAGCAGTTCGTGGACGACGACATGGAAACGGCTCGCCCCCTGCGCCCGGGCGGACTGCACGAAATCCCTTTCCCGGAGCGAGCGGACGGTGGCACGGAGGGAAAGCGCGAGCGGAATCCAGCCGAACGCGGAGAAAACCAGGATCAGCACCAGGAACTGCATCCACTCCGGTTCCGCGGTGCCCGGATCGACCAGTCGGGACTGGATCACCGGGCTGAGCGCGAGCAGCAGGAGAAGTGTCGGAAAGGCCAGCAGGACATTGGCGAGGAAGCCGAACAACCGGTCCGCGATTCCGCCGAGATAACCGATCGCGACCCCGGCCAGCACGCCGAGCGTGGTGGTCACCGCGGCCGAGGCGAAGGCGATCAGCAGCGAGGTGCGAATGCCGTACAGCAGCTGGGTCAGCACGTCCCGGCCGAGGCCGGGCTCCAGGCCGAACCAGAAGTCGCCGGAGATCCCGCCGTTCGGCAGCATCGGCAGCCCACCGTCGCTGAGCAGGCCGGGAGCGTTCTGGCCGTAGTGCTCGACCGGGTTCTTCCCGTACAGGGCGGCGATCAGCGGCGCGGCCAGGGCGAGCAGCAGGAACAGCAGGACGACGGCGAGGGCGGCGGCGCCGACCCGGTCCCGCAGGACGCGGCGCAGCAGGCTCGGCGCGGCGGGCGCGGTGGCCGTGCTGGGAACTGCGACTGTGTCGACCGCTGCCATGAGAGGCGTACTCCCCGAATTCTCCGCCGCCCCATGGGTGAGGGTGCGCTGGTGGGCATTTCCGATCCGGTCTCCGGGGGTTTCCCGGTGGCCGTTCGGGCGACATCAGATCGGATGCGTCCGAGGTTCCGCAAATCACTGATGCGCGCCCCGGCGGAATTCCTGCCGGACTGTTTCGAAAAATGTGGCGGCTTCATTTCCCTGCAACACGGGCGTTGCAAAAGAACGGACATATGCGAACAAATCGGGCCGGTCGTTCCGCATTCTGAGACCTCCGCCACAGTCCCCGCGATGTTGATACGATCCCGGTGGGCCGCGACTGGCGCGTAGGGATGGAATCGACCATCGGGAAGCGGCCCCGTGGAATCTCACGTTCAGTTGCCGAGCGCCTGGGCCGCCCGCATCCCCACCAGGAGACCGCCATGGCCCAGCCCGAGCACGAGCAGACCCCCGCCCGGCCGCAGCAGCCGCACACCACCGCGAGCCCCGCCGCCGACACCGCCTTCCGCAGCGCCCTGGACGTCGTGGCCGGCGTCGAGCCGCGGATCGCCGCCGCCATCGGCCAGGAGCTGGAGGACCAGCGCGACTCGCTCAAGCTGATCGCCAGCGAGAACTACGCCTCCCCGGCCGTCCTGCTCGCCATGGGCAACTGGCTCAGCGACAAGTACGCCGAGGGCACCGCCGGCCGCCGCTTCTACGCCGGCTGCCGGAACGTCGACACCGTCGAGACCATCGCCGCCGAGCACGCCCGCGCCCTGTTCGGCGCCGATCACGCCTACGTCCAGCCGCACTCCGGCATCGACGCCAACCTCACCGCCTTCTGGGCCGTCCTCTCCCAGCGGGTCGAGAGCCCGGCCCTGGATCGGGCCGCGGTCCGCAACGTCAACGACCTCACCGACCAGGACTGGGCGCAGCTGCGCCAGGAGCTCGGCAACCAGCGCATGCTCGGCATGTCCCTGGACACCGGCGGCCACCTCACCCACGGCTTCCGGCCCAACATCTCGGGCAAGATGTTCGAGCAGCGCAGCTACGGCACCGACCCGGTCACCGGCCTGATCGACTACGACGCCCTGCGCGAGACCGCCCGCGAGTTCCGCCCGCTGATCCTGGTCGCCGGCTACTCCGCCTACCCCCGGCTGGTGAACTTCGCCAGGATGCGCGAGATCGCGGACGAGGTCGGCGCGACCCTCATGGTCGACATGGCGCACTTCGCGGGCCTGGTCGCGGGCAAGGTGCTCACCGGCGACCACGACCCGGTGCCGCACGCCGACATCGTCACCACCACCACCCACAAGTCCCTGCGCGGCCCGCGCGGCGGCATGGTGCTGAGCACCGCAGAGCTGGCCGAACACGTCGACCGCGGCTGCCCGTTGGTGCTCGGCGGCCCGCTCTCGCACGTCATGGCCGCCAAGGCGGTCGCCTTCGCGGAGGCCCGCCGCCCCGAGTTCCAGGCCTACGCCCGCGCCGTCGTCGACAACGCCCAGGCGCTCGCCGAGGGCCTGCTGAGCCGTGGCGGCAAGCTGGTCACCGGCGGCACCGACAACCACCTCGTCCTCGCCGACGTCTCCGGCTACGGCCTGACGGGCCGTCAGGCCGAGGCGGCGCTGCTGGACTCGGGCATCGTCACCAACCGCAACTCCGTCCCGCAGGACCCGAACGGCGCCTGGTACACCTCGGGCGTGCGCCTGGGCACCCCGGCCCTCACCACCCGTGGCCTCGGCACCGCGGAGATGGACGAGATCGCCGCCCTGATCGACACCGTCCTGCGCGCCACCACCCCCACCACCACCGCCAACGGCGCCCCGTCCAAGGCCAACTACGCCCTCGACGACTCCCTTCGCGAGGGTGTCGCCAAGCGCGCCGCCGACCTCCTCGCCCCGTTCCCGCTCTACCCGGGCATCGACCTGGCCTGACCTCCCGCCGGGCGTCCGCGGGCGTCGGCGCCTCGGCGCCGCGCCCACGGGCGCCCGGCAGGACCGCTGTTCGCCCGGGCCGCTGGTGCCTCAGGGGCGGCGGCAGATCGCGGCCCAGAGATCGTCACCGGCTCGCGTCTCGTCGCGCCTCGGCGAACGGGCTCAGTACTGGAGCGACTTGTACTGGAGGAACTCCTCCAGGCCGTGGCGGCCGAGTTCGCGGCCCAGGCCGGAGTTCTTGTAGCCGCCGAAGGGGGCCAGCGGGTTGAAGCGGCCGCCGTTGAGGTCGACCTGGCCGGTGTCGAGGCGGCGGGCGAAGGCGGCGGCGGTGTCGGTGTCCGCGGCCCAGACGCCGCCCGCGAGGCCGTAGACGGTGCCGTTGGCGATCTCGGCGGCGTGGTCCTCGTCGCGGTAGGAGAGGATGGACAGGACGGGGCCGAAGATCTCCTCCTGGGCCACCGTCATGTCCGGGGTGACGTCGGCGAGCACGGTCGGGCGGACGTAGAAGCCGGCCGGTAGCTCGGGCAGCGGCTCGGGCCCGCCCGCCACCAGCCGGGCGCCCTCGGCGAGAGCGCCGTGCAGGTAGCCGCGCACCCGGTCCAGCTGCCTGGCGTTGACCAGCGGGCCGATCCGGGTCTGCGGGTCGGTGGGGTCGCCCGGGACGTACTTGGCGGCGGCCTTGGCGGCGAGCGTGACGGCCTCCTCGTACTGGTCCTGGTGCACCAGCAGCCTGGTCCAGGCGCTGCACGTCTGGCCCGAGTTGGCGAACACGTTGGCCACGTTCACGTTGACCGCGCGGGCCAGGTCCGCGCCGGGCAGCACCACGTTGGCGGACTTTCCGCCCAGCTCCAGGGCGACCCGCTTCAGCGCGCGCCCGGCCGTCTCGGCGACCTGCCGGCCGACCGCGGTGGAGCCGGTGAACGACACCACGTCCACCTGAGGGTGGGTGGACAGCGCCGCGCCCGCCACCGCGCCGGTACCGGTCACCAGGTTGAACACCCCGGCCGGGAAACCGGCCTCGTGCACCAGGCGGGCGAAGAGCCGGGCTACCAGCGGGGTGTCCTCGGCGGGCTTGAGCACCACCGGGCAGCCGGCCGCCAGCGCCGGGACGACCTTGGCCACGATCTGGTGCAGCGGGTAGTTCCACGGCGTGATCGCCGCGACCACTCCCGCCGGCTCGGCGAGCACCACCGAGTTGCCGATCCGCTCCTCGAAGGGGTGTTCGGCGAGCAGGCTCAGGTAGGAGGTCGCGACGGCCAGCGGCAGGCCGGCGTGCACGGCCCCGGCGAAGCCGATCGGGGCGCCCAGCTCGGCGACGACGGTCGAGGTGATCTCGCCCTGGGCCTCGGCGATCCCGTCCCGCAGCCGGGTCAGCAGTGCGAGCCGCTCCTCGCGGGCGGTGGCGGCCCAGCCCCGGGCCGCCCGGCGGGCCGCCGCCACCGCGGCGTCGACGTCGGCCGCCCCGCCCGCCGGTACGGTCGCGAGCACCTGCTCGGTCGCCGGGTTCAGCACGGTGATCGACCCGGTGTCCCCGGAGGGCCGCCAGGCGCCGTCGATGTACTGGTCGCCGAACTCCGCGTACTCCTGCACAGGTCGTCCTCTCAGCCGGTCAGCAGCTTTTCAACTAACAGCGCTAGTCAAAGGCCAGTCAAGGCGGCCGGGAGGCCGCGCGCAAGAGCCAATCCGGCCGGGGGGACCAGGCGGTTACCTGGGGGCGAACCGTGCGGTGTACTCGTCGAACGGTTCGATCCCCACCTCGGCGCGGCGCTCGTCCAGCCGCTCCGGGTCCTCGCACGGCCAGGGCACCGGCCGGCCGTCGACGACCGCGCCGATCTGGGTGCCGTAGCGCTGCTCGCGCCCCTCGTTGACGGCCAGCCGGTCCTGGAGGAAGGCCAGCTCCCGGGCGCTCGCGGCCCCGTCCGCCACCGCCGCCGCCATCAGGGCCGCCGCCCGGCGCTGCACGTCCAGTTGGCGGTCCGCGTGCTGCGCGACCAGCCAGGCCGCCCGGGCGGCCTCGGCGCCGACGGCCTGCCCGGTCGGCCAGCCGTACCGCGTCATGATCTCGGAGAGCCGGTCCCCGTGCCGGGCGGTGAGCCGCCGCCAGACGGCCTGCTCGGCGAGGTCCGGACTGTTCGCCAGCGGGCCGTGTGCCTGGTCCTCGGCCATCATCGCGATCAGCTCCTCGGCCAGGGCCTGTGCCCGGTCGTCGCCGTCCGTGTGTGCTGTCGTCATGCCGATCCGCTCCGTGCCGTCGGGCCCGGGGCCGGGCCGCCTGCCACCACGGTAGGTGCGGGATCCACGACGAAGATCATCCGCTGAGACGGTGACACGGCGTGGCCGGCGGGGACAGAATGGATCCACGCCGCTCGCTCCCGCTCTCCCGCCCCAGCCCCGGCATCCCCAGCCCCCCGCAACGCCGAAGGGCCGGTCGGATCACCCGACCGGCCCCTCGAACAGCCTCAGCTCAGACCTGCCCGGCAGGCTCGCGCATCAGACCCGCGAGGTCGCGACGTCCTCCGCCGTCCCGGAGGCGGCCTTCGCGGCCTCCTCGGCGGCGATCTCCCGCCGCACCGTGTCCAGCGACGGGTTGGCCCAGGAGCTGGCGACGCCCCAGCGGTAGAAGGCGAGGCCGATCGCGGCGACGATCAGCAGGTCCCAGCCCTCCGGCAGGTACCCGTGTCCACCGAAGTCGGCGCTGCCGGCCCAGGAGACCCCGGCCATCACGAACAGGTACGCGACCATCCAGGCGCCCGCCTTCAGGTGCGGCTTCAGCTCGGCGAACGGCTTGCGCAGCTCGTACCAGGCCCAGATCGGCAGACCGACGGCCATCAGCAGGATCACCTTGCCGGTGAGCGGCCAGCGGGCCCAGTACAGCACCAGCGAGCCGAAGACCATCGCGACCGGCGCGATCACCGGCATGGCCCGCAGCCGGACCGGCCGCGGCAGGTCCGGGGCGAGGCGGCGCAGCGACATCACGGCGACCGGCCCGGTGATGTACGAGATCACGGTGGCGACCGAGACGATCTCGGCCAGCGAGCCCCAGCCGCGGAAGACCGCGAGGAACATGAAGGCGACCACCAGGTTGAGCACCAGCGCGGGGCGCGGGATGCCGGTCTTGGCGTCGACCTTGCCGAAGATCTTCGGCAGGTGGCCGTTCTCCTGCACGCCGTGGATCATGCGCGAGGTGGTGGCGGCGTAGATCATGCCGGTGCCCGACGGCGAGACGAAGGCGTCCGCGTACAGCACCAGTGCGAGCCAGTTCATGCCCCAGGCGATCGCCAGGTCGGCCAGCGGCGAGGTGTAGGAGAGGCTGCTCCAGCCCCCCGACAGGTCGGCGCTCGGGATGGCCCCGAGGAAGGCGATCTGCAGCGCGACGTAGATCACCAGGGCGATCAGGATCGAGCCGATGACGGCCTTGGGCAGCGACTTGCCGGGGTTGCGGGCCTCACCGGCCAGGTTGAGCGGGGACTGGAAGCCGTTGAAGGCCCAGACGATGCCGGAGACCGCGACGGCGGTGAACACCGAGCTCCAGCCGTTCGGCGCGAAGCCGCCGTGGTCGGTGAAGTGCGCGGAGTCGAAGTGCGCGAAGAGCAGCGCGCCGGCGGTCAGCGTCGGCACGACGACCTTGAAGACGGTGATCGCCGTGTTGGTCTTGGCGAACAGTGTGATCGCGAACCAGTTGAGGGCGAAGTACACGACCAGCAGCACGCTCGCCAGTGCGACACCGCTGAGGGTGAGCTCCTTGCCGTCGAACAACCCCTGCGCCCAGCCGAAGTGCCAGGAGCTCATGTACTGGACGGAGGCGGTGGCCTCACCCGGGATGACCGAGACGATGGCGATCCAGTTGGCCCAGGCGGCGAGGTAGCCGGCCAGCGAGCCGTGCGAGTACTGGCCGTACCGGACCATGCCGCCGGCCTTGGGGAACATCGAGCCCAGCTCGCTGTACGTGAGCGCGATGGTCAGCGCCACGGCGGCGCCGATGACCCAGGCGAGGATCGAGGCGGGCCCGGCGAGCTTGGCGGCCCGCTCGGCGCCGAACAGCCACCCGGATCCGATGATCGACCCCAGCCCGACGGCGGTCAGGCTGATGGTGCCGAGCGATCGGCGGTAGTTCTGGTGGGATGCCGTCGACGAATCGGGCTCACTCAACGTATCGGTCCTCTCGCTCGTGGTTCAGCGGGTGATGTAGGTGGTTTTACGGTTTTGGGTCGGTATTCCGGACAAACCCCAGCAGCCTATGGTTTGAAATGGGGCGAAAGCCTCAGAGGGAGCTCAAATCACCCGATCGTTGCCATCTCGTGTCCGCTTTTCGGGCGGTTGGCCCTTGCGGAGAGACCGGCGCCACACTCCACCGGACCGGCACGGCCCAGCCGCCGGCGGCGGATCAAGGGAGGTGGAGTCGGACGGCGAGTCGACGGGAAAAGGAAATTCCCCGTGGGTTCCTTTCGGATCCCACGGGGAATTTCGACTGTGTCCGAGGGGGGACTTGAACCCCCACGCCCGATAAAGGGCACTAGCACCTCAAGCTAGCGCGTCTGCCATTCCGCCACCCGGACGGGGTGTGTGCTTCGGGGGTTTTTTCTCTCGCCCCCTCGGCGACAGAGAGAACATTACCAGGGTTCTGGAGTGCTTCTCACCTGCGTTTCCCTGCCGGGTGGGCTGGTCGGCACGCCCGGGACGGGTGGGACGGCTCGCGAGGGCGCTCGAACCCCGGCCGAAGCGGTGGTGAGCGCGAAGCAAACGGTCGGTTCCCCCACCGCCCACGATCGCCTCCGGTCGGAACCGATCCGACACGGGCAACTTGTCGACGGTGCCCCGGCTGCGCGGACCGCTCTTCTAGCCTCTGTGGACCGAGGGCGCCATGAGCGGATCGCCTGATTCCCCGGGTCGCCTGAATCCCGGGTCGCGGACGGAGGGCGGCTGGACGTGGAGCAGATCAGCGGGACGGCGAAGGCCGAGCCGAGACGCGGAGGGCCGGAACGCACACGGCCCGAACGCGCGGAGCCGGGACACGCCGAGCCGAAACGCGGTGAGCCGAAACGCGGCGCGCCGGGAGCCGGGCGTGCCGACACCGGCCGGTCCGGAGGCCCGGCGGAGGGCGTGTGGCGCTTCCCGGTGCCCGCCGTCGAGGCCTCGGTGCCGCGCACCCGGCACGCGGTGCGGGACCGCCTGCTGGCCCAGGGCATGACCGGGGTGCGCCACCAGGAGCTGGTGGACGACCTGCTGCTGATCGTCTCCGAGCTGGTCGGCAACGCGGTGAAGCACGCGGCCAAGCTGTCACCCGAGGTGACCACCGAGCTGTCGGTGCGCGAGGGCTGGGTGCGGATCGCGGTCGAGGACGGCGACCCGTACCGGCCGAAGGCGCTGGAGAGCGACACCGGACGCACCGGCGGGCGGGGCCTGCTGCTGGTGAAGAGCGTGACGCTGCAGGCCGGCGGGATGTGCGACGTCGAGTGCACGGGGGAGGGCGGCAAGGTCATCTGGGCCTCGCTGCCCGTCCCCGCGGAGCCCGGAAACTGACCGGCCCACCCACCCGGGGAGCCGGCCCGCCGACACGAGGCCCGCCCGCAGCCCGCCTGCTATCGGTCCCGCGCTACCGGTCCCGCGCTACCGGTCCCGGGCTACCAGTCCCGCCCGGCGATCTCCCGGATCCCCGGCAGCGCCGCCTCGAAGACCGTCTCGAACCACACCGAGAACGGCCGCTCCGCCCGCAGCTCCCGCAGCTCCTGCGCGCTCACGAAGGCGAAGTCGTCCACCTCCTCGGGGTCGGGCTCGACCGGCGCGGTGACCAGCCCGACGAACAGGTGGTTCCACTCGCGTTCGATCAGCCCGGAGGCCTCGTCCGGCAGGTCGTAGCGGACCGTCCCGGCCTCGCAGAGCAGCGCCGGTGCGACGCCCAGCTCCTCGGCGGTGCGCCGGGCGGCGGCGACGAAGGGCGGCTCGTCCGGGTACGGGTGCCCGCAGCAGGTGTTCGACCAGACACCGGGGGAGTGGTACTTGCCGAGCGCCCGCCGCTGCAGCAGCAGTCGGCCCTGGCGGTCGAAGAGGAACACGGAGAAGGCCCGGTGCAGCCGGCCCGGCTGCTGGTGGGCCCAGAGCTTCTCGGCGGTGCCGGTCGTGACGCCCTCGTCGTCGACCAGTTCCAGCAGGATCTCGGCGCCGGCGGGGGTCGTGGCCGCGCCCTGTGGGTCGACCGTCACATCGGTCTCCACGTCGAGACCGGAGTCGATCTCGGCGTCGAAGTGTGTCGGTTCGGTCGGCAGACTCTGGGGCATGAGGCCTCTCTCGGGGGGCGGGGGCAACGGGAGCATCGGGTCCGTCCTGCGCACCGGCCGGGGTGCGGCGGACGCGGTGGGGGCACCGGCGCCGGCGTCGGGCTCCAGTCTGCCGTATGGGTGGCGGTGCGGACGGGTCCCACGCACAACCGGGCAGATCATGACCAGGAGTAGGCCGGATCCGGGCAGAGAACGGCCCGGGACACCCACGGAAGGGTCATTCGGCTCGCAGACGCGTTCGATGTACGTTCGGAACACGTTCGATCGTCGCTTCGCCGCCGGATCGTCACCTCGCCGCCTCCGGGCGCGTTCGGGCCGGTCGCCCGGGTCGCCTACCATCACATACGACACGCTGCCCGGATCTGTGCCGGTACCGGCGCGCCGCCTCCCGGCCGGGTCGGACACCGGGCCGGAGGGCAGCGGTGCGGCCGTGCCCGTCGGCACGTCCCCGCGCGCACAGCACGACGGATCAGGAGACCCCGCATGATCGGCCTCGTTCTGGCAGCCGGCGCCGGCCGCCGGCTGCGCCCGTACACCGACACCCTTCCCAAGGCGTTGGTGCCGGTCGACGGGGAGCGGACGGTCCTGGACCTCACCCTCGGCAACTTCGCCGAGGTCGGCCTGCGCGATGCGGCGATCGTCGTCGGTTACCGCAAGGAGGCGGTGTTCGACCGCAAGGGCGCGCTGGAGAGCAAGTACGGCGTCAAGCTCCACCTGGTCGAGAACGACAAGGCCGAGGAGTGGAACAACGCCTACTCGCTGTGGTGCGCCCGTGACCTGTTCGCCGAGGGCCTGCTGCTGGCCAACGGCGACACCGTCCACCCGGCCTCCGTGCAGCGCACCATGCTGGAGGGCAACCAGCGGCTGACCGAGGCCGGCGCCGCCCCCGGCATCCTGCTGGCCCTCGACACGGTGAAGAAGCTCGCCGACGAGGAGATGAAGGTCGTCGTCGACCCGGCCGCCGGCATGAGCCGCATCACCAAGCTGATGGACCCGGCCGAGGCGACCGGCGAGTACATCGGCGTCACCATGATCAACCCCGCCGCCGCCGCCGACCTGACCGACGCGCTGCGCACCACCTACGAGCGCGACCCGCAGCTGTACTACGAGGACGGCTACCAGGAGATGGTCGACCGGGGCCTGCGGATCGACGTGCAGCCGATCGGCGAGGTGTCCTGGGTCGAGGTCGACAACCACGACGACCTGGCGAAGGCGCGGGAGATCGCGTGCCGGTACTGACCCGACTGGTCCCGTCGCCGCTGTTCGTGGAGATCCGCTCCGGCGCGCTGGACGCGCTCGGGGGCATCCTCGCCGACCAGCGGCTGTCGGCCTCGGGCCGGATCGCGGTGGCGATCAGCAACGGCTCCGGGGCGGCCATGCGCCGCCGCCTGGAGCCGGCCCTGCCCGGTGCCGACTGGTACAACGTGGACGACGGCAGCCTGGACAGCGCGGTGCGGCTGGCCGAGGCGATGCGCGGCGGGCACTACGACGCGATGGTCGGCCTCGGCGGCGGCAAGATCATCGACGCCGCCAAGTACGCCGCCGCCCGGGTCGGCCTGCCGCTGGTCGCGGTCGCCACCAACCTGGCCCACGACGGCATCTGCTCGCCGGTCTCCACCCTCGACAACGACGCCGGCCGGGGCTCCTACGGGGTGCCCAGCCCGATCGGCATCGTCGTCGACCTGGACGTGATCCGGCAGGCCCCGCAGCGCTTCGTGGCGGCCGGCATCGGGGACGTCGTCTCCAACATCTCGGCCTGCGCGGACTGGGAGTTGTCGCACGCCGTCACCGGTGAACCGGTGGACGGGCTCGCCGTGGCGATGGCCCGCTCGGCGGGCGAGAACCTGCTGCGGCACCCGGGAAGCACTCAGGACCAGGACCTCCTGACGGCCCTGGCGGAGGCCCTGGTACTGTCCGGCATCGCGATGAACATCGCGGGCAGCACCCGGCCCTCCTCGGGCGCCTGCCACGAGATCTCGCATGCCCTGGACGTGTTGCACCCCAAGCGCTCCGCCCAGCACGGCGAACAGGTGGGCCTCGGCGCCGCGTTCGCCAGCTTCCTGCGGGGCGAGCGCGAGCTGACCGGTCTGATCGTGGAGCGCCTGGCGAGCCACGGGCTGCCGGTGACCGCGGCTCAGATCGGCTTCACCGAAGCGGAGTTCACCGAAGCGGTGCACTACGCTCCGAACACCCGCCCGGGGCGCTTCACCATCCTTGAGCACCTCGAACTCTCCCCCTCCGCAATCAGGGACGCGTACGCCGACTATGTCCAAGCCGTCAACAGCTGACCCCTCCACCACGGGTGCCGAGCGGCCCCCGGTGGACCTGACCCGCCGGCCCTCGATCGAGGAGCTGCGCGCGGTGATCCACCCGGAGGGCATGCTCCAGCGCCGCAGCGCCGAGCACTGGGCCGGGCGCCTGTACATGCGGAGGATCTCGCTGCGGATCACCCGCGTGCTCTCCACCATGACGGCGATCACGCCCAACGGCCTGACGTACCTGATGATGTTCACCGGCATCCTGGCCGGTGCCGCGCTGATCGTGCCGGGCATCGTCGGCGCGGTCCTGGGCGCCCTGCTGATCCAGGTCTACCTGCTGCTGGACTGCGTGGACGGGGAGGTCGCCCGCTGGCGCCGGCAGACCTCGCTCACCGGCGTCTACCTGGACCGGGTCGGCCACTACATGTCCGAGGCGGCCCTGCTGACCGGCCTCGGCCTGCGCGCCACCGACCTGCTCCACCGCGAGGGCGGCGGCTCGCACTGGGAGTGGGCGTTCCTGGGCACCCTGGCCGCGCTCGGCGCGATCCTGATCAAGTCCGAGACCGACCTGGTGGACGTGGCCCGCGCCCGCAGCGGCATGACGGCCGTCGAGGACAGCGCCTCGGTGCCGCGCTCGGCCTCGGTGGCCAGGGCCCGCCGGGCGGCCTCCCTCCTGAAGTTCCACCGCCTGGTCGGCGCCGTCGAGGCCTCGCTGTTCATCCTGGTCGCCGGGATCGCCGACACCGTGCACGGCGGGCTGTTCTTCACCCGGCTCGCGGTCGTGGTGCTGGCGGCGATCGCCATGCTGCAGACCGTGCTGCACCTGCTGAGCATCGTCCTGTCGAGCAGGCTGCGATGAACGCACAGACCACCGCGGAGAACTTCCGCCTCGGCGCCGTGATCATCACCATGGGCAACCGGCCCGCCGAGCTCAACGCCCTGATCGAGGCCGTCCGCGCCCAGGAGGGCCCGGCGGTCGAACTCGCCGTGGTCGGCAACGGCGCCCCGCTGCCCCCGCTGCCGGAGGGCGTGCGCAGCGTCGAGCTGCCGGAGAACCTCGGCATCCCGGGCGGCCGCAACGTCGGCATCGAGCTGTTCGGGCCGGACGGCCGGGACGTGGACGCCGTCCTCTTCCTGGACGACGACGGGAACCTGCCGCGCACCGACTCGGCCCGTCTGCTGCGCGAGGCCTTCACCGGCGACCCGGAGCTGGGCATCGTGTCCTTCCGGATCGCGGACCCCGACACCGGAGTCACCCAGCGCCGCCACGTCCCCCGGCTGCGCGCCAGTGACCCGCTGCGCTCCTCCCGGGTGACCACCTTCCTGGGCGGCGCGAGCGCCGTGCGCTGCAAGGTGTTCGAGCAGGCCGGCCAGCTGCCCGGTGAGTTCTTCTACGCGCACGAGGAGACCGACCTCGCGTGGCGCGCGCTGGACGCCGGCTGGGCCATCGACTACCGGGCGGACGTGGTGCTGCACCACCCGATCACCTCGCCGGCCCGGCACGCCACCTACTTCCACAATGTGGCCCGGAACCGGGTTTGGCTGGCGAGGCGGAACCTTCCGGCCCCTCTGGTGCCTCTCTATCTGGGAACCTGGTTTCTGCTGACCCTGGCCCGCCGCCCCTCCCCGGAGGCGCTGAAGGCCTGGTGGGGCGGATTCCGGGCGGGCTGGCGCGAACCCTGCGGTCCGCGGCGGCCCATGCGATGGCGTACCGTTTGGCAACTGACCAGGCTGGGCCGACCTCCGATCATCTGATTCGATCAGAAGATCGATCGCCACGGCCGGTGACCACACACCGGCCGGAACCTCCCCCCGTGATCCCGGTGGATCCCCATCGGCGCAAGGCCGGCGGACCCCCGCCGACCGGCCGCCCCGACCGATCCCGCGTGAAGGACGAATGTGTCGACAGTGAGTGAACCCGTCAGCCTCTCAGCCCCGAGGGGGGCGGACGCGGGCCTGACCCCGAAGCAGCTTGCGGACAAGTACGGTCTGTCGGTGAGCGGTGCCCGGCCCGGCCTGTTCGCGTACACCAGGCAGCTCTGGGCCCGGCGCCACTTCATCTGGGCCTTCGCCACCGCCCGTCTGGTGGCCCAGTACACCGACGCCAAGCTGGGCCAGCTGTGGCAGGTCGTGACCCCGCTGCTCAACTGCGCGGTGTTCTACCTGGTCTTCGGCGTCATCCTGCAGAGCAAGGACAACTTCCCGCCGAACACCTACATCGCCTGGCTCTGCATCGGCGTCTTCGTCTTCCAGTTCACCCAGAACGCGGTGCAGGCCGGCACCCGGGCGATCTCCGACAACCTCGGCCTGATCCGCGCGCTGCACTTCCCGCGCGCCAGCCTGCCGATCGCCTTCACCGTGATCCAGCTCCAGCAGCTGCTGATCTCGATGGTCGTGCTGGTCATCACCGTGCTGGCGGCCGGCATCACCCCGGGCCGGACCTGGCTGCTGATCATCCCGGCGCTGATCCTGCAGACCCTGTTCAACACCGGCGTCTCGCTGATCTTCGCCCGGATCGGTTCCAAGACCAGCGACATCTCCCAGCTGATCCCCTTCGTGATGCGCGCCTGGATGTTCCTGTCCGGAGTGATGTTCAGCATCCAGGACAAGATCCAGACCTGGCCGCACTACATCCAGACGATCATGGCCGTCAACCCGGCCTCGGTCTACATGGACCTGCTGCGGCACGCCTTCGCGCCGGTCATCTACAACAAGCACCTGCCCGCGCACCAGACGCTCCCGCCGCACCAGTGGGCGTACGGCCTGGCCTGGGGCGTCGGCATGTTCGTCATCGGATACGTCTTCTTCTGGAAGGCCGAGGAGGAGTACGGCCGTGGCTGACACCGACCTGAGCAAGCACGACGCCGTCCCGACCGTGAACGTGGCCCGCGAGCCCACCGTCGTCGTCGACGACGTGCACATCGTCTACCGGGTGCACGGCGCCGGCTCCGGCAAGGGCAGCGCCACCTCGGCGCTGAGCCGCATCATCTCCCGCAAGCGCTCCGCCGGTGTGCGCGAGGTGCACGCCGTGCGCGGCATCAGCTTCACCGCGTACAAGGGCGAGGCGGTCGGTCTGATCGGCTCCAACGGCTCCGGCAAGTCGACCATGCTGGCCGCCATCGCGGGCCTGCTGCCGACCGAGAAGGGCGGCATCTACACCAACGGCCAGCCCTCGCTGCTGGGCGTCAACGCGGCCCTGATGAACGAGCTCTCGGGCGAGCGCAACGTCATCCTGGGCTGCCTGGCGATGGGCATGTCCCCGGCCGAGGTGAAGCGCCGCTACCAGGACATCGTCGACTTCTCCGGGATCAACGACAAGGGCGACTTCATCTCGCTGCCGATGCGCACCTACTCCTCCGGCATGGGTGCCCGGCTCCGCTTCTCCATCGCCGCCGCCAAGACCCACGACGTGCTGCTGATCGACGAGGCCCTGGCCACCGGTGACCAGGCCTTCCAGCAGCGCAGCAAGCGGCGGATCGAGGAGCTGCGCGGCTCCGCCGGTACGGTCTTCCTGGTCAGCCACGACAACAACTCGATCCGCGAGGTCTGCGAGCGGACCATCTGGATCGAGCACGGCGAGCTGGTCATGGACGGCCCGACCGAGGAGGTCGTCGGCCGTTACGAGCGCGGCGAGCGCCCGTAGGTCCCGAACGGTGCAGGGCCGTGATTCTCGAAGGGTCGGCCCCGGAGGACTCCGGAGCCGGCCCTTCGGCATGCGACACGCCGGTAGCCCGGGTGGCCCGCCGCCGCGGGGGTGAGCGCCCCAGTGCGCGGGCGGGGCGCTCTTCTCGGGCGCGCTCCGTGCTGTCAGGCTGTGGGGCGCGGGGGCGGTGTGCAGCGCGTGACGCCCGCGCTCGGACGCGTGTCCGAGTCGGACCGGTGGTACCGCGCGGTGTAGAACGGGGGAGTGACAGCAGTGTCGGCTTCGGCCCAGCCCAGTGATACGCCGGTGAACCGTTCCGCGGGACAGACCCTGGAGAAGGCGGGGGCGGAGAACTTCCCGGTCGCCCCCTTCTTCCTGCCCGCGGCCTGGCGCGACGACCTGATGGCGGTCTACGGCTTCGCCCGGCTGGTCGACGACGCCGGCGACGGCGACCTGGCCGATCCCGCCGCCACCGCGGCCCTGCTCGGGGTCGAGCAGCGGCCCCCCGTCACCCCTTCGGACCCCGCCACCCCCTCGGCGCGGCCCGGACCGGAGGAGGTCGCCTTCCGGCTCGCCCTGCTCGACGGGCTGGAGCACGACCTCGACCGGGTGTTCGAGTCCGCCCTGCACCCCGGCGGCGCCGACCGGCCCCGCCACCCGCTGATGAGCGCCCTCGTCCCGCTGGTCGACCGGCACGGCCTCACCCCGGAGCCGTTCCGCCGTCTGATCGAGGCCAACCGGGTGGACCAGACCACCACCCGCTACGCCACCTACGACGACCTGATCCGCTACTGCACGCTCTCCGCCGACCCGGTCGGCCGCCTGGTGTTGGCCATCGCGGGCGCCGCCACCCCGGAGCGGATCGCCCTCTCCGACGCCGTCTGCAGCGGCCTCCAGGTGGTCGAACACCTGCAGGACGTGGCCGAGGACCTGGCCCGCGGCCGGATCTACCTCCCGACCGAGGACCTCGAACGCTTCGGCGTCACCGAGGAGGAGCTCTCGGCCCCCACCGCGACCGGAGCGGTACGGGAACTGATCGCCTTCGAGGTCGAACGGGCCCGCACCCTGCTCGACCGCGGCGCACCATTGGTAGGTACGGTTCGGGGGAGGCTTCGACTGCTCCTGGCGGGATTCACCGCAGGCGGCTACGCGGCCCTGGCGGCCATCGAGGACGCCGGGTACGACGTGCTCGCCCAGCAGGCGAAGCCGGACAAGCGCCGCCTCGCAGCGAAGGCGGCGGCCATCTTCGCGAAGGGAAGGTGAACGCCCGAGTGGCGGCATCACCACTGGCGTCGGCCCAGGTCATGGCGGCGTACCGGTACTGCGAGGCAGTCACCGGGCTGCAGGCGCGCAACTTCAGCTACGGCATCAGGTTGCTGCCCGAGCCCAAGCGGCTGGCCATGTCGGCCCTGTACGCGCTGGCCCGCCGGGTGGACGACATCGGCGACGGCGACCTCCCGGCCGACCGCAAGGCCGAGGCGCTGCTGAGCACCCGGGACCTGGTGGACGAGGTCCGCTCCGGCACGGTCGCCGAGGACGACACCGACCCGATCAAGGTCGCCCTGGCCGACGCGGCCCGGCGCTTTCCGATCCCGCTCGGCGGCTTCGACGAGCTGATCGACGGCGTCGAGATGGACCTCAAGGGCGCCGAGTACCAGACGTACGAGGAGCTGAAGGTCTACTGCCGCTGCGTGGCCGGCGCGATCGGCCGGCTCTCGCTGGGCGTCTACGGCTGCGACGACCCGGAGCGCGGGGCGCACTACGCGGACACCCTGGGCCTGGCGCTGCAGCTCACCAACATCCTGCGCGACCTGCGCGAGGACGCCCTGAACGGCCGCACCTACCTGCCCACCGAGGACCTGGTCCGGTTCGGCTGCGAGCAGGGCTTCGCGCTGCCCAAGCCGCCGGTCGGCGCCGACTTCACCGGACTGGTGGCCTTCGAGGCCGCCCGTGCGCAGGCCGCCTTCGAGGAGGGCCTGCGGCTGCTGCCGATGCTCGACCGCCGCAGCCGCGCCTGCACCGCCGCGATGGCGGGGATCTACCACCGGCTGCTCGGCCGGATCGCCGCCGATCCCGAGTCGGTGCTGCGCGGCCGGGTGTCGCTCCCGGGCTGGGAGAAGGCGTACGTCGCGCTTTCCGGGCTCGCCGGGGGGCGTTCTTGATTCTCGCCACAGTTCTGTCACGCTGTGTCAGCGGGGAATCACATCCGGGCCGAGCCGCGTTGACCACGACTGCACCGACCGCGACCGCGCCGACCGTGACATCGCCGGCCGACAGCGCGTCGGCCATGGCGACCGCCGCTCGGCGGTCCAGCGACTGCGAGGGGGAGGGCCGATGACCGGGCGAGCCGATGCCGCGCGCCCGGCCGTCGTCGTGGTCGGCGGCGGCCTGGCCGGGATCACCACCGCACTGCGGCTGGCCGAGGCCGGCCAGCGGGTCACCCTCGCCGAGGGCCGGCCCCGGCTCGGTGGCCTGGCGTTCTCCTTCCAGCGCGGCGAGCTGACCGTCGACAACGGCCAGCACGTCTTCCTGCGCTGCTGCACCGCCTACCGCGGCCTGCTGGAGCGCCTCGGCGCCACCCGGATGACCCACCTCCAGGACCGCCTGGACGTTCCGGTGCTCTCCGTCACCGGCCCCGACGCGGCCCCGGTGCGCACCCTCGGGCGGCTGCGCCGGGCCGGTCTGCCCGTCCCGCTGCACCTGGCCGGCAGCCTGGCCCGCTACCCGCACCTGTCCGCGGCCGACCGCGCCCGGGTGGTCCGCGGCGCGCTCGCCCTGAAGGGGCTGGACCTCGCCGACCCGGCGCTGGACCGGCTCTCCTTCGGCGACTGGCTGCGCCGCAACGGGCAGAACGCCGCCACCGTGGCCGCGCTGTGGGACCTGGTCGGCGTCGCCACCCTGAACGCCCGGGCCGACCAGGTGTCGCTGGCGCTCGCCGCGATGGTCTTCAAGACCGGCCTGCTCTCCGATCCGGGCGCCTCCGACATCGGCATCGCCGCCGTTCCGCTCGGCGTGATCCACCACGACCGGGCGCTCGCCGAGCTGGAAAACGCCGGCGTGCGGGTACTGCTGCGCGCCCGGGTCGCGGAACTCAAGCCGGCGACCCCCCAGCACGCCGTGCGGCTGGAGAGCGGGGAACTGCTCACCGCCGACACCGTCGTGCTGGCCGGCGCCCAGGACACCGCGACCGCCCTGCTGCCGCCGGGCGCCCTCCCGGGGCAGGAGCGGCTCGCCGGGTTCGGCACCACGCCGATCCTGAACGTGCACGTGGTCTACGATCGCAAGGTGCTGCGCCGGCCCTTCTTCGCCGCGCTCGGCTCCCCGGTCCAGTGGGTGTTCGACCGCACCACGCACTCCGGGCTGGCCGGCACCACGATCGGCCGCGTCCACCCGGGCGCCCAGTACCTGGCGCTCTCGCAGTCCGCCGTCCAGGACGAGATCGACCTGCCGGTGGCCGAACTGCGCCGCCGCTACCTGCCCGAGCTGGCCCGGCTGCTCCCGGCCGCCGCCGGCGCCGAGGTGCTGGACTTCTTCGTCACCCGGGAGCGCACCGCCACCTTCGACGGTCTCCCGGGCACCGCCGCGCTGCGGCCCTCGGCCACGACCGGCGTCCCCGGCCTGCTGCTGGCCGGTGCGTGGACCGCCACCGGCTGGCCCGCGACCATGGAGGGCGCCGTGCGCAGCGGCCACGCCGCCGCCGACGCCGCGCTCGCCGCGGCGGGCTGTCGAGTGGCGGTGGACCGGGGCGACGGGAGGTGGCCCCGGTGACGGCGGGCCCCGCCGCCGGAGAGCCCGCCAGAGCCGTCGGGCGTAGCGTCGGCCTCACCAGCCGGATCGGCCGTACCGACACCGTTCGCTCCGGCATCACTCGAATCGACACCAGCCGCACCGACGGCGCAGTAATCCGGCCGCCCCGTGCGGTCCGGCACCACGAGGGAGAGGGAACGCACGTGGAGTCACGCACCGGCTTCGCCGTCGGAGGCACGGCGCACGCCGAACCGGTCTCGGTGCCGGAGCTGCTCGCCCGCAGCCGTACGCTCTGCAATCCGCCGCTACGGGCTGCCGTCGCCCGTTTGGCCGCACCCATGGACACCGTCGCCGCGTACCACTTCGGCTGGATCGACCGGGACGGCACGCCGGTGGAGGGCGACAGCGGCAAGGCCGTGCGTCCGGCGCTGGCGCTGCTGTCCGCCCAGGCCACCGGTGCGGCGGCCGAGGTGGGCGTGCCCGGAGGGGTTGCCGTTGAACTGGTGCATAATTTCTCCCTCCTTCATGATGACCTGATGGACGGTGACGAGACCCGGCGGCACCGGGCCACCGCCTGGACGGTGTTCGGGCCGGCCCAGGCGATCCTGGTCGGCGACGCCCTGGCGACGCTCGGCACGGAGGTGCTGCTCGACACCGCGGTGGCCGGCGGCACCAGCCCGACCGACGCCGCGCGCGCCGTCCGGCTGCTCACCACGGCGACCCGAAGACTGATCGACGGCCAGGCCATGGACGTCGCCTTCGAGCAGCGCGACAGCGTCACCGTCGCCGAGTGCCTGGAGATGGAGGGCGGCAAGACGGCCTCACTGCTGGCCGCCGCATCGGCGATCGGCGCGGTGCTGGCCGGCGCCGACGACCGGGTCTCCGACGCCCTCCAGCGCTACGGCCACCACCTGGGCCTGGCCTTCCAGGCGGTGGACGACCTGCTCGGCATCTGGGGCGCGACCGAGGTCACCGGAAAGCCGCACTGGGGCGACCTGCGCCAGCGCAAGAAGTCCCTGCCGGTCGCCGCCGCGCTGGCCGAGGGCGGCGCCGCCTCGCGCCGGCTGGCCGAGCAGCTGGCGGACCCGAAGGGGCGCGGCGAGGAGAGCGAGCCCGAGCTCGCCTCCCGGGCCGCGCTGATCGAGGAGGCCGGCGGCCGGGCCTGGACCCAGGAGGAGGCCCGCCGCCAGCACACGACTGCCCTCGCCGCCCTGGACGAGGTGCCCATGCCGGACGGGGTGCGCGAGCACTTCGTCGCACTCGCCGAATTCGTGGTGGTACGAGAGAGGTGACGTTACGTTGACAGCAACCGCGGACGGCCGGCTCGACCCTGAGTACGATTCCGAGCCGGTCGCGGTGGGCGACCGCCCCCCGACCCTGCTGGGCTCGGGGCGGTGGCAGCCCGAGGACACCGGCCGGCTCCGGCCGGCCGGTGAGGCGGACCTCCGACCTGCCGATGCGCGCGAGGCCCTGACGCGCGCGACCACCCACCTGCTCTCGTTGCAGTCCTCCGAGGGCTGGTGGAAGGGCGACCTGGAGACCAACGTCACCATGGACGCCGAGGACTTACTGCTCCGCCAGTTTCTGGGCATCAGGACCGAGGAGCAGACCCGGGCCACCGCCGAGTGGATCCGCTCCCAGCAGCGGGAGGACGGCACCTGGTCCACCTTCCACGGAGGCCCGCCCGAACTGTCCACCACCGTCGAGGCGTACGTCGCCCTCAAGCTCGCCGGTGACGACCCGAACGCCCCGCACATGCTGGCCGCCGCGCGGTACGTCCGCTCCGCCGGGGGCATCGCGGCCGCCCGGGTGTTCACCCGGATCTGGCTCGCCCTGTTCGGCTGGTGGCCCTGGGAGCGGCTGCCCGAGATGCCGCCCGAGATCATCTTCCTGCCCAAGTGGCTGCCGCTGAACATCTACGCCTTCGGCTGCTGGGCCCGGCAGACCATCGTCCCGCTGACCGTGGTCTCCGCCCACCGCCCGGTCCGTCCGGCCCCCTTCGCGCTCACCGAGCTGCACACCGACCCGGACCACCCGTACCCCGACCGGCCGCTCGCCCCCGCCACCTCCTGGGACGGCCTGTTCGAGCGCCTCGACAAGGTGCTGCACGCCTACCACCGCCGGGCCTTCCGCCCGCTGCGCAGGCTCGCCGTCGCCCAGGCCTGCCGCTGGATCGTCGAACGGCAGGAGGCCGACGGCTGCTGGGGCGGCATCCAGCCGCCCGCCGTCTACTCGCTGATCGCCCTGTACCTGGAGGGCTACGAGCTGGAGCACCCGGTGATGAAGGCCGGGCTCGCCTCCTTCGACCGCTTCACCGTGCACACCGAGGACGGCATGCGCTGGATGGAGGCCTGCCAGTCCCCGGTGTGGGACACCTGCCTGGCCACCATCGCGCTGGCCGACGCCGGGGTGCCGGCCGACCACCCGGCGCTGGTCTCCGCCGTCGACTGGATGCTCGGCGAGGAGATCAGCAAGCGCGGCGACTGGTCCGTCCAGCGGCCCGGGCTCCCGGCCGGCGGCTGGGCCTTCGAGTTCGAGAACGACACCTACCCCGACATCGACGACACTGCCGAGGTGGTGCTCGCGCTGCGCCGGGTCGCCCACTCCGACGCGGCCCGGGTCGACGCGGCGGTGGACCGGGGCGTGCTGTGGAACCTCGGCATGCAGTCCAAGAACGGCGCCTGGGGCGCCTTCGACGTCGACAACACCAGCCTGCTGCCCAACAAGCTGCCGTTCTGCGACTTCGGCGAGGTGGTGGACCCGCCGTCCGCCGACGTCACCGCGCACGTGGTGGAGATGCTCGCCGAGACCGGCCGGGCCCGTGATCCGCGGACCAGGCGGGGCGTCGAGTGGCTGCTGCGCAACCAGGAGGCGGACGGCTCCTGGTTCGGCCGCTGGGGCACCAACTACATCTACGGCACCGGCTCGGTGCTGCCCGCCCTGGTCGCGGCCGGGGTACCGGACGAGCACCCGGCGATCCGCCGGGCGGTGCGCTGGCTGGAGGACCGGCAGAACGCCGACGGCGGCTGGGGCGAGGACATGCGCTCCTACGACGACCCTGAGCGCTGGGCCGGCCGGGGCGACTCCACCGCCTCGCAGACCGCGTGGGCGCTGATGGCGCTGCTCGCCGCCGGCGAGGGCCCGGACGGCCGGGCCAACCCGGCGGTGGAGCGCGGCGTGGACTGGCTGGTGCGCACCCAGCTGCCCGAAGGCACCTGGGACGAGCCGCAGTTCACCGGCACCGGCTTCCCGTGGGACTTCTCCATCAACTACCACCTGTACCGGCTGGTCTTCCCGGTGACCGCGCTCGGCCGCTACCTCAACGGCGGCCCGGGCACCGCGAAGCCGAGCGGCACCCGGGCGATCGGGGCGGCGCGGTGACCACCGCCCCCCTGCTGGTGCTCTGCGCGCTGGGCCCCGAGGTCTGGGCCCTGCGCGGCGGCGACTGGCGCGGCTCGGTCGGCGGGCCTCCGGTGCTGGTGCGCACGGGGGTCGGCCGGCGGCGCGCCGGGCTGGCCGTCCGACGGCTGCTCAGCTCCGCGCCGCGGGGCTACGGAGCGGTCGTGGTGGCCGGCTTCGGCGCCGCGGTCGGCCCGGGCGTGGCGCCGGGCGACGTGGTGGCCGCCGACGGGGTCCGGGACGCCGAGGGCCACCTGTACGCCGTCGGGTCCGGGTCCGAGCTGGCCCGGGCGCTCAAGGAGCACGGCCTGACCGTGCACACCGGGGTGCACCACACCGCCGACCACGTGGTGCGCGGCCTTGAGCGGCGCGCCCTGCACCTTCAGGGCGCGCTCGCCGTCGACATGGAGGCCGCCGCCGTCGTGGCGGCGCTGCGGGAGGTGCGGCCGGCGCTGCCCGTGGCCGTGCTGCGGGTGGTGGTGGACACCCCCGAGCACGAGCTGCTGCGGCCCGGCACCCTCCCGGCCGGGGTGCGCGCCTGGCGGACCCTGCGGGCGACGGTACCCGCCCTGGTCGACTGGTACCGGCAGGAGCTCGAACCCGGCTCCGTGACCCTGAACCACCCCACATCCTCGACGCTCCCCCAGGAGGCGAGCTAGCCATGGCCATGCCGTTGCGCCAGACCGTGCGGGTCGGCACCTACCTGATGCAGCAGAAGCTGCTCAAGCGACGGGACAAGTTCCCGCTGATCGTCGAGCTGGAACCGCTGTTCGCCTGCAACCTCGCCTGTGAGGGCTGCGGCAAGATCCAGCACCCGGCCGGTGTCCTCAAGCAGCGGATGCCGGTCGCCCAGGCGGTCGGCGCGGTCCTGGAGTCGGGTGCCCCGATGGTCTCGATCGCCGGCGGCGAGCCGCTGATGCACCCGCAGATCGACGAGATCGTCCGGCAACTGGTCGAGCGCCGCAAGTACGTCTTCCTCTGCACCAACGCGCTGCTGCTGCGCAAGAAGATCGACAAGTTCAAGCCCTCGCCGTACTTCACCTTCGCCGTGCACATCGACGGCCTGCGCGAGCGGCACGACCAGTCGGTGGCCAAGGAGGGCACCTTCGACGAGGCGGTGGCCGCGATCAAGGAGGCCAAGCGGCGCGGCTTCCGGGTCACCACCAACAGCACCTTCTTCAACACCGACACCCCGCAGACCGTCATCGAGGTGCTGGACTACCTCAACGACGAGCTGAAGGTCGACGAGATGATGATCTCCCCGGCCTACGCCTACGAGAAGGCCCCCGACCAGGAGCACTTCCTCGGCGTCGAGCAGACCCGGGACCTCTTCCGCAAGGCCTTCGCCGGCGGCAACCGCAGGCGCTGGCGCCTCAACCACAGCCCGCTCTTCCTGGACTTCCTGGAGGGCAAGGCCGACTTCGAGTGCACCCCCTGGGGCATCCCCAACTACTCGCTGTTCGGCTGGCAGCGGCCCTGCTACCTGATGGCCGACGGGTACGTGCCCACCTACCGCGAGCTGGTCGAGAAGACCGACTGGACCAAGTACGGCCGCGGCAAGGACCCGCGGTGCGAGAACTGCATGGCCCACTGCGGCTACGAGCCGACCGCCGTCCTGGCGACCATGGGCTCGCTCCAGCAGTCGCTGCGCGCCATCACCGAGACCGTCACCGCCAACCGCGGGCACTGAGAGCGGTCCCGAGCTCCCGTCCGGCCCGGGCCACCGTGCCCGGGCCGGCCCCGCCCCACCGGGCGGAGCACCACCGCACCGCTTCGAGTCGTGAGGTGTACCCGTGTCACTGCTCTCCCGCGCCACGTCCCCGGCCGAGCTGCGCAAGCTCCCCGCGTCCGAACTCCCCCTGCTCGCCGACGAGATCCGCGCGTTCCTGATCGACGCCGTCACCCGCACCGGGGGCCACCTCGGGCCCAACCTGGGCGTGGTGGAGCTCACCATCGCGCTGCACCGGGTCTTCGACTCGCCGTACGACCGGATCGTCTTCGACACCGGCCACCAGAGCTACGTCCACAAGCTGCTCACCGGCCGCCAGGACTTCTCCAGGCTGCGGATGAAGGGAGGCCTGTCCGGCTACCCCTCGCGCGCCGAGTCCGAACACGACGTGGTCGAGAACTCGCACGCCTCCACCGCGCTGTCCTACGCCGACGGGCTCGCCAAGGCCGCCCGACTGCTCGGCCAGTACGACCGGCACACCGTCGCGGTGATCGGCGACGGCGCGCTCACCGGCGGACTCGCCTGGGAGGCGCTCAACAACATCGCCGAGGCGCGCGACCGGCCGCTGGTCATCGTGGTCAACGACAACGAGCGCTCCTACGCCAGGACCATCGGCGGGCTCGCCAACCACCTGGCCACCCTGCGCACCACCCAGGGCTACGAGCGCTTCCTCGCCCTCGGCAAGGAGGCGCTGCAACGCACCCCGCTGGTCGGCCAGCCCCTCTTCGACGCGCTGCACGGCGCCAAGAAGGGCTTCAAGGACGCCTTCGCGCCGCAGGGCATGTTCGAGGACCTTGGGCTCAAGTACCTCGGGCCGATCGACGGCCACGACCTGGGCGCGGTCGAGCAGGCGCTGCGCCAGGCCCGCAACTTCGGCGGGCCGGTCATCGTGCACTGCCTGACCGTCAAGGGGCGCGGCTACCGGCCGGCCGAGCAGGACGAGGCCGACCGCTTCCACGCCGTCAACCCGATCGACCCGTACACCTGCCTGCCGATCTCGCCCAGCGCCGGCGTCTCCTGGACCGCGGTGTTCGGCGAGGAGCTGGTCGCGCTCGGCGGCGAACGGTCCGACCTGGTGGCGATCACCGCCGCGATGCTCCAGCCGGTCGGACTGGCGGCCTTCGCCAAGGCGTACCCGGACCGGACCTTCGACGTCGGCATCGCCGAGCAGCACGCCGTCACCAGCGCGGCGGGCCTGGCCACCGGCGGGCTGCACCCGGTGGTGGCGGTGTACGCGACCTTCCTGAACCGGGCCTTCGACCAGGTCCTGATGGATGTCGCCCTGCACCGGCTGGGCGTCACCTTCGTGCTCGACCGCTCCGGGGTGACCGGGCCGGACGGCGCCTCGCACAACGGCATGTGGGACATGTCGATCCTCCAGGTCGTCCCCGGCCTGCGGCTGGCCGCCCCGCGCGACGCCGCCCAGCTGCGCGCTCAGCTGCGCGAGGCCGTCGAGGTCGAGGACGCGCCCACGGTGATCCGCTTCCCCAAGGGGAACGTCGGGTCGGCCGTTCCGGCGGTCGAGCGGATCGGCGGGGTGGACGTGCTGCTGCGCACCGGACCGGAGCCGGAGATCCTGCTGGTCGCCGTCGGCACCACCGCCTCCGCCTGTCTGGACGCTGCCCGGCTGCTGCTCGCCGAGGGGTTCACCGCGACCGTCGTCGACCCGCGATGGGTCAAGCCCGTCGACCCGGTGCTGCCCGAACTCGCCGCCGCCCACCGGCTGGTGGTCACCGTCGAGGACAACGGCCGTACCGGCGGCGTCGGTTCGGCCGTTTCCCAGGCACTGCGCGACGCCGACGTGGACGTCCCGGTCCGAGTGCTCGGCCTGCCACAGGAGTTCCTCGGCCACGCGGCGCGCGGGGAGATCCTGGAGGAGACCGGGCTCACCGGCACCGGGGTCGCCGCCCAGACCGCCGTCTTCGCCAAGAACCTGCTACCGACCCGAGGAGCGGACCCGCGCCATGCCGGCTGAACCAGACCGCCCTGCCTTCGACCTCGCCGCCCTCCTCGCCGAACGAGGCGGTGAGCGCTACGAGTTGCACAGCCGACACCTCAATCCGCAGCTGCCGCGGATGCTCCGCACCATCGGCTTCGACAAGTACTACGAGCGGGCCGAGGGCCAGTACTTCTACGACGCCGAGGGCAACGAGTACCTCGACATGCTGGCCGGCTTCGGCATCTTCGCGCTCGGCCGCCACCACCCGGTGGTGCGCTCGGCGATCCGGCAGGTGATGGACCTGGAGCTGCCGGATCTGACCCGCTTCGACTGCGCTCCGCTGCCCGGGCTGCTGGCCGAGCGGCTGCTGTCGTACGCTCCCGGGCTGGACCGGGTGTTCTTCGGCAACAGCGGCACCGAGGCGGTGGAGACCGCGCTCAAGTTCGCCCGGTACGCCACCGGGCGCCCGCGCGTCCTCTACGCCGAGCACGCCTTCCACGGGCTGACCACCGGCTCGCTCTCGGTCAACGGGGAGAGCGGCTTCCGCAAGGGCTTCGACCCGCTGCTGCCGGACACGGCCATCCCGCTCGGCGACCTCTCGGCCCTGGCCAGGGAGTTGAAGCGAGGCGACGTCGCGGCGCTGATCGTCGAGCCGATCCAGGGCAAGGGCGTCCAGGCCCCGCCGCCCGGCTGGCTGCGGGCGGCCCAGGACCTGCTGCACGAGCACAGGGCGCTGCTGATCTGCGACGAGGTGCAGACCGGGATCGGGCGCACCGGCGAGTTCTTCGCGTACCAGCACGAGGAGGGCGTGCAGCCCGATCTGGTGTGCGCCGCCAAGGCGCTCTCCGGCGGGTACGTGCCGGTCGGCGCGACGCTCGGGAAGAGCTGGATCTTCGAGAAGGTCTACTCCTCGATGGACCGGGTGCTGGTGCACTCGGCCAGCTTCGGGTCCAACGCCCAGGCGATGGCGGCGGGGCTGGCGACCCTGGAGGTGATGCGGGACGAGAAGGTGGTGGAGAACGCCCGCCAGGTCGGCGACCGGTTCCGCGAACGGCTGGCCGCGCTGGTCGACGAGTACGAACTGCTCGCCGAGGTGCGCGGCCGCGGGCTGATGATCGGCATCGAGTTCGGCCGGCCCAAGTCGCTGAAGCTGCGCACTGGTTGGGCGGCGTTGCAGGCGGCGCGCAAGGGGCTGTTCGCGCAGATGGTGGTGGTCCCGCTGTTGCAGCGGCACCGGATCCTGACCCAGGTGTCCGGTGACCATCTGGAAGTGATCAAGCTGATCCCGCCGCTGATCATCACCGATCGGGACGTGGACCGGTTCCTGGACGCGTTCCGCGGGATCATGGACGAGGCCCACCGGGGGAGCGGCCTGATGTGGGACTTCGGACGGACCCTGGTGAAGCAGGCGGTGGGCAACCGGTAGTGCTGCGCGGAGTGGGAAGCCGGCCCGGCCGACTTCCCACTCCGTGGGAGACACCGCGTCAGAGCTCGGTCCGGCGACGCCGGATGACCACCATGAGATCGACGGCGGCGAACAGGGTGAGCAGGCCGAGGGCGATGGCGAAGCCGGTGAGGGTGCCCCGGCTGGGAGCGCCGTCGGCGGGTGCGGCGGCCGCCCAGACGGCGAAACCCGCGGTCGCCAGCGCGAACAGCGGCGTGAAGGTGAGCGAGAGCAGGTAGCGGAGCTTGAGGTCGCTGCGGGCGGTGGTCGGCTCGGTGCCGCTGCGCCACCGTCGTGGTGTCCTGGTTCGCATGGCCGTGTTCACCTCCGGGCCGCGCGGGTGGGGGCTACGATTCCAGCGTACGTCCGAGGGGTGAGTCGGGGGAGGCGTGATGACGGGGTCGGACGGCACGGGTGCGGGCGCGGTGGGACAGGATGCCGAGGGGTACGCGGGGCTGCGGATCGAGCGGGCCCGGGAGCTGGCCCGGAGGCACGGCTGGGCCTCGGTCCGGGTGCTGGAGCCGGGGGCGATGATCACCATGGAGTACCGGGAGGGGCGGCTCAACCTCACGGTGCGGGACGGGCTGGTCGAGCGCAGCTGGGAGGGGTAGCGCCCGGCCGTCCGGTGGGGTGGCGGGCCGGGCCCGTGGGGCTGGGACTCGTCGGGCCGGGGCTCGTCGGGCTCGGTCTCGGCGGGTCGGGCGTCAGCGGGCGAAGCGGCGGGCGAGCCGTTGTTCGGCGGCAGCGACCAGTGGTTCCAGCAGCGGCAGCGAGAGCAGCACCAGCAGCCCGGCGGCCCAGCCGGCCAGCACGTCGGTGACCCAGTGGGTGCCCAGGTAGACGGTGGTCAGGCCGATCGAGCAGGCGGTGGCGGCGGCGATCACCGCGCCGGTGCGCCGCCAGCGGACGGCCAGGTAGGCGAGCACGCCCCAGGTGACCACGGCGTTCGCGGTGTGCCCGGAGGGGAAGATGGTGCCGCCGGCGAACAGCTCGGGGGAGCCGACGTACTGGGCGTAGTGCGGGCCCAGCCGGCCGGTGACGATCTTGACCGCGCCGACCGTGACGTTGAGCAGCAGCAGGGCGACGCCCATGACCAGCAGCGGGCGCAGCCGGCCGAGCCGGTGGGCCCGCCAGGCGAGCCAGGCGAAGGCGGCGATGGCGCTGGGCCCGCGCTGTCCGGCGATCACCCAGGTGTCGAGCAGCGGCTCCAGCCGGGGCCACCGCTCGTACGGGCGGAGCAGGCGGACCGACCAGTCGAGGTCGACCAGGCCGGTGTTGAGCAGCACGCCGGCCAGCACCAGCAGGTAGACGCCGACGGTCGCGGCGAGCAGGGCGGCCCGGCGCCGACTCAGAGGGGGCCAGCCGAGCTCGCGGAGGTGGGCGCCGACCGGATCGGGGATGCGGTCGGGGCTCCGGAGTTCCCGGCGGACGGGTTCGGCGGTCAGCTGTTCCGGCTGGCGTTGCGGAAAGCGGGCAGGGGTACTTCCGTATTGCACGGGGTGACCTTACCCGTCAGACCGGGGCTATTCAGGTGGTAATTGTCATTATCCCGGGAAATCGACAATTAGGTCACCTCGGGATGGTCTGGGGAGTGATTCCCAGTATTTCGGGATCGAATGTCAGTGTGGTCTTCGAATGATTCTGCAAAAGCGCCGGTAAAGGAAACGGAGTGGGAGGCCGGTGTGCCCGGCTTCCCACTCCGTGGTAACCCTGTGTAGGTTCCGTGCTCAGTCGAGGGGGCCGCCCGCGACGTAGATCACCTGTCCGGAGACGAAACCGGCGCCCTCGCTGGCGAGGAACGAGATGGTGTGGGCGACGTCCTCAGGCTGTCCGACCCGCTGGACCGGGATCTGGGAGGCCGCGGCCCGCTTGAAGTCTTCGAAGTCCATGCCGACCCGGGCGGCGGTGGCTGCTGTCATGTCCGTGGCGATGAAGCCGGGGGCGACGGCGTTGGCGGTGATGCCGAACTTGCCCAGCTCGATGGCCAAAGTCTTGGTGAAGCCCTGCAGACCGGCCTTGGCGGCCGAGTAGTTGGCCTGGCCGCGGTTGCCCTGGGCGGAGGAGGAGGACAGGTTGACGATGCGGCCGAAACCGGCGTCGACCATGTGCTTCTGCACCGCGCGGGTCATCAGGAAGGCGCCGCGCAGGTGCACGTTCATGACCGTGTCCCAGTCGGACTCGGACATCTTGAAGAGGAGGTTGTCGCGCAGCACGCCCGCGTTGTTGACCAGCACGACGGGGGTGCCGAGCTCGGCGACCACGCGGTCGACGGCGGCCTGGACCTGCTCGGCGTCCGAGACGTCGGCGCCGACGGCCAGCGCTCGGCCGCCGGCGGCGGTGATCCGGTCGACGGTGTCCTTGCCGGCGGCCTCGTTCAGGTCCAGGACGGCGACCGCGTAGCCGTCGGAGGCCAGTCGGAGGGCGGTGGCGGCGCCCAGGCCGCGGGCGGCGCCGGTGACGACGGCGACCCGGGGGGCGGTGCTCTGCTCGGTCATGCTGGCTCTCGTCTCTCTCGGGGTTGCCTCCGGGGGAGAGCGCCCCCGGAGAGGGTGGCCACACCCTACCGGCGGGTAGCGAGGGCGGCCAGGGCGGAGAGACGCAGGTGACGGTCGGTAAGGACCGACCGGTCGGCTTTCTGCTGAAACCGGGTTACTGCAAGGTTGTCGCAGCGACTAAATATGCCAATGTTGCCGAACCTGCGTCTACTATCCGCCCCTGCCTGCCAGCAAGGGCCTGCCGTTTGTATAGTGTCCGCCAGCAGCCACCGGCTGCGCGGCTGGAGCGCCCTCCCTCATAGCTGGACGCCCACTCGCCGTTACTGCCCCACCCGGGTGTCCCACACACACCGGGTGTGACATCGGGACGGAAACATGGTGCTGGGGGAGATCCCGACAACCCGCGTGTCCGCGCGACTTCAGCAGTCGCCCGGCCACCTCATTCGTGTTGCACAGCAGGTTCACACCCGGCTGTGGTCCGAACACGTCGGAGCCGATCTCACGGCTCCGCAGTTCGCGGTCCTGCTGGTGCTCGCCCTGGAACCGGGCGCGGACCAGCGGACCGTCGGCGAGCGGGCCTCGCTCGACAAGGCCACGATGGCGGAGATGGTCGCGCGGCTGGTCCGCCGCGGCCTGGTGCTGCGAAGGCGCGATCCGGCCGACGGCCGGCGCAAGCTGCTCGCTCTCTCGCAGAGCGGCGCCCAGGCGGTGCGCGAGGCCACCGGTGGTGTGGTCCGCGTGCAGCGCGTGCTCTTCGAGCCGCTCACGCCGGAGGAGCAGATCGAGATCGTCCGGGTGATGGCCAGGATAGCCAGGCTGGAGCCCGCCGCGGTCGCGGTCTTCTCGGACGCGCGCCCGATACTGGACGCCCAGCGGGCGATCGGCTACCTGATCAGGGTCGGTCAGCAGGTGCACACCAAGCTCTGGTCGGAGCACGTCGGCGTGGAGCTGACGGCCCCGCAGTACGCCGTGCTGGACGCACTGGAACTGGAACCGGGCGCGGACCAGCGCACGGTCGGCGAGCTGGCGTCGCTGGACAAGGCCACGATGGCCGAGATGGTCAGCCGACTGGTGCGCCGCGGCCTCGTGCAGCGCCGGCGTGACCCCTCGGACGGGCGGCGCAACCTGCTCTCGCTCTCACCGGCGGGTCAGGACCTGCTGCACCGCTCGGCCGCGGGAGTGGCCGAGGTCCAGCGGCTGCTGCTCGCCCCGCTGCCGGAGGAGGAGCACGAGGCCGCGCTCGCGCTGATCGCCAAGGCGGCCAGGCTCTAGCTCAAGCCTTGGTAACTTCAGCCAAAACGATTCGCCAAAGTTCCTGAGGGTCGCGGCGGTTGGCGCAAGGCTGTTGATATGAGGCCTGTTGGCACGAGGCCGTCGTTGCGGCGTCTTGGCTGTTGCCCCGGTGAATCCGGGTGTACCGGAGTACCGCCCACCCCCGAACGGGGTAGGCGGTACTCCGGTATGACTGATGGTCGGGAGCGCCGGTCGTGAGCGCCGGCGCCCTGCGCCCGACTCAGTTCCAGTCGAACTCCTGCGGGTCCGGACCGATCCGCTTGCCGGTGGCGATCTCGGCGATCACCGCGAGGTCCTCGGCGTCCAGCTCGAAGCCGGTGACGTTCAGGTTCTCCCGGATGCGGGACGGGGTGACCGACTTCGGGATGGCGATCACGCCGTTCTGCAGGTGCCAGCGGAGGACCACCTGGGCGACCGTGCGGCCGTGCTTCTCGGCGGTCTTCACCAGAGCCGGCTCGGCGAGCAGCTCCCGGCCCTGGCCCAGCGGGCTCCACGCCTCGGTGGCGATGCCGTGCCGGGTGTGGAAGGCGCGCAGCTCCTTCTGCGGGAAGTACGGGTGCAGCTCGACCTGGTTCAGCACCGGGACGACCTCGGCCTCGTCGAGCAGGCGGGTCAGCTGCTCCTGGCCGAAGTTGGAGACGCCGATCGACCGGACGCGGCCGTCCGCCTTCAGCTGCTCCAGGGCCTTCCAGACGTTCAGGTAGCTGCCGTGCATCGGGCGCGGCCAGTGGATCAGGTAGAGGTTGATGTACTCCAGGCCGAGCTTGGCCAGCGAGGCGTCGAACTCGCGCAGCACCGCGTCGCGGCCCTGCTCGCCGGACCAGTCGCGGGTGCCGGAGTTCCACAGCTTGGTGGTGACGTAGAGGTCCTCGCGGGCGAGGCCGCCCGCCAGCGCCTCGCGGATCGCCAGGCCGGTGCCGTCCTCGTTCTCGTAGATCGCCGCGGTGTCGATCGAGCGGTAGCCCGCCTGGAGCGCGGCGCGGACGGCGGGGGTGGCCTCGTTGTCCGGGACCTGCCACACGCCGAAGCCGAGCTGGGGGATCTGGGCGCCGTCGTTCAGGGTGATGCTGGGGATGTTGCTCACGGGAAGGGATGCCCTCCTGGTCGTTCACTGGTACCAGTGGGGCCAACTGGGGCCCCGGGGTGATTGTTCCCGCCGTCCGGGGGAATCTTGGGCCAACCATGGTGAACTTTTGCCGGGGCGTGTCGCGGCGGCGCCTCGGCGGGATCCGGTGGCGGGTGGGGCCCCGGTGGTGGGTGGGGGCCCGGCCGTGAGCCCGTGGTGGGCCGGCGACGGGCCGGGCGGGAGTCGGTGGTGAGCCGCCGGTGAGTCGGCGGTGAGTCGGCGGGGCGGCGAAAAACCTGTTGCGTGGATCACAGTCGGCTTGGCAGGCTCGCGGCCATGACCTCCTGAGATCCGGGCCCTCCGTGCCCTTCCCGTGTCCGTCCGGTGCCTCCTCCGGACGCGCCGACGCCGCGGCGCCGCCGTGCCGCGCGTCCTCAGCCCGCGCCCCGTCGCGTGTGCCGGGCCGCCTCGCCGTACGGCCTGCGCCCGTGCACGCCCTCGCACCTCCGCACCCTCCCCGCACCCCTGCGCCTTCCCGCAGCCTCCCCATCGGAGTGTCATGCCGCTCGCCCCTTTGCTCACCCCGTTGCCGCTGGCCGATCCCGGCCGTCCGGACCTCTCCTCGCCCATGGCCTTCCTGCGCTGGCTGCAGCGCGCCCAGCGGCGCGGGCAGGTGCTCGCCACCTGCTGGGCGCTGGTGGAGATGGGCTCCCAGGCCGCGATGCCGGTGGTGCTCGGTCGCGGCGTGCAGGCCGCCGTCGACGGCGACGCCGCCGGGATCTGGCGGGTCGGCGCGCTGGCGCTGCTGCTGTCCGTGACGGCCTCGATCGGCACCGTGCTGCTGCACCGGCAGGCGGTCTGGAACTGGATCCACGGGGCCTGCCAGGTACGGCAGTTGGTGGCCGGTCAGGCCTCGCACCTCGGGGCCGGGCTGTCCCGGCGGATCGCCACCGGTGAGGTGGTCGCGGTCGGCAGCGGGGACGTCGAACGGATCGGCTGGTACGTCGAACTGGTCGCCAGGGTCCGGGCGGCGGTGATCGTCTGGCTCGTCGTCAGTTCGGCGGTGCTGGTGGTCGAGCCGGTGCTCGGGATCGGTGTGCTGCTCGGCGTCCCGGTGCTGGCCGCCTCGGTCTGGCCGCTGATCGGGCCGTTCGAGCGGCGGTACGAGAAGCAGCGCGCGCTCGGCGGCAAGGCCACCGAGCTGGCCGCCGACACGGTGGCCGGGCTGCGGGTGCTGCGCGGCATCGGCGGCGAGGAGCTGTTCCTGGAGCGGTACCGGGCGGCCTCCCAGAAGGTCCGGGCGGCGGCGGTGCGCTCGGCCCGGCTCTGGTCCCTGATGCAGGCTCAACAGATCCTGCTGCCGGGCCTGTTCGTGGTCGCCGTGACGTGGTACGGCGCCCGGCTGGCGGCCTCCGGCGAGCTCGCCGTGGGCACCCTGATCGCGGTGTACGGCGCGACGGCCTTCCTGGCCTCGCCGCTGCGGATCCTGGGCGAGGCGGCGCACGCCTGGAGCGTCGCCCGGGTCTCGGCCGGGCGGGCCGTCCGGGTGCTCTCGCTCAGTCGGACCAGCGGCGTGGCCGGGGCCGCGCTGGCGAGGCCGGGCAAGTCGGACCTGTACGACCCGCGGACCGGGCTCACGGTGCGGGCCGGAGAGATCACCGCGGTGGTCTGCGGGGACCCGGACTTCGCCGGTGCGCTCGCCGAGCGGCTCGGCGGCCACGTCCCGCTCGCCGAGGGCGAGGCGGAGCAGCCCTCCGTCCGGCTCGGCGGAACGGACCTGGACGCGGTGCCGCTGGCCGAGGCCAGGGCGGCGGTGCTGGTCCACGACAAGGATCCGGTGCTGCTCTCCGGGACGCTGGCCGAACTGCTGGACATCCCCTCCTCGGGCCGGGTCTCGGCGGCCGAGGCACTGGCCGCCGCCCGTTCCGAGGACGTGCTGGAGGCACTGACGGACGGCTCGCCGGACTGCGGGGGCGATCCGATGCGTGCCCGGATCACCGAGCGCGGCCGTTCGCTCTCCGGCGGGCAGCGCCAGCGGCTGGCCCTGGCCCGCGCGCTGCTGGCCGATCCGCCCGTCCTGGTGCTGGACGAGCCGACCAGCGCCGTGGACGCCCACACCGAGTCCCGGATCGCCACCGGGCTGCGGGCCACCAGGGCGGGGCGCACCACCGTGGTGTTCGCGACCAGCCCGCTGCTGCTCGACCAGGCCGACCGGGTGGTGCTGCTGCGGGACGGCCGGGTGGCCGCCGCCGGGCGTCACCGGGAGCTGATGCGCACCGAGCCGGCCTACCGGGCGGTGGTCATCCGGGGCGAGGACGCCGTCCAGCCGGTGGGTGAGGCCGTATGAGCACCGTCGCCAACCGTCCTGCCACTCACCCGAGGAGTACGTCATGAAGCCCCCCGTCCAACAGGAGCAGGGGCCGGCCACCACCCTGCCGGTCGGTTCCCCGGCAGCCGTGCGCGCGTACCTGTGGCTGCTCGGGCGGCGGCACCGGCGCGGGTTCTCCGCGGTGGTGGCGCTGCACTCGGTGGCCACGCTGGCCGGGCTGGTCGGGCCCTGGGTGCTCGGCAACCTGGTCGAGTCGCTGGCCACCGGCACCGCCGAGGCCGCCATCGCGGTGGCGATCGGCTGGTACCTGCTGGCGCTGGTGGTGCAGGCCGCCTTCACCGGCTGGTCGCGGATGCGCGGAGCGGTGCTCGGTGAGCAGGTGCTGGCCGACCTGCGCGAGGACTTCCTGGTCCGCTCGGTCGCGCTGCCGACCGGTGTGCTGGAGCGGGCGGGCACCGGGGACCTCGTCTCCCGGGGCACCACCGACATCGACCGGCTGGACAAGTCGGTGCGCGAGGCGGTGCCCGAGCTGGCCGTCGCCGTGGTGTCCCTGCTGCTGGTGCTCGGCGCCCTGCTGGTCACCTCGCCGCTGCTGGCGCTGACCTCGCTGGTCGGGCTGCCGCTGCTGCTGGCCAGCTCGCGCTGGTACTTCCGGCGCGCACCGCAGTCCTACCGCAACGAGGCGGCCGGGTACGCCGCCGTGAGCAACGTGCTGGCCGAGACGGTGGACGCCGGGCGGACGGTGGAGGCGCTGCGGCTGGGCGACGAGCGGGTCCGGCTGACCGACCGGAAGCTGCGCGAGTGGCTGGCCTGGGAGCGCTACACCCTGTGGCTGCGTTCGGTCTGGTTCCCGACCATCGACGCGGTCTACACCTCGGCGGTCCTGGCCACCCTGATGGTCGGCGGTCTGCTCACCCTCAAGGGTTGGATCACCGTCGGTCAGTTGACCACCGGCGTGCTGTACGCGCAGATGCTGATCGGCCCGGTGGACCTGATCCTGCGCTGGTACGACGAGCTGCAGATCGGGCAGGCCTCGCTGGCCCGGCTGGTCGGCGTGGGCGAGGTGCCGGAGCACGAGGGGGACGAGTCCGCCCGCCCGGACGGCCGCCGGGTCGAGGCCCGGGACGTCCGCTTCGGCTACCGCGAGGGCGCGGACGTGCTGCACGGGATCAGTCTGGACGTCGCCCCGGGCAGCCGGGTCGCCCTGGTCGGGCCGTCCGGGGCCGGCAAGTCCACCCTCGGGCGGCTGCTGGCCGGGATCTACGCGCCGGGCCGCGGCAGCGTCACCCTGGGCGGCGCGGCGCTGTCCCGGATGCCGGCCGAGCGGGTGCGCGCGGAGGTCGCCCTGGTCAACCAGGAGCACCACGTGTTCGTCGGCACCCTGCGGGACAACCTGCGGCTGGCCGCGCCCGAGGCGGACGACACCGAGCTGCGGTCCGCGCTGGACGCGGTGGACGCCGGGGCCTGGGTGGACGCCCTGCCGGAGGGCCTGGACACCGAGGTCGGCTCCGGCGGCGCCTCGCTGACCCCGCCGCAGGCGCAGCAGCTGGCGCTGGCCCGGCTGGTGCTGGCCGATCCGCACACCCTGGTGCTGGACGAGGCCACCTCGCTGCTGGACCCGCGCGCCGCCCGGCACCTGGAGCGCTCGCTGTCCCGGGTGCTGGAGGGCCGCACGGTCATCGCCATCGCCCACCGGCTGCACACCGCGCACGACGCCGACGTGATCGCCGTGGTCGAGGGCGGGCGGATCAGCGAGTACGGCAGCCATCCGGAGCTGGTCGCGGCCGGCGGCCCGTACGCGGCGCTCTGGCGCTCCTGGAGGGACGAGGGGTAGCGGCCGGGGGAGCTCGTAGCACCAAGGAGGTAGATCGGTAAACCTGTACGGGGTCAGATTGACCCGTACGGGTTACTCCTTTGCGCGTGAGGGCGCGTAACCGGGCAAATCGTCCGTTCGGCCCGCAGACTGCTCCGGTGACAAAGATTTCAGACGGTTCGTCCCGTTCCCGGCGCAGCGAGATCGGTGGTGTCCCCACCCGGTACATCGGGATCGGCGTCATCGTGATCCTCGCGGTGTGGTTCCTGTTCGCCAATCTCGACAACGTCAAGATCCAGTTCTGGGTGTTCGCCGTCACCGCGCCGCTCTGGATCACGCTGCTGGCCACGCTGATCGTCGGCGCCGTGCTGGGCTGGCTGCTGAAGGGGCGGCGCGGCCGGTGACCGCCGCTCCCGGGCCGGCCCCCGCCGGCCCTTCGGCTTTCACCCCGTTGATCGAGATGCGAGGGGTCAACAAGCACTACGGCGACCTCCACGTACTGCAGGACATCGAACTGACGGTCGGCCGCGGCGAGGTCGTCGTGATCATCGGCCCGTCCGGCTCCGGCAAGTCCACGCTCTGCCGGGCGATCAACCGGCTGGAGCCGATCGAGCGCGGCACCATCCTGATCGACGGCCAGCCCCTGCCCGCGGAGGGCAAGGGGCTGGCCAGGCTGCGTGCCGAGGTCGGCATGGTGTTCCAGTCCTTCAACCTGTTCGCGCACAGGACCGTGCTGCAGAACGTCTCGCTCGCCCAGATCAAGGTCCGCGGCCGCCCGAAGGCGGAGGCGGACGCCAAGTCCCGCTCGCTGCTGGAGCGGGTGGGCCTCGCGGCGCAGGCCGACAAGTACCCGGCCCAGCTCTCCGGCGGCCAGCAGCAGCGGGTCGCGATCGCCCGCGCGCTGGCGATGGACCCCAAGGCGCTGCTGTTCGACGAGCCGACCTCGGCGCTCGACCCCGAGATGATCAACGAGGTGCTGGACGTCATGCGCCAGCTCGCGAGGGAGGGCATGACGATGGTCGTGGTCACCCACGAGATGGGCTTCGCCCGGGCCTCGGCGAACCGGGTGGTGTTCATGGCCGACGGACGGATCATCGAGGACCGCGCCCCGGAGGAGTTCTTCAGCGCCCCCGAGAGCGAGCGCGCCCGGGACTTCCTGTCCAAGATCCTGAAGCACTGAGGCGGCGGCCGTGACCCGTGAGACGACGCCCACCGCACGGCCGCGCAAGCGCCTGCTCGCCGCCGTCCTGCTGCTCGCCGCCCTGGCGAGCGGCTGCGGCAAGCCCGGCACCCCGCCGCCCAAGGGCCCGCAGCCCAGCGCGCTGCCCACCTACCAGGTGCGGGACGCCTCCTCGATCACCGGCTCGCCGACCCTGGACGCCGCCCGCAGCCGGGGCCACCTGGTGGTCGGCGCCAAGGAGGACCAGCCGTACCTGGGCCAGAAGAACCCGGCGACCGGCGAGTACTCCGGCTTCGACATCGAGATCGCCAAGATGGTCGGCGCCTACCTGGGCTTCCCACCGGAGCGGATCCAGTTCAAGACCATCGCCTCGGCCAACCGCGAGACCGCGCTGCAGAACGGCCAGGTGGACTACTACGTGGGCACGTACACCATCAACGACAACCGGAAGAAGCTGGTCGGCTTCGCCGGGCCGTACTTCATCGCCGGGCAGTCGCTGCTGGTGCGCAAGAACGACAACAGCATCCACGGGCCGCAGGACCTGGACGGCAAGAAGGTCTGTTCGGCGGCCGGCTCGACCCCGTACCAGCGGATCCAGTCGCAGTTCCCGAAGGCGAAGCTGATCGGCTACGACACCTACTCGGCCTGCGTGGACAACCTGATCACCAACCAGGTCGACGCCGTCACCACGGACAACGCGATCCTGCTCGGCTACGCGGCCAAGGTGCCGGACGAGCTCAAGGTGGTCGGGCCGCCGTTCTCGGTCGAGCCGTACGGGATCGGCGTCCCGAAGAACGACACCGTGCTGCGCAACGCGATCAACGACGCGCTGGAGTACAACGAGCAGAACGGCGACTGGAGGCGGGCCTTCGAGGCGACCCTCGGTCTGTCCGGGGAGCCCGCGCCGACCCCGCCGCCGATCGACCGGTACTGAGAGGGCAGGCGCCGTGAAAACGCTGACCGACAACTGGTCGACCTACTGGGACGGCTTCCTCGGCACGCTCTCGCTGTTCGCGGTGAGCGCCGTGCTGTCGCTGGTGCTGGGTGTGCTGATCGCGGGCTTCAGGGTCTCGCCGGTCCGACCGCTGCGGGTGTTCGGGACGCTGTGGGTGACGGTGCTGCGCAACACGCCGCTGACCCTGCTGTTCTTCATCGTGGTGCTGGGCCTGCCCCGGTTCAACATCACGCTGCCCTTCTACGTGTTCGCGGTGCTGGCGCTCGGCTGCTACACCTCGGCCTTCGTCTGCGAGTCGATGCGCTCGGGCATCAACACCGTGCCGCCCGGGCAGGGCGAGGCGGCCCGCAGCCTGGGCATGAGCTTCGGGCAGACGATGAGCCTGGTGGTGCTGCCGCAGGCGTACCGCTCGGTGGTGGCGCCGATCGGCAGCGTGCTGATCGCGCTGGCGAAGAACTCGGCGATCGCCGGTTCGTTCAGCGTCGTCGAGCTGCTGGGCACCTACCGAACCATCAACGAGCTGGGCTACAGCATCATCTGGACCTTCGTCTGGATCGCCGTCGGCTACCTGATCATCACACTGGCCATCAGCGCCGTCTTCAACCTGTTGGAACGACGAGTGGCGGTGTCCCGATGACCGTTGAATCCTCGGCGCTGTACGACATCCCCGGTCCCAGGGCGCTCGCCCGGCACCGGACGTACGGCTGGATGGCGCTGTTGCTGATCGCGGCGCTGATCGGCTGGGTCGTCTACATGCTGTTCCACACCCACCAGTTCACCGCCGCGAAGTGGGAGCCCTTCCAGTACCGGGGGGTGCAGGACCTGCTGCTGCGCGGGCTGGGCAACACCCTGCGGGCCTTCGGCTGGACGGTGCTGTTCGCGCTGCCCTTCGGTGCGCTGTTCGCCGCCGGGCGGCTGTCCGACCACCGGGTGGTGCGCTGGTTCGCCACCCTGGTGGTGGAGTTCTTCCGGGCCATGCCGCTGCTGGTGATGATCTTCTTCGTCTTCGTCGCCCTCAAGGTGCAGCCGCTGTGGGCGCTGGTGGCCGGACTGGTGCTCTACAACGGCTCGGTGCTGGCCGAGGTGTTCCGGGCCGGTGTGCTCGCGGTGCCCAAGGGGCAGCGGGAGGCGGCCTACGCGCTCGGGATGCGCAAGACCCAGGTGATGACGTACGTGCTGGTGCCGCAGGCCTGCCGGGCGATGCTGCCGGCGATCATCAGCCAGCTGGTGGTGGCACTCAAGGACACCTCGCTGGGGTTCCTGATCACCTACGAGGAGTTCCTGCACGCGGGCAAGCTGATCGCCACCAACCTGGACTACGACCTGCCGTTCATCCCGGTGGTGATGGTGATCGCGCCGATCTACATCGGCATGTGCCTGCTGCTGTCCTGGCTCGCCCGCTGGGTCGAGCGGCGCAGTCGGCGCAGCCCGAGCATGCGCGGCGGGGCGCCGGTGGTGAAGGCGGGGGTGGCGATGGGACTGCCGCCCGCGGCGCAGCAGTGAGGGTCCTGGTCCTACGCTGAACCATAGGTGTCAATGGGGTCGGGGCCTACTCCTCCAAATTCCTCTTATGATTGCGAGGGTTGGCGGGGCCGCGACAGCGGCCCGGATCGGGGCGACCGGGCGGAGGGGCCATGGAACCGGTGTTCGACTCGCGGCACATCAGGACGTTCCACCGGGTCGTCCGGGCCGGCTCCTACTCGGCCGCCGCCCGCGAGCTCGGCTACACCCAGCCCGCCGTCACCCAGCAGATGAAGGCCCTCGAACGCACCGTCGGCGTCCCGCTGTTCACCCGCGCCGGGCGCGGCCTGCGCCTCACCGAGGCCGGTGAGGCGCTCTCCCGGCACGCCGAGCTGATCCTCGGCAGCATGTCCGCCGCCCAGCAGCAGCTCGCCGCACTCGCCCGGCTGCGCGCCGGGAGGGTCCGGGTCTGCGCCTTCCCCAGCGCCAACGCCACCCTGATACCCGAGGCGATGGCCCGGCTGCTCGCCGAGCACCCGGGCGTACGGGTCGAACTGCTGGAGGCCGAGCCGCCGGACTCCGTCCAGCGGCTGCTGCGCGGGGAGTGCGACATCGCGCTGTCCTTCCGCTACCCGGGCGGGGTGACCGAGGTGCCGGAGGGCCTGGACGAGATCCCGCTGATGGAGGACCTGCTCACCGTGCTGCTGCCGGTCGGGCACCCGCTCGGCCGCCGACACGCCGTACGGCTGGCCGACCTGCACGGCGAGCGCTGGATCGCCGGCTGCCCGCGCTGCCGGGCCAACCTGCTGCACGTCTGCGCGGAGGAGGGCTTCGCGCCCGACATCGTGTTCTCCACCGACGACAACCTCGCCGTGCAGAGTCTGGTCGCCGCCGGGGTCGGGATCGCGCTGATGCCCGCGCTGGTGCTCTCCTTCATGTGCCACCGCAAGGTCACCGGACGGGCCGTCGAACCGCACCTGCGCCGGCAGGTGAGCGCGTACGTGCTGCGCGAGCACCGGCGGATCCCGGCCACCGGACTGGTGCTGGACCACCTGCGGCAGGCGGCGGCGAGCCGGGTCGGGTGCTGAGCCGGAGCGTCCCGTAAGGCGCCCATGTATAAGTGCTAGTGGGGGTATTGCTTACGAACCCTCCTTGGACGTGATAGGTCGGTCCGTTCGAACCTGCTGGTATGACACCCCCAGCCACGGTCGGCAGCGAGCGGCTCACCGAGCGGATGACCGCGCTGATCAGTGAGATCCGCGCTGTCGTCGACCGCGGACTGCCCCCGGAACTCACCGCCTACCTGGTCGGCGAGCGCCTCGCCCCGCACCTGCTCGCCGCGCCCGACGGGCCCGACGCGCTGCTCACCCCCGCCCAGCGCGAGGGCGACCCGCGGCGCTACCGCCAGCACGTCCTGCACGCCGAGGAGGACGGCGGCTTCTCCGTCGTGGCCCTGGTCTGGCTGCCCGGACAGCAGACCCCGATCCACGACCACGTCTCCTGGTGCGTGGCCGGCGTCCACCAGGGCCAGGAGAGCGAGACCCGCTACCGGCTGGTCTCCGACGGGCGCAGCTCCCGGCTGGTCGAGACCGAGCACGTGGCGGGCCCGGCCGGGACCGTCGCCGCCTTCGCCCCGCCCGGCGACATCCACCTGGTGCGCAACGCGTGCGGCAGCACCGCCATCTCCGTCCACGTGTACGGCGCGGACATCTCGCGGCTCGGCACCAGCATCCGGCGGGTCTACCGGCTGCCCGCCGACCAGGAGCGGTGAGCGGCGGCGTGGCACTCTCCCTCCGGCAGCGCACCACCCGCACCCGCTCACTGCCCCCACTGCGCGGGGACGCCCCCGGACTGCTGCTCGCGGCCGTCGGGGTGGCCACCGCGGTCGCCGTCCACACGGCCGTCCCCGCCGTGCCCGAGCTCACCGCCGCCGTCGTGCTCGGCATGGCGGCCGCCCACCTGCCCGGGCTGCGCCCGGTGGTCCGCGGGGTCGCCCGGCCGGGACTCTCGATGGCCGGGAAGCGGCTGATGCGGCTCGGGATCGTGCTCCTCGGGCTCAAGCTCAGCCTGGACGACGTGCTCGGCCTCGGCTGGACCACCGTCGCGATGGTGCTCACGGTGGTCGCGGCCACCTTCGCCGGGACGATGTGGCTGGGCCGGCGGCTCGGGCTGCCCGGGGACCAGCCGCTGCTCGTCGCCACCGGGTACTCGATCTGCGGGGCCTCGGCGATCGGCGCCGTCAGCCAGGCGGCCGGCAGCGAGGAGGAGGACGTCGCCTCCTCCGTCGCGCTGGTCACCCTGTGCGGGACGCTGGCGATCGCCGTGCTGCCGCTGCTCCAACACCCGCTCGGGCTCGGTGAGGTGGAGTTCGGCCGCTGGGTCGGCGCGAGCGTGCACGACGTCGGGCAGGTGGTCGCCACCGCGCAGACCGGCGGGGCCGGGGCGCTGCGCGAGGCCGTGCTGGTCAAGCTGATGCGGGTGGTGCTGCTGGCGCCGCTGGTCGCGGGCGTCGCCGTGGTGGTGCGGCGGAACGCGCGCGGAGCCGCCGGGACGGGCGCGGAGAAGGGCGCCGGCCGACCGCCGATCCTGCCGCTGTTCGTCGCCGGGTTCCTCGCGATGATCGTCCTGCGGACCACCGGGGTGCTGCCCGAGCGGGCGCTCTCGCTGGCCGGGAACGCGCAGGAACTGCTGCTGGCCGCCGCGCTGTTCGGCCTCGGCAGCGCGGTGCACCTGCCGACCATGGTCCGCACCGGCGGGCGGATCGCCCTGCTCGGGCTCGGCTCCTGGGTGGTCGTCGCGGGCGTCTCCTACGCGGGGGTGCTGCTCACCACCTGACGGCTCCGGGCCTCGGTGCGAACTCGGCTATTGTCGGGGCGGGTGATCGTCCGCACCGGGGCGGTCCCGCCGCCGAGTTCGCGGAGGAGGGCGCATGACCACCGCACTGCCCGAACGGGACGACCACGAGGACGTCGTCACGCTCGACCGACGGGAGGGACCGTTCGGTGAGGTGGTGCTGCGGCAACGCGGACGGCACTACGAGATCATCGCCAACGGCTGCTTCCTGATGGACACCGCCGACGGGCGCTCCGAGCGGCTGCTGATCCAGGCGGCGCTGGACGAACTGGAGCGTACGGGCGGCGCCGGTGCGACCGGTTCCCCGGGGCGGTCCGGGCCCTCGGTGCTGATCGGCGGGCTCGGGGTCGGCTTCTCGCTCGCGTACGCGGCGGCCGAGCCGCGCTGGGGGCGGATCGCCATCGTCGAACGCGAGAGCGCGATCATCGACTGGCACCGCAGCGGCCCGCTCGGCGCCTTCTCCGGCGGCGCGCTGGACGACGAGCGGGTCGAGGTGCTCCACACCGACCTGCTGGAGTACCTCGCGGCGGCCGACGGCGAGCGGTACGACGCGCTGTGCCTGGACATCGACAACGGCCCGGACTGGACCGTCACCGAATCCAACGACGGGCTCTACGGCGCGGACGGGCTCGCGGTGCTGTGGCACCGGCTGCAGCCCGGCGGGGTGCTGGCGGTGTGGAGCGCGCAGCCCTCCGCGGCCTTCGAGGAGGCGCTGCGGGTGGCGGGGTTCGCCGACGTGGTCACCCACGCGGTGCCGGTCAGCCGGGGGGTGCCGGACGTGGTGCACCTGGCCCGGCGGGCTTGAGGCTTCGGAGCGGGTCGTCGCGGCGGCCGGCTGACAAGTAACAGCCGACAGCCGACAGCTGACAGATTTCAGATTTCGTTCGCTGAAATCTGTCAGCTGTCGGCTGTCCTCTGCCGGTCGTCACTCGTCGGGCGCCAGCCGTCGCCCCTCAGCCGAACGGCCGGTGCTCCGGCTCCGCGTCAGCCTCGGGCTCCGCCTTCGGCTCCTCCGCAGGCAGTGAGGGCAGGCCCGCCAGGGCGAAGGGGTTGAAGTCCGGCGGCGGGATCATCACCGGCGTCCCCTTGCTCGGAGCTGGTTCCTCCTCACCCGCCAACGGGGTGTCCACCGCCGGGGTGTCCGCCACCGGCGGGGTCTGGGCCGGGATGAGCGGCGGGGCCGAAGGCGGCGGGGGAACGGCCGGGCCCTGCGAGGCGAGGGTGGTGCCGAACGGGTCGCTCTTCTCCTCGGCCGCGACCGTCGTACCGAACGGGTCGGCGGCCGCCCCGCCCCCCGCGGACCGGGCGGCGGGCCCGTCCGCAGGCAGTGAGGGCAGGCCCGTCAGGGCGAAGGGGTTGAAGTCCGGCGGCGGGATCATCACCGGGGTGCCCTTCGGCCGTTCCCCGTCCGCCGTACCGGCCTCGGCCTCCTTCGGCCCCCCGGTTGCGGCCGTGGCCTCCGCCGAGACCGGCGCGAAGGGATCGAAGTCCGCGGGCGGCACCCGCACCGGCGTGCCGCGCAGGTGCACCGGCTGCTCCTCCGCCACCGCCTCCGGCTCCTCCACCACGGCGGGAGCAACCGTCGGGGCGACGGCGGGCGCTGCCACCGGCTCGCCGTCCCAGCCGAACTGGATGCTCTTCAGCAGCTCCGCGAAGGCCTCCGTGTACAGCTCCCAGTCCTCCGGCCGCGCCGTGGACAGCTGGGCGCACAGCACCGTCCCGCCGTCCGGCAGCGGTACGAAGGCCTGCACGGCCGAGGTGACCACCCAGCGCCGCTGCCCGTCGGCGGCCAGCGGTCCGGGCACCGGGACGGTCCGCCCCTCGACCAGGACGGCGGCCGGTCCGGCCGGCAGCAGTACCGTCCACACCTCGGCGTGCCGCCGTACGGTGGCCAGTTCGGTGGCGAGGGCGGTGATCGGCAGGGGGTGCCGGGCGAGCGAGATGACCAGGGCCGCGTCCGAGGTGCGTCCGTCCAGCTCCAGCGCGCAGACGCCCGCGTAGCGGACCCCGGCGTCCCGGATCAGGTCGGTCAGGGTCGCGGAGATCACCGCGAAGTCGCGCCGCGGCTCCGGGCCGGTGGCGCTGAACAGCTCCTCCGCGACCTCGGCCAGGTGCCCGGTCAGTTCGGCGGCCGCCGCCACGGTCGCGCGGTCGGCCCCGCCGGTCGGGTCAGCCCCGTCGACGGTCTCCGGAAGGGCGGGCACGGTGCGGGCGGAGGCCCCGGCGGGGCCGCCCGGGGAGGTCAGCGGGTGGAAGCCGGGAGGGATGACCAGTCGGACCTCGGCTCCGGCGCCGGTCGGCAGCTCGACCGGCTGCCGGCTCTGCTGCCCGGCCGCCAGCGCGGCCAGCGCCGGGGCGAACGGCGGGCGCAGCTTGGCGTCGGCGAACTCGCCGGTGACCGGCAGCTGGAACAGTGCGGCCGAGGTGGTGCCCCGGTCGGCGATGGCACCGCGCACCGCGCCGCCGCCGTAGCGGTGCTGCAGCGCGGCGGTCACCCGGTCGGCGGCCCGGGCGCCGGTGCCGGGGCGGGCCGTCCCGGCGGTGAGCACCGTGCCGAGCCGGTCGAGGGCCGTGTGCACCGGTCCGTTGGGCGCCAGCGGCAGGCCGAACAGCGCTTCGGCGGCGGGGTGTTCGGCCGTGCGCGGGGCGCTCAGCGAGGCCGCCGGGTGGCGCGAGGTGTGCTCGTCGAAGAGGGCGTCGGTGAGTGTGCCGAGGGTCGCGCAGACCTGCTCGGCCGCCGCGAAGGGGTTGGCCTCCGCGCTGAACTGGACGTCCTGGGTCAACTGGTGAGCCCCCCGCTCTGCTCCGTCTGCCGTCGATCGGTGGTCCGGGTGGGACCGGGCCCGCCGGGGCGGCGCGCCGTCAGATCCCCGCCCATTCCTATCAGAGCGCACCGTCCGGGCCGAACTGAAGGATCACCTGATGATCAGTAGGTGATCACTCGCCGGAGGCCGTGCCGGATCCCTCGGGGGGCTCCCCGGCAGAGCCCCCGGTGGACTCCTCGGCAGAGCCCCCGGCGGCGAGCGCGGTGACGGCGTCGGGGATGCCGGGGACGGCGAACAGCCCGGCGAGGTCCTGGATCAGCCGCCCGGTCGGCCCGTCGGGGCTCTCGTCCGCGAGGAAGGCCGACAGCTCGACGGCGAGCGCCGGCTCCCGGGCCGCGGTGAGGGTGAGCGCCGCGACGAACTCCTGCACCAGGTGCAGTTGCAACTCCTCCAGCGGCACCGAGCGGTCGGCCAGCCACTCCAGCGAGGTGATCTCGGCGTTGGCGATCCAGGCCCGTACGGTCAGCCGCAGCCCGGGGCTCGGCGAGGGGATCGCCAGGTGGGTCAGGATCTGGTCGTGCGCGGCCCGGCGCACCTCGTCGATCACCGCCGAGGTGCCCGCGCTGGCCGCCACCGAACCGCCCCGGAGCAGTGCGGCGAAGCCCGGCCCGTGGCTCTGCACGAAGTCCAGGTAGCGGCCCATCACCCGGTACAGCCGCTCCGACAGCGGCCCCTCCATGGGCTCCTCGAAGCGGGCCGACAGCTCCCGCCCGGCCCGGCGCAGCGACTCCTCGTACAGGGCCTGCTTGCCCGGGAAGTAGTGGTACACCAGCGGCCGGGAGGCGCCCGCGGCGGCGGCGATGTCGTCGATCGACACCTCCTCCGGCGGCCGCAGGCTGAACAGCTCCAGCGCCACGGCGATCAGCTGCTCCCGGCGCTCGTCCACGCTCAGCCGTCGGCGCGGCCGTTCACCGGCGGCCCCCCGGTCGGGTGCGGCGGCGGCGGCGGTCCGGGTCGGGCGGTCGGCCGTCGGGGACGGCGTGCGGGAGGCCATGCGCGCCACCCTATCCGGCGGTCGTCCGGGGGCCCATGCGCCGGATTGCTCAAGGCAGCGGTCGTTCGGGGCGCCGTTCGAGGTAGCGGCGGTAGGCCTCGCGGCCGTCGGGGACGAAGGTGTCGCGGTCGAGGCGTTCGGCCAGTTCGGCCGGGGTGAGCCAGGCGTGCCAGGCGACCTCGGACTCCTGCGGGTCGACCGGGCCGTCCCACTCCGCCTCGTACAGGTCGCACCACCAGGACAGCCGGTCGTCCCGGAAGAGGAACTTGAGGAGCGGGCGCGGTGCGATGCCGTGGACGCCGAGCTCCTCCTCGGCCTCGCGGACGGCGGCCTCGGCGTAGGTCTCGCCGGAGCCGACCACGCCGCCGACGAACATGTCGTACGCGCCGGGGGCGAACAGCTTGGTGTCGGTGCGGCGGTGGACGAAGATCCGTCCGGCCGGGTCGCGGACCAGGATGAAGACGCAGCGGTGGGTCAGCCCCCGCCGGTACACCTCCCCGCGCAGCGCGGTCCCGATCACCCGGTCGTTCTCGTCGACGATGTCCAGCAGCTCTTCGGCAGGGTTGGTCATGACGGACAGGTTAGGGTTTCCGGGCCGGTTCGAACGGATCCCACGGTGTTCGAACGCGGGTGGAGAGACGAACCGGAACGGGCTGAGGACGGTACGCGGTGGTGGAGATCTGGGGCGAGACGGCCGAGGGGTTCGAGCCCGTACGGGAGGCCTTCGCGCGGAACTTCGCCGAGTACGGCGAGCTGGGCGCGGCCTTCACCCTGTACGTGCGCGGCCGCAAGGTGGTGGACCTGTGGGGCGGTGACGCCCGGCCGGAGGTCGGCGGGCGGCCCGCGCCCGCGGTGCCGTGGACGGCGGACACCGCCCAGGTGCTGCGCTCGGTGACCAAGGGCCTGACCGCGGCCACCGCGCTGCTGCTGGCCGAGCGCGGCCTGCTCGACCTGGACGCGCCGACGGCCTCGTACTGGCCCGAGTTCGCGGCCGCCGGCAAGGGCGAGGTGCCGGTGAGCTGGCTGCTGTCGCACCAGGCCGGGGTGCCCGCGCTGGACGTGCCGCTGCGCCTGGAGGACGTGCTGACCTGGGAGCGCGCGGCCGCCGCCGTGGCCGCGCAGGCGCCCGCCTGGGAGCCCGGCACCGCGCACGGCTACCACCCGTACACCTTCGGCTGGCTGGTCGGCGAGGTGGTTCGGCGGGTGAGCGGTCGGACTGTGGGGCAGTACTTCGCGGAGGAGATCGCCCGGCCGCTCGGGCTGGACCTGTGGATCGGCCTGCCGGCCGGCGCCGCGGCCCGGGTCGGCAAGCTGGTCGACCTGCCCGCACCGGATGCGGCCCGCACCGGCCCGAGCGGGCTGCGGCTGCGGCCCAAGCAGGCCGTCCGGGACGCCTACCAGGACCCGGCCTCGCTGACCGCCCGCTCCTTCGCCTCGGTGCGCCCCGGGGTGGACCTCAACGACCCGGCGGTGCAGGCGGCCGAGATCCCCGGTGCGGGCGGCATCGGCACCGCCCGCTCGGTGGCCCGGTTCTACGCGGCGCTGATCGGCGCGGCCGAGCGTCCGGACGGCTCCGGCGCCCTGCTCCCGCCGCTGCTCGGCCCGGAGGTGCTGGCCCGCGCGGTGGAGCCGGTGGTGAACGGCCCGGACCGGGTGCTGATCGTCAACTCCACCTTCGGCCTGGGCTTCTGGCGGCACGGCCCGACCGCGCCGATGGCCTCCCCGGCGAGCTTCGGCCATCCGGGCCGGGGCGGCTCGCTGGGCTTCGCCGACCCGGAGCTCGGGCTGGGCTTCGGGTACGTGACCAACGGCATGCAGCCGGGCGTCACCGGGGACGTCCGTTCGCGGAACCTGATCCGTGCGGTGCGGGGGTGTCTGGGGCTGTCCTGACCGGCCGTCACGGCGGATCGGCCGCTTCGGGACCGCCCGTCAGGCCTGGCCGGTCTCGAAGCGGCTGATCCGCCCGTGCTCGACGGTGAAGCGCCAGGAGGTGCGCATCTCGCCCCAGGTCTCGTTGGTGAAGTTGGCGACCAGCGCATGGCCGCCGGAGGACTCGGTCTGGACGTCGATCCGGCCGTTCGGGTCGAAGATCTCGCGGTCGATCCACTGCTGGAGGTCGCGGTCGGAGCCGTCGTCCGACATGGTCGCGTCCTCGGTCAGGACGGACAGGAAGGCGTCGCGGTCGCCGGCGTTGATCGCGGTGACGAAGGCGCGGACGGCCGGGTCGGTGAGTTTGGCGGGGGCGATGGTCACGCGGGACTCCCGGAGGGGCGAGGGGTTGGGGAGTCCTGTCTACGGCGTTCGCGGGGGCCGTCCGGGCATGTCGGCGGCGCGTCGGGAAGATTGCGGGATTCGTGCGCTTGGATCCCGGATCAGGCCATTGGAACAGGCGGCCCGCGCAGGCGGTTCGCCCCGAAGGCCGGCCACGGGGAGTGGCGACGGAGCGGGAGGCCGGACCAGGCCTCCCGCTCCACTGCTCGGGGGTTCCCCCGGGGCCCGAACCTTCGGCAACAGGCCCTAGAAGAAGCCGACCGCGTCGGGGGAGTAGCTGACCAGCAGGTTCTTGGTCTGCTGGTAGTGCTCCAGCAGCGCCTTGTGGGTCTCCCGGCCGATGCCCGAGTTCTTGTAGCCGCCGAAGGCCGCGTGGGCCGGGTACGAGTGGTACGAGTTCGTCCACACGCGGCCCGCCTGGATGGCGCGCCCGGCGCGGTAGGCGGTGTTGAGGTCCCGGGTCCACACGCCCGCGCCGAGCCCGTACTGGGTGTCGTTGGCGAGCGTGACCGCCTCGTCGAAGCCGTCGAAGCGGGTGACCGAGACGACCGGGCCGAAGATCTCCTCCTGGAAGACCCGCATGCTGTTGACGCCCTCGAACACCGTCGGCGTCACGTAGTACCCGCCGGCGAGCGAGCCGCCGAGGTCGGCGCGCTCGCCGCCGACCAGGACCTTGGCGCCCTCGGACTGGCCGATCTCGAAGTAGGAGAGGATCTTCTTCAGCTGTTCGGCGCTGGCCTGCGCGCCGACCTGGGTCTCGGTGTCCAGCGGGTTGCCCTGGCGCATCGCCCGCACCCGGGCGAGGCCGTCGCCGATCAGGCGTTCGTAGACCGGGGTCTCGATCAGCGCGCGGCTGGGGCAGGTGCAGACCTCGCCCTGGTTGAGGGCGAACATCGCGAAGCCTTCGAGGGCCTTGTCGTAGAAGGCGTCGTCGGCGGCGGCGACGTCCGCGAAGAACACGTTGGGGCTCTTGCCGCCGAGTTCGAGCGAGACCGGGATCAGGTTGTCGGCGGCGGCGCGGGAGATCAGCCGGCCGGTGGTGGTCTCGCCGGTGAACGCGATCTTGCGGATCCGGGGGCTGGCGGACAGCGGGGCGCCCGCCTCCTCGCCGAAGCCGGTGACGATGTTGAGCACCCCGGGCGGCAGCAGGTCGGCGGTCAGCTCGGCGAGCAGCAGCACCGAGGCCGGGGTCTGCTCGGCGGGCTTGAGCACCACCGCGTTGCCGGCCGCGAGCGCCGGGGCGAGCTTCCAGATCGCCATCAGGATCGGGAAGTTCCACGGGATGATCTGGCCCACCACGCCCAGCGGCTCGTGGAAGTGGTACGCCACGGTGTCCTCGTCCAGCTGGGAGACGCCGCCCTCCTGGGCGCGCAGTGCACCGGCGAAGTAACGCAGGTGGTCGACCGCGAGGGGGAGGTCGGCGGCCAGCGTCTCGCGCACCGGCTTGCCGTTCTCCCAGCTCTCCGCGACGGCCAGCTGTTCGAGGTTGGCCTCCATCCGGTCGGCGACCCGCAGCAGCACCTGGGCCCGCTCGTTGGCCGGGGTGCGGCCCCAGGCGGGGGCGGCGGCGTGGGCCGCGTCCAGGGCGGCCTCGATGTCCTCGGCGGTGCCCCGGGCGACCTCGGTGAACACCTCGCCGGTGACCGGGGTCGGATCGTCGAAGTACTCGCCGCGCACCGGAGGCGTCCACTCGCCGCCGATCCAGTGCTCGTACCGGGGGCGGTAGGTGACGATGCTGCCGGGCGCGCCGGGGGGCTGGTAGACCGTCATGCTCTGTGTCTCCTCGCTGCGTCGGGGCGCCGCCCGGAGCCGGTCGGGCCGGAGGCGGCGCGCCGGACCACCCGGTCAGGGGGTGGCCCGGCGGAGGGTGTGGACACGCAATCGGACGGCGCCCCGCCGGGCGCCCGCCGTTGAGCACGATAGCCGTCGGGCGTACGGCGCGGCTACGGTCCGTACGGGCGACTCGTACGGAGGGTGCTCCTTCCGCCCGTTCCCCCCGGGGTGGCGGCGCGGCGGGTCGGGTCGTCTCAGACCGCGTGGTACCGGCCGGTGCGAGCCTCCCAGCTCAGGTAGCCGGCCAGCCAGGTGATCAGCCCGTCGGCGTAGCGCCGGGCGATCGTGCGTTCGATCCTGGACAGGCCCAACTCGCGGAAGACGTCCGGGAGTCGGTCGTGCAGTTCGGCGCAGCGTTCGATCATCAGCTGGGCCTCGGCCAGCACCGCCGCACAGGCCTCCTCGGGCGTGCAGTGGCGTTCGCGCTGGACGATCATCACCAGGTTGTTGACGTCGCCGCGCGGGGCCTCCAGCGGGAAGGACCGCACGTCGTTGCTGAGCGAGGGGATGTCGGCCGCCAGTTGGCGGAGTTGGCGCAGCACCGGGTGGTGCATGACGGCGGCGGGGACCTCGAACTGGCCGAGCCGTTCGACCATGTCGAAGATGGTCTCCATCGCCGCGGTGCCCCGCCTGAGCTCCAGGTAGCCGTCGCGGTCCGGCGGTCGGCTGGAGATCCGGCCGGCCGCCTCGGCGGGGTGACTGGCCAGGTAGTACTCCCAGTTGTAGGCGGCGCGGGCCTGCCAGCGGGCCGGCATGCCGAGCACGCTGCGCTCCCACAGGTCGGCGAAGGCGGTCTCGACCGCGGAGCCCGGGTCGGGGCGGGCCCCGTGCAGGACGGCGATCAGCCGCTCGCAGATCGGCGCGACCTCGGCGGGCCGGCGGCCGAGCGGGCCGTCGAACACGTCGTCGAAGAGGAAGTAGAACCCCATCAGGTCGGCGGCCAGGGCGAGTTCGTCCGGGCCAGCGTCCGGGTAGCCGAGCGCCGCGAGGTCGACGACCTCCCAGTGCGTGTAACCGGGGTGGTCGGCATCGGGGAGCAGCGGGTGGCGGATCAGCCAGTCCCGGTGCAGCCCGGTCGCGTACGGGCCGTGCGGACTGCGGCGGTGCGGGAACGGGATCTGAAGTGAGGTGTCGTCAGACATCGGACTCCCGGTGCAGCGGAGGGTGGGGGTGCTTGTTGTTCGAGCACTGATGGCGGGGGAGTTGACGCGGCGAGGCTCGGATGGTGAGGGTGGGAGTAGACAAGATCATCTGTGCCTCGAAGGCCGTAGGGTATCTGATGTAATGATCGGACGTTAGGGATATAGGGCAATTGCCCTTGGCAAGGGGTCCGAACCCTCGCCGTCCGCCCCTGGCTGCGCGAATGCCGCACAGCGAGCCGCACGCGGCGCTAACCTCGGCTCCACGAACAGTGATGGAGCGGCTCCCCACGCAGTGGCCGAGCCGTGCTGCCAGCGGGCGAGGCGGAGGCACGACGGTGACCGATCAGGACAACGAACTTCGGGCGGGAACCGGTTCCGGCCACGGCGGCGACAATGACGCGCCCCGGGTCAGACTGCGCGACCGGGACGCCGAACTGCGCTCCGTGGAGACGGCGGTCGAGCGCCTCTGCCGCGAATTCGCCGCCGGCGGAACCGAGATCGGCGAACTGCTCGCCTTCTCCGGCCGCCCCGGCATCGGCAAGACGAGTCTGCTGCACGAGGTCCGACGGATCGCCAAGCTGCGCGAAGGCGCCACCGTGCTGTTCGCGCGCGGCGGCGAGCAGCAGTTCAGGGAGCCGTACCACGTGCTGCGCCAGCTCCTCCAACCCGCCCTGACCAAGCTGGAACCCGACGAGTTCCGCCAGGTCATGGGCACGTGGGAGGAGGTCGTCGGACCGGCCATGGGCCTCAAGCAGCCCAAGGCGGGAGCCCGCCGGCTCGACCCGCAGGGCGTGCGCGACGGTCTCGACTACGTCCTCACCCAACTCGCGCCGCGCCGCGCGCCGATGGTGATGATCGTCGACGACCTGCACTGGTCCGACCAGGAATCCCTCTCCTGGCTCACCCAGTTCGCCGTCCGCTCCCGCGAACTGCCCGTCCTGCTGGTCTTCGCGTTCCGGGAGGACGAGAGCGACTGGCCGCCCGAGACCCAGAAGCACCGCTCGGCCGTCCTCGGACTCGCCACCCGCAAGCACGAGCTCAACCGGCTCTCGCTGGTCTCCGTCACCGACATGATCCGCGCCGAACTCGGAGACCGCGTCGAGGACGCCTTCTGCTACGAGTTCTGGAACGTCGTCAACGGCAACCCCTTCGAGGCCGTCGCCCTGCTCGACCAGGTCCGCGACCAGGAGCTGGAGCCGGTCGAGGAGAACTCCCGGCAACTGCGCGAACTCGCCGTCGACGCCGCCGGAATGACCCTCAAGAGCTGGCTGGACCGGCTGGGCTCCAGCACCCTGCGCTTCGCCTGGGCCTGCGCGATGCTGGGCACCGACATCCGGATCGACCTCGCCACCCGGATCTGCGCCCAGAGCGCCGAGGGCGCCCGCGAGTCCATCAAGCAGCTGCGCAAGCAACGCGTACTGACCCAGACCCCCAACGGCAACCTGGAATTCGTCCACCCGCTGATCGCCAGCTCCATCTACAAGACCATGCCGGAGGCCACCCGGACCGGCATGCACGGCGTCGCCGCCGCCGAGATCGAGAACGCCGGACTCGGCCTGCTCGCCGCCTCCCGCCACCTGGTCGAGACCTTCTCCGGCGAGGGCGACGACCGCACCGTCCGCAAACTGCGCCGCGCCGCCACCGAACACCTGCTGATCGGCGCCCCCGAGGCCGCCCAGCGCTGTCTCCACCGCGCGCTCAACGAACCGCCCGCCGACGACATCCGCGCCGAGGTGCTCTACGAACTCGGCTGCTCCGCCCTGCTCACCGACCCCGGCGCCACCGTCAACCAGCTCAAGCTCGCCCTCGACCCGGAGGAGGGACCACTGCGCCCCGGCCTGCGGGTCGACGCGACCTTCCGGCTCTCCGAAGTGCTGGCCCACAGCGGTGAACTGCGCGAGGCCGCGCTGGTCTGCCAGGAGGAGGCCGAGCAGACCGACGACCCGGTCGGCCGGACCCGGCTGAGGGCCGCCTCGTTCATGTGGCACGCCTTCCGCAAGTCCGAGGAGAACGGACCGGGCCGCTCCACCGAACTCGGCCGACTGTGCCAGGAGCTGGCCGGCCGCGAGGCCGCCGACCGGGCCGTCCTCGCGATGCGCGCCTGGGACCTCACCCTGCGCGGGCGCCCGTCCGCCGAGGCGCTGGCCCTCGCCGACGACGTGCTCGACGGCGGCCGACTGCCCAAGGGCCTCGGCTGGACCGACACCACCTGGGGCTTCGAACTGCCCTCGATGCTCGGCCTCACGTACATCTACAACGACCGCATCGCCCAGGCCGAGCGGCTGGCCGCGGACGCCATCATCCAGTTCGAGGTGGCCGGTTGGAGCGGTGCCCACCGGGGCTTCGCCTACTTCCTGATGGGCCTGGCCCGGTTCCGCCGCGGACTGCTCGCCGAGGCCGAGGACTTCCTGCGCCGGGCGTTCCGCATCTCCGAGCGGATCGGGGCCAAGCTGCCGCTGGCCTGGGACGCCGTCGGCGTGCTGGTGGACACCCTGATCGCCCGCGGCCGGGTCGAGGAGGCCTGGGAGCTGGCCAACGAGTTCGGCTTCCACCCGCCGTACCACGCGACCGCCATGGTGCTGCCGGACGCGGCCTCGCTGTACGGCAAGCTGCTGATCGCCAAGAAGCGGCGCGCCGGTGCGGCCGCCGCGCTCACCGACGCCGGCGCCCAGCTGGAGGTGCGCGGCTGGCACAACACGGTCTGGGCGCCCTGGGCCGGGCACCTGGCCATCGCGATCGCCGAGGACGAGCCCGAGCGCGCCCGCGAGTACGCCCGGAAGGCCGTCCTCGACGCGCGCACCTTCGGCACCGCCTCGGCGATCGGCGCCGCGCTGCGCCTCCAGGCCCAGATCGCGGACGGCCAGCAGGCGGTCGAGCTGCTGGAGCAGGCCGTGACGTACCTCGGGCAGTCCCCGGCCGGGTACGAGCACGCCGTCGCGCTGGTCGACCTGGGTGCCGCGCTGCGCAGGGTCGGCAGGCTGGAGGACGCCCAGGAGTACCTGTACCAGGGCATCGAGCTGGCCCAGCACTGCTCGGCCGAGGGGCTGGTCGACCAGGCCCGGCGGGAGCTGGCCAACTACGGCCTGCGGCCCAACCGGCTGGGGCTGGGCCTCGGCGACTTCCGGGACACGCTCAGCGGGCCCGAGTGGGAGGTCGCCAAGCGGGCGGCGCGGGGCGTGCCGCCGCAGCGGATCGCCGAGGAGCTGGGTGTGCAGCTCAACCTGGTCAACCGACGGCTGGCGGCGGTCTACCGCAAGGCGGGCAGTGGCCCGGACGGCCTGGCGGCGGCGCTCGGGCTGCCGTCGCAGTCGCGGGACGAGTAGCGGCCGCCCGGGGGCGGCCGCCGGTGGTGCTCGGACGGCGCGCGGAGGTGCGGGAGCACCCCCGGCGCCGTCCGCCTCGATAGGCTGGCGGACACCACGGGGCCGCCCTCGGCGCCCCCGGACGGACCAGGAACCGGGCGGGGGCGGAGCGCCGCTCGCGCCAGTGAGGAGCAGGCCATGGCGAGCGAGGCCACCCGGGTGCGCCGCGAACCCCTCGACCCCGCGGGCGCGGGCGCCGCGATCGAGCGCTGGACGCTGACCGCCGGCCCGTACGAGGCGAGCCTGCTGACCCTCGGCGCCACCCTGCACACCCTCAGCGCGCCGGACCGGGCCGGGCGTACCGCACAACTGCTGCTCTCGACCGATGAGTTGGCGCAGATCCTGGGCCCGGCCCGGCACTACGGCACGGTGGTGGGCCGGTACGCCAACCGGATCGACGGCTCCGAGGTGACCATCGACGGCGAGCAGCACCCGCTCGCCTCCACCGGCGGTGGGATCACCCTCCACGGCGGGCCGGACGGCTTCGCGCAGCGGATGTGGCAGGCCGAGGAGACCGAGGGCGGGGTGAGGCTGCGGCTGCACAGCCCCGACGGCGACCAGGGCTTCCCGGGCGCGCTGGACGTCACCGTCACCTACACCCTGGACGCGGGCGGCGAGCTGGTGATCGCCTACCACGCCGTCACCGGCCGACCGACGGTCGTCAACCTGACCAACCACGCGTACTTCAACCTCTCGGGTGAAGGCAGCGGCGACGTCCTGGGCCACCTGCTCACCCTGGACGCCGACGAGTACACCCCGGCCGACGAGCGGCAGATCCCGTACGGGCGGACCGAACCGGTGGCCGGCACGCCGTTCGACTTCACCGTGGCCAAGCCGATCGGCAAGTCGGTGCACGACGCCCACCCGCAGCTGACCGGGCCCGGCGGCTACGACCACAACTGGGTGCTGCGTCCCCGGCCGGCGGACGGCGGCCCGGCGCGGGCGGCGCTGCTGGAGGACCCGGTCAGCGGCCGCACCCTGGAGGTGCTGACCACCGAGCCGGGCATCCAGGTCTACACGGCGAACAAGTTCCAGGGCGCGGTCACCGGCGCGAGCGGGGTGCCGTACGGGCCGTTCGCCGGGATCGCGCTGGAGACCCAGCACTTCCCGGACTCGCCGCACCACCCGTCGTTCCCGAGCACGGTGCTGCGGCCGGGGGAGGAGTTCCGCTCGACGACCGTGCTGCGGCTGGGCGTCAACTGACGGGACCGGTCAGACGGCCCGCAGGTCCCGGCGCATGCAGAGCCGGGGCCAGCGGTCCAGGCCGTGGTCGGCCTCCTTGCGGCGGATGTCGCGCAGGCCCGGGGTGAGTTCGGCGTCGGCCAGCGGGCGGAAGCCGAGGCGGGCGTAGTAGGGGGCGTTCCAGGGGACGTCCGCGAAGGTGGTCAGGGTGAGGGCGGGGGCGTCGGTGCCGGCCGCGAGGTGCTCGATCAGCGCCCGGCCGATGCCCCGGCGGGCGTGGTCGGGGTGCACCGACACCTGCTCGATGTGCAGGGCACCGTCCACCGGTTCGGCCAGCAGGTAGCCGGCGATGGTGCCGTCCGCGTCGGCGACCAGGGCGACGCCGTGGTCCAGGTAGGGGGCCAGTTCCTCGGGGGCGGGCGGTTCGTCCTCGGCGATCTCCGGCATGCCGATCGCGGCGAAGGGGGCTCCGGCGGCCCGCTCCAGTTCGCCCAGCAGCGGCAGTTCGTCCTCGGTGACGGTTCTGATGCGCATGCGTCCAGTCTGCTGCAAACGGGTTTCGGCCACGCATGGTGGTTCCGTCGGCCACCCGAAACCGGATCGAAAAGGTCTAACTCGGACATTTCTCCGGGCCGTCAACTACCGTGCGGCTACGTCCAGGACACGTGGGCGTAACGATCGCCGTTTCTTGCAGAAACTTGCTGCAAGGACTTTCCGTCGCGATTGCGCCGCTGTTAACTTCCTTCCGAGCCCGACGGCGGCAACGGTGCGGTCGGCGCGAGGCAGCCATTATGCGCCTGTCTCCGAACATCTCGGGCACCCCCACCCTCCCAAGGAGTTCTCATGCGGCGTGGCATCGCGGCCTCTGCCCTCGTTGCGGCCCTCGCGGTCTCGATGGCTGCCTGTGGCAGCAGCGGCGGCTCCGGTTCGGACGGCAAGGCCGACGGCCCGGTCACCCTCACGTACTGGGACACGTCGAACGCCACCAACGAGGCTCCGAGCTACCAGGAACTGGTCAAGAAGTTCGAGGCGGCCAACTCGAACATCAAGGTCGACTTCGTCAACGTCCCGTTCGACCAGGCCCAGAACAAGCTGCAGACCGCCATGGGGGCCAAGGGAGCACCGGACGTCTTCCGCTCCGAGGTCGGCTGGACCGCCGCCTTCGCCAAGGCCGGCTTCCTGGAGCCGCTGAACGGTACCCCGGCCGCCGCCGACACCTCCGCCTTCCAGCCCAGCCTGATCCAGCAGGCCACGTACGAGGGCAAGCTGTACGGCGTGCCGCTGGTGACGGACACCCTGGGCCTGCTCTACAACAAGGAGCTGTTCGCCAAGGCCGGCATCACCGAGGCGCCCAAGACCTGGGACGAGCTGAAGGCCGACGCCGCCGCCGTCAAGGACAAGGCCGGCGTGGACGGCTTCTGGCTGAAGGCCGCGGACGGCTACTACGCGATGCCGTTCCTGTACGGCGAGGGCACCGACACCGTCGACGCCGCCGGCAAGAAGATCACCATCACCTCGCCGGAGGCCGCCAAGGCCGTCGAGACCTACAAGTCGATGTTCACCGCGCCCGGCACGGTCAAGGCCGACGTCACCACCGACGCGTACGCGCACATGATGGACGCCTTCAACAGCGGCAAGGTCGCGGCGATCATCCAGGGCCCCTGGGAGATCACCAACATCTACAAGGGCTCGGCCTTCGCCGACAAGAACAACCTCGGCATCGCCGCCGTCCCGGCCGGCTCCAGCGGCAAGGCGGCCGCCCCCACCGGTGGCCACAACATCGCGGTCTACGCCGGTGCGGACAAGGCCCACAAGGCCGCCGCCGAGAAGTTCGCCGCCTTCATGACCTCGGCCGAGAGCCAGGCCTTCATCGCGCAGAAGAACTCCACCCTGCCGACCCGCTCCGACGCCTTCACCGCCGACGTCAAGGCCGACCCGGGCATCGCCGGCTTCCAGGCCGTGCTGTCCAGCGCCAAGCCGCGCCCCGAACTGCCCGAGTACAGCTCGCTGTTCGCCTCGCTCAGCACCAACCTGGGCAAGGCCCTCCAGGGCACCAGCACCCAGGACGCGCTGAACACCGTCGCCACCGACTACGCCAAGCTCCTGCCGGGCTTCGCCAAGTAGTCCCCGCCGCCCGGCCCGCCGGTCACGACCGGCGGGCCGGGCGGTCGGCTCCACCGAGGACTCCCCCCGAAGAATTCCCCCCGAGAAGGTGCAAACGATGTCAGTCGCCGTGCAGGGCGCCACCGGCAAGGGCGGCCGGGAGCGCGAGCAGCGCCCGGGCCTGCTGGAACGCCTCAAGCGCTCCTACGCCAAACACTGGTACGCCTACGCGATGATCGCACCGGTTGTCCTGGTGCTCGGTGCCCTGGTGCTCTACCCGCTCGTCGAAGGCATCTGGCTCACCCTCACCGACGCCAACAGCCTCAACGTCGCCCGCAAGATCGGCGTCAACGAGATCCCGGCGAGCTACGAGTTCGTCGGCTTCCACAACTACGCCGACATCCTCTGGGGCCCCGGCTCGTACGACCGCTTCTGGTCGCACTTCGTCTGGACCATCGCCTGGACGGCCATCTGCGTCTTCCTGCACTACACCCTCGGCCTGGGCCTCGCCCTGCTGCTCAACAAGAAGCTGCGCGGGCGCGCCGTCTACCGGATGCTGCTCATCCTGCCCTGGGCCGTCCCCACCTTCGTCACCGTCTTCTCCTGGCGCCTGATGCTCTCCGACGGCGGCGTCGTCAACAGCGTGCTCTCCACCCTGCACCTGCCCGAGCCCGGCTGGCTCACCGAGCCGTGGGCGCAGAAGGTGGCCGCGATCATGGTGAACACCTGGGCCGGCGTGCCGTTCATGATGATCTCGCTGCTCGGCGGCCTGCAGTCGATCCCGGGCGAGCTGTACGAGGCCGCCGAGATGGACGGCGCCACGCCGTGGCAGCGCTTCCGGTACGTCACCCTGCCGGGGCTGCGCAGCGTCTCCTCCACCGTCGTGCTGCTCGGCGTGATCTGGACCTTCAACCAGTTCAACGTCATCTTCCTGCTCTTCGGCACCGGCGCCCCCGACGCCCAGCTGCTGGTCACCTGGGCCTACCGCCTCGGCTTCGGCCAGATCCCCCGGGACTACGCGCAGTCCGCCGCGTACGGCGTGATCCTGCTGTCCATCCTGATCGTCTTCACCGCCTTCTACCGGCGCTGGCTCGCCCGCACCGAGCAGGCCAACGGCTGAGGCCCCGGACCCAGTTGACCCACGAAGGCAGGTAACCCCGATGAGCACCACCACCGAACGTCCCGCCCCCGCGGCGACCGCGGCCCCGGCCGCCCGCCCGGCCAAGGTCCGCCCGCGCGGCGAGAGCAGCCCGCTGGCCAAGGCGCTGTCCCACGGCGTCCTGATCGTGGCCGGCCTGATCGCGCTGTTCCCGGTCGCGTGGATCCTCTTCGTCTCGCTCGGCCCGGACAAGACGGACTACCTCCACCCCGGCCAGATCCTCGGCAAGCTCACGCTGTCGAACTACCAGCACGTGCTGGGCGACACCGACTTCTTCACCTGGTTCGGCAACGCCGTGCTGGTCTCCGGCGTCACCACCGTCTTCGGCGTCCTGGTCGCCGCCACCACCGGCTACGCCGTGTCCCGGATGAAGTTCCCCGGGCACCGGCCGCTGATGTGGTCGCTGCTGGTCACCCAGATGTTCCCGATCGCGGTGCTGATCGTGCCGATGTACACGATGCTCTCCGACCTCGGCCTGCTGGACAGCTACACCGGCCTGATCCTGGTCTACTCGACCACCACCGTGCCGTACTGCGCCTGGCTGCTGAAGGGCTACTTCGACACCATCCCGGTGGAGATCGACGAGGCCGGCCGGGTCGACGGGCTCAGCCCGTTCGGCACCTTCTGGCGGCTGGTGCTGCCGCTGGCCCGCCCGGGCCTGGCGGTCGCCGCGTTCTACTCCTTCCTCACCTACTGGGCCGAGGTGCCCTTCGCCTCCACCTTCATGCTCAGCTCCGACAAGTACACGCTGGCCGTCGGCCTGCAGACCTTCGTCAGCGAGCACGACGCCCAGTGGAACCTGATGGCCGCGACCGCCGTGCTGATCGCCATCCCCTCCGCGGCCTTCTTCTACCTGGTGCAGCGCCACCTGGTCACCGGCCTGACCGCTGGTGCCTCCAAGTCGTAACGCGCCGCGAAGTCGTAGCGCTCCTCGCTCCTCTAGTCCCCAAGGGATACCGTCCATGACCCAGAACCTGGCCGACACCTCCCGGCCTGCCGCCGACACCGCTCACGAGGCGAACGTCAGCGCGTCCAGAGGCTGGTGGCGGGACGCGGTCATCTACCAGGTGTACCCGCGCAGCTTCGCCGACTCCAACGGCGACGGCATGGGCGACCTGCCCGGCATCCGCAGCCGCCTGCCCTACCTGCGCGACCTCGGCGTGGACGCGGTCTGGCTCTCGCCCTTCTACGCCTCGCCGCAGGCGGACGCCGGCTACGACGTCGCCGACTACCGCGCGGTGGACCCGATGTTCGGCACCCTGCTGGACGCCGACGCCCTCATCCGGGACGCCCACGAGCTCGGATTGCGGATCATCGTCGACCTCGTCCCCAACCACTCCTCGGACCAGCACGAGTGGTTCCAGCGCGCCCTGCGCGAGGGCCCCGGCTCCCCGCTGCGCGACCGCTACCACTTCCGGCCCGGCAAGGGCGACAAGGGCGAACTGCCGCCCAACGACTGGGAGTCCATCTTCGGCGGCCCGGCCTGGACCCGTACCGAGAACCCGGACGGCACCCCCGGCGACTGGTACCTGCACCTGTTCGCCCCCGAGCAGCCCGACTTCAACTGGGAGAACCCGGCGGTCGCCGACGAGTTCCGCTCGATCCTGCGGTTCTGGCTCGACATGGGCGTGGACGGCTTCCGCATCGACGTCGCCCACGGCCTGGTCAAGGCCGAGGGCCTGCCCGACCTCGGCGGCTCCGACCAGCTCAAGCTGCTCGGCAACGACGTCATGCCGTTCTTCGACCAGGACGGCGTGCACGAGATCTACCGCGCCTGGCGCCGGATCCTCGACGAGTACCCGGGCCAGCGGATCGGCGTCGCCGAGGCCTGGACCCCGACCGTCCAGCGCACCGCCAACTACGTCCGCCCCGACGAGCTGCACCAGGCCTTCAACTTCCAGTACCTGGGCACCGATTGGGACGCCGCCGCGCTGCGCGAGGTGATCGACCTCTCGCTCGACTCGATGCGCCCGGTCGACGCCCCCACCACCTGGGTGCTGTCCAACCACGACGTCACCCGGCACGCCACCCGCTTCGCCAACCCGCCCGGCCTCGGCACCCAGATCCGCACCGCCGGCGACCGCGAACTCGGCCTGCGCCGCGCCCGCGCCGCCACCCTGCTGATGCTCGCGCTGCCCGGCTCGGCGTACGTCTACCAGGGCGAGGAGCTCGGCCTGCCGGACGTCACCGACCTGCCGGACGAGGTCCGCCAGGACCCGTCGTTCTTCCGCCAGGCCGGACAGGACGGCTACCGCGACGGCTGCCGCGTCCCGATCCCGTGGTCCGGCACCGAAGCCCCGTACGGCTTCGGACCGGTGGCGGGCGGGCCGTCCTGGCTGCCGCAGCCCGCCGAGTGGGCCGAACTGAGCGTCGAGGCGCAGACCGGCGACCCGGCCTCCACCCTGGAGCTCTACCGCAGCGCGCTGGCCGTCCGCCGGGAGCAGCCCGACCTCGGCGCCGGCACCGAGGTCGAGTGGCTGGACGCCCCCGAGGGCACGCTGGCGTTCCGTCGCGGCTCCTTCGTCTGCACGGTGAACACCACCGGCGAGCCGGTGCGGATCACCGCGCCCGGCCGACTGCTGCTCGGCTCGACCGAACTCGTGGTGGACGGCGGCGAGACGGTGCTCGCTCCGGACAGCACCGGCTGGTGGGCGGTCTGACGTGGTTGCAATAGGCTCTGGGACCGTGACTACGGCGCGACTCTCAGACATCGCGGCACAGGCGGGGGTCAGCGAAGCCACCGTCTCCCGCGTGCTCAACGGCAAGGCGAACGTCTCCGCCGCCACCCGGCAGACCGTGCTGGCGGCGCCCGACGTGCTCGGCTACGAGCGGCCGACCCGGCTGCGCCAGCGCAGTGCGGGCCTGATCGGGCTGATCACGCCGGAGCTGAGCAACCCGATCTTCCCCGCGCTGGCGCAGGTGATCGAGCAGGTGCTCAGCCGGCACGGGTACACCCCGGTGCTGTGCACCCAGACGCCGGGCGGGTCCACCGAGGACGAACTGGTGGAGATGCTGGTCGACCGGGGAGTGGCGGGCATCGTCTTCGTCTCCGGGCTGCACGCCGACACCACCGCCGACCACGACCGCTACGCCCGGCTGGCCGGGCGCGGGGTGCCGTTCGTGCTGATCAACGGCTACAGCGAGAAGATCGACGCGCCCTTCATCTCGCCGGACGACCGGGCCGCCATGTGGATGGCGGTCCAGCACCTGGCCGAACTCGGGCACGAGCGGATCGGGCTGGCGATCGGGCAGCGGCGGTACGTTCCGGTGCTGCGCAAGGTTGAGGGCTTCACGGCGGCGATGCGCGAGGTGCTCGGGCGGAGCCAGGAGGAGGCCGAGGACCTCGTCCACCACACGCTGTTCAGCGTGGAGGGCGGGCACGCGGCGGCAGGCGCGCTGCTCGACAAGGGCTGTACGGCGATCGTCTGCGGGAGCGACATGATGGCGCTCGGGGCGATCAGGGCGGTGCGGCAGCGGGGGCTGTCGGTGCCGCAGGACGTGTCGGTGGTCGGCTTCGACGACTCGCCGCTGATCGCCTTCACCGAGCCGCCGTTGACCACGATCCGCCAGCCGGTCGAGGCGATGGCCACGGCGGCGGTGGACGCGCTGCTGGAGGAGGTCGGCGGGAACGCGGCCCAGCGCGGGGAGTTCATGTTCCAGCCGGAGCTGGTGATGCGCGGTTCCACGGGGGCCTGCGCGCGCTGAGCCGCGGTGGCGGGGGCGGTGGACGGACCGGTGGACGGGCCTCGGAGGGTGGTTGCTCTCCGGGGCCCGTTCCGCGTTCGCGCGGTCGGCCTTCCTGAGCGCTCGGCCTTCCTGAGCGTTCAGCCCTCCTGGGCGGTCGGGGGCTCCGCGGTCAGCCGGTGGCCGTCGGACGCGTCGCCGGTCCGGGTCTCGGTGCGGCGGCCGCGGGCAAGGTAGTCGCGCAGGACCAGTTCGACGGCGTCCTGTGGGTTCTTGGTGCCGGAGAGCAGCATCGCGTCGATCGCGAGGTTGGCGTCGAGCGTGATGGTGATCTGGGCCATGTGACTCCTCCTCGGGTGCAGAGCAGCAGCATGCCCGTTGGGGCGGGGTTTCACCACGTGGTTGCGCAGGATCCGGGGGAGGGCCGGGGTGCCGGCGGCGCGGGGTACGCCGGAACCCCCGGGAGGAGCGACCAGACTCTTCCCGGGGGTGGCTGTGGGTCAGCGTTCAGACGACAGCTGACAGATGTTGAAATCTGTTATCTGTGATCCGTTGTCCGTCGGCTGTTTCCCGTCGTCCGTCAGCCGTTCGCGGTCCTCAGACCCGGCCGGCGAAGTCCGGGGCCCAGTTGGCGATGCTCTGGACGCGGACGCCCGAGCTCGGGTTGGCGGCCTCGACGTACTGGCCGCCGCCGACGTAGATCGCGACGTGGTACACGCCGGAGTCCTTGCCGTTGTTCGACCAGAAGAGCAGGTCGCCCGGCTGCAGGCTGTCCAGCGAGACGTGGGTGCTGGCGGCGGCCTGGTCGGCGGCGACGCGCGGCACGGAGATGCCCGCGGCGCGCAGCGCGGCCTGGGTCAGGCCGGAGCAGTCCCAGCCGCCGTTGCCGGTGCCGCCGTAGACGTACGCCTGGCCGACCTTCGACTGGGCGAAGGCGACCGCGGCGGCCATGCTGCCGGTGGCGGTCTGGGCCGGGGCCTGGGTCTGCGCCTGGCTCGGCGTCTGGGTCTGGCTCGGCGCCTGGGTCTGCGCCTGGGCGGCCGGCTTCGAAGCCGGCTTGGTGGCCGGCTTGGTGGCCGGGGCCTGGGTCTGCGCGGTCGGCTGGGCGTTCACGGCACCACCGTTCGCGGACTGGTCGGCCTTGGCCTTGCCGCCGTTGCCGAAGCTCAGCTGCTGGCCCGGGTAGATGGTGTCCGGGCCCTCGGCCAGGGTGCTGCGATTGAGGTCGTACAGCCGCTGCCAGCCGCCCTGCACGTTGTGCTTGTCGGCGATCGAGGACAGCCAGTCGCCCGCGACCACGGTGTAGTCGGCGCCCTGGGCCTGCGCCGGGGCAGCGGCCTGGGGCTGGGCCTGCGGCTGGCGCTTCTGCACCCAGTTGCCCTTGGCGGAGCCGGAGGAGGCCTGCGCCTGGTCCTGGGAGGGCGCGGCCGGCTTGGCGGGCTTCGCGGCCGGGGCCTGGGTCTGACCCTGAGTGGGCTTGGTGGCGGTGGAGCCGGTGGCGGCCGCCGAGGTGTCGACGGCGGCCGGGGTGCCGCCCTTGGTCAGGCCGGCCTTGACGGAGCACACGGGCCAGGCGCCCGGGCCCTGCGAGGCGAGGACCTTCTCGGCGACGGCGATCTGCTGCGCCTTGGTGGCCTGGTTGGCCTGCGCGGCGTAGGCGGTGCCGCCGAAGGCGGCCCAGGTGCTGGAGGTGAACTGCAGCCCGCCGTAGAAGCCGTTGCCGGTGTTGATGGCCCAGTTGCCGCCGCTCTCGCACTGGGCGACGGCGTCCCAGGTGGAGACGGACGCGGCGTTGGCGGTGCTGGTGGTGAGGCAGGGGACGGTGAGGCCGACGCCGGCGACGCCGAGGGCGGCGATCACGCGGCGGGTGCGGCCGGACAGACGGGTGCCGTTGGTGGGCAGCATGAAGACGGAGTCCTCTCCCACGCCTGCGAGGTGAGCTGTCGGATTCGGGCTGGAGTTGCCCGGCCGCGCTGTGGGCGCGGCTTCACCCCTAGCCCTGGGCCGTTCCGAGGAACGGTCCGGGGCGACTTACCTGTGGGTCCCCCGCTCCTGCCGTGGTGCGTTTTCGCGCTGCCAGGACATCCGACGGCAGGACTCGGCGTCGCGGATGAACTGGGTTCGTGTGGTCACGAACGGGGAGCACGTTAAGCAGACTCAACTTCAAACTGCAAATACCTGTGATGTACATCACGGTTTAGAGAGAAGTGTCAAATAGCCCATGCTTCATGATCGAAAATGATCGTTTTCCGGCAATGTGGCGGCGGATTCCCACAACTGGCTCCGCTTCAGGAGTGGCGTGACGGAGTGTTGGAGTGCGGCAGGGCGCACCCGTGAAAACAGGGGGGGCAATGGTGAATCGCGCGCCGGACAATGCGCGGGCTGCTCATTGACAAATCACACCAGAACGGACATTGCGCGCATTGGGTTCTTAACTCCCGTAACTCCTGTACGGGTCAAGCCGAAGGGCCGGGAACGAAGTCGTTCCCGGCCCTTCGGTGAGCGTCGGCAGGCGGCGCGGTCCGTCCCTACAGCCCGGCGGCACCCTCGGTGGCCGCATGGGCCCCGCGGGAGCCCTCCTCGGCCCCGGCGGCGGCCGCGGCCTCCGCCTCGGCGCGGGCCAGGTCCTCCGGCGACGGCGCCGGCAGCGCGGCCAGGTAGGCGGAGGCGATCAGCTGGCCGACGGTCGGGTACGCGCCCAGCGGCGCCGCCGACGGGCAGCCGGTCTCCTCGGCGGCCGTGGCGAGCAGCTCCGAGTCGGCCTCCGGCCCGATCACCAGCGGGGCCAGCGCGGGGCGCTGGGAGCCGGTGTCCTTGAGGTGGTTGACGGCGGCGGCCACCGAGCCGGGCACGTCGAGCGACGCGGCGACGACCGGGACGGCCAGACGGGCGGCCAGCAGCACGCCGGTGACGCCGGCCGCGGCGGCCGCGTCCTCGCCGCCGGCGGTGGTCAGCACCACGCCGTCCGCGGCGGTCGCGATGGCGAACAGTCGGGCCCGGTCGGCCCGGGCCAGCCCGGCCTCGGACAGGCGCACGTGCACCGCCTCGGCCAGCAGCGGGTGCGGACCCAGCACATCGGTGACGGTCGCGCCGTACTCCGCGCCCAGGGCGTGAAGCCCGGTCAGGAAGTCGTGCGGGCCGGGCACCAGCGGTACCACGACGGGCGCCGGCAGCCCGGCCTCGGCGGCCAGGGCCAGGAGCTCGGCGACGGTGCGGTCCTCGCCGCCCTCGCCCTCGGAACCGTCAGCCGGGAGGTAGCCGACCGCGGCCTGGACGCCGTGGTGCTCGCTGCGGACGATCGAGAGCAGCTCCTCGACGACCGAACGGGACTCGGGCCCCGCGGTCGCGGGCACGGCGAGCACCAGGGCCGGGGAGCCGGCCGGGATCTCGGGGCGCTCGGGGCGGCGGTGGCGCCCCCGCGCACGGGAGCCTGGGGTGCGAACGGGCAGTGGCGCGCCCGGGATGGCTGCGGTGCTCATGCCGGAGATCGTAGGACATCGCCCCGTCAGGCCTGCAGTCGGCTGCCATGCGGGTTTCGGGTGGTCGAGGTGCCGAGGTGGTGTGTCGACCGCTCCGGTCCGGCAGGTTTGCCTACAATCCGGACATTCCTCGCCCAACCCCCGCGTGACCGCCGTCGGTTGCCCGGACGTGTCCCGTGGGGTGTCGCGTTGCACCTGTGGCGCGTGAGATGTCTCACAGCCGGAGGGCGGCCTGACGGAGGGTCACGGTGGTGCGACTCCCGGCACTCGAAGATCAACATTCAGCGGGGGGCTGCTCACGGCCGGTTATCGACGAATCGTCGATTCCATGGGCTATGTCCGTTTACGTACCGTCAGGGGAAGGGTCCGTGAAGAGTTCGAGGCGGCTGGTGGAAGGCCTCGTGCACCTGCAATGTCCCGTGCTGATGCACGTGCACTGCGGCTATCATCGCGTCAAGTGAGGCGTTGTTTGCCGGACCGGTACGGGGCCGGTCCGTTCGTTCGGCAGGTGCCGGGGCGCCGCGCTGGACGACAACTCCGGAGCTCTTCGGGAGACTTCTATGCACGACTCGCAGGACACGCACGGCTCCAACCACACCTACAACGGGATGGCCGCCGCCGACCTCAAGGGGGTGGTCTGGCAGAAGAGCCTGCACAGCAACTCCCAGGGCAACTGCGTCGAGTTCGCGGCCCTCCCGGGCGGCGACGTCGCGATGCGCAACTCGCGCTTCCCGGACGGTCCGGCGCTCATCTACACCCGGGCCGAGATCGCCGCCCTGCTCCTGGGGGCCAAGGACGGGGAGTTCGACCACCTGGCGGTCTGACCGGCCGCCGCTCCACCATCGGGGGGCCGTCGTGGGTGCTGACACCACGACGGCCTTTGTCTTTGCCCCCACTCCTAGCCGACCCCGTGACGGGCCGTACGGCGGAGCCTGAGGGGGTGCCCCGGGCGGCTTCGGGGCTCCGTACGGGCCTGGCCGGAGAGCTCGGGGCGTGGTCCTCCCGGGTCGTCCCTCGGCCGGCCGGCCGCGCGCCGTGCGACGCTAGGCCGAGCGCCGGTGCCGTCCACCGATTTCGGGGTGTCCTCCGAACTCGCCGTGCCCGTCGAGGCCGACGCGTCCGTCCGGGCCGGTGTGTCCGTCGAGCCCGCCGCCGATGACCGGCTCCGCCTCGAACATGGCCCAGACCACCTTGCCGCTGCCCAGCGGGTGCCAGCCCCAGGAGCGGCTGAACGACTCCACCAGGTGCAGTCCGCGGCCGGACTCGGCGACGAAGTCCGCCTCCCGGGCGACCGGGCCGACGCTGCTGGGATCGCTCACCGCGCAGACCACCTGGGGTGCGCGGTGCACCAGGCTTATTCGGATCGGCAGCCGGCCGTCCGCGACCGGTCGCGTGGGAAAGTCGTACTCGCCCTGGGCGCCGCCCGACGGGTCGGGCCGTGCGCCGATCGCATGCCGGAGCGCGTTGGTCACCAGTTCCGAGGCCACCAGCGCGACGTCGTCGAACAGCTCGATCAGGCCCCAGCGCTGAAGAGCGGTCCGGGCGAAGTCGCGTGCGGTTCTGACGGCCTCGAAGCGGGGAGCGAGCGTACAGGTGACCACATGGGGGTCAACCGCCAAAGCCGTACCGGTGCTCATGAAGAGCTCCTCCCATAAGGGGGCGGACACGGCTGGACCCGCCGGGGTCATGCCGGTCACCTCCGACTCGCTCGGCCGCTCGGCCGCCCCCTCGACCAGGCGCGCGCGCACTCGAACGCCCGATGGCGCGGGGGACGCCGCCGGGTCGGTGCACGGAGTCGCGCGTGGGGTCGACGCGGAGCCCGCGGGATTGCCAGGGATGTGCAGGTGCACGTGCACCATGGTGGTGTGCGCTCACTGCAGATGCAAGAGTCGATTCACGTGCAGTCGCACTATTGGCATATGCAAGCGCCGGATGCACGTGCATCCTGGTGTGCGGAGTGCAGAACTGATAGGAACATCCGTCAGTATCGGCACCGTGAGCGCTCAACTGATGGCAGACTGTGCGCTGTTTGCCCTAGGTGGAGGTTTCGACCGCATGACCACAGTTCAGCCGGGCGGCGGCTCGATGGTCCGCCGGATCCTCCTCGGCTCGCAGCTGCGACGCCTGCGCGAGACGCGCGGCATCACCCGGGAGGATGCGGGCTACGCGATCCGCGCCTCGGAATCCAAGATCAGTCGCATGGAGCTCGGCCGCGTCAGCTTCAAGGAGCGCGACGTCGCCGACCTCCTCAGCCTGTACGGCGTGGATGACGGCCTGGAGCGGGAGGCCCTGCTCGGGCTGGTCCGCGAGGCCAACAAGTCCGGCTGGTGGCACAGCTTCAACGACGTGCTGCCGGGCTGGTTCCAGACCTATGTCGGCTTGGAGGAGGCCGCACAGCTGATCCGTACGTATGAAGTGCAGTTCATCCCAGGACTACTGCAGTCCGAGGAGTACGCACGGGCGGTTTTCGGCCAGAGTCGGCCGGTCATCAGCGAGGAGGAGGTCGAGCGGCGGGTCAGCCTCCGCCTGCGCCGCCAGAAGCTGCTGACCGAGGGCAACAGCCCCAGGCTGTGGGCCGTGATCGACGAGGCCGCGCTGCGCCGGCCGGTCGGCGGGCCCAAGGTGATGCGCGGCCAGGTTCAGTACCTGATCGACGTCGCCGAGCAGGCCAACGTGGTCATCCAGGTCATGCCGTTCCGCTTCGGCGCGCACGCGGGGGAGTCCGGGGCGTTCACGATCCTGCGCTTCCCGGAGCAGGACCTCGCGGACGTGGTCTACCTGGAGCAGCTCACCAGCGCGCTCTACCTGGACAAGCGGGACGACGTCGACGCCTACATCCAGGTCATGGAACGGCTCTGTGTCGACAGTCTCACGCCCGAGCGCACGATCGACCTGCTCGCGTCGATCCTGAAGGAACGCTGAACCGCTGCCCGACGGGGCCTGTGAGCTCCCTCCCTCACGAGGCCCCTCGGTAGTGGAACGTCCGGCAGCGGATCGAACGGCAGTGGATCGAACCTCGGATCACGTGCCGGACCGAACGCCGGATCGACTGCCCGATCGAATGCCGCCAGGCCGCTCGCCCGCCGTCAGCCGCGGGCCGGCGGCCGTTCGCGTTCCGGCGGCACCGGCTGCGGGGGGCGGCCCAGCTCCCAGGCGAGGTCGTAGCGGCGGAACAGGTCGGCCCGGATCGGTGCCAGCGAGATCTCCGCGCCCGGCAGCAGCACTCCGATGCAGCCGCCCATCAGCGCACTGCGCAGCACCGCGTGCTCGCCGACCGGGTCCGGCGCGCCCCAGTCGCGCAGCAGGCCCTGCAGGATCGCGCCGAGCTGCTGCTGTTCCGGGTCCTGGATGAAGGCGCCGGTGTCGGGGTCGAGGATGAGTGCCAGGTGCGAGCGCATCACCCGCGGGTGGTCCATCGCCAGTGCGAGGACGGCGTCGATCGCGCGGGCCAGCCGGGCCTCGGGGGAGGCGTCCGGCGGTAGCTCGGCCAGCGCGCCGGACAGTGCCTGGTGCATCATCCGATGCGTCGCGGACTGCATCAGCCGTCGTTTGCCGTCGAAGTAGTACGAGAGCAGGCCGCGGGCGAGTCCGGCCCGTTCGGCGATGTCGGTCAGCGTGGTGCCCGCGTAACCGCGCTGGTCAACGAGTTCGACGGTGGCCCGCATGATGCGGCGGCGGGAGCGCTGCCGCATCTCCTCATTGACCGAATCCCCCCGAGGTGCCATCGTGTCTGCTCCGAACGTTCGTTGGCTCCGAGCCAATATACTTGCGGAGCCGGCGGCCGCGCCGTGGAACCGTGCCCTGGCGGGCACCGCCCGGGCGGCCGGTACGAAGACGGCCGGCTCCACCAACACGGGGGTTTGGTGGAGCCGGCGCCAGTGCCCGGCGGCCAAGGGGTCGGCCGCGGGCGGAGGCCACGGGTCAGTGCTCGGTCAGGACTTCGGCCCGGGTCGTGGGTGACCCGGCAGGCGGATAATCATAATCCGGCACGTGCAGGGGAGTTGAATTCCGGCGCCGGTCCACCAGGGCGCCCACCGCGGCGATGACCAGACCGACCAGCGCGACCGCCGTGACGAGGAGCAGCGCCGGGCGGTACCCGTCCAGCTGCGCCTGCGGGCTGTCGCCGCCCGCGCTGCCGGCGGTGATCATCGCGGTCGCCCCGGCCAGCACCACCGCGGTGCCGACCTGGATCGCGGTGTTCACCAGGCCCGAGGCCAGGCCCTGCTCCTCGTCGTCCACGCCGTCGGTGGCGGCGATGTTCACGGAGGGGAAGGCGAGCGCGAAGCCCACGCCGAGCAGCAGCATCGAGGGCAGCACCAGCCCCACGTACGAGCTGTGCTCGTCCAGGCGGAGGAACAGCGCGAACGCTCCGACCAGGGCCAGCAGCCCGATCGGCAGCAGCCGGCCGGTGCCGAAGCGGTCCACGATCGGGCCCATGAACGGCGCCGAGAGGGCGATGAACGCGCCGGCCGGCAGCAGGCCGAGCGCCATCTGGAGGGCCGACCAGCCGAGCAGGTGCTGCAGGTAGAGCGTGACGACGAACTGGAAGCCGCCGTACGCGCCGGTCATCGCGAAGGCGACCAGGTTGGCCCGGGCGACCGAGCCGTTGCGGAAGATGCCGAGCCGGACCAGCGGGTGGGCGGTACGGCTCTCGACCAGGAGGAAGGCGGCGGCCAGCGCGGCGACCACGACCAGCGAGCCGAGGGTGCGCAGGCTCAGCCAGCCGGCGCCCTGGGCCTCGGTGACGGTGAACACCAGCAGCAGCACGGTCGCGGTGCCGGTGATCGCACCGAGCACGTCGTAGCCGCCCTTGGCGCGCTCCTCGACGGGGCGGGGGAGCAGCCGGACGGCGACGACCAGGGCGAGCAGCGCGACCGGGACGGGCATCAGGAAGGTCCAGCGCCAGCCGACCGAGGTGAGCAGGCCGCTCAGCACCAGGCCGAGCGAGAACCCGCTGGCGCCGCAGGTGGTGTAGATCGACAGCGCGCGGTTGCGGGCCGGGCCCTCGGCGAAGGTCGTGGTGATGATGGACAGGCCCGCCGGGGCGGTGAAGGCGGCGCTCACGCCCTTGAGGAAGCGGGCGGCGATCAGCAGGGCGCCGTCGTCGACCAGGCCGCCGGCCAGCGAGGCGGCGGCGAAGACGCCCAGGGCGACGAGGAAGACCCGGCGGCGGCCGAGCAGGTCGGCGGCACGCCCGCCGAGCAGCAGCAGGCCGCCGTAGCCGAGCACGTAGCCGGAGACCACCCACTGCAGGGTGGAGGTCGAGAGGTTCAGCTCGGAGCCGATGGAGGGGAGGGCCACGCCCACCATCGAGACGTCCAGGGCGTCCAGGAACATGGCGGCGCAGAGCACGATCAGGGTGCCCCAGAGGCGGGGTGTCCAGTTCAGCCCGCTGGTTGACGGGACGTCGGGTGACGTGGCGGTCGCGGTGGTCATGGGGAGGACAGTACATGCACATGCATTCAATGCAAATGAATTAGATGTGAACGCATAAATTTACCGAACACGTGCTAGGGTGGCGGGGTGGCTGAACTCGACTCCCCGGCGGAGGCCGGCCTCGTCGCGGAATGGCGTGAGCTGCTGGCCCGCCATGCCGCTGCCTCCTGTGCGCTCGACCGCGAGCTGGGCGACAGATACGGGCTGGGCATGAGCGAGTTCGAGGTGCTGGAGAGACTGGTGGAGGGGTGTCGGGCCGGGGGGCGCCTCGGGCTGCGGGTGAGCGAGCTGGCGCCCACCGTCCACCTGAGTCAGAGCGCGTTGTCGCGGCTGATCGCCCGCCTGGAGAAGGGCGGGCTGGTCACCCGGGCGATGTGCGAGAGCGATCGGCGGGGGGTCACGGTCGCCCTGACCGAGGCCGGCCGGGAGCGCTACGAGCAGGCCCGGCCGCTGCACCGCGAGGTGCTCGGGCTGACTCTCGGTGCACCGCCCGGGTCCGCCTGTTCCGGGTCCTCTTCGGGCTGATCCGGCCCGGTCCGGCGATCCGGCCTGGTCCGGCGATCCGGCGGCCGATCTGATGCCGCGTCGAGGTCCTCGTGGCCCGCGGGCTCAGAGCAGTGAGTTGAGCCCCGGGGCGACGGCCAGCAGGACCACCGCGGCGGGGACGGCGAGGGCGACCATGGTGAGGCGCAGCCGGTGCGGGACGGACAGCCGCGGGCGGCCCGCGAGCAGCCGGTCCACCCGCTTCGGGGACTGCGCCAGGCCGGGCGGACAGGAGCCGAACACCCCTCGGTCCAGGTTCAGTTCGGCGAGCGCGAGGGCGGTGGTGTGCCGACCGTGGCGGCGCGCGGCCCGGTCGTCGGCCGCCAGCTCGACGAGCTCCGCCACCTGGTCCCGGAACGTGCTGAACACGCCGACGCAGGGGAAGCCGGAGGCGAGCGCCTGGGCGAACTGCTGCAGCCAGTGGTGACGGGCCCGCACGTGTCCGCGCTCATGGCTCAGTACGGCGGCCAACTCCCGGTCGGTGAGCTGCTGGAGGGCGCCGGTGGTGACCACCAGGCGCGAGTCCGGGCCGGGCAGCGACCAGGCCTCGGGGCGGACGTTCTCCAGCACGACCAGCCGCTCCCGGCGGCTCCGGGCGGCGGCGATCGCCTCGGGCAACTCGGGTGCGCGGGTCGCGAGTTGAGCGTGACGGCGGTCGCGCAGGGCCTTGGCCGTACGGACTTCGCGGGAGAGTGCCAGCATCGTCTGCAACCCGCCCGCCGCGAGCACCGCGGCGCACAGCCGGCCCCAGCCCTCGGCCTCCTGGAGGCCGTACGCGGCCTCCACGCCGTGCGGGGCGCCCGCGAACACCAGGGCGCGCAGCTCGGGTAGGGCGGCGGAGGCGGCGAGTACCAGGCCCAGCGCGCAGCACAGCAGTACCGCCACCACGAGGCACTGCCACACCAGCAGCGCCAGCACCGGTTCGCGCTCCGCCCAACGGGCCCGGGCCAGCAGCCGGGGCGCGACGGTCGAGAGCAGCAGTCCGAGCAGCAGCAGGCCGATCAGGGCAGTCATCGCATGGGCTCCCCGAGTACGCACGGAGCGCGACAACGCGCTCCCTGCCAACCTATGCGCTGTTGACGTCCCGTGGAACGGCTTTCGTCCGGCCAGTGACCAACGCCACGCCCCGGTCAGGGGATTGGGTGTGCGGAGGTGGGCGTGACGTGGCCAGGAGCGTCACCCGGGCAGGGGCGTCACATGGTCAGGAGCATGGCGAACATGCCGATGCCCATGGTGAGTCGGCAGGCCCGCGGGAGGCCGGCGGTACCGATGACGAGGGTGCCGGCGGGGGTGCGCAGCAGGCGGGAGCCGGCCCAGAGGGAGTACCCGCCGAAGTAGAGCAGCAGGGTGCCGGTCAGCAGCGGGGCGCCGAGGGCGGCGGCGTGGTGGTGCCCGCCGGGGGAGGCCGTCATCGCGAGGGCCATGTAGGTCATGGTGAGAGCGCCGAGGGCGTGGTGCAGCCGGTGGGCGCGGCCGGTGGGGGCGTACAGGGCGGCGAACAGGAAGCCGGTGGCGGGGACACCGAACAGCAAGGCCCAGACCGCGGGCGGTACGCCGGCGCCGGTGACGGCCATCGCGGCCATGCCGAGCCCCATCAGGGCCTCGGCGGCGTCGGACTCCCGGGTGAGCCGGCGGTGGGTGTGACTGGAGCCGGAGTCGGAGTGGGGGCCTGAGTGGGAGCCGGCGGCGCTGGTGGCGCAGGGGGTGCGCCGTAGGCGGGTCAGGCAGTAGGCGCCGGCTGCGGCGGTGAGGACGGCGAGGAGCCAGTTGACCAGGGTGGGTCCGTGCACCGGCGGCCTCCCCGGGCGGTGGGCGACGGCGGGCGGCGAATGGAACGGTGAACAGGTGACAGCGAACAGATCACAGCTGACAGATGATGAAATCTGTAAGCTGTTCCCTGTCATCTGTTCGTTGTCATTCGCCCGCGGTGACGGTTGTCCCCTCCACGATCACCGCTTCCTCCCCGACGCGGCCAGGGCGCGTACAGGGGCGCACAGTGGTGCCCACCGTGGTGCGAGCCGCCCCACGCGACCCGCGACGACCCACACCGCCCCCCCGCCGGCCCGCGCTGACCGCCACCCCCGCCGCCCGCCGCCCGCCGCCGCGAGGCTCAGCCCTGGAGCCGCCCCGAGGCGACCACCCGGCTGAGGAACCGCCGGGTCCGCTCCTCCTGCGGATCGCCGAACACCTGCTCCGGCGGCCCCTGTTCGAGCACCACCCCGTCGTCCAGGAAGCAGACCTGGTCGGCGACCTCGCGCGCGAAGCCCATCTCATGGGTGGAGATGACCATCGTCATCCCCTGCTCCTTGAGGTCCCGCACCACCGAGAGCACCTCCCCGACCAGCACCGGGTCGAGTGCCGCGGTGATCTCGTCGAGCAGCAGCAGCCGGGGCCCGGCCGCCAGCGCCCGCACGATGGCGACGCGCTGCTGCTGTCCGCCGGAGAGCCGGTCCGGGTACTCCTTCGCCTTCGCCGCCAGCCCGAGCCGCTCCAGCAGTTCCAGCGCCCGAGCCTCGGCCTCAGCCCGTCCGGCCCGGTGCACCCGGCGCGGCGCCAGCGTGATGTTGTCCAGCACCGTCATGTGCGGGAACAGGTTGTACGACTGGAACACCACCCCGATCCGGCGCCGCACGGCGTCCTCGTCGGCCCGGGGGTCGGTGATCTCCTCGCCGTCGAGGAAGATCGCCCCGTCGTCGATCCGCTCCAGCAGGTTGACGCACCGCATCAGCGTGGACTTCCCGGAGCCGGACGCCCCGATCAGCGCCGTCACCGAGTGCTCGGGCACGGCGAGCCCCACGTCGCGCAGCACCACCTGACCGCCGAAGGTCTTGCGCACCGACTCCAGCCGGAGCACCTCGCCCGGACCTGCGGCGGGACCCGCACCCGCACGCGCGACACCCGCGGTCATACCGCACCCCCCTGGAACTGCCGACGGTTCATCCGGCCGGTCAACCAGTCGGCGAACCGGGTCAGCGGAATGGTCAGCACGATGAACACCAGCCCCGCCACCAGGTACGGCGTGAAGTTGAACGAGTGAGCCGCGATGATCTTCGCCGCGTACACCGCGTCGATCGCACCGCCGATGGAGACCAGCCCGGTGTCCTTCTGGAGGCTCACCAGGTTGTTCAGCAGCGGCGGCACCACCCGGCGCACCGCCTGCGGCAGCACCACGTACCGCATCGCCTGCGCGTTGGTCAGCCCCAGCGACCGCGCCGCCGCCCGCTGGCTCGGGTGCACCGACTCGATGCCCGAGCGGAAGACCTCCGACACGTACGCCGAGTACGTCAGCACCAGCGCGGCCCCGCCGAGCAGCAGCGGATCGGTGGTCACCCCGCTGAGCCGCAGCGCCGGCACCCCGGTGATCATCACCAGCAGGCAGATGATCATCGGCAGCCCGAGGAAGAAGTCCACGTACGCCGTGGCCAGCAGCCGCACCGGCAGGAACACCGGCCCGCGCAGCGTCCGCAGCACCGCGAGCAGCAGGCCGAACACGAGGATGAGCACCCCGCAGCCGAGCATCAGCTCCAGGTTGAGCCGCAGCCCCCGCAGCACCTCGGGCAGCGCCTGCCGGGCGTAGTCCAGGTTGAAGAAGGTGCGCCGGGTCACCTCCCAGCCGGGGGAGTTGACGACCAGGAGGTAGAGCGCGACCGCCGTCACCAGGGTCGACGCGGTGGCGATCAGCGCCGAGCGCCGGGCCCGTCCGCGCCGGTACGCCTCGTGCGCCAGCCGCCGTTCGGACGGGCGGTAGCCGTCGTCCGCGTCCCCGGCCGCGTCCTTCGCGACGTCGACCGGTTCCGCCGTTCTCGCGTCCCCGCTCACTTCAGCACCGGTGCCGAGACGGCGTCGGACAGCCACTGCTTGTCCAGCTTCGCCAGCGTCCCGTCCGCGCGCAGCGCGTCCACGGCCTGCGACACGCAAGCGGTCAGCTTGGAACCCTTGTCCAGCACCAGGCCGAACTGCTCACCCTGCGAGGCCGTCTCGAACTGCCCCACCACCTGGGCCTCCGGGACCTCGGCGCCGGTGATGTAGAAGGCGGTCGGCAGGTCCACCACCAGCGCCTCGACCTGACCGTTCTTCAGCGCGGCCTTGGCCAGGTCGTTGGAGTCGAACACGGCCGGTTGGGTGCTCGGCTTGATGGTGTTGGTGATGGTGTCCAGGCTGGTGGTGCCGACCTGCGCGCCCAGCTTGGCGCCCTTCAGGTCGGCGATGCTCCTGGCGCCCGCCGCCTTGGAGTCCTTCAGCGCGATGACGGCCTGGCGCACGTCGTAGTAGCCGGAGGAGAAGTCCACGGCCTGCTTGCGCTCGTCGCTGATGGACACCTGGTTGATGTCGAAGTCGAAGTCCTTGGCCCCCGGCGCGGTCGCCTTGCCGAACGGCGCGACCACCCAGGAGACCTTGTCCTTCGGGTAGCCCAGCTTCTCCGCCACCGCGTACGCCACGGCCGACTCGAAGCCCTTGCCGTTCTCCGGCTTGTCCTCCGAGAACCACGGGTCGTACGCCGGCTTGTCGGTGCCGATGGTCAGCTTCCCGGACGTACGGGTGGCCAGCGCGCCCGGCGCGCAGCTCGCCGTCGCACCGGCCGCACCCGCCGTGCCCGGGGCACCGGAGGCGGCGGCCCCGTCGGACTTGGCGTCCTGCGGTGCGCACGCGGTGAGCGAGGCGGCGGCGACCACCAGCGCGGCGAGGGGCAGTACGGCGGACGGCTTGCGGAGGGCCATGACAGAGCTCCAGAGGAAGGACCGGGCGGGACGGGGGGAGGAGAGCCGGAGAGTGCGGCGGCTCGGGCCGGGCCGGGCGGGGCCGCGTCCCGGCGGGTCACTTCCCCCCGGTGGCGGCGCCGGAACACACACGGCATGGTCGGCGTATACGGGCCCGCGTCCGCGGCACCCTCCGAGCCGGACCGGCGGCGGCCGGTGGGCGGCAGCCGATCAACAACAGCGGCAGCAGCGGCCGCGCGCGCGACAGCAGACCCGCTGACGGGAGGGCACCCGGAACTGGCTGTCGTGGCGTTCGGCCACCGTGATCACCGCCGGGAGCATGCCGGGAGGTTCGCATCAGAACGGCACATCTGTCCAGAACATCCAGATCGCTGTCCACATGTTGGACAACCGGCGTCCCGGCGGAGATTCTGGAGCCACGGCGGGGGATCGCCGGAACTTTGTCTGTCCTGGCCCCCTTGAACGGGAGAACCTTTCGTACTTATGGTGTCCTCGTTGAAATAACTCCTGTCGAAGTGAGTCCACGATGCAGAATCTTTCGCCAAGGCTCGCTGCGGCGGCCGACGCCCCGCTCTCGACCCTCGCCGCCCACCCGGCGTGGCTGCGCCTGAAGGAGGCCGTCGAGACGCTGCGCCCGCTGCAGTCCAAGGACGGCTCGATCGACCTGGCCGCCGTCCAGCGGCACACCGTCGACCCTCTGGTGGCCACCGTCCGCTCCGCGGTCGAGGAGCTCGCCCCGAACTTCCCGCACGACGCGGCCTACCTCGCCGCCGTCGACGCGGACCTCGCCAAGTGGGCCGACACCGGCTACCGGGAGCCCGACTTCCTGGACTCGCTGCTCGCCTTCCAGCCCGCCGACCAGCGCGAGGACGGCCTGGAACACCTGGTCGTCTTCCCGATGTACACCCAGAACGGCAACCCGGACCGCAACCTGGAAGCCGTCCTGCTGCGCGTCGTGTGGCCCGACTGGCTGGCCGAGCTGGAGCGCACCCGCTTCGACAACCCGATGTTCGTGCCGATCACCTTCACGGACTTCACCGCCGGCTACGACACCAACTCCGCCGTCCTCTTCCCCGAGACGGTCGCCGTGCGCAAGGCGCCGGAACGTTTCACCTGGGGCGGCATCTTCTGCGACCGCGAGGCCGCCCGCTTCCGCGCCGTCTCCACCAGCGCCGTCCAGCAGCTCGGCCTGGCGATCCCCGCCGACGCCGAGGGCCTGCTCCAGGACCAGCAGCGCGCGCAGGAGACCTTCGTCCTGTGGGACCTCATCCACGACCGCACCCACAGCCACGGCGACCTGCCGTTCGACCCCTTCATGATCAAGCAGCGCAGCCCGTTCTGGATGTACGGCCTGGAGGAGCTCCGCTGCGACCTCACCACCTTCAAGGAGGCGGTGGGGCTGGAGGCCGAGGGCAACCCGCACGCCCGCGACGTCCAGTACGCGATCCTCTTCGACCGCCTGTTCCGCTTCCCGGTCAGCGGCGACCGCGTGCGCAACTACGACGGACTCGGCGGCCAGCTGCTCTTCGCGTACCTGCACAAGCACGACGCGCTGCGCTGGCGCGACAACCGCCTCACCATCGACTGGGACCTCGCCCAGAAGGTCACCAACGCCCTCTGCGGCGAGATCGAGACCCTGTACCGCGACGGCATCGACCGGCCCAAGCCGGCCCACTGGATCGCCGCCTACGAGCTGGTCTCCCGCTACCTCACCCCGCACCCGGCCTCCACCTGGGCGAAGGGTTCCGAGGCACTGCCGCTGGACATCACCGACGGCAAGGCCCTCAACAAGGCGCTGTGCGACGCGGTCCTCCCGGACGAGTTCCCGCTGAGCATGTTCTACGAGGCCCTGTCCAAGAAGCTCGGCGGCGTCATCGCCGCCACCGCCGGCATCACCGGCACCGGTATCCAGGGAGTCGCCGCGTGACCACCATCACCCCCTCCACCAAGCTGGCCGGCAAGGTCGTCGCCGTCGCCGGAGCCAGCGGACCGGCCGGCCAGGCCGTGCTGCGCCGCCTCGCCGCGGACGGTGCCACCGTGATCGGTGCCGACATCGATCCCCGCCGCCTGGAGTCGGCCCTGGACGCCACCCGGGCCGCGGTGCGCGGAGCCAAGGTCAGCGGCCAGGTGATCGACCTGCTCGACCCGCAGGAGGTCCACGACTGGGCCGACCACCTGGAGGCGGAGCACGGCCACGTCGACGGGCTGTTCCACCTGGTCGGCGGCTGGCGCGGCGGCAAGACCTTCTTCGACACCCGCCTGGACGACTGGGACTTCCTGCACGACACCGTCGTGCGCACCCTCCAGCACACCTCGCTGGCCTTCCAGCCCGCGCTGGTCCGCAGCCAGTCCGGCCGCTACGCCATGGTCTCCGCCGCCGCCGCGCACAAGCCCACCGCGGGCGGCGCCGCCTACGCGGCCGCCAAGGCCGCCACCGAGGCCTGGACCCTCTCGATGGCCGACTCCTTCAAGAAGGAGACCACCGCCCCGGACGGCGAGCCCACCGCGGCGGCTGCCATCCTGGTCATCAAGGCGCTGGTCAGCCCCGAGATGCGGGCGGAGAAGCCGGACGCGAAGTTCGCCGGCTTCACCGACACCGCCGACCTCGCCGGACACCTGGCGGGCCTCTGGGACCGCCCCGCAGCAGAACTGAACGGACAGCACCTGTGGCTGACAGCCCGATGACCGACCTCACCCGTACGGACGCGGTACGGCGGCACGACCCCGCCGTCCGCGGCTTCGCCAGCGACAACTACGCCGGCGTCCACCCCGAGGTCCTCGCCGCGATAGCCCTCGCCAACGACGGTCACCAGATCGCGTACGGCGAGGACGACTACACGGCCCACCTGCAGGACGTCTTCCGCCGCCACTTCGGCGACCGGGCCGAGGCCTACCCGGTCTTCAACGGCACCGGCGCCAACGTGGTCGCCCTCCAGGCGCTGCTCCCGCGCTGGGGCGCCGTGGTCTGCGCCGAGACCGCCCACATCCACGTGGACGAGGGCGGCGCGCCGGAGAAGATGGGCGGCATCAAGCTGCTCACCATCCCCACCCCGGACGGCAAGCTCACCCCCGAGCTGCTCGACCAGCAGGCCTGGGGCTACGGCGACGAGCACCGCGCGCAGCCGCTCGCGGTCTCCATCACCCAGAGCACCGAGCTGGGCACCCTCTACACCCCGGACGAGATCCGCGCGATCACCGAGCACGCCCACCAGCTCGGCATGCTCGTCCACGTCGACGGCTCCCGCCTGGCCAACGCCGCCGCCTCGCTCGGCCTGCCGATGAGGGCCTTCACCACGGACGTGGGCGTCGACGTCCTCTCCTTCGGCGGTACGAAGAACGGCCTGATGTTCGGCGAGGCCGTGGTGGTGCTCAACCCGGACCGGGTGCGCAACATCAAGTACCTGCGCAAGACCTCGATGCAGCTCGCCTCGAAGATGCGTTTCGTCTCCGTCCAGTTCGAGGCGCTGCTCGCGGGGGACCTCTACCTGCGCAACGCCGGCCACGCCAACGCGATGGCCAGCCGGCTGGAGGCGGCGGTCCGGCAGATCGACGGCGTCGAGGTCGTCCGCCCGGTCCAGGCCAACGCGGTCTTCGCGATCCTCCCGCGGGAAGTCAGCGAGCGGCTGCAGAAGCGCTACCGCTTCTACTTCTGGAACGAGCACACCGGCGAGGTCCGCTGGATGTGCGCCTACGACACCACGGAGGCCGACATCGACGCCTTCGCGGCGGCCATCGTCGAGGAGATGGGCCGCGCCTGACGGTGCCTGAACTGCGGATCGTCCCGTCCTGCGACAGCAGGGCGGGACGATTTGCATGTGGCGGGTCGCTCCCCGTACAGTTCCGGAGTCGCCGCGGGAGATCGGGGAGACAAAGCGGAAAGTGAAATCCGATGAATGAAACTCCGGAAAACGGAGCGGAAAACATCTGATAAGCTGGAAACACGAAAGAACGAAGCGCCCGGAGGGCCCGCTGGAAGGCGGCTCGAAGGAAGCGTCCGTTCCTTGAGAACTCAACAGCGTGCCAAAAGTCAACGCCAGATATGTTGACATCCCCGGCCTCAGATTCTTCTGGGGTTGGAGATTCCTTTTGAAATAACACTAGCGAGGACGCAGTGCGCGGGATCACCCTATTCCGGTGGTTGCCGTGCCGCTCAACGCGAGTGTGGACCGGATATCCGGTAAACATTCACGGAGAGTTTGATCCTGGCTCA
>NZ_LFMD02000007.1:702754-707536 GCF_015776785.2 Kitasatospora sp. SUK 42 | reverse complement strand
GAGATGAGCACTCCCACCTCCTTGAGAGGGTAAGGCTCCCAGTAGACGACTGGGTTGATAGGCCGGATATGGAAGCCCTGTGAGGGGTGGAGTTGACCGGTACTAATAGGCCGAGGGCTTGTCCTCAGTTGCTCGCGTCCACTGTGTTGTTCTGAAACAACGACCCCAACCATTCGTGGTTGGTGCGGTTGACAGTTTCATAGTGTTTCGGTGGTCATAGCGTGAGGGAAACGCCCGGTTACATTCCGAACCCGGAAGCTAAGCCTCACAGCGCCGATGGTACTGCAGGGGGGACCCTGTGGGAGAGTAGGACGCCGCCGAACAATTATTCCAGAAAGACCCCCTCCCATTCGGGAGGGGGTCTTTCTGCGTTTATCGGTCAGTTGTCGTCGAGTTCGTCATCCTCGGCCTCGGACTGTTCTTGCGCATCGGCCGGAGCCGCCGATGCCGATGCCGATGGGGACGCCGTGGCCCCGGGCCGCGCTGTCTGCGGTGCCCGGGGCGCCTGCGCCTGCGCTGCCGGCACGTCCGCCGTTCCCCAGACAGGTCGGCTGAGTCCTTGGTCCGGGTTGTTGGTGAGTCGGGTGACGCCCGTTCCGTCCGGCCGCATGGTGTACAGGTCGGCGCCGGAGCCCGCGGGGGCCTGGGCGAAGACGACGGACTTGCCGTCGGGTGCGTAGGCGGCGGTGCCGTAGGAGGCGTCGGACGGGGCGGGGGTCAGGGCTCCGATGGCGGTGCCGTCGGGGTGGACGGTGTAGATGCCGCCGCCGGGGGTGTTGTCCGAGTCGGCCGGGTAGGTGGTGAAGAGGATCTGGGTGCCGTCGGGTGACCAGCTCGCGCGGTCGCCGGCGCGCAGTTCCCACGGGGTGAGCTGCCGGAGCCCGGTGCCGTCCGCGCCCACGACGTAGATGGAGCGGCTGTTGGCGGGCTGTCCGGAGGCGCCCGTGCGGTACTCGAAGGTGAGCTGCTTGCCGTCGGGTGACCAGCTGGGGTTGCTGACGGTGCCGGAGTACGGCTTGTCGTTGGTGAGGAAGGTGAGCCGCTGGACGTCAGTGCCGTCGGGGCTCATCAAGTAGAGGTCCGAGTACTGGGTCTGCTTGTTGCCGGCCGTGTCCAGAGCGCCCCAGGAGCGGCTGAAGGCGAGTTGTTTGCCGTCGGGTGAGAAGGCGGGGGCGCGTTCGTCCTCGTTGGCGCAGTCGGCGGTGGCGGCGCTGGTGTCGCAGAGCTGGCTGAGCTGGTGCGCGTTGTCGCCGGTGGCGGACACCGCCCAGAGCCTGGCGGTGCCGCTCCTGCGGTCGGTGCGGTCGAAGGCGATGGTGGTGCCGTCGGGGGACCAGTCGGGCCGGTCGTCGAGGGTGCGGTCGGAGGGTTGGGTGACCTGGTGCTGGCCGGTGCCGTCGGGGGACAGGGTGACGATGGTGCTGGTGTTCCGGTCGGCGTCGGTGTAGGCCCGGCTGACGATCAGTCCGTCGTGCGCGGTTGCGGCAGTCCCTGCCGCGGCGCCGACCACACCGGAGGCCGCGGAGGCGGCCGGGTCGGGAGTGGTGGGGGCGGACTCCGGCCGGATCTCGGACAGTGGGATGTCCCCGGGCTCGGCCCCGCAGCCGGTGAGCAGGGTGCCCACAAGCAGAAGGCCCGCACCGGCGGTTGCGCGGGTGCGGGCCTTGTTCCTGGGGGACTGCCGTGTGCCGGTGCTTCGTTTCATCTCCGCCTTCGACCTTTCCGACCGCTCTGACGTGTGTTCCGTCCCCGATTCGGCGTGGAATCCGGACGGAGGCCCCTGGAAGGAGCTGCCACTGTGTCAGACGGGAAGGTCGGAGGACGGGCGACACGCGACGGAGCGCGTCCGCTCGGTCGCACGGAGTAGAGGGCTGCGGAGCGGCGGTCGGCGGCGGGGCTCAGCCCCGGGCGGCGCGGCGCTCGGCCTTGGCGAGTGCTTCCGCCTCGTCCTCGGCCTCGGCGACCTCCAGGGTGGGTGCGCTGCCGCCGAGGTGGGCGGGCAGCCACCAGGCGTCGTCCTGGCCGGAGGGCTTGCCGGGGTACTCGCGCTGGGCCCGGTCGAGCATCTCGCTCATGGCGGCGCGCAGCTTCCTGGTGACCATGACGGGCTTGTCGTTCGGACCGAGGTGAATCGGTTCGCCGATCATGATCGTCACCGGGACGTGGCGCTTGGTGAGCGTCTTCGGGCGGCCCTTGGTCCAGAGCTGCTGGGTGCCCCAGAGGACGACGGGCAGCAGCGGGGCGCCGGAGTCGGCGGCCATCCGGGCGGCTCCGGTCTTGAACTTCTTCAGCATGAACGAGCGGCTGATGGTCGCCTCGGGGAACACTCCGACGACCTCGCCGGCCTTCAGGGCTCGCACGGCGGCCTCGTAGGCGGGCTGGCCGTCGGTGCGGTCGACCGGGATGTGCTTCATGCCGCGCATCAGAGGGCCGGAGATGCCGTGCTTGAAGACGTCGTCCTTGGCCATGAAGCGGGTCTTGCGCTTGCCACCGCGGTAGGCGCCGAGGCCGGCGAAGAGGAAGTCCAGGTAGCTGATGTGGTTGCTGACCAGCACCGCTCCGCCCGTGGCGGGGATGTGCTCGGCACCCACGATCTTGATCCGCACGTCGAGCGCGCGGAAGGCGGTGAGTGCGGCGCCGATCACCGGCGGGTAGACGAACTCTGCCACGGTCAGTCCTGACTTCCACGGGCCGGAGCCCGGTACGGCGGGTACCCGCGCCGTGCGCGGGGGCCGACCGGAGCACGGCACGCCGCGGCGGTCACGGGTGATACACGGAGATGATCCCCCGAACGAGTGCCTGCTGTCACCTGAGGCGTGCGGTCAAGCGAATATTCGCGGTGTGATCTCCGTGATGAATAAGGTCGGGAACTTTTCCGTTCCTTGACCTTGATGTCGACCTCGGGGTCGTTCCGTGGCCATCAGGGGATCGCGGCGCTGTGCGGCTGGTGCGGCGGAGCGGTCAGGCCCCGGCGCCGAGGCGGCCCTGGGCGCGTCGGACGATCGGGTAGATCTCACTGCCGAGGCAGTAGCCGAAGGCCGAGTTCAGGAAGGCCGCGGCGAGGGCGAACGCGGTGGCCAGCAGTCCGAGCCAGGTGACTCCGGTGACGTAGCCGAGGGCGCCGACGGAGGTGAAGACCAGGCCGACGCCCTGGGCGAACCGCAGCGACCGCTCGTCCTCGGTCTCGGTGGGCGGTGCCAGGTGGGGGAGGACGAAGGTCCGGAACAGCCAGCCGTACGGGGAGGACCGGAGGCCGCCGAAGGCGCCGAGGGCGAAGACGAGGGCCTGGGCGGCCAGCAGGAACTCGTTGCCGGTGATCAGGACGACGACCAGGACGAGCGAGGCGAGAGCGGCGGCGAAGCGGTGACCGCGGGGATCTGTCTGCACGGGAGCTCCGGGAGGTCGCGACGGACGGCTGCGGCTGGGGGTGTCAGCGACATCGGGAGGTGGCGGCGCGACCGTGGTCGACTACGCGACGGAAGGTCAGCGGCAGCGGTGCGGCAGGGCGCTCGGAATCCACGGGCCGATCGTACGCGGGCCGGTGTCGGCGGTCGACCTCTCTTTTGTGGGCGGGGGGCGCTGCCTCAGACTTGTGGGATGACCGGATCGGTGGTGTGCGTTGTCGCGCTGGCGGGGCGACCACGTTCGGGCTACCGCGACCAGGCATGACGGGAGACTGAAGGTGGGCACCAGGGACGGGGCGGTACGGCTGTCGGCGGCGGAGCTGGGCGGGCCGCTCGGCGAGCGGGCGACGCTGGTGCAGTTCTCGACGGCCTTCTGCCAGCCGTGCCGGGCGACCCGCCGGGTGCTGGCCGAGGTGGCGGAGATGGTCGACGGGGTCGCGCACGTAGAGGTGGACGCCGAGGCGCGGCTGGAGCTGGTCCGGCGACTGGAGATCCTGCGGACGCCGACCGTCCTGGTGCTGGACGCCGACGGGCGGGTGGTGCGCCGGGCGGCGGGGACGCCGCGGAAGGTGGACGTGATCGCGGCGCTCGGCCAGGCGGTCTGACGGGGGGCGGGTTTCAGGCAACGGATTGCAGCGAACAGATAGCAGCGGACAGCTTTCGTCATCTGTTCGCTGTTATCTGTTATTCGTCGGCTGTCGGCTGCCGCCCCCCCGCTCCCCGCTCCCCGCTCGCCGTCCGTCGCTCGGGCCTCGGCCGCGCGCCCCGCCCCGGGAATCTCGCTCCGGTTGGCCACCCCGCGAGGTGGACTCGGTACCCGGCTGGGGCAGGATGGGCGCAGGCGGTGGTGCAGCCCTGCGGCATAAGCTACTGGCCAGTAGTGACCACTGGGCTACTGCCGAGTATGCTGCCAGGAAGTTCCGGACCGGCACGGGAAACTCGCTGCCCGGAGCGGGTGCGCGCCGTGTGCGCGCCCGCTTGCACCGCCGCAGCCGCCGGACGAGACCAGTACAGGAGACAAGGCCGTGAGCTTGAGGATCGTTGTCTGTGTGAAGTACGTGCCGGATGCGACGGGTGACCGCCGTTTCGCGGACGACCACACCACGGACCGGGAGGGCGTGGACGGCCTCCTGTCGGAGCTGGACGAGTACGGTGTCGAGCAGGCGCTGCGGATCGCGGAGGCGAACGAGGGCGCCGAGGTGACGGTGCTGACGGTGGGTCCGGACGATGCGAAGGACGCGCTGCGCAAGGCGCTGTCGATGGGTGCGGACAAGGCCGTGCACGTGAACGACGAGGACATCCACGGTTCGGATGTGATCGGGACGTCGGCGGTGCTGGCGAAGGCGCTGGAGAAGACCGGGTTCGACCTGGTGATCGG
>NZ_LFMD02000007.1:699402-702744 GCF_015776785.2 Kitasatospora sp. SUK 42 | reverse complement strand
GGTGCGCAAGCCGGCCCTCGAACTGCTGACCCTGGCCCGCCGCATCGGTGAGCCGTCCGCCGTCGTCCTCGGCGCGGGCGCCGCGGCCGCCGACATCGCCGCCAAGGCGGGCGAGTACGGCGCCGCCAAGGTGTACGTCGCCGACGGCGCCGAGTTCACCGACCAGCTGGTCGTCCCCAAGGTGGACGCCCTCGCCCAGATCGCCAAGGCCAACGACGCGGCCGCCGTCCTGGTGACGTCCTCCGGCGAGGGCAAGGAGATCGCCGCCCGCGTCGCCCTGCGCCTCGGCTCCGGCATCATCACCGACGCCGTCGACCTGGAGGCCGGCGACGGCGGTCCGGTCGCCACCCAGTCGGTGTTCGCCGCGTCCTTCCAGGTGAAGTCCAAGGTCACCAAGGGCGCACCGGTCATCACCGTCAAGCCGAACGCCGTCGCTCCGGAGGCCGCCCCGGCCGCCGGCGCCGTCGAGAACGTCACGGTCGCGTTCACCGGCAACGCGGCCAAGGTCACCTCGCGCACCCCGCGGGTGTCCAGCGGCCGTCCCGAGCTGACCGAGGCCGCCATCGTGGTCTCCGGCGGCCGCGGTGGTGCGCAAGCCGGCCCTCGAACTGCTGACCCTGGCCCGCCGCATCGGTGAGCCGTCCGCCGTCGTCCTCGGCGCGGGCGCCGCGGCCGCCGACATCGCCGCCAAGGCGGGCGAGTACGGCGCCGCCAAGGTGTACGTCGCCGACGGCGCCGAGTTCACCGACCAGCTGGTCGTCCCCAAGGTGGACGCCCTCGCCCAGATCGCCAAGGCCAACGACGCGGCCGCCGTCCTGGTGACGTCCTCCGGCGAGGGCAAGGAGATCGCCGCCCGCGTCGCCCTGCGCCTCGGCTCCGGCATCATCACCGACGCCGTCGACCTGGAGGCCGGCGACGGCGGTCCGGTCGCCACCCAGTCGGTGTTCGCCGCGTCCTTCCAGGTGAAGTCCAAGGTCACCAAGGGCGCACCGGTCATCACCGTCAAGCCGAACGCCGTCGCTCCGGAGGCCGCCCCGGCCGCCGGCGCCGTCGAGAACGTCACGGTCGCGTTCACCGGCAACGCGGCCAAGGTCACCTCGCGCACCCCGCGGGTGTCCAGCGGCCGTCCCGAGCTGACCGAGGCCGCCATCGTGGTCTCCGGCGGCCGCGGTGTCGGTGCCGCCGAGGGCTTCGGCGTGGTCGAGGAGCTCGCGGACGCGCTCGGCGCGGCCGTCGGCGCCTCGCGTGCCGCCGTCGACGCCGGCTGGTACCCGCACAGCAGCCAGGTCGGCCAGACCGGCAAGCAGGTCTCCCCGCAGCTGTACGTGGCCAACGGCATCTCGGGCGCCATCCAGCACCGGGCGGGCATGCAGACCTCGAAGACCATCGTGGCCGTCAACAAGGACCCCGAGGCCCCGATCTTCGAGCTCGCCGACTACGGCGTCGTCGGCGACCTCTTCGAGGTCCTGCCGCAGCTCACCTCCGAGGTGAAGGCCCGCAAGGCCTGATCCCCCGGACGACAACGGAGGGCGTGGCACTCGGTACCTGGGTACCGAGTGCCACGCCCTCCGGCGTACGTACCGTGCGGCGCCCTGCCCCGCGAAGGCCTACTCCGCGAAGGCCTGCCCCGCGAAGGCCTACTCCGCGAAGGTCGCGAGGTGCTGGGTGAACCCGCCCTGGGTGGGCGGCAGCGGACGGGGCTCGGGGTCCTGCTCCTGCCGGGGCTCCTCCATCGGCAGCAGGCGCAGCTCCGGCTGGTCGGAACCGGGGGAGGAGTGCAACCGCACCCGGGTGCCCACCGGGACGGTGCTGCGCAGTCCGTCCACGATGCACCAGACGTCGAACCCCTCCGTCATGCGGATCAGGGACTTCTGGCGGGCCAGCGGCGTCCGGGCCTGCTCGACCTCGCAGCGCCGGACGACCCCGGTGCCCTCGCTGGGCTCCAGCCGCAGCTCGGTGGAGCCGCAGGTGGGGCAGAGCAGCCGCTGGAAGGTCGGGTTGCTGCACCAGGTGCAGCGTTGGAAGTACAGCGTCGTACTCCGGGTGTCGGCATCGATGGCTGAGTGGACCACGCTGTCATCTCCCTGCGCTCGGGCCGGCTTGTACGGCAGAAGTACGGCAGAAGTTCGGCATGAAAAGGATAGGGAACTCAGTGCCGTCCTGTGAAGGCACTGAGTTCCCTTTTCGCCGCGCGCATGCATAATGAAGGGTACTGAGTACCGTCGTGAAACAGGAGTGGCGATCATGAGCCAGGAGTGCCATGGCGTCGACGGACGGTTCGATGGGTGTGCTGCCGGCGCTGCTGGCGGAGCGGCTGGGCGTGCCGCAGGTGACGCTGCTGTCCGAGGTGTCGGTCGAGGGTGGTGTGGTCCGGGGTCGTCGTGACGGTGACGCGGCGACGGAGCTGGTCGAGGCCCCGCTGCCGGCGGTGGTCTCGGTGACGGACCAGTCGGGTGAGGCGCGCTACCCCTCGTTCAAGGGGATCATGGCGGCGAAGAAGAAGCCGGTTCAGTCGCTGGACCTGGACGACCTGGGAATCGAGGCGGACGAGGTCGGTCTGGCGGGTGCGTGGACGGCGGTGGAGTCGGTGGCTGCGCGTCCGGCGCGGACCGCGGGCACCGTCGTCAAGGACGAGGGCGAGGGCGGCAAGCAGCTCGCCGGCTTCCTGGCCGACCAGAAGTTCATCTAGTCCCACTCGTCAGCGCATCCAACGATCGATCAGGAGCAACGAATCATGGCTGAGATCCTGGTGCTGGTGGACCACGCCGACGGTGTCGGCATGGCGTCGACGGACGGTTCGATGGGCGTGCTGCCGGCGCTGCTGGCGGAGCGGCTGGGCGTGCCGCAGGTGACGCTGCTGTCCGAGGTGTCGGTCGAGGGCGGTGTGGTCCGGGGTCGTCGTGACGGTGACGCGGCGACCGAGCTGGTCGAGGCCCCGCTGCCGGCGGTGGTCTCGGTGACGGACCAGTCGGGTGAGGCCCGCTACCCCTCGTTCAAGGGGATCATGGCGGCGAAGAAGAAGCCGGTTCAGTCGCTGGACCTGGACGACCTGGGCATCGAGGCGGACGAGGTCGGTCTGGCGGGTGCGTGGACGGCGGTGGAGTCGGTGGCTGCGCGTCCGGCGCGTACCGCGGGCACCGTCGTCAAGGACGAGGGCGAGGGCGGCAAGCAGCTCGCCACCTTCCTGGCCGACCAGAAGTTCATCTAGTCCCGCCCCCTCCATCCCCGACCCAGCGAAACACGGAGACATTGAGCAATGGCTGAGATCCTCGTCCTGGTGGACCACGCCGAGGGAGCGGTGCGCAAGCCGGCCCTCGAACTGCTGACCCTGGCCCGCCGCAT
>NZ_LFMD02000007.1:692674-699392 GCF_015776785.2 Kitasatospora sp. SUK 42 | reverse complement strand
CCGTCGAGAACGTCACGGTCGCGTTCACCGGCAACGCGGCCAAGGTCACCTCGCGCACCCCGCGGGTGTCCAGCGGCCGTCCCGAGCTGACCGAGGCCGCCATCGTGGTCTCCGGCGGCCGCGGTGTCGGTGCCGCCGAGGGCTTCGGCGTGGTCGAGGAGCTCGCGGACGCGCTCGGCGCGGCCGTCGGCGCCTCGCGTGCCGCCGTCGACGCCGGCTGGTACCCGCACAGCAGCCAGGTCGGCCAGACCGGCAAGCAGGTCTCCCCGCAGCTCTACATCGCGGCGGGCATCTCCGGTGCGATCCAGCACCGGGCGGGCATGCAGACCTCGAAGACCATCGTGGCCGTCAACAAGGACCCCGAGGCCCCGATCTTCGAGCTGGTCGACTACGGCGTCGTCGGCGACCTCTTCCAGGTGCTGCCGCAGCTCACCTCCGAGGTGAAGGCCCGCAAGGCCTGATCCCCCCGGACGACAACGGAGGGCGTGGCGCCCGGTACCCAGGTACCGGGTGCCACGCCCTCCGCCGTGAGCCCTGGTCCCCGCACTCCGGGCACGGGAGCGGTGGCCCGTAGAGTCGGCCCGACGGCGTTCGGCGCGATCAGGGCGAGACAAGGGCGAGGACGGAAGCATGGCACTGCTGACGGCACTTCACGGCGGCTACGGCGACGCGGCGGACGCGCTGCGGATCGACGGCCGGGCGCTCTCCCGGGAGGAGCTGCTGGGCGCGGCGACCGCCGTGGCCGACCGGGTGGCCGGAGCGCCCGCGCTCGCCGTGCTCGCCCGGCCCACCGTGGAGACGGTCATCGCCGTGGTCGGCGGGCTGCTGGCGGGCGTCCCGGTGGTGCCGCTGCCGCCCGACTCGGGGCCGAAGGAGCGCGAGCACATCCTGCGCGACTCGGGCGCGACGCTGCTCGCGCACGCCGCCGGGGAGGCCGTGCCGGAGGGAACTCCGGTGGAGGGTCTGCCGGTCGACCCCGCCGAGCGCTCCGCCACCACCCACGCCGAGCCGCCCGCCGACGCGACCGGCTTCGTGCTGTACACCTCGGGCACCACCGGGGCACCCAAGGGCGCGGTGATTCGGCGCGAGGCGGTCGCCGCCGACCTGGACGCCCTCGCCTCCGCCTGGCAGTGGACCGCCGAGGACACCCTCGTCCACGGCCTGCCGCTGTTCCACGTGCACGGGCTGCTGCTCGGCGTGCTCGGCGCCCTGCGCACCGGCAGCCGGCTGGTGCACACCGGGCGGCCCACCCCGGCCGGCTACGCGGCGGCGGGCGGCAGCCTGTACTTCGGCGTGCCCACGGTCTGGTCCCGGCTGGCGGCGGACCCGGAGGCGGCCGGGCGGCTGGCCACGGCCCGGCTGCTGGTCTCCGGCAGCGCGCCACTGCCCGTACCGGTGTTCGAGAAGCTGGCGGCGCTCACCGGGCACGCCCCGATCGAGCGGTACGGGATGACCGAGTCGCTGATCACGGTCAGCACCCGGGCGGACGGCGAGCGGCGGCCGGGCAGCGTCGGGCTGCCACTGGAGGGGGTGCGTACCCGGCTGGTCGGCGAGGACGGTGAGCCGGTGCCGTACGACGGGGAGACCGTCGGTGAGCTCCAGGTCTGCGGCCCGACGCTGTTCAGCGGCTACCTCAACCGGCCCGACGCGGACGCCGAGGCCTGGACGGCGGACGGCTGGTTCCGCACCGGTGACGTCGCGGTGATCGGGGCGGACGGCTTCCACCGGATCGTCGGCCGCGCCTCGGTGGACCTGATCAAGAGCGGTGGCTACCGGATCGGCGCGGGCGAGGTGGAGGCCGCGCTGCGGGACCACCCGGCGGTGGCCGACGCGGCCGTGGTCGGCGCGCCGGACGAGGACCTCGGCCAGGCGATCGTCGCCTACGTCATTCCGGACGGCGCCGTGACGGGGGAACAGCTGACGGCCTTCGTGGCCGAGCGGCTCTCGGTGCACAAGCGGCCGCGCCGGGTCGTCCTGGTGCCCGAACTGCCCAGGAACGCGCTGGGAAAGGTGCTGAAGAAGCAGCTGCTCGCGGACGCCGAGGGTCGCTGAGGAGGGGGTGGGCCGGGGTGCCCTCCGGTGACGGGCGTTCACCCTGAGACCCCGTCGGTGCTCACCGCCCGTGACCCTTCCTTTGGCGCACTCCACTGCGCGCCGTGAGCGGACGCGTGCCTAACGTGACACGCAGGCAGAACCGAATCCCGCCCGAGGTGCCGCGGCATCCGGCCGCACGGCCGGAGGCCACGGCACCTCGGGCGGGTTCCTGCCGTGCCGTACGCACCGGCGCCGCCGGGGCGTACCGCGTGTCCGCAGCAGTGTCCGCAGCCGCCCGTCCGGCGGCCGTTCGCAACAGTGCGTTCGCAGCAGTGAAGGAAGTCAGCAGGATGACCACCGTCAACACCGGCGCGTCGGAAGCCGCCGACGAACCGACCGGGAAACACGCCCCCGCCCCCGCCGACCGATCCGGCCCGCCCGCCGGCCCCTCGCGGGCCGCACGGGTCCGCCGGGGGATAGGCATGGCGGCCGTGATCGCGGTCGGCGCCGGGGTGATCGGCCTCGGCACCGGCGTGAATCCCGCGGCCGCCGAGCGGGCCCCGGCGCACGCCGGGTGGGACGGCTCGCGGTACTGGTTCAAGGACAGCCAGGGTCAGTGGCGCTGGACCACGCACTACGACGTGTACGTGGCACGGACGAAGGGCGGCGGATCCTCGTCCAAGGCCGCGTCGTCGAACGCGACGTCGGGCGGGGGGATCAAGCAGGGGTGGGACGGGAGCCGGTACTGGTTCAGGAACAGCCAGGGTCAGTGGCGCTGGACCACGCACTACGACGTGTACGTGGCGCGCACCGGGGGCGGCTCGGCGGGGCCGGCTTCGGGGTCCTCCCACGGCTCCTCCAACGGCTCGGCGCATGACTCCGTCGCGGTGAACCGCAACGTCGAGGCCGCCGTGCAGTACGCACTCACGCAGGTGGGCAAGCCCTTCCGGACGGCCGGCAACGGGCCGGACGGGTACGACTGCTCGGGCCTGGTGCAGCAGTCCTTCCGGCGCGGTGGCATCAAGCTGCCGAGGGTCGCCAACGACCAGTACGCGGCGACCACACCGATCAGCGCGGGCCAGCTGCGCCGCGGCGACCTGCTGTTCTGGTCGCCGAACGGCACCAAGCGCGGCATCCAGCACGTGGCGATCTACCTGGGCGGCAACCAGTACGTCGAGGCCGCGCGGCCCGGGACGCGGGTCCGGATCTCAAGGATCAGCAGAGGCTACTACCCGGCGTACATGGGGCGGCCGTAGCGCGCCGGTGCGGGGCGCCCGGGCCGGTGGCGCAGGGCGCCCCTCCAGTGGGGGGGGCGAACGGGGCGGGGAGCCGGCCGCTTCAGAGGTCGGCCGGGCGGGGGAGCGCGCCGCGGGCGCCGAGCGCGGTGACGGCGAAGGCCCCGGCGGCGACGGCGGTGGCGGCCGCGTCGGGGAGAGAGGCGCCGTGGGCGAGTCGGGCGGCGAGGGCGCCGCAGAAGACGTCTCCCGCTCCGGTGGTGTCGACCACCTCGACGGTGGGTGCGGGCAGTGCGGTCAGGCCTTCCGCGGTGGCGACCAGGGCGCCCTCGCCGCCGAGGGTGATCACGGTGCCCTCGGCGTGGCGCAGCAGGGCCCGGGCGGCCTCGGTGACGGTGGCGGCGCCGGTGAGCTGACGGGCCTCGACGGCGTTGGCGACCAGCAGCGGGCGGCGGCCGGTCGGGCCGGGTTCGGGCAGGGCGCCGGCCGGGGCGGTGTTGTGCAGCCAGCGGGTGCCGCCGCTCGCTCCGGGGGCGGGGAGGGCGGCGGCGGTGGCGCGGACGCACTCGGCGGGGACCTCGTTGCTGGTCAGGACCACGTCGACGGGTAGCAGGTGCAGCCGGGTCAGGGCGGCGGTGACCTCATCGGGAGTCAGCTCGGCGTTGGCGCCGGGGACGACCACGATGCTGTTCTCGCCGGAGGGGTCGACCATGACGATCGCCTGGCCGGTGGGCGCATCGGGGTGTGCGAGCACGCCGCCCGTCTCGACTTCCGCGCCGTGCAGATCGGCGAGCGCCGCCGCGCCCTCGGGGTCGCGTCCGATCTTGGCGACCAGATGGGTCGCGGCCCCCATCCGGGCCGCCGCCACCGCCTGGTTGGCGCCCTTGCCGCCGAACCCCTGGGTGGCGGCGGTGGCGAGGACGGTCTCGCCGGGGGCCGGGAGGACGGGACAGCGGAGGATCCGGTCGGCGTTGACCGAGCCGATGACGATGACCCGGCCGACGGGGAGCAGCTTCATCGTTCCTCTGTACGCGGCGGTGCGCGGGCGGCGCAAGCGGTACGCACGGGGAACGGTGCGCGGGGCAACGGTGCGTGGGGGAACGGCGTGGGCCGGCTGTCGGTGTGGGTCGACTTCCGGTGCGCGCGGGAGCCAGCGCGGGTGTGAACGGAAGCGCTGGGTGCGGGCGGGCGCACGGGCGGCGCGAGCGGCGTACGGGCGGGGCGCGCACGGGAAGTCGGCCGGTCCGACTTCCTGTGCGCGAGGCGTGGTGGCGCGGTGCAGCTTTGAGGCGGGCCGGGCTGCGGGTTTTCCCAAGGGGTCCCTGGCCTGGGCACATGCCCCTGTCAAGGGGCCGGTCGGGGCGCGTGGGCGGGAGCGCCGGGCAGGTATGGGGAGCGGCGTGGCGCGGGTACCACCACGGGTGGCGCTGGTTCGGCCGACGGGGGCGCCGCCCGGTGCGAACGGCATCGGGGCAAGTCGAGGGCAGGGGACGTTGTGATCGTCTGGGTCAATGGCACATTCGGGGCGGGCAAGACGAGTGCCTGCCGTGAGTTGGTGGAACTGCTGCCCGGGAGCGTGCTCTTCGATCCCGAGCTGGTGGGCTTCGGCCTGCGCCGGATGCTCCCGGCCGACCGGTTGGCGACGGTGTCCGACTTCCAGGACCTGGCGGCCTGGCGCCGGCTGGTCCCCGAGACGGCGGCGGCGCTGCTGGGCGAGGTCGGCGGCACGCTGGTGGTGCCGATGACCCTGCTCAGAGAGGACTACCGGGACGAGATCTTCGGTGACCTCGCCGCGCACGGGATCGCGGTGCACCACTTCGTGCTGGACCCAGAAGAAACGATCCTGCGCGACCGCATCACGCACCGCGAGGAGTGCCCCGGCGATCCGGTGGCCAGCGAGCGGGTCCGCACCTGGTGCCTTGAGCACCTGCCCCGCTACCGCGCCGCCCGCCGCTGGCTGGTCGGCGACGCCCGGATGGTCGACACCAGTGGGCTCACCCCGCGCGAGACCGCGCACCGGATAGCCGAGCTGGTCCGGATCGGCGACGCGCGCTGCCCGATCGTCCAGAGCCCGGACCCGACCGGGGACACCGTCGCCTCGGCGGTCCTGTTCTTCGACGAGCAGGACCGTGTGCTGCTGGTCGACCCGGTCTACAAGCCCGACTGGGACTTCCCCGGCGGCGTGGTCGAACGCGGCGAGGCCCCCACCGACGCCGCACTGCGCGAGACCGCCGAGGAACTGGGCCTGCGGCTCGACCCGTCCGTGCTGCGCCTGCTCGCGGTCGACTGGGAGCCGCGCACCGGCCCGCGCCGCGGCGGCCTGCGGCTGGTGTACGACGGCGGGCTGCTGGACGACGCCGGGCGGCGGAACCTGCTGTTGCAGCAGGAGGAGCTGCGCGGCTGCCGGTTCGTCACCCTGGACGAGGCGGCCGACCTGCTGCCGCCCAGCCGCTACCGGCGGCTCGCGGCCGCGCTGGACGCGCGGCGCAGCGGGGAGCTGCGGTACCTGGAGGCGGGCAGCAGGGTCGCGCAGGGGCTGGCCAGTACGGCGGACGCGGCGTAGGGCGGGGCGGGCCGGTTCGCTGCTGTCCGGGGCGTGGGCCGGTTCGTCGGGGACTGGTTGCCTGGCGCCCGGGGTACGGGGCACGGGGCACGGGCCGGTTCGCCGGGCCATCGGGGCGGGCGTCAGGATGGGGGCATGCCCTTCACGTTCAGCCACCCCGCCGCCGTCCTGCCGCTGCTGCGCGCCGCCGGGGCGCGCGGGCCCCTGGTGGCCTCGGCGCTGGTCGCGGGTTCGATGGCGCCGGACGTGCCGTTCTTCGCGGAGTCCCTGCTGCCCGGGGCGTACGGCCACGGAGGTCTGACACACCGCTGGTGGGCGGTGCCGACGGTGGACGTGGCGATCGCCGCGGCACTGGTGGCGGGGTGGCACGGGCTGCTGCGGGCGCCCCTGGTGGGGCTGCTGCCCGAGCGGCGGGCGGGCGGCGTCGAGGCGCTGACGGTCCGGCGGGCCGAGGGCGGAGGGAGTTCCCGGGGTGCGGGCGCGGCGTGGTTCCTCGCCTCGGCGGCGCTCGGCGCGGCCACCCACGTCGGCTGGGACGCGTTCACCCACGGCGGTCGGCTGGGCGTGCGGCTGCTGCCCGTGCTGGACCGGACGGTGGCCGGGGTGCCGCTCCACGAGGCGTTGCAGTACGGCAGCTCGGCGCTCGCCCTGGTCGCGCTGGCCGGGTGGGCGGGGCGCGCGGTGCGGGCCGTCGAACCGGTGCGGCCCGCCGTACGGCTCGCGCCCGGGGCCCGGCGGGCGGCCGTCGTGGCGCTCGGCGCGGCGACGGTGGCCGGGGTGCTGCAGCGGGTCGCCCCGCTGCGGCGGAACCTGGTCCCGGAGATGTGCTTCGGCGCCGGGGCCGGGCTCGCGGTGGGCGCGCTGGGGTACGCGGCGGTGGTGGCGG
>NZ_LFMD02000007.1:616769-692633 GCF_015776785.2 Kitasatospora sp. SUK 42 | reverse complement strand
CGACGACGGGGCGGGCGGCCGCAGGACCGTCGGAACGACGGCCGCAACCTCCGTCAGGCGGAGCGCAGTTCGGCGTAGCGGCGCAGGAACAGCGCCTCGGTGAGGGCCATCCGCTCCAGCTCCTGAGGGTCGACGCTCTCGTTGACCGCGTGGATCTGGGTGGTCGGCTCCTCGACGCCGATCAGCACGATCTCGGCCTCCGGGTAGAGCGTGCGCAGGGTGTTGCAGAGCGGGATCGAGCCGCCCTCGCCGGAGGCGACCATCGGGGTGCCGAAGGCCTCGGCCATGGCCTCGCCCATCGCCTCGTACGCCGGGCCGCTGGTGTCGGCGCGGAACGGGGCGCCGTTGCCCTGGCGCTCGATGGTCAGCTCGGCGCCCAGCGGCACCTGCGCCTCCAGGTGGGCGACCAGCGCGTCCTGGGCGGCGGCGGAGTCCATGCCCGGCGGCACGCGCAGGCTGATCAGCGCCTTGGCGGCGGCCTGCACGGAGGAGGTGGCGCCGATCACCGGCGGGGCGTCGATGCCCAGGACGGTGACGGACGGGCGGGCCCAGAGGCGGTCGGCGATGGTGCCGGTGCCGGTCAGGGCGACGCCGTCGAGCACCTTGGCGTCGGCGCGGAACTGCTCCTCGGGGTACTGCACGCCCTCCCAGGTCTGGTCGGCGGTCAGGCCGGCGACCGAGACGTCGCCGTTCCCGTCGTGCAGCGAGGCGAGCATCCGGACCAGGCTCTGCAGCGCGTCCGGGGCGGCGCCGCCGAAGGCGCCGGAGTGCAGGTTGCCGCCCAGGGTGGTCACCGAGGCCTCGACCACGGTCATGCCGCGCAGCGAGGCGGTCACGGTGGGCAGGCCGGGGGCGAAGTTGCCGGTGTCGCCGATGACGATGGCGTCGGCGGCGAGCAGCTCGGGGTGGGCCTCGGCGTAGCGCTCCAGGCCGCCGGTGCCCTGCTCCTCCGAGCCCTCCACGATGATCTTCAGACCGACCGGGTAGCCGTCGCCGTACACCTGGCGCAGCGCCCGCAGGGCGGTCAGGTGCATCAGGATGTTGCCCTTGCAGTCGGCGGCGCCGCGCCCGTACCAGCGGCCGTCGCGCTCGGTCAGTTCGAAGGCGGGGCTGAGCCAGGCGTCCTCGTCGAGCGGGGGCTGGACGTCGTAGTGCGAGTACAGCAGGACGGTCGGGGAGCCCTCGGGGCCGGGCAGTTCGGCGTACACGGACTGGGTGCCGTCCGGGGTGTCCAGCAGCCGGATGCCGGTCAGGCCCTCGGCAGCGAAGGCGTCGGCGACCCAGCGGGCGGCCTTCCTGCACTCCTCGACGGGGAACTGGCGCGGGTCGGCGACCGAGGGGAAGGCGACCAGCTCGGCGAGGTCGGTGCGGGCACGGTCCATCAGGGACCGGACGGCGTCGGCCAGGGGCTGTGACATCGGGGGCTCCGAGGGGACGGGTCCGCCCGAGGGGTGGTGCGGGCGGAGGCGGTCGGTTGGGGTACCGCCGATCATAGGCGGAGCCGGTCCGGGGGCTCGGGGCGTGCGGGGTGCTCCGGTGGAGGGGGACGCCGGCACCGGTCGGCGGCTCGTCGGGTGGTGCGGCGTTCGGGCGGGCGGGGGGACGCATAGGATTGCTCGACGTGACTGACTCCGGAAGCTCCGATTCCCGTAGCCCGCTCGACCGTACGACCGCGCCGGTCGGCAGCGAGGCGTCCGCTCAGGCGTCTGCTCAGGTGTCAAGTGGGGTGTCCGCCCAGGCGTCGACGTCGCTGTCGGTGTCGTCGGAACAGCTCGACGGCGTCTGGGACGTCGTGGTGGTCGGCGCCGGACCGGCCGGGGCCTCGGCCGCCTACGCCGCCGCAGCGCAGGGCCGCCGGGTGCTGCTGCTCGACAAGGCCGAGCACCCCCGGTACAAGACCTGCGGCGGTGGCATCATCGGCCCGTCCCGGGACAGCCTGCCGCCGGACTTCAAGCTGCCGCTGCAGGACCGGGTGAGTGCCGTCACCTTCGCCTACGACGGGCGGTACACCCGTACGCGCCGCTCCCAGCGGATGCTGTTCGGGCTGGTCAACCGGGACGAGTTCGACCTGCGCCTGGTGCAGGCGGCCAAGCAGGCCGGGGCGGTGCTGGTCACCGGAGTGACCGTCACCGGGGTCGAGCAGCGCGGCGGCGAGCACCGGACGGCGCTGGTGACCGCGGCCGACGGGCGCGGCTTCGAGGCCCGCGCGGTGGTCGGGGCGGACGGCAGCGCGAGCCGGATCGCCCGGCACGTGGGCGTCACCTTCGACCAGATCGACCTCGGCCTGGAGGTGGAGATCCCGGTGCCGCCGCAGGTCGCCGCGGACTGGGCGGGCCGGATCCACCTCGACTGGGGCCCGCTGCCCGGAAGTTACGGCTGGGTGTTCCCGAAGACCGAGACCAGCAGCCTGACCGTCGGCGTCATCTCGGCGCGCGGCGACGGCGAACGGACCAAGCAGTACCTCGCCGACTACATCCGGCGGTTGGGCCTGTCCGGCTTCACCCCCAGGGTGGAGTCCGGGCACCTGACCCGCTGCCGGGCCGAGGACTCGCCGCTGTCCCGCGGCCGGGTGCTGGTCGCCGGGGACGCGGCCGGACTGCTGGAGCCGTGGACCCGCGAGGGCATCTCGTACGCGCTGCGCTCGGGCCGGCTGGCCGGCGAGTGGGCGGTGCGGGTCGCGGAGGCGGGCAACGCGGCGGCGGTGCGGCGCGAGGCGCTGAACTACGCGTTCGCGGTCAAGGCCGGGCTGGGCGTGGAGATGCGCGCGGGCAAGCAGCTGCTGGGCGCCTTCGAGCGGCGGCCGTACCTGTTCCACGCGGCGGTCTGCCTGGTGCCGGCGGCCTGGCGGGCCTTCGCCCGGACCACCCAGGGGCACACCACCTTCGCGCAGGTGCTGCGGCAGTACCCGGCGGCGCGGAGGCTGATGGCGGTGGCCTCGCGGTAGCGCGGCCGGTTCGTACGGGTCGTTCGCGGGGCCGGTGCTCCTCCGTTCCGGGGAGGAGCACCGGCCCCGCTTCCGTTGCGCGGTGGGCTGCCTGGGCCCGAGCGGGCTACGTGAGCCCGGTGGTCCGGGTGGTCCGGGCTACTTGAGCCCGGTGTCGATCGCGGTCATGAGGCTGCCGGACGGGGTGTCGCCGGACATCTCCCAGATCATGCCGCCGAGCAGGTTCTTCGACTTGAGGTAGGCCGCCTTCTGGGCGATCGACCAGGCGTCGTCGAAGGTCCACCACTGGCCGTTGGCGCCCGTGTAGCCGTACGTGGCAACGGACTTGGGGTCGTGGTAGACGGTGAGGTTGGGGACGCTGGTGATGAGGTTGTTGTAGCCGCGCGTCCCGGCCTCCTCGGCGAACTGGCCGGGTGCGGCGCCGTTCGCGGACTGCCAGGCGCCGTTGGCGCCGCCGTCCGCCACGCTCTGCCAGCCGCGCCCGTAGAACGGGAAGCCGATGGTCAGCTTGCGCGGGTTGACCCCGGCGTTGAGGTAGGTCTGGACGGCCGTGTCCACGCTGAAGTGGAAGTTGTACGGGTCGTTCGGGTCCTGGTAGAGGTTGGACGCGTGGCCGGTGCGGTTGGGCTCCCAGGAGTTGTCGCTGCCGGAGCCGTGGAAGTCGTAGCCCTGGACGTTGGCGATGTCCAGCGAGTTGAAGACCTTCCCGAGGTCCCAGCCGGCCGCGACCTTCGCCGGGTCGGCCGGCGTGAAGGCGGTGAGCAGCTTGTGCTGGCCGCCCAACGCGTCGAGCTGCTTGCGGAATTCGGCCGCCAGCAGGGTCAGGTTGGCCTTGTCGTTGGCGCTCCAGTGGTTGCCCGGGTGGCCGTCGCCGGAGCCGGGCCACTCCCAGTCGAGGTCGATGCCGTCGAAGATCCCGGCCGCCACGCCGTCGCCGCCGGCGCCGTTGTAGGCCGGCAGGTTGCCCTTGATCCAGGTGTCGACGCAGGACTTGACGAACTTCTGGCGGGACGCGTCGGTGGCGGCCGCGTCGGAGAAGTACTTGGAGTACGTCCAGCCGCCGAGCGAGACGACCACCTTGAGGTTCGGGTACTTGGCCTTGAGCTTCTTCAACTGGTTGAAGTTGCCGCGGAGTTTGCCCCAGCCGTCGTCGGCCACGCCGTCCACCGACTGGTCGGCGCTCATCGGGCGGGCGTAGTCGGCGTCGGCGTCACCGGCGCCGGTGCCCTGGTCGGGGTCCTCCGGGTTGCTGGTGGTGCCCTTGGTGACGCCCGCGAGGCAGGTCAGGTTGACCGGATCGATGTTCTCGAAGGCGTAGTTGATGATGTCGAGCTTGGCCGCGCTGCCCGAGGTGTCGAGGTTCTTGACGAAGTACTGGCGGCCGTAGATGCCCCACTGGACGAAGTAGCCGACCCGCGCGTACTTTCCGGCGCCGACGATGTCCGAGGTGGTCACGCTGAGCGGGGCGGAGGCGGGCGAGGAGTTGTCGGCGGGGTCGCGGGCCTTCACGGTGAAGGTGTAGGCGGTGGACGGCGAGAGGCTGCCGACGGTGGCGGTCAGCGTGCTGCCGCCGACCGTCGTCACCAGGGTGCCGCCCTGGTAGACGTCGTACGCGGCGACCCGGACGTTGTCGGTGGCGGCGTCCCAGGCGAGCGTGACGCTGGAGGAACTGACCGCCGTGGAACGGAGGTTGGCCGGCGCCGTGGGCGGGATGGTGTCGGTCGACGGGTCGAAGGTCGAGGCGGTGACGGGCGCGCTGGGCGCGCCGGTGTTGCCGCGGCTGTCCTTGGCCCGGACGGTCAGGGTGTACGAGGTGGCCGGGGTGAGGCCGGTGACCAGGACGTTGGTGGTGGGGCTGGAGGCGACCACGGTGCTGCCGTTCAGCACGTCGTAGGAGGCGACCGGGAAGTCCCCGCCGGTGGCGGCCGGCCAGTTCAGGGCGAGCGTGTGCGCGGTCGACTCGGTGACGGTGGGGGTGCCCGGCGCGGACGGCGGGACGTCCGGGGTGCCGTCGCACTTGTCGCCGTTGATACGGCAGTTGAGCGGGGTGGAGACGGGGCCGTTGCCGACGAACCAGAAGCTGTACGGCTCGGTGGTGCTGTGGGCGTTGACCGTCGTGTTGTAGAACGCCGCGGTGGCCGTGACGTGCTGGCCGTTGACGGTGGCGGTTCCGTTGTAGCTGTTGCCGATGGTCACGCCGGCCGGGAGGTCGAACTCCAGGGTCCAGCCGGACACGGCGGTGTCGTTGTCGTTGTGGACGATGTAAGTGCCCTGCCACCAGGACCCGTTGTTGGCGGTGGTGAAGGTGGCGGTGAGCTTGCCGGCGGCGCTCGCCGGGGTGGCGAGCGCGGTGAGCGCGGCCAGGGGGAGGAGCAGGACGGAGAGCACTGCCAGCAGTCTGCTGCGCATGCGCGGGCGTCCCGCCCGGGATCGAGCGGACATGGTTCTCCCTGTGACTGTGGGGGTTGGACAGGGGGACGTAGAACCGGGGGTGATCCGTGTGCGATCGGTGCCCGCGCCGTGGGGAGGCGGGGCATGGGAACTGTAGGAGGACTGGACCAATGCGTCAACAGGTCTGTACCACTTGGGAGTTGTGGGACTGGGGCCGGCGGATTCCGAAGGAGTGGCCGACCCGGCCCCGATGGGCCCCGCCGCCCGGTGGGCCGGACGGCGGGGCGGGCGCTTCGAGGCCGCGTGACGTCCCTCGCGTGGCCCCGCTCGCGTGGCCCCGCTACTTCCGGACGATCGCCAGGGCCTCGATCTCGATGAGGACCTCCGGCTTGAACAGCGCCGCGACCTGCATGGCGGAGGAGGCCGGGAGCGGCAGGCCGTCCAGGTACTCGTCCCGGGCCTCCCGGACGGCCGAGAGGTAGGCGATGTCGGTCAAGAAGATCGTGAACTTGACGACGTCGGAGAAGTCGGCCCCGGCGGCGGCCAGGCAGCGGCGCAGGTTCTCGAAGACCTGGCGTGCCTGGGCCTTCGGGTCACCCTCGCCGACCAGGTTCCGGTGCTCGTCGAAGGCCACCTGGCCGGAGAGCTGGACCAGGCGGCCGGTGCCCGTGACGACATGGGTGTAGCCCGTCCCGGGGGCGACGCCGGACGGCTCGGTGATGTGGGTGAGGTGTGTGGTGGTCATGGTGATTGATCCTGAGTCACCACGCGCCGGGGCCGCAAGCGACTTACCTTGGACAACGTGTCCTTCAGCGCACCAGTTCGGCCAGTACGCGCCGGAACGGCTGATCGGTCGGCGGGAGTTGGGTGGCGGGGCCGGCCGAGCGCAGCACCACGTCGAGGACGGCGTCCGGGCCGGAGGCCCGTCTCGTTGACGCGGGGCGCGAGCAGCAGGACCGGGGAGTCGGTGGACACGGCGACCATGTTGCCGGGAGCACGGCGGTCGCCACCAGCGGACTTCGGCCCGGTCGGCAGAGGGCCCGGAGCGATTGGCTCTGGCCGAGGGGCGGGTGGGCGTGCCAGAGTCGTCCGGGCGGCGGTCCGGGCACCCCGGACCGCCGCCCGCGCTCCGACCCACCCTCAGCCGGAAGGCAGGCCCACGCCGATGACCAGCGCAGAGCCCCTCGTCCGCGTCAGCACCGCCGACGCCGTCACCACGCTCACCCTCGACTCCCCGCACAACCGCAACGCGCTCTCCTCCCGCCTGATGTCCGAGCTGCACGCCGGGCTGGCGGTGGCCGCGGCGAACCGGGACGTCCGCGCGGTGGTGCTCACGCACACCGGCAAGGTGTTCTGCGCGGGGGCGGACCTCTCCGAGGCGACCGGCGCGGACCCGACGGTCGGCCCGCGCGGCCTGGTCGAGCTCCAGAAGGCGATCGTGGACTGCACGAAGCCGGTGATCGCCGTCATCGACGGGCACGCCCGGGCCGGCGGCCTCGGCCTGGTCGGCGCGGCGGACCTCGCCGTCGCCGGACCGGCCGCGACCTTCGCCTTCACCGAGGTCCGGCTCGGCCTCGCGCCCGCCGTCATCTCGCTGCCGCTGCGCCCCAAGCTGGAGCCGCGCGCCGCCTCCCGCTACTACCTCACCGGCGAGGTGTTCGACGCCTCGGAGGCGGAGCGGATCGGCCTGATCACCCGGGCCACCGCCTCCGCCGAGGACACCGGGGAGGTGCTGAACGGCCTGCTGGACGCGCTGCGCCAGGGCTCGCCGCAGGGGCTGGCGGAGTCCAAGCGGCTGGCCAACGCCGAGGTGGTGCGCTCCTTCCAGCGGGACGCGGACGAGCTGGTGCAGTTGTCGGCGCGGCTGTTCGGCTCGGCGGAGGCGCAGGAGGGGATGCGGGCGTTCCTGGAGAAGCGGCCCGCGCGCTGGGTGCGCTGAGGCGGGGCGGGGCCCTGTCGTCGGGCCGGCTCGGGACGTCGTGCCGAGTCGGCCCGGGGCGTCGTGCCGGGCCGGCTGGGGATCAGCCGACCACCGCGGTGTCCCGCCAGAGGCCGAGCAGGTCCCGGTCGCCGGTGACCTCGACCTGCCGGGTCTGCTCGGTCCGCTCGGTCCGTCCGTCCTGTGCGGTCGTCAGACGGTTCCACAGCAGCAGGTAGAGCTCGCGCGCCGGGCCGGTGAGCGTCAGGTCGGCCGGTTCGGCCCGTTCGTCCGTGGTGACGGCCACCGGATCGCCGGTGATGGCCAGGCGCCAGGAGCCGGGGCCGTCGGTCGTGCGGACCTGGACGGTGCGCAGGCGGTCGCTGCGCAGCTTCGATCGGCTGCGGACCATGAAGCCGCGCAGCAGCTCGTCGATGCCGTCCAGGGCGAGCGCGGTGTCCACGGCCGGGCCCGGGGAGCCGGCCGCCGCGTCGGCGTCGAAGCGGTGCACGGCGGTCTCGTGCGCCTGGCGCCGTGCCCAGAAGGCGAGCGGACTGGGCGCGGGCAGGAAGCTCCAGCACTCGACGTCGGCAGGGGCCGCGTCGAGCACGTCCACGAGGGCGGCGTGCCCCTCCCGGTACCAGTCGAGCAGTGCGGCGTCCGAGGGCATCGGGCCGATGGCGGCGCGCTCGCCCGCCTCGTCCAGCGGCGTGCGCAGGCCCTGGGACGGGAAGGCGGCGGCCCAGCGGTGGACGTGGCCGATGTGCCGCAGCAGGTCGCCCAGCCGCCAGTCCGGGCAGGTCGGGACCGGGGCCGACAGGTCGGTACGGGCGGCGGCCTCGGCGAGCAGGTCGCCTTCGCGGCGGAGCGCGTCGATGTGTGCGGAGATCTCCATGGGACGGAGTGTTCCACCGGAGGGCGTCGGGGGTCGCGGATTTCGGACAGCTCGGGGCGAGTGCGGGCGTGACCGGTGCGTCTGGTGCGACCGGTGTGACCGGTGTGATGTCGGCCTCCCGGTGGCCGGGTGGACCCTACGGGCCGGTAACGTGAGCGCATGCCGATAACCCGATCCCTCCTCTCCGCCGCTCGGGCCGGTGGCCGCCGGGCCGCCGGGCGGCTCGTCCACCGGGGCTGGCGCTGGGCGCAGCGGGTCGGGGCGGTCACCAACCAGAGCCCGGGCCCGTACCGGTTCGGCGGGTTGGGGGACGGTACGACCCTGGCCTTCCCGCTCGGGGCGGTGTTCAACGAACAGTGGATCACCATCGGGCCGTTCTCGATCATCGGCGAGCGGGTCACCATCAGCGCGGGCTTCCTGCCGGGGCTGGACCTCGGGCCGGAGCCGATCGTGCGGATCGGCGGCGGCTGTGTGATCGGCCGGGACAGCCACATCGTCGGCCACCAGTCGATCGTCATCGGCGACGACGTGTGGACCGGGCCCGGCGTCTACATCTCGGACCAGGCGCACGAGTACCGCTCCACCGACCTGCCGATCGGCAAGCAGTGGCCGCGCAACGAGCCGGTGGAGATCGGCGCGGGCAGCTGGATCGGCACCGGCGCGGTGATCCTGCCGGGCGCGCGGCTCGGCCGGAACGTGGTGGTCGCGGCGGGCGCGGTGGTGCGCGGCGAGGTGCCCGACCACAGCGTGGTCGCGGGCGCGCCCGCCAAGGTGGTCCGCCGCTGGACAGAGGAGGAGGGCTGGCAGCCGCCGCTGCGCCATGACGCGCCGCAGCCGGTGCCGGACGGGGTGACGGCGGAGCAGCTGCGCGCCCTGGTCGGGTGGGACCTGAGGCTGCCGGGGGAGCAGGGCTGACGGCTCGTCGGCCCTGGTGCCGGCTGGCTGAACCGCCGGGCCCGGGTGCCGTGGTGAGGGTGCCGTTGTGCGGGTGCCGTGGTGGGGGTGCCGTGGCGCGGGTGTCGTGGTGCAGCTAACTGGTGGGGGAGGAGTGTTCGGCGGTCCGTGCGGCGATGGCCGCGGTGATCCGCAGGGCGTCGGCCGGGCGTGCCGGGTCCAGGCCGGTGAGGACGGCGATCCGGCGCAGCCGGTAGTCGACGGTGTTCGGGTGCAGGTGCAGGGCGCTCGCGGTGTGGCGGCGGTTGAGGCCGCCGGCCAGGTGGGTGCGCAGCGTGGTGAGCAACTCCCCGCCGTCGGTGAGCGGTTCGAGCAGTGCGGCGAGCCGGGAGCGGGCCCGGCTGGGCCGGGTGAGCTGGTACTCCAGCAGTACGTCGTCGAGCCGGTGCAGGCCTGGCGGTCGGCCGAACGCCCGTGCCACCTCCAGGACTTCGTGGGCGAGCGCGACCGCGGCGGGCACCTCGGCGGGTGCGGCGACGGCCGCTCCGGCCAGTACGGGTACGCCCGCCGCGCGGGCCGCCGCGGCGAGGGTGGCCGCGAGCTGCGGCCAGTCGGCTTCGACGACGGATCCGTCGGACGGCCGGGGCGGGTGCCGGTGGGGCTGGTCCAGCGGGATGAGGACCAGGCCGCCCGACGGGGTGAGCGCGGTGAGCGCCGACTGCCGGGTGCGGTGGTCGAGTTCGGTGTCGAGACGGCGGATCTTCCGGCGGGCGGCGATGACCGGATCGACGCCGGGGGAGCGCTCGTCCGGATGGTCGGCGATGGACAGGCGGAGCACGGCGTAGCCGGCCGGAAGCCGTAGCCCGGCGGCCCGGATGGCGGCCTCCTCGACGGGCGCGCCGGCGAGCAGTGCGGTGAGCAGGGACTGCCGGGCGGTGGAGGACCGGTCGCCCGCCGGGTGCCGCCCGTCCAGGTAGCCGGCCCCGGCGGCCGTGATGGCCCGGCGGAGCTGGTCGAGCAGCAGCCGGTTGAGCAGCAGCAGGTCGGCGGCGTCGCCGGCGTGGGCGTCCCGGGCGACGAACTCCCAGCAGACTTCGAGCCCGAGGTGGTGGGCGAGCAGCACCGCGTCCAGCGGCAGGCCCTCCTCGGCGCGGCGCGCCGCGGCCTCCCGTACGGCGGTGAACTCCTCGGCGGGGGCGGGCAGTCCGGTGCGGACGGTGTGGGCGAGGGCGCGGATGCGGCGCTCGGTGTCCCGGGCGAGCTCGCCGGTGACCTGCTCGCGGGGGAGGCTTCGGTAGACCGGTACGCGCTCCAGCAGGACGGCGACCACGGTCTCGGCCAACTCGCGGACCCGGCAAAGGAGTCGCTGGTCGGCGGGGAGCCCGCCGATCACGGGGATGCGCCAGCCCGGCGCGGCTTCCGGGGCGGCTTCCGGGGCGGTTTCCGGGGTGGCTCCGGGGGTGTCCGGGGGCGGGCAGTGGGGTGCGTTGTGACCGGTCACAGAGAACACCGTCCAGGTCTGGGGAACACCCAAGGGCCGGGCCGGAGGGGCGACCGCATCATGGAGCCACTCGGGTTACCTGTTGGTAACAAACTTCCGCCGTGGAGGCAACAGTTGAGAACCCCACTTCTCCGCTTCTCCGCAACTCCGCCGCGCCGTCGGCCCGGTGGGGTGCTCGGCGCGGCGTTCGGTGCCGCCGTGCTGGCGGGCGCACTGCTGGCCGGTGCGGTGGCTCCCGCGTCGGCGGCTCCGGCGTCGGCGGCTCAGGTTCAGGGGGCGGCCTCGGCTGCCGTTCGGGTTTCGCCTTCGGCGGCTCGCGCCGCGGCGGCCCCGGCCGAACTGCCGCCCGACGGTGACACGGTGGCCTCGCCGCCCGGCGCCAACGACTGGAGCTGCCGTCCGACGGCCGCACACCCCGACCCGGTGGTCCTGGTGCACGGGACCTTCGCCAACCGCTACGAGAACTGGCTGGCGCTCTCCCCGCTGCTGAAGGGCCTCGGGTACTGCGTCTTCGCCCTCGACTACGGCACCATCCCCGGCATCACCTCCACCGGCAGCGGCCTGCTGCTGCCGATCGGCGGGCTCGGGCCGGTGCCCGCGTCGGCGGCCCAACTCGCGGGCTTCGTCGACCTGGTACGGAACGCGACCGGCGCGGACAAGGTCGACATCGTCGGGCACTCGCAGGGCGGCATGCTGCCGAACTACTACCTCAAGTTCCTCGGCGGGGCCTCGAAGGTCGGCAGGATGGTCGGGCTGGCGCCGTCCAACCACGGCACGACCCTGGACGGGATCACCAGGCTCGCGCCGTACTTCCCCGGCGTGGCGGACCTGATCTACACCGTGTGCCAGGCCTGCCGGGACCAGGTGGTGGGCTCCGACTTCAACCGGACCATGGCCTCCCGGCCGGACACCGTGCCGGGCGTGAGCTACACGGTGATCTCGACCGTGTACGACGAGGTCGTCACCCCGTGGCGGACCCAGTTCCTGAGCGGGCCGGGAGTCGACAACGAGGTGCTGCAGGACCACTGCCCGGTCACGCTCGCCGAGCACGTGGCGATCGCGTTCTCGCCGACGGCGCTGCACCTGGTGACCAACGCGCTGGACCCGGCGCACGCCACGCCGGTGCTCTGCGGCTGACGGGGGCCGTCGCCGCCCGCGCCCACGGTCGCTCCGGGGCGCGGGCGGTGCGTCGTTCAGCGCGCGGCGCGTGGTTCGGCGGCCGCCGCGTCGGTCAGCGGGCGGTGCGGAAGCGGAAGGTGACGGCCGCGGTGACTCCGTCGGGGTGCAGCTCGTACGAGCCGGCCGCGTCGAGCAGTGCGGCGTCGTGGCGGGCCAGCGGCGTGCCGTCGGCGACGGCCGAACCGGCGAGGCAGACCAGCAGGACGGTCGCCTCGGCCGGGACCTCCACCGTGCGGGGCGTGCTCACCAGCTCCACGGTGGCCTCGACCCGGCCGCGGCGGGTCATCACGTTGAAGTCCACCACCGGCCCGCCGAGCAGTCGGCAGTCCGTCGCGGCGTCGCCGGGGAAGGCGAACGGGCGGAACGGTGCGTCGATCAGCTGCTCGGCGCCGTTCACGGTGAGTGCCATGCCCGCGCCCTCGACCAGGGTGATCACCCGGTCGATGCCGGGGAAGGGCGAGAACGGCCCGGCCGTCGCGACGTCCGCGAGGCTGACCCGCCAGTCGAAGCCGTCGAGCCCGGCCCCGGCCGGAAATCCGGCGACCTCCCTGGTCACCCCGCCTCCGTTGAGCCACGGGGTGGCCGGGCGCTCGCTTGCCCGCAGTACCTGGATGCGTCGGGTGTTCGTCATGGCCTCGCATCCTGCCAGCTGCGGGGGAGGGGTGTCAGCGGGTGGGTGACAGCTTTCGGCTGACAGCTTTCAGATGACAGATTTCATCAGCTGTTATCTGAAAACTGTCAGCCGTCGTCCGTCAGCCGTCGTCTGTCCGTCAGCGCCGCCCGACCGCCAGCGGCAGCAGGGCCGCCGTGATGGCCGCGAGCGCGACCGTGGTCAGGGCCAGCGGCAGTCCGACGGCGTCGGCGAGGAAGCCGATCACCACCGGCCCGATCAGCATCCCGCCGTACCCGAGCGTCGAGGCGAGCGCGACCCCCTGCGGACCACCCGTCGTGCCGGCCCGGGCGATCGCGAGCGGGAAGAGGTTGGCCAGGCCGAGCCCGACCAGGACGAACCCGCCGATGGCGAGGGGTGCGGCCGGAGCCAGCGCGGCGATCAGCATCCCGACCGCAGCCGTCAGCCCGCCGAGCAGCATCAGCCGGTTCTGGCCGAGCCTGATGGACAGCCAGGTGCCGCCGACCCGCCCGCTGGTCATCGCGAAGGCGTACGCGGCGTACCCGGCGGCCGCCGTCCCGGCGCTCGCGTGGACGTCGTCGGTGAGGTGGAGGGTGGTCCAGTCGGCGATCGCGCCCTCGCCGTACGCGGTGCACAGCGCGGTGAGGCCGAGCAGCACGACCAGCACCCGGACACGCCCGGCGGCCGGGCGGCCGGTCGCCTCCTCGGCCGAGCGGTCCGGCACGACCATCGGCGCCGCCGGGCTGCGCAGCAGCGCGAGGCCCGCGCCGGCGGTGACCGCCAGCCCCAGCAGCCCGCAGAGCGCGAGGGCCCAGGCGGTGGTCAGCCGGTCGGCGAGCAGCCCGCCGAAGCCCGCGCCGAGCAGCCCGCCCAGGCTGTACCCGGCGTGGAAGCTCGGCATCACGGGTCGTCGCAGCTGCGCGACCAGGTCGACGGCGGCGCTGTTCATCGCGACGTTGGCGCCGCCGTACCCGGCGCCGAACAGCAGCAGCACCCCGCCGAGCGAGAACACCGAGTGGGCGTGCGCGGGCAGCGGGACGGCGAGGCTGAGCAGGGTGAGCGAGCCGACGGTCACCGGCCGTGAGCCGTACCTGAGGCAGAGTCGGCCGACCACCGGCATGGTGAGGACGGCGCCGATCGACAGGCAGAGCAGGGCGAGGCCGAGGGTGCTGTGCGAGGCGCTGACCTGGCTGCGGACGTTCGGGATGCGCACGACCCAGGCGGCGAAGAGGAAGCCGTCGACGGCGAAGATGGCGGTGAGCGCGAGACGTGCCGGGCCCCAGGGGCTGTCGGCCACGGGGGGTGTGCTGCGAGACTGGGGGAGGGAGCGGTCGGGGTGGCGGTGGGAACGGATTTTGTTTCGAAGCGACACAAAGTCACAATAGGGGTGTGCAGCTCTCACCTTCAAGCCCGCGGCCCCGCTCCGGGACCGACCCCGACGCGCAGCGCGACGCCCACCGCCGCGCGGCCCCCGACCGAGGTCGGACGCTGCTAGGCCCTGCGCTCTCGCTCATCCACACCGGTCAGACCCCGACCCGCTCCGCGCTCACCCGCGCGCTGGACGTCACCCGGGCCACCGCCGGTGCGGTCACGGCCGAGCTTGAGGCGCTCGGCCTGATCACCGTCGACTCGCGCCCGGCGGGCGGCGGCCGCGGCCGCCCCTCGCACCGGCTGGCGATCGATCCGCAGGGCCCGGTCGTGGTTGCCGGGCAGATCCACTCCGACGGGCTGAGCGTCACCCTGGCCGGTCTCGGCGGACTGCTCGACCCGCCCGTCCACCTGCCGCTGCCCGCCGCCACCGACCCGGTCCGGATGCTGCGCGCGGTCGCCCAGGCGGGTGCCGAGCTCGCCCGCTCGACCGACCGCCGCTGCCTGGCGGCCGCGCTCGCCCTGCCCAACCCGGTCACCGAGCCCGACGGCACCGCGCTCGCCGCGCTGCACTTCGCCTGGCCCAGCGGCACCCCGGTCGCCGACCTGTACGACGTCGAGGTGGGCCGCGCCGACCACGGCCCGAACTCGGTGCACCCGCTGCCCACCACCATCGCCAACGACGCCAACCTCGCCGCGCTCGCCGAGTACCGGCACGGCGCCGGGCGCGGCGCCCGCCACCTGCTCTTCGTCACCTCCGGCCACCGCGGCGTCGGTGGCGCGCTGGTGATCGACGGCCACCTGCACACCGGCAGTGCCGGACTCGCCCTGGAGGTCGGTCACCTCACCGTCGACCCGCAGGGCCGTCCCTGCATGTGCGGCAACCGGGGCTGCCTCAACTCCGAGACCGACCCCGACGCGCTGTTCGCCGCCGCCGGGCTCACCCCGGAGCCTGGTCGACCGCTGCTCGACCAGGCGCGCGAGCTGTGCTGGGCCGCCGCGACCGACGAACGGGCGCGGGCGGCGGTGGAGCACGTCATCGACCGGCTCGGGCTCGGGCTGGCCGGGGTCGCCAACATCCTCAACCCGGACCGGGTGGTGCTCAGCGGCCTCCACCTCGACCTGCTGGAGGCCGCGCCCGACCGGCTGCGCGCGGTCGTCGCCGACCGGTCGCTGTGGGGACGCAGCGGACGGGTGCCGATCGTCGGCGCGGAACTGGCGCACGGCGCGCTCGCGGGTGCGGCCGAGCTCGGCTGGGGGCCGTACCTGGCGGACCCGCAGTCGGTGCAGGTCTGAGGGCCGTCGGCGGTCGTCGGCGGTCGTCGGCGGAGTGGTGTTGCCCCAGGGGTGATAAGCGGAAGCTGGAGCTCTGGAAACGGTCACTTATCGTGACGCTCGTACACTCGTAGTGAGCAGTGGGGGGCCGCAACGAGGGAGTCAGTGACCATGAGCACCCAGCCCGACGGCACCCGTGGCGACCGGGGCATCGAGCCGACCGTCGACGTCGACCGCTCCGACCAGGCGTACCGCGCCTGGCTCAAGGAGGCGGTGCGCAAGGTTCAGGCCGACGCCAACCGCTCCGCCGACACCCACCTGCTGCGCTTCCCGCTGCCGGCCGAGTGGGGGATCGACCTCTACCTCAAGGACGAGTCCACCCACCCGACCGGCTCGCTCAAGCACCGCCTCGCCCGCTCGCTCTTCCTCTACGGGCTCTGCAACGGCTGGATCCGCCCCGGCAAGCCGGTGATCGAGGCCTCCAGCGGCTCCACCGCCGTCTCGGAGGCGTACTTCGCCCAGCTGATCGGAGTGCCGTTCATCGCGGTCATGGCCAAGAGCACCAGTCAGGCCAAGATCGACCTGATCGAGTTCCACGGCGGCGAGTGCCACCTGGTCGAGCGCTCGGACGAGGTGTACGAGGCCTCCGCCCGGCTCGCCGAGGAGACCGGCGGGCACTACATGGACCAGTTCACCTATGCCGAGCGGGCCACCGACTGGCGGGGCAACAACAACATCGCCGAGTCGGTCTTCGCTCAGCTGCGGCTGGAGCCCCACCCCGAGCCGGCCTGGATCGTCGCCACCGCCGGGACGGGCGGCACCTCGGCGACCATCGCCCGGTACGTGCACTACATGCAGTACGACACCCGGATCTGCGTCGCGGACCCGGAGAACTCCTGCTTCTTCGAGGGCTGGGTCAACCACGATCCGGGCGCCGTGTGCGAGAACGGGTCCCGGATCGAGGGCATCGGGCGGCCCCGGATGGAGCCGAGCTTCGTGCCCGGCGCGATCGACCGGATGATGAAGGTGCCGGACGCCGCCTCGATCGCCGCCGTGCGGGTGCTGGAGCAGGTCCTGGGGAAGAAGGCGGGCGCCTCCACCGGGACGGGGCTGTGGAGCGCGCTGCGGATCGTCGCCGAGATGCGGGCCGCGGGGCGGACGGGGAGCGTGGTCGGGCTGATCTGCGACCCGGGGGACCGCTACCTGGACAAGTACTACTCGGACGAGTGGCTGGCGGGCGAGCGGATCGACATCGCGCCGTACCGGGCCGCGCTGGAGTCGTTCCTGGCGGGCGGAGAGTGGGCGGGCTGACGGGCTGACGGGCTGACGGGCTGACGGGCTGACAGCAGGCAGTGAACAGCCGACAGCCGACAGATGACAGATTTCGAAATCTGTTATCTGTCGGCTGTCACCTGTCAGCGGTCACCCGCCCGCCGCCCCGCGCCGGATCACCGCCCGCCCTCCCGCGAGGTCGATCCCGGTGCGCTTCGGCGCACCGTCGTGCTCGTCGTCCCGCAGCACCAGCTCGATCCGCCGCTGCTCCAGCTGCACCCGCTTGCTCGGGTAGAGCAGCGCGTGGAGTTCCTCCGTGGCCGTCGCACCGGCGCCCCGGCCGCCCGCCGAGACGCCCGGACCCGCTGCCGGGTGGCTGCGCAGCCGCCGCACCACCGCGCCCAGGAAGAACAGCACCACCAGCCCGGCCGGAAGCAGTAGCCCACCCGCCGCGCCCGTCAGAAGCGCACTCATACCGACCCCAACGCCTCACCGTCGGCCGGGAGTTCCCTGCACGGGTGACGTGGTGGTTGCCCGCGCTACGGCAGCTACGGCAGCGGCACGACCGGCAGGTCGGCCGGGACGAGGAGCTGCAACTCCTCCGTCGACGGGTCGGCGAGCGCCGCGACCCGCACCGCGTGGCGCTCGACCATGGTCTCGAACACCTGCCGCGCGGTGCGCCCGTTGCCGAAGTTGGGGCCGCGCTCCAGCCGGGCGAAGTGGTCCAGCAGTGCGCCCTCGGTCGCCTCGGAGAGCGCGTACTCGTGCTCCGCGCACTGCGCCCGGGCGATCTCCAGCAGCTCGTCCGCCGTGTAGTCGGGGAAGGTGATGGTGCGTGAGAAGCGCGACGACACACCGGGGTTGGCGGAGAGGAAGCGCTCCATCTCGGCGGTGTAGCCCGCCACGATGACGACCACCTCGTCCCGGTGGTCCTCCATCAGCTTGACCAGGGTGTCGATCGCCTCGCGCCCGAAGTCCCGCGCCCCGTCCTCGGGTGCGAGCGCGTACGCCTCGTCGATGAACAGCACCCCGCCGCGGGCCCGGTCGAAGGCGGCGGCGGTGCGGATCGCGGTGGAGCCGATGTGCTCGCCGACCAGGTCGACCCGGGCCACCTCGACCAGGTGCCCGCGCTGGAGCACCCCGAGCGAGGCGAGGATCTCGCCGTAGAGCCGGGCGACCGTGGTCTTGCCGGTGCCGGGGGCTCCGGTGAAGACCAGGTGCCGGCGTAGCGAGGGCGCCTTGAGCCCGGCCTGCCGGCGCCGCCGCCCGACCGAGATCAGGTCGATCAGGGTGCGGACCTCCTGCTTCACCGTGGCCAGCCCGACCAGCGAGTCCAGCTCGGCGAGTGCCTCCTCGGCCGGCCGGCAGTCCGGGATCGGTCCGATGGCGGAGCCGGCGGAAGCGGTGGCCGCGCCCGGAAGGCCGGCCAACACGGCTGCGGAAGCGGCCAGTTGGGCTGACCGAGGAGCCGGTACCTCGGCGGTGGCGCCGCCACCGGCCGGCGCCGGCGCCACGTCGTCCGAGGTGCACCCCTCCGTGACCGGCCCCGGTTCGGAGAACTCGAACCCGGCCCGCGCGTTCTGCTCCGCCCGGCACCGGGTGAGCTGGGTGCGGCACCCGTCGATGATGTGGAAGCCGAAGCCCTTGCCGTGCGAGACCCGGCAGTCCTCGAAGGTGCCCCGCCCCTGCGCCGAGATGTACACCCCGGCGTCCGTGCTGGCCCGTACGGTGCAGTCGCGCAGCACCGGGTCGGCGCCCTTGGTGACGATCACCCCGGTGGCCACGTCGGAGATCTCGCAGTCGGTGAGCACCCCGCCGCTGCCGTGGTCGCGGAACCAGAGCCCGGTCCCGGCCTCCTGCACCCGGCAGGCGGCCAGCGAGACGGTGGCCCCGCCGCTGACCGAGACCGCCGAGCTGCGGATCCGGCTGAACGAGCAGCCCTGGGCGACGGCGGAGGAGTCCCGGTCCAGGACGAACAGTGCGTCCGGCAGGTCGTGCAGGGAACAGTCGTTGAGGGTGAGCCTGGCGCCGTCGCTGACCCACAGCGCCGGGTACTCGCCGCTGGAGCCGTGGATCTGGCAGGACTCGGCGATCGCCTCGGTGCCCTGGTCCCAGACCGACAGCGCCCCGCGCCCGAAGTCCCGCACGGTGCTGTGGTCGAGGCTGAGCCGGGAGCGTCCGCGCAGGTCGGCGCCGTTCTCCGGCAGGTCGTGCACCCGGCAGCCGGTGAGCACGAGTTCGGCCTCACCGTCCAGGGTCAGGCCGTTGCCGGTGACCCGGTGGATCTCGCAGTCGACCAGCCGTCCGCCCGCCTGCGCCTCGGCCTGCACGCCGCTGCCGCGGATCTCGTAGATCTCGCAGCCGGTCAGCTCGGCGGCGCTGCCCGGGTCGGAGAGCAACACCCCGGCGCCGGTGGCGTGGTGGACGCGGCAGCGGTCGAGCGCGGCGGTCGCGCCGCCGAGGACGGCGAGCCCGGCCTGCCCGGCCGCGGCGACCTCGCAGTCCTCGAAGGCGGCGGCCGTTCCCTCGCCGCGCAGCCGCAGTCCGAGCCCGGCCGGGTTGGCGATCACGCAGCCGCGCAGGGTCGGCCGGGCGCCGTCGGCGACCTCGACGCCCGTGGCGGAGCGGGTCTCGATCCGGCAGCCGCTGAACGCGGGCGCCGCCTGCGGTCCGGTGATCAGGACGGCCGGGGTGGAGGTGTCGCCGCCCTCGACGACCAGGTCGCGCACGGTGGCGGCGGCGGTCACGGTGATCGCCACCCCGGAGGCCGGCTCGATCCGGACGGTCCCCGGGCCCTGGGCCGGGACGATCGTCACCGGCTTGTCCAGCAGCACGTTCTCCCGGAAGGTGCCCGGCCGGACGGTCACGGTGTCGCCCGGCTCGGCGGCCGCCAGGGCCTCGGCGAGCGTGTCGTACTCGCCCGCGCGGCGACGCCAGCGGGATGCGCTGTCCTGGGTGACCCGGACCCTGTGCTCAGCCATGACGGTCTGCCCTCCCCACCTTCGTCGTGCCCACCTTCGTCGTACCGGCGATCCGTCGCACCGGTGATCGGTCGTACCGGCGATCAGTCGTACCGACAGTCGGTCGTGCCGCCTGCGATCGGTCGTACCGGCGGTCGGTCCTGCCGCCGGTCGGTCGTGCCGGCGATCAACGGGCCGTACGCGCGGGGTGCGCGGGCCGCCCGCCCACCGTAGCGCGCCCGGGTGAGTGGTCCTGCCGCCCGCCGTCGCGCGGACACCGGTAGCACCCGTCACGGCCACAGGTTCCGACCACTTGTTTCAACGAGCGCGCACAGCCCGGGTTCCGTCGGGGCGCACCGTGGCCGGGCCCGGCGCGCCCGCAGGGAACCGGCGGACGACGCGTCGGAACGGTGGCGGAGCGTGCGGTCAGCGCCCGTCGGCGGGCCAGTGCGCCCCGTCCTCCAGCACCTCGACGTCGTCGCCGACGCGCAGCGTGCCGAGCACGTCGCCCGTCACACCGGCGGCGCGCTCGGGGATCAGGTTCTGCCCGAACGCGGCCTTGCGCATCAGCCGGTGGTGCCGGGCCAGGGTGCGCAGCGGCTCGGGGCCGCGCCGCTCGCCGCTCTCCTGGTCGGTGGTGGTGACCACGCAGCGGCCGCAGGGCTTGACCACCTTGAAGGTCACCGAGCCGATCCGTATCCGGCGCCAGCCGTCCTCCGCCCACGGCTCGGAGCCGCCGACCACCACGTTGGGGCGGAAGCGCTCCATCGGCAGGGTCTCGTGGCCGTCCGGGTGTTCGGCGGCGATCAGTTCGTTGAGCCGGTCCAGCGAGGCGGTGGTGGTGAGCAGCAGCGGGAAGCCGTCGGCCATCGAGACGGTGTCGCCGGGCTCGCCGTACTCGGGGTCGACGGGGCGGGCGCGCGGGTCGTCCAGGTGGATCAGGCGGTAGTCGCCGAGGTGGTCGGCGATCCACTGGTGCGCCTCCTTCGCGGCCTCGACGGCGCGGAAGCGGGTGCCCCAGACCTCGACGTCGGCGACGGGGTCGCCGGCGGTGACGGCGGGGGCGGGGACCTCGATCCGGGAGCCGTCGGGGGCGGTCAGGGTCAGCGTGCCGCCGGGCAGCAGACCGACCCGGATCTGCCCCATGGCGGGGTTCTCGCGCTGGCTGACGAACCGTCCGGTGGGGTCGGCGAGCATCCAGCGGCGGTCCCCGTCCAGGCCCCACGGGTGGACCGCGGCGGTGTCCGGGCTCAGACGGTACATCGACTTGACGGGGTAGACGTGCAGTCCGGTGAGGTGCATTCCCCCATCCTGCCAGCCGCACCGCCGCCCGCTCGCGGGCCCCCGTGGGCCCCGGCCGGCCCCGTACGCGCACGGACGGCCCGACGCTCTCCTCCGGGGGGCAGGCCCCGAAGATGCCGGCCCCGTACGCGCACGGACCGCCCGGACGCCGTGTGGGGGGCGTTCCGGGCGGTCCGTGGATGACCCGTTTCTCCGTTCGCCCGGCGTTCAGGCCCGCCGGGGTGTGCTCAGGTGGTGCGGGTGCGGGCCGGGTGGGGTCGGCCCTGGGGCGTCGGGCTCAGTAGCCCTGGCCCTGCGGCTGGTAGCCGCCCTGCTGGTAGTTGCCCGGCTCGCCGTACGGGCCGGGGCGCTGCGGCTGCATCGGGCGGACCGGCGCGACCGGAGCCATGGCCGGGCGCAACTGGGCGCCGCCGAAGCCCTGGTCGCCGCCCTGGCCCTGGAGGCCGGGGCCGGCCGGGGCGGGACCGCCGAAGGACTGCTGGCCGCCGAAGCTCTGCGGACCGCCCTGCGGCTGACCGCCGGGCTGGCCGAAACCGGCCGGTCCGCCGGTCGGCTGCGCGCCGAAGGTCTGCTGGCCGCCGCCCTGGCCGATGAAGGTGTTCTGGCCGCCGAAGCTCTGGCCGCCGGTCGGCTGGTAGCCGCCGCTGGAGGTCTGCGCGAAGGCCGGGGCGGCGGGCTGCGGCCGCTGGTACGGCTGGGGGCCGCCGTACCCGGGGACGGGCGGCTGCGGGGCGGAGGCGTACGCCGGCGCGCTCTGCGCAGGGATGTACGCCGTGGCGGGGCCGGAGGAGGGGCCGCTGCTCGGGCCCGGGCCCAGGGCGAGGCGGGCGGGCGGCAGCGCGGGGAGGTTGCTGCCGGCGCTCTCGTACCCGGTGCCGTACCGGTTCTCGTAGGACGGGTTGAGACCGGAGCCGTAGGCGGAGGGCAGTGCCGGCGGGAGGGCGGCCGGCACGTTGATGGGCGCGATCTGGGGGACGCCGCGCTCAGCCACGAGGCTGTCGTAGATCGGCGTGCCGGAGGAGAAGGACGGAGAGGGGTAGCCGACTCCGTCGTAGGAGCGGGGCGAGGTCATGGGGCATACGGTAAGCCCACAATGCGCCTGCTGAGGAGAGCGGGAGGCGGAGCAGTTCGAGTGTTTACACAGTCTTCGCTCGCACAAAGGTTTCGAAAGTAGGAAGAACGGACATAACGGCGACCACTTCCGGACAACCCTGGCGTTCCGTCAGTGATCGAACAGCGCCCGGACGGTGGTGCCGCGAGGCCTTGTGGTGACCGGGCGATGGACGGTCGCGGTCCCTGCGGAGAAACTTTTGCGGGCAGGGCGTGCGCCGGCGCGTTCGAGCCCCCGCCGCCGGTGCGACGGGGGCTCGTGAATGTTTCGGGAATAAAATTCCCGTCAGCACAGGTCAGGCCGCCACGGGCCGCGCCGGCACCGGTCGAACGGGCGCGGTCGCGGGTGCCCGCACGGCGTCAGTGCGACTGCAGCGCCTGGGACTGCGCGGGCAGGGTGGGCCGGGGGCCGACCTCCGAGGTGCAGAAGGAGCACCGGGTCGCGGCGGCCGGGATCGAACTCAGGCACTCCGGGCAGTCCACCTTCGCGGCCGGGGCCGGCTTCTCCTTCTCGAAGCGCGACCGCAGCCTGCCGACCGGCACCACCACGGCGAAGTAGATGACCGCGGCGGTCAGCACGAAGCCGATCACCGCGTTGACGAACAGCCCGTACGGGAACTCGGTGCCGCCCACCTCGAAGGTCTTCTGGGTGAAGTCGCCGACCGCGCCGGAGGCGACCCCGACCAGCGGGGTGAGGAAGGCGCTGACGAACCCGGTGACGACGGCGGTGAAGGCCGCGCCGATCACGATGCCGACCGCGAGGTCGACCACGTTTCCGCGCAGCAGGAAGCTGCGGAATCCCTTGAACACCGGGTGACTCCAAATCCGAGCGGGAGAGGGGGAGATGGGGCGGTACGACGACGCCCTGGCCGGACATCCTGCCGAGCGGCCCGGGTCGAGGTCCAACCGCGTTCACCCGAACCGCGTAACCGGTCGACGGCCCGCACCCGCTGTCCCCGGACGGCCGGAGGGTGCTCCGCGTACCGGTCCATCGGTGTCCGGGCGACCGACAACATGGCGTCGTGAGCCGGTACTTGACGCGGCGTGCGGTGGTTCGGAGGGCGGCGACGTGGAGCGGTACGGGGCGAGGCGGGGCGCACGGCGGTCGCAACCGGCGCACGACAGCGGCTCTTCAGCGCACATCGGGTGTACGGGCGCGGGCGCACGGGCCACCGCGAGGTTGCGCGAAGGGGCTGTACCGGGCGCGTTGCTGTGCCAAGGTCAGTCCATGCCCGACCGTACGTCGGCCGATCCGGCCGGAACCCGCCCGCGCGTCCTGCACCTGATCAGTGACTCCCGACGCGGTGGAGCCCAGAACTTCGCCCGTGACCTCCACCGGGAACTGCGGCGCCGGGGCCAGTCCTCCGCGCTGTGCGCCCTCGCCCCGCACCCCGCCGCGCTCGCCGTCCCACCGGGCAGACGCCCCGAGTCCGGCATGCGCGCCGGAACCGGCGGACGCCGGGACGACGCGGCGGGGGCCGAGGCCGGTGAACCCCTCGAACCCCGCTCGGGGGAGCCGCCCGAGGGACTCCCCGACGAGGGCCCCGGCGCCTCCGCCCTGCACTACGCCGCCGTCCTCGGCCCCGGCCGGATGCACCCGAGCACCCTGCTGGCGCTGCGCTCCGCCGCCCGCGCCGCCGACGTGGTGCTCGCCCACGGCTCCCACACCCTGGCCGCCTGCGCCCTCGCCCTGGCCGGCACCCGCACCCCCTTCGTCTACGTCTCGGTCGGCCACCCCCGCTACTGGACCGTCACCCGCCTGCGCCGGCTGCGCGGCGGCGCGCTGATGCACCGCGCGGCCGCCGTCACCACGCTCACCGACGAGGCGCGCGCGGTGCTGGAGGAGCAGTTCCGACTCCCCGCGGGAAAGGTGCGGGTGATCCCCAACTCCCGTGCCGCCGAGAGCTATCCGCCCGCCGACGGCCGGGCCGACCGGCGTGCCGCCCGGCACGCCCTGGGCCTGCCCGCGGACGTCCTGCTGGTCGCCTGGATCGGTGCGATATCCCCGGAGAAGCGGCTCGACCTCGCCCTCGACGTGCTCGACCGCCTGCCCGACGTCCGGCTCGCCATCGCCGGGGACGGCCCGCTGCGCGAGGCCCTGGCCCGCCACCCGGCCGCCGCCCGCGCCCACTTCCTCGGCGCCCTGCCCGACCCGGCCCCGCTCTACCGCGCCGCCGACGCGCTGCTGCTCACCAGCGACAGCGAGGGCGTGCCCGGCGCGCTGATCGAAGCGGCGCTGGCCGGGGTGCCGGCCGTCGCCACCGACGTCGGCTGGGTGCGCGAAGTGGTCCGGGACGGCGCCACCGGAGCCCTGGTCGCCCCCGGGGACCCGCTCGCCCTGGCCGAGGCGCTGGCCAAGGTGCTCGCGGTCAACCGGGCGGGCCTCGGCGCGGCCGCCCGGGCGCACGCGCTGGAGCACTTCGAGCTGGGCTCGGTGGTGGACGACTGGCAGCGGCTGGTCGCCGAGGTGTGGTCCGCCGGTCCACCGGTCGCGCGCTGACGGGGGGCTCGGGGGTTCGGAGCGGGCTCGCGTCGCGAGTCCTGCCGAGGGACCGCGGTGCGCCGTTCGGGGGAATCCGGCCCGGCCGCCCGCAGCGGACTCGTCGGTAACGAAACGTCACCAGCACACTGCCCGGTGTGAAATCGAAGTCGCTGCTGCGGTCCACCGTCCTGCTCGCCGTCGCCGCCGGGATCGTCGCGTCCCCCCTCCAGGCCGGCGCGGCGCCCCACCGGCACCCCGTCGAGGGCGTCCAGTTCGTCAGGCTCGACCACCCCCAGCCGGTGCGCGAGAGCGCCCGCACCGAGGCGGCCGAGTTCTTCTGGTACGACTGCGGCCACTCCCAGGCGCTCGAACCGTCGTTGCAGGCCTGGGCCGAGAAGCACCGCGCCGACGTCGCGCTGCGCCGCGTCCCGGCGATCTGGCCGGGCAGCCCGGAGGAGCGCGTGCAGCGTGCCCACGCGCGCCTGTACTTCACACTGGAGCGCCTCGGCCTGGTCGAGCGCCTGCAGACCACCGCCTTCCGCTCGATCCACAACGACGGGGTCGACGTCACCACCGAGGCCACCGCCACCAACTGGGCCGCGCGCCAAGGCGTCGACGCCCAGAGGTTCCGGGCCGCGTACGGCTCCGCCGAGGTGCGGCGGTCGGTGGACGACGCGGCCGCGCAGTTCAAGCGCTACGGCGTCAACGAGCTCCCGACGGTGGTCGTCCAGGGCGAGTACCGCACCTCGCCGACCAAGGCCGGCGGCGTCGAGGCGATGCCCGAGGTGCTGGACTACCTGGTGCAGCGGGAGCGGCTTCAGAAGGGCTGAGCCGCACCGCGCGGATGACGCCCGGTCGGTTCGCTCCCCTGGCGGCTGCTCAGTCGCGGCGCAGCAGGTAGGTGACGAAGCCGAGCGTCCCCCGGTAGCCGTGCAGCCACTCGGCGCGGTGCCGGTCCGCGGCCTCCCGGGCAGCCGCCGCGTCGGGGTGGTCCGGGTGGTCCAGCGCCCACTCGGCCAGCGAACCGGTCCAGGAGAACTCGTAGTCGTCCCACTCCCGCACCGTGCTGACGTGCCCGTACACCGGAGTCCAACCGTCCGCGAGCACCCGGTCGGTGGTGGTCGCGAGGTCGGCGAAGTCCTCCCGGGCCGCGCCCAGGCCGTCCAGCGCGGCCGGGGACGGCTCGCGCTCCCAGAACCCCTCGCCGACCAGCAACAGGCCGCCCGGGGCCAGGAGTTCACGGGCGGCCGCGAGCGTCGGCAGCAGTCCGTCGAAGGCGTGGGTGGCGCCGACGCACAGCACCAGGTCGAAGGGTCCCACGGCGGTGAACTCCCGGACGTCCTGGTGGTGCAGGCCGATCCGGCGCACCAGGCCGAGCGTGGTCGCGCTCTCCCACGCCCTCGTCAGCGCCGCCGCGTCCACGTCCACCCCCACGGCCCGCCAGCCCGGGCGCGCGGCCAGCGCCCGCAGCAGCCAGGAGCCCTCGCCGCAGCCGAGGTCCAGCATCCGGCCGGACTCCCGTCCGGCCAGCGCGCGGTCCAGTAGCCGGGCCACCGACTCGTCCGCCAGCGGCGCCGCGATCGGGTGGTGGGCGTGGGCGAGCCGGGAGATCTGCTGACGGTCCATTCGAGCAGTATGGATCCGCCGGGGCCGGCGCGGCGGGGAATTCTCACCCCCGCGAGTACGTCCGGCCCTTCCAGGCCGAGCCCCGGCCGCGCCAGTGCTGCACCGCCGAGTCCACCGTCATCAGCAGGTACAGCACGGCGGTGAACGGCAGCAGCAGGACCGCCGCGGCCGGCCGCCCGTAGTACCGCACCATCGGCAGGTAGGTGCCCGCCATCAGCGCCCAGGCCGCCGCGCCGACGCCCGCCACCAGCGGTGCCCCCGCGACCAGCCCGGCCACCGCCGCCACCGGCGGCACCAGGTACACCAGGAGCAGCCCCAGCACCGTCCCGAGCAGCAGCGCCGGCGAGTGCCTCAACTGGGCGTACGCGCTGCGCGACACCATCCGCCACAGCTGCTCCAGCCGGGGGTACGGGCGGACGCTGTCCACCTCCCCGGCCAGGCCCAGCCAGATCCGACCGCCCGAGGACTTCACCGCCCGGGCCAGCGACACGTCGTCGATCACCGCGCCCCGGATCGCGGCCACTCCGCCCGCGCGCTCCAGCGCCTCCCGCCGCACCAGCGAGCAGCCGCCCGCCGCGGCCGCCGTCCGGCCGTCGGGGCGGTTGCTCCACCGGAACGGGTACAGCTGGGCGAAGAAGTACACGAACGCCGGGACGACCAACCGCTCCCAGCCGGTCTCCACCCGCAGCCGGGCCATCTGCGACACCAGGTCGAGACCGTTGCTCTCGGCGGCGGCCACCAGCTCGGCCAGCGAATCCGGGCCGTGCGCGATGTCCGCGTCCGTGAGCAGCAGGTACTCGACGTCCGGACCGGCCAGCTCCACCCCGTGCCGCAGCGCCCACAGCTTGCCCGTCCAGCCCGGCGGCAGCGGGGGAGGGGTGGTGACGGTCAGCTCCAGCCCGTCGATCGTCCGCAGCGCCGCCGCCAGTGCGCCGGTGTCGTCCGAGCTGTGGTCGTCCACCAGGATCACCCGCGCCCGCCCCGGGTACTTCTGCGCCAGCAGGCTCGGCAGGCTCACCGGCAGCACCGCCGCCTCGTCCCGGGCCGGAACCACGATCGCCGCCTGCGGCCACCGCACCGGGGGGCGGCGCGGCGGCAGCCGCACGTCGGTGCGCCAGAACAAGCCGTGGCAGCACGCCAGCCAGAGCCAGACCAGCAGGGAGGACGAGGCGATCCACAGCAGGGCGGTCACCCCGGCAGTCTGCCGCAGAACGGGCCCCGAGGGGCGGATCGACTAAAGTCGTTCCCCGTGAAGATCGCACTGATGGACTCCGGAATCGGCCTGTTGGCCGCCGCCGCCGCCCTTCGGAAGCTGCGCCCGGACGTCGATCTGGTGCTGTCCTCCGACCCGGCCTCGATGCCCTGGGGGCCGCGCACCCCCGAAGAGGTCACCGAACTCGCCCTCGGCTGCTGCCGGGCGGCGGCGGCCCTGGAGCCGGACGCACTGGTGATCGCCTGCAACACGGCCTCGGTCCACGCGCTCGCCACCCTGCGGGCCGAGCTCGAACCCGGACTGCCGGTCATCGGCACCGTCCCGGCGATCAAGCCCGCCGCCGCGCTCGGCGGACGCGTCGCCATCTGGGCGACCCCGGCCACCACCGGCAGCGCCTACCAGCGCGGCCTGATCCGCGACTTCGGCGGCACGGCCGAGGTCACCGAGGTCGCCTGCCCGGGCCTCGCGGACGCCGTCGAGCACGGTGACGACGACGCCATCACCGCCGCCATCGCCGACGCCGCCGCCCGTACGCCGACGGGCACCGACGTCATCGTCCTCGGCTGCACCCACTACGAACTCGTGGACGACCGCATCCGTGCCGCCGTCGCCCCCACCGCCTCCCCGGCCCTCACCCTGTTCGGCTCCGCCGACGCGGTCGCGGCCCAGGCCCTGCGCCGCGTCGCCGACCCCACGCGCACCGGCACCGGCACCCTCACCGTCCTGCACGCGGGCCGGCCGGCCACCCTCCCCGCCACCGCCACCCTCTACCCCCAGGGCGCGGCCCTCGCCACCCTCATTCCCTGACACCGGCACCCGCGGGGGAAGCCCCCGAAACCTCGCCCGACTCCTCGTGCGAGCGCCTCGGGGCATGAGGTCCGTGGCCCGGCGGGCATTCCGCATGCCTGTGAGGCACGCGGCCGGCCCGGCCTTCCCGCGTGCGTTGGTGGCGAACCGGGCACGGCACCCGGCCGGGATGTGATCGCCCGTTGGAGTGAGCACCCGCACGGGAAGTCGGTCCGTCCGACTTCCCGTGCGGGTGCTTTGTCCCCGAAGCCACCGCGTACGAAGTCGACTGCCCCGACTTCCCGTGCGGCGGGGTGTCAGGCGACGGCTTGGCGGCGCCAGCGGCGATAGGCGGGTTCGAGGCCGGAGAGGATCGTGTCGAAGCGGCGGGTGCTGGTGCTGGAGTCGACCTGGAGGCGGCTGATCTGGAGGGGGTGGGTGGGGATGCGGGGGCCGAGGCGGTGGTCGGAGAGGAAGCCGAGTCGGTAGCCGAGTTCCTGCAGGACGGTTTCCGCACGGGGGTCGTGGCCGCCGTCGGGGTAGGCGAAGGCGATCGGGGGTTCGCCGAGCCAGCGGGTGAGGGCCTCGTGGGCGCCGGTGATCTCGGCGCGGACCGTGGCGTCGTCGCAGCGGCCGAGGCACGGGTGCCCCTGGGTGTGGTTGCCGATGGCGACGCCGCCGTCCCGCAGGGCGAGCAGGTCGGCGGGGGTGAGCTGTTCCTGGCTGGGCGGCCGGCGGTCGGCGCTGACCCGCAGCTCGTGCAGGCTGCGGCGCCGGTCCGGATCGGGCATGGCCTTGAGCCGGCGGAGCAGCTGGGACGGGTGGCCGCAGTCGAGTGAGCGGGCGCGGCCGCCGTGCCGGGCGAGGAAGTCGGCCTCGTGCCACCAGAAGGGGCGCTCGGTGCCGATCAGCTCGGAGATGACGAAGGCGGTCGCGGGGATGCCGCGGGCGTCGAGGGCGGGCAGGGCGTGGGTGAGGACGCTCCGGTCGGCGTCGTCGAAGGTGACCAGGACGCTCCGGGGCGGCAGCGGCCGCCGCTCCGTGACGGCCTGGAGCACGGCCTCCAGCGAGACCGGGGTGGCCAGCCTCCGTAGCCGGTCGAGCTGGGCGCCGAAGGAACGGTGGTCGGTGACCCCGTGGTAGGCGAGGACGGCGAGCCGCTGGGCGGCCCGGGCCCGGAACAGCGGTTGTACGGGGGCGAACCGCAGCCATTCGCCCCGCGCGTCCTGCTGTTCCGCCTCAAGGGGCGGACGGCGCCGGTCCACGCCGTGGTGGTCGGCCGCGCACCCGGTGGGCGGCGGCAGTGCCCGGACGCCGGGGACGGGCCTGGCGCGGGCCATGGAGATCGATGTGGTGGACTGGGACTGCGGCAACGGTTCCCCCTCGGTCGCCGAGCGGCGTGGCGGTACCGCCGGAGGACGGAGCCCGGCCTCCGACTCCAGACGGCGGCGGCTCCGCCATCTGGGTATTTCCGGTTTCCGGTGGGGGGTTCACACCCGTCCCGGGAACGGCTCCTGGATCACTCGATGCCATTGAGACCGCTGCACCGGGTGGATGGTTGTACCGGGGGGACGAGGATTTTTCGTGGACTGATTGTGGAGCTCGGACACGTTTCCACGGGCCGGCACCACACCCTGACGGGCGGTCGTGCGAAGTGCCGGAGGACTCACTCCGCGCGGGCTGCCTCCGGGGCCCGCCCGGGGTACCTTGGGCTCATGGCAGATGCGGACCGTGATCACTTGCACCTGCACGGTGCGACCCGGATGGCGCGCGCCTGGAGCGGCTGCGCCTTGGTCACCCACCGGGTTCCGCTGACCGTGACGGGCCTGGCCTGCCTGGCGCTGGGCATCGTCGTGGCGGTGACCGTTCCGGACAGTGACGGACCGGCCTGGGCGATGGCGGTGGCCGGCTGCCTGGCGACGGGCGTCCTGCTGCTCGGCCGGATCGCCTTCGGGGTGCTCCGCTACCGGCGGGGCACCGCTCTCTAGCGGCGCCTCCGCGCGGGCCCCGGGGCAGGGCCGCTCCGCCGGAACCCCTCGGCCGGGGATTCCCCCGAACGGGGAGTGGGGAACTGCGGGGCGATGGATCAGTAGATCGAGTGAAATTGGTCAGATCGACCGAATTTCGGCGTGTCTGACAATCTTCTTCCGCCTTCTTTCACCATTCCCGGGCACCGGCTTCATCCCCCCTCTACTGTGAATGCGTTCTCGCTGCTCGAAGCGCCGTGGAGGGGGAGCGATGAGCGGCAGACCGGACAGCGCCGTGTCCGCCTCATGAAACGCGGTGGCGACCTCGCCCTCGCCGCCCTGGCCGCGATCGTGGCGCTCCCGCTGGGCCTGCTGATCGCCGTCCTGCTCCGCTGCACCACCGGCGGCCCGGTGCTCCAGCGGCAGACCCGCGCCGGACGGCACGGCCGCGAGTTCCAGCTCCTGCGCTTCCGGACCGGCCGGGACGGCCGCCTCGGCACCCTGCTGCGCCGCACCGGCCTGGACGAGCTGCCGCGGCTGTGGAACGTCGCCCGCGGCGAGATGGGGGTGATCGGCCCCGGCCCGGACCGTCCCGACCAGGTGCTCCGCTACTCGCGCCGCGAGCGCGGCCGCCTCGCCGTACGGCCCGGACTCACCGGCTGGGCCCAGCTCCACACCGGCCACCCGCCCGGCCCGCCGCCGGACCGGGCCGAACTCGACCTCTGGTACGTCGAGAACCGCTCGCTCCGCCTCGACCTGCGCATCCTCGCCCTCACCGTCCTCGCCCTGCTGAGTCCGCCCGGCGGCCGGCCCGGCGATCCGCCCACCCGGCGCCCGTAGGGCTGCCGCAGGTACGAGCCGCCCACCCGTACGAGCCGTTCGAGACCGGCTCGATAGGCTGCGCCACATGGCCATTCCCCCCTTCCTCGCCGAACTCCGCGCCGTGGTGGGCAACCGCCCGCTCTGGCTGAGCGCCGTCGTCGCCGTCGTGCTGGACGACCGCGACCGGGTGCTGCTCACCCGCCGGGCCGACGACGGCCGGTGGGCGCCGGTCGGCGGCATCCTCGACCCCGGGGAGCAGCCCGCCGACTGCGTGGTGCGCGAGTGCCTGGAGGAGACCGGGGTGGTGGTCGTGCCCGAGCTGCTCGCCTCGGCCACCGTCTCGCCCGAGGTCACCTACCCGAACGGCGATGTGACGCAGTACCTGGTGCTGACCTTCCGCTGCCGGGCGGTCGGCGGCGAGGCCCGGGTGAACGACGACGAGTCGCTGGCGGTGGGCTGGTTCGGGCTGGACGAACTGCCGCCGATGATCGATTCCGAGCACGACCGGCTGCGGCACGCGCTGGAGTCCCGCGGGCCGGCGGTCTACACCTGGGAGGGCAGGGAGCGCCCGTAGCCCGAACGGCTCAGCCCTTGCCCTGCCGGTAGGCCTCCTCGGCCGCGTCCAGCACCGCCGCCAGGTCCCCGCCGGCGGTGGCGGTGGCGGTGGCGGCCACCGCGCCCTCGACGAACGGCGCGTTGGCGAAGCGCACCGGGAACGGCAGCCCGTGCTCGTCGGCCTCCGACAGCAGGGCCCGTACGGTGCCGACCGCGGTGCCCAGGTCGGCGAGCACCACCACGCCGTGGCCCTGGTCGACCCGCCGGGTGGCGGCGGCCACCAGCACCGCGCTGATGCCCGGTCCGTCGGACGGGTCGCCGCCGGTCGCGGCGACCGGCGCGGGGGAGTCGGATCCGGTCAGCGCGAGCGCCAGGTCCCGTACGGCGGTGGCCAGTTCCCGGCTGTGCGAGACCAGGACGATCCCGACCCGGCCGTGGGTGGCGGGCCGGGAGGGGGTCGGCCGGGGCAGCGGGGTGCGCGCGGTCGGGGTGCGGGGCGCCGGGGGGTGGGCCGAGGGGGCGTCGGAGATGGGGATGACGTCGGCGCGGGTGCCGTCCCGGCGGCTCATCGGCTGCTCCCTAGAACGGGTCGTGGGTGGGCGGTGGACGGGGTGCTGGTCGAGCGGCGGTCAGGAGGGCCCAGGGCCCGTACGGGGCCGCGGTGCGGCCGGCGTGCGGCGTGCGGGGCCGTGCCCGCCTCCTGGCAGCACTCTGGCAGCTGCCCGGGGCCCCCGCCGGTCGGGACACGCTCCACCCGGTCTCAAGCGTTCCTCCGCCGGTTCTCCACCCCGTCGGGGGAGTCCTCGTGAACCCGCTGACCGGCGTGGGCGGGGTGACTAGGCTGACCGGGGAAAGCCGTCGGGAGGAGATCGATCAGTGACGACAGTGAACAGCGGGACGGACACCGGGGCGATCGGCGCCGAGCCGGAGCCGGCACCGAACGGGAAGCCGAAGGTGGACTTCACCGGGGCCGAGTGGCTGTGCAGCAGCCAGGGCGTCGGGGACGTCCAGATCGCGTTCGTGGACGGGTACATCGGGATGCGGGACGGCCGGCAGGAGGACGGGCCGATCCTGGTCTTCACCCCGGCCGAGTGGCGGGCCTTCGTGCTCGGCGCCCGGGACGGCGAGTTCGACCTCACCTGAGCGCCCGGCCTCGTCCGAGCGACAGGCCCCGCCCGAGTTGACCGGCCTCGCCTGAGTTGACCGGCAGGTCCCCGCGGAGCGGCCCCCGCCCGGTGCCGAGCACGGCAGCGGGCGGGAACGGGCGGATCCGTTCCGTGGATGATTTCGACACCGATCATCACAACTGATGATCTATTGAGCGTGCCCCGTCAGAATTTCTGTTGACTGTTAGACAAACGCAGCTCAGAGTATGAGCACAGGCAGACGCCGTGCCCACCGCCCCCACGCGGCCAGACACGGCGCCTGCTGTGCAGCCCGGCAGCGCTGCCAGGCCATGCCTCCCAGTCATCCCCTGCGCACCGGGGTGCGTCGGCCGGTCCCGGCCCACGAGGGGCCGGCAGTCGCCGGGAGGCTGGCGCCGAAGCCCGAGAGCGACTCGGATGACGGCACCTGTGCTCGGGACCCGCACGCCCCCACGCGGCGGCGTCCCGAGCAGATCCACGGGAGCGACGGGCCGGGGCCCCGCGGATCTGGCTCTTGTTGCATGGAACTGTTGGCTTGTGTTGCGCTGTGTGCGACGACGAAGCTGGGTGCTCGGCAGTTCGGCACGACAAGTGCACAGTGAGGGAAACGCGTGTAGGGCCGCGTTGCGACATGCCGTCCCCCCGAAGGGTGAAACCCAGAACGGCTGTCGTGCTGAACCGAACGTAGCCCGGACGGTTGCTCAGAGTCAACATTGGTCTCTGAGCGTCGATCTCCGGCCGGTGCCCCGTCGGCGCCCCACCCACCTCGCGAGCGTGGTGTGCTGGGCACGTACGATGTTCCCATGTCTTTTCTCCGCCGTCGCTCCGGCCAGCCCGCCGGTCCGGACTTCGACGTGCTCGCCATGGACCCGGGCGACTGGCCCGGCGACTTCGGTGCGGCCATGATGACCGGCCCGGACGGCTCCTGCCAGGGGATTTTCCTGCGCTACGACCTGTTCGGCGGCAGAGGCCCGGCGATGTTCATCGGCAACCTCCCCGAGGGCTCGCCCGCCCGGGAGACCGGCGACGGCGTGCCCTTCGAGGTGCGGCAGCTGCTCGCGGCGCTGGAGAACGACGAGCCGGTCGAGTTCGCCTCGGCCGAGGACTTCCCGGTGATGCTCGGGGACGACCTGCTGATCGTGAAGAAGGTCAAGGTCAGCGAGGAACGCGTGTTCTGCGCCCAGTTCGGCCGCAGCGACGGCGTCCTGGTCACCATCGCGTCGTGGGACCGACCGATTTCGGACGACCTGTATCAGCTGCTGAAGCCGCTCCCGGCGGACATGTTCCAGCAGGGCTGACCGCCCCCTGCCCGGGGGCCGGACGCTGCTTGACGGTATCGATCACAGGTTCGTAAAGTCGCGGACATGTCGTGCCGTTTTCCGTTGCTGACCCGCCGCAGGCACCTGGACCTGCGACGCACCGCCAGCGCGGCGTGTCCGGGCCGCTGAGGGGGATTCGTCCCCGTGGCGGCGGGTGGCCGACCGGACCGGGTCGGCGCCGAATCCGGGGGCGCGCCGTGCGCTGACCTCCGGAGCCGCTGACCGGTTCCGCGCGCCCGTACGGCGTGCCGTCCGCACTCGCTGAGCCCACGCTGCCGCCCGGAGGCACCAGCACCATGACGATCACCGCCGCCACCGACCGCCCGTCGGACGACCGTTCGCCCAATGAACGTTCGTCCGATGATCGTTCCACCGTCGAACGCCCCTCGAACGACCGGCGCCGGACCGAACCCTCGAACGACCGGGGCCGAGACGAGCCGTCGGGTTCCGGCCATTCCGCGCCCGACCGCTCGGCGGTCGAGGCCGCCCTGGCCGGGCTGCCCCGGGTGGTCGACCTGCTCGCCGCCCGCGCCGAGGAGCACGACCGCGACGCCACCTTCCCGTACCAGGGCATCGAGGCGGTCCACGAGGCCGGCCTGCTCACCCTGACCGTCTCCGAGCGGTACGGCGGACCGGGCGGCACGCTCGCCGACACCGTCCGGGTGCTCGCCCAACTCGGCCGCGGCGACGCCTCGGTGGCGGTGGTCACCGCCTGCACCCTGCTCCAGCACGCCGAGCAGGCCCGCCGCGCGAGCTGGCCGACGGCCGGCTACCGGCGACTGCTCACCGAGTCCCGGCGCGGGCCCGCGCTGGTCAACACGCTCCGGGCCGAGCCCGGCGGCCGGCCGGGCGAACTGCCCGGGACGGTGGCCCGGCGGGACGGCTCCGGCTGGCTGTTGACCGGCCGGAAGACCTACTGCACCGGCGCCGAGGCGCTGGCCTGGATGGCGGTCACCGCGCGGACCGACGAGCCCGAGCCGAGGGTCGGGACCTTCCTGGTCCGCGGCGAGAGCGAGGGCCTGGAGATCGACCCGACCTGGGACCAGCTCGGCCTGCGGGCCAGCGCCAGCCACGACGTCGTGCTCGACCGGGTCCGGGTGCCGGCCGAACTCGCGCTCGGACTCGGCACTCCTGCCCGCCAGGACGACGCGGAGGTCCAACTCGCCCGCGCCTGGCACGATCTGGCCCTCTCCGCGGTGGCGATCGGTGTCGCCCGGGCCGCGGAGTCCTGGCTGGTCCGCTTCCTCAACCAGCGCACCCCGGCCAACCTGACCGAACCGCTCGGCACCCTGCCCCGCTACCGCTGCGCGCTCGGCGAGATCGAGGCCCAACTGATCGGCGCCGAGGAACTGGTGGCGGGCCTGGCCCCCCGGGTGGACCGGGGCGAGCCGGACGCCGTGGCCCGGACCGGCCCGGCCCACCTGCTGGCCACCCGGGCCGCCACCGCGGCGGTCCAGCAGGCGGTCGCACTCACCGGCAACCCGGGGCTGAGCCGGCGTCACCCGCTGGAGCGCTACCTGCGGGACGTGCTCAGCAGCCGGGTGCACCTGGCGCCGGACGAGACCGTGCTGGAGGCCGCCGGCCGGGCCGCCCTGGAGCGGGGCGCCCGGCCGTGACGGCCCGCTGGACTCAGCGCGTCCCGACCGCGGCCCGGACGGCCCGACGGGCCAGCGCGGCGTCGTCGTAGAGCCGGCGGATCATGATCCGCTGCTCCTCGCCGGCGCCCGGCACGTCGTACAGCCGGATCTCCCGCATCAGCACCAGCACCAGGTTCACCAGGAACGCGTCCCGGGCCATCGTGCCGCCGCTCTGGGCGAGTTGGCTGATCTGGCGACGGGCCGCGGTGTCGCCGGAGAGCACGCTCCACAGCACCGCCAGGTCGTAGCCCGGCAGGTACCAGCCGGCCTGCTCCCAGTCGACCAGGACCGGCCCGGACGGCGCCAGCAGCATGTTGCTCAGCAGCGCGTCGCCGTGGCACAGCTGCAGCGGGGTGTGGCCGAGGCCGTGCAGCAGGCCGCGCAGGTCGCCGGCGTCCCGGTCGGTGAGCTGGCCCACCGAGTGGTAGCGGGCGATCTCCAACTGGTAGTCCAGGCGCGGCCGGAACACGTCGCTCGGCGGCCGCCACAGGTTCAGCGTCCGTACGGCGCCGAGCAGCGCCCGTACCTCGCCCGGGGTGGGCGCGTTGACCGGGTGGCGCTCGCGGGCCGCCGGGCGCCCCGGAACGCGCTCCATGACCAGCACGCAGCGGTCGTGGTCGGCCGCGACCAGCCGGGGCAGCCGCACCGGCGGGCGGTGCCGGACGAACGCCCGGTAGACCGCGACCTCGTGGTGGAAGTCGGCCACCAGCTGCTCGAAGTACTCACTCCGCACCGCCTGCGGCGCCAGGCACTTGGCGACCACCGGAGCCCGCCCGATGGTGCCCGCCACCAGGATGTGGCGGCTGCCCTCGCGCAGTACCTGGCGCGGGGTGAACGCGGGACATATCCGCGCGACACCGGCCAGCGCGGCCCGCACGGCCGGGGTCTGCAGCGCCGCCGGGTCGATCCGCTCCGGCCCGGCGGGCTGGCCGGGCCGCCGGGCCCGCAGCACCTGGCCGTCGATCTGACGGGCGAGCGGGAGGCGGTGCCCGGCCGGCGGCGCGGCCTCGGGGCCGCGCAGTCCCAGCGCCGTACGGCCGACCGGGACCAGGGTGTCCGTCGACCGGCCCTCGGTGCCGCGAGGAGCCGCCGGACGGCTCGTCGGGGGCACCTGCTTGGGACCGGGACGGCCGGCGGCTGCGGTGGGGGGTCGCAGCGCGGCGCGGGTCGCGGTCGGCGTGGGGGTCGTCGCTGAGGAGTACATGGGCTGAGGGTGGTCCCTTCCGGTCCGTCGGGGGGTTCGCCCCGCGGGGGCGGGGGAGGGCCGGTGCCGTGTGCTTCCTGGCATGACGGCGGCCCTGCTTCGGTGGATGGTGCGCGAGCGCCGGGCACGGACGCGGGGTAGGGGAACCCCTGTTCGGCGGTGTTCCGGCCGTCCGCACCCTGGGGAATGCGGTCGGCCGGACTGCCGCGGCCGTGCCCGGCGCTCCCGCGCCACCCGGCCGCGCCACCCCCTCGGGTGAGGGCCGGGAGCGTTCCGTGCCACCGCCGGGGGAGTGCCCCGACGCCGGTGGAACGCCGTCCGACCCGCGAGGCGGGGTGGCGCACCTCTACAACACACCCTCCGGGCACTGGCTTAGTAGTCTGGCGGGCCCTGGCGAACGGTGGCGAATGCTCGCCTGGCACTTGCCCGAACCTCTAGCCTCGGAGGAGCCGAGGAACCTGGGGGCTTCGTTGAGCAGGGGACCCAACACCCGACTCGCCGATCTGTTCGTCCTGACCGGATGGTCCAAGGGCGAACTCGCACGGCTGGTCAACCGTCGGGGTGCCGCGATGGGGCAGCAGCAGTTGTCCACCGACACGTCGAGGGTACGACGCTGGATCGAGCAGGGGGAGATTCCCCGCGATCCGGTGCCGCGGGTGCTGGCGGCCGTGTTCACGGAGCGGCTCGGACGTGTCGTCACCACTGAGGACCTCGGTCTGGAACGACACCGGCCCACCAGGTCCGGAGCGGAGTCGTCCGCGGCAGTGCCGTGGTCGCCGGATCGAACAGCCGCGGTCCTCACCGAGTTCACGGGAATGGACCTCATGCTGAACCGACGTGGATTGGTGGGCGCGGGAGCCGCGCTCACGGCAGGAGCGGTCATCGCCGACTCGCTGAAGGGCTGGCTGGGCGGGGACGCGGTCGCGTACGCGGCCTCCGTCCCCGGGCCGCGCCAGGTGGTCACCGGGGGCGGGGCACGCCCGGCGGTGGACGTGTACGACGCGGGCCCGGTCGGGCTCGACGAGGTGGAGTCGCTGGAGCGGTCGGTGCAGGTGTTCCGCGCCTGGGACGCGGCGCGCGGCGGCGGGCTCCAGCGCAAGGCGGTGGTCGGCCAACTCAACGAGGTGGGTGGACTGCTGACGCACCGGCACTCACCGGCGGTGGAGCAGCGCCTGTGGCTGGTGGCGGCCAACCTGGCGGTGCTGGCCGGCTGGATGTCGCACGACGTGGGTCTGGAGCCCACCGCCCAGCGGTACTTCATGATCGCGGCCGAGGCGGCCAAGGAGGCCGGGGACCGGCCGCGGACCGGTGAGGCGATCTCCCGGGCCGCGCGTCAGATGGTGCACCTGGGCCGGGCCGACGACGCGATCGAGCTCATGACGGCGGCCAAGGCGGGGGGCGGCCGGCTGCTGCCGAGAACGCGCGCGATGTTCAACACCGTCGAGGCCTGGGCGCGCGCCTCGATCGGGCACTCGCAGGACACCCATCGGCTGCTCGGCGAGGCCGAGGACCTGTTCGCCGAGGAGTCGCCGGAGCCGCCGCCGTCCTGGATGCAGATCTTCGACGAGGCGGAGCTGCGCGGGATGCAGGCCCTGGCGCTGCGCACCCTGGCCGAGCACGACCCGGCCGCCGCCGCCCGGGCCCGGCGGCACGCGGAGCGGGTGATCACCTTGCGCGAGGGCACCGGGCAGTTGCGTTCGGCGCTGTTCGACCGGATCACCCTGGCGTCGGTGCACTGGCTCACCGGGGACCCGGAGGCGGCGGAGTTCCAGGCCCGGGCGGTGCTGGACCTGATCGGCCAGAACTCCTCGCACCGGACGTGGGACCGGCTGCGCGAGATGCACCGGTTGACCGCGCGGTACCAGGGACTGCCGGTGGTGGACGACCTGCGGGCGGAGCTCGGCCGGGAGCTGCGGGCGGCCGATGCGAAGAAGCGGCTGCGGTCGATGTGAGCGGGCCACGGCCGGCGTGAACGGTCGGGCGCGCGCCGGAGGCGGGAGTACTCCGGGGTGCGCCGGGGCACGCCGGTGCTCGTCGCGGACTGGCGGGGTGTGGTGCGAAGTGGGGGCGCGCGTTCAAGGTGGCGCGCGCCCGGGGTGGCGCGCGGCTCAGATCGGCGGGGCGGGCCGGAGCAGCATCCGCAGCGCGGTGACGGTGCCGTCCGCGCCGAGCACGGGCTCGCCCGCGCAGTCGACGCTGTCGTGCCGCCCGCCGGGTCGGCGGATCCGCAGGGTGCCGGCGGCCGGGCGGCCGTGCACCAGGGCGTCGGTCATCATCCGGCGCAGCAGCGGCCGGTCCGCCTCCGGGAGGCGGTCGGGCAGCCGGTCGAGGCTGAGTGGGCCGTGGTCGGGGTCGCACCCGAGGAGGACGTAGGTCTCCGGGTTCCAGTGGACGCCGTCGGTCAGCAGGTCCCACTCGGCCGAGCCGATGGTGCCGTCGTCGATGCCGCCGTCGGTGCCGCCGTCGTTGAGGTGCGGGCCGGACGGCTCCTGTGCCGTTCCGTCCACTCTGCCGTCCGTTCCGCTCTCGGAGCCGCCGTCCGACTCGTCGCGGGCGTGGTCCGTTCCGCCCGCCCGTCCCGCGCCAGGGCCGTCCGTGCCCGCCGGGGCGACGTCGGCCGTGGCGGTGTCCGGCGGGCGGGCGGTGCCTAAAGGCATGGTCATGGCAGGTCCATAGCTCTGGTGCGGCCCGCGGGGTGTGGGCCGGTCGGGTAGTGAGAAGACTGTCGCACGGGGTTCTGACCGTTGCGGGCGATTTGGACAGATCGCACGCAAAATTCCTCTGGCATATGCCACTGTGGCAGCAGCACTCGTCGCCCTGTGTGCGGACGGGGGTCCGAGGCGGTAACCTTCGGTGATTCCGGCGCCCGGGCGCCCACCGCAGTACCGACCAGAGACCCCGGCGACGGAAATCCCGTTGCCACTACGACCGCCGCAACGGATGCTGACCTCATGTTCGAGCCAGTGATAGCACCCAGTGCCAGCCTCCTCGGCCTCCTGCAGCGAGGCCGCGGTGACGGGCAGCTCCATGCGCTGGCCGCCGACCGCGCCGAGGCCATCGCCGCGCTGGAGGAGTGCGTCACCAGGGATCCGCGAGCCGACTGGCAGGTCGAGAGCCGCTCCCTCTACTACGCCCGTCTCTACATGGAGCTGGAAGCCTCCCTCGACGGGATCGAGGACCACCTCCACGCCGCCGAGGACCTCGTCAGCGACGACGAGAGCCGCACCGGTCTCGCCCTCTCCGTCCTGGGCCACCTCGCCGCGTACGGCCGGCGCGACGCGCTGCTGATGCTGCGCGAGTACGCCGCCACCGGCGCCAACTGGGCCTGGGCCCTGGACGAGCTCGCCCTGCGCGACGACGACCGCGGCCTGCTGCTGCTCGGCACCGCTGTGCTGGACCGCTTCGCGCCGGGCCCCGAGGGCGACGCCGAACTGCGTGAGTTCATCCGCAACGCGTACGAGCCCCGGCCCTGGCGGCTCTGGGCGGCCTACCACCCGAGAGTGGCCGCGGCCAGCGAGCACTCCCCCTTCGATCTCTGGCAGCGCCAGCTCAACCGCAGCGGCGTCACCCCGGGCTGGTCCACCGCCGACGTGCTGGCCTGGGCCGACCAGGGCGAGCTGGGCGGCCTCGGCGTCGGCGCCTTCCTGGGCCGTCCCGAGCCCGCGAGTACCGACGAGGACCCGTCCGGCCCGGACGCGGTGGACCGCCGCGCCGCCGCGGCCGCCCGCTGTCTGACCGCCGTGGTCCGGCCCGAGGACCGGCCCGTCCTGCTGGAGGCCGCCCGCGACGGCCTGCCCGGCGCCCGGCGGTGCGCGCTGCGCTACCTGGTCGACCAGCGGGACGCGGCCGCCCTCGAACTGATCGAGGTCGCCGCAGCTGACGTGGACGACCGGATCGTGCGGGCCGCACTGGAGCTGCTCGGCCGGATGCGCGGCCCGGAGGTGCTGGTGCAGGCCCGCCGCTGGGCGGACCCGGCCAGTGGGGGAGCCGACAGCGCGCTCGGCGAGGCCGCCGTCCAGCTGCTCGCCGACGCCGGGGAGCCGGCCGACGCGCCGCTGGTGGTCGCCGGGCTGCGCCGCTGGATCTCCGTGCGCGGGGTCAGCGGTACCGGACTGGGGTCACTGGTCGACGGTGCGGGGCGGCTGGCCGCCGCCGACGCCGTACCGGTCCTGCGCCACATCTACGGGGAGGCCGCCTCCTCCGAACTGCGTGGCCGCGCGGCCCGGGCGCTCGCCGCCACCGATGTGCACTTCCCCGAGGGGCCCGCGGTCGAGTGCCTCTGGGACTGCGAGGAGTCCACGCGTGAGCTCGCCGCGCGCCATGTCGCCACCACGGGCGACGCGCGTGTGCTGGAGCGGTTGCGAAGGCTCGCCGCCGACCCGGCCGAGGAGGCCGAGGTCCATGCCGCCGTGCGCGGCCGACTGACCGCCCGGGAGTCCGGGCGCTAGGTCCTCGACGTCCAGTGGGCCGGGGCACCCCTCGCGGGTGTCCCGGCCCACTGCTGTCCTCGGAGAACCGCGGTGTTTCTGGAACCGCGTTCTACTTGATCGAGCCCGCGTCCGGGGCCAGGACGCCGCCCGCCACCAGGCCGATGATCAGAGCGCCGAGCAGCACCCGGTAGACCACGAACGGCAGGAAGCTGCGGCGCGAGATGTACTTCAGGAACCAGGAGATCACCGCGTAGCCGACCACGAAGGCGATCACGGTGGCCAGGATGGTCGGGCCCCAGGCCGGGGCCGGGCCCTCGCCGATCTTGAACAGCTCCAGCGTCCCCGAGGCCAGCACCGCCGGGATCGCGAGCAGGAAGGAGTAGCGGGCCGCCGCCTCCCGGCTGTAGCCGAGCAGCAGGCCCGCACTGATCGTGCCGCCGGAGCGGGAGACGCCCGGGATCAGCGCCAGGGCCTGGGCGAGACCGTAGGCGCCGGCGTGCGGCAGGGTCAGGTCGGTGATCGGACGGGCGTGGCGGATGGCGCGGGTGCGGTCGGCGAACGCCAGGATCAGGCCGAAGACGATCAGCGTGGTGCCGATGATCCGGAGATCGCGCAGATGAGTCTCGATGCTGTCCTGGAACAGCTTGCCGAGGATGCCGATCGGCAGGGTGCCGATGATCACGAACCAGCCCATCCGGGCGTCCGGGTCGGAGCGCAGCGCGGGGCGGAACAGCGACAGCGCCCAGGTCCGGACGATCGCGACGATGTCCCGGCGGAAGTAGATCAGCACCGCGGCCTCGGTGCCCAGCTGGGTGACCGCGGTGAAGGCCGCGCCGGGGTCGTCCCAGCCCAACAGGGCGGAGGAGACCCGCAGATGGGCGCTGGAGGAGACGGGCAGGAACTCGGTGAGCCCCTGGATCAGGCCGAGGACGGCCCCGTGGAACCAGTCGATCACCGGACACCCGCCAGGGGTATCCGGCGGTCGACGTGCTGGTGCGGCATGTACGGGTCCTTGCGGGTCGGAAGGGGCGTGCGGACGACCGCGCCCCGCACGGCCCAGGCCGCGCAGGGACCCGGCGCGCCCGATGGTACGGGGTGAAGGTAACAGTTCTTTGTTCACCCTTTAACCGGACTTTGCGCACAGGGTCCTTTCGGCGCGTCAGCAGGCCCGGAGCGCCGGCCGGCCCGGAACGTCAGTCCACCGGCCGGGCCCGGACCCAGGTGCGGTCCTCCGTCAGATACGTTTCGACCCGCAGTCCGGCGTCCGCCAGGGCCCGCTCGAAGGCCTCCGTGGTGAGCGGGCGGGACAGGAAGGTCTGCGTCCAGGTGCCGTCCGGGAACTCGTACTCCGCGTGGACGGAGTTCACCCCCTCGCCCACCGGGGTGGCGGAGACGATCCGGGCCACCCCGTCCGTACCGGCGATCCGGCTCTCCCTCGGCACGTTGAGGTGCCAGTCCTCGCCCTCGCGCTGCACCAGCACGCAGCCGTCCCCGGTGACGTGGCGGCGGCAGGTCTCCAGCAGGCCCTGGCGGACCGCCGGGTCGCCCGCGTGCACCAGGAAGGAGGCGAGCATGACGACGTCGAAGCGCTCGCCGAGGTCCAGCCGCTCGATCGGGCTGCGCACCGTGCGGACCTCGGCGCGCACCCGGGCCAGCATCTCCGCGGACTCGTCCACGGCCGTGACGGTGAAGCCGCGGTCGGTCAGCGGGTGCGTCATCCGGCCGACGCCGCAGCCCAGTTCGAGGATGTTCGCGCCGGACGGCACGGCGCCCTCGATCACGTCCGGGGCGTCGCCGACGGGCAGGCGGGTCCACACCTCGACCGCGCAGCCGTCCGGAGTGATCGCGCCCGTGCCCGTTCCGTCGTAACCCTCGCGCCGTCCGTCGCTCGTGTTCGTGTTGTCGCTCATGGGGCCATCGGAACACGGGGGGAACGGGGGCGGAAGGCCGGTCGGGCGGCTTTCGGTCAGTTCGTCAGGGATCGTTCCCGTACGGGTGCTCGCGGTCCGTCAGCGGCCGTCGAGCTCGGCCAGGGTGGTGCGCAGCCAGTCGACCTCGGTGCCGGTCGTGGCGCGGGCGATCAGCAGCATGCCGCTCCGGAACGGGTCGGTGAACTCCTCGGCGGTGCGCGGGCGATCGTCCTCGTAGAAGAAGCTGGCCGGCTCGGAGAGGAAGGCCAGGCGGCGGCGGAGCACGGCGGCCTGGGCGGCCGGGTCGTCGAGGTGGCGCAGCGAGGCGAGCAGGATGAACCAGCGGTTCCCGTCGCTGATGTCGAGCGGTTCGGGCTCGCGCAGCCGGTCGAGCAGTGCGGTGCGGCCGGCCTCGGTGAGGTGCAGGGTGTGCCGGGGCGCGGCGGCGCTGCCGGGCTCGGTCTCGCGGACCAGCAGGCCGTCGGCCTCCAGCCGCTTGATCGCGGGGTAGAGCGTGCCGTCGCTGATCGGGCGGACGTGGCCGGTGAGCGCGGCGAGGTGGCGGCGCAGTTCGTAGCCGTGCAGCGGCCGGTCGTACAGGAACCCGAGGATCGCGAGCTTCAGCATGGGGCCACTCTCTCAGACCGTCCCTTGACCCGCCGGTATATCGGTTCCGAGATACATCGATGCCGAGGTATTGTCTCCGCGGTTCGAACTTCGACACAGGAGTGTGTGAGCATGCGCGCGGCCCCCGTCACCCCGAACGGCGACCAGATCCGCTGGGTCGAGCTGCCCGGCGCCGAGCCCGCCCGGCTCTACCTGCACGGGCTCGGCGCCAGCTCGCCCGTCTACTTCGCGGCCGCCGCCGCCCACCCGCTGCTCACCGGGCGCCGCTCGCTGCTGCTCGACCTGCTCGGCTTCGGCATCAGCGACCGGCCCGCCGACTTCGCCTACACCCTGGAGGCACACGCCGACACGGTCGCCACGGCGGTCGCGGCGGCCGGGCTGGACCGGGTCGAGGTGGTCGGCCACAGCATGGGCGGCGCGATCGCGATCGTCCTGGCGCACCGGCACCCCGGGCTGGTCTCGCGACTGCTCCTGGTGGACGCCAACCTGGACCCGATCGCCCCCGACCGGAAGCGGATCGGCAGCAGCGGCATCGCGAGCTACACCGAGGAGGAGTTCCTGGCCGGCGGCCGGGAGGAGGTCGCCGAGCAGGCCGGCCCGTTCTGGTGGTCCACGATGCGGCTGGCCGGGGCGGAGGGTCTGTACCGCAGCGCCCTGCACCTCGCCCGGGGGAGCGAGCCGACCATGCGCGAACTGCTGCTCGGGCTCGACCTTCCGCGCACCTTCCTGTATCCGGCGGTGGACGGCGAACCGGACGGCGCCGACGGGCTGCGCGCGGCGGGGGTGCGGGTGGTGGCGGTGCCGGACTGCGGGCACAACATCATGCTCGACAACCCCGAGGGCTTCGCCACGGAGGCCGCGGTCGCGCTCGGGCTGGGATGACGCGAACCCTCCGGGGGGCACGGCCTAGGGTGGAGGGAACCCCCGAGAGGAGTCCGCACGATGGCCGTCACCGTTCCACCCGCGCTGGCCGAGTCGCTCCAGGAGTTCCTCGGTGAGGACGGCCGCGCCTGGGCGGCCGGACTCCCCGCCCTGGCGGGTGAGTTGCTGGACCGCTGGGAGCTGCGCCCGGACGGTCCGGTGGCACACGGGGTGATCGGGCTGGTGCTGCCGGTGCGGCGCACCGACGGGGCGCCCGCGGTGCTCAAGCTCCAGCCGGTGGACGAGGAGACGGTGGGCGAGCCGGTCGCGCTGCGGGCCTGGGGCGGTCGCGGCGCCGTCCGGCTGCTCGACCACGAACCGGCCTCGGGCGCCATGCTGTTGGAGCGCCTGGACGCGTCCCGCTCACTGCTCGACCTGCCCGACGACCTCGCCGCGCTGCGCGTACTGGCCGACCTGCTGAGGGAGTTGACCCAACATCAAGCTCCCGCAGAACTGCGGACGTTGGCGGACGTGGCGGACGGGCTGCTGGCCCGGGCCCCGGCGGCGGGCGCGGCCCTCGCCGACGAGGACGAGCGGCGGCTGCTCGCGGACTGTGCGGCGGCCCTGCGCGAGGCCCGGGCCGAGCCGGGCGACCGGCTGCTGCACTGGGACCTGCACTACGGCAACGTCCTCGCCCCGCTGCCGGGTGGCGACCGCGGACCCTGGCTGGCCATCGACCCCAAGCCGCTGGCCGGGCACCCGGGTTTCGAGCTGCTGCCCGCGTTGCGCAACCGCTGGACGGACGTACTGGCCGCCGGCGACCCGGCCCGGGCGCTGCGGCGGCGCTTCGACCTGCTGGTGGAGGCGCTGGAGCTGGAGCGCGAGGTGGCGGCGGCCTGGACGCTCGGCCGGGTGCTGCAGAACGCGGTCTGGGGTACGGAGGAGGGGGAGACGGTACTCGATCCGGCCCAGCGCGCCATCGCCGAGCTGTTGTCGGGGCAGCGGGGGCGGGGCTGAGACCCGGCGCCCCCGCCCTCGGCGCCCCCGCTCTCAGTGCCCCACCCCTCAGTGCCCCGTCCCTCGGCGCCCCGTCCCTCAGTGCTCCCGCAGCAGGACGAACCGCACCGGCACCCCCGGCCGGGCCTGGGCGGCGGCCGCGAGGTCGACGGCCGGCACGACCCCGATCACCGGGTAGCCCCCGGTGGTCGGATGGTCGGCCAGGAAGACCACCGGCTGCCCGTCCGGCGGGATCTGCACCGCGCCCAACACCATGCCCTCGCTGGGCAGTTCACCGCCCCGGGCGCGGGCGACGGCCGGGCCCTCGGTGCGCAGCCCGATCCGGTTGCTCGTGGGGGAGACCCGGTACCCGTCGCGGGCCAGCCGGTCCACCGCCGAGGGGGCGAACCAGTCCGTGTGCGGGCCGAGCCGCAGCCGCAGCACCAGTTCGACCGGGGGCGCGGGCAGCGGCACCAGGTCGGGGCGGTCCCGGTACGGGGGGCGGGGGCCGACCGGCAGTCGGCCGTCCGCGGTGAGCGGGGCCGGCCCGAGGCCGGAGAGCAGATCGGCCGAGCGGCTGCCCAGCACCGGCGGGACGGCGATCCCGCCCGCCACCGAAAGGTAGCTGCGCACCCCTGCGGTCGCCGGACCCACCTCGACCACCGACCCGGCCGGCACCTCGACCGGCGCACCCCAGGCGGCCGCCCGTCCGTCCACCGTCACCGGGGCGGGCGCGCCGGTGACGGCGACCAGCACCGGGCCGAGGGCGCGCAGCGCGACCCCGCCGAGCGTGGTCTCCAGCCCGGCGGCGTCCGGCGCGTTGCCGACCAGCCGGTTCGCCGCCCGCAGCGCCGGTTGGTCCAGCGCCCCGGCCCTGGGCACCCCGAGGTGGGCGACGCCGCGCCGCCCCAGATCCTGGACGGTGGTCAGCGGTCCGGGCCGCACCACCAGTAGCTCGCTCAACTCCCCGCCCTCAAGGCCGACTTCCCCCTGCCGCTATGCCCGTACCGCCGTGAACCGCACCCGTACCCCCGGCGCCAGCAGCGCTGCCGGCTCCCGCGCGGGATCCCAGAGCGCCAGCGCCGTCCGCCCGATCAGCTGCCAGCCGCCGGGGGAGGAGTTCGGGTAGACGCCGGTGTACTCGCCGGCCAGGGCGACCGAGCCGACCGGGACGGAACTGCGCGGGGTGTCCCGGCGCGGGACGGCGTACCGCGCGGGCAGCCCGGCCAGATAGCCGAAGCCGGGCGCGAATCCGCAGAAGGCGACGGCGTACTCGTGCTCGGTGTGGATCCGTACGGCCGCCTCCTCGGAGACCTCCCACAGCGCCGCGACCCTCGCGAGGTCGGCGCCGTCGTACACCGTCGGCACCTCCACCAGCTCCCCGCCCGCCGCCGCGGCCCGGTCCGGACGGGCGGTGCGCAGCAGCGCCGCCACCGCCCCGACGTCGGCGACGCCGTCCAGCAGCACCGTTCGGGCGGCGGGGACCAGCTCCTCGACCTCGCCGAGGAGGCCCGCCGCCTGGTGCTCGCGCAGCCACCCGTACAGGGCGGCGACCTCCGCCGCCCCGGCGAGCTCGACCCGAAGCGCCCGCTCGCCGACCCGTCGTACCGACCCGGCCGTCATGAGCACACCTCCGCCGTCATACGCACGCCCCCACCGTCATGTGCGCCGCCCCCACCGTCACGCGCACGCCCCCACCGTCATGTGAACGCCTCCACCCGGACCCCGGCCGAGGCCAGGGCGCCGCGGATCCGCCAGGCCAGCTGGGCGGCGCCGGGCGTGTCGCCGTGGACGCACAGCGAGCGGGCCTGGACGTCGATCAGCTCGCCGCCGACGGCCTCCACCGTGCCGTCCCGGGCGATGCCGACCGCGCGGGTGATCACCGACTCGGGGTCGTGCACCACCGCGTCCGGGTCGCGGCGCGGGACGAGGGTGCCCGCCCAGGTGTAGGCGCGGTCGGCGAAGGCCTCGGTGACCACCGGCAGTCCGACGCCCTCGGCGACCGCGAGCAGCCGGGAGCCGGGCAGGCCGAGGACGGGCAGCGGCCCGTCGCAGATCGCGCCCGCCCGCAGGACCCCGGCCACCACGGCCTCGGCCTGCTCGGAGTCGGCGACCACCCGGTTGTAGAGGGCGCCGTGCGGTTTGACGTAGGAGACCCGGGATCCGGCCGCACGGGCGAAGACCTGGAGGGCGCCGATCTGGTACGCGATCTCGTCGGCCAGCTCCTCCGGGGGGACGTCCATCGCGCGGCGGCCGAAGCCTGCCAGGTCGCGGTAGGAGACCTGGGCGCCGATCCGAACGCCGCGCTCGGCGGCCAGCGCGCAGACCCGGCGCATGGTCGACGGGTCCCCGGCGTGGAAGCCGCAGGCGACGTTGGCACTGGTCACCACGGACAGCAGCGCCTCGTCGTCGGTCAGGCTCCAGCGCCCGAACCCCTCGCCGAGGTCAGCATTGAGATCGATCACCGCATCGGTCACGCCCGTCCGCCTCCCAGCAGCTGTTGAGCCAGATGGTAGGGCCTGTGGATGAAGGCCGTTGTTCGTGACCCGGGCCCCCGGAGGGCCCACCGGCGCGCTGCCGCGGCCGTGCGCCCCGGGGCGGCTCCGCCGTTCCGCCGACTCAGTTCACGACCGGGTGTCCTTGGAAGGAACGTTCCAGCGGGCGCACGGTACGCAGCACGATCAGCAGGGGGACGACGCCGAAGACACCGAACGACATATCGACAAATCGCCACACCAGCGGGATGCCTTGCGGGGACCCCGGACGCACGGATGCCCGGGTGCCGAGCGGCACCCGGGCATCCGTGGAACCGGCGCTGCCGCGTGTACCGGCGCTGCGCCGTGTACCCGCGCTACGCCGTGTAGGTGTACGTCAGCGGTGCGGTGGTCCCGCTCACCGTCGTCACCGTGACGTCCACCGGCCCGGGCTGGGTGGTCGGCGGCGGGTACGCCGAGCAGAACTTCGGGCCGCAGGAGTAGCGGGCGGCCGGCACGTCGCCGAACCGCACCGACCCGCCCGTCAGGTCGGTGCCCGAGATCCCGACCATGTTGCCGCCGGCCAGCGGCCCGCTGGCCGGGGACACACTGCCGGTGGTCGGTGCGGGCGGCGGCGGGGGCGGGGCCCCGGTGTAGTCGAAGGTGACCGGCGCCGTGGCCGTGCCGCCCGGCGTCACCACGCTGACCGGCGCGCTGCCCGAGCCGCCGGGCGTGGTCACCGTGCAGGAGGTGTCGGTACAGGTGCCCGGCGCCGGGACGCCGCCGACCAGCACCATCCCGTGGGTGAGGTTGCTCCCGCTGACGGTCACCGAGGTGCCGCCGACGCCCGGCCCGGTGGTGGTGTCCAGGCCGACCACCGCCGGCGGCGCCTGGACGGGCGGCGTCGAGGTGCTGCCGTCCGGGTTGACGGCCGTGATGTGGCCGGTCGGGTCGGTGTCGTTCGGGTTGCTCACCGTCGCGACCAGCTGGCCGGAGACCTGGGAGGGGTTGCCGTACACCCTGATCTTCATGAACTCGTACATCCCGGCCCGCCGGTTGCCGACCAGCACGGCGTCCAGGTGGCGGCCGTCCGGCGAGACGGTCTCGGAGAAGGTGTAGTCGTACGGCGTGGAGTAGAACATCCCGAGCTCGGTGGTGAACCCGGCCGGCAGGTCGAGGGTGATGTGGGTCGGCCCGGTGAGGTCGGCCGTCCCGGAGGACGTCCAGCCGAGCGAGAACTGGCCCGGCCCGGGCGGGGTGGTGCTCGGCAGGTAGCCGTACATCGAGACGGTCACGTGCTGCGCCGAGGGGCCGGGCGCGTCGGTCGGCGCGGCCGCGGCGACGGCGGCACCGGTGGTGAGAGTGGTCACGGACAGCGCGGCGGCGAGGCCCGCTTTCGCCAGTCGGGTGAACATGCGTCGATCATCATGGAACCTGTCCGCCGTCCTCACGGTTTTCTCGAATACCGGTTCGGGAATGGCGGAATTCCGTCGAAACCCAGTTCTGAATCCGGCGCGCACACCACCGGTCACCTGCCGTCGAGCCTGTCCGCTAGGTCCGTTTCGGTCGATGTCGGTGCGAACCTCTAATCTTGTCCACCGTGACCGCCATCGCTGACCCGCCCACCGAGCTCGGCCTCCGGCCGCCCGCCGGGCCCGCCGCCCCCGCGCGGCCCGCGCCCGGCCCCGCCGCCGACGAGGGCCTGGCCCGCCGGCTCAAGGCGCTGGCCTGCACCGCCCCGCTGCACGACCTGGACAACCGCAAGGTCAACCTGGCCGGCGAGTACGGCGGCTACGCGATGGCCGAGGTCGGCCTCGCCGCGATCGACCTGGTCACCCTGCACATGGACTTCGACACCGGGGCCGACCGCGACATAGTGCTCGCCCGGATGCTGCCCCGGGTCGCCGCCCAGGCGCCGGGCCGCCACAACGCCGAGCACGAGCGGGTCGCCCGCTGGGTGCTGGAGTCGCTGATCAACGTCGGCAGCGTGGACCGGGGCTTCCGCGCCGTCTACGGCACCTTCGGCGCGGACGGCGAGTACGTCCGCCGCGACTACGACTTCAAGCTGATCGAGGAGGTCCCCGGCCCCGACGGCGGCGTCTACCTGCGCACCACCGACGAGGCCGTCAACGTCCTGGTCGGCGCGCTCGACACCGACGTGACCTCGGCCCAGATCGCCGCCGAGGTCAAGCTGGAGGTGCTGATCCGCCGCGGCCGCCTGGCCGACGCCCAGCTCGCCGCCGAGCAGGCCCGCTACCGCACCGTCCAGTACGCCGAGACGCTGCGCCGCGCCCTCGACGCGACCCGCCGCAACGTCCGGGCGGTCGACTGGATGAAGGCGATCCCGGACCTCATCGACGAGGCGCTGGACCACATCGCCGACCGCTACCGGCACGAGAACGCGATTCTCACCAACATCCGCAAGGCCCGCGACGAGGCCGAGGACCCGGAGCACAAGCGCCGCGCCGCCGAGCTGGTCGACATCGTCAAGGACTGCATCCGCCGTCACACCCAGCTGCAGACCCGGCTGCTGGAGGCCGGCCCGCTGTTCCGCGCCGAGCAGGACCGACAGGCCTTCGCCACCCCCGGCCCCCGCAGCGGCATCGACCTGTACGGGCAACTGCTCGCCCCCGTGCTGCGGCTGCCGATAGAGCAGGCCGTCCGTCCCACCGGTGCCTTCTTCGCCCGCGGCGCCGGCCTGCGCACCCCCGTCTCGGTCCGCGTCGCCGACCTGGTCGACCTGCTGCTCACCCCGCCGGTCGAGCGCGAGCACCTCGGCGCCGAACTGCCCGACCCGGACCTCGTCGCCACCCCGGACGACAGCCGCTTCTCCGACGAGCAGCTGGAGACCGCGCTGGAGCTGCTCGACCTGCCCCCGGACGCCCCCCGCCGCCTCTCCGGCCTGTTGGAGGACGCCCGCAAGCAGGGCGGCACCGAACTGGCGTACCTGGTCGCCCTGCTCTCCGTGCACGCCGCCAGCCCGCCGGTCGGCACCGCCTACCGCCAGGGCGAGGAGCGGCTGCTGTTCGCCGTGGACGACGGCACCCCGCTGCGCGACCGGGACTTCGGCGGCGCCGACCTGATCGTCGGCAGCGCCCTGCTCGACGCGGTCGGCATGGCCGCCGACCGCAAGGACGCCGGCTGACCGCCCGGAACACCACCTTGACGAACCGCACCCACCGCGCCACCCCCGAGGAGCACCGCCCGTGACGACCCACCACGACACGTCCTGGGCGGCCGAGACCGAACCCGCGGCCCCCGCGCCGATCACCCCGGCCGACGTCGCCGACGCCGCCCGGCTGGTCTCCTTCGGTCTCCAGGCCAAGCTGCTGCCCGCCCGTGACGCCGAGTACGCCGAACTCGTCCGCCGCCACCGCGAGGACCCCCCGTTCGCCCGCCTCGCCGACGCCATCGCCACCGGCATGGGCTTGGTCGTCCTGGAGGTCTCGCCGCGGGCCGGCATGGCCGTCGCCGCCGCCGAGGACTCGCTGTTCGCCGTCCGGATGGGCGACTACTCCCGCCGCGCCGCCTCCGAGACCACCGACCGCTTCCTCCACGGCCTGGCCCACCTCGCCGTCGCCGCGATGGCCTTCCCCCGCCCCGAGGACCTCGCCGACGACGGCTACCTCGGCCGGATTACCGTCAACGGCGTCGACTCCTTCGTCCGCCAGGCCTGCCGCCGCCTGGAGGAGCAGGCCGACGCCGAGGGCGCCAACACCGACCCGGCCTCCGACGCCCCCGGCCTGGAGGCCGCCTGGCGGGTCTGGGCCCGGCGCACCGCCACCGGGGCCACCAAGGACGCCCGCCGGCTCTCCGGCTCCACCATCGGCATCGTCGCCAAGGCCGTCATGTTCCTGGTCGACTCCGGCTTCCTGCAGAAGGTCTCCGACGACTCCGGCGGCACCTACCGCACCACCGCCCGCTACCAGCTCCAGGTCCGCGACCTGGCCGGCAGCGCCGCGATGGCCGAACTGCTCGACCTCGGCATCGTCGCGGTCTCCGACGGCACCGCCAGCCTGCTGCCGCCGGACACCGGCGACGAGCTGGTCGCCGACGCCGGCCTGCCGTTCCACTCGCTCTGACCAACCCCCCGTCACGGAAGCCACGGAGAACCGCCGCACATGTACGAGCTCAACCGGGTCCGCCTCTACTCGATCGGACCGGCCGGCGCCCGCTACGCCGACACGGTGCTCGACCTGCGCGGCGTCGGCGAGCCCGTCGCCGACCCGGCCCCGCAGCAGATCGGCCTGTTCGGCGAGGACGCCGAGGGGCCGGTCCGCCGCCCCGCCCCGGCCGGCGTGCTCTTCCTGGAGAACGGCGGCGGCAAGTCCGTCCTGCTCAAGCTGATCTTCTCGGTGATGCTCCCCGGCCACCGCAACACCCTCGGCGGCGCCAGCTCCGGCGTGCTGCGCAAGTTCCTGCTCGCCGACGACTGCGGCCACGTCGCCCTGGAGTGGCAGCACACCGTCACCGGCGAGCTGATCGTGGTCGGCAAGGTCAGCGAGTGGCGCGGCCGCCAGGTCTCCTCGGACCCGCGCAAGTTCGCCGAGACCTGGTACTCCTTCCGCCCCGGCCCCGGCCTCACCCTCGACTCGCTGCCGGTCGCCGAACGGGTCAGCCTGGTCGGCGACCAGAAGGCCCGCGGCCGCCGCCGCACGATGAAGGGCTTCCGCGACGCCCTCACCGAGGCCGGCAAGGCCCACCCCCATCTCGACCTGGTCTTCGAGGACGGGCACGACCGTTGGACCGAGCACCTCGGCGAACTCGGCCTCGACCCCGAACTCTTCCGCTACCAGCGCGAGATGAACGCCGACGAGGGCGAGGCGGCCGGCCTCTTCGCGGTCAAGCAGGACAAGGACTTCACCGACCTGCTGCTGCGCGCCGTCACCGACACCCGGGACACCGACGGCCTCGCCGACCTCGTGCACGGCTTCGCCGCCAAGCTCGGCCTGCGGGCCGAACTCACCGCCGAACGCGACTTCACCGCAGGCTCGTTGGACCTGCTGGAACGCATCGTCGACGCCACCACCGCCCGCGAGAGCGTCCGCGAGGCCCACCGCACCGCCGAGCGCCGCGCCCGCCGCCTCGCCCACGCCCTCACCTCCCGCGCCGCCGCCGAACGCGACCGCGCCCAGGACCTCGCCATCGAGGTCGCCGCCGCCGCGAGCGCCGTCACCGCCGCCGAGGCCGACCGCACCCGGCACGGCCTGATCGCCGACGAACTCACCCACCGGCACGCCACGCTGGGCCTGGCCGCGGCCACCGCCGAAGCCGCCGCGCTGCGCCGCGAGCTCATCGACGCCCGCACCCTGCACTCCGCCTGGCAGGCCGCCGAGGCCGTGCTGCGCCAGCGCGCCGCCGCCGACCGGGTCGCCCGGGTCGCCGCCGCCATCCGCGAGGCCGAGCTGGACGCCGCCCCCGCGCTCGCCGCCCGTGCCCGCGCCGCCGGCGCCCTGGCCCGCGCCCTGGAGGCCGCCGCCACGGCCGCCGAGTCCCGCGCCGACACCGAGGAGGAGCGCGCGAGCGAGCTCCAGGAGGACGGCGCCAAGGCGCAGTCCGACGCCACCGAGGCCGCCACCGCCGCCCAGAAGGCCCGCAGCGAGGCCGAGCACCTGCGCCAGCGCCTCGCCGAGGTCGAGCAGGAGACCGCCGCCGCCGTCGAGGCCGGCTTCATCGACGCCGACGGCGACGTGGACCCGGCCCGCGCCGCGCTGCACGCCGCCGACGTCGAGCAGGCCGCCGCCGCGGCCCTCGCCCAGGCCCGGACCACCGCCGAGGCCTCCGCCGCCCGGCTGCGCGAGGCCTCCGCCGCCACCTCCCGGTCCGAACTCGGCGCCGAGCGGGCCGGCGACGCCCGCAAGGCCGCCGCCCGGGCCCTGGCCGCCGAGCAGCGCACCGCCGCCCTGCTCGCCACCGAACAGCGCCTCGCCGACCTCCTCTCCCTCACCCCGTACCAGGAGGGCGCCGAGGAGGACGCCGGCTTCCTCACCCCCACCGTGCTCGACCGCAACGCCGAGTACCTGCGCGAACTCCTCGACGAGGCCATCGCCACCGCCGAGCGCACCCTCTTCGACCTCCGTACGGCCGCCGCCGACGACTCGCGCATCCTCGCCGCGCTCGGCGACGGCGGCCTGCTGCCGCCCGGCCCGGACGTGCTGGCGACCGTCGAGTACCTCGCCGAGCACGGCATTCCCGCCCTGCCCGGCTGGCGCTACCTCGCCCAGTCCGTCGACCCGGCCGACCACGAGGCGATCCTCGCCGCCCGCCCCGAACTCGTCGACGGCGTGGTCGTCACCGACCCGGCCTCGCTGGAGCGAGCCCGCGAGGCCCTCCAGGCCGCCGCCCTGCTGCCGCGCTCCACCGTGGCCGTCGGCGCCGCCGCCTCGCTGATCGCCCCGATCACCGACGAGCCCGCCTTCTTCCTGGTGCCGCCGAACCCGGCCATGCACGACGAGTCCGCCGCCGACGGCGAGCGCCGCGAACTGCGCGCCCGCGCCGCCGCCCGCGAGGAGCACATCCGCGAACTCGCCGGCCGCCTCGGCGCCGACCGCGCCCTCGCCGCCCGCCTCGCCTCCTGGCACGCCAGCTGCCCGCCCGGCACCCTCGCCGAGCTCGCCGCCGCCGCCGAGGCCGCCCGGGAGCACGCCGAGCAGGCCGCCGCCGCCCTGGCCACCCTGCGCGCCGAGCACGACGAGGCCGAGACCGACCACGCGGCCGCCGCCTCCGCCCACGAGGAGCACCGCGAGGCCGCCCAGCGCGCCCGCCGACGCGCCGACGCCCTCTCCGGCCTCGCCTTCCGGCTGCGCGAGCGCGCCAACTGGGCCCGCCGTCAACGCGAACTCGCCGAGGACGCCGCCGAGTGCGACCGCCGCCAGGCCGTCTGCGCCGACCGCGCCCGCACCTGCGACGAGGACCGCCGCGCCGCCCAGCGCGCCGCCGACGACGCCCGCCGCACCGGCCGCGCGCTGCGCGCCGAACGGGCCGAGATCCCCGCCGCCGAACAGGCCGACGAGCCCGCCGAGCAGACCGCCCCCGCCGCGCTGCCCGCCCTGCGCGAGGCCTACCGCGCCGCCTCCCAGCTGTACGAGAAGGTCGGCGTCGGCGCCGACCTGCGCGCCGAGCAGGCCCGTGCCGAGGGCGACGAGGCCGCCGCCGCGGCCGAACTCGACCGCCTCACCAACAAGGTCCGCACCCGCGCGGAGGAACTGCTCGGCAGCCCGGACGGCGCCGACGGCCCGGCCCGCCAGGCCGCCGCCGCCCGCGCCGAGGAGCTCGTCGCCACCATCGAGGCCCGCTCCACCGCCGCCACCGAACAGCTCGGCCGCCTGCGCGGCGAGGCCGAACGCTCCGCCCCCGCCGACGGCGAGGCGCACACCGAGCTGCCCGAGGACCTCGTCCCCACCGATCCCGAGCACGCCCAGGCCCTGCTGCGCACCGCCACCAGCCGCCTCGCCGAATGCCGTGAGGCCGTGGACGCCGCCCGCACCGCGCACGCCGACCTGCAGCGCACCTTCGACGCCGCGCAGTCCGCCGCCGCCGACTTCGACGAGCTGGCCGGCCAGCTGCGCGACGGCCTGCGCGAGCAGCAGGAGGACGACGGCCAGCCGGTCGAGCCCTACCTCGGCTCGCTGCCCGAGGCCCGCAACTCCGCCACCGAGGCCCGCCGGGTCCTGCGGACGGCCGCGGGCGAGCTGTCCTCCGCCGAACTCGCCGTCCGCGACGCCTCCGACGCCCTGGTCCGGCACGCCAACGCCGCCCGCTACGAGGCCGTCCGCACCCCCGCCCGCCAGCAGATCCGCGAACTGCCCGCCTCCGCGCTGCCCGAGCACGCCGCCGCCTGGGCCGCCGCCTTCGCGCCCCGGCTGCGGGTGCTCACCGACGAGCTCGCCCAGCTGGAGAGGAACCGCGGCTCGATCGTGGACCGGCTGCGCGGCCTGGTCGAGTCCTCGCTCACCACCCTGCGCGCCGCCCAGCGGCTGTCCCGGCTGCCCGAGGGCCTGGGGGAGTGGTCCGGCCAGGAGTTCCTGCGGATCCGCTTCGAGGACCCGGACCACGCCACCCTGGTCGAGCGCCTCGGCGAGGTCATCGACGAGGCCACCCGCGCCGCCGTCAAGAAGAACAGCGACCTGCGCCGCGACGGCATGTCCCTGCTGCTGCGCGGGGTCGCCGCGGCGATCGGCCCCAGGGGCGTCAGCGTCGAGATCCTCAAGCCCGACGCGGTGCTGCGCGCCGAGCGGGTCGGCGTCGGCCAGATGTCCGACGTCTTCTCCGGCGGCCAGCTGCTCACCGCCGCCATCGCGCTCTACTGCACGATGGCCGCGCTGCGCGCCAACGACCGGGGCCAGTCCCAGCTGCGGCACGCGGGCACGCTGTTCCTCGACAACCCGATCGGCCGCGCCAACGCCACCTACCTGCTGGAGCTCCAGCGTGCGGTGGCCGACGCGCTCGGCGTCCAGCTCATCTACACCACCGGCCTGTTCGACACCACCGCGCTCGCCGAGTTCCCGCTGGTGATCCGCCTGCGCAACGACGCCGACCTGCGGGCCGGCCTCAAGTACATCTCGGTGGAGGAGCACCTGCGTCCGGGCCTGCCCGCCCCGCAGGACCCGGACGGCCCGGCCGTCCACGGCGAGATCACCGCCACCCGGATGTTCAAGCGCCCGGCGGAGGTTCCCGCGCAGTCCTGACGCGCGGTCCTGAACCGCGGTCCTGACGCGCGGTCCTGAAGTCAGGGGCCTGCCGTCGAACTCCCGTCTCCGGGCGGACGGCGGGAGTTCGGAGACTGGCCCTATCGTGATCGCCATGCTGACGATCGCGCACCTCAGTGACATCCACCTCGGTCAGGACCGCCACGGGGACGGCGGCGAGCGGGCCCGGAAGCGGGCCGAGCAGGTGATGGCGTACCTCGACGCCCTGCCCGGCCCGCTGGGCGCCGTGCTGGTCACCGGCGACCTCGCCGACCACGGCCTGCCCGAGGAGTACCGGCAGGCCGCCGAGGTGCTGGCCTCCCGCCACCCGGTGCTCACCTGCCCCGGCAACCACGACCGCCGGGAGCCGTACCGGGAGGTGCTGCTGGGCGAGGAGCCGGGGGAGCAGCCGGTGAACCGGCTGCACCGGCTGCCCGGCGCCGACGTGCTGATGCTCGACTCGTCCATCCCGGGCCGGCACGACGGCCTGCTGGACGACTCGACCCTGGAGTGGCTGGACGCTCAACTCGCCGAAGGCCGCACCGAGTTGCCCGCCCTGGTGGCCTTCCACCACCCGCCGGCCGAGTTGCACGTCCCGAAGGTCGACGGGATCCGCCAGTTCGGGGAGATACGGCTGGAGCGGGTGCTGCGCCGCCACCCCCGGGTCGCCGCGCTGCTCTGCGGCCACTCCCACACCCCGGCGGCGACCACCTTCGCCGGACTGCCGCTCCTGGTCGCGCCGGGCGTGGTCTCCACCATCACCCTCCCCTGCGAGGGCGGGCCCGGCATCTCCTTCGACCACCCGCCGATGCTCGCCTTCCACGTCCTGGACGGCGACGGACGGCTCACCACCCACTACCGGGTGGTCGGTTGATCCGACGTCAACCGGCCTACGGCCGTTCCGTCCTAGGCGGTGGGCAACTGGGGCTGGTGCGGCGGCTGGGGCCGGTAGGGCGCCTGGGCCTGGCCCGACTGGCCCGACGGACCGGTCTGGTGGGGGGCCTGGCCCGGGTACGGCTGCCGGGGCGCGCCGCCGGGGCGGGGGAGCGGCCGGGCGGCCAGCGGCTCGGCGGGCGCCCGGCTGCCCGCCATCGGGTGCGCGGCGTTCGGCCCGCGCATCCGCTGGGCGGCGATCTGGCGGGAGATCAGGATCTCCAGCAGGCACCACATCGTCCCGAACACGCCGATCCCCATCGCCAGCAGCGCGGGCGTCATCAGCCAACTGCCCGCGTACGAGGCCAAGGTCGCGACGACCACGCCCACCAGGGTGAAGGCCAGGCACAGCACCGCCCGTACGGCGGCGGCGCGCACCTCGTCGGGCAGTCGGCGACGGCGGCGTGGCACGGACATCGGGCGACCCCCAGGCGCATGTTCGTAGGCGGACACGGAACGGGCGCACGCGAAACGCGCCCCCTCGCCTCACTCTGCCCCGTCGAACCCGGACTATGCGTCCGAATCCACCGAACTGCCGCCAAATCGTGTCATCCGGGCAGGGCGGGCCGGCGGCTCAGCCCAACTGCTGGTTGAGCTCGTCCAGGGCGCCCTTGACGATCGTGCGCATCGCCTGCTCGGCGTGGGCGGGGTCCTTCGCGCAGATCGCCTCCGCGACCTCCCGGTGCAGCCGGATCGCGTAGGACTCCGGCTGATGGGGCATCAGATGGTACTCGGTCCGTCCGGTGAGCACCGCGGCCACGGTGTCCCCGAGGTGGGCGAACATCTCGTTGCCGGAGGCGCGCAGCACGAGGGAGTGGAACGCGATGTCGTGCGTGAGGAAGGTCTTCAGGTCGGCCGCCCGCGCAGTGACCGTCAGATCCACGGCCAGTGAGCTGAGTTCGCGCCGGTCGTCGTCGCTGGCGTGGGTGGCGGCGAGCGCGGCCGCGGCCGGTTCGACGGCCACCCGCAGCGAGCCCAGCGAGCGCAGCTGGGCGGACCGGTCGGAGCCGGCCAGGCGCCAGCGGATCACCATCGGGTCGAAGACGTCCCAGAGCGACTTGGGCTGAACGGTGATCCCGACCCGGCGCCGGGACGCGACCAGGCGCATCCCCTCCAGGACGCGCACCGCCTCGCGGACCACCGTCCGGGACACCCCGAACCGCTCCTCAAGCTCCTCCCCGCGCAGCACCGCGCCCTCGGGGATCTCCCCCGACGCGATCGCGGGCCCGAGCTCGTCAAGCACCCGACCGGGCAGCCCCTGGATCTCCATCCGCCCAGCGTAGACGCCCTCCGCCCGAACCCCCGCGCCACCCTCCGGCCATTCCCCTCCGCCCCGGCCCGTGACCCGTCTCACCGGTGGGTCCGTACGCCACCCCCCGCCTGCGGGCGTCGCGGCACCGGGAAGTAAAAGTATGACGATTTGGTTTCCGCCACTTGAATACGTCATACCTTTGAAGCGATAGTGGCGGCCTGCAATACGAAGGAGCACCCCCCATGGCTCTCAACGTCGAGAACCGCGCCCTCCCGGACGCCCCCCGCACCATCGTGGTGATGGGTGTCTCCGGTGTCGGCAAGACCACCCTGGCCCGCCTCCTGGCCGACCGCCTCGATCTCCCCTTCGCTGAGGCGGACGAGTTCCATCCGCCGGCCAACATCGCCAAGATGTCCGCCGGCATCCCGCTGGACGACCAGGACCGTGAGCCCTGGCTGCGCGCCATCGGCGCGTGGCTCAAGGAGCACGCCGAGGCCGGAACCGGCGGCGTGGTCACCTGCTCGGCGCTGAAGCACGGCTACCGCGACATCCTGCGCGCGGACGCCCCGGACGCCTTCTTCCTGCACCTCAGCGGTGGCCACGACCTGGTCGAGGACCGGCTCTCCCACCGCACCGGCCACTTCATGCCGACGTCGCTGCTCAACTCCCAGTACGCCACCTTGGAGCCCCTCGGTGCGGACGAGAACGGCGCCGTCCTTGACGTGGGTCCGACCCCCGAAGAACTCGTCGAGATGGCCGTGGCGCTGCTGCGGCCCGTCAATGGAGACCTCGCGTGAGCATCACCCCCACCACCCTCCTGGCGGCCGCCCCACCGGCCCTGCCGCACACCGGCAGCAACTCCCAGCTGCTGATCGCGGTGCTGCTCAGCATCGGTGTGATCGTCCTGCTGATCACCAGGCTGAAGCTGCACCCGTTCCTCGCCCTCACGCTCGGCTCCGGTCTGCTGGCCGCCGTCGCGGGCGCGCCCTTCGACAAGCTGCTCAGCAGCTTCTCCACGGGCTTCGGTTCCACCGTCGCCAGTGTCGGTCTGCTGATCGGCCTGGGCGCGATGCTCGGCAAGCTGCTCGCCGACTCCGGCGGCGCCAACATCATCGCGGACACCGTGCTGTCCCGGACCGGCAACAAGGCGCTGCCGTGGGCGATGGCGCTGATCGCGGCCGTGCTCGGCCTGCCGCTGTTCTTCGAGGTCGGTGTCGTCCTGCTGATCCCGATCGTGCTGCTGGTCGCCCGCCGCGGCAACGTGCCGCTGATGCGCGTCGGCATCCCGGCCCTGGCGGGCCTGTCGGTGCTGCACGGCCTGGTGCCCCCGCACCCGGGCCCGCTGGTCGCCATCGACGCGCTGAAGGCCGACCTCGGCGTCACCCTGGCGCTGGGCCTGCTGATCGCGGTCCCGACCCTGATCGTGGCCGGTCCGCTGTTCGCCCGGGTCGCCGAGCGCTGGGTGGGCCCGCTGGAGATCCCGACCGCCGTCACCCCCGAGGAGACGGTCAGGAACGAGCGCACCCCGTCCTTCGGCGCGGTCATGGCGACCATCCTGCTGCCGGTCGTGCTGATGCTCGGCAAGGCCCTGTCCGACGTGGTGATCGACAACCCGAAGGCGCTCGGCCAGCGGGTGTTCGACTTCATCGGCTCCCCGCTGATCGCGCTGCTGGCCGCGACCCTGCTCGGCATGCTGACCCTCGGCAAGGCGGCCGGCTTCGACAAGGCCCGGATCTCCGACACCGTCGGCAAGGCGCTCGGCCCGATCGCGGGCATCGTGTTCATCGTCGGCGCGGGCGGCGGCTTCAAGCAGACCCTGATCGACGTGGGCGTCGGCGACATGGTCAGCCACTGGTCCAGCAAGTGGCACATCTCCGCGCTGCTGCTGGGCTGGCTGATCGCGGTGCTGATCCGCCTGGCCACCGGCTCGGCGACGGTCGCCACCATCACCGCGGCCGGCATCGTCTCCCCGCTCGCGGCGGGCATGTCCTCGACCCACTCGGCCCTGCTGGTGCTCGCGATCGGTGCCGGTTCGCTGTTCCTCTCGCACGTCAACGACGCCGGCTTCTGGCTGGTCAAGGAGTACTTCGGGATGAGCGTCGGGCAGACGCTGAAGTCCTGGTCGGCGATGGAGACGATCATCTCGGTCGTCGCCATAGCACTGATCCTGCCGCTGAGCCTGGTCGTCTAGCGCGCGAGGCAGGCACCACCGCCCCAGCAGCCCCGACAGCACCGCCGTGGTCGCGGCCAGCAGCTCCTCCGCGACCGCCCCGCCCGCCGCCGTACGGGCCAGCAGGCCCTCGCGCGCCGCCAGGACCACCGCCGCGGCCTGCCCGGCGCTCGCCCCCGCGGGCACCAGCTCGGGCAGCGCCCGCTCCAGGACGTCCGCCAGCGCCCGCGCGACCGCCCGGTCGTGTGCGGCGACCTGCTCGGCCAGCGCCTCCGTACGGGCCGCGATCAGCCGGAACTCCAGGAACAGCAGGATCCACCCGGACTCCGCCGGCTCGACCCGCAGCAGCGCCTCGACCAGCAGCCGGGCCCGCTCCCGGGGCTCCAGCGCCTCGCAGGCGGCCGCCAGGCGCTCCAGTTCGGCCATCCGCTCGGCCGCCTGGTCGTCGAAGAGCGCCAGCAGCAGCTCCTCCTTGCTGCCGAAGTTCGAGTAGAAGGCCCCGCGGGTGTAGCCGGCGGCGGCGCAGACGTCCTCGATGCTCGTCCGCGCGAAGCCGACGGAGAGGAACAGTCCGCTCGCCGCGGCGAGCAGCCGGGCCCGGGTGTGGGCGCGGCGGCGGGGCGGTCGGGGAGCGGCGGCTCCGGGGCGGGGGGTGGCGGCTTCGGCCGGGGGCGGGTTCACAGGAGCACGATACATGGTGTATTCAGTACGAGTCGTATTCAATACGAGCCGTACTGAACCGCGAAGGGTCGCGACATGAGCCGACTGCTGATCACCGACGCCCACCTGCTCCACCCCGAGGACGGCACCCGCACCGACCGGGGCTGGCTGGAGGCCGCCGACGGCCGGATCACCGCCACCGGCACCGGCCGGCCGCCCGCCGCCCCCGACGGGGCCCGGGTCGTCGACGCGCAGGGCGGCACCGTGCTGCCCGGCCTGATCGACGCCCACGTCCACCTGCTGATCACCTCGCTCGACCTGCACGACGCCGCCAACTGGACCCCCGGCTACGCGACCGTCCGCGCCCTCGCCGAGGCCGAGCGGATGCTGCGCCGCGGCTTCACCACCGTGCGCGACGTCGGCGGCGCCGACCACGGCATGGCCCGAGCCCTGACCGAGGGCCTGGTGCCCGGCCCCCGCCTGCTGCACGGCGGCAAGGCGCTCTCCCAGACCGGCGGCCACGGCGACCTGCGCCCGCTCGGCGACGACTCGCTGCCCTGCTGCGAGGCCCGCCCCCACTTCGGCCGGATCGCCGACGGCGTGGACGCCGTGCGCGCCGCCGCCCGGGACGAGTTCCGCAAGGGCGCCCGGCACCTCAAGGTGCTGCTCTCCGGCGGCGTCGCCTCCCCGCACGACGAGATCGCCGCCGTCCAGTACAGCGAGGAGGAGATCCGCGCGGCCGTCGAGGAGGCCGAGAACCACAACCGCTACGTCACCGTGCACGCCTACCACCCGCGCGCGATCGACCGCGCCCTGCGGGCCGGCGTGCGCTGCGTGGAGCACGGCAACCTGCTCGACGACACCACGGTCGCGCTGCTGCTGGAGAAGGACGCCTTCCTGGTGCCCACCCTGGTCGCGTACGCGAAGACCGCGGAGCTCGGCGCGGCCTCCGGACTGCCGCCGGCCTCCCTGGCCAAGCTCACCGAGGTCCGCGACCAGGGGCTCGCCGCGCTGGAGCGGGCCCACCGCGCGGGCGTCAACCTGGTCTACGGCAGCGACCTGCTCGGCCCCCTGCACCCGGCCCAGCTGGAGGAGTTCACGCTGCGCGCCCAGGTCCAGCCGACCGCCGACGTGCTGCGCTCGGCCACCACCACGGCGGCCCGGCTGCTCGGCATGGAGGGGGAGATCGGCACCCTCGCCCCGGGCGCCCACGCCGACCTCCTGGTGGTCGACGGCGACCCGCTGGCCGACCTCACCGTGCTCACCCGCCCCGAGCGGCACCTCAGGCACGTGGTCAGGGCGGGAGCCGTCATGTGAGCGGCCTCGTCTGAAAGCGGGCGGGCGGGCGCTCGGGAAACCCCGAACGCCCGCCCGCCACTCGCCTACCAGGTGCCTACTTGGCTCCACGCTTCGCGAGGCTGTGCTTACTTGGTTCCGCGCTTCGCGAGGAAGGCCTCGACCTCGGCCCGGATCTCAGGAGTGTCCAGCCCGCGCACGGTCATGGTCGTACGGCGCCGCAGCACGTCGTCCACCGTGTACGCCCACTCGTTGTCGGCCGCGTACGCGACCTGCGCCCACACGTCCGGGCCGTCCTCGTGGATCGGCCGGCCGAGCTCCGGGTTCTCGTCGATCATGCGGGCGATGTCGAAGGACAGCGTGCCGTAGTGGCTGGCCAGGTGCTTGGCCACCAGCGGCTCCATCCGCGAGCCCGGGTCCCGGTCGATCAGCAGGCGGTGCGCCACCGCGTTCGGCGCGCCGACGCCGGGCAGCGGCACCGTCGGGGCGATCGGGGACATGTCCTCGCCGAGGCTGCTGCCCGGGGCGTGGGCCAGCTTCTCCAGCACGGTGCGGCCGATGTGGCGGTAGGTGGTCCACTTGCCGCCGGAGACCGACAGCATGCCGCCGCGGCCCTCGGTGACGACCGTCTCGCGCTTGGCGGCGGCGGTTTCGCCCGGGCCGCCCGGCAGCACGCGCAGGCCGGCGAAGGAGTAGGTGATCAGGTCGCGGTCGAGGTGCTCGTCGCGGATCGCGTGCGCGGCCTCGCCCATGATCTGGTCGATGTCCGCGTCGGTGGCCCGGACGTCCTTCGGGTCGCCCGTGTACTCCTCGTCGGTGGTGCCGAGCAGGACGTGGTCCTCCCACGGGATGGCGAAGGAGACGCGGTACTTGTCGATCGGGATGGTCAGCGCGGCGCGCCACGGGGCCCGGCGCTTGACCACGACGTGCGCGCCCTTGGAGAGGCGGATCGACGGCGCGGCGCCGGCGTCCTCCATCTTGCGCAGGTGGTCGACCCACGGGCCGGTGGCGTTGAGCACCAGGCGGGCGTTGACGCCGAACTCGCTGCCGTCCAGGCGGTCGCGCACCTCGGCGCCGGTGACCCGTCCGGCGGTGAAACGCAGGCCGGTGACCTCGGCGTGGTTGAGCACCACGGCGCCGGCGTCGACCGCGGCGCGCACGGTCATCACGGCGACGCGCGAGTCGTTCATCTGGTGGTCGCCGTACACGGCCACCGAGCGCAGGCCCTCGGTGCGCAGCGCGGGCACCTGCTGGGCGGCGTGCGCGGCGGTGGAGACCCGGCCCATGCCGTCGCGGAAGGCGGACAGCGCCGAGTACAGGAACACGCCGGCGCCGAGCTTGGCGGCGCCGTGCGGGCCGCCCTTGTAGACCGGCACGAAGAAGGTCAGCGGGTTGACCAGGTGCGGGGCCACGTCGGTGGAGAGCGCGCGGCGCTCCTTGTGGTTCTCCGCGACCAGCTTGACGGCGCCGGTCTGCAGGTAGCGCAGACCGCCGTGGACCAGCTTGGACGAGGCACTGGAGGTGGCGCCGGCGAAGTCGCCGGAGTCGACCATGGCGACCTTCAGGCCGGCCTGGGACGCGGTCCAGGCGACGGCGGTGCCGAGGATGCCGCCCCCGATCACCAGCAGGTCGTAGGTGGCCTTGCCGAGCAGCTCACGGGTCTCGGCGCGGGATGCGGTGTGGCCGGCGGTGCGCTCGGCGCCCAGGGTCGGGATGGTTGCCATGGTGGTTGTGTACGGCGCGCTGGTCGGGCGGCGCCGTTACTCCTCTCGTGTGCGATGCGGTCCCTGCTGGAGGGACCGGTCGGCCCGGTGCGGCGGGCCGGTGAAGCCCAGTGACGTCCGTTGCCGGAACAGCGGGTAGCCGGTCGGGGCACGCGGCCCCGACCGGCCTGTCGGTCAGTTGTTCTCTTCCTCCTCCACCCAGCCCATGGTGCGCTCCACGGCCTTGAGCCACTTCTTGTACTCGCGCTCCCGGGTGTCCTCGTCCATGCGCGGGGTCCACTCGGCGGCGCGGTGCCAGTTGGCCCGCAGGGTGTCGAGGTCGTTCCAGAAGCCGACGGCGAGACCGGCCGCGTAGGCCGCGCCGAGGGCGGTGGTCTCGGCCACGTACGGGCGCTCGACCGGGGCGTTCAGGACGTCGGCGATGTTCTGCATGAGCAGGTTGTTGCTGGTCATGCCGCCGTCGACCTTGAGGGCGGTGAGCTCGACCCCGGAGTCCTTCTCCATGGCGTCGACGACCTCGCGGGTCTGCCAGGCGGTGGCCTCCAGGACGGCCCGGGCCAGGTGGCCCTTGGTGACGTACCGGGTCAGACCGGCGATCACACCGCGGGCGTCGGAGCGCCAGTACGGGGCGAACAGGCCGGAGAAGGCCGGGACGAAGTAGGCGCCGCCGTTGTCCTCGACGGTGTTGGCGAGGGTCTCGATCTCGGCGGCGGTGGAGATGATGCCGAGCTGGTCGCGCAGCCACTGGACGAGCGAGCCCGTGACGGCGATCGAGCCCTCCAGGGCGTAGACCGGCTTCTGGTCGCCGATCCGGTAGCCGACGGTGGTCAGCAGGCCGTGGTACGAGTTGACGACCTTCTCGCCGGTGTTCAGCAGCAGGAAGGTGCCGGTGCCGTAGGTGGACTTGGCCTCGCCCTCGTCGAAGCAGGTCTGGCCGAACAGCGCGGCCTGCTGGTCGCCGAGCGCGGAGGCCACCGGGACGCCGGCCAGGTCGCCGACGGCCTCGCCGTACACCTCGGCGGAGGAGCGGATCTCCGGGAGGACGGCCATCGGCACGTCCATCGACTCGGCGATCTTGTCGTCCCACGCGAGGGTGTGCAGGTTCATCAGCATGGTGCGGCTGGCGTTGGTCACGTCGGTGACGTGCTTGCCGCCGTTGACGCCGCCGGTGAGGTTCCAGATCACCCACGTGTCCATGGTGCCGAACAGGATGTCGCCGCGCTCGGCGCGCTCGCGCAGGCCCTCGACGTTGTCCAGCAGCCAGCGGATCTTCGGGCCGGCGAAGTAGCTGGCCAGCGGCAGGCCGGTCTCGCGGCGGAAGCGGTCCTGGCCGACGTTGCGGCCCAGCTCGCGGCAGAGCGCCTCGGTGCGGGTGTCCTGCCACACCAGCGCGTTGTGCACCGGCTCACCGGTGTGCTTGTCCCACAGGACGGTGGTCTCGCGCTGGTTGGTGATGCCGATCGCGCGGATGTCGTCCTTGGTCAGGCCGGCCTTCTCCAGCGCACCGCGGACGACCGACTGCACCCGGGTCCAGATCTCGGCGGCGTCGTGCTCGACGTAGCCGGGCTGGGGGAAGATCTGCCGGTGCTCCTGCTGGTCGACGGCGACGATCCGGCCGTCGGCGCCGAAGATGATGCAGCGGCTGGAGGTGGTGCCCTGGTCGATCGCGGCGATGTAGTTGCCAGTGGAGGTCATGTGGAGGGTCCTCGGCTCGGGTTCGGGGGGTTACGGGGTGGGTGGGCCTGACGCGGGCGCACGGCGGTGCGGCTGTCCGGTCAGTCCCCGTGCTCGGCGGGTTCGACACCGCCCTCGGGGGAGGGGCTTCTAGAAGACGGCGTTGTAGACGCCGCCGGCCGCCAGGCCACCGAGGATCGGGCCGACGACCGGGATCCAGGCGTACGACCAGTCGGAGCCGCCCTTGTTGGGGATCGGCAGCAGGGCGTGCGCGATGCGCGGGCCGAGGTCACGGGCCGGGTTGATGGCGTAGCCGGTGGGGCCGCCCAGCGAGAGGCCGATGCCGACGACGGTGAAGGCGACCATCAGGGTGCCGGTGCCGGACTGGGAGAGCCCGTTGTTGGTGCCGATGGTGAGGATCGCGAAGCAGAGCACGAAGGTGCCGATGACCTCGGTGATCACGTTCTGGATCGGGTTCCGGATCTCGGGCCCGGTCGAGAAGATGCCGAGGGTGGGCTCCTCGTTGGCGTTGAACTGGCCGAGGTAGGTGGCCCAGACCAGCACGGCGCCGATGATCGCGCCGAGCAGCTGGGAGCCGAGGTAGACCGGCACCTGGCTCCAGTCGCCGCTCTTGACGGCGAGCGCGATGGTGACGGCCGGGTTGAGGTGGGCGCCCGACTTCGGAGCCGACATGTAGGCGGCGATCAGGACCGCGAAGCCCCAGCCGAAGGTGATCGCCAGCCATCCGGCGTTGACGGCCTTCGACTTCTTGAGGGTCACGGCGGCGCAGACGCCACCGCCGAGGAGTATCAGGGCGGCGGTGCCGAGGGTTTCGCCGACGAAGACGTCGCCGTTGGAGAACGCGGACACAAAGACTCCCTTGTCTATATGGCCCGGAGGTGCGGGTGGGGGTGGGCCGGTCGATCGCTGTGCGGGTGAGCGCATCGCGGGAGTGATCTTCCCGGCCGTCGTTCGACAATGTCGACCGTCATGCGGAAGCTTCCTCCCCGGGTCGCCCCCGCGTCAAGGCGGGGTTACGCAGCTGTGACCCTTCCCTTGACCCATCCGTCGAAGTTACCCAGTGGAGTGTCAGAAATTAGGACAAAACGCCAAGGCGCGGACAGGCCTCCCGCCCGTCCGCGCCTCAGCGTGACGAAAATGCGACGCGGTGCTCCCGCGGCGCTCCCGGAGGGGGCGCCCGGGGCGTCCGCTCAGAAGCGCCCGGCGCCCAGGTCGCGCGAGATCGCCCGCGCCGCGCTGCGCACCGAGGCCACCAGCGAGGGCTTCACGAAGCCGTCCTCGCAGACCCGCTCGATCGGGCCGTTGACGCACACCGCGCCCACCGGGTTGCGCCGCCGGTCCTGGATCAGCGCGCCGATCGAGGCCACGCCCTCCCAGGTCTCCTCGATCGAGTCCGCCCAGCCGCGCTCGCGGATCAGTGCGCACTCGGCGTCCACGTCGGCCGTCTCGGTCAACGTCCGCAGGGTGTACGACTCGTACGGACCGTCGCCCAGCTCGCCGCGCGCGACCGGGTCGTAGGACAGCAGCACCTTGCCCAGCGCGGTGCTGTGCAGCGGCTGCATCGAGCCCACCTCCAGCACCTGCCGGGTGTCGTCGGGCCGGAACACGTGGTGCACGATCAGCACGCCCTGCTGGTGCAGCACGCCCAGGTAGACCGTCTCCCCGGCCGCCCGGGCCAGGTCGTCCGCCCACACCAGCGCCCGGGCCCGCAGCTCGTGCACGTCCAGGTAGCTCTGGCCCAGCCGCAGCAGCTCGGCGCCCAGCTGGTACTTGCCGCTCTCCGGGTCCTGCTCGACGAACCCCTCCTGCTGGAGCGTGCGCAGGATGCCGTGCGCGGTGCCCTTGGCCAGGTCCAACGCCGTCGCGACCTCGGACAGGCCCAGCCGGCGCTCACCGCCGGCCAGCAGGCGCATGATCGCGGCGGCCCGGGAAAGCGACTGGATCGGGCCGGGCATGAGTACCTCCGCGCTGACAGGCGGTCGACATTGTCGACCGCAGTGGTGACGGGACGAGTCTGCCAGGCCCTCCTCCGTCCGTGCACCTTCCCCCTCGGTAACCTGCGCTCGGGCTGCTGTTAACCTCCGCCGCCGCCCCCCGGCGACCCGCCGGACAGCCCTAGCCCTCCACGCCGCTCAGGAGCCCGCGCCGCACGGCGACTTCGGCCGCCAGCGCGGCGATCCCGTCCGTCCCGACCCGGCAGCAGCCGCCGACCAGCCGGGCCCCGTCCGCCAGCCAGCCGCCCACCCGGGCCGAGCGGAACGTCGGCTCCCCGCGCCAGTCGCGACGGCCGGCGTCCCACTGCTCCCCGCTGTTCGGATACACCACCACCGGCTTGCCGGTCACCTCGGCGGCCACCGCCACCGCCCGGTCCGCGTCCTGGGGCGTGCAGCAGTTGACGCCCACCGCCAGCACCTCGTCCACCTCCGAGGCCAGCGCGAAGGCCTCCGCCAGCGGCTGCCCGGCCCGGGTCCGGTCGCCCGCCACGCTGTACGACAGCCAGGCCGGCACCCCCAGTCCGCGCACCAGTTCCAGCAGCGCCCGCGCCTCGTCCGCGTCCGGCACCGTCTCCAGCGCCAGCACGTCGGGCCGGGCCGCCGCCAGCACCTCCAGGCGCGGCCGGTGGAAGGCCGTCAGCTCCGCCCGGCTCAGCCCGTACCGGCCCCGGTACTCCGAACCGTCCGCCAGCACCGCCCCGTACGGGCCCACCGACGCCGCCACCCAGCGCCGCCGCCCGCCCGGCTCGGCCCGCGCCGCCTCCCGGGCCAGCTCCACGCTGCCGGCCAGCAGCCGGGCCGCCTCCGCGTGGCCCACCCCGCGCCGGGCGAAGCCCTCGAAGCTCGCCTGGTAGCTCGCCGTGATGGCGACGTCCGCGCCCGCCGCGAAGTACGCCCGGTGCGCCTCCACCACGGCCTCCGGATCGTCCGCCAGTAGCCGTGCCGACCACAGCTCGTCCGACAGGTCGTGGCCGGCCGAGGCCAACTGGTTCGACATCCCGCCGTCCAGGACCAGGGGGCCGGCCGCCAGGGCCGCGGCGAAGTCCGACGGGGGAGCAGTGGGCATCTCGGCCTCCTCGGGGAGCGGGTCGTTCCTGGTCACAGCCTAGAAGCCGGAGCCCCTCGCCGACGGGGAAAACCATTTGCCGCCGGGGAACGCAGTCGCTACGTTGTGCTCAGCCCGAGAACGACAGCGGCGGTTGCCCCGGCGCGCGGAGAGGAGCCGGCGATGGCGGCGGACGAACCGTCCCCCGGCCCCACCACCGGGCCCGCGACCGAGCAGGAGTGGCTCGCCGCGTACGACCCGCGTGCCTACACCCCGATCGCCGTCACCGTCGACGTGGTCGCCCTGACCCTGCGCCGGGGCAGCCTGCACGTGCTGCTGGTCGAGCGCGGCGCTCCGCCCCACCAGGGCTGCTGGGCGCTGCCCGGCGGCTTCCTGCGCGCCGGCGAGGAGGGCCTGGACGAGGCCGCCGCCCGCGAGCTCGCCGAGGAGACCGGCCTGCAGGGCTCCGGAGCCGAGGCCGCGCTCTGCCGCCTCCACCTCGAACAGCTCGGCACCTACGGCGTCCCCGAGCGGGACCCGCGGATGCACGTCGTCTCCGTCGCCTACCTCGCCTTCGCCCCGAACCTGCCCGACCCCCGGGCCGGTACGGACGCCGCGGCCGCCGCCTGGCACCCGGTCTCCGACCTCGACCTGGCCCCGCGGTCCGGCGACCGCCCCCGAGCCACCGGTGTGCCCGCCGACACCCACGGGGGTGGCGTCGACGGGCACACCGGCCCCCACCCGATCAGGCTCGCCTTCGACCACGCCCGCATCCTCTCCGACGGCCTCGACCGGGTGCGCGCCAAGATCGAGTACAGCCCGCTGGCCACCGCCTTCCTCCCGTACGACTTCACCATCCCCGAGCTGCGCGCCGTCTACGAGGCCGTCTGGGGCGAGAAGCTCCACCCCGGAAACTTCCACCGCAAGGTCCTCTCCGTCCCCGGCTTCGTCGAGAGCACCGGCGGCACCACCGAGCGCGGCGGCGCCCGCGGCGGCCCCCGCGCCCGCACCTACCACGCCGGCGACGCCCGACTGCTCCACCCCGCCCTGCTCCGTCCCACCCGAGAGGAGCCGGAGCCCGGGGAAGGCCCGTCAACCGACCGGACTACCATCCGGCCATGACCACCGACGACGCACCCCGGACGCTCCACCGACCCTTCTCCCACTGCCACTTCTGCGGCACCCCCTACCCGCCCGGCACCGACGGCTGGCCCCGCACCTGCCCCGGCTGCGCCGAGATCAGCTACCGCAACCCGCTGCCCGTCGCGGTCACCGTCCTTCCCGTCACCCGGCCCGACGCCGACCCCGCCCTGGTCGTCATCCGCCGCACCATCGAACCCGGCTACGGCGAACTCGCCTTCCCCGGCGGCTACATGGACTACGGCGAGAGCTGGCAGCAGGCCTGCGTGCGCGAACTGCACGAGGAGACGGGCATCGTGGCCGACCCGGCCGACATCACCCTGGTCTCCACCGCCTCCGACCCGTACGGCCGGTTCGTCTTCCTCTGCGGCCTGCTCCCCGCCCGCCCGCTCGCCGAGCTTCCGCCGTCCCGCCCCACCGACGAGACCGAGGGCTGGCTGCTCGCCACGGCCGACACCGCACTCGTCTGGGACTTCCACAACAACGTCCTGCGCTCCTGGTTCAACGGTTCCTACACCCCCCGCTGACCAGCGGGCCGCCCACCGGCCGACCCTGGCGCAGCGGGCGCGCGCATGGCATGGTCTGCACCGACAGCCCAACCGGACGGGTCCGCCACAAGCCCGCCCGTCCCCACCACCGGCCGGGAGACCACCACCGTGAGCACCCCATCCCAGGATCAGCCGCTCTGGCGCCCCAACCCCGCTCGCGCCGCAGCCACCCCCCTGGTGGCCTTCCAGGCCTGGGCCGCCGAACACCACGGCGCCCCGGCCGCCCCGCTCGCCCCGGCCGACGACGACCAGCAGGCCGCCCAGCGCTACGCCGACCTGCACGCCTGGTCCACCACCGACCTCGACCGCTTCTGGACGGCGGTCACGCAGTGGTTCGACGTCCGCTTCAGCCAGGCCCCCGAGGCCGTCCTCGCCGACCCCCGGATGCCCGACGCCGTCCTCACCGACGGGACCCGCACCGGCTCGCAGTGGTTCCCCGGCGCCCGCCTCAGCTACGCCGAGCACGTCCTGCGCCACTCCGAGGACCCGGCCCACGCCGACCAGCCCGCCATCCTCCACCTCGACGAGGCGAGCGAGCACCCCGTCCCGACCACCTGGGCCGAGCTGCGCCGCCAGGTCCTCGCCCTCGCCGCCGCCCTGCGCGCCCGGGGCGTCGGCCCGCACGACCGCGTCGCCGCCTACCTGCCCAACATCCCGCAGGCCGTCGTCGCCCTGCTGGCCACCAACGCCATCGGCGCCGTCTGGACCTCCTGCGCCCCCGACTTCGGCGCCCGCAGCGTGCTCGACCGCTTCCAGCAGCTCGAACCGGACGTGCTGATCGCCGTCGACGGCTACCACTACGGCGGCAAGGCCCACGACCGCACCGACGTCGTCGCCGAACTCCGCCGCGAACTGTCCTCGCTGCGCACCGTCGTGCACGTCCCGCTGCTGGGCGGCCCGGCCCCCGAGGGCGCCCTCGACTGGGCCGACCTCGTCTCAGGTCCGACCCAACAGCCTGACGGCGAGCCGGAGTTCGCGCAGCTCCCGTTCGACCACCCGCTCTGGGTGCTCTACTCCTCGGGTACCACGGGCCTGCCCAAGCCCATCGTCCAGAGCCAGGGCGGCATCCTGGTCGAGCACCTCAAGCAGGTCGGCCTCCAGCTGGGCCTCGGCCCGCAGGATCGTTTCTTCTGGTTCACCTCGACCGGCTGGATGATGTGGAACTTCCTGGTCGCCGGCCTCCTGGTCGGGTCCACGATCGTCACCTACGACGGAAGCCCCGGCCACCCCGACGCCGGCGCCCTGTGGTCCGTCACCGCCCGCACCGGCACCACCGTCTTCGGCACCTCCGCCGCCTACATCGGCGCCAGCCGCAAGGCGGACCTCCACCCCGGCCGCGACCTCGACCTCTCCGCCGTCCGCTGCATCGGCACCACCGGCTCCCCGCTCCCGCCCGACGGCTTCCGCTGGATCTACGACGAGGTCAGCGCGGACGTCTGGCTCGCCTCGGTCAGCGGCGGCACCGACGTCTGCTCCTGCTTCGTCGGCGGCGTCCCCACCCTCCCCGTTTACCTGGGCGAGATCCAGGCCCCCTGCCTGGGCGCCGCCGTCGAGTCCTGGGACGTCGACGGCCACCCGCTGACCGACGCCGTTGGCGAACTGGTCGTCACCAAGCCCCTCCCGTCCATGCCCACCAGCTTCTGGAACGACGCCGAGGGCACCCGGTTCCACGACAGCTACTTCGACATGTACCCCGGCGTCTGGCGCCACGGGGACTGGATCACCGTCACCTCCCGCGGCACCGTTGTCATCCACGGCCGCTCCGACTCCACCCTCAACCGCCAGGGCGTCCGGATGGGCTCCTCGGACATCTACGAGGTGGTCGAGCGCCTCCCCGAGATCGCCGAATCCCTGGTCATCGGCCTGGAGGAGCCCAACGGCGGCTACTGGATGCCGCTGTTCGTCGTCCTCGCCCCCGGCGCCGAACTCGACGACGACCTCATCGGCCGCATCCGCACCTCGGTGCGCACCGAACTCTCCCCGCGCCACGTGCCCGACGAGGTCATCGCCGTCCGCGGCCTGCCGCACACCCTCACCGGCAAGCGCATCGAGGTCCCGGTCAAGCGCATCCTCTCCGGCACCCCGCTGGAGAAGGCCGTCAACCCCGGCTCCGTCGACAACATCGACCACCTGCGCTTCTTCGAGCAGCTCCGGATCGACCGCCAGGCCTGACCGGCCCGACGAACGCCGAAGGGGCGCCCCGCCCACCGCGAAGGTGGGGGAGCGCCCCTTCTCTGCTGGTCCGCCCTGCTCGTCCTGCTCGTCCTGCTCGTCCTACTCGCCCGAGAGCACCTGCTGCGCCGCGGCCCGCGCCTCCTCGGCACTGTCCGCGGCCCGGGCCGCCTCCGCCGCCCGGCGGCACTGCGCCAGCGTGTACTTCGCCAGCGTGGTGCGCACGTACGGGAGCGAGGCCGCGCCCATGGACAGGCTGGTGACGCCCAGACCGGTCAGCACCACGGCCAGCAGCGGGTCCGACGCCGCCTCACCGCAGACGCCGCAGCTCTTGCCGGTCGCCCGCGCCGCCTCGGCGGCCGCGGCGACCAGGTCCAGCAGCGCCGGCTGCCACGGGTCCTGCAGCCGGGCCAGGGCACCGACCTGACGGTCGGCCGCGAAGGTGTACTGCGCGAGGTCGTTGGTCCCCAGCGACAGGAACTCGACCTCCTGCAGGATCGCCCGAGCCCGCAGCGCGGCCGACGGGATCTCCACCATCGCACCGAACTTGGCGTCCAGCCCGGCCTCACGACACGCGGCGGCGAAGTCCTTGGCGTCCTTGCGGTCGGCCACCATCGGGGCCATCACCTCAAGGTGCACCGGCAGGCCGTCGGCGGCCTTGGCCAGTGCCCGCAGCTGCGTCCGCAGTACCTCGGGGTGCTCCAGCAGGGTGCGCAGGCCGCGCACGCCGAGCGCCGGGTTCGGCTCGTCGGCCGGGGTCAGGAAGTCCAGCGGCTTGTCCGCGCCAGCGTCCAGCACCCGCACCACGACCCGGCCCTCGGGGAAGGCCTCCAGCACCTTGCGGTACGCCTCGACCTGCTTCTCCTCGCTGGGAGCCTTCGCCGAGTCGTCCAGGAAGAGGAACTCGGTGCGGAACAGGCCGACGCCCTCCGCGCCGTTCTCCAGCGCCGCCGGCAGGTCCGCCGGACCGCCGACGTTGGCCAGCAGCGGCACCCGGTGCCCGTCCGAGGTCTGACCCGGGCCGGAGGAGGCGGCCAGCGCGGCCTTGCGCTCGGCGGCGACCGCCCGCAGCTCGTCCTGCTTCTCCTGCGTCGGCTCCAGCAGCACGTCGCCCGAGCTGCCGTCGACCGCGACGACGGTGCCCTCGGCGACGTCCGTCGCCCCCGGCAGCGCGACCACGGCCGGCACGCCCATGGCCCGCGCCAGGATGGCGCTGTGGCTGGTCGGCCCGCCCTCCTCGGTCACGAAACCGAGCACCAGCGTCGGGTCCAGCAGCGCGGTGTCGGCCGGCGCCAGGTCCCGCGCGAACAGCACGTACGGCTCGTCGCTGTCCGGCACACCCGGCATCGGCACGCCCAGCAGCCGGGCCACGATGCGGTTGCGCACGTCGTCCAGGTCGGCGACCCGCCCGGCCAGGTACTCCCCGGCGGAGGCCAGCAGCGCGCGGTAGGCGGCGAAGGCGTCGTACACACCGCGCTCGGCACTGCTGCCGACGGCGATCCGACGGGACACGTCGGCCATCAGCTCCGGGTCCTGCGCCATCAGCGCCTGGGCCTCCAGCACGGCCTGCGCCTCACCACCGGCCAGGTTGCCGCGCGCGATCAGGTCGGCGGCGACCGCCTCGACGGCGGCCTGGGCACGGGCCTGCTCGCGGGGGGCGTCCTCGGTCGGGATCTGGGTGGCCGGGGGCTCCAGGACCGCCGTGCCCATGTGCCGCACCTGGCCGATCGCGACCCCGTGGCTGACACCCACGCCGCGCAGTGTCTTCTCCATGTACCTGTTCTCCGCTGAGAGGAGCGGCCCCGCCGGGAACCGCTGAATGCCGGGCCGCCCCGTCATCTCCTGCGGGGCGGGCGTTAGAAGGGAGTGAAAGAGGTCAGCTCCAGCTGAAGAGCTTGTCGCCGGCCTGGACGTCGCCGTCCTCGCGCACGTCGCCCAGCGAGTCGGCGGTGGCCTCCAGCGCCACGATCGGCGAGATCGGCGACTTGCCGGCGGCCTCGACGGCCGCCGGGTCCCACCGGATCACGGCCTGGCCGCGGGTCACCGTGTCGCCCTTGTTGACGAGGAGCTCGAAGCCCTCGCCGTTGAGCTGGACGGTGTCGATCCCGAGGTGGGTCAGCACACCGTGCCCGTCCGCATCCACGACGACGAACGCGTGCGGGTGCATGGAGACGACGACGCCGTCCACCGGAGCCACCGCCTCGGTGGGCTCGCGAACCGGGTCGACCGCAGTGCCCGGGCCGACCATCGCGCCCGAGAACACCGGGTCGGGAACATTGGCGAGCCCGACGACCCGGCCGGTCAGCGGCGACGTCACAGTGGTCATGGTTGTGCCTCCCAAGTACGCAGTACAGCGAGCGGCCGCGTGTGCGGCACACGATCAACTGAAGCCTAAATCATGCCAACTTCGGACATCTGTTGACATTCCCGGGCGAAGACCCACGCCCCCGCCCGCCCTTCCGGCCGGCGTCGCACCGACCCGTGAGTGGTCTAGTCCTCTTGGTCGATGCGCCGCACTCTACAGGCATCTTGGCGAATCGGGACCATTGCTGTATATGCTCGCGAGAGCAACAAATCATGCCGCCGCCCGGGTGACCCGTGGTGCGCCCCGATTCGCGCTCCGGCCGCCGACCCGCTAGAGTCGGTCGGGTCGCCGCAACCCGGCGGTTAACACCAGATTTCAGACGAAAAAAGCCCCGGTAAACGGAGCGGAAAACGTCTGATAAGCTGGAAACACGAAAGAACGAAGCGCCCGGAGGGCCCGCTGGAAGGCGGCTCGAAGGAAGCGTCCGTTCCTTGAGAACTCAACAGCGTGCCAAAAGTCAACGCCAGATATGTTGACATCCCCGGCCTC
>NZ_LFMD02000007.1:613417-615079 GCF_015776785.2 Kitasatospora sp. SUK 42 | reverse complement strand
GAGGGTGTGTGACTGGTCGTTGTTTGAGAACTGCACAGTGGACGCGAGCATCTGTGGCCAAGTTTTTAAGGGCGCACGGTGGATGCCTTGGCACTAGGAACCGATGAAGGACGTGGGAGGCCGCGATAGGCCCCGGGGAGCTGTCAACCGAGCTTTGATCCGGGGGTGTCCGAATGGGGAAACCCGGCAGTCGTCATGGGCTGTCACCCGCTGCTGAACACATAGGCAGTGTGGAGGGAACGCGGGGAAGTGAAACATCTCAGTACCCGCAGGAAGAGAAAACAACCGTGATTCCGGGAGTAGTGGCGAGCGAAACTGGATGAGGCTAAACCGTATTGGTGTGAGACCCGGCAGGGGTTGCCAATGCGGGGTTGTGGGAATGAGCTTCAGTCGTCTGCCGGCGGCTGGGCGAGTCAGAAACCGTATGGGTAGTCGAAGGACATGCGAAAGGTCCGGCGTAGAGGGTAAGACCCCCGTAGACGAAATCTGTACGGCTTGCTTGCTCATCTCCCAAGTAGCACGGGGCCCGAGAAATCCCGTGTGAATCTGGCGGGACCACCCGCTAAGCCTAAATATTCCCTAGTGACCGATAGCGGATAGTACCGTGAGGGAATGGTGAAAAGTACCGCGGGAGCGGAGTGAAATAGTACCTGAAACCGTGTGCCTACAAGCCGTGGGAGCGTCGTTCATCAGCTTGCTGGTGGGCCGTGACTGCGTGCCTTTTGAAGAATGAGCCTGCGAGTTTGCGGTGTGTAGCGAGGTTAACCCGTGTGGGGTAGCCGTAGCGAAAGCGAGTCCGAATAGGGCGTTTGAGTTGCATGCCCAAGACCCGAAGCGGAGTGATCTAGCCATGGGCAGGTTGAAGCGCGGGTAAGACCGTGTGGAGGACCGAACCCACCAGGGTTGAAAACCTGGGGGATGACCTGTGGTTAGGGGTGAAAGGCCAATCAAACTCCGTGATAGCTGGTTCTCCCCGAAATGCATTTAGGTGCAGCGTCACGTGTTTCTTGCCGGAGGTAGAGCACTGGATAGGCGATGGGCCTTACCGGGTTACTGACCTTAGCCAAACTCCGAATGCCGGTAAGTGAGAGCGTGGCAGTGAGACTGTGGGGGATAAGCTCCATGGTCGAGAGGGAAACAGCCCAGAACACCGACTAAGGTCCCTAAGCGTGTGCTAAGTGGGAAAGGATGTGGAGTCGCAGAGACAACCAGGAGGTTGGCTTAGAAGCAGCCACCCTTGAAAGAGTGCGTAATAGCTCACTGGTCAAGTGATTCCGCGCCGACAATGTAGCGGGGCTCAAGCACATCACCGAAGTCGTGTCATTGCAGCATGAAGGGCTAACGCCTGCTGTGATGGGTAGGGGAGCGTCGTGTGCCGGGTGAAGCGGCGGTGGAAACCAGTCGTGGACGGTATACGAGTGAGAATGCAGGCATGAGTAGCGATACAAGAGTGGGAAACTCTTGCGCCGATTGACCAAGGGTTCCTGGGTCAAGCTGATCTGCCCAGGGTAAGTCGGGACCTAAGGCGAGGCCGACAGGCGTAGTCGATGGACAACGGGTTGATATTCCCGTACCCGCTTTGAAGCGCCAACGCTGAACCAGGTAATGCTAAGGCCGTGAAGCCGTCCTGGAGCCTTCGGGCAAAGGGAAGTGGTGGAGCCG
>NZ_LFMD02000007.1:421126-613381 GCF_015776785.2 Kitasatospora sp. SUK 42 | reverse complement strand
GTCTGAGACCTGATGCCGAGCCGATTGTGGTGAAGTGGATGATCCTATGCTGTCGAGAAAAGCCTCTAGCGAGTTTCATGGCGGCCCGTACCCCAAACCGACTCAGGTGGTCAGGTAGAGAATACCGAGGCGTTCGGGTGAACTATGGTTAAGGAACTCGGCAAAATGCCCCCGTAACTTCGGGAGAAGGGGGGCCATTCCTGGTGATGGGCCTTGCGCCTTGAGCTGGGGGTGGCCGCAGAGACCAGCGAGAAGCGACTGTTTACTAAAAACACAGGTCCGTGCGAAGCCGTAAGGCGATGTATACGGACTGACGCCTGCCCGGTGCTGGAACGTTAAGGGGACCGGTTAGCTTGGATTCGTCCAGGCGAAGCTGAGAACTTAAGCGCCAGTAAACGGCGGTGGTAACTATAACCATCCTAAGGTAGCGAAATTCCTTGTCGGGTAAGTTCCGACCTGCACGAATGGCGTAACGACTTCTCGACTGTCTCAACCATAGGCCCGGTGAAATTGCATTACGAGTAAAGATGCTCGTTTCGCGCAGCAGGACGGAAAGACCCCGGGACCTTTACTATAGCTTGATATTGGTGTTCGGTTCGGCTTGTGTAGGATAGGTGGGAGACTTTGAAGCCGTGACGCCAGTCATGGTGGAGTCGTCGTTGAAATACCACTCTGGTCGTGCTGGATGTCTAACCTGGGTCCGTGATCCGGATCAGGGACAGTGTCTGGTGGGTAGTTTAACTGGGGCGGTTGCCTCCTAAAGGGTAACGGAGGCGCCCAAAGGTTCCCTCAGCCTGGTTGGCAATCAGGTGTTGAGTGTAAGTGCACAAGGGAGCTTGACTGTGAGACTGACGGGTCGAGCAGGTACGAAAGTAGGGACTAGTGATCCGGCGGTGGCTTGTGGAAGCGCCGTCGCTCAACGGATAAAAGGTACCCCGGGGATAACAGGCTGATCTTCCCCAAGAGTCCATATCGACGGGATGGTTTGGCACCTCGATGTCGGCTCGTCGCATCCTGGGGCTGGAGTAGGTCCCAAGGGTTGGGCTGTTCGCCCATTAAAGCGGTACGCGAGCTGGGTTTAGAACGTCGTGAGACAGTTCGGTCCCTATCCGCTGTGCGCGTAGGAGTGTTGAGAAGGGCTGTCCCTAGTACGAGAGGACCGGGACGGACGAACCTCTGGTGTGCCAGTTGTTCTGCCAAGGGCATGGCTGGTTGGCTACGTTCGGGAGGGATAACCGCTGAAAGCATCTAAGCGGGAAGCCTGCTTCGAGATGAGCACTCCCACCTCCTTGAGAGGGTAAGGCTCCCAGTAGACGACTGGGTTGATAGGCCGGATATGGAAGCCCTGTGAGGGGTGGAGTTGACCGGTACTAATAGGCCGAGGGCTTGTCCTCAGTTGCTCGAGAGAAGCCCCCGCCGGGTGAACCGGGCGGGGGCTTCTCTGTTGTAGGGTCAACATGCATTGTCATCACATGGGACAGGAGGCCCCCGGCGTGGAGGTCCAGGAGACGCGGGTCCAGACCGATCGCGTCCTCACCATCCCCAACCTGCTGAGCATGGGCCGGCTGGTCGGTGTTCCGCTCTTTCTCTGGCTCATTCTGTGGCCCGTCTTCGACGGTCCCAAGAACGATGGTTGGGCACTGCTGATCCTGGCGCTGAGCGGCGTCAGTGACTACCTGGACGGGAAGCTCGCCAGGCGGTGGGGGCAGATCAGCCGGGTGGGGCAGCTTCTGGATCCGCTGGCCGACCGGCTCTATGTGCTGTCCACGCTGGTCGGATTGACCTGGCGTGAGTTTCTGCCGTGGTGGGTGACGGCGATTCTGCTGGCCCGCGAGGTGTTTATCGCCGCGCTGCTGCCCATGCTGAACAAGCACGGTTACGGGCCGCTGCAGACGAGTTTCCTCGGGAAGGCCGCGACCTTCAATCTGATGTACGCGTTTCCGCTTCTGCTGCTCGGCGGCATGGACAACTGGATCGCGCGGCCGGCCGAGGTGGTGAGCTGGGCCTTCATCGTGTGGGGGACCACGCTGTACTGGTGGTCGGCCATTCTTTACGCGGTTCAGGCGCGGCAGATCATCAAGGCGAGCTCGTCGGGCTCGGCGTCCACTGTCTGAGACGTGATCTGAGAGAAGTCCCACGCCGTATCGGTGCGTCGGACGATACCTTCCGGGTAGAGAACCTCTGGAACGGTTTGATGGACCTGCAGGTTCAGCACCGCGAAGGAGGACTCACCCGTAATGAAAGCCGTTGTAATGGCAGGGGGCGAGGGAACCCGACTCCGCCCGATGACCTCCAGCATGCCGAAGCCGCTGCTTCCGGTCGCCAATAGGCCGATCATGGAGCACGTGCTTCGGCTGCTGAAGCGGCACGGCCTCTCCGACACAGTCGTCACCGTTCAGTTCTTGGCGTCACTGGTCAAGAACTACTTCGGTGACGGCGAGGAACTGGGCATGCATCTCACCTATGCCCACGAGGAGTCGCCACTCGGTACTGCGGGGAGTGTCAAGAACGCCGAGGACGCGCTCAAGGACGATTCCTTTCTGGTGATCTCCGGTGACGCGCTGACCGACTTCAACCTCTCCGAATTGATCGACTTTCACCGCAGCAAGAACGCTCTGGTCACCGTCTGTCTCACCCGGGTGCCGAATCCCCTGGAGTTCGGCATCACGATCACGGACGAGGACGGCCGGGTCGAACGCTTCCTGGAGAAGCCGACCTGGGGGCAGGTCTTCTCGGACACGGTGAACACGGGCATCTACGTGATGGAACCCGAGGTCTTCGACTACGTCGCTGCGGGTGAGTCCGTCGACTGGTCGAGCGACGTCTTCCCTCAACTCTTGAAGGAGGGCAAGCGGGTCTACGGCTACGTGGCCGAGGGCTACTGGGAGGACGTGGGCACCCACGAGAGCTACGGCAAGGCCCAGGCGGACGTCCTGGAGGGCAAGGTCGACGTCGAGCTCGACGGCTTCGAGATCTCGCCCGGTGTCTGGGTGGCCGAAGGGGCGGAGGTGGACCCCGAGGCCGTGCTGCGGGGGCCGCTGTACATCGGGGACTACGCCAAGGTCGAGGCCGGCGTGGAGATCCGCGAGCACACCGTGCTCGGCAGCAACGTGGTCGTCAAGCGCGGTGCCTTCCTCCACCGGGCGGTGGTGCACGACAACGTGTACGTGGGACCGCAGAGCAATCTGCGCGGCTGCGTGGTGGGCAAGAACACCGACGTGATGCGGGCCGCGCGGATCGAGGACGGCGCGGTGATCGGGGACGAGTGCCTGGTCGGCGAGGAGTCGATCATCGCGGCGAACGTCCGTGTCTACCCGTTCAAGACCATCGAGGCTGGCGCCGTCGTCAACACCTCGGTGATCTGGGAGTCCCGCGGGCAGGAACACCTCTTCGGGGTCCGCGGTGTCTCGGGGATCCTGAACGTCGAGATCACGCCGGAGCTGGCCGTCCGGCTGGCGGGTGCGTACGCCACGACGCTGAAGAAGGGGGCCACCGTCACCATCGCGCGTGACCACTCGCGAGGTGCGCGTGCGCTCAAACGGGCGATGATCTCGGCGTTGCAGACCTCCGCGATCGACGTCCGGGACCTGGAGAACGTGCCGATGCCGGTGGCCCGGCAGCACACGGCTCGGGGGAGTGCGGGCGGGATCTTCCTGCGGACCACGCCGGGGGTGCCGGACTCGCTGGACATCCTCTTCTTCGACGAGCGCGGCGCCGACCTGTCCCAGGCCGGGCAGCGCAAGCTCGACCGCGTCTACGCGCGCCAGGAGTACCGGCGGGCGTTCCCCGGTGAGATCGGGGACCTGACGTTCCCGTCCAGCGTCTTCGACTCCTACGCGGGCAACCTGCTGCGGACGGTGGACATCACGGGCGTCCGGGAGGCCGGGCTGAAGGTGGTCGTGGACACCGCGCACGGCAGCGCGGGGCTGGTTCTGCCGAGCATCCTCGGCCGGCTCGGGGTGGAGGCGCTCACCGTCTCCAGCGGGCTGGACGAGGCGCGGCCGACCGAGGACGCGGAGGAGCGGCGGGCCGGGCTGGCGAGGCTCGGCGAGCTGGTGGCCTCCTCGCGGGCGGCCTTCGGCGTCCGCTTCGACCCGGTCGGCGAGCGGGTGGCCTTCGTGGACGAGCTGGGCCGGGTCATCGACGACGACCGGGCGCTGCTGGTGCTGCTGGACCTGGTCGCGGCCGAGCGGCGCAGCGGTCAGGTCGCCCTGCCGGTGACCACGACCCGGATCGCCGAGCAGGTCGCGGCGTACCACGGAACCCAGGTCATCTGGACCACGACGACGCCGGACGACCTGGCGAAGGCGGCCTCCGCCGAGGGCACGGTGTTCGGCGGCGACGGGCGCGGCGGCTTCGTGGTGCCGGAGTTCAGCGGGGTGCTGGACGGCGCCGCGGCCTTCGTACGGCTGGTCGGCCTGGTGGCGCGCACCCAGCTCACGCTGAGCCAGATCGACGCGCGGATCCCGCAGGCGCACATCCGGCGCCGGGACATCGCGACGCCGTGGGCGGCCAAGGGCATGGTGATGCGATCGGTGGTGGAGGCGGCCGGCAGCCGGCGGCTGGACACCACGGACGGCGTCCGGGTGGTCGAGGCGGACGGACGCTGGACGCTGGTGCTGCCGGACCCGGCCGAGGCGATCACCCACCTGTGGGCCGAAGGCCCGGACGACGAGGCCACCGAGGCGCTGCTGGACGAGTGGGCGGCGGTGGTCGACGGCGCGGGGCGGTGACGACCTGAGCCCCTGGAGGGTCTGAACACGCGAGTGGTCCGATCGGCGGGGTGCGCGGTGTGGTCCGCGCACCCCGTTGTCCGGTTTCGCATCATTCGGAACGATCCATCACTTCCGTCATGTGTGCAGCGTGTGTGCAGCTCAGGGGCCGTGCGCTGGCCCCTTCGCCGACGTGGCACGATGGGCCGCATGCCAGCAACGCCGACGCCGAGTGCCCCGAACGGGCGGTACAACCGCCCGGACGCCTCGATGTCCCTGCTGACCAACGTGATGGACCACAGCCTGGACGAGGGCTACGCCGAGGCGGCCGCGGCCCGGGGCGGTGAGCGCGACAGTCGGATACCCCGGACGCTGCCGGGCCTGCTCACGCTGGGGGCGGGGTTGGCCCTGGTGGGGGCCGTGGTGACGGTCGGCGCGGTGAACGCGCACAAGGCGCAGCCGACGCTGGCCAAGGAGCGGGACGCGCTGATCCACCGGATCAACGACAGCAACAGCTCGGCCGACCAGCTCCAGAAGCAGGTCCAGGAACTCCGGCGCAAGGTTGACGACACGCAGCAGCAGGCGCTCTCCTCGGGGGAGGGCACTTCGGGCGGCGTGACCGGCGAGGTGGGGCTGGGGGAGGTCACCGGGCCCGGGGTGAAGCTGGTCCTGGAGGACGCCCCGGGGACGGGCAGCGGCGGCAACGTCGACCCGAGGGCCGGGCAGGGCTTCTCCAACAGCGGGCGGCTGCGCGACCGTGACCTGCAACTGGTGGTGAACGGCCTGTGGGGCAACGGCGCCGAGGCCGTTTCGATCAACGGCCAGCGGCTCACCGCGCTCTCCGCGATCCGGGCCGCGGGCGAGGCGGTCCTGGTCGACAACCGGCCGCTGGTGCCGCCGTACAACATCCAGGCGATCGGTGACGGGCCGAAGCTCCTCACCGCCTTCGAGAACGACATGGCCGGGCAGTACCTGAGGCTGCTCCAGGAGAAGTACGGCATCAGGTCGACGCTCTCGGCGCAGAAGAGCCTGACGCTGCCCGCGGCGGTCGGTGTGACGCTCCGGGACGCCCAGCCGGTCACGCCCGAGCCCTCGCCCACCGCGAGCCCGTCGGCGTCCCCGTCCGCCGGCCCGGCCGGAACTCCGTCGGGTGGCCCCGGAACCCCGGAGAGCGCCAGCGCGTCCGTTTCACCATCCGCCACCAGTGGTGGCCCGAGCCCCAAGCGGCGTCCGTCCAGCGGACCCGTCAAGACCACGACAGGAGCAGCTAGACCGTGATTGCCGTACTGGGTCTCGTGATCGGGGTGGTCGTCGGCGTCTTCGTCCAACCCGAGGTGCCGGACGCCGTCGTGCCCTACCTGCCGATCGCGGTGGTGGCGGCACTGGACGCGGTGTTCGGTGGTGTCCGGGCGATGCTGGACGGGATCTTCAACGACAAGGTGTTCATCGTCTCGTTCCTGTCGAACGTGGTGGTCGCAGCGCTGATCGTCTTCCTCGGTGACCAGCTGGGCGTCGGCTCGCAGCTGTCGACCGGTGTGGTCGTCGTCCTCGGCATCCGCATCTTCTCCAACGCGGCCGCGATCCGGCGCCATGTCTTCCGTGCCTGAGCCGGGCCGCGGGGAGGCGGAGGAGAAGAAGCCGGCGGCGGTCGAGGAGACCGCCGCGGGGCCGGACGCGCGGGCGGGTGAGGAGGCGGCCGGGAAGGCCGTCGGGTCGGCTGAGCCGGATCCGGAGCAGAAGTCCGTTCCGGAGGAGCCCGAGGCGGCCGAGGAGGCTGCCGGGGCCGAGGCGGAGCCGGCGAAGTCCGGCGCCGGGGACAAGTCTGACGCTGAGGCTGAGCTTGAGGCCGGGCCGCGGCAGCCGGAGCCGGCGGTACGCCTGACGAAGGCCGCGACGCCGGAACCGGGGCCCGCGACGCCGGAGCCCGTGGCCGGGCAGGAGCCGGAGACCGAGGGCGAGGCCGTCGAGCCGGAGCCCGCCGGGCAGGAGCCGGCCGCGGACCGGAACGCCGGTCGGCGGCGGCTGAAGGCGGCGCTGTGGCCGCCGAGGCTGTCGCGCGGGCAGCTGGTGGTGGCGCTGCTGCTGTTCTCGCTCGGCCTGGCGCTGGCGATCCAGGTGCGCTCGACCAACGACCACCACAGCCAGCTGCGCGGGGCCCGCCAGGAGGACCTGGTCCGGATCCTCGACGAACTGGACAGCCGTCAGCAGCGTCTCCAGCAGGAGAAGGCTGAGCTGGAGCAGTCCCTGGCCAAGTTGGAGAACAGCTCCAACCAGGCCAAGGAGGCCCAGGAGCAGACCAGGAAGAAGATGACGGAACTGGGCGTGCTGGCCGGTACGGTCAAAGCCACTGGTCCGGGCATCGTACTCACGGTCGATGATCCCCAAGGGCAGGTGAAGGCGGATATGCTGCTGGACACCCTGCAGGAACTTCGAGCGGCGGGGGCGGAGGCGATTCAGATCAACGATGTGCGCGTGGTGGTCAACACCTACTTCACCGACCTGTCGGGCGGCGGGGTGCAGATCGACGGGAAGAAGGTCTCACAGCCCTACCGCTTCACCGTCGTCGGGAACCCGCAGGACCTGACGCCCGCGCTGAACATCCCGGGAGGCGTCGTCCGCACGCTGGAGAGCCACCAGGCGCGGGCGACGATCACCCAGCAGCAGAAGGTGGTCGTCGACGCCCTCGTGGACCTGAAGACGCCGCAGTACGCCAAGCCGGCTTCGAAGTGACGGGGCGCCCGGCGAACGGCCCGTCACGGGCGGGTGGCACCCGGTTCGGGGCGCCGCCGTCGGGTGAGCGAGACTGGTTCGCACCGGTACGCTCCGTAGCATCAACCGCAGTACCAACCACCGGAGTACCGCTCCAGCGGGCTCGGGCCGTAACCGGGCCCGCAGCCCGTCCGAGGTTCTCACCCTGCCCCGCGGGCGGGTCTGTCACACGCAAGGGGATTCGCCCGTGAGTTTCTTCTCGAAGTTGTTCGGTCGCAACAAGGGCCGTAACGCGGCCTCCGTCGAGGCGCCCACCGCGCGGCACCGCAGGCCGGAGGACGAGCCGGGTGTGCCGGGCATGCGCCCCGCCCCCGACGCCGCTCCGTACGCGGGACAGCAGCTGTACCGTGATGGCGCGGCCGCCCAGTACGCAGGGAATCAGGCGAGCTACGGCGCGTCGGTTGACCCCTCCGGTGACCCGCGCATAGGTTTCCCGTCAGGACCCTCAACCTCTGGTGGAGGGTTTGCCCCGGAACCGTACGCCGGGCACAACCCGTCGGGTGTGCCGCGCCAGGAGGCTGTGAACATGGCTGGCCCCACTCCGTGCCCCAGGTGCGGCAACCAGAACCCGGCCGCGGCCCGCTTCTGTTCCAACTGCGGTGCCGCGCTGCGTGGTGGCCTGCTGCCCGAGGGGGCGGCGGAGACCACTTCGACCATCTCGATCTCCGGCCTGGAGTCGTACGACCCCACCACCACGACCGGTACCGGCGCGACGCCGGCCCTGTCGGCCGAGGTGCTGTCGGCGATCGACGCGCTGCCGCCGGGCTCGGCCCTGCTGATCGTCCAGCGCGGCCCGAACTCGGGCAGCCGGTTCCTGCTGGACTCGGACATCACCACGGCCGGCCGTCACCCCCAGGGCGACATCTTCCTGGACGACGTCACGGTGTCGCGGCGCCACGTGGAGTTCCGCCGCACCCCGGCCGGCTTCAGCGTCGCGGACGTGGGCAGCCTGAACGGCACCTACGTCAACCGTGAGCGGATCGACGAGGTGCGGCTGAACAACGGCGACGAGGTGCAGATCGGGAAGTACCGGCTGGTGTTCTTCGCCGGCCACAACCGGGGGTACTGAAACCAACATCGGCAGGAGCCCGAGTGAATACGAATCCCCCTTCCTCTTCTCTCGGGGCGGTCACCCCAGCGTCGTCCGGGTCCCAGGCGGACCGGGTCGGACGCGGGGTGGTCGCGGGCCCCAGACAGCCTCTCCGGCCGGACCGGCCCGCCGGGCGGCGGCGCGGTGGTGACGAACTGCTGAGCATCGGCGCGGTGCTGGCCGCCCTGCGCGACGACTTCCCCGAGGTCACCATCTCCAAGATCCGCTTCCTGGAGGCGGAGGGGCTGGTCGAGCCGCAGCGCACGCCCTCGGGGTACCGCAAGTTCAGCCCGGCCGACGTCGAGCGGCTGGCCTACGTCCTGCGGATGCAGCGGGACCACTACCTGCCGCTGCGGGTGATCCGCGAGCACCTGGACGCGATCGAGCGCGGTGAGAACCCGCCCGCGCTGCCCTCCGCCGACGCCCGGCCCGGGCCGCTGGAGGAGGCGGACCGCGAGCTGGTGGCCTCCGCGGACGGGCCCTCCGGGGTCCGGCTGGGCCGGGCCGAACTGCTCGCCGCCGCCGAGGCCGGGGAGCGGGAGCTGGCCGAGTGGGAGGCGTACGGGCTGGTCACGCCCGGCCCGGACGGCGGGTACGACGGCGAGGCGCTGCAGGTGGCCCGGCTGGTCGCGGAGCTCGGCCGGTACGGTCTGGAGCCGCGGCACCTGCGGGCGATGAAGGCGGCGGCGGACCGGGAGATCGCGCTCGTGGACCAGGTGGTGGCGCCGCTGCGGCGCCACCGCAACCCGCAGACCCGGGCGCACGCGGAGGCCACCGCGCGGGAGCTCGCGACCCTGTCCGTACGGCTGCACGCGGCGATGGTCCAGGCCGGCCTGCGGACCCGTGGGTAGCGTGCGGAGCGTCCTTCGCGCGGTGGGTGCACCGCGCTGACCAGCGGCGTCGGTCCTGCGCTTTCATATCCGGGGTCGGAGCCATAGGGTTGCCTGTGTGAATGAGCTCGACGTCGTGGGTGTCCGAGTGGAGATGCCTTCCAACCAGCCGATCGTGCTGCTGCGGGAGGTCGGGGGAGATCGCTATCTGCCGATCTGGATCGGCCCCGGCGAGGCGACCGCGATCGCCTTCGCCCAGCAGGGCATGACGCCGGTGCGCCCGTTGACGCACGACCTGTTCAAGGACGTCCTGGAGGCGCTCGGCCAGCAGCTCACCGAGGTGCGGATCACCGACCTGCGGGAGGGCGTGTTCTACGCCGAGCTGGTGTTCGCCGGCGGGGTCGAGGTCAGCGCCCGGCCGTCCGACGCGATAGCGCTTGCCCTGCGCACCGGTACGCCGATCTACGGGAGCGAGGAGGTGCTCGCCGAGGCGGGGATCGCGATCCCGGACGAGCAGGAGGACGAGGTCGAGAAGTTCCGCGAGTTCCTCGACCAGGTGTCGCCCGAGGACTTCGGGGGCAGCGGTCCGCAGTAGTGCGGACGGGTCTGACCGGCCGTGTCGTGTGCCGTTTTGCCAAAAACCGTCGGCCTACCCACACTAGGGGCACGAAAAACCACTCTCCTGAGTGATGTGGTTTGTCTGACCCGGCGTGGCGATCGTTGACGGGTCATAGGGGACTGCCTACCGTCAGGAGTGGCTGTCCGGGTGGCCGATGCCCGCGGTCGGGTTACCCGCAGCACGAGTGGACGGAGGTAGGCATGAGCAGCACCGGCGATGAGGCGGCCGCAGGAGGCCTGTGCGCCGTGCACGTGCCGCGCACCGCTCGCACCGTGAACCGGCCCAGGGTGGGGCGGTTCCCGGCCGTGCAACCGGGCCAGCCCGCGATCGAGCGGCTGGGCCCGACGTCCGAACTGATCGGTTTCCGCGGCCCGACGGCCTGTGCGGCGGCCGGCATCACCTACCGCCAGCTGGACTACTGGGCCCGCACCGGACTGCTGGAGCCCAGCGTCCGGACGGCGTACCCGGCGACCAGCCAGCGGCTCTACAGCTTCCGTGACGTGCTGCTGCTCAAGATCGTGAAGCGGCTGCTCGACGCGGGCGTCTCGCTCCAGAACATCCGGGTGGCGGTCGCCCATCTGCAGTCGGCCGACCACGCGGACCTGGCCGGGCTGACGCTGATGTGCGACGGCGCGACGGTGTACGAGTGCATCACGCCGCAGCAGGTGGTCGATCTGCTGAAGAGTGGTCAGGGGGTCTTCGGCATCGCGGTGGGAGCGGTCTGGCAGGAGCTGGAGCTGACCCTCGGGCGGCTGCACTCGGAGCGGACCGACACCGGTGAGACGCAGGTCGGGCACGACCCGGCGGACGAACTGGCGCAGCGGCGCAACCGGGCGGTCTGACGCACCGGTCGTCGTGAACGAGGCCGTGGGGCCGGACGGGGAACCGTTCGGCCCCACGGCCTCGTCGTGTTGCCTGGCGAAGCGATCGAGGGAGGGGCACGTGAGGGGCGGCACCGGCATATCAGGACTGCTGCGGCGTCGGGCCGGGGGAGTGCGGGCGCGGCTGCGGCAGCGCCGGACGCAGCGCAGGGTCTTCCAGACGGCGACGGTGCTCTGCTCGCTGGCGCTGGCGCCGAGCGCCTGGCTGTGGTTCTCGGCGGACGACCGGGTGGGCACGGTGGAGAGCGCGCCGTCCGCGCCGGTCGCGGTGGTCTTCGGCGCCGGGCTGGACCAGGGCAGGCCCTCGCCGTACCTGGAGCACCGGCTGGTCGCGGCCCTGGACCTGTACCGGGAGGGGAAGGTGCGGGCCATCCTGGTGACGGGGGACAACGGGCGGGTCGAGTACGACGAGCCGGACGCGATGTACCGCTACCTGACCGAGCACGGGGTGCCGGGCGAGCGGGTCGTCCGGGACTACGCGGGCTTCGACACCTGGAACTCCTGCACCCGGGCGCACCGGATCTTCGGGGTGGACCACGCGGTGCTGGTCAGCCAGGACTTCCACGTCCGCCGGGCGCTGGCGCTGTGCGAGGCGGCGGGGATCCGGTCGTACGCGGTCGGCGTGCCGGAGCTGCACGACTCCACCTGGCTGTACGGCGGGATGCGGGAGATCGCCGGAGCGGGCAAGGCGGCGGTCAACGCCGCGCTGCGGCCGGATCCGGTGTTCCTCGGGCCCCGGGAGGACGGCATCACCAAGGCGCTCGCGGAGGCGGCGAAGGAGTAGGCGCGGGCTCCACGGCCGGTCGGCGTCGGCCGGGGCTCGTACGCACTGTCGGACCCGTGCGCGATGATCGGCGGGTGCGATCTCTGCCGAGCATCATCCACCTCGACATGGACGCCTTCTTCGCGGCGGTGGAGCAGGCGTCCAAGCCGAGCCTGCGCGGCAAACCGGTGATCGTCGGCGGGCTGGGCGGGCGCGGGGTGGTCTCCACGGCCTCGTACGAGGCCCGGAAGTTCGGGGTGCACTCGGCGATGCCGATGGCGCAGGCGCGGCGGCTGTGCCCCAATGCGGCCTTCCTGGCCGGGCGGTTCGAGGCGTACCGGAGCAACAGCGAGATCGTGATGGGGCTGCTGCGGGAGCTGTCGCCGCTGGTGCAGCCGCTGAGCCTGGACGAGGCCTTCGTCGACCTGGAGGCCGGTCCGTACGGCCCGGCGCTGGCGCAGGCGGACCACGAGACGGGCGAGCGGCTGGTGCTGGCGCTGGCGGAGGACCTGCGGGCGGACATCCACCTGCGCACCGGGCTGACCGGCTCGGTCGGGGCGGCCGGCTCCAAGCTGATGGCGAAGATCGCCTCCGAGCAGGCCAAACCGGACGGGCTGGTGATGATCGAGCCGGGGCAGGAGCGGGCCGTGCTCGGCCCGATGCCGGTGCGGGCGCTGCCCGGGATCGGGCCGGCCACCGAGCAGGTGCTGCGGCGGGCCGGGCTGAGCACGGTGGCCGACCTCGCGGAGGCGGGGGAGGCGGAGCTGGTCCAGCTGGTGGGGCGGGCGCACGGCGCCGGGATCTTCCAGATGTCCATAGGGCTGGACGAGCGGCCGGTGGTGGCCGACCAGGACGCCAAGTCGGTCTCGGTGGAGGACACCTACGAGGTGGACCTGGCCGACCGGGACCGGGTGCTGCGCGAGGTGGAGGCGCTGGCCGCGCGGTGCGTACGGCGGCTGCGGGCGGCGGGCCGTTCGGGGCGGACGGTGGTGCTCAAGGTCCGGCGGTTCGACTTCTCGACGCTGACCCGCTCCGAAACCCTGGGCGGGCCCACCGACGACGAGGCCGTGATCACCGCGACGGCGCGGCGGCTGGCCGAGCAGGTGGACATCACCGGCGGGATCCGGCTGCTCGGGGTCGGCGTGGCCCAACTGGCCGACTACACCCAGGAGGACCTGTTCGCGCAGGCGCTGCGCGAGGAGGCGGCGGAGCACGAGCAGGCGCTGGAGGAGGCGGAGAGCGAGGAGGAGCCGGAGGCGGTCGTGGTGCGCCGCTGGCTGCCCGGGCAGGACGTCCGGCACGCCGAGTTCGGGCCGGGCTGGGTGCAGGGCAGTGGCGTCGGGCGGGTCACCGTACGGTTCGAGACGCCGTGGAGCGGGCCGGGGCGGGTGCGGACCTTCGCGGTGGACGACCCGGCGCTGGAGCCGGCCCGGCCGCTGCCGTTGCGCCGCGGCGAGGACGCGGACGGCGAGGGGGAGTGAAACGCGAAGCGGCCCCACCCGGTGGGGGGAGTACCGGGTGGGGCCGCATACCGTGCCGGACCCCCTACGTTCGTGATGCCCTCACGACGTACGGAGGCCGGGCCCCCGCGCCCTGTCCCTGAGCGCGGGGGGCGGACGCCTCGTCAGGCGTCGGTCTTGGCCAGCTCGGGGCTGGAGTCCTGTCGGGCCGAGCCGCCGAGGACGGTGACGGTCGGCTTGACGGTGCGGATCAGGAACGGGACGGCGCCGGCGACGATGCAGACGGCGGCCGCGGTCCAGAACGAGTGCTTGTAGGCGTCCAGGGTGGGCAGCGCCAGCGGGATCTGGGGCGGCAGCTTCATGGTGTCGCCGGTCAGGATCGCGGCCAGCACGGCGGTGCCGATCGCGCCGCCGACGGTGCGCAGCACGGAGTTCATGCCGTTGGCGATGCCGCTCTGCTCGGCCGGGACGGCGCCGTTGATGAAGGCGGGCATCGCGGAGAAGGCGAGGCCGACGCCGAGGCCGAAGATCGCCGAGGAGATGTAGATGTCGGCCTCGTGGCTGTGCCGCAGGGCCAGGTACGCCATCGCGACGGCGCCGAGGACGCCACCGAGGACCAGCGGCAGCTTGGGGCCGCGGCGGGAGATCAGCAGGGCGCCGAGCGGGGCGGCCACCATCGAGCCGATCGCGGAGGGCAGCAGCATCACGCCGGCGTGCAGGACGGTCGCGGTGAAGCCGTAGTGGGTGATCTTCTCCGGGGTCTGGGCGAAGTTGCTGATCACCATGAACGAGCCGTACATGCCGAAGCCGATGAGCAGGCCGGACAGGTTGGTGAAGGCGACGGCCGGACGGGACATCATCTTCATGTCCACCAGCGGGTGCGAGACCTTGGTCTCGACGATGCCCCAGATCAGGGCGACCACGGCGGCGACGGCGAACAGGCCGAGGGTCTTGGTGGAGGTCCAGCCCCAGTGGTTGCCCTGGCTGACCGCGACCAGCAGGGCGGAGAGCCAGCCGGCCAGGGTGATGGCGCCGAGCGGGTCGGCGCCGCCGTCCTTGTCGGTCACCGGGTCGGACGGGACGCGGAAGGCGACCAGGGCGACCGCGAGCAGGCCGAAGAGCAGGCCCATCCAGAAGATCGACTTGTAGTTCCAGTGCTCCAGCAGCAGGCCGGTCGCGACCAGGCCGAGGCCGGAGCCGACGCCCATCGAGGCGCTGATGGCGGCGACGCCGCCGGTGACCTTCTGCCGGGGCAGTTCGTCGCGGACGATGCTGATCGCCAGCGGCATCACACCGCCGGCGGCGCCCTGCAGGACGCGGGCGACGACGAGCCAGGTGAAGGAGTGGGTGCTGACCGCCAGCGCCGAACCGGCGACCAGGCCCGCCAGCGAGATCAGCAGCATCGGCTTGCGGCCCCGGAGGTCGCCGAAGCGGCCCAGCAGGGGAGTCAGCACGGCCGCGGAGAGCAGGTTGGCGGTCATCAGCCAGGTGACGCTGGAGGACGAGACGTCCAGCTCCCTGGCCAGCGAGGGCAGGATCGGGACGACCGCGGTCTGCACCACGCTGTAGGACAGCATCGCCAGGATGAGGGCCGGCAGGACCCGGGCGCTGCTCTGCTTCTCGGCCGCGGTGGTGGGCTGTGGTGCCTCACTCACGGTTGCTTCCTCCCGTACATAGTGAATGAACTGAAGTAACCATGCAGGGAGATAGTTCAGAGTGTCAAATATCGAGCGGTTAAGCTTTGGCAAAGGAGAATTGTCGGGGGCGTGGCAAGGGCCCCGGACGCGGTCCGGGGCCCTTGACTGGTGCGGGGGGATGGGGTCAGACGAACGGGCGCAGGGGTGCGGGGCGCGAGTTCTCCGAGGTGGAGGTGGTGGGGGTGGGCGTCGAGGGGGGTGAGAGGGGCGAGGGGGCCGCAGTGGCGGCGGACGCCGCGTCGTCGTGGATCTCCACGTGCTCGCGGCGGAGCTCGTCCCGGATCACCTCCTCGGTGGAGTAGCGCTCGACCACCAGGCGGACCCGCTCGATCGGGACGACGTGCTTGCGGACCACAGCACGCTCCTCACGGAGGGTGACCTCCTCCACGGCCTCGGCGAGCTCCTTCTCGGTGAGGGGGGCGCGCTCGGCCTCGCTGACCGGCGTCCGCTCCACCCGGACCCGCTCGCGGACCACCGGGACGCGGCGCTCGACCCGCTCGGTGGTCACGTACTTGCGCAGCTTCGCGGTGCCGACGACGTGCCACTCGGTGGTGATGTCCAGCCGCTCCTCGCGGCAGGTGATCTCGACCGGGCTGCTGGGTGCGGCGGGGGCGGGGGTGCCGGGGGTGGGCGCGGGAGCGGTCGTGGGGGTCGGGGTCGCCGCGGTCGGGGCGGGCTGCCGTTTGGGTTCGGCCGCGGGGGCGGTCGCGACCGGGGCGGGCCGCGGCTTGGGTTCGACCGCGGGGCCGACGGGGGCGGGGCTGACAGGGGCGGGGCCGACGGGAGTGGGGGTGCCGAGGGTCCGCACGTTGGCCTCCGGGGCGGTGTCGGTGGTGGGTCCGGCCGGGGTGGTACCGGCGACGCTGGTGGTCGGGGCGGGCTCGGGGGAGCGGAAGGCGGACGGCTTGGCGGCGGGCGCCGTGGTGCCGAAGTCGAGGTCCGGTTGGGCGGCCGGGCCGGGCTCCCCGTTGAGTTGGGTGGTCGGGCCGGGCTCCCCGTTGATCGGAAGGCCGTCCACCGGCGTGTCGAGGCCGTAGTAGCGGTAGAGCTGGAGCTCCTGGGCGGGCGACAGGTGCTGGCCGACGCCGAAGTCCGGCGAGTCCTTGACCAGCGACTTGTCGTACGGGACCCGGAGCTCGTCGCCCGAGAACTCGCTCGTGGTCAGCGGGACGAAGGCGTCCCGGCCGAAGATGCCGGTGCGGACGGCGGCCCACTCCGGCCGGCCGGTGGCGTCGTCCAGGTACACCTCGTCGACCGTGCCGATCTTGTCACCGTTGCGGTCGACCGCTTTGTGCCCGATGAGGTCTCGGGGGTCGATGTCGGTCTGCACTCTTGCCTCCAGTGCGCTGTGCCTGCGGAATCCCCGCAGGTACGGCGGCCGGAGCACCCGTTCCGTCCGCCACTTCACACCAAAAGCCATGAATCGGACGGATGCATCCGGGGTGCGTCCGGACGGGTCCGGGCTCGCCCGTCCGGGGGACGCGCGTAGACCCCGAGTGGCCTGACGCCCCCGTGATCGCGGGGCCTCCCGCTGGTACCCTGGGCGGCGACTGCCGAGCCCGCTCGGGAGAGTCTCCGATCGCGAAAACCGCTGGTCGGGGCGCCGAAGGAGCAACTCCTCCCCGGAATCTCTCAGGCATCCGTACCGTGCGGGATAGGTCACTCTGGAAAGCAGGGCAGGAGCGCCGGCGCGGGAGCCGGCGATCACCACCCTCACCGACGGTGCAAGCCGACGAAGCGCCCACAGCGCGACGTGCGGGCGAAGCTCTCAGGTCCCGATGACAGAGGGGGAGGCCTGTCGGGTCCGTTCGCCCAGGCCGGCCGCTGTCCGCAGCGGCGAGGCCGACCGGCGTGCGTACCCCCCGCCGGTCCGTGACCAGGAGGCCTCGACCACCATGAACGCCCAGCCGAACGCGGGACGCCCCACCGGCGCCTCGACCCTCACCGAGCTTGAGCTGGCCAGCCCCTTCGAGAACCGCCACATCGGCCCCGACGCCGCCGCCCAGGAGAAGATGCTGGCGTCGGTCGGTTACAGCTCGCTGGACGAGCTCGCCGCCACCGCCGTTCCCGAGGCCATCCGTTCCATCACCGGCCTGGACCTGCCGGCCGGCCGCACCGAGGCCCAGGTCCTCGCCGAGCTGCGCGAGCTGGCCGGCCGCAACCGGGTGCTCCAGCCGATGATCGGCCTGGGCTACTACGGCACCTTCACCCCGCCGGTGATCCTGCGCAACGTCATGGAGAACCCGGCCTGGTACACCGCCTACACGCCGTACCAGCCGGAGATCTCGCAGGGCCGCCTGGAGGCGCTGCTCAACTTCCAGACCGTGGTCTCCGACCTGACCGGCCTGCCCACCGCCGGCTCCTCGCTGCTCGACGAGGGCACCGCGGCCGCCGAGGCGATGGCGCTGGCCCGTCGCGTCACCAAGGTCAAGGGCGGTGTCTTCCTGGTCGACGCCGAGACCCTGCCGCAGACCGTCGCGGTGATCAACACCCGGGCCGTGCCGACCGGCGTCGAGGTCGTCGTCGCCGACCTGTCCGAGGGCATCCCGGCGGAGATCGCCGAGCGCGGCGTCTTCGGCGTGCTGCTGCAGTACCCGGGCGCCACCGGCGTGGTCCGCGACCTCACCCCGGTGATCGAGCAGGCGCACGGCCTGGGCGCGATCGTCGCGGTCGCCGCCGACCTGCTGGCGCTGACCCTGCTCAAGTCCCCGGGCGCGCTGGGCGCCGACATCGCCTGCGGCACCTCGCAGCGCTTCGGCGTGCCGATGGGCTTCGGCGGCCCGCACGCCGGCTACCTGTCGGTGCGCGCCGAGTACGCCCGCTCGCTGCCCGGCCGCCTGGTCGGCGTGTCCGTCGACGCCGACGGCAACCGCGCCTACCGTCTGGCGCTGCAGACCCGCGAGCAGCACATCCGCCGCGAGAAGGCCACCAGCAACATCTGCACCGCCCAGGTGCTGCTCGCCGTGATGGCCTCGATGTACGCGGTCTACCACGGTCCGGACGGCCTGGCCGACATCGCCCGCCGCACCCACCGCTACGCCGCCGCCCTCGCCGAGGGCCTGCGGGCCGGCGGCGTCGAGCTGCTGCACGGCGAGTTCTTCGACACCGTCACCGCCGTCGTCCCGGGCCGCGCCGCCGAGATCGCCGAGGCCGCCCGCGCCCACGGCATCAACGTGCACCAGGACGGCGAGGACCGGATCTCGGTCTCCACCGACGAGACCACCACCCGCGAGCACCTGGCCGGCGTCTGGGCCGCGTTCGGCGTCCCCGCGGTCGAGGCCGCCGAGGCCGCCGACGCGCTGCCCGCCGCGCTGCTGCGCGAGGACGAGTACCTGACCCACCCGGTCTTCCACAGCCACCGCTCGGAGACCGCCATGCTGCGCTACCTGCGCCGCCTGTCGGACCGGGACTACGCGCTGGACCGCGGCATGATCCCGCTGGGCTCCTGCACCATGAAGCTCAACGCGACCACCGAGATGGAGGCCGTGACCTGGCCGGAGTTCGGCCAGCTGCACCCCTTCGCGCCGATCGACCAGGCCGAGGGCTTCCTGAGCCTGATCCGCGAGCTGGAGCGGCAGCTGGTCGAGGTCACCGGCTACGACGCCGTCTCGATCCAGCCGAACGCGGGCTCCCAGGGCGAGTTCGCCGGTCTGCTGGCCGTGCGCGCCTACCACCACGCCAACGGCGACACCCAGCGCGACGTCTGCCTGATCCCGTCCTCGGCGCACGGCACCAACGCCGCCTCCGCGGTGATGGCCGGCATGCGCGTGGTCGTGGTGAAGACCCTGGTCGACGGCGACGTGGACGTCGAGGACCTGAAGGCCAAGATCGAGCAGCACCGCGACAGCCTCGCCGTGCTGATGGTCACCTACCCGTCGACCCACGGCGTGTACGAGACCCAGATCACCGACATCTGCGCCCTGGTGCACGAGGCCGGCGGCCAGGTGTACGTGGACGGCGCCAACCTGAACGCCCTGGTCGGCCTCGCCAAGCCGGGCAAGTTCGGCGCGGACGTCTCGCACCTGAACCTGCACAAGACCTTCTGCATCCCGCACGGCGGTGGCGGCCCGGGCGTCGGCCCGGTCGCGGTGCGCGCCCACCTGGCGCCGTACCTGCCGAACCACCCGCTGCAGGCGGAGGCCGGCCCGGCCACCGGTGTCGGCCCGATCTCGGCCGCCCCGTGGGGCTCGGCGGCGATCCTGCCGATCTCCTGGGCGTACGTCCGGCTGATGGGCGGCGAGGGCCTCAAGCACGCGACCCAGGTCGCGGTGCTGAACGCCAACTACATCGCCAAGCGCCTGTCGCCGCACTTCCCGGTGCTCTACACCGGCCCGGGCGGGCTGGTCGCGCACGAGTGCATCATCGACCTGCGCCCGCTGACCAAGGAGACGGGCGTGACGGTGGACGACATCGCCAAGCGCCTGATCGACTACGGCTTCCACGCGCCGACGATGTCCTTCCCGGTGGCCGGCACGCTGATGATCGAGCCGACCGAGTCCGAGGACCTGCACGAGATCGACCGGTTCTGCGACGCGATGATCGAGATCCGGGCCGAGATCGACAAGGTCGGCTCGGGCGAGTGGGAGGCCGAGGACAACCCGCTGCACAACGCCCCGCACACCGCCGCCTCGCTGGCCGGCGACTGGGCGCACGGCTACTCGCGGCAGGAGGCCGTCTTCCCGGCGGGCGTGAACCCGGCGGACAAGTACTGGCCGCCGGTGAGCCGGATCGACGGCGCGTACGGCGACCGCAACCTGGTCTGCTCCTGCCCGCCGCTGGACGAGTACGGCGTCTGACCGGTTCGGCGGTACGGCATGCGGCAGGGCCCCGGCGGAATCACTCCGCCGGGGCCCTGCCCGTCGTGCTCTCGTGTCGTCGGTCGGCGGCTGCCCCCGCCGTGCGTGCTCGGGCCGGTGCCGGCTCAGGCAGCGTGGGCGACGGGGCGGCGCGGGGCGATCACCCGGCCGTCGGGCAGCAGCTCTCCGGTGTCCTCGAACAGCAGGACGCCGTTGCAGAGCAGGCTCCAGCCCTGCTCCGGGTGGCAGGCCACCGGCACGGCCGCCTCGCGGTCCTCGGACTCGGCCGGTGGGCACTCAGGACGGTGCTGGCACATACGCGTACCCTCGCTTCGCTCTGCGATCCTCCCCCGTGGTGCGGTCCCGGGAGGTCGTGCCGTCCGGGGCCGCCGCGGCAGCCGGATCCTGTCCGCGCGCCGACCAGGTGTGGACCGGCGCTCAAGTGGGTAGGACAGGTGGTCCTTCCACGCTGGTTCCCAGTGTCGGCATCCGTGGACGAGAGCGCAGGGATTTCGTGACATGCGCCACAACTCCCGGGCATAGATCACCCGTTCAGGTGGGGCCAAGGGGAAATGACGCACCGATGGGTCAGCTGGTGCATGGCCCGGTCGGGCCATGGCGGATGACCTGCCCGGGTGGTAACCGCTGGGGTGGGGCGGTCCGGGAGGGGTGCTTCGGCGGGTGGCGAAGCGCACGGGGAGGAGCACGGGGAAGGGCCGCCGGGCGGGCGGCCCGGCGGCCGGTGCGCGGGGGTGGGGACCGTACGGCTCAGGAGGAGCCGAGCAGCAGCGGCCGGGCGAGCGGGGTGCGGACGAGCAGCGGCAGCAGTTCGGCGGCCGGGCGGGCGCGGTGGGCGGTGACGCCGAGGGGGGCCGGGGCGAGCGGGATCAGCAGGTCGGCGGAGGCGTCGGCGTCCGGGCTGTGCAGCCAGAGCGCCGTCGCGTACTGGCCGGGAAAGGTGAGCAGCCGGGGCTGTCGGCGGGAGCGGGAGCTCTGGGCGAGCTGCCAGGCCTCGCGCAGAGCCCGGATCGTCGAGTGCAGGTAGGGGCCGGCGGTGAAGTGGGAGAAGGTGTGGCCCTCGGCGCTCTGCACCACCTCGGCGGCGGCGGCCACCTCGGTGCCGTCCTTGATCAGGAAGCGCCAGCCGGTCCGGCGGGCCGCGGGCAGCTCGGGGCGCGGGCCGTCCAGGACGTGCACCGCGAGCGGATGCGCGGGGAGTAGTGGACCGGTCGGATGACGCAGCGCTGCGGCGGCGGGCTGGCGCAGCGCGGTCTCCGAGTCGAGCGCGCCCAGGACCGCGCGCAGGGCGCTCGGCGGGGGCTGGGGGGTCTGCAGGGTCATGGCGGGGTCCGCCTCTCCAAGCGAGATCGGCGTGCGAGTGCGGCATACCGGCGTGGCGCGGCGCGTCTACGGTGACGGGACCGGCCGTGTCCGGTTGTGCATGATCGCGGTGCCGGCGCTGCCGTTGCCGACGAGGGCTTCGGGGCGGGCGCGGACCGGCGGGAGCGCAGTGCGATTTCATCGAACAAGTGCGCAGGGTGACCTGTTTATCACAGGCGGTGGTGTCGAGCAAGTCCACAGATGGTCTGAATTTCCGTCAGCTGCCTTGCATTGCAAGCCAGTACAAGCGTTCGGGTATCGATCTTCGGGACGGGCATGATGCTTGCACGGTCGGTCGGCCGGGTGGCTCAGGAGGAGGGGACCATGGGCGAGAAGGTCGTGGCGACTCGAGCGGATCTGGCGGACCGGCAGCAGTACCGGGTCAAGCTCCAGGCCTGTCTCGACGCGCTCGGGCGGATGCTGCGGGAGGACCGCTTCGACCGGCCGAGGGCGGTGATGGGGCTGGAGATCGAGCTCAACCTGGCCGACGAGCAGGGCCTGCCGGCGATGAGCAACGCCCAGGTGCTCAGCTCGATCGGCTCCAGCGACTTCCAGACCGAGCTGGGGAAGTTCAACATCGAGGTCAACGTCGCTCCGCACCGGCTCGGCGGGCACGTCTTCGAGGAACTGCGCGAGGAACTCGACACCGGGCTGCGCTACGCCGACCGGCGGGCGGCCGAGGCCGGCGCCCGGATCGTCATGGTGGGCATCCTGCCGACCCTCGAACACGCCCACACCGGGCTCGACGCGATGAGCCACAACCAGCGGTACAGCCTGCTCAGCGACCAGATCCTGGCCGCCCGGGGGGAGGAGATCGCGCTCGACATCGAGGGCGTCGAGCACCTCCAGCTGGAGTCCATCACCATGGTGGCGGAGGCCGCCGCGACCTCGCTGCAACTGCACCTCCAGGTGACCCCGGAGCGGTTCTCCTCGGTGTGGAACGCCGCCCAGGCACTCTGCGGGCCGCAGCTCGCGCTCGGCGCCAACGCGCCGTTCCTGTTCGGGCGGGAGCTGTGGCGGGAGACCCGTCCGGTGCTCTTCCAGCAGGCCTGTGACACCCGTTCGGCGGAGCTCAAGGCCCAGGGCGTGCGCCCGATCACCTGGTTCGGCGAGCGCTGGGTGGATTCGGCGTACGACCTGTTCGAGGAGAACCTGCGCTACTTCCCCGCGCTGCTGCCGATCTGCGACGACGAGGACCCGCTGAAGGTGCTGGCCTCCGGCGGCGCGCCCAGCCTCGCCGAGATGCGGCTGCACAACGGCACCATCTACCGCTGGAACCGGCCGATCTACGACATCGCCGGCGGCGTCGCGCACCTGCGGGTGGAGAACCGGGCGCTGCCGGCCGGGCCGACGGTGGCCGACACCCTGGCCAACGCGGCCTTCTACTACGGGCTGGTGCGGGTGCTCGCCGAGCAGCCCCGGCCGGTCTGGACCCGGCTGCCGTTCGAGCGCGCGGACGAGAACTTCCGGCAGGGCGCCCGGTACGGCATCGACGCGGTGTTCCACTGGCCGCGCCCCGGCCGGGCGGGCCGCGGCGGCGGGCTGACCACGGTGTCCGCCGTCGACCTGGTGCTGAACGAACTGCTGCCGATGGCCCACCAGGGCCTGGACGAGTGGGGCGTGGAGCCGGCCGACCGGGACCGCTACCTGGGGATCATCGAGCAGCGCTGCCTGCGCCGCACCAACGGCGCGGCCTGGCAGAGCGCGACCTTCCACCGGCTGCGCGAGCGGTACGGGATGGACCGCCCGGCGGCGCTCGCCGCGATGACCAGGCGGTACGCCGAGCACATGCGCGGCGGCGAGCCGGTGCACACCTGGCCGGTCGGCTGACCGGCCCCGTACCTGGCGGGCCGGGCGGTCGGGACGCTGTGTCAGGATGATCGCTCCGGTGGTCGGCCGACGGCCGGAGCGACCGTCCGTCCGCTGGAGCCCCCGTGACCACCGCCCCGACCGCGCCGGAGACCGCGACGCCTACCCGCCGACTGCTCGGCGTGGAACTGCTGATCGTGCTCGGCCTCTCCCTTGGGGCCAGCGGGATCAGCGCGCTGATCAGCTTCGTCGGCTCGCTCACCGAGCCGCTCAGGCTCGGGCAGCAGGTCGCCACGCTGAACGGCTCGCGCGCGCCCGGGCGCCCCTGGCTGGACCTGGTGTGGCAGCTCTACTACATCGGGCGCGGGCTGATGCCGGTCGTGCTGGTCGGCTACCTGCTGGTGCGCGAGGGTGCCGCGCTGCGGGTGCTGGGCTTCGACCTCCGGCAGAAGCTGCGCGACCTCGGCCGGGGCGCGGCCGTCGCGGCGGCGATCGGCGGCTCCGGGCTGGCGCTGTACCTGGCCTCGCAGGCCGCCGGGTACAACCTGACGGTGGCGCCCTCGGGGCTGCCGGACGTGTGGTGGCGGGTGCCGGTTCTGGTCCTGTCGGCCTGGCAGAACGCGATCCTGGAGGAGGTCGTCGTCCTCGGCTACCTGCTGCGCCGGCTCGGGCAGCTGGGGTGGTCCTGGCCGGCCTCGCTGGCGGTGAGTTCGGTGCTGCGGGGGTCGTACCACCTCTACCAGGGGGTCGGCGGGCTGGTCGGCAACATGGTGATGGGGGCGGTGTTCTGCCTGCTGTACCGGCGCTGGGGGCGGGTGATGCCGCTGGTGGCGGCGCACGCGCTGATCGACACGGTGGCCTTCGTCGGGTACGCGCTGCTCGCCGGGCACGTCAGCTGGCTGCCGACCGCCTGACCGTCGCTCCTCGCAGCGGCAGCGGCAGCGTCCGGCCGTGCGGCGGGCGGGTGAGCAGCCGGTCGACGTGCCGGCGCTCCAGGCCCTGGCCCGGGTCGACCGGCAGCAGCAGGCGGTCCCGGCGGAGGAGGGACCTGCGGACCAGCCGGGGCGGGATGACGTCGTCCACCCAGGCGAACGGACGGCCTTCGGCGTAGCGCAGCAGCGGGGCCCACTTGGCGGCGGAGAACAGCTCCATCAGCGGGACGCGGGGGTCGCCGGGCTGCGGGACGTAGCCGGTGAAGCGGACCACGGGGAGCGGCTCCAGGCCGATCGCCGGGGCGATGTGGGTGTTGGCGTGCTCCTCCCAGGTGGTGGCCCAGACCAGTTCGTACGTCCCCGCGAGCTCGCGCAGCCACTCGCCGTGCCGGGCGGAGAGCAGGACGGCGTAGCCGAGCAGGGTGTGCGAGTCGAACCCGGCGTCCGGATGTGGGCACACCGGGTTCAGCACACCGTCGACGTCCAGGAACAGCAGTGGCTTCGGCACCGGAGGCCCCTCGGAGACGGTGGTGTTTCCATCTGCTCGGACGCCACACCGGCACCACTGGTTGCTGCTGGAAGGGCGCACCCGGGGGCGCACCGGGTGCTCACGAGGCGGGCGCGGGCTCGGGGACGGGCACCGGTGCGTCGGTGGTGCTCCGGCGGCTCAGTCGGCGGACCTGGGGGTCCAGCAGGACGGCCGCACTGAGCACCAGACAGATGACGGCGCACGCCCAGAGCGCGCCGGACAGGCCGAGCGCCACGGCGGCGGGGCCGGCCAGTGCGGTACCGATCGGGGCCAGCGAATAGGAGCCGAGCTCGTCGTAGGCGGAGACCCGGGAGAACATCTCCTCGGGTATCTCCTGCTGGAGCGCGACCATCCAGTTGACGCCGAAGACGGTGACGCCGACGCCCGACAGGAACATCGCGACGATCAGCAGCGGCAGTGGCACCTCGGCGGCGAGGGCCAGGGCGGGCACGCCGAACAGGAAGACCCCCCAGTTGCCGACCAGCAGGATCCGGCGGGGCCGCCAGCGCGTCATCAGCAGACCGGTGGCCACCAGGCCGACGCCGTAGGCGGACATCGCCAGCCCCCAGGCGCCCGCGCCGCCGAGGCGTTCCTTGGCGGCGGTCGGCCCGTACACCGACTCGACCGCGTTGATGCAGGCGACGAGGACGGAGAACTGGAGCACGATGACCCAGAGCCAGCGGCGGGAGGCGAACTCCCGCCAGCCCTCGCGCAGGTCGCGCAGCATGCTGCTGCCGGAGGGCACGGGGCCCTGCTCCGGCTCCAGGAGGAAACGGAGGGCGGCGGCGATCAGGAAGCACAGGGCGTCCAGGGCGAGCACCCAGCCGGGGCCGACGGCGGCGGTGAGCGCGCCGCCGAGGGCGGCGCCGCCGATCTGGGAGGCGTTGAGGCCCATCCGGAAGACCGCGAAGGCGCGGGCGGCGTGCTCCTGGGGGACGGCCTGCATGATCATGCCGCCGGAGGCGGGGGAGTAGAGGGCGTAGCCGGCCCCGCCGGCCGCGGAGAGCAGCAGCATCTGCCAGAGCCGGACGTCCCCGGCCAGCACCAGGGCGGCCAGGACGGCCTGGGAGACCCCGCTGAACACGTTGGCGGCGACCATGATCAGGTGGCGTGGCAGTCGGTCGGCGAGGGTGCCGCCGACCACCATGAGCAGCACGGTGGGAACCAGGCGGGCGGCGGTGACGTAGCCGACCTCGGTGGTGGTGCCGCCGTTGCCGAGCACGGCGAAGGCGGTGGCGATGGGGGCGCCGGCGTTGCCGAGGCCGCTGACCACGGTGGCGGCGGTCTGGATGCGGAAGTTGCGGCTCGCCCAGGCGAAACGGCGTGAGGGTGGGGTCGGCACCCGGCGACTATGCCGTGAGGCCGCACGGGTGTCCATCCGGTTTTCGCACCGGGGCCCCCGGAGCGCGGGGTTTCAGCCGAGGTGTCCCTGGAGGAAGGTGACGGTGCGGCGCCAGGCGATCCGGGCCTGGAGGGCGTCGTACGTGCCGAGCAGGTTCTCGTCGTTCATGAAGGCGTGTCCGGCCGGGTAGAAGTGGATCTCGGGGCGGACGTCGGTGGCCTCGCCGATCCGGATCGCGGCCTCGTCCACGGCGGTCATCGGGATCGAGCGGTCGAGCTCGCCGAAGTGCCCGAGGACGTGGGCGGTCAGGCCGCGGTAGTCGAAGTCCGGGTCGGGCGGCAGGCCGTAGAAGGGGACCACGGCGGCGACCCGGTCGCCGGAGCGGGCGGCGAGCAGCAGGGCGAAGCCGCCGCCCATGCAGAAGCCGACCACGCCGACCGCGTCGCCGACCACGCCGTCCAGCGAGAGCAGGTGGTCGACGGCGCCCGAGAGGTCCTCGACGGCCCGTTCGACCGGCAGTTCGCGCCTCAACCGGGCGGCCTCGGCGCGGTCGTGGGTGGTGGCACCGCCGAACAGGTCGGGGGCGAGGACGGTGAACCCCTCGGCGGCGAAGCGGTCGGCCATGTCGGCGATGTGCGAGGTGAGCCCCCACCACTCCTGGACCACCAGCAGGCCCGGTCCGACGCCCTGCGGCGGGCGGGCCAGGTACCCGTGCGCGATGCCGCCGTTGCTCGGGAAGGTGACGTTCTGCCGGGAGCCGCCCTGGTCAGGCATGGCTTCCTCTCGGTGCTCGGGCCGCGTGCGGCGGGGGATCGACGGGGGTGGCGGGCTGCCGGTCAGCCCATCTCCTCCAGGGCGCGGCCCTTGGTCTCCTTGATGCAGAAGGCCACGAACGGGATGGAGAGCAGTGCGAAGGCCGTGTAGATGACGTACGTCGCCGAGAGGTTCCAGTCGGCGAGGTCCGGGAAGCTGACGGTGATCGCCCAGTTGGCGATCCACTGGGCGGAGGCGGCGACGGACAGGGCCAGCGCGCGGATCCGGTTGGGGAACATCTCGCCGAGCAGGACCCAGACCACCACGCCCCAGGAGAAGGCGAAGCAGAGCACGAAGACGTGCGCGGCGACCAGGGCGACGCCGGCGTGGGTGTTGTCGAGGGTGGCGGTGTCGCCGGTGCCGTGCCGGTAGGAGAAGGCCCAGGCGGCGGTGGCCAGCGCGGCCGCCATGCCGATCGAGCCGGCCATGGCGAGCGGCTTGCGGCCGATCCGGTCCACCAGGACCATCGCGATCACCGTGCCGATCACGTTGATGATGGAGGTGGAGAGGCTGATCAGCAGCGAGTTCGACTCGTTGATGCCGACCGACTGCCAGAGGAAGGACGAGTAGTAGAAGATCACGTTGATGCCGACGAACTGCTGGAACACCGAGGCGCCGATGCCGACCCAGACGATCGGCAGCAGGCCGAAGCGCCCGCCCGTCAGGTCCTTCATCCGGGGCTTGCGGCTGGACTCCAGCACCGCGCGGATCTCCGCCACCCGGGCGTCCAGGTCGACGCCCTCGCCCTCGACCTCGACCAGCACCTTGCGGGCCTGCGCCTCGCGGTGGTCGGCGATCAGGAAGCGCGGCGACTCCGGGATGGCGAGCGCCATCAGGCCGTAGACCAGGGCCGGGATGGCCTCGACGCCGAGCATCCACTGCCAGGCCTGGACGCCGCCGAGGTGGTTGGTCGACTCGCCGCCGGCGGCCTGGTTGAGCGCCCAGTTGGCGAGCTGGGAGACGGTGATGCCGAGCACGATCGCCATCTGCTGGAAGGAGGCGAGCCGGCCGCGGTAGGCGGTGGGCGCGACCTCGGCGATGTAGGTCGGCGCGATCACCGAGGCGATGCCGATCGCGATGCCGCCGATCACGCGCCAGAGGGCGAGGGTCTCGATGTTCGGCGGGAACATCGAGCCGATGCCGCTGGCCGCGAAGAGCACGGCGGCCAGCAGCATCGTGCGGACCCGGCCGAGGTGGTCGGCCAGGCGGCCGGCGGCCACCGCGCCGAGCGCCGAGCCGAGCAGCGCGATGGCCACCACGAAGGCGGTGGTGCCGTGGCCCACCCCGAAGTGCTTCTGGATGCCCGTCACCGCGCCGTTGATCACCGCGCTGTCGTAGCCGAACAGGAAGCCGCCCATGGCGGCCGCCGCGGAGATGAACACCACGTGCCCGAGGTGGGCCTCGCCGGACGCCCGTTGGCTGTGGACTGTGGACACGCGCGCTCCCCGAGGTGGACGGCCCGCTCCGACGGCGGAGTGGTACTCGTCTCACATTCGAGCAGCGCGGAGGCCGCCTTGCCCGAGCTGGCGACCGATCGGGTGATCCCGGGTCAGCCGGCGGCGCGCGGCGCGGCGGTGCGCCGTCGGTGGCGGCGCAGCAACTGGGTACGGGCGGCGGCGTAGTCGTCGCGACCGCGCCCGGGGCCGGCGGCGCGCTCGGCGAGGTGCTCGGCGATCGCGTACTGTGCCTCGGCGGGTTTCCTGTCGTCGTACTTGAACTTGGCGCGCACCTCCCGGACCGTCAGGCGGAGCCCGCGCAGGCCGGGCAGTTGGCGGGCGAACTCGCCCTCGCCGGGGACGACCCGGACCTCCGGCGACTCCGGCTGGAAGTGCGCCAGCTGGCGGTTGAGGATCTCCGCCTTGCCCGCGGCGGACTCGACCACCTCGGCGGTGCAGTGGAAGTGGACCGAGGCGTAGTAGCTGGTCGGCGGGCTGTTCGCCTCGCGCCAGTGGCTGGGGACGAAGGCGTGGCCGTCGGTGACCGCCAGGGTGACGTTCGGGTCGGCCCGGACGGCGGCCAGCAGCGGGTTGGGGGCGGCGAGGTGGAGCAGGATCTCGCCGCGTTCGGCGTCCAGCAGGAAGTGCGTCGGGACGAGCACGGGGCCCTCGCCGTCGCGGCCGTTGGCGGCGAGCAGCCCGAAGTCGCGGCCCTCGGCCAGCCAGGCGCGCCACTCGTCCTCGTCGCCGCGGTCCCAGGACCTGACCAGCACGGGTGCGCCCCTCCTCAGCGGGGGTAACCGCGCAGGTGCGCGGGGAGCGGGACGGTGCTGCCGGGGTGCGGCTCGGGGGTGCCGTGCACGGTGCTGACCGGGATGAGCCCGGACCAGTACGGCAGGTCGGCGTCCTCGGGGTCGTCGGCGGCTCCGTCGGCGCGGGTCTTGGCCGAGACCTCGTCCAGCTCCAGCCGGATCACGGCGGTGGCGGCGAGCTCCTTGGGGTTGGCGGGGCGGACCTCCGCGGAGCGGCCCGGAATCGCGTGGTCGACCAGGGCGGCCAGCGCGACGTCCAGCTCCTCGGGGTCGGTGACCTGGTACGCGGTGCCGTGGGCGACCACCGAGCGGAAGTTCACCGAGTGGTTGAAGGCGGACTTGGTCAGCACCAGGGCGTCGACCTGCGTGACGGTGACGCAGACCGGCAGGCCCTGCTCGCCGGAGGCGCCGCGCAGCGGGCGGCTGCCGGTGGAGCCGTGGACGTAGAGCCGGCTGCCGACCCGGGCGAAGATCGTCGGCAGGACGACCGGGGCGCCGTCGGCGACGAAGCCGAGGTGGCAGATGTAGGCGCTGTCGAGGATGGCGTGGATCGCCTCCTGCTCCCAGGTGGCGCGGTCCTTGTAACGGGTGGGGGTGGTCCTGGGGGTGCGGGCGTAGGTGGAGGATCCGGCTGTGGCGCCCGTACCTGCGTCCGTCCCCGTACCTGTGCTCGTCCCCGTACCCGAGGCCGTGTCCGGGGTGTCCGTGGCGTTCGACATGACAACCTCTATGTACTAGTGCATAATTTGCTTTGTGCTAGGAGACTATCCGCTGAAAGGGCGACGCGCCAGCGAAATCGCGGCCCACATCGAGCAGGGCGTGAGCAGCGGGCGGCTCGCCCCCGGGACGGCGCTGCCCCCGCTGCGCGACCTCGCCGCCGAACTCGGCGTCAACCCCAACACCGTGGCCGCCGCCTACCGGCTGCTGCGCGACCGCGGTGTGATCGAGACGGCTGGCCGCAAGGGCAGCCGGATCCTCCCCAGACCGGCGCTCACCTCCCGGGACCGGATCCGCGTCCCGGTGCCCCCGCACGCCCGCGACCTGTCCACCGGCAACCCCGACCCGGCCCTGCTGCCCGACCTCACCCCGGTCCTCGCGAGCGCCGCCGAGGCCGCCCGGGCCGAGCCCGTGCTGTACGGCCACCCCAAGGCCGACCCCGGGCTGCTCACGCTCGCCCGCGCCTCCTTCGAGGCCGACGGACTGCCCGGCGGCCCGATCGCCATCGCCTCCGGCTCGCTGGACACCGTCGAGCGCATCCTCGGCGCCTGGCTGCGCCCCGGCGACGCGGTCGCGGTCGAGGATCCGGGCTGGGGCAGCCTGCTCGACCTGCTGCCCGCGATGGGGCTGCGGCTGCTGCCGGTCCGGCTGGACGACGAAGGGCCGCTGCCGGACTCGCTGGCCGCCGCGCTGGCGGAGGGTGCCCGTGCGGTGGTGGTGACCAGCCGGGCGCAGAACCCGACCGGCGCGGCCGTCACCGCCCGGCGGGCGGAGGCGCTGCGGGCCGTCCTGGCCGAGCACCCCGGAGTGCTGCTGATCGAGGACGACCACGGGCACGGGATGGTGGACCAGCCGTACCACCCGCTGGCCGGCGCCGGTTCGCGGCACTGGGCGGTGGTGCGCTCGGCGGCCAAGGCGTACGGGCCGGACCTGCGGCTGTCGGTGGCGGTCGGCGACGAGGAGACGATCGAGCGGGTGTCCGGGCGGCTGCGGCTGGGTGCCGGGTGGGTCAGCCACCTGCTGCAGCACGCCGTCGCCGAGCTGTGGCGTACCGACGCGGTGCCGGTCGGGCGGGTGGCCGCCGTGTACCGGGTGCGACGGGACGGGCTGCTGAGGGAACTGGCGGCGCGCGGGATCGAGGCGCACGGGGAGAGCGGGCTGAACGTCTGGGTGCCGGTGCCGGACGAGACCTCGGCACTGGCGGCGCTGGTGCAGCGCGGCTGGGTCGCGGCGCCCGGGGCGCGGTACCGGATCCAGTCGCCGCCCGCGCTGCGGTTCACTACGGCGGGGCTGGAACCGGCGGACGCGCGGCGGCTGGCCGAGGACCTGGCGGAGGTGCTCGGGTCGGACGGGGGCGGGGCGCGGCTGGTGTGAGTGGGGGGTGGGGCCGGGGTGACCTGCGGGGGATCGGTGCGGCGGGCTGGTCCGAACCCGTCGGTAACAAATGCGGAAACCCTGCCGCAGACGCCTAGCGGCGGCGGGTGAGGGCATGCCATCTTCTTCGCGCCACCGGCCGGCGGCCCACCCTCACCCAGGCGTCTTCCCGTCCCCACACCACGGGGAGACCTAGCCGCAGGAGTTCCGCCGTGCCCGAAAACCGTTCGAGCATCACCCGCAGTGCGCCCCGCCCCGGCCGCCGGCTGCTGGCCGCGGCCGCCGTCCTTCCGCTGGCCGTGACCGGGCTGGCCGTCGCCGCGCCCGCCACCGCCGTTCCGGCCGCAGTCTCCGTCGTTCCCACCGGCCCCACCGCGAGCGTCGCGCTCGGCGACAGCTACATCTCCGGAGAGGCCGGGCGCTGGATGGGCAACGCCGCCGGCACCAGCGGCGCTCGGAACGGCACCGACCGGGCCTGGAACGGCAGTTCGGCCGACCCCTCGCTGGTCTACGGCGCCACGGCGGCGAGCGGCTGCGACCGCTCCGACGTCGCCGAGGTGCTCGGCGCCTCGACGATCGCGCAGAACCGGATCAACCTGGCCTGCTCCGGAGCCGTCACCGCGAACGTCTTCCGCGCCGCCGACGGCGGCCAGTCGCTCAAGGGTGAGGCCCCGCAGGCGGACCAACTCGCCACCGTGGCACGGCAGAACACCGTCAAGCTGATCACGCTGTCGATCGGCGGCAACGACCTCGGCTTCAGCGGCATCATCTCCAACTGCGTGCAGGACTACCTGATCTGGAACTCGTACTGCCACGACTCGGCGCAGTCCTCGGTCGACCAGCAGATGCCGACCGCGATGGCCGGGGTCGGCAAGGCGATCGACGAGATCCGCGCGGTGATGGCCGGCGCCGGCTACGCGCAGACGGACTACCGGCTGGTCCTCCAGTCCTACCCGTCGCCGATCCCGCGCAGCGCCGAGATGCGCTACCCGGAGAGCGGCTGGAGCCGCTCGGACACCGGCGGCTGCCCGTTCTGGGACGCGGACGCCGACTGGGCGCGCGACTCGATGGTGCCGCAGATCTCCAAGGCACTGGCCGGGGTCGCGGCCACCAAGGGCGTGCAGTTCCTGGACCTGTCCGACATGCTCCAGGGCCGCGAGGTCTGCTCGACGGCCACCCAGCAGCCCACCGCGGGCTCCGGCCCGTCGGCGACCACCAGCGAGTGGGCGCGCTTCCTGGACGGCGGGCTCAACACCACCCAGGGCGTGCTGCAGGAGTCGATGCACCCCGACTACTACGGGCAGTTGGCGCTCGGCCGCTGCCTGACCCTGCTGTGGGGGCAGAGCACCGGCGACTACGCCTGCCGCAACACGGCGGGGCAGGACGCGGGCGGGATGTACCTGACCGCGAAGTGACGGAGCGCCCCGGGGCCCCCGTCGCCGAGGTGGCGGCGCGGGCTCCGGGGCCCGGGCTCAGGGGGCTCCGGCTCCGGGGGCGTGGCCTCGGATCAGCCCTTGGCGAGCAGGGACTGGGCGTGGGCGCGGACCTGATCCTTCGTCAGATAGGCGTCGGTGTACTCGAAGTCGCGCAGCCGTGCGGGCTGGCGGGCGAGGAAGCCGGTGCGGACGAAGTCGTCCCCGGCGGTCGCGTTGAGTAGCCAGTTCGCGCTCACCCGGAACTTCGCCGCATTGGTGCGCAGCGCCATCAGGTGGTAGCCGCGCGCCACCAACTGGGCGGGAACGCCGTGGAGTTCGACGCCGACGGGCTTGGAGACCGCGTCCTTGCCGCCGAGGTCGACCACCAGGCCGAGATCCTTGTGGTAGTACGGTTCGAGCGGCTGGTTGCGGAGCGAGGCGATCACGTTGTCGGCCACCGAGCGGCCCTGCCGGGCGGCGTGCTGGGCGGTCGGCGGGCAGACCGCGCCGTCGCCCTTGGAGAGGTCGGGGACGGCGGCCGCGTCGCCGAGCGCGAACACGCCCTCGAACTGCGGCACCCGCATCTCCGCCGTCACGGCGAGCCGGCCGCGGACCGTCTCCGCGTCCAGAGTGCCGATCAGCGGACTGGCCGCCACCCCGGCGGTCCAGATCAGCGTGCGGCAGGGGAGTACCCGCCCGTCGGTGAACTTGACCGTCTCGGCGGTGACTTCGGCCACCGAGACGCCCAGCGACACCTCGATGCCGCGGCCGCGCAGGATCTCCAGGGCGGCGTTGCCGAGCGCGTCGCCGAGCTCGGGCATCAGCTTCGGGGCGATGTCGATCAGGTGCCACTTGATCTGCCTGGCGTCCAGCCGGGGGTAGCGGCGGGCGGCGGCGGTGGTCAGGCGCTGAAGGCAGGCCGCCGTCTCGGTGCCGGCGTAGCCGCCGCCGACCACCACGAACTGCAACCGGGACTCGCGCTCCTTCTGGTCCAGGGTGGCCGAGGCGAGGTCGAGTTGGGCGATCACGTGGTCGCGGATGTAGGCCGCCTCGGCGAGCGTCTTCATGCCGCGGGCGTAGTCGGTCAGGCCCGGGATGTCGAAGGAACGGGTGATGCTGCCGGGGGTGAGCACCAGGATGTCGTACTGCTGCGCGACCACCTCGTCGGTGATCTTGCGGACGACGCACACCTTGGAGGTCGGATCCACGCCGATGGCGCCGCCGGGGACGATGTGCGTGCGGCGCAGGGAACGGCGCAGTGAGACGGCCACGGACTGCGGGGTGAGGACGCCGGCGGCCACGTGCGGGAGGAGGGGGAGGTAGAGCTGGTAGCTGAACGGCGCGACCAGCGAGATCTCCGCCTCCGACGGCGCGAGCTTGCGTTCCAGGCGGCGGGCGCACTCCAGGCCGGCGAAGCCACCGCCCACGATCAGGATCCGAGGTCGTTCCATCGCTCATCCCTTTGTCGTGCAGGTCGTACCCGTGAAGGTCCCCATTGCTGTCCGCCACACTCGCACGGAGCAGCGGGGGCTGCCACCGGGGGAGGGCGGATGAGGGAGGGGGAGCGGAGGGGTGGGGACACAGTGAGGGGGAGGGTGGGGACGCAGTGGGGGAGGGGGGGAGGTGGTCCGGGTCGTACGGAGAGGGTGTCGGCACCGATAAGCTGTCGGGCGTGCTCCCCGAGGTGACGGCGGTCCGGTATGTGACGCCACTGCGAGAAGGCGGCTCGATGCCGGGCCTGGTCGAGGCTGACGACCGGCGGTTGTACGCGCTGAAATGGGTCGGCGCGGCACAGGGCCGGAAGGCCTTGGTGGCGGAGGTGCTGGCCGGGGAGCTGGGCCGGCGGCTCGGTCTGCCCGTGCCGGAGCTGGTGACCGTCGATCTGGACCCGGTGCTCGCGCGCAGCGAGCCGGACCACCAGATCCAGGACCAGATGCGGGCCAGCGGCGGGACCAACCTCGGGATGGCCTTCGTCAGCGGGGCGCTCAACTTCGACCCGCTCTGCTTCGAGGTCGACCCGGAACTCGCCGGTCAGGTGCTCTGGTTCGACGCGCTGATCGGCAACGTGGACCGTTCCTGGCGCAACCCCAACCTGCTGGTGGCGACGGGCGGGCTGCGCCTGATCGACCACGGTGCGAGCCTGATCTTCCACCACAACTGGCCCGGCGCGGCGGGCTGGGTGCGCCGCCCGTACGACGCCTCCGACCATGCGCTGCTGCGCTCCCAGCCTGACCTGGCGGCGGCGGACAAGGCGCTCGCGCCGGTCGCCGAGGGCGCGATCGTGGCGGCCGTGGCGCAGATCCCCGAGGTCTGGCTGATGGACGAGTTCGGTTTCGACTCGCCGGACGAGGTGCGCGCGGCCTACCGTGCCCAACTGACCGAACGACTGGCCGGTCCGCGCGACTGGCTGCCGGAGGTGCCCGCATGACCGAGCCGCTGGTGGCCGCGTTGCCGGCCACCGTCGAGCTGCACGACTACGAGTACGCCGTGATCAGGGCGGTGCCGCGGGTCGAGCGGGGCGAGTGCATCAACGTCGGGGTGCTGCTGTACTGCCGGCAGAGCTCGCACCTGGCCGCGCGTACGCACCTGGACCAGGCCCGGCTGCTGGCGCTGGACCCGGTGGCGGACGTGCAGGGGGTGCGGCGGGCGCTGCACGGGATCGAGGCGGTCTGCCTGGGCGGCCCGCAGGCCGGTCCGGCGGCTTCGGACAGCCCCGGGCAGCGGTTCCGCTGGCTGACCGCGCCGCGCAGCGCGATCGTCCAGCCCGGCCCGGTGCACACCGGGCTGACCGCGGACCCGGATGCGGAGCTGCGCCGGCTGTTCGACCAGTTGGTGCTCTGACCACCGGCTTCGCCGGGAGTGCTCCGTCCGGGGGAAGTGTGAGGTGGCTCGCGGACGGTTGCCCTGGTCAAATCTTGAGTTAGTGAAGGACTCGGTCGTACGCTAGCCCCATGGGTTCGACCTCGACGACGACCGTACCGACCACCGCCGAGCTGATGGAGGCGTTGGCCGCCGTCGGCGCCGCGTACTTCCAGGACTTCGCGGCCGCCGCGGCCCGGCACGGGCTGTCCTCCTCCCAGGCCAAGGCACTGGGCGCGGTGCAGGAGCCGGTGCCGATGCGGGCGCTGGCCGGGCGGCTGGGCTGCGACGCGTCGAACGTGACCGGAATCGTGGACCGGCTGGAGTCGCTGGGCCTCGCCAACCGGGAGGCCGCGGCCGGTGACCGCCGGGTGAAGATCGTGGTGATCACGGATGAGGGCCGGGAGATCCTCAACCGCATCCGCGGCGAGATGGGCCGCACCCATCAGGCCTTCGAGGCGATGACCGAGGAGCAGCGGATCTCCCTGCACTCGATCTGCGCACAGGTCCTGCCGGTGCTGGCCGGCCGGCCGGGCGGCGCGCAGCAGTAGCGGCCGCACGGGCCGGTCCGTCCGTCCTCCGCCCGGGGTCAGAGCGCCTCGGCGATTTCCGGCGGCAGCGGCCGGTGGTGGAGCAGGGTGAGCGTGCGGGTGGCGCGGGTGAGCGCGACGTAGCGCTCCCGTGGGCTGAGGGCGGCGGGTTCGACCACCACGACGTGGTCGAACTCCAGACCCTTGGCCGCCGTGACGGTCAGCGCGCCCAGCCCCGGCGCCAGTGCGTCCGGGGCGATCACGCCCAGGGTGCCGACAGCGGTGGGCAGTTCGGCCAGTGCGGCGGCGAAGTCGTGGTCCGGTACGGGCACGGCCCCCGGCGGCTCGGCTCCTGGGCGGATGGACTCGGGCGGCTGCTGGCCGGGTGCGGCGGTGCGCAGCACGGCGGCGGCGAGGGCCATGATCGGTGCGGGCGTGCGGTAGTTGACGGTGAGCCGTTCCTCGCGCCAGCGGCCGGGCAGGTGCGGGTCGAGCATCTCGGCCCAGCTGCGGGCTCCGGCGGGCGATCCGGTCTGGGCGAGGTCGCCGACGATGGTGAGCGAGCTGGTCGGGACGCGGCGCAGTACGGCGCGCCAGGCCATCGCGGAGAGCTCCTGCGCCTCGTCCACCACCACGTGGCCGTACGCCCAGGTGCGGTCGGCCCCGGCGCGTTCGGCGGTGGAGCGGTACGGGCCGTCGTCCCGGAAGCGTTCGGCCAGCGCGGCGGCGTCCAGCAGGGCGTCACCGGTCTGGCCGGTGATGGTCAACACGCCCTGGGCGAAGGCGAGTTCGTCCGCATCGTGATCGCTCTGGGTATCGGCATCCGGGTCGACGGCTCCGAGGAGTTCGGCGGCCTCGTCGAGCAGCGGGACGTCCTCGACCGTCCAGGGGGAGCCGGGCGGGCGGAGCAGGTCGGTTGCGTGCTCGGGTGCGGCCTCGGTGAGCAACTCCCGGTCGGTGAGCAGCCGTTCGAGCAGCCGCTGCGGGGTGAGGGCCGGCCAGAGCGGGTCGAGCGCGGCGCGGACCTCCTCCCGGGCCCACAGCTCGCGCGGGGCGTAGTGCGCCTCCTCCTCGTCGTACGGACGGCCGAGGGTGAGAGCCTGGGCGATGGCGAGGGCGTCCAGCAGGGTGCGCAGGTAGAAGGCGCGGGCCCGGTTGTGCGGCACCCGCAGGCCGCGGGCGGCGTCGCGGGCCTCGGCGCAGGCGCGGGCGGAGACGCGCAGCCCCTCGCCCAGGTCCAGGCCGCCGGCCGGGGCCGACTGGTGGGCGGCGACGGCGCGCCGGAGGACGTCCGCCATCCAGGGGCCGCCCTTGGCGACGGCGGTGGCGGGCGCGTCGGTGCGGGTCGTGGTGATGCCGGGGAGGAGTTCGCCGACGGTCCGCAGCACCACCTCGGTCTCGCCGAGGGCGGGCAGCACCTCCTCGATGTACCGCAGGAAGCCGGCGTTGGGGCCGATGACCAGGATGCCGCGGCGTTCCAGCGCGGCGCGGTGGGTGAACAGCAGGTAGGCGGCCCGGTGCAGCGCGGCCAGTGTCTTGCCGGTGCCGGGGCCGCCCTGGACGACCAGGGCGCCGGGCAGTGGGGCGCGGATCACCCGGTCCTGTTCGGTCTGGATGGTGGCGACCGCGGTGGCCATCCGGCCAGTGCGGTCGCGGTCGAGCGCGGCGAGCAGGGCGGCCTCGCCGACCAGGGCGCGGCGGTCGGACTCGTCCAGTCCGGCGAGGTCGAGGGCCTCGTCGTCCAGCCCGGTGAGGGTGCGGCCCTCGGTGTGCAGGTGGCGGCGGCGCACCGCGGTGCCGGGGTGGGCGGGGGTGGCGGTGTAGAACGGGCGGGCGGCGGGAGCCCGCCAGTCGAGCAGCAGCGGTTCGTACGTGTCGTCGGTGAGGCCGGTGCGGCCGATGTAGTGGGCGGTGCCGTCGCGTTCGTCCAGGCGGCCGAAGCACAGGCCGCGTTCCACGGCGTCGAGTCGGGCGGCGTGCCGGGCGGCCTCGCGGGCGCGTACCTCGCGCTCCAGCCGGGCCTGGTGGGTGCCGCCGGCCGCGGCCCCGTCGTGGGCGCCGTCGGCGGTGCGGCGGGCCTGTTCGCGGAGGGTGTCCAGCCGGGCGTAGAGCAGGGTGAGGCGGGCCTGCTCGGTGCGCAGGGCGTCGGCGAGGGCATCGCCGGGGTCCGGTGCGGTGACTGGAAGTCCGTTCATTGATGTGGTATCCTTGCGGTGAGAAGGCTACGACGCGTCATCTGAAGGGCGCTCAATTGACCCAGCCTACCCCATCCGCCGACGTCCGGCGTGACCTCGGCTGTTACCCTTGCGAAGCGTGAGCGCGAAGCCCCAGATCCCCAATGTCCTGGCCTCCCGGTACGCCTCGGCGACCCTGGCCCAGCTGTGGTCCCCCGAGCACAAGGTGGTCCTTGAGCGCCACCTGTGGCTGGCCGTCCTGAAGGCCCAGCAGGACCTCGGCGTCGAGGTGCCGGCGAACGCCGTCGCCGACTACGAGCGGGTGATCGACCAGGTCGACCTCGGCTCGATCGCCGCCCGTGAGCGGATCACCCGCCACGACGTGAAGGCCCGGATCGAGGAGTTCAGCGAGCTCGCCGGCCACGAGCAGATCCACAAGGGCATGACCTCCCGGGATCTGACCGAGAACGTCGAGCAGCTGCAGATCCGCCAGTCCCTGGAGCACGTGCGGGACCGCACGGTGGCCGTGCTGGTGCGCCTGGCCAGGCTCGCCGCCCAGCACTCCGAGCTGGTCATGGCCGGCCGCTCGCACAACGTGGCCGCGCAGGCCACCACCCTCGGCAAGCGCTTCGCGTCGATCGCCGACGAGCTGCTGGTCGCCTTCCGCCGCCTGGAGGAGCTGATCGCCCGCTACCCGCTGCGCGGGATCAAGGGCCCGGTCGGCACCGCCCAGGACATGCTGGACCTGCTGGGTGGCGACACCGAGAAGCTGGCCGAGCTGGAGCGCCGGGTCGCCGGGCACCTCGGCTTCGACCACGTGCTGACCAGCGTCGGCCAGGTCTACCCGCGCTCGCTGGACTTCGAGGTGCTCACCGCCCTCGTCCAGCTGGCCGCCGCGCCGTCCAGCCTGGCCAAGACCATCCGCCTGATGGCCGGCCACGAGCTGGTGACGGAGGGCTTCAAGGAGGGCCAGGTCGGCTCCTCCGCGATGCCGCACAAGATGAACACCCGCTCCTGCGAGCGCGTCAACGGCCTCGCCGTGATCCTGCGCGGCTACGCCTCGATGACCGGCGAGCTGGCCGGCGACCAGTGGAACGAGGGCGACGTCTCCTGCTCCGTGGTGCGCAGGGTCGCGCTGCCGGACGCCTTCTTCGCCTTCGACGGCCTGCTGGAGACCTTCCTGACCGTCCTCGACGAGTTCGGCGCCTTCCCCGCCGTGATCGAGGCCGAGCTGGACCGCTACCTGCCGTTCCTGGCCACCACCAAGGTGCTGATGGGCGCGGTGCGCGCGGGTGTCGGCCGGGAGACCGGGCACGAGGTCATCAAGGAGCACGCCGTCGCCTCCGCGCTGGCGATGCGCGCCGGTGCCCGGGAGAACGAGCTGCTGGACCGGCTGGCCGCCGACGGGCGGATCCCGCTGGACCGGGCCGCGCTGGACGCCCTGCTGGCCGACAGGCTGTCCTTCACCGGTGCGGCCGGGGCGCAGGTCGCCGAGGTCGTCCGTCAGGTGGAGGCCGTCGCGGCGGCCTACCCGGAGGCGGCCAAGTACGCCCCGGGCGACATCCTCTGACGATCCGTCAGCTCTTGGGCGAGGGTCCTGCCGCCGTTCCGGTGGCGGGGCCCTCGTGCGTGTGCACGTGCCCCGGGTCGAGAGGCGGGGTGGTGCCGCAGCTCCACTCGCAGTCCGGCTCGGCGACCGGGTGGTCGTCGGGCGCGAGCACGTTGCCCCGTACGGTGGCGAAGGCGACCAGCCCACCGGCCACCAGCAGGCCCGCGCAGATCAGCATCGCGGTGTGGAAGGCGGAGTCCACCGCGGAGGGCACCCGGTAGGCGTCGCCGCTCAGCCCGGCCAGCGCCGGGAGCGCAGCCACCGCGAGCAGGCTGGCCGCGCGGGCGGCGGCGTTGTTGACCCCGCTGGCGATGCCCGCGTGCCGCACCTCGACGGCGGCCAGCACCGTCGCGGTCAGCGGTGCGACCAGCAGCGTCATTCCGCAGCCCATCACCGTGACGGCGGGCAGCACGTCCATCCAGTAGGAGGAGCCGGGGCCGGTGCGCAGCAACAGCAGCACCCCGACGGCGCACAGCATCGGGCCCACGGTGAGCGGGATGCGTGGGCCGATCCGCTTGCCGAGGCGCCCGGCGCGCGCGGACAGGGCCAGCATCAGCACGGTGATCGGCACCAGGGCGAGGCCCGAGACCAGGGGCGAGAAGCCGGAGACGATCTGCAGCTGCACCACCAGCAGGAAGAACACCCCGCTGAAGGCGGCGTAGACGCAGAGGGTGACGGCGTTCACCGCGCTGAACAGCCGGGAGGAGAACAGGCCGAGCGGCAGCATCGGCTCGGGCGCCCGGCGTTCCACGGCGACGAAGGCGGCGCCGAGCACCAGGCTGAGCACGCCGGTGACCCAGACGGCGGGGGACAGGCCCTCCCCGGCGGCGGTGAGCGCGTAGGTGATCGTGCCGAGGGCGAGCGCGGCGAGCAGGGCGCCGGGCACGTCGAAGCGACCGGAGGCGGACTCGTCCCGGCTCTCCGGGACGAACCGGGAGGCCACCGCGATCACGGCGGCGGCCAGCGGCAGGTTCAGCAGGAAGATCCAGCGCCAGCCGGGGCCGTCCACCAGCCAGCCGCCGAGGAAGGGGCCGATGGCCGTGGACACCCCGCCGAGGCCGGACCAGAGGCCGACCGCCGCCGAGCGGTCGTCAGGGTGGAAGACGGCCTGGAGGATGGCGAGCGAGCCCGGGGTGAGCAGCGCTCCGCCGATCCCCTGGACGGCGCGGGCGGCGACCAGCACGTGGATGGTCGGGGCGGCCGCGCAGGCCGCGGAGGCGATGGCGAACCAGACCACGCCGATCAGGAAGATCCGGCGCCGCCCGTAGCGGTCGCCGAGCGCGCCGCCGAGCAGGATCAGGCCCGCAAGGGTGAGCAGATAGGCGTTCAGCGTCCACTGGAGGGACGCGAGGGAGGCGCCGAGGTCCTCGCCGATTCGGGGCAGGGCGACGTTCACCACGGTGCTGTCGAGCATCGCCATGCTGGAACCGAGCACCGTTGCCAGGAGTACCCAGCGCCCCTGCGCGGTGCCCAGGCGCAGGGTGCCGGCCGCGGAGGTGGCCACGGCCCGATCCTGCGCCCCGGGGGCCCACGTGACAAGGGTCACCGCGCGGTGTGTCGGTGGTGGGCGGTGAGTGAACAGCCCGTCGCACAGGGGTGCGGACTTCGGCGCAGGGTCGTGGATCAGTGGCTCGGGGTGAATGGGTTGTGTACGTATGGTGTTGCCGCTCATCCGGAGGGTGACCGTGCCGACGGTGCTGTTCCCCGGATCGATAGATCGACATTGCTTCACCCGAATGGATGGGTTTTAGTTCAGCGACCGACCGGCCAGCCCGGACGGGTCCACCGGGTGGAACGCCGAGTCCTGCCGCTGCCCGGTGGTTCGAACTGAGCTCTGCGCGGCAGGAGCGGGGGACCCACAGGTAAGTCGCCGGACCGGAGTTCGCGCTTTCGAGCGTGAACGTCCAGGACCGGCTAGGGGTGAAGCCGCGCATGCGGCCGGGCAACTCCAGCCCGAACCCGACAGCTCACCTCGTAGGCGTGGGAGAGGAAAATTCCATGCCTGCACAGGCTCGTCGTATCGTCCTGCCCCGTGCCGCCCGCATCGGCATCGCCACCGCCGTCACCGGCGTCTCCTTCGCACTGCCGCTGGTGACCACCCTGAGCGCCCAGGCCTACACCGCTCCGGCGGCCCCGGCCGCTGCCGCCTCCGCTCCGGCCTCCTCGGACGCCAAGGCCCCCGAGGGCTACCGCGTCGTCAGCGGCGACACGCTGTCCCAGATCGCCGAGACCAAGCAGGTCGAGGGCGGCTGGCACGCGCTGTACGAGCAGAACCGCTCGGTGGTCGGCGCCGACCCGAACCTGATCTTCCCGGGCCAGCAGCTGGCCATCGCCGGTCACGCCGCCGCTCCGGCCGCGCCCGCCAAGCCCGCGGCTCCGGCGAAGCCCGCCCCGGCCAAGCCTGCGGCTCCGGCCACCCAGGACGCCTCCGCCGCCGCGGACGCCCAGCTGAACGTCCGGACCGAGAACGCCAAGCCGGGCGCCCAGCTGGAGGTCCAGGTCCAGAACGTCGCCCCGGCCCAGGCCGTCACCGCCGTTCCGGTCGCCGCCTCCGCCGCCTTCGTCGCCCCGGTGGCCAACCCGAAGCTGGGCACCGCCTACGGCGTGGCCGGCTCGATGTGGGCCTCCGGCCACCACACCGGCCAGGACTTCGTCGTCCCCACCGGCACCCCGCTGCGCGCGGTCGCCAGCGGCGTCGTGGTGAAGGCCGGCAACGGCGGCGCCTACGGCAACCAGGTCGAGATCAAGCTCGCCGACGGCCACTACGCCGAGTACGCGCACCTCTCCTCGATCGGTGTGAGGATCGGTCAGGCCGTCACCGCCGGCCAGCAGATCGGCCTCTCCGGCGCCACCGGCAACGTGACCGGCCCGCACCTGCACTTCGAGATCCGCAACGGCTCGGAGTACGGCTCGGACATCAACCCGGTCGCCTACCTGCGCGCGCACGGCGTCGCGCTCTGACCCACGTGGTCTTTCGGAACCACCGCTGGTGCGGGGCGAATCGACCGCCCGGGATGGTCATGTCGGGTGACCGCTCGACCGGGTGATCGCCGCACCGGTGGACATGGGCGAGGGACACGCCCACGGCCGGCCCGGCTTCGCGAGAACTCTCTCGGGAAGCCGGGCCGGCCGCTTTCCGTTCCCGGCTCCGCCGCGTTCGACTGGTCGAACGCGGCGTCAACTCCGCTGCCCGGATGGGAGATCGACGGTTCTCCGGGCAGGCGATCGGTGCGCGATGCTGTCGGGCAGTCGGCGCCCGGCCGGATCCGGTCGGGCGGGAGGACCGGGCAGACGAGGAGGCCGGATGGCCGTCCGGAGCGGGGACGCCGGGGAGGCGTCCGGGGCGCGGACCGCGCCGGGCGGGGTGGAGCGGCTGAAGGCCGGTTCGGTCGGCCTGGTGGGCGTGGTGTTCATGGCGATCGCCACCGCGGCCCCGATCACCGCGATGACCGGCAACCTGCCGATCATCGTCGGGCAGGGCAACGGGGTCGGCGCGCCCGCCGCGTACGCGCTGGCGACCGTGGTGCTCACGGTGTTCTCGGTCGGGTACGTGGCGATGGCCCGGCACATCACGGCGGCCGGGGCGTTCTACGGGTACATCTCGCACGGGCTGGGCCGGGTCGCCGGGATGGCCTCGGGGCTGCTCGCGGTGATGGCGTACATCGTCTTCGAGGCCTCGGTCATCGGCTTCTTCGCCTACTCGCTGCGCGGGCTGGTCCGCGCGCAGCTGGGGGTGGACCTCGGGTGGGGCTGGTACGCGCTGTTCGGGGTGGCGGTGATCGGGGTGATGGCCTGGTTCGACCTGCACCTGACGGCGAAGGTGCTCGGGGTGGCGCTGGTGCTGGAGATCGGGGTGCTGGGCGCGGTCTCGCTGGCCGTGCTGGCCTCCGGCGGCGGGCCGGACGGGATCGCGGGCGAGGCGGTGAATCCGCTGAACGCGCTGAAGGGCGTGGGGGGTTCCGGCGTCGAGGCGGCCGGTCTCGGGCTGTTCTTCGCGTTCTGGTCCTGGGTGGGCTTCGAGTCGACCGCGATGTACGGGGAGGAGTCGCGGGACCCGAAGCGGGTGGTGCCGCGGGCGACCCTGGTGTCGGTGGTCGGGATCGGGCTGTTCTACGTCTTCGTGTCCTGGATGATCGTGTCCGGCAACGGGGCCGAGCGCGCGATCGCGGTGGCGGGCGGGGCGGTGCCGGGCAAGGACGGGAACAGCCTGTTCTTCGACCCGCTGGGCGCGCACCTGGGGGCGTGGGCGGTGACGGTGTTCCGCTGGCTGGTCGTCACCGGGTCCTTCGCCTGCGCGATGGCCTTCCACCAGTGCGCCGCACGGTACCTGTACGCGATCGGGCGGGAGGGGTTCCTGCACCCGGCGCTCGGGCGCACCCACCCGCGGTACGGTTCGCCGCACGTCGCCTCGGTGGCGCAGTCGGTGATCGCGGCGGTGCTGGTGCTGTCCTTCCTGGCGGCGGGGATGGATCCGTACGTCCATCTGTACACGCTGCTGGCGCTGTTGGGGACGATGGCGATCCTGATCGTGCAGACGCTCTGCTCCTTCGCCGTGGTCGGGTACTTCCACGTGCAGGGCCGGCACCCGGAGACCGCGCACTGGTGCCGCACGCTGCTCGCGCCGCTGGTGGGCGGGGTGGCGATGGGCGGGGTGGTGGCGCTGCTGGTGGTCAACCGGGACACGGCGGCCGGGGCCGCGGCGGGGACGGTGCTGTTCCGGCTGATCCCGTACCTGGTGATCGGGGTGTTCCTGGGCGGGGTGGCGATGGCCCTGGTCATGCGGTGGTGCCGGCCGGAGGCGTACGAGCGGATGGGGCGGATCGTGCTGGAGGACGCCGCCGAGCGCTGATCAGCTCCGGTGAGTCGGCAGCCCGTACCGGGCGGCGGTGAGCAGGTCGTGCATCCGGTGGCCGAAGTCGTCGGCGTCGGCGGCGGGTTCGGGGAAGACCAGGCGGACGTCGCGGTGGCCGTGCGGGTGGTCCAGCCGCAGCACCAGGCCGTGGCGGTCCAGGGCGAGCGGGCGGACGTGGGGGTGCCCGGCGAGCAGGGCCGGGTCGAGCAGGCGGGTGAGGGCGTGGAGCGCGTCGGCGTGGTCGTCGGCGAGGTGGGTGAGCAGCGCGGCCTCCTGGCGGGCCAGCGGGTCGGGGGCGGCCAGGGCGAGGTCGGCGGCGGTGAGGGCGCCGGTGCCGTACGGGGTGGCGAGGACGGCGTGGGCGACGTCCACGCGCAGGTGGACGCTGAGGCCGTCGTCGGCGAGGTGGACCAGGTGCAGCCGGCCGGCCACGGTGAGGCGGGCGCGGACGCGGTCGCGGACGGCGACGGGGGAGACGTCGGTGACGTCGAGGACGACGGCGAGTCCCTCGCCGGCACCGGCGGCGACCGTGGTGAGCGGGGCGTCCAGCGGGGCGCGCAGCCGCAGCCGGGAGCCGTGCACGGAGACCGGGGTGTCCAGGTCGTGGTGCTCGCCGAGGGCGCGGACGGTGAGCGAGGAGGTCGCGTCGAGCAGGCTGCACACCCGTTCCGCGGTGGTGGGCTCGGGCGCCTCGGCGTCGCCGGTGGGCTCGGTCATGAACGGACCTCCTGTTAGTTAGGTGAGCCTAACCTAATATCCGTTCACGGGTGTGGCAAGCGGACGCGGCGGCATGCCGAGGGCCCGGACGCGCGGGACGTCCGGGCCCTTCGGTGCCTCGCGGGGGTGTCAGGCGACGACGGCCTGGGCGTCGATCTCCACCAGCATGGGCTCCTGGGGGAGTTCGACGAAGATGGTGGTGCGGCAGGGCTTCACGCCGCCGGGCTTGATGTTCTCCTCGATGAACTCGGCGTAGACCTCGTTCATCAGCGGGAAGTCGGCGCGCTTGGTGAGGTAGACGCGGAACATCACCACGTCCTCGACGGTGGCGCCGCCCGCCTCGATGATCGCCTTGACGTTCTCCAGGGTGCGGCGGGTCTGGGCCTTCACGTCGCCGTGGTGGAGGTACTCGCCGGTCGCCGGGTCCTGCGGGCCCTGGCCGGAGACCTGCAGGATCGGGCCCTTGCGGACGCCCTGGGAGAACATCCACGCGGGGGCGGGGGCGCCGTCGGTGCGGATCTCGGTCTTGTCGGACATCGGTGTTCCTTACGGGTTGACGGTTCGTCAGATGTGGTCGGGGCGGCCGCAGTCGGCCGAGACGGCGCGGGTGGTGGCGAGCAGCTGCGGGAGGAGGTCCAGCACCTGTTCGTAGGGGAGGACGACGTCGGGCACCGAGATGGAGGCGGCGGCGACGACCCGGCCGCTGGCGTCCCGGATCGGCGCGGCGACGCAGTTGATGAAGGCCTCGTGCTCGGCGTGGTCCTGCGCCCAGCCCTGGACGGCGACCTTCTCCAGCTCGGCCAGCAACGCCTCGGGGGAGGTGAGGGTGCGCTCGGTGTGCGGGGTGAAGTCGATCCCGGCCACCACCCGGCGGCGCTCGGGCAGCGGCAGGTCGGCCAGCAGCACCTTGGAGACGGCGGCGCTGTGCAGGGCGGCGCGCAGGCCGATCCGCGAGTACATCCGGACCGGGTGGCGGGAGTCGAACTTGTCGATGTACACCACCTCGCCGCCCTCGTACGCGGCCAGGTGCACGGTCTGGCCGGTGGCGGAGTTCAGCTCGGCGAGGTGCGGGGCGGCGATCCGGCGGACGCCGCGCTGCTCCAGGGCGAGGCCGGAGAGGGCGAACAGGCCCGCGCCGAGGTGGTAGCGGTAGGCCGCGTCGCGGTAGACGAACCGTTCCTCCTCAAGGCTCTGGAGCAGTCGGAGCACGGTGGTCTTGTGGACGCCGAGCACCTCGGCCAGTTGGTCGAGGGAACGCTCGCCCTCACCGAGCTCGGTGAGGATGCGCAGGGCGCGGGTGACGGTCTGGCTCATCGTGCTCCGCTTCGAGGGCTGGGGTTCCTGCTCATTGTGCCCGGGACCGATCGGCCCCTGCCCGGGCCTGGTCGGTCGGCAGTGCGTGGTCGGTCGGCAGGGCCGGGGAGACGATGCCCTCGGCGCTGACCCGGGTGGCGGCCCAGTCGGCGGCGGAGGCGTCGAGCAGGGCGGCCAGCACGGGCCTGGGCGGCAGCTCGGCCTGGTCGCCGTGGGCCGTCAGTGCGCAGGCGGCGCTCAGGTGGCCGAGTCTCAGCCGGCGGCGCTGGTCCAGGCCGTGGAGGGTGCCGGCCAGGTAGCCGGCCGCGAAGGCGTCGCCCGCGCCGGTCGCCTCCACCACCTCGACGGCGAGCGCCGGTTCGGCGACCTCCGTGCCGTCCCGCTCCAGGGCGGTGACCACCCGGGCGGCGTCCTTGACCACCACGGTGGCGGGGCCGGGGAAGCGGCGGCGCAGCGCGGCGGGCTCCCCGGTGCCGAAGGCGTCCTGCGCCTCGTCGGAGCCGAGCAGCAGCACGTCGGCGGCGTCCAGCAGCGGCGGCAGCACGGCCGGGTCGCGGTCCCGCCAGAGCGCGGGGCGCCAGTTGAGGTCGAAGCTGACCTGCCGGCCCGGGCGGCGGTCGGCGAGCAGGGCGCGCAGCAGGGCCAGGCAGTCGTCGGAGAGCGCGGCGGTGATGCCGGACAGGTGCAGCAGGCGGGCGCCGGCCAGCAGCCGGGCGGCGGCCGGGTCGGTGAGCAGGGCCGGGGAGAGGGCGGCGGCCGCGGAGCCCCGGCGGTGGTAGTGCAGCCGGCTGCGGCCGGGGCCGAGGTCGTACCGGTGGCCGGAGGCGCCGCCGACCTCCTTGAGGTAGAGGCCGGTCGGGCGGTGCGGGTCGACGGCGACGGCGGAGACGTCCACGCCGCGGGCGGCGACCTCGGCGAGCAGGCGGCGGCCGAAGCCGTCGTCGCCGACCCGGCTGATCCAGGCGGTCGGCACGCCGAGTGCGGCCAGCGCCCCGGCCACGTTGGACTCCGCTCCGCCGACGGACAGCCGGAAGCTCTCCACCGCCTCCAGCGGACCCGGGCGGTCCGGGAGCAGGACGGCCATCGACTCGCCCACGCACACGGCCGTCGGGGGAGGGCCGGGTGGGGTCGAGACCGGGGTGTCCTGTCGCGGCATCTGCTGGGCTCCTCGTCTGCGGCCGTTCCGCGGTGGGCGGTCGGCCGGTCCTGACCGTCAGTCGGTTCCGTTGACCTTGATCCGGCGCCGATGCTAGAACCGTGTTGCCAGCATGTGCAACCCTCGTTGCACATGTTGCAACATGGCGGATGGAGGAAGACGGTGGAGCAGACCTTCCCGAGCGGTGGTGCCCTCCCGGGCGGCAGCGCCTTCGACAGTGGCGGAGCCTTCGCGAACAGCGCCTCCGGGCCGGGCATCGCCGAGGGCGCGGTGGCCGCCCTGGCCGAGGAGACGCTCGACTGGCGGTTCAAGGCCGCGCCGCCGGAGAGTTGGGGGCGCACCGTCCGCGACTGGCTCGCCACCGGACCCACCCTCTCCTCGCTCGGCACCCCGCTGCTCACCCTCGACGCCGCCGCGCTCGACCACAACGTCCGCACCATGGCGAGCTGGTGCGCCGAGGCGGGCGTCGCGCTCGCCCCGCACGGCAAGACCACCATGGCGCCCGCCCTCTGGCAGGCCCAGCTCGCCGCCGGCAGCCATGGCATCACCCTGGCCAACCTGCCGCAGGTGCGGGTCGCCCGCGCCTTCGGGGTGCAGCGGATCCTGCTCGCCAACACCCTGCTCGACCCGGCCGGGCTGGCCTGGCTCGCCGCCGAGCTCGCCGCCGACCCGGGCTTCGCCTTCCTCTGCTGGACCGACTCCACCGAGGGCGTCCGGCTGATGGACGAGGCGCTGCGCGCCGCCGGGGCCGAGCGGCCGATCGAAGTGCTCGTCGAACTCGGCGGACCGGGCGGACGCACCGGCGTGCGCGGCGTGGACGCGGCCGTCGAGGTCGCCGCCGCCGTGCTGCGTGCGCCCACCCTGCGGCTGGCCGGCGTCGGAGGGTACGAGGGCGCGCTCGCGCACGACGCCAGCGCCGAGGGGCTGGCCGCCGTGCGCGGCTACCTCCGCGAGCTCGGCGAGCTCCACGGGCGGCTGGCCGGCGCCTACCCGGGTGACGCCCGGCCGGTGGTCTCGGCCGGAGGCAGCGCCTACTTCGACCTGGTGGCCGAGGAGTTGGCCGCACTGCCGGAGGCGCTGGTGGTGCTGCGCTCGGGCGCCTACATCGCCCACGACGACGGCTTCTACCGGGGCATCTCGCCGCTCGCCCGGGGCGGCGGGCCGACGCCGCTGCGGGCCGCGCTGCACGGCTGGGCCCGGGTGGCCTCCCGGCCCGAGCCGCAACTGGCGCTGCTGGACGCGGGCAAGCGCGACCTGCCCTTCGACGAAGGCCTGCCCGAACCGCAACTGGTACGCGGCGGAGCCGAGTTGACCGGCACGACGGCCCGGATCAGCGCGCTCAACGACCAGCACGCCTTCCTGCGCGACGCGGGCGACCTCGCGCCGATCGGCGCGGTGCTGCGGCTCGGCGTCTCCCACCCCTGCACGGCCTTCGACAAGTGGACGGCGATCCCGGTGCTCGACTCCGCGGACGCGGCCGAGCCGAAGGTCACCGGGCTGATCAGGACGTTCTTCTGATGACGGACTCGGAGAGAGCCGCGGAGAGAGCCGCGGAGCGAACCGCCGGGAGAACCGTCTTCAAGGGCGCGACGGTCGTCGACGGCACCGGCGCCGAACGCTACCGGGCGGACGTCCTGATCGCGGACGGCCTGATCGCCGAAATCGGCCACGGACTGGACGCCCCCACCACGGTGGACGCCGACGGGCTGGTCCTCGCCCCCGGCTTCATCGACATGCACGCCCACTCCGACCTCGCCCTGCTGCTCGAACCCGAGCACCCGGCCAAGGTCACCCAGGGCGTCACCTGCGAGGTCCTCGGCCAGGACGGTCTGTCCTACGCCCCGGTCGACGACACCACGCTGCCCGCCCTGCGCCGCCAACTGGCGGGCTGGAACGGCGATCCGGAGGACTTCGACTGGGACTGGCGCGACGTCGCCGGCTACCTGGACCGGATCGACCGCACCGGTGTCGCCGTCAACGCCTGCTACCTCGTCCCGCACGGCTCGCTGCGGATGCTCGCGATGGGCTGGGCCAACCGGCCGCCCACCCCGGCCGAACTCGACCGGATGCGGCAGGTGTTGGCGCAGAGCCTGCTCGACGGCGCGGTCGGCATGTCCAGCGGCCTCAGCTACACCCCCGGGATGTACGCGGACACCGCCGAGCTGGTCGAGCTGTGCACCGTGGTCGCGGCCTACGGGGGCTTCCACGCGCCGCACCAGCGCTCGTACGGAGCGGGAGCGCTGGAGGGGTACGCGGAGATGGTGGAGATCTCCCGGCGGTCCGGCTGCGCCCTGCACCTGACCCACGCCACGATGAACTTCGGCGTCAACCGGGGCCGGGCCGGCGCACTGCTGGAACTGGTCGACCGCGCGCTCGCCGAGGGCGTCGACCTCACCCTGGACAGCTACCCCTACCTGCCCGGATCCACCACCCTGGCGGCCCTGCTGCCGAGTTGGGCCACCGAGGGCGGCCCGGGCGCGACCCTGGCCCGGCTCGCCGACCCGGCGGAGTGCGAGCGGATCCGCTACGAGGTGGAGGAGAAGGGCAGTGACGGCTGCCACGGGGTGGTGACCGACTGGGCGACGATCCAGATCTCCGGGGTGCGGTCCGACGGCCTGGTGGGGGTGGTCGGCCGGACGGTCGCCGAACTCGCCGGCGAGCAGGGGCGCGGCGGGACGGAGGTCTTCCTCGACCTGCTGCGCCGTGACGAGCTGGCCACCACGATCCTCCAGCACGTCGGGCACGAGGAGAACGTCCGGGCGATCATGCGCCACCGCGCGCACACCGTCGGCAGCGACGGTCTGCTGGTCGGCGCCCGTCCGCACCCGCGTGCCTGGGGTACCTTCCCGCGCTACCTCGGCCACTACAGCCGGGAGTTGGGGGTGCTGACGCTGGAGGAGACGGTCGCCCGGATGACCGGCCGGCCCGCCGCCCGGCTGGGGCTGCACCGGCGCGGGAGGATCGCCGCCGGGTACCACGCGGACCTGGTGCTCCTCGACCCGCAGAGGGTCCGGGACGCCGCCACCTTCGAGCAACCCCGGCTGCCCGCCGAGGGGATCGAGCACGTGTACGTCAACGGCACCGCCGTCGTCCGGCAGGGTCGCACCACCGGCGCCCGGCCCGGGCGCGCCCTGCGCCGCACCGATCGAGGAACTCTGGCCCGATGACTGATCCTTCCTTCCTGAACGACGAGCCCTTCCCGAGCGAGGGGGCCCTCCCGAGTGGCGGGTCCTCCCCGAGTGGCGGGTCCTTCCTGAGCGGCGGCTCCTTCCTGGGCGGGGAGTCCTTCCTGAGCGACGAGCCGGTGATCGCGGTCGTCCGTGCGCCCCGGATCCCGGACGCCGCCGCGCTGTGCGCCGCGCTCGCCGAGGGCGGCATCAACCTCACCGAATTCACCTACACCACACCAGATGTGACGAGCCATCTGGAGCGGGCGTCGAAGGCGGGGTGGCGGGTCGGGGTCGGCACGGTGCTGACCGCCGAGCAGGCCGAGCGCGGGATGGCCGCCGGGGCCTCCTTCCTGGTCACCCCCGGCTGCCGGCCCGAGGTCGCGGAGGCGGGCCGCTCGGCCGGGGTGCCGGTGGTGCTCGGGGCGCTCACCCCGACCGAGGTGGCCCGGGCGGTGGACCTCGGGGCCGCCGCCGTCAAGATCTTCCCGGCCCGGGCGTTCGGCCCCGGGTACTTCAAGGACCTGCGCGGCCCGTACCCGGAGGTGCGGCTGGTGGCCTCGGGCGGGGTGAACGCGGGCAACGCGGCGGAGTTCCTGGCGCAGGGCGCGCTCGCGGTCTGCGCGGGGACGGACGTGGTGCCGCCGGAGGTGGTCGCGGCGGGGGACTGGGCGGAGATCACCCGGCGGGCCCGGGTGTTCACGGAGGCCTGTGCGGCGGCCCCGGCCCGCTGAGCGCGGGCCCTCGGTCATCCGGGGTGGTGCGGTGCGGGGGCGCGGGGTGGGAGGGCTGTCGGGACGGCCCTGATTGGACGAGAATCGTTGGCGCCCCGGCGCAGCCCCCGGCCCGCTCCGGCCTGCTCCGCCCCGGCCTGCTCCGCCCCCGGCCCCCTCGGCCCCCGGACCCGGTAGGAGGACCCACCCCATGACCTCGACCCGCCCCGGCCCCGACTGGCTGGCCGATGCCGTCCTGTACCAGATCTACCCGCAGTCCTTCGCCGACTCCGACGGCGACGGGATCGGCGACTTCGGCGGCATCGTCGACCACCTCGACCACCTCGCCTGGCTCGGGGTGGACACCGTCTGGCTCAACCCCTGTTTCGCCTCGCCGTTCCGCGACGCCGGCTACGACGTCACCGACTACCTCACCCCGGCCCCGCGCTACGGGCGCACCGAGGACCTGGTCGCGCTGGTCGAGGCGGCCCGGGGCAAGGGCATCCGGATCCTGCTGGACCTCGTCGCCGGGCACACCTCCGACCGCCACCCCTGGTTCCTGGCCGCGACCGAGGACCCGTCCGATCACCGCTACATCTGGTCCGACCGGAAGGTGGACGGCTTCGTCGCCTCGCCCGGAAACCGCCCCGGCTGGTACCGGCCGAACTTCTTCGACTGTCAGCCCGCGCTCAACTTCGGCTACGCGCGCGGAAGTTCCGAGGAGCCCTGGCGCCAGCCGGTGGACGCCGAGGGCCCCCGCGCCAACCGGGCGGCGCTGCGCGGGATCATGGCGCACTGGCTCGGCCTCGGGGTGGCCGGGTTCCGGGTGGACATGGCGTACTCGCTGGTCAAGGACGACCCGGGCCGGGCCGAAACCGCCAGGCTCTGGACCGAACTGCGCGACTGGCTGGACCGCACCCACCCCGAGGCCGCCCTGCTTGCCGAATGGGGCGAGCCGGCCGCCGCCGTCGGAGCGGGCTTCCACGCGGACTTCTTCCTGCACTTCGGCGGCGCCGACCGCGGCCTGCCGCTGCGCTCCCTGTGGAACAACAACTCCGGCACGGTGGAGGACTTCTGGCAGCAGGAGGCGTGTTACTTCGAGGCCGAGGGGCGCGGCACCCCGCAGCCGTTCCTGGACGCCTGGCGCTCCGCCGCCGAACTCACCGGGGGCCGCGGGCACATCGTGCTGCCCACCGCCAACCACGACTTCTCCCGGCTCTCCACCGGTCCGCGCACCGGGGGTCAACTCGCCCCCGCCTTCGCCTTCCTGCTCACCTGGCCGACCCTGCCCGCCGTCTACTACGGCGACGAGATCGGCATGCGGTACGTGCCGGGACTGCCGGACGTCGAGGGCAGCGTGCTCGGCCCGCGCTACAACCGGGCGGGCTCGCGGACCCCGATGCAGTGGGCGCCCGGCCCGTCCGCCGGGTTCTCCAGCGCCTCGCCCGAGCGGTTCTACCTGCCGCTGGACCCGGACCCGCGCCGCCCGGACGTGCTCTCCCAGCGCGCCGACCCGACCTCGCTGCTGCACACCGTCCGGCGGCTGATCGCGCTGCGCCGGGCGCACCCGGGGCTGGGCGCGGCCGACGGGGTGGAGGTCCGGCACGCCGGGTACCCGCTGGTGTACACCCGGGCCGGGCGGTACCTGGTGGCGGTCAACCCGGGTCGGGAGCCGGGGGCGGTGCGGCTGGCGGAGGGCGCGGGCGGTGTGCGTCCGCTGGAGGCGCAGGGCGTGCGGGTGCTGGACGGCGAGCTGCGGGCGGACGGTTTCTCGTACGGGGTGTTCGAGCTGATCTGAGTCGGGCCGAGCCGACCCCGGGGCCGTGCCCGCCCCGGGGTCGGCTTTCGATCGGTGTCGGATAGTTGTAAGCTACATCGATAGATGGTTGCATTTACCACCTGAATTGGTTGTATATGCCATCCGTCGCCATGAGTCGAGCCACGACCGGAGAACGGTACGAACACCATGAGCACAGCCCGGACACCTGCCGCAGCGCCCACCGTGGGGCACTCGCTCAAGCACCTCGCCATCCACCTGATCACCCCGCTGCTGATGTGCCTGGGCATGGCGCTCGCCTACCTGGGCGCCTTCCACCAGCCCGAGCCGCACCACCTCAAGGTCGCCGTCGTCGGGGCCGGGCCGCAGGCGGAGGGGCTGGCGCAGGCGATCCAGGGCAAGGCCGGTGACGCGCTCGACGTCCGTACGCTCCCCGACCGCTCCGCCGCCGAACAGCAGCTGCGCGACCGCGACCTGGTCGGCGCGTTCGTCCCGGACGCGAAGCGCCCCGAGCTGATCGTGGCCAAGGGCAACTCGGAGACCTCGGTGGTGGCCGCGACGGCGGTGTTCACCAACGTCACCGACAAGCAGGGCGTCCCGCTGCACGTCACCGACCTGACCACCCCGGCCGAGGGGGACCCGACCGGGCAGGGCCTGTTCTTCCTGCTGGTCGCGCTGAGCATCGGCTCCTACGCCAGCGTCGCGGTGATCGGCGCCGCCGGTGCCGCGCTGAGCATGCGGATCCGGGCGCTGGTGGGCGTGGCGGTCTCGCTGGTGGTGAGCGTGATCGGGATCGTCACCGCCGGTCCGGTGTTCCACGTCGTCGACCACGACCACGCCGCGATCTGGGCGCTCGGCTGGCTCTACTCGGCGGGCATCGTGCTGATCGGCATCGGCCTGCACAGCTTCCTGAAGAAGTGGACCACGCTGGCGCTGATGGTGCTGTTCGTGATGCTGAACTTCACCTCCTCCGGCGGGATCTACCGGCCCGAGCTGCAGAACGGATTCTTCGGATCCCTGCACGGCTTCTGGACCGGTGCCGGCTTCCTCGAAGGCGCCCGCAGCATCATGTACTTCGACGGCGGCGCGGGCCTCGGCGGGCACGTGGTGACCCTGCTGGTCTGGCTGCTGCTGGGCGGCGCCGCCCTGGTGGCCGCGGCGATGTACGAGGGCGGCGGACGCCGCCCGGTGGAGACCGCCGAGGAGGACCAGGAGGCCGAGGAGGAGATGGAGGAGGCGGTCGCGGTCTGAGGACCGCGCCGCCCGAAGAGACTCCACCCGGCGCCAGGGCATCGGCGCCGGGTGGACATCGGCGGCCCGCGCCCGGCCCTGGACAAGCCGGACGCGGGCCCGTGCCCGTTCGGGCCGCGCCCCCGACGTCCGGTCAGCGATAGGCCGCCTGCCCGGTGAGCGCCTGCCCCACCACCAGCGTGTGGATCTCGCTCGTCCCCTCGTAGGTCAGCACCGACTCCAGGTTGTTGGCGTGCCGGATCGGGGAGTACTCCAGCGAGATGCCGTTGGCGCCGAGGATCGTCCGGCACTCCCGGGCGATCGCCAGCGCCTCGCGGACGTTGTTGAGCTTCCCGACGCTCACCTGCTCCGGCCGCAGCCGCCCCCGGTCCTTGAGCCGCCCGAGGTGCACGGCGAGCAGCGCCGCGTTGCCGAGGGCGAGCGCCATGTCGGCGAGCTTGCGCTGGGTCAGCTGGAAGCCGCTGATCGGCCGGTCGAACTGGACCCGCGAGTCCGCGTACCGCAGCGCCGCCTGCAGCGAGTCCCGGGCGGCGCCGACCGCGCCGAACAGGATGCCGAACCGCGCCTCGTTCAGGCAGGACAGCGGGCCGCGGAGGCCCTTGGCCCCCGGCAGCTGCGCCTCGGCGGGCAGCCGGACGTCGTCCAGGTGCAGTTCGGAGGTGACGGAGGCGCGCAGCGAGAGCTTCCGCTCGATGTCCCGGGTGGTGAAGCCGGGCGTGCCGCGCGGGACGAGGAAGCCGCGCACGCCGTCCTCGGTGCTCGCCCAGACGGTCGCGACGTCCGCGATGCCGCCGTTGGTGATCCACATCTTGCCGCCGTTGAGGATCCAGTCCGAGCCGTCGCGCACCGCCCGGGTCCGCATCCCGGCGGGGTTGCTGCCGAAGTCCGGTTCGGTGAGCCCGAAGCAGCCGATCGCCGTCCCGGCGGCGAGCCGCGGCAGCCACTCCCGCTTCTGCTCCTCCGAGCCCCACTGGTGGATCGAGTACATCGAGAGCGAGCCCTGGACGGAGACGAAGCTGCGGAAGCCGGAGTCGGCGGCTTCGAGTTCGAGGCAGGCCAGGCCGTAGGAGACGGCGTTGGTGCCGGCGCAGCCGTAGCCGTCCAGGTGCATGCCGAGCAGGCCCAACGCGCCCAGTTCGGGGGCGAGTTCGCGGGCGAAGTGGGCCTGGTCGAACCACTCGGGCAGGTGCGGGCGGACCCGGTCGGCGAGGAACCGGGCGACGGTGGCCTGGATCTCGCGCTCCTCGTCGGTGAGGAGCGTGGCGAAGTCGATCAGGTCGAGCGGGTCGGCGAGGGGGGAGCTCATATCGGGTCCTCGGGGGAGTCGGGGGTCGAGGGGGTGCCGGGGGAGTCCAGCCAGGCGGTGAGTTCGGTGGTGTGCTCGCCGAGCCGGGGCGGGGGCAGGTGGTAGCGGGGCGGGGTGCGGGAGAGGCCGATCGGGTTGGCGACCAGGTCCAGCGGGGTGCCGTCCGGCCCGGGCAGGGTGGCCCGGGGGTTCAGGCCGAGGGAGTCGGCGAGGTCGAAGGCGCCGGCCAGGTCGTTGACCGGGCCGCAGGGCACGCCGAGCGGGGTGAGCACGGTGAACCACTCGGCGGCGGTGCGCAGTCGGAGCCGCTCGGTGAGGGCGGCGGCGAGCGCCTCGACGTGCGCGACGCGGTCGCCGTTGGTGGCGAAGCGCGGGTCGGCGGCGAGCTCCGGCGCGTCCAGGCCCCGGCAGAGGGCGGCGAACTGCCGGTCGTTGCCGACCGCGACCACCAGCGGGCGGTCTGCGGCGGGGAACACCTCGTACGGGGCGATGGACGGGTGGCGGTTGCCGAGGATGCCGGGCACGGCTCCGGCCAGGGTGTAGCCGGCGGACTGGTTGACCAGCCCGGAGAGCAGCGTGGAGAGCAGGTTGACCTCCACCAGCTGGCCGCGGCCGGTGGTGTCGCGCTCGCGCAGTGCCGCCAGGACGCCGACCGCCGCGTGCAGCCCGGTGAGCACGTCCACCAGTGCGACGCCCGTCTTCACGGGCTGACCCGGGGCCGGTCCGGTGACCGACATCAGGCCGCCGACCGCCTGCACCAGCAGGTCGTAGCCGGGCAGTCCGGCGCCCTTGCCGGAGCCGAAGCCGGTGATCGAGCAGTAGACCAGGCGGGGGTTGAGGGCCTGTGCGGCGGCGGGGCCGAGGCGGTGGCGGTCCATCGTGCCGGGGCGGAAGTTCTCCACCAGCACGTCGGCCCGGCGCACCAGTTCGACCGCCCGGGCGTGGTCGGCCGGGTCGCGCAGGTCGAGGGCGAGGGAGCGCTTGTTGCGGTTGACGGAGAGGAAGTAGGTGGCCTCGCCCTGGGCGTGCGGCGGGCCCCAGGCGCGGGTGTCGTCGCCGGTGCCGGGCTGTTCGACCTTGACCACGTCGGCGCCGAGGTCGGCCAGCAGCATGGTCAGGTAGGGCGCGGCCAGGACCCGGCCGAAGTCGGCGACCAGGACGCCCTCCAGGGGGAGCCCCGTCATGCGAGCCCCCCGTCGCCTGCCGTCGCCCGGTCCGCGGTCGCGTCCCCCGAGGGGGCGTCGCCGTGCAGGTGCGGACGGGCCAGCAGCAGGTAGAGGCCGCCGGCGGCGAGCACCACCACGGCGGAGAGCAGCACGAGGTAGTTGTCGTACCAGGCGGCGTCCGGGGTGCGGCCCCAGCAGATGTTGACGATCGCCGCGACGCCGTAGACCAGCGCGCCGATGTTCACCGCCAGGCCCCAGCGGCCGAGCCGGAAGTCCCCGCTCGGGCGCCAGCCGCGCAGCCGGGCCCGCAGGGCGGCCAGCACCACCATCTGGAAGGCCAGGTAGATGCCGATGCTGGAGAAGGAGATGATCTTCGTGAGCGCCCCCTCGGACAGCGCCGAGGCGCCCACGATGATCACACCGGGCAGCGCCGCCGCGAGCAGCAGGGCGTACGGCGGGACGCGCAGCCGGTCCGAGACGGTGGCCAGCAGCCGGCTGCCGACGATCATCCGGTCCCGGGCGAAGGAGTACGTCAGCCGGCTCGCCGCGGCCTGGAGGCTCAGCACGCAGGACAGGAAGGAGATCAGCACCACGCCGATCACCACCCGGGCGCCGGCCGGGCCGAAGGCGTCGTGCAGCACCGCGGCCACCGGGTCCTTGTCGTCGCCGGAGACCACCGCGCCGATGTCCTTGATCGACATCACCAGGGCCAGGCTGACCCCGATCGCCGCCGCGCCACCGACGTAGATGGTGCGCCGCATCGACTTGGGGATCTGTCGGCCGGGGTTCGGCACCTCCTCGGCGACGTCGCCGCAGGCCTCGAAGCCGAAGAAGAGGAAGACGGCGATCAGCCCGGCGGCCAGGAAGGCGTCGGTGTACGAGCCGCCGTCACCCGCGCCGAAGCGGTCGAAGACCACGCCGAGGCCGTGGTAGCGGTGGGTCAACAGCAGCCAGCCGCCGACCGCGAGGGCGCCCAGCAGCTCGGCGGCGAAGCCGAACACGGCCGCCGCCGACAGCACCTTGGTGCCGCCCAGGTTGATCACGGTGGCGAGCAGCAGCAGGCCGAGCGCGCACCACACGGTGGTCGCCGTGCTCGGTTCGACGCCCAGCAGTGCGGCCACGTAGGGGCCGGCGCCGTACGAGACCGCCGCGATGGTGGACATCAGTGCCAACAGGTAGACCCAGCCGGTGAGCCAGCCCCAGGTGCGGCCCCAGAGCCGGCGGGCCCACGGATACACCCCGCCGGCCACCGGGAACTGGGCGACCACCTCGCTGAACACCAGGGCCACCAGCAGCTGGCCGGTGCCCGCGATCAGGAAGCTCCAGACCAGCGGCGGGCCGGCGGTGGCCAGTGAGGACGCGAAGAGTGTGTACACGCCCACAACCGGGGAGAGATAGGTGAAGCCCAGCGAGAAGTTCGCCCACAGGCTCATGTCGCGCTTGAACTCGGAAGTGTAGCCGAGGGCGGCGAGGCGGGCGGCGTCGCTGTCGGTATGGGCGTGGGTGTTCGAGCCGGAGGAGGGGGGAGAGGCGTCGGGGGAGGTGGCGCGTGCACTGGCATCGGTCATGACCTGCTCCTGGGAACGTGTCGTGATGCGGCGGGGGCGGTGCGGGGCAGTGCTGGCGGTGCTGGTGGTGTCGGTGGTTGCGGGGGTACTGGGGGTCGCCGGGTGTACCGGGGCGTCGATGCTCGGGCCGAGGTTGCGGGAAAACATACGAGATTGGGTTTCTAGCGGCAAGGGTGCGCGCCCGATCGGGAGGTACCCTTCGGGAAACGCCCGGAGAACGAGGAGGGGCCCGGAGTGGCGACCATAGGCAGTGCCACCCCGCTGCTCAGCGCCGTCCTCGCACCGCTCACCGACCTCGGGCGCGCCGACGCGGTGGCCCGCCGGATCACCGAGGCGATCGCCCTGGGCCTGGTCGCCGACGGGGACCAACTGCCCAGCGAGAACGATCTCTCCGACCAACTCGGCGTCGCCAACGGCACCGTCCGCGAGGCGCTCGCCCTGCTCCGCGAGGCCGGTTTGATCGAGACCCGGCGCGGCCGCAACGGCGGCAGCTTCGTCCGCACCCCCGCCGGGGGCTCCGAGCACCTCCAGCTCGCCCGGCTGCGCGACCTCGCCACCGTGGACCTGCGCGACCTCGGCGACGAGGAGCTGGCCGTCTCCGGCACCGCCGCCCGGCTCGCCGCCGAGCGCGCCCCCGTCGACCTCGCCCCCCGGCTCACCCGGCTGGTGCACGAGCTGCGCGACGCCGCCGGCCCCGCCGAACGGCGCCGCGCCGACGCCCGCTTCCACATCGAACTCGCCGTCGCCGCCCAGTCGGTGCGCCTCACCCAGCTCGCCGTCCGGCTGCAGGCCGAACTCGGCCCGCTGCTCTGGCTGCCCGCGCCGTACGGGCCCGACCAGGAGCGCTTCGCCGAGCAGCACCGGGAGATCCTGGTCGCGGTCCTGGCCGGCGACGCCGCCGGGGCGAGAGCGGCGGCGGAGGCGCACACCGTCAGCTGCGTGCACCATCTGGTGCGCGGGCACCTGCAGTTGGCGGACGACGGCTGAGGCGGCGGCCGCGAGCCGTCCGTTCCCGTCCCGTCCGCCTCGTCCGTTCCTGCCCCGTCCCGTTCCTGTCCCGTCTCATCCCGTCCCGGACCGCACCCGCGGCCTCGCCCGCCGCCGGAACCCTCACCCGCTGCCGGAGCCGTCATGACCAGTGCGTTCACCCTGCCCGCCACCGCCGTGGACTGTGCCCGGCGGGTCGCCGCCGCCGTCGAATCGGTGCTCGCCGAACTGGACGGCCTGCGGGCGGCCGCCGTCGACCGCTGGAGCCGGGCGGCCGCCGAGGGCCGGCGTCCGGCCGCCGCCGAACTCGGCGCCCTGCACGGGCCGGTGAGCGAGCTGCTGGGCCGGCCCGGCTCGCGCTTCTTCGGCGGCGGAGCGGTCGCCGCGCCCGGCGCGCTGGCCGATGCCGAGCTGCACGTGGAGTGGTGGTACCGCGCCGCACGCGGGGAGGGGGAGCGGCGGCTGCGGCTCGCGCTCGACCCGGCGGACGCCGACTTCTACGACTACCGCGCCCTGTCCTGGTTCGCCGGGCCCCGGGACGAGGGGCGGGCGGTGGTGGCCGGGCCGCAGGTCGACCTGCTCTGCGCCGACCGGTACGTGCTGTGCTGCGCCCGGCCGGTGACCGTCCCCGGCGCGGGCTTCGTCGGGGTGGTGGCGGGGGACGTGCCGCTGGCCGCGCTGGAGCGGCTGCTGGTGCCGCCGTTGCGGGCGCTGCCCGGCGAGGCGGCGGTGCTCACCGGAGAGGGGCGGGTGCTGGCGGCCTCCACCCCGGCCTTCCCGGTGGGCTCGCTGGCGCGGGCGCTGCGGGCCGAACCGGCGGCGGATCGGGCCCGGGTGCCGTCGGGGGCGGTGGACTGGGAGGTGGTGGTGGGGGCTCCGGAAGCGGCGCTCCGGATATGACCTTCATCAGTGAAGGTATTAGTTCTCCCGCCTGCCGGTGGCCTTCCCGGGCCTCGGCGGCCGGCTGAAGCAGCAGTCCCCGCACAGCCCCGCACCCGGACCGATCCGGTAGTAGAGGCAGCAGCTCGTCCGCCGGAAGGCCGTGCCGTGCGGCCCGGTGCGCAGCGTGCCGGAGCCCGCGAGTGGTGGCCGGTCCAGCAGCTCGGCGACCAACTCCCGGGCCGGGCCCGGTGCATGCGCTTCCAGCACCCGCAGCGTCCCGGCCAGCGCGGAGGCGGCGTTGCCGAGCAGCAGGCGCGCCGAGAGCGGGACGGCGGCCCGGACCGCCGCCGCCAGTGGCTCCAACTGGCCCATCAGGACGGTCTCCTGGAGCTGGTCGGCCAGCCCGGCGGGCCGCGCCGCCACCGGCTCCGGCGGCGTCCACAGATCGATCGGGCCCTGGTCGGGGATCCGCACCCAGGCGCGCTCCAGCGTCGGGACCGCCCCCAGCAGGACGGCGGAGCCGAGGCCCACCGACCAGAAGCGGGCGGCCAGTCCGAGGTGCAGGATCGAGGCCGCGACCCGGGGTTCGGCGGTGCCCAGCCGCTGCGCCACCACCCGGATCCGCCCGGCGAGCGGCGCGTCCGGCCCGGTGCCGTACAGCTCCGGCAGCGGCCGGAAGCCCGGCGGCGGGGTGCCGTCCGCGGAGCTGTCCAGCGCGAAGTACGGTCCGACGGCGGCGAGTCGGCCGTAGTCCACCGGGAGCTGTTCGGGCACGGGGTTCAACGGCCCTCCCCGGTGCGGCCGTTGGACCCCGCGCCACGTTCGGTCGGCCCGGCGGCGGACGGGCGGTGGTGCTGGGGCGGCAAGGCGGGCCTCCGGAGTCGGGGTCGGGCACCGTTCGGGTGCGTGAACGGCCGTATGCCGATCACGCACCTGAACGGTACCGCCCCCCGGCGCCGGTACCGGCGCACCCGCCCCGCCCAAGAGTCTGCTCCCACGCTCCCGGGCAATCATCCCCCCGGAGAGGGGAGTTGCCTCCGCCGCCGGGAGGAGGCCGCCTCCCCCGGGCGGGTGGCCCGGGGGCTCGGCGAGTGGCCCGTAGGCTCGGCGGCGTGCGCACCGATCCTCCGTCCCGCCCCGCCCGGTTCCGGCGGCCGCTCGCCGCCACCGCCGCGCTCGCCCTGCTGGGGCCCGTCGCGCTCGCGCGACCGGGCACGCTCGGCGCCGCCGCGCTGCTCGCCGCCACCGCCACGCTCACGGCGGTGGTGGCGCTGCTGCCCTGGCCCACCCAACGGATCACCCTCGGCAGGGCGGCCGCGGCGGCGGCCGGCGTCTCGCTGCTGGTCGACCTGCTCTACCCCGGGCCGTACCGGTTGCCCGCCTTCTGGTTGCCCTTCGAGTGGCTCGCCCTGCTCGGGGTGCTCTTCCGCGCCATCCGCCGGCTGCCCGACCGCTGGGCCGGGCCGATCAGCGCGCTGGTCGGGCTGGCCACCGTCGTGCTGCCGCTGCGGTTCGCCCTGCGGACGCCCCAGGGCGGCCCGGCCGGACCGGTGTTCGGCGTGCTGTGCTCCCTGCTGCCGGCGCTCGGGGTCGCCGGGGTGGGCCTCTACCTGAGGGTCCTGGACTCCCGCCGGGAACGCGCGGTCGCCCGGGCGCGGCGCGAGCAGCGGCTCGAAGTGGCCCGTGGTCTGCACGACTTCGTCGCCCACGAGATCACCGGCATCGTGCTGGAGGCCCAGGCCGGCCAACTCCCGGGCCAGGAGCCGGAGGAGACCACCGCCCTGCTGCGACGCCTGGAGGAGGCCGGGCTGCGGGCGCTCGACTCGATGGACGAGATGGTCGGAGCCCTCCGTGACCCGCAGAGTGATCAGGGTGATCAGGGCGATCAGGGTGATCAGGGCGCCGCGCAGGGCGACCAGGGCACCGGGGCGACCACCCGGCGACTCGGACTGGCCGACCTGCCGGAGCTGGTCGCCCGCTTCGGCACCACCGGCGGCCCGCGCGCCACCGTCGACCTGGCCCCGGAGGCCGCCGGACTGCTCGCCGCCGAGGCGCAGGCCACCGCCTACGCCGTCGTCCTGGAGGCCCTCACCAACATTCGCCGGCACGCCCCGCAGGCCACCGAGGTCACCGTCGAGGTGGCCCCCGGCCCGGGCGGGCGGGCCGTTCGGGTGACCGTCGCCGACGACGGCGGCCCCGCCACCCGCCGGCCCCGGCTGCGCCGCCGCCCCGGCTCCGGCGGCACCGGCCTGGCCGGTCTCGCCGCCCGCGCCACCGCCCACGGCGGCACCCTCAGCGCGGGCCCGCGCACCCCGGTGGGCTGGCGGGTCACCTGCGAACTGCCGGGGCGGTAGCGGCGCCCGCGTCAGGACGCCGCCACCGCACCGGGTCAGCGTCCCCGGCCGCCGCCGCGGGCGCCGCGCGGGCGGGTGAGGGTGAAGCGGTCGACCGGGACGAGGTCGCCGTACGGGCCGCTCACCGAGTAGTACGTCACGTCGATGGTCGTGTTGCCGCCGCGCTCGCCCGGCTTGACGTCGAAGGACGCGAAGCCGTACGGGTTGTCCGCGTCGCGGAAGGCGGACCAGGGGGCGTCCTCGATCACGTAGACCGGCGGACGCTTGCCGGTGGCCGGGTCGACGGGCCCGACGCCGGTGATCACCCGGGCCTTGGCGGGGTTGAAGAACAGCTGGTTGGACGGGGCCGAGGTGCCGCCACCGCCGATGACCATGTGGACGGTGCCCTTGGTGGTGTCGATGGTCTGGGTGCCGGTGGCGACCGGGATCGGCGTGCGGGTGTCGGTCGGCTGCTGGCCGCGGATCGGGTGCGAGCGCTCGTAGTGGTGCTCGTGGCCGCAGACCACCAGGTCGACGCCGTACTTGTCGAACAGCGGCACCCAGGCCTCGCGGACGCCGAGGTCGGCGCCGTTGAACTTGTCGGCGGTGGAGATCACCACCTGGTGCATGCAGACCACGATCCAGTCGATGTCCGGGTCCGCGTTGGCGGCGATCAACTCCCGCTCCAGCCAGCGCTGCTGGGCACCGCCCGAGTAGCCGTGGACGTAGGAGTTGCCGCCGTCCTGGAGGGCGACGTCGTCGTTGTTGAGGCTGATCACGCGCACCGCGCCGGCGGTGAACGAGTACCAGAGGCCGCGCAGCTCCTCGTCCGAGCGGGACTCCGGCAGCTCGAAGTAGGCCTGGTAGGCGCCGTAGCCGATCGGGCCGTTGCCCTTCTCGTTCTCGTGGTTGCCGGCCGCGGGCATCCAGGGGCGGTGGCGGGCGGAGCGGGTGTTGTTCTCGAACCAGTCGGACCAGGTGCGGACCCGGTCGGTGGCGATGTTCGCGTAGCAGAGGTCGCCGTTGAGCAGGTGGAACAGCGGGGCGATCCGTTCGACCCCGGCGGTGGTGTCGCCGGCGGCGAAGCTGCCGAGGTTGTCGTTGACGTAGCCGTTGGCCGTCTTCTTGCCGAGGGTGGGGGTGCCCTGGTCGCCGAAGCTGGTGAAGGTGAAGGCGGCCCGGCCGCGCGGGGCGGTGCGCACGGTGCCCAGTTCGGGGGTGGCGCCGTCGTGGACGGCGGCGTAGACGTAGTCCGTGTCGGGGCGCAGGTTGGTGATCCGCGCGTGGTGCACCTGGACCTCGGTGCCGGAGGCGGCGTCCCGGTAGGTGCGGGTCGCGGCCTGCTCGGAGCGGCCGAAGCCCCCGTGGGAAGTCCCGTACATCACGCGGGGGTTGGACACGGACCTGGTGGTGTGCCAGGAGACCACGACCTCGCGCGAGGCGTCCGAGCCGAACTGCAGGTGCAGCCCGGCCACCCGCGGGGCGCCGGAGCGGCCCGGCCGCTCCCACAGCACCGGGGAGGCGGCGGCCGGGGTGGCCCCGACGCCGGTGACGGCGGCGGCGCCGGAGAGCGACACGGCGCCGCCGAGGCTCAGGCCGGTCGCCCCGGCCAGGAGCCCGCGCCTGCTGACGGGGGGACGTCCAGTGGAATCGTTCATGGCGGTCAGCCTCACGGCCCGAGGTGAACCGCGCCGGGCCTGGGGCGTGAACTTTCCCGTTCGGCGGGTCGTGGGGGAGACTGCCGGGTGTGACGAGTGCGAACGGTGTGTGTCCGCGGGTCATCCGGACGCTGATCGCGGACGACCAGGAGGCCGTGCGGCGGAGCGTGCGACGGTTCCTGGACGCGCAGCCGGACATCGAGGTGGTGGGTGAGGCCGCCGACGGGCAGGAGGCGCTGGAGCTGGCGGCCGAACTGCGGCCGGACGTGGCCCTGGTGGACATCCGGATGCCCCGGTTGGACGGGCTGGAGGTGACCAGGCGGCTGTCCGGCTCGGTGCGGGTGGTGGTGCTGACCACCTTCGACCTGGACGAGTACGTGTACCCGGCGCTGCGGTACGGCGCGTCCGGCTTCCTGCTGAAGCGGTCCGGCCCGTCCCTGCTGGCCGAGGCGGTCCGGGCGGCGGCGGACGGGGAGAGCCTGATCAGCCCCTCGGTCACGGTGCGGCTGCTGCGGCACGTGACGGCGCCGCGCCGGCCCGCCCAGCCCGCGCCGGCGGTGCCGCTGACCGAGCGGGAGACGGAGATCGCCGGGCAGGTCGCGGCGGGCCGGACCAACGCCGACATCGCGGCCGAACTGTTCATCTCCCCGGGCACGGTGAAGACGCACGTGGCCAGCATCCAGCGCAAGCTCGGGGTGGCGAACCGGGTCGGGATCGCCGTGCACGCCTGGGAGATGGGCTACGCGATACCGCAGTAGTCACGCCGGACCGCGGCGCGGCGCCCGCGGAGCAGTGCGTCCACGCAGCAGCGCGTCCACGGAACCGAGGGGATGTTCCGTGGACGCGCGGAACCTGCGAGGTGGGGGTGGCCTCCGGACATGGTGTCCTCCGGCCGGTAGTTCGATCGTCGACCGAGGTAGTACCGGCGGCAGACCCTGATCCGTCTCGATCTGTCGCCACCGCCTCCTGCGGTCGAACTCCTTCAGCTACCTCGCAGGTCCACCTCTCATCATGCGCCTCCTGGGCGGCGTGCACCAGAGGAAAGTGCTCCCAATTCCGGCAAATCGCTCAGGGCGCGGCAGGGCGTGCGGGGCGCAGGGCTCGCGGCCCTTGTGGTGCCTACGGCCCTGACGGTGCTCACGGTCGGGGCCACCCGTCCACGAAGTCGAGTGTCCGGTGGTACGGCCCCTCCGGTCCGGTGCTGCGGTAGTCCTCGGTGCTGCTGCCGGTCCGTACCGTGCGGTCCCCGTCGTGGCGCTGGGCGGTGGGCCGCAGGGTGTGGTCGACGGTCGCGCGCTCGGTGACGTGGCCTCCGGTGGCCGTGGTGGCCTCGCGGTGGTAGCCGAGGGTCATCGCGGTGCGCTGGTCGGTGTTCCCGGCGGCGTCGTGGGTGACGGCGTAGTCGACGTCCAGCGGCTCGCCCTCGTGCACGGTGGTGGTGCGGTGCGGCCCGCCGCCCCAGGTGGAGGTGGTGCGGGTGAGGTCGGTGCCGTTGTGCAGCGTCACGTCGTTGCCGCCGTCGCGCAGTTGCTGGGCGGAGCTGAAGGCCAGGTCGTCGCGGACCTCGGTGGTGATCCGGCCGTGCGAGGTCTGCACCCAGCCCCGGGCGAGGTCGTGCCGGGCGGCGGTGACGGTCCAGTCGCCGCTGCCGCCGCCGTGGTCGGTGAGCCGGGTGTCCACGGCGGCCTCGGGGGCGACCCGGTAGTCGGTGAGCTGCCCGGAGGTGCGGTCGGTGCCGTGGTCGACCTCGGCGAACAGGTTGACCTGGCCGGTCCAGACGTCGTTGCTCTGCGCCTCGCTCGCGTTGACCGCGATCCCCACGGTGTGCGGGCGGCCGTCCAGCAGCAGGCCGGCGTACGGGGTGAGGTCGAGCCGGTAGGCGGGCAGGTCGAAGGCGAAGATGCCGGGGACCGGCCGCCACAGCAGCGGGTCCCAGCCGCCGGTGTAGATCACCGGGTACGGCCAGACCGCTCCGGCCACCCGGCCGTCCACGGTGAGCCGCAGCTCGCGGAACGGGCCCTTGCCGCAGACGCCGAGGGACGGGTTGGCGGCGACGAAGGCGTCCGGCGCGGAGGCGTACGCGAACTCCTCGCAGGCGCCGCCGCCCCGGGCGTACACCTCGGCGGTGAGGCGTTCGAGGTTCCGCGGGAAGGTGAGTTCGCGCCCGGCGGCCGGGGCGGCCTGGGTGAGCGAGAAGGGGCCGGTGGTGAGCAGCCGGTCGGCGGCGCGGGCGGCGGGCCAGCGGTCGTTCGCGGTGTAGAAGGTCAGGCTCGCCGATATCCGGTAGACGCCGGTGTAGGTGGCGTCGGTGACGTTGGCGAGGTCGAAGGAGAACGGCTGCGGACCGGCCGTGAACAGCGGGGCGTAACGGGTGACGTCGTGCTCGACGTTCCACCGGATGCCGTCCTTGGAGGGCTCCGGGGTGGAGGAGAGCAGCACCTGGACCCCGCCGACGCGGACACTGAAGATCCGGTCGAACTGCCGCCCGGCGACCTGCCCGTGGAGGTCCAGCACCACGGCCGACCAGGGCCCGGCGCAGTCGGCGGGCGGGGTGAGGGTGGCGGTGTACGGGGTGTCCGGCGGGTTGCCGTAGCCGTCGCGGAACTCCCACTCGTGCATCACCTCGACGGTGCAGGAGCGGGTGTCGGGGCGGGTGAGCGGGCGGGTGGCGGTGACCGGGTCGTGGTAGCCGGTGCCGAAGTCGGCGTGGGCGGGGCCGGCGGCGGTGAGGGTGCCGGCGAGGGCGAGGGTGGCGGCGCCGATCAATCCGGCGGCGCGGCGGAGCAGCGGGCGCAGGGCCAAGGCGGATCCCCGGGGGTCGGCCGGCCGGTCGGCGCTGCGACGGGCCGGGTGGGTGATCCGGGCATCCTTCCGGCGGTGGCATGCCAGCGTCAAGGGTTGTCGAGGTCCAGTCCGCTGCCGCCGCCCGTCAGGCCTCCTCCAACTCGGCCGCCTCCTGCCGGATCAGGTCGCGCAGCGTCGCCAGCGGGGGCCGCCGGTCGTCCGTGCGCCACTGCATCTCCAGTGGCAGGGTGGCCCGGCCGTCCAGTCGCACGGTGGCCACGTCCTCGGTGAGGTGACCGGTCATCGAGCCGGGCACCAGGGAGAAGGCGCGGTTGCGGGCGAGCAGGTAGAGCCGGGAGCCGACGATCCGCGGCGGGCTGACCAGCACCGGCGGGTCGACGCCGTGCTCCGCGCACAGGCCGAGCACGTGGTCGTAGTAGCGCGGGTGCTGCTCGCGCGGCCACAGCAGCAGTGGCAGGTCGCGCAGTTCGGCCAGGCCCAGGCCGGCCCGTCCGGCCAGCGGGTGGTCCCGGCCGAGGGCCACCCGCACCGGCTCGTCGGCGATGCGCTCCAGCCGGTAGCCGGGCACCTCCTCCAGGAAGCGGCCGAGGCCGATGTCGGCGAGCTCGGCGGCCAGGGTGGTGGAGACCTGCCCGGTGTCCACGGCGAGTTCGGCGGTGTTGAGCGCGGGCAGCTCCTGCTCGGCCCGGCTGACCACGGCCGGCAGCAGCCGGTTCACCACGCTCGGCGAGGCGACGATCCGAGCCGTTCGCAGCCGGGACTCCTCGTGCAGCCGGACCCTGGCCAGCAGCTCCTCGGCCTGGCCGAGCAGCCGGGCGCTCTCGGCGGCCATCACCTCGCCCGCCTCGGTCAGGGCCACCGAGCGGCGGCTGCGGTCGAACAGTTCGACGCCGACGGTCCGCTCCAGCCGGGCGACCTCCTGACTGACCGTCGGCTGCGAGATGTGCAGCCGCTCGGCGGCCCGGCCGAAGTGCAGCGTCTCGGCGACGGTCAGGAAGACCTCCAGCTGACGCAAGGTGAAACCCATGGCGGTCAGCCTAGTGCGTACAGGGACGAAGCAAGGTGGGCCAATACGAACTAATAGTCGTATGGCTATCGGAAATCCCAGTACTCATTCTGGATTCCGATGCGAGCCGTTCATACGCTTTCCAGCACGTTGCCCCACCGCAGTGGCATCTCACAGGAAGCTCCCACCATGACCGGACTGCCCAGCACAACCCCCGCCATCCGGGTTTCCGAGGAGGTCGCGCAGGCCGTCGCCGACGGCCGTCCCGTGGTCGCCCTGGAGTCGACGATCTTCACCCACGGCCTGCCCCGGCCCCGCAACCTGGCCGTCGCGCTGGAGGCCGAGCAGCAACTGCGGGAGGCCGGCGTCGTCCCGGCGACCATCGGTGTGCACGCGGGAGTCCCCACGGTCGGACTGAGCACCGAACAGATCACCGAACTGGCCGCGACCGACGGCCTGGACAAGGTCAGCCTGCGCGACCTGCCCGTGGTCGCCGCGCTCGGCCGCCACGGCGGCACCACCGTCGCCGCCACCGCCTTCCTCGCCCACCGCGCGGGCGTCCGGGTCTTCTCCACCGGCGGCCTCGGCGGCGTCCACTTCGGCGCCTCGGAGAGCTTCGACGAGTCCGCCGACATGACCACCCTGGCCGCCACCCCCGTCACCGTGATCAGCGCCGGGGTGAAGTCCATCCTCGACATCCGGGCCACCCTGGAGCGCTTCGAGACCCTCAACATCCCGGTCATCGGCTACCGCACCCGCAAGTACCCCGGCTTCTACATCACCGACTCCGGCCACGAGATCAACTTCAGCGTCCAGTCGCCCGAGGAGGCCGCCGAGGTCATCGACGCCCGCGACCGGCTCGGCCTGCCGCAGGCCGTCCTGATCGCCAACCCGGTCGACCCGGCCAAGCAACTGCCGCCGGAGGAGCTGGACGGCATCCTCGCCCGCGCCTGGGCCGAGGCCGAGCGCCAGGGCATCACCGGCAACGCCTCCACGCCGTTCCTGCTCGACCACATCCAGCGCGACACCGGCGGCCGCAGCCTGGAGGTCAACGTCGAGGTCTACCGGGGCAACGTCCGCCTCGGGGGCGAGATCGCCACCGCGCTGGCAGCCGCCCCGACCGGGGCCTGACCCGTGCTCGGGGTGCTCGGCGACCTCGTCGAGGACATCGTGGTCTGGGCCGGCGGCCCGCTGCGCCACGGCACCGACTCCGACGCCCGGGTGTTCCGGCGGCGCGGCGGCAGCGCGGCCAACGTCGCCTGCTTCGCCGCCGGGCACCACCCGGCCCGCTTCCTCGGCTGCGTCGGCGAGGACGCCGTCGGGGACGGGGTCGTCGCCGAACTCGGCGGCCACGGCGTGGACGTACGGGTGCAGCGGCGCGGCCGGACCGGCAGCATCGTGGTGCTCATCGACCAGGACGGCGAGCGGACCATGCTGCCCGACCGCGGCGCCGCCAAGCTGCTGGAACGCGTCCCGGACGAGTGGCTGGCCGGCCTGACCCACCTGCACGTGCCCGCCTACTCCTTCGACGGCGATCCGATCGGCCGGACGGCGGTGGACGCGCTCGCCCGGGTCCGGGAGGCGGGCGGCACCACCTCGGTGGACGCGTCCTCGACCGGCATGCTGGAGCAGTTCGGACGGGAGCGGTTCCTCGCCCTGCTGGCCGAGTTGGCGCCGACCTTCGTGTTCGCCAACCGCTCCGAGTCCGGCTACCTCGGGCTGCTGGTGGACGGCCTGCCGGGGCCGGAGCGGGCCCGGTTGGCCGCGACCACGGTGGTCACCAAGTCGGGCGCCGAGGCGACCACCGTCGACGTGCCCGGCGAGCCGCTGCTCACGGTGCCGGTGCCGCCGGTCGCCGAGGTGCGCGACCTCACCGGGGCCGGGGACGCGTTCGCGGCGGGCTTCCTGGCCGGGTTCCTGGACGCCGGGGACCTGCACCTGGCGGCCGGGCTCGGGCACCGGTGCGCGGCCCGGGTGCTGGCGTCGCCGGGGGCCTCGGTCGGCGGGTGCTGAGCCGGTTGGCGTTGATCCGGCTGGTGTTGAGCCGGCGGGCGGTTTCCTTGTGGGCGGTTTCCCTGCGGACGGTTTCCGGCCGCTCGGGGCCGCCCGCCGGGCGTTACCGGCGCAGTGCGTCCTTGCGGAGGAAGTGCTTCAACCGCTGCCACGTCCAGGTGTTGACCACGTCCTCGGCGGTGAGCCAGCCGCGCTGCGCCGTCCCCACGCCGAAGCGCGGGTTGGCGAGCTGGCCGGTGGAGTGTGCGTCGCTGTCGATCGCGAAGCGCACGCCGTGGCGCCTGGCCCGCAGGACGTCCTCGTCGCGCAGGTCCAGGCGCTGCGGCGAGCCGTTGATCTCGATCGCGGTGCCGGTGCGCGCGGCGGCGGCGAACACCGCGTCCAGGTCGAGGTCGATCGGTTCGCGCCGGCCGATCCGGCGGGTGGTGAGGTGGCCGATGACGTGCACGTACGGGTTCTCGCAGGCGCGGATCAGGCGGCGGGTCTGGGCGGTGCGGTCGAGGGCGAAGTGCGAGTGCACCGAGGCCACGCAGACGTCGAAGCCGGCCAGGAACTCGGGCGGCCAGTCCACGTCGCCGTCCGGGCCGATGTTCAGCTCGGTGCCGTGCAGCAGCCGCAACTTCCGGTGGCGGTCGGCCAGTCGGCGCAGCTGCTCGCGCTGGGCGAGCATCTTCTCGTCGGTCATCCGCTGCATCACCAGGTCCGGCGCGTGGTCGGTGACGGCGTAGTAGGAGTAGCCGCGCGCCGCGGCCGTGTCGACCATCTCCTCCAGGGTGGCCAGGCCGTCGGTGAGGTCGGTGTGCGTGTGCAGGTCGCCGCGCAGGTCCGACTCCCGGACGAGCTCGGGGAGTTCACCGTTCAGGGCGGCCTCGATCTCACCCCGGTCCTCGCGCAGCGGGGGTGGGATCCAGGGCAGGCCGAGCGCCGCGTACACCTCGTCCTCGGTCTCCGACACCACCTTCGCGCCGCCGTCGACCTCGAACAGCCCGTACTCCGAGAGCTTCAGCCCGGCCCGGACGGCCATCGTGCGCAGCCTGATGTTGTGCGCCTTCGATCCGGTGAAGTAGACGAGCGCCGCGCCCCAGTCCTCCTGCGGGACGACCCGCAGGTCCACCTGGACGCCCTGGCTGGTGCGGACCGAGGTCTTGGTCGGGCCGCTCGCGATCACCTCGGCCACGTACGGGAGTTCGGTGAGCGCGGCCATCAGCGGGGCGGAGTCGGCGGCGGTCGCCAGCACGTCGATGTCGCCCACCGTCTCGCGCATCCGGCGCAGCGAACCGGCGTACGCGCAGCCGGTGCAGCCGGGGACGGCCGAGAGCGCGGCGACCAGCTGGTCGGCCAGCACGGTGGCGGTGTCGAGGAGGGTGCGGCCGCCGGACCGCCGCATCAGCTCGATGCCGTGCAGGATCTTCTCGCCGCTGCGCTCGCCGAACCCGGCCACGCCGGACAGCCGGTCGGCGCGGACGGCCTCGGCGAGTTCGTCGACGGAGGCGATGCCGAGGTCCCGGTAGAGGGCGAGGGCGCGCTTCGGGCCGACGCTGGGGACGGCCATCATCTCCCGCACGCCGGACGGGATCCGGGCGCGGAGGGTCTCCAGGGCGGTGATCCGGCCGGTGGAGAGGTACTCGGCGACCTTCTCGGCGGTGGACTTGCCGACACCGGGGATCTGCTGAAGGCCCTTGACGTCCAGGCCTGCGAGGTCCTCGGGGTGGCCGCCGACCGCCCGGGCGGCCTTCTCGTAGGCGCGGGCCCGGAAGGCGTCCCCTCCGGTGATGTTGATCAGGTCGGCGTACTCCTGGAGCAACTCCCTGACCTGGTCGTTGAGCCGGGGCATGGGGCAAGTCTAGGTTCGGCGGCCGTCGGCCGCCGTGTGGTTGCCGTGTGGCTGCCGTGTGCGGTTGTCGGTCCGGTGTGCGACCACTCGTGTTCGGTGTGCGACTCCGGTGTGCGACTACTCGTACGCGACGCCCAGCACCAGCACCACGGTCAGGCCGCCGCCGGGGGTGGGTTCGACGGCGAGTCGTCCGCCCGCCGCCAGCACCAGGTTGTGCAGCGCCGGGCCGACCGGTCCGCCGGCCCGCGGGTCGGCCGACAGCGCCTCGCGGGCCCCGGGCGGCTCGTGGGCGCCGCGGTCGGAGACCCGGACCTCCACCCGGGCCCGTCCGGGCGCCGGTCCGCCCCGGCCGGGCGCGCGGTTCGACCCCAGATCCGGGCCGGTATCGGTGACCCCGGCATCGGCGACCTCGACATCGGTGGCCCCGGCATCGGTGATCCCGGCATTGGTGGCCCCGGCATCGGTGATCCCGGCATCCGTGACGTCGGCCCGGACCAGTACCCGGCCGCCGAGGGGGTTGCGTCGCATCGCGTGGTCGACCAGGCCCGCTATCGCGGCCTCCAGCCGCCGGGCGTCCGCGACCACCACCGGCAGCCCGGGTGCGATCCGGACGGTGACGGCCGTCGCCCGGCCGCCGCCCCGCACCACCCGGCGCACCACTTCGGCCACCTGGACGTGCCGGGCCTGCGGATCGCAGCCGGCGTGCCGGCCGGTCCACCGCAGCTGGGCCAGTTCGGTCCGGGAGAGCGGCCGGGGCCCCGCCATCGCCAACGGCCGGAACGGGTCGAGGTCCTCCTGCCCGGCCGGGGTGCTGCCCGGGCGGCGCGCCCCGCCCTTGTCCTCGACGCCGCCCGTGCCGCCCACGCCGCTTCCTGCCCCGAGCGCCCCGAGCACCCGGGCCCTCGAAGCGACGTAGCCCCAGAGCTTCCCGCGTGACATCGTCCTGCCCCTCATGCCCCTCCGGCAGCCGTCACCGGTTCTGCGGCCCACCGGGGTGGGCCGTCTCCCGGGCCCTAGTGCCAGCCTGCGCCTCAGCCGTCCGGGTGACAATCCGGCGCCCGGTCGCGAACCGGGCGTCGGGCCCCGTCGAGCGGCGGACCGGCCCACCCTCCGACCGGCGGGGCTGCCGCTGCCGCACCGCGGTGACCTGCGACGTCGTACCCGTGCCGAACCTCGGGGTCGCGCCGCGACGAACCGCGAAATCGCGGCGAAAAGAACCGCGAAGAAGTCCGTGCAAAAAACCCTTTGCAAAGAGTCCTTTGCGGTTCTAGGCTCCTGAGCCATGACCGAAGAGAGCGGCTGGAAACACAGCGACGATCCGCACATCGTCCTCACTGCCAAGGGCATGCGGGCGATGGCCCACCCCGTGCGCATGCAGTTGGTGGGGTTGCTGCGCAAGCACGGCCCGTCCACCGCGACGAGGCTGGCCGAGCAGTTGGGGCTCAACTCCGGAGCCACCAGCTACCACCTGCGCCAGCTCGCGGCCGCGGGCTTCGTCGAGGAGGACGCGGAGCGCGGCACCGGCCGGGAGCGGTGGTGGCGTTCGCCGCACCGGCTGACGGTCTGGACGGGGGACGACATGGCGGACGAGGAGCCCGAGACGGTCGGCGGTTTCCTGCGTTCCGTCCTGGCCGCCCACACCCTGGTCGCCCAGCGCGCGCTCGACGCCTTCGAGACGATGCCGCGGGAGTGGCGCAAGGAGGTGCAGCTCAGCGACATGCTGCTGCAGCTCACACCGGAGGAGGCCGAGCGGCTGTCCGGCGAGCTGTCCGAGGTGATCCGCCGCTACCGCCGGGTCGGCGCCGAGGGGCCGGTGCCGGAGGGCTCCGAGCCGGTCTCCGTGGTGGTCCACGTGCTGCCCGACCCGAAGGAGGGGGAGACGGAATGAGCACCGTCGTGACGGACCCGCCCGCGCGCAGCCTCCGACCGCTGGTCGGGGTGCTGGCCGCCATGGCCGTGTCCCTGACCGGGACACGGATCTCGGCCATCGCCCTGCCCTGGTTCGTCCTGGCCACCACCGGCAGCGCCACCATGACCGGCCTGGTCGCCTTCGCCGAGATGGCGCCGTACGTGCTGGTCAAGGCCTTAACCGGGCCGCTGGTCGACCGGCTCGGGCCACGCGTGGTGTCCTGGACGACGGACGCGGTGAGCGCCGTCGCGGCCGGGCTGGTCCCGCTGCTGCACGCGCGCGGGCTGCTGCCGTTCTGGCTGCTGCTGGTGATGGTCGCGGTGATCGGCGCGATGCGCGGCCCGGGGGACTTGGCCAAGTCGGTCATGGTGCCGGAGGCGGCCGACCACGCCCGGGTGCCGATGGAGCGCGCCACCGGGCTCGCGGGCGTCACCGAGCGGCTCGCCTCCACGATCGGCCCGGCGGCCGGCGGTGGGCTGGTCGCCGTGATCGGGCCGCTGGCCGGGCTGGCGGTCAACGCGGGCACCTTCGCGCTCGGGTCGCTGATCATCGCCGTGGCGCTGCCGAAGGGCATGGGGCGCCCGGCGGCCGCGGACGCGACCGGAACGGCGGAGGCCGGCGACGGCAGCGGCGGCTACTGGCGGATGTTCCGGGAGGGCTTCGGCTTCCTGCGGACCGAGCCGCTGCTGCTCACCGTGACCGTGATGGTCGGCATCACCAACCTGCTCGACGCCGGGTTCGTGACGGTGCTCGTCCCGGTCTGGGCCCGGGAGTCCGGCAACGGCCCGGCCGCCATCGGCCTGATCGGCAGCGCCATGGGCGTCACGGCGGTGGTCGGCAGCCTGATCGCGGCGGCGCTCGCCCACCGGCTGCCCCGCCGTACGGTCTTCTTCGTCGGCTTCCTGCTCGCCGGAGCGCCGCGCTACCTGGTGCTCGCGCTCGACGCGCCGATGTGGGTGGTGATCACGGTCTTCGCGGTCGGCGGCTTCGGCTCCGGCTTCCTCAACCCGATCCTCGGCGCGGTCCTCTTCGAACGGGTGCCCCGCCACCTCCTCGGCCGGGTGCACGCCCTCGGGGACTCCCTGGCCTGGGCAGGAATCCCGCTCGGCGGTCTCCTGGCCGGCGGGGCCGTCGCCCTCGTCGGCCTGATACCCAGCCTGCTCACGGCCGGGGTCCTGTACTTCGCCACCACGACACTCACCGGCCTGCGGCCGGAGTGGCGGGAGATGGACCGCCTCCGGGGCCACGGGGGCACCGAGGCCGTCGAGCAGGGATCGGATGAGGTGGTGGCCGCGACCCGCTCCTAGGCCCTCGGTGTCGGCGTCGACACCGATCGCCGGACCGGGCGCGGGCAGGCGTACGGACCAGGGGAGGAGCAGGAGGCTGACCAGGGCCGCGAGGGCGCACCAGGGTGGAGATGAAAGCGAGGTGCCAGAGCAGGGCGCAGAGCGCGGCGCCCGCTCCGGCGAGCAGGCCGAGGCGGCGGAGCAGCCGGTCGCCGCTGATGTGGAGGGAGCCGACCGTGGTGAGGAGATAGCCGGCGAGCAGGACGGCCGGGTGCGGGACGCCGATGGCGTAGCCGAGGGTGTGCCCGTGCACGGTGGCCGTCGCCGGACGGGTGGCGACGGCCGCCGCGAGCGGAACCGCGACCGCTGCGCCCAGCAGGTGAGCGCGGTGAGCGCCCGTCGGCGGGCCGGGCCGGTGGAGCGGCCGGGTTCGGTGGCCGCGCACCGCACTCCGGCGGGGACCAGGACGGGCGGCAGCGGCAGGGCGATAACCGCCCGGGCGATCCTGGAGCTCCGGTCCCGGCGAGGGAGAGCGGCAGGCCGTCGTCCGCACCGAGCCGGACCAGCGCCTCGATCAGCTGGTGCACGCCCAGCACCAGCGGGAGCGCGGCGAGCGGCAGCCGCTGCGGCCGGCCGGACCGCCGGGCGCGGACCAGGCACGCCGCGCCCACGGTCGCGACCACCCCGCCGGCCACGGTGTCCGCCTGGGCGTTCTGGCACGCCGGGCCGCCTACTCGCCCTTCCCGCTCATGTCGCCGCCGTCGTGGCTGTCATCGACGGCGTCGTCGATGTCGTTGCCGTCGCCGACGCCGTTGTCGACGTCGGGTCCGTTCTCCGGTGGTGCCCCGATGCTCTCCAGGGTGTCGCGGGCGGTGGTGCCGGGCATCGCGGGGTGCCGTCCGATCACGATCACCCCGACCACGATGGCCAGCAGGCCGACCGCCTGCCAGGCCAGGGCGCCCGGGGTCACCCGCAGCCGGTCGCCGAGGAAGCCGACCGCGCAGGCGATCCCGGACAGCGGCTGGGCGGCGGTCAGCGCGGGCAGGGACATCCGCAGCGGTGCGGCCTCGAAGGCGCTCTGCACCAGCAGCAGTCCGACCACGCCCGCCACCACCACCGCGTACGGCTGCCAGCTGCGCAGCACCGCGGCCAGCCCGTCGTGGTCGAGGCGCTGGGTGGTGGTGCGGGTGAGCGCGTCCTGTAGGCCGTAGAGCAGTCCGGCGGCGAGCGCCAGCAGCGTGGCCTCCTCGAACAGCGGCAGCCGCCGGGCGAGCGAGACCAGCAGCACGGTCAGCCCGACCACGGTGCCGACCACCAGCCAGTGCCGCAGCTCACCGGCGGGCGGTCCGCCGCCGGTGGGCCGACCGGCCACGATGAACGCCGTCACCCCGAGGGCCAGCAGCAGCACCCCGGCCCAGCCGGAGCGGCCCAGGGTCTGACGGGTCAGCACCCGGGCGAGCGTCATGGCGAAGATCAGATTGGTCGCCAGCAGCGGTTCCACCAGGGACACCTCACCCTGGTGCAGAGCGAGCGCCGAGAGGATCAGTCCGCTGACCATGAAGGCGGTGCCGAGCAGCCACTGGGGCATCCGGATCAGGTCCAGCAGCAGCCGCCAGCGCAACAGGTCGGCACGAGGAGCCCGCTGCGCCGCGTGCTGCTGGAGGACGAAGCCGAGTCCCAGACAGCAGGCCGCACCGAGGGCGAGGAGGAAGACCGCCACGGAGGGACCACCAGGTTGTCGCTGCCCCGCGCCGCGTCGGCGGGTCCGGGGTGGGGTCAGCGGTCGCGGCGCGCTGCCGTCAGCGTACTGCCGAGGCGGCGGCCGGAGCCGGTCGGACGCGAGGACACGGTGGATCGGCTGTCGGCCGGTCGATCAGTTGATCGGCTGATCGGTGGGACGGGGCGTGCCCGATCCGGGCCGGGCGTCCCACGGTCGTCCGCGGCAACGGCCGAGCTTGCCGCGGCGGGTGGGGCAGGCGCACGCTGGTGTGAGTGGCCGCCACGGGTCCACCGTCCGTGCCGGCCCGGACCGGCACGACGGGGGTCGGGGCCAGGAGGTGTGCCATGCACAACCAGTGGGACGTGGAGCTGAGCTTCGAGGAGGACGGCGTGCACACGGCGTGCGACGCCAGGCTGACGGGCGCCAGGGCACCGGGCCTGAGCGCGCACGGCGAGTCGGAGAAGAGCGCGGAGGACCGTCCGCTCGCCAGGATCGGTGAGGAGGTCGCGGCCTCCCGGGCCCTGGAGGAGCTGTCCCGCAAGCTGCGGGCCCAGGCCACCGGGGAGATCGAGGACGAGGGGCACCGGCCGGGCTACCTGATCTACTGAACCCGCGAACCCGCGGACCTCGTGAACCCGCGGACCTCGGTGTCCTGGCACCCCGACGGCCCCGGGGCCCCGGCCCGGGGCGACCGCTCCTGCGCGGCCGACCCCGGCCCGAGTACCGCGCTGCTCAGCTCCAGGGGTTGGCCGGCTGGTCGTTGATGGCCGTCCAGAACCGGGTGTCGGACGGGAGGGTGCCGGTGGCCCAGAACGACCAGCCCTCGCCGTCGTGGAACTCGGCCATCCGCCAGTCGCTGCCGAAGGTGTCCGCGCACAGCCCGTCGGCCTCGTCCCGGCTGGTCAGCTCGGAGCCCGCCGTCGGCGCGGTCGCCGCCACCTCGCCGCCCGCCCAGCTGTGGAAGCCGGTGGTGGGGATCCCGGCCGGGGCCGGCCGACCGTCCACCCGGATGCAGAGCACCGGCAGTTCGGTCCCGGGGTCGGTGTCGCCGAGGTACGGGTTGCTGAGGGTGTCGGTCCCGACGTGCACCGAGCCGTCGCGCTGCTCCAGGACCGTCCAGGTGAGCCCCAGGTGCTCGCCCGGCGAGGTGGCGACGGCCGGGGCCGCCCCGTTGGCGGCGGACGCGCCGCCGGGAGTGACGGCCAGGGCGGCGAGCGCGAGCACTGCTGCGGGCACGAGGCGTCTGACGAACACGGACATGACTGCTCCAGGGAAGTGAGGTGCGAGTGGGGCGGTTGCGGGGCGGTAGTCTGCCAGGGCCAAGTTCCGTGTGGGCAAAGAGACTTGATGGCTACGTCGGTTTCCGGCCGCCGCCCGCGTCCACGGTTCGCGCGCTACCGGACCGGTGCCCGGTCACGGCTGAGCCGCTCCGTTGCCAATCCGCTCCACAGCCGAGCGAACCGAGGGGCCTCGGTGCCACCCGGTAGCAGGAGCCTCAGGTATCGGCGGTCGGCGGTGCCGGGGGCGATCCGAACCGCGCTAGCGTGGCGCTGGCCGTCCAATGGCGGGGCGGGCTCCGGGCGGAGCGGAGCGGGTCGAGGCGTATCGCTCCTCCAGGGCGCGGTGAGTGTCGGAAACCTTCACGATCGAGAGGGCTCGCATGGCTGTCGTTGGACGGAGCGGAAACGAGACGCCGCTGCGAGTCCTGATCGAACGAAGTTCCGAACTGAAGGGCGAGCTCGTCGCCTTCGCCCAGGGCGCGCGCTTCGACCGGTGGTTGACCCCGCTCCTGCTGGAGGCGGCGGGCCCGGAGAGGCGACTGGACGAGGGCGAGGCGATCCGGATCATCGACGACTTCATCCTCCGGTACCGCCTGCCGGGCGGTTCGACCGTGGTGGACCGATTCGTCGCGGGACGACGGGACTTGACCGAAGCCGATCGGGCGATGCTGCTCGGCTGGCGTGACCCGGTGGAGGGCGTCTTCGAGATCCAGCGCAGGGACGGGGACGCCGTCGTCCTGCTGAATCTGGTCGACGACCTCGAATACCGCACGTACTCGAACGTCGGGCGGGCGGCCTTCCGCGGAGTGTCCAGGGGAGGATTCCTCCTCACCTGCCTCGTGCCCGTCCACTCGGTCGACGGGGTGTGGCTGGTCTCGGGTGCGATGTCGTACTACCCGAGGTCCAGCGCCGCCGAGATCGCCCGGACCGCACTCCACTTCGCCGCCGGCCGACCCGAACTGGTCTTCCGCAACCCCGCGAAGATCGAGCAGGGATGGCGCGCGATGCGGGAGGACCGGGCCGCGTTCATCGAGTTCTGCGGCAGCGACGAACTGGTCCTTCCGCCTGCCGAGGTCGAGGACCGGCTCAACGCCTACTACCGGCACCGGCAGGAGGCCGCCGCCACCGGGCATCCCGACCGGGCCCGGGGCGGGCGGATCCCGGGTCCCGATCTTCCGGCCTTCGAACTACCCCGAGAACTCGCGGACTCGGAGACGGTCGGCGTCATCTACGACGAGGTCGACGGGCTCAACTTCTACCCGGACTACGGGATGCTGCGGGACCTCTTCGCGAACCCGGCCCCCGCAGGCCGCAAACAGCAGCAGGATCTGCTGCGCGTGTACCTGCGAGAGGATTCGATCACGCCGCTGCCGCTCCGCCGGCTGGTCGCCGCCCACCCGGAGACGGCCGACACGGTCTTTCGAAAGCTGCTGCGGAAGCCTGGATTCACTTGGGGCGAGCACGGTGAGGAACTGCTGCGCCGGCGCAAGCCCCGGTACTACGAGCAGGAGCCGCGTCCGGGCGTTTCCGTGATCGGCGAGCGCCTCAGCGAGCTCGCCGCCGGCGCCCGGCGGCCAGAACCCGCGAGGGCGCGGCGCGTTCCGCGCGAGCCCGGTCAACCGTAGGGATGGATTGTCACCCCCTGGGCCGGGAGTGGCGCGACTGTCTTCGGCGGGTGCGCGACGAGTGCTGCGCCCGCGTGGGTCCTGGCCGGGCTCGGTGCTTGGGGGCTTGCGGCTCGGCGGGTCGTGGCGTCGCACGAGAAGTCGGCGGGGCCGACTTCTCGGGAGGGCGGGCGTGTCGGGCGCGGGGTGTGGAGGGCGGTCAGGGGTGGGTGGGGGTGAGGAAGTCGAGTACGTGCCGGTTGACGGTGGGGGCGGCGGCCATGGGGAGGTTGTGGTGGGAGGCGCCCGGGACGGTGAGGACGGTGGCCTGGGGGAGGGCGCGGCGGGTGGCTTCGGCGGTGCGGTGGGGATCGTGGGCGCGGGAGTCGGCGGCGTAGAGGGTGAGGAGCGGGGTGGTGAGGTCGTGGAGTCGGGCGGGGGTGGGGCGGGGGCCGGTGACGGGGGAGGAGGCGGGGAAGCCGGCGTAGCCGAGGGCGTAGAGCTCGCGCCAGTCGGGGTCGAGACGGGGGCCGCCGCCGGTTTCCCAGTCGAGGTAGGAGCGGGCGCGGTCCGGGGTGCGGCGGGGGAGGAAGAGCGGTAGGACGCGCAGGAGGTAGCCGGGGCGGAAGCCGGTGAAGCACTGGGTGGGGTCGAGCAGGGCGAGCCGGCCGATCCGGGTGGGGGCGTGCAGCGCGTACTCCAGGGCGATCCAGGCGCCGTAGGAGTGGCCGCAGAGGTCGGCCTCGGGGAGGTCGAGGCGGTCGAGGACGGCGTCCAGCCAGCCGAGCAGGCCGGGGACGCCGCCGGGCGGGGTGCCGTCGTGGACGCTGCGGCCCGGGTCGCCGATGAGGTCGACGGCGAGGACGCGGCGGCCGGCTCCGGCCCAGGCGCCGACGTTGGCGAACCACATGGTGGAGGTGGCGCCGCCGCCGTGGAGCAGGACGAGGGGACGGCCGTCGGCGGGGCCGCAGGCGTTGATCCGGGTGGTGCCGTGGGCGGTGCGGACGGTGAGCGGTTCGACCGGGACGGGCCAGCGGGCGAGCAGCGCGTCGTAGGCGGTGAGGAAGGGGGCGGTGCGGGCGGACATGATGGGCCTCCGCGGGTGTGGTGTGATCGCGCGCGGGATCACCCGCCGCGTCACGCGACGAATTGCCCGACGAACAGCTCGTTGAGCAAGTATCTCGATGAGCGAGAGAATAGTGGCACATGAAGGCCCGAGGAAGGACGAGAGGGTGGCTGAGGTTGAGGAGCCGATGCGGCTGGTTCACCTGCTGCGCGGTCTGACGGTCGAACTCGACCTGTTCGGGGCGGAGTTCGCGGCCCGGAACGGGCTGCATCCGACCGATCTGCGGGCGCTGATCCACCTGCTGGACGCCGCCCGGGCCGGGCAGGTGGTCACCCCGGGCCGGCTCGGGGAGGCGCTGCGGCTGAACTCCGCGGGCACCACCGGCCTGGTGGACCGGCTGGAGCGGCTCGGGCTGCTCCGCCGCGAGCGCGATCAGCAGGACCGGCGAAAGGTTCGACTGGTGGTGCAGGAACGGGCGATGGAGCTGGGGCAGGGCTTCTTTGGCGGGCTGATCGGGGACCTGGTCGCGGAGATGGGCCGGTTCGACCCCGCGGAGCTGGCGACGGCCCGGCGCTTCCTGGAGGCCGTGACCGCGGTGGTGACCTCCGCACGGCAGGACTGAGAGCAAGGCAGGACTGAGCGCCAGGGGGGACCGAGCGCCAGGCAGGACTGAACGCCAGGGGCCGACCGCGAGGCAGCGCTGAGCGGAGCGACCCGTCGGAGCCGGGCCCCGCCCGCGCAGCGCGGTGGCCGGAGGCGCTACGCGGGCCCGAGGGCCCAGCTGATCACGGACAGCGTCGCCATCGACACCAGCGTCGACCAGAGCACCGTGTCCCGGGCGAGCACGGCGCCCTGCCCGTACTCGCGCGCGTAGGTGTAGACGTTCTGCGCCGTCGGCAGGGCGGAGAAGAGCACCACGGTGAGCAGCTGGTGCGGCGGCAGGTGGAGCAGCGGGCCGGCCACGGCGAGGGCGGCCAGCGGCTGGACCAGGGTCTTGACCGCGACGGTCAGCCCGACCTCGGCGCGGCGTGAACGCCCTTCGGCGGACGGCCGGTTGTGCAGGGACATGCCGAGGGCGATCAGGGCGGTCGGCACCCCGGCGCCGCCGAGCAGTTCGCCGGAGCGGGTCAGCTCGGCGGGCAGGTGCAGCCCGGTCGCGGAGACGACGGCGCCCAGCGCGGTGGCCAGCAGGATCGGGTTGCGCAGCGGCAGGGTGAGCAGTGCCCGGCGGCCGGCCGCGCCGCCGTCCAGGACGGCCAGCACGGCGGGGGTGACCAGCAGGATCTGGAACAGCATCACCGGGCCGACGAACGAGGCATCGCCGAGGACCTGCATGGTCACGGGGATGCCGAGGTTGGCGGAGTTGACGTACCCGGAGGCCATGGCGCCGATGGCCAGTTCGCCGGACTCGCGGCGGAAGAGCAGGTGCCCGGCGAGCAGTCCGAGTCCGGTCGCGACGGCGGTGCCGGCCATGAAGGCGAGCATGGAGGGGTTGGCGAACCGTTGCAGCGGGGTGCGGGAGATCAGCAGGAAGAGCGCGGCCGGCATCGCGACGTGGAAGACGAAGCGGTTCAGCACCGTCTCCGCCTGCGGCCCGAGCAGCCTGGTCCGGCCGACCAGGTAGCCGATCCCGGTGAGCGCCCAGATCGGGGCGAAGCCGGACAGCAGCGGATGTAAGGCGGGCATGGTTCCTCGGGTCGCTCGGACGGTTCTGCCGGGTGCGGCGGGGGTCGCCCGCCCGGGGCAGTAAAGCAGGCGCCGGCGGCGTGCCGATCATGGGCCTACGATGAGCCGATGGAGGAGCACTACCTGAGCCTGACCGAGGTGGAGGCCATCGCGCGCCGCGCCCACCGGGGGCAGGTGGACAAGAACGGGCACCCGTACGGCGAGCACATCGCGGCCGTCGCGGGCGGGACGGCGGCGCGCGGCGGCAGCGAGGCGCAGATCGCGGCGGGCTGGCTCCACGACACCGTCGAGGACGACCGCCTGAGCCGGGACTGGCTGGCCCGGGCCGCGCTGCCGGAGGAGACCAAGGCGATCGTGGACGCGCTCACCCGGCGCCCGGACGAACCGGTCGAGGAGTACACCGCGCGCATCCTGGCCACGCCCGGCGCGCTGCTGGTCAAGCGCGCCGATCTGGCGCACAACTCGGACCCGGCCCGGCTGGCTTCGCTGGATCCGGCGACCGCCGAGCGGCTGGCCGCCAAGTACGCGCGGATGCGCGAGCTGCTGGGGCTCACCGGGGAGCTGTGAGGCCCGGGCCGAACCCACCCCTGGTCGGGAGAACCAGGAGAGGGCCCGAGCCACGCGGATCGCGCGGCCCGGGCCCTCTCGGGTCACCCCGGTGGTCCCTGTCCGGCCCCCGGGGTGAGGGAGGAGTGGTCAGGGTGCGGGTGCAAGCCTGGTGTGCCGACGGTTGGTCGGCTTAGTACCAGTGGTGGTTCTGCCAGAACGTCCAGGCGGCGTTCGGGCTGCCGTAGCGGGAGTTCATGTAGTCCAGCGCCCACTTGATCTGGGTGGTGGGGTTGGTCTTCCAGTCGGAGCCGTGCGAGGCCATCTTGGAACCCGGCAGCGCCTGCGCCAGGCCGTACGCGCCCGAGCTCGGGTTGGTCGCGGTCACGTTCCAGCCGGACTCGTGGGAGATGATCTGGTTGAACGAGGCCAGCTGGTTCGCCGGGACGATCTTCGCGGCGATGGACTGCGGGGTCGCGGCGTTCGCGGTGGCGGGCAGCACACCGGCACCCAGGGCGGTCAGACCGGCGGCACCGGCGAGGATCGCAGAGGAAGTGCGCATACGGAGCTTGAAAGCGGGCATGTAGAACAGGACCTCAATTGGGTTGGGCCGGGTCACACCCCGTTCAGGACCACGGCAGGACAGGGCCGTTGCGGTCGAGGGGAATGACTTCCGGCGGCAAGCCGTTCACCGTGGGACAGAATCGGTGTGGCTGACGACGAGAGCCATTGTTGGCAGACGGGATCGTCCGTCGCCAAGGCCGTCACCTTACGATGCCCAGTCGTACGGGCAGCGCCGCCGTGGATTCGAAGGGCCACTCGTGCGGAGCGCGCCCCGTCTGCGCTGAGCTGGGCAAACGCCCCCTGGCGCGGACCGGACGGGGCGGAGGGTCGACCTCCACCACCGTCCTACTACCGCCCGTCGTGGCTGCCGATCGTGTGTGAGCGCACTCACCGTTTGGGCCCCGAGGGCCGTCACCCGCAGGCCCGCGGGCACCACTTTGAGTACAAACGATCTGTGCCCGGCACCACATCCGCGATCCGGGCCCGGAGGCCCTGAGTCAGCGCAGGTCGCCCAGCCGACGATGGCGGACGGCGCGGGCCGCGAGCCGGTCCGCCTCGTCGGCCGCCGCCAGGGCGCCGAGCGCCGTCCCGACCGCCGCTCCCAGCCGTGCGCAGAAGGCCTCCGGCTCCTCGGCGGCGTCCGGCAGCTCGGGGACCACCTCGTCGACCAGCCCGACCTCCGCCAGGTGGTACGCCCCGATGCCCTGGGACCGGGCCAGCTCGGCGGCGTGCGCGCCGTCCCGGTGCACGATCGCCGAGGCGCCCTCGGGTGGCAGCGGTGCCAGCCAGGCGTTCCCGGCGGCGAGCACCCGGTCGGCCGGGAGCAGCGCGAGGGCGCCACCGCCGGAACCCTGGCCGAGCAGGACGGCGAGGACGGGCGTGCGCAGCGCGAGCAGGGCGGTCAGGCAGTGCGCGATCTCGATCGCGATGCCGTCCAGCTCGGCCTGCACGGACAGCTCGGCCCCGGCCGTGTCCACCACGGTGACCAGCGGCAGCCCCAGCTGCTCGGCCAGGCGCGCGGTGCGCCGCACCGCCCTCAGGTCGGCGGTGGTGAAGGGGCGCTCGTGCTCCGGGCCCTGTCGCTGCTGGCCGACGACCAGGACGGGTCGGCCGCCGAGCACGGCGAGGGCGCGGACCAGCGCGCCGTCGCGGCCGCCGGGAGCGTCCAGCAGCACCAGCTCCTCGGCGGTGCGGCGCAGCAGCTCGCGGGTGCCGGGGCGGTCGGGGCGGCGGGTGCGGCGGACGGCGTCCCAGGCGTCGGGCTGGTCGGCCGAGCGGTCGGTCGGCTGGTCGGCGGGCCGGTCGCCGCGCGGACCGGCCGTGGGCGTTCCGGTGGGGGCGCCGTCCGGGGCGGGGGCCGTCGCGAGGACGCCGAGCGTCCGGCGGACCAGCTCGCGCAGCTCCTGCGGCGGAACCACGGCGTCCACCAGGCCCCGCCCGGCCAGCGTCTCCGCCCGCTGGACGTCCGGCGGCAGCTCGACGCCGCGCAGCTCCTCGTACACGCGCGGCCCGAGGAAGCCGAGCCGGGCGCCGGGCTCGGCGAAGACCAGGTGGCCGAGCGTGCCCCAGGAGGCGAAGACCCCGCCCATGGTCGGGTTGCGCAGATAGGTGAGGTAGGGGAGGCCGGCCGCGCGGTGCGCCTCGACGGCGGAGGTGATGCGCAGCATGCAGAGGAAGGCCGCCGAGCCCTCCTGCATCCTGGTCCCGCCGGAGACCGGCAGGGCGAGCAGCGGCAGCCGTTCGGCGGTGGCCCGCTCGACGGCGCGGGTGATCCGCTCGGCGGTCGCGACGCCGATCGAGCCGCCGAGGAAGCCGAACTCGGAGGCGACCAGGGCGACCGGGCGGCCGCCGATCAGGCCGAGACCGGTGAGGACGGCCTCGTCCAGGCCGGTTCGCTCACGGGCCCGGTCGAGCGAGGCGCGGTAGCCGGGGTCGGCGGGCGGTCCGGCCGGCGGTTCGTCCCAGCTCCGGAAACTCCCCGGGTCGACCAGCAGTCCGATCAGCTGGTGCGCCGTCGGCGACGTGCCCGTACCCGTACCCGCGCCCGCGTACGTACCCGCGCCCGCGCCCGTGCCAATGCCCGTACCCATGCCCACCCCGTCAGAGATCGTTCCGGCCCGACATGATCCGCAACTCTATGCGGCGTGCACTCTAGGCGGCCTCGGCGCGGTGTTGTGGGAGTGCTGTGAAGGTGTGAGGAGGCCGACATCGGCGCCTGTGGTTGTTCGACGGCGGTCGACCCTTGGGTGGTGCGGGCGGTTCGTGGGCGGCGCCGGGAGGGGGTCTGTGAAGACCGTCGTACGGGTCAAGTCGCTGGTGGGGCAAGGGAGTTACTCGCCGATTAACAGTTGTCGGAGGGCTTCCGGAGTTGTCGGTGGCTCGCCACACTGGTGGACATGACTCGCACTCTACGCGCGTGGAAGTCCCGCGCTGCCGCCGTCGCCGCTGTTGCCGTGCTGACCCTCGCTCCCGTCGCCGTCGCCACCGACGCGCACGCCGACGTGAGCGGCACCGTGTGTCTGTCCAGCCTCCCGTCGCAGGCCACCGACACCCTCAACCTGATCGCCACCGGTGGGCCGTTCCCGTACTCCCAGGACGGCGTGGTGTTCCAGAACCGGGAGGGCGTCCTGCCCAGCGAGTCCTACGGCTACTACCACGAGTACACCGTCATCACCCCGGGCGCCCCGACTCGCGGCACCCGCCGGATCATCACCGGCCAGGCGTACCAGGAGGACTACTACACCGGCGACCACTACGCCACGTTCTACCTGATCGACCAGACCTGCTGACCCCCTCCCAGCAGGACTGAGGCCCCGGCGAACCTCCTCGCCGGGGCCACCCGCGCCCGGACTCGACTGCTCCGTACGGTAGTTGTCGGTCCGGCCGCTGAGCCGTCGAACTCCGGCCGGCCGCGCGCCCGGCGGGGCCGGGCAGGCCTTAAGGTCGGGGCATGGCACCGAGCAGCCTGCACACCCCGGGACGGCTCCGGCGCGACGCGCAGCGCAACCGCGACCTGCTGCTCGCCGCCGCCCGCGACATGTTCTCCCGGCACGGCCTCGACGTCCCGCTGGACCAGATCGCCAAGGAGGCCGGGGTCGGCAACGCAACCCTCTACCGGCACTTCCCGACCCGTGAGGCCCTGATCGCCGAGGTCTTCGCGGACGCCGGGGCGGGCCTGGTCGGCGCGGGGGAGGAGGCGCTCGCCGCCGAGGACGCCTGGACCGGCCTGGAGCGGTACTTCGGGCGGATCTTCGAACTCGTCTCCGCCGACCGGGGCATCAACGACCTGGTGACCCGGGCCGTCCCCGGCGTCCCCGGCATGGCCGAGATCGGCCGCGGCCACGCCGCCACCGTCGGCGCGCTCATCGCCCGCGCCCAGGAGCAGGGCACCATGCGGCGCGACGTGGTCGCCATGGACCTGCTCTTCCTGCTCGGCCCGTTCTGCCGCGCCCTGCCCGCCGCCGCCGAGCTGCGCCCCGACCTCTGGCGCCGCTACCTCGCCCTGCTGCTGGACGGCCTCCGCACCCAGGCCACCCACCCGCTGCCGGTCCCGCCCATCGGTGAGGAGCACCTGGACCGGATGTTCGCCGAGCTGTGGACGGCGGAGCAGCCCGGGGTCTGAGTCGTCCGGGCGCATCAGGGATGCGTACGGAACGCGGGGCGCCGCGTCAGAGCCGCGTCAAGAAGTCGGGGCCTGACGGGCGCGGGCCGCTTTGCTGGGGTGACGCTGACGGTCGGCCAGACGGCCGGAGTCGGGCGGTCGCGGTCGGGACGGAGAGGCGGGACGGGCCATGGCGGAGACGGGTACGGGCGCGGACGAGGGCCGGATCGTGGTCGGCGTCAGCGGTTCGCTCGGCAGCCTCGCCGCCCTGCACCACGCGGTGGCCGAGGCCAGGTGCACGGACGCCGAGGTGCTCGCAGTGCTGTGCTGGACCCCTCCGGGCGAGGATCTCGGCTACCGCCGAACCCCCTGCCCGCCGGCGCTCACCGCCGGTCGGGACGCCGCCGTCGCGCGGCTGCGGCAGGCGCTGGACGAGGCCTTCGCCGGGCGCTACGCCGGAGTCCGGCTGCGCTGCCAGGCCGTACGCGGCGAGACCGGGCACACCCTGGTGCGCTGCGCCGACCGGCCCGGGGACCTGCTGGTGCTCGGCGCCGGTCGCGAGCGCGGCCGGCTCTCCCGGCTGATCCGGCCCTCGGTGACCGCCTACTGCGTACGGCACGCGACCTGCCCGGTGCTCACCGTGCCGCGACCGCCCTTGCAGCGGGACCTGGAGGCGCTGGAGCGCGGACACGGTCTGCACACGCTCGCCGCGGGGCTCTGATCCCCAAGCCCCGTGAGCCCCAAGCCCCGTGAGCCTCAAGTCCCGTGATCCCCATGCTCCTTGAGCCCCGAGCCCGTTACGGCAGCCCGGCCGCGCGGGCGAGGACAGCGGCGGTCCGGCGGCCCGCGCGCAGGGTGTCGGGGTCGGTGGCCGGGAGGCAGCGGGCGGCCTCGGGGTCGTAGGTGGTCATCACCACGCCGGCGTGGTCGGTGGGGAGTTCGAGCAGTTCGACCGCCGACATCTGCTTTGTGAGAGCAGCGCTCAACTGCAGGGTGTGCTCGGGCTCCACCACCTCGTCCTTCGTGCCGCACACCAGGAGGACGGGGACGGGGGAGGGGTCCGTGGCGAGGTGGTCGAGCGGGCTGTCGCCGGTGGTGGCGGCCGGGCGGGCGTAGGCCGAGGCGATGCCCACGGCGGCGGTCGGGCGCGACTCGGCGGGGGTGTCGGGGTGGGTGGCCACGGCGATCGCCTCCCGGCCGCCGAGCGACCAGCCGGCCAGCACGAAGCGTTCCGGATCCCCGCCGTACCCGGGGGCGTTGCGGTGGGCGAAGGCGAGCGAGGCGAGCAGTTCGGCGCGGCCGCCGTCGGGCCGGTCGGAGCGCCAGTCCGGGACGAGGACCAGCAGGCCGAGCCCGGCGGCCTCCTGGGCCAGGGTTCGCAGGACGTCCCGCTCGTCGCCGCCCCGGCCGTGCCAGAGCAGGACGACGGGGGCGGGACCGGCGGCGCCGCCGGTCGGGCGGTGGACGTCCATCAGTCGGCCGTCCGCGTACTGGACGACCTCGGGTTGAGCGCCGGTCATGCGGGGTTCGCCTCCGATTCGGTGTCTGATCACGGAACTGGTACCGTACTTCTTGTTGCGAGGGAGATGATCTCTCGCCAGGCGTCAGCGGTGCTACCAGAGCACGCCCTACTTTCAGTAGGGAGAGTCCGTGCGATCCGGGCCTGGCGCTCCACCGTCGGACGGGGTCCGGTGCCTTCACGGGTGCCGGGCCCCGTCCGCGTTTCCGGGGGCGGGCGCAGGGGTTGTTCGTGGTTCGGCGCATAGGCGTTGAGCTGGTAATATTCTTCTTGTCGCGAGGGAGATGATTCCTCGTCAGGCGTCAGCGGTGCTACCAGAGCACGCCCTACTTTCAGTAGGGAGAGTCCGTGCGATCCGGGCCTGGCGCTCCACCGTCGGACGGGGTCCGGTGCCTTCACAGGTGCCGGGCCCCGTCCGCGTTTCAGGACGGCTGCCGGTCGGAGCCCAGTTCGCGGGAGATCCGCAGGCCGACCTGGGCGACCACCGGGCCGAGGGCGCGGACCCGGGCGGCGGTCATCCGGGAGGTGAGGCCGGAGACGGACAGGGCGGCCGTCACCTCGCCGGTGTGGTCGAAGATCGGCGCGGCCACGCAGCGGACCTCGGGTTCGTTCTCCCGGTCGTCGATCGAGTAGCCGCGGGCGCGGATCCGGGCGAGGTCGGCGCGCAGCCGGGGCTCGTCGGAGATGGTCCAGGTGGTGACCGGGCGCAGGCCGGCCGCGACCACCTCGGTGACGGCCTCCTCGGGCAGCCAGGCGAGGATCGCCTTTCCGGTGGCGGTGCAGTAGGCGGGTGCCCGGCTGCCGACCCGGGAGGCCATCCGGACGTTGGTCTCGTCCTCGACCTTGTCCAGGTAGACGATCCCGGGCGCCTGCCAGACGGTCAGGTGCACGGTCTCGCCGGCCTCGCGCTGGAGCCGGCGCAGGTGTTCGGCGGCGACGCTGCGGAGGTCGAGGGTGGTGAGGTAGGCCTGGCCCAGGCGGAGCGAGCCGTGGCCGAGCCGGAACCAGCCGGTCTCGCGGTCCCTGTCGAGCAGGTGCTCGTCGAGGAGCGGGCCGGCCAGCCGCAGCACGGTGCTCTTGTTGAGCCCGAGCCCTTCGGCGAGTTGGGCGAGCGGGACGCCACGGCGGTCGCTGTGGTCGCGGACGTAGCCGAGGACGGCGAGTGCGCGGCGCAGCGAGGAGGACTGGTTGCGTTCGGTCGCGGGCTTCTTGGGCGACGTCTCCGTCATGGGTCCGTTCCCTGGGGTTGTTCTGCCGATGTTCCCCCGCGCGACGGCGGCGGTTGTCAGAACGTACCCGTTCGAGCCCGGATCGCCGCATCTTCGATACAACGTTGTGCAGTGCAAAACTTCGTGAACCGCCTCTTGTTGGGGCCGATCGCCCACGCCTAACGTCCCTGCCAACGAGCAGGCGGCGTCGCCACCCGAAGAGCCGCGCTCTGCCGTACCCCCACCACTCACTCACCATCGGCCCCGGTCAGGGCCTGCTTCGACGCGCCCGTCCCCAGCGGCGCGCGTCTCGGCGGCAGCTGTCGGGAGGGGAGGTTTCCACCCATGCGACTCATCAGACGGACCGCCGCGGCCGCCGTGCTCGCCGCCGGCTGCCTCACCGCCGCCACCGCCTGCGCCCCGGGCACCGCCGCGCCGGCGGCCGACAAGGCCTCCGACGACCGGACCGGCACCTTGCAGGTGTGGCTGTACAACGAGGCGGGCAACGCGGCCAAGGAGGCCGTGGTCACCAAGGCCGTCGACGAGTTCCAGGCCTCCCACCAGGGCGTCACCGTCAAGGTCAGCTACATCGACACCGACGCCTCGGCCCGCGCCGCCAAGATGAAGGGCGCCTTCAACGATCCCAACAGCGCTCCCGACCTGGTCGAGTTCGGCAACACCGACCTTCCCGGCTACGTCGCGGCCGGCGGTCTCGCCGAGATCGGCCCCGACCTGGAGAAGTGGAAGGACAAGGGCGACCTCGACCCGGTGATCGCCCAGACCACCATGGTGGACGGCAAGACGTACGGCCTGCCCTGGTGGGTCGCGGTGCGCGCGCTGTACTACCGCACCGACCTGTTCACCGCGGCCGGGCTCAACCCGCCGACCTCGTACGACGAACTGGTCGCCGCCACCCAGAAGCTCCACGCCGCGAACCCGGACACCTTCGGCATCGCGGTCGGCGGCAAGTACACCTTCGGCGCGCTGCCCTTCGTCTGGGACGCGGGCGGTGACATCGCCACCAAGGACGGCGCCAAGTTCAAGGCGGCCATCGACTCGCCCGCCTCGCAGGCCGGGATCAAGCGCTACACCGACCTGTTCGGCCCGGACGGCTGCCCCGCCCAGCAGTGCGCGGACCTGACCGGCGGCAAGACCGTCGACCTGTTCGCGGCGGGCAAGTCGGCGATGGCGCTCCTGCCCAACTCCAGCCGCAGCAAGGTGGACGCGGGCGCGGTCAAGGGCAAGTACGGCGTGGTGCCGCTGCCGGGGGAGAAGGCTGGCTCGATCGCCCCCGCCTTCGCCGGCGGCAACAACCTGGGCGTGATGAAGGCGGCCAAGCACCGCACGCTCGCGGTCGAGTTCGCCGAGCTGCTGGCGAGCCCGGCGTACCAGGAGAAGATGTACGACGCGATGGGCAACCTGCCGACGCTGAAGTCGGTGAGCGGTCAGGTCGCGGCCAAGGACGCCTTCCTGAAGCCGTTCACAGACACCATCGCGGCGGGCACCAAGTTCGTGCCGCTGGACCAGGCGTGGGCGCAGATCGACGCCCAGTCGGTGATCCCGACCATGCTCCAGCAGGTCGTCACCGGCAAGGCGGACGTGGCCAAGGCCTCGGCCGACGCCGCCGCGCAGATCAACTCGGCCTTCGCCGCGCACTGATGGCCGCGTACTGACGGCCGCGTACTGACGGCCGCGTACTAATGGCCGCGCACCGCCGGTCGCGCACCGACGGCTGAGCACCCCCAGCCGCGCACCCACGGCAGCGCACCGACGACTGCGCGGTGTTGTCCCCCCGCTGACGCTCCCACCACCGGTTCGTCACAGAGAGCAGGTCCCGCACGTGTCCGTATCCACCACGACCGCCCCGGCGGCGCCACCTTCCCCGAAGCGGCGCCGCGGGGGCAGGGCGCCGGCCGCACCCCCGGGCGGCCGGCGCCGCCGGCCTCCGGTGCTGCTGCTCCTGCCGGCCGCGGTCATCCTGATCCCGCTCGTCGCCTATCCGATCTACCAGCTCGGGCTGCTGTCCGTGCTGGACTTCGGCCAGGCCCAGGCCTCCGGCGGCGCCCCGACCTCCTTCGTCGGCTTCGGCAACTACTCGAAGATCCTGGAGGACGGCCAGTTCTGGACGGTGCTGCTGCAGACCGTCGGCTTCGCCGCGTTCTGCGTGGTCGCCACCCTGGCCGTCGGCGCGACCCTCGCGGTGCTGCTGACCAAGGTCGGCCGCTGGCCCCGGCTGCTGCTGACCACGGCGGCGATGGCCGCCTGGGCGGCGCCCGCGATGACCGGGTCGACGGTGTGGAGCTTCCTGTTCGACACCAACCTCGGCCTGGTCAACCACACCCTGGAGAAGATCGGCCTCAGCGGCTTCCACGAGTTCAACTGGTTCTACGACAAGTGGACGGCCTTCCTGATCGTCGGCGCCGTGGTGGTGTGGCACTCCTTCCCGTTCGTGATGGTCACCCTCTACGCGGGCATCCGCGCCATCCCGGAGGAGATCCTGGAGGCCGCCGCGCTGGACGGTGCCAACACCTGGACCACCTTCCGCCGGATCACCGCGCCGATGCTGCGGCCGATCCTGACCATCGTGGTGATCCAGTCGGTGATCTGGGACTTCAAGGTCTTCACCCAGATCTACGTGATGACCTCGGGCGGCGGCATCGCCGGCCAGAACCTCGTGCTCAACGTGTACGCGTACCAGAAGGCGTTCGCCTCCTCGCAGTACGGGCTGGGCGCGGCGATCGGCGTGATCATGCTGCTGATCCTGGTGATCCCGACGGTCCTGTACATCCGCACCCTGCGACGGACGGGGAACGAACTGTGAGCACCGCGAACCCCGTTGCCGCCAAGCCGGCCCGGAACACCCGCGGCCGGTGGCGCCTGGCCGCCAACACCGGCGCGATCGTGGTGGCCGTGGCCACCGCCTTCCCGATCTTCTGGATGGTGCTCTCGGCCTTCAAGCCCAAGGGTGAGGTGCAGTCGCTGGACCCGAAGCCGTGGACGGCCCACCCCACGCTGGAGAGCTTTCGTCAGGTGCTCAGCGTGGACGGCTTCGGCCGGTACTTCGTGAACAGCCTGGTGATCGCGCTGTCGGTGGTGGCGCTCTCGGCGATCGTGGTGTTCCTGGCGGCGGTGGCCGTGACCCGGTTCAGGTTCCGGTTCCGCACCACGATCATGGTGATGTTCCTGATCGCCCAGATGATCCCGGTCGAGGCGCTGACCATCCCGCTGTTCTTCATGTTCCGCGACGCGGGGCAGGCCTTCCCCGGCATCGGGCTGAACACGCTGGCCTCGCTGGTCCTGGTGCAGCTGGCGTTCTCGCTGCCGTTCGGGATCTGGATGATGCGGGGCTTCGTCGCCGCCGTGCCGGTCTCGATCGAGGAGGCCGCGCAGATCGACGGCGCCAGCCGGACCCGCATCCTGTGGCGGATCCTGCTGCCGCTGGTGGCCCCGGGCCTGGCCGCGACCAGCGTGTTCTCCTTCATCGCGGCGTGGAACGACTTCGTCTTCGCCAAGACCTTCATCATCAGCGCCACCGAGAACCAGACGCTGCCCTCCGCCCTGCTGGTGTTCTTCAAGCCGGACGAGAACGACTGGGGCGGGATCACGGCGGCCTCCACCCTGATGACCGTGCCGGTGCTGATCTTCTTCATCGCGGTGCAGCGCAAGCTGGTGTCCGGGCTGGCCGGTGCGGTGAAGGACTGACCCGCGCCCGCCCGCCGACGGAGTGGACCCGCTCCGCTCAGGCCGCTTGGACGGACACGGTGGGCGGGACGGCGACCAGCACGAACTCCGCGCCGGCGTCGTCCCGGACCAGGGCCGAGCGGCCGAAGGACGTCGGCTCGGGGCCGGCGAGGACGGCGCCGCCGAGGGCGGGCAGCCGGGCGGCGGCGCGGTCGGTGTCGGCGGTCGCGAAGTGGGTGCGCCAGCTCGCGCCCGCACAGCCGGGGCCGCCCGTACCGCCGGGGCCGGCCGCGTCGCCGCGGCCGCTCGCACCGGGTGCGCCGGCCGGACCGATGCCGCAGGCGGGCAGGCCCGCGACCCGCGCGAGGGTGTGCCCCGCGCGCGGCCGGTCGTAGGTGTAGCCGAAGACGCGGCGGTAGAAGGCGCGGGCGGCGTCCGGGTCGGGGGAGACGTGCTCGTTCCACGTGAGGGCGCCCGGCTCGTTGACCAGCCCGGCGCCGTCGATCGTGCCGCCCCGCCAGAGGCCGAAGACCGCGCCGAGCGGGTCGACGGCGAGCGCGGCGCGGCCCTGGTCGGGCAGCTCGTACGGCTCGCGGGCGATCCGGCCGCCGCTGGCCCGGACGAGTGCGGCGGTGCGGCGCAGGTCGGCGCAGGCGAAGTGGACGGTCCAGACCGCTGACGGGGTGGCCGGCTCGACGGTGATCGCCGCGACCTGGGCGCCGAACCGGGTGGCGACCGCCTCGCCCGGCCCGGTCGGGACGAACCCCCACCCGAACAGTTCGCCGTAGAAGCGCCGCGCCCGCGGGGCGTCCGGGGTCGTCAGGACGACCCAGCACGGGACGCCCTCGCGGTACCTGCCGGCCTTCGGCATGCCGCCCTCCTGGTGTTCGGCGGTCCCACTCGTCAGCCTCCGCGCCCGGCCGGTGCGGGGCAAGAGGTGAGCTCAGGCGACCCCGCGCGGGCGGAACTGGATGCTGATCCGCGGGCCCACCGGACGGGCCGTCTTCGGGATCGCGTGTTCCCAGGTGCGCTGGCAGGAGCCGCCCATCACCACCAGGTCCCCGTGGCCGAGCGGCCTGCGGACGACCGTGCCGCCGCCGAACCGCGGCCGCAGTGCCAGGGTGCGCGGCTCGCCGACGGACAGGATCGCCACCATGGTGTCCTCGCGGGCGCCGCGGCCGATCCGGTCGCCGTGCCAGGCCACGCTGTCCCGGCCGTCCCGGTAGTAGCAGAGGCCGAGGGTGCGGAACGGCTCGCCCAGCTCGTGTGCGTAGTGCCGGCTCAGTGCCGTGCGGGCCTCGCCGAGGACCGGGTGCGGCGGGTCGGCGTCCGCCGGGTACGAGGCGAGCAGGCGCGGTACGTCGACCATCCGTTCGTACATCTCGCGTCGTTCGGCCCGCCAGGGCACGGTCGCGGCCAACTGTTCGAACAGTCGGTCCGCCCCGTGCAGCCAGGCGGGCAGCAGGTCCAGCCAGGCGCCGTCGCCGAGCACCAGCCGCCGCAGGCCGTCGAGCGGGCCGAGGCGGATGTCCGCGGTGTCGGCGTCGTCGAACAGCGAGGGCTGGAGGTGGACGGTGCCGTGCATGGGTTCAGCGTACGCCTTTGTTCGAACACCTGCTCGAATCCGGAAGCCGGGCGCGCTAGCCTGCGGGCATGGCGATCAATGGCTTCGGGGCCGCCGAGTTCCAGCTCGTACTGCTGCGCCGGATGGCCGACTACCACCCCGACCTGGTCGAGGACGCGGTGCGGCGGCTCGGTGCCACCCGTGCCTCGATGCGGGAGGCGAACAAGCGCTGGCAGGCGATGGTCCGGGCGCCCCGGTTCCCGCGCGGCGCCGCCCGCTACACCGCCGTGCTCGGCCCGGCGGACACGGGCGCGGCGCGGCGGATCGGGGACCTCGCGTGCACCGTGCGGCAGTGGGCGCTGCCGCTCTGGCCCGAGCTGCGGTTCGAGATCCTGCTCGGCCCGGCGGAGATCGGCGCCCCGCTGCTGAACGAGTGGCTGGTCCGGGCGCCCGGCGCTCCGGCGCCCGAGCTGCGCACCCTGGCCGATCTGGCGCCGTGGAGCTGTGTGGTGGGCGAGGTGGGTGCCGCCTTCCCGGGGGCCGTGCCGCGCGAGGGGAGTGCGCCGACCCGGTTCCGGCTGGACTTCCGGGCGCCGGACGCGGACGGGCGGATGTGCTCCTGCGAGGCCGACTTCACCTGGGGGTTGCTCCAGGAGGTCCGGACGGTGGAAGGCGGAGGCTGATCCATCGTTGATTGATGCAAGGCGATATTCAGTGAATGCCTTCGATTTGCAGGCTGTGGCGAGATGGTGGCAGCATAATCACAGACACTGGAAGTGCTTGGCATCGGAAAGCGAAGGATCATGTCGGACGTCGCGCGCGTCATCGTCGGAGTGAGCGGTTCACTGCACAGCCTGACCGCCCTGCATCGGGCGGCGGAGGAGGCCCGGACCCGGCAGGCCGTCCTGGTCCCGGTGCTCACCTGGACCCCGGTCGGCGGCGAGCGCAACTACCGCGCCCGGCCCTGCCCGCCGCTGCTGCGAGCCTGGCAGGACGCCGCCGAGGGCCGACTGGAGAGCGCGCTGGAGCAGGCCTTCGGCGGCCTGCCGATCGGCGTGCCGGTGCAGCCGCTGGTGATGCGCGGCGAGCCGGGGCGGGTGCTGACCGAACTGGCCGACCGGCCGGGCGACCTGCTGGTGATCAGCACCGGGCGGTACGGCGGTGTGCGCGGCCGGCTGCGCCGACTGCTGCGCGGCTCGGTCAGCCGCTACTGCCTGGACCGCGCGGTCTGCGGCGTGCTCGCCGTCCCGCCGTCCACCCTGCAGGAGGACCTGCGCGCGCTGCACCGCGGCATCGACCTGCGGGAGCTCATCGCGGCCTGACGCGCCTGACCGGCCTGATCGTCTGTCAACTCCGGTGCACGGTAAGGCCGCCGACCACGGTGCGCAGCGGCCGCAGCTCGCGCAGCGCGTCCACCGGGCAGCTCAGCGGGTCCACCGGCCACAGCGTGAGGTCGGCCAGGTAACCGGGGCGCAGACTGCCGCGCTCGGCGCCCTCGGCGGTCAGCCGGGCGGCGTTCACGGTGTGCAGGGCGACGGCCTCGGCCCGCTCGATCGCGTGCTCCGGGCCGACCACCCCGGCGGTGGTGCCGCGGGTGGTCATGCCCCACACCGAGACCATCGCACCGTACGGGCCGACCGGGAAGTCCGATCCCGCGCTGAGCTGCGCGCCCTCGTCCAGCCACTCGCGGAGCGGGAACAGCGCGGCCGTGCGCTCCTCGCCCCAGGCCCGCTGCTGGGTGAGCGCGCCGTCGTGCAGCAGCGGGTGCTGCACCGTCACCGGGATGCCGAGCGCGACCGCCCGGGCCCGCTGCTCGGCCCGGGCCAGCCCGCCGTGCTCGACCACCAGCGTGCCGGAGGGCAGGCCGGGGCGGTGCTTCAGCACCTGCTCGAAGACGTCCAGCAGCACCCGCAGGCCGCGGTCGCCCCAGGCGTGCACACCGACCCGCCAACCGCGTTGGACCACCCGGTCCACCGCGGCGAGCAGCTCTGTCGGCTCCCAGAGCAGTCGTCCGTGGTAGCAGGGCTGCCCCTGGTACGGCTCCTCCAGCGCGCCCGCCTCGAAGCCGCCGTCGATGCCGAACTTGACGCCCCACAGCCGCAGTCGGTCGTCGTCCCGGCCGCTCGCGCGCCAGTCGTCCATCCGGTCCAGCAGCGCGTCCACCTGCTCGGCCGTGCGGGCCGCGAAGCCGGAGACCAGCGCCCGGACCCGTACGGCGAGCGCGCCCTGGGCCCGGGCCGCGTCGAGCACGTCGAGGTCCTCGACCGGGACGAGGCAGTCGCGGACGGTGCCGATCCCGGTGGCGGCGTAGTCGGCGGAGGCGGCCCGCAGGCCCTCGATCCGCTCGGCGAGGCTCGGACGCGGCAGCACCCGTTCGACCAGCTCGGTCGCCCGGTTGATCAGCCGGCCGGTCAGCCGCCCCTGCGCGTCGCGCTCGATCACCCCGCCGGGCGGGGCCTCGGTGGCCCCGGTGATCCCGGCCAGCCGCAGCGCGGCCGAGTTGAGCACCAGGTTGTACGCGCCGCGGCGCACCAGCACCGGGTGGTCGGCGGTCGCGCCGTCCAGCTCCTCGGTGGTGGGCATCCGCTGCTCGGCCAGCAGGACCTCCTGCCAGTTGACCGTGGTGAGGATCCACTGCCCGGCGGGGGTGCGGGCGGCGCGCTCGCGGATCAGGTCGAGGAACCCGGCGAGGTCGCGGGCCCGGTGGACCGGGACGCCGTGGACGCTGTGCCCGGCCAGGACCAGATGGGTGTGGGTGTCGTCGAAGGCGGGCAGCACGGTCGCGGACGGGGCGTCCACCACCTCGGTGCCCGGTCCGACTAGGGTGTCCAGACCGTCGGGCTCGGGGGAGAGCGCGGTGATCCGGCCGCCGGTGACGGCGACCGCCCGCTGCGGCGGCTCGCCGTCGACCAGGGTGTGCACGGCGGCGGCGCGGATCAGCAGGTCGGCCGGTTCGTCGGTCATGGGAGCTCCTGGTGGTGGGACAGTCCGGTGACCTTCTCGACATACCGCAGGCTGGGCTCGGCGAGCAGCCCGTGCAACTCGGTGAAGACCGCGCGGGCCGGAACGGCGTTCCAGTCGGCGGGCAGCAGCGGCTCGGGCAGCCCGGGGTCGAGGTACGGCAGCCGGCGCCATCCGGTGAGCATCGGCACGTAGTCGCGGAAGGCCTCGACCGGGTCGATCCGGTCCTGCCCGCGCAGCTCCTCGGCGACCGGGCGCCAGGTGTCGGCGAAGGCCGCGTACTGGGCCTCGATCGCCGGGAGGTCCCACCAGTCGGCCACCGCCGTACGGAGTTCGGCGAAGCCGACGTACTCGGCGGAGAGGAAGAGGTGCACGTAGGCGCTCAGCCCGAGGCGCTCCAGCAGGCGCCGGGCGTCCGGCAGCAGCCGGGCGGGGGCCAGCCAGACGCCGGGGGCGGCGTTGCCGAAGCCGAGCCAGCTGAGCCGGGAGCGCAGCTGGTGGCGGTGGGCGCGTTCGGACTCGGGCACCGAGAAGACCGCGATCACCCAGCCGTCGGCGAGTTCGGCGGGCTCCAGGCTGTGGAAGATCCGGCGGTCGCCCTCCTCGAACACCGGCTTCATCGCCGGGGCCAGCCGGTAGCCGGTGCCCGTACGGCGCTCCTGGAGCAGCGTGCCGGCCTTCTTCAGCCGGGAGGTCGCCGAGCGGACGGCCGGGCCGTCGACGTCCAGCTCGGCCATCAGCGCTATCAGGTCGGCTATCGATATCCAGCCGCCGAGGCGGCGGACGAACTCGCCGTAGACGGTGTGGATGAGGGAGCTGGGCCGGGGCGTGCTCTCCGGCACGCGTGCCACGTGTGAGGACATGCGTGGGGACATGCGCGGGCCCTCCTCCCCCGACGGCTGGTGGTGATCATAGCGACGGAACGGGATGCCGTCAGGCCTCCGCGAAGGCACCGGAGAGCAGGTGCCCGGCGCCGGGGGCGAAGGCGGGCAGGCCGAGCGCCCGCAGCAGTTGATGGGCGGTGCAGACGGCGGCCGAGACCACCGGCTTGCCGAGCTGCTGCTCGGCCTCCTCGACGGCGGACAGCGAGGGCAGCTGCACGCAGGCCGAGAGCACCACGGCGTCCGCCTCGGCGTACGCGAGGCCGCGGGCGATCGCGGGCAGCGCGGCCGGGTCGTGGGCGGCCACGTCGAGGTTGTCGGCGATCTCCAGGGCCGCGTGGTCGAGCACCTCGATGCCCTCGTGGCCGAGGTAGTCGACCACCGTCCGGGCCAGCGGCCGCAGGTACGGGGTGACCATCGCGACCTTCCTGGCGCCGAGTGTGCGCAGGCCGGCGACCAGGGCTCCGGCACTGGTCACCACCGGGGCCGGGGCGCCGTTCTCCACCGTCCGGCGGTGCAGTCGCTGCTCGGCCTCGCGGTGGTAGCCGGGGCCGGTGGCCATCACGGCGACCAGGCAGGCGTAGCCGATCACGTCGACCCGGGCGTCCGAGAGCTCGGCGGCGCAGCGGTCCGACTCGGCGTCCATGGCGCGCAGTTGCTCGGGGGTGACCCTGGTCATCCGCATCCGGCTGGAGTGGAAGGTGAACCGTTCGGGGGCGACCGCCTCGCGGGCCCGCAGCAGGGCGGGGACCTCGGTCTCCATGGTGACGTTGGAGCTCGGGACGATCTGGCCGATCCGGTACGTGGTCATCGGTACGGGCTCCTCTCGGCGGGCGCTTCCCGGGGGCCGTTCGGCGGACGTCTCCGGGACGTTTCCCAGGGGCCGCTCAGCGGGCACGTCCCGGGTGGAGTTCAGCGGGCGTCGATCACGGGGTTGGCGAGCGTGCCGATCCGTTCGATGGTGGCCTCGACCAGGTCTCCGGGCTGCAGGAACTGCGGCGGGACCATCCCGGCGCCCACCCCCGAGGGGGAGCCGGTGGCGATCACGTCCCCGGGTTCCAGGGTGACCCCGGAGGAGATGTCGGCGATCAGCCGGGCGATGCCGAACAGCATGTGCCGGGTGTTGGAGTCCTGCCGCAGCTCGCCGTTGACGCGCAGCGAGAGGTCGAGCCGCTGCGGGTCGGGGATCTCGTCGGCGGTCACCACGACCGGGCCGAAGGGGGCGAAGCTGTCCTGGCCCTTGGAGAAGAACCACTGCCCGGAGCGGCGCTGGTCGCGGGCGCTGACGTCGTTGACGATGCTGTAGCCGAACACGTGCCGCCAGGCGTCCGCCTCGGCCACCCGGGAGGCGGGCTCGCCGATCACCACCGCGAGTTCGCACTCCCAGTCGAGCTGTTTGGTGAGGTCCGCGTTGTGCAGGATCGGCTGGCCGGGGCCGGTGACGGCGGTGGACGGTTTGCTGAACAGGACCGGTCGGTCGGGGAGTTCGCGCTCGGTGTCGAGGCTGCGGTGCGATTCGGCCACGTGCTCCACGTAGTTGAGGCCGACGCCGACGATCTTGCCGGGGCGCAGCGGGGCGCACAGCGTGACCTCGCCGAGGGGCCTGGTGTCTCGTGCCCCGGCGAGCAGGTCGCGGGCGGTGGCCAGGGCCGGCTCCCCGGCGCGGATCAACTCCAGGAGGCCGGTGGGCAGTCGGGCCCCGGCGGCGGTGGCGAGTGCGGTGAGGTCGGCGACCCGGTCTCCGTCGAGCAGGGCGCCGAGGCGAGGGGTGTCGTCGCCGTCGGTGCGGTAGGTCAGCAGGCGCATGGGTCCGGTCTCCTGGTGGCGGGTGTCGTGGGCGGTGGGAGTGCTACGAGGCGGTGGTGGGCTGGTGCCCGTCGTGGTCCGGGTGGGCCTCCTCGCGGTAGAGGCCGAGCGAGTGCATCACCGGGAAGTCGTTGAAGGAGAACAGGCAGGCGTCCTCACCCTGGTCGAGGTTCGCGTGCTCGTGCCAGGCCCAGGACGGCACGACGAAGATGTCGCCCTGCCGCCACTCGAAGCGCTGCCCGGCGATCACCGAGACCCCGTGCCCCTTGGCGGCCGTGTAGACGACCGAGCCGGTGTGCCGGTGGGCGCGGGTGGCCTGGCCCGGGCGCAGCAGTTGCAGGTGGGCGCCCATGGTGGGCATGACCGGGCCGCCGGTGACCGGGTTGGTGTACTCCATGATCACGCCGTCGTAGGGCGACCCCTCACTCGCCCGGGCGAGTGAGCACAGCGCCTGGTAGCTGGGCTCCCAGGGCCAGCCGAGCAGCGGCGAGTACGGCCGGGTCCACTTCTCGACGCCGTACGGGAGCAGGTTGCCGCCGTAGCTGAGCAGCGAGGGGTTCACCACCGGGCCGGGTCGCTGGTACAGCTCCGGGTGGACCTCGTAGAAGTTGGCGTCGAGGGTGTTGACCAGCGGGATGTCCAGGCCGTCCTGCCAGATGACGGGGTTGTCGTCGGCCTCGTTGCCGTGCTCGTGCCAGGTGTTGTTGGGGGTGATCGCGAAGTCGCGCGGGCCGACCTTGAGCTTCTGCCCGTCGACGATGGTCCAGGCGCCGGTGCCCTCGTGGACGAAGCGCAGCGCGGCGGCCTGGTGGCGGTGCGCGGTCATCGCCTCGCCCGGGCCCATGATCTGGAGGCCGGTGTACAACAGGCCGACGGCGGCGCTGAGTTCGCGGCGGCCGGGGTTGACCAGCATCACCACGCGGCGGCCCGCGTCGTCGGCCTTCACCAGGGGGAGCGCCTTGCGGACCAGCGGGCGCAGGTCGGCGTAGCGCCAGAGCACCGGGACGGACTTCGGCTGCGGGAACCAGGGCTCGATCTCGTTCGCCACCGTCCACAGTGCACCGGCCTCGTGCTCGGCCAACTCCTTGTAGTAGGCGAGCAGTTCGGGGCTGTCGGTGACCCTCGCGCGGCCGATGCGGTCGTCGTCGTTGTTGTTGGTCATGCCTGCTCCTCGGGGAACTCCAGGGGCCGCAGCGGGCGGTCGTCCACGTGCAGTCGGAACACGTCGAAGCGGTTGTAGTGGCCGATGATGTCGTGCATCTGCTTGGGCTGGATGCAGCGGCCGAGGTCGATCTCGGCGTAGACGATGCCCTCCTCGTCCACCAGCGGTTCGGTGACCGCCCGGCCGTCCGGGCCGAAGACGCCGGAGAGCGCGTTGCGGGGGCGGGCGAGCAGCTTGCGGACCTGCTGGTCCTCGCCCGCGATCAGCTCCACCATCTCGGGCGAGATGGTGGAGCAGGAGACCACGGTGAACAGCTTGCCCTCGAAGCAGTGCGCGGCGGCGCGCAGCGCGATCGCCTCCGCCATGTCGTAGTCCTCGGGGGCCACCGGAAGCGCGATGTAGCTCGCGGCGTGGACGAGTTCGCCCTGGGCCAGCAGGGCGAAGCGGGCCAGGGTGTTGGTGTTCTCGCCGCAGGCGAGCGCGCCGAGCGGGCCGACGGCCGTCCGGTGGACCTTCAGCGAGCTGCCGTCGCCCTGGGTCCAGGTCAGCTTCTCGGCCCAGGTCGGAACCAGCTTGCGGTGCACGCCGAGCAGTTCGCCGTCCGATCCGATGATCAGCAGCGTGTTGTACAGCACCCCGAGGCTGTGCCGGCCGCGCTCGTTGACGCCGATCACCAGCACCACCCCGGCCTGCCGGGCGGCGGCGCGCAGGGTGTCCACGTACGGCCCGGGGACGTCCACGGAGGCGCGGTACAGCCGCTCGTACCAGGGCGAGCCCTGCACCGGGGTCATCGTCCAGTTCCAGTACGGGTAGCCGGGCACGAAGACCTCGGGGAAGACCACCAGTCCGGCGCCGTGGGCGGCGGCCTCGTGGATGAGCGCGACGGCCTTGTCCACGGTGGCGGCCGGGTCCAGGTAGACGGGTGCGGCCTGGACGGCGGCGGCGGTGAAGCGGGGCAGGTTCATGCGGGGCTGGTCCACGGGGGCCTGGTTCACGCGGGGCTGGTCCACGGGGGCTCCTCACTCCTCGACGGGGGCCGGTCGCCAGCGGCGGTGGACGGGCGGGGCGGGTTCGCGCAGCAGGTGCAGGCGCGGGGCGACCCGGTCGGCGCCCGGGCCCGGCGGCCGGCGGCTGCCCGCGCGCCACGGTTCGGGCCAGCGGGCGCCCGGGCCGGTGTAGTCCTGCTCGGCGGCGGCGTGCAGGGTCCAGAGCGGGTCGTACAGCTGGGCCCGGCCGATCGCGACCAGATCGGCCCGGCCGGCCAGCAGCACGGAGTTGGCGTCGTCGTGGCCGGAGATCGCGCCGACCGCGATGGTCGGCAGGCCGGTGGCGGCGCGGACCAGTTCGGCGAAGGGCGTCTGGTAGCCGCGCCCGTACGGAGGCCGCTGGTGCGCGACCACCTCGCCGGTGGAGACGTCCACCGCGTCGGCCCCGGCTTCGGCGAGGGCTTGGCAGATCGCCACCGCCGCGGTCTCGGTGGTGCCGCCGGGCGCCCAGTCGGCGGCCGAGATCCGGACCAGCAGCGGCCGCCCGGCCGGCCAGACGGCACGCACGGCGGCCAGCACCTCCAGCGGGAACAGCAGCCGGTGGGAGAGCGGGCCGCCGTAGTGGTCGGTGCGGTGGTTGGTGAGCGGGGAGAGGAAGGAGGAGACCAGGTGTCCGTGGCCGAACTGGAGCTCCAGGGCGTCGAAGCCGGCCCGGGCGGCACGTTCCGCCGAGGCGGCGAAATCGGCGGTGACGGCCTCCAGTTGGACCTCGTTGGCCTCGTGCGGGGTCGGGCTGTCGGCGTCCCAGGGGAGCGGCGAGGGGGCGAGCAGCGGCCAGCCCCCGGCGAGCGGGCGGCCGATGCCGTCCGGCCCGGGGGCGGTGGTCGCGGCCCGGCGTCCGGCGTGGGTCAGCTGGATGCCCACCGGGGTGTCGCTCACCGCCCGGATGGAGTCCAGGAGTTCGGACCAGGCGGCCTCCTGGTGGTCGCTCCACAGACCGGGGCAGCGGTCGGTGGCCCGGCCCTCGGGGCTGACGGCCGTCATCCCGGCGATCACCAGGCCGGGGCCGCCGAGCGCGTGGCCGGTCAGCTGGGCCCGGTCGAAGGCGCTTGGCAGCGCGTCGGGGGAGGTGAAGGTGGCTAGCGGGGGCACCACCACGCGGTTGCGCAGCTCCAGCGCGCCCAGCTTCAGCGGCCGGAACATCGGCGGCACCCCGGGGGAGCCGCCGACGGCGGTGTCCACCGCGTCCACGAAGGCGGCGTCGCGGGCGCGCAGGTTGCCGTAGGTGACCCGGCGACTGCGGGTGAGCAGGTTGAACGCGAACCGGTCGACACCCTGCCCGGTGCGGCGACCGATCGTCTCGAACCACTCCAGGCTGGCCTGCGCGGCCCGCTGGGCGGACTCCACGACGGGCCGCCTTTCGGTCTCGTAGGCGGTCAACGCCGCGTCCAGGGTGGGCTGTTCACTCAGGGCGGCGGCCAGCGCCAGCGCGTCCTCCAGGGCCAGCTTGGTGCCCGAGCCGATCGAGAAGTGCGCGGAGTGCGCGGCGTCGCCGAGCAGCACGAGGTTGCGGTGGCGCCAACTCGCGTTCCGCACCGTGGTGAAGCGGATCCAGCGGGAGGCGTTGGGGATCAGCCGGTGGCCGCCCAGGTGCCCGGCGAGCAGCTCCTCGCAGCGCCGAACGCTCTCCGTGTCGCTCTCGCCGCGCGCCAACTCGTGTCCCGCGCGGGCCTCGAAGCCGGAGCGGTGCCAGGCGTCCTCGGCGATCTCGACGATGAAGGTCGAGCGGGTGGCGCTGTACGGGTAGGCGTGCACCTGCAGGACGCCGAAGTCGAACTCCTCGACGATGAAGGTGAAGGCCTCGAAGACGCGGTCGGTGGCGAGCCAGATGTAGCGGCAGTGCCGCACGTCCAGCTCGGTGCGGAAGGCCTCCGGGTACGTCGCCCGGGTGGCGGAGTGGATGCCGTCGGCGGCCACCACCAGGTCGTACTCGGCGGTGAGCCGCTCGACGGGCGGGGCGGGCGTGCGGTAGCGGACGTCCACGGCCAGCTCGGCGCAGCGCCGTTGCAGGATGGCGCGCAGCCGGTTGCGGTCGAGGGCGGCGAAGCCGTGGCCACCGCTGGTGCGGACCTGGCCGGCGTAGCGGATGTCGATGTCGCTCCAGCGGGCGAACTCGGCACTGATCGCGGCGAAGACCTCGGGGTCGGCCTGGGCGATGCCGTCCAGCGTCTCGTCGGAGAAGACCACGCCGAAGCCGAACTCGTCCTCCCGGCCGTCGCGTTCGAAGACGGTGATCTCGCGTTGCGGCGCCAGCTGCTTGGCCAGGGCGGCGAAGTAGAGGCCGCCCGGGCCTGCGCCGATCACGGCGATCCGCTGCGGTCCCGGGGCTCCCGGAGTTCCTGGCGTCCCCGGTGTTCCTCGCGTTCCTCGTGTTCCTTGCGTTCCTCGTGGTTGCGGGGTCATGCGAGCACCTCCGGCGGCTGCGGTCCGGCCTCCGTCAGCGCCTGGCGCACCGGCGTGGGCCAGGGCTCGGCGCCCCCGGCGCGCGGCGCGGCGTGCACCACCGACATCCGGCCGCTGGCGGCCAGGCCCTGCGGGCCGTGCACCTCGAAGGCGTAGTGCAGCGAGGAACCGCCGACCCGGACCACCCGCAGCTCGGTGCGGACGACGTCCCCGAACCAGAGCCGCTCCCGGTAGTCGGCCTCGAAGTGCACCCGGGGGATCCGCCCGAACAGGTCGGCCAGCCCGAGCCGGCGCAGCAGCGTCGCCTCGGCCGCCTCGGCCCAGCGCTGCACGGCGGAGAAGTGGTAGTGCCCGGCCGCGTCGGTGTCGGACCACTCGACCCGGCGCTCTATGGCCACGCTGGCGGGGGTCAGGGCGGACCTCCTGCGGAGTTCGGCGCGCAGCAGCTTGCCGGTCGCGGTGCGCGGCAGCACGGGCACGAACTCGACGGCGCGCGGGTACTTGTACGGCGCGATGGTGCGTTTGACGTGCTCCTGGAGCGCCTGGACCGTCTCCGGTCCGGCCGGGGTGCCCGGGCGCAGCACCACGTACGCCTTGACCACCGTGCCGCGCCGGGCGTCCGGCGCACCGACCACGGCGCAGTCGGCCACGGCAGGGTGGGCGGCGAGTGCCTGCTCGACCTCGGGTCCGGCGATGTTGTAGCCGGCCGAGACGATCATGTCGTCGTTGCGCGCCTGGTACCAGAAGTAGCCGTCCCGGTCGCGGACGTAGGTGTCGCCGGTGAGGTTCCAGCCGTCGTGGACGTAGTCGCGCTGACGGGCGTCGTCCAGGTAGCGGCAGCCGGTCGGGCCCTTGACCGCGAGCAGTCCGGGCTCGCCGTCCGGCACGGGGGCGCCGTGCTCGTCCAGGATCGCGGCCCGGTAGCCGGGGACGGTCCGGCCGGTGGAGCCGGGGCGGATGTCCTGGTCGGCGGCGGAGATGAACACGTGCAGCAGCTCGGTGGCACCGAGGCCGTCGATCAGCCGCTGCCCGGTGGCCGCGTGGAAGGACTCCCAGACGGCGGCGGGCAGCGGTTCACCCGCCGAGACGCAGCGCCGTACGCCGGCCAGCCGGTCGGCGAGACCGGAGGCCAGGATCGCCCGGTAGGCGGTCGGGGCGGTGAACAGCACGCTCACGCCGTGCCGGCCGACCTGTTCGGCCAGCTGTTCGGGGGTGGCCTGCTCCAGCAGCAGGCTGGCGGCGCCGGCCCGCAGCGGGAAGACCAGCAGGCCGCCGAGGCCGAAGGTGAAGCCGAGTGGCGGGGTGCCGGCGAAGAGGTCGTCGGGGGTGGGGCGCAGCAGGTGGCGGGAGAAGGTGTCGGCGTTGGCGAGCACGTCGCGGTGGAAGTGCAGGGTGGCCTTCGGGTGGCCGGTGGTCCCGGAGGTGAAGGCGATCAGTGCGACGTCGTCGGCGGCGGTCGGGACGGCGGTGAAGTCGGCGCGCCGGCTGGCGCAGCGGGCGGTCAGGTCCTCGGGGGCGGTGCCGCCGAAGGGGAGGACGCGCAGGTCGGGGGCGTCGGCGGCCGCCCGGTCGAGCTCGGCGAGGAAGCGGTGGTCGCACAGGGCGAGGGCGGGCCGGGCGATCCGGACGATCTCGGTCAGCTCGGCCGCGCGCAGCAGTGGCACGGTGGTGACCACGACCAGGCCGGCCTTCAGGACGCCGAGCCAACAGGCCGCCATCCAGGGCGTGTTGGGGCCGCGCAGCAGGACCCGGTTGCCGGTGGTCAGGCCCAGCTCCTCGGTCAGCAGGCGGGCGATCCGGTCGGCGTGGTCGCGGAGTTCGCCGTAGGACCACCGTTCGGTGGGGGTGAGCAGGCAGCGGCGGTCAGGGCCGAACCGGGTGATGGTGTCGTCGAGCAGGGCGGAGGCGCAGTTCAGCCGGTCCGGATACTTCAACTCCGGGAGATCGAAGAGGAGTTCGGGCCACTGGTCGAAGGGTGGGAGATGGTCGCGACAGAACGTGTCCACGTGCGCTGAGGGGGAGAGCTCCATGGGCGGGCACCTCATCGTGCGAGCGGGAGTGAAGCCAGTATGGCGTGCTCGTGACGCCAGTCAAGAGAGCGATACATGCATTCGGGCGACGGGGGGCATGCGGGCAGGAAGAACGCCCCGCGGGCCGGTGGGGCCTGCGGGGCGAGGGAGGGGCGGTGTTCCGCGCGGGGGCTCGGACTGGGGCGGTGTGGGAGCGCTCGGGTCGGGTCGGCGGGGGAGCGCTCGGGTCGGGGCGGTGTGGGAGTGCTCAGGCAGGGTCGGCGGGGGCGTCGGCGTCCGGCGTGCGGCCGTCCTGGGCCTGCTGGGCGCGCGCGGCGAGCAGCCGGGCGAACAGGGTCAGCACGGGCGTCGTCGCGGGGGCGCCCGGCCCGGAGTCGCGCACGTACAGCAGTGTGGAACCGACCCGGACCAGCGCCTCCGCCCCCGCCGCGCCGTGCGTACGGGCGGCGCTCTGGTCGCCGATCGGCGGGATGGTCGCGGCGGCCGCGGAGTCCTCGCCGCCGACGTGGTCGAGCATCGTGCCGAAGGCCCGTCCGGCCGCGTCGGCCGAGATGAACGAGACCACGGTGAACTGCACGCTGTGCACCTGGGCGGCACGGAACGCCACGGTGGCGTAGGCGAGTTGCTGATCGCAGGCGCCCGGGAGCAGGCACGGCACGTCGTCCCCCGCGCCGGTGCCGGAGACCGGCCCGCTCTCCACCTGCCAGCCGCCGGGCATCGCCCGTACGTCGGGCAGTACGGCCTGCACCTGGGCGGGGTCGCGCAGGGTCCGGGCGGAGTGCGCCAGTTCGGGGCCTATGGGGTGGAGCAGCGGGCGTGAGCCCAGGCGGACCCCGACGGCGACCAGTACGGCGACCAGGAGCAGGGCCAGTGCGAGGACGATGCCGCTGTTGCCGCGCCGGGTGGCCACCGCCTGGGCCCCGGCGGCCTGCGGGTCCAGGCGGAGCTGGACGGTGCTCGGGCCGGTGGCCGGTTCGCTGCCCGGGTCGGTGCTCCTCGGGTCGACCCGCAGGTGCAGGATGCTCGGCTCGACGTCCGTCCGCAGGTGGACGGTCGGCGGATCGGCGGGCCGCCCGAGCTGGGTGGTGGCCAGGTAGTGCGCGAACGCCCGGTCGGAGTCCAGCAGTTGGCCGACGGCGACGGTGAGGATCTCCCGGCCGCGCGGATCGCCCGGGCTCGCCTCGACCGAGGCCACGACCCGGGCGCCCTCCGGTGTCGCCCGCAGCCGCGCCCGCACCACCTCGGCCACCGCCTGCTCCGGACCGTCGGCCGCGCCCCGGGCCAGCCGCACCAGTGCCGCCACCACGGCGGGTGTCAACTCTCTGCCGTCCCCCATGACAACTCCCCCCACCGCACGAGTCGTTGCCCCCAGGGTCCCGGACCGTCGGCCGCTTCGCACACCCGCCGGACGGAACGGAGACGCAACCGCAACAGCCTCCGGACGTCGCGGCGGACCGGCATCACCGGCAGCCGCACGGGTGCCGTCCGTCACGGGGCGGCAGCCGTTGTCCGACCAGGGCGGGCGGGCGGCGGGGCTCAGCGCAGGTCGAAGACCAGCCGGGCCGAGATCTCGCCGCCCAGCACCTCGTCGAAGCAGGCGTTCACCTCGTCCAGCCGCCGGGTCTCGCGGATGACGCGGGTGCGGCCGAGGGTGTGCAGCCGGAAGACCTCGGCCAGGTCCTCCCGGGTGCCGACGATCGAGCCGATCACCCTGGTGCCGTTCAACACGGTCTCGAAGACCGGGAGTTCGAGCTTTCCGCCGGCCGGGAGCGCGACCAGCACCAGGGTGCCGCCGCGCCGCAGCGCGCCGTACGCGGCCTGGAAGGAGGCGTTGCTGACGGCGAGCGCGATGGCCGCGTGGGCGCCGCCGAGCGCCTGCACCTCGGCGGCGACGTCCTGGGTGCGGGCGTCCAGCACGTGGTCGGCGCCGAGCTGGCGGGCGAGGGCGAGCTTGTCGTCGGTGACGTCGACGGCGATGGTCTCGGCACCGAAGACCCGGGCGTACTGCAGCGCGAGGTGACCGAGCCCGCCGATGCCGGAGACCAGCACCCGGGTGCCCGGGCGGGCGCCCGAGACCTTGAGCGCCTTGTACGTGGTGACGCCCGCACAGGACAGCGGCGCGGCGTCCATCGGATCGAGGCCGTCCGGCACGGGGACGACGTAGTCGCCGTGCGCGAGCGCGTACTCGGCGTAGGCACCGTCCACCGAGTAGCCGCTGTTGTGCTGCTGGAGGCAGAGCGTCTCCCAGCCGGAGACGCAGTGGTCGCAGCGCCCGCACGCGTCGGCCAGCCACGGGATGGCGACCCGCTCGCCCGCCCGGACGTGCCGGACCTGCCCGCCGACCGCCTCCACGATGCCCACGCCCTCGTGGCCGGGGACGAAGGGCGGGCTCGGCTTGACCGGCCAGTCGCCGCGGGCGGCGTGGATGTCGGTGTGGCAGAGGCCGGAGGCCTCGATCCTGACCCGTACCTGATGCGCGGCCGGCTCCGGTACCGGGCGGTCCTCGATGACCAGCGGTGCGGTGAAGTCGTGGACGACGGCGGCCTTCATGCGCTTCTCCCTCGGGCGGGCGGGTGCTGCCGGCGGCTGCGCGCGGGGCGCAGCCGCCACCAGCTTCACCCGATGGGGTGATCTTCGCCGTCCGAACTAGGCCGAAAGAGTGCGCCTTCGTCCGACGCGTTCCCGCAGGTCAGCGGATCGACATCGACATGTAGACCGCGCGCCGCCCGTAGGACGCGGGGACCTCGACCTCGCGGTGCGCGCGGTAGCCGAGCAGCCGCAGCAGGATGTCCGCCCCGCGCACCGCGACCATCGAGATCCGCTCGAAGCCCAGCTCCTCCGCCCGCTCCCGGAAGTGCCGCATGAACCCCAGCGCGACGTCCCGGCCGCGCAGGTCCTCGGCGATCACCAGGTCGTGCACGTGCAGGTTGCCCGACTCGTACGCCCCCTCCTCCGGCCGGGCGAGGTCCGGGCAGCGCAGCGGAGGGTACGGCAGGCTCAGCAGGTAGCCGCGGACGGTGCCGCGCTGCTCCAGCACGAAGCAGGTCTCCGGCGAGCCGAGGGCGCGGGACTCCAGCGCCTCCCGGCCCTCCGACAGGCCGTCGGCAGCGTAGGCGTCGTGCTCCAGCGCGACCACGGCGTCCCAGTCGCCGTCGGCCAGTCGCCGGATCCGGAGGTCCTCGCTCACCCGGCCGGCACCTCCGCGGCGCCGAGCCCCTCCGCGCGGGCGGCGGCCACCATCGGCGCCCAGGCCTCGATGAGCACCGCCCAGCGCTCGGCGTCCTCCTGCGCCTCGTCCAGGAGCTGCTGCCGCTTCCCGGCCACCGCGTCCGCGAGCTCGGCGTACTTGCCGCCCAGCTTGCGGTAGGAGCGGTCCAGGACGTCCAGGCAGTGCTCGTTCCCGGCCCGGTCCCAGTCGACGCTGCCCCGCACCAGGTCGAGGATCGGTTCGATCCTCAGCCCGTGCCGCTCGTCCAGCATCCCGCGGCCGAGATCGATCATCCCGCCGTAGACCGGGTACAGGTACAGCATCGAGAGCAGGAACTTGACGAACCGCATCTGGTAGGAGATGAAGCCGGCGCCGGTGCGGCGCTCGGGTGTGTAGTAGTTGACGATGTGGCGGTTGTGGACGACGCCCGGCATCCGGGCGTGGACCAGGGAGTGCAGGAGGGCGTAGTCGCAGCCGATGGTCTCGATCGAGGGCAGCAGCGGCAGCACCTCGTAGCCCCGGTGGTCCAGGGCGATGTTGCACATGTTGACGTCCCAGATGTCGGGCACGCCGAGGACGGACTCGTCGGCGCTGAACGGCTCGGAGTCGGTGCCCTTGAAGGAGACGTCCACCATCGCGTCCCTCTCCTCCTCCGACCACACCGGCGGGGTCCACAGGCGCACCACGTCGCGGTAGACGGCCGGGTCCAGCTCGTGGATCTCGCCGATGTCCACGTTGAGTTCGCCCATGAAGGAGCCGCAGACCAGCATCACCGGCTTGTCCGCGTCGGCCGGGTCGAGCTCGGAGCGGGACACGCCGGCCGCCGCCTCGCCGGCCGGCCGACCGATCGAGAGCAGCTCGTGGTGGATCGGGAAGACCTTCTGGCCGTCGAGGACCTGGAAGTCGGCGTCGTCGTTGCGCAGGTGCGTCGAGGTGCAGCCCAGGGCGGCCGCGCCCAGGAAGAGCCGGTTGACGCAGGAACCGTACGCGACGGCCCGCGGGAGCATCAGGTCGAGCAGCAGTTCGGGGTCGGCGGCGCCGGAGCGCTCGACCGCCCGGCGCAGGAACTCCCGCTGCCGCGCCTCGCCGAGGTGGTGGACGACCACGCCGGGGGTGGGGGCCAGTGCGGCCACGGCGCCCGCGTTCCGCGCGAACGCGTCGCCGTCGGTGGTGTCGAGGATGAGGAGGTGCACCTCGGCCCCGAAGGTCGCGACGGCGTACGCCGCCTCCTCGGCGAGGTCCGCGATGGTCTCGGGACAGGGCCGCATGGTGGGCAGGGCGAGGCAGACTCTTTGCATGGCGGTGGTTCTCCGTCGGATCGTCAGAAACCTTGTGGCGGCGGCGAGATGAGGGCGCCGAGGCGCACTACGGTGGACTAGACCATTTCCGAAGTCAACGATTGACAGGGTGGCTGTGGCGGGGTGGAATACGCCCCCGCCCGGCGGCTTCGAGGGCCTCCCGGGCTTCCCCCGGACCCCTTTCCGGGCAGGGCTGGGCGCGGGTCCGGCGGCACGCGGCGCGGCCCCCGGTCCGTACGCGAGGACGAATTCCCATCGTTGATCCGAACGGCCGTGCGGGCCTGGGAGGTTCAACGCCGCGCATTGGGCCATTGGGGTTAATCCGAGGGGTGAACCTGCCGATACCGGCAATGACGTCCTCGTACGTCGTTCGGACGTCCATACGCCGTTCGGAGGAGCCAGCATGCCCGAGCTGTGGCTGCCCGGTGCCGAGGTGCACGACCTCGGCGATCACGCGTCGACCGACCAGCAGTACCCGCCGAAGGCCATCGCCCACATCACCTGGGACCGCAACGCGACCGCGGCCGCGCCGTTGGACTGGGAGCCTTACGAGGACCTGGTGTCGTACTTCACCGGCAGCGGGGCCGGTGACGCCCCGCACCTGATCTGGGACCCGTTCATCGGCCGGATGGCCCAGCTGTTCCCCGCCGACTCCCGTTCGAAGAGCCTGCTCAGCCCGGCCCAGAGCCCGACCCGCACCAACCGGGCCGGGCGGGTGGTGATCCAGATCGAGGCGGTGTTCTTCCCGTACTGCCGCTACGGGGGCGCGGTCTACCCCAGGCTCGTCGACACCCCGTGCGCCGGCTGGGACCGGATCCACGCCTGGATCTCCTCCTGGGGCGTGCCCGACGCGTGGCCGATGGGCCTGCCGACCGACTTCTCCTCCCACCGCGACGAGCAGGTGTGGGAGACCCAGGGCGGCTGGTACGCGCACGCCCACGTGCCCTACAACGACCACACCGACCCCGGCTCCTGGCCCGTCTTCACGGGCGGCTCGGGCTCCCCGCCGCCGAGCGCCGGCCCGGCCCGGTACGAGGTCACCGTCAACGGCCTGGCCTACGGCTACGGCGCCCACGGCTACCAGGTGACCACGGTCGGGCGGGGGCTGGTCGCGCGCGGTTTCGGCGCCCACTACAACTCCGGGCCCGGGCCGGACTGGACGGACGCGGACACCGAGAACTACGCGGACTACCAGCGGAGTCTGGGCTACTCCGGACCGGCGGCGGACGGCGTTCCGGGCGAGACCTCGCTGCGGCGGCTGCTCGGCTACCTGCCCGGGCCGCGCACCGTCTCGCTCGCCCACGTGGTCGCGGCGGCGCACAGCGACCCGCCGGCCGAGCAGGGGCACCTGACCTACGGGGCGGAGGTGGCGATCGTCGAGCAGGCGCTGGCGGACGAGGGGCTGCTCGAACAGCGGTGGGTGGACGGCTCCTTCGGCAGCCTCACGGTCGCGGCGTACGCGGGCTGGCAGCGGCGGTGCGGATACTCCGGATCGGCGGCGGACGGGATCCCCGGCCAGGACTCGCTGCAGCGGCTGGGCGCGGCGCAGGGCTTCGCGGTGACGGGCTGAGTGGCGAGGAGGCGTCGGTACTCCCGGGGGAGTTCGGCACCCACGGTGAGGGGTGGGCACGTACTCGCGCGGGAGTAGGCGAGGTTACTTCCGTCGTCAGATGTCCGATGACGGGCGGTGGGGAGAGTCTGGTCGCGTCCTCGTGGCCCTGACTCGAAGGAGGTACCCGTGCGCTCGTCCACCGGAGCCGCCGCCCGGCCCGCGCCGGCCCCCGGCGCCGGGCGGCGGTCCGCCGACCACCGCCTGTCGCCGGGAGCGCGCAAGCGCCTGGTCGTCCTGCACGTCGTCGTCTCGGTGAGCTGGCTGGCGCTGATGCTCTGCCTGCTCACCCTGGCGGTGACGGCGTTGACCACCGACGACGCCGACCGGCTCAGAACCGCCTACCGGGCGATGGGCATGCTCGGTGACACGCTGGTCGTGCCGTTGAGCCTGCTCAGCCTCCTGAGCGGGGTGGCACTGGGGCTCGGCACGTCCTGGGGGCTGTTCCGGTACTACTGGGTGAGCACCAAGTTCTGGCTGACCCTCGGGGCGATGACGGCCTCGGTCTTCGCCCTCACCGCCCGGCTGCACGACGCGGTGCGGGTGGCGGACGCGCATCCGACCGGCCCGATCCCGGCGTCGGACCTCGGATTCGTCCGGTACAACACGGTGATCGTCCCGGCGGTCGCGCTGTCGCTCTACCTCTTCAACGTCGTCCTGTCCGTCTACAAGCCCTGGGGCCGCCGCAAGGCCGAGGGCGGGCGACCGGGCCGAATACCCGGGGCGGGCTCCTGAGCCGAGGGAGGGCGCGGCCCCGCGCGCCGGGGCCCGGGCCCCGGGGAATGCCCGCCCGGCGGGAGGGCGTTGTCCAGCGACGTGACCAGTGCTACGCCCGCGACCAGGCTCTCCGTCCTCGACCGCTCCCGCACCAGGCGGGGCGAGCAGCCGGCGCAGGCACTGCGGGACACGGTGGCCTTCGCCCGGGAGGCCGAGCGGCTCGGCTACCACCGGTTCTGGGTCTCCGAGCACCACGGGGTGCCCGGGGTGGCCGGCTCGGCGCCGACGGTGCTCGCCGCGGCGGTGGCGTCGGCCACCACCCGGATCCGGGTCGGCACCGGCGGGGTGATGCTGCCCAACCACCAACCCATGGTGGTCGCCGAGCAGTTCGGCGTGCTGGCATCGCTGTTCCCCGGCCGGATCGACATGGGGCTCGGCCGCTCGGTGGGCTTCACCGACGGCGTCCGGCGGGCGCTCGGGCGGGAGAAGGACGCTGCGGAGGACTTCGGCGCCCAGCTGGCCGAGCTGCTCGGGTACTTCGACGGCTCGCAGCAGGCACACCGCGGTGTGCACGCCCGCCCGGCCGAGGGCCTGCACGTCCCGGCCTTCGTCCTGGCCACCGGCACGGGCGCCGACCTGGCCGCCGACGCCGGGCTGCCGCTGGTGATCGCCGCCGCGCGGGGGGAGGACCGGATGCTCGCCGCGATCGACCGCTACCGCAGCCGCTTCCGCCCCTCCGGGCAGGCCGCCGAGCCGTACGTGGTGGTCTCCGGCACGGTCGCGGTGGCCGAGACCGAGGAGCGGGCGCGCGAGCTGCTCGTTCCGGAGGCCTGGGCCGGCGCGTACTCCCGCACCCACGGGGAGTTCCCGCCACTGGCCCCGGCCCCCGAGATCCTGGCCCGGACGATGAGCGCCCGTGAGCGGGCGGCGTTCGAGCAGTCGCTCAAGGGCCACATCGCCGGCACCCCGGAACAGGCCGCCGCCGAGCTGGCCGCCCTGGTGACGCGCACCGGCGCGGACGAGTTCCTGGTCGCGACCAGCACCTACGACCGCACCGCGCTGTTCGACTCCTACCGGCTGCTCGCCGAGGCGGTCGGCCAGCCGCGAGGCCAGGGAGCGGGCGTGCGGACCTTCGCCGGGTCCGCGAAGCCCTAGGGTCTGTCCGGCGGACCACCCCTCGGGCGCGGTTCAGCCCGCGTCCACCTCGGAGGTTCCCAGCCGCGCGTACACCTCCGGCCGTCGCGCCCGCAGCCGCAGTGCGATCCCGACGCCCGTCAGGAACACCACCGGCACGATCGCGACCAGCGGCCAGTTGACCTCCGGCCCGGCGTTGGTGAACAGGTCGAGCCGCCACACCACCAGGGCCGTCGCCCCGCACAGCAGCGCGGTGGCGGCGAGCGGCGCGACGACCGTACGGAAGCGTCCGGAGGCCCGGGCCGCCGCCGGGTTGCGGCGGAAGAAGGCGAACACGGCGAGCCCGGCCAGCGCCTGGAGCACCAGGATGCCGACCACCCCGGGGGAGTTCACCCAGAGGAAGAACTGGTTGTACGGGTCGGCCCCGATCAGCGCCGCCACCACGACGGCCACCGCCGCCAGCGCCGACTGCGCGATGCCGCCGATCCACGGCGAGCCGTGGCGCGGGTGGATCCGGCCGAGCGCGGCCGGGGCCGCCTGCTCGGTCGCGAGCGCGTACCCGTACCGGGTGATGGTGTTGTGGAAGGCGAGCAGCGCGGCGAGCAGGCTGGTGACGATCAGCACCCGCTGGACGTCGGTGGCCCAGCCGCCGACGTAGTCGGTCATCGCGGTGAAGAACATCCCGGCCGGGTCGGCCGTGGCGGCCTCCACGGCGCCCGAGTCGCCGAAGGCCTGCACGATCATCCAGGTGATGAAGGTGTAGAAGAGACCGAGGAAGGCGATCGCGGCGTAGGTGGCACGCGGCACGGTCCGGTGCGGCCGGCGGGCCTCCTCACGGTAGATCGCGGTGGCCTCGAAGCCGATGAAGGCGGCGAAGGAGAGCCCGAGCACCCCGCCCATGCCTCCGGAGAACACGTTGTGCGGCGCGAACGAGGACAGGCTGAGCCCGTGCGCCCCGCCCTTGACCAGCACCGCCACCGCGAGCACCAGCAGGATCCCGGTCTCGGCGATCAGCAGCGCCCCGAGCACCCGGGCGCCGAGGTTTATCGAGCGGTAGCCGAGGAACCAGACCACCGCCACCCCGAACAGCGCCCAGACCGGCCAGGGCAGGTCCAGCCCGAGCAGGTCGGCGGCCGTGGTGTGGGCGAAGAACCCGAAGGCGCCGAACATGCCGATCTGGATGGCGTTGTACGAGAGCACCGCGAGCAGCGCCGCGCCCAGCCCGGCGGCCCGTCCGAGCCCCCGGGTGACGTAGGCGTAGAAGGCCCCGGCGTTGCGGATGTGCGTGGTCATGGCGGTGAACCCGACCGCGAACAGCGCCAGCACGACGCCGGTGGCCAGGTAGGCGACCGGTGTGCCGATGCCGCCGAAGGAGATGGCGAAGGGCGCCACGCCGGCCATCACGGTCAGCGGCGCGGCGGCGGCCACGACGAAGAAGACGATGTCGCCGGTGCCGAGCACACCGCGTTCCAGCCCGTCGGCTCGGGCGGTGTCGGGGGGAGGGACGGAGGTGACGGGGACGGTGTCGGAGGGCAGGGTCATGGGGGGCTCTCCTGGGGTCGTACGAACGAGGGTAGGACGGCCGAGGGCGATCACGCGTCGGCCGCCGTCGGAGGGAACGGAAACGGCCGGGGCGGCCGTCAAGGGGAACGAGGCACGGCCGCCGTGGGGAACGGCCGGGCCGGAGCACCGGTGAGGCCGGAGTACCGGTGTGGCCGGAGTACCGGTGTGGCCGGAGTACCGGTGAAGGGGGGCACCGGTGAGGGGGGTGCCTCAGCGCGTTCGGGCCTGCGCTCCGCCGCGCGCGGAGCCGCCGGCCACGGAGCCGGCGCCGTGGGTGCGCCGCCCGCCGAGCCAGGTGCCGGCCACCTCGACCGAGGCGAGCTCGGCGGCCGGTACGGCGTACGGGTCGGTCGCCAGGTGGACCAGGTCGGCCCGCAGGCCCGGCCGCAGCACACCCCACTCGGCCTCCTCGAAGGCCTGGTGCGCCACGCCCGCCGAGTAGGCGGCCAGCGCCTCGGTGAGTCCGATCCGCTCCTCCGGCAGCCAGCCGCCCTCCGGCAGGCCGTCCGGGGTCTGCCGGGTGACGGCGGTGGCCAGTCCGGCGAGCGGTTCGTACCGGGTGACCGGCCAGTCGCTGCCGAAGGAGATCCGGGCACCGCCGCGCAGCAGGGCGGCGATCTGGTACTGCCGGGCGCCGCGCTCGGGGCCGATCCTGGGCAGGGTGAGCTCGGTCATCAGCGGGTCGATCTGGGCCCACAGCGGCTCGAAGTTGGCGATCACCCCGAGCTCGGCGAAGCGCGCGAGGTCGTCCGGGTGCACCAGCTGGACGTGGGCGATCACCGGTCGGCGGGCGCGGTGTCCGTTGCGGCGCGCGGCGGCCTCGACGGCGTCCAGCGCGATCCGCACGCCGTGGTCGCCGATGGCGTGGATGTGCGGCTGGAAGCCGAGCGCGTCCACGGCGGTGACGGCGTCGGCCAGCTCGGCGGCGGTCCAGTTGGCGACGCCGTGCGAGTGCGGGCAGTCGCTGTACGGCTTCAGCAGCGCGGCCGTGCCGGACTCGATCACACCGTCGGCGAAGAACTTGACCGCCCGGGCGGTGAGCCGGCCGCGCCCGGCGGCCTCGACCCGGTCCCGGTCGGCGGCCAGACGGGGGAGCCGCTCGCGCCAGCCGTCCGGTTCGAGCAGCAGGGCGAGCCCGGCCCGCACCGGCAGCTCCTCCTCGGCCACCGCCGCGATCCAGGTGTCGACCTGCGCGGGTTCGACCCAGGCGTCCTGCACCCAGGTGATCCCGGCGGCGGCGAGGGTCTCCGTGGTCTCGCGCAGCGCGGCGACCTGCTCGGCCGGCGGGGGCACCGGGACGAGTGCGAGCACGGGGTTGAGCGCGCCGAACTCGCGCAGCGTGCCGAGCGGGCTGCCGTCCGGGCGGCGGACGATCTCGCCGCCCACGGGCTCGGGCGTGTCGGGCCCGTAGCCGGCCCGGCGCAGCGCCTCGCTGTTGGCCCAGCCGGTGTGGTGGTCCATGGTGCGCAGCAGCACCGGCCGGTCGGGCACCGCGGCGTCCAGCAGCCGGGCGTCGAACAGCCCGCCTTCGGCCAGCCAGGGGTTGACCGCGTCGCCGGTGATCCACTCCGCCTCGGGGTGGCGCTGCGCCCAGTCGCGGACGGCGGCCACGACCTCCTCCAGGCTGGTGCAGTCGCGCACCGGCACTCCGCGCAGGCCGAGGCCGCCGAGCAGGGGGTGGATGTGGCCGTCGCCGAAGGAGGGCAGCAGGGCGCCGCCGTCCAGGTCGACGGTCTCGGTGTGCTCGTCGCGCAGGGCGAGCGCGGCGTCGCCGAGGGCGGTGATCCGTCCGGCGGTGACGGCGAGCGCGTGGGTGCGGGGGAGGGCGGGGTCTCCGGTGTGGATCCGGCCTCCGGTGAAGATCGTGTCGGCACGCATACGGGGGTGTGCGTCCTCTCCGGGGCAGGGCGGGCCGGGTTGCCGGGGCCCGCCTAAACCGAATGGGTTTCGGTTACCGTAGGCGCGGCACCGGCGGGTGCGGAAGAGTTTTATTGAAAGCCATTCAATAACGCTTGGATAACGATGATCTTGAACTTGGGGGCCGCCGTCCCCCGCCCCCATGGTGAACACGAGAACGAGGGACGGGCATGGCCAGGCCGCGAACACCCCTGCTGGACCGGCAGCGCATCGTGGACACCGCGCTGCGGCTGGTCGACGAGGCGGGCGACCTCACCATCCCCGCCCTGGCCGGCGCCCTCAAGGTCAGCCCGTCCGCGCTCTACCACCACGTGGCCGGCCGGGCCGAGATCGTCGCCCTGATGCGCGCCGAACTGGTGCGCACGATCGGCGAGCAGTCGATGTGGGACCAGTCCTGGGACGCCGCGCTGCGCACCTGGGCGCACGCCTACCGGGACGCCTTCGCCGGGCACCCCGGCATCGTCCGGCTGCTCGCCACCGCCCCGCTCGCCGAATCGTTCATGCACGAGCTGTACGAACGGGCCGTCGCCACCCTGGAGGACGCCGGCTTCGCCGCCGGTGACGTGATGGGCGTGATCACGGCGTTGGAGAGCTTCATCCTCGGCTCGGCCCTGGACCTGGTCGCGCCGGACGTCATGGTCGACGCCGTCGACCGTGCGGCCACCCCGCGGCTGGCCGGGGCCCTGGACGCCGTGCCCGCCGGTCGCGAACGTGCCGACCAGGCCTTCGACCTCGGCCTCGCCGCCCTGATCGCCGGTTACGGAGCGCTGCTGGACCGGTCATGAGGCCGGGCTGCCCCGCGCTCGCTCCTCGCCCGGCCCTCGCCCGGCCCCGGTGACTCCCGCCCGGTCCCGTTCGATTGTTTTCGATTTCTGACCAGGCGTGATGACCTGCTACTGTTCTTCTCGTCGGGAGGAAGTGATCTTCGGAAAACGAAATCTCCCGAGCAGGCGTCAGCGGTGCTACCAGAGCACGTCCTACTTTCAGTAGGAAGAGTCCGTGCGATCCGGGCCTGGCGCTCCACCCGAAGGGGCTCGTTCCGTCCAGCGGAACGGGCCCCTTCGTCGTACGCACTTCGCCTCGCGCTTCGTCGTGCACTTCGTCATGCAGGTCGTCATGCACGTCGTCATGCACGTCGTCATGCGCCTTCCAGGCTCGGCCTCTTATCGCACTTTCGGGCTCGAAACTCGCCACCGTGGCCGGATACCGGCCAAGGTCCCGTGCCAGGTGGCCGGTGGGCGGCCGTCCGTGACGGCCGACCGGCCAGCGGGTTTGCCTGTCGGGCAGGACTGACGCATCGTCACATCTTGGCCAGAACTGGCCGTTACTGGTGTGAATATGCCATTGGAATGTTCGTCGCATGAGATCCGCCAGTAGCCTTCCGTGTCGAACCTGCCACTGCTGGTGGCGACCCGGCCGGAGCCGTGCTGCGCCCGGCCGCCCAGACCCCGCGAAGGAGCCGGTGTGCCGGGTATCGACGAATGCCTCTCCGGGGCGATGGCGATTGCCGGGGCGCGCGCCGCGAGCCTGGTCGACTGGAGCAGCGGACTCGCCCTCGGCAGCCTCGGCGAGAGCCCGACCGGTGACCACGAGGCCTCCGCCGCCGAGGCAACCGACCTGGTACGAGCGGCAGTTGAGAGCCAGACCTTCACCGCGGCGGAGGACCGGAGCTCCCCGTTGGAGGACATCATCGTCACCGCCGGCCGCAGCTACCACCTGATCCGCTTCATCGACACCGTCTTCGACAGCCGACTCGTCCTGCACCTCTGGCTGGACCGCGAAGCCGGCAACCTCGCCGCCGCCCGCTTCCGCCTCCAGGCGCTCGCCGAGGAACTGGTGCTGGGGTGAGCGCGACCGCCGAACCAACGGCGACGTCCACACCGGCCGAGCCGGTCGGCCGGCCCGACCCCGTCGTGCCCCGGACCCCGGCCGAGGCCGTCGCCCTGCTCTCCGACCGCCGCGCCACCGGAGCCCTGCACGGCCCGCTCGGCAGCCTGTACCTGGTCGACGGCCTGGTGACCGCCGCCGAGTCCCCGCGCGCCCCCGGCCTGGCCGACCTGCTCACCGGCTGCGGCCGGACCACCCCCGGAGACTGGTTCGAGCTCCTCCGTCTCCACGGCCCGCACGGGCGGGTCGGCGCGGAACTGGTCGACCGCCGCCTGCTCACCCGTGGCGAACTCGAACTCGGCCACCTGGGAACGCTGTTCGACGCCGCCTACTTCGTCCTCGCCGACCGGGCCGGCGGCACCTGGCGCTTCGAACCCGACGCCCGGCACTGGCTCGGAGCGGTGGCCGCGGTCGACCCGGCGCGACTGCACCGCGAGGCCGAGCGCCGACGCCGGCTCCTCGACCGGATCTGGCCCTGGCCACAGCTCGACACGGCGCCCGTCCGCCCGGTCGAGCACCATCGGCGCCCCTCGCACCGCCCGCCCGGCCGCCGCCGGTGCGAACTGCTCGACCACGCCGACGGTCGAAGAACCCCGGCGGACCTGGCCCGGCTGCTTGGCCGCTCCGGCTTCGGCGTGACGGCGGACGTCCGCCGCCTGGCCGCCGCCGGACTGCTCGACGCCCCGCACCACGCCGCACCCGCGCCCGGCCAGGCGGCCCAGACCCCCGCGCAGGCGCCTCAAGCTCCCGCCCGGGCGCCTCAAGTCCCCGCCGGGGCAGCCGAAGTCCCCCCGCGGCCGCCGGGAGCCGGAGGAGCGAAAGGACGGCCCGGAGGCCTGCACCGCAGGATCCCCGGTGCCACCCTCCGCGGCGCCCCGGCAACCGACCCGACGGGAGCCCCGGCCCGTCCCCCCGCCCCCACGCGCTCCGACCGACCGCCCACCCCGGCCGCGGCCCACCCGCCGGCCGTCCCCGACCCGGACATCGCGCTGCTGACCCGGGTCCGAGACCTACTGGAGGCCCGACTTTGAGCAACTCTCCGCCCGCGACCCCGCCGTACCGGCCATGAGGCGGGCGCTCAAGCAGCGTGTCGGAAGGAGACAACTGATCGCCTTGGAGACCGAGCTGCTCGCCGAACTCCGCGCCGTCAAGCGCCGCGTCCCGCACCTCGCGGGCGGCCTGGTGGCCAGCGTGGACGGCCTGTTGATCGCGCACGACACCCACGGCACCGAACCCTCAGGCCTGGCCGCGATGACGGCGGCCTCGCTGTCGCTGGCCCAGCGGCTCGCCGACACCACCGGCCAGGGCGAGTTCCGGGAGTCGCTGGTGCGCGGAGAGCACGGCTACGTCGCCACGTACGCCGCCGGCGGCAGCTGTGTGCTGACCCTGCTGGCGCACCCGGACGTCAACGTCGGCCGGCTCCACCTGGAGGCCCGCCGCTGCGCCCAGCGCATCGCCGCGCTGCTGAGCGGCGCCCTGGCGCCCAAGGAGTCGCTGGACGCGGGCTGACCCCGACCACCACCCGAACCCACCGCCACACCCCATCAACAAGACATCGATCACCGGGAGTTGACTACCATGACCGACGCAGCCGGCGCGCTCAAGCAGGCCATGACCAGCATCGAGGGCGCCATCGGCGCGGCCCTCGTGGACTACAACAGCGGCATGGCGCTCGCCACCCTCGACGGCCCCGGCGGCCTGGACCTCAACGTGGCCGCGGCCGGGAACACCGACGTGGTCCGGGCCAAGATGCGCACCATGGACATGCTCGGCCTGCAGGACGGCATCGAGGACATCCTGATCACCCTGACCAGCCAGTACCACCTGATCCGCCCGCTCACCGGCCGCACCGGCAAGGGCCTCTTCCTCTACCTGGCGCTGGACAAGGCCCGCGCCAACCTGGCGATGGCCCGCCACCAGCTCACCAGGATCGAGGCGGACCTGGAGGTCTGACCCGCAGAGCGGCCGGACGAGGCCCCGGCGGCGGCCCAGGCCCCGCCGGGCTCCCGCCGGCCCCGCCGGGCTCCCGCCGGCCCCGCCGGGCTCCCGCCGGCGCGTGCCACCGGCTCAGCCCCCGTCGGGCTCCGTCCACCGGACCTCGCCGCCCGGCAGTCCGGCGCACAGCGCGCCCTCGGCGGTCAGCACGCTCCACGGCGCGAGCAGCGCGTGCGGCGGCACGGACAGCGCCCCGCCCTCGCCGAAGCCCAGCTCCAGGCCGCCGGCCGGGGTGATCCGGGCACTGTCGACGGTCCGGCCGACCAGCCCCAGCAGGCCCGGGCTCGGCCGGAAGGTCAGCGCCGGGAAGAAGTGCTCGACCCCGGTCGGCGCGGCGAAGGACGGCGCCGCGAAGCGGAAGTCGTGGGCCACCCGTACCGTCACCGACCCGTCGAGCCGCAGGTCGAGCCGGCCTCCGCCGCTGACCGACTCCACCCGGTGACCGGCCAGCGCTTCCGCGATCGTGTTCCGCATGCCCCCAGTGTCACCCGGGTGGCGGCTCCTGTCCGGTGACCACCTGCCCGCGCACCAGCTCGACCGGTCCGCCGGGCCGCGCCCGGGCGGCCAGCGCGGCGGCCGTACGGGCCCAGGACGGTTCGGACAGCAGCGCCCGCGCCTCGTCCGGGTCGCAGAGCCGCCAGTCCACCAGTTCCTGCTCCGGAAGCTCGATCGAGCCGAGCAGTTCCTCCGTCACCGTCCCGCCGTCGAACACGTACACCAGGACGGCGGTGTCCCGGCCGGTCGCCGGGTCGGCCCCCGGGTCGGCCGCCGTTCCCGGCTGCCAGTCCAGCGCCAGCAGCCGTCCGGGCTCGACCCGCCAGCCCAGCTCCTCGTGGATCTCCCGCCGTGCCGCAGCCCGGGGCCCCTCCCGGTCCGCCTCGACCCCGCCGCCGGGCAGCGTCCAGTAGGGCACCCGCCCGCGCGGCCCGTCCCACGGCCGGAGCCGCACCAGCAGCACCCGGCCGTCACCGTCGGTGAACAGTGCCCGGGCCTTCGCCCGGATCCGCGGCCGGCTGGCGTAGTAGGTGTCCCGGTCCATCGGCGGCTCCGGCGCCGCCGGACCGGGCGCCGCCGCCCCCAGCCCGGGCGCGTCGGCCAGCCCGGTGTACTCCGGCACCGGCCCGTGGGCGGGCAGCTCCAGCAGCGTGTGCCCGACGGGCCGGCTGTCCTCCAGTTCCAGCGGCCCGGCCGTACGCGGCGCCCGCAGACAGGCCGTCACCCGCCGTGACAGCCGGGGCGGCAGCGCGTGCGCCGCCTGCTCCACCGTCAGCCACACCCAGCCGCCGACCTCCGCCGTGTCCGGCCGGATCGCCGCCGCCTGCTCCGCCGTCAGCGGCTCGCCCCAGTACAGGTACGCCACGATCGGCGGACGGCTCGGGCCGAGCGCCCAGTCCACGCAGGCCAGCGGCCCCAACCGGGGCGTGAACCCCAGCTCCTCGGCGATCTCCCGTACGGCCGTCGCCCGCGGCGAGTGGTCCGTGGGCTCCCATCCGCCGCCCGGCACCGCCACCGGGTGCTTGCGGTCGTACGGCAGCCGCACCACCAGCACCCGCCCCTGCCTGTCCGGGAACAGCACCCCGGCCGCTGCCAGAATCCCCCGCCCGTCCGTATCCGACGCCTCCACCCCAGCTCCCTCCACGGCTCTCCACCCGGGGACGACACCCCCGGCCACCTCCATGGTTCCCGTCCGGCCCCCGCATCGACCGCCGTTCACGGGTGACACGGACCCGGAGGCGGGCCCCGGCGTCGCCCCGCAGACGGGAGTTTGAAGGCGGGTCAGCCCAGCTCCGCCAGCGCCCGCGCCGCCGCCCGGGCCATCTGCTCGTCGTAGCGGCCGCTCGCCCCGCGCAGGCGGGCGTAGCCCTCCGCCGCCGCCAGGGCGAGCAGGCCCGGCAGCAGGTCGGTGCTGCGGGCGGCCACCCAGCGGGTGCCCTGGGTGGCCATCCACCACAGGTCGGCGGCCAGGCCCGGCGGCGGCTCGGCGGCGGTGGCGGCGGGCGGCGGGCCGAGCGGGTGGCCGGCGTCGGCGAGCAGGCCGTGGAAGCGGCGGGCGATCAGGTGGTGCCCCTCGGCGCTGGGGTGGAGGCGGTCGACGCTGAGCAGCCGGCGCTCCTCGTACCAGGGCAGCTCGGCGATGTGCAGGTGCACCGCCCGGTGGCGCGCGGTGAGTGCGTGCACCACGGTGTTGACCGCCCGCATCCGCCGGGCCAGCGGGCGGCCGAGTGGCGCCGGGAGCCGGAGCAGCGAACCGGGGTCGGGCAGGCAGGCGGTCAGCAGGGTCGCGCCGTGGCCGGAGAGTTCGCCCAGGGTGGCGTCCAGCTCCAGGGTGGTGCGCCGGATGTCGAAACCCGCCCGCAGGGTGTCGTTGCCGCCGACCACCACCGCCGCCAGCTGCGGCCTCCTGGCCAGCGCGCGCGGCAGTTGACGTGTCGTCAGTTCCGTGGTCAGTGCTCCGCTGTAGGCCAGGTTGGTGAACTCGACCTCCCGGCCCCCGGGTGCCAGTGAGTGTGCCAGGACGGCGGCCCAGCCGCGCCAGCCCTCGCCGACCTGGTCCCCGATTCCTTCCGTCAGCGAGTCGCCGAGTGCGACGAACCGCAGCAACTCGCCCGCCGCCGGGCGCTCCTCCGCCGACCGGTCAGGCCCGACGTCCAGCAGGCTCATCCCAACCCCCGTCCACCGCCTCGAAGTTCCCCGCTCCATGGGCCGCCAGGAAGGCCGCCACCGCCGCCGGCCAGCCGTACCGCTCGGCCTGCGCCCGGGCGGTCGAGCGCCGCACCTCCTCCGGCCTCGCCAGCAACTCCCGTACGGCCGCAGCGAATCCGGGCCCACTGTCGGCGGCCGCCACCCCGGCGGACCCGATCAGCGCGGGCAGCGCGGAGGAGCGGCTGACCGCGACCGGCGTGCCGCAGGCCAGCGCCTCCAGCGCGGCCAGCCCGAAGGTCTCCACCGGCCCGGGCGCCAGCACCACGTCCGCGCAGCCCAGCAGCCGGGCGACGGCCTCGCGCCCGTCGAGGTGCCCGAGGAGGCGCACCGGCAGGCGCAGCCGTGCGGCCCGGGCCGCCAGCCGCTCCCGCAGCGGTCCCGTCCCGGCCACCACGAGGACGGCGGGCAGCCCGCGCGCCCGCAGCCGGGCCAGCGCCTCGACCGCCCGCTCGGGCCGCTTCTCCGCCGAGAGCCGGGAGCAGAGCACCAGCAGCACCTGCTCAGGGGTCGCGTACCGGGCCCGCTCCGCCGCCCGCCGGGCCGGTGGCAGCGGTCGCATCGCCGCCAGGTCCACCCCGAGCGGGGCCCGGACCAGGTTGGGCACGCCGATCCGGCGGAACTCCGCCGCCGCCCAGTCGGTGGTGCAGAGCACCGAGTCGTAGGCGCGGGCGGTGGCGGCGTTGAGCCGGTCGGCGGCCGCGGCGGCGAGCGGACCGGGCAGGCCCCAGGTGCGCAGCAGCCCGGTGGCGCTCTCGTGCGAGACCATCACCGAGCGGACGCCGTGCCGCCGGGCCCAGGTGCCGGTCCAGCGCAGGGTCGTCCGGTCGGAGACCTCCAGCCGGTCGGGGCCGAGCCGGGTCAGTTCGGCGGCCACCGCCCGCCGGTCGGCGAGCAGCCGGTAGCCGCCGCTGGCGGGCAGCACCGGGCCGGGCAGGGTGACCACCAGGCCCTGCTCGGTCTCCTCCTCGGCGCGGCGCTCGCCGGGCACGATCAGCACCGGCCGGTGCCCGGCGGCCCGGTACCCGGCGCCGAGGTGGCGCAGCGCGGTGCGCAGCCCGCCGGAGACCGGGGTGACGAAGTTGGCGAGCCGCACGATGGTCAGGGGGGCGGTCATGCAGGCAGCTCCTCCGGCAGGGCGGGCGGCAGCGCCGGGGCGGCCGCCGTCGGGGGAGCGGGCGGCAGCGGCAGCCCCCGGTGTTCGGCCAGCACCTCGGCGTAGTGCCGTAGCAGCAGGTCGCCGACCGCCTCCCAGGTGCGGGCGGTCACCTCGGCCCGCCCGGCCTGCCCGTACGCGGCGCGCCGCGCCGGATCGGCGGCCAGCTCGGCCACCGCCCGGGCGACGGCGGCCGCGTCCCTCGGCGGCACCAGCAGTCCGGTGCGGTGGTGGGCGACCAGGTCGAGCGGGCCGCCGGCCGCGGGGCCGATCACCGGCACGCCGCTGGCCATCGCCTCCTGGATGGTCTGGCAGAAGGTCTCCAGCGGGCCGGTGTGCACGAAGACGTCCAGGGTCGCGAAACATCGCGCCAGCTCCTCGCCGGTGCGCCGTCCCAGGAACACCGCGCCGGGCATGGCGGCCTTGAGTCCGGGCGCCGAGGGCCCGTCCCCGACCACCACGACCCGTACCCCGGGCAGGGCGGAGGCCGCCGCGAGCAGGTCCACCCGCTTCTCCGGCGCCAGCCGCCCGACGTACCCGACCAGCACCTCGCCGCCCGGGGCGAGCGCCCGGTGCAGCGCCTCGTCGCGGTGCCGGGGGTGGAAGCGCACCGAGTCCACCCCGCGCGGCCACAGCTGCACCCGGGGCACCCCGTGCGCGGTGAGGTCCTGCGCGGCCGGGGTGGACGGCGCCAGCGTCCGGGCGGCCGCCCGGTGCACGGCCCGGATCCGCCGCCAGGCCGCGGCCTCCCCGAGCCCCCGCCCGGCCCGGTAGGCGTGCGCGTACCCGGCCAGGTCGGTCTGGTAGACGGCCACGGCGGGCACCCCGAGCCGCGCCGCGACCTGCATCCCGCGCGCGCCGAGCACGAACGGGCTGGCCAGGTGCACGAGGTCCGGCCGGTGCCCGGCGATCGCGGCCGCCAGCTGCCGGCTCGGCAGGGCGATCCGCACCTGGGGGTACCCGGGCAGTGGCATCGAGGGGATCCGCACCACGGGGATCTCCACCCCGTCGGCGCCGCCGAAGGTCTCCGGCGGGCACTGGGCGCCGCGTGCGGGTGCGGGGGTGACGACGAGGGGCTGGTGGCCCCGGCGGGCCAGGTGCTCGGCCGTCCGCAGCACGCTGTGGGCGACTCCGTTGACCTCGGGGGGGAAGGATTCGGTGACGATGGCGACGCGCATGCCAGTGTTGTCTCCGCGCCCGGCGTGCTTCCGGCCAAAGGGATCTGTCGTGCAGGCGAACGCGGGTCGGCGATTTGCACCGCCGACCCGCGCGTTCCGTAGTGGGGCCCGTCCGGCAGGGTTCCGCCGGACGGGCCCCGGCCGTATCAGGCCGACCCGGCGGCTTCCTTGAGTTCCGCGTACGGCGCGAGCTTGCGGATCGACTCGATGCTCTTCAGGCAGTCGTCCTTGCTCTCGTGCGGGTCGCCGGTCACCACGATCGCCCCGTTGCTCGCCTTGAGCCGGAACCGGTGCATCCCGCTCTCGTCCTTGTACAGCTCGAACTTCCCGGCCATGCCAGTAGACACCTCTCGCTCAGGTAACCCCCTGGCATCGCACCGTACGGTCAAATCCCTTGCCCGGCACGTCAGATGATCCATCCGAGTGCTCGCGGCGAGGCCGGTCAGGCGGGTGGCGCCGCGGCCAGTCCGGTGATCGTCGCGGTGAGGACGCGGGCGAGGCGGGGCTCGACCTCGATGACGGCGTGGGCGAGCCGCGGGTCGCTGCGGTAGAGGGCGGCGACCTCCGTGCCCGGGTTGGCGATCTGCCACAGTGCCCCGGCGAGTGAGACGGCGGTGGCGACCAGGTCGGTGACGTCCTGGTCGTCGAGCGCGGGCAGCTGTTCGCGGACGGCCGCGGTGATCGGCCCGCGGGCGGCGAGGGTGGCGAGCTTGAAGTCGCGCACCGCGGTGAGTGAAACGTTTCGCTCAAGGTTGAGCGGCGCGTGCGCGAGCAGATCGCAGAACAGCCCGCGGGCCGCGAGCGTGGCGGCGAACGCCCGGGCGACGGACGCCGGGCCCGGTTCGGCGTTCTCCCGCAGCCGTGCGGACAGCGCGTCCGACCACTCCTGCCAGCCCTCCGCGGTCAGCCGCAGGAAGATCTCCTCGCGCGTCTCGAAGTACCGCAGCAGCGCCGACTTGTGCATCCCGACCGCGGTGGCGATGTCCGTGAGGGTGATGTCCCTGATGCCGCGCTCCCCGCCGAGCGACCGGGCGGCCTCCAGGATCGAGGCCTCGCGTCGCCGCTTGGCCTCGGGCGAACGTGCGCGCTGGAACTCCGATGCTTCATCCACGTGCCCATGGTAAGGCGACGCCGTTGCCTTATTAGCGCAACGGCGTTGCACTAATAGCGCAACGGTGTTTTACTAACGGCATGGAACAGAACACGGAGCAGGGCATGGAACAGACCTGGTTCATCACCGGCAGCTCGCGGGGCTTCGGGCGAACCCTCGTGCGGGCGGCACTCGAAGCCGGCGACCGGGTGGCCGCGACCGCCCGCCGCCCGGAGCAGCTGGCCGACCTCGCCGAGGAGTTCGGCGACCGGATTCGCCCGATCGCGCTGGACGTCACCGACCCGGAAGCCGCACGCGCGGCCGTCGCCGAGGCTCACGCGCACTTCGGGCGGATCGACGTGCTGGTGAACAACGCCGGCTACGCCAACGTGTCGCCGATCGAGACCACCGAGGACGCCGACTTCCGCGCGCAGTTCGAGACCAACTTCTGGGGCGTGTACAACGTCACCAAGGCCGCGCTGCCGCTGTTGCGCGAGCAGCGGGGCGGGCTGGTCATGCAGTTCTCCTCGGTGGGCGGAAGGGTCGGCGGCTCCCCGGGGATCGCCTCCTACCAGGCGGCCAAGTTCGCCATCGACGGGTTCAGCCGGGTGCTGCGCGTCGAGACGGCGCCGTTCGGGGTGAAGGTGCTGGTCGTCGAGCCCAGCGGCTTCCGCACCGACTGGGCCGGCTCCTCGATGGTCGTCCACGACATCCCGGCGGCCTACGCCGAGACGGTAGGCGCCCTCAACAAGCGGCTGCGGCAGGGCGACGCCGGCGCCGCGGGCGATCCGGTCCGCGCCGCCGGGATCCTCGTACGGGTGGCCAAGCGGCGCGACATCCCGGACCACCTGCCGCTCGGGGTCAACGCGGCGGAGAGTTCCATCGCCATGGACCGGCGGCTCCTGGAGGAGGACACCAGGTGGCGCGAGGTCTCCCGCTCGGCCGACTTCGCCGAGCCGTACCCCGTGGCCTTCCCGTCCGACCAGGCAAGCTGAGCGGCCTCCGAACGCGCCCGTGGCGGGTGCCGGACGATTCCGGCACCCGCCACGGGTGTGCGCTTCGCGGGCGGCGGACCGCCGGGGGTCAGCCGGCGCGGCGGCGCCCGGCCATCCAGACGTAGACCAGGATGCCGGCGAAGAGGAAGAGGACGCCCTGGTAGACGGCGGCGTAGCCGGCGCCGGCCAGGAGCCACAGGGAGAAGGCGAAGGCGCCGAGGCCGAGCACCGCGTCCCGCACCAGGTGGGTGCCGTTGACCTTCTCGGTGGCGCCGCGGACCAGCCAGTACAGCTGGGCGGCGGTCGAGAGCAGGTAGGGGACGGTGGCGGTGAAGGTGGTGACCAGGACCAGGATCTCGAACGCGCCCTTGGCGCCGCTGGCGAAGTTGAGCACGGTCAGGCCCGAGGCCAGCGCGACGCTGATGATCACGCCGAAGACCGGCACCCCCCGCTTCTCCTTCGCGAACACGGCCGGGAACAGGCCGTCCTTGGCCGCCGCGTACGGGGCCTGGGCGGACAGCAGGGTCCAGCCGTTGAGGGCGCCGACCATCGAGACCAGCGCGGCGACGGCGATCACCGTGCCGCCCCAGGAGCCGCCGAACATGACGTTCACCGCGTCCGAGAAGGGCGCGCTGGAGTGGATCAGCCGGTCGTGCGCGACGGTGCCGAACACCGCGAGCGTGCCCAGCAGGTAGACCACGGCCGCACCGGCGGTGCCGAGCACGCTGGCCCGGCCGACGTTGCGCTCCGGGTCGCGGACCTGGCCGGCGCTCATCGCGGCCGACTCCACGCCCAGGTAGCTGAACAGCAGGATCGCCGCGGCCGCCGACATGCCGCCCATCCAGCCCTGGCCGCTGGCGTCGAACGGCCCGAGGTTCTTCGAGTCGAAGGAGAGCAGCCCGCCCACCGAGACCAGCAGCAGCGGGATGAACTTCAGGACGGTGGAGACGAGCTGGACGACCCCGACGTACCGGGTGCCGGCCAGGTTGGCCAGCGCGGGCAGCCACTGGAAGGCCAGCGCGGCGGTGATCTCCAGCGGGATGGAGTGGCCCAGCGGCAGCAGTACGTCCAGGTAGCCGACGGCGGCCACCGCCAGCGCCGCGTTGCTGACCCAGGTGGTGATCCAGTACGACCAGGCGGAAAGGAAGCCGGCGAAGTCCCCGAAGGCCTCGCGGGCGTAGACGTACGGTCCGCCGGTGCGCGGGTTGCGGCGGGCCAGCTGCCCGAAGACCAGCGCCAGCGCGATCGCTCCCACGGTGAGGACGACGAAGGCGAGCAGGCTGACCGTCCCGAACGGCGCCACGGCCGCGGGGATCATGAAGATGCCGCCGCCGATGATGTTGCCCATCACCAGGGCGGTGGCGGTCGGCAGCCCGAAGCGGCGGTGCTTCGACGGGGTGGGGGTGGCCTGGTCCGGGTTCTCCGGGCCGCTCGGCCGGGGCGCCTGCCGGGTTGCGGCGGGGCTGGTCTGCATGGAGGTCGTGCGCCTTTCGTGGTCCTGCTCGCGCCCGGTGGAGCTACGAGGCACGACTACCAATGTCGGACCAGGCGATACTTTGCGCCAAATCGATGGGATTTGTTCATCCAGGCTGGTGGATCACCGCAAGACTTGCGGTCGCGGGGCGGTTGGACGGGCACTCGTCCGGCGCGCTTCGAGTGACTGTTCGACCGTAAATGCACATGTGTGACTGTGTTCGTCCGGCCGGGGGAGATGGTTCACCCGAATGCCCCAGGCGGGTTGCGGCGCGCGCTCGAACGTGCGGGTTCGTGTGCCAACCTTGGCGCGGCGTCTCCCCGGTGGGGCGCCGCCCGGCCCGTCGATCGGTCGAACAGGCCGTTCGGGGGCGCGGGTTGAGGACCAGAGACGAACCAGAGGACATCAGATGTCGCTTCGTGGGAAGATCCGCAAGCTCGCCGTCGTCGTCGCCGTGGCCGGTGCCGTCGTGGCGCTCCCGACCTCGGCCATGGCGGGGGGTTTCGCGCCGGCGCAGTCGTCCGGGGAGAGCCTGGAGTCCGGCTCCGCGGGCGTCGGCCTGTTCGGTCCGCACGCCACCTGGTTCAACTTCGCCGAGCACAGCCAGAGCGACTGCGGCTGCTGATCCCGTCGCACCCGAGCCCGGAGGCCGCCCGCCGGCCCCCGGGCTCTCGGCTGTCCGGGCCCCGGCGGTCCGGGCGCGGAGACCCCTACGGCCTCAGACCGCGACCGCCGCCCGTTCGCGCAGTTCCTTCAGCACCGCGATGTCCATCGCGTGCCCGGTGCCGTCCCCGCCGTGCTTGCGGTCCGGGGTCTCCACCAGCAGCGGCACCCCGGCCGTCTCCGGGTGCTCGAACAGTTCGCGGAACGGCTCCGCGCCGATCATCCCGGCGCCGATGTTGGCGTGCCGGTCCTTGCGGGCGCCGACCACGTCCTCGGAGTCGTTGGCGTGGATCAGCCGCAGCCGGCCGGGACCGGCCGCCGAGGCCAGGGCGTCCAGCGCGGCCGTCACCCCGCCGGGCGCCGCCAGGTCGTGTCCGGCGGCGAAGGCGTGGCAGGTGTCCAGGCAGACGCCGACTTTTGGGTGCCCGTCCAGCGCCTCGACGTACTCGGCCAGCTCCTCCATCCGGGAGCAGAGCGAGCTGCCCTGTCCGGCGGTGGGCTCCAGCAGCAGCCAGGGCGCGTCCTCGCCGAGCGCGTCCAGCTCATCCAGCAGCGGCCGGACGTCGGAGCGCACCTGCGCCATCGCCTCGGCCCGGCGCGAGCCCCCGCCCGGCGCCGTACCGACCGCCGAGCCGGTGTGGAGGACGACGCCGAGCGCGCCGATCGCGTGGCCGCGGTGCAGCGAGTGCCGCAGCGAGTCCGCCGAGCGCTCCCGGGTGGCCGGGTTGTCCGAGCCGAAGTTGATCAGGTACGGAGCGTGCACCCAGGCCGGGACGCCCCGCTCGGCGCAGACGGTGCGGAACTCCTCGTCCTGCGCCGGGTTGCCCGGGGGAGTGGCCCAGCCGCGCGGGTTGGCCACGAACACCTGCACCGTCTCCGCGCCCACCTTCCGCGCGTACGCCAGACCCGTCCCGGCCAGGCCGCGGGCGGCCACCGGGACGTGGGCGCCGATCGGATTGCGGACGGCGGTGGCGGACGGGACGGGCGCGGTGCTCATGCCCCCGAGCATGTCACGGGCCGGGGCGGGGGCGGCACGCGGCCCGATCCCGGAGCCGCCCGCGACACGAGGCCCGCGACACGGCGCCGGCGACAGGGTGCCCGCGACACGCCGGGCGCGCCGCGCCGGTGCGCCCCACGCCCGGCCGACGCCCCGTCAGCCCCGCAGCCCAGCCCTGGTGGCGGCCCCATCCGCGCGCCCATAGCGTCGATTCGGCCGTAACCACCGGCCGCCACCACTCGCACACACCGCGTAGGACGCGCCGCACCCACCGCGCGGGAAACACGCCGGCCCAGCACGCCGAGCCCCAGCCCGCCGACCCCGCGCGTTCAGAAAGACAGGTCATCACTCATGCCCACGCGACGGGTCCACCACCTTGCCGCGGCCACTGCCGCCGCCACCGCCCTGACCACCGCCCTCGCCACCCTGACCGCCGTGACGCCGGCGCACGCCCTCGACGTGCACGTCGTCCACCCCGGCGAATCGATTCAGCAGGCCGTCGACGCCGCCGGACCGGGCGACACCGTCCTGGTCCTCCCCGGCACCTACACCGGGAGCGTCCGCATCACCGTCGCCGGCCTGACCCTGCGGGGCTTCGGCACGGAGACCGTGGTCACCCCCGGGGCCGACACCGACAACGCCTGCGCCGCCGCCGGACACGGCATCTGCGTGGTCGGCACCGAGGCCGCCCCGCTGCCCGACGTCACGATCGACTCCCTCACCGTCACCGGCTTCCGCAAGAACGGCATCGACGCGAGCGGCACCACCGGCCTGACCGTCCGCTCCTCCTACGTCCACGACAACGCCCAGCAGGGCATCAGCCAGGAGATGTCCAGCCGGGCGTCGATCATCGGCAACCGCTCCGTCGACAACGGCCAGTCCGGCGTCTTCCTCGCCAACTACGCCTACCGCGAGGGCGGCGCGCCCGACACCGGGGGCACCGTCGTGACGGGCAACGAGCTCACCGGGAACCGGGTCGGCGTCACCGTCCGCCGGCTGCGCGGACTGGCCGTCGAACGCAACGACATCAGCGGCAACTGCTCCGGCGTCTTCGTGGTCGGCGACGAGGGCGTGCCCCGCGCCGGGGACCTCGACGTCCGGCACAACCGGGTCGTCGCCAACAACAAGTTCTGCCCCGCCAACCCGCGCCTGGGCGCCATCCAGGGCGCCGGCATCGTGCTCACCGGCACCGAGGACACCCGGGTGACCGACAACGAGGTCCACGACAACGTGGGCACCACCGAGTTCTCCGGCGGCATCGTCCTGTCCAAGAGCGTCGTCGGAGCCCCCAACGCCCGCGCCACCATCTCCGGCAACAACCTGAGCGGCAACAGCCCGGCCGACCTCGCCGACCGCGACACCGGCGTCGGCAACACCTTCGCCCGCAACACCTGCGCGCTCTCCGAGCCGTCCGGCCACTGCTGATCCCCAGCCTCAGAGCCCCTGCCCCAGCCACCCCCGAGGGACCGCCCATGACCACCGCACCCGCGAAGAACACCCACCAGGCCGCGATGCGGCTGCGCGAGCTCGTCTTCGGCGCCGCCTGCGCCGCCGCCGTCCGCGCCGCCGCCCGGCTCGGTGTCGCCGACGTGCTCGGCGACACCCCGACCAGCGTCACCGAACTGGCCGGGACGCTGAACACCGAGCCCCGCCAGCTGGGCCGGCTGCTGCGCGCGCTCACCTGCTACGGGATCTTCACCGAGACCTCCACGGACCGCTTCGAGCACACCGAGATGTCCCGCCTGCTGCGCGAGGACGCGCCCAACTCCCTGCGCTACATCTCCCTCTGGTGCACCGAACCGTGGACCTGGGAGGCCTGGCCGAAGCTGGACGAGGCGGTCCGCTCCGGCCGCAACGTCTTCCCCGACCTGTTCGGCAAGGAGTTCTTCGAGTACCTGCACAGCGACGCGGGCGACTCGGCGAAGGTCTTCGACAAGGCGATGACCACCTCCAGCCGGCAGTCCGCCCAGGACTTCGCCGACTACCTCGACCTCACCGGCATCGACTCGGTGGCGGACATCGGCGGCGGCCAGGGTCACGTCCTGGCCAGCCTGCTGGAGAAGCACCCGGCGCTGCACGGCACCCTGCTGGACCTGCCCAAGGTGGTCGCCGGAGCCGACCCCCGGCTGCAGGACGGCGGCGCCTTCTCCGCCCGTGCCCGCCTGGTGCCGGGCGACTGCCGGGTGGAGATCCCGGTGCGCGCCGACCTCTACATCATCAAGAACATCCTGGAGTGGGACGACGAGAGCACCCGCCGCACCCTCGCCAACGTGGTCCTCGCGGCCCGCCCCGGCGCCCGGGTCGTGGTGGTGGAGAACCTGGTCGACAACAGCCCGTCGATGCGCTTCACCACCGCGATGGACCTGATGCTGATGCTCAACGTGGGCGGCGCCAAGCACTCCGAGGAGAGCATGGTCCAGCTGATGGAGGAGGCCGGGCTGGCGGTCTCCGCCGTCCGCCCGGTCAACCCGTACCTGCACGCCTTCGAGGCGACGGTGCGGGGCTGACCCCGCCTCACGCCGACGGCCGCTGCTCCCTGGGGAGCAGCGGCCGTCCGCTGTTCGGGCCGGGCGTCCGGGCCCGGCACTCAGGCCGGGTGCGAGGACTCCAGGTGGGCGAAGACCACCACGTTCTCCACGTAGTCCTTCTTCTGCCTGTCGTAGGCGCCGCCGCAGGTGATCAGCCGCAGCTGCGCGTCCGGCGTGTTCCCGTACACCTTCTGGTCGGGGAAGGCGTCCTTGGCGAAGGCCTGCACCGAGTCGACGGAGAACACCGCGACGGTGCCGTCCTCGCGGGTCACCTCGACCCTGCTGGCCGGCCGCAGCCGGCTCAGCGACAGGAACACCGCGGGGCCCGTCTTGGTGTCCACGTGCCCGGCGACGACCGCGGCGCCGAGCTCACCCGGGCTCACGCCGTCCCGGTACCAGCCGACCAGGTTCTTGTCGTCCGGCGGCGGCGCGTTGAGCTGGCCGGCCGGATTGAGGGTCAGCTCGGTGAACGGCGCGTCCACGGAGATCTGCGGGATGCGCAGCCGGGTCGGCTTGGAGGGCGCGAGCGACGGGAACGCGGGGGCCACCGGAGGTGCCGGTACGGCCGCGGGGCCCGCAGGCGTCGCGGCGGGTTCGGCCACAGGGCCGGCCGCGGGGCCGGAACCGGCGTCTGCCGGCCCGGGAATGGTGATCGGGGTGAACGCCGGGGGCGCGGCCTGAACGGCCACCGGGCCGGCGCCCGGCCCGCTGCCGACCGAGTTGTAGATCATCAGTACACCGATTGCCGCTGCGCCCAACCCCACGCGCAGCAGTCGGGGCATTCCGGAGGCGGGACCGTCAGTCATCCTGTTCTCCGCTCCTGTTCCGCTGTTTCGGTAGTTCGATCTGATCCGCAAAGGCCCGCCGCCTCTGTGCGCCCCACCCGGGTCGGGGGAGGCGCCCAGAGGCGGCGGTGGCGGATGTTAGATGGCAGCGCCGGAGGCGCGACGGTTACGACGCAGCGCGTACGCGCCGGCCCCGAGGCCGCCGAGCAGCATCACCGCGCCGGCCCCGATACCGCTGTTGTTCGACGCCATGCCGCCGCCGCCGGCGTGGACGCCGCCGTGCGGACGGTGGCCCTCGCCACCGTGGCCGTGGCCCTCACCGCGGCCCTCACCGCGGCCCTCGCCGCCCTTGTCGCCACGGCCTTCGCCGCCCTTGTCGCCGCCACGGCCCTCGTCGGAGCCCTTGTGGTCGCCGCCACGGCCCTCGTCGCCGCCGCGGCCGCCGTGGTCGCCGCCACGGCCCTCGTCGCCACCACGGCCGTGCTCGTCGCCGCCGCGGCCGCCGTGGTCGCCGCCACGGCCCTCGTCGCCGCCCTTCGAGTTGTTGTCCCCCTTCTCCTGCCAGGTGAGGTTCTTGCCCTGGTCGAGGGCGCCGTCGGCGAAGGCCAGCGGGGTACCGACGGTCAGGACGGCGGCGACGGCCGCCCCGGCGAGCATCGTGCGTGCAGAACGCATGAGGATGATCCTTCCGACGCGCGGACCCACGACCGCCGGCACGGTGCCGGTCAGGTAATCGTGGGAAGTGGCGCCTGATCCACCGTCAACCACGGCGCGACCGCTCGCCACCGGAGAGTGGCCGTGTCGCTACGGAAAGTGCTCCCTTCGGGTGGAGTCCAGGGCTTGTTCACTCGTCTGCTTCGGGGGTTCGGGTGAATTCGCTGTCGCGCGGGGCTGACGAACCGACAGGTGCTGACGGGTCGACAGGCCGGCCGGGGCGGCCCAGCGGGCCTTGGCTGACGGATCAGCAGGCCCGACTGATGGTTCAACAGGTGGGGGCTGATGGGCCAACAGGTGGGGGGTGTTGGGCCAACAGGTGGACGGCGTGCGCATGGGCCCGCCCCCGGCGGTGTGCCGGGGGCGGGCCCATGCGGGAGCGGGAGTCAGCGCTCCCAGCGGTAGAACTCGCGTGCCATGGCGTCCTTGGGCTCACGCCAGGTCGCCGGGTCGTAGGCCTGCACGAAGGCGGTCAGGCGGTCGCTGACGCTCCGGAACTCCGGGTGTCCGACCACCTTGGCGACGGCCGGGCCCGGTGGGCGGTCGGCCTCGATCAGGTGCAGGTAGACGTCGCCGAACTGGAAGAGGCTGCGGCCGGTGACGCCGATCAGGTGGGGCAGTTCGCCCCGGTCGGACTCGGCGAACACCTCGGCGATGTCCGGAGCGGCCTCCGGCTTCATCCGGGCGACGATCAGGGCGCGGTGCGTCGTGTTCACTGGTCGGCCGCCCGCTTCTCGACCTTCTCGCGGATCAGCTGCATCTGGATCCGGGAGTTCCTGTTGATGTGGGTGACCATGCCGTCGTCGTCCACCGGCGCGGTGGGCTTCATCGCGAAGTCCTGGATCCAGCGCATCCTGGTGCCGGCCGGGACCTCCGCGTACTCCCAGCGGATCTCCATGAACTCGAAGGGGCCGGGCTCGACCCGGCGGGCGCGCACCGCGAGCGAGGACCGGTCGGTGGTGCGCTCGGAGACCCAGCTCCACACCTGGCCGTTGTCGTCCGGGTGCATGGTGAGCCGGAACCGCACGGTGTCGCCGTCGCGCTCCAGCACGTCCACCGAGGCGTACTCGCTGAACAGCTCCGGCCAGTTCTCCAGGTCGTTGGTCATCTCCCAGACCAGGTCGAGCGGAGCGTTGATGACGATCTCGTTGTCGGTGTGTCCGGGCATCTCAGGCACCAGCCTTCGTGACGAGGGAGGAGTTGACCAGTTCGAGGAACTCGGCCGGGGTCTTGGCGGACTCGGCGCCGGTGGTGACCTTGAAGCCGTGCCGGTTCTCCAACTCGCCGACGATGCCGAGCAGTCCGAGCGAGTCGACGCCGAACTCGTCGAACTGCGCGCCGGGCTGCTCCAGCTCGCCGGGGGCGACGGTGACGCCGGCCCGGGCCTGAAGCAGGGCGGCCAGCTCGGGATAGCTGAGGGGGTTGCTCACGGGATCGTGCCTTTCTCGTGGATGTCGTTCACGGCCGGCGGTTCGTGGCCGGTGGTTCATGGCCGTGGCCCAGGACCGACGGATCGGGGCCGACGGATCGGAGCCGACGGATCGGGGTCGGCGGCGCAGGGCCGACGGATCAGGGCTGCTCCCCGCGTCGGAGCACCAGTGCGGAGTTGGAGCCCATCAGCCCGCGGCTGAGCACCAGCGCGGTGCGCAGCTCGGCCGGGCGGGCGCGGTCGGTCACCAGGGAGAGGTCGTGGCAGACCTCGGTGACGTTGGGGGTGGGCGGCAGCACGCCGTCCTCCATGGCCAGGACGGCCGCGGCCACGTCCAGCATCGGCGCACCGCAGTACGCCCGTCCGGTGCCGGACTTGGGCGCGGTGACCGGGACGGACTCGGCGGCCGGGCCGAGCACGTCGGCCAGCGCCAGGACCTCGGCCCGGTCGGCGGCGGGGACGCCGAGCGCGTCCGCGAAGACCACGTCGATCTCCTCGGGCGCGATCCGGGCCTCGTCCAGCGCGATCCGGATCGCGGCGGCCAGTCCCTCCCGGGACTCCTCCCAGCGGGAGGCTCCGGTGAAGGTGGAACCGTGCCCGGCCAGCTGCGCCCGGACGTTGGCGCCGCGCCGCCGGGCCGCCCGCTCGTCCTCCAGCAGCAGCATCGCGCCGCCCTCGGCGGGGGCGAAGCCGCAGGCCTGCGCGGTGAACGGCAGGTAGGCCGCCTCGGGCAGCTCGGCCAGGCTCAGCTCCGGGTAGCCGAGTTGGCAGACCATCGAGTACGGCGCCAGCGGCGCCTCGGCGGCGCCGACCACCACCGCGTCGGTGCCGCGCCCGATCGAGCGGGCCGCGTGCGCGAGGGCGTCCAGGCCGCCGGCCTCGTCGCTGGCGACCACCCCGCAGGGGCCCTTGTAGCCGCCGCGGATCGAGATCTGGCCGGTGCTCGCCGCGTAGAACCAGGCGATGGACTGGTACGGGCCGACGAACTTCGGCCCCTGGCCCCAGAGTTGCTGGAGTTCGCGCTGGCCGAACTCGCCGCCTCCGGAGCCGGCCGCGGTCACCACGCCGACCGCGAAGGGCTGTTCGGGGTCGGGCTGGAATCCCGCGTCCGCCACCGCCAGGTCGGCGGCGGCCATCGCGTAGTGTGTGAACCGGTCGGTCTGCACGAGGAAGCGGCTGTCGATCGCGGACTTCGGTTCGAAGCCCCTCACCTCGCCCGCGACCTTGAGCGGCAGCTCGGTGCAGCCCTCGCGGGATATCCGGTCGAGGACGCTCACGCCCTGCCTGGTGGCCTTCCAGAAGGCATCGGCACCGACACCGTTCGGCGCCACCACGCCGAGGCCGGTGACCACCGCCCGGTGGCCCTGCTGACGTGACGTCATGGAACTCACCCCGTTCTGTTGAGCACGACGGCGGACTGGAATCCGCCGAATCCGCTGCCGACCGAGAGGATGTGGCTCAGCGGCAGCTCACGCGCGGTGCGCGGCACGTAGTCGAGGTCGCACTCCGGGTCCGGAGTCTCGTAGTTGGCCGTCGGCGGCACCACGCCGTGGGCCAGTGCCAGGGTGCAGGCGACCACCTCGATGGCGCCGATCGCGCCGAGCGAGTGCCCGACCATCGACTTGATCGAGCTCATCGGCGTCTCGAAGGCGTGGTCGCCCAGCGAGCGCTTGACCGCGGCGGTCTCGTGGCGGTCGTTCTGCTTGGTGCCCGAGCCGTGCGCGTTGACGTAGTCGACGTCGGTGCGGTTCACCCGGGCGTGGTCGAGGGCGTGGTCGATCGCCCTGGACATCTCCAGCCCCTCCTTGGTGAGGCCGGTCATGTGGTAGGCGTTGCCGAAGGTGGCGAAGCCGCCGATCTCGCCGTAGATCCGCGCGCCGCGGCGGCGGGCGTGCTCCAGCTCCTCCAGGACCAGGACGGCGCCGCCCTCGCCGAGGACGAAGCCGTCCCGACCGGCGTCGAAGGGGCGGGAGGCGTGCGCCGGGTCGTCGTTGCGCTCGCTGGTGGCCTTGATGGCGTCGAAGCAGGCGACGGTGATCGGCGAGATCGGGGAGTCGGAGGCGCCGGCGACGCAGATGTCGGCACGTCCCTCCTCGACCGCCTGGAAGCCGTAGCCGATCGCGTCCAGGCCGGAGGTGCAGCCGGTCGAGACGGTCTGCACCGGGCCGTGCGCGCCGACCCGTTCGGCCACCGTGGAGGCCAGCGTGCTGGGCGCGAACGCCCGGTGCAGCTGGGGTTCGGCCTGCCGGTGGTCCACGTCCCAGCGCGCGCCGGCGGCGCTGACCAGGGCGTAGTCGTGTTCCAGTCGGGTGGTGCCGCCGACGGCGGTGCCGAGCGAGACGGCGACCCGCCACGGGTCCTCGGCGGCGAGGTCCAGGCCGGCGTCGGCGATCGCCTCGTCGGCCGCGACCATCGCGAACTGCACGTAGCGGTCGGCCCGTTGGACGTCCGCCGGGGTCAGGCCGTGGTCCGCCGGGTCGAAGTCGCACTCGGCCGCGATCCGGGAGCGGAACCCGGTCGGGTCGAAGAGCGAGATGCCCCGGGTGGCGGTGCGGCCGGCCGTCAGGAGGTCCCAGAACGCCGGGATGCCGATCCCTCCGGGCGCGACCACACCGATCCCGGTGACGGCGACGCGCCGTGTCACGAGCCCACCTTGGCGTGTTCCGGCGGGCCTGATGCGGCGGACTCCTCGGTGCTCACGTGGCCGAGGTCGGGGCGCGGGGCGAGCGGGCCGAGCTGGAAGACCATCCGGGCCTCGGTGTCACCGACGTTGCGGAAGCGGTGCCGCATGTTGATCGGGATCATCAGGCCCTGGTTCGGCTTGAGCGGCCGGGCCTCCCCGTCCAGGTCCACCTCCAGGTCGCCGCAGACGACGAACACGAACTCCTCGGAGTACGGGTGGTAGTGCTCGTTGATCCGCTCGCCGGGTCGGACGATCGCCAGGCCCATGAAGCCGCTGGTCGAACCGCAGGTGGTCGGAGTGAGCATGGTGCGCAGCTCGGCGCCGTGGCGGCGGTTCTCCGGGGCCTCGTCGACGTTGACGATCCGTGGGTAGTGCGTGGTCATGGTGTGCTTCCTCCGGGCTTGGTGCGGAACGTCAGTCGGTCTGCGAACTGCGGTCGGTGACCGGGTTCATGGAGCGCGCGGCGAGGAACGCGCTCAGGCCCGCGACGGTGCGCAGGTCGCCGTTCGGGCCGAGGTTCAGCAGCCGGGCGAGCTCGGCCGCCTCGTGCTCGCCCGCCACCCCGAGGGCCGCCGCCGGGTCGGCCTCGGCCGGGACCCGGAGGTCGGCCAGGCGCACCACGGTGTCCTCGCGCTGGAAGACGACGGCCGCCGCGACCGGGCCGGTCGGGTCGGCGGTGGCGAGGTTGTCGTGGTCGGCCAGCAGCTCGGCGACGGCCTGCCCCCCGCCCGGGCGGACCGGGTAGAGCACGGCGTGCCGGTGCAGCCGCCCGGAGGCCGGGGAGCTGGCGATCGCCTGGTGCTTGGCGGGCAGCGCCGCCCTGGCGAAGAAGGCGCGCGCGGCCTGCGGGTCGCCCAGCTGACGGTCCTCCTCCAGGTACGGGTTGAGCTCCTCCTCGACCGCCCGCACCTCGGGCTGCATCGCCACGTGGCGCAGCGCGTCGCCGAGGTTGCCGACCACCTCGACCGCGCGGACCACCCGGTTGCCGAGCATGAAAAGAGAGGTCCGGCGCAGCCGGGTGTACTCGTCCACCTCGGCCCGGGGCGAGGTGTAGCCGGCCAGGATCCGGGCCACCGCGGGCTCGCTGCCGGGCTTCACGGTGAAGGTCAGGGCGTGGCGCACCACGCCGTCCGGGCCCGGCTCGGCCTTCGGCGGACCGACGTGCCCGGCGGGCTCGCTGCGCGGCAGCCCGGGCGGGACCTCCATCGGGGCCCGGGTGCCGGTGGAGCCGGCCGCCGAGGTCTCGCGCAGCACGGCGTAGCGCAGCGAGCGGAAGTTGTCGCTGACGCAGCCGTGCATCGGCTTGACCATCTCGCGGTGGGCCGGGCTGTCCACCCACTCCAGGAAGGTCTCCTGGTCCTTCCACTCGCTGGTGATCAGCCACTGGCGGGGGTCGTTGATCGACTGGCACAGCTGGTCGCTGACATGGCCGGGAACCGAGGCCACCTGGTGGCGCAGCTGCTCGTAGACGTCGAGGAAACGCTGCTGGGCGCCGTCCTGGATCTCCAGCATCAGCACCACCCTCAGCCGGGTGTCGGACTCTTCGTGCTGCTTCGGGTGCGGTTCGGACAGAGTTGTCATGATCCACTTTCTGCTCTGGGCCGCACGCGGCGGGCCGTGACGGCCGCGTCCGGCGGGTGCTCCCGGGCTGGGGGAGGGCGCTGCGGTGGCGGTCGGCCCGGCCATCGGTGCCAGGCCTGAGGTCGATCGTCAGCGGCGCCCCGGGCGCGGCGCGAGATTTGCGGGCCATCCGGGGGAAGGGGCGGCACAGCCCCCTTCGGGCGGGGGATGGAAGAGCGGGGCCCCCGGCTGAGCGGGCCCGTCGAGGGCGGCGCCGAGTCCAGTCGCCGGGCCGCGGAATCCCCTTACAGGGTGGAGCAATTGATGAATCCGAAGGTTGACGACCGGGTGCCGGTCCTGATCGTGGGCGGCTCCCTGGTCGGGTTGTCGGCATCGCTCTTCCTGGGCCGGCTGGGTGTCCGGCACCTGCTGGTCGAGAAGCACGCCGACACCTCGCATCACCCGCGCGGGCGAGGCAACAACATCCGCACGATGGAGCTGTACCGGGTGGCCGGGATCGAGCCGGCGATCCGCGAGGCGGCGTCGGTGCTCGCCCCCAACCACGGCATCCTGCAGGCACCCTCGCTGACCGGTGAGGAGCAGGAGTGGCTGTTCCGGGAGATCGACCCGGGCGGGACGCTGGCCCGGTTCAGCCCCAGCTCATGGTGCCTGTGCAGCCAGAACGACCTGGAGCCGGTGCTGCTGCGGGCGGCCCGCGGGCTCGGCGGAGACGTCCGCTTCAGCACCGAGCTGGTCTCCTTCGAGCAGGACGCCGGGGGCGTCACCTCGGTGCTGCGCAGCCGGGAGACCGGCGAGCAGCGGGTCGTGCGCTCGCAGTACCTCGTCGCCGCGGACGGTCCGCGCAGCCCGGTCCGCGAGCGCCTGGGCATCGGCCAGACCGGCAAGGGCGAGCTGTTCCACAACGTCAGCATCACCTTCCGCGCCAAGCGGCTGGCCGAGGTGGTCGGCGACCGGCACTTCATCGCCTGCTACCTGACCAGCCCCGAGGCGGACGGCGCGCTGCTGCCGGTGGACAACCAGGAGGAGTGGGTCTTCCACGCGCCCTGGCACCCCGAGCACGGCGAGCCGCTGGAGGCCTTCACCGACGAGCGCTGCGCGCGGCACATCCGCGCCGCCGTCGGCATGCCCGACCTGGACGTCGAGGTGACCGGCCGGGCGCCGTGGCACGCCGCCGAGCGGGTCGCCGAGCGCTACGGCGCGGGGCGGGTCCTGCTCGCCGGGGACTCCGCCCACGAGATGTCCCCGACCGGCGCCTTCGGCTCCAACACCGGCATCCAGGACGCCCACAACCTGGCCTGGAAGATCGCCGCCGTCCTGTGCGGCTGGGCCGGCCCCGGCCTGCTGGAGACGTACGGGCAGGAGCGCCGCCCGGTCGCCCAGGTCACCAGCGAGCGGGCCTCGGCCCGATCCGCCGAGCACAGCCACCCCGGCTACGCGGTCGTCCCGGGCGCGGGCCGGCAGGCGGGCGTGCTGGCGGTGGCGCTCGGCTACCGCTACCCGCGGGGCGCGGTGCTCGGCGCCGACCCGTCCGGCGCGGTCGTCCCGGAGAAGTTCGAGTCGGCCGGCGAGCCCGGCAGCCGCGCCCCGCACCAGTGGCTGCTGCGGGCGGGCGTGCGGCTGTCCACGCTCGACCTGTACGAACAGGCGATGGTGCTGCTCACCGGCCCCGGCGGCGGGGCCTGGCAGGACGGCGCCCGGCGGGCGGCCGACCGGCTGGCCGTGCCGCTGGACGCGTACCGGATCGGCGAGGGCGCCGAGGACGACCTGGCCCCCGAGCCGGGTACGGACTTCGCCGCCCTGCACGGCATCGGGCCGGACGGCGCGGTGCTGGTGCGCCCCGACGGCTTCGTCGCCTGGCGCTCGCCCGGCCCCGCCCCGGACCCGGAGGCCGAGGCCGAGGCCGTCCTGCGGGCGGTGCTCAGCCTCTGACGCACGCGGACGGGCCCGCCGGTCGCACGGCCGGCGGGCCCGTCCTGGTGTGTGCGGGGTCGGTCAGTGGCCGCCCTCGTCGACCACCTCGACGTCCGCGATCTCCTGCTCGATCGCCTCGGCCGGCAGTGCCACCCGGATCGCCCAGTAGTAGATGAACAGCGAGAACACCGCGACCAGGGCCATGTCCCACCACATCGGGATCCGGCCGGTGCCGTCGCCGAAGCCGCCCTGCCAGGAGATCACGCCGAGGCCCACCAGGTAGGGCGGCAGCCACTGGGCGGACTTCCAGCTGAGCCGGGGCGCGTTCGGCAGGCCCTTCCTGATCGCGTACGCGGCGTAGCTCCCCAGCAGGACGTAGCCGAGCACGATCGCGATGCCCAGGCGGGAGAGGGTGTGCCAGCCCGACCAGTAGATGATCAGGCTGGAGACCACGAACGCGGCCGGGGAGATCAGACCGCCCGCCGGCAGCCGGTAGGGGCGCTCCTGTCCGGGCAGCCGGCGGCGCATCGCCCCGAAGGCCAGCGGGGCGCCGGCGTACATCAGCACGCTGGCGGAGGTGATGAAGCCGACCAGCTCCTGCCAGCTCGGGAAGGGCAGGAAGCAGATCACGCCGGTGACGAAGGCGATGACCAGGCCGAACCACGGCACGCCGTTCTTGTCCAGCTCCTCGAACCTCTGCGGGGCGTAGCCGTTGCGGCTCAGGCCGTAGGAGATGCGCGAGGTCGAGGTGGTGTAGATCAGGCCGCTGCCGCCGGGGGAGATCACGGCGTCGGCGTACAGCACCCAGGCCAGCCAGCCGAGGCCGACCACGGTGGCGAGACCCGCGAAGGGGCCGTCGATGCCGGGGAAGTCGAGCTTGTCCCAGCCGTTGGCGAAGGCGCTGACCGGCAGGGCGCCGATGAAGACGATCTGGAGCAGGGTGTAGATCACGGCGCCGATGGCGACGGAACCGAGCACGGCGCGGGGGATGTCGCGCTTGGGGTTGCGGCTCTCACCGGCGAGCTGGATGGCCTGCTCGAAGCCGAGCAGGGCGAAGATGATGCCGCTGGTGCTGATCGCCGCGAGCACGCCCTTGGCGCCGAACGGCGCGAAGCCGTGCGAGGTGAAGTTGGAGCCGTGGAAGTTGGTCACGGCCAGCACGAAGATGGTGAACAGCGGGACGAAGATCTTCAGCCAGGTGGCGATGTTGTTGGTGCGGGCGAGGACGCGCACACCGAGGAAGTTGACGGCGACGAACACCGCCATGAGCACGGTGGCCACGGCGAAACCGCTGGCGGTGAGGGTGTTGTTGTCGTTGAGCAGGCCACCCGCCCAGGGCCAGTGCCGGGCGTAGCCGATCATCGCCTCGACCTCGATCGGCGCGACGGTGGCCGCCTGGAGCCAGGAGAACCAGCCGAAGGACATGCCCGCCAGACCGCCGAAGGCGTAGTGCGGGTAGCGCGCGGTGCCGCCCGAGACCGGGAACATGCTGCCGAGTTCGGCGTGCACGAGTGCCAGCAGCACGATCGCGACCGTGCCGACGCCCCAGGACAGGACGGCGGCCGGCCCGGCCGCCACGACGCCCTCCTTCGCGCCGAACAGCCAGCCGGAGCCGATGATCGACCCGACCGAGGCCCACATGAGGCCGACGAGGCCGACGTGGCGGCGCAGCGACCGCTGGGTGGTCCCGGATGAGGAGCCGGTGCCCTGGTCGGGCGGCGAGATCTGGTTGAGGGAAGCCATGAACGATCTCTCTGTGGGTGGGGGCTCCGAGGTGGGCGGAGCGCGGAGAGTTGCCACACAGTAGGTCTATTCATAGAGGTCTGCACAGATTTCATTACTGAATGTTTACGTTCTTTACCGGATGTCCGTGCAGGTAGGGGGCGGTCTTAATGCGGGCTCGTTACGCGATCGGCGGGGTGTGTCCAGTATTTGAGCGGAAATTGAGGCGCGCTATCCGGATCCGATGATATGGGCCATCCGTGTGGTAATAGGGATGACCTTTATCGCATAGCCATGCCGACGCACTCGGGCGTAGGCTGGCTCCATGCGTTTCGTGATCCTCCCGCCGCCGGCCCGCTAGCGGGCGGCGAACTCCACCCGACCCGGCCGAGCGGGACCGCCCGCTCGTCGCCGGGGCGATGACTGCCGCCCGCGCATTCCGCGGATCCGAACCGGCACCTCATCGTGGAGTCCCGACGCATGACCTCATCTGCCGCCGTGCCCTTCCGGCACGGCCTGTTGTCCATTTCCGCCGCCGCCGTCGCCTGGGGCGTGGGCGGGGCCGTGGCCGCGCTGCTGCTGCGCACCAGCGGGCTCGGCCCGGTGGCCGTCTCCTGCTGGCGCTTCGGCGTCGCGGCGCTGTGCCTGGCGCTGCTGCCCACGGCCGACCGGGGCGGCACCCGCCGGGGCGCGGCCGTACTGACCGGGCTCGGCCTGGCCGTCAGCCAGTGCGCCTACTTCGGCTCCGTGCAGTACGCGGGCCTGGGGCTGGGCACCCTGATCACCATCGGCGCCGGGCCGGTGTTCACCAGCCTCGGCGGGCACCTGCTGCTCGGCGAGCGGCTCACCCGCCGCGCGGTGTCCGCCGTCGTGCTGGCGCTGGCCGGGCTCGCGCTGCTGGTCGCGGCGCCGGCCGCCGGACCGCGCCCGGCGCTGGGCGTCGGCCTCGCGGTGCTCGCGGGAGCCGGCCAGAGCGGCCTGACCCTGTGGGCGCGCGGGGGCGGCTCGGCCCGGGCCAGTACCGGCGCCTTCGCGACCGGACTGCTCTGCCTGCTGCCGTTCGCGGCGGTCCAGGGCGTGCTGCCGACGGCCGGGGACCCGGCGCTGACCGGGGGAGCACTGCTCTTCCTCGGGACGGTGCCCACGTTGCTGGCGTACCGCTGGTACTTCAGCGGGCTGACCGCCGTCCCGGGCACCACCGCCTCGGTGCTGGTGCTGCTGGAGCCGGCGACGGCCGCGCTGATCGGGGTGCTGTTCCTCGGCGAGCCGTTCACGGCGGGGCTGGTGGCGGGCTCGGCGCTGCTGCTGGCCGCGATCGCGGCGCTGGCGCGGGCGTAGGGCGCGGGGCGTGCACCCGGGCGGGCGCGCTGTGCTCGCCCGGGTGGCGCCGCCGTGCTGTGGTGGGCCGCATGAACAGCACATTTCCGGCCCGAGCGGCCGTCACCGCCGCGACCGTCCTGTTGCTCGCCGCCGCCCCGGTCGGCTCCGCCGCGTCCGCGGAAGGGGCGTCCGGGCGGCGCGACGTCACCGCTGAGCAGTGCCGCGCCGCGGGCGGCCACGTCGAGGGCAGCGGCTACTGCGTCGACGCGGAGGGCGAGGACGCCTGGGGCGAACCCATCGACGCGCAGGCGATCAACCCGGACCCGCGCCCCGGTGAGGAGGACTGAGGGCGCTGAGCCCGGCTCTTCCGGAACTGGTGTCGGCGTCGGCTCAGGGCACCGGCCGCAGGGTGACGGGGGCGGGGGTCAGGGCGCGCAGGACGAGGTCGATGCGGATCCGTGCCGCGCCCGCGCGGTGCAGTGCGGCGGTGACGGTTCGCAGCTCCTCCGGGCCGGTGCAGGCGAGCCGGAGCTCCAGGTCGGCGTCCCCGGCGAGGGCGAGGCCGCTCTGGATCGCGGGGTGCTCGGCCGCGAGGCGGTCGAAGTCGAGCGGGACGGGCCCGTGGCTGATCCGGGCGATCGCGTGCAGGGGCCGGGCTCGGCCGGGGTGGGCGGGACGGGACGGATGGAGGGGCTCCGGATCGGGGCCGCCCGGGACCAGCTGGAGCGGGGCGCTCACCGGTGCTGGAGCTGTGCGGTCGGGGTCGGGGCCTGAGCGGGCGGCGCGGTGGGGGAGCCGACGGGCGGGGCGACCAGCCGTGGGTCCAGGACCAGGGTGTCGACCCCGAGCGGGGCGGTGAGGCCGCGCAGGGCGGGCTCGCCGAGCTCGGTGTAGGCCTGGTCCGGTCCGAGGAGGGCGGCGAGGGCCCCGGGGCTGGAGAATCCGACCGCGCACCGGCGGCCGTCGCGCAAGCGGAACAGGCGGAGGGCGGTGGTGCTTCCGGTGCTGGTGGTGGTGACCGGAACGTGCCAGACGAAGCGGGCCATGCGGATGCTCCCGAGTGGGGTGGTGGGCCTGCCGGAACTGCTCCCTCGACGCTAGGTCCGCTCGCCCCGGGCGGAGCCGGTCCTGACGCGGCGTTGACCGAATGCGGTGGTGCGTTGACGCACCCCTGACGCCCGACTCACCCAAGTGGCCTATACCAGTTCCCCGGCCGCGCGATCCGTGCGGTCCGAACGGGCCGGTGGGCGCCCGGCTTGCCTCCCGCCCGTCCGGGGACCACGGTGGACCCGGACGCCGTCTCGGCCGGGACCGCGCCCCCCTGATCCGACCGGCGCGCGCTCCGGGGCGGGGGGAGGTGGAGATAAGGGCTCGGGACGAGATATCTTGACGTCAAGACGTTGGAGACGTGAAGCGGAGTACCGATGACTGACTCGACCATCATCTATACGCACACCGACGAGGCTCCGGCCCTGGCGACCTACTCGTTCCTGCCGGTGGTCCAGGCGTACGCCTCGACGGCGGGCGTGCGGGTGGAGACCCGTGACATCTCCCTGGCCGGGCGCATTATCGCCAGCTTCCCGGAGCGTCTGACCGAGGCCCAGCGGATCGGCGACGCCCTGGCCGAGCTGGGCGACCTCGCCAAGACCCCGAGCGCCAACATCATCAAGCTGCCGAACATCTCGGCCTCCGTGCCGCAGCTGAAGGCCGCCATCGCCGAGCTGCAGGCCCAGGGCTACGCCCTGCCGGACTACCCGGACGACCCGCAGACCGACGAGGACAAGGACGTCCGCGCCCGCTACGACAAGATCAAGGGCAGCGCCGTCAACCCGGTCCTGCGCGAGGGCAACTCGGACCGCCGCGCCCCGCAGTCGGTCAAGAACTACGCCAAGACCCACCCGCACCGCATGGGCGCCTGGACCGCCGAGTCCAAGACCAACGTCGCCACCATGGGCGAGAACGACTTCGCGAGCACCGAGAAGTCCGCCGTGATCGCCGCCGACGGCGCCCTGCGCATCGAGCTGGTCGGCCAGGACGGCACCACCACCGTGCTGCGTGAGAAGGTCCCGGTGCTGGCCGGCGAGGTCGTCGACGCCTCGGTGATGCGCGCCGCCGCCCTGAACGAGTTCCTGGCCGCCCAGGTCGCCCGTGCCAAGGCCGAGGGCGTGCTGTTCTCGGTGCACCTCAAGGCCACCATGATGAAGGTCTCCGACCCGATCATCTTCGGCCACGTCGTCCGCACCTTCTTCCCGAAGACCTTCGCCGCGTACGGCGAGGCGCTGGCCGCCGCCGGTCTGAACCCGAACAACGGCCTCGGCGGCATCCTCGCCGGCCTCGACAAGCTGTCGAACGGCGCCGAGATCAAGGCCTCCTTCGACGCCGAGCTGGCCGAGGGCCCGGCCCTGGCCATGGTCGACTCCGACAAGGGCATCACCAACCTGCACGTGCCGAGCGACGTCATCGTCGACGCCTCGATGCCGGCCATGATCCGCACCTCCGGCCACATGTGGGGCCCGGACGGTCAGGAGGCCGACACCCTCGCCGTGCTGCCGGACCACAGCTACGCCGGCGTGTACCAGGCCGTCATCGACGACTGCCGCGCCAACGGCGCCCTGGACCCGGCCACCATCGGCTCGGTCCCGAACGTCGGCCTGATGGCCCAGAAGGCCGAGGAGTACGGTTCCCACGACAAGACCTTCGAGATCGAGGCGGCCGGCACCGTCCGCCTGGTCGACGCCGAGGGCAACGTGGTGCTGGAGCAGGCCGTGCAGCCGGGCGACATCTTCCGCGCCTGCCAGACCAAGGACCTGCCGATCCAGGACTGGGTCAAGCTGGCCGTCACCCGCGCCCGCGCCACCGGCGACCCGGCGGTGTTCTGGCTGGACGAGAGCCGCGCCCACGACGCCGTGCTGATCGAGAAGGTCAGGACCTACCTGCCGGAGCACGACACGACCGGCCTGCAGATCGAGATCAAGTCCCCGGTCGAGGCCACCAAGTTCTCGCTGGAGCGCATCCGCCGCGGCGAGAACACCATCTCGGTGACCGGCAACGTGCTGCGTGACTACCTGACCGACCTGTTCCCGATCCTGGAGCTGGGCACCAGCGCCAAGATGCTGTCGGTCGTCCCGCTGATGGCGGGCGGCGGCCTGTTCGAGACCGGCGCCGGCGGCTCCGCCCCGAAGCACGTCCAGCAGCTGGTCAAGGAGAACTACCTGCGCTGGGACAGCCTGGGCGAGTTCTTCGCGCTGGCCGCCAGCTTCGAGCACCTGGCCACCACCACCGGCAACGCCCGCGCCCAGGTGCTGGCCGACACCCTGGACCGCGCCACCGGCACCTTCCTCAACGAGGACAAGTCGCCGAGCCGCCGCCTCGGTGGCATCGACAACCGCGGCAGCCACTTCTACCTGGCCACCTACTGGGCCCAGGAGCTGGCCAAGCAGACCGCCGACGCCGAGCTGGCCCAGGCGTTCCAGGGCCTGGCCAAGGCGCTGACCGAGCAGGAGACGGCCATCGTGGACGAGCTGATCGCCGTCCAGGGTTCGGCGGTCGACCTCGGCGGCTACTACCAGCCGGACCCGGCCAAGGCCGCGGCCGTGATGCGCCCGTCGAAGACCTTCAACGAGGCGCTCGCCAACCTCGGCTGACAGCAGCCGGGTCGAGCCACCGGGAGGCCCCCGGGTCCGTGATCGCGGATCCGGGGGCCTCCCCTCGTGTCAGGTCAGGCCGTCTCGAAGTCGTCGGTGTCGAAGTCCTCGGCGTCGAGGTCGCCGGCGTCCTCCCGCTCGGCCCAGCGGAACAGCCGGGAGTCGTGCGCCAGGTAGGTGGTGAAGCCGCCGAAGACCAGGGCCGTCAGGTCGACGCCGCCGGCGAGGAAGACGAGGAAGGCCGTGCGGACGATGTCGTGCTCGGCGAGCTCACCACTCGACCGGTCCGCCCACATCCTGGTCTCGTAGCCGCTCCTGTGGTTCTGTTCGGTCTCCCGCACCTGGGACCGGCTCCGGCCGCCTGCCGACCAGGAGTAGGTGCAGGTGTAGAGGTCGCCCGCCACCGGGGTGTCGTTGACCACGGCCGTCCTGCGGCCCGAGTGGTGGCAGCCGCTGAGGGTGACCGTCACCTGCTCGTCGGTGCGCAGCCACTGACGGATGTCCTGGACGGCACCCGTGGTCGCCGCGGTGCCGACGACGGCCGGCACCGCGAAGAGGGCGTACACCATCAGGGTGGGGCCCAGGGCCAGGTCGTACCGCAGCGGCAGCAGGCCGAGCACGCCCACCAGCAGCGCCAGGCCGACCACCCAGGGGGTGGAGCCGAGCCAGGCCGGGTCGTCCAGCGCCCAGGCCAGGGCCGACCGGCCGGCCACCACCACCGCGGTCGCGAAGGCGACCGCGCTGATCGCGGCGCCGGTCCGCTGGAATTCGCTCCACTGCCTCGACTTCGCCCTTGTCAACGGCCGCCCCCTCCGCGCTCGGTTCCGTTCCCCGGGTCGGTTCTCATACTGACGGTGGCGGCGTCATGATCCAATGGCCCGTTCAGGCCAGACCGAGCACCATCCCGGTCCCGGTGAGCACCAGCAGGGCGGCGCCGTTGGCGCGCGGCAGGGCGAGCGCGGTGCCGATCGCCTCGCGCAGCAGGGCGTACGGGCCGTGCGCGAGCAGTCCGTCCGCGCCGAGCACCCGGCCGGGGGCGCCGGCCCGGTGGGCGGCCAGAGCGGAGCGGACGGAGTGGAAGCCGCTGGTGACCACCGTGCAGCGGTAGCCGGGGTGCTCGGCGGCCATCAGGGCGGCGCTGAAGCGCAGGTTCTCGACGGTGTTCACGGCCCGCTCCTCGCGCCGGATCCGCTCGGCCGGGACGCCCCGGGCGATCAGGTAGCGGGCCATCGCGGCGGCCTCGGTGCACCGCTCGTGCGGGCCCTTGCCGCCGGTCACCAGCAGCAGTGGGGCGTGTCCGGCGGCCTGCTCGGCGGCGAAACGTTCCAGCGCCGCGTCCAGCCGGGCCGCCAGGGGCGGCGCGGGCTCGCAGCCGTCCAGCGCGGCGCCCAGGACCACCAGGTAGTCCGACCCGGCGGGCACCGGCCGGCGGCGCTGGACCAGCGCGCAGCCGAGGAAGCCGAGCAGCCAGAGCAGGACGTACCCGACGAGCAGCACCGGGACGAGGAACAGGGCGTGCATGACCTTCGAACGAGTCCGACGGAACGACCGTTCCGGAAGGGGCCGGAGATGCCGAGAACCCCCGTTCCGCGGGCGGAACGGGGGTTCTCACGGTCTCGGCCGGCGGGCTCAGCCCGCGTCGGCCGCCGGAGCCGCGGGAGTCGCCGGGGCAGCCGGAGCCGCAGGGGAGCCCGGTCGCCGGTCGCGCTTGTGCAGCGAGGCCAGGTAGGCGTTGTACGCCGCCAGCTCGGCGTCGCCCGAGCGCTCCTCGGCGCGGTCACGGCGGGCCGCCTGCCGCTGTTCGGAGCCCATCCACTGGTAGACCAGCGCGATCAGCACGATCGCCGTCGGGATCTCTCCGAACGCCCAGGTGATGCCGCCGGCCAGCTTCTGGTCCTCCAGCAGGTCCGTCCCGGGTGGCGCGCCCTGGACGGTGAAGGTGTTGACCAGCGGGTGGCTGGCCATCATCACCGCCACGCCGAAGAAGGCGTGGAACGGCATCCCCATGAAGAGCTCGATGATCCGCATCACGTGGCCGGGGCGGTGCGGGCCCGGGTCCACGCCCATGATCGGCCAGAAGAAGGTCAGACCGGTGAAGAGGAAGTGGACCATCATGAAGATGTGCCCGAGGCGGTACTGCATCAGGGTGTCGAACAGCGGGGTGAAGTAGACCCCGTACAGGCTCGCGATGAACATCGGGATGGTGAACGCCGGGTGCGAGATCACCTTGACGTACCGGCTGTGCAGCAGCGCCACCAGCAGCTCGCGCGGCCCGCGAGGACGGCCCTTGCCCGCCGGGCGCAGCGCGCGCAGCGACAGCGTGATCGGGGCGCCGAGCAGCAGGAGGATCGGCGTCAGCATGGACAGCACCATGTGCTGGATCATGTGCGCGCTGAACAGCACCATGCCGTAGTCGTTCAGCCCGGAGCAGGTGACCAGCAGCAGGCTGCCGATGCCGGTCACCCAGCCGACGATCCGGCCGATCGGCCAGCGGTCGCCGCGCCGGTACAGCCGGACCACGCCCGCCAGGTACAGGCCCAGGGCGACGAGGCCGCCGAGCAGGAACACCCAGTCGGGGGACCAGGTCCACACGTTGGAGAGGGTGAACGGGCCCAGTGGGGCCATCCCGCCGTGGTGGTGCATTCCTGACATTCCGTCGCCCATCGGCGGGTCCTGCTTTCCGTCCTCGTGGTCCCTGGTGCGGGTCCGCTTCGCCCGTTTTGCTTGGCATACAGCCTAGGTGGGCCTTACCTCGGCGGGTGCCCCCACCCCCTCCGTACGGGTGTCCGTCCGCCGGGGCGCCCGCTGGCTAGACTGACCGGCCGGTTCGGACTGACCGACCGGCCGGCAGGGAGGAAGAGCAGTCATGGCAGCGGCACCACGGCCCGCGGTGCGGACCACCGTCGCGCTCACCGGGGCGACCGGCTTCATCGGCTCCGCGGTGTTGACGGCCCTCGCGGCCCGGGACGCACGGGTGCGGGTGCTGGTGCGCCGTACGCGGCCCGCCGTCGACGGCGACCTCGGCGGCGACCTCACGGCGGTGCGCGGCGACCTCGCCGACCCGGCGGCCCCCGAGGCGCTGGAGGAGCTCTGCGCGGGCGCCGAGGTGCTGCTCCACCTGGCCTCCCGGGTCGGCGGCCCGGCCGAGGAGTGCGCGGCGGTGAACGACCGGGGCACGGCGGCGGTGATGGCGGCGGCCGCCCGGGCCGGAGTCCGCCGGATCGTCCACCTGTCGACCACGGCCGTGTACGGCGAGGGCCCGCACACCGGGATCGCCGTGGACGGCGTGCCGTGCGCGCCGTGCTCCGAGGCCAGCCGGACCAGGCTGCTCGGCGAGCGCCACGCCCTGGCGGCGGGCGCCCTGGTGCTGCGCCCAGGTCTGGTCACCGGGCCGGGCGACCGCTGGGTGGTGCCCGCCCTGGCCGAGCTGGCCCGACGGGTGCCGGGCCGCTGGGAGGGCGGCAGGCCCCGGCTCTCCCTGGTCGACCGCGCGGACCTGGCGCGGCTGATCACCGCGCTCGCCCTGGACGGGCACGCCGCGGCGCCGGCCGTCCACCACGCCTCCCACCCCGAGCCGGTCCGCAGCGGCGAGCTGCTCGACGCCCTGGCCGGCCTCGGCCTGTTGCCCGCCCCGGGCGGCCCGGCGCTGACCTGGGAGGAGTGCCGCCGTGCGCTCGCCGCCGCCCCCGGGCGGGTCTCCGAGCGCCAGTTCGCCATGGTCGCCCGCGACCACTGGTACCGCAGCGAGGAGATCTGGCGCCTCGCCGACTGCCCGCCCGGCCCCGGCCCGCTGGCCCGCCTCGCGGAGGCGGCACCCTGGTACCGGTCGGTGCTCGGGCTCGGCGGCTGACGGCCCGATCCGTACGGCTAGGGTCGCAGCCGGGCCGCGCGGGCCTGGAGGTGGCGCTGCTCGGCGAGGCTCGCGGTGGCCCTGGTGGCACGGCGGTAGTGCTCGTACGCCCCGGCGGTGTCGCCGGTGCGCTCCAGCAGGTGGGCGCGGACGGAGAGCAGGCGGTGGTGCCCGGCCATCCGCTGGTCCTCGTCCAGGCGGGCGAGCAGGTCGAGACCGGCCCGCGGGCCGGCCACCTCCGCGAGGGCGATGGCGCGGTTGAGGGTGACCATCGGGTTGGGCGCGATCCGCTCCAGGATCAGGTAGAGGGCGTGCACCTGCGCCCAGTCGGTCTCCTCGGCGGTGGCGGCGTCGGCGTGCGTGGCGGCGATGGCGGCCTGTAGCTGGTACGGGCCCAGCGCGGGACCGGCCAGCGCCGTCCTGGCCAGCCTGGTGCCCTCGGCGAGCAGCGCGCCGTCCCAGGCCGTGCGGTCCTGTTCGGCCAGCGGCACCAGGTCGCCCGAGGCGGTGGTCCGGGCCGCCCGGCGGGCGTGGGTGAGCAGCATCAGCGCCAGCAGGCCGGTCACCTCGCCGTCCTCGGGGAGCTGGGCGTGCACCGTCCGGGCCAGCCGGATCGCCTCGCGGGCGAGGTCGGCCCGGTCCAGCTCGCTGCCGGAGGAGGCCGTGTAGCCCTCGTTGAAGATCAGGTAGAGCACGTGCAGGACGACCCGCAGCCGTTCCTCGCGCTCCGCGCCCTCGGGGAGGGTGAACGCGCTGCCGGCCGCCCGGATCCGCTGCTTGGCCCGGCTGATCCGGGCCGCCATGGTGGCCTCCGGCACCAGGAAGGCGCGGGCGATCTCGGCCGTGGTGAGGCCGCCCACCGCACGCAGGGTGAGGGCGGTCTGGGAGGCGGCTGTCAGCGCCGGATGGCAGCACAGGAACAGCAGCAGCAGGGTGTCGTCGGTGTCCGGGACGTCCTCGGGCACCACCTCGGCGGCCGTCGTGGCCGACTCGCGTTCCCGGCGGGCGTGGTCGCTGCGGATCTGGTCGACCAGCCGACGGGAGGCGACCGTCGCCAGCCAGCCGCGCGGGTTGTCCGGCACGCCCTCCCGGGGCCACTGCACGGTGGCGGCGAGGACGGCCTCCTGGACGGCGTCCTCGCAGCCCTCGAACCGGCCGTACCGCCGTACCAACGTGCCGAGGACCTGCGGCGTGAGGTCACGCAGCAGGTCCTCGAAGCCCGGTGCTGTCGCTGTCATGCGTCCAAGTGTCCGTCGGAGAACATCACCTGGCGCACCTCGACGCCCAGACCCTCGATCGCGGCGTCCGGGATCCGGGCCGCGAGCTCGATCGCCCGCTCCCGGTCCTCGCAGTCGATCAGGTAGAAGCCGCCCAGGAACTCCTTGGCCTCCAGGAACGGGCCGTCGGTCACGGCCGGCTGGCCGTTGCGCACCGTCACCACGGCGGCCTGCGACGGGTCGACCAGCGCCTGGGTGATGATCAGCTCGCCGGAGGATTTCAGGTCCTCGATGAACCGGCCGTGCCCGGTGCCGATCGCGGCCTTCTCCTCGTCCGTCAGCGCGTCCAGCACGGCCGGGTTGATGTGCAGGCTGATCAGGAACTTCATCGTGTACTCCTCCTCGTGCGCGGGTCCCGGCGGGGCCCTTCGACCTCCGGTCGGAGCCGACCGCGCCGTCTTGACGTCCCTCCGCGAGCAATTTCCCACGAGTTCTCGTCCGTCACACCGGCCACCGATGTCAAGAAGTCTCCGGCCGCTCCGACCGCCCGGTACAAGGCTCGACGAGACAGGGAGTTTCCGAGATGCGAGTCAACCGGGCACGGCTGGGACTGGCCCTCCTGACGCTGCCGACGCTGCTGGTCGCGATGGACCTGACGGCACTGATGCTCGCCCTGCCGAGGCTGAGCGCGGACCTCGGCGCGAGCGGCGTCCAGCAGCTGTGGATCAGCGACAGCTACGGGCTGATGGTGGCGGGCCTGGTGATCACCATGGGCACGCTCGGCGACCGGATCGGCCGCCGACGCCTGCTGCTGACCGGAGCGGCCGCCTTCGCGGTGCTGTCGGTGGTCGCCGCCTTCGCCGTGGACCCGCTGATGCTGATCGTGGCGCGGGCCCTGCTGGGCGTCGCGGGCGCGACGCTGGCGCCGTCCACGCTCGCGCTGATCACCACCATGTTCCCGGACGGGAAGCAGCGCGGGCAGGCCATCGCCGTCTGGGCGACCTGCCAGTTCGCGGGAGGCGCGCTCGGGCCCGTCCTGGCCGGGTTCCTGCTCCAGCACTTCTGGTGGGGGTCGGTGTTCCTGGCCGCCGTCCCGGCGATGGCGGTGCTGCTGCTCGCCGGGCCCTTCCTGTTGCCGGAGTTCCGCAGCGAGGCGGCCGGGCGGCTGGACCCGGCCGGCGTCGGGCTGTCACTGGTGGCGGTGCTGCTGGTGCTGTACGGCGTCAAGGAGCTGCCCGTCGGGGGAGCGCCGCTGGTCCCGGTGCTCGCGCTGCTCGCCGGCACCGGCCTCGGGTACCTGTTCGTCCGCCGCCAACTGCGCATGGAGCAGCCGCTGCTGGATCTGCGGCTGTTGCGCGGCCGCCTGTTCACGGCCGTCCTGGTCGCGCTGGTGCTCGCCGGGGTCGCGATGGCCGGGACGGGCCTGCTGGTGACCCAGTACCTGCAGAGCGTGCTGGGCCACTCGCCGTTCGCCTCCGCCGTGCTGTTCGCCCCGATGGGCCTGGGCGTGGCGGCCGGCACCATGGCCGCGCCCCGGCTGGCCCGCCGGATGGCGGCGGGCACCGCTATCGCGGGCGGCCTGGCCTGCTCGGCGGTCGGCGCCCTGCTGCTGGTCGGCGTCGGAGCCGACGGCGCGGGCTCGCTGCCGCTGGTGATGACCGGCATCACGGTGCTCGCGCTGGGCACCGGTCCGCTGTTCGCCCTGGGCACCGGGCTGGTCCTCGGCTCGGTGCCGCCGGAGCGGGCGGGCTCGGCGGCGTCGATGTCGGAGACCGGAAACTACTTCGGCGGCACGCTCGGCTTCGCGCTGCTCGGCACGGTGGCCGCCGCCGTCTACCGCGACCGGACGGGCGGCGGCTCCGACTCGCTGGCGGGCGCGGTCGAGGCCGCCCGGCACCTGCCCGCCGCGCAGGGCGCCGAACTGCTGCGCACCGCGCGGGCGGCGTTCACGGCCGGGGTGCACGTCACCGGCCTGATCGCCGCGCTGCTCTTCGCCGGGCTGGCCGTGCTCACCCTGGCCCTGCGTCCGGCGGAGCGGCCCGAGCCGGAGGCCCTGCGGGAGACGGTGCACTCGTAGGGGCAGGGTGCGGTCCGGGTGCGGTCCGGGTGCGGGGCGGCGTCCGGGTGTGCGGAGATGTCCGTCGGGTGGAGGCTCTTCGTACGGAGAATGTCCAACCCGCCGCGTCGGTCGGTCGCGCCGCGAACCTTGGTAGCGTCGTCACCGTGCCGACCAACTGCGGCGCAGCAACGCTGAGATGAGAGGGCATCACATGGCCCCCAGGACCATCCGCCGAGCCGTCATCCCCGCCGCCGGGCTCGGCTCCCGCCTCCTGCCGCTGACCAAGGCCACCCCGAAGGAGATGCTGCCGGTCGGCGACAAGCCGGTGATCGAGCACACCGTCCGTGAGCTGATCGACAGCGGCATCACCGACATCACCATCGTCGTCAACGGCGACAAGGGCCTGATCCAGGAGCACTTCCGGCCCAACCCGGTGCTGGTCGAGCAGCTGCGGCGGGACGGCAAGACGGCCTTCGCGGACGCGGTCGAGGAGGTGGGGGAGCTGTCCCGCAAGGGGCACATCAGCTACCTGTACCAGCACGGCCCGTACGGCAACGGCACCCCGGTGCTCAACGCCGCCCGGCACTTCGGCGACGAGCCCTGCCTGGTGCTCTGGCCGGACGACGTGTACGTCGCCGAGGTGCCCCGCGCGCAGCAGCTGATCAGGGCGTACGAGCAGACCAACGCGCCGGTACTCGCACTGATGCCGATGGCGCCCGAGGACTCCTACCGCTACGGCGTCCCGGTGGTGAAGGAGGACCTCGGCGGCGGCTCGCTGCGGATCACCGGCCTGGTCGAGAAGCCCAAGCCGGTCGACGCGCCCTCCGCGTACGCCGCCATCGGCGGGTACGTCATCACCCCCGGCATCGTCGACGAACTGCGTGAACTCACCCGCCGCTGGCACGAGAAGCCCGAGGACGAGGTCTACCTGACCGACGCCATCAACGCCTACGCCGCCCGCCGCGCCGTCTACGGCCAGGTCATCGACGGCACCTGGTACGACACCGGCAACCCCGCCGCCTACCTGCGCGCCCAGTTCGCCGCCGCCCTCGCCAACCCCGACTACGGGCCCGAACTGCGCCGGCTCGCCGCCGAACTCGCCCCGACCGACTAGCGCGAGGATCGCCGCTCCACGCCGACGAACCGCCCGCCGCGACACGCCTCCCGCTGTCGTGGCGGGCGGCGCCGTTCGCCCGCCGTTCGCCGGCGGCCGAGGGCGGGGCGGGGGAGACGGCGGGGCGGGAATGGCTTGAGTCGGGCGTGGTTCATATGATGACGAGTCAGTAGTTATTTGCCGGTGTCATGATCCTCGGAGGGCGCCCCGGACCAGGGCGCGCCCAGGAATCCGGGCCGCTTCCCGGATTCGCTCCGGTCCTCGGGCCTGATTCAGGGGGAACCATGCGTGGCACCGTGCTCGCCGACCGCTACCGGCTGGTGGACTGGCTGGGCGGCGGGTCGATGGGCGACGTGTGGCTCGCGGAGGACGAGGTCCTGGGCCGCCGGGTGGCGGTCAAGGTGGTGAAGCCGGCCCTGCTGGAGGAGTCGGGCTTCGCCGAGCGCTTCCACGCCGAGGCCAGGGTCATGGCGCAGCTGCGGCACCCGGGCATCGTCGGCGTGTACGACTACGGGCACGGCGCTGCGGACGGGCGGCACTCGGTCGGCTACCTGGTCATGGAACTGATCGACGGGGAGCCGCTGAGCGCCGTGCTGGAGCGCCGCGGGGCCCTGCCGGTGGAGGAGACCCTCCGGATGGCGCTCCAGGTGCTGGAGGCGCTGGAGGCCGCTCACGAGTCCGGAGTGGTCCACCGGGACATCAAACCGGCCAACCTGATGGTCCGCGGCGACCGGACGGTGATCGCGGACTTCGGCATCGCCCGGCCCGGCTGCGACGCCCGGCTGACCGTACCGGGGATGGTGCTCGGCACCGCCGCCTACCAGGCGCCGGAACAGGCCTCCACCGGCGCGGTCACCGCCTCGGCGGACCTCTACGCGCTCGGCGTGGTCCTCTACGAGTGCCTCGCCGGGAGGCTGCCCTTCGACGGGGAGACCGCCCTGGAGGTGATCCTCAAGCACCTGACGGAGCCCGCGCCGCCGCTTCCCGAGGACGTGCCCGCGCCGGTGTGGGCGCTGGTCGAGCGGGCGATGGCCAAGGAGCCCGGCGAGCGCTGGCCCGACGCGGCGACGATGGCCGCGGCGGTGCGGGGCGCTCTCGCCTCGGCGGAGGGGGAGGCGCCGCGGGCCCCGGTCCGGCCCCGGCCGGTCGCCGGACGCTCACCGAGGGCCGGGCTCCGCCTGCGCGCACTGGTCGGCGTGACGGTGCTGGCGATGCTCTGCGTGGTCGGGGCCGACGGAGCGATGGCGATCCGGTCCGGCCGGGACGACGCGCCCGATGGCGCCGTCGTCGTCGTGGCCGAGCCGACGACCTATCGCGCGGGGCCCGGGGCGCCCCCGCCGGTGGAGGTCGCCCGCCCGCTCGCCGCCCAGGAGTCCGCCCCGGCGGCGCTTCCGACGCCGTCCGCCGGACCGGGAGCGGGCGAGAGCCCCACGCCCGGTGCCACGCCCGAGCCGGTCGCCGGCCGGACCTCCGCCGCGCCCGTGCGGCCCGATGCGCCCGCCCCGGCCCCAGTCGCGCCCGCGCAGACTCCCGCCACGCCTCCCGCCGTCCAGAACCCCGCCGTCCAGAACCCCGCCCCGCCCGCGCCGACCGCCGCCCCTCCGGCCCAGCCCGCGCCCCGCGAAACCGCCACGCCGACGGCGCCCGCGACGCCGACCCAGCCCCCGCAGCCCACACCGCAGCCTCAGCCGAAGCCGCAGCTGCCCACCCGCGCGCAGATCACCAGCCGTGGCGCGGTGCTGGACGACTACCTCTCCGCGGACAGGAACGGCAACCGGGTCGCCACCTACCCCGTCAACGGCTCGATGGCGCAGACGTGGGGGCTGTTGAAGGTCTCCGAGGGGAACTACCTCCTGCAAAGCGGCGCCACCAACTTCACCAGGGTGCTGGACCTGGACGAGCCCACCGGGATCGTGCAGATCTGGACGGGCCCGCCGTACCGCGACAACCAGGTCTGGTCCCTCGTGCCGGATCCGGACGGCTACCAGGTCGTCAACCACGCCACCAAGCAGTGCCTGACGTCCGACGGACCCGGCTACTTCGTGAGGGTGGCGGCCTGCTCGGACGCGGAGGGCCAGGTGTGGACGTTCTCCTGAGCCGTCGCAGCGGCGGCCGAACGGACCCCGGGGTCACGCGGGCAGCCAGGACGGCCACTGCCGACGGGGCCGGTCGGCGGGCCGGCCGGGGCCGATCAGGGCGTGCAGCCGGTCGGCTTCGGGGGAGCCGATGGCGGCCAGGATGTCGTAGGCCTCGGAGCGGCAGGCCCGGGCCGCGTCCTCGGTGGGGTCGCGCTCGGCGAGCGCGTCGCCGAGCGCCGCCAGGGCCAGCCCCCGCCCCCGGCGGTCGCCGTCGAGCGTCAGCACCTCGACCGCCCGGTCGGCCGCCTCCACCGCCTCGTCGGTGCGGCCGACGGCGCGCAGCGACTCGGTGAGCCGCAGGAGTGTACGGCCCGTCCGGCGCCGGTCGTCCGGCCGCAGCAGGGCGAGGGCGTCGCGGTGGTGGCGCAGGGCCTGCTCGAACTCGCCGCGATCGTGGGCGATCGTCCCCAGCGAGTCGAGCGCGAGCGCCTGGAGCCCGTGGTCGCCGAGCCGGTGGCAGATCAGCAGGGACTGGTCGACGACGCGGACCGCCGCCTCGAACCGGCCGAGTTCGGTGAACGCGCCCGCCAGGTTGAGCAGTTCACCCGCGACCGAGCGCCGGTCGCCGAGCCGCTCCCAGACCGAGATCGCCGCCGTGAAGCCGTCGACCGCGTCGCCCGGCCGGCCGACCTGGACGAACAGGGCGGCCAGGGAGGCGTGGGCCAGAGCGAGCAGCGGCCCCGGCAGGTCGTGGGCGGCGCACAGGTCCCGGGACCTGAGCAGCTCGGCGAGGGCCGCCGGTTCGGAGCCGACCTCGGTCAGCAGCCGTCCGAGCACCAGTCGGGCCCTGGCCTCGGCGGTTCGGTCGCCCAGTCGGAGGGCGGCTTGGAGCAGGACCTTCGCCGCGTGCCCCAGCGGCCGGGTGGCCTGGCCGGTCTCGCACAACAGGCTGCATCCGAGCAGCAGTTCGGCCACCAGATCGAGCCGGGTCGGTTCGGGGAGCCCGGCGTACTGGCCGACCAGCGCGCCGATCCCCTGGTACTCGGCGCGACCGCGGGCCGCCGCGCGGGAGTCGGGAGCGTGCGGCGCACCGGTGCCGGGCAGGGCGGCACGGGTGGCGGACGGGCCGAGGGCCGCGACGGTCTCGGCGTGGTGGAGGAGCGCCAGGCGGGTGAGGACGGCGGCCGGGCGGTCCTCCTCCGCCTCCGTCTCGGGGACGAGCCGTTGGGCGAAGGCGCGCAGCAGGTCGTGGTACCGGTAGCGGTCCGGCGGTGTGGTCTCCAGCATCGAGCAGTCGACCAGCGACTCGGCCAGTTCCTCGGCCTCGTGCCCGGGCAGGCCGAGCACCGCCGCGACCGCGCCCGGCGACAGATCGGGCACCTCCGGCACGGCCAACAGCCGGAAGGCGCGGGCCTGTTCGGGCGTCAGCTGGTCGTAGCCGAAGCGGAAAGCCGATTCGACGTCGAGGTCCCCGGTGCGCAGCACGTCCAGCCGGCGACGGTTCTCGGACAGCTTGTCGAGCAGCCGGGCCATGGTCCAGCCCGGCCGGCAGGCGAGGCGGGCGGCGAGGATGCGCACGGCCAGCGGGAGGTGGCCGCAGAGCCGGACGAGCTCCCTGGCCGTGTCCGCCTCGGCCCGCAGCCGCTGCCCGCCGACCACCTGGCCGAGCAGGCCGAGGGCCTCCTCCGGGGCGAAGGCGGGCAGCTCGACGACGTGCGCGTTGGGAAGCGACCCGAGCCTCGCCCGGCTGGTGACGAGCACGGCGCAGCCGGGCCTGCCGGGCAGCAGCGGCCTGATCTGTTCGGCGTCCCGGGCGTTGTCGAGGACCACCAGCACGCGTCGGCCGGAGAGCAGCGAGCGGAACTGGGCGGAGCGTTCGGCGAGCCCGGGGGCCAGCCCGTCCGCCGGCACACCGAGGGAGCGGAGGAAGGCGCCCAGCGCCTCCTCCGGCCGGGTCGGGCGGCCGTCGGCCCCGTGCAGGTCGAGGTAGAGCTGGCCGTCGGGGAAGTCGGCGGCCAGCCCGTGCGCGACATGGACGGCCAGGGCCGTCTTGCCCACGCCGCCCAGGCCCGACACGGTGGCCACGGGCACGGTGCGGGGGGCGAGCAGGGCGGTCCGCAGCGCCGCGGTCTGCGCCTCGCGGCCGGTGAAGTCGGCGAGGTCGGCCGGGACCTGGGTCGGGCGCACCGGTGTCCGGTACGGCGGGCGGGCCGCGGCGGTGAACGGCCGGGGCGGCGCGGGCGCCACGAGGGCGGGGTCGGCGGTCAGGATCCGGCGCTGCAGCTCGCGCAGGCCGGGCCCGGCGGCGACGCCGAGCTGCGCCCGCAGCCGCCGGTCCGCCGCGCGGTACACGTTCAGGGCCTCGGACTGCCGGCCGGTCCGGTAGAGGGCGAGCATCAGCAGTTCGGAGAACCGTTCCCGGAGCGGGTGTTCGGCCGCGACCGCGGTCAGTTCGGCGACGACCTCACCGGACGGTCCGGCCTCGACCTCGGCCTCCAGACACGACTCCAGGACGGTCACCCGGCGTTCGGTCCACTCGCCGCGCTGCCGCTCGACGTAGGGGCCGGAGAGCCCGGACATCGGCTCGCCCTGCCAGAGGGCCAGCACCGAGCGGAGCGTGGCCGCGGCCTGGGCGTGCTCCCCGGCGCCGCGGAACTCCTTCGCCTGGCCGACGAGCTCCTCGCAGCGGTGGGTGTCCAGCCCGCCGGGGTCCACGGCGAGCAGGTAGCCGCCGCCGACCGAGGCCAGTGCGGCGGGCCCGAGGACGCGGCGCAGGCGGTGGACGTACGTCCGGACCACGGCGGTCGACCTGGCGGGCGGCTCCTCGCCCCACAGGTCGTCGACGAGCCGGCCGGTCGACACGGGGTGGTTGGCCCTCAGCAGCAGCGAGAGCAGCAGGCTCCGCTGCTGCGGTGACCCGAGGGCGAGCTCGCCGCCGTCCCGCCACCCCCGCACCGGCCCCAGCACCGCGAACCGCAACCCGCCCACCGGCCGTCCCCCTCCGCCCGCAAAACCCCCCGGGCGCATGATACCGACCGCATCACCCCTGGTCAGGAGCCCCGTGCCCGGCGGCGCGGGCGGCACGGGGCTCCTGACGACGCGTGGTCGGCCGGTGAGCCGGGCCCACGTCGCGGTGGGGCGGGCGCCTCAGCCGATCCGCGGTGCCACGTGGGTGAGGAGTTCGGTGAGGTCGGTCAGCGCGGCGTTCCACCCGTGGGTCAGCACCACGCCGGCGGGGTTCAACACCACCTCGTCGACTCCCGCCTTTCCGTAGGCGGCGAGCTCGGTCGCCAGCACCTCGGGCGAGCCGTAGAGGAAGACACCGGACTCGACGAGTTCGCGGGCGCCGGCCACCGGGTCACGGGTGTCCAGGTGCAGGCCCGCGCGGCGGAGCATGTCGGCGTAGTGCGGCGCGCGCAGGTGCCGGCCGGCGCCGTTCTGGGCCAGCACCATCGGGTGGCGGTCCGGCCGGGCGACGGCGGCGTGCACCACGGTCACCACTCTCGGCGGGGCCGCCGGTTTCGGCGGGGTCGCCGGCCGGGCCGCCGCCGCGCCTTCGGCCAGGGCGGGGACGAGGACCTCGGCCAGGTACCGGGGTGGAGTCATCCAGGTGATCGCGACGTCCGCGACCCGCCCGGCCGCACGGGCCATGGCGGGCCGCAGGACGCCCGCGCCCAGCTCGACCGCCGGCGGGTGCTCCCGGTGAGGGAGCCGGAGCCGGGGCGCGGCGGAAGGCAGGTCCGGCGCGAGTGGCGCGACCGGCTGGTCGTCCAACAGCGTGCGGACGGCCCCGACGTAGTCCGCGACGGCCGCGGCCGGCCGGGCGTAGGGGGCGCCCAGCAGGCCGCCGACGAAAGAGGGCTCGCCCGCGCCGTAGCCGATCACCGGCCGGTGTCCGGTGAGCACGGCCAAGGACCGGGCCTGGGCGGCCGCCTCGAAGGGGTGCCGCAGGGCGGCCAGCGTGACCGAGAGACCGACCGGGATCCGCCGCCCGGTGCCGGCCAGCCAGGCCAGCGCCTGGTGGCTCTCCACCGTCAGGGACTGCCCGAGCCAGAGCCGGTCGGCCGCGCCGCCGCCCACCAGCGAGGCCAGCGCCGTCAGCGCGGTGAGGTCGGCCTGGTCGCGGAGGGCGTGCGGGAAGAGGACGGAGATCCGCATGCCGTTCAGCCGTTGCGCGACGGGTCGGTGGGGTCGGCGGCCGCGTCGCGCAGCGATCGGGCGACCGAGGCGGCGAGCGCCGATGCGATGGGACCGCCCTGCCGATCCGGGCCGTCCGGGCCGTCCGGGCCGTCCGGGGCGTCCGGTGTGTTCGGGCCGTCCGGGCCGTCCGGTGTGTTCGGGCCGTTCGGGGCGGCCGCGTGACGGAGCACTCCTTCGGCCACCGCCGCCGCCCGGTGCTGGCCGAAGCTCCGGCCGCGCCACCCGGCCCTGGTGTCGCCGGGCTCGTCGGCGGTGGCGATGCCCGGCCCCAGGGCGTGGGCGAAGACCGAGGTCCGCGTGCCGAGGCCGGGCAGGTCGCGCAGCGCCGCCGCCAGGGCCTCCAACTCGCCGGTGTGGGCCTGGGGGAGGTAGAGCACGACCGCGTCGCGACGCGGGTACGACCAGGGCCGGGAGAGCACCTTGGCCCGGTACCGCAGAGAGCGGGCGGCCAGCTCCCGGAGCAGCGCCGACCAGAGCGCGGGCGCGGCGGTGGGGTCCTCGACGTGCAGGTAGAGCCGCCGCAGCGACTCGCCCTCGGTCGGCCCGCCGTACGGCCCGTCCACCAGCAGGAAGCCGGGGGACACCGCGGGGCGGACGGCGGGCAGCTCGACGGTCACGGGCGTGTCCGCCGGTCGCGGGCCGTCGCTCCGGACGGCGGAGGCCGGGACGCGGACCGTCACGCCGCTCAGCTCGACCGTGAACTCCGCGGCGGCGTCCCCGGCCCCGGCCCCGGCTCCGGTCTCGGACGGGACGGCGGTGCGCAGCCGGGCGGGGGCGAGCGTCGTCGAGTGCGGTGTCGCCGATATCAGCCGCCGTTCGAACTCCACGTCACGGCGGGGCAGTCGAGTGGCGGCGCGCGCCCGGTCGTGGCGCGCCCGGTCGATGCCGGCGTGCCACTGCTCGTAGAGCGCCGTGCCCAGGGCGATCCGCAGGCCGCGCGGTGAGTCGGCGGTGATGCGGTGACCGTCCACCGTGACGGCCTGCGGGTACTCGGTGAGATCGATGTCGGTGAGTGCGGCCGCGAGCTGCTCGGACAGGTGGGTCACGACGCCACCAGCCCGATCGCCTCGATGAACCGGTCCGGGGCGAGCAGTGCCCCGCGTCCCACGCCGGCGATGCCGCGCTGAACCGCGCTCAGCGTGGGCTGGACGCTGGCGGTGGCCATGGTGCGGTCGAAGAGGTGCCAGCCGGCGTACCCGACCACCCGCTCGGCGAGCTCGGGATCGAGGCGGTCGGCGTGTTGTCGGTAGCCCTGCCAGAAGGCACTGATCACCGGTAGGACGGCGGCGAGTTCGCGCTCTCCGCTGCGCATGAGGGTGCCGTGGGCGTCGGCGGGGTGGCCGCCGTCGGCGTCGGTGAGTCCGGGGTCGGGGTCGGGGTCGGTCGCGACCTCGTCGGTGTCGACACCGGTGAACATCCGGCTCGCCGTACGGTACAGCCACTGCCCGACGAAGCCGCCGAGGTCGATCGCCGGATCGGCGAGCTGGAACTCCTCCCAGTCGGTCAGCTGGAGCGTGCCGTCGCAGAGCAGGAACTGGTCCAGCCGCAAGTCGCCGTGGACCGGACGGTGGTCGGCGGCGGCCGATCGGGCGTTCAACTCCCGTAGGGCGCCGTGCAGTCGGCGGTCCTGCTGGAGCAGCCCCCAGAGGGCCAGTTCGGCGCCGCTGCTGGCGGCGTACTCGGCCACGGTCAGCGCGGCCAGCCGGCGGCCGGTGCTCGTACCGGAACGGGGCTTCGGTCGGACGTCGGCAGCCCGGAAGCCGTGCAGCTCGGCGAGCGCCCGGCCGGCCCGCCGGGCGAGTTCGGTGTCGAAGCCCCCGTCGTCGGCGAGGGTGTTCCCGGTGACGGCGTCCACCAGCAGGTCGAAGACCAGCACCAACCGCTTCCGATCGCCGCCGAGCAGCGCCGGCGACTCCCAGGAGAGTGCGCCGGCCCCGGCCCGGGCCGACTCGAAGGCGCAGGAGCGGTCGTAGCGGTCGGCTCCGTCCGGAGCCTGGCCGTCGAGCCGTTTGATGAAGACGCCGGTGCCGTCCGTGGTGCGCCCCGCCCACGAGTCGTTGCGGCCGAGATGGCTCACCACACTGTCCGGGTCCAGGGGGGCGAAGCCCAACGCGGCCAGTGCCACCGGGACTTCGGGTGCGTACTCAAAGAGCCCCGGGGTGCGGTCGGGGCCGACCCGGTCGGCTGCCGGCCTTGCTGGTGGGGTCGAGACTGTCGCTGCCATGGCGGCCACGCTAGGGATGCCGATCGGCGGTGACCACGGGCAGGAACCTGTCAGGTCCGAGGGGGCAAGGGGTAGGACGCCCCCACTTTCCTGCTACTGGGCACTGACGGCGAAAGGCTGATCTGCTCAAGGAGGTCGAGGAGTTCGCTCCTCGCCCGAATCCGAGTCCGAACCCGAACCCGAACCCGAGTTCGGACCCGAGCCCGAATCCGAGTCCGGACCCGGGCCCGATACGAGCCCGAATCCGACGAGTCGACAGGATGATCATGAGTTCTGCTGACCTGATGGGCGGCTACGCCGCCTACACCACTCCGAACGCGGCGATCGCGGAGCTCGCCAGCACCGGCGTCGCGGCCGAGGTGGAGTCCACCCCGATCCTCACGGCCACCCCGTGGACCGAGACGATCTCCGTGATCGTGGTCACCATCACCGCCCAGCTCTGATCTGTTCACAGACCCGATTCCCCCTTCATCTCACGGGAGTTCGACATGAGTTCTGCCGATCTGATGGGCGGCTACGCCGCCTACACCACCCCGAACGCGGCGATCCAGGAGCTCGCCACCACCGGCGTCGCCGACGTCTCGGCCGAGGTGGAGGTCACCCCGACCGTCACGCTCGTCATCCTCTCGCTCGTCACGATCGCCGTCATCGGCTGACGGACTCGCCGAGTGGCGCGTCGTCCGGGCCCCGCCGCGTGCCGCGAGCGGGGCCCGGACGGCGGCCCGAGCGGTGCACCCAGCCGGCGACGCCGACCCGCGAGGAGCACTGCAACCGTCGCATCGCCTCGCGGAGGTGGTTGACCACCGTCCACTCCGAGATGCCCAGGCGGCGTGCGATCTGGTGGTTGCTCAGCCCGTCGGCCACCAGGAGGGAGACCTCCAGTTGACGACTGGTCAACTGCTGTTTCGGTGCCGTTCCGGTGGAGCTCGACCCGGCGAGGGAGCAGAGCAGGTCCAGGAGCGCAGTGGCCGCACCGGCCGCCAGCGCGTGGGTGAAATCGTCCTCGGCGAGCCGGCGGCGGATGCCGGGCAGCATCCGGGCGGTGGCCAGATCGGGATCGGTGGGATCACCGGGAATGCCGGATCGCTCCGCATGGAAGCTGCCCAGCAGCCGGGCGGCGTCGGTCGCCCGCGCCGATGCGGGGCGCAGGGGGCTCGCGACCAGGCCGACCAGCGCGCCGAGCGTGGCGACCGCGCCGAGTGGGCGCAGATGGGCCAGCCCCTCGGCGTAGTGGGCGCGGGCCGAGGACGGATCGCCGTCGGCGGCGGCGAGCAGGCCCAGATGCAGCAGGGCTGTGCCGACCAGCAGCACGTCCCCCCGGTGCCGCGCCGCGGTCAACACCCGGCCCGCCAGTGCGCCGGCGGGCCCGGTACGGCCGAGTCGAAGCGAGGCCAGGGCGGCCTCCAGCTCGACGCGCAGGGCCTCCGGTTCGTCGTCGCCCGCGTGGAGGAGTTCCGCCGCCGCGGTGAGCGCGGTGAGGGCCCGGGCGGGGTCCCGGTCGACCCCGGTCAGGCCCCGCAGCCGCAGGAGTCGGGCCGCCGTGGCGGGTTCATCGGGCATGCTCCGGGGCCGGTCGGGCGCGGGTGAGGCCGCCTCGGCCTCGTCCAGCAGGGCGGTCGCCGACTCGTGGTCGCCGTCGAGCAGCCGGGCCTCGGCGCGGATCAGCGCGAGCCGGGCCCGTGCCCGCTCATCGGTGATGCCGATGGGACGGGCGGCGCCGAGCGGCGCGGTGGGCCGGTCGGTCCAGTCCGGGCCGAGGCCGACGACTCGGGCGTGGGCGAGTAGCTGTTCCATCAGGTCGAGGGCCTCGGCGGTGAGCCCGTGGCCGGTCAGTGTGTCGACCGCCCGCCGGAGGTTGGCCTCCTCGACGCGCAGGGCGAGCAGGGCCGTCGACTGGTCGCCGGAGGCCAGCCGCCGACGGGCCCCGGCGGCGAGCCGGGCGTAGTAGCGCGCATGGCGGAGCGTGAGGCTGGCGAACGGACCGTCGGCGGGCCGGGCCTCGGGCAGGTCGCCGAACGGGACGTGCAGCCGTGTCTCGGCCGTACCGTCCAGTCGGCCGGACGGCCGGTCCTCAAGCGTCAGCGACTGCCGATCGAGCAGGGCTTCCAGCGCCGCCGGGAAGGCGTTCGGCGCGATCCCGGACACCGCCCGGAGCGCCTCGGCTCCGAAGCCGCCGACGAACAGGGGGGTGCAGGACATCAGTCGCGCCTCGTCGGCGCCGAGCGGGCCGCACCGTCCTGAGGGGCGCCCCGCCGATCGTCCCGGTAACAGGTCCGGCGACTGGCCTGGTGACCGGTCCGCAGGCGGGAGGGGTGGCTCGACCGGGGAGGCCACCACGCGGCCCGCCTCCGCCCCGGCGCCCGGAAGCCCGCCCGCCGGAAGTCCGCCTTCCGGAAGCCCGCCTCCCGCAGGGTCGCTCGCGGGTCCGTCCCCCCTGGCCCCGCCGAGTGCGGCCAGCACGGTGCCGACGCCCTCCAGCGCGGCCACCCGAGCCGCGAGCACCAACGCACCTGGTAGGCCTCGTAGTTCCACGCAGATCCGGCCCACGGTCTGCTGGTTCCGCGAGGTCACGGTGAAGCCCGGGCTCCAGGTCCGCCGGGCGGCCGTGAAGACCTGCACCGAGGGGGTGCGGCAGAAGGCGTCCAGATCCGTCGGCGACCAGTCCACCGGAACGGCCAGCGGGTCCACCCGGTATGCCGCGCCGGCGCCGGAGGGCGGCCGCCGACCGGTCGCGAGCAGCTTCACGCCACTCGACGCACACCGGGCCAGCAGCATCGGGTACTCGCCCGGCTCGATCTGATCAATCGTCAACAGTGTCTCCGGGGAGGAACTTCCGGCGGCCGTGCCCGCCGCCCGGTACTGCTCGGCGACCGCGGACGCCAGCCGGGTCTTGCCGCTGCCCGGAAGGCCGTACAGCAGCACGCCCGGTACGGCGGGGTCGGCGAGCAGCCGCAGCAGCTCGGCCGTCTCACGTGCCCGCCCGAACAGCTCGGCCGTGAAGGCCCGGTGCTCCGCGGGTTCCTCCTGGGGGACGGTGGACTCGAACAAGATGGTCATGGACGGCTCCGGAGTTGGCTCCACCTGTACTGCGCCCGTGCGCCTGAGGGATCGTTTGTACTGATCCTGGACGGCGGCAACTCCCGGCGGTATCCCAGACTTCGGGGATGGCGCCGGGTTAGGATCGATGTGTGGCCAACCGCCGGGACATCGAGCGCAGACTGCTCGGGGACATCACGGACCTGTCCACCGCCGGGCTCGGCATGGCGGACCTGTTCCGCGAGCTCAACTCCCTCATCCGGGCGGGCCTGCCGTTCGACGCCGGGTGCTGGCACGGCGCCGATCCGGCCACCGGCTTCCTCACCTCGACGGTGTCCGAGGGGCTCGACGTCGAGGGCTTCCGGGACTCCGCCCAGCTGGAGCTGTGGAGCGAGGACAGTACGACCTTCACGGCCATCAGGGCGTCCGGTCAGGTCACCCGGTCGATGGTGCTCGGTCATCAGGGGCGGCCGGAACGCAGTGTCCGGTACCGGGAACTGCTCTCCGCCTGGGGCTTCGCCGACGAACTGCGGGTCAACTTCGACCTCCAGGGCGGTCGGTGGGGCTCGGCGGCGATCATGCGCACCAGAGGCGGCGCCGCGGCGTTCAGCCCGGCCGAGCTGGCGCTGATGGAGCGGGTGAGTCGCCAGGTCGCCTCGGCGCTGCGCGGCTACTACCTACCACCCGACTCCGAGCCGGCCGCGGAGGCCGGGCCGGCCGTCGCGATCCTGGGGCCGAACGACACCCTGGTGTCCGCCGATCTCCGGGCGCACGCGCTGATCGCCGAACTGGCCGAGGACGTGCGACTCGCGGACGGCATCCCCAGCGCGTTCATCACGGCCGCCAAGCAGGCCCGTGGCCTCGCCGTCGGCGGGCAGGCCGCCGCGGCGGCCCGGGCGTTGCTCCGGACGCCGACAGGACAGTGGCTGGTCGTGCAGGCCTCCGCCCTGGAGGGCCGTCCGGACGGGAGCGTCGCGGTGGTCGTCACCCCGGCGGCGGCGAGTGAACGGATGCCGGTCGCCCTGCTCGCGTTCGGCCTGACCGCCCGCGAGCGGGACATCGCCCTGGAGGTGCTCCGCGGCCGGAGCACCCAGGAGATGGCGGCCCGCTTCTCGCTGAGCCCGGTCACGGTCCAGGACCACCTGAAGTCGATCTTCAACCGGACCGGTGTGCGCAGCCGGCGCGAGTTCGTCGCGCAGATGATGATGTCGCACTTCCCTGCGGTCGCGGAGCCGCCCACGAGGTGACGCTCGCGGAAGCCCCGCCGTGCACTGGTCAGCGGCACGAGCTCCTGGCCGGCTCCAGCGCCGGCTCCAGCCGCAGTTCGCGGCCCTGCCAGCGTCGGCGCAGCCAGCGGTCGTGGCTCGCGAGGACGATCGCGCCGGGGCCGGTGCCGAGGGCGTCCTCCAGTTCGTCGCACAGCCGCGGGGAGAGGTGGTTGGTGGGTTCGTCGAGGAGCAGTAGTTGCGGCGGGTCGGCCACCAGGAGCGCCAGTGCGAGTCGTCGGCGCTGTCCGACGGACAGGCGGCCGACGGGCTTGTCCAGGTCTGCCGCGTGCAGCAGACCGAGCGACTCCAAGGGGACCTCCTCGGCGCGTGCCGCGCCCAGCACCCGCTGGTAGGTGTCACGGACGGTGCGGTCGGGCCGGTCGAACACGGTGTCCTGGGTGAGCAGCCCGACCGTCAGCCCGGGGCGTCGGCGTACCGTGCCCTCGGCGGCGAGGTGCCCGGCGAGCACCGCGAGCAGCGTGGACTTGCCCGTCCCGTTGCCGCCCGTGACCAGCAGCCGGTCGGCCGCTGACACCTCCACGTCGTCCAGTGCGAGCCGGCCGGGCACCCGGACGTCCCGGAGCGACACCAGGGGCTGCGTGTCCTCCTCCTCGGTGGCGCCGGCCAGGGCACCGGCCGTGAACCGCAGCGGGCGCGGCGGCTCGGGGACCTGTACGCGCTCCAGCTCCTCCAGCCGCCGGGTGGCGTTGCGTACCCGGCGGGAGACCTGGTTCTGCACCCGGCCCGCCCGGTGGCCGTAGCCCATCTTCTCGTTGTCGCGCGGCCCCCGGTCCGGTGCGACCAGGTGAGCCGTCACGCCGGCCGAGTGCCGCAGCTGCGCCAGCTCCTGCTGCTCCTCGGCGTACCGCCGCTCCCAGCGTTCCCGCTCGGCGCGCTGCTCGCCGAGGTAGGCGCTGTAGTTGCCGCCGTAGCGGACCGGTCCGTCCACCGCCGGGTCGAGGTCGACCAGATGGGTGCAGACGGCGTCGAGGAAGGCCCGGTCGTGGGCGGCGACGACCACGGTGCCGGGCAGTGCGCGGATCTGCTCCTCCAGGAAGGCGGCGGCGCCGTCGTCGAGGTGGTTGGTCGGCTCGTCCAGCAGCAGCGCGGACGGCCGTCGGACGAGCAGCGCGGTGAGGGCCAGCCGGCCGCGCTGACCGCCGGACAGGGTGCCGAGCGTGCGGTCGTGCCCGAGCGCGCCGAGGCCCAGCCCGTCGAGGACCAGGGCGGCGCGGCGGTCGGCGTCCCAGGCCTCCCGGTACCGGGCCTGCTCCAGCCGCCTGCCGTAGGCGTCCAGGAGTTCCGGGTGGCCGGGGGAGTCCTCCGGAACACGGGCGAGTTCGCCGCCGAGCCGATCGAGTTCCGCGAGGTCCTCGCGGGCCTCGCGCAGGGCGTCGTCCAGGACGGCGGCGACGGTCACGGCTGCCTCGAAGGGCATCTCCTGGTGGAGGAAGCCGAGGTCGGCGGGGCGCGAGACGCTCCCCGCGTCGGGTTCGTCCACCCCGGCGAGGACCCGCAACAGGGTGGACTTTCCGGCGCCGTTCTCCCCGATCAGGCCGATCCGGTGGCCGGGGGAGGCGGTCAGGTGGACGCCGTCGAGGACGCGTCGGCCGCCGAGGTTGCGGACGACGTCATGGGCGAGCAGGGCGTGCTGGAGCACGGGGTGCCTTCCGGGGTGAGGGGGGGTGGGCCCGCCGGGCACGGAGCCTCGGGCGCGGGCCCGTTCACACGTCGGCGGGTCACACCTCGGGGGCCGCGGTCTCCTTCAGCGCGCCGTCGGCCAGCCGGAGCCAGCGGTTCACACCGATCTCGGCGAGGAAGCGCTCGTCGTGGCTGACGACGAGGAAGGCGCCCTGGTAGGAGTTGAGGGCGCTCTCCAGCTGGCCGGCGCTGACGAGGTCGAGGTTGTTGGTCGGTTCGTCGAGGAGCAGCAGGTGCGGGGCGGGTTCCGCGCACAGCACACAGGCCAGGGTGGCGCGCAGCCGCTCGCCCCCGGAGAGGACCTTGACCGGCAGGTGGGCGCGGGCGCCGCGGAACAGGAAGCGGGCGAGCAGGTTCATCCGCTCCGTCTCGGGCCGCTCGGGGGCGAACGCGGCGAAGTTCTCCGCCACGGTGCGGTCGAGGTCCAGCAGGTCCAGGCGCTGCGAGAGGTAGGCGATCCGACCGTCGTTGCGCGTGATCTCCCCGCCGTCCGGGGCGAGTTCGCCGGTGACCAGGCGCAGCAGGGTGCTCTTCCCGGCGCCGTTGGGCCCGGTCAGCGCGATCCGCTCGGGGCCGCGGACGCTCAGGTCGACGCCGCCGTCGGCGAACACCGGCCGACCGGCGTGGAGCACCTGCATGCCCTCGCCGAGGAAGAGGTTGCGCCCGGCGGGCACCTGGGTGTCGGGCAGCTCCAGGGAGAGGCGCTGCTCCTCGCGCAGGGCGCGACCGGCCTCGTCGAGCCGGGCCTTGGCCTCGCTGACCCGCGCCGCGTGCATCTGGCCGGCGCGGCCCGCGGACTCCTGGGCGCCGCGCTTCATGTTTCCGGCGAAGATGCGGGGCAGGCCGGCGTTCTTGAGGTTGCGGGCGGCGTTGCTCTGGCGGCGCTCGGCGCGTTCGCGGGCCTGCTGCATCTCCCGCTTCTCCCGCTTGAGTTCCTGTTCGGCGTTGCGGACGTTCTTCTCGGCGACCTCCTGCTCGGCCCGGACGGCCTCCTCGTAGGCGGTGAAGTTGCCACCGTAGAAGTGCAGTTCGCTGGTGCCGAGTTCGGCGATGGACTGCATGCGGTCGAGCAGCGCGCGGTCGTGGCTGACCAGCAGCAGGCAGCCGTTGAAGTCGGCCAGCACGTCGTAGAGCTTGTGCCGGGCCTCCGCGTCGAGGTTGTTGGTCGGCTCGTCGAGCAGCAGCACGTCGGGGCGCTTGAGCAGTTGGGCGGCGAGGCCGAGGGAGACGATCTGGCCGCCGCTGAGCGTGCTCAGACCGCGGTCCAGGGTGAGGTCGGCCAGGCCGAGGCGGTCGAGCTGGGCGCGGGTGCGCTCCTCGATGTCCCAGTCGTCGCCGATGGTGGTGAAGTGCCGTTCGTCGACGTCCCCGGACTCCACGGCGTCGATGGCCCGGATGATCCCGGCGACGTCGAGGACCTCGGCGACGGTGAGGTCGGAGCTCAGGGGCAGGCTCTGGCGGAGGTGGCCGAGCCTTCCGGTGACCGTCACCGAGCCGGTGGCGGGCTTGAGTTCGCCGGCGATCAGCCTGAGCAGGGTGCTCTTGCCGGAGCCGTTGGGGGCGACCAGGCCGGTACGGCCGGCGGGCACGGCGAAGGACAGGTCGTGGAAGACCGGGGTGTCGTCGGGCCAGGCGAAGGAGAGGTTGGAGCAGACGACGGCAGCGTCGGACATGGAGATGACCTCGAAGAAGAGCGAGGGCAGGAGGGTAGACCTCTGCCCCGGGCAGATGTGGGGAAAGGGGCACGACGATGCGGACCACTTCGGCTGCGGCGCTCGTGAAGCACCGGCCGGTGGCCGTCAGATCCGGATCTCACCCGGAGATGTCGTCGTCACCCGCCACGTCTGCCACTCCTCGATCACACGAATAAAGGTCACGCCGACTGTAACAGACCTCGCGCGCCACCGCGGGGGCGAGCAGGTGTGCCTCGGTGGGGGCCGATCGACAACTGGCCTTCACCGCAGTCCGTTTCACCGCGGCCCGTCGGGTGAGGGTCCCGCCTGCCTGGCCTTTGACGTTGCACCAGCGCCTCGGGCGTCCGTCTGCCGCCACCGATGAGGGCTGTGCCGGTCCGTCGGGTCAGTTCTTCGGGACGAGGGTGTTCTCGTTGGTGCGGCCGAGGGCGAAGTCGTCGATGTTGCGGGCGGTGGCGTCGATGATCTGGCCGACGGCGGTGTGGGTGAAGTAGGCCTGGTGGCTGGTGACGAGGACCTGGGGGAAGGTGACGAGGCGGGCGAGGGTGTCGTCGGTGATGCCGTGGATGGAGCGGTCGGTGAAGAAGACGCCGGTCTCCTCCTCGTAGACGTCCAGGCCGACGCCCGACAGCCGCCCGGCGCGCAGGGTCTCGACGAGGGCGGCGCTGTCGACGAGGCCGCCGCGGCTGGAGTTGATGAGGATGGCGTCGTCCTTCATCCGGGCCAGGGCGGAGGTGTCGATGAGGTGGTGGGTGGCCGGCACGAGCGGTACGTGGAGGCTGATCAGGTCGGCGCGGGAGAGGAGTTCGGGCAGTTCGGTGTAGTGCATGCCGAGTTCCTCGCACACCGGGTTGGGGGCGATGTCCCAGCCGAGCAGGGTGGTGCCGAAGCCGGCCGCGATGCGGGTGAAGCACTCGCCGATCTTGCCGGTGCCGATGACCCCGACGGTCATGCCGTGGATGTCCCGGCCGAGGAGGCCGTCGAGGCGGAAGTCGAACTCGCGGGTGCGGTTGGCGGCGCGGGTGAGGCGGCGGTTGACGGCCAGCGCGAGGGCCCAGGCGTGTTCAGCAACTGAATATGGGCTGTAGTAGGAGACCCGGGCGACGGTGAGGCCGAGGTCGGCGGCGGCGTCGAGGTCGATGTTGTTGAAGCCGGTGGAGCGCTGGGCGATCAGCTTGGTGCCGCCTGCGGCGAGGACGGCGAGCGTCCCGGCGTCCAGGACGGCGTTGACGCTGCTGCTGACGGCCGGGTACCCGGCGGCCAGCGGGGCGGTGTCGTGGTTGAGGAACACGTCCAGGCAGCGCAGTGCGTGGCGGCCCGCGAAGGCCCGCTCCAGCAGCGGTCGTTCGTCGGCCTGCACTCCGTACGCGAGGATCTCCATCGGCTGTCCTTCCGTGGGTGGTCCGCTCCACCGGTCACGCTATCCGGACCGTCGGTCGAGCGCCCGCCAGACCCGTCGGACTCGCCATGCCCGTCGGAACCCCGGGGCCCGCCCTTCCAGGAGGAGGGACGGGGCCCCGGACGGCGATCCGGCGATCAGGCCGTCAGGGCACGCACCACCCGGTCGGAACCCGCAGTATCGAGGAGAACCTCGGCGGACGTTCCGTCCAGGGGCAGCGAACAGACCGCCTGCCCCCTGGGCAGCTCCTGGCCGGACGGGCCGACGACGAGCACGAGCCGGTTCTCCGCCACCGCCATGTCGGTGACGGTGACTCCGGCGGAGACGTCGGGATGGAGCCCGCGCAGCACGGGGCGCAGGTCCGAGGACCTCCACCGTCGCGCACCCCGCGCGTAGCGCAGGAGCCGCCCGGCGGCGGAGACGGCGGTGACACCGTCCGCCGCGACCGAGGGGCGCCCCACGACGCTGTCGTGGGAGAGGCGGAGGAACGACCACGAGCGTTCGGCCACGTCCGCCGCGTAGAGCAGGGTGTGCTCCCACCAGTCGCCGAACTCGGTCGCCGCGCACCAGAGGTCACCGGCCCCGGCCGCCTCCGCGAACGCGCCCGTGCGCGGGTCGACCAAGGCCCCACCGAGCCTGAGACGCCAGGCGACCGACGGTCGGCCCCACCCGGTGAGGTCCAGCTCGCGCCACCCGTCCCCGGTGGGCACCGGGGTGAGCAGCACTGGCACCAGCCGAGGCTCGCCCGAGCGGTCCGGGGCCTCCAGCCTGCCGCCGGTCAGCACCAGCGGCTCCTCCGGGGTGCTGGTGACACCCAGGACCAGGTAGAGGTCCGGGACGGAGAGCTCCTCCCAGGCCGTGGCACCCCAGGGCAGCCGGTGCACGCTGCGCACGGTGCCGAGTGCCGTCGGCCGGCGCACCGCACCGACCAGCACGGTCGTCCCGTCCCGCAGCACGTGGTACTGGCCCGGCTGCGGGTCGGTGGCCGGCGAGGCCGGGAGGGTGGTGAACTCCCCGCCCACGTCGTCCGCGACATGTACGGGAGCGCCACCGTCGACAGCCGGGGCGATCACCGAGATCCCCCGGTCGTGTCGGACCATCCGGACCCGGTACAGCCGGACGTCATGGGACTGGCACCCCGGCAGTCGTGACTGCCGGATCGGTGCGCCCGCCTCCAGTTCGGCGACCACCAGGTCGTCGCCCTCCCGCAGTGCGACCGTCGGGGTCGCGCCCCGCAAAAGCTCCGTCACGTGGACAGTCCTCCCACCCCGCCGCCGGCCTTCCGGCCGATGATGCCGCCCGCGACGGCTCCGACGGCTGTCCCGAGGTGGGGAAGAAGCTACCAATGACCGTGCCGACCCGCGGCACCGCCCTCGGCCCCGCAGGGATCTCCCCGGCCCCGGTCGGACGGATCGGCATGGGACCCGCCCGAAACGACGATGTCGGTCCCCAGGACCACGATCGGGTCCCGGGAACCGACGTCACACGGGAGCCCCCGGTCGGACGGACCGGGGGCTCCGCGGTGGGGCGGGGCGGTCAGATGACCGTCTCGGCCTCCAGGTAGCGCTCCTGCGGGACGGTCTTCAGCTCGGCGACGGCCTCGGCCAGCGGGACCAGGTTGATGTCGGTGCCCTGCAGCGCGGTGATGTGACCGAAGGCGCCCTTGTGGACGGCCTCCACGGCGTGCCAGCCGAAGCGGGTGGCGAGCACCCGGTCGTAGGCGGTCGGAGTGCCGCCGCGCTGGGTGTGGCCGAGGATCACCGGACGGGCCTCCTTGCCGAGGCGGTGCTCCAGCTCGCGGGAGAGCTGGGTGGCGATGCCGGTGAAGCGCTCGTGGCCGTAGATGTCCTTGGTGCCCTCCTCCCAGTGCATGGTGCCGGGCTCGGGCTTGGCGCCCTCGGCGCAGACCACGATGGCGAACTTCTTCTGGCGGTCGAAGCGCTCGCGGACCACGGCGGTGAGCTTCTCGATGTGGAACGGGCGCTCCGGGACGACGATGGCGTGCGCGCCGGCCGCCATGCCCGCGTTCAGGGCGATCCAGCCGGTGTGCCGGCCCATGACCTCGACGACCATGACCCGCTGGTGGGACTCGGCGGTGGTCTTCAGCCGGTCCAGGGCCTCGGTGGCCACCGAGACGGCGGTGTCGAAGCCGAAGGTCACGTCGGTGGCGGCGATGTCGTTGTCGATGGTCTTCGGCACGCCGACGATCGGCAGGCCCGCGTCGCTCATCAGCTTGGCGGCCTTCAGGGTGCCCTCGCCGCCGATCGGGATGACCGCGTCCAGGCCGAGGTCGGCGCAGTACTTCTTGGCCCGCTCGACCCCGTCGCGCAGGTGGCTCGGCTGGACGCGGGACGAACCGAGGATGGTGCCGCCCTGGGCCAGGATGCCGCTCACCGAGTCCAGGGTCAGGGGGCGGTGGTGGCCCTCCAGGAAACCGCGCCATCCGTCCTCGAACCCGATGATCTCGTCGCCGTGGTCGACCACCCCTCGGTGGACCACGGATCGGATCACCGCGTTCAGGCCGGGGCAGTCACCGCCGCTGGTCAGCACTCCAATACGCATTAGCTTTGCAACTCCCGAGCAGAACCGAGGAACGGCCGGACTACAGGCTGGGACGACGAGCCGTCACCGTAACGAGGCGCCCCCACGCCGTGGTGGCGGGGAGGTGGCCGCGGGGTGAAGGACCGGCCGATCCGGACGGAACGTCCGAAATCGACCGTGAAGTCGAGCATACGGCCCCTGGTCCGGCCGGGCAGGAGCCGACGCGGGAGCGGCGCCGTCGGCGCCCCCGCGTGGAAGTGCAGCCTGCTGCCGAGGAGGGTGTGCAGCCGGCATCCCCATTGTGGTACGTCCGGGGCCGCCCGCGGGCCGGGTGACCGCATCGCGGTCACCCGGGCGGGGCGGTGGGGAAGTACTACGCGGGGCGCGTCGTGGCGGCGATGCGCTCGGCGCGCAGCGCGTCGTACCAGGTGGTGTCGGCCGGCGGCAGGGCGTTGACGTCCAGCGCCAGCTTGATCAGCATGTCGGCCACGGCGGGGTTGCGCGCCAGCACCGGACCGTGCAGGTAGGTGCCGAAGACGGTGTCCCGCCAGGCGCCCTCGGTGCCGTCGCCGGTGCCGTTGCCCCGGCCGACGGAGACGGTCGCGAACGGCTGGACGCCCTGGCCGAGGTGGGTGACGCCCTGGTGGTTCTCGAAGCCGGTCAGCTGCGGCAGGCCGAGCCGAGGGTCGACGTCGGCGAGCACGTCGCCCACGCAGCGGGCGCCCTCGCCGCGCGTGGTCCAGGTGTCGAGCAGGCCGAGGCCCGGCTCGCGCTCGCCGAGGTCGTTGATGAACTCGTGGCCCATGATCTGGAAGCCCGCGCACACGCCGAAGATGATCGCGCCGTTCTCGGAGGCCCGGACCAGGCCGCTGTCGGCGCGCAGCCGCTCGGCGGCGAGCCGTTGCGGGCGGTCCTCGCCGCCGCCGATCAGGTAGATGTCCCCGCTGGTGGGGATCGCCTGGTCGGAGCGGACGTCGATCCGGGTCACGTTGAGATGGCGCTGGCGGGCCCGGCGCTCCACGACCAGGGCGTTGCCGCGGTCGCCGTAGGTGCTGAGCAGGTCCGGGTAGACCCAGACCACGCGCAGGCTGCTCTCACTCATCCTCGAAGGCCTTCCGTCACGAAAAGAGGGGCGTGCGGGCGCGGCATCAGCCGGCCACGACCTTCCGCAGCTGCTGGAAGGCGGTGTAGTTGGCGATGGCCTCGATCCGGCCGGGCGGGGCCATCCGGACGGCCTGCTCCAGGGTGTCCACGACGTGGAACTGGAGCCCGGCGACCTCCAGGCGGACGGCCAGGTCCAGCTTGCGCTGGCCCATCACGAACACCGGGTGCCCGGCCAGGCGCTCGTAGTCGACGTCCCACAGCCAGGAGGTGTCGGTGCCGTCGGCGTCGAGGGCGTTGACGGAGAGGATCACCGGGGCGGGCGGGCCGTCGATCAGCGAGAAGGTCTCCAGCCAGCCGGCCGGGTTCTTGGCCAGTAGCAGCCGGATGTCCCGGCCCTGGTACTGGACCACGTCGTAGCGGCCGGCGACGGCCGCCACCGAGCGCATCCGCTCCAGTGCGACCTGCGGGGAGACGCCGAACACGGCGGCGACGGCGGCCGAGCTGGTGGCGTTGGCCAGGTTGGCCCGGCCGGGCAGCTGGAGCTGGATCGGCCAGGCGCCGCGCTGCGGGTCGATCACGTGGGTGCCCTGGAGCGCCCAGTGCGGGTTGGGGCGCCGGAAGCCGCACTCCTGGCAGAACCAGTCGTCGCCGGGGCGCTGCATCACACCGCCGCAGGCGGGGCAGGACCAGGCGTCCTCCTTCCAGGCCTGTCCGGCGGCCACCCAGACCACCTTCTTGCAGGAGGATGCGGCCCAGGTCACCAGCGGGTCGTCGGCGTTGGCGATGACCACGGCCTCGGTGTTCTGAAGGCCCTCGCGCCACTTCTCCGCCATCATGCGGGTCTCGGCGGCGCGGTCGAGCTGGTCGCGGGAGAGGTTGAGCAGGGCGATCGCCTTGGGGCGGGTGTCGCGGGCGACCGTCGCCAGGTACTTCTCGTCGACCTCGATGACGCCGAAGCGGGCGTCGCTGCCGCCGGCCAGGGCGGAGGTGATGCCGGCCGGCATGTTGGCGCCCAGGGCGTTGGAGACCACCGGGCCGGCGGCGCGCAGCGCCTCGGCGATCAGTCGGGTGGTGGTGGTCTTGCCGTTGGTCGCGCTGACCAGCACCACGTCGAGGTGGTCGGCGAGGGTGGCGAGCAGATCGGGGTCGAGCCTGAGGGCGACCTTGCCGCCGATCACCGAGCCGCTTCCGCGCCCGGCCTTGCGCGACACGGCGGCGGCGACCCGGCCGGCCGTGACCGCGATCTTGGCGCGGGCCGGCAGCGAGGCGTCGCGTGCGCCTGTGGGCTCCGATTCGGTGCCTGCCATGCTCAGTGGTTCCTCCTTGCTGCGGCACCACCCGGTGGCCGGATAACAGGCCGTCGGGCGGCGGGGACGGGGTCAGCCTACCGACTCCGTCGCTCGACCGGACGATCCGGACCCCACGCCGCCTGCTGTGACGCGGTCGCCGGAGCCGCTGAAAGTCCGTCAAGGAGGGCGGTGTACGGAGGGACCGTTCACCGACTCACGACGCTCCGCCGGGGTCGCCGGGTTCCCCGGGTGACCCGTGAGGATGTGGTGAAGAACTGATCAGCGGCCCGGGGCGGGTGCGGGGGCGGGCGCGGTTCCCGTGGTGAGCGTGGCGGTGATCACCAGGGTGCCGTCCTCGGCGTGGACGTCCAGGGGTGCGGCCAGCGCGCGCATCGAGGCGATCATCCCGGTGTTGCCGGCGTGGGTCACCGCGTACACCGTGCCGATCCCGGCCGCCCGGGCTGCCGCCGTCAGCCGCTTCAGCAGGGCCAGGCCCAGCCCGCGCCGCTGCCAGGCGTCCTCGACCAGCACGGCCAGCTCTGCCTCGCCGTCGTCCCACATCAGGTGCCCGAGGGCGAGGATCCGGCCGTCGGGGGCGGCCGCCGCGAGGCTGTGGCCGTGCCGGGGGTCGAGCAGGTGGTCCAGGTAGCGGTCGGCGTCGCGGACCGGGCCGTGGTAGCGCAGCCGCAGCGCGGCGGGGGAGCAGCGGCCGTGCATCGCCAGCGCCGCCGCCTTGTCGCCCGGCCCGGCGGGGCGCAGCAGCAGTTCGATCCCGTCCGGCAGGGACAGCCGGGACACCGCCCCGGCGGCCGGCCCGGCAGGGTCGGCCGGGGTGGCCGGGACAGTGGGGGCCGGGTGCGGGCGGGCGAGGCGGTAGGGGCCGTCGGTGAGCGCCGGCAGCCGGGTGGCCTGGCCGTCGGGCGCCGCGCACCTGCGATCGGACCTCCGGAAGGGCCGGTGCCAGAGCCGTTCCGGGCGAGTGCGTGATGCCGTCATGCCGCCGACGCTACCGACGGCTCGCTTCCGGCCGGTTACGTGATCGTGAACGGGCGAATGCCCAGGGTGGTGGGGCCTGTGGCCGGAACAGGTCCAGACCGGTGCCCCCTGCGGTCGGGAGGCCGGCCGGCTCCCGACCGGCTGACGCGGACACGCTCACGGATGGCCCAGCCTCCGTGAGCGCGGCGGCCCCTTCGGATAGGGATGGCTCGGCTTCGCGCCGATCCCGTCTCCTCCCTCCCGTCCGAAGGGGCTCCGCATGTCCAGGATGAACTCCGCGCTGGCGACCGCCTGTTGCGCCCTGCTGCTCGCCGCACCGATCGCTCTCGCCCAGCCGGCCGCCGCCGACGACGGCAACATCACCACCCCCGAGCAGGCCGCCGCCTGCCGGAGCGTGGTCGGTGCGCTGCTCGGGGGCTTCGGGTCGCTGCTCGCGAACACGGCCTGCGTGCCGCAGGCGCCGAGCAAGGGCTGAACGGGGCGTCAGAACCGCTGGCACGGGCGTCCACCCGGGGGTGGGCGCCCGTTGCCGTGCGCTCGATCGCGGCGGTGGCGGAGGGCGGACGAGGAGGAGCTGCGCGAGAGGCCGCTCGGCGGCCCGCCGCTCTGGCCTTGGACGACGGCCGCCGTGACGGCGCTGGAGCCGCACCCGAGCGACCCGGGGAGGTGGGTCTGGCGGTCAGTCGGAAGCCATGAACGGAAGGCCGGTTGGCGGAATCGGCGCCGCTCCTACGGGAGCAGCTCGCGGGCCGCCGCCTTGACCTCGGCGAGCAGTAGGCGGACGTCCTCCTCGGTGGTGGCGGCGTTGAGCAGGCAGGCGCGGAGCATCTCGCGCCCGCCGAGGCGGGCGCCGGTGACGAAGACCCGCCCGCGCCGCTGGACGGCCACCGGGAGCTCGCGGTTGAGGGCGTCGAGGGCGGCCTCGTCCAGGCCGGGGGCGCGGTGGCGGAACGCGACGATGGAGGTCTGCACCTCCGCGAGCAGCTCCAACTCGCCGTCTGCCTCGACGAGTTCGCCGAGCCGCCGGGCGAGTGCGGTGCAGTGGGCGATGTCGCGGGCGAGGCCGGAGCGGCCGCGGTGGGCGATGGTGGCCCAGACCTTGAGGGCGCGGAACGGGCGGGTCTGCTCGGTGCCGTACTCGGAGAACCAGCCGAGCGAGCCGGCCTCCTCGTCGCGCAGGTAGGACGGGACGAGGCTGAAGGTGCCGCGCAGCTCGTCGGTGTCACGGACCAGCGCGCAGCCGCAGTCCACCGGGACGCCGAGCCACTTGTGCGGGTCGAGGGCGAGCGAGTCGGCGCGCTCCAGGCCCGCGTAGCGGTGCGCGATGGCCGGGTCGAGCCGGCCGAAGGCGCCGTACGCGCCGTCCACGTGCAGCCACAGGCCCTGCTCCTCGCACAGGTCCGCGATCGGGTCGAAGGCGTCCACGGCGCCGGTGCCGACGGTGCCGGCCGAGGCGACCACCAGGAAGGGCAGCAGCCCGTCCGCGCGGTCGCGTTCGACGGCGGCCCGCAGCTCGGCGGTGTCCAGGAGGCCGTCCGGGCCGGTGGCGACGGTGCGCAGGTGCCGGCTGCCGAGGCCGAGGAGCTCGGCGGCCTTGCGGACGCAGGAGTGGGTCTCGCCGGTGACGTAGCCGACCAGCGGCGGCAGGCCCGCGAGGCCGTCCTCGCGGACGTCCCGGCCGGCCAGCCGGGCGGCGCGGTTGCGGGCGGCGGCCAGGCACACGATGGTCGCCATCGAGGTGCCGGAGGTGAGCAGCCCGCCGCCGGCCGGGTGCGGGAAGCCGACGAGCTCGGCTGTCCAGCGGACCACGGCGCGCTCCAGGTGGACGTCGGCGTGGTCGCCGCCGGCCGAGCTGGGGTTCATCGCGGCGGCGGCGAGGGTGGCGAGCACCCCGGCGGGGGCCGGTGCGGAGTTGACCCAGCCGAAGAAGCGGGGGTTGCCGTTGCCCATGGGGTGGGGGAGGACGTCCTGCCCGATGGCGTCCAGGAGCTCGGTGAGCGGGCGGCCCTCGGCGGGCAGCGGGGCGTCCAGCAGGGCCTGCCGGGCGGACTCGTCCATCGGCTGCCAGACCGGGCGGGCGGGCAGTTCGGCGAGGTAGTCGGAGACGAGGTCGGCGGTGGCGTGGGCGGCGCCGCGGAAGTCCTCAGCGGTCATGACGTGCTCCAGTGCGGCCGGAGGAGGCGCGGCCTCCTTGGCGCACCGTGGTTTGGTGATCCTACGGAAAGGGCCCGCACCGTGCGGCGCGGGCCCTGATCGTGAGACCGGACGGCTCCGTCCGGTGGGTCGGTTCGGTGAACCAGTCGGGGTGAGTCGGTCGGGTGAGTCAGTCCAGCGACTTGGACAGTCCGCCTGCGGAGCGGCAGTAGCCCTGCATCTCCTTGTTGGTGATCTTGGCGCAGAGCCGTCCGGCCGCGCCGCCGTCGGTGTAGTTGACCGTGTAGTAGCTGACCAGCCCCTCGGCGCAGGCCTTGCGCTGCCAGCCGTCGGCGGCGGTGGCGCACTGCTGGGCGGCCCAGTCCTCGCGGTCCAGGTTGTACTTCATGGTCCGCGAGCCGACGCCGCGGCTGCAGTCCACCGCCCCGCCGTTCCCCTTGCCGTTGAGGCACCACTTGAGGGCGTCCGCGTACACCTCGGGGTGGTTCGGGTAGTCGTGCGAGGACAGGTAGAAGGTCGGGGCGTAGAAGTAGCAGGCCGCCTGGAACAGGGAGGGCTGGTCCTTGCACGGGTAGAGCGGGTCCTGGGCGAGCTTGTCGGCGGGCAGGTTGGCCTTGGCCTGCTCGTCCTCCTCGTCCGGGCCGAAGAACTGCATGAACAGGCCCTCGGAGCAGCGGATCCTGTTCTGGTCGCTGGGGAACTTGTTGCACAGCTCGCGCGCCTTGGCGACGTCCTGCTTGACCACGAACATCGTGCCGTGGCCGACGCCGTGGATGCACGGCCCGGTGTTCTGGGGGGCGCACAGCTTGAGCAGGTCCACCTCGGGCTGGGAGGAGGCGTTGAGCATCTCCTCGACCGCGCCGTGCAGGTAGCCGGCCGCGCAGGTCTCGTGCGGGAAGGAGATGACCTTCTGGAAGTCGGCGTTGAAGCGCTTGACCGCCGCGTGGCCGAGCTCGTGTGCGATCGGGTGGCAGAAGCGCACGGTGTACGGCTTCTCCTTGGTGATCCGGTCGAGGTCGGCGAGCGCGACGCCGGGGTCGGTGGCGTCCATCTCGGCCATCAGCTTGTTGCGCAGCGTCGAGCGGGTCCACACCGCCGGGTCGCCGGTCGGGGTGGCGCTCGGAGCGCCTGGAGCGCCCGGGGCGCCCGCGACGGCCGGCCGGGCTCCGGCGGGCGTTCCCTGCACGGCCGACCCGTCCGGGGTCGCGGTGGCCACCGCGGGCGACCAGTCGGTGACGGCCACCGAACCGAGGCCCAGGACGCCCAGGAGCAGGGCGGTGAGAATCGCGAACAGTCGCGGCTGCATGACGGGATCCCCCGGCGGATCGACGTGAACGGTTCACTCCCATCGTGACGGCGCGGGGGCTTGACGCCGCGTTTTCGCCCGCCATTCGGGAGGTGTCGGCGACGCTATCGCATCGGCGTGGCGCGCCGACGGGGCGGGAGGGGGTCCCGGTGTTCACCCGGACGGCGCAGCGGCCCGGCGGCCTGCCGCTCGCCGCACCGTCCGGGGGCGGCTCACAGCTCCAGCGTCACCTGGTACTCCCTCAGCCAGAGGTCGAGGTCCAGGGCGAGGTCGACGGCCAGCCGCACGGACTGCGGGTCGGTGGTCGGGGCGAGTGCGTCGGCCAGGCGCCGCCCGTCCAGCAGGTCCAGCGCCGGGGACTTCCGGGCGGCGGCGAGCCGGGTGAGTTCGGCGCGCAGCGCCGCCGGGTAGTGCGGGTCCGCCGTCACGGGGTACGGGCTCTTCACCCGATCGGCGACCGCGGCCGGCAGCACGTCCCTGACGGCGGCGCGCAGCAGGCTCTTCTCCCGGCCGTCGAAGCTCTTCATCGCCCAGGGGGTGTTGAAGACGTACTGGACGAGCCGGTGGTCGCAGAACGGCACCCGTACCTCCAGCCCGTTGGCCATGCTCATCCGGTCCTTGCGGTCGAGCAGGATGCTGACGAAGCGGGTCAGGTTGAGGTAGGAGATCTCGCGCATCCGGCGTTCCAGCGGGTCGGCGGAGTCCAGGTGCGGGACCTCGGCGATCGCCTCGCGGTAGCGGGCCCGGCGGTAGCCGTCCAGGTCGAGCTTGCGGAGCAGGTCGGTGTCGAGCAGGTGTTCGCGCGGGGCGGCGCCGCCGCCGGCGATGCTGGTGAGGCCGTCGACCCAGGGGAAGTCCTCGGTGGCGATGATCTTCGGGTCGTGGAACCAGCGGTAGCCGCCGAAGAGTTCGTCCGCGGACTCGCCGGACAGCGCGACGGTGGACTGGCGGCGCACGTCCCGGAAGAGCAGCAGCAGCGAGATGTCCATGTCGCCGACGCCGTTCGGCAGGTCGCGGGCGCGCAGTGCGACGGAGCGCTGGGACAGGTCGGAGAGTTCGGCGGCGTCCAGCTCGATCACGCTGTGGTCGGCGCCGACGTGGTCGGCGAGCAGCCGGGCGTACGGGCCGTCCTCGGTCTGCCGGACCCCGTCGGCGTGGAAGTTCTCGCTCTGGCCGGCGAAGTCCACCGCGAAGGAGCGCACCGGGCCGGCGCCGGCGTCGCGCAGCGCCTTGGCGGCGATGGCGGTGACGGCACTGGAGTCCAGGCCGCCGGAGAGCAGCGAGCAGAGCGGTACGTCGGAGTCCAGCTGGCGGTGGACGATGTCGTCCAGCAGCGCCCGCACGGTGGCGATCGTGGCCTCCAGGCTGTCGGCGTGCTCGCGCGCCTCCAGCGCCCAGTAGCGGTGCTCCGAGAGGCCCCCGCGGCGCACCCGCACCACGTGCCCGGGCCGGACCTCGCGGATGCCCCGGTACGGGGTGAGGCCGGGGGTGCGGGTGAAGCCGAGCAGCTCGCGCAGCCCGTCCAGGTCGACCACCGGGCGCACGGCGGGGTGGGCGAGGAGGGCCTTGACCTCGGAACCGAAGACCACGCCGTCAGGGGTGGGGTGGTAGTGCAGCGGCTTGACGCCCATCCGGTCGCGGACCAGCAGCAGCTCCTCGCTCCGGGCGTCCCAGATCGCGAAGGCGAACATGCCGTTGAGCCGCTCGGCCAGGCCCGCACCCCACTCCAGGTAGGCGTGCAGCACGACCTCGGTGTCGCTGCGGGTGCGGAAGCGGTGCCCGGCCGCCTCCAGTTCCGCGCGCAGCTCGCGGTGGTTGTAGACCTCGCCGCTGTAGGTGAGCGCGGCCAGCAGCCGGCCGTCCTGCTCGACCGTCATCGGCTGGACGCCGCCCTCGATGTCGATCACCGCGAGCCGGCGGTGGCCGAGCGCGGCGTGCGGCTGGAGGTGGACGCCCCCGGCGTCCGGGCCGCGGCAGAGCTGAGTGTCCGTCATCGCGTCGAGGACGCCCCGTTCGGAGGTCAGGTCGCGCTCGAAGGCGACCCATCCGGTGATCCCGCACATCCGCAAGCCTCCGGTCTTCCGCTGCTTCCGCTTCGGTTTCTTCCGCGTTTTCTTCCGCTTCGTGTTCCGGGGGTCACGCTACGTGTGGAGCCGGTGCCACTACAAGGGGTGCGGAGGGCCGCTTCTCAGCTGCGGGAGAAGGGGGGCGGGAGGGGGTGGAGGGGCTGCGTGGATCGAAATTGGCGAAGTCTGCCCGAATTCGGGCAAGATCCTTGGCTTCGATGGCCGGTCCGACCTAGGCTCCTCACTCGTGCCGAGCTCACCCCACCCTCACGAAGACCTCCTCGCCCACCTCACCCGGACCAGCCCGCTCGGGCCCCGCGAGGCGGCGCGGGTCGTGGCGGAGGTCCTGGCGTACTTCTCCGAGAGCACCGAGGAGTACGTGCGCCGCCGCCACACCGAGCTCCAGGCACGCGGCCTGACCAACGAACGGATCTTCGCCCGGCTCGCCGAGGAACTGCCCGCCCGCCGCGTCGCGGCGCCGGAACTCTCGGCGCGGCAGCTGCGCCGGATCGTGTACGGCTGAGCGCCGTCCCCGAAGGCACCCGGAGCTGTCCCCGGCCCGACAAGCCCGGAGCCGTCCCCGGTCCCACCCGAAGCCGTCCCCGAAGTCATCTGAAGAGGAGCCCACGCATGTGCGGAATCGTGGCCTACATCGGCCCCAAGGACGCGACCCCCTTCCTGCTGGAGGGACTGGCCCGGCTGGAGTACCGCGGCTACGACTCGGCCGGCGTCGCCGTCGCCGGGCGCACCGGCGGGATCAAGCTGCGCAAGGTCAAGGGCCGGGTCGCCGACCTCGCCGCCGCCGTACCCGCCCGGTTCAAGGGCGGCACCGGCATCGGTCACACCCGCTGGGCCACCCACGGCGTGCCCAGCGACGCCAACGCGCACCCCCACCTGGACAACGCCGAGCGGATCGCCGTCGTCCACAACGGCATCATCGAGAACGCCGACGAACTGCGCGCCAAGCTGACCGCCGACGGCGCCGTCTTCCGCTCCGAGACCGACACCGAGGTGCTCTCCCACCTGATCGCCGCGCACGCCGTCGAAGGCGTCGAACTGGAGGACGCCGTCCGGGCCGCGCTCGGCCGGGTGGTCGGCACCTACGGCATCGCCGTGCTCGACGCCGAGCAGCCCGACCGCATCGTCGTCGCCCGCAACGGCAGCCCGATCGTGCTCGGCATCGGAGAGAAGGAGATGTTCGTCGCCTCCGACGTCTCCGCCCTGGTCCGCTACACCCGCCAGGTCGTCCACCTGGAGGACGGCGAGCTGGCCACCGTACGCGCCGACGGCTTCCGCACCTTCACCGCCGACGCCCGCACCACCCACCGCCAGCCGTCCACCGTGGACTGGGAGATCGACTCCTACGACACCGCCGGCTACGAGCACTTCCTGCTCAAGGAGATCCACGAGCAGCCCGCCTCCGTCGAGCGCACCCTCAGCGGCCGGCTCGACGAGCGCTTCAACACCGCCCACCTCGGCGGCCTCAACCTGGACGCCCGGGAGCTCCGCGAGATCCGCCGGGTCAAGATCCTCGGCTGCGGATCCGCCTACTACGCGGGCGAGATGGGCGCCCAGCTGATCGAGGAGCTGGCCCGCATCCCCGCGCACAGCGAGCCCGCCTCGGAGTTCCGCTACCGCAACCCGGTGATCGAGGCCGACACCCTGTACGTGGCGGTCAGCCAGTCCGGCGAGACCTACGACACGCTCGCCGCCGTCCAGGAGATCAAGCGCAAGGGCGGCCGGGTGCTCGGCGTCGTCAACACCGTGGGCAGTGCCATCGCCCGCGAGTGTGACGGCGGCATCTACCTGCACGCCGGCCCCGAGGTCTCCGTCGCCTCCACCAAGGCGTTCACCTCCACCGTCGTCGCCTTCGCCCTGCTCGCCCTGCACTTCGGCCGCATCCACGACCTCTCGCCCGCCGACGGCCGCCGGATCGTCGCCGCCCTCCAGGCCCTGCCGGACCAGATCCGCGAGATCCTCGACCAGAGCGGGACCATCGCCGAACTCGCCGCCGAGTACGCCGAGTCGGCGGGCATGATGTTCATCGGCCGGGTCCGCGGCTACCCCGTGGCCCGCGAGGGCGCGCAGAAGCTCAAGGAGATCTCCTACGTCCACGCCGAGGCCTACCCGGCGAGCGAGCTCAAGCACGGCCCGCTGGCCCTGATCAGCCCCGAACTCCCCACCGTGGCCCTCGTCCCCGACGACGAACTGCTCGACAAGAACCTCACCACCCTCGGCGAGATCAAGGCCCGCCACGGCCGCGTCATCGCCGTCGCCCACCGCCGCCCCGAGGAGAAGCTCGCCGACCACTGCATCCTGGTCCCCAAGAGCGAGCCCGAACTCGACCCGCTGCTCCTCAACATCCCGCTCCAGCTGCTCGCCTACCACGCCGCCGTCGCCCTGGCGCGCGACGTGGACAAGCCGCGCAACCTGGCCAAGAGCGTCACGGTCGAGTAGCGGTTCCGCTCCCCGGGCCCCGGTCGCTGTGCGGACGGCCGGGGCCCGCGGCGCGCCGATGCCCGCTCGAACTCTCCGAACGTTCTGTCAATTGTCCTGTGCGGGAGGGATGTTGGGGGACCGTTGGCGGTTGTCAGGCGCTTCGGGGACGTGGACGCCGGCGGGCGGTCAGAAGATCGAGCAGCCGGAGAGGGTGGTGAGGGTGTCGAGGGCGGTGACGGCGGCGACGGAGTTGCCGGCCGGGTCGAGGCGGGGGCCCCAGGCGCAGACGGCCGCGCGGCCGGGGAGTATCGCGAGGACGCCGCCGCCGACGCCGCTCTTGCCGGGCAGGCCGACCCGGAAGGCGAACTCGCCGGCGGCGTCGTAGGTGCCGCAGGTGAGGAGGACGGCGTTGATCCGCTTGGCCTCGCTGCGGGACATCAGGCGCGTGCCGTCGGTGCGCACGCCGTAGCGGGCGAGGAACGCGCCGGCCAGGACGAGGTCGCGGCAGCTCGCGGCGACGGCGCAGTGGGCGTAGTAGTGGTCGAGGACGGTCTCGACCGGGTTCTGCAGGTTGCCGTGGCTGGCGATGAAGTGGGCGAGCGCGGCGTTGCGGTGGCCGTGCTCGGCCTCGGAGACGGCGACCACCGGGTCGGTGTCGAGCAGCGGGTTGCCGGACTCGCGGCGCAGGAACTCCCGTACGGCGCCGGAGGCGTCGCCGGTCAGGGACTGCAACCGGTCGGTGACCACCAGGGCGCCCGCGTTGATGAAGGGGTTGCGCGGGATGCCGTGCTCGGTCTCCAGCTGCACCAGGGAGTTGAACGGGTTGCCGGACGGCTCGCGGCCCACGCCCTGCCAGAGCGCGTCGCCGCCGTAGGAGAGCGCCAGGGCCAGCGAGAACAGCTTGGAGACGCTCTGGATGGAGAACGGCCGCTCCCAGTCCCCGACGCCGTGCAGTTCGCCGTCGACGGTGGCCACGGCCATGCCGAAGGCCTCCGGGTCGGCGGTGGCGAGGGCCGGGATGTAGTCGGCGACGCGGCCCCGGCCCGTGGTCGCCCGGGCGGCCGCCTCGGCGGCCTCCAGCAGCACCGGGTAGTCCAGGATCTCCCCATCGAACAAGGCTCTTCCTCCACGCGTGGTCGGTACGGACATGATCGGGACCGGGCGCCGCCGCTGTGCGGCGACACCCGGTCCGACCAGTGATTATCCGTGTTCCACGAGGTGCCCGGGCACAGGCGGTCGCCCGCCT
>NZ_LFMD02000007.1:281558-421116 GCF_015776785.2 Kitasatospora sp. SUK 42 | reverse complement strand
GGTGTGCAGTTCATGCTGGCGGACATGGCGATGAAGCTGGAGGCCGCTCGTCAGATGACGTATGTGGCGGCGGCGAAGTCGCAGCGTGGGGATGCGGATCTGACGTTCTTCGGGGCGGCGGCGAAGTGTTTCGCGTCGGACGTGGCGATGGAGGTGACCACGGACGCGGTGCAGTTGCTGGGTGGGTACGGCTACACGCGGGACTATCCGGTGGAGCGGATGATGCGGGACGCGAAGATCACGCAGATCTACGAGGGCACCAACCAGGTCCAGCGCATCGTCATGGCCCGCAACCTGCCGTGACCACGGCCTGACGTGCCCCGACGGCCGGTCCGGTCAGCCGCCCGGCCGTCGGGGCCGGTTCGTCGCGCCGATGCTAAGTTCCGGAGAATGAGTGAGAAGGAAGAGCAGGACCAGCCCATGAACGACGGGCCCTCGAAGCCGGCGATGCGCGAGGCGCTGGTGGCCGCGGCCTTCGAGCTCTTCCTGGAGCGCGGCTTCGAGCAGACGACCGTCGACGACATCGTCTCGCTGGCCGGCGTCGGTCGGCGCTCCTTCTTCCGCTACTTCCCGGCCAAGGAGGACGTGGTCTTCCCCGACCACGAGCGCAGCCTCGCCGAGATGACGGAGTTCCTGGACTCCGGCACCGGCGAGGAGGATCCGGTCAAGCACGCCTGCGACGCCGCCCGCCTGGTCCTGCGGATGTACGCGGAGCAGCCCTCCTTCTCCGTCCAGCGCTACCGCCTCACCCGCAAGGTCCCCGGCCTGCGGGCCTACGAGCTGTCAGTCGTCTGGCGCTACGAGCACACCCTCGCCGCCTATCTGCGCGGCCGCTTCGCCGACCGCCCGGACGGCCCGCTGCGCGCCGACGTGATCGCGGCCGCGGTGGTCTCCGCCCACAACCACGCCCTGCGCACCTGGCTGCGCTCGGGCGGCGAGAGCGACTGGGTGGCCGAGGTGGACGCGGCGATGGCCTTCGTCACCGGCACCTGGAGCGACCGCCCCGCCGACCGCACCCCGGGTGGCGAGCCCGCGACCGACGACGTCGTCGTCCTGGTCGCCAGCCGCCGGGCCCCGCTCTGGCGCATGGTCCAGGGCATCGAGGGCGCCCTGGAGAACCCCCGCCGCGTCTGAGGGGCCCTCGTCTCTCGCCCGGACGTCGTCGGCCCCGGGGGAGTCACCCACAGTGAGCCGGTCGGGTTGTGGTGGGCGTGCTCCGGCCGACTGATCCTCGCGATAATCACCTGATCTGTATTTCTGCTGGTTATCGCGGCGTTTCTGACGGGGCGTGAGGTCGGCCCGGCGTGGCGTCGGTTGCGACCGGATGCGGAGCGTGGCTGTCTGGGAGCGCGGCAGGGCCGACCGGCGCCGCCGCCCCGACCCCGAACTCCGTGGAGGAGATCTTCATGCGTGCTCTCAAGCGTGTCCTGGCCGTCAGTGCCCTCACCGCCCCGCTCGTGATCGGCTGCGCCGGCCTGGCCTCGGCCCAGGAAGGCTTGGACGCGAACTTCGGCAAGGGGCAGTTCGTCGTCAACGAGCACGGCGCCGGCGTCGCGGACACGAACTCCGTCGTCAACGCCGACGGGCTCCAGCACACCGACTTCTGGATCTGGGCCGACGACTCCGGTGTCTCCGGCGCCTTCGCGGGCGCGGGCGCGACCTGGCAGAAGGGCTGACGACCCTCCCGGTGCCGCTCGCCTGAGGGCGTCCTGAGCGCCCGGCGCGAGCCGGCCGGGCAAGCAGAAGCGGGCCCCCGCCGACCGGCGGGGGCCCGCTCATTGCCGTCTCCGCACCACGGGCAGGACAGGCCTGTTTCGGCCAAACGTTCCTGACTGGTTGAGCGGTGATCGCTTGACGGAAACGCTGCGTGTGCGGTGTGCTGTTCGAGGTTTTGCTCCGCATACCGGAGGGGGCCGCGGGAAGTACCCGCGGAGTTCTCCCCTCGCCCCGTGAGGCTCGGCGACGAGACCTCCACGGCACCGGATGGTTCAGACGCACCGGGGGAGTGCCCGTCAGGGAATCCCCCGTACACCTGCCACCGGTGGCGAGCCCGTCACCACCGGGCTCCGGTGTTTCGATGCGGGGGACCGGTACGGCGGACGACGAGAGATGCCTTCGGGGGAAGAGATGTGTAGCGCCGAGCAGCCACCAGCCGTCGGAGCGACGGCTCCCACCACCCGCGACGGCCGTGCCACGGGCCGGTCGTTTCCCACCCACCACTGGAGGTGACCCGTGTCCATGACCTCTTTCTCCCCCTTGGCCGATCTGGCTGATCCGGCCGATCCGGCCGATCCCCTGACGCGGCTCTCCTCCCGGGCGTACGGCGGCGCCGCCGAGCCCACCCCCCACGCGGGGGAGGGAACCCTCCGCATCGGTGAGATGGTCGACCGGACCGGCGTCAGCGAGCGGCTGCTGCGCTACTACGAGAGCCGCGGCCTGCTGGAACCCTCCCGCACCCCCCAGGGGCACCGCCTCTACCGCGAGAACGACGTCTCCAGAGTGCGGTTGATCCGGGTGCTGATCGACGGGCGCATCAGCACCAAGAACATCCAGCTGCTGATCGACTGCGTCCACGACGGGCTGAACCTCGCCCGGCTCTGCGGTGAGCTGGACGACACCCTCGACCGCGAATTCGAGCGCATCTCCGACGAGATCCGGTCACTGGAACTGACCCGCCGCTACATCGCGGTGCTCTCCGGGCGCATCCCCAGCACCGACTGGACGTTGGCGTCCGCGGCGATGAGCGAGAGCCCCCCGTCGATCACGAACGACTGACCGGTCGTGTAGGCGGCGCCCTCCGAGACCAGGTGGACGATGAGCCCGGCGACCTCCTCGGGGGCGCCGGGCCGGCCCACCGGAACGACCGGTCGGGCCAGCGAGCGGGCGTCGACGCCCTCGGCGTGGCCGTTCATCGGCGTCACCGTCTCTCCGGGGGCGACGGAGTTCACCAGGATGCCGTGCGCGCCCAGTTCCAGGGCCATCGTCTTGGTGAGCATGCCCAGCGCGCTCTTCGCCGCGCAGTAGGAGCTGCCCCCGGCGATCGGGATGTGCTCGTGCACGCTGGTGACGTTGACGATCCGCCCGCCCCGGCCGGCCCGCACCATGGCCCGCGCCGCCTCCTGCGCCAGCCGGAACGGGCTGGTGAGGTCCACCGTCAGCACCCGCTGCCAGTCCTCGGGGCTCTCCTCCAGGAACGGGGCACGGCGGTTCACCCCGGCGTTGTTCACGAACACGTCCAGCCCGCCGGCCTCCTCGACCGCGCCGCGCAGCGCGGCCACCGCCGCCTCCGGCTCCTCCAGCGGCAGGCCGACCGTCCAGGCCCGGACGCCCTCCTTCTCCCGGAGCAGCTCGGCGACCTCCTCGGCGGCCCCGGCGTTGCGGCCGTAGCCGACGACCACGTCGAGGCCCGCCCGGCCCAGGGCGAGCGCGGTGGCCCGCCCGATGCCCGAACTGGCCCCGGTCACCAGGGCGATACGCTGTGTCATCGGACTCCTCGGATGTCGTCGGCGTCACCGCTGCCGGCGCCGCCAGGGGTACGGCCGACGCCGGCGGCATCGGACCGGTCGGTGCCCGCGGACTCGGCGCCGGCGTCCGCCGTGCGGACCAGCAGGTCGTCGTTCAGGTCGACGACCAGCCGCATCACCACCTCGCCGTCCACGACCCGGCTCCGACCGTGGATCATGCGGTTCATCAGCTCGGCGCCCTCCCGCATCGACCTGCGGTGGGTGATCAGGACGTCGAACCTGCCGTCCGCGGCCGTGAGTTCGGCCGCCGCGGCGGCGAGCGCCCGCCCGGTGACCCCCCGGTTCCCGGTGAAGCGCACCGGCGGCGTCCGGCCGTCCGACCACCGCACCTCGTGCGGCGGCACCGGGCCGCCGGTGTTGGCCGCCCGGACGCCCGGGAGGTCCACCCCGGGGAAGTACCGGCTGGTCGCGTGCGGGGCCACGCCCCCGATCAGGTGCACCGCCCGTACGGCGTCCCCGTAGGCCTGGCGGGCCAGGTCGAGGGAGGCCACCGTGCGGTCCCGGTGGGTGCCGATCAGCACCGCCACCGGCCGGTCCGCGTTCTCGGCCGCCACCCGGACCAGGTCCCGGGCGAGGACGTGGCGCACCGTGCCGCCGGGCAGGTGCCGTGCGGACCACGCCAGCCCGGCCTCGCCGCCGTGCACCAGGGTGACCTTGGCGGCGGGGTCGAGCGAGGCCCGCAGCGCGGCCAGATTGCCGATCAGCCCGTCCCCGATGACCACCAGTTCCTCGTACGGCGAGCCGGCCAGGCAGTCGGTCGCGTACGTCACCACCGCCGTCGGCTCGACCAGGGTGGCGGCGGCGGACTCCAGCTTCTCGCCCAGGGGGACGAGCAGCCCCGCGGTGACCGCCGAGGCGGCGATCAGCACCCGCTGCTGGAACAGCCCGTCGACGTTGTGCCCCAGCAGGAACGACGGGTCGCCCGGGTGCGTCGGGTTGACGGCGACGCGGTCCCCGACCGCGACCTCCGTGACCCCGGCCCCGACCGCGACCACCCGGCACGCGCCCTCGTGGCCGATCACCGGCGAGGGATCGTCGCGCAGCCCCCGCAGCATCTGGATGTCCGTGCCGCACAGGCTGACGGACTCGGGGGCGAGCACCACCTCACCCGGGCCCGGCACGGGCGTGGCCCGCGCGGTCACCCGGCTGAGTCCGCCGTGGCGCTCGATCGCCAGGTGTTCCATGTGCGCTCTCCTTCGGTCGGATTCGGTCGGTCGGATCAGGTCTGATTCGGTCGGATTCGGTCGGTCGGCTTCAGGACGTGACGACGGTGAGGAAGCCGTCGGCCATGCGCCGCGCCCCGCGGATGGGGTCCACCTCGCCCGGTCGCAGCACGCGCACACCGGGCCCGGACGGCGTACCGCCCTCGAAGTAGCCGGAGTCCTGCGCCAGCTGGGCGCGCAGCGCGTCCTCGTAGTACGGGCCGAGGCCCTCCGCGACGCCCCCGCCGATGCCGACCAGGTCGAGCAGTGGGTGGGTCGCGCGCAGCCAGCGGAGCAGTTGCGCCACCGGGAAGGTGACGGCGGCCAGCAGGGCCGCGGCCTCCGGATCCCCCGCCGCCAGCCGATCGGCGAACGTGTCGGCCCGGAACCCGGGCGTGCCGAGCGCCTCCGCCACCCGGGCGATGGCCGGCCCGGAGGAGACCGAGGCGAGGTGGCCGGTGCCGCCGCACTCGCAGGGCAGGCCGAGGAGCTGCGGCAGGTGCGCCGGTACGGCGGTCTGCAGGTGGCCGACCTCGCCCTGCAGCCCGTTCGCGTCGACGGCCAGGTCGCGGGTGCGCAGGTCGGCGACCTTCAGCGCGATGCCGCTGCTCACGGTGAGGTAGCCGACCTGCCGGTGGCCCTCGTGCGCGACGGAGGCCGCGAAGTCCGCGAGGGCACAGGTGACGTCGTTGTGGACGTGCCAGCCGACCTCCGGGCGCCGGGCGCGCAGCTCGCCGACCAGGTCGCGCTCCATCCGGGCCTCGCCCCACAGCGGCGCCGAGCCGTGGACGCGGCCGCTGCGGTCGTCCATCGCCGCGCCCAGCGACACCGTGACCCGGCCGCCGTCGGCGGGGGCCGCGCCCAGCAGCTCGTCGAGCAGCAGCTCGGCCAGCTCGTCGGTGGACAGCCGCGGATGGTTCAGCAGGCTGGGAGCGGGGCGGCGCTCGGTGGCCCCGCCGCTGCGGATGCGCAGCCAGGTGCCGCCGACGTCGACGCCGACCTCGGCGGGTGCCTCCCGGGTCACCGCGGGCTCCCCGACGGGTGGCCGGCGACGGGCAGCCGCAGCTCCAGGGCACCGCCCGCCGCAACCGCCGTGACCGTGATCCCGCGCAGGTCGGGCAGCCAGGCGTCCGCGTTCGGGGAGGCGGCGACGGCCGGGCCCAGCCCGACGCACCGGGCGCCCGCGGCCCGCCCGGCCCGCAGGCCGACCTCGGCGTCCTCGAAGACGACGCACTCCGACGGCTCCGCGCCCAGAGCGCGGGCCGCCCGGGCGTACCCCTCCGGGTCGGGCTTGCCGCGGGTCACCGACTCCTCCCCGATCAGCACGACGGGTACGGGCAGGCCCGCCGCCGCCAGCCGGGCGCGGGCGACCCCCTCCGGCGCGGCGGTCACCACCGCCCAGCGCTCCGGTGGCAGCGACGCGGTCAACTCGCGTGCACCGGGCAGTGGTTCGATGCCGTCGACGGCCGAGAGCTGGACGCTCCGCAGCCGTGCGGCCTCGGCCTCCACCTCGGCGGGGTCGGCGAGGAAGCCCGCGAGGATGTCGTGGGCCGTCCGGCCGGGCAGCGCCGCCAGGACGTCCGGGACGGGCAGTGCGCGGCGCACCGCGAGGTCGGTCCAGACCCGCTCGATGGCGGCGGTGGAGTCGATCAGGGTGCCGTCCATGTCGAAGAGGACGGCGCGGACGGCGGCGGACGTGAAGGACGTGAAGGACGTGCTCATGGGTTCACCCCTCGACGGACTGGGCGTGGTGGAAGACGCGGGTCGGGTCCCAGCGGCGTTTGACCGCGCGCAGCCGCGCGTAGTTCTGCCCGTAGTACAGCTCTCCCGCGCCGACGCCCGAGGTGTTGAGGGCGGGGTCGGAGAGGTCGCTGTTCGGGTAGTTGACGTAACTCCCGGCGGTCACCGCGTTGTGGACCGGCACGCCGCCGGTCTCGCGGAAGATGCCGTGGTAGGCGCGCCGCAGCCAGGCGATGTTCGGCGTGTCGTGCGCGGCGTCCTGCCAGAAGGTCTGCACCAGGAGCCGCATGGTCGCGTCGCGCTGGTGGACGGCCGTGTCGCCGGGGGCGGGCCGGGAGATCGCGCCGCCGAGGGCGGCGACGTCGATCCCGGCGGAGACCGACCCCTCGACGGGCTCGGTCAGCGCCCGGTACATCTCGGCCTTCTGGACCTCGGTGAACTGCCCCCGGAAGTTGGCGGATCCCTGCTTGCCGCGCCGGTTGGGGTTGCTGTTCTCGGCGCTGGAGGTGCCGATGAGGCGGACCGAGTTGAGCCAGGGCATCGACTCCCGGGTCACGTGGGAGGGGCCCGCGTCGCGGCCGAGGGTCGCTGCCAGCCGTGCCACGAGGGCGTCGCCGAGCGGCGCCGAGTCCGGGGCCGAGACCTGCATGACCATCCCGATGCCGCCGAAGTCCCGGTGCCGGACGGTCAGCCAGGGGAAGACCGCGTCGTAGGCCGGGTCGTCGGCGTGGTGGCGGGCGCACCAGTCGGCGAACTCGGAGAAGAAGGCGCCGAGCTGGGCCGGGCCGACGCCCTCCCACGGCCAGTCGCAGGTGACGATCTGCACGCCGGCCGGCGGGGAGACGAGGGAGCGTTCCGCCCCGGGTGTCCGGAAGTCGAACCGGGTCACCAGGCCGAAGTTCCCGCCGCCGCCCCCGGTGTGGGCCCAGAAGAGGTCCTTGAGGTCGCCGGTGCTGTTCCGGTCGCAGTAGGTCAGCGAGGCCCGGCGTTGCGCGTCGACCGTGACCACCTCGACGCCGTGCAGGTGGTCGACGGTCAGGCCGTGTAGCCGGGAGAGCAGACCGTACCCGCCGCCCAGCACGTGCCCGCCGACGCCGACCGAGTAGCACACGCCGCCGGGTACGGTCACCCCGTACCGGCGGTACAGGCTGTCGTACACGTTCAGCAGCCGGGCGCCCGCGCCCACCGAGTAGACCCCGCGCCCGGCGTCGAAGGCCACGGCGTCCAGGGAGTTCATGTTGATCAGGGAGCGCACGTCGGGGGAGAGGACGAAGTCCTCGAAGCAGTGCCCGCCGCCGTACGCGGTGAACCGGCGCCCCTGGTCCAGGGCCCGTTGGACGGCGGCGACGGCCTCCTCCGCGTCGCGCGGGGTCAGGATCTCGTCGGGGTGGACGTCGAAGCGGCGGTTGTAGCCGACCCGCAGGGAGTCGTACTGGGGATCCCGGCCCTCCAGCACCACCGGAACCTCCGCCGGGGTACGGGGGGCGGCCTCCGCGGTGGGGGCCGGGCTCGCCGCGGCGGGCGTCTCCCGCAGGACGGTCGCACCCGTCAGTGCCGCGCCCGCCAGCCCCGCGCCGGCCGCCCGGGCGAGGAATCCGCGCCTGCCCAGGCGGTCGGCGCGCGAGCCGCCGCCGGCGGGGGCCGTGTCCGGCCCGGATGCGCCGGTGCTCACCCCTGAGCCTCCGTCCCCGCGCCGAACACGGCCCGCAGGGCCCGCTCGAACGGGTCGAGGAAGGCCCGGATCTCGGGCAGCGGCGCCGACGGCGCGAGCGTGGCGATCCGGTCGACGCCCGCGGCGGCCAGCGCCTCGATCACGGTCGGGTCGTGCGGCACGCCCATCACGGTGATCGGGATCCGGCGGCCCCACTCCTGCTCCCGGGCCTGGAGTTCGCCGATCCGGCCGAGGAGCACCCGGGGCGGAACCGACCCGAAGTCCGGCATCCAGCCGTCGCCGAAGGCCTTGATCCGCTCCAGGGCGCGGGGGCCCGAGCCGCCCACGTAGATCGGCGGGCCCGGCCGCTGGAGCGGGGTGGGCAGCACCACGACGCCCTCGAAGTCGATGTGCTCGGAGTGCACCGTGGTCGGTTCGCCCGACCACAGCGCCCGGACGGCCAGAGCGTGCTCGGTCAGCCGGGCGTTGCGCCGCCGGGGGTCGACCCCGTGGCGCTCCATCTCATCCTCGATCCAGCCGGCGCCCACCCCCACGTCGAGGCGCCCGCCGATGACCCGGTCCAGGGACGCCAGCCGCTTCGCCATGGCGATCGGCTCGTGCTGCGCGAGCAGCGTCACCGCGGAACCCACCCGCAGCGCGCTGGTGGCCGACGCGGCGGCCTGCGCGGCGACGAACGGGTCGTAGGTCTCCCGGAAGCGCCGCCCCAGGGTCGGGGCCTGGGCCGCGAACCGCACCGACTGGTGGGTGTGTTCGCAGAAATACAGGGCGCCGTACCCGGCGTCCTCCAGGTACCGCGCGAGGTCCGGCACCGGGGCCGTGTCGGCGGTCTGGAAAATCGAGATGCTGGTCTTCATGACGCGGACGCGTCCTCCAGTTCGTGCAGGGACAGCTTCAGTGCTCGGATCAGCGAACCGGCGCGGTGGTCGTCGTTGCCGAGGTCGAGCAGGCGGTTGGGCGTGTACGACAGCGAGATGCCGCTGCCGGGCCAGGCGAAGTGCGCGGAGCCGCCGCCGCCGTCGTGGCCGAACATGTCGCTGTCGACACCACCGCGCGGCACCCCCTTGAGGCGGTAGCCGCCCCGCCCGTAGGCGAAGGGGAACCCGAGCGCGGGGTCCTCCTGCCGGACGGACGGCGTGACCGCCGCGCGCACGATCGACGCCCGGGCGATGTTGCCGCGTCCGCCGTCCCGCCGGCGCAGGTCCTCGGCGACCAGGCCGTACATCCGGGCGATGTCCCGGGCCGTGCCGGCGACGTTGGCCGCCGGCACGTAGGTGTCCGCCAGGCCGGGGGAGTTCCAGACGACCGCACCCTGCGGGAACGGGATCGGGTTGGCCCAGATCGCCCGTACGAGCGCGTCCTCGCTGGTGTTGAAGCGGTCGTACTGCGAGGTGAAGGCGTCGTCGTAGCTGACGCGGGCGACCTGCCCGGGGGACCACGCGGTCCAGTCCACGGCGAGCCCGTGGGGCTCGGCGATCCAGGCGCGGAAGACGTCCCGCAGCGTCAGGCCGGTGGTGCGCACAGCGAGTTCGTCCAGGATCCAGCCCATGGTGTACGGGCCGTAGACGAGCCGCGGGGCGGGCACCGGCTTCTGCGCGGCCAGGATGGCGGCCATCTCCCGGGCGTTGCCCAGCAGTTGGTGGTCGACCACCCGGGAGGTGACGGCGGGCAGCCCACCGGTGTAGGTCGCGACGTCGCCGACGGTGACTCCGGACTTGCCGTGCGCCGCGAACTCCGGCCAGTAGTGGGCCACCGGCCGGTCGAGGTCGAGGACGCCCTCGTCGCACAGCCTCAGCAGGATGGTGGCGATCACGCCCTTGGAGCCGGAGAAGATCTGCGCCCGGGTGTCCCGCGTCCACGGCGCGCCGGAGTGCCCGTCCGCCATCCCGCCCCACAGGTCCACGACGCATTCGCCGTAGCGGTGGACGGAGAAGGCCGCGCCGGCCTCCACCTCCCGGAGGTTGGTGGCGAAGACCTCCCGGACCGCCTCGTAACCGGGGGCCACCGAGCCGTGCACGCCGTCGGCCGGCGCCGCGCCGGCCGGGCCTGCCGCGGGTGCCGTTCTGCCGTCGGGCGCCGGTCTGCTGCCGGGGGCCGGTCTGCCGTCGGTGTCCGCCGTCTCGTGCAGGCCCGTCATGCCACCGACCCCTGCCACCGGGCGAGGTCCCGGGCGTAGGACTCCACGAAGGCCACGCCCGCCTCGATCTGCGCCGGCGTCACGTCGTTGACGAAGACGTGGTCGCCGATGCCCCGGGTCAGCGGCAGCCGCTGGAGGCCGTCGCGGTGGCGGACGGTGTCCTCCAGCGCCTTGACCAGCAGCTCCTGTTCCTTCAGCGCGTCGTTCCAGGGGCTCAGCCCGAGGCCGGTCATCACGTCCAGGACGCGGACGGCGTCGTCCTCCGTCATCAGGCCGCGCTCCAGCGAGATGCCGGTGGTGAGCGCCATGTCGATGGCCACGGCCTCGCCGTGCAGCAGCTCGGAGACCGCGTGCATCTCGACGGTCGGGCTGAAGGTGTGCCCGTAGTCGACGCACCGCTCCAGGACGCCCTCCCACAGGTTGGGCTGGAGCTCTTCGAGCATCAGGTGGATGGACTCCTTGATGACGTAGTCGGCGGTCTCCGCGTTCCGCGGGCTCTCGAAGACGCCCCGCAGGTCGGTCAGCGAGGCCTCCTCGACCCGCTCGAACAGCGGGCGCGACTTCACCAGCGCCACCTTGAGGATCTCGGCCATGCCGTTGCTCAGGTGGCGGACGGGGAGCGAGCCGAGGAAGCGGGAGTCGAGCAGGCTGAGCAGCGGCTGCGCGTAGGTGCCGATGCGGTTCTTGCCGTCCAGGTGGTTGACGCCGGTCTTGACGCCGACGCCCGCGTCGACGAGCCCGATGAGGGTGGTGGGGATGCGGACGTACGGGGTGCCGCGGCGGAAGATGCTCGCCGCGAAGCCGACCACGTCGCACAGGACCCCGCCGCCGATGGCGATCACCGGCTCACGGCGGCGGTCGACCCCGAAGCCGTCCATGGCGGCGAGCACCTTGTCCACGCTGGCCCAGTCCTTGACCTGCTCGTGCGCGTCGAGGACGAGCTTGGCGGTCCGGAAGCCGTGCTCGTGGAAGTAGGCGTCGATGGCCGAGCCGTAGATGCGCTCCACCACGGCGTCCACGACCAGCAGCCGCCGGTCACTGGCGCGTCCGGCCGGGCCGGCACTGGTGCGGAGCGCGTCCGAGAGGTACGGATCGTCGGGGTGTAACAGGTCCCGGTGGACCAGGACTTCGTAGCTGACCTGCTTGACCGCGTCGACGGTCCACCGGCCCCCGGCCTCGCGGGCCAGGCGGTGCCGGTACTCCTCAGTGGGGATCATTGATTCCTCCATGACATGACGCGATGGTCTGAAAGTCCGAATTCAGCGCTTTTCCTGGTGCGGGGCAGGACGGACCGACTGGTCCCGCTCATCCGCTCCGGCTCACCGGCCCCGGTTCACCGGCTCCGGGCCGGCTCCTCCACCGGGGGCTCGGCGTCGTTCGCGGCCGGCGGCGGCGTCGTGCGGGCACGGCCGTACCGGGCGAAGAGCACCCAGGCGAGGGCGGCGGCGGCCACGGCGGGCACCAGCGCCGGCAGCGGCAGCCCCTCGGCGGGCCGTCCGCCGTCGAGGTAGGCGCCGCCCACCGCGCCGGCCAGGGCGATGCCCACGTTGAACGCCGAACTGTTCACCGAGAGCGCCAGGATGGGCGACACCTCGCCGGCGTTGGTGGCCACCCAGGTGTTCAGCGCGGGGAAGGTCGAGAAGTACGCGAGGCCGACCAGGACCGTCAGCACCACCGCCACCGGGGTGCTGGTGGCGCCGATCGCCAGCCCGGCCAGCACGACCAGGGTGGCGGTGACGGTGATCGCCATGGCCCGTACGACGTTGCGGTTGGCCAGCCGGCCGCCGGCGGTGTTGCCGACGACCGAGCCGATGCCGTAGACGAGCATCACCCAGACGATCAGCGAACGGTCCAGCCCCGCGCCGTCGGTGAGGAACGGGGCCACGTAGGTGACCAGGGTGAGGGCGGCCATGCCGGTCAGCGCGGTCACCGCGACACCGAGCAGCAGGGGCGCCCGGCCCAGCCCGCGCAGCCCGGCGGACCGGTTGCCGGAGGCCCGCTCGGCCGGTGCCTCGTCGGGCGGGAAGGTCAGCGCCACGGCACCGAGGCTGATCGCGGACAGCACCGCCACCAGAGCGAACGCCGCCTGCCAGCCCACGTGTTGACCGAGCAGCACCCCGATCGGCACACCCAGCACGGTGGCCAGGGACAGGCCGAGGGTGATGCCGGCCGCCGCCGACGCCTGTTTGCCGGGGCGCGCCAGCCGCATCGCGGTCGTCATGAAGACGACCAGGACGGTGGTGTGCACGAGACCGGTCAGCACCCGCGCGGCCAGCCCGACGGCGAAGGTCGTGGCGGTCGCGGCGAGCACCGAGCCCGCCAGGTACACCACGAGCGACCACAGCAGCAGCCGCTTGGTCCGGGCCCCGTCGAGGAACAGCGTCAGCAGCGGCCCGGCCACCGTCACGGTGGCGGCGTACGCCGTCACCAGCAGCCCCGCGGACCCCTCGGTCACCCCGAGGCCGTGCGCGATGTTGGGCAGGATGCCCGCGACCACGTTCTCACTCGTGCCCAGGGCGAACGCCCCCACGATGAATCCGGCGAACAGAAGCCGCCGGCGCGTATCCGCTAACGCCGTCTGGTCCATGATTCGACCCTAGGACCTGACATCGTGTGAGCATGGAGCCCGTTCAGCGGTGATCCCCATCACGCGGTCCAGGTCATCCCGGCCGGTCGCACCGCGTCCGCAGCAGGCGCCGAGGACGCGAGATGCGGGTCAGGACTCCTCCTGACCCGCATCGTGGTTCACCGCTCCGGTGGGCGTGATCCCGGCGTCACCGGTGCTTCCGGCCCCGGTGGTGGTGGCGCCGGCGCGCGTGGTGGTGGAAGCGGTGGCGCCGTCGCCGCCGGCCGGCTCCGGACGCCGACGACCCCGACGTCCTCGCCCCGGACTCCTTGGCCCCGGACTCCTTGGCCTGGGACTCCTTCGCTCCGGACTCCTTGGCCTCGGACTCCTTCGCCCCGGAGGACGGGGACGAGTCGGAGGAGTTGTCCTCCGATCCCGCGGGCAGCACGTCGATCCGGCCCATCTGGCCGTGCGAGGAGTGCACCATGTGGTGGCAGTGGTAGACGTACTCGCCCGGATAGGCGCCCCAGGTCATGGCGATCCGGACGGCCTCGCCCGGGTGGATCGTGACGGTGTCCTTCAGCCCGGCCTCGGCCGGGCCGACGGGCACCCCGTCACGGTCCAGCACGCGGAACCGCACCAGGTGGGTGTGGAAGGAGTGCGGGGCGTGGAAGACGCCGGCCGGCTTGCGGGTGAGGTGGTTGCGGATCGTCCAGATCTCGCTGCTGCCGAGGGTGGTCCGCACGTCGGTCCGGTTCGGGTCGTACTTGCGCCCGTTGATCCTGGTGTCCGGGAAGGTCGTCAGGTCGAACTCCCGGTGCACCGTCGCCTCCGGGATCGGCGGCAGGGTGGCCAGGACGTCCGGCACCCGGCTCTGGTCCTCGGCCGCCCGGGTGATGTCGAAGCGCAGCACCTCGGAGCGCTCGCTCTCCAGCGCGGCCGTGTTCTCCAGCACGATCGACGTGCCGACCGGGTAGCGGGCGAAGTCGACCACGATCTCGGCACGCTCCGCACCGGCCAGGGTCAGCTCGTTCAACTCCACCGGCCCGGCGAGCAGTCCGCCGTCGGAGGCGATCTGGTGGAACGGCGTGCCGTCGGCGAGGCGCACGGAGATGTGACGGTTGGGCGAGACGTTGAAGACCCGCAGACGGTACCTGCGTGCCGCCACCTCGAAGAAGGGCCGCTCCTTGCCGTTGACGAGCATGTGCGGGCACTCGTACGGGTCGGTGTAGATCAGCCGGCCGTCGGCCTCGATCCGGGCGTCCCGGATCAGCAGCGGGATGTCGAACTCGCCGTTCGGCAGCGGCAGGCCGCTCTCGTGCGGGTCGCTGAGCAGGTAGGCGCCGGCCAGGCCGCGGTAGACGTTCTCGGCCTCCAGCTCGTGCGCGTGGTCGTGGTACCAGAGCGAGGCGGCCACCTGTTCGTTGAGGTAGCGGTACTCGCGGGTCGCGCCGGGCGCGATGAGGTCCATCGGCAGGCCGTCGTACTGAGACTGCACCTGGCCGCCGTGCAGGTGGACGGAGGTGTGCACGCTCAGGTCGTTGGTCTGGTGGATCACCACCTCCCGGCCCATGACCGCCCGGATGGTCGGACCGGGGAAGCAGCCGCCGTAGGTGCGGACGGTGGTCTGCAGCCCCTTGACGATCTCCACCTGGGTCTCGGCCATCCGCAGCTGGTACAGGTCCGAGGTGTCCGTCCGCGACGCCGGGCTCAGCACCGGGGGCAGCGGCATGGCGTGTTCGAAGGGGGCGATCCGGGCGGTCGACCGCTCGGGCCCCGACGCGGCCGGGGCGGCCGGGGCGGCTGGCAGTGTGAGGGACGAGGCCCGGACCCCGCCCGGTGCGCGGTCCCAGGTGCGGTCCCACGGGAGGAGGGCCGCCGGGCCGCCTATGGTGGCGGCTTTCAGAAGGTCTCGTCGGTTCAGCATTCCCGGTCTCTCTGTCCAGGACTCGGCGGTCGGTTCGCCGCCGGGCAAGTGGTCGTCGGTCGTGGCTTCCGGCGGCCCTGCTCGGTGGCCGCCGCGCCCACGACGGCGCGCGGGCCGGGCGTGTCGGACCGTAGCGCCATTGCCGCGCTCCGTAACCGCCCGTTCGCCCAGTATCAGCGAGCTCCGCGCGCTCTGCATCGCGACCGCACCCGCCCGGGGCCGGGCCCCGGGAACGGCCTGCGGCCAGGTGGCGCGGGTGTCGGCCCCCGCCCGGATCCACCGTCAGGGGTGGGCCGGTGGCGGGACGAACGGCCGAATGGAGGAGCGGAGCCATTGGGGCGGCGGCTGTCCGACGGCGGCAAGCGGCACCCCGGACGGCACCGCGGGGCGATCGAGCCCTACGACGGGCTCGATCGCCCCGACTCGGAGGCGGACCGGTTCGACTGGGCGCGTCAGGAGCCGGACGACGCCCAGGTGCCCAGGGACATCTCGGCGGTGATGCCCGGGCCGAACCCGGCCAGCAGCCCCTGGTGGCCGTCGAGGGCCGACTTCTCGTCGAACATCCGGGCCAGGGCGTCGAGCACGACCGCACTGGCGATGTTGCCGTACTGCGTGAGGGTGGCCCGGCTGAAGCGGAACGCCTCGGGCGGCACCCCCAGGAAGTGGCTCAGGTCGTCCAGGATCCTCGGGCCGCCGGCGTGGACGATGTAGAAGTCCAGCGTGCCCACGTCCCACTGGTGTTGCTCCGCCACCGCGCGCAGGGCCGGGCTGAGGGGCTCCATCGTCCCCGGCACCCGCTTGTCCAGCTGGAAGTGGAACCCGGTGGAGCGGACGGCGTAGGAGATCCACTCCTCGGTGTGCGGGATGAGGTACGAGCCGTTGCGCTCCAGGCGCATCCCGGTCCCGCCCTCGCCCCGGACCACGGCGGCGGCGATCCCGTCACCGAACAGGCCGTTGGACAGCAGCGACCCCACACCCAGGTCCGTGGGCTGGTAGCACAGCGAGCAGAACTCGCAGGCCACGATCAGCACGTTGGCGCCCGGATAGGCCGAACAGAAGTCGTGGGCCCGGTTCACCGCCGCGCCGCCGGCCGCACAACCCAGTTGGGCGATCGGCAGCTGCCGGGTCTCCGGCCGTAAGCCCAGCTTGTTGATCAGCCACGCCGTGAGCGAGGGCATCATGAAGCCGGTGCACGACACGTAGACGATCAGGTCGATCTGCGACGGCTCCACTTCGGCCTGTTCGAGGGCCTTGACCACCACCGCCGGGACGCGGGCCTTGGACTCCGCCTCGAAGACGGCGCTCCGCTCGTCCAGCCCCGGGTGCTTCAGCACCGTCTCGATGGGCTGGATCAGGTGCCGCTTCTGCACTCCGGTGTTCTTGATGAGACGCAGCGCCAGTTCGAGCTGCGGATGGTCGGGGTGGAGCTTGCGCGCCAGTTCGAGGGTTTCCTCGTTGGTGATGACGTGCTCGGGCACGGCTATCGCCGGTTTGCACAGAACTGCCATGGGACTTCCTCCTGACGGGTGGTGTTCCCGGTGCGGCCCTGGCGGGACGGGGATTCACCACTCGACGGCAGCCGCTGCGAGAGCGAGCCGGACACGCGGAGACGGCGCGGTCGGCGGGACTCACCGGGCGGGACCCAACACGGCGGCAGACGAGCCGGCAGGGCGAGGATCGGATGCTCGCGGTGCGGGCGGTCGTGCTGGCCGCAAGTTGGTTCGGGCCACTCAGCCCAATTTACGGAAGGTGTGCCCATCGCGCACGTCGGCCCGCACACCCCGGGGTGTGCGGGCCGACGTACGCGATGGTGCGGGCGGGCGCCCGCAGGGTGGGGGCACCGTCACCAGGTGACCGGCAGCGCGAGCGGGTAGCGCCAGATCGACGTGGTGTTCCACGGCAGCTCCGCGGCCGGCTTCGCCAGCGCGATCCCGGGGAAGCGCTCCAGCAGGGTCCCGAGGGCCACTTCGAGTTCGGTGATGGCCAGCGGTGCGCCGAGACAGTGGTGCGCGCCCCAGCCGAAGGTCATGTGCGAGGGCGTGGTCCGCTCCAGGTCCAGCTCGTCGGGCCGGTCGAACCTGCGGCCGTCCCGGTTGGCCGTCAGGTAGGAGACGTGCACGATGTCCCCCGCCCGGATCGTCACCCCGCTCAGCACCACGTCCTCAAGCGCCACCCGGGGGATGCCGACGCCCTTGCGGAAGGGGATGAAGCGCAGCAGCTCCTGGAGCACCTGGGGCAGCGACTCGGGCCGCTCGCGCAGCGCGGTGCGCACCTCGGGCCGGGTGAGGATGGCGTACGAGAGGTTGCCGAGCTCGTACGTCGTGGTGTCCTGGCCGGTGATCAGCAGGACCATGGCCATCACGGTGAGTTCCTTCTCGTCGAGGACCTCGTCGCCGTCGCGGGCCGTGGCCAGCGCGCTGATCAGGTCCTCGCCGGGGTTCCTGCGCCGTTCGGCGGTGAGCTCGGCGAAGTACGCCCGCATGTCGGCCTTGGCCCGCACCGCGTTGGGCTTGTTCTCCAGGCTCACGTTCATCATCGTCCGGGCGTTGGCGCGCAGCTGTGCGCTGTCGGCCTCGGGGATCTCCAGGACCTCGCAGATCGTGATCAGCGGGAGCGGATGGGCCAGGTGCTCCATGAGGTCGGCCGGGGGGCCCTGGTCCCGCATGCGGTCGAGCAGCTCGTTCACCACGCGCTGGGTGCGCTCCCTCATCCGCTCGATGTGGTCGGGGGTGAAGCCCTTGGACACCAGGCTGCGCAGCCGGGCGCTGGCGGGCGGGTCCATGACGTTGATCGCCTCGGCCTGGACGATCGGCTCGGGGGTCATGCGCGGGAAGTCCCGGCCGACGATGGCGTGGCGGCTGAAACGCCGGTCGGTGGTCACCGTGCGCACGTCGTCGTACCCCGTGACGAGCCAGGCCTCCTCCGTGCCGTAGGGGAGGCGGATGCGGCTGACCGGTGCCTCGTTCATGAGCTGCCGGAGCGTCGGGTCGAATTCGAGGGCCTCGGCGAAGTCGAACGGGCAGTTCCGTGCGCTGGAGCCGGTGGACATGTGGACCTCCAGGTCTGGGCCGTGCGGGCCGGATGTGAAGGCGGACGGAAGATGCACCGGTACCCGATCGGTCGTCCGCGCACACCGGTGGACGTGCGAGACCGCCGGTAATTCATCCGGGCCGATCAGCGGGGGCGAACTCGCCCTCCTCGCCCCGTCGGCCACGGGGCTGGTCACGGGAGTGGTCACGTGACTGTCCGGGAAAAGCAGAAGACCCCTGATGAACAGGGGTCTTCGCTGGTGTCCGAGGGGGGACTTGAACCCCCACGCCCGATAAAGGGCACTAGCACCTCAAGCTAGCGCGTCTGCCATTCCGCCACCCGGACCGGGTGTCGTCCTCGCGGCTTCCGATCTCTCGTCCGTCGCGCTGACAGATGTAACTGTAGCAAAGATCGGCTTGGGGTCCCAAAACGGCCCGGGGCGGGGGAACGGGGTGGTGGCGGGGGCAAGGGTCGGTGTGTGGCGGGGGCGTGACCAGGGGGTTTCGGGGTTGTGCGGGGGGTGGATCCCGATCGGGGGCTGGGGGAGGATGGGCGGACGTGCTCGTACGGCCCGGGTGCAGGTCCTGGGGGTGGCGCGCTGGTGCGTCGGTGCGGGCCCAAGACGAGGAGTGACCGTGAGCGAGCGGAGCGAGTCGGCGGCGCCGAAGGTGACGGCTGAGTCGGAGGTCGCCGAGATCTGTCGCGATCTGATCCGGATCGACACCAGCAACTACGGTGACGGGTCCGGCCCGGGCGAGCGCAAGGCGGCCGAGTACGTGGCCGAGCAGCTCGCCGAGTTCGGGCTCGAACCGCAGATCTTCGAGTCGGCCAAGGGGCGGGCCTCCACGGTGGTCCGGATCGAGGGTGAGGACCGGTCGCGTCCGGGCCTGCTGATCCACGGGCACACGGACGTGGTGCCGGCCAACGCCGCGGACTGGACGCACGACCCCTTCAGCGGCGAGATCGCGGACGGCTGCGTCTGGGGGCGCGGCGCGGTTGACATGAAGGACATGGACGCGATGACCCTCGCCGTCGTCCGCGACCGGCTGCGCACCGGCCGCAAGCCCCCGCGCGACCTGGTGCTGGCCTTCGTCGCCGACGAGGAGGCGGGCGGCACGTACGGGGCGCGCTTCCTGGTGGACAAGCACCCGGAGCTGTTCGAGGGCGTGACCGAGGGCATCGGCGAGGTCGGCGGCTTCTCCTTCACGGTCAACGACCAGGTGCGGCTGTACCTGGTGGAGACGGCCGAGAAGGGCATGCACTGGATGCGCCTGACGGTCGAGGGCCGGGCCGGGCACGGCTCGATGGAGAACGACGACAACGCGATCACCGAGCTGTGCGAGGCGGTCGCCCGGCTCGGCCGGCACCAGTTCCCGCTGCGGATCACCAAGACCGTCCGGGCGTTCCTGGACGAGCTGTCCGACGCGCTCGGGGTCAAGCTGGACCCGGAGAACATGGACGAGACCCTGCGCGTCCTCGGCGGCATCGCCAAGATGATCGGCACCACGCTGCGCAACACCGCCCAGCCGACCATGCTCGGCGCCGGCTACAAGGTGAACGTGATCCCCGGTCAGGCCACCGCGCACGTGGACGGGCGCTTCCTGCCCGGCTACGAGGAGGAGTTCCTGGCCGAGCTGGACAGCGTGCTCGGCCCGCGCGTCAAGCGGGAGAGCCTGCACTCGGACCGGGCGATCGAGACCGGCTTCGACGGCGCCCTGGTCGAGGCGATGCAGACCGCGCTGCGGGCGGAGGACCCGATCGCCCGTGCGGTGCCGTACTGCCTGTCGGGCGGTACGGACGCCAAGTCCTTCCAGGACCTCGGCATCCGCTGCTTCGGCTTCGCCCCGCTCCAGCTGCCGCCGGAGCTGGACTTCGCCGGGATGTTCCACGGCGTGGACGAGCGGGTGCCGGTGGACGGGCTGAAGTTCGGCGTCCGGGTGCTGGACCGTTTCATCGACGCCTGCTGAACCCCCGCGGCCTGCTGATCAGGCGACTGGGTCGGCCCGCTCCCGGAGTGCCGGGGGCGGGCCGACCGCATTGTCCGAGCGCATGATTGTGGGACGGGTTCAAGGAGATCAACAGAACCGATTCTCCTATGCCATTCCAAGCCGACCGTCTGTGCGAAGCCTCACCGTTGCGGGTGAATGGGAAATCTGTTCCGTACCCCGTTTGCCGCAGCGTCGTTCACTCCTGTGTAGCCCGCCGAACGGGTTGCGTTGTTCATACAGGAGGAATGATGAAGGTCAAGAAGATCGCCGCTGTCGCCGCCGCCACGGGTGGCCTGGTGCTCGCCGCCGCCGGTGTGGCGTCGGCTCACGGCGGTGCCGGCGCCCAGGGTGTGGCGGCGGGCTCCCCGGGTGTCGTCTCCGGCAACCAGGTCCAGGTCCCGGTGCACGTCCCGGTGAACCTCTGCGGCAACACCATCAGTGTGGTCGGCGTGCTGAACCCGGCGTTCGGCAACCACTGCGCCAACTTCTGAGTCAACCTCCGGGCCGCTGAGGCCTGTTGAGCCGACTCATTCCGGCCCCCGGGCGGCGGACGCGCCGCACCGGGGGCCTTCGCGCGTGCCCGGCGGCCGGGGCTCCGGAAGGGTGCGATCGCTCGATCGGGTGAAGCCGCTTCGTTCGGCTCAACCTCCCCGTTGGCCCCTCGTTAACCCCTGTGCAGTCGCAGACCCTGCGTGATTTACGGATGTCTGGAAATTCCGACTTTCATAAGGTTCACGTCAGGGTTGCCACGTCATCTCAAAACGTCAGGGGAAAAAATGAGGAATGTAGCCAAGAAGGGGATCCTCACTGCCGTGGCCACCGGCAGTGTGCTGGCCTCGACAGCCGGCTACGCCTACGCGGCCGCCGAGGCGCAGGGAGGTGCCGTGGGTTCGCCGGGCGTGGCCTCGGGCAACTCGGTGCAGGTGCCGATCACGGTGCCGGTCAATGCCTGCGGCAACACGATCGACGTGATCGGCGCCCTGAACCCTGCGTTCGGCAACCGCTGCGCCAACGTGAGCACCGGCGGCCACCATGTGGCCCCGCATTCCGCACCGACCGGCCAGACCGGTCAGCCCGGCCACGGCGGCCAGCCCGGGAGCGGCGTCGGCGGTTCGAACACCGGCGTCGGCCAGAGCCCCGTCGCCTCGGGAGCCTCCGCCGGCGGCACCGCGGTCAACTCGCCCGGGGTGATCTCCGGCAACCAGGTCCAGGCCCCGGTGGACGTCCCGGTCAACGCCTGCGGCAACTCCGTGAACGTGGTCGGCGTCGGCAACCCGGCCTTCGGCAACACCTGCGGCAACGTCGCCGCGCCCTCCCCGAAGCCGACCGAGGACTGCCCCGAGGGGCACACCCCCCTCGTCCCGCCGTCGACCGGCGGCGAGACCACCCCGGGCATCCCGCGCAACGTCGGCCCGTCCACCCCCGCGACGTCCGTCGCGAGCGACACGGGCACCCATGCCGCTCCGGCCGCCGCCCCGGTCGTGCAGAAGGCCGCGGACAGCCAGCTGGCCGAGACCGGCGCCGGCGGTGTCGAGATGCTGGGTGCCGCCGGGCTCGCGCTGCTGCTCGGTGGCGGTGTGCTCTACCGCCGCGCCCGCGCCGGCGCCCGCTGAGCACGGTCCACCGCTGAGTACGGTCCACCGCGGACCGGTGCCCGGCGCCGGAACGAAGCACCCGCGGCCGCCCGGAGAACGGGCGGCCGCGGGTGCGTGAAGGCTGAGGCGGTGTCCGGCGGTTCACGCCCGGCGGGAACCGCCGGACACCGCCCGGCCGCGAATTCCCGGCGGGACGGGAACCCCGCCCGTCACCAGCTCCGGACCTGCCGGATGATCCGCCGCTTCAGCCGGACCGTCCGGCTGCCGTCGGGGAACAACCGCAGCCGGTCGAGCTCCCAGTGCCCGTACTCGGCGTGCTCGGTGAGCAGTTGGCGCGCCGCGTTGCGCGTGGTGCCGCGCGGCATGCGCAGCGACTGGTACTCGTACTCCGGCTGCCGGACCGGCTTCGGTGGGGTCAAAACGCTCCTCCTGAGGATCAACTGCACGCAAGCCTACGGCCTGCTCCGGACACTCGGCCCGGGTATTTCCGGCCGTCCTCCCGGGCCGGGGCGGGGGTTCGACGGCGCGTGGCGCGGGCGTCCCGCTGACAGTGCATCAGCTGTGTTGTTCCTGTGGAGTGGATACCCCGATCCCGGCGCGTGAAGCGGCACCCGGACGGCCCCGTCCGACCCGCCGCACGCCCTCCGCGCCCGTTCCGCGCGGGGACAGATCCACCTGGATCGGACATCAGGGGGGAAGTTGCGGTGAAATCGCGGGTGTAGGTGACAACCGCTGTGCGTACCGGCGCCGAGGGGAGATAGCGTCTGCACCATGTCTGATGCCGCGCAGCCCACCATTGCCGAGGTACGCGCCGCCGCTGAGGCGGTCAAGGCCGCCATCGACCGTCATCTGGAAGCGGTGTCAAGCCCCAACGCAGCCGACGATCCCGCCGTGTCCGCCGCCTACGAGCAGCTCGCGACGGCGGCCATCGCGTACGACCAGCTCCTGTACGAGGCCTACGACGAGGTCACCCCCTTCGAGATCCCCGGGGACGAGGGGCCGGGCGGCTACCACGGCCCGGAACAGCCCGAGGCGATCAGCGTGCTGATCCGCCGCGACTACCACGTGGTCGACCCCAAGCGGCTGCGCGCCCAGGCCGAGCGGCTCGACGAGTCGCTGACCCCGGGCGGGGCCGGCGGGGTGAACGCCGCGATCGGTGTGCTGTTCGGCGAGTACGAGCCGGACGAGATCGCCGCCCGCAGCGAGGAGTTCGGCCTGGAGGAGGCGGACTCCACGCTCTGGGTCGCGGCCGCCGAGCCGACGGAGCCGGGGGAGTGGCTGCCGGAACCCTTCGAGCACGCCGATCCGCAGCTGCTGATCTGCCGGTTCGACGTGAGCGAGGTCTACGACGACGAGGACCCGGACGACTGACGCGATCCAGTGCGCAGGACGGGCGGGCCCGCGGGAAGCGGGCCCGCCCGTCGCGTTGTCGGCGGAGCGGTACGGCGCCCGCCCGCCCCACGGCGGCTCAGTACGCCGAGGCGGCGTTCTCCGCGAGGATCGCCCGCAGCCGGGTGGTACGCGGCTGCGCCGGGCGCTCGGCGACGGCCTGGGCGAGCGCCGGGCCCGCCGCGTGCACCACGGACAGGTGCCGCTCGCCCCGCCCGAAGGCGGTGTAGACCCACTGCCGGGTGAGCACCTGGCCGGCGTCCTCCGGCAGCACGACCACCGCGGCCGGCCAACGGCGGCCGAGCGCCTGGTGGACGGTCAGCGCCCAGCCGTGCCGCAGCCGGCCGGCCTCGGCGGGCGGGACGGTCCGGCGCGAGCCGTCCGCGTACTCCAGGTGCAGGCCGGTGGCGTCGCCGTCCAGCACCCGGGCCGGGCGGGTGATCCCGGGCGCGGGGGACTCCACCACCCGGTCGCCCGGGTCGAAGCCGCCGAAGCGGCCGGGGCCGGGGTTGAGTCGGGCCTTGGCGGCGGCGTTCAGCGCCCGGGTGCCGGCCGGGCCGCCGTGGCCGGGGGTCAGCAGCACGACCTGCTCGGCCGGGATGCCGAGCGCGCGCGGGATGGAGTCGGTGAGCAGCTGGATGGCCCGGTGGACGGCCTCGCCGCCGTCCTTGGCGGTCAGGATGACCACCTCCTTGTCCGGCGCCTCGACCGGCTGCAGCTCGCCGATGCCGACGCCGGAGACCAGCTCGCCGATCGGGCCGAAGTCCGGGGTGCGGGAGGCGACCGCCGGGCAGGCCTTGGCGGCCAGCAGGTCGGCGAAGAACCGGCCGGGGCCGGCCGACCAGAGCTGGCCCGGGTCCCCGCTGAGCACCAGCCGGGTGCCGTCGGCGAGCGACTCCAGCAGGGTGGCGGCCAGTTCGACGTCCAGCAGCGGCGCGTCCAGGACGATCAGGACGTCCACGGCGAGCGTGCCGTCGGGGGAGCGGCCGGGGCCGGCCGCACCGGACAGCAGCTCGGCGAGGGTGACCACGGGGACGGCGGTGTCGGCCCCGGCGAGCGCGGCGAAGGATTCCTTGCCCTGGTCGGTCCAGGTGGCGGCCCAGGCCCGCAGCCCGAGCCGGCCGGCGGCGGCGAGCAGTGCGGCCGGTTCGGCGCGGGAGGCCTCGCCGCCGGTGTGCAGCACCAGGGCGCTGTCGGCGACGGCCCGGATCAGCGCGGTCGCGGAGGAGGACGGCGCGGCCTCGGCGGCGGCAGCCCAGGCGGTGGGGCCGGGCGCGGCGGGGGCCTCGGGGACGGCGGCCTCCGCCTCGGCCTCCGGCGAGCCGCCGTCCTCCGACTCGGCCTCCGTCGGCTCGGCGTCCGCCGCTTCGGCGCCTTCCGCTTCGGCGCCCTCCGACTCGGCGTCCTCCGGCTCGACGTCCTCACCCGGTACGAAGGTGGCCATCAGCTGGAGCAGCCCCTCGGCGAGGCTGTCCTCCGCCATGGCCAGCCGTTCGAGCGCGAGCAGCGTCCGGGTCGGCGGCTCCTCGTCCTCGCCGCCCGCCGCGTGCGCCTCGGCGCCGGACAGCTCCTCCTGGAAGGGCAGCACCCGCCCCTCCGCGACGGCGGCCTGGATCGCGGCGGCCGGGTCCGGCATCCGGAGCCGGTCGAGCCCGGCCGTCACCTCGGGGAGTTCCAGGGCCGAGTGCCCGCGCAGCACCGCCTGCTCCAGCAGCCACAGCACCAGCGCCTGGGCACGGCGCGGGTCGCCCGGCGCGGCCTGGGGGCCGAGCAGCTCGCGGGCGAAGCCGTCGGCGTGCTCGGGGCGGACGCCGGGCAGGCCCAGCACCGCCCACGGGTCCTCGCGCAGCCGCTCGGCGGCGTCGTCGCCGAACTCGGCCACGGCCGCGGCGGCCAGCTCGGCCGGGGCGCCGCCGGAGGTCAGGACCCCGGCGGCCTCCCGGAGGGCGTCGCCGCGCTGCCGGTCCGGTTCCCCGGCGGCCGGGGCCGCCACGGCGGCCGGGTTGTCCCCGCCCGCCGCCCCAGAAGCCCCAGAAGCCCCAGAAGCCTCCGGAGCCTGGGAAGCCTCCGAAGCTCCCGGAGCACCCGAGCCACCCGAAGCCTCCGGAGCCGACGGCTGCGGCGCGATGCTCCGGATCCGCTGAGCCAGCTCCGCTATCGCCGCCGCCTTGTCGGCCGGGGAGGCCGGGGTGGCGGGTGTGGCGGGGGCCGCCGAGGTCTCCTCCGGAGCGCCGTTCCCCGTGTCAGTCATCGTCGTCCGCTCCAAAGGTCCACTCCACTGCACTGCACTTCACTTCACTGCACGTTCTCTTCGACGACCCGGATCCGGGGGCCTACAGCTCGCTCCAGTCCTGGTCCGGGTAGCGGTGCACCGGCGACGAGATGTCGTCCAGCGCGCCGCGGATCTCACCCGGAAGCGTAAGCTCCTCCACCGACAGCGCCGCCTGCAACTGCGCCGCCGTCCGTGCCCCGACCAGCGCACTCGCCACCCCGGGCCGGTCCCGGACCCACGCCAGGGCGACCGCCAGCGGGCTGCTGGCGAGCCCGTCGGCGGCGGTGGCGAGGGCGTCCACGATCCGCCGCGAGCGCTCCCCGAGGTACGGCTGGACGAACCCGGACAGGTACGGCGAGCCGCCGCGCGAGTCCTGCGGGACGCCGTGCCGGTACTTGCCCGTCAGCACCCCGCGCCCGAGCGGCGAGCCGGCGAGGACCCCGACCCCGGTGTCCAGCGCGGCGGGCAGCGCCTCGCGTTCGATGCCGCGCTGGAGCAGCGAGTACTCCAGCTGCGCCCCGGCCAGCGGGACCCGTCCGTGGTGGGCGTGCTGCCAGGTGGCGGCCCTGGCGAGCTGCCAACCGCTGAAGTCGCAGACCCCGACGTAGCGGGCGCGCCCGGAGGCGACGGCGATGTCGAGGGCGCTGAGCGTCTCCTCGACCGGGGTCATCGGGTCGAACGCGTGGACCTGCCACAGGTCGACGTGGTCGGTGCCGAGCCGGTGCAGCGAGGCGTCCAGGGCGGCGAGCAGGTGCCCGCGCGAGCCGTCGAAGCGTCGCGCGGACTCGGGGACGCTGCCCGCCTTGGTGGCGATGACGAGTTCGGAGCGGGGGATCAGGTTCTCGGTGAGGCGGGAGATCAGGTACTCGGCCCCGCCGTCCGCGTACACGTCGGCGGTGTCGACCAGGTTGCCGCCGGCGTCGACGAACTCCTTGAGCTGTTCGGCGGCTTCGTGCTCGTCGGTGTCGCGGCCCCAGTTCATGGTGCCGAGGCCGAGGCGGGAGACCTGTAGGCCGGTACGGCCGAGGTGGCGCTTTTCCATCGGACGGGCCCTCCACTGGCCGGTGGCCCCGGTGGCCCCGGTGGCCCTGTAAACGCGCAGGTGGGGAGAGTGCTCCCCACGTCGGCTGAGCGTAGCGGCCGGTGCGCGGACAGGTGGGTCGACCCGCAGAACGATCAGTACGGGTGGTGTGACCCAGACCACCACTACCCGTCAGTAGCATGACCCGGGAGCGCGCGGCTACGCTCGCCACCAAGCCCGCGCGACTGGCCGCCAGGCCCACCCGACTGGAAGGTTCGGCACATGCGACTCGGCATCAACCTCGGCTACTGGGGACTCGGCATGGACGCCGACAACATCGCGGTGGCGCAGGAGGCGGACCGGCTCGGTTACTCGGTCTGCTGGGCGGCCGAGGCGTACGGCTCGGACGCCGCGACCGTGCTGAGCTTCGTCGCCGCGAAGACCGAGCGGATCGACGTCGGCTCCGCCATCTTCCAGATCCCGGCCCGCACCCCGGCCATGACCGCGATGACCGCCGCGACCCTGGACACCCTCTCCGGCGGCCGCTTCCGCCTCGGCCTCGGCGTCTCCGGCCCGCAGGTGTCCGAGGGCTGGTACGGGGTGAGGTTCGACAAGCCGCTCGCCCGCACCCGCGAGTACGTGGAGATCATCCGCAAGGCGATGTCCCGCGAGCGCCTGGTGCACGAGGGCGAGCACTGGACCCTGCCGCTGCCCGGCGGCCCGGGCAAGCCGATCAAGCTCACCGTGCACCCGGTGCGTGAGCACATCCCGCTGTACATCGCCGCGATCGGCCCGAAGAACCTGGAGCAGACCGGCGAGATCGCCGACGGCTGGCTCGGCATCTTCTTCGCCCCCGAGCACGCCGGGCTCTCCCTCGACCCGCTGAAGGCCGGGCGCGCCAGGGCGGGCAAGTCCCTGGAGGGCTTCGACCTCTGCCCGACCGTCAACATCGCGGTCGGCGAGGACGTCAAGGCCGCGGCCGACGCCCAGCGCTCCTACGCCGCGCTCTACATCGGCGGCATGGGCAGCAAGGAGAAGAACTTCTACAACCAGCTCGCCCGGCGGATGGGCTACGAGCAGGCGGCCGACGAGATCCAGGAGAAGTACCTGGCCAAGGACTACGCGGGCGCCGCCGCCGCCGTCCCGCACGACCTGATCGACGCCACCTCGCTGATCGGCGACACCGCCCGGATCGCCGACCGGATGCAGGCCTACGCCGACGCGGGCATCACCACCCTCACCCTGGCCCCGTCCGGCTTCACCCTGGACGAGCGGGTGCGGGCGCTGCGCACCGGTGTCGAGGCGCTGGAGCGCGCGGGCCTGGCCTGAGCCCGCGGTCGGCGCACGGCGGGTGCTACAGCCAGTCGTGCCGCTTGAACACCCGGTGCAGCACCACGCACACCAGCGCCATCAGGGACAGCACCGCCGGGTACCCCCAGGGCTGGTGCAGTTCGGGCATGTCCTCGAAGTTCATCCCGTAGACGCCCGCGATCATCGTCGGTACGGCGGCCAGCGCCGCCCAGGCGGAGATCTTCCGCATGTCGTTGTTCTGCTGCACGCTGACCTGCGCCAGGTTGGCGCTGAGGATGTCGGACAGCAGCCGGTCCATGCCGTCCACCTGGTCGTTCACCCGGGCCAGGTGGTCGGCGACGTCCCGCAGGTAGGGGGCGGTCTCCGGGCGGACGAAGGGGGCGCCGCGCTCCAGGCGCAGCATCGGCTCCAGCAGGGGGAGGGTGGCCCGGCGGACGGTCATCACCTGGCGCTTGCAGCCGTAGATCCGCCCGGCGTTGTCGCGGCCGACCCGGCCGGGGGCGAAGACGTCCGCCTCCAGTTCGTCCAGGTCGGTCTGGAGCGCGGTGGTCACCTCGACGTAGCCGTCGACCACGGTGTCGCAGACCGAGTGCAGCACCGAGCTGGGCCCGTAGCGCAGCAGTTCGGGTTCCCGCTCCAGCCGGGCCCGCAGGCCGCTGAGCGGGGTGTCCGCGCCGTGGCGGACGGTCATCACGAAGTCCGGGCCGAGGAAGACCATCACCTCGCCGACGGCGACCGCGTGTGCGCCGGAGCGGTAGCCGAGCGTCTTGAGGGTGACGAACAGGGAGCCCTGGTAGGGCTCGACCTTGGGGCGCTGGTGCGCGCTGACCGCGTCCTCGACGGCCAGCGGGTGCAGCGAGAACTCCTTGCCGGCCTGGTCGAGTTCCTCGGCGGTGGGCTCGAAGAGGCCTATCCAGACGAAGCCGCCCGGTCCGGCCGCCCGCGCGGCGGCGAGCGCGCCGGCCAGGTCGTCGGGGGCGTCGAGGCGGTGGCCGTCGTGGTAGGCGGCGCAGTGGACGATCATGCGGGCCATTCTGACCCGGGGACGGGCGCGGGGCACGGAGCCGGCCCCCGGGGCCGGGGCGGGAATGCGGAACCACGGCACCCCCGGGAGGCCGTAGGCTAGGCCCCATGCCCACGCTGCTGCTCGTCCGACACGGCCGCTCGACCGCGAACACCGCCGGAATCCTGGCCGGTTGGACCCCCGGCGTGGACCTGGACGACACCGGGCGCGCGCAGGCCGCCGCGCTGGCCGGCCGGCTGGCCGGGATCCCGCTGGCGCAGGTCGTCAGCAGCCCGCTGGAGCGCTGTCGGCAGACCCTGGAGCCGCTGCTGGCCGCCCGCCCCGAGCTGGCGCAGCCCATCCAGGACGAGCGGCTCGGCGAGTGCCACTACGGCGAGTGGACCGGCCGTCCGCTGGCCGAGCTGGCCAAGGAGCCGCTCTGGCGTACCGTGCAGGACCACGCCGCCGCCGCGGCCTTCCCCGGTGGCGAGTCGCTGCGCGAGCTGAGCCACCGCACGGTGAGCGCGGTCCGCGAGTGGAACGCGAAGGTCGCCGCCGAGCACGGCGAGGACGCGGTCTGGATCGCCTGCTCGCACGGTGACGTGATCAAGGCGGTGGTGGCCGACGCCCTCGGCCTGCACCTGGACCACTTCCAGCGGATCAGTGTCGAGCCCTGCTCGGTCACCGCGATCCGGTACACCCCGCAGCGGCCCTTCGTGCTGAGAATGGGCGACACCGGCGACCTCTCCTCGCTGGCCCCCAGGCCCGGCCCGGCTCCGACGGCCCCGGCCGGCGACGCCGTGGTCGGCGGGACCGCCTGAGCGGCACCGCCCAGACCCCCGGGTGCCACCCCGCCCCCGGCCTCCCGCTCGGCTCCCCGGGCGGGGCCCGGAGGTCGTAGGGTGACTTACGAGTGACGTAAGAGTCCGATGGCTCGCCAGTCCTACGACTCGCGAGTCCCACCACCGCGCGATCCCCCATGGCGGATCCGAGCCGACCGACACGATCCGGAGCGAGAGCGTGCCCCGTCAGGTCTTCTTCTACGACCAGCCCGAACGGTTCGTGGCCGGCACCGTCGGCCAGCCCGGCGCCCGGGCGTTCTACCTGCAGGCCAGCGCCCGGGGCCGGATCACCAGTGTGCTGCTGGAGAAGACCCAGGTCGCCGCGCTCGCCGAGCGGATCGAGGAGGTGCTGGACGAGGCGCTGCGCCGCAGCGGCGGCGACGCCTCGATCCCGGCCACCGCGCCGCGGGACCTGCTCGACACCGCCCCGCTGGACCTGCCGCTGGAGCAGGAGTTCCGGGTCGGCACCATGGCCCTGGCCTGGGACAGCGTGGACGGCTGCCTGGTGGTCGAGGCGCAGGCGATGGTGGAGGAGGAAGAGGAGGGCGAGGCCGAGGAGGCGGTCTTCCGGGACGACGAGAACGGCCCGGACATGCTGCGGGTGCGGCTGTCCGGCGCGATGGCCCGGGTGTTCGCCAAGCGCGCGCTGGACCTGGTCGCGGCCGGCCGCAAGCCCTGTCCGTTCTGCAACCTGCCGCTGGACCCCGAGGGTCACCTGTGCCCCCGCGCGAACGGGTACCGGCGCTGAACACCGAGACCCCGCCGCAGGCCGACCCGGCCGCGGCCGCCGCCCTCGCCGCCGACGTGCCCACCGCCCTCGCGCTGCTGCGCCAGGGCGAGCTGACCGTGCACGGGCGGCTCACCGACGCCTCCAACGCCGCGCTGTACTGCACGGTCGAGCACGGTTCGCTGAGCGCGCAGGCCGTCTACAAGCCGGTGGCCGGCGAGCGCCCGCTGTGGGACTTCCCGGACGGCACGCTGGCCGGCCGCGAGGTGGCCGCGTACGAGCTGTCCGCCGCGACCGGCTGGGCGCTGATACCGCCCACCGTGCTGCGCGAGGGCCCGCACGGCCCCGGCATGGTGCAACTGTGGGTCGAGCCGGACCCGCAGGCCGAGCCGCTGCTGGCGCTGCAGGACCCGGAGGGGCCCGAGCAGGGCTGGCTGCCGATCGTCCGGGCCGAGGTCGGCGAGGGCCGCACCGCGCTGCTGGTGCACCACGACGACCGTCGGCTGCGCCGGCTCGCGGTGCTGGACGCGGTGCTCAACAACGCCGACCGCAAGGGCGGCCACCTGATCCCCGCCGCCGACGGCCGGGTGTACGGCATCGACCACGGCGTCACCTTCAACACCGAGGACAAACTGCGCACCCTGCTCTGGGGCTGGGCGGGCGACCCGTTGCCCGACGAGGCGCTGGAGGTGCTCTCCCGGCTGGCCGAGCAGTTGGACGGCGCGCTGGCCGAGCGCCTGGCCCCGCACCTGACCGCCGCCGAACTGGACGCCACCCGCGCCCGGGTGGCCGCGCTGCAGGGTTCGGGCCGGCACCCGCTGCCCTCCCGGGACTGGCCCGCGATCCCCTGGCCGCCGATGTAGCACCGGTGGTCTGGACCTATTCCGGGAATAGGTCGCACACTGCTCCGATGGATGCGCGACGGACCACCCCCACCCCCCGAACCACGCCGGACCTGCCGTTGCACCGGCTGCAGGTCCCGCTGCCCCACCTGCTCCCCTTCGCCATCGGCAGTTTCGACGCGATCGGCCCGCTCTCCCGGGCCAACTTCCCCCACCGCCACTCGTTCTACGAGATCGTCCACGTCACCGGCGGCCGGGGCGCCCACGCCCTGGACCTGGTGCACCGGTCGCTGGCCCCACCGCAGTTGTGCGTGATCACGCCCGGCCAGGTGCACCACTGGGCGGACGCCGAGGAGCTCACGGGCAGGGTCGTCCTGTTCAACGAGGACTTCCTGCTCGGCCACCCGCAGGACCTCGCCGCGCTGCGCGCCCTGGCCTCCAAGCCCGCCCTGACGCTCGGTGAACAGGCCGGTGCCATCGGCGCGTTGCTCGCCGACATGGAGCACGAGTACCGGACCAGGGCGCCCGGCTACCAGGGCGTGCTGCGGGCCAGCCTGCACATCCTGATCGTCCGGGCGCTGCGCGCCTGCGTCCCGGACGAGCGGCCCGCGGTGCCCAGCCGTCCGGCCGAACTGGCCGCCGCCTTCACCCGGTTGATCGCCAGGCCGGGCGGGGTGCGGCACTCGGTGGCCTCCACCGCCCAGGAACTCGGCGTCTCCCCGGGGCACTTGCAGACCCTGGTCAAGCAGGCCACCGGCCGCACCCCGGGCGGGCTGATCCGCCGGCAGCAGACCCTGGAGGCCAAGCGGCTGCTCGCCTGCACGGACCTGACGATTCGTCAGGTCGCCAAGGAGGCGGGCTTCGCGGACCCGGCGTACTTCTGCCGGTTCTTCCGGCGGGAGACCGGGATGACGCCGGGGGAGTTCCGCTCCCGGGTCGACGGAAATCACCATGATCCCCGGATCATGTCCATCGCGGTCGCACCGGACGGCCCGTAACTTCAGTGTTGGCCACCGGCGGCCGGTCCGGCGCGCGGACGGCGGCCGGTTCGGCCCTTGTCATGCCCCCACCATGGCAAGGGCCGCCCCCACCCCCACCTCCCATGGGAAGGAGACGGCGCATGCCCCCGTCCGACGGCATGATCAGCCGCAAGACCGTCCTGAAGGCCGCCGCCGCACTCGGGGTCGCGCCGCTGCTGATCGGCGGCGGAGTCGCCCTGGCCCGGGAACAGGCCGGCAGCGGCCAGGCCCCCGGCCTCACCCCCGACTGCCACGACGGCGACGACCCCACCATCGAGCAGATCGAGGGGCCGTACTTCAAGCCCAACTCCCCGCTGCGCAGCTCGATGGTCAACGACGGCCCGGGCACCCGGCTGACCGTCAGCGGCTACGTCTTCGGCCGCGCCTGCCTGCCGATCTCCGGCGTCCTGCTGGACTTCTGGCAGGCCGACGACGGCGGCAACTACGACAACGTCGGCTTCACCTTCCGCGGGCACCAGTTCACCGACGCCAACGGCGCGTACAAGCTGGACACCATCGTCCCCGGCCTCTACCCGGGCCGCACCCGGCACCTGCACGTCAAGGTGCAGGCCCCCGGCCGTTCGATCCTGACCACCCAGCTCTACTTCCCGGGTGAGCCGCGCAACAACACGGACACCATCTACGACCCCCGGCTGCTGATGAACGTCCGGCAGAACGGCCAGGTCCGGGAGGCCAGCTTCGACTTCGTGCTGGACGTGCCGCAGACCCCGGGCACGCCCTCGCCGACCCCGACCCCGACCGCCACCCCGACCGGCGGGCCCACCACGCCGCCGAGCGGCACCTGGGCACCGGGCAAGGCCTACAACGCGGGCGACCGCGTCACCTACTCCGGCGTCTCCTACGTCTGCCTCCAGGCACACACCTCCATGGTGGGCTGGGAGCCGCCGAACGTGCCGGCCCTCTGGCAGCGGTCGTAGCGGCTCCGGCCGCGTCCCCCGGGGAGCCGGGCGCCCGGTCGGCGGCAGGGCCGACCGGGCGCTCACCCGTGTCCGGGGCCGGGGGCTCAGGCGTGACCACGGCGGGGCGCTAGCAGTCCGGAAGCGCGCGGGCAACGGCGGGATCCAGTCGATCTTCCGTACTGGTTAGGCTTTCAAATGTTCTCAAGGTTAAAGTCGTTCCCATGCATGCCTGGCCCGCCTCCGAGGTTCCCGCCCTGCCTGGTCAGGGGCTCCCCCTCCGTATCTTCGACACCGCAGCGGGCAAGGTCCGCGAGGTCGTGCCGCAGGACGGCACCGCCCGGATCTACGTCTGCGGCATCACCCCCTACGACGCGACCCACATGGGCCACGCCGCCACCTACAACGCCTTCGACCTGGTGCAGCGGGTGTGGAAGGACGCCGGCCACGACGTCCTGTACATCCAGAACGTCACCGACGTCGACGACCCGCTGCTGGAGCGCGCGGTCGCCACCGGTCAGGACTGGGTGGCCCTGGCCGAGCGCGAGACGGCCCTGTTCCGCGAGGACATGACCGCCCTGCGGCTGCTCCCGCCGGCCCACTACATCGGCGCGGTCGAGTCCATCCCGTGGATCGTCCCGCTGGTGCAGAAGCTGCTCGCCTCCGGCGCCGCCTACTACGTGGACGGGGACATCTACTTCTCGGTCGACGCGGACCCGCGCTTCGGCGAGGTCTCCGGGCTGACCCGCGAGGCCATGCGCCCGGTCTTCGCCGAGCGCGGCGGCGACCCGGACCGCCCGGGCAAGCGCAACCCGCTGGACGCCCTGCTCTGGCTGGCCGCCCGCCCGGGCGAGCCCGCCTGGGACACCGAGCTCGGCCACGGCCGCCCCGGCTGGCACATCGAGTGCGTGGCCATCGCGCTGCAGTACCTGGGCATGTCCTTCGACATCCAGGGCGGCGGCAGCGACCTGTCCTTCCCGCACCACGAGATGGGCGCCTCGCACGCCCAGGTCGCCACCGGCGCCCACCCGTACGCCAGGGCGTACGTGCACGCGGGCATGGTCGGCCTGGACGGCCACAAGATGTCCAAGTCCCGCGGCAACCTGGTGTTCGTCTCGGCGCTGCGCCGCGAGGGCGTCGAGCCGGCGGCGATCCGCCTGGCACTGCTCTCGCACCACTACCGCGAGGACTGGGAGTGGACCAAGGCCACCCTGGACGAGGCCGTCGAGCGCCTCGCCCGCTGGCGGGCCGCGGTCTCCCGGCCGGACGGTCCGTCGGCCGAGCGGCTGCTCGCCGAGGTCCGTGCGGCGCTCGCGGAGGACCTGGACGCGCCCGCCGCGCTGGTCGCCGTGGACCGCTGGGCGGCGCAGCAGGAGAGCGAGGGCGGCACCGACACCGGCGCGCCCGGCCTGGTCTCCCGCACCGTGGACGCCCTGCTCGGCGTCGCGCTGTAGCGGCGGCCGTAGCAGCCGGAAAGGGGCGTCAGGACCAGGTGTCCTGACGCCCCTTCGGCGTTGTTCCCGGCGTTCCCGGCGTTCGCGGCCGGAACTACTCCTCCTCGGAGCCCTCCGGGCTCTCCCGGGTGGTGCCCGGCGACTCCGGCTCGGCCGGCCGCTCGGCCGTCGCGTGCCCGGCCACCGGCTTCTCGCCGGTCGGCCCGACGTTCTCCCGGCGGCGCAGGTAGCGCTCGAACTCGCGCGCGATGGCGTCCCCGGAGGCCTCCGGCAGCTCCGCGGTGTCCTGTGCCTCCTCCAGCTGCTGGACGTACTCGGCGACCTCGCTGTCCTCGGCGGCCAGCTGGTCCACGCCGAGCTGCCAGGCCCGGGCGTCCTCGCCGAGCTCGCCCGGCGGGATGCGCAGGTCCAGCAGGTCCTCCAGCTTGTTGATCAGCGCCAGCGTCGCCTTGGGGTTGGGCGGCTGGGCGACGTAGTGCGGCACCGCGGCCCACAGCGTCACGGCCGGCACCCCGGCGTGCGTGCAGGCCTCCTGGAGTACCCCGACGATCCCGGTCGGGCCCTCGTAGCGGCTCTCCTCCAGGTCCAGCCGGCGGGCCAGCTCCGGGTCGGAGGTGACCCCGCTGACCGGCACCGGGCGGCTGTGCGGGGTGTCGCCGAGCAGCGCGCCCAGGATCACCACCAGCTCGATGCCCAACTCGTGCGCGATGCCGAGCAGCTCGTTGCAGAACGAGCGCCAGCGCATGCTCGGCTCGATGCCGCGGACCAGCACCACGTCCCTGGTCACCGGTTCGGTCACCCGGATCACCGAGAGCCTGGTGGTCGGCCAGGTGATCCGTCGGATGCCGCCGTCCAGCCAGATCGTCGGCCGGTTGACCTGGAAGTCGTAGTACTCCTCCGCGTCGAGGGCGGCGAACACCTTGCCACCCCAGGTCTCGTCCAGATGCGCCAGGGCCGCGGAGGCGGCGTCGCCCGCGTCGTTCCACCCCTCGAAGGCGCAGACCATCACCGGGTCGATCAACTCGGGAACATCTTCCAGCTCGATCACCCAGCGTCTCCCTCCGGTCGGCGGTCGGACCGGCACCGCCCCGGCTGGCCTGCCGGGGCACCGACGGGTCGGCTGCCGCCTGTCGAACCTCTCGTCTCCCGTGGAACGCCTCGCTCCACGGTCCCTACCTGCCCAGCCTACGGGCTTTGATGCGCACGGCGGCCGGGCACCGGGACAGTCTGGGGGAGCGGGCCGCCGGGATCCAGCGGATATCCGGGCACCCTTGGATGACGAACCGTCAGGATCTGGTGCGGGAGCGGCCGGTGCCGGATTGGCAACACAGGGCGACGGACTGTTCGCCGAGCGTGGCGGGCCCGGATTCGCGGGGTGCGCTCAGACCTCCACCCAGCCGCGCCGGTACGCCGCCCAGTTCTCCGGCGTCGCGGCGAAGTCCACGTACAGCGCGACGCCGAAGTTCGCCCGCCGCAGGTCCTGGCGGCCCAGGCCCAGCCGGACGCCCCGGACGGCGGCCGGGACGGTCTCGGCGGCGCCCCAGTGGCCCCACTTGTCGTCCCAGAAGAACGGTAGGCCGATCAGCAGGTCGACCTCGGGCGGGGTGGCCCGCAGCGCGAGCTCGGTCTGCTGCGCGACGTAGCCGCCGTACAGCGGCTCGGTCGGCATCGAGGTGTCGTAGGTCATCACCGCGATCTGGTCGACCCGGCGGGCGGTCTCGCGGAAGTACGCCTGGTCCCACCACTTGCCGTGGTCGGTGAGCAGGATGCCGGCGGTGTGCAGGCCGGGCACCGGGTCGATCTGCGGGGCCGCCACCGAGAGCTTGGCGCCGCGGGCCGCCGTGACCGGGCGGACCTGGTCGAGCAGGGCGAGCCAGCCGGCCGAGCCGGGGCGGATCGGCTCCATGTCGAGGTGCACGCCGTCGAAGCCCTGGTCCAGCACCTGGCGGGCGGAGGCGGCGATCCGGTCGCGGGTGGGCGCGTCGTCCAGGTCCAGGGCGTCCTTCTCCGGCTTGACCTCGTCGCCCAGCCAGCCCTGGAGCCGTACGCCCGGCAGCGTCCGGTGCGCGGCCTCGGTGAACCAGCGGGCCCTCGGGTGGACGGTCGGCGGCAGGGAGCCGTCGTGCTCCAGCGGGCCGGTGTGCACGTACAGGTCGCGCACGCCGGTCCCGGCCAGCTGCCGGGCCAGCGCCTCGACGTCGGCCTCGGTCCTGCGCCCGTCCACCCAGGCGTGCCCGAGCCAGACGGCGTCCCGGCCCCGGGTGCGGGCCTCGGCGGCGGGCTCACCCGAGTAGTGCAGCCGGATCGAGACGAACAGCGAGCCCAGCGCGGCGACCGGCACGGCCGCCACCAGTGCCAGGACCAGCAGCGCCCGGCGCCACCGGGACCAGCCTCGCCAGCGGTCGCGCAGCGCCCGGAGCGGGGCCCCGAGGGCCCGGCCGGTGCGCCGCGTCACGGTCCGGAACCGGGCCACGCGGATGCTCCCCCCATGCGGTCGAGCGCTCAGGATACGGAATGCCCCGGCGAGCACTGTCGCGGGCCGGATACCCTGGCCACGTGCGTGCCCGAGCAAGCGGGCCGCAAAGCCGACAGCCGTCGCACCAGGGAGAAGCCCCATGGCCACTGCAGCCAACCCGTCCATCACTCAGCAGAGCCGCGCGAACGCGCTGCGTGAGGCACTCGCCACCCGGGTGGTGGTGGCCGACGGTGCGATGGGCACCATGCTCCAGGCCCAGGATCCGACGCTGGAGGACTTCCAGAACCTGGAGGGCTGCAACGAGGTCCTCAACGTCACCCGGCCCGACATCGTGCGTTCCGTCCACGAGGCCTACTTCGGCGTCGGCGTGGACTGCGTCGAGACCAACACCTTCGGCGCCAACTTCTCGGCGCTGGGTGAGTACGAGATCGCCGACCGCATCTTCGAGCTGGCCGAGGCCGGTGCCCGGATCGCCCGCGAGGTGGCCGACGAGCACGCCGCCGACGGCCGCACCCGCTGGGTGCTCGGCTCGATCGGCCCCGGCACCAAGCTGCCGACCCTCGGCCACGCCCCGTACGAGACGCTGCGCGACGGCTTCCAGCAGAACGCGGCCGGCCTGATCGCCGGCGGCGTCGACGCCCTGCTGGTCGAGACCAGCCAGGACCTGCTCCAGACCAAGGCCGCGATCCTCGGCTCCAAGCGCGCCCTGGCCGAGGCCGGGCTGGACCTGCCGGTGCTGGTGCAGGTGACCGTGGAGACCACCGGCACCATGCTGCTCGGCTCCGAGATCGGCGCCGCGCTCACCGCCCTGGAGCCGCTCGGCGTCGACTACATCGGCCTCAACTGCGCCACCGGCCCGGCCGAGATGAGCGAGCACCTGCGCTACCTGGCCAAGAACGCCCGGATCGGCCTGTCCTGCATGCCGAACGCGGGCCTGCCGGTGCTCGGCAAGGACGGTGCCCACTACCCGCTCTCCCCGGCCGAGCTGGCCGACGCGCACGACGTGTTCACCCGCGAGTACGGCCTCTCGCTGGTCGGCGGCTGCTGCGGCACCACCCCCGAGCACCTGCGCCAGGTGGTCGAGCGGGTCCAGGGCCGTCCGGTGGCCGCCCGCGAGCCGCAGCCGGAGCCCTCGGCCGCCTCGCTGTACCAGGCGGTGCCGTTCCGCCAGGACACCTCGTACCTGGCGATCGGCGAGCGCACCAACGCCAACGGCTCGAAGAAGTTCCGCGAGTCGATGCTGGCCGGCGACTGGCAGGCCTGCGTGGAGATCGCCCGCGACCAGATCCGGGACGGCTCCCACCTGCTGGACCTGTGCGTCGACTACGTCGGCCGCGACGGCGTCGCCGACATGAAGGAGATCGCCGGCCGACTGGCCACCGCCTCCACCCTGCCGATCGTGCTGGACTCCACCGAGCCGGACGTGCTGCGGGCCGGCCTGGAGGCGCTCGGCGGCCGCGCGGTGCTCAACTCGGTCAACTACGAGGACGGCAACGCCCCCGACTCGCGCTTCGGGAGGATCGCCTCGCTGGCCCGCGAGCACGGCGCCGGCCTGATCGCGCTGACCATCGACGAGGAGGGCCAGGCCCGTACCGCCGAGCACAAGGTCGAGATCGCCGAGCGGCTGATCGCCGAGCTGACCGGCGAGTACGGCATCGACGAGGGCTCGATCCTGGTCGACTGCCTCACCTTCACCCTGGCCACCGGCCAGGAGGAGTCCCGCCGGGACGGCATCGAGACCATCGGGGCGATCCGCGAGCTCAAGCGCCGCCACCCGAAGGTGCAGACCACCCTCGGCCTGTCCAACATCTCCTTCGGCCTCAACCCGGCCGCCCGGGTGGTGCTCAACTCGGTCTTCCTGCACGAGTGCGTGGAGGCGGGCCTGGACTCGGCGATCGTGCACGCCTCCAAGATCCTGCCGGTCTCCCGCATCCCCGAGGAGCAGCGCGAGGTCGCCCTCGACCTGGTGTACGACCGCCGCCGGGACGGCTACGACCCGCTCCAGCGCCTGCTGGAGCTGTTCGCCAACGTCTCCACCGCCTCGGTCAAGGCCTCCAAGGCGCAGGAGCTGGCCGCGCTCCCGCTGGAGGAGCGGCTGCAGCGCCGGATCATCGACGGCGAGCGCAACGGCCTGGAGGCCGATCTGGACGAGGCGCTGACCGGGCGCCCGGCGCTGGAGATCATCAACGAGACCCTGCTGGCCGGCATGAAGGTGGTCGGCGAGCTCTTCGGCTCCGGCCAGATGCAGCTGCCGTTCGTGCTCCAGTCCGCCGAGGTGATGAAGACCGCGGTGGCCCATCTGGAGCCGCACATGGAGAAGTCCGACAGCGAGGGCAAGGGCACGATCGTGCTGGCCACCGTCAAGGGCGACGTCCACGACATCGGCAAGAACCTGGTGGACATCATCCTGTCCAACAACGGCTACAACGTGGTCAACCTGGGCATCAAGCAGCCGGTCTCGGCGATCCTGGACGCCGCGCACGAGCACAACGCGGACGTGATCGGGATGTCCGGCCTGCTGGTGAAGTCGACCGTGATCATGAAGGAGAACCTGGAGGAGCTCAACCAGCGCAAGCTGGCCGCGAGCTACCCGGTGATCCTCGGCGGCGCCGCCCTCACCCGCGCCTACGTCGAGCAGGACCTGCACGAGATCTACGAGGGCGAGGTCCGCTACGCCCGGGACGCCTTCGAGGGCCTGCGGCTGATGGACGCGCTGGTCGCGGTCAAGCGCGGCGTGCCCGGCGCGACCCTGCCGGAGCTCAAGCAGCGCCGGCACGCCCGGGTCGAGGTGGAGGAGTCGGAGCCCGAGGTCAACCTCGGGCAGATCCGCTCCGACGTCGTGGTGGACAACGCCGTTCCCACCCCGCCGTTCTGGGGCGACCGGATCGTCAAGGGCATCCCGTTCGCCGACTACGCCTCCTGGCTGGACGAGGACGCGCTGTTCAAGGGCCAGTGGGGCCTCAAGGCCTCCCGCGCCGGCGACGGCCCGTCGTACGAGGAGCTGGTGGAGACCGAGGGCCGGCCGCGGCTGCGCGCCTGGCTGGACCGGCTCCAGACCGAGGGCTGGCTGGAGGCGGCCGTGGTCTACGGCTACTACCCGGCGAACTCCAAGGGCGACGACCTGATCGTCTTCCACGAGGACGGCACCGAGCGGACCCGCTTCACCTTCCCCCGCCAGCGGCGCGGCCGCCGGCTCTGCCTGGCGGACTTCTTCCGCCCGGAGGAGTCCGGCCAGCGGGACGTGGTCGGCCTCCAGGTGGTCACCATGGGCAACCGGATCTCGGAGGCGGCCAACGAGCTGTTCGCCGGGAACTCCTACCGCGACTACCTGGAGCTGCACGGCCTGTCGGTGCAGCTGGCCGAGGCGCTGGCCGAGTTCTGGCACGCCCGGGTCCGTTACGAGCTGGGCTTCTCCGGTGAGGACCCGCAGGACGTCAAGGACATGTTCGCGCTGAAGTACCGGGGCGCCCGCTTCTCGCTCGGCTACGGGGCCTGCCCCGAGCTGGAGGACCGCGCCAAGATCGCCGAGCTGCTGAAGCCCGAGCGGATCGGCGTGGTGCTCTCCGAGGAGTTCCAGCTGCACCCGGAGCAGTCCACCGACGCGATCGTGATCCACCACCCCGAGGCGAAGTACTTCAACGCCCGGTAATCCGAACGTCCCGCCGCGTTCGCTCCTTCCGGGCGGAGCGGGCGTATCCTTGATGATCCTGAACGGGCCGGTCCGCTCACCAGCGGGCCGGCCTGTGCCATCCCCGGGACGCCCCTGGGGCACTGCCGGAAGGACTCCCGCCATGACCACCAGCCCCACCGCCACGCGCATCCTCGACCACGGGGACGACCGCGGCCTGCAGGCGGTGCTGCTGGACATGGACGGGACGCTGGTGGACACCGAGGACTTCTGGTGGCAGGCCGAGGTCTCGCTCTTCGCGGAGCTGGGCCACCAGCTGGACGAGCGGGACCGGGCCCAGGTGGTCGGCGGTCCGATGACCCGGGTGATGGACTACCTGGTCGGCCGGACCGGGGTGGACATCGCCCCGGCCGACCTGGGCGTGCTGGTCAACCAGCGCTTCGTCGACCTGCTGGCCGGCGGCGTGCCGCTGATGCCGGGCGCCGAGCGCCTCCTCAACACCCTTGCCGCGCACGGCGTTCCGGCCGCCCTGGTGTCCGCCTCGCACCGGCACGTGATCGACATCGTGCTGCGCTCGCTGGGCGCCGAGCACTTCGCCTTCAGCATCGGCGGGGACGAGGTGCCGCGCACCAAGCCCTTCCCGGACCCGTACCTGGAGGCGGCCCGCCGGCTGGGCGCGGAGCCGGTCCGCTGCGTGGTGATCGAGGACACCCCGACCGGGGTGCGCGCGGGCGAGGCGGCCGGCTGCCCGGTGATCGCGGTGCCCTCGGTGGCGCCGATCGAGCCGGCGCCCGGGCGGCTGGTGCTCTCCTCGCTGGAGCAGGTCGACCTCGAACTGCTGCGTTCGGTGGTCGCCTCGCGGGTCTGAGGGCCCGTACCCGAGCCTCCCACGAATGTGATTGTCATCTCATTGCGGCCACACCCTACTCGTCGGTAATCGGCTGGGCCCGTCCGTCGTCCGGGGTCGCCCGGGGAGAAAACGGGCATTGGCTGACAACTCGTCGGGTGCCTCGTGCTGCCCCGAACTACCGTGTCCCAAACGTCATCTGCACGGGTATCGGTCGTCCGTGTTCGATATGGCACGCTACTCGGGTTCGTGCCACCCAGAAGGACGCTCCCGTGAAGACTTCAGCTGAACGCCTGGCCGTACTCGGTTGTGCCGGACTGGTCGCCGTGACGGTGGCCGGCTGCGGATCCGTCACCGACGCCGTGAAGGGGGACGGCGGCGGCAAGTCGGTCACCATGGGCACCACCCAGTTGACCGGCGTGCTGGACCCGGCGGCCGCCTACGACTCCGGCTCCTGGCTGCTGCTGCGCAACACCTTCCAGTCGCTGATGACCTTCCCGGCCGCCTCCAGCGCGCCCGCCCCGGACGCCGCGCAGTCCTGCGACTTCACCAGCGGCGACGCCAGCGAGTACCACTGCACCCTGCGGTCCGGCCTGAAGTTCTCCAACGGCCACCCGATGACCGCCCAGGACGTGGTGTTCTCGATCGAGCGCACCAAGAAGATCAACGACCCGACCGGTCCGGCCGCGCTGCTCTCCTCGATCAAGAGCGTCGAGGCCAAGGGCGACACCGAGGTGATCTTCCACCTGGCCACCCCCGACGCCACCCTCCCGGCCAAGCTGGCCGGCCCGGCCGGCGCCATCGTCGACCACCAGGCCTACCCGGCCGACAAGGTCGTCCCCAACGACAAGCTGATCGGCTCCGGCCCGTACCGCTTCGAGTCGGTCGAGACCATGAGCGGCGGCGGCACCGGCAAGCAGCTCTCCAAGGTCGTGCTGGCGCCCAACGACAAGTACGGCGGCGACGCCAAGCTGCGGAACAGCAAGTTCACCGTGCGGTACTTCGACAAGCCGGCCGACCTCAAGGACGCGCTGGACAAGGGCGACGTCGACCTGACCGACAACAGCCTGGAGCCGAACACCGCCGCCCAGATCCGGTCCGACCAGCAGGGCGGCAAGACCGACCTCCAGGTGGTCGAGGGCGACAGCAACGACACCCGCTCGCTGGTCTTCAACACCAAGGACCCGGTCGTCTCCAACGTCGCCGTCCGCCAGGCCGCCGCCGCGCTGCTCGACCGCAAGGCGCTCGCCCGCGACGTCTTCGCCCGCACCGTCCAGCCGCTGTACGCGATGGTCCCGGCCGGCGTCACCGGCCACACCACCGCCTTCTTCGACCGCTACGGCGACCAGGACGTGGCCAAGGCCAAGAAGATCCTCGCCGACGCCAAGGTCCAGACCCCGGTCAAGCTCACCCTCACCTGGGCCCGTTCGCGGGCCGGCAGCGCCGAGGCCGACACGCTCAAGAAGCAGATGGAGACCGGCGGCCTGTTCCAGGTGACGGTCCAGCAGGAGCAGGACTGGGACGCCTACCGCAAGGGCTGGGCCGACGGCAAGTACCAGGTGTACCTGATCGGTTGGTTCGCCGACTACCCGGACCCGGACAACTACATCGCCCCGCTGCTGGTCGACGGCGGTGCCTACCACCACGGCTGGGACGACCCGCGGATCAGCCAGAAGCTGGTGCCGGACGGCCTCAAGCAGGCCGACCGCAGCGCCGCCGCGGGCGGCTACGCGCAGATCCAGCAGATCGTCGCCGAGAACGTGCCGCTGATCCCGCTGTACCAGAACAAGGCCTTCTTCGCGGCCCGTTCGTACGTCACCGGCGTCGAGTCCACCGTCGACACCACCGGCTACTTCCGCTTCTGGGAGATCAGCCGGACGAACAAGTAGGGCGCGAACGGCGGCCCGCCCGCTTCCCCGTCAGTGCGAGGGGAAGCGGGCGGGCCGCCGTCACGTTTCTCCTTGGCGTTGCGGGCCGTTCGGCCCGCTACAGGGCGCCGGGCCGCACCAGCCCGCTCTCGTAGGCGTACACCGCCGCCTGCACCCGGTCGCGCAGCTGGAGCTTGGTCAGCACATGGCCGACGTGCGTCTTGACGGTCGTCTCGCTGACGAACAGTTCGGCCGCGATCTCCGCGTTCGACAGCCCGCGCGCCACCAGCTTCAGCACCTCCAGCTCCCGCTCGGTCAGCGCGCTCAGCGCCTGCGGCGGCGCCTCCTCGCCCGAGGGCAGCTTGGTGGCGTACATGTCCAGCAGCCGGCGGGTGATGCTCGGCGCCAGCATCGCCGCGCCGTCCGCGACCACCCGGATCGCCTGCACCAGCTCCTCCGCCGGGACGTCCTTCAGCAGGAAGCCGCTGGCACCCGCGCGCAGCGCCTCCACCACGTACTCGTCCAGGTCGAAGGTGGTCAGCACCAGCACCTTGGCCGGGCCGTCCCGCCCCGGACCGGCGATCCGGCGGGTCGCCTCGACGCCGTCCATCCTCGGCATCCGGATGTCCATCAGCACCACGTCGGGCTGCAGCGCGCGCACCTGGTCCAGCGCCTGCTGACCGTCGCCGGCCTCACCGACCACGACCAGGTCGGACTCGGCCTCCAGGATCATCCGGAAACCGGTGCGCAGCAGCGGCTGGTCGTCGACCAGCAGCACTCGGATCGTCACTAGGACTCCTTGCTCATCGGATCCCCCGTGGGATCGCTCTCCGATGTACGGGCCAGCGGAAGAGGATACGGCGGCGGGGTGCCGCCGAACTCCGGGCAGCTGGCCTGGTGGTCGCACCAGTCGCAGAGGCGGTTGCGGGTGGCCGGGAAGTCCCCGGTGGCCACCGCGTGGCTGATCCGCTCCCACAGCGCCTGCAACTTGCGCTCCACCGCACGCAGGTCGGCCTCGTCCGGGTCGTAGGTGACCACGTCCCCGCCCCCGCCGAGGTAGACCAGCTGGAGGCGCTTGGGGATCACCCCCTTCCAACGCCACACCACCAGTGCGTAGAACTTCATCTGGAACATCGCCTTGCCCTCGAAGTCCCGCGAGGGCGCCCGGCCGGTCTTGTAGTCCACCAGCCGGACCTCGCCGGTCGGGGCGACGTCCACCCGGTCGATGTAGCCGCGCAGCAGCAGTCCCGAATCCAGCGCGGTCTCCACGTACAGCTCCCGCTCCACCGGGTGCAGCCGGGTCGGGTCCTCCAGCCGGAACCACTGGCCGACCAGCTTCTCGGCGTCCGCCAGCCAGCGGGTGAGCGCCGCGCCGTCCGGGTCGTCCGGGAACAGCGAGCCCAGCTCCGGGCGCTCGCCCAGCAGCCGCTCCCACTGGGGGCGCAGCAGGCCCAGCGCCCGCTCCGGCGTCCGCTCGGTCGCCGGGCTGTCGAACAGCCGCTCCAGCACCGCGTGCACCAGCGTGCCCCTGGTCGCCGCCGAGCTCGGCGGCTCGGGCAGCCGGTCGATCACCCGCAGCCGGTACAGCAGGGGGCAGGTCAGGAAGTCCCCCGCGCGGGACGGGGAGAGCCCGGTCGGGGGCCCCGCCGGGCGCGCCGGGGCGTCGGCGGCACTGCTGGTCTCGGTCTGCTGCATGCCTACGACCCTATTGCCCTTCGCTGTCATCCCGCTGCCACCGTGCTGCCAGCCGGTCCCGGGGCGGCGAGGATCCGAGGGACGGGCCCTGAGTGGGTATGAAGGCAGACAGAGGGGCGCGCGGCACCGGATGGGCGCGATCACGTAGCGTGGGCGCACCGGGGACACGACGGGCGGGACGACCGAAGGGATCACGGTGAGCGACAGCAGGGGGCAGCAGACCTCCGACCAGCCACCGCAGGACGGCGGACGCCCGGGCGGGCAGCCGCCGGAGCGCGGCGGCGGCCTCCTGATGGGGCGGCCCTTCGGCGTGCCCATCTACGTCACGCCCTCCTGGTTCGTCATCGCCGCCCTGATCACCTGGGTGTTCGGCGGACAGCTCGGCGACGTCCTGCCGGAGCTCGGCGCGGCCCGCTACCTGCTCGCCTTCTTCTTCGCGGTCGCCTTCTACGCCTCCGTCCTGGTGCACGAGCTGGCCCACACCCTGGTCGCTCTGCGGTACCGGCTCGGGGTGCGGCGGATCCAGCTCCAGTTCTTCGGCGGCGTCTCCGAGATCGAGAACGAGGCCGAGAGCCCCTGGCGCGAGTTCTGGCTGGCCTTCGTCGGCCCGCTGCTCTCGCTGGTGCTCGGCGGCGTGTTCTACCTCGCGCTGGGCGCCGTCGAGCTGTCCACCGTGCCGGGGGTGCTGCTCACCGGCCTGATGGTCTCCAACCTGGTGGTCGCCGCCTTCAACCTGCTGCCCGGCCTGCCGCTGGACGGCGGCCGGATGCTGCGCGCCCTGGTCTGGGCGGTCACCGGCAAGCCGATGGCCGGCACGGTGGCCGCCGCCTGGGTCGGCCGGGCACTGGCGGTCGCCGTGCTGATCGGCCTGCCGCTGTTCAGCGCCGCCCGCGGGGTCGAGCGCACCACCACCGACACCCTGGTGGACGCGGTGCTCGCCGCCGTACTGGCCGCGATCATCTGGAACGGCGCCACCGGCAGCCTGCGCAACGCCCGGCTCAAGGAGGTGCTGCCCGGCCTGCGGCTGCGCGACCTCGCCCGCCGGGCCGTCGAGGTCACCGCCGACACCCCGCTCGGCGAGGCGCTGCGCCGTGCCCGCGAGGCCCAGGCCGGCGCGGTCGTCGTGGTGGACGGCCGGGGCGAGCCGATCGCCATCGTCCGCGAGTCCGCGGTACGGGCCGTGCCGGAGCACCGCCGCCCCTGGGTGGCGGTCGGCCCGCTGGCCCGCGACCTGGAGCCCGGGATGCGGCTGGACGCCGACCTCAGCGGCGAGGCGCTGCTGCGGGCCGTCCAGGCCACCCCGGCGGGGGAGTACCTGGTGGTCGAGGCGGACGGCCGGATGTACGGTGTCGCCGCGCTCACCGACATCGAGCAGCGGCTGACCGCCGCCGTCTCGGGACGGTGACCGGACCGTGGTCGGGGGGCGGTGCCCGCTTCCCTTAGGATTGTCCGCATGTCCGAACCGACCGGTGCCGCCCGCCGACGCGGGCCCTTCCAGGTCGGGGACCAGGTCCAGCTGACCGACCCCAAGGGTCGCCACTACACGTTCACGCTCCAGGCCGGGAACCAGTTCCACACCCACAAGGGTGCGTTCCCCCACGACGAGCTGATCGGCGCCCCCGAGGGCACGGTCGTGCGCACCACGGGGAACGTCCCGTACCTCGCGCTGCGCCCCCTGCTCCCCGACTACGTCCTGTCCATGCCGCGCGGCGCCGCCGTGATCTACCCCAAGGACGCGGGGCAGATCCTGGCGATGGCCGACATCTTCGCGGGCGCCCGCGTGGTCGAGGCCGGAGTCGGCTCGGGCGCGCTCAGCATGTACCTGCTGCGCGCCGTCGGCGAACACGGCATGCTGGCCTCCTACGAGCGCCGGCAGGACTTCGCGGACATCGCCCAGGGCAACGTCGAGCGCTACTTCGGCGGCCCGCACCCGGCGTGGAAGCTGACCGTCGGCGACCTCCAGGACAACCTGGTCGAGACCGACGTCGACCGCGTCATCCTCGACATGCTGGCCCCCTGGGAGTGCCTGGACGTCGCCTCCGAGGCCCTCGTGCCCGGTGGTCTCATCTGCTGCTACGTGGCCACCACCACGCAGATGTCCAGGACCGTCGAGGCGCTGCGCGAGCACGGCACCTTCACCGAGCCGCAGGCCTGGGAGACCATGGTCCGCACCTGGCACCTGGAGGGCCTGGCCGTCCGCCCGGACCACCGGATGATCGGCCACACCGGCTTCCTGCTCACCGCCCGCCGCCTGGCGGACGGCGTCGAGCCGCCGCTGCGCCGCCGCCGCCCGGCCAAGGGCGCGTACGGCGAGGACTACGACAACGGGGCGCCCGAGCCGTCCCTCCAGGAGCGCGCCGCGGCCCGCAAGGCCGCCCGCGGCACCGAGGCCGAGCAGCCCGAGCAGGACTGAGCCCGAACCGACGGGAAGGGGTGGTGCGAGCCGAGTGCTCGCACCACCCCTTTCGTTCGCCGTCCACCCCCGTGTGGGACGATGCTCCCGCACGCAGACCAGCTCCTGGAGCTCTGGAGGGGACGCCTGGTGGAGACCGCGGTCGGGACGACGGCGACGGCTGGACAGCAGACGCAGCAGACGCAGCAGACACCGCGGGGCCGCACCCGGCCCGGACACGCGCGCACTGCCCCCTGGCACTGGGCCCTCGCCCTGGCCGGCTGTGGAGCGGTGGTGGCCACCGCCCTCGCCGCCTCCCCGGCGACCGGCACCCCGGCACCCTCCCGCGGCGGCGCCCCCAAGGCCCTCGCCGCGAGCGCCGCCCCCGATCCCGCCAAGGCCCAACTGCCCATGGACTGCGGCCCGTTCCCGGTCAAGACGGTGCTCAGCGTGCCCGCCGAACTGGGCGACGGACGCCCCGGTACGGTCGTCGCCGCCCACTGCGCCACCGAGACCGGCACCCCGCCGGACTCCGTCTACCTGCTCGGATTCGGCCAGGGCGAGCGCCCAGTGGTCGTCGCCACCCTGCTGAACGAGCGCGAGAACCTCACCCTGAGCCGGCTCGCCGTCCGCTCCGACGGCGCCATCACCGGCCACGCGCAGGGGTATTCGAGCGAGGACGTGCCGCGCTTCCGGCCCGACGTCTCACTCGACCTCACCTGGACGCACAAGGGCGGCGACTGGGAACGCTCCCAGACCGCCGCCCCGGTCTCCGCCGTCTGACGGGTTATTCGGCGTCGGGCCCGTACACCTCGACCCGGTCGGCGGCCCGGCGCACGTGGATGCAGTCGCCCGGGCACTCCTTCGCCGAGTCCACCACGTCCTGAAGGAGCGTCAGCGGCACCGGGGCGGTCTCCCCGGGCTGCTGGCGCAGTTCGTCGTCCGGGCCCTTCACGTACGCCAGCCCGTCGATGTCCAGTTCGAAGACCTCGGGCGCGTACTGCACGCAGATGCCGTCGCCGGTGCACAGATCCTGGTCGATCCACACCTCCAGCTCCTCGGTCGCCGCCGCGGTCTGCTCCGTCACCGACATGTCTCCTGCCGTTTCTGTCCCGGGTCGCCCCTATTCCTGGAGCAATCCCGCCATTCGTACAACGATCGGACCCAGCACAGCGGTCGCGATCGGATATCACTTCGCTCGACGATACATCTGGCCCGCTTTGGGTGGTGTGCGCTGGGTATCCCCCTAGCAGAGGGGAAGCACGCTGGGGCGAAGATCGGACACGCCCGTTCCATCTTTCTTGATCTAGGGGTTTACGGACCCCTGGTCCCAGGTAGGGTCTGGAAGCGTCCAGCTCCCCGGAGGAGGTGAGGACCGTGGCAGCCCACGATGACGACTACAACCGCAGCACCGGCAGGCCCGCTCGTGGTTCCGACGAGGCCGCTCAGGTCTCGTACCTTGAGCAGGAAATCGCCGTTCTGCGCCGCAAGCTCGCCGACTCGCCGCGCAATTCGAGGATCCTCGAAGAGCGGATCGTCGAGCTCCAGACCAACCTGGCGGGCGTGACCGCCCAGAACGAACGACTCGCCTCCACCCTGCGCGAGGCCCGCGACCAGATCGTGGCCCTCAAGGAGGAAGTGGATCGGCTGGCACAGCCCCCGGCCGGATTCGGCACCTTCCTCGAAGCGAACGAGGACGGTACCGCCGACATCTTCACCGGCGGTCGCAAGCTCCGCGTCAACGTCAGCCCGAACGTCGCCCTGGACGAACTGCGCCGTGGCCAGGAGGTGATGCTCAACGAGGCCCTCAACATCGTGGACGCGATGGCCTTCGAGCGCATCGGCGAGATCGTCACCCTCAAGGAGATCCTGGAGGACGGCGAGCGCGCCCTGGTCCTGGGCCACACCGACGACGAGCGGGTGGTGCGCCTCGCCGAACCGCTGCACGGGGCGACGATCCGGGCCGGGGACGCGCTGCTGCTGGAGCCCCGCTCCGGGTACGTGTACGAGGTCGTGCCGAAGTCCGAGGTCGAGGAGCTGGTCCTCGAAGAGGTCCCGGACATCGACTACCGCCAGATCGGCGGCCTGAACAACCAGATCGAGCTGATCCGCGACGCGGTCGAGCTGCCGTACCTGCACGCCGACCTCTTCAAGGAGTACGAGCTGCGCCCGCCCAAGGGCGTGCTGCTCTACGGCCCGCCCGGCTGCGGCAAGACGCTGATCGCCAAGGCGGTCGCCAACTCGCTGGCCAAGAAGGTCGCGGAGGTCACCGGCCGCCCGCAGGGGAAGAGCTACTTCCTCAACATCAAGGGCCCCGAGCTGCTCAACAAGTACGTCGGCGAGACCGAGCGGCAGATCCGACTGGTCTTCCAGCGGGCCCGGGAGAAGGCGGGCGAGGGCACGCCGGTCATCGTCTTCTTCGACGAGATGGAGTCGCTGTTCCGCACCCGCGGTTCCGGCGTCAGCTCGGACGTGGAGAACACCATCGTCCCGCAGCTGCTGGCCGAGATCGACGGTGTGGAGGGCCTGGAGAACGTCATCGTCATCGGCGCCTCGAACCGCGAGGACATGATCGACCCGGCGATCCTGCGGCCCGGCCGCCTGGACGTCAAGATCAAGATCGAGCGCCCGGACGCCGAGGCCGCGAAGGACATCTTCTCCAAGTACCTCAAGGACTCGCTGCCGTTCCACCCGGACGACGTCAAGGAGCACGACGGCTCCGTCGAGGCCACGGTGGTCGCGATGATCCAGTCGGTGGTGGAGCGGATGTACTCCGAGACGGAGGAGAACCGCTTCCTGGAGGTCACCTACGCCAACGGTGACAAGGAGGTCCTGTACTTCAAGGACTTCAACTCCGGTGCGATGATCCAGAACATCGTCGACCGCGCGAAGAAGATGGCCATCAAGGACTTCCTCGACCACGGTCAGCGGGGCCTGCGGGTCTCCCACCTGCTCGCCGCCTGCGTGGACGAGTTCAAGGAGAACGAGGACCTGCCCAACACGACCAACCCGGACGACTGGGCCCGCATCTCCGGCAAGAAGGGCGAGCGGATCGTCTTCATCCGCACGCTGGTCACCGGCAAGCAGGGCGCCGAGTCCGGCCGCTCGATCGACACTGTCGCCAACACGGGGCAGTACCTGTAAACACGCGGTAACCCGGGCCGGCGACGGTCCCCGGAGCTGTACGCACACCGTCCGGCTGTGGCGCCTCGCGGCCCCGCAGCCGGACGGCGCGTCTCCGGGCCCGCCGGTCGGCGCCGGGTCCTAGGCTCGACCCACCGTCCGCGGGCAGATGTCCGGCGCCGGTGTTGTTCAGCGGTACGTCAGTGTGTTCCGCCCGCCGGGGGCGGCGCACCGGGCAAGGAGGGCCGCATGACCGTACGGCGCGTGATGGGCATCGAGACCGAGTACGGGATCTCCGTGCCCGGGCACCCCAACGCCAACGCCATGCTCACCTCGTCCCAGATCGTCAACGCCTACGCGGCGGCGATGCACCGGGCCAGGCGGGCCCGCTGGGACTTCGAGGAGGAGAACCCACTGCGCGACGCTCGCGGCTTCGACCTCGCGCGCGAGGTGGCGGACGCCAGCCAGCTGACCGACGAGGACATCGGCCTCGCCAACGTGATCCTCACCAACGGGGCCCGGTTCTACGTGGACCACGCACACCCCGAGTACAGCTCGCCCGAGGTGACCAACCCGCGCGACGCCGTGCTCTGGGACAAGGCCGGCGAGCGGATCATGGCGGCCGCCGCACAACGGGCGCTGGAGCTGCCCAACGGGCAGAACATCCACCTGTACAAGAACAACACCGACAACAAGGGCGCCTCCTACGGCACCCACGAGAACTACCTGATGAAGCGGGCGACGCCGTTCGCCGACATCGTCCGCCACCTCACCCCGTTCTTCGTCTCCCGCCAGGTGGTCACCGGCTCCGGCCGGGTCGGCGTCGGCCAGGACGGCTCGGCGCACGGCTTCCAGATCAGCCAGCGGGCGGACTACTTCGAGGTCGAGGTCGGCCTGGAGACCACCCTCAAGCGGCCGATCATCAACACCAGGGACGAACCGCACGCCGACGCCGAGAAGTACCGCCGGCTGCACGTGATCATCGGGGACGCCAACCTCTCCGAGATCTCCACCTACCTCAAGCTGGGCACCACCTCACTGGTCCTGTCGATGATCGAGGACTCCTTCATCGCCTCCGACCTCGCCGTCGAGCAGCCGGTGCGCACCCTGCACCGGGTCTCCCACGACCCGACGCTCAAGCACCTGATCACCCTGCGCAACGGGCGCAAGCTCACCGCCGTCCAACTCCAGCTGGAGTACTTCGAGCTGGCCCGCAAGTACGTCGAGGACCGCTTCGGCACCGACGCGGACGAACAGACGGTGGACGTGCTGGCCCGCTGGGAGGACGTCCTGGGCCGTCTGGAGCGCGACCCGATGTCGCTGTCCAGGCAGCTGGACTGGGTCGCCAAGCGGGAGATCCTGGAGGGCTACCGCAGCCGGGACTCCCTGGGGTGGGACAGCCCCCGGCTACAGCTGGTCGACCTCCAGTACAGCGACGTACGGCCCGAGAAGGGCCTCTACAACCGGCTGGTGGCCCGCGGCCGGTTCGACCGGCTGCTGACCGAGGAGGAGATCGAGAGGGCCGTCTCCAAGCCCCCGGAGGACACCCGGGCGTACTTCCGCGGGCGCTGCCTGGAGCAGTACGCGGAGCACGTCGCGGCGGCCTCCTGGGACTCGGTCATCTTCGACCTGCCGGGCCGGGACTCGCTGCAGCGGGTCCCCACCCTGGAGCCGCTGCGCGGCACCAGGAACCACGTCAAGGAGCTGCTGGACCGGTGCCGCACGGCGGAGGACCTGCTGCGCGTCCTGTCCGGCGGGTGACGTTGAGATCACCACGGGTGAACGTCCGCCGAATGGGAATCATCCGGGGTGGCAGCGGGTGTTGGACAGGAAGCGCCACCGGCAAACCGGGAGCGGCAGTCGCACCTTGTGTATAGGGTCGGTGCCAACCGGCAACGACCGACCGGCCAAACCGTGCCAGACGATTCGAGCGGGGTGAGGGAAATGGCGAGCAAGGACACCGGCGGCGGCCAGCAGCGGGCGAACCGCTCCTCCGAGGAGGTCGAGGAACAGGCCGCGGAAACCCAGAATTCCGACGACCTCAAGGAGCGGCAGGAAAAGCTGAGCGACGACGTCGACGCGGTGCTGGACGAAATCGACGAGGTGCTCGAATCGAATGCCGAGGATTTCGTGAGGGGCTTTGTCCAGAAGGGCGGGCAATAGCCCGTCCCCGGTATTCGGGAATTCACGGTCGCGACCGTCCTGGGCGGTCGGGCGGGATCGACCGCCCGGCCGCCCGGCACCGGCCCCTCCAGGCGTGGACAGGGATCGTCGGCGGGTAGGGTGCGGGCATTGCGCGCTTCAAGCTACCTGGAAGGAATCGTGTGGAAGCCATCACTCGTGGCACCGGGCGTCTACCGGCTGCCTTCCTGACCCCGGGGTCCTCCTCGTTCCTCGACTTCCTCGCCGAGCACCGGCCGGAGCTGATCCCCGGCCACCGCGGGCTCCCCGAGGGATCGGTGGTCGAGGCCCCGCACGGGACCACGATCGTGGCCGCGGTGTTCGACGGCGGCGTGGTGATCGCCGGTGACCGCCGGGCGACCATGGGCAACGTCATCGCCCAGCGCGACATCGAGAAGGTGTTCCCGGCCGACGAGTACAGCGCGGTCGGCATCGCCGGCACCGCGGGCCTCGCGGTCGAGATGGTCCGGCTGTTCCAACTGGAGCTGGAGCACTACGAGAAGATCGAGGGCACCACGCTCTCCCTGGAGGGCAAGGCGAACCGCCTCACCACCATGATCCGGGGCAACCTGGGCATGGCGATGCAGGGCCTCGCGGTCGTGCCGATCTTCGCGGGCTACGACCTGGACCTCGGCCGGGGCCGGATCTTCAGCTACGACGTCACCGGCGGGCGCTCCGAGGACCGGGGCTTCACCGCCACCGGCTCGGGCTCGGTCTTCGCCCGCGGCTCGATGAAGAAGCTCTACCGCGAGGACCTGACGGCCGACCAGGCCGCCACCCTGGCCGTCCAGGCGCTCTACGACGCGGCGGACGACGACTCCGCCACCGGCGGCCCGGACCTGGCCCGGAAGATCTTCCCGATCGTCTCGCTGATCACCGAGGACGGCTTCCGCCGGCTCACCGACGACGAGGTCGCGGAGATCGCGGTCGCCATCACCGACGAGCGCCTGACCCGGCCCAACGGCCCGCAGGCCCCGCTGATCTAGCCACCACCTCACAGGAAAGGGACGACCGCCGGTGTCGACACCGTTCTACGTCTCACCCCAGCAGGCCATGGCGGACCGTGCGGAGTACGCCCGCAAGGGCATCGCCCGCGGCCGCAGCGTGGTCGTGCTCACCTACGCCGACGGCATCGTCTTCGTCGCGGAGAACACCTCCCGGGCGCTCCACAAGGTCTCCGAGATCTACGACAAGATCGCCTTCGCGGCGGTCGGCCGCTACAACGAGTTCGAGAACCTGCGCATCGGCGGCGTCCGCTACGCCGACCTGCGCGGCTACTCCTACGACCGGGCCGACGTCACCGCCCGCGGGCTGGCCAACGTGTACGCCCAGACCCTGGGCACCATCTTCTCCTCGGTCGGCGAGAAGCCGTACGAGGTCGAGCTGATCGTGGCCGAGGTCGGCCGCACGAGCGACCACGACCAGATCTACCGGCTGACGCCGGACGGCTCGGTCGTGGACGAGAAGAACTACGTGGTGGTCGGCGGCAACGCCGACTCGATCGGGAACTACCTGGGCCAGCGCCACCGGGTGGGCATGGGCCTCACCGAGGCGGTGAGGCTCGCCGTGGACTCGCTCGCCCGCGACCCCAACGGCGGCAGCCCGCGCAGCCTCACCCCGGAGCAGCTGGAGGTCGCGGTCCTCGACCGCCAGCGGTTCCAGCAGCGCAAGTTCAAGCGGATCCTGGGCAACCAGCTCGGCCGGCTGCTCGACGGGGACCAGTCCGCCGAGGCGGACGACGAGGACAACCCGGCGGACGGCACGCCGGAGTAGCAGTGCCTGCGGAGTCCCGTGCGGCGGCCGGACCGCCGCCGTACGGGACTCCGGTGCCCCTGCGGCGGCCCAGTCGTCGTGGAGGCGGTTTCGGACAGCTCCGACAAGAATGGAGTGCTCATGGACCGCCGGATTTTCGGGCTGGAGAACGAGTACGGGGTGACCTGCACGTTCCGCGGGCAGCGCAGGCTGTCGCCGGACGAGGTGGCGCGGTACCTGTTCCGCCGGGTCGTCTCCTGGGGGCGTAGCAGCAACGTCTTCCTGCGCAACGGCGCCCGGCTCTACCTCGACGTCGGCTCGCACCCCGAGTACGCCACCCCCGAGTGCGACGACGTCGTCGAGCTGGTGACGCACGACAAGGCGGGCGAGCGCATCCTCGAAGGCCTCCTGGTGGACGCCGAGCGGCGGCTGCACGAGGAGGGCATCGCGGGGGACGTCTACCTCTTCAAGAACAACACCGACTCGGCCGGCAACTCCTACGGCTGCCACGAGAACTACCTGGTGGCCCGGCACGGCGAGTTCTCCCGGCTGGCCGACGTGCTGATCCCGTTCCTGGTGACCCGCCAGCTGATCTGCGGCGCGGGCAAGGTGCTCCAGACCCCGCGCGGCGCGGTGTACTGCGTCAGCCAGCGGGCCGAGCACATCTGGGAGGGCGTCAGCTCCGCCACCACCCGCTCGCGCCCGATCATCAACACCAGGGACGAGCCGCACGCGGACGCCGAGCGCTACCGCCGGCTGCACGTGATCGTCGGCGACTCCAACATGTCCGAGACCACCACGCTGCTCAAGGTCGGCTCGACCGACCTGGTGCTGCGGCTGATCGAGGCCGGCGTGGTGATGCGCGACCTCACCCTGGAGAACCCGATCCGGGCGATCCGCGAGGTCAGCCACGACCTCACCGGCACCCACCAGGTGCGGCTGGCCAACGGCCGCGAGGCCAGCGCGCTGGACATCCAGGAGGAGTACTACACCAAGGCCCTGGAGTTCGCCGACCGCAAGGGCATCAACACCGGCACCGTCGCCCAGGTCCTGGACCTGTGGGGCCGCACCCTGGAGGCCGTCCGCACCGAGCGCCTGGACGGGGTGGCCACCGAGATCGACTGGATCATGAAGTACAAGCTCATCGAGCGCTACCGCGAGAAGCACCAGATGAGCATGTCCAACCCGCGGGTGGCCCAGATCGACCTCGCGTACCACGACATCCACCGCCGGCGCGGCCTGTTCTACCTGCTCCAGGGCAAGGGCCAGGCGCAGCGGGTGACCACCGACCTCAAGACCTTCGAGGCGAAGTCGATCCCGCCGCAGACCACCCGGGCCCGGCTGCGCGGGGACTTCATCCGCCGGGCGCAGGAGCAGCGCCGGGACTTCACGGTGGACTGGGTGCACCTGAAGCTGAACGACCAGGCGCAGCGCACGGTGCTGTGCAAGGACCCGTTCCGTTCGGTGGACGAGCGGGTGGAGAAGCTCATCGCGGGGATGTGACCGCGGATGTGATCAAGGTGGTGACCGGCCCCGGTGGTGTCTACCGGGGCCGGACGCCTGCCGGGCATACGCTGTCCGTCGAGTCGGGAGAGCCGACTTCGACCGACAGTTAGGACCACCGTGCGCCGCACCGCCGGTTTGCTTCTCACCCTGCCGCTGCTGCTCGCGGTCGCCTGCAGCAGCTCGCCCAAGGCGGCCGGCCCGGCGACGCCGTCGACGGCGAGCGCCGCCCCCACGGTGCCCGCGCCGGTTGACGAGGCGTCGCCGATGCCGACCCTCTCGGACGGCGGATTCGGCAGCAAGGCCACCATCACCATTCCCGAGGGCCAGCCGCCCAGCGGCCAGTTCGTGGTGAACACCGTGACCGACGGCGAGCGGCCGGCCGTCAACAAGGGCGACTGGGTGACCGTCAACTACACGGCGAAGGACTGGACCACCGGCAAGGACCTGCCCAGCTCCTACGACCCGAGCGGCAAGCCGCAGCTGTACCAGGCCGGCAGCGGGCAGCTGGTGCCGGCGCTGGACCAGAGCGTGATCGGGAAGAAGGTGGGCACCCGGCTGCTGGTCGTGGCCCCGCCGGCGGCGGCCTTCGCGGACAAGGGCTCCAGCCAGCTGGGCGTGGGCCCGGGCGACACCGTGGTGTTCGTGCTGGACATCGTGGAGAGCCTGCCCCAGGACTCCACGCTCACCGGCGCCATGACCCAGCCGCCGGCGACGCTTCCGCAGGTCAAGGACAACGGCAAGGCGCCGGTCACGATCACCGTCCCGGCCGGGCAGGCCGCGCCCACCGACCTCCAGCAGTCGGTGCTGATCAAGGGCGAGGGCAAGCAGGTCAAGAGCGGGCAGACCCTGGTGGTGCAGTACACCGGGGTGCTGTGGAGCAACGGGCAGCAGTTCGACACCTCCTGGACGCACGGCGGCGCGCAGGCGGTGCAGATCGGCACCGGCAGCGTGATCGAGGGCTGGGACAAGGGACTGGTCGGGCAGAACGTCGGCAGCCGGGTCCTGCTGGTGGTGCCGCCGGCGCTCGGGTACAAGGACCAGGCGCAGGGCGCGGTGCCGGCCAACTCCACGCTGGTGTTCGTGATCGACATTCTCGAAGCGGTCTAGGAACTGGCCCGGGGGATTCCGTAGTCTTGGGCGGACGCGTACGACGTAGCGTCCGCCCTCATCCTGAGCTGCCATACTGCCCTCGCGCTTGTGGCCGGCGCCGCCCGGCGCCACGGTCCGGGCGGGCGGTGCGACGGCAGGCCGGCGCTCACCACGCCGGGCGCAGACCTGGAACACCTCGTGGCGAGATGGATGGGGAGTCATGACTGAGAAGACGCCGAGCCCGGGCGGGGCCGGCACCGCGGCGAACGACGGCTCTGCGGGTGACCCGGCCGACGCTCGTCCCGGCGGCCCGATCGCTGGGGACCGCGAGTCGATCGTCGTCCCCCCGGCGATCCTGGCGCAGCAGGCCGGCTGGGCGCAGCCCGGTGACGCGCCGCGCGCGGCGGCCGGGACGAAGACGGACGAGGACGCCCCGCAGATCTTCGCCAGCAACGTGCGCAAGGCCGACAGCTCGGAGGCCGGGTACGACGAGAACCCGCCCGGTGTGGGCAAGCTGGGTGTGATCCTCGGCACGGTGCTCGCCCTCCTGCTGGTCGGCAGTGGCATCACGCTCTACATGGTGAACAAGGACGGCTCCAAGGACGACGCCTCGGCCGCCAAGCCGGACGCCGCCAAGACCGCGCCGCCCACGCCGACCGCCGAGCCGGTGCCGCCGGTCAAGGACAGCGCCAAGGTGCTGCCGACGGTCACCGGCGAGTTCGGCAAGAAGGCCGACATCCAGGTGCCGGGCGAGGCCTCCGACGGCTCCTTCGTGGTGAAGGTGCTGTCCGAGGGCAGCGGCCCCAAGGTGGACAAGAACTCCTGGACCTCGGTGGACTACACCGCCAAGGACTGGAACACCGGCAAGGACATCCCGAGCTCGTACGACAACAACGGCAAGCCGCAGATCTTCCAGGCCGGCACCGACGCGCTGATCCCGGCGCTGGACCAGGCCGTGGTCGGCAAGAAGGCCGGCAGCCGGCTGCTGGTGGTGGCCCCGCCGGCCGCCGCCTTCGGCTCGCAGGGCAAGCCGGACATGTCGATCGGCGCCAAGGACGACCTGATCTTCGTGATCGACATCCGCAACGCCAACGCGCCCGACTCCGTGGTGAGCGGTACGGTCACGCCGCCGCCGGCGGACTTCCCGCAGGTCAAGGACAACGGCAAGAAGCCGGCCGAGATCACCCCGGTGGCCGGGGCCAAGGACCCGACCGAGCTGAAGACCCACGTCCTGATCAAGGGCACCGGGCCGGCGGTGGAGAAGGGCGAGAAGGTCGTCGTCCAGTACACCGGCGCGCTGTTCAAGGACGGCAAGGTCTTCGACTCCTCGCTCAGCAAGGGGCAGGCCTTCTCCTTCCCGGTCGGCGGCGGCCAGGTCATCCAGGGCTGGGACCAGGGGCTGGTGGGCCAGACCGTCGGCAGCCGGGTCGAGCTCGTGATCCCCGCCTCGCTGGGCTACGGGGACAAGGGCCAGGGCGACATTCCGCCCGGCGCGACCCTGGTCTTCGTGGTGGACATCCTGGACGCCGGTCAGGGCTGATCCACTTTCGGGTGACAATGGTGGGCGTGTGACCTTCGGGTCCGGCCGCGTGGCCGGACCCTGACGGGCGGCGGGCGCCCGTACTGTGGTTCGCCAGGACTCGTCGTCCGGGCGGACCGGGTGCGGGCGCCCGCCGCTTGGTCGTGACAGCAACACGAATGTGAGAAGAGGGACTGTGAGCGTCAACCTCAACGAGAAGCCTGAGATCGACTTCCCGATCGGCGACGCCCCGGCCGAGCTGAAGATCCGCGACATCGTCGTGGGCGACGGCGACGAGGCCAAGCCGGGCCAGGTCGTCAGCGTCCGCTACGTCGGCGTGACCTTCGAGACCGGCGAGGAGTTCGACGCGAGCTGGAACCGGGGCACCGCCGCGTTCCAGTTCCCGCTGGGCGCCGGCCGGGTCATCAAGGGCTGGGACCAGGGTGTCGTCGGCATGAAGGTCGGCGGCCGCCGCGAGCTGACCATCCCCTCGCACCTGGCGTACGGCGGCCAGTCGCCGACCCCGGCCATTCCGCCGCACTCGACCCTGATCTTCGTGGTCGACCTGCTGGCCGTCTGAGCCCGCTGTGACCGTGGGCCGGACCCCTTCGGGGGCCCGGCCCGCGGGCGTTCCCGGGGTGTTCGTGGACGCGGCTTTTGCAGCGCGTACCGCTACCGGTACGGTCGGTCCCGCCGGGTGAGCACCGCCCGGTTGGCGCACCCCGCGCGCGGCGCGGCACACCGGAAGGGTCAGCGATGGCGATCGCCAAGGCAGAGCGGCTGATGAATCTCGCCCTGTGCCTGATGAACACCAGACGTCCGCTCTCCAAGAAGGAGCTGCGGGAATCCATCGAGGCGTACCGCGAGGCCTGGCAGAACAGCAGCGAGGACGCCTTCAACCGGATGTTCGAGCGGGACAAGGACGACCTGCGCGAGCTCGGCCTGGTGATCGACGTCGACGAGAGCGCCCTGGACGGCGAGCTGGGCTACCTCGCCCGCCCCGACCGCAACCGGCTGCCCGAGATCGCGCTGGACGCCGAGGAGGCGGCCGCGCTGACCCTGGCCGCCCGGGTCTGGCAGCAGGCCAAGATGTCCGGTGCGGCCAGCGGCGCGCTGCAGAAGCTGCGCGCGGCCGGGGTGCCGTTCACCGAGGCCGAGGGCCGTCCCGCCCTGGAGCCGCGCATCCCCGCCCGGGAGGCCGCGTTCGAGCCGCTGCTCACCGCCGCCCGGGACCGCCGTCCGGTCACCTTCGAGTACCGCAAGGCCGGCGCCGCCGTCGTCGAGCAGCGCAGCGTCGAGCCGTGGGCGCTGGAGTGCTGGCGCGGGCACTGGTACCTGGCCGGCTACGACCGCGACCGCGGCGACGCCCGGGTGTTCCGGCTCAGCCGGATCACCGGCAAGGTGCGGGCCAGGAGCGGGGCCTTCCTCGGGACGGTGCCCGAGCACGTGGACGTGCGGGCCACCGTGGCCAAGTTCGCCGGGGAGGGTGCCACCGCCACCGCGACCGTCCGGGTCCGCCGGGGCGCGGGCTTCCCGCTGCGCACCAAGGCGCTCGCCAGCACCCGGGTGGACGAGGGCTGGGACGAGCTGGAGATCCCGTACGGCAACGGGCTGGGCGCCGACCTGGCGGAGTTCGGGCCGGACGTGCTGGTGCTCGGGCCGGAGGAGCTGCGGGCGGATGTGGTCGACCGGCTGCGGGCGGTCGCGGGGCTGGACTCGGAGGACGTTCGGGCATGAGCAATGCAATCGACCAGACGCGACGGATGCTGTCGCTGGTCACCTACCTGCGCGAGCGGCCCGGGGCCGAGGTCGCCGAGGTGGCCCGGGCCTTCGGGATCAGCGAGCGCGAGCTGATCGGGGACCTCAACGTGCTGCCGATGTGCGGCACCAGCTTCCGCGGCGGTGACCTGCTCGACATCGACACCGACGGCGAGCGGATCTGGTGGCACAACGTGGACGACGTGGCCCAGCCGCTGCGGCTGGCCGCCGACGAGGCCACCGCGCTGCTGGTGGCCGCCCGCGCGGTGGCCGGGCTGCCGGGCCTGCGGGCCGGGGACCGGGAGGCGCTCACCCGGGCCGTCGCCAAGATCGAGAACGCGGCGGGGGAGAGCGCCGAGGGCAGCGCCCGGGTCGGCGTGACCTTCGAGGCGGAGAGTCACGTCTTCGCCGACATCGACCGGGCGCTCAGCGAGGGCCGCCGGCTCTGGCTGCGCTACTACTCGCACGGGCGCGGCGGGATGACCGAGCGCGAGGTCGACCCGATCCGGCTGCTCACCGAGGGCCACACCTACCTTGAGGCCTGGTGCCGCACCTCCGAGGACCACCGGATGTTCCGGCTGGACCGGGTCGCCGAGATCCGCGTCCTGGACGTCCCGGCCGACCCGCCCCGGCGCGAGCCGCGCGACCTGAGCGGCGGGCTGGTCAACCCGGCGGCGGACGACCCCGAGGTGGTGGTGGAGGTCTCCTCCGGCGGGCGCTGGGTCGCCGAGTACTACACCCACGACCGGGCCGAGGAACTGCCCGACGGCGGGCTGCGGATCACCCTGCGCAGCGCCGACCCCTCCCAGCTGCGCCCGCTGGCGCTGCGGCTGGGCCGGGACGGCCGGATCGTCTCGCCGCCCGACCTGGCCGGGCAGGCGCGCTCGGCGGCGCGGGAGGCGCTGGCCGCCTACGGGGAGGGGCGGGGCTGAGCGGTGGAGCCCGGGACCAGATTCAAGGTGTACTGCTCGGAGTGCCGGGAGAAGGTGGAGCTCCCGGCCGAGGAGTTCCGGCTGACCCTCGGTCGAACCCCGGCGCAGGCGCACTACAGCTTCGGCTGCCCGCTCTGCGGGGCCGCGGTCCGCAAGCCGGCCGGGGAGAAGATCGTCGAGGCGCTCACCGGGGCGGGGGTGCGCACCATGCGGCTCGTCCCGGTGGAGGGGTGACCCCCGTATAGGGTGGGCGCATGTCCTGGATGCTCGTCGCCGCCGTCCTGCTCGCCACCGCGGGCCTGCTGGTCCTCGGGGTCCTCGCGATCCGGCTGTGGCTGGACGTGCGGGCGCTCGCCAAGGGCGTGGACGCGGCCTCGCGGGCGCTGGCCGAGGCGGCCGGGGACCTGGCCTCGGCGGTGCCGACCCGTTAGCACACCCTGGCATCTGGGGGTACGGGGACTGCTGCGCGGGGGTGGGGGCGGGTTACGCTCTCAGATGGCTCCTGAACTGCGGACCGGGGCCGCTTGTCCTGTTCGGACGGCCGTCGTCGGGGCGTCATCCGCGGCGGTTACCATCCGCGGCGGACGGCCTGTCGGGCCGCGGAGGCTGAAGGTGGTCGGCGCATGCGCTTCTCGATGACCGCGATCGTGGTGGTCGTGGTGTTCGCCATCGTGCTGTTCGGGGCCAAGAGGCTGCCCGATCTGGCGCGCTCGTTGGGGAAGTCGATGCGGATCCTCAAGAGCGAGGCCGGGGCGATGCGCTCGGACGGCGAGCCGGACGCGGGCGCGCCGCCCGTACCGCCGGGGACGGCCGGTTCGGAGCAGCCGCCGGCCAGGGCCGTGCAGGCCGCTCCGGGCGCGACGGCCACGGCCCGTTCGGTGGCGGAGCCGACCGCCGGGCCGACTGCCGAGTCGACCGCCGAGTCGACCGCCGGGCAGGCCGCGCCCGACGGCGAGCGTCCGCGCTGAGCGCGGCGCACGTGACGCACGCGATGTACGCGACCACGGAGGCCCGTCGACCGGCGGGCCTCGACGCACGAGTTGAGGACCGGGGTTGAGCAAGCTCTCCAAGGCGCCGAAGGCGTCCAAGGATCCTGAGGGGCGGATGGCCCTCGCCGATCACCTGCGGGAACTGCGCAACCGCGTGGTCAAGTCGGTCCTGGCGATCGTGCTGATCACCATCGTGGCGGCGATCTTCCACAAGCAGATCGAGACCTTCCTGCTGCAGCCGCTGCCCTCCTGCACCAAGGAGACCGCGGGCCAGTACCACGGGAAGTGCGCGCAGGTCTCCACCATCGGTCTGACCTCCGGTTTCACCTGGATGCTCAAGGTCGCGCTGACGACCGGCGTGGTCGGAGCGGTGCCGGTGTGGCTGTGGCAGGTGTGGGCGTTCGTGGCGCCCGGTCTGCACCGGCACGAGAAGAAGTACACGGTGATCTTCGCGATCTGCGGAGCGCCGCTGTTCCTGGCCGGTGTGGCCTGCGCCTTCCTGCTGCTGCCGACCACCGTCCAGGTCCTGATCTCGTTCACCCCGGACCAGACCACGCCGATCCTGCCGCCCGACGACTACTTCGACATCGCCACCCGGATGGTGCTGGTCTTCGGCCTCGCCTTCGAGTTCCCGCTGCTGCTGGTGATGCTGAACATGGTCGGCATCGTCTCCGGCAAGCGGCTGCTCGGCTGGTGGCGCGGCATGATCATGGGCATCACGGTGTTCGCGGCCTTCGCCACGCCGAGCGCCGACCCGCTGAGCATGCTGGCGCTGGCCGCGCCGATCTGGGGGCTGTACTTCATCGCGGTGGCCATCGCGTTGTTCAACGACCGGCGCAAGCGGCGCAAGAACCCCGACGCCGACCTGGACGACGAGGAGGCCTCGCACGTGGACCTCTCCGTGCAGCCGGTGGCCGGGGCCGAGATGGTCCAGGCCTCGTCGGCTCCGGCGGCGGGTGCGCCGGTGCCGGCCACGCGCGCGGAGCAGATGGACGACATCACCTGAGCCGACAGCACCCCGTGAAGCCCCGACCCTCCGCCCCGAGCGGAGGGCCGGGGCTTTCGCCGTTCCGGATGCTCTTGGCAGGGTCGATGGAATGTGACATATTACTGGCGTGCTGATGAACCCGAGCCCTCCCCTGGACGTCGTCGTGGTCGGCGCCGGAGTGGTCGGCGCCGCCTGCGCCTACTACGCCGCCCGCGCCGGCCTCGCCGTCGCCGTCGTCGACCGTGGGCCCGTCGCCGGGGGCACCACCGGTGCGGGCGAGGGCAACCTGCTGGTCTCCGACAAGGAGCCCGGGCCCGAGCTCGACCTCGCGCTGCTCAGCACCCGGCTCTGGCGCGAGCTCGCCGAGCGGTTCGGCCCGGCCATGGAGTACGAGGCCAAGGGCGGCGTGGTGGTCTCGGCCACCCCCGACGGGCAGCGGGCCCTGCGGGCCTTCGCCGCCACGCAGGCCGCCGTCGGGGTCGACGCCGAGGAGGTCCCGGCCGAGCGGCTGCGCGAACTGGAGCCGCACCTCGCCCCCGGACTGGCCGGCGGCTTCCACTACCCGCAGGACGCCCAGGTCCAGCCCGCCCTCGCCGCCGCCCACCTGCTGCGCGAGGCCCGCCGGATGGGCGCCGGGCTGATCACCGGCGAGACCGTGACGGCCATCGACCGGGGCCCGGACGGCGCGGTGCGCGGCGTACGGACCGACCGGCGCCGGCTGGCCGCGCCCGCCGTGATCAACGCGGCCGGCACCTGGGGCGGCGAGCTGGCCGCGCTGGCCGGGGTGCACCTGCCGGTGCTGCCGCGGCGCGGCTTCGTCCTGGTCACCGAGCCGCTGCCGCGGATCGTCCGGCACAAGGTCTACGCCGCCGACTACGTGGCCGACGTGGCCAGCGGCTCGGCCGCGTTGCAGACCTCCGCCGTGGTCGAGGGCACCCCGGGCGGGCCGGTGCTGATCGGGGCCAGCCGGGAGCGGGTCGGCTTCGACCGCACCCTGTCCCAGGAGGTGCTGCGCCGGCTGGCCGCCCAGGCCGCGGAGCTGTTCCCGGTGCTCGCCGACGTCGCCGTGCTGCGCGCCTACCGGGGCTTCCGCCCGTACCTGCCGGACCACCTGCCGGCCATCGGGGCCGACCCCCGGGTGCCCGGGCTCCACCACGCCTGCGGGCACGAGGGGGCCGGGATCGGTCTGGCGCCGGCCACCGGGCTGCTCATCAGCGAGCAGCTGACCGGGAAGCGGCCGGAACTGGACCTCACGCCCTTCCGCGCGGACCGGTTCCCGGCCGCCTGAGACCACCCGCTCCTCAGTGAGACCACCCGCCCCGTGAGACCGCCCGCCGGATTGGAGACACCGCCGATGCGCCGCCGTACCCCCGCCGACCTGGTCGAGGCCAGGCCCGGGCCCGCCCACCACATCGAGTTCGACGGACGGTCCGTACCCGCCCTGCCCGGGCAGTCGATCGCCGCCGCGCTCTGGGCCGACGGCGTGCTCGCCTGGCGCACCACCCGGATCGGCGGGCGCCCGCGCGGGGCGTTCTGCGGGATCGGCTCCTGCTTCGACTGCCTGGCGACCGTGGACGGCCGCCCCAACCAGCGCACCTGCCTGCTGCCCGCCGAGCCGGGCACCGTCGTCACCACCCAGGAGGGCCACGGCCGTGCCGACCTCGCCGTCTGAGCCGCTTCCGTACGACCTCGCGGTGGTCGGCGCCGGGCCCGCCGGGCTGGCCGCCGCCGTCACCGCCGCCGAACTCGGGCTGCGCTGCGTCCTGCTGGACGGCGGGCACAGCACGGGCGGGCAGTACTACCGCCACCCGGCGCCCGGTCTGGGCGCGGCCCGGCCGGACCGGCTGCACCACGGCTGGTCCGTCTACGCCGGGCTGGCCGAGCGGCTGAGCGCCGCCGAGCGGGCCGAGTTCCGGGCCGGTCACCAGGTCTGGGCGCTGGAGCGGACCGGGGACGGCTTCGCGGTGCACGCCACCCGGGGGCCGGAGGCCGCCGACCGGGTCACCCTCCGGGCCCGGACGGTGCTGCTCGCCGCCGGGGCGTACGAGCGGCAGCTGCCCTTCCCAGGCTGGACCCTGCCCGGGGTGGTCACCGCGGGCGGCGCGCAGGCGATGCTCAAGGCCGGGCTGGTGCTGCCCGGGCGGCGGATCGTGGTGGCCGGCAGCGGGCCGCTGCTGCTCGCGGCCGCCTCCTCGCTGGTCACCGCCGGGGCGGACGTTCCGGCGGTGGTCGAGGCGACGAACTACCTCGGGTACGCCCGGCGCCCCGGCGTGCTGGCGGCCGTCCCCGCCAAGCTGGTCGAGGGCGCCGGGCACGGGAGCGCGCTGTTGCGGCACGGTGTGCGGCTGAGGCCGCGCAGCGCCGTCGTGGAGGCGCACGGCACGGACCGGGTCACCGCGGTCACGGTCGCCCGGCTGGATGCCGAGTGGCGGCCGCTGCCCGGCACCGAGCGGCGGATCGACTGCGACGCGCTCGCCGTCGGTCACGGGCTGCTGCCGCAGATCGACCTGGCCACCGAGCTGGGCGCGGACACCGTCACCGGGCCGGACGGCGCGGTCGCGCTGAAGGTCGACGCCCGGCTGCGCACCTCGGTGCCCGGCCTGTGGTCGGCGGGGGAGACCAACGGCGTCGGCGGCGCGGACCTCGCCATCGCGGAGGGCGAGCTGGCCGGGCACGCGATCGCCGGGGCCCTGCCACGGGCCGCGCTGCTGCGCCGCCGGGCGCGGCTGCGCTCCTTCGCCGACGTGATGGCCGCCGCCCACCGGCCCGGCCCCGGGTGGACCGGGTGGCTGCGCCCCGACACCGACGTCTGCCGGTGCGAGGAGGTGCCGGTGGCGAAGGTCCGGGAGGCGGTGGAGGAACTGGGCGCGGGCGATCCCCGCACCGTCAAGCTGCTCACCCGGGCCGGGATGGGCTGGTGCCAGGGCCGGATGTGCGGTCCGGCCGTGGCCTGTCTGTCCGGCTCGGGTGAGCCGGGGCCGGACCGGCGGCCGTTCGGCTGCCCGGTCCCGCTCTCCCAGCTGGCCGCCGGCTCCGCCGCCGCCGCGGGGGAGTAGGAACACCCGCCGAAAGCGTGGGCCGGGGACTCTTGTCTCCGGCCTGTCCCTTCTAATAAAATGTCACACCTCACCAAGGAGCGCATCGTGTCCATCACCCCCCGCGACACCACCCGTCCCTGGCGCGGCATCATGGTCGCCACCACGATCCCGCTGCGCCCGGACCTCTCCGTCGACTACGACGCCTACGCCGAGCACGTCCGCTGGCTGATCGAGTCCGGCTGTGACGGCGTCGTCCCCAACGGCTCGCTGGGCGAGTACCAGACGCTCACCGCCGAGGAGCGCGCCCGGATCGTGGAGGTCGCGATCGAGGCGGCCGGCGACGGCGCCCGGGTCATGCCCGGGGTGGCCGCGTACGGCGGCGCCGAGTCCCGCCGCTGGGCCGAGCAGGCCGCCGAGGCCGGAGCGGGCTCCGTCCTGCTGCTGCCGCCGAACGCCTACCGGGCCGACCACGACTCGGTGCGCGCGCACTACGCCGAGGTCGCCAAGGCTGGTGTGCCGGTCGTCGCGTACAACAACCCGATCGACACCAAGGTCGACCTCGTTCCCACGCTGCTCGCCCAGCTCCACGGCGAGGGCTCGATCGTGGCCGTCAAGGAGTTCAGCGGCGACGTCCGCCGGGCGTACGAGATCGCGGAGCTGGCCCCCGGGCTGGACCTGCTGATCGGCGCCGACGACGTGCTGCTGGAGCTGGCGCTGGCCGGTGCCGTCGGCTGGATCGCCGGATACCCGAACGCCCTGCCCGAGGCCTCGGTGGCGCTCTACGACGCCGCCGTCTCCCAGGACCTGGAGACCGCGCTGCCGCTGTACAAGTCGCTGCACTCGCTGCTGCGCTGGGACTCCAAGACCGAGTTCGTGCAGGCCATCAAGCTCTCCATGGACATCGCCGGCCGCCCCGGCGGTCCGGTCCGGGCGCCGCGCCTGCCGCTCACCCCCGAGGTCGAGGCGGCCGTGCGGGCCGCCACCGAGAAGGCGCTGGCCGAGGGGCTCGCGTAACCGTCGTCGATCCGGCCGGCTGTGACGACAGCCGGCCCCAAGCCACCGTTTCGTCAAGGGAGTTGTGAGCCATGCGCAGCCGTCACGTGTTCCACGCCGTCGACTCGCACACCGAGGGCATGCCGACCCGGGTGATCACCGGCGGCTTCGGGGTCATCCCCGGCGCCACCATGGCCGAGCGCCGGGTGCACTTCCAGCAGCACCTGGACCACTTCCGCACCCTGCTGATGTACGAGCCGCGCGGCCACGCCGCGATGAGCGGTGCCATCCTGCAGCCGCCGACCCGGCCGGACGCCGACTTCGGCGTGCTCTTCATCGAGGTCTCCGGGCTGCTGCCGATGTGCGGGCACGGCACCATCGGCGTCGCCACGGTGCTGGTCGAGACCGGCATGGTGCCGGTGGTCGAGCCGGTCACCACCGTGCGGCTGGACACGCCCGCCGGGCTGGTGGTCGCCGAGGTGCGGGTCGAGGACGGCGCCGCCAAGGCCGTGACCATCCGCAACGTGCCCGCCTACTCCGTCGCGCTGGACCGCAAGATCGAGGTGCCCGGCTACGGCACCATCGGCTACGACCTCGCGTACGGCGGCAACTTCTACGCCATCCTGCCGCTCGCCGAGTTCGGGCTGCCGTTCGAGCGGGAGCGCAAGCAGGAGATCCTGAACGCGGGCCTCGCCCTGATGGACGCCATCAACACGGGCCCCGACCGCCCGGTGCACCCGGAGAACCCGTCCATCCACAGCTGTCACCACGTGCAGCTGCTCGCCCCCGGCTCCACCGCCGAGCACTCCCGGCACGCGATGGCCATCCACCCCGGCTGGTTCGACCGCTCGCCCTGCGGCACCGGCACCTCGGCGCGGATGGCGCAGCTGCACGCCCGCGGCGAGCTCCCGCTCGGGCGGGACTTCCGCAACGACTCCTTCATCGGGACGACCTTCACCGGGCGGCTGGTCGGGGAGACCGAGGTCGCCGGGCACCCGGCCGTGGTTCCCACCGTCACCGGACGGGCCTGGGTCACCGGCACCGCCCAGTACTTCCTCGACCCGAGCGACCCGTTCCCGGCCGGGTTCCTGCTGTAGCGCCGGGTGAACTCTTCGAAAGGCTGGTAGTCGTGACCATCACCTCGTACAACCCCGCCGACCCGACCGACCTCGTGGTCGCCGTCGAGGAGCCCGGCGCCGAGGCCGTCCGGGCCGCCGTCGGGCGCGCCCGGGCCGCGCAGGGCGAGTGGCTGGCGGCCGGCGCCGGCGCCCGCTCGGCGGCGCTGGGCCGGATCGCCGAGGCGGTCGAGGCGCACGCGGAGGAGCTGGCCGCGCTGATCGTGCGCGAGGTCGGCAAGCCGCTCGCCGAGGCGCGCGGGGAGGTCGCGCGGACGGCGGCGATCTGGCGGTACTACGCGCAGGCGCCGTACGCGCCGTCCGGGGCGGTGCACGAGACCGCGGCCGGGCCCGGGCTGCTGCTCACCCGGCGCCGCCCGTACGGGGTGGCCGGGCTGATCACGCCGTGGAACTTCCCGCTGGCGATCCCGACCTGGAAGGCCGCGCCGGCCCTGGCGGTCGGGAACACGGTGGTGCTCAAGCCCGCGCCCGAGGCGACCGCCTGCGCGCTGCGGCTCGCCGAACTGGCCCAGCTGCCGGCCGAGGTGTTCACCGTGCTGCCGGGCGGGGCGGAGGAGGGCTCCGCGCTGGTGGACGCGGTGGACGTGGTGTCCTTCACCGGCTCGACCGGCGTCGGGCGGGCCGTGGTGCGCGCCGCCACCGAGCGCGGGGTGCCGGTGCAGGCCGAACTCGGCGGGCTGAACGCCGCGTTGGTGCTGCCGGACGCCGACATCGCGCTGGCCGCCGCCCACATCGCCGCCGCCGTCGCCGGGTACGCCGGGCAGAAGTGCACCGCCACCAGCCGGGTGATCGCGGTCGGTGCGGCTCATGAGCCGCTGCGGGAGGCGCTGGTCAAGGCGCTGGCGGCGGTGGACGACACGGTCTGCGGGCCGGTGGTCAACGCCGCCGCGCGCGAGCGGCTGACGGCGGCGGTGGCCTCGGCCGTCGAGGCCGGGGCGAGCGTGCTCACCGGCGGCGGGGTGCCCGAGCGGGCCGGCTGGTTCATCGAACCGACCCTGCTCGCCGACGTTCCGGCCGAACACCCGCTGGCCCGCGAGGAGTTCTTCGGGCCGGTCGCGGTGCTGCACGCCGCGGCCGACCTGGACGCGGCGATCGCGCTCGCCAACGACACCCCGCACAGCCTCGCCACCTCGGTGCACACCCGCAGCCTGGACGTGGCGCTGGCCGCCGCCGACCGGCTGGACGCGGGCATGGTCCGGGTCAACGCCCCCTCCAGCGGCGTCGACTTCCACCTGCCCTTCGGCGGCACCAAGGGCGCGAGCCACGGCGAACGCGAACAGGGCCAGGCCGCACTGGACTTCTACACGGTCGGCCGGACCGTCAGCGTCCTGCCGGGCGGGGGGCTGTGATGGACGTCCGCACCGTCGACTACCACACGGCCGGCGAGCCGTTCCGGATCGTGCTGGACGGCGTCCCCGCGATCCCCGGCGACACCGTCGCCGAGCGCCGGGCCATCGCGATCGGCGCGGGCGGCAGCGCGACCGCGCCCCGGCCGTCCGAGCTGGACACCGTCCGTCAACTCCTCGTCCGGGAACCCCGCGGCCACGCCGGGATGTACGGCGGCTTCCTCGTTCCCCCGGACGACGACGAGGCGCACCTGGGCGTGCTGTTCTGGCACAAGGACGGCTACTCGACGGCCTGCGGGCACGGCACCATCGCGCTCGGCGCGTGGGCGGTGGACTCCGGGCTCGTCGCGGCCCCCGAGGACGGCGTGGCGCGGGTGCGGATCGACGTGCCGTCGGGGCGGGTCACCGCCCTGGTGCACCGGGCCGACGGGCGCACCACCGGGGTGACCTTCCGCAACGTGCCCAGCCGGGTGAGCGCGCTCAAGCTGCCGGTCACCACCTCGCGCGGCACCGTCGAGGTCGCGGTGGCGCACTCCGGCGCCTGCTACGCCTCGGTGCCGGCGGCGGCCCTCGGGCTCGCCGTGGAGCCCCGACTGCTGCCGGAACTCACCGCGGTGGGGCGGGAGATCAGGGAGCTGCTCGCCGACTCGGAGGCGGTGGCGCACCCGACGGACGCCCGGCTGTCCGGCGTCTACGGGGTGGTGCTGTACGACGAACTCCCCTCCGTGGGACGGTGGTTGAACCAGCGGAACGTCACCGTCTTCGCCGACGGGCAGATCGACCGCTCGCCCTGCGGCTCCGGCACCTCGGCCCGCCTCACGGTGCTCGCCGCCGAGGGGCGGCTCGCGCCGGGGCAGGAGCTGCGGCACGAGTCCGTCATCGGCACGGTGTTCACCGGCCGGGTGCTCGCCGGCGGCGACCCGCTGGGCGAGGGCGTCGTCACGGAGGTGACGGGGACGGCCCACCGCACCGGGGAGCACGCCTTCGTGCTGGAACCCGCGGACGAGCTGGGAACGGGGTTCCTGCTGTGACCGGCTCCGTACTGCCCGGTGCGGCGGCTGAGCCGCTCCAGTGCACCGTGCCGGGGGTCGGCGGGGTCGGGCCCGCCGACGCGGTGCGGGCGATCGAGCGGGTGCTGCTGGACGGGTTCGACCCGGAAGCCGCACCCGCCCGGTCGGCCGTACCGGTGCCCGCCGGGGAACTGCTGCTGATGCCGGCCGCCGCCGGGCCGTACGCGGGCGTCAAGATCGCCGGGGTGGCGCCGGCCAACCCGGAGCGGGGACTGCCCCGGATCACCGGCAGCTACCTGCTGCTGGACGGCCCCACCCTGCTGCCGGTGGCCGTGCTGGACGGCGCGGCCCTCACGGCCCTGCGCACGCCCGCCGTGACGGCGGCGGCGCTGGCGCGGCTCGCGGCGCCGGAGGCCGGGCACCTGGTGGTGTTCGGCTCCGGGCCGCAGGCGTACGGGCACCTGGACGCGCTGCTGGCCGTCCGGCCGTTGCGCCGGCTCACCGTGGTGGCGCGCGACGCCGAACGGGCGGAGACGCTCGCGGCGTACGGGCGGGGGCTCGGGCTGGCGGCCTCGGTGGGGGCGCCGGAGGCCGTGGCCGAGGCGGACCTGGTGGTCTGTTGCACCACCGCGCGGACGCCGCTGTTCGACGGCGCGCTGGTGCCCGGGCACGCGGCCGTCGCGGCGGTCGGCTCGCACGAGCCGGATGCCCGCGAGGTGGACGCGGCGCTGGTCGGGCGGGCCGAGCTGTACGTGGAGGCGCGCTCGGTCGCGCGGCGCGAGGCCGGGGACCTGATCATGGCGGGCGTGGGCGGACGGCAGGTGTGGAACCTGGCCGAGCTGGTGCGTGGCGACGCGCTGGTGCCCTCCGGGCGGCCGCGCTTCTTCAAGAGCGTCGGGATGGCCTGGGAGGACCTGGCGGTCGCGGCGGAGGTGTACGAGAGCTCCCGGCGCCGGTCGCGGTAGCGGGCGGTCCCGCGGCCGTCGTTCGGGTGGCCGTCGTTCGGGCGGCCGTCGTACAGCGGATTCGGCCCGCCGCGTCCGTTACCCCGGGCTGTGGTCGGGAGTTGTGGAGCTGGAGCCGGCGTGGCGGGACGGGATCCCCTGCCGCGCCGGCTCCTTCGCGTTTCCGGTTCCGTGTCGGCGTTCTTCGGCGTCCGGTCAGGGGCGGTAGGTGGAGAGCAGTCGGGCCAGGTGTCGGCCGGAGGCGTGCAACGGTTCCTCGCTGCGGGCGAGTTGGGCGGCGAGTTCGGCGCCCTCCAGGGTGCTGATGACGGTGCCGGCCAGTTCGCGGGAGTCCTCGGGGCCGATGCCGGCGGCGCGCAGCCGCTCCTCGACGATGGCCCGCCAGTTGGCGAAGGCCTCGGCCACGGCCTGCTCGATCACCGGGGCGCGGCCGACCGTCTCCAGGGCGGTGCTGGTGATCGGGCAGCCGTCCTGCCAGTCGGAGGCGCGCAGTTCGCGGGCGAGCAGCGTGGTGCAGGCGGTGACCGCCTCGGCCAGGTCCTCGGAGGAGCCCAGCCCGGCGCGCAGCAGCACGGCGAACTCCTCGTCGCCGTGCCGGATGGCCTCGGCCGCCAACTCCTGCTTCCCGCCGGGGAAGAAGTGGTAGACGGAGCCGAGGGTGGCTTCGGCCTCGCGGGAGATCTGCTTGATCCCGGTGCCCTCGTACCCCTGGCGTTGCAGCAGGCGGGAGGTGGCGCGGACGATCCGCTCGCGGGTGCCGGTGGTGGGCTTCTCGGCGGATTTCACGGCGGTCTTCACGGGGCGATCCTATCCGATCAACTGAATAGAGCGCTCGTTCCAGTTGCTGTGCTAGCGTCGCTCCCGGCTCTAGGTAGAGCGTTCGTTCTAGGGGATGGGTAGGCGCATGTCTGTCGAGCGGCAGGAATCGAAGGCGTCCGTGACGGTGATCGGGCTCGGCCCGATGGGGCGGGCCATGGCGGGGGCGTTCCTGGACGCCGGGTACGCCGTCACGGTGTGGAACCGTACGGCCGGCAGGGCGGACGAACTCGTCGCCCGGGGAGCGGAGTCGGCGCCGAGCGCCGAGGCGGCGGTGGCGGCCAACGACTTGGTGGTGCTCAGCCTCACCGACTACGACGCGGTGTTCGCCGTACTGGAGTCGGTGGAGTCGGTGCTGGCCGGCAAGGTGATCGCGAACCTCAGCTCCGACACTCCCGCGCGGGCCCGGGAGGCGGCGCGGTGGCTCGCCGAGCGCGGGGCCGGACAGCTGACGGGCGGGGTGCAGGTGCCGCCCTCGGGCATCGGCAGCCCGGAGTCCTCGACCTTCTACAGCGGGCCGGTCGAGCTGTTCCGGCGGCACCGGGCCGCCCTGGAGGTGCTGACCGGGGCCGACTACCGGGGCGACGACCCCGGGCTGGCGCAGCTGTACTACCAGATCCAGATGGACCTGTTCTGGTCCTCGATGGGTGGCTACGTGCACGCCATGGCCGTCGCCGAGGCCAACGGGATCTCGGCCGAGGAGTTCAGGCCGTACGCCGTCGCCACCGCCTCGCTGATGCCGGGGATGATCGAGTTCTTCGCGCCGAGGATCGCGGTCGGGAACCACGGCGGGGACGTCGACCGGTTGGCGATGGTGCACGCCAGCATCGAGCACGTCCGGCACACCGCCGAGGCCTCCGGTGTGGACGGCGCGCTGCTGGCCGTCCTGTCCGAGGCGGTCGGCCGCGCCGTCGCGGCCGGAGACGGCGCGGCGAGCCTGACCACGATGGTGGAGCGCTTCCGCCGCGCGTAGGCGCGTCCCGCAGATCGTGTGCCGTCGGCCGTTGTCACGGCCGACGGCCGCTGCCACCATGGGCGTTGGCGTTTGACGGGGTGTTCACATCGCGGACTGTTGCACACTCAACGTAACGTGACATTGTACGCTGGTGTTCTGCACCCACCGGAGGAACACCATGGCCGACCTCAAAGCCCGCACCCTGATCTCCGTACAGGAGCGGCTCCGCGACCAGGTTGCCCACGCGCTCCGGGCGGCCCTGATCTCCGGCGAACTGCGCCCCGGGGTGGTGTACTCCGCGCCCGCACTCGCCGCCGACTTCGGCGTCTCGGCGACCCCGGTGCGCGAGGCGATGCTCGACCTCGCGCGCGAGGGCCTGGTCGAGGCCGTCCGCAACAAGGGCTTCCGGGTCACCGAGCTCACCGAGCGCGACCTCGACGACTACACCGAGATCCGCGCCCTGATCGAGGTCCCGACGGTGGGCCGGGTGACCCGCACGGCCACCAAGGAGCAGCTGGAGCGGCTGCGCCCCCAGGCCGAGGCGATCGTCGCGGCGGCGCGCAAGCACGACCTGATCGGCTACCTGGACGCGGACCGGCAGTTCCACCTCGACCTGCTGGCGCTGGCCGGCAACGCCCGGCTGGTCGACGTGGTCGGCGACCTGCGGAAGCGCTCCCGGCTGTACGGGCTCACCCGGCTCGACGAGCAGGGCCAGCTGGTGTCCTCGGCGGAGGAGCACCTGGAGCTGCTGGACCTGATGATCTCCGGCGACGCCCCGGCGGCCGAGGCCTGCATGACCCGGCACCTGAGCCACGTGCGCTCGCTGTGGGCGGGCCAGGAGGAGCCCGAGCCCGAGGCCCCGGCCCGACGGGTGCGGGCCCGGTAGGGGGCTGAACCACTCGTTCGGGTGAGAACTGAGGATCGCGTGCAGGGAGGCGCTCGCGTTCTACGATGATGCTCTCGACATCGGCAGCCAGGAGGAAATCCATGTCCGCCGCAGCAGTGGAAGAGCCCTTCGAGCAGATGACGCTGCTTGAAGCCTCGGAGCTGATCTCCAAGCAGCTCGTGGGGCACCGGGTCGAGATCATCGGAGGCCAGATCACCGTGACGCCACCTCCCGACGGGCCCCACGGGGAAACGCTCACCGACATCACGATCCCGCTGTGGTCGGCAGGGCTTCACGGCGATGCGTCCCGAGTGATCCAAGCGATCGGTTTGTGGCTGCCGGGAGGTCCGTTCGATTACGCGATCCCGGATCTGTCGGTTGTCGACGCTGATTACCAGGACCACCTGATCGAGCACAATTGCTACGACCCGACGGTCTTTCGGCTGGTGGTGGAGGTCACGTCTTCCAACCATCTCTCGGACACGAAGGTCAAGCCCGGGATCTATGCCGACGCCGGAGTGCCCGTTTACCTGATCGTTGACCGCAAGAATCTGAAGGTCATGGTGCTGACCGAGCCGCAGGACGGTGAGTACCGGGTGCACGCCGTCCACCACCCCGGGCAGTCGTTCACACTGCCGGAGTCGATTGGCGCGTCAGTGACGCTCGCGGTGGACGACTTGCTCCGCGTCAAGAAGTAGCCTCACACCGCCGCGGGCAGCGTCAGCCTGCCGTCGTGGACTTCGGCGATCTGGTCGACGGCCGTCAGGTGGGTGCGGTCGTGGGTGACCAGGACGGTGGCCGTCGCCCGACGGTGGGTGAGGTCGGTGATCAGGTCCAGGACCGCCGCGCCGCGTTCGTGGTCGAGGGCGCTGGTGGGTTCGTCCACGAGCAGGACCGTCGGGTCGTTCATCAGCGCGCGGGCGATGTTGACCCGCTGGCGCTGCCCGCCGGAGAGCTGGTGCGGGCGGCGGGCGGCCTGGTCGCGCAGGCCGACGGCGTCCAGGAGCTCCAGGGCGCGGGGGAGTGCGGAGCGGGGGGAGCGGCCGTCGAGGTGGGCCATCACCTGGAGCTGTTCCACGGCGGTGAGCGAGGGCAGCAGGTTGGCCTGCTGGAAGACGATGCCGATCCTGGCGCGGCGCAGCGCGGTGAGTTCGGCGCGGCTGAGCCCGGCGGTGTCGGTGCCGTCGATGACCACCTGCCCGGAGTCCGGGCTGATCAGGGTGGCCGCCACGGCGAGCAGGCTGGACTTGCCGGAGCCGGAGGGGCCGACCACCGCGGTGAGCGAGCCCTTGGGGACGGTCAGGGAGACCTCGTCCAGTGCGGTGAGCCGGCCGTCGCCGTCCGGGTAGGTCAGGGTGACGCGGTCGAGGGTCAGGGTCATCGGGCGCTCCCGAGGGCGGTCAGCGGGTCGACGGAGGTGATCCGGCGGATGGACAGGGCCGCGCCGACCGCGCCGAGGGCGATCATGACGACGGCGGGCAGCAGCAGGGTCGGGGCGTCCAGGACGAAGGGGACGGCGGAGCCGATCAGCGAGCCGGCGCCCAGCGCGATCGCCGTCCCGACGGCCGTACCGAGCACCAGCAGCAGCACCGCCTGGCCGAGGGCGTCGCGCAGCAGGTAGCGGGTGGAGGCGCCGAGGGCCTTGAGGACCGCGATGTCGCCGCTGCGCTGGATCGTCCAGACGGTGAAGAAGGCGCCGATGACCAGCGCGGAGATGGCGAACAGGAAGCCGCGCATCAGCTGGAGGGAGCCGTTCTCGGAGGTGTAGGAGCCGATCGCGGCGAGGGCGTCGTCGCGGGTGCGGGTCTCGGTGCCGAGACGGGTGTCGGCGGCTCCCAGGTCGGCGCCCTTGGCGGTGTGGAGGGCGATGACGGTGGCGTGGCCGGCGCCGCCCGGGGCGAACTGCTGCCAGTCGGTGAGGCTGGTCCAGATCACCGGGGTGTGGCTGTACGCGGCGTCGCCCTCGACGGCGGCCACGGTCAGGTGGTGCCCGGCGAGGGTGAAGTCGGCGCCGGGGGCGAGGTGGCCCAGGTTCTCGGCGGCGGTCCTGGACAGGACGGCCTGGCCGGGGGCGATCCGGGATCCCTGCGGGGCCAGGTCGGAGCCGTCCGGGACGCCGAAGGCGGAGAGGGCGGCGGTACGGGTGCCCGCCGCGGCCTTGGTGGTGGTGATGCCGAGCGGCTGGGCGGAGGTGACGCCGGGCTCGCGGGCCCAGGCCTGCCACTGCCCGGGGGTGACCTGGGAGTCGGTGAAGGAGAGCTTCTGTCCGTCGGCGGGCTTGGAGAACACCAGGTGGTCGGCGGGCAGGCCGGTGATCGCTGAGATGTTCTGCCGGCCGAGCCCGGCGGTCAGGCCGGACAGCAGGCCGACCAGGACGGTGATCAGCACGATGACGGTTCCCATCAGGGCGAACCGCCCCTTGGCGAACCCCAGATCCCTCCAGGCGACGAACACGGTGGGCCTTCCTCTGCACAGGTGTTTTCCGACACTCCCACCGTCGCCGAGCAGGGGGCCCCGGGGCATCGCGCCGGAGATTGCTTCCTGGGCATCAAAGGGCAGAGCCCGAGTTCAACCTTTTGATTGATGCGTTTCCGGGCGCGGAACTTACGCTGGAGGGATGGCGACCGAACGATCCCGTACCACCCCCGTCGCCCGCGTCCTCCAGGTCTGCCTGCACCTGCTCGTGGCGGGCCTGCTGCTGCTCGCCGTCGCCCGGGCCGCCTTCGGCGGGCACGGGTACGGCGATCCGGCCGCCGTCGCCGCCGCGGCCTCCGCGATGGCCGCCGCCTACGCCGCCGGGCCGCGGCTGGCCGTCGTCCGCACCTCCCGCCGGGGCGCCGCGCTCTGGATGGCGCTGCTCGGCGTCACCTGGGCGGGCCTGCTGGTCGCCACCCAGGACGGGGTGTGGCTGGCGTTCCCGCTGTACTTCCTGGAGCTGCACCTGCTCGGGCGGCGCACCGGGCTGGTCGCCGTCGGGCTGACGGCCGCGGCCGCGATCGCCGCGTGGTCCTGGCACCAGCACAGCTTCAGCTTCGCCGCCTCGATCGGGCCCGCGCTCGGCGCGGCCGTCGCCACCGCCACCGTGCTCGGCTACCAGGCGCTGTACCGGGAGAGCGAGGAGCGGCGCCGGCTGATCGACGAGCTGACCGCCGCCCGCGCCGACCTCGCCGCCGCGCACCACGAGGCCGGGGTGCTGGCCGAGCGGGAGCGGCTGGCCCGGGAGATCCACGACACCCTCGCGCAGGGCCTCAGCTCCATCCAGCTGCTGCTGCGGGCGGCCCAGCGGGCGCTGCCGGAACGCACCGAGGCCGCCGCCGGGTACGTCGAGCAGGCGCGGCAGGCCGCGCAGGACAACCTGGACGAGGCCCGGCGGTTCGTCCGCGAGCTCACCCCGCCGGCGCTGGACGGCGATTCGCTGCCGGTCGCGCTGGAGCGGCTGTGCGCGACCACCACGGCGCAGAGCGCGCTCCCGGTGAAGCTGCACGTCTCCGGGGACCCGGTACGGCTGCCGGCCGCGCAGGAGGTCGCGCTGCTGCGGATCGCGCAGTCCGCGCTCGGCAACACGGTGCGGCACGCCGAGGCCTCGCGGGCCGAGGTGACACTCAGCTACATGGAGGGCGAGGTGGCGTTGGACGTGTTCGACGACGGGGCCGGGTTCGACCCGGCGGCGGTCGCGGGCCGCACCGGCGGGGACGGCGGCTTCGGGCTGCCCACGATGCGGGCCCGGGCCGCGGCGCTCGGCGGCGGCTTCACGGTGGAGTCCGCGCCCGGGCAGGGGACGGCGCTGGCGGTGCAGCTGCCGGTGCAGCCGCCGGTCACCGAGGTGGCGCCGTGATCCGCCTGCTGATCGCCGACGACCACCCGGTGGTGCGGGCCGGGCTGCGGGCGGTGCTGGAGTGCGAGCCGGACTTCGCCATCGTGGCGGAGGCGGCGACGGCCGAGCGGGCCGTCGAGCTGGCGGCGGAGCCCGGGGTGGACGTGGTGCTCATGGACCTCCAGTTCGGGCCCGGCTCGGCGATGAACGGGGCGCAGGCCACGGCGGCGATCACCGCCCGGGCGGGCGCGCCGCGGGTGCTGGTGGTCACCACGTACGACACCGACGCGGACACCCTGCCGGCCCTGGAGGCCGGGGCCACCGGGTACCTGCTGAAGGACGCGCCGCCGGAGGAGCTCGCCCAGGCGGTGCGGGCGGCCGCGGCGGGGCGCAGCGCGCTGGCGCCGAGCGTCGCGGACCGGCTGCTGGAGCGGATGCGGGCGCCCGCGGCGGCGCTCAGCGCGCGGGAGACCGAGGTGCTGGGGCTGGTCGCGGACGGGCTGACGAACCAGCAGATCAGCCAGCGGCTGCACCTGAGCCAGGCGACGGTGAAGTCGCACCTGGTGCACATCTACACCAAGTTGGCGGTCGACTCGCGTACGGCGGCGGTGCGCGAGGCGCGCGGGCGAGGGCTGATCCGCTGACGGGCGCGGGCTGATCCGCCGAGCGTAGGCTGGGGGCGTTCCGTGCCCGTCGCAGTGTGAGGAGCGGCCCCGATGACCCTTCGTCTCGACGAGCTCGCCGTACCGGTGATCGGTGCCCCGATGGCGGGTGGGCCGACGACGCCGGAGCTGGTGGCCGCGGTGAACCGGGCCGGCGGGCTGGGGTTCCTGGCCGCCGGGTACCGCACCGCCGGGTGGATGTCCGAACAGATCGCGCTGGTGCGGAAGTTGACCGACCGGCCGTACGGGGTGAACCTCTTCGTCCCGTCCCCGCCCGGGGACCGGGCGGCCGTCTCGGCCTACCGGGAGCGGCTGCGGCCGGAGGCCGAGCGGTGGGGCGTGGCGCTGCCGGAGGAGATCGGGCCGGACCGGGACGACTGGGAGGCCAAGCTCGCCGCGCTGCTCGCGGACCCGGTGCCGGTGGTCTCGTACACCTTCGGGCTGCCGACGGCCGAGGAGGCGGCGGCGCTGCGGGCGGTGGGGACGCTGCAGGTCGGGACGGTCACCACGCCGGAGGAGGCGCGGGCGGCGGAGGCGGTCGGGATGGACGCGCTGGGCGTGCAGGGCCCGGAGGCGGGCGGGCACCGCGGCACCCACCGGGTCGCGGACGCGCCGGGGGAGCTGCCGCTGCTCGAACTGCTGGCCGCCGTAAGGGCGGTGACGCCGCTGCCGCTGATCGCCGCGGGCGGACTGGGCGACGGTGCGGCGATCGCGGCGGCGCTGCGGGCCGGGGCGGTCGCGGTGCAGCTGGGGACGGCGCTGCTGCGCTCCGACGAGTCCGGCGCCTCGGCCGCCCACCGGGCCGCGCTCACCGAACTGCCGGAGACGGCCGTCACCCGTGCCTTCACCGGCCGACCGGCCCGCGGCCTGCGCAACGCCTTCATGGACCGCCACGGCCCGTACGCCCCGCCCGCCTACCCCGAGGTCCACCACCTCACCGCCCCCCTGCGGGCCGCCGCCACCCGCCGCGCCGACACCGACGCCATGCACCTCTGGGCCGGCACCGCCCACCGCCTGGCCCGCACGGGCCCGGCGGAGCGCATCGTCACGGAGCTGTGGAGGGGAGCGAGGGGGTAGCGCGTTGGGGGCGTGCAAGCCTGGGTGTGTTGTCGCTCGCGGGAGTGGATTGGGCGGGAAAGCGCGCGGTAGTCTATAAGGGACAACTTAACGTGGCCGCATGTGGGAGATCACACTTCTGGCGCCGGTTGAGGAGTGGTACTTGCAGGTCTGCGAGGACGACCCGAAAACGGCGGAGAACATTCTTGAAGCCTTGGACTTGTTGGCCGATGAGGGCCCGACCCTGGGGCGGCCTGCGGTGGACCGGATCCACCGCAGTCGTTTGCACAACCTCAAGGAACTGAGGCCAGGGTCCTCGGGTGCCAGTGAGGTGCGCATGCTGTTCGTCTTCGACCAGGAACGAGAGGCCATCATCCTGGTGGCGGGCGACAAATCGGGTCGTTGGTCGGAGTGGTACGAGGAGTCGATCCCGTTGGCGGAGAAGCGCTACGCGGATTACGTCAAGGAGCAACGGAACGGAGCACGCCGATGAAGGGACGTAGTTGGACCGAGGTGCGGGCCGAGGTCATGAAGCGGTTTCCCGAGCTGGCGACGCCGGAGGCAGAAGCGAGGCGGGCACGGATTCGCCAGGAAACGCTGGCCCAGATTCGGGGGCATGAGCTGGCCGAGCTGCGGCGCAAGGCCGGGCTCACCCAGAAGCACGTGGCTGAGCTGATGGGGGTGAGCCAGGCGCGGGTGTCGCAGATCGAGCACGGGCAGGTGGACAGCCTGGACAACCTGCGGGCCTACGCCGCCGCGATCGGCGGGGAGGTCGAGGTGGCCGTTCGGTACGGGGAGCGGACGATCAAGGTGGCTTGATCGTCCGCTTCGGCTGTGGTCCTCAGCTGAGCAGGGTGGACATCCAGGATTCGACGTCCTTGACCGTCCTCGGGAGGGCGCCGGACATCAGGTGGGCGCCGTCTGCCGTGATGACCAGGTCGTCCTCGATGCGGATGCCGAGGCCGCGGAGTTCGACGGGGAGGGTCTCGTCGTCGGGTTGGAGGTAGAGGCCGGGTTCGACGGTGAGGACCATGCCCTCCTCCAGGGTGCCGTCGAGGTAGTGGTCGGCGCGGGACTTGGCGCAGTCGTGGTAGTCGAGGCCGAGCATGTGGCCGGAGCCGCAGAGGGTGTAGCGGCGGTGGAGGCCGTTGTCCTCGGCGAGGGCCTCTTCGGCGGGGATGCGCAGGACGCCCCAGTCGGCGAGGCCTTCGGCGATGACCCGCATGGCGGCGCGGTGGAAGTCGCGGTACTGCGCGCCGGGGCGCAGGGCGGCGATGCCGGCGCTCTGGGCGGCGAGGACGAGCTCGTAGGCCTGCCGCTGGATCGGGGAGAAGGTGCCGCTGAGCGGGAGGGTGCGGGTGATGTCGGCGGCGTAGAGGGTGTCGGTCTCGACGCCGGCGTCCAGCAGGAGCAGGGAGTTCGGGTCGAGGGCGCCGTCGTTGCGGATCCAGTGCAGGACGCAGGCGTGGGCGCCGGAGGCGGCGATGGTGGTGTAGCTGGTGCCGTTGCCCTCGGCGCGGGCGCGCAGGTCGAAGACGCCCTCGATCCAGCGTTCGCCGCGGGGGTGGCGCAGTGCGGTGGGCAGGGCGCGGACGACGTCCTCGAAGCCGGTGACGGTGTGGTCGACGGCCAGTTGCAGCTGCTCGACCTCCCAGGTGTCCTTGACCAGGCGCAACTCGGAGAGGACGGCGGCGAGTTCGCCGTCCCGGAGGTACTCGTCCGGCCGCCCGGTGGCCTCGTCCACCAGCGGGTCGGTGCCCTCCAGGACCCGGGTGGGCGGCTGCGGTCCGGTGAGCAGTTTGCCCAGGTCGTCGAGGTGTTCGGTGCGCAGTCCGGTGAGCCGGGCGGCCTCGTCGAGGTCGGGGCGGCGGCCGACCCAGAACTCCCCGTAGCGGCGGTCGCGGTAGAACTCGCCGCCGCTGCGCGGGGACCGGGGGTGCAGGTAGAGGACCGGTTCGTGCCCCTCCGGCCCCGCGGGTTCGAGGACGAGCACGTGGTCGGCCTGGTCCTCGCCGGTGAGGCCGGTGAGCCAGACGTACGCGCTGTGCGGGCGGAAGCGGTGGTCCAGGTCGTTGGCACGGACCTTGAGCCGCCCGGCCGGGACGATCAGCCGCTCGCCGGGGAAGGCGGCGGAGAGCCGGGCGCGGCGGCCGGGGAAGCGGTCGTAGCCGGGCACCCGCTGGTCGGTGGGGAGCGGGGTGGCGGCCCAGCGGGTGCCCATGAAGGCTTCGAGGGCGGGGGAGACGGGGAGGTCGTGGCTTCCGGTGTTGAGGCCGGTCGGGGGAAGGGTCACCGGTGAACTCCTAGGCGGGGCTTGGGAGGTGCGGCACGGACACGGCTCGGTAACGGGTGCCGCCACCTCTTGTGCAGTGCAATTTCACATTACTATGTTACAGCTCACACCGGGGGAACGGCCAGACCGTGACGGTCGCCCTCCCCTGTGGGCCCCGGACCACCTGACGGGGCGGACCACGGGCTTCACGGCAGGCCCCCCACAGCGGAGTTGCACATGACCAGGCGCACCCACGCCGCCCTCGCGGCGGCCCTCGCGGCGACCCTCACCCTCGGCCTCGGGGCCTGCAAGAACGACAAGAGCGACAGCGGCGGCGACGCCGCGCCCTCGAACGGCCAGGGCCCGGGCGCCGCGTCCGGTTCGGTCATCGGCGGCACCCCGGTCAAGGGCGGCACCCTCAACGTCCTGACCAACCAGGACTTCACCCACCTCGACCCGGCCCGCAACTGGACCCTCCCGCAGATGGACTTCGGCGCCCGGCTGATCTACCGCACCCTGACCACCTTCAAGTCCGAACCGGGCGCCGCGGGCAGCGAGATCGTCCCGGACCTCGCCACCGACCTCGGCAAGTCCTCCGAGGGCGGCAAGGTGTGGACCTTCACCCTCAAGGACGGCCTCAAGTACGAGGACGGCACCCCGATCAGGTCCGCCGACATCAAGTACAACGTCGAGCGGTCCTTCTCCCCGGACCTCACCGGCGGCCCCGACTACGCCGTCCAGTACCTGGCCGGTGGCGAGAACTACAAGGGCCCGCTGACCGGCGAGCACCTGGCGAGCATCGAGACCCCGGACGACAGGACGATCGTCTTCCACCTCAAGCGCCCGGTCGCCGAGTTCGCGGACACCGTCACCCTCCCGACCTTCTCCCCGGTCCCGCAGTCCCAGGAGAAGGGCACCCAGTACGACTCCCGGCCCTTCTCCTCCGGCCCGTACAAGATCGAGACCTACGACCGCGGCAAGCAGATGGTGCTGGTCCGCAACGCCAACTGGGACCAGACCACCGACAGCGTCCGCAAGGCGTACCCGGACAGGATCGTGGTCACCCAGGGCATCAAGGGCGGTCAGGCCGACGACCGGATCATCGCCAGCGAAGGCGCCGACGCCAACGCGATCGAGATGCCGTGGATGGCCCACGAGTCCGTCTCCAAGGTGATGACCAAGCCGGACGTCAAGGCCCGCATGGCGGCCGAGCAGACCGGCTGTACGGACATGCTGTACCTGAACACCTCCAAGGCCCCCTTCGACGACCCGAAGGTGCGCGAGGCGATGATGTGGGCGGTCGACCGCGAGGCGCAGGTGACGGCCTTCGGCGGCCCGGCGATGGCGGACGTGGCCACCTCCTACCTCCCGCCGTCGCTGACCGGCGGTGCCAAGACCGACCCGCTGAAGATCCCGGCCGCGGGTGACCCGGAGAAGGCCAAGGCCCTGCTGAAGGAGGCCGGCAGGACCGACCTCAAGATGTCGATCACCGTCTCCCTGGGAGACAAGACCCGCGCCGAGGCGATCCAGCAGTCGCTGGCCAAGGCCGGTATCCAGGTCACCGTCAACACGGTCGACCCGTCCGCCTTCACCGACACCCTCGGCGACGCCAGGAACGCCCCCGAGCTGACCATCAACGGCTGGTGCCCGGACTACCCCTCCGCCGCGACCTTCTTCCCGTTCATCTTCGACGGACGGACCATCAAGGAGAAGGGCAACCAGGGCAACTTCAGCCAGTTCCGCGACCAGGCCACGATGGACCGGATGGACCAGATCGCGGCCATGACGGACGTCAACGAGGCCAACAAGGCCTGGCAGCAGCTGGACGAGGACCTGCTGAAGAAGGCCCCGGCCGTCCCGCTGATGTGGCAGCGCCGCCCGCTGCTGGCCGGCAGCAACGTGGCCGGCGTGTTCGGCAACTCCGGCTACGCCGGAATGATCGACATGGCCGTGGTCGGCCTCAAGGACCCCGCCAAGGGCAAGTGAGGGGCCCGATGAGTACCACCACTGAGCCCGCCGCCGTGGCCGAGTCCACGGCGGCGGGCGCCAAGAAGAGTGCCGGGCGGGGGCCGTGGCGGCTGGTCTGGGACCAGCTGTGGGCCAAGGGCTCGGCCCGGTTCGGACTGATCACCGTCGGCGTGCTGCTCCTGGCCTCCGCCCTGGCGAGCCCGCTGAGCTCGCTCGGCGGCTGGTCCCCCGAGGAGTTCGACAAACGTGCCATCGACCCCTACCTGGGCGGCATGCCCCGGGGCGACTTCGGCGGCATCAGCACCCGGCACTGGCTGGGCGTCGAGCCGATCACCGGACGCGACCTGTTCGCCCGGGTGCTGCACGGAGGGCAGGTCTCGCTGCTGATCGCGTTCACCGCGACCGCCGTCGTCGTGATCGCGGGCACCCTGGCCGGCATCGCGGCGGGCTACTTCGGTGGGCGCACCGACGCCCTGCTGTCCCGGCTGATGGACCTCACGATGTCCTTTCCCTCGCTGATCTTCATGATCGCGATGATGTCGGTGGCCAAGGACGTCAACCGGATCCTGCTGATCACCCTGGTGATCGGCCTGTTCACCTGGCCCGGCATCGCCCGCGTGGTGCGCGGCCAGACCCTCTCGATCAAGCACCGCGAGTACGTCGAGGCCGCCAAGGTCGGCGGCGCGCGCTCCTGGCGGATCCTCACCCGGGAGATCCTCCCGAACGTCTCCGGGCCGATCATCGCGTACACCACGCTGCTGATCCCCGGCATGATCGCCACCGAGGCCGCGCTCAGCTACCTCGGCGTGGGCGTCCGCCCGCCGACCGCGTCCTGGGGCCAGATGATCGCCGAGAGCATCGTCCACTACGAGACCGACCCGACGTACTTCCTGATCCCGACGGTCTTCCTGTTCCTCGCCGTGCTCGCCTTCACCCTGCTCGGGGACGCGCTGCGCGACATCCTCGACCCCCGGGGAGGCCGGTCGTGATCCTCTACCTCGGCCGCCGGCTGCTCGGCGTGGCGGGCATCCTGCTCGCCATCTGCGCCATCACCTTCGCCATCTTCTACCTGCTGCCCAACGACCCGGCCGCGGCCGCCTGCGGCAAGACCTGCAGCCCCGAGCGGCTCGCCGACGTCAAGGCGGCGATGGGCCTGGACAAGCCGGTCTGGGAACAGTTCCTCGCCTACCTCGGCGGGATCTTCGCCGGGCGCGACTACGGCTCCGGCCCCAGCGCCGTGCACTGCGGCTTCCCCTGCCTCGGCTACTCGTACGAGTACGGGCTGCCGGTCTGGGACCTGCTCACCGACCGGCTGCCGGTCTCCATCTCGCTGGCCCTCGGGGCGGCCGCGCTCTGGCTGGTCCTCGGCCTCGGCGCGGGCGTCACCTCGGCGCTGCGCAAGGGCAGGCCGGTCGACAGGACCCTGATGGTGCTCTCCGTCGGCACCGCCTCGCTGCCGGTCTACTTCACCTCGATCATGCTGATCTGGGGCGTCGTCAGGACGGCCGGGCTGCTGCCCTACCCGGCGTACCACCAGTTCACCGACAACCCCTTCGAGTGGGCCTCCAACCTGCTGCTGCCGTGGATCGCGCTGGCCCTGCTGTACGCGGCCATGTACGCGAGGCAGAGCCGCAACTCGATGATCGAGGCGATGGCCGAGCCGTACATCCGCACCGCCCGGGCCAAGGGGCTGCCGCCGCGCACCGTGACGGTCAAGCACGGGCTGCGCTCGGGGATGACGCCGATCCTGACCATCTTCGGCATGGACCTCGGCGGCCTGCTGGCCGGAGCCGTCATCACCGAGTCCATCTTCGGCCTGCCCGGCGTCGGCCGGCTGTTCTACGACGGCCTGGGCCGCTCCGACCAGCCCGTCATCCTCGGCGTCACCCTGCTCGCCGCCTTCTTCATCGTCGTGGCGAACCTGCTGGTCGACGTGCTCTACGCGTTCGTCGACCCGAGAGTGAGGTACTGATGACGACTGCGCTCCTGGAGGTCGAGGACCTCAAGGTCGCCTTCGACACCCCGCGCGGCACCGTCCGGGCCGTGGACGGCATCTCCTTCACCGTCGAGGCCGGACGCACCCTCGGCCTGGTCGGCGAGTCCGGCAGCGGCAAGTCCGTCACCTCGCTCGCCGTCATGGGCCTGCACCGCGGCGCCGCCGTCACCGGCTCGATCCGGCTGAACGGGCAGGAGCTGACCGGCCTGGGCGAGCGGGAACTGGGCGCGGTGCGGGGCCGGCGGATCGCGATGATCTTCCAGGACCCGCTGTCCAGCCTGCACCCCTTCTACACCGTCGGCGAGCAGATCGCCGAGCACTACCGGGTGCACTTCAAGGCCGGACGCAAGGCCGGCCGGGCCCGGGCGGTCGAGATGCTGGCCGAGGTCGGCATCCCGGAACCGGCCCGCCGGGTCGACGAGTACCCGCACCAGTTCTCCGGCGGCATGCGCCAGCGCGTCATGATCGCCATGGCGCTGGCCTGCGAACCCGAGCTGCTGATCGCCGACGAGCCCACCACGGCCCTCGACGTCACCGTCCAGGCGCAGATCCTCGATCTGATCGCCCGGATCCAGCAGGAGCGCGGCCTCGGCGTCGTGATGATCACCCACGACCTCGGCGTGGTCGCCCGGGTCGCCCACGAGGTGCTGGTCATGTACGGCGGCCGGGCGGCCGAACAGGCCCCGGTGGACCGGCTCTTCGCCACCCCGGCGCACCCGTACACCCGCGGCCTGCTGGACTCGCTGCCCCGCCTGGACGACACCGACGACGCCCCGCTGCGGGCCATCCCCGGCAGCCCGCCGTCGCTGATCGCCCCCGCCCCCGGCTGCTCCTTCGCCCCGCGCTGCGTCCGCACCACCGCGGCGTCCGCCGAGGAGCACGCCCGCTGCGTGGCCGAGCGCCCGCTGCTCGGCCCGCTCGGCCCCGGCCACCAGGCCGCCTGTCACCTGCCGCTGGTGCCGGAGGGAGTGCTGTGAGCAGTCAACCGCTGTTGTCCGTACGGGACCTGGTGAAGACCTTCCCCGGGCGGCGCAGCCGCACCGGCCGGGCCGGAGCACCCGTCCGGGCCGTGGACGGGGTGAGCTTCGACCTCGGCGCGGGGGAGACGCTGGGCCTGGTCGGGGAGTCCGGCTGCGGGAAGTCCACCACCGGGCGGATGATCGTCCGGCTGCTCGACCCGACCTCGGGCACCGTCACCTTCGACGGCACCGAGATCGGCGGGCTCTCCCAGGCCCGGCTGCGGCCGCACCGGCGGAACCTGCAGATGGTCTTCCAGGACCCGTACTCCTCGCTCAACCCCCGGCAGACGGTGGCCCGGATCATCTCCGAGCCGCTGCTGGTCCAGGGCGGGAGCGCGGCGGGCGCGCGCAAGCGCGCGGCGGAGCTGATGGAGCTGGTCGGGCTGATCCCCGAACACCTCGACCGCTACCCGCACGAGTTCTCCGGCGGCCAGGCGCAGCGCATCGGCATCGCCCGCTCGCTGGCCACCTCGCCGAAGCTGGTGATCGCGGACGAGCCGGTCTCCGCACTGGACGTCTCCATCCAGGCCCAGGTGGTCAATCTGATGGAGCGGTTGCAGCGGGAGCTGGGCCTGGCGTACGTGTTCATCGCGCACGACCTCTCGGTGGTCAAGCGGGTCTGCGACCGGGTCGCGGTGATGTACCTCGGCCGGATCGTCGAGATCGGCGACAAGGCCGAGGTGTACGGCAACCCGGCGCACCCGTACACCAGGGCGCTGCTCTCCGCGGTGCCGCTGCCGGATCCGGCGGCGGAGCGGGCCCGGGAGCGGATCGTGCTGCTCGGCGACCCGCCGAGTCCGGCCGATCCTCCGACGGGGTGCACCTTCCACCCGCGCTGCCCGAAGGCGCGGGAGATCTGCCGGACGGAGCGGCCGCTGCTGCGGATCGTCGGGACCGGCGGTGCGGGTGCGGCGACCGGTGTCGCGGGCGAGGCGACCGGCGGTGCGGGCGGCGCGGCCACGGCTACCGGTGTCACGGGCGGCCGGGAGGCGGCCTGCCACTTCCCGGAGTAGCCACCACGAACCCCCGGTCGGACGCGGCGGGGAACCTCACGAGGGCCGCGTCCGACCGGGATCCACCCCGCCCACCCTCCGTCACGCCTCCTCGGTGAGCGGCGGCAGCAGGCGCGGGCCGGGCCCCTCGGTGGCGAGTTCGTCGCCCGGGTTGAGCACCCGGCAGCGGCGCAGCGACACGCAGCCGCAGCCGATGCAGCCGGTCAGTTCGGACTCCAGCCGCTCCAGCTCCATCCGCCGGGCGTGCAGCTGCTCGGCCCAGCGCCGGGAGATGCGCTCCCAGTCGTGCTTGCCCGGCATCCGGTCCTCGGGCAGGCCCGTGAAGACCTCGGCGACCTCGGCGAGCGGGATGCCGAGGCGCTTGGCGACCAGGATGAGCGAGATCCGGCGCAGCACGTGCCGCCGGTAGCGGCGCTGGTTGCCCGCCGACCGCTCGGAGGAGATCAGCCCCTGGTCCTCGTAGAAGCGCACCGCCGAGGTGGCGATCCCGGCCCGCCGGGCCACCTCACCGACGCTCAGCAGATCGACCGGCGCGGTGGTCATGGCGACTCCTTGACTTCAAGTTCTGTTGAAGTCCTAGCGTACCGGACGTGACCGAATCATCTGTCGTAGAGAACGCCACCATCACCGCTGAGCATGGAAGTTACCCTCCGGATTCGATACCGTCCGGAGCCTCCGGAGGGTGGGGTGAACTCTTCTCCCGCCGGTACGCGGCCGCCGCGTCGATCCTGGCCGGCGGCGTCGCGCTGTACGCGATGAACCTGTACTTCACCGCCGCGCTGATGCCCTCGATCGTCGCCGACATCGGCGGGGAGCGGTACTACGCGTGGGTGGCCACCGGCTTCCTGATGGCCGCCGTCATCGCCTCGATGCTGGTCAGCCGGCTGCTGGACCGCCTCGGCGCGGCCCGCGCCTACGTGCTCGGCTTCCTGGTCTTCGGCGCCGGAGCCGTGGTCAACGCGCTCAGTCCGTCGATAGCGGCGCTGATCCTCGGCCGGGTGGTGCAGGGGCTCGGCGGTGGACTGCTGTCCGGGCTCGGCTACGCCGTGATCCGCAGCGCGCTGCCGGAGCGGCTGTGGACCCGGGGGGCCGGACTGGTCTCCGCGATGTGGGGCGTCGGCACCCTGGTCGGGCCCTCGCTGGGTGGGCTGTTCGCCCAGCTCGGAGCCTGGCGCTGGGGGTACGTGCTGCTGCTGGTCGCCGCGCTGGTGCTGGCCGCGCTGGCCCGCCGGGTGCTGCCCGGGCGCTCCGGAGCAGGGCAGGGCAGCGGCCCGGTGCCGCTGGCCTCGCTGCTGCTGCTCACCCTGGCGGCGGCCGCCTTCAGCATCAGCTCGACCGTGCCGAGCGGCTGGCCGACGGCGGTCTGCCTGCTCGCCGGGCTGGCGCTGCTGATCGGCTTCGTGGCGGCCGAGCGGCGTGGGGCGGCGACGGTGCTGCCGCAGCAGACCTACCGGGCCGGCAACCCGCTGAAGTGGCTCTACCTGACCGTCGCGGTGCTCTGCGCCGGCGTGGTGGCGGAGAACTTCATCCCGCTGTTCGGCCAGCAGCTGGGCGGTCTCGGCCCGCTGGTGGCCGGGTTCCTCGGCGCCGCGACCTCGGCGGGCTGGACCGCCGCCCAGCTGTTCAGCGTCGGGATCGACTCCGTCCGCGGCCGGGCCCTGGCGATCCGCACCGCCCCGCTGTTGCTGGTCACCGGCCTGCTGGTCTACGGGCTGGCGCAGACCGGGCACGCCTCCGGGCTGCGGGTGGTGCTGTGGGCGGTGGCGCTGTTCGGTGCCGGTACCGGAATCGGGCTGGCCTTCCCGCACCTGAGCGTGACCGCGATGCGCAGTAGCAGCGACCCCGCCGAGGGCGGCAAGGCGGCCGCGGCGATCAACACCACCCAGCTGATCGCGATCTCGGTCACCTCGGCGCTGGCCGGCACCCTCGTCAACCTGGGCGGGGACAGCCCGGTCGACGCGGCCCGGTACATGACCTTCGGGATCGCCGCGATCGTCGTCCTCGGGGTGGTCACCGCCGCGCGCACCGCGCGCAGCCTGGAGCGCTGAGCCCGGGCGCACGAGCAGGCCCCGGATCCCTTTTCGTCGGGGGGATCCGGGGCCCTTCCACGCGTTCGCCGGGTCAGGAGGCCGGGCCGACCCGGACGGTCGTGACCCGCCCGCCCTGGGTCTCCCGGACGACCTCGATCCTCGTGTTGGTGTCCGGCACCTTCACCGCGAGCTGCGGGGTGGCCGGGTCGCCGTACACGCCGGTGTGGTCGTTGAACACCGGGACGGCCGGCTCGGACGGGATCCGCACCGCGACGCCGCCCTTGTGCAGGGTGAAGGCGGTGGTCGGCTTGAGCGAGAACGGCGCGTCGAAGGTCTGCGCCCGCCCGTTGACCAGGCTGCCGTCGGCGAAGCGGATCGGCGCCGGGTGGGCGTCGATCGGCAGGATCAGCCCGCCGCCGGGGTGGTCCTTGGTGTTGTTGTCGCCGTACGAGGTGTCCCACAGCCAGAGCAGGACGCCCTCCTGGTACGGGTAGTTGTCCACCACGTTGGCCTTGCCCGCGACACCGCCGTACCCGAAGTTGTACGGGCCGGTCCTCAGGAACGCGCCGTAGCCGGTGTAGCGGCGGTTCTCGGCGAGGTAGGCGCGCGGGTGCTGCTTGACGGCGGTGCGGCCGGTGATGATGGTGAAGCCGTTGGCCGTCCAGCCGTTCGGGCCGTTCTCGGCACCGTCGGCGAACAGCTCCGCGCCGCCGGCGGTGAGCTTCACGGCGTCGACCAGCACGCCCCTGCCGTGGGTGTTGCTGTCCGAGGTGACGTGGAACCGCAGCCGGACCTGCTGGCCGAGGTAGCCGTCCAGCGGGATGTGCAGCTTCCGGTAGGTGCCGGAACTGCCGCTCAGACCAGGGGTGTTGGCGTTGGTGTTGCCGATCGGCGCGCCGTCCACGGTGCCGCCCAGGGCCGTCCAGCGCTTGCCCTGGTCGGTGGAGGCCTCGACGGTGAGGAAGTCGTAGTCCTGCTCGGTGTCGTACCAGACCGCGGCGTCCAGGGCGGCCGGGCCGGTGGCGGTGCGTAGATCGACGTCGCGGGCGAGGGAGTTGTCGAGGTTGTCGCCGGTGTCGCTCCACCACTGCCTGCCGCCCTCGTACGGATCGGCGAGGTCGGTGCTGGTGGTGCCGTCCGGCAGGTGGACCAGGAGGGCCTGGGCCAGGTCGGTGTTGTAACTGCTCACCCCGAGGGCATGGGTGGAGCGGGTGGCGGCCTGAGCCTCGTCGTAGTCGAGCCAGCCGAACTGCAGCTTGCTCCAGGCGTCGAGGTCGCCGGGGTAGCCGCCGGTGGTGTTGGGGCCCTTGCCGAGGTAGGAGCCGGAGGACATCAGCGACCAGAAGTTGACGCTGTTGTCACCGCCGTTGGTGGGGTACAGGTCGGGCAGGCCGAGGTTGTGGCCGTACTCGTGGGCGAACAGGCCCACGCCGCTGTTCTCGCCCGCCTGGACGTAGTCGTAGACGTACAGCCCGGTGTCGCCGACCGGCGCGCCGCCGATCCGGTTGCCGTCCGGCCCGGTCCGGCCGGTCGCGTCCGGGAAGGCCCAGCTGCGGTGCGCCCACAGGGCGTCGGCGCCCTGGGCACCGCCGCCCCAGGTCTCGTCGACGCCCGCGTGCACCACGATGACGTTGTCCAGGTAGCCGTCGGGCTGGTTGAACTCGCCGGTCTTGGTGTGGTCGTAGCGGTCGTAGACGTCGTACTGGGAGAGCTGCGCCCTGATGTCGGCGACGCTGCGGCCCTTGGCGATCTCGCCGTCGTACCAGGCCTTGAGGGCGTCCCGGACGAACTCCTGGGCCTGGGTCCAGGCGCCGGAGCCCTGCGGGCCCTTGTTGCTGCCGTAGCGGGCCTCGTTGTACGGGACGGTGACCCAGTCGCTGACGGTGCCCTCGACGTCGTACCGGCCGGAGGACTGGGTGCGGTAGTAGTTGCGCATCGACACCGCGCCGGGCGTGTCGTCGAAGAACATCTTCTGGTAGTAGTCGCGGCTGAAGTCCGACTCCCACAGCGTGTGGTTGTCGTCCCTGCCCGGCTTGGGGATCTGGTTGTGGCGCGGGCCCGGGGTGCCGCCGTAGCGCGGCTGGCCGTTCCACTGGGTGGTGTTGTCGACCTCGTCGCCGAACTGGGCGAGGATCACGAAGACCTTGTCCGTGCGCTGGTGGGCGAGTTGGACGTAGTCGTTGCCGACCTTCACCTTGGCCGGGGCCCGCTTGCCGTCGGCCTTGGCGACGGCGCCCTTGTTGAGCTGTTCCAGGGCCTTGCCGCGCAGCGCCTGGCGCTCGCGCTCCTGCGGGACCAGCGGCGCGGGCGGGGCCTCGGCGCCCTGGTCCGCCGCGGTTTGGGCGGCGGTGACGGTGAGGGGGGTCGGGGGAGCGGCCTGGGCGGGGGAGCCCAGCAGGGTGGCCGCTATCGCGCCCGTGGTGAGCGCGGCGGCGAGGGCCGCGGACAGTCTGCGCAACTGACCGGTCCTTTCCGGGGGTTGGGGGGTGCTTCGGTCATCGATGGGTGAAGCGCAGGTAATATTTCACATGTCACGTGCCGCGTGGAAGGGGTGTGAAGCAAGCGAAGGGGCGTCGCACCCGCAGGTGCGACGCCCCTCGACTGCCCGACGCCCGGCCGGCATGGCGAGCTCCGGCCCGGCCCGGACGGATCAACCGATCAGCCCAGGGACTGCTGGAGGAAGGCGAGTTCGGCCGCGGCCACCTGCTCGTTCACCCCGCCCGGAGTCATGTGGGTGACGCCCGGCAGCGGCAGCACGCCGTGCGGGCGGCCGGCCCGGGTGAGCTCCTGGGAGAGCAGCAGGGTGTGCGAGGGGTGGACGTTGTCGTCGGCCAGCCCGTGGATCAGCAGCAGCGGCCTGGTCAGGCCGGGTGCGTCGGTGAGCAGGCAGTCGGCGGCGTAGCCCTCGGGGTTGTCCTGCGGCAGGCCGAGGTAGCGCTCGGTGTACGCGGTGTCGTAGAGCCGGAAGTCGGTGGGCGGGGCGCCCGCGCAGGCCGCGTGGAAGACGTCCGGGCGGCGCAGCACCGCGAGCGCGGCGAAGTAGCCGCCGTACGACCAGCCGCGCACGCCGACCCGGCCGAGGTCGAGGTCGGGGTGGTGCGCGGCGAGCGCGTGCAGGGCGTCGACCTGGTCGTCCAGGGCCGCCAGGGAGAAGCGGCGGAAGATCGCCCGGGTGAAGTCGGGGGAGACGAAGGGGGTGCCGCGGTTGTCGGTGGTGACCACGGCGAAGCCCTGGTCGGCCCACCACTGGCGGAGCTGCCAGCGGCGCGGCTCGGTGGCGACGGCCTGGTACCCCGGCCCGCCGTACACGTCCAGCAGGACGGGCAGCCGGCGGCCCGGGACGTGCTCGCGCGGGTACACCACGGCGGTGGGCAGGCCGCGCTCGGTGACCCGTTCGAACCGCGGGCGGACGGTGTACGGCAGGGCGGCGCTCAGGTCGGTGAGCGGCAGCTCGTGGCCCGCCCGGCGGACGACCCGCCGGATGCCCTCGGCGGTGGCGGAGGTGAGCAGCAGGGTGTCGCCGGCGGCGAGCGCGGAGTGCACGCCAGGGCCTCCGGTGGGGCCTTCGGCGGGGTCTCCGGCGAGGAGGACGGGCGCACCGCCGTCCGGGTCGACGAGGTGGACGTACTGGTCGGCCGGGTCGCCCTGGCCGGTCTCGCAGAGCAGTGCGCCGCCGAAGCGGCCGACCACCCGGCGGATCTGGAGTCCGGTGGTGTCCAGCGGCTCGCCGTCCAGGGCGAGGCCGCGGGCCTGCGGGGTGTCGTGGACGGTGAGCAGACGGCCGTCGGGCAGCCGGGCGGGGGTGCCGGGGAGGTCGTCGACCCAGAACTCGTCCGTGGTGCGCGAGAGTTCGCGGGTCTCGCCGGTGGCCGGTTCGGCGGTGAGCAGCAGCACGTTCTGCTGGAGCCGGTCGGCGACGGTCAGCAGCACCTCGTCGTCCGAGGCCCAGGAGGCGGCGCAGACGTACGGGAACTCCTCGGCGTCCCACCGCAGTCGGACCCGGGCGCCGTCGAGGCCGAGCACCCAGAGCTGGACGTCGGCGTTGGGGCCTCCGGCCTGCGGGTAGGCGAAGTCCTCACCGGGCTCGCCGGGGCGGGCCGGGTCGGCGAAGTAGCGGCGGGGGAGGGCGGATTCGTCCACCCGGGCGGCCAGCAGCGCGCCGCCGTCCGGGCGCCACCAGTGGCCCCGGGCGCGGCCGAGCTCCTCGGCGGCCGCGAACTCGGCGACGCCCCAGCGGGCGCCGTCGGCGGGGGAGAGGGGCGTCGGCTCCGGGGTCACGTACAGCGCGTCGTCCGCGACGTAGGCGACGCGCTCGCCGGTGGCGTCCGGGCGGGGGTCGAACGCGGGCCCGGCGGTGGGCAGTTCGGTGCTGGTGCCGGTGGCGGTGTCGGTGCGGAACAGCCGGCCGTCCAGGGCGAAGACGGCGGTGGCGAGGTCCGCGGTGGCGGCGTAGGTGCCGATCCCGGCGGCGACCAGCCGGGTGCGTTCGCGCAGTCGCCGTTCGACGGCGGGCAGTTCGTCGCGCTCGCCGCTGCGGCCGGGGGCGAGGGCGGTCGGGTCGGCGACCAGGCGCTCCTCCCCGGTGGTGACGTCGAGCAGGTGCAGGCGGTTGACCGGGTCCTCGGGGCCGGTCGAGCGGAGCAGCAGTACGCGGGTACCGTCCTCGGAGAGGGCGTGCGCGGACGGGGCGCCGAAGGTGAACCGACCGGTACGGGCGCTGAGGGAGAGGAATGCGTCGGTGAAGGTCACGGCCCGATGGTGGTCGTGGGGTGCGTGCCCGGACCAGTATTCTGCCATGTGAAATGTCACACACCATAAGGGAGGAACCACCGTGATCGAGGACCTTTCGACCGTCGAGCCCCCGGCCCCGCTGCCCGCCGCCGAGGGGCTGTTCGCGGTGTCGACGGACGCCGCCCACCTGAACCACGGCTCGTACGGTGCGGTGCCCGTCCCGGTGCAGCGGCTGCAGGAGCGGCTGCGGGCCGAGCACGAGCTGGACCCGGACGGCTTCTTCGCCGACCTGCCGGCCCGGATCGGCGCGGCGCGGGCCCGGATCGCCGCGGAGCTGGGCACCGACCCGGACCGGCTGGCCATGGTCTCCAACGTCACCGAGGCGGTCGCGATCGCCCTGGACAGCATCCCGTTCGCGCCCGGAGACCGGATCCTCGTCACCGACCACGGCTACGGGGTGGTCACCAGGGCCGCCGTCCGCAGGGCCGCCGAGACCGGTGCCGAGGTGGTCGTGGTCGAGGTGCCCCTGGACGCCCCGGACGAGCGGGCCGTCCGGGAAGCCGTGCTCGCCGCCGTCGACGGGCGCACCACCGTCGCCGTCCTCGACCAGATCACCTCGCCCACCGCCCGCCTGTTGGCCGGCCCGGAGCTGCTCGCCGAACTGCGCGGGCGCGGAGTGACCACCGTCGTGGACGGGGCCCACGCGCCCGGCATGCTGCCCGCCCCGGCCGACCCCGACGCCGACTTCTGGTTCGGCAACCTGCACAAGTGGGCCTTCGCCCCGCGCGGCACCGGTGTGCTCGCCGTCCGCCCCGAGTGGACGGAGCGGATACGCCCGCTGACCTTCTCCTGGGAGCACGACAAGGGCTTCCCGTGGAACGTCGAATGGCGCGGGACCTGCGACTACACGGGCTGGCTGGCCGCTCCGGCCGGCTTCGAGCTGCTGCGCGGGCTCGGCCCCGAGACGGTGGCGGCGCACAACGACGCGCTCGCCGCGTACGGCGCGCGGGTGCTGGTCGAGCGCGCGGGCCTGCGGCCGCTGCCCGCGACGCCCGGGGTGTCGATGCGTGCCGTACGGCTGCCGGCGGGCTGGGGCGAGGAGGAGCAGGACGTGCGGCCGCTGATGGCCGAGGTGTGGCGGCGGCTCGGCACCCGGATCGCCGTCCGCCCGTGGTCGGGCGGCGGGGTGCTGCGGGTCAGTGCCCAGCTGTACAACCGGGCGGAGGAGTACGAGCGGCTCGCGGACGGGCTGGCGGGGCTGCTGAGCGGCCGGTAGTCCTCGGCCGCCGCCCGCAGTCGCGGGAATGACCGGAGACGTACGAACCCGGTTCCATTCCGATCACTTGAGGACATTTGCCACTATGGACCTGAGAGAGAACTGATCCCGCGGTGGTCCGGTGATGATCCCGCGGCGCGGACCGGGGTACGGACCGCGCTGCGGAAAACAGTGCTATCGATGTCAGTCCTCCCGGGTAACCTCTCGCTGAGATGCGAGATCACACCAACCACACCCGGACGGCGATGAACACCCCCGATCCAGAGCCCCAGGGCGCCCAGGCCGACCAGGAGCTCAGCCCCGCCGAGGCGTACGCGGCCAGCCGTCGCCGGGCCAAGGAGCAGGCCACCGCCCTGCACGGCTTCCAGCAGCTGTACGACTTCCCGCTGGACGACTTCCAGCTGGAGGCCTGCGAGGCGCTGGAGGCCGGCTCGGGCGTCCTGGTCGCCGCCCCCACCGGCTCCGGGAAGACCATCGTCGGCGAGTTCGCCGTGCACCTGGCCCTCCAGGCGGGCCGCAAGTGCTTCTACACCACGCCGATCAAGGCGCTGTCCAACCAGAAGTACGGGGACCTGGTCAAGCGCTACGGCGCCGCCAAGGTCGGCCTGCTCACCGGCGACAACACCGTCAACGGCGACGCCCCCGTGGTGGTCATGACCACCGAGGTGCTGCGCAACATGCTCTACGCGGGCTCCAGCACCCTCGACGGCCTCGGCTACGTGGTGATGGACGAGGTGCACTACCTCGCCGACCGCTTCCGCGGCGCCGTCTGGGAGGAGGTCATCATCCACCTCCCCGAGTCGGTCACCCTCGCCTCTCTCTCCGCGACCGTCTCCAACGCCGAGGAGTTCGGCGACTGGCTGGACACCGTCCGCGGCGGCACCAAGGTGATCGTCTCCGAGACCCGCCCCGTGCCGCTGTGGCAGCACGTGATGGCCGGCAACCGGATGTACGACCTGTTCGCCAACCCGGACCGGGACGGCCGCCCGAAGAACAACCTGAAGAACCCGGGCAAGGCCGTCAACCCCGAGCTGGTCCGGCTCGCCCGCTCCGAACTGGACCGCAACCCGCGCGACCGCTTCGGCCGCGGCCGGGGCCGCTCGATGCCCAACGGCCGTCCCGGCCGGGTCTGGACCCCGGGCCGGGTGGACGTCATCGACCGGCTCGACGCCGAGGGCCTGCTGCCCGCGATCACCTTCATCTTCAGCCGGGCCGGCTGCGAGGCCGCCGTGCAGCAGTGCCTCAGCTCCGGCCTGCGGCTCAACAAGGACTCCGACCGCGCCCTGGTCCGCGCCATCGTTGAGGAGCGCTGCGCCGACATCCCCGACGAGGACCTGCACGTCCTCGGCTACTTCGAGTGGCTGGACGGGCTGGAGCGCGGCATCGCCGCCCACCACGCCGGGATGCTGCCCCGGTTCAAGGAGGTCGTCGAGGAGCTCTTCGTGAAGGGCCTGGTCAAGGCCGTCTTCGCGACCGAGACCCTGGCGCTCGGCATCAACATGCCCGCCCGCTCGGTGGTCATGGAGAAGCTGGTCAAGTGGAACGGCGAGACCCACGCCGACATCACCCCCGGCGAGTACACCCAGCTCACCGGCCGGGCCGGGCGGCGCGGCATCGACGTCGAGGGCCACGCCGTGGTGCTCTGGCAGCGCGGCCTCGACCCGGAGGCGCTGGCCGGCCTGGCCGGCACCCGCACCTACCCGCTCAAGTCCAGCTTCCGGCCCTCCTACAACATGGCCGTCAACCTGGTCGGCCAGTTCGGCCGGCACCGCTCGCGCGAACTGCTGGAGACCTCCTTCGCCCAGTTCCAGGCGGACCGCTCGGTGGTCGGCATCGCCCGCCAGGTGCAGCGCAACGAGGAGGGACTGGACGGCTACCGCGAGTCCATGACCTGCCACCTCGGCGACTTCGACGAGTACATGGAGCTGCGCCGCAGGCTCAAGGACCGTGAGAACGAGCTGGCCCGCGAGGGCACCAGCCAGCGCCGCGCCGCCGCCGTCGAGTCGATCGAGCAGCTCAAGCCGGGCGACGTCATCCACGTGCCCACCGGCAAGTTCGCCGGCCTCGCCCTGGTCCTCGACCCGGGCCTGCCGCCGGTCAACCGCTCCGGCCGGGGCGGCACGCGCCACCCCGACTTCCAGGACGGCCCGCGCCCGGTGGTGCTCACCGCCGAGCGGCAGGTCAAGCGGCTCGCGATGATCGACTTCCCCCACCCGGTCGCCGCGATCGAGCGCGTCCGCATCCCCAAGTCCTTCAACCCGCGCAGCCCGCAGTCCCGGCGCGACCTCGCCTCGGCGCTGCGCACCAAGGCCGGCCACCTGGAGCCCGAGCGGTTCCGGCGCGGCCGCGCGGCCGCCGCCGACGACCCGGAGATCACCCGGCTGCGCACCGAACTGCGCCAGCACCCCTGCCACGGCTGCTCCGACCGCGAGGACCACGCCCGCTGGGCCGAGCGCTACCACCGGCTGCACCGCGACACCGAGCTGCTGGAACGCCGGATGCGCTCGCGCACCCACACCATCGCCCGCACCTTCGACCGGGTCTGCGGGCTGCTCACCGACCTCGGCTACCTGCGCGGGGACACCGTCACCGAGGACGGCAAGCGGCTCGGCCGGCTCTACGGCGAGCTCGACCTGCTCGCCTCCGAGTGCATCCGCGAGGGCGTCTGGAAGGGCCTCGCCGCCGCCGAACTCGCCGCCTGCGCCTCGGCGCTGGTGTACGAGGCCCGCCAGTCCGACGACGCCGGCGCCCCCCGGGTGCCGGAGGGCGCGGCCAAGGAGGCGCTCGGCCGGATGGTCCGGATCTGGGGCCACCTGGACGCCCTGGAGGAGCAGCACCGGATCAACACCGCCGAGGGCGTCGGCCAGCGCGAGCCGGACTTCGGCTTCGCCTGGGCCTCCTACCGCTGGGCGCTCGGCCACAACCTGGACCAGGTGCTGCGCGACGCCGAGATGCCGGCCGGCGACTTCGTCCGCTGGACCAAGCAGCTGATCGACGTCCTTGGCCAGATCCAGGACGCGGCCGGCGAGGACGCCGAACTCCGTAAGACCGCCCGCAAGGCCGTCGACGGCCTCCGCCGCGGCATCATCGCCTACTCCTCGGTGGGCTAGTACGACCCGGAAGGGGCCCGCACGTTCGACGCCGAACGCGCGGGCCCCTTCGCATGCCCGGGAGACCGGCTGGGCGGGAGGCCGCTCAGCTGCCCTGCGGTGAGGCCGGGTGGTCCGGGACGATGTCGAGGACGGCCATCATGCCCTTGTCCTCGTGGTTGAGGATGTGGCAGTGCAGGACGGTCCTGCCGGTGAAGTCGTCGAAGCGGATGCGCAGGACGGCGTTGCCGTTGGCCGGGACGTTGATGGTCTCGTACCAGCGGTGGTCGGGCGGGGTGGGTGTGCCGTTGATGCTCATCAGCTGGAAGTGGTCGGTGTGGACGTGGAAGGAGTGTTCCTCCCCGGTGTTGTTGACGACGCGCCACTCCTCGACGGTGTTCAGCTTCGAGGTGAGGTCGACCCGGTTGGGGTCGAACTGTTCGCCGTTGATGTAGAACTCGGTGCCGGCCGCGTTCTCCGTGTAGACGATGTCGTGCCGGGCGGCGATCGGGGCGTCCGCGAGGTCGTCGTTGTGGGCGAAGCGGACGGGCAGTGTCGCCGGTTCCATCGGTGTGCCCTGGGAGACCACGGTGGCCAGGTCCACCTGGGGGAACTGGTTTCCGTCCGGTCCGGTGTCGTAGGCGAGGGTCTGGAGCGGGGTGGTGCCGGGCGGGCCGCCCTGTACCAGCACGTCGAAGCGGGCGCCGGCCGGAATGACCAGGGAGTCGGCGGCGTAGACGCGTTCGACCGGGTAGCCGTCCTGCGCGATCACGTGGAACGCGCTGCCCGGCAGGTGGAGCTTGTAGTAGATGTTGGCGCCGATGTTGGCCAGTCGCCACAGCTGGGTCTCGCCCGGCCGGATGCGGATGACCGGGTTCTGCTGGCCGTTGACGGTGCGATTGGTCGGTGCGCCGATGCTCAGGTCGTCGGTCTTGACGGAGTCGCCCTCGACCTGGTCGTCCTTGAGCGCGACGATGTGCTCGGTGATGTGCCGCAGTTTGCGGGGCAGGTACCGCTGCAACCCGTCGACGATGATGATGCCCGACTCGCCGCCCGCGACCTGCGCGGCCGAGCGCATGTGCTCGTGGGAGTGGTACCAGTAGGTGCCCGGCGTGATGTCGCCCGGGATGCGGTAGCGGTAGTGGTAGGTCTCACCGGGCTTGATGGCGATGAAGATGTCGTCGGACGGGCTCTTGGGTGACACGTGCAGCCCGTGGACGTGGAGGTTGGTGTCCTCGGACCCGGCGTTCGTCATGGCCAGCTCCACCCGGTCACCCGGGCGGATCCTCAGGGTGGGCGGCATGTAGCGGTCGTTGTACGTCAGCGCGTACAGCTCGCGGTCGCCCACCGCGACCTTGCGTCTGGCGACGACGATCTCCGCCCTGAGCACGCCGTCGTGGCTCACCAGTTCCGGGGGGTCCTGGAGGGGTTGTCCGGGCCCGGCCGTCGGTGACTGCGCGGACGGAGGGACCGGCTGGACGGCCCAGGACACCGGCGTGCCGCCGATGGTGAACGCCAGGGCGAGCGCCAGCCCGGCGGCGAGCCGGGCTGGGACGAAGCGAGGCCGCATGAGGTACGTCTCCATCAGAGAGGCCGCGGAGCGGGGACGAGGACCGGGCCCCTCCATCCCATCCCGGACGTCCACGTGTCGCCCGCCGGAATCGGCCACCCGGCTCATCGGCCACCCGGCTCATCGGCCCTTCTGCTCACCGCCGGTAGGGCGAGGGCCCGCACGTTCGCGTCGAACGTGCGGGCCCTCTCGTCCGGGGGCTCAGCGGGTGGCGAGGACCTCCAGGACGCGGGCCAGGGAGGTGCCGAGACCCCAGCGGGTGGAGAGCTCTTCGAGGGTCATCGGGTCGAGCGGCTCGTGGGGGAGGGCCGGGTCGAAGGCGGGCAGCGGGGCGTCGTCGGCGACGCGGACGACCTTGGGGGCGACGTCGAGGTAGGCGGAGCCCTCGACGATGTTGCGGCGGCGGGCCGGGGTGAGCTTGGAGCCCGTGTCCAGGGCGGCGGCGCGGATGGTCGCGAGGTCGCCGTACTCGTTGATCAGCTGGGCGGCGGTCTTCTCGCCGATGCCCTTGACGCCGGGCAGGCCGTCGGACGGGTCGCCGCGCAGGGCGGCCATGTCGGCGTACTGCGCGCCGCGCACGCCGTACTTCTCCAGCAGGAGCGCGTCGTCGGTGACCTGGAGGTTGCCCATGCCCTTGACGGGATAGAGCACGGTGATCTCCCGGGCGTCGTCGACGAGTTGGAAGAGGTCGCGGTCGCCGGTGACGATCTGCACCGGGCCCTTCGCGCGGGCGGTGAGGGTGCCGATCACGTCGTCCGCCTCGTAGCCGGGGGAGCCGACCCGGGCGATGCCGAGCGCGTCCAGCACCTGCTCGATCACCGGGACCTGCGGGGCGAGCGTGTCGGGCACCTCCTCCTCGCCGTCCTCGGCCGCCTCGGCGACCCGGTGGGTCTTGTACGAGGGGACGAGGTCCACCCGCCACTGCGGGCGCCAGTCGGCGTCCATGCAGGCGACGAGTTCGTCGGGGCGGTGGTCCTGGACCAGCCGGGCGATGAAGTCCAGCAGGCCGCGGACGGCGTTGACCGGCTCACCCTGCGGGGAGCGCAGGGTGTCCGGTACGCCGAAGTAGGCCCGGAAGTACAGGCTGGCGGAGTCGAGCAGCATCAGTCGCGGTGCGGTCACACCTCAGATCATGCCGTACGGCGCCGTCGGAGAGGCCTCAGTGCTCGTGCGGGCCCGCGCGGTGCACCGGGCCGTGCGCGTCGGCGCAGTGCTCGGCGGCGGAGTCGCCCGGGGCGGCGATCTGGAGGAGGGCGCCCGCCTCGTCCTCGCCGACGTGGTCGACCTGGAGCGTGCTGTGGGTGATGCCGTACTCCTCCGCCAGCCGGCGCTGCAGCCCGCGCCGGACGGCGTGGCAGTCGCCGCCGGGGGTGACCAGGATGTGCGCGGACAGGGCCGGCTGGTTGGAGGTGATCTCCCAGATGTGCAGGTCGTGGATCTCCTCGACCAGCGGTTCGGCGACCAGCCGGTCGGCCACGGTGTCCGGGTCGATCCCGGCCGGGGCGGCCTCCAGGAAGATCCGCCCGGAGTCCCGGACCAGCCCGATGCCGGCCTTGAGCATCAGTGCGACGACGATCAGCGAGGCGATGGCGTCGGCGCGGGCGAAGCCGGTGGTCAGCATGACCGCGCCGGCGACGGCGGTGGCGATGAACGCGTACAGGTCGGTGAGCACGTGCTGGAAGGCGCCCTCGACGTTCAGCGAGGTGCGGTTGGCCTTCGACATGCACCAGGTCGCGGCCAGGTTGACCACGATCCCGATCAGCGCGGTGACCAGCACCAGCGAGCCGGTGACCTGCGGCGGCTCGATCAGCCGCCTGACCGCCTCGTAGCCCAGCCAGGCCGACAGCACCAGCAGGGTCACGCCGTTGGCCTGCGCGGAGAGGATCTCGGCGCGCTTGAGCCCGTACGTGTAGCCGCCGCGGGCCGGCCGGGCGGCCAGCCGCATCGCGACCAGGGCCAGCACGATCGAGGCGGCGTCGGTGAGCATGTGCGCCGCGTCGGAGATCAGGGCCAGTGAGCGGGCGGCGAAGCCGACCGCGACCTCGCCGGCCATGAAGACGACGATCAGGGCGAGGGCGCTGACCAGCCAGCGGCGGTCGGCGTCGGCGGCCACGCCGTGCGAGTGGCCCCCGTGCCCGCCGTGGCCCCCGTGTTCGTGCCCGTGGCCGTGCGCGTGCTGTTGGTCATGCGCATGATCATCGTGGGAGTGCTCGTGCCCGGCCATCGAAGCCCTCTCTGGGTGCACGGGTGATTGGTGACGGGATGCGATCGCCCCGCACTCGAAGTGAACCGCAGAATCGACAAAGATCCAAAGGCTGTACTGGTGACCGTTGTCGTTGCCGTTCAGGCGCCCCGCGGGCCCCGTACGGAAGGGTGTGTCGGCGGCCGGACTGCCGCTGGCACAGGACCTGGTCAGGGCCGCGATTCCGGCTCACCTGAACGGGTGAGGTGAATGCCCGGCCCCGTCCGGGCTCAGCGCAGCGCCACCGCGTCCAGGGCCGCCGCGGTGGCCGCCCGGACCAGGGCCTGCATCACCCGCAGATCGTCCCCCTGCTCCGGATGCCACTGCACCCCCACCGTGAACCCCGGCCCCTCCACCGCCTCCACCGTCCCGTCCGGGGCGAGCGCGCTCACCCGCAGCCCCGCCCCCAGCCGGCCCACCCCCTGGTGGTGGAAGGTCGGCACCTCCAGCTCGCTCTCCGGCAGCAGCCCGCCCACCAGCGTCCCCGGCACCGGCCGCACCACGTGCGTCCCGTACTTCCCCGGCGATCCGCCGTGCACGTCCACCGCCACCACGTCCGGCAGGTGCTGCACCAGCGTTCCCCCGCACACCACGTTCAGGATCTGCATGCCCCGGCAGATCCCCAGCACCGGCATGCCCGCCGCCAGCGCGCCCCGCAGCAGCGCCACCTCCCAGGCGTCCCGCTCCGGCGAGTCCACCTCCGTCGCCGGATGCGTCGGCTCCCCGTAGTAGCCGGGGTCGAGGTCCGGCCCGCCCGCGATGACCAGGGCGTCCAGCCGGGCGAGCACCTCGGGCGCGCGCTCGGGGGCGTCGGGCGGCAGCAGGACGGCGATCCCACCGGAGTCCTGGACGTACGCGGTGTACCGCTCCGGCACCAGGGCCACCCGGCGGCCCCGCCAGTCGCTCCAACTCGCGTCCACCAGATAGGTGCTGACACCGATGAAAGGCCTGCGATCCATGGCGCGCATTCTCCTCCCGCACCGTCTGATACACCGTCAACCACGCATGTCGGCGCGCCACACCCGTCCGCCCTCTTCCGCCCCGCGAGCCGCAGGCCGTACGGTTCGCTGTGACCGCTTGATCTCGAAGAGTGATCGAGGAGGAGGGGTTCCGCCATGCCCGAGAACGCCGCCGCGGGCTCGCCGCCCCGGCCGCCGCTGACCCTGGACGAACTGCGCATCCTGGTGGACGCGGGCGAGGTGCACACCGTCGCGCTCTCCTTCACCGACATGCAGGGGCGCCTCCAGGGCAAACGGTTCGCCGCCCGCTTCTTCCTCGACGAGGTGGCCGAGAACGGCGCCGAGGCCTGCGACTACCTGCTGGCCGTGGACGTGGACCAGAACACCGTGGACGGCTACGCCTTCTCCTCCTGGGCCACCGGCTACGGCGACTTCGCGATGCGCCCCGACCTCGCGACCCTGCGGCTGACCCCCTGGCAGCCGGGCACCGCCCAGGTCACCGCCGACCTCGCCCGGCACGGCGGCCACCCGGTGGACGCCGCCCCGCGCCAGCTGCTGCGCCGCCAGATCGAGCGGCTCGCCGAGTACGGCCTGGCCGCGGACATCGGCACCGAGCTGGAGTTCCTCGTCTTCCGCGACACCTACGAGCAGGCCTGGCTCGGCGGTTACCGCGGCCTGACCCCGGCGAACCTCTACAACGTGGACTACTCGATGCTGGGCACCGCCCGGATCGAGCCGCTGCTCTCCCGGATCCGCAACGAGATGGCCGGCGCCGGGCTGACCGTGGAGTCCGCCAAGGGCGAGTGCAACCTCGGCCAGCACGAGATCGCCTTCCGCTACACGGACGCCCTCACCACCTGCGACCAGCACAGCGTCTACAAGACCGGCGCCAAGGAGATCGCCGCCCAACAGGGCTGCGCGCTCACCTTCATGGCCAAGTACGACGAGCGCGAGGGCAACAGCTGCCACATCCACCTGTCGCTGCGCGACGCCGTCGGCGCCCCCGCCTTCGCGGACCGGGACGGCCGGATGACCGACACCATGCGGCACTTCCTGGCCGGACAGCTCGTCGCCCTGCGCGAGTTCGCCCTGCTGTACGCACCCAACATCAACTCGTACAAGCGCTACCGCCCCGGCTCCTTCGCCCCGACCGCCGTCGCCTGGGGCCGGGACAACCGCACCTGCGCCTACCGGGTGGTCGGCCACGGCCCGTCGCTGCGGATGGAGAACCGGGTGCCCGGCGGCGACGTCAACCCGTACCTCGCGGTCGCCGGGATGATCGCGGCCGGCCTGCACGGCCTCCAGCGCAAGCTGGACCTGCCGGCGCCCTGCCTGGGCAACGCCTACGCGGTGGACGAGTACGCCCGGGTGCCCGGATCGCTGCGCGAGGCGGCCGGGTTGTGGGCGGAGAGCGAGCTGGCCCGGACGGCCTTCGGCGACGACGTGGTCGAGCACTACCTGAACATGGCCCGGGTCGAGCAGGCCGCCTACGACGGGGCCGTCACCGACTGGGAGCGCTACCGGTCCTTCGAACGGATGTGAGCCGTGACCGAGCAGACGAACAGCACCGAGCCGCCCGCCGGCACCGTCCGCGACCCCGCCACCGGGCAGGTGCTCGCGACCGTCCCGGACACCACCGCCGAGCAGCTGGACGAGGCCGTCCGGCGCGCCGACAAGGCCCAGGCGGGCTGGGCGGCGCTGGCACCCGGTGAACGCGCCCGGCTGCTGCGCCGGTTCGCCGACCAGGTCGAGGTGCACGTCCCCGAACTGGCCGCCCTGGAGGTCGGCGAGGCCGGGCACACCGTGGGCAACGCCCGCTGGGAGGCCGGCAACGTCCGCGACCTGCTGGAGTACGCGGCCGGGGGAGTGGAGCGGCTGACCGGCCGCCAGATCCCGGTGCCCGGCGGACTGGACGTGACCTTCCACGAACCGGTCGGCACGGTCGGGGTGATCGCGCCCTGGAACTTCCCGATGCCGACCGCCGCACGGAGCTTCGCCCCCGCCCTCGCGGCCGGCAACGCGGTGCTGCTCAAGCCCGCCGAGGAGACCCCGCTGACCGCGCTGCGCCTGGCCGAACTCGCCCTGGCGGCAGGCCTGCCCGAGGGCCTGTTCCAGGTCGTCCCGGGCGCCGGAACCACCACCGGGCGGGCCCTGGTCGACCACCCGGCGGTACGCAAGATCGTCTTCACCGGCTCGACCCTGGTCGGCAAGGAGGTCGCCGCCCGCTGCGCCGCCCGCGTCAAGAGGGTCACCTTGGAACTCGGCGGCAAGAGCCCCAGCGTGGTCTTCGCCGACGCGGACCTGGCCCGCGCCGCCGACCCGATGTCCTTCGCCGACAACAGCGGCCAGGACTGCTGCGCCCGCAGCCGGATCCTGGTCCAGCGCGAGGTGTACGAGGACTTCCTCGCCCTGCTGCTGCCCGCCGTCGAGGCGCTGCGCACCGGTGACCCGGCCGACCCGGCCACCCAGCTCGGCCCGCTGATCTCGGCCGGCCAGGTCCGCCGGGTCGCCTCCTACGTCACCCCCGACCTGCCCGTGCTGGCCCGCGGCGAGGTGCCGGACGGCCCCGGCTACTGGTACCCGCCGACCGTGCTCGCGCCCACCGACCCGGAGTGCCCCGCCGTCACCGAGGAGATCTTCGGCCCGGTCGCCGTCGTCCTGCCGTTCACCGACGAGGCCGACGCGCTGCGCCTGGCCAACGCCACCCGCTACGGCCTGTCCGGCTCGATCTGGACCAGGGACGTCGGTCGGGCGCTGCGCCTGGCCCGGGGCGTACGGGCGGGCAACCTGTCGGTCAACTCCCACTCCTCGGTGCGCTACTGGACGCCCTTCGGCGGCTACGGCGAGTCCGGGGTGGGCCGCGAGCTGGGGCCGGACGCGCTGCGCCACTTCACCGAGACCAAGAACGTCTTCATCCACAGCGAGGAGTGACAGCCCGATGACCGAGCGGGACGAGATGGTCTGCCGCCGCCTGGTCGGCCGCACCGCCGTGGTCACCGGGGCGGGCAGCGGGATCGGCCTGGCCGCCGCCCGTCGGCTCGCGTCGGAGGGCGCGAAGGTGGTCTGCGCGGACCTGGACGAGGAGACCGGGCGCGCCGCCGCCAAGGCGGTCGGCGGGCTGTTCGTGCACACCGACGTCACCGACCCGTACATGGTCGAGGCGCTCTTCGACGAGGCGTACGAGACCTGCGGCAGTGTGGACGTGGCCTTCAACAACGCGGGAATCTCCCCGCCCGAGGACGACTCGATCCTGACCACCGGACTGGAGGCCTGGCGGAAGGTCCAGGAGGTCAACCTGACCTCGGTCTACCTGTGCTGCAAGGCCGCGCTGCCGTACATGCGCCGGCACGGGCGGGGCTCGATCATCAACACCGCCAGCTTCGTGGCCCGGATGGGCGCGGCCACCTCGCAGATCTCGTACACCGCCTCCAAGGGCGGGGTGCTGGCGATGTCCCGCGAGCTGGGCGTGCAGTTCGCCCGGGAGGGGATCCGGGTGAACGCGCTGTCGCCGGGGCCGGTGGACACCCCGCTGCTGCGCGAGCTGTTCGCCGAGGACCCGGAGCGGGCGGCCCGGCGGCTGGTGCACATCCCGCTCGGCCGGTTCGCCCGGGCCGAGGAGATCGCCGCCGCGGTGGCCTTCCTGGCCAGCGACGACTCCTCGTTCATCACCGCGAGCGAGTTCCTGGTGGACGGCGGCATCTCCGGGGCGTACGTCACCCCCCTGTGACGGGCACGGCGGGGTGCGGCGCGGTGCGATGCGGGGTTCGGCGCGCGGTCCGGCGCGGGGTTCTCACTGTAATCTCATCGAAAATCCCCGGAATTCAGGGTCGCGCTGATTTCGCGCTTATCCGGCTGCCTTTAGATTCTCTGCTGTGAGTGAGCAGATTCCCGCCGGGTGGTACCCGGACCCGAAGGACACCGCCGGCGACCCGAGAACCCAGCGCTGGTGGGACGGCAAGGGCTGGACGGCCAGCACCCGGCCCGCACCCTCGGACGCCCCGCAGCCGGAGCCCCCGGCGGCCGGGGCTCCGGGGCCGGGGACGGCGGAGCAGCCCACGGTGCTGGAGGGGGAGGTGCTGGGCGGCGGTTCGACGGTCCGCTACCCGGAGCCGCCGCCCTTCGGTGCCCCCTTCGGCGGGCCCGCCGAGCGGCCGCGCAAGGCCTGGCGCAAGCCCTCCAAGCTGGTGGTGGCCGCCACCGTCGCCGCGCTGCTCGGTCTGGGCGCCGGCTCGGGGATCACCTACCTGGCGATGGACAAGCACGACTCCGGCTCGCAGCGCACCGCCGCCCGGCAGCAGCCGGCGCCGGGCGGCGACGCCGGCCCGTTCGGCGGCTTCCCGGGCCTGGGCGGCGGAAGCGGCGGCAAGGGCGGAAACGGGAACGGCAACGGGAACGGCAGCGGCGGCAACGGGACCGGCAAGCAGCGCCCCGGCGCCGGGAACGCGATCGACCTGGTGAACAAGCTCACCCTGCCCGTCCCCTCCGGCTGGCAGGCCGGCACCACCAGCGACGGCTTCGCGGTGATCACCGTCGGCCAGTACACCTGCCCGGACGGCACCAGCCAGTGCACCCTCGGCGGCGTGACCACCGGCCGGATCGACGGCGGCGGCACGGACGTCCAGGCGGCGGCCAAGGCGGACATCGACAAGGCCGCCAAGGACTCCTACCAGGACATCACCGGGCACGAGGAGCTCAAGTCGGAGGCCGTGAAGGTCAACGGCCAGGACGGCTACCTGGTCCGCTGGAAGGTGAACGCGGCCAAGGGCAACAACGGCTACGTGCAGACCGTGGTCTTCCCGTCCTCCGACGGCAAGGCGCTGGTCGCGGTGCACTTCGGCTTCGACATCGCCGACAAGTCGCCGGACGTCGCCGTGATGGACACCGTCGTCCAGGGCATCACCGACTACAAGGGCAAGGTCCCGGCCATCCCCGGCCTGCCGGACACCGGCGGCGGCAACGGCGGCAACGGCGGCAACGGTGGAACCGGCGGCACCACTGGCACCGGTGGCCCCGGCAGCACCGGCGGCACGGGGACCGAGAACACCTGAGCGCCCGGGCCCGTCGGGAGACGGGCCTCAGCTCCTCACACACGCGGCGACGGCCCGCCCGGAGGACATCCTCCGGGCGGGCCGCCGCCGTTCACTCATCTCCTCGGGGGGAACCACGGGACCGGGACCGGACGGGGGTGGGCCGGCCCGGCCCCGTGTCCGGCGTCAGGAGTCGCTTCGAACAGCCTCGATGCGACGGCGCCGGAGCACCATGCCGGCCCAGCCGACGCCGAGGGCGGCGGCACCGGCCAGCAGCAGCGGACCGGTGGCCGAGGTGCCGGCCACGGCCGCGGAGGTGGTCGGGATCACCTGGCCGGCCGGGGAGTTCGGGTCCCCGCCGTGTCCGTGGTGGGCGACCGTGGACTTGGAGGCGTCGGCGGCGATCTGCGCGTCGCTGGGCGCGGCCGGCGCGGCGAACGAGGAGACGGCCGCGGCACCGGCGGTGGTGGCGGCGCCGAAGTCGACGTCCGAGCAGCTGTAGAACGCCTCCGGGCTGTCGCTGCGCTGCCAGACCGTGTAGAGCACCTGGCGGCCGGTGCGCTGCGGCAGCGTGCCGTTGTAGGTGTAGTACCCGTTGGTGGCGGTGCGGTCGACCTGCACCTGGGCCACCGGGGTCGGGTCGAGGTCCGACCACTTCAGCGGCTTGGTCGGGTCGTAGCTCGGCTTGGTGATGTAGACGGTCTGGGTGCCGACGTGCGGCGCGGTGGTGCGGAACTGGAAGGTGAAGCTGCCGGCCTTGACCGAGGTGGCCGGCCAGTCGGTGCGGGGCCAGTCCAGGGCCGCGTACTTGTCGCGGTTGGCCGAGCAGAGGTGGCCGTCCGGGATCAGGGCCTGGCTGTTGCCGTTGGCGTTGGCGATGTTGACCTCGTTCCAGTCGTAGAGCGGCTGGGTGCCGCTCGCCGCGACGAGGTCCTTGCAGACCTGCGAGACCGGGTGCTCCGGGCCCTCCGCGTAGCAGGCGGCGATCCGGCTGACGGGGTTGGTCATCGTGCCGTGGGCGCTGGCGGTGCCGGCGGTGGCGGTGGCCACCGCGAGGACCGCGGCGCCGACCACGCCGACGGACAGGGCGGTTCGCTTGATGGACATGGGGTGGGGACTCCTTGACCGTCGTTCCGGGCGGGTGTGGGGGAGAGCGGACACGCCTGCCCGTTCGGGGGCCGCCGGCCCGGATCGCGGGCCCCCGGCCGAAGCGTAGGATTGGTCTGGACCAGATGGCAATAGCCGCGTGTGCTGTGCTTGTTGACGGACTGTAGGCCCCGAACAGGGGAAAGGCCCGGCGGAACGTCCGGGTTAGGCGTTCCATCGGGCCCGCTTAAGGCTGGGGAAAGGCCGCGCGAGGATCGCGGCGGCCGCGGAGGTCACGCGGAGGTCAGAGGAAGGTCCTGCCCTCACCCCGGTAGGTCGGGACGGTCCGGACGATCCGGTCGCCCTCGATCAGGTGCAACTCGGCGAAGCGCTCGCACAGTTCGCCCGCCTTGGCGTGCCGGAACCAGACCCGGTCGCCGATCAGCAGGTCGTCGGCGGCCGAGCCGAGCAGTGGGGTCTGCACCTCGCCCGCGCCCTCCATCGGGTCGTAGCGCAGCCCCGGCGGCAGGTACGGCACCGGCGAGCGGTCCGGCCCGGCCGCGCCGGAGGCCGGGTAGCCGCCGCCGAGCACCGTCACCACCCCGACCCCGGGGCGGCGCACCACCGGCTGGCCGAACAGCGCGGCCGGGCGGCCCCGGAAGGAGCGGTAGTCGTCGAACAGCCGTGGCGCGTACAGCCCGGAGCCGGCGGCCACCTCGGTGACGGCGCGCTCGGACACGGTGGACTCCACGCTGCCGGTGCCGCCGCCGTTGACGAACTCCAGCTCGGCCACCTGCCGCAGCCGACGGACCACCGCCGCACGCCGCTCGGCCAGTTCGGCCCGGGACCGGGCCTGCATCAGCCGGATCAGCTGCGAGCGCACCGGCCGCCCCGGCACCCGGTCACCCACCCCGGCGATGTGCCCCTCGTACGCCATCAGGCCCACCACCCGGAAGCCCCGGCGGCGCTGGACGGCCTCGGCGAAGGCGCCCAGCTCCTCGGGGGTGCGCAGCGGCGAGCGCCGGGCGCCCACCCGGACCCGCCCGCCGAGCAGGTGCAGCGCGGTGTCCAGCTCCAGGCAGACCCGCACCTCGGCGTCGCCGGCGCGGGCCCCGTCGATCAGGTCCAGCTGGGCGGGGTCGTCCAGGACGACGGTGACCTCGCGGGCCAGCTCCGGGGCGGCGGTCAGCTCGGCGTAGCCGGCCCGGTCGGTGGACGGGTAGGCGAGCAGGACGTCGCGCACGCCGGTACGGGCCAGCCAGAGCGACTCCGCCAGCGTGAAGCCCATCACCCCGGCGAAGCCGTCCACGGCCAGCACCCGCTCCAGCAGCGCCCGGCAGCGCAGCGACTTGCTGGCCACCCGGATCGGCTTGCCGCCCGCCCGGCGCACCAGGTCGGCGGCGTTGGCGTCGAAGGCGGCGAGGTCCACGACGGCCACCGGCCCGTCCAGGTGGGCGGTGGCCCGGTCGTACCGGTGACGGTCGGAGGCCGGGGCGGGCGCGGGCGCATCGAGGATGACCATGCGCGCAGGGTGCCACAGGGCGCTACCGGTGGGTAGGGCCTGCGCCTCGGATTTTGTCGGATCAGGCCGCGGTGTTGGGGTGCGTGCATCGCAAGGCGGAGGTGGGGGCACCTCCCGGCCGAAGGCTGGGGGCGGAGCCACTGCGGTGGGGGCACCTCCCGGCCGAAGGCTGGGGGCCATTGGCGACCGACGACAACGCGGCGAGGTGCGTGCCCCAACACCGCGGACCCGGCAAGGGTCCGAGGCGCAGGCCCTGAGGGGCGCGTGCGGGGAAATGAGGTGCGAGGTCCACGGTGGCATAGGGTCGGCCGGGTGGACCGCAAAGACTTCTCCAACCCGGCGTTCGTCGGCAAGAGCATCCCGAACCCCGGCTTCTCCGAGGACGACGGCACGGCAGACCCGGCGCTGACCGCGGCCCTCGCCCGCTGGTCGCAGGACCGTACGGCCGAGCCCGAACTGCTGGCGGCGCTGACCCCGACCCGGCTGATGGTGCCGATCGTCGCGATCCTCGGTGAGGTCGAGGTGGACGCGCACGGGCACCGGCACGAGAAGACCAGCGACATGGCCGTCCCGGTGCTGGAGGCCCCGGACGGGCGCCGCGCGCTCCCGGCCTTCACGTCGCTGGAGACGCTCACCCGCTGGCGCGCCGACGCCCGCCCGGCGCCGGTGGCGGCCCCGCAGGCGGCCATGGTGGCGTTCTCCGAGCGCGCCGACACCCTGCTGATCGACCCGGCCGGGCCGGTGAGCTACCAGCTGACCGGGGCCCGGCTGCGGGCGCTCGCGGAGAACCGCCCGTACCTGCCGCCGGTGCTGGACCCGGAGGTGCGCGAGGCGGTCCGGGCGCTGCTGGCGGCCGAGCCGGAGGTGCTCAGCGGGCTGCTGGCGCCCTCGGAGGACTCGGACGGCGTGCTCGCGGTGGTGTTCGACCCGGCGCTCGACCAGTCGGGCCTACAGGCGGCCGCGCAGCGGGTCGGCCAGGCGGTGGCCGCGGACGCGGTGCTGCGGGTGCGGCTGGACCGGGGGCTGGACCTCGCGGTGCTCCCGGCGACCGCGCAGCTGCCGGGGGAGGCGCTGTACCGGCGGTAGGAAGCGATCAGGGGCTCCGGCACACGTGTGCCGGAGCCCCTGTCGCGCGTACCGGATCAGGCGTAGACCGGCCCGGTGAACTTCTCGCCCGGCCCGGTGCCCGGGGCGTCCGGCACCAGCGAGGCCTCGCGGAAGGCGAGCTGGAGCGAGCGCAGCCCGTCCCGCAGCGGGGCGGCGTGGAAGTTGCTGATCTCCGGGGCGCCGGCGGTGACCAGCCCGGCCAGGGCGGTGATCAGCTTGCGGGCCTCGTCCAGGTCCTTGTCCTTCTCGCCGCCCTCGGCGAGGCCGCACTTGACCGCGGCCGCGCTCATCAGGTGCACCGCCACGGTGGTGATCACCTCGACGGCCGGGACCTCGGCGATGTCGCGGGTGAGGTCGTCGAAGCCGATCGCGTCGTCGTCCGCGCCGGGGTTCTGGGTGGGCTCGCTGCTCAAGAGGGGCTCGTTCCGTCGTGCCGTGTGGGTACACGTGGAGCGTACAAGGGGCCCCGCGCCGGGGCGGAATAGCGTTCGACCGCGTGACGCTGTAAGCTTCGAGACTGACCGGCCGGGATCCCGTTTGGGCACCTGGCCAGCAAGTGGAGGCTCCACTCAGGAGGCCCGAGAGGGCAACCGCGAAAGTCTCCCACCTGATCGGCCTCGCGGTCGACGGGTCCGGTCCGCGACGGGCGCCGAGGCGCCGAGTCGCCGCAGCGCCCCTCACCGGGCGCCCCGGTTGTGTGGAGCCCCGCTTGTACCGAGCGGGGCTTTTTTCGTGTCGCGGTGCACACGGTGCCGGAGGTGCCGGGCAGCGCAGCACGAATGAAGCCCCGCCCAGTGGTCGAGTCCACTACGTGCGACCGCCGTCCGACGGCCGCATCGCAGAAGGTGCAACCGAGGAGGCCCCATCAGCACCGAGCCCCGCATCAACGACCGGATTCGCGTCCCGGAGGTGCGACTCGTCGGTCCCAGCGGCGAGCAGGTCGGCATCGTGCCGCTTGCCAAGGCGCTGGAGCTCGCGCAGGAGTACGACCTCGACCTGGTCGAGGTCGCGGCGACCGCCCGGCCGCCGGTGTGCAAGCTCATGGACTACGGCAAGTTCAAGTACGAGTCGGCCATGAAGGCCCGTGAGGCGCGCAAGAACCAGGCGCACACGGTCATCAAGGAGATGAAGCTCCGGCCGAAGATCGACCCGCACGACTATGACACCAAGAAGGGTCACGTCGTCCGGTTCCTCAAGCAGGGCGACAAGGTCAAGATCACGATCATGTTCCGTGGTCGTGAGCAGTCCCGCCCCGAGCTGGGCTTCCGTCTGCTGCAGCGGCTCGCCGACGACGTCCAGGAGCTGGGCTTCGTCGAGTCCTCGCCGAAGCAGGACGGCCGGAACATGATCATGGTTCTTGGCCCGCACAAGAAGAAGACCGAGGCGATGGCCGAGGCCCGCGCCCTCGCGGACGCCCGCAAGGCCGAGCGACTGGGCCGGACCCCCGGTTCTGACGCCGCCCCCGCGGACGACGACGCGGTGGCCGAGGACCTGGTGGACGACGACGCCGTGACCGAGGCGCAGGACGCCCCGGTCGAGGCGCCGGCCGCCGAGGCCGAGGCCCCGGTCGAGCAGCCGGCCGCTCCCCAGGGCGCCTGAGCCGCAAGGCTCACGGCAGTCCGGGGTCGGCCCCCAGGGTGACGGGGCGTCCCGCCCGGTCACCACAGATCCATCCAGTTCACGCCCGCGCGGCGCAGGTCGCGCGGGCGTGGACGGGACTGACGAGGAGATACGGCGAAATGCCGAAGCAGAAGACGCACAGTGGCGCCAGCAAGCGCTTCAAGATCAGTGGCTCTGGCAAGGTGCTGCGCGAGCGCGCCGGCCGCCGCCACCTCCTGGAGCACAAGCCCTCGACGCTGACCCGCAAGCTGGCCGGGACGATCGAGCTGGCCCCCGCTGACGCCAAGAAGATCAAGAAGCTTCTCGGCAAGTGATCGCCCTCCCGCCCGGCGCGAGCCGTGTGCGGGGCAGCTGATCCTTCCCGACCCATTCGAATGACGGACCGCGTGAAGTAGTCCGTGGTCCAACCCAAGGAGTAATCAAGTGGCACGCGTCAAGCGGGCAGTCAACGCCCACAAGAAGCGCCGGGTCATCCTGGAGCGCGCCAGCGGCTACCGTGGCCAGCGTTCGCGCCTGTACCGCAAGGCCAAGGAGCAGGTCACCCACTCGCTGGTCTACAACTTCAACGACCGCAAGAAGCGCAAGGGCGACTTCCGTCAGCTGTGGATCCAGCGCATCAACGCTGCGGCCCGTGCCAACGGCATCACCTACAACCGCTTCGTGCAGGGCCTGAAGGCCGCCAGCGTCGAGATCGACCGCAAGATGCTGGCCGACCTGGCCGTCAACGACCCGGGTGCGTTCGCCTCCCTGGTCGAGGTCGCCCAGAAGGCGCTGCCGGCCGACGTGAACGCCCCGAAGGCCGCCGCCGACGCCGCCTGATCTTCCGAGATCGGTTGAGCTCTGACCGGACCCGCAGGCTCTCCTGCGGGTCCGGTTCGCGTTGGGGCGCGTCCGACTGTTCCCGCCGAGCGCGAATGGGCAGACGCGCCCCGACCCCTCCGCCAGCTTCAGCGCCTCCAGAGAACGAGACCATGCCGAGCACCGACACCCCCCTGCTCACCTCCCTGCGCTCGCCGCGCGTCGTCGCCGCCCGTCGGCTCGCCAAGCGGAACCAGCGCACCAAGGAGCGCCGCTTCCTGGCCGAGGGACCGCAGGCCGTCCGGGAGGCCGTCGCCTTCGGCAAGCTGCCGGGGTCGGCCGAGCACGCCGTGGTCGAGGTGTACGTGACCCCGGAGGCCGCCGAGCGGCACGCCGGCATCGTGGAGGCGACCCTGGCGGAGGGCCTGCCGGTGCTGACCGCCACCGACGAGGTCATCGCGGAGATCTGCGACACGGTGACCCCGCAGGGCATCGTGGCGCTCTGCCGCTTCATCGACACCCCGTTCGCCGAGGTGCTGAAGGCCCGGCCGAAGCTGGTGGCGATCCTCGCCCACGTGCGCGACCCCGGGAACGCCGGCACCGTGCTGCGCACCGCCGACGCGGCCGGCGCGGACGCCGTGGTGCTCACCGACGCCTCGGTGGACCTCTACAACCCGAAGGCCGTCCGGGCCTCCGTCGGCAGCCTGTTCCACCTCCCGGTGGCGGTCGGCGTGCCCGTCGAGGAGGCGGTCGGCAGGCTGCGCGAGGCCGGGGTCCGGGTGCTCGCCGCGGACGGCGCGGGGGAGCGCGACCTGGACCGGGAGCTCGACGAGGGCACCCTGGGTGCGCCCGGCGCATGGGTGTTCGGCAACGAGGCGTGGGGGCTTCCGGAGGAGACCCGCGCGCTCACCGACGAGGTCGTGCGCGTCCCGATCCACGGCCACGCCGAGAGCCTCAACCTGGCCACCGCGGCGGCGGTCTGCCTGTACGCCTCGGCCCGGGCGCAGCGTTCTCCCGGCGGCTGCCGCTCGAACGGCTGACACGCTGAGGGGCGTGTCCGCGGGTCCTTGCGGGGGCCGCCACGGGACACGCCCCGGACGCGCCGGGATCACCCCGTTGCAAGCCCTACTGCGGGGGCCTGCGAGGCGCTAGGGTCTGCCTCGGTGGGGGGAACGGCACGGTGGGTAATCGGGGAGGCAACCCATGGTCGGCAGCGGAGCCGAGCTCGACCCGGACGACCTGCCGGACGGCCTGGTGGTCGCCGACGCGCTGGGCCGGGTGGTCTGCTTCAACCGGGCCGCGGCCCGGCTCACCGGCGTGCTCCCGCAGGCCGCGCTCGGCAGCGCGCTGGAGGACGTCCTGCCGCTGGAGGACCTGGACGGCCGCCGCTGGTGGCAGCTGACCGATCCGTACGGCGGCCTGGCCATCCGCACCCGCCAGCCCGAGCGCAACCTGCTGCTGCCCGGCGGCCGCGAGGTGCTGGTCTCCGCGCGGTACGTCCGGGCGGTGCCGCTCGGCCCGCTGGAGCGCCTGGTGATCGCCCTGCGCGGCACCGAGGCCCGGCGCCGCACCGAGCGCAGCCACGCCGAGCTCATCGCCACCGTCGCGCACGAGCTGCGCTCCCCGCTGACCAGTGTCAAGGGCTTCACGGCGACGCTGCTGGCCAAGTGGGAGCGGTTCACCGACGGGCAGAAGCGGCTGATGCTGGAGACGGTGGACGCCGACGCCGACCGGGTCACCCGGCTGATCGCCGAGCTGCTGGACATCTCCCGGATCGACGCGGGGCGGCTGGAGCTGCGCAAGCAGGTGGTGGACCTGGCGGCCGCGGTGCGCCGGCACGTCGAGCGCAAGGTCGCCACCGGCATCGCCGAGGAGCGCTTCGACATCCGGATCAGCGAGCCGCTGACCGTGTTGTGGGCGGACCCGGACAAGGTCGACCAGGTGCTGGCCAACCTGCTGGAAAACGCGGTGCGCCACGGTGAGGGAACTGTCACCATCGAGGTGGCACCGGCCAAGGAGGTCGTCGAGGCGCCCGTCTGGGAGCGCTCCGGCACCCCGCCCCGCATCGTGGAAGGTACAGCGGTCACCGTGAGCGACGAAGGCAGCGGCATCCCCGAGGAGTCGATGCCGCGCGTCTTCACCCGCTTCTGGCGGGGCTCCAAGCGCGGTGGCACCGGCCTGGGGCTCTACATCGTCAAGGGCATCGTGGAGGCCCACGGCGGTTCGATCCGGGTCGACCGCGCGCCCGGCGGCGGGGCCCGGTTCCGATTTATCCTGCCCGCCGGGGTGCCCGACTTCATGCTCTGAAAGGGCGTGGACGACGGATACGGCAGGCTCGGAAGCGAGCGCCGAGGTCCCACCGGGCGGGCTTGACGGCAGCCGCGCTACGCGCTGCGACTACACTCGACCTTTGGCGTTGCGCAACGCCCTGCGCGGCTGTGCCGCGGACACCACTCCCCGTGAGCCTCCGGTGAACGGAGATCGGCTGCCCGTGCCCCGGCCCCGCCGGGCGTGACGCGAAGGCGAGCCCCACACACCTGAGCACGGACGAGCAGGAGCACGGGAAAGATAGAGATGTCGGCACCCAACAAGTCGTACGACCCGGTCGAGGTCGAGGCCCTCAAGCCCGAGGTGGTGGAGCAGGCGCGGGACGAGGCGATCGCCGCCTTCGCCGCCGCCGGTTCCCTGGACGAGCTGAAGCAGGCCAAGGTCGCGCACTTCGGCGACCGTTCCCCCCTGGCGCTCGCCAACCGCGAGATCGGCGCCCTGCCCCCGCATGCCAAGGCCGCCGCAGGCAAGCTGATCGGGCAGGCCCGCGGCGCCGTCAACCAGGCCCTCGCCAAGCGGCAGGCCGAGCTGGAGGCGGAGCGCGACGCCCGCGTGCTGGTCGAGGAGGCGGTGGACGTCACGCTGCCGTTCGACCGTGCCCCGCGCGGCGCCCGGCACCCGCTGACCACGCTGGCCGAGCGCATCGAGGACACCTTCGTCGCGATGGGCTACCAGGTCGCCGAGGGCCCCGAGGTCGAGGCGGAGTGGCTCAACTTCGACGCCCTCAACCTGGGCCCGGACCACCCGGCCCGCTCGATGCAGGACACCTTCTTCGTCCAGGCCCCGGACGGCTCCGCCGACTCCGGCGTCGTGCTGCGCACCCAGACCTCCCCGGTCCAGGCCCGCACCATGCTGGACCGCGAGCCCCCCGTCTACGTCGTCTGCCCCGGCCGGGTCTACCGGACCGACGAGCTGGACGCCACCCACACCCCGGTGTTCCGCCAGGTCGAGGGCCTCGCCGTCGACGAGGGCATCACCTTCGCCGACCTCAAGGGCACCATCGAGGTGCTGGTCGAGAAGCTGATCGGCGGCGGCCTGGAGCTGCGCTGGCGCCCCTCGTACTTCCCGTTCACCGAGCCGAGCGCCGAGATCGACCTGCAGTGCTTCGTGTGCCGCGGGGAGAGCGTCGGCAACCCGGACCGCCCGTGCCGTACCTGCTCCTCCGAGGGCTGGATCGAGCTCGGCGGCTGCGGCGTGGTCAACCCGCGGGTCCTGGTGGCCTGCGGCGTGGACCCGAACCGCTACAGCGGGTTCGCCTTCGGCCTGGGCCTGGAGCGGATCCTGATGAATCGTCACAACGTCGCCGACATGCGCGACATGGTCGAGGGTGACGTGCGCTTCACCCTCCCGTTCGGGATGGAGATCTGATGCGCGTCCCGCTTTCCTGGCTGCGCGAGTACGTCGACCTGCCGGCCGGCGAGACCGGTCGCGACGTCGCCGAGCGCCTGGTCCGGGCCGGCCTGGAGGTCGAGACCGTCGAGCAGATCGGCACCGACCTCAAGGGCCCGCTGGTGGTCGGCGAGGTGCTCTCCATCGAGGAGCTGTCCGGCTTCAAGAAGCCGATCCGGCACTGCTTCGTCAACGTCGGCGACGCCAACGGCACCGGCGAGCCGCAGGAGATCGTCTGCGGCGCGACCAACTTCCAGGTCGGCGACAAGGTCGTGGTCGTGCTCCCCGGCGCGGTGCTGCCCGGCCCGTTCCCGATCGCGGCCCGCAAGACCTACGGCCACACCTCGGCCGGCATGATCTGCTCCGCCCGCGAGCTGGGCATGGGCGACGACCACGCCGGCATCATCGTGCTCCCGCCCGAGTACGAGCCCGGCACCGACGCGATCGAGCTGCTCCAGCTGGTCGACGAGGTGCTGGACATCGCCGTCACCCCGGACCGCGGCTACTGCCTGTCCCTGCGCGGCGTCGCCCGCGAGGCCGCCGCCGCGTACGGGCTGCCGCTGGCCGACCCGGCGCTGCTCGACGTGCCGCCGGCCAACTCCTTCGGCTACCTGGTGAAGGTCACCGACCCGGCCGGCTGCGACCGCTTCGTGGCCCGTACGGTCATCGGCGTCGACCCGAACGCCAAGTCCCCGATCTGGCTCCAGCGCCGCCTGCAGAAGGCGGGCATCCGCCCGATCTCGCTGACCGTCGACATCACCAACTACGTGATGCTGGAGGTCGGCCAGCCGCTGCACGCCTACGACAAGCAGCGCGTGGACGGCCCGATCACCGTCCGCCGGGCGCAGGAGGGCGAGACCCTCACCACCCTGGACGGCGTCGAGCGCAAGCTGGCCGCCGAGGACCTGCTGATCTGCGACAACAGCGGCCCGATCGGCCTGGCCGGCGTGATGGGTGGCGCCTCCACCGAGATCCTCGACCCGGCCGCCGGCCCGGGCACCACCGAGGTGATCATCGAGGCCGCGCACTTCGACGCGGTCTCCGTCGCCCGCACCGCCAAGCGGCACAAGCTGCCCTCCGAGGCGTCCAAGCGCTTCGAGCGCGGCGTCGACCCGGAGGCCGCCCGCGCCGCCGCGCAGCGCGCCGTCGACCTGCTGGTCCTGATCGCCGGCGGCACCGCCGAGGCCGGGGTCACCGACATCGCCGCCCCGCACCCGGTGCGCACCATCACCATCTCCGCCGACCTGCCCGACCGGGTCGCCGGCACCGCGTACGGCCGCGAGACCGTCACCCGGCGCCTGCAGGAGATCGGCTGCTCGGTCGCGGGCGCCGACGTCCTGGAGGTCACCCCGCCGACCTGGCGGCCCGACCTCACCGACCCGTACGACCTCGCCGAGGAGGTCATCCGGCTGGAGGGCTACGACAACGTCCCCGCCCGGATGCCGAACGTGCCCCCGGGCAAGGGCCTGACCGAGGCCCAGCGCGTCCACCGCCGGCTCGGCGTCGCGCTGGCCGGGGCCGGCTACGTCGAGGTCAACAACTACCCGTTCCTCGGCGAGGCCGCCTTCGAGGCGCTCGGCCTGGAGCCGGAGGACCGGCGCCGCCGCACGGTGAAGCTGGTCAACCCGCTCAACGACGAGGAGCCGTCGCTGCGGACCACGCTGCTGCCGGGCCTGCTCGGCGCGCTGCGCCGCAACATCGGCCGCGGCAACACGGACCTGGCGATCTTCGAGACCGGCACCGTCTTCCTGCCCAAGGACGAGCGGACCGTGGCCCCGCGCCCGGCCGTCGACCACCGGCCCAGCGACGAGGAGCTGGCCGAGCTGGACGCCGCGCTGCCGGACCAGCCGCGCCGGGTCGCCGTCGCCCTCGCGGGCGAGCGGCTGCCGTCCGGCTGGTGGGGCAAGGGCGACCAGGCCTCCTGGGCGGACGCGATCGAGGCGGCCCGCACGGTGGCCCGTGCGGCCGGCGTCGAGCTGACCGTCCGCCAGGGCCAGCTGGCGCCCTGGCACCCGGGCCGCTGCGCCGAGCTGGTCGTCACCGGCACCGACCGGGTGGTCGGCCACGCCGGTGAGCTGCACCCGCGGGTGGTCAAGGCGCTCGGGCTGCCGGCCCGGACCGCCGCGATGGAGCTCGACATCGACCTGCTGACGGCGGACGGCGCCGAGCGGGTCAACGGCCCGGCGGTCTCCGGTTTCCCGGTGGCCACCCAGGACGTCGCGCTGATCGTCGACACCGCCGTTCCGGCCGCCGAGGTCGAGGACGCGCTGCGCTCCGGCGCGGGTGAACTGCTGGAGGCCATCCGGCTGTTCGACGTGTTCACCGGCGAGCAGGTCGGCGAGGGCAAGAAGTCGCTGGCCTACGCGCTGCGCTTCCGTGCCGCGGACCGCACGCTGACCGCCGACGAGGCGAGCGCCGCCCGCGAGGCCGCCGTCGCCGAGGCCGTCGCCCGCACCGGCGCGGTGCTGCGCGGCGCCTGATCCCGCAGGGCCTGAGGGCCCCGTTCGGACCGTTCTCCGGTCCGGGCGGGGCCCTTTGCCTTTTCTTGACTTGACGGCCCGTCATCACGCCCACTTAACTCATTAACTATGGAACTAGATAAAGGCTCGGACCAGCCCTCCCCGATCGAGTTCCGCCTGGACCCGGCCTCCGGTGTCCCGACCTACCTGCAACTGGTGCAACAGGTCGAACAGGCGCTGCGGATGGGCTGGTTGAGCGAGGGGGACCGGCTGCCCCGGGTGCGCGAGGTGGTGGCCGGGCTGGCCATCAACCCCAACACCGTGCTCAAGGCCTACCGGGAGCTGGAGCACCGGGGCCTCGCGGTCGGCCGGCGGGGCCAGGGGACCTTCGTACGGGGGCTGCCCGCCGGGGTGGTGCCGCTGCGCGAACGGGCCGCGCTGCGGCGGGGGTTGCTGGACTGGATGCGCTCGGCGCGGGCCGCGGGGCTCGACGAGGAGGGGATGGCCGCCGTGTTCGAGGACGCGCTGCGCGACCTGCGCGAGGGCCGCGACGGGGTGGTGGCCTGATGGCCAGGGACACGGTGATCGACTGCGGCGGGATCGGCAAGCGCTACCGCCGCTCCTGGGCGCTGCGGGACTGCCACCTCGCCGTCCCCGCCGGGCACGTGGTCGCCCTGGTCGGCCCGAACGGCGCCGGCAAGACCACGCTGCTCAGCCTGGCCGCCGGCCTGGCCCTGCCCACCGAGGGCGCGATGACCGTCCTCGGCGACCAACTCCCGGGTTCGCCCAGGGCGTTGGACCGGATCGGCTTCGTCGCCCAGAACGCCGCGCTCTACCCGGGCCTGCCCGTACGCGACCTGCTCGCGATGGGCCGCCACCTCAACCGCCGCTGGGACGACGGCCGGGCGCGCACCCACCTGGAGGGCCTCGGCATCCCGCTGGACCGCAAGTACGGCCGCCTCTCCGGCGGCCAGCAGGCCCAGGTCTCGCTCGCCCTGGCCCTTGCCAAGCGCCCCGAACTCCTGCTCCTGGACGAGCCGTTGGCCGCGCTCGACCCGCTCGCCCGGCACGACTTCATGGCCGTGCTGCTCACCGCGGTGGCCGAGGACGGCCTCTCGGTGGTGTTCTCCTCGCACGCCGTCAACGAGCTGGAGCAGAGCTGCGACTACCTGGTGGTGCTCGGCGGCGGCCAGGTCCAGGTGGCCGGGGAGGTGGACGAGCTGCTCGGCGGCCACCGGATGCTCACCGGCCCGACCGCCGAGGCGGACGCGGTCGCCGACCGGCTGCCGGTGGTGCGCGACCGCCGGGCCGGCGCGCAGTGCCACCTGTTGGTCCGCACCGGCGGCGTGGACGCCCCGGTCTCCGGCGGCTGGCGCCAACAGCGCGTCGGCCTGGAGGAGTTGGTGCTCGCCTACCTGCGCGAGCCGACCGCCTCCGCCCTCCCCGGCCCGCGCGGGGCCGTCCGCGCCTTCGAGGCGAACGAGAAGGCGGTGCTGTCGTGAGCTCGACCACCCTGGCCCCTCCCCGCTCCGCCGTGCTGCGGGCCGCCGGGCTGCGCCACCGGCCCGCGCTGCTGACCCTGCTCACGGTGATGGGCGCGATCTCCCTCGCCCTGCTGCTGCACGGCTGGTACCTGCACAACGGCCTGGACGCCACGGGCGCGGCCTCCTGCGACCCGGCCACCGAGGCCTGCCTGCTCAAGTACAAGCAGTTCCAGCGCCAGTACGGCGACGGCCTGCTGGCGCTCGACACCGTGGTCTACGTCCTCGGCGGGGCCTTCGGCGCCTTCCTCGGCGGCCCCCTGCTGGCAAGGGAGTTCGAGCACGGCACGGTCCGCTTCGCCTGGACCCAGGGCGCCGGGCGAACCCGCTGGACGGCGGGCGGCCTGGTCGTGGGCGGCGCGGTGCTGGCCGTCGTCGGGGCGCTGTTCGGGCTGCTGCTGCGCTGGTGGAGCGAGCCCCTGGTGATCAGGGCAGGCGGGTTCAGTCCGGACCTCTTCGTACAGGCGCCGCCGGTGCTGGTCGGCCGGGTGCTGGTGGCCTTCGGGGTCGCGGCGCTGGCCGGCGCGGTGCTGCGTCGCACCGTGGTCGCGGTGGGCGTCGGCCTGGCGGCCTCGGTCGCCCTGCCGTTCCTGGCCCACGCCGTGCGCTCGCACTACATGACGCCCCTGGAGGAGTCCGTGCACACGCTGAAGTCCATGGCGTTGGACGACCGCTGGGTGCTGAACGTGTGGTTCTCCGACCCGGCCGGGAACCGGATCTCCACCGGCGACTTCTACAGCCGAGGCAGTGACTACACCCAGCTCCAGTCCCTGGTGCGCGACGGCGGCTACACCGCGCACGAGGTGTACCAGCCGGCGAACCGGTTCTGGCCGTTCCAGCTCATCGAGTTCGGCTGGACGACCCTGCTCGCCGTGGCGCTCTGTGCGGCGGCGGTCTGGTGGGTGCGGCGCCGGGCGTTCTGACCTGCGGCTTTGAAGTTCTCTTGAACGGGTTCTGTCAAAACCCTTGCGAGAGCGGGGGCTGAGGGCGTTTCCTTCTTCTCGTTAGGAAAGTTTCCTAACGCAACGAGGAATCGGAGCGTCCATGCGCCCTCAGCCCCGTCGTGCCCTCCGCATCGCCCTCGCCGCCGCCCTGGTGGCCGCGCCCCTGACCGTCGCGGCCACCTCGGCCGCCCAGGCCGCGCCCTCCGCCGCGACATCCGTGCAGGCCGCGGGTGTCGGACTGGACGACCCGCACAAGAAGGACATCGCGATGCGGCTGGTGTCCAGCGCGGAGAACTCGTCGCTGGACTGGAAGGCCCAGTACAAGTACATCGAGGACATCAAGGACGGCCGCGGCTACACCGCCGGCATCATCGGCTTCTGCTCCGGCACCGGCGACATGCTGGAGCTGGTCCAGCACTACACCGACCTCAAGCCCGGCAACATCCTCGCCAAGTACCTGCCGGCCCTGAAGAAGGTCAACGGCAGCGAATCGCACGCCGGCCTCGGTGCCGCCTTCGAGAAGGACTGGGCCACCGCCGCCCAGGACACCGTGTTCCAGCAGGCCCAGAACGACGAGCGCGACCGGGTGTACTTCAACCCCGCCGTCAACCAGGCCAAGGCCGACGGCCTGCGCGCGCTCGGCCAGTTCGCCTACTACGACGCCATCGTGATGCACGGCCCGGGCAGCGGCTCGGACAGCTTCGGCGGCATCCGCGCGGCCGCCATGAAGAAGGCCAGGACGCCCGCCCAGGGCGGCGACGAGGCCACCTACCTCAAGGCCTTCCTGGACGCCCGCAAGGTCGTCATGAAGAAGGAGGCCGCGCACGCCGACACCAGCCGGGTCGACACCGCGCAGCTGGTGTTCCTCAACGCGAAGAACTTCGACCTCAACCCGCCGCTCAAGTGGAAGGTCTACGGCGACAGCTACGCCATCAACAGCTGACGCCCCGTCGACGCGAGGGGCCCGGGAGCAGGCACCTGCTCCCGGGCCCCTCGCGTCCGCCCGCGGGCGTCAGGCGCTCGCGGTGTAGTCGTAGAAGCCGCGGCCGGACTTGCGGCCCAGCAGGCCCGCGTCGACCATCCGGGACAGCAGCGGGGGAGCGGCGTACAGCGGCTCCTTGTACTCGTCGTACATCGACTCGGCGATCGAGACGATGGTGTCCAGGCCGATCAGGTCGCACAGCCGCAGCGGGCCCATCGGGTGGGCGCAGCCGGCCTCCATGCCCTTGTCGATGTCGGAGGCGGTGGCCACGCCCGTCTCGAACATCCGCACCGCGGACAGCAGGTACGGCACGAGCAGCGCGTTGACCACGAAGCCGGCCCGGTCGCGGGCGCGGATCGGCTCCTTGCCGAGCACCTGGTTGGCGAAGGCCTCGACGCGCTCGGTGGTGGTCACCGAGGTGGTCAGGGTCGGGATGACCTCGACCAGCTTCTGCACCGGTGCCGGGTTGAAGAAGTGCAGGCCGATCACCTGCTCCGGGCGGGAGGTGGCGGCGGCCAGCTTCACGATCGGGATCGAGGAGGTGTTGGAGGCCAGGATCGCGTCACGGCGCTCGATCACCCGGTCCAGCGTCTCGAAGATCCTGACCTTGATGTCCTCGCGCTCGGCGACGGCCTCGACCACCAGGTCGCGGTCCGCGAAGTCGGACAGCTCGACGGTGAAGGCCAGCCGGGACAGCGCCTCGTCCCGCTCCTCGGGGGTCAGCTTGCCGCGCTTGACCGCCGTCTCCAGGGAGTTGGTCAGCCGGGTGCGCCCGAACTCCAGCGCCTCACCACTGGCCTCCGACACCAGGACGTCCAGTCCGGCCCGGGCGAAGACCTCGGCGATGCCCGATCCCATCAGGCCGCAGCCCACTACTCCGACGCGCGCGATGTCACTCACTCTTTGCCCTTCGGTGGTGCTGGGGGTCGCCCAGCGACTGGTGGCCCAGCGAGCTGCTGGTCAAGGGGCCGGTGTACCGGAATGGGTGCACCGGTCACCGCCCCGACGACGTTACTACTCCGTACCGGCCAGTAGGTCACCCCCTCCCCGGGCGAGTGCCACCGATCTCCCCGGTGGAGAGCCGCCGTTGGCGAATCCTCCGAACGAGTGAGGCCGCCCCGCCCGCGCGTGTGCCCGGGGCCGCCGCCGCCCGGAGGCCGACAGAATGCCGCAGACGGGGCCGGGGACGGGAAGGGAGCACAGGATGGCGACGGGATCGCTCACAGGGCAGGTCGCGCTGATCACCGGCGGCGGCCGGGGAATCGGCCGGGAGATCGCCATCGGCCTGGCCGCCGAGGGAATGTCCGTGGGCCTGATCGGCCGCACCCACGAGACGCTGACCGACACCCTCAAGGAGTGCGCCAAGCACGGTGCGCGGGGCGTCGCGGTCACCGCCGACGTCACCCGCCCCGGCTCGGTGCGCGAGGCCGTCCGGCTGGTCGAACGCGACCTCGGCCCGATCGACCTGCTGATCAACAACGCCGGGCTGGTCGACCGCGCCGAGGTGCCGATCTGGGAGACCGACCCCACCCAGTGGTGGCAGGTCGTCGAGACCAACCTGCGCGGCCCCTACAACCTGCTGCGCTACGCCCTGCCCGGCATGGTCTCCCGCCGGCGCGGTCGGGTGGTCAACCTCAACTCCGGCTTCGCGCTGCGCCCGGACGGCAACTACACCGCGTACGCCACCTCCAAGGGCGCGCTGCTCCAGCTCTCCGACAACATGGCGGACTCGCTGGCCCGGCACGGCATCGTCGTCCTCGACATCAGCCCCGGTGCGGTGGCCACCGACATGACCGCCGGGATGCCGATGTTCAAGGGGACGACGGCCTGGGGCTCGATCCCGTACATGGTCGCCGTCACCGTGGACGTCGCCCGCGGGCGCTTCGACGCGCTGCACGGGCGGTTCATCCACGCCGGGCGGGACGACCTGGAGGAGCTGGTCAACCGCGCCGACGCGATCCGCGAGGCGGACGCCCGGACGCTGCGGCTGCGCCCGTACAAGGAGGACGACCCGATGGCGTGAGCCGTCGTGGCCGTCGTGGCCGTCGTGGCCGTCGTGGGTCGGAGTGGTCGGAGTGGTCGGAGTGGGTCGGTGCGGGCCGGCTACGCGCAGAGCTGGCTGGCGGTCACCGGATTGAGCCCGGCCTTGGTCAGGCCGTCCAGGATCGCCGGCAGCGCGTCTATGGTGCACTGGTGGCCCATGTGCAGGGCCACCACCGAGCCGCCGCGCACCCCGTTCAGCACCCGGCGCTGGAGCTCGGCGGCGGTCGGGTCGTTGTAGTCGCGCGGGTCGACGTCGAAGGACAGCACGTGCTCGTAGCCGACGGCCTTGGCCTGATCGCGCACCATCGGCGTGGCGTACTGCGCGGCCGAGGGGCGGAACCAGCGGCCGATCGAGCCGGTGAGCCGCTGCAGCCGGTCGGCGCACTGGGCGATCTCGGCGCGGGCCTGGTCCGGGGTCATCGCCGAGATGTCGAGGTGGTTCTGGGTGTGGTTGCCCAGCTCGTGGCCGCCGTCCAGGATCCGCCGGGCCATCTGCGGCTGCTGGTCCAGCCAGCTGCCGACCACCATGACGGTCAGCCGGACGCCGTGCTGCTCGGCGGCCTCCAGGAGGGCGGTGGCCTGCTTCGGGTCGCCGCTGCCGTGGCAGGTGAGTGCGACGTTCTTGCCGGTGCGCGGGCCGTGCACCACCTCGTACGGGGTGCCCGCCGCGAGCGGCAGCAGCGCGGGCGGGGTCGGCGGGGCGGTCGCCGGGGCGGCGGCCGGGGTCGGCTGGCCGGTGGGCTGCGGCCCCGTGGTGGTGGGTTCGGCGGTGGCGGGCTCGGCGGAGGCCGGGCCCTCGCCGCCGCTCCAGGCCGGGTCGGTGGTGTGCTGGGGGTCGACGCTGCCGGGGTGCGCGGCGAGCCCCCCGGTCTCGGACCGGCGGGACGTGCCGGTGCCGCAGGCGGTCAGGAGCCCGCCGGTGGCGGTCAGAGCGGCGAGCTTGGCGGCGGTGCGCAGCAGGGCGCGGCGGTCGGCAGTCATCGGCAGCCAGCATAGAGAGGACGGCGGAGCGCGGCGATCCGGGACGTCTGTTCGCATCCCCGTTGACGTGCACACACTCCATGGAGGGGGTGTTGCGTAAACCTGAACTCCCGCTGTTTCCCCGGCGTGTCGTTGGATACGATCACCGCGCACCGCGTGTTCACGGGGCGGTGGGCACACTTCCGGCATTGCGCATTGGGGGCGGAACATGATGCACGAGGACACCGCGGCCATCGAACGGGACGCCGACACCGACTGGGGCTGGGCCAGAGCCGAGGACTGGCAGCCGCCGAGCGAGCTCGACACCGGGGTGCCGCACACCGCTCGGATGTACGACTACTACCTGGGCGGCAAGGACCACTTCGAGGCGGACCGCAAGGCCGCCCAGGCCGCGATAGCCGCCTACCCGGCGCTGCCGCTGCTGGCCCGCACCAACCGGCAGTTCCTCGGCCGGGCCGTCGAGTTCGCGGCGGGCCGGGGGATCCGCCAGTTCGTCGACATCGGCACCGGCATTCCGGCCGTCGGCTCCACCAACGAGGTCGCCCAGCGGGTCGTCCCGGACGCCCGGGTGGTGTACGTGGACAACGACCCGATCGTCGCCACCCACGCCCGCGCCCTGCTGGCCGGCCACCCGACCGGGCGCACCTCCGTCATCGAGGCCGACCTGCGCGACCCGGAGGCGATCCTCGCCCACCCCGCACTGGCCGCCGCCGTCGACCTCTCCCAGCCGGTCGCGCTGATGCTGGTCGCCGTCCTGCACTTCATCCGGGACGAGGAGGGCGCCCAGCGGATCGTCCGCACCCTGCGCGACGCGCTCGCCCCCGGCAGCGCCCTGATCCTCTCCCACGGCAGCCCCGACTTCGCCTCCCGGGAGAGCGCCGTCGAGGGCACCCGCATCTACCGGAGCGCCAGCGCCCCGCTCGTGCTGCGCCCGCGCGCCGGCGTCGAGCCCTTCTTCGGCGACTTCGAGTTCGCCGGCCCGGGCCTCGTCCAGCTCCCGCTCTGGCGCCCCACCTCCGGACACGTCCCCACCGCCGACCTGCCCGAAGGCTGGCAGGACGTCTCCGCCTACGCCGGCGTCGCCTTCAAGCACTGAGCCCCCGGCCCGGTCCCGGCGCCGACCTCCGGCGCCGGGACCGGCCACCGCGGACCACGCACCGGCACTGACGGTCCTTCACCAGGACCGTCCGGGCCGCCTGCCCGGCGCATACCGGGAGAAACTCACGCGACAGGGCGCGGCGGGCGGTGTTAGCTTCCGCGACATGGAAGCCCTGACCGAGTCCGAGATCCGTGCGTCCTTCGTCAACTGCTCCAAGGGCGAGGCCCGTCGACTCCACCTGCCCCGCGGGCTGGCCGAACTGCCCTGGGAGAGACTGGACTTCCTCGGGTGGCGGGACCAGGGCGCACCGGACCGGGCGTACCTGGTGGCGCCGTACGAGGGCGAGCTGGTCGGGGTGACGATGCGCTCACCGGTGATCCGGCGCAGTCTGACCAAGACCAATGTGTGCTCGCTGTGCATCACCGCGCACGCCGGGTCGGGGGTCGCGCTGCTGGCCGCGCGGCGGGCCGGGGCGGCCGGGCGGGAGGGCAACACGGTCGGGACGTACATCTGCGCCGACCTCGCCTGCTCGCTCTACGTCCGCGGGCTGAAGAAGTCCACCCTGGTCACCCGGCCCGACGAGTCGCTGCCGCTGGAGCAGCAGATCGACCGCACGGTGGGCAACCTGGACGCCTTCCTCGCCAAGGTGCTGACCGACACGGCCGGGTGACCGCGGCGTCACCGCCCGCGCAGCTCGTCCAGCTCCCGGCGCTCCCGCTTGGTCGGGCGCCCGGCGCCGCGGTCCCGCTCGAAGGCAGGTGCCACGAACTCGCGCGGCGGTCGCGGCGGGCTGTTGTCGACCAGGCACTCCGCCGCGACCGAGGCGCCGACCCGCTTGCGGATCGGCCTGCGCACCACGACGACCCGCTCGTACCCCTCCTCGCGGACCCGCACCTCGTCCCCGGCCCGCAGCGGCTGCGCGGGCTTGGCGCGCTCGCCGTTCACCCGGACGTGCCCGGCCTTGCAGGCGGCGGCCGCCAGCGACCGCGTCTTGGCCAGCCGGACCGCCCAGATCCAGGCGTCCACCCGCACGCTTCCCTCGTCCTCAGCCATCCTCGGAGCCTACCTGGGGCCCTCACCCGGGCCCTACGCGGCGGACGGCACCTCCTGGACCGCCCAGCCGTTGCCGTCCGGGTCGTTGAAGAAGACGAAGTTGTTCCACGCCTCGCCGTGCCCGTTCACCCGCGACCCGGCCTCGAAGTGCTGGACCGGGCTGACCGCCACGCCCCGCGCCACGAGTTCCGCGTGCGCCTTCTCGATGTCCGGCACCGTCAGCTGGAGCCCCTTCACCGATCCGGGCGCAGAACAGATCACCCCGGTGCCCACCACGATCGAGCAGGCCGAGCCAGGAGGAGTCAACTGGACCACCCGGACACCGTCCCGTGGCCGGGTGTCGTGGTCGACCGTGAAGCCGGCCTGCTCCTCGTAGAAGAGCTTCGCGCGGTCCACATCGGCCACCGGGACCACTACGACGTCGAGTTTCCAGTCCATTGCCCTCACCCCTCTCGGCCGGGCCCTTCCAGTATCCGTCCGTAACTGCTCACCGGAGCCTTCGGATAGCCTGAGAACACGATGAATCCCGACAGCACGACCGCCGCCGCGACCCCGTTCACCACTCCGTGGGGCACCCTCGACCTCACCCGTTTCCCGGCGGACCCGCGCGAGCGGCTGCGGGCCTGGGACGCCTCCGACGAGTACCTGCTGCGCCACCTCGCAGGTGAGGCGGACAGCGCCGCCGGCGCCGCCACCGAGCTGGCCGGCCGCCGGATCGCCGTCCTGGGCGACCGCTGGGGCGCGCTGACCACCGCGCTCGCGCCGTACGAACCGGTGCAGATCTCCGACTCCCACCTCGGCCGGCAGGCCACCCGCGAGAACCTGGCCCGGGCCGGCGCCGCCGTGGACGAGGCCCGGTTGCTCACCACGCGTGACGAGCCGCCCGCGCGGATCGACGTCCTGCTGGTGCGCGTCCCCAAGAGCCTGGCCCTGCTGGAGGACCAGCTGCACCGGCTCGCCCCCGCGCTCCACCCCGGCACGGTGGTGCTCGGCACCGGCATGGTCACCGAGATCCACACCTCCACCCTGGAGCTCTTCGAGCGGATCCTGGGCCCGACCCGCACCTCGCTCGCGGTCCGCAAGGCCCGGCTGATCCTCTGCACTCCTGACCCGGCGCTCCGCCCCGGGCCGAGCCCGTGGCCGCACCGCTACGCGCTGCCGCCGGACATCGGCCCCGCCTCCGGCCGTACGGTGGTCAACCACGCCGGGACGTTCTGCGCTGAGCGGCTCGACATCGGCACCCGCTTCTTCCTGGCCCACCTGCCGACCCCCGCCCCCGGTGACCGGGTGGTCGACCTCGGCTGCGGGAACGGCGTGGTCGGCACGGCCGCCGCGCTGGCCGGGCCGGGCGCCGGGCTGGTGTTCGTGGACGAGTCGCACCAGGCGGTGGCCTCCGCCGAGGAGACCTTCCGTACCAACCTGGGCCCGGACGCCCCGGCCGAGTTCCTGGCCGCCGACGCGCTCGCCCCGGAGCTGTTCGCCCCGGGCTCGGTGGACCTGGTGCTCAACAACCCGCCGTTCCACTCCCACCAGGCCACCACCGACGCCACCGCCTGGCGGATGTTCACCGGCGCCCGGCGGGCGCTGCGCCCCGGCGGCGAGCTCTGGGTGGTCGGCAACCGCCACCTGGGCTACCACGTCAAGCTGCGCCGCCTCTTCGGCAACTGCCAACTCGTCGCCGGGAACCCCAAGTTCGTGGTGCTGCGGGCGGTCAGGCGCTGATCCGTCCCGGCGGCGCCCGAGGGGCCTGTCTTCGGACTCCCACCTGCGGGGCGACGTCGGGAGTGCGAAGGCCGGCCCCGGGGCCTCTCCCGTTACTCCTTGCATGAATTTTCCGTCGCGCGTATATTCATGCCACGACTAAGGAGGAACGTCATGGCTTTGCGAGTCGCCGTCGCAGGCGCGAGCGGGTACGCGGGCGGTGAGGTGCTGCGCCTGCTGCTCGGCCACCCGGAGGTGGAGATCGGGGCGCTGACCGGCGGCTCGAACGCGGGCATCAGGCTGGGCGCATTGCAGCCGCACCTGTTCCCGCTCGCCGACCGCGTCCTCGAACCCACCACCCCCGAGGTGCTGGCCGGCCACGACGTGGTGTTCCTCGCGCTGCCGCACGGCCAGTCCGCCGCCGTCGCCGAGGCCCTCGGGGAGAACGTCCTGGTGGTCGACTGCGGCGCCGACTTCCGGCTCAAGGCCGCCGCCGACTGGGAGCAGTTCTACGGCTCCGCGCACGCCGGCACCTGGCCCTACGGCCTGCCCGAACTGCCCGGCCACCGCGCCGCGCTGAAGGGGAGCAACCGGATCGCCGTCCCCGGCTGCTACCCGACGGCCGTCTCCCTGGCGCTCTTCCCGGCGTACGCCGCCGGGCTCGCCGAGCCGGAGGCCGTGGTGGTCGCCGCCTCCGGCACCTCCGGCGCCGGCAAGGCCGCCAAGACCCACCTGCTGGGCAGCGAGGTCATGGGCAACGTCAGCGCGTACGGCGTCGGCGGCGTGCACCGGCACACCCCGGAGATGGTGCAGAACCTCACCCCGGTCGCGGGCGAGCCGGTGACCGTCTCCTTCACCCCCACCCTCGTCCCGATGCCGCGCGGTATCCTCGCCACCTGCTCCGCCAAGGCCAAGCCGGGCGTGACCGCCGAGGGCCTGCGCGCCGCCTACGCCGACGCGTTCGCGGCCGAGCCGTTCGTCCACCTGCTGCCCGAGGGGCAGTGGCCGCAGACCAGCAGCGTCTACGGCGCCAACACCGCCCTGGTCCAGGTCGCCCTGGACCCGGCCGCCGGGCGGATCATCGCGATCAGCGCGATCGACAACCTGGTCAAGGGCACCGCGGGCGGCGCGGTGCAGAGCATGAACATCGCCCTGGGCCTGCCCGAGGAGCTGGGCCTTCCCGTGAACGGAGTCGCACCGTGACCAACCCCAAGATCGGCGTGACCGCCGCCAAGGGCTTCCGGGCCGCCGGCGTGACCGCCGGCATCAAGGCCTCCGGCACCCCGGACCTCGCCCTGGTGGTCAACGACGGCCCCTCGCTCGCCGCGGCCGGCGTCTTCACCGCCAACCGGGTCAAGGCCGCGCCGGTGCTCTGGTCCGAGCAGGTCCTCAAGGGCGGCCAGGTCTCCGCCGTCGTGCTCAACTCCGGTGGCGCCAACGCCTGCACCGGCCCGCTCGGCTTCCAGGACACCCACGCCACCGCGGAGAAGGTCGCCGAGGAGCTGAAGCTCAACGCCGGCGAGGTCGCCGTCGCCTCCACCGGTCTGATCGGCGTCCGGCTGCCGATGGACATCCTGCTGCCCGGCGTCGCCCTGGCCGCCGGAGAGCTCAGCGAGAACGGCGGCGAGGCCGCCGCGATCGCCATCAAGACCACCGACACCGTGCACAAGACCGCCCAGGTCACCAGCCCGGCCGGCTGGACGGTCGGCGGCATGGCCAAGGGCGCGGGCATGCTCGCCCCGAGCCTGGCCACCATGCTGGTCGTCCTCACCACCGACGCCGAGGTGGACGGCGCCGGCCTGGACGCCGCGCTGCGCGGCGCCACCCGCACCACCTTCGACCGGATCGACTCCGACGGCTGCATGTCGACCAACGACACCGTGCTGCTGCTCGCCTCCGGCGCCACCGGCATCACCCCGGACCAGGCCGAGTTCGCCGAGGCCGTCCGCGCGGTGAGCGCCGACCTCGCCCGCCAGCTGATCGGCGACGCCGAGGGTGCCAGCAAGGACATCCGGATCGACGTCACCGGCGCCGCCACCGAGGACGAGGCCGTCGAGGTCGCCCGCACGATCAGCCGCAACAACCTGCTCAAGTGCGCCATCCACGGCGAGGACCCCAACTGGGGCCGGGTGCTGGCCGCGATCGGCACCACCTCCGCCGCCTTCGACCCGAACGCGCTCGACGTGGCCATCAACGGCGTCTGGGTGTGCAAGGAGGGCGGTGTGGGCGAGGACCGCGAGCTGGTGGACATGGGCGGCCGCGAGGTCGTCATCACCGCGAACCTCAACGCCGGTACGGCGAGCGCCTCCCTGTGGACCAACGACCTCACCGCCGACTACGTCCACGAGAACAGCGCCTACTCCACCTGAGCCGCGACACCGCGACGCGACATCCGATCCGCTGATCCGCGACAACCTCCCCCAGCCTCCGGCCGAGGGGACCCCCATCGACGAGGGAAACCCGTGCAGATCGCACCCAAGGGCGAACAGGCCCGCAACAACACCGCGTTGCCCAAGGCCATGACGCTGATCGAGGCGCTGCCGTGGCTGGAGCGCTTCCACGGCAAGACCGTCGTGATCAAGTTCGGCGGCAACGCCATGGTGGACGAGAGCCTCAAGGCGGCCTTCGCCCAGGACGTCGTCTTCCTCCGCTACGCCGGCCTGCACCCCGTCGTGGTGCACGGCGGCGGCCCGCAGATCAGCGCCCAGCTGGACCGGCTCGGCCTGAAGTCCAACTTCACCAACGGCCTGCGGGTCACCACCCCCGAGACCATGGACGTGGTCCGGATGGTGCTGGCCGGCCAGGTGCAGCGCGAGCTGGTCGGCCTGCTCAACGAGCACGGCCCGTTCGCCGTCGGCATGACCGGCGAGGACGCGCACACCATGACGGCGGTCAAGCGCTACGCGGTGGTGGACGGCGAGCAGGTCGACATCGGTCTGGTCGGGGACATCGTCAACATCGAGGCCGGCGCGGTGAAGGCGCTGATCGCCGACGGCCGCATCCCGGTCATCTCCTCGATCGCCCGCGGCGCCGACGGCCACGTCTACAACATCAACGCCGACACCGCCGCCTCCGCCCTCGCGGTCGCGCTCGGCGCCGAGATGCTGGTGGTGCTGACCGACGTCGAGGGCCTCTACAAGGACTGGCCGAGCTCCGACGACGTGATCAGCCAGCTCACCGCGAGCGAGCTGGAGGAACTGCTGCCGGAGCTGGCCTCCGGCATGCTCCCCAAGATGGAGGGCTGCCTGCGCGCCGTCCGCTCCGGCGTGGGCACCGCCCGCGTGCTGGACGGCCGGGTCCAGCACAGCCTGCTGCTGGAGATCTTCACCGACGAGGGCATCGGCACGATGGTCGTGCCGGACGACGAGACGACCGTGACCGGGGGACTGGCATGACACACAACGAGCAGCTCACCGAGCGGTGGCAGCACAGCTTCACCGACAACTACGGCACCCCCCGCATCCCGCTGGTGCGGGGCGAGGGCACCAAGCTCTGGGACGCGGACGGCAAGGAGTACACCGACCTGCTCGGCGGCATCGCCGTCAACGCCCTCGGCACCGCCCACCCGGCGGTCGTCGAGGCGGTCAGCCGGCAGATCGCCACCCTCGGCCACGTCTCCAACCTCTTCATGGCCGAGCCGACCATCGCCCTCGCCGAGCGGCTGCTGGAGCTGGACGGCCGGGAGGGCGGCCGGGTGTTCTTCTGCAACTCCGGCGCCGAGGCCAACGAGGCCGCGTTCAAGATCAGCCGGCGCACCGGCCGCACCCACCTGGTCGCCCTGGAGGGCGGCTTCCACGGCCGGACCATGGGCGCCCTCGCGCTCACCGGCCAGCCGGCCAAGCAGGACCCGTTCCGCCCGCTGCCCGGAGACGTCACCCACGTTCCGTTCGGCGACGTCGAGGCGCTGCGCGCGGCCGTCACCACCGAGACCGCCGCCGTCTTCCTGGAGCCGATCCAGGGCGAGAACGGCGCGATCCCGCTGCCCGAGGGCTACCTCAGGGCGGCCCGCGAGATCACCCGGGCCACCGGCACCCTGCTGGTCCTGGACGAGATCCAGACCGGCATCGGCCGCACCGGCCACTGGTACGCCCACCAGGCCTTCGAGGGCGTCGAGCCGGACGTCGTCACCCTCGCCAAGGCGCTCGGCGGCGGCCTGCCGATGGGCGCGGTGCTGGCCTTCGGCGAGGCGGCCGAGCTGCTCACCCCGGGCCAGCACGGCACCACCTTCGGCGGCAACCCGGTGGCCGCCGCGGCCGGGCTCGCGGTGCTGGACACCATCGAGTCCGAGGGCCTGCTGGAGCACGTCCGCAAGCTGGGAGAGCGGCTGCGGCACGGGGTGGAGGCGATCGGCGACCCGCTGGTCTCGCACGTGCGCGGGGCCGGCCTGCTGCTCGGCATCGTGCTCACCGAGCCGGTCTCGGCAAAGGTCCAGGCGGCCGCGCAGGAGGCGGGTTTCCTGGTCAACGCCGCGGTCGCGGACGCCGTCCGGCTGGCTCCGCCGCTGGTGCTGACCGAGCAGGAGGCGGACGCCTTCCTCGCCGCGTTGCCGGGCATCCTCCGGACGGTGCGCGAGAGCGCCCCGGCCGATGCGAGTTGACGTTTGTCCGGGAGAATAATCACATGACCGTTTCCCACTCCGGCCCCTCCGCCACCGGCCCGACGCCGCAGGTCCCGCAGACCCGCACTGCGCGCCACCGGCGGATCGTGGACCTGCTCACCCGCCAGCCGGTGCGTTCGCAGAGCCAGCTCGCCAAGCTGCTCGCCGACGACGGACTCGTGGTCACCCAGGCGACCCTCTCCCGGGACCTGGACGAGCTGGGCGCGGTCAAGATCCGCAACCGGGACGGCGCGCTGATCTACGCCGTCCCGGCCGAGGGCGGCGACCGTACGCCGCGCGCGCCGATGGGGGAGTCGGCCAGCGAGGGCCGGATGGCCCGGCTGGCCGGCGAGCTCATGGTCTCCGCGACGGCCTCCGGCAACCTGGTGGTGCTGCGCACCCCGCCGGGTGCCGCGCAGTTCCTGGCCTCGGCGATCGACCAGGCCGAGGTGTTCGAGATCATCGGCACCATCGCCGGCGACGACACCGTGCTGCTGATCAGCCGCGACCCGGCCGGCGGCCAGGCGCTCGCCGACCACCTCATGCAACTGGCCCAGGCCAAGGCGCAGTAGTACGCGCAGTTCCCTACAAACCCCGGCCGGTGGAGATTCCACCGGCCGGGGTTTGTGTTTCATACGGCGTCGTGCATAATTATGCCCATCGCCGCAAACCTGTACGACCCCGTACGCGGAGCTGGAAGGAGAAGGTCGTGACCGAGCGCGTCATACTCGCCTACTCGGGCGGACTCGACACGTCCGTCTGCATCGGCTGGATCGCCGAGGAGACCGGTGCGGAGGTCATCGCCGTCGCCGTCGACGTCGGCCAGGGCGGCGAGGACCTCGACGTCATCCGTCAGCGCGCACTGGACTGCGGCGCCGTCGAGGCCGAGGTCGCCGACGCCCGGGACGAGTTCGCCGAGGAGTACTGCCTCCCCGCGATCAAGGCCAACGCGCTCTACCAGGGCCAGTACCCGCTGGTCTCCGCGCTCTCCCGGCCCGTCATCGTCAAGCACCTCGCCGCCGCCGCGAGGAAGCACGGCGCCACCACCGTCGCGCACGGCTGCACCGGCAAGGGCAACGACCAGGTCCGCTTCGAGGTCGGCATCAACTCCCTGGCCCCGGGCCTGAAGTGCATCGCCCCGGTGCGGGACTACGCGATGACCCGGGACAAGGCGATCGCCTTCGCCGAGGCCAAGGGCCTGCCGATCGCCACCACGAAGAAGTCCCCGTACTCGATCGACCAGAACGTCTTCGGCCGGGCCGTGGAGACCGGCTTCCTGGAGGACATCTGGAACGCCCCGATCGAGGACGTCTACGAGTACACCCAGGACCCGGCCGCCCCGCGCGAGGCCGACCAGGTGGTCATCACCTTCGACGCCGGCGTCCCGGTCGCCGTCGACGGCCGCAAGGTCACCGTCCTGGAGGCCGTCGAGGAGCTGAACAGGCGGGCCGGCGCCCAGGGCGTCGGCCGGCTCGACATGGTCGAGGACCGGCTGGTCGGCATCAAGTCCCGGGAGATCTACGAGGCCCCCGGCGCGATCGCCCTGATCACCGCCCACCAGGCGCTGGAGAACGTCACCGTCGAGCGCGAACTCGCCCGCTACAAGCGGCAGGTGGAGCAGCGCTGGGCCGAACTCGTCTACGACGGCCTGTGGTTCTCCCCGCTCAAGCGCGCCCTGGACGGCTTCGTCGACGAGGCCAACCGGCACGTCTCCGGCGAGATCCGGATGGTGCTGCACGGCGGCCGGGCCGTGGTCGACGGCCGCCGGTCCGAGCAGTCGCTGTACGACTTCAACCTCGCCACCTACGACACCGGCGACACCTTCGACCAGTCGATGTCCAAGGGCTTCATCGAGATCTTCGGGATGTCCTCGAAGCTCGCCGCCCGCCGCGACCTCGCCTGACCGGTCCACCCCCCAACCCCCTTCCCGTACCCCGAACAAGGAGCCACGCGATGTCCGCCGAGCAGTCCTCCGACGTCCGCCTCTGGGGCGCGCGCTTCGCCGACGGCCCGTCCGAGGCGCTGGCCAAGCTCTCCGCCTCGGTCCACTTCGACTGGCGCCTCGCGCCGTACGACATCGCCGGCTCCAAGGCGCACGCCCGGGTGCTGCACAAGGCCGGCCTGCTGTCCGACGAGGAGCTGGCCGCCATGCTGGCCGGCCTCGACCGGCTGCTCGCCGACGTCGAGGCGGGCACCTTCACCGGCACCGTCGCCGACGAGGACGTGCACACCGCCCTGGAGCGCGGCCTGCTGGAGCGCCTCGGCGCCGAACTCGGCGGCAAGCTGCGGGCCGGGCGCTCGCGCAACGACCAGATCGCCACCCTGTTCCGGATGTACCTGCGGGACCACGCCAAGATCATCGGCGGCCTGGTGCTCGACCTCCAGCACGCCCTGGTCGGCCTCGCCGAGGCGCACCCGGACACCGCGATGCCGGGCCGCACCCACCTCCAGCACGCCCAGCCGGTGCTCTTCGCCCACCATGTCCTCGCCCACGTGCAGGCCCTCGGCCGGGACGCCGAGCGGCTGCGCCAGTGGGACGCCCGCACCGCCGTGTCGCCGTACGGCTCCGGCGCGCTGGCCGGCTCCTCGCTCGGCCTCGACCCGCAGGCCGTCGCGGCCGACCTCGGCTTCGAGGGCGGCTCGGTCGGCAACTCCATCGACGGCACCGCCTCGCGCGACTTCGTCGCGGAGTTCGCCTTCGTCACCGCGATGATCGGCATCAACCTCTCCCGGATCGCGGAGGAGGTGATCATCTGGAACACCAAGGAGTTCGGCTTCATCACGCTGCACGACGCCTTCTCCACGGGCTCCTCGATCATGCCGCAGAAGAAGAATCCGGACATCGCCGAGCTGGCCCGGGGCAAGTCCGGCCGGCTGATCGGCAACCTGACCGGCCTGCTGGCCACCCTCAAGGCGCTGCCGCTCGCCTACAACCGGGACCTCCAGGAGGACAAGGAGCCGGTCTTCGACTCCTGCGACACGCTGGAGGTGCTGCTGCCCGCGTTCACCGGGATGATGGCCACCCTCACCGTGCACCGGGAGCGGCTGGAGGAGCTGGCCCCGGCCGGCTTCTCGCTCGCCACCGACATCGCCGAGTGGCTGGTCAAGCAGGGCGTGCCGTTCCGGGTCGCGCACGAGGTCGCCGGAGCCTGCGTCAAGGTCTGCGAGGCCGAGGGCATCGAGCTGTCCGACCTGACGGACGCGCAGTTCGCCTCGATCTCCGAGCACCTGACCCCCGAGGTCCGGTCGGTGCTCAGCGTGCACGGCGCCATCGCCTCCCGCAACGGGCGCGGCGGTACCGCCCCCTCGGCCGTCGCGGTCCAGCTCGCCGAGGTGAAGGCGGACCTGGCGCGGCAGCAGGAGTGGGTCTAGGGGCCTGTCTTCGAACTCCCGCCTGCGGGGCGGCGCCGGGGCACGCACCTCGCCGCGTTGTCGTCGGTCGCCAATGCTCCGCAGTGGCTCCCTCCTCCGCCTTGCGATGCACGCACCCCAACGCCGCCCCGCCCGCCCTCCGGGCGGAC
>NZ_LFMD02000007.1:0-281548 GCF_015776785.2 Kitasatospora sp. SUK 42 | reverse complement strand
ACGGTGATGTCCACCCCGCTGACCTTCGTGGAGTTCTCCCGCCAGCGCGGTCTGGCCGCCGACGGCCGGTGCAAGCCGTTCGCCGACGGCGCGGACGGCACCGGCTGGTCGGAGGGTGTCGGGCTGCTTCTGGTGGAGCGGCTGTCCGACGCGTGGCGCAACGGGCACCAGGTGCTGGCCGTGATCCGGGGTTCGGCGGTGAACCAGGACGGCGCGTCGAACGGTCTGACCGCGCCGAACGGCCCGTCCCAGGAGCGCGTCATCCGGCAGGCGCTGGCCAGTGCCCGGCTGACGGCCGCCGAGGTGGACGTGGTGGAGGCGCATGGGACCGGGACGCGACTCGGCGACCCGATCGAGGCCCAGGCCCTGCTGGCGACGTACGGTCAGGACCGGCCGGAAGGTCGGCCGCTCTGGCTCGGTTCGCTGAAGTCCAACCTCGGCCACACCCAGGCGGCGGCGGGTGTCGGCAGTGTGATCAAGATGATCGAGGCGATGCGGCACGAGGTGCTGCCGAAGTCGCTCCACATCGACTCGCCCACCTCGCACGTCGACTGGTCGGTCGGTGCGGTGGAACTGCTCACCGAGAACCGGGCCTGGGAGTCCACGGACCGCCCGCGCCGAGCGGGGGTGTCCTCCTTCGGCATCAGCGGGACGAACGCGCACGTGATCCTTGAGCAGGCGCCGGTGGCGGAGGAGGCCCCCGCTGAGCCGGTGGCCGCGCTGCCGGTGGTGCCCTGGGTGCTGTCGGCGCGCTCTCCGGAGGCGCTGTCGGCGCAGGTGGAGCGGCTGGCGTCGTTCACGGCCGAGCGGGCGGACCTGCCCGTCGCCGACGTGGCCTTCTCACTCGCGACGGGCCGCTCGGCGCTGGAGTACCGGATCTCGGCGGCCGGTGGCGACCGGGAGGCGCTGCTGGCGCAGCTGGGCTCGGCGGTGCCGGCCCGGGTGACCGGAGCCGGGGGTCGTACGGCGTTCCTGTTCACCGGGCAGGGTGCGCAACGAGTCGGTATGGGCCGGGAGTTGTCCGAGGCGTTCCCGGTGTTCCGGGCGGCCTTCGACGAGGTGTGTGAGCAGCTGGACCCGCTGCTGGAGCGGCCGTTGGCCGGGGTGATCGCCTCTGGCGACGGGCTGGACGACACGGGCTTCACCCAGCCCGCGCTGTTCGCCGTCGAGGTGGCGCTGTTCCGGCTGGTCGAGTCCTGGGGCGTGCGGCCCGACGTCCTGGCCGGACACTCGGTCGGCGAACTGGCGGCCGCGCACGTGGCGGGTGTGCTCTCGCTGCCTGACGCGGCGAGGCTGGTGGCCGCGAGGGCGCGGTTGATGCAGGCCTTGCCGTCCGGCGGGGCGATGGTGGCCGTGCGGGCGCCGGAGGAGGCGGTGCTGCCGCTGCTGGCCGGGCGCGAGACCACGGTCGGCATCGCGGCCGTGAACGGCCCGCGCTCGGTGGTGATCTCGGGCGTCGAGGACGAAGTCCTGGCCGTGGCGGCCAGGTTGGAGGCGGCCGGTCACAAGGCGACGCGCCTCACGGTGAGCCACGCCTTCCACTCGCCGCTGATGGACGGGATGTTGGACGAGTTCCGTGCGGAGGCGGCCAGGCTCACCTTCCACGCTCCGAGGATTCCGGTGGTGTCGGACGTCACCGGTGAACTGGCCACCACCGAGCAGCTGTGCTCGCCGGACTACTGGGCGCAGCACATCCGCGAGGCGGTCCGCTTCGCCGACGCCGTACGGACTTTGGCCGGGGAGGGTGTCACGGCCTTCCTGGAGCTGGGCCCGGACGGGGTGCTCACCGCGCTCGCCCAGGACACCCTCGACTCCACGGGCGAGCACGCCCTGCTCGCCGCCGTCCGCCGTGACCGGCCGGAGGCGCACAGCCTGGTCGAGGCCCTGGGCCGGCTGCACGCGCACGGTGTTCCGGTCGACTGGCCGGCGTTCTTCGCCGGTTCCGGCGCCCGTCGCACCGACCTGCCGACCTACGCCTTCCAGCACGAGCGCTACTGGCTCGAAGGCACGTCCGCGCCCACCGACAGCACGGACCTCGGACTGACCCCGGCCGACCACCCGCTGCTGGGCGCGGCGGTCGAACTGGCCGGTGCGGACGAGGCGTTGTTCACCGGCCGCTGGTCGCTGCGGACGCATCCGTGGCTGGCCGACCACACCGTGCACGGCGCGGTCGTGGTGCCGGCCTCGGCGTTCGTCGAGCTGGCCGTCCGAGCAGGTGACGAACTCGGCTGCACCACCGTTGAGGAGCTGTTCGTCCATGCGCCGCTGATCGTGCCCGAGCGCGGCGGTGTCCAGGTGCAGGTGAAGGTCGGCCCGGCCGACGACGGCGGCTACCGCGCCCTGACCGTCCACGCCCGCCCCGAGGGCGCGGACGCGCCCTGGACCCTGCACGCCGACGGACAGCTCGGCACCGAGGAGGCCGCCGAGCCGGAGAGCTGGACCTCGGCGGACGGCGGCGACTCCTTCGAGGTGGGCCTGCCCGAGGAGCTGGCGCCGGAGGCCGCCCGCTACGGGCTGCACCCGGTCCTGCTCGGCGAGGTGATCCCGAACCTCCCCGTCTACCCGTCGGAGCCCGGTGTCATCCCGGTGCCCGCCGAGTGGCGCGGGGTGCGGCTGCACGCGGCGGGAGCGGTGACGGCCCGGGTCCACCTGGCCATGCTGGACGAGCGCCGCGCCGCGCTCCGCCTCACCGACGCCGCCGGCGATCTGGTGGCCACCGTGGACGCCCTGGTCTTCCAGGAGGTGGGCGAGGAGGAGTTCACCGCCGCGCGGTCCGGCGAGCCCGCCCCGGCCGAGGCCGTCCGGCCGTCCGGCCCGCGGCGGACCCCGGCCCGCCGGACCGCCCGGGCGCACGCCGTCGCGGCCGAGTCGCTGACCGGGCGCCTGGCCGGACTGCCCGAGGCGGAGCAGCGCAAGCTGGTGGTCGAGCTGGTCAGGGCCGAGGTGGCGGGCGTGCTCGGCCACCCGGATCCGGCCACCGTCGACCTGGAGAAGCCGTTCCAGGAGCTGGGCTTCGACTCGCTGACCGCCGTCGACCTGCGTAACCGGATCGGTGTCGCGACCGGGCTGCGACTGCCCGCCACGGTGGTCTTCGACCACCCGACGCCGCAGTCGCTCGCCGATCGTCTGCTCGCCCGGGCGGCCGCCGAGAGCGGCGCGCCGTCGGCCGTCGGCGAACTGGAGCGGCTGGAGGCGGCGCTCGCCGCCGGCCTGGCCGACGACCAGGACCGTGCCGCCATCACCGTCCGGCTGCAGACGCTGCTGTCGCGGCTGAACGAGACCGCCGGCACCTCCGACGGCCCCGACCTGGCGGACAGGATCGAGTCGGCGTCGGTCGGGGAGATCTTCGCCTTCATCGACAACGAGCTCGGCCGCTCGGCCGACTGACAGGTTTCGACGACTTCCTCGCAGAAGGGGGAGAGGAGCTTTCCATGTCCAACGAAGAGAAGCTGGTCGAGTACCTGAAGTGGGTCACGGCCGATCTGCAGAAGGCCCGGCAGAAGATCACCGAGCTGGAGTCGGCGGCGGACGAGCCGATCGCGATCGTCGGGATGGCCTGCCGCTACCCGGGCGGGGTGCGCTCGCCCGAGGACCTGTGGCAGCTGGTCCTGGACGGCCGGGACGGCATCACCGAGTTCCCGGCCGACCGCGGCTGGGACGTCGAGCGGCTGTACGACCCGGACCCGGAGAAGTCGGGCACCTCGTACACCCGCGAGGGCGGCTTCCTCGACGGTGCCGCGCTGTTCGACCCGGGCTTCTTCGGGATCTCGCCGCGTGAGGCGCTCTCGATGGACCCGCAGCAGCGGGTCCTGCTGGAGACCGCCTGGGAGCTGTTCGAACGGGCGGGGATCGACCCGGCCGGGCTGAAGGGCAGCAGGACCGGCGTCTTCGCCGGGGTCGGCGGCCAGACGTACCTGCCCCTGGACGGCCCCGAGGAGCTGGAGGGCTACCTCACCACCGGCCGGCTCACCAGTGTGGCGTCCGGCCGGATCTCCTACTTCTTCGGCTTCGAGGGCCCGGCCGTCACGGTCGACACCGCCTGCTCCTCCTCGCTGGTGGCGCTGCACCTCGCCATCCAGTCGCTGCGCGAGGGCGAGTCGACCCTGGCGCTGGCCGGCGGCTCGACGGTGAACGGTGCCCCCGGCGGGTTCGTCGACTTCGCCCGGCAGCGCGGACTGGCCGCCAACGGCCGCTGCAAGTCCTTCGCCGCGGCGGCGGACGGCACCGGCTGGTCGGAGGGTGTCGGGCTGCTGCTGGTGGAGCGGCTGTCGGACGCGCGGCGCAACGGGCACCAGGTGCTCGCGGTCGTCCGGGGTTCGGCGGTGAACCAGGACGGCGCGTCGAACGGTCTGACGGCGCCGAACGGGCCCTCTCAGGAGCGGGTGATCCGGCAGGCGCTGGCCAGTGCCCGGCTGACCGCCGGCGAGGTGGACCTCGTGGAGGCGCACGGGACGGGCACCCGGCTGGGCGACCCGATCGAGGCGCAGGCCCTGCTGGCCACCTACGGCCAGGGCCGACCGGAGGGCCGACCGCTCTGGCTGGGCTCCTTCAAGTCCAACATCGGCCACTCCGTCGCCGCCGCCGGTGTGGGCGGCGTGATCAAGATGGTCCAGTCGATACGGCACGGCATCATGCCGAAGACGCTGCACGTGGACGAGCCCACCCCGTTCGTGGACTGGGCGTCGGGTGACGTCCAGTTGCTGACGGAGGCCCGGTCGTGGCCGGAGACGGGCGCGCCGCGCCGGGCGGGCGTCTCGTCGTTCGGCGTCAGCGGGACGAACGCGCACGTGATCCTTGAGCAGGCGCCGGTGGTGGAGGAGGCCCCCGCTGAGCCGGTGGCCGCGCTGCCGGTGGTGCCGTGGGTGGTGTCGGCGCGTACGCCGGAGGCGCTGACGGCGCAGGTGGAGCGGCTGGCGGCCTTCGTGGGGGAGCGGGCGGACCTGCCCGTCGCCGACGTGGCGTTCTCACTCGCGACGGGCCGTTCGGGGCTGGAGTACCGGGCGGCGGTGGTCGGTGGCGATCGGGAGGCGCTGCTGGCGCAGCTGGGTTCGGTGGTCCCGGTTCGTGTGAGCGCCGGGGGTCGTACGGCGTTCCTGTTCACCGGGCAGGGTGCGCAACGAGTCGGCATGGGTCGGGAGTTGTCCGAGGCGTTCCCGGTGTTCCGGGCGGCCTTCGACGAGGTGTGCGCGGAGCTGGACCCGCTGCTGGAGCGGCCGTTGGCCGGGGTGATCGCCTCTGGCGACGGGCTGGACGACACGGGCTTCACCCAGCCCGCGCTGTTCGCCGTCGAGGTGGCGCTGTTCCGGTTGTTCGAGTCCTGGGGTGTGCGGCCGGACGTGCTGGTCGGGCATTCGATCGGTGAGCTGGCGGCCGCGCATGTGGCGGGTGTGTTGTCGCTCGCGGACGCGGCGCGGCTGGTGGCCGCGAGGGCGCGGTTGATGCAGGCCTTGCCGTCGGGCGGGGCGATGGTGTCGGTTCGGGCGCCCGAGGAGGCGGTGCTGCCGCTGCTGGCCGGGCGCGAGTCCGTGGTGGGCATCGCGGCGGTGAACGGCCCGCGCTCGGTGGTGATCTCGGGCGTCGAGGACGAAGTCCTGGCGGTCGCTGCGAAGTTGGAGGCCGACGGTCACAAGACCACCCGGCTCACGGTCAGCCACGCGTTCCACTCGCCGCTGATGGACGGCATGCTGGCCGAGTTCCGCGCTCTCGCGGACGGGCTTGAGTACGGCGAGCCGACCATTCCGGTGGTGTCCACGGTGACCGGCCGGCTCGCCTCGGGCGAGGAACTGCGCTCGGGCCGCTACTGGGCCGAGCAGGTACGCGGCGCCGTCCGCTTCGCCGACGCCGTACGGACCTTGGCCGGGGAGGGTGTCACGGCCTTCCTGGAGCTGGGCCCGGACGGGGTGCTGACCGCGCTCGCCCAGGGCGCCCTGGAGACCGGTGACCACACCCTGGTGGCAGCGGTGCGCCGTGACCGGCCGGAGGCGCACAGCCTGGTCGAGGCGCTGGGCCGGTTGCACGCGCACGGTGTCGCGGTCGACTGGCCGGCGTTCTTCGCCGGTTCCGGCGCCCGGCGCACCGACCTGCCGACCTACGCCTTCCAACACGAGCGCTACTGGCTCGAAGCGCTGGCCGTGCCCGCCGACAGCACGGACCTCGGACTGACCCCGGCCGACCACCCGCTGCTGGGCGCGGCGGTCGAACTGGCCGGTGCGGACGAGGCGTTGTTCACCGGCCGCTGGTCGCTGCGGACGCATCCGTGGCTGGCCGACCACACCGTGCACGGCGCGGTCGTGGTGCCGGCCTCGGCGTTCGTCGAGCTGGCCGTCCGTGCCGGTGACGAACTGGGCTGCACGGCCGTCGAGGAACTGCTCCTCCGCGAGCCGCTGGTCGTGCCCGAGCGCGGCGGTGTCCAGGTGCAGGTGAAGGTCGGCCCGCCCGACGACGGCGGCTACCGCGCCCTGACCGTCCACGCCCGCCCCGAAGGCGCGGACGCCTCCTGGACGCTGCACGCCGACGGGCAGCTGAGCTTCCGCTCGCCCGAGGCGCTGCCCGAGCCCGGTGAGTGGCCGCCCGCCGGCGCCACCCCGCTGGACCTCGCGCGGTCGTACACCGACTCGGCGGTTGGCGGCCCGGAGTACGGCCCCGCGTTCCAGGGCCTGACGGCGGCCTGGAGGCTGGACTCCGACCTCTACGCCGAAGTCCGCCTGGCCGAGCGGGAGGAGGCGGACGCGGAGTCCTTCACCCTCCACCCGGCGCTGCTGGAGGCGGCCGTGCAGGTCGCCCGCCTCGCCGACGCCCCCGGGACGGTCCGGGTGGCCGACGAGTGGGCAGGGGTCCGGCCGTACGCGTCCGGCGCCACCGCGCTGCGCGTCCACGTGGCCCAGGACGGCACGCGGGACGACGCGCAGGACACCGCCGACACCCTGTCCGTGCACCTGGCCGACGCGAGCGGCCGCCCGGTCGCCGCGATCAGCCGGCTCGCCCTCCGCCCGGTCGCCGCCTCCCAGGTGGCCGACTCGGCCGCGCGCCGCCAGGACTCGCTCTTCCACGTCGGCTGGCGGCCGATCCTCCTCCCGGAGCCCGACAGCCCGCTCGACTGGGCCGAGTTGGGCGGCCCGGCGGCGGATGGGTCGGCGGCGGACGGCCCGGCGTTCCACACGGTGGCCGACGTCGCCCGCGCGGTCGCGTCGGGCCGCCGCCTGGACGCCGTGCTGGTCCGGCAGGACGAGGCAGGCCCCGCCGGTACGGTCGAGGAGGTGCACGAGGCCACGCACCGGGCGCTGGCCCTGGCGCAGCAGTGGCTCGCCGACGACCGCCTCGCCGACACCAGGCTGGTGCTGGTCACCCGGGGCGGTGTGAGCACCTCGCCCAAGGACGGGACGGACCTGCGGTCCGCGGCCGTCTGGGGCCTGCTGCGGTCGGCCCAGTCGGAGGCGCCGGGGCGGATCGTCCTGGTCGACGTCGACGACCTCGCGCTCCCCGGCGCCGCGCTCACCCCGGTTGTCACCTCCGGCGAGCCGCAGCTCGCGCTCCGCCGGGGCCGGGCGTTCGTGCCGAGGCTGGCCCGCACCCCGGCGGCCGGCGAGGGCGGCGAGCCGACCGGCCGCTGGTCCCCCGAGGGCACCGTGCTGATCACGGGTGGCACGGGTGCGCTGGGCGCGCTGTTCGCCCGGCACCTGGTGGCCGAGCACGGCGTCGGGCACCTGCTGCTCACCAGCCGTCGTGGCCCGCAGGCGGCCGGAGCCGCCGAACTGGAAGCCGAACTCGCCGCCCTGGGCGCGCGGGTGACGATCGCGGCCTGCGACGTCGCGGACCGCGAGGCGCTGGCCGCGCTGCTGGCGGCCGTCCCCGCCGAGCACCCGCTCACCGCCGTCGTGCACCTGGCGGGTGTGTCGGACGACGGCCTGGTGGCCGCCCAGACGCCCGAGCGGCTGGACGCCGTGCTGCGGCCCAAGGCCGACGCTGCGTGGCACCTGCACGAGCTGACGAAGCATCAGGATCTCGACGCCTTCGTCCTGTTCTCCTCCGTCGCCGGGGTGATCGGCGGCCCCGGGCAGTCCAGCTACGCGGCCGCCAACGCCTTCCTGGACGGCCTGGCGCAGGAGCGGTCCGCGCTCGGGCTGCCGGCCACCGCCGTCGCCTGGGGCCTGTGGGACCAGGCCGGCGGCATGGGCGGCCACCTGGACGAGACCGACCTCGCCCGGATCGCCCGCAGCGGCTTCCGCCCGGTCACCGAGGCCGACGGCCCGGCCCTGCTCGACCTCGCGATCGGGCTGGACCGGCCCGCCCTGGTGGCCACGCCGCTGGACATCGCCGCCCTGCGCACCCAACCCGGCCAGGTCGCACCCCTGTTCAGCGGGCTGGCCGGAACGCCCGTCCGGGGCGCGGCACGCAACTCCGCCGTCACCACCGTGCCGCCCGCCGAGCAGCTGGCCGGGCTCGGCGAGGAGGAGCAGCACCGCCACGTGCTGGAGCTGCTGCTGGCCGAGATGGCCGCCGTGCTCGGCCACGCCGATCCGGGCGGCCTCGACACCGAGCAGCCCTTTGCCGGGCTCGGCTTCGACTCGCTGACCTCCGTCGAGCTGCGCAACCGGCTGTCCGCCCTGACCGGGATCCGGCTGCCCGCCACCCTGGTCTTCGACCACCCCACTCCGCACACCCTCGCCGCCTACCTCCGCACCGAACTGCTGGCCACGCTCTCCGAGGACGGCGCCACCGCCCGGCAGGAGGTGGACTACGCGGCCGAGGTCCGGCTCGCCGACGACATCCGCCCGGCCGGCGAGGTGATCCGGACGGTCGACGACCCGCAGGAGGTCCTGCTCACCGGGGCGAGCGGCTTCCTCGGGGCGTTCCTGCTGCGCGACCTCCTGCGGGACACCAAGGCGAGGGTCCACTGCCTGGTGCGCGGCGCGGACCGCGAGGAGGCGGCGGCCCGGCTGCGGGCCAACCTGGAGTGGTACCAGGTCTGGGATGAGGTCGACCCGGAGCGCGTCGAGGTCCTGGTCGGCGACCTCGCGCAGCCGAGGCTCGGGCTGACGGAGGAGCAGTTCGACGGGCTCGCCCGCGACGTCGACGTGGTCTACCACGCGGGTGCCACCGTCCACTGGCTGCGCCCGTACGGCTCGCTCAAGGCGGCCAACGTGGGCGGCACCGAGGAGGTGCTGCGGCTGGCGGCCCGGCACCGCACCGTCCCCGTGCACTACGTGTCGACCGTCGGCGTCTTCGCCGGCTCGGTCGTCGAGGGGGTGCCGCTGCGCACCGACGACCCGACCGGCCCGGCGGCGGCGCTGCCCAGCGGTTACCTGCGCAGCAAGTGGGTGGCCGAGCAGACCATCGAGCTGGCCCGGGAGCGGGGCCTGCCGGTCTCGGTCTACCGGGTGGACGTGATCTCCGGCGACCAGGTCAACGGTGCCTGCCAGTCGCGTGACTTCGTCTGGCTGAGCCTCAAGGGGCTGCTCCAGGCCGGTGCGGTGCCCGCGGACACCACGGGCAGCTTCCACCTGCTGCCGGTCGACTACGTCAGCTCGGCGATCGTCACGCTCGCCGGGCAGGAGGGGAGCGCCGGGCGGACCTTCCACCTGTACAACCAGAGCGAGGTGAGCCTCGGCGAACTCGTCGACCACCTGCGGTCGTCCGGCTACCCGCTGGCCGAACTGCCCCGGGAGGAATGGCTGGAGCGGGTCACGTCCGACCGGGACAACGCGATGATCCCGCTGCTGGACGCCTTCGAGATGATGACCTCCGACACCGCCGCCTTCTACCCGCCGATCGACACCGCCGGCACCGAGGCGGCACTGGCCGGCACCGGGGTGGACTGCCCGCCCCTGACGAAGCGGCTCTTCGCCACCTACGTCGACTTCTTCGTCGAGGCCGGGTACTTCCCGGAGGCCCCCGCCGAGCACTGACCGCAGGAAGGCCGTGGGCCCGGCCGGTTTCCGAAACCGGCCGGGCCCACGGGCGTGTCGGGGCCGGGGGTCAGTAGTCGCTGCTCGGGGCCTGGGCGGTCGGGCCGAGGTCGGGCCGGTCGCACAGGTCCAAGGACTCGCCGTGGTGGTCGAGTTCGAGGACGACGAGCTCGTTGGCGCCCGCCCGCCACAGCGGGGCGGGGGCGTAGAGGGTGCGCTGGGGGCCGGCGGCGGTGTAGCGGCCGAGGAGGAAGCCGTTGAGCCAGAGCAGGCCGCGGCCCCAGTCGGGCAGGGCCACGAACCCGTCGGCGGGGGCGTCCAGTCGGGCGGTGAAGCGGTGGAAGACCGGTTCCCCGTCGACGGGTGTGGCGTCGCCGTCGAAGCGCAGGGCGGACAGGTCGGCGAGCGGCAGCGGGCGGATCCGCCAGTCGAAGAGCAGCTGATGGCCGTGCGCGACGCCGCGGGTGATGCCCTTGCGGTCGTCCATCCGGGGGCCGTAGTTCACCCGGCCGAGGGCCTCGACCAGGATGTCCAGCCGCACCCCGCCCTCCCCGGTGGCCAGCGGCAGGGTGGCGCCGGGGGAGTTGCGGTCGAGGGTGCCCAGCGGGCGGCCGTCGGCGAACACGTGCGCGCGGTCGGCCAACCCGTCGATGCACAGCGGGAGTTCGGGGCGCGGTCCGGGTACGTGGGTGTGGTAGTGGATCAGGCCGCGGTCCTGCCCCAGCCGCTCCATGGGCAGCGGCGCCGCCCGCCGCACGGGCTGTGACAGTGCGTCGAGGTTGGAGAGCAGGGCCGCCCGACCCTCGGCGCGCTCCAGTCGTTGCGGCGCCAACCGCGCGGGCTCGGCGGGGAGTTCGTCGCCGGGCAGGGGCACGTAGCGGCCGATCACCTCGCGCAGGGCGTGGAACTTCTCGGTCAGTTCGCCGGCCTCGCCGATCGGGGCGTCGTAGTCGTAGCTGGTGACGGTGGGTTCGTACCCGCTGTCGTAGGGGTGGGCGCCGGAGTGGTTGGCCCCGGCCCAGAAGCCGAAGTTGGTGCCGCCGTGCGCCATGTAGAGGTTGACGGAGGCGCCGGTGGCGAGCAGTTCGTCGAGCGAGGCGGCGGTCTCCCTGGCGTCCCGGACGTGGTGCGGGCGGCCCCACTGGTCGAACCAGCCGATCCAGAACTCCATGGCCGCGAGCGGGCCTTCGCCCTGGTGGCGGCGCAGGACCGCGAAGCGCTCGGGTGCTCGGGAACCGAAGGTGGCGGTGGAGAGGTGCCCGGGGATCGAGCCGCCCTGCTGCATGGTGTCCTGGGCACCGTCGGCCGTGAACAGCGGGCAGTCCACACCTCGCCGCACCAGGCCGTCGCGCAGGTGGCGCAGGTAGGCGGCGTCGTCGCCGTAGCTGCCGTACTCGTTCTCCACCTGCACCGCCACCACCGGGCCGCCCCGGCCGGCCAGCAGCGGCAGCAGCTCGGGCGCCAGGGCGTCGAACCAGCCGTCCACCTCGGCCAGGTACGCCGGGTCCGCGCACCGCAGCCGCAGCCCGTCCACCGCCAGCAGCCGGGCCGGCAGCCCGCCGAACTCCCATTCGGCGCAGATGTACGGGCCCGGGCGCAGGATCACGTCCAGCCCCAGGTCCCCGGCCAGTCGCACGAACCGGCCCACGTCCCGCCAGCCGGTGAAGTCCACCTCGCCGTCCGGGAGTTCGTGGAAGTTCCACGGCACGTAGGTGTCCACCGTGTTGACCCCCAGCGCCCGCACCCGCCGCAGCCGGTCCTCCCACAGCCCGGGGTGGATGCGGAAGTAGTGCACCGCCCCGGAGACGATGCGGTGCGGCTCGCCGTTGCGGAGGAACCCGGAGTGGTCGTAGGTGATCATGCGGGGGGCTACCAGCTTTCGGTGGGAGGGGCGCCATCGGTGGCGGACGAGCAGGGTGCCGAACGCACGGCTTCTCACCAGGACGGGCTGTGCGCCGCCGTCCTCGACCGGGGCGAGCTGTTCCTCGTGGGCACGGGCCACCTCGCCGAGGGTACGGGCAGGGGCGTACGGGTGGTCGGTTCCCGCGCCGCAGGCGAGTCGGCCGCCGACGGCGCGGGCGCCACACCGTCCGATCCACCGCCGCGGCGGATGGTCACCCCTTGACCTTGAGACCGCGGTTCTTCAGCTCGGCGAGGGTGGCCTGCTGGGCGCCGTCGAGCGCCGCCGGGATGCCGCCGCCCTGGGGGAGCCTGCCGAACGCGTCCTTGAGCGAGGTGTTGGTGGCGCCCATGGCGGGCCCCCACTGCCAGTTCGGCCGGATGGACCTGGCGGCGTCGAGGTAGAGCGCGTACACGTCCTGGCCGCCGTAGAAGTCGGCCTTGAACGCCTGCTGGGCGACGGGGACGAGCTCGGGCGCGGCCGGGTAGGCGGAGGAGGTGCCGGAGGCGATCCGGGCCCGGATGCCCTCGGGCGTGGTGGTGGCCCAGGTGGCGAACTCGACGGCGGCGCGGGCCTTCCCACTGCCCTTGGAGACGGCGAAGGTGGTGCCGCCGAGCATGCCGCTGGCCGGGCTGCCGTCCCAGCTGGGCACCGGGGCGACGGCCCACTTCCCGGACTCGTCCGGCACGGTGCCCTCCAGCACGCCGCCGCCCCAGGAGGCGCCGAGGTAGCCGGCGGTCTCGCCCTTCTGCAACGAGGCGGTCCACTGCTGGGAGAAGGACGGCTGGACGCGGACCAGGTCGTCGGCGATCAGCTGCTGCCAGTAGTCGGCGGCCTGCTTGGTGCCGGTGCCGTCGAGGTCGACGTTCCAGGTGTCGTCGACGCCGGTGAACCAGTGGGCGCCGGCCTGCCAGGCCATCGCCTCGAAGGTTGAGGGGTCGTCGGGGAAGAAGGTGGCGATCCGGGTGTCCGGGTTCGCCTGCTTGAGCTTCTCGGCGGCGGCGCGGAACTCCGGCCACGTCTTCGGCGGGGTGATGCCGGCCTGGGCGAAGAGGTCCTTGCGGTAGTAGAAGGCCTGCGGTGCCGCGTCCAGCGGCAGTGCCCACTCGCGGCCGCCGAGGGTGGTCAGCTCGGCGGCCTGCGGCAGGTACTTCGCCCTGAGGCCGTCGGGGACGAGCGAGGTGATGTCCTGGACGGCGCCCTGGCTGACGAAGTCCGGCAGTTGGGGGTACTCGACGTTGAAGACGTCGGGGGCGTTGCCGGCCTTCACGGCGTTGGAGATCTTGGCGTAGCCACCGGCCACGCCGGAGGGTATCTCCTGGTAGTCCACCTTGATGTCCGGGTGGGAGGCGTTGAAGGCGGCGACGACGTCCTTGGTGCCCTTGGCCCAGCCCCAGAAGGTCAGGGTGACGGGCTGCCCGGACCGGGCGTCCCCGCCGGATCCGCCGCTGCTGCCGCCGCAGGCGGCGAGCAGGGTGGTGCACAGGAGACCGGCGGCCGCGGCGAGCGCCCTGCGGCGGGCGAGCGGGCGGCGTAACGCGGACGGCCGGGAGGACGAGGTGGGGACCATGCACGACTCCGGGAGGCTGAGGCGCGGCCGGGGCGCGGGGAGCCGCCGGTGGCCGCGAGCGGGAGGGCAAGCGGAGGCCATCTTGGGTAGCGGTTCGATCGGCGTCAAGAGATCGCTATCGGATGATCGGATTCGATCGCCGAACCTTGACGAACGATCGACGGCCTTCCGGATTCCCCCGCGCCGGGCCCCGAGCCCCGAACGACGGAGGGCGAGCTGACGGACCGTCGCTCCTGAGCTTCCCCGAGGCGGTCAGCCGCCGCAGGAGGTGCGCACGCACAGGGCGGGCAGCAGGGTGATCCGGTGCGTCGGCAGGCAGTGCCCGGCCGTGAGCCGGCGCAGCAGCAGGTCGACGGCCGTCTCGCCGACGGCCCGGGTGGGCGGGGCCACGGCGGTCAGCGGCGGGTCCGCCAGGGCGGCGAAGACGTCGTCGTACGCGATCAGGGCGAGGTCCCCGGGTACGGTGAGGCCGCGCGGGCGCAGCAGCGGCGGGAGCTGGATCGCGTCCTGGTCGTTGTGGACCAGCACCGCGCGGACGCCGTCGGCCGCCGCCTCGGCGATCCGCCCGGCGAGCAGTTCGGGGTCGTCCGGGCGGCCCGTGGCGTCGAGGGTGTCGAGGACGGGCAGGGCGTCCAGGCCGAGCAGCCGCGCCGCGCGCCCGTAGCCCGCCCGTACCTCGCGCGCCGTCCAGGAGTCGCTCCGGGCCGCGAGCAGCACCTTCCGGTGGCCGAGGGCGGCGAGGTGGCGCAGCGCCAGGAAGACGCCGTGCCGGTGGTCGGAGTTGACGGTGTCAAGCCCGCTCCCGGGGCTCCCGTCCTCGGGTGCGCCGCGCTCGACCAGCACGGCGGGCACCGGCAGCGAGTCCAGCCAGGCGTGCTCCTCGGCGGGCCGCCCCGGCAGCAGGTTCGGCGTCAGCAGCAGCCCGTCGGCGCCCGACTCCAGCAGCCGCTCCGCCTGCGCGCGGTCGTCGCGGGTCTGGTACGGGGCGATCCCGAGGACCAGCCGTACGCCCCGGGCGTCGGCGGCCGAGCGCGCCCCCTCGATCACCGCGTCGAAGTACGAGCCGGCGGACGGCACCAGCAGCCCCACCACCCGGGGCCGCGCCGGCTCGCCCGCCGACTCCTCGGGCGAGCGCCGGCAGGACACGAACCCGTGCGAGCGCCCGACCAGCCCCGCCTCGGCCAGCGCGGCCACGTCGCGCCGCACGGTCACGGTCGGAATGGCCAGCCGCCGGGCGAGATCGGCCAGCCGCACCGTCCCGCCGGACTCCCCGACGGCCTTGAGGATCAGCTCTCGACGCTCCTCGCCCGAGATCGCCATCGACGCCCCCCTCCGCTGTTCCGGTCGACATCCCGGATCGTCGACATCCCGGATGATCGATCGGACCTTATCCATCGATCAAATGCCGATCAACCGTCGCGGGGGACCGCCAACCCTGCGGCGGAGGCAGGGAGGCCGCCACCGAACAGCCCGAGGTGCCCGGCTGCCAGGGACTGTCCGGCGTACCGTCAGGAGCGCGCCGCGCGCAGCAGCCGGCGGGCCGCCTCGGTGTCGCCGGTGAGTCGCAGCGAGCCCTCGGCGAGCGCGGTGTCGGCGGACGTGCGGCCGCTGAGCAGGGCGTCCAGGGTGGCCGGGGCGGTCTCCAGCACCACGTCGGCGGGCTCGGCGGGCTGGCCCCGGGTGAGCGTGACCAGTCGGCCGTCGACCACCCGGGCGGTGAACCGGTCCGGGTCCAGCCGGATCTCGTAGCTGGCCGACCAGGCCGGTTCGGCGGCGGGGTCGAAGGCGCAGCGCATCGAGATCATCAGCGAGTCGGCGCGCATCTCGCCCTCCCGGGGCAGCACCGGGGAGCGCGACCCCCACAGTCCGAGGGCCACCACGACGGGTTCCAGCTGGGCGCCCCACTCGGTGAGCTCGTACACCCGGGAGCCGGCCGGCGGGGGCAGCGTGCGGCGCCGCACCACCCCGGCCTGCTCCAGGTCGCGCAGCCGCTGGGTGAGCACGTTCGGCCCGGCTCCGGGTAGTCCGGCCTGAAGGTCGGTGAAGCGCTTCGGGCCGAGCAGCAGGTCCCGGACGATCAGCAGCGCCCAGCGCTCGCCGACCATCTCCAGGGCGTGTGCGACCCCGCATCCGTCGTCGTAACTGCGTTTGCCTGCCACGACCCCAGCATATCCCCGGGTTTCTTCTCTTCTGAAGCATCGCTACTTAGAAATTAGGAGTGCCTGCTACTGTTCCCGAAGTCGACAGCCGGGCGCACTGTCACCAGGGCGCCGGTCCCGAACCCGCGGAGGTTACGTCGTGACAACCAGGACAGACTCCACCAACCGCCCGGTGCGCCCGGGTTGGGCGCTCGCACTGGTAGCGGTCTGCGCCTTCCTGACCTCACTGGACGTCATGGTGGTGGTCACCGCACTGCCCACCATGCGCACCGAACTCGGCGCGAGCCTCGCCGACCTTGAGTGGACGATCAACGCCTACAACCTGGCGTTCGCCTGCCTGATGCTCACCGGCGCGGCCCTCGGTGACCGGTTCGGCCGGATGAAGGTCTACGTCTTCGGGCTCGCCCTGTTCACCCTCGCCTCGGCGCTCGCCGCCGTCGCCGGCAACGTCGAGGTGCTGATCCTCGGCCGGGTGCTCCAGGGCGTCGCGGCCGGCATCGCCATCCCGGTCAGCCTCACCCTGCTCGGTGACGCCTACCCGCCGGAGCGGCGCGGCTGGGCGATGGGCATCTGGGGAAGCGTCTCCGGCCTCGCCGTCGCCGCCGGCCCGGTGGCCGGCGGCTTCATCACCGAAGGCCTCGACTGGCACTGGATCTTCTGGCTGAACGTGCCGTTCGGCGCCGCCGCCACCGTGCTGTCCGCCGTGCTGCTCCGCGAGAGCTACGGCACCGCGCCCAGGATCGACGTGGTCGGCCTGCTGCTCGCCTCGTCCGGCCTGTTCGGTCTGGTCTGGGCCGCCGTCCGCGCCCCCGACACCGGCTGGAACAGCGCCGAGGTCCTGCTCCCGCCGGCCGCCGGCGTGCTGCTGCTGATCCTGTTCGTGGCCTGGGAGCGCCGCACCGCCCACCCGCTGCTGCCGCTGCGCCTGTTCGGCAGCCGCGGAGTCACGGTCGCCAACATCTCGGCGTTCTTCCAGCACTTCGCGCTGATCGGCGCGCTGTTCATCCTCTCCCAGCTGTTCCAGGTCGGCTTCGGGCAGGGGCCGCTCGGCACCGGCCTGCGGCTGCTCGCCTGGACCGCCATGCCGATGGTCGTCGCCCCGCTGGCCGGTGGCTTCGCCGACAAGTACGGCAACCGGCCGTTCATGGTCGGCGGCCTGCTGCTCCAGGCGGTCGGCCTGGCCTGGATCGCCGGTGTGACCGGTCCGGACACCGGCTACGGCGCCCTGGTCGTGCCGCTGATCCTCGGCGGAGTCGGCATCGCGATGTGTCTGCCCACCACCATCACCATGGTGTTCGGCTCGGTCGCCCCGGAGGACATGGGCATCGCCTCCGGTTCCAACAGTGCCGTGCGCGAGGTCGGCGGGGTGTTCGGGGTGGCCTTCCTCGGCGTGGTCTTCGCCGCCAACGGCGGCTACGACGACTCGGGCTCCGCCATCGACGGCTTCCGGGCCGCCCTGGCGCTGGGCGCTGTCGCCTCCGCGGTCGGCATGGCCGCCGCGCTGTTCGCCCCCGGCAGGCGGCGCCCGGCCGCGGACCCGGACGCGACCGCGGCCCTGAAGGATCCCGAGACCGTCTGACCGCACGTCGGCTCCGCACGGCCCCGGGTGCCGGGGACTCCTCGCCGAGGAGCCCCGGCACCCGGGGCCTCGCCGTGTGCGGGATTCCCCGGGGAGTCCCGGGCGGGCTCGATCGTCCCCGGAGGGCCCGGTGCCCGGTGACATCTGACGTTCACCTACCGCCCGTTGACCCTGCCGGAACGGCCCTGTTGTAATCCTTTTGGCGATAGAGAACTCGGTTCTGTCATGCCGAACATCGAACAGGCGTGCATCGTCGAAGAGCACCGCATCGGACGACATCGAGCACCAGCACCCCGAACAGGCAGAGGTGAGTGGCTGTGAAGAAGTTGGGCAGGATCAGCATCAGCGTCGCCGCCGTGGCGGCCGTGGCCGTCGCGGCGGCCACCCCCGCGCAGGCCGCGACGTGGACGCGGACCGCGCAGTACTACCGGTGGACCGGGTTCAACGCCCTGGAGCGCGGCCAGGGCGTGGCGACCGACGGCACGTACTTCTACTACGCCGGGCCCGGCGGCATGGTGAAGGCGACGATCTCCAACGACAGCGAGGTCGCCTCCTCGGCGTTCCCGATCCCGTCGTCGCTCAGCTCCCCGTACAAGAGCGACCACATCGGCGACGTCGAGTACTACGGCGGCTACGTGATCGCGCCGATCGAGGACGGCAAGAACAACTACCAGCACCCGCTGCTGGCGCTCTACAACGCGAGCGACCTCAGCTACACCGGCCGCTACGTCCAGCTGCCGCTCGACAGGATGCCCGGCGGCGTGCCGTGGGTGGCCGTGGACGGGGCCGCCGGCCTGGTCTACACCGCGCCGTGGAACCAGAGCGCCGCCAACGGCACCAACACCCTGCTCGCCTACAGCCTGGCCGACCTGCTCAACCTGCCGGCCGGCAGCACCCTCCCGGTGCAGCGGACCATCACCCTGTCCCAGCCGCTGAGCCGGATCCAGGGCGCGGCCATGTGGCAGGGCAGGCTCTACGCCTCGGTCGACGACAGCGGCAAGTCCGTCTACTCGATCGACGCGAACACCGGCCAGGTCGCCTACGAGTTCCACCAGGACGTGGAGCCGGGCGACGAGGTGCAGGGCATCGCGGCCTGGGACCTCGGCCCCTCCGGCGGTCAGCTGCACATCGTGCACGTCGGTTCGGGCTGGAAGTCGATATTCCTCTACCTCCAGCACTACACGAAGACCGGCTGAGCCGTCCGGGTCGGCCGCTCCGAGCGGCCACCCGGACTTCATCGGCAGGTCGTCGGCGCGCCGCCGCGACGACCGGGTGGCGCGCCAACATGTTCAGGAAAGCAGATCGGTGTTCGGACATGCAGAACACCGCAGAACGTGAGGGGTGGGCGGGAATGCCCGAGGTGGTACTGGAGCAGATCTCGAAGACCTACCAGGGAGCCAGGGGAGTCCGGCACCAGGCACTGACCGGGATCGACTTCACCGTGCCGAGCGGCGAGTTCGCCGCCCTGCTCGGCCCGAGCGGCTGCGGCAAGTCCACCACCCTGCGGATCGTGGCCGGCCTGGAACGCGCCGACGGCGGCGACCTGAGGATCGGCGGACGCTCCGTCACCCGGGTGCCCGCCGCGGAACGCGGGCTGGCGATGGTCTTCCAGAACTACGCGCTCTTCCCGCACCTGTCCGTCGCCGAGAACATCCTCTTCGGCCTCAGGTCCCGCCGGGTGCCCAGGGCCGAGCGGAACGCGCGACTGGCCGAGGCGGCCCGCCAGCTGCGCCTGACGGAGCAGCTGGACCGCCGGCCCGCCCAGCTCTCCGGCGGCCAGCGCCAGCGGGTCGCCCTCGGGCGGGCCCTGGTCAGCGGGGCCGAACTCGTCCTCATGGACGAGCCGCTGTCCAACCTGGACGCCCGGCTGCGCGCCGACATGCGCACCGAACTGCGCGAGCTCCAGCAGCGGCTCGGGCTGACCGTCCTGTACGTGACGCACGACCAGGTCGAGGCGATGACGATGGCCGACCGGGTGATCGTCATGCGCGAGGGCGGCATCGACCAGATCGCCGCCCCCGAGGAGCTGTACGCCCGCCCGGCCTCCGTCCGGGTCGCCTCCTTCATCGGCTCCCCGCCGATGAACCTGCTCGACGTCCGCCGGGACGGCACCTGGCTGGTCCTCGACGGCGCCGAGGGCGACGGGGACCGTGTCCGGATCGAGGCGGCCGGCCTGCTCAAGGGCCTGCCGGACGAGCTGCCCGAGGAGCTCGTCCTGGGCGTGCGCCCCGAGGACCTGGTGCCCGGCCCGGGCGAGCTGACCCTGCCGGCCGTCCGGATCCGGGACGAACTGCTCGGCGCGGACCGGCTGATCGCCTTCCGGGTCGGCACCCGGACCGTGCAGGTCAGGGTCCGCGCGGACGAGCACCGCCCCGGCGGCGACCGCCTCGGCGCCCGGCACACCGCCTGCCACCTCTTCGACCGCCGGACGGGCGCGCGCCTCGACGCCCGCCGCCTCGTCGGCGCCACGGGCTGAACCCCCGCGCGCAGAAGCACCAACGCACCAACGCACCGAAGCGCCGAAGCACCAACGCACCGAAGCACCAACGCACAGACCACCAGGAGATCCCCGTGGCCCTCTCTCCCCGCACCAGAGCGCTCGCCGCAACGACGCTCGCGCTGACCGCGATCGCCGGCTGCTCCTCGGCCTCGGGCGGCTCGGGCGGTGACGGCGCGAAGGACGGCGTCGTCAGCATCGACTTCTACTACCCCGACCAGGTCGGCACCCTCAGCACGCTGATCGACGGCTACCTCAAGGACTTCGCCAAGGAGCACCCCGAGATCAAGGTCAAGGGCGTCTACTCCGGCGACTACGACCAGACGCTGGCGGCCGTCAACACCGCGATCGACGCCAGGAAGGCGCCCGCCCTGGCGATCATGGACCAGTCCTTCATGCACGACCTGGTCGAGCGCAAGGCCGTGACGGCCTGGAACCCGTTCCTGACCAGCGACGCCGACAGGAAGTGGAAGGACTCCTTCTACCCGCAGTTCATGTCCAACTCCGTCGGCGCGGACGGCCAGGTCTGGGGTATCCCCTTCGCCCGCTCGACCATCGTCCAGTACTGGAACAAGGACTACTTCAAGAAGGCCGGCCTCGACCCCGAGAAGCCGCCGGCCGGCTGGGACGAGCTGGTCGCCGACGCCAAGGCCGTGCAGAGCGGCGCCGGCGCCAAGTGGGGCCTGTTCATTCCGACCTCGACCGGGACGGCGTACTGGCTCTACCAGGCGCTCGTCCAGCAGGCCGGTGGCGACGGCGCGATCAGCGACCGGGCCGGCACCAAGGTCACCGTCAACTCCGAGCAGAACGTCAAGGCGCTGGAGTTCTGGGCCTCGCTCGGCACCCAGAAGATCGCCCCGACCACCGAGGTCGCCTGGGGCACCTCCACCGACGACTTCCTGGCCGGCACCACCGGCATCCTCTGGACGACCTCCGGCCGGATCGGCTCGATCCAGGAGAAGGCGGGCTTCGACTGGGGCGTCTCCGCGCTCCCGGCCGGCGCCGGAAAGGGCGCGCCCACCGGCGGCGGCAGCCTGATGCTCTTCGACGCGGGCGTCTCCAAGAAGCAGAAGGAGGCCGCCGTCACCCTGGCGAAGTTCCTCACCACCCCGGAGCGGGCCGCGGACGTCTCGATCAAGTCCGGCTACATCGCGACCTCCGAGGCCGCCTGGAACACCGAGGCGATGCGGGCCCACCTTGCCAAGCACCCGCAGGCGAAGGCCCCGCACGACGCCGTCGCCGACGCCATCCCCGAGATGGCCACGCCCGACCGCGACCGGGTCGTCTACCAGACGCTCGCCCCCGCGCTGCAGTCCGTGCTGCTCAAGGGCGCCGACCCGCGGAAGGCGCTGGACAAGGCCCAGTCCGACATCGACGCCGTTCTGAAGACCCACCGGTGAAGCCCCGCACCTCGCCGCGCAGGCTCCCGGACCAGGTGTTCGCGTACGCGCTGCTGGTGCCCGCGTTCGCCTTCCTCGTCCTGTTCACGGTGAAGCCGCTCGTCTCGACGGTCGTCAGCAGCCTGTACGACCGCCGGGACGAGGGGCCCACCCTGGACAACTACCGCCTCCTGGCCGAGGACGAGGTCTTCCGCAAGGCACTGGTGAACAACCTGCTGTTCTCGGTGCTGACCGTCCCGGTCTCGCTGGCCCTCGCGATGCTGCTCGCCGTCCTGCTGCAACGCGCCCTGAAGGGCAAGGCGCTGCTGCGGGCCGGCGTGTTCGCCCCGGCGATCCTGCCGGTGGTCGCGGTCGCCGTGATCTGGCTGTACTTCTACCAGCCCAACATCGGCGTGATCAACGAGGTGCTCGGCTGGTTCGGGGTGACGGGGCCGGACTGGCTCGGCGACACCGCTCTCGTCCTGCCCTCCCTGATGGCGATGATGGTCTGGAAGGAGGCCGGCTTCTTCATGATCTTCTACCTGGCCGGCCTCCAGGCCATCGACCCCGAACTGGACGAGGCCTCCCTGCTGGAGGGCACCGGACGGTTCACCCACTTCCGCCGGGTGACCTTCCCGCTGCTGATGCCGACCACGCTGTTCGCCGCCATCGTGGCGCTCGCCGACAGCATCAAGATGGTCGACTTCGTCTTCGTGATGACCCAGGGCGGGCCCGACAACGCCAGCAACCTGCTCCTCTACTACATCTACCGGGTGACCTTCGCCCAGCACTGGCCGCAGTACGGCGCCGCGATCTCGCTGCTGGTGATCGGCGTCCTGGTCGCCCTGGCCGTCCTGCAGATCCGTCTGCTGGACCGCCGGATCCACTACCGCTAGGAGCCCCCCGTGGACCGCATCGTCAGCTGGCCCGACCGGGTCGAGACGGCGCTCGCGTGGCTGGCCGGCCTGCTCTGGACGGCCCCGCTGCTCTACGTCTTCGTCCGTGCCTTCGAGTCGGGCACCGCCGACCTCTCCTCGGCCTGGCAGGCCGCGCCGTTCGGCCGCTACTACCTGAACACCGCGCTGCTGGTCACCGGGATCACCGCCGCCCAGCTGGTGGTGGGCGTGCTCGCCGCCTACGCGTTCGCACGGTTCGAATTCCCGCTGCGGGGGCCGCTGTTCGCCTTCGTCCTGGTCCAACTCATGATCTTCCCCGAGGTCCTGATGTCGGAGAACTACCGGACGATCGCCGGCTTCGGGCTGCTCGACACCCTCCCGGGGGTCGGACTCCCCTACGTGGCCAGCGCGTTCTGCGTGTTCTTCCTGCGGCAGGCGTTCCTCGGGGTGCCGGACGAACTGGTGGAGGCGGCCCAGATCGAGGGGGTGTCGCGGCTCGGCATCCTGTGGAAGGTGTTCGTGCCGGCGGCCAGGCCGAGCATCGTCGCGTACGCGCTGGTCTCGGTCTCGACGCAGTGGAACAACTTCCTCTGGCCGCTGATCGTCGCCGTGTCGGACGAGACCCGCCCGGTGACGGTCGGCCTCGTCCGCTTCCTGGCCCCGGAGACGGGCATCGACGTGCCCAGGATGGCGGCCGGGACGGTGATCGTCACGGCGCCGCTGCTCGCCCTCTTCCTGATCGGGCAGCGGCAGTTCATCAACAGCTTCCTGCGCTCGGGGATCAAGTAGTGGGCCCGGGGCCCGTGCGGGGCCCGGGGCCGCGGGGCCGCAGCCGGTGCTCAGAGGGCCCGGTGGCCGCCGAGCGCCCGGGTGATCCGGTCGGCGGCCTCGGTCAGCACCCCGCCCAGCTCGGTGATCTGCCGCACCGACTGGTCCCCCTTGAGCCCGGTGACGGACAGCGCGCCGAAGACCGTACCGGTGTGGTCGAAGACGGGCGCGGCGACGCAGAGGACGCCGTCGGAGTCCTCCTCGTCGTCCACGCCGTAGCCGCGCCCCCGGGTGAGGTCGAGTTCGGCGCGCAGCTCGGCCGCCGAGGTGATGGTCTTGCGGGTGCGCGGAGGCAGCCCGGTCTCCTCGGCGACGCGCTCGGTCACCCCGGCCGGCAGCAGGGAGAGGATCACCTTGCCGGCGGCGGAGGTGTGCGGCAGTTCGCGCACGCCGAGCGGGGTGTGGAAGCGGATGGTGCCCGGCGCGTCGACCCGGGCGATGAACATCGGGTAGCCGTCGTCGTTGATCGCGGCGCGCGCGGTCATCCCGGTCTGCCGGCTGAGCTCGTGCAGCACCGGCTTGACCACGTCCGCCAGCGGGTGCGCGGCGGACGCCCGGTCGCCGAGCCGCACCAGGGCCATGCCGAGCCGGTAGCGGGGGCCGGGCTGCACGTCGCGCAGGTAGCCGGCGTCGACCAGGGTGCGGGCCAGCGAGTAGGCGGTGGACTTGGAGGTGCCGAGTCCGCGGGTGAGCTCGGTCAGCGTGACGCCCTCGGCCGGGCCCTCGGCGACCAGGTCCACCAGGCGCAGTGCCCGGACCACACTGCCCACCGCGTAGGTCCGCTTCTCGCCGCTCTCCGTGGTGTCCGTCATCGCCGTCCCCGTCCTGTCCTGTGGAACCTGATTCTTCCCTGCCGAACATTCTAGGAGGGTCCGTGGACCTGCTGACGCTGGCGACCGAGGTCGCGCGCGAGGGCGCCGCGTACGTCCGCGGCCGCGCGGGCGAGGCCTTCGTGGTCGCGACCAAGTCCTCGGAGCTGGACGTGGTGACCGCCACCGACCGCGAGGCCGAGGCACTGATCCGCGACGCGCTGCTCGCCGCGCGGCCGCTCGACGGCTTCCTCGGCGAGGAGAGCGGGCACCGGCCCGGGAGCAGCGGGCTGACCTGGATCGTCGACCCGATCGACGGGACGGTCAACCACCTGTACCGCTCCGCTCCGTGCGCGGTGAGCGTGGCGGTGGTGAGCGGGTGGCCGGGGGCGTGGACGGCCGAGGCCGGAGCGGTGGTGACGCTCCCGGCGGGCGAGGTGTTCGCCGCCGCCCGGGGGAGGGGCGCGACCCTGGACGGACGGCCCCTGCGGGCGAGCGGCGAGACCCGGTTGGGCCGGGCGCTGGTTTCCACCGGCCTGGCGTACGACCGCGCGGCCCGCGCCCGGCAGCTCGCCGTGCTCGCCGAACTCGCCCCGGACGTACGGGACGTCAGGATGAGTGGCTCGGCCTGCGCCGACCTGTGCGCGGTCGCGGCGGGGCGGCTGGACGGCTACTACGAGCGCGGCCTCGGGCCCTGGGACCACGCGGCGGGTGCGCTGATCGCCCGGGAGGCGGGCGCCGTCGTGGAGGGGCCGGGCGGCGGCCCGCCGGACGGGGAGCTGGTCCTGGCCGCCGCTCCGGGCATCGCCGCCGCGCTGCGCCGGGCGGTCGGGTGAGCCGGGTGAGCCGGGTGCGCCGTCCGGCGGGCCGTCACCCGGAGCTACGGCAGGGTCAGCAGCACCTTCCCCCGGGGGCCGTTGCAGCCGCGCAGGACGGCCAGCGCCCGCCGCGCCTCGGCGAGCGGGAAGCGGTGGGTGATCACGAAGCCCGGCGCCACCTCGCCGGTGTTCAGCAGGTGCACGGCCTCCCGCCAGACCTCCGAGGTGTAGGCGAAGCTGCCGAGGACGGTGAGGTCGCCGTTGACCGTGTCGTCGATCGGCAGTGCGGCCGTGCGGCCCGTGCCGGCCAGGCCGAGCAGCAGGACCCGCCCGCCGCGCCCGGCCGCGCCGAGCGCCGTCCGCACCGCCTCCGGGGCGCCCGCCGCCTCGACCACGAGGTCGTAGCCGCCGCCCGCCTCCTCGGCGTCGAGTACGAACCGGTCCGCGCCGGCGGCCGCCACGAGGCCCGCCTGCTCCGGGCGCCGGCCGAGCACGCGGATCTCGGCGGGCGACCAGAGCCGCAGCAGATGGGCGGCCAGCAGGCCGATCGTGCCGTCGCCGACGACCAGGGCGCGCAGCCCCGGCTCGGGCGCGGCCCGGCGCAGGCCGCGCAGCACCACGGCCATCGGCTCGACCAGCGCCGCCTCGGCGAGGTCCACCCCGGGCGCGAGCCGGTGCACCAGCCGGGCGGGGACGGCCAGTTCGTCGGCCGCGGCGCCGGGGCGGGTGAAGCCGAGCTCGTCGTACGTCGCGCACAGGTTGGTCGCGCCGCGCTCGCAGGCGGCGCACGCGCGGCAGGGGACGATGCCCTCGCCGACCACCGCGGTCCCGTCCGCCAGCACGCCGGACCACTCGTGGCCGAGCACCAGCGGGTAGCGGACGTAGGCGGGGTCGACGGCGCCGTCGATCAGCTCCAGGTCGGTGCCGCAGAGGCCGACCGCGCGGGGGCGGACCAGCAGCTCGTCGGAGCCCGGCCCGGGGGCGGGCTCCTCGGTGAGGGCGACGGAGTGGGGGCGGTCGACGCGGAGGGCTCGCACGGTCGGTCTCCTCGAATCATGGCTCCGTGTTCTGTCATGCAGAACAGTGGTCTGCCATTCAGCATAACGGTCTTGACGATCGGTGAGCCGTGGTGCTTGGCTCTCGATCGTGTGGTGAAACCAGGTTCTGTGACACAGAACATCACCCTGAATCCTGACGCGAAAGGAAGCGCATGAGGGGCACCGACATCGTCGCCGGACTCGGACTGAGCGCCGAGCCCGTCCCGCCGCCCAGCGAACTCCGCTTCCCCGACGGCGCCCACTACCGGGTGGAGATCCCCAGCGTCGAGGGCCCGGACGTCCTGCGGGCCACCCTCGCCGCGGGCGACGCACTCGGCGTGACCGTCAACCGCGTCTCGCAGGGCAGCGGCGCGATGCTCCTCACCCGGGCCGAACTGGCCGAGATGGCGCGGATCGGCGCCGACCGGGGCCTGGAGGTCTCCCTGTTCGTCGGCCCGCGCGAGGGCTACGACACCGGCAACCACTCCCGCTCGGCCGACGGCGCCGCGCTCGCGGGCCAGCTGCGCGGCACCCGCCAGCTCCGCCACGCCGTCGAGGACGTGCTGCGCGCCGTCGAGCAGGGCATCCGGGGCTTCCTGGTCTCCGACCTCGGACTGCTGGAGGTGCTGAGCGGGCTCCAGGCGGCCGGGGAGATCCCGGCGTCGGTGGTCTGGAAGGCCTCCGTGCTGATCGCGCCCTCCAACCCCGTGGCCATGCGCCAGCTCGCCCGGCTCGGCGCGCACACCGTCAACGTGCCCTGCGACATCACCCTCGGACAGCTGGCCGAACTGCGCGCGGCGACCACGCTGCCGATCGACCTCTACGTCGAGTCCCCCGACTGGCTCGCCGGGGTGGTGCGCGGGCACGAGGTGGCCGAACTGGCGCCGGTGGGGGCGCCGATGTACGTCAAGTTCGGGCTGCGCAACGCCCGCAACCTCTACCCGGCCGGCGAGCACCTGGCGTCCGACGCCGCCGCGATCGCGGCGGCCAAGGTCCACCGGGCGGCCGTCGCGCGGGAGTGGATCGACCGCTCGGGCGTCCCCCTCGTCCAGTCCGGCCCCGGCGCCGAGGGCCTGGGGGTGCCCGAGCCGTGAGCGACCACGACGACCGGCGGAGCCGGGAACCGTACGCGCGGAGAAGCCGGGAATGGTTCGCGGGCGGCGACGAGGTGGCCGTCCTGCACCGCGTCGCGATGCGCTCGATCGGCGTCGCGATGGACCCCGACGACCACCGCCCGGTGATCGGCATCGCGGACTCCGCGAGCGACCTCAACCCGTGCAACCTGCCACTGGCCGGCCTGGTCGACGCCGTCCGCCGGGGCATCACCGCCGCGGGCGGCATCGCGATGCGCTTCCCCGTCATGTCGCTGGGCGAGGACCTGATGAAGCCCACCGCGATGCTCTACCGCAACCTCCTCGCCATGGAGGTCGAGGAGACCCTGCGGGCCAACCCGCTCGACGGCGTCGTCCTGCTCGCCAACTGCGACAAGACCGTCCCCGGCGCCCTGATGGGCGCCGCCAGCGCCGACCTGCCGGCCGTCATGGTCACCGGCGGCGCCCGCCCGGCGGCCGTGTACCGCGGCCGCCGGCTCGGCACCGGCACCGACCTGTGGCGGCTCTGGGAGGACCACCGCGCCGGCCGGCTCGACGACACCGGCTGGGCGGAGGTCGAACGATGCCTCTCCTGCGGCCTCGGCGCCTGCAACACCATGGGCACCGCCTCCACCATGGCGATCCTCACCGAGGCGCTCGGCATGGCACTGCCCGGCTCGGCGACCGTCCCGGCCGGCGACCCCGCCGCCGAGGCCCTGGCCGAGCAGGCCGGGCGGCGGGCCGTCGAACTCGTCCGCGAGGGCGTGACCCCCTCGCAGATCCTCACCCCGACGGCGTTCCGCAACGGCATCGCGATGCTGAACGCGATCGGCGGCTCGACCAACGCGATCATCCACCTGGCGGCGATCGCAGGGCGGCTGGCCCTGGACATCGCGCCGGAGGACTTCGTCCGTCCGGACGTGCCGGTGCTCGCCGACGTCGAGCCCTCCGGCGCCGGCCTCGTCCAGGACCTGCACGCGGCCGGCGGCGTACCGGCCCTGGTCCGCGAACTCGGCCCCCTGCTCGACCGGAACGCGCCGACCGTGGCCGGTACCGCCCTCGGCGCGGCGGCCGCCGGTGCGCCCGGGCCCTCCGGCGTACTGCGGCCGCTCACCGACCCGCTGCGCCGCGGCGGCGCCTTCGCCGTCGTCCGGGGCTCACTGGCCCCGGACGGCGCGGTGATCAAGGTCTCGGCGGCCGGACCGTCGCTGCTCGTCCACCGCGGTCCGGCGCTGGTCTTCACCTCGTACCAGGAGATGCGGGCGCGGATCGACGACCCGGACCTCGACGTCACCGCCGAGACGGTGCTGGTGCTCACCGGCTGCGGACCGGTCGGGGTGCCCGGCATGCCCGAGTGGGGCATGGTGCCGATCCCCGCCAAGCTGGCCGCGCGGGGGGTGACGGACATGGTGCGGGTCACCGACGGGCGGATGAGCGGCACCAGCTTCGGCACCGTCCTCCTGCACGCCGCCCCCGAGGCCGCCGTCGGCGGGCCGCTGGCCCTCGTCCGCACCGGCGACACCGTGGTGGTGGACGTACCGGCCGGGCGGCTCGACCTGGACGTCCCGGAGGAGGAGCTGGCCCGCCGCCGCGCCGCCTGGTCACCGCCGCCCTCCCCGCACCTGCGCGGCTGGCCCGCCCTGTACCGGCGGCACGTCACCCAGGCCCCGCAGGGCTGCGACCTCGACTTCCTCCGGGCGCCCACCGAGGGGCACCTGGGGATGGTGCCGCCCGTGATCGGGCGCTCGTGAGACGGCCGCCGGTCCTCCCGGACCGCCCGACACTCCCAGGGAACCCACCATGCGCGTGATGGCGTACAACATCCTCGACGGAGGAGAGGGGCGCACCGGGGCGCTGCTCTCGGTGATCCGCGAGCAGCGCCCCGACGTCCTCGGCCTGTGCGAGTGTGCGGGCTTCGACACGGACGGGACGTTCGAGCGCTTCGCCGGGGAACTCGGTCTGACCGGCGTCCTCAACCGGGCCCCCAGCGGCAACCACGTGGCGCTGCTGCACCGGCCCGAACTGGAGGCCGTCCGGGTCGACACCCAGTCGGCCGGGATGTTCAACGGCAGGGCGGAGGTGGTGCTGCGCACGGGCATCGGGGAGGTCGCCTTCGTCATGACCCACCTCCACCCGTTCTCGCCGGTCCTCCGGCTGGCGGAGGCGGAGACCGTCGCCGGCGCCGCGTCGTTCACGCCGCACTCGGTGGTGATGGGCGATCTCAACAGCCTCTCCAGGGCCGAACTCCCCGGCACGCACGAGGCCCTGGCCAGGACGCTCAGGCTGCGCACCACCACCGCGGACGGCCGGGTGGACACCGGACCGGCCGACCTGCTGGCAGCCCGGGGCTGGACGGACCTCGAATCCGGCGCCCCGCGGCCGACCTACCCCAGCCGCATCGCGACCGCCGAGGAGGCCCCCGGCGCCTCCGCCCGCCTGGACTACCTCCTCGCCACGCCCGAACTCGCCGCACGCTGCCGCGAGTTCACCGTGGTCGACGACGAGCTCGCGCACCGGGCCTCCGACCACCTGCCCGTCGTCGCGGAGTTCGACCTCGGCTGAACCGGCGGGGCGGCGCGACCCGGCCCGGGTGCGGGTCAGGTGCGGGTCGCGGTGACCAGGTGGTAGTCGAGGAGGCCGGAGCGCCAGGCGGGGAGGAAGTTGCGGCTCCAGTGGGCGGCGGGGACGGCGTCGGTGAGGTAGCGGTCCAGGCCCGGCCAGACGTCGGTGCCGATGGACTCGGCGGTGACGTCGGTGAACCCCGAGCGGGTGAGGTCGGCGGTGAAGTCGCCGAGGGGGTGGGCGACGTCGAGTCCGTCGGCGAAGCTGGCGAGCAGGATCTTGAGGCGCTCGGCGACCTCGGGGCCTGGGGCGGAGAAGAAGGTGGTGACGACCAGCCGCCCGCCCGGCCGCAGGACACGGGCGCACTCGCGGGCGAAGCCGGTGAGCTCGCGGAAGTGCTGGGCCGCCTCGACGGAGAAGACACCGTCCAGATAGCCGTCGGAGAAGGGGAGTTGGGCGGCCGAGCCGAGGGTGAACGCGAGCCGGTCCGGGTAGGTGGCCAGGGCTCTGGCGTTGACGGCGCGGGCGCGCTCGATCTGGTCGGGGTGGATGTCCACGCCCGTCACCGCCGCGAAGCGGAACTCCCGCAGCGCCAGCGCCGCACCCAGCCCGCGCCCGCAGCCGACCTCCGCCAGCCGCAACTGCACCCGCGGCTCCGGGAAGGCCCGCAACACCCGCCGGTAGAGCTGCTCCTGGCTGTGCACCCGGTCCTCGGGGGTCGGGGCGGTCAGGTCGATGCCCTGCCAGTCACCGAAATTGATGAATCCGCCCGCGAAGCTGGCAGCCTTGGCCAGATCGTCGGTGCCGTAAGTCCGGCGCACGGTCGGAGGGATGTGGTTGTGGTCCATGGGCCGCGGGGTCTCCTGCTCGATTGGCGTCCGGCGTTCGGGCGCGCCGGGGTACGTACCCAAACCTGTGCTGGTGCGAACACGTTACGTGACGGCCGGCGATCGGTGGCCGGCGCGGCCCGGGAAAAGCGCTACCGGGCCGCGCGGCGCGTTCGCTACAGTCCGCCGGGAATCCAACGGTGATCAAGGTCGAGAGGGTGCGGGCGGCATGCGAACGGGGCGGGTGGTGGCCGTGGCGATCGCGGCGGCGGTGCTGGTCGGCTGCCAGGGCGGCGGCGGAACGACCGGCGGCGGAACGGCCGCTGACGGGCCGCCTGCGGGCGGGACTGCTGCGGGCGGGCCGGCGCAGACGCGGAGCTCCGAGGTGCAGGGCCCGGAGGAGGCGCTGAAGGCCGCGGCCGAGGTGATGCGGAAGGCCGGGAACGGCACGTTCACCCTGGCCGCACCGACCGGGCACGGCCTCGCCCCTGGCGCCGGCGGGCTCGCCTGGAGCGGAGCGGACGCGGCGATCGAGTACACCGCCGACACGCCGGACACCCGGCTGCGCACCAGGGTGGTCGGGGCCGAGGCCTACGTGGGGCTCACCGAGCCGACGGCCGCGACCGCCCCGCCCGGGCCGCGGTGGTACAAGGTGGGCGACGTCCCCTGGCGGGCGTCCCCGAGCAACGCCGTCATGCTCCTCCTCTCCCGGGTGATGAACCCCGTCGCCCAGCTTGACGCCGCGCGGACGGCGGGCGCCTCCCCGGGCGCCGTCGAGACCGTCGACGGCGAACGGCTCACCCGCTACCGCGTGGTCGAGGAGGCGAAGACCGTCCTGGCCACGATCCCCGGCCTCGACCAGGGGGACGAGCCGGGCCATCGGACCACCGGCTTCCGGAACGCCCTGCAGCGCAGCGGCAGCCTCACCGTCGACCTCTGGCTGAACGACCGGCAGGAACTCGTCCGCTACCGTGCGTACGGCGAGAAGGAGGGACCGGACCAGGCGATCGTCGTCCGCTACGCGAACCTCGGCGGCGGCCCGGCACTGGCGGCGCCGCCGCAGGGCGAGACCGGCCGCCTCGCCGACATGATGGAGCTCATCCCCGACACCCGCACCCCCGGCCCCTCCAACCCCTGACGCCCACCGCGAGGAGTGACGCCCCGTGAACACCGACAATCGCCCCGTACCGTCGCTGACCGGCGACGAACGCGAAATGCTGCGCGGCTTCCTGGACTTCCACCGGGCGACCCTCGCCATGAAGTGCGAGGGCCTCACCGACGAACAGCTGCGCCGTCGCGCCAGCCCGCCGTCCACCCTGACCCTGCTCGGGCTGGTCCGGCACCTGGCCGAGGTGGAGCGCACCTGGTTCCGCCGGGTCATCAACGGCGAGGACCTCCCGCTGGTCTGGTCCGAGGCCGGCGACTACCAGGCCGCCTACGACGCCACCGATGCCACCCGAGCCGAGGCCTTCGCCGTCTGGCAGGCCGAGGTCGAGCACTCCCGCCGCATCGAACTCGCGGCCCCCACCCTCGACATCACCGGCCACCAGCCCCGCTGGAACGCCGATGTCTCCCTCCGCCTGGTGATGCTCCACCTCATCCACGAGTACGCCCGCCACAACGGCCACGCCGACTTCCTCCGCGAAGCCATCGACGGCACCGTCGGCGCGTAGCGCGGCCCTCTGAGCCCCAGCCCCGCCGCCCTACCAGCCGAGGAGGTGGGTGTGGGCGGCGAGGGCGGTGAGGACGGACTTGGCGGTGGTTTCGGGCGTGAGGCTGGTGGTGTCGAGGCTGTGCGGGTCGGCGGGGGAGGGCGGGGTGGTGGTCAGGACGACGTAGTGGAGGGAGGCGCCGGTGGTGCGGCTCTCGCGGCGGAAGGTGTCGAGGGTGGACGGCGTGTCGGGGCACTCGACGATGACCTGGTAGCCGCCGGTGGCGTAGGCGAAGGCGGCCTGGGCGGTGGCCGCGAGGGCGGTGGCGTTCTGGCGCCCGGCCTCGGGGAGGTGGGGCGGCAGGTGGCCGTTGCGGATGACCCGCAGGAAGTCGTCCGTCCGCAGGTGGACGCTCGGGTGCAGCTCCTGTGCGAGCAGCCCCGCGACCGGGCTGTCTCCGGCCCCGGTCGGGTCGACGAGGACGAGGACGCCCCCGGCGCCCCGGCCGCCCCCGAGCTCCGGCCCACCTACGGTCGTACGGTTCACAGCTGCTGATCCCTTCGCGGGGCCGGGGACGGACGGGTAGCCGGGGCGAGGCGGTGGGAGTGCGAAGGAGCCGGTCGGCCCGGAACCGGACAGCCGACCGCCTCGTCCCTACGACTGATGCGTTTCGGGGATCAACCTAGTCCAAACGAGTGGTCCGAGTCGTCCCCCTCCCGGTCCGTGGGCGGGTCGCCGCGGCCCGTCAGCGCTCCTCGGCGCGCAGCACGATCGGGTTGGTGAGCGCCGCCATCGGGCCCCAGGGCAGGTCCGGACCCATCGAGTTGCCCTTGCCCGGTGTGCCGTCCGCCCTGGGGTGGCGCACCTCGGCCCGGACGTAGGCGGCGAGCGAGGCGGTGGTGCGCCAGACCACGGTGCCGGAGCCGTCGGCGGGCAGCGACTCCTGGTGCAGCTGCCCCTCGTCGGTGATCAGCCGGACGGTGCCGCCGGGCACGCCGGAGACGGTGAGCCGGACGTCCACCGGGGCGTCGGCCGGGACGGTCAGCTCCTCGCCGATGCCCGCCCGGCGGCCGTGGCCGGTGGCGGTGAGGTCGAGCCGGACGGCGGAGGACTCGGCGAGCCAGCTGCGCCCGGCGCGCAGCCCGTCGAGGACCGCGTCCCGGGTGAGGTCCTCGGCGAGGACCACGTTGTGCGGGGAGCCGATCACCTGCGGGACGCTGTGCGCGTCGCTGTTGCCCATGGCGGGCAGCCAGGAGCGGCCGTCCCGCAGGGCGACGGCGAGCCGGGAGTCCCAGGTGTCCACGGCCGACTCGTCGTCGTACGTCCACGGCCCGTTCCACACCTCGACGGCGTCGGCCTGCTCGTAGCCGAACTTCCACTGGCAGGCGACGTACGGGCAGTACGGGTGGGCGGGCACCACCAGGCCGCCGGAGCGGTGGACCTGGCGGGCGAAGCGCGGGTACTCCTCGTCGCGGGAGCGGTAGCGCCAGTCGACGAACTGGCCGGGCTCCAGGCCGAGGGCCAGCCAGTGGCCGTTGCGGGTGGTGATCTCCTCGCCGGGGATGATCAGCAGGTCGGGGCCGGCCAGCGGGCCCCAGACGGCGTGCGAGGAACTGGTGTTGTGGTCGGTGGAGACGATGAAGTCCAGCCCGGCCTCGCGGGCTCCGGCCGCGACCTCCTCGGGCAGGCGCCGCCCGTCGGAGTGGACGGTGTGCAGGTGGCAGTCGCCGCGGTACCAGGCCCGGCCGCGGCCTCGGGCGCGCTCCGGCGGGTAGTGCGGGGTGAACTCGGGCCCGGGTGCGCCGAACCGGAGGGTGACCTGGACCCGGTAGTCCAGGCCCTGCGGGGCGACCTGGTACGGGCCGAGGACGATGTGCCAGGTGCCCGGGTCGATCGGGCCGGGGAGGTAGCCGGGGGTCGCGGTGTCGCGGGCGAGGCTGAACTCGGTGCGGAAGCCGCCGGACCAGCCGCGGAAGCCGGGGCCGCCGAGGTCGGTGCCGCGGGCGTCGAAGATGCCGATGTCGCAGGAGTTGCCGGGGGTGCCGGCCGGGACCTGAGGCTTGTCGTAGCCGTAGGAGACGGCGATCTCGCGGACGCCGTCGGGGACTTCGAAGGGGAGGTGGACGAAGTCGGGGGCGCCGGTGGGGAGGTGGCCGGTGAGGGTGAGGGTCCGGTCGGCGGGCGCCGGCTTCCCGGGGTTCGGGCCCGGGGCGGCGGCCGCCGAGCCGGTGGTGGCGGCGAGGCCGAGGGCGGTGGCGGCACCGGTGGCCAGGCCGGTGCGGAGCAGGTCGCGGCGGCCGGGGTGGGCGGGATCAGTGGGCTGGGAGGGCTGACCGGGGTGGGCCGGCTCAGGGGATGGCGAGGGTGTCGGGGGCTGTGCGGGGTCGGCGGGCATCGGGGCCTCCGGGCTCGGGCGGGCGGGTCCGATCGCGTGCGTACCCCGGGAGGTGAACCGGGGGTGAGAGGGGCCCCACGAGGGTGGGGCGGGTCGGTGAAAGGGGGTCCGGTACGGGCTGCGGGCGAGTTGCGGCGGGTGACAATCGGTCGGTTCATAGTCCTGTAGTCCGTTAATACGACTAATGCGCCGATATGGCGAGGCGATGGACCGGGAGGCGGGCGTGGCACTGAGTCGTCGGGCGCTGTTGGTGGCGGTGGCCGGGGGCGGCGCGCTGGTGGGGTGCGGGTCCCGGCGGGTCCCGGAGCGGAGCGGAGTGACCTCGTCGCCGATATCCGCCTCCATATCCCCGTCCGCATCCCCGCCCGCCGGGCCGTCGGACAGCCCTGCGGCCACCGACACCGCCAGCCCGTTCGGCATATCGTCGACGGAGCCCTCCGGCACCCCCTCGGCCGCCCCCTCCGCCGAGACCCCGACGGCGCCCCCCGAGCCGACCCGGGCCGAGGTGGTGGCCCGGTACAGGGGGCTGGCACCGAGCGCATGGGGGATGGAGATCGCCGGGGTGACGACCAGACTGCCCGCGGGCGAGCGGGCCACGGCACTGACCTTCGACGCCTGCGGCGGCCCCGGCGGCAACGGCTACGACGCCGACCTGATCGACTTCCTGCGCGCGCACGACGTCCCGGCCACGCTCTTCCTGAACGCCCGCTGGATCGACGCCAACCCGGACGTCTTCGACGAGCTCGCCGCCGAGCCGCTGTTCGAGATAGGAAACCACGGCACCGTGCACCGCCCGCTCTCCGTCGCCGGGCGCTCCGCGTACGGCATCGCCGGCACCGGCAGCGTCGGCGAGGTGTACGACGAGGTCGTGGGCAACGCCCACAAGCTGACCGGGCTGCTCGGGCGTCCGCCCCGGTTCTTCCGCTCCGGCACCGCGCACTACGACGACATCGCCACCAGGGTGGTCGCCGACCTGGGCGAACGCGTCGCGGGCTTCACCGTCAACGGGGACGGCGGGGCGACGATGAGCGCCGCCGAGGTGCGGGAGGAGGTGGCGTCGGCGCCGCCGGGTTCGATCGTCATCTGCCACATGAACCACCCGGGCGGCGGCACCGCCCCCGGGGTCGTGGCGGCGGTGCCGGGGCTGTTGGCGGCGGGGCGGCGGTTCGTCCGGCTCTCGGACGTCTTGTGAAGCCGACGCCATGTGACGCCGCTGCCATGTGACGCGGACGCCATGTGACGCGGACGCCATGTGAAGCCGACGCCGTACGACGCCGACGCCGCCGCCGTGCGAGCCGCTCGGCGCGCTACGCCAGCCGGAGGCCCCCCGGGCGCTGCTCCTCGATGATGCGGACCAGCCAGTCGAAGACCGTCGGCCCCCTGCCCGCCCGGGCGGCGGCCAGCTCGGTGGCGACCTGCGCGCGGCCGGTGGGGTGGGCGCGGGCGAGCCGCAGCTCCAGCTGCCGGACGGTCTCCGGGTACCCGAGCCTGCGCCGGGAGACCTCGTGGTGGCGCCACTCGATGACGTAGTCGTCGTCCTCGGCCGTCGCGTAGCCGCCGCTCAGGCAGTCGGCGAAGGCGTCGAGGTTGCGGCCGAAGTAGCCGTCGACGCCGATCGTCCGCCCGACCACGTCCCAGAAGTCCTCCAGGGTGTCGATCTCGTTGCCGTCGATCACATAAGTCACCGTCACGGGTCCGAGGATATGCCGCAGCGGTGTCCGGTCAGGGGGAGACGGCGATCGCGGTGGCGAGCAGGCCGTCGCGGACCGCCCAGCGGCCGTCGAAGCCCTTGAGCCGGCGGCCGCCCACCTCCGGTCCGGGGACCAGCAGCCGGGCGGCGAAGGTGCCGTCGGGCGAGAGGTCGAGTTCGGCCTCCTCGAAGTCCAGCCACAGCCCGGTGAGCGGGAACCAGGCCTTGTACACCGACTCCTTGGCGCTGAACAGGATGCGGTCCCACGGAGTGCCCGGGTGCGCGGCGGCCAGCGCGGCCAGCCGCTGCCGCTCGACGGGCAGCGCGACCACCTCCAGGACGCCCTCCGGCAGCGGCAGCGCGGGCTCGGCGTCGATGCCGACGGAGGCGAGGTCGCCGGCCCGGGCGACGGCGGCGGCCCGGAAGCCGTCGCAGTGGGTGAGGCTGCCGACCACGCCGTCCGGCCAGCTCGGCGCGCCGCGCAGGCCCGGGACGAGCGGGCGGTAGGGGACCCCGAGGCGGGCGAGAGCGGTGCGGGCGCAGTGGCGGACGGTGGTGAACTCGCGGCGGCGCTTGTCGACGGCCCCGGCGACGACCGCCGCCTCGGCGGGCTCCAACCGGGCCTCGGGCGGGTCGTCGTACGCGACCTCGGTCACCACGACGTCCGGCAGCAGGTCCCCGATCACGCGTTCCCCCTCGGTCGGCCGCGCGGGCGGGCGCCGCGCCGGTCGAGCCTAACCCGGGTGGGCGGCCCCGGTCCGTGATCTCCCGGAACCGGAACCGGGACCGGGATCGGAGCCGGGGCCCCGCGCGCTACTCGAAGGCCGCCGCCGCCTCGCGCAGCGCCCGGGCGACCGTCTCCGGGTCGTACGGCGCGGGCTCGCCGGGCCGGTAGGTGACGGAGTGCAGCGCGCCGGTGTAGCGGAAGGAGCGGTGGCGTTCGTACACCGGCCAGGAGACCGGGGACTTGCGGTCGATGCCGACGCTGATGCCCTGGAACGGCGCCATGCCGATCAGCTGGTGGACGGGGCCGAGCCGGCCGCCCTCGACGCCGTCGACCAGTAGCCGGAACTCCCACTTGAGGTCGGCCACCGCCGTCGCCTCCAGGGTGACCAGCCGTGCGCCCGCCGGGAGCCGGCCGCCGTCGGCCTCCAGCAGTTCGCCGTACTGGTTGTAGGCGAGGCGCAGTCGGCCGTCCTCGACGTAGAGGCTGTAGCCGCCGCCCTGGTCGCCGTGCGAGACGAGGACGCCCCGGTCGTCGTTCCCGTGCCGGTCGAGGGCGACCTCGATCGTGAAGGAGCGGAAGGAGATCAGCCGGGAGGAGCGGTAGCGCTCCAGCTCGGGGGTGCCGGGCAGCAGGGTGACCGGGCGACGCAGCCGTTCGGCCCCGGGGCCGCGCAGGGCGAGGGCGCCGCTGCCGTCGGCGAGCGGGAAGACCCCGTTGCGCCAGGCGGCGGCCTCCCACTCGGCGGACAACTCCTTGACCAGGCCCGGGTTCTCGGCGGCGACGTCGTGGATCTCGGTGGGGTCGGTGCGCAGGTCGTACAGCGCCCACTCGCTGTCGTCGTACGGGGTGCCGGGGCGGTGCAGGGTGACCAGCTTCCAGCCGTCGCGGTAGTAGCTGCGGTTGCCGGTCATCTCGCAGTACTGCGCGAGGTGGGTGCTGGGCGCGGCGCCGTCGCGCAGGACGGAGGCGAAGCTGACGCCGTCGAGCTCCTGGACGGGCAGCTCGCGTCGATCCGAGGGCCGTTCGACACCGGCGAGTTCGAGCAGGGTGGGGAGGATGTCGGTGACGTACTGGTACTGCGGGCGGACGCCGTCGTCGCCCTCGGCGCGTGGCAGGCCGGCCGGCCAGGAGAGCACGAAGGGCACGCGTACGCCGCCCGCGTAGGTCTGGCCCTTGTAGAGGCGGAAGGGGGTGTTGGAGGCCATGCCCCAGCCGCGCGGGTAGTGGACCAGGCTCTGCGGGCCTCCGATGAGGTCGATCTCGCGCTGGACGTCCGGGTTCCAGTCGTCGGGCAGGTTCGGATGGTGGACGAAGCGGCTGAAGTAGCTGCGGGTGCCCTCGGCGCCGCCCTCGCCGGTGCCGCCGTTGTCGCTGGTGAACACGATGATGGTGTTGTCGAGTTCCCCGAGTGCGGCCAGGGTGTCGGTGAGTCGGCCGAGGTTGTGGTCGACGTTGTCGACCATCGCCGCGTACACCTCCATGTAGCGGGCGTACAACTTCTTCTGTACGTCGGTGAGTTCGTCCCACGGGCCGACCTCGTACCCGGCCTCGGAGTTGCGCTCGGGCAGTTCGGTGCCGGGCGGGAAGTGGCCGGCGGCGAGCTGGCGGGCGAAGCGGGTGCGGCGCAGGTCGTCCCAGCCGCCGTCGTAGCGGCCCCGGTGGCGGGCGAGGTCCTCGGGCTTGGCCTGGAGCGGGCCGTGCACGGCGTTGTGGGCGAGGTAGAGGAAGAACGGCTTGTCGTCGTCGTGGGCGCGCAGCGACTTGACCATCTTGATGGCCTGGTCGGTGATGTCGTCGGTGTAGTAGTAGCCGTCGGGGAACTCGTCGATGTCCAACGGGCTGTTGTCGCGGACGAGTTGGTGCGGGTGGAAGAGGCTGGTCAGGCCCTCCAGGACGCCGTAGTACTGGTCGAAGCCCTTCTGCAGCGGCCAGTTGGCGCGGTCGTCGGCGGCGTTGGAGGCGGAGTCGCGGGTGAGGTGCCACTTGCCGACGGCGTAGGTGGCGTACCCGGCGTCGTGCAGGAGCTCGGCGAGGGTGGGGATGTCCCCGGCGACCTCCATCCCGTAGCCGGGGAAGCCCGGGTCGGCGTTGGCGACGAAGGAGTAGCCGACCCGGTGCGGGTTGAGGCCGGTGAGCAGGGCCGCCCGGGCGGGGGAGCAGAGCGGCATGGTGTGGTAGTTGGCGAGCTTGACGCCGGTGGCGGCCAGGCGATCCAGGGTCGGGGTCGGGATCTCCGCGCCGAACGGGCCGATGTCGCTGTAGCCCATGTCGTCGATCAGGACGACGACGATGTTCGGCGCGCCCTCGCGCGGGCGGACGGGCTGCGGCCAGGCGGGGGCGGAATCGCGGAAGGTGCGGCCGACGGTGCCGGGGAAGCCGGCGTACGGGTCGCGGCGGTGCGGGTTCGCTGCGGGTTCGGCGGTCATGCGGTGCTCCGGTTGCTGGCGAGGGCTGTGGCTCGGGCGCTGTCGGCGGGCCCGGCGAGGGCCGGCTCCAGCCGCGGTACGGCGGCCAGGAGTTCGGCGGTGTACGGGTGTTCGGGCGCGGTGACGACGCGGTCGGCCGGGCCGGTCTCGACGATCCGGCCGCCGTGCATCACGGCGATCCGGTGGCTGACCTGCCGGACCACGGCCAGGTCGTGGGCGATGAACAGGATGGCCAGGCCGAGTTCGCGCTGTAGCCGGGCGAGCAGATCGATCACCTGGGCCTGCACCGAGACGTCCAGCGCGGAGACCGGTTCGTCGCAGATCAGCACGCTCGGCTCGGGTGCCAACGCCCGGGCGATGCCGAGGCGTTGGCGCTGGCCGCCGGAGAAGGCGCGCGGGTGGCGCCCGGCCGTGGCCGGGTCCAGGCCGACCTGCCCCAGCAGCTCGGCGACCCGGGCGGCGCGCCGCTCCCGGTCGCCGAGGCCGTGGGCGATCAGCGGTTCGGCGATGATCTGCCCGGCGGTCATCCGGGGGTTGAGCGAGGAGTACGGATCCTGGAAGACCAGTTGGACCTCCCGGCGCGGCCGGCGGCCCAGCTCCTGGCCGCGGAAGCGGATGCTCCCCGCCGAGGGGGCGTGCGCCCCGACCAGGGCCCGGGCCAGGGTGGACTTGCCGGAGCCGGACTCGCCGACCAGGCCGAGCGTCTCGCCCGGGTGCAGGTCGAGGTCGACTCCGTGCAGCGCGGTGACGGAGCGGCGCCGCGTGCCGTAGGTCTTGCCCAGGCCGCGGACGGTGAGCAGCGGCTGTTCGCCCGGTGTGCTGTTGGCGGCCGCCCGGGAGGGTTCGTCCAGGCGTGGTACGGCGGCCAGCAGCTCGCGGGTGTAGGGGTGTTGCGGGTTGGAGAGGACCTCGGCGGTGGCGCCCCGCTCGACCACCCGGCCGTCGCGCATGACCAGCAGCCGGCGGCAGGTCTGGGTGATCACCCCGAGGTCGTGGCTGATCACCACCAGCGCGGTGCCGGTCTCCCGGTTGATCCGGGTGAGCAGGCGCAGGATCTGCTGTTGGACGGTCGGGTCGAGGGCGGTGGTCGGCTCGTCCGCGACCAGCACCTCGGCGTCGTGGGCCAGTGCGAGGGCGATCATGATGCGCTGGCGCTGGCCGCCGGAGAACTGGTGCGGGTGGTCGCGCAGCCGCCCGGCCGCGTCCGGGATGCCGACCAGGTCGAGCAACTCGGCGGCACGTGCGTGCCGTTGGGCCTTGCGGAGGCCGGTGCCGTGGGCGCGCAGCGCCTCGTCCAGCTGTCGGCCGATGGTGAGCACGGGGTTGAGCGAGGACATCGGGTCCTGGAAGACCATCGCGATCCGCCGTCCGCGCAGGGCGCGCAGGGCCTCCTCGGGGAGGGTGGCGAGGTCCTGCCCGGCGAGGCGGACGGACCCGGCGCTGATCCGTCCGCCGGGCGGCAGCATCCGCAGCAGGGCCAGCGCGGTGGTGGACTTGCCGGAGCCGGACTCGCCGACGATGCCCAGGGTGTCGCCCGCCGCCAGCTCGAAGCCGACCCCGTCGACGGCGGTGGCGGAGCCGAAGTCGACGGTGAGGTCGGTGACATGGAGAACGGTGGTCATCGGCGGATCCCCCGGTTCAGGGCCTCGGCGATCAGGGTGAAGCCGAGGACGAGTGCGGTGGTGGCGGCCAGCGGGGCGGCCGCGAAGGCCGGGTCGGTGGTGAGGTAGGCGACGGACTGGCTGAGGATGCTGCCCAGGGTGGGCTCCGGGGGCCGTACGCCGAGTCCGAGGAAGCTCATCGCGCCCTCGATGAACACGCCGAGCGAGAGCGCGACGGCGGTCTGCACCACCAGCGGGTCGACGGCGTTGGGCAGGACGTGCCGCAGGAGCACCCGGGCGGGGGAGGATCCGCCGACGCGGGCCGCGAGGGCGTACTCGCGCTCCCGCTGGACCAGGATTCCGGCACGCAACTGCCGTCCGAAGCCGGGGATTTCGGCGAGCGCGATGACGATCACCACCGGCCAGCGGCCGGGGCCGAGCACGGCGGTGACGGCGAGGCCGAGGATCAGCCCGGGGAAGGCGAGCAGCAGGTCGAAGGCGCGTTGCACGGCGAGGTCGGCCCACCGGGAGGTGGCGGCGAGCAGCGCGGCCGAGCAGCCGAGCAGGGCGCCGATCGGCACGGCGGTGAGGATCAGGGTGAGGTCGGTGCCGATGCCGTGCAGCACCCGGCTGTACAGGTCCCGGCCGAGGTCGTCGGTGCCGAAGGGGTGATCGGCGCTCGGGCCGGCCAGCGCGAGCGGGCCCTGGGCGTTGGGGTCGGTGTCGGTGAGCAGCGGCGCGAGCAGCCCGGCGAGGGCGACCGCGCCGACCAGGGCGAGGCCGGTCAGGCCGCGCCAGGTCAGCAGCCCGGAGAGGTGACGTCCGCGCACGCGCGGGGACTTGAGCGTCAGGGTGGCGGTGGTCATCGGGTCACTCCCAGCGGATCCGGGGGTCGAGCCAGGTGTAGGCCAGGTCGGTGAGCAGTTGGACGGTGACGTACACCGCCACCACGAGCAGCAGCAGGTCCTGCACGACGGGGTAGTCGCGGCGGATGACGCCCTGCTCGATCAGTTGGCCGAGGCCGGGCCAGGCGAAGATCCGCTCCACCAGGACGGCCCCGGCGATGAGTTGGCCGACCTGGAGCCCGAGCACGGTGATCGCCGAGGGCAGGGCATTGGGCAGGGCGTGCCGCCAGACGATCCGCCGCCGGGAGACGCCGAGCGCGGTCGCGGTGCGGACGTAGTCCTCGGCGAGGGCGCGCTCGATGCCGTCCTTGAGGTAGCGGGCGAGCACGGCGGCGCTGGGCAGGGCCAGGCAGACGGCGGGCATGGCCAGGTACTGCACGGCCAGGTCCGGTTCCCGGAGCAGGGATTCGTGCCCGCCGGCCGGGAGCAGGCCGAGCGAGACGGCGAAGACCAGGACGAGGAGGACGCCGGTGACGAAGGGCGGGACGGCGAGCACTCCGGTGGTGACGGCCTGGACGACGGCGGCGACCGGACGGCTGCGGGTGGTCGCGCCGACCACGGCCAGCGGCAGTGCGATCAGCACCACCAGCAGCAGGGCGCCGAGGGTGAGTTGGGTGGTCGCGCCGAGGCCGTCGCCGATCAGGTCGGCGACCTGCCCGCCGATCGCGTAGCTGGGCCCGATGTCGCCGCTGAGCAGTCGGCCGAGCCAGCCCGCGTACTGGCTGAACAGCGGCTGGTCGAGGCCGAGTTGGCTGCGGATGGCCGCGACGGTCTCGGGCGAGGCGTCCGGCCCGGCGAGCGAGGTGGCCGGGTCGCCGGGGATCAGCCGGAGGATGAGGAAGACCGCGAAGGAGGCGAGGAGGAGGACGAGCAGGGCGCTCGGGAGGCGTTTGAGGAGGAAGGTGCGCATGCGTGGGGTTCCGGGCCTTCCCGCTCAGGCCGTCAGGTAGGCGTCGTCGAGGTTGAGGTAGCCGAACTTGTTGAGCGTGACGCCCCTGGCCCGGCTGCCCGTGACCTCGACGAGCCCGGCGATGGCGAGGTCGATCACGAACTCCTCGTCGAGCAGCAGGTCGGTGATCTGCTGGTAGAGGGCCTTGGTCTCGGGGCTGTCGCTGTCACTGCGGTTCCAGGCCCGCTGCACGATGTCGGTGTAGGCGGGGGAGGAGAAGTGCGAGCTGTTCTTGGCCTCGTTGAAGGGGTAGGCGCTCACCGCGAGGGTGGCGGGGTGCAGCTGGGCGAAGCCGTGGCTGAGCGACCAGAGGGCGGGCATGGTCTGCGAGATGAGCTGCTTCTGCATGGTCGGCGAGTCGGCGGGCTGGAGCACCGTCTCGATGCCGACCTGCTTGAGGTCGTACTGGAGGATCTGCGCGATCGCGGTGGGGCCGGGCTCGGTGGCGTGGGCGAACGGGAGGGTGATGTTCTCCGCGCCCGCCTCCCTGAGCAGGGCCCGGGCCCGCTCCGGGTCGTGCCGGTAGTGGGTCGCGCCGACTTCGGTGTAGGCGGGGGAGGACTTGGGCCAGGGCACCGAGGAGACGCTGCCGTAGCCGCCGAGGGCCTGCTGGACGAGGCGGTCGCGGTCGATCGCCCAGGCGATGGCCTGGCGCACGCGCTTGTCGCTGACGTGCTCGGCGGTGACGTCGACGCCGATGTAGTAGGCGCCGGAGCCGGTGTCGTACTGCTTGACGTGGAACTTCGGGTCGTCGCGGAGGAGCGCGGCGTCCTTGCCCCGGACGTTGTACGACAGGTGCGTCTGGCCGGTCCTGAGCGAGGACAGCAGCGACTCGGCCTGCGGGATGACCCGGATCTCCACGCCGTCGAGGTACGGGCGCCCCGGGTTCCAGTACCGCTCGTTGCGGGCGAAGGAGAGTGAGGAGCCGGGTTTGCGTTCGGTGAGGGTGAACGGGCCGGTGCCGATCAGCCGGGTGCCGGCGACGGCCTCCTCGATGGTGGCCGCGTCCGGGATGATCATGAACTCGAACAGGTCGAAGAGGTTGCTGACCGGGTGGGCGAGCACCAGGGTCAGCTCGAAGTCGCCGTTCTTGCGGAAGTCGGTGACGGTGGCGGCGGTGGAGCGCAACTGTGCCGAGCGGGCCGGGTTCTGCAGGTTCCTGACGGCGAACACGACGTCGTCGGCGGTGAAGCGGCGGCCGCTGTGGAACAGCACGTCCTCGCGCAGCTTGAGCGTGACGCTCAGGCCGTCCGGGGCGACCTGCCAGGAGGTGGCGAGCTCGGGCTGCGGCTGGAGCCGGTCGTCGTACCTGGTCAGGGTGTTGAACACGAGGCGCTGGACCAGGACGTTGGCGCTCTGGGCGAAGAGCAGGCTCGGGGTGATGTCGATGGCGGCCGCGACGGACAGCACGCCGCCCTTGCGCGGCGAGCCGGCCCCGTCGACATCGGCGGCGGCGCTCCTGGAGTGCTCCACGGCGGACCGGCAGGCCGCGAGCGTCATCAGGCCGGCACCGGCGAGGCCCGCGCGCAGCAGGTTACGGCGGCTCGGGGCGGGGGGACGTGGCAGCGCGGTCATGGCGGTCCTTCTGGGCGTGGGTCGTTACGGATGATGGGTTGACGTCAGGGCACGGAAGGGTCGGGCGTACAGCTCTCCGAGCACCGGGGCGCCGGCGGCCACCGCCAGGACGTCGGCACCGCGCCGCTGGGCGATCAGCAGGTCGGCGTCCCGCCGCAGGTGCGAGCGGAGCGCGAACTCGGCGCGGACGACGTCGAGGTGGCGGCGGTCGAGCAGGGCGAAGGTCTCGGTGAGCACCAGCAGGTCGGGGTTGACCACGTCGGCGAGCAGCGCGAGGGCGCGGCCGACGATCCGGGCGCGGTTGCGCACCAGCCGCTCCGCCCGTGGGTCGCCCCGGCGGACGGCGGCGATCAGCTGGAACCGGTCGGCCGAAGCGGTGACGCCCTCGGCGGCGGCCGCCTCGAACAGCGTGGTGTCCGAGGCGGCCACCGAGAGGCAGCCGAGCCGGCCGCAGTGGCAGCGTTCCTCGCTGACCGCCTCCGGGTCGGTGACGGTGCCGGTGACCGGGAGGTGGCCGAGGTCGCCGGTGGCCGAGGGCGGGCCCAGGTGGACGGTGCCCGCGACCGCCAGCGCCGCGTCCACCACGTGGCCGACGAACAGCTGCACCATGCTGCGGCGCGCCGCCGGGTGGCCGAACAGGATCTCGGCCCGGGTGAGCGCCCGTGCGTGGTTGTCCACCTGGACGGGCAGCCCTGTCGCGTCCTCCAGCAGTTCGCGCAGCGGCACGTCCCGCCATTCCAGCGGGTCGTGACGGATCGCGACCCCCTTGTCCGGGTCGACCGAACCGCCGGTCACCGCGCCCAGCCCGACCACCGTACGGCCGGCGCCGACGGCCGCCAGCAGCCGGGGCAGGCGCTCCAGCAGCGGCTTCAGGACGGCGAACCCGGTCCGGCCGCGGTGGGAGACCTCCCGGCGGTGCAGCACCCGGCCGCGCAGGTCGAGCAGGGCGAAGGTGCTGCCCGGGAGGCCGATGTGCAGCCCGGCGACGGCGAGCCGGCCGGTGTCCACGTCGAGCGGGAGCTGCGGGCGGCCGACCGCTCCGGGGCCGCCGCCCGTCAGCTCGGGCCGCTCGCTCAGGAGTCCGAGCCGCACCAGGTCCACCGTCTGCCGGGACACCGCGGAGGCGCTGAGCCCGGTGAGTGCGGCGACCCGGCTGCGGGCGATCGGCCCGTGGTCGAGCACCGTGCGCAGGACGGCGGAGGCGTTGGCGTCCCGGCGGTCGTCTCCGGTGCGCATGGCCGAACTCCCTATGGGGCTGGTCAGTTGGCGGCTTCGAGCTGGGCCGCTTCGAGCTCCTCGGCGGGCACCAGGCCGGGCACCCGCGGCGGCTCGGCCGGCTCCAGGAGCCGGCTCGGGGCGCCGTCCACGCCGACCGGCAGGTCGCCGTCCAGGGTGATCCGGCGGACCAGGCGCGGCTCGTCGCCGTAGTCGGCGACCGCGTAGTGCTGGGTGGCGCGGTTGTCCCAGATCGCCACGTCGCCGACCTGCCAGTCCCAGCGCACGGTGTTCTCCAGGCGCTCGACGTAGCGCTGGAAGAGGTCGATCAGCGCCTTGCTGTCATCGCCGGACAATCCCTGGATCCGCTGTGCGAAGGCGCCCAGCAGGAGGATCCTCTCGCCGGTCACGGGGTGGACCCGGACCACCGGGTGCTCGGTCTTGAACGCGGTGGAGACGAAGACCTCCCGGTAGAGCCGGGCGATCTCGGCGTTGTCGGCCAGCTCGGGGCGCAGGGCGAGGCGGGCGGCGTAGTCGTAGTCGTTGGTGTGGACGGCGCGCAGGCTCTCGGCGAGGGTCTTCAGCGGGGCCGGCAGGTCCTGGTAGGCGGCCGCGGTGTTGGCCCAGACGGTGCTGCCGCCGGCCGAGGGGAGCTCCAGGGCGCGCAGGATCGAGGCCTTGGGGTAGGACGGGACGAAGGTGACGTCGGTGTGCCAGTTGTTGGCGCGCACGCCCTTGGTGGCGTCCAGTTCGAAGATGTAGCGGCCGTCCGCGCTGGGGACGGTCGGGTGGCCGACGGGGTGGCCCAGGAGCCGGGCGAAGGCCTCCTGCCCGGCGTCGTCCAGGTGCTGCTGGCCGCGGAAGAACAGCACCTTGTGGGCGTACAGCGCGGCCTCCAGGGCGGCGACGGTCTCGGCGGGGAGGTCGCCGCCGAGGCGTATGTCGTGCACGATCGCGCCGATCCGGCCGGCGGCGGGGGTGAGGCGGAGGGCGGTCGGGGCGGCGGGGGCGGTGGACGCGGTGGTCATGGCGGGGCCCTTTCGGGGTCGATGACGGTGAGTGACGCGAAGGCGGTGCGTCGCCGGGCGGCCAGGCGACGAGGCGGACGGGCGACGAGGCGGACGGGCAGCCGGGCGGCCGGGCAGGCGGGAACGCACGGCGCGGCGGCGGGGCGTGCGGGAGGACCGGTCCGGGGCTACCGGACGGACGGGAGCGATCGCCGGGAGCGATCGTCGGGAAGGACTCAGAGGGCGAGAGCGCCGCGACAACAGCGGCGCGGGCGGCGGCGGGGAACGGGGCGGACGGCGGTGTGCATCGGCCCTCCTTCCGGCTCGCTGCTCGTGGGCTCTGGGCCCATCGTGCTGAACCGCCCGGCCCGCTGTCAATCGTCATCTCCCCTGGTGGGAGCGGGTGTTGCCGCTTCGTTTCGGCCGCTTGCGGTGGCTTGCGGCCCGTTGCGGCGGATGACGGCGGGATGGCGGGAGTGCTTCGGCCGGGCGTTCGGCCTTGTCCCGGGCGTGCGGGGGTTACTAACTTGCGGAGCGGAAGTAATCCGGGCCGGTGCGGGCGGTGCCCGCACCGGGGCCGAGGCCTGCCCGGACGCGGACCACCCGTGACGTCCGGTCGCCCGAGGGGGCTACTGCCCGAGCAGCCGGGCGAGGTCCAGCCCGAGGCCGCCGAGCACGGGCAGCGCGCCGAGGTCGGTCACTCCGCCGACCGGGATGCTGTAGCCCTGGTTGACCTCGGGGGGTGTGGCGGCGTCGGCGGGGGCCGTGACGGCCGGGGTCAGGACGGCGCCGAGGAGCAGGGCGGCGAGTGCGGTGCGCATGTGACGGGCCTCCGGGACTGATCAACGGTGACGATCCGTCAACCCTCGTGGGGGCCGGGCGGTCACGCATCTTCGCCCCTTCGGTCGCATTGGTAAAGATCCCTGACTTGTGTTCATGACAACACCGAGGAGGTCTGGACCATGCCAAGGAAGAGCGCATACGTTCCCTTCACCGGGTGGGGCGCCGGATCGCTGAACCGCACAGTGGATGCGGCGAGTTCGGCATGTCATGCCCATGATCGCCCGGGCTTCGTCGAACCGGAGGGAACGAACCATGCGTGCCATCGGCAAGAACCTCAGGATCCTCGCGGGCGCCCCGCTCGCGGCCGCCGCCCTCATCGCCCTCACAGCGGGCTCCGCCAGCGCCGCGATACCGCTCAACAAGCCGATGACCGGCAAGGCCACCTACTACACCGACGCCGGCTACGGCGCCTGCGGCACCCAGATCAACGCCGCCACGCAGATGCTGGTCGCCGTCTCGCACACCTGGTGGACGACCGCCAACCCGAACAACGACCCGGTGTGCCAGGGCATTTCGGTCAAGGTGACGTACCAGGGCAAGACCATCACCGTCCCGGTGAAGGACCAGTGTCCCTCGTGCGACTCCACCCACATCGACCTCAGTCAGCCCGCCTTCGCCAAGCTGGCCACGCTGGACAAGGGCGTCATCAACGGCCTCACCTGGCAGTTCGTCAAGACCGGCCTGAACGGCAAGACCGTTGAGCTGTCCGCGCCGATCACCGGCTCCACCATCGGCTGAGGCCGCCTCTGAGGCCCGCCCCCGCCGTCGCGCGGGGGCGGGCTCAGCGCTTCCCGGCGGTCTCCGCGACGCTCTTCATCGCGCTGTTCCCGTCGGTGCTCTCCTACCTGTTCTGGAACCGCGGCGTCCTGGTCGTCGGCGCCGCCCGCGCGGGCGCCTTCATGAACCTCATCACCCTCTTCACGGTCGCCCTCAGCCTCGCGACCGGCGCCACCCTCGACGCCCCGCAGATCACCGGCGGACTGGTGGTGCTCACCGGCGTGGCCATCGCCTCCGTCCGGGGCCCCCCGGGCCCGGCGGCCGTCAGGCAGGGCTTAGCGTGTGAGGCCTCCGGGCTGCGGATGATCCCTGAGATTCGCCGACCTCTCAAGGAACGGAGTGCGGGCAATGGCCGAGCAGCGGATGCTCTACGTCGTGGTGTGTGCGGCGGGAGTCGCGGACGGGGTGGGGGAGTTGATCTCCGCCGCGCAGGGCCGGGGCTGGGACGTGGGCGTGGTGGCGACGCCCAACGCCCTGGGGTTCATCGACGTCGACGCGATCGTGGCGCGGACGGGGCATGTGATCCGTTCGGCCTGGCGGAAGCCGGGGGATCCGCGGCCGTTGCCGGATCCGGACGCGATCGTCGTCGCCCCGGCGACGTTCAACACGATCAACAAGTGGGCCGCCGGGATCTCGGACACCCTCGCGCTCGGGATCCTCTGCGAGTCGTACGGCTGGGGGATCCCGGTGGCCGTGCAGCCGTGCCTCAGCACCGCGCAGGCGGCGCACCCCGCGTACGAGGAGAGCCTGGCGAGGCTGCGACGGATGGGGGTGCGTGTCGCCGACTTCGTCCCCGGGTCGTACAGCTGGACGCGGGCGCTCGACCTGCTCGACGACTGACCTCGACGACTGACAGGGTGACTGATCGACAGTGGCGATCCTGGCAGTGTGAGGGGTGGCCCGCCGTGATCGGCCCGGGTAGCGTCCGGGCAGGTCAGCAAGGGTGCGGGAGGTTCCGGTGGGCGCGGTCAACGGCGAGGTGTCGTTCTGGTACGCGGCGGACGGGGTGCCGGAGCCGGGGCCCGCGCTCCCGGGCGACCGGGACGTCGACGTCTGCATCGTCGGCGGCGGGTACACCGGGCTCTGGACGGCGTACCACCTGAAGAAGGCCGACCCGTCCCTGCGCATCGCCCTCCTCGAACGCCGCTTCTGCGGCTACGGCGCCTCCGGGCGCAACGGCGGCTGGCTGTACAACGGCTTCGCGGGCCGCTCGGCGTTCGCCAGGCGGTACGGCCGCCAGGGCGCGGTGGCGATGCAGCGGGTGATGGACGAGGCGGTGGGGGAGGTCGTCGACACGGCCGCCCGGGAGGGGATCGAGGCCGACATCGTCCGCGGCGGCGTCCTCGAAGTCGCCCGGAGCAGGCCGCAGTTGGAGCGGCTGAAGGAGCACGTCGAGGCCGAGCGGGCCTACGGCGAAGGCCGCATCGAAACGCTGAGCGGCCAGGAGGCCGCCGAGCGGATCGACGTCGCCGGTACCCTCGGCGGTGTCTGGACCGCGTACGGCGCCCGGATCCAGCCCGCGAAGCTCGTCCGAGGGCTGGCCCGCACCGTCCGCCGACTCGGTGTCGAGATCCACGAGTCGACGCCCGTCACCGCGATCCTGCCCGGCACCCCGCGGCGGAGGCCGAGCGCCCTCACCCCGTACGGCACCGTCACCGCCGACCGGGTGCTGCGCGCCACCGAGGGGTTCACCGCCGGGCTGCGCGGCGAGAAGCGGACCTGGTTGCCGATGAACTCCGCGATGATCGCCACCGAACCGCTCCCCGCCGACTTCTGGGCGGGCGCCGGCTGGCAGGGCCGCGAGGTGCTCGGCGACTTCGCGCACGCCTACATGTACGCCCAGCGCACCGCCGACGACCGGATCGCGCTCGGCGGCCGGGGCGTGCCCTACCGGTTCGGCTCCCGCACGGACTCGGACGGCAGCACCCAGGTGGAGACGGTCCGCCAGCTCCGGGAGATCCTCAACCGCTTCTTCCCGGCCGCCGCGCACGCCCGGATCGACCACGCCTGGGCCGGTGTGCTCGGCGTCCCCCGGGACTGGTGCGCCACCGTCGAGCTGGACCGGGCGAGCGGGCTCGGCTGGGCGGGCGGGTACGTCGGCAGCGGGGTGACCACGGCCAACCTGGCCGGCCGCACCCTGTGCGACCTGGTGCTCGGCCGCGACACCGAACTGACCGCGCTGCCCTGGGTGGGCCACACCGTGCGCCGCTGGGAGCCGGAGCCGCTGCGCTGGCTCGGGGTGCACGCGATGTACGCCGCCTACCACGCCGCCGACCGGCAGGAGGCGGCCGGCCGGGCCACCACCTCGCCGATCGCGAAGGCCGCGGACCTGGTCTCGGGGCGCGGTTAGGACGCCTCAGGGCGCGCGCGGTTGGGGCGCCTCAGGGCGCGCGCGGTTGGGGCGCCTCAGGGCGCGGTCGAACGCCGGGGCGCGCCGCCGTGCGCGGCCGCCGCGCGGCGACCACCGTGGAGCCGTGCTGAGGAGAACCCTGCCGGCCCTGTGCCTGACCCTGCTGCTCTGCGCGCCCGCCGGCCGCGCGTCCGCCACGTCGCCGGGCTGGCAGGTGGTCGCCACCGACCAGGCCTCCCGCCGGGTGCTGGTGCTGCCGACCGCCGAGGAGCTGATGGCCCGCCAGGGCCCCGACCGGCTGCCGGTGGCGTGGTCCTGGAGCGCCGACCGGGCCCCCGATCTCGCCGACCTCGCCCCCGAGCGCAGCTGGACCAACCCGGACGAGGCGAAGAGCCGCACCCGGCACGGCCGCCGCTACCTGCTGACCACCGCCTCCGGCGGGCTCGCCGCCGTGGTGGAGACCACCACCGGCCGCACCCGCTGGGCGGCGGACCTCGGCACCGCCGTCAACCCTCACAGCATCGAGCTGCTCCCGGACGGCAACGTCGCGGTCGCCGCGAGCACCGGCGGGTGGGTGCGGCTGTACGCCGCCTCGCAGGGCCCGCGCGCCACCGCCCATGCCGCCTTCCCGCTCCCCGGAGCTCACGGGGTGCACTGGGACGGGCGCAGCGGCCTGCTCTGGGCGCTCGGCGACGGGACGCTGACCGCCCTGAGGGTCGGCGGCACCCCGGCGGCGCCCACCCTGACCGCCGTCCGGAGCACCCCGCTGCCCGACCCGGGCGGCCACGACCTCGAACCCGTCCTGGCCGAGCCCGGCCGGTTCTGGGTGAGCACGCTGAACGGCCTCTGGCGCTACGACCCGGCCGCCGACCGGTTCACCCCCGTCCACCTGGCCGACCCCGCCGCCGAGCGGGACGTGAAGAGCGTCGGCGACGAACCCGGCACCGGTCGGCTGCTCACCGTGACCCCCGATCACACCGCCCCGTGCGACTGGTGCACCTCGGTGATCCGGCTGCACCGTCCGGAGGGCGTACGGACGCTGCGCGGTACGCACCTGTACAAGGCGAGGTGGTGGGGAGGCCGGTAGCAGACTTGGGCCGAACAGTGGCCGATCCCGCCGGGCGGGTCGCGGATTCCACCCGTTCTACGGACGGCGTTCGGCTGATGGGGCATATTGTGTACCCCCGCAAACTACTCCGATGGAAGTCAGTTTCCCGTCATGGTCCGGAATCCATCTGCGGACCCGTGCCGACTGGGATAGCGTCGAGGCGTCGGGGGGTCGACACCGATCGGTGTATTCGAACGCTAGCTACCGGGCCGTAACGGCTCGATTTGGTCCTGGAGAACAAAATGCGGAATTCCCCTGAGGAAAGCCGGTCGGACGCAGTGGACGATCTGCAGCTCGCAGTGGAATCACTGGCCGCCTTCCCCGCCCGGAGCGTGGCCGGCCCGATGGGCATGACCGAGCGGCTGGCGGCGGTCGCCGAACTGTGCCGGTCCGTCGACGCGGTGCTCGACAGCCTCGTCGTCGAGGCCGCCGCGGAGGCCGCCGAGGAGGGCTGGACGGTTGCCCGGATCGCGGCCGAACACTCCGGCTACTACGCCAGGTTGCGGCGCGCGCTGCTCCCCGCCGGGGCCGGTGCCGGGCTGACGCAGCAGTGAGCGCGCTGTACACGGGCGCGCATGTGCTGTCCTGCCCCACCCGCTGGAGCGACGTCGACGAGAACGGGCACATCAACAACGCCCGGCTGGTCGGCTACGTCCAGGAGGGGATTTACGACCTGTTCTGCCACCACGCGACGGCCGTCCGGGAGGCGCTCTTCCCGTCCGGATTCATTATCGCGCGACACGAGATCGATTTCCTGGAACAGCTGTACCACCGGCCCGAACCATTGTCGGTACGACTGACCGTGGAGCGGATCGGGCGCAGTTCGGCACACGTCGAGGTGAATGTCTGCCGGGATCACCTCACCTTTATGCGGGCGCGGACCGTGGTGGTCGCCCGGGACCGGGAATCCGGCCGTTCGCGCTATCTCAGCCAGGACGAGCGGCGCTTTCTCTCGGAGTTTATGTCGGACCCGACGCGCAGCGAGGCCGTGAGTGTTGCCGCGCAGCCGCCCGCTCCGGCGCCGCGGACGCCGGTCCGCCCCGCCGCCGTCCTGGGCGCGCCGCGCCGTCCGCGCAGACGGTGTCAGGCCGCGGCGAGCTGACGGATCCCGGCCGATCGGCGGGCTTCGCCCCGGCCCGGTCGCAGTACGCTGAGCAGCACGGGAACCGGTACGTCCCCCGGCGGTCACCGACCGCGATGGGACCAGCCCCACGGAGCGGCCTCCAGTGAGCATCGCCCGCCGACGGTCCGGCCGATCCCGCCGACCGGAAGGAGGACTCGATGACCATCTCCTGGGAGGACTTCCTCGCCCGTGTCATGGAACGCGGGGAGTACCGGGGCGAGGCGGAGGCGGACCACGCCGCCCGGGTGGTGCTCGCCCTGCTCGGCGAGCACCTGGTGGGCGCCGAGCGGTTCGAACTCGCCGACTCGCTGCCCGGGATGTACGCGACGCTGCTGCGGGACGCGGAGCCGGCCGCCGAGCCGCTGACCGCCGAGCGCTTCGTGACGGCCGTGGTCGGCTGGATCGACGGGGCGACGCCGGCGACCGCGCAGTGGGACATCGGGGCGGTGTTCAGCTCCGTGGCCGACCTCGTCCCGGCGGAGCTGATCGACCGGGTGGTCGAGCAGCTCCCGGACGGCTACGACCTGCTCTTCGGCCACCCCCTGCCCGCCTGAGCCGGCAACCGCCCGCCTGAGCCGGCTGAGCCCGTCGCCGCCCGTCCGTGCCGGTCACCGCCCGCCGGTGGTGGCCCGGAACAGCTCCGCGCCCGGGCCGGTCAACTCGACCGGCCCGGCGCCCGGGCGCAGGTAGGCGGAGGTGCCCGAGGGCAGGTCGAGGTCCGGGTGGCCGGGTGCGCGCAGCCGGGCCCGGCCCGCGACGCAGAGCAGGATCTGCGGGGTGGGCAGTTCGACCCGGCTCGGGGTGTCGCCCGGGCGCAGCCGGGAGAGCCGGAACTCCTCGGCGGGGGAGGGGAATTCGGCCTCTACGCGGTCGATCGGGCGCGCGCCGAGCACATCCGGCTCGGCGGCGCGGAAGGACGTGACCGCCAGCAGGCCGTCCACGTCGACGTGCTTGGCGGTCAGCCCGCAGCGCAGCACGTTGTCCGAGTTGGCCATCAACTCCACGGCCACGCCCCGGAGGTAGGCGTGCGGCACCCCGGCGTCCAGGTACAGCGCCTGCCCGGCGGTGAGCCGCACGTGGTTGAGCAGCAGCGCGGCCAGCAGGCCGGGGTCGCCGGGGTACTCCTCGGCGGCCCGGGCGTAGCCGGCGCAGACCTGGGCGTACGGTCCGCCGCCGGCCGCGGCGCGCCGCAGGGACTCGGTGACGGTGGCGAGTTGGGATGCGTCGTCCTCCAGGGCGCGCCGCAGCAGCTCGGGCAGCACCTCGGCGGCGGGCCGGGAGCGCAGCGCCCGCGCCCAGGGGGCGAGCACGCCGAGGGCGTCCAGCAGCCGGGCGGTCCCGGCGGGCGGGCGGAAACCGCAGAGCGCCTCGAAGTCGCCGAGTGCGCACAGCAGTTCGGGCTTGTGCTCGCGGTCCTTGAACACCCGCTCCGGGGCGTCCAACGGGATTCCCCGGGCCTGCTCGCTCGCGTACCCGGCCGCCGCCTGGGCGCGGGTCGGGTGGACCTGGAGGGAGAGCGCCCGGTCGGCGGCCAGCACCTTGAACAGGAACGGCAGCGCCGGGCCGAACCGCCGTACGGTGTCCGGCCCGAGCAGGCCCTCGGGATCGCCGGCGATCAGCTCGTCGAGCGGCCGGCCGTTCACGAGGGACGGCGCCGAGGGGTGGGCGCCCATCCACAGTTCGGCCTGCGGGGTGCCGTCGGGCTCGGTGCCGGTGAGCGCGGGGATGGCGGTGGGGGAGCCCCAGGCGTAGTGGCGGACCGGGTTGTGGAGCAGGGCGTAGGGCGGCATGCGGGTGGTCTCCGAACGAGGAGGTCAGCGGCAGAGCGCGGCCGCGCCGATCAGCCCGGCGTCGGTGCCGAGTTCGGCGCGGCGCACGTCCAGGCCGCGGAGGTACGAGAGGGCGGCGTAGCGGTCCAGGTGGCGGGCGAGCGGCGCGAACAGCACCTCCCCGGCGGTGGCGACGCCGCCGCCGACCACCACCCGGCCGAGGTCGACCAGGGCGGCCGTGGCGGCGATCCCGGCGGCCAGCGCCTGGGCGGCGCGGTCGAAGGAGGCCAGCGCGACCGGGTCGCCCGCCGCGGCCGAGGCGGCGACGGCGCGGGCGGTGCGGTCCTCGCCGGGCGGCCGCCACCCCTCGGCGAGCGCCCGCCGGGCGATCGCGGGGCCGCTGGCCAGGCCCTCCAGGCAGCCGCGCGAGCCGCACGGGCAGGGCTCGCCGTCCAGGTCGACGGTGATGTGGCCGAGGTGCCCGGCGTTGCCGCTGGGGCCCGGCCGGACGGCGCCGTCGAGCACCAGCCCGGCGCCGACACCGGTGGACACGACCAGGCAGAGCGCGTTGTCGGCGCCCCGGGCCGCGCCCTGCCAGTGCTCGGCGGCGGCCATCGCCACGCCGTCCCCGGCGAGGCGGACGGGCAGCGCGCGGGCGGCCACCGACGGGTGCGCGGCGATCTCGGCGACCAGCGGGAAGCCGCGCCAGCCGGGGATGTTGACCGGGCTGACGGTGCCGCCGGCGAGGTCGACCGGGCCGGCGCTGCCGATCCCGACGGCCGTCACGGCGGCCCAGTCGGCCGTCCCGGCGAGACGGTCCAGCACCCGGTGCACGACCGCCAGCACGGCCGCGCCCGGCTCCCGGGCCGGGGTCGGCAGTTGGAGCCGGTGCAGCATCCGTCCGTCGCCGTCGACCAGCGCCCCGGCGATCTTGGTGCCGCCGATGTCGAGGGCGGCGAACAGGGCGGTTGCGGACACGGTGGACTCCAGAGGGTGGGAGGGGCGGCGCCCCGGCCGCGGGAGGCCGGGGCGCCGCACAGCGTACGGGGACTGACGGCTGAGCGGGTCAGCGGGCCGCGCTGAGCCGCAGGGTCACCAGCTCGAACGGCCGCAGCGCCAGCCGCACCGCGCCGTCCTCCACGGCGACCTCGCCGCGGGTGCCGTCCCAGGGCCGTTCCAGCAGGTCGCAGGGGACGGCGCCGGCCAGCGGGAACGACGTGGTCAGCCGGCCCCGGGCACGGCCGCCGCCCGCCTCGTAGACCCGGACGATCAGGTCGCCGCTGCGGTCGTCGGCCAGCTTGACCGCGCTGACCACCAGCGCCTCGTCGTCCACCTCGACCAGCGGCGCGACCGCCTCCGCGCTGCCGGTGACGCGCCGCTCGGGCAGGCCGATCCGGTAGCCCTCGCGGACGGCGTCGGCGATCGCCGCGCCCGGGACCAGGGCGTGCCGGAAGCGGTGCAGGCCCTGGTCCGTCTTCGGGTCGGGGAAGCGCGGGGCACGCAGCAGCGAGAAGCGGACCGTGGTGGTGGTGCCGCCGTCGCCGTCGCGCACCGTGCGGGTGACGTCGTGGCCGTAGGTGGAGGCCGTGACCAGGGCGACGCCCCAGCCGGGCTCGTCGAGGTGGACGAAGCGGTGGTTGCAGGCCTCGAACTTGGCGGCGTCCCAGCTGGTGTTGGTGTGGGTGGGCCGGTAGAGGTGGCCGAACTGGGTCTCGGCGGCGTAGCGCTCGGTGTGGATGTCCAGCGGGAACGCGGCCTTGAGGAACTTCTCGGTCTCGTGCCAGTCGACCTCGGTGTCGATGTCGAGCCGCCGCTCGCCCACCCGCAGGGTCAGCGTCTGCACCACGGTGGAGGAGCCGAAGGAACGGGCGATCCGCACCGAGGCCGCGTCCGGGGTGCTGGCGGCGGTCAGCGAGTCGACACCGGTCAGGTCGGTGACGGTGTTGCGGTAGAACTGGTCGACGTCCCAGGCGTCCCACATGTTGGGGAAGTCGGGGTGCAGCTGGAGCAGGTTGGCGCGGCCGCCGGGGGCGACGGTCTCCCGGCCGCTCGCGAGCTCGACCAGCGAGGCGACCAGGCCCTCGGCGTCCACCACGACCTCCAGCAGGCCGTTGCGCAGCGTGAAGCCGCCCTCCGGCCGCTCGACGGCCTCGCAGCCGACACCGCTCAGGACGGCCACCGAGGCCCCGCCCGCCGGGACGGCCGAGCGCGCGTGCGGCGCCGAGTTGAACACCAGCTCGCGCCCGCCCCCGGCCTCCCCGGCCAGCGCCCGCTGGGCCGCGCCGATCAGCCCCTCCAGCTCCTCCGCCAGCGCCGCGTACGTCGCCTCGGCCTCGCGGTGCACCCAGGCGATCGAGGAGCCGGGCAGGATGTCGTGGAACTGGTGCAGCAGCACGGTCTTCCAGATCCGGTCCAGCTGCTCGTACGGGTACGCGGCGCCGGTGCGCAACGCGGCGGTGGCACACCAGAGTTCGGCCTCACGCAGCAGGTTCTCGCTGCGCCGGTTGCCCTGCTTGGTCTTCGCCTGGCTGGTGAGGGTCGCCCGGTGCAGCTCCAGGTAGAGCTCGCCGACCCAGACCGGCGGGTTCGGGTACTCGGCCTCGGCCTTGGCGAAGAACTCGGCGGGCTTCTCCCAGCGGACGGTGGCCGAGCCCTCCAGGTCCCTCATCCGGGCCGCCTTGGCGACCATCTCGCGCGTCGTGCCGCCGCCGCCGTCGCCCCAGCCGGTCGGGGCGAGCGAGTGCCGGGCGACCCCCTTGTCCTTGAAGTTCCGTGCCGCGTGGGCGATCTCGCTGCCCTTCATCGAGCAGTTGTAGGTGTCCACGGGCGGGAAGTGGGTGAAGATCCGGGTGCCGTCGATGCCCTCCCAGAGGAAGGTGTGGTGCGGGAACCGGTTGACCTGGCTCCACGAGATCTTCTGCGTCAGCAGCCACTTGGAGCCGGCGTTGCGGATGATCTGCGGCAGGCCGCCGGTGAAGCCGAAGGTGTCCGGCAGCCAGGCCTCGTGGTTCTCGACCCCGAACTCCTCCAGGAAGAACCGCTTGCCGTGCACGAACTGCCGGGCCATCGCCTCCGAGCTCGGCATGTTGGTGTCCGACTCGACCCACATGCCGCCGGCCGGGACGAACCGCCCCTCGGCCACCGCCTTGCGCACCCGGGCGTACACCTCGGGGCGGTGCTCCTTGATCCAGGCGTACTGCTGCGCCTGGGACATGGTGTAGAGGAAGTCCGGCTCGTCCTCCAGCAGCGCGGTCATGTTGGCGGTGGTGCGGGCCACCTTGCGGACGGTCTCGCGCAGCGGCCAGAGCCAGGCGGAGTCGATGTGCGCGTGGCCGATCGCGCTGATCCGGTGCGCGGACGGCACGGCGGGCGCGGCCAGTACCCCGGCCAGCTCCGAACGGGCCGCCGCGGCCGTCCCGTTGACGTCCTGGAGGTCGATCGCGTCGAGCGAGCGCTCGACCGCGCGCAGGACCTCCCAGCGGCGGGGGCCGTCCACCGGCAGCTCGGCCATCAGCTCGCCGAGCACCTCCAGGTCCAGCGACAGCTGCCAGACGGTCTCGTCGAAGACGGCGAGGTCCATCCGGGCCAGCTTGTACTGCGGCCGGTCGCCGGCCGTCTCCTTGTCGCCCAGCTCGGTGGGCAGGAAGGGGTGGTAGTCCAGGATGACCGGGTTGGCGGCCGCCTCGACGTGCAGCTCCACCTGCTCGCCGCCGGCCGCCGGGGCGGCGATCCGCACCCACTGGTTGCGCGGGTTGAGGCCCTTCACCGGGCTGCCGTCCGGGCGGTAGACCAGGCCCTCGCACTGGAAGCCGGGCATGTTGGCGTCGAAGCCGAGGTCGATCAGCGCCTCGACCGTGCGCCCGGCCCACTCCTTCGGCACGGTGCCGGTCACGGTCAGCCAGCTGGTGCTCCAGGGCGCGCCCCAGGCGTCGCCGACCGAGATCGGCACGCGCGGCGTGGCCAGGCCCTCGGCGACCGGGACGGGCTCGCCGGGGGCGGTCCAGATGCCGACCTCCAGCGGGACGGACTCGGGGTAGACCGCCGGGAGGATGCGCTCCTCCAGGACGCGCTTGAGGCGGGACTCGACGAGGGTGCGGTCATCGTGCATGTCGGCAGGCTCCGTTGCGTGCGGGGAACGGTCAGAGGGAACGTACGTCGTCGGGGCGGACCACCTCGGTGATGCCGCGCGCGGCCAGGTGCGCCTGGTCGTCCGCGCGCTCGGCGAGCACGGTGGTGGGGCGGGCGCCGTCCTCGGCGAGGCGCATGAAGGCCTCGTACACCGGGCCGCCGGGCCCGCAGACCGAGCGGTGCGGTGAGGTCGTCTCGTCGCCGGTGGCCACCACCACGGCGGTGGTGCGCGGCTTCGGCGGCCGCCAGGATCGGCGGGCCTCGGCGGCGGCCTCGGCGAGCCGGGCGCCGGCCGGCTTGACCTTCCGGTCGGTGGTCAACAGGCCGAGGCTGTACTCCAGTTCGGGGAAGTCGGCGAGGGAGCGGTCCACGTCGTGCGAGCACCACCAGGTGACGCCCCACAGGTCCGGGCAGTCCAGCGCGGCCTCCACGGTGGCGCCGGTGAACCGGGCCGCGTCCTCGGCGGTGATGTGCGGGGCGGGCGCGCCCACCTCCTGCAACCAGACCGGTCGGGCCGGGTCGTCCGCCCAGGCCTTGGACAGCTCGACCAGGTAGGCGGCGTGCTGGGCGGTGGCGGTGGAGTGGGCCCCGTAGCGCTGGGCGGTGCCGTTGAACACCCAGGAGTGCACGGCGGTGGCGGCGCCGATCCGGGCCGAGTGCCAGGGCGTGAACGGGTGTTCGTCCAGGTACCAGGCGGCGTCGTAGGAGGCGTGCAGGTGCAGCCGGCCCGGCGCGCCCTGCTCGCAGGCGGCGAGCATCCTGCGCAGCCAGGCCTCCGCCTCGGCGGGGGTGATCCGGTCCGGGTCGGGGTGCGGGGCGCCGGAGAACTGGTTGATCTCGTTGCCGAGCGTCATCCCGAGGAAGTTCGGCCGCTCGCGCAGCGCCCCGGCCAGGGTGCGCAGGTAGGCGGCCTGGCCGTCGAGGACCTCGGGGTCGGTGAAGATGTTCCGCCGGTGCCAGGTCTGGGTCCAGGACGGCAGGAAGTCGAAGCTCGACAGGTGGCCCTGCAACCCGTCCACCGCGACGTCCAGCCCGCGCTCGCCGGCCGCGTCCACCAGGGCGGTGAGCTGCTCGACGGCGCGCGGGCGGATCAGGGTGCGGTTGGGCTGGAACAGCGGCCAGAGCGGGAAGACCCGGACGTGGTCCAGGCCGAGGGCGGCGATGGAGTCGAAGTCGGCGCGTACGGCGTCGAGGTCGAAGTCGAGCCAGTGGTGGAACCAGCCGGCGCTGGGGGTGTAGTTGACGCCGAAGCGGGGGGTGGTGGTCACGGGGAGCTTCCTCAACTGGTGTGGGGCGTACGGGCGGTGGACCGCCCGTCGGAAAGGGCTCAGCCCTTGACGGCTCCCTCCTCGACGCCCTTGAAGAAGAAGCGCTGGCAGATGCCGAACACCACGACGATCGGCAGGAAGGCGATCATGGTGCCGGCCGCGATCAGCCGGGGGTTGGCGGAGAAGGTGCCGTTGAGGTACTGGAGCCCGACGGTGAGGGTGTACTTCTGCGGGTCGGTGAGCACGATCAGCGGCCACAGGAAGTCGTCCCAGGCGCCGATGAAGGTGAAGATGACGATCACGCTGAGCATGCCGCGCACGTTCGGCAGGCCGATGTGCCACAGCCGCTGCCAGACGTTGGCGCCGTCGACCAGCGCGGCCTGGTCGAGTTCGACCGGCACGGCGGCGAAGGCGGTGCGCATCAGCAGCACGTTGAGCATGGCGATCGCCCCGGGCAGGGCGACGCCGGCCAGGCTGTCGGCCAGGCCGAGGCCGCGCACCAGCACGTACTGCGAGACGATGGTGACCTCGCCGGGCAGGACCAGGGTGGCGAGGAACAGGCCGAGGACGAGCTTGGCGCCGCGGAAGCGCAGCCGGGCGAGGGCGTAGCCGGCCAGGGTGCAGCCGACCACGTTGCCGGTGATGCAGACGGCGGCCACGATCAGCGAGTTGAGGGCGTAGGTCCACACCGGGATGGTGTCGGCGACGGTGCCGTAGTTGCCGAGCGTGGGCTGGTCGGGCAGGAAGTTCGGGGTGCGGGTGTAGACGTCCTCGGTGGCCCCCTTGAGGGAGGTGGACAGCTGCCACAGGAACGGGCCGATGACCAGGAGGAGCACCAGCACCAGGAGCAGGTAGCGGCCGGCGGTCTGGGTGGGGGAGGGGGTGTTGAAGCCCCTCGCGGCGTTGGCGGGGCGGGTGGTCGCGGGTTCGCGGACGGTGGTCACGGGGTCAGGCCGCCTTCCGGTTCAGCCGCATCAGGAACAGCATCGGTCCGAGGGTGATGACGAACAGCAGCAGGCTGAGCGCCGAGGCGTAGCCCAGATGGCCATTGAAGCCGCGGCTGTACATCTGGATCAGCATCACCACGGACATGTCGCGGCCGCCGGGGCCGCCCTGGCCGTTGGAGAGCACGTACAGCTCGGAGAAGACGCGCAGCGAGCTGACCGAGATGAGGGCGGAGATCAGCACCATGGTCGGGCGCACCCCGGGCAGGGTGATGTGCCAGAACCGGCGTACCGGCCCGGCGCCGTCCACGGCCGCCGCCTCGTGCAGCTCGTGCGGGACGTTGGCGAGCGCGGACAGGTAGATGACCATGTAGTAGCCGAGGCCCTTCCAGACGGTCAGGGCGATCGCGCTGAACAGCAGCAGCCAGCGGTCGGTGAGGAAGGAGACCGGGGAGTCGGTCAGGCCGCTCTGCTGGAGCAGGCCGTTGACCAGGCCCCGGTCGTCCAGTACCCAGCCCCAGATCAGCGCCACCACGACGGCGGAGGCGATCACCGGGGTGTAGAACGCGGTGCGGAAGAAGGTGATGCCCGGGATCCTGCGCTGGACGAGCAGGGCGAGCAGCAGCGGCAGGACGGTCAGCAGGGGGAGGCAGACCAGCATGAAGACGATGCTGTTGAGCAGGGCGTCGGCGAGCTGGTCGTCGTCGAGCAGGCGGCCGTAGTTCTCCAGGCCGGTGAACTGCCCGCCGCCCAGGGGCTTGGCGTTGGTGAAGGACAGGATCACCGTGTTGACGGCCGGCCAGAGGTTGAAGACGGCCAGCCAGAGTATCGCGGGCCCGGCGAGCAGCCAGGGTGTGAACCAACGCCGGTGGGTCATGCGGTTGCCTTCCTGGGGCCTGGGGGTGGTGCGGTTCATTCCCGGGAGCGGCGGGCGGGGGAGACCCGCCGCTTCACCGGTACTTCGCCGGTACGCCGCCGGCACTCCGCGGGTGCGGTGGCGAGGTCGCGGGCGGGGGTCAGCCCTTGAGCAGCTTGTTGCACTGCTCGACGGCCGTGTCCAGCGCCTGCTTGGAGCTGGTCTGGCCGCTGATGGCCAGCGCGAACTGCTGCTTGACGATCGTGCCCATGGCGTCGTCCACCTCGACCGGCTGGATCAGCTTGGCCTTGGCGAGCGAGGTGAAGGCGATCACCTTGGCGTCGCCCGCGTTGGTGCCGTCGCTCTTGCTGAAGAACGGGTCGTCCGCGGAGGCCTTGGTGGACGGGAAGACGCTGGTCAGGTGGGCGAAGGCGGCCTGGTTCTCGGGGCTGGTGACCCACCGGGCCAGGGCGACCGCGGCGGCCGGGTTCTTGGTGTTCTTCGGGATGGACAGGCCCTGGACGTACAGCGGCGGGGTGTCCATCGCGGGGGAGGCGACGACCTTCGGGGCGAGGGTCGGGTTGTCGGTGGCGAGGCTGGTGATGAAGTTGCCGCCGCCGGTGGTCCAGGCCGCCGTGCCGGAGCTGAAGAGCTTGGAGTTGCCGGCGTAGGTGTCGGTCAGCACTCCGTTCGGCATCAGGCCGTCCTTGAAGGCGTCGCGGTACTTGTCGAGCAGCGCGGCGGCCTCGGGGGTGTTGAAGGTGAAGGACTTGCCGTCGTCGGCCATGATCTTCACGCCGATGTTGTAGAGGTCGCCCAGGCCCGGCTTGCGGCTCATCAGGTAGGCCTGGCCGCCGGACTTCTCCTTCATCGTCCGGGCCTGGGCGATCAGCTCGTCCAGGGAGGCCGGGGGCTTCTTCGGGTCCAGCCCGTTCTTCGTGAGGAGGTCCGAGCTCCAGTAGTTCACATCGGTGTTGAGGTACCAGGGGTAGCCGAAGGTGCCCTGGTAGCCGTTGTAGCGGTAGGCCTCCACGCCGCCGGCCACGTACTCGTCGGAGAGCTTGGGGTCGGCCTTGGCGACGTCCAGCAGGACGTCCTTGCGGGCGAGCGGGTAGGCGAAGTCCGGCGGGAGGTTGACCACGTCGGGCAGGGTGCCGGCGGCGGCCTGGCTGAGCACCTTGTCGGAGTAGCCCTCGCCGGGCTGGTCGAGCCACTCGACCTCGACGCCGGGGTACTTCTTCTTGAAGCCGTCGATCACGCCCTGCATGTAGTCGGTGAACTTCGGCTTCAGCGACCAGGTCTGGAGCGAGACCTTGCCCTTGACCTCGCCGGTGGCGGCCGCGCTCGCCACGCTGTCGCTGTTCCTGCTCTCGCCGGATCCGAGTCCGCAGCCGGTCAGGGCCGCGGCGGTGATGGCCGTCGTCGTCAGTGCCGCCCAGATTCTTCGCATGAGGGTCTCCCGGACCTGAGGGTGGGTGGGGGATCGTGCCGAGCTCGGGGGGTTCGCGCGTTCGGGGGTTTGCGTGTTCTTGGGTTGTGCCGGGTTTTAGAACCTGGCTTACTAAACCGGTCTAGCTATGGCAGGGACTATGCTCCCGCCTAAACTTGGATGTCAAGAGAGGAGTCGGATCCTGTGGGCAGACCGACGATCGCCGACATCGCCCGCCAGGCCGGTGTCTCCAAGGGCGCGGTGTCCTTCGCGCTCAACGGCCGCCCGGGTGTCAGCGAGGCGACCAGGGCCCGGATCCTGCGGGTCGCCGAGGAGATGAACTGGCGCCCGCACAGCGCCGCGCGCGCCCTCGGCGGGGCGCGGGCCGACGCCGTCGGCCTGGTGATCGCCCGCCCGGCCCGCACCATCGGCGTCGAGCCGTTCTTCAGCCAACTGCTCTCCGGCCTCCAGGCGGTGCTCTCGGCCAGCTCCGTCGCGCTGCACCTGATGGTGGTCGAGGACACCGCCGCCGAGATCGAGGTCTACCGGCGCTGGGCCTCCGAGCACCGGGTGGACGGCTTCATCCTGGTGGACCTCCAGGTCAGGGACCCGCGACTGCCCGTCCTGGACGAACTCGGGCTGCCCGCGGTCGTGCTGGGCGGGCCCGGCAAGGGCGGCAACCAGCTGCGGATCTGGGCCGACGACCGGGAGGCGATGCTCTCCATCGTCGACTACCTGGCCGCCATCGGGCACCGCCGGATCGCCCACCTGGCCGGGCTGCCGCACTTCCAGCACACCCAGCGGCGGATCCGGGCGCTGCGCGACGCCTCGCGCCGGCTCGGGCTGGAGGAGGCGGTGTCGGTGCCCACCGACTTCAGCGACGCCGAGGGCGCGGCGGCCACCCGTACGCTGCTCTCCCGGCCCAGGAGGCCCACCGCGATCGTCTACGACAGCGACGTGATGGCCGTCGCCGGGCTCGGGGTGGCGGGGGAGATGGGCGTCGCGGTGCCGGGCGAGCTGTCCATCGTCTCCTTCGACGACTCGGTGCTCGCCCGGATCGTGCACCCGCCGCTGACCGCGCTGAGCCGGGACACCTTCGCGCTCGGCGAGCAGGTCGCGCACAGCCTGCTGGAGGCGCTGGACGAGGCCGGGCCGGGGCGCGACCTGCAGATGCCCACGCCCCGGCTGACCGTACGGGAGTCCACCTCACCGCCCCCGGCTGGTTGAGTTTCGTTGCCGCGGTTCGCCCGGGTGGGTGATTGCTGCGCGGATCGTTGACAGTGCTTCTGAACCGGTTTAGCCTCGCAGCGCCGAGCGGCTCCCGTTCGGCGCGCTTCGCCGCCCCCACCCGGCCTCGCCGACCCGCCGCCGCGCGGCGGCGAGCACCCCGGTCCGCTCGGTTCAGCACCGGCACGCCCGCATGCACCCGGGCCCCGCCCACGACGGCGGGCCCGCCCCACCCTCCTCCGCTCGATCGGAGCCATCGCATGTCACGACGCCTCCCCCTGCTGCTCAGCGCCGCCCTCGCGACGGCCGCGCTGGGCGCCGTAACCCCGGCCCACGCCGCACCTTCCCCGGCCGTGGCCGCCGCGGCTTCGGGCACCCAGCCCTACGCCTCGTACTGGTACCCCAACACCATCCTGAACTGGGACCCGGCCACCGACCCGGACGCCCGGTTCAACCGTTCCCGCGTCCCGCTCCAGCCGCGCACCGCCGACCCCGCCCTCGCGGCCAACCCCAACGCCCGCACCGGCGAGGGGAGGATAGCCTCGCTGGTCTCCTTCGGGCCCACCTCCAACAACCCCTCCCAGGGCTCCGCCGACCCGAACTACTACGCCTTCGGCTACTGGCAGTACGTCGACAAGCTGGTGTTCTGGGGCGGCTCGGCCGGCGAGGGCCTGATCCTCGCGCCCAACCCGACCGTCATCGACGCCGCCCACCGCAACGGCGTCAAGGTCTACGGCACCGTCTTCTTCCCGCCCGCCGCGTACGGCGGCCAGCTCCAGTGGGTGCGCGACTTCGTCCAGAAGTCCGGCAACCGCTACCCCGTCGCCGACAAGCTCGCCCAGGCCGCCCAGTACTACGGCTTCGACGGCTGGTTCATCAACCAGGAGACCGGCGGAGGCGACCAGGCCCTCGCGACCGAGCTGCGCAACCTGATGCAGTACACCAAGGCGCAGAGCGGCACCGACTTCATGTGGTACGACGCCATGACCGCCTCCGGCGCGGTCAACTGGCAGAACGCCCTCACCTCGGCCAACTCGCCCTTCCTCCAGGACGGTTCGAAGCGCACCTCGGACTCGATGTTCCTCAACTTCGACTGGACGGCCGGCGGCCTGAACTCCTCCCGGACGCTCGCCCGGCAACTCGGCCGCAGCGAGTACGAGCTGTACTCCGGCATCGACACCGAGGCCAACGGCTACAACACCTCCGTCGGCTGGAACACCCTCTTCCCGCCCGGCAAGCCGCACACCACCTCGCTCGGCCTCTACCGGCCCGAGTGGACGTGGAAGTCCGCCACCGACCGCGCCGACTTCTACGCCAAGGACTCCCGCTACTGGGTCGGCGCCAACGGCGACCCCTCGCGGATCGACCTCTCGTCCGGCTGGCCCGGCCTGGCCGGGTACGTCGCCGAGTCCTCGCCGATCACCGCCAAGCCCTTCGTCACCAACTTCAACACCGGCCAGGGCGACTTCTACAACGCGGCCGGCACCCGGGTCGCCACCGGCGGCTGGAACAACCTCTCGCTCCAGGACGTCCCGCCGACCTACCGCTGGGTGGTCGACTCGGCCGGAAGCAGGCTCAGCCCGTCCGTCGACTTCACCGACTCCTACCAGGGCGGCTCCTCGCTGCGGCTGACCGGCACCCTGGACGCCACCAACACCGTGCGGCTGTACGAGACCAGCCTGCCGGTCACGGCGACGACCAAGCTCGACCTGGTCACCAAGACCCCGGCCGCCGGGCCCACCAAGCTCAAGGCCGCCGTCTCCTTCACCGACGCTCCGGGCAGCTTCACCACCCTGGACGTCGGCGCCGACTCCGGCACCGGCTGGGAGCGCCACACGCTCGACCTCTCGCCGTACGCCGGCCGCACCATCGCCCAGATCGGCCTCCAGGTGGCCGGCAGCGACCCCGCGTACGACCTGCGGGTCGGCCAGGTCGCCCTTTACGACGGCACGACGGAGACCCCGGCCGCACCGGGCGGGCTGACCGTCCTGGGTGCCAGCGACGTGACGCCCGGCTCCAGCCAGTCCCTGCGGCTGTCCTGGACGGCCGCGCCCGGCGGCAACGTCCACCACTACGAGGTGTACCGGCGCAACGCGGACGGCAGCCGGACCTTCCTGGGCGCCACGCCCAACGACGCCTACTTCGTCGGACGGCTCGACCGGGCCGGCGCCGAGACCAGCACCACGCTGGACGTCGAGGCGGTGTCCACCACCTATGGACGCTCCACTTCCGCTTCCACCACGGTGAGTTGGAACGGAAGCCCGTCGACCTCGACCAACCTGGCGCTCAACCGCCCGGCCACCGCCTCCGGCCAGTGCAACGCCGACGAGGGCCCGTCCAAGGCCGTCAACGGCAGCGTCAGCGGCGGGACGAGCGACAAGTGGTGCACCCTGACCTCGGCCAAGTGGCTTGAGGTGGACCTCGGTTCGGCGAAGCGACTGTCCAAGTTCGTGGTCAAGCACGCCCAGGCGGGCGGCGAGAGCGCCGCGTACAACACCCGCGACTTCTCCGTCCAGGTCCGCTCCAACCCCACCGACCCCTGGACGACGGTCGCCGACGTGACCGGCAACACCGCGGGCACCACCACCCACCCGGTGAACACCACCGCCCGCTACGTCCGGCTGGTCATCACCAAGCCCACCCAGAACACCGATCCGGCCGCCCGCATCTACGAGTTCGAGGCCTGGGGCGCGTAGTCCCGCACCCCACTTCGGAAAGGAACCACCCCGTGTCGGTCACCATCACCGCCGTCGAGAGCACCGACCTGTTCACCGGACCCGAGGACGCCCCGCGCCAGCTGCTGCGGGTGACGGTCGAGGGCCCGCCCGCCCGGATCACCGTCACCGGAGCGGGCGTTCACGGCGAGGCGACCGGCACGGGGCTGGTCGAAGTCCCGCTGGAGATCACCGGCGCCCGCCCCGGCGACCACCTGCCCGTCACCGTCAGCGCGGACGCCTGCTCGGTCGAGGCACTGGTGGAGGTCGCGGAGCCCGGCTGGACGATGTTCCTGGTCTCCCACTTCCACTACGACCCGGTCTGGTGGAACACCCAGGCCGCCTACACCTCCCCCTGGGAGCTGCTCTCCGCCGACGCCACCACCCGGCCCCTGTGGGAGCGCAACGGCTTCGCCCTCGTCGACGCCCACATGGACCTCGCCCTGCGCGACCCGGTGTACAAGTTCGTCCTCGCCGAAGTCGACTACCTGAAGCCGTACTTCGACCAACACCCGGAGCGCCGCGAAACCCTGCGGCTGCTGATGGAGCGCGGCCAGGTCGAACTCGTCGGCGGCACCTACAACGAGCCCAACACCAACCTCACCGGCGCCGAGACGACCATCCGCAACCTCGTCTACGGCATCGGCTACCAGCGCGACATCCTCGGCGGCGACCCGCAAACCGCCTGGCAGCTCGACGTGTTCGGCCACGACCCGCAGTTCCCCGGCCACCTCGCCGCGGCCGGCCTCACCGGCAGCGCCTGGGCGCGCGGCCCGTTCCACCAGTGGGGCCCGATCCAGAAGAACTTCCGCGAGGCCAAGGACGACGCCCGGGTGATGCAGTTCCCGAGCGAGTTCGAGTGGATCGCCCCCGGCGGCGAGGGCGTGCTCACCCACTACATGCCGCACCACTACTCGGCCGGCTGGTGGATGGACTCCTCCCCGGACCTCGCCACCGCCGAGCAGGCCGTGTACGAGCTGTACCGCAAGCTCAAGCCGGTCGGGGCAACAAAGAACCTGCTGCTGCCGGTCGGGACGGACTACACCCCGCCGAACAAGTGGGTCACCGAGATCCACCGCTCCTGGGCCGCCAAGTACCTGTGGCCGCGCTTCGTCTGCGCCACCCCGCGCGACTTCCTCGACGCCGTCCGCGCCGAACTCGCCGCCACCGGCCGCCGGCCCAGCCCGCAGACCCGCGACATGAACCCGGTGTACACCGGCAAGGACGTCTCGTACATCGACACCAAGCAGGCTGGGCGGGCGGGCGAGGTCGCGGCCGTGGACGCCGAGAAGCTCGCCACCCTCGCCTCCGTGCACGGCCTGGGCCGCTACCCGGCCGCCGCACTCGACAAGGTGTGGCGCCAACTCGCCTACGGCGCACACCACGACGCGATCACCGGCTCCGAGTCCGACCAGGTGTACCTGGACCTGCTCGGCGGCTGGCGGGAGGCGTACGACCTGGCCTCCGCCGTCCGGGACACGGCCCTGGACGCGCTGACGGCGAGGATCTCGACGGCGGGCGAGGGCTCGGCGATCGTGGTGACCAACACGCTGTCCTTCGACCGGACGGACCTGGTGTCGGTCGAACTGCCCCCCGGTGCGCGGTCGGTGCGGGTCCTGGACTCCTCCGGCACCCCGGTCTCGTGCACCGTCGACCGGGGGACGCTGCGCTTCCTGGCCACGGACGTTCCCGCGCTCGGCTGGAGCACCTGGCGGCTGGTCGAGGGCACCGCCGAGGACCCCTGGACGGCGGCCGAGGGCTTCGCGATCGAGGGCGACCGGTACCGGGTGACGGCCGACCCGGCGCGCGGCGGCGGGCTCTCCTCGGTGTACGACCTGCTGCACGAACGGGAGTTGATCCAGGACGGCCGGATCGGCAACGAACTGCGCGTGTACGAGGAGTACCCGCAGCACCCCGACTTCGGCGAGGGCCCGTGGCACCTGGTGCCGAGCGGCCCCGTGGTCGGCTCCGGGGAGGGCTTCGGGACGGTCCGGCGCGAGACCGGGCCGCTCGGCGAACGGCTGGTGATCGACGGCGCGGTCGACGGGGTCCGCTACCAGCAGACCGTCACGCTCTGGCGCGGCCTGGACCGGGTCGACTGCCGGACCAAGGTCGTCGACTACTCCGGCGCCGACCGGCTGCTGCGGCTGCGCTTCCCGGTCGACGTCCCCGGCGGTCTGCCGGTCAGCGAGGTCGCGGGAGCGGTCGTCGGACGCGGCTTCGCCATGCCGGACGTCGACTCGGCGGAGGCGCCCTGGACGTTGGACAACCCGGCCAACACCTGGTTCGGCCTCGGCGCCACCGCACGGGTCGAGCTGACCGACCCGGCGGGCACGGTGGTCGGCTCCCGCGCCCTGGGCGTGGCCGAGGTCGTCGTGCCGACGCTGGACGACGCCGCCGACGCCCGGCCGCTGGTCGTCGCGCTCGCCCGGGTCGGCGTCACCGCCACCACCTCGGGCGCCGACTGGGCGCGGTACGGCTGGCTGGACGTCGACTCCAACCTGCCCGACTTCCGGATCGTCGTCGGTGGTCCGGAAGTCAACGAGGCGGCGCGGGAGTTGATCGAGCGCGCGGGGGAGGAGTACGCGACCGCGCTCAAGGCGCACGGCGCGGTGTGGGTGCCGGCCCTCACCCCGCTCGCCGAGGTCTGGCGGCCCGACGCGGACCTGCGCGACCTTCGGGCGATCCCCGCCGTGGTCGTGTCCGAGGCCTCCGCGCTGGTCGACGACCTCGCCGACGCCCGTCTCACCGCCGTCTGCCCGTCGCCGGTCGCGGACCAACTCGCCGACCACACCGTGGCGTTGCTCAGCTACGGCCTGCCCGGCTTCGCCGTGGACGCCACCGGCGCGCTGCACCTGTCCCTGATGCGCTCCTGCACCGGCTGGCCCTCGGGCGTCTGGATCGACCCGCCCCGGCGCACCCTGCCGGACGGCGCCTCGTTCCAACTCCAGCACTGGACGCACGAGTTCACCTACGCGCTGGTCGGCGGCAACGGCGACTGGCGGGACCAGACGCTGCCCGCCCAGGGCCAGGAGTTCAACCACCCGCTGTACGCACGGATCGCTTCTGCCCAGGACGGCCCGCTCCCGTCCACCCTCTCCTGGCTGCGGGTCGAGCCCCAGCGCGAGGTCCTGCTCGGCGCCCTCAAGCCGGCCGGCAACCCGATCGCCCACGGCTCGGCCTCATCCGGTGGGAGCGACCTCACCGTCCGGCTGGTCGAGTCCACCGGCCTCGGGCGTACCGTCCAGCTCGGCGGCGCCCTCGCGCTGAGCGATCTCCGGCCCGCCGACCTGCTGGAGCGCCCGCTGGGTGTCTCGATCGAGCAGCTCGACCTCGCCGGCTCACAGATCGCCACCCTGCTCGCGGCCCCGGCCGTCACTGCTCCGACCGCTGAAGTGGACCTCGGCCCGATCGCCGAACCGGCCCAGCCCGTCCACGCCCGCTACTGGCTGCACAACCGCGGCCCGGCCCCGCTCGGCTACCTGCCCGTGTCCGTCGGCGCCTCGCCCGGGCTGCTGCGGACGGTGGGGGAGCCGGTATCCCTCTCCGTCGCCCTCTCCTCGCAGCTCCGCGACGCCGCCGTCGAGGGCACGGCCGTCGTCCTGCCGCCCGAGGGCTGGTCGACCAGCCTCGGCAGCCGCCCGTACCGGCTCGCACCCGACGGCCACCTGCGCTTCCCCGTCACCCTCACCCCGCCGACGGACGTTGCACCCGGCCTCCACTTCGCCGCTGTCCGTCTGACGCACGACGGCCAGCAGATCGAGGACGTGGTCACCATCGCCGTCGGCGACCTCCCCGACCTGCTGCCCGTCCCCGGCGACACCCCCGAGGACTGGACAATCGCCCAGGGCACCAAGGCCACCACCGGCCGCGACACCGGCCTCTCCGTCGACGTATCCGTTGAGACGCTCCGCCTCACCCCCGGCAGTCAGGTGACCCTCTCCCTCGCCCTCACCAACCGCACCCGAGGCGAGATCCGGGGCGAGTTGCAGCTGGTCTCCCCGTGGGGTACCTGGGAGGCCATCGCCGACCCCGTCCGAGGCTTCACCGTCCCCGCCGACTCGGCTGTGACCGTGAACTTCGACATCACCGCCCCCGAGTCCACCGACCCGGGTTCGTACTGGGCCCTCGCCAAGGTCATGTGGTTCGGCCGCTGCCAGTACGCCCCGACCGTCGCCCTGGTGGTGGAGGCATGACCCTCGGCCTGCTCGACGGACGTCCCCTCTCACGTATCGCCCTCGACGCGCGCCTCGCCGCCCTCCGGAGCGGCCCGCGCTCCACCGCCCTGCCCCAACCGGGCAGTTCGGAGGACCGCCAGCTCACCCGCTGGGTCGCCCAGGTGCTCCTCACCGAAGCACTCTGCGAGGCCGTCGCTGCCGAACGCAACCTGCCCGTTTTCCCGCCCGGCCCCGCCCACCTCGACCAACAAGCCGCCGTCGAACTCGGCTCCATCACCGCGGCCGCCTACGAGGGCAACGCAGCCGTCCGTGCCGTCTACGACGCCGTGACCGCCGACATCGAGCCCTCCCCGGCCGACATCGCCCACTACCGCACCCTGACCACCCGCCCACCGGCCACCCGCTGGCACCTCGCCCTCCCCGACGGCAGCCTTGAGGCCGACCCCGACACCCTCCCCACGGCCCTCGCCGAAGCCCTCCGCGAAGCCCCACCCGGCGAGTGGGTCACCGTGGGCACCTGGAAGGCCACCCTCCTCGCCACCCTCACCATCCCCCAGAACGGAGACCCCACCCCCACCCTCCGCGAAGCCGCCCGCCGAGCAGCCTTCACCCGCTGGCTCGACCAAGAACGCGCCCAACGCCTCACCCTCGTAGAGGGACTGGAACACCCCGGCGACCCCACCCAACCCGACAACCACCATCGCCACTGAGAAGATCACCAGTTTGTCCGCCGCGCTCGCTCCCGAGCGCGGCGGACAAACGGCTTCGCGAGTGCTGTGATCGCATAGATTCGTCTGGTTGGCGGTGGCGGTATCTGAACCGGTTGGATGCGGGGAGGCGCGGTGGCGCAGCCGGTCAAGGTCCGGAGGCCGACCGATCAGGAGGGCCAGTAGTTACAGAGGGACGTGATCCACCGGTTCAACGAGATCAGTCTGACCTGGCAATCCGTGCGGTCAGAGCGCCAATGATGCGTGCAACGCATCGAACAGGTCGCGGAGTTCGGCGGCGTCGATGGGATTGATCTCCATCTGCAGGTGACACACGTCATCGTCACCGTGGGGAGTCAGACGCACGAAGAAGGCGAACCCGTCCCCGACGGGTTCGGCGCTCAGTACCAGCGGGTTGTTGCGACCGGGCGTGACCGACGCCGAGAATCGAGCGCCCGACGGGGCACGCAAGTGGGAGAGCACCCGTGCGGCGAAGTCCGCGGCCTCCTCCCTGGTGAGGTAGGCGGTGTAGTCGGCTGACAGCCAGGAGCACCAATCGGCGGTAACCCGCCAACTGTTCTCGCCACCCTGCGCCAACTCCAGCCACGCTGCATCGCTGCCGAGGCGTATCCGCGGCATTTCCATCGTCACACCCTCCGGCCTTCGCATCCTGGGTCCGCGATCTAGGCCGATCGGGCAACCTTCCGGATCGATTCGCTCACCGAGTTGCCGGAGCTTATCGGGAAAGCCGACACTGGAGCGAACTGGGCGTCGCGGACCAGGAATAGGGGCAGCCGTCGACACGCTGGGCAGCTTCGAAGTCCTGTGGTTCGAATTCCTGGAATCCCACGAGGCGCCGTGCCCCACACGCGGGTGGGGCACGGCGCATGACGTCTGCTCGCTGCGGTCGGTGGCGTGACGCGGTCCCGTATGCGCGTCAGATCGGTAGGTTCCAGCCGGGGCCGTCCTCGGTGCCGAGCCACACTCGCTGGCCGGTGGCCGAGACCGTGATGCCGAATTCCTCCTGGTGGGGTTCGCCGGCGGCCTGCCAGTGCTGGATCGCCTGCTCGACGCGGTCCCACAAGCGGACGGGGCCGCGCTGCACGACGGTCCATCCGCCATCGGGGCTGGGTGCCGTCCGGGCCTGCGAGCCGGTGGACACGTCCCAGAGGATCTGCTCCGCTCCCGCCCCCAGCCGTTCGGCCGAGGGCGCCGCGAGCTGCGCGACCCAACCGCCGGTCCAGTCTTCGAGCTTCGCGGGGTCGATCAGGCTAGGGCGCTCCTCCCCGGGCAGCAGGGCCAGTGCCGGGCGGGGCGGTCGGTCGTGGGGCCGGGCGATCATGAAGCTGGTGTAGCCGGGCAGGAACCGGCCGGTGGCCTCTCCGGGGCCGGTCACGTCGAGCAGCACGAGGGCGTGGGCGTAGCTCCACCCGGACAGGGTGGCCAGGATCCTGCCGCCCGGCTTCACCTGGTGCAGCCAGGGGAGTGGGACGTGCCGGACCGAGCAGGTGGCGATCAGCCGGTCATACGGTCCGCCGTCCGGGTCGCCGCGCAGCCCGTCGCCGATGATCAGCCGGGGCGCGAAACCGGCTGCCTTCAGTGCCGCCGCAGCAGCCGTGCCCACCACCGGGTCGTACTCGACGCTGGTGAGATTTGTGCCCCCGAGGCGGTGCGCTCCGAGGGCGGTCGAGTAGCCGGTTCCGGTGCCGATCTCCAGCACCCGGTGCCCGGCCTCGGCGCCGAGCTGGTGCCACATGCGCAACACCAGCGACGGCAGGGTGGAGGACGACGACGGGGAGCCGGCCACAGTCCCCTCGGTCACGTCGTCGGGCCTGGTACGGCCGTCGAGTTGAGTGATCAGCGTTTCGTCGGAGTAGACCCCCTCCAGCCACCCGGGCTCGCCCTCCCGGACGGGCCGGTAGCTGTTGGGGACATTGCCCGCCACCGGCAGGAAGTAGGACGGCGTGAACAGCTCGTGCGGCACCGCCCTGGCGGCACTGTGCCACCCGGGATCCGTGAGGGTACCGTCCTCGGTAAGCCTGTCCACCAGGGAAGCGCGGAGCTGAGTCGCTGTGCTCACGTGTCGGGGCCTTTCTCCAACTGGTCGGCGATGGCGCGGGCGACGGCAGCGGTGGTCTCCGCCGGCTCGTGTGGAAAGTTCTTCGGAGTACTGCGAGTACAGCCCAATTCGCGCTCACCGAACAGGCATTGCCGGTCGTCCCGGGGTTGTCCCGCCCTCGCTGACGGTAGGCTCTCGGTCACCGTCGATGATGGGATTGGCCCGTGGACGACCCGATCCGGCATCCCCTCGCCCATGCGCGCGAACTGCGCGGCTGGTCCCAGGGCGAACTCGCCGCCCGCCTCGACAGGGCCGCGCGCGGCCACGGGCTGCGCTCCGGCGCCGACAAAGCGGCCGTGAGCCGGTGGGAGAACGGGCGCAAGACGCCGAACCCCGACTCGCAGCTCCTGCTCGCCGAGGTCTTCGGCGTCACGGTTCCGGAGATGGAGGCGTACGGCTGGCCGTACTGGCTGCCCGGACGCGACGAGCCGCTGCCGCTGGGGTCCGCGTACTTCCTCCAAGCACTCCACGACGCACAGAGAGCCCTTATGGACCGTCGCAGCTTCATGACGTACAGTGCCGTCTCCCTCGCGGGGCTCGCCGCTCAGTGGGCCGTGATCGAGCCCGAACGCCTCACCTCCGCGCTGGACGGCAATCAGGTGGATTCGGGACTCGTGGACTGGCTGGAAGAAACCAGCAGGCAGCTGACGGCGCTGCCCACCGAACAGCGCCAGCACGCCATCCGCCTGATGGACGCCCATCTCGCAACGGTGACCGACCTCATCGCCGACGGCCGCTTCGGCGAGACCATCGGCCGACGCCTGCACCTGTTGGCGGCCTCCCTGGCGACCACCTGCGGCTGGTACCGCTTCGACCACGGCCGGCACTGGGCGGCCGGCAAGCTCTGGGGAGCCGCCCTGCAGTCCGCCCACGCCGCGGGCGACCGCGACCACGGCGCCGGGGTGCTCTCCGACTTCGCCTACCAGTCGAACTGGCTCGGCGAGCCGAAGGTCTCCGTCGACCAGCTCGGATACGCCCTGTCCGGAACGCAACACCCGACCGCCAGGTCCCTGCTGTTCCTGCGCCGCGCCCGAGCACACGCCGCCCTCGGCGACCGATCGGCCTGCTACCGCGACCTGTCGGAGGCCGAGGCCGCCCTCAACCTGGAGCCCACCGACCCCGCACCGGGCTGGTGCGCGTGGATGGGCCCGGCCGACCTCGCCGTCGACTCCGGCCAGTGCCTGCTCGACCTCGGCCGCACCGGCGAGGCCCACGCCCGGATCACCGAGGGCATGGCCCTGCTGCCCCGGGCGCGGGACAAGACACGCGGGATCTTCCTGACCTACCAGGCCAAGGGCTACCTGCAATCCAACGACATCGAGCAAGCCCTCGCCGTCACCCAGGAGTCGCTCGACCTGGCCACCCGCATCGGAGCCCCACGCTGCGCCACCCTCGTCCGCGACCTCGCGCCGGCCTTCGAGCCTTACCGCCAAGTCGACGGCGTCCCGGAGTTCCTGGAGCGACTCAAATCCGCTTGACCGCGGGCACCAGCGCGCACAACTTCCTCAGCGAAGCCGGGGAACGGGCCGCACCGATTCACCCACGGTGGTAGGCCGCCTGCCAGCGGATCCTCGGCCGGGAGGTAGCCAGCTGGTGAGAGACCGGTGGCTTTTCGTTCCACGGGGCGAAGGGCCACCGGGAGCGACATGAGTGCGCTGAAGCCGTCCACATCGGGCTCCTGGCTCCCTGCGCACTGATCCAGAGGGCGACGACTCATCCTCATGAGGAGACGACGGAGCCCCGCCAGGTCTCCTGACGGGGCTCCCCCGGTCACTCCAATTGCCCTACTTATTCACCAGCCGATATCGCTAACCACGGCGGCGAAAGTCCGGCGTCCTCGGTGGAGGAATCGAAGCTTCCGAAGTGTTCCACAGCGACGGATCGAAATCGCGGCTCAGGCCTTATTGACCCTGGTGCATCCATTCCGGCGAGGCCACTCCAGAAAACTCGTTCCAGTCCAGGCAGAAAGACCGAGACCTGGGGCCAACGAATTCCCAGAGAGACTTGAGGTCGAACCCTTCATCCCAGGCCTTGAGGATCTCTTCGAGGAAACCTGTGGCGATTGCGGCCTTCTCCTCCTCATCGCCGGATTCCAGAACTTCTTCGGCGATCCCCAGAATCTCGCGCTGACTTTCCCTGGGAATAGAATGGATGTTGCTGGAAAAGTTGGTTCCGATTCTCGCCAGCAGCAAGGTGATTCCCAGGTCGGCATCGTCTTCACCGAGGATCGGGTCAACGCTGAAGAGTCTTTCAACCCAATCGGGTCGGCTCACGATCAACGCCCTTCCAGTGCATTTCGCATATCGCGAATCAGGTTTTCCGCTGCGGCCCTGTCACCCGCACGGGCCGCCGGGTTGTTGGTCAGCCATTTCTCGAAGAAGGAGATGGCGTCCTTGGCCTTCTGGGAGTGCCAGCGACTGCCGACAGCCCGGCCATTTACCATCTCCCACCGGACGGCAGCCGCAGTACTCCCACTGCCGATCGTAGCATTCTCCCGGTAGAGCTTATTCACCATCTCCGCCAGTTTCGGATCTTCCACGTAGGGCTTGGCCATCTCCGCGCGAAGGATGTCCTTGTAAGCCTCGAATGCAGCACGGTTGTTGGCGACTGCGGCCAACGGCGGGGCCTCGCGCAGGATGGGTATCCGCCGGGTGAGCGGCTTGAGGATGTTCTTCATCCCGGAGCCCATGCCTGATTCGAGCAAAGGGATGATCGGAATGGTCTTGTCTAGCTGCTTGCGCAGTTCCGGCCCGCATACGTTGCGGTTCGGGTAGTCGGTGCCGAAGAGGCTGGGATTCTTATATTCGCAGTAACCGGCCAGAATGCTCGCCGGCAGATCCTTGATTCCCGGCTGCGGCATGGAGAGGTTGACCTCGCCGGCCCATTTATCGAGACCGGCTGCAACCCTGTTGCAGTAGTCACGGTCCTTGTTTGTCGGCAGGCTTACACCATTGAGGTAGCATGTTCCGTCGAAGACGACCAGAAGCGCACCGTTCTCGTAGGACCGAAGGTCCTCGATCCCGCCGGGCTCTTCCGCTGGCGGTACCTCGGTCCCACCTCCCCCGTTCGGCGGAGGATTCGCCTCAGACTTTCGTCGAGCTTCCTCTTCCTTCTTAAGGCGCTCAATCGCACCGAGGTATGCCTCGGTCGCCACGCGTGTCGCCTCCGCGGCGTCCTTGCCCGCTTCAATGGCAGCAAGACGCGCGGACTCAGCCGAGGCACGAGCGCGCTCGGCGTACACGCGCGCAAGCGCAGCTGATGACGCGGCCCGGCGTTCGGCCGCTGAGGCCGTCTGAGCCGACGAGTTGGCAGAATTCGAGGCCGTTCGGGCCTGCTGTGCAGACTCGGCGGCCTTCTGCGCCGACTGCTCGGCGTCCTTCGCGGAGGCGCTGGCCTGGTCCGCCGATGTACGTGCCTGAGTTGCGGACGTTCGCGCTGAGGCGGCGTAGGAGGAGGCTTCCTCGGAGGCCCCCCTCGCGTTTGCGGCTGCCTGGGCCGCTTCGGCGGCCTGCTGCTGGGCGAGTGCTGCGGCGCTCTTGCCCTCCGCGACCATCCGGCGGACCTCGGCGACATGGATCGCGTTGTCGTAGTCCTCCTTCGCCACGTGGTATTGGGCGAAGGCGACGAAGTCGCGCAGTGTGGACGCGGGTGCGGTCAGTGCCACTTGACTGGCGGCCTGGAGCCTCGGGCCGCCGGTCGAGACGAGGCGGAGGACATCACTTCGGTCGTCCTCCTCACGCGCACGGAACTGCCCGGTTGCGAGGAAGTCGCGCAGTGCGACGGCCGTCTTGGCATCGATGGCCGCGCTGCCGGCCTCCTTGACCGCCTTCCCGCCTTCGTTCATGATCCGCAGCACCTGGGAGCGGTAGTCCTCCATCTGCAGTTGGTGCTGTCCGGTCTCAAGGAATGCGGCCTGGGCCTGCGGTGTGTCGTTCAGTACCGTTGCCGCTGCAGCCTTCACTGCTGGCGTACTGGTCTCGGCCAGATACACGACCTTGGCCCGGTCGTCCTGCTCGGCTGCGACCACCCTGTTGGTGGCCAGCCACTGCCGCACGTCCGCCTCAGAACCTGAAAGGGCGGTCTCCGCGGCGCGCGCAGTCCAGATACCGCCGACTGTGAGCAGGTGCACGGCTGCCTTCCGGCCGCTGACCAACTGCTTGGCCGGGTCGACACCTGGAGCGGTCGCGTCGGCCAGGAGCTGCTTGGTCTCCTGGTCCTGCCTCACCGCCTCGGCGCGGTCCGTGGCGAGAATGAGCTTCTGCGCGTCGTCCTGCTGCTTCAGCTTCTCAGCGGCCCTGATCGCGTCGTCGCGGTCAGCCTCGAGTTCGGCCTGCTCGGTCTCCCTCGCGGTGGACTCGACGGTTCCGGCCTTCTGCGCGGCTTCGAAGGCCTTGTTGGCCGCGGCGATTGCGGAGTTGGCGTTAGCGGTCGCCTGATCGGCCCAGCCACCGCTCTCACCGGCGTGGGCGGCTGCGTCATCGGCGGCCTTGGCTGCCGCATCGGCATGAGCTGCGGAAGCCGTGGCGGCCTCCCGGGCCTGCTGCGCCGCCGTCGAAGCCTGGCTCGCGAACGTCTCCGCGCTCTTCGCCGCAGCCGAGGCGTTGGCCGCGGCCTGACGCGCCTTGATCGCCGCTTCCTTGGCGCGGCGGGACTGCGCTTCCGAGACCCCCCGCATCGAAGCCGCTTCGGAGGCAGCTGCCGCAGCCTCCGAGGTGTGTGCGGCGGCGCTGGCGGCCGCCCGCGTGGCCAGGATTGCGTCGCCGAGAGAAGCCAGGGCCGCCGTGAGTGAGAGGATCGAGATATTGACGTTGGCCGAGGCGTCACGGGCAGCAGTCGCCGCTTCCCGAGCCCTCTTGGCTTCCGCCGAGTCCTTCTTGGCGGCGCTCGACGCCTCGTAGGCACGTGCGGCTGCCTGGCCGGCCGCAGCCGCTGCCGCGGCCGCAGCCGACGCGGACCTGGAGGCGACCCGCGCCGCCGAGGCGGCCGAGTTGGCTGCGGAGATTGCCGTTCCAGCTGCTTCTGCGGCCCGTTCAGCCGCCTCGGCGGCCCTGCCTGCGGCTCCCGAGGCGAGTTCTGCCGAGCCACTGGCCTGGGCAGCCTCGGCGGAAGCCCGTTCAGCGGCCTGCTTGGCCGCAAGCGCGGTGTCCTTAGCTCGTTCCGATGCCTCCTTTGCCTTCTCGGTATCGGCCCTCGCCTGAACACCGGCCTGCTTGGCGGCGTTCACCAGCTGATCGACGGTCATTGCTTCGAGGTCCTGCGCCATAGCGCGGCTCTGACCGTTCGCCAGGAACTCCTTGACGGCCTTCGAGCCGCCATCCATCGCAGTCTGGGCCGCCTTTTGTACCTGTGGACCCCCGGTACTGATGAGGCGGAGGACCTGTACCCGCTCATCTTCCTCCTGGGCCTTCTGCAGACCGCTTGAGAGGAATGCGGCGAGAGCCTCCTGAGTCCTGGCATCCAGAGCTTTCTGTCCGGCTTCCTGGACAGCCCGGTCGCCGGAATTGATCGCGCGGAGGACGGCTACTCTCTGGTCTTCTTCACTTGGCTGCCGCCAGCCTGATTCCAGGAACTTTCGTATCTCCTCAGGTCCCTTGTCGAGAGCTGCGGAGGCCGCTTGCCGGACACCCTTGTCGCTGCCGTTCATCATTCGGAGGACCGACAGACGGTCATCCTCGGCCTGGGCAGCCTGAAGGCCGGCCTGGAGGAAGCGGTTGATGTCCTCCTCCGCGCCGACAAGTGCAGCTTCAGCGGCTGCCTTTGCGGCTGGGCCCGACGTGTGCCAGGCCTCCAGGACCTTCGCACGCCCGGCAGCAGATGTCGCGCCAGCGTCTCCAGCTGGTTCTGCGGCCACTACTGGGGGTGCGCTGGCGATGGTCACAGCCAGAGCCAATGCAGAGACCGCACCCGCAGCTGCGTGGCGGAGCGCTGGTCGTGGTGATCCAGGTCCCGATCGGAAAATTTTCATAGTTCCAACTCGTTTGTCAACGGTCGAAGTGTCTGCGCATCGCGCGCGACAGATCGTCGCACACGAACACCGCCTTCAGGGGTGGATCTTGGCATCCGGATCGGCCTGTTTCGGCGATGAAGCCATCACCATGAACAGGCAAAGAAGTAGAAAAGGAGAACCTTGTCCGGTTTGTGTGCATAAAGTATAGTTAAGCGCCCAGATGGGTGGGCTGGGCGTGTATCCCCAGCCTCGCTCGGGTGGTATTAATGTGCGGTGCCTGCCCTCCCGTCGCCGAAGCCGCGTCAGCTGGGGCGTCGAGGGTCGGCTGTGCTGATCCGGGGGATCAATCGACAAATGAATTGTTCGCTCGGGATTAATGGATAATTGTCGGGAATTCGGTTCGAGTTCCGACAACGGACACCATGGGGATGGATCATGAGGAACGGGCATCGCATGCTCACCGCTGCAGTCGCAGTTGTTGGCGCCTTGGCAGTGGCGTCGTCCGCTGGGGTATTTGCTTCCAGCAGTGCCGACATCGAGAGTCCGCCTCCTGCCGTTGAGGATTTCTCCTACCCGGCAGCTGATCAGATTCTGCACGATTCAGGAATTGTTCTGAAGCGTGGTGACGGCCACATCACTTTGGCTGAGTGCAAGGCCGGGACCGATCAGCTCGAGGTTTGGCAGCGCGGCCGGGACAACACTTTCTGCTTCAGTGTCGTCGGCTCTGGCGGGTTCATTAGCATGGAAATTCCGCGGGTCTACTCGATCCGCGGGAACAGTTATGACGTGACGGCGGAAATGACTGTGGACGGGACGAGCAAGTCGTTCCCGTTGAAGAAGAACCTTTGGACCCCCGTCGGCGATTCGGCGGACCCCCAGGGCCGTGACCACGCGCTCCTCGAACTGCGCGCGTCCAAGTAATCATCCGCCGCAGGCTCCGTCGGTGGCGCTCAGGTCGCAGCATTCTGGATTCCAGACGCTTTGGTCGAGGAACGTTCGTTCTGCCCTTCAACACGCTTTCCCGCCCTCGATAGGCGGGCATGCTGTCTTTGGCCGCGATAGTGCGGTGATCTGCAAAGGTGGCACTGGCGCCCCGGCCCTCCGGGAGGTCAACGGCAAGCCGAGCCGGTGGCCGCAGCTCCGTGTTCCTAGCAGGGTGACTGCCTGGGCGCCCTCGCCTCCGGAGCCCGAGCTGGCGCATGCAGCTCCCGTGTTGACGACCTCGGTGACTGGGGGAAGGACCTGCGCTATCGCACGAAGGAGGTCAAGTCCGGCCTTCACATGCAGGTCGGCGGCTCAGGCAGCGAGCGGTTCATCTTCGACTGAAAGGTGGGCCGCTGGCTTGGTAGTTGGTTGTTTTTCACCAGCGGTGCACTGACCGTCGTGGACAGCGTTGCCAACGGCGACGCCATGCATGTCCTCGTGTCCGGCTCGACGGCAACTTCTACACATGCGACAACAAGGCCGACGGAACGTGGACCCGTGGGGCGAGGTCCCCGGCGGCGCCACCAACGTCAAGGCCATCACCGCCACTATCGGCTGATTCCAGCCCTCACCGACGTCCCACTGTTCTCGGCCACCGTACGGGGCCAGGCCCGGCGGGGCGTCACCAATCCATACTTCTCAGAGGAATTCCCATGTCTCGCAAGGCCCAGAACCGCTCCCGGCGGACGGGTGTACTGGTGGCAGCTGCGGCTTCCGGCGTGCTGGCCACCCTTTCGATCCCTTCGGCTCAGGCCGTGGTCGGTGATCCGGCCGCCGACAACACCTACGCCTACACCGCGCGGATCGTCATCGGTGACAGCCTGCGCGCCTGCACCGGCGCGCTGGTGGACCGCCGTTGGGTGCTCACCGCCGCGTCCTGCTTCTCCGACGACCCGGCGCAGCCGCAGGCGCTGGCGGCCGGTGCGCCGAAGTGGAAGTCCACTGTCACGATCGGTGCCAAGTCGGTTCAGGTGGCGGAGTTGGTGCCGCGCGCCGACCGCGATCTGGTGATGGTCCGTCTCACCGCGGGCGTCGACGGTATAGCCCCGCTGCCGCTGGCGACCGCCGCCCCGACCTCCGGGCAGACGCTGCGGGTGCCTGGGTTCGGACGGACGAAGGACGAGTGGGTGCCGGGCAAGCTCCACACCGGCGCGTTCTCGCTCGACACGGTGAGCCCGACGGGCATCGGCACCACCGGTACCGGCGGCGCGGCGATCTGCAAGGGCGACACCGGCGCCCCGGTGATCCGCGAGACCAACGGCAAGGCCGAGCTGGTCGCCGTGGCGTCCCGTTCCTGGCAGGGCGGTTGCCTGGGCACTCCGGCCACCGAGACCCGGACCGGCGCCTTCAACAGCCGCGTCGACGACCTCGCCGGCTGGATGCAGCAGGTGAAGACGTCGCGTCTGACGAGCCGACTCTTCGCGGTCGGCGACGACCACCAGATCTGGGGGAACGACGGCGCCTACACGGAGAACGCGTGGGGTACCTTCAACCCGGTGCCGGGCAAGAACGACATCCAGCAGGTCAGCGCCGTCACGATGGGCGACAAGGTGCGCCTGTTCGTGGTCGGCGGCGACAAGCGGATCTGGACCACCACCGGCGACTACGCGACCGGCACCTGGAGCCCCTACGACGTGGTCCCGAACAACAGCGGCATCAAGCAGGTGACCGCCGTCGCGATGGGCAACACCGTGCGCCTGTTCGCGGTCGGCGGCGACGATCGGGTCTACACCGCGGCCGGCGACTACGCCGCCGGCGGCTGGACCAAGTTCGATCCGCTGCCCACCAGCGCCATCAAGCAGGTCGCGGCGACCACCGTCGGCAACACCGTGCGCCTCTTCGTGATCGGTGGCGACAGCCAGATCTGGACCACCACCGGCGACTACACCGCTGGTACCTGGACCCCGTTCGTGGCCGTGCCCAGCAGTGGCATCCAGCACATCGCCGTCACCGCCGCCGGGAACACCGTGCGCCTGTTCGCCGTCGGCGAGGACCGGAAGGTCTGGACCACCGAAAGCACCGACAACGGCCCCTGGTCCACCTTCGGAGCCGTCCCGAACACCGGCGGCATCAAGCAGGTCGCGGCGACGACGATCGGCGACACCACACGCCTGTTCGTGATCGGAAGCATGGACGAGATCTGGACCGCCGACAAGAAGGCCGACGGCAACTGGACCACCTTCTACCGCATCGCCAGCAGCTCCATCCAGAGCATCGCCGGTGCGACCACCGGCTGACGGCCTCACCTCGGCCGGCCCTGCGGCCCGCCCTGCGCCGCGCAGGGCGGGCCGCATCCGTATTCCGCCCCGCACCTCGCCCACGAGGAGGCGGGCTCCCACACGGTGGCGGGCCTGTCGGCGACTCCTCGGCCAGGGGGTGACCGGCTGATGAGAGAGCGGTGGCCCTTCGCTCCCTGGAGCGAAGGGCCACCGGGGCAGTGTGGTCTTCTCGACGAAAGTCTTGTCCGGCCCCGGGAGATCTGGTCCCGTGCCGGTTCAGTCGGGGTTGCCGCTCGATGTCGCATGGCGGACCATGCGCATGTTCGGCAGTTTCCCCCGCCAGAGCTCTCGCTCGCCCGTGGCCTTGAATCCGTAGCGTTGATAGAAGCGGATCGCGCGCTCGTTGTAGTCGGTGACCCACAGGCGCATAGGCGCGCATCCCGCCCAGGTGAGGAACTCATCCATCAATCGGCCTCCGACGCCTCGGCCTTGGGCTTCGTCCAGCAAGTACATCGGCCCGAGGGTGACCACCTCGTCCCGGCGGCCGCAGAGGAAGCCGACGATCTCCGTCCCGGAGCGGACGACGCGGCAGAACAGCTGGTCCGGCTGCGTCTTCGTCGCCTCGATGAACTCTCGCCACTGGGCGATTCCCTCCGCGGTGGCGGAGGCGCCGCGGTGCTCACGGATCCAGGTCTCGTCGATCCCCGCGTCCGCGCAGGGATACGTCTGTAGCCAGACCTTCAACTGCAGCGGGCCCAGGGAGGCGGCGTCGTCGGCACGAGGGGATTCGATCACGTGGGTCATGGCGACCATCCTCGACGAAGCACGCCGAGTGCCTCGCGCGATTTCTTCGATCTCAACGTCGTAGGTGGCGACTACTCGGGCCGCGCCGTTGCCGTGGCACCGGTACAGACGGGGTGGGTGCGGGCGGCGTAGGAGCGGGCGGCCACGACGAGGCCGATGCCCAGACCGGCGAACGCCAGGCCGCCGAATTCGACCATCCAGGTGATCCCCGAGCTGGTGGTGAACGGCGCGGACGGCTCGATCGGGGGCAGCACGCCGGTGGCGATGAGCGGGGCCATGATGACGAGGACGGCCCCGTACATCGTCAGGGGGATGCCGGTCAGCAAGGCCGGGATCAACGGCAGCAGGCGCGGGACCCGTCGTCCGGACAGGACCAGCGTCCAGCGGGGGAAGACCTGGCCCCACGTGTACAGCAGACCCAGCAGCAGGAACACCCCGACCATCGCGGCCAGTACGGTCACGTCGATCCCCGCCGCCGCGGCCGCCTTCGCGGGCCCCGACGCGCCGAGGCTCGTCGTCCTCTGCCAAGCGTCGGCCGAGACGCCGAGTGCGTCGCCGCCCAGCGTCCAGATGGTCTTTACTCCTGCCCACGGCAGAAGCCCGCACATGAGCAGGTACACCGCCGTGCGGGTCCGCTTCGGAGCGGGGGAGACGGCGGGGTGAGCGAGTGGGCCGTCGCTGGTGCCGGCGTGCGGGCGCCCGCATCGCGGGCAGTCGCCGCGCAGCCGTCGGCGGTACGACAGTCCGACGAGGAGCAGGAGCGCGGCGCCGACCGTGTTCAACAGCACCTGAGTCAGACCGGTGGTGCTCTCGAAGCCCGAGAGCGTCACCAGCGTCACGAAGTAGATCGGCAGGCCGTTCGTCCCGACGACGAACACCGGGATCGTCACGACCAACACCGTCGCCACCACGGCCCGGCCAGGCCTGGCAAGCGTTCGGGTGCTGGCCAGGCAGGCCCCGCCGGCCAGGACGGCGAGGGCTGCCAGGAGGAGCTGGACCGCCGGCGCGTACGAGGAGTGCTCCTTCCACGGCACGGTGATGCCCGCCGCCGCCCACGTGACCTCGAAAGCGGCGTACAACACGCCCCATGATGCGGCGGCCATCGGGGCCCACAGGGGCCATCGCCGCCACCACGACGTTCGCCTCGGGTTCGCGGCCGACGGCTTGGGAACGCCGCCTGCCTCCGAGTTCGCAGGAACAACCACGGTGACCCCCATGCATCCGGACTGACGATGCTTCGAGACTCTCCGTCGCCAGTCCCGACCGCCTCCGTCCCACGGATCATCCGGCTCCCCCGCGCAGGGGAGGCCGGATCACGAGCGTAGGCCCGCCGGATGACCGCGGTCTGGTGGGCCTTGGCCCCCACCAGCCGAAGGATGGAAGTGGGTGCGCCTACCAGGGCAGGGGGCCCTGCGCGCCGACGTAGCCGCCGGTGGGGCCGTCCGGGCCCAACTGGGCCATCCGTACGATGATCTCAGCGCCCTGTTCGACGGTCTGGGTGCCCTCGTGGCGGTTCAGGTCGGTGGCGGTGTAGCCGGGTTCGACGGCGTTGATCCGCATCTGCGGGAACGCCCTGGCGAACTGGACGGTCAGCATGTTGACGGTGGTCTTGGAGGCCGGGTAGGCGGCTCCCGGGTACGCCTTGCCGGCCAGGGCGAGGGAGGCGAGGCCGCTGCTGACGTTGACCACGACCGGCGCGGCGGAGCGCTCCAGCAGCGGCAGGAAGGCGTGGGTCACCCGGACGAGGCCGAAGACGTTGGTCTCGAACACCTCGCGCATCACGTCGGCGGTCAGGTCCCCGGCGCCGATGATCCCGCCCTCCGGCGAACGCACCTCGATCCCGGCGTTGTTGACCAGGACGTCCAGGCCGCCGTCGGCCTCGACGGTGGCCACGGCGGCGGCGACCGACGCGTCGTCGGTGACGTCGAGCTGTACGAAGCGGGCGCCGAGCTCGGCTGCGGCCGCCGTGCCGCGCTCGACGTTGCGCGCTCCGACGTAGACGGTGTGGCCCGCGGCGATCAGGCGGCGGGCGGTCTCGTACCCGAGGCCCTTGTTGGCTCCGGTGATCAGAGTTGTCGTCATGGGCGCAGCCTCTCTCCGGGGTGATGTGATCCACCAGTGCTTTTCGGCAGGGTTGATACTGCCAATGATCGACTGCCAACCGGCCTGCCGAGCAAGGCGGCTCGCCGGGGAGGAGGTGTGGCCGGGAGCGAGGGAGCCCGCCCCCTTCCTGAGCCTGGCCATCATGGGCAGGCTCATCACCTGATCGCTCTATCGGCAGGCAGGAGCAATGAAGTGCACCAACTCGCCTACGGGGACGTCAAAGCCGCCACCGACCGGATCGCCGGACGCATCCGACCCGTTGCCCTGACCTCGGGCGAGTGGCCCGAGTGGCCCGAGCAGCCCGGTGAGCTGTGGCTGGCGCTCGAATTCATGCAGCACACCGGGTCGTTCAAGGCCCGTGGCGCCCAGAACTTCCTCCAGGCCCATCGGGAGACCGGCGCTCTCCCCGACGCGGGGGTCACCATCGCCTCCGGAGGCAACGCCGGACTGGCGTGCGCTTGGGCGGCCCGCCAACAGGGTGTGCGCGCAACGGTCTTCCTGCCCACCACCGCCCCGGCGGTGAAGGTGGCCAGGCTCCGCGGCTACGGCGCCGAGGTGCGGCTGGTCGGTTCGGAGTACGCCGAAGCCCTGGCCGCCTGCGAGGAGTTCACGGCCGCCACCGGGGCGCTCGCCGCGCACGCCTACGATCATCCGCTGATCGCGGCCGGGGCCCGCACACTGCTGGAGGAGATCCGCAGCCGGATCCCGGGCCTGGACACCGTGGTGGTCTCGGTCGGCGCCCGCCGCGCCTCCGCCTCCGCCCTGCACGCTGCCCAGCAGGACGGCGCCCACTCCGTGCTGGTGCCGGACGCCGAGATCGTCCGCGCCCGCCAGGCCCTGTGGGACGACCGCCGCATCGTCGTCGAACACGGCGCCGCAACTGCGTTGGCGGCCCTGAGCGGTCTCCCGGGAAGGTACCGCCCCGCTCCCGGGGAGAAGGTCTGCGTCGTGCTCTGCGGCGCCAACACCGACCCGTCCGACCTGGTCGGCCAACCGGCCGCGCGCTGATGGGCGAAGAGGACGCGCGGTGCATCGGCCCGCCGCCGACCGGAGGAGTTGGAGGAGCAGGAAGTCGGCGGGTCCGACTTCCTGCTCCGGCCGATTGTCGAACGGCCCCTGTTCGCCGGCATCCCGGAGCGGGTTCGCCGGGTCTCGGGGAGGACGGCCCCCGGCACCCCGGACCAACGCGGGGGCCGGGGGAGCGGTCGCCGCTCGGCTGGCGCCCGGAGCTCAACACCCTTGGGATGATGGCTGGTTGTGGCAAGCGGACCGCGCCTTACGTCACTCGTTCGGCCGGGCATGAAACAAACCCCGTGGCGTGGCTTTTCACTCGTAAAGGTAGGACGTCCCGACTTCCCCTGGCTCGGTGACACTGGCGGCCCCAAGATGATTCGTGGGCGTCTCAGGAACTACCTGTGACCAATTCAGCGAAAGGGAAGGCGACATGCCGAAGACTGGCAAGATCGCGCTGGCCGTCGCCACGGCCTGCTTCCTCACCGGCGCCATCACGGCCACCGCGCCCACGGCCTCAGCCCAGCCCACGGAGTTCACCGACAAGGTGAGGCCGGTGCTGTACGACGGCTACCTCAGCCCGGCGCCCGACGGCACGGTGATCGTCGGGGACGCGCACGAGTGGGTGTTCAGCGAGACGCCCTCCCGTACCTTCACGATCCGCTCCAGCAACCTGCCCGGTGCGCCGTGTCTCACCGCCGAGGGTGACGGGCAGCCCGTGCGGGTGGACGCGTGCCGCCCCGGAGCCGAAGGCCAGACCTGGGATCTGAGGGAAAGCAGGCAGATCCACGCCCTCCTCATCGAGAGCGTGGACCTCCCGAACGAGGTCCTGGAGGCGCACGGCGCCGGCCTGGTGGTCACCCTGGAGCCCAAGACCGACAACCTCGACCAGCGGTGGCACCTGCTGTAAAGGAACCAGCCTTCCCACGGTGAACGGGCCCGGCGCACTCGCCGGGCCCGTTCGGTGGCCGAGGTTGGGAAGTAGGCACTCAGCGGCCGCGCCGGGTGTCGCGCTTCAGCGGGGCGGCAGGCTCAGGACCGCCTCGGCGAAGGCGTCCGGCGCCTCCTGCGGGACGTTGTGGCCCACCCCGGGCAGGGGCCTGAGCTCGCACGGGCCGGTGAAGCGGTCGGTGCTCCGCTGGTCGGCGGGTGGGATCACGCCGTTGTCCTCGCTGACGAGCACGACCGAAGGCACCGTGATCGGCGGCCGGCCGGCGAGCAGGTCCTCCAGCGGCTGGTGACGCGGATCGCCCGGCATCAGGCCGTACCGGTGCCGGTAGGAGTGGACCGCCACGTCGACGAAGTCCGGGTTGTGCAGGCCGGCCGCCGACGCGGCGAAGGCCTTGCCGGCCCCTCAGGTAGGGCGCCAGTACGAACCTGCCGCGCGCCGCCAGCCGGGCCGCGACCTCGTCGAACGCCCGGACGTCGTACGGGAATCAGTGCAGCAGGATCACCGGCACGCCCGCCTCCGGGGTGCGCTCGCCCGCCTGCTCGTACGCGATGTCGAGATCGGGCGTCGTCACGCGGTTCAGGGCACTGAAGCTGACACTCATTCACCCATGCTCCCGCGCGGTCGACGGTCCCCGGCGGTGTCGCCGCGCACCGTACAAGGGCCTGGTATGGGCATGGCAAAGACTTCCTGACCCCGTGTTCGCGCATCTGGACGAACCGACCGGCGGGCTGGTGTGGTGTCGGGGCTCCAAGCAACGCCCGTACGCCCCTCCCACACCCTCACACTCGGGAGCAGACGCATGCGCAAGCCGTTGAAGGCCGCCGCCACCACCCTGACCGCGCTGGCCCTGGCCGCTTTCGGCACCACCTCGCTGGCGACCGGAGCCGAGGCGCAACCCGCCCCGGCAACCGCCCACTTCGGGGCCAAGCCGCTCCACCCCACCGCCGCAGGACAGCGGGCGGCCGGCACGAACAACACGCTGAAGGTGGGCTCCGCCGCCACCCAGGGCGTGGTGTCCCCGACACCGAAGGTCTACCTGGTCTTCTGGGGTTCGCAGTGGTCCTCCGACCCTGCCGGGGTGGCCACCGACATGCAGAAGATGTTCAAGGGCCTGTACGGCGGCCAGGACACCTGGGGCACCATCCTCTCCCAGTACTGCGAGGGCGTGGCCAAGGGCACCGCCACCTGCGGCACCCAGGGCATCCACGTCCAGCACCCGGCGTCCTCCCCGCTGGCCGGCGTCTGGTTCGACAACTCCGCCGCCGAGCCCGCCAACGCGACCGCCGCCCAGATCGCCGCCGAGGCGGGCAAGGCCGCCGCCCACTTCGGCAACACCGCCCAGGCGCCCAACCTCAACGCCCAGTACGTGGTCGTCTCGCCCACGGGCACCCACCCGGACGGGTTCCCCAACTCCGGCTTCTGCGCCTGGCACGACAAGACCAGCAGCGCGTACGGCACCCTGGCCTACACCAACCTGCCGTACATCCCGGACAACGGGGCCGGTGCCTGCACCACGTTCACCGACGGGCGGCTGCTCTCCGGTATCGAGTCCACGGAGACCCACGAGTACGCCGAGACCGTCACCGACTTCTGGCCCAGCATCGGCTGGAACGGCGGCGGCGGTGAGATCGGCGACGAGTGCGTCAACCTCGACGCCTACGTCACCCTGAGCACCGGCACGTTCGACCTCCAGGGCCTGTGGTCCAACAGCGCCAACAAGTGCGTGACGCACGGCTAGAGCGTCCCGACCCCACGATCGTGCGCACACCGCAGCGCACAGCTCGCCGGACCAGCTCCGGCAGCCCATCGGCCCCTCGCTCGGCGGAGCGAGGGGCCGAATCCGATCAACCTCCCCAATCCATGCCCTCCTTCGGGTGATCACGGACCTGTTCCGCACCCGAACCGGTCCCTGCTGCCATAGCTTCCGATGCGCAACGCTCGATCCTGGGCGCTTCGAGTTGGGAGAACCATGCGTATTCGAAAGAGCCTGCGAGTGGGAGTCGCTGTGGCCGGCGCTCTGCTCGCCGCCACGTCGTTCGGGCTGGCCACCGCCACGACCGCTGCTGCGACGACCACGCAGGTGGTTGCCGGGCCCGTGAGCCAGCCGGGCCAGCCGTCGAGGGCCACCTGTCCGAGCGGCACCCACCTGATCGGCGGCGGGTACCACTGGCAGCCCGTCTACACCTATGGCGGCAGCCCCGCGGACACGGTGGACACCAACACCCCCTCCGAGGCCGACCAGAAGTCCTGGGTGGCCAAGGCCCACAACGGGACGATCCAGGCCTACGCGATCTGTGAGACGAATTCCTGACCTGAAGAACAGAACCAACGAGCCCCCTCCACCAAGGAGGGGGCTCGTTCCGCGAGGCGGGCGCCGTCGAACTGGCCGGTTCCCCCGCTCGGGTGGTGTTTCGGGCTGGTCCGTGATCTCGGAACGGATGCTGCACTACTGTCCGGATCCGACGGAATCCCGTGACCAGGACTCGCACAGGAGCGCACCATGGCGACCGCCCGTTTCGGCCTCGAAGCAGCCCCGAACGATGACGAGTTCATCTTCCAGCTCGACGATGAGGAGAAGATCCGGCAGGCCCGGGACATCCTGACGGGGATCGAGGACTCCAAGGTGCACGTCCAGGGCCGGGTCGTCGCGGAGAAAGCGGACCACAACCCGGAGTGGAACTTCCACCTGGATCCCGGCAGCATCACGTTCTTCCACGAGGCGGACGACGACTGCGACGCCTCGGCGCACTACGTCGCGATGCAGCTGGACGACGTCGGCCAGGAGGGCTTCCTGCCGGGCAACATCTGGGCGCCCGCCCGCTCGAAGATCACCCGCGAGCTCGACAGCTGAGCGCACCCGTAACACCGCACCGGCCCACGTGAGCCAGTTGCGCCGGCCCCTCGCTCGGTGGAGCGAGGGGCCGGTGGTATCCGCGAGCGGGTATGGGGTGGTCATCTCGTCGGACAGGTGGGTGGCGGTTCCGTGACGGTTACGACGCTCCGCCGTAGAGCGCCCGGAAGTGCAGCAGCGTCTGATGGTCCGAGTCGGATTCCGTCAGCGTGTGGTCGTCTTCGAGGACACCGTTCTCGTCCCACTGCTTCGCCCACAGCGTGATGCCGTACTCGTACTCGCCGTCCTCCGCGAGCTGCCCGTTCCTGTGCCACTCCCGAGCCCGGCCGTGCAGTTCCCCCCGCATGAACGTCGAGTCCACCATGGGCTGCCCCGACGGGTACCACTCCTTCGTCGGCCCCCACCGCAGGCCCTCCTGGTAGGTCGCCTCGGACCTGAGGGAGCCGTCCTTCTCCGTGAACGCGACTCCGGTGAAGGGCGTGCCGTCCAGGTAGTGGAGACCGTCGTCTTCGTAGTCGACGCGGTCCGCCGGCACTCGCTCCATGGAGATCTCCTAGCTGTCCTCCCCGTCCGATCCGACGGGTGTATTCGGTCGGCTGCCGGGCTGCAAGTTCCGGTTGTTGACAGTTACTTGTGATATCCCGACCGATCCGATTCTGCCAAATCGCGAGGGTCGTCCTGGCGGTCCGGGGCTCTCGGCTTCGTGCTGTAGCGGCCCCTCGCTCGGTGGAGCGAGGGGCCGGTGGTTTTAGTTGGTGGGGTGGGTGTGGTGGTCGAACTCGCCGGCCTTGGCGCCCCGGAGGAAGGCGGCGAACATGGCGGGGGTGGTGTGGATGACGGCCCCGCTGTCGTCGGATTCGCGTAGCTCGACCAGCCCGCTGGCGGTGCGGACCTCGACGCAGTTGTCATTCGCTGCGGATTGGGTGGACTTCTGCCAGGCGGAACTAGCCACGGTTGCTTTCCAGTTGGTAGCAGCCCCTCGCTCGGTGGAGCGAGGGGCCGGTGGTTTTAGTTCGTGGGGTGAGTGTGGTGGTCGAACTCGCCGGCTTTAGCGCTGCGGAGGAATGCGGCGAACATGGCGGGGGTGGAGCGGACTATGACCTCGCTGTCGTCGGATTCGCGCAGCTCGACCAGTCCGTTGGCAGTTCGGACTTCGACGCAGTTGTCCGTCGCGCCGGAGTGGCTGGACTTCTGCCATGTGGAGCTAGTCATGCTCTCGTTCCATCTCTTTCTTGACAGATCGGATCATCTCTCGTGAAGCCTCCTCGGACAGAGCCGTGGAGTCCATCTGCGCGATCAGCGCACGGAACCTCGCGAGGTGGGCCGGAGCATCGAATAGGCGGATTCCGTGGCCGGTGTCCATCTCTGCGCTGTCCAGCTCTGTGATGGGCCCTTCCGCGTAGGTGAAGTTCTCGCTGGGACTCGGGACGACTCCTGCGCTGAATGGCACCACTCGCACAGAGATGTTCTGGTGCTCTGAGTCTATGTCGAGTGCCTTGAGCTGTTCGGTGAGCACCCTCGGTCCGCCGAACTGCATATGCAGGGCTGCTTGATGGACGAACGCCGTGTAGGGCGTAGCTCCAGAGCGGACTACTCGCTGCCGCTGCATGCGGAAGGCTGTCCTGAGATCGATCTCATGATGGGGCAGCGGAGGGTAGGTCTGGGCGAACAGGGCGTTGGCGTAGGCGCCGGTCTGGAGCAGGCCAGGAACCAAGGACGTTGAGTACGTGGTCAGCCGCTCCGCGCCGCTCTCCAGTTCTGCAACCTCAAGGAAGTCCGTTGCCAGGGCATCCCGGTACTCCTCCCACCAACTGCTCTTCCCTCGGTTCGTGATGATGTCGGCGAGCGCGGCGATCAGAGGCTCATTGACGCACATGCACGTCGCGGCGATCGTATGAAGCCGCTCCACGCTGATGCCGATCTTCCCGGCCTCCATCTGTGTCACCTGGGCCGGGTTCATCCCGACGGCGCGGCCGAGCTGGCTGCCGCCGAAGCCGGCCTGCTCCCGCATCCTTCGAAGCTCTGCGCCCAGGCGGCGCTGGCGGAGTGTTGGGTTGGTGCGAGCCATTGGATCCTTCCGCGACACGGGTGGTCTCAGTCTGCCGCGCTGATCGGGCGACGGTCCATTCCGGGGCCTGCGATGCCACGTTAGAGGGAATATCGCGGATCCATGGAAAATTTCTCATGGGTCTGAGTTATGGTCAATCTCACTTCGATTCGATGGATCGTCAGTAACGCCTGTCTCCAAGGGCACTAGGCGCCTGCTGCCCGGGCACCGAAGAGCAGCCACCCCTCGGCCTGGCTCACGGCGACGTACCCGTCGGCTCGCCTCCCCCTCACACCACCGCCTCACGGAGGTTCCCGTGTGCACCCGTAACACGCCCTCGCTCGCCCTCTCCCGGCAGGCCCTCCGGGACGTCCTCACCCGCGTCGGGTGGGACCCCGAGGTCATCTTCGACGCCGAGCTCGCCCTCGCCGAGCTCCTCGTCAACGCCTGGCGGCACGGCAGGACCGCCTCGCCCGTGGTCCACTTCTCCCTCCTCGGCATCACCCTGCGCGTCACCGTCGCCGACGAGAGCGACGCCCTCCCCGAGCAGCGCACGCCCGCCGACTTCGGCGAGACCGGCCGGGGGCTCCAGCTCGTCGCCGGCCTCACCCACCGCTGGGGCGTCGACCCCCAGAAGCTCGGCAAGAGCATCTGGTTCGAGCTGGACGCCCTCGCGTGAACCTCCGCCACGCGCCGTTCGTCCCGACCGACCCCGGGGTGCGCGACTACACCGAGGCCCAGATCACGGCCCTCCTCGGCGAGTTGCACCGACGCGCCCTCCCGTACGGGCTCCTCTGGGGCTCCGCCGCCCCCGGTGAAACCACCCTCGACGGCCACACCCTCGTCGACTTCGGCAAAGCGCCCGTCAGCACTCTCCTCAATCTCCTCCAGCTCCTCATCGACCTCGAAGGGGGCGCGCGCGGATGAGGCCCGGTTCCCTCACCTTCCTGGTCGGCGTCGCCTTCGCCGTCCTCCTGGCGCTCGCGTTCGCCACCGTCGCCCTGGGCGTCATCACGGTCCTTCGGACGCCCGGGACCGGCCGGCACCGCGACGCCGAGGACCGGAACCGCGACCAGACACGACGCACACCCGCCTGACCGCGCCGAGCGTGGCCGAGCCGGGTCTCCCAACTCGGCTCGGCGGCACGGCAATCCGGCTCAACCGGCCGTGCGGTACCGTCGCCCGCATGACTGAACTGAGCGACTGGACATACGTGGTGACCGACATCGAGGTCGATGGTCCGTGGGCGGGCCCGAATTCGATGAGGTCGTTCGCATCCGTTGCCGCGACGATGGACGGGCGGACGTTCGGCGAGTTCGAGGCCGTCCTCGAACCCCTTCCCGGGTCGGCACCGAACCCGCGCACCAAGGAATGGTTCGATTCCGAGCCGGGCACGTGGGAGGCCGCGACGGCCAACCCGGAACCGATCGCCGACGTGATGAGCCGGTACGTGGAGTGGATCCGTTCGCTGCCCGGGCAGCGGGCGTTCGCTGCCGCGCCGCTCTCGCTCGACGGCATATGGATCGACTACTACCTGCGTCGGTTCACCCCGTACGGACTGCACCAGGGCCCGTACGAGGAGGATCCCCTCTTTCACGGGCCGGCGCTGTGCCTGCGCTCGTACACGGTGGCCCTGACCGGGCGGCCGGCTGCGGACCTTTCGGCGACCAAGCTGCCTCCGCACTGGCTGGGCGGGGTGGAGCACACGCACAAGGCGATCGACGACGCGCGCGGCTTCGTCAACCTGCTGCACTTCCTCACCCGGAACGCCGGGGCACCTGCGATCGCGGACTCCTTCTGACTGCTGGAGTCGGATCAAACTCGGTGTGTTGCACGCTACTTGACGTGGCTCGTCGCCGGGGAAGATGCTGTGCGCCAGCCGGGCTAGCTGAGATGAATGCGATCGAAGGACCATTCACATCAGCAAGCCCGGCCAGGGCGTTCGGCTTCCCGGAACGCCTGACAGCGAGGCGCCCCGCACGGCTCGGCCCATCGGCAAAGCCGCCATGCCCGGCCCCGCTCCGAGTGGCTCCATCAACCACCCACGCTCCATGTCACAGGAAGGCCGAAGTGATGACCGCATCGATGCGTCGCCGTATCGCAGCCCTCACCCTGATCGCCGCCGGTCTCGTCATGGTTCCCGCCACGGCCGCTCAGGCCGTGTTCAACCCCCCGACCTACCGCCAGACCTTCTACGGGCCGAACGCCATGTCCGCATGTATCGCGGCGGCCAAAGCCGGTCTCAACGCCGGCGAGTTCGACCAGTACCAGTGCGTCGCGGGCATCCCGGGAAGCAACATCGTGACGCTCCTGGGCTACTCGGCACCCTGATCAGGTGGGGCGTACAGGTGGCCGCGACGGGTGTCGACATTCGGCGGGGCCGCCTGTCGCCCGGCTTCCCCGGCTGGGATAATCGCCGAACAGCCAACGGTGTTGGGGGAATTGATGATCCTGATCACTGGCGCCACCGGAACCATCGGACGTGAACTCGCCCAGGAACTGCACGAGAGGGGCGCGGAGTTCCGTGCCCTCGTACGCGACCCCGACCGCGCCGTCGACCTGCCCTGGAGCGCCGAGCGCGTCGTCGGCGACCTGGACGAGCCCGCGACGCTGACGCACGCCTTCGACGGGGTGGAGGCGCTGTTCGTGCTCACACCGGGCATCGACAGCACCCACACCGCCCATGCGGTCGCCGCCGCCGGGGCGGCCGGGGTGGGGCGCGTCGTGCTGCTGTCGTCCAGCTTCGTCTCCGGCGACGACATGCCCGCGATGGGCCGCCACCACCACGAGCGCGAACAGCTCGTCCGCGACTCCGGGATACCGGCCACCGTCCTGCGGTCCGGCGGCTTCATGACCGAGGCCCTCGAATGGGCGGCCACTATCCGGGAGGAGGGGTACGTCCTGGACCCGGTCGGCCCGGGGCGGCACGCGCCGGTCGACCCGGCCGACGTGGCGGCCGTCGCGGCGCTCGCCCTCACCGAGGACGGGCACCAGGGCCAGGAGTACGTCCTCACCGGGGAGGAGGCGTTCACCATCGTCGAGCAGGTCCGGATCCTGTCCCGGGTGATCGGCCGCGACATCGCCGTCCGCGCGGTCGACACACCGGACGAGGCGATCCGGCTGCGCTTCCCCGACGGGCTGCCGCAGGCCGTCGCCGACGTCATCGCCGAGGCGTTCGCCCATGTGCGCGCCGACACCGTCGGGCTGCGCACCGACACCGTCGAGCGGCTGCTCGGGCGCAAGCCCCGGAGCTTCGAGGAGTGGTGCGCACGCAACGCGAGCGCCTTCCTGGACTGAACCGCCGGGCCCGCCGGGCGCGATGCCCGGCGGGCCCGGAGGGAGGTGCTCAGGCCCAGGGGGCGTTGAAGGCGCGGCCGGGGACGGGCTTGGCGATGAGGGCGACGGGGATGAAGAAGTTGACCTGGCCGATGGCGATCATGAGGGTGGTGAGCGCCTTGTCGTCGTAGTGCTCGGTGGCCTCGGCGTAGAGAGAGTCGGACACCCGCTCGCCGTCGGGGTTGGGCTGGAGGACGGCCTCGACCAGGGCGAGGGCGGCGCGTTCGGGGGCCGTGAACCAGGGGGAGTCCTGCCAGGTGGCGACGGAGGTGATGCGCTCCTCGGACTCGCCGGCCTTGCGCAGGAATCCGGTGTGCAGGACGGCCAGGTAGGTGCTGCCGACGATCTGCCCCGCCCGCAGCTGGACCAGGCTGATGGTGGTGCGGGGGATCGAGTGGTTGCCGGTGGCCCGGAACAACGCGGCGGAGACGTCGGTGAGTTCGGGGACGAGCTCGGTCGGGTCCGTCGCGAGGCGGGGGCGCAGCTGGGTACGGGTTTCCACGGTGGTGGTTCCTCTCGGGGATCGAGTGGTGCTTTCACTTCCCCGACGGATCGCGGCGCGGGAGTGTGACATCGTGTCCGGCGCGAAGACTGAGAACGGACCCGGCGAGCAGCAGGCCGACCATGGTGAGCAGCGGTGCCGTCCAGGAACCGGTGCCGGTGTGGAGGGCGGCGAACAGGGCCGGGCCGGTGGCGGAGATCAGGTAGCCGCCGGTCTGGGCCATGGTGGACAGGGCGGCCACGTGGTCCTGGTCGGTGCCCCGGCGGGTGAAGAGCACACCGGCCAGGGCCTGGCCGCCGCCCATGCCGATGCCGAGGACACCGGCCCAGACGGGTGCCCCGGAGGCGGGGGCGAGCAGGACGCCGAGCAGGCCGAGCACGCAGATCGCCACCACGCCGAGGATGTGCGGGCGCTGGTCGCGGCGGGCGGCGGCGAGGGTGGGGGCGAGGAAGCCGCCGACGGCGAGGCCGAGGATCATCACGGCCTGGTCGGTGCCGGCGGTGGTCCGGCTGAGGCCCGCGTCGACCAGGATGGTGGGCAGCCAGGCGAGGGTGGCGTAGAAGACCAGGGTCTGGATGCCGAAGTAGGCGGTCAGGCTCCAGGCGAGCGCGGTCCGGCCGACCGGTCGGCGTGGGGACGGACCCGGGGCGACGTCGGCCCTCCGCTCGACCCGCAGTTGCGGGGCCATGCCCGCCGCCGCGAGCACCGCCGGGACGACGGCCAGGGCGATCGCGGCCTGCCAGGACCAGGCACCCGCGACCGGCGCGACCAGCGCGGCGACGACCGCCGACCCGGCGCCCATGGAGAGTGCGTAGACGCCCATCATGGTGCCGATCCGCCGGGGCGCGAACCGGGCCCGGACGAAGACCGGGATCAGCACGTTGACCACCGCCACCGCGGCGCCGACGAGCGCGGTGCCCGCGTACAGTCCGGGCAGCCCGGCCGTGCGCAGCACCGCTCCGAGCACCAGCAGCACGCTCGCCCAGAACAGGCCGCGCTCCTCGCCGATGCGGCGCCGGGCGAGCGCGCCGAGCGGTGCGAACAGGCCCATGCAGAGCGGGGGTATCAGGGCGAGCACGGTGACGGTGCCAGGGCCCCAGCCGGCGACCGGGGCGAGCGGGCCGATCTGCCCGAAGGCGACCCGGGTGTTGAGGCTGAGCAGGACGAAGCCGAGGACGAGCAGCGCTCCCGAGGCGCGCGCGGTGCGGGCCGCGGCAGGGGTGGTTGGTGCATCGGTGCTGACCGTGGTGGCGGTCGGTGGCATGGGCGGTGGACCCTTCGCTCCAAGGGGAAGTTAGGCTTGCCTAAGCGTTCTCGCTCAAGCGCGCTTGAGCGCAAGCGCGCTTGAGCGCAATCCCGTTCGAGCGCAAGCCCGCGACCCGGAGGAGAGGGCACCGATGGCAGAGCTCCACTCGATCACCGAGGTCGCGGCCGCCTTCGGCCTCTCGGTGCCCGCCCTGCGCTACTACGAGGAGTGCGGCCTGGTCACCCCGACCACCCGTCGGGGCCGGGTCCGCTACTACGACCGGGAGGCGCTGGAGCGCCTCGCCCTGGTCCAGCTCTGGCACGTGGACGGAATGATCCCGATCTCCGGGACCACCGCCGTGCTGGCCAGCGAGCAGGCGGACGAGCGCCAGGCGCTGCTGCTCGCCCAGCGGGAGGAGATGCTGGCCCGTGCCCGCCGCCTCCAGCACGCCGCCGCCGTCCTCACCCACATGCTGAACTGCGGCCGCGACCGCCCGCTCGACTGCCCGACCACCAGCGCCCACATCCGCGCCCGGGTCGACGCCGCCCTGAGCGGCGAGGACCTCGTCGACGGGTTCCTGCCACCCCAACCCGATCCGGGCCGCGAGGCCCTGACGGTGCGCGCCACCGCATGAGAAGCGGCGCACCGGACGTCGTGGGGGTGCCGAGACCGGTGGGGCCGTCCTAGGCACTGTCCGGGGCCGGCCGCTCCTACGGTTGCAGGCCCAGGGTCACCTGGAAGCCGAGACTGCCCATCAGCGTGCCGCCGCCGACGAGGCCGCAGTGGCCGGCGACGAGCATGCCGTCCGGGTAGGTGAGGACCTTCGGCGGCTGGATGCTGTAGCCGCCGCGGTGGTCGGCGGTCGGTGCGGCGGGGGAGAAGACGCTGGTGGCTCCCGGGAAGAGGATCGCCGTGCCGTCGGTCCGCTCGCCGTAGGGCGGCGGGAGGAGGGTGCCGGTGTCGTCCTCGGGGACGAAGAACAGGACCCAGAAGGAGCCGACGGCCTCGCTGCCGAGGAGGAGGCTGACGTTCGCCTCCCCGGTGATGACGTCGCCGAGCACCTTCACCCCGTAGAAGGACAGCGGCAGCGTCAGGGGTTGGTCGGACTGGTCGATCTCGGACAGCAGCCGGTGCACCGCCGGGGCGGTGTCGGGTGTCGCGTACTCCCGCAGCGCGATGAGCGCGGCGTCCTGGGCGGGCACGACCTGCTCGTCATCCATGGTGTCTCCTCGAAACCGCCCTCCACTCGGACGGAGGGGCCGACGGGGGAGACGGATGCCCGCACAGGGCCCGTACCGCACGGTGAACGGAGCGGTGTCCCCCTAACGGCTCCGGACGGTGACCGGGACGGGCCATGCGTCACCCGGGGCGGCCGCCCGCCCGGGGAGGCTCAGCGCAGCACCGCGGGCGTCGGGCCGTCCGGACGGACGGTGATGCCGTACGCCGCGCCCGTCGGCCGGGAGCGGAAATCCAACCGCCCCATCGGGAGCAGCAGTTCCAGCAGCGCCGTGGTCTCCCGCAGGGCGAACTGGGTGCCCAGGCAGGCGCGCGCGCCGAGGCCGAACGGGAGGTAGGCGCCGACCTGGCCGGGGCGGGTGGCGCCGGGGGCGAACCGGGCGGGGTCGAAGCGCTCCGGGTCGGGCCACAGGGCCGGGTCGCGATGGGTGAGGTACGGGCAGACCAGCACGTCCGTCCCGGCCGGGACGTGGTGCCCGGCGACCACGTCGTCCTCGGCGGCGTACCGGGGGAGCAGCCAGACGGACGGGTAGAGCCGCAGCGTCTCGTTCACCAGCGTCAGCGGGTCGGCCGTCCGGGCCTCCGGATGGCGGTCGAGGAGCAGGAAGAGCCAGGTGAGCGTGGTGGCCGTGGTCTCGTGCCCGGCGACCAGCAGGGTGACCAGCTCGTCGCGGATCAACCGGTCGGTGTACTCGGGGTGTTGCTCGCCCGCGTCCAGAAGCACCCGGAGCAGGCCCGGCTCGGGGGTGTCCGCCGTACGGGCCGCCGAGATCGCCGCGTGCGCCACGGCGTCGATCCGGGCGAGGTCCTCGGCGACGGCGTCCCGGGCGTCGGCCGCGTCGGTGGGCAGGGTCGACATGACGGCCACCACCTGCTCCACGGACCGCAGTTCGCGGTCCGTACGGTCGTCCAGCGGCAGCCCGGTGAGCGCCCGCCACACCGTGTCCAGGGCGAAGCGCCGCATCTCCTCGGCGACGTCGAACTCCTCCCCGCTGCGCAGGTACCCGGCCCAGCGTTCGGCCGTCTGCTGCGCCGCCGCCGCGATCCGCTGCTCGTAGCGGCGCATCCCGGTGCCGGTGAACTGCGACTGGAGCAGCCGCCGTTGGCGCTTCCAGGCCTCGCCGGAGGCGGAGAGCACCCCGTCGCCGACCAGTATCCGGGCCCGGTGCGAGCGCTTGACGTACCGGTCCGGGTGGCGGCCGAGCACGTGCTGCACCGCGGCCGGGTCGGTGACCAGCACCGTCGGCGTCGGGCCGAGCCGGAGCGCGGCGATCCCGCCGATGTCGCTCTGCGCCCGGGCGAGCAGGTCGACCAGCCGCGCCTCCTCGGCCCGCCACTGCTCGACGGCCTCGGGGGCCAGTTCCGGTACGGGGGCGGCGTCCGTGGTCACCAGGGGGTCTCCTCGACTCGGCCGACGAAGGCAGGGCAGGGCCGGGGGCCGGCCCGACGACTGACTCTACGTCAGTCGGGTGGGGTCAGCGCTTCCAGTAGTCGAGGTCGGGCACGCGTATCCAGAAGTCGGCGGGCCCGGTGACGGCTCGGGCGTCGACGGGGCGGAGGCCCGCGAAGGCGCAGGCGTAGGCGATGGCCCGGCGATGGTAGAGGTAGTGGGTGAAGACCTCCTCGTGGGTGTGGCCGGGGAGGGGCCCGCCGCCGGGGTGGAGGCCCGAGCCCTCCTCGGTGCCGTCGCGGACGATGCGGCCCTGGTTGCCGCTCTTGGGGTTGGCGTAGATGCCGTAGCCGACGGTGCCGGCCGTCAGCCGGGTCATCACCCCAGGAGTGGACGGGGTGTAGCCCCAGGGCTGGGTGACGACGCAGCCGCCGGGCACGGTGGTGACGCCGACCAGGAGCAGGCGGTCGTCGAGGTCGTGTTCGTACGGGTCGTCGAGGAAGTCCGCCATGAACTCCCCGTCCACCGGCGTGCCGTCCAGACGGCGGATCGCCTCGGCGGCGTCGATACCGGCAATGCAGGCGAGGCCGGTGTTGTCGTAGTGGAAGTCCCCCAGGTCCGCCACGAGTTGTCGGGCCTGGCGGGCGGCAGCCTGCTCGGCGGCCGTCAGCCCGGGTTCTCCGTCGGGGACGGGGAACAGGTCGGGGACCGGCCCGGCGAGCGCGAGGCGGCCCGGCGACCAGCCGCCGAGCTGGGGCCGCCAGGGGTCGGCTCCGGCGGCCACCAGGGCGCGGGCGTTGCCAGGCCGGTCCGACACGACGGCCTCCCACAGCGCCGTCGTCCCGTCCTCCAGCGCGTCCACGTCCGTCACCCGGCGCGCCAGTTCGGCCACGACCTCGGGGGAACCGTACTTCGTGGCCCGGTGCAGGGGCCGCTGACCGAACCCCCAGTCCTCCGGGTCGGCTCCCGCGTCGAGCCGCGCGCGGATCTCGTCGGCGTCCCGCCAACTGTCCCAGGTCACACCCGTCCAGCCCGTCATCGTGCCCCTCCGTCCCGCCGTCACCGGAGCGGGCGCCGGTCCACACCCACTCGTCCGCACACGAAAGCACACGGCTCTGACAACGGGGCACGACGCGGGTGCCCCCGCGCACGGCTGCGCCGCGGTCCGTCCCCCTCGACGGACCGCGGCGCAGCGGTTCAGGTGGGGTCAGTCACGACCCCGGGGATTCCGGAGGATCACACCGGCTGCCACAGCGCCGGGACGATCGGCGGCTCCCAGCCGACCTGGGCGGTGTGGCCCTGGAGGCAGCGGTAGCTGACGCCGTTGTAGGTCACGATGTCGCCGGCCTGGTACGTGGTGCCGGGCGTCCAGGTGCCGCCGGGGTTGGTCGGGCCGCTGCCCACGACCAGCGAGAAGTTGGTGGTGTGGGTGGCCGAACCCGCGCCGGTGATGGTGATGCTGTAGGTGCCGGCCGCGGTGGAGGCGGAGGTGGCGATGGTGACCGTCGCCGAGCCGCCGGACTGCACCGAGGACGGGCTGAAGGAGACCGTCACCCCGGCGGGGGCGCCGGTGGCGGTCAGGTTGACCGTCTGGGCCGAGCCGGAGGTGGTGGCGGTGGCGACGGTCGCGGTGGCGCTGTCACCGGGGTTCACGGTGGCGGTGGCCGGGTTCACCGAGAGGGAGAAGTCGTTGGCGGGGGTGGTGCCGCCGACCGAGGTCTTCCAGATGGTGTAGGCCACGCCGTTGGCGTTGCGCTTGAGCACGGTGGCGTCGACGTTGGAGGTGGTGTCGCAGGACTGGTGGTAGCAGGAGTCGTACGAACGTCCCGCCGTGCCGCCCCACTTGGCCGCCTGGGCCGAGGTCTTGACGGCGCTGGCGCCGGCCGCGTAGCCGGAGGTCGGGATGCCGGCCTGCTGGAAGGAGTAGTCGTCCGAGCGGCCCTGGCCCTCGACGTTCTCCTCCGGCTGGAGGTTGAGCGAGTCCCAGTAGGCCTTCATCGGCGCGGAGGCCGCGGAGGTGAGGTTGTTGATGAAGTAACCGGCGTTGGGCGAGCCGATCATGTCGAAGTTGTAGTAGGCCTTGATCGCCGAGCGCTGGGTGGAGCCCAGCTGGCCGACGTAGTACTGCGAGCCCTGGAGGCCCTGCTCCTCGCCGGTCCACCAGGCGAAGCGGACGTGCCGGCTCATGGTCGGGTTCTGCTGGGCGAGCGCGAGGGCGTTCTCCAGCAGGGTGGCCGAGCCGGAGCCGTTGTCGTTGATGCCGGGGCCGGCCGAGACGCTGTCCAGGTGGGCGCCGAGCATGGTGACCTGGTCGGACGGGCCGCCGGGCCAGTCGGCGATCAGGTTGTTGGACTGGTAGGTGCAGGAGGTGCAGGTCTGCTCGGCGACGGTGAAGCCGGCCGCCTGGAGCTTGGCCTTGATGTACGCCACGGACTGGCTGTGCCCGCCGCTGCCGGCCAGGCGGTTGCCGCCGTTCTGATTGGCGATGGTGTTCAGCTGGGCCAGGTCGGCCTGGATCTTCGCCACGTCGATGTCAGGGGCGGGCCCGCCGGGGGTGCCGCCGCCGACCGTCAGGGTGTACTGGGCGGTGTGGGTGGCCGCGCCGGCGGTGCCGGTGACGGTGATCACGTAGGTGCCGGCCGGGGCGCCGGAGGAGGCTGACAGGGTCAGCGTCGCGGACGAACCCGTCTGCACGGAGGAGGGGCTGACCGTCGCGGTGACCCCGGTCGGGGCGCCCGTGGCGGTCAGGTTGACGGTCTGCGCGGTGCCCGAGGTCACGGCGGTGGAGACCGTCGCGGTGGTCGAGGAACCGGGCTGGACCGAGCCGGAGGCCGGGCCGAGCGAGAGCGAGAAGTCGTTGTTGCCCGACGGGGTGCAGGTCGGGTCACCGCTCTGCGCGGGCACGCTGACGGCGTCCCAGGCGGCCTTGGTGCGGTTGTAGAAGGTGCAGGTCGGGTCGAGGTTCTTGGCCGCGGTCAGGGTGGTGGTGCGGTACCGCTTGTACGTCATGCCGCTGGTCTTGAGCAGCATGCCGCCGTACCAGATCTGGCCGGCCTGCTTGACGCCGACGCCGGTGACCGAGGAGCTGTTGCAGGTCGGGCTGGACGGCTTGCCGCCGCCCGGGTTGGAGCCGTTGGACAGCAGGTAGAACCAGTGGTTCAGCGGGCCGGCGGCCGCGTGGACCTCGGTGCTGGGGATGGAGGACGAGTAGCAGTTCGGGTCGTTGTTGACCAGCGAGGGCTGGTACAGGTTGCGGATCGGGCCCTGGCCGACCAGGTTGATCATGCGGCCGACCTGGTAGTCCGGGTAGTCGTAGGGCGCGGGCTCGTTGTTGTACTCCTTGGTGAGCGCGCCGAAGATGTCGCCGGTGCCCTCGCCGAGGCCGTTCTCGTTGTTGGCGCCGCCAGGGGTGTACTGGTCGATGCCGTGGCCGAACTCGTGGCCGACGACGTCCTGCGCGCCGATCCACTCGCCGGACTGGCTGTGGCCGATGGAGACGGAGCTGCCGTCCCAGTAGGCGTTGACGTCGTTCAGGCCGACCTTGATCGGCCAGCTGCCGCCGTTGCCGTCGTGCCCGTTGCGGCCGAGCCAGTCGCGGAGCATGTCCCATTCCTTCTGGGCCGCCCACATGGCGTCGCCGCAACCGGTCTCCTTGCTGGAGGGGTTGCCGTTGCCCCAGGAGTCGGAGGACTTGCTGAACACCTGGCCGGTGCTGTAGTCGGAACAGCTCAGGCCGGGCCGGTTCGGGTCGCGCAGCGAGTACGAGCCGCCGGAGTTGGTGGTGCTGATGGTCAGCGGACCGGGGCCGTTCCACTTGCTGTTGACGGTGCCCGCCCGGACGTCGTCGTAGCTGTCGATCACCTCGCCGCTGGCGGCGTCCACGAAGACGTGCAGGGTGCTCGGCGCGGACTCGGTGCGGCCCTTGAGGACGGTCTCCCAGGCGAGCCGGCCGGCGCCGTCCTTGACCTTGACGACCAGTCGGCGCTCGGCGACGGAGTCCACCGCGGCCAGCTTGGTGCGCGCGGTCTTCTCCGCGTGCGCCGCGCTGACCTGCGGGGTTATCGAGCCGCCGACCGGCCCGGTGGCGGCGGACTGGAGGCCGCGGACCTTGCCCTGCCCGTCCGCGAGCACCACCGCGTCGCCGCCGACGACCGGTAGGCCGCGGTAGCTGCGCTCGTAGGAGACGGAGTACAGGCCGCCGAGCCAGGGGGTGACGGTCCGGCGCTCGTAGGTCTCGCCCGGTCCCTTGGCCAGCGCGTCGAGGCCGGCGGACGCGGCCGCGTCGGCGGCGTTGACGGCGGCGGCCAGCGCGGTCGGCGGCGCGGGAGAGGGCGCGGGCGCGGCGGTGGCCGGACCGGCGGTGGCGGCGATCATGCCGGCCAGTACGGTCAGGGTGGCTGCGGTGGTCAGCAGCCGCCCTGGGGAAACTCTGCGTTGCATCGAGGCTCCTCGCGTGTGGGGGTCCTCGACCGCGGACGGCATGGCTGGTGGCGCTCCGCAGGCCGCGTCTGGGGGACGGCCGTGCGGGCCGTCCGCGCTCGGGTGCCCGAACCCTCACACGACGTCATGCTCTGGTCAATGGCTGGTGCGGGCTCTGCATAGGGTTGGCAAATTCCGTCAAGCCGGCCGTCCCGTTTCGCGTCAAGCTGGGCTTTTGCCCCAGTGGTTGAGACCACGTCATGTACGGGGACGGGAGCCATCGAGTACCGTCCTCCTCGTCGGACTCGTCGCAGGGCCCCGTGCCGGGGCCGGTCTCCAGGGGAGGCAGCCGTGCACCGGACCCGTTCGGCTTCGGCGGTACGGCTCCCGGCACCACCGCCGAACCCCCAGGACCCGGACGCCTGGCGGGACTTCGGCGCCCGGCTGCGGCACTGGCGGCGCCGGGCCGGGCTCACCCAGGCCCAACTCGGCGCGGGGATCGGCTACGACCACACCGCCGTCAGCAAGATCGAGCACGGTGCCCGCCGGGTCACCCCCAGGATCGCCGAGCGGGTCGACGAACTGCTCGGAGCGGGCGGGGATCTGATCGCCGCCTGCCTGCGCGCCGAGACCGCCGAACGGTCGAAGCCCGACCCCTTCGCCCCCGGGCTGCTGCGCCCGCCGCTGCCCGGCGAGGTGCCCGTCGGCCCCGCCGTGCCCGCCCTCGCCGCGCCCGCCCCGCCGCGGCTGCCGGACTACGGGCTGCTCTGCCCGCTGCACGGCGCCGAGGGCTGCGCCGTCCCGCCGCCCGAGGAACTCGCCGCCCTGCACGCCGAGTTCTGCGCGGCCGACCCGGCCACTGCCGCCCCGCTGGACGACGCCACCGCGCACGCCCTCACCGGACTGCTGGCCGCCCACCTGCGCGCCGCCGAGCTCGGCGGCCGCCCCGGCCTGGCCGCCGCCGCCGAGCGCACCCTGCACGCGGTGCTCGCCCGGCTCGCCGCCGCCCCCGCCGACCAGCGCCGCCCGCTCGCCCGGCTGGCCGCCGAACACGCCCACGCCGCCGGGGCCCTGCGGATGCAGGACGGCCGCAACGCCACCGCGATGGCCTGCTTCGACCGCGCGCTCACCTGGGCCGAACTCGCCGGGGACCAGGCCACCCTGGTGGGCACGCTCAGTGACCTGAGCATCCTGGCCCGGCTGGACGGCGACCCGGTCGTCGCCCTCGGCTACGCCCGGGAGATCGACCGGGTCGCCCCCGGGAGGCACTGGGCCGGTGCGATGGGCCGGATCAGCCGGGCCCGGGCCCTCGCCCTGACCGGGGACGTCCGGGGCACCCTCCGGCAGATCGGCCTGGCCCGGACGCACCTGGACCACATGGACGACCGGGACGAGGCGGACGTGCCGTGGCTGTCCATCGCCTCGATGCGGATGCGGGTCGAGTCCGCCGCGGCCGCCTCCCTGCGCGACCTCTCCGCCGCCGTGGACGATCCCCGGCTGGCCCGGCGCGCGCTGGCCGCCACCGAGACCGCGCTCGACCTGCTCGGTCCGACCCGACTGCCGTCGAGCCGACTGCTCTTCATCGTCCGGGCGGCCGACTGCCACGCCTGCGCGCACGACCCGCGCACGGCCGTGGAACTGCTCGCGCCCGCGCTGGAGTGCGCCCCGGCGGCCGGCCTGCCCGCGCTGGTGGGCCACGAACTGCGCGGCCTGCGCGAGCGCCTCGCGCCGCACGAGCCGCAGGCCGCCCGCCGGCTGGCGGAGCTGACCAGGTCGTGAAGTCGGGCCCTGGAGCCGGTCGCCGGCGTCGGTGACCGGGGCCGAGGCCTGGAATCGTCCCCCGAGGCCGGGTCCTGAGGCCGGGGCGCGAGGGCGCCCGTACCCCCGGACGATCCCGGCGCGCGCCCGCAGGCGGATCCCCTTTACAGGAATGCGCCCCCTTCACGCCGGTTTGGCGTCAACTTCGTGGACAGATCTTCCGCCCTTCGGGTCATTTATGGCGTTAACACGTCGAATGACTGCACCGGCTTGCGGCTCCGGCTAGAGTCTCTGGCGTTTCCAGTCGTTAGTCCGCGAAGAACAGAGGGGGCGCGTCCTGTCCGCCATCGCACGCCGGCTGGCCCATCCGCTTCTGCTCCTGGGGGTGCTCTGCACGGCCGTCGCGGCACTTCACTTCCACTGGGCGCCGGAGCGGGTCTCGCCGCTCGCGCTGGTCGCCATCCTCGGCTACCTCGCGGTGCTGGAGCGAGTCATCCCGTACCGGACCGACTGGCACCCGAGCAGGCGTGAACTCGGCTGGTACAGCGCGTACTTCCTGCTCAGCGTGATGGGCGGCGCCCTGGCGCAGGGCCTGGTGACGATGCTGGTGGAGCTGATCGGGACGGCCCACCCGGTACTGCCGTTCGCGCTGGAGATCCCGCTCGCCCTGCTGGTCGGCTCGCTCGGCGACTACCTGGTGCACCGCTGGTCCCACCACAACAGGTGGCTCTGGCGGCTGCACGGCGTCCACCACGTTCCCGACAAGGTGAACGTCGCCAACAACGGTGTGAATCATTTCCTGGACGTCTTCTTCGCGCAGTCCGTGGTCCAGCTCCTGCTCGCGCTGATCGGATTCTCGGCGGATTCAGTGTTCGTGGTCGGAATATTCATTCTCGCGCAGGGGTATTTCGTTCACGCCAACATCGACGTCCAGCTCGGCTGGCTCGGCCACGTCCTGGCCGGCCCCGAGCTCCACCGCCTCCACCACAGCACCGACCTCGCCGAAGCCGGCCACTACGCCTCCGACCTGTCGCTGTGGGACCACGTGTTCGGGAGCTTCACCTGGCGGCCGGGGCGGGTGCCCGCCGTCGTCGGCCTGACCGACCCGGCCGCGTTCCCGACCACGGGCGAGTTCGGCGCCAGCCTGCTGCACCCCTGGCGCCGGATGAAGCCCACCGAGCAGTCCGCCTGACCCCGGCCACGGAGCCGTCCCCCACCCGCTGCGCGCCGCCCCGCAACCAACCTCGGATTGGACCATGAGCACCTCGCCCTTCGCCGTGCCCTGCGAACGGATCGCGATCACCGGCATCGGCTGCCGCCTGCCGGGACACGCAAACGACCACCGGACCTACTGGCGCAACCTGATCGAGGGCCGGGACTGTCTCACCGACACGCCCGCCGACCGGTACGACACCGGCACCCTGGGCAGCCGGGACCGGGCCAAGCCGGGGAGGCTGATCGGCGGCCGGGGCGGCTACATCGACGGCTTCGACACCTTCGACCCGGACTTCTTCGGCATCAGCCCGCGCGAGGCCGAGCACATGGACCCGCAGCAGCGCAAGCTCCTGGAGGTCAGCTGGGAGGCGCTGGAGGACGGCGGGCTGCGCCCCGGCGAACTGGCCGGCCGGGACGTCGGCGTCTACATGGGCGCCTTCACCCTGGACTGGAAGATCCTCCAGTTCGCCGACCTCGACTTCGGCACCATCGCCGCGCACACCGCCACCGGCACCATGATGACGATGGTGTCGAACCGGATCTCGCACTGCTTCGACTTCCGCGGCCCCAGCGTCTCGATCGACACCGCGTGCAGCTCCTCGCTGGTCGCCGTCCACCTCGCCTGCCAGAGCCTGCTCCGCGGCGAGACCGAACTCGCCCTGGCCGGCGGCGCCCTGCTGCACATGGCGCCGCAGTACACGATCGCCGAGACCAAGGGCGGCTTCCTCTCCGCCGACGGCCGCTCGCGCGCCTTCGACGCCTCCGCCGACGGCTACGTCCGCGCCGAGGGCGTCGGCGTGGTCGTCCTCAAGCGGCTCTCCGACGCGCTGCGCGACGGCGACCCGGTGCACGCCGTCATCCTCGGCAGCGGCGTCAACCAGGACGGCCGCACCAACGGCATCACCGTCCCCAGCGCGGACGCCCAGGTCACCCTGATCGAACGGGTCTGCGCCGAGGCCGGAGTGGCGCCCGGCAGCCTCCAGTACGTCGAGGCGCACGGCACCTCCACCCCGGTCGGCGACCCGATCGAGGCCGCCGCGCTCGGCCGGGTGCTGGGCGTCGGCCGCCGCTCCGGGGACCGCTGCTACGTCGGCTCGGTCAAGACCAACATCGGGCACACCGAGGCCGCCGCCGGGGTCGCCGGACTGATCAAGACCGTGCTGGCCCTCAAGCACCGCCGCATCCCGCCGCACCTCAACCTGGAACGGCCCAACCCGGCCATCGACCTGGACGCGCTGCCCTTCGTCATCCCAACCACCCCCGTCGACTGGCCCGAGCACCAGGGCCCGGCCCGCGCGGGCGTCAACTCCTTCGGCTTCGGCGGCACCAACGCCCACGTCCTGCTGGAGGAACCGCCCGCCCCCGCCCCCGCCGCACCGGCGCCCCGGCCGACCCGCAGCATCCTGCCGCTGAGCGCCAGGGACGCCGCCGGACTGCCCGAACTGGCCGCCGCCATCCGGCGCGAACTCGCCGCGGGCACGGCGCTCGCCGACCTCGGCCACACCCTCGCCCACCGCCGCCAGCACCTGCCCGAGCGGCTCGCGGTGGTCTACTCCGGAGAGCGGGACCTCGGCGAGGCGCTCGCCGCGCACGAACGCGGCGAGGCCCACCCGCAGGTGGTCCAGGGCCATGCCCGGGAGCGCCAACAACGGCGCCTGGCCTGGGTGTTCACCGGCATGGGCCCGCAGTGGTGGGGGATGGGCCGCGGCCTGTACGAGAGCGAGCCGGTCTACCGCGAGGCCGTACGGGCCGTCGACCGGGAGATCCGCGAGCAGGCCGGCTGGTCACTGCTGGACGAACTCGGCCACGACGAGGCCGACTCCCGGATGGCCGAGACCTGGCTCGCCCAGCCCGCCAACTTCGCCCTCCAGGTGGGCCTCTCGGCACTCTGGCGCAGCCACGGACTGCGCCCCGACGCGGTGGTCGGCCACAGCACCGGCGAGGTCGCCGCCTTCCACGAGGCCGGGGTCTACGACCTGGCCGACGCCGTCCGGGTGGTACTCGCCCGCAGCGGACTGCAACAGCGCCTCGCCGGCACCGGCGCGATGCTCGCCGTCGGCCTGCCGGAGGCGGAGGCGGAGCGCCGGATCCGCCCGTACCGCACCCGGCTCTCGCTCGCCGCCGTCAACAGCCCCTCCGCGGTGACCCTCGCCGGGGACACCGGGGCGCTGCGCGAACTCGCCGGGGAACTCCAGCAGCAGGGCGTGTTCGCCCGCTTCCTGGACGTCGAAGTCCCGTACCACAGCGTGCGGATGGACCCGATCAAGGACGAGCTGATCGCCTCGCTCGCCGGGATCAAACCGCGCGACGCGCAGCTGCCGCTCTACCTGACCGCCCAGGAGGGCCTCGCCCAGGGGCCGGAGCTGGACGGCGAGTACTGGTGGCGCAACGTCCGCCGGCCGGTGCGCTTCCGGGCCGCCGTCGAGCGGATGGCCGAGGACGGGCACCGGCTCTTCCTGGAGCTCGGCCCGCACCCGGTGCTCGGGCACGCGATCCGCGAGTGCGCCGAGCAGGCGCACGTCCTGGCGTCGATCCGCCGCCAACAGGACGAACCCGAGCGCCTCACCCGCACCCTCGCCGAACTGCACACCCTCGGCGTCGAGTTGAGCTGGGACGTGCTGCACCCGGCCGGGCGCCCGGTGCCGCTGCCGACCTACCCGTGGCGGCGCGACCGCTACTGGGTGGAGCCCGAGCCGGTCGAGCAGGTCCGGCTCGGGAGGGTCGACCACCCGCTGCTCGGCCGCCGTACCGCCGCCGCCCAGCCCTCCTGGACCACCGCGCTCGACCCCGAGCGGCTGCCGTACCTGGACGACCACCGGATCGAGGGCCAGGTCGTCTTCCCGGCCGCCGGGTACCTGGAGATGGCGGCCCAGGCCGTGCGCGCGCTGACCGGCGGCACCGAGGTGGTGCTGGCCGAGGTCGAGCTGAACCGGGCGCTGTTCCTCTCCGACACCGAGCCCGTCCCCGTCCAGCTCGGCTACGCGCCCGAGGACGCCCGCTTCACCATCGCCTCCACCCCGCCGGGCGGCGAGCCCGCCGTGCACGCGAGCGGCCGGGTCCGCACCGGCCAGCGGCGCGCACACCGGCCCGCCCCCGACCTCGACGCGCTCCGGGCCCGGGGGCGGCACCTCGACGGCCCCGACTGCTACCGGAGACTGTCCGAACGCGGCTACGACTACGGGCCCGCCTTCCAGGCCATCGCCGAGGTGTGGGCGGGGCCCGGCGAGGCACTGGCCTGGATCCGGCCCACCGAGCGGCTCGGCCCCGACGCCGCCGACCACCACCTCCACCCGGTCCTGCTCGACGCCTGCTTCCAGACCCTGCTGGCCACCCGGCTGCACACGCCCGAGGGCGGCAGCGTCCGGCTGCCGGTCTCCATCGAGGAGGTCCGGCTCGACGAGATCGGCGACCGGCCGCTCTGGGCGCACGCCACCGTCACCCGCGACAGCGGCGAGGAACTCGTCGGCGACCTCGCCCTCTACGCCGAGGACGGCACCCCGCTCGGCCGGATCACCGGCTTCCGGGTCGCCGACGTCGCCCAGGCCTCCGCCTCGGTGGGCCTGGCCACCATCGACGGCTGGCTCACCGAACTCGCCTGGACGGACGCCCCAACGGCCCCCCTCGACCAGCCCACCGGCGACCTGCTGCTGTTCGCCGACGCCGGCGGCCTGGCCGAGCGGCTGGCCGCGCTGGCCGCCGAGCGCGGCGCCCGCAGCCACCTCGTCCGGCCCGGCACGGAGTACTCCTTCACCGACGGGCGGGCGACCGTACGGCCCGACTCCGCCGAGGACCTGCGGCGGCTGTTCGCCGACCTCGACCCCGGCTGCACCACCGTCGCCCACCTGTGGAACCTCGACCTGCCCGCCCTCGACACCGTCGAACCAGGGCGGCTCGACCGCCTCGCCACCCTCGGCGCCTACTCGCTGATCACCCTCGCCCAGGCCCTGCCCGCCGCCCGCCCGGACGGCCGGCTGCACATCGTCACCCGGGGTACCCAGGCCGCCGGCCCCGGCGACCGGGTCGAACCGCTCGGCGCCCCCGCCTGGGGCATCGGCCGGGTGCTGTGGCAGCAGGAACTCGTCGCCCACCGCGGCAGCCTGATCGACCTCGACCCCGCCCTCGCGCCGCACGACCAGGCCGAGGCACTGCTCGCCGAACTCGCCGCCGGGGACGAGCAGGAACTGGCCCTGCGCGGCGGCCGACGGCTCACCAGCCGGCTGCGCCGGGCCGAGGGCCTCACCCGGCCGCTGCCGCCGGTCCTGCGCCCCGACGGCAGCTACCTCGTCACCGGGGCCTTCGGCGCCCTCGGCCGGCTGCTCTGCCGCACCCTGGTGCGGCGCGGCGCCCGGCGGCTGATCCTGGTCGGCCGCACCGCCCTGCCCGAGCGCGCCGAATGGCGCGCCGTCGACCCCGCGAGCCCCGTCGGGGAGCGGATCGCGTTCCTGCGGGAACTGGAGGCGCTCGGCGCCGAGCCGCTGCTCGCCCCGGTGGACGTCACCGACGAGGCCGCCCTCGCCCGCTGGCTCGCCGGCTACCGGCAGCGCCAGCTCCCGCCGATCCGCGGGGTGTTCCACCTCGCCGGGCAGGTCAAGGACACCCTGCTGGCGCAGATGGACCGCGCCGCCTTCGACACCGGGTACGCCCCCAAGGTGATCGGCGGCCACCTGCTGCACCGGCTGCTGCGAGACGAACCCCTCGACCACTTCGTGCTGTTCGCCTCGGTCGCCTCGCTGCTCACCACCGCCGGACAGACCAACTACGCGGCGGGGAACGCCTTCCTGGACGCCCTCGCCCACCACCGCCGGGCCGACGGCCTGCCCGCGCTCAGCCTGGACTGGGGGCCCTGGGCCACCGGCATGATCGAGGAGCTGGGCCTGGTCGCCCACTACCGCGACGCCCGCGGCATGAGCTCGCTGCCGCCGGACGCCGGGACGGCCGTCCTGGAGCGCGTCCTCGGGCAGGACCGGGCCCAGCTGCTGGTCGCCACCGTGGTCGACTGGCCGACCTTCCTGGCCTGGTACCCGGCGCCGCCGCCGCTGGTCGCCGAACTCGCGGCCGAGGCCGCCGAGCAGGCCCCGGCGGAGACCGGCGGCTTCCTGGACGCCTACCGCGCGGCCGACCCGCAGACCCGCCGGCAGCTGATCGCCGAGCGGTTCACCGCCGCCGCCGCGGCCGTGCTGCGGATCGGCGCCGAGCGGATCGACGAGCAGACCAGACTCGGCGCGCACGGTCTGGACTCGCTGCTCGCCATGGAGCTGCGCGCCCGGGTGCACGGCGAACTCGGCGTCGCGCTGCCGGTGGTGGCGCTGCTCAGCAACGGCAGCGTCGGCGACCTGGTCGACCTTCTCGCCGAGGGCCTGGCCGAGCGGCTCGACACCGAGGGCGGCGAGGAGCAGGCCGAGGTCGAGCTCCACACCGACGAGTCCCGCTACCCGCTCACCCACAACCAGCAGGCGCTCTGGTTCCTGCGCCTGCTGCACCCGGACGGCTTCGCGTACAACATCGGCGGCGCGGTCGAGGTCCGCGCCGAGCTCGACCCGGAGCTGGTGTTCGCCGCCTTCGCCTTCCTGGTCGCCCGGCACCCCGGGCTGCGGGCCGCCTTCACCGCCGAGGAGGGCCGCCCCGTCCAGCGGATCCGCGCGGAGGTGGTCGCCGACACCGGGCTGTTCGACGTCGAGGGCCGCCCGTGGGAGGAGATCCACGAGCTGATCGTCCGCGAGTACCGGCGGCCGTACGACCTGGCGCAGGACCCGCTGGTGCGGCTGCGGCTGTTCCGGCGCGGCCCGGACCGCTGGGTGCTGATGAAGGCCGTCCACCACATCGTCTCGGACGCGATCTCCACCTTCACCTTCATCGAGGAGCTGTTCGAGGTCTACGAGGCGCTGCGTCAGGGCCGCACCCCCGAACTGCCCCCGGTGGCCGCCCGGTACCTGGACTTCCTCAACCACCAGAACCGCTTCCTGGCCGGGCCGCAGGCGCAGCGGATGCTCGACTACTGGCGCGGCCACCTGCCGGCCGGGATGCCGGTGCTGGCGCTGCCCACCGACAAGCCGCGCCCGGCGGTGCAGACCCACAACGGGGCCTCCGAGTTCTTCCGGCTGGACGACGAACTGACCGCCCGGGTGCACGAGCTGGCCCGCGCGAACAACGCCACCCCGTTCATGGTGCTGCTCAGCGCCTACTACCTGCTGCTGCACCGGTGGTCCGGCCAGCCGGACATCGTGGTCGGCAGCCCGGTCACCGGCCGCACCCAGGAGGAGTTCTCCTCCGTCTACGGCTACTTCGTCAACCCGCTGCCGCTGCACGTGAGCCTGGCCGGGGAGCCGACGGTGGCCGGGCTACTGGCCCGGGTGCGGGAGAGCGTGCTCGGCGGGCTGGACAACCAGGAGTACCCGTTCCCGCTGCTGGTCGAGCAGTTGGGGCTGCAGCACGACCCGAGCCGCTCCGCGGTGTTCCAGGCGATGTTCATCCTGCTGACCCACAAGGTCGCGGTGGAACGGTTCGGCTACCGCCTGGAGTACATCGAACTCCCGGAGGAGGAAGGGCAGTTCGACCTGACACTGTCCGCCTACGAGGACCGCTCGGACGGCTGCTTCCACTGCGTCTTCAAGTACAACTCCGACCTCTTCGAGCCCGCCACCGTGCAGCGGCTGGCCGCGCACTACCGCAACCTGCTGGACGCGATGACCCGGGCCGGCGAGAGCGAGCCGGTCGGCCGGCTGCGGATGCTGGACACGGCCGAGCGCCACCGCATCCTCACCGGGTTCAGTGGCGCCGGGCGGCGGATCGACCACGACGTGCCGGTGCCGGAGCTGATCGCCAAGGCCGCCGCCGAGCACCCCGAGGCCGTCGCGGTGGTCGCGCCCGGCCGGGGCGGCGTCCGGCGGATGACCTACGGCGAACTCGACCAGCGCTCCCAGCGCCTCGCCGTGAAGCTGCGCGAACTGGGCGTCGGCGAACGCTCGGTGGTCGCGGTCTGCCTGGACAAGTCACCCGAGCTGATCACCACCCTGCTGGCGATCTGGCGGGCCGGCGCCGCCTACCTTCCCCTCGACCCCGGGCACCCCGTCGACCGGCTGGCCCACCAGGTGTCCGACGCCGGGGCCGCCCTGGTGGTGGTGGACGAGCGGCGCCCGTTCACCGCCGAACTGCCCGCCGTGCCCGTCACCCTGGAGGAACTGGAGCGGCCCGCCCACACCACCGGGCCGCTGCCGGCCGCCGACCCCGACCGGCCCGCGTACGTGATCCACACCTCCGGCTCCACCGGCCGCCCCAAGGGCGTGCGGGTCGACCACCGCAACCTGGCCGCCGTCACGGCCGGATGGCGGGAGGAGTACCGGCTGGACACCGAGGCCCGGGTGCACCTCCAGATGGCCGGGACCGCCTTCGACGTGTTCTCCGGCGACCTCGCCCGGGCGCTCAGCACCGGCGGAACCCTCGTCCTGGTCGACCGCGAGCTGCTCTTCGACACCGCCCGGCTGTACCGGGTGATGCGCGAGGAGGCCGTGGACTGCGGCGAGTTCGTGCCCGCCGTGGCCCGTGCCCTGATGGCCCACTGCGAACGCGAGGGCCTGCGGCTGGACTTCCTGCGGCTGCTGATCGTCGGCTCCGACGCCTGGAAGGCCGCCGAGCACCAGCGGCTGCGGGCACTGTGCGGGGAGCGGACCAGACTGGTCAACTCCTACGGCCTGACCGAGGCCACCGTGGACAGCAGCTACTACGAGGGCACCGCCGGAGGGCTCGAACCAGGCCGGATGGTCCCGATCGGGCGGCCCTTCCCGAACAGCGCGCTGTACATCCTCGACCGGTACGGCGAGCCCGTCCCGGCCGGGGTGCCCGGCGAGCTGTGGATCGGCGGCGCGGGCGTCGCGGCCGGCTACCCGGGCGACCGGGAGCAGACCGAACGGCGCTTCACCACCCTGGAGTTCGACGGCACGCCGCTGCGGCTCTACCGCACCGGCGACCTCGGCCACTGGGACACCGAGGGCACCGCGCACCTGCTCGGCCGGATCGACAACCAGGTCAAGGTCCGCGGTCACCGGATCGAGCCGGGCGAGATCGAGGCCCACCTCACCGCCCGGCCCGAACTCGCCCAGGCCTGTGTGGCCGTACGGCAGGACGGCTCCGGTGAGGCCGTATTGGCCGCGTACGTGGTGCCCGCCGAGGGCGTCGAGCTGGACCGGCGCGAACTGCGCCGCCACCTCGCCGAGCACCTGCCGACCGTGATGATCCCCTCCTACCTCACCGAACTGCCCGCCCTGCCGCTCACCCCGAACGGCAAGGTCGACCTGGCCGCCCTGCCCGAGCCCAAGGCCGACACCGGCGGCGAGCGGCACGAACCGCCCGTCACGCTCTACGAGGTGCGGGTCGCCGAACACTGGCGGAACCTGCTCGGCCTGGACGAGGTCGGCCTCCAGCACGACTTCTTCGAACTCGGCGGAAGCTCCATCCGGCTGATCGAGCTGATCCACCACCTCCAGACCGAGTTCAACATCAGCATCCCGGTCGGCCAGCTGTTCAAGGTCACCACCCTGCACGGCATGGCCCGCACCGTCGAGCAGATCATCACCGGCGAGGTGGCCGGCGGCGAACCCTACCTCTGGTTCAACGCCCGGGCGCCACACGACCGTACGGTCTTCTGCTTCCCGCCGGCCGGCGGCCACGGCCTGGTCTACCGGCAGCTCGCCGCCCACCTGCCCGAGCAGCGGATCGCCGCCTTCAACTACCTGACCGGCGAGGACAAGACCGCCCGCTACGCCGACCTGGTGGAGGCGCTGCACCCGGCCGGACCGTACGTCCTGCTCGGCTACTCGCTCGGCGGCAACCTCGCCTTCGAGGTCGCCAAGGAGCTGGAGCGGCGCGGCCGTACGGTGAGTTCGGTGCTGCTGGTGGACGCCTACCGCGCCGTCGTAGCCTACGAACTCGGCGAGGAGCACCTGGCCGTCTTCGAACGCGAGCTGCACGAGCACCTCCACCGCCACACCGGCTCGCGGATCGTCGCCCGGGAGACCCTCGAACAGGCCAGGGACTACCTGGAGTTCTGCAGCCGGACGCCCAACACCGGCACGGTGAAGGCCCGGTTGGACGTGGTCTGCGAGCGGGAGCGGCTGTCCGTGCACGCGGGCGGCGAGGACGGCTCCTGGCACGGCGCCTCCACCACCGGCACCGCGGTGTACGCCGGGCACGGCGACCACGCCGAGATGCTCGACGGCGAGTTCGCCGAGCGCAACGCGGAACTGGCGGGCGCCATCCTGGCCGGAGGCACCGCCGATGGCCGCGGCTGACCGCGGGCCGGACTGGTCCGCCAGGGAGCGGGCCGACGGCGGCCCGCCCCGGGTGATCGTGATCGGGGCCGGGCTGGCCGGCCTCGCCACCGGCTGCTACGCGCAGATGAGCGGGCTGGAGACCCGCATCTTCGAGAAGCACGTGCTCCCCGGAGGCTGCTGCGCCGCGTGGTCCCGGCACGGCTACCTGTTCGACTACTGCATCGACTGGCTGATCGGCACCGCCGAGGGCACCGGCGCCCATCAGGTCTGGCGCGAACTCGGGGCCCTGGACGGCAAGTCGGTGACTCACTTCGACGTCTTCAACCGGGTCGTGGACGAGCACGGCCGGGCCGTCACCTTCTTCGGCGACCCGGACCGGCTGGAGGCCCACCTGCTGGACCTCGCGCCCGGCGACGCCAAGCCGATCCGGGCCTTCTGCCGGGACCTGCGCCGCTTCACCGCGATCGACCTGCCCTGGGACCTCACCCCGCCGCCGCTGCGGACCACCGCCGAACGGCTGCGCCACCTGCGCGCCGTGCTGCCCGCCTTCCGGCTGTTCTGGCGCACCGCGACCACCCCGATGAGCGGCTTCGCCGAGGGCTTCCGGGACCCGCTGCTGCGCCGGGCCTTCCCCAACATGTTCCTCCAGGAGCCCGCGGGCTTCCCACTGTTGCCGTACCTGTACACCCTGGCGGCCGCGCACAGCGGCAACGCGGGCTTCCCGCAGGGCGGTTCGCTCGGCCTGGCCCGGTCGGTGGAGGAGCGGTACACCTCGCTCGGCGGGGTGATCGGCTACCGCTGCCGGGTCGAGCGGATCCTGGTCGAGGGCGGGCGCGCGGTCGGCGTCGAACTGAAGGACGGCTCACGGCACTTCGCGGACCACGTGGTGGCCGCCTGCGACGGTCCGACGGTGCTCGACCGGCTGCTGGGGGGCCGGTACTCCAGTCCCGCCACCGAGCTGCTCTACGGCGAGCTGCTGGACAAGCCCGGCAACCTCTACCCGGCCGTGGTCTCCGCCTTCGTCGGTGTGGACGGCCCGCTGCCGGCGGGCGAGCCGCACGCCACCACCTACCTGCTGACGCCGGAGCAGGGATCCCGGTTGCCCGGGTCGTTGCAGCACAGCCTGGTGGTGCAGCTGCGCTCCGACTACGCCGAGGGCTTCGCGCCGCCCGGCAAGTCGGTGCTGCACTGCACCTACTTCAGCGACTACCGCTCCTGGAAGGAGCTGCGGACGGCCGACCGCCGGGCCTACCGGGAGCGCAAGCAGGAAGTCGCCTCGTTCGTACGGGAGTTCCTCACGCGGACCTATCCGGAGCTGGGCCCGAGGATCGAACTGGTCGACGTGGCCTCGCCGGTGACCACCGAGCGGTTCACCGGCAACACCTACGGCAGCATCCTCGCCTGGCAGGCCTTCTCCGAGGCCGAGGACGCCGTCAACCGGCTGGTCAACCGGGACCGGATGCGGCTGCCGGGCCTCGGCGGCTTCTCGATGGCCGGGCAGTGGACGGCGCTCGGCGGCCTGATCCGGGCCGCCACCAGCGGCCGGTACGCCGCGCAGTACCTCTGCCGGGAGCTCGGCCGGCCGTTCCGGGCCTGGCCCAGCGACAACCGGGAACCCTGGCACACGGGCAAGTGGGGCCGCCTGCCGCAACTCGACCGGGCCACCGTGGGCCAGACGACCGCCGGAGGACCGGAATGACGGGGACGAGCAGCGGACGGCGGAGCATGGTGATCATCGGTGGCGGGCTCGGCGGCCTGTCCACCGGCTGCTACGCGCAGATGAACGGCTACCGCACGCAGGTCCTGGAGATGCACGAGCTGCCCGGAGGCTGCTGCACCGCCTGGGACCGCGGCGAGTTCACCTTCGACTGCTGCGTCAGCTGGCTGCTCGGCAGCGGCCCGGGCAACGAGATGCACCAGATCTGGCTCGAACTCGGCGCGTTGCAGGGCAAGCGGATGCGCAACTTCGACGTCTTCAACGTGGTGCGCACCCGGGACGGGCGGGCGGTCTACTTCTACTCCGACCCGGACCGGCTGGAGGCCCACCTGCTGGAGCTCGCCCCGGAGGACGCCCGGCGGATCCGGCAGTTCTGCGACGGGCTGCGGAAGTTCCGGGTGGCGCTGACCCGTTACCCCTTCCTGCAGCCGGTCGGGCTGATGGGCCGGTGGGAGCGCTGGCGGATGCTGGCCTCCTTCCTGCCGTACTTCAACGTGATCCGGCGCTCCATCTCGGTGCTGATGAGCGACTACTCGGCGCGGTTCCGCAGCCCGCTGCTGCGCGAGGCGTTCAACTTCGTGCTGTACGAGAAGCACCCCAACTTCCCGGTGCTGCCGACCTACTTCCAACTCGCCTCGCACGCCGGGCAGTCGGCGGGAGTGCCGGAAGGCGGCTCGCTGGGCCTGGCCCGCTCGGTCGAGCAGCGCTACCGGCGGCTCGGCGGGGAGATCGCCTACAACACCAGGGTGACCGAGATCCTGGTCGAGAACGACACCGCGGTCGGGGTCCGGCTCAGCGACGGGCGGGAGGTGCGGGCGGACATCGTGGTGGCCGCCTGCGACGGCCGCACCACGATGCTCGACCTGCTCAAGGGCCGCTACCTGAACGACACCTACCGGCGGCTCTACACCCGGACCATCGCCGAGCCGGGCATGGTCTTCCCCGGCTACCTGACCGTCTTCCTCGGCCTGCGCCGCCCGTTCCCGGCGGGCGACCCGTGCACCACCTACCTGCTGGAGGACGGGCTCGCCGCGAGGCTCACCGGCATCCGGCACCCGAGCATCAACGTCCAGTTCCGCAGCCGGCACTACCCGGAGCTGTCCCCGGCCGGCACCACCGTGGTGTACGCCAGCTACTTCTGCGACATCGCCCCCTGGCGGGAGCTGAGCACCGGGCCCGAGCAGGCCCCCCGGCTGCGGCGCGGGGAGGAGCTGCACACCCTGCCGGTGGGCCGGGGCCGGGAGTACCAGCGGGAGAAGCGCCGGGTGCGCGACGCGATCATCGACTTCCTGGACGGCCACCACCCGGGGCTCCGGGAGGCGGTGGCGGTCAAGGACGTCTCCACCCCGCTCACCCAGGTCCGCTACACCGGCAACTACGACGGGACGGTGCTGGGCTGGCAGCCCTTCGTGGAGAGCGGCGAGACCCTTGAGGACGAGATCAAGCGCAACGGCCCGGGGCTGCCCGGCCTGGCCAACTTCTACCTCTCCGGGGTCTGGGCGACCACCGGAGGCCTGATCCGCGCGGCCGCCGCCGGCCGGCACGTCGTCCAGTTCATCTGCCGCGACGACCGCAGGCCGTTCACCGCGGCGGTGGACGACAGCGCGCCGCCGCCCACCCTGATCATCGACCCGGTCGGCCCCGACCGGCAGTTTGGAGTCACCTCGTGAGGATCGAGAAGTGGATCGTCCGCGCGCACGTGGACGGAGTGCCGGACATCGAGCGGATGTACGAGAAGGTCGTCGAGGACGTGGACGTCCGGCTCGCCGAGGACGAGATGCTGCTGCGCACCCTGTACGTGTCGGTGGACCCGTACCTCCAGGGGATCGCGCTGGACACCCCGATCGGCGACCACATGGGGGCCGACTCGATCATGGAGGTGGTGGCGGCCGGTCCGAGAGCCCGCTTCCCGGTCGGCGACCTGGTCCAGGGCTTCGGCGGCTGGCGCACCCACGTGATCAGCGACGGCGAGCCCGCGCTGTGGCAGACCGGCACCTTCCCGATGATGTTCCCCGCCTACCGCAGACTGGACCGGGCCGACTACGACGAGCGGCTGCCGATCACCACCGCGCTCGGCGTGCTCGGCGGCCCGGGGATGACGGCCTGGGGGACGGTGGAGAAGTTCCTGGACGTGCGCCCCGGTTCGACGGTGCTGGTCGGCGCGGCGAGCGGGACGGTCGGCTCGCTGGTCGGCCAGCTGGCCAAGCGGCGCGGCGCCCGGGTCATCGGCACCACGGCGACCCCGGCGAAGGCCGACCGGCTGATGGAGCTGGGCTTCGACGCGGTGCTGCACTACCGGGACGGCGACGACCCGGAGCGGCTGGCCAAGGAGCTGTCCGACCTCGCCCCGGACGGCATCGACCGCTACTTCGACAGCCTCGGCGGCTCGCTCACCGACGTGGTCTTCGGGATGCTCGCGGTGGACAGCCGGGTGGCGGTGTGCTGGCAGTGGGGGAGCCAGGTCGGCGGGGAGTGGACGGGCCCCCGGCTGCTGCCGATGATCATGTTCCCGCGCACCACGATCCGCGGCATCTTCTCGCTGGAGTGGTTCACCGAGGAGAACTGGTCGGCGCTGCGGCGGGACCTCGGCGCGCTGGTGCGCAGCGGCGACGTGCGCTACCAGGAGACCGTGCACCAGGGCTTCGACAGCATCCCGGCCGCGTACCGCAGCCTGTACGTCGACCGCTCGGCCACCCGGGGCAAGGTGCTGGTGGAGGTCTGACCGGGCCCGGGGGTGGGCCCCCGGCCTGGCGGCGCCGGGGGCCCTGCTCGTGAGGTCAGCCCAGGGTGAACCAGGTGCTGCGGGACTTCTTCCACTCCGGGTGGGTGAGGTCCTTGGCGGCGCTGCCGTCGTCGTACAGGTCGGCGGAGCCGTTGTCGGTGATCAGCTGGGCGCGGGCGCCGGGGGCGTCCAGGTCCGGGACCTCGGGGAGGGCCTCCCAGGCGCCGGCGTCGCCGGTCGGCAGGTCGAGCAACTTGACCGGCTTGGTGGCGGCCCGGCCGTCCCAGCGGTAGAGCGCGTAGGGGGCGGAGTTGTCCTCGGCGGCCCAGGAGCCGGCCACGATCAGGTACTGGCCGAGGTCGTTGCGGCGCAGGTCGCGGATCGACAGCCCGCCGAGGTCCAGCTCGATCGGGTCGCCGAAGGTCGCGTGTGCGGCCGAACCGTCGAACAGGGACGAGAAGTTGGTGACCGGCACCAGCAGCGCCCGGCCGCCGGTGACCGCCGGGGTGAGCGGCGCACGGAAGCCGATGTAGGCGGTGGTGGTGCTGCCGGGGGCGAACTCCAGGCCCTCGACGTTGAAGCCGTTGATCTGCTTGGGGGCCTGCCCGTCGGCGGCGCCGGCCGCGAAGCCGTAGCGGTTGCCGTGGGCGGTGTCCCAGGCGATCAGGTCGGCGCGCAGGCCGTGGTACGAACCGGCCAGGGAGAGCTGGGTGTCGGCACCGGAGCCGGTGACCCTGGTGGTGAACAGGGTGTGGCGGTCGGGCTTGACCGCGCCGTCCTTGTTGTTGCCGAGCGAGCCGGTCCAGTAGATCGTGTCGCCGACCCGGGTGGCGGCCTCGATGTCGATCTCCTTGGAGACGCCGAGCGCCGCGCTGAAGTCCCAGGTGCGCACCGGGGCGCCGGAGTTGTTGCGGTCGTACAGGCGCAGGGTGTTGGACTCGTCGTCGCCGACCAGGATGTAGCCGCCGCCGGCGTCCACCGCGGCCGAGGCGTCGCTGGAGCCGGTGAGGTAGCGGCTGGCGGCGGAGTCCCGGACGGCGGCGGAGGCGGCGTAGTGCAGGGTGCGGGTGGCGCTCTTGCCGCCCAGGCCGGTCACCTTGACGGTCAGGTCGGTGTAGCCGACGCCCTGGGCGGCGACCGCCAGGGTGCGGGTGTCGCTGGTCCCGGTGACCGTCACGTCGCCGGTCCGGGCCACGGTGCCGCGGGTGCTGGCCGAGGCGGCGACGGTCAACGCCGAGGCCGGGGCGCCGCTCTGGGCCACCGTCACGGTGACCGTCGGGTCGCCGGTGGCGCCGACCGCGCCGGACAGGTAGGCGGCGGAGAAGGTGATCGTCGGGGTGCCGTACGAGGCCGCGGCCGAGGGCACGGCCGGGAGCGCGAGCACGGGCACCGCTGCGACGGCGACGGCCAGTGGCAGCAGACGGCGGGGGGAACGGGTCACGGTGACAGCCCTTCGACGCGGGGGAGTTGGGGCGGAGCCAGCCTGGAGTGCGTGGGCGAACGCCGACCCTACGTCAGCGAACGGAACGGCGAACAGAGGGCCTCCAGCAACGGTCGTACCCGACCCGCCGAGGGGCGGGCGGAGGGTCAGCCGGTGATCCCCGCCGCCCGCAGCCGGCGGTGCACCGCCTCCCACTCCGGGGCGACCGGCTCCGTCCGGCGGCCGGCGGTGCCCTTGTCCTTGAAGCCGCTGGAGGTGGACACGCAGACCACCGGGCCCTCGGCGAGGTCGGGGGCGCCGAGGCTGCGCAGCCCGGCCAGTCCGGCCGCCGCGGACAGTTCCGCCCACAGGCCGGCGCGGGCCAGTTCGCGCTGGGCGTCGGCGAGTTGACGGTCGTCCACGGTCAGCGCGCGGCCGCCGCTCGCGCGCACGGCGACGACGCCCCGGTAGCCGCTCACCGGGGAGTTGATCGAGTAGGCGTCGCTCGGACCGACCGTCACGTGCGCCGCCGGGAGGCCCTCGGCGAGCGCCCGGTGCAGCGGGCCGGAGGCGGCGGACTCGCAGGCGAAGACGCGCGGCACCCGGTCGGCGAGGCCGAGGCGGCGCAGCTCGTCGAAGCCCTTCCAGACCCCGAACAGCAGCTCGCCGTACCCGGTCGGCACGAAGACCGCGCTGGGCGTCCCGACGTCCCGGAAGATCTCGTACGCGACGGTCTTGTAGCCCTCCGGGCCGTACGCGTGCCCGGTGTGGGTGGTGGTGAGGTTGCTGACCGGGTGCAGGCCGAGCCGGTCGACCACCTGGCGCAGCAGCGGCCAGCGCGCCTCCCACGGGACCGGCAGCACGACGGCGCCGTAGGCGTTGAGGAAGGAGTCCACGGCGGGCGGCAGGTCGGGGCCGGTGAGGACGACGCAGGGCAGTCCGGCGCGGGCGGCGTAGGCGGCCGCCGAGGCGCCGTGGTTGCCGGAGGAGGCGACCGCGATGCCGGGCGCGCCGACGCCCACGGCGGCGCTGGTGGTGCAGCGGTTCAGCCGGTCCTTGTGGGACCAGGTGGGGTTGCGGGACTCGTCCTTGACGTACACGCCGGGTTCGAGCTCCACCAGCGGGGTGGCGCCCTCGCCGAGGCCGGGCGCGGACAGCGGGGGCAGCAGCGGGGCCCAGCGCTCCAGGCCGCCGCGGGTCGTGGCGGGGGCGAAGAGGGCGGCCGGGTCGACCTGGTCGTAGGCGTAGTCGACCTCGACGGGGTAGGCGACGTCCTGCGTGCCGGTGCGGGGGCAGCCCGCGGTGAGCGGGGGCCGGAGGGGGTAGTCGAGGTCGGGGTCGCCGAGCGAGCGCTGGCGGGTCGCGAGGGAGTCTGCTGCTGCCATGTAAGCAGCCTAATGGGGTTTCAGGTGCTACATGGGCGGGTTCTCGTGATTCCCCACGGGAACCGCCGCTGATTCCCCACGGGAACCGCCGCCGCCCTGTGCGGGCGGCGGCGGCGCCGTCTCACCGGTGGCTGGGGAACTGCACCACCTGCTGGTACGTCGGCCGGTTCTGCCAGGTGGTCTTGGCGTCCGTCACCCCGCCCAGCGGGCGCTGGATGATGGTGTCGGCGCACCACTGGTCGCCGGCCGGGCAGTCGGCGTCGCCCGGGTAGACCTGGGCGGGCGTCTGGGCGGCGGCCTGCTTCAGGGTGGTGAGCAGGACCGTCCGGCAGGCCGCGAGATCGCCCCCGCCGCAGAACGGGCGGGCCAGCGGGCCGGCCACCTGGTCGCCGAGGACGGAGCGCAGATCCTTGTCCAGGTAGCTCCACCAGCCGTACTGGAAGGCCGAACCCTTGTGCGGGATGGCCTCGTTGGCGCTCACCGGGCCGCCGCCGGTGGCGCCGGTCTGGCCGCCGGAGGGGGACTCGTTGATCTGCAGGGCGCCGGTCAGCGCGGTGAACAGCTGGTCGCCGAGCCCCGGCCGCATCACGCCGTCGGCGACCAGCGGCCACCAGGCGTCCATCACCCGGATCGCGGCGGCGTCCGCGTAGGTGTGGCTGCCGGGCGAGGTCTCCTTCCGCTGGTCGCCGTCGGCGAGCCAGGCCTCCAGCTGCTGCAGTGCGGTGAGGGCGGTCTGGTCGGTGACCGGTGCGCTGCGCAGCACCCGGATCAGGTCGGGCAGGACGTCCTCGGCCCGCAGGTCGGCGAGCGCGGCGCCCTCCATGGCCTGGGTGAGCGAGACCCGGCTCGCCCTGCCGCCGTTGGCGAGGAGCGCCTTGACCCGGTCGTCGAGGAGGTTGGCGCGGTGCACCGAGCCGTTGCCGAAGCCGGCGGCGGTGTAGCCGTTCGCCTGCTTGTTGTTCCAGGAGATGTAGTAGTCCTGGTTGACGGACTGCGGGTGCGCGGTGGGCGGTGTGTACCGGGCGGTGTTGGTGGCCGGGTCGAAGTCGGCCCACTCGTAGGCGGGTTGGGCGAGTACGGGCAGGCCCGGGTCGACGCCGGGGGCCCGCACCGGGTTGTTGCCGGAGTTGTAGTAGGCGATGTCGCGGGAGTCGGCGTAGAACCAGTTGAAGGTGTAGTTGATGTCCTGGGCCGCCTGCTGGAAGCTCGCCGCGTCGTGCACCGCGCCCGGGTCGTTCAGCTCCTGGAAGCCGATGATGGAGTCGGCCTCGTGCCGGTAGGTGGAGCGCAGCGAGGTGAAGGCGACGGGCGCCCCGCCGACCGTGCCGCGGGCGGTCACCAGGCCGTACCGGGAGCGGTACATCGTCAGGGTGTACGAGCCGGCCGGGGTGGAGTCGGCGGTGGTCGGGCTCCAGGAGTCCTGGCGGTCCAGCCGTTCGAAGGGCAGGCACTGGCCGTGCCAGAGGTAGGAGTTGGCGGCGGTGGTGACCGGTGAGCCGTCGGTGGTGCAGAGCGGGACGGCGTAGGTGTCGGTGATGTCCTGCCCGGCCGAGGTGGCGCTCCAGGCGTAGTCCTGGCCGCGGCCGAGCTGCACGTAGAAGCTCAGGCCCGCGAAGGCCGCGCCGCGCGCGCTGATCCCGGGGCCCTGGATCTCCTCCAGCATCAGCAACTGCGGTGCGAAGTAACCGGTCTGGGGGCCGAACACGGCGACCGGATGGCCGTCGTCGGTGTGCGCGCCCGAGACCAGCAGGGCGTTGGACATGCCGTGCCGGGCGGTGAGCAGGTTGCCGGGCAGGACGCCGTTCGCCCTGGTGGACGCGGAGTTGGCGGATCCGGTGGCGTTGTAGACCAGCGGCTCGGGCACCACCGAGCCGGGGTCGGGCAGCGCCTGGCCCTGCGGGGCGTCGGGCACGGTGGCGTACGGGAAGCTCTGTCCGTCGTGCAGGGTCTGGACGGCCTCCGGGTCGTCGGCCTCGCGCAGCGACTTCCAGACCGCGTCGCCGGCGTCCTTGCCGTACCGGGCCTCGGCGGCCGACTTGACCTGGGCGGAGGCGAGTTCGTTGCCGCCGCCGGAGCCGAAGAGCGCGCCGACCACGGAGGCGAGGGCGACGAGGTCGGTGAGTTTGAACGGCTCGATCGAACCGGCGTTGGTGATCGGGTCGATGTGCCCGGTCAGGTCGTACTCGCCGGGGAAGGTGCGGCCGTTGTAGGCCTCCCTGGCGTACTGGTTGATGCCGTCCAGGTAGGCGGTGGCGTCGGCGAGCGCCTGGGCGGCCCGGCCGCCGCGGGCGGCGAGGGCGTCGATCTGCTGCTGCAACTCGGCCTCGGTGTACGGCGCGGCCTGCCAGAAGCTCTGCTCCAGCTGGCGGTTGGCGGCGGCGCCGCCCGCGAAGCCGGACAGCTGGCCGCGGCCGACGTGCCGGAACAGGTCCATCACCCAGAGCCGGTCCTGGGCGGCGGCGTAGCCCGCGCCGAACTCGGTGCCGTAGCGGGTGGTGCCGGTGATGTGCGGGACGCCGGTGGCCTTGTCGCGCACGATGGTCACGTCCGGGCGCGGGGTGGTGGTGCTGGCGACCTGGTCGGCGGGGACGCCGAAGGAGGCGTCGTTGAAGAAGGTGCGCAGCCCGGCCTCGGTGAGCCCCGGGTAGCCGGAGGCGAGTGCGGCGTACGGGCCGAGCTGGTCGTCGGTGTGGGCGGGGCGGGTGCCGAACGCCCGGTTGAGCAGGATCTCGGCGAGGGTGGCGTTGCCGTTCTCACCGGGCGGCAGGATGTCGGTGCAGCGGCCGGCGCAGTAGTCGGTCGTCGTCGCGGTCGTCGTCGCCGTGGGGGCGGCGGTGGCCGGTGCGGTGGTCAGGGCGGTGGTGACGAGCAGGGCCGACGCGAGGGCGACGGCCGGGAATCGGAATCGGAGGCGGTGGGGGCGTAGGCGCAAGGCGAGCTCCTCCGTCGAAGCCACGGGGAGTCGACGGTAGGGGTGCTACTGGACGGTTGGCTAGTGGCATGCATGTCATTTCGGGTCCGGCGGACCGGGGTTGACGGTCGGGCGCCGGGGCGGTGGGCAGTAGCCTGACCGTTCTTCGACGGGATGACCGAGGTGGGGGCGTTGAGCGACAGCGGGTCGGTGCGGGCGCTGGTGCGGGTGGTGCGGCGGCGGAAGGAGTTGTTGCTGCTGCCGGGGATCGCCACGGCGGTGCTGGGCGGGTTGTCGTGGCTGCTGGTGTGGGTGGACCTGAAGGTCGGGGAGAGCGTGGCGCTGGAGGTGGGCGGGGTGTTGGTGCTGGCCGTGCTCGCGACCTTCTTCAGCGCCGTGACGCTCCTGGCGGCCGATGACGCGCTGCGGGGGCGGCCGGTGGCGATCGGGGCCTGCTACGCGCGGGCGGCCGGGCGGTTGCGGGTGATCGCGGGGTGGGCGCCGGTCGGTGCGCTGCTGGTGCTCGGGGCGCTGCTGGTGGTCGGGATCCCGCTGTCGTTCGCGTGCTACCTGGTGCTTCCCGCGGTGGTGCTGGACGGTGTCGGGGTGCGGACGGCGCTGCGGACGTCCCGGGCGGTCCACCGGCGGGACCGGGGGCGGTTCATGCAGGGGGCGAACGCGATGACGGCGCCCGTGCTGGTGTCGGTGCTGCCGGCCCTGGTGCTGTTCGTCGTGGGGCTCACGGCGACCGACCGGGGGCTCGGGGTGCTGTTGATGGTCGGCGCGGCGCTGTGCCTGGGCGCGGGTGTGACGGTGACGGCGAGTCTGTACGGGGTGTTCCGGGTGCTGCTGTACCGGGAGTCGACGGGGCGTCCGGTGGCGGGGCCGGTGGAGCCGGCGGGCCCGGTGCTGCACGTGTCGCCGGTGGAGTAGACGGCGGCCGGGGAGCCGGGCCGCCGTCCACCCCGTCACTCCGGCAGGTGCAGGGCGGTGTCCGCGGGGCCCTGGGTGAAGCGGGTGAAGCGGACCTGGAGGCCGGCTCGTTCGGGGGAGCAGCAGAACGGGCCGGCCGTGGCGGTGGCGTCCGGGGCGAGGGGCGCGAGGCGGACCAGGCGCCAGGGGCCGTCCTCGCAGCGGGCGCGGATGGTGACGGCGTCGCCGGTGCGGCTGGCGCGGACGGTGACGGCGCGGCCGTGCCAGTCGGGGACGGGGGCGAGGGACCAGTCCGAGACGCCGTGGGTGACCACCGCGCCCAGGTGCGGGACGCCGTCGCTCAGCTCCACTCCGGCCTTGATCCACGTCTGGGGGGCGACCCGGACCAGCAGGCCGGCCTGGTCGTAGAGGGCGGTGAAGTCCGCGACGAAGGTGACCTCGGTGGCGCTGCCCGCCGGGAAGCCGGTGAGCAGCGCGTGGCCGTCGTCACGGACGAAGCCGTAGCCGGTGGTGCGCCAGAAGTCGCTGCGGTCGCGGGCGGTGACCAGGAGGTCGGTGCCGTCGGTCCGTACGTGCTCCGGCTCGTTGAGCCAGCTGCCCTCGTGCCAGGGGATGTCGCGGGGCGTGTCCATGGGCCGTCCTCTCCACGGGTTGCGGCAGGCTTCCGCAACGTCCTGGAAAGGGATCCAATCATCCGCCCCGCGACCGGAGAAGGGCAGGTCAGGGCTTGAGCACCAGGCGGATCGGGTTGCCCTCCTTGCGCTCCAGCGCCTCGACCGCGTGGGCGGCCTCGGCCAGCGGGAAGGTGCCGCTCACCGAGCGGGAGAACTCCAGCCGGCCTCCGCGGACCAGGTTGACCAGGTCCTCGACGTCCTGGCCCTCGGAGCCGTAGTGGCCGCGGATCTGCTGGCGCAGGTAGCTGACCAGGGTGCCGTTGGTGATGGTCAGCGGCTTGTCGGTGAGGCCGACCAGGACCAGCCGGCCGTGCTCGCCGAGCGTGGCCATCGCCTGCTCGCGCACCGGGGCGACGCCGGCGAAGTCGAAGGCGGCGGAGAGCGGGCGCCCGCCGGTGGCCTCGCGCAGGCGCTCGGCGAACCGCGGGTCGGCCGGGTCGAGCGCGGCGTCGGCGCCGAAGGCCAGGGCGCGCTCGCGGGCGGCCGGGAGCGGGTCGACGGCGACGATCGGGAAGGCGCCGATGGCCCGCAGCAGCTGGACGCCGTGGGCGCCGAGCCCGCCGACGCCCCAGACGCCGACGGCCTCGGCCGGGCGGACGGCGCCGGTGGCGGTGATCGCGGCCCAGGGGGTGGAGACCGCGTCGGGGATGAAGCAGGCCTGCTCGAAGGGCAGGGTGTCCGGGATCGGCACCAGGGTGGTGGCGGTGGCGAGCGCGTACTCGGCCCAGCCGCCGTCGTAGTCGACGCCGCGGGTGTACACCCGGCCGCCCCGGCTCTCGCCGGCCTGGAGGAGCACCCGGTCGCCGACGGCGGCGGTGGTCACGCCCTCGCCGAGGGTGTGCACGGTGCCGGCGACCTCGTGGCCGAGGGTGACCTTGTCGCCCTTGAGGAAGAGCGGTTTGAGGATGCCCTCGATCAGGTGGACGTCGGAGAGGCAGACGCCGGCCGCCTCGACCTTGATCAGCACCTCGCCCGGGCCGGGCACCGGGACGGGCACCTCCTCGACGGCGAAAGAGCCCTTGGCGACGTCGAGCCGTCCGGCGAGCATCGTGGCGGTCATCGGGACTTCCCTTCTGCCGGGGGCGGCGGGGCCGGTGGAGTGCTCGGCCGGGTGGTCGCCACCCCAAACTTGCTTGTTGTTCAACAAGCAAGTTCGACCCTAGCATGGTGCCATGCGCACGCACGATGAAGCGGCCGGCCCGGGAGTGTCACCGCAGGGCGAGCCGACCCGCCGCACCCAGGCCGAACGGCGCGCCCGGGCCGAGGCCGCACTGCTCGCCGCGGCCGCCCGGCTGGTCGCCGAGCACGGCAGCACCGGGGTCACCCTCGCCAGGGTCGGGGAGGAGGCGGGCTTCAGTCGCGGCCTGGCCACCCACTACTTCGGCTCCAAGGCCGCACTGCTGGCCAGACTCCAGGACGAGGCGCTGGCCGAGGCGATGGCGGCGGCCGCGCCGGAGCGCAGCGGCGCCGGGGCGGTGGACGAACTGTGCCGGTTCGCGCGCGGCTGCCTGGAGGGCGTGCGCAACCCGACCGACCTGGGCCGGGCCTTCGTGGTGCTGGGCGCCGAGGCGCTCGCCGGGGCCTCCGAACTGACCGACGCGGTGGCGGAGCTGGATGCCCGCACCCGCGGCTGGGCGGCGGACGTGGTCGGCCAGGGGCTGGCCGAGGGCGAGGTGCGCGCCGGGGTGGACCCACAGGCCTTCGGGCTGGCCCTGGTCGGCCTGGTCAAGGGGCTGGTGTCGCAGGCGGCCGCCGGGCCGCAGGCCTTCGACGTCGCGGTGGCGACCGCGGAGGCCGAGCGCTGGATCCGGCTGGCGCTCACTGCGGGGTGACGGCGCGTCCGTCGGGGAGGCCGGGAGGCGTCGTCAGTCCGTACCCGGCGCCTCCAGGCTGGCGAGGGCGGCCGCCGCGTCCGGAGTGGCCGGGGTGTGGAGGATGACGAACTCGCCCGGTTCGCCGGCCAGCCGGAGGATCTCCCGGCACAGCTCCACCACGCCGAACCGGGTGCGCGCCCTGGTCACCCCGTGGGACAGCTCGACGACCCCGTGGCGGCGCCAGAGCGTGTCGAACTCCTGGCTGTAGCAGCAGAGTTGCTCGATCTGTCGGGTCAGTTCCGGGCAGTGCGGGTGTCGTCCGAGCTCGTTGCGCAGATAGGCGGCCGCCTCGTGCGCCTTGAGCGGCCAGTCCACGTAGGCCTCGCGCGCCCTGGGGTTGGTGAAGATCACCCAGCCGAGCGTGCGCCGGTCCTCGGGCACCTCGGCGAAGTCCACGAAGACCCGGGTGGCCAGGCGGTTCCAGGCGAGGATGGCACCGCCGTGGCCGACCAGGTAGGCCGGTGCGGCGCGCAGCGAGTCGAGGAAGCACTGGACGCTCGGCCGCACCGGGCCCCGGCGGACGGCGGTCCGGGGCGGCGGCGCCGGGCGGGCGAGGCCGTGCAGGTACCGGTGCTCGGCGGGCGTCAGCCGCAGCGCGGTGGCGACCGCGTCGATCACCGTGTCCGACACCCGGGACGCCTGGCCGCGCTCCAGCCGCACGTACTGGTCGACGCTGACGTGGGCCAGGGCCGCGATCTCCTCCCGGCGCAGGCCCTCCACCCGGCGCTGGCCGGCCAGCGCGGGCATGCCGACGTCCTGCGGGCGCAGTCGGGTGCGGCGCGAGACGAGGAAGTCGCGGATCGCGATCTTGGTGTCCACGGGAGCATGGTGGACGACCGCCGTGCCGTTCGGTAGGGCCCGGTCGGCCAAACTTCCCTCACAACGTGAGCACGCGGCGGTCGCGGATGACAGGGCAAACTTTGCCCTCCCTTGGTCGGTGTACGGATCGGCATCCTCATAATTCGCCCGCTGGGTCAGCATTCCGCCCGCAAGCCGCGAGAAGGGACAAGGACCACGGACGAGATCACACAGCTGCGCCGCGCCCTCGACAGTTCGGGCAGCGCCCGGCTGCGCGCCGCCGACCGGGGCATGCTGCCCGCGATCGCCCCCGGTGCCGTCGTCACCGTACGGCCCCGGCCCTTCTGCGAGGTGCGGCCCGGGGACGTGGTGGTCTCCGGGCTGGCCCGGCGGGCCGTCGCCCACCGGGTGGTCGGGCGCAGCGACGCCGCACTGCTCACCCTGGGGGACAACCTCCCGCTGGTCGACCCGGTGGTCAGGCCCGGCGACTACCTCGGGGTGGTCGCCGAGCACCACCGGCCCGTACCGCCGCGCCGCCCCGACCTCGCGGCGCTCGTCACCGCCCCGGACCTCGGCACCGGCCGGACCAGGATGTGGTTCCCCGGGCCGCCGCCCGCGTACGCCTGGTGGAACCCGGCCGCCCGGCCGGGCGCGACACCGGGCCGGGCCGGCGGAGCGAAGCGGCTGGTGATCAGCGTCTCGCCGCACGGCGCGCTCCCGGCCGCCGCGCTGGACGAGCTGTTCGCGGCCGCCGGGCGGCGCGACATCGACGTCCTGCTCGGCTGCGCCTTCACCGGGCCGGCCGCGGACCGGCCGGCGGCGGTCGGGTGGCGGCCGCCGTTGCGGCCGGGGACGGCGGACTTCCACGTCGGCTTCGGCACGCCGCTCGATCCGCCGCCGCTGATCGAGACGGTGGCCTTCGTCCGCTCCCGGATCCGGGCGGTGCGCGGCCTCCCGGAGGCGTGCGGCGGCTGAGCCGGGCGTGTGGCAGCTGAGCCGGGCGTGTGGCAGGGGGTGGCGGACGGTCAGCCGATGCCGTCGGGGTCGGTGTGGCTGACGGTCGCGAGCAACTGGGCGACCAGCGGGTTCGGGTCGGTGCGGCGCCAGGCGACGGCCACCCGGGTGCGGGCCGAGCCGGGTTCGATCCGGCGGAAGGCGACGCCCCGCAGCCGGATCCGGCGGATGCTCGCCGGGGCGAGCGAGACGCCGAGACCGGCGCCGACCAACGCGCACACCGTCTGCCACTCCACCGCGTGCTGCGCGATCCCCGGGGTGAAGCCCGCGGCGGTGCACAGGCCGGTGATCCGGTCGTACAGCCGCGGGCCGACCGCGCGGGGGAGCAGGACGAACGGCGAGTCCGCCAGCCGTTCGAGCCGGACGGTCCGTTCGGCGGCCAGCGGGTGGGCGGACGGGAGCACGGCGACGAAGGGCTCGGTGAGCACCGTGCGGAAGCCGAGCCCGGGCTCGGTGTCCGGCGGTTCGCGCAGCAGGCCGAGGTCGATGGTCCGGTCGTTCAGGGCGGCGAGCTGCGGGGCGGTGGTCATCTCCCGGATGTCCAGGTGCACCCCGGGGTGGCGCTCCCGGAAGGTGCGCAGCAGGCCGGGGAGGAGGGTCAGCGCCAGCGAGGCGGAGAAGCCGATCCGCAGCCGGCCGGCCTCGCCGCCGCCGACGGCGCGGGCCGCTGCCAGTCCGTCGGCGAGGTCGGCCAGGGCCCGGCGGGCGGCGGGCAGGAGTTCGCGGCCGGCCGGGGTCAGCGCGATCCGGCCGGGCTCGCGGCCGAACAGCGGGTGGCCGACCCTCTCCTCCAGCCGCCGGATCTGCTGGCTCAGCGGGGGCTGGGCGATGCCCAACCGGGCGGCCGCGCGGCCGAAGTGGAGCTCCTCGGCGAGCACGGTGAAGGCGTGCAGCTGGGGGAGGGGGAGTTCTGGGCGGTGCTCGGTACGCCCGGGGATGTCCATACGCCCAGGGATATCACGTCATGCCGGAAGCTGTATTGGACGTATCACCGCAGGTCACCTAGCGTTCCGCGCATGACAGAGCGACGTGCGATCCTCAGTGGCTCGACCTTCGAGGAGCAGATCGGCTATGCCCGGGCCGTGGTGGACGGGGACTGGGTCCATGTGTCCGGGACGACCGGCTTCGACTACACCGCCATGACGATCTCCGACGACGTGGTGGAGCAGGCCGAGCAGTGCCTGCGCAACATCGGTGCCGCGCTGGCGGAGGCGGGGTGCGGCTTCGGCGACGTGGTGCGGGTGCGCTACCTGCTGCCCGAGCGTGCGGACTTCGAGCCCTGCTGGCCGGTGCTGCGCCGCTGCTTCGGTGAGGTCCGGCCGGCCGCGACGATGCTGGTGTGCGGGCTCGCCGACCCCCGGATGAAGATCGAGATCGAGGTGTACGCGCGGCGGACCGCCGCCTGACGGCCCGCCGACACGGCTGCGCCGCGCCGACCGTGGGGTCGGCGCGGCGCGAGGCCCGGCGCAGGGCGCGGCGCGGGGCTCAGGCCCGGGCGCCCAGTCGGGCGGTGAGGGCGTCGACGTCCGGGAGGAACCAGATGTGGTCGGACGCGTTCGACTCGTGGACGAGCGAGCGCAGCGCCGAACTGGCCTCCAGATGGCGGGAGATGTCGCCGAGGACGGCCAGCCGGACGCGGTAGTTGACGAACTTCTGCATGACCTCGCCGGCGAAACCGGTGCTCAGGACGAAGAAGCGATCGTCCAGCCGGTCGGCGGGCACGGCGACGATCTCGGCGCCGACGTAGCTCGCGCCGATGAGATCGAGTGCGTCCTGCACGGTGGTGATCGCGGGCCCGGCCGCGTCGCACACGAGCACCTTCACCCCGCTCAGTTCCTGCACGTCGTCCGCCATGGCGCTCTCCTGTCGGTCGGGCGTGACCACTCGGATCGTGATCAACTGTCTCCCGGGACCTCAATGTAGGCGACGGTGTGCGGCCCCCGGAACCGATTTACCGCGGTCGGGTCCGCTACCGCCGACCCTGGCTCTGGCTCTGGCTGCGACCGCGACCGCGGCCGCGGTCCGTGGGCGGCGTGAGGCGGACCCGGCGGGTGGGCGGTGCCTGCTCGATGTCCTCCAGCTGGTCGAGGATGGTCGCGCGCAGGTCGACGTCGCTCTTGAAGCAGTAGTCGTTGAAGAGGGTGTAGCCCGACCACATCAGGTTGGCGCAGACCCGGGCCGGGACCCGCCCGGTCTGGGCGCCCATGCCGACCAGCGCGACCGACCGGATGCTGCCCGGGTCCACCATGTTCTGCCGGTGGACGGCCTGGAAGGCGGCGGCGCAGGCCAGGGCCACGTTCAAGGTCTCGCTGACGTTCTGCGAGGAACTCTCCATCGTCGGCGCCGAGATCAGGTACCTCGGGGTGACCGCTCCGGTCGGCACGCAGACCGCGCCGCCCACCGGCATCAGGCCCGCGTACCGGGCGCGTATCGCCTTCTGCACCCGCAGCTGGATTCCGGCGCCCAGGTGCCGCCTGATCGCCCCGTCCGTCCCGCCGTCCATCCGGCCGCGGGAGTTGGTCGGGCTGACCCAGGCGTCGACCGGTTCGGACAGGATCGAGCCCTGCCGGATCTCGACGCCGGGGGTGTCGGCGAAGGCCGACCGCCACGACTCGACCACCGTCGCGCTGAGGTCGGTCAGCACCACCCTGAGCGGGTACTGCGCGTGGTACGTGGACATGCTGCGACTCCTGTCGGTAGGCCCGGTTCCCCTGGTCGTGAACGACGCTAGCGGGCACCACCGACAGTGCGTCCGCCCCTGCCGGGCGGACGGGACTGTCAGTCCCGTCGGATAGGACTGTGCTGTCCGCCAGGGGATCTGACGGATACTCACCTCACGCCAGTCCCGCCGTCCGTACCGAACGACCCAGCCGGAGCGCCGCCACCATGAACACCGTCGACACCCCCGCCGCCCAGCCCGACCCGAACGACCCCCTGGCCCTCGCGGAGCTCTTCCAGGGCGGCGGCGAGCCGTGGCTCCCGCTGCTCAAGCCGGTCATCGAGGCGCAGCCGGCCGCGGCCTCGTTCATCGGCCCGGGCCGCGGCCCGGACGTCGTCCCCGTCCGCGAACTGACCTTCCAGGCCCTCAAGCCGCACGCGCCGCACAAGTGGAAGGTCGTGGTCTTCGGCCAGAACCCCTACCCGCGGCCGGAGAGCGCCACCGGCATCGCGATGTTCGACAACGCCTTCCACGACTGGAAGGACAGCCAGTTCGGCCGGGTGATCAGCATCCGCTGCATCATCAAGGCGGCGGCGATGTGGAAGTACGGCATCCCCAAGAAGACCCCGATCGCCGACATACGGGCGCTGCTGAAGAAGCGGGACACCGTCCAGCCGCCGGAGTGGTTCCAGGCAATGCTCACCCAGGGCGTGCTGCTGCTGAACGCGGCGCTCACCGCCAGCGCCGACGGGTCGATGGGCCCGGACCAGCACACCGCGTTCTGGCGGCCGGTGATCGAGCGGATCGTCGAGGAGATCCTCCGGGCCAAGCAGGAGGCCGACGAGGAGGACCGCGGTGTGGTCTTCGCCTGGTGGGGCGCGCACGCGCGCACCCTGAAGAGCGTGGTGCGGCGGCTGGAGAAGAAGTACCCCGGGGTCGAGGTCCGCCACATCGACCACGCCAACCCCGCCGCCCAGGGCGACATCTTCTGCGACAACGACCACTTCGCCACGGTGAACGCCGCCCTGGCCTCGCTCGGCGCCGACGAGATCGACTGGCTCCCGAGCAAGGGCTGGAACAGCGGCGCGGCGCAGCACGGCGGCGCGGACGGGGACGTCGCCGAGCGGATGGGCGCGTTCATCGCCTCCACCATGGAGCTGCACCAGCTGTACCTGGACCGGCTCGCGAGCGTCAAGGACGAGGGCCTCGAACTCCCGTCGATCAGCGGGGTGTTCGACACGCCGGTGCTGGGCTTCCGGGACGCCGTGGCCCCGGTGGCCAGGCTGCTCAGGGGGCTGGACCGGCACGTCGCGCAGTCGCACGACTTCGGCAAGCGGCGAGCCGACGAGGGGCAGGCCGCGGGCCTGTCCGCCGACGCGATCGCCGCCCTCTACCTCTACACCTGCGAGTCCGCCTTCTACCGGGAGATCAACGCGGTGCTGCGCTCCCCGGACCGCGGCCGGCTGGTGCCGTACCTGCCGTACCTGCGGCTGCTGTTCGCGGCGGTCTCCCAGCTGCCCGTGCGCACCGAGCCGCTCTGGCGCGGGGTGTCGCTGGACCTGCGCCGCCAGTACCCGCTCGGGCGGACGGTGACCTGGTGGGGCGTGTCCTCCTGCACGTCCAAGCTCGGCGTGGCCCAGTCGTTCCTCGGCAGCCGGGGCAAGCGCACCCTCTTCGAGGTGCGCCCGCGCCGCGCCGCGGGCATCCAGCGGTTCTCCGCCTTCACCGGGGAGGAGGAGTTCATCCTGCTGCCGGGCACCCAGCTGGAGGTCACCGACGTACAGGCCCAGCGCGGTGGGCTGTGCACGGTGACGCTGACCGAGCTCGCCGAGGGCCCGCTGGTGTCCTGACACGGGTACGGCGGTGCCGGGCGGGTCAGAGCACCCGGCGCAGCCAACCGTGGCGGTCCTCCGCGCGTCCGTACTGGATGTCCAGCACGTGCTCGCGGAGGGCGACGGTCTGCTTGCCGGGGGCGCCGCCGCCGACGGTGAACTCGTAACCCTCGCCCTTGAAGGCGACGATCGGGGTGATCACGGCGGCGGTGCCGGCGGCGAAGACCTCGGTGACCGTGCCGTCGGCGGCGCCGGCCCGCAGCTCGGCCAGCGTGATGGCGCGCTCGACGGGGGTGAGCCCGAACTCGCCCGCCAGCGCCAGGATCGAGGAACGGGTCACCCCGTCGAGGATGGAGCCGAGGGCGGGGGTGATCAGCTCGCCGGCGGACGTGACCAGGCAGAGGTTCATCGTGCCGGACTCCTCCAGGTCGCCCTCGCCGCCGGTGTCGTCCAGGAAGAGCACCTGGTCGCAGCCGCGCTGCCTCGCCTCCAACTGCGCCGCCAGGCTGGAGGCGTAGTTGCCGCCGCACTTGGCCGCGCCGGTGCCGCCGCGCCCGGCGCGGGTATACTCGCCGCTGACCCAGAGCGTGATGCCGGTGACTCCGGCGGCGAAGTACGGCCCGGCCGGGCTGGCGATGACGGAGTAGGTGACCCGGTCGGCGGGGCGGACGCCGAGGAAGGCCTCCGAGGCGAACATGTACGGCCGCAGGTAGAGGCTGGCCTCGCCGCCGGAGGCCGGCACCCAGGCCTCGTCCGCCCGGACCAGCTCCTCGACGCTGGCCAGGAAGTCCTCCTCCGGCAGCTCGGGCAGGGCGAGGCGCCGCGCGGAGGCGGCGAAGCGGCGGGCGTTGAACTCCGGGCGGAACAGCCAGACGCTCCCGTCGGCGTGGCGGTAGGCCTTCAGTCCCTCGAAGATCTCCTGCGCGTAGTGCAGCACGGCCGCACTCGGGTGCAGCGAGAACGGCGCGAGCGCGCCGATCCGGCGCTCGTGCCAGCCCTCGGCGGAGGTCCAGGTGGCGGTGGCCATGTGGTCGGTGAAGAACCTCCCGAAGCCCGGCGCGGCGAGGATGCCGTGACGTTCCGCCTCGGGGACGGGCTCGGTCGTCCGGACCAGCGGGAAGGTTCCACTCATCGTCAACTCCTCAGCGGCAGGGGCGATCCGTCGCGGTCGAACCGACCGGCGGCGGCGTCCACCGCATGTTAACGGCCGTTCCGGCGGGCCGCCTCGGCCGTCCACGCAGTGGGCGGGGGGTGCGGTGGGCGGGGGGTCTGCCAGAATCCCGGTATGGCTGAGCACGAGGGTGACCAGAGGTACCTGTTGGACAACCGGCAGTCCGAGGCGGGTGTCCGCTTCGGGGCGCTGGCCGAGCTGTTCGACCCGGTGACCTTCCGGCACGTGGACCGGCTCGGGATCGGGGCCGGGATGCGCTGCTGGGAGGTCGGGGCCGGCGGACCGTCGGTGCCGCTCGGGCTGGCCGAGCGGGTGGGGCCGACCGGATCGGTGGTCGCCACCGACATCGACGTCTCCTGGACCCATGGCATCGAGGGCGGCGTGATCGAGGTGCACACCCACGACGTGGCGGGCGACCCGCCGCCCGCCGGGAGCTTCGACCTGGTGCACGCCCGGCTGGTCCTGGTGCACGTGGCCGACCGCGCCGAGGCGCTGCGCCGGATGGTGCGGGCGCTGCGGCCCGGCGGCTGGCTGCTGCTGGAGGACGCCGACCCCGCGCTGCAGCCGCTGCTGTGCCCGGACGAGTCGGGCCCCGAGCAGCAGCTCGCCAACCGGCTGCGCGCCGGCTTCCGCACCCTGATGGCGGGGCGCGGCGCGGACCTCTCGTACGGGCGCACGCTGCCCCGGGTGCTGCGCGGGGCCGGGCTGGCCGACGTCGAGGCGGACGCCTACTTCCCGATCACCTCCCCGGCCTGCGCCGTCCTGGAGGAGGCGACGGTGCGCCAGATCCGCCACCTGCTGGTGGAGCAGGGGCTCGCCACCGACGAGGAGATCGAGCGCCACCTGGCCAGTGTCACCTCCGGGCGGCTGGACCTGGCCACCGCGCCGATGATCTCGACCTGGGGGCGCAAGCCGTAGTCGATGCCGGGCCCCAGGGCCCAGGGCCTGTGGTGGGTAGCGGAGTTGATGGGGCCGCCCGGAGAGGTGCGGCAGAGGCCGAGGGGGTCGTTCGTCCGATGACAGTCGACATGTCGTCGTTCCGTGAGGCGGTCGCCGCGTGGGCGGCGGGCGGCCCGGGTGAGCCGGCGTACGAGCTGGCCGAGGTGCTGGACGTCCGGACGGCCGTCCTGCTGGAAGGGCTGAGCGACGCCGCCGCGGTCGACGCGCTGGCCCGGGTCCGCGGCCGGGACCTGGCGGCCGAGGGGGTCTGCGTGCTGCCGATGGGCGGGGCGATGAGCGTGGGGCGCTACGCCCGCCGCCTCGGGCGGCGCGGCCTGCGGCTGCGCCTGACCGGGCTGTGCGACGAGGCGGAGCGCGGGTACTTCGACCGCGGGTGGGAGCTGGCCGGTGCCACGGCGCAGCGGTTCTTCGTCTGCGCGGCGGACCTGGAGGACGAGCTGATCCGCGCACTGGGCGTGGAGACCGTCCGGGAGCTCATCGAGGCCGAGGGCGACCTGCGCCCGCTGCTGATCTTCCTGCAGCAGCCCGCCCAGCGGGACCGCGCCGCCCACCAGCAGCTGCGGCGCTTCCTCGGCACCAAGAAGGGCCGCAAGATCCGGTACGGCCGGCTCCTCGTGGAGGCGCTGGAGCCGGACCGGGTGCCCGCCCCGCTGGAGGGGCTGTTCGCGAACCTCTGACCGCCGACCCCTACAGGGCCTAGCCGGCCAGGCCGGTCAGCACCTCGGCGCCCGGCAGCCGGGTCAGCGCCCAGCCGGGAAGGATGAGCTTGCCCCGGCGCCGGCCGCTGCCCACCAGGACGTACGGGGCCGCGGCCACCGCCTCGTCGATCAGCAGCGGCCAGGAGCCGGGCAGGCCGAGCGGGGTGATGCCGCCGTACTCCATGCCGGTCAGCTCGACCGCGGTGTCCATCGGGGCGAACGAGGCCTTCCTCGCCCCCAGGTGGGTGCGCACCGCCTTGTTGACGTCGACCCGGGTGGTGGACAGGGCGAGGCAGGCGGCCAGCGTGACCTCCCCGGCGCGCTTGGCCGCGACCACCACGCAGTTCGCGGAGAGCTCCGGCGGTGCGTCGTAGGCCGCGCAGAACACCGCGGTGTCGGCCTTCTCCGGGTCGGTGTCCACGTAGAGCACGGAGGCGGCCGCCTCCCGTGCGCCCCAGGTCTCCAGGGCGTCGGCCACGGGCGCGGCCAGTTCGTCGCGAACCTCCAGGGCGGGGGAGGCGGTTGTGAAGTTTCCGAAGGGCGGGCGTACGGAGTCGTTCATGCGACGGACTGTAGCGCGGTCGGCCGTGCGGCCGACCGCGCCCGGCTCAGGTCGCGAGGAAGCGCTCCCGGTGGACCTGCTCGGGCGGCACCCCGCCCAGCAGGGCAGCCCGCAGCACCGAGTCCACCAGGGGCGGCGGCCCGCAGACGTACACGTCCGGGGTGGCGCCCGCGAGTTCGGGCAGCGCCGCACCGAACAGGTCCGCCGGGAGGCCGGTCGGACCGGACCAGGCCGGGGCCGGCTTCCAGACGCAGACGTCGTACCGGAAGCCCGGCAGCTCGGCCGCCACCGCGTCGAGTTCGGCGACGCCGAAGACGTCCTGCGGCTCGTTGACGCCGAGGAACAGCCGGGCGGGCTGCGGCTCCTGCCACTCCGCCATCCGCCGGACCATCGCCAGCAGCGGGGCCAGGCCGGTGCCGCCGGCCACGAACCAGCGCGGGCGCAGGCCGGTCTCGTGCAGGCCGAAGGCGCCCTGCGGGCCGTGCACGGTCAGCCGGTCGCCCGGGCGGGCCCGCTCGGCGAGGTACGCGGAGAACAGCCCGCCCTCCCTCAGCCGGACGAAGAACTCCAGCCGGCCCTCCCAGTTGCCGGTGTTGGCCAGGGAGTACGCGCGCTTCGCCCCACTGCCAGGCAGCTGGAGCTCCATGAACTGGCCGGGGTCGAACTGGCAGTCCAGGTCCCCGTCCAGGCGCAGCTCCAGCCGCACGGTGTCCCGGGCGACCGGCTCCAGCGCCGTGACGACGGCCTCGCGGACCGGGATCCCGCCGTCCAGGATCCGGGACCGCTCGTACGGCAGGGCGGCCGCCAGCGGCCCGCACGGGAAGGTGCGGCAGAGCAGCACCTCGCCGCGCTCGCGCTCGTCCGGCGGGAGGGCCTGCTCGCTGTGCGTGCCGAGCTCGTACGGGCCGTCGGTGACGGAGGCGTGGCACGAGCCGCAGGTGCCCTGGCGGCAGTAGGCCGGCAGGGTGGCACCGGACTCGGCCGCCGCCTCCAGTACGCTCTGGCCGGGGGAGCAGTCGAACTCCAGGCGGGCGCCGTCGGTGGTGGTCAGGACGACGGGGTTCATGACGCCGTCCGCTCCAGCGCGGCGGCCAGGTCGGCGGCCGGGTCGCCGATCACCCGCAGGTCGAAGCGCCTCACCAGTTCGTCGACCAGCGCGGGGGTGAGGAAGCCGGGCAGCGACGGCCCGAGGTGGATGTTGCGGATGCCCAGCGCGAGCAGGGTGAGCAGCACCGCGACGGCCTTCTGCTCCGTCCAGGACAGCGCCAGGGTGAGCGGCAGGTCGTTGATCTCGCACTCGAAGGCGTCGGCCAGCGCGGTGGCGATCCGGATGGCGGAGTAGGTGTCGTTGCACTGGCCGAGGTCCAGCAGCCGCGGCAGGCCGGCGATCTCGCCGAAGTCGTGCCGGTTGAAGCGGTACTTGGCGCAGCCGAGGGTGAGCACCACGCTGTCCCGGGGAGCGCCGAGGGCGAATTCGGTGTAGTAGTCGCGCCCGGGGGTGGGGCCGTCGCAGCCGCCGATCAGGAAGAAGTGCCGGATCGCGCCCTGGCGGACGGCGTCGACCACCTGGTCGGCGACCGCGAGCACGGCGTCGCGGCCGAAGCCGACGGTGATGAACTCCTCCTCGGCCGGGGTCTCCGGGAAGCCCGGCAGGGCCTTGGCGGCCTGGATCAGCGGGCCGAAGCCGTGGTCGGCGAGGTGTCGGACGCCGGGCCAGCCGACCGGTCCTGCGGTGAAGATCCGGCGGCGGTAGCCGATGTGCGGCTCGATGATGCAGTTGGAGGTCATCAGGATCGGGCCGGGGAAGGCGGCGAACTCCTGCTGCTGGTCCTGCCAGGCGCCGCCGTAGTTGCCGACCAGGTGCGGGTGGGCCTTGAGCAGCGGGTAGGCGTGGGCCGGGAGCATCTCGCCGTGGGTGTAGACGTTGACGCCCTGGCCCGCGGTCTGCTCCAGCAGGGCCTCCAGGTCCCCCAGGTCGTGGCCGCTGACCAGGATCGCCTTGCCCGCGACCGGGGTGGTGCGCACGGCGGTGGGCTGCTGGGCGCCGTAGCTGCCGGTGTTGGCCGCGTCGAGCAGTTCGATCGCCGTGAGGTTCAGCCGGCCGAGGCCGACGGCGCGTTCCAGCAGTTCGGCGGGGTCGGTGGGCTCGCCGGCCAGGTAGGCCAGGGCGTCCTCCACGCCGCCGAGCACCGCGGCGCTGCGGCGGCCGAGCACGTCGGCGTGGTGGGCGTAGGCGCAGATGCCCTTCAGCGCGTAGAGGTGGAGCGAGCGCAGCCCGACCACGTCCGGCCCCACCAGGGCGAGCCCGGCGTCCACGCGGAACTCCCGCGCCTGGCGCGCGAGCGCGGCGGCGTCCGCGCCCGGCGTCCAGGCGGCCGGGCCGGCGAGCGGCCGCGGCTCCCGGCCGACGGCGCGGGAGGCCCGCTCGTAGCGCTCCCGGGCGCGGTCGCGGACGGTGGCGGCCTCCTGGATCAGGGCGGCGAAGCGGGTCGGGTTGAAGTTGACGTTGGTGAGCGTGGTGAAGACCGCGTACAGCGTGAAGGCCGCCGCGTCGTCGTCCGGATCGCCCAGGGCGCGGGCCTGCGCGGCGTACTGGGCGATGCCCTTGACCGCGTGGATCAGGAGGTCCTGGAGGTCCGAAGTGGGGGAGTCCTTGCCGCAGTTGCCGACCGGACCGGCACAGCCGGGGGTGGCGCCGGTGCGGTCGGTCTGTTCGCACTGGAAGCAGAACATGCGGGTCCTCCGGGACTCGTGGGTGTCGGTCGAGCGGCGGGAAGGGCGCACCGTCGACTCGACCGGATCCGGCCGGACGGCCGCTTCCACGCGTCCAGGATCGGAGCGGCCGGCGACGCCGCATCAGGGCCGGAGGACCCCATGCCGGGGCCGGCGGACCCGGGCCCGGACCCAGGCCCTCGTCGGGGCCCGGGCGCGCCGGGTACGAACGGCCGAACATCCGCGGATCGGCCCCCGGTTCGTCCTCCGGTCAGCCGAACGGGATGACGGCGACCGGGCAGTGGACGTGGTGGATGACGGCGTGCGCCACCGAGCCGAGGTGGTGGTGGAGCAGCGGCAGCCGGCGGGCGCGGCGGCCGACGACGAGCAGCCGGGCCGTGGCGGCCGCGTCCACCAGGGTGACGGCGGCCTTGCCACGGATCAGGTCGGTCGACACCTCCACCTCGGGGTGGCGGGCCCGCCAGGGCTCCAGTGCCTCGTCGAGTTCGGTCCGCTCGACGGCGGAGACCTCCTTCTCCAGCCCGCCGATGGCGTCGAAGGCCATGTACTCACTGCCGGCCGGCGGGGACCAGACGTGGACGACGCGCAGCGGCGCCGAGCGGAGGGCCGCGGCCTCGAAGGCGAACGCCAGCAGGTCCTCCACCGGGTGCGCCACGTCGAGGCCGACCATCACGGGGCCGTCCGATTCGCCGCCCTCGGCCCGGACCAGCACCACCGGGCTGGGCGCGCGGCGCAGCACCGCCTGGCTCACCGAACCGGTCAGGAAGCCGCGCAGGGCGCCCAGCCCGCGCGAGCCGAGCACGAGCAGCCCGGCGTCCCGCCCGGCGGCCTCCAGCGCCTCGGCCGGGTCGTCGGACACCACCGAGGACGAGATCGAGAGGTCGGGCAGCAGGGCGCGCAGCCCGGCCTCACGCTCGGCGAGCTGTGACATCGCGCGCTCGTAGACCTGTTCGCTGCCGACCACGTCCCGCTTCGGCCAGGGCCAGGCCTCCACGACGTCGAGGTGCACACCACGGCGCTGCGCCTCACGGGCGGCCCACTCGGTGGCGGCCAGGCTCTCGGGTGAGCCGTCGAATCCGACCACGACGGGTCCGGCGGCGACGGGTCCGGTCACGGCGTCCTCCTTGGGTCCGCGGCGGATCGAGGCAGGAGCCCTGGGGCCTGTCTTCAAACTCGCGTCTGCGGGGCGGCGCCGGGGCACGCACCTCGCCGCGTTGTCGTCGGTCGCCAATGCTCCGCAGTGGCTCCCTCCTCCGCCTTGCGATGCACGCACCCCAACGCCGCCCCGCCCGCCCTCCGGGCGGACGACGGGAGTTCGAAGACAGGCCCCGGGCTGATCCTCGGCCCGCGGGGGAGGGGCGCGCCCGGTTCGACCGGCGCGCCCCTCCTGTGTGCGCGCCCCGACCGGGGCGTAACCGGCCCCGCCCGGGCCCGTCATGCACGGTGTGTGCACCCCCCTTTCGCCCGTCCCCTCCGCCGAGGACGTCTACCTCGCCGAGCGCCGCCGCCGGGTGGTCCGTGAGACCGTCGCCGCGCTGCCCGGCCGCTGTCCGCAACTGATCGCCGCCCTCGCCGAGGACCCGCCACCCACCTACCGCGAGCTCTCCGAGCGCCTCGGCATGCCGCGCGGCTCGATCGGCCCCACCCGCTCCCGCTGCCTGGCCTGCCTGCGGCTGCTCCTCCACGCGGAGCGCTACCCGTGACACCGGGCGACCGGCCCCTCGCCATCCGTGCCCGTCCCCTCCCCGCCCGGGCGTGACTCTCGCCACGTCCGCCTCCCTGGAGGTTGAGAGAAGCTGACACCCGGGTAGAGCGCTGGCGAACATAGCTCTTGACGGTGACGCGATCACTCGGATACTGAGCGTGAGCGCGCCACCCTCTGCGCGCCGGGCACGACGACTGGGGAGGCCCCTCCACATGGGCATGAGCGTGATCATCTCGGCTGCGACGGCCGAGGATGCGGAGCAGATCCTCAAGCTCCAGTACCTCGGCTACCAGACCGAGGCGGAGCTGTACGGCGACTGGGCGATCGAGCCCCTGACGCAGAGCCTGGAGAGCCTGCGCGCCGAGCTGACCGAACAGCACGTCCTGGTCGCCCGACTGGGCGACGAGGTGGTCGGCACCATCCGCGGCCACATCGGCGACGACGGCATCGGCCGGATAGGGCGTCTGGTGGTCCACCCCCGGATGCAGCGGCACGGCCTGGGCGGCCGGCTGCTGGACGCGCTGGAGCGCCGACTGGCCGAGGACGGCCGCCCGGTGTCCGCCTACCGCCTGTTCACCGGCCACCGCAGCCTGGGCAACCTGCGGCTGTACGCCCGCCAGGGCTACCGGCAGACCGGCGTCGAACAGATCAGCAGCCGGCTGAGCTTCGTCCACCTGGAGAAGCCCGCCGAGGCCCCGCTGGCCGCGACCGCCTGAGCCCCCGCCCGTACCGGGCCCCTCGACGCCGCCACCATCCGGACATTCCGGTGGCGGCGTCGAGCCGTATCGGCGCTGATGGCCGCGGAGACTGTCCGCAATGCGGACAGCCCTTCAGAACAATTGGGCGCAGCCCCGGCGGATCTGTTTTACTGGCTCACATGACTGCGACGACGAACTGGACCCCCACCGGCACGCTGCCGGCAGGTGAGCGTGCCATGTGCCGTCGAATGTGTCACTGCTGAGGGCCATCGCCCCCGGCGCCCCCTTGAGGGTGCCACCCCCTCGCGCCCCGAAGCGAGACTCGGCGTCGCTCCCGTCGGTGCGAGCACGCCCCTCCTCCCGGACCCCTTCCCCACCGGCCTGCCCGCTCACCCGCGCGTGCCGGTGACTCGTGAGGGCCACGCCGTCGCGTGGCCCGGCCGTCCGACGGCCACGATCAAGGGATGGCAGGTCCGGATCCCCCTGGTGAAGCGCTGTGCGGAGCCGCCGACCGTGATCGGTCGGGCGGTTGACGCCGACGCCCGCCCCCGACCCACGGAAATAGTTGTGATAACCACCACGGACCTCACGAAGGTCTACCGTTCCCGAGGCCGCGAGGTGACCGCCCTCGCCGGCGTCGACCTGCACGTCCGCCCGGGCGAGGTCTACGGAGTCGTCGGCACCAGCGGTGCCGGCAAGTCCACCCTCATCCGCTGCGTGAACATGCTGGAGCGCCCGACCTCCGGCACGGTCAGCGTGGACGGGGTCGAGCTGACGGCGCTGTCCGGCGGTGAGAACCGGGCCGGCCGCGAGCTGCGCGAGGCGCGCCGCCGGATCGGCATGGTCTTCCAGCACTTCAACCTGCTCGCCTCCCGCACGGTGCAGCAGAACGTCGAGCTCCCGCTGGAGATCATCGGCCTGGACCGCACCCAGCGCCGCCGCAAGGCCGCCGAGCTGCTCGACCTGGTCGGCCTCGGCGACAAGGCCCGCAGCTACCCCAACCAGCTCTCCGGCGGCCAGAAGCAGCGCGTGGGCATCGCCCGCGCCCTGGCCGGCGACCCCAAGGTGCTGCTCTCCGACGAGGCGACCTCGGCCCTCGACCCGGAGACCACCCGCTCGATCCTCAAGCTGCTGCGCGACCTCAACCAGCAGCTGGGCCTCACCGTCCTGCTGATCACCCACGAGATGGACGTCATCAAGTCCGTCTGCGACTCCGCCGCCCTGATGCGCGGCGGCCGGGTGGTCGAGTCCGGCGAGCTCGCCGACCTGCTGGCCAAGCCCGGCTCCGAGCTGGCCCGCGAGCTGTTCCCGCTCAGCGAGTTCGGCACCGGCCACGCCGGCACCACCGTGCTGGAGATCACCTTCCAGGGCGACACCTCGGCCCAGCCGTTCGTCTCCCAGCTCGCCCGCACCTACCAGATCGACATCAACATCCTCGGCGCCGCCGTGGAGACCATCTCGGGCCGGATGGTCGGCCGGATGCGGGTCGAACTGGCCGGCAGCCACCAGGACAACGTGGTGCCGATCGGCTACCTGCGCGAGCAGGGCCTGCAGGTGGACGTACTCGGCGCGGTGAACGGAGTGGTGGCATGACCTGGGACCAGATGCAGGAGCTGATGTGGCCCGCCACCCAGGAGACCTTCCAGATGGTCGGGGTCGCGACGTTCTGCACCGTTCTCCTCGGGCTGCCGCTCGGCGTCCTGCTGGTGCTCACGTCCAAGGGCGGGGCGCTGCAGAACCAGCCGGTGAACAAGGTCCTCGGCGCGGTCGTGAACGTCGCGCGCTCGCTGCCGTTCATCATCCTGATGATCGCGCTGATCTCCTTCACCCGGTGGCTGACCGGCAACTCCCTCGGCTGGCAGGCGGCCACCGTGCCGCTGACCGTCGGCGCGATCCCGTTCTTCGCCCGGCTGGTGGAGACCTCCGTCCGTGAGGTCGACCGCGGTCTGATCGAGGCCGTCCAGGCGATGGGCGGCAGCACCTGGACGCTCGTGCGCAAGACGCTGGTGCCCGAGGCCCTTCCCGGCATCGTCGCCTCCGTCACCACCACGATCATCGCGCTGATCGGCTACTCCGCGATGGCGGGCACGGTCGGCGGCGGAGGCCTCGGCGACCTCGCCTACCGGTACGGCTACCTGCGCTTCGAGACCACCTTCATGTGGATCATCGTGGCGTTGATCGCGATCATCGTCACCGTCATCCAGCTGGCCGGTGACCTCGCGGTGCGCAGGCTGGCCAACCGGGGCCGCGGCGGCGGACGCACCCGCCTGCTCCGCCCGCGCGCCGTCACCCCCGACGAGGACCTCGTCGCCTCCTAGACCTCCCCCGTCCGACCTCCGGACGCGGCTCCCCGTATCACGCAGAAAGGCACTTTTCGTGCGCAACTTTGTGAAGTTCACCAGCGTCCTCGCCACCGCCGGCGTCGCCCTCTCGCTGGCCGCCTGCGGCAGCTCGGGCTCCTCCTCCTCGGACCCGAACGCGCCGCTGAAGGTCGTGGCCAGCCCCACCCCGCACGGGCAGATCCTCAAGTTCGTCAAGGACAACCTCGCGGAGAAGGCGGGCCTCAAGCTCGACATCAAGGAGGTCACCGACTACGTGACCCCCAACACGGCGGTGCAGGACGGTTCGGCCGACGCCAACTACTTCCAGCACGTCCCGTACCTGGAGGACTTCAACAAGAAGAACGGGACCGACATCGTCTCGGTCGGGTCCGTTCACCTGGAGCCGCTCGGCGTCTACTCCAAGAAGGTCAAGTCGATCACCGACCTGCCGGACGGTGCCACCATCGGCCTGCCCAACGACGCCACCAACGAGGGCCGCGCGCTCAAGCTGCTCGCCGACAACAAGCTCATCACCCTCAAGGACGGCGCCGGCACCGCCGCCACCCCGGCCGACGTGACGGGCAACCCGAAGAACCTCAAGTGGAAGGAGCTGGAGGCCGCCCAGCTGCCCCGCTCCATCGCCGACCTCGACGCCGCCGTCATCAACGGCAACTACGCGATCGACTCGGGCCTGAAGCCGGCCACCGACGCGCTGGTGCTGGAGAAGGCCGAGGGCAACCCGTACGCCAACATCCTCGCCGTGAAGAAGGGCAAGGAGAACGACCCGCGGGTCAAGAAGCTCGCCGAGCTGCTGCACTCCGACGAGGTCAAGAAGTACATCAACGACAACTTCCAGGGCTCGGTCATCCCGGCCTCCTGATCGTCGTGACGCCACAGCCCTGACGCCCGACCGGGCCCCCGCACACCTCCGCGGGGGCCCGGTCGGGCAATATGCACGGGGGCCGCGTTCTGACGTACCGTCGTGCGGGCGGCGCACCGCGTGACACCGGGGGCGCGCCGGAGGCGTACGGTGTTGTGTTCACGACCCGGCGAGGAGAGACGGCATGGCAGCGAGCTTCCCCGAGACGGCCATCAGCACCGAACGGCTGCTGCTGCGGCCCCTTGCGGAGGACGACGCCCCCGGCCTGGCCACCATGATGGCCGACGACCTCGTACTGGCCTGGACGGACCTGCCGCACCCCTTCACCGAGGAGTACGCGGCCGAGCTCGCCCGCACCCTCGCCCCCGCCCACCGGGCGGACGGACGCGGCATCGTCTTCGCCGTCACCGAGCACCTCACCCAGCGCCTGGTCGGCCTGGTCGAGCTGCGCAACACCGACTGGCGGCTGCGCAGCACCGAGATCTCCTACGTCACCGCCGTCTGGGCCCGCGGCGAGGGGTACGCCCCGGAGGCCGTCCTCGGCGTCGCCCAGTGGCTGTTCGAGGACCGCGGCTTCCTGCGCCTGGAACTGCGCACCGCCGCCGGGAACACCGCCGCCCAGCAGGTCGCCCAGAAGGTCGGCGGCATCAGCGAGGGCGTGCTGCGCAGCGCCTGGATAGAGCGGGGCGAGTCCGGGGAGGTCGTCGAAGAGAGCCGCAGCGACCTGATCCTGTGGAGCCTGCTCCCGGAGGACCTGGAGTCGCCCGAACTGCGGCGCGACGGCTGGCACGGCGACCACCGCTACGTCCTGCGCGACTGAGACCCCGCCCGTTCCCGGCCGTGGAGCGGACCGCCCGTACGACCGGCGCGCACATGTGTGCGAGATGTCGGCGTTTCGGGGATCACACCCGGTAGCCTCTGCACCGGCGCCGCGCAGTCGGCGCGACGCACCGCGCATCGAGTCGAGGGAGAACGGCCGCAGATGGCTGACCGGATCACGGTCATCGGGTGGGACGGAACGCCACTGACCGAGGCCGCCGGTGCGGCCCTCGCCGCGGCGACCCTGGTGGCCGGAGCCCCCTATCAACTGGGCGCCCTCCCGGTGCCGGACACCGCCGAACGGATCACCCTCGGCAACGTCCAGCAGGCCGCCCGCAGGATCGCCGAACACCGCGGCGCCGCCGTCGTCGTCGCCGAGGGCGACCCGGGCTTCTTCGGCGTGGTGCGCACCCTGCGCCGCCCCGAGTACGGCCTGGAGCTGGAGGTCCTGCCCGCCGTCTCCTCCGTCGCCGCCGCCTTCGCCCGGGCCGGCATGCCGTGGGAGGACGCCCAGGTGGTCAGCGCCCACGGCGGACGGCTGCGCCGCGCGGCCAACATCTGCCGGGCCCACCCCAAGGTCGCGGTGCTCACCGCGCCGGGGGCCGGTCCGAGCGAGCTCGCCCTGATGCTGCGCGGGGTGCACCGGACCTTCGTGGTCTGCGAGGCCCTCGGCACCCCGGACGAGGACGTCACCGTCCTCACCTCCGACCGGATCGCCGACCACGTCTGGCGCGACCCCAACGTGGTGCTGGTGATCGGCGGCACCGCCCCGACCGGCGCGGTGAACGAGGCGGCCGGCTGGCTGGCCGGGCGCCCGATCGGCTACCCCGGCGCGGACCGCGGCTGGGCGCTCCCCGCCGACGCCTACGCGGGCGCCGGGCGCACGGAGGGCGAGCCCGGCGCATCGGAGGTGCTCCCGGCGCACGTACGCGCCCTGGTGCTGGCCAGGCTGGGCGCGCGCCCCGGGGACCTGCTCTGGTCGGTGGGCGCGGGCAGCGGCGCCCTCGCGGTGGAGGCCGCGCGGTTCGGCGCCGCCGTGGTCGCGGTCGAGGCCTCGCGTTCGGCCTGCGCCCGACTCACCGTCAACGCCCGTCGGTACGGGGTCGAGGTGGAGGCCGTGCACGGGCGGGGCCCCGAGGTGCTGGGCGGGCTGCCGGAGCCGGACGCGGCGGTGGTGGAGTCCGGCGGCCTCGACGTGGTGCGCGCGGTGCTCGCCCGCAGGCCCGAGCGGTTCGTCGCACTGGCCCGGACCTTCGCCGAGGCGGAGGAGATCCGCCGGGCGATCGCCGAGGCCGGCTACCGGGCGGACGGCGCGCTGCTGCAGTCCACCCCGCTGCGGCCGGCCGACGAGGGGGGCGGACTGGAGCTCGGAGCGGGCGCGGGCGGCGCACTGCTGCTCTGGGGTGAGCAGATCGTGTGAAGGCCTCGGGTGCGAGCCGGGGCCGTCGCGCCCCCGTGCGGTGATCCAGGTCGCATCCGGACACCGATTCGAGAGGTGACCGCGCGGGGCCGGTAGTGTGGCGTCCCAGGCGGCGGTAGCCGCCGGCCACCCGCCCGATTCGGTCGGTTTGTCACCTTTTTGACGTGGTGCAACCCGGTTCCGCTCGGATCGTGGGCAATTCGACGGGCCGCGTCCCGGACCTGGAGAATGTCGTAGGGTCCGGTGCGGTCGTGCCGGTTGCTCCGGGTTGTCGTTGTTTCAGATGGTGCACCTCCCGTACGGGCGGTGCCCGGGCCGGGGTGCCGCAGCGCGCCGGAAGGACTTGGGCCGCAGCGCCTCGGCGCGGCGGCCGCATGTGGTTGAGGGGCGGGTCGGTGCAGGCCCGCTCCGAGCGGATGGGCGCTGCGGTCGGTGATCGTGTCGCCAAGGGCGCGGCAGCGGCCTGGAAGGAGCTTTGACAATGACCGATGGCGGCCACGTCCCGGGCGAGGGACTGCCGGAGCACCTGCACGCCGGGCCCGACCCGCTCGGCGGACCGGAGGGCGTCGCCGGCGTTGCACCCCTTCAGGGCGTCGCGACGGACGGCGGGGTGATCCCCAACCCTGCGGCGCCGCTCGGTGTGCCCGGCGCGGGCGTCATCCCGCCGCAGGGCCAGCAGGGCTTCACCGTTCCCGGCGCGCAGGCCGTCCCGGGCGACGGCTGGGCCGTCGACCGGGGTGCCGGACACCCGGCCTTCCACTTCGTCGACCAGCCGGACGGCCTGGACGACGAGGACGACGTGCTGTTGATGCCCGGCCCGCAGGGCTCCTGGGGCGAGCCGGTCGTTCCCGCCCAGCCCGAGCAGTACGCGCCGCAGCCGGACGGCACCCCGGTCGAGCCCTCCTGGCCGCCGGTGGACCCGCCGGTGCTCGGCGGTGGCGACCACGTCCAGCAGCCGCCCGTCCAGGCGCAGCAGCCGGTGACGCAGGCTCAGCCGCCGCGCCGCCCGCTGCACGCCGGCCCGCCGGTCCCGGACCCGTCGCTGATGACCGGCCAGGTGCCGGTCCGTTCGCTGGCCGACCGCGGCCCGTCGCAGGGCGGCACGCCCGCGCACGGCATCCCGGTCGTCGGCCGGGCGCCGATGGGCGAGGCCGCCGCGCCGGTCCCGGGCGCCGCCCCGCAGGGCGTGCCGCAGGCGGCTCCGATGGCCCCCACGGCTCCGGTGCCCCCGGTGGCCCAGACGGCCGAGGGCGTGCAGGAGGTTCAGCAGGCGCCGCAGGGCCAGGGCTTCCAGCAGGTGCCCCTGCCCGGGCAGCCGGTCGAGGGCGTGCTGACCGTGGAGACGGTCGGGGCGATCGAGGTGGTCGAGGTCGTCGAGGCGCCGGAGGCCGTCCAGGCGGTGCCGGTGGTCGAGGGCGTCCAGGGCGCACCGGCTCCCGAGGCCGCGCAGGCCGTCGTGGTCGAGCCGGTTCCGGCGGAGGCCGTCGCCGTCGAGACCGTGGTGGCCGAGACCGCTGTGGCCGAAGCTGCCGTCGTCGAGACCGCCGCCGTCGAGACCGTGATGGTCGAGGCCGCCGCCGAGCCTGCGGCCGAGGCCGTCGCCGTCGCGCCCGTGGAGCAGCCCGAGGCCCAGCCGGAGGCCGCCGCGCCGACCGGTCAGCCGCGCCGGATCTCCGCCTTCCTCGCCGCCCCGACCCCGCACGGCCTGCCCAAGATCCCGGCGGCCGAGCAGGCCCCGGTGGCCGAGGAGGCGGCGCCGCAGCAGGCCGCGCCCATAGCGGCCGCCGACGCGCCGCAGGCCGCGCAGGAGGCCCCGGCCGTCGAGCCGGTCCAGACCGAGCAGGGCACCGAGGCCGCCGAGACCGCGGAGGTCGTCGCGGCCGCCGAGGCCGTGGAGGTCGCGGAGGTCGCGGAGAGCGCCGAGGCCGCGCCGCAGGCCGTCGCCGAGCCGGTCGCCGAGACCGCGGCCGGTACCGGCGAGATGCCCTCCGGCCAGGCCGTCAGCGAGCCCGCCGCCGAGCAGCCGGCCGAACAGCCCGTCGAGGCCCCGGCCGCCGAGCAGCCGCAGCAGCAGCCGGAGGCCGCCCAGGCCGAGCCCGCCGCCGAGACCCCGGCCGCCGTGTCGGCCGAGCCGGTCGCGGAGCAGGCTGCCGAGCCCGTGGCCGAGCCGGCCGTCGAGCCCGCCGCCGAGCAGCCGGAACAGGCCGAGGCGGCGCAGCCCGTCGAGGCCGTCGCGCCGGAGGCGGAGCCGCAGCCCGCCGAGGAGCCGCAGGCCGTCGAGCCCGCCGCCGAGCAGTCCGTCGAGGCCCCGGCCGCCGACGCGCCGCAGCCGGAGGCCGAGCAGTCCGAGCCCGTCGCCCTCGCCGCCGCGCCCGAGGCCGGTCAGGAGGAGGCCCCCGCGGCCGGGCAGGACGCCGAGCAGAGTGCCGAGCAGCAGCCCGCCGCCGAGCACCCGGCCGAGCAGCCCGCCGAGGCCCCGGTCGCCGACCAGCCGCAGCCCGAGGCCGCCCAGGCCGAGCAGCCCGCCGACCAGCAGCCGGAGCACGCCGAGGAGCCCGAGCAGGCCGTCGAGCCCGTCGAGCCCGCCGAGCCGCGCGGCCCGGCCGCCCCCGGTTTCGACGAGGCCGGCCGCGACGCCGTCCACCAGGTGATCCGCGAGCGCCGCGACATCCGCAACGGCTTCCGTCCGGACCCGATCCCGCACGAGGTGCTGATCCGCGTCCTGGAGGCCGCCCACACCGCGCCCAGCGTCGGCTACTCGCAGCCCTGGGACTTCGTGGTGATCCGCTCGGCCAAGACCCGCAAGCGGATGCACGCCCTGGCCGAGCGCCAGCGCGAGGCGTACGCGGACTCGCTGCCCAAGGGCCGGGCCAAGCAGTTCCGTGAGATCAAGATCGAGGCCATCCTCGACACCCCGGTCAACATCGTGGTGACCGCCGACCGCACCCGCGGCGGCCGGCACACCCTGGGCCGGCACACCCAGCCGCAGATGGCCCCGTACTCGGCCGCCCTGGCCGTGGAGAACCTGTGGCTGGCCGCCCGCGCCGAGGGCCTGGGTGTCGGCTGGGTGAGCTTCTTCGACGACGAGGAACTGGTCCGCGAGCTCGGCCTGCCCGAGCACCTGGAGGTCGTCGCCTACCTGTGCGTCGGCTTCGTCGACTCGTTCCCGGACGAGCCCGAGCTGGAGCAGCAGGGCTGGGCGAAGAAGCGCCCGCTGTCCTGGGTGGTCCACGAGGAGCAGTACGGCAACCGCGCGCTGCCCGGCGAGGAGCCGCAGGACCTGCTGGCCGAGACCCTGCGCGGCATCCGCCCGCTGGACGCCAAGGCGCTCGGCGAGGCCTGGGACCGGCAGAAGCGGATGACCAAGCCGGCCGGCTCGCTCGGCATGCTGGAGATCATCTCCGCCCAGCTGTGCGGCCTGTCCCGCAAGTGCCCGCCGCCGATCCCGGAGCCCGCCTGCGTGGCGATCTTCGCGGGCGACCACGGCGTGCACGCCCAGGGCGTCAGCCCGTGGCCGCAGGAGGTGACCGCCCAGATGGTCGGCAACTTCCTGGCCGGGGGAGCGGTGATCAACTCCTTCGCCAAGCAGATCGGCACCGAGGTGTGCGTGGTGGACGTCGGCGTGGCCGCCGAGCTGCCGGAGGCCGTCCAGCAGGGCCGCGCCACCGGCCTGCTGCCGCGCAAGGTCCGCCCCGGCACCGCCGACATGACCCAGGGCCCCGCCATGACGCGGGAAGAGGCGCTGAAGGCCATCGAGGTCGGCATCGAGACCGCCCGCGACCTGGTCGCGGCGGGCAACAAGGCGCTGGTCACCGGCGACATGGGCATCGCCAACACCACGGCCTCGGCCGCCCTGATCTCGGTGTTCACCGGCCTCGACCCGGCCGAGGTCACCGGCCGCGGCACCGGCATCGACGACGAGACCCACACCCGCAAGATCGAGGTCATCCGCGCCGCGCTGGCCCTGCACCAGCCCGACCCGAGCGATCCGATCGGCGTCCTCGCCGCTGTCGGCGGCCTGGAGCACGCGGCCCTCGCCGGCTTCCTGCTGGGCGCCGCCTCGCTGCGCACCCCGGTCGTGCTGGACGGCGTCATCGCGGGTTCGGCCGCGCTGGCCGCCAAGGCGATCGCCCCCGAGGTGCTGGCCGCCTGCATCGCCGGCCACCGCTCCGCCGAGCCCGGCCACCAGGCCGCGCTGGCGAAGCTCGGCCTGCGTCCGCTGATCGACCTCGACCTGCGGCTCGGCGAGGGCACCGGTGCCCTGCTGGCGCTGCCGCTGGTGCAGAGTGCGGCCCGCGCGATGCACGATGTAGCCACCTTCGACTCCGCCGGGGTCACCGAGAAGGCCTGACGCACCTCGCCACGCTCCGCGGACCGGCCCGAGGGCGCGCCGGCCCGCGGAGCGGCGTACCGCCGTACCGACAACACACCCTCATCCCCGATCAGGAGCACCGCCGATGACCGCGCCCACCCCGCACCCCAGCACCGAGGGCCGCACCCCGTACCCGGTCGGTCTGCTGCTGGCCGGCCGCCGCGTCGTCGTGGTCGGCGGAGGCCAGGTCGCGCAGCGGCGGCTGCCCGCCCTGATCGCCTCCGGCGCCGAGCTGCACCTGATATCGCCGGCCACCACCCCGGCCGTCCAAGCCATGGCCGACGCGGGCGAGCTGACCTGGCACGCCCGCCCGTACCGGGACGGCGACCTGGCCGGCGCCTGGTACGTCCTGGTCGCCACCGACGACCCGGCCGTGAACACCGAGGTCAGCGCCGAGGCCGAGCGGGAGCGGGTGTTCTGCTCCCGCAGCGACGACGCCTCCGCCGCCACCGCCTGGACCCCGGCCAGCGGCCGCGACGCGGGCGCCACCGTCGCCGTCCTCACCGGCGACCCGCGCCACTCCGCCGCGCTGCGGGACGCGATCGTCGGCGGCCTGCGGGACGGCTCGCTGGCCGCCCGCCAGTACCGCGCGCACGGCGCCGGCGTGGCCCTGGTCGGCGGCGGCCCGGGCGACCCGGACCTGATCACCGTGCGCGGCCGCCGCCTGCTCGCCGACGCCGACGTGGTGGTCACCGACCGCCTCGCCCCGCGCGAGCTGCTCGCCGAGCTGCCCGAGCACGTCGAGGTGATCGACGCGTCCAAGATCCCGTACGGGCGCCAGATGGCCCAGGAGGCGATCAACCAGGCACTGATCGAGCACGCCGCGGCCGGCAAGTTCGTGGTCCGGCTCAAGGGCGGCGACCCGTACGTCTTCGGCCGCGGCGGCGAGGAGCTGCTGGCCTGCGCCGAGGCGGGCATCCCGGTCACCGTGGTGCCCGGGATCTCCAGCTCGATCAGCGTCCCGGAGACGGCCGGCATCCCGGTCACCCACCGCGGGCTGACCCAGGAGTTCACCGTGATCTCCGGCCACGTCGGCCCCGGCGACCCGCGCTCGCTGACCAACTGGCGGGCCGTCGCGGGGATGAGCGGCACCCTGGTGCTGCTGATGGCGGTGGACAAGATCGGTGCGATCGCCGCCGAGCTGGTCGAGCACGGCCGCCCGGCCGACACACCGGTCGCCATCGTCCAGGAGGGCACCACCGCCGCCCAGCGCCGGGTGGACGCCACCCTGGGCACCGTCGCCGCGGTGGTCGAGGCGGAGGGGGTCAAGCCCCCGGCGGTGATCGTGGTCGGCGAGGTGGTCGACGTGCTGGCCGCCGCCTTCCGGCCGTGATCCGCGATCCCCGAGCCGTTACGGGCGGGGGAGCGGGAAGTCGGCCGGTCCGACGTCCTACTCCAGCGGCTGCTCCGTCCAGATGACCTTCCCGGTCGCCGTGTACCGCGTCCCCCAGCGGTCCGCGAACTGCGCGACCAGGAACAGCCCGCGCCCGCCCTCGTCCTCGGTCGCCGCGTACCGCAGGTGCGGCGAGGTGCTGCTGCCGTCCGACACCTCGCAGATCAGCACCCGGTCGCGCAGCAGCCGCACCCGGATCGGCGCGGAGCCGTACCGGATGGCGTTGGTCACCAGCTCGCTCAGGATCAGCTCGGTGACGAACGCGGTCTCGTCCAGCCCCCACCGCGCCAGCCGCTCCGCCACCGCCGCCCGGACGGTGCGCACCGCCGCCGGATCGGACGGCACGTCCCACTCCGCGACGTGGTCCGCCGCCAGCCCCCTGGTCTCCGCGACCAGCAGCGCGATGTCGTCCTCCGGATGCGTCGGCAGCATCGCGTCGAGCACGTCCGCGCAGGTCTGCTCGGGCGTGCGCGCCGACCCGCCCAGCGCCGACCGCAACAGCTCCAGCCCGTCGTCGACGTCCCGGTCGCGGCCCTCCACCAGCCCGTCCGTGTACAGCACCAGCAGGCTGCCCTCGGCCAGCTCCAGCTCGACCGTCTCGAACGGCAGCACCGCGAGCCCCAGGGGCGGCCCGGTCGGCAGCTCCGGGTACCCCACCCGGCCCTGCGGGTCCACCACGGCCGGCGGCAGGTGCCCGGCGCTGGCCAGCGCGCAGCGCCGCGACACCGGGTCGTAGATCGCGTACAGGCAGGTCGCCCCGGCCAGCCCGGCGCCGCCGTCGTCGGCCGCCTCGTCCTGGTCGATCCGGTTCACCAACTCGTCCAGGTGCCCCAGCAGTTCGTCCGGCGGCAGGTCCAGCGTCGAGAAGTTGTGGATCGCGGTGCGCAGCCGTCCCATCGTCGCCGCCGCGTGCAGCCCGTGCCCCACCACGTCCCCGACCACCAGCGCCACCCGGGCGCCCGGCAGCGGGATCACGTCGAACCAGTCCCCGCCCACCCCCGCCCGGGCGGGCAGGTAGCGGTGCGCCACCTCCAGCGCGTTCTGCGCCGGCAGGCTGCGCGGCAGCAGGCTGTGCTGGAGGGTCACCGTCATGGCGTGCTCGCGGGTGTAGCGGCGGGCGTTGTCGATGCACACCGCCGCGTGCGCCACCAGCTCCTCGGCCAGCGTCAGGTCCTCCGGCTCGAACGGCTCTGCGCGATCCGCCCGCCAGAACCGGACCAGTCCCAGCAGCACCCCGCGTGCCCGCAGCGGCACCCGCACCAGCGAGTGCACCCCGTACGCCAGCACCTGCGCCGAGCGCTCCGGGTCCTGCACCCGCCAGCGCTCCGTCTCGGCCAGCCGCGGCTCCAGGACGGGCGCCCCGCTGTTCAGCGTCCCGGCCAGCGGCGTCGCGGGCACCACGTCCAGCACCGTGCCCACCGGGTGGAACGGGGCGTCGTCCCGCGTCCCGGCGAGGGCCGCGCGCCGCATCCGGCCCAGCGAGGTGCCGGGCGGCGGCTCCTCGCCGGAGTACACCTCCTCGGCCAGGTCCACCGTGACGAAGTCCGCGAACCGCGGCACCACGGCCTGCGCCAGCTCCTCCGCCGTGCGGGTCACGTCCAGCGAACTGCCCACCGTCACCCCGGCGTCGTACAGCAGCCGCAACCGCCGCTGCGCGCCCTCGGCCCGGCCGGCCAGGGCCCGCAGCTCGGTGGAGTCGCGCAGCGTGGCGACGCAGCCGGGCGGGCCGCCGGCCTGGTCGGTGAGCCGTACGTTCACCGCCAGCAGCCGCTCCCCGGACAGCACCACCTGGTCGGTCACCGGCCGGTCGGCGGTCAGCAGCTCCAGCGGGGCCGCTTCCAGGCCCAGTTCGGCCACCGGGCGGCCCTCGGCGTCCGGCGGCAGATCCAGCAGCCGACGCGCCTCGTCGTTGCACAACAGCAGCCGCCCGTCCCCGCCGACGATCATCACGCCCTCGCGCACCGCGTGCAGCACCGCCGCGTGGTGCTCGTACATCCGGGTCATCTCGGCCGGGCCCAGCCCGTGCGTCTGCCGCCGCAGCCGCCGGCTGATCAGCGCGGTGCCCAGGGTGGCCAGCCCGATCGCGCCCGCCGCCGCGCCGAGGACCACCGGCAGCTGGCGCTCGCTCGCGGAGGAGACGCTCTTCAGGGTCACGCCCGACGCGACCATCCCCGCCACCGAACCGTCCGGCGCGTACACCGGGACCACCGCCTGGACCAGCGGGCCGAGCGTGCCGTTGAGGTGCTCGACCACCACCTGGCCGTGCAGCGCGGGCTCGTACGTGCCGATGAGCTTGTGGCCGATCCGGGCCGGGTTGGGGTGGGTGTAGCGGATGCCCTCGTCGTTCAGGACGACGACGAAGTCCACACCCGAGGAGATCCGCGCGGCCTCCGCCTTCGGCTGCAGCAGCGCGGTGGGGTCGGGGGAGCGCAGCGCGTCCACGATGCCCGGCGAGTTGGCGAAGGCCTGAGCCACCGCCACCGACCGGTTGCGCGCCTCGTGGTCGGCGTCGTTGCGCGACTGCACCAACAACGCCACCGCGGCCCCCGCCACCAGCAGCAGCACGATCAGGATCTGCAGCGCGAACACCTGCCCGGCCACCGACCGGTGCCGTACCGGCCGCGGCCGCTTCGCGCGTGGCAGCTGTTGCCGACCGTGTGGGCGCCCACCGGAGGAGCCGGCGTCGCCAGTGGCACCAGAGGCCGACGGAGCCCAGGATCGGCCCGGATTTCGGGCCATACGGTCATGCTTGCACTCGGACCAGCCAGCGACCACCCCGCCCCTTCGGCCGTTTGGCCTTCCCCGCCCCGGCTTGGCAAGATCTCAGGGTGTCCGAACCCAGCACCATCACCGACCCGGCCGACCCCCGCCTCGCCGACTACACCGGCCTCACCGACGTCGAACTGCGCCGCCGCCGCGAACCCGCCGAGGGCCTGTTCATCGCCGAGGGGGAGAAGGTCATCCGCCGCGCCCTCGCGGCCGGCTACCGGATGCGGTCGATGCTGCTCACCGCCAAGTGGCTGGACGTGATGGCCGACGTCATCGCCGAGGCCGAGGCCCCCGTCCACGTGGTCGAGCCCGCGCTCGCCGAAGCCGTCACCGGCTACCACGTCCACCGCGGCGCCCTCGCCTCGATGGAGCGCAAGCCGCTGCCGGAGGCCGCCGAGGTGCTCGCCGGGGCCCGCCGGGTCGCCGTCCTGGAGGGCCTGGTCGACCACACCAACCTCGGCGCGATCTTCCGCAGCGCGGCCGCCCTCGGCATGGACGCCGTCCTGCTCTCACCCGACTGCGCCGACCCGCTCTACCGCCGCGCCGTCAAGGTCTCCATGGGCGCCGTCTTCGCGGTCCCCTACGCCCGGCTCGACCCCTGGCCCGCCGCCCTCGACACCGTCCGCGCGGCAGGCTTCACCCTGCTCGCCCTCACCCCCGCCGACAACGCCGTCGACCTCGCCACCCTGGCCCCGCACCGCCTCCCCAAGGCCGCCCTCATGCTCGGCGCCGAGGGCGACGGCCTCACCCCCCACGCCATCGCCGCCGCCCACCACCCGGTCCGCATCCCCATGGCCCACGGCATCGACTCCCTCAACGTGGGCGCCGCCGCAGCAGTCGCCTTCTACGCCGTCACCACGAGCTGACCCACCCCCCAACGCAGGAAGCCGGCCGGTCCGACTTCCTGCGTTCAGCGCGGTCGTGCGTCGCGGGCCGTCTTCCCGGTGGCAGGCGTGTGTTGGTGGTGGTGCACGAGAAGTCGGCCCGTCCGACTTCCTGCGCCAGCTCATGGGTCACGCCGTGGCCGCCCGCCGGCGTTCTGCTTCGCGGGCCGTCTTCCCGGTAGCGGGTGTGGTTCCTGGCGGGCGTGCGTCAGCAGTGGCGCACGGGAAGTCGGCCGATCCGACTTCCTGCGCACGGCGCCGTGCCCGGCGGGGCTCAGCCCGCCGGGGCTGTCGGGGGTGCGGGGGCGGCGGCCGGGGGCGGGGTGAGGCCGGTGCCGCCGGAGGCGCCCGCGCCGGGCCAGGACTCGTCGAGGGTGCCGTCGGCGCGGACGGTGTAGCGGGTCGAGGTGACCGCGTTGGTGGCGGCTACGCGCTCCTCGCGGACGACCGCCCCGCCGTCCAGGCGCCAGGTGGTGATGGCCTGCGGGTCGGCCGTCGAGGTGCGGGTGGTGGCGGCGACGGGGGTGTCCCCGGTGAAGGTGTAGAGCTGGACGAGGTCGACCGGCGCCGAGCCCTCCGCCCGCCGCAGGACGACGACCGTGGCCGGCTGGCCCTTGTACCGGGCCGGCAGCACCGCGCTCAGCGTGACCTGCGGTCCGGCCCCGACCGAGTGCCCGTCGTGCAGCGCGATGGCGTTCCCGCCCGTCCCGTCGGGGTAGCTGCGGTTGGGCCAGTCCACCGTGGGCACCGGCCCCAGCGCGGTGGTCAGCCCACCGTCCCCGGCGTTCCCGCGCGCCGCCGCCGGGAGCGGTGTCGCCGAGGTCTGTGGTGCGACGTCCATCGAGGTTCCGGGCGCCGCCTGCCCGCCTGCGGCACCGGCCGTCGCGGTCTGCCCGGCCGGCGGCCGCATGCCCTGGTTGCCCTTGTTCTCGCACCCCTGCGCCGCCGCGATGGCCAGCGCGACACCGATGGTCACGGTCACGAAGACGATCAGCCGCTGCCGCAGCAGCCGCTGCCGCGCCGTGCCGGGCCGCCCGCCGGGCGCCGGGGTGTGCTGCCGGTCCCGCGGTCGCGGCCGCGCCGGCGGGGGAGTCTGCGCGCGTTCCCGCGGGCGTTCCCGTGGCGGACGGGTCACCGGCGTCGCCTCGGGGCGGGGGAGGGGTGCGGTCGGGCGCCGCGCCGCGGCCCCCGGAGCCTGCTCGCCGGGATGCACGCCGGGGTGCCCTCCGGGATGCACACCGGGGTGCCCTCCCGGATGCGCGCCGGGGTGCGCTCCCGGATGCATGCCAGGGTGCCCGCCGGGGTGTCCTCCCGGATGCACCCCGGGCTGGCCGGCGGCCGCGGCGCGGGCCCGCGCCGGAGCGGCCGACTCGGGCGGACGCCCCGGTGCCGGGACGCCGTGCCGGACGCCCTCCTGCTGCGGTGGTGCCGCTGGAGCCGCACCCCGTCGTGCCGCGCGCCCGGCCCCCGCGGCCCCGCGCGCCGCCAGCTCGCTGAGCCGCTCGTGCAGTGCGGCCGCACCCGGCCGCTCGGCGGGCTCCTTGGCCAGGCAGGCCCGGATGAGCGGCGCGAGCTGCGGCGGGACGGCCGAGAGGTCGGGTTCCTCGTGGACGACCCGGTACAGCATCACCTCGGAGGACGCCCCCGATCCGAACGGGGTGTCCCCGGTGAGCGCGTAGGCGAGGGTGGCCCCGAAGGCGAACACGTCGGTGGCCGGGGTGACGGCGGCGCCGCGCACCTGCTCGGGCGCGAGGAAGCCGGGGGAGCCGACCGCCGTGCCGACGTGGGTGAGGGTGCTGGCGCCGCGCGACCACGCGATGCCGAAGTCGATGATCCGGGGGCCGCGCGGCGAGAGCAGGATGTTGGAGGGCTTGAGGTCCCGGTGGACGACCCCGGCCTCGTGCACCTTGACCAGCCCGTCGGCCAGCGCCGCGCCGATGCGGGCGGCCTCGGGCCAGCTGAGCGGCCCTTCGTCGCCGACCCGCTTGTAGAGCGAGGGCCCGGGCACGTACGCGGTGGCGAGCCAGGGGCGGTCGGCCTCGATGTCCGAGCCGACCACGCGGGCGGTGCAGCCGCCGCGGATCCGGGAGGCGGCGGCGATCTCGCGGGCGAAGCGGGTGCGGAACTCCTGGTCCTCGGCGAGTTCGGCGCGGATCAGTTTGAGGGCGACGCGCTGCCCCCGGCGGTCGGAGCCGAGGTAGACCACGCCCATGCCGCCGGCCCCGAGTCGCCGGTGCAGGCGGTACGGCCCGACGATGCGGGGGTCCTCACGCCTCAGCCGCATCATCGCCATGTTTCGTTCCCCGTCAGCCTGTGGGTGAGGCCCCGTCCGTTGGGGCATCGTCAGTTCCTGTCTGGCACAGCTTACGGACTGGCCGCTGCGGTGTGCTGATACGCAACACCTCAAGCCACCGTGCGATTGTCCGATCTTGCGCTGAGCTGCAGGTCACAGAGGTGCCGAATCGTTTCTCGGGGTCGCCCCTCAGGGTTCCCCCGGGGGTGCGGTCAGGCGGTCCTCCCCCTCCGGTAGTACGCCTTGAGTCTGAGCGTCATCCTCCGGGATGCCCGAGGAACAGTACGACGGCATGACGCCCGGACAGGCCCCTGACCAATAGCGTTGTGTCCAGCGGTGGACGGGGAGCTCGTCCCCCGAGGTAAGCCGTCCACCGCGCCAACTCGACCGGATCAGGAGCAAGGCCATGGCATCGCAGCAGACGGGAGCCACCCGCGGCCGTCGGCCGGCCTTCACCCAGTCCCAGTCCGCCGAGCAGCCCACCCGGCACCCCGCCGTCGCGCTGGCCATGGCCCTGCCGTGCGCCGTGGTCCTGGTGCTGCTGTTCGGCGGGTGGGAGCAGATGGCGAGCCAGGTCGAAGCCCTGGCCGATCTGATCGGCGGCTGAGGGAGCGGAACCAGCAACACCAATGGACTGGCACTGGTCCCCTGGGGACGGGGAGCAGTGCCGCCGGGGAGGCCGCGACCGCGATGACACGCGGACGGGCGAGAGCGGTGCGCAGAGCACCCCGGCAGGCGGAGATGCCGCGTACGGACGTCGGTGAGGGCGACCGTACGCGGCTCTTCCCTGTTCCGAACCACCCTCGAAGCCGACGAACCGTGCCGAACCCACCGGAACGACGAAAAGGCCGAGGCCGCGACCCTCACGGATCGCGGCCTCGGCCGTTACTGTGCGCGATACTGGGATTGAACCAGTGACCCCTACCGTGTCAAGGTAGTGCTCTCCCGCTGAGCTAATCGCGCCTGGTGTGGCGGTTGTGCAGCGGGCCCCGAGGGGCCCGTTACTGTGCGCGATACTGGGATTGAACCAGTGACCCCTACCGTGTCAAGGTAGTGCTCTCCCGCTGAGCTAATCGCGCCTGGTGTGGCGGTTGTGCAGCGAACCTCGAAGGGCCCGTTACTGTGCGCGATACTGGGATTGAACCAGTGACCCCTACCGTGTCAAGGTAGTGCTCTCCCGCTGAGCTAATCGCGCCTGGTGAGGCGGTCCTGCAGCGGACCCCGGAGGATCCGACGTGCGCGATACTGGGATTGAACCAGTGACCCCTACCGTGTCAAGGTAGTGCTCTCCCGCTGAGCTAATCGCGCGGGGAGGTCTCCCGGTGGAACCGGGAGATCCTCTTGGAGGTGGAGACGGGATTTGAACCCGTGTACACGGCTTTGCAGGCCGTTGCCTCGCCTCTCGGCCACTCCACCAGGCAACACATGAAGAACGATCTTACACTGTTCTCCATCGAGCGGACGACGAGATTCGAACTCGCGACCCTCACCTTGGCAAGGTGATGCTCTACCAACTGAGCCACGTCCGCCTGTCTCCCGGGATCTTCACCGCTTTTCTTCGGCTGCGCTCCCCGGCGACGTGTTGAACTCTAGCGGATTCCCGGGCCAGCTAAAAATCCGTTCCCGCAGCGTGCCGAGGGGATGCCCGTCGAGTGCCGTCCCGTCAGGCCTTCCGGCCGGTCGTCGGCCGCGACCTGCGGCGCTCCCGGACGATCATCGGCAGGTCACCCGGCGCACACCCGCGCGACGCACGCGGCTGCTCGTGCGCGGGCGCGGGCCCGACCCGGGTCACGCCCCCCGACCTACACTTCAGGCACCGCCACCCCCAGACACCATTGCGCAGGAGAACCGTGTCCGGCCACCCCGACCCCCGCACTCCGCTCGCCCGCTTCGGCGGCCGCCTGGCCACCGGACTGCGCGACGTCACCGCGGACCCGGCCGCGCTCGACTCCTCCGGCTACTGGGCCGTCGCCCACGACTACGAGGGGCGGCTCACCTGCGCCCGCTTCGACGACGTCCGCCCCGCCCCCGCCCCGCCCTCCGGCGCCGGCTGGCACGGCCCGGACGCCGGCAGCTGGCACAGCTCCCTGGACCGCGCCGCCTACACCGCGGGCGTCCGCCGCATCCGCGAGCACATAGCCGCCGGCGAGGTCTACCAGGCCAACCTCTGCCGAGTGCTCTCCGCACCACTGCCCGACCCCGACCGCAGCGACATCGACGCCCTCACCGGCCTGCTCGCCCACGGCAACCCCGCCCCCTACGCCGGCACCGTCCGGCTGCCCGGGCACGGCGTCGAGATCGCCACCGCCTCCCCCGAGCTCTATCTGAGCCGCAACGGCCGCACCGTCGCCTCCGGCCCGATCAAGGGCACCGGCCGTACCGAGGGCGACCTCCTCGACAAGGACCACGCCGAGAACGTGATGATCGTCGACCTGGTCCGCAACGACCTCGGCCGGGTCTGCGAGACCGGCAGCGTCACCGTCCCCGACCTCTGCGTGGTGGAGAAGCACCCGGGCCTGGTCCACCTCGTCTCCACCGTCGAGGGCACCCTGCGCGACGGTGCCGGCTGGCCCGAACTCCTCGCCGACACCTTCCCGCCCGGCTCCGTCACCGGCGCCCCCAAGTCCAGCGCCCTGCGGATCATCGACGCCCTGGAGACCGCGCCGCGCGGCCCCTACTGCGGCGCCGTCGGCTGGGTCGACGCCGATCGCGGCGAGGGCCAACTCGCCGTCGGCATCCGCACCTTCTGGATCGACCGGCGGGACGCCGAGGCCCCCGTCCTGCGCTTCGGCACCGGCGCCGGCATCACCTGGGGATCCGACCCCGAACGCGAGTGGGCGGAAACCGAACTGAAGGCCGCCCGCCTGGTCGCGATAGCGTCGGGCAGCGAACCCGACCACGAGCCGCACCGCGCCTAGGAGCAGCCCTCCATGCACAACCGCACCACGAGCTGGGTCAACGGGACACTCGTCGACTCCACCGACGCCGCCGTCTCCGTCCTCGACCACGGCCTCACCACCGGCGACGGCGTCTTCGAGACCATGAAGACCGTCGACGGCCGGGCCTTCGCGGTCACCCGCCACCTCGACCGGCTCACCCGCTCCGCCCGCGGCCTCGGCCTGCCCGACCCCGACCACGACCTGGTCCGCGAGGCCTGCGCCCAGGTCCTCGCCGCCAACCCCGCCCCGCTCGGCCGCCTGCGCGTCACCTACACCGGCGGCAACGCCCCGCTCGGCTCCGAACGCGGCACCACCGGCCCCACCCTGGTCGTCGCCCTCGGCGTCATCAACCGCCGCCCCGACGAGACCGCCGTCGCCGTCGTCCCGTGGCGCCGCAACGAACACAGCGCCGTCGCCGGCCTCAAGACCACCTCGTACGCCGAGAACGTCGTCGCCCTGGCCACCGCCCACCGCGCCGGCGCCTCCGAGGCGCTCTTCGCCAACACCGCCGGCCGACTCTGCGAGGGCACCGGCTCCAACGTCTTCCTGGTCGTCGGCGGCCGCCTGCTCACCCCCGCCCTCGCCTCCGGCTGCCTGGCCGGCATCACCCGGCAGCTGGTCATCGACTGGTGCGGCGCCGAGGAGGCCGACCTCCCGCTCAGCGCCCTCCAGGACGCCGAGGAGATCTTCCTGACCTCCACCACCCGCGACGTCCAGGCCGTCACCCGTGTCGACGACCGTGAACTGCCCGGCACGGGCCCGGTCACCGCCAAGGCCATGGCCGTCTTCACCGAGCGCAGCGGCGACGACCTCGACCCGTGACCCCGGGTGGGGCCGACAGCGCGGATAACCTTCGCGACAGGGGGAAGGGACCACCACATGACCACCACGCTGCGCCCCGAGGGCCCGGAGACACCCACCGCGGACGGCGGCCGCACCAGACGCTGGCGGATCCTCGCGAACGGCCGCCCGGTCGGCGCGCTGCGCACCACCGCCGTTCCCCGCAGCGGCCAACTCTGGGGGCGGATATCCGAGTTGGAGGTCACCGAGGGCCGCGGCCGGGGCCGCGGCACCTTCGGTGGGCTGGCCGCGGAGGAGGTGCTGCGCAACTGGGGCTGCACCCGGGTGGACGTCGACGTCCCCGAGTCGGCCCCGGCCGCCCGCGGCCTCGCCCTGACCCTCGGCTACACCGAGCGGGCGCGGAACATGTCCAAGCGCCTGACCGTCGCGCCCGCCCTGCCCCGGGGTGTCGTCGCGCGCCCGATCGGCGCCGAGGAGTTCCCCGCCTGGCTCGGCCAGGCGGAGCGGAACCACCTGCGCTCGCTCCTCGACTCCGGCCTCAGTGAGCAGCAGGCCCGGGACAAGTCGCGGCTGGAGCACCAGGACCTCTTCCCGCAGGGTGCCGAGAGCCCCGGAGTCGTCCTGCGCCGCCTGTACGCGGACGGCGAGCCGGAGCCGCTCGGCTCGCTCTGGCTCGACCTCCACCTGCGCGACCTGCCGGACGGCGAAGCGCTCGCCTGGGTGATGACCGTCGAGGTGGCCGCGGCCCACCGGGGCCGGGGCCACGGCCGCGCCCTGATGCTGATCGCCGAACGGGAGTGCCTGGCGGCCGGAGTGCGGAACCTGGGCCTCAACGTCTTCGCCCACAACGCCGTCGCCGTCCGGCTCTACGCCTCACTCGGCTACCAGACCACCAACCGCCTCTACGGCAAGCACCTGTGACGTGACGTCAGGAGGTCCGCGCCGCCTCGATCACGGCCGTGATCCGCTCCCGCAGTCCGTCCTGGCTCTGCCCGCCGTCCAGCCGCTTCCCGCCGATCACGTACGTCGGCGTGCCCGTGACCCCGATCGCCCGGCCCTCGGCCTGGTCGGCGTCCACGGTCAGCATGTGCCGGCCGTCGATCAGCGCGGTGTCGACCTCCTCGGCGTCCACGCCGACCTCCCGGGCCACCTCCAGCAGCACCTGCTGCCCCCGCGCGTCCAGCTCCTCGACCCGGGCCAGCAGCGCCTCCACGAACGGCCACCCCAGCCCCTGGGCGAACGCCTCCTCGGCGGCCTCGGCGGCGGGGTAGGCGTGCTTGTGCTTCTCCAGCGGGAAGTGCCGGAGCTCCACGGGAAGGGCGTCGCCGTACTGCTCGCGCAGCGCCCGCACGTCGTCCAGCGCGGTGCGGCAGTCCGGGCACTGGAGGTCGCACCAGAACTCGAGGCGGGGGAGGGAACCATCGATCATTCCCCCAGTGTTCCACTAGTGGGTGCCCGTTCCGGCCGGCGGTGCGCCCGAGCACGCACCGACAGGGAGGCAGCGATGATCAGGACGACCGGAAGCGAAGGGGTGAACCCGTGCTGACCGCGGCGATCAGCTTCATCCTCACTGCCGGCGGAGTGGCGATCGCGGGCCAGCGGGCCTGGCGGCGGCGCTTCCTCTCGGCGACCCGCTGGTTCGCGGTGGCCCTGCTGCCCGCCGGGCTCTACCTGACCGGTCTGTTCCCGCTGGCGAGCACGATCGGCCGGGAGTTCGCGGACTGGGCGGCCAGGCTGGTCTTCGACCCCCGGGTGTGGACCGGCATCGTGCTGCTCGGCGTCTCCGCGGCCCTGCTGGTCACCACCCGCTGGGTGGGCCGCCGCGGCGCCGTGGAGGCCTCGCCGGAGCGCCCCGCGGCAGCCGGCCCGGCGCCCGAGCGCCCGGCGGTGGCCCAGGCGCCCAAGGCACCCAAGGCGCCCGGGAGGCAGGCGGCGGGCAAGCGGGACGACGGCCTCGGCGACTTCGCCGACATCGAGGAGATCCTCCGCAAGCGCGGGATCTGAGGCCCGCGGAGCCCCTGAAGGGCCGGCGGCGTCAGGCGGAGGCGACGGTCTCCGCGGAGCGCTGTCGCGCCCGGTAGGCGGCCACGTGCAGCCGGTTGCCGCAGGTGCGGCTGTCGCAGTAGCGCCGGGAGCGGTTCCGGGAGAGGTCCACGAAGACCCGGGCGCAGTCCGGCGCCTCGCACCGGCGCAGCCGCTCCCGTTCGCCCGCCATCAGGATGAAGGCCAGCGCCATGCCCAGCTCGGCGGCCAGGTGGTCGCCGAGCGCGGCGTGCGGCGCGAAGTAGTGGATGTGCCAGTCGTGCTGGTCGTGGTTGGTGAGCCGGGGCGTCGTCCCGGCGGCCGCGACGATCGAGTTGACCAGCTCGGCGGCCTCGGCGGTGGACTGCGTCGCGAACACCTCGCGCAGCCGGGTCCGCAGCTCGTGCACCCGGCGCAGGTCGTCCTCGGTCAGCGAGTCGATCTCGCTGATCTCCTGGCGCACCACGAAGGCGTCCAGCGCGGCGATGTCCGGCAGCCGCTCGGCGCCGCACACCTCGGGTGCGGTGTTGAGCAGCTCCACGAGGATGCTCAGCGCGCACTCGGTGTCATGGGTGATCAGCACGTAGGGGCTCCTCGCGCAGGGGGACTCCGATACCCCGCGTCCGCGGTTACCCCAGACCATACCGGCCCTTGTGGCAGAAGGGTGGTGCGTTCTTTCGAAGGCCTGTACGGATTGCGCCGGAGCGTCCGGATCCGTACTCCACTCCGGCATGTGCGCCCCCTGTGCGACCCCTGGCAAGGCTGAGGCGCCCGGCACCGGGCCGGCCACCCGTACGGATGACCGGCCCGGTACCGGGCGCCTGCGGTGCCGCAGCCCCGCTCCGGTGGGAGCGGGGCGGTCCACCGGCCCCGAGGCCGCGTCGTAACGCGGCTGAGTCCGCTGCCGTGCCCCCGAGTAGGACGGCTGCGATGACGGCAGGGGGTGAGGCCCCGCAGGCAGCGGGGCTGGACCGCCTCCGGTCGGGGTCAGCTTTCGGCGAGGATGTGGGACAGCTCCCGGTCGAGGTCGAAGTGACGGTGTTCGGTGCCGGGGGGCACCGCGGCGTCCGTCCGCTTGAGGAACGACTCAAGCGCCCGGGCCGGGGCCTCCAGCAGGGCCTCTCCTTCCGGAGAGCTCAGTGCGATGCAGACCACCCCTTGCCCGTGGCTGCGCGACGGCCACACCCGGACGTCGCCGGTACCGGTGGGTCGGTGCAGCCCCTCCGCGAGGAGATCTCGGGCGAACACCCACTCCACGGTCTCGTCGGCGCCCGTGTGGAACGTGGCGTGCACGGCGTAGGGGTCGGCGGTGTCGTAGCGAAGGCCCGCGGGGACGGGCAGTGAGGACTCGCTGGACACGATGAGGCGCAGGTGCAGCTCGCAGCTGACCGTGGTGTTCATAAGCGCCATGGCCTTTCGCTCAGTGTGCGCTCGGGGAATCGCACGTCGGCGAACGGACCATCCCACCTCCAAGCCCGATGTAAACCCCTCTGTCCCGATTCGGGCGCGAGTCGTACCCCTTACGGCGCATTGCGGAATCGCCGCAGAGTGGCCGGGCCGGGCATTAGCGGGCCCTTCTTGGTTAGTTTCCCGGCTTGACTGTGCGAAACGACAAGGGGCGCAGGAACACGAGAACGGGTGAACCCGTCGCTCCGGGCGGCGTGTCCGTTGACGGGGCCGGGTGGTCGGCCCACGGGCCCCGGCTGGACCCCGGCGCCCGGCCCGGGCGCCCGACCGGGGTCGTGATCCTCCCCGGCGGGCGGATCGGCGCCGGACCCGTCGCGAGGTCGGCGAGGCCGCCGGGCGGGTGTGCCGTCGCGGCCCCGCCCGGCGGGGGACCGGCCGACCGGTCCGGGGGCGGGCGGAGGCCTGAGGGTGTTCGGACCACCCCCCGGGATGCGGTAATGTTTTCCCTGCACCCGGGCGATTAGCTCAGCGGGAGAGCACTTCGTTCACACCGAAGGGGTCACTGGTTCGATCCCAGTATCGCCCACCGGAATGCGTTGTGATATGTGAGGCCCAGCCGATTATCGGCTGGGCCTCACGTGTATTTCCGGAATCAACCCCGGACCGCCGTCCGTAATCCGGCTGAGGCTCAGTCATCTCCCGTGCGGAGCGCGAGTTCTGCGGATCTGTCGGCCGCCTCCCGGAAGGGGCGAGTTGTACGAAGCCCCCCGAATGGTGCTATGGTTCTTCTCGTTGCCCGGGCGATTAGCTCAGCGGGAGAGCACTTCGTTCACACCGAAGGGGTCACTGGTTCGATCCCAGTATCGCCCACCGGACAGCACGCAGGCCCTGACCAGGAAACCGGTCAGGGCCTGCGGCGCGTTCGGGCCCGGTCGACCGCTACGCCGCCGCCTCGCAGCCGTGTCCGGGCTCCAGCCGGCGGCCGCAGACGCACCGGGCCGGCCGCAGCGGCCAGGACAGGTCCACCCGCTCCGGCACCCCCGAGCGGTCGAACCAGCTCTGCAGCCCGCGCGCCTGCGCCGCGTGCCAGACCGCCTGCCGCAGGTGCAGCTCCGCCGCCGTCAGCCCGCCCAGCGCCGCCGGGTAGCGGGCGCCTATCCGCCGGGTCAGTGCCAGTGCCGCCGTGGCGTCCGCCGCCGCGTCGTGCGCCCCGGCCAGCTCCACGCCGTAGTGGGCGCACAGGTCGGTCAGCGTCCGGCGGCCCTTGCGGTAGCGGTCCACGTGCTTGTCCAGCACCCGCGGATCCAGCACCACCAGTCCGGCGCCGTCCAGCCCGCCGGCGAGCGTCAGCCCGTGGTGGCGGCGCAGTTCCCGGTCCAGCAGCGTCAGATCGTACGGCGCGTTCATCACCACCACCGGGCAGCCGGCCCGCGCCTGGTCCGCCAGCGCCCGGGCGACCTCCGCCACCACCGCGCGGGCCGGCCGGCCGTGCGCCCGGACCCGTTCGTCGGTGATGCCGTGCACCGCCCGGGCGCCGTCCGGGATCGGCACCCCCGGATCGGCGAGCCAGGTGGTGGTCCGCACCGGTGCGCCCGGGGCGGGTTGGACGACCAGGGCGGCCGAGACGATCCGGTCGGTCTCCACGTCCACGCCGGTGGTCTCGGTGTCGAAGGAGGCGAGTGGGCCGGTGTACCAGTGCTGCTGCATGACTGCCCCTCAGGCGTGCGTTCGGCGCGCCCTGGTGATACCCGGTTCTGACGGCCGTTCAACCGTTTGGCCCAGGCCCGACCGGGGATCCTGCCCATGACTGTCCCGTCCGGCTCCGGACGGGCCCGGAGCCGGGGGAGGCCACGGGGCGATGGCACTGACCCAGCCGCAGCCCGAGGGGGCGGCGGCCGTACTACGGGGGAACCTCGCGGTCACCGCCTGCATGGAGACGCTGCAGGTCGGCTACCTGCACGCGGTCGCCGCCGCGGCCGGCTGCTCGCTCTCCCAGCCGTTCCCGGACAACGGCATCGACTGGCACGTCAGCCACGGCTCCCGGGCGCACGAGGTGGACGACGAGGTCACCATCAAGATCCAGCTCAAGGCGACCCAGCAGATCGCGCCCGACCCCGCCGGGCCGTTCTTCAGCTTCACCCTGGACAACGACCACCTGCGCAAGCTCGCCCGCGCCCGGGTCGCCGTCCCGCGCATCCTGGTCGTGATGCTGCTGCCGCGCCGGGTCGACCGCTGGCTCCGCGCCCGCCCGGACGCCCTGGAGCTGCGGCACTGCTGTTACTGGGTCAACCTCGCAGGCCACCCCGTCACCGGCCAACGGCGCACCAACGTCCGGGTGCCCACCGCCAAGGTCTTCGACGACCGCGCGCTCTGCGACATCATGGCCCGGGTCGGCGCGGGCGGCAGCCCGTGACCGCCCGGCCCCGGCAGCGAGGGAGAGCCACCATGACCCTGCCGCACGGACCGGAGGAGCCGAACCCGGCCCTGCCCGACCCGGCCACCGTCGACCCCGCGGTGCTCGCCACCCTGCTCGCCCGGCACGGCTGGGTCCGGCGCGGCGGCCCCGCCGCCCGGTACGGCCGCTGGACCCCGCCCGACGGCGAGGCCGGCACCAGCCTCCTCGTCCCCGCCGGGGACGGCTTCGACGACGCCGTCGAACTCCTCACCGACGCCGTCACCGCGCTCTCCCGCTCCCGCACCCCCACCGCCCGCTCGATCCTGCTCGCCCTCGCCGTCCCCGGCGACGAACTGCGCTGGCGCCGGGAACTGCCCGGCCCGGCCGACGCCGTCCCCTGGGACGAGGCCGAACGGCTCCGGCAGGCGGCACGGGCGATGCTCGCCGCCGGGGCCAAGGCCGGACGGACCAGGGCCGCCTACTTCGGCGCCCGGCTGGACGGCCTCGCCGAGGACTTCCTGGACCGCGTGCTCGTCGTCGAACAGGGCGCCGTCCTCACCGCCCACACCCCCGCCCCCGAGGGCCGGGCCGCCGTCACCACCCTGGTCCGCGCCCTGGAGGCGCTGCGCGACGCGGTCGACTACCGCCGGGTCAGCGGTGGGCCCGAGGCCTTCGAGAACGCCGTCCAGGCCGGAGTCAGCCGGGAGCTCGTCCAGTCCGTCGACGAACTGGTCCGCGGCGCGACCGCGGCCCGGCTCACCGTCGCCTGGTCGCCCGCCGCCGGGACCCCGGGCGGCTTCGGCGACCGCCGGATCGAGCTCGACTTCTCGCCCGGCGACCTGCCCGCCCTCGCCGAGGCCGCCGACCTGCTGGAACGGATCGAACCCGCCGTCGACGTCACCGTGGTCGGCCTGGTCGTCCGGCTCAAGCGCGCCGACCCGGCCGGACCGGGCACCGTACGGCTGCGGGTGCTCGGCGGCGCCGAGGTCCGCGAGCTCAAGCTCCGCCTGCCCGACCCCGACTACCGGCTCGCCGCCGAGGCCCACCTGGCCGGCGCCCCGGTACGGGTCTCCGGCCGCCTGGACCGGCGCGACGGCTTCCGCACGCTGACCAGGCCGCACGGCCTGGAGCTCCGCGGCTGGGAGGAGGGCGACCGCGAGCGGCTGCTCAAGGGGCTCCAGGACGGAGGAGAGGACGGGGGAGAAGGGGCGTAGGTGGACGGCGGGGGCGGCGCTCTCGGTACCATCGTCACGCGCAGCGCAGTGTTGCGTCCTCTGAAATCCAGCACGTCAGGAGAGACCGGTGACGGACGTCCGGGTAATCATCAGCCGCGAACCCGATCGGGAAGAGCGCGTGGTGACGACGGGCACCACGGCCGCCGAGCTCTTCGCCGACGACCGCTCGATCATCGCCGCCCGCGTCGGCGGCCAGCTCAAGGACCTCGCCCACGTCCTCCAGGACGGCGACGAGGTCGAGCCGGTCGCGATCGGCAGCAAGGACGGCCTCGACATCCTGCGCCACTCCACCGCGCACGTCATGGCCCAGGCCGTGCAGCAGCTCTTCCCCGAGGCCAAGCTCGGCATCGGCCCGCCGGTCAAGGACGGCTTCTACTACGACTTCGACGTCGAGAAGCCCTTCCACCCCGATGACCTCAAGGCCATCGAGAAGAAGATGCAGGAGATCATCAAGCGCGGGCAGAAGTTCTCCCGCCGCGTGGTCACCGACGAGTCCGCCCGCGAGGAGCTGGCCGCCGAGCCGTACAAGCTCGAACTGATCGGTCTCAAGGGCTCCGCCGCCACCGCCGGCGAGGGCGCCGACGTCGAGGTCGGCGCCGGCGAGCTCACCATCTACGACAACCTGGACGCCAAGAGCGGCGAGCAGTGCTGGGGCGACCTCTGCCGCGGCCCGCACCTGCCCAGCACCCGGCACATCCCGGCGTTCAAGCTGATGCGCAACGCGGCCGCCTACTGGCGCGGCAGCGAGAAGAACCCGATGCTGCAGCGCATCTACGGCACCGCCTGGCCGACCAAGGACGAGCTCAAGGCCCACCTCGACTTCCTCGTCGAGGCCGAGAAGCGCGACCACCGCAAGCTCGGCAACGAGCTCGACCTCTTCTCCATCCCCGAGGAGATCGGCTCCGGCCTCGCCGTCTTCCACCCCAAGGGCGGCATCATCCGCCGCGCCATGGAGGACTACTCGCGCAAGCGGCACGAGGAGGAGGGCTACGAGTTCGTCTACACCCCGCACGCCACCAAGGGGAAGCTCTTCGAGAAGAGCGGCCACCTCGACTGGTACGCGGACGGTATGTACCCGCCCATGCAGCTCGACGAGGGCGTGGACTACTACCTCAAGCCGATGAACTGCCCGATGCACAACCTGATCTTCGACGCGCGCGGCCGCTCGTACCGTGAACTGCCGCTGCGCCTCTTCGAGTTCGGGACGGTGTACCGCTACGAGAAGTCCGGCGTGGTCCACGGTCTCACCCGTGCCCGCGGCTTCACGCAGGACGACGCGCACATCTACTGCACCCGTGAGCAGATGGCGGAGGAGCTCGACTCGACGCTCACCTTCGTGCTCAACCTCCTCCGCGACTACGGTCTGACCGACTTCTACCTGGAGCTGTCGACCAAGGACCCGGAGAAGTTCGTCGGCAGCGACGAGACCTGGGAGGAGGCCACCCGCGTCCTGGCGAGCGTGGCCGAGAAGCAGGGTCTGCCGCTGGTGCCGGACCCGGGCGGCGCGGCCTTCTACGGCCCGAAGATCTCGGTGCAGGCCAAGGACGCCATCGGCCGGACCTGGCAGATGTCGACCATCCAGCTGGACTTCAACCTGCCCGAGCGCTTCGATCTGGAGTACACCGCCGCGGACGGCTCGCGTCAGCGGCCGGTCATGATCCACCGTGCGCTCTTCGGTTCGATCGAGCGCTTCTTCGCGGTGCTGCTGGAGCACTACGCCGGCGCCATGCCGCCGTGGCTGGCCCCGGTCACCGTGACCGGCATCCCGATCACCGACGAGCACGTGCCGTACCTGCTGGAGGTCGCGGCCGAGCTCAGGAAGCACGGGATCCGGGTCGAGGTGGACACCTCGGACGACCGCATGCAGAAGAAGATCAGGAACGCCCAGAAGACCAAGGTCCCGTTCATGCTCATCGCGGGCAACGACGACGTCGAGGCCGGTGCCGTCTCCTTCCGCTACCGCAACGGCGAGCAGAAGAACGGCGTCCCGGTGGCGGACGCCGTCCAGGAGATCGTGGACGCGGTGAAGAACCGCATCCAGGTGTGACGCCGTAGTCGGACCATCACGCGCGGGGCAGGCTCTCCAAGAGTCTGCCCCGCGCGGCTTTGCAAGCACCGTCGGGCGAATATGCTGATCAGCATGACGACTGAGCCGGAACTGCAGCGGGGTGTCGGTGAGCCGGACGGCTTCCGCCGCCTGTGGACCCCCCATCGGATGGCGTACATCCAGGGTGAGAACAAGCCCACCGGCCCGGCTCCGGACGACGGTTGTCCGTTCTGCTCGATCCCGTCGCTGACCGACGAGGAGGGGCTGATCATCGCCCGGGGGAGTGCCGTGTTCGCGGTGCTGAACCTGTACCCGTACAACGGCGGGCACCTCATGGTGGTCCCGTACCGGCACGTGGCCGACTACACCGACCTGGACGGCGCGGAGACGGCCGAGCTGGCCGACTTCACCAAGAAGGCCATGACCGCGCTGCGCGCCGCCTCCGGGGCGCACGGGTTCAACATCGGGATGAACCAGGGCGCGGCGGCCGGTGCCGGGATCGCGGCGCACCTGCACCAGCACGTGGTGCCGCGCTGGGGCGGGGACACCAACTTCATGCCGGTGGTCGGCCACACCAAGGTGCTGCCGCAGCTGCTGGCGGACACCCGGAAGATGCTGGCCGAGGTCTGGCCGCAGGGCTGATCCGCCGAGCACGCGTCCGGGACGGGCGCGCGTACGAAAGGGGCCTGCCCGCCGAGGAGTTCGGCGGGCAGGCCCCTTTCGCGTGCGTGCCGGTCAGCCGGCGTTGAACTCGTCGACCTTGTACGGCCGGGTGCCCTGCGCCTCGGACTTGATGATCGAGGTGCGGGTCTTGAAGAAGCGGTCGGCGTCCAGGTCGTGCTCCTGGAGGAACTCCAGGGTGGCGGAGTGCACCGCGTTGAGCACCGGGACGGACGCGTTGAGCGCGTTGTCGACCATGGAGCGGTTGTTCCACGCGGTGCCGACCCAGGCGTGCCGCAGGCCGAAGGGCTCGGGCAGGCCGAGGCCGCCGCCCAGCCAGCCGAGCAGGCCGGGCATCCGGTGGAAGGGGGCGCGGACGGCCTGGCGGACGACCTCGTCGTTGTCGATCAGGGGGAGCTTGACGGTGCGCTCCTCCCAGAACTTCACGGTCTTGGCGACCGACTTCTCCTTGTCCTTGGGCTTGTCGAAGAAGACGCCCTTGACCGGGCCGAGCGCGTATCCGGCCACCGAGATGCTCAGGACGTTGGCCAGCAGGGTCACCGTGACGGTGAAGGTGATGATCAGCTTGCCGTCGTGGGTGATGAACTGGGTGGCCAGATAGTGCCGGGGGCCGCCGGGGAAGGTCTGCTTGTCGGCGATGCTCTGCACGGCGAAGTCGCGCATCCGGTCGCCGTCCATGTCGGCGCTGCCGGGGCGGCTGATCTCGTCGGCGCCCTCGCTGACGTCGAAGACGACCCACTGCTTGATGTGGACGTTGGGGATGCCGCTGTTGGCGACGTGGCTGACGCCGAGGCCCTTGAGGTGGGCCGAGATCCGGCGGACCAGGTCCCAGGGGTGGAACGCGCGGAAGTCGGCGTGGCCCTCGGCGGGGTGCAGGGTGTCGGCCAGGCGCCACTCGCCCCAGCGGCGGCCGGCGCCCAGGATGCCCTTGGGGCCGGCGTAGTGGTGGACGTTGGTCTCCTGCTCCGCGTCCAGGCGGCCGAGCTTGTCGCGCAGCTCGTTGGCCTTCTTGTCCAGGTCGTCGCGGGGGACGGCCTTGGCCACGGTGGCGGCGACCGCGCTGCCCCCGACCAGGTCCTGCCAGCGGGAGCGCAGGTCCACGGCGGAGCGCTCGACGATCCGGCGGGCGAGGTACCAGCCGATGACCGGGGCGAGCATGGTGATCCGCAGGTAGATGCCGAGGAACCCGGCGGCCGGCGGGCGGAACAGGAGCAGCGCGGCGAGCGCGGCCGCCCCGATGAGGGCGAGCGCTCCGTAGGCGTCGGCGCCGCGGGTGTTGTCCCGCTTGAGCCAGGCGCGCAGTTGGAAGGCGCCGAGCCAGATCAGGGTGCCGGGGAGGAAGAGCAGGCCAGTGACGACGGTGACGGTGCTGAGCTGTCGGTCGCGGGCGTTGCGCAGTTCCTCGGCGGCCAGGCAGTGCTCGACGACCTGGCGGGTGTCGACACCGAAGGCCGGGACGAGGGGCTTGCGGTCGCCGCCCAGGGCCCGGGAGATCAGCGCCTTGCTGAAGGCCTCGCCGATATTGGGGCGGAAGAGCGCGAAGCGGCCCTTCTTCTCCTTGGCGTCGGCGACGTCGGCGACGAACTTGTTGACCTCGCCGTCGCGGTAGGCGGCCGAGGAGAGCGCCTGGGTGACGGCGGTCTGCGGGCCGGCGTCGGTCCGGGGTATCTGCGCACCCGGGGTCATGTCGAGTGTGGTCACGGTGGCGTCCCCTCCTCCCCTTGTCAGCGGCAGGGTACCGTGCCGCGGCACCCCTGCGCCGATGATCGTCTGAAGTACCGTCACGATCGAGCCGCATGCGGCCTGAGAGGCATGATGCCCAGGTTCGGTCGGCTCGATACCCGTCCGTACCGGCCGGATCGGGGTGGGGCAGGATGATGGTGGGAGCGAGGAAGGGAGCCGCCGTGAAGGATCCGGTGCTGGTTTTCGACGGGGACTGCGCGTTCTGTTCGTCCTGCGTGCGGTGGGCCGAGCGGTACCTGCGGCAGACGCTGGCCTCGGGGGGCTGGGAGGCGGAGCCGTTCCAGTTCGCGGACCTTCCGGCGCTGGACGCGCTGGCGGGCGGCGGGGGATCGGTGTCGGCCGAGCGGGCCGAGCGCGAGGTGCTGTGGGTGACTCCGGCGGGCCGGGTGTACGGGGGCGCGCAGGCGGTTGCGCGGCTGCTGATGCGCTCCGGTGGGCCGTGGGCGTACCTGGGCGCCGTGTTGACGTTGGCGCCGGTGCGGCCGGTGGCGGCGCTGGCGTACCGCTGGGTGGCGCGCAACCGGCACCGGATGCCGGGGGGTACGGCGGCGTGTGCGCTGTCGGCCCGGAAGGCGGCTCAGTCGGTGTAGCGGTCGGCCAGGGCGGCCGGCATGGGTTCGTGGCGCAGGTAGGCGCGGGAGAACTCGGCGGTGCCGTGGGTGATCGAGCGCAGGTCGATCGGGTAGCGGACGAGTTCGAGCTCGGGGACCTCGGCGCGCAGCAGGGTGAGGCCGGGGCCGCCGGTCTCGGTGCCGAGGACGCGGCCCCGGCGGGCGGAGAGGTCGCCGAGGACGGCGCCGAGGTAGTCGTCGGGCAGCAGGACGCTGACCGCGGCGACGGGTTCGAGCAGGCGGATGACGGCGTGCTCGGCGGCGTCGCGCAGGGCGAGGGCGGCGGCGTTCTGGAAGGCGGCGTCGGAGGAGTCGACGGAGTGCGCCTTGCCGTCGGTGAGGGTGACCCGGATGTCGACGAGCGGGTGGCCGGTGCCGACGCCCTTGGCGAGTTGGGCGCGGACGCCCTTCTCGACGGAGGGGATGAAGTGCTTGGGGACGGCGCCGCCGACGACGTGTTCCTGGAACTCGAAGCCGGAGCCGGCCGGGAGGGGTTCGACTTCGAGGTCGCAGATGGCGTACTGGCCGTGGCCGCCGGACTGTTTGACCAGGCGGCCGTGGCCGGCGGCGGCGGTGCCGAAGGTCTCGCGCAGGGCGACCAGGGGTTCGACGGTGTCGACGTGGACGCCGTGGCGGGTGCGCAGCCGGTCGAGGACGACCTCGGCGTGGGCCTCGCCGGTGCACCAGAGGACGAGTTGGTGGGTGTCGGGGTTCTGTTCCAGGCGTAGTGCCGGGTCCTCGGCGGTGAGGCGGGTGAGGGCCTGGGAGAGCTTGTCGTCGTCGGCCTTGCTGTGGGCTTCGACGGCGATGGGCAGCAGGGGTTCGGGGAGGGTCCAGCCGTCGAGTTCCACGGGGTGGCCGGGGTCGTGGATGGTGTCGCCGGCGCGGGCGGTGGTGAGTTTGGCGGCGCAGACGAGGTCGCCGGCGAGGGCGTGCGGGACGGGGCGCTGGAGCCTGCCGAAGGGGCTGGTGAGGGTGGTGACGCGTTCCTCGCCGTTCTGGTCGGCGGTGTGGGCGGGGCCGGCGAGGTGGATCCGGGTGTCGGGGCGCAGGGTGCCGGCGTACAGGCGCAGCAGGCTGATCCGGCCGACGTAGGCGTCGCCGGTGACGCGTACGACCTGGGCGGCGAGCGGGGCGTCGGGGTCGCAGTCGGGGGCGGGGCGGGTGCGTTCGGTGGGGTCGGGGAAGGTGTGGGCGATGAGGTCGAGCAGTTCGGTGGCGCCGAGGCCGTTCTCGCTGGTGGGGACGGCGGGGTGGAGGGTGCAGTCGAGGACTTCGCGGCGCAGGCCGGCTTCGAGGGCGTCGGTGTCGAGGGTGTCGCCGGCGAGGTAGCGCTCCATGAGGGTGTCGTCCTGGCCGGAGATGGCCTCGACGAGGCTGTCGTGGGCGGGGCCGGTGTCGGGGAGCGGGTCGGTGTCGCCGTAGGTGTCGCCGGTGAGCAGGTCGACGCTGCCGTCGGGGTGTCCGTCGTGGAGGACGGGCAGGAAGAGCGGGCGGAGGGTGTCGGGGCCCAGGCCGAAGGCGTCGTGGCAGGCGGTGAGGATGTCCTCGAAGCCGGTGCGGGCGAGGTCGAGTTTGGCGACGGCGATGGCGCGCGGGATGCCTTCGGCGGCGCATTCGCGCCAGAGGGCGCGGGTGGGCGCGGTGACCGGGTCGGTGGCGGAGACGACGAAGACGGCGGCGTCCGCGGCGTGGAGGGCGGCGCGCAGGTCGGCGGTGAAGTCGGGGTGGCCGGGCGGGTCGATCAGGTTGATCTTGACGCCCTTCCATTCGAGCGGGAGCAGGGAGAGCTGGACGGAGCGCTGCTGCTGGTGCTCGATCTCCTCGTGGTCGGAGACGGTGGTGCCGTCGGTGACGCGTCCGGCGCGGCCGGTGGCGCCGGCGGCGAGGGCGAGGGATTCGGCGAGGGTGGTCTTGCCCACACCGCTGGGGCCGATGAGGACGACGTTGCGCAGGTCCCGGGGGCCGGTGACGGTGGGCGCCTGGTTGGCGCGGGCCGTGCTGCGGTCGGGCATCGGGGTCTCCTCCCGTCGCGCCGGGGCTGTCCTTGGCAGTTTAGGGTCGGGGTCCGGCGGGCGCGTGTCGTACGGGCGATCGGTGACCGTGCGTGTGTGCGGTGTGGCTGGTGTGCCGTCGGGCGGTGCGTGCGCCGGAGCGTGTCGTCGGCGTGGCTACGATGGGTGCGCCGGGCGTGCTCATTCGTCCGGACGCCTGCTGCGCGTGCTGCGCCAGGTGGGTATCTGGGAGATCGGAGCGGCTGGGAAGGCCATGCTCAACAAATACGCGCGTGCCTTCTTCACACGTGTTCTGACCCCGTTCGCCGCGTTCCTGATCCGTCTGGGCGTGAGTCCGGACGCCGTGACGCTGATCGGTACCGCCGGTTCGGTGGCCGGTGCGCTGGTGTTCTTCCCCCGCGGGGAGTTCTTCTGGGGCACCATCACGATCACGCTGTTCATCTTCTCGGACCTGGTGGACGGGAACATGGCCCGCCAGCTGGGCCGGAGCACCAAGTGGGGCGCGTTCCTGGACTCCACCCTGGACAGGGTCGCGGACGCGGCCATCTTCGGCGGCCTGGCGATGTGGTACGCGGGCAAGGGTGACAACAACCTGCTGTGCGCGGTGGCGATCTTCTGCCTGGCGAGCGGCCTGGTGGTGTCGTACACCAAGGCGCGGGCGCAGAGCCAGGGCCTGCCGTGCGACGTGTCGGGGCTGGTGGAGCGGGCCGAGCGGCTGGTGATCAGCCTGGTGGCGGCCGGGGTCGCGGGCCTGCACGTGTTCGGGGTGCCGTACGTGGAGTGGCTGCTGCCGGTGGCGCTGTGGCTGGTGGCGGTGGGCAGCCTGGTGACGGTGTTCCAGCGGATGCTGACCGTGCGCCGGGAGGCGTTCGAGGCCGACCGAGCGGCGGCCGGGAGCTGATGGGGGGCGTCCTGCGGTGACGGACCGACTGGTGTACTGGGCGTACGCGCTGGGGTGGGCGGTGCTGAAGCACCTGCCGGAGCCGGTGGCGCGGGCGCTGTTCGACGGCCTGGCGGACTACGCGTGGCGCAGGCGCGGCAAGCGGGTGCTCCAGCTGGAGGCGAACCTGCGCCGGGTCCGTCCGGAGCTGGACGGGGCCGCGCTGCGGTCGCTGTCCCGGGCCGGGATGCGGTCGTACCTGCGGTACTGGATGGAGTCCTTCCGGCTCCCGGTGTGGAGCCGGGCCAGGATCGCCCGGGACGTCCAGGTGGAGGGCTTCGAGCACCTGCGCGAGGTGCTGGAGGCCGGGCGGGGCGCGGTGATAGCCCTGCCGCACATGGGCAACTGGGACCTGGCGGGCACCTGGGTGGCGCAGCAGGGCTACCCGTTCACCACGGTCGCGGAGCGGTTGAAGCCGGAGCGGCTGTTCGACCGGTTCGTGGCGTTCCGGGAGGGCCAGGGCATGGAGGTCCTGGCACTGACCGGTGGCGGGGTGAACGTGATCGGCACGCTGGCGCGGCGGCTGCGCGAGGGACGGCTGGTCTGCCTGGTGGGCGACCGGGACCTCTCGGACGCGGGCATCGAGGTGTCGTTCTTCGGTGAGGCGACCCGAATGCCGGCCGGTCCGGCGGCGCTGTGCCAGCGGACCGGGGCGGCGCTGCTGCCGGTGACGCTCTGGTACGACGGTCCGGTGATGCGGGGGCGGATCCACCCCGAGGTGGTGGCGCCCGAGGAGGGCGACCGCAAGGCGAAGACCCTGGCGATGACCCAGGCGATGGCGGACGTGTGGGAGCGGGGGATCGCCGAGCACCCGCAGGACTGGCACATGCTGCAGAAGTTCTGGCTGGCCGACCTGCCGGCCCGTGAGACGGTGAAGGGGACGACCGCGCGGCCGGGTGCGGCGGTCCGGTCCGCGGAGCCCGCGGCCGAGGCCCCCGGGGCCTGAGCCCGCCCGTACAACCTGCCCGAAGGAGCTTGAGGAACCCGTGAAGATCGGCATCGTCTGCCCGTACGACTGGGACGTCCCCGGCGGGGTGCAGTTCCACATCCGGGACCTGGCCGAGCACCTGATCGGTCTGGGCCACACGGTGTCGGTGCTGGCGCCGGCCGAGGACGACGAGGCGCTGCCGCCGTACGTGGTCTCGGCCGGGCGGGCGGTGGCGGTGCCGTACAACGGGTCGGTGGCGCGGCTGAGCTTCGGGATCCTGTCGGCGGCGCGGGTGCGGCGATGGCTGCACGAGGGGCGCTTCGACATCCTGCACGTGCACGAGCCGGCCTCGCCGAGCCTGTCGATGCTGGCGGCCTGGTCGGCGACCGGGCCGATGGTGGGCACCTTCCACACCTCGAACCCGCGTTCGCGGGCGATGATCGCGGCCTCGCCGATCCTGCAGCCGGGCCTGGAGAAGATGCGGGCGCGGATCGCGGTGTCGGAGTACGCCCGGCGCACCCTGGTGGAGCACCTGGGCGGGGACGCGGTGGTGATCCCGAACGGCGTGGACGTCGGCTTCTTCGCGGAGGCCGAGCCGGACGAGCGCTGGACCGGTGGCGCGGCGTCGGGGGAGCCGGGCACGATCGGCTTCATCGGCCGGATCAACGAGCCGCGCAAGGGCCTGCCGACGCTGCTGGCGGCGCTGCCGCGGATCCTGGCCGAGCGGCCGGGGGTGCGGCTGCTGGTGGCGGGCAAGGGCGACGAGGAGGAGGCCGTCGCGGGCCTGGCGCCCGAGGTCCGCGCGCAGGTGGAGTTCCTCGGGATGGTGTCCGACCGGGAGAAGGCGCGGCTGCTGCGCAGCGTGGACCTGTACGTGGCGCCGAACACCGGTGGCGAGAGCTTCGGGATCATCCTGGTCGAGGCGATGTCGGCGGGCGCGCCGGTGCTGGCCAGCGATCTGGACGCGTTCAAGCAGGTGCTGGACGGCGGGGACGCGGGCGAGCTGTTCCCGGTGGAGGACGCGGACGCGCTGGCCCGTACGGCGCTGCGGCTGCTGGGGGATCCGGCGCGGCTGGCGGAGCTGCGGTCGGCGGCCTCGCGGCACGTGCGGCGCTTCGACTGGTCGACCGTCGGCGCGGACATCCTGGCCGTGTACGAGACGGTGACGGCCGGGGAGGCGGTGGCGGTCCAGGAGGACGTGCGCAGCGGTCGGCGCGGCCGGTTCGGTCTGGCCCGGGACTGATCGGCGGCGTTAGGGTCGGGCGACCGCGTCACCGCTATTCATGGGGGCAACCGATGCCGCAGATTTCCGTCGACTACTCGGCCGGCCTGACCGGGACCTTCGACCGCCGGGGGCTGGGTCTGGCGATCAACCGGCTCACGGAGGAGACCATCGGCGCGAAGCCGGAGTCCTGCAAGACGGTGTTCCGGCCGAACGAGGAGCTGGTGGTGGGCACCAGCGGGGTCGCCGGCGACGCCCAGGTGTTCGTCGAGTTCCAGATCTTCCCGGGCCGTGCGCCGGAGGCCAGGACGGCGCTGAGCGAGGGCGTGCTGGCGCTGGTGGCCGAGTACGTCCGGCCGAAGCCGGGCACCCGGCTGTTCACCGCGGTGAGCGTCACCGAGATCGACGACAAGGCCTACCGGAGCGCGACCGCCCAGGGCTGAGATCGTGACACCCGGTAACGTAGCGGCCCGTGACTACCTGGATCTGGGCCGGCGTGGCCGTGGTGCTGTTCGGCATGTACCTGAGTTGGACGGCCGGCCGGTTGGACCGGCTGCACGCCCGGATCGACGCCGCGCGGGCGGCGCTGGACGCGCAGCTGGTCCGTCGGGCGTCGGTGGCGGTGGAGCTGGCGACGTCCTCGCTGATGGATCCGGCGGCCTCGCTGCTGCTGCTGGACGCGGCGCACGCGGCCCGGCAGGCCGAGGACGAGCAGCGTGAGGTGGCCGAGAGCCAGCTGAGCCTGGCGCTGCGGGCGGTGTTCGAGGAGCCGGAGCAGGTGGCGGCGCTGGTGGCCGAGCCGGGAGGCGAGGACGCGGTTCGTGATCTGACGGCCGCGGTGCGCCGGGTGCCGATGGCCCGTCGCTTCCACAACGACGCGGTGCGGGCGGCGCGGGCGGTGCGCGAGCACCGGCTGGTGCGGTACTTCCGGCTGGCCGGAAAGGCGCCGTTCCCGATGGCCTTCGAGATGGACGACGCCCCGCCTCCCGCCCTCACGCCCGAAGGCGCCCCTGCTTAGGCTGTCTGCGGATACGGCCCGTTTGTCGCATCCCGTCGCCCCCGCTGGACTTGGTGGCGCATGGAGGGGGCACCCCCTCCGCCTACCATAGGGCGATAGCACTGGTTCATCTTCGAGTGAGGTCTCACGTGTCCACCACCCCCACCACCGCAGACCAGCCGCAGATCGGCACCGCCCGGGTCAAGCGCGGGATGGCCGAGCAGCTCAAGGGCGGTGTGATCATGGACGTGGTCAACGCCGAGCAGGCCAAGATCGCCGAGGACGCCGGCGCGGTGGCCGTCATGGCGCTGGAGCGGGTTCCGGCCGACATCCGCAAGGACGGCGGCGTGGCTCGGATGTCCGACCCGAACATGATCGAGGAGATCATCGAGGCGGTCTCCATCCCGGTGATGGCCAAGTCCCGGATCGGCCACTTCGTCGAGGCCCAGGTCCTCCAGTCGCTCGGTGTCGACTACATCGACGAGTCCGAGGTGCTGACCCCGGCCGACGAGGTCAACCACTCCGACAAGTGGGCCTTCACCACCCCCTTCGTCTGCGGTGCCACCAACCTGGGCGAGGCCCTGCGCCGCATCGCCGAGGGCGCGGCCATGATCCGTTCGAAGGGCGAGGCCGGCACCGGCAACGTGGTCGAGGCCGTGCGTCACCTGCGCCAGATCAAGAACGAGATCGCCAAGCTGCGCGGCTTCGACAACAACGAGCTGTTCGCCGCCGCCAAGGAGCTGCGCGCCCCGTACGAGCTGGTCAAGGAGGTCGCCGAGCTCGGCAAGCTGCCGGTCGTGCTGTTCTCCGCCGGTGGCGTGGCCACCCCGGCCGACGCCGCGCTGATGCGCCAGCTGGGCGCCGAGGGCGTCTTCGTCGGCTCCGGCATCTTCAAGTCGGGCGACCCGGCCAAGCGCGCCGCCGCCATCGTGAAGGCCACCACGTTCTTCGACGACCCGAAGGTCATCGCGGACGCCTCCCGCAACCTGGGCGAGGCCATGGTCGGCATCAACTGCGACACCCTGCCGGAGACCGAGCGCTACGCCAACCGCGGCTGGTAGTCGCCCCCTCCACGGTGCCGGCCCGCCGCAGCGCCTCGGCGCTCGGCGGGCCGTGCCGCGTACTTCCGTAGTAACGATCGATTGAGGTTGAAGACCGTGAGCACTCCAGTCATCGGCGTCCTCGCCCTGCAGGGCGACGTCCGCGAGCACCTGGTCGCGCTGGCCGAGGCCGACGCGCTCGCCCGTCCGGTGCGCCGTGCCGAGGAGCTGGCCGAGGTCGACGCGCTGGTGATCCCCGGCGGGGAGTCCACCACCATGTCCAAGCTGGCGCTGCTGTTCGGCGTGATGGACCCGCTGCGCAAGCGGGTCGCGGACGGGATGCCGGTGTACGGCACCTGCGCGGGCATGATCATGCTGGCCGACAGGATCCTGGACGGCCGCGAGGACCAGGAGACCGTCGGCGGCATCGACATGACGGTGCGCCGCAACGCCTTCGGCCGCCAGAACGAGTCCTTCGAGTCCGGGATCGCCTTCCAGGGCCTGGACGACGTGCCGGTGCACGGCGTCTTCATCCGCGCCCCCTGGGTCGAGGAGGTCGGCTCGGCCGTCGAGGTGCTGGCCGAGCTGCCCGCCGCGGACGGTCCGGACAGCCGGGTCGTGGCCGTGCGGCAGGGCAACCTGCTGGCCACCTCCTTCCACCCGGAGCTGACCGGCGACCACCGCGTGCACGCCTACTTCGTGAAGATGGTCGAGGAGCACCTCGCGGGCGCGTAGGGCGCCGACGGCCGTGTGCGCCTCACCGGTGACGACACCGGTAAGATCTCATCTGTTCATTTCCCTTTGGCGACGTAAAGGAGCTGGCGATGTCCGGCCACTCTAAGTGGGCTACCACCAAGCACAAGAAGGCCGTGATCGACGCCAAGCGCGGCAAGCTCTTCGCCAAGATGATCAAGAACATCGAGGTGGCGGCGCGCACGGGCGGTCCCGACCCGCAGGGCAACCCGACCCTCTACGACGCCATCCAGAAGGCGAAGAAGAGCTCGGTCCCGATCGACAACATCAACCGCGCCGTCAAGCGCGGTGGCGGTCTGGAGGCCGGCGGCGCCGACTACCAGACCATCATGTACGAGGGCTACGGCCCGAACGGCGTCGCGGTCCTGATCGAGTGCCTCACCGACAACCGCAACCGCGCCGCCTCGGACGTGCGCGTCGCGATGACCCGCAACGGCGGCTCGATGGCCGACCCGGGCTCGGTGTCGTACCTGTTCACCCGCAAGGGCGTCGTCATCGTCCCCAAGGCTGACGGCGTGGACGAGGACAAGCTGTTCGAGGTCGTCCTCGACCAGGAGCCGGAGGAGATCAACGACCTCGGCGACTCGTTCGAGATCGTCTCCGAGGCCTCGAAGATGGTCGCCGTGCGCACCGCGCTGGTCGACGCCGGCGTCGACTACGACTCGGCCGAGGCCAACTTCCTCCCGAGCATGCAGGTCGAGCTGGACGTCGACGGCGCCCGCAAGATCCTCAAGCTGATCGACGCGCTGGAGGACAGCGACGACGTGCAGAACGTCTTCGCCAACTTCGACATCTCCGACGAGGTCGGTGCGCAGCTCGACGCCGAGTGATCACTGCCCAGTGATCGTCGGTGAGTGATCGTTCTCACTGCCCGGCCCGGTGGTCCAAGGACCGCCGGGCCGGTGTCGTCGGCGGGGTTGTCGGACCCGGACGGTAGCCTTCGCAGGTCGCCCGCCGTGGGCCGAGGAGCGTCGGCACCGGGCCGTCGAGCGCGGAGACGGGCGGCGATCAACGAGAGGCGGGGCGCGAGGTGCGGGTACTGGGTGTGGACCCGGGGCTGACCAGGTGCGGGGTCGGCGTGGTCGAGGGCACTCCGGGCCGGCCGCTGCGGATGGCCGGGGTGGGCGTGGTGCGCACCCCCGCCGACGCCGAGATCGGGCAGCGGCTGCTGCTGGTCGAGCAGGGCCTGGAGGCCTGGCTGGACGAGCACCGGCCCGACCTGGTCGCGGTCGAGCGGGTCTTCGCCCAGCACAACGTCCGGACGGTGATGGGCACCGCCCAGGCCAGCGCGGTCGCGATGCTCTGCGCCACCCGGCGCGGCATACCCGTCACGCTGCACACCCCCAGCGAGGTCAAGGCCGCCGTCACCGGCTCCGGCCGGGCGGACAAGGCCCAGGTCACGGCCATGGTGCAGCGCCTGCTGCGGCTGGACGAGCCGCCCAAGCCCGCCGACGCTGCCGACGCGCTCGCACTGGCCATCTGCCACATCTGGCGGGGCGGGGCGACCAACCGGCTGGAGGCCGCCGTCCGGGCCGCCCGCTCCGCCCCCAGCTCCACGCGCTTGAAAGGAACCATCCGGTGATCGCCTTCGTGCAAGGGCCCGTGGCGGCCATCTCCTCCGGCCTCGCGGTGGTCGAGGTCGGCGGCGTCGGCATGGCGGTGCAGTGCACCCCGAACACCCTGGCCGGCCTGCGGCTGGGCGAGCCGGCCCGGCTCGCGACCTCGCTGGTGGTCCGGGAGGACTCGCTGACCCTGTTCGGCTTCGCGGACGACGACGAGCGCGCCGTCTTCGAGATCCTCCAGGCCGCGCCGGGCGTCGGCCCCAAGCTGGCCCAGGCGATCCTCGGCGTGCACAGCCCCGACGCGCTGCGCGCCGCGGTGGCCGGCGGCGACGAGAAGGCGCTGGTCGCCGTGCCGGGCATCGGCAAGGCGAAGGCGGCCAAGCTGCTGCTGGAGTACAAGGACAAGCTGGGCGCCCCGCACGGCGCGGTGCCCGCGCAGAAGCCGATCGCGAGCGGCCCGGCGCCGTGGAGCGAGCAGCTGCACTCCGCGCTGACCGGCCTCGGCTACGCCCCGCGCGAGGCCGACGAGGCGGTCACGGCCGTCACCCCGGAGGCGGAGGCGCAGGGGACGCCGGATGTCGGCGCCCTGCTCCGGCTGGCGCTGCGCGGCCTCAACCGGGCCCGCTGAGTCCACCTGACGATCTGTCCGTTTGTCGACTCTGGAGACTTGGGAGCCCGCGAGGATGTACGACCCGGAACCCGTGGACCGGCTGGTCACGGCCGCCGCCGACGGCGAGGACCAGGCGGTGGAGGCGGCGTTGCGCCCCAAGCTGCTGGACGAGTTCATCGGCCAGGAGCGGGTGCGCGAGCAGCTGTCCCTGGTGCTCCAGGCGGCCCGCAAGCGGGGCAGCGCGCCGGACCACGTGCTGCTGAGCGGGCCTCCCGGGCTCGGCAAGACCACCCTGTCCATGATCATCGCGGCCGAGCTGGGCGCCCCGATCCGGATCACCTCCGGCCCGGCCATCCAGCACGCGGGCGACCTCGCGGCGATCCTCTCCTCGCTCACCGAGGGGGAGGTGCTCTTCCTCGACGAGATCCACCGGATGTCCCGGCCCGCCGAGGAGATGCTCTACATGGCGATGGAGGACTTCCGGGTCGACGTGATCGTCGGCAAGGGCCCGGGCGCCACCGCCATCCCGCTGGAGCTGCCGCCCTTCACCCTGGTCGGCGCCACCACCCGGGCCGGCCTGCTGCCGCCCCCGCTGCGCGACCGCTTCGGCTTCACCGGGCACATGGAGTTCTACGCCCCGGCCGAGCTGCAGCGGGTGGTGCACCGCTCGGCCACGCTGCTGGACGTCGAGATAGACCCGGCCGGCGCGGCCGAGATCGCCGGGCGCTCGCGCGGCACCCCGCGCATCGCCAACCGGCTGCTGCGCCGGGTCCGCGACTACGCGCAGGTCCGGCACGACGGCGTGGTCACCTCAGGGATCGCCGCCCAGGCGCTGGACGTCTACGAGGTGGACGCCCGCGGTCTGGACCGCCTTGACCGCGCGGTGCTGGACGCGCTGCTGCGGCTGTTCGGCGGCGGGCCGGTCGGCCTGTCCACCCTCGCGGTCGCCGTGGGGGAGGAGGCCGAGACGGTCGAGGAGGTCGCCGAGCCCTTCCTGGTCCGCGAGGGCCTGCTCGCCCGCACCCCGCGCGGGCGGATCGCCACCGCCGCCGCCTGGCAGCACCTCGGCCTCACTCCGCCGGTGCAGACCCCGCCGGTGCAGACCACCCGCGGCAGGTCGACGGCCCAGTCGGAGCTGTTCCCCGCGGACGAAAGTTGACCGGACTGCGCTGAACGGGTGAGACGGCCTGCGGGTTCCCACCCCGGGCCGGTCAAGCGCCACACGGAGGAGCCGGGGGTGAAGTCCGGGGAATCCGTGCAGGCGGAGGGTCGCCACTTTCGGCGACAGGATGCGATGCTTGGCGTTGTCCGATCAGTTCGGGGTCGCCTAGACTCCGCCGGACCGCCCCTCTCACCTGACGGGCCGACCCATACCACACAGGCCGCTGCTCGGCGGCCCGTAAAGGACCCTGGCTGCAGTGAACCTCATCATCCTTCTCCTCCCGATCATCGCGATCGTGCTCATGTTCCGGTCGCAGAAGAAGCGCCAGCAGCAGATGCAGCAGATGCAGACGGCGCTGGAGCCCGGGGCGGGGGTGCGCACCATCGGCGGCCTGTACGCCCAGGTGAAGGCGGTGAACGAGGAGACCGTCGAGCTGGAGATCGCGCCCGGTGTGGTCACCCACTTCACCAAGAGCGCCATCGCGGCCGTCCTGGACCCCCAGGAGTACGACGCGATCATCAACGGCCGCCCCGCCGACGACGAGCTGCCCGAGCCGGAGGCCGAGGACGTCGACGCCGCGCCGGTCGAGGACAAGCCGCTGACGCTGACCAAGGACAGCGCCGAGAAGGGCGATGCCGAGGGCGGGGCTCCCGCGAGCAAGTAGTACGGCCGGGCAACCCGCTCGGCCGCGCGGCGCAGTGCCGCGAGCCCACAGGACCTCAGGGCCGCAGAACCGCCAGCCCCCCGCTCAGCCACGTGCCGGTCGGGGGGCCGGTCGGGAACGTGGCATGGACAGGGAGAAACGAGCAAGGTGGCAACACCCAAGTCGCGCCCGCGCGACGGCTACCCAGGGCGGGCGCTGGCCCTCATCCTGGTCGTCACCGTCGGACTGGTCGCCCTCATGTTCGGGACGGGCAACACCAAACCCCGGCTCGGAATCGACCTCGCCGGCGGCACCAGCATCACGCTGACCGCGAAGTCGACCGATCCCAAGGCGCTCAACAAGTCCAACATGGACATCGCCGTGGGGATCATCGAGCGCCGGGTCAACGGGATGGGTGTCTCCGAGGCGGAGGTCCAGACCCAGGGCTCTGACACGATCATCGTGAACATCCCCAAGGGCGGCGACCGGCAGAACGCGGCGGACCAGGTCGGTACCACCGCCAAGCTGTTCTTCCGCCCCGTCCTGGCCGTGGCGCCCAGCGGTCTCACCGCGCCGGCGCCCACCGGCTCCCCGTCCGCCGGTGCCACCGGCACCCCGGGTGCGACCCCGTCGGCCGGCGCCGCGAGCGGCACGCCCGCCGCGACCGGCTCCCCGTCCGCGACCGCGAGCGCCACCAAGCAGGGCCGCGCCGCGAGCGAGGCGCTGGCCGCCGAGGGCGCCAGCCCGAGCGCCGCCGCCACGGGCGCCGGCGCCGCTCCGTCCGCCACCGGCAGCGCGGCCCCGTCCGCCAGCGGTACCCCGAGCGCCCAGGCCACCCAGCCGAGCGCCGCGGACATCAGCGCCGCGATGACCCAGGGCACCGTGCCGCCGGAGCTGTCCGCCGCCTTCGCCGCCCTGGACTGCTCCAAGCCCGAGGTCCGCGCCGCCCAGACCGGCGCCGACGACAAGGCCGTCGTCGCCTGCTCCCAGAAGGCCGAGAACGGCTACTACGAGAAGCTGGCCCTCGGCCCCGTCGCCGTGAAGGGCTCGGACGTCTCCAAGGCCCAGGCCGGCCTCGACACCCAGACCGGCGCCGGCTGGCAGGTCCAGCTCCAGTTCAACAGCACCGGCACCGACGCCTTCTCCAAGATCACCGGCCAGCTGGCCACCCAGACCCCGCCGACCAACCAGTTCGCCATCGTCCTGGACAACCAGGTCGTTTCGCACCCGCAGGTCAACGGCCCGATCCCGGGCGGCAGCGCGGTCATCACCGGCCGGTTCTCGCAGACCGAGGCGCAGGACCTCTCCAACGTGCTGAGCTACGGCGCCCTGCCGCTGGAGTTCAGCAAGGGCGACGTCACCACTGTCTCCCCGCAGCTCGGCAGCGACCAGCTCAAGGCCGGTCTGATCGCCGGACTCATCGGCATGGTGCTGGTGGTCGCCTACTCGCTGATCTACTACCGCGGCCTCGGCCTGGTCTCGATCGCCGGTCTGCTGGTCTCGGCGGCCCTGACCTACTCGATCATGAGCCTGCTCGGCGGCGCGATCGGCTTCGCGCTGAACCTGCCGGCGGTCTGCGGTGCGATCGTCGCGATCGGTATCACCGCCGACTCCTTCATCGTGTACTTCGAGCGCATCCGCGACGAGGTCCGCGAGGGTGCCCCGCTGCGCCCGGCGGTCCAGCGGGCCTGGCCGCGCGCCCGGCGCACCATCCTGGTCTCGGACTTCGTGTCCTTCCTCTGTGCCGCCGTGCTCTACGTGGTCTCGGTCGGCAAGGTCCAGGGCTTCGCCTTCACGCTGGGTCTGACCACCGCGCTCGACGTGGTGGTGATCTTCTTCTTCACCAAGCCGCTGATCACGCTGCTGGCCCGGCGCAAGTTCTTCTCCGAGGGCCACCCGTGGTCCGGTCTGGACCCGAAGCGGCTGGGCGCCCGCCCGCCGCTGCGCAGCACCCGTCGTCGTAGCCCCTCCTCTGCCGCCGTGAAGGAGGCCTGACACCGTGTCACGCTTCTCCAATCTGGGCCACCGGCTCTACCAGGGCGAGGTCAGCTTCGACTTCGTCGGGCGCCGCAAGCTCTGGTACTCGATCTCCGGTGTGATCGTGCTGGTCGCGGCGATCGGCCTGGCCATGGGCCTGCACCTGGGCATCGAGTTCAAGGGCGGCTCGGTCTACACCGTGAGCAAGCCGGGGCTGACGGTCTCCCAGGCGCAGGACACGGCCAATGAGGTCGCCTCCTCGCACCCGCTGGTGCAGTCGTCCGACAACGGCAAGATCCGCATCCAGGTCAGCACCGACGAGACGAAGAGCTCGGACCAGATCCGCTCCGAGCTCTCCCAGAAGCTCAACGTGCCGCTGGACACCGTCGAGGCCCAGGTGATCGGCCCCAGCTGGGGCAAGCAGATCTCTCAGAAGGCGCTCACCGGCCTGATCATCTTCATGGTCCTGGTGACGGTCTACCTGGCGATCGCCTTCGAGTGGCGGATGGCGGTGGCCGCCCTGGTCGCCCTGATCCACGACCTCCTGATCACCATCGGCGTGTACGCCCTGGTGGGCTTCGAGGTCACCCCCGGTACGGTGATCGGCTTCCTGACGATCCTCGGGTACTCGCTCTACGACACGGTCGTCGTCTTCGACACCGTGAAGGAGAACACCCGGGGGCTCACCAAGCAGAACAAGCTCACCTACAGCGAGGCGGCCAACGCGGGCCTCAACCAGACCCTGGTGCGCTCGCTCAACACCACCGTGGTGGCGCTGCTCCCGGTCGCCGCGCTGCTGTTCATCGGCGGCGGCCTCCTGGGCGCCGGCACCCTGAACGACATCTCGCTCGCGCTGTTCATCGGCCTCGCGGCCGGTGCCTACTCCTCGATCTGCGTCGCCACCCCGCTGCTGGCGCAGCTCAAGGAGGAGCAGCCGGACCTGAAGGCGCTGCGCAAGAAGGTCCTGCAGCACCGGGCCGCAGCGGCCGCCAAGGCCGAGGCCGTCGACGGTGCGCCGACGGACGAGGAGGCCGCGGACGAGGACCAGCCGGCGGGTATGGTCGGTCAGCGTGGCCGGTCGGCCGGCACCCCGCGTGCCAAGGGCCGTCCGTCCAGCAAGCGCTGAACCGAAACAGACCGTGAGGACACCCACCGTGACCACCGCCGACACCGCACTGGCCGACCTGCTGAACAGCCGGATCCGGGACGTCCCGGACTACCCGAAGCCGGGTGTGCTGTTCAAGGACATCGCGCCGCTGCTCGCCGACGCCGAGGCCTTCGGCGCCCTGACCAGGGCGCTGGCGGACCGGGCGAAGGCGCTCGGGGCGACCAAGGTGGTGGGCCTGGAGGCGCGCGGCTTCGTGCTGGCGGCCCCGGCGGCCTTCGCGGCCGGGCTGGGCTTCGTGCCGATCCGCAAGCAGGGCAAGCTGCCCGGCGAGGTGTTCCGGCGTTCGTACGAGCTGGAGTACGGCTCGGCGACGCTGGAGGTGCAGTGCGACGCCTTCGTGCCCGGTGAGCGGGTGCTGGTGGTGGACGACGTGCTCGCCACCGGCGGGACCATCGGCGCCTCGCTGGACCTGGTGAAGGAGGCCGGCGCCGAGCTGGTGGGCGTCGTGGTGCTGATGGAGCTGGGCTTCCTGGACGGCCGCGAGCGGCTGGTCGGGCACCTGAACGGGGCTCCGCTGGAGACGCTCGTCACGGTCTGAGGGGCCTGAACGGGACCCGGACGAAGGACGGCGGTCGGATCATCCGACCGCCGTTCTTCCGTTTCCGGGCCCAGCCGGATGAACACCGGGGCGCCCGGCTCGGTACCATGAAGATTCATCCCCTCCCGGTTGTGCCCGGACGCACGGGCCTCGGCAGGGGTCGGCCCCGGTGCCCCGAGGAGTGTCCTTGCCCGACGAGGTTGTGCCCACGGCCGCAGCGGCCGCCCCCGAAGACCGTCCCACGCCCTCGGGGGCCACCCCGGCACGCCCTGCGCCGACCTCCTCGCGTCCGCTCGCCCCGCTCGGCCGGGGCTCCGGCTCCGGCGGCGGCATGCGCGCCCGCCTGGCCCGCCTCGGCGGCCAGCGCTCCAGCGTGCTCAACCCCGTGCTGGAGCCGCTGTTCCGCTCGATCCGGGCGAACGACCCCAAGGCCGACCCGGCGCTGCTGCGCGACATAGAGCGCGCCTACGCCGTCGCCGAGAAGTGGCACCGCGGGCAGAAGCGCAAGAGCGGCGACCCGTACATCACCCACCCGCTGGCCGTCGCGACCATCCTCGCCGAGCTCGGCATGGACGCCCCGACCCTGATGGCCGGGCTGCTGCACGACACCGTCGAGGACACCGACTACGGCCTGGAGACCCTGCGCAAGGACTTCGGCGACTCGGTGGCCCTGCTGGTCGACGGCGTCACCAAGCTCGACCGGGTCAAGTTCGGCGAGGCCGCGCAGGCCGAGACCGTCCGCAAGATGGTCGTGGCGATGGCCAAGGACCCGCGGGTCCTGGTCATCAAGCTGGCCGACCGCCTGCACAACATGCGCACGATGCGCTACCTCAAGCGGGAGAAGCAGGAGAAGAAGGCCCGCGAGACGCTGGAGATCTACGCCCCGCTGGCGCACCGGCTGGGCATGAACACCATCAAGTGGGAGCTGGAGGACCTCGCCTTCGCGATCCTCTACCCCAAGATGTACGACGAGATCGTCCGGCTGGTCGCCGAGCGCGCCCCCAAGCGGGACGAGTACCTGGCGACCGTCATCGACCAGGTCCAGGCGGACCTGCGCGGCGCCCGGATCACCGCCTCCGTCACCGGCCGGCCGAAGCACTACTACTCGGTCTACCAGAAGATGATCGTCCGGGGCCGGGACTTCGCCGAGATCTACGACCTGGTGGGCATCCGGGTCCTGGTCGACACCGTCCGCGACTGCTACGCGGCGCTGGGCACCATCCACGCGCGGTGGAACCCGGTGCCGGGGCGGTTCAAGGACTACATCGCGATGCCCAAGTTCAACATGTACCAGTCGCTGCACACGACGGTGATCGGTCCCGGCGGCAAGCCCGTCGAACTCCAGATCCGCACCTTCGACATGCACCGGCGGGCCGAGTACGGCATCGCCGCGCACTGGAAGTACAAGCAGCGCGCCGTCGCCGGGGCCTCCAAGGTCCGCACCGACACCCCGACCCAGGTCCGCAAGGACGACAAGGCCGGCGCCGTCAACGAGATGGCCTGGCTGCGGCAGCTGCTGGACTGGCAGAAGGAGACCGCCGACCCGGGCGAGTTCCTGGAGTCGCTCCGCTTCGACCTGGCCAGCAACGAGGTCTTCGTCTTCACGCCCAAGGGTGACGTGATAGCCCTGCCGGCCGGGGCGACCCCGGTCGACTTCGCCTTCGCGGTGCACACCGAGGTCGGGTACCGGACCATCGGCGCCCGGGTCAACGGGCGGCTGGTGCCGCTGGAGTCGACCCTGGAGAACGGCGACACCGTCGAGGTGTTCACCTCCAAGGCGGAGAACGCCGGCCCCTCCCGGGACTGGCTGGGCTTCGTCAAGTCGCCGCGCGCCCGCAACAAGATCCGCGCCTGGTTCTCCAAGGAGCGCCGCGAGGAGGCGATCGAGCACGGCAAGGAGGCGATCGTCCGGGCGATGCGCAAGCAGGGCCTGCCGATCCAGCGGATCCTGACCGGCGACTCGCTGGTCACCCTGGCCCACGAGATGCGCTACCCCGACATCTCCTCGCTCTACGCCGCGATCGGCGAGGGCCACGTCACCGCGCAGAACATCGTGCAGAAGCTGGTCCAGGCGCTCGGCGGCGAGGAGGGCGCGACCGAGGACCTGGCCGAGACCGCGACCCCGACCCACGACACCCGCCGGGCGGCCCGCCGCCGGGCCAAGGGCGACCCGGGCGTGATCGTCAAGGGCGTCGAGGACGTCTGGGTCAAGCTCTCCCGCTGCTGCACCCCGGTGCCGGGCGACCCGATCGTGGGCTTCGTTACCCGCGGCAACGGCGTCTCGGTGCACCGCGCCGACTGCGTCAACGTCGAGGCGCTCAACCAGCAGCCCGAGCGGATGATCGACGTCGAGTGGGCGGCCACCCAGTCCTCGGTCTTCCTGGTGGCCATCCAGGTCGAGGCGCTGGACCGCTCCCGGCTGCTCTCGGACGTCACCCGGGTGCTCTCCGACCAGCACGTCAACATCCTGTCGGCGGCGGTGCAGACCTCCCGGGACCGGGTGGCGATGAGCCGCTTCACCTTCGAGATGGGCGACCCGAAGCACCTGGGCCACGTGCTCAAGGCGGTGCGCGGCGTCGAGGGCGTGTACGACGTCTACCGCGTCACCTCCGCCCGCAAGTGACGGCACACGGGTGACGACGGCATGAGGAAGGCCCCCGGGGAGCTCCCCGGGGGCCTTCACCGTTCAGCCGGACTCAGCCGCTGAACTCCTCCTGGCTCTTGTGCGCCTGGTCCAGCAGGGTCCGCACCCCGGCGAGCTCGGCCTCCAGCTTGGCGGCCTTGGAGCTGTTGCCGGCCGTACGGGCCTTGTCCAGGTCGGCCTGGAGCTTGTCGGCCTTCGCCTGGAACAGGCCCACCATGCCGGCCGCGCGGGCCTTGGCCTCCGGGTTGGAGCGCTTCCACTCGGTGTCCTCGGCCTCGCGGATGGCCCGCTCGACCGCGTTCAGCCGGCCGTCCAGCTTCGGACGGATGTCGCGCGGCACGTGCCCGATGGCCTCCCAGCGCTCGTTGACCTCGCGTAGCGCCGCCTTGGCGGCCTTCAGGTCGGTGATCGGCAGGATCGCCTCGGCCTCGGTCGCCAGCGCCTCCTTGAGCTTCTGGTTCTCCACCTGCTCGGCGTCCCGCTCGCTGAACACCGAGGAACGGGCCTGGAAGAAGACGTCCTGCGCGCCGCGGAACCGCGCCCACAGCTCGTCCTCGACGTCCCGCTGTGCCCGGCCGGCGGCCTTCCAGCGCGCCATCAGGTCGCGGTAGGCGGCCGCGGTGCTGCCCCAGTCGGTGGACGCGGACAGCGCCTCGGCCTCGGAGACCAGCGCCTCCTTGGTCTGCCGGGCCTTCTCCCGTTCGGCGTCCAGGGTCGCGAAGTGCGCCTTGCGGTGCTTGGAGAAGACCGAGCGGGCGTGCGAGAAGCGGTGCCACAGCTCGTCGTCACTCTTGCGGTCCAGCCGCGGCAGGCCCTTCCAGGTGTCCACCAGGGCGCGCAGCCGGTCGCCGGCCTCCCGCCACTGGGTGGACTCGGCGAGCTGCTCGGCCTCGGAGACCAGGGCCTCCTTGGCGGTGCGGGTCTCGTCCTGGGCCTTGGCGCGGGCGGCCTTGCGCTCCTCCCGCCGCGTCTCGATCTCACCCGTCAGCGTGTCCAGCCGCTTGGCCAGCGCGTCCAGGTCGCCCACCGCGTGCCCCTCGACGACCTGGGCGCGCAGGTGCTCCAGCGCGGTCTGGGCGTCCTTGGCGGCCAGGTCGGTGGTGCGCACCCGCTTCTCCAGCAGGCCGATCTCCACCTCGATGCCCTGGTACTTGCGCTCGAAGTAGGCGAGGGCCTCCTCGGGCGAGCCGGCCTGCCAGGAACCCACGGCGCGTTCGCCGTCGGCCGTCCTGACGTACACCGTGCCCTGCTCGTCCACACGGCCCCACGGGTCGCTGCTCATAGCGCGTCCTCCACATGACGTCGCGCCCGCGCCGGGGCGGTACGCGTCCGTCGTCCACAGTTGATGTGCGGCGGACCGATGAGTCCGCCGTCCCGTCCGCCGCGCCTTGCTGCCGAGGGTGACGGCTGGGCGGGTCCGGGCACCCTATACAACGCCAACATAGGCGACCAGGACCGGTGCTGTCCGCATCCGGGCCGGGCGATTTCGGTCCGGGCCCGGCGGGGGCGTCGTGGACGCCCGCCGCCGGTGCTCCCGGGGTCGGTCAACCCTTGGTAACGGTAACCGAGTTGAAGGTGACGTCGGCCATCGGGTGGCCGTCCGTGGAGCCCTCCAGGGTGCCCGCGGCGGCGATCTTCTGCACCACGTCCAGGCCGCCGGTGATCTTGCCGAAGGGGATGTACTTCGCGGGCAGCTGGGTGTCCTTGTACACCAGGAAGAACTGGCTCCCGTTGGTGTCCGGGCCGGAGTTGGCCATCGCCACGGTGCCCGCCGGGTAGGTGGCGCCGGTCAGGTTCTCGTCCTTGAACTGGTAGCCGGGGCCGCCCGTGCCGCCCGGGACGCTCGCGCTGGCGGTCGGGTCGCCGCACTGCAGCACGAAGATGCCGTCGGTGGTGAGGCGGTGGCACTTGGTGTGGTCGAAGTACTGCTCACCGGCCAGGAAGGCGAAGGAGTTCACGGTGTGCGGGGCCTTGGCCGCGTCCAGCGCGATGGTCACCTTGCCGCAGTTGCTCTCCAGCGCCATGGTGTACGACGCGCTGGGGTCGATCGACATGGCCGGCTCGGTCTTCCACTGCTTGCCGTTCGGCGCGCCCGGCGCCGGGGTGGCGCAGCCCTCGACCGGCTTGCGGGTCGGGGTGGTCGGCTCGTCCGTCGCGGTCGGCACGGCCTGGGGCGTCGCGGCCGCCGAGGTCTTCTTGTCGTCCGAGCTGAACGCGCCGGTGGCGATCAGCGTGCCGCCGCCGGCCAGCACCACGACGGCGAGCGAGGCGCCCAGGATCGTGTTGCGTCGCTTGCGAGCGGACGCCGCCTCGGCGCGGCGCTCCAACTGGCGCTCGTACTTCTCGCGGGCGAGCTGCCGCCGCCGCTGTTCGCTGCTGACCACCGGCCGTGTCTCCTGAGGATGTGCGGGAAGAGTGGATGGATTCCGAAGCGGATCATCGCATCCATCGGCGGCCAAGTGTAGGGACCGGGCCCGTAAGAACGCGGTGAACCTGTCAGACGGGCGGGCCCGTCGGCGCTATCTGGTTCGCAACCGGACCCGGACCGCCGGTAGGCTGCGGTTACGTCATTACTGACAGCATCACTACTGGTAGCCGTCGCAGCTTGTCGCCGCACACCCGAAGGACGCGCGTGTTCATCGCCGGATTCCCCGCTGGAGCCTGGGGCACCAACTGCTACCTGGTCGCCCCGGCGGCGGGCGAGGAGTGCGTCATCGTCGACCCCGGCCACCAGGCCACCCGCGGCGTCGAGGAGCTCATCCGCGAGCACCGGCTCAAGCCGGTCGCCGTCCTGCTCACCCACGGCCACATCGACCACGTCGCCTCGGTGGTCCCGGTCTGCGGCGCCCGCGGCGTCCCGGCCTGGATCCACCCCGAGGACCGGTACATGATGTCCGACCCGGAGAAGGCGATCGGCCGCTCCCTGGGCACCCAGCTGCTGGGCGACCTCACCGTCGGCGAGCCCGACGACGTGCGCGAGCTCACCGACGGCGCCGTGCTGGAGCTGGCCGGCCTACAGCTCACCGTGGACCACGCCCCGGGCCATACCGGGGGGTCGGTGACCTTCCGGACGCCCGGTGCCGAGGACCTCCCCCCGGTGCTGTTCTCGGGCGACCTGCTGTTCGCCGGCTCCATCGGGCGTACCGACCTCCCGGGCGGGGACAGCGAGGCGATCATGCGGTCGCTGGCCCGGGTATGCCTGCCCCTCGACGATTCCACCGTGGTCCTCTCCGGCCACGGCGGTCAGACCACCATCGGCCGCGAGCGCGCCACCAACCCCTACCTCCGACAGGCAGCGGGGGCGGACGGCGCCCCGGCTTTCCCGCGACGAGGAATGTGACGGAAGAGAAGTTGAGCACCTTCACCGCCCCCAAGGGCACCTACGACCTGCTGCCCCCCAGCTCCGCGACCTTCCTGGCGATCCGCGAGCGCCTCTCCGCTCCCGCCCGCCGGGCCGGCTACGGCTACATCGAGACCCCGGTCTTCGAGGACGTGAAGCTCTTCTCCCGCGGCGTCGGCGAGTCCACCGACATCGTCACCAAGGAGATGTACAACCTCACGACCAAGGGCGGCGACGAGCTCGCGCTGCGCCCGGAGGGCACCGCCTCGGTGCTGCGGGCCGCGCTCCAGGCCAACCTGCACAAGCAGGGCAACCTGCCGGTCAAGCTCTGGTACTCCGGTTCGTACTACCGCTACGAGCGCGCCCAGAAGGGCCGCTACCGCCAGTTCGCCCAGGTCGGCGCCGAGGCGATCGGGGCCGAGGACCCGGCGCTGGACGCCGAGCTGATCATCCTGGCCGACGACGCCTTCCGCTCGCTGGGCCTGAGCGACTACTCGCTGCTGCTCAACAGCCTCGGCGACAAGCAGTGCCGCCCGGTCTACCGCGCCGCCCTGATCGAGTTCCTCTCCGGCCTGGACCTCGACGAGGACACCCGCCGCCGCGCCGAGATCAACCCGCTGCGCGTCCTCGACGACAAGCGCGAGTCCGTGCAGGCCCAGCTGGTCGGCGCCCCGATGCTGCGCGACTTCCTGTGCGAGGAGTGCAAGGCGTACGACGAGAAGGTCCGCGAGCTGCTCACCGCCGCCGGCGTCGCCTTCGTGGACGACCCGAAGCTGGTCCGCGGCCTGGACTACTACACCCGCACCACCTTCGAGTTCGTGCACAACGGCCTCGGCGCCCAGTCCGCGATTGGCGGCGGCGGCCGCTACGACGGCCTGTCCGAGATGATCGGCGGCCCGGTGCTGCCCTCCGTCGGCTGGGCCCTCGGCGTGGACCGCACGTACCTGGCGCTGGAGGCCGAGGGCGTCTCCCTCGACCTGCCGGCCGCCACCTCCGTCTACGCCGTCGCGCTCGGCGAGGAGGCCAAGAACGTCCTGTTCGCCAAGGTGATCGAGCTGCGCCGGGCCGGCGTGGCCACCGACCTCGCCTTCGGCGTCAAGAGCATCAAGAACGCCATGAAGTCCGCCGACCGGTCCGGCGCCCGCTTCGCCCTGATCGCCGGGGACCGGGACCTCGCCGAGGGCGTCGTCCAGCTCAAGGACATGAGCACCGGCGAGCAGAACCCCGTCGCCCTCGACGCACTCGTCACCACCCTGAAGGAGAAGCAGCTGTGATCCGCACGCACGACGCGGGCACGCTCCGCCCGGAGCACGCAGGCACCACCGTCACCCTGGCCGGCTGGGTCGCCCGCCGCCGCGACCACGGCGGCGTGGCCTTCATCGACCTGCGCGACGCCTCCGGCACCGTGCAGATCGTGGTCCGCGACCTCGACTCGGTGCACGGCCTGCGCGCCGAGTACTGCGTCAAGGTCGTCGGCGACGTCCGGGTGCGCCCCGAGGGCAACGAGAACCCGGACATCCCGACCGGCGCGGTCGAGGTCGTCGTCAGCGAGATCGAGGTGCTCTCCGAGGCCGCCCCGCTGCCCTTCCCGGTCGCCGAGTACGAGCCGGGCACGGTCAACGAGGAGGTCCGGCTGCGCTACCGCTACCTGGACCTGCGCCGCGAGGGCCCGGCCAAGGGCCTGCGGCTGCGCTCCAAGGTCAACAACATCATCCGCCGGGTGATGGAGGAGAACGACTTCCTCGACATCGAGACGCCGTACCTCACCCGCTCCACCCCCGAGGGCGCCCGCGACTTCCTCGTCCCGGTCCGCCTGCAGCCCGGCCACTGGTACGCCCTGCCGCAGTCGCCCCAGCTGTTCAAGCAGCTGCTGATGGTGGCCGGCATGGAGCGCTACTACCAGATCGCCCGCTGCTTCCGCGACGAGGACTTCCGCGCCGACCGGCAGCCGGAGTTCACCCAGCTGGACATCGAGGCCTCCTTCGTCGACCAGGAGGACATCCTGGCCCTCGGCGAGAAGATCGTCGGCTCCATCTGGCGCGAGGTGCACGGCTACGAGATCCCGAACCCGCTGCCGCGGATGACCTACGCGGACGCGATGGGCCGCTACGGCTCCGACAAGCCGGACGTCCGCTTCGGCCAGGAACTCACCAACCTCACCGAGTACTTCAAGGGCACCGAGTTCCGCGTCTTCCAGGCCCCGTACGTCGGCGCCGTGGTCATGCCGGGTGGTGCCTCGCAGCCGCGCAAGCAGCTGGACGCCTGGCAGGACTGGGCCAAGGCGCGCGGCGCCAGGGGCCTCGCCTACGTGCTCATCGACGCCGAGACCGGCGAGCTGCGCGGCCCCGTCGCCAAGAACCTCTCCGAGGAGCACCTGGCCGGCCTGGCCGCCGCCGCGGGCGCCAAGAACGGCGACGCGATCTTCTTCGCGGCCGGCAAGGAGCGCGCCTCGCAGGAGCTGCTCGGCGCCGCCCGTCTGGAGATCGGCCGCCGCTGCGAGCTGATCGACGAGTCCAAGTGGGCCTTCCTCTGGGTCGTCGACTTCCCGATGTTCGAGCCGATCGAGGACGACAAGGGCGAGTTCCAGGGCTGGCACGCGGTGCACCACCCGTTCACCGCCCCGACCGCGGAGTCGCTGGCCACCTTCGACAGCGACCCGGGCTCGGCCCTGTCCAACGCCTACGACCTGGTCCTCAACGGCTCGGAGCTGGGCGGCGGTTCGATCCGTATCCACCAGCGGGACGTCCAGAAGCGGGCGTTCGACGCGATCGGCCTCTCCGAGGAGGAGGCGGCCTCGCAGTTCGGCTTCCTGCTGGACGCCTTCAACTACGGCCCGCCGCCGCACGGTGGTGTCGCCTTCGGCCTGGACCGGATCGTCACGCTGCTGGGTGGGTACGACACCATCCGGGACGTCATCGCCTTCCCGAAGACGTCCACCGGCGGCGACCCGCTGACCGGTGCCCCGACCCCGATCACCCCGGCGCAGCGCCGCGAGGCCGGCGTGGACGCCCAGCCGAAGGTCCGCGAGGACGCGAAGGGCGAGGCTCAGCCCAAGTCCTGACGTCGCGTCATCCGCTAACCTGCAACGGCCCCGGACGGTCCACCCACCGTCCGGGGTCGGTCCACAACGGCGTGCGACACAGGGAGGGTTGACTCATGCAGGTCACAACGAGAGTCGAATGTCCGCAGGACGCTCCGGCGACCAGACGGGTCCACATGGCCGCGTTCCCCGGCCCGGACGAGGCGGACCTGGTGGACGCGCTGCGCCGCGATCCGGCCTGGGTGCCCGGGCTTTCGATGGTCGCGGTGGACGACGCGGGGCTGGTGATCGGGCACGCGCTGCTGTCCCGGCTGCGCGTCGGCGACGGCGAGGCGCTGGCGCTCGCGCCGGTCGCGGTCGCGCCCGAGTGGCAGCGCCAGGGCGTCGGCGAGCTCGTCGTCCGGGCCGCGCTGTCGGCGGCCGAGGAGGCGGGGGAGCGGCTGGTGGTCGTCCTCGGCGACCCGGAGTACTACGCGCGGTTCGGCTTCGCCCCGGCCGGGCGGCACGAGGTCACCGGCCCGTTCGAGGTGCCGGAGGCGTACTTCCAGGCGCTGCCGCTGGCGGCCTACGACGGCGGCCCGCGCGGGCTCTGCCGCTATCCCGAGCCCTTCGTCGAGGTCTGATTCCCGGGGTGTGTTCCCCGCCGACCTGCGGATTCGCCGTTCTGCGCCTACGGTGAAAGATCATCAGCAGTCGGACGGAGGACACCGGGGTGGCCATGGACCAGCGAACCGCGAAGTCGGAGCGACTGGAGAGGAAGCCGTACGAGCGCGAGCTCCTGCGGCTCCAGCAGGAGCTGGTGAAGCTCCAGGAGTGGGTGCGGGTCGAAGGCGCCCGCGTGGTGGTGATCTTCGAGGGGCGGGACGCGGCCGGCAAGGGCGGTGCCATCAAGCGGGTGACGGAGTACCTGAACCCGCGCATCGCCCGGGTCGCGGCGCTGCCCACCCCGACCGAGCGACAGAAGACCCAGTGGTACTTCCAGCGGTACGTCGAACACCTCCCGGCGGCCGGGGAGATCGTGCTGTTCGACCGCAGCTGGTACAACCGGGCCGGCGTCGAGCGGGTGATGGGCTTCTGCACCGACGAGGAGTACTGGCAGTTCATGCGCCAGTGCCCGACCTTCGAGCAGATGCTGATCGAGGCGGGCATCCTGCTGCGCAAGTACTGGTTCTCGGTGAGCGACACCGAGCAGCAGCGGCGCTTCCAGGAGCGGCTGGAGGACCCGATGAAGCGCTGGAAGCTCTCCCCGATGGACGTCCAGTCGATCAACCACTGGGAGGACTACTCGCGGGCCAAGGACGAGATGTTCCTCCACACCGACACCCCCGAGTCGCCCTGGCACGTGGTGGAGAGCGACGACAAGCGCCGGGCGAGGATCAACATGATCGCCCACCTGCTCTCCACCGTGCCGTACCACGAGATCACCCCGCCGCGGATCGAGCTGCCGCCCCGCCCGGCCCCGCGCGGCTACCAGCGGCCCCCGCGCGACCTCCAGAAGTACGTCCCGGACCACGCGGCCCGGCTGGAGTAGCAGGACGGGCCGTCGGTGGCCTCGCATAGGCTTCCGGTGTGGACGAACCGGACCTCTTCACCGCCGCAGCCGAGGAACGACAGACCAGGGAGCCCGGCCGGGCGCCGCTGGCCGTGCGGATGCGCCCGCGCACCCTGGACGAGGTGGCCGGGCAGCGGCAGCTGCTGAAGCCCGGATCCCCGCTGCGGCGGCTGGTCGCGAACTCGCGCGGGCCGGCGGCCACCAGCTCGGTGATCCTCTGGGGGCCGCCCGGGACGGGCAAGACCACCCTGGCGCACGTGATCAGCCAGGCCGTGGAGGGCCGCTTCGTCGAGCTGTCCGCGATCACCGCCGGGGTCAAGGAGGTCCGGGCGGTGATCGACGGCGCCCGGCGGGCGGTGGGCATGTCCGGCCGGGAGACGGTGCTCTTCCTGGACGAGATCCACCGGTTCTCCAAGGCCCAGCAGGACTCGCTGCTGCCGGCCGTGGAGAACCGGTGGGTCACCCTGATCGCGGCGACCACCGAGAACCCGTACTTCTCGGTGATCTCCCCGCTGCTGTCCCGCTCGCTGCTGCTCACCCTGGAGTCGCTGACCGACGAGGACATCCGGGCGCTGCTGCGCCGCGCGGTGGCGGACGAACGCGGCCTGGAGGGCGCGCTGGAGCTGACGGCGGAGGCCGAGGACCACCTGGTGCGCCTGGCGGGCGGGGACGCCCGGCGGGCGCTCACCACGCTGGAGGCGGCGGCCGGGGCGGCGCTGGAGAAGGGTGAGGCGAGCATCTCGCTGGCCACCACCGAGACGGCCGTCAACCAGGCGGCGGTGCGCTACGACAAGGACGGCGACCAGCACTACGACGTGGCCAGCGCGCTGATCAAGTCGATCCGCGGCAGCGACGTGGACGCGACCCTGCACTACCTGGCCCGGATGATCGAGGCGGGGGAGGATCCGCGCTTCATCGCCCGGCGGCTGATGATCTCGGCCAGCGAGGACGTCGGCCTGGCGGACCCGACGGCCCTGCAGACGGCCGTGGCGGCGGCCCAGGCGGTCGCCCTGATCGGCTTCCCGGAGGCCCGGATCATCCTCTCCCAGGCGGCGATCGCGCTGGCCCTGGCGCCCAAGTCCAACTCGGCCTACCTGGCGATCGACGCGGCGCTGGCGGACGTCCGGCAGGGCCTGGCGGGCGCCGTCCCGCCGCACCTGCGGGACGCCCACTACGGCGGCGCGGGCAAGCTCGGCCACGGCAAGGGCTACCAGTACCCGCACGACCTTCCGGAGGGCATCGCGGCCCAGCAGTACGCGCCGGACTCGGTGCACGGCCGGGAGTACTACCAGCCGAACCGGCGCGGCGGCGAGGTCCGGTACGCGGACACCGTGGAGTGGACGCGCGGGCGGCTGCGGGGGGAGCGTAGGAGCGAGAAGAAGGCCGAGAAGAAGGCCGGGAAGGCGGCGGAGCAGCCGGATCGGCAGCCCCGGGAAAAGGGCGAGTGATCCACCGGTATACTTCGTCGGAGTGCCATGTCCCGGGACGGCGGCGGGGGAGACCCCACCGACCGGCCGCACCAGCGGGACATCGGCCGTAGGCCTCCTCCGGGAGGCCCGCACCAGGAGCGTCGCGCACCGTTTCGGTGTCGCGGACGGCCCGGTTTCCGGGCCCTTCGTGTGACCAGCACTTACGTGCCCGGCTCCGGAGAGCGGCTGGCCCCTCGCGCAGGCGGCGGGGCTTTCTCCGGGCCGCGACATGCGACCTCCGTCAACACCTGGTGAAGCCGTATTCGTAAGCAAGGAAGGTTTGGTTCATGGCGAACCAGAAGCGTCCCAAGGTCAAGATCGCGCGTGCGCTCGGCGTGCCGCTGACCCCGAAGTCCGTCAAGTACTTCGAGGCCCGCCCGTACCCGCCCGGCCAGCACGGCCGTGGCCGCAAGCAGAACTCGGACTACAAGGTCCGTCTGCTTGAGAAGCAGCGTCTGCGCGCTCAGTACGACCTGAGCGAGAAGCAGCTGTCGCGCGCGTTCGACCGCGCCAAGAAGGCCGAGGGCAAGACCGGTGAGGCGCTCGTCGCCGAGCTGGAGACCCGTCTGGACTCGCTGGTGCTGCGTTCGGGCATCGCCCGGACCATCTACCAGGCCCGTCAGATGGTCGTCCACGGCCACATCGAGGTCAACGGTGGCAAGGTCAACAAGCCGTCGTTCCAGATGAAGCCGGGCTTCGTGGTGACCGTCCGCGAGCGCAGCAAGGAGAAGGTCCCCTTCCAGGTCGCCCGTGAGGGTGGCTACGCGGGTGAGGGCCAGACCCCGAAGTACCTTGAGGTCAACCTGAAGGCCCTGGCCTTCCGCCTGGACCGTGCGCCGCAGCGCAAGGAGGTCCCGGTGATCTGTGACGAGCAGCTGGTCGTCGAGTACTACTCGCGCTGACCCGCGAGTGGTCCCGCTCCTCGCGGGACCACGAGTGAGCCCCCGTCGCCTTTCGAGGCGGCGGGGGCTCGCCCCTTTTCCGGGCCCTCCGGCCTCAGATCTCCTCGCCGGCCATCGCGGCGGCCAGCCGCAGGTGCGGGCGGGCCTCCTCGGCGCGGCCCTGGCGCTCCAGGGTGCGGCCGAGCATCAGCCGGGCGTAGTCCTCGGCCGGGTCGATTTCGAGGATCCGGCGCAGTTCGGCCTCGGCGCGGCCGAGCTGGGCGGAGTGGTAGTAGCTGCGGGCCAGCAGCAGCCGGACGGAGAGGTTGGCCGGCTCCTCGGCCAGCACGCCCTCCAGCATGCGGGCGGCGTCGGTGTACGCCTTGGACTCGAAGTGGAACGTCGCGAGGCGGTACTCGTCGTGGATGGCCATGATGCTCCTTCCGGGTGGATCCTTGCCTCCTCAAGCAACGGACAAGTTTCAACTATTCCCCGCCGCGCCAGACGGGGCGGGGTGACCGGTCGGTAGGTTCCGCGCGCGGCTCGCACACCCGGACGAGGCCACGGCCGGTAACCCGGTCCGGAAACCGGGCCCGGGCGCGATAGGGTTCCCCCTGTAGAGGAGCAAGGCGAGGGAGCGCGCAAAGGTGTCCGTGGGAGAGCTGGCCGGATTGCTCGTCGCCGTCTTCTGGGCGGTCCTGGTCACCCTGCTCGCCGTGGTGCTGGTCCGCCTCTCGCGGGTGCTGAAGGAGGCCACCGTCCTGGTCTCCGCGGTCACCGAGCAGGCCGTGCCGCTGCTGACCGACGCGGGCGCCGCGGTGCGCAGCGCCAACGAGCAGCTCGAACGGGTGGACGAGATCACCGCCAACGTGCAGGACGCCGCCGCCAACGCCAACGCGCTCTCCTCCACCGTGGCCGCCACCCTGGGCGGACCGCTGGTGAAGGTCGCCGCCTTCAGCTACGGCGTCCGCAAGGCCGTCTCCAAGCAGCAGGGCGGCGCGCCGAGCGTGCCGCTGCAGGCCGGTGAGCGCGAGGAGCTGGCCCGGCTGATCCGGGCCGAGGTGCGCGCCGCGACCGCGCCCAGGAGCGGTCTGTTCTCCCGGGTCCGGCGCGCGGTGAGGGGCTGACGGCATGGTGCGACGCATCTTCTGGATGGCGGTCGGCGCCGGCGCCACCGTCTGGGCCATGAACAAGGCCAACGAGGCCGTCCACCGGCTCACCCCGGACAGCCTCTCCGGCACCGCGGCGCGCGGCGCGCTGCACCTGGGGGACCTGGCCAAGCAGTTCGCCCAGGACGTGAAGGCCGGCATGGCCGAGCGCGAGGAGCAGCTGAAGGACGACCTCGGGCTGCGCGGCACCGCCGTGGTGGAGCCCCGGCCCACCCGCCGGGTCCTGCGCGGCGAGCCGCAGTACCGAGCTATCTCGGCGGCGCCCGGTAGCCCGGCCGCCGCCCTGCCCCCCTCCCGCCCCCGCTCTGAATCCAGCGGGGCCCGCACCACCCCCCAAGACATCGAAGAAACGCCCCGCCGCGCGCTGCCGCCGCGGGGCGGCACCCCGAACCGGAAGGACCACTAATGGAGTCGGCTGAGATCCGCCGCCGCTGGCTGCGCTTCTTCGAGGAGCGCGGCCACACCGTCGTTCCGTCGGCGTCCCTGGTCGCCGACGACCCCACCCTGCTGCTCGTCAACGCCGGCATGGTGCCGTTCAAGCCCTACTTCCTGGGCGAGGTCAAGCCGCAGTTCTCGCGCGCCACCAGCGTCCAGAAGTGCGTGCGCACCCTGGACATCGAGGAGGTCGGGAAGACCACCCGGCACGGCTCCTTCTTCCAGATGTGCGGCAACTTCTCCTTCGGCGACTACTTCAAGGAAGGGGCCATCAAGTTCGCGTGGGAGCTGCTCACCACTCCCGTCGCGGACGGCGGCTACGGCCTGGAGAAGGAGAAGCTCTGGATCACCGTCTACAAGGACGACGACGAGGCCGAGCAGATCTGGCGTGACGTCATCGGCGTCCCGTCGGAGCGCATCCAGCGCCTCGGGATGAAGGACAACTTCTGGTCGATGGGCGTCCCCGGCCCGTGCGGCCCGTGCTCGGAGATCAACTACGACCGCGGCCCCGCGTACGGCGAGGAGGGCGGCCCGGCCGTCAACGGCGAGCGCTACCTGGAGATCTGGAACCTGGTCTTCATGCAGTACGAGCGCGGCCACGGCGACGGCAAGGACGGCTTCGAGATCCTCGGCGACCTGCCGAGCAAGAACATCGACACCGGCCTCGGCCTGGAGCGCCTCGCCGCCATCCTGCAGGACGTCGACAACCTCTTCGAGATCGACACCAGCCGGATGATCCTCGACCGCGCCGCCGAGCTCACCGGCCACACCTACGGTGCCGACCACAAGTCGGACATCTCGCTGCGCGTGGTCACCGACCACATCCGCACCGCGATCATGCTGGTCGGCGACGGCGTCACCCCCGGCAACGAGGGCCGCGGCTACGTGCTGCGCCGCATCCTGCGCCGCGCCATCCGCAACATGCGCCTGCTGGGCGCCACCGAGCCGGTGGCCAAGGAGCTCACGGACATCACCATCAAGGCGATGGCCCCGCAGTACCCGGACCTGGAGACCGAGCGCAAGCGCATCGAGACGGTCGTCGTCGCCGAGGAGGCGGCCTTCCTCCAGACCCTGAAGGCCGGCACCAACCTGCTGGACGCCGCGGTCACCGAGACCAAGCAGTCCGGCGGCGTGGTGCTCTCGGGCGAGCAGGCGTTCAAGCTGCACGACACCTACGGCTTCCCGATCGACCTCACCCTGGAGATGGCCGAGGAGCAGGGCCTCCAGGTGGACGAGTCCGGCTTCCGCCGCCTGATGCAGGAGCAGCGGGACCGCGCCAAGGCGGACGCCAAGGCCAAGAAGATGGGCCACGCCGACGTCGCCGCCTACCGCGACGTCGCCGACAAGGCCGGCGCGAGCGTCTTCACCGGCTACTCGCTGACCGAGAACGAGGCCACCGTGGTCGGCCTGCTGGTGGACGGCGTTCCGGCGCCGGCCGCCTCCGAGGGCGACGAGGTCGAGATCATCCTCGACCGCACCCCGTTCTACGCCGAGGGCGGTGGCCAGCTCGCCGACCACGGCCGGATCCGGCTGGAGTCCGGTGCGGTGGTGGAGATCCGGGACGTGCAGCAGCCCGTCCCGGGCGTTATCGTGCACTCCGGCGGGGTGCTGTTCGGTGAGGTCGTGCTCGGCGCCTCGGCGTACGCCACGATCGACACCGAGCGCCGTCGGGCGATCGCCCGCGCCCACTCGGCCACCCACCTGACCCACCAGGCGCTGCGCGACGCGCTCGGCCCGACGGCCGCCCAGGCCGGCTCCGAGAACGCCCCGGGCCGCTTCCGCTTCGACTTCGGCTCGCCCGCGGCCGTGCCGGGCAGCGTGCTGGTGGACGTCGAGCAGAAGATCAACGACGTGCTGGGCCGCGAGCTTGAGGTCACCGCCGAGGTCATGACGATGGACCAGGCCCGCAAGGCCGGCGCCATCGCGATGTTCGGCGAGAAGTACGGCGACGAGGTCCGGGTCGTCTCGATCGGCGACTTCTCCAAGGAGCTGTGCGGCGGCACGCACGTCGGCAACACCGCCCAGCTGGGCCTGGTGAAGCTGCTCGGCGAGTCCTCGATCGGCTCCGGCGTGCGCCGTGTCGAGGCGCTGGTCGGCGTCGACGCGTACAAGTTCCTGGCCCGCGAGCACACCGTGGTCTCCCAGCTCACCGAGCTGGTCAAGGGCCGCCCGGAGGAGCTGCCGGAGAAGATCTCGGGCATGCTCGCCAAGCTCAAGGACGCCGAGAAGGAGATCGAGCGCTTCCGCGCCGAGAAGGTGCTGGCCGCCGCGGCGGGCCTGGCCGACTCGGCCGAGGACGTGCACGGCATCGCCGTGGTCGCCGCGCAGGTCGCCGACGGCGTGGGCGCGGACGAGCTGCGCAAGCTGGTCCTGGACGTGCGCGGCCGCCTCGGCTCGCGCCCGGCCGTGGTCGCCGCGTTCACCGTGGCGAACGACCGCCCGCTGACCGTGATCGCCACCAACGAGGACGCCCGCGGCCGCGGCATCAAGGCCGGCGAGCTGGTCCGGACCGCCGCCAAGACCCTCGGCGGCGGCGGTGGCGGCAAGGACGACGTCGCCCAGGGCGGCGGCTCCAACCCGGCCGCGGTCGGCGAGGCCATCGCGGCGGTGCGCGGACTGGTGGCGGAGCGCGCTTCCTGATGGAGTTCGAGGAGAGGCCCTTCCGGCGTGGGCGGCGGATCGCCGTCGACGTCGGTGACGCCCGGATCGGGGTCGCGTCCTGCGACCCCGACGGGGTGCTCGCCACGCCCGTGGAGACCGTCCCGGCGGGGGTGAAGTCGCAGGCCAGGATCGCCGCGATCGCCGAGGAGTACGACGCGATCGAGGTGATCGTCGGGCTGCCGCGTTCGCTCAGCGGCAAGGAGGGCCCGGCGGCGGAGAAGGTCCGTGCGTACGCGGCGCGGCTGGCCAACCGGCTCTACCCGGTGCCGGTGCGGCTGGTGGACGAGCGGATGTCGACCGTCACCGCGACCCACGGGCTGCGCGCCTCCGGGGTCAAGGCGAAGAAGGGCCGTTCGGTGGTCGACCAGGCCGCCGCCGTGGTGATCCTCCAGACCGCCCTTGAGTCCGAACGGGTGAGCGGACGCCCGCCCGGTGAGAGCGTCGAGGCGGTCGGCTGACCGGCCTGATCTAACGTCCCGTTGAGGGGTCCGTGCGGACGCGTCCGCACGGACCCCTTTTCGTTCGACTCCGTTTCCCGATCGATTTCAGGTCGATCAGGAAGGGAAACGGACCGACTCGGACCGATTCGGGACCGCCGAGGGGGCGCGAGCCATGACCGACCAGGACTTCTACCCGGGGCTCACGCCCGGTCACCTGGGTGCGCCGGTGCTGGAGCCGGAGGGCCGTCCGCCGGGCGCGCCCCGGCCGCGCTTCGATGCGCCGGATCCGCACCGACGGCGTAACGGACTCGCCTGCGGGCTCACCGCGCTCGCGCTGGTCTCGGTGTTCGGCGGGATCGGGCTGACCGGCTACACCTGGTACCGGGCGCAGCGCAAACCCCCGGCCGCCGCCGACTTCGCGGGGCAGGGCGACGGCAGCGTCCAGGTCTCCGTCCCGGAGGGCGCGGGCCTGACCCAGATCGCGTCCGCACTGGTCCGCAACGGCGTGGTGGCCAGCTCGCTCGCCTTCACCCGGGCGGCCAGGGGCAGTGTGGCGGCCGCCGGGCGGATCCAGCCGGGCACGTACACGCTGAAGCAGAAGATGTCGGCGGCCGCCGCGCTGGCCATCCTGATCGACCCGGCCAACGCCAACGGCCTGACCATCCCCGAGGGCTGGCGCGGCTACCAGATCTACGCGGCGATCGACAAGAAGCTCAACCTGCCGCCGGGCACCGCCCAGCGCACCGCCCAGGAGCACGCCGCCGAGCTGGGCCTGCCGGACTTCACCAAGGGCAGCCCGGAGGGCTACCTGTTCCCGGCGAAGTACAGCGTCACCGACGGGACCAACGCGCTGGACCTCCTGAAGCAGATGGTCGACCGGGCCGGCAGGGAATTCACCCGGGACGACGCCGTCGTCGTCGCGCAGAACCTCGGGCAGAGCGTGTACGCGCTGGTCACCGTGGCCAGCATGGTCCAGGGCGAGGCCGACAACACCGAGGACATGGGCAAGGTCGCCCGTGTCATCTACAACCGGCTGGCCAAGGGCATGCCGCTCCAGCTGGACTCCACGATCAACTACGCTCTCGGCCGGTCGACCCTGGACACCACCGTCACCGACACCAGGCTGGACTCCCCGTACAACACCTACGTGCACGCGGGGCTGCCGCCGTCCCCGATCTCCAACCCGGGGCGGCAGGCGATCATGGCGGCGCTGGACCCGACGCCGGGGGACTGGCTGTACTTCGTGACCGTGAAGCCGGGGGACACCCGCTTCACCGACAGCTTCGACGTGCACCAGCGCAACGTCGCGGAGTTCAACGCCAACCGGCCCACGTCCAAGCCGAGCTCCTCGGCCTCCGGCTCCCCGTCCGGTTCGGCCACGGCCGCGGCGACGCCGTGACGGGACCGTGAGCGCCTCGTGTGCCGAGGGTGAGGTCGCTCACTGACGGTACGTCCGTCCGGGCAGAGGTATGACTGCGGTACGGTAACGTCTCCTCCCAGGCGCTGCGCTAGCACGCCGGTTCGAGAATCAGCCGGGACGGCGTCGTCCCGGACGGCCGGTCCGATCCTCCGGCCGTCACCGTCGGTTAAGGGGATCAATGACCGATCTGGGTCGGGGCTACGGCCCCCAGGGCGAGCCGTGGCACCCCGGTGATCCCGGGTACGGCGGCCAGCAGCCGGTCCCCGGCCAGCAGGACGGCCAGTGGCAGCAGCAGTACCCGCAGCAGGGGCAGCAGGTCCAGCAGGGCCAGCAGCCGTACGGGGACGGGCAGCAGCAGGGGTACGCGCAACAGGGGTACCCCCAGCAGCAGGGTTATCCCGAGCAGATGATGCAGTCCCAGCAGCAGATGCCGCAGCAGGGCCACCCGCAGCAGATGATGCAGCAGCAGGTGCCGATGCAGCCGGGGATGCCGCAGCAGGGGTACGCGCAGCAGCAGGGTTATCCCGACCAGATGATGCAGCCCCAGCAGCAGGGCTATCCCCAGCAGCAGATGCAGTCCCAGCAGCAGATGCCGCAGCAGGGTCACCCGCAGCAGATGGTGCCGCCGCAGCAGCAGATGCCGATCCAGCAGCAGCCCGTTCAGCAGCAGGTCCAGCAGCAGGTGCCGCAGGCCCAGCCGGCTGCGCCCGCCTCGGGCCTGGGCCCGGACGGCATCGACTGGGAGGCCGAGGCCGCCGCGCTGGAGTCCGGCGCCGACCCGGTGGGCGCCGTGCACGAGGCCGAGACCGAGGAGTGGGACGGCCACGAGGACGCCCACCTGGAGGACGGCGGCTACCTCGACGAGCACGCCGAGGCCGAGGAGATCGGCTTCCTCGGCGAGCAGGACGACTCGCGCGAGGGGCAGAAGAAGCGCAAGGAGAAGGGCAAGAAGTCGGGCCGCCGCAACGGCGGTGCCTGCCTGTTGGTCGCCCTGGTGCTGCTCGGCGCCGTGGGCGGGGCCGGCTGGTGGGGCTACGGCTTCTACCAGAACCACTTCGGGCCGCCGCCGGACTACACCGGCGAGGGCACCGGGTCCGTCCAGGTCGAGGTCAAGAAGGGCGCCGTCGGCGGGCAGATCGGCCTGGCGCTGAAGAACGCCGGCGTGGTCAAGAGCGTCGACGCGTTCACCACGGCCTGCAACGCCGAGCCCAAGTGCGGCAACATCCAGTACGGCTACTACGGGCTGAAGAAGGAGATGCCGGCCGCCGCCGCGCTCAACGAACTGCTCACCCAGGCGGGCGGTGCGGCGATCGTCGTCCCGGAGGGCAAGAACTCCACCGAGATCTACGCCCTGATCGACGGCAAGCTGAAGCTCCAGGCGGGCACCACGGCGGGCGTCGCCAAGGCCCAGGTCAACGACCTCGGCCTGCCCGCGTACGCGAACGGCAACATCGAGGGCTTCCTCTGGCCGACCCGCTACAACCTCGCCGAGGGCATGAAGCCCGAGGACCTGCTCAAGCAGATGGTGAAGAACGCCACCGAGAAGTACGCCAACCTGGACTCCCAGGCCGCCTCGGTGGGGCTGAAGACCGGCTACGAGGTGCTCATCGAGGCGAGCATCCTCCAGCGCGAGGGCAACAACCCGGCGGACTTCGCCAAGATGGCCAAGACCATCCAGAACCGGCTGGCCGCCGGCGGCGAGATCAACCACAAGCTCGGCATGGACACCACGCTCCAGTACTCGCTGGGCCGCAAGGACCTCGACAAGAAGGACATGGACGACGCGTCCAACAAGTACAACACCTACATCAACCCGGGCCTGCCGCCCGGTCCGATCTCCAACCCCGGCGACGACGCGCTCAACGCGGTGCTGCACCCGGCGGACGGCAAGTGGCTGTACTTCATCGCGATGTCCCCGACCGAGACCCGGTTCGCCGAGACGAGCAAGGAGCACTACGCCAACGTCAAGGAGTACTGCCAGGCGGCCGGGCAGGGCTTCGACGAGGCGCGCGGCCACTGCACCACCAAGAAGTGACCACGGCCGCACGACAGTTCGCGGAGAGGCAGCGTTGACCAGCAAGCACCGGGCGGCCGTTCTCGGCTCGCCGATCGCCCACTCGCTCTCGCCGGACCTGCACCGGGCCGCCTTCGCGGCGCTCGGGCTGGACGGCTGGCGCTACGACCGCTTCGACGTCGCCGAGGCCGCGTTGCCCGGCTTCGTCGCCGGGCTGGACGAGGCCGAGTGGGCCGGGCTGTCGCTGACCATGCCCCTCAAGCGGGCGATCATCCCGCTGCTCGACGAGGTCAGCGCGACGGCCCGCTCGGTGGACGCGGTGAACACGGTGGTGTTCACCGCCGACGGGCGCCGCACCGGGGACAACACCGACGTCCCCGGGCTGGTGAACGCGCTGCGCGAGCGCGGCATCACCGAGGTGCCGGCCGCCGCCGTCCTGGGCGCCGGGGCGACCGCCTCCTCGGCGCTGGCCGCGCTCGCCCAGATCTGCACCGGCGAGGTGACGGTCTACGTGCGCAGCGCCGAGCGGGCCCGGGAGATGGCCGAGCTGGGCGAGCGGCTGGGCCTCGCGCTGCGGACCGCCGACTGGGAGCGCGGCGCCGAGGCGCTGGAGCGGCCGCTGACCGTCTCCACCACGCCCGTCGGGGCGACCGACGGCTTCGCGGACGCGCTGACCGCAGCGCCGGGGGCGCTGTTCGACGTGCTCTACCACCCGTGGCCGACGGCGCTGGCGGCCGCCTGCGCCGAGCGCGGGGCGACCGTCCTCGGCGGGCTGGACCTGCTGGTGCACCAGGCGGTCCTGCAGAGCGAGGCCTTCACCGGGCGGGTGCCCGGCCCGCTGGCGGCGATGCGCGAGGCGGGGGAGAAGGCGCTGGCCGGGCGCTGAGCCGGAGCCGGGGCGGGGCGGGGCCGGAATCGTGGCCGTTGCCGTCCGTCACGCGGACTGTGCCCCCGGGGGCTGCTGGGGCATGAAAGGATTCAGTCGGAAGGCACGCTCGGGCGGGCCGCGGCGGTGCCGTGGGCCGGCCCGCTGATGAAGGAGCTCCGTTGGGTACGTTGCGCTGGCTGACGGCGGGGGAGTCGCACGGCCCCGCACTCGTCGCGACGCTGGAAGGCCTGCCCGCCGGTGTACCGGTCACCACCGATGTGGTGGCCGACGCGCTGGCGCGCCGCCGGCTCGGCTATGGCCGCGGGGCGCGGATGAAGTTCGAACAGGACGAGGTCACCTTCCTCGGCGGGGTCCGCCACGGCCTGACCATGGGCAGCCCGGTGGCGATCATGGTTGGCAACACCGAGTGGCCGAAGTGGGAGCAGGTCATGTCGGCCGACCCGGTCGACCCCGAGGTGCTGGCGGGCCTGGCCCGCAACGAGGCGCTGACCCGCCCCCGGCCCGGCCACGCCGACCTGGCCGGCATGCAGAAGTACTCGATCGACGAGGCCCGGCCGATCCTGGAGCGCGCCAGCGCCCGGGAGACGGCCGCCCGGGTCGCGCTGGGCGCCGTCGCCCGCGCGTACCTGCGCGAGGTGGCCGGGATCGAGATCGTCTCCCACGTGGTCGAGCTGGCCGCGGCCAAGGCACCGGCCGGCGTGCTGCCGCTGCCCTCGGACGAGGCCCGGCTGGACGCCGACCCGGTGCGCTGCCTGGACGCGGACGCCTCGAAGGCGATGGTCGCCGAGATCGACCAGGCGCACAAGGACGGCGACACCCTCGGCGGCGTGGTCGAGGTGCTCGCGTACGGCGTTCCGGTGGGCCTCGGCTCGCACGTGCACTGGGACCGCCGCCTGGACGCCCGGCTGGCCGCCGCGCTGATGGGCATCCAGGCGATCAAGGGCGTCGAGGTCGGCGACGGCTTCGAGCTGGCCCGGGTGCCGGGTTCGAAGGCGCACGACGAGATCGTCCCGACGGCGGAGGGCGTCAAGCGCACCTCCGGCCGCTCCGGCGGCACCGAGGGTGGCCTGTCCACCGGCGAGGTGCTGCGGGTGCGCGCCGCGATGAAGCCGATCGCCACCGTGCCGCGGGCGCTGCAGACCCTGGACGTGCGCACCGGCGAGCCGGCCAAGGCGCACCACCAGCGCTCGGACGTCTGCGCGGTGCCCGCCGCGGGCATCGTCGCCGAGGCGATGGTCGCGCTGGTGCTGGCCGACGCGGTGAACGAGAAGTTCGGCGGCGACAACGTCTCCGAGACCCGCCGCAACGTGCAGGGCTACCTCGACAACCTGATCATCCGATGAGCTCACCGATCATTGTGCTGGTCGGCCCGCCCGGCAGTGGCAAGTCCACCGTCGGGCGGGCCCTGGCCGAGCGCCTCGGAGTCGGCTTCCGGGACACCGACGCCGACATCGAGGCGGTGGCCGGCAAGCCCATCCCGGAGATCTTCATCGACGAGGGCGAGCCGCACTTCCGCGAGCTGGAGATCCGCGCGGTGCGCGCGGCCGCGGCGGAGCACGGCGGGGTGCTGGCGCTCGGTGGTGGCGCGGTGATGGCCGAGGCCACCCGCGAGCTGCTGCGCGAGCTGCCGGTGGTCTTCCTGGAGGTCCCGCTGGGCGACGCCGTCAAGCGGACCGGCCTCGACGCCCCGCGCCCGCTGCTGGCCGTCAACCCGCGGGCCCGCTGGCGCGAGCTGATGGAGGCCCGCCGCCCCCTCTACCTCGACGTGGCCACCGTGGTGGTCGACACCGCCGGACGCACCCCCGAGCAGGTCGCGGACGCCGTACTGGAAGCACTGGAGCTGAAGACCCCCCATGACTGACAACACCGTCAGGATCCACGTCGGCGGCAGTGCCGGCCACGACCCGTACGACGTGCTGATCGGGCACCGGCTGCTCGGTGAGCTGGCGCCGCTGATCGGCCCCCGCGCCAAGCGGGTCGCGATCATCCACCCGGAGGCGCTGACCGCCACCGCCGACGCCATCCGCGAGGACCTGCTCGGCGAGGGCTACGAGGCGATCGTGCTGCAGGTGCCGAACGCCGAGGAGGCGAAGAGCGCCGAGGTCGCCGCGTACTGCTGGTCGGTGCTCGGGCAGACCGGCTTCACCCGCAGTGACGTCATCCTCGGCCTCGGCGGCGGTGCCACCACCGACCTGGCCGGCTTCGTCGCGGCCACCTGGCTGCGCGGGGTGCGCTGGATCTCGATGCCCACCACGCTGCTCGGCATGGTCGACGCGGCCGTCGGCGGCAAGACCGGCATCAACATCGCCGAGGGCAAGAACATGGTCGGCGCCTTCCACCCGCCGGTGGGCGTGCTGGCCGACCTCGACACCCTGGAGACCGTGCCCAAGCACGACTACGTCTCCGGCCTCGCCGAGGTCATCAAGTGCGGCTTCATCGCCGACCCGGCCATCCTCGACCTGATCGAGGCCGACCCGGAGGGCGCCAAGACCCCGGCCGGCCCGCACACCGTCGAGCTGATCCGCCGGGCCATCCAGGTCAAGGCCGACGTGGTCTCCGGCGACCTCAAGGAGTCCGGCCGCCGCGAGATCCTCAACTACGGCCACACCCTCGGCCACGCCATCGAGCGTAACGAGCGCTACAAGTGGCGGCACGGCGCGGCGATCTCCATCGGCATGGTCTTCGCCGCCGAACTCGGCCGCCTGGCCGGGCGGTTGGACGACGAGACCGCCGACCGGCACCGCACCGTGCTGGCCTCGGTCGGTCTGCCGCTGAGCTACCGGGCGGACGCCTGGCCGAAGCTGCTGGACGCGATGAAGATCGACAAGAAGTCGCGCGGCGACCTGATCCGCTTCGTCGTCCTGGACGGCCTCGGCAAGACCTCCGTCCTGGAGGGCCCGGACCCGTCCCTGCTGGTCGCCGCGTACGCGGAGGTGTCGGCATGACCCGGGTGATGGTGCTCAACGGGCCCAACCTCGGCCGGCTGGGCAGCCGCGAGCCGGACGTCTACGGCGCCACCTCGTACGCCGGGCTGGTCGAGCGCTGCACCGCGCTGGGCAAGGAGTTCGGCTTCGAGGTCGAGGTGCACGAGACCAACTCCGAGCAGCAGATGGTGGAGTGGCTGCACGAGGCGGCCGACGGGCAGGTGCCCGTGGTGATCAACCCGGGCGCCTTCACCCACTACTCGTACGCGATGCGGGACGCCGCCGCGCAGCGCACCGCGCCGCTGATCGAGGTGCACATCTCCAACCCGTACGCCCGGGAGACCTTCCGACACAACTCGGTGATCTCCGCGGTCGCCTCCGGCACCATCGCCGGGTTCGGGATCGGGTCGTACGAGCTGGCGCTGCGGGCGCTGGCGGAGCGGCTCGCCACGCGCTGACCCTCACCGGGCGGCCCGGCGGCGGACTGTGCCCGCCGCCGGGCCGCCGTGTAGTGTCCCCGCTGAGAGGTGTCGGGAGGTGCCGTGACGCAGTACACCGGGGGCGGGCAGGTCCCGCCGCGTCCCGCTGTTCCGCCGGTTCCGCCGCCGGTCCGTCCGGCGGCCCCGCCCGTGCGGGCTCCCGCTTCGGCGCCTGCTCCCGGTTCTGTTCCCGGTCCCGTTCCGGCTCCTGTTCCGGCCCCTGTTCCGGTGGCGGCACCGCCGCCGTCCGCGCCCGTACCGGCGGGCGGCACCGGGCACTTCGTGCTGCCCGCCGGCACGCCCGTCCAGCTCCCCGCCCACCCGTCGCAGCGGCACGCGCCCGCCGGGCCGATCGCCGTCCTGCTGATCGGACCGGCCGGGGCGGGCAAGACCACCGTCGCCCGGTACTGGGCCGAGCGCCGGACCACCCCGACCGCCCACATCAGCCTGGACGACGTCCGCGAGTGGGTGCAGTCCGGCTTCGCCAACCCGCAGTCCGGCTGGAACAACGCCTCCGAGGCGCAGTACCGGCTGGCCCGCCGCACCTGCGGCTTCGCCTGCCGCAACTACCTGGCCAACGGCATATCCTGCATCATCGACGACGCCGTCTTCCCCGACCGCCCGGCGATCGGACTCGGCGGCTGGAAGCGGCACATCGGGCCCGGCATGCTCCCGGTCGTCCTGCTGCCCAGCCTGGACTCGGTGCTGCGCCGCAACGCCCGCCGCAGCGGCAACCGGCGGCTCGGCGACGAGGAGGTGGCGCGCATCCACGGGCGGATGGCCGGCTGGTACAACTCCGGGCTGCCGATCATCGACAACTCCCACCTGGACGTCGCCGGTACGGCCGCCGAGCTGGACCGCGTCATCCTGGCCCGGCTGATGGGCATGCCGGTCCGCTGACCGGAGAGCCGAGGGCCTGTCGGTGCGGGCTGCGATGATGGAACCGTCCCGTCGCAGCACCCGGAGGAGCTGACGCCCGTGCCGGAAGGCCACATCATCCACCGCCTCGCCGCGGAGAACCGCAAGGCCTTCGCCGGCCGCCCGGTGCAGGTCTCCAGCCCGCAGGGCCGCTTCGCCGACGAGGCCAAGGCGATCGACGGGCAGCTGCTGACGAGTGCGGAGGCCACCGGCAAGCACCTCTTCCTCGGCTTCGAGGAGGGCGCCTGGGTGCACGTCCACCTCGGGCTCTACGGCGGTTTCACCTTCGGCACCGGCCCCGCGCCGGAGCCCGTCGGTATGGTCCGGCTGCGGCTGGCCAACGACGACGGCTACGCCGACCTGCGCGGCCCCAACACCTGCGCGCTGGTCACCGACGCCGAGAAGGCCGCCGTCGCCGCCCGCCTCGGCCCCGACCCGCTGCGCGCCGACGCCGACCCGGAGGCCGCCTGGCGCCGGATATCGGGCAGCCGCACGACCGTCGCGGCGCTGCTGATGGACCAGAAGGTGCTGGCCGGGGTCGGCAACGTCTACCGCGCGGAGGTGCTGTTCCGCCACCACGTCAACCCGCACCGGGCCGGCCGCGACCTCACCCGCGCCGAGTGGGACGCGATCTGGGCCGACCTGGTCGCCCTGATGCACGAGGGCGTCGCCGCGGGCCGGATCGACACCGTCCGCCCCGAGCACACCCCCGAGGCGATGGGCCGCCCGCCCCGGGTGGACGACCACGGCGGCGAGGTCTACGTCTACCGCCGCGCCGCGATGCCCTGCCTGGTCTGCGGCACCGACGTCCGCACCGAGGAGCACGCCGCGCGCAACCTCTTCTGGTGCCCGGGCTGCCAGGCCGCCTGAGGGGGTGATCGGCCCTCCGGTCCGGCGCGCAGCCCGTAGGCTGGGGCCCGGGCCGGTCGGAGGGAGCAGGCGGATGGAGCATCAGGCGCGGTCGACGGCCGCGGCGTGCGGGAGCGGCACCCCGCGTACGGGACGGCTGCGGTGAGGCCGCGTCAGATCCGGCCGCCGCACGGCCCCTTCGTCAACCGGCAGCCGGAACTCGCCGCGCTGACGGCGGCCCTGGGCCGGGCCGAGTCGGGCGGGCCGGCGATCGTGGTGTTCACCGGCCTCGGCGGGGTCGGGAAGACCGAGCTGATCGCCGAGTTCACCGAGAGGTACCGGTGGCGCTTCCCGGACGGGGACCTCTACGCGGACCTGCGGGCCTACCGGCACCAGGGCGGGGTGGACCTGCCCGGGCTGCTGGCCGGCTTCCTGCGTGACCTCGGCGCGAAGCCGCCGACGGTGGAGGCGGAGCGGTTCACCATGTTCCGGACGGTCACCGCCGAGCGCCGGTGCCTGTTCTTCCTGGACAACGTCGAGCACGCCGCCGAGGTCCGCGCGCTGCTCCCGTCCAGCGGGCTGGTGGTGGTCGCGAGCCGTCGGCGGCTGCCCGCGCTGCGGATGGACGGCGCCGAGGTGCGGCAGCTCGGGCCGCTGAGCGCGAGTGCCGGCGCCGAGCTGGTGCGCAGGTGGCTGGGCTCGGAGCGGGGCACCGAGGAGGAGCTGGCGGCACTGGTCGAGCTGTGCGGCGGGCTGCCGCTCGCGCTCAACGCGGTCGGGGGCCAGCTGCTGGACCGCGAGAGCCTGCCGATCGCCCGGGTCGTGGCCGAACTGCACGACAGGGAGGGCCGGTTGGCCATGCTGGACGACGAGGGGAGCGACCTCGGCCCGACCTACGACCTGGTCTACGAGCGGCTGTCGGAGCGCGGCCGGGCGCTCTACCGCCTGATCGGCGTGCACCCCGGCCCCTTCGTGTCGGCCGAACTGGCGCGCGCGGCCGGCGTCGAGCAGCCCGCGAGGGCGCTGGACGAACTGCGCGCCGTGCACCTGGTGGACGAGGTGCTCGACGCGGACTCCGAGACGCGCTTCCGCGCCCATGACGTGGTCCGGCTGCACGCCTTCGGCCGGACCCGTGAACTGCCCGGCCGGGCCGAACTGCTCGCCCGCGTCGTGGCGTACCACCGCGGCCGGGCCTCGCTGGCGGACCGGGCGCTGATGGGGCCGCGGCTGCGCCTTCAGGAGCCGAGCGGCGAGGAGCTGCCCGGCTTCGCCTCCGGTGAGGCGGCGCTGGAGTGGCTGTACGCGGAACGGGCCAACCTGCGCGCGGTGGTGGAGGAGGCCGCCCGGCAGGGGTGGCACGGCGAGGTGTGGCGGCTCTGCGAGTCGCTCTGGCCGCTCTACCACGGCCGCAAGCTCTACCTGGACTGGATCGCCACCCACGAGTGCGGGGTGGAGTCGGCGCAGTGGGACAACCAGCCGGACGCGGTGGTCCGGATGCGCAACCAGCTCGCCCGCGCCCACTACGAGCGCAGGGAGTTCGTGCTGGCGGCCGAGCAGTTGGCGCTCGCCGCGGAGCAGCTGCCGCTGGTGGCCAACCGCCAGGTGGTGGGCGTGCTCCACGAGACGGACGGCCTGCTGTGCCTGGCCGACGGCCGTCCCGACCTGGCGGTGGAGCGGTTCACACTGGCCCTGGCGGAGAACCGGGGCGATCCCCACGGCGAGATCGTCCAGAGCTACAACGTGGCGCAGGCGCTGATCGGGGACGACCGCCCGGAGGAGGCGCTGGCCGTCCTGGACGGGGCCACCGAACTGGCCGAGGCCACCGGGGACCACGACATGCTGACCAAGCTGCCGCTGGTCCGCGCCCGGGCGCACCGTGCGCTCGGCCAGCTCGACCTGGCGATCCTGCACGCGGGAGACTGCGCCGACCGGGCCAGGGCCCGGAAGCAGTACCCGAAGGAGGCCCAGGCGCACACCCTGCTGGTCGCCCTCGCGGAGGAGCGGGACGACCCGGAGCTGGCGGAGCGCAGCCGCGCGAGGCTGCGGGAGATCCAGCCTTAGGCCCTGTCCGTCCGATCTTGCCGGATCAGCGCGCGGCGTCGGGCGCCCGGCTGGGCGTGTGGCCGGACCGTCCTCGTACTGGGCGTACTTGGGCGGTTCGGCCGTGCGTCCAGGCGGGATGATCCGGCGTCGCGCGCCCGGCAAGATCGGCCGGACAGGGCCTAGGGCCCGTCTTCAGGGCCCGGTGGTGAAGGAGACCCGGGTGCGGTGCTCGCCGGTGCGGACGGTGAGCCCGTGCTCGGGGAGGCGGGTCGGGTCGCCGCCGTCGGCGAGCCAGCAGGCGACGGCAGAGCCGAGCAGCAGCGGGTCGAGGCGGGGCTCCGGGTTGGCCCAGTCCCGTTCGGCGCGGGCCTCCAGCACCAGGCCGGTGTGCAGCCGCAGCAGGTGGAGCGCCGGGCCGAGGGCGGCCACCGCGACGGCGAGGCCGGGGAGTTCGGCGAAGGTGTCGGCGAGCCAGCGGGTGGCGGGCAGCTCGGCGCGGGGCTCGGTGCGGGCCAGCACCTCCGCGGTGTGGCGCAGGTCCTCGCCCGGGTGGTCGTCGGCGAGCGCGTGGATGCCGCGCGGGGTGTGGTTGTCCGGGGCGACGGGGTAGCGCCGCAGGCTCACCTCCGCCCCTTCGCTCTTGCCCTCGACGTCGTACGCGGTGGGCCCGTCGGTGGTCCCGGGGCGGGGGACGGGCTTGGGGTAGGGCGGCAGGACCGGTTCGTCGGCGGGTTCGTCGAGCGCGGTCAGGAAGGAGTAGAGCAGCGGGCGCAGCACCCGGGCGGAGGTGCCGCGGTGGGCGAGCGAGCGGTCGGTGAGCTCGCGCAGCCCGGCCGGGTCCTGGTGCAGGGCCCGTTCGAGCTGGGCGGCGAGGTCGCCGTCGGGGTCGAGGAGGGGCGCGGCCTGGCCGAAGGCGTAGCTGGGGGAGTGCGGGTCGAGTTCGGCGGCTCCGGTGGCGACGAGCAGGGTGCGGCGTTCCAGGGCGGCGCCGTAGACGGAGACCGAGCCGTGGTCGCCGATCAGGCAGTCGGCGGCGACGAGGGCGGCCTGCCAGCCCTGGTGGGGCGGGATGAGCCGCAGGCCCATCCGGCGGGCGTCGTCGAGGAGCCTCTCGGGGTCGTGCCGGCTCCAGATGTTGGGGTGCAGCACGACGGCCACCGTGTACTCGTCGGCGGGCAGTTGGCGGACCAGGCGTCGGGGCAGGTCGGGTCGGCGGCCGAATAACGAGTGCTCGCTCCAGGTGGAGTTGACGACGATGAGGCGGCGGCCGTCGACGGCGCCGAGCGCGGCGCGGTAGCCGTCCCGGGAGCGCTCGCTGCGGAGGATCCGGTCGAAGCACGGGTCGCCGACCACCCGGGCGACGTCCAGCGCCTCGGGGCAGGAGAGCCGCAGCCGGTCCAGCTGTTCGGGGTGGGAGAGGCCGAGGACGTCCACGAACACCCGGCCCCGGTGGGTGAGTTCGTTGCGGGAGAGGCCGGCGGCGCTGACGGTGTCGCCGGTGGACTCGGTGACCAGCCGGTTGTACCCGGCGCCGTGCGGGAGGACGACCAGGTGGGCGTCCAGGCGGTGCATGGAGGCGTGGACGGCGCAGGAGACGGCCAGGTCGAAGCGGTGGCGGACGGCGTCCTCCCAGTCCAGCACGGTGTAGCCGGGAAGGCCGTGCAGGTACTCGTCGAGGGCGCTGTCGGCGAAGGCGGAGCCGGGGTTGACGGTGAAGTACCGCTCGATGCCGTCCTGGTTCAGCAGGGTGAGGACGTCCAGGACCCGGGTGGCCGAGGTGAGGGTGCGGGCGACCGCCAGCACGCGGGCCCTGACCGGTCGGGTGTTCCAGCGGTCGGCGGGCCAGGCGTGGGGGTGGGACGGCACACCATGATCGTACTCATCCGGCCCCGCCGTGGGGTCGTTTCCCGAGTGTCGGTCAGTCCGCGATCGATCGGCCCCCGGTCGGTCAGCCGGTCGCTGTGATCGGCTCCTGGTGCTCGCCGGCGGCACACTCGTCGAGGAGGGGGCGCACGCTGTCGTCCACGAGCCGGTAGCGCACCACACGTCCGTCCTTGTCGCCCTCGACCACGCCCGCCGTACGGAGCAGCCGCAGGGCCTGGGAGACGGCGGGGTCGCGCATGCCGGTGGCGACCGCCAGGTCGGTGACGGCGAGCGGCCCGGCCCGGTGCAGGGCGAGCAGCAGGGCGAGCCGTCCGGGGTCGGCGAGCAGCGAGAACCGCTCGGCCCAGGTGCGGACGTGCCCGGTGTCGCCGATCGCGGCGATGGCCTCGCAGACCCGGTGGCCGTCGATGGTGCGGTGGCCCGCGCGGTCGGCCGGTACGAGATGCATGCGCACATTCTCGCAGGCCGGTCGCTGTGATCCTGGACACCTGCACAGGTGCGCAGGCTTGCGGGGGTGGAGCCGGGCCCCTACGGTGTTCCCCGCCGTGGTGCTCGGGAAGACCGGTGACGGACCCTCAGTGGGTCCCAGCCCGGAGCGGCCCTCGCCACTGTGATCGGGCCACTCCCTCCTTGTCGGGGGAGTGACGTCCGTACCCATGAAGCCACTGGGCGCCTCGCGCGCCTGGGAAGGCGGGTGCGGATTTCCCGTAAGCCAGGAGACCGGCCACGGCATCTCACGACGTCATTCCACGAGGTGCTGGAGCGTGATCCCACGATGACCCTGCCCGAAACCACTGCGGCCGAGGCGACGGCGACGCCGTCCGGGCTGCCCACGTTCCAGTGGAAGCGCGAGGACACCGTCCGTACGGCCGGATTGATGGGGGTGATCGTGGCCATGCACGTGGTGGCCTTCGGGACCCTGATCTTCCTGGTCGCGCCCGAGCGGTACGCCGTCGGCGCCCAGGTGTTCGGGGTCGGGCTGGGCATCACGGCGTACACCCTGGGCATGCGGCACGCCTTCGACGCCGACCACATCGCGGTGATCGACAACACCACCCGCAAGCTGATGGCGGACGGCAAGCGGCCGGTCTCGGTGGGCTTCTGGTTCGCCCTCGGGCACTCCTCGATGGTCGTGCTGATGGCGGCCCTGGTCGCGGGCGGCGCGCAGCTGGCGAACACGCTGATGGACGACGAGTCGGCCACCCACAAGTGGCTCGGCGTGGTCGGCACGACCGCCTCCGGGGCCTTCCTCTACCTGATCGGCGCGCTCAACCTGGCGGCGCTGCTGGGCATCCTCAAGGTGTTCCGCTCGATGCGGGCCGGGCAGTACGACGAGGCGGAGCTGGAGGAGCACCTCAACTCGCGCGGCCTCATGGCCCGGGTGCTGAACCGGGCGACCCGCTCGATCACCCGGCCCGGGCAGATGTTCCCGGTGGGCATGGTGCTGGGCCTGGGCTTCGACACCGCGACCGAGGTCACCCTGATGGTGATGGCGGGTTCGGGCGCGGCCGCCGGGCTGCCCTGGTACGCGATCGTCTGCCTGCCGCTGTTGTTCGCGGCCGGGATGAGCCTGTTCGACACCCTGGACGGGACCTTCATGAACGTCGCGTACCAGTGGGCCTTCGCCAACCCGGTGCGCAAGGTGTACTACAACCTGACCATCACTGGGCTGTCGATCGCGGTGGCCTTCATCATCGGCACCATCGAGCTGGTCGGCGTGCTGCACGAGAAGCTCGACCTGACCGACCCGGTCACCGGCTTCATCGCGGACATCTCGCTGGACAACGTCGGCTACGCGATAGCCGGGCTCTTCGTGGTGGTCTGGGCCATCGCGATCGCCTACTGGAAGCTCGGCGGGGTCGAGAAGCGCTGGAAGCCCCAGGGGTCCTGAGCCCGGTTCACGCGGCCGCGAGCAGCAGGGTGCCCGCGACGGCGAGCCCGGCGCCGACCACCTGGACCGGGCGCAGCCGCTCCTTCAGCACTCCGCGCGCCATCAGCGCGGTGACCACCGGGTAGAGCGAGGCGAGCACGGCGGCCACCGCCGCCGAGCCGCCGTGCGAGGCCATCGCGTACGTGGCGTTGCCCGCGACGTCGGCCAGCCCGACGGCGGTGAGCAGCGGCAGCCGGGAGCGCAGCTCCGGCAGCAGCCCGGAGGTGTCGGTGCCGCGCAGGCCGATCAGCAGCGCGGTGCCGCCGACGGCGATGTTGACCAGCCGCTGTACGCACAGCACGAGCAGCAGTCCGCCGCCGGTCGAGGCGTGCGCGATCAGGGCCATGTTGGCGCCGAAGCCGAACGCGGCGGCCAGGGTGAGCAGCAGGGCCGTGCGGGCGGCGGACGGCCCGCCGCGCTCGGGGCCGCCGGCCAGCACCACCCCGGCCACGGCCACCGCGATGCCGGCCGCCTGGCCGGGGCCGGGCCGCTCGCCGAGCGCGAGCCCGACCCCGACCGGCACCACGACGCCGATGGTGGCCAGCGGGGACACCACGCCCATCGGGCCGAGCGCGAGCGCGCGGTAGAAGGCGAGCATCGCGAACGGGCCGATCACCCCGGCGGCGACGGCGTACCAGAGCGCGGGGGAGGCGTCGGCCCAGCCGCCGGTGGCCAGGACGGCGGCGAGCAGCGCGGTGGCTGCCAGCGCCTGGGAGACGACCACCACGGCGAGCGCGGGCAGCCGGCGGGTGAGCACGCCGCCGCCGAAGTCGGCCAGGCCGGTGAGCAGGCTGGCGGAGAGGGCGAGCAGGGCGGTCACCGGAGGGACCCGGGGATTGAGGACAGCACAATGCACTCCGCAGTACAGTCGGATGGACTCGTTGCCGGAATCGCAGCGTAGTGCAATGAACTGAACTCGGCAGAACATTATTTTGTACAGTCTCGAACTGTGGACACCGGAGGGCTGCCCGCGTGCCGGATCCCGACCTCGTCTCCCGGGCCCTCGCCCGGAACGTCAAGCGGCTGCGCACCGAGCGCGGCCACACCCTGGACGCCCTCGCCGCCCGCTCCGGAGTGAGCCGCGGCATGATCGTCCAGATCGAGCAGGGCCGCACCAACCCGAGCGTGGCCACCGTCGTCCGGCTCGGTGACGCGCTCGGTGTCTCGATCGCCACGCTGCTCGACTACGAGGAGGGCCCGGACGTCCGGATCATCCCCGGCGACCAGGCCGTCCCGCTCTGGACCGGCCCGGGTGGCGGCACCGGCACCCTGCTGCACGGGATCGAGGCCCCCGGGCCGCTGGAGCTGTGGGACTGGCGGATGGCGCCGGGCGAGGAGTACTCCTCCGAGCCGCACCCGGCCGGGACGGTCGAGATCGTCCGCGTGGAGGAGGGTGAGCTGACCCTGGTGCACGACGGTCACCCGCACCCGGTGCCGGCCGGCAGCACGGTCTCCTTCGACGCCTCGTACGCGCACGCCTACCGCAACGCGGGGGAGCAGGTGCTGCGGCTGACCATGGTGGTCTCGGTGCCGCCGCCGCGCTGAGGCCGTTCGGACGCGGGAAGCGGCGCCTCCCCTGGGTGGGGGGGCGCCGCTTCGTGTTCTCAGTGCCGGTCGCCGTAGCGCCGACGGAACTGCTCGACCCGGCCGGCGGTGTCGAGCACCCGGGACTGGCCGGTGTAGAAGGGGTGGCTCGCCGAGGAGATCTCGACGTCGATCACCGGGTAGGTGTTGCCGTCCTCCCACTCGACCGTGCTGTCGCTGGTGATGGTCGACCGCGTGAGGAAGGCGAGGCCGCCGACCTTGTCGCGGAAGACGACCGGGCGGTATTCGGGGTGGATTCCGGACTTCATGACTGGGCTCCTCCGGGTGTTGTTCCTGGCGCAGGTGTTGTTGTTCCTAGCGCTCCTCGCGGAAGTCGACGTGCCGGCCGGCGGCCGGGTCGTACTTGCGCAGGATCATCCGGTCCGGGTCGTTCCGGCGGTTCTTGCGGGTCACGTACGTGTAGCCGGTCCCGGCCGTGGAGCGGAGCTTGATCACGGGGCGCAGTTCACTGCGGGCCATCGGGGTCCTCCTGGGGCCTCGGGGCGTTCGGTTCGAAGGGTTGGATCGAGACCGTACACCGAAATGGAAGTCATTTTCATCTGGTGTAACGTGAGCTCCGTCCTGCCCATTCCCGAACGCCAGGGAGCACCCATGTCCGCCCACTGCCAGCTCACCGGCCGCCGGCCCGGCTTCGGCAACGCGATCTCGCACTCGCACCGCCGGACACCGCGCCGCTTCGACCCCAACATCCAGCGCAAGCGCTACTGGCTGCCCGGCGAGGGCCGGTACGTCCGGCTCGTGCTGAGCGCCAAGGGCATCCGCACCGTCGACACGATCGGCATCGAGGCCGCCGTGGCCCGCATCCGCGCCCGGGGGGAGAAGGTCTGATGGCCAAGCAGAGCAAGATCGCCAAGAACGACCTGCTGCGCCGCTTCGTCTCCGACCGGGGCAAGACCCTCCCCCAGCCTTCGGCCGGAAGGTGCCCCCATCGCAGGGTCACCCGCCTCACCGTCCAGCAGCAGCGGGCGATCGCCCGGGCCGTCAGGAACGCCCGGGAGACGGCCCCCCTCCCGTACACCTCCGGCACCACCCGATAGGAGCCCTCGATGGCAGTCCCCAAGCGCAGGACCTCCCGCAGCAACACCAGGCACCGCCGCGCCCAGTGGAAGGCGACGGCCCCGGAACTGGTCCCGATCACCCTGAACGGCCGGGAGGTGCTCGTCCCGCGGAACCTGGTCCCGGCCTACCGCCGGGGGCTGATCGAGGAAAAGGAGGCGTAGGGCCGTGACGAAGGGGGGCGGTGAGCGCCCCGGTGGGGGGTGCTCGGCGGGCGGTTTGGGGTGGGGGTTCGTAGGCTCGACGCATGGCGGATGCGTACGCGGGTCGGCGGGAGCGGGTGCGGGAGCACTGCGGTGCGGCCGGGGTCGACGCGGCACTGGTGACCCGGGCGGCGAACGTGCGGTACCTGACGGGCTGCGCGCCCTGCGGCGCGACGTTGCTGCTGACCAGGGAGCGGGCGCTGCTGTCGCTGCCGGACGACCTGCCACCGGACGACTCGGGGGAGCACCTGATCGCCGCCGACGTCATCCAGGTCCCGGTGCCGTCCGGGGCGGACACCGCGCTGGCCGCCGCGGCCGACGCCGGGCGGATGGGCCTGCGGAAGCTCGCGGTGGAGGAGCACGACCTGACCGTGACCCGGCACCGGGCGGTGGCGGGGCTGCTGGAGGGGGCCCGGCTGGCGGACCTCGGCCAGATGGTCGAGCGGCTGCGGGTGGTCAAGGACGAGCACGAGATCGCCGACCTGCGGATCGCCGCCGAGATCGCGGACCAGGCGCTCGGCGAACTGCTGGAGTCGATCCTGGTCGGCCGCACCGAGCGGCACCTGGCGATGGAGCTGGAGCGCCGGATGATCGACCACGGCGCGGACCGGGCAGCCTTCCCGGTCTCGGTCGGCACCGGCAGCCACTCCGGCCAGCCCGCCCACCAGCCGACCGACCGCCGGGTGGAGGAGGGCGACTTCCTCACCGTGGTGATGGGCGCCCGCTACCGCGGCTACGGCGTCTCGACCGCCCGGACCTTCGTGATCGGCGCCGCCCCCGCGCCCTGGCAGGTCGAGCTGCACCGGCTGGTCTTCCGCGCCCAGCGGGCCGGCCGGGAGGCCCTCGGACCGGGCGTCGAGCAGTGCGTACCCGACCGGGCCGCCCGGCAGGTCCTGGAGGCGGCGGGCCACACCGAGCTCTCCCCTCACCCGGTGGGCCACGGCATCGGCCTGGAGATCCGGGAGGCGCCGCGCCTCGGTCCTTCGGACATGGGTAAACTGGACAGCCGCGTACCGGTCACCGTCGGCCCAGGGGTGCACCTCCCGGGCAAGGGCGGGGTCCGGATCGAGGACACGCTCGTCGTGCGCCCCCTCGAAGAGGGCGGGCCCGAGCTGCTCACCATCACCACCAAGGAGCTCCTCGCCCTGTGACGGCGGCCCCCGAAGGCCGTCGGCGGCAGGACGCGACCCTTGGTTCCTTGACAGCTATATCCAGGAGTAAGTGCGCCCGTGGCTTCCACGAACGATCTCAAGAACGGCATGGTCCTCAAGCTGGAGGGCGGCAAGCTCTGGTCCGTCGTCGAGTTCCAGCACGTCAAGCCCGGTAAGGGCCCGGCCTTCGTGCGGACCAAGCTCAAGGAGGTCCTGACCGGCAAGGTCGTCGACAAGACCTTCAACGCGGGCACCAAGGTCGAGACCGCCAATGTCGACAAGCGCGGCATGCAGTTCTCGTACAAGGACGGCGAGAACTTCGTGTTCATGGACATGGACACCTACGACCAGCTGACCGTCGAGCCGGCCGTCGTCGGCGACGCCGCCAAGTACCTGCTGGAGGGCTTCGAGGCCCTGGTCGCCACCAACGAGGGTGCCGTCCTGTACATCGAGCTCCCGGCCGCGGTCGAGCTGACCATCGCCCACACCGAGCCGGGCGTCCAGGGCGACCGCTCCACCGGTGGCTCCAAGCCGGCCACCCTGGAGACCGGCGCCGAGATCGCCGTCCCGCTCTTCGTCGTCACCGGCGAGAAGGTCAAGGTCGACACCCGCGACGGCAGCTACCTCGGCCGGGTGAAGTAAGTCCGTGTCGGCCGCACGCAGTAAGGCCCGCACCCGGGCCTTCCAGATCCTCTTCGAGGCCGACCACCGCGGGGTCGACCCGCAGCAGGTCCTCGCCGACTGGGTGGCCCGCGCCCGCGAGCCCAAGCCCGACGAGGGTACCCCGCAGGTCGCCGAGTACACGATGGAGCTGATCGAGGGGTACGTCCAGCACGCGCGTCGCATCGACGACCTGATCGAGCAGTACGCCGTGGGCTGGACCCTCGACCGGATGCCGATCGTGGACCGCAACGTCCTGCGGCTCGGTGCCTACGAGCTGATCTGGGAGGACGGCGTCCCGGACGCGGTCGTCCTGGACGAGGCCGTCGAGATCGCCAAGGAGTTCTCCACGGACGACTCCCCGGCCTTCGTCAACGGTCTGCTCGCCCGCTTCCTGGAGCTGAAGCCGAGCATCCGCCGGTAGCAGGTCATCCTCGTGAACGGCCGCCGGACCCGAACAACGGGTCCGGCGGCCGTTCACGTGTTCGAGGTCATCGCGCGTTTCACCCGGGCGGCGTAAGGTGGTGCCCTACTCGCCAGTAACTTGGCGTCCGGGACCCCGTGTGAAGGGCAGGCCACCCCCATGACCACCGCGATCCGCAGCGAGTTCGACCAGGGCATCGCCCTGACCAGACACCCCGAGGAGCCCGGCCGCTACGAGGCCGAGCTCGGCACCGGCTGGCAGATCGGCGGCGGGGTCAACGGCGGCCTGCTGCTCGCCGTGGCCGGACACGCGCTGTCGCTGGAGCACGGGCAGCACCCGGACCCGGTGTCGATCAGCGGTTACTACCTGTCCGCCTCCACCCCCGGCCCGGCCACCGTCCACACCGAGGTGCTGCGCACCGGCCGCGGCCTCTCCACCGGCACCGCCTCGCTCAGCCAGGACGGCGTCGAGCGGCTGCGGGTGGTGGCCAGCCACGGCGACCTCGCCACCGCCGAGGGCGAGGTGCGCACCACCGCCACCCCGCCGCAGCTGCCGCCGCCGGACCAGTGCATCGGCATCGAGCACGCGCCCCGGCAGCTGGTCGAGCAGGCCGCCCTGCTGGAGCGCTTCGACCTGCGGCTCGACCCGGCGACCGTCGGCTGGGCGCTCGGGCAGCCCTCCGGCAACGGCCGGATCCAGGGCTGGTTCCGGCTCGCCGACGGCCGCGAGCCCGACCCGCTGCTGCTCCTGCTGGTCGCCGACGCGCTGCCGCCGGTCACCTTCGACCTCGGCATGCCCGGCTGGGCCCCGACCGTCGAACTGACCGTCCACCTGCGCGCCAAGCCCGCGCCCGGCTGGCTGAGGGTCACCCACGCCACCCGCAACCTGGCCGGCGGCTACTTCGAGGAGGACGCCGAGATCTGGGACGAGACCGGCCGCCTGGTCGCCCAGTCCCGCCAGCTGGCCCGGGTGCCGCGGTCCGCCTGAGACCGTCGCTATTACCGGTGGTTACATTCCTGTGACACGCCGTACGTGTGCGGCGCGCGGGATTGGGGAGGAAGACGGCCAGCGGCCAGCTCGCCGCTGACCGTCACCGCCGACGGTCGCCCGCCGAAGCCAGGAGCCTCCGATGACCAGCCGCAAGGGACGCGCCCGCCGTAACTCCGACTGCACCGCCGGCGGCCTGCGGCCCGCGCTGCGGGCTCCGCACCGCTCGCGGCGGGGCGAGGGGGCCGAGCAGGCGTTCGTCATCGGCGTGCTCACCAGCGCCGCGGACTTCGCCCGGGCCCGCGCCTGGGGGATCTCCGACGCCGCCGACCACGAGCGCTACCTGAGCGAGACCGCCGAGCTGCTGGCCGACGCGCTGGAGCGCTTCGACAGCGTCCGGGCCCGGATGTTCCACCCGCAGGACTTCGAGGAGTTCTGCCTGCTGCACGGGCTGGACCCGGCCGAGCCCGCCGCCCGCGACCGCTACCTGGTCAACCCGCCGCTCCAGACCCAGCTGCTGGCCTACCAGGGCGAGGAGCTGGCCGGCGACTTCGTGCCGCGGCTGGTCCGGGCCCGGGAGAACGGGCTGACGCTCGCGCACGCCGACCTGCTGCTGGACGGCGGCCTGTACGGGGGCGCGGGCGGCGCCGACGAGGAGCACATCCGCTGGGTGCGCGCCGCCTACCAGCGCGGGGGCGAGGTGTTCCGCCGGATGCTGATCGGCGCGGGCGCCGGGGTCTACGAGCTGCGCCTCCAGGTGGACGCACCGGGCGGCCGGCTCACCGCGGCGGCCCGGGTGCTCCAGTGGGAGGACGGGGTGGTGCGGGTCAACGACGAGGACCTGGAGCTGGTCTGCGCGGTGCTGTGCGCCGGGCTGGCGCTGGAGCTGCCGGGCGTCGCGGTGCTGCACGGCTCGCAGGGCTCGGCGGCCTCCTGCGGGGAGTACCTGCCGGCCGCCTGGGCCTGGTCGAGCGGCGGGCCGGACTGGGCGCCGGCCGCCGGCCCGGTGCGGCTGGACGGGGTGGCGGCGCAGCCGGGCTACAGCCTGGGGACGGTCTGTTAGGGCTTGTCCGGCGGATCCTCGCCTGATCCGACAGGAGTCGCCGAACAGGCCCTGGGCCGGCCGCGATCGCCGCAACACCGCGGCGCGGCCCCGGATCTCCGGGACCGCGCCGTGACGTTTCTGCTGGCTACTGCTGGGCGCTGCTGGTTTCCGCTGGCGGGAGCCGGTGCGGCAAGCCTCAGCTCGCGTCCTCCTCGCGCACCGCGCGGCGGGCGTCGGGGTTCAGCACGCCCCAGGAGATCAGCTGCTCGGTGAGGATCGACGGCGACTGGTCGTAGATCACGGCCAGGGTGCGCAGGTCGTCCTGGCGGATCGAGAGCACCTTGCCGTTGTAGTCGCCGCGCTGGCTCTGGATGGTCGCCGCGTAGCGCTGCAGCGGGCCGGCCTTCTCGGAGGGGACCTGAGTCAGTCTCTCCAGGTCGAGGACCAGGCGCGGCGGCGGCTCGGCCGCGCCGCCGGGAGTGCCACCGGGCAGGAGCTCCTGCACCGGAACGCCGTAGAACTCGGCGAGCTCGGCCAGCCGCTGCACGGTGACCGCACGGTCGCCGCGCTCGTACGAGCCGACGACGACTGCCTTCCAGCGCCCCTGGGACTTCTCCTCGACACCATGCAGGGACAGACCCTGCTGAGTGCGGATCGCTCGGAGCTTGCCTCCGAGCTGCTTCGCGTAGTCGCTGGACATTGATCTCCCCGGACGAGATTGCTTCGCGTTCAGTGATGGGTCACGGACGATTGCCGACGTCGCTACCGGTAGGTTCGACGCCCATCTCGTAACTCACTGTAAGGTTACGTAGAGTAAGATAGTTGCGTCAAGCCGAATGGGGCAGTCGTGCGAATGGACCGCATCGTTGGCGCATCCGGGACGTAAACCCGGTGAAGCGGAATGATGGAGTTCCATTTTGCCTCTCGGCACGCTGATAGGATGACCCGAAGCCCACGCCCGGTCGGCGGGGGCAGAACCCCAGACATCCTTTAAGGCCCGTCCCGTGAGGCGGGGAAGGAGGTCCGCTTCGGCATGACCACACACCAAGAACCGACGCCGCGGCCGCCGCACCAGGTGCTGGACGGCACGGACATCGCCCGGGTCATCACCCGGATAGCGCACGAGATCGTCGAGCGCGCCAAGGGCGCGGAGGACGTCGTGCTGCTCGGCATCCACACCAGGGGCGTCCACCTCGCCCGCCGCCTGCACGGCAGGCTGGCCCAGATCACCGGGCGCGAGATCCCGCTGGGCACCCTGGACATCACCATGTACCGGGACGACCTGCGGCTGAAGCCGGCCCGGGCCCTGGAGCACACCGAGATCCCGCCCGGCGGCATCGACGGCAAGCTGGTCGTCCTGGTCGACGACGTGCTCTTCTCCGGGCGCACCATCCGCGCCGCGCTGGACGCGCTGAACGACATCGGGCGCCCGCGCGCCGTCCAGCTCGCCGTCCTGGTCGACCGCGGCCACCGTGAGCTGCCGATCCGGGCCGACTACGTGGGCAAGAACCTCCCCACCTCGCTGCGCGAGGCCGTGCAGGTGCGCCTGTCCGACGCCGACGGTGTGGACGCCGTCCTGGTCGGCGACCGCGACTACGCCGCCCGCAGCTCGCAGGCCCTGGCCTCCCAGCCCACCGAACCGCACCTCCCGGAGTAAACCGCGTGAAGCGCCATCTCGTCTCCGCCGCCGATCTCAGCCGCGACGACGCGCTGCTGGTCCTGGACACCGCCGAGGAGCTGGCCCAGCTCTCCGGCCGGGCCGTCAAGAAGCTGCCCACGCTGCGCGGTCGCACCGTCGTCAACCTCTTCTTCGAGGACTCCACCCGCACCAAGACCTCCTTCGAGGTCGCCGAGAAGCGGCTGTCCGCCGACGTCATCAACTTCTCCGCCAAGGGCTCCTCGGTCTCCAAGGGCGAGAGCCTCAAGGACACCGCGCTGACCCTGCAGGCGATGGGAGCCGACGCGGTGGTCATCCGCCACCACGCCTCGGGCGCGCCGGCCCGGCTGGCCCAGTCCGACTGGCTGCACGGCAGTGTGATCAACGCCGGTGACGGCACCCACGAGCACCCCACCCAGGCGCTGCTCGACGCCTTCACCATGCGCCGCCACCTCAACCCGGGCTCCGGCAAGGACCTCGCGGGCCGCCGGGTGACGATCGTCGGCGACATCCTGCACAGCCGGGTCGCCCGCTCCAACGTCCACCTGCTCACCACCCTCGGCGCCCAGGTCACCTTCGTCGCCCCGCCGACCCTGCTGCCGATCGGCATCGAGCAGTGGCCGTGCGAGATCAGCTACGACCTGGACAGCGTGCTGCCCAAGACCGACGCGCTGATGATGCTCCGGGTGCAGCGCGAGCGGATGAACGCCGCGTTCTTCCCCACCGAGCGCGAGTACAGCCGCCGCTACGGCCTGGACGGCGTGCGGATGGCGCAGCTGCCCGAGCACGCCATCGTGATGCACCCCGGCCCGATGGTCCGCGGCATGGAGATCACCGCCGAGGTCGCCGACTCGCCGCGCTGCACCGTGGTCGAGCAGGTCGCCAACGGCGTCTCCGTCCGGATGGCCGTCCTCTACCTGCTGCTCGGCGGGGCCGTCTTTGCCGACGGCCCCACCGAACCCGCCCGCACCGACTCCGTGGAGACCGCTCAGTGACCAGCTACCTGATCCGCAACGCCAAGATCCTCGGCGGAGCCCCGCAGGACCTCCACCTCGCCGACGGCGTGATCAAGGAGATCGGCACCGGCCTCGCGGTCGAGGCGGACATCGAGATCGACGCCACCGGCATGATCGTCCTGCCCGGCCTGGTCGACCTGCACACCCACCTGCGCGAGCCCGGCCGCGAGGACGCCGAGACCGTGCTGACCGGCACCCAGGCCGCCGCGATGGGCGGCTTCACCGCCGTGCACGCGATGGCCAACACCACCCCGGTGGCCGACACCGCCGGTGTGGTCGAGCAGGTCTGGCGGCTCGGCCAGGAGGCCGGCTACTGCGACGTGCAGCCGGTCGGCGCCGTGACCGTCGGCCTGGGGGGCAAGAAGCTCGCCGAGCTCGGCGCGATGCACGAGTCCGCCGCCGGCGTGCGGGTCTTCTCCGACGACGGCAAGTGCGTGGACGACGCGGTGCTGATGCGCCGCGCCCTGGAGTACGTCAAGGCCTTCGACGGCGTCGTCGCCCAGCACGCCCAGGAGCCGCGGCTGACCGAGGGCGCCCAGATGAACGAGGGCCAGGTCTCCGGCGAGCTCGGGCTCGGCGGCTGGCCGGCCGTCGCCGAGGAGTCGATCATCGCCCGCGACGTGCTGCTCTCCGCGCACGTCGGCTCCCGGCTGCACGTCTGCCACGTCTCCACGGCCGGCTCGGTCGAGATCATCCGCTGGGCCAAGGGCAAGGGCTGGGACGTCACCGCCGAGGTCACCCCGCACCACCTGCTGCTCACCGACGAGCTGGTCCGCTCCTACGACCCGGTGTACAAGGTGAACCCGCCGCTGCGCACCGCCGAGGACGTCCAGGCGCTGCGCAAGGCGCTCGCCGACGGCACCATCGACGCCGTCGCCACCGACCACGCGCCGCACCCGGCCGAGGACAAGGACTGCGAGTGGGCCGTGGCCGCGATGGGCATGGTCGGCCTGGAGACCGCGCTGTCGGTCGTGCAGCAGACCATGGTCGACACCGGCCTGCTGAACTGGGAGGGCGTCGCGGACCGGATGTCGCACCGCCCGGCCCGCATCGGCCGTCTCACCGGGCACGGCCGGCCGGTCTCGGTGGGTGAGCCCGCGAACCTGGTGCTGTTCGACCCCGCGTACCGTGGAGCCGTGAACCCGGACAGCTTCGCCACCCGCAGCCGCAACACCCCCTACCGGGGGATGGACCTGCCCGGACGGGTGCACGCCACCTTCCTGCGCGGGCGCGCCACCGTGCTGGCCGGCGAACTCGCCGAGCGGGACGGCCTGGTGTGATGGACTACGCCACGCTCGCCCAGGAGCAGGCGAAGGTCACCAACTGGCCGGGCTACATCGGCTGGTCGGTCGGGCTGCTGATCATCATCGCCCTGATCTACTGGCTGATGCGCCAGGGCTGGAACTGGCGGCGCACCCTCCAGTCCGGCATCCCGCCGCTGCCCGCCGTGCCGGCCCGCGCGGGGCGGACCATCCTGGAGACCAGCGGCCGGTACCACGGCACCACCACCGCCGGGAACTGGCTCGACCGGGTCGTCGCGCACGGCCTCGGCACCCGCAGCCGCGCCGACCTCACCCTCGGCGAGGACGGCCTGCTGGTGCGGCGCCCCGGCGACGTCGACTTCTGGATCCCGGCCGAGCACCTGCTGGGTGCCCGTACGGACTCCGGGATCGCCGGCAAGGTCGTCCCCTCCGGTCTCCTCGTCGTCACCTGGGCGCACGAGGGAACCGAGCTGGACTCCGGTTTCCGGGCCGACCACCCCGATGAGCACACCGCCTGGGTCGAGGCGGTCGCTCAACTCGCAACACGTACGAAGACGAAGACGGAAGAGGCCGCTCAATGACCGCACCTGCCCCCACCACCCAGCGCCAACGGCGGGAGCGTACGTCTTTGGATCGTCGCAGCGCCGTGCTCGTCCTGGAAGACGGCAAGGTCTTCCGCGGCCAGGCCTACGGCGCCATCGGCGAGACCTTCGGCGAGGCGGTCTTCAACACCGGCATGTCCGGCTACCAGGAGACCCTGACCGACCCGTCGTACCACCGCCAGGTGGTCGCGATGACCGCCCCGCAGATCGGCAACACCGGCTGGAACGACGAGGACGACGAGTCCCAGCAGATCTGGGTCGCCGGCTACATCGTGCGCGACCCCTCCCGGGTGGCGTCCAACTGGCGCTCCCGCCGCTCGCTGGACGAGGAGCTGGTCCGCCAGGGCGTCGTCGGCATCAGCGGCATCGACACCCGCGCGCTCACCCGCCACCTGCGCGAGCGCGGCGCGATGCGCTGCGGCATCTTCTCGGGCGAGGCGCTGGCCGACCCGGCCACCCTGCTCGACCGGGTGCAGCAGTCGCCCGAGATGAAGGGCGCCGACCTGTGCGCCGAGGTCGCCACCACCGAGTCCTACGTGGTGCCCGCGATCGGTGAGAAGAAGTTCACCGTCGCCGCGCTGGACCTCGGCATCAAGGCGATGACCCCGCAGCGGATGGCCGAGCGCGGCATCGAGGTGCACGTGCTGCCGGCCAACTCCACCCTGGAGGACGTCTACGCGGTCAACCCCGACGGCGTCTTCTTCTCCAACGGCCCGGGCGACCCGGCCACCGCCGACCACCAGGTCGCCGTGGCGCAGGGCGTGCTGGAGCGCAGGACCCCGTTCTTCGGGATCTGCTTCGGCAACCAGATCCTCGGCCGCGCCCTGGGCTTCGGCACCTACAAGCTCAAGTACGGCCACCGCGGCATCAACCAGCCGGTGCAGGACCGCACCACCGGCAAGGTCGAGGTGACCGCCCACAACCACGGCTTCGCCGTGAACGCGCCGCTGGACAAGGTGAGCGACACCCCCTACGGGCGGGTCGAGGTCTCCCACGTCTGCCTCAACGACGACGTGGTCGAGGGCCTCCAGGCGCTCGACGTGCCCGCCTTCAGCGTGCAGTACCACCCCGAAGCGGCCGCCGGCCCGCACGACGCCGCCTACCTGTTCGACCGCTTCGTGAAGCTCATGGAGGGCCAGCGTGCCTAAGCGCACTGACATCAAGTCCGTCCTGGTGATCGGCTCCGGCCCGATCGTCATCGGCCAGGCCGCCGAGTTCGACTACTCGGGCACGCAGGCCTGTCGCGTCCTCAAGGCCGAGGGCCTGCGGGTCATCCTGGTCAACTCCAACCCGGCCACGATCATGACCGACCCGGAGATCGCCGACGCCACCTACGTCGAGCCGATCACCCCGGAGTTCGTCGAGAAGATCATCGCCAAGGAGCGCCCCGACGCGCTCCTGCCGACCCTGGGCGGCCAGACCGCGCTCAACACCGCGATCTCGCTGCACGGTGCGGGCACGCTGGAGAAGTACGGCGTCGAGCTGATCGGCGCCGACGTCGTGGCGATCAACAAGGGCGAGGACCGCGACCTGTTCAAGGGCGTCGTCGAGGCCGTCAACGCCAAGATCGGCCACGGCGAGTCCGCCCGCTCGGTCATCTGCCACACCATGGACGAGGTGCTGGCCGGCGTCGACACCCTTGGCGGCTACCCGGTCGTGGTGCGCCCCTCCTTCACCATGGGCGGCGCCGGCTCCGGCTTCGCCCACAACGAGGAGGACCTGCGCCGCATCGCCGGCCAGGGCCTGGCCCTCTCGCCGACCACCGAGGTGCTCCTGGAGGAGTCCATCCTCGGCTGGAAGGAGTACGAGCTGGAGCTGATGCGCGACAGGAACGACAACGTCGTGGTCGTCTGCTCCATCGAGAACTTCGACCCGATGGGCGTGCACACCGGTGACTCGATCACCGTCGCCCCGGCGATGACGCTCACCGACCGCGAGTACCAGATCCTGCGCGACATCGGCATCGCCGTCATCCGCGAGGTCGGCGTCGACACCGGCGGCTGCAACATCCAGTTCGCCGTCAACCCCGTCGACGGCCGGGTCATCGTCATCGAGATGAACCCGCGCGTCTCCCGCTCCTCGGCGCTCGCCTCCAAGGCCACCGGCTTCCCGATCGCCAAGATCGCCGCCAAGCTGGCCGTCGGCTACACCCTGGACGAGATCCCCAACGACATCACCGAGGAGACCCCGGCCTCCTTCGAGCCGACCCTCGACTACGTCGTGGTCAAGGTCCCGCGGTTCGCGTTCGAGAAGTTCCCGAGCGCGGACGCCACGCTGACCACCACCATGAAGTCCGTCGGCGAGGCCATGGCGCTGGGCCGCAACTTCCCCGAGGCGCTCCAGAAGGCGCTGCGCTCGCTGGAGAAGAAGGGCTCCCAGTTCAACTGGACCAGCCCGGTGGGGGACAAGGCCGAGCTGCTGGTCAAGGCCGCCGTGCCGACCGACGGCCGGATCAACACCGTGATGCAGGCCATCCGGGCCGGTGCCACCCCGGAGGAGGTGTTCGAGTCCACGAAGATCGACCCGTGGTTCGTCGACCAGCTCTTCCTGCTGGACGAGATCGCCGCCGAGCTGGCCGAGTCCGTCGAGCTCACCCCCGAGCTGCTGCGCCACGCCAAGCGGCACGGCTTCTCCGACCAGCAGATCGGCGAGATCCGCGGTCTGAAGCCGGACGTCGTCCGCGAGGTGCGCCACGCGCTCGGCATCCGCCCGGTGTTCAAGACCGTCGACACCTGCGCCGCCGAGTTCGCCGCCAAGACCCCGTACTTCTACTCGTCCTACGACGAGGAGAACGAGGTCGCCCCGCGCACCAAGCCCGCGGTGATCATCCTCGGCTCGGGCCCCAACCGCATCGGCCAGGGCATCGAGTTCGACTACTCCTGCGTGCACGCCTCCTTCGCGCTGGCCGACGCCGGGTACGAGACCGTGATGGTCAACTGCAACCCGGAGACCGTCTCCACCGACTACGACACCTCCGACCGGCTCTACTTCGAGCCGCTCACCCTGGAGGACGTCCTGGAGATCGTCCACGCCGAGCAGCAGGCCGGCCCGCTGGCCGGTGTGATCGTCCAGCTCGGCGGCCAGACCCCGCTGGGCCTGGCCCAGGCGCTCAAGGACAACGGCGTGCCGATCGTCGGCACCCAGCCCGAGGCGATCGACCTCGCCGAGGAGCGCGGCGCCTTCGGCCGCGTGCTGCGCGACGCCGGGCTGCCCGCCCCCAAGCACGGCACCGCCTTCTCCTTCGAGGAGGCCAAGGCGATCGCCGACGAGATCGGTTACCCGGTGCTCGCCCGCCCGTCCTACGTGCTCGGCGGCCGCGGCATGGAGATCGTCTACGACGAGGCCTCGCTCGCCTCCTACCTGGAGCGGCACGCCGGTCTGATCTCCGAGCACCCGGTGCTGATCGACCGCTTCCTGGACGACGCGGTGGAGATCGACGTCGACGCGCTCTACGACGGCACCGAGCTCTACCTCGGCGGCGTCATGGAGCACATCGAGGAGGCCGGCATCCACTCCGGCGACTCCGCCTGCGCGCTGCCCCCGATCACCCTCGGCGGCTACGACATCAAGCGCCTGCGCACCTCCACCGAGGCCATCGCGCGCGGCGTCGGCGTCCGCGGCCTGATCAACATCCAGTTCGCGCTGGCCGGGGACATCCTCTACGTGCTGGAGGCCAACCCGCGCGCCTCGCGCACCGTCCCGTTCACCTCCAAGGCGACCGCGGTGCCGCTGGCCAAGGCCGCCGCCCGGATCTCGCTCGGCACCACCATCGCCGAGCTGCGCGCCGAGGGCCTGCTCCCGGCCGAGGGCGACGGCGGCACGCTGCCCGCCGACGCGCCGATCGCGGTCAAGGAGGCCGTGATGCCGTGGAGCCGCTTCCGCGACATCCACGGCCGCGGCGTGGACACCGTGCTCGGCCCGGAGATGCGCTCGACCGGTGAGGTCATGGGCATCGACAAGGTCTTCGGCACCGCGTACGCGAAGGCGCAGTCCGGCGCGTACGGCGCGCTGCCGACCAAGGGCAAGGTCTTCGTCTCCGTCGCCAACCGGGACAAGCGCAACCTGGTCTTCCCGGCCCGGGCGCTGGTCGGCCTCGGCTTCGAGGTGCTCGCCACCGCCGGCACCGCCGAGGTGCTGCACCGCGGCGGCATCCCGTCCACCCTGGTGCGCAAGCACAGCGAGGGCGAGGGCCCGAACGGCGAGCGGACGATCGTCCAGCTGATCCACGACGGTGAGGTCGACCTCATCATCAACACGCCGTACGGCACCGGCGGGCGCCTCGACGGCTACGAGATCCGCACCGCGGCCGTCTCGCGCGGCGTCCCGTGCCTGACCACCGTCCAGGCGATGGGCGCGGCGGTCCAGGGCATGGACGCGCTGCTGCGCGACGAGGTCGGGGTCATGTCGCTCCAGGAGCACGCCGAGCTGATCAACGCCGGCCGCAAGTAGCGCCACCGCAGTGGGGGGCACCGGAACCAGTTGGTGCCCCCCACTCGTATGCCCAAGTCCGGTTCATGATCCGGGAGTTGACCCCCCCCTTGTACAAGCTGCTGTTCGACCTCGTCTTCAAGAAGATGGACCCCGAGAAGGCGCACCACCTCGCCTTCTTCTGGATCCGGCTCGCCTCCTCGGTGCCCGGCCTGCGCACCCTGGTGCGGCTGGTCCTCGCCCCGCGCGACCGTGCGCTGCACACCCGGGCCCTCGGCCTCGACCTGCCGGGCCCGTTCGGGCTCGCGGCCGGCTTCGACAAGAACGGCGTCGGCATCGACGGCCTGGCGATGCTCGGCTTCGACTACGTCGAGATCGGCACCATCACCGGTGAGCCCCAGCCCGGAAACCCGACGCCCCGGCTGTTCCGCCTGGTCGAGGACCGCGCGCTGATCAACCGGATGGGCTTCAACAACCAGGGCTCGGCCCGGGTCGCCGCCCGGCTGGCCGCCCGCCCGCACACCAGCTCCACCCCGGTGATCGGCGTCAACATCGGCAAGACCAAGGTCGTTCCGGAGGCCGAGGCCGTCGCCGACTACGTCAAGTCCACCGAGCGCCTCGCCCAGTACGCCGACTACCTGGTGGTCAACGTCAGCTCGCCGAACACCCCGGGGCTGCGCAACCTCCAGGCCGTCGACCACCTGCGCCCGCTGCTGTCGGCCGTGCGCGAGGCCGCCGACCGCACCACCGCGCACCACGTGCCGCTGCTGGTGAAGATCGCCCCCGACCTGGCCGACGAGGACGTCGACGCGGTCGCCGACCTGGCCCTGGAGCTCGGCCTGGACGGCATCATCGCCACCAACACCACGATCGGCCGCGAGGGCCTGCGCAGCGACGCCGCGCGGGTCGAGGAGATCGGCATGGGCGGCCTGTCCGGCGCCCCGCTCAAGGCCCGCGCCCTGGAGGTGCTGCAGCGGCTGCGCGCCCGCACCGAGGGCCGGCTGACGCTGGTCTCGGTGGGCGGCGTGGAGACCGCCGAGGACGCCTGGCAGCGGATCATCCACGGCGCGGACCTGGTCCAGGGCTACAGCGCCTTCATCTACGAGGGCCCGTTCTGGTGCCGCCGGATCCACAAGGGCCTGTCCGCCCGGGTCCGCGCGGCGGGCTTCCGCAACCTGGCGGCGGCCGTCGGCAGCGCCGTCCGCAGCTCGTGACCCCCTCCACCGGTTCCGGCCCGACCGGTACCGGAAACCCCGGAAAGGACGACATGACCCTCGCCCCGTTCGGAGCCCGGCTGCGCCAGGCCCTCGACACCCGCGGCCAGCTCTGCGTCGGCATCGACCCGCACGCCTCCCTGCTCGCCGCCTGGGGGCTCGGCGACGACCTCGCCGGGCTGGAGACCTTCAGCCGGACCGTGGTCGAGGCGCTGGCCGACCGGGTGGCCGTGCTCAAGCCGCAGGCCGCCTTCTTCGAGCGCTTCGGCAGCAAGGGCGTCGCGGTGCTGGAGAAGACCGTCGAGGAGGCCCGGGCGGCCGGTGCGCTGGTCCTGATGGACGCCAAGCGCGGCGACATCGGCTCCACCATGGCCGCCTACGCGGAGGCCTTCCTGTCGCCCGCCAGCCCGCTGTTCTCGGACGCCGTCACGGTCAGCCCGTACCTGGGCTTCGGCTCGCTGCGTCCGGCCCTGGACCTGGCCCGGGAGCAGGGCTGCGGCGTGTTCGCGCTGGCGCTCACCTCCAACCCGGAGGGCGCCGAGGTGCAGCGCGCGGTCGGCGCGGACGGCGAGCCGGTCGCGGCGGCGGTGCTGCGGCAGCTGGCGGCCGAGAACGCGGGCGCGGAGCCGCTGGGCTCCTTCGGTGCGGTGGTCGGTGCGACGCTGGCCGACGCGGGCGTCGAACTGGCCATCAACGGCCCGCTGCTGGCCCCCGGGATCGGGGCCCAGGGCGCGACCATGGCGGACCTGCCGCGGGTGTTCGGCGCCTCGGTGATCAACGTGGTGCCCAGCGTCAGCCGGGACGTGCTCAAGCACGGGCCGTCGGCGGCGGCGCTGCGCGAGGCGGCGGAGCGCTTCGTCGGGGAGTTCGCGGACGCCGTCAAGTAGGGCCGCGGGCGCGGGCCGGTGCGGCGGCGGGCGCGGCCGGTAAGCGGAAGCCCGCCGACCGGTAGCCGCGCGGTGACCGTGCGCAGTGTCCGCAGGACGGCGGCGCGGCAGCGGAGTTGACGTGAGCGCCGTCACATCGACCCCGTCAAAGTTTCGCAATCGCGGTCATTTTGCCCTGGAAAGTCCTGGTCGGCCTTGGCTGACCAGGACTTTTCGTGTTCTTTTCCTGACGTGGCGCCGCAATGCGGGTAGTGTCCGGCGATAGGTCATCGGCGAGCCGCGAACCCGTAGCTCCCGCAGGTCAGGGCCCTGTGGTTCCCCTTGCGGACGGTGTCCTCGGTACCGAACCAGTCATAGCTCTATCCCTTCCTTCCACACCCTGAGGTGAACGGCGTGGCTCTTCCGCCCCTTACCCCTGAACAGCGCACCGCCGCGCTCGCCAAGGCCGCCGAGGCTCGCCGGGAGCGCGCCGAGGTCAAGAACCGGCTCAAGCACTCCGGCGCCTCCCTGCACGAGGTGATCAAGGCCGGCAAGAACGACAATGACGTCATCGGCAAGATGAAGGTTTCGGCCCTGCTGGAGTCCCTTCCGGGCGTCGGCAAGGTCCGTGCCAAGCAGATCATGGAGCGCCTCGGCATCAGCGAGAGCCGGCGTGTCCGCGGTCTCGGAACGAACCAGATCGCTTCCCTGGAGCGGGAGTTCGGCGGTGGCGCCGCCTGACCGTGCCCCCGTGGTCCCGGGAGCGTCCGCGATCCGGGATAATCGGTGCATGAGTGAGCGTCCGCGGCTGACCGTGCTCTCCGGCCCCTCGGGGGTCGGCAAGAGCACGGTCGTCGCTCATATGAGGAAGATGTACCCCGAAGTCTGGCTCTCGGTGTCGGCGACGACCCGCCACCCGAGGCCGGGCGAGAAGAACGGGGTGCAGTACCACTTCGTCGACAACGACGAGTTCGACAAGCTGATCGCCAACGGCGAACTGCTGGAGTGGGCCGAGTTCGCCGGCAACCGGTACGGCACCCCGCGTGCGGCGGTGCTGGAGAAGCTGGAGCGCGGCGAGCCCGTCCTGCTGGAGATCGACCTGCAGGGCGCCCGTCAGGTGCGCGAGTCGATGCCGGAGGCCCAGCTGGTCTTCCTGGCCCCGCCGAGCTGGGACGAGCTGGTCCGGCGGCTGACCGGCCGGGGCACCGAGCCCCAGGACGTCATCGAGAAGCGGCTGGAGGCGGCCAAGGTCGAACTCGCGGCCGAGCCCGAGTTCGACGAGACCCTTGTCAACACCTCCGTCGAGCAGGTAGCGGCCGAACTGCTAGCCTTGCTCGGTGTAGTCTGACCTGTCAGTCTTTCCCACCCTTTCGGAAGGTTTTCGCGTGTCCTCTTCCATGACCGCGCCCGAGGGCATCATCAACCCGCCGATCGACGAGCTGCTTGAGGCCACCGACTCGAAGTACAGCCTCGTGATCTACGCCGCCAAGCGCGCGCGCCAGATCAACGCGTACTACTCCCAGCTCGGCGAGGGCCTGCTGGAGTACGTCGGCCCGCTGGTCGACACCCACGTGCACGAGAAGCCGCTGTCGATCGCGCTGCGCGAGATCAACGCGGGCATGCTGACCGCCGAGGCGATCGAGGCCGCCTGAGGCGGCTGCGCGCACCCGCGCTTTCCGGAAGGGCCCGGCGGAATCGTTTCCGCCGGGCCCTTCGGCATTGTGGGCGGCACCACGGTGCGGGTGATCGCCGCCGAGCCGTAGGGTGGGCGGGTTCGAGACCCGGAGGAAAGGTCGGTACATGAGCTCGACTGCGGAAGCTCCTCGCGTCGCTCTCGGTGTCAGCGGCGGGATCGCCGCCTACAAGGCGTGCGAGCTGCTGCGCCGGTTCACCGAGTCCGGCCACCAGGTCACCGTGGTGCCCACCGCGGCGGCGCTGCACTTCGTCGGCGAGGCCACCTGGGCCGCGCTGTCCGGCCGCCCGGCCGCCACCGAGACCTGGGAGCGCGTGCACGAGGTGCCGCACGTGCGGATCGGGCAGCAGGCCGACCTGGTGGTGGTCGCCCCGGCCACCGCGGACCTGATCGCCAAGGCCGCCCACGGGCTGGCCGACGACCTGCTGACCAACACCCTGCTCACCGCCCGCTGCCCGGTCGTGCTGGCGCCCGCCATGCACACCGAGATGTGGGAGCACCCGGCCACCCGGGACAACGTCGCCACGCTGCGCCGCCGGGGCGTGATCGTGCTGGAGCCCGCCGTCGGCCGGCTGACCGGCAAGGACACCGGCAAGGGGCGGCTGCCCGAGCCCTCGGTGATCTTCGACGCCTGCCGGGCCGTGCTGCGCCGCGGCGGGGCGGTGCCCACCGACCTGGCCGGCCGGCACGTGGTGGTCTCGGCCGGCGGCACCCGGGAGCCGCTGGACCCGGTGCGCTTCCTCGGCAACCGCTCCTCCGGCAAGCAGGGCTACGCGCTCGCCGTGACGGCCGCGGCGCGTGGGGCGCGAGTGACATTGGTCTCGGCCAACGCCGAGCTGCCGGACCCGGCCGGGGTGGATGTGGTGCACGTCTCGACCGCGCTGGAGCTGCGCGAGGCGGCGCTCAAGGCGGCCGGGGACGCGGACGCCGTGGTGATGGCCGCGGCGGTGGCGGACTTCCGGCCCGCCGAGTACGCCACCGGCAAGATCAAGAAGGTCGAGGGGGTCGAGCCGGCGCCGGTCGCGCTGGTCCGCAACCCCGACGTGCTGGCCGAGCTGTCGGCGCACCGCCCCCGTTCGGGTCAACTCGTCGTGGGTTTCGCGGCGGAGACCGACGACGTGCTCGCCAACGGCCGCGCCAAGCTCGCCCGCAAGGGTTGTGACCTGCTGGTCGTCAACGAGGTGGGCAACGGCAAGGCCTTCGGCTCGGACGTCAACGAGGCCGTGGTACTGGGCTCGGACGGCAGTGAGACGCCCGTCCCGGTGGGGCCGAAGGAGGCCCTGGCCGACGTCGTCTGGGACCTGGTCGTGGAGCGACTGGGAACGGCCGGGAACTGATCCCGGCCTGGTCGACAGCGGTCTTGATTTCCGGAAGCGGGTGACGTTCGACGGAACCAGACCGTTACACTCCAGGAATCAAGTCTTTCCGGAGCGCCCCCGGTTCGCCGGGGGCCTTCAGTCAGCAGCCGCTGCAACCCCAGGGAGCGCTGTGTCTCGCCGCCTGTTCACCTCGGAGTCCGTGACCGAGGGACACCCCGACAAGATCGCTGACCAGATCAGCGACACCATCCTTGACGCTCTCCTGCGTGAGGACCCGACGTCCCGGGTCGCCGTGGAGACGCTCATCACCACCGGCCAGGTGCACGTGGCCGGCGAGGTGACCACCAAGGCGTACGCGCCGATCGCCCAGCTCGTCCGGGACAAGATCCTGGAGATCGGCTACGACAGCTCCAAGAAGGGCTTCGACGGCGCCTCCTGCGGCGTCTCGGTGTCCATCGGCAGCCAGTCGCCCGACATCGCGCAGGGTGTCGACACCGCGTACGAGGCCCGGGTCGAGGGCGACGAGGACGATCTCGACAAGCAGGGCGCCGGTGACCAGGGCCTGATGTTCGGCTACGCGTCCGACGAGACGCCCGAGCTCATGCCGCTGCCGATCACCCTGGCGCACCGCCTCTCCCGCCGGCTGACCGAGGTCCGCAAGAACGGGACCATCCCGTACCTGCGCCCCGACGGCAAGACCCAGGTCACCATCGAGTACGACGGCGACAAGGCCGTCCGCCTCGACACCGTGGTCGTCTCCACCCAGCACGCCAGTGACATCGACCTGGAGTCGCTGCTCACCCCGGACATCCGCGAGTTCGTGGTCGAGCCGGAGCTGAAGGCGCTGGCCGACCAGGGCATCAAGCTGGTCACCGACGGCTACCGCCTGCTGGTCAACCCGACCGGCCGCTTCGAGATCGGCGGCCCGATGGGCGACGCCGGCCTCACCGGCCGCAAGATCATCATCGACACCTACGGCGGCATGGCCCGCCACGGTGGCGGCGCCTTCTCGGGCAAGGACCCGTCCAAGGTGGACCGCTCGGCCGCGTACGCGATGCGCTGGGTCGCCAAGAACATCGTCGCCGCCGGGCTCGCCCGCCGCGCCGAGGTGCAGGTCGCGTACGCGATCGGCAAGGCCGAGCCGGTCGGCCTGTTCGTGGAGACCTTCGGCACCGAGACCGTGCCGGTGCTGACCATCCAGAAGGCCGTCTCCGAGGTCTTCGACCTGCGTCCGGCCGCGATCATCCGCGACCTCGACCTGCTGCGCCCGATCTACTCGCAGACGGCGGCGTACGGCCACTTCGGCCGGGAGCTGCCGGACTTCACCTGGGAGCGCACCGACCGGGTGGAGCAGCTGAAGGCCGCCGTTCAGGACTGACGTCCCGGCTCCTCGTTGCGGCGCCCGTCCCCGGTTCCGGGGACGGGCGCCGCTGCGTGCCCGGTTCCGGTTCCGTTCCGGGGGCGGGCACCGCCGCGTGCCCGGATTGTCGGTGTGACCTGGTAGTAGTTGGGAGCGATGAGCAGCACAGGGGAGAACGGGGCCGTCGAGCCGGAGCAGCTGGCGTTCATCCGGGAGACGGTCAAGCGCGCCAAGCCGCGGACGTGGCGCGGGGCCAAGCGGGCCGAGCACCTGCCGGTGGCCAGGGTCGTGGTGGACAAGGGCGTGCTCACCATCGACAAGTTCTTCGACTACGAGGTGCCGGCCGCCATGGCCGAGGAGGCCCGTCCGGGCGCCCGCGTGCGGGTGCGCTTCGGGGCGCGGGTGGTGAAGGGCCAGCGCGAGGGCGGGGAACTGCACGACGGGTTCATCGTCGCCCGGCTGGAGAAGAGCGACTTCCCCGGCCCGCTCGCCCCGCTCGCCCAGGTGCTCTCGCCCGAGCCGGTGCTCTCCCCGCAGCTGCTGCGGCTCTGCCGCACCGTCGCCGACCGGTACGCCGGGACGCTGGCCGACGTGCTGCAGCTGGCCGTCCCGCCCCGGCACGCCAAGGCCGAGGCCGAGCCCTCGCCGCCGCCGCTGCCGCGCCCGCAGCCCCCCGCACCCGGCGGCTGGCAGCGCTACCCGGCCGGGCCCGACTTCCTCGCCTCGCTGACCGCGGGCGGCTCGCCGCGCGCGGTGTGGACGGCCCTGCCCGGGCCCGGCTGGCCGTACGAGATCGCCCGGGCGGTGGCGGCCACGCTCGCCGGCGGGCGCGGCGCCCTGGTCGTGCTGCCGGACCGGCGGTCGGTGGCCCGGGTGGACCAGGCGCTCACCGAACTACTCGGGCCGGGGATGCACATGGCGCTGGAGGCCGAGCTGGGCCCGCGCGAGCGCTACCGGCGGTGGCTGGCGGTCAGCCGCGGCTCGGTGCACGCCGCGATCGGCACCAGGGCCACCATGTTCGCGCCGGTGCGCGACCTCGGGCTGGTCGTGGTCTGGTCGGACGGCGACGGCAGCCACAGCGATCCGCGCGCCCCGCACCCGCACGTGCGCGAGGTCGCCCTGCTGCGCGCCGCCGAGGAGGGCGCGGCCGTACTGCTCGGAGGGCACGCGGTGACGGTGGAGGGCGCGCAGCTGGTCAGCACCGGCTGGGCGCGGCCGCTGGTCGCGGACCGGGAGACGGTGCGGCAGGTCGCGCCGAGGGTGCGGACCGTCACCGACCAGGACCAGCACCGGGACGCCGCCGCACAGGCCGCCCGGCTGCCCTCGGTGGCCTGGGAGGCCGCCCGGGAGTCGCTGGCGGCGGGGCACCCGGTGCTCATCCAGGTGCCCCGGCGGGGCTACGTGCCCAGGCTGGCCTGCGGGCGCTGCCGCACCCCGGCGCGGTGCCGGCGCTGCGAGGGGCCGCTGGAGGCGCCCTCGGCGGACGCCGCGCTGCACTGCGGCTGGTGCGGGGAGGCGGAGAACGACTGGCACTGCCCGGAGTGCGGTTCGTTCCGGCTGCGGGCCCAGGTGGTCGGGGCCCGGCGGACGGCCGAGGAGCTGGGCAAGGCGTTCCCCCGGATCCCGGTGCGGACCTCGGGGCGGGACGCGGTGCTGGCCACCGTGCCGGACGAGCCCTCGCTGGTGATCTCCACCCCGGGCGCGGAGCCGGTGGTCGAGGACGGATCCGGGTACGGGGCCGCGCTGCTGCTGGACGGCTGGGCGCTGCTCAGCCGACCGGACCTGCGGGCCGGGGAGGAGGCGCTGCGGCTCTGGCTGGCGGCCGCCGCGCTGGTCCGGCCCTCGACGGAGGGCGGCACGGTGGTCGTGGTCGCCGAGCCCTCGGCCCGCCCGGTGCAGGCGCTGGTGCGGTGGGACCCGCTGGGGCACGCCGGGCTGGAGCGGGACGAACGGGCGCAGCTGCACTTCCCGCCGGTGTCGCGGATGGCCTCGGTGAGCGGGAGCCCGGCGGCGGTCGCCGACCTGCTGAACCTGATCCGGCTGCCGGAGGGGGCGGACGTGCTCGGGCCGGTGCCGGTGCCCGTCCTGCGGGGGGAGGAGCAGGAGCGCGCCCTGCTGCGGGTGCCGCCTGGGCAGGGGGCCGCGCTGGCGGCGGCGCTCAAGGCGGCGCAGATCGCGCGGATCGCGCTGCGGACGGCGGAGCCGGTGCGGGTACGGGTGGATCCGATGGACATCGGCTGACGGGGGACATCGGCTGACTGGGGGGCGGGGTGAGTGGGCCACCCCGCCCCGGGTGGCCCGGTCAGGTCGGTTCGGTCGGTTCGGTCGGTTCGGTTCGGTCAGCCGCGCAGCGGGATGCCGGTGCGGTCGGTCTGGGGACGGTCGAGAGGGGTGCGGTCGAGGGGGGCTCGGTCGATCGGGCTGCGGTCCATCGGGGCGCGGTCGAGGGCGGTGCGGTCGATCGGGCTGCGGTCCATCGGCGCGCGGTCGAGGCTGCTGCGGTCCAGGCCGCCCTGGCGGGCCGCCGGGACGGTGGTGGCCAGGCCGCCGCGCTCGGTGGCGGCGGGCAGTTCCTCGGAGCGGTCCGGGCGGCTCTGGCCCGGGACGGCGCCGCCGGCGGCGAGGAGCTCGCTGGTCGGGCGGCGCATGCCGTAGCGGCGGTGCACCGCCTGCTTGGTGACCCCGAGGGCGGAGCCGACCGAGTCCCAGGAGAAGCCCAGCGCCCGGTCGAACTCGACCGCCGCCGCCACCAGGGTCTCCACGCTCTCCCGCAGCTCCTGCGCCAGCCGCACGGTCGGCGCGGGCGCCCGCCCGTACACGACGAAGCCGGCCGAGGTGCTGGGGCGGCGCGGCCGGTAGACGTTGCCCAGCTGGGCGGTGAGCGTCCGCAGCGCGTCGACCTGGCGCCGCACCCGCTCGATGTCCCGCACCAGCAGGTGGAGGCTCGCCCGCGCTCGGGCGTCGTGATTGATCTGCTCGGCCATGGCCTACGTGCCACCTTCCGTACGGTTCAGCTCGGCCGGGGCGCGGTGTCCCGTGCGCCCGGCCCCGGTCAATCTCTCTTGACCAACGCCGAAGCGGGGGCCGGGGTAACGCCGCTCGGCACAGTCGGGGTACGCCGGTGGTCTCGGACGGGGCCCGTGGGCGCCCGGGAGGGTTGCATAGACTGGCGGTGCACCCGTCGTTGCCCGTAGCCCGATGCCCTTGTGGACAGGAGCCCGTACCTCGTGGCGATCCAGCCGATCCGTCTCTTCGGAGACCCAGTCCTGCGGGCCACCGCCCAGCCGGTGACCACCTTCGACAAGGAACTGCGCAACCTGGTCGGCGACCTCACCGAAACCATGCTCGCCGCGCCCGGCGCCGGTCTTGCCGCGCCCCAACTGGGCGTCTCGCTGCGGGTGTTCACGTACCACGTGGACGGTGTGACCGGGCACCTGATCAACCCCGACCTGTCGCTGACCGAGGAGGAGCAGGAGGGCCCGGAGGGCTGCCTCTCGCTGCCTGGCCTGCGCTACGACACCCGGCGGGCGTACGGCGTGGTCGCCAGGGGCTTCAACATGTACGGCGACCCGGTCACGCTGGAGGGCACCCAGCTGCTCGCCCGGTGCATCCAGCACGAGACCGACCACCTGGACGGCATCATCTTCATCGACCGGCTCGACCGCGAGCAGCGCAAGGCCGCGCTGAAGGCGATCCGGGAGGCGGAATGGGGCGACGGCCCGGCGCCGGTGGTCAAGGTTTCGCCCCACAGCACCTTCGGCGCGGCGCGCTGATTCTCCCCGGTCCTCCGGATATCTGAACTTCCGTTTGCAGAAAGGCACTTGATGCGTCTCGTCTTCGCCGGCACCCCCGAGGTCGCCGTTCCCGCCCTGGACGCGCTGCTCGCCTCCGACCGGCACGAGGTCGTCGCGGTGGTCACCCGCCCCGACGCGCCCGCCGGGCGCGGGCGCAAGCTGGTCGCCAGCCCCGTCGCCCAGCGCGCCGAGGAGGCCGGGATCGAGGTCCTCAAGCCGGTGAAGCCCAGCGACCCGGAGTTCGTCGCCCGGCTCACCGAACTCGCCCCGGACTGCTGCCCGGTGGTGGCGTACGGCGCGCTGCTGCGGCCCGGCACCCTGGAGATCCCCAAGCACGGCTGGGTCAACCTGCACTTCTCGCTGCTGCCTTCCTGGCGCGGCGCGGCCCCGGTCCAGCACTCGGTGCTGTCCGGCGACGAGGTCACCGGCGCGTCCACCTTCCTGATCGAGCAGGGCCTGGACTCCGGCCCGGTCTACGGCGTGATCACCGAGGAGATCCGCCCGACCGACACCAGCGGCGAACTGCTCACCCGGCTGTCGCTCTCGGGCGCGCGGCTGCTCGCCGCCACCATGGACGGCATCGAGGACGGCTCGCTGCACCCCGTGCCGCAGCCGGCCGAGGGCGTGACGCTCGCGCCGAAGATCACCGTCGAGGACGCGCGCATCGACTGGAACCACCCCGCGCTGCGGATCGACCGGGTGGTGCGCGGCTGCGCACCGGCGCCGGGCGCCTGGACCGAGTTCCGGGGCGAGCGGCTGAAGGTCACCGGTCCGGTCCGGCTGCTCCCGGAGTCCGCCGAGCTGGCGCCGGGCGAGGTCGCGATGGCCGGCAAGAACAGCGTGCGGGTCGGGACCGGGAGCCACGACATCGAGCTGGGGGAGGTGCGTCCGCAGGGGAAGAAGGAGATGCGGGCCGCCGACTGGGCGCGCGGGGCGCGACTGGAGGCCGGGGAGCGCTTCGGGGCCCAGGCGGGCGGCTCCGAGGGCTGAGGCCCCGGACAGGCGCTACTGTTCGATTATTCGATCGCTTCGTTGTTCGATCGCCGTTCCATTCGACTGTTGTTCGTTCGAGATCCACCGATAACCACCGCAGCACCTTGAGGCACCTGTGAGCACCCCCAGCGCCAAGCGCGCCCCCCGTCCGCACCGCCGGCCGAAGAAGGACCCGGCCCGCATCGTCGCGTTCCGCGCGCTGCGCGCCGTCGACGAGCGCGACGCGTACGCCAACCTGATCCTGCCCTCGCTGCTCCGCGAGGCCGAGCAGAAGGGCATGGACCGCCGCGACGCGGCCCTCGCCACCGAACTCGTCTACGGCACCCTGCGGCTGCAGGGCACCTACGACGCGATCATCGCGGCCTGCATCGACCGGCCGCTGAGCAAGGTCGACCCGCCGGTGCTGGACGTGCTCTCGCTCGGCGCCCACCAGCTGCTCACCACCCGCATCCCCAGCCACGCGGCCGTCTCGGCGACCGTCGAGCTGGCCCGGGTGGTGCTCGGCGACGGCAAGGCCAAGTTCGTCAACGCCGTGCTGCGCCGGATCAGCGCCCACGACCTGGACACCTGGATCGAGCAGGTCGCCCCGCCGTACGAGCAGGACGCCGAGGACCACCTGGCAGTCGTGCACTCGCACCCGCGCTGGGTCGTTTCCGCGCTGTGGGACTCGCTCGGCCGCTGGCAGCCGGACGCCTCCGGGCGCAGCGCGGTGGAGGAGCTGCTGCGGGCCGACAACGAGCGGCCCGAGGTCACCCTGGTCGCCCGCCCGGGCCGGGTCACCGTCGGTGAGCTGTCCGACGCGCTGCCCGAGGCCCAGCCGGGCCGCTGGTCCCCGTTCGCGCTGCGGCTCGCCGAGGGCGGCGACCCGGGCGCGCTGGACGCCGTCCGGGAGAACCGGGCGGGTGTGCAGGACGAGGGCAGCCAGCTGGTCGCACTGGCGCTGGCCGCGGCGCCGGTGGAGGGCCCGGACCGGCTCTGGCTGGACGGCTGCGCCGGGCCGGGCGGCAAGGCCGCGCTGCTCGGGGCGCTGGCCGCCGAGCGGGGCGCGGCGCTGGTCGCGAGTGAGAAGCAGCCGCACCGGGCCCGGCTGGTCGCGCGGGCGCTGGAGGGCAACCCCGGCCCGTACACGGTGATCGCGGCGGACGGGACCCGCCCGGCCTGGCGCTCCGGCGGCTTCGACCGGGTGCTGGTCGACGTGCCCTGCTCCGGCCTGGGCGCGCTGCGGCGCCGCCCGGAGGCGCGCTGGCGTCGCCGGCCCGCCGATGTCGCGGCCTTCGGACCGTTGCAGCGGGACCTGCTGCGCTCGGCCATCGAGGCCACCCGGGTCGGCGGGGTCGTCGGCTACGCGACCTGCTCGCCGCACCTCGCGGAGACCCGCGCCGTGGTCGACGACGTGCTGCGCGGGGAGGGCGGCCGGGTCGAGTGGATCGACGCGCGGCCGCTGCTGCCGGGCGTTCCGGCGCTCGGGGACGGGCCCGACGTGCAGCTGTGGCCGCACCTGCACGGGACGGACGCGATGTACCTGGCGCTGCTGCGGCGGACGGCCTGAGGCTCCCCTTGGACCTCCGGTAGCTTGCACCTCCCGTAGGGGGAGGCGGCAGGGTGGTGGCCATGAACGGCGACACGCTCCACTCGATCGGTGAGCTGGCCCGGCGGACCGGGCTGACGGTGAAGACCGTCCGGTTCTACTCGGACCAGGGGATCGTGTCGCCGGCCGACCGCAACCCGGCCGGCCACCGGCGGTACGGCGCGGACGCCGTGGTCCGCCTGGATCTGGTGCGCACCCTGCGTGAGCTCGGGCTCGGCCTGCCGGCGATCCGGCAGGTGCTGGAGCGCGAGCTCACGCTGCCCGAGGTCGCGGCGGCGCACGCCGAGGCGATCGAGGTCCGGATCCGGGTGCTGCGGCTGCGGCAGTCGGTGCTGCGGGCGGTGGCCCGGCGCGGGGCGACCGCAGAGGAGCTGACGGGAATGCACCGACTGGCCCGGTTGACGGAGAGCGAACGGGAGCGCCTGATCGGGGAGTTCCTGACCGAGGTGTTCGGCGGGGTGCCCGACGAGGTGTTCGGCGGGGTGCGGGTCGGGGGTGAATTCGCGGGTGTGGCCCGGTCGTTGACGCCGGAGCTGCCGGAGGAGCCCTCGGCCGGACAGGTCGAGGCGTGGGTGGAGCTGGCGCGGCTGGCCGGTGACGCGGGGTTCCGGGAGCTGCTGCGCGGGCTGACCGAGGGGGAGGTCGCGGAAGGTGTTCCGGGCTCGGTGCCCCGGCCCGGACTGGCCGTGCTGGTGGGGGAGTTGGCGGGGCCGGCGGTCGCGGCGGGGGTGGCTCCGGGGTCGGCGGAGGCGGCCGGGGTGGTCGCCGTGCTGCTGGAGCGGTACGCGGGGCTCGCGGGTGCCGGTGGTGTCGGCGGTGTCGGCGGTGTTGATGGTGTCGATGGTTCGTTGCGGGCTCGGCTGGTGGAACGGCTGAGGGCGATGGCGGACCCACGACGGGAGCGGTACCTGGAGCTGCTGGCGGTGGTCAACGGGTGGGCGCCGCCGAGGAGTTCGGCGGAGGTGCTGGACTGGGCGGTGCGCGCCCTCGCATGGGCGGGCTAGCGCTGACTGCGGGTGGGGCCGGAGTAGCTGGTGAGGAAGGCGTGGGCCTGGGCCCGCAGGTGGTCGACCGGAGGGTCCTCGCAGATCACCTCCAGACCGAGGCCGGTGGCCTGGCCCCGGTGGTAGTAGGACTGGTAGGCGAGGTACGGCCGGTGTCCGTCGGTGGGGTCGAGCCCGACGGCGAAGGTCGCGAAGTGGACCCGTTCGTTCTCGGTGCGCGCGAACTCGGTGCGGGAGAGCTGCCACTCGAACTCGTACGGTTCGGGCTCGGCGGGCAGGTCGAGGAGGGCCTGGGCGAGCCGGCGGACCTCGTCCGGACCGGCGAACGGGAGCGACTCGGACCACAGCGGTGCGGTGGCGAGCAGCTCCCAGTTGCCGCTGTTGTGACTGACGGTCAGTGCCCACTCGCCGTCCTGGTCGTGCCAACGGCAGCTGAGGATCGGGTCCATGGTGGTCAACCTCCCTGTGGCGCCCGGCCGTTCGGTTCCCATCATCGTGGCACACCGGGCTGCCGGTGGGGCTCGGGCGCGGCCGGTCGTCCAGCGGATCGCCGGGCTCGTCGCAGCGGGCGGTGGTCGAGCGCGGTGGTGTCGTGCTCGGCGGGCAGGCGGCGGGCAGGCGGCGGGCCTCGGGGGAGACGAGGAACTCGTGGTCGCCCTCGCGGACCAGGGCGAGGCGGACGCCGAACCGGTCGGGAGGGATGAGCCGGGTGGGGTCAGCCGGTGGTGGTGCTGTCGGTGTTGTCGGGGGCCGGGTGCCAGGGGCGGTCGGCGCGGGTCTGGACCGGGGTGGAGGTGAGGCGCAGCGCGTACACCGCGTGGTCGGCGGCCTGGGTCGGCACCGGGCCGAGGTAGGCGTGGCCGGTCAGGTGGCACCAGGCGGGCAGGTCGAGCGGGGCGGCGGGGTCGGTGGTCCGGATGTGGACCACGGCGCCGGCCGGGAGGTGGGCGATCCGGGCGCGCAGACGGAGCAGCAACTGGACGCAGAGCAGGCCGGTGCCGTCGACGGTGAGGTCGGCGGCCGTGTGGTCGGGGGTGGCGTCGGAAGTGGCGTCGGGAGTGGTGCGCTCGGTCATCGCGGGGTCTCCTGGGTGATGCGCCAGAGGCGGCGGGGCAGTTCGCCCTCCTCGAAGGGGTGGACGTCGACGAGGTGCCAGCCCTCGGTGAGCCGGTCCACCAGTTCGCGGGGGAAGAAGTGGACGGCGAAGCCGCCGTGCTCCCAGATGTCGTCACCGTGGCCGGTGCCCGCGCCGTAGTGGGCGTCTTCGGTGTGACGGACGGTGTAGACGAAGGTGCCGCCCGGGCGCAGGACCCTTCGGACCTCGGCGACCAGTGCCTCGATCTCCCCGGTGGAGAGCGCCATGCAGAGCAGCATGTGGGCGAAGACCGCGTCGACGGAGGCGTCCGGGAGGGGCAGTGGTTCGCGGACGTCGTGGACGATGGTGCGGATCCGGTCGGCCAGGCCCTGCTCGACGGCGGTGGCCCGCAACTGTTCCAGGCCGGTCGGGCTGAAGTCGGCGGCCAGCACGGTGAAGCCCGCGCGGGCGAGGTGCAGGGCGTCGCGGCCGTGGCCCGCTCCGAGTTCGAGCACCTCGCGGGCGCCGGCGGCGGCGAAGGCCTCGGCGGCGTACCGCGCGGGGGTGGAGGGCTGCTCGCCGTACATCCCGGGGTGGGCCTGGTAGGTCCGCTGCCAGTGCGCCCGTTGGTCGTCGGCGAGGGCGGGCTCCCGGTCGGCCGGCGTGCCGGGGGTGTCGGTCATGGGGCTGCCCTTCGCGGGGTGTCCGGTGGTGCGGGTGGTGCTGGTGGTGTGGGTGGTGCGGACTCAGCCTAGGACGTGGGGTGGGGCGGGCGGTACGGAGGGGGCGGTGCCGCCGAGGCGGGTGAGGAGGGTGGACAGGCGGGTGCCGTCCTCGCTGCTCCACTGGTCGGGTGCGAAGAGGTCGGCGGCGACCTGGCGGGCGGTGTACAGCATCTCGGCGAGGCGTTCGCGGCCGGTCGGGGTGAGGGCGGCGTACGCGACCCGGGCGTCGCGGGCGGCGGCCTCGCGGCTCACCAGGCCGATCCGCTCCAGCGGGGCGAGGCCGCGGGTGACGCCGGAGGCGGTGAGGCCGAGCGCCTCGGCCAGGTCGACCCGGCGCATCCGGCCGCCGGGGGCCTGGGAGAGGTGCAGCAGCAGGGTGAAGTCGGACAGGCTCACGCCGTGCAGGCCGCTGAGGCTCGCGTCGAAGCGCTTGACGACGGCGGCCTGGGCGCGGACCAGGCGCAGTGCGGTGTCCAGCGGGTCGGTGTCCAGCGGGTCGGTGCCCAGCGGGGCGGGTCCTGCGGCGGGCGGTGTGGTCGGGTCGGTCGTGGGGTCTGTCATTGCCACCTCCTTGACTACTCAAGTATATGTCGATGCGGAGCCGTCAAGGAGGTGGCGGAGGGGGGTGGGTCAGTGAGTGGTGTTGGCGGCGCGGCGCTGGCGCTTGCCGAGGGGGGCCTGGGAGAGGTCCTCGGCTTGGGAGCGGAAGTTCTTGTGGCCGTAGCCGCGTTCGGTCAGCCAGGCCTGCGCCGCCTGCTCGGCCCGTTCGGTGGCCTCCAGGATGTCCTCCTCGGCTTCGCCCTGGTCGAGGAAGCGGAAGGTGAAGGCGGCCCGCGCGTTGAGGTCGTAGCTGAGGTGGCCCTCGTGGGTGAAGGCGGCGTGCAGGACGTCGTGCTGAGGTGCGGCGGCGAGGAGCTCGGCGCGCTGGGCGTCGGTGAGGCCGTCGAAGACGCCGCGCACCATGATGCGGAAGGTTCGGGTGGTCATGCTCCAGACGATAGGCAAGAGAGGTGGCGGACCGCCAATGCGATTTCCGTGCTGCCGGGCCCGGTGGGGCGGGCCCGGCAGCGCACGGTCAGCGGGCGAAGGGACCGAAGACGGTGGCGGCGAGGCGGAGCGCCGGGGCGGGGGTGCCGGGGCCGGTGCCGACGGAGTAGACCAGGCGCTTGCTCAGGTCGGAGGTGGCGAACACGCCGTCCGAGTAGCCGAGGTCGTGCCCGGTCTTGCCCCACACCACCGTGCCGTCCTGGAGCGGGATGGCCATCAGCCCGGCGCTGTAGCAGGCCTTGCCCTTGTCCGGGCCGAACAGGCAGTCCCCGCCCTCGTAGTAGGGCACCAGCTGACCCGAGGCGTCGCGTGGCAGGGCGAGCAGGTCGTGCAGCTGCTGCGGCGCGAGGAGTTCACCGTCCAGCAGGGCCCGCAGGAAGCGGTCCACGTCGGAGGGGGTGGACACCATGGACTCGGGGTTGCCGCCCTGCTCGGAGACGTCCGTCGGGGTGCCGGCGGTGTTGAGGTACCAGCCGGTGAGGTGTGGCTCGGGCATCTCGGGCCGGCCCTCGGGAACCTCGGTGTGCCGCAGGCCGAGCGGCTTCAGGATGCGGGCGGTCACCTCCTCCTTGATCGAGTGCCCGGTCACGCGCTCGATGACCAGGCCCGCCAGTCGGTAGTTGAAGCTGTTGTACTGCTGCCGGGTGCCGGGAGTGAAAGCCGGGGTGGGTTTCGGCTTGGAGTTGTCCTCCGGATGCAGCGTCCGCTGGGCGACCTCCTCCAGCGTTTCGAGCCCGAAGCGCTGGGCGATCAGGCCGTCGTCGTCGGTGACGTCCGGGCCCTCCACGGCCTGCGGCAGTCCGCTGGTGTGGTTGAGGAGTTGGCGGACGGTGACCTGCTGGAAGGCGTCGGTCAGTGAGATGTCGGGCAGGTACTGCTGGACGGCGCCGTCCAGGTCGATCCGGTGCTCGGCGGAGAGCTGGAGCAGCACGGCGGCGACGAAGGGCTTGTTGATGCTGCCGATCCGGAAGGCGGCGTTGGGCGCGACCGGCCGCCCGCTCACCGGGTCCTCGGCCGTCCCGCGCCAGACCCGGCCGTCGACCGTCACCCGGGCGACCACGCCCGCCGCCGGATCCCCTGGGTGGGCGGCTATCGCGGCGCTCAGGGCGGCCGGATCAGGGCCGTTCGCCGGGTTCGGGCCGACCGCCAGGGCGGGCGCGGGCGTGGCGGCGAGGAGCAGTCCGGCGAGGGCGAGGGCGGTGCGCTTGGCGATGGCCATGTGGTCTCCGAGGTCGTCGGGGCGGGCGGGAAGAACGGGGTGCGGAGCGGCCCGCCATGGAGAACACGAATCTGAGAATCGATCAGTTGCACTTTCCTTCCGAGGAGTTGCGGGACCCGTTCGCTGCGGAACGCGTGGGACGCGGAGGACAGGTGGTGCGTGCGGAACACGGTGGAGACTCCCTTCCGCGGCGGCCCGGTCGGCCGCCGTCTCGGTGCCTCCAAGACTGATCGCCGACACCCCCTCAGCACATGTGCCGATCGGTAGATCTCACGCGGGGACTCCGCGGAGCGGCCCCTGCCGATCGGCAGGGGCCGGCGGGGCCGGAACCGGGGCTCACACCCCCGTGGAACCCCGCCCCGCCCGCACCGGCAGCCGGGAGCAGACCGTCCCCGCCGCCGGCGGTGCGGCCTCCCCGCCCACTGCGGCGAGCGTGAAGTCCGTGGTCAGCGCGTTGATGTCGGCGGCCTGCCGGATCAGGTAGTGGTTGCCGCCGGGCACCTCGTACCGTGCCAGGTCCGGTACGACCCGCCGGGCGCGCAGCGCGTACTCCAGGGACCGCGCGGCACTGGCCTCGGTGCGGTCGGCCGTGCCGTGCACGATCAGCACCCGCCGCCCGGCCAACTGCTCGACCCGGTCGCCGCTGGGCAGCCAGGGCGCGATCCCGGCCACCGCGACCACGCTCGGGTGCCCGGCGCACCAGAAGGCCGCCCGCCCGCCGAGCGAGTTGCCGATCAGCACCACCGGCGCGCCCGGGTGGCGGAGGGCGAGCTCGTCCAGCGCCCAGCGGGTGTCCACCGCGGTGTCGGCGTCCGCGCCGTTCCAGCCGCCGTAGCGGTAGCGCAGCAGGTGCACCGCGAGGCCGTGCGGCCGGCCGCGGTCGGCCAGCTCGGTGGCGAGCTCCCGCACGCCCAGTTCGGCGGCCCGCAACGGCCTCCGGCGGCTCCGGAGGAACCCGCCGGGCAGCAGCAGGGCGACGCCCGCGGCCGGGCCGTCGCCCTCCCACGGGGTCAGTCGTGCGGTGCGCGGACGCTGCGCTCGGAACACTCCCGTCCTTCCTGCTCGGAGCACGCCGGACCGCTGCCGAAGCGGACGGTCGTGCCGGGGGACAGGCGGATTCTACGGTTCCGCGGCCGGGTCGCGGTGCTCCAGCAGGGACCACAGCACCCAGCCGGTGACCCGGGTGCGGTCGACCATGACCTTCGCCCAGCGGGCGCCCAGCGGCGAGGTCCAGGTGTCCACGACCTCGACCTGGTCGCCCGAGCTCGCGAGCCCGATCACGGCGTCGCCGCCGAAGTGGTCGATCCGGACGTTGGCGGCGTTCGCGGAGACCTCCCACCACCCGGCCCCGACCTCGGAGGCCCGTACGTCGCCCGGGCTGACGGCCGCCGGGACCAGCAGGATGGACAGCGAGACCACCGAGGCCGTCGCCCGGCCGATCACGGCCACGGAAGTCTCGCGGTGTCGCTGGGCTCGGGCCGCGCCCGAGCCGGGGAGAGCGGGGGGATCATGTACAGCAGAACGAGTCGCCCCGCGTGCGTGTACGGCCGCCCGCCGACGCTCACCCGGTCGGGCGAGCACGGCGGCGAGCACGGCGGCGGGGCGTCGGAGGCGGGGCGCCGGCGGGGCGTCGGAGGGGTGTCGGGGCAAGCCTGCCGTGCGGTCGACTGTCGGGCCGGCAGCGCGGAGGTGACTCAGCGTCGGCGCCGCTGCTCCTCGCCCTCGGCGGCGGACCGGGCGCGTCCGGACAGCAGCTCCTGCATGCTCGGAAGCTTGCGCCGCTGCGGCGCGGGTGGCGTGGACGGAGCGGGCGGCGCCGCCGAGGCGGGCGGGGCGGCCAGTTCGCGCGGCTGCTGCCGGGCCTCGGGGGCCGGGCCGAGGCCGGCCTTGGCCACCGCGTCGGCCAGGAAGTCGGAGGCCTGCCGACGGGCGTTGTCCATGCTGCGCCGCAGTTGTTCCGCGTCGTTGCGCAGCTTGTCGGCCTGCCGGCTCAGCAGGTCGTTGCGCTGTTCCGTCAGGCTGCCGCCGCGCTGTTCGGCCAGGCCGTACCGCTGCCCGGCCGGACTGTTGTACGGCCCGTCCGGGTCGTCGCGCCGCTCGGCCTCGCCGAGCTGTCTGAGGCTGGCGGCGGCTCGGGCGGAGGCCTCGCGTTCGATCTGCGCGCCGCGCGCCCGGGCGTCGGCGATGATCTGCTGCGCCACGCTCTCGGTGTGGGCCCGGATGTCGGCCAGGTCCTGTTCGGCCTGGCGGCGGTGGTGGGCGACGTCGGTCTCGAAGCGCTGCCTGAGCCGGGTGACCTCCTCCTGGGCGCCGGCGAGGAGCGCGTCCGCCTCGTGGCGGCGGGCGAGGACGTACGGGTCCTCCCCGGGGGCGTGCACCTCGCGCACGGTGGCGTGGCGTCCGGCCTGCTGCCGTTCGGCCGACTCGATCCACTCGATGAGCCGGAGCAGCCGTTCGGCGACCAGGCCGGCGTCGGCCGGGCGGTGGGCCGGGTCCTTGGCGAGCAGGTCGAGGACGAGGGCGTCGAGTTCGGCGGGCAGGCCGGGCCGCAGGGCGCCGGGGGCGGTGGGCGGGACCTCGCCGTGCTGGCGGATCAGCTCGTACAGGGTGCCGCGGAACGGCGTGCGGCCGGTGAGCAGCTCGTGCAGCAGGCAGCCGAAGGCGTAGAGGTCGGAGCGGGCGTCCAGGCCGCGGCTGTCGAAGCGCTCGGGGGCCATGTAGGCGGGCGTGCCGACGATGACGTTGGTGCTGGTGACGCCGTCGTCGGCGGTGCCGGTGCGGGCGATGCCGAAGTCGACGACCTTGACCGCCCCGGAGGACTGGATCATCACGTTGGCCGGTTTGACGTCCCGGTGGACGACCCCGGCGCGGTGCGCGGTGGCGAGCGCCTGGGCGATCTGGACCGCCCAGCCGAGGGCCTGGCGCAGCGGCAGCGGGCCGTCGGCCAGGTGGCGGCTGAGCGGGACGCCGTCGAGCAGCTCCATGACCAGGAAGAACAGCGGGCGTTCGGCCGTGCCGTGCCGCCCGAAGTCGTGCACGGTGACGATGGACGGGTGGTTGAGCGCGCCCGCCGTGGCCACCTCGCGGGCGAACCGGGCCGCGTCCTTGGGGGAGTCGCCGCCCGGGAGCATCACCTTGACGGCGACGAGGCGCTGGATGCGCGCGTCGCGGGCCTTCCAGACCGCCCCGAACGCGCCCTCGCCGATCTGCTCGACCAGTGCGTACCGTCCGTCGAGTACCTCGCCCGGCTGCATCCCCCGCCCCTTCCGCGATCCGGCCCTCCTCAACCTACCGCGCCGACCTGCCGGTCCGTCACCCGCTGCGGCCGGGCGACGGCGCCTCCAGCACGGCGCCGAGCAGCTGCGGGAAGCGGGTGTCGAGGGCCTCCCGGCGCAGGGTGACCAGGCGGTTCTTGCCGCTGGTGCGGACGGAGACGACGCCGGCCTCGCGGAGTATCCGCCAGTGGTTGGAGAGGGTCGAGCGCGGTACGTCGAGCCCTTCGGGGCTACAGGTGGTCTCGCCGTCCTCGGCGATGCGCCGGACGAGTTGAAGCCGGACCGGGTCGCCGAGGGCGTGCAGCACGGTGGCGAGGTCGAAGTCCTCGGGGTGGGGCTGGGGCAGGGTCCGCATCGGGGTCCTCGGGTCGGTCGGCTGCTGGTGCTGGTGCTGGTGCGGTGCTGGATCTGGTGCCGGGGCGGTGCGCTGTCTAGTATCTCGGTTCGACAGTTCGGGAAAGTCGAATTGATAACGACGGTTGACCGGATCTCGGAGGTTGGACGATGAAGGCACTGGTGACACTCGCCCGGGTGTACGTGGACGACCTGGACGCGGCGCTGCCCACGCTGCGGGAACTCACCGGCGAGGAGGTGGGGTTGCGCTTCCCGTACGCCGGCGTGGAGGTCGCACGGATCGGCGGCCTGCTGGTCGTGGCGGGCGACGACGAGGCGCTGGCGCCGTTCCGCAGGGTGCAGGCCACGGTGCTGGTCGACGACCTGGACGGCCTCGGGCAGCTGCTGCGCGACCACGGCGGCGAGCTGCTGGACGGCCCCAACGAGGTGCCGACCGGGCGCAACGCGACCGCCCGGCACCCGGGCGGGGCGGTGTTCGAGTACGTGGAGTTCGCGAAGGACCGGCCCGTCTTCGCGGGCTGACGGCCTCGTCCGGCGGCCCGTTCCGGAAAAGGGCGGTAACACTGTTTCCCATGGGTTACGTTGTTACCCATGAGCACGCCCTACCAGGACGCGCTGCGACACGGCCAGGACGCCGTTCGCGCCGTGATCCTCGACCGCGCCATCACCCTCCTCGTCGCCGAAGGGTCCGCCGCGCTGACCGTGCGGCGGATCGCCGCCGAGGTCGGCTCCTCGACCAAGGTGCTGTACACCATGTTCGGCGGGAAGGAGGGCCTGCTCGACGCGCTGTACCGGGAGGGCTTCGCGCGGCTGCGCCGGGCGCAGGACCAAGTCCCGCACGGGGGCGACCCGTTGGCGTACCTGACCGCGCTCGGCCGGACCTACCGGGAGCGCGCGCTCGCCGAACCCGCCTACTACCGCGTGATGTTCGAGCAGCCGGTGCCCGAATTCCGGCCCGGCGCCGAGGCGTTGGCGGTCGCCAGGACCGCCTTCGACGTCTCGGCGGCCGCCGTGGCCGCCTGCATGGCGGCCGGGGTCTTCCGGCCCGGGGACGCCCACGAGGTGTCCAAGCTCTTCTGGGCGGCCACCCACGGCGCGGTGAGCCTGGAACTCGCCGGGCACTTCACCCCGGACGAGGCGGGGGCGCGCTACGAGGCGCTGATGGCCGCACTGGGGCGGTCCTTCGCAGCCGGTCCACCGACTTCCGACGAGAGGCCGACACCATGAGCCGAAACCGCTACCTGTCCGGGAACTTCGCCCCGGTGACGGAGGAGGTCACCGCCCACGACCTGCCCGTCACCGGGCGGATCCCGGCCCACCTCGACGGCCGCTACCTGCGCAACGGCCCCAACCCGCTGGGCATCGAGGACCCGGCCGCGCACCTGTGGACCCTCGGCGCGGGCATGGTCCACGGCGTCCGGATCCGCGACGGGCGCGCCGAGTGGTACCGCAACCGCTGGGTGCGCTCCGGGGCCGTCGCCGACCGACTCGGTGAGCCCCGGCGCGGCACGCCCGTCGACGAGAGGCTGGACATCTCCCCGAACGTGCAGGTCGCGGCTCTGGCCGGGCGCACCTACGCGCTCATCGAGGGCGGCATCCGCCCGTACGAACTCACCTACGAGCTGGACACGGTGGGCCCCTGCGAGCTGGGGGCCACGCCCGAGGGCTACAGCGCCAACGCGCACTCGATCCTCGACCCGCACACCCGCGAACTGCACTCGCTCGCCTTCCTGTACGGCTCGGAGCACGTGCAGCACATCGTGATGGACGCCGCCGGCACCGTCCGGCGCAGCACGCTGATCCCGGTGCCCGGGAACCCGTACATGCACGACTTCGCGCTCACCGAGCGGTACGTGGTGCTGTACGACACGCCGGTGGTGTTCAGCGCCGCCCACCTGGCCACCGGCGTGCCCTTCACCTGGGACGGCCGCCGCGCCGCCCGGGTCGGGGTGATGCCGCGCGAGGGCGGCGAGGTGCGGTGGTTCGAGCTCGCGCCGCACCTGGTCGGGCACACGCTCAACGCGTACGAGCGGACGGCGGACTCGCTGGTGGTCGACGTCGTGCGGCACCCCGAGGGCATGGACCTGCGCGACATCGGCGCGAGCCGGCCCACGCTCGACCGCTGGACCATCGACCTGGCGGCGGGGACGGCGAAGGAGGAGCGGCTGGACGACCGGATCCAGGAGTTTCCGCGCCTCAACCCGGCGCACACCGGTCGCCCGTACCGCTACGGCTACGCGGCCGCCGTCGAGCTCTACGCCCCGCCCACCGGCCCCGGGGGCGACCGGCCGGACGAGGGCTTCAGCAACGCCCTGCTCAAGCACGACCTCGTCCGGGGGACGGTCGAGGCGCACGAGTTCGGGCGGTTCGGGGCCGTCGGCGAGGGGGTGTTCGTCGCCGCCGAGTCCCCGGCGGCGGAGGACGACGGGTACCTGATGGCGTACGTCTTCGACCCGGCGCGGGGCGCGACGGACCTGGTGATCCTCGCCGCACAGGACTTCTCCGGGGAGCCGGTCGCCAGGATCCACCTGCCGGTGCGGGTGCCGCTGGGGCTGCACGGCAACTGGGTGCCGGGTGGGGAGCAGGGGGCGTCGTAGCCGGTTCGGCCGACTTCCTGCGCATGGGGGGCGAAGGTTGGCCCGATGAGGCCTGGCGTGGTCGTGATTCTCGGCGAATGGGCAGGTCGGGGCCTTTCTGTGCCTTCCTATGTGCAGGAAAGGGCGGGGTTTTCCCTTCTCTTTGTTTCGGATCTTGGCAGGCTCTGCGACGATCCGATGATCGTCGCCCTGATGCGGTGGGCGGCGCGTTGCAGGGGAGAGACCGGCATGGCCGAGGGGCCCGAGGACAGGGTCGTCCGGGCGCGGACGAGATGGCGTGCCAGGTTCGCCAGGAACACCAGGAGCACCGGGAGCACCAGGCCCGCCAGGAGGACCAGGTTCGCCCTGGACAAGGAGACCTGGATGGTGGTCTCCGGCGGGGTGCTGGGCGCCATGTTCGCGAGCATGGGGCTCGCGGTGCTGCTCGGCCCCCGGTACGGGTTCGGCGGTGACAGCCTCTCGTACCTGGGCGCCATCAGCATCCTCGGGCTGATGCCCTGCGGCGCCGGGTTCGTCTGGGCGCTGATCCACCCCCGGCGCGGGCTCCCGTCGGCGGCCGTCGGGGCGCTGCTGGGGCTGGGCGTCTTCCTCGGCTTCGCCGGGGACGGCCTCAACGACTCCTGGAAGGCCGCGCAGGACCGGCCGTCCACCGTCCGTGCGGTGGGCAGCTGGACCAGCGGCGACCTGGTGGTGCGGGTCCGGCCCGACCAGGTGGTGGCGTACCGCAGCGCCACCGGCGCCGTCGCCTGGCGGTGGTCGCCGCCCGGCGAGGACTCGGTGTGCACGATGAGCCGGGGGATCGGCCCCGGCGGCACCGGGCTGATCGGGCACTCGCCGCACGGCAAGCCCTGCGCGGCGGTGACGGCGCTGGACCTCGCGGACGGCCGGGGCGGCTGGACCGCCGCCGTGGACGCGCCCGGCCGGGACGGCGACACCGCCGATTCGGACCTGGTCGCGGTGGCGGGCACCCAGGCCGTGCTGCAGGACAAGGCCGGCTGGCGGGCCGTGAGCCTGACGGACGGCCGGGAGCTCTGGCACAGCGCCCCCGACGCCGGGTGCTCGCCGCTGGAGGTCGCCGGCGGTGACCAGGACGTGGTGACGGTCGCGCAGTGCGGCCAGGCGGCGCCGGTCCTGCGCTCGCTGGCACCGGCGGACGGGCAGGAGCGGTCGCGGATCACCCTCCCGGCCGCGGGCGGGCTGAAGAACCTCGCGGTGGTGTCGGTCGAGCCGCTCGCGGTGTGGGTCGACGCCCAGGCCGAGCGCGGCACCCACGCGGTGCTCAGCTACGACCGGGAGGGCCGGCAGCGCGCCTCGATACCGGTCTCCGGCGACGAGTACGACCTGGACGTGATGCTGGGCGGGGTGCACGCCTTCGACGAGTTCACCGCCCGGCCGCTGTTCGGCGGGGTGGTGGTCGGGGACCTGTTCATCGTGCCGGGCGAGAAGCCCGGCGACGTCAGTATCAGCGGCGGCAGGCACCCGAGCCGCACCTCCACCGGTCGGCTGGTCGCGTACTCGCTGGTGGACGGCGGGAAGCGGTGGACCGCCGGTCTGGACGACCAGGTCACCGGCGTGCTGGTGGACGGCACCTCGGTGTGGGCGATGACCCGCGACCGGCTGACCCGGGTGGACGGCGCCACCGGCCGTCGGAGCCGGGAGCTGGACGTCAACGACACCGCCTCGCTGTACCCGGTGGACCTCTCGGCCACGGGCACGGGCCGGTTCACCGTGGTGGCCGAGGACGGGACCAGGGACGAGCCGCCGGTGCGGGGGATGAGCTGAGCGCGGCCTCTCCGTCACCGAGTGTGACCATCGTCGAGGGCTGAGCCTTTCGGGCGGTTGTGTCAGGCTGGGGGAGGAGCACCGCCGAGACCGGGAGGTTGGCGATGGCCGAGATCAGGGTGAACGGGGTGTCGCTGCACTACGAGGCGCACGGCACCGGCCCCGGGGTGGTGCTGGTGCACGGGTCGTGGAGCGACGCGGACGCCTGGGCGCGGGTACTGCCGGGCCTGGCGGAGTCCACCACCGCCGTCACCTACGACCGGCGCGGGCACAGCCGCAGCGAGGACCCGCTCACCCCGGGCTCGGTGTACGAGGACGCGGCCGACCTGGCCGGGCTGATCCACGGGCTCGGCCTCGCGCCCGCCTTCGTCTACGGGGACTCCTACGGCGCGCTGGTCACGCTCCGGCTCGCCGCCGCCCGGCCGGACCTGCTGCGCGGCATCGCCGTGCACGAGCCGCCGGGTACCGGCGTCCTGCTCGCCGACCCGTCCCTGCGCCCGATCGGTACCGACTACGCCGAGCGGATCACCGCCGTCCGCGAGCTGCTGGAACAGGCCGAGTCCGCGGCGGCGGCCGAGCTGTACGTGGACAGCCTCGCCTTCGGCCCGGGAGCCTGGGAGCAACTGCCCGCGCCGGTGCGGCACACGTACATCCGCAACGCGCCGACCTACCTGGACGAGCTGCGCGACCCGGACGCGCTCGACCTCGACCTCGCCGAGCTGGGCCGCTTCGCCGACCCCGCGCTGCTCACACAGAGCCACGACAGTGCGCAGGTGTTCGGCGAGGTGCTGGACCTGATCGACCTCGCCCTGCCGACGGCCGAGCGGTACCTGTACGAGGGCGCCGGTCACTCCCCGCACCTGTCGCAGCCGGAGGAGTGGGTCCGGGTGGTCGTGCCGCGGGTGCTGGGCTGAGTCAACGTTCGGCTGAGCCGACGTTCGGCTGAGCCGACGTTCGGCTGAGTCGACGCCAGTCTGAGCCGTCGTTCGGCTGAGTCGACGCCAGCCCCTGAGCCGACGTCCGCCCGGGTCAACGTTCGCCCGGTCAACCCGAACGGAGGCATTCGGACCCGGCCGAATGCCCGTATTTTCGCTCGCGCTCGAAGTCGCGCCAGGCACAAGCTACTTCCGTGACCGCGTCAGCCCGGACGCGGTGCGAGCGGAAGGACCGACATGACGAGCACGCGCGGCCGCATCGCCGCCCTGCTGGGCGCCGTCGCGGTGGTCGCCGGCACCACGCTGGCCACCCCCGCAGGCGCCACCCCCGCCGGCGACGGCGCCGGGGCCTCGGCCGAGGCCCGGCCCGGCGGCGGACTCACCGGCCAGGCCCCCTGCCCGGACGTGCCCGGCTTCACCTGCGGCACCCTCACCGTGCCGCTCGACCACAGCGGAGCCACCCCCGGTACCCTGCGGCTCAACGTGGCCGTGGCCGGCAACACCGACGCGCCCAAGGGCGACCTCCTCTTCCTCACCGGCGGCCCCGGCCAGCCCGGGGTGCCGCTGGTCAAGCGGATCGCGGGCAAGATGGAGGCCGTCCTGAAGGACTACCGCCTGGTCATGTTCGACCAGCGCGGCACCGGCGGCACCGCGCTGCAGTGCGCCGGCCTGCAGGAGGACATGGGCTCCTCCGACCTCGCCGTGCCCCGCCCGCAGTCCGTCGCCGACTGCGCCGCCACCCTCGGCCCGAACGCCCGCTTCTACAGCACCGCCGACACCGTCGCCGACATGGACCTGCTGCGCCGGGCCCTCGGCGACCACCGGCTGACCATCGACGGCGTCTCGTACGGCACCTTCGTCGCCGAGCGGTACGCGCTCGCCCACCCGGCGCACGTGGCCCGGCTGGTGCTCGACTCGGTGGTGCCGCAGGAGGGCTACGACCCCCTCGACCTGGCCGCACTGCCCGCCAGCGCCCGCGTCCTGCGGGCCGCCTGCCAGGCCACCGGCTGCACCACCGACCCGGCCGCCGACCTCGCCACCGTCGTCGGGCGGTACGGCGACGGGGCGCAGATCCTGGACGCGCTCACCAGCTACGAGTTCACCGACCCGAACTACGGGGGCGTCGCCGAGGCCCTGCACGAGGCCGCCGCCGGACAGCCGGCCAAGCTCCAGTCCTTCATCGAGACCGTCCACCAGGGCGACGCCGCCCCGGCCGAGGCGCTCAGCCAGGGGCTGCACGCCGCCGCCCTGTGCGCCGACGGGCACTTCCCGTGGGGCACCACCGACACCCCGGTCCAGGGCCGGGCGGCCGCGCTGGAGCGCACCCGACAGCGGCTGACCGCCGAACAGACCTGGCCGTACGACCCGGCGACCGCGACCGGGCTGGGCAGCCTGCTGGTCTGCCGGGACTGGCCGCGGGAGCAGGTCCCGCCGACCCCGCCCGCGCACCGCAAGCTGCCCAACGTGCCGGTGCTGCTGCTCGGCGGCGACCGCGACCTCTCCACACCGAACGTGTGGCTCTACCAGGAGGCGGAGCTGGCCCACGACCCCGAGATCGTGATCGTCCCCGGGGCCGCGCACTCGGTGCAGAGCCGGGCGGCCAACCCGATCGGGCGGCAGGCGGTCTACGACTTCCTGCTGAAGTAGCCGGTCGGCGGCGGGCCGTTCCGCACAGGGGACGGAACGGCCCGCCGCCGCCTCAGGGCTGGCCCGCGCCCCAGCCGTCGTCGGGCAGGGTGCGGTCCGGCTCGGGGCAGTCGGGGTGGTCGTAGCCCCAGAGGCCGACCTTCGACAACAGCCAGTCCTCCAGCGGCGGTTCGCCGTAGTCGAGCCGGTCGACCAGGACGAACCCGATCCGCACCTCCTCGGCCGGCGTGACCTCCAGGGTCCGCTGGCCGGGGATGTTCTCGTACGTCACGGTCTCCCAGGAACACCCGGCGGCGGTCAGCGCGGCGACCAGCGCGGACTCGGTGACGCGCGTGTCGTACGTGCGCAACCCGCCGCCGTCCACCGGGAGTTCGAGCTCCCCGTGCCAGGTCGGCAGGGAGAAGGAGCGGAGCCGGCGGCAGCGGCAGAACACCGTCCAGGCGTCGCCCCAGCCGAAGGCGTGCGGCCAGCGGTCGCTCCTGTGGACGCGCCCGCAGTCGTACGGATCGCCGAAGCGGGTGGCGAGCAGCGGCAGCGAGGCGTCGTAGCCCAGCCCGCCGAGGTCGGCGGTGGCGGCGAGTTCGGTGAGCCGGGCCAGGAAGTCCGTCACCCCAGGCATCCGCGCACCGCCTCGATCAGCCGGTTCGCCCGGGCGTCGCCGTGGCCGATCATCCGGTTCGCCACATAGGCGAAGCCGACGCCGAACTCGTCGTCCCCGAAGGCGAACTGGCCGCCGGCGCCGTCGTTGCCGAAGCTGCGGGCGCCGAGCAGCGGGCGGAAGGCGGGGGAGTCGAGCAGCAGGCCCGAACCCCAGCGGGCGCCCAGGTCGAATCCCAGGAAGCCCGCGCCGGCGGAGAGTTCACGCACCGCGTCGGTCACGGTGTCGTGCGAGAGCAGCCGCTCGCCGCCGTCCAGGCCGGTGACCGCGGCCGCGTACAGGCCGGCCAGCCCGGTGGCGGAGGCGACGGCGCCCGCGCCGGGCAGCTCGATCGCGTGCAGCGCCCGGTCGTTCCAGCCGTGCGGCGCGTCCAGGCCGGGGAAGACCAGGGCGCCGTTCATGGTCACGATCCGGGTCAGCAGGTGCTCCGGGCCCGGCATCGGGCGGCGGCCGTCGGCCTCCACCAGCCGGGCCAGACGCGGGAGTTCGCTCTCCGGCAGGCCGATCCACAGCGGCAGGCCGCCGAGCGGCTCGGCGATCTCCTTGCGCAGGAACGCGCCCGGCGTCAGACCGGTGATCCGGCGGACCACCTCGCCGACCGCGAAGCCGAGCACATGGCCGTGGTACTCGTAGGTGGTGCCCGGCTCCCAGAGCGGCTTCTGCGCCTCGATCGCGCGGATCACCGGATCCCAGGCGGCGACCTCCTCGAAGGAGAGAACCGCGTCCAGGGCCGGGATGCCGGCCCGGTGGCCGAGGATCATCCGGGTGGTGATGGACTGCTTGCCGTGGCGCGCGAACTCGGGCCAGTAGCGGGCGACCGGGGCGTCCAGGTCGAGCCGCCCCCGCTGGGCGAGGAGCAGCGCGCTGATGCTCACCGCGCCCTTGGCGCAGGAGAACACCGGGACGAGGGTGTCCTGCGTCCAGGCCCGCCCGGTGCGCTCGTCGGCGGTGCCGCCCCACAGCTCGACCACCTTGCGGCCGCCGGCGAACACCGTGACGGCGGAGCCGAGTTCGGGGAACTCGGCGAAGTTGGCGGCGAAGACGTCGGCCACGGCGCCGAAGCGTTCGTCGGCCCAACCCTGGTACTGCTGCATGGTGTGGTGCCCCGTTCTGCCCTCAAGATCGACCGAACCACGCTACGGCAGCCACGTGGCCATGACGAGGGAATTTCGCCAGGCCGGGACTGGTGGGGAGGGTGTGACAGACTCGCCTGCCGGCGAGGAGGAGAGGAACCGGATGGATCGCGAGGCGCTGACGGCGCTCTGGGAACGGCGCTGGCCAGGCTGCCCGCCCATCGGCGACGAGCTCGACGAGCGGGGGCGGGACCAGTGGGTGCGCTTCCACAGCCTGCCGGAATCCAAGCGCTACCCCGACGACGAGCGCGAGTACGCGATCGTCCTGGAGCGCCACAACACCGTGCTGGACGAACTGTTCGCCGGTGCCGAGGTGTACGTCCTCACGCCGAGGTGGACGGGCAGGGCGAGCGCCCCGCGCATGCGCCGGGACGCGAAGCACTGGCGGAGCTGGCTCCAGACCGACGACCCCGAACCGGAGTTCCGCACCCACTGCCACGTCTTCGTCGAGCGGCGACGGTGGCTGCCGGGCAGCCTGGACTGGCTGCTGCGCCGCGTCGCCGATGAACAGGAGGCCGGTGTGAGCATCACCGACACCGCCCTGCGTCGGCTCTACCACCCCTACGACGGCGGCGCGGACGTCTACCTGACCACGACGGAGGAGCGCGACCGCCTGAAGGAGCGCCACGCCGACTGGCTGTCCCGCCACCCGGGCGGCTGGTGACGGCCGGTCACGGTCGCTGCGTGTGTCGGCCGGGAGGCCAGGTGCAGGGTGGCGAGAGCCGGGTCGGCGTCGGAGCCGAACTTGTCCCTGGCGTTGATCATGAGGAACCCCCCGCCTTCGAGCCCGTTGGCACTGTCTGTCGGTTCCCGGCCGCCGAGAGGCTGCGTCTGAATCTGTAGTGCCCGGTCAGTGGCTCGTGGATCGACGCCTTCTCGGAAAGCCGTTCGGGTTCCCGTCGCGGCGACGGAAACCCGAACGGCTGATGGGCGGAATCGGGCTGAGCAGACGGCTATGCCGGGGCGCATGTCGGGCTTCGCACCACTACGCGGCCGGGCCGACCACCGGAATATCGGCGAGGATGTCGCGAATCGCGGTCTCACTCTCGTCGGCGGCGCACTGCTTCAGCTCTTCCTCCGTGGCCTGGACTCCGACGTTGAGCAAGTGCACCACCGACTGGATACTGGCCTTCCCAGCCGCCAGGCACGCGTCCTGTGACGGCGATGTCCGGTGCTGCTCGTCACCGATCCGTCCTGGGGCGTCGGCCGACGCCGGGGCCGACAGGGCGATCAACAGGCTGAGCGCGATCGAGGTGAGTGCTGCGGTCCTGCGGAGCATCGTCTTCCTTCCGTAGCGGCCGGCCCGCTGCCGGCTCAGGCCCGACCGATCCTGCCGGATCGAGTTGGCCGTGGCCTGCGCTCGGCCTGCGGAATGGACCGAAAGGGCGATCAATGACGGCTTCCGGCTCTCGCGAAGTTGCCGTGCACGCCCTTGGACCGGCTCGCTCGGGCGATCGCAGGGAACTCGTCGTTCGAGGCGGGTGGACTGGCCGTAGTGGCGGTCAGCCCGGACCGGAGCTTTCCTTGCCCCCGTGTCGCTGACGAGCACTCAGCCGGGGACGGGCTCGAAGATCGGGAGGAAGTTGATCACTGCCTCCTCGTACGGGTGGACGGCACGGACGGCCTTGAGGACGGCGGCGGCCTGGTGCTGCTCGCAGATGGACTCCACGCGGACTTCCGGGGCTGTCTGAAGTTCGCCCGCCGTGCCGTCGTAGGGCTGGGCGTCGGGGGAGGGGAGCCAACTCTGCGGAGCAGCACCAGGGTTGCGCATCCGAAGCTCAGCAGGCCGTCAGTTGATGGAGCCGAGCGCATCCAGTATCGGGCGAACGATCTCGAAACCGGCCGCCGCGACGCTCGCGATGCCCCGGATCCGCTCGATGATGATCGGGATCTGGCTCGGTTCGGCCCCGTCGAGCTCTTCGGCTGCCCGGCCGGCTGCTTCCCGCACTTGCGGTTGCAGTTCGGCGTTCTGTGCCACCGCACCGAGAGCGGCGACCAACTGCAACAGCGACGCAGATTGGTCGGTACCAAAGTGAGTGGTGACATCGTGGGCCTTGTTGTGGTCGCCAATCATCTACGACGCCGGCTTCGTAGTGGTGCACGGTGCGGGGCTGCTCGGTCGCGCTCACGATGCGCTCCAACCTCGCTTCCTCAACGGCCATGAGGTGCTTGCGTCGCTTGGCCGCCCGCCGGATCGTGAGGGCGAGCAAGGCAGAGCCCCCGATGAGCACTAGCAACGAAAGTAGTCCGAGATTCACGTGCGGCAGTCTGGGGACGGTTCGGCGAGTGGTCAGCCGTTCGGCTCGAATGCTCGTGGCGGGAGGGACGAGCTTGTAGCGGCCGGGTCCGAACCGCACGCGGACCGCTCTGTCAGGACTTGTCCGGTCGATCAGGTTCGATCCGGCGTGGACGGGTGAGGTCATCAGCCGCGCGGAGGTCGTTCCCCGGGCGACGCTGCGGGATGTGTGCCGCCGACTCTCCCGAGGTGGTGACCGGCGAACCCGTGTGCGAAGCCGGGGCGGAGTCCGGTAGCGTGCACGAAGGAGTGCCGGGAAGCCTGGTCGGCGAACAAGGGACAGCTGTGTCCGCGAGCCGATCCGGGGGTGATGTGCGTGGCGCTCGACGCGAGGTCCGCCGGCACGTCGTCGGCCCGGCCCCGGCTGCGGACCTGCCGCCCCTCACGCCGGCCCCGGCCCCCTCAGGCGTTGCACACCGTCCACAGGGCTTCAGTGGACTTCGGACAGATTCCGAGAACTGAAACACCGTCCGGCGTTCCGGCCGCCCGGTGCCGTCCGACCCCGGAAGGGGGCGGGGCGGCACGCCCCGGCGACGGCAACCCAGGCGTTCCGGCCACGCGCCGGACTGGGGGGAGAACCATCATGACCCACCGTCCCTCACCATGGACCCGCACCGGCGGCGCGCTGCTCGCCGCGTCGGCACTCGTCCCGGCAGCGGCCGCCTGGTACGTGTTCGACACCCGGATGCCGGACGACGCCGCACGGTCCCACGAGTACGCGGTCGCCGCGACCTGCCCGGCCGGGAGCCCGGGCGCGGCGGTCGAGGAGTGCGTGCGGACCGTGCCGTTCACCGTCAACAGCACGGTCGTCCGGCCCAAGGACCACGTCGCGACCGTGGACGGCGCGCCGTTCTGGAGCGGCACGGTGCAGTTCATCAACAACGGGCCGCTGCTGGAGGACCTGAAGCCCGGCGACCAGGTGAACGGCACACTGTGGCGCGGCCACGTGACGCGCATGGAGCGGGCCGGCGTCGCGCAGTCCACCGCCGCCGAACCCCGCGACGAGGCCCAGATCATGGCCGGGTTGGGCACCTTCCTCGCCATGCTGGCGGTGCTCGCCGCCGCCCTGGGCACGCTCCTGTTCACCGGCCGCCCCATCACGGTCGCCCTCGCCCGGTCGCTCTTCTTCCGGACACTGTTCTCCTGCTTCGCGCCCGCGGCGCTCGCGTACTGGGTCGGCCTGCCGTGGTGGACGGTGCCGATCGCGGCCGTCCTGACCGCGCTGATCGCGGCGGAGGCGGTGCGGCGCCTGAACACAGGGAAGGTTCCGGGGGAACCGCAGGGTTTCGTGGCTGGCCGTCTGCCTGCTTGACCCCACCGGCAATCGGCGCGGTTGCCGCCGGTCTCCTTGCCGCGGGCCTGCCGGAGCACGAACGGCTCCGGTTCCCCGACACCGAGCAGCACGTGCTGAAACTGCCTCGCACCGTCCGCTACGAGCACTTTCGCCGCTCGCAGCGGACGGTGGGTCACCGCAGGGAGGAGCCGTGGGTGTTCGAGCAGACGGGCTCCACCGCCGTGGCGGAGCGGACGACGCGGAGCGGCCCCGGGACCGCTGCTCGGCCAGCCGTTCCAAGCTGGATGTCCGCTGCCTGGAACCCCGGTCGCGCGGAACAGGCGGGCAATGCTCCTGGATTGACCGCTCGTATGGCCAGGGCACCCGCGGGTCGGCCGCATGGGCACTTTTGACAGGAGAGCCCGGCCGTGCGGCCGGGCTCTCCTGGGGGCGCTGGGTGGTCAGGCGGTGAAGCGGGGGTCGCGGGCTTCGATGGCCTGGATGAAGGCGGTCCACTCTGCTTGGTTGAAGGCGAGGTGGGGGCGGTTGGGGTTCTTGTCGTCGCCGACCCAGACGTCGCCGTTGGAGAAGCGCGCGATGATCACGCAGTTGCCGTTGGAGTCGCCGGAGAAAGGGGACTTGACCCAGTCGGCGGAGGCGGGGGCGTGGTCGTAGGGGTCGTGCTTCTCGCTCACGTGATCTCTTCCAACTTGCGTTCAAGGGCGGCAACGGTGGCGTCCGGTGACAGCGCACAGCGCTTCAGGCGGGCAAAGGCTCGCTCAGCCCGGCGGACCTCGCGTCCCGATTTACGCGGGAGCATACCTCCGACAGCTTCGACGAAGGCGAAGCCCTCTCCTGGCTTCCCTGGGAAGCGGAGAAGCGTCAGCCCAGATGCCAGAATCCCGGGCCGGCCAGCACTGAGCGGGACCATCCGGAGTGTGACGTTGGGGTACTGCGCAACCTTTATGACGTGCTGAATCTGGCCGACAAGGACTTCTTTGTCACCGCCGACCAGGAGAGCCACCTCTCCGAAGTATGCGTCGAGTTGGAGCAGGGGAGCTTCGGTGAGGCGACGTTGGCGCAGTATGCGGATCTCGGCAGCAGCCTCGTTCTGGTCCTCGCTGAGGCCGTCAAGGCCAGCGGCGATGACCTCTCGGGCGTAGTCCTCGGTCTGCAACAGGCCAGGGAAGGCTGACAGGTAGTAGTCGAACATCTGGGTCGCGTCGGCTTCGAGGCTGAGGAACTCGGCGAACGCCGAGGTGATCGTGTCGGCGAACTCGTGGTCCTGCCACCAGTGCCTGGAGGGGAGGTCAGTGGCGAGGGCCTCGATCTCGTTCCTCTCAAGGCCCGTGATCCCGCAATGATCCAGGTATACGGCCAAGTCGGCGGCGGTCACTGGCAACAGCGCTCGTTCGATCTTGCTGAGCCGGGCCGGGTTCCAGCCTCTCAGGCCGGCGGTCACCTCGGCGAGCGTCTTGTTGTTCTCAGTCCGCCACGTTCGAAGCTCGTCTCCGAGGCGGATCTGCCTGATCGCTGACGGGTCCTCGCTCAACACGTCCCTCCCTTGGTCCGCCCCAGTCTCGCTGGCTGTGCTGCGGGGGCTCAACTCAACCACAAGATCAACTAATTTATTTTTTGCTTGTAGGAGTTCGGGTTGCAATTTCGATTTTCATTGCTCCACACTCAACGTGACCGCTTGAACACGCCACTGAAGGTGTGGGGTGACTCATGTCCACCTTGCGTAACCCGGTCCTCCGAACCTGGGAGACCACCCTCACCGAGCACTCGACCTCGGTCCGTACCGCCCGCCGACTGATCCGCGACCAGCTCGCCTCCTGGGGCTGGACCGGTGATCCCGTCGACGACCTCGTCCTCATCGCCTCCGAGCTCGTGACCAACGCCGTGGTCCACGCCTGCCAGGGGCGGGACGAAGTCCGCCTCCTCCTCCAGGAGTTCGGCGGCGACTGTCGCCTCGAAGTCTGGGATCCGCGCGGCGACCTCCGGCTCCACCAGGCGAAACCGCGCCGCCTGACCGAAGGCGGCCGGGGAATCGAGCTCGTCCGGCAGCTCGCCTGCGACTTCGGCGTCATCGTCCGCCGTGACACGGGCAAGCGGGTCTGGGCGCGCATCCTGCTCCACCCCGCCAACGACCCGTCCCCGCCCGGGAGCTGATCCCCATCAAGCTCGCCCCCGCGGCCGCGGCCGCGACCGCGTTCGCCAGCCTCGCCCTCGCCTGCTTCGCCTCGGAGCTCGTCCCTCCGCGCGAGCCGGCCACCGCCGATGTCGTCTGGTGGGCCACCCTGGCCGCCGCCCTGATGACCGGCCTCACCCGCCACAACGGCTCCACCGACGACGATGATTGATCCCGAGGTCGCCCCCCATGACTGACCTGCACCCCGCCGCGATCGCCTTCCGTGACCCGGCCGCCCTCCTGGACCGCTGCGAGATCGGCGGTGTCCGTCTCCTCCACGGCGAACCCGGCTACGAGTCGGGCGCCGTGGTCCCGCTCGGCGACTGGGCCCCGCTGTCCGAGGACCTGCCCGCCCGGTACGCGCCGTGCGTCTTCACCAAGGACAGCGGCCTGGTGGAGTTCTTCCGGCTCCCCTCCACCGTCACCGACCGGCACTCGCTCGCCGTCCTGGTCAACGAGTTGGGCGATCCCCACCCCGTCCCGCTCGCCGCGATGGACGACCCGCCCGGCGAACCCGTCACCCACCGACTGCCGGAGAGCGGCCTGCGCCCCGGCCTGCACATCGACAACCATCAGAACCTGTCGTACGCCGACCGCGACACCGCGCGCCGCAGACTCTGCGTCAACCTCGGCCCCGGTGACCGTTTCCTCCTGCTCGCGGCCCGCGACATCAAGTCCATCTGTCGGACGGTGCGCGACCGTTACGAGACCCACCACCCGCACACCGACGACGTCCGGTTCTACGTCGGTGAGCGGAAGCGGTTGAGCGTCCTGCGGGTCCGCATCGAGCCGGGTGAGGGCTGGTTCGCGCCGACCGCCGTGCTGCCGTACGACGAGTCCACGGAGGACGCGGAACTGCCGTCCGCCACGGCCTCCTGGCTCGGGCACTGGGAGCGCGGGCTCTTCGGGCCGTTGATCTGACGATCAGTAACTCTCCGTGTGCGCCCCGATCGGCGGGGCGGGCACACGCCGCACCGTTGCGCGACTTGGAGTGCGTCGAGTCTGCGGGGCGCGCAATGATCAATCCGCGCCCCTCTTTGCGCCGCGATGCCGAGGCGGGCGCGGGCCCGTCGGCCCGCGCGCGCCCGGACCCGTAGGGCAACGTTGCGCGCGGATGACGGGAGGTGCCGTCGCCGTCTAGCGGGCCGCCGGCCTGGGCAGGCTCGGGCGGACAGCCAGTGAAAGGGGCCCATGATGGCCGCAGTGTATGAATCCGTACTCGACGCGATCGGCGGGACGCCCCTGTTCCGCCTCGCCCGGCTCGGCGCCGGTCTCGCCGCGCCGATCTACGCCAAGGCCGAGTTCCTCAACATCGGCGGCAGCGTCAAGGACCGCGCCGCGCTGTCCATGGTGCTGGCCGCCGAGCGGGAGGGCCTGCTGAAGCCGGGCGGGACGATCGTCGAGGCGACCTCCGGCAACACCGGCATCGGGCTGGCCATCGTCGGGCGGCAGCGCGGGTACCGGGTGATCGTCGGGGTGGCCGACAAGTCGGCGCCCGAGAAGTCGGACATCCTGCGGGCGTACGGGGCCGAGGTGGTGCTCGGGCCGACCGCCGTGCCGCAGGAGGATCCGCGGCACCTGTTCAACCTGGTCCAGCGCCTCACCGAGGAGATCCCCGGCGCCTGGCTGGCCAACCAGTACGACAACCTGGCCAATCCCGACGCCCACATCCGGACCACCGGCCCCGAGATCTGGGAGCAGACCGGCGGCCGGGTGACCCACTTCGTCGCGGGCGTCGGCACCGGTGGCACCGTCACCGGCACCGGCGAGTACCTGAAGCAGGTGTCCGGCGGCGCCGTCACCGTGGTCGGCGCGGACCCGGAGTCCTCCTCCTACGGGGGCGGGGACGGCAGCCCGTGGTTCGTCGAGAGCATCGGGCACTACCTCCACCCCGACACCGTCGAGGACCGCTGGCCGCAGGCGCTGCGGGGGGAGGTGGTGGACTCCTACGAGCGGATCCCGGACCGCGAGTCGCTGCTGACGGCCCGTCGCCTGGCCCGCGAGGAGGGCATCCTGGCCGGCCCCTCCTCCGGTACGGCGGTCGCGGCGGCGCTGCGGCTGGCGCGCCGCCTGGGGCCGGAGGACCTCGTCGTGGTGGTGCTGCCGGACTCGGGGCGCTCCTACCTGTCCAAGGTGCACAGCGACGTGTGGATGCGGGAGTGGGGCTTCCTGGAGGAGGGCGACACCCTCCGCCCGCTGCTCGACGAGGCCGACCCGCTGGTGGTGGTCGAGGCCGACGCGACCGTGGGTGAGGCGCTGGAGGCACTGCGGGCGGTGCCCGGCGGCGTCGCCCCGGCCGTACTGGCGCGGGCCGCCCGCCCGTTCGGGGTGAGCGCGACGGAGGTGGTCGGCTCGGTGTCCCGGGAGGTGCTGGCGGCGGCGCTCGCGGACGGCGCGGCCAAGCCGGACGGCCCGGTGGCCCCGCTGCTCGGGGCGGCCCTGCCGACGGTGGGGGTCGGGCAGTCGGCGGCCGAGGCGCGGGCGCTGCTGGCGGGCGGCGGCGGGCACCCGGCCGTGGTGGTGCTGGTGGGCGGCCGGGCGGCCGGGGTGCTGAC
>NZ_LFMD02000006.1:10498-17565 GCF_015776785.2 Kitasatospora sp. SUK 42 | reverse complement strand
TACGACCCCGCCTGGGTCTGCCGCACCTGCTGGACCGGGGCGGACACGCCGGCCCGCTGGCGGTGGCCGCCCTCGCGGCCGACGGCCCGCCGCCGCTCGTCGTCGACGCCGCCGAACTCGCCGCCCGCCCGCCGGGGAGCGTCGTACGGGTGCTCGCCCGTGAGGCCCGGTTGGGCGGGGGCGGGGTGGTGCTCGGACCACTGGACCGCCTCGAACCCGAACGGCCGGACCGGGCCGCCCTGTTGCGCGAGCTGTGCGCGGAACTCGCCGGCGTCCCGCTGGTCGTGCACGGCCCGCAGGTGTGGGACCCGGCCTGGGCGCGGGAGAGCCCGGTGGTGGTCACCGTCCCGCCGCCGGACGCCCGCGAGCGGGCCGAGCGCTGGGCCCGCGCGCTGGCCGAGGCCCGTACGCCGCTGAGCGAGGAGCTGAGTGCCGGGCTGACCGAGGCGGTGGCCGCCTACCGGGTGGACCAGGAGAAGCTGGAGCGGGCCGCCTCCGTGGCGGCCCGGACGGCGGCCGCCGAGGGGCGCCCGGTCGACGCGGAGGACCTGCGGGCCGCCGTACGGGCGCAGAACGCCGCCGGCCTGGCGCGCCTCGCCCGCCGGATCGAACCCGCCGTCGGCTGGTCCGACCTGGTGCTGCCCGACCCCACCGCCGCCCGGCTGCGCGAGCTGGTGCTGCGCGCCCGGCACCGCGACCAGGTGCTCGGGCGCTGGCGGATGCGGCCCGGCGGCGGCCGGGGGGCCGGGGTGATCGCCCTGTTCGCGGGGGAGTCGGGCACCGGCAAGACGATGTCCGCCGAGGTGGTGGCCGCGGAACTCGGCATGGAGCTGTACGTCGTGGACCTGTCCACCGTGGTGGACAAGTACATCGGCGAGACCGAGAAGAACCTGGAGCGCATCTTCACCGAGGCCGCGCAGGTGAACGGCGTCCTGCTGTTCGACGAGGCGGACGCGCTGTTCGGGAAGCGCTCGCAGGTCAAGGACGCCCACGACCGCCACGCCAACCTGGAGACGGCCTACCTGCTCCAGCGGATGGAGTCGTTCGAGGGGATCGCGGTCCTGACGTCCAATCTGCGCGCCAACCTCGACGAGGCGTTCACCCGGCGGCTGGACGTCATCGCGGAGTTCCCGCTGCCGGACGAGGCGCAGCGGCGCCTGCTGTGGGACCGCTGCCTGGGGCCGTGGCTGCCCCGGGGCGACGACCTCGACCTGGACTTCTGCGCCCGGAGCTTCGAGCTCACCGGCGGCTCCATCCGGGCCTGCGCCGTCTCCGCGGCCTACCTGGCCGCCGGGGAGGGCACCCCGCTGGGCATGGCGCAGCTGGTCGCCGCGGTGGTCGGCGAGTACCGCAAGCTCGGCCGGCTGGTGCTGGAGAGCGAGTTCGGGCCGTGGCTGGGCGTCCTCGGCGCCGAGCCCTTCATCTGACCGGTGCTGCCAACTGACCGGCGCCGCAGGCGTTACCCGCCGGTACCCGTCGGGGTGTCCGCCGGGGGCAGCGTCGCTGCCCCCGGTCCGGGACCTCGGGACATGTCCCCGGAGGGCACCGAGCAGCAGACTCGGGGGCGAATGACCGGCCCACCCGAAGGAGCGCGAATGCCGTCGTACCTCACCCCGGGCGTATACGTGGAGGAGGTCCAGTCCGGTGCCCGTCCGATCGAGGGTGTCGGCACGGCCGTCGCCGCGTTCGTCGGCTTCGCCGAGACCGGTCCCTTCCACGAGCCCACGCTGGTGACCAACTGGGACCAGTACGTGCAGCGGTTCGGCGGCTTCACCGAGGGCACCTACCTGGCGCACTCCGTGTACGGCTTCTTCGCCAACGGCGGCGGCTCCGCCTACGTCGTGCGGGTCGGCGACCCGGCCCGGCAGGCGGCCGGCGGCGCGCCCGCCCCGGCGGTCAGCGCGCCCGCGCCCGTCGCGATCGCGGGCTTCCTCTTCTCGGCCCTGCCCGGCGCGGGCGGCGAGGTGTCCGTCGAGATCGCCGACGCGGAGGGCGAGAACGTCCCCGACGACCGGTTCCGGCTGCTGGTCCGCCGCGGCGAGGTCGTGGAGACGTACGACGTCTCGACCCGCAAGAACACCAAGGGCTACGTCGTCACCCAGCTGCGGGAGTCCAAGCTGGTCGCGGTCGCCGAGCAGCCCGGCACCGCGCCGAGCCGCCCCGAGCGCACGACCCATGCCCTCGCCGCCGCCCCGGCGGCCGCACCGGCCACCACCCCCGCCGGTCGGCTCGACCCCGCCGAGTACGTCGGTGACGCCGCGGCCCGCACCGGCTTCGCCGGCCTGGAGGCGATCGACGAGATCACCATGGTCGCCGTGCCCGACCTGATGAGCGCCTACCAGCGCGGCGACCTCGACGACGAGGGCCTGCGGACCGTCCAGCTCGCGGTGATGTCGCACTGCGAGCAGATGGGCGACCGGATAGCCGTCCTCGACCCGCCGCCCGGCCTGAACGCCCAGCGGATGCGCACCTGGCGCAACGAGGAGGCGGGCTTCGACTCCCGCTACGCCGCCCTGTACTACCCGTGGATCAAGGTGTTCGACCCGGCGAGCGGCCGCAACGTGCTGGTCCCGCCGAGCGGGCACGTCGCCGGGGTGTGGGCGCGCAGCGACGCCGAGCGCGGAGTCCACAAGGCGCCCGCCAACGAGGTCATCCGCGGCGCGGTGGACCTGGAGCTGCGCCTCAGCAAGGGCGAGCAGGACCTGCTCAACCCGATCGGCGTCAACTGCGTACGGGCCTTCCCCGGGCGCGGCATCCGGATCTGGGGCGCGCGCACCCTCTCCTCCGACCCGGCCTGGCGCTACCTGAACGTGCGCCGGCTCTTCAACTACCTGGAGGAGTCCATCCTCCTGGGGACCCAGTGGGTGGTCTTCGAGCCCAACGACGACCGGCTGTGGTCCAGCATCCGCCGGAACATCACCGCGTTCCTCACCGAGGAGTGGCGGCGCGGGGCGCTGTTCGGCCAGACCGCGGCCGAGGCCTTCTACGTCAAGTGCGACCGCGACAACAACCCGCCGGAGTCCATCGACCTCGGCCAGGTGATCTGCGAGATCGGGGTCTCACCGGTGAAGCCGGCGGAGTTCGTGGTGTTCCGGCTGGCCCAGTTCTCCGACAGCACGAGCCTCGTCAACGAGTGACCGGCCCGGTCCGCACCCATCGCATCGGAAGGTGACAGCACCCCATGGCTGAAGGCGATCCGCTCTCCACTCATATCTTCGGCGTCCAACTCGGCGGCTACAACGTCGAGTCCGTCAAGGAGATCAGCAATCTGACGGTCGACCAGGACGTCGTCGAGTACAAGCAGGTGACCCAAGAGGGCAAACTGATCGTCCGCAAGCAGCCCGGCGCCCGGTTGCCCGGCGAGGTGACGATCACCCGCGGTCTCGACAAGAGCAGCGCGTTCTCGAACTGGATCAAGGAGACTCTCAACAACGGGGCGATCAACACCGCGCGGCAGAACCTCACCATCGAGGTCAAGGACACCACCGGTGCCACCCTGCGGCGCATCCAGCTCAACAACGCCTGGGCCAGCCGCTGGGAGGGCCCCACGCTCACCGCGGGCGAGTCCAGCGCCGCGACGGAGACCGTGACCATCGTGTTCGAGGAGATCACGGTCGAGTGAGGCGAAAGATCGGCCTGGACGAACTGCTGGACGGGGCCCTCGCTCCGCAGACCACCGCGCCGCCGCAGCAGCCATCGGCGCCGGCGGGGCCGGCCGGGGTCCGCGGGCGGGTGCCGCACACCGAGTTCGACTTCGAGCTGCCGCTCGGCTACGTCGACGACGAGGGCACTGTCCACCGGCACGGCACCATGCGCCTGGCCACCGCCCGCGACGAACTGATGCCGCAGATCGACCTGAGGGTCAAGGAGAACCCGGCGTACCTCGGTGTCGTGCTGCTCAGCCACGTGATCACCCGGCTGGGCGACCTCACCGACGTCCACACCGGGATCGTCGAGCGGATGTACGCCACCGACGTCGCCTTCCTCCAGGACCTCTACCAGCGGATCAACAGCGAAGGCCACACGCGCGCCGCGGTGACCTGCCCGCACTGCGACGGCGCCTTCGAGGTCGACCTCGCCGGTGGGCGCCTGGGGGAATCGTGACGTACGCGCCTGCTCGGCTGTACGAGGAGATCGCGTACATCGCCTACCACTTCCACTGGCAGCGGGAGGACATCCTCGACCTGACCCACCGCGAGCGCGGGCAGTGGGTGCGTGAGATCGCACGGCTCAACACCCGTGTCAGCGAAGGCGGGTGAGTCGGGTGGGGTTCCGGGACTGGATCGGCCGCCGGAAGGCGGACGCGGCCGCCGGGAGCGATGAGCCCGGCGGCGTGGAGGCCGCCGGGCCCGGCCCCGTCGCGCGGCGGCGCCCGGCCCCCGGGGACGGCGGCTGGCGCGCGGTGCGGCCGCTGGTCCCGACCCTGGCCGAGGCGGCGCCGGGGGTCAGCGACGGCCTGCGGTTCCGGTCCCGGCTCGCCGCATGGCAGGACCCCTCGCTGTGCGGGCCGCTCGGCCATGCCGTCCTGCCGACCGCTCCGGCGGGGATCCTGCGGGCGATGGCGGCGCCGGGCACTCCGGCAGCCGTCGTCACGGGCGGGGAGCTCGTCCTGCCGGTCGGCGCGGGAGCGTTCGAGGCGGGAGGGGCCGGAGGGGCCGGAGAGGCGGGGGCGGCAGGGGATCAGGATCAGCCCGGCCGACCGGCGGAGTCGGGGCAGGCGCGGCGGCCGCGGCCGGTGCAACGGTCCGTCAGGATGCGGCGGCTGCCCGTGCGGGCGGTGGCGCAGCGCCCCGCACCGCGTGCGGCGGGTGCGGCGCGGGCGGGCGGGGACGACCGGCCGGTGGCGCCGGACGAGACCGGCGGCGGTGCGCCGACGCCGGGTGGAGCGCTGCCCGGTGACGCGGTTCCCGGTGAGGTCGTCACCTCCCCGGGCCGGAACGGTTCGGCGGGCCAGGCCCGTTCGGTGCGGCCGCGCCCCGTGAGCGAACCGCTGGTCGTGGCCCGGCGGCCCAGATCGCTGGCCGCGCGCCCGGTGACGGTGGTCCCGGGACCGGACAGGATGCCCGCGGCCGTGCCCGAGGCGCCGCCGAGCCGGGACGCGGATCCGGCGCGGCCCGCGGTGGCGACGGAACCGGTCGACGGTCCGCGCTCGCCCGGGAGCGGCGAGACCGCCGCGCCCGCCCCGAGCAGGCAGGCCGGAGGGGTGGTCCAGCGTGCCGCCGGGCCCGCCCGGCCGGTGCTCGGCGCGCCCTTGACCTCGATGCCCGCGAGCGCCGCACCGGTGGCCGCCGCCGGTCCTCGGACCCCTGACACCGCTCCGGGTCCGTCGGCCATGCCGGTCGTCCGCGCCGACGCCGGATCCACCGGAACCGAGGCGGGCGGGCTCGACGGCGTGCGGCCGTCCGACAGCGGGGACCGCGAGACCGCCGGCGGCCGACGCGCGCGTACGGCTGCGGGATCGCCCGGTTCCGAGCGGGGGTCGGCTGGTGGAGCGCCCGTCCAGCGTGCGGCGTCCGGGAGCGGGCGTATGGCTGCGGGGGCGTCCAGCGCCGAGCGGGGGTCGGCTGGCGGGGCGTCCGTTCAGCGTGCGGCGTCCGGGAGCGGGCGCGCGCGTACGGCTCCGGCATCGTCCAGCTCCGAGCGTGAGCCTGTTCAGCACACGTCCTCCGGGGCCGGCGGTTCCGAGGACACACCGCCGTCGCCCGGTTCCGACCGCACCCGTGGAGGCCTGGGCGCGCCCCTCGACGCACTTCCGCCGACGGCGGCAACGCCGGGGCGCACCGCACCGCTGCTCGGCGGGCGCGGGCCGGTCCGGCGGATCGTGGGACCGGCGGCAGGCGAAGCCGCACTCGGCGGCACCGGGAATACCGCGGCACGGAGCCCGCTGCCCACCGCTGCCGCTGCTCCGGCGGGCGAGGGGCCGAGCGTGCAGCGTGCCGTCCGGCGCCCCGGCGACGGCCCGACGGTGTCAACAGCCGCTCCCCGGACCGACGATGGCGGCCCGGCCGCGCCCGCGCGTGCGGAGCGAGGCACGGGCGGACCGGCGCCCGCGCGTGCGGCGCAGCCCGACACCCCGTCCACCGGCACCGGCCCGGAGCGCGGACCGGGTGCCGCGCGCCGGTCGACTGCCCCTGCGGCCCGGACCCGCTCTGCCGGTGCCCGGGACCAGGGCGGTGCCGTGCTCGGAAACGGCGGTGCTCCAATGGTCTCGGCGCGGCCGGTGACCGGTGGCTGGGGCGTGCAACGAGCCGTGCAACTGACCGGCCAGAGGCGGGGGCTGATCGGCGAGCGACGGATGAGGTCCGCCCTCGCCGCCCTGCCGACGCCGCCCGCGACCGGCACCGGCGCCCGCCCGGCGCCCGCCCCGCCCGTGGTGCCGGCCGTCTGGCCCAGGGCGCTCCCTCCGCGAACGGACGGCGACTCGGCCGCCGGGCCGGAGGCGGAACCGGTGGCGCCTGCCTCCCGGCGGAGCGGTCCTGCCGCTGCTCCGCGGCACCCGAGCGCGCGGGGTGTCGGCGGACAGCCGGTGCCCCGAGGGACTTCGGCGCCCGGCCATTCGCCGGGTTCGGGCGTGGCGCACGAGGCTTCGGCCGTGCAGCGTTCGCGAGGCGCGGGGGACGGCCGTGCCGTCGAAGGACAGCCGGTGCCGCCGGGCCCATCGCCCGCTCCTGGTGCGGTACGCGGGATCGTGGCCGCGCTGCAACGTGCCCGTACCCGGCCTTCGCCGAGCACGGAGGACGGCCGTACCGCCGCCGGACAGCCGGTGTCGCCGGAGGCTCCGGCGCCGGGCCCATCGCCCGCTCCGGGCGCGGCACGCAGGGCCGTGGCCGCGCTGCAACGTGCCCGTACCCGGCGGTCGTCGGAACAGGGGGCGAACCGGCCGGTGGCCGATCGCCCGTCGGCGCAGGCGGGCCCGACGCCGCCGACCGCCGCCCCGATCGCGGTGGTGCCGAGCGGTCCGTCCGGCGCGGCGGGACCTGGGGACCCGTCGAGCGGCGTTCTGCCTGGCCGAGTCCGCCCGTCGGCGTCGGGCACGGACGGCCCGGTGCCACCGGAGGCGCGGCTGC
>NZ_LFMD02000006.1:636-10488 GCF_015776785.2 Kitasatospora sp. SUK 42 | reverse complement strand
GCCGTCGCCCGCTACGGCGCGGCTGCTGCAACGGGTGGCCGAGCAGACGGGCCTGGTCGGGGTGCCGCTGACCGCCGTGCCGGCGCGCACTCCGACCACGGTGCAGGCCGCCCCGGCATCGCACCCGGCCCCGTCGTCCGCGAAGGACGCCGCCGGCGCACCGGCCGAGAGCGGCGGCAGCGGCGTCGCCGACCTCGACGAACTGGCCCGGCGCCTGGTCGAACCGGTCGGGCGGCTGCTGCGCACCGAACTGCGCAGGGGGAGGGAGCGCAGCGGCAGACCGTACGACGTGCGCCGCTGAGCGCGGATCAGGCGGCCGACCGGCGGCCGCAGCGACGTGACGTGAAGCGACGTGACGTGACCGGAAGTACGACCAGGAGCAGGAAGCGGACCGACCCGATGACCGACAACATCTTCGCGACCAGTGTGTTCTTCAGCCTGACCATCGGCGGCAACGACCTGGGCGAGTTCACCACCTGCTCGGGGCTCGGCGCCCAGGTGGAGATCGAGCAGTACGCGGAGGGTGGCAACAACGGCTTCGCCTGGCAGCTGCCGGGCCGCATCACCTGGTCGAACATCACGCTGACCCGCGCGGTCACCGCGGACACCACCAAGATCGCGCGCTGGCTGAGCGAGATCGTCCGGAAGGTCGAGCCGAAGGACGGGGAGATCGTGGCGCTGCGGCCCGACCTGAGCCGGATCGTCGGCTGGCAGGTGCTCGGGATCGTCCCGGTGCGGTGGGAGGGCCCGTCCTTCGACCCGTCCAGCTCCCAGGCCGCGATGGAGACCCTGGAGATCGCCCACGCGGGCCTGCGACCGTCCTGACGCCGAGCCGCTCGACCACCGACCCGCCCCACAGGCCGCCCGACCCGAGGAAGGAGCACCAGGATGTCCGCAGCGGTCCCCGCGAGCGTCACCCGGGCCCAACTGACCATCATGGAGCCCCCGTCCACGGTCGGCGCCCAGCCCGGCGGAGCGCTCGCGCGCCTCCCGCTCCAGTTCAACCCGGCGACCCTGGTGCTGCGCAAGACCACCGAGTGGCGGCGCACGCCGTCCCGGATGGCGGGCCAGTCCGCGCTGCCCGAGTTCGTCGGCAGCGGCCCGCGCTCGCTCTCGCTCGACGTGTTCCTGGACTCCACCGCGACCCACGACAACTCGGTGGAGCGGGCGGTGGAGCAGCTGATGACGGCGTGCGTGCCCACCCCGGCGAGCCTGGCGCGCAAGACGCCGGCCAGCCCGTGGATCCGGCTGGACTGGGGCACCCTGAAGACGACCTCGTTCAACGGGGTGCTGACCGGACTGTCGGTCACGTACACGCTGTTCGACGTGGACGGCAATCCGCTGCGGGCGGTCTGCTCGCTCACCATCGACGAGGCCAGCGTCGACCCGGCCGGCCAGAACCCGACCTCCGGTTCGCCGGAGGCCCGCAGCACCCACCGGGTGATCGCGGGCGACAGCCTGCCGCTGCTCGCCTGGCGCGCGTACGGGGACGCGACGGCCTGGCGCACCATCGCGGAGGCCAACGACCTGGAGGACCCGATGTCCCTGGTCCCCGGCGCGGAGCTGATCGTGCCGGGGATCGACGAACTCACCCAGGGCGGACGCCGATGACCACCCCCGAGGCCCGGGGCGGCCGCTCCTTCGCCGCGGATCCCGTCGTCGAGGCGCCGGGCCCGCTGCCGCCGGTCTGGGCGACCCAACTGGTCTCCTGCGACATCGAGGAGAGCGTCGGCCTGCCCGACACCGCGGTGCTCTCCTTCCGGGACGCGGACCACTCCTTCCTCGCCGCGACCGGGATCACCATCGGGACCAAACTGCGGGTGTCCGTGGTCACCGTGCAGGGGAACACCCGGGTGCGGCTGTTCACCGGCGAGGTGACGGCGCTGGAGCTGGAGGTGGACACCACCGGCTCGTACACCGTGGTGCGGGCCTCGGCGGTCACCCACCGGCTGATGCGCGGGCGCCGGGTGAAGGCCTTCCGGAACATGACGACCGCCGACATCGTCCGCGAGGTCGCCTCGGGCGCGGGCCTGGACTGCGGCCGGGTCGACTCCTTCCCGGTCGTCCACCAGCAGCTCTCCCAGGCGAACGTCCCGGACTGGGAGTTCCTCCAGTTCCTGGCGCAGGAGAGCGGCGCGCAGCTGCGGGTCGACGACGACGGGCGGCTGGAGTTCGTCCGGCCCGATCCCGCGTCCGGCGCGCCGGCCCCCTCCACCCCCGCGCCGCAGAACCCGATGGTCCTGGAGTACGGCCGCAACCTGCTGGAGCTGCGCGGCGTGCTGACCGGCGTCGCCGGCGCGGACACCGTCGAGGCGCGCGGCTGGAACGTCACCACCAAGAGCGCCCTGGTCGCCACCGAGCCGTCGGTGACCTCCCTGACGGTGCAGCCGGGGATGAGCCCCGCGGAGGTCGTCTCCGCCTTCCCCGGCCCGGCCCGGCTGACCGTCGCCGACACCCCGTACCGCACGCAGGCGGAGACGACCGCCGCGGCCCGGTCGCTGGCCGCCTCGGTGGCCGCCGGCTTCGGCGAGCTGGAGGCCGTCGTCGAGGGCAACCCGCGGCTGCGGGCGGGCAGCGCGGTCGCCCTGGGCAACGTCGGCGCCGCCTTCTCCGGCCGCTACACCGTCACCGGGGTGCGCCACCTGCTCGAACCGTTCCGCGGCTACCGCACCACCGTGGTGGTCAGCGCGGCGACCGACCGCTCGCTGGCCGGGCTGGTCACCGGCGGCAACGCGCCGCCGCGCGGGCCGCGGATGCCGGGCCTGGCCGTCGCGGTGGTCACCGACGTCCGGGAGCCGGGCGACGGGCAGCGCGGCTGGGTGCGGCTGAAGTTCCCCTGGCTGGACGACACCTACGTCTCCGACTGGGTGCGCACCGTGCAGTGGGGCGGCCACGGGGGCGGCGGGGTGGTCAGCCCCGAGGTCAACGACGAGGTGCTGGTCGGCTTCGAGCAGGGCGACCTGGACAGCCCCTACGTGCTGGGCGGGCTCTACAACGGCGTCGACCGGCCCTCGCCGCACGACGTGCCGCTGGTCGACGCGGCCGCCGGCAAGGTCAACCGCCGCTCCGTGGTCTCCCGTTCGGGCCACCGCCTGGAGCTGCTGGACGTGCCGGGCGGCCGCTCCGGCGTCCGGCTGGCCAGTGGGGACGGAAAGCTGGAGGTCAGCCTGGACCAGCAGCGCGGCGAGATCGTGCTGACCGTCCACGGCCTGGGCGGCGCGGCCGGCAGCACGGTGCGGCTCTCCTCCTCCGGCATCACCCTCGACGCGGGAACCGGGGAGGTGGACGTGCGCGGCGGATCGGTCACCGTCCGGGGCACGACGGCGGTCACCGTGGAAGGCGGAGCCGAGGCGGTGCTCAAGGCCGCCCTGGTGCGCATCAACTGACGGATCGTCAATCATGTTCAGCAGCAGAGGAGTGCCCTCGAACCGGAGGGCGCCATCGGAATGGAGACCGCACATGCCCCCCGCAGCCCGGACCGGCGACATGACCGATCACGGCGGCGCCATCACCACCCCGCCGCCGGGCGCCCTCAAGGTGGCGACCGTGCTGATCGGCGGCCGGCCCGCCGCGGTGGCCGGCAGCGTGCACGCCTGCGTCCCGCACGTGGAACTCGGCCCCGCCAACCTCATCGAGCCCTCCCTGGGCGGGGTGGCCGGGGGAGTGGTCCTGATCGGCGGGCTGCCCGCGGCCCGCATGGGGGACAAGACGACCTGCGGCGCCACCATCGTCGCCGGAGCGTTCAACGTGCTGATCGGAGGCGTGGCGTGACTGCGAACTTCATAGGCCGGGGCTGGGCCTTCCCGCTGCGGGTGAACGCCACCGGCGGCATCGGAATGGTCGACCGGGACCGGGAAATCGCCGAGGCCATCCGGCTCATCCTCGGCACCGCCCCCGGTGAACGGCCGATGCGCCCCGAATTCGGCTGCGGCATCCACGAGTACGTCTTCGCCCCCGGCGACAGCGCCACCGCCGGGCGGATCGCGCGCGAGGTGCGCATCGCACTGGAACGCTGGGAGCCGCGGATCGAGGTCGACGACGTCGTGATCGCCTTCGACAGCGTCGACGAGGGCACGCTCTACATCGACGTCCACTACACCGTGCGCGCCACCAACGACCGCCGCAACCTCGTCTTCCCCTTCTACACCATCCCGGAGTCCCCGGCCGCGGCGGACGGGGGCGCGAACTGATGGCACTGCCCTCCCCGAACCTGGACGACCGCCGCTTCCAGCAACTCGTCGACGAGGCCAAGCGCTACGTCCAGCAGCGCGCCCCGGAGTGGACCGACCACAACGTCTCCGACCCGGGCGTCACCCTCATCGAGACCTTCGCCTACCTGGTGGACCAGCTGCTCTACCGGCTGAACCGGGTACCGGAGAAGAACTACGTCGCCTTCCTCGACCTGCTGGGCATCCGGCTCTTCCCGCCCGCCGCGGCCCGGGCCGAGGTCGACTTCTGGCTCTCCGCCCCGCAGCCCGAACCGGTCCTGCTGCGGGCGGGCACCGAGGTCTCCACGCTGCGCACCGAGACCGACGACGCGGTGGTCTTCTCCACCACCGAGGACCTCCCGATCATCCCCAGCTCACTGGACCGGCTGGTCACCGTCTCCGCCGCCGGCGAGCAGTCCGACCGCACGAACCGGCTGGCCGACGGCGCGGACGTGCAGTGCTTCCAGGCCCGCCCGGTGGCCGGGGACGCCATGCTCTTCGCGCTGCCGGCCGTGGTGCCGCGGTGCATCCTGGTCGTCCGGCTGGACAGCCGGGTCGAGGGCGTCGGCGTCGACCCGCGCCAGCCGCCGCTGGCCTGGGAGGTGTGGGACGGCGCCCGCTGGATCGCCTGCGAGACCGGCGGCGACACCACCGGCGGCCTCAACCGGCCCGGTGAGGTGGTGGTGTTCGTACCCGCCGGCCACTCCGCCTCGGTGGTCGCCGGCCGCCGGGCCGGCTGGCTGCGCTGCCGGGTCACCGAGCCGCAGCCGGGCCAGCCGTTCTACTCCGAGTCGCCCACCATCCGCCGGGCCGAGGTGTTCACCATCGGCGGCACCGCGACCGTCGTCCACGCCCAGACCGTCACCGACGCGCCGCTCGGCTCCTCGGAGGGCGTCGCGGGCCAGCGCTTCCGGCTCGCCAGGCCGCCGGTCCTGCTCGACGGCGAGCCCCCGGTGGTGGAGGTCGCGGCCGGCGAGGGGTGGGAGCGGTGGACGGTCGTCGAGCACTTCGGCGACTCCGCGCCGACCGACCGGCACGTGGTGCTCGACGCCACCACCGGCGAGTTCCTCCTCCCGCCCGCCGTACGGGAACCCGACGGCACCCTGCGCTCCTTCGGCGCGGTGCCGCCCAAGGGCGCGCGGCTGCGCGTCCCGCACTACCGCACCGGCGGCGGGATCGCGGGCAACGTCGCCCGCGGCACGATCACCGTGCTGCGCAGCTCCGTCCCGTACATCGCCCGGGTGGACAACCGCGAGGCGGCCAGGGGCGGGGTCGACGGCGAGACCGTGGAGAACGCCAAGGCCCGCGCCCCGCACCAGCTGAGGTTGCAGGAACGCGCCGTCACCGCAGGGGACTTCGAGCTGATCGCCCGGCAGGCCGCGCCGTCCGCCGCCCGGATCAGCTGCGTGCCCGCCGGCGGCGGGGAGGCGGGCGCGGTACGGGTCCTGGTCGTCCCCGACGCGGTCGCGGACGACGGCGACCGGCTGCGGTTCGAGCAGCTGATCCCCGACGAGCAGGTGCTGGCCGCCGTCGCCACGGCCCTCGACGAGCGGCGGCTGATCGGCACCCGGATCCTGGTGCAGCCCCCCGCCTACCAGGGCGTGACGGTGGTCGCCCGGCTCACCACCCGCGCCACCGACCCCGACCGGGTCCGCGAGGCGGTGCTCGCCGCGCTGTACCGGTACCTCAGCCCGCTGCGCGGCGGCGCGGACGGCTCCGGCTGGCCGTTCGGCCGGGCGGTGCAGTACGGGGAGGTGTTCGCCGTCCTCCAGCGGGTGGCCGACGTCGCGGGGGTCGAGGAGCTGCGGCTCTTCCCGGCCGACCCGATCACCGGCCGCCGGGGCGCCCCGGCCGAGCGGATCGAGGTGCCGCCGGACGCCCTGGTCTTCTCCCACCAGCACCAGATCGTGGTCACCGCGGGGGAGGACGTCCGGTCATGACCCGTGCCGCGATCCCCGGACTGCCCAGTCCGCACCCGATCGGCGAGCAGCTCCCCGCGCTCTTCGCCGACGACGACCTCGCCCAGCGGTTCACGGCCGGCCTGGACACCGTCCTCGCCCCGGTCTTCGCCACCCTGGACAGCCTGCCCGCGTACTTCCAACCGCGCCTCGCGCCGGCCGACTTCCTCGACTGGCTGGCGTCCTGGGTCGCGGTGGAGGTCGACCCGGCCTGGCCGGTGGAGGTGCGCCGCGCGGTGGTCGAACGCGCGGTGGAACTGCACCGCTGGCGCGGCACCCGGCGCGGACTCGCCGAGCGGCTGCGGCTGGTGCTGGGCGCCGGCGCCGAGATCGTGGACGGCGGCGGCGCCTCCTGGACCACCGCCCCCGGCGCCGCCCCGCCGCCCGCGTCGAGCGGCGAGGTGCTGGTCCGGGTCTGGCCGCTGCGCGGTCCGGCGCTGGACGAGGAGCAGGTACTGGCCGTCGTCAGGACGGGCTGCCCGGTCCACCTGACCTGCCGGGTGGAGATCCTGCCCGGCCCACCCGGGCGAGCGGAGGACTGACGGATGCCGGTGTGCCCCGACTGCGGAACGGTCAACGGGGAGGGGGACGACTTCTGCGGCAACTGCGGCGCCTACCTCGGCTGGTCGCGCGGCGCCGCCGCGCCGCCCGTCGAACCCGTGCCTGCGGAGCCCGTGCCCGCTCAGCCCGCGCCCGCGAAGGCCGCGCCCGCGAAGGCCGCGCCCGCGAAGGCCGCGCCCGCGAAGGCCGCGCCCGCCAAGGCCGAGCCCGCGAAGCGAGCTCCCGCGAAGCCCGCCCCTGCCGAGCCTGCGAAAGCCGAGCCCGCGAAGACCGAATCCGCGAAAACCGAATCCGCCCCCGCCGAGCGGCCGACCGCGCCCGCCGAGGAGCCCCCGCCCGCCGTCAAGCCCCAGCGGCCGGCCCCCGCTCCCACCCCTGCCCGTGTCCCCGCCCCCACCCCCGCACCGCAGGCCGACCCGGTGGCCGTACAGCCCGCCAAGCCCATCGCGCCCCGCCCCGTGGTCCGCCAGTCCACGGCCGACGACGGCGCCCAGGACGGCCCGCCGTGCCCCCGGTGCGGCACGCCCAACCTGCCCGACCGGAAGTTCTGCCGTCGCTGTGCGGCCCCGCTGACCGTCACCGCGCCCCCGCCGAAGCTGCCCTGGTGGCGCACCCGTTGGCCGTTCCGCCGCCGGGTGAGGATCGGCGGCTCGGGCAACGCGCTGCGCCGCACCATCGCGCTGCTCGTGCTCGTCGCGCTGGTGGTCGCGGCGGTCCTGCTGTACCCGACCGGCAGGAACGTCTACGAGGACGTGATGGACAAGCTCGGCAGCACCGCGCCGATCACCCCGAGCGTGACCTCGGCGAGCGCCGCCGTCGAGGGCCACCCCGCCACCGCGGCCGACGACGGCCTCACCAACACCTACTGGGGAGCCCCCGCGATCGGGGACTCCATCACCTTCGGCTTCCGCTCGCCGTTCCGGCTGGTGGACCTGATCATCCACACCGGCGGCTCCGCGGACCCGCAGCACTTCCACGAGCAGGCCCGCCCCCTCGTCCTGTCCCTGGAGGTCACCGCCTCGGACGGCGAAGTGCACCGGAAGCAGGTCACGTTGAACGACCAGCCGGGCCCGCAGACCGTGGCGACCGGGATCAGCGACGTCGTCCAGGTGAAGCTCACCGTCCGGGAGGCGGCCGGGACCGCCCCCGGCCGCGCCATCGCCCTGGCCGAGGTGGAGTTCTTCAAACGCACCTGAGCACCCCGAAGCGAACCCGGGCACCGTACGTGCCGCGCCCTTGCCGTCCGGGGGCGAGCCCGCTTCGATGGCAGACCGGACCGACGAGAGGGGCGCTGCTGTGCGTGAGGTGTGGTTCGACGACGTCCTGAAGCACCTGCGGGCGCTGCTGGCCGCGGTTCCGCCGCTGGTCGAGGACCGCCGGAAGCGCCGGATCGCCCCCGAGGGGATCAGCGGCCTGCTGGAGTGGACGCTGCCGTGGGGCGTGGACGACGGCACCGGCAACGTCCGGCTCACCCTCGTCGACGTTCCCTCCGGCTGGGGGAAGCCGGTGCGGGTCCGGGTCGTGGTGGCCGCCGACGCGAAGTCCTTCGGTGAACTGCCGGGCGGCGGGGCCCCGGTCCTGCCGCGCTACGACGAGCGGGCCCGCAGGCCGCTGTGGACGCCCGGGTCCGCCGACCTCGCCCGCCAGATGGCGCGCCACCTGCTGGAGCACGTGGACGGGGACGCCGGCTCGCTCCGGGCGGAGGCGGGTGGCGCGGTGAGCTTCACGGTCGTGGTCTGCGAGGCACGGACGGCCTGACCACCGCGAAGGCCCTTCCGGCAACGGCCCGGCCGCCGATCCGATCAGGTTCGGCGGGCGGGCCGTCGCCGTGCCCGTGGGCCGAAGCCGCTTGAACCCGACCGGGCCGGCTCCCGTTGAGTGAGGCAGGAGCCGAGACCGAATTGGTACAGACCACATGTCGGTTGCCGTGATAGAACCTCAATTCCCTGACGCGACCGGGGTTGTGGGACACGCGCGGCCGGGTGTGGCAGGTGTCGAGGGGGGAAACGGATGGTACTGGCGGCGATCAGGCGCCGACTCGCGCGGCGCGGGCTGGTGCTGGCGGCCGCGGCCGTGAGCATCCTGGTGGCGACCGCGGTGCTGTCCGCGGTGGCCGGACTGGCCCGGTCGGCCGCCACCGCGGGGGTGCGCCAACGGCTCGCCGCCGACGCCGGACGCTCGGTCGAGGTCTCCGCGCGCTGGGCCGCGCAAGGGCTGCCCGGAGCCGAACGGGCGGTGCACGCGGCACTGGTCCGGACGATGGACGGCACCCCGTTCCGCGCCGAGAGCGCGCTGCGCTCCACCGGCGCCGTCAGCCTGACGCTGCCGCCCGCCGGACGCCAGCGGGCCACCGACACCACGCTCTCCGGGCTCCCGGTGGCCCTGCCGGACCCGGGGCGGTACGCCCGGCTGCGCAGCGGCAGTTGGCCCAACGCCGAGCCTTCCGCCTCGGCTTCCACCCCCGCATCCACCCCCGCCTCCGCCTCCGCTGACGCCGGCGGGTTGCGCGTCGCGCTCCCCGAGACCGACGCCGACCGGCTCGGCCTCGGCCCCGGCAGCACCGTGACCGTTCGCGACCCCTACGTCGACGCGCCGCTCACGCTCACCGTGACCGGCGTCTACCGCCCCGACCCGGCCTCCGCCGCACTCTGGGCCGGCCTCGGCGGGCCCGACGCCGCCGGCCGCGCCCTCATGCTGGTCGACGGCGCCCAGCTGACCGCGCTGCCCACGCTCGGCAGCCACACCCTGGCCGTCTGGCTGGCGCTGCCCGACACCGGCGGCCTGAGTCTGTCCGAACTCGCCGCGCTGCGCGGCCGGGTGGCCGCCTTCGCCGGCAGCGACACCGCCCACTCGGTCTACCGGGGAGCAGCCCCGGCGCTGACCGACACCACGGTGCGCAGCGCGCTGCCCGGCGCGGTCGACAGCCAGGTGCTGCCGGTCCTGACGGCCAGGTCCGAGATCGCCGTGCCGCTCGCCCTGATCGCCGTACTCGCCGCGGTGGTCCTCGTCCTGACGGCCCGGCGGCTGGCCGACGCGCTCGCCGTCGAGCAGGCGCTCCAGCGCTCCCGGAGGCGCGGAAAATCTTGTAAGAGCTCGGCGCGGCTGGTCGCGGCGGCGGCCGGGGA
>NZ_LFMD02000006.1:0-626 GCF_015776785.2 Kitasatospora sp. SUK 42 | reverse complement strand
TGGATGGCGGTGCTGTCCGAACTGCGCAACCGGGGCGTTGAGGACGTGTGCATCGTCTGCTGCGACGGGTTGAAGGGCCTGCCGGAGGCGGTGACCGCCACCTGGCCCCGCGCGACGGTGCAGACATGTGTGATCCACCTGATTCGCGCCTCTCTGCGGCTGTCCTCCGGCAGGGACCGCTCCAAGCTGGTGCCGGCCCTGCGGGCGATCTACAGCGCGCCGACCGAGCAGGCCGCCGAACGGGCACTGGACGAGCTTGCCGCGTCCGAGCTGGGCGAACGCTACCCGGCCGTGGTCCGCACCTGGCGGGCGGCCTGGAGCGAGTTCACGCCCTACCTCGCGTTCCCGCCCGCGATAAGGACGGTCGTCTACTCCACGAACATGGTCGAGTCGATCAACTCCCGCCTGCGGAAGGCCACCCGCAACCGCGGCCACTTCCCCTCCGAGCAAGCGGCGTTGAAGGTCCTCTACCTCGCCGTCCGGGAGCAGATCACCCCCAGGGCACGCGACATCAACCACGTCGCCGCACACTGGAAGGAGGCACTGAACCAGTTCTCACTCTTCTTCGAGGACCGGCTCAGCATCCAATAATCCCACGGCACTTACACGAGATCGCTTACACGCCC
>NZ_LFMD02000005.1:545464-701741 GCF_015776785.2 Kitasatospora sp. SUK 42 | reverse complement strand
CACGATCATCCTCATCACCCACAACGCCATCGAAGCGGAACAGGTGATCGAGCGCGTCGGAATCCTCAAGGAGGGGCGGCTCGTCGCGCTGGGCGCCCCCGCCGAACTGAAGTCCTCCCTCCGCTCCCAGGTTCGTCTGTCGATCACGCTCGACGACACGCAGATCCACGGGCTGCCCGACTACGTCCGCGTGGAGTCCGAGCACCACGGCAAGGTCGTGGCCTTCGTCGACTCCGTCGACCTGGCCCACCTGACCAAGGACGTGGATCTCAGCCGGTTCCCCGAGTTCACGATGCACACAGCGACCCTGGAAGACGTGTATGTCAGCTACGCGTGACGAGAGACTCGGGCTGGGCTTCCTCGGACAGGTCTGGGACCTGTTCCGGATCCAGCTCACCAACTGGCGGTGGTCCTGGCCCCAGATGGTGCTCACCGGCATGCTCGCCCCCCTGGTCAGCATCGCCGCCCTGGGGCTCTTCGCCCGCAACTCCGGCCATGCCGCGACCGAGTACGTCCTGACCGGCAGCGTCACCATGGCCATCCTGTTCGAGACCCAGAACAAGATCGCCAGCAACTTCGCGTTCATGCGCGGAAACGGCGCCTTCGAGTACTACGCCGCCCTGCCCGTCCGGCGAGAGGCCCTCATCCTGGCCACGCTCGCGGCGTTCTCCCTCCTGTCGCTGCCCGCCGTCACGGTCACCCTGCTGCTCGGTACCTCCCTGCTCGACGTCCCGATCACCCCCTCGCCGCTGGCCCCGCTGTGTCTCCTCCTCGCCCTGCTCCCCTCCGCCGGGCTGGGAGCCTTCATCGGCAGCAGATCAGGAACCATCGAACAGGCCTCCTCGCTCAGCCTGGCCACCACGCTCCTCATGATGGCCGCGGGCCCGGTGGCGGTCCCACCGGACATGCTCCCCGGCGCGCTGATCTGGATCGGCGACCTCAATCCCGCGGTGTACGCGGCCGCCGGCCTGCGCCATTCCCTCACAGCCCCCGACGCCTCCCGGGCCCTCGCCGACATGGCGGTGCTCGCAGTCTTCGCCGGCGCGGTCTGGGCCCTGACCAGCACACGCATGCACTGGCGTGCCCGCCACGGGCGCCGCACCTCGTGACACGGACAGCAACCACTCATCATGAAGGGGACCACGTCCATGACCGAGCAGGAGTTCATCGCAGTCCTCGCGCCCCTGGTCGAGGAGATCACCGGGAACGTCTTCTCCCTGGACCAACTCGACATCACCTTCGGAGATCTGGACATCGACTCCCTCAACCAGATCGAGATCATCAGCCGGGTCGAGGACGAGTTCGACTGCCGGTTGGAGGACGGCGTCCTACGGACGATCCGCACCCCCCGCGGGCTGCTGGAGCACATCTCGAAGACCATCAGCCCCGCATGACCGGACGCCACCCCGTCGACCGGCCACGGTCACTGGCATGGCTCGCGTGGTGGGCGGCGGCCCACGCCGGCCTGCTGCTCGTCCTCGTCGCCTTCCGCTGGGACGAACCACTGAGCTCCGGGCTCTGCTCCTGGACGAGCACCGGTGCGTTCCGCACCCGGCTGCTCGAAGCGCTGACCTCGTGGGGCAACCCGTGGCCGGTCACCATCATCGCCGTCGGGTCCGCATGCCTCGCACTGGCCCGACGGAACGTCCCAGCCGCCGCCGTTCTCCTGGTCGTACCGTACGCCGCCACGGTGAGCTGCAACCTGGTCAAGGACTGGGCCGAACGGCAACGGCCGTCCCTGGGGTGCGCCTCGATGCACGCCGACGGTTTCGGCTTCCCCAGCGGACACGCGGTCGGCGTGACGACCGGGTTCCTGCTGGCCGCGCTCTACCTCAGTGCCCGGACGCCGCCGGCCGTGTCCACACTGATCCTGCTCGCGGCCGGACTGAGTGCCGAACTCGTCGCGTGGAGCAGGGTCTTCCTCGGCGTGCACTTCAGCGTCGACGTGCTCGCCGGGCAGCTCCTGGGTGCCGGGTGGCTGGCCGTCGCCGCGCTCCTGCTCCACCGCCGGCCGACCCGCCGTTCGCGACGACAGGTCCGTCTGCCACCACCGAACTCCGCGGACGAGCCCGTGGCATGATGGCGTCATGCCGTTCAACCACAATGATCATTACCACGACCTCTTACTCCGCGAAATTCCCGCGTCATGCCGAAGGGCCCTTGAAGTCGGGTGCGGAACCGGCGGATTCGCGCAGAAACTGGCCCGCCTGGGAATCGAGGTCGACGCCATCGACGCGGACGGCGACGTCATAGCCGCAGCGCGAGGTCGGAATTCCCTCCTCGATCCATCCGGGCGCATTCACTTCGAGCAGGCGGACATCACACGCCTGGCCCTGCCGCCGAACACGTACGACTACATCGCCTGCCTGGCAAGCATCCACCACGTGCCTTTCGAGACGGTACGAAAGCTGCGGGCGTCACTGACCCCGAACGGCGTCCTGGTGATCCTCGGCTGCTACCGGGAAGCGACGCTCCGGGATCACGCCGTAGGCCTTCTGGCCGTTCCGGTGAACGCCGCCTGGCGCATCGCGGTGTTCTTCCGCGAGAAGACCCGGCCGGACCGCCACACCACCCCTGACGATCGACTTCCCCCCGCTCCCGTGACGCCCCCTTCGATGTCACTGCCGGAGATCCGGGAGGCCAGCGCTGACATTCTTCCAGGACGGCGCATTCAGCGACTTCTCTTCTGGAGGTACCTTCTGGTTTTCCACAACGCGGGGAGCGGGGCAGGGAAATGAACAACCGCTTGACCGCCGGAATTTCCCAGCCTCCCGAACGGTACGCGCTGGGGGCCACCTGCGTCGCGTTCGACGACACGGGACGCGTCCTCGTGACACGCCGCCGCTCCCCCGAACGCTGGGAGCTACCCGGCGGCCTGGTGAACCCCGGCGAGGATTTCCATGCGGCCGCCGTCCGGGAGACCTACGAGGAAACCGGGGTCCATGTCGAGGTACGCGGCCTGGTAGGCGTCTACCAGCATTCGAGCAGGGGAATTCTCGCGGGCATCTTCATCGCGACAGCCGTATCAGGAGAACCTCACCCGACAGCCGAGGCCAGCGTCGCCGAGTGGGCGGAGGTGGAGGACGCCCTCACGCGACTGCACCCCCTCTATCGCCCGCGACTGGAGGACGCCCTCACGGCCACGAGGTCCGTGACGTTCCGCGTTCATGAAGGAACGGAGGCGCTGTCACTCCTCAGGGCCGCAGACGTCTGACGCGAGCGCGCCGCCGGCGGCGCGGGTTCGCGAGCCGTCGCGGGCACGCGTGATCCGGTCGGAGGGCGTGCAGCGTGGCAACCCGGCGGTCCTGATCAGCCGCCGCTAGGGTCGCCGATGTCCCGGAAGGTCTCCGGCCCGCCGGCGCCGGTGGTCCGGCAGCGCCGCCTTCCGACCGCCATCGCATCCGCTGCGGAGGTTCCATGAGCGCTTCGGCCACCGCTGCGCGGCGTGCGCGGTCACGACTCCAGCAGGGCGGCACGCTGCTGCGATGGCTGTTCACCACGGACCACAAGGTGATCGGAAACCTCTACCTGGCGACGGCCTTCGGCTTCTTCCTGGTGGGCGGCCTCATGGCGCTGCTGATGCGCACTCAACTGATGGGCCCCGACACCGGCTTCCTGTCGAACCAGCAGTACAACCAGATGTTCACCATGCACGGCACCATCATGCTGCTGCTGTTCGCCACTCCGACGTTCGCCGGTTTCGCCAACGCGATCATGCCACTGCAGATCGGGGCACCGGACGTCGCGTTCCCCCGGCTGAACGCCTTCACCTACTGGGCGTTCCTGCTGGGCGGACTGATGGTGCTGAGCGGCTTCCTCACCTCGACGGGCGCTCCCGCGTTCGGCTGGTTCGCGTACGCGCCGCTGAACGGTCAGGTGTTCTCGCCCGGCGCGGGCGGTGACCTGTGGGCGCTCGGCCTGGTCGTGGCCGGGCTCGGCACGATCCTCGGCTCGGTCAACTTCATCACCACGATCACCTGCCTGCGGGCGCCGGGCATGACCCTGTTCCGGATGCCGATCTTCACGTGGAACGTGCTGTTCACGTCGATCATGGTGCTGCTGGCCTTCCCGGTGCTGACGGCGGCCCTGTTGCTGCTGGAGGCGGACCGGAAGTTCGGCGCCCACGTCTTCGACGCCGCGAACGGCGGGGCACTGCTGTGGCAGCACCTCTTCTGGTTCTTCGGCCACCCGGAGGTCTACATCGTCGCGGTGCCCTTCTTCGGCATCGTCAGCGAGATCATCCCGGTCTTCAGCCGCAAACCGATGTTCGGCTACTACGGGATGATCGGCGCGACGATCGCCATCACCTCGCTCTCGATGTCGGTGTGGGCTCACCACATGTTCGCCACCGGCCAGGTGCTGCTGCCGTTCTTCTCGATGATGTCGTTCCTCATCGCGGTGCCCACCGGCGTGAAGTTCTTCAACTGGATCGGGACGATGTGGAACGGCTCGCTGTCCTTCGAGACGCCGATGCTCTGGTCGGTCGGGTTCCTGGCGACCTTCCTGTTCGGCGGACTGAGCGGGGTGCTGCTGGCGGCGCCGCCGATCGACTTCCACGTCACCGACAGCTACTTCGTCGTGGCGCACCTCCACTACGTCCTGTTCGGGACCGTGGTGTTCGCGACGTTCGGGGGCTTCTACTTCTGGTGGCCGAAGCTGACGGGGAAGATGCTCGACGAGCGGCTCGGGAAGGTGCACTTCTGGATCCTGTTCGTGGGGTTCCAGGCCACCTTCCTGGTGATGCACTGGCTGGGCGCCCAGGGGATGCCGCGCCGCTACGCGACGTACCTGGAGGTGGACGGCTTCACCTCGCTCAACGTGGTCGCCTCGTGCGGTGCGTTCATGCTCGGGGTCTCCAACCTGCCGTTCTTCTACAACGTCTGGGTCACCACCCGGCACGGCGTCCGGGTCGGCCAGGACGATCCATGGGGCTGGGGGCGGTCGCTGGAGTGGGCGACGTCCTGCCCTCCGCCGCAGCACAACTTCCAGGTGCTGCCGCGGATCCGCTCCGAGTCGCCGGCCTTCGACCTGCACCACCCGGAGGTCCCGTCCGAGGACGGCGGGGGCGCTCGGCCGTCCGCCGGCGAGTGGAAGCCAGGGAGCGCCCGATGAAGGCCGAGGGGTGGCTGTTCTCCATCATGGCGGCGTTCTTCGCCGTGGTCGGGCTCGTCTACGGGTTCTGGGCCAGGGAGCCCGCCGGCAAGACGATCCTGACGGTGGGGTTCCTGATGTCCGGGCTGATCGCCCTGTTCTGGTTCGTCCAGCACCAGCGCCGGGGCCGCGGCAGGGCGCAGGACCGCAAGGACTCCGAGATCGCGGAAACCGCCGGGCCGGTCGGGTTCTTCCCGGCCCGCAGCGGCTACCCGGTTCTCGCGGCGGTGGGCGTGACGGTCTTCGCGCTGGGCGTGGCGTTCGCCCTGTGGCTGGTCGTCGTCGGCGCCCTGGTCCTCGCGCTGGCCGTGTTCGGGTTCATCTTCCAGTACCGCGACGACGACGGCGCGTGATCCCGCGCAGCACTCGGCGAAGAGGGCCGGCCCCGACCGGCCGGGGCGTCCGTTCGACCGGGGTACGCGGGTGCTGCGGGGCGGTGAGGATGGCCGCGACCCGCTCCGACTCCTGCTCGGAGGCGGGCAGTTCGACCCGGTCGCGGTAGAACCAGGAGCTCGCCGCGGCCCGCGCCCGCTCCCGGCGCGGCGCCCCGGCCGGGGCGGGCGGTGGCGTCGGCGCGTCGCGCACCAGCATCACCTGGCGCTCGGCGGGACGGACGGGTCGGCGGTGGCCCTCGAAGCCGCCCTCGATGGACTGGTCGATCCGGCCGGTCTCGTCGCCGTCCAGGAGCCGGGAACGGTCCCTGGCCTGGAGGGCCAGGCAGAACCGGCGGGTGAGCATGAACGAGACGGGCGGCAGGGCGATCAGGGCCGCACGCAGCACGTCGGTGAGCGTGTTGACGGAGACCCCGAACTCGAACGCGATCACGTCGTTGCCGCCCGCGACGAGCAGCACGGCGTAGAACACCACTCCGGCGACCCCCAGCGCGGTGCGGGTGGGCTTGTTGCGCGGCCGGTCGCACAGGTGGTGCTCACCCGGATCGGGGTCGAGCCACCGCTCGACGAAGGGGTAGGCGTACAGCAGCGCGAACATCAGCCCGGGCAGCACCACCGCGGGGAGGAGGACGTTCCACGACAGCGTGTGCCCCAGCAGCCGGGTCTCCACCGCGGGCATGAGCCGCAGGGCGCCCTCGATGAAGCCGATGTACCAGTCGGGCTGAGCGCCCGCCCCGGCGACGTCGGGCCGGTAGGAGCCGTAGCGCCAGATCGGGTTGATCTCCGCGAGGAAGGCGGACAGCGTCATGACGCCGCCCACCGCGAACATCAGGCCCACGCTGCGGCCCATGAACTGCGGGAAGAAGGGCATGCCGACCACGTTCCGGTTGGTGCGCCCGGGCCCGGCCCACTGCGTGTGCTTCAGCACCACGACGAGGGTCAGGTGCGCCCCGATCAGGGCGAGCAGCAGACCGGGCACCAGGAGGATGTGCACGGTGAACAGCCGGGGGACGACCACGTGCCCGGGGAACTCGCCGCCGAAGGCGAAGAACGTGAGGTAGCTGCCGAGCAGCGGCACCGACAGCAGGACGCCCTCGGCGATCCGCAGCCCGGTGCCCGAGAGGGTGTCGTCCGGCAGCGAGTAGCCGGAGAACCCTTCGAGCAGCGCGAGGTTGAACAGCGTCACCCCGATGACCCAGTTGAGTTCGCGCGGGCGGCGGAAGGCACCGGTGAAGAACACCCGCAGCAGGTGCACGCTGATCGCCGAGACGAACAGCAGAGCCGACCAGTGGTGGATCTGGCGGACCATCAGACCGCCGCGGACGTCGAAGCTGATGTCCAGCGTCGACGCGTAGGCCCCGGACAGCCGCACACCGCGCAGCGGCAGGTACGAACCGTCGTAGACGACCTCGCTCATGCTCGGCCGGAAGAAGAAGGTCAGGTAGACGCCGGTCAGCAGCAGGACGACGAAGCTGTACAGCGCGAGCTCGCCCAGCAGAAACGACCAGTGGTCCGGGAACACCTTGCGCAGCATTTCCCGGCCCGCCTCCGTGACCGGCAGCCGCCCGTCCAGGGCGGCGGTGGCGCGCTCCCCCGCCGACGGCTTGCTCGTGACCTTGGTTGGCTCCACGCGAGGCAACGTAGTGCGAGGTCCCGCGCGCGGGGCGGCCGAGCGCTGCGGCTCCGCCGCCGAACGGCGGCAGAACACTCCAACGGCGCAATGCGCCGTCCCGTCACGGGGGCGGTGGGGCCATCCCTCCGGCCCTGCGGCCACTCACACCAGCAGGAGACCGCCGCACCTCTGGGCACCGTCCTTCATCGCGATGAGGTTCGCCGCGACGTACGAGATGTTGTTCCGTGAGTGCCATTCGGTCGGGAAGTAGGTGACCAGCCGGGAACTCTGGAACCGGGCCCGGATCTCCGGGACGAAGGCCCGGTACTGGTTGTCCGTGTAGTACCAGAAGGAGTTCTCGTTGTAGAAGGCGACATGGGTCGGGTCCTGGTACGCGCCCCGGCCGTCGGAGCTGGGCGTCATGGTGAGGAGCATCCCGCCGGGGGCCAGCAGCCGGTACAGCTCGTTGATCAGCGGGACCTTCTCGGGCACGTGCTCCAGGAAGTCCACCGCCCGGAGCACGCCGACCGAGTCCTCCGGGAGGTCCAGGCGCCCCGGCAGGGTCGCGACGAGGTCGACGCCGTCTCCGGGGTGCCGGTCCACCCCCAGGTAGCCGGGAGGCTTGCGGTGCGCAGCGCCGAGGTCCACGGCGAGCAGGCCGCGGCGCCTCGTCCAGGCCAGCGCGTTGGCCTCGATGTACTTGTCGTACAGAGCGACGGTCTCACGCTGGATGTGCGCGTTGACCTCCGTGTCCCGCTGCGTGTTCCCCGGGTGCATCCGCTGGAGGTACAGGCAGCGTGGGACGTGGTGGAAGTCCCCGGCCTGGAAGAGACGGCACATCAGGTCCTGGTCGTCGAGCACGGTGCGCGTGGCGTCGTACCCGCCCACCTGCTCGTAGACGCTCCTGCGGAACGCCCGCACGTGGTTGGGCGCGTACCAGATGTAGGAGACGTTGTGCGGTGTCGGCGCCATCGCGAGCACCTGTAGCAGCCGTCGGCCGTCGACCTCCGCCTCCTCGTACCGCCAGCCGTGATCCTCGTTGAAGCGCGAGTCGTCCCGGCCGCCGTCCTCGGTGATCTGGGCGGTGTGGCTGTAGACGAACACCGCTTCGGGGTGGTTGTCGAAGGCCGTCGCCAGCTCCGCCAGGCAGTCGCCGGCCAGCAGGTCGTCGTGGTCGAGCTCGACGAGGATCTCGCCCCTCGCCAGCTCGCAGGCCCGGCGCTTCGCCGCCCCGACGCCCCTGATCCCGTCGTTGACCTCCACTCTGATGCGGTCATCGGGGTGCTCGGGCCGCCACCGCGCGCCGCTGTTGAGCACCACGATCCACTCCCAGTCCGAACGGCTCTGCGCCTTGAGCGTCGCGAGGCACTCGTCGAGGAAGCGCGGCTGGTGGCTCGGGGTGAAGACGGAGAACCTGGGTGTGGCGAGCGACGTCATCGGTTGGCACCTGCCTGAGCGGCTGTCGGTTCGGAGGTCGGATCCGTGCGCGCGGAATCCCGGAACTCCTCCGGGACGAGGGACCGTAGCGACGGGTCGAGCTGGACGGCGGTACGGAAGGACGACTCGGCCTCAGCACGGCGCCCCTGCTTCGCCAGGTCGAATCCGAGGTTCAGATGTGCGCCGGCGGCTTTCGGGTCCGCGGCGACGATCCCCCGCAGGATCGAGACGGCCTGGTCGGTATCGCCCGGGCCGAGCAGGATCGCCTTGTTGAAGAGCGCCGGCTGATAGGCGGGATCGGTCTTCAGAGCACTGTCGTAGGCGGTGAGGGCCTCGGCGGAGCGGTTGTTCTGCTGGGCGACGACACCGAGGTTGTACCACGCCAGCTTGTTGCCGGGATCCAGCCCCAGCACTTGGCGGAAGGTGCTCTCCGCCCGGTCGTAGTTCTTCAACTCGCCCTGCTTGATCCCTTCCTGGAGCATCAGCTCCACACGCGAGGGAACACCGGGAGAGGACCTCGCCCGCCCCGCATCCGACGAGACCGTGCGAGTGGAATCGGCTGCGGCCAGGTGGATCCAGCCCGCCACCGCTGCGGCGGCCGCCACGACGGCGAAGCCCTTCCACAACCATCTTCGTTTCACAGAACCTCCGTCTCGCCGATCCAATGGGTGCAGCTCACTCGGCCCGTAGAAGGCGGAGCCGAGTGAGCCGGGTGGTGGTCCGCGGACGAAGGTCCGGGCACCACCGATTTCTCATGGGAGGAATCTCGACTCGGAACGCTGTCGAGGGAGAACCCGGTGAGCGCCTCAGGGCGTGCACACCACGTACACGGTGACCTCGGTGGCGAGGGTGGTGACCTGCCACCCGACGGGCGGCGAACCCCCGACCGGGACACTGGACGTGATATCGGCGGAAAGCCCCTGGAAGCCACCACCGACCGCGTGGAAACCGTTGGGGCAGGTCGCCGTGGCGGTACCGACGGCGCTGGCCGTGACGACCACGCTCTGCGCTCCGACGGTCGGCCCCTGGAAGCCCTGCGGACCCTGGGCACCGGCGGTACCTTGTGCGCCCGTGGCGCCCTGGGCACCGGTGGCGCCCTGCGTGCCCGTGGCACCCTGAGCGCCAGTGGCACCCTGCGTGCCCGTCGCACCCTGAGCACCCGTATCGCCCTGCGCGCCCGTCGCACCCTGTGTACCCGTCGCACCCTGCGCGCCCGTAGCGCCTTGTGTGCCTGTGGCGCCCTGAGTACCTGTTGCACCTTGGGCACCCGTAGCACCCTGAGCACCAGTGGCACCCTGCGTGCCATTCGCACCCGTCGCACCCTGGGCACCTGTCGCGCCTTGTGTGCCCGTGGCACCCTGCGTGCCCGTAGCGCCTTGTGTGCCAGCCGCACCCGTCGCACCTTGCGTGCCCTTCGCACCCTGAGCACCAGTGGCGCCCTGCGTGCCCTTCGCACCCTGGCTGCCTTGGACACCCTGAGCGCCATGAACGCCCGTGGCGCCCTGCGTACCTTGCGGGCCCTTCGGCCCCTGCGCGCCCTGCGAACCTTGCGGCCCCTGAGGACCCTGAGGCCCCTGTGTGCCGGGGTGGTGCGATCCCCCGCCCCCTCCGCCCCAGGGGTCTCCGCCCGAGTCGGTCGGCCCTCCCAGGCGGTACCCGAGGTCGGAGCTCACAGCGCCGTTCGGGCCCGGGACGTTCGCGTGGTCGGTGCTGACGGAGCGTGCGATCGCGTCGGCCAGAGCCGCCGTGGTCGGTGCCAGATTGACGGTCGCGGCGAGCGCCACGGTTGTCGACAGCATGGTCATGGATCTGACACGCGATCTTCGAAGCGAGTTCTTCTTCATGGACGGAATCCTCCTGAAAGGCCGTGCATGAACACCGTCATGCAGAGGGACCTGTGGATGTGCAGGGGTGTGCCGCGACGGTCGTCGGGCGGAATCAGTATGTTTCCGGCGCCGTCCGCACCCCGCCGAGCTCCTCACTCGCCTGCCGAATATCACCCACCCGGCCCCCGCCCGGCCGACGAGGTGTCAACTCCGTTATGCGGTAGAGGAACAGCGCACACCGCTCCCGACGATCCGCGCCGCAGGGGTCACGTCCGGAAGAGCGCGACCTTGAGGGCTCCGGTGTCGGCCGCGTCGGCGAACACGTCGTACGCCTCCGGCATCCGGTCGAGGCCGAAGCGGTGGGTGACCAGCCCGGCGACGTCGAGCCGGCCGGCGGCCAGCAGGTCGAGCAGCAGCGGGGTGCTGTCGGTGTCGACCAGCCCGGTGGTGATGGTGACGTTGCGGATCCAGAGGTCCTCCAGGTGCAGCACGGCCGGTCTGCCGTGCACGCCCACGTTGGCGACCCGGCCGCCGGGGCGCACCAGGCGGGTGCACAGTTCGAAGGTCTCGGGGACGCCGACCGCCTCGATGGCGACGTCCACTCCGAGGCCGTCCCGGCTCAGCTCGCGGACGGCCTCCGGAGTCGCCTCGGCCGGGGTCAGCGCCGTGGACGCGCCGAAGCGCTCGGCGGCGGCGAGGCGGGTCCGGGCGAGGTCGACGGCGATGATGCGGGACGGACTGTGGAGCCGGGCGGTGAGGATCGCGGCGAGCCCGATCGGCCCGGCGCCGACGATCGCGACGGTGTCCCCCGGGCCGACCCGCCCGTTGCGGACGCCGACCTCGTACGAGGTGGGCAGGATGTCGGCGAGCAGCAGCGCGTCCTCGTCGGCGACGCCCTCGGGCAGCCGGTACAGGGAGGTGTCCGCGAAGGGGGTGCGGACGTACTCGGCCTGGCAGCCGTCGATCAGGTGGCCGAGGATCCAGCCGCCACCGCCGGTGCACTGCCCGTAGCTCGCAGCCCGACAGTAGGAGCAGCGGCCGCAGGCGGAGATGCAGGAGACCAGGACGCGGTCGCCGGCCGTGACGGTGCGCACGCCGGGGCCGGTCCCGGTGACGGTGCCGACGGCCTCGTGGCCGAGGATGCGGCCCTGTCCGACCTCGGGAACGTCGCCCTTGAGGATGTGCAGGTCGGTGCCGCAGATCGTGACCGCGTCGACCCGGACGACGGCGTCCTCCGGGTCGCGGACGACCGGGTCGGGGACGTCGCCCCAGGTGCGGCGGCCGGGTCCGTGGTAGGTGAGCGCCTTCATGCCGCGATCACTCCTCCGGGAGTGGCGGAGCCGGGCCGGTTCCGCTCGCTCTTCCAGCCTCCGCCCCGGTACGACGCACCGCGACGCCCCGCGAGGGCCGACCGGCCTCTGCCCGGCCCGCCCTTCGGTGGTCCCATGGAGGTACGGACGGCCGGGGCGCGCCCCGGCCCGGCACCGACCCAGGGAGGACGGCATGAAAGCCGCCGTGGGAGACCGCATCATCGTCGAGGGCACCCGCCCGGGCGCGGCCCGCCGGGACGGCGAGATCGTCGGCCTGCACCACCCGGACGGCAGCCCGCCGTACGACGTGCGCTGGTCCGACAGCGACCGGGTGACCGAGTACTTCCCCGGCCCGGACGACCGGATCCAGCAGCACCGGCACGAGGGGCCGCCGGTACACCCGCACCTGTTCGCCGACTGACGGGCCGCTGCCGGGTGCCGGCAACGCACCTGGCCGGAGGAGCCGCTGTCGGCTCCTCCGGCCAGGTGGTGATCTCAGGCGCTCATGCGCCGGTGCTGAAGCGGTTCGTCAGACGCGCTCCTCGTGGGTACCCCACTCGTGCTTGCCCGGCTCGCACGGCTCCGGCGGGCACGGCTTCGGCGGGCACTTCTTGTCCTTGACGGTGATCTCCACGCACGGGCAGTCCTTGGTCAGCTCGACCTTGGTCACCGCGTGCTTCGGCAGCTGGTAGCCGTCCGGTGCCGAGACCTCCTGCCAGTAGTAGGTGCCCAGCGGCAGGTCGGTCGCGGAGCAGACACCGTCCGCCCCGGTGGTGCAGGGAGCACCCACCTCGGTGTCCGGGTTCGACCCGGAGGTCTGAAGACCGGGGACGCCGTTGGTCTCGCGCCACAGCTGGAACACCGCACCCGCCAGCGGCTGTCCGGTCTCGGCGTCGACCTTCGTCACGCTGGTCGAACCGGTCTGGGTGCTCTTCTTGCTGTCCTTCACGGTGACCGGGACGTTCTGCCCGTTGGTGGAGAGGACCACCGTCGTCACCGAGGGCTGCGGCAGCTCGTAGCCGGGGGGCGCCGAGACCTCCTGCCAGTAGTAGATGCCCAGCGGCAGGCCGGCCGCCGAGCAGACACCGTCCGCCCCGGTGGTGCAGGGAGCACCCACCTTGGTGTCCGGGTTCGCCCCGGAGGTCTGAAGACCGGGAACACCGTTGGTCTCGTGCCACAGCTGGAACACGGCGCCGGCCAGCGGCTGTCCGGTCTCGGCGTCGACCTTGGTCACGCTGGTCGAACCGGTCGGAACGGTCGACAGGGTGTCGGAAACGGTGATCGGGACGTTCTGCCCGTTGGTGGAGAGGACCACCGTCGTCACCGAGGGCTGCGGCAGGTCGTAACCGGGAGGCGCCGAAACCTCCTGCCAGTAGTACGTACCCAGCGGGAGGTCGGCCGCCGAGCAGACACCGTCCGCCCCGGTGGTGCAGGGAGCACCCACCTTGGTGTCCGGGTTCGACCCGGAGGTCTGGAGCCCCGGAACGCCGTTGGTCTCACGCCACAGCTGGAACACCGCACCCGCCAGCGGACGGCCGGTGACGGAGTCCACCTTGGTGACGCTGGTCGAACCGGTCGGAGCGGCGGACTTGGTGTCCTTCACGGTGACCGGGACGTTCTGCCCGTTGGTGGAGAGGACCACCGTCGTCACCGCGGGCTGCGGCAGCTCGTAGCCGGGGGGCGCCGTGGTCTCCTCCCAGTAGTACGTGCCCAGCGGCAGGTTGTCCGCGGAGCAGACGCCCGTGTCGGGGGTGACGCACGGAGAACCGATGGCCGTGTCAGGGTTGGGTCCGCCGGTCTGGAGCCCGGGGACGCCGTTGGTCTCGTGCCACAGCTGGAAGACGGCGCCCGCCAGGGGCTGGCCGGTGACGGAGTCGACCTTCGTCACGCTGGTCGAACCGGTCGGAGCGACGGACTTGGTGTCCTTCACGGTGACCGGGATGTCCTGCCCGTTGGTGTCGAGGACCACCGTCGTCACCGAGGACTGCGGCAGGTCGTAACCGGGGGGCGCCGCGGTCTCCTGCCAGTAGTACGTACCCAGCGGCAGGCCGGTGGCGGAGCAGACGCCCGTGGCGGGGGTGATGCACGGGGAGCCGACGGCCGTGTCCGGGTTCGACCCCGAGGTCTGGAGCCCGGGAACGCCGTTGGTCTCGCGCCACAGCTGGAAGGTCGCGCCCGCCAGCGGCTGCCCGGTGACGGAGTCGACCTTGGTCACGCTGGTGGAACCGGTCGGAGCGACGGTTTTGGTGTCGGCGACGGTGACCGCGACGGTCTGCCCGTTGGTGTCCAGTACGACGGTGGTCACGTTGAGCTCGGGCAGGTCGTAACCGTCGGGTGCGGACACCTCCTGCCAGTAGTAGGTGCCCAGCGGGAGGTCGGCCGCCGAGCAGACGCCCGTGGCGGGGGTGATGCACGGGGAACCGACGGCCGTGTCCGGGTTCGACCCGGTGGTCTGAAGGCCGGGAACGCCGTTGGTCTCGCGCCACAGCTGGAAGGTCGCGCCCGCCAGCGGCTGCCCGGTGGCCGAGTCGACCTTGGTCACGCTGGTCGAAGCGGTCGGGGCGGCGGTCTGGGTGTCGGCCACGGTGACCGCGACGGTCTGCCCGTTGGTGTCCAGTACGACGGTGGTCACGTTGAGCTCGGGCAGGTCGTAGCCGGGGGGCGCCGCGGTCTCCTGCCAGTAGTACGTGCCCAGCGGGAGGTCCGTCGCGGAGCAGACACCGTTGGCGGGGGTGACGCAGGGAGCACCGACGGCGGTGTCCGGGTTCCGCCCGGTGGTCTGGAGCCCGGGGACGCCGTTGGTCTCGCGCCACAGCTGGAAGGTCGCGCCCGCCAGGGGCTGGTTCGTGGCGGAGTCGACCTTCGTCACGCTGGTGGACCCCGTCTCGACGACCGGGGATTTGGTGTCGGGGACGGTGACCGGGACGTTCTGCCCGTTCGTGTCGAGTACGACGGTCGTCACCGCGGGCCGTGGCAGGTCGTAGCCGGGCGGAGCCTGTGTCTCCTGCCAGTAGTAGGTGCCCAGCGGGAGATCGGTCGTGGAGCAGACGCCGTCGGCCCCGGTGGTGCAGGGAGCGCCCACCTCGGTGTCCGGGTTCGTCCCCGAGGTCTGGAGGCCGGGGACGCCGTTGGTCTCACGCCACAGCTGGAAGACGGCGCCGGCCAGCGGCTGCCCGGTGACGGAGTCCACCTTGGTCACGCTGGTCGAGCCGGTGGGGGCCGGGGGGTTGCCGCAGTCCGGGAGGTCGCCGTCGAAGGGGTAGGCGTGGAACTCCGTCCCGGTCATTCCCGAGCCGGAGTTGTGCAGCAGCGAGCCGGTGGTGAAGAACCGTCCGTTCAGGCCGGGCAGGTTCATGGTGGCGGTGCTGGCCGGGTTGCCGACCAGCACGCTGCCCTGGAACTGGCCCGACCCCGTGAGGGTCACGGTCGACGCGGTCGGGAAGTTCCACAGGAGGCGCTCGCGCAGCTGGTTCCAGGGATCGGTGTCCTCAAGGCTGCCGCTGTAGGTGTTGATGGTGCGGGCGCCGCCCACGAGGTTGACGAGGATCGTCGCGTTCGCGGGGATGTTGGCGAACGCGATGCCCTGCGCGCCACCGGTGGTCCCGGCGATGTCGAAGTCGACGTTGAAGACCTGCAACGCGGAGGTGCCGTCACCGGTGAACAGGGTCTGGTACCCCTGGTTGACGGCGGTTCCGGTGGCGGGGCGGGGCACGCCGATCCCGGCGTAGCACTCGCTCGCCGACTGCAGTTCGCTGCGCAGCGGCCGGTAGGCGGCCACGGCCTGCGCGTCCTGGATCGTCGTACCGGTGATGTTGCCCGAGGCCGTGCCCGCGTAGCGCACGACGCCCCCGTCGGCCAGGAGCGTCTGCCCCCGGGCGATGGTGACGTTGCCTCCGGCGGTCAGGAAGTCCGCGCCGTCCGGCGGGGGGACCCGCGAGCCGACACCGACGATGCCGATGTTGTAGACGGAGCTGGCTCCGGCGGCCTTGTTCTGGCTGAAGTTGCCGAGGGTCACCACGTGTCCCTCGGCCTCGGCGGCCGAGCCGCTGACGTTGAAGTCGCCGCCGACGAAGATGTTCACACCGGCGTCGCGGCCCGCGAAGGGGCCGTTGTTGACCGGGGGGAACGTCGCCGGGCAGTCCGCGCCCAGGCACGGTCCGAGACCGCCCGGAAGACCGGCCGCCTCCGCGGCCGTCGGTGCGATGAGCGACATGCCGAAGGGTGCGAGCGTCAAGGCCAGGGCGGAACTCATCGCCCTGCCGAGTCTGCGTCTCCAGGTGACGGCGGTCACCGGATTCTGACTGGGCTTCACCTCAGTCCTTTCACCACGTGAAGACAATGGAGCCCTCGAAGTCTTCCGGCCGAAGGACCGAGCGCATGTGACCGAACGCTGATGTCATCTGATCACTGCGTGTGGAACACCCGATCGGCTGCACCCGGCGGCCCGTGGACGGTCCGGGGTGGCTCAGGCGCAGCTCAGGCGCAGCTCAGGCGCAGCTCAGGGCTGGTTCGGGCCGGGTCCGGGGCCCGGCGCCGGTCCGCCGAATGCGGTATCGGCCGAGAGGGGGCAGGGTGGAGGGGACGCGGGCCCGTTCGGACCAACGACGTGCCCCGCGAAACGGCCGTCGACCGAAGGAGGCGCCATGCGCACCCGGAAGATCCACCGTCGCGTCCTGGCGCTGGCCGCCGCCACCCTCACCATCCTGCCGGCCGCCGCGCTCACCTCCCCCGCCGGGGCGGCGACGAGCAGCGCCCCGCCGGAGCGCTTCGTGGACCTGCCCGAGAGCCCGCTGCCGACCGACCACGGGAATCAGATGATCACCGTCACGTACCGCAACGACTCCTCGACGGCGCGGACGGTCGCCCCGCAGATCCTCGTCACGTCGCCCGACCAGGGCCCCTTCCTCGACCCGGCGGACATCCGGCTCGAACTGCTGGCGGCCGACGGTCACTGGCAGACCACGCCGGTCTACAGCCAGACCGGCACCCTGTACACCAAGCTCACCACGGCGAAGATCCTCCTCCAGGGCCACCACACCCTCACCCAGCACTACCGGCTGACCGTGCTCGAACCCTCCCAGGGGTCGATCGAGCCCCGGGTGGGCATCTACGCCGACCCGGCCTGACGCACCCGCGACGGCCTCAGGGGCCAATCGCCTTACGGCAGTTGCACCTGCGGGAAGGTGCCCGCCGGGGTCCCGGCGAGGGCGCCGTCCAGGGCGTCGCGCCAGATCGGGCCCGCCAGGGTGCCGCCGAAGGCCTGGCCCACCACCGACCCGCCGATGCGCTGGCCGTCCAGCGGCTTCGGGTTGTCGGAGTCGCTGACGACGGTCGCGCCCGCCATCTCGGGGGTGTAGCCGACGAACCACACCTGGCGGCTCCCGTCGGTGGTGCCCGTCTTGCCCGCGCTGTCCCGGTCGGTGAGCCCGGCCGGCTGGCCCGTGCCGTCCTCCACCACGCCCTTGAGCATCGCGGTGACGGTGTCGGCGGTGGTCGGCGACATCGCGGCGGAGCAGTTCGCCTGCGGGACGGCCAGCGACTTGCCGTCGGGGCCGGTCACCGAGGTGATGGCGGTCGGCGCGCAGTAGGTGCCGTGGGCGGCGAAGGCCGCGTAGACGCCCGCCATCTCCAGCGGCGTGAGGTCGTTGCTGCCGAGCGTCATCGACGGGACGACCTGGAGCTTCTCTCCGCCCGCCTGCTCGGTGATGCCGAGCTTGTTGGTCATCTGCGCGACGTTGCACAGCCCGGTGTCGGCCTCCAGCTTCGCGAAGTAGGTGTTGACCGACTGCGCCATGGCCGCCTTCATGGAGAACTGGCCGGTCAGGCTCTGGCTGTCGTTGTGCACCTGCCCGGACGAGGGGAACCGGCCGCCCGAGCAGTCCGTCATCGCCGGCCACGGCATGCTGTAGTCGGTGGTGTAGCTCTGACCGGCCGGGATCCCGTTCTCCAGGGCCGCCGCCGCGACGATCGGCTTGAACGTCGAGCCGGTCGGGAAGCCGATCCCGCCGCCCATGGCCTTGCCGACGTTGTAGTTGATCTGCGTCTGGTGCTGCTTGTCGTCGACGCCGTACGGGCGGCTCTGGCCCATCGCGAGGATCCTGCCGGTGCCCGGCTGGACGATGCTCATCGCGGTGGCCGCCTGGTCCCCGGCGTTCACGTGGCCGGTGACCGAGGCGTACAGCGAGGCCTGCGCCTTGGGGTCCAGCGTGGTGTGGATCTGCAGCCCACCGCGCTTCCACACCGCCTTCCGGTCCGCCGCCGACTTCCCGAAGGCCGGATCGGTGAGCACCACGTTGCGCACGTAGTCGCAGAAGAAGCCCTCCCCCTGCTTGGCCAGGATGCAACCCTGTTGCGGCGTCTGGACGTTCAGACCGAGCGGGCTCTCGATGGCCTCGCGCGCCTGGTCCTGGGTGATGTGCCCGTACTCGGCCATCTTGCGCAGGACCGTGTCGCGCCGGTCCTTGGCCGCGGTCGGGTTGACCGTCGGGTCGTAGCCGGTGGGCGACTGCACCAGACCGGCCAGCAGCGCCGCCTGCGGCAGGGTGAGGTCCTTGGCGTGCACGCCGAAGTAGCGCCGGGCGGCCGCCTCGACGCCGTAGGACTGCTCGCCGAAGAAGGTGATGTTCAGGTAGTTGGTGAGGATCTGGTCCTTGCTCAGGGTCTCCTCGACCTTGATCGCGTACTTCAGCTCCTGGACCTTGCGGCCGACCGTCTGCCGCTGCGCCTCCGCCACCTTCTGCGGGTCGTCGCCCGCCTCCTCGACGAAGACGTTCTTCACGTACTGCTGCGTCAGCGTGGACGCCCCCTGCGCGGTGGTGCCCGAGGAGGCGTTCTCGTCCAGGGCGCGCAGCACGCCCTTGAGGTCGATCGCGCCGTGCTCGTAGAAGCGGTTGTCCTCGATGTCCACCAGGGCCGTCTTCACCAGCGGGGAGATCTGGTCCGCCGGGACGACGGTGCGGTCGCGGTCGTACACGGTGGCGATCGTGCCGCCCTGTGCGTCGAGGATCGTGGTGGCCTGCGACAGCGGCGGCGTCCTGAAGTCGTCCGGCAGGTCCTGGAAGCCGTCCGCCACCGACCGGGCACCGAGCCCGACCGCCGCCACCGCCGGCAGGGCTATCCCCGCCGCCACGACCCCGGCGATCACGCTCACCCCGATCAGCCGCGACCCGTGCCGCAGCTTCCGTCCACCCGTCGCCACCTGCTGCTCTGCCATGGCACGCGACCCTACGTGCACGTCATGAAGAACTCCTTGGAAGTCCCGCACCGTACTGTCACAGCCCTGTGACAGTACGGCCGTGGCCGGCTCAGCCGCCGTAGCGGCGCTGTCTGGCGGCGAAGCTGCGGACGGCCCGCAGGAAGTCGACCTCGCGGAAGGCGGGCCAGTAGGCCTCGCAGAAGTAGAGCTCGGAGTAGGCGCTCTGCCAGAGCAGGAAGTTGGAGAGCCGCTGTTCGCCGCTGGTGCGGATGACGAGGTCGGGGTCGGGCAGGCCCGCGGTGTAGAGGTACGGGGCGAGGTCGTCGACGGTCAGGGTGTCGGCGACCTCGGTCAGTGACGCGCCGGCCTCGGCCCGCGCGTACATCAGGTCGCGCATGGCGTCGACGACCTCCTGGCGGCCGCCGTAGCCGACGGCCAGGGTGACGTGGGCGCCGGTGGTGCAGCCGCGGGTGACCTCGACGGCCTCCTTGAGGGCGCCGGCGGTGCTCTCGGGCAGGACCTCGGGCATCCCGGCCAGGTGGACCCGCCAGCGGGCGTCGGGGCGGGCGAGGCGGTCGGTGACGACCTGCTCGATCAGCCCCATCAGGTAGGCGACCTCGGCGTCGTCGCGGCGCTGGAGGTTCTCCGTCGAGCAGACGAAGACCGTCACGTGGTCGATCCCGAGCGCCTCGCACCAGGAGAGCACCTCCTCAACGTGCTCGGCGCCCGCCTTGTGGCCGAGGCTCGGGTTGGCCATGCCCATCCGCCGGGCCCAGCGGCGGTTGCCGTCCATGATCAGCCCGACGTGCCGGGGCAGTGGGCCCGCCGCGACCTCGCGGCGCAGGCGGCGGGTGTACAGGGAGTAGAGGGAGCGGGGCAGTTCGGGCATGAGCACCGTCCAAGTGGTCGGGGCGGCCCGCCGGACGGGCTCTAGTGAGCCGACGGCAGGCCGCGCAGGTCGCGGAGGGTGGCCGCGCACACCGCGGTCAGCAGCAGGAGGCCCACGCCGATGCCGGCGCCGAGCGGGTGGAGGCCGGTGCCGGTGACCGAGCCGCCGAGGAGGGTGGCGCCGCCGGTGGCGCTGGCGCCGGCGAGCGTCCAGACGCCGGCCCGCAGGCGGCCGGTGCCCGGCGGCACCACGGCGTCCGCGCCGACGCCGGTGAAGATCCGGGGGATCTGGATCGAGCCGAGGCCCAGGGCGATCCACCAGGCGGCGAGCACGGCGGTGCGCAGGGTCGGCGGCGAGGCGTCCGCGTCAACGCCACTGTGCACCAGGACGACCACGGCGGTGCCCAGGGCGGTCGGTCCGGCGAGGCGGCGCACGGCCCAGCTCAGCAGCGTGATCGCAGCGCCGGGGGTGGGCCGGGGCAGGGGTGCGACCAGGGCGATGCCGAGCAGCAGCAGGACGGTGCAGCCGTGCATGACCGTCTCCCGGACGCCCTCGGCGGGCAGCGGGCCGGCCTGTTCGGCGGCCAGGTGGCCGAGGAACCAGGCGGCGAGGGCGACGGTGATGCCCATGGTGGCCACCCTCCGTTGGCGCTGCGCCGGGGAGTCGGCGGGCCAGACCGCCGGGTGCAGCCACATGTCCACGACGCCGACGACCAGGTTGGGCCAGGACTTCCAGCCGGTTCCCCGGGCCTCGTCCTCGACCATCGCTCCCCAGCGTTCCCGGAAGGCGTCCGGGTAGAGCCGCACCAGGCTCCTGACGACGATGCTCACGCGGGGTTCACCCCCAGGCTCCGCAGTCCCGCGTCGGCGACCCGGGCCATGGCGCGCAACTCGCGTTCCAGCACCTCCCGGCCGAGGGGTGTCAGCCGCACCGGGCGCTGGCGGCCCTGTCCGTCGAGCGGTTCGATCAGCTGCTTCGACTCCAGCCTGGCGAGGGCGCCGTAGAGGCTGCCGGGCCCCAGCCGCTCCCCGGTCAGCTCCTCGATCGCCGTGTTGACGGCGTATCCGTGCAGCGGCCCGTCCGCGAGTGCGCAGAGCACCAGCGTCTGGGCGTCGTTGGCTTGCATCCTGCCCCTTCCGGTTCGACGCGAAGCACCATACTACGCATCGCGAACTACGCTCCACGTACTATCCGCCGGGGCGGACCGCGCCGGACCCCGCCGCGCCGGTCCGACCGGTGACGTCAGGGACGAAGGCTGCGCCGACCGGCGGAGCGGAGACGGGAAGGGGAGGCGGAGAGTGGCCGCGACGACGGCGGGCGTGATCCGGGGCGAGGGCCTGTGCACGGACGAACGGTTCGACCACTGGCGGGAGTTGGCGCGCAGGACCCGGGCCGGCGAGGTGGCCGGCGCCCACGCCGGGAACGGCGAACAGTAGACGCAACGCCGAGGAAGCGTGGACGCATTGCCAACACCGCCGGGCGGCGTCCTGGCATCCTGACGTGCGGCCCGGCACGCCACGGGGGAGCGTGCCGGGCCCTGTCCTCCGTCAGGCCTTCAGTGCCCCTCGGCCCGCGCCCTGGTCCAGGCGGCCTCGCGCAGCAGCCGCAGGCCGTTGAGGCCGACGATGACGGTGGAGCCCTCGTGGCCGAGCACGCCGAGCGGCAGGGGCAGGGTGGCGACCAGGTCCCAGACCACCAGCGCGGAGATGAACACCGAGGCGATCACCAGGTTCTGCACCACCAGGGAGCGGGCCCGGCGGGAGAGCGCCACCACGGCGGGGACGGTGGCGAGTTCGTCGCGGACGATGACCGCGTCGGCGGTCTCCAGGGCGAGGTCGGAGCCGGCCCGGCCCATGGCGACACCGGTGTGGGCGGCCGCGAGCGCGGGGGCGTCGTTGACGCCGTCGCCGACCACCAGCACCTTCCGGCCGGCGCGCTCGTGCTCCCTGACGGCGGCGACCTTGTCCTGGGGCAGCAGCCCGGCGCGGACGTCGGTGATGCCGACCTCGCCGGCCAGGCGGTCGGCGGCCCGCGGGTTGTCGCCGGTGAGCAGCATCGGCGCCGCGCCCGTCAGGGCGGTGAGCGCGGCGACGGTGGCGGCGGCGTCCGGGCGCAGGCGGTCCGCGATGCCGAGGACGCCGACCGGGACGCCGTCGACGAGGACGAGGACGGCGGTGCGCCCGTCCCGCTCCAGCTCGGTGACCACCTCGGCGGCGGGGCTCCCGGAGCCTGCCGGCAGCCGGGCGGGGGCGCCGACCGTGACGGCGCGGCCGTCCACGGTGGCGGTGACGCCGACGCCCGGGGCGGAGGAGAAGTCCCCCGCCGCGGCGAGGGTGAGGCCACGGGTGCGGGCGGCGTCCACGACGGCGCGGGCCAGCGGGTGCTCGCTGGGGTGCTCGGCCGCGGCGGCGAGCGCCAGCAGTTCCTCCTCGGTGAGGCCGGAGCCGGGCAGGGGGCGCAGGTCGGTGACCCTGGGGGTGCCCTCGGTGAGGGTGCCGGTCTTGTCCAGCGCGGCCGCGTCGACCTGGCCGAGGCGCTCCATGACGACGGCGGACTTCACCAGCACACCGTGCCGGCCGGCGTTGGCGATCGCGGACAGCAGCGGCGGCATGGTGGCCAGGACCACCGCGCACGGCGAGGCGACGATCATGAAGGTCATCGCCCGCAGCAGCGAGCCGGTGAAGGCCGCGCCGAGGGCCAGCGGGACGGCGAAGACCGTGAGGGTGGCGATCACCATGCCGATCGAGTAGCGCTGCTCGACCTTCTCGATGAACAGCTGGGTGGGCGCCTTGGTCTCGGAGGCCTCCTCGACCAGCTTCACGATCCGGGCGATCACCGAGTCGGAGGCGTCCCGCTCGACCTTCACCCGCAGGGCGCCGGTGCCGTTGAGGGTGCCGGCGAAGACCTCGTCGCCGGGCCCCTTGGCGACCGGCAGCGGCTCGCCGGTGATGGTGGCCTGGTCCACCTCGCTCGCGCCGTCCAGGACCCGGCCGTCGGCGCCGATCCGCTCGCCGGGCCGGACCAGGACGGTGTCGCCGACGGAGAGCCGCTCGGTCGGCACCGTCTCCTCGGTGCCGTCGTCCAGCAGCCGGGTGGCCGTGGCGGGCGCGAGGTCGAGCAGCCCGCGCACCGAGTCGGCGGTCCGGGCGGTGGCCAGGGACTCCAGCGCGCCGGTGGTGGAGAAGATGACGATCAGCAGGGCGCCGTCCATCACCTGCCCGACCGCCGCCGCCCCGAGCGCGGCCACGATCATCAGCAGGTCGACGTCGAGGGTCTTCTCCCTCAGCGCCTGAAGGCCCGCCCAGGCCGGCTCCCAGCCCCCGACCGCGTACGCGAGGGCGTACAGCGGGCCCCAGGCCCAGGCCGGGGTGCCGGTCAGCTGCAGCGGCAGCGCGATCAGGAACAGCACCGTCGCGACGGCGGCCCACCGGGCCTCGGGCAGGGAGAGCACCCGGGTGCGCCGTCGTGGGGCGGCGCCGGCGGGCTCGGTGGCCGAGCCGGGGGCGGGGCGCTCGATCAGGGTGGAGGACATGGCAAACGAGACCCTTCGGGCCGGATGCGGGCAGGACTTTGACGACTCCTCCCACCATACAGGAACACATGAACATCCATTCATGTATGGGTTGTAGTATTGGCCGCATGGGTCATGGAGCCGCTCCCGCGAAGAACGCCGTCCCGCGCACACCCCTGGACGCCGCCGGCGCCGCCCGGGTGGCGACCACGCTGCAGGCCCTGGCCACCCCGTCCCGGCTGCTGATCCTCTCCCGCCTGCGCGAAGGCCCCTGCGCCGCCACCGAACTGGCCAACGAGGTCGGCATGGAGCAGTCCGCCTGCTCCCACCAGTTGCGGCTGCTGCGCAACCTCGGCCTGGTGACGGGCGAGCGCCGGGGCCGCTCGGTGGTGTACGCGCTGTACGACAACCACGTCGCCGAACTCCTCGACCAGGCCGTCTACCACATCGAGCACCTGCGGCTCGGCCTCAGCGACGCCGACGACACCGCGGACGACGACCGCGCCAACGATGCGGCTGCCCTCACCGCCCCCTGACCTGCGGCTCGCCCCGTCTCTCGTCTCCCGACTCCTCCCGCCCCCGAGGACCGGCCGGGCCCGGCGACCGCCGCGAGGGCACGGCCCGCCCTCGGCGGAGCCCGAACCCGAAAGTGAGACCGCGACCATGCTCGACGACCCCCGAGGCAGCACCGTCGACGGCCTGCTGCGCCGCAGCGCCCGCCGGTCGCCCGACCGCACGGCGCTCACCTTCGCCGACCGGAGCTGGACGTACCGCGAACTCGACGACGCGGTCAGCCGCGCCGCGGCCCACCTACTGGGCCTGGGGCTGTGCCCCGGCGACCGGGTCGCGGCGTACGGGCGCAACTCCGACGCCTACGCGATCGCGTTCCTCGCCTGCGCCCGCGCCGGCCTGGTGCACGTCCCGGTCAACTACGCGCTGACCGGCGGGGAGCTGAGCCACCTGGTCGGGCGGTCCGGCAGCCGGGTCGTGCTGAGCGATCCGGCGCTGGCCCCGGAGGTCGAACGCATCCGTCAGCAGGCGGGCGTCGACCGGGTGGTGCCGTTGCGCGACGGCGAGGACTCGCTGCTCGCCCTCGCCTCGGCCGGGCCCGTGCCCGAGACCGGCGTCCTTGTGCACGACACCGACCTGGCCCAGCTGCTCTTCACCTCCGGCACCACCTCCCGGCCCAAGGGCGCCAAGATGACCCACCGCGCCCTGGTCCACGCGTACGTGTCGAGCATCGTCGCCCTCGACCTGCGCGCCGACGACCGGCCGCTGATCTGCATGCCGCTCTACCACTCGGCAGGCCTGCACGTCTTCCTGCTGCCCTACCTCGCCGTCGGCGCCTCCGTCGCCCTGATGGAGTCGCCCGACCTCCCCGAGGTGCTCCGGCGCGTCGAGAGCGACCGGATCAACTCGCTGTTCCTCGCGCCGACGGTGTGGGTGGCGCTGTCCAACCACCCCGACCTCGACGTGCGTGACCTGTCCTCGCTGCGCAAGGCGCAGTACGGCGCCTCGATCATGCCGGTGACGGTGCTCGACCGGCTGCGCGCCCGCTACCCGGAGGTCGGCTTCTACAACTGCTTCGGCCAGTCGGAGATCGGGCCCCTCGCCGCGGTGCTGCGCCCCGAGGAGCACGCGGAGCGGCCCTCCTCCTGCGGCCGCCCCGTCCTGTTCGTCGAGGCCCGGGTCGTGGACCGCGACGGGGTCGAGGTGCCGCCCGGCACTCCCGGCGAACTCGTCTACCGTTCACCGCAGTTGTGTCTCGGCTACTGGGAGGCGCCGGAGGAGACCGCCGACGCGTTCAGGGACGGCTGGTTCCACTCCGGCGACCTGGTCGCCGCCGACGAGGCGGGCTACCTCACCGTCGTCGACCGCATCAAGGACGTGATCAACACCGGCGGCGTCCTGGTGGCCTCCCGCGAGGTCGAGGAGGCCGTCTACACCCACCCCGCGGTGGCGGAGGTCGCGGTGATCGGCGCCCCCGACGAGAAGTGGATGGAGGCGGTCACCGCCTTCGTCGTCCTCAAGCCCGCCGAGGCGCCCACGGCCGCGGAGATCATCGCCCATGTGAAGGGCCGTCTGGCGCCGTACAAGGTCCCGAAGAGCGTCGTCTTCGTCCCCGACCTGCCGCGCAACCAGAGCGGGAAGCTGCTCAAGCGGGAACTCCGCTCGCGGCTCCCGGAGTAGCGGGGGCCGGCGCCCCGGTCACCGGCTCGGCGTGGGGTACCGCCTGCGGTACTCGCGCGGGCCGACGCCCTTCCAGCGACGGAACGCCTGGGAGAAGCTGGACACCTCGACGTAGCCGAGCCGCCGGGAGACCTGTTCGACGGGCAGGCCCGCGGTGATCAGCAGTTCCTCGGCCAGGTGCTCGCGGACCTCCGCGAGCAGCGCCCGGTACGAGGTCCCCTCGGCGGAGAGCCGGTGCCGCAGCGTACGGCCGCCGAGGTGGAGCAGCTCGGCGACCTCGTCGGCGTCCGGTGGATCGGCCAGCCGCGCGACCAGGACGTCCCGGACACGGCCCGCCAGGCCGGTCCGGGACCGCCGCCGGGCCAGCAGCTCCCGGCACTGGGCCAGGGCCAGGGCGGCCGTGTGCTCGTTGGCCTGGGGCAGCGGCAGGTCCAGCAGGGCCGGGTCGAAGCCGATGGCGGTCTCCCCGGCCGCGAAACCGGGGACGACCCCGAAGACGCTCTCGTAGCGCCCGGGGCCGCCGTCCGGAGGCGGGAAGGCGAAGGCCACCTGCCGGGACGGGACGGGCGAGGCGAAGAGTTCCCGCTGCATCGTCATGATCGCCGCCGCGTCGCGTTCGACGAAGAACCGCCGCAGCGCCGGCGGAACGTCGGGGGCGTCCAGCACGAGCCGCACCTCCCCCGTGTCCTGGCACAGCCGGACGCGCCCCAGGGAGAAGGACAGGTCGACGAAGCGGAGTGCCACGTCGATCGCGGCGCGCAGCGTCGGGCTGCTGATCAGCGCGAAGCCCCAGATGCCGTAGGTGGTGAGGTGGTAGCGCTGCCCGGCTTCGAGGCCCAGGCCGGGCGGGTGGCCCAGCGCGTCGAGCAGGTTGGCGACCAGGGTCAGCTCCTGCCGGGCCGTCACCTCGACGTCGGGGTCGTGGAGCTGCTCGGCACGCACGCCGGTGCCCGCGAGGCAGGTCTCGGCGGTCACCCCGTGGTCGGCGCCCAGCCGGACCATCTCCAGCATGCTGGTCGGCGGCCGCGGGAGGTCCCAGTTCAAGCGGCGCTCCTGGTGTCGACGGCGGCCCGGTCGCCGGAAGGGGTGACCGGCTCGGGGCTCACCGTACCCAGGCGCGCGAGCCGTCGGGTTCACGCCCTGCCCGTACGCCCGGGCGCCGCCGGAAGCGTCGCGGGAGGCGTTGCCGGAACGAGTAACTCTTCGGCCGCCCGGCACCGGGCCCCGGGCGGGTGCCCTTCCTAGCGTGGGAGGTGCGACACCGACCACCGGCCACACCCGAAGGACCACCCCCGTGAACACCACCGCCCCCGCGTACTACCGCGACCAGCAGGCCTGGCGAGACCTCCAGCGGTTCCTGCCCGAACGGCTGCGCCTGACCGACGCCACCGCCCCCGAGGAGGAGTACTGGACCTGGCGCGGGCACCGCGTCCACCTGGACCGCTACCGCGACCCGGAGGCGAAGGCCAAGGTCGTGCTGCACCACGGGGTCGGCACCAACGGCCGCCAGATGTCCCTGGTCCTGGGCGCACCGCTGGCGCGGCGCGGCTTCGAGACCGTGGCCCTGGACAACCTCGGCTACGGCCTCACCCAGGTGCGGCGCGGCAGCACCCCCTCGTACGACGACTGGGTCGACCTGGTCGTGGACTTCCTCGCCTTCGAGCAGTCCCGGGACGACCGGCCGATCGTGCTCTACGGGCTCAGCGCGGGCGGCATGCTCACCTACCACGTCGCCGCCAAGGCCCCGCGCGGCACGCTGCGCGGTATCGTCGGCATGACCTTCCTCGACCAGCGCGAGCAGGCGGTGCGCGACGAGACCGCCCACGACCGGCTCACCGCCCGTACGGGCGGACCGCTGATGGGACTGCTGGCCAGGACCCCTGCCGCGTCGCTGAAGTACCCGATGAGCCTGGCCTCCAAGATGTCGGCCCTGGCCAACGACCCGGGCGCGATGAAGGTCTTCATGAAGGACCGCACCTCCGCCGCGAACCGGGTCAGCGTCCGCTTCCTGGACCGCTACATGAACTACGCCCCCGCCGTCGAGCCCGAGGACTTCGACGCCTGCCCGGTGCTGCTCACCCAGCCCGCCGAGGACCGCTGGACCCCGCACCACCTCAGCGTGCCGTTCCTGTCCCGCATCACCAGGGTTCCCGTCGACACCGTGATGCTGGAGAACGCCGGCCACTACCCGCTGGAGGAGCCGGGGCTGCGGCAGATGCAGGACGCCATCGCCGGCTTCGTCACCGAGCGCACCGCCTGAGGACCGGCAGGCCGCCGCCACAGGAGCCCACTACTGCCCGTATCCACAGCATGCGTAACAAGCGATTTGAAAAATTCTTCAAGTCCATACATGCTGGCGTGCTGTTGGATCGGTGAAGGGTGCACCCGGCATCCGCCGAGGAGCTGGGAGGGATGGTCGTGACCGCGGTGTCCGACGAGGAACTGCACGCACAACCGGCCCAGGGCCACGACCACCGCGGGAAGGCCCTCCTGGGCCGGGTGCGCGCGGTCCTGCCCGACCGGCGGACCCTGGCCGGCATGGGCCGCTCGCCGCGCAAGGACCTGCTGGCCGGGCTCACGGTGGCCATCGTGGCCCTGCCGCTCGCCCTCGGCTTCGGCATCTCCTCCGGCGCGGGCGCGGAGGCCGGCCTGGCCACCGCCGTCGTCGCCGGCGCGCTGGCCGCGGTCTTCGGTGGCTCCGAGTTCCAGGTCTCCGGGCCGACCGGCGCCATGACCGTCGTCCTGGTCCCCATCATCGCCCGCCACGGCACCAACGGGGTGCTGACCGTCGGTCTGCTCGCCGGGGCGATCCTGCTGGTCCTCGCCCTGCTCCGGGCCGGGCGGTGGATGGCGTACGTACCCGTCCCCGTCGTGGAGGGCTTCACCGTCGGCATCGCCGCCGTCATCGGCCTCCAGCAGGTGCCCGGCGCGCTCGGTGTCACGAAGCCCGAGGGGGACAACCCCGCCGTCGTCGCGGCGCGGGCGGTGCGCGAGTTCGCCACCTCTCCGCACTGGGCGGCGATCGGCGTGGCCCTCGCGGTGGCCGCCGTGATGCTCGTCGGCGTACGGCTGCGGCCCGCCCTGCCGTTCTCGCTGATCGCCGTCGTCGCCGCCACCGTCGCCGTCAAGGCGACCGGCCTGCCGGTCGCCACCATCGGGCACCTGCCCACCGGGCTCCCGGCCCCCTCGCTCGGCTTCCTCGACCTCTCCGCGATCCCGGACCTGCTGCCCTCCGCCCTCGCCGTCGCCGCGCTGGCCGCGCTGGAGTCGCTGATGTCCGCGACCGCCGCGGACGCCATGAGCGGCTCGCAGCGCCACGACAGCGACCGCGAGCTGTTCGGCCAGGGCCTGGCCAACCTCGCCGCCCCGCTGTTCGGGGGCGTCGCCGCGACCGGCGCGATCGCCCGCACCGCCGTCAACGTCCGCTCCGGCGCCGTCTCCCGGCTCGCCGCGCTCGTCCACGCTGCGGTCCTGGCGGTGATCGTCTTCGCGGCCGCGCCCCTGGTCGCCGGGATCCCGCTCGCGGCCCTGGCCGGGGTCCTGATCGCCACCGCCGTACGGATGGTCCAGATCGGCTCGCTGCGGGCGCTGGCCCGTACCGGTCGTGGCGAGGCCGCCGTCCTGGCCCTCACCGCCGCCGCCACGCTCGCCTTCGACCTGGTCACCGCGGTCGTCGTCGGGATGCTCGTCTCCGGCGCCCTCGCCCTGGCCGCGGTCGCCAAGGCCGCCCGGGTCGAGCAGGTTCCGCTGCACGCCGATCTGCCGCCGGCCGGCCACCAGGACGAGGAGCTGGCGCTGCTCGCCGAGCACATCGCCGCCTACCGCTTCGACGGCCCGTTGCTGTTCGCCGCGGCGCACCGCTTCCTGCTCGAACTCACCGGATCCGCCGAGGTCAGGGTCGCGATCCTGCGCATGTCGAGGGTCAGCGCCATCGACGCCAGCGGCGTCACCGCCCTCGGGGACGCCATCACCGAGCTCCGGCGCCGCGGCACGCTCGTCCTCGTCTCGGGCGTGCGCGACGAACACCACCGCGCCCTCGACGCCCTCGGCGTCCTCGACCGGCTGCGCGCCGACGGCCACCTCTTCGCCACCACCCCCGACGCCGTCGCCCACGCCCGCGCCCACCTGGACGGCCGGGCCGACGCGGCCGGACACCCCCTGACCGTCACCGGCGCCTGCCGGTGAACCGGCCGGGGCCGCGGCCTCGCGGGCCTGCGCGCCGCTGACCACGCGGCGCTGTTGACCACGCGGCCTCACGGACCACGTAAGAACCCCGTCGAAACAACCTGGACAATGAACATATGAGCGACAACCTCCCCGCGTGCCCCTCGTGCTCCAGCGAGTACACCTACGAGATGAACGGTCTGATGGTCTGCCCGGAGTGCGCCCACGAGTGGATGCCCTCCGAGGGCGGCGCCGGGCAGGCGGCCGACTCGGGTGAGCGGGTGATCCGGGACTCGGTCGGCAACGTGCTGAGCGACGGCGACACCGTGACCGTCGTCAAGGCCCTCAAGGTCAAGGGCAGCGTCTCGGGCATCAAGGCCGGCACCAAGGTCCGCAACATCCGGCTGGTCGACGGCGTCGACGGGCACGACATCGACTGCCGCATCGAGGGCTTCGGCGCGATGCAGCTCAAGTCCAGCGTCGTGAAGAAGGCCTGACGCCCCTCGGGCCCGTCTTCGAACCCGCGTCTGCGGGACGCGGCGCGCTCAGTCCTGCGCGGGAGTGATCAGGCCGTAGTGCCCGTCGTACCGGTGGTACAGGACGTTGCCCCGGCGGCTGGCCGTGTCGGTGAAGAACACGAAGGGCAGGCCGGTCAGTTCGAGCCGTGCCACGGCCCCGGCGACCGTCAGCTCGGGCACGGCGACGGTGCTGACCGACAGGCCGGGGGTCGGGTCGACGGCCGATCCGGAGGAGGCCAGCCGGTGCCCGCCGGTTCGGCCGTCCCGGTAGACCACGCTCTCGCACCCGCTCACGGCGTCGGTGAACAGGTGGAAGTCGTAGTCCATGGCCTCCATCTCCCCCACCGCCGCCCAGGCGCTCTGCCGCGACAGGCCGTACGCCTTGTGCCGCACGATCCGCCGCTCCTCCTCGGCCCGGGCGACCCGTTCGGGGCGGTGGGTGTCGCCGTCCCGGTCGACCCAGGTGCCGGGCGCGGCGTGGCGCTGCCGCCGGACCCGGGCCAGCCTGGCGCCGAGCCGGTCCTGGAGCAGGTCGACCGCCTCCCGCATGGTGGCGGCCGCCACGTGGACCCGCACCGGACGCCCGTTGAGGTCCACCACGGCCTGAGCCAGCGACGGCCGGGCGACCGCGTGGTGGGCCTCCTGGGTCAGCTTCACCCGGGCCGCGAGCACGGGTTCGTGGATCTGCCCGAGCACGGCCGCGATCTTCTCCCGCGCGTACTCGGGCGCGGCCAGGGACACCGCGCCCCGGGTCGTCACCTGGACGTCGACGGCGGGCGGGCTCTGCAGGGTGTTCATGGAAGATCCTCTCGGTGCAGGAATCCGGCCGGGCGCCGGCAGCAGGACGACCCGCTGCCGTCGGCGGCGGGCGGGAGGGCTCTCCCCCGGAACGCTCCGGGAGTCGAACCCGCCACCGCCGCAACCGCGTTCGCTCACCTCGATCCTCCGATCGCGGCGGCCCCCGCGGCAGGGCCGATGGCCCCTGCCGCGGCCGCCACCGGTCCCGGTGCGAAGATCCGGAGGTCCCGGCCGGTCGGAGAGGTTCCCGGGGTCCGCTGCGCCCCGGGAACCTCTCCGACCGGCCGAATCGTCTGAACACGGCGTGGAAGAACACGTGTACCGCGGCCTGGTCCTCGACTTCGCGGGAGTGATGAGCACTCCGCTCGGCCCGTCGTGCCGGGCCTGGTGCGCCCGGGAGGGGCTGCCCGCCGACGCCTGGCGCGGCGCGCTGGTGGACCATCCGGTCGGCCGCGCCCTGTACGCGGAGCTGGAGCTCGGCCGGATCTCGCAGGAGGACTGGAACCGGGGCACCGCGGCGATCCTGGGTGTCGAGCCGCACGACCTGATGGGCCGGGCCCACGCCGAGGTCCGGGCGGTCCCGGCGATGGTCGAGCTCGTCCGCGCGGCCCGGGCCGCCGGGATCGTCGTCGCGCTGCTCTCCAACTCCTACGGCCTGGCCCCCTACGACCCGTACCGGGCGACCGGCGTGTGGGACCTCTTCGACGTCCGGGTGATCAGCGGCGACGAGGGACTCGCCAAGCCCGACCCGGAGATCTACCGGCGCACGCTCGACCGCATGGGGCTGGCCGGCGCCGAGTGCGTCTTCGTGGACGACCGCCCGGCGAACCTCCCGCCCGCCGAGTCGCTCGGCATCACCACGGTCCACGCGACCGGTCCGGACACGGCGTCGCGGGTCGCCGACCTGCTGCGGCTGCCTTCCCACCGGTGACCGCGGTGGGCCGGCGACCCGGGCTCGCGCCGGCGGGTCGCCGGACTTCGCGGTCGGGTCAGTTGAAGACCAGGACGTCGGTGCGCATCGGCAGGGGGCTGTTCCAGCCGATGTTGATCTTGAAGGTCACGATGCCGTTGCCCGGGGCGATGCTCGACACCTGGAAGGCGGCGGCGCCGACGAACCGGTTGCCGTTGGAGTCGATCTCGGAGGCGGTGATGACGACGGTCGAGTCGATCCCGATGACGTTCCACGGGAGCTGGAGGTTGAACGTCCCGTTGGACGGCGTCCACGTCCACCAGGCCCGCCACACGGCGCCGACGTTGCCGCCGATGTCCGCGAGGCCCTGGTCGTGACTGGTGGGCTGAGAGCTGCCCGCGATCTGCGGCACCTCGGAGGCGGTGGGTTCGGTTGCGGCCATGACGGCCCTCCTCACATCGGGAGGGCCCCCACGAGCCCTCCGTGCACGATGAGTGTCCGCCAATGCGCGTAGCGCAACAATCACTCGGGCGAGTGAACCACCGGCGCGCCTCCGGTCCACCGGGGCGCCTCAACGGCGGCCGAAGAGCCTTCCGAGCCAGCTCCCGCCGGCGCGCTCCTTCGGGGAGCAGGCGCAGCGGTCGGCCTTCCGCACTCCGGCCAGGACCTGCTCGACGTGCATCCCGCACCCGGCGTAGGTCTGCTTCCCGCAGGTGCGGCAGACGACTCGACGGCACATACCGGTCTCCCTTTTCGATCCGTATGGGGTGGCTTGCCCTGCCAATATACCCCCCGGGGTACAGCAGGCGGCCCCGCCGAGCGGGCGGCCCGAACCGGTAGAGTGTGCGGGCGGCGCGTCCTCGCGCTGAACGGCGGTGGGGCCCGCCGTACCCGAACCGCGGCATCCGCCGCCAACGGTCCCTACTTGTGACGGTCGCACCCGTGTGTCCGGGTGCCGTACGAGTAGGAGAAGCGTGTCCACGGACAGTTCCCGGACCCGGTCGGCGGTCGAGCCCGCCGCTCCCCCGCCTCCCGGTCGTCGAGGTCCCGCCCGTTCCCAGCTGCCCGTGGTCGCGGTGGTCGCGCTCGGCGGTGCGATCGGCGCGAGCGCGCGCTACGCGGCGGCCCTGGCGTGGCCGGTCGGCCCGTCCGCCTTCCCCTGGTCGACGCTGGTGGTGAACGCCCTCGGGTGCGCGGTGATCGGGGTGTTCCTGGCGCTGATCACCGACGTGTGGGCGGCGCACCCGCTCGTCCGGCCGTTCTTCGGCACCGGCGTGCTGGGCGGGTTCACCACCTTCTCCACGTACGCGGTGGACGTCCAGCGGCTGGTGCGGGCCGGGCACGCCGCGTCGGGGCTGGCCTACCTGGCCGCGACGGTGCTGGCGGCGCTGCTGTCCGTGTGGGCGGGCGCGACGGCGACCCGGCGGCTGGCCGGCCGGAAGGCGGGTGCCGCGTGAACTGGCTGCTCGTGATCGCGGGCGCGCTGGTCGGCGCCCCGCTGCGGTACCTCACCGACCGGGCCGTGCAGTCCCGCCACGACACGGTGTTCCCCTGGGGGACGTTCGCCGTCAACGTCTTCGGCTGCCTGGTGCTCGGCCTGGTCACCGGCGCCGTGACGGCCGGGGCGGGCTCCTCCGAGCTCCAACTGCTGGTGGGCACCGGCTTCTGCGGGGCGCTCACCACCTACTCGACGTTCTCGTACGAGACCCTGCGGCTGGCGGAGACCGGGGCGGGCCTGTTCGCGGTGCTGAACGTCGCCGGCAGCGTGTGCGCCGGCCTGGGCGCGGTGTTCACCGGTGACGCGCTCGCCCAGGCCCTGTGGGCGTGAGGCCCCGTTCCGGCACCACGCCCATGTGACGACGGGCGAGGCGGCCCGTTCATTCGGGCTACGTCGCCATGCCCGCCGCCATCGGCGACAAGGCCCCGTCCCCGAACCCGCGTCCGCCGGTACCCGGATCAGCCCAGCGGCACGTCGAGGCAGGCCCTGCGGTGGCTGAACGTGTCGATGGACCAGCGACCGTGGTACCGGCCGAAGCCGCTCTCCCCCACGCCGCCGAAGGGGAGCTCGGGGATGCCGAGATGGGCGATCGGGAGGCCGAAGTTCAGGCCGCCGGAGGCGGTCTCCTCGGCCAGCCGACGGCGGGTGGTGTCGTCGTCGGTGAAGGCGTAGACGGCGAGGGGCCTGTCCCGGTCGTTGATGGAGGCGATCGCCTCGCCGAGGTCGGCGACTTCGAGGAGGGGCAGGACGGGGCCGAAGATCTCCTCCCGCATGACCGGGGCGTCCGGCTCGACCTCGGCCAGGACGGTCGGCGCGATGTAGCGGTCCGCCCGGTCGTACCGGCCGCCGATCACCGTACGCCCCGAGTCCAGGAGGGCGGCGACGCGGTCGAAGTGCCGCCCGTTGACGATGCGCCCGTAGGCCGGCGACCGCGCCGGGTCGGGGCCGTACAGGTCGGTGACCGCCCGGGCCAGTTCGCCTTCCAGGGCTCGGGCGGTGGCCGGGTCGGTCAGGACGTGGTCGGGGGCCACGCAGGTCTGGCCCGCGTTGGCGAACTTGGCGCGGGCCAGGCGGGTGGCGACGACCGCGAGGTCGACCCCCCGGTCGACGAACACCGGTGACTTGCCGCCCAGTTCGAGGGTGACCGGGGTCAGGTGCTCGGCGGCGGCACGCAGCACCGTCCGGCCGAAGCCGGCGTTGCCGGTGTAGAGGATGTGGTCGAAGCGCTGGGCCAGCAGGTCGGTGGTCGTCCGGCCGCCGCCCTCCACCACGGCGATCGCCTCCGGGTCGACGTACTGCGGCAACAGCCGCGCCAGCAGGGCCGAGCAGACCGGGGCCAGCTCGCTCGGCTTGGCCAGCACCGTGTTGCCCGCGGCCAGCGCGCCCGCCACCGGTACGAGCAGCAGCGACACCGGGTAGTTCCAGGAGGCGATCACCAGGACGGTCCCGAGGGGGTCGTGGCGGGTGTCGGCGGTCGTCCCCGGCGGCAGCCGGGTGAGCGCGGACGCGGGGACCGGCTCGGGGTGCAGCCACTGCTCCAGGTGCCGCAGCGTGTGGTCGATCTCCCGTACGGTGAAGTCGACTTCGGCGACGTCCGCCTCGGCGCGCGGCTTGCGCAGATCGGTGTGGAGCGCGTCGGCGAGCTCGTCGCGGTGCCCGGTCACCAGGGCGCGCAGCCCGGTCAGCTGCTCCGTGCGCCAACCGAGCGGCCTGGTACGGCCGGTGCGGAACGTGGTGCGCAGCCGGGCGACGGCCTCGGCCGGGGTGGGTGGGATGTTCACGGGTGCCTCTCAGACCGGGTCGGGGATCCAGCTGCCGTGGAAGCCCGCCGGCACTCGGACCGGCAGGTGGACGGTGGCGACCGGGGCGCCGGTGAAGTCCTCGGCGGAGAGGACGACCAGATCGCTCGCGCCCCGCTCGGGGTCGTGGACGTAGGCCAGGAGGTAGCCGTCGTCCTCGGCGCGGGCGCCCTCCCTCGGGACGAAGGAGACCTCGCCGGTGTGGCGGCCGGCGCCGAAGTGGCGCACGGTGCTGGTCTGCCGGCCCAGGTCGTGCTTGATCAGCGCGTCCCCGGCGGCCTCCGGGGTCAGGGTGTCGAGGGCGTCGGCCGCGGCGAGGTGGCGCAGGAGGCCGGTGGCGACCGTGGAGTACCCGTAGCGGTGGGCGCCGCCGACCACGGCGGGGCTGACCGCCGGGAACTCCTGCGGGCGGTCGTCGAGGCGGGTCTCGGTCACCTTGCCGGAGGCGGTGTCGACGAGCCAGCGGTCCAGGGTGGGGCTGCTCTGGTCGTGCACCGCGCCGCCGGCGAACATCCTCGGGTAGCGGACGACGTCGATGACGACCCGGTCGCCGTCCTCGTAGGCGTTGAGCGTGTGGAAGACGAAGCAGGGATCGACGTCGAACCACCTGACGCCGGTGCCGTCGCGGGGCAGCAGCCCGATCCGCGCGGTGCGGGACTCGTCCCACACCGCCGGGTACGTCCTGCGCGCCCGGTTGCCACGCGTGCCGACACTGGCCGAGAGGTCGAGGATGACGGCGTGGTTGCGGGTCAGGGCCATGTCGTGCACCACCGGCCGGTGCGGGAGCGGCACGTCCACCGCGCGGATGACGCGGCCCCGCGGGGAGAGCACCAGGTGGCGCAGGACCTCGCTGTCGCGCTGCCAGGTGATCGCGTGCAGCTCGCCGCTGAGCGGGTCCAGCTTGGGGTGGGCGGCGAACCCGTCGGGCAGCGTGCCGCAGAAGTCGGTGGCACCCACCGTCTCGATCTCGTAGGAGAGTTCGTACGGACGGAAGCCGCCCTCCACCAGCGCGAACGTGCGGTCGGCGTGACCGATCACATGGGTGTTGGGCGCGACGTCGAGGATCCGCACCGAGGCGCCGGGGCGCGGCCGCTCGCCCAGCGCCTCGGCCACGGCGGCGCTGCGGACCATCCGGTTGCGGTACCACCTGGCCCGCCCCTCCCTCAGCCGCACCCCGTGCACCATGGCGTACCCGGCGAACAGGTGCCGCGGCCGGGGATCGTCCGCCCTCATCCCGTTGGGCCCGTTGCGCAGGTACCGGCCGTTGAGCTCGGCCGGGATCGTGCCCGTGACCGGCAGGTCGAAGGCGGTCACTTCCTCGCCCACCGGCGCGTAGGAACCGGTGAACGGATCGGGGACGGTGGACACCGCAGGCTTCTCCTTGCCGCTACTGAAGGACCGCCGTACGCAGGGGGCGGCGCACACGGAACAACGAGCCGGCGGCCCGGAAGGTGACGGCCGATCGTGTCACTCTCCACCCGTCCTCCACGGTGCTGATCTTGCGTCAGTTGACGCTGTCGCACACCGCGTTGGGCGGGATCTCCGCGCGGGCGGGATGGATCCTATGAGCCAGGGTGAATGACGATGTCCGATCGACTCACACCTGTTGACGCCCCCATGTGGCACTGCCATGCTCATGGCCGCACATGTGAAACAGCTGAGCGGCACCATCACTCCGTCCCCACGGGAAGGGATCAACACCCATGCGCCGTACCGCCGTTGTCATGATGACCACGCTGCTGGCCTCCGCCGCGGCCCTCGCCGTCCCCGCCGCCGCCCAGGCGGCGTCCACCTCCACCGGAAGGGCCCCGGCCGCCGCGCTGGCCGGAGGCTGCAACGCCTTCGCCAGCGGTGGCGGCCAGGCCGTCGGGATATGTACCGGGATCAGCCCCTCGCAGATCTGGCACGTCCAGGCGCAGTGCCAGTGGTACGTCAACGGCACGGGCCCCTACATGATGCTCGCCCAGGGCGCCTCGATCGTCGGCGACGGCCAGAGCGTCGCCACCTGCGGCTTCGGCAGGACCGTCCTGTGGCCGCAGGTCGTCTTCACCGGGACGGTGCCGCCGCCGGTGGCCGGCCCCCAGGGGCAGATCACCGGCTACGTGGGCAAGTGCGTCGACGACGCGGGCGCGAAGAGCAACAACGGCAACCCGATCCAGATCTGGGACTGCAACGGCTCGGACGCCCAGAAGTGGACCGTCGGGGTCGACGGGACGCTGCGCGTCCTCGGCAAGTGCATGGACGTGACGGGTGGCGGCACCGCCAACCACACCATGGTCCAGCTCTACGACTGCAACGGCAGCGGCGCCCAGCAGTGGAAGGCGCAGCCCGACGGCTCGCTGCTCAACCCGCAGTCCGGCCGCTGCCTGGACGACCTGGGCTTCGCCACCAACAACGGCAACCAGCTCGGCATCTGGGACTGCAACGGCGCGGCCAACCAGAAGTGGAACCTGCCTCACTGATCCACTCGCCGACCCCTCCGTCGACCCGGCCCGGCCCGGAGCGGCTGAACGGGGGCAACGCGAACAGCGCCAGGGCGAACGAGGCGGGAGGCCGGGCGGCGGCGGACGGCCGGGGCCGACCGGGGGCGAGGGTCCGAACGGCGTGAACGGCGGGTGCTGCGGTCCGGCGGCCAGGGTGCGGCCGCCGGGCGGCGGTCACGGCAGGGGCACCGCGTGCAGGCAGGGGTGTTGCGGCGCGCCGGCGGGGGCCGCCAGGACGGTGGCCACCTCACCGGTGATCTCCACCCGGAAGCCTCCGTCCACGCTCTCCCACACCGGACGTCCGCCGGGGCCCAGGAGACCGGTCGCATGGACCACGATGACGGCCGGCGGGCCGTGCCCGCAGACCGGTCCTGGCAAGGTCACCGCATAGCGGCGACTGGGGTTCTCCATGGCCGGGCTCCTCTCCGACTCCCCCGCCTCGTGTCAATGATTCTCCTCCCTGCCCAGCCCGCTGTACACGAACGGTAAGCGTGTTCCGGCGCTTCCAGCGGTTCGGGGGGGCCACCTCGGGAATCGGCGCCCCCGGCGTCGCCCTCAGTGCCCGAACAGGTGCCGGGCGCGGCCGCCGTGCCCGGCCTGCTCCTTGGCCGTGCCCGATCCGGTGGATCCGGTCCGGCCCAGCGGATCGGTCCCGCCGTGGACCTGGGACGGTGGAGCCGCCCGCCGCAGCCGCCGGGCCCTGACCCTCCGGGCCAGCCACATCATGGCCAGACCCAGGCAGAAGATCAGGGCGAGCGCCACGCCGGACAGGAAGACGCTCAGGCTGTTCAGCGTCACGAGGTCGTGGCCGAGAATCGTGACCTGGTAGTCGGGCCCGCCGGAGAGGTTGTCCGCGATCAGCAGGCCGACGAAGGCCCCGGAGGCCGCCATCAACAGGAGTCCTAGCAGCAACATGGGGATTCCTTCCGTCCCGTCGTCGATCCCCCGCCGGCTCGCGTCTACCCGGGCGGCCGGGGTTCACGCGGGCGGCGCCGCTTTCACTCCTCCGCCGGGGCGCCCTCCCAGCCGGGGGCGTCGCGGTCCTCCAGCTCCTCGCGCAGCCGGGCCAGGGTGACGCTGAGCAGTCGGGAGACGTGCATCTGGGAGACCCCGATCCGGTCGGCGATCTCGGACTGGGTGCGACCCTCCCAGAAGCGCAGCCTGAGCACCGTCTGCTCGCGCCGCGGCAGCCGGGCGAGCAGCGGGCGCACGGCGGTGCGGAAGTCCGCGAGCTCGATGCCCGGGTCGCAGCCGCCGAGCCGGTCGAGCATCGCACCGCCGCCCTCCTCGGTGTCCTGGTCGCGCAGCGCGTCCAGGGAGCTGGGCCGGTGGACCCGGGCGGCGACCAGCCCCTCGGTGGCCTGCGCGACGGTGAGGTGCAGCTCCTCGGCGAGCTCCGCCGGGTGCGGCAGGCGGCCGAGCTCCTGCTCCAGCCGGTCCGAGCCGCGCGCGACGGCCAGGTACAGCTCCTGCACGCTGCGCGGCACCCGCACCGGCCAGGAGGTGTCGCGGAAGAACCGCTTGATCTCGCCGAGGATGGTCGGGATGGCGTAGGTGACGAACTCGACGCCGCGCCGCGGGTCGTAGCCGTCCACGGCCTTGATCAGGCCGATCGTGCCGACCTGGAGAATGTCCTCCAGGTCCTCCGGTCGGTGCCGGAAGCGCGCCGCGACGAACCGCACCAGCGGCATGTTGAGCTCGATGATCGTGCCGCGCACACGGCTGTAGGCGTACGTCTCCCGGGCCAGCCCGGCCAGCCGCTCGAACAGCGCGTCGCTGAGCTCGCGCGCTTCGACCTTGCCCATCGCCCGCAGCTGCGCCCCGGTCGGGCGCGGGGGCAGATCGGGTGGGGGTGGACCGGGCGGGGACGGATCAGACGGGGGCTGATCGGGCGGGGCCCGGTACGCGGTTTCCGAAACGGTGGACACGGTGCTTCTCCTGAGCCTCGGGCGGCCGCCCGCCACCGCGGTCCGACGGCACGGTCGGGATGCGGCGGCGGTCGGCCTGCCACCATGAGCGCTCCACCCGTTCACCTACCCGCCACCCGGGCCGCGATTCAGCGCCGGGCCGGTTCGCCGCCCCGGATCGGGAGCCCCGGTCGTCGGCGGCCCAGCGGGGACGGCACCTCCAGCCAGACCAGCTTCCCCTCGCCCTCGGGCAGCGAGCCCCACGCGCGGGCCAGCCGGTCCACCACCCGCAGGCCGTACCCGCCGGGCCGTGCCGGGTCCGCGCACGGGCGCAGCCGCGGGGGCACCGGGCTGGTGTCCGCGACCTCCACCCGCAGCCGGGCGCCGTCCCAGTCCAGCCGCAGCTCGCGCGGGCCGCCGGGGGTGTGCAGACAGGCGTTGGCAACCAGCTCCGAGACCATGAGCAGGACGTCCTCCGCCACGGCCCGCTGCTCCTCGTCGGCGGCGGGCAGCCAGTGCCAGGACAGCAGCGCCGCGCGGCTGAACTCACGGCTGCGCCGCACCGCGCCGCGGCATCCACCGGTGAGCGGGAGCCGTCTGGTCTCCCGGTCCGGACCACTCTCCCGGTCCGGTCCACCGGGGGGCGCGACCGGCCGGCCGTACGGGACGCCCAGGCGCCGCACCTGCGGCCACGGCGGGCGCAGCACGACCGGGCCGCCCGATCCGCTCCCGGTGCCCGCCCGCGCCACGTTCCGGGACACCACGTCACCGTTGTGGGACACCATGTCACCGCCGCCCCGGCCCACCGCTGCTCCCCCGGCGACGGGTGGTCAGCCGCGCGAGGAGCAGGAAGGCCGTCGGCGCCCACACCAGGGCGAACACGGCCAGTACGGCGGGCGTGTGCGCGTCCGCGCTGACCACCAGCAGGCCCGCCGAGAGGGCCAGCAGCACCGCGAACGCGGCCGGCGGCACCCGCGCCGCCGCACGCAGCACTCCGCCCGGCGCCGGGCGGGGCCCCCGGCGCATGGTGCGCAGGGCGCGGTCCAGCCGGCCGTCCGCCCGCAGCCCGTCCTCGATCTCCGCCAGGATCCGCAGCTCCCGGCCGGAGAGCCCGGGCCCGTCCATCGCCGCCACCTCCGAGCCTCCGCCGCCCCCACGTCCCCCTTCCCCTCACCCGAGCGGCTGCCCGGCTCCGGCGCGTCCTAACACCGCTTGACCGGCCGGAACGACGTTAGAGGCCGCGCAGACGGGGAAGCAGCCGGGTAGCAGGTGGCGCGGGTTCACCGGGCTCGGGCCTGTCCGGCGGATCTTGCCGCGGGCCCGGCAGAGGCTCGCCGGACAGGCCCCAAACCTGCGGATCGTAGTGCTCCCGAGGAGGACACGCCCGTGAGATTCCTCGACCGCAGCGCCGCCGGGCTCCAACTCGCCCGGGCGCTGGCCCCGTTCGCGCGCGACCGGCGTGGCGGCGGGCTCGTCGTGCTCGGCCTGGCCCCCGGCGGGCTGCCGGTCGCCGTGGAGGTCGCCGACGCCCTGAACGCGCCGCTCGACGTCGCGGTGGTGCGGCCGCTGGCCGTGCCCGGCCACGACCGCCCGGTCGGCGCGATCGCCGACGACGACCCGCCGCTGTTCGACCGGAACTCCCTGAAGAACCTGGGTGTCACGCCGGTGGAGGTCGGCGCGAGCGTCAAGCGCGAACGCGCCGAGGTCCACCGGTGCGAGGCCCTGTACCGCGAGGGCCGGGCCGGGCTCCGGGTCCAGGGGCGCACCGCCGTCCTCGTCTCCGACGGTCTGACCGACGCCCTCACCGCCCGCGCCGCCGTCCGCGCCCTGGCCGGTGGCCGCCCGAAGCGGCTGGTCCTCGCGGCGCCGCTGTGCGACGCCCGGATCGCGGCCGAGCTGCGCCCGGACGTGGACGAGCTGGTCTGCCTCCACCTGCCCCGCTACGCGCACGCCGCCGGCCCCTGGTACGGCGAGTTCCACGACATCACCGACCGCGAGGCGGCCATCCTGCTGCACGGGCGCGGGTAGGGCCTGTCCCGGCGCCCCCCGAGCCCGGCCGGGCGGAGGCGTGTCGCGCCCGGGGGCTGCGGTGGCGGCGTCCAGGCCCTGTCCGGCCGATCTTGCCGGGCGCGCGACGCCGGATCATCCCGCCTGGACGCACGGCCGAACCGCCCAAGTACACCCAGTACGAGGACGGTCCGGCCACACGCCCAGCCGGGCGCCCGACGCCGCGCGCTGATCCGACAAGATCGGCCGGACAGGGCCTAGCGTGGAGCGCCATGGCCTCCCCGCACACCCCGCCCGACGGGGCCTCCTCCTCCCCCGCTCCCGGGCAGCAGCGCGCCGCCGCCCTGCTGCGCCACCCGAAGCTGTGGCTCGTACCCTCCGTGCTCGCCTCGCTGGTCGCCCTGCTGCTGTCGCTGCTCTACATGGGCGGCATCATCGACCCCAACGGCAGTCTGCACCGGCTGCCGGTCGCCGTGGTCGACGCCGACACCGGCACGCCGCCGCCCGGACAGCCGGAGAACCTGGGGGCGCAGCTCACGAGGTCGATCGTCACCGCCGAGCCCGTCGGCTCGGTCGACTGGCGCCAGGTCGGCCAGGGCGAGGCCCGGGACCTGCTGGCCTCCGGCAAGGTGTACGGCGCGCTGGTGATCCCCGCCGACTTCACCGCCTCCGTCGCCGCGCTGTCCACCCCCCAGGCGAAGGCCCGTCCGACGATCACCGTGCTCACCAACCCGGGCCTGGGCAGCCTCGGTTCCTCGATCGCGGCCCAGATCAACCAGAACGCGGCCCACCAGGCCTCGCTGACCATCGGGAAGCAGCTGACCGCCTCCCCCGCGGCCGCGCACGCCGCCCCGGCCGCCCGGCTGCTACTGGCCGACCCGGTCGCCGTCAGCACGCAGGTCGGCCACCCGATCGGGCGGCACAGCGGGCTGGGCCTGAGCGCCTTCTACTACACGCTGCTGCTGGTGCTGGCCGGCTTCATCTCGGGCAACCTGATCCACAACGGCGTGGACACCTCGCTCGGCTACGCCGACAGCGAGATCGGCCCCTGGCACCACCGCCGGCCGACCGTGCCGATCGGCCGGACGCAGACGCTGGTGCTGAAGATGGCGATGACCGCCGGGATCTCGGTGCTCACCACGACGATGGTGATGGTGGGGTGCATCGCGATCCTCGGGATGGACGCCTCGCACCTGCCGCTGTTGTGGATCTTCTCCTACTGCGCCTGCCTCGCGGTCGGCCTCGGTGTCCAGGCCATCAACGCCGCGTTCGGCGGCCTCGGCCAGCTGGTGTCGATGTTCGTCTTCATCGCGCTGGCCCTGCCCTCCTCCGGGGCGACCGTCCCGCTGGAGGCCGTTCCGGCGTTCTTCCGGTTCCTGGGCGCCTTCGAGCCGATCCGCCAACTCAGCGCCGGGGTCCGGGCGATCCTCTACTTCGACGCGCGCGCCGACGCGGGGCTGGCCCGCGCCTGGATCATGATCGCGGTCGGGTTCGCGGTCGCCCTCGCCTTCGGCTTCGCCATGACCCGCTACTACGACCGCAAGGGGCTCCGTCGTCTCACCCCGCAGCCGACCGAATGAGCGGACCTACTTCGCGACGGCGGCGGGGAACATCCGGGCGATGAACGCCGCCCCCGTCCCCACGATCAGTATGAGCACTCCGGGAATGACCAACGAGGCCCGCAACCCCACCAGTTCGGTCAGCCAGCCGATCGCGGGAGGACCGAGCAGGAAGCCGGCGTGCCCCAGCGTCGACACCTGGGAGACGGCGGCCGCCGTCTCCTTCTCCCCGCCGCCCGCGCTGTGGCCCGCCGCACTGGAGATGACCGGGTCGAGAATGGACATGCCCCAGCCGAAGAGGGCGAAGCCGACCACCGTCACGGCGCTCACCGGCGTGACGAGCGAGACCGTGAGGCCCACGACCCCCAGGGCCGCGAACACCCGGAGGAGCCGGGTGGTCTCGAAGCGCTCCCGGAGCCGGTCGCCGACGAGGCGGCCGATGGTCACCGTCGCGGAGAACGCGGTGAACCCGATCGTCGCGGTGAAGCGCGAACCGTGCTGATCCTCCGTGATGAAGACCGCTCCCCAGTCCTCGATCGCCCCCTGCGCGACCAGGCAGCAGAGCCCCAGCCCGCCGAGGAGGACCACCTTTCGGCTCCAACGGCCGCGGCCGCCGGCGGGCCCGTCCGCCGAGGGGGCGTCCTTGTGCTCCGTGTCCGCCTGCTCCGTGTCCGCCCGCTCCGTGTCCGCCGACAGCAGACCCCGCAGCAGCGGAACGGACAGGACGGCGGAGAGGGCGGCTACCACCAGGAAGTGGCTGCTGACGCTCCACTCCGCCCAGGTGAAGCCCATCGAGAGAACCGCGGCGGCCAGCGCCCCGATGCTCCAGGACGCGTGGAAGACGCTCAGGCACGGACGTCCCGACCTGCGCTCCACCGCCACTCCCTGGACGTTCATCCCCACGTTGAGAAGACCGTCGGCCAGCCCGAACAGCAGGAGGGCGAGGGCGAGTTGAACGCCGTTGTGAGCGAGCGCGGCAGCCCACAGCATCCCCGCCTCCGCGAGAAGGGCGAGCCGGATCACCGTGCTGCTGCCGAACGTCCCGATGAGTCGGACGGCCGCCCGCATGGACACCAGGCCCCCGATCACCGAGACCATCAGCACCGAGCCGAGCGCCCCGGCCGTCAGGTGCGTGTTCTCCTTGATGCTGGGGATCCTGGTGAACCACACGGAGATCAGCAGCCCGTTGAAGAGGAAGGCCGCAGCCGTTCCCCAGTAGGCGCGGCGGACCTCTGCGCTCGTCCTGGCAACTGCCGGGGCGGTGAGGGACATGCGAAGGAATCCTTGTCGAAGCGTTGGGCTACTTCTGTCCGGCGACGCCGTCAGCCCACGACCGCCTTCGCCGCCACCGTGCAGACGAACCAGGCTTCGGTGGCGAGCAGTCCGTCCAGCCAGGTCAGCGTGCGCTGGAAGTGGCCGAGGCTGGCCAGCTGGGAGGCGTGCTCGCGCACCAGGGCGATCTTCGCCGCCGCACGGGCAGGGGTGAGGTGGCGCAGTTGCAGCTCGCCGAGCGTCGCCCCGGCCGGCATGCTCGCCAGCGCGTCGGACCAGCGCAGAGTGCCGGTCCGTTCCCCGTCCGGTGTCGTCCAGCCGAGGGCGCCCGCGTACGGGTTGTCGGCGTACAGGTTCAGTCGCGGGATCGCCAGGCGTTGGGCGGCCAGCAGGACGGCGTCCCGGGTGGCGAGGTGGTCCTCGTGGACGCCGATGCCGGTCGGCGCCCAGACCTCGTCCGCCCCGGCCAGGTGCGGCTCCAGTGCCGCGGCGATCTCCTCGACGTCCTTCGGCCCCGAGTAGGGGAGGTCGGCGAACGGCAGGTGGACGGTCGCCGCACCGGCCGCGGCGCAGGCACGCTCGTCCTCCTGCCGACGGTGTTCCGCCGCCTGGTGGCCGTCGGCGAAGCCGCACTGCCAGTCCCACTCGGAGGGCGGGGTGCCCGGGCCGGGTGATCCGCCGCAGACCGTCAGCACGGTCGTCGCGGCGTCGCGGGTGAGCAGGGTGTCGCCGCAGGACAGCACCGCGTCGTCGAAGTGCGGGGAAACGACCAGCCTCGTAGACATCCTCAATCCGATCCCAACTCGACGCGGCCACGAGTCGTGCCGCGTTCTGCCTGATGTCCGCGCGCAGCTCACTCCTGCTCCGCGGTGGACCACATCGGCCAGGCGCCCATTTCGCGATCACGCCCTACCGCTGAAATGCTGGAATGCGCGCGCTCAATAGATTTCGGCGACTCATCACGCACTCCCCGAGCGGGGTGCCACTTCCCGGATCTTCCCGAATCTTCCCGGACAGCGGCAATCCAGAAGCACCCCGGAACGCTAGCAAGACATTCCGGCGAGGGGCAACGGCCTTTCCGGCCTAGCCGGATGGGTAGGTGGCCGACCCGGAGAGTGGTGCCGGGACGCGAGGCGGAAGGGCACCCGAAAACGCCCTGACGTGCGAATCCTTTCGAGCCGCTGATGACCGGTCATGCTCCTGGATCGCCTTTCACGCGGACGAAGTCGGGTGCGAGTACGCCCGTTCGGCTACCCCACACAGGCGGTCGGGTTGATATTCCGCGTCACCGGCGCGTACGCGAGAGTCGCCTTGTGGCCGGCACGGACCCGACCACACTCCAAACGGTCGTCCGGAGCCCGGGGGAAGCACATGTGGATCGCCGCCATTGCGTGGGACTCGCGCGGATACGAGGTGGTCTGCACCCATTCCGACGGACGGAGCCTCGCCCCCTGGCGGATGGGTGCCGGTGAGACGGACGTACTGGTGCGCCGGCTGGGGGAGCTCGCGGCGGAGACGGGCTGTGAGGTCGCGGCGGTCCTCGACAGCACCAACGGGCTGCTGGACGGCCCGTTGCTCGCCGCAGGCGTGACGGTCCTCCGCGCCGACCCGTGGCTGCTGCCGCAGCGCCCGGAGAACGCCTCCGTGAGCGCGGAGCAGCTCGCACGGCACGCGGCGCCCGCGCTGAACCGGCTGGTGCGGCTCTCCACCGAGGTCGGCACCCTGGCAGGGAGGCTCGACGACCTGCGGAGGAACATCAGGGACAGCGCGGACGTCGAGCGCGAGCTGACCCTTCGGGGCCTCTACCTCGTACGGGGCGCGCCCACCGCACCCCGCGTGGCACTGACCTTCGACGACGGTCCGCAACCGCCCCACACCGACGGCGTCCTCGACGTGCTGCGCGAATTCCAGGTGCCCGCCACCTTCTTCTGCGTGGGCCTGCACGCCGACGCGCATCCCGCGACGCTGGAGCGCATCGCGTCCGAAGGCCACCACATCGGCAACCACACGTGGTCGCACCCGTACCTGCCCGACCTGACCAGGGACGAGCTGGACTTCCAGATCGAAGCGACGAACCGTGCGATCCGCCGGGTCACCGGCACCGACCCGCGGATGCTGCGGCCGCCGTACGGTTCGCGCACCCCCGACGTGCTGCGGTGGATCGCCGACCACGGGATGGCCACGGTGCTGTGGGACAACGACCCCTGCGACTGGGCCATGCCGGGCACGGCCGCCATCGTCGACAACGCCGTGCGGCAGACCGGGTGGGGATCCGTCGTGCTGATGCACGACGGCGGTGGTGACCGGTCCCAGACCGTCCGGGCCCTCTCCGACATCATTCGGCAACTCACCGAAGACGGCTACCAGTTCGCGACCGTCGACGAAACCCTCGAACACCACGCGGCGCACCTCGCCGGCACCCCCGCCTGCTGAAACCGACGAGAAGAGGGAAATGCTGTGAACGACACACAGCCCGCCCGGTCGTGGGAGGGCCGCACCGTCGCGGTCACCGGCGCCGGCGGATTCTTGGGCGGCAACCTCGTCCGAGGACTGCTGGACGCGGGCGCCACCGTACGCGCCTTCGTGCGGCACCGTTCCGACGGCGGCACCGGCGCGCTGTCGCCCCTTTCCGGGCACGACCGGCTGGAGATCCACAGGGGGGACCTGCGGGACGAGGACAGCCTTCCCCCGCTCCTGGACGGGGCGGACACCGTCTACCACCTGGGCGCGCTGATCTCCGTGCCGCACAGCTTCCTCGACCCGGCCGCCTACCTGAACGTCAACGCGACCGGTACCGGCAACCTGCTCGTCGCGGCGCGAAAGGCGGGGAGCGGCCGCATCGTCGCGGTGTCGAGCTCCGAGGTCTACGGCACCGCGCAGGCCGAGTGCGTCGGCGAGGACCACCCCCTGGTGGCGCAGTCGCCCTACGCCGCGTCGAAGATCGCCGCGGAGAAGCTCTGCGAGTGCTTCCACCACGCCTACGCCACACCCGTCGTCACCGTGCGCCCCTTCAACCTGTACGGACCGGGCCAGAGCCCTCGCGCCGTCATTCCCGGCATCGCCCGTCAGATCGTCCGCAACGGTGTCGTGCGTCTCGGAAACACCACTTCCTACCGGGACTTCAACTACATCGACGACACGGTCGACGCCATGATCAGGGTTGGCCTCGCGCCCGCGGGGGAGGTCGTCGGCCACGTGTTCAACATCGGTTCCGGGGAGAGCGTCTCCATCAAGGCAGTCGCGGAACTGCTCCAGGAGCTCTCCGGACGCGACGTCGTCTTCGAGACGGACCCCTCCCGACTCAGGCCGCACACCAGCGAAGTACACCGCCTCCGCGCGGACAGCACGCGCCTGCGCTCGGTCGTCGGGGACTGGCGGCGCACACCACTTGAGGAGGGCCTGCGCAAGGTCCTCGACCACGAGCGTCGGACGAGTACCGCTGTCGGCTGCCTTGTCTGAGTTGCGTCTCGACCACCTTCCAGCAGACAAGGAGCCGCTTCATGACCACGCCTGATCTGACCGTGGTGATCCCCAGCTACCAACACGCCGACATGCTCGCCCTCACGTTGGGCACGCTGGCCGAGCAGACCCACAGGAACTTCCGGGTGCTCGTGATGGATGACGACTCCACCGACGACACACCCGAGGTGTGCGCGCGCTACGCCTCGCGGCTCGACCTGGAGTTGCACGTCTCCCAGGCCGACCCGAAGTCGCCGTCACGTGCCCGCGACGAGGGTGCCAGGCTCGCCGGGAGCCCCGTCGTCGCCTTCCTCGACTGCGGGATCCTGGTGCCCTCCGGGTACGTCGCCGCTCACCTCGCCTTCCACGGCGAGGCGTCGGGGCGCACCGGAGTCGGCATGTGCCACGGGCACTCTCCGGGCGCCGAGCAGGGAGACGAGTGGGCGGCGGTCCTCACCCGCCACTCCGTCGACAACTCCTCCGGCGCGTTCGGGGAGGACTCCGGGATGGCGGACGTCCGGCAGGGCTTCCCGGCGCTGCGGGACCTCCGCATGCCGTGGGTCTGGGGCTGGTCGGGCAACTTCTCCGTGGAGACGAGCGCCTACGTGGCAGCGGGGGGCTTCGACGCGTCCCGCACCTACGGGTACGAGGACAGCGACCTCTCCTACCGCCTCCACCTGCTGGGCAACAGCTTCGACTTCGTCGAGGACGGCTGGGGCATCCACTACCCCCATCCGCGCAAGCCCGCCGACGAACTGGAGGCGGCCAACTTCGCCGGGTGGTGGAAGACCTACACGACGCACCGGAGCCTCGCCCTGGAGATCGAGCGCTACTCCAACAGGAACGAGGAGCCCGGGGACGGCATCGCCCTGCACCTGAAGCGCGTCGAGGAGCTGTACACCTACCTCAACGCGCTGGGGAAGGGATGCTCCCTCCTGCCTCCCGTACCCGAGGAGGCGTTGCCGCGGGACGGGGAGAAGTCGCTGCTGATCGGGGGGAAGGAGGACACCGTCGGTTTCGACGGTGTGACCCTCTTCTCCGAGGACACCACCTCCACTCCCGAGCACTGGTCCTGCGCCGGAATCATCATTCCGCTTCCGGACAACTCGCTCGACGTCGTCGTGGTGACCGACGTGTGGCGGTGGCTCGCCCATCCCGCGGCCGGCGCCCGCACCGGGCTGCTGGAGATGATGGTCTCCGAGATCCGGAGGGTCTCGAAGCGGGCGGTGTTCGTCAACTCCCCCGCCGATCTGCCATTCCCGGGGCCCCAGCCCGTCTCGGTGGGTCGGCTGGAACGGCTCTGCTCAAGCGAGGGGCTCCCTTACACCGTTGTGAGCTGACGGCCGGTTCCGGCGCTCGGGGTGCCGGTGTCCCGGGCGCCGTAGCGGCTGCCCCCGGCAGGGCCCCGGCAGAGCCCCGGTCAGGCGCCGGGGACTCCGCAGCGGGCCGCGTACGCGGCGAGGCCCTCGGCGGTGGCCCCGGCCCAGCCGAGGTAGCCGTCCGGGCGGATCAGGAAGACGCCGTCGCCGTAGGCCCCGTAGGACGGGATGCGGACCACGGGGACGTCGAGGGCGGGCAGTTCGGCCCCGGTGCCGACGGTCAGCAGGGTCCAGTGCGGGCCGCGGAAGGCGTCGAAGAGGCGGGTGCCCTCGCGGCGGCCGTCCGGGGCGCGGTCGCCGGCCCGCAGGGCGTCGCCGGCGGGGGCCGGGCGGGTGTCCGCGGCGAGCGAGGACGCCCGGTAGCCGAGGTCGAGCTGCTGGGTGGCCCGGCCGCGGCGGACCTCGCCGCGGTGGACCCGGGTGGAGAGGTCCAGCATGGCGGCCGCGTTGGCGCGCCGCTCCTCCTCGTAGGTGTCGAGCAGCGCGGCGTCCGCGCGGCCGGACAGCACCGCGGCCAGCTTCCAGCCGAGGTTGTAGGCGTCCTGGATGCTGGTGTTCAGGCCCTGTCCGCCCGCCGGGGAGTGCACGTGGGCGGCGTCGCCCGCGAGGAAGGCCCGGCCGGAGCGGAAGCGGTCGGCGAGCGCCGCGCGCGGCCGGAACTCGGACGCCCAGCGCACGCCGGTCAGCTGGTCGGCGCCCAGGTGCGAGCGCTCGGCGACGAGGGCGCGCAGGCCGTCGAGCGAGAGGTCGGCGGTGGCGCCCTCCGGGCACCGGGCGACGAGCTGGAACTCCTCCGTCCCGGCCAGCGGGCAGATCGCCAGCAGTCCCTGCTCGGCGTGGAAGACGTGCCAGTGGTCGCGGTCGAGCCCGGTGAGCCGCACGTCGGCGACCAGCATCGGGTCCGGGTCCACCGTCTCCCCCGTCATCCCGATGCCGAGCAGCCGCCGGACCGTCGAGCGTCCGCCGTCGGCGGCGACGAGGTAGCGCGCCCGCACCGGACCACCGGTCGCGAACTCGGCGGTCACGCCGTCCTCGTCCTGCGCCAGGCCGACCAGCTCGCGCCCGAAGGCGACCTCGCCGCCCAGTTCGCGCAGCCGGGCGTACAGCACCTGCTGGGTGCGCCACTGCGGCAGCATCAGCGTCTCGGTGTACGGCTCGGCCTCGGAGGGCTCGGTCGGGTCGTACATCGGGCGCTCGCCCTGGGGCTCGCCGTCCCGCCAGAACAGGTTGGGCGGGTAGGGGCCGGCCACCGCGCGGACCTCGTCGAGCACGCCGAGGTCGTCCAGGACCTCCAGGGTGCGCGGCTGGAGGCCCTTGCCGCGTGAGCCGGGGAAGAGCGCGGGACCGCGCTCGACCAGCAGTGCGGTGACGCCGTGCCGGGCGAGGTCGAGCGCCAGCGCGAGGCCGGTGGGCCCGGCGCCGACGATCAGGACCTCCGTGGTCGTGCCGTGGAAAGCCATGTGCTGGAGAGCCTCTCCCTGGAAATTCTTGTCGTTGATCGCCACGGGAACCTCCTTAACGTTGTTAAGTAGCCGTTGCCCGCAGCTTGCACTTAACGGCGTTAAACTGTCAACCGTGACACTGCGGAGAACCCCCAAGCTCGACCGCGCCCAGGTCGTCGACACCGCCCTGAGGCTGCTGAACGAGGTCGGCCTCGACGGCCTCACCCTGCGCGCGATCGCCACCGAACTGGACGTCAAGGCACCGGCGCTGTACTGGCACTTCAAGGACAAGCAGGCGCTGCTCGACGAGATGGCGACCGAGATCATGCGCCGCATGACGGCCGAGGCGCCGCCGCCCGCGGGCGACTGGCGCCAGGAGTACCTCGCGACCATGCGCACGCTCCGCGCCCACCTGCTGCGCTACCGCGACGGCGCCAGGGTCTACAGCGGCGCCCGCTTCACGGACACCTCGTACGCGCCCGGCCTGGACGCCGCGCTGCGCGTCCTGATCGGGGCGGGCTTCAGCCCGGCCGCCGCCGCCCGCGCCTGGCAGACCGCGTACAGCTACACCATCGGCTACGTCGTCGAGGAGCAGGCCATGGGCCCCAACCCCTTCGCCGGCGAGGAGGGCCAGGACGTCGAGGCGCGCGCCGAACGGCTGGCCGCCCACCCGCTCGCGGCCGAGGCGGGCCGGGTGATGTTCCAGGACTTCGACCTGGGCTACGAGCAGGGCCTGGCGGCGGTGCTGGCCGGAGTCGAGGCGACGCTGCTGGCCTGAGGCCGCCGGAGCCGATCCGGAGCCGCCAGAAAGGACGAACACGGACCAACGCCCGCATTCGACGCCAATTCGATGGACATCGACAGACTTGTCCCCCGATTGGCCGCTCCGGCGCATCATTCCGTACCGTTGCGGTTTACCAATGGTTCACATGCACTCGTCAAGCGCGTTCATCTGCCACGTCTAGCTTCTAGCCGCCGCACCGCGCGTGCTACGCGCGTCACGGCCCCAACTCCTGACACTGATGACGATGACGTCCGAGGAACCAACCATGCACGCAGTCCCCACCCGCAAGCGGTGGCTCCGGTACGGCGCCGGCCTGGTCGGCGCGGCCTCACTGGCCGCCTTCGGCGGTGCGCCCGCCGCCTTCGCGGCCGACGGCCCGCAGACCGCCACACCGATCAAGCACCTGGTGGTGATCTTCCAGGAGAACGTCTCCTTCGACCACTACTTCGGCACCTACCCGAACGCGGCCAACACCGCCGACGACAAGGTGAAGTTCACCGCCAAGCCGGACACCCCCAAGGTCGACGGTCTCGGCGACGACCTGCTCCACAAGAACCCGAACGGCACCAACCCGAAGCGCCTGACCCCGGCGCAGGCCGTCACCTGCGACCAGGACCACACCTACAAGGCCGAGCAACTCGCCTTCAACGGCGGGAAGATGGACAAGTTCGTCGAGCACACCGACGTCGAGAGCTGCAAGGCCCCGATGTTCACCCAGCCCGGCCTGGTGATGGACTACTACGACGGCAACACCGTCACCGGCCTGTGGAACTACGCCCAGCGCTTCGCGATGAGCGACAACTCCTTCGGCACCACCTTCGGTCCGTCCACCCCCGGCGCGCTCAACCTGGTCTCCGGCCAGACCCACGGCGGCTACCCGATCGACCCGAAGACCGGTCAGAAGACCACCGACGCCTACGTGGTGGCCTCCCCGGACGCCAACGGCGTGGGCACCGTCATCAACGACCCGGACCCGGGCTACGACGACTGCTCCAACCCCAAGCACAACCAGCTGGTGATGACCGGCAAGAACATCGGCGACCTGCTCAACGACAAGGGCGTCACCTGGGGCTGGTTCCAGGGCGGTTTCAAGCCGACCGGCACCAAGGACGGCAAGGCCGCCTGCGACACCGCCCACAACAACATCGTGGGCGCCTCGCAGACCGACTACAACCCGCACCACGAGCCGTTCCAGTACTACAAGTCCACCGCGAACCCGGGCCACCTGGCCCCCAAGAACGTGGACGAGGTCGGCCACAACGGCCAGGCGAACCACCAGTACGACCTCACCGACTTCGACGCCGTGCTGGCCAACGGCAACCTGCCCGCCGTCAGCTACCTCAAGGCCGCCAACTACCAGGACGGCCACGCCGGTTACTCCGACCCGCTGGACGAGCAGCACTTCGTCGTCGACACCCTGAACAAGCTCCAGAAGTCCAAGGACTGGGCCTCCACCGCCGTCGTCATCGCCTACGACGACTCGGACGGCTGGTACGACCACAAGTTCGCCGAGCCGGTCAACGGCTCGCGCGACGCCGCCAACGACAGTCTGAGCGGCGCCGGCCAGTGCGGCAAGGACGCCGGCTCGGGCGGCTACGCCGACCGCTGCGGCTACGGCCCGCGCCTGCCGCTGATGGTGCTGTCGCCGTACGCCAGGACGAACTTCGTCGACCACGCGCTCACCGACCAGTCCTCGATCCTGCGCTTCGTCGAGGACAACTGGAAGACCGGCCGGATCGGCGACTCCTCCTTCGACGAGCGCGCCGGCTCCATCGAGGGCATGTTCGACTTCAAGAACGCCCAATCGGCCACCCTGCTGCTCGACCCGGCCACCGGCCAGCCGGCCGGCGGTGACGGCTCCCCGACCGGCCGGCCCACCGGCGGCCCCACCACCACCCCGGCCGGTTCGGCGGACGGGAACGGGAACGGGAACGGAACCGGAAACGGCAACTCCGGCACCGCGGTCGCCGGGGCCACCAGCACCGTCTCCGGCCCGCCGCTGGCCGAGACCGGCGCCAACTCCGGCACCGGCCCGATCGCGGCCGTGGCCGCGGCGCTGCTGGCGGCCGGCGGCGGCGCGGTCTACTACGCCCGCCGCAAGCGTGGCCGTCGCGCCTGACCCACGGCCCGACGACCCGTCGGGCGCATGATCCCGGTACCGCCGGGCCCTGGCGAGGGCCCGGCGGTACCCGCGTTCCGGCGGAGGGCGGACGGAAGGCGAACGGACGGCGGAGGAAGGGCGGGCGGTCAGCGGGCGTTCATGAACTCGCCCACCCGCAGCGCCCGCCGCACGATCCGCACGTCGCCGACGTACCCGTGGAACACCTTGTCGAGCACCCCCGCGTAGGAGTAGCCGCCGAGCATCCACGGGCGCCCCAGCGTGGTCAGCCCGACCGCCGGGGTCGCGGGGTTGCGCGCCACCTCGCAGCCCTCCACGTACATCCGGCTGAGCTTCCCGTCGTTGACCACCGCCACGTGCCACCATCGGTCCAGCGGCAGCTGGTGGCCCCAACAGGTCGACGCCCCGGACTGGTTGAGCGGGTAGACGCACCACTGGAGTGCCGGGGCCTCGGAGACGCTGAGCGTGGCGATCGGCTCCTGCTCGTCCGTCGAGGGGCCGCTCCTCCCCGCCTCGCCAGCCGCCCCCCAGCGGCTGAGGATCGCCGACCAGCGGCTCTGCCCGGAGTCCCAGTCGGCGGGCAGCTTGAAGAAGGCCTCGACGGTGAAGCCGCGCTCGAAGGTCTCCCGGTTCACCGGCGCGTTCGGGGCGGTCTCCAGGTAGCCGCCGCGCACCGGCGAGCGCTTGCCGTCGAAGAGCACGCTGCCGTGGCCCGGCTGGTCGGGGTGGTGCTCGGCGGACCAGGTGAGCGCCGGCTCGGCCGTGCCCGGCGCGGTCCGCGGCAGCAGGTCGTTGCCCTGCCCCGACAGGTCCTTGACGACCTGCTGCGCGCCGACGGCCGTACCGTCGCCACCTCCGCCGTCGAAGCGCCAGTAGGCCACGGTGTCGCGCACCAGCAGTTCGGCGGGCCTCCGCGCCGGGCGCTGCGGGACGGGTGCGAAGGCGGCGAAGCGCTGCTCGAAGTCGATCGGGATCGAGAAGCGGTCCACGTCCGAGGTCAGCTCCGCCTCCCGGGCCGCCAGCGCGTTGCGGTTCTCGGCGGCGGTCTGCTGGATCCACGGCGAGAAGGTCGACACGTCGATGGTGTTGCGGTCCAGGTCGAAGCGGTAGCTGCGGAGCATCGCCGCGCCGCCGTAGTAGCGGTCCTGGTAGTTGGTGATGTGGACGTGCACGTCGTGCCCGGCCTTGTTCTTCAGCACGGTGCGGCCGGGCGGCCAGTAGTGCCCGTTGACGGTGAGGAAGATCTGGTCGTTGCCGCTGATCAGTTTGTCCCACAGCCGCTTGCCGTAGTCGGACAGCGAGGCCTTGCCGTCGGCGCCGGCGTAGGCCAGCTCATGGGTGGTCAGGATCACCGGGAGCGTGGGGTTGGCGGCGATCACGCCGTTGGCCCAGGCGAAGCCGGCGTCCGACAGCCGCCAGTCCAGCGAGAGCAGCATCCAGTCCCGGCCGCCCGCCCGGAAGACGTGGCAGGTGTTGTAGCCGTCCGGGCTGGAGCCTCGGTAGCCGGCGGTGCGGGCGGCCCTGGCCTTGCTGAAGGTCTCCAGGTACGGGGTGGTGCCGCGCCGGTCGTCGGTCGAGGAGCGGACGTCGTGGTTGCCGGCCAGCACGCCGTAGGCGGCGCCCGCGTCGTCCAGCAGGCCGAACACCTTGGTGACCTCGGCGTACTCGGCGGCCAGCCCGTTCTCGGTGACGTCGCCGAGGTGGGCGAGGAAGACGATGTTGTCGTCCGTGCCGTCCTCGCGGTTGACCCCGCCGTCGAGCACGTACCGGACGGAGGCCTCCAGCGGCGCGGGGTGGATCCGGTCCTGGTCGAACAGGTACTGGGTGTCGGGCAGCACGGCCACGGTGAACTGCCGGGCGTCCGGATCGGGCTGCCAGCGGTTCCCGCGCTTCCCCGGCTTCCCGCCGGACTGCTGGTTCCGGCCCTGCTGGTCCTGCTGGTCGTTCGGCTTCGGGGCGGCCGAGGCGGGCCCGGCGGACAGCAGGCCCAGCCCGGCGGAGCCGACCCCGGCACCCAGCAGCCCGGCCCCGCGCAGGAACCGGCGGCGGCTGGCGGCGGCGGGCCCGTCCCCGTCGAGGTCGGCGGTCCGCGGGCAGCCGCAGCCGTGCTCGGGCGCCTGATCGTCGTGCATGTTCGCTCCAAGTGGGGTGGTTCGGGTCCCTGACCGTAGGTTCCGGGAGCGGTCAGAGATCATCGGCCGAGCCACGATCCGCTGAACAGCCGTCGAACGCGACGGACCCGGCGGCCGGGCGGCGGTCGCGACCGGACGGACCCCGCCCTCGGCGGGGCCCGTCGGGCGGGGCTACTCGAACGGCTGCCGGTCCGGGGCGCAGACCTCGCCGCGCGGCGGCAGCAGGCCGTCGACGAGGTAGCGCTCCTCGTGGCCGGCGGCGCAGCCGCTCGGGTTGCCGAGCACGGTGTGGCCCCCGCCGTCCACGGTCAGCAGGCGGCCGCGGTCGAGGGTGTCGGCCAGGGCGCGGGAGCCCTCGTACGGCCAGACCGGGTCGCCGGTGTTGGCGACCACCAGGACGGGCGCGGCGGTGGGCCGGTCCCACGGCCCGTCGTAGCGGTCCCGGGCGGCCTCGGCCGGCCACTGGGCGCAGCGCTCGGTCTGCCAGACCCAGTACGGGCCGGCGGCGCCGGAGCGCGCCCGGGCGAGGTCGGCGAGCGCCGGGTAGTCCGCGCCCGCGGGCGGGTCGACCGTGTCGGCGCACAGCACGCCGAGGACCTGCGGCTGGTTCGGCGGGCCGCCGACCGGCAGCGGCGCCGCGGGTGTGTCGGGAGCGGTCCACAGGCGCTGCAGCTGCTCGCCCAGGCCCGGCCAGCCGGTGCCGGGGGCGCCCGGCACCGGTGCGACGGCGTACAGCAGCACGGCGATGGTCGAGGCGGCGCTCGCCTGGTCATAGGTGACCGCCTGTGCTCCGGTGCCGACGGTGATCGGCCCCCGGTCCAGGCGCTCCGTCAGCGCGGCGAACTTCGCCCGGGTCGCCTCCGGTCCTCCCGCCGAGAAGGCGCAGGCCGCCGGGCCGGCGGCGCCGCAGCGGTCGAGGAAGGTGTTCAGCGCTCGGGCCGAGGCGAGGTCGCTGCCGGCGCGCAGGAAGGGCGGCAGCGCGCGGTCCTGCGGGGTGCGGCCGGTGGACCAGGCGGCCGGGTCGATCGCGCTGTCCAGGACCATGGCGCGCACCCGGCCCGGGAACAGGTTGGCGTAGGTGGCGCCGAGGTACGTCCCGTACGAGGTGCCCAGGTAGCTGAGCCGCCGGTCGCCGACGGCCTGGCGCAGCAGGTCGAGGTCGCGGGCGACGTCGGCGGTGGACAGGTGGGCGAGCAGGCCGGTCCGGTCGTTCCCGGCGCACCGACGGCCCAGCTGGGCGTACGTGTCGGCCCAGCGCGACTGCTGCTCGGCGCCGACCGGGTAGCCCGCGGGGAGCCCGCCGAGCAGGGCCTGTTCGGCGGCGGCGTCCGGGAAGCAGTTCAGGGTGGTGGAGGCGCCGATGCCGCGCGGGTCGAAGCTGACGATGTCGAAGCGCCGGCGCACCTGCTCGGGGAAGCGGTCGAGGACGGCGGGCAGCGCCATCGTGCCGGGCACGCCCGGGCCGCCCGGGTTGTAGAACAGCGTGCCGATCCGGTGCACCTGGTCGTCGGCGGGGCGGCGGATGAGGGCGAGCCGGATCGACGGACCGTGCGGGGCGCGGTAGTCGAGCGGCACCGGGGCGGTGTCGCACTGGAAGCCGGCCGCGCAGGGCTGCTGCCAGGTCAGGTTCGGCACCGGCGGGGCGGGCTGGGCGGCCGAGGCCGCGGCCGGGGTGAGGCCGGCCAGCAGCAGGGCGGCGGCCGTGGCGGCCGTGGCGCGGAAGGCGGCGGCGAGGCGGGGTCGGGGCACGGGCGACTCTCTCTGTTGATCTTCTGATCGGGCGTCACGGAGTCTTCCGCCCTGCGCTGTCAGGTCACCGGCGGACCGCTGTCCGCTCGCTGACAGGGCGCCGTCACGCGATGACCGGCGGCGATCGGGGAGCTCTTGTTGACGTTTCGTCAACAAGTTCGACGCGGCCGCTTGACGGGCCATCGACACGGTCCTAGAACGTAGTCAGCTCCCCCGATCCCCCACCTGCCGGGAGCAGTGGAAGTTCGTCTTCTCGCCCCCCTCACCGAGGAAGAGGCTTTCCCATGCGCATACGCCCTCACTCCGTCGTGTCCGCCGCCGTCGCCGCGCTCGCCCTGGTGACCGCGGTCCCCGCCTCCGCCGCCCCGGGTGACTCCGCCGTCCCGGTGCTGACCGCCGGGAGCGCGGGAGGCACCGCCGTGGCGGCGGGCGACGCGCTCGCCGCGCCGCTCGCCGCGAACACCTCCGCCACCTTCTACTCGACCGCGACCAGCACCACCGGGGTCACCTGCGCCACCTCCCAGCTCTCCGCGACGGTGCTGACCAACCCGGCGGCGCCCGGCACCGCGACCGAGTCCCTGACCGGGCTCACCTTCGGCGACTGCACCAGCAACGTCACCGGCGTCACCTCGGTACAGAGCCTGACGGTCGACACCCTCCCCTACGGCGTCACGGTCGACGACGGCGCCGGCCTGCCCGTCACCCTCACCGGCGGCGGCGCCGGGCCGATCCAGGCCACCGCCGTGCTCAACAGCTGGTTCGGCGCCATCACCTGCACCTACCAGCTCAGCGGCGCGTTCACCGGCAGCGCCGACAACACCGCGCACGGACTGGCCTTCGTCAACGAGCACTTCGCCAAGAGCGGAGGCTCCGGACTGTGCCCCGCCGACGGGTACTTCTCCGCCGCGTACGGGCCGGTCGCCGACACCGGCCAGCCGAGCGCACCGGCGGTCTACGTCAACTGACCGTCCCGTAGCGGCGGTTCAGTCCGCCAGCGCGAAGTACTGCTCCTCCTCCTGCGCGAAGTGCAGCCGCAGCACCCCGTGCAGCCCGTACAGGGTGGCCCGCAGGTCGTCGACCTGGGCGGGGTCGACCCGGTCCCGGTCGGCGCCCGCCAGCTCCAGGTGGGTGCCGATCCGCTCGGCGAGCCGGTGGATCTCGGTGTGGCCCCGGCTCATCGTGGCCGTCACCTCCGGCCCGCCCAGGCTCGCGGCGAGCGCCGGATACAGTTCCCGCTCCTCCGCCCGCTCGTGCGGCAGCAGGCGGTCGGTCAGCAGCCGGTCCACCCGGCGCACGGCCGTCAGGGCGCGCGGGTCCTCCGGCCGGCCCAGCAGGTCGGCGGCCTCCCGGACGGCCTCGACCACCTCGCGCAGCTCGCCGTGCTCCGCCTCGAAGCGGCGCACCAGCTCCTCCGCCTCCTCCCCCAGCTCCGGGGCCCCCTCCCGGCGGCCCGGCCGCAGCGCCCGCAGGGCGTTGAGGATCACCGCGACGTCGATGGCCTCCTGCAACAGCGCGCCGGCGGCGGGCGGCAGCCAGCCGAGGGCCGCGGCGACCATGGCGGCGCCGGACAGGGCCATGCCGCCGGCGGCGCTCTGCACCGCGATCCGGCGGGAGCGGCCGGCGATCTGGGCGGCGTCGGCCAGCCGGTCCACCCGGTCGGTGGTCAGCACGACGTCCGCCGCCTGGGCCGAGGCCCCGGTGCCGCGGGCGCCCATCGCGACGCCCACGTCCGCGGCGGCCAGCGCCGGAGCGTCGTTGACGCCGTCGCCGACCATCACGGTCACCGCGCGTTCCCGCTCGGCCCGGACCGCGGCCTCCTTGCCGGCCGGGGACAGCTGGGCGCGCACCTCGTCCAGGCCCACCGTGGCCGCGATCGCCCGGGCGGGCTCGGGGCGGTCCCCGGTGAGCATGACCAGCCGGGTGACGCCCGCGTCGCGCAGCCGCTGGACCGTCCGGGGCGCGTCGTGCCGCAGCGGGTCGCGCAGCAGCACCGCGCCCGCGACCTCGCCGTCCACCGCCAGCCAGGCGACGGCGGCGCCGTCCAGCGCGGAGCGGTTGCGGACGGCCTGCGCCCAGGCGGGCCAGACCTCGGCCTCGTGCTGGCCCACGCTCACCCGCCGGCCGTCCACCCGCCCGATGAGCCCGCGCCCGGGGTCCTCGGTCACCTCGCTCGCGGGCCGCAGCTCCAGGCCGCGCCGCCGGGCCTCGGCGACGATCGCCTCCCCCAGCACGTGGTTGGAGTACTGGTCGACGGAGGCCGCCAGCGCCAGCACCTGACCGGAGCCGCGGCCGGGCGCGGCGACCACGTCCAGGACCCGGGGCCGCCCGCCGGTGAGCGTGCCGGTCTTGTCCAGCGCGACGGTACGGGCCCGGCCGAGCGTCTCCAGCGCCGCGCCGTCCCGGACGATCACCCCGCGCCGCGCCGCCCGGGAGATGCCGGAGACCACCGCGACCGGCGCGGCCAGCAGCAGCGGGCACGGGGTGGCGACCACCAGCACCGCGACCGCCCGCACCACGTCCCCGGACAGCAGCCAGGCGAGGGCGGCGGCCGTGAGGGAGAGCGGCAGGAACCAGGCGGCGTAGCGGTCCGCCAGCCGTACGGTCGGGGAGCTCTCCTCCCCGGCCTGCTCGGTGAGCCGGACGATCTCCGCGTAGGTGCTGTCCTCGGCCGTGGCGGTGGCCCTCAGATCGAAGGCGCCGGAGACGTTGACGGCCCCGCTGCGGGCCCGGTCGTCCACGGGCCGCTCCACCGGCACGGACTCGCCGGTCAGCGCCGACTCGTCCAGCACCGCCGCGTGCGATGCGATCCGCCCGTCCACCGGGACGGCCTCACCGGGCCCGACCACGAGCAGGTCGCCGGGGCACACCTCGTCCAGCGGCACGGTCTCCAGCCCGGCGCCGGTGCGCCGCCGGGCGGAGCGCGGGGCGTTGCTCACCAGGGCGTGCAGGTCCCGCGCGGCGCGGCGTTCGGCCGCCGCGTCCAGCCAGCGGCCGGTGGCCAGCATCACCGCGATCAGCGCGCCCGCCAGGTACTCGCCGGTGGCCAGGGTGCCGACCAGCGCCAGGACGGCGATCAGGTCGACGCCCGCGCGGCCGCGGCGCAGCGCGTCGTAGACCCAGTACAGGGCGGGGAGCACGGCGGCGACCGTCCCGGCGGCCCAGCAGGCGTCGGCCGCCGTCCCCGCTCCGACCAGCCAGGCGACTCCCCCGGCGGCCAGCGCGCCGAGCGTCGCCACCAGCAGGAAGGGCTCCACGCGCCGGGCGAGGAGCGTCCCCGGAGCGGTGCTTCGGTCCTCGTTCTGCGGGCGGTCTTGAGGGCGGTCTTGAGGGCGGTCCACGACAGGCTCCCTTCGGCAGCACACCGTCCTTCCACTCTGCGCCGACGGGCGCCGCCGAGGGTAGGGCCGCTGGTCCCGGGCCGCGGGGGCCGGAGGGGCCGGACGATCAGACCGGGGCAGAGTCGGACCGATTCGGACGGGATGGGACGATACCTGCCATGTCTAGCAAGTCTCCATCATTCCGGGGCCCTGAGGCCCCGGCGGACCCGCTCCGCCGCCTGCTGCTCGAACTGGGCGAGGCCCTGCTGGGCGGCGGCCTTCCCGTCCATGACGTCGAGGAGGAACTGCACGGGCTGGGGCGGGCGTTGGGGGCTCCGGACGTACGGGTCGCCGCGTTGACCAACGGACTGTTCGTCGCACTGAGCGCGGAGGAGGCCACCCGGTTCCAACCGGTCGGCGGTACGCTCCGGTTCGAACAGACCGCGGACGTGCTCCACCTGGTGCACCGGCTGCGCACGGGCTCGCTCGACGGGCCGCGGGCGCTGGCCGAACTGGACCGGATCCGCCGGGCGCCGGCCCGCTGGCCCGCCTGGGTCGCGGACCTCGGGATGCTGCCGGTCGGGGTGGGCGTCTGCATCTTCCTCCAGCCCGTGGTGGCGAACGTGCTGGTGGCCGGGGTCGGTTCGCTGATCGTGGTGGGGCTGACGATGCTGGCGCGCCGGCTGCCGTACCTGCGGCCGCTGCTGCCCGTCACGGCCGGGTTCCTGGTCGCACTGCTGGTCCTGTCGCTCGCGCGGGCCTCGCTGCTGGAGGGGCCGCTGCGCACCATCGTGGCCACCCTGGCGATCCTTCTACCGGGCGGGCTGCTGGTCACGGGGCTGTCCGAGATAGCCGCGGGCGCCGCCAGCGCGGGGAGCGCCCGGCTGGTGTCGGGCGCGGTGCAGCTCGCGCTGTTCCTCGCCGGGGTGGCCGCCGCCGCGACCGCGATCGGCATGCCGGCCACCGCCCTGGCCAACGTCCAGGTCGCGAAGCCGAGTTGGTGGGTCATCGGGGTGGGGCTGGCGATCGCCGTGGCCGGCCTCGTGATCAATGTGCACACCCCTCCGCCGGCGATTCCGTGGATCGTCGCGGTGATCGCGGTCAGCGTCACCGTCCAGGTGGCGGTGGGCTCGGTCCACGGCGCGGCGATCGGCGGGCTGGCCGGTGCGGCCGCCGCCGGGGCGGCGGCCACCGTGGTGCACTGGCTGCCGGGCAGTCCGCTCTGGCAGGTGCTCTACCTGCCCGCGTTCTGGATCGTGGTGCCGGGCTCCTTCGGCCTGCTCAACACCGCGCAGATCGAGGTCGGCAACGGCGCGCAGTCGCTCCTGGCCGCCGTGTCGGCGGTGTTCGGGGTGTCGATCGGCACCCTGATCGGCTCGGTGATCAGCCGGATCCCGCGCCCCTCGTTCGCCGTCCTCCAGCCGCGGGCCTGACGGGCCCCGACGGGCGCCCGCCGCCGCGGAAGCCGATACTGGCCGGGGCACGGGGCACTTCGAGGAGGAATCGTGGACTACGGTCTCGGCGTCCGGCTCGACCGGCCGTTCCCGCAGGCGGTGGAGGCCGTCACCGCCGCGCTGAAGGAGCAGGGCTTCGGTGTCCTGACCACCATCGACGTCCGGGCGACCCTGCGCGAGAAGCTCGGCGAGGAGCTGGAGGACTACCTGATCCTCGGCGCCTGCAACCCCGGCCTCGCCCACCGGGCGCTGCGGGCCGACCGCCGGATCGGGCTGCTGCTGCCCTGCAACGTGGTCGTCCGGGCGGATGGTGACGCCACGGTGGTCGAGGCCGTGGACCCGCAGATGCTGGTCACCCTGGCGGGCCCCGGCGGCGGGCTGGACGAGGTCGCGGACGAGGCCGCCCGGCGGCTGGGCGCGGCGCTCGACTCCCTGCGGAGCTGACCGGCCCCGGACAGGCCCACGAGTGGGCTCAGCCGCGTGGCGCCCGGGGGAGACGCCGGACGGCGAGCAGCGCGGTGTCGTCCCGCAGGTGGCCGCCGGTGTGCCGGACGACGGCGGAGGCGACCTCGTCCACCAGGTACTCGGGGTCGGTCGCCCCGCGCGTGCCGAGCAGCCCGTCCAGGTGCGCGCGGAGGGCGAAGAAGGCGCCCTGCCGGTCGCGGGCCTCGGTCACGCCGTCGGAGACGATCAGGATGGTCTCGTCCGCTCCCAGGCGCAGCCGCCGGACCTCCGGGAGCCCGCCCGAGAGGCGGGCGAGGCCGATCGGCGCGCCGCCGCCGGACAGCACCTGCCGTACGCCGCCGGGGCCCAGGACGTGCGGCTCTTCGTGCCCGAAGTTGACCATCTCGACCTCCTCCGGCGCGTCCGCGGGGAAGCAGATGATCACCGCCGTGGCGAACCGCTCGTCCTCGGCGCCCAGCCGGACGGCCAGCTGGTTCTGCCGGTGCAGCCGCTCCTCCATCCAGGAGGAGACGGTGGCCAGGTCCTCCTCGTGGAAGGCGGCCTCCCGGAAGCAGCCGACCAGGGCCGCCGCGGTGGAGACCGCCGGCAGTCCCTTCCCCTGGACGTCACCGAGGATGACCCGCGCGCCGTAGGGGGTGGCCAGGACGTCGTAGAAGTCGCCGCCCACCCGGGCCTCGACGTCGGCGGCCAGGTAGCGCGCCGCCGAGTCCACTCCGCCCCAGCCCGGCGGTACCGGCCGCAGCACCACCTCCCGGGTGGTCTCGGCAGCGCCCCGCAGATGGCGGACGTACGCGGCGGCCTGCGCCCGGAAGACGCTGAGCGGCACCGCGAGGACGGCCCCGGCGAGCACCAGGAGGAAGTCCTCGATCCCCTGGGCCTTGGCCCAGACGTTGTCGAGGCCGGGGTAGGCGACGATCGAGAGGCAGGAGAACAGCGCGGTGACCCACGGGCCGCAGAGCGCGGCGGCGGCCACCGGGACCATCACCAGCCAGCTCACGGACGCGAAGGAGCGGGGTGTGGCCGCGTCCACCCCGATGACCGCGGCCAGCAGCACCGCGGGCACCAGCCAGGCGCGGTGGCTGTACCGGATCAGCGCCGGCATCGGCTGCTGCTGCGCCTCCACCGACCGCACGGACCGCCTCCGCAAGCGCCCCTCCTCCCGGCCTTCCGCGCGGCCTCCGGCGGGCCGGCGCGGTCGTGGTCTCCGACCGCGTGTCAGGCGCGAGGCCGCGGGGGCGGAGTGATCCCGCCCCACGGTAGGCGGCGAGGCCCACCGTGGGGGCCGCATCGGCGCGGCGCTCCGCGCCCTCGCCCGATCGGCCCACCCGAACCCACCGGGGCCGGGTCAGCGGTCCACCAGGGCGCCGGCGACATCCCGCAGCGTCCCGGCGATCCGCCGGCCCTCGCCCTGCTCCAGCAGCCGCAGGAGCGGGTTGCTCTGGAGCGAGCCGAGCAGCAGGTGGGCGACCAGTTCGGTGTCCAGGTCCGGGCGCAGTTCGGCGAGCAGCGCGCTGAGGTGGGCGTGCCAGCCCAGGTAGACCGGGTGCGCGGTGGGCGGGGCCTCCCCGGTGGACGGTGCGGCGGTGCCGGCGGCGTGGTCGAGCTCGGCCAGCAGGCTCTTGTTGCGGCCGACCACCTCGACCACGGCGTCCAGGAAGGCGTACAGCCGCTCCCGGGCCGGGGCGCCCGGGCCGAGCGGCGGAGGTCCGCTGCGGACGGCCTCGTCCAGGTCGAGTGCCCGCTCCCGCATCAGTGCGAGCATCAGGCCCGTCCGGCTGCCGAAGCGGTGGAAGACGGTGCCCTTGCCCACCCCCGCGGCGGCCGCGATCTGCTCCATCGAGATCTGCTCGGGCCGGCGCCCGGCGAGGAGTTCCTCGGTGGCGCGCAGGATCGCGCGTCGGTTGCGGACCGCGTCGGCGCGCTCGCGCCTGCCTTCGGACATGGACCGCCGGTCCCCTTTCGTTTCGTGTCCCGTGTTCGGCCCGCTTCCCGTGGACAACTGGACCGGCGGTCCAGTACGGTCCCGAGTGAAAGCTGACCGCCGGTCCAGTTCGTTCCGGGCCGGCCCCGTCGAGGGAGGCACCGATGCTACGCGTCCGCTACCACCAGTACGGCGGCCCCGAGGTCCTGACGCCGGAGGAGGCCGGGACCCCGACGCCCGGGCCGGGCCAGGTCCTGCTGCGCGCCGAGGCGATCGGGGCGAACTTCGTGGACACCAGGTTCCGCCGGGGCGAGCCCGAGGGCTCGGTCTTCCACCGCCCGTTGCCCGGCGTGCTCACCGGGGACGTCGTCGGGACGGTCGAGGCGGTCGGCCCCGACGTCTCCGCCGATCTGGTCGGGCAGCGGGCCGCGGCGCTGTCCGAGGACGCCTTCGCCGAGTTCGCCCTCGCCGACGCCGCCTGGCTGGCCCCGGTGCCGGCGGGCTTCGACCTCGGCGCCGCCAGCATGCTGCCGCTGGGCGGCCCGGTCGCCCTGGGAGTGCTGCGCCTCGGCCGGCTGGCCGCCGGCGAGACCGTCCTGGTCCACGCCGCCGCCGGCGGCATCGGGCACCTGGCCGTCCAGCTGGCGAAGCTGCTCGGCGCGGGCACGGTGATCGCCACCGCCGGTTCGGCGGCCAAGCTCGACTTCGTCCGGGCCCTCGGCGCGGACGCGGCCGTCGACTACCGCTCCCCCGACTGGCCCGAGCGGGTCCGCGCGGCCGCGCCGGGCGGCGTGGACCTCGTCCTCGACTCGGTCGGCGGCGACGTGCTCCAGCGCAGCTTCGAGGTGCTGGCCCCGCTGGGCCGGGTGGTGCTGTACGGCGCCGCCGACGGCCAGCCGGGCAGCGTGCCCGTCATGCGGCTGTTCCGGCTCAACGAGGCCCTCGGCTTCTCCCTCCTCGCCTGGCGCGCGGCCCGCCCCGAGCAGGCCCGCCGGGACGTCGAGGAGATCACCCGGCACTTCGCGACCGGCCGGCTGGCGACGACGGTGCACGCCCGCGTCCCGCTCGCCGAGGCGGCCACCGCCCACCGGCTGCTGGAGGAACGCGCCAACCTCGGCCGCGTCCTCCTGCTGCCCTGACACGCCCCGGCCTGGGCCCGCACGCGAAAGGCCCTCACCGTGAGTACTCCCCGGGCTGGGGTCGTTGGGCCCTGGCCAACTCCCCGGGGAGGCCGCGATCCTGGTCGCCGGACGCGCCGAAGGAACGCGCCGAGCGGCAGGGAAAGGGCCTGGGTGATGGGCGAGTTGGTCACGGTGGGAGCGTTCGAGGGCGGGTCGGCCGGTGAGGTGCCGGCCGAGGCCCGGGAGCGGGTCACGGCCGCCGCGGCCGCCGCGGCGGCGGCCTCCGGGGCGGGAACGCTGGTGGAGGCGCTGCGGGTCAGGCTCGCCGCCGTGACCGGCGGGGTGCTGGCGCAGGTGAACGCCGAGGTGGACGGGCGGCGGATCCGGGTCCAGCAGGCCGTCTCCGGGGCCGGCGACTCGCTCGACCGGGTCGCCGACGCCCTGCGCGGCAGGATCCGGGCCGTCACCGGCGCCTGGGCGCCGCGCCCCTGGTCGACGCAGCACGTGCCGACCCGGCCCGCCCTGCCCGCCGGTGAGCGCCGGATCGTCCGGCGCAAGGAGCCGGCCCTGGTCTGGTGCTCGCCCGAGGCGGCGGCCCGGACGATGGACGCGATGGACTACGACATCCACCTCTTCACCGATCCGGCGACCGAGACCGACGCCGTCGTCTACCGGGTCGGGCCGACCGGCTACCGCCTGGCCCGTACGCTCCCGGCGGGCCCGTCCGGCCGCCGGACCTCGCCGATCACGCTCAGCCCGCACGGCGCGCCCCGGCTCACCGAGGAGCAGGCCGTCGACCGGCTGGCGGGCGCCGAACTGCCGTTCCTGTTCTTCGCCCACCCCGCCGGCGGCCGGGGCCGGGTGCTCTACCGGCGCTTCGACGGCCGGCTCGGCCTGATCGCGGGCAGGGTCTGAAGGAGGGCGGTCCGACGAGCGTGACCCGCCGGGCGGCGGCCCGGCGGGTCACGGGGTCACGCGGGAGGGCCCGTCACATGTTGATCATGTGGCCGGCGAGACCGTGGATGGCCTCCTTGACCGCCTCGCCCAGGGTCGGGTGGGCGTGCACGTTGCGGGCGACCTCGTGGACGGTGAGGTCCCACTGCTGGGCCAGCGTCAGCTCGGGCAGCAGCTCGGTGACCTCGGGGCCGATCAGGTGGGCGCCCAGCAGCTCGCCGTGCGCGTTGTCGCTGATGACCTTCACGAAGCCGATCGGGTGGCCGAGGCCGTGCGCCTTGCCGTTCGCGGTGAACGGGAACTTGGCGACCTTGACGTCGTAGCCCAGCTCGCGGGCCTGCGCCTCGGTGTAGCCGAAGGAGGCGATCTGCGGCTGGCAGTAGGTGGCGCGCGGGATCATGACGAAGTCGACCTCCATGGTCTCCGCCCCGCCGATGGTCTCGGCGGCGATCACGGCCATCGTCTCGGCGGCGTGCGCCAGCATCAGCTTGGCGGTGACGTCGCCGATCGCGAAGATGTGCTCGACGCTGGTGCGGCCGCGGCCGTCCACCGCGATGGCGTTGCGGTCGGTCAGCTTGACCCCGGTGTTCTCCAGGCCGTAGCCGTTGACCCGCGGCGCGAAGCCGATCGCCTGGAGCACCTTGTCGGCCTCCAGCACCTGCTGCCGGCCGTCCTTGGTGACGGTCACCCGGACCTTGGCGTTCGGGTTGCTGTCGTCGATCGACTCGACCCGGGTGGAGGTGTGCACCTCGATGCCCAGCTTGCGGTACTGCTTGGCGAGTTCGGTGGAGACCTCGACGTCCTCCAGCGGCACCACGCGGTCCAGGAACTCGACGATGGTGACCTTGACGCCGTAGTTGTGCAGCACGTACGCGAACTCGACGCCGATCGCGCCGGCGCCCGCGATGATGATGCTCTCCGGCAGCTGCTCGGTGAGGATCTGCTCCTCGTACGTCACCACGCGGTCGCTCAGGCTGGTGCCGGGCAGCAGGCGGGTGGTGGCACCGGCCGCGATGATGCAGTTGTCGAAGGTCACGACGTCGAAGCCGCCGCCGCTGAGCGCGACCTGGATGGAGCGGTCGTCGATGAACGTGCCCCAGCCGTCGATCTCGGTGATGCCGTTCTTCTTCATCAGGTAGTGGACGCCCTTGACCCGGCCGTCGGCCACCGAGCGGCTGCGGCGGAACGCCTCGCCGAAGTCGAAGGACACCTGGCCCTCGACCTTGATGCCGAAGGTCTTGGCCTCCTTGGTGAAGATGTGGGCGAGCTCGGCGTTGCGCAGCAGGGCCTTGGAGGGGATGCAGCCCACGTTGAGGCAGACGCCGCCCCAGTACTTGGCCTCGATGACCGCGACCTTCAGGCCCAGCTGTGCGGACCGGACGGCGGCGGTGTAGCCGCCGGGGCCCGCGCCGAGGACGACGACGTCGTAGTGCGTGCTCATCTTGCTGACTCCTCCGAGGGTGTCACGGTGTCGTGATCTCGGTCCCATGGTGTCAGGACCGGGCTCGGCGCACCCACCGGGTCCCGGCGGTTGCGCTCCGCGCGGCACCGTACAGCGCTCGGGCGCACTTGTCAGTGGGGTCCGCTACGGTGGCTCGCGCCCGCCCCACCAGGGGCGATGTCGGAGGGGAGGGGCCTGATGAACGCAGTGCGCGCGGTGGGCGGGTGGGCCCGCCGCCCGAGGACGGCAGCGGGCCCACCCGGGCGTCAGGCGGTCACCCCGTGGGCGTCGCCGCCGCCCGTACCGCTGATACCCGCGGCGGGGCGCTGGGCCGCGGAGACGGGCCGGCTCAGCGAGGAGAGGTCCCAGGCGTAGGTGCCGACGGCGTGGGCGATCACGTCGATGTTGACGTCGAACGCGTCCATGTCCAGGTTGTCCAGGTCGTCGCAGGCCTTGTGGTAGCAGGGGTCGAAGGCGGTGCCCGCCGTGCCGCCGTAGCGGGCCGCCTGCTCGGGGGACTTGATCACCTCGGCGCCGGTGTCGGTGCCGCCCGCAGGGATGCCCGCGTCGATGAACGGGCCGTAGTCGGAGCGGCCGTTGAAGGCGGACGGGTCGTGCGGCAGGCCCCGGCCGTCCAGGTAGCCGGTCAGGTCCCGCTCGATCTGTGCCGAGCCCTCGGGACCCGCGCCGCCTCCGGCGCTGCCGGAGCCGTTGTAGACGAACTGCGCGTAGTTGGGGGACGCGATCATGTCGAAGTTGAGGTAGAGCCGGACCTTCTTCCGGTCCGCCTCGGAGAGCGACTTCACGTACGCCTCGGAGCCCCGCAGGCCGAACTCCTCGGCGGACCACCAGGCGAACCTGACCTTGTTCCTCACCGGGTGGGCGCCGAGGTTCCTCGCGACCTCCAGGATCCCGGCCGAGCCGGAGCCGTTGTCGTTGACGCCCGGCCCGGCGGGGACGGAGTCCAGGTGGGCGCCGATCATCACGGTGTTGTCCGGGTCCCCGCCGCGGGTCTCGGCGATGACGTTCCAGGTCTTGCGCGGCTCCATGAAGGTGCGGATGTCGAGGGTCACCCGCACCGGGCCGGCGGCGGCCTTCGCGGCCAGCGCCTCCCCGGCGGCCTTGGTGATCCCGCCGGTCGGGACCTTCCCGGCGGTCGGCTCGCCCAGCGTCCCGTTGAGGTCGCCCTCGGCGTTGTTGTAGACGATCGCGCCGACGGCGCCGGCCGCCGCCGCGGCCGCCTGCTTCTCGGCGAAGCTGCACCCGCCGCGCCGGATCAGGGCGATCCGGCCGGTGAAGCCGCCCGCCGGGTAGTCGGCGGGCGTGCAGCCGGTGGTGGCGCCCACCGGGGCGACGGCCAACTCGGCGGTCAGGCCCGCCTGCGGGCCGCTCACCGAGTACGTCATGGCGATCACCGGCACGGACTCGGCCTGCGGGGACACCACGTCCAGCCGCTGCGAGCGCGCCTCGAAGAAGGTGTACTCGAACTCCTGCCGGGAGACCTTGAGCCCGGCCCGCCGGGCCTGCTCGTAGACGTACCGCGCGGACTCGTCGTGCCCGCGGGAGCCGGCCGCTCTGGTGCCGCCGTTGCGGTCGGCGATCCGTTGCAGCGCGGCCAGGGTGTCGTGTGCGTCCTCGGCGCTGCTCGCCTCGACCAGCCGTTCCGCCAGTCTGGCGCCCTTGCGGGCCGGATCCGGGTCGGCGTTCGCGGCTCCCGCGCCGACCAGCAGCAGCGGGGTGACCAGGGTGGCGACGGTCAGCGCGGCGCCCGCGCGGTGCCGGTGGGACGTGGGGCGGGCGGTGCGCGGGCGCGGTAACGGGGTGGTTCGGTCCAGCGGGGTGGAACGGTCGAGCGGGGCGGGCCGGCGACGGGTGCGCAGCTTCAAGGCGACTCCTTCCGACGGTTCGTGGAGTCACGATTTGACATGACCGGCATCGCCTTGCCAAGCCCGCCGCGCGGCCGCGAAATGCGGAGGACGGCCCCCGCGGTGATCCTGGAGGGGTGGGGGCGTCTCATCCAGGAGGGTGACCACATGTCCATGCTGGATAAGCTCAAGAGCCTGCTGAAGGGCCACGAGGATCAGGCGGAGAAGGGCGTCGACAAGGCGGGAAGCGCCGTCGACGAACGCACCCAGGGCAAGTACAGCGGCCAGGTCGACACCGCCGAGGAGAAGCTCAAGGAGCAGTTCCGCGACCAGCCGCCGCAGTAGGACGCGCGCGGCCGGGACCGCCCGCCGGGCCGGGGGCGGCGGCGCTCAGCCGTCGCCCCGGTCCGGCGCCGTGGGCTCCTCTCCCGTGCCGCCCGTACCGCCCGCGCCGCAGTTCTCGCACGGCCCCGGGCCGGGCCGCTCACGCAGCCGGCCGCACTCCGGGCACACCCGCTCCAGCCAACAGGCCGACTCGCCGCCTTCGTCCATGCCTTCGATGGTGCCCGAGGCAGTCGAACACATGCGAGTAGACACTGTCTACGACCGGCTGGTAGACAGGGCCCATGACCGATCAGGACAGGGACCTCCGCGCCCGGCTGGTGGCCGCGGGCGTCGAACTGGTGACCCGCGAGGGCGTCCACGCGCTCGGCCTGCGCGAGATCGCCCGCCACGCCGGCGTCTCGCACGGAGCACCGCGCCGCCACTTCCCCACCCACCGAGCCCTGCTCGCCGCCGTCGCCCAGCAGGGCTTCGGCCGGCTCACCGACGCCCTGGCCGGCGCCGACGCACTCGCCGCCACCACCGGCGCCGACGCACGAACCCGGATCGACGCCCTCGCCCGCGCCTACCTCGGCTTCGCGGCCGCCAACCCGGGCATGTTCGAGCTGATGTTCCGCCACGACCTGCTGGAGGGCAGCGGCGCCGAACTGCGCCGCACCACCCTGCCGCTGTTCCTGACCTTCGCGGGCCTGGTCGCCGAGGTCCATCCGCGGTCCGACGACCCGACCGCCGCCACCGCCGCGCTCTGGGCCAACCTGCACGGCCTCGCCCAGCTCCGCAGCTGGGGCAGCCTGCGGCTCGCCACCGGCGGGGAGGACCTCGAACCCCTGCTGCGAGCCGCCCTGGACGCCCACCTCGGCCCGGCCGACCGGTGACGCCCCGGCGCAGCCGACGGCTCGCCCTCGCCGCGAGCATCACCGGCGCCGTCCTGGTCGCCCTCGACGGCACCGTGCTGACCGTCGCCCAGCCCACCCTCCAGCGCGACCTGCACGCCTCCGTCGCCGCCGTCCAGTGGACCAGCACCGGCTACCTGGTCACCGTCGCCGCCCTGCTGGTCTTCGCCGGCCGCCTCGGCGACCGGTTCGGGCACCGGCGCGTCTTCGCGCTCGGCGTGGCGGGCTTCGCGGCCGGTTCCGCCGGGATCGCGCTCGCGCCCGGCATCGGATGGGTCATCGCGCTGCGCGTCCTCCAGGGCGTGGCGGGCGCCCTGCTCCAGCCGGCCACCCTCGGCCTGCTGCGCACGGTCTGGCCCGCCGACCGGCTGCCCGGTGCGATCGCCGTCCGGACCGCCGCCATCGGCCTCGCCGCGGCGGCCGGCCCGCTGGTCGGCGGCGCCCTCACCACGTACCTGGGCTGGCGTGCGGTCTTCCTGCTCGGCCTGCCGCCCGCCGCGGCCGCCCTGCTCGCGGCCCTCGCCGTACCCGCCGCGCGCCCCGACCAGGAACGCCCCGACCGGGAACGCCGCGACCGGGCCGCCACCGCCGCCGGGCTCGACCTGCCCGGCGCGGGTCTGCTCGCCCTCACCCTGGCCTGCCTGGTGCACGCCCTGGTCACCCTGCCGACCGACGGGTGGTCGGCGGGGACGGCACTGGGCCTCGCCACTGCCGCACTGGCCGCCCTCGCCCTCGCCCGACACGAGCGGCGCACCGCCCATCCGCTGCTGCCCGCCGCCCTGCTCCGCTCACCGACGGTCGGGCCGGCACTCGGCATCCTGCTCGCGGCCTCGGCGGCGGTGTTCGGAACGCTCTTTCCCGCCACCTACTTCCTGCAGGACGTCCTCGGCCTCGACCCCCTGCGAAGCGCCCTGCGGGCGGCGCCGCTCGCGGTGGCGATGATCCTCACGGCCATCGCCTCCGCCCGGCTGGCGAAGCGTCACGGAGAGCGCCGCACCCTGCTGTTCGGCATGGCGCTGATCGCCGTGGGCACGCTGCTCACCGCACGCCTCGACCCGTCCTCCGGCGCCGCCTCGGTCGGCTGCTGCTTCCTGTTGCTCGGCAGCGGCCTCGGTGCGGTGATGACCACGGCCACCGCGGTGATCGTCCGCGGCGCGGCCACCACCGAGGCCGGGGTCGCGGGTGGACTGCAGCAGACCGCGATGAACATCGGCCCGGCCCTGGGCGTCGCCCTCGCCGCCACCCTCGCCGGCCACACGGCACCCGGCGCGGCGCTCACCCCGACCGCCCTCGTGGCGGCCGCCGTGGCGGCGGCGGGGACGCTACCGGCCCTCCGGCTGCCCGGCCGGGCAGGCGCCGGTCAGGGGCCGGAGGTGGTCACACGCCCGTGACCGCCCGGGTGCCTCCGGCACGGGGCGTTCATCGGCTCTCCCGGGCGGAACCGGCCGCCCGTCAGATGTGCTCGCCGTGCCCGTCGCTCCCGGGCACGGCGAGTTCGTAGCGGCTGAGCCGGAAGACCGGCTTCTCGCCCGTCCGCGCGTCCGGCGCGCCTTCGACCGACACCTCGCCCCGCGGCGCGAAGCCGCGGCGCTCGTAGTAGGCCCGCAGTCGGGCGTTGGTGGCCACGCAGTCCAGCCGCAGGTAGTCGGCGCCCCTGCTCCGGACCGCGTCGGCCGCCCAGTCGAGGATGCGGGCGCCGAGGCCCGCCGCCGACCGGCGCACGGCCAGCCGGTGCAGGTAGCCCGCCTCGCCCTCGGAGTCCGCCCACAGCGGGTCCGCCCAGTCCATGGTGACCGTGCCGGCCACCTCGCCCCCGCTCCGCACCAGCCACGTCTCCCCGCGGGACAGGGCCGGTTCGACGAAGGCCGCCTCGAAACGGGCCGGCCACTGGCTGACCCCGCGGGAGCCGAGCCAGCCGGCCGCGTCGTCGAGCACGCCCAGCAGCTCGTCCATGCGGTCCAGTCCGGCCCGCTCGAAGACCACCTCGGTACCGTTCCACTCAACAGTCATGGCACGAATGATCGCAGTGGCCGCGGCGCGCGCTCCGGGCCGGGTCGGGGCTGCTCCGGTCTGCTCTGGTTCACATGAGGTCGGCCGTGGAGTAGGCGACCAGCCTCGTCACCGAGCCGTCGTCCCCGACCACGTCGCGCAGGTGCCGGAAGCCCAGTCGCCGGCACAGGGCCAGGCTGGGGGTGTTCTCCGCGCCCACCATGCCGTAGACCTCCTTGAGCCCGAGCTCGTCGGCGGCGTAGCGGATCAGGCCGCGCACCACCTCGGTGCCCAGGCCCCGGCCCCAGAAGGCCGGGGCGAGGGCGGCGACCAGTTCGTGGCCGTCGACGTTGCCGGTCTTCTTCACCTCCGCGTGGCCCGCGTATCTGCCGTCCAGCCAGAGGCCCCACACGTCGAACATCCGCTTGGGGTACACGTCGGTGAGGATCGCGCGGAAGATCACGCGGATCTCGTCCTCGGGCACCAGGTCCTGGCCCATCCAGCGGCACACGTCCGCGTCGCGCAGGAGGGCGACGAAGGAGTCCTCGTCCTCGGGCCGGTAGGGGTTGAACTCCAGGCGTTCGGTGCGCAGCGAAGGGGTCACGGCCAGCTCCTCGGGGTGTTCACGAACAGGGACGGGGACGGGGGCGGGGTGCCGGTCGGCGAAGAGGGCGCGACCGGCACCCCGCCCGGTGGGGCGGTCAGGCTCCGGTGTTCTCCATGCGCTCGCGCAGGCTCCGCGGCCGCATGTCGGTCCACACCTCGTCGACGTAGGCGGTGCACTCCGCCTCGGTGCCCTCCTTGCCGACGGGCTGCCAGCCCGCGGGCACGTCGAGGTCGGCCGGCCAGAGGGAGTACTGCTCCTCGTCGTTGCGCAGCACCTGGTAGCGGGTGTTCTCGTCCATCTCCTGCTCCTTCGTCATCGGCGGGTTCTCGTGGATGGGTCGTGGTCAGCGTCCGCCGCGGGCGTGCCGGGCGAGGTGGCGCAGGGCCTCGGCGAACTCCTCGGCCACCCGGCGTACGGTCGCGGTGTCGTGCAGGGCGGGGCGGTGGTGCCAGGTGAAGGCGAGGCGCCCCTGCTGCGCCGCGCCGACCACCTCCACCGGGTGCGAGCCGCCGTCCCGGGGGTCGTGGTCCTGGCCGAAGGAGCCGAGCTCGGCGCGGACCAGGCCGTCCTCGGCGGCCTCGGGCCGGGCGTCCCACTGGCCGAGGTAGTTGAAGACCAGTTGGCCGTGTGCTCCGGCGGCGAGGCGTTCGCGGATCTCGGGCGGGCCGAAGGTGCGCAGGGCGCCGAAGCCGAGCCCGTTCCCGGGCACCGCGCGCAGCTGGCGGCGTATCGACTTCACCAGGGCGCGCCAGTCGCGGTCCGGGCCGAGGTCCCCGGGCTCGGGGACGTGGAAGGTGACGGGGTGGACGGTGGTGAACCAGCCGACCGTGCGGGAGAGGTCGACGCCCTCCACCACGTCCTCGCGGCCGTGCCCCTCCAGGTCGAGCCGGATCCGCTCCTCGCCGGTCCAGCGGGCCAGCGCCAGGGCGAGGGCGGCCAGCAGCACGTCGTTGACGCGGGTGCGGTAGGCGGCCGGCGCGGCGCGCAGCAGCGCCTCGGTGTCCTGCTCGTCGAGTTCGACGGTGACCGCCGCCGTCCCGGCGCCGCCGGGCTCTGCCGGGTCGCCGGTCGGGTCGGCCGGGTCGGCCGGGTCGCCGGGAAGGTCGGCCGCGACGCTCACCGCCTCGTCCCAGTAGGGCAGTTCGTGGTCCAGCCCGCCCTCGGCGACATGGGCCGCGAGGCGCTGCGCCCACTCCCGGAAGGAGGTGGTGCGCTCCCCCAGGGTGATCTCGTCGCCCTGGACGGCCTGCCGGTAGGCGCTCGCCAGGTCGTCGCGCAGCACCCGCCAGGAGACGGCGTCGACGGCCAGGTGGTGGGCGACGAGGAGTAGCAGTGCCGGGCGGTCCGCCTCGCGGGTGAACAGGGCCGCGCGCAGCAGCGGGCCGCGGGCCAGGTCGAAGCCGCCGTGCAGGTCGTCGGCGGCCTTGGCCATGGCGGCGTCGGCGTCCTCGGCGGTGCGCCCGGTCAGGTCGTACCGGAGGAGGACGTCCTCGGTGCGGGCCGGCGGCGGGTTGAACTGCCGCCAGCCCGTCTCCTCACGGGTGAAGCGCATCCGCAGGGCGTCGTGGTGTTCCAGCAGGGCGTCCAGTGCGGCCCGCAGCGCCGACGGGTCGGCGTCGGCGGCGAGTTCGAGCAGCATCGACTGGTTGAAGTGGTGGTGGGCGGCGCGCGGGGTGGTCAGGAACCACTCCTGGATGGGGGTGAGCGGCACGTCGCCGGTCACCGGGCCGTCGTCGGCGCGCTGCGGGGCGGTGCGCACGACGGTGGCCAGTTCGGCGACGGTCTGGTGGGTGAAGAGGTCGCGGGTGGCCAGGTGCAGTCCGTCCCGGCGCAGCCGTGACACCACCTGCATGCTGAGGATGGAGTCGCCGCCGAGCAGGAAGAAGTTGTCGTCGGCGCCCACCTCCTCGACGCCCAGGACGTCGGCCCAGATCCGGGCGATCCGGCGTTCGGTGTCGGTCCCGGGTGCCCGGCCCGGTCCGGCGGTGGCCGGGGCGGGCGCGGGTGCGGGCAGCGCCCTCCGGTCGGTCTTGCCGTTCGGGGTGAGCGGCAGCCGCTCCAGCGGCACGAAGAGGGACGGGACCAGGTGCGGGGGCAGCAGTCCGGCGAGGTGGGTGCGCAGTTCGAGGGCCAGGCCGTCGCCCTCGGGGGCGATGGGGGTCACGTAGGCGACCAGCCGGTCGGCGCGGACGGTGACGGCGGCGTCGCGCACCAGGGGGCTGCGGCGCAGCGCGCTCTCGATCTCCCCCGGCTCGATCCGGAAGCCGCGCAGCTTGAGCTGGTCGTCGGCGCGGCCGGCGAAGCGCAGTTGGCCGTCGGCGTCGCGGCGGGCGAGGTCGCCGGTGCGGTACATGCGCTCGCCCGGTTCGCCGTACGGGTCGGCGAGGAAGCGCTGGGCGGTGAGGCCCGGGCGGCCCAGGTAGCCGCGGGCGAGGCCGGGGCCGGCCAGGTAGAGCTCGCCGGTCACGCCGGTGGGCACCGGCCGCAGGGCGGTGTCGAGGACGTAGGCGCGGGTGGCGCCGCTGGGGCGGCCGATCGCCGGTGCGCCGCTGCCCGGTGCCAGCGGGCCGGTCCAGGTGGCGACGACGGTGGCCTCGGTGGGGCCGTAGGAGTTGATCATCCGTCGGCCGGGGGCCCAGGTGTCGACCAGGTCGGCCGGGCAGGCCTCCGCGCCGACGACCAGGGTGCGCAGGGCGGGCAGCGCCGAGGCCGCCTCGGGGTCGACGGTGGCCAGGGCGGCCGGGGGGATCAGGGTGTGGCTGATGCGGCGTTCGGCGAGGACCTCGGCCAGCCGCTCGCCGACGAGCGGGCCCTCCTCGCCGGTGACCAGCGCGGCCCCGGCGAGCAGGGAGATGCACAGTTCCAGGACGGAGGCGTCGAAGCTGGGCGAGGCGAACTGGAGCACCCGGTCGCCGGGGCCGACGGCGTAGCGTTCGGCGGCGGCGGCCGCGAAGGCGGCGAGGCCGCGGTGGGTCACCAGCACGCCCTTGGGCGTTCCGGTCGATCCGGAGGTGTAGATGACGTACGCCGGGTGTCCGGGGGTGAGCGCGGTGGTGCGGTCGGCGTCGGTGGGCGGGGTCGGCGGCCCGTCGGCGGCCCACACCTCGGCCGGGTCGTCGAGCAGCAGGTGGGCGGCGGCGTCGCGCACCATGAACTCCCGCCGGGGCGCGGGGTAGTCCGGGTCGACCGGGAGGAAGGCGCCGCCGGCCTTGGCGACGGCGAGCTGGGCCACGACCATCGCGGCCGAGCGGGGCAGGGCGAGGGCGACCAGCCGCTCCGGGCCCACTCCGCGCCGGATCAGGTGGTGGGCGAGCCGGTTGGCCGCCCGGTCCACCTCGGCGTAGGTCAGTTCCCGGTCGCCGTCGAGCAGGGCGGGCGCGTCGGGAGTGCGGGCCGCCTGGCGCTCGAACAGCTCGGGCAGGGTCGCCTCGGGGACCGGGCGGAAGGTGCCGTGCGCGTGGTCCGGCCGCTCGGCCGCGCCCAGGGGCAGTGCGCCGACGGCGCGGTCCGGGTCGTCGGCGACGGCGGCCAGCAGGACGGCGAGCTGACCGGCCATCCGCTCGGCCGTGGCCGGTTCGAACAGGTCGGTGTTGTAGGTGAGCAGGCCGTGCAGGGCACCGGAGTCGGCCTCGGCGAACTCCAGGACGAGGTCGAAGGCCGTCCGCGTGGTGTCGGTCTCGACGTCCGTGACGTCGAGGCCCGGCAGGTCGAGGTCGGCGGCCGGGGCGTTCTGCAGGACGACCAGGGCCTGGAAGAGCGGGCTGCGGCTGGTGTCGCGCGCCGGCTGCACCTCGTCCACCACCCGCTCGAAGGGCACGTCCTGGTGGGCGAAGGCGTCCCGCACGGTCCGCCGCACCTCGTCGAGGAGTTCGGCGAAGGGCCGGTGGGGCTCGACCCGGGAGCGCAGCACCAGGGTGTTGACGAAGAAGCCGATGAGGTCCCGGGTCTCGGGCCGCTCGCGGCCGGAGGTGACGGTGCCGACGGCGATGTCCTGGTCGCCGCCGAGCCGGGCGAGGTAGGCCTGGGTGGCGGCGGCCAGGGTGGTGAACAGGGTGGCGCCGCGCTCCCGGCCGGTCCTCGCCAGCCGGCGGGCGGTGTCGGCGGGCAGCTCCAGCCGGACGGTGGCCCCGTTGCTGGTGCGCACCGCGGGCCTGGGCCGGTCGGTGGGCAGGCGGAGCGCCACCACACCCTCCAACTGGCGCTTCCAGTAGTCGAGTTGTTGGTCGGCGGCGGCGCCGACGGTGCGCTGCCAGTGCGCGTAGTCGGCGTACTGCACCGGCAGCGGCGCGAGCCCGGGGTGGTCGGGGTCGAGTGCGGCGCGGTAGAGGTGGGCCAGGTCCGTGAGCAGCACGCCGGTCGACCAGCCGTCGGTGACGATGTGGTGCAGGGTCAGCGCCAGCACGTGGTCCCCGTCGGCCAGCCGGACCAGGGCGGCGCGCAGCAGGGGCCCGCGGCGCAGGTCGAAGGGGCGGGCGCGTTCCGCGGCGAGCAGGCGGCGCAGCGCCGGTTCCCTTTCCGGCTCCGGCAGTTCGGCGAGGTCGTGCGCGAGCAGCGGCACGTCCTGGGGCGGGTGGATGTGCTGGACGCCGTGGCCGTCGACGCTGTCGAAGGTGGTGCGCAGCGACTCGTGCCGGGCCGTCAGGGCGCGCAGGGCCGCGCCGAGGGCGTCGGCGTCCAGCGCGCCGCGCAGCCGCAGGGCGAGCGCGGTCACGTACTCGGCGCCGCCGGGCGCGAACTCCTCCAGGAACCAGAGGCGTTGCTGGGCGTAGGACATCGGCGCCGCGCCGTCGCGGGCGACCGGGAGGACGGGCGGGCGGGCCGGGCCGCCCTGTTCCTCGGTGAGCAGCCGGGCCAGGCCGGCCGGGGTGGGGTGGTCGAACACCGCGCGGGGGGTGAGATCGGTGCCGAAGGCCTCGGCCAGGCGGGCGGTGAGCCGGATGCTGAGGATGGAGTCGCCGCCCAGCTCGAAGAAGCCCTCCGTGACGCCGGGCGGGCGGATGCCCAGGACCTCCCCGAAGACCTCGGCGGTGCGGCGTTCGGCGGCGGTGCGCGGCTCGACCCTCTCGCGGCGCCCGCCGTCGTGCTCCTCGCCGGGCGAGCCGGGGGCGGGGAGGGCGGAGCGGTCGAGCTTGCCGTTGCGGCTCAGCGGCAGGGCGGTGAGCGGGACGAACGCGGCGGGGACGAGGTAGTCGGGCAGCGTGCGGGCGGCGAAGGCCCGCAGCTCCTCCGGCTCGGCGCCGGCCGGGCCGACCACGTACGCGACCAGCCGCCGGGCGCCGGGCCGGTCCTCCCGGGCGACGACGGCGAGGTCGGCGACCCCGGGGTGGGCGGCGAGGGCGGCCTCCACCTCGCCGGGCTCGACCCGGAAGCCGCGGATCTTCACCTGGTGGTCGGCGCGGCCGAGGAATTCGACGGTGCCGTCCGGACGGCGCCGGGCGAGGTCCCCGGTGCGGTACATCCGGGCGCCGGGCGGGCCGGCCGGGTCGGCGAGGAAGCGGGCCGCCGTCGCGCCGGGGCGGCCGAGGTAGCCGCGGGCGACGCCCTCGCCGGCCAGGTACAGCTCGCCCGCGCAGCCCGGCGGGACGGGCCGCAGGCGCCGGTCGAGGACGTGGACGCGCCGGTCGTCCAGGGGGCGGCCGACGGGCACGGTGTCGGGCACCGCGGCCGCGTCGGTGAGCTCGTGGGCGGTGGCGAAGGTCGTGGTCTCGGTGGGCCCGTAGCCGTCCACCACGGTGAGCCCGGGGCAGGCGGCCAGGACTCGGCGGACGGCGGCGGCGGGCACCACGTCGCCGCCGGTCCACAGGGTGCGCAGGCCGGCGAAGCAGTCCGGCGCGTCCTGGGCGAGGAGCCGGAAGAGCCCGGCGGTGAGCCACAGCGCCGTGGGCCCGTCCGGCCCGGCGAGGCGCCGCAGCAGTGCCGCGTCCACCGGCCCGTCGGGGGCGACGAGGACGCAGCCGCCGGTGAGCAGGGGCGCCCACACCTCGAAGGTGGCGGCGTCGAAGGCCACCGGGGAGTGCAGCAGCACCCGGTCGCACCGACCGTCGGCGAAGCGGCTGTCGGTGGCGAGGGAGGCCACGTCGCGGTGCCGGACGGCCACGGCCTTGGGCTCCCCGGTGGAGCCGGAGGTGTACATCACGTAGGCCAGCCGGTCGGGGTCGGCGGGCGGCAGCGGTGCGGTGGCCGCTTCGGTCCGGACGGCTGCGACGTCGGCGGCGGTGAGGCGGCGGGTGGCGCCGGCCCGGGCGAGCAGGGTGCGGCGGCGCTCCTCGGGGGCCCGCAGGTCGACGGGCAGGTAGGCGCCGCCCGCCTTGAGGACAGCCAGTTGGGCGACGACGAGTTCGGCCGAGCGGTCCAGCTCCAGCGCGACCGGCTCCTCGGGCGCCAGGCCCTCGACGAGCAGCCGGGCCGCCAGGCTGTCCGACCACTCGTCGAGCCGGCGGTAGGTCAGTTCGCGCTCGCCGTCGCGGACGGCGGGCGCGTCGGGGGTGCGGCGGACCTGCTCGGCGAAGAGCGGCAGCGGGCTGCCCGGCGCCGCCGGGCGGGCGGTGGGGTGCCAGGCTGCGAGCAGCTCGCGGTCGGCCGGGGTGAGCAGGTCCAGGTCGGCGAGGTCGCGGTCGAGGCCCTCGGCGAGGGCGGTGAGCAGCAGGGCGAGGCGGTCGGCGGCGTCCTCGGCCGTCCGGTGGTCGAAGAGCGCCGGGTCGTAGGCGAGGTCGAAGCCGAGCCGCTCGGTGAGGTGGGCGCGCAGGCACCAGGGGAAGGTGGTGGCGTCGTCGGCGCGCACCTCGACCACCCGCACCCCGGTGCGGGCCTCGGCGGACTCGTCGACGGGGTAGTTCTCGAACACCACCATGCTGTCGAACAGCGCCTCCCCGGCGGGCAGTTCACTGAGGGCCTGGATGCGGGGCAGCGCCAGGTGGTCGAAGCGGCGGCCGTCGGCCTGGCGGTCCTGGAGGTCGCGCAGCCAGGGCAGCACCCCGCCCACGAGGATCGGGACGCGGGCCGGCACGGTGTTGATGAACATGCCGATCATCGACTCGACGCCGGGCAGTTCGGCCGGGCGCCCGGACACGGTGGTGCCGAAGACCACGTCCTCCCCGCCGCCGTAGCGCGCCAGCAGCAGCGCCCAGGCGCCCTCCACCACGGTGTTGACGGTGAGTCCGGCGGCGGCGGTGCGCTCGCGCAGCCGTACGGAGAGCGGCTCGTCCAGTTCCCGGTGGACGGCGGCGGTGGAGCGGGCGCGGTGGGCCTCGGCGGGCCGGCGGTCGTACGGCAGCGCGGTCCGTTCGGTGAACCCGGCCAGGGCGTCCGCCCAGTGGGCCTCGGCGGCCTCGTCGTCCTGCTCGCGCAGCCAGCCCAGGAAGTCCGCGAAGGGCCGCCGCACCGGGCGGGGGGCCTGCGGGCCGCCGGTCAGCGCGGCGTACTCCTCGCACACCTCGGTGAGCAGTTGGCCGGTGCTCCAGCCGTCCAGGATCAGGTGGTGGGTGGACCACAGCAGCAGGACCTCGTCGCCGGGCAGTGCGGCCAGGGTCAGCCGGGTGAGCGGCGCGGTGGTGAGGTCCAGCGCGGTGGCGCGTTCCTCGGCGAGCAGCCGCTCGGTCTCCGACTCCCGCTGCTCCGGCGACAGTTCGCGCCAGTCCAGGTGGCGGACGGGCAGTGCGGCGCGGCGGGCGACCACCTGGACGGGGTGCGGCAGGCCGCGCCAGTGCACGGCGGAGCGCAGCGCCGGGGTGCGGTCGGCGACGTGCTGCCAGGCCTCGGCGAAGGCCCTCGGATCGGCCACTCCGGCGAGGCGGACGGCGATCCGGTCGACGTAGGCGCCGTCGGTGTCGACGAGTCCGTGGAAGAGCATGCCGGACTGCAACGGGGTCAGCGGCAGCACGTCCTCGACCGCGCGGCCGTCGCCGACCAGCCGGTCCAGCCGCTCCTGGTCGAGGCCGGCCAGCGGGAAGTCCGAGGGGGTGCGGCCGCCGGCCTCGGGCCGGGCGCAGTGCGCCGCGAGTTCGCGCAGCGCGGCGGCCGTCTCCTCGGCGAGGGCACGGACGGTGGCCTCCTCGTAGACGGCCGAGGGGTAGGTCCACTCCAGTTCCAGGCGGCCGTCCTGGACGATGCCGGTGATGTCCAGCAGGTAGGGGCGGGGCGCGTCGGGGTCGGTGTCGCGTCCGGCCGGGGGCAGCGAGCCGAGGACCAGGCCGTCGGCGGCCGGGCCCCGGGCGTCCCACCGGCCGTGGTAGTTGAAGCCGATCCGCGGCGCGGCGGAGCCGGCCAGCGGGCTGTCGGGCCGCAGGTGGCGCAGCGCGCCGTGGCTGAGTCCGCGCAGCGGGACGGCGCGCAGCTGCTCCTTGACCGAGCGCAGGGTGTCGTGCCAGCCGGCCTGTGGATCGACGTGCAGGGCGAGTGGGAACTCGGCGGTGAACCAGCCGACCGTGCGGGACAGGTCGAGGTCCGCGAAGAGGTCCTCGCGGCCGTGGCCCTCCACACCGATCAGCACGGTGTCGCGGCCGCACCAGCGGGCCAGGGTGCGGCCGAGGGCGCTGAGCAGGACGTCGTTGGCCTGGGTGCGGTAGACCTCGGGGGCCAGGCGCAGCAGCGCGTCGGTGGTCGGCTCGTCCAGCGTGACGCCGACGGTGGCGGCGGTCGCGTGGGTGTTGGGGCCGGGCGAGCCGGCGGGCAGGGCGGCCGGGGCCGCGCCGGTGCGCGTCCAGTGGTCGAGGTCGCCGTCCAGGGCGCCGGAGCGGGTGTGCCGCTCCAGCCGGGTGGCCCAGTGGCCGTAGGAGGTGGCGACGGGCGGGAGTTCGACGGGGGCGCCGGTGCGGGCGGTGCGGTAGGCCGCTTCGAGGTCGGCCAGCAGGATGCGCCAGGAGACGCCGTCGACGGCCAGGTGGTGGACGGTGAGGACGAGTTGGCCGGGCTGCCCGGCGCCCCGGTCGAAGAACTGGGCGCGGACGGTACGGCCCTCGACGGGGTCGAGCGAGCGCTGGGCCTCGTCGGTGGCCTGCTGCACCCGCTGCTCCAGGGCGGCGGCGTCGAGGCCGGTCGTGTCGTGGTGGGTGAAGACGCCCTCCGCTCGCCCCTCCCCCGTCTCCTGGTGCCAGCCTTCGCCGGTGTGGCGGAAGCGGGTGCGCAGCGCCGTGTGGTGGTCCACCAGTGCGGTCACCGCCCGGTGCAGGGCCGCCGGGTCGGTGCCGGGGGCGAGTTCCAGGCGCTGGGTCATGGTGAAGCGCAGGGCCTCGCCGGGGCGGCGGCCGTCGAGGTACCAGTGCTGGATCGGGGTGAGCGGTGCCTCGCCGGGCTCGGCCTCGCCCGCCTCCGGGTGCTCCGCCAGGTCTGCGGCGTGCAGGGCGAGTTCGGCGATGTTCTGGTACCGGAAGACGTCCTTGGTGGTGAGGGCGAGTCCGGCGGCGCGGGCGCGGGAGACGATCTGGATGCTGAGGATGGAGTCGCCGCCGAGCGCGAAGAAGTTGTCCCGGGCGCCGACGCGCTCCACGCCCAGCACCTCGGCCCAGATCGCGGCGAGCCGCTGCTCGGCGCCGGGTCGCGGCGCGACGTACGGGGTGCCGCGGTCGGGCTGGGCGGGCGGTGCGGGCAGGGCGCGCCGGTCGGTCTTGCCGCCGGTGGTGCGCGGGATCCGGGCCAGCGGGACGAAGGCGGCGGGTATCAGGTGGTCGGGCAGGGTCCGGCGCAGCCAGGCCCGCAGTTCCTCGGCGGGCGGCACCCGGTCGCCGGCCGGCACCGGGTAGCCGACCAGCATGGTGCGGCCGGCGTGCTCGCGCGCGGCGACGGCGCAGTCGGCGAGGTCGGGGTGCGTCAGCAGGGCGGCCTCGACCTCCCCGGGCTCGATCCGGAACCCCCGGATCTTGACCTGCGCGTCGGCCCGGCCGAGGAACTCCAGCTGCCCGTCCGCGTCCCAGCGGGCCAGGTCGCCGGTGCGGTACATCCGGGTGCCGGGGGCGCCGAGCGGGTCGGCGAGGAAGCGGGCGGCGGTCAGCCCGGGCCGGCCCAGGTAGCCGCGGGCCACCTGCGCCCCGGCCAGGTACAGCTCCCCCGGCATCCCGGGCGGCACGGGCCGCAGGGCGGCGTCGAGCACGTACGCGCTCAGGCCCCGGCCGGGGCGGCCGATCACCGGGCGCTCGGGGTGGTCGGCGCAGCGGGCGTAGGCGGCGTCGACGGTGCACTCGGTGGGGCCGTACACGTTGTAGGCGGTGACGCCGAGGTCCGCGTGCGCCGCGCACAGCTCCCGCCAGGTGGTGGCGGGGACGGCCTCGCCGCCGACCAGCAGCAGCCGCGGGTGGTGCGGGCCGGGCGAGAGCAGTCCGGCGGCGACGAGTTCGCGCAGGAAGGACGGGGTGACGTTGACCAGGTCCAGCCGGCGGTCGACGACCTGGGCGCGGAAGGCCTGCGGGTCCAGTCGGACGTCCTCGTCGATCAGGTGGAGCTCCTGGCCGAGCGCCAGCAGCAGCGGGCCCTCCCAGCTGGTGTCGAAGGAGAAGGAGGCGCTGAGCGCGACCTTCAGCCGCTCTCCGTCGGCGGTGTGCGGGGCGACCAGCCACTCCCGGTGGTCGCGGCAGAGGTTGACCAGCTGGCGGTGTTCGACGGCCACGCCCTTGGGGCGGCCGGTGGAGCCGGAGGTGAAGATGATGTACGCGGCGTGCTGCGGCAGCAGCGGGGAGGTCCGCTCGGCGTCGGTCAGGTCGTGGCCGGGCAGGGCGTCCCAGGGCACCTCGCGCAGGGTCCGCTCGGTGAGCACGGCCTGCGGCCGGGCGTCGTCGAGGAGGAGGGCGGCCCGCTCCTCGGGCAGGTCCGGGTCGACGAAGAGCAGGGTGGCGCCCGCCTTGAGCACCGCGAACAGCGCGACGAGCAGTTCGGAGGTGCGCGGCAGCCGGACGGCGACGACCCGCTCGGGGCCGGCGCCGAGGGCGGCGAGGTGGCGGGCGAGCCGGTTGGCCCGGGCGTTGAGGGCGGCGAAGTCGAGGGTGGCGTCCCGGGCGACCAGGGCGGTGGCGTGCGGGGTGCGGGCGGCCTGCGCCTCGAACAGGGCGGTGAAGGTGGTGTCCGGCCCGGGAAGCGGCCCGCCCCTTCCCTGGGCGAGCACGAGGCGCCGTTCCTCGGCCGTCATCAGCGGCAGCGCGCCGACGGCCGTCCCGGGCGCCTCGGCGGCGGCCGCCAGCAGGGTGGCCAGCCGGGCGGCCAGGTTCTCGGCGGTGCGGGCGTCGAACAGCCCGGTGCTGTACTCCAGGTAGCCGGTGAGGCCGCCGTCGCGTTCGACGAAGTCGAAGGAGAGGTCGAAGGTGGCGCCCAGGACCGGCGGGGTCACCGGCTCCACCGTCAGGCCCGGCAGCCGCGGGGCCTCGGCGCCGAGGTTGTGCAGGGCGACCATGACCTGGAACAGCGGGGTGCGGCTGGTGTCGCGCTCCGGCTGGAGGGCGTCCACCAGCCGTTCGAAGGGCACCTCCTGGTGGGCGAGGGCCGTGAGGACGGTCTCGCGGGCGGCGGCCAGGTGCTCGCGGAAGCTCTCCTCCGGGCGGACGGTGCCGCGCAGCACCAGGGTGTTGACGAACATGCCGACCACGTCGTGGAGTTCGCCGCGTTCGCGGCCCGAGGTGACGGTGCCGACGGCGATGTCCGACTGCCCGGCCCAGCGGGCGAGCAGCACCTGGCAGGCCGCCAGGAGGACGGTGTAGAGGGTGCCGTCGGCCTCCCGGCCGCGCTCGCGCAGCCGCTCCGTCAGCTCGGCGGGCAGGGTGAAGGTGACCAGCGCGCCGTCCCGGGTGCGGACGGCGGGGCGCGGCCGGTCGGTGGGCGGCTCCAGCGGGGTCAGGCCCGCCAGGGCCTGGCGCCAGTGGTCGAGGTCCGCCTGGGCGTGCTCGGTCCGGGTGCGCTGCCAGGCCGCGAAGTCGGTGTAGCGCACGGGCAGTTCGGGCAGGTTCGGCCGGCGGCGCTCGACGGCCGCCGCGTACAGCTCGCCCAGGTCGCGGCCCAGGACGCCCAGGGACCAGCCGTCGGTGGCGATGTGGTGCACGGCCAGCGCCAGGACGTGCTCGTCCTCGGCCGTCCGGGCCAGGTGGGCGCGCAGCAGCGGCCCGGTGGCGAGGTCGAACGGCGTGGTGGCGACCTCCTCCAGCAGCGCGTCGAGGTCGGCCGGGTGGACGTCCCGGCACGGCAGCTCGACGGGGTGCGGCGGGCGTACGACCTGCCGGGCCCGGCCGTCCCGTTCGGCGAAGGTGGTCCGCAGCGCCTCGTGCCGCTCGACCAGGGCGTCGAGCGCGGCGCCCAGCGCGGCCCGGTCGAGCGTTCCGCGCAGCCGCAGGACGGACATCGAGGTGTACTCGGTGCTGCCGGGCTCGAAGCGGTCGAGGAACCAGAGCCGCTGCTGGGCGTAGGACAGCGGCGGTTCGGTGCCCGGGTCGGCGGCGGGGATGACGTCGGGGCCGTCCGCGCCTCCCGGTTCGCCGAGGGCCTCGGCGAGGTCGGCGAGCACGGGATGGCTGAACAGCAGCCGGGGCGAGAGGTCCGTGGAGCCGAAGGCGGCGCGCAGTCGCGCGGTGACCCGGACGGCGAGGATGGAGTCGCCGCCGAGCGCGAAGAAGTCGTCCTCGGCGCCGACCTCGCCGGTGTGCAGGACCTCCGTCCAGGCCTCGGCGACCAGCCGTTCGGCGCGGGTGCGGGGCGCGGTGCGCTCGCGGCCGGCCGCGGTCGCGTAGCCGTCCGGGCCGGGGGCGGGCAGGGCGCGCCGGTCGAGCTTGCCGTTGGGGGTGAGCGGCAGGGCCGCCAGCGGGACGTAGGCGGCGGGCACCAGGTAGGCGGGCAGCAGCCGCTCCAGGTGGGCGCGCAGTTCGGCGGCGGTCGGGGGCGGCGCGGAGCCCTCGGCGACGACGTGGGCGACCAGCCGGCGGGTGCCGGAGGCGTCCTCGTGGACGCCCACGGTGGCGAGGGCCACGCCGGGGTGGGCCTGGAGGGCGGCCTCGATCTCGCCGGGTTCGATCCGGTAGCCCCGGATCTTGACCTGGGTGTCGGCGCGGCCCAGGTAGCGCAGGGTGCCGTCGTGCTGCCAGCGCGCCCGGTCGCCGGTGCGGTACATCCGGGTGCCGGGGGCGCCGAACGGGTCGGCGAGGAAGCGGGCGGCGGTCAGTCCGGGCCGGTTGAGGTAGCCGCGGGCCAGTCCCTCCCCCGCCACGTACAGCTCGCCCACCGCGCCCGGGGGCACCGGGGCGAGGTCGGCGTCGAGCACGTACAGCCGCAGGTCGGGGATGCCGGTGCCGATCGGGCCGGGGCCGCCGGCGGCGGTGCTCGCGCGGTCCAGTTCGGCGTGGGTGACGTGCACGGTGGTCTCGGTGATGCCGTACATGTTGACCAGGCGCGGCGCGTCCTCGGGGTGGCGGTCGTACCAGTCGGCGAGGCGGGTGACGTCCAGCGCCTCGCCGCCGAAGACCACCGTGCGCAGCGTCAACCGGCTTGAGGGTTCCGGGTGTTCGGCGTCCGCGCGGGCCAGCGGGTAGAACGCGGACGGGGTCTGGTTGAGGACGGTGACCCGTTCGTCGGCGAGCAGCCGCAGGAAGTCCTCCGGGGAGCGGGCGGTGTCCTCGGGCACGACGACGAGCCGGCCGCCGTGCAGCAGCGGGCCCCACAGCTCCCAGACCGAGAAGTCGAAGGTGTAGGAGTGGAACAGCGTCCAGACGTCCCGCTCGTCGAAGCCGAACCGGCTCCGGGTCTGCTCGAACAGCCGCACCACGTTGGCGTGGGGCACCACGACGCCCTTGGGGCGGCCGGTGGAGCCGGAGGTGAAGATGGCGTAGGCGGGGCTGTCGGGCAGCGGGCGGTGCCGGGCGGGCAGCGGGCCGGCCGGGCGGCGGGCCAGGTCGGCGCGCACCCCGGGGTCGGCGAGGGCGAGGACGGGCACCTCGGCGGGTACGGCGGAGGTCGTCACCAGGGCCACCGGGGCGGCGTCGCGCAGCAGTTGGTCGCGGCGCTCGGCGGGCAGGCCCGGGTCGAGCGGCAGGTAGGCCGCGCCGGTCTTGAGGACGGCGAGGACGGCGACCACCAGCTCGGCCGTGCGGGGCAGCGCGAGGGCGACGAACTCCTCCGGCCCGGCGCCGAGTTCGGCCAGCCGGTGGGCGAGCCGGTCGGCCCGGGCGTCCAGGGTGGCGTAGTCGAGGCGCTCCTCGCCGGAGGTGACGGCCTCGGCGTGCGGGGTGCGGGCGGCCTGCGCCTCGAACAGGTCCACCAGGGTGCGGTCGGGCCGGCCCTGCGCGGTGCCGTTCCAGTCGACCAGCAGGCGCCGCCGCTCCTCGGCGGTGGTCCACTCCAGGGCGCGCAGCGGGCGGTCCAGCCCCCGGGCGAGGTCGGTGAGCAGCAGGCGGAGCCGGTCGGCGAGGGTGCGCACGGTCGCGGCCTCGAACAGCTCCGGGTCGTAGGCGAGGTCGAAGCCGAGGCGCTCGCCCTGGTGGGCGCGCAGGACGAGGGGGTAGTTGGTGGCGTCCCGCGAGGCGACCTCGGCCAGGCGCACCCCGGTGCCGGCCGTGCGGGCGTCGTCGAAGGGGTAGTTCTCGAAGGCGACGAGGCTGTCGAACAGGGCGCCGCCGGCCGGGACGTCGCTGAGGCCGGTGAGTTCGGCGAGCGAGACGGCGGCGTGCCGCCGGGCCTCGGCCTGGGCCTCCTGGAGCTCCCGCAGCCAGGCGGCGGCGGTGCGGCCGCCGTCCACCCGGACCCGGGTGGGCAGGGTGTTGATGAACATGCCGATCATCGACTCGACGCCGGGCAGTTCCTCGGGGCGGCCGGAGACGGTCGTGCCGAACAGCACGTCCGGCTCGCCGCTGTAGCGGGACAGCAGCAGCGCCCAGGCGCCCTGGACGACGGTGCCCAGGGTCAGCCCGGCCTGCCGGGCGGTGCGGGCCAGCCGCTCGGAGACCTCCTCGGACAGGGCGCCGGTGCGGGCCTCGGCGGAGCGGGCCCGGTGGGCCTCGTGCCGGACCCGGTCGACGGGCAGCGGGGTGGCGGTGGCGAAGCCGTCGAGCACGCCCCGCCAGTGCGTGCGGGCGGCCCCGGTGTCCTGCTCGGCGAGCCAGTGCACGTAGTCGGCGAAGGGCCGGCGCACCGCCGGTGCGGGCGCGCCGCCGGTGGTGAGCGCCGCGTACTCGTCGAACACGTCGGTGAGCACCTGGGCGAGGCTCCAGCCGTCCAGGATCAGGTGGTGGGAGGTCCACAGCAGGTGCAGCCGGGCCTCGGGCAGTTGGACCAGGGTGAGCCGGGTGAGCGGCGCCGTGGCGAGGTCCAGCCCGCGGGCGAGGTCGTCGGCGCTCAGCCGGGCCAGCCGTTCGGCGCGCTCGCCCGGGTCGACGGCCCTCAGGTCCAGGTGGGTGACGGGCAGCCGGACGCCCCGGCGTACGACCTGGAGCGGCGCGGGGACGCCCTCCCACACCACCGAGGTGCGCAGCGCGGGCGTGCGGTCGGCGACCCGCTGCCAGGCGAGGGCGAGGGCGTGCGGGTCGGCGACGCCCTCCAGCAGCAGGGCGGCCTGGTCCAGGTAGACGTCGTCGGGGCCGCCGACCAGGCGGTGGAAGAGCATGCCCTCCTGGAGCGGGGTCAGCGGCAGCAGGTCCTCCACGTCGCGTCCGTCGCCGACGATGCGGTCCACGCCGGCCTGGTCCAGGCCGGCCAGCGGGTAGTCGGAGGGGGTGCGGCCGCCGGCGCCGGGGCGGGCGCAGTGCTCGACGATGGCGGTCAGTGCGGCGGTGGTGGCCTCGGCGAGGGCGCGGACGGTGGCCGTCTCGTGCACCTGGTCGCTGTAGTGCCAGGTGAGTTCGAGTTCGCCGTCGGCGACCACGGCGGTGACGTCGAGCAGGTGGTCCAGCGGTTCCCCGGGGGCGAGGTCCCGGCCCGGCGCCGGCCCGGCGGGGGCGAAGTCCCCGCCGGTGGGGGCCGTCCACTGCCCGTGGTAGTTGAAGGAGACCTGGGGCAGCGGGACGTCCCGCAGGGCGCGGGCGGCCGGGTCGGGCGAGCCGAGCCGGGCGAGTGCCTCGTAGCTCAGGCCCCGGCGGGGGACGGCCCGCAGCCGTTCCTTGACGGCCTTGAGCGTGGCGGCCCAGTCCGGTGCGTGGGCGGGGCCCGCCGGGGTGAGGGTGACGGGGTACTGGGTGGTGAACCAGCCGACGGTGCGGGAGAGGTCGACGCCGTCGAACAGTTCCTCACGGCCGTGGCCCTCCAGGGCGACGGTCACCCGGTCGCGGCCCGTCCAGTCGGCGAGGGCCCGGCCCAGGGCGCTGAGCAGCACGTCGTTGACCTGGGTCCGGTAGACCTCGGGGACCTTGCGCAGCAGCGCGCCGGTGGTGGGGCCGTCCAGCCGGGTGCGCAGGGTGCGGACGGAGTCGGCCGTGGGGGTGCCGGGGTGGTCGACGGGCAGCGGGTCGGCCGGTGCCCGGGTCTCGGCGGTCCAGTACGGCAGGTCCTCGTCGAGCGCGCCCTCCCCGGTGTGCTCGGCGAGCCGGTGGGCCCAGTCGGTGAACGGGGTGTGCTCGGGCTCCGGATGCGGGCGCTCCCCCGCCGCGGCCTGACGGTAGGCCTGCTCCAGCTCGGGGAGCAGCACCCGCCAGGAGACGCTGTCCACCGCCAGGTGGTGGGCGGTCAGGAGGAGTTGGGGGCGGTCGTCGCAGCTCGGCCGGAACAGGACGGCGCGCAGCAGCTCGCCGGTGGCCGGGTCCAGGGCGGCGCGGGCGGCGTCGGCGGCCCCGGCCCGGTCGGCGGCTTCAGCCCGGTCGAGCGCGGTCAGCGGTGCGGTGTCCGGGGCCGGGACGGGCTGCTGGCGCCAGCCGTCCCCGGTGCGGGTGAAGCGGGTGCGCAGCGCCGGGTGGGCGGCGAGCAGCGCCCGCAGGGCGCGTTCCAGGGCCGGTTCGTCGAGGTCGTGCGGCAGGTCGAGCAGCACCGACATGGTGAAGTGCCGCAGCGGGCCGTGGGCGGCGAGGAACCACTCCTGGACGGGCGTCAGCGGGGCCGGCCCGTCCGCACGGCGCGGCCCGGCGGGGGCCTGGGCGGTCGGCTCGGTGGCCGGGCGGGCGGCGGCGGCCAGGTCGGCGACGGTCTGGTGGCGGAAGACGTCCTGGGAGCCGATCCGCAGGCCGGCGGCGCGGGCCCGGGAGACGGCCTGGATGCTCAGGATGGAGTCGCCGCCGAGTTCGAAGAAGTTGTCGGTGACGCCCACTTTCGCCACGCCCAGCACCTCGGCCCAGATCCGGGCCAGGGTCTCCTCGTCGGGGGTGCGCGGGGCGACGAACTCCCCCTCCCGTGCGTCGCCTTCGGGGTCGGGGGCGGGCAGTGCGCGGCGGTCGAGCTTGCCGCTGGTGGTGAGCGGCAGGGCGTCGAGCGCGGTGAAGGAGGACGGCACCATGTGGTCGGGCAGCACCCGGCGCAGTGCCGCCCGCAGTTCGGCGGCGGGGCGGGCCGCGCCGTCGGCGTGGACGAGGTAGGCCGCCAGCCGGGTGTGGCCGCGGGCGTCGGGTACGGCGAGGACGGCGGCCGCGGTGACCTGCGGCAGGTCGAGCAGCGCGGCCTCGATCTCGCCGGGTTCGATCCGGTGGCCGCGCACCTTGACCTGGTCGTCGAGGCGCCCGAGGTACTCCAGCCGCCCGTCGGCGGTCCAGCGGGCGAGGTCGCCGGTGCGGTACATCCGGGTGCCGGGCGGCCCGTACGGGTCGGCGGGGAAGCGGGCGGCGGTCAGGCCGGGGCGGCCGGCGTAGCCGCGGGCGACCTGCTCGCCCGCCAGGTGGAGTTCGCCGCCGACGCCGGGCGGCACCGGCTGGAGCCGGTCGTCGAGCACGTACGCCCGGACGTTGGGCAGCGGGCGGCCGACCAGCGGCCGGTCCTCGGCGGCGATGCGGCAGGCGAGCGCGTCGACGGTGCACTCGGTGGGGCCGTAGTAGTTGTAGGCGGCGACGTCCGGGCGGGCGGCGAGTTCGCGCCAGAGCCGGGGCCCGACCGCCTCGCCGCCGAGCATCAGCACCCGGGGGCGGTGGCGGGGGTCGTCGAGCAGTCCGGCGGGCAGGAGTTGGCGCAGGTAGGAGGGGGTGACGTCGAGGAAGTCGACGCGGTGGCGCACGACGTACTCGACCAGGGCGGCCGGGTCCATCCGGGTCTGCTCGTCGACGAGGTGCAGCGGGTGGCCGTCGGCCATCAGCAGCACGCCCTCCAGGGAGGTGTCGAAGGAGAACGAGGCGGTCAGGGCGACCCGCAGCGGCCCGCCGCCGGCGTCGGCGACGAAGCCGGCCCGGTGGGCGGCGAGCAGGTTGACCAGGGCGCGGTGCGGGACGGCGACGCCCTTGGGACGGCCGGTGGAGCCGGAGGTGTAGAGCACGTACGCGGTGTTCGACGGGTCCGGCGGGGTGAGCGGGCGGGCGCCGTCGGGGCCGGTGCCGGGCAGCGCGCGCAGTGTCTCCTCGTCCAGGACGAGGGCCGGGCGGGCGTCCTCCAGCAGGTACCGGACGCGTTCGTCCGGCAGTGCCGGGTCCAGCGGCAGGTATCCGGCGCCCGTCTTCCAGACGGCGAGGATCGCCGCGACCAGGTCGGCGGTGCGCGGCAGCCGCAGCGCGACCAGCCGTTCGGGGCCGGCGCCGAGGGCGGCGAGGTGGTGGGCGAGCCGGTCGGCGCGGGCGTCGAGGGCCGCGTAGTCCAGCTGCTCGTCCCCGGCGAGCAGGGCCGGGGCGTGCGGGGTGAGGGCGGCGCGGCGCCGGAACAGCTCGGGGTAGGTGGTCTCCTCGACGGGCAGCGCGGTGGCGTTCCAGTCCGAGGTCACCTGCCGGGTCTCCCGCTCCGAGAGCAGCGGCAGGGTGCCGAGCGGGCGGTCCGGTTCGGCGGCGGCGCCCTCCAGCAGTCGCAGCAGCTGCTCGGCCATCCGCTGCGCGGTGGGCGCGTCGAAGAGGTCGGCGCGGTACTCCAGCAGGCCGGTGAGCGCCTCGCCGTCGGGGACGAACTCCACGCTGAGGTCGAAGGTGGCGGCCTGCCGGGGCACGGCGACCGGGGAGAGCGCGAGCCCGTGCGGGGCCCGGGCCTCGGGGGGCGCGGGGTGCAGCAGGACGAGGACGTCGAACAGCGGGTTTCGGCCCGCCTCGCGGGGCGCGCCAGCCGCCTCGACGATCCGCTCGAAGGGCGTGTCGCCGTGGGCGAGCGCGTCGTTGCCCGTCTCGGTGGCGGCTGCCAGCAGGGCGCGGAAGGAGTCGGAGGGCTCCACCCGGGTGCGCAGGACCACGGTGTTGACGAAGCAGCCGACGGCGCGTTCCAGCTCGGTGCGGGTGCGCCCGGGCGTCAGGGAGCCGACGGTGACGTCCTGCCGGCCGGACCAGCGGGCCAGCAGCGCCTGGGTGGCGGCGACCAGGGCGGTGTGCAGGGTGCCGTGCCGTTCGGTGGCGAGTTCGCGCAGCCGGGCGGTGAGCGGCGCGGGGACGGTGAAGGTGTGGACGGCTCCGGGGCCGGCCTCCTCGCCGCGCCGCGGGTGGTCCAGCGGGAGCTCCGGCGCCACCGCCCCGGTCAACTTCTCCTTCCAGTGGCCGAGTTGCCTCTCCAGGCGATCCCCGGAGAGCTGCTCGCGCTGCCACACGGCGAAGTCCGGGTACTGGGCGGCCACCTCGGGCAGCTCCGGTTCGGCGCCCCGGGCGAGGGCGTCGTAGGCGGTGCACAGCTCGTCCAGGACGACGCCCATCGACCAGCCGTCGGTGACGATGTGGTGCGCGGTCAGCTGGAGGACGTGCGCGGTGTCCGACTCGCGCACCAGCAGGGCGCGCAGCAGCGGCCCCTCGCGGAGGTCGAAGGGGCGGGAGTACTCCTGGAGCAGGATCGCGTCGAGGGCCTGCGCGTCGAGCGCCCGCGTGTCGGCGGGCTCCTTCAGCGGCAGCGGCACCGGCCCGGCGGGCCGGACGGTCTGCACCGGCCGGCCGTCGGCCTCCTCGAACACGGTGCGCAGCCCCTCGTGCCGTGCCACGACGGCGGCCAGCGCCCCGGCGAGCGCGGTGCGGTCCAGCGGCCCGGTGAGGCGGACGGCGATCGCGCTGTTGTAGCGCGGATCGCCGGGCCGCAGCCGGTCCAGGAACCACAGGCGCTGCTGGACGAAGGAGGGCGGCAGCGGTCGGCCGCGGTCGGCGCGCGGGATGGCCCGCTCGGCGGCGGCCTCGGCACCGCCGGAGCGTCCGGCGAGCCGGAGCCGCAGCGCTTCGCGCAGGTCGGCGGGCAGGGCGGCGGCGCGGTCTCGCTTCGAAGGCGTCATGGTCGTCGGATCCTCACCGTTCGTCATCGTGGGGGCCGTCGGAGGCGGCGGCTTCGTCGGGGCCGTCGAAGGCCGCTTCGTCGAGGCCACCGGCGGCGGCTTCGAGTTCGCTCAGCACCTGCTCCTCGACCAGGTCCGCCAGGGCGGCCACGGTGCGGGAGACCAGGACGTCGCGGGGGGTGAGCGTGACGCCGAAGGCATCGTTGGCGCGGGAGGCGATCAGCAGGGCCCGCATCGAGTCGCCGCCCAGCTGGAAGAAGTCGTCGGTGACGCCCACGGCCGTCCGCAGGGTCTCGGTCCAGATCTCCGCGACGGCCTCCTCGGTGGGCGTGCGGGGGGCGACCCGTTCGGCGGGCTCCTCCTCGGCCGGTTCGGGGGCGGGCAGCGCGGCGCGGTCGGTCTTGCCGCTCTCGGTGAGCGGGAAGCGGTCGAGGACGGCGAAGGCCGAGGGGACCATGTGTCCGGGCAGCGAGCGGGCGGCCAGCGCGCGCAGTTCGGCGCCGGTCGGCGGTTCGGTGCCGGGGGCGGCCAGCAGGTGGGCGACCAGGCGGGGCAGCCCGGGTTCGTCCTCCCGCACGCTCACCACGGCGTCCAGCACGGCGGGGTGGCGGGCCAGGACGGCCTCGACCTCGCCCGCCTCGATCCGGTGGCCGCGCAGTTTGAGCTGGTGGTCGGTGCGGCCCAGGTAGTGCAGTTCGCCCCGGCGGTCGCGGCGCACCAGGTCGCCGGTGCGGTACATCCGGGTGCCGGGCGGGCCGTACGGGTCGGCGGTGAAGCGGGCGGCGGTCAGTCCGGGGCGGCCGAGGTAGCCGCGGGCCAGGGCCGGTCCGCTCAGCCACAGTTCGCCGGGGACGCCCTCGGGCACCGGGCGCAGCCGGACGTCGAGCACGTAGGCGCCGGTGCCGGGCCGGGGGCGGCCGATCGGCGGCGCGGCGCCGTCGGGGGCCAGCGGGGCGGACCAGGTGGCGACGACGGTGGCCTCGGTGGGGCCGTAGGAGTTGACCATGCGGTGGTGCGGGGCCCAGCGGGCGACGAGGTCGGGGCCGCACGCCTCGGCGCCGACCACCAGGGTCCTGAGCGCGGGCAGGGTGCCGGGGGTGTCGGCGGGCAGGGTGGCGAGGGCGGCCGGCGGGAGCAGGGTGTGGGTGATCCGCTCCGCCCGCAGGACCTCGGCCAGCGGGGCGCCGAGCAGCGGTCCGGGGGCGGGCACCACCAGTCGGGCGCCGTGCGGCAGGGACATGCACAGTTCCAGGACGGAGGCGTCGAAGCTGGGGGTGGCGAAGGCCAGCACCCGGTCCCCCGGCGCCACCCGGTAGTGGTCGGCCTCGGCGGCGGCGAAGGCCGCGAGCCCGCGGTGGGTGAGCACCACGCCCTTCGGGGTGCCGGTGGAGCCGGAGGTGTAGATGACGTAGGCGGGGTCGTCCAGGTCGAGCGGGCGGGTCCGGTCGCGGTCGGTGGGGCGGTGGCCGGGGGCGCCGTCCGGTGGGGCGGCCAGCAGCGCGGCGGTCTCCTTGGCGTCCAGGGTCAGCGCGGGCGCGGCGTCACGCAGCATCAGCTCGATCCGCGCCTCGGGGTAGTGGGGGTCGACGGGCAGGAACGCGGCGCCGGTCTTCGCCACCGCGAGCTGGGCGAGCACCATGTCCGCCGAGCGCGGCAGCAGGAGGGCGACGACCTCGCCCGGCCCCGCGCCGCGTGCGATGAGCCGATGGGCCAGCCGGTTGGCGTGCGCCTCCACCTCGGCGAAGGACAGCTCCAGGCCGGGGGCGCTCAGCGCGGGGGCCTGCGACCACCGGTCCACGGCGGCCTCGACCAGGGCGGGCAGGGCCTCCGGAGGCACCGGGCCGAGCGCCGGGCGCGCGGGCGGGCGCAGCAGCCGCTCGTACTCCGCGGGCGGCAGCGGGTCGAGGTCGTCCAGGCGGGTGGTGCCGTCCGAGCCGGCCAGCGCGGTCAGGGTGTGCAGCAGGTGGGCGGCGAGCTGTTCGGCGGTGGCCCGGTCGACGTACCGGGGGTCGTGGCCGAGTTCGACGGCGAGCCGCTCGCCGGGCGAGACCACCACGGTGAGCGGGTAGTTGGTGGCCTCCCTGGCGTCCAGTTCGCGGATCAGCAGGCCGTGCGCGCCGGCCGTGGCGTCGCCGACCGGGTAGTTCTCGAAGACCACCAGGCTGTCGAAGAGCGCCGTGCCGGGCGGCAGTGCGCTCAGCCCGTGCATCCCGGCGAGCGGCAGGTGGTCGAAGCGGCGGTCCTCGGCCCGGTCCTCCTGGAGTGCGCGCAGCCAGGCCGCGCAGGGCTGGGCGCCGTCGACGGTGACGCGGGCGGGCAGGGTGGTGATGAACAGGCCGACGATGTCGTCGGAGCCGGCCAGGTCGGTGGGCCGCCCGGAGACGGTGGTGCCGAAGCAGACCCGCCGCTCCCCGCTCCAGCGCGACAGCAGCAGCGCCCAGGCGCCCTGCACCAGGGTGTTGAGGGTGAGGCGGTGGCGGCGGGCGAACTCCTGGAGCCGGTCGGTCGCGGCCTCGTCCAGCCGGTGCGAGAGCCAGGAGTCGGAGCGGGCGGTGGCGCCGGGGGCGGGCCTGCGGTCGTAGGGCATCGCGGTGGGCGTGGCGAGGTCGGCCAGGACGCCGCGCCAGTGCGCCTCGGCGGGGGCGGTGTCGCGGGCGGCGAGCCAGCCGACGTAGTCCGCGAAGGGCCGGCGCTCGGGCAGGCCGGGCTGTTCGCCGCGGGCGAGCGCGGCGTGGGCGGCCAGGACGTCGGACAGGACGTGGAAGACGCTCCAGCCGTCCAGCAGCACGTGGTGGAACGTCCACACCACCCGTACCGCGTCCGGCCCGAGCCGGATCAGGTCGAGGCGCAGCAGCGGGGCCCGGTCCAGGGCGAGCGGGCGGGCCCGCCGTTCGGCGAGCAGCCGTTCCAGCCGGGCTTCGCGCTCGGCCTCGGCCAGGTCGCTCCAGTCGTGGTCGGTGACCGGCAGCGGCGCCTGCCGGTGGACCACCTGGAGGGGTACGGGCACGTCGTGCAGGGCGACGGCGGTGCGCAGCACGGGGGTGCGGTCGATGACGTGCTGCCAGGCGGCGGCGAGCAGCCGGGGGTCGCGGGCGCCGTCCAGGACGAAGGTGATCCGCTCGACGTACAGGCCGTGTTCCGCCTCGTCGAGGCCGTGCACCACCATGCCGGTCTGGGTGGGGGTGAGCGGCTGGATGTCCGTGACGTCCCGTCCGGTGCCGGCCAGCCGGTCGACGGCGGCCTGGTCGAGGGGGGCGAGCGGGAAGTCGGAGGGGGTGCGGCCGCCCGCGCCGGGTTCGGCGCAGTGGCGGACGATCTCCCGCAGTTCGTCGAGCAGTTCGGCGGCCAGCCGGGCGATCGTCTCGCGGTGGTGCACCTCGCGGGAGTAGGACCAGGTGAAGTCCAGCCGGCCCTCGCTCACCCGCCCGAGCACGTCCAGCAGGTGCGGCCGCCGGGCCGTCCGGTCCATGCCGCCGGCGAGCGGGCCGTACGGGGAGTGCAGCAGGCCGCCGGGGGTGGCGGTCCAGTCCTGCCGGCCCAGGTAGTTGAAGGCGAGTTGCGGCGGCTCCGGCAGCCGGGGGTCGGGGGCGGGCGTGAGGTGGCGCAGCGCGCCGTGGCCGAGGCCGCCGTGCGGGACGGCGCGCAGGTTCTCCTTGACGGCCTTGAGGACGGTGCCGGTGTCGGCGCCCCGGGGGACGTCGAGGGCGACGGGGTGCAGGGCGGTGAACCAGCCGACGGTGCGGCTCAGGTCGACGTCGTCGAACAGTTCCTCACGGCCGTGGCCCTCCAGGGCGACGGCCACCCGGTCCCGTCCGGTCCAGCGGGCCAGGACCCGGCCCAGGGCGCAGAGCAGGACGTCGTTGACGCGGGTGCGGTAGGTCTCGGGGACGTCCTGGAGCAGCCGCCGGGTGGACTCGGCGTCCAGGCCGAGGGTCAGCGACTCCTCGACGGCGGCGGTGTTGGCGCCGTCGCGGTCGGTCGGCAGGGCGGTCGCGGCCTCGCGGCCCTGGTCCAGCCAGTGGGCGTGTTCCCCGTCGAAGCCGCCGGCCGCGGTGTGGGCGGCGAGCCGTTCCGCCCAGGCCCGGAAGGAGGTGCTCTTGGGGCCCAGGTCGGGCCGCTCTCCGGCGCGCAGGGCGCGGTGGGCGCCTTCGAGGTCCTCCAGGATGATCCGCCAGGACACCGCGTCCACCACCAGGTGGTGCGCGGCCAGCAGCAGGACGGGGTGGGCTTCGCCCTCGACGCGGCAGAGCGCGGCCCGCAGCAGCGGCCCGTCGGCCAGGTCGAAGCCCTCGGCCAGCTCGCGCGCCACCTCCTCCAACCGCGGTGCGGCGGCGGGCAGGTCGTACGTCCGCAGGTCGGGCGCCTCGCCGGGCGGGGTGCCGTACTGGCGCCACCGGCCGTCGGCGAGGGGCCGGAAGCGCAGCCGCAGCGCGTCGTGCCGGTCCAGGACGGCGGCCAGTGCGGCGCGCAGCAGGGCCGGGTCGGTGTCGGGGGCGAGGCGGAAGGAGACGGACTGGGTGAAGCGGGCGGGGTCTCCGTCGAGGGTGTCCAGCAGCCAGTGCTGGACGGGGGTGAGCGGGGCCTCGCCGACCACGGCGCCCTGTTCGGCGAGGACGGCCGGGCGGGGTGACTCCTGGGCGGCGAGGGCGAGTTCGGCCAGCGTCTGGTGGGCGAACAGGTGCCGGGGGGTGAGCGCGAGCCCGGCCCGGCGGGCCGCCGAGACGATCCGGATGCCGAGGATCGAGTCGCCGCCGAGCGCGAAGTAGTTGTCGTCCGCGCCGACTTCGGGCACGCCGAGGACCTCGCGCCAGATCGCGGCAAGGGTGCGTTCCGCCTCGGTACGGGGCCGGCGGGCAACGGTGGTGGCCTGGGTGGTCCAGGACGGTTCGGGCAGGGCGCGCCGGTCGAGTTTGCCGGTGGCGCCGAGCGGCAGCCGCTCCAGCGGCACCACCAGCGCGGGCACCAGGTGGTCGGGGAGCGTGCGGCCGAGGAAGTCGCGCCACTCGGCGGCCTCCGGCAGCCCGCCCGCGCGGGGCACCGCGTAGCCGACCAGGCGCCGGTGGCCGTCGTGGTCCACCACCCGGGCGGCGGCGGCCGCCACCTGCGGGTGGCGGGCCAATGCGGCCTCGACCTCGCCGAGTTCGATCCGGAAGCCGCGCACCTTGACCTGGTCGTCGGCGCGGCCGAGGTAGACGAGGTCGCCGTCGGCCGTCCAGCGCACCCGGTCGCCGGTGCGGTACATCCGGCGCCCGGCCGGGCCGAAGGGGTCGGGCAGGAAGCGGGCGGCGGTCAGCCCGGGGCGGCGCAGGTAGCCACGTGCCACGCCGGTGCCGGCCAGGTACAGCTCCCCCGGCGCGCCGACGGGCACCGGGCGCAGCCGCTCGTCCAGGACGTAGGCGCGGGCGCCGCCGACGGGGCGGCCGATCGGCGGGTCCCGGTCGGGGTCGGCGGGGTCGGCGGGCTCGGCGGGCTCGCAGGTGAAGGCGGTGGCGTAGACGGTGGCCTCGGTGGGGCCGTAGATGTTCATCACCCGGCAGCCGGGAACGGCCTCCCGCACCTGGCGCACGGTGCGGGCGGGCAGCCCCTCACCGGCCAGGACGACGGTGTCCGCGTCGACTCGCACGGCGCCGTCGGCGAGCAGTCCGCCGAGGGCGGAGGGGACGGCGCTGAGCAGTCCGGCCCGCCACGGCCCGGGGCGTTCGGCCAGGGCCAGCAGGTCCCGGACGAGTTCGACGAGGCCGCCGGACAGCAGGGGCGCGAAGAGCTCGAACACCGACACGTCGAAGTTGAGCGAGGTGGCGGCCACCACGTGGGCGAGGCCCCGGCCGGTGAACTCCTCGGCGGCCCAGTCGGTCAGCGCGAGCACCGAGGCGTGGGCGACCACGACGCCCTTGGGGCGGCCGGTGGAGCCGGAGGTGTGGATGACGTAGGCGGGGTGCTCGGGCAGCAGGGCGCCGGATCGTTCCCGCTCGGCCACGCCGTCGCTGCGGGCGGCCGCGAGCCGGGCGGCGCAGGCCGGGTCGTCGAGCAGGATCCGGGCGTACGGGCCCTGCGGCAGCCGCCCTGCCGTCCCGGTGTCGGTGACCACGGCGTCCGGCCGCACGTCGTCGAACAGGAACGCGATCCGCTCGGCCGGGTACCCCGGGTCCACCGGCAGGTAGCCGGCGCCGCTCTTGAGCACCGCCAGCAGGGCCACGACCAGGTCGGCGGTGCGGGGCAGCGCGAGCGCGACGAAGCGCTCGGGGCCGGCGCCCGACTCGATCAGCAGCCGGGCCAGCCGGTTGGAGCGCTCGTCGAGCTCCCGGTAGGTCAGCTGGACGTCGCCGGAGCGGACGGCCGGGGCGTCGGGCGTGCGGGCGGCCTGCCGGGCGAAGGCCTCGGGCAGGGTGCGCCGTGGGGCGTCGAGCGCCGCGCCGCCGAACCGTTCGACGAGTTCGCGCGCCCCGGCCGGGTCCAGCAGCGGCAGCTCGGCCGCCGCCCGGTCGAGGCCGCCCGCCAGCCCCGCGAGCAGGGTGCGCAGGCTCGCCCCGAGGCCTTCGACGGTCGCGGGGTCGAAGGCGGCCGGGTCGTAGTCGAGGTCGACCTCGATGGCCTCGCCGGGGGCCACCACCACGCTGAGCGGGTAGTTGGTGGGCTCCAGGACGCGTTCGGTCTCCACGCCCAGGCCGTGCCTGGTCAGCGACCGCGCGTCGAACGGGTAGTTCTCGAAGACCACGATGCTGTCGAACAGGCCCGTCCCGCCCGGAAGTTCGCTCCATCCCTGGAGCTGCGCGAGGGAGACGGCGTCGTACCGGCGGGCCTCCGACTGGGCGTCCTGGAGCTCCCGCAGCCACTCCCGCAGCGGGCGCCGGGCGTCGATCCGCACCCGGGTGGGCAGGGCGTTGATGAACAGCCCCACCATCGAGGTGACGCCCGGGAGTTCGGCGGGCCGGCCGGAGACGATCGTGCCGAACAGCACGTCCTCGCCGCCGCCGTAGCGGGAGAGCAGCAGCGCCCAGGCGCCCTGCAGCACGGTGTTGACGGTCAGCCCGGCCTGCCGGGCGGTGTCGCGCAGCCGCTCCGACAGCTCGCCGCCGAGGGTCACCCGCACCTTCGCCGAGGAGGAGTCGTTGTGGGCCCCGGCGGGGCGGCGGTCCCGGGGCAGTTCGGTGGGGGCGGGGAATCCGGCCAGGGCCGTGCGCCAGTACCGTTCGGCCCGCGCCTGGTCCTGTTCGGACAGCCAGCGCAGGTACGCGCCGAAGGGTGCGCGCTCGGCCGGCTCGGGGCGGCGCCCGGCGGTCAGGGCGGCGTAGCGCTCGCACACCTCGTCGAAGACCTGGGCCGCGCTCCACCCGTCCAGCAGGACGTGGTGGAACGTCCACACCATCCGCACCCGGGTGGGCGACAGCCGGACCAGGGACAGCCGCATCAGCGGCGCGGCGCCCAGGTCCAGGCCCGCCTCGCGGTCCTCGGCGAGCAGCCGGGCGGTGTCCCGCTCGATCCGCTCGGCGGGCCGGCCCGTCCAGTCGTGGTGGGCGACCGGCACGGCGGCCCGCCGCTGGACGACCTGCACCGGCTCGGCGGTGTCCTGCCAGCTGAGCCGGGTGCGCAGCGCCGGGTTGGCGTCCACGGTCTGCTGCCAGGCCTCGGCCAGGGCGTGCGGGTCGGTGACGCCGGTCAGCACGAGCTGGACCTGGTTGACGTAGGTGCCGCCGTCCGGGTCCAGCAGGCTGTGGAAGAGCATGCCCGCCTGCATCGGCGTCAGCGGGTACACGTCCTCGACGGAGCGGCCGTCCCCGGCGATCCGGTCCACCGCCGCCTGGTCGAGGCGGGCGAGCGGGAAGTCGGCGGGGGTGCGGCCGCCGGCGCCGGGCTCGGCGCAGTGGGCGACGATCTCCTCCAGCGCGCGCAGCATGGCGTCCGCGAGGGCGGTGACGGTCGGTTCGCGGTGCAGTCCGCTGCTGTAGTACCAGCCGATCTCCAGCCTGCCGTCCTCCACGCGGGCGATCACGTCCAGCAGGTACGGGCGCTCGGTGCCGGGCGCCTCCGCGCCGCCGAGGCCGCCGAGGACGGCGCGGACCAGGGCGGCGGCGTCGTCCGACCAGTCGAACCGGCCCAGGTAGTTGAAGCTGATGCCGGGCTCCGGGGCGGCGGCGAACCGCTCGTCCCGGGCGAGGTGGCGCAGCGCGCCGTACCCGAGGCCGCGGTCGGGCACAGCCCGCAGCTGTTCCTTGACGGACTTCAGCGCGGTGCCCCAGTCGCCGTCGGAAACGTCCGGGACGTCGAGGGCGACGGGGAAGAGCGAGGTGAACCAGCCGACCGTGCGGGAGAGGTCGACGCCGTCGAACAGCCGGTCCTCGCGGCCGTGGCCCTCCAGGCCGATCGCGACGGTGCGCCGCCCGGTCCACTCGGCGAGCACCCGGCCCAGGGCGGTGAGCAGCACGTCGTCGATCCTGGTGCGGTAGACCCCGGGGACCTGGCGCAGCAGGGCGTCGGTGCGCTCGCGGTCCAGCCGGACGGTCACCGCGCGCAGGTCGGCGGCGGTGTTGCCGCCGTCGCCGTCCACCGGCAGGGGGGCCGCGCTGTGCCGGGCGACCTGCGCCCAGTGGGCGCGCTGGTCCGCGAAGCCTCCGGCCGCGGTGTGCACGCTCAGCCGGCGGGTCCACTCCCGCAGGGAGCTGGTGCGGGCGGGCAGGCGCAGCGGCCGGCCCTCCACGGCCTGCCGGTAGGCGGTCTCCAGGTCCTCCAGCAGCACCCGCCAGGAGACGCCGTCGACCACCAGGTGGTGGACGTCCAGCAGCAGCCGGGCGGGGCGGGTGGCGTCGGCCGGCAGCAGGCGGGCGGTGAGCAGCGGGCCGGTGTCCAGCCGGAACGCGGCCTGGGCCTGCTCCTCGGTGCCCGGCTCGCGGACCTCCAGCAGCTCGGGGGCGGGGGCGTCGGCGGGGGCGCAGTACTGCCGCCAGGTGCCGTCCGGCCCGGTGCTGAAGGTGGTGCGCAGGGCGTCGTGGTGGGTCCACAGGGCGGTCAGGGCGCGGCGCAGGGCCCGCGGGTCGACCTCGCCCGGCGACTCCACCACCAGGGACTGGTTGAAGTACCCGGCGTACGGCGGGTGCGGGTCGAGGAACCAGTGCTGGACGGGCGTCAGGGCGACCTCGCCCTCGACCGGTTCGGTGCCCGCGATGGTGGTGGCGGTGCCGGCGTTGGCGGCCAGCGCGGCGACGGTGGGGTTCCGGAACAGGTCACGGGGGGAGAGTGCGAGGCCCGCGGCCCGGGCGCGGGAGACGACCTGGATGCTGAGGATCGAGTCGCCGCCGAGCAGGAAGAAGTCGTCGTCGACGCCGACCTCGGCCACCCCGAGCAGCTCCGCCCAGATCGCGGCGAGGGTGCGTTCGGCGTCGGTGCCCGGGGCGCGGTGGGCGCGGTCGCCGGCCGCCGCCGGGTCGGGTGCGGGCAGGCGTCGGCGGTCCACCTTGCCGTTGGCCGTCAGCGGCAGTGCGGGCAGGGCGACGAAGGCGGCGGGCACCATGTAGTCGGGCAGTTCGGCCGCCAGGTGGGCGCGCAGTTCGGCGGCGGAGGGCGGTTCGGCTCCCCCGGCGGGCACCAGGTGGGCGACCAGCCGCCTGCGGCCCGCGTCCTCGCGCAGCGAGACGACGGCCTCGGCGACGGCCGGGTGGGCGGTGAGCCGGGCCTCGATCTCGGCGGGTTCGAGGCGGAAGCCGCGGAGCTTGATCTGGTCGTCCGCCCGGCCCACGAAGTGCAGTTCGCCGTCCTCGCTCCACCGGACGGTGTCGCCGGTGCGGTACATCCGGGCCCCGGGCGGGCCGTAGGGATCGGCGAGGTAGCGGGCGGCGGTCGCGCCGGGCCGGCCCGCGTAGCCCCGGGCCACCCCGGCGCCAGCGATGTACAACTCCCCCGTGATGCCCGGGGGTTGCGGCTGGAGCGCGCCGTCCAGCACATACGCCCGGGTGTCGTCCAGGGGGCGCCCGATCGGCAGGGTGGCGGGCAGCGGGTCGCCGGCGCGGAAGGCCCGGCGGGTGGCGAAGGTGGTGGTCTCGGTGGGGCCGTAGCCGTCGACCACGGTGAGGTCGGGGCAGGCCTCCAGGACGCGCCGCACGACCGCGCCCGGCACCGCCTCGCCGCCGGTCCACACCTCCCGGGCGCCGCGCAGGCAGCCCGGGTCCTCCTGGGCGAGCAGCCGGAACAGGCCGGCGGTCAGCCACAGGCAGCGCACGCCCCGCTCGGTGACGGCGTGGCGGACGGCGGCGGCGTCCAGGTCCCCGGGCGGGGCCAGCACGGCGGTGCCGCCGCGCAGCAGCGGCACCCACAGCTCGTAGGTGGAGGCGTCGAAGGCGTGCGGGGAGTGCACCAGGACCCGGTCGTGGCCGGCGAAGGCCCGGTCCAGCGCGAGGGCGGCGACGTCGCGCTGGCGCACGGCGACGCCCTTGGGGGTGCCGGTGGAGCCCGAGGTGAACATCAGGTACTGGACGTTGTCGGGGTGGACCTCGGGGGTGGCGGTGGGCGCGGGCTCGTCAGGGCCCGGATCGCTCAGGTTCAACACCCGGTCGGCGGGCAGCAGTTCGCGCGCCGACTCCTCCCATTCGGCGTCGGTGAGCAGCAGCTCGGCGCCGGCCTCGGCCAGCATCCGGCGCAGCCGTTCGCGCGGCGCCCGGCCGTCCAGCGGCACGTGGACCCCGCCGGTGCGGACCAGGGCCAGCTGGGCGACGACCAGGGCGACGGAACGATTCATCAGCACGCCGACCGGACGCTCGGGCCGGACCCCGAGCGCGGCCAGCCGCCCGGCCAACGCGGCGGCGCGGGCGTCGAGTTCGCGGTAGTCGAGGCGCTCGCCGCCGGCCTCCAGGGCGACGGCCCCGGGGGTGCGGCGCACCTGCTCGGCGAAGAGCTCGGCGACGGTGCGCCCGGGCCGGCCGACGGCGGTGTCGTTCCAGTCGACGAGGATCCGCCGGCGCTCCTCGGCGGTCAGCAGCGGCAGGCGCGCGGGCGGGCGCCCCGCCCCCTCGGGCATGGCCGTGAGCGCGGCGGTGAGCTGCCCGGCCAGCCGCCGGACGGTGCGGGCGTCGAACAGCCGCGGGTCGTAGCAGAGCCGCAGGGCCAGCTCCGGGCCGGGCTGGGCGAGCAGGGCGAGCGGGTAGTTGGTGGTCTCGATCCCGTCCAGGTCGCGCAGCCGCAGGCCGTGGGCGGCGGCCGCGTCGGCGTCGACCGGGTAGTTCTCGAAGACCACGATGCTGTCGAACAGGGCGGTGCGCTCGGGCAGTTCGGTGGCGGCCCGCAGCCTGGGGAGCGGGAGGTGGCCGTGGCGGCGGTCCTCGCTCTGCTCGCGTTGCAGCGCGCGCAGCCAGTCGAGCAGGGTGCCGTCGGCGGGCACCGTCGTGCGGGTGGGCAGGGTGGTGATGAACAGGCCGGTCATGGTCTCGACCCCGGGCAGCTCGGGCGGCCGCCCGGAGGAGGTGGCACCGAACACCACCTCATCGCGGCCCGCCTGACGGGCCAGCAGGATCGCCCACGCACCCTGGACCAGGGTGTTCAGGGTGAGCCCGGAGGTGCGGGCGAGCTCCTCCAGGGCCCGGGTCGCGGCGGCGGGCAGCGTGAAGGGCACGGCCCGGGTGGACTCCGCGCGGTGGCTCTGGCGCGGCTCGCGGTCGTAGGGCAGCGGCGTGGCCTCGGACAGTCCGGCCAGGCGGCCCCGCCAGTGCCGCTCCGCCTCGGCCGGGTCGCGCTCGCCCAGCCAGGCGACGTAGTCGCGGTAGGGGCGGCGCTCCGGCACGGTGCCGTACGGGACGTCTCCGTACGGGGCGTCGCCGTCCTCGGCATCGCCGTCCTGGACATCGCCGTTCAGCCCGGAACTGGCCAGAGCGGCGTGCGCGGCGAAGACGTCCGACAGCACCTGGAAGAGGCTCCAGCCGTCCAGGACCAGGTGGTGGAAGGACCACAGCACCCGCACCCGGTCGTCGGAGAGCCGGATCAGCAGCAGGCGCTGGAGCGGGGCCCGGCCCAGGTCGAGGCCGCGGGCCCGGTCGCGGTCCAGCAGCTCGGCGAGCCGGTCCCGCCGCTCGGGCTCGGGCACCTCGCGCCAGTCCAGGTGGGTGACCGGCACGGCGGCCCGGCGCCGCACCACCAGCAGCGGCTCGGGCACGTCCTGCCAGCGGACGTCGGCGCGCAGCACCGCGGTGCGGTCGGTCACCCACTGCCAGGCGGCGGCCAGCCGCCCGGGGTCGGGCACGCCGTCCAGGACGAAGTCCAGCTGCTGGAAGTAGGCGCCGCTGTCCTCCTCGGCGAGGCCGTGGAAGAGCATGCCGGACTGGGTCGGCGTGAGCGGGAGGACGTCCTCCACCGCGGCCGGGTCGTCGCCGGTGATCCGGTCCACGGCGGCCTGGTCGAGCCGGGCCAGCGGGAAGTCGGACGGGGTGCGCCCGGCGGCGCCCGGGCGCACCGCGTGGCGCGCGAGGTCGGCCAGCTCCTCGGCGAACCGCCGGGCCAGCGCCTCGACGGTGTCGCGCCGGTGCACCGTCTCGGCGTAGAACCAGGTGAACTCCAGTGACTCGCCGTTGAGTTGGCCGACCACCTCCAGGGCGTGCGGGCGCTCGGCGCGCGGGTCGGCGTCCAGTTCCAGGCTGCGGAAGGTGCCCCGGTAGAGGCCGTCCGGGTCGTCCGGGAGGGCCATCCTGCCGAGGTAGTTGAAGCTGATCCGCGCGGCCGGGGCGGCGGGCGCCGTCCCGGGGCGGCCGAGGTGGCGCAGGGCGTCGAAGCCGAGGCCGCGCCGGGGGACGGCGCGCAGCTGCTCCTTGACCAGCTTGAGCACGCCGTCCCAGTCGCCCTGGGCGGGGACCTCCAGCGCGACGGGGTGCCGGGTGGTGAACCAGCCGACCGTACGGCTCAGGTCGAGGTCGGCGAAGAGCTCCTCCCGCCCGTGCCCCTCGACGTCCACCACGACCCGCCGCTGCCCGCTCGCCGCGCACAGGGCCCGGCCGAGGGCGCTCAGCAGCACGTCGTTGGCCTGGGTGCGGTAGGTGTCGGGCAGGGTGCGCAGCAGGGCGGCGGTGTCGGCGGGGCCGAGCCGGACGGTCACGGCGCGGGCCGAGGCGTAGCCGTCGGCGCCCGCGAGGTCGGCCGGGAACGGCTCGGCGGCGGGCCCCTCGGCCTCGGCCCGATCGGGGAGAGCCCGCGCCCAGTACTCCGCCTCGTCCTCGAAGCCGCCCCCGGCCGCGTACGCACCGAGGCGCTGGGCCCACTGCCGCAGCGGCGAGGACTTCGCCGGCAGCGCGCCCGCCCCGTCCCGGCCCTCGCGGCGGGCGCGGTAGGCGGTGTCGAGGTCCTCCAGCAGCACCCGCCAGGAGACCCCGTCGACCACCAGGTGGTGGACGGCCAGGTGCAGCACCGGCGGCAGTTCCCCGCCGCGCTGGTGCAGCACCGCGCGCAGCAGCGGCCCGGCGCTCAGGTCGAAGGGGCCGAAGTGGGGGGTGTCGTCCTCGGGGCCGGTGTGCCGGGCCAGGCGGAGGCGGGGCGTCCGGTCCTCGATCCGCCACCGCACCCCGGCGGCCCCGTCGCCGCCGGCGCCGCCGTCCCCGCCCTCGGCGAAGGCCGAGCGCAGGGCGTCGTGGTGGGCGATCAGGTCGTTGAGGGCGTCCTCCAGCGCCGCCGGGTCCACGTCGCCGGGCAGCAGCAGCGAGAGCGCCTGGTTGAAGTGGCCGGCGCGGCCGGCGGCCCGGTCGAACCACCAGCGCTGGATCGGCGTCAGCACGCCGGATCCGGTGGCGGGCACCCGGGCGGGCGCGGCGGGCCGTTCGGCGTCGTCCGCGCACCGGGCCAGCGCGGCGACCGTCTGGTGCCGGTAGAGGTCCCGGGAGGTCACCGGCAGGCCCGCCTGCCGGGACCGGGCCACCACCTGGATGCCGAGGATGGAGTCCCCGCCCAGGTCGAAGAAGTTGTCGTCCGCGCCGACCCGTTCCAGCCGCAGGACCTCCGCCCAGATGGCGGCCAGCTCCCGTTCGGTGGGGGTGCGGGGGTCGACGTGGCGGACGGCCCGCACGGCCGGCCCCGGGTCGGGGAGCCGGCTCCGGTCGAGTTTGCCGTTGGGGTTGAGCGGCAGGGCGGGCAGCGGCACGACGACCGAGGGGACGAGGTAGTCGGGCAGGGACAGCCCGAGCGCGCGGCGCACGGCCTCGGGCTCCACCCGGGCGTCCGGGGCGGGCACCACGTAGCCGACCAGACGCCGGCCGCCGTCGCCCTCGATGACGGCGGCGGCCGCCTCCGCGACGCCCTCGCAGCGCCGCAGCGCCTCCTCCACCTCGCCGAGTTCGATCCGGAAGCCGCGGACCTTGACCTGCTGGTCGATCCGCCCGAGGTACTCCAGCTCCCCGTCGGCGTTCCACCGCACCAGGTCCCCGGTGCGGTACATCCGCTCCCCCGGCACGCCGTACGGGTCGGCCACGAACCGGGCCGAGGTCAGCCCGGGGCGGCCGAGGTAGCCGCGTGCCAGGCCGCCGCCCCCGAGGTACAACTCACCGACCACGCCCGGGGGTTGCGGGCGCAGCGCGTAGTCGAGGACGTAGGCCCTGGTGAGTGCCAGCGGTCGGCCGATCGGCGGCGCCTGCTCCGGCGCCCGGCCGTCGGCGTGCCAGGCGGTGGCGTACACGGTGGCCTCGGTGGGGCCGTAGATGTTGGCGATGGCACTGCCGGGCAGGGCCTGCCGGAGGTCGCGCACCGCCTGGGCGGAGAGGGCCTCGCCGGCCAGCACGACGGTGTCCGGGGCGACCGGGACGGTGCCGCCGGCGATCAGCCGGGAGATCACCGAGGGCACGCCGCTGAGCAGCCCGACGCGTCGCGGGGCCGACTCCTCGGCGGGGGCCGGGAGTTCGGCGAGCGCGGGGAGGTCGGCGACCAGCTCGACGCTTCCGCCCGCCAGCAGCGGGCAGAGCAGTTCGAAGACCGACACGTCGAAGTTGAGCGAGGTGGCGGCGAGCACGTGGTCCAGCCCGTCGGGCCCGAAGCGCTCCGCCGCCCACCGGGCGAGGGCGACGACGCTGCGGTGGGTGACCACGACGCCCTTGGGCCGGCCGGTCGATCCGGAGGTGTAGATGACGTAGGCGGGGTGCTCCGGCAGCAGCGGGCCGAGCCGGTCGGCGTCGGTCGGATCGCTGTCGGGCAGGTGGGCACCGCAGTCCTCCAGCAACAGCACCGGGCACCCCTCGGGCAGGGCGGCGGCGGTCTCCCGGGTGGCGAGGACCAGCGCGGGCTCGGCGTCGGCCAGCATGAAGCGGATCCGCTCGGCCGGGTACCCCGGGTCCACCGGCAGGTACGCCGCGCCCGACTTCAGCACCGCCCACAGCGCCGCGGGCAGTTCGGCGGTGCGCGGCAGGCAGAGCGCGACCAGCCGCTCGGGGCCCGCGCCGCGTGCGATCAGCAGCCGGGCCAGCCGGTTGGCGCTCCGGTTCAGCTCCGCGTAGTCCAGCCGGTCCGGGCCGCAGAGCACGGCGGTCCGCTCGGGGCCGGCGGCCGCCCGCGCCTCGAACAGCACGGGCAGCACGGTGTCCGGGAGGTCCCGTCCGTCGTCGGCGGGCGGGTTCCAGGAGTCGAGCAGGGTGCGCTGCTCCTCGGCGGAGAGCATCGGCAGTTCGGCGAGGGTGCGCTGCGGTCCGTCCGCCATGCCGACCAGCAGGCGGTGCAGGTGACGCGCCATCCGGGCGACCGTCCGCGCGTCGAACAGGTCGGTGTTGTACTCCACCGTCAGCGCGCAGCCGCCGGTGTCCTCCGGGGTGAACTCCAGCACCAGGTCGAAGCGGGCGGCCGGGCGCGGCAGCGGGTGGTCCTCGAAGCGCAGCCCTCCGGCGGGCGGCGGTGTGGTGGGGGTCTGCTGGACGACCAGGACCTGGACCAGCGGGGTCCGGCTCGGGTCCCGGGGCGGGGCGAGTTCCTCGACCACCCGGTCGAAGGGCACCCCCGCGTGGGCGAAGGCGTCCAGCAGGGTGGTGCGCACGCCCTCCACGAACCGGTCGACGGTGGCCCGTTCGTCCACCTCGCCGCGCAGCACGACGGTGTTGACGAAGAAGCCGGTCACCTCCTCCAGCTCCCGGCGGTCGCGTCCGTTCGTCACGGTGCCGAAGGCCACGTCCCGCTGGCCGGAGTAGCGCGAGAACAGCAGCGCGGACGCCCCGGCGAACAGGGTGAACGCGGTGGTGCCGCGGCCCGCCGCGAGGTGCCGCAGCCGGACCACCAGCTCCGCCGGGAGGTGGTGGCGGTGGGCGGCGCCGTTCACGGTGCGCTGGGCGGGGCGGGGCCGGTCGGTGGGCAGTTGCAGGGGTTGCAGGTCCGCCAGGCAGCGCTTCCAGTACGCGAGGTCGCGGGCGTCCCCGGCGTCCGGCCGTCGCTGTTCCCAGTGCGCGAAGTCGGGGTACTGCAGGGCGGGGGCGGGCAGCCCGTGCGGTTCGCCGGAGGCCTCCGCCCGGTAGAGCGCGGACAGTTCGCGGGTGAGGACGCCCACCGACCAGCCGTCGGTGACGATGTGGTGCTGTCCGAGCAGCAGCAGGTGCTCCTCGGCGGTGAGCCGGATCAGCAGCGCCCGGGTGAGCGGGCCGTCCGTCAGGTCGTAGCGGCGGCCCAGCTCCTCGGTGAGCAGCCGCTCGGCCGTCTCGGCGCGCTCGCCGGCGGGCAGTTCGCCGAGGTCCGCGGTGCGCAGCGGCAGGACGGGCTCCTCGGCGACGCGCTGCACGAGGTGCCCGTCGACGCTGGTGACGGTGGTGCGCAGCGAGTCGTGGCGGGCGGCGAGCCGGCGCAGGGCCCGGCGCAGGGCCTCGGGGTCGAGCGGTCCGTGCAGCCGCAGGGCGACGCCGGTGTTGTACTCGGTGCCGCCGGCGCTGAGGTCGTCGAGGAACCACAGCCGCCGTTGGGCGCTGGACAGCGGCAGCGGCCCGGTGCGCGGGGCGAGCGGGATCGGCTCCGGTGGGGCGGCGGTCTGCCGTTCGCCGAGCAGCGGGGCGAGGGCGGCGACGGTGCGCGCGGTGAAGACGTCCCGGAGGGTGAGCCGTGCGCCCAGGCGCTCGGCGACCCGGGCCAGGGTGCGGGCGGCGAGGATCGAGTCGCCGCCCAGGTCGAAGAAGTCGTCGGTCGCCCCGACGGCGTCGACGCCGAGCACCTCGGCCCAGACGGCGGCCAGGGTGCGTTCGTCCTCGGTGCGCGGTTCGAGGTGTCCGGCCGTGGTGGCCGGGTGCGCGGGTGCGGGCAGTGCCCTCTGGTCGATCTTGTGCTGCGGGGTGAGCGGCAGCGCGGCCAGGACGACGACGGCGGCGGGCACCAGGTGGGCCGGCAGGGCGGCGGCCAGGGCCGTGCGCAGCTCCGCGGGGTCCGGGGCGTCGTCCGGTTCGGCGGGCGTGACGTAGCCGACCAGGCGCTCCCGGCCGGGTTCGTCCTCCCGGACCACGACGACGGCCTGGTCGACGGCGGGGTGCGCCAGCAGCGCGGCCTCGATCTCCCCCGGCTCGATGCGGAAGCCGCGGAGCTTCACCTGCCGGTCGAGCCGACCGAGGAACTCCAGCTCCCCGTCGGCGGTCCACCGGGCGCGGTCGCCGGTGCGGTAGAGCCGGGAGCCGGGCGGGCCGAAGGGGTCGGCGACGAAGCGCGCGGCGGTCAGGCCGGGGCGGCCGAGGTAGCCGCGGGCCACGCCCTCCCCGCCGACGTACAACTCGCCGTCGGTGCCCGGCGGCTGGGGTCGCATGGCCGCGTCCAGCACGTACGCCCGGGTGTGCGGCAGCGCGCCGCCGATGGTGGGCGTGCCGGTGCCGGCGGTGAGCGGCCCGGTCCAGGTGGCGACGATGGTGGCCTCGGTCGGGCCGTAGGAGTTGATCATGCGTCGGCCGGGCGCCCAGCGGTCGACCAGTGCGGCGGGGCAGGCCTCGGCCCCGACGATCAGGGTGCGCAGGTGGCGGCCCGCGCCGGCGGGCACGGTGGCCAGCGCCGCGGGTGGGATGAGGGCGTGGGTGATCCGGTGCTCGTCGAGCACGGCGGCGAGTTCCTCGCCCAGCCACGGACCGTTCGGGGGGATCACCAGCGTGGCGCCGGCCAGGACGGAGCTGAGAAGTTCGAGGACGGAGGCGTCGAAGCTGGGCGAGGAGAACTGGAGCACCCGGTCGCCGGGGCGTACGGCGTAGTGCTCGGCGGCGGCCTCGGCGAACCCGGCGATCCCCCGGTGGGTGACGACCACGCCCTTGGGCGTGCCGGTGGAGCCCGAGGTGTAGATCACGTACGCGGGGTGGTCGGTGCCGGTCGGGCGGGGCGGGTCTTCGGCATCGGCGGCGCCGGCCTCCGACTCCAGTGCCGCGCGGACCGCGGCCGGGTCGTCCAGGACCACCGCGGGGGCGGCGTCGGCGAGCATCAGCGCCCGCCGCTCGGCCGGGTAGCCCGGGTCCACGGGCAGGAAGGCGGCGCCGGTCCGTACGACGGCCAGCTCCGCCGCGACCAGCTCCATCGAGCGCGGCAGGACCAGCGCCACCGTCCGGTCCGGCCCGGCGCCCCGGTGGCCGAGGTCGCGGGCCAGGCGCTCGACCCGGTCGGCGAGTTCCCGGTAGGTCCAGGTGCGCCGACCGTCGGTCAGCGCGGGCGCGTCCGGCGTGTCGGCCGCCCGGGCGGCGAACAGCGCGTCGAGCGTCCGGTGCGCCGGGGCCGCGTCGTTCCCCGGTGCGCCGGGGGCGTCGCCGGCCTGCGGCGGAACGGGCGTACGCACGGGCTGGGCAGGCCAGTCGGCCATGGCGGGAGGTCCTTCCGGACGGGAGGGGGCGACGCGCGCACCGGGGGCGGGCGGGAGCTCCGTGGGGACGGGTGTGGCGGCGGTGGCCGCGGTACGGGCCGGCGGGGTGAGCCGCTCGGGCGGGGCCTGCGGGGTGGGCCGCGTCGGCGGGGCCTGCGGTGGGCCGCTCAGGCGGGGTCGGCGCGGCGGGCCGTGCGCCCGGACACCTGCACCCGGTCGATCACGCCGGTGGCGGGATCCCGGTGGAAGCGCCCGCCTGGCTCGGGGCGGCCGGTGTCCGGGGCGACCAGGTCGTACGAGAGGTCGGCGGAACAGCGCAGCGGGATCGGGAGGTCGCCGTCCACGGAGAGCGTGGGCGATCCGTCCCGGCCCGGCTCGATCCGGTAGCGGATCCCGCCGTTGACGTAGGTGCCCGTGCACCCGGGCAGGTCGACGTGCTCGCCCGAGCCGAACGGCGCGATCGCGGCGGGCACCCGTACGTCGGCCAGCTCGGCCAGCTCGGCGGCGAGCTCGTGCCAGAGCGCGGTGGCGGTGCCGGAGTTGCCGGTGAAGGCGACGACCACGCCGCTGTCCGGTTCGGCCCTCAGGTGGCAGGAGGTGCCCATGGCGTTGCCGTCGTGGCCGCACCAGAGCCGGTCGTCCTGCCGGTAGAGGGCCGCGCCCGGCCCCCAGCCGTCCGCGAGCGCCCCGGGCCGGGCGCCGGGCTGCGGGCGGCGCAGCTCCTCGGCGACGGCGGCGGGCAGGGCCTTGTGCCGGCCGGTCAGGGCGCTGCCGAGCGCGGCGAGGTCCAGGGCGCTGGCCAGCAGGGCTCCGGCCGGCGCCTCCAGCGGCGCCAGGTTCTGCCGGACGGGCCGGGCGAGGCCGGTGGCGGCGTTGAGCGCGTGGCCGACGGCGACCGGGCGGGCGGGTGCGGCCGGGTCGAGGAACTGGGGCACGGTGCCGAGCGGTTCGAGCAGCAGGGTGCGCACGGCCTCGTGCCACGGCATGCCGGTCACGGCCTCCACCAGGCGTCCGGCGGCGACGTAGCCGGCGTTGGAGTAGGAGAAGTCGGCCCCGGGTGGGAACAGTTCCTCCCCGGCGGCGCACACGGCGGACAGGTAGCGGGCCGGGGTGGTGCGGGCGGCCGCGTCGGAGTCCGGCCCGGTGGGCAGTCCCCCGGTGTGGCTGAGCAGCTGGCGAATCGTTACTTCTGGCATTCCCCGCAGCTCGGGAAGGTGGTCGGCGATCGGGTCGTCGGGGTCGAGGTCGCCGTCGTCGGCGAGGAGCAGCACCAGGGCGGCCGTGTAGGGCTTGGTGAGCGACCCCACCGGGACGGCGGTCTCCCCGGTGAACGGGGTGCCGGTGGCGGCGTCGGCCACACCGGTGTGCAGCGCGAGGACCTCTGACCCGGTGTCCAGGACCAGCTGGGCGCCGGGTACCCGGTGGGTGTGCGCGAGGGTGTCGAGCCGGTGCTGTAGTTCGCGGCGTAAGAGGTACGGCGCGCGCTCGCGAACCGGCGCGGAGGTGCGGTACGGCATGGACGGAAGCTCCCGTTGACTGGTTCTCGGGTACGGACCCGGCTGGGCGTCCGCGGATTAATTTCTGATTAGCGGGGAGCGCCCTGCGCATTTTCCCGTCATCTGCGCTCCTTGCCTCAGGACTCGCGGGAACGACGGGAATGCGCGGAAGCCCTGCCGGCGACCGTCGGCGGAGCATGAACGGGAATCACCCGGCGCCTTGCCGGCACGGCGTCGAACCCGCCCGCGCGCAGTCGTTCCGGACCGCTTCGGCGCTCCCCGAGCGGACGGTGCGAATGCGACCGGAATTCCGAGCCGCACGAGGGAACGGCGAACAGTCGAATGCCTTCACCCCGCCGGCTGGCCCGGACGGGATTCCCGGACGTTCCGTCCGGTCACCGCTACGGCCCTGACCTGCGTGATCGCCGCACTCGGCATACCCATCCCCCTTGCGATCCCTCTCCCCGCGACCGCCGTACGGAAGCCTCCGCACCGGCCGCGAGAGCCGCGCAATCCTCGTCGGCCCGAACACTCGGATCGACGAACGCGGAACAGTCTTCACGGCCGGTCACCCGCTCGCAACCCCTTGAGATTGAACGGAAAGCGACTCTCATCAGAATCTGATCCGCAAAATCCCTGGTGCGACTCCCGGCCGCACCCGGAACGCCTGCTGGCGGATGTGAATTCTTTGGCCGAAACCATCGCTTCCGGATGCGGACGGCCCGTCACCAGGTTTTCGCAGGAATGGCCGAGTGATTCCGCTGACACCTGGGGCGGCTGTTCCGGAATGCGACCGGAAGGACCGGAAGCGGCGCGGATGAATACGACGGGGGCCCGGTGCGGATGTGACGTGGAGTGCGCGGAGGGCCTCCGGTGTCCGGAGCGGCCGGACATGCCGGTGGGGCCGCGGTACGCCGCGGCCCCACCGGGTGGTTCGGCTCGGATCGGTCGGATCCAGTTGGATCGGTTGGATCGGTCGGATCGGTCGGATCAGGAGGCGGTGAAGGCGGTCAGGCCGTTGGGGGTCCCGAGGCCGGTCGGGCCGTCGTAGCCGGGGCCCGCGGTGCAGAGGTAGGACGGCGAGCAGGTGCCGTTGGCGCCGCTGGTGACGTCGTTGAGCGCGCCGGTGTGCGCGTACGGGTACCGGGCCGGGTAGTCGCTCGCGCCCGGGGTGCCCGCGTCGGCGTAGACGCCCGCGATGATCGGCGAGGAGGCGCTGGTGCCGCCGTAGACGGCCCAGCCGCTGCCGCCGTAGGTCTGGTAGACCGCGACGCCGGTGGCCGGGTCGGCGACCGCCGACACGTCCGCGACGGTGCGGGCGGAGCAGCCGCTGTCGGTCTGCCAGCTCGGCTTGGGGTCGTAGGAGGAGCAGCCGGAGCCGGCCCCGTTGCCGCCGAAGCTGGAGCCCCAGACGCTCTCGCTCCAGCCGCGGGAGCTGGAGTCAGGGGTGAGCGAGGTGCCGCCGACCGCGGTGACGTACTGGGAGGCGGCCGGGTACTCGGTGCCGTAGCCGGAGTCGCCCGAGGAGACGGTGATGGCGACGCCGGGGTGGTTGAAGTACTGGCTGTCCGAGGTGGTGTCGGTGGCGTCCTCGGGGCCGCCGTAGCTGTTGGAGACGAACTTCGCGCCCTGGGCGACGGCCTGGTTGACCGCGGCGCCGAGGTCGGACATGTTCGCCGAGCTGGCCTCGACCAGCAGGATGTGGGCGTTCGGGGCGACGGCGGAGACCATGTCGACGTCGAGCGATATCTCGCCCGCCCAACCGGTGTCGGGGGTCGGGTAGTTGGAGCCGCCGTTCTGGTCGATCTTCTGGAAGCAGCCGTTGGCGGTGGTGCACGCCGGCAGGCCGTACTGCGCCCGGTAGGTGGCCAGGTCGGACTCCGCGTTGGGGTCGTCCTGGGCGTCGACGATGGCGATGGTCTGCCCGGCGCCGCCGTTGGCCGGCAGGCCGTACGCGCTCTGCAGGTCGCCCGGCCCGTAGCCGGAGGGCGTCGCGTCCGCGGACACGGCGCCGAGCGAGAAGGCGTGCGGCTGGACGGCGTCGGTGCGCACCAAGGCCAGGCAGGCCATCTGGTGGGGCTGGGTCGGCCGGGCACAGACGTGCCTGGTGCCGGCCCGATGGGCGTCGGCCTGGCTGGTGCCGGTCGCGGCGGTGGCGCCGGCGGGCGCCGCCACGGCGAGCCCGGCGGCGACCACGGCACCGACCGCGAGGGACGCGGTCGTGGCGCGGAGTCCGCCGCGCCGCAGGGCCGAGCGGATGAGGCTGTGCAACTTGCGCCTCCCTGATGGGGGTTGTCGCCCCGGGCACACGGCGCGCCGAAGTCCTGCTTCCGGCCGGCGCACCGGCCCGGGGGTGGGGGAAGTCGCGCCCGTGCAGACGGCGCCCGGAAGGTCCGGCGGGTACGGGGCGTCGATCGCTCAGGGATGACGGCGGTCCGGCCGGGAGCTGGAATGATCCGGGCATGCCAAGGAGGTGGTGCTGCGCCTGCTGGACGTCAGCGCCAGAAAGGTAGCGAAGCACCAACGGGCCGACAAGCTCGCGGTGAACCCCATGACCGAGGCTTGACCGGGCGGACTCCCGCCACTGGCGCCCTCGCGCCGCCGCACCGACCCACCGTCACCTTGCCGCGCCCCGGAGCATCCGGGGTTCGTACCGCGGGCGGCCGCACCGGTTCGATCGCGCCTCGGCCCCGTCACTCGACGGCATGGAGGCTCCGCGCCCGACGGCCCGCCACCGGAACGGCCCCGCGACGGGTGAGGACGAGCACCAGGCCGAGCTGGACCAGCGCCCCCACCGCCTGGCCCAGCCAGACGCCGGTCACCCCGAGCACCCCCGACAGGACTGCCGAGGCGGCGAGTTGGGCGCCGAGGCCGAGGAGGGCGGACAGGACGAGCGCCCGGCCGGCGCCCGTCGCCTGGTGGACGCCGCCGAGGACGACCACCAGGGCGTAAGGGGGGAGGTAGAGGGCCGCCGCGCGCAGGAAGCCGACGGACTGGACGGCCACGGACCGGTCGTCGGTGAAGAGGGCGGTGAGCGGACCGGAGAGGGCCACCGACATCAGGGCCGCCGCGGCGCCGAGCAGGACGGCCAGACGGACGGCGGCTCGGCGGAGGTCGCGCAGCGCGGCGGTCGCGCCGCCGCCGGCGAGGCGGGCGGCACGGATGGCGGCGGCCTGGCGCAGCGCGTAGAAGGCCATGGTGGCGACGAGGAGGAGCCGGTAGCCGATTCCGTACCCGGCCACCGCCCCGACGCCGAAGCCTGCGACCAGGGCGAGTTGGGCCGTGCCGACGGCCATCCGGGCCGTGAAGTCCAGCCCGAAGGGTGCACCGGCACGCAGGATGCGAAGGGCCGCCGGGCCCACGCCCCGTACTCCGCCCCCGGCTCGCGGCTGCGGCCTGGGCTCTGACCGCGGGCGCGAGCGCAGGCGCAGGGTGACGGCGAAGGCGATCGCCCGGGAGAGCGCCAGGGCGAGGGCCGCACCCGGCACGCCGAGGGCCGGCACCGGGCCGGCGCCGAGGACGAGCAGGGGATCGAGCACCAGCAGCAGTGCGTTGCCGAGCAGCGCGATCCGCATCGGGGTGCGGGTGTCGCCCGCGCCCTTGAAGAGTTCGTCGGCGACGCGTTGGGCGAAGAACAGCGCGAACGCCGGGAAGGCGACGGCGAAGTACTCCCCGGCCCGGGTCGCGGCCTCGCCGTCGAGGAAGGCGGCCGCGATCCTGTCGCGCAGCAGGAAGCCGGGAACGGCGAGGGCCGAGGCACCGACGGCGCACAGGCGCCAGGCGGCGCGGGTGGTCCGGGCGGCGTCGTCGTGGTCACCGGCGCCGAGGGCGCGGGAGAGCCGCACGCTGGTGCCGGAGGAGACCACCAGGACGAGTCCCAGCAGCAGGTTCTCGACGGTGCCGGCCAGGGTGACGGCGGCGACGGCGGCCCCGCCGAGGCCGGCCACCCAGAAGGTGCCGATCACCGAGGCGATCACGCCCGACAGCAGTTCCACGTAGATCGGTCCGGCCGATGCGGCCAGGCGGGGCAGGTGCCCGCGCATGGTTCCCCCCTGTTCCTCGTTCCTGTTCGGCTCGTTCGGCCTTGTTCGGCCGATGCGGCCCGGCGCTTGCCTCGAATAGAGATACCTCGGTTCGATGTATCTCGACAAGAGGTAGCATGGCCGCGTCATGGGATGCACGCCGATGAAAGGGCTTCGATCGTGCTGACGCTCGCGATCCTCGGGTTCCTCTACGACCAGCCGTTGCACGGCTACGAGCTCAAGTCCCGGATCACCGGCCTGACCGGTCACGTCCGGCCGGTGAGCGACGGTGCGCTCTACCCCGCGATCACCCGGCTGGAGAAGTCCGGGCTGCTGGAGCGCCGCAGCGAGCCGGGCAGCGGGGCGGCGCCGCGCCAGACGCTGGAGCTGACCGAACAGGGCCGGGCGGAGCTGCTGCGGCGACTGGCCGACCCCGAACAGGGCGAGATCACCGACCAGATGCGCTTCTTCGCGCTCGCCGCCTTCCTGCACCACCTGGCCGACCCGTCCCGGCAGGCCGCCGTGCTCCGCCGCCGGCTGGCCTTCCTGGAGGCGCCGAGCAGCTTCTTCCACGACGGGGACGGCTCACCGGTCACCGCCGAGCGGGAGCCGAACCCGTTCCGGCGCGGAATGCTGCTCGTCGCCCGGGCCTCCACCACGGCCGAGCGGGCCTGGCTGGCCGAGACCGTCGCAGGCCTGGAACGCCAGGGCGCGTAGGGCGCGGCGCGGCCCCTGCCGAACGGCAGGTCGCGGGGCGGAAACCCTGCGGTTCCGGACCAGGTCACACCAGGCCCGTGCGTCGCTATGATGACCTGCCACACGCCCACGGCGCCCCCTCCGCGGCGTGCCCCTCCGCCGCGCCCCGCCCGTCCCCTGGAGGCCGCCGTGCCCACTGACGAGACCGTCGCCGTCCACCCCGCGCCGCTGAAGCGGGACGACATCCCGGGCTGGTTCTTCGGCCTGGACCGGGCCGCCTTCGGGCACCTGCTCTCCACCCAGAGCGCGGCCGGGATCACCGGCGACATCCTGGAGCTGGGCAGCTACCTGGGCCGCAGCGCCGTCCTGCTCGGCGACCACCTGCGGCCGGGCGAGCGGCTGACCGTCTGCGACCTGTTCGACTCCGAGGCGGGCGACGCCGACAACGCGGCCGAGATGGCGATGTCCTACCGCAAGACCCTCACCCGCAGCGCCTTCGAGTCCAACTACCTCGCCTTCCACGACGAACTGCCCGAGATCGTGCAGGCGCCCACCTCGGCGCTGGCCGACGGCCGCATCCGGGCGGGCAGCTGCCGGTTCGTCCACGTCGACGCCTCGCACCTCTACGAGCACGTCGCCGGGGACATCGCGGTGGCGCGCGGGGCGCTCTCCGCGCACGGCCTGGTCGCGCTGGACGACTACCGCTCCGAGCACACCCCCGGTGTCTCGGCCGCGGTCTGGGAGGCGGTCTTCACCGGCGGCCTGCACCCGGTGCTGTTCACCCCGATGAAGTTCTACGGCACCTGGGGCGACACCGGGGCCGTCCGGCAGTCCCTGCTGGAGCACGACTGGCGGGCCGCGGGCTACACCGTGGACGAGGACACCATCGCCGGGCGGCGCGTGCTGCGACTCAACTACCAGGTCAAGGCTCCGGTGCGCTCCACCTCGCGCCGCCTGGCGCTGGACCTGCTGCCGCCGGTCGCCACCCGCGCGACCCGCCGCGTGCTGCGGACGCTGCGCGAGCGCCGCACCATCTGACGCGCGGCACCGCACAGCCTCGCCGCACGGCCCGACCCGCAGCCCCGTCCACTCCCCCCGGAACGCAACGGCCCTGGTCGGCCGGGCGGTCAGGCATGCCCGGACTTTATTTTCCATCTCATATTCCTGACATACATTCACGCCCACCCTTCACTCACACGAGGGAATCTCCTTTAAAGATTTGCCCACGGAACATTAAAGGGCGCACAGTGATGACACCTCAGTTTGGTCTAGGCAAGGCCAAGTTCAGGCAAAATCACCGCAGGTGAGGAGAGTCCCTTGTTCCACGGTTCCACCACGGCCGGTCCCGGTCGGCGGCTGCGCGCGGCGATCGCGAGCCCCGGCACCACGCCGCTGATCGGCGTCCACGACATGTACTCGGCCTCCATCGCGGCCGAGCACTACGACGGCATGTTCGTCTCCGGCTTCGGCTTCGCCGCCTCCTACTACGGCCTGCCGGACATCGGCTTCATCGCCTGGCCCGACATGGTCGGCTTCGTCGAACGGCTGCGCTGCGCCTTCCCCCGGCACCACCTGCTGGTCGACATCGACGACGGCTACGTCGATCCCGAGGTCGCCTGCCACGTCGTGCGCAGGCTGGAGCGCATCGGCGCCTCGGGCGTGGTCCTGGAGGACCAGAAGCGCCCCCGCCGCTGCGGCCACGCCGACGGCAAGCAGGTCCTCCCGCTGGACGAGTACCTCGCCAAGCTCGACGCCGTGCTCGCCAACCGCACCGACCTCCTGGTGGTCGCCCGCACCGACGCCACCGAGGAGCCGGAGATCCTGCGCCGCGCCCGCGCCCTCGCCGAGACGGAGGCCGACGTGGTGCTGGTGGACGGCGTGCGCAGCGAGGAGTCGATCCGCCGGATCCGCCGCGTGGTCGGCGACAGGCCGCTGCTGTTCAACCAGATCGAGGGCGGCAAGTCCCCCAGGCTCTCGCTCTCCGAGCTGGCCGGGCTCGGGGTGGACGTGGCCATCTACAGCACGCCGTGCCTGTTCGCCGCGCACCGGGCGATGGCGGAGGCGCTGGCCGGGCTGAAGGTCTCCGACGGGCGATTGCCCGCCACGGCCGCCGAGGGCCGACGGGTCGGGGTGCGGGAGTCCACCGAGCTGTTGGAGCGGAACCTCACCCGCTCCCGCGCCCTCCTGGCGGTGTCCGGGTGAGGGCCCGCCCGCGCGGGCCCGCGCCGCCCTCCCCGCGCACCGTGCCGAGGGCCACCGCGCTGGCGCCGGCCGGGGCTTGCACCGTGCTCGTCGTCGGGGCTGCCCCGGCCGCCGCGGGTGGCGCCCTGATCACCGTCATCGACACCTCGAACGCCGACTCCTGGCTGGAGGTCGACCGGGCAGCCGGCCTCCAGAGCGGCAGCGGCTCGGCAGCCGGCGACCACGCGGGTGCCGGGTCGCCGACCGGAGGTCTGCTGCGCGGAGGTGCCCGATGACCGACCACCCCACCCGCACCGCCCGTCCGCGCCGGCTCGACCCGTACCTGCCGGCCCTGGCCGGGGCGGTCGCCCTGGCCGCCCTGTTCCCGGCCTCCGGCCCCTCGGCCCGGTTCGCCGGAACGGCCTGCGACCTCGCGGTGGCGCTGCTGTTCCTCCTCTACGGCGCCCGCCTCTCCACCCGCGAGACGCTGGCGGGGCTGCGTCACCTGCGGTTGCACGGGCTGGTGCTCGCCGCCACCTTCGGTCTCTTCCCGCTGCTCGGCCTGGCCACCGCGCTGCTCACGCCCGTCCCGCTCACGGGGCCGTTGCAGGCCGGGGTGCTGTTCCTCTGCCTGGTGCCGTCGACGGTGCAGTCCTCGGTGGCGCTCACCGGGGCCGCCGGAGGCGACGTCCCGGGGGCGATCTGCGCGGGGACGTACTCCAGCCTCGCCGGGCTGCTCCTCACCCCGCTGCTGGCGGCCGGAGTGCTGGGCTCGCACACCGGGCCGTCCGCCGACGGGCTGCTGCGGATCGGGGCGCAGCTGCTCGCTCCGTTCCTGCTCGGGCAGGCGCTGCGGCCCTGGCTCGGCGCCCTCCTGACCCGGCACAGACGGGTGCTGGCCCCGGTGGACCGCGGCTCGATCCTGCTGGTCGTCTACACCGCGTTCAGCGCGGCGACGGCCCAGGGCGTCTGGAGCCAGGCGACCTTGCCGGCCCTGCTCGGGCTGCTCGCGGTGCTGCTCGCCCTGCTCGCCACGGTCCTGGCGGCCACCCGCCTCGGCGCCCGGCTGCTGGGGCTCGACCGGCCGGCCGCGGTCGCGGCGATGCTGTGCGGCTCGCAGAAGAGCCTGGCCAGCGGTCTGCCGATGGCCACCGTGCTGTTCGGGCCGGAGGCGGGGGCGATGGTGCTGCCGCTGATGGCCTACCACCAGCTCCAACTGCTCGTCGGCACCGCCCTCGCCGCGCACTGGGCCCGGGCACCCGCCACAGGCTCGCCCGGCGTTCGGGCCCGGGCCGCGCTCACCGATCGGCCCGCGCCGCCAACGCCCGGGTGATCCCCCGCCGCAACCAGGCGGAGGCGCCCGGCAGATGCCCCAACCAGTGCAGCCGCTCGACCGTCACCTCCGACCGCCGGGCCAGCTCCAGCACCGCGGCGTACGGGCGGTCCTCCGCCCGCAGCCGTACGGCCACCAGGTCGACCAGTGCGTTCAGGGCCGCACCGGTGAGGGCGGGGTGCGCGGCGAGCAGTTCCAGCAGCCGGTTGTCGTTCCAGGTGCTGTGGCGCCGGGTGGACAGCGCGGCGAGCACCTCGGCGGGCGTGGCGGGGTTCCGGGCGATCGCGTGCCAGACGAACGGGTATTCGGCCCGGGCCAGTTGGCGCAGCACGTCCGGGTCGGCCGTCCGCTCGGCCAGCCGCCGGTAGTCTCCGCCGTCGTGCAGGTGCCTGAGCGCCTCGGCGTCGCCCGTCGCACCGGTCCGACCGGTCCCGCGAGGCTCACCGCTCTCGCTGCTCTCGCCGTTCTCGCTGCTCTCGTCCATGTCGGCGCGCCAGGCTAGCAGGCGGCCGGCCGTCAGGCCCAGGTGGCCGCAGGGGTGCTGAGGGTGGTGGCCGGCAGGACGGGCAGCGGGCCGGGCGGCGGCAGCGTCCAGGCGGCCGGGTCGGGAGCGAACGGGCCGGTGCGGTCGCGGAGTTGGGCGAGGGCGCGGTCGCGGGCGAGGTCCACCTGCCGGTGGGTCGTCTCGTCGATCAGGCCGAGGCGCCGGGCCTGGGCGTACTCGTCCTCGTCCTTCCAGGTGTGTGTCGACAGATCGGGGGCGATCACCAGGTCCAGGTAGAGGTCGAGGGTGTCGATGCCGATGGCGGTCCGCCGGTACGGGAGCTCGAAGTTGACGTACCAGCGCAACGGCCGGCCCTCGGGGGTCAGGAAGCGGTGGACGCTGAACGGCTCCCCGGCGGTGAAGTGGCCGAGCGTCACCGTGTCGCGCCAGGTCCAGCTGTCGAGCTCCCAGTGTCCGGCGGCGAGGCCGTCGATGCCGCGCATGCGGTCGGCGGCGTTCCCGGTGCGCTGCGCGGTGGTCCAGCTGTCGGGCACCAGGCTCTCGATACCGGGGCGGGCGGCCAGGGTCAGGGTGGCGCCGTCGTCCGCGAGCACGGTGTACGGCATGGCCGACCAGACCCGGCCACGCGCGATGTCCCGGCGGACGGCGGTCCTACCCGGAACGAACGGCGGGAGGCCCTCGGAGGAGGGCGTTCGGGCCGTCACCGGATGTAGTAGGCGCGGTTGTGGGCGGCGACCGGCGGGGACTGGTAGGTCCAGACCCCGGCGGCCTGGGCGTCGGCGATCAGCCGGGCGAGGTCCCGGGCGGGCTCCTCGGCCGGGTTGCCGAGGTCGAGCCGGACGCGGTCGGCGGTGCGGTCGTCCAGGGCGTAGTAGCGGTACGGCTGGTGGACGTTGAGCGGTCCGGCGAGCAGCTTGCCCTCGTCGTCGGTGCCGTAGCCGGTGATCGGGGTGTTGTTGACCGGCTCGGGGGTGAGCCCGATCAGGTCGACGTCGAGGGCGAGGATCTCGTCCTCGTGGCGGCGCAGCCCGTCCGCGCCGAGGGTGGCGCGGCGGCAGGAGACGGTCCACCGCTCGCGCACGGCGGGCGCGTTGAGCGAGGGCAGGGTGGTCTCGAACCAGCCGGGCCGCTTGGGTTCGGCGTACAGCCGCCGCCCGGCGTCGATGGCGAGCGGGTTGTCGCACAGCACGTGCAGCCGGGCGATGCCGAGCAGCTTGGTCTGGTCGTAACCCCGGGCGTACTGCCCGTAGTTGACCGCCGGAATGCGCTCCTCGGCGAAGAGCGGGTGGGCGATCAGGTTGATCTCCACCTCCTGGGTGATGCCGCCGCCGTTCGGATACTGGGCGAAGTACAGCTGGTAGTTGAGCGACACGCAGGCCCCGCCGTCGAAGGCGGCGACGGCCAGCCCCGGGTGGCGCTTGGCGAGCAGTCGGCGGGCCCGCTCGGGCTCGACCAGGTAGTCGACACCGATGTTGTGCAGGGCTCCGTAGTGGAAGGGCAGGTGGTACGGCTCCGGAACGGGCGGCAGCGGCAGGCCGGTCATACGGGCTCCGAGGAGGAAGGGGGTGCGGGCGTACGGGGAGGAGGGGGCGCGGTCGTGCGGGCGGCGGGGATGGCCACCGGCCGGTTCAGCTCCAGCAGCTCCCGGTGCATCCGGTCGGAGCTGCGCAGTGCGAGGGCGGCCATGGTGAGCGAGGGGTTGGAGGTGCCGAGCGAGGGCATCGAGCCGCAGCCGACGGCGTACAGGTTGGGGTGGTCCCAGCTGCGCTGCCAGTGGTCGACCACGGAAGTGCCGGGCGCGTCGCCCATCAGGTGGGTGCCGCCCGCGTGGCCCGCGCCCCGGTAGCCGTGGACGGCGCCCCGGTGTTCGAGCCGGCCGGGCCACCGGACGGCCGGGTAGGCGGTGTGGTCCTCGGCGCCCAGCAGGGCGAACAGCTGGTCGGAGACGGCCCGGGCTGAGGCCATGCCCTCGCGGACGTACTCGGAGAGGTCGTAGTGGATCGCCGGTGCGGGCAGGCCGAGCGGGTCGCGCCGGTCCGGGTCGAGGGTGACCCGGTTGGCCGGGTCGGCGGGCTGCTCCAGTTCGAACTGGAGCGAGAACTGGCGGCCGAGCCGGTCGCCGAGGCGCTCGCGCAGCTCCTTGCCGCGCAGTCCGGCGGCGAGCAGGTCGGCGGCCTCGGCCTCGGGGGTGCCGCCGGCCCAGGACCAGCCCCAGTTGCCGATCTCGATCCGGAACGGCGCCCGGTGGCGCCGGGACGGGCCGAAGCGGAAGGCCTCCAGTCCGCTGGTGGAGCCGGGCCCCCGGTACGGGCCGACCGGTCGGGGCATCAGGCCCCAGGTGAGCAGCGCCGGGTGGTCCATCAGGTTCCGGCCGACCTGGTCGCTGCGGTTGGCCAGGCCGGACAGGAGCAGCAGCCGGGCGTTCTCGATCGCGTGCGCGGCGAGCACCACGAGGTCGGCGTCGACCCGGTGGGTGGTGCCGCCCGCCAGGTACTCGACGCCGGTGGCCCGTCCGGTCACCGGGTCGGCGACCACCCGGCCGACCACCGCCTCGGTGCGCAGTTCGACGCCGGACGCCCAGCGGGCCTGGGTGCGCAGCGGGGTGTACTTGGCGCCGGTCGGGCAGGCCGGGACGCAGCTCGCGCTGCCCTCGCAGAGCGGTCCGACGCGGCTGCCCGGCCGGCCGGGCCGGCCGTTGCGGGCGTGCGGGGTGCCGGTGACGGCGAGCCGGGCCGGGTCGGCCATGGCGGGGTCGCGGACGCTCCGGCCGTCGAGCGCGCGGGCGAGCTGCCGGTCGAGGTAGCTGGCGGGGATGGCCCGCATCGGGTAGGCGTAGCCGTCCGGGAGGGGCAGTCCGACGGCGCGGCGCTGCTCCTCGGCGTCGGCGGCGACGCCGAGCTCCTGCTCGGCCTCGCGGTAGTACGGCTCCAGGTCGTGGTAGCCGATCGGCCAGTTGCGGCCGTGGCCGAGGTCGCCGGTGCGGAAGTCCTCGGGGTGCATGCGCGGGGTGAGACCGGTCCAGAGCAGCCCGGTGCCACCGTTGGCGCGCAGGTAGCCGCTGGCGTAGGGCAGCGGTCCGTGCTGCCGGAGGTGCCCGGTGGCGGTGAATCCGCCGTCCGGGCGTCCGGTGAGGTCGGTGACGTCGGGTGACGGCGCGTCGGGGCTGTGCGGGTAGGGCGCGGTGGGCGGGCCGCCGCCGGCGGCGCGGTGGGCGGTGGCGGTCTCGGCGGCGCCGGGCGCGGCCCGTCCGGCCTCCAGGACGAGGACCCGCCAGCCGTGTGCGCCGAGCCGGTGGGCGACCAGGCTCCCGGCGAAGCCGGCGCCGACGACGATGGCGTCCCAGCGGGCGGTCACCGCTCCTCACCCCCGCGGGGCGCCAGGGCCCAGCTGCCGTGGCCGGGGGATGCGGTGCCGGGCGGGCTGCCGTGGAAGGTCCGCCAGACCAGCCCCTGGTCGTGGGCGCGGGCGGAGGTGGGCGCCTCGCCGGGCCAGGCGCCGACGTACCAGAGGTGGACGAGGGCGTGCTCGTCGCGGGCCGGGTGGGCCAGGGCGGTGCGGTGGTGCTCCTGCGCCATGCCGGTGGCGCGCAGTTCGGCCACGTCGAAGCCGGTCAGTTCGGCGCAGACGCGCAGGAACTCGTCGAGCTCGGCCAGTTCGTCGGCCTCGACGAACTCCTCGCTCTCGGCGTACTCCCAGCTCTCGGCGTGTTCGCCCCCCTCGCCCTGGTCCCCGCTCTCGCGGCGGGGCCCGTACGGGCCCTGGGCGGTGGTGCGATCGTCGGACACGGACACGCGGGCACCCCCACGATCGGCAACGGGCGGTCAGGACCCGACCGGAGCGCGCCGTCCCGGCCGCGCGGCCCGTCCTGTCCGACTTCAGCGCGATCCTGCCGCCCGTCCGTGCCACCGGAAACCGCTTGCCCGAATGTGCCCGTTCTTGGCCGGCTCCCGATCGATCGATGCCACTCCCCGACCGCCCGGCGTCAGATTCCGCTCACCCCGGCAGACGCCTCACCCCAGCAGACGCCTCCCCCCGACAGACGCACCGCTCCCCCCGGCCGGCGCACCGCTCACCCCAGCGCGCGCACCGCCGCCAGCACGTCGAGTCCGAGCTCCGGGTCCGCGTCCTCCGGCAGGCTGACGGACAGCCGGGTGACCAGCCCCGCGTACCGGCGGTGGATCTCCCGCGCGACCTCCTCGACCGAACCGGACACCGCGAAGGTGTCGAACACCTCGTCGTCGATCAGCGCGGCCATCTCCGCCCAGCGCCCCCGCACCGAGTGGGTGTGCAGCTCCTCCTGCAGGCCCTCCCAGCCGTGCTGCGCCAGCACCGGCCGGTAGGCCGGGGTGGAGGCGTAGAAGGCGAGCCGTTCGCGCACCCCGGCCCGGTTGGCCGCCAGCTCCTCCTCGGTACGGCCGGTGGCGGTGAGCACGTTCCCGACGATCTCGAACGGCCGCCCCGTCCACGCGGCGCCCTCCGCCTCGGCCCGCGCCCGTTCCCCGGTCAGCCCGGGCAGCACCTGCTCGGTCAGGTAGGCGGTGGAGGAGAAGGGGTGGCTGAGGAAGCCGTCGGCCACCGCCCCGGCGGTGCGGGTCATCAGCGGCCCGACGCCCGCCAGCAGGATCCGCGGTACCCCGGCCGGGACCGGGTCCGGCGAGAAGACCGGCGTCATCACCGTGTGGGTGTAGAACTCGCCCCGGAAGCGCAGCCGTTCACCGGTCTGCCAGCTGTTCCAGATCGCCCGCACCGCGTGCACGTACTCGCGCATCCGGGCGGCCGGACGGTCCCAGGGCATCCCGAAGCGCTTCTCGATGTGCGGCTTGACCTGCGAGCCCAGCCCGATGACGGCCCGTCCGCCAGAGGCCGCGTGCAGCCCCCAGGCCTGGTAGGCGAGCGTCATGGGGGTACGGGCGAAGGCCACCGCGATGCCGGTGGCCAGTTCGATCGACTCGGTGCGGTCGGCGGCCCGGGCGAGCTGGAGGAACGGGTCGTAGGCGGTCTCGGCGACCACCAGCCGGTCCATGCCCCGGCGTTCGGCCCGCTCGGCGGCGTCGAGGATGCCCGCCGGGTGCCCGGAGGCGGTGGCGTCGAGGCGGAGGGCGGCGGGTCGGTCCACGTGGTGCTCCTGGTACTCCTGGTCGCGGGCTGCGGTGCTACCCGGTCAGCCTGCCACGCCGTCACCGGCCCGAGGACCCGCCCTCCGCCTCACCCGCAGACCGGCCCGCCACCTCGAACAGCCGGTCCAGGTGCCGGTCGACGGCCGTGAGCGCGGCGGCCGGCTCGACCACGCCCAGCTCCAGCAGCGTGGTGAACCCGGTGAGCGCGAGCAGCAGGTCGGTCTCCACCACCGGGTCGCGGTCGGCCGCGATCAGCCCGTCGGCGCTCGCCTGCCGGACGACCTGCTCCACCATCGCCCGCCCCCGCGACAGCGCCCCCCGTGCCCGCTCGCGGACCTCCTCGTCGTGCAGCGCCTCCAGCACGTAGGCGGCGCTCATCCGGCTGGTGGTGCGGGAGTCGACGTGCAGCGGCAGCAGCTCGACGAGCATCGCCCGCAGCACCGCGCGCGGGTGCGGCCGCTCGCCGAGCCCCGCCAGCGCCCGGCCGACCCGCAGCGCGCTCTGCTCCCCGGCGAGGTCCGTGGCGAAGCCGAGCAGCTCCGCCCGGGAGCCGAAGTAGTGCTGCAACTGCCCGAGCGAGATGCCCGCCTCCCGGGCGACCTCGCGCAGGGTCAGGTGCGTGGTGCCGCGCTGCTCCACCACCCGCCACAGCGCCCGGGCGATGGTCTCGCGGCGCTCCTGGTGGTCCACCTGCTTGGGCATGCCCGGCGCTCCTCGAAGACTCCTCGAACCTTTCCCATACGCTTGACATAATACAGCTGACCGATAACGCTGATGGCATTCCGAGGGAGGGAGTGTCCACATGCTCGTCCAGCCCGTCGCCCCCACCACCGAGGGAACCGTCCGCGGCTTCCTGGACCGGGGACTCGCGGTGTTCCGCGGCATCCCGTACGGCCGACCGCCGGTCGGAGCGCTCCGCTTCGCCGCCCCCGCCCCGCCCGAGCCCTGGGACGGCGTCCGCGAGGCCTTCGAGTTCGGCCCCGTCGTCCCGCAGTCCGGGCCGCTGCCCGCCGAGCCGACCCAGGGCACCGACTGGCTCACCCTCAACGTCTGCACCCCGGATCCGGGCGCGGCCGGACTGCCGGTGCTGGTCTGGATCCACGGCGGCGCGTTCATCTCGGGCACCGCGGGCGACCCGCTGTACGACCCGGTCGGGCTGGCCCGGGCCGGGATGGTCGTGGTGAGCGTCAACTACCGGGTCGGCGCGGAGGGTTTCGCGTTGCTCCCCGGCGCCCCCGCCAACCGCGCCTTCCTCGACCAGATCGCGGCCCTGGAGTGGGTGCGGCACAACATCACCGGCTTCGGCGGCGACCCCGACCGGGTGACCGTCGCCGGCCAGTCCGCCGGCGCCGCATCGGTCGCCGCGCTGTTGACCATGGACCGGGCACGCGGCCTGTTCCACCGTGCCATCGCCCACACCGTCGGGGGCAACCTCTGCACCCCCGCACTGGCCGCCGAGGTCACCGCCGAGCTGGCGAAGCGGCTCGGCACGGCCCCCACCACCACCGCCCTCGCCGAGGTGGACCCCTGGCGCCTGGCGGCCGCGGTCACCGACCTCGGCACCGCACTCCCGGAGCACCTGGAGCGCTGGGGGCGGCTCGCCCAGACCGGCGTCGCCACCGTTCCGGTCGTCGACGGCGAGGTGCTGACCGAGGAGCCCTGGGCCGCCCTGGCCGCCGGCCGGGCCGCCGGGACCGCCCTGCTCGTCGGCCACACCCGCGACGAGTTCCGGCTGTTCAGCGTGCTCAGCGGCCGGCACGGCACCTTCACGGAGGAGGAGGCCCGCACCGCCCTGGACCAGCTCGCCCCGCGACCGGACGGCCCGGACGCCTACCGCGCCGCCCTCCCCGGCGCCACGCCCGGGGAACTGCTCGAAGCGGTCGGCTCCGACGCCCTGTTCCGGATGCCCTCGCTCCACCTGGCCGAGGGCAACACCGCCGCCGGCGGCACCTCCCACCTCTTCGAGCTGGCCTTCCCGGCCCCCGCCGCGGGCGGGGTGTTCGGCGCCTGCCACGGCCTGGACGTTCCGCTGGCCTTCGGCACCCTGGACAGCCCGATGGCCCGGCACTTCCTCGGCGACCCGCCCGGCCCGGAGGCCGTCCAGGTCTCCGCCGAGCTGCAACAGGCCTGGATCCGGTTCGTCGCCACCGGCGACCCCGGGTGGGCCGCCTTCGAGCCGGACCGGCAGCTCACCCGGGTGTTCGACGCCCGCTCGGAGACCGTCCGCTACCCCGAGCAGGCCTCCCGCCGGATCTGGACGGGGCGCACCCCCGCCGCCTTCGACCTCGTGTGACGCAGGCGGCGGGAGCGGCCCGGAACGGGAGCGGCCCGGAACCTCAGGAGCTGCGGCGCGGCACCGCCTTCTCGAAGCGCCCGATTCCGCCGAGCCCACAGCCCCGAGGCCATCCGGCGGGCCGGGCCGGCTCACCCCTTGCACACGCCCAGCGGCACCAGCCGGGCGACCTGCCGGGCCAGGCCGGCGGCCTCGGTGACGGCGGCCACCGCGTCCACGTCCTTGTACGCCTGGGGCGTCTCCTCGGCCAGGGCCCGCATCGAGGCGGGGCGGACGGCGATGCCGTGCGCCTCCAGCTCGGCCCTGAGCCGCTCGCCGCGCACCATCCGCAGTGCCTGGTGGCGGCTCCAGACCCGCCCGGCGCCGTGGCAGGCGGAGCTGAACGCCTCGTTGCCGGGCAGCCCGACCATGACGTACGAGGCGGTGCCCATCGTGCCCGGCACCAGCACCGGCTGCCCGGCCTCGGCGAGGTCGGCGGGCAGGTCGGGGTCGCCGGGCGGCAGGGCCCGGGTGGCGCCCTTGCGGTGGACGCACAGCCTCCGGGCCACGCCGTCCACCTCGTGGGTCTCCAGCTTGGCGAGGTTGTGCGACACGTCGTAGACCAGCTCCAGCCCGACGCCGAGGGCGGTGGCGAAGGCCCGGCGGGCGGCTTCGGAGAGCAGCTGCCGGTTGGCCCGCCCGTAGTTGGCGGCGGCGGTCATGGCACCCAGGTAGGCGCGGCCGCGCGGGGAGTCCACCGGGGTGCAGGCGAGCTGGCGGTCCGGGAGCTCGATCCGGTAGCGGTGCAGCTCGCGGTCCATGGCGCGAACGTGGTCGGTGCAGATCTGGTGGCCGAGGCCGCGCGAGCCGCAGTGGATCATGACGCAGACCTGGCCGGGCCGCAGGCCGAAGGCGGCCGCCGTCTCCGGGTCGTGCACCCGGTCGACGGCCTGCACCTCCAGGAAGTGGTTGGCCGAGCCGAGGCTGCCGACCTGCTGCAGTCCGCGTTCGACGGCCCGGGTGCTCACCTCTCCGGGGGCCGCGCCCGCCAGGACGCCCCGGTCCTCGCAGCGTTCGAGGTCGCGCGGCACGCCGTGACCGTGCTCGACGGCGTAGCGGGCGCCGCCGAGCAGCAGGTCGTCCAGCTCCTCCGGCCCGGCGAGGTGCCACAGTCCGCCGCGGCCGAGACCGCGCGGGACGGTGCGGTCCAGCAGGTCCATCAGCCGGCGCAGGCGTTCGGCGTCGAGTTCGTCCCGGCCGACCCCGGCGGCCAGCAGCCGGACCCCGCAGGAGATGTCGAAGCCGACGCCGCCGGGCGAGACCACCCCGCCCTGTTCGACGTCGGTGGCGGCGACCCCGCCGATCGGGAAGCCGTAGCCCCAGTGCACGTCGGGCATCGCGTACGAGGCCCGGACGATCCCGGGCAGCGTCGCCACGTTCGCCACCTGCTCCAGCGCGCGGTCCCCGGCGGCCTGCGGCAGCAGCGCGTCGTTCGCGAAGACCACGCCCGGCACCCGCATCGGCGGGTGCGGCTCGATCCGCCAGCGGTGACGGCCCGCCTCGGTCAGTGCGATCTCCACCTCGCTCACCCCGCTCCCGTCGCGCGCGCTCGAAGGTCCACGGCTCAGACGTCCACGGTGGCCGCGCAGGTCCAGCCGTCCGGCCCGGCGGCCAGCTCCAGGCCCTGCAGGGAGACGGCCTTCGGGACGGCGCCGACCAGCGCGGCGGTGGCGGCGTCGGCCATCCGGAAGCGCACCTCGATGCTCCGGGCGCCGTCCAGGCCGCGGATCGGGCCGAGGGCGAGCGCGGCGGGCAGTTCGCCGTCGGCGTCCATCCGGTAGATGACCTCCTCCAGCACCCCGGCCAGCAGGTCCGGGTCGCTCACCGCGAGCACGGTGCAGGCGCGTTCGCCGACGATCCGGGCGCCGCCGAGTTCGGCGAAGCTGCCGACGACGGCGTGCACCAGCTCGCCGATGCAGCCCTCGGCCGTCGGCGCCCACGCCTCCACCCGCAGGTCCGCCGTGTGCGGCACGCTCCGGTGGCCGCTGCCGGTCCGGCCCGCGGACTCGCGTCCGTCCACGAGTGACGCCTCCCGCGCCCGTTTCCGTCCTCCCTCCAGCCTCGTCCCGGGGGCGGCCCGGGGGCAAGCCCGGGGCGCGCGGCCGCCGGGAGCCGTCAGACGGGCCTCAGCTCGGCCGCCGCGGCCGCGAGCGTCACGAGCTCGCGGTCGGGCCCCGGAACGGAGGGCCGTTCACGGGCCAGGTAGCGGTTGCGCACGGCGGTGACGATGTCGGCGCTCGCCTGCCCGGTGCCGTACGGGGAGGGCAGCCGGGCCAGCCGTTCGGCGCCGGCCGGGTCGTCGAGCAAGTCCCGCAGGGCCCGCGCGAGTTGGTGGCCCGGGCGGGCGAGGCGGGCGAAGCCGGCCTGGACCGCCTCAGGGCGCTCGGTGGAGTTGCGCACCACCACGAGCGGGCGCTTGAGCACCGTGCACTCCTCCTGGATCCCGCCGGAGTCCGACACCAGCAGGCGGCAGTGCCGGGCCAGGGCGAGGAAGGCGGCGTGGTCCAGCGGCTCGATCTGGCGCAGCCGGGCGGCGGAGGCGCGCAGGCCGAACCCGTCGACGGCGCCCTGGGTCCGGGGGTGCAGCGGCAGCAGCACCGGCAGGTCGAGGGCGGCGAGTTGGTCGAGGATCTGGGCGAGCCGCGCGGCGTCGTCGGTGTTCTCGGGGCGGTGGATGGTGGCGAGCACGTAGCCGCCCGGGGTGACGCCGTGCCCGGCGACGATGCGGCGGGCCTCGGCCTCGGCGGGCAGGGTCTCCAGGGTCGCCTCGACGACGGTGTTCCCGGTGATCACCACCCGCTCCGGTTCGACGCCCTCGCGCAGCAGGTGCGCCGCCGCGGTCGCGGTGGGCGCGCAGTGCAGGTCGGCGAGGGGGGCGATGAGGCGGCGGTTGGCCTCCTCGGGCATGTCGGGGTCGAAGGAGCGCAGGCCGGCCTCGACGTGGACGACGGGTATGCCGGCGCAGTGCGCCGCGAGCGCGCCGGCGGCGGCGGTGTTGGTGTCGCCCTGGACGACGACGGCGGCCGGCGGGCGGGCCGCGAGGTGGTCGCTCAGCGCGCTGACCATGCGGCCGATCTGCCGGCCGCGCGGTTCGCCGCCGACGCCCTTCAGCAGGTGGTGCGGGCGGGGCAGGCCGTACTGCGCGAAGAAGGTGGTGGTGAGGGCCGGGTCCCAGTGCTGGCCGCTCCACACGACGCGGGCCTGCGGTCCCAGGAGGCGGGCCACTCCGGCGAGTTTGACGATCTCCGGCCGGGTTCCGAAGACCAGGGCGACATCGGTCGAGGACATGACGCTCCGAAGGGGGCGAGGGGTGGAGGGGGTGTGCCGAGGAAGTATCAGCAGACGATATGGACGGATTCGAAAGAAAGATCCATACATCGACCCAATGTCACCCTCATGGCCTAATACGCCCTGGTCCGGCCCGCAGGCGACCACCCGCCGGCCGACCCGGTCGACCCTTCGGACCCTCAAACCCGCCTCCCGAAGGCGGGGTTGACCGGCGATCACCGTCGCCGACCACCCGTCCGATCATCGTTCCTGCGCGACCGATTGAGGCAAATGGGTGATTTACACCCGAATGGGCGCGGCGTGCCCATCCGAACATCCGATCGGCACAGCACCATACGGCTGCCAGAACGCAGATCGGGACGACCCGGTCGCAACGAGAGGAACCTGCCCATGTACGGACCCATAGGCGGCGGCCTTCCCCCGGCGGCGGCCGGGGGCGGTGTACTCGCCTCGACCGGCTCACCCGGCCTCGGCCTCGCGGCGGCGGCCGCGACGGCCCTGGTGGTCCTGGGAGCCGTCCTGCTCCGGCGCAGCCGGCTCGCCGCCGACCGCTCCGAGCCGACCGGCCGGCGCCGCGACGACGCGTAGCCGGCCCCGGAGCGCCGGTCCGCCCACCGGTCCTCCCACCGGTCCGGGCGGACCGGGCGGACCGGAACGACCTGACAGACCACGCGGACCGGACGGGCCCGACCGCCGCCCGCCGTCCCGCCAACCCGCCTTTCCCCAGGGGGATTCCTCGTGACCGCAGACGTGTACCCGCAACCCTCCCGGCCCTCCCGGCCGGCCCGCTCGCACCTGCCGCAGCACGGCCGCACCCCGCTGTCCGGCCGACTGCTCGCCGGGGTGTCCGGGCCGCTGCTGCTGGGCCTGTGCGGGTTCCTGGTCGTCGGCGAGCGCTACTACCGCTACCGCGAGATGGCCGGGGCGCAGTGGTTCGTCTCCCACGCGCTCGGCCTGCGGACCATGCTGCTCTCCTCCCCCGACGCGCCCGTGCTCTACGCCGGCGGCGACGGCGGGTTCGGGCGCGGGATCGCACTGACCACCGGGTGCAGCAGCGCCCTGCTGATCGCCCCGCTCGCCCTGCTGTCCGGCGTCCTGCTGCTGTTCGGCTCGCGCCGGCCGACCCGGGTGCTGCTGGGCTTCGTCCTGGCGGCCGGTCTGGTCGTCGCCGCCAACCTGGGCCGCCTGACGCTGATCGTCGCCATGCAGAACCGTTACGGCGACGAGGGGTTCGGCTGGACGCACGTCCTGTTCGGCTCGGTGCTGATGATGGCCGCCGCCGTGATCGCCCTGCTGCTCTTCCTCTTCCTGATCACCCGAACGTCCACCCACGACACGTCCGCCCGCGACGCGTCCACCCACGACGCGGAGGTCGGTGCGCCGTGACCCTGCTCGACGTCTCCATATCCCTGTCCTTCGTCCTCGGGGTCAGCTTCCTCGCCTACGTCGGCGTGATCGTGCGCAACTTCCTGCGGGCCCGCCCGGACACCCCGGGCGACCCGACCCGGTTCAGCTGGCACTTCTTCGTCCCCTGCCGGGACGAGGAGGCCGTGATCGGCACCACCCTCGACTACCTCGCCCGGCACTTCCCCGACGCCCGCGTCTGGGTCATCGACGACCACTCCGAGGACCGGACGGCCGAGGTGGTGCGCGCCCGGATGGACGCCGGCCGGCCCGTCCACCTCGTCAGCCGGCGACTGCCGCAGGCGCGGACGGGCAAGGGCGACGCCCTGAACACCGCCTACCGGGCGCTCCAGGCCTGGCTGCCCGAGGACACCGACGCCGACCGGGTCGTCGTGACCGTCCTGGACGCCGACGGACGCCCCTCCCCCGGCATGCTGGACTGCTTCGCCGGACCGTCGTTCTTCGGCGACCCGGCCATCGGCGCCGTCCAGGTCGAGGTCCGGATGTCCAACCGCGACGTGGCCGTGCCACTGCCCGGCCGGGGCCGCCTCGCCAACCGCTTCGCCCGGCTGCTGGCCCGGATGCAGGACATCGAGTTCCGCGGGCCGATCTCCGCCATCCAGATCACCCGCCGGCACACCGGGACGGTCAACGTGGGCGGCAACGGCCAGGCCAACCGGCTCAGCGCACTGCGCTCGATCGAGCGGGGCGACGGCGAACCGTGGGGCAGGGCGCTGCTGGAGGACTTCGAGCTCGGGCTGCGGATGATGCTCGCCGGCTGGCGCAACGGCTACACCACGACCGCCTGGGTGGACCAGGAAGCCCTCTGGAACGTACGGCAGTTGATCACCCAGCGGGTCCGCTGGGCCCAGGGCGCGATGCAGTGCGCGCCCTACCTGCGCCGGATCTGGAGCTCCCGCGAGTTCACCACGATGGGCTTCCTGGAGGTCCTCTACTTCATGGTCCAGCCCTGGCTCCAGGTCATCGGCCTGATCGTGTACGCCGTTCCGATCGCCGCCTTCGCCTACAACATCGTCGCCTACCCGGAGTTCGTCCTCGCCTTCCTCCGCCAGGGCGGTGCTCTGCTGATCGCGCTCTACCTCCTCGTCGGCGTCGCCGAGTTCGCCGTCTGGGGGCCGCTCTACCGGCGCCGCAGCGAACCGGGGATCAGCCGCCGGGCCGCGCTCGGCTACGGCCTGGCGCTCGCGGTCTACGCCGCGACCACCTACATCGTCGCGGTCCGCGCCTTCTGGCGGATCGTGCGGCGCAAGGGCTCCTGGCAGAAGACGGCGCGCACGGCCGAGCCGCTGCCCGCCGCCCAGGAGATCGCCGCCGCCTGACCGATGAGACTTCTCCGCGGCCGGGGCCCGCGGCCGAACGCCACGGCCCGTCGGCGGAGTGGACCCACAACCCTCAACCTGCCACACACGAAAGGCCCACCACGTGAGCATTCGCACCAGCATCCGTGTCCTGGCCGGCGCCACGCTCGCCACCGGCGTCCTGGCCACGGCCACCCCGGCGTTCGCGGCCCTCCCCGCCCCCACGGCCGACGCCTACGTCGTCTCCACGGAGGCCCTCGCCGGGCTGGTCGCCGTCGCCCCGTCGCCCGAGTCGACCTACCCGGCCGGCGGCACGCAGACCCTCGTCGGCCTCAACGTGGGGCCGGTCGCCACCACTTCCGTGCTCACCGCGACCACCGCCGGGGACCCGGCCGCCGGCACCTCGTCGGCCTCGGCGACGGTCGACAAGCTCGGGCTCAACCTCGGCGTCGCCTCGGTCTCCCTGAACGGCGTCAACTCGACCTGCACCGCCACCCCCACCGGGGCCACCGGCAGCGGCCTGATCGCGGGCGGGACGATCACCGTCGGCGTCCTGCCGACCAACCTCCAGGCCAACGCCCCCGCCAACACCAAGGTCGACATCCCCCTCGTCGGCTCGATCGTCCTCAACGAGCAGACCACCGACGCCAACGGCGTGCTGACCGTCAACGCCGTCCACATCACCCTGCTGCCGTCCCTGAACGGCGCCAACCTCGTCATAGGCCACGCCCAGTGCGGCGGGGCCCAGCCCGCCGCCTCCGTCCCCATGATCAACCCGACCGTCGCCGGCGCCTCCGGCGGAGCGGTGATCGCCGCCGCCCTCGCCACCGTCTACGTCCGCCGCCGCAACACCAGGACCACCGCGCCGACCGCCTGACGTACCGCCAGGGAGAAGGACGCCCGCCCGGTCGCCCCGAGCGACCGGGCGGGCGCCTACTCCGCTTGCCCGCGTCCCCGGATGTCACCGCTGTGCACCGCCGCCACGACGCCGACCACGGGAGTGGAGAGGAGGGTGAGCAGCATCGGCCCGTATCCGCCGTCGGTCGCCACCGCCATGACGACGGTCTCGCCGAGACAGGCCGTCCCGGCGACGATCCCGGCGAGTGGTCCTCGCAGCCAGGCGCGCCCGGCCAACCACTCGGGTGACAGCGCCAGCACCACACCGGTGACCGCGCCGACCAGGACGCCGACACCCAGGCTTCCACCGACCACGACGGCAAGGAGCGGCAAACCCCCCGTCAGGGCATGCGGTTCCCTGAGGAGCCGCGCCGCGGCGGCGCCGAACCACAACGAACCGGCCACTCCGGCGGGCACCGCTCCGATGCGGACCCCCAGCCGAACACCTCGTCGAACCACGGCACCGACCACGGCACGCCCCCCTCACTCGACCGCGGCCACTCTAGGGAAAATATTGAACGCGTTCAAATAGCCTGCGAGGACGCCCTGCTCCGAGTCGGCCCCGGCAGACCGTCCCGGGCCCCGCTCGAACGGCCCCGGCCCGCCGCCGACCAGCGACCACCCGCCACCCGCCACCCGCCACCGGGACGTACGGCCCCGGAAAGGGGACTGCCGGCCCCTGCGCGGGGCTGCCGCTCCTGCCGCAGGCTGGCAGCACCTGCCGAACGCTGCAGGCGCGCCGCACGGGCGCGGGCGGGACGACGAATGGACGGATCATGATCGACTGTGGGCGCGAGACGAAGGCCTACCTGGTCGGCGGCGGAATAGCGGCACTGGCCGCCGCGGCCTTCCTGATCCGCGACGGCGACTTCCCCGGCGAGAACATCCACGTCCTGGAGCGGCTCCCCCTGCCCGGCGGCTCACTCGACGGGCAGGGCTCGCCGGAGCAGGCGTACGTCACCCGGGGCGGGCGGATGCTGGAGGACGAGGCGTACACCTGCCTGTGGGACCTGCTGGAGACGATTCCCACCCTCGACGACGAACAGGTCTCCGTACGGCAGGAGATCACCGACTTCAACCGGGACTGGCCCACCCACGCCAAGGCCCGGCTGATCGACCGGGACCACCGCGTCCTCGACGCCTCCCGCCTCGGGCTCGACGCGCGCGACCGGCTGGAGCTGGCCCGGCTGCTCGTCCTTCCGGAGTCGGTGATCGGCTCCCGGAGGATCGACGAGTTCTTCTCCGAGCACTTCTTCGCCACGAACTTCTGGACGATGTGGCGCACCACCTTCGCCTTCCAGAACTGGCACAGCGCCATCGAACTCAAGCGCTACTTCCTGCGCTTCCTCCAGGAGTTCCCGCGCATCCACACCCTGGCCGGCGTGCGCCGCACCCGCCTCAACCAGTACGACTCCATCGTGCGGCCGCTCACCGAGTGGCTGCTGGAGCGCGGCGTGCACTTCGAGCACGGCGTCACCGTCACCGATGTCGACTTCACCGAGCAGGACGGCGTGCGCCGCGCGAAGCGTCTCCACCTCCTCCGGGACGGCGGCGCGGAGACCGTCGAACTCGCCGATCCCGACCTGGCGTTCATCACGCTCGGTTCGATGACCGCCGACGCGGCCTTCGGCGGCGACGACACCGTGCCGGAGTTGATCCGGGACAAGCGCGACGGCAGCTGGACCCTCTGGGAGACCCTCTCCCGCAAGGCGTCCGACTTCGGCCGGCCCGGCGTGTTCAACGGCAACGTGGCCGAAGCCGCCTGGGAGTCCTTCACCCTCACCATGCGCAGCCCCGCACTGCTCAAGCGCATCGAGGAGTTCAGCGGCAACGCGCCCGGCACCGGCGCCCTGATGACCTTCAAGGACTCGCCCTGGCTGATGTCGATCGTGGTCCCCCGCCCGCCGCACTTCGCCGGCCAGCCCGAGGACGTCTTCACCCTCTGGGGCTACGGCCTGTTCCTGGACACCCCGGGCGAACACACCGGCACCACCATGGCCGGGTCCACCGGACGGCAGATCCTCACCGAACTCCTCGGCCAGCTCGGCTTCGACGACATCGCGGACGAGGTGCGCGCGACCACCACCGTCACCACGGTGATGATGCCGTACATCACCAGCCAGTTCGCCCGCCGCTCCGTACACGACCGCCCCCTGGTCATCCCGCACGGAGCCCGCAACTTCGCCCTCCTCGGCCAGTACGTCGAGATCCCCGAGGACGTCGTGTTCACCGTCGAGTACTCGGTGCGCGGCGCGATGCACGCCGTGTACCGCCTGCTCGGACTCGGCTTCCCCGTCCCGCCGGTCCACCACGCCCTGACCGACGCCGACACCGTCCTCCAGGCCCTCAGGACCGCCTTCGCCTGACCGGACGCCCCGGGCGAGGCGTGTGCCCGCGCCTCGCCCGGCCCCCGTACACACCCCCCGTCCGTCCGCGCCCGATCGGGGCGCCGGGCCGGGACGGAAAAGCCCGAGAGTTGGAGGAGACACGATGAACACCCATGTGCTGACCGGCGTCGACGGTTCCGAGGAGAGCACGGCGGCAGCCCGGTGGGCCGCCGACGAAGCCGTCCGCCAGGGGCTCGGCCTCCGGGTGGTCCACGCCCAGACCTGGCTCGACGGCCTGCACGCGGATCGGGGCCGGTCGGAGGAGTTCCGTACGCTGACCGCGCGCATGGTCGCCGATGCCGCCCGGGACGTCCGGGCGGCCCACCCGGACCTGGACGTGCGCACCGACCTCCTCGACGGGGACGATCCGGTCGCGGCGCTCATGGCGGCCGCCGAGGACGCCGACATGCTGGTGGTCGGATCACTGGGCGTCGGCGGCTTCGAGGGGCTGCTGGTCGGCTCGGTCGGCCTGGCCGCCGCGGCCAGGTGCGAGGTGCCGCTCGTCCTGGTCCGCGCAGGGGAGCAGGAGCGCGTCACCGGCCCCGACACCCCGGAGGTCGTCGTCGGCGTCGACACCGGCGCACCCGCCGACCAGGTGCTGGACTTCGCCTTCCGACAGGCCGCCTCGCGCCGGGCCGTGCTGCGGGCCGTCCACGGCTGGACGCCGCCGCCCGTCATGGCCTACCCGGGATGGGTGGGACCGGGCATCGAGACGGAGCCGTTCCGGGCCGTCGAGGCCGGGCTGCTCACCCAGGCCCTCGCCCCGTGGCGGGAGAAGTACCCCGCGGTCACGGTCGTCGAGGACTGCCGGGTCGCCGGCGGCGCCGGCGCGGTGGTGGACGCCTCCGGCGCCGCGGACCTCGTGGTCGTCGGCCGTCGTCGGCGGTCCCACCGCCTCGGCATGCGGCTCGGGCCCGTCGCCCACGCGGCGATCCACCACTCCACCGCCCCGGTGGCGGTCGTACCGCACGACTGAGTCCTCGGGGACGGGGTCCGGGGGCGCCCGCCACGCGCCCCGCGGATCACCGCCGCCACTCCCCGGCCGGCAGCCCGAGCACCACCCCGTCCACCGGTTTCCACGTCACCCGGCTCCCGGCCACCGGCTCTCGGGATGCGGAGGCTCCACCGGCGGGACAACGCTGGAAGGGACAGCTCCCGTCCGGAGGCCGAAACCCGTACCCCGAAGGAGGCGGCAGTCATGAGCACCGCGCGGGACATCATGCACGCCGGGGCCACCTGTGTTCAGGAGAGCGAAACGCTGGAGACCGCGGCCCGGCGGATGCGCGAACTGGACGTCGGCGCGCTGCCGATCTGCGGCGCCGACGACCGGCTGCACGGGATCGTCACCGACCGCGACATCGTGGTCAAGTGCCTCGCCGAGGGCCGCGACCCCAGGACCACGACCGCCGGCGAACTCGCCCAGGGCAAGCCGGTCACCATCGACGCGAGCGCCGACCAGGCCGAGGTCCTGCAACTCATGGAGAAGCACCGGATCCGCCGCCTGCCGGTCACCGAAGCCCACCGGCTGGTCGGCATGATCAGCGAGGCCGACATCGCACAGCACCTGGACCGGCACGAGGTCGGCGAGTTCGTCGAGATCGTCTCCTCCCCGCGCCCGGTCCTTCAGTGACCGGCGCGGTACGGCGTCACCGGCGCTGCGGGCGCCATTCGAAGAGCAGGATGGTCGCGTCGTCCCGCAGCTGGTCGCACTGGCGGTCGAGGACGGCGTGGATGAGCAGCCGCAGCACCTCGGCCGGGCGCTGGCCGGCGGCGGAGGAGCGGATGATGAAGTCGGTGAACTGGTCGAGGCCGAACTCCACACCGTCCGCGTCGCGCGCCTCCACGACGCCGTCGGTGTAGAGCAGGACGCGGTCGCCCGGCTCCAGCACCGTCTCGTGGACCTGCCGGGTTTCCGTGGCGAGGTGGTCGGCCAGGCCGATCGGGGGCTGCGGGGGGCTGTCCAGCGCTCCTTCGAGCACCCGCTCGGCACGGATCAGCAGTGGCGGCGGGTGGCCACAGTTGACCCAGCGCAGCACCCCGGTGACGGCGTCGAGCCGGCACAGCACGCCGGTGCAGAAGTGGTCGGGCAGCCACTGGGTGAGGGCCTGGTCGACGGAGCCGACCACGTCGGACAGGTTGCCGCCGCCGCGGCGGGCGTTCCGCGCCGCCGCCATGGCGACCGACGTGGTCAGGCCGGCGGCCAGATCGTGCCCCATGGAGTCGAGGATCATGGTGTTCAGCACGTCCTTGATCACCGAGTGGTCGAAGGCGTCACCGGCGACGTCGTACGCCGGCTCCAGGACCGCGGTCGAGACGCACCGGGCGCTGCCGACGGTGTGGGGCGGCAGGAAGGCCCGGAGCATCTCGGCGGGCAGCCGCATGGCCGCGGTGCGGGTGAGGCCGGCGAGCCAGTCGCTGTAGGCGCGCTTGGAGGTGATCAGCATGGCGAAGAGGTGGGACAGCATCCGGCTGCGGCGCATCCGCACTCCGTCGAGCGAGGCGGTCCGGACCGCCAGCACGCCCAGCCGCTCGGCACCGTCGACCAGGGGCATCCAGACGATCACCCCGCCCTCGACGTCGTCCACCCTCGGGAAGACCGTGCGGTAGGCCCAGCCGGCCGGCGAGCGGTCCACCGCCAGCGGCACCGCGGTCTCGTCCAGCGGGATGAGGAGCTGTTGCTGCAGGTCGACGAGGTAGATCAGCGCCGATTCCAGACCCAGGGCCGAGGCACACCGGTTGGCCAGAGCGGGCAGTTCGACCGGCAGGGCCGTCTGCGCCTCGACGATCAGCTCCTCCAACAGGCCCTCGTCGAAACCGGCGTCGGCCCCGGTGTACCCCTGCGGCGGGTCCAACACCGAGATCACCCCTTCCCTCCCCCAGTCTCACACCGACCCCGCCCCCTCTCACCTCAGCCGCGATCCCGGCGGGGAACCCGGCCCCGCCTCCGCCCGGCCGGGTTCCCCGTGGACACGTCGCCGCGGGCCTTCGCCTCGGCACCGCCGAACCGGCGCCCGCCCGGTCAGTCCTCGCCGGCCCGCTTCGCGGCCGGGCGGGGGCGCAGCAGGGCCGAGGCCATGAGTGCGGTGGCGGCCAGGCCGATCGCCGCGATCACCGACACCGCGGTGAAGCCCCGGTCGTAGGCGTGCCGTGCCGACTCCAGCACCGCGTTGGCGGTCCCGGAGGGCAGGTGCGCCATGACGTCCTCCGCCGCGGCGAACGACTCCCCGGCCCTGGCCTGCTGTTCTCCGGAGAGGCCCGGCACCTCGGGCAGGCCCGTGCGGTACACGGCGGCCAGGACGGTGCCGAGGACGGCGACGCCGAGCCCGGCGCCGAGTTCGAAGGAGGTCTCCTGGATGGCGGCAGCCTCTCCGGACCGCTCGGGTTGCGCGGCGGCCATGATGGAGTCGGCGCCCAGGGTCATGACGATGCCGGCGCCGTACCCGGCGGCGAGCAGCGGGAGGAGGAGTTCGCCGTAGTGCGCGGCGTCACCGACGACCGCGATGGCGGCGTACGCGAGGGCGAAGAGGGAGAGCGCCCCGGTGAGCGCCCAGCGGTTGCCCCACCGGTTCGCCGCCCAGGGGGCCGTGATCGCGCCGAGGGCGTTGGCCCCGGCCAGCGGCATCAGCGCGAGCCCGGCGAGCACCGGCGAGTACGCGCCCACCTGCTGCAGCCACTGGGTGAGGAAGAACAGAAGCGCGACATAGCTGCCGAAGCAGCCGATGACACACAGGGTGGCCGTGGTGAAGCGGCGTTCGCGGAAGAGGGCGAAGTCCAACAACGGCTCGCGGATGCGCCGTTGGCGTCGTACGAAGGTGTAGAGCAGGGCGCTGCCGGCGAGGGCCGTGAGGACGATGACGGCGTTCACCCCCGCGTGCTCGCCGGCCTGCTTGAGCGCGTAGACCACGGCGGCCAGGCCGGTGACGGACAGCGCGACACTGGCCACGTCCCAGCGACGGGGCACGGGGTTGCGCGACTCGGGGATGACCCGGGCGCCGACGGCCAGGATGACGACGATGACGGGGACGTTGATGAGGAACACCGCTCCCCAGCCCCACCGCTCGACGACCAGACCGCCCGCCAGCGGACCGATCGTGGCCCCGACACTGTGCGCGGAGGTCCAGATGCCGATCGCCATGGCGCGTTCGCGGTCGTCGGTGAAGACGACCCGGATGATCGCCACCGTGGACGCCATGATCATCGCCGCGCCGACGCCCAGTGCGGCCCGGGCAGCGATGAGTTGTGCGGTCGAGGTCGAGAAGGCGGCCGCCGCGGAGGCGAGGCCGAAGGTGAGGAAGCCGCTGAGCACCATGCGGCGCCGGCCGATGCGGTCGCCGAGGGTGCCGCAGGTCACCAGGAGGGCGGCCAGCGTCAGTGAGTAGACGTCGACGATCCACAGCAGTTGGGCCGGGCTCGGTTCGAGGTCCCGGCTCAGGCTCGGCACCGCGACGTGCAGGACGGTGAGGTCGATGCCGCACAGGAAGAGACTCCCCGACACCACGGCCAGCACCAGCCACCGCTGCCGCGCGCGAAGGGCCGGCCCGCCCGGCTGCCCGGAGGCCGTCGAATGCTCTGCGCGCTCTTTCCCGGCGGCCGGTCCGGCCGCGGCGGGCACCTTGCTCTCTGTCATAGTCTCAGCTTCCGGAAGTACCAACGCGGGCCGCAAGTACGGTCATTCGTGTCCCCTAGTGCCACGCTGTATACCAATGGAGGTCAGGTGTGCGTTCCAACGTCGAGGAAAGCTCGGATCACTGTGCGGTCGAGTTCGCCATGGAGCTCCTCGGCGGCCGCTGGAAACTGGCCATCCTCAAGCAGCTGGTCTCGGGTACCCACCGGTTCGGCGAACTGAGGCGCGCCCTGCCGGGTGTCACCCAGCGCATGCTGACCCGCCAGCTCAGGGAGCTGGAGGCGGACGGGCTGGTGGAGCGGACGGTGTACCGGGAGGTGCCGCCGCGGGTCGAGTACGCGCTCACCGACGTCGGCCACACGCTGGACTCCGTCACGGAGCAGCTGGACACGTGGGGCCGCTGGTACCGCGACACGGTGCACCGCGCGGCGCCGTCCGGTCCCGGCGAGTCCGCCTGACCGTGGCACGGTGGGCGGCTGCCGGGGCCGAACGGCGCTCACAGGGTGCGGTGGACCTCGTCGTAGGCCAGGCGCGGGGCGCGTGGTCGCGGGCCCGTCGCCGCGGGTCTGCCGATGTTCACCACCAGCAGCGCCGACTGCTCGGCGTCCGGGAAGAACTCCCGGTCGACTCCGGACTGGTCGAATCCGCTCACCGGCCCCGCCGCGAGTCCGGCGGCGCGGATTCCGACGAGGAAGTACGCGGCCTGCAGCGAGCCGTTCATCAGCGCGGACCGTTCCCGCAGCCCGGGGTCCTCCGCGTAGAGTGCGGCGGCTCCCGGAAAGGCGGGGAACAGCTCCGGCAGCCGGAGGTGGAACGCGTTGTCCACCGCCAGCAGCGCGGTCAGCGGTGCCGCCAGGGTCTTCTCCCGGTTACTCCGCGAGAGATGGCGGGCCAGCCGGCCGCGGCTCGCCGCGGAGCGGAGGAGGTGGATCCTGAGCGGCTGCTGGTTGAAGGCGGTCGGGCCGTTGCGGACGAGGTCGTGGACGGCCCGCAGTGCGTCCTCGGGGACCGCCTCGCCGGTGAAGCGGTCCTCGGTGTACGCCTGCCGGAACAGCAGGTCCTGCGCGGCGGGGTCCAGGAGCAACCGATGCGTGGTGGAGGTCGACACGGTCTGCCGCCGGGCTCAGAATTCCGTGAGGTTCTGCCGCAGGGTGTGGCCGGGTGTGTACGCGGCCCGGGTCAGCCCGCGGCGCTGGAGTGCGGGCACGAGTCCGTCGGTGACATCGGCGACCCAGTGGCGGTTCAACCGCAGGACCGGGGTCGTCAGCATGAAGCCGTCGCCTCCGACCTCCTCCATCACCTCCCCCATCCGCTGCGCCACCTGGTCGGGCGTGCCGACGAGTTCCACCGAGGAGACCAGCCCGCCGGCGGCGTCCATCACCAGTTCCCGCAGCGTCTTGCCGCTGCCCCACTGCTGGAGCTGGTCCAGCGAACCCTGCTCGCCGTTGGTCTGGAGCCGGTACGGCAGGGGCTCGTCGAGGTCGAACCGGGCGAAGTCGATCTCCGTGAGGGCGGAGGTCTCGGCGAGGATGTCGTGGATGAACTGCGGCGACGAGATCATCCGCTCGTGCTTGTCCCGTGCCTCCTGCTCCGTCTCGCCGAGCGTGGGCGTCACACAGAACAGGACCTTGACGTCGTCGGGGTCGCGGCCGGCCGCCTCGGCGTGTTTGCGCACGTCGTCCCGGAACTCCTTCATCCCCTCCACCCCGTTGGCGATGGCGATGACGGAGTCGGCGTTGCGCGCGGCGAAGACCCGGCCCCGGGGCGAGGCCCCGGCCTGGACGAACGCGGGCCGGTGCTGCGGGGAGGGCACGGTGTTCAACGGGCCCCGCACGCTGAAGTGCTCGCCCTTGAAGTGGATCGGGCGGACCTTGGTGTGGTCGGCGTAGATCCCCTTCTCCCGGTCGAGCACGACGGCGTCCGCGTCCCAGGAGGCGAAGAGCTGCCGGACGACGTCGACGTACTCGTCGGCCATGGCGTAGCGGACGTCCCGTGACGGCAGCTCGTCCAGGCCGAAGTTCTGCGCGGCCAGGTTCTCGGCGCTGGTGACGATGTTCCAGCCGAAGCGCCCGCCGAGCATGCTGTCCATCGTCGAGGCGAGGCGCGCGGTCATGAACGGCGGGTAGGCCAGGGTCGACAGCGTGGCGACGATGCCCAGGTGGGACGTGGCGAGACCCATCGCGACGGCCAGCGGGACCGGGTCGTGCTTGGGGACGACCATGCCCTGCCGCAGCGCCCGCTCGGTGGAACCGCCGTAGCTCTCCGGGACCATCAGCTTGTCCTCGATGATCACGTAGTCGAAGCAGGCCCGTTCGAGCGCCTGGGCCACCTCCGTGTGGAACTTTCCGTCCCAGGGTGAGCCTCCGGTACCGAAGGGGCCCTGCCAGTCGTCCGGAGTGAAGTTGAAGATGCAGGCGAGGTGGAACTTCCGGGTCACGGCTGCTTCCCTTCGGGGTGTGCGGCGGTTCGGCGCTGCGGGTCCGGGCGGCGGCGGTCGGGGTGGGCCTGGGCGAGGAGCAGCCCGGCGCCGTCGCGCACCATGGCCGTCGCCTCGTCCACGACGTGGCGCAGCAGCTTCTCCCCGAGGCCGGCGTCGGCGCCGGAGGTCGAGGACAGGATTCCGCGGTTGGTGGTCTGTCCGACGTCGACGGGGTGCAGGTAGACACCCGCCCGGGGCGGGTTGTCGTGGTCGGGGCGCTCGTCGGTGACGAGGTCGGGGCGCAGGTGGAGCATGAGGCTCGTCTCGGTGACGCCCGCGTGCTCGGCGTGCCAGCCGGGGAACCTGGGGATCTCCGAGCCGGTCCAGGTGTCCCGGACCAGGCTCCACCAGCTGAACGCGAAGACCTCCGTGCCGTCCAGCAGCCCCTGCTCCCGCACCTGGTCCAGCGCCTCGAAGAGGAACGGTTCGTTCTCGTAGTGCCCGTTGACCACGATCAGGCGGGCCATGGGCAGTGCCGCGAGCGCCGTGAGCGTCTCGCGCAGGAAGCGGACGAGGGTGTCGCCGGCCACGTAGACCGTGCCGGGGAAGTGGAGCCCGCCGCCGCTCTGCGGCAGGGAGCGGGCGCCGACGGCCTGCGCGGGCAGGGTGAACGCGTCGAGTTCCTTCGCGATCTCGCCGGCGAACGCCTCCGCGAGGATCAGGTCGACGGACAGCGGCAGGTGCGGGCCGTGCTGTTCGATCGCCCCGATGGGCCACACGACGGTGCGTCCGCGCACGGCGTCGGCGACCTGGGCGCTGGTCAGGTCGGTGAGCAGCGGGGCGCCGGAGTGCCGGGTGGTCATATCGCCGCCTCCTGGGGTGTTTCCGCCGGGAGCGGGGCGCCGGCGGAGGAGCCGGTGAGGTCCCGGGTCTCCGCCACGATGCGTTCGAGCGTCTCGTACATGTCGGTGTGCAGCGCCGTGTAGACCTGGGCCACGTTCGCTCCGACGCTGAGGTAGTCGGCCACGTCGCGGCCGCTGCTCACTCCTCCGCAGCCCATGATGGGCAACTCGACGCCCCTTCTGCGCAGTTGCCAGACGGCGGCGAGGACGAGCGGTTTGAGGCCGGGGCCCGAGTAGCCGAAGACGCCGTTCAGTTCGAGCCGCCCGGTCGCGGGGTCCACGGCCGCGCCGCCGATGGTGTCGCTGAGGGTGATGGCGTCGGCTCCGCCCGCGATGGCGGCGCGCACCCGGTCCTGGAGGCCCTCGCCGACCGCCAGCTTGACGGAGAGCGGCAGCGTCGTCCTGCCGCGGGTCTCGGAGGTGTAGGCGTAGACCCGGTCGGGGTTGTCGTCCTCCAGCCCCTCCTCCTCGTTGAGGCAGGAGATGCCCAGTTCCAGGGCCTGGCAGCCGGTCGTCTCGACGTCCTTGGCCAGGGCGGCGAGTTCGGCCGGGCTGTCGGCGTGGAGGGAGGCGATGACGGGCAGCCGGTCGTCGGCGAACGAACGCAGCACGTCCAGCCAGTGGTTGACCGACCGCTTGGAGTAGGTGGTGCTGTTCAGCATCCCGACGGGCAGACGGATGATCCGCTCGTCGAGGCCCTGCGGCGGGTTGGGGTGGATGGTCTTGGTGACGACGGCTCCAGCGCCCCGCTCGACGAGTCGGCGGATGTTGCGCTCCTGGTCGGTCAGCAGTCCGGATCCGACTATCACGGGGTTGGCCAGAGGCAGGCCTAGGATCGACGCGTCGGGCACTCGATGGCTCCGTCCGGAGGGTGAGGGGTGTGAGGGCGGACGCCGGTCAGGCGACGAGGCTCGCGCTGATGGCCTCGCGCTGCCGCTCGGTGGCGGCGAGCACGGCGTCGATGAGCAGCGCCGGCTTCTCGGTGAACTCGTCGAAGTCGATGGCCTGGACGAACCCGACGCGGTGCAGGCCCTTCAGGAGGTGGCTCGCGGAGTCGACGAAGGGCTGCTTGGTGATCAGGACGATGGGACGCCCCAGGGCCGTGGCCCAGCCGAGTTCGACGTGGGTGCCGTCCGTGCGCCGCAGGGTCCCGTCCTCCAGCACCGGCAGGACGGGCACGAAGACGTCGCACTTCTTCATCCAGCGGAGGTCGCGCACGGAGACCTGCTCCGGGGTGAACGACGCCGTCTCGGCCCCGAACTTCTCCACGAGGTGGGCCGAGAAGACGTTCGCTCCGTTGTCCCGGACGGTGCCGATCGCCGTGGTGATCGCGTCCTGCAGGTGGCCGACGAATCCGTTCTCCAGAATGGCGTGCTGGATCGGTCCGCCCACGAAGACGTCGAGCCCAGCGAGCAGGCCGGACTTCTGCGCGGACGTCGCTCCGGTGCGAGAGCCTGGCTTCGTTTCCATGACGAATTCACTCCTGGTTCGTTTCGGGGTGGGTGTGCCCGGAATCGGGCACGGCGGTGTGCGGTGCGGCGGGCCACGCGGGCAGGCGCCGGCATACCGGCATCGCGGGAAGGAGGAAAGCGAGGGGTGTGCGGCGCGAAGTGGCGCCTCTCCGCGCCCCGGTCAGGAGGCGTCGGCGATCCGCGCGTACCGGCCGCGGTAGTACAGCAGGGGCTGCGGCGACTCGGCCGGCGCCTCGACCCGGCGCACGTCGCCGATCACCACGAGGTGGTCGCCTCCGTCGTGCTCGGTGTGCACGCGACAGTCGATCCACGCTGTGGCACCGTCCAGGCGCGGCGCCCCGTCCGGTGACGCGCTCCATGCCACGCCCTGGAACTTGTCACCGCCGGAGCGGGCGAACCGCTCGCACAGCGAACGCTGGCTCTGCGCCAGCACGTTGACGCTGAAGGACGTACCACTCCTGATGACGGGCCAGCTCGTCGAGGTGCGGCTGACACACAGGATGACGCGCGGCGGGTCGAGGGAGAGCGACGAGAACGCCTGGCAGGTGAATCCGGCGGGCCCGGTGGGTCCCATGGCGGTGACGACGGTGACGCCGGAACAGAAACGTCCCAGAACCGAGCGGAACGCGCTGGAGGCCACGGGGTCCTGAACTGCTGCGGTGGTGCTCTCGCCTAACAAAGCCCTGTCCTTTCGGCCCGTACGGGCAGTTCGGGTACGACAAGCTCCCCAGGCGCCACTTCGGCGATGGATCTGCGAGTCTGCCTCAGCTGATCGACCCCGACAACACCCATCGATTTTCTGACAAAGATCCTGCCATCATTGCGGAGTGATGAACGATTCAGACGCCTGTGACGGCCTTGACCAGCGCATCGTGGCGGCGATCCAGATCAACCCCCGGGCCGGAGTGGCAGAGGTGGGGCGCATCCTCGGTGAGCACGAGCGCATGGTGGCGCGGCGCGTCCAGCGCCTCCTGAGCGCGGGGACCATCCGCTGCACGGCCGACTACGACCCCCTGTACAGCGGGCTCGGACGCTCCGTGCACCTTCGGCTGCGGACCGCAATGGGATGTCCGGAAAATATCCCTCAAGGATTGGCAAAGCTCCCCGGTGTGCTTAACGTCGCCGCTGTGAGCGGAGGGGCGGGCCTCCTCTGGTGCCACCTGCTCGCGGAGGGACGGCCGCGCCTGCCCTCCCAGCCGCTGAAGGAAATGCCCGGCCTCCACGACGCCACGGTGCTCAGCGCACACGTCACACTGCGCCCGTTTCGAACCGAGGCCGAGTGGCACGCCCCTGTCCTGACCGAGGAGGAGGAGAAGCGCTTGCGGGCAAGCCTGGTCCAGCCCCTGCCCGGACCCGCCCGCCGACACGACCTCACGCCCACCGACCGGCGCGTCGCCGACGTCCTGACGAGGAACGCCCGCATCAGCCTCACCGACCTCGGCAAGGAGCTCGGCTTCTCCACCGCCACGGCGGGACGGCGGGTGGCCTCCCTCCTGGAGCGCCGGGTGCTGCGTCTGCGGACCGTCGCCGATCCGGCCGTCCTGGGCCGCCCCGTGGAGGCACGGGTACGGCTGAAGGTTCACCCGGCGGGCATCGAAGCCGTCGGTGCCGCCCTGTCCCGATGTCCCGAGGTGTCCTTCTGCGCCGCGGTGACGGGGTGTCACAACATCCTGGCCAACGTGTGCGTCGAGGACGAGACCAGCCTGTACGGCTTCATCGTCGGCACGCTCGGAGCGCTACCGCACATCCTCGACTGCGACACGGAGATCCTCACCCACGTCTCCGAAACCCACGCCTCCGAACACGGCTCCGCCGCGACCGATGCGCCCTGACGAGCCCCGCCCACCCTCCAGCCAGCCGCGACCACGGGAGCCCCCTCTTGGCCATGCCGCCGAAATCCACGACGCCCAAGCACATCTTCGTCACCGGGGGTGTCGTCTCCTCGCTCGGCAAGGGCCTCACCGCCTCCAGCCTGGGCATGCTGCTCAAGGCCCGTGGCCTGCGCGTCGTGATGCAGAAGCTGGATCCGTACCTGAACGTCGACCCGGGCACGATGAACCCCTTCCAGCACGGCGAGGTGTTCGTCACCAACGACGGGGCCGAGACCGACCTCGACATCGGACACTACGAGCGCTTCCTCGACCGCGACGTGGACGGCACCGCCAACGTCACCACGGGCCAGGTCTACTCGACCGTGATCGCCAAGGAGCGGCGCGGAGAGTACCTGGGCGACACCGTGCAGGTCATCCCGCACATCACCAACGAGATCAAGCACCGCATCCGGCGGATGGCGACGGACAAGGTCGACGTCGTCATCACCGAGGTCGGAGGCACCGTCGGCGACATCGAGTCGCTGCCGTTCCTGGAGGCCGTCCGCCAGGTCCGCCACGAGGTCGGCCGGGACAACGTCCTCGTCGTGCACATCTCCCTGCTGCCCTACATCGGCCCCTCGGGCGAGCTCAAGACCAAGCCCACCCAGCACTCCGTGGCCGCCCTGCGCAACATCGGCATCCAGCCGGACGCCATCGTGCTGCGCTGCGACCGCGAGGTCCCCGCCGCCATCAAGCGCAAGATCTCGCTGATGTGCGACGTCGACGAGGCCGCCGTGGTCGCCTGCCCCGACGCCCGCTCGATCTACGACATCCCGAAGGTCGTGCACGCCGAGGGCCTGGACGCCCATGTCGTCCGCAGGCTGGACCTGCCGCTGCGCGACGTGGACTGGACGGTCTGGGACGACCTGCTGGAGCGCGTCCACAACCCCGATCACGAGATCGCCCTCGCGCTGGTCGGCAAGTACACCGACCTGCCCGACGCCTACCTGTCGGTCACCGAGGCGCTGCGCGCCGGCGGCTTCGCCAACAGGGCCCGCGTGAGGATCAAGTGGGTCACCTCCGACGACTGCAGGACCCCGGCCGGCGCCAGGGCCCAGCTCGGTGACGTCGACGGCATCTGCATCCCCGGCGGCTTCGGCGACCGCGGTGTGCTCGGCAAGGTCGGCGCGATCAGGTTCGCCCGCGAGAACAGGATCCCGCTGCTCGGCCTCTGCCTCGGCCTGCAGTGCGTCGTGATCGAGGCCGCGCGCAGCCTGGCCGACCTCCCGGACGCCAACTCCACCGAGTTCGACCCGGAGACCGCCCACCCGGTCGTCTCCACCCTGGCCGAGCAGATGGACATCGTCGACGGCAAGGGCGACCTCGGCGGCACCATGCGTCTCGGCATGTATCCGGCCAGGCTCGCCGAGGGCTCCATCGTGCGCGAGGTGTACGACGGCGAGGAGTACGTCGAGGAGCGCCACCGCCACCGCTACGAGGTCAACAACGCCTACCGCGCGGAGTTGGAGAAGAAGGCCGGGATCCTGTTCTCCGGCACATCGCCCGACGGCACGCTCGTGGAGTACCTGGAGTACCCCCGCGACGCGCACCCCTACCTGGTCGCCACCCAGGCCCACCCGGAGCTGCGCTCGCGCCCCACCCGCCCGCACCCGCTCTTCACCGGACTGGTGAAGGCGGCCGTCGAACGCCTCGCCGGCCGCCACCCGGGCCCGCACGGTTCCCGTCGGCCCACCCCGTGAGGTCCGCGCCGAGCGCGGTGCGTGGAACCCGGACGACCACGTCGTAGGCGTCCGGGCCGAGGCGGGCCGGGGCGGCGGCGCGACCACCCGGGTCGCGCCGCCGCCCGTCGGGTGCTACTGCTCGGCCAGCGCCCGCGCCCGGACCGCGCGGCGCAGCGTGTCCAGCTGGTCCGCCAGTCCGCGGCGGGTCGCCGCGGTGAGGTCCGGGTCGGCCAGGCAGGCCTCGGCCGCGCGGACCGTCCGTTCGGTGGCGGCGTGGGCGGGGAAGGCCTTCGTGGCGAGCACCCGGGCCAGTGCGGGGCCGCGGTGGCCGGCGGCCGGCCCCAGCTCCGTGAAGTAGCGCGCGGTCAGCCCGTCCAGCAGCTCGGCCTGCTCGGGCTGCCACAGGCCGCTGGCGGTGGCGGCGGCCAGGTAGTTGGAGAGCTCGCCGTGGAACAGCGACTGCCAGGCGGCCTCCTTGGCGTCCGGGTCGGGCAGTGCGGCGCGGCAGCGGGCGGCGCCCTCCTCGCTGGTGTCGCTCGGGTCGGCGGCGAGTTCGGCGGCGATCTCCGGCTCACCCGCCACGCCGAGCACGCACAGCCGCAGCAGCAGCTGCCAGCGCAGGTCCGGGTCGAGCACCGGCCCGCCGGGCAGCGTGCCGGCCGCCAGCCAGTCGCGCAGCTCGGCGGCCTGCGACTCGCCGGCGGCGGTGCCGATCACACCGCGCGCGGCCACCAGGCGCAGGCCGGTGCGGTCCGGCTCGCCCTCGGTGCGCCGCAGGAGGGTGCGGCAGACCTGGGCCAGTACGGCCAGTGCCGCGGGCCGCCCGGCCGGCGGCACCGCGCAGTCGACCACGAACTCGCGGGCGAAGGAGAGCACCGCGTCCACCAGGTGCACCGAGGTCTCGCCGGGCAGGTGGGCGGCGACCAGCTCCAGGTACTCGCCGGGCGTCAGCTCCCCGTCGCGCACCTGGTCCCGGGCGGCGCTCCAGAGCACCGCCCGGGCCAGCTCCTCGGGCACGGCGCCGAGCGAGGAGCGCACGGTCCGCCAGGAGGCGGGGTCGAGGCGGATCTTGACGAAGCTGAGGTCGGTGTCGTTGAGCAGGGTCAGCTCGGCGGCGGCCGCGTGCGCCACGTCGGCGTCGGCCGCCAGGTCGAGCGGCATCCGGTCGGCCAGCTCCAGGGCGCCCTCGGCGGTGCGCCGGTAGTGGCCCACGGTCAGCTGGTGCGGGCGCGTCCCGCCGTCGGCCGAGGTGTGCTCGATCCGGCCGTCGGTGAGCCGCAGGGTGTCCACGCCGGTGGTGCGCAGCCAGCGGTCGGCCCAGCCGTGGACGTCGCGGCCGCTCGCCGCCGCCAGCGCCCGGAGCAGGTCGTCGAGGGTGGCGTTGCCGAAGGCGTGCTCGTCGAAGTAGTCGTTGACTCCGGCCAGGAAGGCCTCCTCGCCGAGCCAGGCGACCAGCTGGCGCAGCGCGGCGGCGCCCTTGGCGTAGGAGATGCCGTCGAAGTTCTGGAGCGCCTGGGCGGTGTCGTCCACCGTGCCGGGTGCCACCGGGTGGGTGGAGGGGCGCTGGTCGGCGTCGTAGCCCCAGGCCTTGCGGTTGGCGGCGAAGCCGGTCCAGGCGCTGGTGAAGCGGGTGGAGGCGGCGGTGACGCTGTAGGCCATGTACTCGGCGAAGGACTCGTTCAGCCACAGGTCGTCCCACCACTTCATGGTGACCAGGTCGCCGAACCACATGTGCGCCATCTCGTGCACCACCGTCAGGGCGCGGTGCTCGCGCTGGATGTCGGCCACGGCGGAGCGGAAGACGTACTCGTCGCGCAGCGTGACGCAGCCCGGGTTCTCCATCGCACCGGCGTTGAACTCCGGTACGAAGCACTGGTCGTAGCTGTCGAAGGGGTAGCGCTGCCGGAAGACCCGGTGGTAGTGGTCGAAGCCCTGCCGGGTGATCTCCAGCAGCTCGGGGGCGTCGGCGTCCAGGTGGGCGGCGAGCGAGCGGCGGCAGTGCAGGCCGAGCGGGATCCCGTCGTGCTCGGCGCGCACCGAGTGCAGCGGGCCGGCCACCACGGAGACCAGGTAGCTGCTGATCGCCGGGGTGGGCGCGAACTCCCAGCGCCCGGGCGAGACCTGGCGCCCCAGGCCGTTGCCGACCACGGTCCACTGCTGCGGGGCGGTGACGGACACCGTGTACCGCGCCTTGAGGTCGGGCTGGTCGAAGGACGCGAACACCCGCGGGCCGTCGTCGAGGAAGGACTGGGTGTAGACGTAGTCCTCACCGTCGGCGGGGTCGGTGAAGCGGTGCATGCCCTCGCCGGTGTGCGAGTAGGCCATGTCGGCCTCGACGGTGAGTTCGTTGTCGGCCGCCAGGCCGGTCAGCGGGAAGCGCCCGGCCCGCAGCGCGGCGACGTCCAGTTCGCGGCCGTTCAGCACCACCCGGCGCAGCCCGGCCGGTTTGACGTCCACGTAGGTCCCGGCACCCGGGGTCGTGCAGCCGAAGCGGATCACCGTGGTGGAGCCGAACACCTCCCGGCCGCGGGTCAGGTCGAGGTCGACGTGGACGGTGCGGACGTCGAGCAGACGGTGGCGCTCGACGGCCTCGGCGCGGGTGAGTACTGAGGTATCCGACATGTGGACCATGCTGCGCCATCCGTCGGGCGAACGGCACCCGCTTTTCCGCGGCGGCCCTCCGGCCGCGGGCGCGCCCCGGCACCCGCCGGGCGTCGCTGTCAGTGGGCGGCACTAGGTTGATCAGCACGAACGCCGCTCCGATGCGGCGTGAATCCCCCTGTCATCCTGAGGAGCTGGTGTGCTGTTGCCTGCCTGGGAGGAATCGAGCACGGCCCGGGTGGTCCCACCCGCCCTGCCGCGCAAGCTCGCCAAGGTGCCGTTCGTGCAGCTGGCCGACGGACGTCTGCAGGGCGTCGTCTCCAGTGGCTCGGACATCGGCCGGGTGTACGTGTCGGCGATCGCGGCCGGCGGCTTCGAGTTCGCGTGCAGCACCAACAACAACCGCCCCTGCGGCGGTGCGCACGGCGGCTACTGCAAGCACCTCACCGCCCTGATCGCCGAGGGCGTGGTGCAGTTCGGCGGCGCGCGGGTCGCCCGCTACCTGCGGGTGGACACCGAGGCCGCGGAGCCCGACGCCGGGGACATCGGCCGCGTCATGACCGCGGCCCGCCCGGCGAAGGCCGAGTCCTCGCCGGCGGCCGCGGTGTTCGCCCGGTTCCTGAACCACCTGGAGTACCTGGAGTTCGAGGCGACGACCGAGCCGCTGCCGGACATGCAGTGGTTCCCGACGGCCGGGGCGGTGGCGTGATGCGCACCGACCTCCTCTCCGCACCGGTCGACGGCCTCGACGAGGCCCTGGCCGTCGTCGACGCCTTCGACCAGGCGCTGTCCGCCGGCCTGCTGCGGCCGCAGCCCGCCCAGGCCACCGCGCTGGGGCGGCTGGCACCTCGACGCGCTCGCCTCCTCCCCGCTCGCCTCGCGCGTCGCCGAGG
>NZ_LFMD02000005.1:541138-545454 GCF_015776785.2 Kitasatospora sp. SUK 42 | reverse complement strand
GCGGCTGGTCGCCGACGGCGTCGACGCCGTGTCGGAGTTCCCCGTCAACCGCGGCTGGAACCTCGACGAGCTCTACCACCCCGACCCCGAGCACGCCGGCACCTCGTACACCCGCGAGGGCGGCTTCCTGCACGACGCCGACCGGTTCGACCGGGAGTTCTTCGGCATCTCGCCGCGCGAGGCCACCGCCACCGACCCGCAGCAGCGCCTGCTGCTGGAGACCGCGTGGGAGACCTTCGAGAGCGCCGGATTCGACCCGGCCACCCTGCGCGGCAGCAACACCGGCGTCTTCGCCGGCGCCATGTACGACGACTACGCGTCCCGACTGGCCGCCGCACCCGAGGAGTTCGAGGGCTTCCTGCTCGCCGGGAACCTGTCCAGCGTGCTCTCCGGCCGGCTCGCCTACACCTACGGGCTGGAGGGCCCGGCCGTCACCGTCGACACCGCCTGCTCCTCCTCGCTGGTCGCCCTGCACCTGGCGGCGAACGCCCTGCGCACCGGCGAGTGCGACCTCGCCCTGGCCGGCGGCGTCACCGTGATGTCCGGGCCGAACACCTTCATCGAGTTCAGCCGCCAGCGCGGCCTGTCGCCCGACGGCCGCTGCCGCTCCTTCGCCGCCTCCGCCGCCGGCACCGGCTGGAGCGAGGGCGTCGGGCTGCTCCTGGTCGAGCGGCTCTCCGACGCCCGCCGCAACGGCCACCAGGTGCTGGCCGTCCTGCGCGGCTCGGCCGTCAACCAGGACGGCGCCTCCAACGGCCTGACCGCCCCCAACGGCCCGTCCCAGGAGCGCGTCATCCGCCAGGCGCTGGCCAACGCCGGCCTGACCGCCGCCGAGGTCGACGCCGTCGAGGCGCACGGCACCGGCACCACCCTCGGCGACCCGATCGAGGCGCAGGCCCTGCTGGCCACCTACGGCCAGGAGCGGACCGCCGAACAGCCGCTCTGGCTCGGCTCGTTGAAGTCCAACATCGGCCACTCCCAGGCGGCGGCCGGCGTCGGCGGCGTGATCAAGATGATCGAGGCGATGCGGCACGGCGTCCTGCCCAGGACCCTGCACGTCGACGAGCCCTCGCCGCACGTGGACTGGTCCGAGGGCACGGTCGCGCTGCTCACCGAGGAACAGGACTGGCCCGCGCTGGACCGGCCGCGCCGGGCCGGGGTCTCCTCCTTCGGCATCAGCGGCACCAACGCCCACGTCATCATCGAGCAGCCGCCCGCGGAGCCGGCCCCGGCGCAGACGGCGCCCGCCCCGGGCCCGACGGTCCTGCCCTGGGTGCTCTCGGGCCGCGACGAGACGGCCCTGCACGCCCAGGCCGAACGGCTCCGCGAGTACGTCGCGGCCCGCCCCGAACTGGACCCGGCCGACCTCGCGTTCTCGCTCGCCACCACCCGGGCCGCCCTGGAGGAGCGGGCCGTGGTCCTCGGCGGCGACCGCGACGCCCTGCTGCGCGGACTGGACGCGCTGGCACGCGGCGAGTCCGCCCCCGGCGTGGTCCGCGGGAACGGCACCCGACGGGGCAGGACGGCCTTCCTGCTCACCGGGCAGGGCAGCCAGCGCCTGGGCATGGGCCGCGAACTCCACCAGGGCTCGCCGGTCTTCGCCCGGGCCCTGGACGAGGTCTGCGCCCACCTGGACGGCGCGCTCGACCGGCCGCTGCGCGAGGTGCTCTTCGCACCCGAGGGCTCCGCCGACTCGGCGCTGCTCGACCAGACCGCCTTCACCCAGGCCGCGCTGTTCGCCGTCGAGGTCGCGCTGTACCGGCTGCTCGAACACCACGGCGTCACCCCGGACTTCCTGCTCGGCCACTCCATCGGCGAGGTCACCGCGGCGCACCTGGCCGGGGTCCTCGACCTCCCGGACGCCTGCGCGCTGGTCGCGGCCCGAGGCCGGCTGATGCAGGCGGCCCGCGAGGGCGGCGCGATGGCCGCCGTCCAGGCGAGCGAGGCGGAGATCCGCGAGTCGCTGGCGGGCTTCGGCGACGCCGTCGCGGTGGCCGGGATCAACGGGCCGCGCTCGACCGTCATCTCGGGCGACGCGGCGATCGTCGACAAGCTCACCGTCGAATGGCGGGCCCGCGGCCGCAAGACCAAGCGACTGCCGGTCAGCCACGCCTTCCACTCCCCGCACATGGCCGAGGTGCTGGAGGAGTTCACCGCCGAGGCGGCCCGGCTCACCTTCCACGCCCCGAGGATCCCGGTGGTCTCCAACGTCACCGGCGAACTGGCCACCACCGAGCAACTGTGCTCCCCGGAGTACTGGGCGCGGCACATCCGCGAGGCGGTGCGCTTCCTCGACGGCGTGCGCACCCTGGCCGCCGAAGGCGTCACCGAGTACCTGGAACTGGGCCCGGACGGGGTGCTCACCGCCCTCGCCGAGGACTGCCTGACCGAGCCGGCCGGCGCCCTCGCGCCCGTCCTGCGCGCGGGCCGGTCCGAGGCCGAGACCGTCACCGCCGCGCTCGCCCTGCTGCACACCCGCGGCGTGCGGATCGACTGGACGAAGCACTTCCCCGGCGCCCGCCGGGTCCAGCTGCCGACCTACGCCTTCCGGCCCGGCCGGTACTGGCTCCAGGGCCCGGCCGCCGTCGGCCAGGCGGGCGGCTTCGGCCTCGACCCGGCCGACCACCCGCTGCTCGGCGCCGCCGTCGCGCTGGCCGACCGGGACGAGTACCTGCTCACCGGGCGCCTCTCCCGGCACAGCCACCCGTGGCTGACGGACCACGCCGTCGCGGACACCGTCCTGCTGCCCGGCACGGGCCTGCTGGAGCTGGCCGTACGGGCCGGCGCGCAGGTCGGCTGCGCGCAGGTCGAGGAGCTGACCCTGATGGCGCCGTTGGTACTGCCCGAACGGGGCGGCGTCCAGCTCCAGTTGGTGCTGGCGGCGGCCGACGAGCACGGCCGGCGCAGGCTCGACATCCACTCCCGCCCGGACGAGGACGCCGAACTGCCGTGGACCCGGCATGCCAGTGGGGTGCTCGCCCCCGAGGTCGTCGCCTCGGCCTCGGCCGATCTGCTGTCCTGGCCGCCGGCCGGAGCCGTCGAGATCGACCTCGACGGCGTCTACGACCGCCTGCTCGACCAGGGTTACGGCTACGGCCCCGCGTTCCAGGGGCTGCGCCGGGTGTGGCGAGCAGAAGGTGAGCTGTTCGCCGAGGTCGGCCTGGGGGAGGGGCAGCGCGGTGACGCCGCGCGCTTCGCCCTGCACCCGGCCCTGCTGGACGCGGCACTGCACCCGCTGCTGCCCGGGGTGGCCGAGGAGGGTGGGCGGTCCTGGCTGCCGTACGCCTGGTCCGGCGCGAGCGTGACCGCCACCGGCGCCACGCTGCTCAGGGTCCGGCTGGCCGTCGCGGCCGCCGAGGCCGAATCGCTGACGGTGTCGCTGACGGTGGCCGATGGTGCGGGTGCGCCGGTGGCGGTGGTCGAGTCGCTGGTGCTGCGTCCGGTGTCGGTGGACGGTCTACGCCAGGCCGGTGCCGGTACCCGCGACGGGCTGTTGAGTGTGGCCTGGCGTCCGGTGCCGGTGGGCGATGCTGCTGCCGACTGGGCGGTGCTGGGCGCCGATCTCGGGCTTGGCGGGGTGGTGTTCCCGGGTCTCGGTGAGGTGGCGGAGGCGGCGCCGTCGGTGGTGCTGGCGGGCTTGCCCCGGCTGGATGGTGCCGAGGTCGTGGGCGCTGTTCATGAGGTGACGGCCGGTGTGCTGGGTCTGGTGCAGGGCTGGTTGGAGGAGGCCCGGCTGGCGGGTTCGCGGCTGGTGGTGGTGACGCGCGGCGCGGTCGCGGTGGGCCCGGAGGGCGTCGCGAACCTGTCGCAGGCGGGTGTCTGGGGTCTGCTGAGGAGCGTGCAGACGGAGAACCCCGGCCGGTTCGTCCTGCTGGACCTGGATGCCGATGAGACGTCAATTGCCTTGATCGCGGGCGCTTTGGCCTCGGGTGAGCCGCAGTTGGCGGTTCGCGGTGGTCAGGTGCTGGTGCCGCGGCTCGTCCGGGCAGCTGCGGATGTGGTGTCCGAGGGGCCTGATTGGGGCCGGGGCACGGTGTTGGTGACGGGTGCGACGGGTGCGTTGGGTGGTGTGCTGGCGCGGCATCTGGTGTCGGTGCACGGGGTTCGTCGGCTGGTGCTGTTGAGTCGTCGTGGTCTGGCGGCCGATGGTGCGGTGGAGTTGGTGGCGGAGCTGGCCGAACTTGGTGCCGAGGCGGTGGTGGCCGCTGCGGATGCGGCGGACCGCTCCGCGTTGGCGGAGGTGCTGGCTTCGATTCCTGACTTGTCGGCTGTGGTGCATACGGCTGGTGTGCTGGACGACGGTGTCGCGGTGTCGA
>NZ_LFMD02000005.1:531097-541128 GCF_015776785.2 Kitasatospora sp. SUK 42 | reverse complement strand
CACCCCCTCACCACCGTCATCCACACCGCCGGCACCACCGACGACACCACCCTCGAAACCCTCACCCCCCACCAACTCGACACCGTCCTCCACGCCAAAGCCGACGCCGCCTGGCACCTCCACCACGCAACCCGCAACCACCACACCCTCACCACCTTCATCCTCTACTCCTCCATCGCCGGCACCATCGGCAACCCCGGACAAGCCAACTACGCCGCCGCCAACACCTACCTCGACGCCCTCGCACACCACCGCCACACCCAAGGACTCCCCGCCACCTCCCTCGCCTGGGGCCTCTGGGAGGAGACCAGCGCTCTCACGCAGTCGCTGGGTGCGGCGGAGCGTGCCCGGATCGGGCGCAGCGGCATCCTGCCGATCTCCTCGGCCGCGGGGCTGAAGCTGTTCGACGCCTCGCTCGCACGGGGCTCGGCACTGTCGGTGCCGGCCCTGCTGGACATGGGGGCGCTGCGCAACCGTGCGGTGGTGGGTGAACTGGCCGCGCTGTACCGGGAACTGGTGCCCGTACCGGCCGGCCCCGCGCCGTCGGTCGCCTCGCCTGCCGGGGACGGGACCGGGGCCGGGGTGCGGGAGCGGTTGCTCGGCGTCGACGACGCGGAACGCGCGCGGTTCCTCGACGAGCTGGTCCGCCGCCACGTCGCCGATGTCCTGGGGCACGCCTCGCCTTCGGCCGTGGAGCCCCGGCGCGGGCTGCTCGACATGGGCCTGGACTCGCTCTCCGCCGTCGAGCTGCGCAACCGGCTCGGTGCGGCCACCGGGCTGCGGCTGTCGACCACCCTGGTGTTCGACTACCCGACTCCCGTCGCCATCGCCGGCCATCTCCTCGACCGACTGGCCGAGGAGCTGCGGAGCGCGGCCCTGTCGCCGCTCGACGCGCTGGAGGCGGCGTTCGAGGAGATCTCCGGTGACGAGGAGAGCCGCTCCCGGACGAAGGCCCGGCTGGAGGCGCTCCTGAGCAGGCTGACCACCAAGGGCGGTGCGGGTGATCCGGACGTCCCGGCCGGCTTCCCGGGCGAGCTGGACGCGGTGGCGGACGAGGACCTCTTCGAGTTCATCGACAGCGACCTCGACTGAGCCGGCGGCTCGCTCCGCCCTTCCGGGCGGCCGCGCAACGGCGGACGGGCGGTCATCGCCGGTCCGCCGTTGCGGTGTTCGTCGTCCCGCGCTCCGCGCCCCGCTCCTCCCGCCGCCGCCGACGACGGAAGACGGGTAAGTCCGCCGTTAGCGTTCCCTGTGACGCTGGAGGGCACCAACGCGCCGCGCAGTGCGGGCGCGTGCCCTCCCGGCGAAGGAAGACTCGATGACCTCCACACGGGTTCCCGTCCCGTTCGAATTCACTGCGATCAAAGGGCTCGGCATCGACCACAGTTACCGTGAACTCCTCGAACACGGTCGTCCGGTGTGGGTGACCCCGCCGTACGGGGAGAACGCGTGGCTGGTGAGCCGGTACGCGGACATCAAGGCCATTCTCGGGGACCAGCGGTTCGGCCGTGCCGCCGCCGCGGACCGTGACGAGGCGCGGGTGGCGCCGGTGCCGGTGGGCGGCAGCATCATGGGTGCGGACGCGCCGGACCACGGCCGGCTGCGGCGTCTGATCTCCAAGCCGTTCTCCAACCGGGGTGTCGAGCGGCTGCGGCCGGGGATCGTCCGGGTGGCGGAGGAGTTGCTCGACGCCATGGCCGAGCAGGGGTCCCCGGTCGATCTCGTCACGGCCTTCACGGGCCCGTTCTCCGCGCTGAACATCTGTGAGCTCCTGGGCGTGCCCGAGGGCGAGCGGGACCGGTTCCAGGGCATGGTGCAGTGCTTCTTCGGCAGGACGGAGCTGTCGCCGGAGGAGATCGCGGTCGAGCTGGAGCTGCTGCGCGACTACGTCCGCGGGCTTCTCGACCTGCGCCGCCGGGAGCCGGGTGACGACCTCGTGAGCGCCATGCTGGAGGCCGCGGCCGAGGGCGGCGCGTACACCGACGAGGAGTTGCTGGAGCTGGTGTACACGCTGCTGGTCGGCGGCTACGACACTCCCGCCTCCCAGCTGGCCTCGACCTTCTACGTGCTGTTGTCGCAGCCCGACCAGGCACAGTTGCTGCGGGAACACCCGGAGGCCGTCCCGCAGGCGGTCGAGGAGCTGCTGCGGTTCGTCCCGCTCGTCTCGCACACGACGTTCGCCCGGTACCCGACCGAGGACGTGGAGATCGGCGGGCAGCTGATCCGGGCCGGTGAGCCCGTGCTGTGCGCGACTCCGGCCGGGAACATGGATCCCAGGGCGTTCGAGGACCCCGAGGTGCTGGAGCTGCGGCGGGCGGGGAACGCCCATCTGTCCTTCGGGCACGGTCTGCACCACTGCACGGGTGCCGCTCTGGCCCGGGTGGAGATGCAGGTGGCGATCACCGCGCTGCTCACGCGCTTTCCGGACCTGCGGCTCGACGTGGCACCCGAGGACGTGCAGTGGCTGAAGGGCATGCAGATCAGGACGCTGGGTTCACTGCCGGTCGCGTGGGGTCCGGGCGGCAGCCGTCCGTGACGGCAGGACATGACGAGGAGCCCCGCAGGCCTGGGCCTGCGGGGCTCCTCGTCATGTCCGGTCAGGCCCCGTCGGCCGTGCCGCTGAGCCGGATCGCCTGTACGGGGCACAGGTCCACGGCCTCCCGCAGCGCGTCCCACTCGTGGGGGCCGGGGTGCGGATCGCGGACGAGGACGTATCCGTCCTCGTCCTGGTCGAAGACGGCGGGGGCACTGTAGGCGCACTGTGCGGCGCCGATGCAGGCTTCCCGGTCGGCGGTGACCAGCGCGTCGGCGGGCCCGTCGGCGCTCACCACGTCACCGGCATCTCGTTGACGCCCTGCACCGTGCCGCTGCCGGGCGGCCGGGTGGGCAGCCGGTCGGCGGGGACGGTCAGGCGCAGCGTGGGGATGCGGGTGAACAGGGTGGAGAAGGCGATCTCCAGTTCCAGGCGGGCGAGGCTCTGGCCGAGGCACTGGTGGATGCCGTAGCCGAAGGACAGCTGGCGGCGGCCGGTGCGGCCGGCGTCGAAGGCCTGCGGGTCCTGGTGGACGCGGCCGTCCCGGTTGGCCATGGTGGCGGACAGCAGGACGCCTTCGCCCGCGCGGATGACCTGTCCGGCGACGGGGATGTCGGCGGTGGCGACCCGTACTCCGGCGAGGTCGGTGACCGCGACGCAGCGCAGGATCTCCTCGACCACGGCCGGCACGGTGTCCGGTTCGGCCTGCATGCGGGCGAGCTGTTCGGGGTGGTCGAGCAGGGTGATGGCGCCCAGCGCGATGGTGGAGGCCGTGGTCTCGTGCCCGGCGACCAGGATGACCAGGGCTATCTGGACGAGGTCGGCGTGGCTGAGGCGGCCTGTGGCGACTTCTTCGCGGGCGAGGCGGCCGATCAGTCCGGGGCCGGGCTCGGTGCGGCGGCGGGTGGCCAGCGCGTCGAGGTAGCCGATGAGTTCGCGTCCGGCTTCCTGGGATTCCGGGCCGGTGGTGGCCTGGAGGAGCCGGCGTGAGGCGTCCTGGAAGAACTCCAGGTCCTCGTGGGGCAGGCCCAGCACCTCGGAGATCACCCGGGACGGTACGGGCAGCGCGAAGTCGCGTACGAGGTCGGCGGGCGGGCCGGTCCGGAGCATCCGGTCCACGTGGTCGTCGACGATGGCCTGCACGACGGGCCGCAGGCTCGCGACCCGCTTGCGGCTGAAGTCCGGGTTGAGCAGGCGCCGGTGTTCGTCGTGGGCGGGCGGGTCCATGCCGATGAGCACCAGGCGCTTGGCCACCTCGGCCTGGAAGCGGGGCGCGACGGCCGGGTAGTCGGGGCGCTGCCGGTCGGCGGAGATCCGCGGGTCCGCGAGCAGTTGGCGTGCCTCGGGGTAGCCGGTGACGAACCACACGACGCGGCCGTCGAAGAGGCTGACCCGGGACAACGGCCCTTGTGCGCCCAGCTGTTCGTAGGCGGGCGGCGGCTGGTAGGGGCAGGCCCTCGGCTGGGGAAAGGGCGGTGCAGCGGACGGGCCCGGCGGGGCGGTGGTTTCCATCGCGTTCCCCTCGTCTTCTTCCTGCGGGCAGGGATCTCCCCGCAGCCGGAAAAGCTAGGAGGCGCCGCGAACGCCCTGCAACCCCGTGTCTCCCGGGCGTTAGCGCCGCGTAATGCGGCGGCCCGCGAAAGCGTCACGTAAGCAGCACGGTAGCGGCTTTTCGGACCATGTCCGGGCAGAGAGAGGAGCAGGTCGTGGACACACCACACATCCGGATCCTGTCGGTGGGAACCGCGTTGCCCGGACCGCCCGTCGACAATGCCGCACTCGCCCGCCGTTTCGGCATGGACGCCCTGTGGGAACAGTGGGTGGACGCGTTCATCGGAACGCGCAGCCGCCACCTCGCGGTCGACATCGAGACCGGTGAGGTCCGCGATTCGCTGTCCGGTCTGGGCGAGGCGGCGGCCCGGCGGGCCCTGGAGGGCGCGGGGGTGCGGCCGGACGAGGTGGACCTCGTCGTGATGGCCACGGCCACCCCGGAGCAGCTCATGCCCGCCACGGTCAACGTCATCTGCGACCGGCTGGGCATCGACGACGTGGCCACCTACCAGCTCCAGTCGGGCTGTTCGGGCGCGGTCCAGGCCCTCGACGTGGCCCATCAGATGCTGCGGGCCGGTCGGCACCGCACCGCGCTGGTGATCGGTGCCGACGTGCTCGCGCGGTTCTACGACTGCGACGCGGAGCTGTCGAAGGTTCCGCCGGACCAGCTCGTGAACTACGTCCTGTTCGGGGACGGCGCCGGCGCGGCCGTCCTCAGCACGGACCCTGCGGCGGGCCGCTGCGAACTGGTGTCGGTCCGTACCCGGCTGACCGGGCTGAACCGGGAGGCCGGGGCGACGCTGGAGTGGTTCGGGCCCGTCGACCGCCTCTCGGAGCGGCCCGCGGCCACCGAGGACTACAAGGCGATCGAGTGGCATGTGCCGGAGATGTCCGACGAGACCCTGCGCGAGTTGCTCGACGAGCTGGACTGGCGCGAGGAGGACGTCACCTACCTGCTGCCGCCGCAGCTCTCCGGCCGGATGACGCGGCGGATCGTGGAGCGGCTGGGCGTCACGGGAGCCGAGGAGGTCTCCTGCGTCAACACGACGGGCAACAACGCCAACGCCCTGGTCTTCTTCCAGCTGGAGCGGGCGCTGGAGCGGATCGCGCCCGGTGAGCGGGCGATCGGCATCGCCATCGAGTCCAGTAAGTGGATCAAGGCCGGCTTCGCGCTGGAAGGGGTCTGACCGTCACCATGACCGCCGTCACCGTCCCCACCGCCGTCACCGGCCCCGCCGCCGCCTCGGCCGCCGATCCGGCCGACGAGCTGCTCGCCCTGCACCGGGCCGGGCGTCTCGCCGCCGCCTACCCGACTCTGAAGTCCCTGCTGGCGCGCCTGCCCGAGGAGGATTCCGTACGGGCCGCGCAACTGCTGTCCCGCGTCGGTCCGGACGAGGTGCTGCACGAGCACCCCGGGCTGCCGGCCCTCACGGTCGCCGTCACCGGCCACGGGACGCTCTCCGCGCTCGTCCCGGCCCTCGCCCTGGAGGGTGCCCGCCACGGCATCGTGCTGCGCACGGTCGTCTCGGACTTCGACTCCTACGTCTTCGACCTGACGGACCCGGACAGCGCCCTGTACGCCGCCGCGCCGGACCTGGTCCTGTGCCTGCTCGACCCCGTGATCGTCATGGACGAGCTGCCGACGCCCTGGCGCCCGGAGGACGTCGAGGCGGTGCTCGCCGAGAAGACGGCGCTGCTGGACGCCCTCACCGCCCGCTTCGCCGGGTCGGGCAGCGGCACCCTCGTGCTCAACACCATGCCGCTGCCCCGCGTCCTCGCCTCCCAGCTGATCGACCACCGCTCCCGCGCCCGCCTCGGCGCCGTCTGGCGCGAGGCCAACGCCCGCCTGCTGCGCCTGACCGAGACGCACCCGGAACTGGTCGTGCTCGACCTGGACCCGCTGGCGGCCGAGGGCGTCGCGGTCACCGACCCGCGGCTGAGCGTCTACGCCAAGGCCCACCTGTCGTCGGCGATGCTCTCCCGCTATGCCCGGGAGGCCGGTCACCTGGCCCGCATCGTGGCCGGGCAGACGAAGAAGTGCCTGGCCGTGGACCTGGACCAGACGCTGTGGGGCGGTGTGCTCGGCGACGACGGCGCGGACGGCATCGAGGTCGCCGAAAGCCCGCGCGGCGAGGCCTTCCGGGCGTTCCAGAAGGTGCTCAAACAGCTCGCCTCGCAGGGTGTCCTGCTGGCCGCGGTGAGCAAGAACGACCTGGCCCCGGTCCGCGAGGTCGTCGCCGGCCACCCGGGGATGACGCTGCGGGAGGCGGACTTCGTCCGCTTCGCCGTGAACTGGCGGCCCAAGCACGAGAACCTCAAGGAGCTGGCCGAGGACCTCAACCTGGCCGTCGAGAGCGTCGTGTTCGTCGACGACAGCCCCTACGAGTGCGGTCTCGTGCGCCACGAGCTGCCGGGGGTGAGCGTCGTCCCGCTGGACGAGGAGCCGGCCCGGCACGTCGAGAAGCTGCTGCGGGACGGCTGGTTCGACGTCCGCGAGCTGACCGTCGAGGACCGCGCGCGCCCCGCGCTCTACCGCGTCGAGGCCGAGCGCAAGGACTTCCTGCACAGCTTCGACTCCCTCCAGGACTACCTGCGCGAGCTCGGGGTGCGGGTGCGGATCGGCCCGGTCGAGGAGCGGGAGATGCCGCGGACGGCTCAGCTGACGTTGCGCACGAACCAGTTCAACCTCACCACGCGACGGCTGCAGGCGGCCGAGGTGAAGGAGCTGGCCGCGGGCCCGGACACCCGGGTGCTGGCCGTGCACGCGGGCGACCGGTTCGGGGAGAACGGTCTGGTCGGTGTGGTCTTCACCCGTCGTGAGGGCGCCACCGTGCACATCGACAACTTCCTGCTCAGCTGCCGGGTGTTCGCCCGCGGCATCGAGCAGACCGCCCTGGCGGCCGTGCTGCGGCAGGCGCGGGCCGACGGGGCGCGCGAGGTGCTCGCCACCTACCGCGCGAGCGCCAAGAACGCCAAGGTCCGGGACTTCTATCCGCAGAACGGCTTCGTGCCCGTGACGGACGCCGACGGCGAGCTCGTCTTCCGGCACGACCTGGCGTCCGTCCCTCCGGTCCCCGACCACGTGCAGCTGACCGAGTCCTGCGAAGGGAACACCCCGTGAACTCCATCGACGACTTCATCACTCTGGTCCGGGACGACCTGGGCCTGTCCGTCGACGACACCGACGTGGACCGGCCCCTCGGCGAGGTCGCCGGCTGGGACTCCGTCCACCTCATCGCCCTGCTCACCCTGCTGGAGCGCGGCACGGGCCGTTCGCTGTCCCTGCCCGCCGCCCTGGAGGCGACGACGCTGCGCGGCCTGTACGACGTGGCGGTGTCCGGATGAGGCCGCTCCCCGTCGCCCGGGAGCGGCGGCACACGCTCTACTTCCTGGAGGGGGCGAAGGCGTTCGCGCCGGTCTTCCTCGACACCGAGGTCGACATGGAGCGGGTGTGGCGGCACCGCGCGGCCGCCGCCGAGGAGGGACGCCGCTACTCGGTGGTCAGCTACGTGCTCCACGCCGGAGCGCGGGTCGTCGCCGACCACCCCCAGGCCAACAGCGCGATCGGCGGCCGACTGCTGCCGAGGACCGTCACCTACGACTCCACCAGCGCCAAGCTCGCCTTGGACCGGCGGCTCGGCGGCCGGCGCGTCGTCCTCGCCGCCGTGCTGCCCGGCCTCGAACGGGCCGGTCTGGAGGAGATCCAGCGCCAGGTGGACCACTACCGCGACGGCGACCCCGACCTCATGGACGAGTTCGCGAACCTGCGCGCGCTGCACAAGCTGCCCGTGCCGATCGGCCGCGCGCTGTTCCGCAGGGCGACCCGGTCACTGACGGCGCGCGCGGCCCGCACCGGCACGTTCGCGGTCACCTCGCTCGGCCACCGCGCCGTGGACGGCTTCCATTCCGTGGGCGGCACCACGATCACCCTCGGCGTCGGACGGGTCGTCGACCGGCCGGTCGTCCGCGACGGCGTCGTGACGGTGGCACCGGTGATGCGCCTGAACCTGGCCTTCGACCACCGGGTCATCGACGGCGCCGAGGCGGCCGACGTGCTCACCGAGATCAAGGAACGCCTCGAAGGCTTCCCCGGCACACCGGAAGGAGGAGAGGACCGGACCGCCGCTGCCACGGGGGCCGGTTCCACGGACCGATGAACGACGTCGAGGAACTCAAGCAGTACGTGGGCGCCCACGCCCGCGCGCAGTCCATGCCGCCGGGCCACTTCGAGAAGCTGCTCGACCGCATCCGCACCGACGACGAGGGCGCGGCGGGCTCCTGGGCACGCGAGTGGTACGAGGCCGGCGAGCGGCTCGAAGAGGCGGGCCAGTACCTGGAGGCCTGCCGCCACTTCAACATGGCCCGCTTCCCCTACGTCGACGGCCCCGCCCGCGGCGCGGCGCTGGAGCGCTGCGTGAACGCCTTCGACCGCTGGCGGAAGGAGACCGGCGGCATCGACCGCCTCGACCTGGACCTTCCCGGTGGCCGGGTGGGCTGCTGGACGAGCGGACTGAGCCGGCACGAGCGGCGGCCCCTGCTGGTGTTCATGGGCGGCATCGTCAGCATCAAGGAGCAGTGGGCCCCGCTCCTCACCCGCCTGGACCGGCTGGGCTTCGCCGGGCTCGTCACCGAGCTCCCCGGCGTCGGCGAGAACACCCTGACCTACGGCGCCGACAGCCGGCACCTGCTGCCACAGCTCCTGGACGCCGTCGCGGACGTGGCCGACGTGACACGGACGTACTGCATCACGCTGAGCTTCAGCGGCCACCTGGCCATGCTGGCCGCCCTGGAGGAACCGCGCATCCGGGGCATCATGACGGTCGGCGCGCCGGTGCACGACTTCTTCACGGACCGTGCCTGGCAGGCACAGGTACCCCGGATCACCGTCGACACCCTCGCCCACCTGACCGGCGTCCCGGCCGCGGACGTCGGCGAGCACATCCGCGACTGGGCGGTGAGCGATCGTCAACTGGCCGGTCTCTCCGTCCCACTGGCCTACGCGGCGAGCACGCGGGACGAGATCATCCCGGCCGGGGACCCGCGGCGGCTGCGCCGCCACGTACGGGACCTGCGGATCGTCGAGTACGACGACGTGCACGGGGCCCCGCACCACCTGCCCGAGATGCAGCTGTGGGGCTTCCTGTCGATCCTCCGCATGAAGGGCGGCCACTACCTGCCGCGAACCGTCCTGCGGTACGCGCATCTCGCCCACCGCACCCGCCGCAGGCTGGCCGCACGCCGGGCCTGAACGGTTCCGCCCCGCCCCGAACCCCGTCCGACCCTTTTTCGAGAGGTTGAACAGCGCAATGGCGACCGAGGAAGAGCTTCGCGAATATCTCAAGCGCGCCACCGGCAGTCTCGCCCGGGCCAGGCAGCGCCTGCGCGAGGTCGAGGCCGACCGGCACGAGCCGGTCGCCGTCGTGGCGATGAGCTGTCGCTACCCGGGCGGTGTCGCCTCCCCCGAGGACCTCTGGCGCCTGGTCACCGACGGCACGGACGCCATCGGCGGCTTCCCCACCGACCGCGGCTGGGACCTCGACGGCCTCTACGACCCCGACCCGGACCGGACGGGCACGAGTTACACGCGGCACGGCGGCTTCCTCCACGACGCGCCACAGTTCGACCCGGAGTTCTTCGGCCTGAGCCCGCGCGAAGCCCTGGCCACCGACCCCCAGCAGCGGCTGCTGCTGGAGGTGGCCTGGGAGGCCTTCGAACGGGCGGGCATCGTCCCCGAGACCCTGCGCGGCAGCCGTACGGGTGTCTTCGCCGGCGTCATGTACAACGACTACGCGTCGCGGCTGACGCCCGCCCCCAAGTCCTTCGAGGGCTACATCGGCTCCGGCAGCGCGGGCAGTGTGGCCTCGGGCCGGGTGGCCTACACCCTCGGCCTGGAAGGCCCGGCCGTCACCGTCGACACGGCCTGCTCCTCCTCGCTCGTCGCCGTCCA
>NZ_LFMD02000005.1:513721-531087 GCF_015776785.2 Kitasatospora sp. SUK 42 | reverse complement strand
CGGGCCGGGCCGGACACGCCTCGGGGAGGCCGTGGCCCCCGCCGGTCAGGCGTTCGTCAAGGACAGCTGGTCCGCGACGACCACCCCGTCGTGGAGGACCGTGCGGTCGGTGCCGCGGTCCATGACCGCGCTGGTCGGGGTCTCGCCGTCGACCAGCAGGAGGTCGGCACGGTCGCCGACCGCGAGGCCGGGCCGGTCCGTGGTCCCCTTCAGGCGGGGCACCTCGTGGGCCATGATCGAGGCACCGCCGAGGGTCGCGACCGCCAGGGACATCTCGACCAGGTCGTCGCGCCGGAAGTTGTTGACGAAGGCCAGCTGCCAGGTGCGGTCGAGCATGTCGCAGTTGCCGTAGGGGCTCCAGTAGTCGCGCTGGCCGTCCTCGCCGAGGCCGATCCGCACGCCCGCCTCCACCAGGTCAACCAGCGACAGGTGTCCGCGGCCGGACGGCGCCACGGTGGCCATGGCGATGTCGAGTTCGGCGAACTCGTCGATGATGCGGCGGCTGACGGACTCGCCGACCGAGCCGAGTTCGTAGGCGTGCGACATCGTGACCTTGCCCTGCATGCCGAGGGCCCGGGTGCGCTCGATGACCAGGTCGGTGGAGAACACGCCCAGGTGGCCGGGCTCGTGCAGGTGGATGTCGACCTCGACCTGGTACTTCTCGGCCAGGCCGAACACGATGTCCAGGTGCTTCCTGGGATCGCGGTCCAGGGTGCAGGGGTCGATGCCGCCCATGACCTCCGCGCCCGCCTTCAACGAGGCCTCCAGGTAGTCGACGGTGCCCTCCTCGCGCAGGATGCCGGCCTGCGGGAAGGTCATGATCTGGACGTCGGCCCGGCCCGCGAACTTCTCCTTCGCGGCCACCACGGCCTCGAACTTCTCCAGCTTGCAGTCCACGTCGACCTGCGCGTACGAGCGCACCCGCGTCGTCCCGTGGGCGATCATCCGCTCCAGCGTGCCGGCGACGCGTTCGGTGAGCGGCACCTCGGCCGAGCGCCAGTTGTCCCGGTCGTTCATCGTCATCGTCCACACCCCCGGGCCTCCGGTGTGCGGCCTGAACGGCAGGCCGATCCTGGTCGAGTCGAGGTGGACGTGCACGTCGCTGAACGACGGCAGCAGCAGCCTGCCGCGGCCCTCCACCACCTCCCCCGCGGCAGGGACCGAAGAGACCGCGGGGTCCGCGGCGACCGTGTCGGCCGCGGGGTCGTACGGGCGGATCCCGGCGATGCGGGAGCCGGAGATTTCCACGTCGCTGGGCTCGCCGCCCCAAGGGCGGACGTTACGGATCAGCACGGTTGTCGTCACCTTTCTGTGGTCACATTCCTGTGGTGTGGTGGTGGCAGGCGATGGTGCCGCCCGGCACGCTGTCGGCGCACAGGGCGGCGCGTTCGGGGTCGAGGCGCGGCCGCAACTGGCAGCGCGAGCGGAACACGCAGCCGGAGGGCGGGTCGGTGGGGCTGGGCAGGTCGCCGGTCAGCCGGATGCGCCCGCTGCGGTCCGCGGCCGGGTCCGCCTTCGGCACCGCCGACAGCAGCGCCTGGGTGTAGGGGTGCCGGGGGGTGTCGAACACCTCGCGGGTCTCCCCGTGCTCCATGATCCGGCCCAGGTACATCACGGCGACGCGGTGGGCGAAGTGCTTGACCACGGACAGGTCGTGGGCGATGAACACGTAGGCGACGCCGGTGTCCCGCTGGATGTCCTCCAGCAGGTTGATCACCTGGGCCTGCACGGACACGTCCAGTGCGGAGACCGGTTCGTCGCAGATGATCAGCCGCGGGTTCAGGGCGAGCGCCCGGGCGATGCCCACGCGCTGCTTCTGGCCGCCGGAGAACTCGTGCGGGAACCGGTTGTAGTGGTCGGGACGCAGCCCGACCCGGTCCATCAGGTCCCGCACGGCCGCCTTGACGCCGCCGCGCGGCGTGATCCGCTGGGCCAGCAGGGGGGCGGCGATCGCGCTGCCCACGGACTGGCGCGGGTTGAGCGAGGAGGACGGGTTCTGGAAGACCATCTGCACCTGCCGCCGATACTCCTGGAGGTCGGAGCGGCGCAGCTCGGAGATCTCGCGGCCGTCCAGCCGGATGCTGCCGGAGGTGGGCTGCAGGAGCCGCATGAGCATGCGTCCGGTGGTGGACTTGCCGCAGCCCGACTCCCCCACCAGGCCGAGGGTCTGGCCGGCGTCGACCGAGAAGCTGACGCGGTCGACGGCCTTGACGCCGACGCCGGAACGGAAGGCTCCGGAGCGGACCGGGAAGTGCTTCGTCAGGTCGGTCACTTCGAGCAACTGCGTCATCGGGCCACCTCTCGGGCCGGTTGCGGGCGGGTCAGGTGGCAGCGCGACGGGTGCGTCCCGGGGCCGGCCAGCTCCGGCCGGCGGGTGTGGCAGGCACCATCGGGGACGAGGCCGGTGTGGGGGCACCGGTCGGCGAACAGGCAGCCTTCGGGCAGGGCCAGGAGCGAGGGCGGGAATCCCGGGATCGGACGCAGCCGCTCGCCGGTGCCCGTCAGCGACGGCATGGAGTCCAGCAGGCCCTGGGTGTAGGGGTGCCGGGGCTCCTTGAACAGGTCGGCGACGGTGGCCCGCTCGACGCAGAGCCCGCCGTACATCACCACGACCTGGTGGCACACCTCGGCGACCACACCGAGGTCGTGGGTCACCATGATCACCGCGGTGCCGGTCTCCGCCTGCAGCTCGCTGAGCAGGTCGAGGATCTGCGCCTGCACGGTGACGTCCAGGGCGGTGGTGGGCTCGTCGGCGATCAGCAGCTCCGGTTCGCAGACCAGGGCCATGGCGATCATCGCGCGTTGGCGCATGCCGCCGGAGAACTCGTGCGGATAGGCGTCGTAGCGCCTCCTCGGGTCGGGGATGCCGACCCGGCCGAGCATGTCGACGGCGGCGGCCGCCGCGGCCTTCCTGGTCACGGTGTTGTGCACCCGGTAGGCCTCGGCGATCTGCACGCCGACCGGATAGAAGGGGTGCATCGCGGACAGCGGGTCCTGGAAGATCATCGCGATCTTCTTGCCCCGGTAGGCGCGCATCTGCGCCTCGGTCAGCGCGTTGAGGTCCTGCCCGTCGAGCAGGATCTGCCCGGTGACGACGGCCGAGGTGTCCTTGAGCAGGCCCATGAGCGCCTGGCTCGTGACGGTCTTGCCGGAACCGGACTCACCGACGATCCCGACGGTCTCCCCGCGCGACAGCCTCAGGTCCATCCCGTTGACCGCGTGGACGAGGCCGTCGTCGGTCGGGAAACTCACCCGCAGATCGCGGATGTCCAGCAGGGGCGCGGCGTGTGGTGTGGTCATCAGGCAGCCCTCACTCGCGGGTCGATGACCGCGTAGACGGCGTCGACGACCACGTTGGAGACGATGATGAAGAACGCGGCCACCATCGTGATGGCCATGATCACGGGCAGGTCGCCGGACTGTGCGGCGTGCACCGCGGTGAATCCGACCCCGGGGACGGAGAAGATCTGCTCGGTGAGGACGGCGCCGCCGAGGAGCAGTCCGATGTCCAGTCCGAGCATGGTGACGATGGGGGTGAGGCCGGCCCGCGCGCCGTGGCGCAGGACGATGCCGCGCCGCGCCAGGCCCTTGGAGCGCGCCGTGCGCATGAAGTCCTCGCCGAAGGTCTCCAGCATGCTGCTCCGGGTGACACGGATGTACTGCGCGCTGAACAGCACGGCCAACGCCACCCACGGCAGCAGGTAGTTGAGGAACCAGGCGCCCGGGCCGGCGGCGCCGAACGGCGAGGAGATGGCGTTGGTGGTGAACGGCAGCACGTCCAGCGTGCTGACGAAGACCAGCAGCAGCAACAGCCCCGTCACCGGGATGGGCAGGGACACACCGACCGAGGCGGCACCCACGATCAGCTTGTCGGTGAACCGGCCCTTGCGCAGCGCGGCGAGCAGGCCCAGGCCCACGCCGACCACGGTCCACAGGACGATCGCGCCGCCCGCCACGGAGAGCGTGTACGGCAGGGCCCGTTCGAGGACGGCCGTGACGTCCTCGTTGGTCTGGAACGACTTGCCGAGGCACGGCCATTCGCAGAGCGTCTCGGTGCCGGGGGCGCCGATCATCCGGCCGTGCAGCAGGCCGGACATGTAGTCGGCGTACTGGGTGAGGAACGGCTTGTCCATCCCGAGGGCGACCCGGGCCTCGGCCACGCGGGCCGGGGTGCACTCCTGGCCGCAGGCCGCCGCGGCCGGGTCGGCGGGACCGAGCTGGAACAGGCTGAACGTCACGAAGCTGATGACGAGCAGCAGGGCGATCATCGCGGCGGAACGCCGCAGCAGGAATCCGGTCATGGGTGTGGCCTGTCGGCTCGCAGGGAACTCACCGTGGTACCTCTCATGGGCTGCGAAGGCGGGTGGTCGCGTCGGGTGGCGGGGTGGTCGTCAGCGTTCGACGCCGACGGTCGACAGGTCGATGCCGCCGAAGAAGTAGCCCACCTGCGCGCCGCGGACCTTCGAGCCGACGACGCTGTTGGTGTAGGTGCGCACGAGCGGGACCAGCGGGTAGTCCTGCATGGCGCGGTCGAACAGGGTCGCCCACTTCTTGCCCAGCTCCTCACTGGTGCCGTTGGCGCCCCGCAGCTCGTACATGGCCCGGGAGACCTCCGGGTCGTAGTAGCGCGGGACGTTGGAGAAGCCGTAGGTCGTGCCGTCCACGCTCGGGCCGAGGTTCGGGTCGATCGTGGTGCGGACCGAGCCGCTGTCGGCGCCGCCGCACCAGCCGCTGCGGGCGATGTCGGGCATCTGGTCGCCCGCCAGGGTGGTGAAGTAGTTGGCCGCCGGGATGGGGCGCAGCTCCAGGTCGATGCCGAGCTGCTTGAGGTTCTGCTGCAGGGTCGTGCCGATGTTCTTGTAACGGGGGCTGCTGTCGGCGTAGCCGTACACCAGCTTCTTGGGGTAGGTCTTGCCCTCCAGCAGCTTCTTGGCCTCGTCCGGGTTCGGCTTGCCGGACGGGTCCAGGGCGGTGTGCTGCTCAACGTAGCCGCGCTGCGCCGGGTTGATGTAGGACTGGGCGAGCGCGCCGAACCGGGTGCCGCCGTACTGCAGGTGCATGGCGCTGCGGTCGATGGACAGGGCGATGGCCTTGCGGACCTGCGGGTCGGTGATCGTCTGGGTGTTGAGGTCCAGGACGTCGGTGCAGCCGAGCAGGCCGGCGGCGGTGCGCTTCTTCACCTCGGGTGTGTTGAGCTGCGCGGCGTCGGAGACCTGGAGGCCGCCGTTGCTGTCCAGGGTGACGGCCGTCGGGTCGGAGTCGGCGATCAGCTGCTGGCTGATGGTGGCCTGTGCGGTGGAGAGGCTGAAGGTGAACGTGTCCGGCAGGGCCGGCCGGTTGGGGTCGGTGGCGGGATCCCACTGCTCGTTGCGGACGAGCTGCATCGCCCGGCCGCGCTGGTAGGACTTGATCTTGTACGGGCCGGAGGAGACGGGGTGGTTGGTGTAGTCCAGCTTGGTGTCCGCGCCCCTGGGCACCGGCGCCGTGTTCGACCGCGAGACCAGCGCCGGGAACTCGGCGAAGGGCTGCTTGAGGTGGAAGACGACCGTGCGGTCGTCCGGGGTGTCGATGCCCTTGAAGTCGCCGCCGTTGTAGGGGCCCTTGTAGGTGTCGTCGGAGAGCACGGAGTTCAGCTCCTGCGGCGCCTGGGTGTAGACGTCGCGTGCGTAGGTGCGCTCGACGCCGTACTTGATGTCCTTGCTGGTGATCGGGGTGCCGTCCTCGAACTTCAGCCCCTCGCGCAAGGTGTACGTCCAGGTCAGGCCGTCCTCGGAGTGGGTGCCGAGGTCGGTGGCGAGGTCCGGCACGATCGTGGGCGGCGCTCCCGCCGTCTCCTTGGCCATGGTCAGCGTGCGGTAGTAGAGCTGGCCCACGTTGGCGGTCTGCACGTAGTTGCTGTTGCCGGGGTCCAGCGTCTGGAAGTCCGTGGACATCAGGACGTTGACGTTGCCGCCCTTGGTGCTGAAGCCCTTGCCGACGTACACGGGGTCGAAGGTGCCGGTTCCGCTCTTGGCTCCGGCGCCGGGGGCGGGCTTGCTGCCGCTGCAGGCGGTCAGGGCCATCGCGGTGGTCAGGGACAGGGCGACTGCGGCTGCGGTACGTCGTTGCACTGGGGGCTCCTCGTGGGTGGGTGAGGGTGGGAGGGGCGTCGAACGCCACGAGTGGGGGCTCCAAGCGCATGAGGGCTCGAAGCCGGAAGGGGCTCGAAACGGGGGGGGGACAGCGGGCGGGACAGCGGGTGGGACAGCGGGTGGGACAGCGGGTGGGACGAGGGTTCAGTGGCGGGAGGACTTCGGGTCCAGCGCGTCACGGACGGCGTCGCCGAGCAGGTTGAAGGCCAACACCGTGATCACGAGGGCGCCCGCCGGGACGGCCAGGAACCACGGGTCGGACAGGTACCAGTTGCCGGCCTGGGCCGCGTTGAGGATCTGCCCCCACGAGGGCGTGGGGTCCTTGACGCCGACGCCCAGGAAGGACAGCGCCGCTTCCGCGGTGATGTTGGTGGGGATCAGCATGGTCGCGTAGACCAGCACGACACCCATCACGTTCGGGATGATCTGCCGGAAGATGATGCTGCGCCGGGACGCGCCGTAGGCTCGGGCGGCCTCCACGAACTCCTGCTCCCGGAGGGACAGCACCTGTCCGCGCACCACGCGGGCCAGGTACGCCCAGCCGAAGAAGCCCAGGATGATCACCAGTGAGGCCACCGGCAGCAGGCTTCCGGAGTCGAGCGCGGTGCCGCCGAGGCGGGACTGCAGGATCGGGGTCAGGGACAGGACGAGCAGCAGGTGCGGGAAGGCCAGGAACAGGTCCATCACCCGGCTGATCACCATGTCGACCTTGCCGCCGAAGTACCCGGCGGCCGCTCCGATCACGGTGCCGAGGAACACCGACACCATCGTGGACAGCAGCGCGATGACCAGCGAGATCCGGGCGCCGTAGGCCATCCGCGCGAAGATGTCGCGTCCCAGGCCCGGTTCGAGGCCCAGCCAGTGGTCCGTGGACGGGTACCGGTAGTACGACAGCGGCAGGCCCGGGGTGTCGACCCCGTCGAGGTAGTCGGGCCCGGTCAGGGAGGTGTACGGGTCCTGGCCCTCGATGGCCGACAGCACCGGGGCCAGGATCGCGAACAGCACGATCAGGGCCACCACGACCAGCGAGCCGACGGCGACGCGGCTGCGCCGGATGCGCAGCCAGGCCGTGCCCAGGAGGGTGCGGGCGCCGGCCGGCTCGGCGGCGGAGGAGGGTGCCGGGGGCGTCGTGGCGGACGGCGGGGAGAGCGTGGCCACCTGCTCGGCAGTGGGCACCGACGGGTCGGCACGGGGCGTCCGGCTCGGCGGCACATGCGGATCCAACACGTCGGTCCTCCGGCGCTCAAGGGGGGTGGGGTGCCCCGGACGGTATACCGAAATTCGGAGCCGCCACCAGACCTGACGCGACCGAAAAATCCTGCGGCGTGCCGATTTAGGCCTCCACCACTCCCCGAAACGGTCACCAATATGCACTTTGACCTGTGGAAATAGCAGACCTGGCCGAACGGCTGGCCAAGCCGGAACACGGTGCGCTCCGTCTCACGATCAGAACACCGGGAACCGGCCTCTTCCTCGTTTGGTATGCCAGCCTCTAGGTTGTCCGTGTCCGACAGCCTTCAGGAGGTCACATGCGCACGCGTTGGCGCGCCCGTCACGTACTCGCCCACCAGAACGGCGGCCACGCGCTGCTGCGCGACGGGGAGGTGGTGTGGGAGAACGACGTCATCGTCCATGTCGGCGGGCGCTACGAAGGCCCGGTCGACACCGAGGTGGACCTCGGCGACTCGCTCGTCATGCCCGGTCTGATCGACCTGGACGCGCTCACCGACATCGACCACCTCGTCCTCGACTCCTGGCACGGCCCCGCCATGGGCGGCGGGCTGCAGTGGTCCCAGGACTACTTCGGCCACCGCCGCCACGACGTCTTCACCCCCGACGAGCGGCGCATCGTGCGCGAGTACGCCCTGGCGCAGCTGGCCCTGCACGGCATCACCACCTACATGCCGATCGCCTCCGAGGTGCACAGCTCCTGGGCCGAGCCGTACGACGAGCTCGTGGCGATGGCCGAAACCTCGCGCCGCATCGGGCTGCGCGGCTACCTCGGGCCCGCCTACCGCTCCGGCGTCAACGTGGCGCTGCCGGACGGCGGCCGGGACGTGGCCTTCGACGAGGAACGGGGCCGCGCCGGCCTCCGGGACGCCGTCCGCTTCCTCGACCACCTCGACCGGCTCGCGGACCCGCTGCTCACCGGCGTCCTGCTGCCGTGCCGCATCGAGACCCTGACCGCGGAACTGCTCCGCGAGACGGCGGACATCGCGAAGCGCCGCGACGTCCTGGTGCGGCTGCACGCCCTGCAGGGCGCCCTGGAACGCGACGTGGTCGAGCGTCTGCACGGCACGACGCCCATCCAACTCATCGAGGACACCGGCCTGTTCGGAACCAGGCTGCTCATCCCCCACACCGTGCTCGTCGACCGCCATCCGTCCGTACACGGCGAGGACCGCGGCGATCTGGAACGGCTGGCCCGGGCCGGCGTGTCCGTCGTGCACTGCCCGCTGACGTCCCTGCGCTACGGGTCGGTCCTGCACTCCTTCGGCGCGTACCGGGCGGCCGGCGTGAACCTCTGCCTCGGCAGCGACTCCTTCCCGCCCGACCTGGTCCGCGGGATGGACGTCGGCGTACACCTCGCGAAGATCGTCGACGACCGGTTCGACGCGGCCCCGGCCGAGCACTACGTCGAGGCCGCGACCCTCGGCGGCGCCCGCGCGCTGGGCCGCGCCGACCTGGGACGGCTTGAGCCCGGCGCACAGGCCGACCTCGTCGCCTTCGACCTCGGAGACATCCGCGACGGCGTCCAGGACGACCCCGTACGCACCTTCCTCCTCAGCGGCACCGCCCGGCAGGCCACCCACTCCGTCGTCGCGGGCCGGCCGGTCCTCGTGGACCGCGCGCTCCCCGGCATCGACCTCCCGGCCCTCCGGCGGCAGGCCCAGGGCCTCTTCGATAAGATGCGGGCGGCCTACGGCGAACGGGACGTCATGCGCCGCGACGCCGACACCCTCTTCCCGCCCACCTTCCCCGACTTCCGAATCCAGGCATGACCGCCGAACCCACCACCTCGACGCACGTGGACCGTGCCGAGGCGTCCATCCGGGCCGGGATCCACTCCGGCAGCTATCCGCAGGGATCCCGGCTGCGGGAGCGCGAGCTCTCCGAGACCCTCGGCGTCTCCCGCATCCCGGTGCGCGAGGCACTCGTGCGGCTCGCCGCGGAGGGCCTCGTCGTCACCGAGCCGCGACGCGGCGCCACCGTACGCCAGCTGACCCTCCGGGACGTGGACGAGCTGTTCGACCTGCGTCTGAGCCTGGAGGTGTTCGCCGCACGCCGGGCCACCGAGCGCTGCGCCCAGGGACACCGCCCTCCCGAGCTGCAGCAGATCATGGACCGGGCCGAGGAGGCGACACGGCGCGGCGACGCCGCCGGCATCGCCGCCGCCAACACCGCCTTCCACGCCGAGATCATCACCATGACCGGCAACCGGCTGCTGCAGGCCTCCCTCCAACCCTCCCTCGGCCTCATGCACTGGCTGTTCCGCCTCACCTCCACCGAGGCGGGCCCGCATCTGCACTGCGAGGAGCACCGGGAGATCTGCCGCGTGATCTACTCCGGACGCCCCCAACTCGCCGAAGCGCTCGCCTACGCCCACATCGACATCCGCCGCGAACCGGTCCTGCAGGCACTCTCGGAGGTGCTCCCGCCCGCCTAGCCCGGTTCCCGCGATGCCCGGAGGTCCTCCCCGAGCCACGGGACGGTCCGGCGGTCGCGCCGCTCCGGAGGCAGCGCAAAAACGTAGCCGCCCTGAGCCCGACAGCCGGCCGTCCGCCCGTGGCTTTCATCAGACCGGCCCGAGCGAGACGGCCCACGCGAGCCCGGCACGCCACCCCGAACGGAGTCGACGCTTCGCCCAGCTCGTCCGCGAAGCCGCCGCCCACCGCACCCAGCTCGTCTGACCGAGCGCCGGGCGCCGGCACACGCCGCCCAGCCCGGCAACCGGCGGGTTCTCCCTTGGCCACTGGCCAAGGGAGAACCCCGGGTCAACCGACCTTTTCCTGCCTGGTGGTCGCACGGTGGTCGCCGCTCGCGCGCACTGGAAGGGAGAAGACCGGCGCGCTCGACCCTTCGAGGCGATCACCATGCGCTGCTCACCCACCCCCTCAGACGACCAGAACCGGGGACGCGTCTACCGACGCTGCGGCTGCCGCGACGACCACCGCCACCAGCTCGGCACCGCCTGCCCGCACCTCACCGCAGACCCGCACCACGGCACCTGGGCCTTCGCCGTGACACCCCGCCCGTCGACGGCCACCGCCGCACCGTCCGCCGCGCCGGCTTCCCCGACGAACTCCGCGCCAGCATCCCACTGCGGCGCTTCAACGAGGGCCTGGCCCTGTGCGTCATCACCGACCCCCGGCAGCGCACCGCCGACTACCTGAAGGACTGGCTGAACGAGAAGGAGCTGCGCCTCAAACCCACCACCATGGCCCGCTACCGCACCTACACCGAACAGGACCTGATCCCCGCCCTCGGCGCCATCCCCCTGGTCAACCTCACCCGCCAGCACCTGGCCGCCTTCGTCACCACCCAGCTGCGCCGGGGCCGCGGCCAGGTCACCGTCTACCGGATCACGGCCACCCTCTCCAGCGCCCTCAGCACCGCCGTCCACAATGGCCGCCTCGCCCGCAACCCCGCCAAACCCCCGCTCCTGCCCCGCCCGCCTCCGCCCCCAGACACCTGTGGACCGAGGAACAGACCGCCCGCTTTCTACGCCTCACCCACGTCACCGACCCCCTCTACGCAGACCTCGCCGAACTCATGATCGGCACCGGCATCCGCAAAGACGAAGCCCTCGCCCTGCACTGGGACGACGTCCACCTCCCCGACCGCACCCTCTTCGTCCGCGCCACACTCTCCGTCATCGACAACAACCAGCTCCTGCTCACCGCCCCCAAGACCAAGGCCAGCAGGACATGGGTCGCCCTGTCCGACCGCGTCGTCGACACCCGCGAAGACCGGGCGGGTTCACAGGCCTTCGGCGAGATCACCCCCGCCGGCGGCTACGTCTTCCACCGCCACGGCCGCCCCCTGCATCCCAAGAACGTCCTCGACCGCTTCCACCTGCTCTGCGACAAGGCCGGCGTCCCCCACATCGCCTTCCACGACCTCCGCCACCTCACCGCCGGCTTCGCCACGGCCGCAGGCGTCCCCCTGCCCGTCATCTCCAAGACCCTGCGCCACCGCACCCTGTCGACGACCGCGAACATCTACGCCGACCTCACCAAACTCGCCGCCCGCGCGGCCGTCGACGCCGTCACCTGGATCCTCGACAGCGCCGACCACACCGTCCTCGGACACCCCGTCTGCCGCGCCCAGGCCCCTGGCGCCAGCGCCCGCGCCTGCACCGGCAACTACCCGCCTACCAGCAGCCCCGAACAGAGGAACCAACCGCGCCCTGGCCGATGTGGCCCGGTGACCACCGTGCGACCACCAATTGACACAGAAACAAAAAGAACCGGCACTCAGTTTCCCAAGTACCGGTTCTCGCAACCGACTTCACAGTCTGGACGACAGGATTTGAACCTGCGACCCCTTGACCCCCAGCGGTCGAAAGGATGTCCGACTACTGTTCACCAGTCCGAATTCCGCAGGTCAGGGCCTACCTCGCCCACCATGCACGAAGCCTGATGACACCTCATGACACCCAGTCCGTGAGAGGCGCGTGAGAGGCAGGGGGCGAAGGGAAGTTCGAGACTGATTTGCCTCACACCCCCAAGGTAGCTCCGACCAGCTCCCTTGAGTGCCCCACCGCTCACCGTCCCAGGCCGCGACCCCGCGGCAGCCTGGAGACGGACCCCGACGGCCGGCGGCGTGGATTGCGTCATGCAGCCAGTCCGGCCACGCCGCAGAATCAGGCCCTGTGGAGAAACCACCACTGTCAGTCCTGGACCTCGACTTCGACGGCCGCGCGGATCTCCAGGGTGCGTTGGGCCAGATCCTCCGGGCGGATGTCACCCCTCCCGTCGATGACGCCGCCGACCGTTGTTCCGTCCGCCCATATGCAGATGGTCCGGGATTCGGTCGGCCCTGCCAGGACCGCACAGTCGAGCGCGCCGCCGAGCGGGCCGGCCGGGTAGTCCTGGCAGCCTTTCAGGCTCTCACCAGTCTCGCTGGACACTTCGGCCCCCCAGACCGCACCGAACTGCCGGTCCAGCTCCTCCCGGGCGTCGGGGAAGCTCCCGGTCATCCCGACCACCAGCAGAGTGCTGCGGTCCGACCCGGCGGACCCATAACCCGCCACCGACACCTCCCGGTAGCGGCTCAACGCGGTCACGTTCTTCTGGAGGCGGCCCGCTCCGCCGCGACCACCCCATCGTCCGGCATCCGCTGCTCCTCGCCGATCCGGTCCGCCAGGACGATCCGGTGCGCGCGCAGGGCTCCCGTACCGGTCACGGCCGCCACGGTCAGCGCAGTGAACAGGGAAACGACCACCGCACCCGCGATCCAGGCCTTGCGGGGCACCCTGCGGTACCAGGGCAGCGGGGCCGTCGGCTCCAGGGTATTGGCCCAGATCGCTTGGAGGCCGTTGGGCTTCTCGGACGGCTGCTCGGTCTCTATATCCGCCATGTCACCTCATTCATAGAAGAAGGTCCAACAGATTGCCGGACAGTACGCCAGCACTGCGGCCTGGCCGAGGAGCGAGTCCTCGACCAGGCCGCAGTGCTGTCAGGCGGGAGGCTGGACCTCCCGCGCGGCCCTACGGAACTTCGGCAGGCGTGGGCGTGGTCGCGGACGCTGCCCCCGGCAAGCCTCAGAGCGCACCAGGACCTGAACCCGAGTCTCCTGGGCGCCTGGCGCGCAAGGCGTGTACGCCTTCCAGGTTCCTCGTGATCGGGCGGTGACTACCCCGGTAGAGACAAGGGCAGGGGTGTGCGGGGTGCGCGGGGATCGGAACCGAGGACCACGACCACCTCGGCAAAGAGCCGGTCCGCCAGCTCACGGTTCGCTGGGGAGAAGACGTCCTCCCCAGTGACGTCGGCCTTGCAGAACCAGCCCGGCCCATCAGCCCCCAGCACGCGCCGGAGATGGAGCGTCCGGACGCCGTCCTCCTCGAACGGGAACTGGAGCCAGACTTCGGGCCCCGCAGGACCAGAGGCCTCTTCCAACAGGCTTCCGCGTTCCAACACCGTGGGGTTCTGGATCAGACCGGACCTGATCCGGTCCCAGCGGTCCTCAGCCCCGGCTGCGGCGAACGCCGAGAGCGTGACCTCGATGCCACCGACGACCAGCGCGACGGAGGTGATGACCCCGCCGTGCCGGAAGGGCCGGATCTCCATCCCCTCCACCACAGGGACCAGAAGGCCGCCCAGGTCAAGCCGGCCCTGTCGGGGCTCGGCCAGTTCCGTGACGTCCCACGGCCCGGTCGTGATCCCGCGCTCGGCGGCCTCCGCCTCGGGGGCCGCCTTGCCGGGGCCGCCGGGGCGCATCGGGTACGGGAGTCCCGCGCGGTGCGCCGAGAACCGCTCGACGTCGATGATCAGGCCGATCAGTTCTGCGTCCGACAGCTTCAAGTCGTTGACGAGGCCCAGGAACAGGTAGAGCTCGTAGGTGACGATCTCGTGATGCGAGAGCGTCGCCACGGCTCCGTCGTCGGCGTCGCCTGCGGCCCACAGGATGACGGAAACCGCCTTGTCCGCTGAGTACTTGACGTAGTTTCGGCTCGATTCCAAGGGCCATGGGCGCTTCCGCGCCATGAACTTGAGGATCTGCCGGAGCTTCACGGGCCGGCCGAACCTCCGCTCGACGATCCGGCGGAACGCTTCCTCCAGCAGGTCTTGCCAGGTTTCGCCTTCCTGCGCATCCTGCCGGAGTTCGGAGGACCAGCGCTCGTAATCCTCGTCATCCCCCCGGGTGAAGGCGTACAGCATCCGCCCGTTCGCGGTCCGTGGGCCGAATTCCATGATCGCCCTCCGCTTCTCTGTCACCGCCCGCCTCGGCTCCGCTTAAACTTGCTGGCGAATGCCACGACCGAGATGGCCAGTTCGAGGATTCCGCCCACACTGGCGTGCTCCTTCCCTTCGGGCAGTGAGGATCCCGTGTCCTTCAGCACGGTCCCAGTCAGACTACCGGCGGTGTCCTTGCGGTTCTCGGAAGTTTCCTTCTTGTCCTTGAACTCCTCGGCCGTCGCATCGCCGGGCTTCTCCCCCTTCTCCTCGACCGTGCTACCGGGCTTCTTCTCCGGCCAGGTGCCCGGCAGACGGGTGAAGTCGGTCGGGCCGGGCGCCTCCTCCGCGCCCTCTCCCGGCGGGCCAGTTGTGCACGAGCACCGGGGTGTCGTCGGTGACCACGTAGTAGGTGTGGAGGTCGTCGACGCTCAGGTTGTCGGCCGTCTGCGGCGGAGTGTCGTAGGTGCGGCCGGAGACGACGGTGACGTGCCCGTGGTCCGGGGTGGTGAGCTGGTCTCCGGGCCGGAGGTCTTCCGCCGCAGTCCAGCGGTGGGTGGTGTCGTCCCAGTAGGGGTGGTGGGCGGTGGAGGTGAGCTCGGTCTCCGGGCCCGGGGTGCCGTTCCCGTCGTCCTTGGCCAGGGTGAGGTCGGTGAACCGGGAGTCGTTCGGGGTGACGGTCTTGTGGGTGATCGCCTTCTCGGCGGTCTCGCCGGTCTGCGGGTCGGTCGCGGTGACGACATCGCCCGGCTGGAGGTCGCCGATCGGCTTGGTGCTGCCGTCTGCCATCAGAACCAATGACCAGGACCGGAGGACGCCCGCACTGCCCGTAGCCGAGCGGGATGTCGACCGGCGGGAACCACAGGTCGCACTGCGCGAGCTCGCCGGGTTGGTAGACGGTTCTGGAGACCGGGTCGACCGGCAGGTAGGCAGGCCGCAGCTCGCGCACCCGTTCACGCAGGATCGTCAGCCCGCGTTCCCAGCCGATCCGCTCCGCGATCACCGTGACCGGCATCGTCGGGGTCCGTTTCAGCAGTTCCCGGACAGCCGGCTCCACCGCGTCGACTGCCGAGCCCTTCAACGGCCGCTGGTACTTCGGCGGCCGGTCCGAGGCCAGCGCCCGCGACACCGTGCCGCGAGAGATCCCCAGCTGCCGGGCCACCGCCCGGGCCGACAACCCCCTCCGCCCGATGCAATCGGCGAATCTCGGCCCAGTCCTCCACGCGAATCACCCTCTCTTCCTCCTGACCTCCGAGCATTGAAGTCAGGATGATCAAGAGATCGCCGAGCGGCCCGCTTTTGATCCGCCGTCCGTGGTCCTCGTTTCACCCGTTGCCGACACACGACCGGGCAGGACGTGGTGACTGGGGTCGCGGAGGCGCCGTTGCAAGCCCTCCAGGGCTGATCACGACGGGTGCGAACCTCGGCAGCACGTACACGGGCTCGAAGTTGCAAGCCCTCCAGGGCTGATCACGACTCCACCCCGCCGCCGACCCACCAGCCGCTCTCGCCCAGTTGCAAGCCCTCCGGGGCTGATCACGACTGGAGCGCCGGCGTGGTCTGGGGATCGGGGAGCTCGTTGCAAGCCCTCCAGGGCTGATCAGGACCGGTCTTCCCGGCCGAGGTGTAGGCGGCCACGCTGATGTTGCAAGCCCTCCAGGGCTGATCACGACACGATCTGCGCATCCACAGTGGGTGTGCCGCGGCGGCGTTGCAAGCCCTCCAGGGCTGATCACGGCCCGCCTCCGTCGTGCTCGCCACCCGGGTAGCCGCGTTGCAAGCCCTCCAGGGCTGATCACGACAGGTCTGCGTCCCGTACGTGTGGGGCGGCGGCACGCGTTGCAAGCCCTCCAGGGCTGATCACGACGCCGGGTCCCAGCCGTCCGCCTCCGGGTTGTAGAGGTGTTGCAAGCCCTCCAGGGCTGATCACGACGACCGTCGCCCGGTACGCGCGCCTGCGCACGGTGGTGTTGCAAGCCCTCCAGGGCTGATCACGACGCACAGTGGTAGACGTACCACTTCGTCGAGCTGCGCCGTTGCAAGCCCTCCAGGGCTGATCACGACTGATGGTTCAGGCGGCCATCGAGCTGGCGGTGGCCGGTTGCAAGCCCTCCAGGGCTGATCACGACGCGGTTCCACGCCTGCCGGAGCCGAGCGGCACCGGGTTGCAAGCCCTCCAGGGCTGATCACGACCCGGCAGAAGGGCGGCCCGGACGCGGACGACAACACGTTGCAAGCCCTCCAGGGCTGATCACGACCGGCGGCCGGGTCGCGGTGATCAGCAGCGTGGCGACGTTGCAAGCCCTCCAGGGCTGATCACGACCTGCCACACGTCGGTGTCGGGGTTGCGGTGCCACTGTTGCAAGCCCTCCAGGGCTGATCACGACGGGGTGTGCGCGCACTGCCACGGCCATGGCCGCGCGTTGCAAGCCCTCCAGGGCTGATCACGACCGGAGGGGCAGATCCAGCGGGGGCCGCCCTCGAACGGGTTGCAAGCCCTCCAGGGCTGATCACGACCGATGTGCTCTGCGACCACGGCTACGACCCGATCCCGTTGCAAGCCCTCCAGGGCTGATCACGACCTGCGAGAACTCCTGCGCCCCTACATGCAGGCAGGTGTTGCAAGCCCTCCAGGGCTGATCACGACCAGGGTATCTACCACGTGGCGCTGGTGTTGGAGAAGTTGCAAGCCCTCCAGGGCTGATCACGACCCGACCCAACCGCCCCTCCCCCACCGGGGACACGGCGTTGCAAGCCCTCCAGGGCTGATCACGACGGCGGCCGGGCCGCTGTGGGACGACGAGGACCAGGGGTTGCAAGCCCTCCAGGGCTGATCACGACCGGGCGGCCGGCTGGCGTTCACCGTCCGGATGAAGGGTTGCAAGCCCTCCAGGGCTGATCACGACTGACCTGGCCGGTCTGGACGCCGAGGCTGGCCACGTGTTGCAAGCCCTCCAGGGCTGATCACGACGTGCGGCGGCGGCCACCTTCCGCCCTGCATGACGCCGTTGCAAGCCCTCCAGGGCTGATCACGACCCGGATCGTGAGCGCCCACGTCCTCGGGTACGGGATGTTGCAAGCCCTCCAGGGCTGATCACGACCCGAGGGTAAAGCCCAAGGTCAGAGCGTATGGGGACGCTGGGGAGTGTCATGAATTCGGCTCTTACAAGATTTTCGTAGCTGTTGATCGCCCTGGGCTCTGGTGTCAGCTGAGGAGAATGCGCTGGCGTAGGAGGCGGTGTCCGGCGCGGCCGTACGTCTGCCGCTTGAGCAGCTTGATCTTGTTGTTGACGCCCTCGGTGCGGCCGTTGTGCCAGGGCAGGGTGAGAGCGGCGTC
>NZ_LFMD02000005.1:441052-513711 GCF_015776785.2 Kitasatospora sp. SUK 42 | reverse complement strand
GTACATGGCGCCGGCGAAGACGCCGGTGTTGCTGCCGCGCAGGGTGGCCGGGTCGAATCCGGCGCTCTCGAAGGTCTCCCACGCGGTCTCCAGCAGCAGGCGCTGCTGCGGGTCGGTGGCGGTGGCCTCGCGCGGCGAGATGCCGAAGAACTCCCGGTCGAACCGGTCGGCGTCGTGCAGGAAGCCGCCCTCGCGGGTGTACGAGGTGCCGGCGTGCTCGGGGTCGGGGTGGTAGAGCTCGTCGAGGTTCCAGCCGCGGTTGACGGGGAACTCCGACACGGCGTCGACGCCGTCGGCGACCAGCCGCCACAGGTCCTCGGGCGAGCGCACCCCGCCCGGGTAGCGGCAGGCCATGCCGACGATCGCGATCGGCTCGTCGGCCCGTCCGGCCCGCACGGCCCGTACGGCGGTGGCCTGGGAGGAGCCGGCCACCTGCTCGAAGAGGTGCCCGGCCAGGGCGGCCGGGGACGGCTGGTCGAAGACCACGGTGGCGGACAGCCGCAGTCCGGTGGCGGCGTTCAGCCGGTTGCGCAGTTCGACGCCGGCGAGCGAGTCGAACCCGAGCTGCTTGAAGGACTGTTCGGGGTCGACGGCGGTGGCGTCGGCGTGTCCGAGGACGGCGGCGGCCACGCCGCGCACCTGCTCCAGGACGGCGGCCCGCCGCTTCTCCTCGGGCAGCGCCGCGATCTCCTGGGCCCAGGTGGATCCGCCGTCGGCCGCGCTGCGGGCGGCGGCGCGGCGCGGCCGGGTGCGGACCAGGGCGCGCAGCACGGCGGGCGGCTGGCCATCGGCGGAGCGCAGGGCGGCCAGGTCGAGCGCTACCGGTACGGCCAGTGGCGCCCTGGCGGCCAGGGCGGCATCGAACAGGGCGAGGCCCTGCTCGGGGGTGAGCGGGGCGAAGCCGGCCCTGCTCCAGCGCGCGAGGTCGGCCTCGCCGAGGGTGGCGCCCATGCCGTGGGTGCCGTCCCACAGGCCCCAGGCCAGCGAGGTGGCGGCGAGGCCGGCGGCGGCGCGGTGCGCGGCGAGCGCGTCCAGGTAGGTGTTGGCGGCCGCGTAGTTGGCCTGTCCGGCGGTCCCGGTGAGGCCGGAGACGGAGGAGAACAGGACGAAGGCCGTGAGGTTCTGATGCTTCGTCAGCTCGTGGAGGTGCCAGGCGGCGTCGACCTTGGGCCGGAGCACGGCGTCGAGCTGCTCGGTGGTGAGCGCGGCGACGGTGGCGTCGTCGAGGACGCCGGCGGTGTGCACGACGGCGGTCAGCGGGTGCTCGGCCGGGATCCCGGCCAGGACGGCGGCCAGTGCCTCGCGGTCGGCGGCGTCGGCGGCGGCCACGGCCACCTCCGCGCCGAGGGCGGCGAGTTCGGCGATCAGGTCGTCCGCGCCGGGGGTGGCGGGGCCGCGGCGGCTGGTGAGCAGCAGTCGGCGCACACCGTGGTCGGCGACCAGGTGCCGGGCGAGCAGCGCACCGAGACCGCCGACGCCGCCGGTGATCAGCACCGTGCCGGCCGGGTCGAACGCGGGTGTGGAGGAGGCCTCGACACGCTCCGCCCGGACGATCCGCGGTGCGTACAACCGGCCGTCGCGGACGGCCAGTTGGGGTTCACCGCTGGACAGGGCGGCGGGCAGCAGGCCGGTGGCGGCCGGGTCGTCGAGGTCCACCAGCAGCACCCGGCCCGGGTGTTCGGACTGGACGGCGCGGAACAGGCCCCAGAGCGGGGCGCTGGTCAGGTCGGTGACGTCCTCACCGGGCCGGGCGGCGATCGCACCGCCGGTCACCAGGACGAGCCGGGTGTCGGCGAACCGCTCCTCGGCCAGCCACTGCTGGACGGCGGCCAGGGCCCGGCGGGCGGCGGCGTGCGCGGCCTGCGGGGTGTGCTCACCGGCGTGCCGGTGGGTGAACACGACCACGTCGGCCTCGCCGACGCCGGACAGGTCGCCGTCGACCGCCTCCGCCCAGCGCAGTCGCTCGGGCGCGGCCGCCGTCTCGACGGCCTGCCAGTCCAGGGTGTGCAGCGCCTCGGCCGGTCCGTCCTGGGCGGCGGGGGCGAGCCGGTCCTTGGCCACCGGGCGCAGCGTCAGCTGCTCGATCCCGGCGACCGGCGCGCCGGTCCGGTCGGCCAGGGTGAGCGCGAAGGTGTCGGGGCCGGCCGGCGAGATCCGCACCCGCAGCGCGGTGGCGCCGGAGGCGTACAGGGCGGCGCCGCTCAGGGCGAACGGCAGCCGGATCAGCTCGGGCGAGGCCGGGTCGGCGGCTTCGAGCACCAGCGGGTGCAGGACGGCGTCGAGCAGCGCGGGGTGGAGGCCGAAGCGTTCGGCGCCGTCCTGCTGTTCGGCGGGCAGGGCGACCTCGGCGAGCAGGTCCCCGCCGTCCCGCCAGAGCCGGGTGAGCCCCTGGAAGGCCGGGCCGTACTCGTAGCCGAGCCCGGCGAGCCGGGTGTAGACGTCGGTCAGCGGTACGGGGGTGGCGCCGGACGGCGGCCAGGCGGTCAGCGCCTCCGGGGTGCCGGCGGGGGCGGGGGCGAGGGTGCCGGAGGCGTGCCTGGTCCAGGGCCGGGCCTCGCCGTCGCCGTGCTCCGACGGGGAGCCGTGCTCCGGCCGGGAGTGGACGGTGAGCGGGCGGCGGCCCGCCGGGTCGGCGCCGCCGACGGTGACCTGGATCCGGACGGACCGCTGCCCGGCCAGCGGCAGCGGCGCCTCCAGGGTGAGGTCCGCGACCTGTCCGGCGCCGACGAGATCGCCTGCGGCGACGGCCAGTTCGAGGAAGGCGGTGGCGGGCACCAGGACGTTGCCGGTGATGGCGTGGTCGGCCAGCCAGGGGTGGGTGCTCGGCGAGATCCGGGCGGTGAGCACGGTGTCCTCGCGGTCGGCGAGCTGGAGCGCGCCGCCGAGCAGCGGGTGGGCGGCCGGGTCGAGGCCGAGGCTGCGGGCGTCGGTGCGGGCCTCGGGCAGCAGCCAGTAGTGCTCGCGCTGGAACGGGTAGGTGGGCAGGTCGGTGCGGACGGCGCCGGGGAAGAACCCGGCCGCGTCCAGTGGCGCACCGGCCGCGTGGGCGGCGGCCAGGCCCGCCGCGAGGGTCTCGGCCTCGGGCCGGCCGGCCCGCAGCAGGGCGACGGCCGTCACCTCCTGCTCGGGCAGCGAGCCGCGCGCCATCGCGGTGAGCACCGCGTCGGGGCCGACCTCGACGAACACCCCGGCACCCTCGGCTGCGAGGGTGCGCACGGCGTCCAGGAAGCGGACGGCCTCGCGGATCTGCCGGGTCCAGTAGTCGGGCGAGCAGAGTTCCTCGGCGGTGGCGAGCCGGCCGGTCAGGGTGGAGACGATCGGCACGGAGGGCCGGTGGAAGGTCAGTTCGGCGGCGACGGCGCGGAACTCGTCGAGGATCCCGTCCATGTGCGGGGAGTGGAAGGCGTGGCTGACCTGCAATCGCCGGGTCCGCCGGCCCTTCGCCCGCCAGGCGTCGGCGAGTTCGACGGCCCGCTCCTCGTCGCCGGAGACGACCACCGACGTGGGGCCGTTGACGGCGGCGACGGCCACGGCCGACTCGTGGCCGGCCAGCGAGCGGAGGATCTCCTCCTCCTCGCCCTCGATCGCGATCATCGCGCCGCCGGCGCGCGCCGACTGCATCAGCCGGCCCCGGGCGGCGACCAGCCTGGCGGCGTCCCCGAGCGAGAGCACGCCCGCGACGTGGGCGGCGGCCAGCTCACCGATCGAGTGCCCGGCCAGCAGGTCCGGGGTCAGACCGTGGTGTTCGAGGAGGCGGTGCAGGGCGACCTCGACCGCGAACAGCGCGGGCTGGGTGTAGCGGGTCTCGTGCAGCAGCTCGGCGTCCGGGCTGCCCTCGGGGGCGAAGACCACCTCGGCGAGCGGCCGCTCCAGGTGGGCGTCCAGCGCCTCGAAGACGGTGTCCAGGGCGGCCGCGAAGACCTCGCTGCTCTCGTACAACTCACGGCCCATGCCCAGTCGTTGGGTGCCCTGGCCGGTGAAGAGGAAGGCGGTGCGGCCGGGCCGGGCGGCGTTGCCGAGGGCCAGGTTCGGGGCGTCGGCGCCCCGGGCGAGGGCGTCCAGGCCGGCCAGGAACTCCTCACGGGTGCGGCCGAGCACCACGGCCCGCCGCTCGAAGGCCGTCCGGGTGGTGGCCAGCGAGCGGCCGAGGTCGGCGGTCGACCGCGCGGGGTCGGCGGCGAACGCGTGCAGTTCCTCGGCCCGGGCGCGCAGCGCCCGCTCGTCGCGGGCGGACAGCACCCACGGGGCGGGCAGTCCGGCCGTCGGGTCCTGCGGTGCGATCCCCCCGGCCTGCTCGGGCTCCTCGGCCTGCTCGATGACGACGTGCGCGTTGGTGCCGCTGATGCCGAACGCGGAGACCGCGGCCCGGCGCGGACGCCCGGTGCTCGGCCAGGGGCGCGCCTCGGTGAGCAGCTCGGCCGAGCCCGCGGACCAGTCCACGTGCGAGGTCGGCTCGTCGATGTGCAGGGTCTTCGGCAGCGAGCCGTACCGGATCGCCTGCACCATCTTGATCACGCCGCCGACGCCCGCCGCGGCCTGGGTGTGTCCGAGGTTGGACTTCAGCGAGCCCAGCAGCACCGGCTCGCCGTCCTGGCGGTCCTGGCCGTAGGTGGCGAGGATCGCCTCGGCCTCGATCGGGTCGCCGAGCCTGGTGCCGGTGCCGTGCGCCTCGACGGCGTCGATCTCGGCCGGGCCGAGCCGGGCGTCGGCGAGCGCCTGGCGGATGACCCGCTGCTGGGACGGCCCGTTGGGGGCGGTCAGTCCGTTGGAGGCGCCGTCCTGGTTGACGGCGGTGCCGCGCACCACCGCGAGGACGGGGTGCCCGTTGCGGCGGGCGTCGGAGAGCCGCTCGACGACCAGCAGGCCGACGCCCTCGCCCCAGGCGGTGCCGTCGGCGCCGGCCGCGAACGGCTTGATCCGGGCGTCCGGCGCGAGGCCGCGCTGGCGGGAGAACTCGACGAACATGCCGGGCCCCGACATCACGGTGACGCCGCCGGCCAGCGCGATCGTCGACTCCCCGCGCCGCAGCGACTGCACCGCCAGGTGCAGGGCGACCAGCGAGGAGGAGCAGGCGGTGTCCACCGTGACGGCCGGGCCGATCAGTCCCAGCTGGTAGGCGATCCGGCCGGACATCACGCTGCTGGTGCTACCGGTCAGCAGGTTGCCCTCGACGCTCTCGGGGGCGTCGTGCATCCGGGGCCCGTAGTCGAGCGCGGTGGCGCCCACGAAGACGCCGGTGCGGCTGCCGCGCAGCTGCTCCGGGTCGAGGCCGGCCCGCTCGACCGCCTCCCAGGCGGTCTCCAGCAGCAGTCGCTGCTGCGGGTCCATCGCGAGGGCCTCGCGCGGGGAGATGCCGAAGAAGCCGGCGTCGAACTCGCCCGCCCGGTGCAGGAATCCGCCCTCGCGGACGTAGCTGCGGCCGGTGCGGCCCGGGTCCGGGTCGTGGAGGTCGGCGTCCCAGCCGCGGTCGGTCGGGAAGCCGGAGACGGCGTCGCGGCCCTCGGTGAGCAGCCGCCAGAGGTCCTCGGGCGAGGCGACCTCGCCGGGGTAGCGGCAGGCCATGCCGACGATCGCGATCGGCTCCTCGTCGAGCGTCGTGGGCGCCGGCCCCTGCGGGTCGGCGGCCGCGGCCGCGCCGGTCAGTTCGGCCTGGAGGTACTCGGCCAGCGCGGCCGGCGTCGGGTGGTCGAAGAGCAGGCCGCTGGGCAGCCGCAGCCCGGTGGCGGTGGACAGCGCGCCGCGCAGCTCCACGGCCATCAGCGAGTCGAAGCCGAGGTCCCGGAACGGGGTGCGCGGCTCGACCCGCCGGCTCGCGCCGTACTCCAGCACGGCGGCGATGTGGGCGTCGACCAGCTCGGTCACCGCCCTGGCCCGCTCGGCGGCCGACAGCGTGACGAGGTGCTCGCCGAGCTCGCCCCGGCCGGTCGGCGGCTCCGGCGTCGGCGCCGCGGCAGGCGCCGCGGCGGGAGCGGCGGCCGGGACGGCGGTCGTCGGCTGCGCCCGCCGGGCGCGGTCCAGGCCGGCCGGCCAGTACTGCTCGCGCTGGAACGCGTACGTGGGCAGGTCGGTGCGCCGGGCCCCGCTGCCCCGGTAGAGCGCGGTCCAGTCGACGGCCGCGCCGCGGACGAACAGGGTGGCCAGCGCGGTGACGGCGGTCAGCGGCTCGTCCCGGCCGGCGCGCAGCGCGGGGACGGCCAGGGCCGCCCGCTGGTCCAGCACGGAGTCGGCGACCATCCCGGAGCAGACCCCGTCCGGGCCGAGCTCCAGGTAGGTGGTGACCCCGTCGGCCTCCAACGACCGTACGGCGTCCAGGAACCGGACCGGGCGGCGGACCTGCTCGACCCAGTACTCGGGCGAGCACAGCTCCTCGGCCGAGGCCGGCCGGCCGGTGACGGTGGAGACGATCGGGATGGCCGGCGGGTTGAAGGCGAGCCCGGCGGCGACCTCGCGGAACTCCGCCAGCATCGGCTCCATCAGCGGCGAGTGGAAGGCGTGGCTGACCGTCAGCCGCTTGGTCCGCCGCCCCCGCTCGCGCAGGGCCTCGGCGAGGGCCAGGACGGCGGCCTCGGCTCCGGCGACCACCACGGAGGTCGGTCCGTTGACCGCCGCGACGGCGACCCCGTCCGGCAGCAACTCCGCCAGTTCGGCCTCGGTGGCCTGGACGGCGGCCATCGCGCCGCCGGCCGGCAGGGCCTGCATCAGCCGGCCGCGGGCGGCGACCAGGGTCGCGGCGTCCCGCAGCGAGAGCACCCCGGCGACGTGGGCGGCGGCCAGCTCGCCGATCGAGTGCCCGGCCAGCACGTCGGGGCGCACGCCCCAGTGCTCGTAGAGCCGGAACAGCGCGACCTCGACGGCGAACAGCGCGGGCTGGGTGTACCCGGTCAGGTCGAGGCCCTCGCCCGAGGCGATCAGCTCGGCGAGCGGGCGGTCCAGCAGCCGGTCCAGCTCGCCGGCCACCTCGTCGAAGGCGGCCGCGAACACGGGGAAGGCCCGGTGCAACTCCAGGCCCATGCCGAGGCGTTGGGCACCCTGGCCGGTGAACACCAGGGCGGTGCGCCCGGGTTGCGCCGAGCCGGTGACCACGCCGGGCGCGGGCCGGCCCTCGGCCAGCGCGGCCAGGCCGTCCAGCGGGGCGCCGGGCCCGGCGGCGAGCGCCACGGCGCGGTGCTCGAAGACGGTACGGGTGGTCACCAGGGACCAGCCCGCGTCCACCGGGTCCAGGCCCCCGGCGGCGGCCCGCAGCCGCTCGGCCTGGCCGCGCAGGCCGGCCGGCTCCCGGCCGGAGAGCACCCAGGGCAGCACCGCGGGCGCGGTGGCGGAGTCGGCCGGGTCGGCGGAGTCGGCGGATCCGGCCGGGGCCTCGGAGAGCACCAGGTGGCAGTTGGTGCCGCCCATGCCGAAGGAGCTGACCCCGGCGACCAGCGGCCGCTCCGGACGCGGCCATTCGGTCAGCTCGCGCTGCACGGCCAGGCCGAGCCGCTCCAGCGGGATGCGCGGGTTGGGGGTCTCGAAGTTGAGGCTGGCGGGCAGCCGCCGGTTCGTCAGGCTGAGCACCACCTTGAGCAGGCCGACGATGCCCGCCGCGCCCTCCAGGTGGCCCACGTTGGTCTTGGCCGAGCCGACCATCAGTCGCTCCGCCCCGCCCCGGCGGGTGCCGAGCGCGGCGCCGAGGGCGGCGGCCTCGATCGGGTCGCCGACGGCGGTGCCGGTGCCGTGCAGTTCAACGTACTGGACGGCCGAGGGCTCGATCCCGGCCCGCTGGTAGGCCTGGCGGAGCACCTGCTCCTGGGCGCGCTCGCTGGGGACGGTCAGGCCCTCGGTGGCGCCGTCGTTGTTCACCGCGCTGCCGCGGATCACCCCGTGCACGCGGTCGCCGTCGGCCAGCGCCCGGCTGAGCGGCTTGAGCACCACGACGCCGGCGCCCTCCCCGCGGACGAAGCCGTTGGCCCGCTCGTCGAAGGTGTAGCTGCGCCCGTCCGGCGAGAGGCCGCCGAACCGCTCGGCGGTCACCGCGCCCTCGGCGGTCAGGTTGAGGTTCACACCGGCCGCGACGGCCAGCGCGGACTCACCGCTGCGCAGGCTCTCGCAGGCGAGGTGGACGGCGACCAGCGAGGAGGACTGCGCGGCGTCGACGGTCAGGCTCGGCCCCTGCAATCCCAGGAAGTAGGAGACCCGGTTGGCGATGACGCCCCGGTTGACCCCGGTGATGGTGTGCTGGGTGATCGCCTCCGCGCCGCCGCCCTGGACCAGGCCGGAGAACTCGTCGCGGGTGGTGCCGACGAACACCGCGGTGGGGCTGCCGGTCAGCTCCGCCGGTACGACCCCGGCGTCCTCCAGCGCCTCCCAGGCGAGTTCGAGCACCAGGCGCTGCTGAGGGTCCGTCATGGCGGCCTCACGCGGCGAGATTCCGAAGAACCCGGCGTCGAACTCGCCGACCCGGTCGAGGAATCCACCCCAGCCACTGCCCTCGCCCGGTGCCGGCCAGCGGTCCTCCGGCACCCTGGTGATGGCACTCGTCCCGCCGCGCAGCAGATCCCAGAACTCCGCCGGGCTCGCCGCCATCGGCAGCCGGCAGGACATTCCGATGATCGCGATCGGTTCGTCCCGGGCCTCGGCCCGACCGGTGACCCCATGCTCGCGCTCGCTCGCCATCACGCTCGACTGCCCCTTCACAGGTGATTCCCAACGGCCAATGAATTCCGACGCCGGCATCGAATGGGTGAATCGCCATCCAGCGCCCCGGAACGGCGGCCCGACAGGCACCGGCCGATCGTATGACCGGTCCGCACGAGTACGGCCCAGCGCCCAGTCACGGGGCGGTAACCGGGGAATTTCGACCACCGGATGGCCACCCTGTTACCCGGCGGTGAGCAGCCGGTGGGGAGCATTCCCGTAGCTTCTGAAAGGGCGTTACCATTCCCGCCCGAATTGACCGTCGACCCGCACTGGGGGAGCTTTCTCCATGACCAGCAACCTGGCCAACCACGCGCTCACGAACGACGTCGAAAAGCACACCGAGCTGTACGTCAAGGCCTTCAACTCGGGTGACGCCGACGCCGTCAACGCCATGTACACCGAGGAGGCCGTCGCGGTCTGGGAGCCCGGCAGCCCGCTGACCGGCCAGGCCCGCAAGGACTACGTCAAGGAGTTCCTGGCCCGCGGCGCCAGCATGCAGGCCAAGGTCCGCCACTCCTACGTCACCGGTGACACCGCCCTGCTGGTGGTGGACTGGACCATGGTCGCCACCAACGAGGACGGCGAGCAGGAGGAGTTCCAGGGCGTCGGCCTGGACGTGCTGCGCCGTGGCGAGGACGGCAACTGGCTGTACGCGATCGACGACCCGTTCGGCGAGGAGAGCTGACCTCTCCCGGCACCGATCGAGGCCGTCCGGCCCCTGAGCAGGACCAGGGGCCGGGCGGCCTCTTGTCGTTCCCGGAGACCTCCCCGTTCCCGGAGACGCCCTCGCTCTCGGAGCCGTCCCCGTTCCCGGAAGCCCCTTCGCCGCCGCCGGACAGCACACGGCCCCCGGGCGGGAGATCCGCCCGGGGGCCGTGCCGCACGGGTCAGGCCGTCGGCAGCTCGTCCGCGACCGGACGGTCGATGGCCATCAGCCACTTGCCGTCCTCGCCGAGGCGCAGCACGTCGGTGCAGGTGCCGTGCAGCTTGATCCGCTCACCGTTCTCGCCCGGGACCTCCAGGTCGAAGTCCACCACCACCAGGGAGGTGTCCCCGGCCGTGTAGGAGCGCTTGATGCTGGACTTCAGCGAGGGGCCGGTGGCCAGGAAATCGATGATCGCCTGCTTGCGCTCCGCGCCGTTCAGCGGCGCTCCGGAGAGGTTGGAGATCGCGTCCTCCCGGTACAGCCGGTCGAACACCCTCCCGTCGCCCGAATTGAAGGCGATCAGGAAGACGTCGTTCTGGATTTCGGCGTCACCGGTGAGGTCCAGGTTGTGGAGGTCGATGTCAGCAGTCATCGTGATTCTTCCCTGCTTTCTCTGAGATGTGCCTGGGTCTTGCCCTGATGTCACATCCGCCCCGGAAAGGGGGCGAACCGGTTCGCGGTGCCCGGGTTACAGGGTCGCGGCCAGGCCGGCCGCGCGTATCCCGGATTCCACCGCGCCGTCCATGTAGCCGCTCCAGCCGTTGGCGATGTCGCTGGTGGCGAACACCACCTTGCCCTGCGGCTGTTGGAGCACCCGCAGCAGCCTGGTGAGCTGGTAGGGCTGTTGGAAGGTCCAGCCGCCGAGCGAGAACTCGTCCGCGGCCCAGTCCTGAACCCGGATCGCGACCACCTCGGCCCTGGGCTCGAAGACCCGCAGCGCGGCCTGGACCTGCTGGACGCTGGTGGTGTCCAGCGTGGGGTCGACGCAGAAGGCGACCATCAGCAGGCCGTCCGGCAGCGCGGCCTGCGGGATCACCAGGTTGAGCTGGGAACCGCCCTCGTAGCCCTGGGCGAAGAAGCGGCCGACCGGGCCGCGCACCTGCATCCAGACCTTGCGGGCGTTGGGGGCGCCGATGCCCTGGGTCGAGGCGGTGGTGAACTCGGCCGGCAGCGCCTTGGTGAAGGTGATGTTCTTCCAGACGTTGGCCGGGGTCGCGACGATCACCCGGCGGCCCCGGTAGACCGCGCCCGCCCGGGTGGTGACGCTCACCTGGGTGCCGTTGTCGGTGACGGTGGACACCGGCGAGCTGAGCTGGAGCGTGGGCGCCCCCTCGGCCAGGATCGCCTTCAGCAGCGCGACGGTGCCGCCGACCGGCTTGTCGACGCTGAGGCCGTTGAAGGTGTCGAAGTCCCAGTTGGACAGCGCCCACCAGCGGGCCAGGTAGGTGAGCGCGCCCCGCTTGCTGGAGCCGCCCGAGTAGCCGGAGGTGACGCCGTTGACCCACTTCTCGTCGTCCGGCGACATCCGCATCTGGTCGAGCCGGTCGCGCAGCGACAGGCCGTCGAGGTTGTTGAGCAGGTCGACCCGGGTGAACGGCTGGTACGGGTCGGGGAGGTAGTCGCGGGACCCGTCGAACAGCGGCGTCATCAGCCTGTTCTGCTTGGCGAACGCCACGTCCGGCGCGAACGAGGCGTAGCCGGTACCGCTCGGGAAGATCGCCCGGTCCGGCGCCGCGTCCGGGACCGTCCCGATCTTGTAGCGGGCGAGCTCCCGCATCATGTTCGGCTGGCCCGGGGCGACCCAGGTGCCGCCGAGCTCGATCTGCTGGCCCGCGAAGGTGTCGGTCCAGGTGCGCCCGCCGATCCGGTCGCGGGCCTCCAGCACGAGGACCTGCTGGCCCTTGGCCTTGAGCTCACGGGCGGCGGTGATCCCGGCGAAGCCGGCCCCGATGATCACCGTGTCCCAGAGCGTGTCGGCCGCGCCCGCGGTCGTCCCGGCCACGGTCGCCCCGGCGGTGGCGGCACGGGCCGTCCCGACGGTCGCGGCGCCGGCCGCGGCGGACAGCGCCGTCACTCCGGCCGCCCGCAGCACCGCGCGCCGTCTGAGCGGCTGGCCACCGTGCGCGGGCAGGTCGAAAGCGTTCATGACTTCTCCTCAGCGAGTTTGCGTACGATCGCGCACCCCCCGTTCCTCGCGGAGACCGGGACCGGTCGACTGCACGGAAAGTGGTGCGGGTACGAAGGCGCCGCCGCCGGACCGCGGCGACACCGGGAACTGGGGCCCGTCCGCCGTCTCGGCGGTCGGGCGGGGCCTCAAGGGGCGTGCCCTCGGGCGGGAACGGCCGCGGGGGGAGGCGCCCCCGGGCGGGGCCGGTCCCGGCGGGATCGCTCAGCGGATCCCGCCGGGACGGCGGTCGGAGCGGGTGGGACCGTCAGACCTGACGGATGGTCAGAGCCGGTTTGCCGTCAGAACGTCAGAGCAGGTAGGTGTCCGGGTCGAGGCCGAGCAGGACCCGCCCGTGCACCTCGAAGTTGGCGTTCGGCGCCATCATCCCGTGCAGCGAGAGGCCCAGCAGGTCGCGGTAGAAGCGCTGGAAGTGCGCGCTGCGCGACAGCGCGGAGGCGCCGCTCACCGTGTGGAGCGCCTCGACGGCCTCCTTGACCAGCTGGATCGCGAAGCCGCACTGGCCGCGCACGGTGGCCTTCTCGTCCCAGGTGGGCTGCTCGCCGGCGTCCGCGCGCTCCTGGAGGAGCTTGAGGTACCCGGCCGACAGCGCCTCGGCGGCCGCGATCTTGTTGGCGGCGATGGAGACCTGAATCTGCGTCAGCGGGTGCTGGCTCTGATCGGTCCAGTTGGTGTAGGCGATGCCGCGGCCGGGCAGCCGCTCGATGAACAGCTCCAGGGCCGCCTTGGCCATGCCGATGTAGGCGGCCACGGACTCCGCCATCACGTACGAGATGAGCCCGTAGTTGCGGCCGGTGGCGCCGGTGTTGGAGCGGTCCCCGGTGGTGCCGAGGACGGCCTCCTCGGAGCTGGCGACCCGGTGCGCGGGGACGAAGACGTCCTTGGCGGTGGTGGTCGAGCTGCCGGTGCCGGCCGCGGCCGAGACGTGCCAGTCGTCCGCGTAGGTCAGCTCGCTCATCGGGACCAGCGCGAAGACCTCCTCCGGCTCGGCGCCCGGCCGCTCCAGGTGCGTCGCCAGCAGGTCCCAATCGGCGCCCCGACAACCGGTGTTGAAGCGCCAGGTGCCGTTCAGCAGGTACCCGCCCTCGGTGGGCACCAGGGTCCCGTTCGCGGTGAACCCGCCGGAGATCTTCACCGAGCCGCCCGAGAACACCTCCTCCTGGGTGCGGTCCGGGTAGAGAGAGGCCATCCAGGCGCTCGACACCCACGCCACCGCGACCCAGCCGGTCGAGCCGTCACCGCGGGCGATCTCGGTCAGGACCTTGACCTGGTCCTCCAGCGAGAAGTCGAGGCCGCCGAAGCGGCGCGGCACGGCGATCCGGAAGACCCCGGCCTTCTCCAGCAGATCGATGTTCTCGTCGGGTATCCACCGCCGGTCCTCGCCCTCCGGGCCGTTCTCCCGAAGCCTCGGAACTATGTCCTTCACCGCGTCCAGAACGGACGCGACCTCGCTCTCGTACGTGGTCATCCCCGACTCCTCAGAGTTACCGGCCGTCATGAATTGGCGGCTGTACCGGAAATCGTGCGGGCGAGAAATCAGAAGCCGTTCGCCCGCTGTTCCTCGACGACCATACCGGCGGACCGGTCAGAACCCTCCAAATGCGCAGTCAAGGCGCGGTAATCGTGGACGGGGACCGATGAGTGGGCGGCCGATGACCGGACAATGGGCGGAGACGGAAAAACTCGTTCCCGGTGTCGCTGCAGCAACACCGGGAACGAGTCGTGTCGGATCCGGATCAGGCGCCGGGCTTCTTCAGCAGCTCGACCAGGCTGGCCAGGCTGTGGGTGCCGTGGCCCTGGGCGACCCGGCGGTCGATCAGCTCCTTGATCGGGGCCGGCACCGCGGTGCTGACGCCCTGGGCCTCGGTGGCGTGGACCAGGTGGTCGATGGCCGCCTTGTTGACGTCCAGGCTGGAGATGTCGGTGGCGTAGTCGCCCTCGTCCACCTGGCGGGCCAGGTCGGGCAGGAAGCTGCCGACGCCGCCGAGCCAGCCGGAGGCGAAGGGCAGGAACTCCTGGGCCTTGATGCCCTCCGAGCCCACCAGGGCCACGGCGTGGAAGAAGCCGGCCAGCGTCGACCACATGATGCCCAGCAGGGCGGTGTCGTACAGCGAGGCCAGGCCGACGTTGGTGCCCAGGTTCACGGCGGTGCCGAGCTTGCCGAGCGTCGCCTGGTGGGCCTCGAAGGCCTGGGTGGTGCCGGCGTAGAAGATGAAGGCCTCGGGCTGCCCGATGAGCGGCGGGATCGCCAGGATCGCGCCGTCCAGGTAGCTGATGCCGTTCTTGGCCGCCCAGTCGGCGTGCTGCCGGGCCTCCTCCGGGGTGCCGGAGGTGACGTTGACCAGCACCTTGCCGGCCAGCGCCGCGGTGAGCGGCTCCAGGTTCTCCAGCACGGTCTCGTAGGTCGACAGGCACACGATCACCAGGTCGCTCGCCGCGACGGCGTCGGCCAGGCTGGGCGCCAGGGTGGCGCCCTGGGCGACCAGGGCGTCGGCCTTCGCCGCCGAGCGGTTCCACACGGTGGTGGGGTGTCCGTCCTTCACGAACGCGCCGGCCAGCGCCGCGCCCATCATGCCCAGGCCGATGACGGTCACGGGTGCACGGTTGTCGCCAGTCATTGTTTCAAGTCCTCCAGTTGCGCATGCTCAGTGCGATTGCCGTTCCGGCGCACTTCCAGAACCTATGGCCGGGCGAATTCCGCGCCAAGTACGCACTACAAAGTAAGTGCTTACCTGAAAGTCAGTGCCGGGCCGATATCAGGCGCCGCCGAGACGCTTCCCGTCCTGGAGCCTGAGTACGCTGCACACCCCCCGGAGCGCCGATCCCAGCTGGCAGATCTCGGCGTCGCTGATCAGCGTCGAGGGTTCGAACCGCAGGGTATTCGCCGCACTCGCGGTCGGGAATGTCCTCACCCGGTGCTCGCGCAGCAGATATCCGGCGACGGCATAGCCGAGGAATCCCGCCCGCGCGGTCTCCCGGATGCCTTCGTCACTCCCCTCGGACTGGTCGTGGAACTCCAGGCCGAGCATCAGCCCCTTGCCGCGGATCTCCTTGACCACGTCGGGGAAGTCGGCCCGGACGGCCTCCAGCATCGCGGTGAGCTTCTCGCCGAGCTCCCCGGCGGTCCGGTAGGCCCGGCCGTCGTCGGCCTCCAGCATCTCCAGCACCTTGAGCGCGATGTGGCAGGAGAAGTGGTCCTTGGCGAAGGTCGAGCTGTGCACCAGCTCGAACTCCCTGCGGTAGCGGGAGCGGCGCACCAGCATCACCGAGGTCTTGGCGATCCCGCCGCCCAGGCTCTTGGCCAGGGTGTAGTAGTCCCCGCGCAGCCCGATCAGCGAGCTGGCCAGGAAGGCCCCGGTCCGGCCCATGCCGCTCTGGATCTCGTCGATGACGATCGGCAGGTCGATCTCGGCGCAGGCCTGCTGGATGGCCTGCCCGAACTCGGCGGTGATGACGTTGATGCCGCCCTCGCCCTGGATCGGCTCCAACAGGAAGGCGCAGAACACCGGGAACGCGCGCGGCACGACCTCGACCGCGCCGTCCGTCACCACGAGGTCGAGCAGCTCGGCGCGCTCCTCCTCGATGATTCGCTTGAGCTCCTCGGGCCGGCCGATCGGCACGAACCGGGCCTGCGCGGCCAGCGCGCCGAACGGGGCCCGGTACCCGGCGTTGTGGGTGAGCTGGACGCTGCCGACCAGCTTCCCGTGGAACGAACCCTCCAGCGCCAGGAAGAGCGGCGGGCGGGCGAGGCGCTCGGCGTTGTGCCGGGCGACCCCGGCCAGCAGCGCCTCCAGCGGGTCCTCCCCCGCCTCCGCTCCCGCCGCCGCCAGGGCCCGCCCCGACACCCGGGCGGTGCCGTCGGCGACGGCGGCGCGCACCTGCTCGACGTGGGCGGCCAGCTCCTCGCCGAGCTGCTGGATCCGCAGCACCCGGTCGAGCTCCGCGTGCTTGATCGCGGCCTCGTTCGCCTCCGCGCCGCTGTTGCCGAAGATGACCGAGTACGGCTCGTCGGTGCCGAGCTCCCGGTGGATGATCCGGTTCAGCGCGGTCGCGACCTGATTGGCGTACGGGTGCCGCGAGAACTGCGCGTGGACCGGCGAACCGCCGTCCAGCAGGGCCTTCGCGTGCGCCACGATCTCGGGATTGTTGTGGCCGAAGATCAGTGATCCGTAGCCGCCGGCGTAGTCCAGCACCGGGACTTCCCGCCCGTCGTCCAGGAAGTAGAGCGTGTTCCCCTCGGCCCGGACGTACTCCACGTCGAGTCCGACGGTGGACAGCCACTCGCGCAGGTACGGTTCGGCGAGTTCGGGTTCAGCGGCTGTGGAATTCATGTCGACCCCTTTACGGATGGCATCGGCTACTGCCTGGGCGCGCTCCGGCGACCTTATCCGCGAACGTGCCGCCCGGGGCCAAATATCCAGTCATCGCGCGGTAAGCGACCGCTACCGGCGCGATGGTTGGCGCCCGGTTACTCGACGGTGGGCACCCCGCACCGCGGGCTCGGATACGTTTGCCGGGTTCTCTGGGATCAGGTATTTCGAAGGGAGCGTCATGAATTCTCCTACTGCGACAACGGACCTCACGGATCCGCGAAGCGGCGAACGACCCGGCGAAATCGATCAGGAAACACCGCCCCTCTACACCTCGGGCGGCTACCTGGCACTGATATTCAGGCGCACCCAGGCCGAGATGGCGGCACATACGAAAGCGCCCGCCGGCGCTTTGACGATGGTGAGGCGATGACATGGCGCACGACGGACAGGCAACCCCCCTGCTGGCCGCCCAGGGCCCGCCGCCGCTCCCGGCGGATCCGGCCACCGTGTCGCCGACCGCGCTGCGCGAGGTGATGTCCCGGTTCGCGACCGGCGTCGTGGTCCTCACGGTCGGCGGCGAGCACATCCACGGCATGACCGCGAACGCGTTCAGCTCGGTCTCGCTGGAGCCGCCGATCGTGCTCTGCTGCATCGCGCACAGCGCCGTGATGCACCAGGCGATCCGCTCGGCCGGGCACTTCGCCGTCTCCATCCTGAGCACCGAACAGGAGGGCACGGCACGGTACTTCGCCGACAAGTCGCGCCCGCTCGGGCCGGAGCAGTTCGAGGGCGTGGACTGGGTGCCGGGGCAGCGGACCTGGGCGCCGCTGCTGTCCGGCGCGCTGGCCTGGCTGGAGTGCGAGCTCGACGAGGCGTACGACTCCGGCGACCACTCGATCTTCACCGGCCGGGTGATCAACTCCAGCCGTGGCGACGACGGTTCGGGTCTGCTCTTCTTCGACGGCGGCTTCCGGCGGATCGCCCCGACCGCCCGCTGACCACCCCTCCGCCCCGGGAACCCCCTCACCCCGGGGACAGGCCGGCCCGGACGACACCTCGTCGTCCGGGCCGGCCTGTCGGCATCCGCTTCGGCACCCGCTCCCGGGACCGGTCTCAACTCCCGTGGAAACCATGCCGGTCGGCCGGTTGACCGGCAGTTTTAAAAGGCAATAGCCAATCCAGGGAGATGACTTGAAGTTCCGGTGATTCTGTCGGATGCTGTCGTGCAACGCGGGCCATGAGCGTCGTACCCGGGCGACCGTCAGGCCGGCACGCTCCGAGGAGGGTCCAAGTGCAGCAGTGAACGCACGTACCGGCGGCGGTCACCCGGCTCCTGCCCGGCACGGTCGAGCAGCGCCGACCAGAACCGGCGGGTCGGCCCCTTCGCCTCGTCCTGCGCGCTGGAAAGCAGCTCCAGCAGCCGGTCGACGGCGTCGTCCGACAACGGGTCGAGCGTGATCGTGGTGACGTGGCGCTTGCCGCCGCCCCACTCCGGCCGTCGCCGGATCAGCTCCGGCCTGGCCGCGGCGACCACCAGCAGCGGCACCGGTCCGGCGAACTCGGCGAGATCCTCGACGACGTCGAGCAGGGCGTCGTCCGCCCGGTGCAGGTCGTCCAGGATCAGCACCAGCGGTCGGTCGAGCGCTATCTCGGCGAGTAACCTCCGCCAGGCGAGCACGATGTCGTCCGGGGCGACGGTGTCCCCGGCCGGTCCGGAACCGGCCACCAGCGGACGCAGTCGGCTCACCAGCCAGGCCGCGGCCTCGTCGCCGCCCACCAGCCGCCGCACGGCCGAGGAGAGCTTCGCCACCGCCACCACGCCGTCGTCGTCCGGGGTGATGCCGCAGTACGTCGAGAGGATCTCGCTCTGGACGGCCGCCACGCTGCCCATGCCGGCGAACTGCCGCTGACAGACCAGGAACTGGACCTGGGCGGTGTCCGGCGTGGCGAACCGGCGCTCGAACTCCAGCAGGAACCGGGACTTCCCTATGCCGGGCTCCCCCATCACGGTGACCAGGTGCGGCGTGGCCCGGCGCCTGGCACGTTCCAACAGGACGCGCAGCACTTCGAGTTCGGACTCCCGGTCGACCATCGGTATCGCGTGCAGCCGGGCGCACCCCTGGCCGGCGCCGAGCACCTGCCAGCCGCCCTTCGGGCTGCCGTCCTCGTCGTACCCGATCACCGGCTCGGTGGCCCTGCGGGTACTGGCGCAGACCCTGATCTCGCCGGGCGCGGTGACCGCCAGCAGTGACTGACACTCGTCCAGCAGTGCGCCGCTGACCAGTGGCGGGAGGTCGGGCTGGTCGACGCCCTGGTACCGCACGATGGCCTCACCGGTGGTGACCGCGGCGCTGATGTCCAGCCCGCGCAGACCGAGCGGGCCGACCAGGGAGCCGAGGCCGTCCCGAATCGCCAGCGCCGCCCGCACCGCGCGCTCGGCGTCGTCGCCGCTGTCGCCGTGCACGCCGAAGAGGGCCAGCGAGACCGAGCCGATCGAGGCCGCCGCGGTGCCGCCGAACCACTCGAACTTCTCCCGGATGATGGCGGCGACCTCCTCCAACAGACCGTCCACGTCGCCGGGTTCGAGGTCGCAGGCCTCGGACCTGAGCTGGGTGCGCACGATCACGGCGCTGACCGGCTTGCGCTCCGGCGCCGCCGGGCCCCGCCGGACGGGCACCCGTTCCGGGACGGGCGGGGTCCGCTCGCCGCGCGAGCCGATCACGTACGCGTCGCCGGCCGGGGGCTCGGTCAGGGTGAGCCCCGGATCGTGGGTGAGGATCGCGTGCTGCAGCGTCTGGAGGTCCCGGCCGGGCTCCAGGCCGAGGTCCTCGACCAGGGCTGCCCGGACCCGGCCGTAGACGGTCAGCGCGTCCGCCTGCCTCCCGCAGCGGTACAGCGCGAGCATCAGCTGCCCGCACGACCGCTCCCGCATGGTCTCGGCCTCCACGAGCGTCTCCAACTCGGAGAGCACCGCGTGGTGCCGCCCGCAGGCGAGCTCCGCCTCGAAGTAGTCCTCCATCGCGTCCAGCCGGGCGTTCCGCACGCCGACCAGCTCGGGCCAGGAGATCCCCGTCTCCACCAGGTCCGCCAGGGCCGGTCCGCGCCACAACCCCAGTGCGTCACGCAGGAGTTGGGCGGCCGCCTCGGGCGATCCCGCGGCGAGCCTGGTCCGGCCCGCCTCCACCTGCTGGTAGAAGTGGTACAGGTCGATCTGCTCGGGGTCGACCCGCAGCATGTACCCCGGCGCCCTGGTGAGCAGCGAGGCCGCGTCCTGGCCGGCGCCGGGCGGCGGTGCCAGGGCTCCGCGTAACCCCGAGACCGCGTTCTGAAGAATCTTGCGTGCGGAGGTGGGCGCGTCGTCACCCGCCCAGAGAGCCTTCAACAACTGACTGGTCGCCACTACCCGGTTGGGCTGCAGAAGCAGGAACCCCAGCGTCGCCCGCTGCTTGGTCCCTCCTAACGCGACCGGCTGCTCTGCGCAGACGGCCTCCAACGGGCCCAGCAGTCGAAACCACATCGTTCCCCCAATGATCGCGTGCAATCGCTGATTGATTGACGAGGTACGCGAATTCCGGTGACCGCGCCGGGAGCTCCGCCGCACGCCCGAGCGGCCGCCGAAATCCGGTGGCGGCCAGATGAGGTCAACCCCCTTGACCTCACTGCCGCCGCCCCTCTCCACAGGGGCTTCTCTACAGGGGCTTCCGTGCCACCACGAGCTGATGTTCGAGTCCGGCCCGCTCCATGTGCCGCTCACCCCAGAAACCGAGCGGTCCCAGGGCGTCATAGAGCGAAGTGCCGTACATCGTCAGCGAATACTCCACCTTCGGGGGCACTTCATCGTAGATCTCACGGTGGACGATCCCGTCCGCCTCCAGCTCCCTGAGCTGCTGAATCAGCACCTTCTCGCTGACGCCGGGAATGAGTCGTCGAAGCTCACCGAAGCGTCGCTCTTGACAGTGGAGCTCCCACAGAATCAGTACCTTCCATTTGCCACCGATCACATCCATGGCAGCGTCCAGACCGCATTGATATGACTGCCTCTTCATGATCCCATCCCCGCCGACTTCGAAGTAAGTACTGACTTCCAGGTAAGTGCTGAAAAGTTTCCAGGTACTTGACCATAGTAAGAGGCGTGCGCGATCCTATGGCCGGGCATGGCCAACTTCCGGCCACCGGGCCCGAATCGGCCACAACACCACCCCGGCGGCCCCGGTCGTGCGGGTGCCCTGAATCCAGTATGCACACGGTCGCCGCCCGTCAATCCTTACAAGATCTACCCGGCCGACGGCTTGACACCCCGTCGAAACGACCGCCGCCGCCGGAACGGCCCCGCAGCCACGGGCCGTCGGCGTCCGCCACTGCCCACACGCAACACACACAAAGGGGCCCGCGGCCACGAGCCCCACACACGGGGTCTTTCCGGTCGTCACCTCACCATCGGGCGGATTTCCGCCGGTACATGGCCGACGGCGCCACCCCCGCGCGTGCGGGGGCGGCGCCGTGCCGACGTTCTCCGGACCGCTCAGCCGGCCGCCACCGCGACGGCCCGGCCGGCGTCCACCGCCGCCAGCCGGCGCAGGCTCGCCCGGCGCTGGAGCGCGCCGAGGCCGGTGGTGGCGGCGCCGAGCGCGAGCCAGCCGACCGGGCCGGCCGCCATCACGACGCCGGTCAGCAGCAGCGGCCCCACCGACCGCTGCACCGACTGGGACATCCCCGCGACCCCCAGGTACGAGGCCCGGGCGCGCGGCGGGGCGAGGCTGACCGCCAGCTCCCAGGAGCTCACCGAGCGCATCAATTCGGCCAAGGTCACCAGGGCCGCGGCGGCCAGCAGGGCGATCGAGGCGGCCAGCGGCCCGCCGCCCGTGGAGAGCGCGATCAGCAGGCAGGTGGTGAGCAGGATCACCCCGTACCAGCCGACCGCCGTGGTCGCCCCGCCGGGGCGTTCGGCCCAGGCGGAGACCTTCAGCTGCAACAGCACCACGAGCACCGTGTTGAGGGTCAGGAACACCGGGACGACGGCGTGCGGCGCGTCGGTGTGGTGGATGAGCCACAGCGGCAGGCCGACGTTGAGGATCGTGTCGTCCAGGCACATCGGCAGGTCCAGCAGGACGAACAGCAGGTAGCCGCGGTCGCGCCAGGGGCTCGGCACGGCCGCCGGCTCCTCCTGCGGGCGCTCGGACGGCACCTCCGCCACCAGGCCCCGCCCGGCCGGCTCCTCGGTGCGCCGGATCAGCACGGCGGCCAGCAGGTACGAGAGCGCGTTGGCCACGATCAGCGCGCGGTAGGCGGTCGTCGTGCCGACGGCCAGGCCGATCGCCGAGACGCCCGCGCCGACCGCGTAGCCGGCGTTGGCGACGCTGCGGAACAGCGCCTGGTACGTGCCGCGCCGCTCGCCCGCGACCCGGGTGGCGAAGAGCATCTCCAGGGTCTTGGCGCCCCGTTCGGCCAGGCAGATCAGGGCGACCGCGGCCAGCAGCACGGCGAAGTAGTCGGCCACCAGGAGCAGGCCCATCGTCCCCAGCCGTAGCAGGTGGCACCCGATCAGCAGCCCGCGCAGCGAGAGCCGCTCGGCGGCCCGCCCGGCCAGCGGAGAGCCGGCGATCCCGGCGACGGCACCCACCCCGAGCAGCAGTCCGAGCTGCCGGGCGTCCATCCCGCACACGTAGGTGAAGTACAGCACCGAGGCCGCCGCCCACACGCCGGTGCCGGTCCGGTCGACGCCCTGGGCCAGCAGCATGATCCGGGCGTCCCGCCCACCCGGCGGCCGCCGCAGTTGCGCCCACAGTCCGTTCCCCCGCATGGCGGTCCCCCGTCTCGCGTCCAGCATTAATCTCGACGTCAAGATACTTCATATCGAGATAGTTGCGGAACCCCCCTCCCCCGATCGACCCCGAAGGCCCCCGGCCCTCGACGCCTGCCGGGCGGGTGCGCCACACTCTCCCCAGCAGCACCCGCGCTCCCAACGCACCGGCACCGACGCACCTCGAACCACGGAGAGCCACACGGTGACCACTCGTCAACTGCTGGAGATCGACTTCACGTCCGGCCGGTCCGGCTCCGGGCCGGCCACCTGGGGCCAACGGGCCATCTGGGACGCCGTGCACCGCCTCGCCCCGGCCGACGCGCCGCGCTACAACATCGCCACCGCGGCCCCGCTCGACCCCGGCCTGCCACTGCCCACCCTGCTCGACGCCCTGGCGCAGCTGCTGCACCTGCACGACTCGCTGCACACCCGGCTGGTCCCGTCACCGGACGGCGGGCTGCGCCAAGTCGTCGACGCGAACGGCACCCTGACCGTCGAGGTGGTGTCCGGAACGGACCACGACGGCGACCTGGCCGAGACGGGCGCCCGGCTCCACCGGGAACTGGCGGCGCGACCCTTCGACACCGCCGCCCAGTGGCCGCTGCGGGTCGGCGTGGTGGAGGCCGGGGGCCTGGTCCGGTACATCAGCCTGGTGCTCTCCCACACCGCGGTGGACGGCTCGGGGATGAACCGTCTGGTCGCCGACCTCTCCGCACTCAGCCTCGGCGGCTCCCCCGACGAGCTCGCGAAGCTCCGCGAACCCGCCCAACAGCCGTTGGAGGAGGCCGAGTTCCAGACCTCCGACCGGGGACGCCGCCGCGACACGGCCGCCCGCAGGCAGTTCCTGCGCAAACTCCGCCTCGGCCCGCCCCGCCTCTTCCCGCGGCCCGGGGCCCCCGCCGGCGAACCACCCGCCCGCTTCCCCAACGCCGTCCTGCGCTCCCCCGCCCTCCCCCGCGCCGTCGAACTGGTCGCCGCCGCCCACCGGGTGAGCACCTCATCGGTCCTGCTGGCGGCGACCGCCACGATGACCGCCCGCCTGGCCGGGACGGACGAGGCCGTCCTCAGCGTGGTGGTCAACAACCGCTTCCTGCCCGAACTGACCAACGCGGTGAGCGTGCTCTCGAACGAAGGACTGTTCCACCTCCCGGACGCCACCGCCGAGTTCGGGGACGTCGTCCGGCGCACCCACGCCGCCGCGATCGGCACCTACCGCCACGCCTACTACGACAAGCTCGCGCTGGCCGCCGAGACGGAGCAACTCGCCGCCGACGGCGTCCCGCTCGCCGACCGGTCCTGCGTGTTCAACGACACCCGCGAGCTGCTCCCCTCCGCGCCCGGGCCCGCCGACGGAGCCACCACCCTCAGCTGGCCGGTCGAGTTCGAGCCCCGCCCCGGCCTCAGCTACGCCCTGGACGCCCTCCAGTCCCCCGAGGCGCTCAGCCTGGCCATGACGGCCGACCCGGCCGTCCTCCCCCACCCCGCGATGGAGCGGTTCCTGTACGGCGTCGAGGAGTTGATCCTCACCGAGGCCGAGCGGTCGTCCGGCACCGACGCGGCGTAACCCGGTCGGCCGCCCCACCAAGGGCGGCCGACCGGGCCGTACCGGTCTCAGGCACCGGCCTCCGGTGTCAGTGCTGTCGGTCGTGCAGGGAGCTGGTCTCCTGGATCTTCTTCCAGGACTTCGGCTCGGCCGGCAGCTGCCCCGCGGCCCGATCCGCGCCGGATGCCAGCGTGGCCGCAGCCGGGGCGCCCTTCGGCACCGGCCCGACGGCCGGCTTGCCCGGGGTGAACAGCCAGGTGGTGAAGAGGTCGCCGAGCTTCTGCCCGGAGACCTTCTCCGCGTACGCCTGGAACTCCGGGATGGTCGCGTTGCCGTAACGGCGCTCGGTCGGCCAGCCCTTCAGGATCTGGAAGAACTTCTCGTCCCCGACGGTGTTGCGCAGCGCCTGGATGGCCACCGCGCCCCGGTAGTAGACCGCGCTGGCGAACTGGTTCTCCTCGCCCGGGTCGCCCGGCTTGACGGTCCAGAACGGGTCGTTGGCCGGGCGCGAGGCGTAGATGTAGTCGGCCAGTTCCTGCGCGGTGCCCTCGTTCTCGTGCTCGGACCAGAGGAACTGCGCGTACTGGGCGAAGCCCTCGTTGAGCCAGATGTCGCTCCAGCGGGAGAGCGAGACGCTGTCGCCGTACCACTGGTGCGCCAGCTCGTGCACGACCACCTGGGTGTTGGAGCCCCTGGCGAACAGCCCGGGACCGTAGGTGACCCGGGTCTGGGTCTCCAGGGCGCCGCTGGACTGGGTGTTGGGCACGTAGCCGCCGACCGAGCTGAACGGGTACGGGCCGAAGTAGCCGCTCAGCCAGTCCACCAGTTCGCCGGTGCGCTCGACGCTCGCCCGGGCGGCGTCCGCGTTGTCGCCGAGGTCCTTGCTGTACGCGTTGTAGACCGGCAGCCCGCTCGCCGTGGTGTCCGTGCTGATGTCGAACCTGCCGATCGCGAGGGTCGCCAGGTACGTCGCCTGGGGCTTGTTCTCGCGCCAGCTGTAGCGGGTCCAGCCGGCCTGCGAGGAGGTACCGGTCAGCACGCCGTTGCTGATCACCTGGTTGCCGTCCGGCACCAGCACCGAGACGTCGAAGGTGGCCTTGTTGCTCGGGTGGTCGTTGCTCGGGAACCACCACCCCGCCGACACGGGCTCACCGGACGCCAGCGCACCGTCCGGGGTGCGGCGCCAGGCGGTGAAGCCGCCGTACTTCTTCACGGTGGACGGCACGTCCTTGTAGCGCACGACCACGGTGGCCTGGCTGCCCTTGGCCAGCGGCCGGGCGGGAGTGATCTCCAACTCCTGGTCGCCGCTGGTGGCGAAGCTCGCGGGCCGCCCGTTGACCAGTACCTCGGAGACGTTCAGTACGAAGTCGAGGTTGAACCGGGAAAGGTCCTGGGTCGCCGTGGCGAGGATGGTCGTGGTGCCTTCGAGTTCGTCGGTGGCGGGCTGGTACTTCAGCCGGATGTCGTAGTGCGAGACGCGGTACCCGCCGTTGCCGAGGGTCGGGTAGTACGGATCCCCGACGCCGTCCGCGCCGGGCTGGAAGTCGGCAGCCGAGGCGGGGACGGCCAGGAACAGGCTCAGGGCACTGGCCGCTGAGACGATCAGTCTCTTGCGCACGTGGTCCTCCAGGATCACCGGAATGACTGGGTTGAATCGATCCTTGTCCCGGAGGCTCCCCGTCCACTCCCCTCCCATGAGAATTTCGTGAAGGAAACGCGCCGAAGTGACGGCTTCGCAGCAGTGCCGCGAAGCCGTCACTCGCTCCGCCCGTCCGGGCCGATGCGCCGTCAGTTAGCGGGCGTCGTGCACCGAGTTGGTCTCCTGGATCTTCTTCCAGGACTTCGGCTCGGCCGGCAGCCGCCCCGCGGCCTGATCCGCGCCGGGTGCCAGCGCGGCCGGAGCCGGGGCACCCTTCGCCACGGGCCCGACGGCCGGCTTGGCGGCGGTGAACAGCCAGGTGGTGAAGAGGTCGCCGAGCTTCTGCCCGGAGACCTTCTCCGCGTACGCCTGGAACTCCGCGATGGTCGCGTTGCCGTAGCGGCGCTCGGTGGGCCAGCCCTTCAGGATCTGGAAGAACTTCTCGTCCCCGACGGTGTTGCGCAGCGCCTGGATGGCCACCGCGCCCCGGTCGTACACGGCGTTCGCGAACTGGTTCTGCGGGCCCGGGTCGCCAGGCTTGACGGTCCAGAACGGGTCGTCGGCCGGGTGCGAGGCGTAGACGTAGTCGGCCAGCTCCTGCGCCGTCCCCTCGTCCTCGTGCTCGGACCAGAGGAACTGCGAGTACCGGGCGAAGCCCTCGTTCAGCCAGATGTCGCTCCAGCGCGACAGCGAGACGCTGTCGCCGTACCACTGGTGGGCCAGCTCGTGCACGACCACCGAGGTGTTGGCGCCCTTGGCGAACTGCCGGGGGCTGTAGAAGACCCGGGTCTGGGTCTCCAGGGCGTAGCCGGTCGGGACGTTGGGGACGTAGCCGCCGACCGAGCTGAACGGGTACGGGCCGAAGTAGCCGCTCAGCCAGTCCACCAGCTCGCCGGTGCGCTCGACGCTCGCCCTGGCGGCGTCCGCGTTCTCGCCGAGGTCCTTGCTGTACGCGTTGTAGACCGGCAGCCCGCTCGCCGTGGTGTCCGTGGTGACGTCGAACTTGCCGACCGCGAGCGTGGCCAGATAGGTCGCCTGGGGCTTGTTCTCGCGCCAGCTGTAGCGGGTCCAGCCGGCCTGCGAGCTGGTGCCGGTCAGAATGCCGTTGCTGATCACCTGGTTGCCGTCCGGCACCTGCACCGAGATGTCGAAGGTGGCCTTGTTGCTCGGGTGGTCGTTGCTCGGGAACCACCACCAGGCCGACTCGGGCTCGTTGGCCGCCACCGCGCCGTCCGGGGTGCGCAGCCAGCCGGTGAAACCGTACTTCTTCACGGTGGACGGCACGCCCTTGTAGCGGACGACCACGGTGGCCTGGCTGCCCTTGGCCAACGGCCGGGCCGGGGTGATCTCCAACTCCTGCTCGCCGCTGGTGGCGAAGCTCGCGGTCCGCCCGTTGACCCGCACCTCGGAGACGTTCAACGCGAAGTCGAGGTTGAACCGGGAGAGGTCCTGGGTCGCCGTGGCGAGGATCGTGGTGGTGCCTTCGAGTTCGTCGGTGGCGGGCTGGTACTTCAGCCGGATGTCGTAGTGCGAGACGCGGTACCCGCCGTTGCCGTAGGTCGGGTAGTAGGGGTCGCCGACCCCGGCGGCGCCGGGTTGGAAGTCGGCAGCCGAGGCGGGGACGGCCAGGAACAGGCTCAGGGCACTGGCAGCAGAGACGATCAGCCTCTTGCGCAACGTGGTCCTCCAGGATCACCGGAACGATGGGTCGGATCGATCCTTGTCCCGGTGGCCCGCGGCCCACTCCCCGATTATGAGATGTTCATGAAAAGAAACGCGCCGAAATGACGGCGCCGCAAGGCCGCCACCCACCCCACCGATCACCCGCGCCCCACCCCACCGGCCCAGCCCACCGACCCAGCCGTCGGCCCCGCCCGGCCCCGCCCGCCGACACCGTTCGGGCCCCGACGGCAGCTCACGCCCCGAGCACCACCGGCGCCCGGACCAGCGAGCCGTACTCCGTCCACGAGCCGTCGTAGTTCTTCACGTGCGGGTACCCCAGCAGCTCGGTGAGCGCGAACCAGGTGTGCGCCGAGCGCTCGCCGATCCGGCAGTAGGCGATCACCTCGCGCTCCGGCTCCACGCCCTTGCCCCCGTACAGCGCCCGCAGCTCCTCCGCCGAGCGGAACGAGCCGTCGTCGTTGGCCGCCTGCGACCAGGGCACGTTGACCGCCCCCGGGATGTGCCCGGGCACCTGGGCCTGCTCCTGCGGCAGGTGCGCGGGCGCGATCAGCTCGCCCCGGAACTCCGCCGGGGAGCGGACGTCCACCAGCACCGCGTCCGCGCCGGGCTTGGCGAAGACCTCGGCCCGGGCCAGCACCTCGTCCCGCAGCGCCCGCAACTCGGGCCGCTCGGGGCCGGTCAGCCGGTAGGTGGTGTGCTGGTAGTCCATCACCTCGTGGGTGAGCTCCCGCCCCTCCAGCTCCCACTTCTTGCGCCCGCCGTCCAGCAGTCGCACCGGCCCGAAGCCGCGCAGCCGCAGCAGCCAGTAGGCGTACGCGGCGAACCAGTTGTTGTTGCCCCCGTACAGCACCACGGTGGTGTCGTCCTCCACCCCGGCCGCCCGCAGCAGGTGCTGGACGCCGTCGCGGTCGACGTAGTCGCGGCCGACCTGGCTGTGCAGGTCGGTGGTCCAGTTCCAGCCGACCGCGCCGGGGATGTGGTCCCGGTCGTAGGCGGTGGTGTCCTCGTCCACCTCGACGACCCGGATCGTCCCGTCGTCCAGGTGGTGGGCGAGCCACTCGGTGCGGACCAGTGACTCGGGGTGTGCGTAGCCGTTGCCGGTCATCCCAGGCCTCCTTCGCTCTGCCCAGGCCGCCGCGCCCGACCACGGGCACGACGAAGCGCCGGCGGCCGGACCGGACAGTTCGAAACTACGCCGACCGTCCGGTCCGGGCCACCCCGTGCTCCCCGGCGCTCAGGAGAAGACGACCGAGCGCAGCTTCAGCCGGTCGCTGAACTTCTTGCCGGGGTTCACGACGTAGTGCTCGCCCTCGCAGTCGAAGTCCAGGAAGACCGTGGCCGTGGAGCGGGTGAGGTTCTCCGGCGCGAAGGCCGGCTCCTCCTCCGTGGCCTCCGGAATGTCGATGCACGGGCCGCTCGGCGGGTTGAACAATCCGCTCGTGTGACCGAATCCGTACTTGTAGCGGAAATCGCCCTGCGCCGCGTTGGCGGACATCGGTACGGCGAGGACGAGGGCGACGGCGCTGACGGCGGCGAGCACGGCATTGCGGAGACGCATGGATGTGGGCCTTTCAGGTGGTACTCGGAGGTACCGGTGAATTGGTGCGAGATCACCCTAGAGGCCCAAAATCCGCAGAAACGGTTCTTCTAATCCACCCGTTTGGGTGGTTTAAATGGCAAAACCGATACCCTCATCGCTCCGCCATCACAGGGAATTCACTCAGTTCGGCGGAGCCGAGAAGGAGTACCCCGAATCGAGCAGCGCCGGGAGGTACGTCTTCATCGCCGCCACCGTCTGCGACCTGTCCCCGCCGCCGTCGTGGTTGAGCACGATCGACCCGGGCCGGACGTTCTTGAGGATCCGGTCGACGATCACCGAGGTCCCCGGCCGGGCCCAGTCCTGCGGGTCCACCGACCAGCCCAGGTTCCGCAGCCCGAGGGCCCTGCTCACCCTGAGCGCCACCGGGGACCAGTCCCCGCCCGGGGCGCGGAACCAGGTGGGCTGCCGTCCGGTGGTGCGCTGCAGCAGGTCGGAGGTGCGCTCCAGCTCGTCCCGCACCGCCTCCTCCGACATGTGCCGCAGGTCCGGGTGGGTCCAGGTGTGGTTGGCGATGTGGTGGCCGTGGTCCGCGATCTCCCGCACCAGCTCCGGGTGCTCGGCCGCGTTCTCGCCGATCAGGAAGAAGGTCGCCCGGATCCCGTACTGCTGGAGCAGCGCCAGCACGGTGGGCGTGTGCCGGGGGTCCGGGCCGTCGTCGATGGTGAGCCCCACCACCCGTTGCCCCGGGTCCAGCTCGAACACCGGTTTGCTCTCCTCCTCGGTGAGCTCCCGGTGGACGGGCTCGCCGGCCGGAGGTGCTCCCGAGCCGGCGGGCGGCGGGAAGGGCCCGGCGGGAGGCGCCCCGGCGGGAGGCGCCCCGGCGGTGGGCGGGGCGGTGGGCGGGGGCGCGGCGGCGGAGGCCGCGGCCTCCGCGGAGGGGGCGGTGCCCTCGTCGCTCCAGGGGCTCCGGCAGCCGGCGGCGCCGAGCAGGGACATTCCGGCCGCGACCAGCAGCAACCGGCGCGAGGTGATTTGAGCGCTAATCTGACGATCTGACAGCATTCTGAATGCTTCCCCCGGAGGTCGCCGTCCCTCTCCGCAGGCGCCTCGGACGGGCTCGATCACCACTCCGACGGCTCAAGCACGGGCCGAGCGCACCCCGGGCACACCCCACGTCCCCACTACTTCCCCGGATCTTTCCCGACCGGACGCCCGGCTTCCCGTCAGGGCCGCTACGCTGTGCCTTCCCCAGTGTGATGATCTGCCATCAGAGGACGTGGCCATGACGACAAGTCAGGACTTCCCCCAGCAGGGCCCGCAGGACGACGCCACCGAGCTGAGCCAGTGGGAACGTTTCGGTGTCGACACCACCACCCCGCACTCGGCGCGTGTGTACGACTACTGGCTGGGCGGCAAGACCAACTTCCCGCCGGACCGCGCCATGGGGCAGGCCATCGAGCAGGCCGTACCGAGCGTCAAGGAGATGGCCAAGGCCAACCGCGCCTTCCAGGGCCGGGCCGTCCGCTACCTGGCCCAGGAGCACGGCATCCGCCAGTTCCTCGACCTCGGCACCGGCATCCCCACCTCGCCGAACACCCATGAGATCGCCGAGTCGGTCAGCCCCGGCACCCGGGTGGTCTACGTCGACAACGACCCGATCGTGCTCGCCCACGCCCGCGCCCTGATGGTCTCCAGCCCGGCCAGCCGCACCACCTACATCCACGCCGACCTGCGCAAGCCCGAGGAGCTGTTCGCCGACCCGGCGCTCACCTCGACCCTGGACCTCACCCAGCCGGTCGGCCTGCTGATGATCGCCGTGCTGATGCTGATCGCCGACGAGGACGACCCGTGGGGCCGGGTCGCCGCGCTGCGCGACGCCCTGCCCGTCGGCAGCTGCATCGCCCTGACCACCCCCACCCCGGACTTCGACCCGGAGGCGGTCGGCCAGGTCGCCGAGGCCGCCCGGGCCGGCGGGATGACCCTGGTGCCGCGCGGCTACGACGACGTGCTCCGCTTCTTCGACGGCTGGGAGCTGGTCGAGCCCGGCGTCGCCCCGGTCCTGGCCTGGCGCCCGGACGGCGCGCCGCCGGCCGACCCGAAGGCGGCGTACTACTGGGGCGGCGTCGCCATCAAGCGCTGACGCCCTCCAACGGCGAGAACACCGGGCGGGACGGCGACGCGCCGTCCCGCCCCCGTGTCACTTCAGCAGCCGCGACAGCCGCCGGTCCGCCAGTGGCCTGCCCCCGGTCTGGCAGGTCGGGCAGTACTGCAGGGAGGAGTCCACGAAGGACACCTCCCGCACGGTGTCCCCACAGACCGGGCACGGCTGCCCGGTGCGGCCGTGCACCCGCAGCCCGAGCTTCTTCTCCGCCTTCAGCTCCCCCGCCGCCAGCCCGCGCGAGCGCTCCACCGCCTCGCGCAGCGTGCCGCCGAGCGCCTCGTACAGCCGCGCCGTCTCCTCCCCGCTCAGCGCGGACGCCTGCTTGTACGGCGACATCCGCGCCGCGTGCAGCACCTCGTCCGAGTAGGCGTTGCCCACCCCGGCCAGCACGCCCTGGTCCCGCAGCACGCCCTTGAGCCGGCGCCGGTCGCCCCGCAGCAGGGCCGCGAACCGGTCGAGCGTGAAGCCCGGGTCCAGCGGGTCCGGGCCGAGTCCCGCCACCCCGGGCACCTCCTCCGGGTCCGCGACCACGTGGACGGCGAGGCCCTTCCTCGTCCCCGCCTCGGTGAGGTCGAAGCCGTCCCCGGCCTCGCCCGCCAGCCGCACCCGCAGCGCCAGCGGGTTCCTCGGGCCCGGCCGCGGCGGCTCGGCGGGCAGGCGGTCCTTCCAGCGCAGCCAGCCGGCCCGGGCCAGGTGCACCACCAGGTGCAGCCCGCCCGCCTCGATGTCCAGGAACTTGCCGTGCCGGGTCACCGACCCGACCGTGCGCCCCTCCAGAGCCGTCACCGGCGGGTCGTACGTCTTCAGCGCGCTGATCGCCACCGGCTGGACCCGGGCGATCACCCGCCCGGTCAGCCGTTGGGACAGGAAGGCGCTCAGCGCCTCGACCTCGGGCAGCTCCGGCATGCGCCCAGTCTCCCCCGGCCGTGGACGCACCGCCCCTTTGCCTCGGCACGCCCGCGAGCGCAGGCTGGGACCGGAGGAGGCGTCGCCATGACCACCCTTGAGGAACAGATCGACATCGCCGTCCCCGTCCTCGCCGCCTGGGAGCAGCTCCACCGAGTGCGCGAGTACCCGCGGTTCGTCGACGGGGTGAGTTCCGCCCACCCGCACGGGCGCAACCACGCGCACCTCGGGGTGCGGATCGACGGCGCCGAGCGGGCGGTGGACACCGAGATCACCGATCGCGGCCGGGGCCGGGTGATGTCCTGGCGGACCCTGGACCTCGTCCACCTGCGCGGCGCCTTCGCACTGCTGCCGCTGGACGCGCGGCACACCCGCTTGCAGATCCGGGTGGAGTACGACCCGGAGGTGCTGCACCAGGACTTCGGCGGTCCGCACGGCTTCGCCCAGGCCGGGGCGATCGAGCGGGCGGTGCGCGAGGACCTGGAGCACTTCCGGGATCTGGTGGAGGCCCGGGTGAACGCCGCCGAGGCCCCCCACGGTGAGCCGCCGGAGTCCGTAAGCGGCGCATAAGCCCAGCTCAGCAAGGGTGGTGAGGCTGTTCACAGCCCGCCGTCCGGCAGACCGTTCCGCTTTCAACCTGTGGCAGACTCGGATGCCATGGACATCGGGCCGGCCACCAGGACGCTCCGCGCGGCGGTCTTCGCCGCGCTGGTCGTGCTGCTCGCCGGGCTCGGCCAGGTGCTGGTCACCGGCCGCGCGCTGCCGGTCGGCACGATGGGCGTGGCCTTCGTCGCCGTCCTCGCGGTGGCCTTCGCCCTGGCCGGCCGCGAGCGCGGCTACCCGGCGATCGCGGCGGTGTTCCTGCCGCTGGAGCTGGGCGTCAGCGCCCTGTTCGACCTCGCCCAGAGCACCTGCCCCTCCCTGCCGCCCGGCGCCGCGCACGGCTTCCGTCCGCTGCTGTGCGGCGGCGGCTCGCTCGGCGGGTTCCTGCTCGGCCACGGCGTCTCCCAGCAGACCGGCGTCCTGCTGCTCCTGCTGCTGCACACGGTGATCGCGCTGGCCGGCGCGTTCTGGCTGCGCCGCGCGGACGCCGCGCTGGCCGGCCTCGCCCGGACCGCCCGGATGCTGGGCGAGTTCCTGCACCGGCACCTCCCGGCCGCCGCCCGCTGGCTTCGGCTGCTCGCCGCGCCCGTCCCGGCCCGTCCGGTGGCGCGGGTGCCCTTCCCCCGGGCCAGCCGGTCGCTGGTCCCGGCCGAGGACGTGGTCGTCCGCCCGGCCGTCCGGCGCGGTCCGCCGGTGTTCGCCCTGGCCGTCTGAGCCTCCCCGCTCGACCGGCCGTCTCTCCCCCGCGCAGGCCCTGACCGGCTCCCGTGAGCCCCGACCGGCCGCGCCCGCACCTCCGCACGCCCGAGAGCACAGGACGACACCCATGAGCAACGCCCGTAAGACCGACAAGAAGATCTCCGCCACCGAGCGCATGCGCGTCGCCCGCGCCGAGGCCGAGCGCTCCGACAAGATCCGCCGCCGGGTGGTGGTCGGCGCCTCCTCCGCCGCGGTGCTCGCACTCGTGGCGGGTGTGGCCTTCGCCATCGGCGGTTCCTCCGACTCCTCGGGCTCCGCCGCGAACGGCCCGCTGGTCGTCCCCGCCAACGCGACCGGCACCGGCGGCACCGTGATCACCTACGGCAAGGCCGACGCCCCGCACACCCTGGAGGTCTACGAGGACTTCCGCTGCCCGTACTGCGAGCAGTTGGAGACCACCACCGGCAAGGCCGTCCAGCAGCTCGCCGACGACGGCACGTACAAGATCGAGTACCACCTGGCGACGTTCCTGGACAAGAACCTCGGCGGCAAGGGCTCGCGCACCGCGCTGGCCGCCGCCGGCGCCGCGCTGAACGAGGGCGTGGACAAGTTCAAGGCCTTCCACGACGTGCTCTACGCCAACCAGCCGGACGAGCGCAGCGACGACTTCGGCGACGTCAACCACATCCTGGACCTCGCCGGCCAGGTGCCCGGCCTGAAGACCGACGCCTTCGTCAAGGCCGTCCAGGACGGCACCTACGCGCCGTGGGCGGCCAAGGTCAACGAGGAGTTCAACAAGAGCGACGTCACCGGCACCCCGACCGTCAAGCTGGACGGCAAGAAGCTGGACGTCCTCACCAACGGCAAGGCCGTCTCGCCCGAGCAGTTCACCGCGATGGTCAAGCAGGTGACCGGGTGACGGCCGCCGCCCCCGAGGCGCGGACCCACGGCGCGAGCCGTCCGTTCGCCTGGCTGCTGCTGATCGGCGGCGCGGTCGGGCTGTTCGCCTCGGCCGTCCTCACGCTGGACAAGATCCGGCTGCTGAAGGACCCGTCGTACGTCCCCAGCTGCAACATCAATCCGATCATCAGCTGCGGCTCGATCATGCGCAGCGACCAGGCGGAGGCCTTCGGCTTCCCCAACTCGCTGATCGGCCTGGTCGGCTTCGGGGTCGTGATCGCGGTCGGTGCCGGACTGCTCGCCGGGGCGGCGTACCGGCGCTGGTTCTGGCTCGGCCTCCAGGCCGGGACGGTCTTCGGGATCGGCTTCGTCTCCTGGCTGATGTACCAGGCGCTGTACCGGATCGGCGCGCTCTGCCCGTACTGCATGGTGGTGTGGGCGGCGATGATCCCGCTGTTCTGGTACACCACCCTGCACAACCTGCGCTCCGGCGTCATCCCGGTCGGCCGTGCCCTGCGCCCGGTGGTCCGGGAGGCCGCCCGCTACCACTGGGTCGTCCCGGCCCTCTGGTGCGCGGTGATCGCCCTGCTGGTCCTCAACCGCTTCTGGTACTACTGGAGCACCCTGATCTGACCCACCGCGTACGGCCCCCGGGAACTCCCCCGGGGGCCGTGCGCGTACTGGTCAGAAGGTGAACCGCTCGACCTCGGCGAGGAGTTCGGCGCGGCGGGCCTCGTCGATGAAGGAGGCCCGGAAGGAGTTGGCGGCGAGGAGGCGCAGGGTCTCCTGGTCGAGGGCGAGGGCCTCGCGGACGGCGCGGAAGTTGTCCTCGACGTAGCCGCCGAAGTAGGCCGGGTCGTCGGAGTTGACGGTGACCAGCAGGCCGGCGTCCAGCAGCTCGCGCAGCGGGTGGTCGGCCAGGGTGTCGATGCAGCGCAGGCGGACGTTGGAGAGCGGGCAGAGGGTGAGCGGGATCCGCTCACGGGCCAGGCGCTCGACCAGCTCGGGGTCCTCCAGGCAGCGCAGGCCGTGGTCGATCCGCTCGACGCCGAGGACGTCCAGCGCCTCGGTGATGTACGAGGCCGGGCCCTCCTCGCCCGCGTGGGCGACCCTGCGCAGGCCGGCCTCGGCGGCCCGGCGGTAGACCTCGCGGAACTTCGCCGGCGGGTTGCCGACCTCGGCCGAGTCCAGGCCGATGCCCGCGATCCGGTCGAAGTACGGGCGGGCGGCCTCGAAGGTCTCCAGCGCGGAGTCGGCGGACTCGTCGCGCAGGAAGCACATGATCAGCTGGGTGCTGATGCCGTACCGCTCCTCGCTGCGCTCCAGCGCCCGGGTCAGCCCGTCGACCACCACGCCCAGCGGCACCCCGCGCGCGGTGTGCGCCTGCGGGTCGAAGAAGATCTCCGCGTGCCGCACGCCCTGCTCGGCGGCGCGGGCGAGGTAGGCGTCGGCGAGGTCGGCGAAGTCCTGCTCGGTGCGCAGCACGGCCATCAGCGCGTAGTAGAGGTCCAGGAAGGACTGGAGGTCGCTGAAGGAGTACGCCTTCCGCAGTTCCTCGGTGTCGGCGTAGGGCAGCTCGACGGAGTTGCGGGCGGCGAGGGCGAAGGCGAGTTCGGGCTCCAGGGTGCCTTCGATGTGCAGGTGGAGTTCGGCCTTGGGAAGCGGCATGTGCGATCTGTCCGAGCGGTAGCGGGGTGGACCTGAAAAGTCGGAAGGATTCATCCTATGATCTGCCCCGCCTCGGCGGGTGAGGCGGGCAGCTCCCGGAGGGAGCGCAGCGGCGAGAGCAGCGGCAGCGCCCCGGCCAGCGTGAGCAGTCCGGTCATCACCCACATGGTGGCCCTCAGTCCGATCGCCTCGCCGAGCACGCCGCCCGCGAGGGCGCCGAGCGGGATGGTGACGTGGACGGCGAACATCGAGCCGGCCGTCACCCTGGTGAGCAGTTCGGGCGGGGTGTAGGACTGCCGGAAGCTGCCGAGCACGACGTTGCAGAGCACCACCGCGGCGACCACCCCGAGCGACCCGACGACGTAGAGCACCGTCCCGGGGCCCGGCCCGGCCAGCGGCATCAGCAGGCCCAGCGGCACCGCGGTGAGCAGCACGATCCGCACCCCGCGCGCGGTGCCGAGGCGCCGGCACAGCGGCCGGGCGGCCAGCGCGCCGAGCACGCCGCCGACGGAGGAGACGGACGCGAGCCCGCCGACCCAGCCGGGGGCCACCCCGGCCTCCCGGAGCAGGAACAGCGGCAGGATCGACTGGTAGCCCATCAGCGCGAAGTTGGCGGCCGCGCCGAAGCACAGGAAGGAGCGCAGGTACGGGTCGCGCAGCAGGAAGGACAGCCCCTCCCGGACCTGCCCGCGCAGCCCCGTCCGCTCACGGCCGGCCGGCGCCGGCGAAGGCTCCGGTCTGGCCCGGATCCGCAGCAGGGTGCCGGTCGCGATCAGGAAGCTCACCGCGTCGGCGAGCAACCCGGCCGCCGCGCCCAGCAGTTGGACGGTCAGCCCGGCGAGGCCCCGTCCGGCGACCTCGGCGGCCGAGCCGCTGCCCTCCAGCTTGGCGTTGCCCTCGATCAGGTCCTCCGGCGCCACCAGCTCGGGCAGGTACGCGTGGTAGGCGGCGTCGAAGAACACCGAGGCCACCCCGCTGAGGAGGGCCACGGCCAGCAGCTGCGCCAGGGTGAGCACCCCGAACCAGCCCGCCACCGGCACGCTCGCGAACAGCGCTGCGGAGGCGAGGTTGCAGGCGATCATCACGGCCCGCCGGGGCACCCGGCCGACCCACACCCCGGCCGGCAGGCCGAACACCAGCCAGGGCAGCCAGACCGCGCCGGTCAGCAGGCCGGCGGCGAGCGGCCCGGCGTCCAGCACCAGCACCGCGACCAGCGGCAGCGCGACGGTGGTGACGCTGCTTCCCAGCCGGCTGACGGTCTGCCCCGCCCACAGCAGCCGGAAGTCGCGCTGCGCGAACAGGCCCCAGCGCGAACGGGCTTCGGGTGCCGGGGCGGTGATCGTGGCGGTCACGGCCGGGCCGGGACGCTGTGTGAGAAGGCGAGGACGGTCTCGCGCTCGCGCCCGTCCTGCGGCACCGGCCGGTGCGCCCACTTCTGGATCAGCCCGTGCAGGTCCGCGGCCAGCTCCCGGGCCTCCTCGGGGGTGAGCCGCAGCCAGGTCTGGGTGGCGATCGAGCAGCCGTCCCGCCACTCGGGCCCGTAGCCGCCGCGCCGTACGGCCCACTCGCGGACCAGCTCGACCTGGCGCTCCAGCAGGATCGAGCCGGCCGCCTCCGCGACCGCCTCGGCGACCGGGTCGCCGTCGAAGTCGGCCCTGGTCCAGCTGAGTTCCCTGTCGGCGAGCCGCCACCAGTGCTCGCGCCGGTTCCGGGCGAGTTCGGGCGCCTCGGCGATCAGCCCGCTCTCGGCGAGCACCTTCAGGTGGTGGCTGACGTTGCCGGGCGCCTGCCCGGTGCGTTCCGCGAGCTGCCCGACGGTCGCCGGGCCGTCCACCTTGAGCAGGTCGAGCACGCGGCGGCGCAGCGGGTGGGTGAGGGAGGCGAGCACCCGGGAGTCGGAGATCTCCCGGGAGTCGCGCGGTTCGTCCGTCGTCTCGGTCATGGCCGGAGAATATCCACAAGAGCTCTTGTGCGACAGCCCTTGTGCAACATCTCTTGTCGATGGGGGCCCGGTCGAACGGGTGCAGCGTCGGCGGTCGGCAGGCACCCTGTAGGTGGGGACATCCGCCGAGGAGGCACCGAGATGCAGCACGCCGAGGACCCGCACATCCGGCCCGCGGGCGTCTCCCCGCACGCCCTGGGCAACGACATCCTGCTGCACGAGCTGGAGCAGCTGCACCGCACGCGCCACGAGACGTTCCTGTACGGATCGGAGGACGCGCTGAAGCGGCACACGCTGCGCACCGGCCAGCTGGAGGCCGAGTACCTGCACCGCTTCCCCAACCGGCAGGTGACCGCCGCGCGGACCAGGGCCGGGGCCCGGGCGCGGGAGGCGGCGGCCCGGGTGGAGTCGCTGCCCGAGTAGCGCCGGCACCAGGCCGGACCCGCCCCGGACCCGTGCGGGACACGCCGGGCGGCGGTGGCGTGCCCGGGGGCGGGGCGTCGGGGAGGGTGTGAGGGCAGACGCACGGAGACAGACGCGCCGGACACCGACACACCGACACACCGGGCATCGGCGCACCGGCGCACCGGACCCGGACCCGGACCCCCAAGGGAGCCCCGCATGCCCATCGCCAGCGTCAACCCCGCGACCGGCGAGACCGTCCAGACCTTCGAACCGTTCGACGCGGCCGAGATCGAGCGGCGGCTGGCCCGCGCCGAGGCCGCCTTCCACAGCTACCGAGGCACCCCCTTCGCCACCCGCGCCAAGCTGATGCGCCGGGCCGCCGACCTGCTGGACCACGACCAGGAGGCGGTCGCCCGCATCATGACCGAGGAGATGGGCAAGCCGCTCGCCGCCGCCCGGGCCGAGGCCGCCAAGTGCGCGAAGGCGATGCGCTGGTACGCCGAGCACGCCGAGGAGCTGCTGGCCGACGAGCACCCGGCTCCGGCGGACGTCAGCGACTCCGGAGCCGCCCGCGCGTACGTCCGCTATCGCCCGATCGGTCCAGTTCTCGCCGTCATGCCCTGGAACTTTCCCTTCTGGCAGGTCCTCCGGTTCGCCGCCCCGGCCCTGATGGCGGGCAACGTGGGCCTGCTCAAGCACGCCTCCAACGTGCCGCGCACGGCGCTCGCGATCGAGGAGCTGTTCCGGCGGGCCGGCTTCCCGGAGGGCTGCTTCCAGACCCTGCTGATCGGCTCGGGCGCGGTCGAGGGCGTGATCCGGGACCGCAGGGTCGCCGCCGTCACCCTCACCGGCAGCGAGCCGGCCGGGCGGGCGGTCGCGGCGGCCGCCGCGGACGAGGTGAAGAAGGCGGTGCTGGAGCTGGGCGGCAGCGACCCGTACGTCGTCCTGCCGAGTGCCGACCTGGACGCCGCGGTGCGCACCGCCGTCCGGGCCCGGGTGCAGAACAACGGGCAGTCCTGCATCGCCGCCAAGCGCTTCATCGTGCACACCGACGTGTACGACCGCTTCACCGCCGCCTTCACCGAGGCGATGCGCGGGCTGAAGATCGGCGACCCGATGGACGAGGCCACCGACGTCGGCCCGCTGGCCAGCCGCCAGGGCCGGGACGACCTGGAGGAGCTGGTCGAGGACGCCCGCACCCACGGCGCCCGGGTGGAGTGCGGCGGCGGCCGCCCTGAGGGCTGGGACACCGGGTACTTCTACGAGCCGACCGTGCTGACCGGCATCACCTCGGCGATGCGGATCCACCAGGAGGAGACCTTCGGCCCGGTCGCCACCGTCTACCGGGTCGCCGACCTGGACGAGGCGGTGGCGCTCGCCAACGACACCCCGTTCGGGCTGAGTTCCAACGTCTGGACGACCGACCAGGCCGAGCAGGAGCGCTTCGTGCGCGACATCCAGGCCGGCGGGGTGTTCTTCAACGGCATGACCGCCTCCCACCCGGCGCTGCCCTTCGGCGGCGTCAAGCGCTCGGGCTTCGGGCGGGAGCTGTCCGGGCACGGGATCCGGGAGTTCTGCAACGTCACCACGGTGTGGATCGGCTGAGCCCTCCCGGATCCGCGCTCACCCCGGATCCGCGCTCACCCCGGCCCGGTCAGGACGCCATCCGGTGTCTGCCCGGGCCGGGCGTCAGCCAGCGGGCGACGACGCCGACGATGGCGATGAGGGTCAGGCCCCAGAAGACCGCCATCGGCACCAGGACCGGCAGCAGGCTCACCTGGACGGCGACCATGCACAGGCCGATCGAGAGCGCGATCATGAAGGTCACCACGGTGGGGCTGAGGCTGAGCAGCCAGTGCCAGGCCCGGTGCCCGAAGCCCCGGGCCTTCGGCGGGGTGTCGGGGGCGGTTTCGAGTTCCTTGTAGGTCAGCAGGTCCATCGGGGATCGCCTCCAATGCTGGACGGGAGGGAGGGCTCGGCCCGCGGGGTCAGGAGGCCCTGCGCGGAGCCGAGGGCTTTCGGGTGGTGGTCTTCTTCGCCGCGCCGACAGCCTTCGACGCGGAGGCCTTCGATGCGGCGGCCTTCGGCGCGGCCGGCTTCCCGCCGGCCGCGGAGCTCTTCTTCGCCGCGGCGCGCCTGTGGGGCGCGGGCTCCTCCTCGGCCTCGGCTTCGGGCCCGGCCCCGGCGCCCCGCGCCCGCCCGCCCCTGGCCTGCTTGAGGCTGCTGCGCAGCGCCTCCATCAGGTCGATCACGTTGTCCGGCGCCTCGCCGGGCTCCTCCTCGTGAGGGACCTCGACGCCCTCCAGCCGGGCGGTGATCACCTGTTGCAGCGCCTGCTGGTAGTCGTCGTGCAGTTGGGCGAGGTCGAAGTCCTCGGAGAGGGTGTCCATCAGCGAGCGCGCCATCTTCAGCTCCTGAGGCCGGACGGTGACGTCCTCCTCGGGCGCGATCCCGGCCGCCGGGCGGACCTCGTCGGGCCAGATGCAGGTCTGGAGCACGAGCGTCCCGTCGTGCACCCGCAGCACGGCCGGCGACTCCCGGGTGCGCAGCGCGATCTTGGTGACCGCGATCCGCCCGGACTCGACCAGCGCGTCCCGCAGCAGCGCGTACGGCTTGGCGGCGGCCTTGTCGGCCACGCCCACGTAGTAGGCCTTGGAGAACATCAGCGGGTCGATCTCGTCCGCCTCCACGAAGGCCAGCACGTCGATGATCTTCTTGCTGGGCAGCGGCAGGTCGGCGAGGTCCTCGTCGGTGAGCGTGACGGTGCGGCCGTCGGGCGACTCGTAGCCCTTGGCGATCTCGGCGTACGGGACCTCCCTCTCCTCCCGCTCGCAGTACCGCCTCATCCGGACCCGTCCGCCGTCCTTGGCGTGCACCTGGTGCAGCGGGACGTCGTGCTCCTGGGTCGCGGAGTACAGGTGGACGGGGATGCTGACCAGCCCGAAGCTGATCGTCCCCTTCCAGGTGGTCTGCATGGGGTCGCTCCTGAACCTGCGCCGGGGACGTGGCCTGCGCCGACGTGACCGGCGTCGAGAACGTTCGGGGGTGCTCCGAGGATTGCCCCGAGAGTCCCACTGTGCCCGGGTTTGCGCCGATCGGCCACACCGCGCTCACAATGGGCCGAGGAGGTCGATGCGGATGACCGTCCGGAGCCGGGGGGACAGCCGTCACACCCGCGGTCCGGATCGTGCGCCGCCACCGGATCGGACCACCTACCGGGTGGTCTACACCGTGCGCGGCGAACCCGGGGTGCGCCGGGAGGAGGTCACCGTGGTGCCCGGGTACTCGCGGGAGAGCGACATTCCGCGGATCCTGGCCGCCCGGCTCGCCCCCGAATCGTTCGACGTGCGACCAGAGATCATCGTGCTCGAACTGTGTGAACTCTGATCCCCTGGTGCGGAATCCGATCTTCGCCATACTGACGATGCGTCAGATTTGAGGTTTCCGGAACCTTTTTCAACCCCTCTGACCTGCGGTTTCCTGTCCGGTTAGCGAACATTTACCGAACTTCTGTTCCGATAGCCGGGCGGAGAAGTTACGTTGCACCGCAATGCGCGGTCCGTCCCCCACCCTTCGGCGAGACGAGTCGAGGGTCATGCCGCGCGGGAAAGGCACAGGGCACCCTTGATGAGTGCGGACACCACCAGGCCCGCGGTATCCACCCCGGTCCCCCACCAGTCCAGCCCGATCGCACACGGTGGCGACGGCCACCTGAAGGCCGGGCTCAAGAACCGGCACCTGTCGATGATCGCCATCGGCGGCGTGATCGGCGCCGGGCTGTTCGTCGGATCGGGCGCGGGCATCGCGACCACCGGCCCGGGCATCCTGCTCTCCTACGCGATGGCGGGCGTGCTGGTCGTGCTGGTGATGCGAATGCTCGGCGAGATGGCGGCGGCCGACCCGCAGAGCGGGTCGTTCTCCGCGTACGCGGACCGCGCGCTGGGCCGCTGGGCCGGCTTCACCATCGGCTGGCTGTACTGGTTCTTCTGGGTCGTGGTGCTCGCGGTCGAGGCGACGGCCGGTGCCAAGATCCTCAACGGCTGGGTGCCCGGAGTGCCGCAGTGGGGGTGGGCGCTGATAGTGATGGCGGTGCTGACCGCCACCAACCTGTTCTCCGTCGCCTCCTACGGCGAGTTCGAGTTCTGGTTCGCCGGGATCAAGGTGGTCGCGATCGCCGCGTTCCTGGTGATCGGCACCCTCGCCGCCTTCGGCCTGATGCCGGGCACCCACGCGGTCGGCGCCACCAACCTGACCGGCCAGGGCGGCTTCCTGCCGCACGGGGTGGGGGCGGTGTTCACCGGCATGCTGACCGTGGTGTTCGCCTTCATGGGCAGCGAGATCGTCACGCTCGCGGCCGGCGAGTCGGAGGACCCGGAGAAGGCGGTCAGCAAGGCCACCAACAGCGTGATCTGGCGGATCGGGATCTTCTACCTGGGCTCGATCCTGCTGGTGGTCACCCTGCTGCCGTGGAACTCCTCCGCGGTCAAGGACAGCCCGTACGTGGCGGTGCTGGACCACGTGGGCATCCCCCACGCGGGCCAGGTGATGAACGTGATCGTGCTGACGGCCGTGCTGTCCTGCCTCAACTCGGGCATGTACACCGCCTCCCGGATGGCCTTCTCGCTCGGCCAGCGCGGGGACGCGCCGAAGGTCTTCGCGAGCGTGACCTCCCGGGGCGTGCCGCGGGCGGCCATCCTCGCCTCGGTGGTCGTCGGCTTCGTCGCCGTCTTCTTCAACTACACCTCTCCGGACACCGTGTTCGCCTTCCTGCTCAACTCCTCCGGAGCGGTCGCGCTGTTCGTCTGGCTGGTGATCTGCTTCTCCCAGCTGCGGATGCGCAGGATCATCGAGCGCGAGATGCCCGAGCGGCTGACCGTCCGGATGTGGCTGTACCCCTACCTGACCTGGACGGCCATCGGCATGATCGGGTTCGTGGTGGCGTACATGTTCACCGACGCCGACGGGCGCAAGCAGATGTACCTGTCGCTGGCTGCCGCGGCGATCGTGCTGGCGGCGTCGGCCGTGGTGGGCCGACGGCGGCGGGCGGCGGTGGCGGTGGCGGGGTCCTGACCCGCCCGCACCGCCCGACAGGGCCGGGCCCGGGAGCCGTTGCGGAGGCTCCCGGGCCCGGTGCCGTTGTGCCCACTGCCATTGCGTCCACCGCCGCCGTGTCCGCCACCGGACCGCTGCCCGGCGGCCGCCGGACGGCGCCCTGGACGGCGACCGCGCGGTCACGGTGCGTCGACGTCGGCCCGGCGGACGTGTGAGGCCGCCCACAGGGGGTTCCACGTCTACGGCCCTCGATAGTGGTCGCCCCCGCCGCACCGGCCGACCGGCCGCCCCGGCCGGGGCGGCACCGCGCCGTCCGCCACCGCGACCGGCCTGAAGAACCCAGGCCACCGGCCTTCCGACCCTCGCGCACCCCCGGCGCCGACCGCCCGCGACGCCCGGATGCGCAATTCGGACAAACTTCACCAAATCCACCTCGGGGCCTCGATCCGGCCGCCCCGAAGCCACTACTCCGCGTAGTAGCGAACGCCTTTGCCACCCGTCCTCGACCCTGCCAAGAATGGCCCGTCGCCAGGCAGCGCCGGCCGGCCCGTCCGCCGCGCAGCCCGCCGCCCCGCCGCTTCCGCCGGGGTGCGACGGCCGTCCCGGACGGCCGTGCGGGCCCCGCTCACCCGGAGCTCGCGCGATGCCCCGCGCCCAGTGCCACCGGCACGGCCTCCCGACGGAAAAGGACCGACCGCTCCATGCCGCTCAGCCATGCCCGCCGTAACTCCCTGATCACCGGCGTCGCCACCCTCGTGCTCTCCGGTGCCGCCACCGCCGCCCTCGCCATCCCGCAGGTCGGCAGCTCCACCGAGGCCGCCCCCGTGGCCGCCGTGACGGTGGCCGACAAGCCGGCCGGCGAGCAGGCCCCGGCCGACACCACGGCCGCCGAGCCGACCACGCAGCAGGCGCAGGCCGCCCAGGCCGAGGCGGACGCCGCCGCCCAGGCGCAGGCCCAGGCCGCCGCCCAGGCCGAGGCCGAGGCGAAGGCCCAGGCGGACGCCAAGGCCCAGGCCGACGCCGCCGCCTCCCGCTCCCAGGAGCGCGCGAGCCTCACCGGGACCCCGCAGCAGATCGCCGCGCAGATCGTCCCGGCCGGCCAGCTCCAGTGCTTCAGCAACATCGTGTACCGCGAGAGCAGCTGGAACCCGCAGGCCGTCAACGCCTCCTCCGGCGCCTACGGCCTGGTCCAGGCGCTGCCCGGCACCAAGATGGCCTCGGCCGGCGCCGACTGGCGCACCAACCCGGCCACCCAGATCAAGTGGGGCCTGGACTACATGAACACCCGCTACGGCAGCCCCTGCGACGCCTGGGCGTTCTGGCAGAACCACCACTGGTACTGATCCGGCCCGACCTGCCGGTTCACTCCCCCGCTCCGGGCCCGCGACGCACTCCGCGCCGCGGGCCCGGAGCGTTTCCGGCCGGCTTCCCGGACGGGTTCGCGGCCCGGTTCGCGGCCGGGTTCCCGGACGGCGTGGACACGTCCGGAAGGCGGCGTGAAGATATGGCGCACGGTCGTACGATTTGCCGCCAATTGATCGGAATTACTCCTGGTCACGGCTTTGCCACCGTTCGCCCGCGCTCTTACGCTCCGGCGTCATGCCCTCACCCCTGATCAGTGTCGTGCTCCCCGCCTACGACCAGCACGGACAGCTCTCCGACTGTCTGGACTCACTGCTCGCCCAGTCCCTGGCGAACGTCGAGGTGATCGTGGTCGCCGACCGCTCCCCCGAGACCGCGGGCGAGCTCGCCGAGGCGTACGCGGCACGCCACCCGCGGGTGTCGGTGCTGCGCCTGAACGCGGCGGTCGGGGTCGGGGTGAGCCGGAACGCGGGTGCGACGCGGGCCTCCGGCGACTACCTGCTGTTCCTGGACGCCGACCACCTGCTGCCCCGGGACGCGCTCCAGACCCTCGCCGACCGGCTCTCCCAGACCGGGCCGGTGGACGTGCTGCTGTTCGGCCACTCCCGCCGCCACAAGGACCGCGACTGGCCGGGCGGCGCCGAGGCGCTGCTCGCCGAGGCCGGCCCCGAGGCCTTCGCCCCCTTCGACCGGCCCGCGCTGTTCGGCGCCCCGCCGCTGATCTGGGACCGGCTGATCCGCCGCGGCCACTGGGAGGAGCTGGGGCTCGCCTTCCCCGACGGCCGGTACGAGGAGGTCCCGGTGGTGCACGCCGCGCTGCTCGGCGCGCAGCGGGCCGCCGTGCTGCCGCGCGAGTGCGTCCAGCTGCGCCGCCGCGAGACCGTCCACCCGGCCGGCGGCCCGGGCAGCAGCGTGTTCGACCTCTTCGACCAGTACGAGCGCAGCTTCGCGCTGCTGGAGGACCAGCCGCACCTGTACGCGGTGCGCGACGCGCTGTTCGTGCGGATGATCCGGCACTACCTGTTCGTCTTCGACCTCGCCGGCTGCGTCTCCCGGGCCGAGCGGCCGCAGTTCTTCCACCGGGCCGCCGAGCACCACCGCCGCTTCCTCCCGCCGGGCCACCGCAAGCCGGCCGGCCGGGAGGGGATCAAGTTCTCGCTGCTGGCCGGCGGCGCCTACCCGGCGTTCGAGGTCGCCAAGCTCTCGCACATCGCGCGCGGCACGCTCACCGGGAGGAAGTGACCGGCCACCGCCGGGGAGGGTGCCCGGTGCCGCCGCGCCGCCAGGGGTGCCGGGCGCCCGTGCGCCGCCGGGGGTGCCGTCCGACACCCCGTCGGCGGTACCGCCGTCGTGCCCGGTACCCGTGCGGCGCCGGGCCTGCGATCATCGGCGGAGCCGACACCGCACCCGCCCGGGAGGTCCCTGGTGAGCCGTCCGTCCGCCGTACCCGGGGCCGAACTGGCCCGTGAGCTGGCCGCCGTGCTGCGCGGGGAGGTCCGCTTCGGCACCGCCGAACGGACCGTCTACAGCCACGACGCCTCCAACTACCGGCAGTTGCCGCTCGGCGTGGTCAAGCCCGCCGACCTGGACGACGTGCGCACCGCGCTCGCGCTGTGCCGCGAGTACCAGGTGCCGGTGGTGGCGCGCGGCGCCGGCACCAGCATCGGCGGGCAGGCGATCGGCCCGGGCGCGGTGGTGCTGGACTTCCGCCGCCACCTCGGCGCGGTGCTGGCGCTCGACCCCGAGGCCCGCACCGCCCGCGTCCAGCCCGGCACCGTACTGGACGACCTCCAGCGCGCCGCCAGGCCGTACGGGCTGCGCTTCGGCCCGGACCCGTCCACGCACAGCCGCTGCACCCTCGGCGGCATGATCGGCAACGACTCCTGCGGCTCCCACTCGCTCGCCTGGGGCCGCACCGCCGACAACGTCGAGCAGCTGGAGCTGCTGCTCGCGGACGGCACCGAGCTGACCGTCGGGGGGCCGCTCACCGCCGCCGACCGGGCCCGACTGCGGTCCGAACCCGGGAGCGTCGGCCAACTCCACACCCGGCTCCAGGAGTTCACCGACCGCAACCTCGCCACCATCCGGCGCGGCATGCCGCAGCTGCCGCGCCGCACCTCCGGCTACCCGCTGGACGCGCTGCTGCCCGAGCAGGGCCACGACCTGGCCAGGGCGATCACCGGCACCGAGGGCACCTGCGCCCTGCTGCTCGGCGCCACCGTCCGGCTGGTCGAGGACCCGCCCGCCCGGGCCCTGGTGGTGGCCGGCTACCCCGACGAGGGCGCCGCCGCCGACGCCGTCCCCGCCCTGCTGCCGCTGGGGCCGCTGACCGCCGAGGGCATGGCGGCCGACCTGATCGCCGCACTGCTCGCGGCGGGCCCCCGCCCGCCCGCGCTGGACCGGCTCCCCGCCGGCGAGTGCTGGCTGTTCCTGGAGACCGGCGGCGCCACCCCCGTGGAGGCCTACCAGGCCGCCCGCCGGCTCGCCGACGCGGTGCGCCGCGAGCCCTCGGCCGCCGTCGCCCTGGTCACCGACCCGGCGGAGCAGCGCCAGCTGTGGGCCGTCCGGGAGGCGGGCGCCGGAATCGTCACCCGGCTGCCCGGGGGCGGCGAGGCCTGGCCCGGCTGGGAGGACTCCGCCGTTCCGCCCGAACGGCTCGGCGACTACCTGCGGGGCCTGCGCGCCCTGCTGCGCCGGCACGGCCTGCACGGCGTCCCGTACGGGCACTTCGGCGACGGCTGCGTGCACCTGCGGATCGACTTCCCGCTGGACAGGCCCCAAGGGGCGCCGGTGTTCCGGGAGTTCCTGGAGCAGGCGGCCGATCTGGCGGTCTCGTACGGCGGTTCGCTCTCCGGCGAGCACGGCGACGGGCAGGCCCGCTCCGAACTGCTGCCGCGCATGTACGCGCCCGAAGTCATCGACCTCTTCGGTGAGTTCAAGCGGATCTGGGACCCGGAGAACCTGCTCAACCCGGGCGCGCTGGTCGATCCGCGCCCGCTCGACGCCGACCTGCGCTTCGTCACCGCCCCGCGCCGCCCGCTGCCGCTGGCCCTGCCGTACGCGCAGGACGACGGCAGCCTGACCAAGGCGGTGCACCGCTGCGTGGGCGTCGCCAAGTGCGTGGACCCGACCACCGGGGTGATGTGCCCCAGCTACATGGCCACCGGCGAGGAGCGGCACTCCACCCGGGGCCGGGCCCGGCTGCTCGCCGAGATGCTGCGCGGGGACGCCATCGCGGACGGCTGGCGCTCCGAGGAGGTCCGGGAGGCGCTGGACCTCTGCCTGAGCTGCAAGGGCTGCGCGAGCGACTGCCCGGTGCACGTCGACATGGCGACCTACAAGACGGAGTTCCTGTACCAGCACTACCGGTACCGGCCACGCCCGCTGTCGCACTACTCGATGGGCTGGCTGCCGCTGTGGCTGCGGGCGGTCTCGCTCGCGCCGGGGGCCGCCAACACCCTGGTCCGCTCGCCGGCCGGCGCCCTGCTCAAGCGGCTCGGCGGGATCGACCGGCGTCGGGTGCTGCCGGTCTTCCCGCCCGAGACCTTCACCCGCTGGTACCGGCGGCACCGCGCCTCGCACCCGGCCCCGGCGGGCGCCCGGCCCGTACTGCTGTGGCCGGACACCTTCTCGGACCACCTGCAACCGGGCGTGCTGCGTTCGGCCGTCGAGGTGCTGGAGCACCTGGGCTTCGACGTCCGGCTCCCGGCGGGCCCGGTGTGCTGCGGCCTCACCTGGTACTCCACCGGCCAACTCGGCACCGCCCGCCGGGTGTTGCGGCGCAGCCTGCGGACGCTGACGGCCACCGGGCTCCCGGCCGACACCCCCGTGGTCGGCCTGGACCCCAGCTGCACCGCCACCCTGCGCGAGGACCTGCCCCGGCTGCTCGGCGCCGACGGCCGCCCGCTCGCCGAACGCACCCGCACCTTCGCCGAGTTCGTCGACGAGTACGCCCCGGACGCCCCGCTCCCCCGCGTCCCGCTGGACGCCGTCACCCAGACCCACTGCCACCAGCACGCGGTGCTCGGCAGCGCCGCCGACCGCCGGGTCGAGGCCCGACTGGGCCTGCACAACCGGGTGCTGGACTCCGGCTGCTGCGGACTGGCGGGCAACTTCGGCTTCGAGCAGGGCCACTTCGAGGTGTCCGAGGCGATCGCCGAGCGCGTCCTGCTGCCCGAGGTGCGGGCGGCCGGTCCGGACACCGTGGTGCTGGCGGACGGCTTCAGCTGCCGCACCCAGATCGCCCAACTCGCCGACGGGCGAAGGGCTCTGCACCTGGCGGAGCTGATCGCCCGGGCCCTGCGGCCGCCGGAGTAGGGAGCGCGGCCGGGCCGGTCACCGACCGGCCCGGCCCGAATCCCGCCAGGACCCGGCGTCCCGCCGCTCGGGTGCGAACGGGGTGCCGGAGGAGAGCGCGCGGTAGCCGACCACCAGCGCCTCGCCCAGGAAGCCCACGCCGATCGACAGTTGGACCGGTCGGGCGTCGGGGGCGAGTCCGAAGTGCCCTGCGGCCATGGCGAAGCCGGCCGTCACGGCCAGCGAGACCGCGGCCACCAGGAAGGTCCGGCCGGTGTAGCGCTGCCACAGCGCCCCCTCGCGCTCGTAGACCCGGATGGTGGCGCCGCGGACCGCCCCGAGCGCGGTGCCGAGCGCGGCGCCCGCCGCCACCCAGGCGTAGTCGCCCGCGCCGAGGCCGTGGTGCCGCGACAGCGCCCACAGGCCGAGGCCGGTGAGCACCACCGGCGGCGCGAAGAGGTCCCGGGCGTTGAGCGGTTCGCCGCGCAGCCGCCGGACCACGACCACGACGACCACGGCGGCGATCAGCGCCACGTGCAGCCAGTTGTTCATCCCTGCTCCCCGAGTTTTTATAGCTTGACCGTGCTAAATCAGCAATTTAGCTCGCCCGTGCTATAACGGCAACATGCCGAAGATCGTCGACCCCGTGGAACGCCGCCAGGCCGTCGCCGACGCCGTCCTGCGCGTCGCCGCCCGGGAGGGCCTGGAACACGCCTCGCTGCGCAACGTCGCCGAGGAGGCCGGACTCGCCATCGGCTCGGTGCGGCACTACTTCGCCGGCGGCTCCGAGCTGATGATCTTCGCGATGCAGGAGCTGGCCCGCCGGATCGACGCCCGGATCCGCACCCACGCCCGCGCCCTGCTCGACCCGGCCCCGGCGCCCGGCGCCGACCGGCGCGAACAGACCGCGCGGCTGCTCGCCGAGACCCTCCCGCTGGACGCCGAGCGCCGGGAGGAGTCCGCGCTCTGGATCTCCTTCGTCACCGCCGCCCGCACCCGGCCCGAACTACGGCCCCGCGCCGCCGAGATGCAGACCGGCCTGGACGCGCTCGTCCGACGCGTCCTGGTCGAGGCCGAGCGCTCCGGCGGCCTGGCCCCCGGCCTCGACCTCGCCGTCGAGACCCGCCGCCTCTCCGCACTCCTGGACGGCCTCACCCTCCAGGCCGTCCAGTACCCCGACCTGGTCGGCCCGGACGCGCTGCGCGAGGTGCTCCACCGCCACCTGGACAGCCTGGCCACGCCCTGACGCCGGACGGGCAGCCCGCACTCGAACCGCCCGCCCGCCGTTCCGGCCTCGCCGTTCCGTCCGCGCCGTCAGGCCTTCGCCGTCGGAGCCTCCTCCGCGCAGACCGCCGACACGAACTCCGCGACCCGGGCCTGCGGCAGCCCGCGCGCGATGTCCGCCTCGCTGATCATGCCGACCAGCTTGTGCTCGGGGTGGTTGATCACCGGCAGCCGGCGGACCTGGTACTGCTCCATCACCCGCAGCACCTGCTCGCAGTCCTCGTCCGCCTCCACCGTCATAGGCCGCCCCTGCGCCAACTCGCCCGCCATGACCGTCGCCGGGTCACGTCCCTCGGCGACGCAGCGCAGCACGATGTCGCGGTCGGTCACGATGCCCACCAGCTTGTCGCCCACCCCGCAGATGGGCAGGGCGCCCACATCTCGTTCCCGCATGATCCGGGCAGCGGCCGCGAGCGTCTCGTGCTCTCGGATGCACTCCGCGCCCGGGTGCATGATGTCGCCGGCTCTGGTCATGGTCCGCCTCCTGACCTGGAGTTCTCCCTCTCGTCCATCGTGGTCCGGGCTGCTGCCGGACGCCACCGGGGTGCCGCGCCCGCTCAGGCGGCCGCACCCGGTTCCGTGCGTTCCGTCGGCTGCCCGCCCTCCTCCGGAAGCCCGTCCCCGAGGTCCTCGTCCTCCAACGGCGAGCGGGACAACAGATCCTCCAGCGGCGGGAGTTCGTGCTGGGGCTGCTCCCGGTCGAGCTCGGGCTCCGGGGCCTCGCCGCCCTCCACGACGCCCTCGGCCGCCTTCGCCGCGGCCGAGACCGCGGCGGCCGCCAGCAGGTCCCGCTGCTGGGACTCGGTCGCGGTGTCCAGGAACCGCAGCAGCTCCACCGGGAACGGCAGCACCAGCGTCGAGTTCTTCTCCGCCGCCACCTCCACCACGGTCTGCAACAGCCGCAGTTGGAGCGCCGACGGGGTCGCGCTCATCACCGCCGCCGCCTCCGACAGCCGCGCCGAGGCCTGGTACTCGCCGTCCGCCGTGATGATCCGCGCCCGCCGCTCCCGCTCGGCCTCCGCCTGGCGCGCGATCGAGCGCTTCATCGACTCCGGCAGGGCGACGTCCTTGATCTCCACCCGGTCGATCTGGATGCCCCAGCCGAGCGCCGGGCTGTCGATCATCAACTCCAGCCCCTGGTTGATCGGTTCGCGGTTGGCCAGCAGGTCGTCCAGCTCGCTCTTGCCGATGATCGACCGCAGCGAGGTCTGCGCGACCTGGGAGATCGCGAAGTTGTAGTCCTGCACGTTGACCGTCGCCTTGACCGGGTCCAGCACCCGGAAGTACACCACCGCGTCCACCCGCACGGTCACGTTGTCCCGGGTGATGCCTTCCTGCGCCGGGATCGGCATCGTGACGATCTGCACGTTCACCCGGCGCAGCCGGTCCGCGATCGGCACCAGCGCGACCAGCCCCGGCTGGCGGACCTCATCGCGCACCCGTCCGAAGCGGAACACCACGCCCCTCTGGAACTGCTGGACGACCCGGATGCTCAGCCCGGCCCACAGCGCCCCCAACCCGGCCAGCCCCCCGAGAGCCCCCAGCACCGCATCGACGATCATCGCGGCCTCCTCGCGGCCTGCGCGCACACCGGCGCCTCCGGCCGCCGCCGACCCGGCCGAGCCGGGGACCGCCGGAGCAACTGATTCCACGCTACGCCTGCCCGCGCGGCGCCGGGCCGAACGCCGGCAGGCCCAAGGGCCTGTCTTCGAACTCCCGCCCTCCGGGCGGACGACGGGAGTTCGAAGACAGGCCCTAGGATCGGGCACATGCCGCAGTCCCCCGCCGACGACCCCGGCGACCCGCGTCACCCCGCCGAGGCCGCCGCCCGCGTCACCGGACTCACCGCGCTGGACCGCGTCGTCACCGACTGCCGCGCCTGCCCCCGGCTGGTCGAGTGGCGCGAGGAGACCGCCCGCACCAAGCGCCGCGCCTACCAGGACTGGGACTACTGGGCCCGCCCCATCCCCGGCTTCGGCCCGCCGGACGCCCCGCTCGTCCTGGTCGGCCTCGCCCCCGCCGCCCACGGCGGCAACCGCACCGGCCGGATCTTCACCGGCGATCCCTCGGGCGACCTGCTCTACGCCGTCCTCTACGACCTCGGGCTCGCCAACCGCCCCGAATCCGTCCGCCACGGCGACGGGCTGGAGCTGTACGGCGTGCGGATCACCGACCCGGTCCGCTGCGCCCCGCCCGACAACAAGCCCAACCCGACCGAGCGCGACACCTGCCGCCCCTGGATCACCCGCGAACTCCAGCTGCTGCGCCCCACCGTACGGACGGTCGTCGCCCTCGGCGCCTTCGCCTGGCAGGCCACGCTGCCGGCGATCGCGGACGCCGGCTGGCGGGTCCCCCGCCCCCGCCCGGCCTTCGGCCACGCCGCCCAGGTCACCCTCCCCGCCGACGACGGCGGCCCGGACCTGCGGCTGTACGGCTGCTACCACGTGAGCCCGCGCAACACCAACACCGGCCGCCTGACCACCCCCATGCTCCGGGACCTGCTGCGCGACGCGGCCCGCTCCGCGGGGCTCAGCCCCCGTTAGGGGTCAGTCGAACCGCCGGGTGGCGGTGATCCCGCCGTCCACCGGCAGGGTCACGCCCGCGACGTAGGAGGCCCGGTCGCTCAGCAGCCAGGCCGCCGCCTCGGCCACCTCGACGTCCAGCCCCGGCCGGCCCAGCGGGGTCGAGCGGGCCACCAGCGCGGCGAACTCCGGGCCCGCCGCGAAGTACGGCTCGCTCCCCGGCGTGCGCACCACCCCGGGGGCGACGGCGTTGACCCGGATTCCGTGCCGGGCGTAGTCGGCGGTGGCCGCCTTCACCAGCCCGGTCAGGCCGTGCTTGGCGGCCTGCTGGGCGCCGTCGCCGAACCCCCCGACCAGCGCCCCCACACCGGAGTTGAGCACCACCGCGCCACCGCGCCCGGACGCCGCCATCGCCCGCAGCTGAGCCCGCAGGCAGAGCCACGTACCGCGCAGGTTGAGCGCGTGGGTGTCGTCCCACTCCGCCTCCGAGCGCTCGGCGAGCGGCGCGGGCACCAGCCCGTTGCCCGCGTTGTCGAAGGCCGCGTCCAGGCGCCCGTAGGCCTTCAGTGCCGCGTCCACCGCCCGCCCGGCGCCCTCCGCCGTGGTCAGGTCGGCCGCGACCGCCACCGCCTCGGCGCCGGTCGCGCACAGCTCTTCGGCCAGCACCGCCACCTCGGGCCCGGAGCGGGCGGCGAGCACCAGCAGCGCCCCCTCCCGGGCGAACAGCCGGGCGGCGGTCGCGCCGATGCCCCGGCCGGCGCCGGTGACGATCGTGACCTTGTCGTCGAGAAGTCCCATGCGGCGAGCCTGCCGCCGCCTCCGCCCGCCCACCAGCGGCCGGTCCCTCCCCGGAACGGCCGGCCCGGGAACGGTCAGCCTGGGACGGCCAGGTCCTGGTTAACCCGCCCCGGCTGTGGCAGCGTGGCGCGCATGCCCGAGACCCCGCTGGGCGCCTTCCTGCGCGCCCGCCGCGCCCGACTCGCGCCCGCCGACGCGGGCCTTCCCCCGGCCGGGCGCCGCCGCACCCCCGGGCTGCGCCGCGAGGAGGTCGCCGCCCGCGCCGGAATCTCGCCCGACTACTACGCCCGCCTGGAGCAGGGCCGCCAGCGGGTGCCCACCGGCCCGGTCCTCGACGGCCTCGCCGAGGCCCTGCAACTCGCCGGGCCCGAGCGCGCCTACCTGCACCGCCTGGCCGCGCTGCACCACCGCCCGGCCCCGGCGCCCGCCGAACCCCCGGCCGTACCGGCGAGCACCCTCGCCCTGCTGGACACCCTGGACGCCGCCCCGGCCTTCGTCACCGGCCCCACCTTCGACCTGCTGGCCTGGAACCGCCCCGCCGCCCTGCTGATGGCCCGGCCCGAGCGGAGGCCGCCGCACGAGCGCAACCTGCTCTGGCAGGTCTTCTGCTGCCCGCACCGCGACCTCTCGCAGGGCAACGTCGCCGCCGACCGCTCGATCGGCGCCGACCTCGTCGCCTCGCTGCGCGCCCACCACGCCGACCGGCCGCGCGACCGCACCCTGCTCGCCCTGGTCCACCGGCTGTCGGCGGACAGCCCCGCCTTCGCCGCCCTCTGGGACCACCACCGCGCCGCCCCACCCGGCCCCGGCCGCCTGCACGTCCGCCACCCCGAGCTGGACACCGGTGTCCTGGACTACACCGTCCTCCCCCTCCCCGAGGAGGGCCGCCACCTCTTCGCCTGCCTCGCCCCGCCCGACAGCCGCACCCGCCGCGCCTTCGCCGCCGCCTCCGGGCACGGGAGCCCGCCGCCGGACAGGCCATAGGGACTGTCCGGCGGATCTTGTCGGACCAGACCGCGGCGTCCGAGCGCGTGCACCGCGAGGCGGAGGACGGAGGCACCTCCCGGCCGAAGGCTGCGGGCGCGCCGCGGTCCCGGCAAGGATCCGCCGGACAGGCCCTAACCGAACCTCGCCAGCCCCCGCTTCCCCGCGACCGCCCACACCTCCGCGAGCCGGCCGCGCGCCGCCTCCGCCGCCGCGAGCTGGCGGGCGTAGAGCGCGCCGTAGCCGAAGGGCTCGCCGCCGGCCACGGCCTGGTCGATCAGGGCCTCGGCGGCGACCACCGCGTCCTGGTGCTCGCCGAGCACCTCCTGGACGGCCTTCATCCGTTCCGCGTACCGCTCCGCCGCCGCACCGACCGCCAGGGCCGCCGTCTCGCCCGCGTAGCGGGCGCGCTTGGCGGCCTTGCGGGCCTCGTGCAGGGCGCGATCGCGCTCCGTCGGGTCGGCGGCGAGCGCGGAGCGGACGCGTTCGGCGGTGCGGCGCTGCTCCCGGGTGGCGATGCGGGAGAGCTCGGGGCGGGCGGCCCGGGTGGCCCGTGGGCGCAGCGGCGGCTCGGCGAGCAGGGCGGTCAGGGCGTCGGCGAGGGCGCGGCGGCGGGGGCTGTCGAGGGCGGCGACCACCTCGGGCCACACCCGGCGGTACTCGGTCTCGCCCCACCGCTCCAGCGCCCCGGCGATCCGCTCCGGTCCGCAGTCGGCAGGCAGCTCGCGGGCCTGGGCGGCCAGCCGCTCGGCGAGCACCTCACGGTCCCGGGCGCGGCCGAGCGCGGTGGCCAGCCAGCGCAGGTCGGCGACCAGGGCCTCGGTGGCGCCGGGGTCGAGGAAGCGGCGGAAGGTCCGCAGGGCGCTGCGCAGCCGCCGGCAGGCGACCCGCATCCGGTGGACGGCGTCGGGCTCGTCCGCCCGGACGGCGTCGTCCAGTCCGGCCAGCACCACCGCCTGGGCCTCGATGCGGTCGAGCAGCACCTGTCCCACCGTGGTTTCGGGCCGCGCCATGTGCGTCCACCCCCTCGTCGGGGTCGCCGGGAACGACTTCAAGGTTAGGGCCTGTCCGGCGGATCTTGTCGGATCAGACCGCGGCGTCTGAGTGCGTGCATCGCAAGGCGGAGGAGGGAGCCACTGTGGTGGGGGCACCTCCCGGCCGAAGGCTGGGGGCCATTGGCGACCGACGACAACGCGGCGAGGTGCGTGCTCAGACGCCGCGGGCCCGGCAAAGATCCGCCGGACAGGCCCGAGTCCGGCGGCGACCGCTGTCGAGCGCGCGTGGGCCGCTGAGGGGATGTCACGCGAAGTCCAGGGCCGATGTGCCCTCGTGCGAGGTGTAAGGGCCATGGCATACTCCGGGGCGTGACGACCTCCACCCATGCGACCAGGGCCCTGCGGGCCGCGGTGTTCACCGCGCTCGCCGTGCCGATGGCCGCGTTGGGCCAGGTGGTCATCACCGGTCGCCCGCTGCCGCTGTCGCTGGTGGCCACGGCGAGTGCCGTCGTGTTCCTGGTCTCGGCCGCGCTGGCCGGCGGGGAGCGGCGGCTGCTGCACATCTCCGGTGTGATGGTGCCGGTCGAGCTGCTGCTCAACACCACGTTCAACCTGGGCCAGACCGGCTGTGGGCCGATCCTGTCCGAGCACGTGTCCGCGCGCGGGGTCAACCTGCTGGTCTGCGGCGGCGGTTCGATGGACGGCTCGCTGCTGGGCGGCCCGCTGGGCCACGCCGGGCAGTTGGCGCCCGCCGCGACCCAGCTGCTGCTCCTGCTGGTGCACCTGGCGATCGCGCTGGCGGCCTCGGCCTGGCTGCGGCTGGGCGATGCGGCGCTGTCGGGCCTGGCCCGGGCGCTGCGCGCGCTGCGCCAGTCGCTGGCCCGCCCGCTGCGGGCGCTGGTCCTCCTGCTGCTCCCCGCCCCGGCGCGCCCGGTGCTGCGGGTGCCGCTGCCGGTGTCGGACCGTGAGCGGCCGCGCCGCGAGGACGTGGTGCTGAGCCCGGCGCCCCGGCGCGGTCCGCCGTTCTTCGCGCCTGCCTGCTGACCGTTTTCCCGTCACCGGCCCACCGGGGCTCGGAGCCCCCGTACGCCCGCAGGCAGTGCGCACAACTCCCGCGTTCACCCGACCCCGCCGCACCCCGTGCGGCTCCCCGCGCGCACCCGCGCGCCGCGTACAGGAGTTGACTTCCCCATGGCTCAGAAGCCCACCAAGCGCGAGGCCAAGCGCATCAGTGCCCGTGAGCGGATCCAGGAGGCGCAGCGCCGCGAGCAGCAGGCCGCCAAGCGCCGCCAGCGGATCGTCGTGACGGTGACCTCGGTGGCCGTGCTCGCCCTCGCGGGCGGTGTCGCGCTCGCCGTCAACTCGGCCTCGAACAAGGACGACAAGGCCTCCGCGGCGGCGTCCTCGGCCCCGCTGGTCGTGCCGGCCAACGCCACCGGCCCGGACGGCACGGTGATCACCTACGGCAAGGCCGACGCCCCGCACACCATGGAGGTGTACGAGGACTTCCGCTGCCCGGTCTGCATGCACTTCGAGAAGGCGAACGGCGAGACCGTCAAGAAGCTCACCGAGGACGGCCAGATCAAGGTGGAGTTCCACCTGGCGGCCTTCCTGGACAAGAACCTCGGCGGCAAGGGCTCGCACACCGCGCTGGCCGCCGCCGGTGCCGCGCTGAACGAGGGCGTGGACAAGTTCAAGGCCTTCCACGACGTGCTGTACGCCAACCAGCCGGACGAGCGCGAGGACGGCTTCGGCGACGTCAACCACATCCTGGACCTGGCCGGCCAGGTGCCCGGCCTGAAGACGGACGCCTTCGTGAAGGCCGTCACCGACAGGACCTACGCGCCGTGGGCGGCGAAGGTCGCCGACGCCTTCAACAACAGCCAGGTGACCGGCACCCCGACGGTCAAGGTCGACGGCAAGACGATCAACCTGTTCGCCGGCAACGTCCCGGCGACGCCGGACCAGTTCACCGCGCAGGTGAAGCAGGCCGCCGGCCTCCAGTAGGCCGACCCGGCCGCATCGCACGGCACCACCGGCCCGGCCGAACTCCCGGCCGGGCCGGCCCCTCCCAGCCAGCCACCGGAGTGTGCTGCCATGACCGCCGCGACCCCAGTGCACCTCTCCCACCCCACCCCCGACGCCGCCGGCCGAGCCCCGGTCGGCGCGAGCCGGGCCTTCGCGATCCTGCTGTTCCTCGGCGGGCTGATCGGACTGGCCGCCTCGGCCGTCCTGACCTTCGACAAGCTCCGCATCCTGGAGAACCCGTCCTACGTCCCCAGCTGCAACCTCAACCCGGTGATCAGCTGCGGCTCGGTGATGCGCACCGAGCAGGCCGAGGTCTTCGGCTTCCCGAACCCGCTGCTCGGCCTGGCCGCCTTCGGCGCGCTGGCGGCGATCGGCGCGGGGCTGCTCGCCGGCGCCGGGTACCGGCGCTGGTTCTGGCTGGGCCTGCACGGCGGGACCGCTCTGGGCGTGGTGTTCGTGCACTGGCTGGTCGACCAGGCGCTGTACGACATCGGTGCGCTGTGCCCGTACTGCATGGTGGTGTGGGCGACGGTGGTGGTGCTGTTCTGGTACACCACGCTGCACAACCTGCGGACGGGCGTGATCCCGGTGGGGCCGAGGCTGCGGGTGGTCGTCCGGGAGGCGGCGCGCTACCACTGGGCGCTGCCGGCGCTGTGGGCGGCGGTGATCGCGCTGCTGGTCCTCAACCGGTTCTGGTACTACTGGAGCACGCTCCTCTGACGGTGCGTCGCGCGTCAGCCGAGGTATCCCGCCGAGTGCAGCAGTGTGGCGGCGCCGGTCCGCCGGGCCTCCAGGGCCCCGGTGAGCCGGCGCGCCGCGCAGGGGTGCAGCAGGGCGGTGGCCCGGGCGGGGGTGAAGTACCCGTGGTCGGCGATCTCCTCGGCCTGGAGTCGGACGGCCGCGCCCGCCTCGACGGTGCCGCCGTCGAACATGAACTGCACGGCGGGGTGGGCGTGTTCGCCCTGGCCGGGGATCGGATCGCGCCACTCCACCACCAGCAGCCGCAGCTCGCCCGCCACCAGCCCGGTCTCCTCGTACAGCTCGCGGGCGGCGCACTCGGCGGGGCCCTCACCCGGGTCCATGCCGCCGCCGGGGAACTGCCACTGGTCGCGGTAACTGGCCTTCAGCAGCAGCACCTTGCCCGTCTCGTCGGTGAGCAGCACACTGCACCCGATGTAGGCGCGGACCATCCCGGCCAGCCACTCCTCCTCCGAGAGTGCCCAGGTGTCCGTCATCGCGCCTCCTCCTCCGACTGCCTCCGTCGCGGCCACTCTGCCGCAAGCACCGCCCCTTCGAAGACCGTTCGTACCTAATCCACCCGATCGGGTGTGAGGGCGTGTCCTGCGGGCCTCGGGGCCCGCCCTCGGACCCGCGTCCGCGGGGCGGACGACGGGAGTTCGACGACGGGCCCTACCCGAAGACCGCCCGCCGGAAGGCGTTGCGCAGGTCGGTGAGCGGCTGGGTGTTCCGGTCGTAGTGCACCTTGTTGGTGAGCAGCAGCGCCCAGCGGCCGAGGCGGCGGGAGACCCAGATGCCGGTGCCGGTGAAGCCGTAGTGGACGAAGGTGCCCTCGGCGGGGTCGGTGCCGGGGGTGCACAGCCAGGACAGGCCGCGGGCGGGGGTGAGGCCGCCGGTCTGTTCCCGCAGCGATTCGGTGATCCACCGTTCGCCCCAGGGCAGTTGGGCCGGCGGGGCGAGCACGGCGGCGAGGAGGCGGGCGAGGTCGTGGGCGGTGGCGAAGGCCCCGGCGTTGCCGGAGACGCCGCCGAGCAGCCGGGCGGAGGGGTCGTGCACGACGCCGCGCAGGTGGGCGCCGAGCGGCTCCTCGTACTCGGTGGGCGCGGTGTGGGCGGTCTCGGCCGGGCCGAGCGGCCCGTAGCGGGTGTCGGCCATGCCGAGCGGCCGCCAGGCCCAGCGCGCGGCGAGTTCGTCCAGCGGTGCGCCGCCGAGGCCCTCGACCAGGTAGGTGAGCAGCACGGCGGCGCGGTCGGTGTACTCGACGGCGGTGCCCGGGGCGCGGTGCAGCGGGGCGGCGATCACCCCGGCCCGGATCGCCGCGGGCTCCCGTCCGTAGAGCTGCGCGAAGCGGGTGTACGGCAGCAGCCCGGCGGTGTGCGCGAGGAGTTGACGCACCGTCAGCACTTCCGCCGGGTGCCCGGCCGAGGGCGGCCACCAGCGGCCGAGCGGTTCGTCCAGCGGCAGCCGCCCGGACTGCCACAGCACCCCGGCGCAGGGCCAGAGCGCGACGATCTTGGTGAGGCTGGCGAGGTCGTACAGCGTGTCCGGCCCCGGTACGAGCCGGGCGTACGGGCCCTGCCCGAGCACTCCGTGGCTGCCGCCGCCGAGCGTGCCCCCGGCATCGCCGACGGCCCAGACGGCGCCCGCGCCGACGGTGCGCACGCCGTCCCGGACCAGCCGGTCCAGCTCCCCGCCGGGCGCGGCCAGGGCGGGGAGCCGGTCGGCTCCGGGCGCTCGGTGGCTCATCCGTCCCCCTCAGGCTGCCCGGAGTGCCCGGCGCGGCGGCCGCTCAGACCGCCGCCGCGAGCTCCTTGCCGAGGCAGATGCTCTGCTCGTGGTCCTTGTAGATGCCGAACTTCTGGATCGCGGCGTAGCCCTCGGACTCGTACAGCGCGATCGCCTCGGGCTGCTCGGTGCCGGTCTCCAGGACGAAGCGGCTGCGCCCGGCCTCGACGGCGGTCCGCTCCAGGCGGCGCAGCACCGCCCGGGCCAGGCCTCGGCCCCGGGCGGCGGGGATCACGAACATCCGCTTGAGCTCGGCGTCGCCGTCGCGCATCCCGTCCGGGCCGGCCTGCTTGGCCCGCCACCCGCCGCAGGCGACCGGGCGGCCGTCCAGGTAGACGATCATGAACAGTCCGGCGGGCGCCTCGAAGTCCTCGGGGTGCATGACGGTCTCGTCCGGATCGCCGTAGCGGCGCACGTACTCCTGCTGCACCTCCGCCGACAGGGCCTGCGCGTCGGGGTGGGCGTAGCCGGTGATGCGGAATTCGACGGTGCCGGTGTCCTCGGTGGCGGTGCTCTCCATGACTGAAGAGCCTACGACCTCGGTTTACCGGCCCTCGAACCGGGCGAGCAGTTCCGTCTTGCCGAACATCTCGGCGGCCTCGACGGCGGACGGGAAGCCGGCCCTGGGGTCCGCGCCGCCGGCCAGCAGGGCGTCGACGACGTCCACGGTGCCCTTGAAGACGGCACCGGCCAGCGGGGTCTGGCCCTTGTCGTTGGCCCGGTTCGGGTCGCCGCCGCGCTGGAGCAGCGCCTCGACGGTGGCGGCGTGGCCGTGGTAGGCGGCGAGCATGATCAGGGTGTCGCCGCTGCCGTTGGTGAGGTCCGCGGAGACACCCGCGTCGACGGCGGTGGTCAGGGCGGCGGTGTCGCCGGTCCGGGCGGCTTCGAAGAGCTTCCCGGCGAGCGCGATCACCTCGGCGTCGGGGGCGTCGGTCATGGCTGGCTGCCTTTCCTGAAGGGCGGGTGGAGGTGCCGTGCGTACCGCACGCTAGCGGCCGGGACCGGGCCCCGGCCACCATGCGTCCGGATTCCGGGTTCCGGATTCCGTTGCCGGCTCGCCGCGTGCGGACGCGGGAGCACGGGCCGCGCGGGTTGCGCAGCCGTTCGGGGGAACTTTCCGGACCCCCCGGAAACTTCCCGCCCACCCGCCGGGAATGCCTCGGCGCACCGATTCCGTGTGGAGAGAGGCCGACACCCCGGCCGTTTCGCCCACCTCCGCCCACTCTCCGGGGCGGTATTGAACGGCAGAACCACCCATTTGCGCCGTTCCATCATCTATTACTTTTTGTCACGATTAGGACACTTTCAGTGACACGGTCCCCGTCCCCCTCCCTGAGGAGCAGAACGTGATCCTCTCGATTTCCGGCATCGTCCTGTTCGGCACCATCGCCTTCCTGTTCTTCCGCAGGGACGGACTAAAGGTCTCCCACGCCGTCGTCTGCGCCCTCTTCGGCTTCTACGTCGCCGGCTCCTCGATCGCCCCCAGCATCACCGCGGGCGGCACCACCCTGGCGGGGCTGCTCGGCGGCATCAAGTTCTAGGGCCCGCCCCAGGGCCCGCCCCCTCCCCCCGTACCGGCCCGGGCGCGGATCCCACCGCCCCGGGCCGCGCCGTACCGCCACCGCGGGCCAACCTCCTCACCCCACTCGTCCCACTCGTCCGGGGAGTCACGGAATGCCGTTCCACCGCCATCTCGGCAAGGGCCGCGAGATCGCCCGAACCGCCGGGGACCACGCCAGCGACATGCTCGCCCCGCTCACCGTGATCGGCCGCGGCCTGCGCCACCACGCCGGCTGGGTCAGGGGCCGCTGGCAGACCACCCCGAAGGACCGCCGCGGCCCGACGCTGTTCCTCACCGCCGCCATGCTGGTCGGCATCTACCTGCTGCCGCACGGCCTGCTGTTCGCACTGGTCGCCCTGATGGCCAGCGCCGCCTGGTCCGGCCGGGCCCCCAAGGCGCCGCCCGCCCCGCCCGCGCCCGACGTCGCCGACGTCAAGCTGAGCGCCCTCTACTCGGCGCTCACCCCGTACCTGTGCGGCCCCGAGGACGCCAACCCGCTGTACCACTTCGAGGGCAACTACAAAAACGCCTTCAGCTCCTGGGAGTTCGACGGCGAGGGCCGGCTCGTCCGGTTGGACCTCGGCTACCCGGCGTACTTCACCGACACCGAGCCGACGGCCCGGGCCCGCATCGAGCAGGTCGTCCAGGGCAAGGCCGGGCGGGCCCGGGAGTACCGCTTCGACTGGGACGAGGAGTCCAACCGGCTGCGGATCTCGGCGCTCGCCCCGCTGCCCACCGACATCGTCGCCCAGCGCTTCGTGGCCGCCCCCGGCGAGATCGTGCTCGGCTTCACCGACGAGGACGGCACCGCGCGCACCATCCCGGTCGGCCAGGGCGGCGCGATCGTCCAGCAGCCGCCGGTGATCTGGCGCACCGGGCCGCGCTCCTCCGAACCGCACCTGCTGGCCCTCGGCGTCACCGGCTACGGCACCTCCAGCCTGATCCGCTCGGTGGCGCTCCAGGCCCTCCCGTACGCCGATCTGGTGGTGGTCGACGGCGCGGGCACCGGGGAGCACGCGTGCCTGGTGAACCGGCCCGGCGTGCACACCGTGGAGACCAGCCTGCACGGCGCGCTGGCCGCACTGGACTGGGCCGCGCGGGAGACCGAGCGCCGGCTCGCCGCGCTGAACACCGCCCGACACACCGGCACCGCCCCGCCCGAGGACGCCACCCGGCCCCTGTGGCTGCTGCTGGACCACCCGACCGAGCTGAGCGAGCTCGCCCACGCCGAGGGCCGCCCCGACCCGCAGGACCTGCTGGAGCTGCCGCTGCGGCACGGCCGGGCCGCCCGGGTCACCGTGGTGATCGCCGACGACGTCGAGGCCCGGGACCGGATCACCCCGACCGTACGGGCCACCACCCGGGCCCGGGTGCTGCTCGGCCCGGCCGGGCCCGAGGAGGGCCACGCGGCGCTCGGCGCGCCGCTGGACATCGTGCCCGCCGCGCACGCCCCGATCGGCCGCGGCTACGCCCGGATCGGCAACGGCGACCCCGTCCGGCTCCAGGTGCCCGCCACCGTCGACCCGCTGGACGACGAGGCCCCGGCCCCGCTGCGGGACGCGGTGATCGCCCTGCTGCCGCACCGCGACAGCCGCGTCGAGGAGTCCCCCGCCGTGCCGCCCCGCCCCGACCACCCGCCGGTCGTCCCGGCCGACACGGCCCCGCAGGCGCAGACGGTCGACCTCGCGAAGACCGAGCCGATGATCCGTTCCCGACCGATCTCCTGAACGGTGCCGCGGCCCGTTCCCGGCACCGCGGGACCGGGGTCGGCGGCAGCCGTCGAATCCCGTCCCGGTACGCTCGACACGGAAAGGCCGACCGATCACCAGATGTGAAATAGGTGACACCTGGGGTGATATCACCGGCCAGATGTGACAAATCGGGCGCCGATGGGTACAAACAGGGGCGGCACGACAGACGACGCATGTCCCGGGACGGGAATCTTCGTCGGAAGCCGAGCGTTGACCGAACGACGAAGAACAGCGACCACTAGTCCTGTGGGCCATAAGCCCGGGAGGCACGATTCATGAGCGAGCGAGCTCTCCGCGGCACGCGACTCGGGGCCACTAGCTACGAGACCGACCGTGGTATCGATCTGGCTCCCCGCCAGACCGTCGAGTACGCATGTCAGAACGGACACCGTTTCGAGGTTCCATTCTCGGTCGAGGCGGAGATCCCCCCGACCTGGGAATGCCGCTTCTGTGGCCAGGAAGCGGCCCTTCTCGACGGTGACGAGCCGGAGGAGAAGAAGACCAAGCCCACGCGCACCCATTGGGACATGCTGATGGAGCGCCGGACGCGCGAGGAGCTGGAGGAGGTGCTGGCCGAGCGGCTGGCCGTGCTCCGCTCCGGGGGGATGAACCTCGCGGTGCACCCGCGGGACACCCGCAAGAGCGCCTGACACACCTCGCTCCCGCCGCGAGCGGGAGGACGCGAAAAGGGACCCTGGTCACCAGGGTCCCTTTCGCGTTGTCCGCTTTCGCGTTGTCCGGCCGCGTGACCGTTGCGGGCGGAACGGCTGGGGGCCGCCCGGTCGGGCGGCCCCCGGTGGTCGTTCTCAGCCGGCGATCGGCGGACGGTAGGTGGTGTCCGGGCCCTGCGGGCCGCGCCGGCCGGTCTCCGGGTCGACGACCTCGCCCTGGATGACCTTGCCGTCCGGCCGGTGGATGCGCAGTTGCTCCTGCAACCGCATCGCGTCCGCGAACGGGTCCGCCCCGGCGGCGACGGTGCTGCGCAGCGCCTTGTCCGCGACCCGGCGCCCGGCGGCCCGCCACAGCGCCCGGGTGGGCGGGAACAGCAGGGTCAGCGCGACCAGGTCGGACAGGAAGCCGGGGACGATCAGCAGCAGCCCGGCCAGCACGGTCATGCTGGTGCCGGTCTGCGGTTGCTGGGACTGCGGGTTCTTACTCTGTTCGATGGCCGCCGACAGCGCCTTCAGCCCGGCCCGCTTGATCAGCGAGCCGCCGACCAGCACGCCGGCGATGAGCAGCAGCAGGACGGTCAGGCCGCCCAGCGACGAGCCCACCTCGACCAACAGCCAGATCTCCAGCACCAGCCAGGCGGTGATCAGCAGCGGCAGCACCCGGCGGAGCCTGCTGCGCGGGACCGGACGGGTGGGGGTAGCTTGCTGGGTCACGGTACGAATCCACTCCAAGCGGTGCTCTGCACGCCGCACGGAAGGTCCGGGCCGGCTACGGCACCATCTGGTCCAACGATTCCCGTTCGGCCGGTGTTCCGGCGGAGCGCTTCCGGCCGCGGCCGACCAGCACGGCGGCGCCGCAGGCCAGCAGGCCGCCGATCGCCAGCGTCCACTCCGGGGCGGCGCCGATCCGGTCGGCCACCGTGGTGCCGTCGCGCAGCGGGACGGTCGCCGACAGCTCGGCCGGGGTCAGCTCCTCGGTGCGCTGCTCGACGGTGCCGTCCGGGGCGATCACCGCGCTGATGCCGCTGGTCGCGGCGATCAGCACGGCCCGGCCGTGCTCGACCGCGCGCAGCCGGCTCATCGCGAGCTGCTGCTCGGGCTGGCCGGTCTTGGCGTAGGTCGCGTTGTTGGTCTGGACCACCAGGACGCGGGCGCCGCTGTCCACGGTGTCGCGGACGATCTCGTCGTAGGCCACCTCGAAGCAGATCACGTCGCCGATCCGGGCCGGGCCGAGCTGCATGACGCCGTTGTGGTCGCCCGGGTAGAAGTCGCGGGCGACCCGCTGGAGGCGGGTGACCACCTTCATCAGCTGCGCGCGGAAGGGCACGTACTCGCCGAAGGGGACGGGGTGCTGCTTGGTGTAGGAGGCGCCGGGGCCGGTCTTCGGGTCCCAGACGATGCCCTCGTTCTGGACGTGCTGCGCGTCCGGGCCGTCCACCAGGGTGCCGACCAGGGTGGGCACGCCGACGGCCTTGACCGCCTCGTCGATGCGCTGACGGGCCAGCGGGTCGCTGAACGGGTCCAGGTCGGAGGAGTTCTCCGGCCAGATCACGATGTCGGGCTGCGGGACCTTGCCGGCCTGGATGTCCGCGGCCAGCCGCTCGGTGGCCGAGGCGTGGTTGTTGAGGACCATCATCGGGCGGCCGAGGAAGTCCATTCCCGGGTTGGGCACGTTGCCCTGGACGATGGCGACCTTCACGGTGTCGGCCGCGGCGGTGGGCACCGGGACGAGGTAGCCGGCCAGCAGCGCGGCCACCGCGCCGAGCGCCGCCAGCGCCGCCGCCCAAGGGCCGGTCTTCAAGGTCACGCCTGCGGGGCGGCGCAGGCGCAGCGCGGCCCAGGCGAGCAGGGCGCCGGAGAGGGCGACGGCGAAGGTCACCAGCGGCGCGCCGCCGAGCGCGGCCAGCGGGGTGTACGGGGTGGCGGTGTTGGCGAAGGCGAGCCGGCCCCAGGGGAAGCCGCCGAGCGGCAGCCGGTCGCGCGCCCACTCCTGGGTGACCCACAGGGCGGCCGCCCAGACCGGCCACCCGGGCAGCCGGGAGGTGACGGCCAGGCCGCTGCCGAGCAGGGCGATGAAGAGCGCCTCGATGACGGACAGGCCGATCGTGGCGTCCCAGCCGATCACCCGCAGCCAGCTGAGCAGCAGCAGGAAGAACGGCAGGCCGAAGGCGAAGCCCGTCCAGGCGCCCTGGCGGGCGGTGCGGCCCCTGGTGAGCAGCGAGAGCGCGGCGGCGCCGAGCAGTGACAGCGGCCAGAGGTCGTACGGCGGGAAGGCGAGTGCGAGCAGCAGTCCGGACAGGACGGCGAGACCGGTGCGGGGCAGTCCGGCGCGGACCTTGGCGAGCGCCCGGGCGGTGCGGCCGGGGGTGGAGGCCGGTTCCTGCGGCTCGGGAGTGGTCCCGGACCGCTCCTGGGTGACGGGCATGGTCACCGGCGCACCATCTTCCTGGGGCTTGCTGTTCGGATGCTGTGCGAAGAAGGTACCCCGGGGGGTCGGTGCGGCGTGAGGTCAGGGTGGTAGCGCCGGCGTCACCGCCTCAGCGCTCGGCGTAGCGGAACGCGCCGAGCGGCCAGTGCCCGGTGAGCCAGGCGGAGACGGCGCGGTACAACGGGGCGTCGAGTTCGGCGCGGTCGGCGCGGACCCAGGAGCTGACGGAGACCACGGTCGGGTCCTCGCGGTCCGGGTAGATGTAGACGCAGCCGATCACCTCGCTCCGGTCCGGCTCCAGGACGGTGTACGTGAAGCCGGTGCGGGCGGCGAAGTCGGCGGCGTGGCGGCGCAGGTCGGCGAGGTTCCGCTCCAGGGGCATCCCCTCGGCCGGCGGCCAGCTGCCGCCGGCCCAGCCGGGGGTGGCGCGGATGTGGTCGACGCTGCCCGTCCAGGCGGCGTGATCGGAGGCGTTGTGCTGCTCGCCCAGGGGCTCCAGGCGGAACTCCGGGGCGAGCAGCTCGCGCGGGACGGCGAAGTCGGCGGGCACCAGCGGGTGGGTCGTCATGGCGGTCAACCTACGCGGCGGTGCGCCGCCGCTTCACCCGGTTTACCGCTGGTGGACGGTGCGGCCGCGGACCACGGTGCGCAGGCAGGTGGGCAGTTCGCGGCCGGGGGTGAGGTCGGGCAGGCCGGGGGTGCCGGAGCGCGGGTCGGTGGACCAGCCGGCCACCCGGGAGTCGGGGGCCTGGACGACGAGTTCCTCGGCGGCCCAGATCGCGTAGTTGGCGATCGCGCCGGGCACCAGCACGCCGTCCTGGTCGCGGCCGATCGCGCGCCAGCCGCCGCGGGTGTGGGCGGTGAAGGCCGCGCGGACCGAGATCCGGTGCTCCAGGGTCTGGTGGAAGGCGGCGGCGCGGATGGTGCCCCAGGGGTCGAGCGGGGTGACCGGCGCGTCCGAGCCGAAGGCCAGCGGGACACCGGCCCGCAGCAGGGCGGCGTACGGGTTGAGGGCGGCGGCGCGCTCGGCGCCCAGGCGCTGCACGTACATGCCGTCCGCTCCGCCCCAGGCGGCGTCGAAGGCGGGCTGGACGGAGGCGGTGAGGCCGAGCTCGGCGAAGGCGGCGATGGCCTCGCCGTCCAGGGCCTCGGCGTGCTCCACGCGGTGGCGCAGGGCCCGGACGCGGCCGGCGCCGACCCGCTCGCCGGCCGCGCGCACGCCCTCGATCACGGCCGCGACGGCGGCGTCGCCGATGGCGTGGAAGCCGGCCTGCAACCCGGCCTCGGTGCAGGCGGCGACGTGGTCGGCGACCTGCTCGGCGGTCAGGTAGGCGGTGCCGGTGTGCCCGGCGTCGGCGTACGGGGCGTGCAGGCAGGCGGTGCGCGAGCCGAGCGCGCCGTCCACGAAGAGGTCGCCGCCGGCGCCCACCGCGCCGAGTCGGCGGGCCGTCTCGACTCCACCCAACTCGCCCCAGTAGCCGTACACTTCGGGCCCCTCGCCCTCTGCGGCCAGGGCCAGCAGGGCGGACAGGTCCTGCTCGGAGGAGATCTCCGGGCCGGCGCACTCGTGCAGGGCGCCGATGCCGAGTTCGGCGGCGCGGGCCAGCGTGGCGCGCTGGGCGACGCGGCGCTGCTCGGGGGTGAGGTGGGCGAGCGCGGTCTGCCGGACGGCGTGGTGGGCGTCCTTGCTGAGCGGGCCCTCGGCGTCGTGGCCGGGGCGCTCGGCGAGGCCCTCGGTCAGGTCGCGCAGTGCGGTGGTGGCGAGCGCGGAGTGCACGTCGGTGCGGGAGAGGTAGAGCGCGGCGCCGCGGGCGGCCTCGTCGAGTTCGGCGAGCGTGGGCGGGCGGCCCTCGGGCCAGCCGGACTCGTCCCAGCCGTGGCCGATCAGCACGCCGCCGGGCTCCGGCCGGGCGTCGACGAAGGCGGTGACGGCCGCGAGGGCGGCCGCGAGCGAGGGGCTGCCGGTGAGGTCGAGGCCGGTCAGCGCCAGTCCGGTGGAGGTGGCGTGCACATGGGCGTCGACGAAGGCGGGGGTGACCAGGGCGCCGTCCAGCTCGACGATCTCGTCGGCGACCGCGGCGTACGCCTCGGCGGCGCCGTCGCTGCCGACCCAGGCGATGTGCCCGCCCTCCACGAGCATCGCGGTGGCGAAGGGGTCGGCGGGGCTGTAGACGGCGCCGCCGCGCAGCAGGACGGTCCGGAGAGTGCTTTCGGTCATGGCGACAAGTCTGCACGTCGCCGGTTGCTCCACGGAGTCCGGCCCGGGGTTCAGAGCTTCGGGGGTCGGGCCTCGTACGGGGTGGACAGCACGACGGTGGTGCGGGTGGACACTCCGGCGGCGCTGCGGATGCGGGCGAGCAGGTCCTCCAGGTCGCCGGGGGCTCCGACGCGGACCTTGAGGATGTAGTTCTCGTCGCCCGCGACGCTGTGGCAGGCCTCGATCTCGGGCAGGCCGGCCAGCCTCTCCGGGGTGTCGTCGGGGGCGCTGGGGTCGAAGGGTTTGACCGAGATGAACGCGGTCAGCGCCAGGTCGACGGCGTCGGGGTCGATGATCGCGGTGTAGCCGCGGATCACCCCGCGCTGTTCGAGGCGGCGCACGCGCTGGTGCACCGCCGAGGTGGACAGGCCGGTGGCCTTGCCCAGGTCCGTGTAGCTCATCCGGCCGTCCTCTAGGAGCAGCTGGACGATGCGTTGGTCGAGATCCTCCACAGTGCGCAAACCTACCCGGTCGGAGCACGGGGGGCGCACGCGGTGGCACGGAGAGGGACCGCAGGTGTCAGGCGGGCAAGTGCCGGGTGAATGTGGCAGGAAGTGTGGCCAAGGACACACCCGGTGCATCACGGTGCACTGGGCCGCAGGGTTATGAGTCCGGATCACAGGGAAGTGCTGGTTGTGGCCCTGGACGACCACGCCGGGCCCGATCCTAGGGGGATCCTCATGCCTGCTACCGACCAGCGCGTGCTGGGCGTCGACGAGACCGACGATATGACCGGCCGCGACGATCTCGCGGTCGACCACGCGCCGGGCGACGACCCCGGCGAGGCCGAGATCTGGGACATCTTCCGGGTCCACTGCCCCGAGTGCCGCCGCCCGATCGCCCTGGTGGCGGACGAGGAGCGGCTGCCGCAGCACGCCCTGCTGCCCACCGCCTGGAACCCCTTCGCCCCCGCGATCTGCCCGGGCTCGGGCGCGCCGACCGACGACCTGGCGGAGGCGACGGACCAGGCGGACGCCGAGCCGGCCGGATTCGACGCGCTGTTCAAGCTCCCGAGCGGACTGGACTGGCGGACCCAGCCGTTCTCGCACGCGCTGGTGCAGCGCCCGGCGCGCACCACGGCGGTCGTTCCGGCGGTTCCGGCCCAGGCCGCGCGGTCGGCCGTTCCGGCCTTCCCGGAGCAGCGCCGCCGTCTCGTGCGGCGCTGACTTCCGCAGCCCCCAGGCCAGTTGGCAGGACGTTGGCGAAAACCTCCGGCCGTCACTCCGCACCCTGGAGTGACGGCCGGAGGCCGTATCGGGGAAGGCCCCCGGCCTTCGGGGAGGGCGTCAGTCCTTCGTGAGGTGGCGGCCGATCACCAGGCGCTGGATCTGGTTGGTGCCCTCGACGATCTGCAGCACCTTGGCCTCGCGCATGTAGCGCTCGGCCGGGAAGTCCTGGGTGTAGCCGTAGCCACCGAGCACCTGGACGGCGTCGGTGGTCACCCGCATCGCGGCGTCGGTGCAGAACAGCTTGGCCATCGCCGCCTCCTTGGAGAACGGCCGGCCGGCGTCCCGCAGTCGCGCGGCGGACAGGTAGAGCGAACGCCCGGCCTCGATCTGCGTGGCCATGTCGGCGAGCATGAAGGACAGGCCCTGGAAGTCGGCGATCGGGCGGCCGAACTGGCGCCGGGTGCGCGCGTAGTCGACCGCGAGGTCGAGCGCGGCCTGGGCGACGCCGATCGCGCACGCGGCGATGCCGAGGCGGCCGGAGTCCAGGGCGGCGAGCGCGATCTGGAAGCCCTGGCCCTCCTCGCCGATCAGCCGCTCGCGGGGCACCCGGGCACCGTCGAAGTGCAGCTGGGCGGTCGGCGAGGAGCGCATGCCCATCTTGTGCTCCGGCGGCGCGGCCGACAGGCCCTGCTGGTCACCGGGGACGAGCAGGCAGCTGATGCCCTTGGGGCCGCCCTCACCCGTGCGCACCAGGGCGCTGTAGAAGTCGGCCTGTCCCCCGTGGGTGATCCACGCCTTGGTGCCGTTCACCACGTACTCGTCGCCGTCGAGGTCGGCGCGGGTGCGCAGGGCGGCCGCGTCCGAGCCGGACTGCGGCTCGGAGAGGCAGTAGGCGCCGAGCTGCTCGCCGGAGAGCATGCGGGGCAGCCACTGCTCGCGCTGCTCGTCGGTGCCGAAGGTGGCCAGCGCGTGGCAGGACAGCGTGTGCACGCTGACGCCGAGGCCGACGGCCAGCCAGCCGGCCGCGAGCTCCTCCAGGACCTGGAGGTACACCTCGTAGGGCTGCTCGCCGCCGCCGTGCTTCTCGTCGTACGGGAGGGACAGCAGGCCGGCCTCGCCGAGGGTGCGGAAGACCTCCCGGGGGAAGCGGCCGGCGGCCTCGTCCTCAGCCGCGCGCGGCAACAGCTCGCGCTGGACCAGGTCCCGGGTGAGGCTCAGCAGCTCACGGGCCTCCTCGCTGGGCAGCTGGCGGTCCACGGCTTTCACGGGGGACGGGGTCATGGCGGCGGTCGCCTCCTCGATCGGGCACCGGGCCGGGGTTGTCGGCTGGTCCGGCGCGGGTGTGGCAGGTCGGCCCGACCGGCACCGGGTTGCGGTGAACGGCCGTTCACAGGCGTGGCGAAGCGAGTATGCCCGAAACCCGCGCTGCCGTCACGACCTGGGCAGATCATCTGTCCGTAGTGGTGGACTACGGCACCGTAGGGTTGCCGTTGTGGCTGCTTTCGTTACTCTCCCCGCCCCTCGTCCGCCCGCGTCCGGCGACGCCCCGAGCGCGCTCGCGGCGGAGCCGAGCACCCTCGCGGCGGAGCTGAGCACCCTCGCGGCGGAGTTGCTCGCGCTGCCGCCCTCCTGCGGGCCCGTCCGGCTGGTCGCGGTGGACGGGCACGCGGGCTCGGGCAAGACGACCTTCGCCGCCCGGCTGGCGGCGGCGCTCGACGGGGCGCCGGTGGTCCACCTCGACGACCTCGCCACCCACACCGAGTTCTTCGAGTGGACCGGTCGGCTGCGTGAGCAGGTGCTGGCGCCGCTGGCGGCGGGCCGGGACGCCGTCCACCAGGTGTACGACTGGACGCTGCGCCGCTTCGCGACCACCACGACGGTGCCGGTCGCCCCGGTGGTGCTGGTGGAGGGGGTCGGTGCGGGGCGGCGGGAGCTGCGGCCGTGGCTGGCCCGGGTGGTCTGGATGGAGCTGGACGCCGTCTCGGCGCGACACCGGGGCGAGCGGCGGGACGGGCCGGAACTGGCCGGGTTCTGGGCCGACTGGGCCCGCGCCGAGGCGGCGCACTTCGCCGCCGACCCGAGCCGTCCGTACGCCGCGACGAGGGTCGACGGGGTGACCGGGCGAATCATCCCGGCCACTGTGGGTGAATCTTCAACTAGCTCTTGACCTGCGACATCGCCAGGACCTAGGTTCTCCTCAGCCACCGGAACCGAATGCTCCGGTCGCCTCGGACCCGGCGCCCCCGGCTTGTTCCCCCGTGAGCCGGGGACGTCGCCCGGTCCCCCTCCGCAGCGTGCTCCGCCCACGGTGTTTCAGCCAACCGGCGGCCCAAGACCCGCTCGCGCGATCGCATTTGACTCCCTGCGGCACCCTTCCGGATCAGCCCCGCGCCGGTACGATTCCTGGTAGGCGCATATGCGCCCCGGGGGCTTCCGACCACCGGCCCGGCTGCGCGCAGGCGATCCGCCGGCCGAGCCCCGGGCCACACCGCGGGGGGCGTGAGTGACGACGGTGGAAAGTTCCGACAGCACGGCGGGCGGCCCGGACCGGCTCGCCGACCGCGCCTGGCTGCGCGCCATGGACGCCTACACGGCGGGCGCCTACACCCGGGCCGAGGAGGAGTTCCGGGCGGCCGTCCGGCTGGACCCGGGCATGGCCGACGCCTGGCTCGGCCTGCACGCGCTGCGCAGCGACACCTCGGCGGCGCTACTGGCGATGTACCGCCACCAGCAGCGCTTCGGCGAGCAGCGCCGCCTGCACCGGCGCCCGCTCAGCTCCTGGTACTGGCTGGGCTGGTGGGTGCAGCCCGTCCTGGAGGACGCCCGCGACCTCGCCCTGGCACACGCCTCGCACTGGCTGGACGGCCGCCATCTGGCCGAGCTGGACCGGGCGTTGGAGCAGTGTCCGGCCCCCAGTGAGGACCCGTGCGCCCAGTTCCTGTACGCCTGCCGGTCCTACCTCCTCAAGGACTGGGAACAGTTGATCCGGGACACCGACCGACTGCTGGACGACCCGTTGCTCGGCATCGAGGCCGGGCTGTTCGCGGGCATGGCCCGGGTGCGGCTGGACATGTGCGCGCAGGCACAGGCCCCGCTGGCCGCCTCGCTGGCGCGCTGCCGCTCCGAGCAGCCGCAGCGCAAGGAGCTGCGGTACTGGCTGGCGCGGGCGTACGAGGGGGCCGGGCGCAGCGCGGCGGCGCTGCCGCTGTACCGGGCGGTGCACCGGGCGGACCCGGCGTTCATGGACACCGCGGCGCGACTGGCGGCGATCTCGGCGGAGGACGCGCTCGCGGACGGGCTGCTGGAGGGCGGGCGCCCGGGCGGGGTGGACGGCACCGGGCCGGGGTTACCGGAGGAGCTCGGCTACGCCGGGGACCCGGGCTACGGTGACGAGTTCGCGACCGGGGCGGTGCCGGGCGGCGGCGCCGTGGACGGCGGGCCGGCGGGTGGCGGCGCCGCGGACGGCCCGATGGTGGATGGTTCGACGGTGGACGGCCCTGTGGTGGACGGCCCGATGGTGAACGGCTCGACGGTGGACGGCTCGACGGTGGACGGCCCGATGGTCGAGCCGGCGGCGGGCGTCGCGCCGCAGGCGGCCGGGAAGAG
>NZ_LFMD02000005.1:413253-440973 GCF_015776785.2 Kitasatospora sp. SUK 42 | reverse complement strand
GCCGCGGCCGTGCCCGCCGCACCGGCGCCGCCGCCCGTCCGGGGCGAGGCGCAGCCACGGACCGCCGTCGCACCGGCGCCGCAACCGGCCGGTGACGAACGGGAGTTGGACGCGGCGCTGGCCGAACTGTCGCTGATGGTCGGCCTGGAGCCGGTCAAGCGGCAGGTCCGGGCGCTCTCGGCCCAGTTGAGGATGTCCCGGCTGCGGGCCGAACAGGGGCTGCCGGTCCAGCCGCCGAAGCGGCACTTCGTCTTCTCGGGCCCCTCCGGCACCGGCAAGACCACCGTGGCACGGATCCTCGGCCGGGTCTTCCACGCCCTGGGACTGCTCTCCGGCGACCACCTGGTGGAGGCCCAACGAGCGGACCTGGTGGGCGAGTTCCTCGGCCAGACGGCGGTCAAGGCGAACGACCTGATCGACTCCGCGCTGGACGGCGTGCTGTTCATCGACGAGGCGTACAGCCTGTCCAACTCCGGCTACACCAAGGGCGACGCGTACGGCGACGAGGCGCTCCAGGTGCTGCTCAAACGCGCCGAGGACAACCGCGACCGGCTGGTGGTGATCCTGGCCGGCTACCCCGAGGGGATGAACCGGCTGCTCGCCACCAACCCCGGCCTCAACTCCCGCTTCACCACCCGGGTCGACTTCCCCAGCTACCGCCCCGGCGAGCTGACCGCGATCGGGGCGGCGCTGGCCGGCCGGGACGGCGACGGCTGGGACGAGGACGCGGCCGAGGAGCTGGCCAGCATCTGCACCCACGTGGTGCGCGAGGGCTGGATCGACGAGCTGGGCAACGGCCGGTTCATCCGCACCCTGTACGAGAAGTCCTGCGCCTACCGGGACCTGCGGCTGTCGATGCTGCGCGAGCCGCCGGGCCGGGAGGACCTGGCGACGCTGCGGCTGCCGGACCTGGTGCAGGCGTACGGCGAGCTGATCGACGGCCGGGGCTAGCCTCCCGGGGCTCACCCCCGCAGCAGCATCGCCTCGCGCTCGGGGTCGAGCCCGACGTTCGGGCGGTCGGCGCGCTGCGGGGCGTCGCCGCCGATCGACCGCAGCCAGGCCCAGGTGTCCTCGACCGTCTCGGCGACCGGGCGGCAGCGCAGCCCGGCGTCGACGGCGCGCGCCACCGAGGCGCCGTGCAGGAAGTCGTACAGCTCGCCGGGCGGCAGCCAGATCGGCAGCTCCGTCCACGGCTCGACGCCCGCCGCCAGGATCCGTTCGGCGTCGGTCCAGCGCAGCTCCGCGTCCGAGCCGGTGGCCCGGACGCAGGCCGCCAGCAGCTCCCCCGTCGTGGTGTGGCCGGCCGGACCGACCACGTTGTAGGGGCCGCCCAGCCGGGCCGCCACCGCGTCCAGCGTCCAGGCCGCGAGGTCACGGCCGTCGATGTACTGGAGCGGGAGGTCGCGCGGGCCGGGGGCGAGCACCGGGCCGCCGCGGGCGATCCGGTTCAGCCACCAGGGCAGCCGGCCGATGTTCTCGTACGGGCCGAGGATCAGCCCGGCTCGGACGAGCAGGGCGCGCCCGCCGAACTCGGCCTCCAGCGCCAGTTCGGCCCCGCGCTTGGCCTCGGCGTAGGGCACCTCGCCGGTCAGGTCCGGGGAGGAGGGGACGACCGGCGCCGTCTCGTCCGCCCCGGCGCGCAGCGGGTGGTCGTACACCGACCGGCTGGAGACGTACGCGTAGTGGCCGACCCGGCCGTTCAGCAGCCGGGCACTGTCGCGCACCGCCGCCGGGGCCCAGGACCAGGTGTCCACCACCGCGTCCCACTCCCCCGTGGCGAGCGCCGCCAGGCCGTTCTCGGCCGTGCGGTCGCCCACCAGCACCCGTACGCCCTCGGGCGCGGGCTGTGTGCCGCGGTTGAGGGCCGTCACCTCCCAGCCCCTGGCCAGCGCCTCCTCGGCGAGGACCCGTCCGACGAACTTCGTTCCACCCAGCACGAGCAGTCTCATGCCGGCCACCCTTCCCCGGGGGTGGCCGGCATGGAACCGCTGAACGCTCAGGGCGGAATCGCTGCGAGCGGACACGCCGTCGGCGAAACCGCCGCGGGCGTCAGACCGTGGTGCGGTGGTCCGGGTCGTGCATCTCGCCGACCAGCTCCTCCAGCACGTCCTCCAGCATGACCACGCCGAGGGTGCGGCCGTCCTGGTCCAGCACGGCGGCCAGGTGGCAGGTGGCCCGGCGCATCGCGCCGAGGGCGTCGTCCAGCGGGAGGCCGCCGCGCAGCACCGTGATCGGCCGCCACAGACGGGCCGGGACGGGCTCCGACGGGTCCTCCACGTCGAGGATGTCCTTGAGGTGGACGTAGCCGAGGTAGCCGTGGCCGGCCGGGTCGCCGTCGGTGACCGGGAAGCGCGAGAAGCCGGTGCGCAGGGCGAGCTCCTCGACCTCGCCGGCGGTCGACTTCGGGCCGACGGTGACCAGTTGCTCGGGCCGCAGCAGGACGTCGGTGACGGGGCGGCGGCCCATCTCCAGGGCGTCCTCCAGGCGCTCCTGGCGGTCGCCGTCGAGCAGGCCGGCGTCCCGGGAGTCGACCAGCAGGTACATCAGCTGCTCGGTGGTGAACACCGATTCGACCTCGTCCTTGGGCTCGACCCGGAACAGCCGCAGCACGCCGTTGGCGAGGGCGTTGAGCGTCCGGATCACCGGGGCGAGCCAGCGGGCCAGCCGGTCCAGGGGCGGGCCGAGCCAGAGCGCGGCCTTCTCCGGGCCGGCCATGGCCATGTTCTTCGGCACCATCTCGCCCATCACCATGTGCAGGAACACCACGACGGCGAGCGAGATCCCGTACGAGAGCGGGTGCATCAGGGCGGACGGGACGCCGATCGCGTGGAACGGGCCCTCCAGCAGCGAGGCGATGGTCGGCTCGGCGAGCGCACCGAGGCCCAGCGAGCAGACGGTGATGCCGAGCTGGGCGGCGGCCAGCATCGCGGAGACGTTGGTCAGCGCGTGCAGCACGGTGCGGGCGCGCTTGTGCCCGGCCTCGGCGAGCGGTTCTATCTGGCTGCGGCGCACCGAGACTACGGCGAACTCCGCGCCGACGAAGAAGGCGTTGCCGAGCAGGAGCACCACGGCGAGGAGCAGTTGCAGCGCGGTCATCGGGCGCCCTCCTCGTCGTCGCCGAACGGCACGGGGACGGAGGTGCGCTCCACCCGGACCTCACTGGTGCGGTGCCGGTCGACGCCGGTCACGGTGAACCGCCAGCCGGGCAGTTCGGCCTGCTCGCCCACGTCGGGGAGCTTGCCGAGCAGGTCGGCGACCAGGCCGGCCAGGGTCTCGTAGGGGCCGTCCGGAGGGGTCAGGCCGATGGTCTCCAGGTGGTCGAGCCGGGCGCGGCCGTCCGCCTGCCAGGCGGGCAGGCCGTTGACGGCGGGCAGCGGGAGCAGCTCGGGGTGGTCCTCGGGGTCGTGCTCGTCCTGCACCTCGCCGACGATCTCCTCGACGATGTCCTCGACGGTGACGACGCCGGCGGTGCCGCCGTACTCGTCGACCACGATGGCCATCGGCTGGAGGCGGCGCAGCTGGTCGAGCAGCCGCTCGGCGGGCAGGGTCTCGGGCACCAGCAGCGGCGGTGAGGAGAGCTCGCCGACCCGCACCAGGCCGCGCCGGGCGGCCGGGACGGCGAGGGCGTCCTTGAGCGTCACGATGCCGGTGACCTCGTCCAGGCTGTCGGTGTAGACCGGGAAGCGGGACAGGCCGGTGGCCCTGGTCAGGTTGAGCACGTCCGAGGCGGTGGCGTCGCGCTGGAGGGCGGCGACGTCGACCCGCGGGGTCATCACGGACTCGGCGGTGAGGTCGCCGAGCCCCAGGGTGCGGACGAACAGGGTCGCCGACTCCTCGTCTATCGCGCCGGCCCTGGCCGAGTGGCGGGCCAGCGAGACCAGTTCGGCCGGGGTCCGGGCGTGCTCCAGCTCCTCCTGCGGCTCGATGCCGAAGGCCCGGACCGTCTTGTCGGCGACGCCGTTGAGGAAGCTGATCAGCGGGCGGCAGACGAAGGAGAACGCCATGTGCGGGGCGGCGACCGCGCGGGCCACCTGGAGCGGGCGGGAGATCGCCCAGTTCTTCGGGACCAGCTCGCCGATCACCATCTGGACGACGGTGGCCAGCACCATGCCGACCACCACGGCGGCGCCGCGGGTGATCGGGTCGGGCACCCCGATGGCCGACATGACGGGCTGCAGCAGGGTCGACAGGGCCGGCTCCGCGAGCATGCCGACCACCAGCGAGGTGACGGTGATGCCCAGCTGGGCGCCGGAGAGTTCGAAGGAGAGGTGCCGCAGGGCCCTGGAGACCCGGCCGGACTTGGCGTCACCGGACTCGGCGGAACGTTCCACCGCCCCGCGCTCGACGGTCACGAAGGCGAACTCGGCGGCCACGAAGAGGCCGTTGGCCAGGATCAGGAGGACGGCTGCGAGCAACAGCAGCCAGGCGGTGATCACAGTGCCGCCTGCCTTCCGATGGTCGGAAGTGGGGCGGCGCAGGTACTACCGGACGGATCGTCCATCGAGGGGGAGTGTCACTCCTCAGGTCGTTTTCGGGCAGGACAGAAGTTTTGCCCCGCTTTTACCAGCGTAGACCATACCGGGGCGGTGGTAGGAAGCGTGTTCGGACCCGCCGGGCCAGGGAGCCGCAGGTCGGAGGGGTTCGCCGTCGAGCGCGGGCGGGTTCGCCGTCGAGCGCGGGCGGGTTCGCCGTCAGGCCCTGGCGCGGTTCGCCCTCAGGCCCGGGCGTGGTGCTCGACCAGGTCGCGCAGGGCGCGGGCGTCCGCGATCGCCTGGGCCCTGCCGACACCGGACTGGATGCCGACCGTGGCCAGCGAGGTGCCGTCGGCGAGGTCCAGGGTCGCCCACGGGTCGCCCTGGCGGAAGTTGACCTGGACGATCTCGGCCCAGGCGAGCCGACGGCTGCGGACGAAGTTGACCACCGTCACGCCCTCGGCGTCGGCGCGCACCCGGGGGCGGGCCAGCATCAGGCCGACGCAGGCGAACAGGACGCCGCTGCCGGTCATCATGATCCGGTCGTTGAGCTGCCAGTTCTCCGGGAGCAGCACGGCCAGCACGGCGAACAGCACCACCAGCAGGGCGCAGACCGGCAACAGCACGGCCCGGGTACGGCGGGGCGCCCAGGTGACGGGGTACTCGACGGGCGGCGTGGACACGTGGGGCTCCGGTGGTTCTGGCGGTGGCGCTTCGGTGGGCTCCGGTGGCGCTTCGGTCGGCGCTTCACGGCGAAGGGCGGGGACACCGGTCGGCGTCCCCACCCTATTGAACCGTTCTTTACTCACCGGCCCGCGCACAGGTCGGCGCCGACCGGGTGACGCCGACCGGGCGGCGCCGGGCAGGTCAGAGGCGGCAGGCGTGGATGTTGGTGACCAGGATGGCCCGGGCGCCGATGCCCCACAGGTCGTCCATGATCTGCTGGGCCTCCTTGCGGAGCACCATCGAGCGGACGGCCACCCAGCCCTCGGTGTGCAGCGGGGAGACGGTCGGCGACTCCAGGCCGGGGGTGAGCGCGACGGCCGCGCCGACCTTCTCGGCGCGGATGTCGTAGTCCATCAGCACGTAGCGGCGGGCCACCAGCACGCCCTGGAGGCGGCGCAGGAACTGCTCCACCCGGGTGTCCTCACCGGCACCCTTGGGGCGGATCACCACGGCGTCCGAGATCAGGATCGGCTCGCCGAAGACCTCCAGGCCCGCGTTGCGCAGGCTGGTGCCGGTCTCCACCACGTCGGCGATCACGTCGGCGACGCCCAGCTGCACCGCGGTCTCGACCGCGCCGTCCAGCTTGGTGACCGTCGCCTTCACCCCGTGGTCGGCCAGGTGCTGCTCGACCAGACCGGTGTAGGAGGTGGCGATCCGCAGGCCCTCCAGGCCCTTCACGTCCTCCACCTGCACGCCCTCGGGGCGGGCGAAGCGGAAGGTCGACCCGGCGAAGCCGAGGGCGAGCACCTCCTCCGCGTTGGAGTGCGAGTCCAGCAGCAGGTCGCGGCCGGTGATGCCGACGTCCAGGCGGCCGGAGCCGACGTAGACGGCGATGTCGCGCGGGCGGAGGAAGAAGAACTCGACCTCGTTGTTGGGGTCGACCAGCACCAGCTCCTTGGGATCCTTCCGCTGGCGGTAGCCGGCCTCATGGAGCATCTCCGCCGCGGGACCCGAGAGAGAACCCTTGTTGGGGACGGCGATGCGCAGCATGGGAGGTCGCTTCCTTACCTGTGGGAGGTGGAGGTGGGGGTGTTCTTCGAGCGGGGTTGCTTGTTCAGCGGGGATTGCTGGCTCAGAGGTGCTGGTGGACGCTCAGAGGTACTTGTACACGTCGTCGAGCGTCAGCCCACGGGCGATCATCATCACCTGAAGGTGGTAGAGGAGCTGCGAGATCTCCTCCGCCGTCTGCTCGTCCGACTGGAACTCGGCGGCCATCCAGACCTCGGCGGCCTCCTCGACGACCTTCTTGCCGATCGCATGGACGCCCTGCTGGACGAGCTGCGCGGTGCGGGAGGACGAGGGGTCGCCGGTGGCGGCCTTCTGCTGGAGCTCGGTGAAGAGCTCCTCGAATGTCTTCGAAGCCATGATGGGACTCACCATACGGCGTGCGGACGGACGGACGGTAAACGGTCCCGGACCGTGGACGGTCGGCTGGACGTCCACGGCTCGGGACCGGGCGCGGACCGTCAGCGGACGTCGCGCAGGGTCACCGCGGTGGCGACGGCGGCGGTCACGGCCTCGTGGCCCTTGTCCTCGGCGGAGCCCGGCAGGCCCGCCCGGTCGATCGCCTGCTCCTCGTTGTCGCAGGTCAGCACGCCGAAGCCGACCGGGACGCCGGTGTCGACGCTGACCTGGGTGAGGCCGGCCGTGGCCGCCTGGCAGACGTAGTCGAAGTGCGGGGTGCCGCCGCGGATCACCACGCCGAGGGCGATCACCGCGTCGTAGCCGCGCTCGGCGAGGCGCTTGGCGGCGACCGGCAGCTCGAAGGTGCCGGGGACGCGCAGCACGGTCGGCTCGGCGACGCCCAGCTCCTTGAGCGCGCGGTGGGCGCCGTCCAGCAGGCCGTTCATCACCTGGTCGTGCCACTGGGCGGCGACGACGGCGACCTTGAGGTCGGCGGCGCCGTCGATGGTCAGCGTGGGGGCTCCGTGGCCGCTCATGTGTCGTACTTCCTGTTCTGTTCTCTGGTGGGGTGTGCTTCAGGAGCTGGGTCGTGCTTCAGAGGCTTCCGGGGCTTCGGCGGCTTCCGGGGCTTCAGGGGCTTCAGGAACCGAGGCCGGGCAGGTCGTGGCCCATCCGGTCGCGCTTGGTCCGCAGGTAGCGCAGGTTGTGCTCACCGGGCGCGATCTCGACCGCCTCGCGCCCCTTGACCTTGAGCCCGTGCTCGGTGAGCGCGGTGAGCTTCCGCGGGTTGTTGGTGAGCAGGGTGAGCGAGCGGACCCCGAGGTCCACCAGCATCTGCGCGGCGATGCTGTAGTCGCGGGCGTCGGCGGGCAGGCCGAGGTCCAGGTTGGCCTCGACGGTGTCGCGGCCCTGCTCCTGGAGCGCGTACGCGCGCAGCTTGTGGGCCAGGCCGATCCCCCGGCCCTCGTGGCCGCGCAGGTACAGCACCACGCCGCGGCCGGACTCGGCCACCCGCCGCAACGAGGCCTCCAGCTGCGGGCCGCAGTCGCAGCGCAGCGAGCCGAAGACGTCGCCGGTCAGGCACTCGGAGTGGACCCGCACCAGGACGTCCTCGCCCTCCGGCAGCCGTCCCTCCGCGTCGAGGCCGCCCGCCACCAGGGCGATGTGTTCGACGCCGTCGATGGTGCCCTGGTAGCCGACGGCGGTGAAGTCGCCGTGCGCGGTGGGCAGGGCGGTGGTCGCGGCCCGGGTGACGTGCAGCTCGGTGCGGCGGCGGTAGGCGATCAGGTCCTCGATGGAGATGACCGCCAGACCGTGCTCGCGGGCGAAGGCGAGCAGCTCGGGCAGCCGGGCCATGGTGCCGTCGTCGTTGACGACCTCGGCGATCGCCCCGGCCGGCGGCAGCCCGGCGAGCCGGGCGAGGTCGACGGCCGCCTCGGTGTGCCCGGGGCGGACCAGCACGCCGCCCTCGACGGCGCGCAGCGGGAAGACGTGGCCGGGGCGGGTGAGGTCGCCGGGCTCGGTGCCGGACGAGGAGAGCAGCCGTACGGTCCGGGCGCGGTCGGCGGCGGAGATGCCGGTGTCGACCCCCTCGCGGGCGTCCACCGAGACGGTGTACGCGGTGCCCTTGCGGTCCTCGTTGACCTGGGTCATCGGCGGGAGCTTGAGGCGGTCCAGCTCCTCGCCGGTCATCGGGGCGCAGATCACGCCGGAGCTGTAGCGGATGGTGAAGGCCATCAGCTCGGGGGTGGCGGCGGAGGCGGCGAAGACGATGTCGCCCTCGTTCTCGCGGTCCTCGTCGTCGACCACGATCACGGCGCGGCCGAGGGCGATGTCGGCGATCGCCCGCTCGACGGGGTCGAGGACGAGTTCGAGGCCGGCGTCGGCGTTGGTGCCGCTGTCGGTACCGGCGTCGGTGCCGCTGTCGGTGGGCTGGTTCTCGGGCTGGTTCTCGGTCATACCGTGGCTCCCTGCGGGACGTTGGTGGACGTGGCGCGCGGCTCACGGGCGCTCAGCCACCAGGAGCGCAGGCCGAGCAGCACCAGGACGAAGTAGATGGAGTAGGTGAGGCCGGAGAAGGTGTAGCCGCTGTTGAAGGCGAACGGGACGCCGACCGCGTCGACGGCGATCCAGGCGAACCAGAACTCCAGCCAGCCACGCGCCTGGGCGACCATCGCGGCCAGCGTGCCGACGAAGATGTAGGCGTCCGACCAGGGGCTCCAGGACAGGCTGGGGTAGGCGGTGAAGAGCAGCGCCAGGCCGACCGTGCCGACCGCGGTGCCGGCCACCAGGGCGGCCCGCTCGGGCCAGCTGGCGAACCGTACGGCGATCGTCCCGGAGTCCCGGCGCCCGCGCCGCCACTGCGCCCAGCCCCAGGCGGCGGTGACGATCACGATCAGCTGCTTGCCGATCAGGCCGGGGACGTGGCCGCCGAGGTAGGCGGTGATCAGCACGACGCCGGACAGGAGTTGGACCGGCCAGCTCCAGACCGAGCGGCGCCAGCCGAGCGCGAGGCCGCCGAACCCGAGCAGGTTGCCGATCATGTCGGCCCACTTCACGTGTTCACCGAAGACGGTGAACGCCTCTCCGCTGAGCCAGCTCACTTGGTCTCCCCCGAGGTCGTGTCGCCCGGCAGACCGGGCAGGGTGCGCGAATCGAGCAGCCGCTCCACGTACTTGGCGAGCACGTCCACCTCCAGGTTGACGCTCTCGCCGACGGCCTTGGCGCCGAGCGTGGTCAGCGCGAGGGTGGCCGGGATGAGGCTGACGGTGAAGCTGTCACGGGCGGCCTCCACCACGGTGAGGCTGACGCCGTCGACGGTGATCGAGCCCTTCTCCACCAGGTAGCGGGAGATGGACTCCGGCAGCGAGAACCGCAGCACCTCCCAGCGCAGGTTGCCGTCCGCGTCGCGCTCGCCGGGCTCGCGGCTCAACAGCCGCCCGGCGGCGTCGACATGACCCTGGACGAGGTGGCCGCCGAGCCGCGCACCGAGCGCCATGGCGCGCTCCAGGTTGACCCGGGAGCCGGGCTTCAACTCGCCCAGGCTGGAACGGTGCAGCGTCTCGGCCATCACGTCGGCGCTGAACTCGCCGGTGCCGGCGGCCAGTTGGTCGGGGCTGTCGACGACGGTCAGGCAGACGCCGTTGACCGCGATGGAATCCCCGTGCCGTGCGCCCGTACAGACCACCGGGCCGTGCAGGCGGATGCGCGAGGAGTCGCCGATCTCCTCGATCGAAACGACCTCGCCGAGCTCTTCGATGATGCCGGTGAACACCCGGGTCTCCTCGCGCTTGGGGCGCGGACTCCGGGGCGGCATGGGAGATGACACGGACGGGCACCGGTGCGCGAGCCCGTCGGCACGACCCGTCGCCGGGGTGCCCACTGAGACCGCCGGGAGATCGCTCGCCCGGCGCGGGAGACAGTGCTCCCGTCGTTCACCTGACCGTGGTCCGGTCCGGTTGTCGATGGACCACGGGTACTGCTCTTCGTCCGCCCGCGCACGCCTCCCATCCGGACTTTAACCGTCGGTCCAGGAATTTCACCTGGTCAACCGGCCGCTGGCTGCGGACGGGTCGCGGACTGTAACCGCCGGTTCGGATTTTCACCGACCCCGGAGTGCGCTGAACGTCACTGCTGTTGACGTCATTGTGCCACGGGCGGAGCACGGCCAGGGAGAGTCGTGGGCTGTGGCCTGTTTCACGGCCCTGTGGGGAATGCGCGGCGCGGTGCGGGGCACGCGGCGCGAAGCGGTACGGGGGCGGGGTGCGACCCGGCGGATGACGGATGTGCCGGAGCGGGGCGGGTGCGTCAGAGCGGGGCGGGTGCGGCGACCGGCATGAAGTGGGTGACCACCGGGGGGTGTGCGAGGTAGTGCAGCTCGCCCTCCGACCAGACCGGCCGGATCCGCCACATCGGCCCGGCGTACCCGCGCAGGGCCTCCTCGTCCCGCCAGCGGCTCACCACGAGCACCCGGTGCCCGTCCTCGGTCACCGAGCGCAACAGTTCGCCGCCGAGGCAGCCGTCCGTCTGCCCCAGTCGCGGGATCACCTGGTTGGCCAGGTGTGCGCAGAACTCCTCGATGCGATCGGCCGCGACCTGTCCGGCCCAGATTCTCACGATCACGGCCACCACCTCCGGCTGCCTGGGATCCCTGGCCCCATTATCAGCGGAAAACCGCTGGTGGGGAGGGGTGCGGCAACTATTTCCCGGAGGGCCGACAACCTCGGGGAGGGTAGCTCGCGGGGCCTCGGGCCAGGGGTGGCGGGACGGGCCTCGACTAGATTCGCGACATGACCATCACACCGGAAGCTGCCGTTTCGTCAACCACCGCTCCGGACACGCCGAACCGCCTGTTCGCCGCCCTCGGCGCGGGGGCGATCACCGACCCGGCCCGGCTGCGCGAGATCTACGAGCAGCCGAGCGAGCAGGCGCGCCGCAAGCAGGTGGACCGCCTGCACGAGGTCGCCCAGCGCCTGATCGCCTGCTCCCCGCTGGTGTTCGTCGCCAGCTCCGACGCCTCCGGGCGCTGCGACGTCTCGCCGCGCGGCGGGCCGGCCGGGCTGGTCTCGGTGCTCGACGAGTACACCCTGGCCATTCCGGACGCCACCGGCAACAAGCGTTTGGACACCCTGCACAACATCATCGAGACCGGCCGGGTCGGACTGCTGTTCGTCGTACCGGGCCGGGACACCACGCTCCGGGTCAACGGGCGGGCGTGCGTCTCCACCGACCCCGAGCTGCTGCGGCAGCTGACGGCCGTCGGCAAGCCTCCGCGCAGCGCGATCGTGGTGGCCGTGGAGGAGGTGTACGGGCACTGCCCGAAGGCCTTCCTGCGCGCTTCGGCGTGGAAGCCGGAGAACTGGCTCGCCAAGGACGCGCAGCCGAGCTCGGCGGAGGTCACGCTGTCGCACCTTCGGGACGACGCGCTGACCATCGAGCTGATCGAACAGACGGAGCGGGAGGCGCTGCTGTACCGGTACGAGTGACCAACGGTACGAGCAGCCGCCCCTGCCGGGTTGTCGGCGTCCGGGCGGGGGCCTGCGCGGGGACGGGGGTCTGCGTCCGGGCGGGGCCCGCGTCCGGACGGGTGGCGTCGGGCGGGCTCGGGGCCGCACGGGCACCGGGGCCGCCGCCGGTCGCTTGAATGAGCGGATGGACTGCCTGTTCTGTGCGGTGGTGGCGGGCGAGGTGCCCGCGCACCGGGTGCTGGAGGACGAGGCGGCGGTCGCCTTCCTGGACCACCGGCCGCTGTTCCCCGGCCACGTCCTCGTCGTACCGCGCGCCCACCACCGGACCCTGGCGGACCTGCCGGCCGCCGAGGTCGGGCCGTTCTTCCTGCGGGTGCAACGGGTGGCGGCGGCCGTCGAGCGGGGGCTGGGCGCGGCGGGCAGCTTCGTGGCGGCGAACAACCGGATCAGCCAGTCGGTGCCGCACCTGCACGTCCACGTGGTGCCGCGCAATCCGAAGGACGGGCTGCGCGGGTTCTTCTGGCCGCGCGGGACGTATCCGGACGAGGCACGGGCGGCGGAGGTCGCGGCGCGGCTGCGGGCGGCGCTCGACGCCGACTCCGCCGGTTCGTAGCACGGCGGTTCGCAGGGCTCTCCTCACCGGTTCACCGAAGGCGGTGCCGCCGACCCCCTTGACAGGTATAGACCATTCCGCTTGAGTCGGTGTCAGCCCCGTACCGGCCTGCACCCCGGTCGGCCGTCCCCCACGACGCGCCCCCGCACGGGGCCCGGCTCCCCTGCCCCGACCAGGTCCCTTTCTCGACGACGTGCGGCCCCCACCGCACAAGGGGTGATGACGTGTCAATCAAACGCCTGCTCGCGCTGCTCTCCGCCGCGGTGACGGCACTCGCGCTCGCGGTGCTCCTCCCGGCCTCCGCCAGTGCGGCCGCCTGCGGAACGCCGTGGAACGCCGCCGCCGTGTACACCGGCGGCGCGTCCGTCTCGTACAACGGGCACAACTGGACCGCCAAGTGGTGGACCCAGAACGAACCCCCGAGCAGCGGCGGCTCCGGGGTCTGGTCCGACCAGGGCCCCTGCGGCGGGCCCACCGACCCGACGCCCACGCCCACTCCGACCCCCACGCCGACGCCGACCCGCGTCCCGGGTGGATTCCCGGTCAGCCAGGCCCAGTTCGACCAGATGTTCCCGAACCGGAACCCCTTCTACACCTACCAGGGCCTGCTCGACGCGACCAGCGCGTACCCGGGCTTCGCGACCACCGGCAGTGACACCGTCCGGCTCCAGGAGGCCGCGGCCTTCCTCGCCAACGTCAGCCACGAGACCGGCGGGCTGGTGTACGTGGTCGAGCAGGACACCTCCAACTACCCGCACTACTGCGACGCTTCGCAGCCGTACGGGTGCCCGGCCGGGCAGGCCGCGTACTACGGGCGCGGGCCGATCCAGCTCAGCTGGAACTTCAACTACAAGGCGGCGGGCGACGCGCTCGGCATCGACCTGCTGAACAACCCCAACCTGGTGCAGACCGATCCGGCGGTGGCCTGGAAGACCGGCCTCTGGTACTGGAACACCCAGAACGGGCCGGGCACCATGACCGCGCACGACGCGATGGTCAACGGGCGCGGCTTCGGCGAGACGATCCGCAGCATCAACGGCTCGCTGGAGTGCAACGGCAACAACACCGCGCAGATGCAGCACCGGATCAGTCTGTACCAGAGCTTCGTGCAGCTCCTCGGCACCGTGCCCGGGGGCAACCTGAGCTGCTGACGCCCCGTTCCGCTCCGCCCCGCCCCGCCGCGCCGCGGGTTCGGGTGCCACATCGTGGCGTCCGGACATCACCGAGCGCGGCGGGGCGCACATCCATGGGAGCGGTGACTGACGAACCACGCCGGCAGCAGCTGCGGCCAGTGCTCGAACGCGGGCCGGTCACCCACCTGCTCGATCACGCGCGTCAGCACCGCCCGCGCACGGGAGATGACCTGGGCCGGATCCTCGGCGGCGAACCGGACGCGTACGAGGAACTGACGCAGCTGGTCATCCTCGGCGCCCGGCTCGGATCGAAGGCGCCGCAGCTCGCCCGTCGCGACTTCCACGGTGAGGAGAGTGCACCAGCACCGGCCCGACCGCACCTCATGGCCGCCAGAACCCTCGGACCACGATCTTCACGGCCGGGCACCTGCCTGCCGTCACCCGGAGGTCGGTGGACGCGGCCGGCTCGGCGCTGCTGCCGGCGCCTGCGGCTCGGGCCGTCGGGCGGGAGTCCTCCGATCCTCCGATGGCCTTCCAGTCCGAAAGGCACCCCCTGATCCCGGTCACGGTGCGGCCGTTTCGGGCCAAAGGGTGTCGATTGGCACTGTTCGCGGAGGCGGCGGACGGTCGATCCTGGTGATCCAACAGTCGCGGTTCCGGTTGGGGAGACCGGTGAGTGCAAGGAGGCCGAAGTGGCGATGGTGTGGTCGCCGGCGTGGGCGCGGTCGCTCGCGGAGAGCGGCGCGGCTCGGCGCGGGTCCGCCGGGTCTGCGGGATCCGCCGGGTCCGCCGGGCCGCTCGGGCGCGTGGTGCGGGTGCACCGGCGGTTCCGGCCGCTGTCCTGGCGGGCGCGAGCCTGGGTGGACGCCGGGGCGGCGGTCCTGGCGGTGGCGGTCTGCCTGACGCTCGGCGAGTGGTGGCCCGCGCCGGTGGTGGCGGCCGTGGCGGTGGTGGCCACCGGCGGGTACGGGTGGCTGCGGCCCGCGTCCGGGCTGCGGTCCGTCCGGGTGCACGAGGGCGGTCTGGCGCTGGTCGGGGCGGACGGCGCCGAGCGGCTGCTGCCCTGGGCGGAGCTGGAGGCCGGCGAGTACTCCCCCGCCGGGCGGCGTGGGGAGGCCGAGCAGGGCCGAATATGGCCGGCCGGCGCGGAGGAGCCGCTGGTGCTGGCACGACTGCGCGGGCTGGAGGAGCTGCTGCGGGAGGTGGACGCGCGCCTCTCCCCCGGTCTGCGGGCCGCCCTGCACGAGGCGCTGCGCACCGAGGGGAGCGTCCGGTTCGCCCGGGGGCGGCTGACGGTGACGGCCGGCGGGCTGGTGCACCGGCCGCCGCACCCGCTGGCCGTGACGGAGGCCTATCGGTGGGAGGAGGTGCAGTCGGCCCGGGCGTCCGGCCTCGGGGAGCTGGAGATCCGGACGTACTCCGCCGGGCTGCCGCTCACCTTCCCGGTGCCCAACGCCCGCGCGGCGGCCGACTTCCTGGCGGAGGTGCGGGCTCGGAGCCTCTAGAAGGGGCCTCTAGAAGGTTGGATTTCCAAACTCACGAACCTATAGTGGGTTTGCTTTTCCAACTACCCTTGGAAGCGACCCTCAGAGGAGAGGCGGCCAGCCATGCGCGATGCCGTGATCGTCGAAGCCGTGCGCACGCCCATCGGGAAGGGCAAGCCAGGAGGCGCGCTCTCGGGCGTCCACCCGGTCGAACTGCTCTCCCACACCCTCCAGGCCCTCATCGGGCGCAGCGGGATCGACCCCGCCCTGGTCGACGACGTGATCGGCGGCTGTGTCGACCAGGTCGCCGAGCAGGCGATGAACACCACCCGCCACGCCTGGCTGGCGGCCGGACTCCCGGAGTCCGTTCCGGCGACCACCGTCGACCGGCAGTGCGGCTCCTCCCAGCAGGCCGTGCACTTCGCGGCGCAGGGGGTGATCGCCGGGGCGTACGACGTGGTGGTGGCCTGCGGGATCGAGTCGATGAGCCGGGTGCCGATGTGGTCCAACGTGCCTCCGGGGGCGGACCCGTTCGGCGCCTCGGTCGCGGCCCGCTACCCGGGCGGGCTGGTCCCGCAGGGCGTCAGTGCCGAACTGATCGCCGCCAAGTGGTCGATCTCGCGGGAGGCGATGGACGAGTTCTCGACCGGTTCGCACGCCAAGGCGGCCCGGGCACACGCGGAGGGCCGGTTCGCGGACGAGCTGGTCCCGGTGCCGACGCCGGCCGGGCTGGTGGCCATGGACGAGTCGGTGCGTCCGGGCACCACGCCCGAGGTGCTGGCGGGGCTGCGCCCGGCCTTCGCCGACCCCGCCTTCACGGAGCGCTTCCCGCAGATCGACTGGTCGGTGACGGCGGGCAACAGCAGTCCGATCAACGACGGCGCCTCCGCCGTCCTGATCACCAGCAGCGAGACCGCCGCCCGGCTCGGCCTGCGCCCGCTGGCCCGACTGCACTCCTTCGCGGTCACCGGCTCGGACCCTCTGCTGATGCTGACCGGCGTACTGCCCGCGACCGAGAAGGTGCTGCGCCGCTCGGGCCTCTCCCTGGCCGACATCGACCTGTTCGAGGTGAACGAGGCCTTCGCCAGCGTGGTCCTGGCCTGGCTGCAGGAGACCGGCGCCGACCCGGCCCGGCTCAACGTCAACGGCGGCGCGATCGCCCTCGGCCACCCGCTCGGCGCCAGCGGCACCCGGCTGATGACCACCCTGGTGCATGAACTGCGCCGCAGCGGTGGCCGGTTCGCGCTCCAGACCATGTGCGAGGCCGGCGGCCTCGCCAACGCCACGATCCTGGAGGCCGTCGGCTGATCCCCGCCCGCTGATCCCACCCGCCGATCCCCCACCCCCTAGGGTGCCGACGGGCCCGCCCCGGAGGGGGCGAGTACACCGCTGAGCCGACGTCAACTTCCCTACCAGCGAACTACCGTCGGCCGCATGAGCCGAATTCGCATCACCGCCGCCGCGGCAGCGCTGCTGCTCGCGCTGCCCCTGTCCGTCGCCGCACCGGCCCTGGCCGCGCCCACCGCCACGGCCGGTGCCATGGTCGGCACCCCGGCCGCCACCGCCCCGAGTGCCCTGCACGTCGAACTGCCCCGCCCGACCGGGCCGTACGCGGTCGGGCAGGAGGTCCTGCACCTAGTCGACCGGAACCGTCCGGACCCGTGGGTCCCGTCCGCCGGCCCGCGCCAGCTGATGGTCTCGATGTACTACCCCGCCCACGCCGGCACCGGCAGCCCGGCCCCGTACATGACCGCCGCGGCCGCCCGGCTCCTGCTGGACCTGAAGCTCGCCGGCAACTCCATCCCGACCGAATCCGTCACCAACACCCGGACCTGGGCGGAGTCCGGCGCGCGCCCGCAGGGCGGGCACTACCCGCTGGTGGTGCTGTCGCCCGGCTTCACCATGCCCCGCGCCTCGCTCACCAGCCTCGCCGAGGACCTGACCAGTCACGGGTACGTCGTCGCGCTGGTCGACCACACCTACGAGAACAGCGGCACCACCTTCCCGGACGGGCAGACGCTGCCCTGCGTGCTGTGCGGCAAGCTCACGGACAAGGACTTCGAGCGGGTGGACGAGAGCCGGGCGAAGGACGTCTCCTTCGTCATCGACCAGCTGACCGACCGCCCCCACCCGGCCTGGCGCTACGCCCGCATGATCGACCGCGACCGGATCGGCATGGCCGGGCACTCGGCCGGCGGCGCGGCCAGCGTCCCGGCACTGGTGACCGACGACCGGATCCGGGCCGGGGTGGACCTGGACGGCACCATGGACTACCTGGTGCCCGAGTCCGGCATCGGCGGCAAGCCGTTCCTGATGATCGGCCACCCCCTGCCCGGCGAGGGCGAGGACACCAGCTGGACCAAGAGCTGGCCCCGGCTCGACGGCTGGAAGCGGTGGCTGACCTTCGACGGAACCAACCACGGCAGCTTCACCGACTACCCGCTGTTCTTCGAGGCACTCGGCATCCCCCAGCCCAGCGGCACCACCATGTCCGGGGCGCGCGCCATCGAACTCACCCGCCAGTACGTCGGGGCCTTCTTCGACCTCCAGCTGAAGGGCATCGACCAGCCGCTCTTCGACGGCCCGACCGCCGCCAACCCCGAGGTGGGCTTCCACTCCTGACCACCGCTCCCGTGAGGCCGTCGGCGACCCGCCGGCGGCCTCATCGGCATGCGGGCGGCCCAGGGCCGCTACGCGGCCGGGGCCGCCGAGGCGATCGGTTCGAGCAGCGGTCGCGGGCGGACCAGGGCGCGGGAGACCGGGTCCTCGCGGCGGACGCCGGCGCGGGCGGGGTTGGGGCGCATGACGACCCCGGTCGGCGGGACGGGGGCGCCGCCGCACTTCGGGCAGACGCCGACGAAGTCCAGATCGGTGCCGCAGGCCGTGTGCGCGAACAGGTGGTACGGGCCGCCGTCCGTGGCGTGCCGGCCGCCCCAGCGGCTCAGCTGGTAGAGCGGGCCCCACAGTTCGAGGCCGGCCTCGGTGAGCAGGTAGCCGTGGCGCAGTGGCGCCTGCTGGTACGGCTCCTTGCGCAGCACCCCGGCCGCGACCAGGGCGTTGAGCCGCGCGGTGAGGACGGCGCGGGGGATGCCGAGGTGGACGAGGAAGTCGTTGAACCGCTGCACGCCGTAGAACGCGTCGCGCACGATCAGCAGGCTCCAGCGCTCGCCGACCACCTCCAGCGCGCGGGCCAGCGCGCAGTCCTGCCGTTCGTAGTCGGTTCCCAGCGCCATGCGGGTCAGCGTAGTCCACATGGCGAGTGGGTTCAATGAACAGACCTTCAGTGGTAGCGTTGCCGCCGAGACGAAGGTTCATTCACCAGACCTGCCGGTCCATCCTCCGGAGGGAACATCCATGTCCCCCGCACCACCCGGCTCCTCCCCATCCGCGACCGCGCCGTCCGCACCAAGTACGTCGCTCGGGCCGAGTGCGTCGAGTACGTCGACCGCGCCGCCCGTACGCGCCGGTGCCACGCTGGCCGTCACCGCCGCGGCGACCGCCCTGGCCACCGTCGCCTACACCGCCCCCACCGCCTCGCTCGCCGCCACCGCCCAGGCCGCCCACCTCGGCGCCACCGGCCGCACCTGGATCCTCACCGGCACCCTGGTCGGCATCTCCGCACTGCTGCTCACCGCCGGCAGCGCCGCCGACGACCACGGCCGCAAGCGGGTCTTCACCTTCGGCGTACTGCTGTTCGCCGTCTCCGAGGCGCTGGCCGCGCTCGCCCCCGGCGGCGCCGTCTACCTGGCCGCCCGGGTGCTCCTCGGCGTCGCCTCCGCCGCCTTGCTGGCCCCCGCGCTCGGCCTGATCAGCCACGCCCACCCGCCGGGGCCGGCCCGGATCCGGGCGCTCGGGATCTGGGGCGCGGCCGTCGGCCTGGGCATCGCCGTCGGGCCGGTCTACGGCGCGCTGGTCGAGCAGTGGGCCGGCTGGCGCGCGGTCGGCGGCGGGCTCGCGGTGGCCTCGGCCGCCGTGGCCGCCTGCGCGGCCGGCTACCTCACCGAGTCCCGGGCCGAGCAGCCACGCGCCCTCGACCCCTACGGGGTGCTGACCCTCGCCGCCGGGACGTCCCTGCTGATCGCCGGACTGGCCGAGGGCCGCAGCGGCTGGGCAAGCCCCGTGGTGGTGGCGCTGCTGGCGGGCGGGGTGCTGCTGCTCGCGGCCTTCGCGGCGGTCGAGGCGAAGGTCCGCGAACCGATGCTGGACCTCGCACTGTTCCGCAGCCCCGGCTTCATCGCCGCCACCGGCGGGGCGCTGTTCACCGGGCTGTCGCTGGTCGGCTTCATGAGCTACCTGCCCACCCTGCTCCAGGGCGTCCTCGGCCTGTCCGGCCTGGCGGCAGGCGGCGTGCTGGCGCTGTGGTCGGGCCTGTCGGTGGTCTCCGCGCTCCAGGCCCGCCGCCTGGCCACCCGGCTGTCGGCCACCGCCCAGGTCGCCCTCGGCCTGCTGGTCTGCGGCCTCGGCGAGGCCGGACTGTACGGGCTCACGCCCGGCTCCTCCTGGCTCCGGCTGGCGCCCGGCCTCGTGGTCGCCGGCATCGGCAGCGGCGTCCTCAACGCGGCGCTCGCCCGACTGGCGGTCAGCAGTGTCCCGGCACACCGGGCGGCCATGGGCTCGGGCGCCAACAACACCTCCCGCTACATCGGCTCGGCTCTCGGCGTGGCCATCACCATCGCCGTCGCCGGCTCGGCCCGCACCACCGCCCCCGACCCCACGGCGGCGGCCGACGCCCTGGCCACCGGCACCGACCGCGCCGTCCTGGTCGCCGCCGCCCTCTGCCTCGCGGGCGCCCTGCTGGCACTGACCGCCCGCACCGCCGAATCCCGCACCACCCCGGAGCCCGAACCTGCACCAACGGACCACGCCCCACGCTGATGCACGAAAAGTCGACCCGGCCGACTTCCCACTCCACGAACCCCGCCACCCCGCCGACCAGGCGGGGCACGGCGGCACGGTCAGACGTCAGCAGCGATATCCCCCCAGCGGCCACGTCGAACCGAAGCCCAAGCCTGCACCCCCGGACCACGCCCCCACAGCGATGCACGAAAAGTCGACCCACCCGACTTCCCACTCCACGAACCCCGCCACCCCGCCCGCCGGGCGGGGCACGGCGGCACGGTCAGGTGGCATCCCCGGTGTTCTCCCCGGCGCTCTCCTCAGGGGTTTTGTCGAGCTGGTCGTCCTCGGGCGAGTCCGGGTCGGTGAATCCCCCACCGAAGTCGGGCATGCGGGCCTCCTTGAGCGAGGTGGTGGGCCGGTGGTCCGACCGGCCCGCCACCGAGGATCGCAGCCACCCGGGCCCAGCTCCGCGCCCGGCGGTGCGGATCCCGGCCTGGCGCACCGTCTCTGACGTGCGAGGATGCCCCGCATGACGCAGGTGGAGCTGAACTGGCTGGACGGAACGGACAGCGGGCGGTACGTGGTGTGCCCGGAGCGGGCGGTCGAGAGCTGGACGTACGAGCGCGTGGAGGAGCTGCTGGACCAGCACATCGACGAGTACGCGACCGCGTTCCCGGTGGACGGGCACGGGGACGTGCTGGTGCTGGCCGGGGAGCCGTTGCCGATCGCGTGGCTTGCCGAGGAGCGGGTGTTCGTGCGGCCGGTCCACTGCCCGTGCTCGGACGCCGTCCGCCCGCTGGTGCGGGAGGCGCTGCGGTCCGGGGTGTGGCAGGACGGGCCGACGGTGGAGCTGACGGCCGGGCGCTACCTGCTGACGGACGCGGCGTACGACGGCGAGGAGATGCTCCCCCAGGGCCGGCACCTGGCCGTCGAACTCGCGCGGGGCCGCTACCTGGTGCAGTCGCTGGTCGACAGCGCCCCCGAGGCGCCCTTCTACCTGGAACGCCTGCTGCCCGCACGGTGAGCGGCCCGCCGCGGCCGCGTGCGAAGATGGCAGAGCTCGGGGGGAACGATCTCCGGACGGTTCTCTGGCCATGGTGAACGACGACGGGCAGCGCCAGGGGGAGCCCCGGCAGGACCCCCTGCTGATGGTGCCGATCGCCACGGCGCTGCTTGAGGCCGACGGGCGGATCCTGCACTGGAGCGGCAACGCGGAGGCACTGCTCGGTTACCGCGCCGACGAGGCGGTCGGGGTGAAGGCCGCCCGGCTGCTGACCTACGACGAGTCGCGGCCCGAGGTGCTGGAGCTGTTCCGGGGGATCCTGGAGGGCCGGGAGTGGTCCGGGGTGTTCCCGGTGCGGCACCGGGACGGGCACCTGGTGAACCTGGAGTTCCGTACCCACCCGATCCGCGGGCCCGGCGGGGCCACGCTGGTGCTGGCCGTCGCCTCCGAGGTGACCACGCTGCGCCGGCTCCAGGCGGACCTGGCGGTGCTGGACGGTTTCTTCGCCCAGTCCCCGGTCGGCATGGCGGTGCTCGACGCCGAGCTGCGCTTCGTCCGGCTGAACGAGGCGCTGGCCCGGTTGAACGGAGTGACCGTCGAGGAGCACCTGGGCCGCCGGCTCACCGAGGTGCTGCCCGGGATCAACGGCGCCGAGGCCGAGGCGGCGATGCGGCGGGTGATGGCGGGCGGCGGGCCGGTGATGGACTTCCGCTCGCAGGGCCGCACCCCGGGGGACCCTCAGCACGACCACGCGTGGTCCGCCTCGTACTTCCGGCTGGCGGACCGGGCCGGGCGGGTGCTCGGGGTCAGCGCGACCGTCATCGACATCACCGAGCGCTTCCGCGCCGACGCCCGGGCGGCCCGCGCGCAGGAGCGGCTCGCCCTGCTGGTCGACGCGACCGACTCGATCGGCACCACGCTCGACCTGCGGCAGACCGCCCGCGAGCTGGCCGACGCGATGGTGCCCAGGGTCGCCGACATCAGCGCCGTGTTCGCGCTGGAGGCGCTGGTGGCCGGCCGCACCGTCGAGCCGCCCGCTCCGCACGCCCCGCAGCTGGTGCGCCGCCTGGCGCTGGCCTCGGCCGACCCGCTGTACCCGGCCGAGGCGATGCCGCTGGACACGGTGCACGAGCTGTCGGCGGACTCCCCGTACGCCCGGGCGCTGACCGGCGGACGGACGGTGGTGGTGCCGTCCTGGGCGCTCCCGCCGCTGAGCGAGGGCATCGACGAGAGCCGCCGCCGGGCGTTCCTCGGCGACCGGCCGCGTTCGGTGCGGATCACCCCGCTGGTGGCGCGCGGCACCACGCTGGGCATGGTGGTGTACTCCCGGCGCGGCTCGCGCGAGTCCTTCGACCCGGCGGACATCACCCTGGGCGACGAGCTGGCCTCGCGCGCGGCCGTCGCGATCGACAACGCCCGGCTGTACCTGCGCCAGCACCAGACCGTGCTGGCCCGGCAGCAGGCGCTGCGCGAGGCGAAGGCCGCGCAGGAACGGCTGGCACTAATCAACGCGGCCTCCGCCCGGATCGGCACCACGCTCGATCTCGACCGCACCGCACAGGAGTTGGCCGAGGTGGCGACGCCCCGGCTGGCGGACACCGTGGTGGTGGAGATCCTGGACGACCTGGCCCGCGGTGAGCCCGCGGCCCGCACCTCGGCGGACGGTTCGGCACTGCTGCGGCGCATGGCCTTCCACTCGGTCCCCGCCTCCACCCTCGTGCCGATCGACCGGATCGGCGGGGTGCACCGCTTCCTGCCCGGTTCGCCGTACGCGTGGAGCCTGGCCCACCGCGAGCCGGTGCTGGTGCCGCGGATGGACGAGGAGGGCATGGCCTGGTTCGCCGACGACCCGGTGCGCACCGCCGCCGTGCGGGAGCAGAACGTGCTCTCCCTCATGGTCGTCCCGCTGATCGCGCGCGGCAGCGCGGTCGGCGTCGCGGCCTTCTACCGGACCCTGGTGAAGCGCCCGTACGACGATGAGGACGTCGCACTGGCCGGGGAGCTGGCGGTGCGGGCGGCGGTGTCGATCGACAACGCGCTGCTGTTCACCCGCGAGCGCGACGCGGCCGCCGCCCGGCAGCGGGCGCTGGACGAGGCCTGGGCCGCCCAGCAGCGGCTGGGCCTGCTGAACGAGGCCAGCAACCGGATCGGCACCACACTCGATCTGCACCGCACCGCCCGGGAGTTGGTGGAGGTGGTGATCCCGCGCTTCGCCGACTTCGTCACCGTGGATCTGCGCGAGGCGGTGCTCAGCGGCGAGGAGCCCGGGCCCGTCCCGGCCGAGGGGCGGGTGCTGATGCGGGCGGTGGCGGTCGGCGAGTCGGCCCCGGACGGCGGCATGACGCAGGCGGCCGACCAGGCCGGCGAGACCTCCCAGTCCGCCGAGGTGTACGCGCAGAGCCTGCGCACCCGGCGCTCGGTCCTGGTGTCCGAGGTGACCGGGACGGAGCTGCGCCGGATCGTCGCCACCCCGGAACGGGTGCAGCCGAGCCTCGCGGCCGGAATGCACTCCTACCTGATGGTGCCGCTGGTCGCGCGCGGACACGTGCTGGGCGGCGCGGAGTTCGTCCGCACCCGCAACCCGGCGCCGTTCGGCCCGGCGGACCGCTCGCTGGCCGAGGAGCTCGCCGCCCGCACCGCCCTGGCGATCGACAACGGACGGCTCTACCGCCGCGAGCGGGACACCGCGCTCACCCTCCAGCGCAGCCTGCTGCCCCAGGAGATCCACCACACGCCCGGCCTGGAACTCGCCTACCGTTACCTGCCCAGCAGCGTGGTCAGCGAGGTCGGCGGCGACTGGTTCGACGTGGTACCACTCCCCTCCGGGCGGGCCGCGCTGATCGTCGGCGACGTGATGGGCCACGGCATCCGCGCCGCCGCCACCATGGGACAACTCCGGACGGTGGCACGGACGTTGATCACCCTGGACCTGGACCCCGCCCGGGTGCTGTACCGACTGGACGAGGCCACCACGGCGCTCGGCGAAGGCCAGTTCGCCACCTGCGTCTGCGTGGTGTACGACCCGGTGGGCCGAAGCTGCACCGCCGCCTGCGCCGGCCACCTGCCACCGGTGGTCGCCGACACCCTGGGGAACGCGCACCTGGTCGAACTGCCGCCCGGCGCACCGCTCGGCGTCGGCGGAGTCGACTTCGCGAGCGTCGAGTTCACCCTCCCCGAGGAGGCCATCCTGACCCTCTACACCGACGGGCTGGTCGAGCGCCGGGGCCACGACCTGGACGAGGGCCTGCAACTGCTCTGCCGTACGGTCGCCGACCGGGGCCGTTCGCTGGAGCAGACCTGCGATGCCGTCCTGGCCCGGCTCACCGACCGCAACGCCGAGGACGACATCGCCGTCATCATGGCGCAGGTACGCCCGGACGGCGCGGACCGGATCGCCTCCCTGCCGCTCACCGACGACCACGCGATGGTCGCCCACTCCCGCCGCTTCATCCGCGGGACGCTGGCCGCCTGGGGCCTCGACGCGCTCACCGACTGGGCCGAGCTGCTCACCAGCGAGCTGATCACCAACGCCCTGGTGCACGCCGGATCCCCCACCCAGCTAAGGCTGTTCTGCAACCGGGTACTCACCGTCGAGGTCGCCGACCGGGAGAGCGAGACGCCCCGGATCCGGCGCGCCCGCGCCGAGGACGAGGGCGGCCGCGGCATCCACCTGGTGAACGAACTGGCCCACCGCTGGGGCTCCCGCCGCACGAAGGACGGCAAGGTGGTCTGGTTCGAACTGGAGCTGCCGCCGGGGTTCCCCACCGGGTAGGCCCGCCCGCCCCCTCTCAGTCCGGCAGCAGCAGGTTGACGTCGCCGAACTCGTGCCACAGGTAGCGGTGTCGCACCGCCTCGCGGTAGCAGACCTCCAGCAGCGGGCGGCCCGCGACGGCGGCGAGCATCAGCAGGTGCGAGGCGCGGGGCTCGTGCCAACCGGTGAGCAGACCGTCGACGGCGCGGACGCCGCGCTCGGGGGTGATCACCAACTCCGTCCAGCCGTCGGTCTCCTGGAGCGTTCCGTCGGGCGACACGGCCGACTCCAGGGCGCGCACGACGGTGGTGCCGACGGCGATCACCCGGCCGCCCTCGGCCCGTACGTGCCCGACCAGCCGGGCGGTGGCCGCCGGGACCAGGAAGCGTTCGGCGTACGGGGCCTCGTGCGCCTCCGGCGAGGCGACCCCGGTGTGCAGGGTGACCGGCGCGACCAGCACGCCCCGGCCGGCCAGCCGGGCCACCACCTCGGGGCTGAAGGGGCGGGCCGCGCTGGGCATTTCGCTGCTGCCGGGGACGGTCGCGAAGACCGTCTGGTAGGACTCGATCGGCCAGTCGCGATCCACGTAGCCGTACCTGATGGCCCGGCCGTGCAGTTCGAGGTAGCGCAACAACGGTGTGGGCAGGGCGAGTTCGGCGAACCAGAGGCGGGCGGTGAAGGGGCGGCGCAGCTCGGCCGCGCCACCGGCGGGCAGGGCGACCCGCAGCCCGGGGCGGGCCGGGGACTCCCCCGGCGGGTAGTAGGCCGCCGCCTCCCCCGGCACCACCCGGCGCAACTCGACCAGGTGGGAGCCGCGTTGGTCGGGCTGGGCGGAGGAGAGGTGCAGCGCGACCGGCGTGCCGTCGGGCAGCCGGCCCGGCAGCGCGGCGGGGAGGGTGGCCGAGTTGTTGACCACCAGGAGGTCCCCCGGGCGCAGCACCTCGGGCAGGTCGGTGAAGCGGCGGTGCTCGACGCCTCCGGTGGCGCGCCGGCCGACCAGCATCCGCACGCCGTCCCGGGCCCCGCCGCGCGCCTCCGCCGGTGCGCGGGCGGAGAGTTCGGGCGGAACGGTGACGTCGAGCCCGAGGTCGGTCAGGGCCGTCATCGGCCACCTCGGTCCCCGGCCGGCACGACGACCGGCGCGGCGGCCGGCACGACGCGCGGCAGGTCCTCGGCGCGGTAGCGGCCGGAGGGGGTGCGCCCGCGCAGCAGGCCGAGCAGGACCGGTGCGACCTGCTCGGGCAGCGGCTCGCCGGAGATGTCCTCGCCGGGGTCGGCCTCCTGGAGCATCCGGGTGCGCATGCTGCCCGGGTCGACCGCCCAGACGTTCAACTCCGGTTCCTCCCGGGCGAGTACGGCGGTGGCGAGGTCCAGCGCGGCCTTGCTGGCGCCGTAGCCGCCCCAACCGGGGTAGGCCACCACGGCGGCGTCCGAGCTGATGTTGAGGACGGCGCCGGAGTGGGCGCGCAGCTGGGGCAGGACCAGCTGGGTGAGCGCGATCGGGGCGAGCGCGTTGACCTCGAAGGTCTCCAGCAGGTCGGGCAGCGGGTGGTCGGCCAGCCGGGGCAGCGGTTCGCCGCCGGAGCGGGGGGCGCCGTTGAGCGTACCGGCGTTGTTGATCAGGAGGCTGGCGCCGCCGAGCTCCTCGGCGGCGCCGGCCAGGCGGGCGCGGTGGTCGTCGTCGACGATCGAGCCGGGCAGGGCGACCACCTCGGTGACGGCGGCCAGATCGGCCTCGGCCGCGGCGAGTTCGGCCGCGCCGCGGGCGGTGATCACCAGCTTCCAGCCCTCGGCGGCCAGGACGTGCGCGAGCGCCAGACCGAGGCCGCGGGAGGCGCCGGTGACCAGGGCGACGGGTGCGGGGTTGGTGTGCTGTGCTGCGTTCATGGCCCCACGATCGCGCCGCCGGGGCCCTCGCCGGATCGGCCGCCGGGCCCGGGACCGGCTCCTCCGTTCGCCCTAGACCGGTGGGCCGTCCTAGGACTCCGACGCTCCCAGGGCCGCGGGCCCGGCCTCCCAGGCCTGCGGGTCGGTCCAGGCGGCGAGCGTGCGGCGGCTCTCGAACCGGCGTTCCCGGCCGGTCAGCGGGTCGGTGAACTCGACGACCGAGGCGAGCAGTTGCAGCGGGCGGCGGAAGTCGTCCGGGGCCGGCTCGGGCAGCACCCGCGGGTACACCGGGTCGCCGAGGATCGGCAGGCCGAGGCCGCTCATGTGCAGCCGCAGCTGGTGGGTGCGCCCGCTCAGCGGCCGCAGCCGGTAGCGGGCGAGGCCGTCGCGCCGTTCCACCAGGTCGATCCGGCTCTCGCTGTTCGGCGGCGCGTCGAGCTCCCGGGCGGCGATCACCCCGCGCTCCTTGACGATGTGGCTGCGCACGGTGCGCGGCAGGCTCAGCGCCGGGTCGTACGGGGCGATCGCCTGGTACTCCTTGCGCACCTCGCGGTCGCGGAACATCGTCTGGTACGCGCCGCGGTCCTCGGGCCGGACCACGAACATGGCCAGGCCCGCGGTGAGCCGGTCGAGCCGGTGGGCCGGGCTGAGCGCGGGCAGGTCGAGGTCGTGCCGCAGCCGGGAGAGCGCCGTCTCGACGACGTGCCGGCCGCGCGGGGTGGTGGCCAGGAAGTGCGGCTTGTCGACCACGACCAGGTGCTCGTCGCGGTGCAGCACCATCAGCTCGAAGGGCACCCGCACCTCGTCCGGGAGGTCCCGGTAGAACCACAGGTGGGCGCCGGGGCGGAACGGTTCGTCGGGGGCGACCGGGCCCTGCTCGCCGACGATCTCGCCGTCGCGCAGCGCCGCGTCGATCCGCGCCGCGCCCACGGTGGGCAGCCGCTCGACCAGGTGCTCCCGTACGGTCGGCCAGTCGCCCTCGATCGGCAGCCTCAGGTGGACCGGGTCCACGCCGTGGCGCTGCGGGAGGGGGGAGGTCGGGCGGCGGCTCTTGCGTCTCATCTCCCGACCCAGCGTAGTGCCCGCGCCCTGGGGGCCGCGTGGCCGCACCCCACCGCGTTGTCGTCGGGCGCGATTGATGCTCCTATTGGCTGTCAAGCGGCGGTGAGCCAGTCGCGGTAGGCGTTGGCGAGGTCGTCGTCTCGGCGGATGCCACGTTCGAGGGTGGAGATGGTGGCGGGCCAGACCCCGAAGTGGTTGGCGACGGCGGTGAGGGTGATGTTCTTCGCCTGCCGCATGGGTCTCAGGTCGGCGATGCCGGGGACGGTGACCGTGCTGCTCAGGCAGCGGAACATCTCCCGGGCGACGGCCCGTTTCAGGAGCCGGATGATCTCCTTCTTCGTCCGGCCGTCTGCGGTCTGCCGGACCACGTACTCACGGG
>NZ_LFMD02000005.1:344778-413243 GCF_015776785.2 Kitasatospora sp. SUK 42 | reverse complement strand
TGTCGCTGATCACGGCGATGTGGAGGGTGTCGGTGTGGGAGTCGACCCCGCCGAACACGTCCTGGCCCGCGGTGTGTCCGACGACCGCTGCTGTCATGCTGATGATGCCTTCCCTAGCCGGAGGTCGGCGCCGGCCGGGTGGAGCAGACAGGACATTGAAGGGGCTTCTGGACCAAGCTCCTATCAGGTCATGTTCCGCCCGGCCGGTGCCGTGAGAACAGGTCCCGGCGGCCGGACAGAACAACCCGAGGACAGTCCAGCAGGACGTCAGTCAGTGGCCGAGCCACGACCACCGGAACCTGAGTACCAGCATCAATGTCAGTGGCGTGTGCGAGGCTTCGCACACGGTCGGTGGAGTGTCGACCATGGGGTCGACCGACGAGGGGAGCGTGCCGTGGGGTTCGAGGCGAGCGGGTCGTTCGAGGTGACGGCGTTCGAGCCGGTGGAGACGGAGGAGCGTGAGGGCGCCTCCTTCGGGCGGGTCCGGATCACCAAGGCCTTCACGGGCGGGCTGAGCGGCAGCGGCGAGGTCCGGATGCTCTCCGTCGGGGGCCCGTCCGGCGAGCCGGCGTCGTACGTCGCGGTGGAGCAGGTGACGGGCGAACTGGACGGCCGCAAGGGGTCGTTCGTGCTCCAGCACGCGGCCTGGGACACCACCGGGGTGACGATACGCGTGGTGCCGGGCACGGGGACGGGCGAACTGGCCGGGATCACTGGGGAGTTCCGCCTGACCATCGACGGGTCCGGCACCCACACCTACGTCCTGGCGTACGAGCTGGGCTGATCCCGGCCGCGGGGCGCACGGCCGGGATCCGGTCACCGCCAACGGTCACCGCCGACGGTCAACGCCGTCGGCGGCTCAGAGGACGGGCTGCGTCGCCTCCAGCCGCCGGACCGCGGTCCGGACCGCGGTCGTGAAGCTCCAGAACAGCGGCAGGGTGTTGGCCGCCCGGTCGGCCCGGGTGTTCTTGCCCGGGGCGAACATCGCGGCCCGCAGGTCGGTGGTCATCTCCAGCTGGGCACCCATCCCGAGCAGGCTGCGGTTGCAGATGTTCTCCGGGGAGATGCCGGCGATCTCCTCCTCGCCGGAGGCGGTCACGGCCCGGATGCCCGCCGCGGCGAACTCCTCCATCAGGTACTGGCGGAAGGTGGAGTTCAGCCCGCCGACCAGCACGGCCTGGGCCCCGGCCTCCAGGCCGGCCTGGGCGGGGGTGCAGCCGTGCAGCGACAGCACGTTGGAGCTGCCACCACACAGCGCGCGGGCGACGCCGTCGTCGCAGTGGGTCGAGGTGACGTGCAGCGCGCTGTTGTTGGAGGCGCGCAGGCCCTCGAACATCCAGAAGTCGTACACCGGCCCGGCGGTCGGCGTCGGGGCGAGGTCGGCCGGGTGGTAGCCGGCGATGGACAGGCACAGTTCGGAGGTCCCGCCCTCGATGCCGCCGCCGTGCGGGGCGATGACGGTGGTCCGGACGAGCGCCGTACGGCTCTGCGGGCTCTGGTCGTCGATCAGGTGCCGGCGGTAGCGGCGACCGTAGTCCACGCCCTCGACCAGGGCCGGGTCCGTGTAGAGCGCCGTGTTGGAGGGGTAGAGGTCGGCGGCGTACGCGGGGGTGCCCCGCAGCGAGAGGCCGATGGACGCGAGGGCCGGGGCCGCGGCGAGCGCGGTCATCAGGGAGCGACGGTTGATCACGGTCAGGGATCATGGCAGGAGGTGGGGAACGGGTAGAGTCACAGCAAAGTCACGGCCAAGCCGGAGCAAGCACACGGCCTCCGCCATGTCACCTCGACGGACGCGCGCCGTGCGCGCCGGGCATCCGAGCGCGCTGCCACGATGATGCGATCAGTGCACGACCGACATCGGAGGGTGGCGCATGCCCGGTACCGCGACGATCCTTGCACCGGCCACGGTCGAGGAGGTGGCCGGCCGACTGCGGGAGCTCGCGGCGGGCCTGCCCCCGGCCGACGGGGTGGCGGTCTTCAACCGGCTCTACCTCACCGTCACGGAGGCCGTGCGCGACCGGCTCGGCACCGGGTACTTCACCGACCCGTCGGCGATGGCCGAGTTCGACGTGGTGTTCGCCGGACGGTACCTGCTGGCCGTGGCCGCCGACGCGGCCGGGCAGGAGCCGCCCGCCTGCTGGCGGCCGCTGTTCGCGCTGCGCGCCCACCCGGGCGTGCACCCGCTCCAGTTCGCGTTGGCCGGAATGAACGCCCACATCCAGCACGACCTTCCGCTGGCCGTGGTGGACCTCTGCCACCGCCGGGGCTGCGAGCCCGGCGAGGTCGAGGAGGACTACCACCGGATCAACGGGGTGCTGGCCGAGGTGGAGTCGGCCGTCCGGGAGCAGTTGCTGCCCGGAGGGCCGGACCTGCTGGAGCAGGCCGAGCCGCTCGCCCACCGGCTCGGCACCTGGTCGGTCGAGGCCGCCCGCGAGGGGGCCTGGTCCGCGGTGCGGGCGCTCTGGGAGTTGCGCGGGCTGCCGGGCGCCGCCCGGGCGTTCACCGCCGCGCTGGACGGCTCGGTCGGGCTGCTCGGCCGCGCCCTGCTGCTCCCCCTCGGCCCTCGCGAGGAGGAGCAACAGGACCCCGGCGGCCTGGCGGCGGCCGCCCGGCTCCCCGAGTCGAGGAGCCGGGCGGCCGGCGGTGGCGAGCGGCGGCCGTAGCAGCGGCGGGAACGGCCGCCGACGGAACGGACGCGGGCGTGGGCGCCCGCCCCGCTCAGGCCCAGCTGGAGTGCAGCGGCTTGCCCTCGGCGTAGCCGGCCGCGCTCTGGACGCCCACGATCGCCTTCTCGTGGAACTCCTCCAGGGAGGCGGCGCCCGCGTAGGTGCAGGAGCTGCGGACCCCGGCCACGATCGAGTCGATCAGGTCCTCGACGCCCGGGCGGGCCGGGTCGAGGAACATCCGGGAGTGCGAGATGCCCTCCTCGAACAGCGCCTTGCGGGCCCGGTCGTACGTGGAGTCCTGGGCGGTGCGGTTGCTCACCGCGCGGGCCGAGGCCATGCCGAAGCTCTCCTTGTACTGGCGGCCGTCGGCGGCGGTCTGGAGGTCGCCCGGGGACTCGTAGGTGCCGGCGAACCAGGAGCCGATCATCACGTTGGAGGCGCCGGCGGCCAGTGCCATGGCGACGTCGCGCGGGTGCCGCACGCCGCCGTCGGCCCAGACGTGCCTACCGAGCCGGCGTGCCTCGGCGGCACACTCCAGGACGGCGGAGAACTGCGGGCGGCCGACACCGGTCATCATCCGGGTGGTGCACATGGCGCCCGGGCCGACACCGACCTTGAGGATGTCGGCACCCGCCTCGACCAGGTCGCGGACACCGGCGGCGGAGACCACGTTCCCGGCCACGATCGGGACCTTCGGGTCCAGGCCGCGCACGGCGCGCAGCGCGTTGATCATGGACTCCTGGTGGCCGTGCGCGGTGTCCACCACCAGCACGTCGGCGCCGGCCTCGATCAGCGCGGCGGCCTTGCCCGCGACGTCGCCGTTGATGCCGACGGTGGCGGCGATCCGCAGCCTGCCGTTGGCGTCCACGGCCGGGGTGTAGAGGGTGGCGCGCAGCGCGCCCTTGCGGGTGAGGATGCCGACCAGTCGGCCCTCGCCGTCGACCACCGGGGCGAGCTTGCGGTGCGCCTCGGAGAGCCGGTCGAAGGCGGCCCGCGGCTCGATGCCCTCGTCCAGCACCAGCGGGTCGCGGGACATGACGTCGGCCAGGCTGGTGAAGCGGTCCACGCCCTGGCAGTCGGACTCGGTGACCACGCCGACCGGCCTGCCGTCCTCGACCACCACGACGGCGCCGTGCGCGCGCTTGTGCAGCAGGGAGAGCGCCTCGGCGACGGTGGCGCCGGGCGAGAGCGTGATCGGGGTGTCGAAGACCAGGTGGCGCCGCTTGACCCAGGAGACGACCTCGGCGATGACCTCGGTGGGGATGTCCTGCGGGATGGCGACCAGGCCGCCGCGGCGGGCGACGGTCTCGGCCATCCGGCGGCCCGCGATGGCGGTCATGTTGGCGACGACCAGCGGGATGGTGGTGCCGGTGCCGTCGTTCGACGAGAGGTCGACGCCCTGCCGGGAGCCCACGGCGGAACGGCTGGGGACCATGAAGACGTCGTCGTACGTCAGGTCGTACGAGGGCTTGAGGTCGTTCAGGAAACGCATGAAGGGGCTCTCTGGCTGGGAGAAATTACACCTCGGGTGCGGTTGCGGCGATGCCGCCGGGGCGCACTCGGGCGCCCGGCACCCAGCGTTCGATTCTCCGGGAGGGCAGGGGCAAAAGCCAGTTCGAGGAGCATTGCTGGTGCTGTGCACAAACCATGATCAATGCTCCGCGCGTAGACATGGAGGATCGTCCAAGGGCCCCCTCCGACGTCCGGCTTTCGCCCCGGTCCCGACCGCTCCCGTAGCATTCACGCGGTAACGGGCATGGCTTCACGCGTGTGGGCGTGGCGAACGGGAAAGCGGCAGCAGGCGTGGGCATCGAGCAGATTGACATCGAGCAGGACCGGGTCGAGGGCACCGAGGAGGAGGTCGACCACGGTCCCGGCCTCGACCCCGAGCGGCTGAGGCTCTGCCTGGAGGTGCTCGCCGAGCTCGACGAACTGCACGTCGACCACCCGGACGCGATCACCGTCCGCAAGGCCGTCGGGGGCATATTCCGGACCCTCAAGCAGCGCCGCCGCCAGGAGACCCGGGCCCGCAAGACCGCCAACGACCGCGCGGTCACCGCCCGCACCGCCACCGGCGCCCCCACCCGGATCGACGACGAGACGGCCGGCGCCTTCGGCCTGACCACCGTCACCACCACCGAGATCGCCGGCATCCTGGAGCGGCCGCGCTCCTGCTACACGTGCAAGCAGCGGTACGTCGAGGTCGACGCCTTCTACCACAACCTCTGCCAGGACTGCGCGGCCAAGAACCGCGCCCGTCGGGACGCCCGGGCCGACCTCACCGGCAAGCGCGCGCTGCTGACCGGCGGCCGGGCCAAGATCGGGATGTACATCGCGCTGATGCTGCTGCGCGACGGCGCCCACACCACCATCACCACCCGCTTCCCCAACGACGCGATCCGCCGCTTCAAGGCGATGCCGGACAGCGCCGAGTGGATCCACCGCCTCAAGATCGTCGGCATCGACCTGCGCGACCCGGCCCAGGTGCTGGCCCTCGCGGACGAGGTCGCCGCCGACGGCCCGCTGGACATCCTGATCAACAACGCCGCGCAGACCGTGCGCCGCCCGCCGGAGTCCTACCGCGAGCTGGTCAACGCCGAGTCCGCGCCGCTGCCGGCCGGCGAGCTCCCGCAGGCCACCACGATCGGCCGCTTCAACAGCGGCAGCGTCGACCTGCCCGCCCTCCCCCAGCAGGCGAGCGGCGAGGGGCGGCGGCTGGCCGCCGAGGACGTCACCTCGCTCGCGCTGGTCACCGGCTCCGCCACCCCGGCCCGGATCGAGGCCGGCACCGCGATCGACGCCGGCGGCCTGGTGCCCGACCTCGCGGACACCAACAGCTGGGTGCAGACCGTCTCCGAGGTCGGCCCGATGGAGCTGCTGGAGGTCCAGCTCTGCAACTCCACCGCGCCGTTCATCCTGATCAGCCGGCTGCGCCCGGCGATGGCCGCCTCCGCCTCCCGCCGCAAGTACGTGGTGAACGTCTCCGCGATGGAGGGCGTCTTCTCCCGCGGCTACAAGGGCGCCGGCCACCCGCACACCAACATGGCCAAGGCCGCGCTCAACATGCTCACCCGCACCAGCGCGCAGGAGATGTTCCAGACCGACGGCATCCTGATGACCGCCGTCGACACCGGCTGGATCACCGACGAGCGTCCGCACCCGGACAAGATGCGCCTGGCCGACGAGGGCTTCCACGCCCCGCTCGACCTGGTCGACGGCGCGGCCCGGGTGTACGACCCGATCGTGCGCGGCGAGGCGGGCGAGGACCTGTACGGCTGCTTCCTCAAGGACTACGAGCGCGCCAACTGGTGACCGGCTGAAGGAGATGGCGAGTTGAGCACAGCACCACGGCCCGCGACCACCGCACCGCTGCTCGGAGCCGGGATCATCGTGCCCACCGGGGACGGCCGGGTCCTGATCGGGCGCCGGATCACGGCCGGCGAGCCGCCGACCTGGAGCCTGCCCGGCGGCAAGGTCGACCTCGGCGAGTCCTTCGAGCAGACCGCGGCCCGCGAACTCGCCGAGGAGACCGGCATCGTGCTGCCGGCCGAGGAGATGCGGGTGCTCGCCCTGCACCTCGACCACGAGCTCGGCCGGCCCCGGCTGACCGCCGCCGTGCTGGCCCCGCCGAGCCTGGCCGAGGCGGTCGTCACCGAGCCGCACGCCTGCGCCGGCTGGGAGCGCTTCCCGGTGGACGCGCTGCCCGAGCCGATGTTCTACCCGTCCGGGTTGGTGCTCGGCAGCTGGCTTCCCGGGCTGGACGGCGCACGGCGGGACGGGACGCACGGCTACCCCGTCACCCGCTGATCCGCGGGCGACGGGGCGGGTTGAACGCGCTCAGCCGTTGCGGGCCGCCTCCGGCCCGGTGATCCGCTTCAGCAGCGGCAGCGTCGAGGCGATGATCCCGAGCGAGGCGACCAGTCCGAAGGCCGTCAGCCCGTAGTACCCCACCCCCGGGGACACCAGGTCGAACTTCATCTGCGCCTTGAGGAACATCGCCGCCGCGGCGAAGCCCGTCCCGATCGCGATCGCCGACACCACCAGCAGCGGCAGGGCGCTCTCCAGCCCGAGCACCCGCTGCAGCAGCCGCAGCGGTGCCCCGGTCAGCCGCAGCATCGCGAACGGGCGGCGGCGGTCGGAGAGTCCGGCCACCACGCTCACCGCGAGGCTGCACCCGGCGATCGGCAGGGTGGTCAGCAGGACGACGTTCGCGAGCTGGCGCCAGCCCTGGAGCTTCTTCTGCGCCTGGGAGCTCCAGTCCTGCGCCATCCGCGCCTCGTAGCGCGGGAGTTCCCGGTTGAAGATCGTCCGCAGCTGCTCCTTGGCGGACGCGGAGCCGTCGGTGGTCGCGTAGACCATCCGCACCGGGAGGGCGGCGACCTCCTCGGCGGAGATCGGCGCCGCCGGCCACTCCTTGTCGGTGTTCGCCTGGAGGTCCAGGAACACGTTCCGGTCGACGGCCGCGACGACGGCCCCCGGCGCGCAGTGGCCGGCCACGGGAATCCGCGCGAGTTCCGAACAGCGCACCAGGGGAGGCACGATCCGCTCCCGGCCGTACTGGTACGCACCGATCCCGGCCGGGTTGTCGTGCACCAGTGCCATCCCCTCGAAGCCCGGGACGGCCCGGGCCCGCGCCACCAGATCGTCGGGCACCGCCGGGACCGCCGGCGAACTCTCCGGGCCGCCCATCGGGGTGGTCACCACGGCCTTGAGGACCTCCTGAGCGCCGTTGAGCGAGCTCATGTTCGCGTTGATGCTGCCCATGATGCCCAGCGTCGCGGTGGTCACGAACAGGGCCAGCACCAGGCCGGCGACCGAGCGGAAGCCCGTCCTCGGGTCGTCGCCCAGCCGTCGCATCGCGATCAGCGTGGCCGGACGGCTGGTCCGCCGGGCCACGAGCCGGGAGGCCGCCATGGTGAGCCACGGCCCCGCGATCACCAGGCCGAGCATCACCAGCACGAAGCCGCTGAGGTAGCCCGCCGACTGCGTGCTGGTGCTCGCCGGGGGGTTCGCGACGAAGTAGCCCAGCTCGCCCAGACCGGCCAGCAGCGGGACCACCCGCCAGGCGGTGGGCGGCTTCGGGGTGGCCCTGCGGCTGACCCCGAGCGGCGAGATGGCGACCCGGCGCAGCGCGAACCGGGCGGCGAGCGCGGCCGCCAGCGGTACGCCCAGCACCACCCCGGCGACCTGCGGGAGGCCGACGCCCAGATCGTCGATGAAGAAGCGGTCGCCGGTGAACGGCACGTCCGCCATCAGGGGCCTCAGTGCGAAGTACAGGCCGAAGCCGAGAACGGTGCCGGCCACCGCGGCCACCGTGGACTCCACCGCCGAGATGACCGACACCTGGCCCGGTGTGGCCCCCACCAGGCGCATCGCGGCGTAGCGCTGCTCCCGGGTGGCGGCGGACAGCCGGGTCGCGGTGCCGATGAAGATCAGCACCGGGAAGATCAGCGCCCCGGCCACCACGGTGAGCACCAGGACCATCCGGTCGCCGTGCACGCCCGCGCCGAAGCAGTCGTTGTCGCAGTCGGTCGGCAGGGCGGTGGCGATGCTCGTGACGGTGGTGGCCCTCGGCAGGGCCTTGACCTCGTCCTCCGTACGGCCCACGACCACCGCCAGGGTGTCCGGGGAGGGCAGGGCGTCGTTCCCGAGGGTGCCGACCAGCCGGCCCGGGAAGCGGTCGCCCAGCTCGACGGCCGGGACGTCGCGCAGCAGCTTCTCCAGGGCGGGCGAGGCGTAGAACTCGCCCGGTGCCGGCAGCCTGCTCAGGCCGGGAGGGACGGGCGAGGTGGGCCCGGTGGGGGCGACATCGGCCCGGAAGACGGTCTTCCCCCGGTAGTAGTCCCCCCGGGCGCCCCACCGGAGCGGGTCCACCGGGGCCGCGGCGGTGGCGCCCTTGACCCCCGTGTTCATCCAGAGCTGCCGCTGGTTGGACCGGTCGATCGCGTGGATGCCGGCGAGCGTCGAGAGCAGCAGCCCGACCCCGATCGCGACCGCCGCCGCGATCATCACCAGCCGGGCCAGGGCCTCCCGGCCGCCGCTGACGGCCAGCCGGAGCGAGAAGGCGATCACGGGGCCACCGATCCGACGGAGAGCACCCGGGCCTGGCCGTCTCGCACGACGGCCTCGCGGTCGGCGTAGGCGGCGACCCGGGCCTCGTGGGTGACCAGGATGACGGTGGTGCCCTGCTCGCGGGCCGAGCCGACCATCAGCTCCATCACCTGCTCGCCGGTCAGCGAGTCCAGCGCGCCGGTCGGCTCGTCGGCGAACAGCACCTTCGGACGGGCCACCAGACCGCGGGCCAGGGCCACCCGCTGCGCCTGACCGCCGGACAGTTCGCCGGAGCGGCGGCGCTCCATGCCGTCCAGGCCGAGCCGGGCGAACCAGGGCCGGGCCTCGGCCAGTGCGGCGGAGCGGCGCACGCCGTTCAGCAGCAGCGGCAGGGCGACGTTCTCCTCGGCCGTCAACTCCGGCACCAGTTGGCCGAACTGGAACACGAAGCCGAACTCGTCCCGGCGCAGGGCGCTGCGCCGGGCCTCGTTCATGGTGTCCAGGCGCCGCCCGTTGAACAGCACCTCGCCCGCGTCGGGCACCAGGATGCCCGCCAGGCAGTGGAGTAACGTCGACTTGCCCGAGCCGCTGGGGCCCATGATGGCGAGCACCTCGCCGGCCTCGACGGACAGGCTGGCCCCGCGCAGTGCGGGCGTCTCGCCGAAGGCGAGGGCGATGTCGCGGGCCTCGATCACGGCGGTCATCCGCGCACCTCCGCGGCGAGCACGTCCAGCCGGGCCACGGTGAGGTCGATCCAGCGCAGGTCGGCGTCGAGGTGGAACAGGCCGTGGTCGGCGAGCAGGGAGTCCACCAGGGCGCCGCCGCGGCGCAGTTCGGTGAGTTCGCGCATCCGGCGCAGGTGGGCGGCACGCTGGGTGTCCAGGTACAGCTCGGCGTCGCGGCCGAGCATCAGGGCCAGCACGACCTTGGTGAACAGCACGGACTGGAGGTTGGGTTCGGGAGCGACGGGCTCCTGGAGCCAGGTCTCGAACTCGGTCGCCCCCGTCTCGGTGATGACGTAGCGCTTGCGCTCGGGCCCGTCGCCGGGCTCGGCCTCGCCGGCCACCACCTTGCCGTCGCGGGCCAGTCGGCCGAGGGTCGAGTAGACCTGGCCGTACGGGAGGGGCTTGCCGCGCCCGAAGAAGGCGTCGTAGTCGCGCTTGAGGTCGTAGCCGTGGCTCGGCTCCCGCTCCAGCAGCCCGAGGAGGGTCAAAGGAACACTCATGGAAGGAACATACACCAGGGATATACACCGGGTGTATACCCGGGGAGAAGAAGGCCATGACCAGGGACGATCACGGCTCACGCGGGCGGGCGGGCAGGAGGCGACCCCCACGATCGCCTCCTGCGCCACAGCCGGGCCCGGCACCCCCACGGTCAACCGGGCCGCCGCCGCGCCCAGGCACGGGAAGCGCGGCCGGACTCCAGCCTGCCCGGACGGGGCGCCGCTGCCGAGGGTCGAACGTCCCGGGTGAGGGACCATCGGTACTACGACTGCGCACGACTCTTGTGCGCAGGGGTCCGCCGGGTGGAGATTGGGTAACGAAACCCCGTACGCGCCCGCGCCCCTGAGGAGTCCTCACCGTGCACAGCACTCCCCGCCCGACCAGGCCCGCGTCGCTCCCGCGGCGAACCGGTCGTCAGGTGAGGCGGGCCCTCGGGGCCCGGCACGAGGCGCTCGCCCGCCCTGTCGACCGGGCCCGCGCCCGGGCCTGGCTGCTCGCGCTCCTCGGCGGGCTGCTCGCCACGGCCCTGTCCGTCGGCGGCGCCCTGCTCCTGTTCCGCTCCACCGCGCCCCAGGCCGACACCGACCGGGTCCGGCTGCGCCAGGTCGACGCCGTCGTCGGCACCGTCTCCGACCACAACGCCACCGTCGGCGGCCGGTTCGGCGGCGGCTACAGCAGCCAAATCGACGTCGAGGCCTCCTGGACCTACCCCGGGGGCACCGCGCACACCGGCACCGTCCAGGCCCCGCGCACGGCCCTCCCCGGCGCCGTCGTCCCGGTCTGGGTCGACCCCGACGGCAACGCGACCGCTCCCCCGGCCAACCGCGCCGCCCTCGCGGTGTCGGCCGCCTGCACCGGCGCCGGCGGCCTCCTCGTCCTGCTCGCGGCCCTCGTCCTCGTCCTCCGGATCCGCCTCCACGCGCTCGATCGCCGCGCCGAGGCCGCCTGGGCCACCGCCTGGGCCCGGCTCGAACCGCTCTGGAGCGGCCGCGCGGGACACCGCGGGGAGGAGTGAAACCGCTAGGCACTGTCCGGCGGATCTTTGCCGGACAGGCCCTGGCCGGCCTCAGAGCGGCTCGGTCCAGCCCGGCGCCGGGGTCCGCCTGGCGGCGTTGTAGGTGAGGACGGCGACCCCGACGAGGAGGACGAGCGCCAGGGCGAGCGCCGTGGGGACGCCGGTGTGGAGCACGAGGAGTGCGCCGACCAGCGCCCCGGCGAACATCCAGACGGCGGAGGCGAGTCGGCGGGGGCCGCTGCGGTCCGCGGCGAGGGCCGTGATGGTCATGGTGAGCACGGTGGTGGTGAGGTCGGGGACCTTGAGGGAGCGGACCACCGCGTTCTGCCCACCCATGGCGAAGCCGAGCAGCCCGATCAGGGTGTAGCGGGCGGGGTCGGAGGCGTGCCCGGCGACGGCCGCCAGGACGGTGCTCACGGCGACCAGCACCGATTGGACGGCGACGGCCGCGGTCAGCAGGTGGCCCCGGTGGCCGGGCAGGCGCCGGGAGAGGTGGCCGCCCGCCATGGCGCCGAGCACGAAGGCTGCGAGGGCGGCCAGCGAGGCGGTGGCGGAGAGGTTCGCCGCGCCAGCCAGGGCGAAGCCGAGGAACACCACGTTGCCGGTCATGTTGGCGACGAAGACGTGGCCGAGTTCGAGGTAGCTGACCGCGTCCACCACTCCGGTGACCACGGTCAGCACCAGCAGCATCGGCACCAGCGGCCCGTGCCTGGGGTCGGGTTTCAGCATCGGGCCTCCCGGTGGAGTCGAATGACGGCCCCTCCGTTCTACTCCCTCAGGCCAGCGCGGTGTTGCCCTGCTCGTCGGAATCGTCGTCCAGGTGCCAGTGCAGGTCGCGCACGCCCGGCTCCAGCGACAGCCGGGTGACGACCTGCTCCAGCGCGGGGGTCACCTGGCCGGTGATGGAGACGGTGGCCCGCAGGTTGGTGGCGTCGCCCTGCTCGGTGCGGCGGGCGCGCAGGCCGGTGGGGGCGAGGCCGGAGGCGGCCAGCGCCTGGAGCAGCAGGGCGCGGATGTGGGTTTCGGCCTTGCGGTCGCACTCCAGGTGGACGGTGGCCCGGCTGGTGGAGTCCGGGTCGCTGCCGGACTGCGGGGCCCGGTCGAGCAGTCGGCCGGCCGGGCGCAGCACCAGGTGGACGACGAGCACGGCGAGCGTGCCGAGGCCGGCCAGCTCCAGCTTGCCGGAGGCGGCCAGCACCCCGACGGCGGCCGAGCACCACAGCGTGGCGGCGGTGTTGAGGCCGCGCACGCCGGCGCCGTCGCGCAGGATGACGCCACCGCCGAGGAAGCCGATGCCGGAGACGACGTACGAGGCGACCCGGGTGGGGCTGCCGGTGTCGCCGACGACCTCGCTGTACAGCACGAACAGGGTGGCTCCGGCGGCGACCAGGGCGTTGGTGCGCAGGCCGGCCATCCGGGCCCGCCACTGGCGCTCGACGCCGATCAGCGCGCCGCAGGCGATGCCGGTGGCGAGCCGGACCAGGAAGTCGACGGTGGTCAGGGTGTGCACGGCGGCACCTCCTTCACGGGAGAAGGGAACGGACGGGTGGCGAGCCGCTGCCCACCACCCGTCCGTACGGGCTGTGATCGGTGGCTCAGTGGTTGAGCGCGGTCTGGACGACCTTGATGATGACCATGATCATCGCGATCAGCAGGTAGGCGCGCAGGGCGCCCATGCCGACCTTGCGCGCGGTGGACATCACCGGCTTGGCGAGGGTCTCCAGCGGGGGCATCCGCCACTCCTCCCGGCCGGTGCGGTCGATCGGGTCCTCCTTGGTGCCCCGGCGGCCGGCGGTGAAGAAGTACCCGGCGACGAGCACCCCGGTCACGCCGCAGCCGGCCATGATCCAGAGGATCGCCGCCGAGCTGATGTCCGGCCAGACCACGGCCGCCGTGAGGATCAGGGACAGCATGACCAGCACGCCGACGACCGCGGAGGTGAAGGCGTTGGTCTTGGGGCCGTTGACCCAGGGGCCGAGCACGGCCTTGTCGTTGCAGAGCAGCAGCAGGAACACCGTCGCCGAGGGCAGCAGCACACCGGCCAGCACCTGGACGAACTGGGTCATCAGGCCCTGGGTGTAGCCGTTCGACAGCAGGGTGATCGCCGCGGCGACCGCCACCAGACCGGCGTAGACCGCGTAGAAGCCCTTGGCACCCTTGACCCCGCGGTGCAGCGAGTGCTTGATCCCGAAGACGTCGCCGATCGCGTAGGCCGTGGAGAGCGAGACCGCGAAGGCGCCGATGATCGAGGCGTCCAGCAGCGCGATGGCGAAGAGGATGCCCGCCAGGTGGCCCGCCTTGTCCTCGATGCCCTTGGCCACGGCGGCGGCGTCGGAGAACTGGCCGAAGCCGTCGGTGCCCGCGAAGGCCGCGGCGGTGAAGCCGATCATCGCGGCGGCACCGACGATCACGATCACGATGCCGATCCACAGGTCGACCTTCTCGTACTTCATGAAACGCGGGGTGATCCGCTTGTCGATGACGTACGACTGCTGGAAGAACAGCTGCCACGGGGCCACGGTGGTGCCCACGATGGAGGTGATCACCAGCATGACCGCCGCGAGCTGGCCGGAGCCGCCCGGCATGCTCGGCACCACGAAGTCGTGGGCCATCTGCGAGGTCCTGGGGTGGATCATGAAGTAGATCGGCACCAGCAGCAGCGAGCCCACGCACAGCGTCACCGCCACGCGCTCGAAGCGCTGGAAGGAGCCGGTGAAGGCCGAGGCGATGATGATCGCCGCCGCCAGGACGACCGAGGCGACCTTCGGCAGGCCCAGGTACCCGGCCGCCAGCGTGACGCCGATGAACTCGGTGACCAGGGTGAGCGCGTTGAGCAGGAACAGGTCGATGACGCTGAACGCGCCCCAGAACTTGCCGAAGCGCTCCAGGATCAGCCGGGCGTGCCCGACGCCGGTGACGGCGCCCAGGCGCAGCACCATCTCCTGGTTGACGTACAGGACGGGGACCAGCATGAGCAGGGTCCACAGCAGCTGGGTGCCGTAGTTCTGACCGGCCTGGCCGTAGGTGGAGAAGGCGCCCGCGTCGTTGTCGCCGACCATCACGATCAGGCCGGGGCCGATGATCGCGAGCAGGGTCTTGAGGCGGGCGGAGAGGCCGTGGCGGGGGGTCGTGTCGTCGAGCCTGATGGTGCCGAGCGCGCCCTTGATGTCGCCGACGTGGGCGTCGTCGAGCACGGCGGACTGGGCGGCGGCGATGGGAGCGGTGGGGGCGGCGGGAACCTTGGGGTTCAGCGTCACGTTGGTCATGGCGGGGCCTCCCTGCCCTCCTTCTGGAGAGGGCGACAGGGGGCACGCAGCAGCGATCCTCCCTGCGGGCGCATGGCATCCACTCCGCACGGCGACGCTGAGCGGCGGCGGCCGTACGGACATGACGATGCGTCAGGCGGCTTGCGTCGAGGCATGGTTGAGCGCAGGACGAAGCGCCGGGTGAACGCGCAGGGAAGGTTGTTACCGCGTGCCGGAGGTGTTCGAGAGCATGCGGGGGTAGGGGCAACTGTGGCCCGGACTACTGCAGTCCATGTCTCTCGCCTCCTCCCGGCCGGGGGCGCACCGTCTGTGCGCCGCATCGCGACACGGCAAGGAGCACGCCGCCCCGAAGGGTCGGCACACCCCAACTCGTCAGAGCTTTGGCACTCCACGGCGTGTCCAACCCTCATGGGCCGGAAGCCACTTCGGATCAACCCTTAGGTCGGGAGGATCTGTCCTAACCCTGGGCGTCTCTCGACGTCGTCGGATCAGTGGCCTGTGTCCGTGAAGACGCCTCACCGAACGAGGTGCCTTTTCAAACCTCAAAAAGCATAGACCCGTCACGGCCGGACGGAGTCACCTTTTCGGCCCATCTTCGACAGCTTTGTAGAAGCTTGACCAAACCCGGACCGCCTTGTGCACCGCCACGCGGCATATATAGTTCACCGACATATGCAGCTGAACAGCTCACGAGGGGGAAGTGTGTCCCACACCGATCCGCGCCGGACCGCAGCGGTCCTGCAGTTGGCCAAGGTCTCCCGGGTGCACGGCCGCGGCGCCGCCGAGGTGCACGCCCTGCGCGGGGTCGACCTGGCCGTCCATCCGGGCGAGTTCGTCGCCGTGATGGGGCCCTCCGGCTCCGGGAAGTCCACCCTGTTGACCCTGGCGGGCGGGCTGGACCTGCCCAGCCAGGGCGAGGTGCTGGTCGAGGGCGTCGCGCTCGGCGGCCTCAGCCGCGGCCGGCTCGCCGACCTGCGGCGGCGCTCCGTCGGGTACGTCTTCCAGGACTACAACCTGATCCCCGCGCTCACCGCCGCCGAGAACATCGCCCTGCCGCGCGAACTCGACGGCGTTCCGGGCCGCACCGCCCGCCGCGAGGCGCTGACCGCACTGGAGGAACTCGGCATCGGGGAGCTCGCCGACCGCTTCCCGGACGACATGTCCGGCGGCCAGCAGCAGCGCGTCGCCATCGCCCGCGCCCTGATCGGCGACCGCCGGCTGGTGCTCGCCGACGAGCCGACCGGCGCGCTCGACTCCGCCACCGGCGAGGCCGTGCTCGCCGTGCTGCGCGCCCGCTGCGACGCCGGGGCGGCCGCCATGATGGTCACCCACGCAGCGGAGCACGCCGCCTGGGCGGACCGGGTGGTCCACCTGCGCGACGGCGAGGTCGCCTCGGAGAGCGTCGGGCGCCGCTTCGGCGGCCACCCGGTGGCCGTCCCCCACCCCTCCGGTGAGGTGGTCCGGTGAGGCTGGGAGCCTGGAAGGTCGCGCTGCGCATCGCCCGACGCGACGCGCTGCGGGCCAAGGGGCGCAGCGCCCTGATCGTGGCGATGGTCGCGCTGCCCGTCCTCGGCGTCACCGGCGCCGACGTCGTCCATCGCAGCGGGCAGCTCAGCCCGGCCGAACGGGTCGAACGGGTGGTGGGCGGCGCGGACGCGCTGGTCACCGCGCTGGCCCCGGGCCGGGCCGTCGAACAGGCCCCGGTCGCCGAGGACGGCGCCTTCACCGTCTACTCGCCCCCGGGGCAGCAGCCCACCGCCGACCGGCAGAGCGCCGCGAGCACCGACCCGGCCGTCCTGGTCGCCTCGCTGCTGCCGCCCGGCAGCGCGCTCACCCCCGCCCGGACCGGTCCGGAGACCGGCGCGACCTCGCCCGAGGGCCTGGTCCGCACCCTCACCACCGAGGCGGACCTGGGCGACCCGGTCTGGCGCGGCCGGCTCGACCTGGTCGAGGGCCGCGCCCCGAACGCCCCGCACGAACTGGCCGCCACCCGGGCCTTCCTGGACCACGCCGGGCTCTCGCTCGGCGGCACCACCACCGTCCAGGGCCTGGAGCGGACGACGTACACCATCACCGGCGTGGTGGAGCACCCGGACGAGCTCGGCCGGGTCGAACTCGTCGCCCGCCCTGGCGAGTTGCTCGACCAGCTGGCCGCCGCCCAGGACCCGGGCCTCCCCGCCGCCGAGCGGGACGCGGGCGGGCACCCCGCCTGGCTGGTCCACCTCCCGGCCGGAGCCGCCGTCGACTGGGCGAAGGTGCAGGAGTTCAACACCCACGGCTACACGCTGACCGCGCGTTCGGTCGCGCTCGACCCGCCGCCGTACGGGGCCGTCCCCTACTACCGCGACAGCCGGAGCTACAGCGACCCCGCCGCGGGCAACAGCACCAAGGTCGTGGTCGCCACCGTCACCGGGATGGCGCTGCTGGAGGTCGCCCTGCTCGCCGGGCCCGCCTTCGCCGTCGGTGCCCGCCGCTCACGCCGCCAGCTCGCCCTGCTCGGCGCGGCCGGCGGCAAGCGCACCCACGTCGGCGCGGTGGTGCTCGGCGGGGGCGTGGTGCTCGGCGTGGTCGGCGCGGCGCTCGGCGTGGCGCTCGGCACCGGGGTGGTGGCCGGACTGCGGCCGTGGATCGAACAGGTCGGCGGCGCGCGCTTCGGGCACTTCGCGCTGCGCCCGCTGGACCTGCTCGCGATCGCCGGGATCGGCCTGCTCACCGCGCTGCTCGCGGCCGCGCTGCCCGCCTGGCAGGCCGCCCGCCGCAGCGTCACCGCCGGGCTCACCGGGCGGGACACCGTCCGGGCGCCCAGCCGGCTGGTCACCCTGCTCGGCGTGGTGCTGGTCCTCGGCGGCGGCGCGATCGCGATGTACGGCGCGAGCGCGGTGCAGCGCGGCCTGCCGGTGGTGAGCACCTACGACGCCCGTACGCTCACCGTGCTGGGCGGCTCGGTCACCGCCGAGCTCGGCCTGCTGGCCTGCACCCCGGTGCTGGTCGCGCTGTTCGGCCGGGCCGCCGGACGGCTGCCGCTCGGGCCCCGGCTGGCGCTGCGGGACTCCGCCCGGCACCGCTCCCGCACCGCGCCGGCCGTCGCCGCGGTGATGGCCGCGGTGGCCGGAGCGGTCGCGATCGGGGTGTACAGCACCAGCACGGACGCCGAGAACCGGCGCGACTACCGGCCGCAGGCCCCGTACGGCGCCGTCCAGCTGGACAGCCACCGCGACGGGCCGCAGGCCACCCAGCTGCGCGCCGAGGTGGAGAAGCAGCTGACCGGGCTCGGCCCGCGGGCCGACATCGGCCAGCTGGTCTACCGGTTCTGCGACAACTGCTCCAGCACCGTCACGCTCAAGAGCCCGATGGACCACCGCCGGCTCTCCGACATTCCGCACGTCGCCACCGGGGACGCCACCGTGCTGCACAACCTGTTCGGCGTCCAGAACCCCGCGGCCGAGCAGGCACTGGCGGCCGGGAGGCTGCTGGTCTTCGACCCGTCGCTGATCGGCACCGACGGCAAGGCCGTCATGCTGCTGCGCGGCGGCGGCCCCGTCCAGCCGGGGCAGATCCCCACGCCCGACCTGCGGGAGGTCCCGGTCGACGCGGTGCTGGTCGACAACCCGGCGGCCGCCCGCTTCGCCCAGGGGCTGCTGCCCACCACCGCGCTGTCCGGGCTCGGGCTGTCCGCCGAGCCGAGCGGAGCGGTCTGGCGCCCGGCCACCCCGCCCGACCGCAAGGCGCAGCAGCGCGCCGAGGCCGCGGCCGTCCGGCTGGACCGCTTCGCCCGGCTGGACGTCGAGCGCGGCTACCAGCCGAAGAGCGACGCGCTCACCCTGGCGCTCAGCGGTTTTGCCGGAATCGTGGTGCTCGGCGCGGCCGGGATCGCCACCGGGCTCGCGGCCGCCGACTCCCGACAGGACCAGGCCACCCTGGCCGCCGTCGGCGCGCCGCCGCGGATCCGGCGGACCATGGCGGGCCTCCAGTGCGCGCTCATCGCCCTGCTGGGGGCGCTGCTCGGCGCGGCCAACGGCTTCGTCCCGGCGGTGGGGCTGCTCAAGTCCCGGGCGAGCGGCTTCGGTTCGCCGCCGGCGCTGATCACCGCGCCCTGGGGCGAGCTGCTGCTGGTCGTGCTGGTGCTGCCGGTGCTCGCGGGGCTGCTCGCGGCGCTGTTCACCCGCTCCCGGGTGCCGCTCGGGCGGCGGCTGTCCTGACCGGCGGGCCCGCCGCCCGAACACGCCCGACACCGCTTGGGCACCGGCCGCGCACCGGCCGGGCACCGCTCGGAATCCGCCGGGCGCCCACCTCCGCACACCGGGGGCGGGCGCCCGGCGCTCGCCGTAGCATGGGCCGCGATCCGGCGGGCGAAGGGCGCCCGCGGTCGGCTCGGCGAAGGGGACGAGGGCGGTGCTACGGGGCTTCGGCGATCTGGAGGCCGAGATCATGGACCGGCTCTGGTCCTGGGGCCGCCCGGCCACGGTGCGCGAGGTGGTCGACGACCTCCAGCGGCAGCGGGCCGTCGCGTACACCACCGTCACCACGGTCGCCGACATCCTGCACACCAAGGGCTGGCTGCGCCGGGACAAGGTCGGCCGCGCCTGGGTGTACGAGCCGACCTGCACCCGTGAGGCGTACACCGCCCAGCTGATGCACCAGGCGCTGGAGACCAGCCCGGACCGGGCCGGCGCGCTGCTGCACTTCGTCGACCGGATCACCGGGGACGAGGCCTCCGCCCTGCTCGCCGCCCTGGAGCAGGTGAAGGCCCGGGACTCCGAGTGACGCTCGCCCTGCTCGGCCTGCACCTGGCCGTGACCGGCCTCCTGCTGCCCCCCCGGCTGGCCGGCCACCCCCGGCTCCAGGCCCGTCCGGCGCTGGGCGCGGCCCTGTGGCTGGCGCTGATGGCCTCCTTCACCGTCGCCCTGGTGCTCGCCGCGCACCACGCGCTGGAGCCCGCCGCGCACGAGCCGGCCGGGCTGCTCGGGCTGCTCCCCCACCTCGAACCGGCCGGGCCGGTCGTACCGCACACCCACGACTGGTGGCTGCTGGCCACCGCCGGGGCGGCGCTCGCCGGGCTGCTGGCCACCGCCGGCGCCCGGGCCGGGCGGATCCGGCGGCGGCACCGGGCGGTGCTGGACGTGGTCGCCGTACGGGACCGGCGCTGGGGCGCGCTGGTGCTGGAGCACGCCCATCCGACCGTCTACTGCCTGCCCGGGCGGCGCTCCCGGGTGGTGCTGTCGCGCGGGGCGCTGCGACTGCTGGACGAACGGCAGCTCGCCGCGGCCGTGGCGCACGAGCACGGGCACATCCGCGGCCGCCACCACCTCCTCCGGCTGCCCGCCGATACCTTCGCGCGGCTGCTCGGGCCGCTGCCGCTGGCCCGGGTGGGGCGCGCGGAGGTGGCGCTGCTGCTGGAGATGGCGGCGGACGACGCGGCGCTGGCGGAGGTGTCCCGGGGCGAACTGGCCTCCGCGCTCTGTGCCCTGGCCTCGGGCGCCCCGGCCTCGGGCCCCGCTCCGGAGGGTTCGCTGGGGGCGGCCTCCACCGGGGTGCTGGCCCGGGTCCGCCGCCTGGCCCGGCCGGGCGGCGGCCGGCGGCGTCAACTGGCCGGGTGGCTCTGGGTGTTGACGCTGCCGGCGCTGCCCTACCTGCTGGCCTGCGCACCGCATCCCTAGCGTCCGGCCCGGCGAAGACTACCGGTGCCGCAGGTACGCCGCGGCCGTCTCGCGCAGCCGGTCGTGCAGGCCGTCGTAGGCGCGGGCCCGGCCCAGCACGTCCTTCGGCAGCTTGGCGACCATCGTGTAGTTGGTGTCGCAGACGTTCGCCGCCGGGGCCAGTCCGGCCTGGCTGACCAGCTGGTACGCGTCCAGCTGGTCCAGGCCGAGCAGCTCGCCCGTCCAGCCGACCAGGTCGTGCTGGCTGATCCGGAACGCGTCCTCCAGCGGACGGGCCGAGCCGGTGCTGATCAGGAAGTCGTCGTTCTCCAGCCGGGGCCAGGCCGGGCCGCCGCCCTTGACCAGGTCGACGATCACGGTGGTGCGCATCGCCGCCTCCACCGCCGTGCCGCACACCTCCCCCTCGCCCTGGCGGGCGTGGCCGTCGCCGATGGCGAGCAGGCCGCCGTCGACGTTGACGCCGAAGTAGGCCGTGGTGCCGGCCCGCATCTCGGGGGTGTCCAGGTTGCCGCCGTGCGCGCCCGGGGTGATCGAGGCCAGCACCTCGCCGGCCGTTGGGGCCACGCCGACCGTGCCGTGCATCGGGTCGAGCGGCAGGTCCACCGTGAAGTCGCCGCCCCGGGCCCGGAACCGGCAGGTGCCCGCCTTGACGTCCAGTTCGTAGATCCAGACCCGCTCCTCCAGCGGCGCGTGCAGCATCGCCGTGCTGTGGGTCGCGGTCAGCGCGCCGAAGTGCGGGAAGGTGCTGGAGATTCCGTGGTCCCGGGCCGGGGTGATCTCCACGAAGTGGACCGCGAGCAGGTCGCCGGGCTCGGCTCCGGCCACCGCGATCGGCCCGGTGACCGGGTTGAGGTACGGGAAGACGCACACCTGGCTGGGCAGGTCGCCGGTGCCGCGCACCTTGCCGCCGAAGCAGTCCTCGGTGGTCAGTTCGACGACGGTGCCGGGCTGGACGGTGACCAGCGGGGCGCGGCCGCCGAAGGTGTAGGAGTAGTCCTCCGGGGTCGGGGACAGCGTGACGATCTCGGGCAGGCTCACTGCTTCTCCTCGGGGGTGGTGGCACCGGCGGCGGCGGGCTCGGCGCCGATGACGGATTCGGCCTCGGTGACGGCCAGTCGGGGCTTGCGGCCGGTCGCGATCAGCCCGGCCAGCACGATCCCGCCGATCAGCAGCCAGACGAAGCCGAGCCGCTGGGCGGCGATGTTGGCGTTGTAGACGACGTAGCCGAGGATCGCGAAGCCGATGGCCGGGGCGATCAGGTGGCGCCAGTAGTCCTTGCTGCGCTTGCGGACCAGGTAGTGGACGACCACGGCGACGTGCAGGACCAGGAAGGTGGTCAGCGCCCCGAAGTTGACCAGGGTGCTCAGCAGGGTGATGCCGTCCTCGCGCGAGGCCATGTACAGCCCGAGCACCAGCGAGATGCCGGCGGTCAGCAGGGTGGCGTTGACCGGCACCCGGCGGGTCGGGTGGATCTTCGCGAGGAAGGCGGGCAACTGGCGGTCGCGGGCCATCGCGTACAGCAGTCGCGAGGTGGCCGCCTGGGCGACCAGGGAGTTGGCGAAGCCCCAGGCCACGGCGGTGGAGGCGGCGGTCAGCGTGGCGAGCCAGCCCCCGGCGGCGGTGCGGGCCGCGTCGTAGAAGGCGGTGCCGTTCGGGTCGCCGTCCCGGACCAGGGAGTCCGGATCGGCGACCAGCAGCGAGGCCACCCAGGTCTGCACGATGAACAGGGTGCCCGCCAGCAGCAGCGCGGCCACCATCGACCGGCCGATCGCCTTGGCGGAGTCCCGGTTCTCCTCCGAGAGGGTGGAGATCCCGTCGAAGCCGAGGAAGCTCAGCACCGCGACCGACACCGCGCCGAAGACCAGGCTCCACGAGAAGGTGTGCGAGTTGTAGAGCGGGGTGAAGTCGAAGCCCCGGCCCTTGCCGGAGGCGAGGGCGATCACGCCGACCACCACGAACAGGGCCAGCACGACGAGTTCGCCGATCAGCATGGCCTTGTTGACCTTGGAGGTGGTCTCGATGCCCAGGTAGTTGACCACGGTGTTGAGCAGCACGAAGCCGATCAGCCAGAGCCACACCGGGACGGACGGGACCAGGGAGTTCATCGCGACGCCCGCGATCAGGTACAGCAGGCCCGGCACCAGCACGTAGTCGAGCAGGATCATCCAGCCGGACAGGAAGCCGACCGGCGGCGCGATGCCGCGCCCGGCGTAGGTGTAGACCGAGCCGGCCATCGGGAAGGCCCGGGACATCTGGGCGTAGGACAGGGCGGTGAACATCATCGCCACCATGCCGAGGACGTAGGCCAGGGCGACCATGCCGCCCGAGCCCTGGAAGACGCTGCCGAAGATGCCGAACGGGGCGATCGGCACCATGAACACCAGCCCGTAGACGAGCAGGTCGGTGAAGGTCAGGGACCGGCGAAGCTCCTGTTGGTAGCCGTAGCTCTCGATGCTCTGGGGCGCGGGTGTGTCGGCCATGGTGCTCTCTCTCCGTGACGACCCTGCGGGTGTGTGGGGAGACTGTAGAGGCAAGTATTTCCAGATGGAAGGGTTTTGTTTCGACGTTCCGCCACGTGAGAACGGTTGACTTCCACGGGGCGCCGCCACCTTGGGGCACGGGCGCCGTCACCTCAGGGCACGGGCGCCGCCGCCTCAGGGCAGGACGGTGAACCCGAGCCCCTCGGCGCGGGCGAGGTGGACCGGGCGCCCCTCGGCGCGCAGCATCCGGCCGGCGGCCCGCGCCAGGCCGGACGGCTCCAGGGCGCGGCGGGCGGCCAGCGCGGCGAGCAGGTGCAGGCCGTCGTACAGGCCGACCGCGTAGGCGTCCAGGACCGGCGCCCACGGTCCGCACAGCGCCTGGTGCCGCTCGGCGAGGCTCTGCCGGCGCTCCTCGGCCAGGGTCGCGAAGGAGGGCATCGCGGCGTACAGCGTCCCGGTGTCGTCGCCGCCGAGGGCGAGCAGGCCGTTCTCCTCCAGGGCTCCGGACAGCCGCACCAGGCGGCGGTCCAGGCCGCTGCGCCGCAGCGCCCGGTTGAAGAGCACCAGGTCGCGCCCGATCAGGCTGAGCAGCAGGGCGTCCGCCCGGGTGGCGCGCAGCGCGTCCAGCAGCGGTTCGACCGCGCCCTCGACGCCCCCGAACGGGATCCGCCGCTCCAGCACCACCCGGGCGCCGGAGCGGGCGGCCAGCGCGGCGGCCGCGCCGTGGACGGACCGCGGCCAGATGTAGTCGTTGCCGATCAGGGCCCACCGGCGGAGATGGTGACGTACCGTCAGCTCCTCCATGGCCGCACCGAGTTGGCCCGACGGGTCGACGCCGGTGCAGAGCACGCCGGGCAGCCGCGAGCCGCCCTCGTGCGGCGGGGTGAAGACGTACGCGGTGCGCCCGGCCGCGACCGCCTCGACGGCCCGGTGCACATCGCTGGTGTGGCACCCGGCGAGCGCGTCCAGCGCGCCCGCGTCCAGCAGCGTCCGGACCTCGGCCGCGACCCGCTCCGGGGTGCCACCGCCGTCCACCAGCACCAGCTCCAGCGGGCGGCCGAGCACGCCGCCGCCCGCGTTCACCTCGTGCCCGGCGAGCAGAGCGCCGTCCAGCGCGGACGGGCCGGTCAGCCCCAGCGGGCCGGACTGCGGCACGACGAGGCCCACCCGGAACGCCGCCTCCCCCCGCTCCTCCCGCACGGAGTGCAGCGCTTCGAGCGGATCGATCAGGATCGCCTCGACGCTCACCAGTGCGAGTATGGTCGTCCTGTCGCCCCCGGGAAAGTCCGGAAGGGCCGCGGACGGACCCGAAGGGGAGGACCAGATGACCGCACCGGCGGAGGACATCCGTACGACCCCGGAACCGCTGCTGGTCGAACTGCTCACCCTGGCCCACCGCCGCCTCTCCACCGGCCTGGCGGCCGCCCTGGCCGAGGAGGACTGCACCGTCGACCAGTGGCGGGTGCTGCGCGCCCTCGCCGACGGCCGGGGCCACCCGATGGGCGAACTCGCCCAGACCCTGCTGGTGCCGCAGGCCAGCCTGAGCCGGCTGGTGGACGCGCTGGCCGACCACGGCTGGGTCTACCGCCGCCAGGGCGACCAGGACCGCCGCCGGATCACCGCCCACCTCTCCCGCCAGGGCCGCACCCGCCTCACCCGCCTCGACGCGCTGGCCGCCGCCCACGACGCCGCGGTGCGCCAGGCCTGCGGCCTCACCGACCCGGCCCGGCTGCTGGAGCGCCTCGCCGGGCTCTGACCGGCACCCGCCGGCACACCCCCGAGAACGACGGTGGCCCGCCCCCGCCGGAGCGGGAGCGGGCCACCGGATGGCGCGTCAGGCCGGGCGGACGGCGCCGACGTAGGGCATGGCGCTGATCGGCAGGACCTCGACGTTCTTGCCGGTGCGCGGGGCGTGGATCATCTTGCCGTCGCCGATGTAGATGCCGACGTGGTGGATGTCGCCGTAGAAGAAGACCAGGTCGCCGGGCTGGAGGTTGGCACGGTCGATGCGCGGGCCGTCGTTCCACTGGTCCTGGGACATCCGGGAGAGCTTGACGCCCGCCGCGCGGTAGGCGGCGCCGGTCAGGCCGGAGCAGTCGAAGCTGCTGGGGCCGGTGGCGCCCCAGCCGTAGGGCTTGCCGAGCTGGGCCTGGGCGAACGCGATGATGCTGGCGGCCCGGCCGCTGGCCGGCGGCGGCGGGGTGCTCATGTCCGGGCGGTCGGCGGAGCGGGAGGCGCGGTCCGCGGCGGCCGCGCTGGCGGCCTGCTTGGCCTCGGCCTTGGCCTTCTCGGCGCTCTGCTGGGCGTTGATCTTGGCCCGGTCCTCGGCGCTGAGCTTGTTCAGCATCGCCTGGGCCTGGGCCAGCTTCGCCTGGATGTCCTTCTTCTTCGCCGCCAGCTCGGTGCCCACCGAGTCGAGCTGGGCGAGCGTGGTGGCGGCCTCGGTGCGGTCCTGGTCGAGCTTGCGCTGCTCTTCCTGGGCCTGCTTGAGCAGGGAGGTCTGGGTGTCGGCGACCTGGTTCTGCACCGCGGCGCGCTCCAGGTAGGCGGCCGGGTCGGAGTCGAGCATCAGCTGGACGGACGGGTCGATGCCGTTGGTGCGGTACTGGTCGGCGGCGACCGCGCCGAGCCGGGTGCGCAGCTCGTTCATCGCCTCCTGCCCGCGGGCGACCTTCTCCTGGATCTGGTTGGCGTCGCCCTGGAGCTTCTGCTGCTTCTCCTGGAAGCCGTTGTACTGCTCGATCGCCTGCTCGGCCTGCTCGTTGAGGTTGTCCACCTGCTCCTTGACGGTGGCGAGCGAGGGGGTCGGCTCGGCGTGGGCGGTGCCGGAGGCGAGCACCGCGCCGCCGGCCATCGCCGTGGTGAGGACCGCCAGGCGGGCCCGGCTCGGGGGGCTGGGCTTGCGGCGCTTTCCCATCGCGGTGGGCTCTCCTTCGGGGGACGTCCGGACGTCGGGGAAACGTTCGGGGGACGTTCGCAGATTCGTTCGAGGCGTCCGGGGACGCGAAGGCACGACGAAGGGCGGGCGGGGACGTACGGGGGATGCCGCCCCCGCCCACCTTTCTTCGAAGTAACTTAATAGATGAGCACCGGGGTTCCGCAATCCCCCTGATCCGGGCACTTCCGGGCGATCGATCGCGTTCCGTGACAACGGCGTTGACAACGGCTCCGCCGCCACACCTCGACACCCGCCTGGTGCCACCGGTGACACCAGTCCCGACCTCGGGTGCCACCCCTCGCGGCACCCCCGGCCGGAGGGAGTGCGAGGGCCACGTCAAAGCGAGAACTAGGTCACACACCGTTCCCCTCCTGCGGGTGCGCTAACGGGCGCTAACCTGCGCACATGAAGGTCCCACCCGAAGGGCTCCCCCTCGCCGCCGAGTTCCCGGCCGCGCACCGTGAGCAGTGGCAGCAGCTCGTCGAAGGCGTGCTGCGCAAGTCCGGTGCCCAGCCCGAGGACGGCGCCGCCGCCGAGCAGGCGCTCACCACCCCCCTCCAGGACGGCCTGCGCGCCCGCCCGCTGTACACCGCCGAGGACGGCACGACCGAGCCCGGCTTCCCCGGCTTCCCGCCGTTCGTCCGCGGCGGCCGCCCGCAGGGCTCCGCGGTCACCGGGTGGGACGTCCGCCAGCGGCACGCCGACCCGGACCGGCGGCGCACCAACGAGGCGGTGCTCGCCGACCTGGAGCACGGCGTCGGCTCGCTCTGGCTGGAGCTGGGCGACGAGGGCCTGCCGGTGGACGCCCTGCCCGAGGCACTCGCCGGGGTGTACCTGGACCTGGCCGCCGTGACGCTCGACGCCGGCCCCGAATTCACCGACGCCGCCGAGCAGTTGTTCAAGCTGTACGAGGCGCGCGAGGTCTCCCCCGCCTCCGCCGCCGGCAACCTCGGCGCCGACCCGCTCGGCCTCCAGGCCCGCACCGGCGACACCGCCCGCACCGGCGCGCTGCTCGCCGAGGCCACCGCGCTCGCCACCCGCTGCACCGCCGGCCACCCGGGGCTCCGGGCGCTCACCGTCGACGCCCTGCCGTACCACGAGGCCGGCGCCTCCCCCGCCCAGGAGCTGGGCTGCTCGCTGGCCACCGGCCTCGCCTACCTGCGCGCGCTGACCGCCGCCGGGCTGTCGGTGGACGCCGCGCTCGGCCAGCTGGAGTTCCGCTACGCGGCGGACGCCGACCAGTTCCTGACGATCGCCAAGTTCCGTGCCGCGCGCCGCCTGTGGGCCCGCGTCGCCGAGGTGTCCGGCGCCTGTGCCGAGGCCTCGGCGCAGCGCCAGCACGCCGTCACCTCCCGGGTGATGATGACCGCCCGCGACCCGTGGGTGAACGTGCTGCGCACCACGGTGGCCTGCCTGGCCGCCGGGGTCGGCGGCGCCGACGCCGTCACCGTGCTGCCCTTCGACAGCGCGCTCGGCCTGCCCGACGCCTTCGCCCGCCGGATCGCCCGCAACACCCAGGCGATCCTGCTGGAGGAGTCCCACCTGGCCCGGGTGATCGACCCGGCCGGCGGCTCCTGGTACGTCGAGCGGCTGAGCGAGGAGCTGGCGCAGGCCGCCTGGGCGTGGTTCCAGGAGATCGAGCGGGCCGGCGGCCAGCAGGCGGCGCTCACCGACGGCCTGGTCGGCGAGCGGATCGCCGCGACCTGGGCCGAGCGGTCCGTCAGGCTCGCCAAGCGGCGTGAACCCATCACCGGCGTCAGCGAGTTCCCGCACCTGGACGAGCAGCCGCTGGTCCGCGAGCCGGCTCCGGCCGCGCCCGGCGGCGGCCTGCCGCGGGTGCGCCGCGCCGAGGCGTACGAGGCGCTGCGGGACCGCTCGGACGCCTTCGTCGCGGAGACCGGCGAGCGGCCGAGGCTGTTCCTGGCCTCGATCGGCACCGCCTCCGCGCACACCGCGCGCACCACCTTCGCGGCCAACCTGTTCCAGGCGGGCGGCATCGCGACCTCGTCGGCCGAGGGTGTCGACCCGGCGGCCTTCGCCGAGGCGTTCACCGCCTCCGGCGCCACCGTCGCCTGCCTGTGCTCCAGCGACGCCCTGTACGGCGAGCACGCCGAGGCCGTCGCCGGCGCCCTGAAGGCGGCCGGCGCCCGGCGGGTGCTGCTGGCCGGGCGGCTCGCCGAAGTACCGGCCGGAGTGGACGAGTTCATCTACGCGGGCGGGGACGCGGTCGCCGTCCTCACCTCCCTGCTGGACCAGATCGGAGCGGAGCGATGATCCCCGACTTCACCGGAATCGGGCTGGACGGCGGCGCCGGCGGCGGTACCGACGACCAGTGGCGGTCCGCCTGGCGGCAGACCACCGGCAAGGACGTCGACGAGTTGGTCTGGGACACCCCCGAGGGCATCGGCGTCAAGCCGCTGTACACCGCGGCGGACCTCTCCGGCCTGGACTTCCTGGAGACCTACCCCGGCATCGCCCCGTACCTGCGCGGGCCCTACCCGACCATGTACGTCAACCAGCCGTGGACCGTCCGCCAGTACGCGGGCTTCTCCACCGCCGAGGAGTCCAACGCCTTCTACCGACGCAACCTGGCGGCCGGTCAGAAGGGCCTCTCGGTCGCCTTCGACCTGCCGACCCACCGCGGCTACGACAGCGACCACCCGCGCGTCACCGGCGACGTCGGCATGGCGGGCGTCGCCATCGACTCGATCTACGACATGCGCCAGCTGTTCGACGGCATCCCGCTGGACCGGATGTCCGTGTCGATGACCATGAACGGCGCCGTGCTGCCCGTGCTCGCGCTGTACATCGTCGCCGCCGAGGAGCAGGGGGTGCCGCCCGAGAAGCTGGCGGGGACCATCCAGAACGACATCCTCAAGGAGTTCATGGTCCGCAACACCTACATCTACCCGCCGCAGCCGTCGATGCGGATCATCTCGGACATCTTCGCGTACACCTCGCAGAAGATGCCCCGGTACAACTCGATCTCCATCTCCGGCTACCACATCCAGGAGGCGGGTGCGACGGCCGACCTGGAGCTGGCCTACACCCTGGCCGACGGGGTGGAGTACCTGCGCGCGGGCCTGGACGTGGGGCTGGACGTGGACGCCTTCGCGCCACGGCTGTCGTTCTTCTGGGCGATCGGCATGAACTTCTTCATGGAGGTCGCCAAGCTCCGCGCGGCCCGGCTGCTGTGGGCCAAGCTGGTCAAGCAGTTCGACCCGAAGAACACCAAGTCCCTTTCGCTGCGCACCCATTCGCAGACCTCGGGCTGGTCGCTCACCGCCCAGGACGTGTTCAACAACGTCACCCGCACCTGCGTCGAGGCGATGGCCGCCACCCAGGGCCACACCCAGTCGCTGCACACCAACGCCCTCGACGAGGCGCTCGCCCTGCCCACCGACTTCTCGGCCCGCATCGCCCGCAACACCCAGCTGCTGCTCCAGCAGGAGTCGGGCACCTGCCGGGTCATCGACCCGTGGGGCGGCTCGGCGTACGTCGAGAAGCTCACCCACGACCTGGCGAGCCGCGCCTGGCAGCACATCCAGGAGGTCGAGGCGGCCGGCGGCATGGCCAAGGCCATCGACGCGGGCATCCCGAAGATGCGCGTCGAGGAGGCCGCCGCCCGCACCCAGGCGCGGATCGACTCCGGCCGCCAGCCGGTGATCGGCGTCAACAAGTACCGGGTGGAGAGCGACGAGCAGATCGAGGTGCTCAAGGTCGACAACTCCTCGGTGCGGACCCGGCAGATCGAGAAGCTGCGCCGGCTGCGCGAGGAGCGCGACGAGGCCGCTTGCCGCGGTGCGCTCGACGCACTGACCCGGGCCGCCGAGGCCGGCCCGCAGCGCGGCGGCTCGCTGGACGGCAACCTGCTGCACCTGGCCGTCAACGCGGCCCGGGCCAAGGCCACCGTCGGCGAGATCTCGGACGCCCTGGAGAAGGTGTACGGCCGCCACTCCGGCCAGATCCGTACCATCTCCGGTGTGTACCGAGACGAAGCGGGCCCGTCGGCCTCCCTCCAGCGCACCCGCGACCTGGTCGAGCGGTTCGAGCTCGCCGAGGGCCGCCGCCCGCGCATCCTGGTCGCCAAGATGGGCCAGGACGGCCACGACCGCGGCCAGAAGGTGATCGCCACCGCCTTCGCGGACCTGGGCTTCACCGTCGACGTCGGCCCGCTGTTCCAGACCCCGGCCGAGGTCGCCCGCCAGGCCGTCGAGGCGGACGTGCACATCGTCGGCGTCTCCTCGCTGGCCGCCGGCCACCTCACCCTGGTGCCCGCGCTGCGCGCCGAACTCGCCGAGGCCGGGCGGGAGGACATCACCATCGTGGTGGGCGGAGTGATTCCGCCGCAGGACTTCGACGCCCTGTACGAGGCGGGCGCGGCGGCGGTCTTCCCGCCCGGCACGGTCATCCCGGACGCGGCGTACGACCTGCTGAAGTCGCTGGCGGCCGACCTCGGCCACGAGCTGTGATTGTCTGATCGTATGCCTCCGCGGACGATCGACCTCGACAGCTATGTGACGGGTGTCCTGGACGGCTCGCGCGCCTGGATCGCGCGCGCCGTCACCCTCGTCGAGTCCACCCGGGCCGACCACCGCGCGCTCGCGCAGCAGCTGCTCCAGCGGCTGCTGCCGCACGCGGGCGGGGCGGTCCGGGTGGGCATCACGGGCGTGCCCGGGGTCGGCAAGTCGACCTTCATCGACTCCTTCGGAACGATGCTGACGGGCCTGGGGCACCGGGTCGCGGTCCTCGCCGTCGACCCGACGTCCAGCCGGACGGGCGGCTCCATCCTGGGCGACAAGACCCGGATGGAGCGGCTCGCCGTCGACCCGCACGCCTTCGTCCGGCCCTCGCCGACCTCGGGGACGCTGGGCGGGGTCGCCAAGGCCACCCGGGAGTCGATGGTGGTCATGGAGGCCGCCGGGTACGACGTGGTCCTCATCGAGACGGTGGGTGTGGGGCAGTCCGAGACGGCGGTGGCGGGGATGGTCGACACCTTCCTGCTCCTCAGCCTGGCGCGGACCGGCGACCAGTTGCAGGGCATCAAGAAGGGCGTGCTGGAGCTCGCGGACGTCATCGCCGTCAACAAGGCCGACGGCCCGCACGAGCGGGACGCTCGGGCCGCAGCCCGCGAACTCGCGGGCGCGCTGCGACTGTTGCAGGCGCCGGACGCGGCGTGGACCCCGCCCGTGCTGACGTGCAGCGGCCAGGAGGGCGCGGGGCTGGACGTGTTGTGGGAGCGGCTGCAGCAGCACCGCAAGGTTCTCGACGCGACGGGCGCGCTGGCGGCGAAGCGGCGGGAGCAGCAGGTCGAGTGGACGTGGTCCATGGTCCACGACCAGCTGTTCGCGCGGCTCCACGAGCACCCCGAAGTCCAACGGCTCGCCCCGTCGTTGGAAGCCCAGGTCCGCGACGGATCCCTGCCGGCCGGCCTCGCCGCCCAACAGATCCTCGACAGCTTCTTCGGCACCTCCTAGGAGAGAGCCATCGCCACCATCATTCAGGACGTCGTCGTCTACGCCCGCCGGCACAGCGTCCCGGTCGAGGTGCTGTGGCCGCAGGGGGCACGCCGGTAGCTCGGAACCGTGTTGTTCCCGTCGCATCAGGAGTCGTCGACAGACCCACCAATTGACAGTCCGTCTGATTCGCGTACGGCGATATTCCTCAGGCGCTAGCGTCGGTTTTCGGTATCCCGTCGATTTCAAGGACGCTGATGACATCACGACTGGCCGCCTGGCGCTCCCGCGCGCACGCGGTTCTGGCATGCGTGGTGGTGGCCGCGGCGACTCTGCTCGCCGCGCCGCCCGCCGCCCACGCGGACGCCTCCGGTCCGCCGACGCTCAGCGACAACTTCGGTCTGACCCAGGTCGACGATCCCTCGCTGCGGAACCCGGGTGTTCCGGGCGCCACTGCCACCGACTTCACCATCACGGTGACGACGCCCGCCGTGGCCAACGACCCCGGCACGGTCGGGCACCACGTCCGGATCATCCTGCCCGCCGACTACAACAGCAGCCCGACCAAGCGCTATCCGGTCCTGTACCTGCTCCACGGCTCACCCGGCGACCCGTGCGACTACTTCGCCGGCGCCTACTTCCCCCAGTTCGACGCGGTGAAGAGCTCGTTGGGGATGATCACGGTCATTCCCGACGGGGGCGCGCGCGGCTGGTACTCCAACTGGCGGGACCAGTCCACCGCGGCCGGCGCGCAGCGGTGGGAGGACTTCGAGATCAACCAGGTCGTCCCGTTCATCGACGCGAACCTGCGCACGATCGCGGACAAGCAGCACCGCGCCATCGCCGGCATCTCCATGGGCGGCTTCGGCGCGTTGCACCTCGCGCAGCTCCACCCGGACCTGTTCAGCCAGGTGGCGACCATGTCCGGAGAGAGCGACCTCTCCAGGAACGAGATGGTCCTGCGCGAGGTCGTCATCGCCTCGCTCATCGACGCGCAGGGGGCCCTGCCCGTCGTCACGAGCGGGATCCTTCCCGGCGTCAGCAAGTGGAGCGCCTGCCATCCGGTCAGCGATCCCTACCAGCCCGCGGTCGACAGTGACGCCCTGTTCGGGTCGCCGTATCCGATCTCGATCACCCCGCCGTTCAACGACTCCCTGTGGAACGCCGCCGACCCCACTCAGCACGCCTCGGCGTTCGCGGGGATGAGCGTGTCGATCTACGTCGGCAACGGCGACATGAACGGCAACACCAAGGACATCAGGGAGTGGTGGCTGGAGAGCTCGTCGCAGCACCTCGCCGCCGCCTTGACGAACGCCGGGCAGACGCCGCACTTCGTGGACTACGGCACCGGCGCCGGTTGGGGTCGGTGCGACGGCGGCCATGACGTCCTGTGCTGGGACCAGGATCTCGCCGACCTGATCCCGCGCCTCCAGCAGGCCTTCGCCGCCGCCGGGGGTGCGTGAACGGCGCATGAGCGGCACATGAGCGGCCGTGGGGACCAGCCGGCAGCCCGCTGGTCCCCGCGGCCGACGGCCCGCTCGTGCGACGGGACGGACGTGGCACCGGCGGCACCGAGCCCGGGTTCAGCGCCGGGTGGCGGCCTGGCGGGTGCGGCGGACGAGGCGGTGGAGGCGCTGGACGGCGACGAAGCGGTTCAGGTGGTCGCCCAGGGTCAGGCGGTACTTGAGGCGGAGCTGCGGGTTCAGGGCGGCCAGGCGGGCGGGGCCGATGGCCCGGAGGAGCCGGCTGACGTGCCGCTGGTAGACCTCCCAGTAGGCACGGTCGCCGTCCGGGATGGACCAGAAGAACATCGGGATCTCCTCGACCAGGCAGTTGTGGTCGTAGGCGCGCAGGTGCTCGGCGAACTCGGGTTCGGGGCGGGCCAGCAGCCATTCCCGGACGAGTTCCATGGAGCGGACGCGGTCGATCAGGCCGCGCGGGTCGGTCTTCTTCTGGGTGATGGACAGGTCGCCGCCTTCGCGGACCCGCCAGTGGTAGATCGGGTCGGCGAGGACGTCGACGCGCTCGGCGAGGAAGTGGTGGGGCACGCTGACCGGGGCGTCCTCGTACAGGATGCCCTCCGGGTAGAGGATGCCGGCGGCGTCGAAGAAGGAGCGCCGGTAGACCTTGTTCCAGGCGGTGCGGTCGGTGACCAGGGCGGGCAGTTCGCGGATGTGGGTGCGCAGCCGGGTCTCGCGGAACGGGCGGCGGTGGGCGTGCGAGGGGGTGAGGCCGGTGGTGCGCAGGCGCATCGCGTTGCCGGCGGCGAAGTCGGATCCGGTCTCGTCCAGGGTGCCGATCATCAGCTCGTACGCGTGCGGCGGCAGGGTGTCGTCGCTGTCGACGAAGGCCAGGTACTCGGTGCCGGGGGTGAGGTGGCGCCAGCCGGTGTTGCGGGCGGCGCCGAGTCCCTTGTTCTCCTGCTGGACCAGGCGGAAGCGCCGGTCCCGGGCGGCGTACGCCTTGGCGATGACGGGGCCGTCGTCGGTCGAGCCGTCGTCGACCATGACGCACTCGAAGTCCTCGAAGGTCTGGGCCGCGATCGAGTCCAGACACTCCCCGAGGTAGCGCTCGACGTTGTAGACCGGGACCACCAGGGAGAGACGCGGGGCCATCGCGCGGCCTTTCGCTCAGGACCGGACGGGCCCGGGCGGCCGTCGACCGCCGGTCACCGACAGTGGGCCGATCATACGGACCGTGCGCGCCGCGCGGGCGAACGAGGGGTTGAATCGAGCCAGCGGATCCGTGGATCAGCCGTGGCCGACGTCAACACACCTGCGCGGGAAGCCCCTTGGGCCGCAAGGGGAAGGCCCCGGACCACCCGACCGGTCCGGGGCCTTCCGGTCACCTGGACCGGGTCAGGCGCTCTTCACCGCCGCGAAGCGGTCCGAGACGTCCTGCCAGTTGACGACGTCCCACAGGCGGGTGACGTAGTCCGGGCGGACGTTGCGGTACTGGAGGTAGTAGGCGTGCTCCCAGGCGTCGAAGGCCAGCAGCGGGGTGGTGCCCTGGCCGACGTTGCCGTGGTGGTCGTAGACCTGCTCGACGATCAGGCGCTTGCCGAGCGGCTCCCAGGAGAGGATGCCCCAGCCGGAGCCCTGGACGCCGGTGGTGGCGTTGGTGAGCTGCTTCTTGAAGGCCTCGAAGCTGCCGAAGTGCTCGGTGATCGCGTCGGCCAGCTCGCCCTCGGGGCGCTCGCCGCCCTCGGGCGACAGGTTCTGCCAGAACAGCGAGTGCAGGACGTGGCCCGACAGGTGGAAGGCGAAGGTCTTCTGCAGGCCGACGAGGCCGCCGAACTGCTCCTTGTCGCGGGCCTCGGCCAGCTGCTCCAGGGTGTCGTTCGCGCCCTTGACGTAGGCGGCGTGGTGCTTGGAGTGGTGCAGTTCCAGGATCTCGGCCGACATCGCCCGCTCCAGCGCGGAGTAGTCGTACGGCAGGTCGGGAAGCGAGTAGGTGCCCATCAGGACACGGCCCCTTTCAGCGGGTTGAACGATGACGATCGTGCCGGGACAACACTATTGCGTATGGGTTGCAGGAACGAAGCATGGGCTCCTGCTTATTCCTCACGTCTTGTCGGGCACAATGGTCACCAGTCCATGTAATGACCGATGAGGGTGAGTGACCATGACAGAGTCGCCGGTGGTGCTGGGGATCGAGTCCTCCTGCGACGAGACCGGCGCCGGCGTGGTCCGGGGCGGCGTGCTGCTCGGCCAGGCGGTGGCCTCCTCGATGGACGAGCACGCCCGCTACGGCGGGGTGGTGCCCGAGATCGCCGCCCGGGCACACGTCCACTCGATGGCGCCGGTGGTCCAGGAGGCGCTCCGCCGGGCCGGGCTGACGCTCGCGGACGTCGGCGCCGTCGCGGTGACGACCGGTCCGGGACTGTCCGGCGCCCTCCAGGTCGGGGTGGCCGCCGCCAAGGGCTACGCCTTCTCGCTCGGCGTCCCGCTGTACGGGGTGCACCACCTCGCCGGGCACGTCGCCGCCGCGACCCTCGACGGCGGGCCGCTGCCGGACCCGTGCGTCGTCCTCATCGTCTCCGGCGGGCACACCTCGCTGCTCCTGGTCCGCGACCTCGCGCGGGACCCGATCGTCCACCTCGGCGACACCCTGGACGACGCGGCCGGCGAGTGCTTCGACAAGGTCGCCCGGATCCTGGGCCTCCCCTACCCCGGCGGGCCCGCCATCGACCGCGCCGCCCGCGACGGCGACCCGACGGCCGTCCGGCTGCCGCGCCCGCTGACCGGACCCCGGGACGATCCGTACGCCTTCTCCTTCTCCGGCCTGAAGACCGCCGCCGCCCGCTGGGTCGAGGCGCAGCACGAGCCGCACGTCCCCGACGCGGCGGCCGCGCTGCAGGAGGCGATCGCGGACGTGCTGACCCGCAAGGCGGTGCGGGCCTGCACCGACCACGGGATCGGCACGCTGGTGGTGGTCGGCGGGGTGGCGGCCAACTCCCGGGTGCGGGCGCTGGCCGAACAGCGGTGCGCGGCCGCCGGGATCGCCCTGCGGGTGCCGCCGCTGCGACTGTGCACCGACAACGGCGCGATGGTGGCGGCGATCGGCGACCTGCTGGTCAGGTCGGGGGCGGAGCCCGCCCCGGCGGACCTGTCGGTGGACCCGTCGGCGCCGCTGGAGTACGCCGCGCTCACCCCGGTGATGCGCGAAGCAGCCTGACGAACCGTCCACTCGGGCGGCGGGCACCCGACAACGGATCGGTCTCGCCGATCGGAACTGCAGCCCAGGGTCTTCCTTTACTTCACCAGGTGTGCCATTTTACATGTCACACATCAGGCCCGTCCGTGCGCCCCAACACGCACGGCCACCCTCACGGCCCTGGAGGCCCCCACCCCATGCGTCCCTTCCGGATAGCGAAGGCCCGCGCGCGCAGTCTCCCCGCGCTCGGCGCCGCCTTCTTCCTCGCCCTCGGACTCCTCTCCCCCCAGGCCCACGCGGCACCCACCGCCCCCACGCCCCCAACTCCCGCCCCCGCCAAGGCCGCTCCGCACTCGATCCCCCTGCCCAAGTCCCCCGACACCCCCAAGGACCCCCGCCCCCTGCCGTCGGACCTCCGGACCAAGGGCAGCGCCCCGACGGCGGGCAGTGCCGTCGGCGCCGCGAGGACGGCGAAGCAGCTCACCGCCTCCGCCTGCGACACCTCCGCCTTCACCGGCAACTCCGGTGCCGCACTGGTCCAGCAGGTCAAGGCCGCGAGCCTCGACTGCGTCAACACCCTGTTCAAGCTGACCGGCAACGACGCCAAGGCCGCCTTCAACGAGGCCCAGATGGCCACCGTCGCCAACGCCCTGCGCGACACCGCCACCACCTACCCCGGCGACGACTCCACCTCCGCCGGGCAGCTGGTGCTCTTCCTCCGCGCCGGCTACTACGTGCAGTGGTACAACAAGGACACCGTCGGCCCGTACGGCGCGACCCTGCAGACCGCCATCCGCGGCGCGCTCGACGGCTTCTTCGCCGCCCCGCACAGCAAGGACGTCACCGAGGCCAACGGCGCCACCCTCGCCGAGGCCGTCACCCTGATCGACAGCGCCCAGGAGAACGCCCGCTACACCGGCGTCGTCAAGCGGCTGCTGAACGACTACACCGGCGCCTGGACCGGCTCGATGGCCACCGCCGTCGCCAACACCGAGACCGTCATCGAGCGCGGCTTCGACCAGCCGGCCTTCGTCTCCGCCCTCCAGGCCGACCCGTCCTTCGCGACCACGATGGCCTCCTTCGTGACCCGCAACAGCACCCAGATCAACGGCGCCGACCCGGTCACCTCGATCGGCATCCAGCTCGGCAACCTGGTCGCCAACGACGCGCTGCGCGCCCAGGGCCGCCCGATCCTCAAGGACCTGATCAACCGCTACCCGCTGGTCGGCAACACCGGTCCGCTCACCATGAACCTGCTCTGGTTCACGGAGAAGAAGGACGCGGGCAACTGCTCCTACTACGGCACCTGCGACGTGCCCGCCAAGCTCGTTCCGCTGGTGCTCACGTCCAACCACACGTGCAACGCCAACCTGAAGATCCGCTCGCAGAGCATGACCGCGCAGCAGTTCGCCGACACCTGCATCAGCCTGGTCAACCAGGACGCCTTCTTCCACACGATCGTCAAGGACAACGGGCCGGTCGCGAACGACAACAACACCAGCCTGGAGGTCGTCGTCTTCGACAGCTACTACGACTACAGCCTCTACGCCTGGGAGATGTACAACATCGCCGTGGACAACGGCGGTGACTACGAGGAGGGCGACCCGTCCACGGTCGGCAACCAGGCCCGCTTCATCGCCCACCAGGCCACCTGGCTGCCCGGCTTCCAGATCTGGAACCTCAACCACGAGTACACCCACTACCTCGACGGCCGCTACGACATGTACGGCGACTTCAACGCCGGCATGAGCACCCCGACCGTCTGGTGGGTCGAGGGCCTCGCCGAGTACGTCTCCTACAGCTACCGGGGCGTCCACTACGACGCCGCCGTCGCCGAGGCCGGCAAGGGCACGTACGCGCTGAGCACGCTCTTCGACAGCACCTACGACAACTCCGACTCCACCCGGGTCTACAACTGGGGCTACCTGGCGGTGCGCTACATGCTCCAGTCGCACCCGCAGGACGTCGACGCGCTGCTCGCCAAGTACCGCGCCGGTGACTGGGCCGGCGCCCGCACCCTGCTCAAGACCACCATCGGCACGAAGTACGACGCCGACTTCGCCACCTGGCTCAAGGCCTGCGCCGCCGACAACTGCGGCTCGCTGCCGACCACCCAGGCGCCCCTGTGCTCCGCGTCCGACACCCGGCAGTACGACAGGAACTGCCGCCGTGACAACGTCGCCGCCACCACCGGCAACTACAGCTACAACTTCCTCAACCTGCCGGCCGGCGTGAAGCAGCTGACCATCACCACCAGCGGCGGCACCGGCAACGCCGACCTGTACTACAACGGCGGCGCCTGGGCCAGCACCGGCTCGTACCTGGCCAAGTCCACCAACAGCGGCAACGGCGAGACCCTCACCATCGCCAACCCGCCCGCCGGTTACGTCTACTTCAGCCTCTACGCCCAGCAGGGCTTCAGCGGCGTCACCGTCACCACCACGTACAACTGACCCGTCCCGCTCCGCTCCGGAGGGCCCCGCGGCGACGCGGGGCCCTCCGCCGTTCCCGGGCCCGGCGCTGGGGCCGCCGAGCCGAGTCGTTCGATGCCGTCAATTACTCGCAGTGACGGCCGACTTGACGGCCGCAGTGATCCGCTCGCGGGTCTGGGTCAGCGCGAGCTGGTTCTGCTCGATCTGCTTGCGCTGGACTTCGCTCTCGACGTCGAACCAGACCTTGACCAGGCCGGTCCGCTCCTTGCAGTCGAGGTCCGCGGTGGCGACCGCGATCTCCTCCTTGGCCGGACCGCTGCCGGCCACCCGGGGTGCCAGCTTGAAGGCGTCCGCCGGCAGGGCGACCTGGTACCCCTTCTCCGCCATGCACCCGGACCACTGCTGAATGGCCTGCTGCACCCGGTCGTCGGCCTTGGCGGTGTCGAAGCTCTCGGCGTCCAGCCGGTCCGGCACGGAGGTGTCGAGCTGCCCGCCGACCTTGTCCAGGCTCTCCCCCATGCAGCCGCCGCGGGGAACGGCCGTTCCCTTGGCGGTCGTCGACACTTCGGGAGCGTCCGGCCTGGGCTCGCTGCGCCCGGTGAGCACCACCAGCTCCTCGGGCGACATCTTCGGGGCGGGCGGCGGGCTCCAGCCCTCGTCCGCGAGGTCGTAGCCGTACCGCTCCACCTGGGACCGGTCGGTGAGCCCGTACCGGCGCGCCATGTTGGTGTTGTCCCAGATGCTCGCCGGATTGGCGGTGCGCTCAGGGGCGTTGTAGGTGAAGCCGAACCGCGCCATGCAGTCCTGCGTCAGCTTGTCCACGGCCCGCTCGATGGCCCGGTTGTCGTCGTAGGTCTCCATGTAGGCGGAGAGCGGGAGCTTGAGCCCCGCGGCGAGTCCGGACTGCGGCGTGGTCGGCGGCGGCGATCCGTTGGCCGCGCCGTGCGCACCGGACGCGGGCTCGGGCGAGTCCGAGCAGGCGGCGGCCCCCAGCAGGGTGCAGCCGGCGATCAGGACCGCCGTGGCGGTCCGGAGGAACCCGCGGGAACGCGGGCGGCGCGGAACACCGGTCACTGCATCACTTCCTCATCACTTCCTCGGGGACGAACTCCGCCCGGCCCCGGGCCCGAACGGCCCCGGACCGGGCGGAGCGGGTGGTGCTCGGGCCGGTCAGCCCCAGTGCTGGGAGGCGTTGTTGTTCTTCAGCGTCGAGTCCAGGTTCGTCCCGGCGTAGCAGCCCCAGCTCCCCGGGATCAGCTGCGAGTGGCCGCCGTAGTTGGAGTTGTAGTAGACGCGGTAGTTCACCGTGCTCGGGCAGCCCTTCGCGGCGGCGGCGTTGTTCTTGACGGCCACCCCGTTCCCGCTCCCGTTCCCGCCCGAGAACACGTAGCGGTAGAAGGTGTAGCCGCTCTGGTTGCCGTTGAGCACGTTCTCCCCGGCGTAGTCCGGGACGTTGCCGAAGAACTTGGCCGAGGAGCTGCTGTTGCCCCCGTCGCCGGCGTTCGAGTTGTAGGAGATGATCAGTACGTTGTTGTCCGTGCGGCAGTCCGAACTCGACTGCCACCCGCAGTTGTTGGACACGTAGACGTCGGCGTGGGCCTGGCCCGCGAGGACGAACGGCGCGGCGACGGCGAGCGTCACGACGGCCGCGCGGGCCGCCTTGGCGAACTTGGCGGTGGTGCTCATACAGGTCTCTCCTTCTGCGGACGGAAGGTGCTGGACGAACTGTTGGCCGGGCCGCGTGAAATATGTCAGCAACAAAGATCTGATTGCAATGTCTTTACTGTTTCCTGCATCCCGGCATACGACCTGATTCGGCCTCAACTACGCGTCGAACGTAGTCGGTTTGCGATGGAACTGCCCGAAGTGGACGAGGTGGGTTCAGGCCGAACGAAGCGCTTTCAGCCGTTCGCGGCCGAATCCCACCCCGGCCGGTCGGGTGCGAATGGCCGTTCCGTCTGACCTGAAACAGTGGAACGGGCCCGCACCGGGGGGCCAGGATGGAAACCCGGCAGAGCCCGGGAACGCGAAGGAGCCCGGGCCCGAGTAGGCCTGGGCTCCCGCCCGGGGCGTCGGCGCCGTCACCCGTCGGCCCCGTCACCCCGTCACCCCGTCATTCGGCGCGCAGCGCGTCCGCCGTCCGCGCCCGCGCCGCCCGTACGGCGGGCAGCAGGGCGCCGAGCAGGGCGATCACCACGCCGCCGAGCGCGAGCAGCACCAGGACCGGTGTGCCGAAGACGTCCAGCGCGTCGGCCGGGAAGTTCAGTCCGGCGCTGTGGCCCATCGCGGGCACCGTCCGGCCGTGCAGGAGCAGCCCCAGCGGCAGGCCGATCACACCTCCGGCCGCGCCGGTGAGGAGCACCGAGGCGAGCACCGTGCCGACGGTCTGCGCCGGGGTCATGCCGAGCGCCTTGGTGACGCCCGTGTCCCGGGTGCGCTCGCGGATCTCCAGGACGACGGTGTTGAACACCCCGAGCCCAGCGACCGCGACCAGCAGGACGGTCAGCGTGGCGGTGAGCGAGTTCAGGGCGAGGATCGAGTCGCCGGAGGAGTGCACCGCGTCGGCCGTGGCGGCCATGTGCACCGGTGCGAGGGCGCCGCCCAGGGCGGTGACGTAGGCGGCGCGGTCGGTGCCGGGCTTCAGCTTGACGAACCAGATCTCCGGCTTCGGGGCCGTGCCGGACGGGTAGGTGGCGGCGTCGGTGAACAGTTCGTCGGTCTGCACGTGCGGGTCGAAGACCTCGCCGACGATCCGGACGGTGACCTCCCGGCCGTGGGTGGTGAAGGTCACCTGGTCACCGAGCCCGACCGAGGCCTCGGTCAGGAAGGTGGCGGGGGCGACGGCCTCCCCCGGGCCCTGGTACCAGCGCCCGGAGACCATCCGGTAGCCGGCCCAGCCGCTGTCCCCGGTGAAGGCGGTCACCGTGGTGCTCCTGGCCACGCCGGGGACGGTGACGTCCTCGGTGCCGACGCCGTAGTACGCGGCGGCGCCCGGCTGGGCGGTCAGGGCGGTGGTGACGGCCGCCGGGTCGGCGGCCGTCGGCCTGGGCGGCGGAGCCCCCTGACCGGGCGGACCGGAGGGCTGCTGGGGGTGCACGAAGACGTCCGAGGCGTCGTGGCTCTTCGCCTCCTGCACCCAGTTCATCGTCCCGCCCATACCCACCGCGAAGACCACGGCCGTCGTGCCGAACAGCACGGCCGCGAACATCCCGGCGGCCCGGGCCGGGCGGGCAAAGGGCTGGGCGAGGCCCAGGCTGAGCGGCCGGGGCAGTGGCAGCCGGGCGGCCAGCGCGGCGGCGCGGGAGGCCAGGGCGTCCCTCCGGGTGCCGCCGGCCGTCCGGCCGACGGCCAGCGCGTCCACCGTGCGCAGCCGTCCGGCGCGGGCGGCGGACGCCCAGGCGACCAGGGCGACGGCGGCCGGCGTGCCGCCCGCCACCGCGACGTCCACCCAGGGGGCGATGCCGGAGGCGTTGGTGCCGTAGAGGTTCCCGGCGGTGGCGAGCACCGGGACGGTCAGCACGTTGCCGACGACCACCCCGAGCAAGGTGCCGACGGTGGCCGGGACCAGCGCCTGGGCGACGTAGGCGCGCACCACCTGGGCGGGGGTGCAGCCGATCGCCTTGAGCACGCCGATCCGCCGGGTGGCGGTGCCGACGGCGCCGGCCACCACGTTGCCCGCCACCAGCACCGACATCGCCAGGCCGAGCAGGCCGAAGGCGACCATGAAGGGCAGGAACATCGCGGTGTTGCGGACCGAGCCCTGCTTGGCGTCGAGCCAGGACTGCGCGCCGGTGAGCGCCCTGGCGGGCGCGGCGGCGGCCACGGCGGCCCGGTCGGCGGCCATCGCGTCGGCGGTGCCGGACTGGGAGAAGCGGTAGAGCATCTCGTAGCCGGGGGTGGTGCCGGGCGCGGTGAGGGCGGCGATGCCGTCCGGGGTGACCCAGGCGTCGGACGTACCGCTGACGGACCGGGCGAGGCCGACGACCGTCAGGGTGGGCGCGCCCGGCAGACCGGGCAGGCGCAGGGTTCCGCCGATCGGCACGCCCGGGTTCCCGTACCCGGCGCCGAGCATCACCTCGCCCGGCCTGGTCGGCCAACTGCCCTGCACGATGGTGATGTTGTCGACACCGCCGGTGGCCGAGGCCCGACCGGCGACCGTCATCGGGCTCATGACCATCCCCGCCGGGACCGTCGAACCGGGGCCCGGCTCCGGGTCGACGGTGACGGTGCGGAAGGGACCGGCGGCGTCCGTCACCCCGGCGGCGTGCGCGGTGGCGGCGAGCTGGTCGGCGCTTGCCCGGGTGCCGTCGAAGCGGGCGGTGAGGTGGGCGCCGTGCTGGCCGTCGAAGGCCTGGTCGAAGGGGGCCTCGGAGGCGACCAGCAGGGAGCCGCCGAGGACGGAGCAGGTGGTGGCCACCAGGGCGGCCAGGCCGACGGCGATCGACTGGGTCCGGTGACGGCGCACACCGGCCCGTACGACGCGACCGAGAGCACTCATGCGTCCACCTCGCTTCGCTCGGCATGCGCCGCGCTGTCCGACTCGACCCGGCCGTCCCGCATCCGGACCGTGCGGGTGGCGCAGTCCTCGGCGAGGGTCAGGTCGTGGGTGACGATCAGGATGGTCTGACCGTCCTCGTGCAGCTCGCGGAACAGCTCCTTGACGTCCTCGCCGGAGGCCGAGTCCAGCGCACCGGTCGGCTCGTCGGCCAGCAGCAGGGTCGGCCGGTTCATCAACGCCCGTGCCACGGCGACGCGTTGGCGCTCGCCGCCGGAGAGCCGGCCCGGGTGGGCGCGGGCGTGCCGGTCGATGCCGAGCGCCTCCAGCAGTTCGGCGGCCCGCCGCCGGGCCTCGGCGCGCGGGACGCCCGCCAGTTCGCCGGCCAGCACCACGTTGTCGGCCACCGTGAGGTCGTCCAGCAGGTTGAAGAACTGGAACACCATGCCGATCGTGCCGCGCCGGTAGCGGGCCGAGCCCGCCTCGTTCAGCCGGTCCACCCGCGTCCCGGCCACGGTCACCGTCCCGGCGCTCGGCCGGTCCAGCCCGGCGACCAGGTTCAGCAGGGTGGACTTCCCGCTGCCGGAGGGCCCGAGCACCGCCACCGACTCCCCCGCCCGCACGCTCAGCGTCACCCCGTCCAGGGCCGCCCGCGCGCCCTCGTAGTGCCGGCTCACACCGCTCAGCTCGATCACCGGATCGCCGCTCATTCCCCGCTCCTCGCACGTTCCCGCCTGGTGGACGGCACGAAGGTACGGACGGCCCGGGCCCGCCCGCGTCCGCCGACCGCGGCAGGTTCGGTACCGCCCCCGGCCGACCCGGTGCGAGGTCATCCTTCCGACGTAGTCGCCCGGTGTACGGGCCGCCGCCGTCCGCCGGGCTGTCCCGGGTGGCGGCCGGGCGCCAGAATGTCCCGGTGATCAACCACCCGACGGTGCGGCGGCTGCGCGCGGCGGCCCGCCCGGCCGAGGCGCCGGGCGCCGCTCCCCCGCCCCGGCCGACCAGGCGCGGCCAGGCCTTCGACGCGGCCCTGGCCCTCTACCTCGCCCTGACCTCCGGCCGCTACGCCACCATCGCGGGCGACGTTCGCCACCCCACCTGGAACGCGCTGTTGCTGCTGGTGCCGCTCGTCCCGCTGCCGCTGGTGCTGCGCCGCCGCCACCCGCTGGCGGTGCTGTGGACGGTGCTGCCGGCCGCACTGCTGGTCCGGCACCAGTCGCAGGACATCGCGTACTCGGCGGGCGTGGCGGTGATCGTCGCCGCCTACAGCGCGGCCGCGTACGGGCGGCGCCCGAAGGCCGTCCTGCTGAGCCTGCCGGCCGCGACCGCCGCCCTGGTGGTGCTCTTCGACGACGCCAAACTGCCGCACTTCCCCAACGGGGTGATGGCCGTCCTCGTCCTGGTGCCGGTGCTCGCGGTCGCCTACGAGCTGCGGATGTGGCGCCGCCGGGTGGACGAGGGCCGGGAGCGGCTGTCCGCCCTGGAGCGCGATCAGGTGGCCGCGCTCCAGCACGCGGTGGAGCACGAACGGGCCCGCATCGCCCGGGAGTTGCACGACGTCGTCACCCACAACGTGAGCATGATGACGATCCAGGCCGGCGCCGCCCGCAAGATCCTGGACACCGCCCCGGACAAGGCCCGCGAGGCGATGGCCGCGGTGGAGTCCGGCGGACGCGCGGCGATGACCGAACTACGGCAGGTGATGGGCCTGTTGACCATCGACGCGGGCCCCGGCGAGGACCTCGCCGGGGCCGCCGACCTCAGCCCGCAGCCGGGCCTCGGCCGGCTCGACGCCCTGGTCGAGGGCGTCCGGCAGGCCGGGCTGTCGGTGGAGCTGACCGTGCGCGGCGAGCACCGGGCCGTCCCGCCCGGGGTCGAACTCGCCGCCTACCGGGTCGTCCAGGAGGCCCTCACCAACACCGTCAAGCACGCGGGCGGCGCCGACGCCACGGTGACCGTCGAGTACGCCCCCGACCGCCTGCGGGTGGAGGTCGCCGACACTGGCGGCCGCCCCACCGGCGCCGCCGCCACCGGCAACGGGCGCGGCCTGCTCGGCCTGCGCGAACGCCTCGCCGTCTACGGCGGCACCCTGCACACCGGCCCCCGGCCGCGCGGCGGCTACCGCGTCACGGCCCAGATACCGCTGGAGAGTTCATGAGCGCGCTGCGCGTGGTGGTCGCCGACGACCAGGCCCTGGTCCGGACCGGGTTCCGGCTGATCCTGGAGTCCGAGGGGATCGAGGTGGTCGCCGAGGCCGAGGACGGCGAGCAGGCCGTCGCCGCCGTCCGCCGGACGGTGCCGGACGTCGTGCTGATGGACATCCGGATGCCCGGCCTGGACGGACTGGAGGCCACCCGCCGGATCCTCGCCGACCCGCCGGCGGAGCCGCCCCGGATCATCATGCTGACCACCTTCGACCTGGACCACTACGTCTACGCGGCGATGGCCGCCGGGGCCAGCGGCTTCCTGCTCAAGGACGTCACCCCCGAGCACCTGGCCGCCGCCGTCCGGCTGGTCCGCACCGGCGACGCCCTGCTCGCCCCCGCGATCACCCGCCGGCTGGTCGAGCGCTTCGCCCGTCCGACCGACCCCGGCGCCGCCGCCCCGCACCGCGAACTGGCCACGCTCACCCCGCGCGAGCTGGAGGTGACGGCACTGCTCGCCCGGGGCCTGAGCAACGCCGAGCTGGCCGCCCGGCTGCAACTGTCCGAGGCGACGGTGAAGACCCATGTGGCCCGGATCCTGGGCAAGTTGGGGCTGCGGGACCGGGCCCAGGTGGTGGTCGCGGCGTACGAGACCGGGCTGGTCAGCGTGGGATCGTCGCCGGAGGCCCGGTAACGCACGGCGGGAGCCCGGGGGTTGAGGCCCCGGGCTCCCGCTGGTGACTCCTGGCCGCGTGGGGATCAGGCGAGGTCGAAGCGGTCCGCGTTCATGACCTTCACCCAGGCCGCGACGAAGTCCTCCACGAACTTCTCCTTGGCGTCGTCGGCCCCGTACACCTCGGCGACGGCGCGCAGTTCGGAGTTGGAGCCGAACACCAGGTCGGCGCGGGTACCGGTCCACCTGACCCGGCCGGAGGCGTCACGGCCCTCGAAGGTGTGCGCGTCCTCCGAGGTGGACTTCCAGCTGGTGTCCAGGTCCAGCAGGTTGACGAAGAAGTCGTTCGTCAGCACGCCCGGCGTCTCGGTGAACACGCCGTGCGCGGACTGCTGGTGGTTGACGCCCAGCACGCGCAGACCGCCGACCAGCACGGTCATCTCGGGCGCGCTGAGGCCCAGCAGGTTGGCCCTGTCCACCAGCAGGTACTCGGCCTGCAGCCCGTTGCCCTTGCCGACCCAGTTGCGGAAGCCGTCGGCCCGGGGCTCCAGCGCGGCGAAGGACTCGACGTCGGTCAGCTCCTGGGGCGCGTCCACCCGGCCGGGCGCGAACGGCACCTCGACGGCGAGGCCCCCGGCCTTGGCCGCCTGCTCGATGCCGACGCCGCCGGCCAGCACCACGAGGTCCGCCAGCGAGACCTGCCTGCCGCCGGCCTGCGCGTTGAACTCCTGCTGCACGCCCTCCAGCGCCCGGAGCACCCTGGCCAGCCGGTCCGGCTCGTTGACCTCCCAGCCGGCCTGCGGCTGGAGCCGGATCCGGCCGCCGTTGGCGCCGCCGCGCTTGTCGCTGCTGCGGAAGGAGGAGGCGGCCGCCCAGGCGGTGGAGACCAGCTCGGAGACCGACAGCCCGGTGGCGGCGATCCGCCGCTTGAGGTCGGCGACGTCCGCGTTCTCGACGGTCCCGTACGAGACCGACGGCAGCGGGTCCTGCCAGAGCAGCGCCTCGCTCGGGACCTCCGGACCGAGGTAGCGCACGACCGGGCCCATGTCGCGGTGGGTCAGCTTGAACCACGCGCGGGCGAAGGCGTCGGCGAACTCCGCCGGGTTCTCCATGAAGCGCCGGGAGATCGGCTCGTAGACCGGGTCGAAGCGCAGCGACAGGTCGGTGGTGAGCATGTTCGGGGCGTGCCGCTTGTTCGGGTCGTGCGCGTCCGGGACGGTGCCCTCGCCGCCGCCGTTCTTGGGCTTGTACTGCCAGGCGCCGGCCGGGCTCTTGGTGAGCTCCCACTCGTAGCCGAACAGCGTCTCGAAGAAGCTGTTGTCCCAGGTGGTCGGGGTGGCCGTCCAGGTGACCTCGATGCCGCTGGTGATCGCGTCGGCGCCCACACCGGTGCGGAAGGTGCTCTTCCAGCCGAGGCCCTGCTGCTCCATCGGGGCGTCCTCGGGGTCCGGGCCGACGTTGTCCGCCGGGCCGGCACCGTGGGTCTTGCCGAAGGTGTGGCCGCCGGCGATCAGCGCGACGGTCTCCTCGTCGTTCATCGCCATCCGGTAGAAGGTCTCGCGGATGTCGCGGGCGGCGGCGAGCGGGTCCGGGTTGCCGTTGGGGCCCTCGGGGTTGACGTAGATCAGGCCCATCTGGACGGCGGCCAGCGGGTTCTCCAGCTGGCGGTCGCCGGTGTAGCGCTCGTCGCCCAGCCAGGTGGTCTCCGGGCCCCAGTAGACGTCCTCGTCCGGCTCCCACTCGTCGACGCGGCCGCCGCCGAAGCCGAAGGTCTGGAAGCCCATGCCCTCCAGGGCGACGTTGCCGGACAGGATGATCAGGTCCGCCCAGGACAGGTTGCGCCCGTACTTCTTCTTCACCGGCCACAGCAGGCGACGGGCCTTGTCCAGGCTGGCGTTGTCGGGCCAGCTGTTCAGCGGGGCGAAGCGCTGCTGGCCGCCGGAGGCGCCGCCGCGCCCGTCACGGATCCGGTAGGTGCCGGCGCTGTGCCACGCCATCCGGATGATGAACGGACCGTAGTAGCCGAAGTCGGCCGGCCACCAGTCGTGCGAGGTGGAAAGCGCCTCCTGGATGTCCCGCTTGACGGCCGGGAGGTCGAGCGCGCTGAAGGCTGCGGCGTAGTCGAAGTCGCCTCCGAGCGGGTTGGCCACGGCGGGGTTCTTGGCGAGGATCTTCAGGTTCAACCGCTCCGGCCACCACTGGCGGTTCCCCCCACCCTGGGTGGGGTCGAGTGCGCGCCCGTGGTTCACGGGGCAGCCCTCCGCCTTGGCCTCTACGCCGGTTGCATCGTGGTTCTCAGACATGGGAATCCTTCCCTACAAGGCGGATCACGGTGTCTTCTCTGCTACCTACGGCACCAACTGCACCTATCTGCTTCCCAGGCTAGCGCCGGGGCCGATCCTACGGTGGACGCAATCCAAGTCAAGAAAGACACCAATCCCATATCCGATCGGGAACCGGACGACCATGGATGTGAATTGATAAACTCCGGTCTTCCCATTGACCTGAATAGGTGAACCGTATGAGTGACCTGCTGGAGCGGCTGCGCGGACGCGGCTGGCGTCTCACCTCCCAGCGGCGTGTCGTGGCCGAGGTGCTGGACGGCGAGCACGTGCACCTGACCGCCGACGAGGTGCACGCCCGGGCGGCCGAGCGCCTCCCGGAGATCTCCCGGGCGACGGTCTACAACACGCTCGGTGAACTGGTCACGCTCGGCGAGGTCATCGAGGTGTCCACCGACGGGCGCGCCAAGCGCTACGACCCCAACGCGCACCGCCCGCACCAGCACCTGGTCTGCACCGGCTGCGGCACCATCCGCGACGTCCACCCGGCCGACGACCCGCTCACCGCCCTCCCGGCCGACCAGCGCTTCGGCTTCACGGTCTCGGGGGCCGAGGTCACCTACCGCGGGCTCTGTCCGGCCTGCGCGGGCAGCGCGGGCTGATCGCTCCGGTTCCCCGCTCCACGGGCCTTTCGCGCCGGAACCTGGATGTGTAGTGTCCTGGTTATGCGGATGGGCGAGGGAGTCGAGTGGGGCCTGCACTGCTGCCTCACGCTGGCCTGGCTGGGCGAGGACCAACCCGTACCGACGGCCCGGCTGGCAGCGTGGTTCGACCTCCCCCCGGCCTACCTCACCAAGCGCCTACAGGCGCTGGTCCGGGCCGGCATCCTCAGCTCCACCCCCGGCGCCCGGGGCGGCTTCCGACTGGGACGGCCGCCCGGGCAGATCACCCTGATGGACGTGGTCGCCGCCATCGAGGGCCCCGAGGAGCTCTTCCGCTGCACCGAGATCCGGCAGCGCACCGAGGGCGCCGCGGCCGCCTCCGACGACTTCCGCCGCCCGTGCGGGGTGTCGACGGCGATGCGCCGCGCCGAACTGGCCTGGCGGCGCGAGCTCGCCGGGCAGACCGTCGCCGACCTGATGGCGGCGGCCCCCGCCGGGGCGGCCGAGCGCACCCGGCGGCACTACGCCCGACTGACCGGCTGAGCCTCCCGTCCGCCCTCGTCGCGCCGTTCCCACTCCAAGACCTGCCTGACTCCCCCACGAGGAGAACCTGGATGTCTGATGTCCTGATTTCCAGCGCCCCGCCGAAACCCGCCGCCGGCGGCCTGTCCTCCACCCTCGTCCTCGCGCTGGGCACCTTCGCGGTCGGCACGGACGCCTTCGTGGTGGCCGGCTTCCTGCCGTCCATGGCCGAGGACCTGCACGTCTCCCCGGCGACGGCGGGCCAGTCGATCACCGTCTTCGCCGCCGCGTACGCCGTCCTCTCCCCCGTCCTCGCCACCCTGCTGGCCCGACTGCCACGCCGGACCCTCCTGGTCACGGCGCTCGCCGCCCTCTGCCTCGCCAACCTCGGCTCCGCACTCGCGCCGAACCTGGCCGTCCTGCTGGCAAGCCGGGTGGTGGCGGCCGCCGGCGCGGCGGCGTACACGCCCAACGCCGGGGCCGTCAGCGCCTCGCTGGTCCGGCCCGAACTGCGGGCGCGGGCCCTGGCGGTGGTGATCGGCGGGCTCACCGTCGCGACCGCGCTCGGCGTGCCGCTCGGCGACGCCGCCGGCCACTGGTTCGGCTGGCGCACCGCACTCGGCGTCGTCGCCGGGCTCTGCCTCGTGGTGGCCGCCGTCCTGCGCGTCACCATGCCGTGGCTGCCGGGGAACGCCCGGGTGCCGCTGCGCGCCCGCCTCGCCGTCCTGAGGCGGCCCGCCGTCCTGACCGTCCTGCCGCTCACCGTCCTCGGCATGGGGGCGAGCTACACCGCCTACGCGTACAGCGTCCCGGTGCTGGACGCGGTCGGAGTGCCGGAGAGCTCCGCGCCGTGGATGCTCCTCCTCTACGGGCTCGGCGCCGTGGCCGGCAACCTGGGCGCCGGGTGGGCGACCGACCGCTGGGGCTCGGTGGCGGTCCTGACCGTCGGCTACACGGCGATGGCGGCCACCCTCGGCGCGCTCGCCTGGCTGGCGGGCGCGGGCACGCACGTCGTACCGCTGGTCGGCCTGCTGGTGCTGCTGTGGGGAGCGAGCAGCTGGTGCCAGACACCACCGCAGCAGCACCGGCTGATCCAGGCGGCTCCGCAGGAGGCGCCCCTGGTCGTCTCCCTCAACGCCTCGGCCATCTACGCCGGAATCGGGCTCGGCACGGTGCTCGGTGGCGCCACCCTGGACTCCGGGGCCGCGGTCGTCCACGGGCTGGGCGCGGGCATCGCGGCGGTGGCACTGGGCTTCCTGCGGTGGAGCTCGGCCTGCGGTCCGACCGGTGACGGACGAGTGCGTCGGTGACGCACTAATCCCGCGTGCCCGGTACGGAATCCGTACCGGGCACGCGGGAGGGGGTCAGGCCAGACGTGGAGGTCGAACGAGGTGGCCGACGCCCAGTGGTGGGCGCCGGGCTCCGGCCGGTGTGTGCCGACTCAGCGGGCCGGGTGCGGGGCCGCGCTCTCGTCCGTGCGGTGGCCGAGGCGGCAGGTGACGTCGACGACGCCGTCCACGCTCCGGCACAGCCGCTCCACCACCGACACCAGGGCACGGCGCTCGACCGTGCCGGTCAGGGTGACCCGGCCGTCCTTCACCTGGACGTCGACGCCGTCCGGGGACAGCCCCAGGGTGCGGTCGAGGACGTCCTGGCGGATCTCCTCACCGATGGCCCGGTCGTGCCGGAGGAAGACCCGGAGCAGGTCGCTGCGGCTGACGATGCCGATCAGCCGTCCGGCCTCGTCGACGACGGGCAGGCGCTTGAGGCCCCGGGCCTGCATCAGGCGGGCGGCCTCCACCACGGTCCACTCGGGCCGGGCGCAGACGGCCGGGCTGGTCATCAGGCCCCTGGCGGTGGTCGCCCGGCTGCGGGCGCTGTCGCGCGGCGGCAGGGCCGGGGTGAGCAGCAGGCCCGTGGGGTCCTCCTGGGCGGCCTCGTTGAGCAGCAGGTCGGCCTCGGAGACCAGGCCGAGCGGCCGGTCGTCCCGGTCCAGGACGGGAACGGAGGTGATGTCGTGCTCGGCGAGGAGCCGGGCGATCTCCTTGAACCCGGTGTCGGGCCGCACGTGGACGACGGCGTGGGTCATCAGTTCCCCCACGATCCGGTGCTTCATGGCCGGTCATCTCCTTCCGGTGGGTTCGGTGGGGCCGTCACTTGACGGGGCGCGGGTCCTCGCGGTGGCGGACGACGACGACCGGGCAGGGCGCGTGCTGGACGCAGTGCTGGCTGACGGACCCCAGCAGGGCGCCGGCGAAGCCGCCGTGCCCCCGGCTGCCGACGACCAGCAGGTCGGCGTCCTGCGCCGCGGTCAGCAGGGCGGCCGCGGCGAGACCCTCCACCACGTGGGGGTGGATCTCGACGGGCTGCTCGGCGTCGGCCACCTCGGCGATCGCGTTGTCGAGGACCTCGCGGGCGATGGCGGAGAAGTCCCCCTCGGGTACGACCGGCACGGTCCAGCCGACGGCCACCTGGTACTGCCAGGCGGAGACCGCCTCGACCACGGCGCCGCGCACACGGGCCTCATGGACGGCCCAGCGCAGTGCGTCGACCGAGGACGGCGATCCGTCCACACCGACCACGATCCTGCGCGGCGTCCCACTCTGCTCGGTCATGGTGTTCCTCCCTCTCGCTGTTGCCTCCACCCTCCTCCCACCGGGGCCCGCCACCGAAGGGCCGGAGGGGACCAGCCGACGGGACCTTCAGCCCCGATCCGCCCGGGCGCGGCCCGGGACCGTCGGGTCACCCCGGGCAGACGTTCCTGACGCTCAGTCAGACGGCGTGCAGGCCGTGAGCGGTGAAGACCGCCCGGGCGGCGGCCGTCTGGTCGGCGGTCGGTGCGGGGGTGTCGGCGAGCGTGAAGTCGAGGCCGAGCGCGCGCCACTTGGCGGCGCCGAGCTTGTGGAAGGGCAGCACGTCGACGCGGGTGACGTTGCCGAGGGAGGCGGTGAAGGCGGCGACGCCCTCGATGTTCTCGGTGGCGTCGGTCAGGTGGGGGACGAGGACGAACCGCACCCAGACCTCCTTCCCGAGGTCGGCCAGGCGGCGGGCGAAGTCCAGGGTGGGGGCGAGCTTCTGGCCGGTCAGGTGCCGGTAGAGGGCGCGGTCCCAGGACTTGATGTCGAGCAGGACGAGATCGGTGTCGGCGAGCAGCGCGTCGGTCGCACGGGCACCGAGGAAACCGGAGGTGTCCAGCGCGGTGTGCAGGCCGAGTTCATGCTTGAAACGGTGGAGCAGTTCGCCGCTGAGGACGGGCTGGAGGAGCGGTTCACCGCCGCTGATGGTGGCGCCGCCGCCGGAGGCGTGGATGAACTCGGTGTACTTGGCGGCCTCCTGGACGAGCTCGTCGACCGAGGCGCGGCGGCCGTCGCGCATGTTCCGGGTGTCGGGGTTGTGGCAGTACAGGCAGCGCAGCGGGCAGCCGGACAGGAAGGCGACGAAACGGGTGCCGGGGCCGTCGACGCCGGTGGACAGGTCCCAGGAGTGCAGCATGCCCGTCACCGCGCGCCGGGTGGCGGCGCCGGCCGGGGTGACGGCTGGTTCGGCGGGTACGGCTGGCTCGGCAGGCGCGGCGGGCACGGCGGGTTCGGCCATGGTGGCGGTTCTCCTTGCGCAAGAGCGCGGTGCCGACGCCCGTGGTCGGGGGGGCGTCGGCACCGCGTGCTGGTGGTGGTGGGCGCCGCTACAGCGCGTCGTGGAAGGTGCGGCCGATCACGTCGAGCTGCTGCTCGCGGCTGAGCCGGACGAAGTTGACCGCGTAGCCGCTGACACGGATGGTCAGCTGGGGGTACTTCTCCGGGTGGTCCATGGCGTCCAGGAGGGTGTCCCGGTCGAGGACGTTGACGTTCATGTGGAAGCCGCGGCAGGTGACGTAGCCGTCCAGGATGCCGACCAGGTTGGCGGTCCGCTCCTCGTCCGTGCGGCCGAGCGCGTCGGGCGTGACGGTGTTGGTGAGCGAGATGCCGTCCTCGGCGTGGTCGTACGGGAGTTTGGCGACCGACAGCGCACTGGCGACGTAGCCGTGGCGGTCGCGTCCGTTCATCGGGTTGGCGCCGGGGGAGAACGGCTCGCCGGCCCGACGGCCGTCGGGGGTGTTGCCGGTCTTCTTGCCGTAGACGACGTTGGAGGTGATCGTCAGCACGGACTGGGTGTGCTCGGCGCCCCGGTAGGCGGGGTGCTTGCGCACCTTCTCCATGAATTCCTCGACCAGCCGGACGGCGATCCCGTCGACCCGGTCGTCGTTGTTGCCGTACGCCGGGTAGTCGCCGTCGACCAGGTAGTCGACCACCAGTCCGGTCTCGTCCCGCACGGGCCGGACCTTCGCGTACCTGATCGCCGAGAGCGAGTCGACGGCCACGGCGAGGCCGGCGATGCCGCAGGCCATCGTGCGGCGGACGTCCCGGTCGTGCAGGGCCATCTCCAGCCGCTCGTAGGCGTACTTGTCGTGCATGTAGTGGATGACGTTCAGCGCGTGCACGTACGCCTCGGCGAGCCACTCCATCTGCTCGTCGAAGCGGGCGAGCACCTCGTCGTAGTCGAGCACGTCGCCGGTGACCGGCGCGGTGGCCCGGCCGACCTGAGCGCCGGAGATCTCGTCGCGACCGCCGTTGATCGCGTAGAGCAGGGTCTTGGCGAGGTTGACCCGGGCGCCGAAGAGCTGCATCTGCCTGCCGACCGGCATCGCGGAGACGCAGCAGGCGATGGCGGTGTCGTCGCCGAAGTGCGGGCGCATCAGCTCGTCCGACTCGTACTGGATGCTGGAGGTGTCGATGGACACCTTGGCGCAGAACTCCTTGAACCCGCCCGGAAGTTGGGGTGACCAGAAGACGGTCAGGTTCGGCTCGGGCGCCGGGCCGAGGTTGTAGAGGGTCTGGAGGTAGCGGAAGGAGGTGCGGGTGACCAGGGTGCGGCCGTCCTCACCGATGCCGCCGATCGACTCGGTGACCCAGGTCGGGTCCCCGGAGAACAGCTCGTCGTACTCGGGGGTGCGCAGGAAGCGGACGATCCGCAGCTTGATGACGAAGTCGTCGATCAGCTCCTGCACCTGCTGTTCGGTCAGGACGCCTTCGGCCAGGTCGCGCTGGAGGTAGACGTCGAGGAAGGTCGAGGTGCGGCCGAGCGACATCGCGGCGCCGTTCTGCTCCTTGACCGCCGCCAGGTAGGCGAAGTACAGCCACTGGATCGCCTCCCGGCCGGTGCGGGCCGGGCCGGAGAGGTCGTGACCGTAGTTCGCGGCCATCTGCTTGAGCTCGCCCAGGGCCCGGATCTGCTCGGCGAGTTCCTCGCGCTCGCGGATGACCTCCTCCAGCCGCGCCGGGTCGGCGGGCGCGGCGTCCAGCCCGGCCTTCTCGGCCCGCTTGGCCTCGATCAGACGGTCCACGCCGTAGAGCGCGACGCGGCGGTAGTCGCCGATGATCCGCCCCCGGCCGTACGCGTCGGGCAGGCCCGTGATGATGCCGGCCTTGCGGGCGGCGAGAATCTCGGGGGTGTAGGCGTCGAACACGCCGTCGTTGTGGGTCTTGCGGTACCGGGTGAAGACCTTCTCCAGCTCGGGCGGGACGGGGTAGCCGTACGTCCTCAGCGCGCCCGCGACCATCCGCCAGCCGCCGTAGGGCATGATCGCCCGCTTGAGCGGGGCGTCGGTCTGCAGGCCGACGATCAGCTCCCGCTCGCGGTCGATGTATCCGGGCGCGTGTGCGGTGATGCCGGCGGGGATGTCGTACGCGACGTCGTACACCCCCTTGGCGCGTTCCTCGGGGAAGCGGTCGGTGATCTGCCGCCACACCGCCAGGGTCCGCTCCGTCGGGCCGGCGAGGAAGGCCGCGTCGCCCTGGTACGGCGTGTAGTTGTGCTGGATGAAGTCGCGGACGTCGATCGCGTCGCGCCAGAGTCCGCCCTTGAATCCGTTCCAGGCGTCCGTGGTCCGCTCGTGCTGCGAGTCGTGCCGCGGGTCGTGCCGCGAGTCCTGCTGCGAGTCCTGCTGCGAGGTGGTCATCTCCGTGTCCTCTCTCAGGCCTGGTCGCCGTAGTAGGCCTGGCGCATCAGCTGCTGCATGTCGGCGAGCATGGGCATCCGGGGGTTGGCGGGGGCGCACTGGTCCTCGTAGGCGTTCATCGCCTGCTGGGGCAGGGCCGCGAGGAAGGCCTCCTCCTCCACCCCGGCCTCCTTGAAGGAGCGCGGGATGCCGGCCCGGTCACGCAGTTCCTCGACCGCCGCCGCCAGGGACTCGACGCCCTGTTCCGGGGTCGCGGCGGGCAGGCCGAGCATCCGGGCGATCGCCTGGTAGCGCTCGGGGGCCGTGTAGTGCTGGTACTTGGGCCAGCCGGTGACCTTCGCCGGGGCGGAGCCGTTCCAGCGGATCACGTGCGGCAGCAGGAGCGCGTTGGTCCGTCCGTGGGCGACGTGGAAGGTGGCGCCCAGGGTGTGCGCCATGGCGTGCACCGCACCCAGGAAGGCCGAGCCGAAGGCCATCCCGGCGATCGTCCCCGCGTTGTGCATCTTCTCCCGCGCCACCGGGTCGTTCGGCCCGTCGGTGACGGCCCGCTCCAGGTTCTCGAAGATCAGCCGGATGCCCTGGAGGGCGAGACCGTCGGTGAAGTCGTTGGCGTAGACGGACACGTAGGTCTCGATGCAGTGGGTGAGGGCGTCGAAGCCGGTGTCGGCGGTGACGTGCCGCGGCAGGCCGGCGGTGAGCGCCGGGTCGACGATGGCCACGCTCGGGGTGAACGCGTAGTCCGCGAGCGGGTACTTCTGGCCCGTGGCCGTGTCCGTGATGACCGCGAAGGGGGTGACCTCGGCGCCCGTGCCCGAGGTGGTGGGGATGCACACCAGCTTGGCCTTCTCACCGAGGTCGGGGAAGGTGAAGGCGCGCTTGCGGATGTCGAAGAACTTCTCCTTCAGGTCCGCGAACTCGACCTCCGGGTGCTCGTACATCAGCCACATCACCTTGGCCGCGTCCATCGGGGAGCCGCCGCCCAGCGCGATGATCGTGTCCGGCTCGAACTCCCGCATCAGCTCCGCGCCCTTGCGCACGGTGTCGATGCTCGGGTTCGGCTCGACGAAGTCGACGACCCGCACCTCGACCGGCTCGCGGCGCCGGTCGAGCACGCCCCGGATCCGCTCCAGGTGGCCGATCTCCACCATCGTCCGGTCCGTGACGACGACGATCCGGTGCGCGTTCGGCATGCTCGCCAGGTACTTGACCGAGTTGCGCTCGAAGTAGATCTTCGGGGGGACCTTGAACCACTGCATGTTGGTGTTGCGCCGCCCGATCCGCTTGATGTTGACGAGGTTCAGCGCCGAGACGTTCCCGGACACGGAGTTGTGCCCGTAGCTGCCGCAGCCCAGGGTCAGCGAGGGCGTGAAGGCGTTGTAGACGTCGCCGATGCCGCCCTGCGAGCTGGGCGCGTTCCAGATGATCCGGCAGGCCTTGACCGCGTGCCCGAACTCCTCGACGAACGCCGCGTCCTCGGTGTGCACCGCCGCCGAGTGCCCGAGCCCGTTGAACTCCACCATCGCGCAGGCCAGTTCGACACCGGCGCGGCGTGAGTCGGCGGTCAGGACCGCCAGGACCGGGCAGAGCTTCTCCCGGGTCAGCGGCTCCTCGGGCCCGACCCGCTCGCAGTCGGCCAGGATCACCGAGGTGTCACCCGGCACCTCGAAGCCCGCCGCCTGCGCGATCTGCGCCGCCGAGCGGCCCACCACCTCGGCGTTCAGCCGGCCCCCGGCGCAGTCGGTGCCGTCACCGGCCCCGAACAGGTACCGCTCCAGCAGCGCCTTCTCGTGCGCGCTCGCGTGGTGCGCCTTCAGCTTGCGGAACTCGGCGAGCGCGGCGTCGCGGATCTCGGCGTCCAGGATCACGGCCTGCTCGGAGGCGCAGATCATGCCGTTGTCGAAGGACTTCGACAGGACGACGTCGTTGACCGCCCGCTTCAGGTCCGCGGTGCGCTCGATGTACGCCGGAACGTTGCCGGCGCCGACGCCCAGCGCCGGCTTGCCGCAGGAGTACGCGGCCCGGACCATCGCGTTGCCGCCGGTGGCGAGGATCGTCGCGACGTCGGGGTGGTTCATCAGCGCGCCGGTGGCCGCCATCGACGGCTCCTCGATCCACTGGATGCAGTGGGCCGGGGCCCCGGCCGCCACCGCCGCGTCCCGGACGATCCGGGCCGCCTCGGCGGAGCAGCGCTGGGCCGAGGGGTGGAAGGCGAAGACGATCGGGTTGCGGGTCTTGAGCGCCAGCAGGCACTTGAAGATCGTGGTCGAGGTCGGATTGGTCACCGGGGTGATGCCCGCGACCACGCCGACCGGCTCGGCGATCTCCACGATGCCGTCGATCTCGTCCCGGTACACCACTCCGACCGTCTTCGTCCGGGCCATCACGTGGGTGACGTTCTCGCAGGCGAAGACGTTCTTCACCGCCTTGTCCTCGAAGACCCCGCGCCCGGTCTCCTCCACCGCCAGCACCGCCAGTGCGGTGTGCCGCTCCAGGGCGGCCAGCGAGGCCTTCTTGACGATGTGGTCGACCTGTTCCTGGGTGAAGTCGGCGTACTCCCGAAGGGCCGTCAGCGCGTCGGCGACGAGCGCGGCGACGGCCGCGGGGACATCGCTCGGAGCGGGAGGCTCCTCGGTCTGCGGGCGGCGGGTCATGGCTGGACCACCTTTCGGTTACCTCGTCCGAAGAATCGGGTGCCGGCGGATGTCCGCTCAGGCTTCCCACCAACAGCCTCCCCCGCCGGCACCGCCCGGGGGCCCGGCCAATGGGGCACACCTTCGGGCCGAAGGTCCCTCATCCGCGCGGTCCCACGGTCGGTCCGCCACCGGACGTGCCGATGGCCGTGGCGCGGACCGGTAACGGCCCGTGCCACGGCCATCGGCGACGCGGCAGGTCTCAGTCGTGACCGGTGTCAGTCACGGCCGGGCCCAGTCGCGGCTGGCCCCAGTCGCGGCCGGTCTCAGTCGTGCGGCACCACCGCGACCGGGCTGTGCGCGTGGTGCAGCACGGCGTGGGCGACGGTGCCGAGCCAGGACCCGGTCGCCCTGTTGCGCGGCGTCCGACGTCCCACCACGACCAGCGAGGCCGTGCGGGAGGCCTCCACCAGTGCCCGCGCGGCCGGCCAGGCGGTCACCTCGGCCTGGACCCGCACGTCGGGGAACTTCTCCCGCCACGGCATCAGCGCGTCCTGGAGGCGGAGCAGCTCCGCCGCCGTCAGGGAGTCCCTGATCTCCCGCTGGTCCACCGGAGCCTCCGTCACGTACGGCCCGGCGGGCAGGGTCCGGCTGTTCATCACCCGCAGCGTCGCGCCGCGCCCGGACGCCTGCTCGAAGGCGAAGGCGAGCATCTCGTCGCAGGGGCCACCGCCGTCCACTCCCACCACGACGTCGCCTGGCGCGCCGCCCTCGCCGTCCGCCCCGGCCCGGACCAGGACCACCGGGCAGGCGGCGTGGGCCGCCGCCCGCAACCCGATCGAGCCGACCAGCAGCCCGGTGAACCCGCCGAGCCCGCGCGAGCCGAGCACCAGCAGGCCTTCCCGCTCTCCGGCGGCGATCAACTGGTGGGCCGGATTGCCGGGCACGTGCTCGCAGGAGATCTCCAGATCCGGCAGCGCGGCGGCGAGGTGGCCGTGCAGCGCACGGACCGCCTCCGGCAACGGCTCGGCCCGGCTCCCGGGCTCCTCCGGCAGGGCGGCCACCGCTCCCCCGGCGTGGACCATCCGCAGTGCCCGGCCGCTGCGGTGGGCCTGAGCGGCCGCCCACTCGGCCGCGGCCGCGCTCTGCGCGGATCCGTCGACTCCCACCACCACGGAATGAGACATGATCACGATCTCCTTCGGTCAGTGGCCGCGGCACGACGCGCGGCCTCGGGTCCGTCCTGACAGGTTCGCTGCCGACGGCCGGCGGGCCACAGGGGCCGGGAAGCCCTGAACCCGTCCCGAAGGTCCCGGGTCCCAGGGCCGTTGCTCACACGTCCGGCACGACGGCCACGGGACGGACCGGCCGGACGGGACCTGCGGCCCCAGGGATTGGGGACTGCAGGGCCCTGCCCGGCGAGGTCCGGGTGCCGGAGGCTGGGCGTCGCCCGCTGAGCGGTGCGGTGCGGTGCGGACGAACCCGATGAGGACGGGGACGAGACGTGATCGACGGCGGACGCAGCACGAAGGCGTACCCGACTCCGAACCCGGCCCCGCACCCGGCCCCGCACCCGACTCCGACCGAGGAGAACCACGATGACCAGCCACGTCCTGACCGGAATCGACGGATCGGCGCGGAGCGAGGCCGCCGCGCTCTGGGCCGCCGAGGAGGCGGTACGCCGGGGCGTCGGCCTGCGCATCCTGCACGCCTGGCCCTGGCTGAGCAGCGAGTACGCCGACGGGTCCCTGGCCGGTGACCTCCGCCCCAAGGCGCTGGCCACACTGGCCGACACCGCCGAGCGGATCCGCCGCTCCCACCCCGGGCTGCCCGTCGAAACCGCCATGGTCGGCGACGACCCCGTCGACGCGCTGGTCGCCGAGGCCGAGGGCCGGGAGCTGCTCGTCCTCGGCTCCCGCGGGCTCGGCGGCTTCGCCGCCCTGCTCGTCGGGTCGGTCGGCCTCGCGGTGGCGGCGCGCGTCACCACCCCACTGGTCATGGTCCGGGCCGACGGGAACGACGGGCCGCCGGCCGGCACGCCGGACCGCCGTGACGTCGTCGTCGGGGTGGACGCCCGCCACCCCTCCGACGCCGTCCTCGACTTCGCGTTCACCGAGGCGGCCAGGCGGCGGGTGCGCCTGCGGGCCGTGCACGGCTGGGACGTGATACCCGCCTGGTCGGCCGCCGGCTGGGTGCCGCCCCAGGTGGACGCCTCCGCTCAGGAGGCCTCCGAGCAGGCCGCTCTGGCCGAAGCACTCGCCGGTGCCCGCGCCGCACACCCGGACGTCGAGGTGGTCGCCACGACCCGGCTCGGCGGAGCGGCCAACGCCGTCGTGACCGCCGCCGCAGACGCCTGCCTCGTGGTCGTCGGCCGGCGGGACCACCGGCACCACCCGCTGGGCAGGCGGCTAGGCCCCGTCGCCCACGCCGCCCTCCACCACGCCGAAGCACCGGTCGCGGTCGTCCCGCACGTGTGAGGACGGTCCTCGTCGGAGGAACGGGGACGTCCGGCCCTGGTGTGCGCGTCCGCGCGCACGGCAGAATGCCGGATGTCCCGTCCGCCTCGTTCCCGTGGCGGCCCCACGAACACGGAGAAGCGATGGTGGACAGCGCAGCGGCCCGGGCGAGCGCCCCGGTCAAGGTGTTCCTCCTCGACGACCACGAGGTCGTCCGCCGGGGCGTGCACGACCTGCTGGACGGCGAGCCCGACCTGACCGTGGTCGGTGAGGCGGCCACCGCCGAACAGGCACTGACCCGCGTGCCGGCACTGCGCCCGGACGTCGCGGTCCTGGACATGCGGCTGCCGGACGGCGACGGCGTGACCGTCTGCCGCGAACTCCGCGCCCGCATGCCCGAGCTGGCCTGCCTCATCCTCACCTCCTTCGACGACGAGGACGCCCTCCTGGACGCGATCATGGCCGGCGCCTCCGGGTACGTCCTCAAACAGATCAGCGGCACCGACCTCGTCTCCGCCGTCCGCACCGTCGCGTCCGGCCAGTCCATGCTCGACCCCGGCGCCACCACCCGCCTGATGGCCCGCCTGCGCGGCGACGCCGCCCCGCAGACCGACGGACTCCCCCAACTGACCCCACGCGAGCGGGAGATCCTCGCCCTCATCGGCGAAGGCCTGACCAATCGGCAGATCGGCCAGCGGCTCTACCTCGCCGAGAAGACCGTCAAGAACCACATCTCACGGCTCCTCGCCAAACTCGGCGTCGAACGCCGCGTCCAGGCCGCGCTCCTCGCCAGCGAGACGCTCAGTGCCCATGGCAACCCGTCCGGCCGGCGCGTCGGCTGACACCTCGCCCGACCCCGGCGGCACCGGGTCAGAGCACCAGGGGCGCCGTCCAGAGAAGCCGGGTCCCGCCGCCCGGCGGGCTCGACAGCTCCAACTCGCCGCCGAGGCCCTCCGCCCGCTCCGCCATGTTCCGCAGTCCGCTGCGCCGCCCCTGCTCGGGGATGCCGACGCCGTCGTCCTGCACGTCCAGCACCACCTGCGTGGCCGTCGCGCGCAGCGAGACCTCCACCCGGCGGGCCCGGGCGTGCCGCGCCGCGTTGCTCAGCGCCTCGGCCAGCACCGCCACCACGTGGTCCGCGGCCTCGGCCGGCACGTCGGTGTCCAGCAGGCCCTCCATGCTCAGCCGCGGCGCGAAGCCCAGCGTGGGCTGCGCCTGCTCCACCACCCGGACCACCCGTGCGCGCAGGCCGTGCCCGGTGGCGTCCGCCCTGGCCCGGAGACCGAAGATCGTCGACCGGATGATCTTGATGGTCTCGTCCAGGTCGCCGACCGCGCGCAGCACCCGGTCCGACGCTCCTGAGTGATCGATGAGCCGGGCGGCGCTCTGCAGCGTCATGCCCGTGGCGAACAGCCGCTGGATGGCGAGGTCGTGCAGGTCGCGGGCGATCCGGTCGCGGTCCTCCAGCATCGCCAACTGCTCGGCGTCACGGCGTCGCTCCGCCAGTTCCAGCGCCAGGGCCGCCTGGTCGGCGAAGCCCAGAAGGGGCCCGATCTCCTGCTCGCTGAACGGCTGCCCGCCACCGCGCCGGGCCAGCAGCAGCACCCCCTCGACCAGACCGCCCGCCCGCCCCAGGGGCACCGCCACCGCGGCACCCAGGTCATCGAAGCAACGCGGCCCGGCGGACAGTCGCGGATCGCCCGCGAGGTCCAGGGTGGTCACCGGCTCCCGCTCGGCGACGGCCTCCCCCGACAGCGTGCCGTCCGCCGGAACCACGAGGCCCAACCGCTCCGCGACGTCTCCGCCGAGCGCCAGCTCCACCCGTAGCGACTCCGTCCCGGCCACCGGCACGGACACATCGGCCACGTCGGCTCCGGTGATGTCCCGGGCCCGCTGCGCGATCAGCTCCAGCACCTCCGAGCGGGAACCCCCCGACAGCAGGGCCCGGGTGATCTCCGCGCTCGCGCTCAGCCAACGCTGCTGACGCTGCGCCTCCTCGTACAGCCGGGCGTTGTCGATCGCCACCCCGGCCGCCACGGCCAGCGTCGAGATCACCGCCTCGTCGTCGGCGTCGAACTGCTCCCCGCCCCGCTTGTCGGTCAGGTAGAGGTTCCCGAAAACCTCCTCGCGCACCCGCACCGGCACACCGAGGAAGGTCCGCATCACCGGGTGGTGCACCGGGCAGCCCACGGACGACGCGTGCTCGGAGAGGTCCACCAGCCGCAGCGCCTCCGGCCGGTGGATCAGCTCGCCGAGCAGCCCCCGCCCGGTCGGGTACGGACCGATCCGGGCGATCTCCTCCTCCGACAGGCCCACCGTGAGGAACTGCGAGAGGGACTCCCCGTCCGGCCCGATCACCCCGAGCGCCGCGTAGCGGGCGTCCACCAGGACGGCGGCGGCTTCCACGATCCGCCGAAGCACCTGCGTCAGGTCCAGCTCCCGGCCGACCGACAGCACCGCCTCCAGCAGGCTGTGCACCCGGTCCCGGGTGCCCCTGGCCGCGTCGATCCGGGCCTGGAGCTCCTCCAGCAGCTCGTCCAGCCGCAATTGCGGCATCCGCGACCGAACTTCGTTCCCGCCCACGCGAGGCCTCCTCGTCCCAGTTGTCGGCCGGTCGATTCTGGCAGACGCCCCCTAACGGGTGACGACGGCCCGAAGCACACCCGGCCACGAGGACCTTGACGAATCCGCAGGTCACACCCCTTTCGGAGTTCCGGAAGGCACCCCCGTCGCCGTCCGCCTCGACTTCTCCGTTCGCTCCGTGTTCAATGTCGGCTTCGCTATGTGGACGCCCGTGCCGCAGCCCGATGTCGTGCCTGCGTAGGTCGCGGTTCCCTGTCCGCGCGGAGCGGCCTCAGCGACTCGCCGCCCAGGACAGCAGGAGTCGCAGGGCGTCGTCCGACGGGGTGTCCGGGTCCGCGGTGTAGGTGACGAGGGCCTGGTCGGGGTCGTCGGCGGGGCGGAGGGTGTCGTAGGTGAGGTCGAGGAGGCCGACGACGGGGTGGTGGAAGAGCTTGTGGCCGGAGGTCTTGTCGGCGACGGGGTGGTCGGCCCACATCTGGCGGAACTCTTCGCTGGCCAGGCAGAGTTGGCCGACCAGGGTGGCGAGGCGGGGGTCGTCGGGGCGGCGGCCGGCTTCGAGGTGGAGGAAGGCGACGTTCTCCCTGGCGCAGGCCGTCCAGTCCGCGTAGAGCTCGCGGGAGGTCGGGTCGAGGAAGGTGATGCGGGCGATGTTGCGGTCCTCCTCCGGCAGGGCGCCGTAGTCGCCGAACAGCGCGGCGGCGGCGCGGTTCCACGCGAGGACGTCCATCCGGTGGCCCATCACCACGGCGGGGGTGTGGTCGAGTTGTTCGAGCAGGCGCAGCAGGGAGGGGCGGGGCTGCTGGCGGGCGGGGGCCGGGTGGGGTGTGCGGCCGGTGGGGCGGGCGAGGCGGTGGAGGTGGCCGGACTCGTCGGGGGCCAGGCGCAGGGCGCGGGCGACGGCGTCGAGGACGGCGTCGGAGGGGTTGCCGACGCGGCCCTGTTCGAGGCGGGTGTAGTAGTCGACGCTGACGCCGGCGAGGTGGGCGAGTTCCTCGCGGCGCAGGCCGGCGACGCGGCGGCGGCCGCCGTAGTCGGGGAGGTCGACGTCCTCGGGTCGCAGCCGGGCGCGGCGGGTGCGGAGGAAGTCGCTGAGGGCGCTGCTCGGGTTCACGGGGTGATTGTCACCCGGACGGGCGGGTGCGTGCCTGGTCCTGGCAGGACCAGGCACGCACCCGGCACACGCCCGACACGCACCCGACGAGCTCAGCCGGCGAGGGCCGGGGTGGCCGGGACGAGGCCGCCGTCGATCACGATGTCCTGCGCGGTGATGTACGAGGAGCGGTCGGAGAGCAGGAAGGCGACCGTCTCGGCCACGTCCTCGGCCTGCCCGAGGCGGCCGAGCGGGACCTGGGCGCGGATGGGCTCGTGGCCGGCCGGGTCGGGGACGGCCGCGTGGAACATCTCGGTGGCGATGTAGCCGGGGCTGACGGAGTTGACCCGGATGCCGCGACCGGCCAGTTCGGCGCCCAGGGTGCGGGCGAGGCTGAGGACGGCGGCCTTGCTGGCCGCGTAGACGGCGGCGCCGGGGAATCCGCGGTGCGGGGTCCAGGAGGCGTTGAGGACGACGGAGCCGCCGCCGGCCGCCTCCAGCAGGGGCAGGGTGTGCTGGACGGTGAAGAAGACGCCCTTGAGGTTGGTGTCGACGATCCGGGCGAACTCGGCCTCGTCGACCGCCTCCACCGGGTGGAATCCGGCGACGCCCGCGTTGGCGAAGACGCCGTCGAGCTTGCCGTACCGCTCGCGGACGGTGTCGGCGAGGCGGGCGAGGTCCGCGGGCGCGGCGGCGTCGGCACGCACGGTGAGGAGGCGGTCGCCGCCGCCGAGCCGCTCGGCGGCGAGGGCGAGCCGGGCCTCGTCCCGGCCGGTGATCACGACCTGGGCTCCGGTGGCGAGGAGGAGGCGGGCGGTGGCGAAGCCCATGCCGCTGGTGCCACCGGTGATCAGGACGGTGGAGGACGTGGAGGACGTGGACGGAGTGTGGTTCGCGTTCATGTGCCCCACCCTCGCGCCGTGCGCCGGGCGGGTACCAGGCCCGCCTCGACCATGGGTCCCGGAGAACCACCCTCCCGGGTGAACGAAGCGGGAATCGGACCGGCCACCGTGTGGTTGGCCCAGGGCGACGGGTTTTGTGGCACTCCCAGACGAGGGGCTTTCCATGAAGATCGGCATCATCGGCGCGGGCAACATCGGCGGCAATCTGACCCGACGGCTGACCACGCTCGGGCACGAGGTCTCGGTGGCGAACTCGCGCGGCCCGGAGTCGCTCAAGGCCCTGGCGGAGGAGACGGGCGCGAAGGCGGTGCCGGCCGCCGAGGCCGCGCGGGGTGCGCAGGTCGTGGTGGTGACGGTCCCGCTGAAGGCCGTGCCGGACCTTCCCGCGGGCCTGCTGGACGGCGCCGCCGAGGGCGTGGCGGTGATCGACACCGGCAACTACTACCCGAAGGAGCGCGACGGCCGGATCGACGCGATCGAGGACGACGGGCTCACCGAGAGCCGCTGGACGGAGGGGCACCTCGGCCACCGGGTGGTGAAGGTGTTCAACGGCACCTACGCGCAGGACCTGCTGGAGCGGCCGCGCCCTGCGGGGGACCCTGAGCGGCTCGCCGTGCCGGTCGCGTCGGACGACGAGGCGGCCAAGCGGGTCGTCCGGGAGCTGGTCGAGGAGCTGGGCTTCGACACGGTGGACGCGGGCGGGATCGACGAGTCCTGGCGGCAGCAGCCCGGCACCCCGGTGTACGGGCTGCGCGCCGGGGTGGAGGCCGTCACCCGGGCGCTCGCGGAGGCGTCTCCGGAGCGCCCGGCCGCCCACAAGGCGTAAGGCGAAGTCACCCGAGCCGCCGTGCCCCCTCGGCCGGTACGGCGGTGAGGGTGCGCGGCGCGGTGTACCCGGCGGCGCGGAAGGCCTCGGTGACGGCGGCAGCGACGCGGTCGGCGGCTGCGGTGTCCACCAGGGCGATGACGGAGCCTCCGAAGCCGCCGCCGGTCATCCGCGCCCCGTAGGCGCCCGCCGCCAGCGCCGCCTCGACGGCGAGGTCGGTCTCCGGGCAGGAGACCTGGTAGTCGTCGCGCAGTGAGGCGTGCCCGGCGGTGAGGATCGGGCCGAGCGCGGCGGGGTCGCCGGCGTCCAGGTGGGCGACGGCCTCCTCGACGCGCGCGTTCTCGCCGACCACGTGGCGCACCAACGGGCGCAGTTCCGAGGGCAGTCGGGGCAGGGCGGCGGGGAGGTCGGCGGCGTCGAGGGCCCGCAGCGCGGGCAGCCCGAGCAGGGCGGCGGCCCGTTCGCAGCCGGCCCGCAGGGCGGCGTAGGCGCCGTCGCCCAGGTCGTGCTTGACCCGGGTGTCGAGCACCAGCAGGGTCAGGTCCGCCGCCGCCAGGTCGACGGGCACCTGGCGCGTCGACAGGTCGCGGCTGTCCAGGAACAGCGCGGCACCGGGGCGGCAGCACATCGAGGCCATCTGGTCCATGTTCCCGCACGGCACGCCGACGAAGGCGTTCTCCGCCCGCTGCGCCAGCAGGGCGAGTTCGGGCGCGGCGAGGCCCAGCCCGTACAGGTCGTTGAACGCGACGGCCACCGCGCACTCCAGTGCGGCGGAGGAGGACAGCCCGGCGCCGGAGGGCACGTCGCTGTCCAGCCGGATGTCGGCCCCGCCGACCTCGTGCCCGGCGTCGCGCAGCGCCCACACCACGGCGGCCGGGTAGGCGGCCCAGCCGGGCACCGCGCCCGGGGCGAGGTCGGCGACCCGCAGTTCGGTGACCTCGCCGCCGCCCTGGGCCGACCAGACCCTCAGCAGCCCGTCCGTCCGCCGGGCGGCCTGGATGCGGACGGCCTGCGGGAGGGCGATCGGAAGGGCGAACCCGAGGTTGTAGTCGGTGTGTTCGCCGATCAGGTTCACCCGGCCGGGGGCGGCCCACTCCCCCTCGGGAGCCCGGCCGTAGAGGTCGGTGAAGGTGGTCGTACCGGTGGACGTCGTCACGAGGCGACCTCCCGCAGCCGGCGGGCCGCGTCCTCGGGGGTGACATCGTTGACGAAGGCGTCCATGCCGGACTCCACTCCTGCCAGGTACTTGAGCTTGTCGGCGGTGCGCCGGATGGTGAACAGCTCCAGGTGCAGGGCGAGTTCGTCGCGCTGCCCGGTGGGTGCCTGGTGCCAGGCGGAGATGTACGGGGTGCGGCCGCCGCCGAAGAGCCGGTCGAAGCGGCGCAGCAGCTCCAGGTAGAGGGCGGGGAACTCCTCCCGCTGCGCGTCGTCCAGCCCGGTCAGGTCGGGCACCCGGCGGTGCGGGTAGAGGTGGACCTCGTACGGCCAGCGGGCGGCGAAGGGGACGAAGGCCGTCCAGTGCCGCCCGGCGAGCACCACCCGCTCGCCGTGGGCGCGTTCGGCGGCGAGCAGGTCGTCGAAGAGGTTGCGGCCGGTGGCGGCGCGGTGTTCGGCGGCGCGGTCGGCCATCCGGGCGGTGCGCGGGGTGGTGAAGGGGAGGGCGTAGATCTGGCCGTGCGGGTGGGCGAGGGTGACGCCGATCTCGGCGCCCCGGTTCTCGAAGCAGTAGACCTGTTCGACCCCGGGCCGGGCGGAGAGTTCGGCGGTGCGGTCGGTCCAGGCGTCCAGGACCAGCCGGGCGCGGTCGGGGGTGAGGTCGGCGAAGGCGGCGTCGTGGTCGGCGGTGAAGCAGACCACCTCGCAGCGCCCGGTGCCCGGACCGCTGGTCCACAGGCCGTCGGCCTCCTCGACCGGCGGGGCCGGCGGGCCGGCCAGCGAGGGGAAGCGGTTCTCGAAGACGGCCACCTGGTAGTCGGCGGCCGGGATCTCGCTGAGCCGCCCGTCCCGGGACGGGCAGAGCGGGCACTCCTCCGCCGGGGGCTGGTAGGTGCGGGCCTGCCGGTGGGCGGCGATGGTGACCCAGGCGCCGGTGGCCGGGTCGAGCCGCACCTCGGAGCCGTGGGACGGGGGGTCGAGCGGTCGCCGGTCGACGGTGTCCCGGGGAGCAGCGATGCCGCTGTCGTAGTAGATGAGCTGCCGCCCGTCCGCGAGCGTGGTCACGGTCCTGACGGTGGGCTGGGTCAGGGTCGTCCCGGCCATGGCCTTCTTCCTCTGAGCGACGCCATTAGAATCAACATGGGAATCAACAGAAAGCTACAATCTCAAACATTATCCATCATGGCTACCGTTCGAAAGTGGTCGAAGGAGGATCCGATGGCCGACAGCGCCCAACCGCTCGCCGGGCAGCGCCGCGTACTGATCCTGGAGCAGGTCCGTGCCCGCGGCGGGGTCCGGGTGACCGAGCTGGTCCGGGACCTGGGCGTGTCCGACATGACGATCCGCCGCGACCTGGACGCCCTGGCGAGGCGCGGCCTGGTCCAGAAGGTGCACGGCGGCGCAGTGCGGACCGACGCCCCGGCCACCGGCGAGCCCGGCTTCGAGACCAAGGCCGGCTGGGAGCTGCCCGCCAAGGAGGCCATCGCCCGGGCGGCCGCCGCGCTGGTGCAGCCCGGCGCGGCGGTCGGACTGGCCGGCGGCACCACCCCCTACGCGGTCGCCCGGCACCTGCACGCCGTCGAGGGCCTGACCGTCGTCACCAACTCCCTGCGGATCGCCGAACTGCTGGAGCAGCCGCACGAGGACGGCACGCCCGCCACCACGACGGTGATCCGCACCGGCGGCGTCCGTACCCCCTCGGACACGCTGGTCGGGCCGGTGGCCGACCAGGCGCTCCGCTCGCTGCACGTCAACGTGCTGATCCTGGGCTGCCACGGCCTCTCCGACGCGACCGGGCTGACCACCCCGAACCTGGCCGAGGCGGAGACCAACCGCACCTTCATCCGCTCCGCCCGCCGGGTGGTCGTGGTCGCCGACCACACCAAGTGGGGCGCGGTCGGCCTGGCCTCCTTCGCTCAGCTGGACCAGGTGGACGTCCTGGTCACCGACGAGGAGCTCCCCGAGGAGCAGCGGGAGGCGGCCGCCCGACTGGTCGGCGAGCTGATCATCGCACCGGCGGCCGACTAGGCCTGCCCGCCGCTGCTCCCCCGTAGCGGCGGCCGACTAGGCCCTGTCCGTCCGATCTTGCCGGATCAGCGCGCGGCGTCGGGCGCCCGGCTGGGCGTGTGGCCGGACCGTCCTCGTACTGGGCGTACTTGGGCGGTTCGGCCGTGCGTCCAGGCGGGATGATCCGGCGTCGCGCGCCC
>NZ_LFMD02000005.1:266732-344768 GCF_015776785.2 Kitasatospora sp. SUK 42 | reverse complement strand
GACGCCGGCCGCGCTCCGCGCACCGGCCGGGGCGGACGGCGTGCCGGCGGTGGAGGAGTCCCACATCGCCGGGGCCGCGGCCCGGAAGGCGGGTGTGCCGTCGGCGGTGGCGGCGGTGAGGTTGCCCTGGGCGTCGGCGGAGACGTTGACGCCCCTGGTGTCGGTGGCGAGCTTCAGGGACTTCAGCGCCGGATCGGCGGCGGCCTTGGCGTCCTTGACCACCAGGACCTCGCGTACCGCGCCCTGGTCGGTGACGTCCACCCGCAGGTCGACGCCGGGCAGGACCTCGGGGTAGGTGGCGGTGCTGCCGGTGACGGCGGGCTTGGGCAGCTTCACCGGGAAGGTCAGCGCGAGGCTGCGGCCGTCCCGGTCGGTGAGGGTGGCCAGCGGGCCGCTACCGCCGCCGGAGAGACTGACCTGGGAGGGCGTGGCGCCGGGGGAGTAGCTCCCGTCGGCGTTGCGGGCGAGTCCCGCGTCGACCGCGGTCCAGGCGCCGTTCTTCTTCACCCGGGCGGAGCGCAGATGGGTGGTGACGGTGAGTTTGCCGTCGGGGTTGGCCACCGTGAGCGATGTCTCGGTGGTCAACTCGTCGACGGTGACCGGCTTTCCGGTCTCCTTGGCCTTCGCCCGCGCGGCCTGGACCGGGCCTGCGGCAGGCTCCGGGAGTTTCGGCTGCTGCTGGGCGCTGTGGCCTGGCGGTACGGCTGAGGGCCGCTCGTCGGCGACCGCGACCGTGGGCGTGGCCAGGACGAGACCGAGGGCGCATACGGCGGCCAGACGTCTCGTCAGATGACGCCGCGATGGCGGCGGGGTGGGAAGGGGTTCCCCCATGGCGTGTCAGTCACTTTCCCGGCGCGGCTGAACCGCCGTACCGGCCCGTGTGATGCGCCCATGGGCCGGTGCGGAGGTGGCCTTTGTCCAATTGTATGGGTTTTTTTGATCAATCATCAGATGACTGAAAGTCATCTCGGTTGATCGGGCACGGTCGAACGCTATTGCGTATTCGGGTCGGCTGACAATACGGTTCCCGCCGTCATGCGGGGCGACCAATGGCCGCTCACCCGTACGGGTTTCAGACCTGTTACGACATCGCGAAGAGTGGGGGGAACGATGCGACCAAGAAGGGGATGGTTCGTCAGCAGTTCACGGGGAGGGGGTGGCGGCCGGCGGAAGACCGTGACCGTCGCCGCCCTCACCGCCGTGATATCGCTGATGGTCCCGCTCACGGGCGAGGGCGTCGCCGCCGGCGCGCAGGCCGTCGGGCAGGGCAAGGACAAGCTCCCGCAGCTGCCGCGGGTGAGCGGTCACGACGCCGACGGCAAACGCGCGCGCGAGGCGCTGCCGCGCCCGGCGGGCTCCCGTGATCTCCAGGCGCATACGCCGAGCCCGGTGACATGGCCCACCGGAGCCACGGTCACCGTCGACCTCGGCGCCAAGGCCGGCACCGAGCCCGCGCCCGGACTCGCGGCGAAGGACAAGGGCGACGCCGCCGCCGTGCGGGCCGGCTCGACTCCGGTCCTGCTCCGCCCCGCCTCGCCGGAGCGGCTCGACGACCGGGCCAAGGCCGCCGCGGGAGCGGAGGCCGGTACCAGCGCACCGGCATCGGTCGAGGTCAGGGTCGCCGACCGGGCGCAGGCCCAGAAGGCCAACGTCGACGGCCTGTTGGTCGCCCTCAAGCGCGCCGACGGCGGCAAGGACGCCGCGAGCCTGGACGTCGTGCTCGACTACGGTGCGATAGCCGACGCCTACGGCGGCGGCTGGGCCTCCCGCCTGCGGCTGGTCGCGATGCCGGCCTGTGCGATGACCACCCCCGAGCTGGCCGAATGCCGTACCCGGCAGCCGCTCGACTCCAGCATCGACCCCGCCACCAAGAAGATCAGCGGCATGGTCGCGCTGCCCGGTGACGCGGCGACGCCGTCGAGCTCCTCGCCCGAGCGGACGCCCGCGACCGGAACTGCCTCCGTCACGTCCGCCGGCTCCGGCTCCGGCAGCGGCGGCGGCGCGGTGGTGGCGGCCGTCTCCGGCACGGGCGGTTCGCAGGGCTCCTACACCGCGACCGACCTGTCCGCCTCCGGCTCCTGGGCCCAGACGCCCGAGGGCGCCTTCACCTACAACTACCCGATCACCACACCGCCTTCGCTGGCCGGTGAGGGCCCGGGTGTGGCGCTGTCCTACAACTCGCAGGCGGTCGACGGCGAGACCTCGGCCCGCAACTCCCAGGCATCATGGCTCGGTGACGGCTGGTCGTACAGCCCCGGCTTCATCGAGCGGGTGTACAAGCCCTGCAAGAACGCCGGCATCGACGACTCCGGCGACCAGTGCTGGGCGGGCTGGAACGCCACCCTGTCGCTCGGTTCGCACTCGGGTCAGCTGATCCGTGACGACAGCGGCCTGTACCACCTGCTGAGTGATGACGGCACCCGCATCGAGCGGCTGACCGGCGCGACCAACGGCATGTGGCAGGGCGAGTACTACAAGGTCACCACCACCGACGGTGCCGCCTACTACTTCGGCCTCAACCACGCCCCCGGCACCACCACCGACGCCGCCACCAACAGCGCCTGGGCCGCTCCCGTCTACCACCCCAACAGCGGCGACCCCTGCTACACCGCCGCCAAGGGCAAGAACTCCCAGTGCGACCAGCAGCCCGGCTGGCGCTTCAACCTCGACTTCGTCGTCGACCCGCACGGCAACCTCCAGCGCTTCGACTGGGCCAACGAGACCAACCGCTACGCCATGGGCGCCGGCCAGGTCGCCAGTTCCGGTGGCGGCGGCACCCTCACCCCGTACACGCGCGGCGGCTACCTCACCCGCGTGTCCTACGGCTACCAGCTCGCCGACTCGCTGGCCGGCCGCGAGCCCTCCGCCCGCGTCGACTTCGACACCGCCGAGCGGTGCGTGGTCTCCGACACCGTCTGCCGGGCCGAGAACCTCTCCGCCACCACCGCCTCCAACTGGCCGGACGTCCCCTACGACCTCACCTGCCAGGACGGCTGGACCACCACCGGCACCGGCCCCAAGGTCTGCCAGATCGGCTCTCCCACCTTCTGGTCCACCAAGCGCCTGAGCGCCATCCGCACCGCGACGCGCACCGCGGGCGGCTGGCAGGACGTCGACCGTTACGACCTCAAGCACCTGTTCTCGGACGCCGGTGGCACCTACGACCCGGTCACCGGGAAGACCCCGGACAAGCAGAACGCCGGCTCCCTGCAGTCCGTCATGTGGCTGTCGGAGATCAAGCGCACCGCCCTGGACACCTCCGCCGGCGGCAGCGGCACGATCGCCCTCGACTCGGTCACCTTCGCCGGTACTGAGGTCGACAACCGCGTCGACGGCCTCACACCGGCCGCGCCCTCGCTCTACCGCCCCCGGATCATCGGCGTCAACACGGAGTCCGGCACCTCCATCGCCGTCACCTACCGGGACCCAGAGTGCTCCCGGGTGAAGGGGACGATGCCGGCCTCCGCCGACAGCAACACGATGGCCTGCTACCCGGTCTACTGGACGACACCGGGCGGGGGCACGCCGATCGCGGACTGGTTCCACAAGACCCTGGTCGCCAAGGTCAGCGTCTCGGACACCACCAAGTCGAACTCCCCGAACCGGGTGACCAGTTACGACTACCGCGACGCCGCCTGGCACCGTGACGACTCCGAGCTGACCGACGACCAGTACCGCACCTGGAACGAGTTCCGCGGCTACCGCACCGTCACCACCACCACCGGGGCCGACCCCGATCCGATCGGCCAGACCACCGTCACCTACTTCCAGGGGATGGACGGGGACTACAAGGCCGACAAGACCAAGCGGGTCGTCAAGCTCAGGAACTCCCTCGGCGAGGAGACCGAGGACAGCAACTGGCTCGCCGGCGCCGCCCAGGAGACGATCACCTACACCCAGGCCGGCGGCACACCCGTCGCCAAGCAGCTCAGTGACGCTCCCGTGCTCACCGTCACCGCCACAAGGACCCGCACCGCGTGGACGTCCAAGAAGGACGGTCCCCAAGGCACCTCCGGCGGTTCCACGAAGCCCGAACTGTCCACCCTGCCACCGTTGGAAGCCCACCGGCCCAAGTCGGCCGGCGCACGCTCCAGCGTGCTCCTGTCGGATCAGAAGACCTGGCGCACCGGACGCACCACCACGTCCTTCGACGACCTGGGACGGGCGAACAAGGCGGACACCCAGCCCGATGTGACGACGTCGGCCGACCGGACCTGCACCACGACCACGTACGCCACGCCGCCGGCGGGCAACCCGATGATGCTCGCCTACCCGAGCGAGATCCTGACCGTCGCCGGAGGCTGCGACACCGCGGCCTCCGACAGGACGACCATCAGCGACCGGCGGCTGATCTACGACGGCGGCTCCGACCCGAAGAACCCGGGCGGGGTCGGCACCCTGGGCCAGAACGGCTCGACGGTCGGCTACGCCACCGCCACCCAGGTCCTCAAGGGCTACGACGGGCAGGGCAACGCCACCTACCAGACCGTCGCCGCCCAGGAGTTCGACGCCTACGGGCGCGTCGTCCGCAGCGTCGACGCCGCGGGCGCCGTCAACCTCACCGCCTACACGCCGGCCGGCGGCCTGCTGCCGACCGAGATCTCCACCACCAGCCCGCTGGGCTGGACGGCGAAGAGCGTCATCTCGCCGGCCCGCGGTCTGGTGACCAGGGCCGTCGACGCCAACGGGCGGACCACCGACTCGACCTACGACGCGCTCGGCCGCCGCACCGCCGTGTGGCTGCCGGGGAACAGCAAGGACGCGGGCAAGAAGGCGGACCGTACCTTCGGTTACGAGATGCACGGTGTCGATGCCACGCCGTCCACGCGTGCCAATCCGCCGGCCGTCACGACCAACACCCAGCGGGAGAACGGCAGCTACTCCACGTCCGTCACCATCTACGACGGCTTCCTGCAACCCCGCCAGACCCAGACCACACCGGCCAACGCCGCCGACGGCCGGGTCATCACCTCGACCCGCTACGACGGCCACGGCCAGGTGAGCAAGTCCACCGCGGCCTGGTCCGAACCGACCACCGGCCCCGGTACCACGCTGTTCGAGGAAATCGACAACACGGTTCCGTCCCAGACCCGGACCGTCTACGACGGTATGGGCCGTCCGGTCGCCAGCAAGCTCTTCGCCAAGGCCACCGAGCTGTGGCAGTCGACCACCGCCTACCCCGGCGCCGAGCGGACCGACACCACCTCGCCGAGCGGCGGCACGCCGAGCACCGTCTACACCGACGCGCTGGGCCGCACCGCCTCCTCGGTCCTGCACGGCGGCGACGGCGTCGGCGACGTCACCACCACGTACACCTACGACCAGCGCGGCAAGCCCGCCACCATCGCCGACAACGCCGGCAACACCTGGACCTACACCTACGACGTCCAGGGCAACCGGATCTCCCAGAGCGACCCCGACGCCGGCACCTCCACCACCGCCTACGACGACCTCGGGCGTGCGGTGAGCACCACGGACGGCCGCGGCAAGCAGATCTCGTTCACCTACGACCTGCTGGGCCGCACCACCGGCCGCTACGAGGGCACCGACACGAGCGACAAGTCCAAGCAGCTCGCGTCCGTCACCTACGACACCCTCGCCAAGGGCTACCCGACCTCCGCCACCCGGTACGTCGGCGGCGCCTCGGGCGACGCGTACGTGCAGGCGATCACCGGCTACACCACCCGCTACCAGCCCATCTCCACGACCACCACCATCCCCGCCGTCGAGGGCAAGCTCGCCGGCACCTACACCCAGACCGCCAGCTACACCGACAACATCGGTCTGCTCGCCGGCATCACCTACAACGCGGACGCCGGGCTGCCGACGGAGAAGCTCGGCTTCACCCGCGACCTCCAGGGCGAGATCGTCCAGACCGGCACCGACACCACCAAGCTGCTCGACCGGGCCAACTACAACGCCCTCGGCCAACTGCTGCTCTCCACCTACGGCACCCGCGGTGAACTGCTGCGTACGGCGCGCACGTACGACGACGCCACGGCGCGGCTGACCACCAGCAGCGTCAAGTTCCAGGAGAGCGACGCCAACCCGGTCTCGTTCACCAGCTACGGCTACAACCCGGCGGGCAACCTCACCAGCGTCTCCGAGCTGCAGTCCTCCGGCGGCACGGACCAGACCTACGACACCCAGTGCTTCCGCTACGACGGCCTCGGCCGTCTGAGCGAAGCCTGGACCGACGCCCAGGGCGTCAGCACCCCCGGTGCGGGTCAGGTCTCGCACTGCAACGCCGACAGCGTCGTGATCAAGTGGCTGGGCGGCCCGGCACCGTACTGGCAGAGCTTCCAGTACAACCTGCTCGGCGACCGCACCCAGCAGATCCGCCACGACGTCACCGGCGACACCAGCCGCGACGTCACCCAGACCAGCAGCTACCCGGGCACCGACCGCACGCCGGCCGCCAAGCCCAACACCGTCACCAGCGTCACCTCTCGCACCGGCTCCCCGACCAGTACCGTGGCCTCGGCCATGCCGGGCAACGGAAACGTCCAGCTCTGCCTGGACGTCGCGGGAGGCAGGACCGCCGACGGCACCGCCGTCCAGACCTGGACCTGCAACGGCACCGGCGCCCAGAAGTGGACCCGCCCGGGTGACGGTACGCTGCGTTCGCTCGGCAAGTGCGCCCGGCCGGCCGGCGGCAACGCCGGCGCGGGCACCCCGATCGAGCTGGTCACCTGTGACGGCAGCGACTCCCAGAAGTGGCAGGACGGCGCCGACGGCGCCCTCGTCCACACCGCCTCCACGCTCTGCCTGGACATCCCCGGCTGGAACCAGAACCCCGGCACCCAGATCGGCCTCTGGTACTGCACCGGCAACCCCAACCAGAAGTGGCCCACCACGGCCAACCCGCCCACCGGTCCCTCCTACACCAGCACCCTGAGCCCGCAGTACGACGCGCAGGGCAACACCTCCTCCCGTAGCAACACCAGCACCACCAGCCTGCCCTCCGCCATCCCCACCGGCACCAAGGCGCTCTGCCTGGACGTCCCGGGCTCCCAGACCGCCAACGGCACCGGCATCCAGACCTGGGGCTGCAACAGCAGCCCCGCCCAGAACTGGACCATCGGCACCGACGGCATGCTGCGCGCGTTCGACAAGTGCGCCCGGCCGGTCGGCGGCAACGCCGGGTCCGGCGCCCAGATCGAACTGTGGAGCTGCGACCCCAACGACGCCGGCCAGCAGTGGCGGGCCGCCACCGACGGCGCCCTCGTCAACAAGGCGTCCGGTCTGTGCCTGGACGTCCCGGGGGGCAATGTCAACCAGGGCACCCGCGTGGTGCTGTGGACCTGCAACCAGGGCCCCAACCAGAAGTGGGGCTTCCAGAACTGGGGCTCCGGCACCACCCAGCCCGTGGCGGGCGCGACCCAGGCCATCACCTACAACGTCGAGGGCCGCACCGAAACCGTCACCACCCCCAACGGGGACAAGACCGCGACCTCGCGCTACCTGTACGACGCCGACGGAGGGCTGCTGATCCAGCACGGCCCCGACGGCACCATCCTCTACCTGTTCGGCGGCGCCGAACAGCTCACCCTCAGCCCCGACGGCACCACCGTCAGCGGCACCCGCTACTACTCCCAGCCCGACGGCACCCGCATCGTCCGCCTCAGCGGCGGCGCCCTCACCTACCAGCTGAGCAACCCGCAGAACACCTCGACCCTGCAGGTCGACGCCGGCACCAGGGCCGTCACCCGGCGTGCCTTCGACCCCTACGGCAACCCCCGTGGGGCGGTTCCGGCGTCCTGGGCCGACAACCGCGGCTTCCTCGGCAAGCCCGTCGACACCGGCAGCGGACTCAACCTGCTCGGCGCCCGCAACTACGACGCGACGCTCGGCCGCTTCCTCTCGGCGGACCCGCTCCTGGCGTCGGGCAACCCCGACCAGATGGGGGGCTACACCTACGGCAACAACAACCCGGTCAACCTGACCGACCCGAGCGGGCTGATTCCCGGTTGGATGAAGAGCGTCGGGAAGTTCGTCGCCGGCGCCGTCGACCAGGGGGTCGGCTGGGTCACCGAGCACAGCCCCTTCGTGGCCATGAACAACTTCGTGGCCGGCACCAGCTCATCGATCGGTCAGCAGACGGGTGTTCCGGTCTTCCCCGGTGTCACCCCGATGCAGCAGACCTCGCACCCGGTGGCGGATCTTTTCAACATCCCGCACAACGACCCCGCGTACGTCGCCGGTGAGATCACGGAGGCGGCCGTCGAGCTCGCGGTCGACGGTGTCGGGCTCGTCAAGGGTGCCGTCAAGGGGGCCAGGTTCATCAGGTCCGCGGTCAAGGAGGCGGGGGGCGTCAAGAACGCCCTGTCGAAGCTCCTGCCCAAGAAGGGCGGGCCCAAGGCGCCGCCCGAAGAGCCCCACATCCCCAAGACCTCTCCCGGCGACCCCAAGCCCCCGGCCACACCCAAGAGCGAACCGACTCCCGTCGAGGAACCCGCCGGTCCTGCCTGTAGCTTCACGCCGGACACCCCGGTGCTGATGGCCGACGGCTCGACCAAGCCGATCGGACGGATCAAGGTCGGCGACCGGGTGGAGTCGGCGGACCAGACGACGGCGGAGGACCAGGGCGGCCGGGCCGTCATCGCCACCCTGGTGCACGACGACGAGGACCTCCTGGACCTCACCGTCACCGCCAACGGCGTCACCAGCACCATCAAGACCACGTCCAACCACCCCTTCTGGGACGCCACGGCCCAGACGTGGGTGCCCGCCGGCGAGCTGACGGTCGGCCACGTCCTCACCACCGACAAGGGCGAGCCCGTCACCGTCACCGCGGTCCACTCGGTCGACGACCGCGCCCAGATGTACAACCTGACCGTCGCCCAGCTCCACACGTACTATGTGCTGGCCGGGACCTCGCCGATTCTTGTGCACAACAAATGTGATGTTGCATCAGAGGGAGGCGAAGGAGAGGCCACCGTCCACCTGGCCAACTACCCCGACGGCCGACAACATGCCCTGATCACTGTCACCGACGGGGAAGGCACGATTAGCACTCACCAGAATGGATGGTTGGGGAGCCCAAGTAATGGGGTGGAACATTTCGAAGTTTCGCAATTGCCAGCCATCACAATCAACGTAAGGGTTCCGCTTCCCAGGCCGGGTGGAGCCAGGGCGGCCATTGAGAGTGCGATGTACAAAACGGAAAGAGGTGTCTATCCTGCCTACAGCTTGCCGGAGCAGGGTTGCATGTCCTACTGTGCGGGGGTTTTGCGGGCGGGCGGTATAAGTGATATCCCGACGCATAATGACGAGGCGCAAGCGTGGCTACTGGCCCGCTTCGGCTGATAGTGAGAAGGGTGGAAGATGAATCGGCCTGAGGGGTGGGAGTGGTTGGATGGCGAGAGGGAGAGGTGGGAAGTTCCGGATTCTCTGCGAGGGCCGGCGGCCTCGGCCCCATTGAATCTGGCTATCGCCATGCTGTCCTGTGACTTCCTTGGGCACGAGCTTTGCGTGCTGGTGGGGAGGTTTATTACCGAGAACGCACAGTTCTATCTCCGACCGCCAGGAAAGGGCTTGACGTTTCGCGAGCAATCTCTGATTTCCGATGTCTTGACCAGGCACACGCGCCGCACGTTCGAAGCGTGGGAGAGGTTCAGGCTGAGCGCAGAGCAGGAGGGGCCTGCGAATGAAGTTCGCCGACTCGTGCAGGAGAATCGGGAGCTTCTTGCGTCCGAGCTGAACGAGGCAATCCTGGCTTTTTCGAGACTTCCAGGAAGTGTCCTCTGAGAGGGTGATCGTCAGGGGATTCCCCCTCACTTTCCGGCTTTGGTTCTTGCGGCACGGACTCGGCTCCAGGATCTGGTGGCGGCCGGGTCCGTGCCGTCGGGCCGGGTGAGCACGTGACCGCTGTCCAGCCGGACCCCGCCCGCCTTGTCCTCGGGGAGGTCCTCGGGCCTGTTCACGGGGTCCTCAACTTCCTCCGACAGGTGGCGGGAGTCCGCTGGGCGGCGGTCTCAGGTCAGTGGGCGGCAGAGCAGGGCGTCGGGGGCGCCGCCGTGGTTCCACTGCCAGGTGTAGGCGACGCCGGCGACGTACTCGGTGTCGGCGCACTGGCCCTTGTAGTGGCCGGGCGACCAGTCGCTGGCGGTGGAGCCGCCGGTGGCGGGGCGGTTGTCGCCGCGGTCGAACCAGACGTCGCGCCCGGTGAGTGGCAGTGGGTTGGCCGCGTGGGCGCACAGCAGGGCGGCCATGGCGTTGCCGTGCACGCTGTAGCCGACGGCGAAGGTGTTGTCGGGGCACTGGAGCTTGCTGTAGCCGGACGCCCAGTCGCCATGGGTGACGTAGCGCTCGTCGGTGACGGTCACCCAGCCGTCGGTGGGCCCGGCGGGCCGGCCCGTGTCGGTGCACAGGCCTCGGCTGTCGCCGCGGCTGAGGCCGGCCAGGCGCTGGGAGTCGGGGCAGTCGCCCTTGCGGTTGCCGCTCGACCAGTCGGTCCGGGCGAGCATGGTGGCCGAGACGTTCTGGTCGGTGTGGTCGAGGTCGAGCATGTTCCAGTGGTTCACCTGTGCCACCGGGCCGGTCAGCGCCGGGGCGTTGAGGAGCTTGTTCCAGTCCGCGGCCCGCCAGTCGCCGGGGTCGCCGAGGCCGAGTTGCCGGCCGGTGGCGTCGTAGGAGAGCAGCGCCCAGTTGTCCATCGGGTGGCCGTTGGCGTCGGTCCAGCCGATCAGGGGCCAGACGGCGAAGTCGGTGTCGTTCCTGGCCAGGATGTCGGTGAAGTGGTCGAACCAGGCCTGTTCCTTGGCGTCGGTGGACCCGCGGCCGGCGGCGCCGAACTCGCTGATCCACACCGGGGCGGTGAAGTGCTGACCGCTCCGGGTGACGAACAGGGCTTCCTGGTCCACCACTTGGGCGAGCTGGTCGGGGGTGAGGTCCTGGTAGCGCGGGTCGCTGGTGGAGCCCGGGGAGCCGGCGGAGGCCCCGGTGTTGGCGGGACCGGTGTAGGCGTAGAAGTGCGCGGCGTAGACCAGCTTGCCGGAGTCGATCAGGGTGTTGGAGAGCGTCGCGACCGGGGTGAGCATCGGACGGCCATGGGGGAGCAGGGCCGCGGGGACGCCCTGCCAGTTGATGCCCTCCATGATGACCAGCAGGTCCGGGTCGGCCTGGAGGATCCTGTTGCCGGCCTCCTCGAAGGCGGCGTACTCGTCGTGGGCGTCGCCCCAGCCCCAGTTGGGGTCGTCCCAGGTGTCGCGGCGGACCTCGTTGCGCAGGTCCGCTCCGACCACGCGCTTGTCGGCGCGGTAGCGGGTGGCCATGAAGACCCAGTCGTCCTCCCACTGCCTCGTGGTCTGGCCGCTGTTCCAGCGTTCGTTGCCGTCCAGGCCGCAGCACCAGCGGTAGCCGGTGGTGTGGTTGTTGAGGATGACCGCGAAGCCGTCGGCGGTCAGGGCGGCGACCACCGCGTCGTACACCTGGAGTGGGGTCCTGCCCTTCAGCTGCGGGTTGGCCGCCACCGCCGCGTCCGGCACCGTCGTGGTGTCGTGGATCATCGCGTCGGCGTACGGCAGGCGGATCGAGTTCAGCCCGAGGCCGTGGAGCCCGGCCAGGATGGTGCCGATCGGCGCCCGGTCCAGCCCCAGCGGGATGTTGTACGAGACCTCGCCGTGCTCGTTGTTCGCCGGATCGGCCGCATCGCCACTGCCGAGGTAGTGGCCCTGGGCGCCGTCCCAGTTGCCCGACCGCAACTTGAACCGGTTGCCGCCCGCGTCGACGACGTACCGCCCGCGCGTGCTCAGCGGGCCGGTCCAGGAGGCGGCGAGCTGGGCGCCGCTCAGGACGGGTGAGGCAGATGCGGTGGACGCCTCGGCGGCGGTGGCCGGGGCGGCCGCGCCCACCGGCGCGAGGAGCAGGGCCGCCAGCGTGGCGCCGGCTGTGAGGAGGCCGCGGAGCCGTGGCCGGGGCATGCGGGCTGGACTGGCTGGATTCACGGTGTCTCCAGGGAGCCGAGCAGAGGGTGAGGGTGGTGGCGCTCCGTGCTGGCGATCGGTCAAACAGCCTGTGGGGAAAGGCAGGTCGAGAGTGCAGACTACGCTCGGGCCGCGTCGGCGTCAGCACGTTCGACGTCCGAGGGCACGCCGACGGAGCCGACCCCCGGTCCGGCTATCCGAGCTGGCGGGCGGCGGCGCGGCCGGCCTGGCGGCCGCTGAAGAGGCAGCCGCCGAGGAAGGTGCCTTCGAGGGCGTTGTAGCCGTGGACGCCGCCGCCTCCGAAGCCGGCGACCTCGCCGGCGGCGTAGAGGCCCTCGATGGGCTTGCCGTCGTGGCCGAGGGCGCGGGAGTCGAGGTCGGTCTGGATGCCGCCGAGCGTCTTGCGGGTGAGGACGTGGAGCTTCACGCCGATGAGCGGGCCGTTGGCGCGGTCGAGGATGCGGTGGGGAGCGGCGGCGCGGCCGAGGCGGTCGCCCAGGTAGCGGCGGGCGTTGCGGATGCCCTGGACCTGGGAGTCCTTGCTGAAGGGGTTGGCGATCTGGAGGTCGCGGGCCTCGATCTGGCGTCGGAGGGCCGCCGGGTCGAGGAGCGGTGCCGCGGTCAGCCGGTTCATCCCCGCGACGAGGTCGTCCAGGGTGTCGGCGACGACGAAGTCCTCGCCGTTGCGCTTGAAGGCCTCGACCGGGGCCGGCGCCCCGTTGCCGACCAGGCGGGTCCGGAGGAAGGCGGCGCGGTCCTTGTTGGTGATGTCGGGGTTCTGTTCGGAGCCGGAGAGCGCGAACTCCTTCTCGATGATCTTCTGGGTGAGGATGAACCAGGAGTGGTCGAACGCGGCGATGTCCTCGGTGGTGCGCAGGTGCCGCAGGGTGGCCAGGGTGTCGTAGCCGGGCAGGCACGGGTCGGGCAGCCGTCGGCCCAGGGCGTCGAACCACATCGGGGACGGGCCGGGCAGGATGCGGATGCCGTGGCCGGGCCAGACCGGGTCCCAGTTGTGCAGGCCCTCGGTGTAGTGCCACATGCGGTCGCGGTTCACCAGTCGTACGCCCGCCCCGGCGCTGATGTCGAGCATCCGGCCGTCCACGTAGGCGGGGACGCCGGTGACCATGTGCGACGGCGGGCTGCCCAGGTGCCGGGGCCAGTGGCGCCGTACGAGTTCGTGGTTGGCGCCGATGCCGCCGGTGGTGATGACGACGGCCTGCGCGGTGAGCTCGAACTCGCCCGTGACGTCGCGGTTGGTGGCGGCCCCGCGCGGGGAGTCGTCCTCGGCCAGCAGCGCGCCGCGCACGCCCTGGACGGCTCCACCGCTGACGAGCAGTTCGTCCACCCGGTGGCGGTGGTGGAAGGTGAGCCGGCCTGCGGCGGCCGCCTGCCGGGCGAGCCGGACGAAGGGGCCCACGACGCCGGGCCCGGTGCCCCAGGTCACGTGGAAGCGGGGCACGGAGTTGCCGTGTCCGTCGGCGCGCAGGCCGCCGCGCTCGGCCCAGCCCACCGTTGGCAGGAAGCCGACGCCGTGCCCGGCCAGCCAGCTCCGCTTCTCGCCGGCGGCGAAGTCGACGTAGGCCCGGGCCCAGCGCACCGCCCAGGAGTCCTCGTCGTCGAGCCGGTCGAACCGCGCGCTGTTGTGCCAGTCGTTCCAGGCGAGTTCGGCGGAGTCCCTGACGCCCAGGCGGCGCTGCTCGGGGGAGTCGACGAGGAAGAGCCCGCCGAACGACCAGAACGCCTGGCCGCCCAGGTTGGCGGGGCCCTCCTGGTCGACGAGGGCCACGCGGCGGCCGCGGGAGGTCAGTTCATGGGCGGCGACGAGACCGGCGAGGCCGGCTCCGACGACGATGACATCGGTGTCCATGGATGGTGATTCCTTGTCCGTGGTGCGGCAGAGCCCGGCCGGCCGCCATGGCCCGGCCTTCTCGGGGGTGGCCCTCTCAGGGGCGGCCCTTCCCTCAGCCGGTCGCGGGGCTATATACGTTAGAACATAAGTGCCGAAGGCGATAGAGCTCCGGCCAGCACGGAAGGACCCGAGCATGACCGACCCCACCGCGCCCGCCCGCTGCTGCATGCCGTCCGGAGGTGGCACGGCCACGCCGGCCCCGCTGCCGCTGCCCTCGCCGCGCCGGGCCGCCGCCACCGACGGCATGGTGCTGCTGCCCGGCGGCGAGTTCCTGATGGGCACCGACGACGCGCAGGGGTTCCCCGGTGACGGCGAGGGCCCCGTGCGCCCGGTGCGGCTGGACCCGTTCCGCATCGACACCCGCGCCGTCACCAACGAGCGGTTCGCCGCCTTCGTCGCCGACACCGGCTACTGCACCGACGCCGAGCGCATCGGTTGGTCCTACGTCTTCGCGTCCTTCCTGCCCGCCGCGCTGCGCCGCGGCGCCCCGCGCCCCGAGCGCACCCCCTGGTGGTGCGGGGTGCAGGGCGCCGCGTGGGACCGGCCGGAGGGCCCGGGCAGCGACGTCGAGGACCGGGACGACCACCCGGCGGTCCACATGTCCTGGAACGACGCGGCGGCGTACGCCGCCTGGGCCGGCAAGCGGCTGCCCACCGAGGCGGAGTGGGAGTACGCGGCGCGCGGCGGCCTGGAGCAGGTGCGCTACCCCTGGGGCGACGAGCTGGACCCGGCGGGGGAGTACCGCTGCAACATCTGGCGCGGCACCTTCCCCGCGAAGAACACCGCCGCCGACGGCTACCGCGGCACGGCGCCCGTCGACGCCTTCGAACCCAACGGCTTCGGGCTGTACAACGTGTCCGGCAACGTCTGGGAGTGGTGCGCCGACTGGTGGACCACCGACCACCCGGCCGACCGCCCGCTGGTCAACCCGACCGGCCCGGCCGCCGGCACCGACAAGGTCATCCGCGGCGGCTCCCACATGTGCCACCACTCCTACTGCAACCGCTACCGCGTCGCCGCCCGCACCGCCAACAGCCCGGACAGCTCCAGCGGGCACGCGGGCTTCCGCTGCGCGGCGGACGCGTGAGGCGGACGCGTGAGGCGGACGCGTGAGCGGGCGGGTGAAGAGTTCACGGCGGGAGTCTTGACAGTGGCCTACCGGCGGGTAAATCTGTGGGGCATATCTTCCTCAGAACATAGGTGCCGCCCATGCAGCTCGACTATGTGATCCTCGGAGCGCTGACTCTGCGCCGCCTGTCCGGCTACGACCTGCGCCGCTGGATGGAGGGGCCGGGCCGGTACATCGGGTACGGCGTGCAACTCCCGCACATCTACCGCCGGTTGGCCAAGCTCGTGGAGTGCGGCTGGGTCGACTTCGAGGTCGATCCACGCGAGGGCCGGCCGGACGCCAAGGTCTACCGGCTGACGGAGGAGGGGCGCGCGGCGCTGCTGGAGTGGGCACGCTCCCCCTTCGAACCGTCGCCGCGCGCCAAGGACCCCGACTTCAACCTGCGCTTCTTCTTCGCGGGGCAGCTCGACCCCGAGATCGCCCTGGACGTCGTCACCACGGAGCTGGAGTTCCGGCTCAAGCAGCACGCAGAGCCGCCCGCCTTTCCGCTCTCCGGCCCGTACGACCCGCAGATCCCCGAACTCGACGCCGACTGGGCCCGCGAGGTCCACACCATGGCCCACGAGAACGGCTACGCCTTCGCCGCCTCGTACATCGCCTGGCTCCAGCTCACGAAGGCCCGCCTGGAGGCGCGGCTCGGCCGCTGAACGACGGCCCGCCGCGCCTCCCCGCGCCCACCCCCCGCCGCGCCTCCCCGTAGCCACCTCCTCCCGCGGCGATCGCCGCGATCGCCGCGCTCCCCGCGTCCCCCGCGGCCGCCATCCCCCTCGCAGTGACCGGTCGTCCCGCGTACCCCGCCGGGCCGTACCGGCGCTGGCCCCTGCCCGGCTCTCCCCCCGGAGTCCCCCCATGCGCATCATCTACGTCGACGTGGACACCCTCCGCGCCGACCACACCACGCCCTACGGCTACCACCGCCCCACCACCCCCCACCTTCAGGCCCTCGCCGACAAGTCGGTCGTCTTCGAGCGCTACTACTGCTCGGACTCGCCCTGCCTGCCCTCCCGAACCGCCCTGACCAGCGGCCAGTTCGGCATCACCAACGGCGTGATCGGGCACTTCGGCCCGGCCGCGCAGTTCCGGCTCGACTCCGGGCACGGCCCCGAGCCCGACCGCCCCCTGCTCGGCCAGTGCCTCGGCTTCGGCGGCTACTACACCGCCGCCGTCTCGGTGTTCGCCGAGCGCCACCGCGCCTACTTCTTCCACGCCAACTTCCGCGAGTCCGTCCGCGCCACCGCCCGCTTCGGCGACGAGGAGGCCCAGGACGTCAACCGCGCCGCCGTCGACTGGATCCGCCGCCACGCGGCGGACGACAACTGGTACCTGCACCTCACCTACTGGGACCCGCACACCAACTACACCCAGCCCGCCGAGTGGACCGAGCGGATGGCCGCCTCCGGCCCCGTGCAGGAGTGGCCCGACGAGGAGACCATCGCCGCCCACGCCGAGGTCTACGGCCCGCGCAGCGCCCTCGACCTGCACTACTCGCTGACGGGCGGCGGCCGTTCCCCGGTGCCGCACAACATGCCCGACGCCATCCGCTCCCGCGCCGACTTCGAGCACCTGATCAACGGCTACGACGGGGCGGTCCACTACTGGGATCACTACTTCGGTCAACTCATGGCCACCCTGGAGGAGTTGGGCATCGCGGAGGAGACGGCCGTGATCGTCAGCGCCGACCACGGAGAGTCCTTCGGCGAGCAGGGCTCCTACGCGGAACACGGCCTGGCCAACGAGCCGACCCACCGGCTGCCGCTGGTCGTGTACTGGCCCGGGGTCACCGACGGGCTTCCCGCCGAGGCGCGGCGCAGCGACGCGCTCCTGTACAACATCGACCTCGCCCCGACCCTGTGCGAGCTCCTCGGCATCCCCGTCCCGGCGGGCTGGCAGGGCACCTCCTTCGCCCCCGCGGTGCGCGGCGAAGCCGTCGAGTCCCGGCCGTACCTGGTGCTCGGCCACGGCGCCCACACCTACCAGCGCTCGGTACGCACCCGCGACCACCTCTACATCCGCACCTACCACCCCGGGAGTTTCCGCGCGGAGTGGGAGCAGCTCTTCCACGTCACCGAGGACCCGTACCTGACCAGGGACCTGCTGGAGGAGGAGCCCGAACTCGCCGCCACCATGCGCTCCCACCTGGCCGAGTGGTGGAACGAGTACGCCGGCCGCCCCGGCTGCCTGCCCGATCCCATGCAGGCCACCCTCCAGACGGGCCCGACGTACTACAACGACCCCGTACGGTACGCCCGGCACCTGCGGGACACCGGCCGCGAGCACCTGGCCGAGGACCTCGAAGCCCGCCTCCGCTCCCTGAACGTGCCGGTGTCCTGGCACGCGCCCGACCGCCCGCGCACCGCCGAACTCGCGGCGCGCTGGGCGGCCCTGCTGCAGACCCGCGACCAGCGGCCGCTCCAGTCCAACTGACGTCTGCACCAAGGGAGTCCACGATGCACGCCGAATCCCCTCCGCCACCGACCGCGGTGGCCTCCCCGCCCTCCGCCACCGGACGGAGCACGCCCCGCCGCTGGCGCCAACTGGGCCTGCTCAGCGCCGCCATGGGCACCGACAGCGGCGAGCAGAGCGCCGTGTCGGTGATGTTCCCCGCCATGCGGACCGCCCTGGGCCTGCCGCTGTCGGCCCTCAGCCTCCTCGTCGCCGTGGGGAGGCTCGCCGGGGTGGTCTTCGGGCCGCTGTGGGTGGGCCTCGCGCAGCGCTTCCCCCGCAAGTACGTCCTCGCCGTCTGCTCCGGCCTGTGGGGCCTGTGGACCATCGCCACCGGGTTCGCCCAGAACCACGGACAGCTCCTGGTGCTGTTCGGCGTCGCGGCCGCCGGGCTCGCCGGCGCGGGCCCGCTGATCAACGGGATCCTCGCCGACCTCTTCGACGACCGGACCCGCGGCCGGGCGGCAGGCGTCCTCTTCGGCTCCGTCGCCCTGTTCACCGCGCTGCTCGGCCCGCTGCTGGGGCACCTGTCCCAGCTCGACGACGGATGGCGGTACGGCTTCTTCATCCTCGGCGGCCTCCAGCTGCTGTCGGGCCTCGCCCTCCTGCTGTTCTTCGAGGACCCGGGCGTCGGCGCGGCCGAGCCCCAACTCGCCTCGCTGGACGCCGGATCCCGGAAGCCGCGCAGCCGCGCGTTCGACCGGGCGAGCCTGCGCCGGCTGGCCGGCATCCGCAGCTTCCCGCTGATGTGCCTGCAACGCCTGCTCAGCGCCCAGTTCGTGATGGTCGCCTTCGGCGTGGTGTTCCTGGTCGACGCCCGCGGGTTCGGCAACTCCGAGGCCTCGCTGGTGGTCTTCCCCGCCGCGCTGTCGTACCTCCTCGGCACGCTCGCCGGCGGGGTGCTCGCGGACCGGGTGCAGCGCCGCTTCCCCCGCTCGGGCCGGATCGCCGTCCTGCAGGCGGCGTTCCTGGCGTACGGGGCGATCGCCTACGTCGCCACCCAGATCGCCTGGTCCCACCTCGGGATCTACGCCTTCCTGTTCTCGCTGCTGGGGGCCCTGCAGGGCGTTCAGCCAGGGGTCAACCGGCCGGTCGTCATGGCCATCACGCCGCCCGAGCTGCGCAGCGCGGCCTTCGCCGTCTTCATCGGCATCGAAGGGGTCGGCTGGGCCGCGATCACCCTCGCGGTCGGCTACCTCGGGGACGGCATCGGGCTCCAGGACGCGTTCCTGTGGGTCGTGGTCGTCGTCGTCCTCGTCGGCGGACTCCTCGCGACGCCGCTGTACCGGACCTACGCCCGGGACGTCGCCGCCCTCCAGGCCGAACTGGACCGCCGCGCCGCCGACAACCGACCGCTCCCGAACGACGTCCAGAGCTGAGGAACACCACATGACCTCCCGTCCCAACTTCGTGATCTTCATGCCGGACCAGTTGCGCGCGGACGCCGTCGGCGCCTTCGGCAACCCGCACATCGGCACCCCGCACATCGACGCCCTCGCGGCCCGCGGCACCACCTTCCACCAGGCGTACGTCCAGCACCCGGTGTGTTCCCCGAGCAGGGCGTCCATCCTCACCGGCTGGTACCCGCACACGGCGGGGCACCGGACGCTGACCCACCTCCTCAAGGAGCACGAGCCGAACCTGCTGCGCATCCTCAAGGACGCCGGCTACCACGTCACCTGGGCGGGAATGCGGGGTGACACCTTCGCGCCGGGCGTCACCGAGACGAGCGTCCACGAGTACGGCTTCTCGGCCATGCCCACGGTCGGCTACGGGGGCGAGTACCCCGACGGCGTCTGGTCCCGGCTGTTCTACCGGGGCCGGGTGCCCGACGACGGGCGGATCGACCCCGACGAGGCCGCGGTCCGCTCCGCCGAGCGGTGGCTGGCGAACCCGCCCGAGCAGCCCTGGGTGCTGTTCGTCCCGCTGGTGGCACCGCACTGCCCGTTCCAGGTCGAGGAACCCTGGTTCTCCCGGTTCGACCGGGACGCGGTGCCCGACCCGGCGGCCCCCGGCGACCCGTTGGGCGAACCCCGGTACATGCGGGCCGTCCGCGAACGCTACGGCATCGGCGAGGTCACCCCGGAGCAGTGGCGCGAGGTCGTGGCCACGTACTACGGGATGATCGCGCGGCTCGACGACCAGCTCGGGCGGGTGATGGGCGCGGTCGCGGACGCCGGCGCCGCGGACGACACCGTGACGCTCTTCTTCGCCGACCACGGCGAATACCTCGGCGACTACGGGCTGATCGAGAAGTGGCCGTCGGCGATGCACGACTGCATCACCCGCGACCCTCTGATCATCAGCGGCGGGGGCTTCGCCGGCGGGCAGACCAGCGACGCCATGGTGGAGATGGTCGACGTCCTGCCCACCGTCCTGGAGCTGGCCGGGGTGGAGGCGCCGCACCGCCACTTCGGCCGCAGCCTGGTGCCGCTGCTGCGCGACCCGGCGGCCCCGCACCGCGAGTACGCCTTCACCGAGGGCGGCTTCACCGTGGAGGAGGAGCCCCAACTGGAGCGCCCCGCCTTCCCGTACGACCTCAAGGGCGAGCTCCAGCACGAGGACCCCACCCTGGTGGGCAAGGCGGTGGCCGTCCGGGACCGGGAGTGGACGTACGTCTGGCGGCTCTACGAGTCGCCGGAGCTGTACCGCCGGGCGGGCGACCCGCAGGAGCGGGTCAACCTGGCGGGCCGTGGGGAGCACGCCGAGGTCGAACGGCGCCTGCGCGACGCCGTGCTGCGGTGGATGGTCGAGACCGCCGACGTCCTCCCGGCCGGGACGGACCCCCGGCTGCCGCAGGTGGCACTGCCCGCGCCCGGGGCCAGTCTTCGGCATCCCGTTATCTAGCATTTGCAGTTATGGCATTTGGCAGTACTGCCATTTGAGGGATGGTGGGGGCGTCGGCGGGCCGTGGCGGCCGGCTCCCCTCCCGCCCGGTGAATCCGACGAACCATGAAGCGGCACGAGCACGGAGGCACCCCATCAAAGCGATCATGGTGATGTTCGACAGCCTGAACCGACGGTTCCTGCCGCCCTACGGCGGTCCGGAGTGGGTGCACGCGCCGAACTTCTCCCGGCTGGCGGAGCGGACCGCGACCTTCGACACCTGCTACGCCGGGTCGATGCCCTGCATGCCCGCCCGCCGCGAACTGCACACCGGGCGCTACAACTTCCTGCACCGCAGCTGGGGGCCGCTGGAGCCGTTCGACGACTCCGTACCGCAGATGCTCGGGGAGGCCGGGGTGTACACCCACCTCTCCACCGATCACCAGCACTACTGGGAGGACGGCGGTGCCACCTACCACCACCGCTTCCGCACCTTCGAGTTCTTCCGCGGCCAGGAGGGCGACCCCTGGAAGGGCCAGGTCGCCGACCCGGAGATCCCCGAGAACCTCAAGCTGCTGCGCACCGAACTCTTCCGCCAGGACCGGGTGAACCGGCAGCACCTCACCGACGAGGCCGACCACCCCCAGACCCGCACCTTCGACGCGGGACTGGAGTTCATCGCCACCAACCACGCCGAGGACAACTGGTTCCTCCAGATCGAGACCTTCGACCCGCACGAGCCGTTCTACAGCTACGCGCGCCACAAGGAGCACTACCCGCACGACTACGACGGCCCGCACTTCGACTGGCCGGACTACAAGAAGGTCCAGGAGACCGAGGAGCAGGTCGAGCACGGCCGCCTGGAGTACGCGGCCCTGCTGTCCATGTGCGACGCCTCGCTCGGGCGCGTCCTGGACGCCATGGACGAGCACCGGTTGTGGGACGACACCATGCTGATCGTCTGCACCGACCACGGCCTGCTGCTCGGCGAGCGCGGCTGGTGGGGCAAGAACGTCCAGCCCTGGTACGACGAGACGATCCACACCCCGCTGTTCGTCTGGGACCCGCGCAGCCGGGTGCGCGGCGAGCGGCGCGGCTCCCTCGTCCAGACCATCGACTTCGGCCCCACCCTGCTGGAGTACTTCGGAGTCGACCGCACGCCCGACATGCTGGGCCGGCCGCTGCGCGAGGCCGTCGCCACCGACGCGCCCGTGCGCGAGGCAGGCCTGTTCGGCTCCTTCGGCGGCCACGTCAGCGTCACCGACGGGCGCCACGTCTACATGCGGGCCTCTGCGGAGCCCGCCAACCGGCCGCTGTCCGAGCACACCCTGATGCCCACCCACATGCGCGGCCGCTTCCGGCCCGAGGAACTGCGCGGGGCCGAACTCGCCTCGCCGTTCACCTTCACCAAGGGCGTCCCGGTGCTCAAGGTGCCGGGCTTCACGTTCTACAGCCCGTACGCCTTCGGCACCCTCCTCTTCGACCTGGAGACCGACCCGGACCAGCGGAACCCCCTCGTCGACGACGAACTGGAGCTGCGCATGGCGCAGTTGCTGGTCGACCAGCTGCGCGCGGCCGACGCCCCGGAGGAGCAGTACGTCCGCCTCGGCCTGCCCCTGGACGGGAAGGTGACCGAGGAGCACCTGCTCGCCCGCCGCCAGCAGCCCCAGGCCCTGGCCGCCCTGGAGCCGCCCGCCCTGCCCGCCGACTACGCGGACCACCCGCTCGGAGCGAACACCCCTCTGCGTGAGCTGTTCGCCGACCCGCAGGCCGGTCAGGTCCTGCGGCGCCACCTGGGCGACCAGTTGATGACCGGGGCCATCGGTGCCATCCTCGGCGCTCTCTCACCGGTTCAGATGTCCGCCGTCGCCCTCGGACTGATGCCCCGGCACCGGCTCGACGCCATCGCCGCCGAACTCGGCGCGCTGCACGCGGCCGGCACGGCGGGACCTGCCGGAGCCGACGCCTAGAGGCTGGCGAGCCCGGGCCGTCGTCCGGCCCGGGCTCGCCGTCGCTCAGCGGATCGCCAGGGCGGCGAGGTAGGACCGCACGTTGCGGCGGGTCTCGGCCACGCTGTCGCCGCCGAACTTCTCCGCCACCGCGTCGGCCAGTACCAGGGCGACCATCGCCTCCGCGACGATGCCGGCCGCCGGTACGGCGCACACGTCGGAGCGCTGGTGGTGGGCCTGTGCCGACTCGCCCGTGGTGACGTCCACGGTCCGCAGCGCCCGGGGCACCGTGGCGATCGGCTTCATCGCCGCCCGCACGCGCAGCGGTTCGCCCGTGGACAGGCCGCCCTCGGTGCCGCCGGCGCGGCCGGTGGTGCGCCGGATGCCCCCGGGGGTGGTGACGATCTCGTCGTGGGCCTGCGAGCCGGGCACCCGGGCCAGTTCGAAGCCGTCGCCGACCTCGACGCCCTTGATCGCCTGGATGCCCATCAGCGCGGCGGCCAGCCGGGCGTCGAGCCGGCGGTCCCAGTGGACGTGGGAGCCGAGCCCCACCGGCACGCCGTAGGCGAGGACCTCGACCACGCCGCCGAGGGTGTCGCCGTCCTGGTGGGCCCGGTCGATCTCGGCGACCATCGCCTTCGAGGCGTCCGCGTCCAGGCAGCGCACCGGGTCGGCGTCCAGCCGCTCGACGTCCCCGGGGGTCGGGTACACCCCGTACGGGGCCCTGGCCGCGGCGAGTTCGACCACGTGGGAGACGATCTCGATCCCGGCCGTCTCCTTCAGGTAGGAACGCGCCACCGCGCCCAGTGCGACCCGCGCGGCCGTCTCCCGGGCCGAGGCACGCTCCAGCACCGGCCGGGCCTCGTCGAAGCCGTACTTCTGCATGCCGGCGAGGTCGGCGTGGCCGGGCCGGGGGCGGGTCAGGGGCGCGTTGCGGGCGAGCCCGGCCAGCACCTCCCCGTCCACCGGGTCGGCGGCCATCACCTGCTCCCACTTGGGCCACTCGGTGTTGCCGACCAGCACGGCCACCGGCGAACCCAGCGTCAGGCCGTGCCGGACCCCGCCGAGGAAGGTGACCTCGTCCTGTTCGAACTTCATCCGCGCCCCGCGGCCGTGGCCGAGACGGCGCCGTGCCAGCGCCTCGGCCACGACCTCGGTGGTGATCGGCACGCCGGCGGGCAGGCCCTCCAGCGTCGCGACGAGTGCGGGGCCGTGGGACTCTCCCGCGGTCAGCCAGCGCAACCTGCTCAACGGTGCTCCTCAAGGCCAGTGGGGTTGTACGGGGTCGGAAAGAGCCTGGTCAGCTCGGTGTGGAAGCCGGGGAAGGTCTTGGAGACGCAGCCGGGGTCGTCGAGGTCGATGCCGGGGGCGCGCAGGCCGAGGACGGAGAAGGCCATGGCGATGCGGTGGTCGCGGCGGCAGGCGATCCGGGCCGGCCGGGTGGGGCCGGGGACGACGGTGATGCGGTCGTGGCCGACCTCCGTGGTGACGCCCAGCGCCCGCAGGTTCTCGTCGACCGCGGCGATGCGGTCGGACTCCTTCAGCCGCGCGTGGGCGATGCCCCGGATCGTGATGGGCGCGTCGGCGAGCGGGGCGATCGCGGCGAGGGTCATGAAGGTGTCCGAGATGTCGCCCATGTCGACGTCGAAGCCGCCGCGCAGCGTCGGGCCGCCGATGACGGTCGTCCCCTCGGTGGTCGTGCGGACCGTCGCGCCGGCCTCGCGCAGGACGTCGACGAAGCGGAGGTCGCCCTGGAGGCTGCCGAGGCCCAGGCCGGGGACGGTGATCTCGCGGCCGGTGACCGCGGCGGCCGCGAAGAAGTAGGAGGCGGTGGAGGCGTCCGGTTCCACGGCGAGGTCGGTCGCCGTGCAGGGCGCCGGGTCCACCGAGATGTGGCCGCCGGACTCGTCGGTGCGGGCCCCGAAGCGGGTCATCAGGGCGAGCGTCATGTCGATGTACGGGCGGCTGACCAGTTCCTCGGCCCGGACCCGCAGCGGGGCCCGCATCAGGGGCGCGGACATCAGCAGGCCGGACAGGAACTGGCTGGACAGCCCGGAGGGGAGGGGGAGTTCACCGCCCGCGAGGCCCTCGGCGTCGACCGTCAGGGGGAGCGCGGCGCCGGAGTCGGTGGTGATCCGGGCGCCGAGCCGGGTGAGCGCCGCCGTGAGCGGCGACAGCGGCCGGGCGCGGAGCTGGTCGGTGCCGTCGAAGACGTACCGCCCGGTGCCGGCGGCGGCGAACGGGGGGAGGAAGCGGGCGGCCGTGCCGGCGTCCGCGCACCAGACCCGGCCGCCGCCGTGCGGCCCCCGCCCGAGGCCGGTCACCGTCCAGCTCGCGTCGTCGGGCGCGGTCGTGACCCGGACGCCGAGCGCGGTGAGCGCGTCGCGGAAGGCGACGGTGTCGTCGCTGACCAGCGGCGCGGACAGCCGGCTGGTGCCGCGCGCGGCGGCGGCGAGGACGAGGGCCCGGTTGGTGATGCTCTTCGATCCCGGGATGCGTGCCTTCATCGGAGTCCTCTCGTACGGCGCCGCGGACGGCGAGCCGGGGCCGGCCCGGGTTCCGCCAGGCTCGCCACCGGGAGGCGGCGGCGACAACGAGATCCCGGCCACTGTGTCAGTTCGGCCCGACGGCGGTGCGGGCCGGTGACGGAGTGCTGGTGACCTGACACAGACGGGCCCGGTCCGCCGACCCGGCCCCCGTGTGCTGCCTAGCGTCGTCGGATCCCGACGGAAGGAGTCGATCGTGCCGCCCCATGCGTCCTTCAGCCACGCCCATCACGACCTCGTCGAGCCCTCGCCGGACCACCGTGGAATCCGGCGGGCCGACAGCACGGTGCTCGCCCACGTCCCCCGCTCCAGCCCGGAGGTGATGGAGAGCATCGCCGTCGCCCTGCTGTCGCTGACCGTGCCCGGAGTGTGCCTGCGGGCCGGCAGCGAAATCCGGCCGGAGCTCTGGGACGGACCGTACGGATCCAGCGAGCCGGGCGGGAGCTGACAGAGTAGGCCGGTTGATCGGCCGGATTTCCCCGGCTGCGTCTTTGATGTGCCACACGCAGCCAGATGTGAATCTCCTGGGGGGAAATCGTGATAGCACGACGTTCTTTTCTCGTGTCCGGTGTCGCCGTCTCCGGCGGTCTCGGGCTGGCGGGGCTCGGGATCTCGGCCCTGGAGCCCGCGGCCGCCGGCGCGGTCGAGGGCGGTCCGGACTCCATGGGCGCCATGGGCTCCGGGGCGCCCATGACCGGTGCGACGGCGGCGCCGGACCTCGACCCGGGCGGCATCGCCAAGTTCGCGGTCCCGATGCCGCTCGCGCCGGTGCTGGCCCCGTACGCGGTCTCGGGCACGACCAGCTACTACCGGATGACCATGAAGGAGGTCGCCGCGGCGGTCCTGCCCGGCATGCCGGCGACCACCGTGCGGACCTACAACGGCCAGTTCCCCGGCCCGCTCATCAGAGCCAGATCAGGCCAGAGGGTGGTCGTCGAACAGACCAACGCCCTCGGCCAGCCCGTCTCCGTGCACCTGCACGGGGCGCACGTCCCCGAGTCCAGCGACGGCGGGCCGATGGACCTGATCATGCCGGGCGGGAAGAAGACGTACACCTACCCGAACCAGCAGTCGCACGCCAACCTGTGGTTCCACGACCACGCCCACCACCAGGAGTCCGAGCACGTCTACCGCGGACTGTCCGGCTACTACCTCCTCACCGACGACACCGAGCAGCAACTGCCGCTGCCGTCGGGGCAGTACGACGTGTCGATCGCGCTGCGCGAGGCGCGCTTCGACCAGGCGGGGCAGTTCGTGTACGCCATGGACGACTGGGCCAACCGCAACGTCGTCCTGGCCAACGGCAAGCCCTGGCCGTACTTCCAGGTCGCGGCCCGCAAGTACCGGCTGCGGATCTTCAACCAGAGCAACGGGCGCTTCTTCGACCTGAAGCTGTCCGACGGCTCGGAGTTCACGATCATCGGCGGCGACGGCGGCCTGCTCGCCGCGCCCTGTCAGGCGACGGTGGTGCGGCTGTCGCCCGGCGAACGGGCCGACATCGTCGTCGACTTCTCGCGCTACCCGGTGGGCAGCCAGGTGGTGCTGGAGAACGGCATGCCGCCCGGCCCGGTCGAGCACGTCGGCAAGGTCATGCGCTTCGACGTCACCCGCACCGCCACCGACGGCAGTTCGGTGCCGAGCACCCTGCGCACCCTGCCGGCCCTGCCACCCGCCACCGTGAGCCGCAGCTTCACGCTGAGCATGGACGAGGACGGCCGGCCCGACGCGGGGGCCTACATCAACGGCCTGACGTACGACCACGACCGCATCGACACCGACATCGCCTACGGCGACACCGAGGTGTGGACGGTCACCAACACCAACAAGCTCGCCCCGCACAACTTCCACATCCACCTGGTGATGTTCCGCGTCCTGGAGCGCAACGGGCAGCCGGTCACCGAGGGCTTCGAGACGGGGCTCAAGGACACCGTGAGCATCCTGGCCGGCGAGACGGTGAAGATCCAGGCCACCTTCACCGGGTACCGCGGCACCTACCTCTACCACTGCCATCTCTTCGACCACGCGTCGATGGGGATGATGGCCAATTTCCGGGTCTCCTGAGGGCCCGGCGCGGGCCCACGGGCCCGCATCTGACGAAGTCACGGCCCATCTGACGAAGTATTCCGGCCGCGATTGCCGCCATTCCGGTGACTGCGGAAATCTTTTCCCCGGTCACCGGTTCCAAAAACACGAAAGGGACGCTCGAAATGACGAACGTCGCAGTCATCTACTACTCCTCCACCGGCCACGTCCACACCCTGGCCGCGGCCGCCGCCGAGGCGGCGCAGAAGGCCGGTGCCGAGGTGCGTCTGCGCAAGGTGGCCGAGCTGGCTCCGCAGGCCGCCATCGACTCCAACCCGGCCTGGGCCGCCCACCACGCGGAGGTCAAGGACAACGAGGCCGCCTCGCTGGACGACCTGGACTGGGCCGACGTGATCCTCTTCGGCACGCCGACCCGCTTCGGCCTGCCGGCCGCGCAGCTCAAGCAGTTCATCGACACCGCCGGCGGCCTGTGGGCGCAGGGCAAGCTGGCGAACAAGGTGGTCTCCTCGTTCACCTCCACCTCGCAGACCCACGGCGGCCAGGAGAGCACCCTGCTCGCGCTGAACAACACCTTCTACCACTGGGGCGCGATCATCGTCGCTCCCGGCTACACCGACCCGGTCCAGTTCCACGTCAAGACCGGCAACCCGTACGGCACCGGCCACGTCTCCTACGACAACGCGACCGCCGACGAGGCCACCCTGGCCTCGATCGAGCACCAGACCCGCCGCGCCGTGGAGATCGCCGGGGCGCTCAAGCGCGGGCTCGCGACGGCCTGATCCCGACATGCCGCGTTCCGCAACGCGCAGCGACCCGGCCGCCGTCGAGGGCGGCGGCCGGGTCGTCTGGGACGACTTCCGAGACGGTTTCGACCACGGCGGGGAAGGCTCCCGGTGGACCCTCACCCCGGGCGGCGACACCCTGCCGGACGGCGACGGCATCGTCACCACGTCGGAGGCCGGACTGCGGGTGGTGCCCACCGGCGTCAACCTGCGCACCGGTGAGCCGGCCTTCGCCGCCACCACCGGCCGGGAGAGCGAGGGCGGCGGCGGTGCGGCCGACCACCTGAAGTTCTTCGCACTGGCCCGGCACACCTCGAAGGCCGGGATCCTCGGCTTCGACGCCGAGCCGGGCCGGGTCCTCACGATCGACGTGACGATGTCCGTCCGCACCTTCGGTGTCGAGCGGCACCCGTTCGGCGCCGCGGTGGCCGACCCGCGCGGGGACCTCCGGCTCGCGGCGGGCACCATGAACACGGTCGACCCGGAGACGCTGATGGTCTTCGACTTCTTCGTCACCGACGACCGGGTGTACGCCTTCTACGAGCGGCTGCCCCGGCCCGGCGCCGACTACGCCGCCTTCTCCTACGCCCTGCCGGTGGCCCGCCGGAGCACGGTCGACCAGGTGCACAACCTGGCGGTCGGGTACGACAGGTCGGCGGGCACGGTGGAGTGGCAGGTGGACGGCCGCACCGTCCTGACCGTCGACCGGATCGGCCTCCGGCCTGCGGACCGGAAGCACCTGATCCTGGATCTGGGCGGCCGCGAGGAACTCGTCGAGCCGCGCCAACTCGCGGGCGGCTTCGGCACGTTCACCCTGCTGGACGCCGGGATGCCGGGCACCGGGGGCGGTCTGGTCCAGGTCAGCGACGACCTCCGCTACTACGACCCAGCCCAGGGCGAACCCGTCCCGCAGCGGTTCGCCGACCCGGCGAGCCTCCCGCGGCACCGCCTGTGGGGCCAGGGCGCGCAGCTCGACGTCCGCGAGCTGGGCGTGACCTCGGCCCGGCGCTGAGAGCCGGGCGCCGAGAGCGCCGACAACCGCCCCGGGGCCCCACACCCGAGGCGACGACCAGCGGCTCCGGCTGGACGATCCATCCCCGTGTCGTCCGGCCGGAGCCGCTTCACCCCCTTCAAGAGCCCCCCTCCCGAGGGGGGCTCTTTCCCTTTTCCGGTCAGCTGACGAAGTCACCACCCTTTCATTGCCGCCGACCACGGCACGGCGACACATTTGTTGAATCTCCCGACAACAGGAAAGGGAAATCGGAAATGCCGAAGACAGCAATCGCCGGCGGCGGAATAGGCGGCCTGGCGACCGCGCTGAGCCTCGCCAAGCGCGGGCACGACGTGGTGGTGCTGGAGCGCCGCGACTGCTTCACCGAGATCGGTGCCGGCATCCAGCTCGGGCCGAACGCCTTCCAGGCGCTGGACCAGCTCGGCGTCGGCGACGCGGTCCGGGAGCGCGCCGTGCACATCGACGAACTCCGCTTCATGGACGGCACGACCGACGAGAAGGTCGTCTCGATGCCGCTCACCGGCGCCTACCGGGCCCGCTTCGGCAACCCGTACGCCGTGGTGCACCGCATCGACCTGTACGAGCCGCTGCTGGCCGCCTGCCGCGCCGAGCCCTCCGTGGAACTGCGCGTGGACTGCTCCGTGGAGGGCTACGAGCAGGACGCCGACGGCGTGACCGTCCAGCTGGCCAACGGCGAACGCGTCCGCGCCGACGCGCTGATCGGCGCCGACGGCATCAACTCCTTCGTCCGCAAGCAGCTCGTGGGCGACGGCTACCCGAAGGTGTCCGGGCACACCATCTACCGCTCGGTCATCCCCATGGAGGAGGTGCCCGAGGAGCTGCGCTGGAACACCGTGACGCTGTGGGCGGGGCCCAAGTGGCACTTCGTCCACTACCCGATCGGCAGCGGGGAGTTCCTCAACCTGGCCGCCACCCGCGACGACGGCGCCACCGAGGCGGTGCTCGGCCTGCCGGTGGAGCGCGCGCACGTCCTGAACGAGTTCCCGGGCCTCGGCAGCACCGCCCGGCGCCTGCTGGAGCTGGGCCGGGACTGGAAGTCCTGGGTGCTGTGCGACCGTGACCCGGTGGAGGGCTGGACGGACGGCCGGGTCGTCCTGGTCGGCGACGCCGCCCACCCCATGCTCCAGTACGCCGCCCAGGGCGCCTGCCAGGCCGTGGAGGACGCCGTGGTGCTCGGCGAGCTGATCGGCACCGAGCCGGCCGACTTCGCCCAGCGCTTCGAGAAGTTCAACGCCGAGCGACGCGAGCGTACCGCCGCCATCCAGCTGCTGGCGCGCGAGATGGGGCGCCGGCTGTACCACCCCGCGGGCGAGGCGGCCGAGGCCCGCAACGCCATGCTGCGGGCGCTGTCCGAGGAGGACCTCTACGAGAAGGTCCAGTGGCTGCACGGCGGCGAGGTCGGCACCGACCGCGCCCCCTGGCCCGTCCCGGTGATCCGGCCCACGGCCTGACCCGCGGTTCCCCCGGTCCCATCCGCCATCGAGGCATTCCGGCACGCCTCCGTGAGAGGCGTGCCCCCTGTGAGAGGAGTACGTCCACCATGCGCCACGACAACCTGTACATCGCCGGGGTGGGGGCCTGGTACCCCAAGCCGGTGTCCGTCGACGAGGCCATCGAGGCCGGCCTGTACGACGAGGCCACCCAGCGGCGCTCCGGCCAGCTCGCCGCGACCGTCGCCGGCGACGACGACACCCAGCCGGAGATGGCGGTGCGCGCCGGCGCCCTGGCGCTTCGCCACTCCGGCCTGGACGCCGGGGAGTTCGGGCTGCTGCTGCACGCCACGGGCGCCTTCTGCGGCCTGGACGGCTGGAACGTCGCCTCGTACCTCCAGCACCACGTGCTGGCCGGCAACGGGCTGTCCCTGGAGGTCAAGCAGCACTCCAACGGCGCGATGGCGGCGATCGAGCTGGCCGCCGCCTTCCTCGCCGCGCGCCCCGAGCGGCAGGCCGCGATGATCACCGCCTCGGACCGCTTCGTGATGCCGGTGTGGAACCGCTGGCGCACCTACCCGGGCCTGGTGTTCGGCGACGGCGCGAGCGCCGCGGTGCTCTCCCGCACCGGCGGCTTCGCCCGGATCGCCTCCGTCGTCACGGAGAGCCGGCCCGACCTGGAGCGCGCCCAGCGCGCCGGGCTGTCGTTCATGGCGTTCCCCGACACCACCGACACCGAGGCGTACCCGATCAACCTCATCCAGCGGATGCAGACCTTCGCCGACGAGGAGCACGGCGGTCGGATCTCCGAGGTCTTCAAGCTGATGAACCAGGCGCTGATCCGCTCGGTGGAGACCGCCGCCGAGGAGGCCGGGGTGCGGCCCGCCGACATCGACCACCTGGTCTTCCCGAACTTCGGCCGCACGATGCTGCGCCAGGAGGTGCTCACGCCGCTCCAGCTGGACGCCGCGAGGACGCCGTACGAGTTCGCCCGGGAGACCGGCCACGTCGGCGCCACCGACCAGTTCGGCGGCCTGGAGCACCTGATGCGCGCGGGCCGGCTGGAGGCGGGCCAGCGGGTGCTGCTGTGCGGCATCGGGCTCGGCTTCAACTGGACCAGCGCGGTCCTGGAGATCGACGAGCGCCCCGTCCCGCTCCCGGACTGACGGCGCGGCACAACGGCGAGGGCCCGGACACCGAGGAGGTGTCCGGGCCCTCGCCGTTGGGCGGCCGTCAGGCGGCGCGCATGGTCTCCAGCTCCGCGAGGTCCTCGTCGGTCAGCCGCAGCGCGGCCGCGGCGATGTTCTCCTCCAGGTGCGCCACCGAGGACGTGCCCGGGATGCAGACCAGGTTGGGGGAGCGGTGCAGCAGCCAGGCCAGCGCCACCTGGTAGGCGGTGACGCCGTGGCGCCCGGCCACCACGTCGACGGCCTTGGCGGCCAGCGGCACGTTCAGCGGGACCTTGGCGTCCTTGCCCGGGGTCTTCTCGGCGCCCAGCAGGGTGTACGTGCCGAGCGGGAAGAAGGACATGTACGCGATGCCGGCCTCCTCGCAGGCCCGCAGGGTGGCCTCGTCGTCCCGGCGCACCACGTTGTACTCGTTCTGCACGCACACCACGGGGGCGATGGAGCGCGCCTCGGCGAACTGCGCCGGGGTGACGTTGCTGACGCCCAGGTGCCGGACGAGGCCCTGCTCGCGCAACTCGGCGAGCGCGCCGAAGGGTTCGGCGATCGACTCGTCCGGGCCGATGCCGCCGGCCTCGGCGACGATGCGGAGGTTGACGACGTCGAGGTGGTCGCGGCCGAGGTGGCGCAGGTTGGAGTGGACCGCCTCGCGCAGCTCCTGCGGGGACAGCGCGGCCGGCCACTCCATGTCCGGGGTGCGCTTGGCGCCGATCTTGGTGACGATCACCAGGTCGTCGTCGTAGGGGTGCAGGGCCTCGCGGATGAGCTCGTTCACCACGTACGGGCCGTAGTAGTCGCTGGTGTCGATGTGGTTGACCCCGAGCTCGCGCGCCCGGCGCAGCACGGCGAGGGCGGTCTCGCGGTCCTTCGGGGGGCCGTAGACGCCGGGGCCCGCCAGCTGCATCGCGCCGTAGCCCATGCGGTTGATGGTGAGGTCGCCGCCGAGGGTGATGGTGCCGGCGGCGGAGGCGTGCACGGCGGATTGCGTGGTCATGGGGTAACTCTCCTCAGGGCAAAGGGGGTTGATGGTGATCGGAGGGGAATCAGCGGGTGTGGCGCAGGGCGCGGCCGAGGCAGAACCAGAGGAGCACGGCGGCCGCCGCCACGACGAGGGTGTCCACGCCGAGGGCGAGCCGGACGCCGGACAGGACGGCGTCGGCGTGCGAGCCGTTCCCCTCCAGCGCGTGGATCCGGCTGCTGGCGACGGCGCTGAGCACGGGGGTGCCCATGGCGAGGGCCACCTGCTGGGTCATCGTGGCCAGGCCGGTGGCCAGGCCCTGCTCGTCGTTGGGCAGGCCGGTGGTCCCGGTGACCATGTACGCCACCACGCCCATGACGTGGCCGAAGGCGCCCACGGTCATCGCCGCCAGGACGAGGGCGATGCCGCCGCCGCTGCCGGTGACCAGGAACACGCCCAGCGGGCCGACGACCTGGAACACCAGGCCGGCGACGAGGGTGGCGCGGTTGCCGTACCGGCCGATGATGCGGGGGGCGAAGGCGCCGCCGAGGAAGGCGGAGACGCCCAGCGCCGAGAAGGCGATCCCGGTGGCGAGGGCCGAGTAGCCGTGCACCTCCTGGAGGTAGAGGGTGACCAGGAAGATCGCCGCGGTCTGCATGGTGATCAGGGCGAGGCCGCCGAAGTTGCCCCAGCGGACCGTCGGCCGGCGCAGGATCCCGACCGAGGCCAGCGGCGTCTCGGCGCGCAGCTCGATGCGGTAGAAGGCGACGAGCAGCGCGGCACCGGCGAGGACGCAGCCGAGCACCAGCGGGCTGCCCCAGCCCAGGTCGGGGCTGCGGGACACACCGTAGACCAGGGCGACCAGGCCCGCGCTCACCGTGACGGCGCCGGGGACGTCCATCCGGGGGCGCTCGGCGGAGCGGCTCTCCTTCAGCAGCACCGGCGCGAAGCCGACGATGGCCAGGCCGATCGGCACGTTGAGCAGGAACGACCAGCGCCAGCTGAGCAGCCCGGTGAGCAGGCCGCCGGCCACCGCGCCGACGGTGAAGCCGAGCGAGATCATGGTGCCGTTGACGCCCAGCGCCTTGGCGCGCAGCGGGCCGTCGGGGAACGAGGTGGTGATCAGCGCGAGCGCGGCCGGGGTCGCCATCGCGGTGGCGACGCCCTGGAGGACGCGGGCGGCGATCAGCACCGACGGGCTCTGCGCGACCGCGCCCAGCACGGACGAGGCCACCAGGAGCCCGATGCCGCCGACGAACACCAGGCGCCGCCCGTAGAGGTCGGCGATGCGCCCGAACAGCAGCGTGAAGCCGGCGGAGGTGAGCGCGAACGCGGTGGTGATCCAGTGCAGGTTCCCGACCGAGAAGCCGAGGCCCGAACCGATCACCGGGATGGCGACATTGAGCAGCGGAAGATCCGCCGCCAAAAGGAAGGTCGAGCTGAGCAGCAGGACGAGCACGGCCCGCTGGTGGGAGGTCATTCTGGGCGGGGCCGCGGAAACGGCGACGTTTTCCGCATCCAGCACGGACATCTTGGAATCCCTTTCGTGCGAGTGCGAGTCATGCTCCGGCAGGGCGCGCGGGACCGTCGATCGGCGGCCGTTCACTTCGTCAGGTAGCCGAAATCCGTCTGACGAAGTCACCGGTGCCTGACAGAGTCCTGCGCGCGCACTGCGGACGATCACGCGGCCGTGGCCAGAATTCGGCCAGATCCGTCCCGTTCGCGCAGCCCGGAGGAAACGCCCTCATGACCCAGCAGGCCGACACGGAGCCCCTGTACTCGTCCGACCCGGCCGTCGTGACCGTCTGGTCGGACATCGGCTGCCCCTGGGCGACCCTGGCCCTGCACACCCTGCACGCCGCCGCCCGGGAGCGCGGCGCGCACCTCCTGGTCGACCACCGGGCCTTCCCGCTGGAGCTGTTCAACTCCGAGCCCACGCCCAAGCCGATCATCGACGCCGAGGTGGTGGCGATCGGCGCCAAGGTGCCCGAGCTGGGCTGGCGCCAGTGGCCCGGGCCCGACTGGCGCTACCCGGTCACCACCCTGCCGGCCATGGAGGCGGTGCAGGCCGCGAAGGCGGAGGCGGTCGGCGGGCTGCCCGCGAGCGACCAGCTGGACACCGCGCTGCGGCACGCCTTCTACGGCCGCGGCCGGTGCATCGGCATCACCGCGGAGATCCTCGCCGTCGCCGCCGAGTGCCCGCTGGTCGACGGCGCGGCGCTGGCCGAGGCCCTGGAACGCGGCACCGCACGCGCGGCGATCCACCGGGACCTCGCCGTCGCCCGCGGCCCCAGGGTGCAGGGCAGCCCGCACCTGTTCACCGCCGCCGGCACCGACGTGCACAACCCGGGAGCCGTCTTCCGGTGGACGGGCAATCCCTACGAGGGCGGATTCCCGAACTTCGTCTCCCATTCACGGGACTGGGCCGAGGAACTCCTCGACGAGGTGGCACCCGGCGCCACGACCCAGGCCGGCTGATCCGTTTCGCGCCGATCCGCTCCGCGCTGATCCGCTCCGCGCCGATCCGTTCCGCACTTTCCGAAGGAGCCCCAGTTGTCCGCCGCAGACCCCATTCTCGAACTCCCCTACGGTGTCACTCCCGACCCCGAGGAATTCCTCCGTGCCGCGATCCGCTGGCACTTCTCCGAGGAGACCGGCGCGCCGTTCTGGCTGGAGCGCGCCGACCGGCTGGAGTTCGACCCGCTCACCGACATCCGCAGCTTCGACGACCTGAAGCTCTTCCCGAACCTCGCCAACGAGCTGCGGGACGTGCGCGCCGAGGACCTGATCCCGCGCGGCTACGGGCCCCGGCCGAAGGTCGTCGGCGTCTTCGACAGCGGCGGCACCACCGGTGCGCCCAAGCGCGTCGTCATGCTCCAGGAGTGGCTCGACCTGCTGCTGGCCCACAGCAACGCCCAGCTGGACGCGCACGGCGTGCCGCGCGACGTGAACTGGCTGATGGCCATCCCGTCCGGGCCGCACATGGTCGGCGCCTCCTTCCAGCAGCTGGTGGCCGGGCGCGGCGGGCTCTCCTTCAGCGTCGACGTCGACCCGCGCTGGGTGAAGAAGATCATCGCCCGGGGCGAGCAGACCGAGGCCGAGCTGTACACCGAGCACCTGATCGACCAGCTCCAGCACCCGCTGCGCTCCCAGGACATCGGCGTCCTGATGCTCACCCCGCCCGTCCTGGAGCGGCTGTGCCGCCGCGACGAACTGGTCGACCTGGTGCGGAAGAAGGTGCGGGCCATCATGTGGGTGGGCACCCAGCTCGACCCGGACACCCGCAACCTGTACCGCACCGAGCTGTTCCCGGACGCCGTGCTGTGCAGCGGCTTCGGCAACACCATGACGCTCGGCCACGTCACCGAGCGCCCCGGCCTCACCGACGACGAGCCCTGCGTCTACGACCCCTTCTCGCCGTACATGACGTACAACGTCATCGACCTCCAGGAGCGCCGGCCGGTCGAGTACGGCGAGCGCGGCCGGGTCGTCATGCACTACGTCGGCAAGAGCCTGTTCCTGCCGAACAACCTGGAGCGGGACTTCGGCACCCGGATCCGCCCGCTGCCCGGCCAGGTCGGCGACTCCGTCGCGGACATCGCGCCCGTGCCGGAGTTCGACGACGAGAAGGTCATCGAGGGGGTCTACTGATGACCGACCCCCGCCTCCTGGACGCCCTGGGCCCCTCGGGCCCGTACCGCGCCCGCAAGCGCGAGACCGTCACCGACGGCGCCGGCACACCCGTCGCCGAACTCAGCCTCACCCCGAGGCTGTTCGTCACCCGCGCGCTCGCGGCCCTGCACCGGGCGACCCCGCTGCCGCTGGAGCGGCGACTGGCCGCGCTCGCCGAGGCCGGACGGGTGTTCCGCGACGACACCGTGGAAGGGCTGACGTACGCGGAGTACGAGCGGACCGTGGCCAGGGTCTCCGGCATCCCGCTGCCCGCCGTGCGCTCCGCCGCCGACGAGATCGCCGACTCCGCCCAGCGCGCCCTGGCCGGCGCGTACGGCGCCCTGCCCGGCGGCGCGGTGCTCGACTGGCGGGACCCGCGCACCCGGACCGGCGCCGCGGTGTGGACCCGGCGCGGCGAGGTCCTCGCGGTGAACGCGGCCGGCAACCACCCCGCCCCGCACGCCCTGTGGCTGGAGGCCCTCGCCCTCGGCTACCGGGTCGCGATCCGGCCCTCGCGCCGGGAGCCGTTCACCCCGCACCGCCTGGTGTCGGCGCTGCGCGCGGCCGGGTTCGGCGACGACCACGTGGTGCTGCTGCCGACCGACCACGCGACGGCCGACGAGGTGCTGCAGGGCGCCGACCTGGCCCTCGTCTACGGCGGTGACGACGTCGTGCGCAAGTACGCCGCCGACCCCACCGTCCTGGTCCAGGGCCCCGGCCGGACCAAGATCCTGGTCACGGAGGGCGCCGACTGGCAGACCCACCTCGACATGATCGTCGACTCGATCGCCCACCACGGCGGCGTCAAGTGCGTCGACGCCACCGCCGTCCTCGTCGAGGGCGACCCGGCGCCGCTGGCCCGCGCCCTCGCCGAACGGCTCGGCGCGCTGCCGAGCCTGCCCGCCGAGCACGAGGAGGCCGCGCTGCCCGTCCAACCGGTCGAGCGGGCACGGGCGTTGGAGCGCCACCTGCTGGAGCGCGCCCAGGGCACCGTGGCCCACCTCGGCGGCGACGGCGTCGTCGAGGAACTCCCGGGCGGGGGAGCGGTGCTGCGCCCGGCCGTCTTCGAGGCGCCCGACCTGAAGGGCGGCTGGCACACCGTCGAACTGCCCTTCCCCTGCGTGTGGGTGGCGCCCTGGAACCGGGCCGACGGCACGGCCGCGCTGCGCGACACGCTCGTCCTCGGCGTCCTCAGCGGCGACCAGGACCGGGACGCCGACCTGGTCGACGCGCTGGTCACCGAACCCACCGTCGCCAACGTGTACCTCGGCGACCACCCCACGCACTGGATGGACCGCGGTGTGCCGCACGACGGCTACCTCGGCGAGTTCCTGATGCGGACCAAGACCGTCATCCGCGGCTGAGCGAAAGGCCAGGCATCGACATGACCGACCCACGGACACCCGAAGCCGGCGCGCGGCCCGCCGCCGTCCTCAAGGGCCTCGGCACCTACCTGCCGCCCAGAGCGGTCAGCAACGAGGAGCTGTCCCAGCGGCTCGACACCAGCGACGAGTGGATCCGCACCCGTACCGGCATCCGTCAGCGGTACTGGGTGGAGCCCGGTACGGCCACCGGCGACCTCGCCGTCGAGGCCGGGGCCAGGGCCCTGAAGTCGGCGGGCGTGGACGGCGTGGACGCGGTCGTCCTCGCCACCACCACGCCGGACCACCCCTGCCCGGCGACCGCGCCCTGGGTCGCAGCCCGGCTCGGCCTCGGCCACGTGCCCGCCTACGACGTGGCCGCCGTGTGCGCCGGCTTCGTGTACGCCCTCGCCAACGCGGCGGGGCTGATCCTCACCGGAGTCGCCCGGCGGGTGCTGGTGATCGGCGCCGAGACCTACTCCGGCATCCTCGACCCGACCGACCGCAACACCGCGGTGATCTTCGGGGACGGCGCCGGCGCCGTGGTCCTGGAGGCCGGCCGCGCCGACGAGCCCGGCGCGCTGCTCGGCTTCGACCTGGGCAGCGACGGCGAGCAGCACGACCTGATCACCATCCCGGGCGGCGGCTCCCGGCAGCGGGCGGGCGGCAACCCGTTCGACTCCGAGGACTGCTACTTCACCATGCAGGGCAAGCGGGTGTTCGCCCAGGCGGTGACCCGCATGGGCGACTCCTCCGGCGCGCTGCTGGAGCGGCTCGGCTGGCCCAGCGCCACCGTCGACCGCCTGGTCGGCCACCAGGCCAACGTGCGCATCCTGCACGCGGTGGCCGACCACCTGGAGATCGCCCGCGAGCGCGCCGTGGTGAACCTGGACCGCGTCGGCAACACCTCCGCCGCGTCCATCCCGCTGGCCCTCGCCGACGCGGCCGCCGCCGGGGACCTGAACCCGGGCGAGCGCGTGCTGCTCACCGCCTTCGGCGGCGGGCTGGCCTGGGGCTCGACGGCCCTGGTGTGGCCGGACATCGCGCCGAACTGACGCCGGCCCGAACCGACGCCGCCCCGAACGGCCACGGCCCCGAACCGCCACCGCCACCGCCCCGAACCGACCGCAACCGAGCCGAACCGAACCGAAAGGTGGACCCCATGACCGCCCTCGCCGAGAGCACGATCGCCGACCACATCGCCACGATCATGGCCGAGAAGTTCGAGATCCCCGCGGGCGACATCGACATCACCGCCTCCTTCGAGACGATGGAGCTCGACTCCCTCGACCTCGTCGAACTCGCCGTGATCCTCACCCGGCAGTACGGAATCGCCCTGGAGGACCACGAGATCGTCGAGGCCGGATCCATCGAGAAGACGGTCGCGCTGCTTCGGGACAAGGGCGTCCCGATCGCCTGAGCCGGCGCGATTCCACCAGGGCCTGTCCTCGAACTCCCGCTCTCCCGCTGGCGGGAGTTCGAGGACAGGCCCTCCAACAAGGCCCGGGACGGCGCACCCGGGCCTTTCGCATGCCTCCGCACGGCACGGGCCGCCCGGGCCGGCGCGGAGGGACCCCGACATGCCGGTGCCCCGGCCTCCACCAGGCCGGGGCACCAGCGTGCGGGCGAGCGGGCGCTCACAGCGTCGTCTTGCGGTCCAGTACGAGGTCGTGGCCCACGATGTACGACGCCTCGTCGGACGCCAGCCAGAGCACCGTGTCGGCGATCTGCTCGACGCTCGCCCCCCGGCCCAGCGGGCAGGGGCTGATGGCGTTGATGCGGATGCCGCGGTCGGCGTACTCGCGGGCCGCGGTCTGGGTGAGCGCGCTGACCGCGGCCTTCGACGCGGCGTACGCGCCGAGCCCGGGCAGCATTCCCTGGACACCGATGTTGCTCGCGGTGTTGACGATGACGCCGCCGCCCGACTTCTCCATGTGCGCTATCTCGTGCTTCATCGCCAGCCAGACACCGGTGAGATTGGCGGTCAGCGTCTCCGACCAGACCTTTTCGCAGATTTCCCCGACGGGCTGGTTGGGGCCGAGTTCCGTCACGTTGTTGAAGGCCACGTCCAGGGTGCCGTGACGGCGCACCGTCTCGGCGACGATGTGTTCCGCCCCGTCCTCGCCCAGGCCCGACGGGTCGGCCACGATGCGGTCGGCCTTCCCACCCCGGCGGGTGATCAGGTCGCAGGTCTCGTCCAGGGTTTCCGGGTGCCGCCCGGCCACCACCACGGTGGCGCCCTCGCCGGCGAAGGCGATGGACGCGGCCCGCCCGATCCCCTCGCCACCGCCCGTGACGAGGACGATCCGGCCGTCGAATCGTGTCGACATCGAAGTTCCCCTCTCTCTCATCGCTTCACTTCTCGCGTCGCCATACACGATCGAGGCTGCCGCCAACCAGCCCGGGCGGCAATGGGCGGCCGTGTTTCCTGTCAGGTCGTCCCGCGTATCTGACGGAGTTTTCCCGGTGCGATTGCCGGGCCCCGGAAAACCCTTCGACACTTTCCATCGATATGACCGCGCAGACCGAAGGGAATTCCATTGCTGACGATTTCATGGACCCGGGTCATCGACGGGATGGACCAGGAGACGCGCCGGGCGCCCACCCGGGACGGGCTGTGGCAGGCCATGCTGGACAAGGCGGAGAACCCCGTCCTGTACGTGCCCGCCATCACGTCCTCCCGGATCGTGGAGCGGTACCCCGACGGGTTCCTGCGCGAGTCGCGCCGCGGCGAGCGCTTCCTCGTCCAGCGGGTCACCCCGGACGAGGCGGCCGGCGTCATCACGTTCCGGCACCGCGACTCGACGGACCTCTCGGTGATCCGCAACGAGATCGGCACGGACGAGGAGGGCCGGCTCACCCTCACCCTCAGCATCACGCTGGACGAGGGCCCGACGGAGACGGCCCTGTCGCAGAGCGAGTACCTGCGGGACCTGGACAGCGACTTCTGCGGCACCCTCATGGCGATGACGGTGGTGCTGCGCCGCACGGCGCTGCACGGGCGGCCGGGCACCCGACCGTAGCGGGCACCCGGGACCGACGGACGCCCGGAAACGCCGACCGCCCGGCAGGCCCACGACGGTGGGGCCTGCCGGGCGGTTCGCGCCGGGCGTCACGGCGCCGGCGCCTCCAGGGGAACCGGCGACTCCAGGGCCAGCCCGTGCCCGGCCAGGCCGGCCAGGGCGTGCACGCCCTCGACGGTCGCCTCGACGTCGAACAGCGTCCGCTGCACCGGCGGCCGTCCGATCAGCTCGGCGGCGAGCGCGGGCAGCGGTGCGGCGGCGGCCTCGGCCGACTCCCACAGCAGCACCGCGCCCCACCGGTCGGTGGCGGGGTCGGAGATCCAGAACTTCAGCCGGAGCCCCTCCACCCGGGCGAAGCGGTCGACGGCCTCCTCACGCAGGAACCCCCGCAGCGACTCGATCGTCCGCCCCGTCCCGGCCAGGTCCCACCAGACCACGGACGCCTTCAGCCCCGTACCGTCGGTCATGCGACCTGCTCCGCCCGCTCCGCGACGAGGGCGCCCAGCGCTTCGCCGAGGATGCGCATGCCGTCCTCCGTGAGCACCGACTCCGCGTGGAACTGCATCGAGCGGAAGCCGGGCCCGCGCAGGGCGTGCACCTCGCCGGTGACCGGGTCGCGGCTGACCTCGACGGTGCCGATGCCGGCCGCCTCGAAGCGGGCACCGGCGCTGCGGGCGGCGAAGGTGTTGTAGAAGCCGACCCGCTCCCGGCGCCCGAACAGGTCGATCTCCCGCTGCACGCCCTGGTTCGGCTGGTCGCGCCGCACCAGCGGCAGTCCGAGCCGCAGGCTGAGCACCTGGTGGCTCAGGCACACGGCCGCGAACGGGCGCCGCTCGGCGAGCAGGGTGTCCACCGCCTCCCGCAGGTGCGCGATCTTCGGGTGGTCGATCTCCCGGGGGTCGCCCGGCCCCGGCCCCATCACCACCAGGTCGTGGGCGTCGAAGGCGTACGGCTGGTCGAACCGGCTGACCGTCACCTCGGCGCCCAGTGCCCGCAGCTGGTGCCCGATCATCGCGGTGAAGGTGTCCTCGGCGTCGACCACCAGCACCCGCCGCCCGTCGAGCGGCCCCGTGCCGTGCTGCCGTTCGCCGTCCGGCGCCAGCCAGAAGCCGGCCAGGCCCGAGTTGCGCCCGTCCAGCGCCGCCCGCACCGAGGGGTGGGAGCCGAACCTGCGGGGGCCCGTCTCGCCGAGCACGGCCAGCAGGCCGGAGGCCTTGGCGCGGGTCTCGGCGACCTCGGACAGCGGGTCGGAGTGGCGCACCAGGGTGGCCCCGACGCCGATCCGCATCCGGCCGTCCGCGTCGATGTCGGCGGTGCGGATGAGGATCGCCGAGTCGAGGGTGCGCTCGCCCCGCCCGTCCCGGCCGATGAGCGCCAGGACACCGCTGTAGTAGCCGCGGCCCTCCGGCTCGTACCGCTCGATCACCTTGCAGGCGCTCTCCAGCGGGGAGCCGGTGACGGTCGGCGCGAAGAGGGTCTCGTGCAGCACCTCGCGCGGGTCGCGGGTGGTGTGGCCCTCGATGAAGTACTCGGTGTGCGCGAGCCGCGCCATCTCCTTGAGGTACGGCCCGACGACGCTGCCGCCGTTCTCGCAGATCCGGGCCATCATCTTCAGTTCCTCGTCGACGACCATGTACAGCTCGTCGGCCTCCTTGCGGTCGGCGAGGAAGTCCATGACGCCGGGCAGCGTGGGCCCCGAGTCGGGGTAGCGGTAGGTGCCGCTGATCGGGTTCATCACGGCCCGGCTGCCGACGACGCTCACATGGCGCTCGGGCGAGGCCCCGACGAGCGTGCGCTCGCCGGTGTGCACGATGAACGTCCAGTACGCGCCCGACTCCCGCTCCAGCAGCCGCCGGAACAGCCGCAGCGCGGCGCCGACCGAGTAGTCGGCGAGGTCGGCGACGAAGGTCCGCTTCACGACGAAGTTGGCGCCCTCGCCGGTGCCGATCTCGTCCCTGACGATCCGTCGCACGATCTCGGCGTAGGCGTCGTCGTCGACGTCGAAGGCGCCGGCGGCGGCGAGCCGCACCGGCGCGTCGGGGATGCGGCGGCGCACCTCGTCGACGTCGACGACGGCCTGCGCCTCGACGGTCATCGCGAGCAGCGGCGTCCCGTCGTCGCGCACCGCGTAGCCGCGCTCGGAGATCTGCCGGTAGGGGATGAGGGCCAGCACGTCCTGGTGCGGACCGTCCTCGGACGGGGAGATGTCGCCGTCGAGCGGGATGCCGGCCAGGCAGCCGACCTCGCCGACGGTGCCGAGCAGGACGTCGAGGCGGTCCGGGCCGGTGCTGTCGGGGCGGTGCAGCAGGGCGAAGGGGCCCGGCTGCGGCCCGAGGACGCGGGCGAGCAGGTCTTCCGTCATCACACCTCAGCTCCGGAGTGGGCCAGTTCGCGGGCGGCGGGCAGGGGCAGTGCGGCCAGCAGGTCGTCGGTGACGGCGACCGAGGCGCAGCGCGCGGTGGCGTACTCCAGGGTCATCCGGTGGTGGCGCCGGCCGAAGTCGGCGATCGCGTCGGCGACCACGAAGGGCTGGATGTCGTGGCTGAACGCGTCGAGGGCGGTCATCAGGACGCCGACGTGCGCGTACACGCCGCAGATGACCAGCTGGTCGCGGCCGGCGTCGCGCATCCGCTGGAGCAGCTCGGTGTTGTGGAAGGCGCTGTAGCGCCACTTGGTGAACACCCAGTCGCCGTCCGCGGGCGCCACCGGCTCGACGACCTGGCGGTCCTCGGGGCTGGTCGTCATGCCGGGGCCCCAGACGTCCTTGAGCAGGCCGCGCTGCTGCTCGGTCATCCCGCCGGGCTGCGCGGTGTAGGCGACGGGCGCGCCGAGGGCGGCGAGGCGCTCGCGCAGCCGGGCGGTGTTGCGCACCAGCGACTCGACGGGCTCCTGCCCAGGCGGGAAGGGGGCGAGGAAGTACTTCTGGAGGTCGTGCACCAGCAGCACGGCGCGCTCGGGGTCGAGCGTCCAGTCCACCGTGTTCGGGGGCAGGTCGGCCGCGGTGGGCAGGGGATAGGGGCGGATGGGTGGTATGCCTGGCACGGGTGTGCTCCTCACTGGGACTGGGGGGTTCGGGCGTGCGGGCCGCAGGGCGGGCCGGAGGGCCTCAGACACCGAGGGCCGCACCGCCGTCCACCGTCAGGTCGTGCATGGTGATGTGGGACGCCTTGTCGGACAGCAGGAACGCCACCGCGTTGGCGACGTCCGTGGGCCGGGCGAGCTTGCCCAGCGGAATGCCCACCCGGTACGCCTCCGGGACGCCCTCGATGGAGGCCCGCGCGCTGCCCTGGTCGGTCCACATCGCCGTGAGCATCGGGGTGTCGGTGGAGCCGGGGGCGACGATGTTGGCGCGGATCCCGTACTTGGCCACCTCCAGCCCGAGGCACTTGGTGAACATGGTCGCGGCGGCCTTGGAGGCGGCGTACGCCGACATCTCGGTGCGGGCGGTGCCCGACGAGTTGGAGGCGATGGTGACGATCGCGCCCCGGCGCCGGGGGACCATGCGGTTCACCACGGCGCGGGAGACGAAGAAGACGCCGGTGGTGTTGACCGCGAAGGTGACGCTCCACTCCTCGTCGGTCAGGGCGCGGGCCTCGGCGAGCCGGAGCACGCCGGCGGCGTTGACCAGGTGGTCGATCGGCCCCAACCGCTCCTCGACGTCGTCCACGAGCGCCTCGACCCGCGCGCTGGAGGTGACGTCCCCGACGAAGGCCACGACGTCCTGGCCCCGCCCGGCGGCCTCCTTGACGAGGACGTCGAGCTGGCCGCCGTCGCGGTCGACGGCGGCCACCGTCATTCCGTGGGCCGCGAGCGTCTCCACCACCGCCGCTCCGATGCCGCCGGCCGCGCCGGTGACCAGAGCTATTTCCTTGTGCATGACGGTTGGCTCCTTATTCGGCTGCTGCCGCGGCTGATCGGTCACGCGTACCAGGCGGAGACGACGTCGAATGCCTGGGCGGGATTCAGCCGCGGGTCGCAGTAACTGGTGTACCTGTCCCCGATCTCACAGGCCCTGGAGGCGTCCTGAACACATTCGTAGACGTCGTCCGGGGTGGTCTCCAAATGGATCCCGCCGGCCACGCCGCCGTTGTCCAGAACCGCCGCCTGGAATTCCCGGACCTCCTGCACGACGGTTTCGACGTAACGCGTCTTGAAGCCGTGCGGGGTGGACACGGTGTTGCCGTGCATCGGGTCGACCAGCCAGATCACCGGGTGTCCCGCCGCCCGCACCGCGCGCACCAGGGCGGGCAGCCGCTCGGCGGCCTTGCCGGCGCCCATGCGGGAGATGAGGGTGAGCCGGCCGGCCTCGTGCTCCGGGTCCAGCCTTTCGCAGAGCTCCAGGAGGGCCTCGGGCGTCATGGTGGGCCCGACCTTGACGGCGACGGGGTTGGCGAGCGCGGCGAAGAACGCGACGTGCGCGCCGTCGAGCCGCCGGGTGCGCTCGCCGATCCACGGCCAGTGCGTCGAGGTCAGCAGCTGCGAGCCGTCCGGCTCGGTGCGGAGCATGGCCGCCTCGTAGTCGAGCAGCAGCGCCTCGTGGCTCGTCCACACGGGCGCGTCGACGGGCGACTGGCCGCCGTCGTCGAACCAGCCGAGCAGCGCCGCCACGTCGGCGGCGGCCCGGTAGCCGCTGAGCAGCCGCTTCGGGTCGGGCCGGCGCAGCTCCGGGTCGGGCTCCGGGGAGTTGACCATGTGCCCCCGGTAGACCGGGAGTTCGACCCCGTCGATGACCTCGGTGGGGTTGGAACGGGGCTTGCCGAACTGCCCGGCGAGCCGGCCCACCCGGATCACGGGCTTGTGCGAGCGGGCCTTCATGACCCCCGCGAGGACGTCGAGGAGCGCGGTCTTGCGGGCGACGTGGCCGGGCGTCGCCTCGGCCGGGTCCTCCGCGCAGTCGCCGGTCTGGATCACCTGGAGTTCACCCGCCGCGACGCGGGCGAGCAGCGTGCGCAGGGTGCGCACGTCGGACCCGCGCACCAGCGCGGGGGATTCCCTCAATTCATCGTGGACCTGCCACAGAACTCCGGTGTCCGGCCAGGTCGGCTGTTGGTCGGCAGGGCAGGATTTCCATTGCGCGACTTTCTGCACGTGGCACCTCCAGTGCTCTCGTGTTCGCCGGGGGCATGGCTGTGGCGACGAGTCTGCGAAATTGCGGGCCCGGGCCTCCATCGGGATATCGCAACTTCGTCAGGTGGCGGTTTTTCAGTCACGTTTTCGGGGGGGATCCCGCGAGTCCGCGGCGAAGTTCCGTACAGGGAAAGGAAGGGAATGTCGGGATCGGGCGGCGGCGGCGCGGTCCGGTCGTCCGGTCCGGGCCGGGCGGCGACCTGACAGATTCGATTCCGGGATATGCACGGCGTCGCCGGGCCGTCCTAGGCTTCACACTTATGATCAGCCGGTCAGCCAGTGCCATGCTTCAACAGTTGGCAGCCGAGGGAGTCCCCCCATGGCTGTCGGCGGACACCACCGCGGACTTCGACGTCGACGTCCTGAGCCATCTGGCTCGCCGCGAGCTCATCGCGGGCGCGCTTCTCACCGAGGGCCCGCCCGCGGTGCTGCACCGGGTCTGCGACGCCCTGGCACCGGTGTTCCTGGCGACCGACGGGCGGGCCGGGCACGTGTCGGTGGCCCCCGCCGTCGGCCCCGGGGCGGGTGCCGAGGAGCTGTTCGAGGCGGCCCGCGCCCTGTACGAGCGGGTGGGCCGCGGCAATCTGATGGTGCGGCTGCCGGTGGACGCGGGCGGCCTGATGGCCCTGCGCGACTGCCTCGCCGAGGGCATCGGGGTGCAGGCCGGTCCGGTGTACTCGGAGGAGCGCTACGAGCGGCTCCTCGACGCCTTCTTCGCCGGCATGGAGCGGGCGCTGGTGTCCGGGCTGCAACTGCACGAGATCACCCTGGTCGCCGAGGTCCCGGTCGGCCGGCTGGACGGCGCGGTCGACGCGCGGCTGGCGGCGGTGCCCGATCCGCGCGCCGCCGGGGCCCGGGGCGGCGCGGCCGTCGCCCTGGCCCGGTGCATGTACGGGATCCGCGAGGAACGGCTCAGCAGTGACTGGTGGCGGGTCATCAGGACCGGCGGGGCCCAACTCCCGCTGCTGCTCTGGACGGACCCGAGCCCGCGCCAGGTGGAGGCCCTGGTCGGCGCGAACACCGCGCACGTGCTGACCGTGGAGCGGCTCGAAAGGGCCGCGGCGGAGGCCGAGTTGGCGGGCGAGGCGCTGATGGGTTCGGCCTCCGAGGGCCGGCGCGCCCTGAAGGAGCTGGCCGAGCTGGGCGTCGACGTGGAGGCCGTGGCCCGCGAGCTGGAGCGGGCGGGGCGGGGGAGTGGATGACGGCGTACGGCGGCGCCCCGGGGCGCCGCCGTACGGATGGTCAGAGCGTTGCGCCGTCCTGCTCCCGCTCGGGGAACGCAGCCCCCGTCAGGTGGAGCAGCGGTGCGGCCTTCACCGCCGTCTCCTCGAACTCGGCGGCCGGGTCGGAGAGGGCGATCACGGCGCCGCCGACGCCGTAGCGCACCCGGTCCTCGGTGACCAGCGCCGTGCGGATGACCATGCTCAGGTCGGCGGCGCCGGTCAGCGACAGGTAGCCGATGGTGCCGGAGTAGACCCCGCGGGCCCCGCCTTCGAGACGGTCGATGATCTTCATGGTGCGCACCTTGGGCGCGCCCGTCATCGACCCTCCGGGGAAGGCCGCGCGCACGCAGTCCACCGCGTCCAGTCCGGGCCGCAGCCGGGCCCGTACGGTGCTCACCAGCTGGTGGACCGTCGCGTAGGACTCCACCCGGAAGATGGACTCGGCCTCCACCGAGCCGGGCACGGCGCAGCGCCCCAGGTCGTTGCGGGCCAGGTCGACGATCATCAGGTTCTCGGCGCGGTCCTTCTCGTCGGTGCGCAGCGAGGCGACGAGTGCCGAGTCCTCCTCCGCGTCCGCGCCCCGCGGCCTGGTGCCCTTGATCGGCTCGGACTCGATCACGCCGTCCGCGCCGACCCGCAGGAACCGCTCCGGAGAGGTGCTCAGCACGTTCAGCCCGCCGAACTGGAGCAGCGCGGCGAACGGTGCCGGGTGGTCGCGCCGCAGCCGCAGGTAGCTGCGCCAGGGGTCGTAACGGCCCCGCACCTCGGCCATGTTGGTGATGCACACCTCGTACGTCTCCCCGGCGGCGATCTCCTCCTGGCAGGCCTCGATCAGCGCCAGGTACGCGGCCCGGTCGTGCCGCAGGACGACCTCCGCCTCCGGTGCGTCCGCCTCCGGTGCGTCCGTCTCCGGCGCGGCCGCCTCGGGCGGCCGGCCCGCCGCCTCGCGCTCCAGCCGTTCCCGGGCCCGGCCGAGCCACGCGTGCGCCGCCTCGGCGGAGCCTTCCGCGCCGTCCTCGGCCGCCGCCAGCAGGTACGTCGTCCCGGTGGCGTGGTCGAGGACCACGGCCCGGTCCGCGAACACCATGGTGGCGTCCGGGTCCGGCGAGCGGTGCACCGCGTCGCCGCCGCACTCCGCCTTGAGTTCGTAGCCGAGGTAGCCGACCCAGCCGAGCGCGAAGTCGAAGGGCAGCGGCGGCACCTGGGTGCGGATGCCGTCGAGGTCCCGTTGCAGCCAGTCGAGGAAGGGGCCCGCGGACATCCCGGTCCCGGCGGCCGACCGCACGTTCACCGTCCCGCTGGACACGTCGGCCGTGGCCACCCGGCCCAGCGGCCCGGAGGCGTCGCCCATCACGGAGAACCGCCCGCGCCTCTCGTCGGGCCGGCTGCTGTCCAGCCAGAAGGCGTGGTCGCCGCCGTTGAACAGCACGGCGTACGCGGCCTCGTCGGTCCAGCCGGTCGGCACCTGCTCCACCAGGACGCGCAGCCGTCGCGCCGGCGGCCCGGCGGCGGGCCGGGCCGGTCGCGCGGCCCCGGGCCGGCGCCCGCGCAGCGGGTGGTGCACGCGCCGCTGGAGGCTCAACTCGGCGAAGTTCCGCAGGAGTTGGGTGCCGTCCCGGGTGCAGATCGACTCCGGGTGGAACTGGATCCCCCACATCGGGCGCATCCGGTGGCGCAGCCCCATCAGAACGCCGTCCGGCGTCCAGGCGGTGGCCTCCAGGTCCGGCGGCAGCTCGCTCACCGCGAGCGAGTGGTAGCGGACCGCCTCCATCGGGGAGGGCACGCCGCGGAACAGGCCGGTGCCGGAGTGCAGCACGGGGGAGGTCCGCCCGTGCCGCGGCTCGGGCGCCCGGTGGACCTCGGCGCCGTGCAGCAGCCCGATCGCCTGGTGCCCGAGGCAGACGCCGAGCAGCGGCAGCCGGGCCCGCGCCACGACCTCGCGGGAGATGCCCAGGTCGGCCGCGCGGTGCGGGGTGCCGGGCCCGGGCGATATCACCACGTTGTCGAAGCCGGCGAGCAGGTCCGGGCGCCAGGCCGGGTCGTCGTTGCGGACGACCTCCGGCTCCCGGCCGTTCACCTCGGTCAGCTGGTGGAAGAGGTTGTACGTGAACGAGTCGTAGTTGTCGATGAGAAGCGTGCGCACCTGTGTCCTCGGCTTCCTGGGTTCCTCGTCGGTGGTCGCTCCGGCACGTCTCAGGCGGTCCTCGGCAGGATCTCGAACAGCAGGTGGTCGACCACGTCGTCACCGTACTCGCTCTCGCGGACCTGACGGGTGGCGAGCAGCCGCAGCTCGGCCCCGCACTCGTCGGCCATCCCGTACAGCGCCGGCACGTCCCCGCGGTCGCTGAAGTGCAGCAGGGCGCGGCCGGTCGAGGTGGTCCGCAGCGGCGCCTCGGCGAGGTACCGGCGGTGTGCGTGGTAGCCCGGGTCGACGTAGGCCCGCTCGTGCGCGGAGCGGTAGCTGTACTCGGCGGGGGCCAGCACGTAGTTGGAGCTCCAGAAGACGACGTCGAACCGCTCCTCCGGCTCCAGACCGAGGAAGAGGTCACCGTGCACGGTGCGCAGCCGGTCGCCGACGCCGTGGCGTTCGGCGTTGGCCGCGGCGTTCGCCACCGCCATCCGGTTGATGTCCGAGGCCACCACCCGGTCGTACCCGGCGAACAGGGCCATCGTGGCCGTCAGACCGGTGCCGCAGCCCATTTCGAGGAACGAGCCGCCGTCGCGGGTACGCGGCCGTGCGAGGTTCAGGAACTCGATCCCGACCCGGGTCGACGGAGAGTAGACCGGTGCGAAGACCTCCGGGAAGAGGTCCCACTCACGGTCGTACATCGTGAAGACGTCCGGCCGGTCCGCGCGCGTCAGCGACTCACGGCTGCGCCCGAGCGACCGCTCGTAGCTGCCGAGCGGGCCGTGTCCGGGGCCGGTTCCGACGCGGGGCCCGGGAATGACGACCGGTGTCAGCTGTGCCTGCAACAACTTTCTCCCCCATCTCGTTCAGCAGCTGCCGCCTCGGGCTGCTGGCCGCGCCACCACCGTGGCGCCGGGGATCAGCCTTGCGGCGGAGCGCGCCCACCAGAAGGTGGTCCGGCGACACTGTCGGTGACGGGGGGTGGTGACCGACCCACCGCGCATCGCGTTCACCTGCGCGAAGGCTCGGGTTCCGGTTGACCACTGACAGACAGCCAACCTAGATTTTGTGCACGGTTGTGCTTGTATCTATCGGGGGAGCGAACAGGGTGCGGGATGGCACGAGAGCCGGTGGATCGCGTCCGAGTGCGGTCGACATGCTCGAACTGCTGGTGGCGGAAGCCCCGGTGGACGAGTACGAGAGGGTCGTCACCGAGGCCCGCGCCGACGGCGCGGCCCCGGAGCGCCTGGCCGAGCTGGAGCGGGCCCGGGACCTGTCGCTGCGCATCCGGGAGCTCTTCGACCGCCGTCGGCAGCGTGAGGTGGGACTCGCGGCGCTGGTCGACACCGTCCGCGATCTGACGCTGCCGTACACGCTCGACAGCCTGCTGAAGGTGATCGTCCGCCGCACCCGGCTGCTGTTCGGCGTCGACATGTCCTGGGTGTCGCTGTACGACGGCGAGCAGGGCTGCTCGGTGGTGCGCGCCGCGGACGGCCAGGCCTCGGCCATCACCGTCGGATTCCGGGTGCCGATGGGCGGCGGGCTCGGGCTGCGCGCGATGAGGGAGTCCGGTCCCTTCTCGACGCCCTCCTACCTGACCGATCGATCGTTCGCCCACTCCGAGGAGATCGACGGGGTCGTCCGTGCCGAGGGCCTGCGCGGCATGATGGCGGTTCCGCTCCTGTTGGACAACGAGTTCTTCGGCGTCCTGTACGCGGCCGGGCGCTCCGTCCGGCACTTCGGCCCCGACGAGATCTCGCTGATGGTCTCCCTCGCCGACCTGGTCTCCGTCGCCATCGAGAAGGCCCGGCTGCTCGACCGCACCCGCGAGCAGATCGCCGAAGTGGCCGAGGACACCCTGCGCGAGCGGGACTCCTCACAGCTGGCCCAGCAGTTGCACAGCACCCACAGCCGGCTGGTCGACCTGGTGCTGGCGGGCAGCGACCTCCAGTCGCTCACCGCCGAGGCGGCCGGGCTCCTCGGCGGCCCGCTGAGCGTACGGGACTCGGCCGGGCGGGAGTTGGCGGCCGCCGGCACCCTGCCGGAACCGGCGGTCGCCGACGACGTCGTCACCGCCTCGCTCGACGCCCACGCCGAACGGCGCCCGGTGCGCACGCCCGGCGGCCTGTGGGTGGCCCCGGCGGCCGCCGGTGAGGAGATGCTCGGCACCCTGGTGCTGCATCCGCCCGCGGCCGCCGACGAGCACCAGGTCCAACTGCTCGGCATGGCCGCGCAGTGCATCGCCATCCTGCTGCTGATGCAGCGCAGCGCCGCCGTCGCCGACGGCCAGGCCCGCGACGAACTGCTGCGGGACCTGATCACCGGCTCGCCGGCGGTGCTGGAACAGGTCGCCGAGCGCGCCCGCCGGCTCTCCCTCGACCTGGACGAACCCCACGTCGTGGTCGCCGTCCGCCCCGAGGGGGGCATCCAGGGCCGGGCCATGGTGTGGGCGTCGGCGTACGCGCACCGGCACGGCGGCCTGCGGGCCATGGTCGGCGACCGCCTGGTCTTCCTGCTGCCGGGCGGCGACCCGGACGCCGCCTCGACCACCCTGTCGAAGGAGCTGTCCTCGGTGCTGGGCCGCCGGGTGACGGCGGGCAGCTCCGGCCCGGCCGAGAACCCGGCGGCCGTCGCCACCGCCTACCAGGAGGCCAGGCGCTGCCTGGACGCCGTCGTCGCCCTCGGCGGGATCGGCAGCACCGCCTCGCCGCGGGAACTCGGCTTCCTCGGGCTGCTGTTGTCGGAGAACCCCGACACCTGCGACTTCATCAGCCACACCATCGGCGCGGTGCTCGACTACGACAACCTCCAGCGCACCGAACTGGCCAGGACCCTGGAGGAGTACTTCGCCTCGGGCGGCAGCCCCACCTACGCGGCGGAGCGGCTCCACGTCCACCCCAACACCGTGTCCCGGCGGCTGGAGCGCATCACCGAACTGCTCGGTGAGAAGTGGCAGGAACCGGCTCAGGCACTGGAGGTCCAGCTGGCGCTCCAACTGCACCGTACCCGCCGCGTCTTGCAACGGAAGCAGGACCGCCCCCGCGCCGACCGCGCGAGCGGCTGACGACCGTGGCGTCCTCGGACCGGTGCGGCTCGCCCCGGTCCGTGGCCCACGGCTCGCCGTCCTCGCGCGGCGGCTCGTTCAGCCGGGGGGCCACCGTGAGGGCGCGCACGGCGTGGGCGGCGGACGCCAGGGTGATGTGCCGGTGCCAGCCGTTGAAGGAGCGGCCCTCGAAGTCGACCAGCCCGACCGGCACCGAGATCCGGGTGAAGTCGGTCTCGGTGCGCAGCGCCAGCTTCGTCAGCCGCAGCAGCGGCCCCGCGGGGGCCCCGGTCAGGTTGCTGATCCAGTACCGCTGCGGCCAGCCGTGCGGATCGCCCCACTCGCCGAGCAGCAGCACCCTCTCGGAGGACGGCGCCAGCGTCACCTGGACGGTCGCCACCAGGCTGGTACGGGTCCCGCCGTGCTCCGGATCCCGCCAGACGACCGGCCGGCGCATGGCCCGGATCATCTTCAGCAGCTGCTGAGCGGAGACCTCCCGGTCGGTGTCGCCGGGCAGCCGGTCGCGATCGGCGATCGTCACCCGGGTGGCACCGCTGACGGCGGCCAGCAGCGGCATCCGCTCGGCGCTGAACAGGCGGACGAGCGCGCGCGGATCGCAGTCCGGAAGGTCCACGACGACCGGGCGGGGGGTGCCCCGGCCCCACTCGCGCACCTCCAGGGCGGTGGCCGCGACACACTCCGCGTCGGTGACCGCGGGGTGTTCGGCACCGGGGCGCAGCCGACCGTGGTCGGCCTCCGCGTTCCGGCGCTCCTCCTGGCACATCAGCCGCCAGTGCACCGGCGCGCTCGCCTCCTCGTCGACGGCCCAGATCCCCAGCGCCTCCTGGCTGTTGACGACCTGCCCGAGGCTGGGCACGAACCGCCGGGCCACGCCGACCGAGTGGCGCCCGGCCTTCGGGATGACGAGCGGCCGTGCCACCCAGGCGCGAGGCCGCAGCACCCGCTCCAGGTACCGGCACAGCACGGCCCGCACGGGCATCCAGTCCCAGGTGGACGAGGACACGAAGTGGTGCAGGCTCTGCTCGGCCGCGCCGCCCCCGACGTGGGCGGCGATGTTGCGCGCGGTCTTGCGCCCGTCGGCCGTCAACAGGCCGTACAGGTACTGGGCCCCCTTCTCCCGTTGGTCCGCCCGTGGCAGCTGGGCGAACAGTTCGGCACACAGCTCGGCGACGGCGGCGTCAGGCACCTCCGGCCGAAGGCGCGGCGCGGTGTTCACGGCGGTCATTCCAGGCTCCCCTTACTCGGCACCCCCGCTATCTCGCAGAGCGGAGGGGGTGCTTTCACGGTGCGCCGGGGAGGCCCTCCGGGAACAGGTGAGCCGATCACACACATCGGACCCGCCGCGTTGGTCCGGCCACCGCGCCCGGGCGGGGGCGGCAAGGGCGCCGGTCAGGGGCGCGTGGAAGGGGGTGGGGCCGCCGAAGGCCACAGCGGTGGCGGTGACGGAGGTGGCAGGGGTGACGGGAGTTCGGGGCAGGCCCCCAGGGCCTGCCCTCGAACTCCCGGCGGACGGTGTGCCCGGGCGGATCGGTGCGGCTCGGCTGGCGACGGCGCGGGGCGGTGCGATGCTGAAGGGGATCACCCACGGCGCGCCGGAGCGGCCACCGACCTCGCGGCCGCCGCGTGAACCCGACCGGATCGGGGCCGATCCGCTGCGGGCGACCGTCGACACCGTGCCCTCCGGGGCGATCCGCTCAGCGAACCCGGGCATCGACGGCGAACGACTCCGGGCGGCCCCAGCGGCAGTCCGCGATGACGAGCAGGAGGTGAGCCCATGACCGGGGCAACCGGCAGGGTGGCACTGGTGACGGGGGCCGGCAGCGGGATCGGTGCGGCCACCGCGCGCCTTCTGGCCGCGCGGGGGATGCGGGTGGTGGTCAACTACCTCCGCAACGTCCGGGCGGCCGAGGAGGTCGTGGCCGGCATCGAGGCGGCAGGGGGCCGGGCCATGGCGGTGCAGGCCGACGTGCGCGAGCCGGCGGTGGTCGAGCGCATGGTCGAGCAGGTCCGGGCGACGTGGGGCGGCGTCGACGTGCTCGTGCACAACGCGCTCATCCCGTACGCGGTCAAGTCGTTCCAGGACATGACGTGGGAGGAACTGGGCGGCAAGATCGACGCCGAGATGCATGCGGCGTTCGCGGTCACCAAGGCCGTCCTGCCCGCCATGAGCGAACAGGGCTGGGGGCGCGTCGTCTTCATCAGCACCGGCCTCAGCCGCCAGCCCCGGGCGGGCATGATCGCGCTGGGCGCGGCCAAGGCCGCTCTGGAGCAGTTCGCCCGCTACCTCGCCCAGGAGCTGGGCCCGCAGGGCATCACGGTCAACATCGTCGCGGCCGGCCCGGTGGAGGACACCCGCATGGGGTCCGTGCTCGACGAGGAGGTCAAGCGGCGCCAGGTGGCCCTCACCCCCGTGGGCCGCCTGGCGCGCCCGGCCGATGTCGCCCAGGCGGTCGCCTTCTACACCGGCGAGGACAACGCCTTCATGACCGGCACCACGGCCGTGGTCAACGGTGGAATGTCGATGTACTGACAGCCGGGCCGGTGTCCGCGGCACCGTCACCTCGGCACCACACGCCGCGCCGCACCCTCGCGGGACGGCGCGGAGACGACACGATCGAGGAAGAGCGTCATGCGCACGATCGATCTCGCCTTTGTCGGGCGGGGCCTGCACGAGGAATTGGCCGCCTACATCGCCGACCAGGAGGACTTCTACGCCGACGAGGGCGTCCACGTCGCGCTGCGCGACGGCTGCTCCTGGGACGTCGAGCGCCTGCGCGACTGCGCCACCATCGGGCTCGGCCGGGCCCTGCTGTCCCGGCTGACCGACGGAACCCCGTGGGTCGCTCTCAGTGTCAACACCGATCGCCCGCTTTTCTGGTTCCTCGCCCGCCCCGGCCTGACCTCCCTGGCCGACCTGGCCGGCCGACGGCTCGCGGTACACGCCCCCCACACCCCACCCGGGTGCTTCGCCCGGATCGTGCTGCGACGGGCCGGCCTCGACCCGGACCGCGACGTCCACACCGTCGTCCGCAACCCCGGCGACTACGGCATGGACCTGCGCCACCTGCGCGACGGCAGCATCGACGCCGCCTACGTCGGCAGCACCATGGCGCCGGAGGCGGTGGCCGCCGAGCACGGCTGGCAGGTGCCGGCCTGGGTCGGCGACCACTTCCGGATCCCCACCGTGGGCGTGGCCGTCGACCCCACCCGCATCCGCCCGGACGACCCCGCGGTCCAGGCCGTCGTACGAGCCCACCGGCGGGCCCTGCACGTGATCCACCGCGACCCCGGTACCACCGTGCGGCACATGCGGACGTTCCTCGGCGGACAGACCGAGGCCGAGGTCCGAGCCCACTACGAGAGGTTCATCGCACCGCACTTCACCACTGACGGCCAGGCCGACCTCGCCGTCGGCGACAGCGCGATCACCGCGGTCGCCGCCGAACTCGGTGTCCCCGCCACCGTCACGGCGGCCGAGTTCTACCGCACCGCGACCGTCTTGTCCTAGCCGCGGGTCAGGCCTCGGCGATGTTCCTGCCCGGCATCGGCTCCGCGAGTGCCGCCCGCCATCCGGGCGCACCGAAGGCGTCCGCGAAGTACTGGGTCTCGTGCACCACGTGCCCCTGGGAGAACTCCATGATGCTCACCGAGTAGGTGGGCACCCCGTCGTAGGTGATGACGCACTCGCTCACCCACAGGTCCCCGCTGCCGACGATCCGGTGGAGGGTGAAGTGCCGACTGGCGGGGTGGCCGCCGCGCTGCGCCGAGATCGTCGCACGGCCCCGGAAGCGTTCACCCGACTGGGGGTAGTCCAGGACCGCGTCCGCGGCGTAGATGGCGTGCTCGGCTTCGGTGTCCCCGCGCTCCGACGCCCGCCAGTGTTCCTCCAGTGCGGCCCTGGTCCGGATGTCAGCATTCATCGCACTGTCCCCTCTGCGGATGGCGGGAGCGGTCCGGGGGCCGGGGAACGTTCCGAGTCCCCCGGGGTGCCGGGCCGTTGAACGTGATGGGCAACGGTGACAGCGTAGATCGCCAGGGCGGCGACTCGGCCTCAGGACACCGCGAATCAGGATCGGACGGCTCGTGGTGCGTGGAAGTCCATCGGTCCGCGGGGCAAGTCGCCTTCGGTGCAAGGCCGTTGCCGTTCCTTGACGCATTCGGGCCGCCGTGGCGGGAACCCTACGGGGGAGGGACGACGCGGGGGAGGCGTGGTGGGGCGGACGGCGCGGGTGGCGGGGTGCGCGGCGGCGGTGGTGCTGGCGCTGGGGGCTGCGGCCTGTACGGGGCCGGGCGGTGCCGGCGGCATCGGCTGGGGTGGCGGCGGGGCGCCGGCGCCGACCGTCGTCGCACGGCCGGCGCCGACGGGGAACGGGATGGTGCTGTCACAGGCGGCCCCTGCGTCGGCGCGGTGGATCGTGGACGGCCTGTCCAGACCGGACGAGATCCCGGACAGCTGCCCGGTGCCCGCCCTGACGGGACTGATCGTGCTCGACGACGCGATCGCCCACAGCCGGGCGGCCGTGGCGTGGCTGGGGGACGGCGAAATGGTGTGCCTGGCCGTGGTCAGGAACAATGCCGGCAGCCCCGAGGGGATCACCGCCGGCGCTTCCCTCGGCTCCCTGTCGGACCAGCGGGATCCGGTGTGGTTCGACGGGTGGGCGATCTTCACCGTCTTCCCCGGCGATGCGGGGAAGGTCGTGATCAAGGACGACGACGACCACCTTTTCGGCCCGGTGCACCAGCGGGTGGTGGACCTCGGCGGCGGCCGGGAGTTCACGATCGTCGAGTACGCCGACGACCACCCGGACCCCTACGCGCCGGACCCGTCCACGATCCCCTCCGCCCGGGCCCAGGTGTGTCCGTCGGCCGGCGGTGAGTGCCGCCCGGCCCGCTGGATCTCACCGCCGGCCGCACCGGCGCCGACCGCGGACCGCGCATCGGCCGGTTCACCGTGAGGCTCCCGCGGTGGCCTGCGGGTCAGAGGTGGTCCACGTCGACGACGGCCTGGGCGAAGGCGGTGGGCGCCTCCTGGGGCACGTTGTGGCCGACGTCGGCCAGCGTCCGGTGCTCGTACTTCCCGGTGAACATGGCGCGGTAGCCGGAGCCGTCACCAGGAGCGGTGAACGGGTCCAGGGCGGGGTCGAGGGCGATGGTCGGCACGCCGATGACGGGCTTGCGGGCCAGCAGGTGTTCGTCGTGGTCGTAGCGGCGCTCGCCGTCGGCGACGCTGAGCCGCCAGCGGTAGTTGTGGACCACGACCGCGGCGTAGTCGGGGTTGTCGAAGGCGGCCGCGGTGCGCTCGAAGGTGGCGTCGTCGAAGTGCCAGGTGGGGGAGACGGACTGCCAGACGAACCGGGTGAGGTCGTGCCGGAGCCGCTTGTCCTGCATGGCCCTCCTGCCCCGCTCGGTGGCGAAGTAGTACTGGTACCACCAGTCGTGCTCGGCGGCCGGCGCGATCGGCTTGAGCTGCTCCTCGCGGTCGGTGATGAGATAGCCGCTCACCGACACCAGGGCCTTGACGCGCTCGGGCCGCAGGGCCGCCAGGATGTCGCCGGTCCGCGAGCCCCAGTCGAAGCCGGCCATGACCGCGCGGTCGATCCTGAGGGCGTCCATCAGGGCGATGATGTCCACCGCTACGGCCACCTGTTGACCGTTGCGGAAGGTCCGGTTCGACAGGAAGCGCGTGGTGCCGTGGCCCCGGAGGTAGGGGACGATCACGCGGTAGCCGAGGTCCGCGAGGAGCGGGGCCACGTCCACGTAGCTGTGGATGTCGTACGGCCAGCCGTGCAGGCACAGGACCACCGGCCCGCCGGCGGGGCCGAGTTCGGCGTAGCCGACGTTGAGCAGCCCGGCGTCGACCTGTTTCAGCACCGGGAAGGAGGTGTGGGTGCCGGGCGTGATCCCGGGGACCACGGGGGCCTCTGTGGAGCGGCCCGGGTCGGGTGCGGCGCTCGAAACGCCCCGCAGGCCGGCCAGTGGGAAGGCGGTCGCGCCGGTGCCCAGTCCCAGAGCCTTGGTGAAGCCACGCCTGTCGATCATGTGAAGCCTTCCGAGAGAGGTGACCGTGTCTCCCGCGTCTCCTGCCGGGGAGGTGTCCTCTCCGGCGGTACCCGGGGTCGTGCTCGGGGTGGTGCTCGGGCGGCCGCCGTTCCAGGAGCCAGCTAACCGCACCGTGCGGGCCACGGCCCCTCCCCCGGGGGATCGGCCGGTCACCGGGCGCACGGGCGTCCGCCTTGTCCCGCCCCGCCTCGGGAACCCCCGGAACCTCGACGTCTCCCGGGATCGCGCCGTAGGCCGATCGTGTGTTCGCGGGTGGCGTCAGGGCGTACGGACGGGGGAAGGAGACGAGGAGAGCTTGCCGATGCCGCGGAGGTCCGATGCGCGGAGACGGACGGGTGACGAACGCCCTGCTGGCGCTGCTGAGCCGGGACTGGCTGGGGGTGCCGGTCGCGCTGCTGGTGGCGGGGGCGGGGGCCGGGCTGATCGGGTCGGGCGCGGCCTGGGCGGTGGCGCCGGGTGGTCTCCTGGTGGCCGCCGGTGCGGCGCTGGCGGTGGGAGCGGTGCGGCACCTGGTGCTGGTGGGCCGGGGGCCGGGGGCGGGGCCACCGCCGGGCCGGCTGGTCGGGGTGGGCGGGCACCGGATGCACGTCCTCGCCGAGGGGCCCGCCGGGGGCGGGCCGACGGTGGTCTGGATGCCGGGCGGGCACGCGCCGGGTGAGGAGTTCCGACGGCTGCACACGATGACGGCGGCCCGGACGCGCTCGGTGCTGGTCGACCGGTTCGGTTCGGGGTGGAGCGATGTCGGGCCCTTCCCGAGGACGACGGCGGTCGAGGCCGAGGAACTGCCGGCGGCGCTGCTGGCGGCGGGGGAGCGGGCCCCCTTCGTGTTCGTCGGCCACTCCTTCGGCGGACTGCTGGTCGCGAACGTGGCGAGGAGGCGCCCCGATCTGGTGGCCGGACTCGTCCTGCTGGATCCCACGCCGGCGGAGGTGATCGCCTTCGGGCCGCCCAACCGGCTGATCACGGGCATGCGCCGGGCGTTCCTGCTGACGGCGGTGCGGCACCTGTTCGGCGTGCACCGCGGCCGTGGCGGCCGGACCGGCCAGTACTGCGCCGCCGCGTCGATCTTCGCGGAGCTCTCGCCCGCCGGTCTGGCGGAGGTGGGCTGGGAGACGGTGGTCTACGACGGGGACCTCGGCCACCTGCCGGTGCTGCTGGTCATACCCCGGGACCTCACGGGCGGCGAGAACGTACTGGCCGCCGCGAGGGACGAGGCCGAGGCCGGGCGGATCGCCAGGTTCTACCTCCGCGCCCGGACCCGCTACCTGGCGGCGTCGACCGAGGCCCGGTTGGTCCACTCGCCGGACGGCACCGGCCACGACTTCCCGACCGAGGCGCCCGGCTTCGTCGTCGACCTGGTCGACGGCCTGGTGCGGGAGCTGCGCACGGTCAGCCCGTGATCGTCAGCCCATGACCGTACGGGCGGAGCCGGGCCCGACCGGGCGCCGGCGGGAGAAGGCGCCCAGGTCCACGACGTTGCCGGTGTGCTCGCCGCGGTGGTGTACCGGGTCGTGGTCGTGGTCGTGGCCGGCCTCGACCAGGTCGACGAGGGTCGCGAGGAAACGGCCCACCAGCGGGGCGTTCTTGAACTGGTTGCCGCTGGTGCCCATGGCGACGTAGTAGCCGTCGAGGGCGGTGCGGTCGTAGATCGGGGTCCAGTCGTCGGCGACGTCGTACACGCCCGCTACGCCGACGGGCCGGTTGGGGATCCCGATCTCCGGGAAGCGGCGGGCCGCCCGGGTCACCTGGGCCCGGAAGCGGTGGGCGGTGGGGCGTGGATCGGCCTCGTCCGGGTCGTCGACCCACTCCGGCGGGTCGCAGGCGGGCTGGGTCCCGCCGACGAGGAGGCGGCCCGCGGTGGCCGGCCGCAGGTAGGTGCCGAGGTCGACGTCGGCGACGACCGGGCCGAAGCCGGCGGTGCGGCCGCCCGGCGCGGCGATCTGGTGGACCTCCTCGCGCAGCGGGCGGACGCCGACGGTGAAGTCGTCCCCGACGCCTGCCAGCCGGTTGAGGCCCCCGGACCACGGACCGGCGGCGTTGACCACGACCGGCGCGGAGATCCGCGTGCCGTCGGCCAGCCGGACGCCCGTCACCCGGTCCGCGTGCCGTTCGACGGCCACCACGGTCCGGTGGAACAGGAACTCCGCACGCAGCTCGCCCGCCGCGTCGGCGAGGTTGCGGGCCGCGAGCTGCGGGTCGTCGACGAAGCCCGCGTCCGGGGTGAAGAGGGCGCCGAGCTCGCCGGCCGCGGGGGAGAAGAAGCCGTCGTCGTCCACCGGCTTCGGCGGCCAGTACCGTCCGGTGTCGATCCCGGGCAGGCGCCGGCGCAGCGTCGGGGCGTCCCACCGCTCGTACGGGACGCCGGCGCGCTCGAACAGGGCGGTGACGTCGGCCGGCGCGGCGGCGGGGGAGTCGAGCAGTACGGCGCCGGTGCGGTGGAAGGCCGCCAGCAGCCGGCGCGTACCGAGCCGCAGGTGGTCGGGCCAGGAGGCCCAGAGGTGGTGGGCCTCCCAGGCCGTGGCGACGCCGTCGAAGGTGGAGTAGTTGAACCGGATGATCGCACTGGAGGCGCTGGTCGACCCGTGGCCGGCCGCGCCCGCCTTGTCCACGACGACCACCTGCCGTCCGGTGCGCGCGAGTTCGAGGGCGACGGCGGCGCCGATCACCCCGGCGCCGACCACCACCGCGTCCGGCTGGCCACCGGTCATCAGGACCTCCGAGGGGACAGGCGGGGCACGGAGGCGAGCAGTTCCCGGGTGTACGGGTGCCGCGGGTCGCGCAGGAGGGCCTCGGTGGGGCCGGTCTCGACGATCCGGCCGTGCCGCATGACCGCCACCACGTCGGAGACGTGGCAGACGGCGGGCAGGTTGTGGCCGATGAACAGCATGGACAGGCCCAGCCGTCGCCGGAGTTCGCGGATCGTGTTGAGGACGGAGGCCTGCACCGAGACGTCGAGCGCCGAGGTGATCTCGTCGGCGATCAGGAGGCCGGGTTCGACGGCCAGGGCGCGGGCGACGGCGACCCGCTGGCGCTGGCCGCCCGAGAGCTGCCGCGGCAGCCGGTCGGCGAGCCGGGGATCCAGCCCGACGAGTTCGAGCAGGCCGGTGACGCGCTCGGCCCGGGCCGGCCGGTCGAGCCGCTGGAAGACGGTGGCCGCCTCGACGAGGGTCTGGCGGACCGTCATCCGGGGGTCGAGCGCGGTGTCCGGGTCCTGGAGGACGATCTGGACCAGGCGGCCGAGCTCGCGCCGGGCCCGGACGGTACGGACGCGGACCTCCCGGCCGTCCAGCAGGACGCTGCCGCCGTGCACGGGGACCAGCCCGACGACCGCCCGGGCCAGGGTCGACTTGCCCGAGCCGGACTCGCCGACGAGCCCGAGCGTGGCGCCGGACGGGACCTCCAGCGAGACGCCGTCCACCGCGGTGACCGGGCCGCGCGGGCCGTGATGGCGGACGGTGAGCTCGCGGAGCCGCAGCTCGGTCATGACGGGCCCGCCTCCATCCGATCGGCCGCAGGATCGTCGGTCGTCACCGGCAGCGGGTACCAGCACGCGACGCGCTGGACCGCGTCGAGGTCCTCCAGCGGCGGGGCCTCCCGCGCGCAGCGCTCCCGCCGGTGCGGGCAGCGGGGCTCGAACGGGCAGCCCGGGGCGGGCGCCAGCGGGTCGGGCGGCGCACCCGCCACCGTCGGCAGCGGCCGGTCGCGGTCCGCGGTGAGGTCCGGCACCGACGCGACGAGGGCCCGGGTGTAGGGGTGCCGGGCGGCGGTGGCGAGCCGGTCGGCGGGCAGGGCCTCGACGATCGCTCCCGCGTACATCACCAGGACGCGTTCGCAGAACCCGCTCACGAGCGCGATGTCGTGGCTGATGAACAGCACGGCGGCGGAGGTGTCCCGCCGCAGCCCGGAGAGCAGTTCGGTGATCTGCCGCTGCACGGTGACGTCGAGGGCGGTGGTCGGCTCGTCGGCGATGATCAGGTCGGGCCGCACCATCAGGCCGGAGGCGATCATCACCCGCTGGCGCTGGCCGCCGGAGAGCTGGTGGGGGCGGGCCCGCAGCAGTGAAGGGGGCAGGGCGACCCGGCGCAGGGCCTCCGAGGCCTCCCGCAGGGCCTCCGCGTGCCTCATGCCGAGGTGGACCCGGGCGGCCTCGGTGAGCTGGGTGGAGATCCGGAGCGACGGGTTGAGTGCCGAGGCCGGGTTCTGGAAGACCATTGCCAGGCCGGTCGCGAGGTGGTGGTCGCGCTGCCTGGGCGTCATGGCGGCCAGGTCGGCTCCCAGCAGCCGGAGCGTCCGGTGGGAGACCCTGGCCCGCTCCGGGAGCAGGCCGGCGATCGCGAGCGCGGTGAGCGACTTGCCGGAGCCGGACTCGCCGACCAGCCCGACGATCTCCCCCGGCCGCAGCGACAGGCTCACGCCGCGGACCGGCCGGATCACGCCCTCCGGGGTGGGGAGTTCGACGCCGAGGTCCTCCACCTGGAGCACCAGGCCCTCCTCGGCGGGCCCGCTCGACACGACCGGCGGCCGGGGCGGCCGGGAGGCCGGACCGCGCCGGGCGACGCCTCCGGCCAGGACCTCGCCGAGCAGCTGGAACGTCACCGCCGCGTAGAGGATGGCCAGGCCCGGGGCCAGCGCGGGCAGCGGCTGGGCGTAGATGCGGTCGAGCCCCTGGTTGAGCAGGCGCCCCCAGTCGTAGCCGGGCGGCTGGACGCCCAGGCCGAGGAAGCTCAGCCCGGAGAGCGCGACCAGGGAGGTGCCCGCCGCCGTGGTGACGCTGAGCAGCAGCGGCTCGGCGATGTTCGGCAGGACGTGCCGCCACAGCAGCCGGTGCCGGCGCAGGCCGAGGACCCGGGCGGAGGCCAGGTGGTCGGTGCCCGCGACGGCGGCGGCGAGCGTCTGGGCGAGGCGGGCGAAGCCGGGCACTCCCGCGACGGCGATGGCGAGCACCGCCCCGCCGGCGCCCGCGCCGAACACGACCGCGAGGAAGAGCGCGACCAGGAGCGCGGGGAAGGCGAGCAGCAGGTTGATCAGCGCGGCGAGCAGGCGGCGGGCGCGGGGGCCGACGACGGCGGTGGACGCCCCGAGGAGGACACCCGCGCCCGCGCCGATCGCGGTCGCGGCCAGTGCGAGGAGCAGGGAGGGCCGGGTGGCGGCCAGCACCCGGGCGAGGAGGTCGCGCCCCAGGTTGTCGGTGCCGAACGGGTGCGCCCCGGACGGGCCTTGCAGCACCACCGAGGGGTCCGGCCGGTCGGCCGCCGCGCCCCAGACGAGCGGGCCCGCCAGCGCGAGCACGACCAGCGAGGCCAGCATGGCCGTGGCGGCCCAGGCCATGGGTGAGCGGAGGTACCTGGTGGGACCGGCGGGAAGGGGCATCGGATCCTCAGCTCTCCCGGATCGTCGAACGCGGGTCGAGCACGGCCAGCAGCAGGTCGACCAGGAGGCTCGCGAGCAGCACGGTGGTGCCCAGGATCAGCACCATCGCCTGGACCACGGGGTAGTCCTGGGAGACCACGGACTGCGCCATCGCCGAACCGATGCCGGGCCAGGCGAACACCTTCTCGACCAGGACGGTGCCGGCGATCATGGCGGGCAGCAGGCCTCCGGCGACGGTGAGCGCGGCGGTGGCCGTGTTCGGCGCCGCGTGCCGCAGGTAGCGCCGTGCCGGCGGCAGCCGCTTCGCCCGGGCGGTGCGCATGTAGTCCTCGGCGAGCACCTTCAGCGCCTCGACCCGGACGATGCGCACCAGGACGGCGGTGGGCGCCACGGAGAGCGCGAGGACCGGCAGGACGAAGGCTCCGGCGCCCCCCGTACCGGCCACCGGGAGCAGCTGGAGGCCGACGGCCAGCAGCGCGGTGAGCCCGGCCGCGAGGACGAAGTCGGGCACCCCGGCCAGGCCGGCGGTCACCGTCGTGAACACCAGCTCGCTGCGCGGGTGCCGGCCGTCGCGGGTGCGGACGGCGGCGAGCAGGCCGCAGGGCAGGGCGACGGCGAGTGTGAGGAGGAAGGCCAGGCCGGCGATCTCCAGGGTGGCCGGCAGCCGGGTGCGGACGAGTTCCGCGACCGGCGTGCCGGTGACCAGCGAGGTGCCGAGGTCGCCGTGCACGAGGCCGTCGAGGTAGTGCCGGTACTGGGACGGGAAGGGCGCGTCGAGCCCGAGCTGGTGCCGGCGGGCGGCCACCAGGGCGGGGGAGGCGTCGACGCCGAGCGCCGCGCGGACCGGGTCCCCGGGTACCAGGCGGATCATCGCGAACGACGCGGTGAGCACGACGCCGAGGGACAGGACCAGCCGGGCCGTGCGTCGGCCGAGGAAGACCGTCCAGGGGTGCCGCAGCAGGCGGGCAACGGACATGGCGGGTCCCCCGGTCACTGGTGGAGGCGGATGCTGGTGGGGACGAGCTGGCCGCCGAAGGTCGTGGCGAAGGCGGTGCTCCGGCCGTACACGGTGATGTGGCCGTCGGCGATCGGCAGGGCGTCGGCCGCGCGGAGGAGTGCGGCGGCGGCCCGGTTCCAGGTGCCGCAGCCCTCGGTGTCCGGCTCCCGGAGGGCCTGGGCGACGAGGGCGTCGTACGCGGGGTTGGCGACGCCCGCGAAGTTGAGGCCCTGGGCGGGCGTCGGACCGGAGAAGAACGGGACGAAGCCGACCGGCAGGGCGAAGCCCGGTGAGGTTCCGACCACGACGTCGAAGTCCCCGGTCTGGTACATGGCGTTGACGAGGGCGGGCAGGCTCTCGCTGACCGGTGTGACGTCCGCGCCGAGCGCCGTCCAGGAGCGGGCCATCAGCTCGGCGACGGCCGGCAGGGTCGGGCCGGCGTCCGGGGTGATCAGGCGCAGCCGGAGCGGCCGGCCGTCCTTGGTCAACCGGCCGTCGGCGGAACGGGTCCAGCCCGCCGCGCGCAGCGCCTCGGCGTCGTCGTCCCGTGCGGGCAGGTTGGCGGCGGCGAGGTCGGCGTGGCAGACGCCGCCCTCGGCACCGAAGTCGGTGGCGGGCCGGCCGGTGCCGCCGACGGCGACGTTGGCGAGCCCCTGGCGGTCGAGGGCGGACACCAGGGCCCGCCGCAGTGCCGGGTCGGCCAGGGGGCGGCCGGGGCGCTGGTTGAAGAAGGTCAGCCCGACGACGGTCGCCACGTCGGCGGCGGCCAGGCCGTGGCCGGTGAGCCGGGCGCGGTCGGGTCCGTCGACGCCCGCGATGTCGACGCCTCCGGTGAGCAGCAGGTTCGCGGCGGTGGAGGCCTGGGGCACCACCGAGACGACGATGCGGGCGGGGAGGCCGGGCTCCGCCGTGGTCGCCCCGGCCGGTCCCCAGGCGTAGCCCTCCCGCACGGTGAACTCGTACGGTCCGCCCGGGGTGTAGCGGGACAGCACGTACGGCCCGGTGCCCCGGGTGGAGCGGTCCAGCGACTGCGGCCGGTCGAGGCCGGCGGGGCAGACGATCGGCAGCAGCCCGAGGGTGCGGGTGAGGAACGGGAAGGGCGTGCTGGTGGTCGCCGACACGGTGCCGGCCGCGTCGTCGGCGCTCGCGGTGTACGGGACGCTCGGGAGGACGGTCTGCGCGCCGGCGAGCTGGTTGGCAGGGTCTCCGGCGTAGTTCAGTGCCCGGGCCACCGCCGTGGCGGTGAGGGGGGTGCCGTCGGAACAGGTGATCCCGGGGCGGAGGGTGAAGGTGGCCGCGGTGGTGGTGGCCTGCCACGAGGAGGCCAGACCGGAGACCACCGTGCCGTCGGCCGAGACGTTGACCAGCGAGTCGTAGGCGTAGCGGGCCTGGGCAAGGCCGAGGGCCGTGTACGGGTTGAAGCTCGGGGTCTCGCCGGCCTCCGCGATCCGGACGGTCCCCCGGTCCACGAGAGGCGTGCTCGTCGAGGAGCGCGCGAGGTGTCCGCAGCCGGCCAGTGCGACGGCCGCGGCGGTCACGGCGGCCGCCAGGGAGACCGGCAGGGGGCGACGGGGCATGGCGCCATGGTGTCACCGAGTCCCGGCCTCGGCGAGTCAACTCGCCTGTGCAGCAAGCATGTTCGAGAGCTCGGCGAGGCCTGTCGGCATGGTCGGCGGGCGTGGAGGCAGGCGGCACGGGTTGATGCGATTCACCCGTTCGGGGGAGGTCTCGGACGGTCGGACGCCGATCCGGGGACCCGACCGGTCCGTCGTCGCCAGGATGGCGACATGACGACGAACGAACCGGGCCGGGGGATCGGCCATCTGGCGGACCGCTACTGGGAGTTCCTGCTGGAGCGCGACCCGCTGCTGAGGATCCGCCAGGGGCTCGCGGTCGAGACGCTGCCGGGGTTCTCGCTCGCCGAGGCCGAGGAGCGGGCGCGGTTCGCCGAGGGCGTGCTGGAGCGGCTCCGGCTGCTCGACGGCGCGGAGGCGTCCGGAGCCGACGCCGACACCGCCGCCTTCCTCGCCGGGCTGGCCGGGCAGGAACTGCGGACCCTCCGCTGCTACTGGCTGACGCCCGCCGTCACGCCGTACCGGCTGTTCCCCCTCTCGCAGTACGCCGACGCCGTGCTGCGCCCCTTCCGCTTCGCCGAACCGCCGGACGTCGAGCGGTACTTGGCGTTGGTGCGCGAGCTGTCCCGGGTGGTCGGCTCGATCGGGGACAAGGCGGCGGAGCAGGCCGCCCGGGGCTTCCGGGTGCCCGCCCCGGCCCTGCCCGGCGCGCGCGCCACCGCCGTCGGCCTGAGGGCCGCCACGGCGGAGCGGGTCGAGGTCGGCGAGGACCGGCTCGGCGGGCTGGGGCCGGCCGGGCGCGGACGGCTCCTGGACGGCGTGCGGCGGCTGGTGGACGCCGAGCTACTGCCGGCCTTCGACCGCCTGCTCGCCGTCGTCGACGACCCGGACTACCTGAGCGAGGCGCCGCGGACCGTCGGCTGGGCGGGTTACGAGGGCGGGGAGGAGGCGTACCGGGAGTTCGTCCGGACGCACACCGGCGACGACGGCACGTCTCCCGAGCGGCTGCACGAGCTCGGCCGCGAGCAGTGCCGTGAACTGGCCGAGCGGATGCGGGAGGTCCGCGCCGGCCTCGGATTCCCGGGCTCCGAGGAGGAGTTCCACGAGCGGCTGCGGAGCGAGCCGCGCCTGTACGCCCGGACGGCCGAGGAGGTCGAGGCCCGGTTCCGCCGGTACCTCGACCGGCTGGCCCCGCTGCTGCCCCGCTGGTTCGCCGTGCTGCCGGCCGCCCCGTACGGGCTGGCCCGGCTGGACCGGGCGCTGGAGGCGGGGATGACCTTCGGGTACTACGAGCAGCCCACACCGGCCGATCCGGTCGGGCGCTACCGCTACAACGGTTCGGGCCTGGACCGGCGGTCGCTGCTGGGCGCGGCCTCCCTGATCTACCACGAACTGGCGCCTGGTCACCACTTCCACCTCGCCCGGCAGGCGGAGAACCGTTCGCTGCCGCAACTGCGCCGTGAGGTGGCCGAGTTCGGCGCGTTCAACGAGGGCTGGGCCGAGTACGCGGCCGGGCTCGGCTGGGAGATGGGCCTCTACGACGACCCGTGGGACGCGTACGGGCGCCTCGCGCAGGAGCGGTTCACCGCCCAGCGCCTCGTGGTCGACACCGGCCTCAACCTCGGGACCATGAGCCTGGAGCGGGCGCGGGGCTTCATGCGGGCCAACTCCACCGAGGGGGAGGCGCAGATCGCCTCGGACCTGTTGCGCTACTCGACGGACCTGCCCGGCCAGGCGCTCTCGTACCGCGCGGGCTATCTGGAGTTCGTCCGGCTGCGGGTGCGCGCCGAGAGGGAGGCGGGCGCGGGGTTCGACGCGCGGGCCTTCCACGAGGCGGTGCTGGGCGGCGGCGGGTTGCCGTTTCCGGCGCTGTGGCGGAGGGTGGCACGGGAGCTCGGCGAGCCTCAGGGAAATCACAAATAGTAGTAGCGGTTCATTCGGTGAACGTGGGTTCGGCAATTCGCGCCACACCGGGAAGCCAAGAGCACTCGCATGAGTGAAACCCGCCGAGGATCTTTGGTAGCGATGCGCATGGTTCGACTACGGTGTCGAAGGTTGCGAACGGTGGGCCCGTGGATCAAGGAATTCCGATCCGGCGGAATGTCCGGAGAATTCCGGGAACGGGTGCGTCCGTCCGCCCAGCTATGCGCTGCTCCGGTGTTCGCAGTGCCCGGGGTCCCCGTCATATGTCTGCGTAGAGAAAGGATGGAGCATCATGCCACCCGTCATCCCGCCCTTCCTGGTCGGCCTCGTCGTCGCCCCTCTGGCCAAGCGGCTGCTCAAGCCGCTGGTGCGCGGCGTCGTCAAGACGTCCGTGGGCATCGTCCTGGAGGTGAAGCAGGCGGCCCACGAGGCCGGGGAGAACATCCACGACCTCGCGGCCGAGGTGGCCGCCGACATGGTGGCCGCGCAGTCCTCCGGCGACGGCCACCGCGCGGCCGATGGTGCCGTCCCGAGCGGATCGAGCGGAGGGAAGGACGAAGCCGCCGACCGGGGCGAGAGCGACGTGAGGACCCCGAAGATCCGCGCGACCGCCGGAGCCGGAGCCGGAAAGTCGAACTGACGGTCTGCCTGGCGGACCGGCCCGCCGCACGGGCGCGTCATTCCGAGATCCGTCGAAATGAGCGCCCGTGCGGCGGCGGCCTGAGGTTCGCCGAACGCGTGGCCCTTTCCCGCAGAATTCCCACTCCGTCGCGGCGCTCCGTCCTGCCCGTGGCGGATTCCCGTGATCTTCGTAAACAGGTGATCGTACACATGCCGTCTCCCCTGGGTGCCGCAGCCGGATATCGCTCCGTGGATGTGGACGTGCGCCCGCGCTCGGTCATTCCGGGCCGCCAGCGCTGGGACGTCAAGCCGGTGCTCGGCCGGCCCCGAACGGCCGAAGGCCTCGCCGCCGCCCTGCGGCGCGTCCCCGGGATCACCCAGGCGCAGGCCAGCCCGATCACCGGCGGGGTCCTCGTCCGGCACGACGCGCGCGTGAGCGCCGCGGACGTCGACCGGATCGTCCGCCGGGCCGTCGCCCTGGTCATGGCGGGCCCGGCCGGAGCGTCTCGCCCCGGACCGCCGCGGTCCGCCCCCGAAGCGGCGCCGCGGGTGGACCGAGGCCTCGTCGTGCGCCCCGTCCTCGCCGTCGGGGGCGGAGTGGCGGCCGGCATCGCGCTGATCCGCGGGTCGGCGCTCAGCAAACAGCTGGTCGCGCTGGGCGGCGTGGCGACGGCGACCGCGGCCGTCCTGCGGAAGGCCTGGCAGCGCACGGCCGGCGAGGCCCGGGAACTGGCAGGGCCCGGCACCGCACGGCACCCGCTGTCGGAGATCGTCGGACCGCACCGAAAGCGCCTCTACCGTGCCGCGGCGCTGTCGGTCGGCTGCCAGATCTCGGAGGTGGCGCTCGGCACCTTCCTCGGCTGGACGGGTCTCGTGCTCATCAAGGGCCAGGCCGCGCCGCTGGTCAGCTTGGGTTTGACCACCGCGTCCGCCCAACTCTGGGGTCTGGCAGGGCTGGTGGCGGCGGCCTGCGCCGCCGTGGCGGGCCTCTCGTACGCCTCGAACCTCCAGTGGCGCCGGCTCGGCCAGGACATCGAGCACGACTGGCGGGGCCGCACCTACGGGCACGTGCAGCACCTCGAACTGCGGCACCTGGAGGGCGAGCGGACGACCCGGGTGGCCGGCGCCCTCACGGACGACGTCGGACAGCTGGGCGCCTTCTTCGCCACCTCCGCCAACGACCTGCTGCAACTGGGCGCCAGCCTCGCCATTCTGGTGCCGGCGTTCCTGCTGCTGGCACCGCAGATCGCCTGGATCGCGTTCCTGCCCATTCCGGTCATCGCCTGGCTGTCCTTCCACTACCAGGACAAGGTGACGGCCGACTACTCCGTCTCCGCCGAAGACCGGGCCAGGCTGCACAGCCAGCTGGTCAACACGCTGGAGGCCGGCGCCACCGTCAAGAGCTTCTGCACCGAGGACTACGAGGCCGAGCGCATCGACCGGCTCAGCGAGACGGCCCAGGAGAGCAGGGGCCAGACCGACCGGAGCACGATCCGACACGGTGAGGTCGTCCGGGCCTTCACGACCACCTCGATGGCGGGCACGTTGCTGATGGGCGGCCGCGCGGTGCTCAACGGCAGCCTGCGGTTCGAGGTGTTCAGTCCGCTGATCGGGTTGCCCCAGACGGTGATGCTGCGGATGAGCCGGCTCGGCGGCATCGTCGACCAGTACCAGCGCACGCTGGCCTCCTACGACCGGGTCCAGCGGCTGCACGCCCTGCCCGTCGAGGCCGACGGTACCGGCGGACCGCTCGACACCGGGAAGGTGCAGGGGGAGGTCGTCCTCAAGGACGTGACCTTCGCCTACCCCGGCCGGCCCCCGGCACTGGACAACCTCTCGCTGACCATTCCCGCCGGGCAGGTCACCGCCCTCGTCGGCGCCACCGGCTCCGGCAAGACGACGATCGCCAAACTGCTGATGCGCTTCCAGGACGCCGAGTCCGGCACGGTGCTGCTCGACGGGCGGGACGTCTGCGACCTGCAGCGCCGGGACCTGCGTGACGCGATCGGGTTCGTCGCCCAGGACCCGTTCCTCTTCGACGGCACCATCGCCGACAACATCCGCTACGGCAGCTTCCAGGCCTCCGAGGCGGCCGTGGTCGAGGCGGCCACGATGGCCGAGGCGCACACCTTCGTCGCGACGCTTCCGGACGGCTACGACACGCTCATCGGCGAACGCGGCGCCGCGCTCTCCGGCGGCCAGCGGCAGCGGATCGCGCTGGCGCGGGCGATCCTCAAGGACTCGCCGGTCGTGATCCTCGACGAGGCCACCTCCGCCGTGGACAACGAGACCGAGGCCGCCATCCAGCGCACGCTCCGCACCTTCGCGGCCGACCGGACGATGCTGGTCATCGCCCACCGGCTCTCCACGGTCCGCCACGCCGACCTGATCTACGTGATGGACAAGGGGGGCGTCGTCGCCGAACAGGGCACCCACGACGAACTCCTCGCCCGGCACGGACTCTACGCGTCCCTCTGGCAGCTCCAGGCCGGCGAACTCGCCGCCTGACTGGCAGGGAACAGCGCGCCCGCGCCGTCGACCGCGTGACAGCACCGCGGTCGGCGGCGCGGGCGCGCTCTCACGCCTGCCCACACCTTCGTCCGGCACGCGTTTCGCCGGTTGACCACTGGTGGAGTCGGCATTGATATGCCAATAGGAATAGCACTTCACTCGAATGGCATATGTGCGGCACATCCGTCGCGGCCGAGAGCCTGAATAGCACTCGCACGGGTGAAACCTGCCGGGACTGTTTGGCCTCGACGGACAGGACTGGACTACGGTGACGGAGGAGCGGGCGGCGTACCCCATCGACGAGGAATTCGGCCCAGTCAAGGAATCCGGCGAGGGCATCGAGAATTCCGGGAACGGGTGCTTCCGTCCGCTCGGCTGTGCGTACTCCGGAGTTCGCAGTACGCGGGAACCCTGTCATCCGTCCGCGTGAGAGGTTGGGGCATCATGCCGCCCGTAGTTCCGCCGTTCCTCGTCGGCCTCGTCGTCGCTCCACTGGCCAAGCGGCTGCTCAAGCCGCTGGTGCGTGGCGCCGTCAAGGCGTCCGTCGGCATCGCCCTGGAGGTGAAGAAGGCGGCCCACGAGGCCGGGGAGAACATCCACGACCTCGCGGCCGAGGTCGCCGCCGACGTGGTGGCCGCGCAGGTCGCCTCCGGTGACGGCCGTCGGGCCGCCGACGGCGCCACCCTGAACGGCGGTGGGAAGGACGAAGCCGCCGACCGGTCCGAGGGCGAGGCGTGGACTCCGAAGATCCGCGCGACCGCCGGTGCGGTCGCCGGAAAGTCGCGCTGACGCCCTGATTCGCGGCCCGGCCCGCCGCCCGGGTGCGTCTTCCGACCGGCCTCGGAAGACGTGTCCACGCGGCGGTCGGGCGCGGGCCTTTCGGCCGCACCGCTTTTCCCCTCCAGACTTCTCACTCCGTCACAGAAGTCCGCCGTGCGCGGTATTCCGTCGTGCCCGTGGTGGATTCCCGTGACCTCCGCAAACAGGTGATCGTACACATGCCGTCTCTACCGGGTGCCGCAGCCGGATATCGCTCCATGGATCTGGACGTGTGCCCCGTCCTTCGTGCCGTCGGCGGCGGTGTGGCGACGGCGACCGTGGCCGTCCTCCGGAACGCCTGGCGCAGAACGGTCGACGAACTCGCCGCCTGACCCACAGCAGCCGTGCCCGCCCGCCGGCCGCGTGACGTCACCGCGGCCGGTGTGGCCCGGTGCGCCCTGCGCACCCGCCCGCCCACACTTCTGGAGGTACCCCCATGTCCCGTCGCGACGGCGACGTCCTTCCCCTGACGGCGGCGCAGCGTGAGATCTGGCTCGCCGAGCAACGGGCGCGGACAGCGCTCGACATCTACCGCATCGGCGACTACCTGGAGGTCCACGGTCCGGTCGACGCGGAGCTCTTCGCGACCGTGCTGCGCCGGGTCGTCGAGGAGATCGATTCACTGCACGTGAGTTTCGTCGACGACGGGCAGGGCGTGCGGCAGGTCGTCCGCGCGGCATGGGACTGGGAACCGGCCCTGCTCGACCTGAGCGCCGAGCCCGACCCGCGAGCGGCCGCTCTGGCGTGGATGGCCCAGGACCGGAAGCGTCCGCTGGACCTCGCCCGTGACCCGCTCTTCAGCCTGGCCTTGCTCAGCCTCTCGCCGACGTGCCACATCGTCTACCAGAACTACCACCACCTGGTGATGGACGGGTTCGGCCAGTCCCTCGTCCGGCGGCGGATGGCACGGATGTACACGGCGCTCGCCGCGGGAGGAACCGTCCCGCAGTCGCCGTTCGGCTCGCTGGACATCCTGATCCGCAGTGACGCGGACTACCGCGACTCGGCGCAGTTCACCTCCGACCGGTCGTACTGGACGGAGCGGTTCGCCGACCGGCCGGAACCGACCCACCTCACCGGCCGGGCTCCACACGGCGGGAACGGCCCGCATCCCGACCCGGAACCGGCGGTGCTCCGGGTGGACGCGCTGCGAACGGCGGCGGCGCAGACCGAAGCCCACTGGTCCCGCCCGTTGATCGCGGTGGCGGCTCTCTACGCGCACCGGCTCACCGGGGACCGGGACGTGCTGATCAGCCTTCCCGTCACCGGGCGCGAGGGAGCCGAACGTAGCCTGCTGTCCACGCCCGGCGCGGTGTCGAGCGTGGTGCCGCTGCGGCTGCCGGTGCGCCCGGACATGGGGTGGAACGACCTCGTCGCCGAGGTGGCGCGGGAGGTCGACGCGGCGCTCGCGCACCAGCGCTACCGCAGCGAGGACCTGTTCCGGGAACTCGGTGTCTCCGGTGCCATCGGCGCGGAGTTCCCGCTGGTCGTCAACATCGTGGTGCTCGACTCCGCGCAGAGCTTCGCAGGGCATCCCGCCACGCTGCGCTACCTGCTCCCGGACCCGGCCAACGGGCTGGCTCTCTGGATCACGGGCCAGCGGGGAGACGACGAACTCAGGGTCGAGCTCAAGGGCGCGCCCCAGACCTGGAACCACGACGAACTCGCCGTCCACCAACGGCGGCTGATCGCGCTGGTGGACACCGTCGCGCATGGCGACCCGCACGAGCCGGTCGGCAGGATCGGCCTGCTCGCCGCGGAAGAGGAGCGGGAGCTGCTGGCGCTCGGCGCCGGTCCGGCGGCCGAGGCCCCGGCCGGGACCTTGCCGGAGGTGTTCCGGGCGCAGGTGCGGGCGACGCCGGACGCGGTCGCGGTGGTGGGGCCGGACGCGTCGTTGACGTACGCGGAGCTGGACGCGCGGGCGAACCGGTTGGCGCACGCCCTGATCGCCCGGGGCGCGGGGCCGGAGCGGCTGGTCGCGGTGGCGCTGCCACGTTCGGCGGAGCTGGTGGTGGCGATCCTCGCGGTGCTGAAGACCGGTGCCGCGTACGTTCCGGTGGACCCGGAGTATCCGGCGGCGCGGATCGGGTACATGCTCGACGACGCGCGGCCGGTGCTGGTGGTGACGGCCTCCGGTGTCCGGGAGCGGTTGCCGGAAGCCGGCCCCACCGAGTGGCTGGTGGTCGACGATCCGGAGACGGCGGCGATGGTGGCGGGCCGCCCGGCCGTGGACCCGGAGGCGGCCGTCGAACCGGAGCATCCGGCGTACGTCATCTACACCTCCGGGTCCACCGGGCGGCCCAAGGGCGTCGTACCGACGCACGGCGGTCTGCTCAACCTGTTCGCCGACCAGCAGCGGGCCCTGTTCCCGCCCCTGCTCGCGGAACGGCGCCGGCTCCGCGTGGCGCTCACCACCTCGGTCTCGTTCGACGCCTCCTGGAACCAGCTGCTCGGCCTGTTCGCGGGCCACGAACTGCACGTCCCGGACCAGGCGACCTGGACCGACCCGGACGCCTTCGTCGAGTACGCCAGGCGCTGCCGCCTCGACTTCATCGAGGCCACCCCCTCGTACCTCCAAGTCCTGCTGAACCATGGCCTGTTGGGCGATCCGCAGTGGCGCCCGGCGATGGTCGCGGCGGGTGGCGAGGCGGTCCCGGAGCAGCTGTGGGAGCGGCTGCGTGCGGCCGACGGGGTGTCCGTCGTGAACTTCTACGGGCCGTCCGAGTGCACGGTGAACTCGGTGGTCGCTCCGCTGGCGTCGAGTTCTCGCGCGGTGATCGGCCGGCCGGTCGGCAACGCCCGGCTGTACGTGCTGGACGGCGCGCTGCGGCCGGTGCCCACGGGCGAGGCGGGCGAGCTGTACATCGCCGGCGCGGGTCTGGCGCGGGGCTACCTGAACCGGCCGGGTCTGACCGCGGGACGGTTCGTGGCGGACCCGTTCGGGCCGGCCGGCTCGCAGATGTACCGCACCGGTGACCTGGTGCGCTGGGGCCCGGAGGGGAACCTGGAGTTCCTCGGCCGCACCGACGACCAGGTGAAGGTCCGGGGATTCCGGATCGAACTCGGCGAGATCGAGTCCGTCCTCGCCGAGCACCCGCAGGTCGCGCAGGCCGCCGTTCTGGTGCGCACCGAGGAGGACGCCCGGCTGGTCGGCTACGTGGTACCGGTACCCGGCGTGACGGTGACCGCGCCCGCGCTGCGCGAGCACCTGCGTGAGCGGCTGCCGGAGTACATGGTGCCGACCGCGTTCGTGACGCTCGACGCGCTGCCGCTGACCCCGAACCGGAAGCTCGACCGGCGGGCCCTCCCGGCCCCCGAGCAGGCTGCGGCCGCCCCCGGCCGGGCCCCGCGCACCGCGACCGAGCACCTGCTCGCCGGGCTGTTCGCCGAGGTCCTCGGGGCGGTGTCGGTCGGCGTCGACGACGACTTCTTCGACCTCGGCGGGCACTCGCTGCTGGCCACCCGGCTGGTGTCCCGGGCGCGGTCGGTGCTCGGCGTGGAGCTGCGGCTGGGCGACCTGTTCGACGCGCCGACGGTGGCGGAGCTGGCGGCGGCGGTGGACGGCGCGGGCCGGGCGCGACCGGCGTTGGGGCGGCGCGAGCGGCCCGACGTGCTGCCGCTGTCCTTCGCGCAGCGCCGGCTGTGGTTCCTGCACCGCATGGAGGGCCCGAGCGCCACCTACAACATCCCGCTGACGCTGCGCCTGTCCGGAAGCCTGGACCAGCGGGCCCTGGAGGCCGCCCTCGCGGACGTGGTCGAGCGGCACGAGAGCCTGCGCACCGTCTTCCCGGTGATCGACGACGTGCCGTGCCAGCGGGTGCTGGACCCCGACGCGACACGGCCGCGACTGCGGGTGACCGAGGTCGGCGAGAGCGCCCTGCCGGACCGGCTGGCGGAGGCGGCCCGGTACGGCTTCGACCTCGCGGTGGAGCCGCCGTTGCACGCCGAACTGTTCCGGTTGGACGCCGAGGAGCACGTGCTGCTGCTCGTGGTGCACCACATCGCCGGTGACGGCTGGTCGACGGGCCCGCTCTCGCGGGACCTCACGACCGCCTACGCTGCCCGCGCCGAGGGGGCGAAGCCGGAGTGGTCGCCGCTGCCGGTCCAGTACGCCGACTACGCCCTCTGGCAGCGGGAGCTGCTCGGCGACGGCGCGGACCCGGACAGCCTGCTGAACGGCCAACTCGCCTACTGGCGGCAGCAGCTGGCCGACCTGCCCGAGCAGGTCGAGCTGCCCTTCGACCAGCCCCGGCCGGCGGCGATGTCCTACCGGGGCGCCCTCCTGCCGGTGCGGATCGACGCCGAGTTGCACCAGGGCCTGCGTGCGCTCGCCCGTGACGGCGGAGCCAGCCTCTTCATGGTGCTCCAGGCCGGGCTGGCGGCCCTGCTGGGCAAACTCGGCGCGGGCACCGATGTGCCGATCGGCACGCCGATCGCCGGACGCACCGACGAGGCCGTGGACGAGCTGGTCGGCTTCTTCGTCAACACCCTGGTGCTGCGCACCGATCTCTCCGGCGACCCGTCGTTCACCGAACTGCTGGGCCGGGTGCGGGCCGACGCGCTGGCCGCGTACGCGCACCAGGACGTGCCGTTCGAGCACCTGGTGGAGGCGCTGAACCCGACCCGGACGCTGGCGCACCACCCGCTGTTCCAGACCATGCTCGCCCTGCAGAACGCGCCGCTCGGGACCTTCGACCTGCCGGGGCTGCGGGTGACCACCGACCTGGTCCACACCGGCACGGCCAAGTGCGACCTGACCTTCATCCTGGCCGAACAGCCCGGCGAGGACGGGCTGTCGGGTGTGCTGGAGTACAGCACCGACCTGTTCGACGAGGCCACCGTGGCCGGGATCGTCGAGCGGTGGCTGCGGCTGCTGCGGGCCGTGGCCGCCGAGCCCGGCCGACGGATCGGCCAGGTGGACGTGCTGTCCGCCGAGGAGCTGCGCGCACTGCTGCCGACCGGCACCGGCCGGAGCGGGGAGGAGCCGGAGAGCAGCCTGACCGCGCTGTTCGAGCGGCAGGTCCGGGCGAACCCGGGCGCGGTCGCGCTCACGGACGGCGAAGTCTCCCTGAAGTACGGGGAGTTGAACGCGCGGGCGAACCGGTTGGCGCACGCTCTGATCGCCCGTGGGGTGGGGCCGGAGCGGTTGGTGGCGCTGGCTCTGCCGCGTTCGGTGGAGCTGGTGGTCGCCGTGCTCGCGGTGCTCAAGGCCGGCGGCGCGTACGTTCCGGTGGATCCGGAGTACCCGGCGGCCCGGATCTCCTATCTGCTCCAGGACGCCCGGCCCTCGCTGCTGGTGACGACGCGTGGGATCGGTGAGTTGCCGGGTGGGGAGTCCGTGGAGCGGCTGCTGCTGGACGCCGTCGACCTGGGCGGGCTGCCGGACACGGATCCGGGGGTCCCCGTCGATCCGGGCCACCCGGCGTATGTCATCTACACCTCGGGTTCCACGGGCAATCCCAAGGGTGTGGTGGTCCCGCACCGGAACGTGGTGCGGCTGTTCGGTACGACGGAGGGGCTGTTCGGTTTCTCCGCGGAGGACGTGTGGACGCTGTTCCACTCGTACGCGTTCGACTTCTCGGTGTGGGAGCTGTGGGGACCGCTGCTGTACGGCGGCCGGCTGGTGGTCGTGGACTACGAGACCAGCCGCTCGCCCGGCCGGTTCCTGGAGCTCCTCGCCCGCGAGCGGGTGACGGTGCTCAACCAGACGCCGTCCGCCTTCTACCAACTGGTGCAGGCGGACGCGGAGGCGCCGGAGACGAGCCGTGAACTCGCCCTGCGCACGGTGGTGTTCGGCGGTGAGGCGCTGGAGCACGCCCGGCTGGCGAGCTGGTACCAGCGGCACGCGGACGACGCGCCGCGGCTGGTCAACATGTACGGCATCACCGAGACCACCGTGCACGTCACCCACGTGGAGCTCGGCGCTTCCGGCACCACCACCGGCCAGATCGGCGAGGCCCTTCCGGACCTGCGGACGTACGTCCTCGGCGACGGCCTGCGGCCGGTGGCCCCGGGCGTCGCGGGCGAACTGTACGTCGCGGGCGCGGGGTTGGCGCGCGGCTACCTGAACCGGCCGGGCCTGACCGCCGGGCGGTTCGTCGCCGACCCGTACGGGCCGGCGGGATCCCGGATGTACCGCAGCGGCGACGTGGTGCGCCGGGCCGTGGACGGCAGCCTGCGCTACGTCGGCCGCGCCGACCAGCAGGTGAAGGTGCGCGGCTTCCGCATCGAGCTCGGCGAGATCGAGGCAGCTCTGGCCGCCCACCCCGGCATCGCCCAGGTCGCCGTGCTGGCCCGGCAGGACCGCGCCGACGACACCCGGCTGGTCGCCTACCTGGTGCCCGCCGCGGACGCCGCCCCGCGCCCGGCCGACCTGCGCGAGCACCTGGCCGCGCGGCTGCCGGA
>NZ_LFMD02000005.1:212827-266722 GCF_015776785.2 Kitasatospora sp. SUK 42 | reverse complement strand
GCCCGCGATCGCCAGGGTGCGGGCGGGGATCCGGGCCAGCCCCTCGCGCCAGGCCGGGTCGGGGTCGCTTCCGGATGGTGCTGACCACCGGCTGACCTCGCACCTCCGCCCGCGCTGGACCGCGCGCTCCCGCTACGCGGCCGGTGGTGACGGCCGTCACCCGCCCGTGTGGCGGGGCAGGTGAGGGGCTTGTTCGAGGAAGGTGTCGAGCACGCCGTCGGCGATTTTGACGGGGCCCTGGGGGCGGGTGGCGCCTGGCAGGGTGTGCTGGCGGGCGGCTTGTCCGGCGTGGTCGCGGGAGCGGGAGAAGAGCTGCTCGGCGCGGGCCGTGTCACCGTCGAGGCGGGCCAGCAGGGCGTCGCTGGTGTCGGTCAGGGCCTGTCCCCACAGGGCGATGGCGTCCAGCCAGGGTTTCGCCTCGGCCGCCAGACCCGCATCGGGCACATGGGCGCGGATCTGCTGAGGGGCGGCGGCCATGGAGCGGGCGTAGCGGCCCAGTTCCTGTGCGGCCTGCTGTTGGCGGCCGGCCTCCCAGTCGGCCTGGAAGCGGTTGATGCGGGCCTGCAGCTCGGGAGCTTGGGGCTGCCAGGGGGTGCCGTCCCAGCTGGGGGCGAGGTGCTGGGTGTCGAAGAAGAGGGCCAGGGCGTCGGTGGTGGAGGGATCGCCTGCGGCGAGGTAGCGGGCAGCGGCCCGGAGGCTGGCCTCGGGGGTGTAGGCGCGGGTGTTCCAGGCGTAGTCGGCGCCGGTGAACAGGACCGGCTTGCTGGCCGAGGCCTGGTTCATGGGGTTGAGGACGATGCCGGTGAGGTGTTCGTCCAGGGTGGGGGCGCGGCGTGCGTAAGGGGCGAGCAGCAGGCGTCCGGCCGCGTGGTCGTAGTCGTTGGTGGGGTAGTTGTCCCACAGGGTCACCTCACGGCCCCACACGTCCGTGGCGTCGTCGGCCTGCTGGGCGGTGACGCTGGTGGGCACGACGTCCGCGCCGGTCCACATCATCGCGATCCGGCCGTCCAGTGTGCGGCGCAGAGTCTTCTTGTACGGAGTGTCCTTCAGGTCGCTGTACTGGGTGGGGACCATCTGCAGCGGTCGCACGTCGGGGTGCTGGTCCGCGAAGTCGTGCTGGAGGCGGTTGAGGAGTTCGCTCTGGGCTGCCGCCATGGCCTGTTCGTTCAGCGGTCCCCAGCGGGCCAGGTCCGCGGCGCAGCTCCACACCGGCAGCGGGTGGATGTCGTCGAAGGCCATCACGAAGTCGCGTATCCCCAGCTGGTACAGGGACCGCAGTTTGCCGGTGACGGCGGTGCGGTCGGCGGCCGAGCTGTAGCACATCGACTTGCCGGGAGAGAGGGCGTAGGTGAAGTCCACGTGGTTCTCGCGGGCGGCCCGGGCGAGTTCGGCCAGCTGTGCGGCCTGGGCGGCGGGGTAGTCCTCGCGCCACCGGTCGCGCTCATAGGGGTCGTCCTTGGGCGCGTACAGATACGTGTTGAGCTTCATCCGGCCGTAGAAGGCCAGTTGGTCAAGCCGCTGGGCCTGCGTCCAGGGAGTGCCGTAGAAGCCCTCGACCACGCCACGCTGGGGGATGGAGGGGTAGTCCACTACCGTCGCTCCGCTGAGGGTCCTGCCACGGATCAGCTGGGTGAAGGTCTGCGCCGCGTAGTAGACGCCGGCCGTGTCCTGCCCGGCCAGCACCATGCCGCTGCGGCCGTCCACCGTGCCGGAGGTGATCTGGTAGCCCTCGGCGGGAAGGCCGCCAGGACCGAAGGCTCCGCTGCGGGCCAGCAGTTCGCCGACGCGCGGAGCGTCGCGCCGGCCCAGAATCAGCGTCAACTCAGCTTGCGGGGAAGGTTGTTCCTCGACACGGGCGGTGCGCACCTCGGCCCCTGCCGCACGCAGCGCCTGGGTGACCACCTCCACCGCCTGGTCGTCGGCCCCGTCGTCATGGAGCACATCGACCCGGCGGGGAACGGGCAGGTCCGCACCGGTGCGGCGGATCTCGTGCGGCGTGGGCGACACCTCGGGCAGGTCGGGCCCGTCGACCGGGCCGGCAGTGATCGACGGGGCCGATGTCGCGGGCCTGGCGGACGGCGGGCCCGGGTCCCGGGGTGCGCATGCGGCGGCGGCGCCCAAGGCCATCGCCACCGCCGTCGCGGTGGCGGCCTGCTTGACCCGCCTCACCGGCCGCTCCCGTGCGCACGGTCGGTGCCTGCCTTCAGCAGGGACCAGGCGGCGACCGCCAGCACCAGGAACCAGCTGCTGGGAACGAGCAGGAAGAGCGAGGTGATCACGGAGGAGACGGGGTCACCGAGCGGAAGAACCAGCCAGTACGCGGCAGCACTGGTGACCACCAGACCGAGGGTGCACAGCGGCCATACGAGCACCCCTGCGATCTTCGACGCCCTCGTCCACCCCGGGACGAGCAGCCACACGACCGCCCCGATCAGCCAGCCCACGACGGGCAGGAGGTAGCCGCCGAAAACCACCAGCAGGACAGCGACCACCTGGCGCCGGCTCCACCGCGGGAACGGCTGCTGTCGACTCTCCCCGGAGGGCACCTGGTCGGCGGCGGACGGCGGGAGGGACACGAGGGGATGTGTCACGGGCACTCCTTCTGCATCGGGCTGCGGCAGCCTCCCCCGGGCTAACCCTGGAAAAGAGGCATCTGTTCGGATTGTGACGAAATAGGACGGTCGGCCGGTTCCCCCCAGATACAGCGGCCCGGCACGGGGCGAGCGTCCTACGCGGTCACGCGCGTCGGACGGGAGCACAGACCCGCCGATGTCGCCCCCCTTGATGCCCATTCGCCCTGCCCGCTGGCGGCTTCGGCGTCCAGGTGCCCGTACCGGTCGTGCCGCGCCCCGGCCTGCCGCCGGCCGACGTGTCGTTCTTCCGCTGCTGGTCACCGGCCCCGCTCTCGCTGGCGAAGCTCGTCTACGTGGTGTGCTGCCGCTGGCGGATCGAAGAGGACTTCCAGACCGCCAAGAGCACCATCGGCCTGGACAAGGGCCAGGTCACCAGCTGGACCTCCCTGGCACCGCTGGAGTACCGCCGCCCTGGTCGGCTACGCCTTCCTCGCCGTCATCGCCGCCCTCGAACGCGACACCCCGGACAGCGATCGGCACATCGACCTCGCCCCCCTCACCTGCCACGAACTTGCCGCGGCTGAACGTCCTACAGTTTCCCGGGAGATCCGCCCTGGAGTTGATGGAACAATGACCACTAACTCGCTGTAGGCAGCCACCGCCACCCACCAGCCGAAGCCGCGCCGACGCTCAGCCGCTTTGCACGCTGGCGTCGGCGTTGCTCTCCTCGCCGCCGGACGAGGGGCCGGGGACGGTGGTCTTGGTGGTCGGGGCGTGCTTCCGGGGCCGACCCTTGGGGCGGCGCGCCGGCGCCTCCACACCCAGTCTTACGAGCTCCTCCGCGCTCCAACCAGCCGCTTCTGCTGCTGCATACGCTCTTCCGTACGGGACCTCGGTTTCGGCCAGCTGATCCTTCAGGTGCTTTCGCTCCGCCATGATGGCGGCGAGCGGCACGATGGCCTTCTCGCGGCCGTCCTGGATCTCGCGCATTCGCCTCAGGAACTCGTCTTCCCTCGTCATGCTGCGGATCGTAGAACCACCGCTTCCGGTGGTTTCGAACCTGCCCACAGAGGTCACCCGTGTCGGTGATTTTCAGCTGCCACTCCGGCGTATCCGCTAGCAGTCAATTCGATTGCGAAGCAAGGTGGCGCAGCAGGGAGTCGCGGCATAGGCCGCATTCGTTCCGGCCGCCGGAACACCGGCCCGCGAAGCCGAGGAGGATCGACGGTGAGTGGCACGGAGGGCGCGCGGCGGCGGGAGCGGCAGATGCGGTCGCCGCGGTCGAGACGGGTGAATCTGGCGTACAACGATGCCGAGCTGACGATCGTGCAGGAGGCGGCGAAACGCGACGGCATGGCGGTGTCCGCGTGGGTGGCTCGGAAGGCGTTGGCGGTCGCCAAGGATCAGCTCGTACCGGTGTCCGCAGACGCCCGGGAAGTACTGGAGGAGCTCATCAGATCACGCGGGGAGCTGGTGCGGATCGGCGAGTCGGTCGGGTCGATCGGCCCGGTCGATCCCGGTACGCGGCCCACCACCCGTCTCGTCGAGGAAGCCGTGCGGCGGGTCGACCGGGCGACGGTGCAACTGATGCGGGAGCGGGCGTCACGCTGGTGATCCCGAAGCTGGCGAAGGGTGGGAGTGACACCTCCGGGCTGCTGTTCTACCTGTACGGCCCCGGGAAGCGGGACGAGCACGAGGACCCGCGCATGGTCGGCGCCTGGGCGCCGTGGGTGCCCGACCCCGCGCGGTCGGCGGGGACGACGGTCGGGGAGCTAGCGCTGCTCCTGGACGCTCCGGTGCACGCGTCACGGGGCAACGTGCCGGCCGAACACGTCTACCACGTCGCGGTGCGCTTGGCGCCCGAGGATCCGCTCCTGACGGACGAGCAGTGGGCCGAGGTCGCCCGGGCGATGATGAGCGCCGTCGGTGTCGCCCCGCAGGGCGACAGGTGGGGCTGCCGCTGGGTGGCGGTCCGGCACGCCGACGACCACATCCACATCGTCGCGACGAAGGTCCGCCAGGACGGTACGCAGCCGAATCTGCGGCAGGACATCGTGCGGATGCAGCAGCTTGCCCGGCAGTTCGAGGAGAGGTGGGAACTGCGTCGGCTGACGTCTGGGGATCGGACAGCGAAGCGGTGGCCGACCACGGGCGAGACGCGGAAGGCCTCCCGCCGCCATCTGCCCGAGAGTGCGCGCGAGCAGCTTGAGCGGACCGTCCGTACGGCGGCGGCCGCCGCGGCGAGCGAGGACGATTTCTTCGCCCGTCTCCGCTCCTCCGGTCTGCGGGTCGCGCAGCGTTGCGGCCCGGGGCGCAGCGCGCCGACCGGTTACACGGTCGCGTTGCCCGGCGACCGGGACCAGGCCGACCGGGCGGTGTGGTTCGCGGGTTCGAGCCTGGCTTACGATCTGTCGCTGCCTCGGGTGCGCGAGCGCTGGCACGTTCCGATTCCAGAGCCGGATGTGCCGCCTCACGCGTTCTGGCAGACGCTCGAACGCAACCTCAGCGCGGCATCGGGTTCGCTCGGCACCGGCGGACGGTGGGCGGGGGCGGGCGACGTCGCCGCGCTGGGCGACCTTCTCGTCGTGGCGCCCGCCGCCGCTCCTCCCCTGGTCGAGCCGAACCTGCGTGTCTCGGCGGCGGAGTTCGAGCGTGCGGCCAGGGCGCCGGGCAGGCGTGACCTGGGCGGTGAGGCGCGGATGCTGCTTCGTTCCTCGGCCCGCATTCTCGTGTCGTCGGCCAGGTCGTCCGGCCACAACGACGCGGCCGCTTTCCTGGGATTCCTCCTGGCCCTGGTCGCGGCCGTCACGGCCGCGCGGCTCTGGCACGAGGAGCAGGGCTATCACCTCCAGGCCGACGCGGCGGGGAAGGCCGGTCGGTCGCTGCGGGAGACCGTGGAGGTGAGCACCGGGGCGTGTGCGGGTGCCGGCGTGCGGCCGCGCGCCAGGCGGGCGGGATCGGCTTCGCCGAGGGCCGGCCGTCCGTCCCTGCTGACCGAGGTGGTGGCGAGGGCTCTGCCCGCCCATGCGTCGGCGGTCCTGGTGGACTCCGCTTGGCCCGTCCTGCGTGAACGCCTCATCGCCCTGGAGCAGCGGGGCTTCGACCCCGCGGCGGTTCTCGCTGCGGTCGTGGCGCGACGCGAGCTCCGCTCGGCGGGGTCCGTCGCGCAGGTGCTCGTCTGGAGGTTGGACGGGTGGGCCGGCGCTCACGGCGCGGCGCTTGGCACACGAACACCGGCAGCGGCTCCGCGATCCACCGGCACGCCACCGGGTGTCAAGAGGACCGTCGCCCCTTCGGCCGAGGCGACACGCTTCCCCCGGAACGACTCGCAAGGGCCCAGACGGGACCACTGAACGACAGGAGATCACGATGACCATGCCCTACCCGGGCGAACCGTTCGCTGAGGCGGTCGGCGAGGCGGTGCAGACGTCGACGGCGGCCGTGCGCCTGGTGCTGGCCGTCGCGGACGCGGTGCGGCGCGCGGCGCAGCGGCGATCGGGGCGGGAGCACCCGCTGCCGCCAACCGACCAGGCCCTCCCCGAGGCGGCCTCGGATCTCAAGACCCTGCTCGCCCCGGACGTGGCCTGGTTGCTGATGTCCGGTCCGGACTGGCCGGTCATGGCGCAGCAGCTGGTCGCCCTGCGGCGGGCCGGTGTCGACCTGGAGCGGTTCCTGCCGCAGGTCGGGGACATCGCGGTGTCGGTACGGGATGCCGTCCTGTCCGACTCGGCGCGGATCGCGGCCGAGCGGACGCAGGAGTGGGCGGGGCTGCTCCGCGCGACCGTGCCGGCGGGCCCGGTGCGCGAGGCGATCCTGGCCTCCCCCTTGTGGCCGGAGATCGCCGCGACGATGCAGGAGCTCCAGGAGCGGGGCGTCGACGTCCGGCGGGTTCTGGCGGCCGCGTATGCCGAGGGGGTCGGTGTCGATGAGGCCGTCGACCGGGTGCCGGACGCCGTTCGGCGGCGGTCGAGCGCGCCGAGCCGGGACGCCGTACGGTCCTACGGTCCGCTGACGGTGGGACTGGACCTTCCGAGGGAGCTCGACCTCGGCAACCGTCGGAGGGCGCTGGCGCAGCTGGGCGTGAGCCAGTCGGAGAACGCCCGCTTCGTGCGCTGGGTCTACGAGGCGATGCCCGGCCTGGAGCGCGAGGCGGCGCTGCTGGTGAACTCCCGCCAGTGGCCGCTGCTGGCCGCCCGAATGGCGCGGATGCAGGACGACGGCAAACCGGTCCGGGACCATCTGGCGCGGCTGATGCGCGATCGCGGCTGGGAGTCCGGCCCCGTCTCCTACCTCGGGCCCCGCCTCGTCCAGGCCGCCACCGAGGCGCTGCGCAGGCCGGCGCACGACGAGTTCACGTCGGCCGCCGTGGTGACCGACGCGGCCAGGGCCTCCTCTGCGAGTGCGGGGCCGCCCCCGTCGTGGACGCGGGGCCCAGCGCCCACCGGCCCCAGGCCCGCCGCCCACCGAGCGCCTATCCCCAAGCCGAGCACCGGACGGTCGAGGTAGCGGCCCCGGCCAACCTGTCGGCCGGGCTCAAAGGGGCGAATGCCTCGAACCCGGGCTGTGGGTTCCTGTAGTGCTGCCGACCCGGGCGCCGGGCCGGCGCGCGCGGGGTGTTCGGTTCACCGCCTCGTGGTCGTAGCCCAGCGGCAGCGCCAGGGCGGCGGAAAGGTGGACGGCACGTTGGCGCACGTCACGACGGTTGACGTCCATCAGGGCCCTCCCCCAGGCCTGCGGCGGCGACCGGATCCATCGACAGTGCTCCGCCGGGAGTACGTCGCGTGCGTGGGTCAGGCGATCGTGCGGAGCATGGAGTCGTAGCGTGGCCCGTCCGGGTAGGGCCGCACGGTGCCCATCCGGGAGTAGCCCAACCTCTCGTAGAGGGCCCTGGCCCGCGGGTGGCCCTCCTCGATCCGGTGGGACAGCAGCTCCTCGTGCAGGGTCCGCGCAACTCCCGCACCACGCCACGGCTCACGGACCATCACCTCGCACAGGGCGAAGGTCCTGCTGTCGGTCTCCTCCAGCAGGTCGGCCGACGCCGGGGTGATCAGCCCGCCCCACCGGTACGCCGCCGTGCGGGCAGGAACTCGGCAGCGCATCGGCAGTTACCCCCTTGAGTCGCCGCAGGTCATATCGACCGTAGTGGGGCGGGGCCCCTGGAAGCCGCCGATCTCAGGGGTCCCGTCCTACTCACCGCACCTCAGTGTGCGATCAGCTCGCGAACCGCGTCGCTCACCTCGGGCAGCTCACCCGGGAGGGCCCACTGATGGGCGTCGTGTTCGGTGAGGACGACCGGTTCGGTCTTCTCCACGGTGACGGCGAAGTTGAACTGGCGGGTCGTGCCGCCCCGGCTGTTCTTGTAGTCGAAGTGTCCGATGTAGCCGGTGACCTGGTCGACGGTCAGGCCGGTCTCCTCGGCGGTCTCCCGGTGGAGGGCGTCCAGGATGGTTTCCCCGGTCTCGACCGTTCCGGAGGGGATCTCCCACAGGCCGCCCATGTAGTCGTCGGGGTTGCGACGGACGAGCAGGACCCGGCCGTCGTGGTTGATCACGGCGGCGGCGACAAAGCCGGTGATGCCGGCGGCTTCGGCATCGGCCGCCAGGCCGGCCACGAACTCGGGGGAGGTGACAGTCACTGCAGCTCCTTGTGATGGTCGCTGATCTTGATGGCCGCGCGGACGTACTGCTCGGCCACTTTCAGATCCTGCTCACGATGCCAGACCGGGAGCTTGATCGTGTGGGCGTGTGCGCGCTCGGCAACGGGGAAGTCCCCGGCCTTGTACCGGCGGTGGGAGTGCGGGTGACCGGGGAACAGCATGCTGGGCTGCTGGTACAGCGGCAGCTGATTCATCGGGCAGGTGGAGCCGGGCCGGTCGAACTCAGTGGCGCCCTCGGCGATCAGCGCCTGGTGGAACCTCTCGATCGGTAGGCCGCCGAGCTCGTCCGGCCGGTAGGTGAGCGTCAACCCGTACCAGGACGGGATCACTCCGTCGGGCATCTCGGTGACCGCCAGGCCGGGTATCCGGGCCAGCTGGCCGGTGAGGTAGCGGGCGATCTCCGCCCGTCCGGCAAGGTAGCCGTCGAGGCGGGCGAGCTGGTCGCGGGCGATGGCGGCGGCGAGCGGGTGGATGCGGAGCTTGAGGCCGGCTCCGGTGACCGCGTACCGCGCGAGCGGATGGCCTTCTGGGATCTCGGTCTTGGCGCGCTTGTTGTAGTGCGCGAGCGTGATGATGCGGTGGTAGGTGTCGTCGTCGTCCGTGAGGACGAACCCGCCCTCGCCGCCGGACAGCGGCTTGGGGCCGTTGAGGGAGAAGGCCGAGGCGAGACCGAAGGTGCCGACCTTCTGCCCGGCGATGCTCGCGCCGTGGGCGTGGGAGCCGTCCTCCAGTACCGCCAGGTCGTGGGCGTTGGCGACCGCGACGATGTCGGTCATGTCGGCGGGCTTGCCCCATAGATGGGTGACCATCACCGCCCGGGTCCGGGGTGTGATCAGCTCCTCGATCCGGTTGGGGTCGATGTTGCCGTCCGGCCCGGTCTCGCACAGCACCGGCACCGCGCGCAGGTGGAACAGCGGGGAGGCGGTGGCGTGGAACGTCCAGGTCGGCACGATCACCTCGTCGCCGGGCTTGATCCGCGCGGCCCAGTAGGTGGCGTGCAGGGCGGCGGTGCCGGAGCTGGTGGTGACCGCGTGCCGGACGCCGAAGTACTCCTGCAGGCCGTCCTCCAACTCGGCGACGATGCCGGACCGGCCGGGGATGGAGATCGACTCCTCCAGCTGGGCGGCAACCTTGGCGCGGGTGGTGTCGTCGATCGGCGGCCAGGTGAAGTGCGGGCCTTTGGCGGTGACAGCGGGCTTGCCGCCGAGCAGGGCGAGGACGCTGGTCACAGCATCTCCTTCGGGTCGATGTAGCGCCCCGCCGCCTTGGACCGGTAGCAGGAGGCGATGAAAGCGGCGTGCGCGAGGTGCTGTTCCGGGCCGGAGGTGTTGGGCCGCTCGCCGTCCAGGACGCGGCAGAAGTAGTCGATCTGCGCGGCCGATGCCGAGGCCGGCGCGTGCGGTCGGGTCAGCTCCTCCACGACCGCGCCGCCCAGGTCGAGGCGCTGGACCTGGCCCTTGGTCAGCAGCACCGAGCCACGGGTGCCGACCACGTGCAGCCGCTCGGTCTTGGGGGCCACCCACCGGGACAGCAGCACCGAGCCGTACAGGTCGCTGTCGTAGCCGAGCTGGATGACGGCGGTGTCCTCGGCGTCGTACCCGCCGCCGGGGACGGCGGTGGTGGAGAAGTCGGCGATGACCCGGCTGGGCAGGCCGAAGTACCACAGCAGCAGATCGATGAGGTGGTAGCCCATGTCGATGATGCAGCCGCCCCCGGCCTGGCGGATGTCTCCGCGCCAGCCGCCGCCGGGGTCGTCGGTGTGGAAGGTGTACTGGCCGTCGATGAGGAACGGCGTGCCGATCTGGTCCAGCAGTCCGGCGACGCTGGTGTAGATCGGGTTGAAGCGCCGCTGGAGGGTGACCATCAGCTCGATCTGCCCGGCTCGGCAGATCTCGGCGAGGTCCTGAGCCTCCGGCACGGAGGTGGCGAAGGGTTTCTCCTTGAGGACGTGGACGCCTCGGTCGGCGCACTCCTGGACGACCTCGCGGCCGGCGTGGTGTGGGACTACGACGACCACGAAGTCCGGGGCCGCCGCGTCCAGCAGCTCACTGGCGCGGGTGAATCCTGGGACCTGGAGCTGTTCCTGCCGCTGCCGCAGGGTGTCGAGGTCGCTGTCGCAGACGGCGACGAGTTCGGCCCTGCTGGAGGCGAGCAGGCCGGGGAGGTGATCTCCGATTGCCTGGTGGCCAAGGCCGATGACCGCAGCGCGTCGTTTCATGCGCGGACTCCTTCCGCTTCGTGAAGGAACTTGTCGGTGCACGACGAGTAGAGCTCAACTCGCAGTTACCGACCAGGCGTTGTCTGTAGTCCCGGGGTAGTCCCGCCCGTTCGCGCAGTAGGCTCACGGTCACCATCGATGATGGGATTCGCCCCGTGGACGACCAGATCCGGCACCCCCTCGCGTATGCCCGCGCGCTTCGCGGCTGGTCCCAAACAGACCTCGCGGACCGCATCCACCACGCCGCCAGGAACAGGCCCGAGGGTCTCCGCTCCGGCACCGACAAGGCCGCCGTCAGCAAGTGGGAGAACTGGCGCAAGACGCCCAGCATCGAATCCCAGCTCCTGATCGCCGAGGCCTTCGACGTCCCGATCAGCGACATGGAAGCCTTCGAGTGGCCACACTGGCTGCCCGGCCAGGAACAACCGGTTCCGCTCGGATCGGCGTTCACCGTCCACGCACTTCGAGACGCACAGAGAGCCGCAATGGACAATCGCCGCCGCACCTTCATGACCTTCAGCGCGCTCGCGCTGGCCGGGCTCTCAGCCCAGTGGGCTGCCCTCGAACCCGACCGGCTCACCACCGCCTTGAGCGGCAAGCGCGTCGACGGCGAACTGGTCGACTGGCTGGAGGACACCAGCGCCAAGCTGACCTCCCTGCCCACTGAACAGCGCCAGCACACCGCGAAGTTGATGGACGCCCACCTGGAGACGGTCACCGACCTGCTGGAACAGGGCCGGTACACCCAACCCATCGGCCGGCGGCTCCACGTGCTGGCCGCCTCCCTGGCCAGCACCTGCGGCTGGCACCGCTTCGACCAGGGCCAGCACTTCGCGGCGGGAAAGCTCTGGAACGCGGCCCTCACCAACGCGCACGCCGCCCGTGACCGGGACCTCGGCGCCGGCATCCTCTCCGACTTCGCCTACCAGTCGATCTGGCTCTCCCAGCCCGACGCCGCCGTCGAACCGCTCAGCCAGGCCCTCATCCACACCCAGCACCCCACCGCACAGTCCTTGCTCTTCCTTCGCCGGGCCCGCGCACATGCCGCCCTGGGAGCCGCCGCCGACTGCCACCGGGACCTGGCCGCCGCCGAGACCGCCCTACTAACCGACAGCCCCGACCCGGCCCCCGGCTGGTGCCGGTGGATGAGCACGGCGGACCTGGCCGTTGATTCCGGCCAGTGCATGCTCGACCTCAACCGTACCCACGAAGCGCATGCCCGCATCGACGAGGGCATGAGTCTGCTGCCACGCGCCCGCGACAAGACCCGCGGGATCTTCCTCACCTACGAGGCCCGCAGCCTCCTACAGGCACGCGAGGTCGAACAGGCCCTCGCCGTCACAAACCAGTCGCTCGACCTAGCCACCCGGATCGGCGCCGAGCGATGCGTCACCCTTGTGCGCGAACTGGCCCCGTCGTTCAAGCCCTACCGGCAAGTCGACGGCGTCGCCGACCTAATGGACCGACTCAAGGCGGGCTGACGTTACGGGATTGGAGCCGACACCTTCAATCCCGACACACGACTTGCCTAATGAACGCAGTTGAGGTTGCAGAAGGTTGTGGGTTGCAGAACGATCTGCTGGGGCCGGGCGGTGATCCGGCTCAGGTACCGGGTCCTGAGGCCGCGTTCCTGCGGTCCGGCTGTCGAACGCTCCAGTGCTTGTCGCATCGTGGCCGCCTCTCCGTGAAGTGGCGTTGCACAGACGCTACGCAGTGCCCGTTCCGGAGAGCCATGATCTTGCGAGTTCTTGCGCAAGCTACCTGCGATGGTCGATGACCGCTGCGATCAGCGCCCGGGCCTCCGCCCCGAACTCGGCCATCTGGGACAGCTCGACGAAGGTGCGGACATACATCTCCATCTCGTGCGGCTGTGTCAGCCGCAGGTGCCCGCTGACCAGTTCGACGGAGGTCTGGGCGTCGTCGAACATGTAGAAGTCCTCCGCCGGCGACCTGGTTCGGCCTGTGGCCAGCGGGATGACACCCAGGCTCACCTGCGGCAGGGTGCTCACCGTGATGAGCTGGCCAAGTTGGCCGTCCATCGTGTCCGCGTCGCACACCGCTCCGCGCAGGACCGCCTCCTCGACCAGGAGGGCGAACGTGGCGCCGCCGACGAAGACCATCGCCTGCCGGGCCATCCGGAACTCCACCGCGGCGTCCACGTCGTCCACGGTCCCCCGGGCCCGCTGGACGGCCCGAAGGACAGCCGTGGTGTAGGCGCGGGTCTGGACCATACCGGGCACAGTCCGACTGGCGTAGACGCGAAAGCGCCGGGTGCACCGGTAGAGGTCGAGCACAGAGTCCTGTGCCTGGCGCAGCCCTGTCTTCTCCAGGCGGCGCCACTCGACGTACATCGACTCGACCGCGCGAGAGGTGGTGATCAGCTCCTGGGCCTGGTCTTCGGCGCCGCACGCCCGGCACCAGGCGCGGATGTCGGCGTCGGACGGGGCTGCTTTGCCACCCTGGAGGCGGGAGGTCTTGGCAGGGTCCCAGCCGCACCGGGCCGACAGCTCGTCGCCGGTGATCCCCGCGTCCCTCCGCAGGCCCCGGAGCCGCTCGGCGAGGGCCTTGCGGGCCGCGACGACGCTGGAGGGCAGGGTGTACGCCACAATGCTGTCGGTCCGGTGTGCTCGTGGGTGCGCCGGTCAAATCGTGTACTTGTCGTGCGGAATCGCCCGCTCCCACACCTTCTCGAAGGCATCGACACAAAGCCGCACCACGGCCGGATCCTCGGTGAGTTCACCGCCGAGGGCGTCGCCGTCGCCTGAGAAGTGGCCCCACCGCACCACGCGCCCGTCAAAGAGCCAGAAGTCGTTGCCAGGCAGCGCCAGGTCGCTGGCGCTGCGCCGGGGCAGCCAGCGGACCTGCTCCCCGGCCTCGACGTTGGGAAACGTCACGTCGTACTCGTAGCGGATGTACTCGCTGACCGGCTCGGAGACGATCCGCGCTCTGCGGATCTCCACACCGCGGCCGACGGTTTCGACGATGACGTCCAGCCACGGCCGCCACCACGACGCCCTGTCGGCGGGGTCCAAGCGGTGCCCGGCCCGCCAGGCGTGCAGCGCGGGGTCGTCCTGCATGTAGCCGTCGCGCATTTCGAGGTGGAGCGCGGAGTGGGTGGCGCTCCTCAGCAGTTCGTCAATCTTCGCCGCGGCGCTCTGCGACATCCAAAGCCTCCCTGATCGCCTGCGCGAGCCGCGCCGGCACACGGACGACTGCCTCGTGATCGGGGATGCGACCGGTGGCCAGGCACTCAGCTTCCGTTGCCGAGTCGATCTTCCATCCCTGGATCACCAGGTCCCTCGTCTCCTCATCGACCCAGACCGTCGGCGAATCACCGTCGGGGCTGTTCGGGTCCTTCGCGATGAACAGTAGCGACATGACGTCCCCCTGCACTCGTCGGTTGCGAGATCTTGCGCTATCGCTCCATGCTGCCCTGCCCGAGCGCCTGCGGCAGGGCGATTCGGGCCAACTCTGCTTGTCTCCAGTGGCCCCCGCCCGAACCCCTGCGCCGGGCACGCCAGGCGCAGGACGGCGCGGGTGACCACCACCCCGCCCGCCCAGTCGGCCGTGGCAGACTCTGGCACCACTACGGCCGCGCCCGCGCCGACACTGGCCGCACCATCCCCGATGTCTTCCGCTGGACGTGGGGGGCAGGACGGCGGACTGGATCCATCGACGGCGCTTCGCCGGGAGTATGTCGCGTGCCAGGGTCAGGCGATCGTGCGGAGCATGGAGTCGTAGCGTGGCCCGTCCGGGTAGGGCTGCATGGTGCCCATCCGGGAGTAGCCCCAGCGCTCGTAGAGGGCTCTGACCCGCGGGTGGCCTTCCTCGACCAGGAGGTGCGAGCGCTCTTCGATCCGGTGGGACAGCAGTTCCTCGTGCAGGGTCCGCGCGACTCCCGTACCGCGCCACGGCTCACGGACCATCACCTCGCACAGGGCGAAGGTCCTGCTGTCGGTCTCCTCCAGCAGGTCGGCCGACGCCAGGGTGATCAGCCCGCCCCACCGGTACGCCGCCGTGCGGGCGAAACCGTAGGCATAGCCGATCTCCGCGCCGTCGACCTCGCCGAACACGCAACCCCAGCGCGGCCCGGCGGCATGGCGATGCAGACGCTCGGTGAACCGCTCGACGGAGAAGAACGGGTCGGTGGCGGCCTCCTGCGCATACACCTCGGCGTACACCTCGATCAGCCGCTCCTCGATGACGGGCAGGTCCCCGGCGGTGTAGTAGCTGACGGTCAAGGCGGCGGCCACGGTCGTGCTCCTCACGAGGCAGTCAGGACCTTGTAGCGTCCCACGAAGGCCCTCGTCACCGGTAGGTCGAGGTCGGACACCTTTTCTCGGAGCGCTCCGAGGCGCACGTCCTCGCGGGCGTAGCACCTGCGGGGTCTACCGGCCTAGAGAGGTCAGGACCGTTGCGTCGTAGACGGGGCTGTTGTCGGCGAGATGGTCAGCGAGAACATCGACCCGGACCGCGACGACCCCGCGCAGCTGATGCGCCCCACCGCAAACGCGACGAAATGTGGCCGGCTGGCCTCGCCCCGCTGCAACCCGACCCGGCCACCGGCCAGGGCGAGCTACGTCTGTACGTCGACCACGCCTGTGCCGTGCAGTTCTCCCCGCCGAACATGTCCACCAACAGCGGCGGTGCCGTGTCGAAGCGGTCGCTGATGGCCCACGGGTGTCGAGCCCGGACCGTGCCGACGGCGCGCTGATGGCGGGGCACGAACCCGAGGACCTCTTCGGCCACCGCCGGATGGGCCTCATCGCCTGAAGGCCGCCTCCCCTGGTTCGATCAGGGGGCGCGCATCATTTCGCGCCCCTTCAGTGCCGAGTACTGTCGCGGATGTGGCTAACTTCTTGATCGTGATCACCACCGTCGACAGTGAGGCCGTTGGTGCCAAGCTGTCCCGGTCCGCCGTCGAAGCCGGCCTGGCTGCCTCAGGACAGGTCACCGGGCCGGTCTCCACGACCTACCGGCACCTTGGAGAGATGTGCGAGGGCACCGAGTGGCAGGTGACCTTCCGTACAACGGAGGACCGGGTGGCCGAGTTGGAGAGGCACGTCGTTGCTGAGCATCCGTACGACAACCCGGAAGTGATCTCGCTGCCGATCCTGTCCGGGCCGTCGCTCTACCTGGACTGGATCACCCGGGCGACGCGACCCGTCGGCAGTTAGGACGCCGCGCTGCGTTCCAGGAGCTCGGCGACTGGCGTGAGCTGGCGGTGTTGCTGGAGCCGGTGGAGGAGAATGCGGGAGCGCCCGGCCGGACGGGCCGAGGCGAGTCCTTGGGAGAGGTCGAGGACCTTGCCGGTGATCGCGGCGGAGTACTCGACCTCGCCTGCGTCCAGGTAAGCGGAGGCCAGCCAGGACAGGTAGAGCGCCTTGTCGCGGGCTCGGGTGTCGTCGTAGCGGGACAATGCCGACTCCAACGCGGGGATCGCTCGCAGCAGCCGGTGGAGTTCGGCCCAGCATCGGCCGGTCATGATGGCGATCTCGTCCAGGTCGACCCAGTACACCCAGTCAGGCTCAGGCCGGTCGCTCTGCTCGCGGATGGTTTCCTCGGCTGAGGCGAGTGCCCGGTCGGCGGCACTTGCGTTGCCACTGGTCGCGTACTGCCAGGCCAGACGGTCCCACAACAGGGCCCGCACTGCCGGTGAGGCATCGTGGCCGGCAATGTCGCAGGCTGTGGTAGGGCGAACCGGCCGCGCCACCGACGCACCGTGTCCAGGTGCAAGCCCGTATCTCGGGCGATCTGGGCATGGAGTGACCCCGCGCGGCGTGGAGTACGACCTGCGCCCGTATCCGGGCCCGGTGAGGGCTCTTGTGACCGTAGGCCGCCTTCTTCAGGCGCTGTCTTTGCGAGGCGGTCAGGGATATCGGGCAAGCGGCGGCAACGGGCAAGGCAGGCAAGCCGATCAGCAGAAGTGAATCTTCACTACGGGAGTCGGCCAACCCCCTCCACGGCGACCGGGCTGGATCGGCGCATGCCCGACATGCCGGAGTCGGCCAAGGCCCCCTCGCCCGGAAACTGCCTACTTCACCCGGGATCGGCCACGGGCATCCGAGGATGCAGTCCTGCTCCTCCGCCCCGTTCCACCGGGTCGGCGAGTGGGGCTCTCCCGGAAGCGACGAGATCCTGAGTCCCGCCGTCTGTCAGCGTCGGTCGGTGCTCAGGCCGTCCAGGATGAGGTCGAGGAGGCGTTCGGCCTGCTCTCGCTGCTCCGGCTTTCCCGAGGTAAGGGCGATGCCGGTGAGGGCGGCGAACATATCGGTGGCGCCGATGTCGGATCGGATGGTGCCGGCTTCGATGCCGGCGGCCAGGAGCGAGGTCAGGGCGGCCATCATCATCTCGTGGCTCTGGGCGTAGGGGTTGACGCCGGATTCGACGAGGGCGCGTAGGGCGTCGGCCATGCCGAGCTTGGCGGTCGCGTAGTCAATGAAGCGGCCCGTCCAGGCGCGCAGGGCCTCACGCGGGGCCAGCGCGGCCAGCAGGTCGGGGGCCGCGTCGCACAGCCGGATCAGCTCATTGCGGTAGGCGGCCTCGATGAGGACCTCCCGGGTGGGGAAGTTGCGGTAGAGCGTGCCGGAGCCGACGCCGGCCTCCTTGGCGATGCGCTCCATGTGCGCTTCCAGTCCCTCTTCGGCGAAGACGCGCACCGCGGCCGAGAGGATCTTGTCCCTGTTGCGCTGCGCGTCGGCCCGTAGGGGGCGCCCTGTCTCTCTGGTCATCCGCGGTCTCCTGTCGTTCCGGGCTTGCTAACCGGCGACGCCTCCACTTACAGTGAGGGAAGTGGAGGAGCCTCCACTTTCACTCTAGGGCATGCAGGCCCGCATCGGCCGCACACGAGCGCGTGCGTGCCTCCGACCCACGTTCCCGACGTGGCGCGGCCACGGCCGCCAGTCCCGGGAACAACGGGTAGGCCACCAGCCCCAGCCCCGTCACGCCCTGGGTTTTCACATCCGCACGACTCCCACTGCGAACGCGGCACATGGCAATCCACTCATTCAGAGGAGAAGAAGATGAGTCTCTCGCTCGTAGAAAAGGTCGCCGTCGTCACGGGCGGCGCGTCCGGGGTTGGCCTGGGCATCGCCCAGGAGTTCGTTGCCAACGGCGCCCGCGTGGTCATTACCGACCTGCACCAGGAGACACTCGACGAGGCGGTCGCGGCGATCGGGCCGAACTGCTCGGGGGTCGTGGCCGACGTCACCAAGCTCGCGGACATGGAGGCCGCCTACCGACAGGTGAAGGAGCGCCATGGGCGACTCGACGCGGTCGTGGCCAACGCCGGGATCGGCGCGCACGCCCCGCTCGGCGCCATCACCGAGGAGCAATTCGACCGGACCTTCAACGTCAATGCCAAGGGCGTCCTCTTCACCGTTCAGCCCGCGCTCGCGCTGCTGCCGCCCGGCGGCACCGTCGTCATCATCGGCTCCACGGCGTCCATCCAGCCGCCGCGCGGTATGAGCCTGTACGGCGGCTCGAAGGCCACGGTACGCAACTTCATCCGGGCCTGGATCCAGGACACCAAGGGATCGGGCATCCGAATGAACATCCTCAGCCCCGGCGCGGTCGACACCGGCTCCCTGCGCAGCGCACTGGCGATGGCCCAGGGAGCCGATCACGTCGACGCCGCCGTCAAGACCATGGGAGAGGGCAACCCGACCGGACGGATCGCCGACCCGCGCGAGATGGGGAAGGCCGCGGTCTTCCTCTCCAGCGACGCCTCCAGCTTCATCACTGGCGTCGAACTCTTCGCGGACGGCGGCATGGCACAGGTGTGAGCCACTCAGCCCAGCGGTCCGGCCCACCCGGCCGGGCCGTCCCCGCCTGGCGCATCGCAGCGAGGCGCCGGCACCCCCGAGGACGCCCTGGACTACACCTGCAGTCTCCACCTCGCCATGCCCGGGATCTGACCGACCGTCAGACGCGACAGCGGCTCCCGAGTCAACCCCCGAAGGACTTCCGGAGCCGACCACCAAGCCAGGTGCCAGGGTGCTGTAGTGAGTGCCTCACTGATCTTGCGTGCGCCTCCCCCATACGCAGAACTGGTGGGAAAGCGCAAAGTGGGGTGGGAACCTACAGGACGGCCCGCTACGGTCGCGTGGCGCCCACGAAGTCGGAGGCGGGCATGTCCGTGACGGGGGCTTTCTTGACGACGTCGCCGGTCTTCGATGCGGAGACCATCAGCCCGTCGCCGATGTAGAGGGCCACGTGGTAGACGTGGCCGTCGCCGCCGTGTCGCCAGAACAGCAGGTCGCCGACGCGGAGTTCGGCCTGGGCGACGGGGTGGTCGGCCGTGGCGGAGTACTGCTCGGCGGCGGTGCGGGGGAGCTGGCGGGCGGGCCAGTAGGCGTACTGGACGAGAGCAGAGCAGTCCCAGCCGACCGTCGTGTCGGCCAGGCACCGTCCGTCCAAGTAGCCGCCGTCCCCGTCGCAGTGGCCACGGCTGGGACCGGCCGGGCTGCCACCGCCGTAACTGTAGGGCACCCCCAGCTGGGTGGCGGCCCGGCGGGCGGCGTCCGGGCCGACGCCGTACCCCGTGATCTCCGAGAACGGGCCGGCGCCCTGGAAGCGGCCCAAGTTGCCCATGATGTCCAACACATACCGTTGGGTCTCGCCGTAGGGCGGCACACCGCGGTTGGCCTCCACCGCGCCCCACCCCGCGTTGTAGCCGGCCAGCGCCAGGCGGCGGGGGTCATCGGCGATGCCGGACGCCGCCGCATGCCCGAGCAGACTGCACATCAGTCGCCCCTGCGCCATCACGGCGTCTCCGATCTCGAAGGGCGAGGCCGTACCGCTGCGGTCGTCGTCCCTCCCCCAGGTCGCCCAGGTGCCCGGCATGAACTGCGCCGGTCCTTCGGCACCCGCCGGGCTGCGGGCGTCGGCGCGGAAGCCGCTCTCCTCGAACAGCTGGGCCGCGAGCAACGCGGGTGTTAGCGCCGGGTCGTGGCAGTCGTCGGCGGCCCGGAGCACCCACGGCCGGTACTCCTCGGGCACCCCGCTGACCGACACGCTGCCCGTCGCCGCGGCTCCCGCCGTCAGCACCGGAGCGAACGCCGCGGCGACCACACCAAGCAGCAGCAGGAGGGGCACCGCGCACCCGACCAGAACCTTCTTCACTGGGACCGCCCTTGTGAGGTGCGCCGATAGGCCCGAATGGGCGGATGGGCGTGCCTTCCGCACCACCAGGGGCGTTACGTTACGTGGCCAAACGATCACGGCCTCGCTCGTGATCGAAAGGCCGCTCTGACAACGCGAGTTACTGGGGGAGGTTGCGGCGTGGCACCCAATCCGGTGGTACCCGCACAGCTGGAACGCACCGTTCTGAGGTACGGGCTGATGCCGGTTCACGGGTACGACATCGCCTCCGCCGTGGTGCTTCAGATGCTCAACGGCGGTGACGGTGACGACCGCCGGGGCCCGCGGGCCCGCGGGCTCGGGCCGGGAGAACCGGTGCCGCACGGAGTCCAGCCGGTGCTCGTCACCCCCAGCACCGTCTACGGCACCGTACAGGTGGAGGCGATCGTCCGGAACTGGCCGACCGGCACCCTCCCGGCGCCCTGGCTCATCGTGGTGGCCGACGTCCCCGCCCGCCCTGCCGTGGCCGCCCGCTACCGCCTCCGTGCCCTGGGCGGGCGCCTCGCCGGAACGGCGTACCTGCCCTACCTGCCGGCGCTTCGCTCGGCCGAACGGCCCGAAGACGCCCTGGCCGACGCCGCCGTGGCACGCGCGGCCGTCCAGCTACGCGCCCAACTCGAAGGGAAGTGACTGATGTTCATCGCCGACGACCCCAAGAACTCGGGGCTGATCCCCGCCGCCAAGCCGACCAAGATCCCAGGTATGGACGGCACCGTCAGCACCTTGTTCGGCTATGGCCTGTGGATCCTTCTCCTGGCGGGTGTTGTCGCCGCCGGTGTCGGGGTGTGGAAGCTCGCCATGTCCGACAAGTCCCGTCACGGCGGGGGATCCGAACCGTTCAAGTGGATGGGCAGCGGAGTCGCGGCCGTCCTCCTGGCCGGTTCGCTGATCTCCATTCTCAACGGCATCGCGGGCTGACATGAGGAAGCCGAGGGGGCCTCTGTCCCGGGTCGTGACGTGGAGTTCAGGCGTGATGCTGGCCGCAGTGCTCGGGCTGACCGGGTATGCGGCTCTAGTCGGCAACGACAGCGATTCCAGAGTGCAGCACAGCGGTGTGGCGTCCACGTCGTCCCCAGCCGCACCGCCGACGACCACCGCTCCTCAACTGACGCCCACGTACAGCGCTCCGCCGACCTGGACCGAGCCGGAGCGCTGGCTCGCCGCGCCGAAGGGCTCCCGGAAAGCCGCAAGCGGGCGGGAAACCGGCTTCCCCGCCACCGCCGACGGCGCCATCGGGATGATGGTGGCCGCCTCAGCGATCAGCGTCGAAGGAAGCGACACCCTGGCGAACCAACAACTTGTGGTCTACAGCACCTACATGCTGCCTGCCGACCAGTCCCCGATGGCGGAGGCGAAGGTGCGCCAGGGCGCGGAGCGGGCCGATGCCGGGATACGCCGCGCGCTCGGACTGCCGAGCACTGGCCCGCTGCCGAGCGGCGCGTTCATGCGGACCACCATGATCGGGTTCAGGCCCATCCAGGTCACCCCCACCCAGGTAGCCGCCTACGTGCTGGTGTACGTCACCAACAAGGGAGGGGAAATGGTCCCGGAGCAGACGGTCTACACCATGGGGATCCTCGCAGCCGTCTGGCAGGACGGCGACTGGAAGCTGTCGGGACAGGCCACCAAGAGCGCCATCGCGCAGGCCGACCAGAAGCCGCCCATCGCGGCACCGGGTGACGCGGCCTTCAACGCGGCCGGTTGGACCGCGATCAGGCAGGCGTCGTGAGGTACCGGCTCGCCAAACTCCTCCTGGCGCTGGCAATCGTGTTCGCTGGCGGCATGACCACCACACCGCCGGCCGCTGCGGACGGCATCATCGGCTGGGCCGTGGAGTTCACCTGTGACGCGAGCGCTTTCGGCCTGGTCGAGCGGATCGTTGACAAGAACTGGTGCGACTCTGCAGGCAAGGCCACCGACAAGGCGGTCAAGGAGGAGTGGAACTCCATCTGGAAGTCCGCCGTCGGCGACTGGCTCAAGGCGGTCATCGAACTGTGCAGGACGCTGATGGCGGCGACGCTGACGGTCGCGTTGAAGGGGCCATCACTGAAGCTGGAGAACACCGGGCTGTGGAGCGGGGACGCCGTACTGGCCGGGATGATGACCTGGCTCGGCCTGATGATCTCCGTCTTCGGATTCATGTGGCAGGCCGGGCGCATGGCCGTAACCGGCCAGGCCAAGCACCTGTTGCGTGCCGCCTCCGGGTGGGGGCAGAACGCGATGCTGAGCATGTTCGGGGTGTCGCTGGTCGCGCTGCTGCTGGCGGCCGGTGACGCGCTGACCGACGGCCTGGTCCAGGGCGTCTTCCACGACGACAAAACCGCCTTCGACAAGATCATCACCACCATGGTTCCCAACGGGATCGCGAACCCCGTGATCGTGGCCGGCGGCGCCATGGTCCTCATCCTGGTCGGCTTCATCCAGCTCATGCTGGTCTTCCTACGCAACAGCGCGATCCCGATCCAGTGCCTGCTGCTGCCGATCGCCGGGGCCGGACGGGCCGGTGGCGACACCTCCCAGAAGTGGGTGCCAAAGCTGATCTCCTCGATCCTCGTCGGCGTCGCCTACAAGCCCATTCTGGCGGTCATCGTCTGCGTGGGCTTCACCGAGTTCGGAAAGTCGGACGGTCTCACCGCATGGCTCCGCGGCCTAGCCACGCTGATGCTCGGCATCCTCGCGCCCGGACCGCTCACCCGGATCTTCGCGTCCCTGAGCGAGGAGCTCGGGTCCGGTATGGCCGGCTCCGGCGCTATCGGGGTCGTCGGCGCGATCGGTGCGATGGCCAGGCGCGGGAGCGGTGAAATCGCCGCAAGCGGGGCCGAGGGCGGCGGCCAGCCGGCCACGGCCGTCGAACACGCGAAGCACGTTGAACGGACCATGTCCCAGGGCAAGACCGGCAACGAAGAGGAGGGCGGCAGCAGAGACGCCCTCGCTCAGGCGGCCCGCACTGGCGCCGGTCGGATTCCGAACCCGACCGTGGCAGGAGACGGACTGAGCTCCGCAGCCGATGCCGGGGACGCAGCAGGAACCGCTGGTGTAGGAGGTGTTACCGGGGCCGCTGGAACGGCAACCGGAACGGGCCCCGTGATCCGGGTGCTGGACGGACTCGACCAGACCGTGCAGCGGGGTGCGGGGGAGATCGGAAGCGGAGGACACCTGTGACCACGTATGAAGTCCCGGATGGACTGCGGGTGCAGGGATTCCGCACAAGGCGCAGCTTCGGCCTCGGTGGAATGTCGCGCCAGGCGACCATCATGGCGGCCGTCGTGCTGATCACCGACGGTATCGTCGGCGCCCGCTACCCGAGCACCTTGCTCGTCGATGTACCGCTCACCCTCGCCCTGGCGGGGCTGGCCGCCGCGCGCCGTCACGGCATGTCGGCTCTGGCCTACTACTGGGCCGTCCTGGCGTGGCGACGCGCCAACCGTTCGGGTAGCACCTCCTACCGCCAGGTTCTCCTGCCGCAGCCGTACGCCCTGGACCTGCCGGGCGTCGGTGCGAGCTCCGTGCTGATCGCCGCCCACGACCCCACTACGGGCCACCCGGTCGGGGTGGTCCACAACCGCTCCAGCGGGGCGATGACCATCACCACTCTGCTCGCCCCTGGTGGAACACTCATGGCCACCACCAGCGCTGTACGCGCGGGCCTGCGCAGCTGGAGCGCGGTCCTGGACGCGATGAGTACCGACGAACAGATCCTGGGTGCCTCCGTCACCATCCAGATCACGCCCGGCGCGGGCGAAGCCCTCGCCGACGACGTCAAGGCCCGCCGCCGGTCGGACGCCCCGCGCCTGGCACTCGACACGATCGACGAGCTCGTTCGCACCACGCCACGCGCCACCGCCTCGGTGGCACCGTGGATGAGCGTCATCGTCGACCCGACCACAGGGGCGAACCCACCGACCGACCTGGCCGAGCAGGTGGCCGAGGCCCTGCGGGTGGTCGACACGCTCGACTTGAACGGCACCGGCACCGACATCGTGCGCCGGAGCACGCCCACCGACCTGCGCCGTCTGGTCCGTTCCGCCTACGATCCGGCGGTGTTCGACGGCCGGGACGAGGACTTCGCTGATCTGGCCTGGGGTGAGTGCGGCCCGGTCGCCGCCGACGACCTGCTGGAGACCTACGCGCACGACGGCGCCGTCTCCGTGAGCTGGGTGCTCCGGGAGATGCCGCGCCGCCCGATCCCCTACAGCGTGCTGCTGCCGTTGCTGAGCCCCGGACGGTTCCAGCGCCGCGTCACCGTCTCCTACCGGGTACTCGACCCCGTCGAGGGTGAGGCGGTCCTTGAGCGTGAGATCTCCAACGCCGAGCAGCGTGCCCAGGCGACCGCGCAGGTGCGGGGCCGCGCGAAGTGGAGCCAGAAGGCCGACTACCAGCGCGCGGAGCAGGCTGCCAACCAGGCTGCGAGCGGCGCCCAGGTCGTCGACTGGACGCTGCGGGTCACCACCACCGCCCGCTCCGCCGCCGAACTCCCCGACGCCAGGCAGGAACTGGAGCGCGCGGTGAAGGCGACGAAGGGCATCCGGATGCGGCCGGCCTACGGCGCTCAGGCGTCCACGTTCGCTGCCGGTCTGCCGATCGGCTATCACCCCCTGGTGAAGTAGGGAAACGACATGGGACGGCCGAAGGTACTGACGCCGCGTTGGGCTGCCGAGCCGGACGATGGGCAGCGGGAGTACGGAAGGGCGCGTCGCGCAGCGGGTTCCCGGCGGGCCTACGCTCCGCGGCTCGGTTGGGGCGGCCTGTACGGCGGCCGGGCGGTCGTGGAGGACAGCGGCACCGTCTACACCGGTCCCTCCACTCAGGTCGGCGCGGTCTACCCCTTCCTGCTCGGCTCACGGCTTCCGCCGCGCGGAGTGCCGGTCGGCCGCGACGTGCTCACCGGGGAGCTGGTGTGCATCGATCCGTCCGGCTGGACCGGCAAGCTCACCACCAACCCGGGTGTGTGGGTCATGGCGCAGCCCGGCGTCGGCAAGTCCGCCCTGATCAAGAGGATCTGCCTCGTCTACGTCGCCTTCGGACACATGATGTGCGTCCCGGCCGACGTCAAGGGCGAGTACTCCATGATGGTCCGCGAGCTCGGTGGCAGCGTGCTGCGGATCGGCACCGGAAGCGAGCGGATCAACCCCTTGGACTCCGGCCCGTTGAAGCACCGTCTGCCCGCTCTGCCGACCGCCGATCGCTACGCCCTGTTGGATGTGCTCAACGGCCGGCGGTTGGAGACACTCGGCGCTCTGCTGGCCACCCGGGTGGGGCTGGGGCGCCAGCCCGACGAGGTCGAGCGCTCCGCGTTGACCACCGCCGTACAGCTTGCCGCCGACGCCGTTCCGGGGGCCGATCCCGTGGTTCCTGATGTGATTGCCGTCCTCCGGCAGGCCCCTGCGGCGTTGCGGGCCAAGCTCGCTGCCGAGGGCGACACCTATCTCAACCTGACCCGCTCGATCGTTGCTGGCCTGGACAACCTGGTCGACGGTCCACTCAAGGGGATGTTCGACGGTCCGACCACGACGCCGGTCGATCTGGCCGCACCGGCCGTCTCCGTCGACATCAGCGCTCTGCGGGCCCGTGGCAACGACGTCGTTTCCGCGGGGATGATCGCGAGTTGGGCGTACACCTACTCGTCCATCGACAGCGCTCGCAGTCTCGGCCTGATGCGCCGCAAGCTCGTGTTGCCCATGGACGAGATGTGGCGGGCCCTGCGCGCGGGCCCGGGCCTCGTCGATGCCATGGACGGAATCAGCCGCCTCAATCGGACCACGGACGATGTCAGCATCTACGCCACGCACTCGACCCTCGACTCCGAATCCCTGCCCACCGAGGAGGACCGGGCCAAGGCCCGTGGCCTGATGGACCGGTGCGACACCTGGGTGATCGGCGGCTCCACCGGCGAGGAGCTCGGCCGGGTCTCGGGCCGAAGGGCTCTCACCGAGCAGGAGCAGATGATGATCGAGTCCTGGGCGTCGGCCACCTCCACCGGCCTCGACACCTCCGACCAGGTCCACCCCGGCCGCGGCAAGTACCTGATCAAGTTGGGCACCCGGCCGGGCATCGCGGCTGCGATGGAGCTCACCGCGACCGAGCACCGGCTCTACCACACCGACGCGGCCGAGAACGTGCGCGAGGGGGTTCCCCGATGATGACCGAGAACGACCGGGCGTGGCTCGCCGGCGGCATCCTCGTCGGCGGCGCGGTGGTGCTGTCCGCCTCGACGTGGACGGGGGCCGCCGCCGGCGCCGTCCTCGCCGGGGCCGACGCCCCGCCGCTCAGCCCGTACACCGTCTTCGAGATGGCGCGCGACTGGCACTCCGTCTGGCCGCACTCCCCCACCGCCAGCGGCATCGGCGCCGTGCTCCTCGACCTGGCCGCCCTCGCCGGCATCGTCCGGGGCCTGTGGGCGGGACTGCGCTGGTTCCACAACGCCTCCCACCTCGCCACCCTCCACCAGGTACGCGACCTCACCCCCGAGCGGGCAGGCCGTACCGCCGTCCGGCTGCGCGCTTCCCTGTACGGCGTCCGGCCGCGTGACGTCGCCTCGCGTGATCGCGGCGTACTGCTCGGGGACCATTTGCCCACCGGCGTGGAACTGCGCGGGTCCGACGAGGACACCTACCTCGCCCTCATGGCGCCCCGGGCCGGCAAGTCCTCGGCGATCGCGATCCCGGTCGCCGAGGAGGCACCGGCGGCCCTGCTGCTGACCAGCAACAAGCCGGACGTCTACGCCGCCACCCTGGCCTCCCGCCAGCAGGCGGGCGACGTCTGGGCGTTCGACACCCAGGGCGTGGCCCAGGTCGAGCGAGCGTGGTGGTGGGACATCGTCGCCGAGGCCGAGACGCTCGACCGCGCCGAGCGCCTGGCCGGGCACTTCGTCAACCAGGTGAAGTCGGACGTCGCCGACCCGTTCTGGGCCCAGGGAGCCAGCGATCTGCTGGTCGGCATGTTCCGCGCCGCCTGGTGGGACGGCGCCACCGTGCGGGACGTGCTCAGGTGGCTGGCCGACCCCAAGGAGCGGGCGCCGCTGCGGGTCCTCTACCAGCACGAGGAGGTCCTCGCCGAACAGGTCGACAGCTCCATCAACATCGCCGAGGAGACCCAGTCCGGCATCTATCAGAACGCCCGTACCGCCGTGAGCGCGCTGCGCGACGACAAGGTGCTCGCCTGGATGCTCCCCGACCGGCACCGGCCCCGGTTCCGGCCGGAGGAGTTCGCGCTCTCCCGGGACACCCTCTACCTGCTCAGCAGGAAGGGCGGCGCCGCGTCCGCCGTCGTGGCCGCGCTCGCCGACTCCGTGTTCACCGCGGCGTCCGAGACCGGTGAGCGCCACGGCGGGCGCCTGCCCGAGCCGATGCGCGCCGTGCTGGACGAGGCGGCCAACATCTGCCGGATCGAGGACCTGCCCGACCTCTACAGCCACCTCGGCTCGCGCGGCATCACCCCGTACACGATCCTCCAGTCCTACCGGCAGGGCGTACGGGCCTGGGGCGAGGTCGGCATGGACGCACTGTGGGGAGCGGCCACGAAGAAGGTCATCGGCGTCGGCCTGGACGACCCGCGCTTCGTCACCGACATCGCCACCCTGGTCGGCAATCACGACATCACCCGCGAGTCCTACTCCAGGAGCCGCGACGGCGGCTCCACGTCCTTCAGCGAGCAGCGCGAGCAGATCCTCGAACCGGCCCGGATCCGCGCCATGAAACGCGGCACCGCCCTCCTGCTGTCCACCGGCATGCCCGTCGCCCAGATCGCCCTGCGCCCCTGGTACGAGGAGCAGGCCATGGCCCACCTCGGCCCCGCGATGAAGGCCGAGGAGACCCTCATCGCCAAGCGCGCCGCCGTCGCCTGGGAGGCACGGAAGGCGGCCCGCCGTGGCTGACGATACCGCGCACCGGGTGCTCACCGAGGACGTTGAGGATCTCAAGGCCATGCTCCGGGCCGTTCAGGCCGAGCTGCGGGACCTCCGGGAATCCGGCTCCGGGGCGGCCAGTTCGGCGGGCAACAGGGATGACGTAACGCCGGACGGCGCCGAAGCAGAGCTGGAGGAAGGCGCCGAGTGGCAGTATCCGCCGTTCCTCTTCCTCCTCGAAGGTGAACAGCTCGACGCCGAGCTGAGGCTGCTCACGGAGTGGGTCGAGGGCGTCCTCGTCCCCAGTTGCCTCGGCGAGGTGTCCGCCGACGCCCGGTGGTGCCACCGGTGGACCGAGCACTGGGACGCCGTCGGCGTGCTGCACGCGATGTGGCTGGCCTGGCAGGAGCTGACCGATCCCGCCACCTGCGGCTACACCGGGCCCAGCGTCTGGTACCGCGACCACTACCGGCCCCACATCGCCGCCCTGCGCGGCCCGGGCGGGCCGTTCGCCGGCTGCACCAAGGGCGAGCACCGGACCGGGCACCGGCTCCCTGGTCGAGTGCCCAGCGTCTGGTACATGGACGACCGCACGGACGGCGAAGGATCAGCCGTCTGACCCGACTCCGTGCTGGCCTGTCCTATCTCGTCCTCCCGCGTTGCGGCTGATGGGTGCCGACCTCACGGGCCAGTAAGGCAACCCGGTGCCCCGGCAGCGGCGCGGGCTCCGGGGCCTACCCAGCGAGCGGTGGATGTCGATCGCGGCCTGCTCGATGCGGCCGACCGGCTCCGCGAGCCGACGGGCGACGGGGTGGCTGCCGGCCACAGGGCGATCGGGCTGATGAGGATCGGTGAAAATGGCTCTGACCGGATTTTCGTGAAAGACCAGGTCATCGGCATGCATGCAGGATCGTTTCCCTGCGGGATGACCTGTGCGTGGTGTTCCACTCGATCGAAGATGTGCTGTTTCCCGGAGTCGATGTTGAACTGGAGCGGCTGACCGCCGGTCCGGAGCTCGTGGTGATGGAGGTCGCCGCGTGCGGTCCGGCGTCCTGCTGTCCGGGCTGCGGAAGCCCGGGAAAGCGGACCCACTCCACCTACTGGCGAACGCTGGCTGAACGTCCGCTCGCGGGACGGAGGCTGGCGATACGGCTGCGGGTGCGGCGGTTCTTCTGCGACCGCAGCCGATGCCGGCGGCGGACGTTCGTCGAGCAGGTCCGGGGGCTGAGTGAGCGCCACGTGCGCTCCAGCATCGGGCTGCAGCAGTGGCTGCGGGCCGTCGCGGTCGAGTTGGGAGGGCGGGCCGGCGAGCGGCTGTGCCGCAAGCTCAGCGTCGCCGCCGGCCGCACCCGCCTGCTCGGGCTGCTGGAGGCCCCCGAGGTACCCGAGCGGGCGCCGCGGGTGCTTGGGGTCGACGAGTTCGCGTTCCGCAAGGGCCGGACCTACGGAACCGTGCTCGTGGACGTCGAGACGGGCCGGGTGGTCGACGTGCTCCCGGACCGCACCTCGGAGACCTTCGCCGCGTGGCTGCGTGAGCACCCCGGTGCCGAGATCATCTGCCGCGACCGGGCCACCACCTACACCCGAGCGATCAAGGAAGCCGCACCTGAGGCGATCGAAGTGGCAGACCGCTGGCATCTGCTTCAGAACCTGTCGGCCGCGGTCGAGAAGACCTGCCATCAGCATCGCTCCTGCCTTCGCAAACACGCCGAGCAGGAGGATCCGCCCGAGCCGCCGACGATCGACCTTCCGCTGCTGCAGCTGCCCCGCACCCCGATCATCGAGCGGACCCGGGACCGGTACGCGGACGTGCACCGGCTGCTGGACCAGAAGTGGACGATCAGCGCCATCGCCCGTCACCTGAGCCTGGACCGCAAGACCGTGCGCCGTTTCAAGACCACCCCACTGGACGAACTCCTGGCCTCTGCCCGGGACTTCGGGGCCAGCAGGCAGGTGCTGATCGACCCGTTCAAGCCCTACATGAACAACCGGTTCACCGCCGGCTGCACTAGCGCCCAGCAGCTGTTCCGAGAGATCCACGAGCGCGGCTACCAAGGCAGCGTCCAGGTGGTCCGCCGCCACGTCGCCTCCCTACGCGAGGGGACCGCCGAACCGGTTCGCGCCGACATCCCCAGCCCCCGTCGGATCGCCTCCTGGATCACGCGTCCGCGCGAGACGCTCACCGATCAGGAACAGGAGAGGCTGCTGGACATCCGTCTCGCTTGCCCGGACATCGCCCGGGCCTGTGACCTGGCCCGATGCTTCCGCGACCTCATGGTCAACCGGCGCGGCAGCCTGCTGCCGGGCTGGATCCGGCAGGCCGAGCAGGATGCTCCCGCGCCGATGCGCTCGTTCGCCGGTTTCCTCCGCCAGGACCTCGACGCCGTGACCGCTGGCCTCACCCTCGAATGGAGCTCCGGCAAGGTCGAGGGCAACGTAAATCGGGTCAAAACGCTGAAGAGAGCCATATACGGCCGGGCCTCGTTCCGACTCCTGCGGATCCGGATCCTCACCCGGGGATAAGCCCAGGGCCTCTCGATCGGTCCACTCAGGGGCGATCCTTGGGATCGTTGGCGAGGTGATCGAAGAACTCGTCGAGCAGGCGGATCAGTTCGGTCGCCGCGTGCTTCTCGGTCTCGGGCGACCAGGGTTCCTCGGGACGGCCGTCGGGAAAGATCATCTTCTCGGCCAAGGCCCAGTACACCAGGTTCCAGCCGTATCCCAGTTTGGTGGCGAGCCACTCCTGGAACCCGTCCAGCAGGGCTCCTTCGGAGGCGGTGTCGTAGCCGTTGAGGAACCCGACCACGGCCCCGAAGCTGACGCCGCCGACGTACATCCCCGGACGGGTCTTGAAGGCCTCCCAGATGTCCTGGCGTGACCACTCGGGCTTCGACCGGCCACGCCACCAGGCATCGGGCATGTGTGCCAGGTCGGTGCCGGCTCCCCAGGTGGAGTACGAGACCGCCTCTGGCCCCACGCTGAGAGCCGCGAGGAGGCTGCCCGCGCGCGTGGCGGGATCGGCAGGTCCGCCTTTCCGGGTCCAGACGTGGGTGCCCGGAGGGTCGCCCTCGTGGTGGGTGACGACGAAGTCCGTCCCGTCCAACACGAAGAACGCCGCCCGAACGCTGCCGTGCCCGTCCCACGAGGTCTCGATGGTCAGCTTCAGTCGCCGGGCCACCGCATCCAAGTCCACCGAGAGCAAGGCCAGCGACCTCAACGGCCAGGCCGCGCTCTGGAACATCGATGCCTGCCGCGCCGGATTGCGCCCACCTGCCTGGAGCTCTGTCGCAGGCTCCCAGTCGCCTTCTACATCCGGTATCTCGATCATCTCGGTCACGACGGACAGTCAACCAGTACGCGATCCCACCGCAGCTGCCCGCCGGCAGGTCCGCGGCATCTCTCCGCTCGTTCACAGAACTCCGGTCAGAGCCATTTTCAGCGATCCTCATCAGCGGGCTCAGCTGGCCCAGCAGGCAGCCAGACGCCCGGTGGTGCTCGCGAGTTCAGCTGTCTCGGCGATGACGTGGCACGCGGCCATCGGGCTGTCCAGATAGGCGGCGTAGGGGCTGCGGGGCTGGTCCGCCGGGCCGTGGTGGCTGGCCAGCGGATCGCCGGCCGAGGAGAGGGATTGGGTGGCGTCAGCGATCTGGCGGGCCACTGGGTCGGGCTCAGGGGACGCGAACGTCGCCTCACCCTGCAGCGCTTGCCCGAGAGCGTCCAGATTGTCCCTCAGGCGGGCGACATCACCCTCACCAATGCCGAGCGGGTCATGGGCGAGCGGGCCGGAGCAGCCAGCGTACTGGTGCGGCAGGCGTCAGGTGTCCGCAGGGGTCTCACTGCGGGCGGCGTTCCGGCCCTACGTGCTTCGCCCCGCGTTCTCGGCCAGGGCCGCGAGCGTGGACTCCAGCCGCGCGGAAGCCGTGGTGATCAAGTCGCCCCAGGTGACATCCCACCTCATCCAGCCGCATCGTCCGCGCCTTCCTCGACAGGCAGGGCGTTGCGCAGCGCGATGGCCGCGTTGCGGGCATGTAGGGCGGCTGTGTGGTGGTCCCGCATTTCCCGGAGGTCGGTCGAGCTGCGGCCGAGCTCGTCGAGGGCGTCGGCGACGGCGTCCACACGGTGGATCAGGTCGTGATGGCCGATCCCACCGTCCATGTCAGCAGGGGAAGCGTCCGACAGCGGCAGATAGCAGCTCGCCTGACTGGCATAGGCAGCGGCGGCGAGGGCGGCCAGTTGGTCGTAGCGGTCGTCCTGGACCGCGAGGTCGGCCAGATCGTGCGCAGCCGTGATCGCGCACGACAGAAGGCCGGCAGCAACCTGCTCGACATCCTGGGCACCGTGAGGATTCAGGTTCATAGGTCTGTACTCCAAAGTGGCTCGGCATCAAACAGTAGGCAGTCACACTGGCGGGGCCGGCGACAGTCTGGCCGCCTGTGGACAAACATGTACGGCCCGAACTGCCGCTTCAGCGACTGCGCCAAGGGCGAGCACCGGACCGAACATCGCCCCGCGGCAGGGTGCCCAGCGTCTGGCGCACCATCGAGGACGACACCTGACCGGCCGACGCTAACGGGTCCTCCGCCTCGGATGGAGCGCGCCGACCTCACGGGAGAGCTCGGACGCACGGTGTGCCGGCAGTCGCGCCGGATCCGACGGGCGGACCACCGTCGTACTGCGGGCACGGGCGGCGGCGGCCTTCACCCGCCGGGTGTCGGAGGAAGGGTCACCGGTGAAGCCGAGCGTGATTCGGCGGTCGGCGTCGAGCACGGCCCGGCCGAGCGGGTGGCCAACCGCTTCGGCCGCGCGGGCGGTGGCGATCTGCGCTGCAGCAGACGCCTGGCGGGCGCTGTTGTAGGCGTCCGTGATGTGGTGGATCTGCTCGGGCGCCGCTCGGTACCACCTGGTCCAGCCATTCCGGAACTGGTCGGCGGGCGTACTGCCGCGGGGGTTGTGGGCGGGGTCGGAGCTGAGGAGTGCTCCGCGCTGGACCAGGGCTGCGGCAATGCGCGGAACGTGTTCCGCGAGGATCTGTCCGGAAGCGGGGACGGCGTGGGCGGCAGCGAGCAAGTGGGCCGCGTCGCCCGGCGCTTTGATGATCTCGTGCGGGGCCCTGGGGGCACGCTGCCCGGTGTCGCGACAGGTCCAGCCTGAGGAGAAGAGGGTGCGGCCGAGCCGGACCACCGCGAATTCTGCCTCACGCACGAGATGGGGGTTCGAGACTGCGGGCGCGCTGCCGAGGCCCGACTTCCAACTGGTCGCGGCCTGCTGCCAGGTCTGAGCTGCCGCGCGCAGAGCACCGCCGGCCGCGTCAATGACTCCCTGAGCGACAGGGTCTGGGGTGAGGAGATGCCGGGTGTGCTCAATAAGACGGGCAGTGAACACGTGGGCGACCGCGCAGTGGTCCGCGGCGATCGACAACTCGGCGACGGTGGCGTCCGGAAGACGCTGGGACGCCTGCTGCGCCACGTGGGCAGCTAGCCATCCCAGACCTGCATCGACTGCCCGGAGCGCTTCCTGCCGCGGCTCGCCCGGTCTGACCGGGAGCGGCCGCTTCGTGGCCGCCGATGGGAGGTGCATGAGACCTGGAGCCGGAATGGATGGGCGGGGCGAGTGGAGCTGACGCTGGATGCCGATCGCCGCCTGCTCGATCAGCACCGCACGCTCCCTGAGCCGGTAGGCCACGGCATGGCTACGGACCACCCGGCGGTCGGACGGGCACAGCTGGCCGATCCGTACGGCCACACGCCCGGCAACGCTGGCGAGTTCGGCCGTCTGGGCAACCACATGGCGCGCGACACCGGCACTGTCCAGATACGCGGCGTAGGGACTGCGGGGCTCTCCATCCGGCCCGTGGTGGCTGGCGAGCAAGTCCCCTGCGAAGCGCAGGAAGCACACGGCTTCGGCCAGGTGCGATGCCGCCGGGTCGGGCTCGGGCCAGGCGTAGAAGGCCTCGTCCCGCAGCAACCGGCCGAGAACCTCGACGTTGCTGTGCAGTCGGGCGACGTCGCCCTCAGCGATGCCGAGCGGGTCGGGAGCGAGGCGGCCGAATCGGCTGGAGTTACGGCGGAGCAGCTGGAAGATATCCGCCAGCGCCTCACTGCGGGCGGCATGCTGGCCTGGTGTGCTTGGGCTCCCGGCGTCGGCGAGGGTGAGGGCCGCCAGGGCGTACTCCATTCTGGAGGCAGCCAAGGTGACGAAATCGCCCCAGGTGGCGTCCATCATCCGGCCGTTCCCTGCTCGACGGGCAGGGCGTTGCGCAGTGCGGTGGCGGCGTCTCGCGTGTGGAGGGCGGCCATGTGACGGTCCCGCATCTGCCGAATGTCCAGCGAGCGCCGGCCGAGCTCGTCGAGTGCGTCGGCAAGGGCGGCCAGGTGACCGACCAGGTTGTGGTCCGCCGCGCAGTCGCTGTCCTCGGGATCACTGTCGGGCAGTGGTAGGTAGATGGTCGCCTTGGTGGCGAAGGAGGCAGCGATGAGGGCTGCCACCTGGTCGTAGCGGTCGTCGCTGACTGCCAGGTCCGCAACCGCGTGTGCGGCAGCGGCGGCGCTCCTCAGGGCGACGGCGGCCGCCTGCTCGACGTCCGGCTGGTCGGAGCTCAGGTTCATGATCGGTCCTCAGGTCGGGTGGCAGTGCGGAGACAGGCAAGCACTGCTCGTGGTGGTTCAGGGTGACAACCGGGTTCCTGTGGATAAACGCGGGGCGGAGCGCAGGGCGCCTCACCGGAAAGCGTGAACGCGCTGACCTCACCCCGGGCCTCGGCTCACCTCTGGTTGGGCTTGCGTCCCGGCTGGACGGCCGATCCGCCGTGCCGCAGGTGTGCGGGCTGTTCACCTGCCGCGACGGCCGGCCGCTTCGGGAGCCGGCAGGCCGACCTTGCCCTGGCCGCGCTCGCCGAGACGCTCCTGAGTTGCGCGGACATCGGGCCCGGCCGTCGCAACGCCTCGCCCATCCGCCGCAGTCCGGGAACATCGACGGTCAAGGACGGCGGTCCGGCCTCGGGGGCGGGAGCGCTGCCCTGACCCCGAGCGGACATGCTGTAGGCACCTGCTGCGTTGCCGAGTGCGAGGAGGGTCTCTGCGCTCGGCAGCGCGACCTGGCCACGGCGCAGACGGTCAGAGCCCAGGTGCGCGAGCCGGGCGATCGCCTCGCACGCGTGGATCGACACATTGCGAAGGAACTCGGAGACACGCTGGTCGGCGAGGAGCCGACCGGCATACTCCCCCGCCCCCACCGTGAGGGTTCGCCACAGGTGGCCCACCGCTTCTCGCACCGCCCGGAGTTGCTGCCACTCCGGTGCGCCGTGAAGGGTTGGGGAACACCGATCGGCGTCGCGGAGCGCCGCGTTGACGGCCTCCGCGCCCTGCCCTGCCGCAGGGTGAACCGTCGCCCGCTCGGTGACCGGCCGCGCAGGCCTTCCCAGGGCCACAGCAACCTGCTGCCACCGAACCTGCAGCGCCTCGACATCGGCTTCCAGGGCCAGCCGCAGGTCGTCGGCCGTGCTGCGCCCCTCGGGCACGATCTCCTTCCAGGCCGCCACCACCTCCCGTAGCTGCGCCTTCAGATCGGGCAGACCGGCCTCGTCCGTCGCCGACCGAGCACGTACTGGCTCAGCCGTTCCCTGCCCGGCCCACAGCGGCAGCTCATCCATCCATCCCGCCTGAACATCCACTTCCGAGGGCTCGTGCGTCGCGGATTCCGGTTGTGTGTGCGCTGCCCGGCCGTCCGTTCCGGCATCCGCCGTCCAGCTCCCTACGAGTCCGGCCGAGGCCTCATTCTCCTCGGCCAGCCGCTCCCAGATCCTCTGATCATTCGCTGGAGGAACACCAAGAATGAGATCCTCCTGCTCTGCTGGCTGCAGTGATCGCATCCGCCAACTCCCACACGACAATCCGCATATAGGCCCGCCTGCACTGACGATGAGTGAAACGTCGTTCTGGACGAGCGCCACTCCGCTCGCGGTAAGGATGCCCCTGGTGTAGCACATACCCGCCGAGCGTTTACCCATCAACGCGACCGCCGTGTCCGAACTAATCAGCCAAATCGCTGCTCAAACGAGCACTACGTCAAATCGCGGCGAAATAGTTCACACCCTGGACTGAAAGCACACCGACCGGGCGTGCCATTAGCGAGCCTAGTACTCCAGTGTGGTTTCAGGGCCACCAAGCCCACGTGCTCATCACGGCCATAGGCCCGGTCAATACCTGCCGAGCTGTCCGACCCAAAGCCCCAAGCCGCTTCCAGCGATTCCTCGGGGACGTAGCCGCAGCAACCGCGCTTCTTCAGGGAGAACTCAACATGGTGACACACGGACTCCGCAGCGGTGCAGGTCGAGGATCTGCCCGTCCGCCGGGGATGCGTATGGCGTAGGTCATGAAGCCGGCGTGCTCGCCGGTCGGGACGAACCCTGCCTTTCGGAGGACGCGGCCAGAGGCCGGGTTGTCCTGGTGGTGCTTGGCGCGGACCTCCGGCAGCCCAAGCCGGCCGAAGGCCAGGGCAAAGATCTTGCGGACCCCCTCGGTGGCGTAGCCCCGGCCCCAGGCATCCGCGCGCAGGATGTAGCTGATGGCGGCGACGGGACGGTCGCGGTGAAGCTTGACGATGCCGAGGAGGTCCCCGTCCACGTCGAGGCCGAGCAGGTACAGCGTGCGGGGCGACTGAACTGCGGAGGCGGCGGCGTCGCGCACGTAGGAGCGAGCTTCGGCGGCGTCCATCGGTGCCCGGCCCAGGTACTTGGTCGACTTCGCGCTGTAGATCCGCAGCAGGGCCTCGGCGTCGCCGGGGCCCAACTCCCGGATCCCTATCACCCGTCCACCGCTTCGATGAGCTGCGCCAGTTCGGCGGCGGTGGGCCGGTCGTCGGGGGCGGCCAGCAGGACATGGCGCAGTCGGGCCTGGAGGGCGGGCCAGGGCGTCGCGGTGGACATGGGGACGGCTCTGTGGGCCATGGCCTTGCGGATCTCCTCCACCGGTGTTCCCGGTTCGAGGCTGGCGGTGGCGTAGTCCAACGGCCACTTCCCGGTGACGCAGGTCCACAGGGTTCCGGCGAGGGCGTAGACGTCGGCGGTCTGTGTCGTGTCGACGGGTTGGGGGCCGTTGATGATCCGGGCGGCCAGTTCGGGCGCGGTGAGGTGGATCATCGTGCCGTCGAACGTCGGCCACGGGGTGCTGTCGAGCCTGCGGGACCAGGCGAAGTCGAGGAGGCGGACACCGTCGTCGGTGTGGATGCCGTGCTGGGGCTGGAGGTCTCCGTGCACCCACCCGTCGGCGTGGAAGGCCGCCACGGCGCGACACAGCCCGACCGAAGCGGCGAGGGCTTCCTCCCGTCCTCCGTCACCCTTGCGTACGGGTCGGAAGACCTGCCAGGTGGACGGCCCGCTCAGCCATGGGGTGACGTACCAGGTCCCGCCGTCGAAGCGGCCGGCGGCGCCTCGTGCGCAGCCGGGTCGGCGACGAGCCGGTGCCACGCCGCGTCGACGGCGGCGGAGAACATCTCCGGCGCGGCCTGGCCCGCGTCGATCCGGCGCGCGGCGATCGTGAAGAACTTGCCCAACTCGTCCAGCTCGACGCTGGGCGTGATGGTGGTGCTCATGGGCCTCTCCAGTCAGGGTTGGCGCTGCCCGCCCGGACAGGGACGAGCAGCGGTGAGGGTCGTTCAGGCCCGGCCTGTCATGACCCGTTCCGAACGGGCCGGGAGTTCGTGGGCGCTCAGGGGCGCGGTGGTGGCTACCAGTAGCGGGTCAGGCGGCCTTGGCCGACTGGCCGGTGTGGTGGGTCCAGCGGTGGTCGGTGCCGACGATGAGCACGGCGTTCTCGCCCGGGTGGGCGTTGACGTGCTCGGCCGACAGGACGATCCCGTCACACCCGCGGATGTCGCAGCTCCATGTGTCGTCGGTGGGTACCTCGGAGTCGTACGCCGTCTGGAGGTAGCACTTCGGGCAGAGCGGGGCCGGCTCCATCCGCGTGGGGACGTGGGGAGGGCGAAGCTCACGCCACACCCCTGTGGGCCACGCAGTTGGCGCAGAGGCAGAAGGACCGTACGGCGGCGATCTGGAGCAAACTGCCCACGGACGGGGCTTGCCCAGCGGTGTTGGCCGCCAGGTAGTCGTCCAGCGGGTTCCAGCCGGCGGGGGGCCGGTGCAACTCGGACTTCGGGGGCCCGGTTACGGCCTCTCGGTACTCACGCTTGGGGGTGCGTCTCGCCATCGGTCTGTCCTCCTTCGCCGTGGGGGCGGGGGTGCGTGATAGACCGTAGGGAGGCGACTACAGGCGGTGCCACAATCTTGCATCGTCTTGCACGGATTCACCCGAGCGCGTGGATTGCCTGTTCAATGAGGGTCCGAGCCTCACGGCCGTGCACCGCCATGCCGGAGAGGGCCTTGAAAGCCTTCGAGTACGCCGCGATCTCGGTTGGTATCGTGATCTTGACGACGGCGGTCAGCAGCTCGGCGTCCACCTGCCGGTCATCGAACATGTAGAAGGCTTCGAGCGGCCACATGACGCGGGGGGCTCGGAAGGGAATCACTCCGAGACTGACGCGGGGCAGGGTCATGACCTCCAGCAGGTGGCGGAGTTGATCCGCCATGGCCTCATCGTCGCCGAGCGGGTAGTAGAGGACCGTTTCCTCCAGGACGAAGGCGTAGGTGCAGCTCCCCTGGTGGAGGTAGCGTCCACGCTGGAGCCGGCTCTCGACGGCAGCCTCCACGTCGTTCGGCGTGTTCTGGAAAGCCGTGATGGTCTCCATCAGCGCACGGGCGTATTCACGGCGCTGAACGATCCCGGGCATGACGTTGGAGCAGTACATCCGGATCTGCCGGCTGTTCTTGAACTGGGGCAGGATGGCGTCCTGGGCGTGCTTCATCCCCGTTCGGTGAAGGCGCTTCCACTCGATGTACATCTCGTCGGCCGCACGACTTGCGGCGACCAGATCCGCAGCCTGATCCTCCGCGCCGCAGGCTGCACACCATCGTTGGATGTCGTCTGCGGATGGCGGGGTCTTGGCGCCCGCGATGCGCGAGACCTTCGACTCGCTGAAGCCCGTTCGTAGGGCCAGATCATGCCCCGTGAGGCCGGCATCCTGCTGAAGTGCTCTCAACCTCTTGGCGATCGTCTCGCGGGCGCTCTGCGCACTGGACGATGGAGACAGGGGCATAGTCCGGTGGTCCTGCGTACTGGATCAGACGGCGAACTTCTCGTGTTCCACCCCGCGCTCCCAGACCGCTTCGAAGGCGTTGGCGCACAGCTCGATCACCGCCGGGTCCTCGGAGTACTGCGGGTCCAACGCAGCCCCGGGTCCGTCGAACAGGTTGAAGCGCACAGCGCGCCCGTCCACCAGCCAGAAGTCGTTGCCCGGAAGGGCGATGCCCGATGCTTCGCTGCGGGGCAGCCAGCGCACCTGTTCGCCGATGGCCAGGTTCACGCTCGTGATGTGGTGCTCGTACCGCACGTAGTCCGTCACCGGCACCGAGACGACGCGGGCCCGGCGGACCTGGACGCCTCGGGCGACGGTGCGGCGGACGAGGTCGCTCCAGCCGCTCCAGTACTCCGAGTCGGGGTCGACATCGACGGCTTCGCCGCGGTGCCACTTGGCGAGTTCAGCGGCTTCCTCGGCGACGCTGTACTGGTCACGCAGTTCCAGGTGCACCGCCGTGCTCTTCGCCGAGTTCAGCATCTCGACGAAGCTGGGAACGCTCTGCCTCATCACACGCCCTCCTGAGAATCGGCACCATGCGGGCCGGAATCCGAAACACTCCCTCGTGCGACGGGATCGTGTTCTCGTGGTCCGGACCGTGGCCGGCCGCGAGCACGCCGACGATCGACGCCTCGTCGACCACGTAGCTCTGGACCAGCAAGTCCCCGATCCCCTCGTCCACCCAGACCGTCGGGCTGTTCCCCTGACCGGTCTCCGGGTCGATGCCAAAGAACCGTATCGCCATGCCCGTCCCTCCTGTCACTTCACTTGCGTGATCTTGCATGGCTGTTGGTGCCGAAACCAGGATCGCGCGCAGACAGAGGCCGTGTCAGGCGTTTCACTTTCTGATGACCGCCAGCTCAGGGGGTATCGCGATGGCGTTGGGAGGCCCTGTCCGCGTCCACGCTCAAGAAGGAGTGAGGCCCTTGCGAGGACACGTCGGGCAGTCCGGTTCCCGTACCGCTGGACAGCCGGGCCTTCCGGCTGGACTGGCCCCAGGGCACCCGGCTGTTCGAGGTCGACACCGCCGCGCCACTGGACTTCAAGGCCTCGGTGCTGCGCCAGGAGCGGGCCGTCACACGCTGCGAGCGGATCACCGTCGCGGTGGACCTGCGGGAGGACTGGCCGGCCGCGCTGGCCGCCGCAGGGCACGACCCGGCCGTGCCGAGCGTGTGGATCGCCGAAGGGCTGCTGATCTACCTGCCCGAGGACGCGGTGGAGCTGCTGCTGGCCCGGATCAGCGCGCGGTCGGCGGCGGGCAGTCGGATGGGGCAGCGGCGCGTGCACATTCCGCCGCACCGTCGTGTGCTTCCAGAGCTGTGGCGCCCGGACCTCAGGGTTCTCGGCGAGCACGATCTCGCAGGTGCACTCGGCCATGCGGGAACGCGGCGGCTCCGGCAAGGAAGGCCGCCGGATTCGGATCACGCGACGCGTCCGGTCAGGGAGTGCGGGCGGGCGGCGACGTCGTCGACCCTGGCGGACGGCGAGCTGGTCAGCGTCCGCTTCAGCTGCCGGTAGCGCTCCCGCTCCTCCTCGCTCGCCTCGCCGGCCACGATCTTCATCTCCGGCGCGACCAGCATCGCCCGGGCCTCGTCCGCGCGCTGCGAGTACGGGGTGTCGAGGCCGAAGAGCTCGGACAGCGCCGCGTCGTCGCCGCTGCCGAACACCACCCGGTCGTACAGGTCCGTCCCGACGACCTCGGGAGCCAGATGTACGGGCTGTGGGTGGTGACGAGGAACTGCACCAGCGGGAAGTGCTGCATGAGCCGCCCTCCGGTGCGCTTCTGCCAGGACACGTGCCGGTGCGCGTCGATCCCGTCGGTGATCACGACGCCAGGGACGGTCACGACGGGGTGGCCGCTGTCACGTTCGACTCGGAGGGCTCCGTAGGTGTCGTGGAGCTGCCTGAGGATGTCGACCACGAGGGCGGCAACGGTCCGGTAGCCGTCGCTCATCTCCCGCAGGGGAAAGGAGCGGCCGCCACCGCTCGCCCCGTGCCGGGCCCTCGGCCTGTACCGGGAAGGCGTTCGTCCCGCAGTACCGGGCCGGACGCGGGCCGCAGGGCGGCCCGCGTCGCTCGGTGTGATGCTCGGCACCTCTTCGGGGTCGCCGGGGGGAGGCGGCCCGGGAGGCGCGTGGTTCAGCTCACTCCGTGCTGCCCGGGGGCGTTGGCGATGGCGATGAGACCGTCGATCCGGTCCGCCACATCGCCTCCGCCTCCGCCTTCACCACCGTCCCCGTCCCCGTCGCCCAGCGCGGCCAGCATGCCGAGACGGCCGATGGGGAAGGACTCCAGCATCTTGGAGAAGTCGACGCCCTCGGGCATGACCGACGCGGCGGCGTCCGCACTGCCCAGCATCTGGTCGAGCGCGGTCTGGAGGACCGGACCGGCGACGGGGTGCCGCAGGGCCTCGCCGAGGGTCGACGTCCGCGACAGCGGCAGGACGAGCCGGTCGCCGGCGACCTCGACGGTGGTGGTCAAGCGGATGTCGCGGCTGGAGGCTGCGACGTCGACGGCGTAGGCGCCGCCCTCCACGACCCAGCGGTCCGCGCGGATGTCCCAGTACGCGAGGTCCTCGCGGCGCACCGTCAGGGCGATCTCGCGTGCCTCGCCCGGCGCGAGGTTCACCGAGGCGAACGCCTTCAGTTCCCGTACCGGACGCTGCACGCCGCCGCCGGGCAGCGCGGTGTAGACCTGCACGACCTCGCGGCCCTCCCGGTCGCCGGTGTTGGTGACCGTCACCGTCACGTCGATGTCGCCCGCGGCGTTGACCGCGGCGGAGGCGGCCCCGTACGCGAAGGTGGTGTACGACAGGCCGTGGCCGAACGGGAACGCCACCGCCATCCGGCGCGCGTCGTACCAGTGGTACCCGACGAACAGGCCCTCGCCGTACCGCACGTGCGAGAACTCACCGGGGAAGTCCAGGAACGCGGGGGTGTCCTCCAGCCGGAGCGGGATCGTCTCGGTGAGCTTGCCCGACGGGTTGACCTCGCCGAACAGGACGTCCGCGGTCGCGCCGCCGCCGGCCTGGCCCAGCAGCCAGCCTTCGAGGATCGCCGGCACCCGGTCGGCGAACGGCAGCGCCACGACGCCGCCGTTGGAGAGGACGACCACCGTGTTCGGGTTGGCGTCGAGCACGGCGTCGAGCAGTTCGGTCTGAACGGCGGGAAGGTCGATGTCCTCGCGGTCGTACCCCTCGGACTCCAGCCGCGCCGGAAGCCCCAGGAAGAGGACGACGACGTCGGCGCCGGCCGCCGTGGCCACCGCCTCCTCGCGCAGCGCCGCGGCCTCGGCGTCCGTCGTCCCGAGCGCGCTCGCGAAGCCCCGGGCGTGGAGCACGGTGCCGGTCGAGAGCGCGCGGATCTCGTCGAGCGCGTTGTCCAGGCGGGTCGGATTGATCAGCGACGAGCCGGCGCCCTGGTAGCGCGGCTTCCCGGCGAACTCGCCGATGACGGCGATGCGGGTGTCCCTGGCCAGCGGCAGCAGCGCCCCGTCGTTCTTGAGCAGCACGATCGAGCGGCCGCCTGCCTCGCGGGCCAGGGCGTGGTGCGCGTCGACGTCGAGCGGTCCCTCGACGGCGCCCGCCCCCGCCCGCGCCTTGCGGACGAGGTCGACGACGCGTCCCGCGGCGGTGTCGACCACGCTCTCGTCGAGCGTCCCGTCCTCGACCGCGGCGACGATCAGGGCGTCCGTCACGCCGTTCGACGAGGGCATTTCGAGATCCAGGCCCGCCGCGACGGCCTTGACGCGGTCGTTGACCGCGCCCCAGTCCGACACCACCAGGCCCCGGAAGCCCCACTCGTCGCGCAGCACGCTGGTGAGCAGCCAGGGGTCCTCGGAGGCGTACACGCCGTTGATGCGGTTGTACGAGCACATCACCGTCCACGGCTGCGCGTCCTCCACCACGCGCTGGAAGCCGCGCAGGTAGATCTCGCGCAGCGGGCGCGGGTCGACGTCGCTCGACGCGCGCAGCCGGTCGTCCTCCTGGTTGTTGGCGGCGTAGTGCTTGAGCGAGGTCCCCACCCCCTTGGACTGGATGCCCTTGACCAGCGCGGCTCCGAGCACGCCCGAGACGACCGGGTCCTCGGAGAGGTACTCGAAGTTGCGCCCGCACAGCGGCGAGCGCTTGATGTTGATGCCGGGGCCGAGCAGCACCGCGACGTCCTCGATCGACGCCTCGGTGCCGAGCGCCTCGCCGACCCGGCGGGCGAGGTCGACGTCCCACGAGGATCCCAGGCCGACGGCGGGCGGGAAACAGGTGGCCGGGACGCTCCCGCCGAGACCGAGGTGGTCGCCGCCCTCCCGCTGCTTGCGCAGACCGTGCGGACCGTCGGTGAGCATGATCGAGGGTATGCCGTGGCGCTCGACGGCCTTGGTGCGCCAGAAGCTCGCGCCGCTGGTCAGCGAGGCCTTCTCGGCCAGGGTGAGATCGCGCACCTGGTCGGGCACCGCGGCCGCCGGGGTGGTGGTGTCGGTCATGGTTTCCTCTTCCGTGTCTTTCCGTTGTTCAGGGGGTTGTCGGGTTCTGTCCGGTACCGGCTCAGCGGACGGATCGGATGAACTGGTTCGCGACGGCGCCGACGATGGCGATGACGGCGCCGCCGAGGAACAGCGCGGGATAGTTGCTCGACCCGCCGCCGATCATCAGGAACAGCGGCGCGGTGACCGGCACCAGCGTCTGCGGCAGCACGTTCGCGAGGTGCAGTACGGCCATGTCCTTGGCCACGTCCGTACGGGAGGGCAGCACCTCCGCGACCAGCGCCTGGTCGACCGACAGATAGGCGCCCATCGCGAAGCCGGCGATCACCGAGGAGGCGACGAAGGTCGCGAAGTTCGGTGCGAAGCCGGCGACGATGTGGGCGACCGAGAGGACGACCGCGGAGACCAGCACGAAGATCTTCCGGCGGCCCAGGCGGTCGGAGATCCGCCCGAAGACGATGCTGGTGGGGATCGCCGTGACCGCGTTGATGACCGTGAGGAGCAGCACCGCGGGGCCGACGTTGTCCTCGGTGTAGCCGAACCGGTCGAGCAGGAAGAACAGCTGGTAGTTCGCCAGCGTCATGTTGCCGAACATGACCATCAGCCGGGAGATCCAGGCCAGCGCGAAGTCGGGGGCTTCGCGCGGGCTCGTCCAGAACGCCTTGAGCAGGGTCAGCAGGCTGAACGGCGGCAGGTCCTCGCGCTTGGCCCGGCGATCCTTCAGGATGCGCAGGAACACCGTGACGAAGACCAGCATGAACAGCCCGGGGATCAGCATGGCGGCTGTCAGGTTGGGCAGGAACAGCTGCGCGAGGAAGGCACCGCCGACCCCGGCGAGCACCTGGGTGATGCCCATCAGCCCGGAGACGCGGCCGAGTTGACGCTTCGGCACCTGGTCGGGGATGACCGGGTTGAGGCCGGCGATCAGGGCGTTGAAGGTCAGCTGCGTCAGCGCCCAGGCGAGCACGAGCAGCGGGATGCTGTCGGCCGAGGCGAGGAGCAGCAGGCTGGCCGCGCCGGTGACCATGCCGGAGGCGATCCAGGGCTTGCGCATCCCGAACCGGCTGGTGGTGCGGTCGCTCAGCGCTCCGAACAGGTTCTGCCCGACGAGGGCGACGAACGCGCCGACGCCGAGCACGAGCGAGAGGCCGGCCGCCTTCCCGTCGGGATCGATCTGGTTCACCCGCAGCGCCAGGGTGATGCTGGTGGCGGGCAGCAGGGCGGTCCACACGCCGAGGAACGCGAGGAACAGCGAGGCCTGGAATCCCGCTGAGACGAGCTTTCCGGGGTGGTGCTCGCGCTCCGCGCCGGACGCCTCGGCGGCGGTGGCGGGGCCGACGGCTGCGCCGGCCGGTACGTCCACCGGAGCGACGGATCTCTCGTTGTCCATGGTGGTGCGACCTTTCTCCTGCTTTGCCCTCATCGGCCCGAGGGCGTCCGGTATATATACCGAGCACTCGGTAGGTAGCACAATGGCCGCGGCACTACGATTCGGATATGACGGATGTCGCACCCACCGCTCGCCCGAGGACCCGCGCACCGCGCACCTCACCGGAACGCCGCCGCGCCCAGATCGTCGAGGCGGCCATCGCCGTCTTCGGCCAGCAGGGCTACCGGCAGGGCTCCCTCAAGGCCGTCGCCGACGAGGTCGGCCTGACCATCCAGGGCCTGCTGCACTACTTCCCCACCAAGGAACAGCTCCTCCTGACGACGCTGGAGCAGCGCAACGCGCTCACCCAGGCCAAGCTCGACGAGGCGATCGAGGCGGAGGGTGCGCTCGGGGCCTGCCGCTTCGTGCTGCGGCGCAACCGCGACGACCCCGGCTTCATGCGGCTCTTCGTCACCCTGGCCGCGGAGGCGACCGATCCGGAGCATCCGGCCCACGAGTACTTCCTCCGCCGGTACGAGACCATGCACGCCCAATTCGCCGAGCACCTGCGCTCGGAGGCGGCGCGCGGCCGGATCGCCGCCGGCGTCGACCCCGGGGCCGCCGCCGCGTCACTGATCGCCCTGATGGACGGCCTGCAGCTCCAGGCGCTCCACCGGCCCGCGATGGACATGCTCGACACTTTCGAGCAGGCCACCCGACACCTTCGGGCGGAGCCGTAGCGCGATCCCCGTCCGGCCTGCTATATCTACCGAGTAGTCGGTAGATATAGGAGGCCCGTCATGGGAACTGTCGCGGAACGGCCGAACATCCTCTGGATCGTCTCGGAGGACTGCCCGCCCTGGTTCGGCTGCTACGGCGACGCGCACGCCGTGACGCCGGCCATCGACGCCCTCGCCTCGCGCGGGGTGCTCTACGAGCGCGCCTACTCCCCGGCCCCGGTGTGCTCGCCGTCGCGCTTCGCCCTGCTCACCGGAATCGCGCCCGAGAGCCACTCGCCCGCCGACCGGATGCGCGCCGTCGCCGCCCGCCCGGACTGGATGGCGACCTACCCCGAGCTCTTCCGCGACGCCGGGTACCACTGCACCAACAACGCGAAGACCGACTACAACCTCGACGTGGACGCGAACGCGATCTGGGACGAGTCCTCCCGGACGGCGCACTGGCGAAACCGGCCCGCCGGAGCACCGTTCCTCGCCGTCTTCAACTACGACCCGACGCACGAGTCGTCGGTCTTCGACGAGAACTCCCCGCTCGCGCGCGCGATCGGATCGTCCGCGGTGTTCGGCGAGCCGCTGACGCCCGCCGTACCGCTCGAAGCGATCCGCCTGCCCCGCTACCTGCCGGACACCCCCGAGGTGCGGTCGGACTTCGCCCGCTACTACAGCGCCGTCGCCCGGCTGGACGCGTTCGTCGCCGACCTGCTCGGCCAACTGGCCGAGGACGGCCTCGCCGAAAACACCGTCGTACTCCTCACCTCCGACCACGGCGGCGTCACCCCGAGGAGCAAGCGCTACCTCTACGACGAGGGCCTGCACGTGCCGCTGCTGGTGTCCGCCCCGCCCCGGCTCGCCGAGCGGCTGGCACCCGCCGGATCGCGGCACCCCGAGCCGGTCTCGACGCTGTCCGTCGCCCCGACCCTGCTCGCCCTCGCCGGCCTCCCCGTCCCCCCGCAGATGGCAGAGCGGCCACTGACCGAGCCGACCGGGCCCGCGCTCGCGTTCGGCGAGCGCGGCCGGATGGACGAGCGCTTCAGCCTGGTGCGCACCGTCCGCAGCCGCCGCTTCCGCTACCTGCGCAACTACACGCCGCACCGCCCGGTGATCCAGCACCAGGCCTTCGCCTGGAACGCGGCCGGCTTCCGCTCCTGGGAGGTGGAGCACACCGCCGGGCGGCTGACCCCCGAGCAGGAGCGGTGGTGGCTGCCCGCCGCGCCGGTCGAGCTGTACGACGTGGACGCCGACCCGGACGAGGTCGAGAACCTGGCCGGGCGCCCCGAGTTCGCCGAGGTCGAGGCCCAGCTGCGGCAGGCGCTGCGCGAACACATCCTCGCCGGCCACGACAACGGCTTCCTGCCCGAGGACTCCCCGCTCCTCGGCTGGGACGCGAGCCGCGCCCCCGGCGCCTACCCCCTGGAGCGGATCCTCGACCTCGCCGACCGCGGGCTGGAGCGCAACAGCTCCGTACTCCCGGAACTGCTGACCGCCCTGGAGGACGACGACGCGACCGTGCGCCGCTGGGCCGCCATCGGCATCCTCCGGCTCACCCCCGGTGTCCCCGACGCGGCGGCCCCGCTCCGCACGGCCCTCGCCGACCCCGAGCCGTCCGTCGTCGTTCCCGCCGCAGAGGCCCTCGCCCGACTGACCGGCGACGAAGCCGCCTACCAGGCCCTCGCCCGCGTGGCGGCGTCGGAGGGCACCCCGTGGGCCCGGCTGGAGGCGGTCAACGCGCTCACCTACCTCGACCTCGACCGGGTGCGCCCGTACCGGGAGGTCGTCGACGCGGCCGCGACCTCGGGCGGCGAGTACCTCAGCAGTGCCGGGCGCTACCTGCGGCTGCTGCTCGACGACGAGTACACGCCGGACGCCGCCGTGTTCGACCCCGCACCACTCCTGGCCGCGTTCAAGCGCTGATCGCCCCTTCCGGGCCGCGACCGTGCCCGAGCCGTCGACCCGGCTCGGCACGGTCGCGGCCCACACCCCCGCAAGGAAGCACCATGGACCGACCCGAGCACCGCACCGGCTGCTGCGCCCCCCAGCGCGCCACCGGGCCCGCCGTCCCCCCGCCCCCGTCCGGGCACCCGAAGCCGGCGGGGCAGTCCGCGCACACCGTCCCGCAGGCACACATCCCCGCGCAGACCTTCCGGATGGGCGACGCCCACGGCGACGGCGCACCGGCCGACGGCGAGACCCCCGTCCACCCGGTGTCCCTCACCGCCTTCGACATCGACACGACCAGCGTCACCAACGCCGACTGGGCGAAGTTCGCGGCCGCGACCGGGTACCGCACCGAAGCGGAGACCTTCGGCTTCTCCGCCGTCTTCCACCTCGCACTCGCCGCCGACCCCCGCGACATCCTCGGGCAGCCGCCGCAGACCCCGTGGTGGCGCGGCGTCCGGGGCGCGGACTGGCGCCACCCGGGCGGCCCGAGATCGTCGATCGAGGGGCTGGACGAGCACCCCGTGGTCCACATCTCCTGGAACGACGCCCAGGCCTACTGCGCCTGGGCCGGCCGCGCCCTGCCCACCGAAGCCCAGTGGGAGGCGGCCACGCGCGGCGGACTCGACGGCAGGCGCTACCCCTGGGGCGACGACCTCGGCGCGCAGGAGGGCGAGCGCGCGGGCTGGCGGCTGAACATCTGGCAGGGCGCCTTCCCCGCGGAGAACACGATGGACGACGGCTTCCTCACCACGGCCCCCGTGCGCACGTACTCCCCCAACGCCTACGGACTCTGGCAGACCGTCGGCAACGTCTGGGAATGGTGCGCCGACGCGTGGGCCGTGGACACCTACACCCGGGACCTCGCGGCAGGGACCGTGCACGATCCCACCGGCCCGGCCGGCACGGCCCCCCATGCGCCGAGGGTCATGCGAGGCGGGTCCTTCCTCTGCCACGACAGCTACTGCAACCGCTACCGCAACGCGGCCCGAACCTCGAACACCCCCGACTCGTCCATGGCCAACGCCGGCTTCCGCACGGTCTCCCCATGAACGAACGCCTACGGACCCTGCGGCTGTGGTTCGCGCCGACGCGCATCCACGACGAGGGGGACACCCCCGACTACCGGTTCTCGCTGGCCAATGAACGCACCTTCCTCGCCTGGATCCGGACGGCGCTGGCGCTGATCGGCGGCGGGTTCGCCGTCGACCAGTTCCTGCCGGAGCTGGCCCGCGGCGTCCGCGCCGGACTGGCGCTCGCGCTCCTGGCCGCCGGGGTGCTCTGCGCACTGCGGGCGGTCAACCACTGGGTGCGGTGCGAGCGGGCGATGCGGCTCGGGAAGGACCTTCCGGTCTCGCGGTTCCCGACGGTGCTCGGCCTGGGCGTGGCGACCGTGGCCGTGACGATGGTGGTGGTGGTCCTCTTCGGCTGGGAGGGTCCGTGACGACGGCGGGACGGGACCCCGGACTCCAACCCGAGCGCACCCGGCTGGCCTGGCGGCGGACGACGCTCTCGTACACGGTGGCGGCGCTGCTGGCGGTCAAACAGGTCCCGCTGCCGGTGGTTTCGCTGATCGCCCTCACCTGGCTGGGCTTCCTGCGCATGGCTCATCGACGCGTGCTCGGGGTGGGGGCGTCGCGGCCGCGTCCACTGTCCCTGCGCGGCGCGCTGGCGGCAGCGGCGTGCACGATCGCGCTCGCGGTGCTCGCGGCGACCATGGTGCTCCACCCGGCCGACGGCTGAGGCGGCGGCGGAGGGGGCGGGGCCTCTCCGCCGCCACGAGGAGGAACGCAAGCACTTCGGCGAGGTCGCGGACGCGATCGCCAATCCGAACCTGCCCAGCGGCGGCTCGGCGGTCGTCTCCTACAGCCCCTTGATCGAATCCACCCACCGCGCCGGACGCGCCCTTCACGACCTCGACGACCCCGACCTCACGAAGGCCGTGCTCGCCGCGGCCGCCACCGAGCTCGCCGCCGTCGAGAACGCCGAACTCGGCAACCTGACCGGTCGCGCCCAACAGGCCGTCCTCCTCAGCCGGAGCACCCACTTCCCCCGGCCGATCTTCGGTGCGGTCCGAATGAACGGCGGACGCTTCCGTCTGCATGCCGAGCTGGGCGCCGAGATGGCGCCCGCTGCGGCCTGATTGCCCCGCAGCTACGCGTCGTTGAGGTGGGCGAGCGTGGTGATGAGACGTTCGGCGATGTCCGCCGGCCACGGGAAGGCGACGGTCACCAGCCGCTGGTGGGCGAGCCCGTGCAGGCCGAGCCACAGGGCAACGGCGTCGGCGACCGGGTCGCTGCTGGTTGCGCAGCCCGCGCGGACGCAGTCGTCGAGGGTGTCGGCGAGCAGAGTCAGGCTCTCCGCGCCCAGCGATGAAACGTCGCCTTCGGTCACCGAGCTGCTGCCCAGATCGGGCATCCAGGCCCCGCCGAACATCGTGCGGTAACGGCCAGGGTGCTGGTCCGCGAAGTCCAGATAGGCGTTGCAGAAGGCGAACAGCCGTCCTCTGGCGTCACTGCCCGCGGCGTCCATGGCGGTGCGCAACTCTGCATCGAGCATGGCGAAAGCCTGTTGCACCACGGCCAGCATGATGCTCGGCTGGTCGGGAAAGTGGCGGTAGATCGAGGGAGCGGCCACTCCTGCTCGGCGGGCGACGGATCGCAGGGTGACGCTGCTTTCGCCGCTCTCATCGAGGAGCTCGGTCGCCGCGGCCATGATGTCGTCGCGCAGGCGGCCCCCCTCCCCGCGGGGGTTACGAGTGCGGGCGGGCCTCGGTGAGGCGGGTGTGGGCATGTCTTCTCCCAGGTCGTCGTCTTACGCAGAAAAACTTACAGCCGTTCACCTTGCGCGCTCAAGACTTACATGCGTAAGCTTACGAGTGTTAGGGAAGTTCCGGACCAGGAGCCCATCGTGCTTGTCAGCCCCTTCACCACCACTGCCACCGAGATCGTCCTACCCGGGAAGGTCGAGCCGAGCGGCCTCGAAGTCCGGGTCCGGGAACTTCCTGCCCCTGCCGAGGGGAAGGTCGTCCTGCGGATGGACGCGACAGGCGTGTCCTTCGCCGAGCAGCAGATGCGCCGCGGCAAGTACTACGACCAGCCGGCTTTCCCCTTCGTCCCCGGATACGACGTGGTCGGCACGGTGACCGCCGCCGGCTCGCAGGCCGATGCCGCCCTGATCGGGCGGCGTTTCGCCGCGGTCACCAAGGTCGGAGGCTGGGCCAGTCATCTGCTGGTCGACGCCGCGGACCTCGTGCCCGTGCCGGACGAGGTGGACGCCGTCCCCGCGGAGACCGTGGTGGTCAACGGGATCACTGCCTGGCAGATGCTGCACCGGATCGCCAAGGTACGCAGCGGCGCGACGATCGTGGTCCTGGGTGCGAACGGCGGCGTCGGTTCCACCCTCGTGCAACTCGCCCGGCACGCGGGCATCAAGGTGATCGGCACGGCGTCGGACCGTCACCACCGGCTCGTGCGTGACCTGGGCGCCATCCCGGTCGACTACCGCGACCCGGACATGTACCAGCACATCCGAGAGATCGCGCCCGACGGCGTCGACGCGGTGTTCGACCACGTCGGCGGGCCCGGCCTGAAGGAGTCGTGGGGGCTGCTGCGCCGGGGCGGGACCTTGGTGTCCTACGGCACGGCGGCCACGAAGAACGAGGAGGGCAACTCCCAACTGCCGGTGTTGCAGTCGGTCGCCCAGCTGGCCTTGTGGAACTACCTGCCCAACGGCAGGAGCGCGCACTTCTACAACTTCTGGGCCGGCAAGCGACGCCTTGAATCCTTCCGCAGTCGGCTGCGCGAGGACCTCACCCAGGTACTGAGGCTGCTGGCCGACGGGGCGCTCACCTCGCAGATCGCCGCCCGGTTCCCGCTGACCGAGGCAAGCGCGGCGCTGGCGCTTGCCGAATCCCGCACGGTCGCCGGCAAGGTCGTCATCGTCTCCGACCCGAACCAGTGACCGCCGGGCCCGCCGCCGCCCCGGATCATTCGCCCCCTCACCGCGTTCCGCCCTGACGCCTGACCCGCACCCGCACCCTCGACCACGCCACGAGGCACGAGGCACGAGGCACGAGCCAACCACGCATCCGCGCGATCGCCCCGGCCGTCCACCGTGTCCCGCATACCCGCCCCCGCAACGGTCCGCGCGGCCTCCCACCCATGGCCCAGAGCCCCTGGGTCCCGCTGATCTTACGAGTGACCAGTTCGAACCCACGATCAAGAAAGTAGGGCACTGCCATGAACCTCGACCGGATCGTCGCCGCCTGGGCCGCCGCCTGGAACGGCACCGACCCGACCGCCCTGGGCACCCTGTTCACCCCGAACGCCACCTACACCGACCAGGGAATCGGCGTCACCATGACCGGCCGCGACCAGATCTCCGGCTGGAAGGCCCGCACCGACGCCGGGATCGAGGACGTGCAGGTCACCGTGAACCACGCCTCGCACTGTGGCGATCGCATCACCGTCGAGGGCGTCTACGCCGGCCACATCAAGGGCGCACCCACCCCGTTCGCCGTCCCGCTGGCCACCCTGCTCGACCTGGAGAACGGTGAGATCGCCCGGGACCAGGACTTCTACAGCTTGAACGCGGTCTTCGCCCAGTCCGGCCTGCCCGCCGACTGGACCCCCAGCGCCGGCTGACCACGCTGCCGCAGGCGCAGTCCGCTGCCGGTACTGCCGACACTGACCCCTTGCAGAACCCCGACTCCCTTTGACCCCCGTTGAGGACACCGTCATGAAGATCCGCATCGCTTCCGTCCTGATCGCCGCGGCCGTCACCGCTGCGGGCGCCACGACCACCGCCGTCGCGGCCCAGCCGAGCAAGCACCACGAGCCCGAGAAGCCCACGATCGTCACCGCCTGGGCTGCCGCCTGGAGCGGGACCGACCCGGCCGCTCTGGGTGCCCTGTTCACCCCGAACGCCACCTACACCGACCAGGGAATCGGCGCCACCATGACCGGTCGCGACCAGATCTCCGGCTGGAAGGCCCGCACCGACGCCGGGATCGAGAACGTGAAGATCACCGTGAAGCAGGCCTGGCGCAGCGGTGACCACATCACCGTCGAGGGCGTCTACGCCGGCCACATCAAGGGCGCACCCAAGTCCTTCGCGGTGCCGGTGGTGACCCTTCTCGACACCCACGGCCGAAAGATCACCTCCGACCAGGACTTCTACAGCCTGAACGCCGTCTTCGCCCAGTCCGGCCTGCCCGCCGACTGGACCCCCCGCGCCGGCTGACCACGGCGCCGGCCCCGGGCCAGTCCGTATCAACCCCAACGGCGCCGAGGCCCCGAGCCGCACGCTCGGCGCGAGGCGTGTCCGGCCCGGCCCGGGCCGGACACGTAGGGATCGCAGGGCGGGTTGAGCCCGGGCTGGCGGGGCGGGATTGTCACATCGCCGAGTGGGCGAGGTTGAGCAGGCCGGTACGCATCCGCTGTTCGCCGAGCTCTGGCAGGAGTGCGGCGACGTGATCGGCTGCCAGGGGGGCGAGCAGGGCGTGGGCGGTGTGGTCGGGGTCGGGCACGGTGGCGAGCAGGATCGCCACATGGCGGTGCCAGAACCGGTAGGCCCCGATCCGGTACCGGGCTCCGGGCGTGGCGGTCTCGGACATCCGGACCAGCGCCAGATGCTCCAGCAGGTAGTCGAAGTAGGCGTTGAGGAAGGCGGCCAGGCGCTCGTCGGCCGGGGCCCCGGGGCCAAGTGGGGGTGGCCCGGACAGAACCGCTTCCTGCAGGACGCGCTCGCGGGCATCCAGCAGCGCGGCGGCCAGCCCCGACTTGTCACCGAACCGGCGGAACAGGGTGCCCTTGCCGACACCGGCGGCCGCGGCCACCTGATCCATGGAAACCGCCTCGACGCCCTGCTCGGCGAACAGCCTGGCGGCCGCCTCCAGCACCGCGGCCCGGTTGCGGGCCGCGTCCGCGCGCTCCTTGGGCGGCGGCGTCCGCAGCAGTTCCAGCGGCGTTGCAGAACCGGACCGCAGTCCGTTAATGTCGTGAGCCATAAGAGGACTGTAGTCCGATTCCTTTGGAGGCAGTGGCATGACCGCACTCATCACCCGCGACGAGCTGGCAGCAGCGATCGAGATCGGCGCCGTGACCGTCGTCGACGCGCTCGGCGGCGAGTACCACGCCCAGCAGCACCTGCCCGGCGCCCTGGCACTGGTCCTGGCCGACGTCGACGCCCGGGCATCCGCCGTACTCCCCGACCGCGACGCCGCGATCGTCACCTACTGCTCCAACCCGGCATGCCCCAACAGCGGACAGGTCGCCGACCGACTCACCCACCTCGGCTACACCAACGTCCGCAAGTACCGCGAGGGCATCCAGGACTGGGTCGAGGCCGGCCTCCCCACCGAAACCGCCTAATGGGACTTGCCGAGTCGTAGAGACTCGGTGCCGTAGCCGCCAGCAGGTGAGCACTCATGTCGCCGGAACCTGTGAGTTCTGAGGTCAGACCGTGCCCCTGCTGGTCGGCCCGCCAGGTCGAGCCCACGGGCGAGCGGCTGCGGATGGCCGCCAGCGCCGAGGGCCAGCGGATCGCATGGGACCGACCCCAGTGGTTCGGGCTCCTGCCCGGTAGGCCCCACGTACGACAGTGCCCCGTGCAGTCTCGCTGACCGTGCGGGGCCTCTTGCGTGCGCTGACGTGACGGTGAAATCGGCAGAACTGGTAGTCACGTGTGTCGGGGTCGGCCGAAGGTCGGCGGGGCTCGCGGCCGTGCGGTCCTCCGAGGCGTGTCCGGCCCG
>NZ_LFMD02000005.1:129599-212817 GCF_015776785.2 Kitasatospora sp. SUK 42 | reverse complement strand
GCTTGTCCTCAGTTGCTCGCGTCCACTGTGTTGTTCTGAAACAACGACCCCGACCCTGACCTGGGTTGGTGCGGTTGACAGTTTCATAGTGTTTCGGTGGTCATAGCGTGAGGGAAACGCCCGGTTACATTCCGAACCCGGAAGCTAAGCCTCACAGCGCCGATGGTACTGCAGGGGGGACCCTGTGGGAGAGTAGGACGCCGCCGAACAATTATTCAGAAGAGCCCTCATCCGGGAAACCGGATGGGGGCTCTTCGCGTTTACCGGCCGGCGACGGCGGAGGCGAAATCCGGCTGGACTCCCATTTGGGCGAGCATGACGCTGACGCCGACGTAGCAGTTGAATTCCTTGATCTTCCCGTCCTCGACGTACCAGAAGTCGGCGGTCGGGATGCTGAGCCGGGCGCCGGTCGGCTGGATGGTGCCGGCGGGCGTTTCGAAGGGGCCGGTGAAGGTGCCCTCGATCGTCAGCTCATGGGCGGGTAGCCGTGGAACGCCCCCGCCACCACGGGGAGCAGGCGCCGCTCGATCTGCTCGGCGGACTCGGTGGCCAGCTCTGTGCCGATCGGCGCCAGGGCGAGCCAGTTCAGCAGGCCGGCCGCGCACCGGGTGCGGAAGGTCAGCTCCCCGGCATCGACGGCGGGAAGGTTCGCGGTCAGCACGCGCACGGCGTCCCGGCGGGTCTGCTCGAACTTGCCGGCCAGTCGCTCCCACCCCTGCGGGGGCTCGATCCCGGCGCGGGCCACGATCCGTATCACCTCCAGCTCTCGCCCTCCGGCGGCCAGGGCACGAACCATCGGCCGGGCGAACGCGGCCGCCAGTTCTTCGAGCGTGGAGGTGTGGTCCAGGGAGCCGAGCGCCTGGATCTGCGCGTCCAGGTACTGCTCCAGCGCGTGCTCGATCGCGGAGTCGCACAGCGCCTTCAGTGAGCCGAAGTGGTAGCTCACCGCGGCGACGTTGGCCCCCGCGCGATCGGTGATCTCGCGGAGCGTCACCCCGGCCTGGCCGCGCTGGGCCAGCAGTTCCAGGGCGGCCGCCATCAGGCCGTCCCTGGTCCTCTGGCCGGCCTCTCGGCGTAGATCCGTCTTCTGTTCCCGTGCCACAACCCGGACTCAAGCAGCCGCTTGAGTTCATTGTCAAGCGGCTGCTTGAGTTCATCGGGCTCATGGGAGGGAACGGAGCCACCCGGTCCCGGCCCCGCCTCCTACAGCATCGCCTTCTGCGGTTGGGTGGGGACGACGATGACGGTGGTGGTGCCGGCGTCCAGGGCCGCCTTGAACTCGCGCTCCAGGTCCTCGGTGGTCTCCACGTCGACGGCGTGGCAGCCGAAGCCGCGCGCCACGGAGGCGATGTCGAGCCCGGGCAGGTCGAGTCCGGGGACGCCCGGGGTCTCCTCCAGCACCGCGAACGACTTGAGGATCGAGTACTCGTGGTTGCGCATGACCACGTAGACGACGGGGAGCTCGTGCCGGGCCGCCGTGTAGAGGGCCTGCACGGAGTACTGGAAGGAGCCGTCGCCGATCAGGCCGACCACGGTTCGTCGCACTCCCCGTTCCCGGTCGGCCAGTGCGACGCCGACGGCCGCCGGGGTGCCCCAGCCGATGCCGCCGCTCGCCGTGGCGAAGAACGATCCGGACCGGGTGGTGGGGAGCCATTCGAGCTGTTGGGCCATCGTCGAGGTCGACTCGTTGACGATGACCGCGTCCGCCGGGCGGACCCGGCTCAGGGTGGCGTAGACCTCGGGCGGGGTGAGCGGGCTGTTCGGGGCGGGCGGCAGCACGCGGGGCCGGGGCATCGGGTCGGGTGCCGTCCGGGCGGATCCGTCCTCGACCAGGTCCAGCAGCAGCTCGATCGCGAGCCCGGGATCGCCGAGCAGGCTGTCGCCCACCCGCGCCGCTGCCGCGACCCGGGGATTGCCGGTGATCTGTAGCAGCCCGGTGCCCGCGGGGAGGTAGTCGCCGGGGACGTAGGGGTAGTAGCGGAACACCTCCGCGCCGATCACGGCCACCAGGTCGTGCCCGGCCAGCCGGTCGCCGATGGTCCTCACCGACAGGCCCAGCGGGCCGCCGAACAGCGGGTGGTCCTCGGGGAAGGAGGCACGGTCGAGGAGCGGGGCGCCGTAGACGGCCGCGCGCAGCTTCTCCGCGAGGGCGACGGCCCCGTCCCAGCCGCCGCCGCGGTCGACCTCGGGTCCGAAGACGAGCGCGGGCCGGCGGCTGGCGGAGAGGCGCTCGGCGAAGGCGCGCAGCCGCCGGGGGTCGGGCGCCGTCCGGGTGCTGACCGTCCGCACCCGGGTGAAGCCGGACAGGGGCCGCTTCCAGTCGTCCATGGGGATCGACAGGTAGACCGGCCCGGCCGGCGGCTGGAGCGCCTCGGCGTAGGCGCGCATGAAGGCCTCGGGGACGTCTTCGGCGCGGGCCGGTTCGTAGGACCACTTCACCCACGGTCTCGGCAGTTCGACGGCGTCCCGGTTGGCGAGGTACGGATCCCCGGGCACCAGCTCGCGGTGCTGCTGGCCGGAGGTGACGATCAGGGGCGTGTTGCCGTGGTAGGCCGCGACCAGGTTGCCGACCGCGTTGCCCAGGCCGGCCGAGGAGTGCACGTTGACCAGCGCGGGGCGGCCGGCGACCTGGGCGAACGCGTCGGCCATCGCGATGACGGAGGCCTCCTGGAGCGCCAGGACGTAGGTGAAGTCCTCGGGGAAGTCCTGGAGGAAGGGCTGCTCGGTGGAGCCGGGGTTGCCGAAGACGGTGGTGAGTCCGAGCGTGCGCAGCAGGTCGTAGGTCACGCTGCGGACGGTGGATCGTTCAGCCATGTGTCCGACACAAGCACCGGTCGCGGACGCCCCGCAACCGGACGGCGGGGGCGGCCGGAATCCTCGTCGTGGTCAGGTGGCGCGCGTCGGTGGTGTGCGGCGGGCGTCGGTGATCAGGGCGCGGATGGCGGCGGCGACGGGGGCGGGGCGTTCCTGCATGGCGGCGTGGCCGACGCCGGGGAGGGTGAGGAGGCGGGCGTCCCGGAAGGCCGCGTAGGCGCGGTGCGCGGTGCGGAAGGGGACGAGGCGGTCCTTGCGTCCGTAGACCAGCAGGGTCGGGACGGTGATCCGGTGCGCCTGGTGCCAGGCCGAGGACGGACCCTGTCGCAGATGGGAGCGGACCACCGCGCGTACGCCCTCGGCCAACATCCCGGGGGCGTGGGGGAGTTCGGCCCGGCGTGAGCGTTCGCGGGCCTCCACCGCCCGTTGTTCGGCACCGATGAGGGCGGGGTCCGCGTAGACGAGGCCGTAGAGGTCGTCGAGCTGGCGGTCGGGGCTCCGGGCGGAGAGGAGCCGGGCGTACAGGCGTGGGGCGCCGGGCAGGGCGAGCAGTGACACCCGGAGCGCCTGGGGCGGGGGGAGGGCCGGCAGGACGGGGGAGACGAGGGTCAGGGTGGCGACCAACTCCGGTCGGCGGTCGGCGAGATGGAGGGCGGTCAGGCCGCCCAGCGAGTTGCCGACCAGGTGGACACGGCGGTGCCCGGTGCGGTCGAGGTGGTCGGCGACGGCCGCGGCCAGGCGCTCGACGGTGACGACGCCGTCGGGCGGGGGTTCCGACCTCCCGAAGCCCGGCAGGTCGAGGGCCAGGCAGTGCACCGAGGCCCGCAGGAGGTCGATCAGCGCGGCCCAGTTGTGGGTCCATCCGCCCAGTCCGTGCAGGAACACGGCGGTGTCGGCGGCGGGGGTGCTACTGGCTGCGTGGACGGCGGCGAGAGGGGTGCGGGAGCGGTGCACGGTGGTCGGGTCCTCCGGTGGGGGCGGATGGTTGCGGTCGTCCGGCCGGCTCACCGCCGTGGGGGACGGGCGGTCTCCGCGATGGCGAGCCGGTAGTGCCCGATCAGCCGGTCGCCGACCGCCTCCCAGCCGCGCTCGGCCACGGCGGCGCGGCCCGCCCGCCCGAACCCGGCCCTCAGCTCGCCGTCGCGGGCGAGCCGTTCCACCGCGACCCGGAACCCGTCCCCCTCGCCGGGCGGAACGAGGAAGCCGGTCCGCCTCGGCCGGACGAGGTCCAGCGGACCGCCGACCGCCGGGGCGACCACCGGCAGGCCGCTGGCCATGGCCTCCTGGATGGTCTGGCCGAAGGTCTCGAACGGTCCGGGGTGCGCGAAGACGTCGAACGAGGCGTAGAGCCGGGCGAGTTCGTGGCCGGTGCGCCGGCCCAGGAAGAGCGCGCCCGGCAGGGCGGCCTCCAGCGCGGCGCGGCACGGGCCGTCGCCGACGACCACCAGCCGGACGCCCGGCAGCCGGGACACCTGCGCCAGTCGGTCGACCTGCTTCTCGGCCGCCAGGCGCCCGACGTAGCCGACCAGGACCTCCCCGTGCGGGCCGAGCCGACGGCGCAGGCCCTCGTCGCGGTGGCGCGGGTGGAACCGCTCGCGGTCCACCCCGCGCGGCCACAGGTGGAGCCGGGGCACGCCCTGGGCCGCCAGTGCGCGGAGCGAGGCCCGGGAGGGCGCCAGCGTCCGCGCGGCCGTGGAGTGGATGCGCCGGAGGATCCGCCAGGCCATCCGGGCCCCGGCCGCTCCGGCCACCGGCAGGTAGGTCCGGGCGTAGGCCGCCAGGTCGGTCTGGAACACCGCCACGACCGGAGCTCCGGCCCGCCGGGCCGCCGCCGCTCCGGCGGCCCCGAGGGCGAACGGCCCGGCCAGGTGGACGACGTCGGGACGGTACCGGGCGACGGCCTCGGCCGGTTGCCGCCCGGGGAGCGCGATCCGCACCTCCGGGTAGCCGGGCAGCGGTACGGACGGGACCCGGAGCACCCCGTAGGAGTACGTGCGCTCGGTCGCGCCGCCCGGGTGCCGGAGGCCGGGCGGGGCCGACGGCGCGACCACGAGCACGGAGTGGCCGCGGGCGACGAGGTGCTCGGCCGTTCGGAGCACGCTGTGGGCGACGCCGTTGAGCTGCGGTGCGAAGGACTCGGCGAAGACCAGGACGCGCAGTCGGCCGGAGCCCGGTTCCAGGAGGTCCGCGGCGCGCGCCGCCGTTCCGGGCGGGTGCCGGCTCACCGGGCGGCCTCGGCTTCCGGCCCGGACCCGGCCCCGGGTCCGGACCGCGCCCCGCTCCCGGCCGGGCCCGCCTCGACGGAGCGGCCGACCGCCCGCAGATCGCGCAGGATCTCCCGGAACGAGTCGGCGAGGCCTGCCTCGCAGTACTCGACGCCGATCTCCGCGCAGTAGGCGCGGACGATGCGCGCCGCCGGGCGCAGGGCCACCACCGGCATGCCCGGGAACAGGTGGTGCTCGATCTGGTGGCCGAGGCCGCCGAACACGAAGTGGACGAACCGTCCGGCGCGGAGGTTGCGGGAGGGCAGCACCTGCCGCCGGAGGTAGTCCGGGTGTCCCGGCTCCGGGCCGGTCATCGGCATGCCCTTGTGGTTGGGCGCGAAGATGCAGCCCAGGTACACGCCGAGGAGGGAGCCGCAGACCGCGACGAACGCGAGGGCCTGGACCGGGGTGAGGACGGTCAGCAACAGGCCCGCCACCAAGGCGTAGTGGAGCGCGGCGAGGCCCCGCTCCAGCAGCGGGTGGCGGACCGAACCCCTGGCGAGCGTCAGCCCGGTCGCGACGACCAGGCCGAGGGCCTGGAGGGAGAGCAGCGGGAAGAACAGCTCCGCCTGGTACCTGGCGACCGCCCTCCTCAACCCCCGTGTGCGGAGGGCCTGTTCGGCGGTCCGGACGAACAGGATGGAGTCGGCGGCCGGGTCCCGCCCCTCCCGGTTCGGGTGCGCGTGGTGCCGGTTGTGGTCGCTGACCCACCACCCGTAGCTCATGCCGACCACCAGGTTCCCCAGGAGGATGCCCGCCAGGTCGGTCGCCCGCCGCCCGGAGAACACCGCGTGGTGCGCGACATCGTGCCCGAGCAGCGCCAACTGGCCCAGCACGAAGGCGAACAGGGGCGCGAGGCCGAGCTGCCACCAGCTCGCGCCGCGCCCGGCGAACCACACGAGGAGCAGCGCCAGGGCGGCCAGCAGGGCGCCGGCCCGGCACGCGTAGTACAGCGGGCGCTTCCGGAGGAGCCCGGCCTCCCTGACACGTCGGCGCAGCTCGGCGAAGTCGTCGCTCCGGGCGGCTCCGGCGGTCGGAGTGTCCTGACGGGGCATGCCACCATCCCGGTCTCGGGTCGGTCCGGTCGGTCGTGGCCGCCGCGCCGCGTGGCCCCGGGCCGAGGTGGTCCCAGCCTTCCGTACCGGGCCCGCCGCTGTCCCGGGCCGGGTCCGTGTCGTCGCCGGGGACGCCACGATCGGGTGGCCGCGGGCCCGGGCCGCTCCGTCGGGGGTTCGAGGGCCGGTCGTGTGTGGGGTTGGGTCCGAGCCGGTGGACCCGAGGGCTCCCCTTCAGCCGGCGTGAGGACGCCGGGTGAAGGGGAGCCCTTTTCTCGTCACTGCCGGGGCCGCCGACCAGGGCCCGGTGGGGCCCGGGCAGGTCGGGGAGCGTCCGGCCCCGCCCGGGGTGGGGCCATCCGTCCGAGTGCCGGTCGGTGGCGCGGTGGTCGGGGTATTGTGGCGCGCGGTTCGGCGGTTGCGGGTGGGAGGGGGACGGGGTGGCCGGGGGCACGGAGGCCGAGGCGATCAGGCCGAGGAGCGGCGGAAGCATACGGGCGGGGGCCGTCGGCGAGGTGAACTCCGGGGCGGCCGCGGACGGTGACGGCGCCGCGACCACCACCCCCGTCGCGGAGTGACCGGCCCGCACCTCGACCACGCCCGGTCCGAGGCGCTGCGCCGCTGCACCGTCCTGGTCGAGACCGCGAACGGGGTCCGGGCCAGCGGCTTCCTGGTGGCCCCCGGGCAGGTGGTCACCTGCGCCCGGGTGGTCCTGAACGGCGGCAAGACGGCCGAAGGGCTGGTCGTGCGCCACGAGTCGGGCACCTACCCGGTCGAGCCCGGCAACGTCCGGGCGGAGCCCGCCACGGCGGGGACCGGCCCGTTCGAGGCCTTCCCCGATCTCGCGCTGCTCACCGTCCCGGCGGCGGCCGGCACCGGCCACCCGGTCGCCCCGCTGGCGGGCGACGAGGCGGCGCCGGGGACACGGCTGACCGCCTTCGGGTACTCCGCCTACACCCCGACGCCCGGGGTTCACCCCGACACCCTGGCACTCCAAGTGGTCGGCCGATCAGGGGAGTTCATCCGGGTCGAGGGCGCGGCGGTGAAGCCGGGCTTCGGTGGCGGCATGCTGGTCGGGCCGGACGGACTGGTGTGCGGCGTGCTCAAGGGGAGCGGCGCCGACCGGCGGATCCGGGGCGGCTGGTACGTCCCGTTGGCGGCCCTGCGCGCCTTCCTCGGCCCTGAGGTGCCGGCGGAGCCGCCCGAACCGCCGCCGGACGACGCCGAGTTGGTGGACGCGCTGATGGCGATCCCGTACACCGCGCGCGCCGACAGCCGCTTCGACCTGCTCGATCGGATGGGTGAACTCCTGGGTCTGCCGCACTCCTTCGAGGCCGAGGAGCGCTCCGGCCGGCGCGACCACCTCTTCCGCATCGTGAGCCGCTGCCGGCACCACCGCGACGCGCCGGCGGCGCTGCGCGCGCTGTACACGGCGCTGGAGGAACTCGCCCCGTACGACGGGGCGTTGGAGCGGCTCAGGTCCGTCGTGGGCCGCGCCGCCGGGGGCTGGGGGAGCAGGTAGGGCCATGAGCACAGGGGCGTACGGCGGATGGCCGCCGCAGGCCGCCGGGCACGGGGAGGGCCCGGCGGCCTGGCCGGCCGCGGCCGAGGAACTGCTGGCCGAGATCCTCTTCACGTTCCAGCGGATGGTCCGGCAGGGCTTCCGGCTGGACGTCCTGGAGACGATGGGCCGCTCGCCGTCCTCCCCGGACTTCGCCCTGGACGTCAGGGAATGCCGCACCGCCCGCGAGCACGTCCGGGAGATCCTGCGGGCCGTCGCCCGCGCCCGCGATCCCCGGGCGGTGCTCGGCTCCCTCGGTGAGGCGCTCAGGGTCCACGACCCGCACGACGGCGCGCTGCCCTGGCTGGAGCTGGCCGTACTGGCCCTGACCGCCGAGACCGGCCTGCCCGCCGACGCCCTGCTGCGCGTCATCGGCCTGCTGCGGTCGCTGGCACCCCCGCCCGGCCCGCAGCGGCTGCTCGGCCACCTGCCCCAGGACGCCCCCGGCCGCCGGCTCCTCGCCCCCGGGGCGACCCTGCCGGAGATCCTGCGCCGACTGCTGGACCACCGCGGCGCCCCCGACGCCCGGCCCGCCCTCTCCTTCCTCGCCGCCCTGGCCGCCGATCCGGAGCTGGCCCCGAACCATCCCCAACTCGGCGAACTCCAAGCCCTGTTGAGCACCATCGAAGGCCCCCGCCCGGGGCCCCGGGTCGACGCCGCAGGCCGGCTCATCGTGCAGATCCGGTTGGACCCGGAGACACCGGAGCACATCGAGCGCAGCCGCTACCACCTCCGGGCCTCCTACTACCGGCAGCCCCTGGACGGCGGGCCGATCGAGCGCCTCAACGACCTGGTCGTCACCGCCTCGCTCGCCAAGGAGGACCTCATCACGGAGGGCAGCGCCCGGCTGGCCGGCTGGCAGGAACTGCTCTTCGCGATGCGCAGGACCAACCGCGGCCCGGTCCGGATCGAGTTCCTGCTGCCGGCCGCGCTGCTCGGCCACAGCGCCGAACTGTGGTCCCCGACCCCGCGCGGACACCGGCTCGGACTCCTGCACCCCGTCGTCGTCCGCTCCCTGGACCGCTACGCCAACCCGTGGCTCCAGACCGACGCCTGGTACGAACGGTGGGAACACCTCTTCGCCGAGACCATGGAGTGCGAGGCCGTCGACCGGATCGGCTGGCCGCCCCTGCTCCCCGAACGTGCCGCCGACCTGCCCGGCTGGCTCGACGGCCGGCCCACCGTGGCCTGCCTGGGCCTCGACACCCCGTACGACGACCTCGACCCCCGGGTGCGTGAGGCCGTGCTCGAAGCGATGGTCCTCGACGGAGTCCCGGCCATGCTCTGGCGCCGCGCCCCCGGAGAGCCCACCGAGGTGGTCGAGGCCCTGCGCAGGCACCGCCCGCGCTCCCTGGCGCAGCTGCCGGAGGCCGTCCACCGCCACCGCAAGGTGACCCGGGCCGAGCAGCAGCAGGACGGCATGACCCTGCTCTGGGACGACCCGAACTGTGTGGACCACGATCAGGACGCCCACTTTCCGGGGATGGTGTGACGCGTGGACGCGAACCACAGGAACGACGACGAGGACAAGGCGGTAGCGGTGCCCGAGAACTGGTGGATCTACCCGGGGCACCGGCGTGCCCCACGAGGGCATCGGCGACCTCCCGCCCGCCCCGGCCTGGCGCACCTTCGGCGACTGGACCGGGAACGGCGAGGAACTGCCGCCGCCCCCGGCCGAGGAGACCACCGGGCCGACCGCCCGCCGGCTCGGCCGCACCCGGCAGGCCACCGCCTACCAGGCCGACGAACGCGAGATCCACCTCGTCAACCTCGCCCTGCACCTGCGCCGCCCGCTGCTGATCACCGGCAAGCCCGGCGTCGGAAAGTCCACCCTCGCCTACGCGGTCGCGCACGAGCTGGGCCTCGGCCCCGTCCTGCGCTGGCCGGTCAGCAGCCGCTCCGCCCTGCGCGACGGCCTCTACACCTACGACGCCATCGGCCGCCTCCACGAGGCCGGCCTCAGCGCCCCGCAGGACGGCGGCGAGCGGCAGCCGCCCGCGATCGGCCGGTTCCTGCGCCTCGGCCCGCTCGGCACCGCGCTGCTGCCCTGGCGCACGCCCCGGGTCGTCCTCATCGACGAGATCGACAAGAGCGACATCGACCTGCCCAACGACCTGCTGAACGTCTTCGAGGAGGGCGAGTTCGAGATCCCCGAGCTGCAGCGCCTCGGACCGGGCCCGCAGGAGGTCGCCACCGCCGACCCCGGCTCGACGACCGTCGTGCGCGGCGGCCAGGTGCGCTGCGCCGACTTCCCGCTGGTCGTCCTCACCAGCAACGGCGAACGCGAGTTCCCCTCGGCCCTGCTGCGCCGCTGCGTCCGGCTGGAGATCCAGCCGCCCACCGAGGACCGGCTGGCCGCGATGGTGGCCGCCCACCTGGGCTCCGACGAGTCGGCGGACGGCCTCCAACGCGCCGAGCTCATCACCGAGTTCCTGCGCCGCCAACGCGAGGACGGCGCCGAACTCGCCAACGACCAGCTGCTCAACGCCCTGCTCATGGCCGAGCGCGGCCTGTGGGGCAGCCGACCCGGGCGCGGCGTCATCCACGACGTCCTGCTGCGCCCGCTCAACGAGAGCTGAGGCGAAGGCCGGTGGGCGACTTCGAACCGCACGCGGACGAGGCGCGGTCCGTGCTCCGGGCGGCGCTGGCGGCGCTGGTCGCGCCCGTGGACGGCGAACCGCGGCCGCAGGACCTCGCGGACGCCCTGTGGATCTCCCGGCTCGCCGGCCTCGCGCCCGTACCCGCCGCCGACCCGGCGCCGCCCGCCTCCGCTCCGCATCCGACGGGGCCGGCGGGGCCGGCGGGGCCGGGGGAATCCGCGGAAGCGCCGGGGCGGCCGGGCGATGAGCCGTCCCCGCCCGCCGACGCCCGCCCGGAACCCGACGCCGAGCCGGACGGCCCGGACGACCGGCCCGATCCCGAGGACGACCCCGGGCCCGATCCCAAGGTCGAACTGCACTCCCGCCGCAGTCTCTCCGCCGGCGGAGGCCCGGGCGCCGAGGTCGTCCAGGTCACCCGGCCCGCCGCGCTGCCCGGCGCCCTGGCCATCGCCCGCGCCCTGCGGCCGCTGCGCCGACCGCTGCGCCACCGCGCCGGCGGCCTCCGGCAGTTGCGCCTCGACGAGGAGGCGACGGCCGCCGCCACCGCCGAGGCCGGCGTCCTGCTGCCGGTCTGGCAGCGGGCCCGGCCCAGGTACTCGGTCGACCTGCTGGTGGACACCGGCGCCACCATGGCCGTCTGGCACGACCTGGCCGGGGAGCTCGCCACCCTGCTGGAACGCCACGGCGCCTTCGCCGAGGTGCGCACCTGGTCGCTGGACACCGACCGGACGGTCCCGCACCTGACCGTGTTCCGGCGCCGCCGCCGCAGCGCCGCACCGCCGCCCGCCGCCTCCGGGCGCGGCTGGTCCCGTCCGCTCGCCGACCCGCACGGCCGCCGCATCCTGTTCGTCCTCACCGACGGGGTCGGCCCCGCCTGGCACGGCGAGGAACTGGCCGCCTTCCTCGCCCGGACCGCCGCCACCGGCCCCACCGCCGCCCTCCAGGTCCTGCCCCGGCGTCTCTGGCACCGCACCGCCCTGCGCCCCGCCCCCGTCGAGGGCCGCGCCGCCACCCACAACCGGCCGGCCCCCGTCTTCCGCACCGAGGCCGCTCTGCCCGGCATCCCGCGCGGAGCGGCGGGCGCGGCCGCCCGGGCGGAGGTGCGCTGGCTGCCGGTGATGGAGATCGACGCCGACTGGCTCGCCCCCTGGGCCGACCTCGCCGCAGGCCGCTCGTCCGGCTGGACGCCCATGCTCGCGACGCCCCTGACCGGCGTGCCCCGCGCGCAGCGCCCGCGCCGCACGGCGGCGGGCCCGATCGCGCCCGCCGAGCGGGTCGCCGCCTTCCGGGCCGGCAGTTCCCCGAACGCCTACCGGCTCGCCTGCCACCTGGCGGCGGCGCCGTTGAGCCTGCCGGTGATGCGGCTGGTCCAGCGGGCCACGGTGCCGGACTCGGGGCAGCGGGAGCTGGCGGAGCTGTTCCTGTCCGGGCTGCTGGAGGTCCGGGACGCCTCGGCCGACCCCGACGAGACGGTGTACGAATTCGTCGACGGCGTCCGGGAGGAACTGCTCGCCGAGTTGACGCGCAGCGAGTCGGTGCGGGTCCTGGAGCAGGTTCTCGCCAAGGTCTCCGGCCGGGTCGCGGCCACCTTCGGCGGGACGCTCGACTTCCGCGCCCTGGCGGCGGGCGCCGGATCGTCGGGCCACCGCCTGCCGGAGCGCAGCCGCCCCTTCGCGGAGGTCGCGGCCGCGGTGCTGGCCGGGGCGGGCGGCCAACACGCCTCGATCGCACGGACGTTGGGCTGGGCGACGGGCCGGCCGGTGATCCGCCGGGAGCTGCTCACACCGGCGCCGCGCATCGTCACCCCGCCGGACCCGCCGCACATGATCGGGCGGAGGGGTGAACTCGCCTGGCTCACCCGGGAGTGCGAGCGCGGTCTCGCCGGGGAGGGCCTGCCGCAGCCCAGGGCGGCGGTGGTCGTGTCCGCCCCGGGCCTGGGCCGGCGCCGCCTCGTCCAGGAGTACGTTCAGCGCCACGGCGAGCGCCACTCCTTCGTGCACTGGCTCGACGGATGGAGCTCCGAATCGCTGCAGGCCGGTCTGGACCGACTGCGGGCCGCGCTCAGCCCGGACGGCCGCTCGGCGGACGTACCGCTGAGCACGCTGGTCGCCGACCATCCGGGCTGGCTGATCGTCGTGGACGATCTGAGGACGGGCATCCGTACCCGGTCCGGGAGCGACTCCTCCGACCTCTTCGGTCTGGCCGCCGCGGGGCGGGGCTGCCTGATCGTCACCGCCGACTCGTTCGACTCGCTGCCCGTCCCGGGTTCGGCCAGATACGTCACCCTGCGCCGGTTCACCGAGGCCGAGCTGCGCGGAGAGATCCGCGCCAGGCTCGGAGAGGACTACGCGCGGATCGAGAACTCGGAGGAGCTCCAGCAGCTGCTCGACGAGATGCCCAAGCGCCCGGACGAGTTGGCGGCCTGGGACCTCGACGAGAGGCTGGCCGAGCTGACCGCACCCGGCGGAGGCGGCGCGGAGCAGGCCGGCTCCATCCAGAGCGTCGCGAGCTTCCGGCTCTCCTCCCCGGCCCTGGCGATGGCGGCGGTGCCGAGCGCCGAGGGGCCCAACGAACTGGCCGTCTACGGTGTGGACGGCCGGGTCCGCTTCCTCAACGCCCTGTACGGGCTGGAGTTGGCGCCCCCGCTGCGCCTCGACGCCGGTCCCGCGGTCGTCGCCATGGCCGCCCTCGGCCACCACAGTCCGCGATCCGTCATCTGCACCGTGGACGCCGACCGGCACCTCGCCTTCTGGGACGGTACGGACGGCTCCCTCATCAGGCACCACGGGAGGCTCCCGTGGCAGCCGGTGGCGATGGCCACGCACACCCACTCGGACGGTCGGGTGTACGTCCTGATCACCGACGCCGACCGCCACGTGCAACTGTGGGACGCGGACGCGGGAGTTCCGGTCGCCTACCTGAGGCGCTTCGACGGGCACCAGCTCCTGACGGTCACCTCGGTCCCGCAGGCCGACGGCCCGTCGGTCCTGCTCGGCTTCGACAGGCAGGGGCTGGTCCGCCGGTGGGCCCCGGGCGAGCTCTTCGACTCCGGCCCCAGCATCGCCGAACACCTCGACCACCTCCGGACGAAGGCGATCGTCGGCATCACCGGCGACGAACACCGCCTGGTCGTCGCCACCGTCGGAGACCGCGAGGAGCAGGTCCAGCTCTGGCGGCTGTCCGGCAGCCGGCGCAGCGAGGTCCAGCGCCGGCTCATCGCCTGGCACTTCCGCCGGATCGTGCCGCTCGGCCAGGGCGCCGCCGGCACGATCTGGCGCGGCCGGGACGAACGGGACGGCTCGGCCGTGGTGATCAAGTCCTTCGACCGGGCCGGGCTGCGCACCGGCGCCTGGCAGCCGGAACCGTTCATGGACCGCGTCCGCAGGCTCCAGGCACTCGAACACCCGGGCATCGCCGCCTTCCTGGCCGGCGCCGTCGATGACGAACAGCTCCACCTGGTACTGGAGTTCGTCGACGGGCCGAACCTCAGGAGCGTGCTGGCCAGGAGGCGTTTCTCCGTACACAACGCCGCGATGCTGGGCCAGGCCGTGGCGGAGGCGCTCGACTACCTCCACGGCCAGGGCGTCGTGCACGGCGAGGTCAAGTCCTCCAACATCCTCGTCCGCCCGGACGGTGGCCCGGCGCTCTGCGACTTCGGCTTCGACGAAGCGTCGCAACACACCGACGACCTCCACGCCCTGGGCCGCCTGCTCTACGAGATGCTGGCGGACACACGGCCGCCGAACGAGCGGACGCTGCCCCCTCCGAGCGCGTTCAGGCCGGGCGTGCCGGCGGCCCTGGACGAACTCGTCCTCGAACTGCTGCGGGAGGAACCGGGCCTGCGGCCGTCGGCGGCCGAGGTCGCCCGGAGGATCTCCGCCTCGGGAGCCCCGGGACGGCCCGCACTCCCGCCGGACTCGGACGGCACGCCCCCCGAACCCGCCCGGCGTCGTCTGCGGTTCTCGCTGCTCGGCCCGCTGCGCGCCTGGTGGGACGAGGGATCGCCGGGCCTCGGGTCGCTGCGCGCCTGGTGGGAGGACGAGTCGTCGGGCCTCGGCCCGTTGCGGGCCTGGTGGGACGAGGAACCGGTGAACCTCGGCTCGCCCAAGCAACAGGCGGTCCTCGCGGCTCTGCTCCTGCACGCCCCGGCGCCGGTGTCCAACGACAGCCTGGTCAACGCGGTCTGGGGTGACCAGCCACCGCCGCAGGCCGTCGCGGCGGTGCGCACCTACGTCGCCCGACTCCGCAAGGCCCTGGGCGACAGGTCCCACCCACGTGGAACGGCCGAGCTCCTCCGGTCGGTGGGTGACGGCTACGCGATGAGGGTGGCCCCGGGGGCGCTGGACGCGTCCGTCTTCGATTCCTGGATCGCCTCGGCGGCGGCGGCGGAGGCGGCCGGCGACCTCCGTGCGGCGCACGACGCGCTGCGGTCCGCGCTCGAACTCTGGCAGGGCCGCGCGCTGGAGGGTGTGCCGGGGCCGTACGCCTCCTGGGAGCGCACCCGCCTGGCCGAGAAGCGCATGACCGCGCTGGAGGACCGGTACGCCGCGGCCCTGGGGCTCGATCGGCACGAGGAGGTCGTGGAGGAGCTCCGCCTGCTGGTCACCGAGCATCCGGTGCGCGAGCGGCTGTACGCCCTGCTGATGCTGGCCCTGTACCGCTGCGGTCGTCGGGCGGACGCGCTCGACGTCTACCGGCGGCTCCAGGCGCTGCGGCTCCGGGAGTTCGACGAGGAGCCGTCCCCGGCACTGGCCTCGCTGCACGGGCGGATCCTGGCCGACGACGGCGTGCTGAGGGCGCCCGGAAGCGTCAAGGCACTGCTGAGCGGGCCCTGACCCCACGACGCCGCGAGCTGCCAGTCGGCCGGTCCCGAGGGCGGGAGGTGCCCGGGCAGGCCGGGTGTCCAGCGCTTCGTCCCGTCCGGCAGCACGGCGAGCGCCTCGATGCCGGGCCGGCGGGCGGCCCAGGCCAGCGCCCGGTCGGGGCCCATCGCGAACGCGGCGGTGGCCCAGGCGTCGGTGCGGGCGATGCCGGTGCCCGGGGCGCCGACCAGGGTGAGCGAGAGCAGGCCGTCCGCCGGGCGGCCGGTGTGCGGATCGAGGATGTGCGCGCCGCGCTCGGCGGTGCCGGAGGTGGCCACCGCGAGGTCCCCGCCGCTCAGCACGGCGGTGAGCCGGCCGGGCTGCCGGGGGTCGGCGACGCCGATCCGCCACGGCCCGCCGGAGGTCTGCACGTCCCCGCCGCCGCTGACGCAGTACTGCCGGGCACCGGAGGCGCGCAGCAGTCCGGCCGCCTCCTCGACGGCCCAGCCCTTGACCCAGCCGCTGGGGTCGAGCCGCCCGCCGGGCCGCTCGGTGAAGTGGCCGTCGGTCTCCGCCGCGACCTCCCGGCACGCGGCGAGCACCGTCCGGACCTCCGGATCGCAGTCCGCCAGGGCCAGTTCACCCCGCCCGAGGCGGCTGATGTCGCTCTCCGGCCGGTAGGTCGAGAACACCGCGTCGATCCGGTGCAGCCGCTCGACGATCCGCCGCAGCGCCGGTTCGGTGCCCGGTCCCGGGTCACGGACGGCGAAGGAGAAGACGGTGCCCATCACCGGTTCGGCGTGCCGCAGCACCGCGCCTCAGCCCTTCGCCCGGTCGAGGGCGCTCTGCAGCGAGCGGACGTAGCCGTCGCTGGTGTAGGTCGCGCCGCTGACCGCGTCGATCTGGGCGCTCTGCGCGGAGATCGCCTCCTGGTTGAGGACGGGCAGGGCGTTGCCGTTGATCTCGCGGTCCCGGCGGTCCTCGGTGGGGTACTTGACGACGTCGACGGCGGTGATCCGGCTCCCGGCGAGGGTGACCTGCACCTGCACCGGCCCGTAGCGGGTGTTCACGGTGTCCCCGCTGACCTTCCGGGTGGCTCCGCCGGAGGCGGGGACCGGGGCGGCGGACGGCGAGGACACGGTACCGGTGGCGCCGCCGGCTCCGGAGCCGGAAGCGGTGCCGGACCCCGGGCCGGTGGCGGCGGAGGCGGACCCGGAGTCCGAGCCGGCTCCGGCCCCCGAGCTGATCATCGGCGCGTTCCCGGCGCTCTGGTGCGGTTTGAGGGAGAGCAGCAGCACCACCCCGGCGGCGGTGGCGGCACTGGTGACGACGGCTCGACGCATGGCAGGACAACTCCTCGAAGGTCAGCGACGGGTGGGGGCTCAGAAGACGAAGGACTCGTGGTGGATGCGCCCCGGCCGCACCCCCGCGGCCCGCAGCGCGCGCAGGGCCTCCTCGGCCATCGCCTCCGGCCCGCACAGGTACACCTCGTGCCCGGCCAGGTCCGGCACGATCCGGGCCAGCGCCACCCCCAGGTCCCCGACCTGCTGCCGCGAGCCGAGCAACTCGTGCACCACCGCGCCGCGCCGCCGGGCGACGTCGGCCAGCTCGGCCCGGAACAGCACGTCCTCGGCGTGCCGCGCCCGCTGGACCAGCGTGACCTCGCCCGGCAGGGTCTCGAACAGCGCCCGCAGCGGAGTGATCCCCACCCCCGCCCCGAGCAGCAGCACCTTGCGCCTCCGCTGCCGGCGCCCGGTGAACGCCCCGTACGGCCCCTCGGCCCGCACCCGCGTCCCGGGGCGCAGCCCGGCCACCGCGGCGCTGTGCCCGCCGAGGTCCTTGACGGTGAACCGCAGGAACTCCGGGTGCGGCGGCGCGGACAGCGAGTACGGGTTGGCGGCCCAGCGCAGTGCGGGCGTCTGGAACTGCAGGCGGAAGAACTGGCCGGGCTCGGCCCGGAGCTCGTCCAGCCGCCGCCCGGTGAGGAACAGCGACACCACCCCGGGCCCTTCGGGCCGCACCTCGGCCACGCGCAGCCCGTGCCGGCGGTCCAGCAGCCACGGCCGCAGCAGCCGGTACCAGCCGAGCAGCGCCGCCGTCCCGAAGTAGAGCGCGTACCAGGCGGCCCGGCCGGGCCCGCCGCCGAGGTCGGCGCCGGTGACCAGCTGGTGGGCGAAGGCCAGCGCCACCGCGAGGTAGGTCGCCAGGTGCAGGTAGTACCAGGTTTCGTAGGAGTAGCGGCGCCGCGCGGCCCGGGCGGAGACCACGCCGGTGCCGAGCATCAGCAGGGTGCCGAGGGCGGCCTTGAGCATCTCGGGGTAGTGGAAGACGATCTCCACGCCCTCGCCGACCAGCCAGCGGTGGTCGGTCAGCGCGTAGCCCCAGACGACGGTGAGCACGTGCACCGAGACCAGGGCGACCATCCATCGCCCGCCGAAGGCGTGCCAGCGCGCCAGCCGGTCGGCGCCGACGCCGCGCTCCACGGCGGGCAGCCGGGCCATCAGCAGGAGCAGCACCGGCGCCGCGTACCCGGCGAGCAGGCCGGTGATCCGCCCGGCGTTGGTCAGCCAGCCGGCCCCGCCGACCACGGCGGACGTGCCGGCCCACCACAGTCCGAGCACGCCGAGCGCCCCGGCGGCGATCAGGCCGAGCGCGGCGCGCGGTGGCAGGGCGAGCGGCGGGCGTGCCGCCGCCCGGTGCCGGGGACCGGCGGACACCGGCGGATTGCGCCGCGCCCTCGGCGCGGTGGCGGTCGTCATCGGGGAACCTCCTCACTCCCGGCGGCGGCGCGTGCCGCCCGGGCGGGTTCACCGTCGCACCGCGAGCTCTGAGTTACCTCTGAACCGGGGCGCCCCGGCACCCGGCGGAACCGGTATCCGGGCAGGTGGGAGCTGGTACGGGCGTCCACGAACCGCCGTAGATGATCTCAGGGGTTTCTCATCGCGGCCGGAGAGGATGGGCACCGCGAACGAGTACCGAGGAGCCCCCCATGCACGACACCGCAGACTGCCCGCAGTGGCGCGTCCTGGTCGTCGACGACGAACCGGACCTGGTGGAGGTGGTCTGCGGCGCCGTCCGCTACGAGGGCTGGCAGTCGCGCGGCGCGACCACCGGCCTGGAGGCGGTGCGGGAGGCGGCGGCCTGGCGCCCGCACGCCGTGGTGCTCGACGTCATGCTGCCCGACCTCGACGGACTGGAGGTGCTGCGCCGCATCCACGCCGAGCAGCCCGAGGTGCGGGTGCTCTTCCTCACCGCCCGGGACGCCGTCGAGGAGCGCATCGCCGGCATCGCGGCGGGCGGCGACGACTACGTCACCAAGCCGTACAGCCTGGCCGAGGTGGTGGCCCGGCTGCGCGGGCTGCTGCGCCGGGCCGCCCCGCCCGCCGGGCCGGGCGTCCCGCCCCCGCACGCGCTGGTCCTCGGCGACCTGGTGCTCGACGAGCGGGCCCGCGAGCTGACCCGCGGCGGCGAGGTCATCGAGCTCAGCCCGACCGAGTACGCGCTGCTCGCCCACCTGATGCACCACCCCCGGCAGGTGCTCAGCAAGGCGCAGATCCTGGACGCGGTCTGGTCGTACGACTTCGGCGGGCAGGCGCACATCGTGGAGCTGTACATCAGCTACCTGCGCAAGAAGGTCGACGCGGGCCGCAGCCCGATGATCCACACCGTGCGCGGCGCGGGGTACCTGATCAAGGCCGCGTCGTGAGGAGCCCCGCGGCCCTCGTCCGTCGGCTGCTGCGCCGCACCCCGCTGCGCCGCACCATTCGCCCCCGCACCGTGCGCTCCCGTACCCTGCTGCCCCGCACCCTGCGGGCCCGGCTGATCGCCGGCCTGCTGGTGCTGCTGGTGGCCACCTGCACCGCCGTCGGTTTCGCCACCACCGCCGCACTGCGCCACTTCCTGGTCGGCCGGCTCGACCAGCAGCTCGCCGAGGCCGGCGGCCGCTACGCCGAGAGCCTGGAGCACACCGGCCAGGGCATGGGCCCCGACACCCGGGCCCAGACCCCCGGCACCCTGGGCGTACGACTGCTCGACGGCAGGGTCACCGCCGCGGGCGTGGTCGACGGGGACGCCGACGACGTCAACAGCCCCGACGACGAGGACGACCGGGTCTCCTTCCAGCCCGCCCGGCAGCACGCGCTCGCCGCCCTGCCGGTCGGCGGCCCCGCCCGCAGCCTCGACCTCGGCGGGACGCTGGGCCGCTACCGGGTCCGCGCGGTGGCCGGGCGGGACGGCGACGTGCTGGTCAGCGGGCTGCCGCTGCGCCCGGCGGAGGAGACCGTGGACCGGCTGGAGACCCTGGAGCTGACCGTCTTCGCGATCGTCGTCGCCGTGGCCGGCGCCGCCGGGGTGGTCTGGGTCGGCTGGTCGCTGCGCCCGCTGCGGCGGGTGGTCGGCATGGCCGAGCGGGTGAGCGCCCTGCCGCTGGCCAGCGGCGCCGTGCTGCTGGCCGAACGGGTGCCGGACGACGACCCGCGCACCGAGGTGGGCCGGGTCGGCGCGGCGCTCAACCGGATGCTCGGCCACGTCGGCGACGCGCTCGCCCGCCGGCACGCCGTGGAGGAGCGGCTGCGCGCCTTCGCCGCCGACGCCAGCCACGAGCTGCGCACCCCGGTCGCGGCGGTACGCGGCCACGCCGAGCTGGCGCTGCGCCATCCCGGGCCGGTGCCCGGGCCGGTGCGGCACTCGCTGGAGCGGATCGACGCCGAGGCGGTGCGGATGGGCGCGATCGTGGAGGACCTGCTGCTGCTCGCCCGCCTGGACGCCGGACGACCGCTGGCCGAGGAGGAGGTGGACCTCACCCGGATCGCGCTCAACGCCGTCGCCGACGCCCGGGCCGCCGGGCCGGACCACCGCTGGCGGCTGGCCCTGCCCGAGGAGCCGGTGCTGGTGCGCGGGGACGGCCACCGGCTGTGCCAGGTGGTGTCCAACCTGCTGGCCAACGCCCGCACCCACACCCCGCCTGGCACCGGGATCGAGCTGCGCCTCGAACACGTGGGGGAGCGGGTCGAGTTGAGCGTCGTCGACGACGGGCCGGGGATCGCGCCGGAGCTGCTGGAGCGGGTCTTCGAACGGTTCGTCCGGGGCGACCGCGCCCGCTCGCGCGCCACCGGCTCCACCGGGCTGGGCCTGGCCATCGTCCGGGCCGTGGTCCAGGCGCACGGCGGCACGGTCGAGGCGGTCAGCCGGCCCGGCCGTACGGTGTTCACGGTACGGCTGCCGGGAGCGTGAACTCCCTTGCCGGGCCGGTGCGGAAGCGCTGCCGGTAGTCGGTGGGCGTGGTGTCCAGGCGGCGACGGAAGGCGCGCACCAGGGTGTCCGTGGTGCCGAACCCGCAGGCGGTGGCGACGCGTTCGAGCGTCTCGTCGGTGGACTCCAGGCGCTGGCGGGCGAGTTCGACCCGTGCGGACTCGACGTAGGCGCTCGGGGTGGTGCCCAGTTCGGTCTTGAAGATCCGGGTCAACTGCCGTTCGCTGACGTGGGCGTGGGCGGCGAGGTCCGGGACGGTCAGCCGCCCGGAGAGGTTGCGCAGGATGTGGTGGCGCAGCTCCTCGATCCTGCGGGTGGCCGAGACCGGCTCCATCGGAACGCTGAACTGGCTCTGGCCGCTGGGGCGTTTGAGGTACATCACCAGCTGCCGGGCGACCCGCAGGGTGAGCTCCTCGCCGAAGTCCTCGGCGACCAGGGCGAGTGAGAGATCCAGGCAGGCGCTTATGCCCGCGCCGGTCCACACCTCGCCCTCGCGAATGAAGATCGGGTCGGCGTCGACCTCCACCTCCGGGTACTCGGCGGCGAGTTGGGCGGCGGTCGACCAGTGCGTGGTGGCCCGCTTGCCGTCCAGCAGCCCGGCGGCGGCCAGCAGGTGCGCGCCGACGCAGACGGAGGCGACCCGGCGCGAGCGGGCGGCCAGCCGGCGGACCTGCTCGACCACGGCAGGGTCGGCGACCGCCCGGACCCTGCGGTCGTCGTCGAACTCGACCGAGCCGGGCACCAGCAGGGTGTCGATGGCGCCGGCGGCGGCCTGTTCGAAGGTCAGATCGGGCAGGATCCGCACGCCCGCGGCGGTGGTGACGGGCTCCGGGCCCGCGGCGGCCAGCACCACCCGGTAGCCGGCCGCGTCGCCGACCTCCCGCCGGGCCAGCGAGAACACCTCCGGCGGCCCGGTGACATCGAGCAGGTCGACGCCCTCGAACAGCAGGATGACGATCAGACGTTGCACCGGTTCCACGAACGCGTCCCCCTCGATGTCGGAATCTGCATGTTAGACGGCATTGCCGCCATGCGGGTACCGACCGTAGCGTTTCCGATGCGGGCCGTGTCAGGTGCGGCCCGCACGCACCCCCGAACCTCCGAAGGCGGTACAGCCATGCCCACCACCACCCTGCGCGCCGTCACCGGCCTCGACGAGCAGCCCGCCGAACTCGGCGCCGCCACGCTGATCCTGGTCGACTACCAGAACACCTACACCCAGGGCGTGATGGAGCTGACCGACTGGGAGCCGGCCCTCGGCGCGGCGGCCGACCTGCTCGCCCGCGCCCGGGCGGCCGGGACCACCGTCATCCACGTCATCCACGACGCCGGCGAGGGCAGCCCGTACGACATCCGCGCCGAGATCGGGCGGATCCACCCGAGCGTGGCCCCGGCGGAGGGCGAGCGCGTGGTGGTCAAGCAGGCCCCGGACTCCTTCGTCGGCACCAACCTGGGCGAGCTGGTCGACGAGGCCGGGCGCCAGGAGGTCGTCATCGCCGGGTTCATGACCCACATGTGCGTCACCTTCACCACCGCCGGCGCCTTCCTGCGCGGCAACCGCCCCACCGTCGTCGCCGAGGCCTGCGCCACCCGCCCGCTCCAGTCCGGCGCTTCGGACCTCACCGCCGCCCAGGTCCACCGCGGCGCGCTCGCGACGATCGGGGACCTCTACGGCGTGGTCGTGGAGACGGCAGCCGAACTCGGCTGAGAACCGGACGGGTCCGCCAGGCGGCCCGCGCACGGCCAAACCACCCGGTCGAGGGGAGCGGGGGGCTGGCCGGGGGCGCGGGCAGCGTGCCCCGGACCGCCCCGGCGGGTCGCCCGGTCCGTCACCCGGGCACCCCGCCGGGGCGTTGGTTTCCGGTCGGTCCCCGGAGTCCGGCCGGGCCCGGGGCCTGATCGGTTCCCGGAGTCCGGTCGGTCCCCGGAGTCTGGCCGGGCCCGGGGCGCGCGGCAATGGATTCGGTTCTCGCCGAACACTCTTGCGGCCCACGCCACTGCGGGGCGACGATCGCGGACGTGCTGCGAATCTTCTTCGGTACGGACGACCTGGACCGCCTTCGGGTGGCGGAGCGCCCGGACATGTCGATGGAGCTGTCCCTCAGCGTCCACGCCTTGATCAGCGGTCACCGCGACCCGCGCTTCCAGGCCTGGCGGGACCGCCTGCGCGCGTCCTGGAACCCGCGCACCGCGCTGCTCTTCGACCTCTACACCCCCTCGGCGATCCCGGAGTTCCTCGCCGTCCGCCGCGACCCGGGAGCCACCGAGAGCGCCACCGCCGGGGCGCCCGAGGCGCCGCTCCGCGACCACCTGCGATCGGTCGGCGGGGTACGGCAGTTGAGCGCCTTCGCGCGCGGCGTCGCGGCCGGGGACCGGCGGGCCCGCAAGCTGCTCGGCAACGTCACCGCCGACTACCAGACCCGGGCGATCGACCCCTACCGGCGGCAGATCGAGACCATCGTCACCACCGAGCACGGCCGGCGCCGCCGGGCCACCGAGCCGGACCAGGTGCTGGGCACCCTGCACCCGGCGATCTCGTGGCGCCGCCCCGTGCTCACCCTCCCGCTGGTCGGCGGCTGCCGGCACGACCTGCGTCTGGACGGCCGCGGACTGCTGCTCCAGCCCTGCGTGTTCGGCGCCCGGCGCCCCGTCATCGCCCGCTTCGAGGACCCGGAGCAGCAGCCCGTCCTCCTCTACCCCGCCAGGATCAACGGCCCCTTGCTCGCCGAAGCCGAACCCACTCCCAGCCGCACCCTCACCGCCCTGCTCGGCCAGACCAGGGCCGCCGCGCTGGAGGCCGTCGCCGGCCACGGCCCCTGCTCCACCAAGGACCTGGCCGCCCACCTCGGCATCTCCACCGCCTCCGCCAGCGAGCACGCCACCGTGCTCGCCGACTCCGGCCTCACCACCAAGGACCGCACCGGCCGCAGCGTGACTCACCGCTGCACCCCGCTCGGCCGTGCCCTGCTCGCCGGGCACCTCCCGGCCCTGGCCCCGGCTGCTGAGGGTGTGTCCGTGTAGCACGACCGTTTCGCCCTGCGCGCCTCCCAGCGGGCCGGGCTGCGCTCAGGCGTTGGTCGGCAGGGTCGGGGCGCTGCGGGGCTGGCGGGGAAGGGGGAGGGTGAGGGCCTCGCGGGAGGCGGGCGGGAGGGCGAGCGCGGAGGCGGTTTCGGCGGGGAGGGGGTGGAGGCCGAGGAGGGCGGTGGTGAGGCGGGTGGTGGCGCGGTGCCAGTCGGGGATGCGCTGGAGCATCGCGTGGCCGCTGCCGGTGACGGTGTAGCCGCAGACGCGGGCGCCGGCGGCGCGGCTGCGGGCGGCGAAGGCGCGGGTGTCGGCGGGCGGGGTGACGGTGTCGCGGTCGCCGTGCAGGAGCAGGACGTCGCGGTCGGCGAGTTGTTCGCAGGGGTCCTCGGGCGGGCACCAGGGGGCGAGGGCGATCAGGCCGGTGACGGCCGGGTGGCCGCCGGCCCGCAGGGCGGCGCGGCCGCCCATCGAGTGGCCGATGAGGACGGTCGGCACCGGGCCGAGCGCCTTGGTGAGCTCGTCGAGCGCGGTGAACGCGTCCAGGGCGGCGTCGGCACGGGTGTCGTTCCAGCCGCGGTGGCGGTAGCGGACGGTGCCGAGGGCGATCCCGGCGTCCGTGGCGTCCCGGTCGAGCGAGCGCAGGAAGCCGTGCATCCGCAGCAGGGGCAGGTTGAGGCGGCCGGGCCGGGCGAGGCTGTGCTCCTCGCCGCCGTGCAGCACCAGGACGGCGGCCCTCGGCTGTTCCGGGAGGTGGCGCCACCGCAGGGCGCGGTGCGCGGCCGTACCGCCGTCCACGCTGTTTCCGATCACCGTCACTCCGTCCCGCCCCGTCGCCCGCGTCCGTCGCCCCGTGCCCCCGGAACGCCACTGTACGCGTGCGGACGGCCGGAGCTTCACCCGACGGAACCATCCCGGACACCGGGGGCGCGCGGTGCGGGTGGCGGGCTGCTATTCACGAAGGGTGGGGGGCCGCACGCGCCGCTCGTGGCGCGGTGTCACCGAGTGGAGGACTCCGTGGCTCAGCAGCTCGCACTGTCCGTCGACTTCGGATCGGGTTTCACCGAGGCCTGGTCCAAGATCGCCAAGTTCATTCCGCAGTTCATCGCCTTCCTGGCGATCCTGGTCATCGGCTGGTTCGTGGCGAAGGCCATCGCCAAGGTGCTGGACCGCGTGCTGCGCCGGCTCGGCTCGGAGCGGATTTCCGAGCGGGCCGGGATGGCCCGCCACCTGAGCGGGTCCAAGTACGACATGACCGGAATCATCTGCAAGATCGTCTACTACGCGATCCTGCTGATGGCCCTGCAACTGGCGTTCGGCGTCTTCGGCCCGAACCCGATCAGTGTGATGATCCACAGCATCGTCGCCTGGCTGCCCAGGGGCATCGTCGCGGTCGCGATCGTGGTGGTCGCCATGGCCATCGCCAACGCCGTGCGCGACATCGTCGGAAACTCGCTCTCCGGCGCCTCGTACGGCCGGACCGTCTCGACCCTCGTCTGGGCGTTCATCGTGGGGCTCGGCGTGATCGCGGCGCTGGGCCAGGCCGGGATCGCCACCGCGATCACCGGGCCGGTGCTGATCGCCGCGCTCGCCGCCATCGCCGGTGTGCTGGTGGTCGGCATCGGCGGCGGCCTGATCGCGCCGATGCGCCAGCGCTGGGAGCGGTGGCTGAGCAGCGCCGAGCAGGAGGGCACCCGGCTGCGCGGCACCGCCTACCAGGCCGGCCGCTCCGACGCGCTCGGCAACCAGCCGATCCGGCCCACCACCCAGACCGGTCCGGGCACCCCGCCCGCCCCGGGCGTCGAGGGCGACGAGCCGAGGTAGCCGAAAGGCCGGCCGGGGAGCGGGTCCTCAGACCTCCAGCAGGCCCTGCTCCCGCACCAGCCAGCAGATCGCGGTCAGCCGGGTGACGGCGTAGTCGTAGCCCACCGGCTCCCGCCAGCCGATCTCGGCGAGCGCGTCCAGGAAGCCCAGCGCGTAGTCCGACAGTTCCTCACGGTCCAGGGGCCGGGGCGCGAGCTCCGGCCCCTGCGCGTACAGCAGTTCGCGCAGCATCGCCGCGTGCTGGTCGACCTCCGCGGCGAACCCGGGCTCGAAGGCGAACTCGGCCAGTCGGGGCGTGAAGGCGGCCACGATGCCGGGTAGCGGGCACCCGGCCGGTTCGTCGGGGGAGCGCCGGAAGGAGTCGTCGGAGGTCGCGAACATCCGTCCACCGTAGGCGAACGGATCGGGCGGAAAAGCCGCCCGTGACGGTTCCGTACTGAGACCTTGGCCACCTTCGGGGCGGGGTTCCGGCCGCCCCCGGCCGGTTGCGCGGCTTGGCCGGTTCCCTGCGCTCACCGGCGGGTGGTCCCCACCAGAATGGGCGGCATGGATCTCCGCATCTTCACCGAGCCCCAGCAGGGCGCGAGCTACGACACCCTCCTGAAGGTCGCCCGCACCGCCGAGGAGCTCGGCGCCTTCAGCGCCTTCTTCCGCTCCGACCACTACCTCAGGATGGGCGACGTCGACGGCCTGCCGGGGCCCACCGACGCCTGGATCACCCTGGCCGGCCTCGCCCGCGACACCAGCACCATCCGCCTCGGCACCCTGATGACCGCCGCCACCTTCCGGCTGCCGGGCGTCACCGCGATCCAGGTCGCCCAGGTGGACGCGATGAGCGGCGGCCGGGTCGAGTTCGGCCTGGGCACCGGCTGGTACGAGGCCGAGCACACCGCGTACGGCATCCCCTTCCCGAAGGAGAAGTTCGGACGGCTGGAGGAGCAGCTGGCGATCATCACCGGGCTGTGGAGGACCAAGCTCGGCGACACCTTCGACTTCGCCGGCGAGTACTACACGCTCACCGACTCGCCCGCGCTGCCCAAGCCCGCCCAGGAGCGCATCCCGGTGCTGGTCGGCGGCCTCGGACCGAAGCGCACCCCGGCGCTGGCCGCCCGCTTCGCCGACGAGTTCAACCTGCCGTTCGCCTCGGTGGAGGACACGGAGGCCCAGTTCGGCCGGGTCCGGACCGCCGTCGAGCAGGCCGGGCGCGAGGCCGACGAGCTGGTGTACTCCAACGCGCTGGTCGTCTGCGTCGGCCGGGACGACGCCGAGGTGGCCCGCCGGGCCGCCGCGATCGGCCGCGAGGTCGAGGAGCTGAAGGCCAACGGCCTGGCCGGCACCCCGGACGAGGTGGTGGAGAGGATCGGCCGGTACGCGGCCGTCGGCAGCGAGCGGATCTACCTCCAGGTCCTCGACCTGGACGACCTCGACCACCTGGAACTGGTCGCCTCCCGGGTCGCCCCGCAGCTGGGCTAGCGACCGCCCTCACCGGCCCCGGCCCCGGGTCTTCATCCGGGGCCGGGCCCGGTGGGCGTGGCGCGAGGACGACGGGCGGCGTACCGCACTCGGATCAGCAGGAGATGTCGAGGTAGAGCAGGGTCAGGCCGCCCTCGGCGCGGAACTCGTACGCCTGGTGGTCCTCGGCGAGGGCCGCCTGCCAGGCGGCCGGACGCTCCTCGGGGGTCAGCAGCACCGGGACGAAGTCGTCCGGGAAGTCCTCGTGCCAGCCGCCGCCCCAGTCGCCCAGGGTCATCTCGTCGGCGTCGGTCATCAGCCGCTTGGCCAGCCGCCGCTCCAGCGGGCCGCGGGCGAGCCGCCAGTAGCGGCCCCGGGCGTCCAGGAAGCCGCCGGCCGCGACCGGGTACTGGCGGTACGGGCCGCCGGCCGTGCCGGTGGCGGGCGGCAGGGCGGCGAGGACCTCGGCGAAGCCGCCGGTACGGCGGCGAGGCTTGCTCGGCATCCCGCCATTCTCCCAGGGCACACCGATCGGCTGCATCCGAATTGAATGCGAAACGCCGCCCACGGCGTGGCAACTACCGGCCGTATGCCCGATTTGATCTATGTTCGGAGGGCAGGGCTCCAAACGGGGCACGCGGGAAGAGCAGGGCAAGCAGAGCACGCAGGAACAGCACGAGCAATACGAGCAGCACGAGCAACACGAGCAACCGAAGGAGCAACGGCATGAGTGCCAACCCCCGGATCGTCGTCGGTGTGGACGGCTCGCCCGCCTCGGAGCAGGCGCTGCGCTGGGCCGTCGACTACGCCAAGGCCGTCGGCGGGACGGTCAACGTGATCGCCGCCTGGGAGTACCCCGCCTTCTACGGCTGGGTCGGAACGGGCGTCCCCGTCTCCGAGGCCTTCAACCCCGAGGAGCTCGCGGGCAAGACCCTCTCCGACACCGTCGCCAAGGTGGTCGGCGAGGACCCCGCCGTGCGGATCAGCGAGACCGTGATGCCCGGCAACGCCGCCCAGGCCCTGCTGGAGGCCGCCAAGGGCGCCGCGCTGCTGGTCGTCGGCAGCCGAGGCCTCGGCGGATTCTCCGGCGTACTGCTCGGCTCCGTCAGCCGCCACCTCACCGAGCACGCGCCCTGCCCGGTGGTCGTGGTCCGCGAGGGCCAGGCCGCCTCCGAATAGCCCGAACGGCCCGCGGACGGGGGGTCCCGTCCCACGGCGCCGCCGCGCGGACCAGAATGGAGTCATGCCAGAAGGTGACTCCGTCTACCGCGCGGCGGCCCGGCTGCACGACGTCCTCGCCGGACAGCCGCTGACCAGCGCCGACCTGCGGGTGCCCGGGTACGCGACCGCCCCGCTGGCCGGCCGCCGGGTGCTGGAGGTCCGCCCGCGCGGCAAACACCTGCTCACCCGCCTCGAAGGCGGCCTCACCCTGCACACCCATCTGCGGGTCGAGGGCCGCTGGGAGGTCTACCGGCCCGGCGAGCGCTGGACCGGCGGCCCCGACTGGCAGATCCGTGCCGTCCTCGGCACCGACCGGGGCACCGCCGTCGGCTACCGGCTGCCCGTCGTCGAGCTGCTGCGCACCACCGACGAACGCCGGATCGTCGGCCACCTCGGCCCCGACCTGCTCGGCCCCGACTGGGACCCGGTCGAGGCCGTCCGCCGACTCCTCGCCCGGCCCGCCCGCCCGCTCATCGAGGCCCTGCTCGACCAGCGCAACCTCGCCGGGATCGGCAACGTCTACGCCAACGAGCTGTGCTTCGTCGCCGGCGTCACCCCGTGGACCGAGGCCGGCGAACTCCCGCACCCCGACCGGCTGGTGGAGCGCGCCCGGGCGATGCTCGACGCCAACAAGCTGCGCCCCGGCCACATCACCACCGGCGACACCCGCCCCGGCTACCAGCACTGGGTCTACGGCCGGGCCGGACGGCCCTGCCCGCGCTGCGTCACGCCCGTCCTGACCGGGCGCCAGGGCACGCCCCCGCGTGACCGGGTGGTGTTCTGGTGCCCGTACTGCCAGCGCGGACCGGCCCCGGAGGTCACGTCCGCTCGACCAGGGCGGGGTGGCGCGGGTCGTCCATCCGCACGGTGACGTCGGCGGCCTCGGCGGGCCCGGTCTCCGCCTCGTAGCGGGCGAAGGCGGGCAGCGTCCACTGCTGGTCGTCCGGGGTGCGGCGGGCCAGCGCGGCCGGGGTGAGCGCCAGGTGGACGGTCAGCTCCAGCGGCAGCCAGCGGCCCAGCAGCAGGGCGCCGTCCAGCAACAGCACACCGCCGGGCGGGAGTTGGGTGTACGGGGCGCGGGTCGAACGGTCGGTGGCCGGGTCGCGCAGCGAAGGCAGCACCCGGCCGCTGCCACCCGGCTCCAGCGGATCCAGCACCTCGCGCAGCAGGGCGCCGTCGTCCAGCCAGAGGTCGTGGAAGGCGTCCGCGTCCTGGTGGCCGTACTCCAGCCGGATCGAGGCCGGGCGCAGGAAGCCCGCCGCCGACACCCGCAGCGCCGGGCGGCCGCGCAGCCGCAACGGCTCCACCAGCGCGTCGGCCAGCACCTCGGGCCGGGCGGCCGCGGCGCCGTCCACGGCCACCCGCAGCCGGCGCTCACCGGCGCCGGGCAGCGCGGCGATGCGGTCGGCGAGCAGCTCGGCCAGCTTGTCGGGGGAGATCGGGCGCACCTGCATCAGGCCATCCTGCCGCTTCGTACGGCCGTTCGGTCCAGTTCGGCGCAGTTCACGTCCGGCTCACGTTCGGCGAAGTTCGGTTCAGTTCAGGGGCAGGGCGTGCAGGACGTCGTCGTGGCCCGCGTAGAGGCGGCTCCCGTCGGTGGAGACGGTCCAGACGTCCCGCCCCGGGCCGGAGTCGCGGAACGTCCACCGCAGCCGGCCGGTCGCGGTGTCGATCGCGCCGACCCCGCCGGCCGCCGGCCCCGGAACGAACAGCGTGCCGCCGATGGCCAGGGGGCGGCTGCGGCGGTCCAGGAGGAACGGCAGCCGGCAGGTCCAGAGCACCGCGCCGGTGGACGGATCGTGGCTGCTGACGACGCCGTCGTCGCGGGGGACGAACACCTGGGCGCTCCCCAGGACGGGCGGAAGCGCCCGCCAGGACTCGCCCCGGGCCGGGGAGTGGCTCCAACCCGGCCCCCCCGTAGTGGGGTTCACCATGCGCACGCCGCCGTTGCCGTCCGGGACCAGGAGCTCCTGGAGACCGGTGACGCACCAGCGCAGGTCCTCGGCGCCGGGGGCGGTCCACAGCTCGCGGCCGGTGAAGGCCTCCCGGGCCACCAGCTGGGTACGGCCGCCGAGGGAGCGGACGCAGGCCAGGACCAGGCCGAATCCGGTGGCGGGGGTGACCGGCTGCTCGGTGCCCTCCGTGCGGACGGTCCAGTCGAAGGAATGGTCGGCGAGCCGCAGAGCGAAGACCCGGTCCTCCGGAGGGGTGCCGTCCCGCCGGGGGTCGCCCCAGACACTGCCGTAGAGGAAGATGCCGTCGACGCCGGCGAGCCTGGTCTGGCCCTGCAGCTCGTCGGGCAGCGGCTCGCTCCAGTCGCCGCCCGGGTCGGTGAGGTGGTGGGCGTCGATGTGGCCCCGGGAGGTGGCGGAGAGGAGGTGCTCGGGCCCGAGCACGACCTTCCCGCCGGGCAGTTCCAGGTCGCTCGGCCAGTCCGCGGGCCGCGGCGGGTCGAAGACCAGCAGCCGCCGAGGGTCGCCGCTGACGGGGTCGAGCACCTGCAGCCCGGCCTTGGACAGGTACGCCGGGTGGCGCGGCAGGGAGACCAGCCGCTCGGGGGTCATCGCCTCCGGCCCCCGGTACGTCCACAGCGGCTTCGGCCCGGACAGCGCGGTCGGCTGCGGCTTCGGCCCGTCCCCACCCGAGCCGGCGAACGCCCACGCCGCCCCGCCGGCCGCCAGCACCCCGGCCCCCACCAGCACCCCGCGCCGGCTCAGCCGCGGCCCGCCCCCGCCGCCGATCACGTCCCCGGGCGCCTCCGCCCCGCCGCCGGCCTCGTCCCACTGCCACGACGTCTCCCGCGCGGCCCCCTCGGACGACGGCGACTGCATACGGCTCTCGCTTCCACCCCCGGCGGCCTCGTCGCCGCCACTCGCCGGGAGGATATCGAACGGCACCCGAACCACCCGAGACGATCACAGCGGCCGTACTAGGCTGTGGCACACAGCACAGGCCCGCCGAGGAGACCGGGGGAGGTACGCCGTGACGGCCGAGATGATCGCACCCGAGTGGATGCACCGGCAGATCACCAGTGAGGAGTACGACTCCTGGTCCGAGGAACAGTGCGCGGGCATCGAGATCGTCGACGGGATGGTCGTCGTGAGTCCGAGCGCCTCGAAGCGCCACAACCGTTTGGCGCGCCTCCTGGCGAACGCTCTGGACGCGGCGGGCGGTGCGGAGTGGAACGCCGACACCGACTTCGACGTGCGGTTGCAGGACGTGCCGCTCAACAACCGTCGGCCGGACGTGGTGGTCTACCGTGCGGACGCCATCGACGAGTCGCCCACCAGACCGGACCACGTGCTGCTGCTGGTCGAGGTGGTCTCGCCGGGCTCGGAGACCACCGACCGGGTAGTCAAGTTCGACCAGTACGCCAAGGCGGGCATCCCCTTCTACTGGAGGGTCGAGCAGGCTGCCGGTCGGGTGCCGATCGTCCACACGTACGTGCTCGACCCGGCGAGTCGGTCGTACGAGGCGGGTGAGCTGTTCACCGGGCTGGTCAAGGCCGTGGCGCCGTACCCGGTGGAGATCGACCTCCCCGGGATCTGAACGCTCACCCCGTCGGCCGGCGGGCGGCTCGGGTCGCAGGTGTTCGTGTTGACAGGGTTGCGGGTGGGACGTAGCAAGAGAGCATGCGCCTTCCGGATGAGACCGGTGGGGCCGCTGAGCCGGTCCGTGAGGCGGTCTCCGAGGCGGTTCATGCGCGGGACCGCCTGCTGGCGGCGGCCGTGCGCCGGGTGCTCGGGTCGACCGGGGCGTACGGGGTGCTGGTGTACCTGCGTTCGCGGGACGGCCGGTCGCTGGTGCTGCGGACCATCGCGGGGGTGCCGCTGTCGATCATGAGCCCGTTCCGGCGGGTGGCGGCCACCGGGCCGCTGCCGGTCGCGGTCTGCTTCCGGACCGGGCGGCCCGTCGAGCTGATCAACAACGAGGACACCATGCGGCGCTTCCCGCAGCTCGCCGTCGGCCTGCCGTACGACTTCGTCTCGCTGGGCGTGCCGGTGGGGCACGGCGGGGAGCGGTTCGGGGTGCTGACCCTGCTGTGGCCCGCCTCGGACGAGGGCGTGCCGGCCGCGGAGGCTCCGCAGGTGGCCGCCGTGGCCTCCTGGCTCGGCGCGGGGCTGGACGGGCTGGCGGAGGCCGGGCGGTCGGTGGAGCCGGGCGGGGACACGGCCGTGGTCGAGCTGCCGGCGCCGGCGGTGCCGACCACCCGGGTGGGGCTGTTCGACTGGGACGTGGCCACCGGCGCGCTCGCCGCCGACGCGCAGTTCCGGGAGATCTTCGGCTTCGCGCCCGGCGGGTTCGACGGCACGGTGGCCTGTCTGCACCGCCGGATCGCCCCCGGGGACCTGCCGGAGTTCCGGGCCGCCGCCCGGACCGCCCTGGAGCGCGGCGAGGTGCTGGGCGCCCGGGTGCGGGTGCTCGGGCCGGACGACCGCCCGTACCCCGTGGAGCTGTGGGCCCGGATACCCGGAGCGATCTCCGACGGCCGGACCCACCTGGTCGGCGCCGTCCTGGACGTGCGGACCCTCAGCGCCGCCGCGGCCGCCGTCGAGCGGCTGCGCGAGGGCGTGTTCTCGCTCGACCCGGACGGTCTGATCGGCTACGTCAACCGGGCCGCCGAGCCGCTGCTGGGGGCCCGCCGGGAGGAGCTGGTCGGCCACCACCCGTGGGAGGCGCTGTCCTGGCTCGCCGACCCCTTCTACGAGAACCGCTACCGCGCCGCCCTGCTCTCCCAGCGGCCCACCGCCTTCCTGACCCCCCGCCCGCCGGACGGCTGGCTGGCCTTCTCGCTCTACCCCGACCCGTCCGGCGTGACGGGCCAGGTGGTCGCCGCCGAGGCCCCGCCGGATGCGGCCGAGCCGCCCGCCGCCGCCCCGCCGCCGCCCACCGCCACGGCCGGTACCGGCACGAGCGGGGTGGGCAGCACCCACCACCTGCTCCAGCTCGCCAGCGCACTCACCGAGGCCGTCACCGTGCGCGACGTGTGCCGGGCGGTGGCCGAGGAGATCCTCCCGGCCTTCGGCGGGCAGGAGCTCGCCATCTACGGGGTGCGCGACCGGCGGCTGCACCTGGTGTCACAGACCGGCTACCCGGACGGCTTCCTGGACGCCTTCGAGGGCACTCCGATCGATGCCCGCGTCCCCGGCGCCGAGACGCTCAGCTCCCGCACCCCGATCTTCTTCGAGTCGGTCCGGGAGCTGGCCACCGCCTACCCCGGGCTGGTCCTGGACGAGATGGGCGCCTGGGCCTTCCTTCCGCTGCTCGCCTCGGGCCGCCCGGTGGGCAGTTGCATCCTCGGCTTCGAGCGCCCGCACTCCTTCACCGTCGAGGAGCGCGGCCTGCTCACCGGCCTCGCCGGCTTCATCGCCCAGGCCCTGGAGCGCGCCCGGCTGTACGACGCGGAGTTCACGCTCGCCCGCGGCCTGCAGCAGGGCCTGCTGCCGCACCGGCTCCCGCGGGTGCCGGGGATCCGGACCGCCGCCCGCTACCTGCCGGGCACCCAGGGCATGGAGATCGGCGGCGACTGGTACGACGCGATCACCACCGGCGCCGACCTGACCCTGGTGATCGGGGACGTCGAGGGCCACAACGTGGGCGCCGCCGCCGCGATGGGCCAGCTGCGCAGCGCGGTCCGCGCCTTCGCCAGCGGCGGCGAGCCGCCCGGCGAGGTGCTGGCCCGGACCAACCGGCTGCTGCTGGACCTCGATCCGGGGCTGCTCGCCAGCTGCTGCCTGGTCCGCCTCACCCCCGCCGACGGCGTGGTGCGGATCGCCCGTGCCGGACACCTGCCGCCGGTGCTGCGTCACTCGGACGGCCGAGCGGAGGCGCTGTACGTCCCGGGCGGGCCGCTGCTGGGGGTGGACGAGGGCGCCGAGTACCCGGTCAGCGGGCTGCGGCTGCGGACCGGCGGGGTGATCGCCCTCTACACGGACGGGCTGGTGGAGGACCCGGCACTGGCGATCGACCAGGGGGTGGACCGGCTGCGGGCCGCGCTGGCGCACGGCCGGACGGGGGAGGACCTGGAGGATCTGGCCGAGCGGCTGCTGCGCGAGGTCGGCTCCTCCGGGCGGGTGGACGACGTGGCGCTGCTGCTCACGGCCTTCGGACGGTCGACTTTCGTCGGTCCGGACGGCGACGAAGGGGGACCGCGGGACCGGTGACCGGCCCGCTAGCCTCGTCGGGTGGATGCGATCGCACGGGCCTGGTCGAAGGTGGTACGGACGGCGCTGCCGGGGCCCTGGCCGCCCCGGCGGGTGGTGGGCGAGGCCCTGTTGACGCTGCTGATGGCCGGGTTCGCCGCCCTGCTGGAGGCGGTGGCCGACAGTGGGCTGACGCTGCCGGTCGGGCTGGCCGTCGCCGTGCTGTGGGTGCTGCGGCGGGGGTTCCCGGCGCCCGTGCTGATGCTGACCGCGGTGGTGACGGGCTGGTCGGTCGGGTCGGTGCTGCTGCTGGTGTGCGTGGGCTGGACGGCCGGGGCGCGGATCCGCCGGGTCTGGGCGCTGGTCGGGGCGTTCACGGCGAGCTGGTTGCTGTTCATGGTGTCCGGGGTGCTGAAGGACATGGGCTCGGCCTCGCCCAAGCTGATCATCGGGCTTTCGCTGGCCGGCTTCCTGGTGCTCGCGGTGCTGCCCGCGCTCTACGGCCGCTACCGGGCGCAGCGGCGCGCGCTGCTGGACGCGCTGCGCGAGCGCAACGACCAGCTGCTGCGCGAGCGGGTGATGGTGGTGCACCAGGCGCGGCTGCGCGAACGGCACCGGATCGCCCAGGACATGCACGACAGCCTGGGCCACCAGCTCGCGCTGATCTCCGTGCACTCGGGCGCGCTGGAGGTGGACCGTACGCTGAACGACCGGCAGCGGGAGGCGGTCGGGGTGCTGCGGCAGGCGGCGGTGGCCGCGATGCGCGAGCTGCGCGAGGTGGTCGGGGTGCTGCACGACGAGTCGACGGCGTTGCCGCCGGTGGCCGGCCCGTCGGGTGGGGCGGCGGCCCGGGGCGGGGTGGACGGGATCGCGGGGCTGGTGGAGTCCTCCCTGGCGGCCGGGGCGCGGGTGGCGTTCTCGGCGGAGGGGGAGCGGCGTCCGCTGGCGGCCGCGGTCGACCACGCGGCGTACCGGATCGTGCAGGAGGCGCTCACCAACGCGCACAAGCACGCCCCCGGCGCACCGATCGCGGTCGCGCTCCGGTACGAACCGGATGCGCTGGTGGTGGAGGTGACCAACCCCCGTGCGCCGGAGCTCGTCGGCGCGCGCTCCGGCGCGGGCCAGGCGGTGAGCGGCGGTCAGGGGCTGGCCGGCCTGCGGGAGCGCGCCCGGTTGGTCGGCGGCATGGTGCACGCCGGGCCGACGCCCGAGCTGGGCTTCCGGCTCGCGGCCGTGCTGCCGTACGAGGGGGAGGAGCAGGACGGCGCGGTGGCCGGGCTCGACGACTGGGCGCTGGACGGCCTGTCGCCCGCCGACGAGGTGGACGGCGGGCGGCGCAGCCCGGCGATCGGCTGCGGGGTCGGGGTGGGCGTGGTCGCGCTGACCGTGCTGGGCCTGCTGGTCTGGGGCGTGGTCGCGTTCGTCCAGGGCACCAACGACGCGACGGTGAGCAAGTCGGTGTTCGACCGGATCACGGTCGGCACCGCGGAGTCCGAGGTGCTGCGCACGCTGCCGCGGGGCAGCGACTTCTTCACCGAGGACTACAAGGGCACCGGCCCCGAGGTGCCGGCGGGCGCGCACTGCCGCTGGTTCGTCCTGGACGGCGAGGGCGGCGTGGCCTGGAACGAGCAGCACGTGGCGAGGTTCTGCTTCAAGGACGGCGCGTTGGTGGACAAGCAGGAGTACGTCAGCAAGAACTGAGCGCCCGCGTGCTCCCGGGAGGCGGGGAGGGCCGGGCGGCTGGTACCGGGTCGGTTCGGGCCGGGGGTGGTGCGGGCCGGGCCCGGCGGGATGTGAGGATGGTGCGGCAGCCGACCTGCCGTTCGAGGGGAATGACCAGCAGTGATCCGAGTCCTCGTCGCCGACGACGAGCCGCTCATCCGGGCCGGGATCAGGATGATCCTGGGCTCGGCCGACGACATCGAGGTGGTCGCCGAGGCCGCCGACGGCCGGGAGGCGCTGGAGCTGGCCCGGGCGCACCGGGTGGACGTGGTGCTGCTGGACATTCAGATGCCGGTGATGGACGGGCTGACGGCGCTCGGGGAGCTGGCGAGGGTCGCGCCCGGCGCACGGGCGATCATCCTCACCACCTTCGGGGAGCGCGAGAACGTCCTGCGCGCCGTGACCGATGGCGGCGCCGGATTCCTGCTCAAGGACACCGCGCCGAACGAGCTGATCCAGGCCGTACGGGCGGCGGCCAGCGGGAACGCCTTCCTCTCCCCGGCCGCCACCCGGCACATCGTCGACTCGCTGGCCGCCGGGCGCGGCCCCTCGGCGGCCGCCCGCAGCGCCGCGGCCCGGCGCCGGCTGGAGGTGCTCACCGCGCGCGAGCTGGAGGTGCTGGCGCTGCTCGGTGAGGGTCTGTCGAACGCGGACGCGGGGGCGCGGATCCACATGAGCGAGGCGACCGTGAAGACGTACGTCAGCCGGATCCTGGCCAAGCTGGGCTGCGAGAACCGGGTGCAGGCGGCCCTGCTGGCGCGGGACGCGGAGCTCGACGGGCGCGACTGAGCGCGATCACGCGGTCGCGGAGGGTGCCGGGTGTGGTGGATCCCACTTGGCGGCCGCACGGAATCGGGAACTCCGGTTGCGATGGTGACGGTGCGTCAGGAAGTGGTCGCGGTGTGTGGATGGTGTGCGGCGCTTCACGGATGGATAGGTGTGAGCGCAAGCACGAAGATTGATCATTTGATCTAGAAAATGTGGTCAAATGCGGTCATATCGGGCGCACGTTCTTGATCGATACCGCCGGTAACAGTCATCTGACCTGCGGCGACCAAGAATCGCTTGCTGAGGCTCCGTCATGCCCCTAGCTTCATTGGCGGCGCAACGAGCGCCACCCGGGTCCACCCCGACGCACGGCCCGCCGACTGACCCCCGGCGCGAGGGCGGTGCCCGCCGACGAGACCGGCTCGAACAGGCCGTCGGCGAGCGGAGGTGACCGGGGCGGCACGGCACGTCCGACACGTGTCCGGCCGCCCATCGAGTGCGGTGAGTGCGACGGCCGGCCCATGTCCCGGGCCTGGTTCCGCCTGCCCGCCCGGGGCTTGTCGAGAGGACCTGTATGAATCCCCGTCACGAGACCGCCGCTGCCACCACCACCTCCACCGCCACCAAGCGCAACCGCGTGCGGATGGCGGTCGTCGCCGGCGCCGCTGTCGCGGCCCTGCCGGTGGCCGGCCTCGTCACGGCCACCTCGGCCTCCGCCGCGACCACCTCCGCCTGGGACTCCGTCGCCCAGTGCGAGAGCGGCGGGAACTGGAGCATCAGCACCGGAAACGGTTTCCACGGCGGACTGCAGTTCACCCCGTCCACCTGGGCCGCGTACGGCGGGACCGCGTACGCCTCCCAGGCCAACCAGGCGACCAAGGCGCAGCAGATCGCCGTCGCCGAGAAGGTGCTCGCCTCGCAGGGGCCGGGCGCCTGGCCCGTCTGCTCCCAGAAGGCGGGCCTGAGCAGGGGCGGCGCCCCGGCGGCCCCCGACACCACCGCGGACTCCGGCTCGGCCGCGACGTCCAAGCGGGCCGCGAAGCCCGCTGCGAAGCCCGCGGCGAAGAGCACCCAGCAGGCCGCGCCCAAGGCGAAGGCGCAGGCTCCGAAGGCGCCGCAGGCGTCGAAGGGCCAGCCGTCGGCCAAGCCGGCCCAGTCGGCGCCGGTCGCGCCGAAGAACACCGCCGGCGGCGGCTACACCGTCAAGAGCGGTGACACCCTCAGCGGCATCGCGGCCAAGTTCGGTACCAGCACCGACGGCCTCTACCAGAAGAACGCGCGCACCATCGGCGGCGACCCGGACCTGATCTACCCGGGCCAGACCCTGACCGTCTGACGCGGTCCCTGCCGTAGCCCCTGACGCTGCGCCTGGCACGTCCCCGACGCGTCCTCCGACGCGTCCTCCGACGCGGCCTCCGGCGCAGCCTCGCAACCCCGGCCGAGCGGCCGCCCCCCGACCCAGGGGCGGCCGCTCGGCCCGGTGCGTCGGCCCGCCACCGGCGCCGGTAGGGTCGGCCGATGGTCCGACTGATCAGCGACAGCGAGCTCACCGCCTCCTCCGTGGTGGCCAACCGCACCATGAACCGCGAACGCGGTCTCAGCGGAGTCAACAGCTACGCCCGGGAGCTCGGCTTCGATCCCGCCGGCTGGCTGCGGGAGCGCGGCGCGGCGCCCGGCTGGCTGGACCTGTGCAGCGGGGAGGGGCGGGCGCTTGCGGAGGCCGCGCGGCTGCTGCCCGCGGCGGCCGAGCTGACCGGCGTCGACCTGGTCGGGCCGCTCGCCCCGCCACCGGCCGCGGCCGTTCCGGGGAACCTCCGGCTGGTCACGGCGGCGCTCGCGGACTGGGCGCCGCAGCGGTCGTACGACCTGATCACCTGTGTGCACGGGCTGCACTACCTCGGCGACCAGCTCGGCGTGATCGCCCGGGCCGCCTCCTGGCTGGCCCCGGACGGGCGCTTCGCCGCGCACTTCGACCCGGACTCGGTGCGCCGGCCCGACGGGTCCGGTGCGGCGCGCGCCGTGGTGGCGGCGCTGCGGGCGGCCGGGTTCGAGTACCGCGCGCGCCGGCACCTGCTGCTCCTGGACGGCGGGCGGCCGGTCGAGCTGCCCTTCGAGTACGCCGGCGCCGACCCGGCGGCCGGACCGAACTACACCGGACAGCCGGCGGTCGGTTCGTACTACCGGGGGCGCGCGGGGTTGTAGTTGAAAGTTGAACGCGACGTCTGAATACCGCCGGAGATGTCAAGCCCCCTGGATCAGGATCGACTCGTGTCCGAGAGCGGAGCACTGATCGGAACCCCGATCGGGCCGCGATCGAAACATCCGGAACGAGGAGATCTTCAGCCATGACGATGAACGGTGCGGCGGCGCTCGACGGCAAGGTGGCCCTGGTGACCGGCGGCAGCCGGGGGATCGGTGCGGCGGTAGCGCTGCGGCTGGCCGAGGACGGCGCCGACGTGGCGCTGACCTACCAGGGCTCGGCCGAGCGGGCCGAGGCGGTGGTCGCGAAGATCACCGCGATGGGGCGCAACGGCTGGGCCGTCCGCGCGGACAGCGCCGACCCGGAGGCGGTGCGCGCCGCGGTGGCGGCCGTCGCCGAGCGGTTCGGACGGCTGGACATCCTGGTGAACAACGCGGGCGTCGGCGCCGCCGGGCCGATCGAGGAGGCCCCGCTCGACGAGGTCGACCGAGTGCTGGAGGTGAACGTCCGCGCGCCCCTGCTCTACGCGCAGGCCGCCGCGTCGCACCTGACCGAGGGCGGACGGATCGTGAACATCGGCAGCTGCATCGCCCAGCGCGTCGCCTTCCCCGGCGCCACGCTCTACGCGACCAGCAAGGCCGCGCTGATCGGCCTGACCAAGGGGCTGGCCCGGGAGCTCGGCCCGCGCGGGATCACCGCCAACCTGGTGCACCCGGGGCCGATCGACACCGACATGAACCCGAGCGACGGCGAGTCCGCCGACCTCCAGCGCGGCTTCATCGCGCTCGGACGCTACGGCGCGGTGGAGGACGTCGCGGCCGCCGTCTCGTACCTGGCCGGCGAGGGCGGCCGGAACGTCACGGGCGCGGAGCTGTCGGTGGACGGCGGGTTCGCGGTCTGAGACCCGGGGGCGCGGTGTCGTGCCGGGCGGCCGTCGGCGGCCGCGCTTACGATCGCCCGGCACGACCCGTGCTCCCCGACCGAGAGGTGTGCCATGACCGCAGCGGACGACCCGATCGACCTGCTCGCCCGCGCCCTCGCGCAGACCGCAGGGCTGATCGACGGCATCGGTGTCGAGCTGGCCGGGCACCCGACCCCCTGCCGCTCCTGGGACGTCGGCGACCTGATCAGCCATCTCCTGTTCGACCTGCGGCAGTTCACCGTCCGGGCGCGCGGCGGCCGGCCGGACTGGTCGCAGCCCTTCGAGCGGGTGGAGGAGGACTGGCTGCACGCCTTCGAGGCCGGGTCGGAGCGGCTCGTCGAGGCCTGGCGCGCGGCCGGCGACCTCTCCGGCACTCTCGACGTCCCCGGCGCGGGCCCCCTCCCGGCCCGCTTCCCGGTGGATCAGCAGATCGCCGAATTCGCCGTCCACGCCTGGGACTTGGCCCATGCCTCCGCCCAGTCCACCGGCGGCCTGGACCACGAGGTCGCGCTCACCGCCCTCGACTGGGCCCGCGGCGCCCTCAAACCGGAGTACCGCGGCGGGGAGGCGGACCACCACGCCTTCGGCCCCGAGGTCCCCGCCCCGGCCGACGCCCCGCCCTACGACCGCCTGGCCGCGTTCTTCGGCCGGGACCCGCAGGCCGGCGCCACGGGCTGATCCGACAAGATCCGCAAGACGCGCCTCAGCCGCGGCTCCAGAGGAACTCGACCTCGGGGAAGCGCGGGGACGGCCCGTCGAGGAGCGGGGCGGGGCGGTCGCGCAGGAAGCGGTCGGCGAAGGCGCGGACGTAGGTGCGGGTGACCTCGGTGGCCCGGTCGGCGGTGATGGTGCCGATCAGGGCGGCGTAGAGGTCGGCGGGGAGGTGGTCGCGCAGGTGGCCGGAGGCGGCGACGTGCGGCAGGTCGGTGAAACTGTAGTGGCCGGCGCCGGCGGTGTGCAGTTGGCGGCCCCAGGCGTGGTGGTGCTCGCGCCAGCGCTGCCAGGTGTCGTGGTCGGGGAAGCCGGTGAGCAGCAGGAACGGCCGGTCCAGGCCGAGCTCCGGGACGGGGGAGCCGAACAGTCCGCCGTCGAGGTCGGCGCCGATGCGCAGGCGCGCGTCCTGGCGCAGCGCCTCGGCGGCCGCGGCGCCGCCCAGGGAGTGGCCGAGCGCGCCGATCCGCGACTCGTCCACGCGGAAGTCCGAGTGGCGGCTCGTCAGGTACGTGGTGACGAAGGCGAGATCGCCGACCCGGGTGGCGACCTCCTTCCGTTCGGCGGTGTCCCGGTCCGGTGGCTCCTCCAGGAGGACGCTGCGCACCAGCCGGCCGTCGGGGAACTCGACGGCGGCGGCGTCGTAGGTGTGGTCCACGGCCGCGACCAGGTAGCCGTGCGCGGCCAACTCCTCGGCCAGCGCGGTGCAGTTGCTGCGCCCGCCCTTGCGGCCGTGCCCGAGCAGCAGCAGCGGGAGCGGGCCCGGGTGGGCGGGGGCGTCGACGCGCGCGGTGGGGCGGACCAGGGTGAGGGTGCCCGGGTCCACCGACAGGGCCTGCTCGATCACGGCCGCGACCCGAGGCGTGGTGTAGGGCGCGCGGGGCCTCCCGGCGGCGGCGAGCGCCGGGTACCAGAGCTGCACCATCAGCTCGCGCGGGCCGGGGGTGGGGGCGAACGGGTCGAGGCGGTCGTGGTCGATCAGGTGCAGGGTCGTGGTGCCGACCGGCCGCCCGACGGTCGGCGCGGGCAGGTCGATGGTGCGTGGCGGGGCGGCCTGGGCGGGTGCGGCGGGCAGCAGGGCGGCGGCCCCGCCGAGGCTCGCGAGGGTGAGCAGAGAGCGGCGCCTGATCATCCATCGTCCTTTGTCGGCAAGGTGGTTGAGGTCCGGCCACCCTAAATGGTCCGTACCGGTGGCGCCAGGGTGCCGTTCGCGTGCGGTCGTGGTCGGAGCGTCTGCCGGGCCGTCGCTCGACACTCGTGCCAGGGCGCCCGCGTCAGGGTGTCTGCGTCAGGGTGCCTGCCGGGCCGCCGCGCGCTTGATCGCCTCGCGGATGCGCGGGTAGCTGCCGCAGCGGCAGATGTTCTGGATCTGGTCGATGTCCGCGTCCGTCGGGTTGGGCGTGCGGCGCAGCAGGGCGACGGCCGTCATGATCTGGCCCGGCTGGCAGAAGCCGCACTGGGCGACGTCGCAGTCGATCCAGGCCTCCTGCACCGGGTGCAGGGTGTCGCCGTCGGCCAGGCCCTCGATGGTGGTGACGGTGTGGCCTTCGCAGTCCTTGACGGCCCGGGTGCAGGGCTGGAACTCCTGGCCGTCCAGGTGGCTGGTGCAGGCGCGGCAGACGCCGACGCCGCAGCCGTACTTGGGGCCGGTGACGCCGAGCTTGTCGCGCAGCACCCAGAGCAGCGGCATGTCGTCCGGGGCCTCGACGGTGACGGACCGCCCGTTGAGGACGAAGGTGTGCGTGGGCATGGGGAGTTGACGTCCTCGGCTCTGGTGGGTCGGTCGGGGGTGCGGGGGTGCTCTTGTGGATGTCAGAAGTGGATGGGGAAGGAGCGCGGGCTGGTGCCGGTCGCGCGGGCGTAGGCGTTGGCGACGGCGGCCGAGGCGGCCGGGACGCCCAACTCGCCCGCGCCGCCCGGTGCTCCGCTCGGCGGCAGGATGTGGATCTCGACCGACGGCGGGGTGTTCCGCTGCCGGGCGTACAGGAAGTCGGCGTAACTGCCCTCCCGCACCGCGCCGTTGTCGATGTGGTTGCCGGCCTGGAGGATGACCGAGATGCCGTCGATCAGCGCGCCGGTCAACTGGGCCTCCAGGCCACGGGGGTTGATGGCCCGGCCGACGTCGGCGGCGGCAACCGCCCTGGTGACCCGGGGGTTGGCCCGGTCGGAGGCGTCCAGTTCGACCAGGTAGGCGACCCGGCCGCCGTTCTCGTCGTGGTAGCCGACGCCCTGGGCCTGGCCCGGCGGCATCGGCCGGCCCCAGCCGCCGGCCCTGGCGACGGTGTCCAGGACGGCCTGCCCGGCGGCGTCGCGCAGCCGGGCGCGGCGGAAGGCGACCTCGTCCTGGCCCATTCGGCGGGCGAGCTCGTCCATCATGATCTCGTCGGCGACCCGGACCATGCCCGAGTAGACCGAGCGCCAGCTGCCGGTGTGCACGTCCAGCGGAAGCTCGGCGAGCAGCTGGGTGGGGATGCCGACGTTGTACGGGTTCTTCTCGGTGAGCAGGAAGAAGGCCTGGGCGAGGCTGAGCCCGGCCAGTGAGAGGTTGAACCCGGCCCCGGTGAGCGCCTCGCCGAGGCCGTGCCCGAGGTCGGTCTTCACGGTGGCGGCGCGGTGCTCCCAGGTGAGCACCTGGCCGAGGCCGTAGGTGGCGCGGATCCGGTGGTGGCTGGCGGGGCGCATCCGGCCGTGGCGCATGTCGTCGTTGCGGGTCCACATGAGCTTGACCGGGCGGCCGGCGGCCTTGGAGATCTGGGCGGCCTCCAGGGCGGCGTCGAAGAACAGCCGGCGGCCGAAGGAGCCGCCGCCGCGCACGACGTGGACGGTGACGGCGCTCTGCGGCAGACCGAGTTCGGCGGCGATGGTCTGCTGGGCGATGATCGGGCTCTGCGCGGCGAACCACAGTTCGGCGCGGTTCGGCCGCACGTCGGCGACGGCGGTGAGCACCTCCATCGGGGCGTGGTTGACGAAGGCGAAGTCGAACTCGCCGTCCAGGTACTCGGTGAGCAGCGGCGGCAGCAGGAAGGGGGCGTGCGCGGCGCGCAACCGGGCCTGGATGTCGCCCGTGGACAGGTTCGCGACCGGGCCGGGGTTCCAGGTGGTGCGCAGCGCGTCGCGGGCCTTGATCGCCTGGTCGAAGGTCTCGGCGAGGACGGCAACGCCGCTGGGGATCTGCACCACGGCGTACACCCCGGGCATGGTGCGGGCGACGGAGGCGTCCACCGACTTGAGGGTGCCGTTGATGGTGGTCGGTCGGGCGACGACGGTGGGGACGGCGCTCGGGATCTGGAGGTCCCCGGCGTACTTGACGCGGCCGGTGACGATGTCGCGGGCGTCGATCCGACCGGTCGGTCTGCCCACCAGGCGCAGCTGGTCGGGCGACTTGGGTTTGCCCGGGACGGCGGGCACGACCACCGCGGCGGCCGCGGCGGCGAGTTCGCCGTAGCCGAGGCTGCGGCCGTCGGGGGCGAGGACGGCGGAGTCGGCGGTGCGCAGGCTGTTCGCGGGAACGTTCCAGCGGGTGGCGGCGGCGGTCACCAGCCGGGCGCGCGCGGCGGCGGCCGCGGCGCGCACCGGGTCGTACAGCGAGCGCACCGAGTTGGAGCCGCCGGTCAGCTGGTTGAAGAGCAGCTCAGGGCGGCCGTCGGAGAGCGGCACGTCCACGTCGGTGAGGCGGGCGTCGAGCTCCTCGGCGACCAGCATGGCGATCGCCGTGGTGAGGCCCTGGCCGACCTCCAGCCGGGGCAGGTACAGCGCGGCACGCCCGGCGGGGGTGATTTCGAGGACCAGCAGGTGCGAGGTGGGCAGCCCGGCGAGGATCATCGCGTCGCCGAGGTCGATGATGTCCGGGATCCCCGGCAGGCCGAGCAACTGTGCGGGGGCGGCGGCGGTCCGGGCCGCCTCGGCGGCGCGGACCGCCGCCTGGGCGGAGGCGGGCGCGGCGGCGTCGAGGCCGAGCCGGGCGGCGACGGTGAGGGTCGGGGCGGCCAGCAGGTAGGTGAGGAAGCGGCGGCGGCCGGTGGGCCCGGTGGTGTCGGCGGAGCGGTCGGTGTCGGCGGAGTGGTCGGCGTCGCCGGGGTGTCCGGTGTCGCCCTGGTGGCCGGTGGAGTCCGAGGCGGCGGTGGAGGTGCTGATGGGAGGAACCCTTCGAGCCGGTGGCGGCGCCGGATCGGGTGGGCGTGGCGGCCCCGGCCCGGTGCCGGATCGCGAACGCCGTTGAGCATAGGAGGGTGTTACTGACGGATCAACACGGTCAATCTTGGCCCCCCGGTCGGGTGGTGGAGGTGTTCCATCCGCTTCGGGCGCCGGACTCGGAGCGGGTACGGACGGCGCTTCGGCGGCGCGGGCGGGGCCGGGCCCGTGGGGCGGGAGTGCGGGGAGTGAACGGAAGCCCTTCCCCGTACGGCAGTTCACCGGTCGTCCAGGGGTGCAGTGGATGCTTCGAAATGGCCCAGGAAAACGCGAGATCACTGGACCTGTCGGGTGGTCCATTCGCCTCCTAGCGTGGCTCCCGAGCCACCGGCCACCCGACAGGAGAGACGTGCCGAACCACCGCACCGCCCGATCTGCCGCACTGCCGCCCCCCGGACCCCAGCGGACCCTCGCCGCCGCCCAGTTGGCGAGCGCCGTGGGCGACGGCGCGTACTACACCACCTCCGCGCTCTACTTCACCCGTGTCGTCGGCATGTCGGTGACCGCCCTCGGAGCCGGCCTCGCCGTGGCCTGGGCGCTCGGTTCGCTCGCCGGCGTCCCGCTCGGCCACCTCGCCGACCGCCGGGGCCCGCGCCGTACGGCGGTCGCGCTCGCGCTCGGCGCGGCGGGCGTGGTCGCCGCCTTCCTGGTGATCCGCTCCTCCTGGCCGTTCATGCTCGCGATGTGCCTCTTCGCCACCGCGCAGTCCGGGCTCACCGCCGCCCGGCAGGCGCTGGTCGCGGGCCTCGTCCCGCCCGCCGAGCGAACCGGGCTGCTCGCCCACCTCCAGTCAACCCTCAACGGCGGACTGGCCGTTGGAGCCGCCATCGGCGGTGTCGCACTCACCCTCGGCACCCGCGCCGGCTACCTCGGCGCCTTCGCCGTCACCGGGCTCGGCTTCCTGGCCGGCGCGCTGCTCCTACGGCGGCTGCCCGAAGTCCCGCCCGCGCCGTCGGGGCCGTCGGGGCCGGGCGACGGCCCGCGCCTGGCCGTGCTGCGGGACCGGCGCTACGCCGCCGTCACCGCCGTCAACACCGTGCTGCTGCTCCGGATGCCGCTGCTCAGCCTGATCCTCCCGCTGTGGATCGCCGAACGGGCCCCCGGGCTCGGCTGGCTCGGATCGGCGCTGTTCGTGCTCAACACCCTCGCGGTGCTGGCCTTCCAGGTCCGTACGGCCCGCGGCGTCACCGGGCTCGACTCGGCGGTGCGCGCCGTCCGCTCGGCCGGGGTGCTGCTGCTCGCCTCCTGCGCGGTCTGCGGACTGTCGGCCCTGGACGTGCCGGTCTGGACGGTCGGCGCCCTGCTGGTGGCCGCGGCCGGGCTACAGGTGGCCGGGGAGATGCGGCAGTCGGCCGGCTCCTGGCAGCTCGGATTCGACCTCGCGCCGCCGGAGCGGATCGGCCAGTACCAGGGCTTCTTCACCACCGGCGTGGCCGTCGCCCGCACCCTGGGCCCGCTGCTGCTCACCGCGCTGCTGCTGGACGGCGGGCTCGCGGGCTGGCTGCTCCTCGGGGCCCTGTTCCTCGCCGCCGGGCACGCGATGGGCCCGGTGGCCCGTTGGGCGGCGGCCGGCCGCCACCCGGGCCCCGTCCCGGCGATCGCCGTCCCGCGCTGAGCCGGGGCGACCCCCTGGCCGGAAAGCGGTGGCCCCCGCCCGCCGCCCGCTGGCATGCTGGCCGCGTGGACCGACCCCAGATCTCGCTCGACTTCGCCCCTGAGCTGCACCTCTTCGTCTCCGCGCCCCGGCGGGCCGGCCGCACCGCGCTGCGCACCGACGGCACCTCCACCCTCGGCCACGTGGTCGAGTCGCTGGGCGTGCCCCTCACCGAGGTCGGCGCCCTGCTGGTGGACGGACGGCCGGTGCCCGACGGGTACGTCCCGGTCGACGCCGACCACGTCACCATCGAGGCCGTCGCCCGGCCGCAGCCCTCGCTCGCCCCGCCGCGCTTCCTGCTGGACGTCCACCTCGGCACCCTCGCCCGCCGCCTGCGCCTGCTCGGCGTCGACGCCGCCTACGAGAACCCCGACATCGGCGACGCCGCGCTGGCCGCCCGCTCCGCCGCCGAGCAGCGCGTCATGCTTTCCCGCGACCGCGGCCTGCTGCGCCGCCGCGAACTGTGGGCCGGCGCGTACGTCTACAGCCACCGCCCCGCCGAGCAACTGCGCGACGTGCTCTCCCGCTTCGCCCCGCCGCTCGCCCCCTGGACCCGCTGCACCACCTGCAACGGGACGCTGCGCACCGTGACCAAGACCTCGGTGCGCGAGCAACTGCGGGACGGCACCGAGCGCTCCTACGACGCCTTCGCCCAGTGCACCGAGTGCGGACAGGCCTACTGGCGCGGCGCCCACCACGCCCGGCTGGACGCCATCGTCACCGACGCCGTGCGCGAGTTCGGGGGCGTCCCGGGGTAGCCCGCCCGGGGGTGTCCCGGGGTAGTCGCCCGGAGGTGTCTAGGGGCCGTCTCGGGGTCGGGTACGCGTCGGGGCGTATGGCGGGCCCCGGTGCGACCGTGGTCTGATCGGCGGTGGGGGACGAGCCCAGGAACTCCACGCCGAGGAGAGAGGCCGGGTCGTCGGATGAGCAGTCAGCCGGTACAGCAACCCTTCCGGACCACCGAGATCGGTGACACACCCGCGGTGACCGCCCCGGACGGGGCCAGGGTCCACCCGCTACTGGTACTGGAGGGGCAAGGAAGCCTCGCCGTGTTCGAGCTGGACCCCGGGGAGGTCACGCGCGCGGTGTCGCACGCCACCGTGCAGGAGTTGTGGCAGGTCACCGCGGGCGGCGGCGAGCTGTGGCGGCGCCAGGGCGACCGGGAGGAGACGGTCCGGCTCGCGCCCGGGACGGCCGTCTCGATCCCGCTCGGCACCGCCTTCCAGTTCCGCTCCGACCCGGACGGCGACGGACCGCTGCGCATAGCGGCCGTCACCCTGCCACCCTGGCCGGGGACGGACACCGAGGCGCGGTCAGAGGACGGCCCCTGGAAGGCGACCGTCCGATGAGCCGGGGAACGATGAGCCGGGGGAGGATGAGCCGGGGGAGGGCCGACAGGCGGACGCTGCGCCGCGCCTCGGCGGCGGCCCTGTCGGCGCTCACCCTGCTGGGCCTGGCCACGGCCCCGTCCGCGGCCGCACCCGCGGCCGCCGCCGAACCGCACCTCCAGTCGCGCTACGTCACCATGCCCGACGGCGTCCGCCTCGCCGTCGACGTCTACCTGCCGCCGGGCACCGAACCCGGCGCCAAGCTGCCCACCGTCCTGGTCACCCAGCGCTACTGGCGCGCCCGGGTCCAGCCCGGCAAGCCGGGTGGCACCAACGGCACCGCCGAGCTGTGGAACGCCCGCGGCTACGCCTACGTCGCCGCCGACCTGCGCGGCACCGGCGCCTCCTTCGGCACCCTGACCTCCGAACTGGGCGCCGACGCGATCGCCGACAGCGGCTCGCTCAGCGACTGGATCGCCGCCCAGCCCTGGTCCAACGGCCGGGTCGGCACCACCGGCATCTCCTACGGCGGCGACACCGCCATGCTGGCCACCGCCCTGGGCAACCACCACATCGCGGCCGCCGCCCCCCTCTCGTACGACTTCGACCCGTACGAGGACCTGGTGCGCCCCGGCGGACTGCTCATCGAGCCCCGGCTCGCCCCGTACGCGCTGCTGCTGCGCATCCTCGACCAGGCCGGCGGCACCACCTGCGACACCGACGAGGCGACCAGGCAGGTCTGCGAGCACACCGGACTGATCGGCCTGACCCCGAGGCCGGTCGACGGCCCGGACGGACCGGCCCTGCTGACCGCCGCGCGCGCCGAGCACGCGAACAACGCCAACCTGGTCGAGATGGCGCACACCGGCGTCCACCGCGACTACCAGGACGGCCCGAAGAGCTGGACGGTCGGCAGCGTCGGCGAGAAGACCGACGCCATCGAGGACGGCGGGGTGCCGGTGCTGACCCGGGCCGGCTGGCTCGACGCGGGCACCTCCAACGGCGTGCTCTCCCAGTTCACCGGCCTGTCCAACACCCAGGACGACTGGATCGGCCCCTGGAACCACGGCTCCGGCTGGTTCGCCGACCCGTTCCAGCCGGCCCGCCCGCTCACCGAGGCCGAACACGACCAACTCGACCAGCGCACCTTCGCGTTCTTCGACCGCTACGTACGCGACGGCGCCCGCCCCGACGGCCGGCGGCAGGTGCACTACTACACCTTCAACGAGGGCGTCTGGCGCACCACCACCCGCTGGCCGGTGCCCGGCACCCACACCCGGCGGCTCTACCTCGGCCAGGGCAACACCCTCGACGGCCGCCGCTCCGAGGAGGAGGGCCTGCGCTCCGGCTCCGACCTGCTGCGCCTCGACCCGACCGCCGGCACCGGCGAGTTCGACCGCTGGAACACCAACCTCAACGGGGGCAAGGTCAGTTACCCCGACCGCGCCGCCGTGGACGCCAAACTGCTCGGCTACACCACCGCCCCGCTGACCGAGGACACGAGGGTCACCGGCAACGGCAAGGTCACCCTGGACGTGACCGGCCTGGCCGGCTCGGCCGAGGGCGCCCTGCACGTCTACCTGGAGGACGTCGCCCCCGACGGCAGGGTCACCTATCTGACGGAGGGTCAACTCGCTGTCGCGGACCGGGCGGTGTCCGATCGTGGCGACAATCCCGACTGGCGCCGGCTGCGCACCCCGCGCACCTACGCGGCCGCCGACGCCGAGCCCCTCCCGCAGGGGCGCGCCCAGCGGGTGGTGATCGACCTCCAGCCGGTCTCGGTGCTGTTCCGCGCGGGCGACCGGATCCGCCTCAGCGTCGCCGCCGCCAACCCCGACTCCTTCCAGCTCCTCCCGGCCGACGGGCAGGCGAGCTACCGGATCGGCTACGGCGGCGGGCGCGCCTCGGCACTGGAGCTGCCGGTGGTGGGCTGAGGCCGGAGGCCGGCCGGTGGCAGTGGCGCCCCGACACCCGTCCTGCCCCGATACCCGAAGTGAAGGGGCCCCCGCCCGCGACGAGTCCGCGGGCGGGGGCCGGGTGCCGGGCACCCGGGCTACGCGTCCTCGACCTCCAGGCCGTAGGCGACGACGGCCTGACGCAGCCCGCCCGGGTACCCGGCGAGGGCCGGGGTGAACTCCCAGTCCCCCGAGGCGTCGCGGTCGAACCGGCCCAGCCGCATGGCCGTGTTGGTGTCCGCGCCGTCCGCCAGGTGCACGACGGCCGCGTCCTGTCCGGCACCGGCCTCAAGGATCAGGGCCGGTCCGGCGAACCCGCCCATGGTGGCCTTCGGGTGGTTCTCGGTGTCGGCCGCGGCGACGATGACGAGCCGGTCGACCTCGGCGGGCAGTGCGTCGAAGTCGACCATCAGGCAGGCGTTCGCGTCCCCGTAGCCGGTCACCAGCCGCACCGAACCGTCCGGCGTCGAGCCGTTGTTGTAGAACACCAGGTGGTCGTCCGACAGTGCGGTGTTCCCCCGGCAGACCAGGGCGGCGATGTCGTACTCCTCCTCGCCCGTCCAGTGCAGGAGCAGCCGCGAGGGCTCGGCGGCGACCTCGATCGGCGGCAGGTCGTCCAGGCCGTCGGCCCCGGCGGAGGTCTCGTCCTGGGCGGCCGCGAACACCTCGTGGAAGCCGTGGTGCTTGAGCAGCCCGACCAGCTCGGCGCCGTTGATCAGGGTGATCGGCTTGCCCGAGGCGAACTGGTGCGAGCTCGGGCCGAACCTGCTGGTGGTGATGAGTACGGCCCTCGTCGCGACCTCGTCGTGCCGCAGCGTGCCGTACAGCTCCCGTACGGTCGAGGGCGCCACCGTGTCCCGGTGGCGCTTCACCCGCACGATCACGTTCCCGCCGCGGAACGGGTCCGGGTCGATCCCGCGGGCGTCCACCCCGCCGTTCCACGACCGGGGGGCGAGCTCGACCTTCATGCCCATCGCCTCCATCAACCGGGCTATGAGCTGCTCGAACTCGACCGGGTCCATCGCCAGCAGGACCTGGAGCTCGCGGACGCGCTTCGCCATCCGGCCGCGATCGGCGTTGGTGTCGTCGCGCAGATGGCGGAACAGCACGCGCTGGGCGCGGCGTTCGTCGGCGTCGGGATTTCCGAGGCGGTGGAGCTTCCGGCTCCGGGACATGGAGTGCCCCCCTTGCAGGTGACGGATTGTTACAGGCGCCACGGTAGGGGAGGAGGCGTCCCGCCGTCATCGACCTCGCGGAACCGATGGGTGGCCCGCGCACGATCGGTGTCCGCGACGGGGCCGACGGGTCGGTCGGCCGGGGTGCGTCACGGCGCGTGCGGGCCGGGGGCCTGTCTTCGGGCGGTGTAGCCGCCCATCCGGGTCGGGGTGGCGTTCGGCCGGTGCCACGGCCAGGCCCCCGGCCGTACGGCGCAGCGAGCCGAAGCGATCAGAGCGTGGCGCTGCCGATGATCGCCCGGACCTCGCCGGAGATCGCGGCCTCGTTGTTCTCGAACTCCGGCGAGGTGACCTGGTCCTGCTGCGCCGGGAGGCCGGTGAGCACGGGGGTGTGCAGGTGCCCGCCGGGGAGTTCGGGGGCGAGGTCGAGGCGCAGGCGGTTGGAGCGGTAGGCGACCTCGTTGGAGAGGTATCCGCCGCCGCCCCCGGCGACCGCGCGGGAGCCGGGGGTGGGGCCGTCCGGGCGGACGACGGGCTCGGTGGCGCCCGCGGGGATCTCGGTGACGGGGGTGTTGAGCAGGACGGGGTAGGGCTGCTGGACGGCGGTCATGGCGTCGGTGGGCAGTGTGGTGCGGATGAACTGGGGCCCGTCCGCCAGGCCGGGGGCGTCGACCGGGTGCCGCGTGGTGCCGCCGGAGAGCGCGCGCACGTTGTCGGTGGCCGGGTCGGCGGAGCGGGCGCGCCCGGCCCAGGCCTCCAGGGTGAACTTGCCGGGGTAGCCCTGGCTGATGCTGGTGATCAGGTCGGCGGACTGCCGACCGGGCCGCAGGTGCGGTCCGAAGGCGCGTTCCACGATGCCGTCGTCGAAGTCGCCGTAGCGCACCGGCAGGACGACGGCCCGCACCTCGGCGGTGCTGCCGTCGGCCAGGGTGATCCGCTGCCCGTGCAGTTGCAGGACGGCCGCGCCGGCGGGGTTGGCGCGGCGCGGCTCGCTGTCCAGACCGTACGGGTCGAAGCCGCTGACGAAGATCCGCCGCACCTGGCGGGCGTTGCCGAAGCCGTCGTCCAGGCCGCGCGAGGCGTCCTCGAAGCGGGCCCTCAGCCCGGCGCGGTCGACGTCGAACCGGGGCTCCCAGCGGGCCAGTTGGACGGTCATGGCGAGCCTGGTCCAGTACAGCGGGCGGTCGTCGAGGGCGGGCAGCTCGCCGTGCGGGCGCCGGCCCTGGGCGCGGTCGACGCCGGCCTGCCAGAGCGCCCGGCCCCACGCGTCCACCACCCGCTCGGCCCGGTTGGCGTTGCGGGCGGCGCACAGGGCGGCGGGGAAGCCGCGGAGCAGGTCGTCGAGGCCGGAGCGCTCGGTGAAGGCGGCCGTCCGGGTGTCCTGGAGACGGGCCTGTTCGGCGTCCAGGGCCGCGGTGGTGACGGTCCGGCAGCCGGCCGGCGCGGCGTGGGCGGCGGCCGGGGCGAGCAGGGCGGAGAGCGTGCCGGCGAGGGCGGTGGCCACGGCGGCGGCCCGTCCGGTTACGCGTCCGGTGGCGCGTCCGGCGGCGCGGCGAAGGCGTGTCATGTGACCTGACAATAGATCGCGGGCTGACGCACCGCCAGGGTGCCTGTTTCGTACCCGTAGGCTGAGCGGGTGACCGCCCTCGACCCGACCGTGAAGTCCCTGATCGCCGACCCCTACGGCGCCTACGTCAAGCTGCGCGCCGAGGCCCCCGTCCACCGGGTCGTCGGCCCGGACGGGCTGCCCGTCTGGCTGGTGACCCGCTACCAGGACGTCCGCCAGGCCCTCGCGGACCCGCGGCTCGCCCTCGACAGGGCGCACGCCGCGCCCGGCAACTACCGGGGCTTCTCGCTGCCGCCCGCGCTGGACGCCAACCTGCTCAACATGGACCCGCCGGACCACACCCGGATCCGCCGGCTGGTCTCCCGGGCGTTCACCCCGCGCCGGGTCGCCGCCCTGCGCACGCCGATCGAGCGCGTCGCCGAGCGGCTCCTCGACACCATCGAGCCCCTGGGCCGCGCCGACCTGCTCGCGAGCTACGCGGCGCCGCTGCCGATCACCGTCATCTGCGACCTGCTCGGCGTCCCCGAGGGCGACCGCCTCGACTTCCGCACCTGGACCGACTCCCTGATCACCCCGGACCCGGCCCGGCCCGAGCAGGCCCGCGCCGCCGTCAAGGCGATGCTCGGCTTCTTCACCGGCCTGATCGAGCGCAAGCGCACCGACCCGGCCGACGACCTGCTCTCCGACCTGATCGCGGTCCGGGACGAGGAGGGCGGCGGCGACCGTCTCGGCGAGGACGAACTGACCTCGCTCGCCTTCCTCATCCTCTTCGCCGGCTACGAGAACACCGTCCACCTGATCGCCAACGCCGTCCTCGCCCTGCTCACCCACCCCGAGCAGCTCGCCGCCCTGCGCGCCGAGCCGGAGCTGATCGCGGGCGCCGTCGAGGAGTTCGCCCGCTTCGACGGGCCCGCACCGCTGGCGATCCGCCGCTTCCCGCGCGAGGACGTCGAGATCGGCGGCACCACCGTCCCGGCGGGGGAGACCGTGCTGCTCTCGCTCGCCTCCGCCAACCGCGACCCGGAGCAGTTCGCCGACCCCGACCGGCTCGACCTGCGCCGCCGCGAGAACGGCCACCTCGCCCTCGGCCACGGCATCCACTACTGCCTCGGCGCCCCGCTGGCCCGGATGGAGACGGAGCTCGCCCTGGGCGCACTGCTGCGCCGCTTCCCCGACCTCGCCCTGGACGCGCCGGTCGAGCGGCTGCGCCACCGGCCCACCATGCGGGCCCGCGGCCTGCTGGAACTCCCGGTCCGGTACTGATCCGGTACCGGCCGGCGCGGCGGGAACCGGCGCGATCTCTACAGCGTTGTCGTGGTCGAACAGCGTGAATCGGACGGTGGTGGAGGAACCCCCATGAGTGTGGCCCTGACCAAGGGCGGCAACGTCTCCCTGAGCCGGCAGGCCCCCGGGCTGCGGACGGTGCGGGTCTGCCTCGGCTGGACGGCCGGAGCCGGGTACGACCTGGACGCCAGCGCGCTGCTCTGCGGCGCCTCCGGGAAGGTCCTGACGGACCAGCACTTCGTCTTCTTCAACAACCTGCAGAGCCCGGACGGTTCGGTCCGCCACCAGGGCGGCAACGGCGGCGGCGAGGACCGCGAGCGGATCGACGTCCGGCTCGCGGACGTCTCCGCCGACGTGGAGCGGATCGTCTTCCCGGTGGCGATCTACGACGCGGCGCAGCGGCGCCAGAGCTTCGGGCAGGTCCGGGGCGCGTACATCCGTCTCGTCGACGCGGACGGCGGCGGCGAGGTGGCCCGCTACGACGTGGCGCCGGAGGCGGGCAGCGAGACGGCGATGGTGTTCGGCGAGCTCTACCGGCACGGCGCGGACTGGAAGTTCCGTGCCGTCGGGCAGGGGTACGCCTCCGGGCTCGCGGGTATCGCCACCGACTTCGGTGTGGACGTCCTGCAGCCCGCGCCCGCCGCCGCGCCCGCCCCGGTGCCGGCCCCGGTGTCCGCCCCCGCCGTGCCCGCGGTGCCGCCGCCGGTCGCGCCGCCCGTTCCGAAGACCCAGCCAGTACCAGGGAGTTCGCCCGTGACGTGTTTCTTCGACCCCTCGCACGGCCCCGGTTCGACCGCCGTGCTGTGGCAGCCGCAGTGGGGCGTGCCGCGCCAGGTGGAGACCTGCGCCGCCTGCGCCCAGCGGGTGCAGACCACCGTCCCGCCGTTCTACACCCCGCCGCAGGGCTACCCCCAGGCCGGCTACGCGCAGCCCGGCTACCCGCAGGCCGGGTACCCGCAGCCGGTCCAGCAGGGCCACCCGCAGGCACCCGGACAGCCGGAGCAGGGCGGGCGCCGCTTCGGCACCGGCGCGATGATCGGCGCGGGTGCGGCCGGTCTGGTCGGCGGCGTGCTGCTCAACGAGGCCCTGAGCGACGACGGGCCCGAGGTGGTCGTGAACAACTACTACGAGAGCGACGACGACGGCTTCTTCTAAACCCTGGGACAACCTCTCGGAGCGGTCCCGCTCCGACCCCTGACGGCCGTACGGCGCGCTCGCGCCGTACGGCCGTCGGCGTTCCCCGGGCGGGGTCAGCCGTTCCGCCGCCGGTACGCCCCGGCGCGGGCGGCGGCCTCGGCGGCGGTCGCGGCGCGGTCGGCGGCGGCCTCGTCCAGCGGCTCGGCGGTGGTGAGCATCCGGTAGTAGAGCGGCGCCGAGACGGCCCGGACGACCTCGAACTCGTCGGTGTCCGGCGGGAGTTCGCCGCGCTCGACGGCCTCGGTGACGCACGGCGCCCACTCCTCGACCCGGCGGCGGTAGAAGTGCTGGAGGGCCTCGGCCGTACCGGGGTCGCCGTTGGCCGCCACGAGCACCGCGCGGAACAGCGCACCCTGCCGGGGGTCGGCCAGGGTGCGCTGGACCAGCCGCGCGTTGGCCCGCAGGTCCTCGGTGAGCGAGCCGCTGCGGGCGCGCGGCAGGGACTGCTCGGCCATGTCCGTCAGCAGGTCGGCGACCAGGGCGGTGGTGCTGCCCCAGCGGCGGTAGACGGTGGTGCGGCCGACCTCGGCGCGCTGGGCGAGGTCGGCGAGGTCGAGGCCGCTGAAGCCGTGCTCGACCAGGGCGTCCTCGGCGGCCCGCAGGACGGCGGCGCGGACCCGGGCGGTCCGGCCGCCGGGGCGGACGGTGCCGGGGGTGGACGGGTCGGCGGGCTCGGCGGTCATTAACGGGATTCCTGTTCCATTAGGTGGATGGAGCGTGCTAGCTTGAAGGCATCCTAACGGAACGAGAGTCCCATTAGGGACTTCGAGGGGAGTACTGTCATGGCAACCACCGATGTGAGTTCCACCGGCCTGGAGTCCGGCGCGGGATCCGGCATCCCGGGATCCGGCATCTCGGAATCCGGCATGGAGTACCGCCGACTCGGGGCGTCCGGACTCATGGTCCCCGCCCTCAGCCTCGGCACCGGCACCTTCGGCGGCCGCGGCCCGCTGTTCGGCGCCTGGGGCACCACCGACGTCCAGGAGGCCCGCCGCCTGCTCGACATCGCCATCGACGCCGGGGTCACCCTCTTCGACACCGCCGACGTCTACTCCGACGGCGCCTCCGAGGAGGTGCTCGGCCAGGCGATCCGCGGCCGCCGCGACCAGGTGCTCATCTCCACCAAGGCCGGCCTGCCGACCGGCGACGGCCCGCAGGACGCCGGCACCTCCCGCGCCCGGCTCATCCGCTCGGTGGAGGACGCGCTGCGCCGCCTCGACACCGACCACCTGGACCTCTTCCAACTGCACGCCTACGACGCCGGCACCCCGATCGAGGAGGTGCTGGCCACCCTGGAGGACCTCGTCCGCGCGGGCAAGATCCGCTACACCGGCGTCTCCAACTTCTCCGGCTGGCAGCTGATGAAGTCCCTCGCCCTCGCCGACCGCCACGGCCGCCCCCGCTACGCCGCCCACCAGGTCTACTACTCCCTGGTCGGCCGCGACTACGAGTGGGAGCTGATGCCGCTCGCCCGGGAGGAGGGCGTCGGCGCCCTGGTGTGGAGCCCGCTCGGCTGGGGCCGCCTCACCGGCCGGATCCGGCGCGGACGGCCGCTCCCGACCGGCAGCCGCCTGCACGACACCGCCGACTACGGCCCGCCGGTCGAGGACGAGCTGCTGTACCGGGTGGTCGACGCGCTCGACGAGGTCGCCGCCGAGACCGGCCGCACGATCCCGCAGGTGGCGATCAACTGGCTGCTGCGCCGTCCGACCGTCTCCTCGGTCATCATCGGCGCCCGCAACGAGGAGCAGCTGCGGCAGAACCTCGGCGCGGTCGGCTGGTCGCTGACGGAGAAGCAGGTGGCCCGGCTGGACGCCGCCAGCGCCCGCACCGCGCCGTACCCGTACTTCCCGTACCGCCGCCAGGAGGGCTTCGCCCGGCTCAACCCGCCGATCGCCGGCTGACCCCGCACGTCCACGGGCCGGGGTGCGGCGGCGTACGCGGGGTCACGCCGAGCCGCCGCACCGATCTCCCGGCCGGCAGAGCCTTCCTCAGTGGCTGCCACGGAGAGCCCGAGTGCTCCTTCAGCCGGTGGGCACGGCCTGACCCGCATCGGGGGTGATCCTCACATCAAGGCACCAGGACCAGGCGACCGCGCAGCCCACCCGCCGCGAGCCTGCGGTGCGCCTCGGCGACTTCGTCCAGCGGCAGGACGTCGGCGATCCGCGGACGCAGCCCGGCGGCGGCCAAGTCGGCGAGGCGGGGGCCGTCCGCGCGGACCCACACGTTGTCCACCCGGGTGCCGCGCAGCGGCGTCGGCCCGTTGCCCAGCACGCTGACCAGTGAACCTCCGCCGCGCACCGCGTCCAGCGCGAGCACGCCCACGGACGCCGCGTCGACCGCGGCGCGCACGCCACCGGGCACCAGGTCGCGTACCGCGGCGGGCAGGTCCGCGGTCCGCGGCACGAAGAACTCCGCGCCGAGTTCGCGCACCAACTCCTCGTCGCCGGTGTCCGCGACCGCGACCACCCGAAGACCGGCCAGTGCGGCGAGCTGGACCGTGTAGCCGCCCACGGCCCCCGCCGCCCCGGTGACCAGCAGCGTGTCGCCGGGCTCGGCCCCGGCGATGTCGAGTGCCTGAGCAGCGGTGAGCCCGCCCAGGGGCAGGGTCGCGGCCGCCACCGGATCGGTGCCGGCCGGCACCGCGGCGACCGCGCCCGCATCCAGCACCACGTACTCGGCCTGCGTCTTGAGCGGCAGCGCCAGCCGGTCGGACAACCCGATCACCGCGTCGCCGGGTCGGAAGCCGGCGACCCCGGGGCCGAGCGCATCGACGGTGCCGGCGACATCCCAGCCGATGCCGATGACCTCCCGCTCGGGGAGCAGGCCACCCGCCGTCAGCCTGCCGGCACGGGTCTGGACGTCCACCGGGTTGACAGCCGCGGCGGCGACCCGGATCCGGACCTGGCCGGAACCCGGTTCCGGCACCGGAACCTCCGCCACCTCAAGGACGTCCGGGCCACCGAAGGAACGTATGATCACAGCTTTCATGCGCACGAACCTATGGGGTGTTACTCTCCGCTGGGAAGTACGCACTTCGGAGTGCCTACCCGACCTGGGAGTGCCATGGCCACCCGCACCGCCGCCCAGCGCCGCACCGACGAGCGCGCCGCCTACGACGCCTACCTCGCCACCTGCCCGGCCCGGCAGCTGCTGGACCGGATCAGCGACAAGTGGGTGAGCCTGGTGCTGAACGCGCTGGCCGACGAGCCGCTGCGGTACCGCGACCTGAACCGGATCATCGCCGGGGTCAGTCAGAAGATGCTCACCCAGACGCTGCGCGCCCTGGAGCGCGACGGCCTGCTCACCCGCACGGTGACCCCGTCGGTGCCGGTCCGAGTGGACTACGAGCTCACTCCGCTGGGCCGCAGCCTGCTGCCGGTGATGGCGTCGATCAAGGCGTGGGCCGAGTGCCACATCGAGGAGGTCCAGGCCGCCCGTGGGGACTACGACCGGGGCGCTGCCGCGGCTTGCGAGTAGCGTGCGCGTGGCTCGCTGCCGGCTGAGGGGGGTTCCAGGACTCGAACGGCGTCGGTCGAGGCCGTGGGTGTGGTGCCACGAGCCCTGAAGGCCCGTCGGCCGCGCGGCGGCGGAAGCCCGTGCGGCCGACGGAGCCCGGTCAGGCGGGTAGCCGGCCGGTGAGCATGAAGGTGGTGAACGGGGCGCTGACGCGGGGGTCGGTGAAGTCCACGCCGTGTCCGGCCGCGTCGATCGTGACCATGGCGGCCCGGTGGCCGAAGGCGTGCAGGGCTTGCCGGGCGCCGGAGTACGGGGTGTCGGGGTCCTGGAGGTTCTGCAGGATCAGGATGTCGCGCGGTCCGTCCGGGTTGGGGCGGACCGGGGGCTCGGACGGGCGGTAGTGCCAGAACGCGCACGGCCAGACGTTGCCGGACATGCCGTTGGTGAGCGGGTAGCGCTCGCGGTCGGCGGCGGTGCGGGCCGCGTAGTACGCCGGGTCGCGTGGCCAGGCCGAGTCGTTGCAGACCACGGCGTCCTGTGCGGCGATGAAGTTGTCCGGAATCACCCTCGGCAGAGCGGAGCCCGAGTGGCCGCCCGGGGGAGTGGTGGTCCGGGTGGCGGCCAGCTGCCAGCCGAGGGCCGCCAGCGGGTAGTAACTCGGATGGGTCAGCGAGGAGTAGGTGAGGGCGCGCAGGGCGTTCCCGGTGAGGGTCCGACCGTCGCCGAGGGGCAGCGGTGACCGGTCGAGTTCGGCCGTGAGGCGGAGGTAGGTGGCGCGTACGGCGGCGGGGGTGGCGCCGAGGTGCAGCGCGTCGTCACGGGCGGCCAGGTAGGAGGCCAGCGCAGGGAAGGTGTCAGCCGCGCCCTCGCTGAAGAGGCCGATGCCCTCCCGCATGCCACCCGGGGCCACCGTGCTGTCCAGGACGATGTGGTCGGCACGGGTGGGGAAGAGGCTCGCGTAGACCTGCCCGAGGTAGGTGGCGTACGAGTTGCCCAGGTAGGAGATCGTGGGGTCGCCGAGCGCGGCCCGGATCCGGTCCAGGTCCCGTGCCGAGTTCGCGGTGCTGATGTCCGCCAGGTAGGAGCCGCTCGCGGCCGCGCAGTCGTCCGCGATCGTGCGGGCGTGGGCCAGGTTGGCGGTGATCGACCCGTCGGGGGCCGGGAAGGGGTAGTTGAGCTCGGCGGCGCGCTCGGTGGCGGGCAGATCGCACCGCACCGGCGTACTGTTGCCCACCCCGCGCTCGTCGAAGCCGATCAGGTCGTAGGAGCGCAACACGGCGGACGGCAGCACCGAGGCCATCTGTCCCGGGTAGTCCAGGCCCGAACCGCCCGGTCCGCCCGGCACCACGACCAGGTCGCCGCGCCGGTGTGCGGGGTCGGCGGTGCGGATCCGCGAGATCTCCAGCGTGATGCTGCCCCGGCCCGGGTGCTGGTAGTCACGTGGCACGCGCAGGCTCGCGCACTGCTCGCGCGGATCGCGCGGGTACGGGACGCCGTTGGCGTTCGGGGTCGGCGTCGGGCAGGTACCCCAGGCGAGTGCGTTGGCCGGGGCGGCGGGGGCCCCGACGGCGGGCGGGGCCGCGGCGCCCAGCGCGAGCGCGGCCGACAGCAGCGCGGCACCGGTCACGGTCATACGGCGCAGGATTCCAATCATGCCGCGACGGTAGGACGGCTGATGGTCCGTCATGATCGGTGCCGGGGTGGAGGTCCGGGTGGATGTGCGCGGCGGCGGCGTTCCACCCGCCTCCACCTCCGGGTGGACGCTCGCGCAACTCGGCCCCGCCACAGCCGCCGGCGTCGACGCCCGGGAGGACCGGCCTCGCCCGGCTGAATCCGTGCCCACTGCCACGGTTGCCCCCTCCCCGGGCGGAGAGGGGGCAACCGGCCCTGGTTCACGCCACGTTGACGGCCGTGTCGTCGAGGACGAAGGAGGTCTGCTTGGTGTAGTCCTCGGCACCCGTGAACTTGAGGGTCACGGTCTGGCCGGCGTAGGCGGACAGGTTGAAGCTGTGCTGCTGGTAGCCGGCGGCCGCGTTGACGTTGGAGTAGGTCGCCAGGGTGGTGCCGTTCGCGGTCACCTTCAGGGTGTCGAAGGCGGTGGTGCTGCTCGCGGCGGTGTCGATGTGCAGCCAGAAGCTGAACGTGTAGGTGCTGCAGCCGGTCGGCAGGGTCACCGTCTGGGCGAGCGTGTCGGTGTTGGTGCTGCCGTACCCGTCCAGCCAGGCGTCGTACGTGCCGGAGTGCGGCGGCTCGCTGGAGCTGCTGTTGATGGTGCTGCTGCCGCTGGTGTTGGTCTCCGTCCAGCCGGCCGTCGAACCGGCCTCGAAGCCGGGGTTGGTGAGCAGCTGGGCCGCGGCGCAGCCGCTGCCGCCGGCGGGCTGGACGGTCCAGGTGAAGGTGACGGAGGAGGACGGACCGGTGGAGTCGGTCGCGGTGGCCGTCACGGAGTAGGTCCCGGCGGCGGTCGGGGTGCCGCTGATCAGGCCGGTCGTGGTGTTGACGCCCAGGCCGGCGGGCAGGCCGGACGCGCCGTAGCTCAGGCTTCCGCCGGCCGTGTCGGTGGCGGAGAGCTGGAGGCTGGTGGCGGTCTGGGCGGTGGCCGTCCGGGCGCCGGGGTTGGTGAGGGTGACGCTGCCGGTGGTGCTGCCGCCGCTGCCGCCGGCGAGCCAGGCGGTGGCGTTGAGGGCGAGGGCGGCGTCGGTGCCGGCCGGGTCGTTCCAGCCGTCGTAGACCGTCTTGCCGGGCTCGCCGGTGCCGTCGTCGATGGCCGAGCTGTCGCCCCAGAGGGCGACCCGGCCCTTGCCGAAGCCGCTGGTGGCGAAGAAGGCGCCGGTGTTGCCGCTGTAGCCGGTGCGGTAGACGAGGCCCTTGACGGCGGGGTTGTCGGCGGGCTTGAGGGTGAAGGTGGTGCCGTTGCGGATGATCGAGCCGGTGACGGTGCCGAAGGGGCCGTTCAGGACGGGGTCGGCGGGGGCGCTGACGGCCCGCGGGTTGTCGGTCTGGATGTTGAGCAGGTCGACCGAGAGCCCGAACGGGTCGTTGCCGTTGACCGAGTTGGTGGTCATCAGGTCGTTGATGATGGCGGGGGAGTCCCAGCCGTCGTTGTTGCGGTCGCTGCCGGTGTGGTCGGAGATCAGGAAGAGCCCGCCGCCGTTCTGGACGAACGTCATGACGGCGGTCTTCTCGGAGTCGCTCAGCCGGATGTTCGGCTCGGGCAGGACGAACTCGTCGAAGTTGGCGAGGTCCAGCGCTCCGCCGGTGCCGTACGTGATGGTGGAGCCGCTCGGCAGGGTCTTGAGGCTGTACTGGCCGGTCTTCTGGAGGGCCACGCCCCAGGCGGAGATGGCGCCCGTCCAGTCGGTCTCGGACTGCGGGTTGGCGTTCTGGGCGAGCGGGTCGGGCTGGCTGGTGCTGATGATCCAGTCCGCGTTGCCGGCGGTCTCCGCCTTGCTGTTGTCGAACAGGACGCGGTGCTGCGCGGTCGTGGCGGTGGGCGTCGCGGTCGCCGCCGTGGCCCGGTGGGGTGCGGCGCCCGCGCCGGCGAGCACGGTCAGGGCGACGGCGCCCAGGGCGAGCGGACGGATGGCGCCAGTGTGTCTGAGCATGGGTCAAGCTCCTTGTGCCGTGGGGGACAGGGGCGTTGCTACGCGCGTAGGCGCGCCGGACACCGTCCCATGGTGGGGTAATCGGAGCTTGAACGGAACACGACGAATTGCCGGAAGGTCCGGGGAGGGGCGCTCCCCGGCCGGATCACCCGGGGGTCCGGCCGATGTCGCGGCCGAGTTCGAGGGCGAGGATCTGGTCCAGACGCACATAGGTCTCGAAGCGGGTGCCGTCCGGCAGGGCGGCCCGGGCCTCCAGCGCGTGCAGGGCGCGTACCGCGACCCGGGCGTCCAGATCCTCGTTGAGGCCGTCGAAGCCCGCCTGGATCATGCCGGCTTCCGGCGGGCCGGACGGCTCGCGGGCGATGTCGGCCACCAGTGCGCGCCAGCGGGCCAGCTCCGCCGAGGCGTTCGCCAGATCGTCGTCGGTGAGCCGGATCGGGGCGGTGACGGCGTGTTCGAGGAAGGCGAGGCGCAGCGCGAGGGGATCGTGCCCGTCCACGGTGATCGAGGCCGGCGCTTCGGCCCCGGGGTCCGGACGGACGCGCAGGGGCGCCGTCACCGGCCCGGCGACCAGGAGCGACGTGGACGCCGGGCCGGGGCGCAGCGGTGAGCGGCTGGTGATGACGAGATCGGCCGGGGTCCGGTTCGAGCCGTCCACGTCGTGGCGGGTGCTCAGCCTGGCGGGTGGGTGGACGCCGAGTCGGCCGGCGACCTCCAGCAGCGCCCGGGCCTTCTCCGCGGGGGCGTCCGGGACGACGAGTTCGGTGATCACCTGCATCCCCTGGGCCTCGCAGGTGCGGACCAGTACGTCACCGGCCACCAGGGCCCGCAGGTCCCCGAGGCCGAACGGGTGGCCCTGCTCGCCGACGTCGACGGTCGCGCGCAGGAGCCCGACCCGGCGCGGGTGGATCTCGGTGCGTTGCCCGGTGCGGGCGTCGGTGATGCGCAAGGCGGCTCCCTCTCGGCTCGGTGGTGTGCGGCCAGGATGCGGGACCGCCCGGGTCGTCGCCGGTAGGGCCGTCGCCGGGGCTGGCGAGTTCCCACCGAAGGTCCCGCGCGGGACGCGTCGGCGATGGAGGCCTCAGGGCGAAGCCCCGACCCCGGTCACGCGGTGACCTTGGAGACGAAGGCGGTGAGGTTGACCACCGTGCGGCGGATCTTCTCCTCGACGGTGAGCGACTCGTGGAGCCGGGTGCCGACCTCCCGCTTGCCGCGCACGTAGAGCGAACAGGCGAGGTCGGCGCACATGTACGCGCCGACGGAGTTGCCCTGCTGGCCGGCCTTCCCCGCCCGGGGAGCGACCAGCAGCGAGACGCCCCCGGTGTGGGTGGTCACGCAGAGCGAGCAGATGCTGCGCCGGGCCTGCCAGGAGGCGGCGCCGGAGGAACGCAGCACGACCGCCACCGTACGGCCGTCGAACTCGGCCGCGAGGTAGGCGCGATCGGGGGCCTGCGGGTCGCGCCATCCGAGGAAGTCCAGGTCGTCCCAAGGCCGTTCGACCAGGTCGCGGGGCACGTGCAGGCGCTTCGCCTCCCCCTTGCTGCAGTTCACGAAGGCGGAACGGATCTCTTGTTCGGTCATCGGCTTCATAGGAGTCAACGTAAAATACCTAGGAGTATTAGGCAAACGTATAATGGCCCTCGGCGATCGAAGGGAAGCACACATGGCGCGCGTAGGACTGAACGCGGAACGACTCACCCGAGCGGGTGCGGAACTGGCCGACGAGGTCGGCTTCGACAAGGTCACGGTCTCGGCGCTCGCGCGACACTTCGGCGTCAAGGACGCGAGTCTGTACTCGCACGTCAGGAACTCCCAGGACCTCAAGACCAGGATCGCCCTGCTCGCCCTTGAGGAACTCGCCGACCGGGTCGCCGCGGCCCTGGCGGGGCGCGCCGGCAAGGACGCCCTGGCCGCCTTCGCCAACGCCTACCGCGACTACGCCCGCGAGCACCCCGGCCGCTACGCCGCCGCGCAGCTCGAACTCGACTACGAGACCGCGCGCAACAGCGCCGCCGTTCGGCACTCCCGGATGACCCGCGCGATCCTGCGCGGCTACGACCTCGCGGAGCCCGACGAGACCGACGCCGTCCGTCTGCTCGGCAGCACCTTCCACGGCTACGTGGCCCTGGAGCGGGCGGGGGGCTTCCAGCACACCCCGCGCACCACGGAGGACACCTGGCCGCGGATCCTGGACGCCCTCGACGCCCTGCTGCGCAACTGGCCGAAGGCCTGACCCCGCTTCTCAGCCCCCGCTTCTCAGTCGTCGCCGGGCCGTGCCGGGCCGCGCCGGGCACGACGAAACCTTCACAAGCGGCGACGGTCCGTCCGGCGGCAAACACGCAGGGCAGCGGGGCTAGCGGTACGAAAATCGTTGGTCAGCCAGCAATAGCTTCATCATCTTCCGTTCACCCGGACTCGGCTGCCAGCATCGGCGCACCGTCACCGCCTGAGGGAGTCGCCGATGAACCGCCCCCGTTCCCTGCGCTGTCTGGCCGCGCTGGCCCTGGTCGCACTCGCCGCCACCGCCTGCGGGCGGTCCGACCAGGGCAGCTCCCCGTCCGCCGCCGGCGGGCAGAACACCTCCGGCAAGAGCGCCGCCGAGCTGCTCCCGGCGAAGAACAAGCAGAGCGGCGTGCTCAGAGTGGCCACCTCCGTCGGCTACCCGCCGATGGAGATGTACAAGACCGGCACCACCGAGCTGACCGGCGTCGACCCGGACCTCGCCGCCGCGATCGCCGCACGGCTCGGGCTGAAGCTCGAACTCTCCAACTCCTCCTTCGACGGGCTCATCCCGGGCCTCCAGGCCGGCCGCTACGACCTGGTGATGTCGTCCATGACCGACAGCGAACAGCGCCGCCAGGCCGTCGACTTCGTCGACTACTTCCGCACCGGCGGCGTCATCATGACGAAGAAGGGCAACCCCGAGGGCATCAAGTCCCTCGAAGACCTCTGCGGCAGGAAGGTCGTCCTCGCCAAGGGCAGCTCCAACCTGGAGATCGGCGAGCAGCAGAACGCCAAGTGCGGCACCAAGATGGCCATCTCGCAGAGCGAGGACGCCCCGACCGGGCTGCTCCAGCTCGACAGCGACCGCGCCGTGGCCACCATCGTGGACTACCCGGTGGCGCAGATGTTCGTGAAGAACAGCGGCTCCTACGAGGTGCTCCCCGAGCAGTACGGCACGGCGCCGTGGGGCATCGCGGTCGCGAAGAAGGACGGCGGACTGCGCGACGCCGTGCAGAAGGCGCTCCAGGAGCTGATCGACAGCGGCGACTACCGCAAGGTGCTGGACACCTACCAGGTGGGCGGCAGCGCCGTCGAACGCGCCACCGTCAACGCGGCGCAGTGAGAACGGCGGGCACGACGAGATGAGCACCGACATGAGACACCCCGCGCCCCCCGCCGCCACCGGGGCGTACGAGGACGACCTCGCGCTCCTGGTGACCGGCCGCCCCCGCCCGGGCCGCTGGATCGCCGTCCTGGCCGCGGCCTTCGCGGCCGTCTGGCTCGCCTGGACGGTCATCGTCAACCCCAACCTGCACTGGGACATCGTCGCGAAGTACCAGTTCGACGGCGTGATCCTGGAAGGGCTCTGGGTGACGGTCCAACTCACCCTGATCTCCCAGGTGGTGGGCATCGTCATCGGCGTGGTGGTGGCGGTGATGCAGCTGTCCGACAGCCCGGTGCTGCGCACCACGGCCGGCGCGTACACCTGGTTCTTCCGCGGCACCCCGCTGCTGGTCCAGCTGATCTTCTGGTTCAACCTGGCGCTGCTCTTCCCGGAGATCAGCATCGGCATCCCCTTCGACGGCCCCAAGCTGGTCAGTTGGCAGTCCAACACCCTGATCACCGGCTTCGTCGCGGCGCTGCTCGGCCTGTCGATCAACGAGGGCGCCTACATGTCCGAGATCGTCCGGGCCGGCATCCAGAGCGTGGACCCGGGGCAGCGCGAGGCCGGCGCCTCGCTGGGCATGTCCAACCTGCGGATCCTCACCCGGGTGGTGCTGCCGCAGGCGATGCGGGTGATCATCCCTCCGTTCGGGAACCAGTTCATCTCGATGCTGAAGACCACCTCGCTGGTGTCCGTGATCGCCGGCGCCGACCTGATGACCGTCTCCCAGCACCTCTACCTCGCCAACTTCGAGGTGATCGCGCTGCTGATCGTCGCGTCGATCTGGTACCTGGTGCTGACGACCATCGCGAGCATCGCCCAGCACGCGGTGGAGCGCAGGTTCAACCCGGCCGCCGCCCCGCCCCCGCTGTACCGGCGGGTGCTGGGCAACCTGCGGCCGGGGCGCGGGCCGAAGAAGCCCGCGGCAGCGAAGCAGGCCGCGAGGCAGCCCGAGAAGTCCGTGGAGAAGTCCACGAAGTCCGCGAAGTCCGCGAAGGGGGAGACCAGGTGAGCACGACGCTGAGCAAGCCGCCGACCGACGAGGTGATCCTCTCGGCCCGAGGGGTGCGCAAGCGCTTCGGCGAGCTGGAGGTGCTGTGCGGCATCGACCTGGAGGTCCGCGCCGGGGAGGTGCTCTGCGTGATCGGCCCCTCGGGCTCCGGCAAGTCCACGCTGCTGCGCTGCTTCAACCACCTGGAGAAGATCGACGCCGGGCGGATCGAGGTGAACGGCGAGCTGGTCGGCTACGAGCCGTACGGGTCGGCGGGCCGGCTGCGTGAGCGGCGTCCGCGCGACATCCGGCACCAGCGGGAGCGGATCGGCATGGTCTTCCAGCGCTTCCACCTGTTCCCGCACCGCACGGCCCTGCAGAACGTGATGGAGGGCCCGACGGTGGTCAAGCGCCGCCCGCGCGGGGAGGTCGAGAGCCGGGCCCGCGAACTGCTCGACCGGGTCGGCCTCGCCGACCGGGCCGACCACTACCCGGCGCAGCTCTCCGGCGGCCAGCAGCAGCGCGTCGCCATCGCCCGGGCGCTGGCCATGGACCCGACCCTGATGCTGTTCGACGAGCCCACCTCCGCGCTCGACCCCGAACTCGTCGGCGAGGTCCTGGGCGTGATGCGCGACCTCGCCCGCAGCGGCATGACGATGGTCGTGGTCACCCACGAGATGGGCTTCGCCCGGGAGGTCGCCGACCGGGTCGTCTTCATGGACCGCGGCGCCGTCGTGGAGGCCGGCAGCCCGGCCGACGTGTTCACCGCCCCGCGGCACGACCGCACCCGGGCCTTCCTCTCGACCGTGCTCTGATGGGACTGCCTGTGACGATGGGACCGCCCGTGACCGCAACCCCGACCGGACCCCGGATCGACCTGCTGCTGCGCGGCGGCACCCTGGTCGACGGCACCGGGGCCGCCGCCCGGCCGGCCGACCTCGCCGTCTCCGACGGCCGGGTCACCGTGCTGCCCCCGGGTGCCGCGGTGTCCGCGGCCGAGACCCTGGACGTCACCGGACGGGTCGTCACCCCCGGCTTCATCGACGTCCACACCCACTCCGACGCGCTCGCCGCACCGCTCGGCGGCGGCACCCACACCGACGGCGACGCCCTCGACGAGCTGCGGCTGGCCCCGCTGCTCCAGGGCGTCACCACCGAGATCGGCGGCAACTGCGGCAGCAGCCTGTTCCCCTCGCTGCCCGAGCGGCTGCCCGAGCTGGCCGAGCACCTGCGGGTCTCCTTCGGCCTCGGGCCGGTGCCGCCCGCCGAGGACTTCGACGCGTTCGCCGCCGGCCAGCGGCCCGAACTGCGGCGCAACCACCTCGCCTCGCTGGTCGGCCACGGCACGCTGCGGGCCGGGGTGATGGGCTTCGAGGACCGCCCGCCCCGCCCGGAGGAGCTGGCCGCCATGTGCGAGCTGCTCGACCGGGCGCTCACCCAGGGCGCCGCCGGGCTGTCCACCGGGCTGATCTACCCGCCCGGGGTCTACTCGGACACCGAGGAGATCGTCGCCCTGGCGAAGGTCGCCGCCCGCCACGGCAAGCCGTACGTGACCCACCTGCGCGACGAGATGTCCCAGGTGGAGAAGGCACTGGAGGAGGCCCTGGAGATCGCGGTGCGCTCCGGCGCCCCCTTGCAGGTCTCCCACCACAAGACCGCCGGCCGGTACGCCTGGGGCGCCACCCTGCGCACCCTGCCGCGCCTGGAGCAGGCCCGCGCCGAGGGCGTGGACGTGCTCTGCGACGTCTACCCGTACACGGCGGGCAGCACCGTGCTGCACGCGATGCTGCCGCCGTGGACCAGCGAGGGCGGGGTGGCCGCCCTGCTGGAGCGGCTGCGCAGCCCCGAGGTGCGCGACCGGATCCGGGAGGACATCGCGAACGGCGTGGACGGCTGGGAGAACACCGTCGGCAACGGCGGCTGGGACCTGATATCGGTGGCCGCCGCCCCGGCCCGCCGCGCCGCCGAGGGCGGGCGGATCGCCGACCTGGCCGCCGAACGGGGCGCCGACCCGGTGGACTACGTCTGCGACCTGCTGCTGGACTCGCAGGGCGAGGTGACCATCATCAGCCACTCGATGCGCGAGGACGACGTCCGCCGGGTGCTGGCCAGCCCGCTGTCGATGATCGGCTCGGACGGGGTGCCCAAACCCGGCCGCCCGCACCCCCGTTGGGCGGGCAGCTTCGCCCGGGTGCTCGGCCACTACGGGCGCCGCGAGGGGCTGCTGCCGCTGGAGCTCGCGGTGCACAAGATGACCGGGCTGCCCGCCGAGCGCTTCCGCCTCGACGGGCGCGGCGTGCTGCGCGACGGCGCCGTGGCGGACCTGGTGGTGCTGGACCCGGAGGCCGTCCTCGACGGTGCGACCTTCGAGCAGCCGCTGCTGCCGCCGGTGGGCGTGGAGACCGTCCTGGTGGCCGGACGGGTCGCGGTGCGCGACGGCCGGCCGACCTCCGCCCGGGCCGGAGAGGTGGTGCGGGTCCGATGAGCCTCGCCCAGGTGGCCGCCGCCGCGCGCAGCTCGGCGGCGCTGCCGCTGACCCTGTCCGTCGCCGCCGTCGACGTGGACGCCGGGGGCGGGGGAGAGGCGGTCGGCGTGGACGACACGGTCGTCCTGCCGGTCGCCAGCGCCTCCAAGCTGCTGCTGCTGGCCGAGGTCGCGCGGCGGCTGGACAGCGGCGAACTGGCGGCGGACGGGCCGGTGGAGGTCCGGCCCGAGGACGTGACCGGCGGCACCGGTCTGCTGGGCCGGCTCAGCCGGCCCGGCTGGACGGTCGAGGACCTGGCCTGGCTGACCGCCGCCGTCAGCGACAACACCGCCACCAACGCGCTGCTGCGGCTGGTCGGCCTCCCGGCAACCGTTCGGCTCGCGCGCGGCCTCGGGCTGGAACACCTCACCCTGCACGACCGGGTGCGCGACGAGCGCGGGCCCGGCGTGCCGCCGGTCTTCGCCACCGGCACCGCCCGGGACCTCGCCCGCCTGGTGGCCCTCGCCGTCCGCGGCGAGCTGGCCTCCCCGGCCGCCTCGGCCCGGCTGCTCGACTGGATGCGCGCCAACACCGACCACGGGCTGGTGCCCGCGCTGATCGACCACGACCCGTACGCGCCGGGCTTCCCCGAACCGCTGCCCGGCCGCCTGCTGGTGGCCAACAAGACCGGGACGGACACCGGTGTACGGGCCGACGCGGGCGTCATCGTGGGCGCCCGCCGGGTGGCGTACGCGGTGGTCGCGCACTGGGACGTGGCGCTGGGCCCCAGCACCGAACGGGCCGCCGTGCACGCCATCCGGGACGTCGGCCGCGCCCTCGCCGCCTGGGCCCAGCGGGCGGCCTGAACCGGGAGGGCCGGGACGTGGCCGGCCGGTCGCCTCAGGCGCCGGTCGGCTCCACGCGGTTCTGGGTGTGCCCGCCCGCGGTGGAGGCGGTCTCCTCGTCGGCCGTGACGGAGGTGGAGGACGAGGCGTGCCGGTCGTAGGCCGTCGCCGTCGCCACGACGGACAGGACGGCTGCGGCGGCGACCAGGAGTGCGGATATCCGACGGATCATCGGTCGTTCCCATCAACGGACGGATGCTGGCGGGTGCAGCATGGCACACCCGCGGCCCGCCGCACAGGGCCCGGAGCGGTGGTGCCCGCAGGGGAGGTCAGACGGCCCACTGCATGTCGAGCAGGGACCTGATCTCCCCCGCGGCGGAGGCCAGTTCGGCGAGGAAGGCGCGCAGCACCGGGTTGCGGTTGGTGGCGCGGGTGGCCACCCCGATCCGGCGGTGCAGCTGGGGGTGGTCCAGCCGGCAGACGTGCACCCCGGCGCTGTCGGCCAGGCCGAGCGCCGGGATCAGCGCGACGCCCATGCCGGCCCGCGCGAGGTTGATGGTGACCTGGTAGTGGTCGCTGCGGCAGCGCACCCGGGGGCGGAACCCCTCGGCCGCGCAGGCGCGTTCGAGCACCGGCTCGCCGGTGCTGCCGCCGTGCGTGCCGATCCAGCTCTCGCCCTCCAGCTCGGCCAGCCGCACCACCGAACGCCGCCCGAGCCGGTGCCGCAGCGGCACCACGACCAGCTGCGGCTCCTCGAAGAACATCCGTACGTCCACCGCCGCCTGGCGGCACCACGGGTCCAGCGGGTGCTCGAAGACCACGGCCACGTCCAGCCGGCCGGCCTCCAGGTCCGGCAGCAGCTCGTGCGGCTGGCCCATGATGAGCTCCAGCTCCACCTGCGGGTGCCCGGCCGCGAACGCCGCCAGCGCCCGGGGCAGCAGGTCCAGCCCGGCGGAGGCGAAGAAGCCGATCCGCAGCACACCGGCCGCGCCCTCGGAGTGCGCCCGCAGGTCGTCCTGGGCGACGGCCATCAGATCGGCGATCGCCTGGGCGTGCTCGGCCAGCCGCACCCCCGCGGCCGTCAGCCGCAACGACTGCGGAGCCCGTTCCACCAGCGCGACACCCAACTCCTGCTCCAGGCGGGCGAGCTGGTGCGAGATGGCGGACGGGCTCAGGTGCAGGGCCTGCGCCGCGGCCACGATGGTGCCGCGGCGGGCGATCTCCAGCAGGACGTGCAGTCGGGCGCTGTTCAGCATCGGCCCAGGTTAGGCCGTGTGTACGGGCTGCGCAGCCACCAGCTCGGCCTGGTCGGCCCGGTCGGCGGCCACGTCCAGCCGCAGCAGGTCGTGCTCGGTCTCCCGGCGCACCACGAGGCGGGCCCGGCCGTCCCGGACGAAGACCACGGCGGGCCGGGGCAGCTTGTTGTAGTTGGACGCCATCGCGTAGCCGTAGGCCCCGGTGACCGGGGTGGCCAGCAGGTCCCCGACCCGGAGGTCGGCCGGGAGCGCGGCGTCGTCGATGATCACGTCGCCGCTCTCGCAGTGCTTGCCGACCAGCCGGGCCCGCCGCGGCCGGGGCGCCTCGGGGCAGCGCGGCAGGAAGGCCTCGTAGCGGGCGCCGTACAGGGCGGGGCGCAGGTTGTCGCTCATCCCGCCGTCCACACTGACGTAGGTGCGGACGCCCTCGATCGGCTTGATGGTGCCGACCCGGTACAGGGTCATCCCGGCCCGGGCGGCGATCGAGCGGCCGGGCTCGACGCCCACCTCGCCGGTCCAGCCCGCGCCGCGCACCGCCGCGCGCACCCGCTCGGCCCAGACGGCGAAGGAGGGCGCGCTCTGGCCGCTCAGGTAGGCCACGCCCAGGCCGCCGCCCACGGTCAGCCGGTGCACCCCGGACTCCACCGCGAAGCGGGCCATGGTGGCGGCGCCGTCGGCCAGTTCGGCCGGGTCCAGCACCTGCGAGCCGACGTGGGCGTGCACGCCCTCCAGCCGTACGGCGGGGGAGGCGGCGGCGCGGCGCACCGCGGCCTCGGCGGCGCCGCCGGCCAGGCCGAAGCCGAACTTGGAGTCGTGGCCGCCGGTCTGGATGGACTGGTGGGCGCCGGCCGCGACGCCGGGGGCCACCCGCAGCTGGACCCGGGCCGGGGGCAGGCCCTCGGTGTGGTGCAGCCGCTCGATCCGGTCCAGCTCGTCGAAGCTGTCCACCACGATGTGGCGCAGGCCCACGGTCATCGCGGTGCGCAGCTCGGCCTCGTCCTTGTTGTTGCCGTGCAGCACGATCCGCTCCGGCTCCACCCCGGCGTACAGCGCGGTGCGCAGCTCGCCGCCGGAGGCGACGTCCAGCAGCAGGCCCTCCTCGGCGGCGAGGCGGGCCATGGCGGTGCAGAGGAAGGCCTTGGAGGCGTAGGCGACGTTGTCGCGGCCGAAGGCGGCGACGGCCTCCCGGCAGCGGCGGCGCAGGTGCTCCTCGTCGTAGACGAACAGCGGGGTGCCGTACTCGCGGGCCACCGCCTCCAGGGGGACGCCGCCGACGGCCAGCCCTTCGGGCCGGAACTCGGCGGTGAGCGGCAGCAGGCCCGGATCGACGGGCGGCAGGGCTGGCGACAGAGGGGACACGGCTTCCTCCCGGCAGGGCTGGCTGGCCCGCCCATCCTCGGCCCTGCGGGAGGGGGCGAGAAAGCGCATTCTTCCGGCGCTGACCAGTACGGAAATCGATGCTGCTCGATGCCGCCGACATCGGCGCCGCCGGAATCGACGCTCCCGACATCGACGCTCACGAACGACCGGTGTCCCGTGCGTGGACCACCGCGTCCGAAGCCATGCATCCAAGCTTGTATCTATGGTGCTACGGTGGCTCCATGCCCGACACCCCGCCACCCGCCCGCATCCCGGCCGCGGACCGCGCGTACGAACTGGCCAAGGACCTCATCCTCAGCGGCGGCCTCCCCGGCGGGACGCTGATCAGCGAGGGCGAGATCGCCGAACGCGCCGGACTCAGCCGCACCCCGGTCCGGGAGGCCTTCCTGCGGCTCCAGGCGGAGGGCCTGCTCCAGCTCTTCCCCAAGCGCGGCGCCGTCGTGGTGCCGGTGGGGCCGGGCGAGGCCGAGGACGTGCTGGAGCTGCGCGAGGCGCTGGAGAGCACCGCCGTGCGCCGGATCACCCGCCGCGCCGAGCCGCTCGACGACCTGCTGCGGCAGCTGTCCGAGCTGATCGACCTCCAGCGCGAGCCCGCCCGCCGCGCCGACGTCGGCGCCTTCGCGGACGCCGACGAGGCCTTCCACCGGGGCATCGTGACGGCCGCCGGCAACGCGCTCGCCGAGCGCTTCTACGAGACGCTGCGCGACCGCCAGCGGCGGATGGCCGTGCAGCTGCTCCAGCTCCGGCCGGAGCGGCTGGCCACGCTGGTCGAGGAGCACACCGCGATGGTCGAGCGCATCGCGGCCCGCGACGCCGCCGGCTTCACCGAGGCGCTGCGCACCCACCTGGACGCGCACCGCTGACACCCCCTGGCGCGGGGCGGCGACCCGCGTGCACCCCCGACGGACCGCCGGGACCACCATCCGACAAGGAGCAGCACCACCATGAGCACCACCCGGCGGCCGTCCGCCAGCCCCGTCGCGCCCACCGGCCGGGGGAGGCCCTGGCTGGTCGCGGCCCTGGCCATGCTCTGCTGCGGCTGGGGCGGCAACCAGTTCACCCCGCTGCTGCTGATGTACCGCCACCTCGGCGGCTACTCCGAGGTCACCGTCGACGCCTTCCTGGGGGCCTACGTGCTCGGGCTGGTCCCCGGGCTGCTGGTCGGCGGGGCGGCCTCGGACCGCTACGGGCGCCGCCCGCTGATGATCGGCGCGGTCGTCGCCTCGCTCGCCGCCAGCGGCGTGCTGTGCGGCGGCGTCACCGGCGAACTCCCCATCTACGCCGGGCGGTTCCTCACCGGCATAGCCGTCGGCATCGCGATGGCGGTCGGCACCAGCTGGGTCAAGGAGCTCTCCCAGGCCCCGCACGACCCGGCCGCCGACCCGGGCGCGGGCGCCCGGCGGGCCTCCCTCGCCCTCACCCTCGGCTTCGGCCTCGGCGCCGGGGTGGCCGGCGCGCTCGCCCAGTGGGGCCCCTGGCCGATGGTCACCCCGTACCTCGCCCACCTGCTGGTCACCGTACCCGTGCTGTTCCTGCTGCCGAAGGCGGTGGAGTCGCGGGCCCGCTCGGGCGCGGTCGGGAGCCTGTGGGCCGACCTCAAGGTCCCCGCCGCCGGGCACCGCCGCTTCCTGCGGGTGGTCCTGCCGATGGCCCCCTGGGTGTTCGGCTCGGCCGGCGTCGCCTACGCGGTGACCCCGCAGCTGGTCGGTGACCGGCTCGGCCACTGGTCGCTCGCCTACGCCACCCTGCTGACCGTCCTCACCCTCGGCACCGGCGCGCTGGTCCAGCCCTTCGCCAAGCGGCTCGACTCCCTGGACTCGGCGCGCGGCATCCTCGTCTCGATGGTCCTGATGGCCTGCGGGATGGCCGTCTGCGCCGGCGACGCGGCGCTCCGCTCACCGCTCCTCGGCCTCGGCGGTGCCGTCTTCCTCGGCGCCGCGTACGGGATCGGCGTCGTCTCCGGCCTGCTGGAGATCCAGCGCATCGTCACCCCGGACGACCTGGCCGGCATCACCGGCGTCTACTACGCCCTCTGCTACTCGGGCTTCCTGCTGCCCGCCCTGCTCGCGGCGCTCTCCTCGCTGGCCTCCTACACCGTGATGCTCTCGGTGGTCACCGCCCTCGCGCTCGCCAGCCTCGCCGTGATCGCCTTCTCCTCCCGCCGCACCGCCCCCGCCGCCGAGCCGGCCCTCGCCGGGTCCTCCGCGCTCTGACGACCGGTCGGCCCCCGCCGCCCCGCCCGCACACCGGGCGGGGCGGCGCGCTACCCCCGGGCCGAAATCGGCTTGCCCCGCCCGGCGCCGTACGGCAGGGTCCACACCATGCCTGAACTGGACGAACTGGAACTGCGCCGGGTGAGCCCCGACGACTGGCCGCTCTGGCGCGAGCTGCGCCTGGCCGCCCTGGCCGAGGCGCCGTACGCCTTCGGCTCGACCCTGGCCGACTGGCAGGACGCCGAGGAGGCCCGCTGGCGCTCCCGGCTCGACCTGCCCGGCGCCCTCGACCTCGTCGCCCTGCTGGCCGGCCGCCCGGTCGGGATGGCCAGCGGCGTACCCGTCGAGGCGGACGCGGCCGCCGCCGAGCTGATCTCGATGTGGGTCGGCCCGCAGGCCCGCGGCAAGGGCGTGGCGGACCGGCTGATCACCGAGATCGCCCACTGGGCCACCGACCAGGGCCGCACCACCCTCAAGCTGGCGGTCGCCCCGGACAACCCCGCCGCCCTCGCCCTCTACCGCCGCAACGGCTTCGCCGACACCGACGAGCCCGGCGACCTGATGGCCGACGGCCTACGCCGGGAGCTGGTCATGGCGAAGGCCCTGAAGACCCCGTAGCCGCGGCGTCCGGGCCGCAGGCCCGGACGGCCCGGACGGCAGGGGCCCCGGACAGCCCCCATGGTCCCGGGCCCCGACGCCGCCCCGGGCCACCGTGACCTTCACCGACCCCTGGGCGTTGAACCCGTTGGTCGGCCGAGAGACCGCATGCTCTGGTGAAGAATCGCGGGAGGGAAGGAGACGCGTTGTGAGTACAGCACCCCACATCCCTGACGACTACAGCACCGTCAGCGACCCCGAGCGGGCCTTGAAGTACGCGATCCAGCACATCGCGGGCACCCGCACCGAGATCGTCGAGGGAGTGATCACCCCCGTGTCACCGTCCTGGGCACACGAGTCCGCCGCCGAGGTCGTCCGTCGGCAGCTCAGCGCCCGGCTGGAACAGCTCGACCTGGTGTCCGGCTCCGGCAACCTCGACCTGCCCGGCAGCGAGAACTGGTACGTCCCGGACCTGGCCGTCGTGCCCGCCGAGCTCGCCGCGAAGACCGAAGGCGCGCTGCTGCCCGATCAGACCCTCCTGATCGTCGAGGTGAGTTCCCCCTCCAACGCGGAGACCGACCGGGTCGTCAAGCGCCGTCGCTACGGCCAGTACGGTGCTCCGCTCTACCTCCTCGTCGACCGGGAGCACCGCACCTGCACCCTGTACAGCGAACCGACCCGCCTCGGTTACGCCGAGGAGAGCGGCCCGCACCCCTTCGGCACGCCCGTTCACCTCCCGGCGCCCTTCGGCCTCGATCTCGACACGACCCGCCTGTAGCCGGCGCTGCCCGAACCTTCCGCAACAGGTTTCAGACCCTGGCGCCGTTCTTCGGGCGGGCGTGGGCCGGGAGGCCGTTGGCGAGGTCCTCGACCAGGAGGCGCCAGGCGATGGCGTCGGCCGCGGCGCGCAGTTGGGGGCTGCGGGGGCGGCCGGCGTCGGCGTCGAGGCGGGCGTTGAGCCAGTCGGACCACGCGTGGGCGAGGGTGCGGACCTCGTGGGTGCCGGTGTCGGTGGGGGCGAGCCGGTCGCCGTCGCGGGTGAGGTAGCCCTCGGCGGTCATCCGGTCGAAGACCGGCTCCAGGACCTCGGGCGGCAGCCGCTTGCGGGCGGCGATCAGGTCGAGCGAGGCGTGGCCGACGGCCTTGGTGTGGCGGGCCACCTCCGTCAGTGCCCAGGCCCCGGCCAGGTCGACCCGGGTGTCGGCGCCGCTGACGATGGTGCGGACGGTGTCCAGGTCCACGCCGCGTACGAGTTGGCAGACGGCGTACTCCAGGTGCGGGTCGGAGTCGCTGGTGGTCGGCTGGGCGAAGCCCTCGCCCATGTCGGTGGAGCCGGCCCGGGTGGTGTCGCGCAGCGGCACCTCCTTGAGGAAGAGCGCGACGACGAAGCCCAGGAGGGCCACGGGGATCGTCCACAGGTACACGGTGTGCAGCGAGTCGGAGTACGCCTGGACGATCGGTGCGGCCTGGGCGGCGGGCAGCGCGTGCAGGCCCTGCGGGCTCTCGGCGGCGCGGGCGAGCACGGCCGGGTCGGCGCCGGTGGTCCGGGCGGCGGCGCCGATGCCCCGGGCCAGGTCGCCCTTGAGGCTGTTGGTGTAGAGGGTGCCGAACACGGCGGTGCCGAAGGAACTGCCGATGGTGCGGAAGAAGGTGACCCCGGCGGTGGCGGTGCCGAGGTCCGTGTAGTCGACGGTGTTCTGCACGGCGATGGTGAGCACCTGCATGCTCAGCCCGATGCCGACGCCGAGGACGAACATGTAGAGCGAGGCGAGCGCGGTGCCGGTGCCCGGTTCGAGCCGGGAGAGCAGGTAGAGGCCGACGGCCATCACCAGGGTGCCGGCGATCGGGAACAGCCGGTACGCGCCGGTCTTGCTGACGATGTTGCCGCTGGTGACGGAGGCGATCAGCAGGCCGATCACCATCGGCAGCATCCGTACGCCGGAGACCGTCGCCGAGTCGCCGTCCACGTACTGAAGGAAGGTCGGCAGGAAGGTGAGCGCGCCGAGCATGGCGAAGCCGACGATGAAGCTGAGCACCGAGCAGACCGCGAACACCGGGTTGCGGAACAGCCGCATCGGCAGCATGGGTTCGACCGCCCGGGTCTCCGCCCAGCAGAACAGGCCGAGCGCCACCACGCCGGCGGCGAACAGGCCGATGATCGCCCCGGAGCCCCAGGCGTACTGGTTGCCGCCCCAACTGGTCGCCAGGATCAGGGCGCTGGCGCCGACCGCGACCAGCGCGATCCCCAGGTAGTCGATGACCGGCCGCACCGTCGAGCGCACCGAGGGGATGGTCCGGGCGGCCGCGGCCACCACCACGACGGCGATCGGCACGTTGACGTAGAACGCCCAGCGCCAGGACAGGTGGTCGGTGAACAGTCCGCCCAGCAGCGGTCCGATCACCGTGGCCACGCCGAACACCGCGCCGATCGCGCCCTGGTACTTGCCGCGCTCGCGCAGCGGGATGACGTCCGCGATCAGCGCCATCGCCGTCACCATCAGGCCGCCCGCGCCGATGCCCTGCACCGCCCGCCAGGCGATGAGCAGCGTCATGTCGGTGGCCAGGCCGCAGAGGAACGAGCCTCCGACGAAGACGATCGCCGACACCTGGAACAGCAGCTTGCGCCCGTACAGGTCGCCGAACTTGCCGGCCAGCACGGTGGCGACCGTCTCGGCCAGCAGGTAGGCCGTCACCACCCAGGACATGTGGGTGGCCCCGCCGAGGTCCGCGACGATGGTGGGCAGCGCGGTGCCGACGATGGTCTGGTCGAGGGCGGCCAGCAGCATGCCGAGCACGATGGTGACGAAGACGACGTTCCGCTGCCGTACGTCGAGCACTGGAGGGGCGGACGGCGGGGTCTCGGTGGCGACAGTCATGCGGCCAGCCTCGGGCGGGGGCGGGCCGGTCGCGATCCGGTTCGCCCGTTCGGGTGATGTGGGGGTCCGGCGGGCCCGGGTGGCGGCCCCGGGTGGGGCGGGCGAGGATGAGCCGAGCTGCCCGACGCCGAGCCGCCCGTAGCCGAGCCGTTCGCCGTCGAGCAGCCCGAAGCCGACGTGAGCCGGACGCCCGGACGCCCCCGTTCGCCCCTGGACGCCCCCCGTTCACTCCCGTTCGCTCCCGGTCGTCCCCCCGTTCGCTCCCGGACGCAGGGAAGGGGCCCACCATGACCGCCCGATCCTCCAGTGAAGCGGTGAACCCGCAGCCGCCCGGCGCCCCCGCCACGAACGGGCGGGCCGAGGCGCGGCGTTGGCAGGCGCTCGCCGTGTGCCTGGTCGCCGGGTTCATGACCCTGCTGGACGTCAGCATCGTCAACGTCGCCCTGCCCACCGTCCGGGTCGGGCTGCACATGTCGGACAGCGGCCTGCAGTGGGTGCTCAGCGGCTACTCGCTCGCCTTCGGCCTGGTGCTCGTCCCGTCCGGGCGGCTCGGCGACGCCCGCAGCCGGCGGGCCGTCTTCCTCAGCGGGCTCGCGCTGTTCACCGCGGCCAGCGCCCTGGCCGGGGCGGCCCGCAGCCAGGAGTGGCTGGTGCTGGCCCGGCTGCTCCAGGGTGCGGCGGGCGGGGTGCTGGTGCCGCAGGTGTCCGGCTTCATCCAGGTGCTGTTCCAGGGCGCCGAGCGCGGCCGGGCCTTCGGCGCGCTCGGCGCGACCATCGGGCTGTCCACCGCCGTCGGGCCGTTGATGGGCGGCCTGCTGATCCACCTGTTCGGCCCGCACGACGGCTGGCGCTGGGTGTTCTACGTCAACCTGCCGATCGGTGTCGTCGCCCTGCCGATCGCCTACCGGCTGCTCCCGCCGCCCCGCCCGGCCGCCGAGCGGGCCGGGCACCGCGACTTCGACCCGGTCGGGGTGCTGCTGCTGGGCGCGGGGACGGTCGCGCTGCTGCTGCCCTTCGTCCAGGAGCAGCAGTGGCACGGGGCGGTGCGCTGGCTGCTGCTGCCGGTGGCGGCGGTGCTGCTGGCGGCCTTCGTCGTCTGGGAGCGGTACTACGCGCGCAGCCGGGAGCCGCTGGTCAGCATGGCGCTGTTCGCGGTGCGGCCGTACGCGGCGGGGGTGCTGCTGTCGCTGGTGTACTTCGCCGGGTTCACCGCGATCTTCTTCATCTTCACGATCTACCTCCAGACGGGCCTGCACTACGCGGCGCTGACGGCCGGTCTGGCGGTCACCCCGTTCGCGCTGGGCTCGGGCGTGTCCGCGGCGGTCGGCGGACGGCTGGTGTGCCGGCTGGGCCGGCGGCTGGTGGAGTTCGGCCTGGTGCTGGTGCTGCTCGGGCTGCTGGCCTCGGCCGTGGTGGTGCAGTTCTGGTCGGCGCGCTCGATCGGCTGGGCGATGGCGCTGCCGCTGCTGGTCGCCGGGGTGGGCAGCGGGCTGGTGATCGCCCCGAACCAGACGCTGACCCTCCAGCACGTCCCGCTCGCCCGCGCGGGCAGCGCCGGCGGTGTGCTGCAGACCGCGCAGCGGGTCGGCTCGGCGGTCGGCATCGCGGTCGTCGGCTCGGTCTTCTTCGCCCACGCCGCCGGGCCGCACCCCGACTGGACGCTGGCCTTCCAGATGGGCGTCAGCGTGGCGGCCGGCCTGGTCCTGGCCGCCCTGCTGGTGGCCGTGGCGGAGGGTTCGGCGAGCCGCCGGGCGGCGCGGAGCGGGCCGTGACGGGCGGCCGCGGCGCTGTCGCGGAACCTCAGTGGTCCCGGCGCTGGACGACCGCCGCCGCGATCGCCACCGAGGCGAGCGACCAGAGCGCGTAGGTGGCCCAGGAGCCCGCGACGGTGGCCGGGTACTCGGTGGGGCGCAGGCCCGCCAGGGAGGTGCGGGCCAGGCGCTGCCAGGCGGGGAAGGGCAGGGCGTGCAGCAGGTCGGCCGTCCAGCGGTAGCGCTCGGTGACGAGGGAGGGCAGGAAGAACAGCACCAGTACCGTGCCGACCACCGCGCCCGCGCTGTGCCGGACGAGGGTGCCCAGACAGAGCCCGACCAGGGCGCAGACCGGGGCGAACAGCGCGGCCGCCGCGACGAAGCGCAGGGCGGTCGGGTCGGCGATGGACCGGCCGATGCCGAGGTCGGCCAGGACGGCCTGGGTGACGCCGAAGGAGACGCCCGCGCCGAGTGCGCCGAAGCCGAGCATCGCCGCCGCCAGCACGACCGCCTTGGCCAGCAGCACCGCCCGTCGGTCGGGCACGGCGGCCAGGGTGGTGCGGATCAGCCCGGTGGCGTACTCGCCGGCGATCAGGGTCGCGCCGACGCCGCCCGCGACCAGCATCACGATGTCCGCCGACAAGGTGTCGAAGGCGCTGTTGAGCGCGACCTGCGCCATCACCGCCGGATCCCCCGGGCCGGGGGTGTAGTGGCCGTGGGTGTAGACGGCCGACCTGAGGCCGGAGGCGACGACGGCGAGCGTGCTGAGGCCGAGCACCCAGGGGATCGAGCGCAGCGAACGGAACTTGAGCCACTCGGCGGCCAGCAGGTCGCCGAAGCGCGGGCGGGGGAGGGCGGGGGCGGTCACGGTGCTCATCGGGGCTCTCCGGCGAGGTATTCGACGCTGTCGGCGGTCAGTTCCATGAAGGCCTCCTCCAGGGAGGCGCCGCGCTCGGTCAGCGCGTACAGCAACAGCCGTTCCTCCAGGGCGAGTTCGCCGATCCGTCCGGCGTCCACGCCGGTCACCTCCAGGGCGCCGTCCGGGCCGGGGCGGACGGTGGCGCCGGCCGCGGTCAGGACGGCCGCCAGCCGGTCGGGTTCCGCGGCGCGGACGGTGACGGCGGTTCGACCGGCGCGGGCGGCGAACTCGGCGAGGCTCTCGTCGGCGATCAGCCGTCCGCGCCCGATCACCACCAGGCGGTCGGCGGTGTGCTCCATCTCGGCCATCATGTGGCTGGAGACGAACACCGTCCGTCCCTCGTCGGCGAGCCGGCGGAACAGCCGCCGCACCCACAGCACGCCCTCCGGGTCGAGGCCGTTGAGCGGCTCGTCGAACAGCAGCACCGGCGGGTCGCCGAGCAGCGCGCCCGCGATGCCGAGGCGCTGCCGCATGCCCAGCGAGTAGCCGCCGATGCGCCGCCCGGCGGCCCCGGCCAGCCCGACCTCGTGCAGCACCTCCTCGACGCGGGTGGCCGGGATCGCGTTGCTGAGCGCCAGCGCCCGCAGGTGCGCGGCCCCGGTGCGCCCGCCGTGCACGTCGCCCGCGTCCAGCAGCGCGCCGACCTGGCGCAGCCCGCGCGGCAGGCCGCGGAAGGGACGGCCGCCGACGGTGGCGGTGCCGCCGGTCGGGTCGCCCAGGCCGAGGATCAGCCGCAGGGTGGTGGACTTGCCCGCGCCGTTGGGGCCGAGGAAACCGGTGACGTGGCCGGGGCGGACGGTGAAGGTGAGCCGGTCGACGACGGTCCGGCGGCCGTAACGTTTGGTCAGTTCGATGACTTCGATCACGGGCACCACGGTGCCGGGACGGCCGGCCCGGGCACATCGGACCGGTGTCGACACCGCAGGTCGGCCCCGGTCGTACAACCTGGGTCGGATGCCGGACGCCACCCCGCTCGTTACGATCTCGAACCATGCCCGCGACGCCCCCGCCCCCGTTGTTCCGGCGTGTCCCGCCCGAGGCCTGGGTCGCCCTCGCCTGGTGCGTGGCCGTCGGCTATCCCGCCCTGCTGCTCGGCGGCGCCGAGCGGCTGCACCGGGGCGCCGCCCTGCACGGCGGCCTGGCCTTCACCCTGGGCGACACGGCGGTGGCCCTCCTCGGCGCCGCGCTGGTGCGCAGGGTGCCGGTGCTCTCGGTCGCGCTGCTGCTGGTCGCCACCTGGACGGAGACCGACGGCTGGGCCGGGAAGGTCCAGGTGCCCCCGGCCGCGCTGCTCGCCGTGGACGCCGCGCTGTTCCTGATCACCGCCCGCTGCCCGCGCCGCAGTTCACGGGCGGCCTTCGCCCTGGTGACGGCCTTCCTGGTGCTGCACGTCGGCCTCGTGAACGGCAACACCGTCGGCGTCTTCACCGGCACCCACGTCGGCGAGGCCGACGGCGCCGTGCTGCTCGCCCTGGTCGCCTGGCTCGCCGGGCGCTCGCTCCGGCAGAACCGGGAGCACGCCGAGGCGCTCAGCGGCCGGGCCGCCGCCGAGGCGGTCACCGCCGAACGGCTGCGGATCGCCCGGGAGATGCACGACACCGTCGCGCACAGCATCGGCATCGTCGCCCTCCAGGCCGGCGCGGCCCGCCGGGTGATCGACCGTCGGCCGGAGCGGGCCAAGCAGGCGCTCGGCGAGATCGAGTCCGCCGGGCGGGAGACCCTCGCCGCGCTGCGCCGGATGCTGGTCGCGCTGCGCGAGGCCGAGGGGGAGGCCCCGGCGACCGCCCCGCAGGGCCTGGGCGACCTCGACCGGCTCGCCGGGACGACCACGGCGGCGGGCGTACGGGTGGCGGTGCGGCGCGAGGGGGAGCAGGGGCCGCTGCCGCCGGAGATCGACCTGTCGGCCTTCCGGATCATCCAGGAGTCGGTCACCAACGTGGTCCGGCACGCCGGGGCCCGCGACTGCCTGGTGACCGTGGACCGCAGCAGGGAGGGCGAGTTGTCCGTGGAGATCACCGACCGCGGCCGGGGTGGGCGCCCCGGCCGGGGCGAGGCGCCCGGTGGCTTCGGCCTGGCCGGGCTGCGCGAGCGGGTCGCGCTGCTGCACGGCGAGTTCGAGGCCGGCCCGCGCCCGGACGGCGGCTTCCGGGTCGCCGCACGGCTGCCGATCCCCGGGGCCTCTCCCCAACGTCGCCCCGCAGACACGAGTTCGAAGACAGGCCGTGGGGCCGGGGAGGTGGTCGCGTGATCCGCGTCGTCCTGGCCGACGACCAGCCGCTGGTGCGGGCCGCGCTGGAGATGGTCATCACGGAGACGACCGACGTCGAGGTGGTCGGCGAGGCCGGCGACGGCGCCGAGGCCGTCCGGCTGGCCGCCGAACTGCGGCCGGACGTCGTGGTGATGGACATCCGGATGCCCGGCGTGGACGGCATCGAGGCGACCCGGCTGGTGACCGCCGCCGGCGGGCCGACCAGGGTGGTCGTGCTCACCACCTTCGACGAGGACGCCCACGTGTACGCGGCGCTGCACGCCGGGGCGTCAGGCTTCCGGCTCTTACAAGATTTTCGTAATCGTTGATCGCTTCAACTCGCCTGTGGTGTCGGCTTGTTGGCGGTGGCAAGCTGGCTGTGTGTGTTGTCGTGGTGGGGGACCTGCTGCCGCAGCTGGCCGCGGTGCAGGTCGAGCGAGTGGAGGCCAGCGGGGACCTGCTGCGGATCACGGCCCGGACCAGGGATGACGCTCCGGCGGTGTGTCCGGCGTGCGGGCAGGCGTCGGACTGGGTGCATTCGCGGT
>NZ_LFMD02000005.1:93306-129589 GCF_015776785.2 Kitasatospora sp. SUK 42 | reverse complement strand
CCGCGAACCTGCCCTTCCTGCACGCCTATGCCACCGGCCTCGAGCGCGACCGCGCCGGCGTCGACGCCGCTCTCACCCTGCCCTGGCACAACGGCCGCACCGAGGGCGTCAACAACAAGATCAAGCTGCTCAAGCGGCAGACGTACGGCCGCGCCGGACACCGCCTCCTACGCCAGCGCATTCTCCTCAGCTGACACCAGAGCCCAGGGCGATCAACAGCTACGAAAATCTTGTAAGAGCCAGGCTTCCTGGTCAAGGACATGGCGCTGGACGACATCCTCGCCGCCGTGCGGGTGGTCGCCGCCGGGGACGCCCTGATCGCGCCGAGCGTCACCCGGCGGCTGATCGGGGCGTTCGCGGGGCAGCGGCCGCAGCCGTCACGGGTACGGGCGGCCCCGGCGGCCCACCGACTCGGAGTGATCACCGACCGGGAGCGGGAGATCCTCACCCTGGTCGGCCGCGGTCTGTCCAACACCGAGATCGCCGCCGAACTGGTCCTCAGCATCGCCACCGTCAAGACCTACATGACCAGGCTGCTCGCCAAGCTGGACGCCCGCGACCGGGTGCAGCTGGTCATCCTCGCCTACGAGGCGGGCCTGGTCGCCGTCTCCGGCTGACCAGGCCCGTGGGGTTCAGCGCTTGACCGCCACGCCCCCGTACATCGCGATGTCCTGGTCGCGGACCGGCGCCGCGTCGGCGTCCGGCCGCCAGTGGTGGACGAGGGTGACGCCGGGGTCGAGCAGTTCGTAGCCGTCGAAGAAGGCCTCGGTCTCGGCCTTGTCGCGGATCTGCAGGGGGATGCCGCGCGCGTTGTACTCGCGGCCGACGCCGCCGACCCCGACCGGGTCGGTGTCGCCGGTGAACACCGTCAGGGCGAGGAAGCTGCCGGGTGCCAGCGCGTCCATGAAGCGCCGCACGATGCCCTGCGGGTCGTCCTCGTCCAGCACGAAGTGCACGATCGCGATCAGCGACAGCGCCACCGGCTGCGAGAGGTCGAGGACCTCGCGCAGCCGGGGGTTCTCGATGATCGACTCCGGGTCGCGGAAGTCGGCGTCCACGTAACAGGTGCGGCCCTGGGGCGTGCTGTCCATCAGCGCCCGGGCGTGGGTCAGCACGATCGGGTCGTTGTCCACGTACGCGACCCGGGCCTCGGGGTCGATCGACTGGGCGATCTCGTGCACGTTGGGGGAGGTGGGGATGCCGGTGCCGATGTCCAGGAACTGCCGCACCCCGTGGTGCTCGGCGAGGTGGCGCACCGAGCGCTGCATGAAGTCGCGGGTGGTGCGCATGGAGATCGGCAGTGACGGCCAGGCCTGCACCGAGGCGTGCGCGGCGGTCCGGTCCGCCTCGAAGTTGGTCTTGCCGCCGATGAGGTAGTCGTAGACGCGCGCGGAGTGCGGTACGTCCATCCGCAGGTCCACCGATGAGTGGTCCTGCCGCGTCTCCTGCTGGGACCGGGCCTCGTTCGCCATGCTCGCCCTTCCGTTGTTGCTGGGCATCCGTCACCGGCCGCCACGGTGACGGCCGTTGGGGCGCATGGTAACGGTCATTCAGTGCGACTGGATGACGATCCTCAGGCTTGGGCCTCCGGACTCCGCGGCCGGACCCCGGACTGGCGGGGGAGCACCCCGCTGCCGGCCCGCCCGCCGCGTCCGGCCGCCAGCTCCACGGCCGCCCCGATCCAGGCCGCACCGAAGGCCCAGGTCGCCACCCACTCGCACAGGTACAGCGGCCGCACCGGCCAGTCCGCACCGACCCCGGACAACCCGGTGACCAGGGCCGCCAGCAGCGCGAGCAGGATCAGCACCCCGGCCGCCAGGTAGGCGGTACCGACCCGGGCCGGCTGCGCGGAGCGCGGATTGCGGAAGGAGTAGAGGCAGAACAGCGCCAGCATCACGAACAGCAGCGAGGCGAAGACGAGGTGGAACACCCCGACGACGTGCTGAAGCTCCGTCGGGTCCGAGGGCGCCGTCGGGCACAGCGCGACCCCGAGCGCGAACACCCCGGCCGCCGTGCTCCACCGGTCGTCCCGCCGGTCGAAGCGGTAGCAGATCAGGAACACCCCGAGCGCGCACAGCGCCCCGACGAGGACGTTCCGCGTGCTCGTGTAGTACGAGGCGCTCATCGAGACGGGCCAGAACCCGTCCGTACCACGCCCCATGACCTCGTCCGCCAGCCAGTTCCCGAGCGGCAGCGCGGGCGGCAGCAGAATGCCGATCGCGCCGACGCCGAACCGGAGGAACGTGATGGTCCGTTCGTCCTGGACGTTCTGATCTGGTGAGTCGGGGATCCTGTCGCTGAGCCGGTCGTCACTCACGGACGCCTCCTCGCCTTCCGCACGGGCAGCCCTGGCCCGCGGATCGTCCGACCGCTGGGGAATCACGCGCGGCGGTGTCGACGGGAGCGCCGCCGCACGGAAGCGGCCGTCAACTGGTGTACCCGCAAAGGAGATCGACCCACCACCGAATCAGGTGGTTTACCAGGTGGAGGGCCGCGCGGCGTGGACCGGGGCGAGACTCTTCGGGTGAAAAACCGGAGCGGGGCCACCTGGCTGGCGGCTCACCAGCTGCCGGAGAGTTCTTCAGACCATACGTTTTGAATCCGACGCTCACTGCGGCGGCGCTCGTGCCCGGAGTTCATGCGCACTTGCCACGGACCACAAAGCCAAGAGGAACAGTCATGCGCATCACCCGCTGCGCTCTCGTCGCTTCAACGGTGGCGGTTTCCGCCTCGGCCTTCTGCCTGCCCCTCCTCCTCGCGGACCGGATGCCCCAGAGGGCCGATGCCGGGCAGGCCCGCATGGTCAGCGCCCTCGGGGCCCTCGGCGCCCCCGGCGCCTCGTGGGGCGAGGCCGAACCGCCCCCGCCGCTCTCCACGGATCCGGGCACGCAGGGCCCGGTACCCCCCTGCTTCAGCTACGGCGGCCCCTACTGCGGCTGGGTGAGGACGTACTGGGGCGGCTGCGACTGGGACTGGGGCCTGAGCTACGGGTTCAAGGACACCGACGTGATCTGCCGTCACGACCCCCGCCCGAGCCCCTCGGCCACGCCTGCTCCCTCGGCCAAGTCCACCGCCTCGGCGCCCCCCAGCCCCTCGGCGACGCCCGGCCGCGCCCGGCCGCGCCCGACCCCTCGGCCGGACCCGGGCAGCCCGGCCGCGCCGCGCCCCTTCGCCCCGCCTGTTCCCCCGGCCGCGCCCGGTCCCCTGACCGTGCCCGCTCCGGTGGCCACGCCGGGTCCCCTGCCCGCGCCGGGTCCCTCGGCCGCACCCGCGCCCTCCGCCGCGCAGGGCCCCGTGGTCACGCCCCACCCCTTCGTCGTGCCCGGCCCCTTCGCCAAGCCGAGTCCTCCGGGTGTACTCGGCCCCTTCGCCAGGCGGTAGGTCCCTCCGGCGGTCCCGCCCGGGAGGGATCCGGCGACCGACAGCAGCGGCTGTGCGCACCCGTCATCGGCGGGCACGCACAGCCGCTGCTGTCGTGGGGAAGGGAACGTGTCAGAGACGACGCCGGCGGGTCCACGCCGTGGCCAGCAGTCCCAGAACCACCAGCAGACCGCCGGCCGTGATCCCGATGTGCTTCGCGCTCAGAACACCGTCGTGCCGGCCCGCAGCCGCGGCATCGCGGGGAAGAGGGTGGACGGTGCCCCCGGCGCTGGGAGCCGCCGAGGCCGACTGTCCGTTCTTGTCGCCGTCCTCGCCCTGGGACGACGGGGAGGCGGACGGGTCACTCGCGCCGGCGCTCTCACCACCGGACGGATGGGCACGGCCACCGCGGTCATCGTTGTCGGGGCCGTCGTTGCAGTGGGTGACCGGAAAGGGGAACTCCCGTTTGTGGTCGTCGAACGCCTTCACCTCGAAGACCGGGTGCTCCCTGAAGAAGTCGCGGATCTTCCACTGGTACTGGTTGCTGGTCTGGACGGGAAAGTTCACGTCCAAGTACGAGGTGACGAAGAAGTCGTCCCATGGTTCCGACGGTGACTTCTCGGATGACGCGTTCTCGATGACGATGGCCTCCGGTCCCTTCGGGCCGTTCTTCATGATCACCCTGTACTTCCCGTCGATGAGGACGACCCGGTCGGGGCTGTGGCAGTCACGCCAGGGACCGCGGTCGCTCTCGTGTCCCTCCCCGCCCTCACCCCCACCCCAGTTCGGGGGCCCGAGGGGACCGGAGGCGTGCGGTGCGGGCGCCTGGGCGGCGGCGCCTGTCGACGGGGACACGAGGGCGATGGCCACGCCTGCCAGCGACGCTGCGACCCAGGGACGACGGTTCATCCAACGACCTCCGCAAGGGGGGCGACCGCAGGCGACCGCCTGCTGGGCGACGTATTTGACATCTCAAAAGAAGTTAAGACCAGTCGTCTCATCACATTGCGGACATCCTCGGGGAGCCGTGCGCTTGTCACTCAGCCGCAGCAGCTGAGACGACCTACAGCGCCGCCTCGGCGCCCGGGTCCAGGGTGAACTCGGCGTCGTCGGCGTCGTAGTCGTAGAGCTCGCCGTAGCGGCCCCAGTCGATGGCGGTCTCAAGCTGGCGGCGGGCGTCCTCGGTGTCGAAGCCGGCGCGCAGGAGGTCGAGGAAGAGGTCCTCGCGCAGCGTGTGGTCCTCGGTGGCGGCGAGGGCCTGGACGACGGCGCGGACCAGGGGGGCACGGCGGGCGGCCTGACGGGCGAACAGCTGCTTGCTGGTGAGGATGTCGGCGGCGGCGAACTCGCGGCCGGCCGGGGTGATCGCGAAGCGGCCGTCGGTGGTGCGGGCGAGGTCGAGCAGCACGGCGGCGTCGACCAGCGGCAACAGGTCGTCCACCTCGAAGTTCAGCTCGTCGGCGATCTCGGCCAGGCCCTCCTCCCCGCCCATGGCCAGCAGGATCTCCAGCAGGCCGGCCAGCCCGCCGACGGTGGCGGGCGGCAGCGGGGTGGTGATCGGGGTGGCGGCCTGGGGCGCGGCGGGCTCGGCGGCGGGCTGCTCCTCGCGGCCGGTCAGGATGCCGTAGACGGTGTCGACCAGCGCCTCGAACTGCGGGGTGCGCCGGTCGCGCGGGCGGGGCAGGTCGACGGTCAGTTCGGAGCGGATCCGGCCCGGGTTGGAGGAGAGCACCAGGATCCGGTCGGCCAGCAGCACCGCCTCCTCGATGTTGTGGGTGACGATCAGGATGGACTTCACCGGCGCCTCGTGCCCCTCCCACAGGCCGACCAGCTCGTTGCGCAGGTTCTCGGCGGTCAGCACGTCCAGCGCGGAGAACGGCTCGTCCATGAACAGCGCGTCCGGCTCGACCACCAGCGCCCGGGCGAAGCCGACCCGCTGGCGCATCCCGCCGGACAGCTCCTTGGGGTAGGCGCCCTCGAAGCCGTCCAGGCCGATCAGGTCGATCGCCCGCAGCGCCCGCTCGCGCCGCTCGTCCTCGTCCACCCCGCGTGCCTGGAGGCTCAGTTCGACGTTCTGCTGGACGGTGAGCCAGGGCAGCAGCGCGAAGGACTGGAAGACCATCGCCACCCCCGGGTTGGCGGCCCGCAGCGGGGTGCCCCGGTAGGTGACCGTCCCGGAGGACGGCGAGATCAGCCCGGCCAGGCAGCGCAGCAGGGTGGACTTGCCGGAGCCGGACTTGCCGAGCAGGGCGACGATCTCGCCCTCGGCCAGGTGCAGGCTGATGTCGTCGAGCACCGGCAGGGCCCGGCCGTCGGGGGTGGTGAACGTCTTGGTCACGTCGGCGGCCTCGACGATCGTGGTACGGGTGGCGGTGGCCATCGCGGCGGGGCTCCTCGGCTGGCGTGGCGGGCGGGGGGCGTGGGGCGTGGGGGAGGGTCAGAGGGAGTAGCGGGTTTCGGCGAGCCGGTAGAGGCGGCGCCACAGCAGGCGGTTGAGCGCGACCACGTACACGCTCATGACGCTCACCCCGACCAGGATCTTCGGGAAGGCGCCCGTCCCGGTGGCGTCGGCGATGTACGCGCCGAGCCCGGTGGCGGTCAGGTGGTGCGAGCCGTACTGCACCACCTCGGCGACGATGGAGGCGTTCCAGGCGCCGCCGGCCGCGGTGATGCCGCCGGTGACGTAGTACGGGAAGACGGCGGGCAGGATGAACGCCCGCCAGCGCAGCCGCCCCCTGACCTGGAAGCCGGTCATCGCCTCGCGCAGGTCGGTGGGGATCGCGGAGGCCCCGGCGATCACGTTGAACAGGATGTACCACTGCGCGCCGAGCGCCATCAGCAGTACGGAGCCGATGTTCAGTGAGATCCCGAGGGCGACGAAGGCGGCGGTGGCGAAGGGGAAGAGGAAGTTCGCCGGGAAGCTGGCCAGCACCTGCACCACCGGCTGGGCGAACCGGGTGACCTTGGGGTTCATCCCGATCCACACCCCGATCGGCACCCACACCACGGTCGCCGCCGCGAGCAGCACCAGCACCCGGCCGAAGGTGGCCGCGCCGAGCGCGAAGGCGTGGCCGAACTCGCGGAGGCCGACGGTGGTGCTCACGTAGTCGAAGGCCTTCCAGGCGCCGAAGAGCACGACGGCGGTCACCGCCCCGGCGAAGAACACGTCGCCGGCGCGCTCCTGGGAGGCGGGGCGGGCCAGCGGGTGCTCGGCCAGGCCGAAGACCCGGGTGCCCCGGTCCAGCGCGAGCCCGACGGGCCGCAGCGGCCGGGCGACCAGCTCGGGCAGGCTGGAGCGGCGCAGCAGGTCGAGGACGAGGCTGCGCGGACGGTCGGCGGCCTCCGCCTCCTCGACCCGGAAGCGCTCGGACCAGGCCGTCATCGGCCGCCAGAACAGCACGTTGACGCCGATCACCATGACGACCATCACGCCGATCGCGATGCCGACCTGTCCGAGGTTGCCCCTGCCGATGGCGGTGGCGGCGTAGGAGCCGATGCCGGGCAGCGCGTAGTGGTGGTTGAGGACGCTGATCGACTCGGAGGCGGCGAGGAAGAACCAGGCCCCGCCGAAGCTCATCATCCCGTTCCAGACCAGCGGGATCATGCCGCCGGGCACGTCGAGGCGCCAGAACCGCTGCCACTTGGTCAGCCGCATCACCCGGGCCGCCTCGTCGAGTTCTCCCGGCTGGCTGACCAGCGAGTAGTAGAACGCGAAGGTCATGTTCCAGGCCATCGAGGTGAAGATCGCGAAGATCGACGCGCACTCCAGGCCGAGGGTGGAGCCGGGGAAGAGGTTGATGAAGGCGGTGACGGTGACCGACAGGAAGCCGAGGATGGGCACCGACTGGAGGATGTCCAGGACGGGCAGCAGCACCTTCTCGGCCCGCCGGAGCCGGGCCGCGGCGATCGCGTAGACGAAGGTGAACAGCACCGAGGCGACCAGTGCCACGAACATCCGCACCAGCGAGCGGACCGCGTAGTACGGCAGGTTGGAGGGGTCGGTGGAGACGGTGGCGGGGGCCTGGTCGGGCAGGAAGGGCGCGTTCAGCGAGGGGGCGAGCCGCAGCAGCCCGTAGAGCAGGGAGATCAGGGCGGCGGCGACCAGGAGGTCCACCCAGCGGAGCTCGGGCCGGCGCCACACGCCGCGTGAGGGAAAACCGTCGCCGGCCACCCGCACCACCGTCCGTCCGCTGCTCGCCTGTCTGCCGCCGTTGGTCCGGCCGCGCACCAGCCTGACCGCAGTCGTCAGGCCCCGCCACCGGAGCAGTGCCTGAGGGTGGCGGGGCCTGACGGGGGCGGATCAGCGGGTCGGGGTGGCGGCCCCGGTGATGAGCGTGTTGAGGAGGGCGGCCCCGCGCTCGGCGTCGTCGACGCTGACGGCGAAGTCGCTCCCGCGCCGGGTGCGGACCACCAGGCAGTCGCCGCCGCGCAGCATCACCGTGGTGCCGCGGTTGTTGATGCGGTAGCCCCAGCCGCCCGTCTGGCCGGCGGTGCGCTGCTCGGCCCTGGCCGAGAGCAGGTCCTCGGGGGCGAAGCGCCGGGCGGGCCAGCCGAACGGGCCGAAGCCGACGTACAGTCCCGCGGCGGTCACCCGGACCTGGACGGAGGAGCTGAGCAGGAGGACCACCGCTCCCACGGCGAGGGTGACGGCGGTGAACCAGTTGGGCCCGCTCAGCCCGCTCGCCGCGATCAGTGCGATCCCGGCCGCCCCCAGGCCGAGGACGGCGGCGGTCACCTGCATCCAGGCGTTGGCGGCGTGCGAGAGCCAGACGAGCCGGGTGTCGGCCGGGACCTCCAGCGCCGTGGCCGGGTGGGCGGTGGCGTTTTCGGTGCCTCCGGTGCCTCCGGTGGCGGGTGTGCGGGTCGCGAACCAGGCCAGCAGGCCGGCCGCTCCCGCCGCGACGATGACGAGGACCACCTCGATGCCCATCGGCGCGGCGTCCTGCCAGCGGGCGCGGTCCAGGTTGGCGTGCACGACGGAGGTCTGGGCGCCCGTCAGCAGCACGCCGGTGGCGGCCAGAACGGCGGCGAAGTGACCGCGCGCCTGGCCGGGCCGGAAGCGGAAGGCGGCCGCGACGCCGAGCGCCACCAGCAGCCAGATGCCGGCCGGGAACAGCGCCGCCGCCGTCAGCGGCATCGAGCCGTCCGGGTTGCGGCCGCTCCAGTGGGTGGCCACCTGCTCGGGCAGCCGGTCGCGTGCGGCCAGTGGCAGTGCTACGAGCAGCGCCAGCACGCCGAGCGTCCAGGCCACCGCGGCCCAGAGCGCGCCCCGGCGCGCCGGGCGGCCCGTCGCGGGCCGGTCCGTCACGGGCTGTTCGTCCTTCACGACATCCCCCTGATCATGTCCACGAGATCGTTCCTGCTGTAGCCCGCCCGGGCCGCGTCGGCGATCAACTGTCGTACGCGTTCGGTCAGTTCGGAGCGGGTGTCGGCGTCCGTCGCGACCGTGATGCCACGGCCCCGGCGGAACTCCAGCACTCCCTCGTCCCGTAGCGTGCGCAGCCCGCGCAGGACGGTGTTGGTGTTCACTCCCAGCGCCCGCGACAGTTCGCGGGCCGGTGGCAGCTTGTCCCCGGGGGCGCACTCGCCCTCGGCGACGGCGCGTCTGATCGCGCCCGCGACCTGTTCGTGCAGTGGCCGGGCGTCTCCGGTGTCCAGCTTCAGCAACATGGTGCTAATGACGATAGCACCATTCGATCATCGTGTCGGTGTCGCTCGCGCCCGGGCCCGGACCGGCCGACCATGGACCTGGAGGTGGTGCGGTGAGCGGACGGCTGCGGGTCTACCTGGGGGCGGCGCCGGGGGTCGGGAAGACGTACGCCATGCTCGCCGAGGGCCGGCGGCTGCACGACGACGAGGAACTGGACGTCGTCGTCGGCCTGGTCGAGACCTACGGCCGCCGGGGCACCGAGCAGCAGCTCGGCGACCTGCCGGTGCTGCCCCGCCGGACCGTCCACCACCGGGGCGCCGAGTTCACCGAGCTGGACGTCGACGCCCTGCTCGCCCGCCGCCCCCTGCTCGCCCTCGTCGACGAACTCGCCCACACCAACGCCCCCGGCAGCCGCCACGTCAAGCGCTGGGAGGACGTCCGCCAACTGCTCGACGCCGGCATCGACGTCGACACCACCGTCAACATCCAGCACCTGGAGAGCCTCAACGACGTCGTGCAGCAGATCACCGGCGTCGCCCAGCGCGAGCGGATCCCCGACGAGGTCGTGCGCGCCGCCGAGCGGATCGAACTCGTCGACCTCAGCCCGCAGGCCCTGCGCACCCGGATGGCCCAGGGCGACATCTACCCGCCCGACCGGGTCGACGTCGCCCTCGACCACTACTTCCGGGCCGGCAACCTCGGCGCCCTGCGCGAACTCGCCCTGCTCTGGCTCGCCGACCGGGTCGAGGAGGAACTCGCCGACTACCGTGCCCGGCACGGCATCCGCGCACCCTGGGAGACCAAGGAGCGCATCCTCGTCGCCCTCAACGGCGCCCCCCAGGGCGAGCACCTGATCCGCCGCGGCGCCCGCACCGCCACCCGGGTGCACGGCGACCTGATCGGCGTGCACGTGCGCCCCGACGACGGCACCGCCACCCGCGAGCCGGCGGGCCTGGCTGACCAGCGCGCCCTGCTGCACGAACTGCACGGCAGCTACGTCGAGGTCAGCGGCGGCGACGTCGCCCGCACCCTGGTCGACTTCGCGCGCACCGAGAGCGCCACCCAGATCCTGCTCGGCCCCACCGGCCGCAGCCGGCTGCGCGAACTGGCCACCGGCTCGGTCATCAACCGGGTCATCCGGCTGGCCGGCCCGATCGACGTCCGGGTGCTGCCCCCGCCCGAACCCGGCCTGCTCACCGTCCCGGCCGCCCCCAGGCGCCGCCGCCCGGCCGCCGTACCGCTGCACCGCCGCCGGCTCGCCTGGCTGCTCGGCCCGGCCACCGGCATCCTCCTCGCCTGGGCGCTCTCCCCGCTGCGCGGCTCGCTCGCGCTCGGCGGGGTGCTGCTCTGCCTGCTGCTCGCCGTCGCCGCCACCGCCCGGCTCGGCGGCCTGCTGCCCGCCGCCGGCACCACCGCCGCCGGGGCGCTCGCCGCCGACTGGTTCTTCATCAGGCCCTGGCACAGCCTCGCCGTCGAGCGCGGCGCCGACCTCGCCGCGCTGCTGCTCTTCCTCGTCGTCGCCGGGATCATCTCCCACCTCATCGACGGCCTGGCCCGCCGCTCCCAACAGGCCGACCGGGCCCGCGCCGAGGCCGCCGTACTGGCCCGCCTCGCCGGGGAGACGGTCGAGTCCGGGGCCCGGGCGCTGCCCGACCTGGTCGCCGAACTGCGCCAGGTCTTCGGACTGGACGGCGCCGTCGTCCTGGTCCGCACCGGCCGGCTCTGGCAGCCCGCCGCCGCCTCCGGCGCCACCGTCCCGCTGCGCCCCGACGAGGCCTCGCTCGCCGTCGACCTCGGCTCCGACGCCGTCCTCGCGCTGCGCGGACCGGCGCTCGGCGAGGAGGACACCCGGCTGCTGGGCCCGTACGTCACCCAGCTGAAACTGGCCCGCGACCGCGAGCGCCTCGCCGCCCAGGCCGCCGCGGCCGAGACCCTCGCCCACACCGACGCCCTGCACACCGCCCTGCTGGAGGCCGTCGGCCAGGACCTGCGCGCCCCGCTGGCCGCGCTGCGCCGGGAGGCCGCCGAACTGCCGGGCCCGGAGCGGCGACGGATCCGCTCCGAGGCCCGGCGGATGGAGCGGCTGCTCGCCAACCTGCTGGACCTCAGCCGGCTGCGGGCCGGGGAGATCCCGGTGGTGCTGCGGCCCACCGGGCTGGCCCCCGTGGTGGCGGCCGCGCTCTCCGGCGAGCCCGTCGGGGTGCGGACCGCGCTCGGGGGCGGGCTGCCGCAGGTGCTCGCCGACCCCGGCCTGCTGGAGCGGGCCGTGGCCGACGTGCTGGCGGCGGCCGGCCGCCCGGCGGTGGTCGACGCGGGCGCCGTGGCGGGCCGCGTCCACCTGCGGGTGACCGCCCCGGGCGACGCCGAGCCGGCCGGGCTGACCGTCGCCCGGGGCCTGGTGGAGGCGATGAACGGGGAGCTCACCGCCGAACCGGCCCCGGGCGGAGGGACGGCCTACCTGTTCGACCTCCCGATCGCCGCCGTCTAGGGCGCGTCCTGTGCGACTCCTCAGTGCCGCCGCTCGTCCTCGATCAGCCCGAACTCCTGCAGCAGCTCGCCGACCTCGGTGGCCTCCACCCGGCGCAGCAGCCGCTTGCGCAGGAACTCCGGCCCGGGGAGAGCGAGTTCGGCGCCGTCGCGGAGCCGGGTGGTGGCGGCGAGCAGCTTGCGCACGTCGTAGGTGGAGTTGAACACCTCGGGTACGCCGCGCTCGACGCCCATCAGCCGGTACACGGCCTCCATGCCGGTGCGCACCGAGTACTCGGTGGTGAAGATGCAGTCCCGGGTGGTCTCGGCGAACTGGCCGATGAAGGCGAAGTTGACCGCGCCCTCGGGCACCACGTCCGGCCGGTCGCCCGCGTGCCGGGGCAGGAAGAAGGAGGTGACGTACGGCATCATCACCGGCACGCAGCGGGCGGCGTTCGCGGCCAGCTCGGGGATTTCCTCCACCGGAACGCCCAGGTGGTACAGCCACTCCTGGGTGATCTCCTCGCCGGTGCACTCCTGCATCGGCTTCTTCACGTAGTCGCCGGGGCGGTCGACGAACAGCGAGTACACCCAGACCACGATCTGGTCGGCGGGCTGCTGCTTGAAGTGCGGCTGGCGGTTGACCGTCCAGCTCAGCAGCCAGGAGGAGTCGCGGGCGGTGACGATGCCGCCGGTCACCACGCCGCCGCTGAACGGGTCGCGCTTGGCGACCTTCTGGATGTGGTGCGGGATGCGCGCGTCGAGGGTGGTGACGGTCGCGGACTCCCACTTGCTCTCGTCGATGTTGCCGCAGAACACCTCGGGGCGACCGAAGGCCGGGTCCTTGGCGGCGATCCGGCGCCAGAGGTCCCAGGCCGGGGCCGGGCCCTCGTCCAGCCGGGCCGGGGTGTGCTGGTCGCCGTTGTCGGAGTTCTCGGTCAGCGAGCCGATGGTGGTGAACACCAGGTCGTCCACGCCGAGGTCCACCCCGCCCTCCTGGCCGCCCTCGCGCCAGTGGATCCGGGTGGCCTGCTTGCGGCCAGGGGAGAGGTCGAAGTCGATGTCGGTGACCTCGACGTCGAAGCGGAACCGGACACCCTGGTCCATCAGCCAGCGGGTCAGCGGCAGCACGAGGGACTCGTACTGGTTGTACTTGGTGAACTTCAGCGCCGACAGGTCCGGCAGGCCGCCGATGTGGTGGATGAAGCGATGGAGGTAGAGCTTCATCTCCAGCGCGCCGTGCCACTCCTCGAAGGCGAACATGGTGCGCCAGTACAGCCAGAAGTTGCTGTCCAGGAAGTCCTGCGAGAAGACCTCGTTGATCCGCTTGCCCTCCAACTCCTCGCGGGTGGCGAGGAAGATGCGGACGATGTCCTTCTGCGCCTTGTCGTTGAGCGCGAACAGACCGTTCGTCCCGGCGTCCTGGCCACGGCGCTCGGTGACGCGCTGGAGCGAGAAGTTCGGGTCGTCCTTGTTGAGCCAGTAGAACTCGTCCAGCACGGACGCGTTCTCGACCTCCAGCGAGGGCACCGAGCGGAAGAGGTCCCACAGGCACTCCATATGGTCCTCCAGCTCGCGCCCGCCCCGGACGACGAAGCCCTTCTCCGGCTCCTTGATGCCGTCCAGCGCGCCGCCCGCCAGCTTCAGCCGCTCCAGGACGGTGATCCGCTCACCGGGCACCTGCCCGTCGCGGACCAGGAACGCGGCCCCGGCCAGCGAGGCGAGGCCCGATCCCACGAACCACGCCCGCTTGCGCTCGGCCCCCTCGGGCTTCCTCGGCCGGGCGAACGCCTCGTAGTTGCCGCTGCTGTAGAACAAGCCCGCTCTCCCTAGAAAGTTCGGTATCGAACAGCCCGCCGGGTACGCGAGTGCCCGGGGGCCGTTCCGTTCACCAACCATCCATTCACGTGAAAGTGATCTTCGCGCGCTGGTTAGGCCGAACGGGTGAGGCGGGCTCCGGGGGAGCGCGGGTGCCCCGCGCGCGGGCCGCGTATGGACCGCGTAGGGAACGCCCTCCGGGGCGTCAGGGAGGCGTCAAGAAGAGCTGGTCAGCCGCCCCGGACGCGCTTGGCTGGAGCACGACGGAGCACGACGCGACGCGCAACCACACGAGGACGGATCATGCACGGCAACGGGCGGAACGAGGACGGCGGAGCACCCCGGGTGGTGGTCGGGGTCAGCGGATCGCTGGGCAGCCTGGCGGCACTGCACCGAGGGGTCGCTGAGGCCCGCCGCCGCGGCGCCGTCCTGGTGCCGGCCCTCGCCTGGGAACCGCCCGGCGGGGAGCACGGCTACCGGCGCTCGCCCTGCCCGCCGCTGCTGGCCGCCGTACGGGAGGCCGCCGAGCGGCGGCTGACCGAGGCGCTGGACGCCGCCTTCGGCGGGGCCGAGCCCGGCGTCCCGCTGCGCCCCGTGGTCATCCGCGGCGAGACCGGGCCCGCCCTGGTGCACCTCGCCGACCGGCCGGACGACCTGCTGGTCCTCGGCCGCAGCGGCGGCCCGCTGCGCCGCCGGCTGCGGCGCTCGGTGTCCGCCCACTGCGCCCGCACGGCCGGCTGCCCGGTGCTGACCGTCCCGGTGCCCGAGCTGCTGCACGACCTCGAAACGCTGCACCGCCGCACCCGCTGGCACCTGCCGGTCGGCCCCGCACCCGAACTCGTCGCGGCGAAGGGGTAGTTCACGGTGCGGATGTACTCGGCACGGCCCGGCGGCGGCCGCTACCACCCGGTGCTGGAACGGCTCGCCGTCCCCACCTCCGGCAGCGTCGCCCTGCTCACCGGCGGTCTGCTCGCCCTCGGCCTCGGCGGACTCGGCGAACTGCACTCCGGCTGGCTCGCCTTCGCCGCCTACCTGGCCCTGTGCGGCCTGCTCGGCGGCTTCTCCCGGCCCGGCGCCGCGCCGGTGATCGGCCTGGCCGCGTGGCTCTGCTGCAACGCCTTCGCCGAACACCGGCACGCCGAACTCGGCTGGGCCGGACCCTGGCCGGAGGGCGGGCACTTCGCGGCCTTCACCGCCACCGCGCTGCTGGTCTCCCTGCCCACCGCCCTCCCGCGCCGGACGGTACGGGTGGCCCTGCTGCGCTTCGACCGTACGGCCTGAACCGTACGGCCTGAACCGCACGGCCTGGACCGCACGGTTTGAAGCGCCCACAGACGGTCCGCCCCGTTCCGGGCGGACCACGCCGAACCCCGGGCCCCGGCCGGTACTCCGGAGCCCGCGGCAACCGGTGGAAACAGGTAACGGGGTGTCCGACGCCCCGAGGCGGAGTGGCCGCCGTTCGGACAGCGGACCGGCCGGCTGTGGCGGCCCGCAGCGGCCACCCCGTCTGACGGTCGATCTGCCGACCGCGGGTGGGCGGCAGTTCACCGACCCCACCCCGCCGGAGGGGATAAGGCCGCGCAGAATCGCCGTATGCGAATGACGAACACGCCGAGGGCGGCCACGCTCGACGACGCCGAGCCCATCGCCCGCGTGCTGGCCCGGGCCTTCCACGACGACCCGATGATGGCCTGGTTCTTCCCGGACAAGGCCACCCGGCAGACCGGGCTGGGGAGTTACTTCACCACGCTGTTCACCCGGCAGTACGGCCCGCACGGAGTGTGCGAGCGCACCGAGGACGCGGCCGCCTTCTGGGTGCCGCCGCAGGCGCAGGACAAGGCCGTCCCGGACGAGGACACCCTCCGGGAGCTGGCGGACCTCCTCGGCGACCGGGCCGAGCCCTTCCGGCGCTCCGTCGAGGCGGCCGCCGCCAGCTCCCCGCAGGAGCCGCACTGGTACCTGGCGGTGCTGGGCGCCGACCCGGCCGCCCAGAGCCGGGGGCACGGCGCCGCCCTGCTGCGCTCGGGCCTGGCCAGGGCGGACGAGGCGGGGCTGCCGGTCTACCTGGAGTCCTCCAAGGAGGCGAACCTGGCCGTCTACGGGCACTTCGGGTTCGAGGTGCTGCAACAGGTGCACCTGTCGGACGGCGGGCCGACGCTGTGGGTGATGCGCCGGGAGCCCCTGCGCCCGCTCTAGACCCTGTCAGTCCTCGGCGGCGAGTTCGGCCGGGACGGCGAGGACGTCGACCAGGGCCTCGCCGCGCAGGACGGTGAGTGGGAGCGGGTGGCCGATCGCGTCGGCGAGCATCAGGCGCTGGAGCGACTGTGCGCTGCTCATCGGCTCCCCGGCGGCGGTGAGCAGCAGATCGCCCTCGTGCAGCCCGGCCCGGTCGGCGGGCGCCCCGGGGACCACCTCGACGATCCGCAGGCCGGTGCGCTGCCCGGTGCGCTCGCGCAGGACGGGCGGCAGCGGCGCCGGGATCCCGGCGAGGCCCAGGTAGGCGCGGCGGATCCGGCCCTCGGCGAGCAGGGCGGCGATGATCCGGCGGCTGGTGTCGTTGATCGGCACGGCCAGGCCGAGCCCGTTGCCGGCGACGGCGGTGGTGATGCCGACCACCTCGCCGGTGGCCGTGGTCAGCGCGCCGCCCGAGTTGCCGGGGTTGAGGGCGGCGTCGGTCTGGATCACGTCGTCGATGACCCGTGCGGCGTTGCCGGAGCGGGTCGGCAGGGAGCGGCCGAGCGCGCTGACCACGCCCGCCGTGACCGTCCCCGCCAGGCCGAGCGGATTGCCGACGGCGACCACCAGCTGCCCCACCCGCAGCGCGGTGGCCTCGCCCAGGGTGACGGGCGAGGGCGTCGGGCCGTCGGCGCGCAGCACCGCCAGGTCGGAGAGCGGGTCGGCGCCGATGGTGTGGAACGGAGAGGTGGTGCCGTCGCCGAAGGCCAGTGTCCCGGCGTCGGCGTGGCCGACCACATGGGCGTTGGTGAGCAGGAAGCCGTCCTCGGTGAACACCACCGCCGAACCCAGCGCGGTGCTGAACCACCCGCCCCGCCCACGGCGCGGCACCTGGAGCGCCGCGACCCTCGGGGTCACGGCGGCGGCGACGGAGGTGACGATCCGCGAGTAGGCGTCCAGCGGAGCCTCCGCCTCGGGGGCGGTCTCCGGCCCCGGCAGTGTGTCGGCCATGGTGCTCACCCCTCTCGCGAGGTTGTGAGAGATAGCAACAACGGTGGGCTGCTGAGGCTTCCCCTGGATGCCCCGGCCGGCCTGGAGGGGATCGGTCAAGGCCGGGCCCGCCCACCGCGCGGTGGGCGGGCCCGGCCTCAGGGTGCTGCGATCAGCAGCCGGAGATGGTCGTGTCCCGGGACGGGGAGCCGTCGTTCCCGGATGGCATGCCTCAGAGCACCGCCGCGCCCAGGGTGATCGAGGCCAGCAGCATCAGCAGGCCCAGTGCGACGAAGGCGTACTCCAGGCGGGTGCGCTCCCGGCCGTCCACCAGGACCTGGCGCGGGTCCGCCGGGTCGTAGCGCACCGGGACGTAGCCGCCGTCGGGGAGGGGGTGGCGCGAGGTGGAGGGGACGGGGGAGAAGACCTCGACCACCCGGCCGTCCTCGGTCTCGAACTGGAGCAGCGGGCGGGGCGGCAGCGAGCGGTCCTCCGGTGCCGGGACGCGGGCCAGGACCAGCGCCCGCACCGGCACCCCGACCCGGCGCAGCCGCCGCAGTTCGCGCAGCCCGACGACTCCGGCGAGGTAGGCGACCACACCGCCCAGCGCGCCGAACACGACCACGGCGAAACCGGCCGTCCCGCCCACCACGCCTCCCGCACCGAGACTTCCCCCGACCCCAGTATCACGTCCCGACTCCAGTATCACGCACCGGCGGTGTCACGCACCGGCGGCGGTCCTGACGCCCCGGAACGGTCCAGTCCACTGGTGAACCCCAGCGCCCCGGTGGTCTGGTGGCGGCGGGGAACCGTGGGCCGAGTGCTCACACCTCGGTGAGCGGGGCGCTCGGGTCGGCCAGCGCCTTGGCGTCCACCACCCGCCCCGAGCGCACCAGTTCGCGGATCGGGTCGGTGACGTCCCAGATGTTGACGTTCATCCCCGCGAGGACCCGGCCGCCGGAGAGCCAGAACGCGATGAACTCGCGGGTGGCCGGATCCCCTCGGAACACCACCTGGTCGTAGCCGCCCGGCTCGACGTAGCCGACGTACTCCATTCCCAGGTCGTACTGGTCCGTGAAGAAGTAGGGGATGCGGTCGTACACCGCGTCCGGCTGCCCGAGCAGGGCGCGGGCGGCGATCTGCGGCTGGTTGACGGCGTTGGCCCAGTGCTCGACCCGGATGTGCCTGCCGAACAGCGGGTGGTAGGCGTTGGCGACGTCCCCGGCCGCGTAGACGTCCGGGTCCGAGGTGCGCAGGTGCTGGTCGGTCTTGATGCCGTTGTCGAGCTCCAGCCCGGCCGCCTCGGCCAGCGCTGTGGCGGGGGAGATGCCGATGCCCACCACCACCGCGTCGGCCGCCACCTCGGTGCCGTCGCCGAGCCGCACCCCGCTCACCGTGCCGCCGGAGCCGGTCAGTTCGGTCACCTGGACGCCGAAGCGCAGGTCCACGCCGTGGTCGCGGTGCAGGTCCGCGAAGACCTGGGCGACCTCCCGGCCCAGCACCCGCAGCAGCGGCAGCTCCAGTGTCTCCAGCACCGTCACCTCGGCGCCCGCCGTCCGGGCCGCGGCCGCCACCTCCAGGCCGATCCAGCCCGCGCCGACCACCGCGATCCGGGCGCCGGGGCGCAGCACCTCCTTGATCCGGTCGCTGTCCTCGACCCGGCGCAGGTAGAGCACGCCGTCCTGGTCCGCGCCGGGCACCGGCAGCCGGCGCGGCACCGAGCCGGTGGTCAGCAGCAGCTTGGCGTACTGCACCTGGCCGTTGTCGGCGAGCGTCACGGTGTGCGCGGCCGGGTCGATGGCGGCGACCGCCGTGCCCAGGCGCAGCGTGATGTCGTGCTCGGCGTACCACTGCGGCTGGTGGACGTAGATCTTGTCCCTGGGCTCCTTGTCGAGCAGGTACTCCTTGGACAGCGGCGGCCGCTCGTACGGCCGCTCGTGCTCCTCGCCGATCAGGACGATGCCGCCCTCGTACCCGGCCTCGCGCAGTGCCTGCGCCGCCTTGGCGCCGCCGAGCGACGCCCCGACGATGACGATCGGGCGCTCGTGCGGGTCGCCCGCTCCGCCCGCTCCGCCCGCTCCGCCTGCTTCGGTCGAACCGCCTGCTCCGGTCGCACCGGTGTCCGTGCCAGCCATGCCCAACTCCTCGCTCTCCGGCCGTGATCCAGGGCCAGACTGCCGCCGTCCGGGTGGCGTGTCGAGACCGCGCCGGGCGCGCCGCGCCGTGCTCGCCCGTTCGAGTGAACGTGCGGCCCTACCGGGTCATCGCGTCCCTGACCAGCGCGGTGTCGGTGAACTGCTCGAAACGGACGATCCGGCCTCCGCGCACCGTGAAGTGGTGGGCCATCCGGACCGTGAGCGGCGCGCGGGTGGTCTTGTGGACGGCCGTGTAGCGGCCCAGCACCACCACGTCCTCGCCGTCCACCACGTAGACGTCGTCGTGAGCCGTCCAGTTGTCCCACTCGGCGGCCAGGCGCTCCATCACGTTGGCGGTGACGCCCTTGGGGGTGCGGTAGGTGCCGGCCAGCGGGAAGCCGGCCATCTCGGTCCACTCGACGTCCTCGGCGAGGGTGGCGCGCAGCGCCGACAGGTCGCCCCTGGCGGAGGCCAGGTACTGGCGGCGGACCACGTCGGCGGGGGCGGGCGACTCGGCGAACCCGGCGACGTCCCGGGGGATCTCGATCATCGTGCGCTCATTTCCAGGCCATTTCGCCCATGACGACCTTGGTGCCGATGTCGACCGCGATCTTCAGCCCGAGCTGCGGGAAGCGCCGTTCCAGCGCCTCCTTGGCGGCGGTCGCGTCCGTGGCCCGGCCGATCTCGGTCTCGAAGGCCCGCAGGTAGGCGCGGGTGTGGTCGACGGCGTTCAGGTCGGTGGGTGCACCGGCGGTGCGGTGGCCGGCCGCCACCCAGGTCGGATGGAGCGCCTCGATGCCGTCCAACAGGTCGATCCAGGCCGCCCGTTGGGTGGAGGTCGGGGTGTCGGCCGTCCACACGTGCAGGCCCTCGAAGAGCAGCACCCCGCCGAGCACCGCACGGTGGTGGTGCTGCCACAGGTAGTGCCGGTCGGGCAGGTGGAAGTCGGCGCCGCGCAGCTCGAACCGGTGCCCCTCGAAGACGATCTCGTCCCCGTGCATCACCTCGGGCCTGACCAGCCGGGTGGCCAGCTCGGGCCCGAGGCGGGACCAGGCGCGCAGCTTGTCGTCGAAGGTCTCCTGGATGTGCTCGACGGTCGAGGCGGTGGCCAGGAAGCGGGCCTGCGGGAAGGCGTCCTGGATCTCCTGGGCGCCGAAGTAGAAGTCCGGGTCGCCGTGGCTGATGAACACGGTGGTCAGCCGCCTGCCGCTCGCCCGGACCCGCTCGGCCAGGCGGCGCCCGTCGGAGCGGGTGAACCCGGCGTCCACCAGGAGGGCGTCGTTGGGGCCGGTGACCAGGACGGAGGTCTTGTTGAGCGAGCTGTCGGGGGAGTCGATGATCTCGAAGTCAAGAGCGCTCACGGATGTCGGTGTCCTTCCTCGGGCCGGGCACGCCTCGCCGCAAGCATCGGCGCTGCGGCCCCGGCCCGCATCCGGAGAGCCTGCGGGTCCGGAGCGGGTCCGGAGCGCGTTCGGACCGTGGGGCACCGCTACTCCGCCGGCCCCAGCCGCAGGACCGCCAGCGCCCCGAGCGCCGTGGCGGCCGCCAGGGGGGCCCACAGCAGCCCCGGCCCGGCCGCCAGCAGCGCCGTCAGCACGGCCGGCGCCGCCGCCCGGCCGACCCCCATCGACAGCTCCCAGCGCGCCAGCGCCCGCCCGAGCAGGTGCGGCGGGGCCGAGGCCGTCACCAGGGCCGTACCCGAGCCGGTGTAGAGGATCTCGCCCAGCGTGTACGGCACCGACACCAGCACGATGCCCACCGCCCCGGCCGTACCGCCCAGCGACCCGACCGCCCAGAAGCCCAGGTACGAGGCGGCCAGCGCCGCCCCCGAGACCGCCAGCACGGCCCGCCGCGAGCGCTTCGCCAGCCGGAGCACCAACGCCAGCTGCAGCGCGATCACCAGCACCGTGTTGCCCACGAACACGCCCGAGGACCAGGCCGGGGAGGCGTGCAGCTGCAACACCAGCAGTGCGGGCAGCGCCACCTCCAACACGTCGAAGCAGAACGCGTACGGCAGGTTGGCGAGGCTCAGCAGGCTGATCCGGCGCAGCGGCTCGCCCGCCGCCTCGACGCTCCCGGCCTGTTCGACGGTCCGCTGCGGCGCCCGGACCCGCAGCGAGGCCACCAGCAGGGCGGCGACCACGCAGGCCGCGCCCGTCACCCCGGCCAGCAGCCGGATCACGCCCGCCCCGCCCGTCACCGCGACGGTCGCCAGCAGCGCGCCCGCGCCCATGCCCGCGTTGCGCAGCGAGCGCCCGGCGGCGAGCGCGGCGTCCCGCAGCCGTCCCTCGGTCAGCGTGCTGACCACGGCGGCGTGCGTGGTCGGCCAGGACTGGCTGCCCACCCCGAACAGCACCGCCGCCGCGGTGAAGCCCGCCAGGTCGTGCGCGAGCAGCAGCGCGAGCGCCCCCGCCGCCCGCAGCACCAGCGTCACGGCGGCGGGCAGGGTACGGGCGCCGCGGTCGATCCAGCGGCCGGTCAGCGGCACCGCCAGCAGGCCCGCGACCATCCCCGCCGACAGGGCCAGCCCGACCGCCCCGGCGTGCAGGTGCAGCACCCCCACGCCGTACAGCAGCAGGAACGGACGCAGCATGCCGCCGCCCACCGCGTCCACTGCGAGCGCCACCGCGTACCGGGGGCCGCCGGCGGCGGTCAGCAGGCTCAGCAGCGCGGACGGGCCGTGGCCGGTGCCGATCGGCGGGGCGGGCCGCTCGCCGGTGCGGGCGGCGGCGTGGTCATGGACGGACTTCTCCTGGATCAGGCTCATGGCCGGTACCGTCCGCCAGGGCCGGGCCGTCTGGCACGTGGATTGACGCTTCCCGTCAATCGGTGGGAGCCGGGGTGAGGGCGGGTGGCAGGATCATGGTCGTGAGTTTGACGATCGACATCACCGGACTGCCCGAGGAGCGCCTGCTCTTCACGCCGTCCCCGCTCGGCGAGCTGAACGCCATGCTGCACGTGCTCGCCGAGCCCGCGCACCACCCCGTGCTGCACGGCTGGGCCAGCTGCACCACCGCCGTGATCCCGCCCGAGCTGTCCGAGCGGCTGCTGGAGGCCGACTTCCTCTGGCGCTCCTCGCGCGCCGACTTCCTCGTCCCCGGTCTGCCCGGCGCCACCCTCGCCGAGGAGCTCGACGCCGTCGACCGGATCGACGACGAGCTGTACGTCGCCGCCGCCCTCATCACCACCTGCGGCTCCTCCCGGCTCACCGGCCGGATGGACTCCCCGCTCACCGACCCGGTCGCCAACGAGCGGGCCCGGGAGCTCGCCCTCGCCCGGGGCCCCCGTCAGGCCGCCTTCGCCGACCGGCTGCTCGCCGACCCGCCCGCCGTCCGGGCCCTGGTGCGGCGGATGCTGGAGGAGTGCCAGTCCGCGTTCTTCGCCGACGCCTGGCAGCGCGTCCTGCCCGACCTCGCCGCCGACGCCCGCCGCAAGGCCGACCTGCTCGCCCGACGGGGCCTCGCCGAGGCGCTCGCCGACATCTCGCCCTCCGTCACCCTCGACCAGGGCGGGGACGGACGGCGCCGGATCGTCATCGACAAGCTCCAGGACAACACCACCAGCGGCACCGACGCCGGGGGCGTCACCTTCATCCCCACCGCCTTCGGCCGCCCGCACCTCCTGGTGGTGCACGCGCACGGCTGGCGGCCCGTTCTCCAGTACCCCGTCGCCGAGGCGGGCGTGCCCGAACCGGTGTCGCTCGCCCTCGTCCAGCAGCGCCTGGAGGCGCTCGCCCACCCCGTCCGGCTGCGCCTGGCCCGCACCATGGCCCGCGGCCCGCACACCACCGGCGAGCTGGCCGCCGCCTGGCAGCTCAGCGCCCCCGAGGTGTCCCGTCACCTGGCCGTGCTGCGCAAGGCCGGGCTGCTGACCACCCAGCGGCGCGGGCGGTACATGCTCTACCAGCTGGACCTGGCGGGCAGCGCCCGGCTCGGCTCCGACCTGCTGGAGGCGGTGCTGCGGTGAACCGGTTCGCCGGAGCGGAGGGGAACAGCGGTCGCCCGGAGCGCGTTCGTCCGGTCATGACCGACGACACCGCCGTTGCCGCCCAGCCCGAGATCCTCCGCTACGCCGCCTTCGCCGCCCGCCCCGAGGGCGGCAACCCGGCGGGCGTGGTGCTCGACGCCACCGCGCTGAGCGCGCAGCGGATGCTCATGATCGCCGCCGAGGTCGGGTACTCCGAGACGGCCTTCCTGACCGCGGGCACGTCTCAAGGCGCCTACGACGTGCGGTACTTCAGCCCGCTGGCCGAGGTGCCGTTCTGCGGGCACGCCACGGTCGCCTCCGCCGTCGCCCTCGCCGAGCGGACCGGCCCTGGCCGGTACCTGTTCACCACGGCGGCCGGCGACGTCCCGGTCGAGGTCGAGCGCGGCGCCGACGGCCTGCTGCGGGCGACGCTCACCAGCGTCGAGCCCCACGTGGGGGAGGTCGACGCCGCCGACGTCGCCCAGGCGCTCGCCCTGCTCGGCTGGTCCGCCGCCGACCTCGATCCGGCGCTGCCGCCGCGCATCGCCTACGCCGGCGCCCGGCACCTGGTCCTCGCCGTCGGCACCCGCGAGCGGCTGGCCGGCCTCGACTACGACTTCGAAGGCCTGGCCTCCTACATGCGCGCCCGCGACCTGACCACCCTCCAACTCGTCTGGCGCGAGGCCCCCGAGGTCTTCCACGTCCGCGACCCCTTCCCGGTCGGCGGCGTGGTCGAGGACCCGGCCACCGGCGCCGCCGCGGCCGCCTTCGGCGCGTACCTGCGCGAACGGGGCGCGGTGACGGCCCCGACGGTGCTGACCCTCCACCAGGGCGAGGACCTCGGCCGCCCGGGCGTCCTGAAGGTCGAACTGAGCGCGGAGGACCCCCGGGTGCGCGTCTCGGGCACGGCGGTCGCGATCCCGTAGCGCTCGGACGACCTCGGACGACCTCGGACGACACGGAGCGGCCCGGAGCGGCCCGGACACTGTGGGTCGTCGCGGCGTTCACGCCTCCACGCGGAGCTCCCCGGTGCCCAGGGCGATGGTGGCGCGGGGGAGCATCGGCCCGTCGCCCCGGCGGGAGAGGACCACGATCTCCGTGACCCGGGTGGACCGCGAGCCGAGTCGGGCGGCGAACTCGGCGGCGAGCCGGCCCGGATCCCCGGTCCGGCCCAGCGACAGGTGCGGGGTGAAGCCCGACGCGTGGCCGCGGCACCGCGGGAAACGTTCCAGCAGGGCCCGGTACAGGCCCGCCCACGGCGCCGAGCCGCCCGCCGCCGGGTCGAGCCAGACGGTCGCGTACGCCCGGTGCCGGAAGCTGCGCACCCCGCGCAGCCGGGCCGTGAACGGCGGTGTCCGCGCCGCCGCGGCGGCCAGCAGCGGGGTCGCCCGTTCGAATTCCGACTCCGGTACGAACCCGAAGAGCAGGTTGACGTGGGGCGGCCACCTGCGCACCTGCGGGTCGTGCTCCCAGCGGATGTCCTGGATCGGTGGCCACAGCTCCGGCGGTGGGAGCCACGCGACCGCCGTACGGGGCGTCGGTGCGACGTCCAGGACACCGGTGCCCGCGGTACCGATGCCCGGAACGTCGGCGGGTTCGGCCCTGCCGGGGCCAGGCTGTGCTTCCACACCGCCATTGTCCGGCGCCATCCCGGCGCCGGAAAACCGTTCGCGCTCGGGCGCCGTCGTGGGTGAAGCTGCTCGGATGCAGCGAGCGAGCAGCCGGACCGTGACGGTCGATCTCACCCACGGGGACGAGTACTTCGGGCAGCTGGGCCCCTTCGAGGTGGAGCTCGGCTGGTGGTCCTCCGTCGACGGGGTGGTCGAGAGGGCGACGGAACTGGCCGGGGTGCCGGTCCTGGTGGCGCGGCTGCTCGACGGGCACAGCGACGAACCCGGCCACGGCGGCCGGGTGCGCTACCACGCGGAGGCGCAGCAGCGGCCGGTTGCTCTCGACTCCCGCCCCCTGGACGGTGATACGGCCGCTCTGCTGGCCCCCGCCGAACGCCGCGCCGCCTGGGCGACGCCGCAGGGCCTGCGCGAGGCCCTCGACTGGGCCGAGGCGCGGCTCGCGGCGGTCGGCCGCCCAACTTCCGCCCCCGGGCGGCAGATCCGCACCTGGAACCTCTCCGGCCTCTTCCGCCTGCCGACCGCCACCGGCGCCGAAGCCTGGCTGAAGACCACCACGCCCGCGTTCAACGCCCGCGAGGGCGAGGTCATCGCGCTGCTCGGCAGCGTCGACCCGTCGCTCGTCCCGACCGTGCTCGCCGCCGACCCGGCCGGCGGACGGCTGCTGCTGGACCACGTCCCCGGCGAGGACTGCTGGAGCCCGTCCGCCGGGACCGTCGCCGACGTCGTCCCGCGCCTGGTCGCCGCCCAGGCGGCGCTGGCCGACCGCCGCGAGGCCCTCGCCGGCCTGCGCGACCGCACCCCGGGCACGCTGCTCGCCCAGCTGGAGCGGCTGCTCGACCGTCTCCCCGAGGAGACCGACCTGACGCCCGCCGAACTCGACCGGGTCCGCGAACTCGCCGCCGACCTGCCCGGGCTGCTGGTCCGGCTGGCCGACTGCGGGCTCCCGGAGACCCTGGTGCACGGCGACTTCCACCCCGGTAACTGGCGCTCCGACGGTCGGAGTTCCGTGGTGGTCGACTACGCCGACGCCTGCCTCGGCCACCCCGCCCTGGACGGGCTGCGCCCCCGCGCGTACCTCACGCCGGAGGCCTGGCGCCACCACGCCCGGATCTGGACGGAGGCCTGGCAGCGCCACGCCCCGGGCTCGGACCCGGCGCGCGCCCTCGAACTCGCCGAGCCGCTCCATCACCTGTCGTACGCGCTGCGCTACCAGGAGTTCCTGGACCACATCGAGACCGGTGAACGCCCGTACCACGAGGGCGACCCGGCCGCCGAGCTGCGCGCCGCCCTGGCCTCGGCGCCCCGGCCGTAGACTGCCGGGGTGGAACGTACGCCCCCGACCCCGGTGCTCCAGGTGCTCCCGGAGCTGCCGTTGCAGGAGCTGGAGTGCTTCTCCGTCCTGGTGCACCAGCTGCACTTCGGCCGGACGGCGGAGCTGCTCGGGGTCTCCCAGGGCCGGGTCTCGCAGCTGATCAAGCGGCTGGAGGGCCGGGTCGGCGCCCCGGTGTTCGAACGGACCAGCCGCCGGGTCGAGTTGACCGGGCTGGGGCGCGGGCTGGCCGAGCAGGTGGTGCCCGCCTTCGAGCGGCTCCGGGAGGGCTACGACACCGCCCGGGCGCGGGCCGCCGCGGCGGACAGCCCGCTGCGGCTGGGCTTCCAGTGCGCGGTGTACGAGCCGGTGGCGCGGGCCATCGCGCGGCTGCCGGAGGGCGCGGCGCAACTGGTCGAGCTGCCCTGGGGCGATCCGTTCTCGCGCCTCGGCCGGGGAGAGCTCGACCTGGCGATCGTGCTCTCCCCGTGCCGGGAGCCGGGCCTGGAGGTGCTGCTGGAGTTCTCCCGGCAGCCGGTGTACGTGGCCGTCGCCGCCGCGCGGCACCCGGCCGGGGCGGACAGCGTGTCCGCCGAGGAGCTGGCCGGGTTGCAGCTGATCGAGCCGCGCGGGGCGGCGCCCGAGTACTGGCGGCTCGCCAACGCCCCGAGGCGGACGCCGAGCGGGCGGGAGCTGGCCTACCCGGCGGACGCCGCCACCGTTCAGGAGGGGCTCACGATGGTGGCCAGCACCCGCCGGGGGCTGCTGCTGTGCGAGGGCAGCACCCGTTACGTCCAGCGGCCGGACATCCGCTACCTGCCGGTGCCCGAGCTGGAGCCGACCACGCTGCAGGTGGTGCAGAGCGAGCGCAGGCCGCACCGGCTGGCGCAGCGGTTGGTGGAGCTGCTGCTGGCCGAGGTCAGCTGACCCGGGCCGCGTTCGGCCGGGTCAGGAGGGTGAGGAGCAGCCCGGCGCCGGCCAGCCCGGCCGCGGTGAACAGGACGGCGTGGTTCCCGGCCCGGTCGACGACCAGTCCGCCGGCGAAGGAGCCGAGTGCGATGCTCGCGTTGAACACGCCCGCCCAGACGGCCGCCGAGGCCTCGATCCGGGACGGGTCGGCGGTGCGGACCCAGGTCTGGGTGGAGACCGACACACCGCCGTACGAGGCGCCCCAGACGACCAGCGCCAGCAGGACGGTGACGAGGCCGCCGGTGGCGTACGGCAGCAGGACGGCGGCCAGGGTGACGCCGGTGAGGGCGATGGTGACGGCGGTCTTCGGGCGGCGCCCGGACAGCGGGCCGAGGGTGAAGTTCCCGGCGACGCCGGCCAGTCCGTACACCAGCAGGCAGGCGGCGATGACGCCGCTGCTGAGGCCCGCGTCGGCTTCAAGGACCGGGCGGACGTAGGTGTAGCCGGCGAAGTGGCCGAGCACGACGAAGGCGGTGATGGCCGTCCCTGCGGCGACGCCCCGGTTGCGCATGACCTCGGCGAGACCGCCCAGCCGGCCGCGCTCGGCCACCGGCAGCCTGGGCACGGTGGCGGCGATGACGGCGGCGGAGACGGCGCCGAGCAGGGCGAGGGCCCAGAAGGCGGCGCGCCAGTCGAGCAGCGCGGCGAGGTAGGTGCCGAGCGGGACGCCGAGCACCGAGGCGATGGAGACGCCGGAGAAGATCAGCGTCATGGCGAGCGCGATCCTCGGGCCCTCGGCGAGGCGCGGGCCGAGGCTCCCGGCGAGGCCCCACACGATGCCCATGGCGCCGCCGAGCAGGACGCGGCCGACGGCCAGCACCGCGAAGTTCGGCGCGAGGGCGGTGATCGCGTTGGCGACACCGAGCAGCAGCATGAAGGTGATCAGGACGGACCTGCGGTCGCGCAGTCCGACCAGGGCCGGGGTGAGGGGGGAGAGGACGGCGGCGATGAGGCCGGTGATGGTGAGGGAGAGGCCGGTCGTCCCGTCGGAGACGGCCAGGCTGTGGGACATGGGGGTGAGCAGGCCGACCGGCATCATCTCCGAGGACACCACGGTGAAGGTGGCCAGGGCGACGGCGAGGACCGGTGACCAGCGTGGTGCGGCGGGTGAGTCGGTCGGGGGTGCGAGGGTTTCCGCGTTCGTCATGCGGCCAGCTCACCAGCAGGGAGAAGGGCCGAACAAGATCGAATAGCTCATCGATCGATTAGCCGGGCTCATCGATGCCGGGGGTTCGTTCGCCTCGGCTTCCGGCTTCCGGCTTCCGGCTTCCGGTGCCGCCCGCCGTGCCCGCGACGGGTGTGGCGGGCGGCACCGGGCGGGCCTCACTCCGCCGGGGCGATCCGGTAGCCGCCGAGGGCCGAGTGGAGGGTGAGCGCCTCGACCGGGCAGTAGTCGACGGCTTCGGACAGTTCGTCCGTCAACTCCCCGCCGCCGTCGGCGTATCCGGCCACCGGCCGGGCCAGTCCGTCCTCGCCGAGGGCCAGCGAGGCGGGGGCGCTCAGGGCGCACATCCCGGAGCCGATGCAGCGGTCCCGGTCGACCCGGACGACCACCGGCTCGGAGTCCGTACCCGGGCCGTACGCGTCCGGCCGCCCCGTGCCCGGCTCGTCCCTGCCCGGCGTCCCCCTGCCCGGCGTCCCCGTCTCCGGCCGGTCCGTACCCGCGGCGCCCGTCACCAGGTGACCTGCAGCGAGTTGGGGCTGCGGGTGAGCAGCCCGAGCCGCCAGTCGATGCTCTCGGCTGTCGCGACCATCCGCAGCGAGGGCAGCCGGCGGGCCAGCCGGTGCAGGCCGAGTTCGAGCTCCATCCGGGCCAGCCAGGCGCCCAGGCAGTGGTGCGGTCCGGCGCCGAAGGTCAGCAGCGGCGCGGCCAGCGGGGAGAACAGCTCGGTGCGCAGATCCCCGGTGAAGACCGCCGGGTCCTGGTTGGCGGTGTTGATGTCGGCGGCGACCACGCTGCCGGCCGGTATCACCACCCCGCCTATCTCCACGTCCTCCATCGTGCGGCGCAGCAGCCCGGGCGTGCGCTCCCGGGCGTCGCCGAGCGGCACGGCGCGCAGCAGCTGCTCGGTCGCGGCGGCGGCGCTGTCCTCGTCGGAGGCGAGCCGCTGCCAGGCGTCGCGGCCGTCCTCCAGCAGGTAGACCAGGGCGTTGCCGAGGCTGGTCATGGTGGTCTCGTGCCCGGCCACCACCAGGCCGATGACCAGCGCGACGAGCTGAGGCTCGGTGATCGAGCCGTCCTCGGCGGCGGCCGCGAGCAGGCTGCTGACCAGGTCGTCGCCGGGGTTCGCGCGGCGCTCGGCGATCACCTCGGCACCGAAGGCGGCGAAGTCGGCCATCGCGGTGCGGATCGCGTCGGCGCTGTAGGCGGTGGTGGAGAGCGCGTGGTCGCTCCAGTGGGCGAGCCGCTTGGTGTCCAGGTTGTCCAGCGCCATCAGACGGCTGATCACCACGACCGGCAGCGGCCGGGTGTAGGTGGAGACGATGTCGGCCGGGGAGCCGTGGTCGATCAGCTCGTCGATCAGCGACTCGACCACCGAGGCCACCCAGGGCTTCCAGCGGGCGATCGCGCGCGGCGTGAAGGCCCGCTGCACGGTGCGGCGCAGCCGCTGGTGCTCGGCGCCGTCGATGTTCAGCATGCTCTGGGGATCGTCCAGCATGTTCGGCGCGGTGCTGAGCGGCGGCGCGTCCGGCGCGTAGAGCGGGGCGCGGCCCAGGCGAGGGTCGGTCAGCACCTGCCGAACGTCGGCGTGTCGGCTCACCAGCCAGACCGGGGTGCCCGTGGGCAGCGCCGCGAGCCGCGGCGGGCCGGGCTCCAGGTGCCGCAGGCAGTGCATCGGGGGGAGCGGGGCGGTGCCGGTGCCGGTACCGGTCGCACTGTTCTCGGTGGACATCCGTACTCCAGACTCCAGGGCGGTGGACCGCGCGGGGCGGCCCGACGGGGGGTGGATCCGGGATCGTGCGGGGGACGGGCGATTCGGCCAGGGCGGCTCGACTCACGGCCGGGGTTCGGGCGGACCGGGAACGAGGGGGCGCCGTACCTCGCGCAGGGGGCGGGCCCGTGCGCGGGGTGGCGCGAAACGTGCGGGGCGTACGGTCGGTACGCGCCCGGCACGTGCGGCGCGCGGTGGCGTGCCGACGGGTGGGGCAGGTGTGCTGAGCGTGGTCGCGTGGACCGCTTCTGCTACGACCGTACGTGGACGGCGGGGCACCCGTCTGCGGCACTTTGAGCCAACGGCGGCGCTTTCCGGGCAGTTCGAGGCGCACTGATGGGCGCTCAGTGCCACCCGCGCGCCCCTGGTATCGGGCAGCGCCGGGGTGGGCGCCCCATGAGGCGCGGTCAGGCGGCGGATATGCCCACGGCACGTACCAGGGGCGAGCCGCGCCGCCCGCCCGGCCCGGTTCGCGCGGTGAGCCGGATCACCCGACCCGGTCCGTCGGCGGCCGGGGCGGCGGACGATACGCTTCGTGCGCAGTCTTCTGCAGTCGTTTGTCGCAGGTCACGCCGGTAGCAGAGCCGCACCGGCCGACGGAGGTGGAATCGGATGGCCCAGCAGGTCAAGGCAGTCATCGCGCGTGCCAAGGGTGCGCCCGTGGAGGTGACCACGATCGTGGTGCCGGATCCCGGCCCCGGCGAGGCGGTGGTCCGGATCCAGGCTTGCGGTGTCTGCCACACCGACCTCCACTACCGCGAGGGCGGCATCAACGACGAGTTCCCGTTCCTGCTCGGCCACGAGGCCGCGGGCATCGTGGAGTCGGTCGGCGAGGGCGTCACCGAGGTCGAGCCCGGTGACTTCGTGGTCCTCAACTGGCGCGCGGTGTGCGGCCAGTGCCGCGCCTGCAAGCGCGGGCGCCCGCAGTACTGCTTCAACACCCACAACGCCAAGCAGAAGATGACGCTGCTGGACGGCACCGAGCTCTCCCCGGCCCTGGGCATCGGCGCCTTCGCCGAGAAGACCCTGGTCGCGGCCGGGCAGTGTACCAAGGTGGACCCGGCCGCCGAGCCGGCCGTCGCGGGCCTGCTGGGCTGCGGCGTGATGGCGGGCCTCGGCGCCGCGATCAACACCGGCGGCGTGGGCCGGGGCGACTCGGTCGCGGTGATCGGCTGCGGCGGCGTCGGCGGCGCGGCCGTGATGGGCTCCCGGCTGGCGGGCGCGTCGAAGATCATCGCGGTGGACATCGACGACCGCAAGCTGGAGACGGCCCGTACGCTCGGCGCCACCCACACCGTCAACTCCCGCACCACCGACCCGGTCGAGGCGATCCGCGAGCTCACCGGCGGCAACGGCGCGGACGTGGTCGTGGAGGCCGTCGGCCGCCCGGAGACGTACAAGCAGGCCTTCTACGCCCGGGACCTCGCCGGCACCGTCGTCCTGGTCGGCGTGCCCACCCCGGAGATGACCCTCGAACTGCCGCTGCTGGACGTCTTCGGCCGCGGCGGCGCGCTCAAGTCCTCCTGGTACGGCGACTGCCTGCCCTCCCGGGACTTCCCGATGCTGATCGACCTCTACCTCCAGGGCCGCCTGGACCTCGGCGCCTTCGTCACCGAGACCATCGAACTGGACGGGGTGGAGCAGGCCTTCGAGCGCATGCACCACGGCGACGTGCTCCGCTCGGTGGTGATCCTGTGACCGACGCCCGCATCGACCGGCTGGTCACCGCCGGGACGTTCGAGCTCGACGGCGGCAGCTGGGAGGTCGAGAACAACGTCTGGATCGTCGGCGACGACCAGGAGGCGGTGGTGATCGACGCCGCGCACGACGCCGAGGCCATCGAGGCCGCGCTCGGCGGCCGCCGGCTGCTGGCGATCGTCTCCACCCACGCGCACAACGACCACATCGACGCCGCCCCGGCCCTGGCCGAGCGCACCGGCGCGCCGATCCTGCTGCACCCGGACGACCTGCCGCTGTGGAGGCTCACCCACCCCGAGCGGCTGCCGGACGGCGAACTCGCCGACGGTCAGCGGATCGAGGTGGCCGGCACCGCGCTGACCGTGCTGCACACCCCCGGCCACGCGCCGGGCGCGGTCTGCCTGTACGCGCCGGAGCTGGGCACCGTCTTCACCGGCGACACCCTGTTCCAGGGCGGCCCGGGCGCGACCGGGCGGTCGTTCTCGCACTTCCCGACCATCATCGACTCGATCCGCGAGCGGCTGCTGTCGCTCCCGGCCGAGACGGTGGTGCGCACCGGTCACGGCGACCCGACCACGATCGGCGCCGAGGCCCCGGCCCTGCCGGAGTGGATCGCGCGCGGTCACTGAGGCCACGCGGTCACTGAGGCGGCGCGGCCGCTGAGGCCGTCGCGGCCGTCGGTTCACACCGTTCGTGCGGCCCCGGGGGAATTGATCGTTCCCCGGGGCCGTACGATCGCGATCATGGCCCACGACCCGCGCGACCTCGATGACGCCTTCCTCGCCTTCTGGCGCGAGCGGCACATCGCCACCCTGACCACCACCCGCCCCGACGGCACGCCGCACGTGGTGCCGGTCGGCGTGACCTTCCAGCCGGAGGCGGGCATCGCCCGGGTGATCACCAGCCGCACCAGCCGCAAGGCGCGCAACGTCGCCGTGGCCGGGCCGGAAGGCCTGCGGGTCGCGGTCTGCCAGGTGGACCGGGCCCGCTGGTCCACCCTGGAGGGCGTGGCGGTGCTGCGGGACGCGCCCGAGCAGGTCGCCGACGCGGAGCGGCGCTACGCCGAGCGCTACCGCGAGCCCCGGGCGAACCCGGACCGGGTGGTCATCGAGATCACCGTCGACCGGGTGCTCGGCCGGGCCTGAGGACCCGCTCTCACTCCGCGAGCGCGGGGGCGATCCGGCGCAGCACCGACGGCCAGCCCTGCCCCATGCCCTGGTGCGCCTGCCGGCCCATTGGGGTGTCCAGGTCGAAGCCCGCGTGCTCCAGCAGCAGCCGCGTCCCGTGGCCCTCGGGCACCAGCCGCCAGGTGACGGTGGTGTCCAGCGTCCCCTCGGCGAAGCAGTACTTCAGCAGCCGTTCCTCCTCCACCTCGACCACCTGGCAGGGCTGCTGCCCGAACGGCCCCATGTCCAGCGTGAACCGGTGCCCCACCACCGCCTTCACGTCCCCGGAGGCCCACCACCGTGCGTGCAGCTCCGGATCGGTCAGCGCCTCCCACACCCGCGCGGGCGGGTACGGCAGGAACTCGTCGCAGTGGATCGCGGCCTTCTCGGTCATGAACTCTCCTCGTCCAGGAGCTCGCGCAGCGAACGCATCCGCGCCCGCCAGTAGTGCTCGAAGGGGTGGAGCCACTGCCCGACCTCGGCGAGCGGGGCGGGCTCCAGGTGGTAGTAGCGGTGTCGCCCCCTCGGTTCCTCGCGCACCAGCCGGGCGTTCCGCAGCACCGCCAGGTGCTCGGAGACCGCCGGCCGGCTGAGCTCGAACTCCCCGGCCAGCTCACCGGCTGCCCGAGGCCCCTCCCGCAGGCTCTCCAACAGCTTCCGTCGCACGGGGTTGGCCAGCGCGCTGAACACATCGACATCCGCCATGCGGTCCACCATGCGTCGGAAACTCCCGACATGTCAACTTCTCCCGACACGTGGCGTGCCCGGACACAAACGAGCGGGGCCCGCGGCGCCGGGTGCGCCGGGGGCCCCGCTGGTGTCATGCGTGGTCAGGCGGCGTTGGGGTACATCGTCCAACGCTGGTTGGCGTTGCCGAGGCAGTCCCAGATGCCGATGGCGGTGGCGTTGTCGTCCTTCCAGCCGGGCAGTTCGAGGCAGCGGTCGGCGGTCGGGTTGTAGATGGTGCCGTCGGCACGCAGAGTCCAGACCTGGCCGGTGGCTCCGGTGCAGTCGTTGACAGTGACCTCGGCGCCGTTGTTCGTCGCGTTGTCCTTGGTGGAGACGCAGCGGCCGCCGGTGCGCAGGGTGCCGTCGGTGGCGAAGGTGAACTTCTGGGTGGCGCCGCTCCAGCAGTTGTAGAACCGCAGGTTGGTGCCGTTGGCGGCACTCCAGTTGTCGAGGCAGCGAGTGGGGTTGTAGGCGGAGTTGATGTTGTAGCTGACGGGTGCGGGGACGGGCAGGACGCGCGGGGGGTTGAAGCGCGGCAGGCCCGCGTCGGGGGCGGTGCCCAGGTACAGGGCGAGGGTGCCGTCCGCGGCGGTGGTGATCAGATCGGGGTTCCCGTCGCCGTTGACGTCACCGGGGGATTCGACGGTGGGGTAGGCGGCGGAGCTGAAGCCACCGGGGATCACCTGGCCGGCGGCCGGGGCGGTCCACTTCTGGCTGGAGTCGTCGATGCAGTCCCAGAGGATGAGGCGGTTGCCCGGGTCGTTCCTGCCGTTGGGGACGGCGAGGCAGCGGCCGGACTGCGGGTTCCGCAGGGTGCCGGGGTAGGGGCCGTCGGCCCATTTCTGGGCGCCGGTGCCGTTGCAGTCGTAGAGCTGGATGTTGCTGCCGTTGTAGGTGGTACCGCCGGTGACGTCCAGGCACTTGCCGAGGACGTGCAGGGTGCCGTCGGTGGCGCGGGTGAACAGCTGGCCGTTGCTGGTGTTGCAGTCGTAGAGCTGGGCGGCGGTGCCGTTGTCGGTGCGGGCGCCGTAGATGTCGGCGCACATGTTCGCGCCCGCGGCGTTGGTGACGGCCGAGACCAGCTTCTGGCGGGTCGGCACGTGCAGGGACTTCGCCGCGGGCTTGCCGTCGTCGACGAGCGGCAGCGTGAAGGTGCTGATCGCGCCCGTGACGCTGTCACGGACCCACAGTGCCGGGGCGTTGCCGATGATGCCGGGGGCCAGGAGGGTGAAGCCGCTCCAGTCCTCGTTGTCGCCGCCGAGCTCGATGCCCTTGGCGAGCAGGCAGCCGCCGAGCGGAGTGCCCGGGTAGTAGCGCAGGTGTCCGTTCTCGATGGTGACGAGGTTGGGCCGGCCGGGGCTGGTGGCCGTCGCACTCACCGCGGTCATCTGGGTGATGTTGCCCCAGGTGCCGTCGACGCCCTTGGCGCACAGGTCGCTGTTGCCGATCTGTGCGATGCCGGAACGCTTGCTGAAGTGGCCCGGGGTGCCGGCCGGGACGCTCGTGGCGTCGTTGAAGTAGACGTAGAGCCGCTTGCTGGCCTTGCTGTAGGCGAACAGGTCGTCGACGCTGTTCTCGCTGATCGAACCACGGTGCGCGACCAGGTAGTTGTTCCAGCTGTCCCCGTTGGGGTTGTCGCCCTCGGGGCTCTGGAACCTGGTCGAGGCGATGCCGGGCTGGGCCGTGAAGTCGCTGTTGCCCGGCAGCAGGGCGAGGGAGCCGTCGGCGGTGGGGACCAGGTAGTCGGGGGTGCCGTCGTGGTCGACGTCACCGGCGACGACCTTGGTGGCCGGGTTCCAGGGGGCGTAGAAGTCGTAGGTGGCGGCCTGCGGCTGGGTGTTGCCGGCGTTGTCCACCGCGCGGACGTAGAGCCGGTGGGCGCCCCACTGGTCGGGGTTGAGCTTGATCGGGAGGTCCGCGTACGCGACACCGTTGGCGTCCACGCCCGCCGGCGTGGCGCTGTAACCGGTCGTGGGGATGTTGTCGTCGAGGGAGTACTGGAACTCGCGGACGCCGCTGGCGAGGCAGCTGAGGCGGGTGCAGCCGCCGGGGACGGGGTCGGTGCTGGTCACCCGGATGGTGGCACCGGCGTCACCGGCGTGGCCGGTCGGCTTGATCCCGCTGCCCAGCGGGGGGAAGACGGTCGACGGCGCGATCTGCGCCAGGGTCGGCGGGGTGAGGTCGACGTTGAAGGAGCAGTAGAGGCTGTTGCCGCTGCCCAGCAGGCCATCGCTGGTCCAGGCGTTCCAGCCGTACTGGTGGCCGTCCTGGACCGGCCCGCCGATGTTGGCATCGCCCCAGCCCCGGCCGTTGATGGACTGACTCGTCGGCCAGGACGCGTCGGCGGGGTTGCCGTTGCCGTCGGCGACCATGTTGTCCCAGACGTGGAAGCCCACCACGATGTTGGTACCGGGCATGTTCGTGGAGCCGTACGCGTGCAGGGTGATGTCGGCCGCGCCGTTGCCCTGCTGGACGGTCCGGCCGATCCAGCCCGGCTGCCCGTTGCCGCAGGCCGCACCGCTCGGGTTGACCGAGTCGGGGGTGGTGTACATCGAGTCGGGGGTGTTCGGCGGCAGGTCGTAGGTCGCGAGGACGTACGGGTTGGTGTTGAACCGCATGAAGTTGTTGTTGTTCGTCGACGCGGTCTCGTCGCCGAACAGCCCGACCGTCCACACCTTGACGCCCAGCTGGGCGACGGAGCGGATGGCGCCGGTGACGTCGAAGTTGACGGTCTGCCAACCACAGGGGCTGCTGGCACCCTTGGGCCGCTCGGTGGCGATGTCCTGGTAGACGCTCGGCTGGTGGTTCCAGTCGGTGCCGTTGCCGATGCCGTCCCGCATCCACTTCAGGGTGACCGGGGCGGTGATGTTGCAGTCCCCGCGGGCGGCGTAGGTCTCGGTGAAGACCATCTTGGCGCTGTCGATGTACATCCCGGGGCCGACGGCACCGGTGTTGAGCTCGTAGTACGCCCGCTCCATGCCGTAGCAGTTCGACTTGTAGTGCTGGTAGCCGACGCCCTGGCCGTTGTCCTGGGCGATGTCGTACTGCGGGCTGCCGGGGCACCCCTGCTGCACCTCGGTGAAGTGGCTGGTCCCCATGGGCGACGTGGGCTGGAACGTCGGGTCGAGGTACAGCGGCCAGACGGTGTCCTTGCCGCCGAGCAGCTCGGCGTCCGGGGTCAGCGTCACGGCGGAGGCGTCGACGCTGACACCGATCGGCTTGACGTGGGCGCCCGGGCCCGGCCCGTCGACCGAGGAGGCGCTCTCGCCCGCAGCGGCCGGACCGCTC
>NZ_LFMD02000005.1:31929-93240 GCF_015776785.2 Kitasatospora sp. SUK 42 | reverse complement strand
CGCGCAGCGCGTCGAGGTGCTCCGCCGCCGCTCCGGGCGCGGGGGCGGCGCGGCGGGCCAGCCCGGCGAGCAGACCGTCCGGCTCGTCGTCGCCGAGCAGGTGGGCCGTCACCCTGTCCGGTACGCGCAGGGTGCGGGAGAGCAGCGGGCGCTCCGGTTCGCCGACCTCCAGGAGGCCGCCGGCGATCAGCGGGGCCCGGGTGGAGAACCGGAAGCGGCCGGCGCCGGCGCCCGGCAGCCCGCACAGTTCGAGGGCCAGTCCGATGGTCGGCCGGCGTCGGGTCAGGTCGTCGTTGAGGTAGCCGTAGAGCTGTTCGAAGCGGGTGTCGAGGTCGGGGGCGAGGGCGACCAGCAGGAGTTCGAGGTCGACCAGGAGCAGTCCGAAGGCGTCGCTGAGCGCCGCGAGCCGTGAGCCGGGCGGCGGCGCGGGCCCGTCGCCGAGGGCCTGGTCGTCGCGGAACGCCGCGGCGGAGGCGGCCAGGATCCGCTCCACCGCCTCCGGGCTGAGGTACTGGCCGCGGTACGGGTCGTCCGGGTCCGGGTCGTCGGCGCGGCGCTCGCGCACCGCGGTCCGGACCCGCTGTTCGACCCGGTGCAGCCGCTCCCAGAGGTGGTCGGCGCCGGTCGGCGCCAGGCCGAGGTCGATGCTCATCGCGCCCCGCCCCGCTGCCGTCGGCCCGGCGGGAGCGGGCGCTGCCTGGGCGCGGCGAAGCCGTCCGGCCCCGGGGTCTCGCCGCCCTGGTAGCGCAGTCGGCGGCCCGTGCCGTCGGCGGGTGCCGCGTCCTCCCGGGCGGTGTCCGTGCCGGCGGTGTCCGCGGCGGTGGTGTCCTCGACGCGCACCACCAGGCCGTCGGTGACCGGCGGTCCGGCGGGCGTGCGCGCGCCGGGCAGCGGGGCGAGCACCCGCAGGTCGATCGACGGCCGCAGCTCCCCGCCGAGCGAGGACCAGACGTCGGCCACCGACGGCAGTCCCGTCTCGCGCCCCGCGATGTCGAGCCCGACGGTCAGTCCGAGCCCGGCGAGCGTGCCGGTGAGCACCCGGGCGGGCAGCGAGTCGACGGCGGTCAGGCACTGCAACACCTCGGCCAGCAGCCGGTGTTCGTCCTGCGGCCGGTTGGTCCAGACGGTGACCAGGTAGGCCAGCTCGAACCAGCGGGGCGCGGCGCGGTGGCCGACCACCACGCCGTCGGCGTCGTGCTCCGCGACGGTGCCGGACTGCCGGCGGCCCGTGTCCTCGCGGATCCCGTACAGGAACACGCTGACGGTCGGCGCGGTGCGCCGGGCCGCCAGGTCCCGGGTGGGCGCGTCGAAGACCACCTCGACCCCGCGCTCGGGCAGTCCGGCCTCGGCGAGCAGCAGCCGCAGCGCCTCGTCGACCTCGTGGATCACCGCCGATCCACCTCCCCCGGCGGGCCGATGCTGCCCTCCACCACCAGGAAGGGCGTCGTCACCGGGGAGAACCCTGGGCCGTCGGCGGTGATCGTCCGCGGGCCGGTCTCGTCCTTGGGCAGGATGAGCAGCTGGCCCGCGAAGGTCCCGTCGGCCCGCGGGTAGGTGGGCGCCGCCGCGGCGGTGATCCCGGGCTGCCAGGTGAACCGCACCGGCACGCCGGGCGGGAAGTCCACACCGCGTACGGAGGTCACGAAACCGGGCTTGCCGATCGGCGGCACCGCGACGATGCGGGGCTGCACGACGCGCAGCGGGGTGCTCGCCCGGTGCGGTCCCGGCGTGGCGTCGGTGCCGGTGGTGGTGAGCTCCGCGGTGACGGTGGTGTCCAGCACGGCCACGGGCGACAGCACCACCCGGACCACCTGGCTGCGGCCCGGGGCCAGGTCGGCCAGCTGGCAGCCGCCGGAGCGGCAGCCCGGGGGCAGGGCCTCGGTGGGCACCCCGGCGGGCAGGCCGAGCGTCAGGCGCAGCCCGGTCGCGAGGGCCTGGCCGTCGTTGCGCACCGTGTAGCTGACGGTCACGTGGCCGCCGACGTAGCCGGGGTTGGGCTGGGCGTCGACCGCCACCCCGGGGCCGGCCTGCGGCGGCGGTGCGGGGGCCGGGGGCGGTGCGGGGGTGGGCGAGGTGGTCGGCGGCGGGGTCGGGGTGGGCGTGGGCGTGGCGGTCGGCGGCGGGGTCGGGGTGGGCGTGGCGGTCGGCGACGGGGTGGCGGTCGGCGAGGGAGTCGGCGCCTCCAGCACCGGCAGGACCGTCTGGGCGGAGTCGTCCTCGGGGTTCGGGTCGACGACCGTACCGGTGACGGACCAGCCGAACTCCTGCGGGCCGGTCCGGGTACCGACCAGGTTGGCCTTGATCTTGACGACCTCACCCGGCGCCAGGGTGCCGAGCTCGCAGCGCAGCGCCCCGGCGTCGCACTGCCCGACCGGGGTGGTCAGCCCGCCGAGCCGGGCGCCGGTCGGCACCGAGACCGTGAGGGCGGTGCCGGGCGAGGGCGCGGGGCCCTTGTTGGTGACGGTGACGACCACGTCGGTGCCGCCGCCGACGGGGACGGCGGGCGTCCGGGCGGGCGCGCCGAGCACCAGGTCGACGGACTGCTGGACGGCCGGCTCCTTCTGGCGTCCCGGCAGGCGCCAGTCGAGCGCGGTGAGCTTGTCGGTCGCGAAGTCGTAGATCTTGAGCCCCTCCGGCGAGTTCGGCGGCAGGGCCCGGCGGGAGGTGAGCACCAGCTGCGCGCCGTTGGCCGTCCAGGCGACGTCGCGGGGCTGGAAGGGGCCGTTGGAGCGCTCGGGCAGCGGCCGGGTGCAGGCACCCGCGCCGAGCCCGCTGGGCAGCACCACGGCGCAGTCGCCGCCGGTGGGCGAGGTGACCACCACCCCGTCCTGCCGGTTGTTGCCGCCGTCACCGGCCTTGCGGTTGAAGGCGAGGCGCCGGCCGTCCGGCGAGAACACGGGGCTGTCGTCGATGACGTTGCAGGTGCCCGGGCAGATCGCCCGGCTGAGGTCGGTCTGCTGGGCGAGGTTGCCGGCGGGCACCGTCCAGATGTGCAGGTTGCCGGCGTTGCCGTTGACGACCATGGTCCTGGAGAAGGCGATCAGCTTGCCGTCGGGGGACCAGAAGGGCTCGCCGTCGGAGGCCCCCGGCTGGTCGGCCGGCGGCTGGACGGTACCGAGGATCGCGCCCGTGGCCACCTCGGCGACCAGGATCCGGCCCGGGCTCGCCGGTTGCTGGGCGCCGCCCGGGGAGCTGCGGCTGAACACCATCAACCTGCCGTCCGGCGACAGGGAAGGGTCGGTGTCCCGGTCGAGGGGTCCGCGACCGGCCAGGTTCATCGGGTGCGGGTTGGCGCCGTCGGCGTCGGCCAGCCAGATCCGTTCGATCCGTCCGGCCGGCGAGTCCTCGTAGCGGGTGACCACGATCTGCCGGCCGTCGGGCGTGTAGGCCTGCCGCTCGTACCAGGGGTCGTAGCCGGGGCGGGGGTGGAAGAGCGGGTCGGCCGCCGGGTCGGGGTTGGTGTTGGTGTCGGCGGCCGGGTCCTCCCGGAGCACGCTGACGCCCAGGTCGCGCGGGTCGGCGCCGTCGGGGCGCATGTCCTGGAGGTCGGCGACGTTGGCGGCGGAGGCGCTGGTCTGCTCCACCACCGGCCCGCCCTCGGCCTGGGTGCCGAGCCAGGTCGGGGCCGCTATCAACCGGTTGGTGCTGTAGAGCAGTTGGGGGTCGGTGCAGGAGCAGGTCGGCGCGCGGTAGAGGTTCACGACCGGCGGCTGGGCCGGGTCGGCCGGCGGCCCCGGGGGTGCGGGGGTGAGCCGGTCGGCGCTCAGGAAGAGCACCCCGGTGCCGTCGGCCAGCCAGGAGGCGGAGCCGCTCTTCCAGGTGGAGCCGGTGCCGGGGAAGAAGGCCTTCTCGCCGCCGGTGGGCGAGGTGAGGATCAGGGTCCGGCCCTTGTCGCCCTGGTCCCAGGTGTAGACGATCTCGTTGCGGTGCGCGTCGTCGTTCACCGGGTTCCAGGTCGGGTCGATGGCGTCCCCGCTGGTCACGTTGGTGACCTTGACGGGCGCGCCGCCGCCGAACGGCCGCAGGTAGATCTGGAGGTGCCCCGGCTCGCCGGTGCAGGCGTACGCGACCCACTGGCCGTCGGGCGAGACCGTCGGGTGCGTCTCGTCGGCCGCGCCGTCGGTCAGCCGGCGCAGCCCGGTGCCGTCCCGGTTGACCACCCACAGGACCTTCTGGGACGTGCCCGGGGTGCTGGTGGGCTCCAGCGCGACGAAGACGACGGCCTTGCCGTCCGGGGCCAGCGCGGGCTGGGAGGTGTCCATGCCGGTGGTGAGCCGGTGCACCGCGCCGGCCGCGTCGCGCAGGTACACCTGCGGCAGCGGGCCGTCGCGCAGGCTGGTGAAGACCAGTTCGCCGCCCCGGGCCGAAGGGTCCTGGTCGAAGTGGATCGGGCCGGGCCCGAACAGCGGGCTGCTGTCCGCCGCGCCGGTCACCCGGCCCAGGCCCCGGTGGTTCGTGCCGGCGAAGACGATCCGCCCGGCGGCCGGGTCGGCCGCGGCGGCCTGCGCCGTGGGGCTGCTCCGCCCTTCGGGGGCGGAGGTGCCCAGGGTCACCACGGCGGCCGCCAGCGCGAGCAGGACGGCGACGGCGGCACGGGCCGGCCGCCGGATGGAGCGGGGAGTGCCGGTGGCGCCGATCACGCTCGACCTCTCAGGGTGGCAGGGGCGGTCTCCCCCGCAGTCTTCCCGGCCCGGGCGCCCGGGAACAGAGCCCGGGTGCCCGAGCCGGGGGTAACGACCTGTGTCCCCAAAGGGCAGGCCGCTACGGCCGTCGGCCACGGATGCGGCCACGGATGCGGCCTCGGACGCGGGCCTCGGACGTAGGCCTCGGACGCAAGGCTCAGATCAGGCCGCGCCGCATGGCGTACCCCACCGCGTGCGCCCGGTTGCGCAGGCCCAGCCGCGTGATGATCTCGTGCAGCACGTTCTTGACGGTCCGTTCGGAGTACGAGGTCTTGGTGGCGATCTCGCTGGTGTCGAAGCCCTCCGCGACCAGCCGGAGCATCTCCGCCTCCCGGGCCGTCAGGGTCGACAGGGTCAGGCCCCGCCCGTCCAGCATGGTGCGCTGGAGCAGCCCGATCCGGTCGAGCAGCTCGCCGAGCAGGTCCCCGGGCATCACGCCCTCGCCGTTGGCCAGCGCGGTGATGAGGTGCACCAGCCGGTCCTGGTCCGCCTCCGAGCGGCGCAGCACGGCGGCGACCCCGCACTCGACGATCGTCTGCAGCCCGCCGGCCTCGAACTGCCCCACCACCAGGCCGATCCGGCCCGACGTGGCGAGCCGCAGCCGGCGCAGGTTCTCGGCCACCGCCTCGGTCAGGGCGTCGACCACCAGCAGGGAGACGTCCGCCCCCGCCGCCTCGGCCTCGCTCAGCAGCTCCACCTCGGGCCGCTGGCGCAACTGCTGGACCACGCCGGTCTGCAGGATGAGATCCTCCGCGTACACCGCCACGCGCACCTGCGCGGCGGCGCCCGGCCGGGCCGACGGCCGGGCGGTGCGGGACCGCTGTGCCACCACGGTCCGCCTGGCGGTGACGGCTTCCTCACGAGAGGTCTCGGTCGTCGTCATCGAACTACTCCATTCTCCAGTGGCCCTGGGGTCTCCAGTGGACCTGCTGCGGTGACGGCCGTCCGCCGTAGCGCCCGGCCGGCCATGGGCCTGAGGGTGGTGCGGACGCCCGGGGGTCTGAGGCTCCGGGCGTCCGCGGGTCTGAGTGGCGCGGGCGTTCGCCCGCGGAGTGGTACGGCCGCCGGCGGGACGAGCGGCGCGGGCGCGGTTCGGCGCGCCGGCGCCGGGCAGGGCCGGTCCGCCCGTACGGGCAAGGGGTGTGCCCACGGGTTGCCCGTACGGCTCTCTCCTCGGACCGCCCGGCGGTCCTACCGTCAGGCTATGACCACATCCGCCGAACTCGGCCTGCCCGCACTGACGGTGGCGCCCGGTGGCGTGGCCACCACGACGCTGACGGTACGCAACGACCTCGACATCGTTGAGGCGTACACGCTGGAGGTGGTCGGCGACTGCGCCGCGTGGACGACGGTCGAGCCGGCCCGGATCTCGCTCTATCCGGGCACGTCCGAGACGGTGACGGTCCGACTGGCCCCGCCGCGTTCGTCCTCCGCGCGGGCCGGTGAGTTCCCGCTCGGCATCCGGGTGCTGCCGACCGAGCGCCCGGACCTGGTGACGGTACCGGAGGCGACCGTCACCGTGACGCCGTTCCACGAGCTCCAGGCCGCGCTCGCGCCGCGCCGCCGCCGCGGCTGGCTGCGCGGCCGCTACCGGACGTCGGTGCGCAACCTCGGGAACGCCCCCGACACCATCGTCCTCACGCCCGGACAGGCCGGCGAGGACCTGCGGTTCCGGGTGACCCCGGAACGGCTGAAGCTCGAACCGGGCGAGTCCGGCGAGCTGCGGGTGCAGGCGCGCAGCCGCAAGCTGATCTGGTTCGGGAAGCCGGCGTCCTGGCCGTTCGAGGTCACGGTGGGCCTGGCGCAGGGCGCGGGCGGCGCGGCCTCGGGCGGCGCCGCCTCGGGAGCCACGGCTTCGAGCGGCGCGGCTCCGGGCGGCAAGGAGGCCGACGCGAAGGCCGCCGACGGCAAGTCCGCGGCCGCCCCGGCCACCGAGGCCCCGGCCGTCCAACGTCCCGTCCTCGACGGTGAGTTCATCCAACTCCCGATCCTCCCCAAGTGGCTGCTCGCTCTCCTCGCGGCGCTGCTCGCGCTGCTGCTGGCCTGGTTCGCCCTGGTCCGCCCGGCGGTGCGCAGCTCCGCCAAGCAGGCCGCCGAGCAGGCCGTCGCCCAGCAGTCCGCCACCCCGGCGCCGACTGCCGCCGCTCCCGCCGGCGGCGCACCGACGGCCCCCTCCGGCGGGAACACCGCCTCCCCGGGCAAGCCGGGCACCGGACAGCAGACCCCCGGCACCACCGGCCGCGGCGGCACCGGCCCTGGCGGCCTGGCCGTGCCGGGCACCGGACAGCAGAGCTCCGCCACCATCGACGTGCAGACCGGCAGCGGCGCCGCCGCGGTGGGCAGTTACCAGGTCCCGCACGGCAAGGTCTTCGACATCACCGACATCGTGGTCTCCAACTTCCAGGGCGACCAGGGTCTAGTGACCATCACGGCCGGCAACCAGACGATCACCACCATCGCGCTGGAGACCTTCCGCAACCAGGACTACCACTGGGTGACTCCCATCCAGGTCCCCGAGGACCAGGCGGTGACGGCGAGCGTGACCTGCGAGGCGCCGGGCACCCCGGCCTCGGGCAAGCAGGCCGCGACGTGCCGCGAACTCCTGAACGTCAGCGGGACGTTGAGCGACATCAGGCAAGGAAACTGATTCGACGGGCACGGCGCATCCTCCCCTCCGGGCAACCGGACCGGAAGGTGCGCCGCTTGCCCCTCATGATGCCGACGGGTCCGTTCCGACCCGTCCATCTCCACGATCCCCCTCCCGTATCTCCCCTTACAGCACGTGGCCATGTCAAATCCGCCGCCCACCGCGACCGGTTCGGACACTCACCCCATACCCGCTCCAACCGCACCCACCCGCCCAATCTGCCCCCCACGGGCACCCGGCCCGTCCCCCACGGACCGCGAACTCTGCCCCGACACACGGTTCCTGACGCCCCCAGAGCCCCCGGTCCGGGCCGAAAGCGGCGGCCGACGCTCCACTACCGGCCGGGGGCGACTCCACAGTTCCCCGGCAGGATCCGGGAACGCCGGAAGGCGTGCCCCGGTGTTGCCCGGGGCACGCCTCCGTCTCTCCTACTCAGCCGATCCGATCCCGACGAGGGAGAGGAATCGATTCACATTCTCCGCAACGACCCTCCAACCGTCGGCGCCGCAGTACAGGACCCTCGGCTCCGCCGGGTCGCCCCGGTAGTCCAGCGCGATGGGCATGTCGGCACCGAGGCTGCCGATCAGCAGAGACCGCTCCGGATCGATTCCCACCCCCGGCACGACCCACAGCTCACGCTCCTCCTCGTCACCGCGCGCCTCCCGCCGGAAGTCGGCGGTCTGACGACCGATCGCGGCCGGATCGAACAGCTCGAAGAGGTAGCCGCCCTCCTCCTGGAAGACCTCCCGGATCCGCTCCGCGTCGTACCGCAGCCGCACCCGGCCACCGGCCGTCAGCCGCAGCAGCGACTCCGGCAGCACCAGGCCGGCCACGATCCCATCGAGTTCGGCGACCATCAACTGGCCTTCGTGAGGGCCTGGGCGAGTGCGAGCTCGTCGGCACTCTGATGGGCCCGACCCCGAACTCACCTGGGAAAACCGAACGACGTGTAGACCTGCCACAGCTCGCAGCACCCGGTAGAACTCACCACTCGGCCAACGAGGGACGGGGGTGGCGCATCGGCGGCGACCCGTTCGACGACCTCGGTGGCACCCTCCGAGACCTCGCCGGGGTCTCCCGGCCAGATGATCGGCCGCCCCTCCGCCGCTCCGAACTCGTCCTCCAGGACAAGCGCGTCGTCCGCCGGGACCTCCGAGAAGGCGTAGAGGCACTGGTCGATGTCGTCCGGATCGAAGCGCGTGGCCAGCGTCCGGAAGTACCACCACGCCCCGTGCCCGGTCTCCAGCCGGGCGAAGCCTTCCCGGGGACCATCCTGCCAGTCGAAGATCGCGACCGCCTTCATGACGGAGCGACCTTGGTCCGAGGTCATCGCTTCTTCCTTCCGAATGCCCGGTTGAACGCCCCCTGAGCCTCTGCCTGGACAGGTTTCGGGAGAACGACGGTGTGGTGCATGTTATCGGCCCTCGTCGGTGTGTAGCGCAGTTCGAAGTGTGCCACGATCGCTCCCTTCGTAGCCGTCGAAGCGTCCGCGGGATTGTTCGACAGTGCCGCGTTGGACTCCGGCACGGTCACCGAAACCCCGTAGGGCAGGCGACCGGTCGCCTCCGCCTCGCTGGCCATGCGCTCCAGACGGCCTGTGCTCTCCCAGCTCGTGCCTCGGCGAACGAAGACGTCGTCCATCGAGCAGGTGCAGGGCAAGTTCTGCCCGGGTCGACCGTCCCCGCAGTTGTGAACGAGGACCGCGACGTCGCCGACCACCACGAAGTATGCGTGGGTCTGCTCGACACTCAGGTCGTACGTCCGCTCGTGATCGGTGAAGGGAGTCACCCCTGTCACCACGACAGTCCTGCCGTCGGTGGTGCGCAGGCTCGCCCCAGGCACGAGATCGGCCGCCTCCACCCAACGGTCCTGCGAAGCGCTCCAGAACGGGTGGTTCTCGGTCGAGGTCAGGTTCTCGGTGCGGTCACCGTCGAAGACAGCGATCCTGACGAACGCCTTGTCGCTCTCGGTCGTGATCACGTCGGTCACCGGCGCCGACGTCGTCGCCGCGCCGTCCCCGTCTCCCGAGATCACCTTGTCACCTGGCTGGACCTCGGAGATCCTCTTCCGGGAACCGTCGGCCATCACCACCTCGGTGTCGGCCGGGAAGCTGTGGCACACCCCCAGGCTCCAGCCGCCCCCGAGGTCGATGGACATCTGGTTGGGCATCGGCCCCCCGATCTTCCCCACGCCCTGGAAGCCGTATGTCAGACCGTCGGGCTCGTAGTAGACCGCCTTGTTGCCGTCACCGCACGCCGACTTGAAGGCACATGCGTTGATCATGACGCCCGCATTGTGAATCGGCGGCGCGCCGAACTGCGCGGGTCCGACAACATCCACCGCCCACAGGCCCTCGATCATGTCCTCAAGGTCGCGGTTGCAGGCCGGCCCAATGGCCTTGCACGCCTCGGCCAGGGCTGCGACGTCGTCCTTCGCGGTCATGTACTCCGGGTGCGGGATTTTGGCGACCGCCGCGTTGTACGCCTTGGCGAACTTCTGAACGAGGCCCGATCCGTCGTCCTGGATCGACAGGCTGCTGTTGATCGCGACGTACTTCGGCCCCACGTCGTCACTCCCACCGTTGCCCGCACCGCTGCTGCTCCCGGTGCTGCCTCCGCCACCGGAGTTGCCGGCGCCCGCGGCCTTGGCGGCCCTGTCCTCCTCTTCCTTCTGGGTCGCATCGGCGCAGGCTTGGGAGGCGCACCAACTGCCGTAGAGACCGCTCGGGTCGCTGGCGTTGACCGGGTCGTTGTAGGAGTAGACGTAGGCGTTCCACTGACTCGGGCTCGACGGGTCGAGGATGGGGTCGGGGCTGATGAAGCGGCCCGTTGCCGGGTCGTACTGCCGTGCTCCGAGGCTGGTGAGACCGGTGGCGTCGTCCTTCAGACCGCCGACGAAGCCCTTGGTGCCGGCCCAGGCGGATGCTGCGGGCTGGGTTCCGCGCGGGTTGCCGAAGGGGTCGGTGGGCCGTCGGGTGACGGTCATGGCCGGGTCGGTGCCGATCTGCAGGCCGTTGGTGCCGTGCGGGTCAGCGGCCTGGATCACCACGGTGCCGCCGCCAACCGGGGCAGTGACGCGGGTGAAGGTCAGCCCGCCGCCGCCGTCGAGGGAACGGGTGTTGGCGATGGCCTGGGTGGCCGTGTTCAGGGTGAGCTCGTCGGTGCCGGCCAGCAGGGTGGTCTTGCCGGGGCTATGCCGGACCAACTGGTTGCCGTCCGCGTCGTAGACGTAGTCCGTGTCGCTAGCCGTCCCGGTCTTGCTGACCTTGGTCGGCTTGCCCTCGGCATTCCAGGCCAAGCCGGTGGTGCCGGAAGTGTCGGTGATCGCGGTGGTATTGCCAGTCGCGTCGTACTGGTAGCGGGTGGTCTTGGCACCCGACGGACCAGTGGTGACGGAGCTCAGCAGAGCGTGCGGACCACCCGTGCCACCACCGGTATTGGGGGCGCTGGTCGGGGTGTTGCGGGTTCCGGCGGCTCCGAAGGTCTGGATGGTGGTGGTGTCGTTGAGGCTGTTGCCGGTGATGTCGTGCTGGACCAGGCCGATGCGGTTGCCCGCGGTGTCATAGCTGTAGGTGTTCCAGTACGGCGCCGGACCACCGACGGTGCGCCCGCCGGGGTTGACGGCCGCCGGTCCGGTGGCGTTGTCGCATCCACCCGTGCCGGGGACCTTGGTGGAACTGCCGGTGCCGTGCTTGACGCCGGAGGTATCCGTCCAGTCCGCCGTGGTGTGGGTACCGCCCGTGTCCGTCCAGGCGTTGGTCAGCCTGCCGAGCCCATCGTAGGTGAAGCACTGCAGGTCCCGGTCGCGGGCCTCCTGAAGGTTGGTCACCGAGGTGATGCGGCCGGACTCGGTGTAGGTATAGCTGCTCTGGTCGGCCGAAACCGTACCGTTCTGCCGATCGACGAAGGCGTTGATGACCCGCCCGGTGGCCCAGTCGTACTGCTGCGTGGAGACCACCTGCGTGCCGTACGGACCGACGGTGGTCCGCACGGGCCGGGAGGCGGCGTCATAGACGATCTCGGCCACCACGGACTTCTTGAGACTCTTGCTGGAGACCAACAACCCGGTGTCGTTGTAGGTGTAACCGATGGTCTCCGAGGGGAGCCCGCCGGCGGCCGGCAGCGTGAGGGTGTCCACCAGCCCGAGGACGGGCTCGTAGGTTGCCTCGGTGCTGTAGGTGCCGGCCAATGTGCCCTCGGCAGAGGGGATGGTCACGGCCGTTCCGGTCGGTCGGTAGGCGACGTCATAGCCGGTGACGGCGTTGACGTACTTCGCGCCGGCCTTCCCGCCGACGTAGCGGGTGGACGAGGTCGGCTTGCCCTTGGCGAGCGTGTCATACGTCCAGGAGGCGAGCAGGTTCGCGTCCGCGACGCCGCCGTTGTACTGACCGGTCTTCCGGCCGATCAGGTCGTAGGTGTAGACAAGCGTGTTGCCCTTGGCATCGACGGTGTGATCGATCCGGGAGTTGACGTCGTAGTACGTCCGAGAGGTACCGGCGTCCGGGTCGGTGACCGAGGTCTGCCGGCCCAGCTGGTCGTAGGCGTAGTTCCAGGTGTTCCCGGCGGAGTCGGTGTGCGTGGCCGGCTGGCCTAGAGCGGTGTAGGTGAAGCTGCTGATGGCGGCGTCGGCCGGGTTGCCCGTCGGCGTCGCGGTCCGGTACTGCCAGGCCACGACGGTGCGCCCGCGGGCGTCGGTCACCGTGGTCGTCGGCGAAGCGCCCGCCGGCGGGGTCACGTCGACCCGGTCCGCGCCCGGGTACGCGGTGGTGGTGGCCCACTGCAGGTTGGCGTTGGAGCGGAACTCGGCGCGCACCGGACGGCCCATGCCGTCGTACGACGTCCAGGTCTGGGCCGGCACCTGCGAGTCCTGCGGCAGGAACAGCGTGCCGCTGGGCGCGGTGGTGGCCTCGTAGTAGGGCGCCGAGGTCTTGATCACCCAGCCGTGCGAGTCGTACGCGGTGTCGGTGATCAGCCGACCGGTGGCCCGGGCGTCGCTGGTCCGCTGGCTCTGCCGTGGGCGACCGAGGCCGTCGAAGATCTCCCGCTGGCCCGAGTAGGTGTTGCCGGTCTTCTGGAGCCACTCACTGGTGATCACCGAGGGGCCTGTGGTGCCGTTGACCGCGTAGCTGAAACGCTGGTTGGGAAGGTCGCCGGTGCTGCGGCCCGGCGCCCAGACGGCGGTGCGGCGGCCGAGGCCGTCGTACTGCTGGGTGGTGGTCCGCTGGTTGGCGTCCGTCTCGTTGAGTGGCAGGCCACGGCCGGGCTCCTGGTTCACCACGACCGTCCAGCCGGCGCCCATCGGGCCGGTGGTGGTCACGGTGGTCGGGAACAGGCCGGTGGCCGGGCTGCGGGTGGTGCGGGTGGTGGCCGGGGTGAGCGTCGCGTCACTCAGCCGGGCGCCGTTGCCGTCGTACGTCGACCCGTCCGGGGTGGACGTGGTGACGGTACGACCGTAGGCGTCGAAGGTCGTGCTGCCGCCGTGGGCGTAGACCGGCTTGCCGGCCGCGTCGTAGTGGTCGAGGACCTGCACGCTGGTAGCGTCGCCGATGGTGCCGGCCTGGCCGAACGGCCGCCCGTCGTACAGGGTCCGGCTGCCGCCGACGGTGTTCGCTGCGGTCGCGGCGGTGCCGCAAGGGCCCTGGACCGTGATCCGGCGGGAGGGCAGGATCTGCAGGGCCGGGTTGTCGCTGGCCGCGTACTCGATCGAGGTGCACACCTCCGGGGTGGCGGCGGTGCCGTCACCCTTGTCGGAGGTCTGGAGAACCCGGTTGCCGTGGGCCGGATCGGTGGTGGTGACCGCCGTGGTGGTGCGCCAACTGCCGTCGGACAGCTTGGCCTTGCCGATGTCGGTGACCTGGGAGTCCGCGTAGCGGGCGTAGATCTTCGGCACGCCCGCACTCTGGGCGTGGGTCGCGGTCACCGTCTGCCCACTGTGCAGGCTGCCGGACACGGACCGGACGGTGCCACCGGCCTGGTCGAAGACCTCGGTGGCGACGGCGGTGCCGGCCAGCCAGTCGCTGTCCTTGACGGTGCCGCCGAGCGGACTCGCGACGTCGACGCCGCGCTGCGTGCCGTCGGCCTTGTAGTCGCCGTCCATGCCGCGCAGGTAGGTGGTCTTCTTCTGGGTCTTCGGGGCCTCGTCCTTGAAGGCACTGCCGGTCGTGGTGACGACCCACTCGTAGCCTCGGAAGTAGTCCCAGGTCCGGGTCTTGGGGTCGGTGAACTCGGCGTCGTCGCGGTGCCAGGCGGCCTTGTCACCGTAGGTGTACTCGGTGGTCCGGGTGACCGATGGGCTGGTGACCAGGTCCTGTTCGGTGACGGTGCGGACCATCGGCTTGTTGAACCAGTCCTGCACCGGGTCCGGCGAGGACTGGCCCGGCAGGTACCAGTTGACCGGCATGCAGGCCATGGTGTTGGTGTCGGCGGAGGCTGGCATGTGCTTGTTGACGCGCGAGCACTCCGCGTCGGAGTAGACCACGTTGATCCGGCCGCCGGTCTCGGTGGTGATCTCCCGGATGCGCGGACGCATGAACATCGGTGAGGCCGGCACCAGGCCGTCCACCCGGTTCGGGATCATCTTGTAGGCGAAGCCGACGGCCGGAAGGGCCACGTCGGGGCGACCGTCGCTGCCGGTCCGCTTGATGGAGTCCAGCCAGAGGGTGCGCTTGGTACCGTCGCCCGGGTCCACCAGGGACTGGCCGAGCGCCCAGGTGTCCACGGTGACCGGCCCGGAAGCGGTCGTCACCCGGGTGGTGATGGAGGTGAGCCGCTTGGTGGAGAAGAAGGCCGGCGCGTAGTTGGTGCAGGTTCCCGAGGCCGCGCAGAGCTGGTCGATCGGGACGTCCGGCCAGGCGTCCGCGTTGGCGGCGGTGCGCTGGCTCTCGGCGCAGGTGATGCTGCCGCTCGGGTTGCAGCGCTCGGCCGTGGCGTCGAACAGCACCGACGCGCCCGGAGTGAGTGTGCCCTTCGCGGCCTTCTGCTCGTCGTAGCGCTGGTTGTAGCCGATCTCCTTCAGGGTGACGGCCCGCTCGTAGGAGGTGAGCGTGCCGTTGCCGTTGTTCTGCCCGCCGCCCCGGTTGTAGTGGTTGCCCTCTGAGGCGTAGCGGTAGGTGATCAGGTTCTTGTGCGCGTCGACCACGTAGTCGAGTTGCCAGCGCCAGGCCATCTGGCACCAGGAGCCCTTGCCGGTGGCGGCGCTGTAACACGGGTCGCCCGGGTTGGGCGAGTAGACCGGGCTGGTCAGAACGGACTGGGCGGCCGGGTCGGTGGCGTCGCTCCCGGGCAGGTGGTTACTACCGAAGTAGTACTCGGTTCCGTCCGGCGTGGTGATCCGCCAGTACTCGGTGTCACGGTAGTCGCGGTCACCTGCCGCGTGCGGGGCACCGGTGAGCTGCTCGACCTTGGAGCCGTCGTCGCTCTGCAGGTGCCAGACGCCGCTGTCGTCGTCACGGACCAGGGCTCCGGAACGCCCCGCTAGCGAGAGCGTGGCGTTCTGCCCGCCCCAGCAGCGGTCACCCGAGTCCTTGATGCCCTTGTCGCCGCCCTTGTCACAGGTGCGGTAGGAGCGCTCGATGAAACCCGGCTCGTACGACCAGCCGTCACCGATCCAGGTGGATTGGGAGTTGGTCGCCGATGTCCGGCCGTCGACGGCCGAGGAGTTGTAGTCGAGCACCACCGACGGCGCCAGGCCGCCTAGGGTCGGCGGGAGCTGGATCGTGTAGTTGTACGTGAAGCTGCCGACGTTCGAGCCGGCGCTCCACTCCATCGACGGAGCCAGTGGCGTCGCCGCGTAGCTGCCGCCGGCGCCCGACGGGCCCGGCTCGGCGGCCAGGACCATCGGGGCCGAGAAGGCGCTCTGGGCCGCCGGAGCGGCCTGTGCCGTCGCCGACTTCGCGGCCGCGGTGCCGACGGGCGGCAGAGTGACCTCGGCGGTGACCTGACCCGCCGCCACGTCCACGGTGGAGTCCACCGGAGTCCTGGTGCGACACTCGGCCCGCTCAGGCGTGGTCAGCGCACAGCCGGGCAGCGCCACCAGTCGCGCCCGGTCCACCCAGCCTCCGGCCTGGAACCCCTTCAGGTCCAGCGAGACCTGCGCCCGCCGTCCCTCGGCGGACGGGGTGGCGTCGGCGTCGGTCAGCGCGACCAGGGCGCCTCCCGTGCCGACGGCCCTGCCCTTGGCGGGGTCCGTCACTTCGACGGCCACCGCCGTCGCGCTCGCCGCACCGTCGGCGGTGGGGGCCAGCAGGACGGGCAACTGCCCGGCCCGCCCGGGTATCGTGCCGTCCGAAGCGGGGGACGCCCCACCGGTCGCGGCCCGAGCCGCCTTCGCCTCCTCACCGTCGGCGCCCAGCCGGACGACTGCCTTGCCGGGCTCCACGGGCGGCGCGACGACCGGCGTCCATGACGCCGGTCCGCTGCTGCCCTTTTCGTCCGGGACGTAGTCCCGGCCAGGCACTGACGGCGTGTCCGCGCCCAACGGCGTCTGCGGCGGCGACCAGACCTGCTCGTCCGGCTCGGCCGCCGCCCAGGCCACGCCCGGCGGCACCACCACACCCGTCAAGGTCAACGCGAGCAGGGCGGCCAGGCCGGGTGACCAGCGGCCGCTCCTCCTCCGTCGTCCGTCGCCCCGTCCCGGGGCATGCCGAAGCTCCACCAGTGTCCTTCCGTCTGACGGACGGGCTGACGCGGTATCACCAGTGCGGACCCGTCCGTGTACCGATCAGGCGACGGACCCTAGTGAGATCAACTACCTGCCGCTACCCCGAATCGGACGAACCGACCCGGCTTTACATGTTCGTTACTCAAAGCGGAATCACCAATGGGACATGTGAAGACAAAATCGCAATGAGGTTGACGAACTGCCAGATGAGACACCATCGTTCGTTCCCGCACGTGCTGCTCGGTCGCGACGGCTTCACCGAAGGGGACAAACCTTTGTCCATCAAACACACACAATCATCACTGATCCAGACACCCCATGGAGGCCCGCGACGAGCGCCGAACCGGGCCCTCGCCGTACTCGGTACGAGTCTGGCGCTCGGCCTCGGCCTGCTCGGCACGCCCTCGGCAGCGGCCGGGCCGGGCCCCGCCGACGGAACCCCCGCGCCGATCGTGCCGGTCGGCCCGGCTCCGGCACGCACGCCGGAACAGCAGGCACTGCTCGACGCCCTGACCACCGCGAAGTCGACCGGCAAGCCGGTCACGGTCGAGACGATGACCACCGAAGCGTCGAAGACCGTCGCCAACCCGAACGGCACCCTCACCACCACCGACAACAGCGCCCCGGTCCGCACCAAGCGGTCCGACGGCTGGGCCGACCTCGATGCCACACTGCGCGCCAACCCCGACGGCACGCTCTCCCCGGCCGTCGCATCCACCGCACTGACCTTCTCCGGCGGCGGCAACGGCCCTATGGCCACGGTCGCCACTGACGACGGGAAGAGGCTCGCCGTCGAGGCGCCGTTCGCCCTTCCCAAGCCGACCCTGAACGGCGACACCGCCACCTACCCGGACGTCCTGCCCGGGGTCGACCTCCAGCTCACCGCCCTGCCGGTCGGCGGGTGGCGGGACGTGATCGTGGTCCGCTCCGCCGAAGCCGCCGCCAACCCGGCGTTGAAGACCCTGCGCTTCCCTCTCAAGGCCGAGGGGCTCACCGTCTCCGCAACCGAGTCCGGCTCGGTCGAGGTCAAGGACGACAAGGGCGGCCTGCGGTTCCGTTCCCCCTCTCCGCTCCAGTGGGACTCCTCCCGCCCGGTGTCCGCCGTCGCGGCGGCCAGGCTGGCTGCTGCGGCACATGACCCCGAGACTCCCCCGGCGACGCCGGCGTCCTCCGTAGAGGGGCCGGGCGACGGCGCCAACGTCGCCGCTATCGCGACCCGGGTGGTCGGCGGAGCCCTCGAACTGACGCCGGACCAGGGTGCGTTGCGCTCCGGCACCGGCCCCTGGTACCTCGACCCGACCCTGGCCTCGGTGGCCAGCTACTCCGAGGGCTCGGTCCAGGTCCAGGAGAACTACAAGACCGCCGAGAACTACAACAAGAAGACCGACCTCTCCACCGGCTACTGCGGCTACCACAGCAGCGACCCGCGGCTGAACTGCGCCGTGGAGGGCCGCGAACGCGCCTACTTCCAGTTCCGAATCAACCCGGCCATCTACACCAAGCCGGCCGGCGCCGAGTTCCCGCCCACGGTGTTCACCTCGACGCTCAACGGCCAGGTCAGCGACGCCTCCAGCATGGACACTCCGACCGACCTCGGTGTGTACGCGGCGCCACGGGACTACCTCATCCACGAGCACAGCAACTGGAACGACCAGCCCTGCGGCACCAACGGCAACCTCGTGATGAACGGCTGCACCTACGTCGGCGGGCAGCAGATCAAGGGCACCGGACCGCTCGCCGTCAACGTGACCGGCGCGATCCAGCAGGTCGCCGCCGGCCAGCAGTCCATCTGGACCGTCGGCATCGCGCCGCAGGCCACCGAGTGGGAGAAGCTCTACCGGCACAAGATCGCCAGCAACCTCAGCATCGCCACGACCTACGACATCACGCCCACCGTCTGGTACCCGCGCACCAGCCCCGGACCGGGCTTCGCCGACACTCGCCGCACGGCCGAGTGCACCAGCGGCGGCGCCCACCCCTGGGACAATCCGGGTTGGGTCGGCAACAACCAGAACATCAACCTGATCGTCAACAGCTGGTCCCCCACCGGGCAGAGCCTCTACACGGGCTTCCACATGTGGGACGACAACGACCCCAACTTCTCCCTCCTCGACGGAGGTTGGGGTGGTAGCTACAACGACCCGGGCTACAGCCAGCCGGTCGGGTCGCTCTCCGACGGCCACCAATACGGCTGGTACGCCAAGGCCGCGGACGGTGCGCTCACCTCACCGTCGAGTGCCTGGTGCTACTTCCGTGTCGACCGGACCGCCCCGCGCGTCAGCATCAGCTCCCCGGACTTCCCGCCGTCCGGGACGCCCAACGACCACCCGACCCGGTTCGCCATGGACACCCAGCCCGGCACTTTCGTCCTCAACGCCGAGGACCCGGCTCCCGGGCCCGGCCTGTGGGCCTCGGGTGTCGCCTGCACGCGCTTCAGCACCGATCCGACGCCGGTCGTCGGCTGGCAGTGCGGTCAGTCCGGCACCTACCGCCCCGGTGAGACGGTCAAGTTCACGCCCACCAGGTGGGGCACCAACACCGTCTACGCATGGGCCATGGACATCGCCGGCAACTACAGCCAGCGCGCCGACTACTCCTTCTACGCGCCGTGGAAGCCCGGCTCCGTCCCGGTCTTCGGCGACACCGACGGCGACCAGCTCGCGGACATCGTCATCGCGGACGCCGGCGGCAACCTGCGAACCATCGCCGGTAACGCCGACCCGATGCGTGCCATCACCGCGGCTGCTGCCAGCGCGCCCCGCAACGGGGTCAACGACACCACCACGACCTGGGCCGACTACCAGATAACCCACCGCGGCACGCTGAACGAGGCGGGCACGCTCGACCAGTTGATCGTCCACAACACCAAGGACGCCAACCTCAAGAAGAACCTGTACCTGATCGACAACGACGGCACCGGCCGGTACGACGTCTACCAGAAGACGCCGCTGACCCGGCCGAAGTCCACCGCCTGCGCCGCCGTACCGACCTCGGGGGTGGCCTGCCCGGACAGTCGGCCGTTCGCCGCCGACTGGTCCCAGGTCAGCCAGATAGTCGCCCTCGGCACCCCCGACGGGGAGCTGACCAGCACCACCCCGGCCACTCCGACCAACCCGGCGAAGACGTCGATCATCAGCCAGACGTCCCTGCTCACCGTCGAGGGCGGCCGGCTGTGGCTGCACAACGTGAGCGAACAGAAGTGGAACGACGTCAGCTCCACCGCCCTGCTCATTCCCACCGCCCCCAACAGCGGCACCTGGGACGACTACGAGCTGATCAACCCCGGACCGGCGAACGGCACCACCTCGACGATCGGCAAGCCCGCGACCCGGCAGGCCACGCTCTGGGCGCGGCACCGCACCAACGGCAACATCTACGCCTACCCGCTCGGGTTCACCGCGGACGGCCAGGTCGACTTCAGCACGCTCACCAAGCCCAACAGCGGGACCGTGATCCTCAGCGGCGCCAACTGGACCGTCGCGGCCCAGCCCAAGGTCGGTGCCGCCGACCTCAACGGTGACGGCTACCCCGACCTCTGGGCAATCAACAACAACAACGCGATCACCGTCTTCCCCGGCAAGAGCAGCATCGGCAACCCGGGCAAGGTCGACGGCTTCGACAACTGGCAGCTCCTCGGCTACGCCAACGCCAGCGTGTCCCTGCACTCCAACCAGGTCCCGTGGCAGTGCGTCGACGCCGAGGGCGGTCCCCGCAACGGCGCCGACGTGGCCGCGTACGCCTGCTGGGAGACCATCAATCAGCGCTTCACCCTCGGCATCGACGGCACCATCCGGGCCTCCGGCTACTGCCTGACCGCCAAGAACGCCTCGCTGGGCAACGGCGTCCAGGTCGGCATGGCCGTCTGCGACAACCAGCCGACCCAGAAGTGGGCAACCACCCCAGAGGGCCGGATCTACCTCCCGGCCACAGTGAGCCCGTCCCTCCCCGGAGGCCGCTGCCTCGAACGACCGGGCTGGGCCGCCGACCAGGGCATCCGCCTCGGCATCTGGGACTGCATCGGCGCCAATGTCAACCAGCTGTGGACCGTGACCCCCGAATCGAAGCCCTGACCTCTCCGATACCCGCGCGGCCCGGCCGCCGTGACTCCTCCCCGGAGTCGCGGTGGTCGGGCCGTCCGCATGCCCGGCCCCGGTGTGCTCGCCACCATCCGACTCCGCCTGACTGGATTTTCAGCATACGGAGCGATCCCGGCTCGCACCCCCGGTAAGGTGATGGATCGTGGCCAGTCGTAAAACGTCGATCATGGAAGCAGCGGCGCGGGTGATCGCGCGGCGCGGGGTGCGAGGGCTGCGGGTGGAGGAGCTCGCGGCCGAGGCGGGCGTGTCCACCGCGCTGATCTACTACCACTTCAAGGACCGCACGGGGATCCTCCGGCAGACGCTGGAGTTCATCAACGACCGGGCGGGACGGTACACGACCGATCGCGCCGCGGACGCCCCGCCGCTGACAGCCCGCGAGGAGCTGGAGCAGACGCTGCTGCTGGAACTCCAGGACACCGTCGAGGTGCGGGAGAACAGCACCGCCTGGGGTGAGCTGCGGGCGAGCGCGGTGTTCGACGAGACCCTGCGCGAGGACCTGGCACGGGCCACCCGGATCTGGGTGCAGGAGGTCGCCGAACTGCTCGGTGACGTGCGACCGATGGCCTCGGCCGTCGGCCTGGCCGGCGCCGCCGAGCGGCTGACGGCCCTGCTGGAGGGGCTGAGCACGCGCTGGCTCAGCGGCAGCCTGCCGCTGGCGCACGCCCGGACGCTCATGCTGGACGCGATCGACGCCGAGGTGGCCCGGCTCGGCTCCTGAGCCCTCCCGGGCCCTCCTGCCCGCCCCCGGCCCCTCCTGAGCCCTCCCGAGCAGGAACGACGAACCGCTCCGTGACGCCCCGCGCACACGCGGATCCGCCGGGTCATGGCATGGGCATGAGTTTGACTGACTTTTCAGTCAGTGCGAATCTGAGTCCGCGGAGAGGGTGCTGCCGCCGACCCGTCCCACGTGGTGCGCCGGTGCGTTGCGGCGCGAAGAGTGGAACCGGCGGCCTCCCAACACCCCCCCGGCACCGTCGCACGATCTGGAGACCCTCATGACCCGCTACCACGACGCCCGCTCCGCCGAGCCCTACCCCCGGGTGCCGGCGGACGACGTCCCGCACGCACGGACCTGGATGTCCTGGCCCTCCCGCCGGGGCGTGTGGGGACTGCGCCTGGGCGGCGTCCAGGAGGACATCGCGCTGATCGCCCGCACGATCGCCGAGTTCGAGCCGGTGGTCATGTGCGCCCCCGACGACTGGACGGCGGGCAAGGCCCGGGCCAGGTGCGGCTCCGGCGTCGAGGTGATCAGCGCGATCCCCACCGACGACCTGTGGATGCGCGACACCGCGCCGGTGTTCCGCCGGGACGGCCACGGCGGCCTGGACGCCGTGGTCCTCAACTTCAACGGCTGGGGCAACAAGCAGGTCCACCACGACGACGCCCGGGTCGCCGAGCTCCTCGCCACCCGCCGGGGCCTGCGGTACACCTACGCCGACTTCGTCGGCGAGGGCGGCGCGATCGAGACGGACGGCGACGGCACCGTGATGGCCACCGAGAGCAGCCTGGTCAACAAGAACCGCAACCGCGGCATGAGCCGGGACGAGATCGAGGAGGCCGTCCTGGAGGCCTACGGCGCGGACACCATGATCTGGCTGCCCGGGATCAGGGGCCAGGACATCACCGACGACCACGTGGACGTCACCTCCCGGTTCGTCCGGCCCGGCGTGGTGATGGTCCAGCTGCCGCCCCCGGAGCGCGACGACGTCTGGGCCCGGGACGCCCGCGAGCAGTTCGCGGTCCTCTCCACCGCCACCGACGCCCGGGGCCGCCGCCTCCAGGTCGTCCCCGTGCACGGGCCGGACACCGTCCGCTCCCGCAGCTCGAAGTTCGTCGACTCCTACCTCAACTTCCACGTCGTCAACGGCGGCGTCATCACCACCCAGTTCGGCGACGCGTACAAGGACGCCGCCGCCAGGGAGGCGCTCGCCGCGGCCTTCCCCGGCCGCGAGGTGGTGCAGCTCGACGTCGACCGCCTGATGGCCGGGGGCGGCGGCATCCACTGCTCGACCATGCACGAGCCACTGCCGTAGCCGCCGCGATCGCAACCACCGCCGTTTACCGTTGTCGAAGCCACCCCTCAGCCGGAGTACCCGCATGACCAACGCCCTGTCCCGCCGCACCCTGATGCGCTCCCTCGCCGGAGTCGGTGCCGGTGTCGGCGCCCTCACCCTCGGCCTCACCGCCTGCGACCCCAGCAGCGTCGACGGCGCCGGAGGCGTCGACGGCACCGCGTCGACGCCCCCGCAGCCCGGCGGTACGGCCCCGGGCACCCCCGCCGCCCGCCGCTTCGGCGCCGAGTGGGAGAAGCACCTGCGCACGGTGATGTCCTGGCCCGCCTCCGAGAGCGTCTGGGGCGATCAGCTTCCGGACGTCCGCCGGGACGTCGCCGGCCTCGCCCAGGCCATCGCGGCGCGCGAGCCGGTCGTCCTGATGGCCCGCCCCGAGCAGAGGGACGCCGCGCGGAAGGCCTGCGGCTCGGCGGTCGAGGTCGTGCCCGTCGCCGTCGACGACCTGTGGGCCCGGGACACCCTGCCGGTGTTCGTCGAGGAGGGCGGCAAGGTCAAGGGCGTCGACTTCAACTTCAACGGCTGGGGCGGCAAGCAGCAGCACGGCAACGACGCCAAGGTCGCCCGGACGGTGCTGGCCCAGTACGGCGTCGAGCGGGTGGAGACCCGGCTGGTCGCCGAGGGCGGCTCCTTCGAGACCGACGGCCAGGGCACCCTGATGGTGACCGAGAGCTCCGTCGTCAACGACAACCGCAACCCGGGGATGAGCCGGGACGAGATCGAGGCGGAGCTGAAGAGGGTCCTCGGCGTGAGCAGGGTGATCTGGCTCGCGGGCGTCAAGGGCAAGGACATCACCGACGCCCACGTCGACTGCCTGGCCCGCTTCGCCGCCCCCGGCGTCGTCCTGCTCGACCGGGCCTTCCCCGGCACGCCGCCGGACGTCTGGTCGCGCTCCGCCGACCAGGCCCGCACCGTCCTCAAGGACGCGACCGACGCGACGGGCCGCAAGCTCCAGGTGGTCGAGCTCCAGCAGCCGGACCCGGACGTGATCACCGGGCGCGGCGACGCCTTCGTCTCCTCGTACATGAACTTCTACATCGGCTCGAAGGGCGTCTACCTGCCGAAGTTCGGCGACGCCAGGGCCGACGACCGGGCGCAGCAGATCCTGAAGCAGTACTTCCCGGGCCGCGAGATCGTCCCGGTCGGGATCGACGCGATCGCGGCCGGTGGCGGCGGCATCCACTGCGCGACCCACGACATCCCCGCGGTCGGCTGACGGCGGCGCTCCGGGCCCGGCCCCCGCACGGGGCGCCGGGTCACGCCGTGGCGGCGCCGGTGCCGGCCCGTGCGATGACAACCTCCGGGTCGCCGGTGCCGGAGCCGGCCCTCGCGACGACAACCTCCGGGTCGCCGGTGCCGCTGACCGCTTCAAGGTAGTCGGCCACCGCGTCCCGGTTGCGGATCAGGCAGTTGATCCGCTCGGTCATCCGGTCGCGTTCGAGCGTCAGGGTGGCGATCATCTCCGGCGTCGCGTCGGAGAAATGGATCGTGCGGGGCTTGTCGAGGCAGGGAAGAATCTGTTTGATGATCCTCGTGGGCAACCCGGCGTCGAGCAGTCCCCGGATCTGCATGACGCGGTCCGCCAGGCGCTCGTCGTACTCACGGTAACCGTTCGCGGAACGGGTGGAGACGATGAGCTGCTGCTCCTCGTAGTAGCGCAGTAGGCGGCGTGACGTGTTGGTTCGCTCCGACAGCTCTCCGATGCGCATGTGATCCACCCCACACCAAGTCGCGTTGACCCTCACATATATGTGAGGGTTTCACGATAGCCGCCATGAGCACACAGTTACCAGTCGAGTCCGCCACCGAAACCCGTGACAGCCCGGAGCCCCGGAGACAGACGCTGCCGATGCCGGCACTGCTGGCCCTGGCCACCGCCGTCTTCATCACCAGCCTGACCGAGACCCTGCCCGCGGGCGTGCTGCCCGCCATGAGCTCCGACCTCGGGGTCAGCGAGTCGGCGATGGGCCAGTCGGTGACGATCTACGCGATCGGCACCGCGCTCACCGCGATCCCGCTGACCGTGGCCACCTCCGCCTGGCGGCGCAAGCGGCTGCTGCTGACCGCCATGGCCGCGTTCGCCGCCGCCAACACGGCCACCGCCGTGTCGACGAACTACCCGGTCACCATGGTGGCCCGTTTCATCGCCGGTGTGGCCGCGGGCCTGGCCTGGGCCCTGCTGGCCGGATACGCCCGCCGGATGGCGCCCGTCCACCTCCAGGGCAAGGCCATCGCGATCGTGATGACCGGCATCCCGGTCGCGCTCTCGCTCGGCGTCCCCGCCGGCACCTTCCTCGGCAAGATGCTCGGCTGGTGGGTGACCTTCCTCGTCATGACCGCGCTCGCGCTCATCGTGATCGCCTGGATCGCCGCGACCGTGCCGGACTACCCCGGTCAGCGGCCCGAGGGGAAGACCCGCATCCTGGGGGCCCTGTCCGTCCCCGGCGTCACGCCGGTCCTGTTCGTCACCCTGGTCTTCGTCCTGGCCCACACCGTTCTCTACGCCTACATCGCGACCTACCTCGACCACCTGGGCATGGGAAGCTCCACCGACCTCGTGCTGCTGGTCTTCGGCGTCGCCTCGCTGGTGAGCATCTGGATCGTGGGTGCCCAGATCCACGGCAGGCTGCGCGTCCTGACCATCGGCAGCGCCGTGCTGGTCGCCGTCGCGGCCGCCGTCCTGGGCCTGCTGTCCGGCACCCACGCCCTGGTCTACGTCGCCGCGGCGCTGTGGGGCCTGGGCTGGGGCGGCGTTCCCACCCTGCTGCAGACCGCGGGCGGCGACGCCGGCGGCGAGCAGGCGGACGCGGCCCAGGCCATGCTGGTCACTCTCTGGAACGTGGCCATGGCCGCCGGCGGTGTCGTCGGCGGAGTGCTCCTCGAAACGGCGGGCGCCACGTCCTTCCCCTGGAGCGTCCTGGTCCTGATGGTCCCGGTCCTGGCCGTGATCGTCGGCGCCCGGTCCCACGGGTTCCCCGCGAAGCGCGGTTGAGCACCCGCCCGTGAGCACCCGCCCCGGGAACGCCGGCGCGCGGCACCGGGGCCCGTCCGGCTCCCCCCGGCCGGTGCGCCGGCCGCCCACTGAAGGAACGTCACGAGGAGGATCCGGATGGCCGCGGAGATCGACGCGCGTACCGCCAGAACGCTGGAATTCCGGGCCGCGCACTACGTCACCGCCGTCGCCGGGCAGTTGATGGCCCAGGGCGTCCCGGTGGCCGCCGTGTACAGCTGCGGGCCGTACTCCGAGCCCGAGCACTTCTTCAACGACGTCGAGGGCGGCATCGACTTCACCCGGCGGTTCGGCCAGCGGATCAGCGCCGACTCGGACTGCGGCCTGTACTGGGCCGGGACGTCGGGCTGGTGCTTCCTGCGCAACGGCGGGCGGGCCGACGACTTCCTGGCGAACGCCCGCTGGATGGGCGACGGCCTGCTGCCCGAACCGCACCGGGTGGCGGCCTTCCTGGACGCCATGCGGCTCACGCCCACCGCGGCGGGGAGCTCGGAGCGCCCCTACTACCGCGCCGAGGGGTGCGAGTTCCCCGCCCTGCTCGACCGCCTGGCCGCGTACGTCCCCGACTCGGCGGCCCAGCACGCGCCCAAGCCCCGGTTCGCCGAACTCCGGGCGCGGGCCTACCAGGAGCGGGTCCGCGCGGCGCTGACGCCGAGCGGCCACGATCCCGTGCTCGATCTGCCGCTGCGGGCCAGCGAGTTCCAGGCGGTGCTGCACCTGCTGGAGTTCGCCGAGGTGGCCTCGTCCCCCTACGGCCCGGGCGTCCTCGCCGCGGATCTGGCCGAGGACCTCCAGGCCCGTCAGGTCGGCGGCCACGAGACCGCGCTGCACAACCGCAGGGCGCTGTCACACGCCGCCGACCTCCAGCGGCGGATGGCGGAGGAGCGCCGCCGGCGCCGGGAGGACCCGGGCGGCCCGATGCTCTGACCCGACCCCGCACCGACCGCGCGGAACCCCGCCGACCACTGCCACACCCGCCCCCGAACCCGCTGCCGCAGGAGGCCGTCTTCGTGCCCGTCAAGCAGATCCACCTCGCCGCCCAACTCCCCAGCGTCCAGAACACCACCGTCTGGTCGGACCCGAGGTCCGAGAGCCAGATCGAGTTCGACTCCTTCGCCCGGCTCGCCCGGACCGCCGAACGCGGCAAGTTCGACTTCTTCTTCCTCTCCGAGGGGTTGCGGCTGCGCGAGCACAAGGGCCGCTTCCACGACCTCGACGTGGTCGGCAGACCCGACTCCCTCACCGTGCTGAGCGCCCTCGCCGCCGTCACCACCCACCTCGGGCTGGCCGCGACGGTCAACTCCACCTTCAACGAGCCCTACGAGGTGGCCCGGCGGCTGGCGACCCTGGACCACCTGAGCGAGGGCCGCTCCGCCTGGAACGTGGTGACCAGCTGGGACGCCTTCACCGGCGAGAACTTCCGCCGCGGCGGCTTCCTCGACGAGGCCGACCGCTACACCCGGGCCGCCGAGTTCCTGGAGACCGCGCGCGAGCTCTGGGACAGCTGGCAGCCGGACCATGTCCTGGCCGACGCCGGGGCCGGGGAGTTCCTGCGGGCCGGGGCGGGCGAGTTCGCCCACCGGGGCCGCCACTTCGACATCTCCGGCCGGTTCAACACCCCCCGGCCTCCGCAGGGACACCCGGTGATCATCCAGGCGGGGGACTCCCCGCAGGGGCGCGAGTTCGCCGCCTCCGACGCCGACGTGATCTTCAGCAAGCACAGCAACCTGGAGGACGGCCGCGCCTTCTACAAGGACGTGAAGGGGCGGCTCGCACGGTACGGCCGCGACCCGGAGGATCTGAAGATCATCCCCTCCGTCACCTACGTCCTCGGTGACACGGCGGAGGAGGCCGCCGAGCGCGCCGTCGAGATCGGCCGGGCGCAGGTCGGCCCGCAGACCGCGCTGATGCTGATGGAGGCGCTCTGGGGCCGGGACCTCTCGGGCTACGACCCTGACGGCCCGCTGCCCGACGTCGATCCGCTGCCCGACACCGTCGTCACCAAGGGGCACACGGAGTACCGCAAGGGCCGCGAGGCGGCGGTCCGCCGGTGGCGGGAGCTCGCCGAGACGCGTGGGCTGAGCATCCGCGAGGTGGTCATCGAGGTCACCGCGAAGCCCACCTTCGTCGGCACTCCGCGCCAGGTCGCCGACTCCATCAACGAGTTCGTGCAGACCGACGCCGCCGACGGCTTCATCTTCGTGCCGCACCTGACCCCCGGAGGGCTGGACGACCTGGTGGACCGGGTGGTGCCGCTGCTCCAGGAGATGGGCGTCCACCGGGAGGACTACACCGGCCCGACGCTCCGCGACCACCTCGGGCTGAAACCACCCCGCACCCCGGGGGCCGCCCGGAACGCCACGACCGGACGCCCCGCGAAGGAGATATCGTGACCCGCCTCCACCTCTCGGTCGCCCTGGACGGCACCGGCTGGCACCCCGCGGCCTGGCGGGAGCCGGGCGCCCGGCCGGCCGACGTCTTCAAGGCCCGCTACTGGGCCGACCTGGTCCGCGAGGCCGAGCGCGGCCTGCTCGACTTCGTCACCTTCGAGGACACCCTCGGCCTCCAGTCCGCCGCGTTCCACCTGACGGACGACCGGACCGACCAGGTCAGGGGGCGGCTGGACGCCGTCCTGCTGGCGGCCGCGATCGCGCCGCTGACCTCGCACATCGGCCTGGTCCCCACCACCAACGTCACGCACACCGAGCCGTTCCACGTCGCCTCGGGCATCGCCTCGCTGGACTTCGCGAGCCGGGGACGGGCGGGCTGGCGTCCGCAGATCACCTCCCGCGCGTCCGACGCCGCCCACTTCGGCCGGCGGACGACCCCCCGGCTGACCTCGGAGGACGTCCTCGACTCGGAGCTGATCGCCAAGCGGCTGCGCGAGCTGTTCGGCGAGGCCCGCGAGGTGGTCGAGGCGGTCCGCAGGCTCTGGGACAGCTGGGAGGACGACGCGGAGATCCGCGACGCCGCGACCGGCCGCTTCATCGACCGCGACAAGCTGCACTACATCGACTTCGAGGGCGAGCACTTCAGCATCCGGGGCCCGTCGATCACCCCGCGCCCGCCGCAGGGCCAGCCGCTGGTGACGGTCCTCGCGCACGCGAGCACGCCGTACGAGCTGGCCGCGGCCGGCGCCGACGTCGTCTACCTGACGCCGCACTCGCGGGAGGACACCGTGGCCAGGCTCGGCACGCTCGGGCGGGCGCTGGCCGTGGTCGGGAGGCCGGCCGCGGAGCCGCTCAAGGTCTTCGCCGACCTCGTGGTCTTCCTGGACGACGAGCCGGGCCGGGCCGCCGCGCGCAAGCGGCGGCTGGACGAACTGGACGGCGCCGAGTACGCCTCGGACGCGGAGATCTTCACCGGCACGCCGGGCGAGCTCGCCGATCTGCTGCTGGACTGGCGGGAGGTCGGACTGGACGGCTTCCGGCTGCGGCCCGGCGTGCTGCCGCACGACCTCGCCGCGATCACCGGCGGCCTGGTGCCCGAGCTCCGCCGGCGCGGGGTGTTCCGCTCCGCCTACGAGGCGGGCACCCTGCGCGGACTGCTGGGCCTCCCCCGGCCGGCCAGCCGTTACGCGCCGACCGGTGCCACGGGAGTCACCCTCTGAGCCGGGCAGCGTGAAACCGGTCGCACCGTGACCGGGCGCCGCTCGCCGACCGCATGAACCGGGTACGAAGTGAGGAAACGATGCACAACGAACTCTTCGACTACAGCCCGATCGTCGACCGCGAACCGATCCACTGGCCGGGCGGCGCCCGGGTCGCCTGCTACGTCGCCGTGAACATCGAGCACTACCACGTCGACCGGGGGTCGACGAGCATCTTCCCGGGAACCGCCGGGCTGGCACCGGACCCGCTGAACTACGGGTGGCGCGACTACGGCCCCCGGGTGGGGATCTGGCGGTTGATCGAGAGCCTCGACCGGCACCGGGTGCGCGCGAGCGTGATGCTCAACTCCGACGTCTGCGAGCGCTATCCGCAGATCGTCCGGGCGGGCCTGGAGCGCGACTGGGCCTGGATCGCCCACGGCAGGGACAACTCCACCTTCCAGGCCGGCCTGGACGCCGACGATGAGCGCACCCTTCTGGCCGAGGTCGTCGACACCATCGAGAAGGCGACCGGCCGCCGGCCGCGGGGCTGGCTGGGACCGGCACTCACCGAGACCTTCCGAACGCCGGCCCTCCTCGCGGAACTCGGCCTGCGGTACGTGCTGGACTGGTGCAACGACGATCAGCCGTACCCGTTGAACGTGCCGGGGATGCTGAGCGTGCCGTACTCCATCGAGCTGAACGACGTCAGCCTGTTCGTCGGAAGGAACCTCTCCGGACCGGAGTTCGTGCGGATCGTCGAGGACCAGCTGGAGCAGCTGCACGCCGACTCGGCGGAGAGCGGACGGGTGATGGCGCTGGTGCTGCACCCGTTCATCGCCAACCAGCCGTTCCGGCAGAAGTACGTGGACCAGGCGCTCCGCCATCTCGCCGGTCACCCCGGGGTGTGGCTGACGACCAGCGACGAGATCGCGGACCACTACCTCCGGACGGCCGGACGCGAGGCGTGATTATGCGCCCGGGATTCCGGGCCGCCCCCTGGGCTTCGTAAAGCTGACACGAATTTGAAACATCATTGCACGAGTGCCGACGCTAGGGTTCCACCCAATGACCACGTACAGCGTCGACCTCGGACTCGCCCGCCTCACCAGCAGAAACCGGCCAAGGCATTATTCGCTTGCCTACGCACGGATTCCGGGTGTTATATTGAACAGGTCGCGCCTCGATCCGATCGCAAAGCTGTAGTGCATCTCCGCGGGCCGCCACAGCCTCTTCCGTCGGCTGGTCCTGCGCCGAAACTGGTGAGAGCTTCCCTGGAAGGCGGCTGAGGAACATGGTATGCGTGCTCGTCGTGGGAGAACATCCCGCGGTGGCCGAATCAATGCTTCACAACCTGCGGCGGCAGGGATACGAGGTAAAGAGCGCCGGCACCGGGCGAGAGGCGCTGGAAACGTATCACGACGTCGACCTGGTCCTGCTCGATCTCGAACTTCCGGACGTCGACGGGCTGGAGGTCTGCCGCGCCATCCGGGCCGCCGGCAACACGCCCGTCATCGCCTTCGCCGGCCGCGACACCGAACTGGACCGGGTCCTCGCCCTGCAAGCCGGATCCGACGACTGCATCGCGAAAACCTGCGGTCCCCGCGAGGTCGCGGCGCGCATCGAGGCCGTGATCCGCCGCACCCGTTCACACACCCGGTCGGACAATTCACGGGACATTTCACTCAGATCGCTGCGCATAGACGGCAGAGCCCGCGTGGTCCGATTAAACGACCGAGTAGTGAACGTCACCGCCAAGGAATTCGAGCTCCTTTACATCCTCGCCTCCAACCCGGAATCCGTGATGTCCAGGAAGGAGCTGATGGCGAAGGTCTGGGAAAGCGACTGGAGGGAATCCAGCCGCACCCTCGACACCCACGTCAGCAGCCTCCGCGGCAAGCTCGGCGCCAGCAGGTGGATCATCACCGTCAGAGGCGTCGGCTACCGGATCGGCGGCGCCTGAGACCGCGGATCCGGCGCGGCCGACCGGGGCTTGAGCGCCGGCCCGGCACACCTCGGGGCCGGCGCGCCCCGGACCGGGCCTCAGGCCGCGTTCGCCAGCGGGGTCAGGCGCCGCAGCAGCGGGTGGCCGTCGAGCGCGTCGGTCCGAGCGCCCACCGTGCGCAGCGCCCACCAGACACTGGCCAGGTTCGAGCTCATCACCACGCCCTCCCGCCGGCCGCCCAGCTCTTCCAGAGCGGCCAGGGTGAACATCCCGGTGCCGGTGCAGAGCAGCGTCGTGTCGTCGGCGAGCTCGTGCCGCCGCACCTGGGCGAGGAGCGCCTCGGTGGTCACGGCGTAGGGGTCGTACCGGTCGCCGGCCGGCACGGGCACGACCTGGTCGACGGTGAGGCCGGCCTTCTCCCAGTAGCTCCGGGAAAGGTCGGTCAGCCACGGCTCGTAGGGGGAGACGAGGGTCAGCCGGGTCAGGCCGAGCGCCTCGCAGGCGTCGAGGGTGGCCAGCGCGGAGGACCGGACCGGAAAGCCCATGAGGTCCGTGAGCTGCTCGCAGAACTTCCGGTCGCCCTCGGGCGAGAGCAGGTAGTGCGACGCGCTGCAGGCCACCACCGCGGCGTCCAGCGGCAGCCGGCCGAAACCGGCCAGGACGTCGGGCAGGACCTCGTTGTACGTCTCCAGCATTTCCTGGAGGCTCTTGCCCGGCGTGGTCGGGAAGCGCGCCGTGTGGACATTCGCCCCGGATCCCAGAAGGTGGCTGTACTCCGGTTCGGCGGTGGGATTCTCCGGAGGGACGACAAGCCCGATCCGGGGCGCGGAAGGAATATCCATGGCGGTATCACCCGTTCGTCGGAGGGATTTCCCCCACGCTATCCCCGGGCCATGGCCGGTGCACTACGGGAAACCGCAGCCTCGCGAATTCCGGTCCGCGCGGGCCGAGTCGCTGCGGAGGCTGCTCCGCGTTCCGGCGCCGGCTCAGCGCGGGGGCCAGCTGGGCCCGCCGCTGTATGGCCAGTTTCAGATAGATGCGGGTGATCCGGAGTTCCACCGCACGCGTCGAGACGGAGAGCGTCTCGGCGATTCTCCGGTTCGTCATGCCGTCGACCACCATCGCCGCGATGCGCTCCTCGTGCGGGGTCAGTTCCTCGGCCTCGGCGGTCGGCGCCGTGTCCGCGGCGCCCGTGGTGCCGACCCCGTCGGCGGCGCGGGCGTCGCCGGCGGAACACCGGCGCCCGTCCGGTAACGAGACCCCGCGCACCACGTCCCACTCCCGGACGTTCGCCAGCGCGAGGGTTCCGGACCGGATGCCCGGGTCCTGGTCGAGGATGCGGAACAGACTGGTCCGGTCCGGCGCCTCGCAGAGCAGCAGCTCCCCCGAGCCGTCCCGCCACGGGCCGCCGCCGATCAGCACACCCTCGCGGGCGCGGCCCCCCCAGTAGTCGTCGCGCTCCCCCACTCGTCGCAGACGGTCCCCCGCGTCCTTCCGGCGGACCAGCTCAACAACGAAGATCATGCTCTTCCTCTCGCCGTCCCCTGCCGGCCGTCCGTGCACCGTAGACCAGAAGTCCGGCGATCCGCAGGAAGTCGAGCGGGAATTGGCGGTCCGCCGAGCCGGATCTTGCATTCCTTTCCCTTCCTGACACGGCCGTGATGAAACTTGACGAACCCCTGACATGGAGGATCTTGACCTCCGTTGCCGAATCCGTGAGGCTGATCATCGGCTTCCACCGCACCTCACCGTCCCGATTCGGGCGGTCCGCGGCAGGCATTCTCCCGAAGCCGGTGGGACGTGTTCCCCACCCCTGGAATCCGGGATGCCTGGCCGAACTCCCGCGATCGACCGCCTGCCGAAACTCGGTGCTCAGACCCTGTTCCAGGTTCTGAAATAAGGAGTTAATGCAATGGCAATATCAGAAAGTGGAGAGAACCTCCAGCGCGAGCTGCCGCACATATCCGATGCGACCCTGCGCGACTCCGCGCACATGGCCGGTGTCGAATTCGGCCCCAAGGACGCCGCCGTCATCGCCGACCTGCTGGTGAAGACCGGCGTCGAGCTGGTCGAGGTGGGCATGGTGTCCGGGCCCTCGTCGGCCGACGCCGACCTGGTCCTGGCCACCCACGAGGCCGTCGGGCCCGAACGCAGCCTCACCCTCGTCGTGGTGAGGGACCGCCAGCAGGTCGCCAAGGCGCTGGACGAGGCGCTGCGCCTGGGCGTCCGCTCGGTGATGTTCTCGATCCCGACCTCCGAGGAGCACGCGCGGCTGAAGCTGGCCTCGCCGAGCACCAAGTACCTGATCGCGACCGCCCGGGCCGCCATCGAGGGGGCCAAGGAGCGCGGCTTCCACGTCACCTTCAGCGGCGAGGACGGCGCCCGCACGCCCAAGGAGCGGCTGGTCCCGTACGTGACCGCCGGCTTCGAGGCCGGCGCCGACCGGTTCCGGCTGGCGGAGACCGTCGCCTACCTGTCGCCCTGGCAGATGGAGAGCGTGATCGGGGACCTCACCGCGATCGACGGCTCCGAGATCGAGATCCACTCGCACAACATGCTGGGCCTGGCCGTCGCCAACTCGCTGGCCGCCTACCGGGCGGGGGCGAAGTGGATCTCCGCCACGGCCGGCGGCATCGGCGAGCGCGGCGGCAACGCCCCGCTGGCCGAGCTGCTCACCTCGCTCCGGGTGATCCACGGCGACACCCGCTTCGACCTGAGCCACCTCACCGAACTCACCAACATCGCCCTGCGCGGTGCGAGGCTCGGCGAGGCCTTCCAGTCCGGCCCGACGACCCCGCACGCCTTCGCGTACGAGCTGCCCGGTCAGCTCACCCACCCGGCGGCGTACGAGACCCTGGCCCCGGACGTGGTCGGGAACACCCGCGAACTGCGCGTGCGCACCCGCCTGACGAACCCGCTCGTCTCCTGGGCCCTCGACGAGCTCACCGACTCGGTCGACGTCCCCGCCTTCACGGCCTGGCTGACCGAGCGTCAGGAGCGCAGCGGCGAGCTGATCGACCGCGACGCCATCCGCAAGGCCGCCGTCGAGTACCAGTCCCTCTGATCGACCGACAAGAACCGACGAGGAGAGAAACCATGTCCGCTGGAACGCTCACCGGTCTCTGCCCCGAGTGCGAGACCGATCTGACCACCCCGCCGATGGTGCAGGGTGAGACCATCGCCTGCCCCGAGTGCATGCTGACGCTCCGGGTGGAGGAGGTCGTGGAGGGCAAGCTCACCTTCCAGATGGTCGAGGTGCAGCTCCGCGATTGGGGCCAGTAACCGTCATGGACCGTACAGTCGCCATTGTCGCCGACCGGGTCGGCTGGGAAGAACGCCGACTGATCGACTCCGCCGCCGACTTCGGCCTGCGGATCGAGTGGGTCAACGACGAGTCCCTCGGCCTGGGGGACGCGGAGTCGGCCTCGCTCAGCGGCTACGACGCCGTGCTGATCCGCAGCCGCAGCTACACGCGCGGCGGCCTGATCGCCACCGTCGCGGAGTCGGCCCGGATCCCCACCCTGAACACCGCCTCGGCCATCCACGCCTGCGAGAACAAGCTGACGCTCCGCGCGCAGCTGCGCGCCGCCGACGTGCCGGTGCCCGACTACCGTCTCGCGCTCTCCCGGCGGGACTTCGAGAAGGCGCTGACCGAACTGCCGCCCCCCGTCGTGCTGAAGCCGGTCTTCGGCGGGATGGGCAAGCGGGTCACGCTGCTGCGTGACGCGGACACCGCGCACTCGGTCTACGACTACGTCGAGGACCTCGGGCACGGGTTCGAGCAGGCCTCGCTGGTCGAGCCCTACCTGGCCGGCGGATCCTCGCTGCGCTGCTTCGTGGTCGGCCGCGAGCTGGTCGCCATCGCGGAGTTCCGCAGCGCCGGGACCGACTGGCGCAGCAACGCGGCCCTGGGCAACCGCAACCGCGCGGTCGACCTCGATCCCGCGGTGCAGAAGATCGTCGACGGCGTCCTGGACGTCCTCGGCGAGGGCATCTTCGGCATCGACCTCTTCGAGACGCCCGACGGCCACGTCGTCAACGAGGTGAACCACGCTCCGGCCTTCCGGGCCGTGGCCTCGGCCACCGGCGTGGACATCGCCGCCGCCATCAGCCGCTACCTGCAGGAGGAGGCCGGATGATCCGGGTCGGTATCGTCGGAGCCTCCGGGCTGGCCGGCGGTGAACTGATCAGACTGGCAACCCAGCACCCCGAGCTGGAGCTGACCTTCCTGGGCGGCTCCTCCAGCGCGGGACGCCGCCCGGCCGAGCTCCACCCGGGCCTGCGGCTGGACCTCGGACTGACCGTCGAACCGGTGCCGGAGGACCTGTCCGACCGCTGCGACGTCGTCCTGCTGGCCACGCCCGCGCCCGCCTCGGCGGAGCTCGCGGCGCGGCTGGCCGACCAGGTCCCCTGCGTCATCGACCTCAGCGGCGCCTTCCGGATCCGGACGCCGGCCCTGCACGACCGGTGGTACCCGAACGTGCCGCGGACGGCGGAGCTGGCCGACCGGTTCGTCTACGGCGTGCCGGAGCTGGTCGGCGACCAGCTGGTCGGCGCCTCGCTGATCTCGCTGCCGGGCTGCTTCGCCACCGCGATCACGCTCGGGCTCGCCCCGCTCGTGACCGCCCTCGGGCTGAACCTGAAGAACGTGGTCGTGGACGGCAAGACCGGCTCCAGCGGGGGCGGCCTCCAGCTGCGCACCGCGGACCTGCACCCGCTGCGCAACGGCGCCATCGCGCCCTACGCACCGGCGGGGCACCGGCACGCCGCGGAGGTCAGGGACTTCCTGGAGCGCAGCAAGCCGGGCGGCATCGAGGCGCTCAGCATGTCGGCGTACGGGGTGTCGCACGTGCGGGGGCTGATGGCCAGCTCGTACGTGTTCACCGACGACGAGGTGGACGCGCGCACCCTGCACCGGGCGTACCTGCGGTTCTACAAGGAGCACCCGTTCGTGCGGGTCCGCCGGCACAACGAGACCCTGATCCCGGTGCCCGACCCGCAGGCCGTCCTGGGCTCCAACTTCTGCGACGTGACCGTCCTGCACGACGAGGAGGGCGGCCGGATCGTCGTCCTGTCGGCGCTGGACAACATGGTCAAGGGTGCGGCGGGCCAGGCGGTCCAGGCCCTCAACATCCGGTTCGGCCTGCCCGTGGAGACCGGCCTGACCATGCAGCCGGTGATGCCCGCATGAGCACGACGGTAGGATCCCCGACCCCCACCGTCGTCAAGCTCGGCGGCAGCACCGTCGACGCCCTCGCCGACTCCTGGTGGGACGACCTGGCCCGGCTCGGGCAGGAGCGGCCGCTGGTCCTCGTGCACGGCTGGTCCAAGCCGCTGAAGAAGCTCAGCCCGCGCTACCACGATCCGTCGGCGATCCTGCGGGACCGCTACGGCAACCAGAGCCGCTGGACCACGCCCGAGGTCATCGAGGACATCAAGACCGTCAGCGCCACGCTGACCGAGGGCGTCCTCGACCGTCTGGAGCAGCGCGGCATCGTCGCCGAGCGGGTGCTCGGCAGCGACGGCCTGGTGACGGCGGGCGAGGGCGAGCGCTGGTGGTGGAAGGAGAAGCAGCTCGTCGAGCTGGAGAACCTCGTCGGCCCCATCACCGGGGTCGACCCGGCCCCGCTGAAGAACCTCGCACCCGGCCACGCCTACCTGGTCACCCCACTGGCCCGGAACGCGGCCGGCCAGGAGGTGAACACCGACGGCGACCGCGCGGCCGCCGCCGTCGCCGGGGGCATCGGGGCCGACCAGCTGATCCTCGTCACCGACGTCGCCCATCTCCTGATCGACGACGAGCCGGTGCGCACGATCAGCGCCGAGGCCGCGGCCAGGTTCCGGGACAAGGGCGCCACCGGCGGCATGCGCAAGAAGCTGCGCGCCGCCGGCGAGGCCCTGGACCGGGGCGTGGAACGCGTGATCATCGGCAGCGCCCCCGTCACCGAACTGATCGCCGCCCGCACCGGAACCGTCATCACCCGATCGTGAGGAGCGCCGAACGTGGCGAAATCCCGTGTGCTAGTCGTCAACAACGGAACCCTGTCGCTGAAACAGCTCCGTAGCCGCTTCGAGGAGCTGGGATCGGAGACCGACGCGGTAAACGCCGCGTCCGTCCCCGCACGGCTCGACGGCCGCTACCAGGCGATCGTGCTCAGCGGCACCAAGGTGCGGGCCTACGACCGCGACTTCTACAAGCCGCTCATCGACCTCGTCATGGGCGCCGACGTCCCGGTCTTCGGGATCTGCGGCGGCATGCAGATCCTGGCCGTCGCGAACGGCGGCCGGCTCGCCGAGGGGCCGCAGCGCGTCGGCGGCTACGAGGTGAAGGTCGACAAGGAGGAGCCGCTCTTCACCTACGTGAAGCCGGTGGTGACGGTCTTCCACCGCCACACCCTCTACCTCCAGGAGGCGCCCGAGGGCTTCCGGTCGATCGGCCGCTCCGAACACGCCCCGGTGGAGTTCCTCCGCTCCGAGGACGGCCGCATCCACGGAGCCCAGGCGCACCTGGAGTTCCGCAGCGACGGCCTGGAGATCCTGCGCGGCTTCGCACAGCTCTACCAGTGACGGTCCGTCGCGTACGGGCGGTCGGCCGGGCCACCGTGGCCGGCCGCCGCCCGTGCGCAGCGCACCCGCACCTCTCCCCCTCTCCCTACCGAACCCCCCGTACCGAAGGACTTCACCATGACTGTGGAAGACTCCCTGCCCCCGGCGCTCGTCACCCATCTGAACGGCAGCGGCGGCGCCATCAAGGGCTGGGTGGTCGTCGACTCCCTCGTCGACGGCCTGGCCATGGGCGGCACCCGGATGACCACCGGGGTCACCGAGGAGGAGGTCGCGGGCCTGGCCCGTGACATGACCGACAAGTTCATCCTCGCCGGGCTGCGCATCGGCGGTGCCAAGGCCGGCATCGTCTCCGACGGCAGCAACCGCGAGGAGACCTTCCGCACGTTCGGACGCACCGTCAAGCCGCTGCTGCACGGCGGCATCCACCTCGGCATCGACATGGGCGTCACCCCCGCCGACCGGGCCGTCTTCTTCGAGGAGGCCGGCTACGACCCGCGCTTCCGGCCGGGCGCCCCGGACATGCCGATCGACTGGCGCACCTACTACGAGCCGCTGATCGACTGCACCGGGCACGGCGTGGGCGTGGCCGCGGTCACCGCCCTGGAGGCCAGTGGCCACACCGGCTCCGCCCGGGTCGTGGTGCAGGGCTTCGGCGCGGTGGGCCGCGCCGTCGCCCGCTTCCTGGAGGACCGCGGCCACACCGTCGTGGGCGTCGCGGACGTCCAGGGCACCATCAGCGCGGACCGCCTGCCGGTGGCCGACCTGGTCGCCATCACCGACGAGTTCGGCCGGATCGACCGCTCCCGCCTGCCGCAGGGCGTCACGCAGTCCGGTGAGCCGGACGCCTGGCTCGACGTCGACGCCGACCTGCTGATCCTGGCGGCCCAGAAGCACGCGATCAACGCCGACAACGCGCACCGCCTGCGTTCTCGGCTGGTCGTCGAGGGCGGCAACCTCGCCTCCAGCGCCGAGGGCAAGGCCAAGGTGCTGGCCGCCGGCGTCACCCTCGTCCCGGGCGTGATCGCCAACATCGGCGGCGCCGGCTCGGCGGCCCTGGCCGTCACCCGGGTCGTCCCCTTCGAGCTGGAGGCGGAGGCGCGCAAGGCCTGGGTCTTCGACTGGGTCGGCGACCGGGTGCGCCAGAACACCCGCGACCTGCTGGAGATCGGCGCCGGCCGCGCCGGCGACCCGCTGCCCGAGCTGCTCGACGTGCGCCGCAAGGAGCGCGGATGAGCGCGGACACGGCCGCCGTCCCGGGCCGGGCGCCCGCCCAGGACCGCGCGGCCGAGTACCGGCGCCGCGGCTGGTGGCGGGACGAGACCTTCCTGGACGACCTGCGCCACCAGGCACGGGTGCGCCCGCACAAGCTCGCCATCGCCGGGCGCCGGATCGGCGAGGCCCGCACCGACACCCTCGACTACTCCGAACTCGCCCGGCTGACCGACCGCTTCGCCGTCGCGCTGGTCGAACTCGGCGTGCAGCGGGGGGACTTCGTCGCCGTCCAGCTCCCCAACCGGTGGGAGACGGTGCCGCTGCTGTTCGCCTGCATCCGGGTCGGCGCGGTGATCTGCCCGATCGACCCGATCTGCCAGGAGGAGGAGCTGCGGCACCGCCTGGAACTCACCGGGGCCAGGGTCTGCATCACCGTCCCGGAGTGGAACGGCTACCCGCTCGCCGCGCACCTCACCGCGCTCAAGGCCGAACTGCCCCTGGAGCACGTGGTGGTGGTCGGCGGCCGGGACGCCGGAACGCTCTCCTTCGACGACCACTTCGTGCGGGTCCCCTGGGAGGAGCAGCGCGCCGGTGAGCTCGACGGGCGTGAACTGGCCCCGGACGACCCGTTCGTGGTGCTCTTCACCTCCGGCACCACCGGCCCCTCCAAGGGCGTCCTGCACAGCCAGAACACCATCCACGCCGCCGTCCGCGGCTACGCCGACACCTTCCTGCTCGACGACAGCCTGGTCGCGGCGGTCACCACCCCGCTGGTCCACTACTCCGGCTTCGGCCAGGGCATCCTGACCGGCGTCATGCTCGGCGGCACCGTCGCCTTCCAGGACATCCGGCAGAACGCGGCCCTGCTCGACCTGGTCGAGCGCTACGGCGCCACGCTGCTCTACGGGCCGCCGTCCACGCTCTTCGACATCACGGCGTCCCAGCGGACCGACCCCCGCGACGTCTCCACGCTGCGCCACACCATCACCGGCTCCGCGCCGGTGCTCCAGCAGCTGGTCGACGAGGTCCGCGAAACCCTCGGCGCCCGCACCTACTCGGTGTGGGGCATGTCCGAGTTCGGCCCCGTCACCATCACCCGGCTCGACTACAACCCGGACTGGGCGGCGCAGAGCAACGGCGGGCCGATCGACTCGATGGAGATCCGCGTCGACGACCGCGAGCACCCCGACCGGCGGGCCACCGTCGGCCGGCTCCGGGTGCGCGGCGCCGCGCAGGCCCTCGGCTACTACAAGCGCGAGGACGTCTTCGCCGCCGAGTTCAACGCCGAGGGCTGGTTCGACACCGGGGACCTCGCCCGCGACGACGGCCGCGGCGGCATCCGCGTCCTCGGCCGGGCCAAGGACGCCCTGATGCGCGACGGCATCGTCGTCCCCATGACGGAACTGGAGGCGATCGTCTCGCAGCACCCAGACGTCACCGAGACCGCCTTCATCGGGACCACCGGCTCCCTCGACGACCCGATCATCGCGGTCGTCGTCCCCAGCGGCGGGGCGACGCCCGAACTGGACCGGCTCCGCGCCCATCTGCGCGAGGCCGGCCAGGACGAGCGGTTCCTCCCGGAACGGCTGGTGGTCGTCGACGCCCTGCCCAAGACCCTCACCGGCAAGGTCCGCAAGGCCGAGCTGCGCCGCCGCCATGGCGGGCAGTGACCGGGCCCTGCCCGACCCCCGGAACCCGACCCCTGGAACCCGATCCGACGTGTGGAGCCCACCCATGACCGAGCCACCGAAGGTGACGCTGTCGGCGACACTGGCCGCCGACGAGGCCCTCGCCCGACGCCGTGCCGCCGGAGAACAGGTCCTGATCATGGCCAGCGGCGAGATCGGCCTGACCGTCCACCCCGAACTGCGGGCACGGCTCGCCGCCGCCGCGGACCAGGCGGCCTACGGCCCGGTGTCCGGCAGCCCCGCCCTGCGGGCCGCGGCGGCCGGCTACTGGCAGCGGCGCGGCCTGGACGCCGACCCCGACCTGGTCGTCGCCGGGCCGGGCACCAAGTCCCTGCTGTTCGCACTGATCATGGCGGTCGGCGGCGACGTGGTGATCCCGCGGCCCAGCTGGGTCACCTACGCCGCACAGGCCGAACTCGTCGGCGCCCGGGCCTTCCACGTCCCCGTCCTGGCGGGCCAGGGCGGGGTGCCGGACCCGGACGGCCTGCGCGAGGAGGTCGCCCGGGCCCGGGCCGCCGGCCGCGACCCGCGGTCCGTCGTGGTCACCCTGCCGGACAACCCCACCGGCAACGTCGCCTCGCCCGACACCGTACGGCGTCTGGCCGAGGCGGCCCGGGAGCTCGACCTCGTCATCATCTCCGACGAGATCTACTGCGACCTGGTCTTCGAGACGGACACCCCCGCCGTCTCCCCGGCCGTCATCGCCCCCGAGCGCACCGTCGTCACCACCGGGCTGACCAAGAACCTGGCGGTCGGCGGCTGGCGGACCGGCATCGCCCGGCTGCCCTCCGGCGACCTCGGGCGGCAACTGCACTCCCGGCTGGTCGCCATCGCCAGCCAGATCTGGTCCAGCCCGCCCGCCCCCGTCCAGGTCGCGGCAGCGTACGCCCTCGACGAGCCGCCGGAGATCACGGCCCGCGTGGCCGCCTCCCGCCGGCTGCACGGGATCGTCGCCCGCGCCATGGCGGAGCGGTTCGTCAAGGCCGGGGCGCTGCTCGACCCGGTCGTCGCCACCTGCTACCTGTACCCGGACTTCGAGCCGCTGCGCGAGCAACTCGCCACGGCCCACGGGGTGCACACCGGCGCCGAGCTGGTCGGTCTCCTCAGCGAGCGGTACGGCCTCGGCGTGCTGGCCGGCGAGGCCTTCGGCGAGGACCCGGGGCTGCTGCGGCTGCGCGCCGCCACCAGCCGCCTCTACGGGGAGACCGCCGAGCAGCAGGACACCGCGCTGGCCGCCGCCGACCCGCTCGGACTGCCCTGGGTCCAGGCCCCCCTCAACCGGGTCGAGGAGGTCCTGGCCGACCTCACCGCCCCCTCCACAACCACCCGGCCCCTGTAGGGCCGACCCCACCAACGAGCCAGGAGGACCACCGAGATGTCCGTACTCTTCGAATGCGAATACCGGGGCGAGCGGTACGTGGGCTTCGAGAAGCCCGTGCCCGGCGAGGCGCTGACCCTGTACCGGGTGAACGACGGCCGGCTCCAGGCCGAGTTCATCGCCGCCGAGAGCCCCGAGGAGGTCGTCGCCGCGATCAAGGCCGAGGTCGAGCCGATCACCGTCGAGGGCGGCGAGGAGCAGGTTCGATACCTGCCGCCGCTGCTGCCCGACACCACCGGGAACGCCCTGCTGAGCGGCTTCATGCGCACCCACAAGTCCAAGTTCGAGGGCGAGTGGAGCGAGGACGACGAGTTCGTCGCGCCGAACTGGTTCTTCAAGGGCTTCGGCTCCTGGCTCCGGCTGCCCGGCGACACCCTCGTCGTGCCGGAGAAGGCCGTCGCGCTGATCGAGGAGCCGGAGGTGGCCCTCGTCTACGTCAACGACGACGCGGGCAACCCGCGCTACGTGGGCTACACCTTCGGGAACGACCTGTGCGACATCGGCCTGCACATCCAGAACCCGGGCTGGAACCCGTACTGCAAGCTCTGCGACACCTCGATCGCCCCCTGGCTGTTCCTCGGTGAGCCGCCGCAGTCGGTGACCGGCCACGTCACCATCGAGCGCGACGGCGCCCCCGCCTGGGAGGGCCCCTTCGACTGCGGCGGGGACGCCCTCTACTGGCCGATCCAGCAGATGGTGGACAACCTCTTCGAGTACCCGGCGCTGCGCCGCCCGGGCCTGGTGAACTACGTCCTGCTCGGTGCCGACAAGGCCAGCTACCACGACGGCTTCCGGATCGCCCACGGCGACCGCATCACCATCGACGTGAAGAGCCACGGCGTGGTGCTGTCCAACGACGTGTCGTTCGGCCTGCCGAAGCCGGCGGCCCAGCAGGGCTAGTCGGCATGCCACGGTGGCGTCGGAGCGCCCGGGGCGGGGGGACGACCCCGCCCCGGGCGCTCCGGCGCACGGGGCTCCCCGTGACGGCGCCGACCTGCGGCCCGGCCCGGGATCCGCGAGGATCGTCCTGTCGGCACACGACGGCGCACCGGCGTGCGCGGCCGCCGGCACGAGCCAGGAACGGTGACGACTTCCCGGAGGAGCGCTGAGCATGAGTACCTACCAAGTCGCACAGGCGACCGCCCCGGGCGGCACGCTCCACCCGGCCGAGCGGGAGGTGCCCCGGCCGGGCCCCGGCCACGTGAGGATCGCCGTGGAGGCGTGCGGCATCTGCCACTCCGACGCGCTCTTCGTGAACGCCGCGCTACCGGGCGTCTCATTCCCCGTCGTCCCCGGGCACGAGATCGCCGGGCACATCGAGGAGCTGGGCGAAGGCGTCCAGGAGCGCGGCTGGCAGGTCGGCGACCGGGTGGCGGTCGGCTGGTTCGGCGGCAGCTGCGGCCACTGCAAGCCGTGCCGCCAGGGCGACTTCATCGTGTGCCGGAACCTGAGGGTCCCGGGATGGGCGTACGACGGGGGCTTCGCCGAGAAGGCGGTCGCGCCCGCCGACGCGCTGGCCCGGATCCCCGGTGACCTGGCGGCGAGCGATGCCGGGCCACTGGCCTGCGCGGGCGTGACCACGTACAACGGGCTGCGGCGCAGCGCCGCCCGGCCCGGCGACCTGGTCGCGGTGCTCGGTCTCGGCGGCCTCGGGCACCTCGGGGTCCAGTACGCGGTCGCGATGGGCTTCGAGACCGTGGGGATCGCCCGGGGCGCCGAGAAGGCGGGCTTCGCCAAACAGCTGGGCGCCCACCACTACGTCGACAGCACCGCCGACACCCCGGTCGCCGAGGCCCTGCAGTCCCTCGGCGGCGCCAAGGTCGTGCTGGCCACGGCCGGCAACTCCGCGGCCATCACGTCCACCGTGGACGGCCTGGCCCCGCGCGGGGAGCTGGTGGTGATCGGGGCGGACACCTCGCCGATGGGGATCAGCCCGGCCCAGCTGCTCATGAACGGCAACATCGTCCGGGGCCACCCGTCCGGCACCTCGCAGGACGTGGAGGACACGATGGCGTTCAGCGCCCTGCACGGCATCCGCCCGATGACCGAGACCGTGCCGCTGGGCCAGGCCGAGGAGGCGTACCAGAAGATGCTCGCCGGCAGGGCCCGCTTCCGGATGGTGCTCACGACCGGCTGACGCCCGGCGCCACGCCGCCTCGCTTCGGCGCCCCGACCTGCCGCGATCTAGCATGAGACGAGGGGTTGGCTCGATGCCCCGCGGCACCGGGTGAGGAGGCCGCCATGGCGCAGCACGGCAGGGGCGGATTCGAGCGGCCGGACGGTTCCCGGTATCCGCCGATCTCCGAGCACGGTCTGATCGGTGACCTCCGCACCGCGGCGCTCGTCGCCACGGACGGCACCATCGACTGGTACTGCTGCCCGCGCTTCGACGCACCCAGCGTGTTCGCGTCCATACTCGACGCGGACCGGGGCGGCCGCTTCGAACTGTCCGCGGACGTGCCGGCCCGTACCCGGCAGTTCTACTTCCCCGACACCAACGTCCTGATCACGCGGTTCTTCGCCTCGGACGGGGTGGCGGAGATCCAGGACTTCATGCCCGTCGTCGACGAGTCCCGCGAGGCGGGCCGCCACCGGCTGATCCGGCGGGTGCTCTGTGTCCGCGGGACCCTGCCGTTCCGGGCGAGGATCGCCCCGCGCTTCGGCTACGGGGCCGAGGCGCACACCGTGCAGGTCGGGGGCATCTACACGGAGTTCCACTCCCCCTCGCTGTCCCTGGCGCTGACGGCCACCGTGCCGGTCGAGACCGACGGCGTGGACGTGTGGTCGCACTTCAAGCTGCTGGAGGGCGAGTCCGCGGTGTTCGCCCTGGACCGGATGGGCGCCGACGTCAGCCCGCGTGCCTGCCCCCACCTGGAGGCGGAGCGGGAGTTCGAGGCCACCGTCCGGTTCTGGCGCCACTGGCTGTCCCGCTCGCAGTACCACGGGCGGTGGCGGGAGATGGTGCACCGCTCGGCCCTGGTCCTGAAGCTGCTGACCTACGCGCCCACGGGCGCGATCGTCGCCGCCCCGACCACCAGCCTGCCCGAGCAGATCGGCGGCGAGCGCAACTGGGACTACCGCTACGTCTGGGTCCGCGACGCGGCCTTCTGCGTCTACGCCATGCTCCGGCTGGGGTTCACCTCGGAGGCCGAGGCCTTCATGGGCTTCATCTCCGACTACGGGATCCTGCGGGGCACCAGCGAGTCCGGCCCGCTGCAGATCATGTACGGCATCGACGGCCGCTGCGACCTGCCCGAGTACGAGCTGCCCCACCTGGAGGGCCACCTGGGGTCGGCGCCGGTCCGGGTGGGGAACGCCGCCACCCGGCAGCTCCAGCTGGACATCTACGGCGCGCTGATCGACTCCATCTATCTGTACGACAAGTGGGGGCAGCCGATCAGCAGCGGTCACTGGGACGAGGTCGGCGACGTGGTGGACTGGCTCTGCGAGTCCTGGGACCAGCCCGACGAGGGGATCTGGGAGACCAGGGCGGGCCGGCGCGACTTCGTGTACTCGCGGCTGATGTGCTGGGTCGCGTTCGAACGGGCGATCCGGACGGCGAACCGGCGCGGGCTCCCCGCCGACCTGCCCCGCTGGCGCCAGACCCGCGACGCGATCTACCGCCAGATCATGGCGCGCGGCTGGTCGGAGGAGCGCGGCGCGTTCGTCCAGGGGCTGGACGACAAGGTCCTCGACGCGTCCCTGCTGATGATGCCGATGGCCAAGTTCATCTCGCCCACCGACCCCAAGTGGCTCTCCACCCTGGACGTGCTCACCTCGGACCTGGTCTCCGACTCCCTGGTCTACCGCTACGACCCGACGGCCAGCCCGGACGGGCTGCGGGGCTCCGAGGGCACCTTCTCGATCTGCTCCTTCTGGTACGTCGAGGCGCTGGCCCGGGCGGGCCGGCTGGAGGAGGCCCGGCTGGCCTTCGAGAAGATGCTCACCTACGCCAACCACCTCGGCCTGTTCGCCGAGGAGATCGGCCGCACCGGTGAACAGCTCGGCAACTTCCCCCAGGCGTTCACCCACCTCTCCCTGATCAGCGCCGCGTTCAATCTGGACCGCGCCCTGGGCTGACGGCGGCCTCTCGGGGAGTCCGCGCCGGGCGCGGCCTACCCGCCCACGGGCCAGTCCAACAGGCCGCTCGGTTGCAGCAGCTGCTCGGCCCAGATCGTCTTGCCCTCGGGGGTGTAGCGCACGCCCCAGCGTTCGGCGAGCTGCGCGACGAGGAACAGGCCGCGGCCGCCCTCGTCCTCGGCGGCCGCGTACCGCAGGTGCGGGGCGGTGCTGCTGGTGTCGGCGACCTCGCAGATCAGCGTGCGGTCGTACAGCAGCCGGACCCTGATCGGTCCGCTCGCGTAGCGGATGGCGTTGGTCACCAGCTCGCTGAGCACCAGCTCGGTGACGAAGACGGACTCCTCCAGGCCCCACTCGGTGAGCTGTCGGGTCGCCTCGGCGCGGGCCTGGGCCACGGCCGCGGGAGTCGCGGTCACCTCCCACTCGGTGGTCCGGTCGGGCGCCAGCACGCGGGTGCGGGCGACGAGCAGGGCGATGTCGTCGGTCTGGCGGGCGGGCAGCAGGGCGTCGATCACGGCGTCGCAGACCTCCTGGGGCGACCGGTCGGCGTGGGCCAGCGTGGCGGTGAGGATCTCCAGGCCGACGCTGATGTCCCGGGTGCGGTCCTCGATGAGGCCGTCGGTGTAGAGGACCAGGCTGCTGCCCTCCGGCACCCGCACCTCGGTGGCCTCGAAGGGCATCCCGCCCAGGCCGAGCGGCGGGCCGGCGGGGAGCATCAGGATCTCCACCGTGCCGTCCGCGTGGACGAGGGCGGGCGGCGGATGGCCCGCCCGGGCCAGGGCGCAGGTGGCGGTGGTGGGGTCGTAGATGGCGTAGAGGCAGGTGGCGCCCGTGATCGCGAGCTCCCCCTCGGCCGCGGCCGTCTCCTGGTCGATGTGGGCGACCAGTTCGTCCAGGTGCCCGAGGAGCTCGTCCGGCGGCAGGTCGAGGGTGGAGAAGTTCTGGACGGCGGTGCGCAGGCGGCCCATGGTCGCGGCCGCGTGCAGGCCGTGGCCGACCACGTCGCCGACGACGAGCGCGACCCGGGTGCCCGGCAACGGGATGACGTCGAACCAGTCGCCGCCGACCCCCGCCTGGGCGGGGAGGTAGCGGTAGGCGATGTCGAGGGCGCTCTGCTCGGGCAGCGCGCGCGGCAACAGGCTGTGCTGCAAAGTGACGGCCATCGTGTGCTCGCGCGTGTAGCGGCGGGCGTTGTCGATGGACACGGCGGCCCGGGCGGCCAGCTCCTCGGCCAGGGACAGGTCCTCCTCCTCGAACGGCCCTCTGCCCCGGCTGCGCCAGAAGCAGGCGATGCCCATCAGCACGCCCCGGGCCGAGAGCGGGACGACCATCAGCGAGGCCAGGCCGAACTCCAGCACCGCCTCCGTCCGCTCGGCGTCCTGCCTGCGCCAGCCGGTGTCGGTCGCCAGCTCGGTGACCAGCGTCGGGCGCCCGCTGACGAACCCCGTCGTCTGCGGGGTGCCCTGGGCCCACCTGACCAGCTCCCCCTCGGGGTACAGCGGCGAATCGGCCCGGGCGCCCGCGACCGCCACCCGCCGCAGCTCCACCGGGGCGTCGGCCGCCAGGGGCCGCGGTTCCTCGCCGTGCAGGACGGCTTCGGCGAGGTCGGCGGAGGCGTAGTCGCAGAACTCCTGGGCGGCCGTCCCGACGAGCTCCTGCGCGGTGCGCCGGATGTCCAGGGTCGTGCCGATGGCCACGCTCGCCTCGTACAGCAGCCTGAGCCGGCTGCGGGCGACCTCGGCCTTCCCCGCGAGGGCGCGCAGCTCGGTGGAGTCCCGCAGGGTCGTGACGCTGCCCGGTGGACCTCCCCCGCTGTCGGTGGGGCGGTTGTTCACGGCCAGCAGGCGGTCACCGACGGGGAGCACCTCGTCGGTCACCGCGCGGTCGGAGAGCAGCAGCTCCGCCGTGCGGGGGGCGAGATCGAGCTCGGCGACGGTGCGCCCCTCCACGTCGGGGGGCAGGTCGAGCAGCCGGCGCGCCTCGTCGTTGGCGAGCAGGACCCGGCCGTCGCCGCCCACGATGGCCACGCCCTCGCGCACCGCGTGCAGCACCGCGTCGTGGTGCTCGTACATCCGGGTCATCTCCTCCGGCCCCAGGCCGCGGGTCTGCCGCAGGAGCCGTCTGCCCACCAGCGCCGTACCGGCCGTGGCCAGGCCGAGCGCGGCGGCGCCGGCGCCCAGGACGACCGGCAGCTGACGGTTGAACGCGCTGCTCACATTGGCGACCTTCATGCCGGACGCGACGATGCCGACGACCGCGCCGTGGGAGTCCTCCACCGGCACGACCGCCTGGTACTCGAAGCCGAGCGGGCCGTGCACCTGCTCGATGGTGACCTGGCCGTGCAGCGACGGCTCGATGGTGCCGACGAACCTCTTGCCGATCTGCGACGGATCGGGGTGGGTGTAGCGGATGCCATTGCGGTCGGTCACCACGACGAAGTCGACCCCGGCGGCCTTGCGGGCCTCGTCGGCCAGCGGCTGGAGCACCGCGGTGGGGTCGGGGCCCTGCATCGCCGCCACCAGACCGGGAGCGTGGGCGAAGGCCTGCGCCGCGGCGAGCGAGCGGTCGCGCGCCGCGTCGAACCGGTCGCTGCGGGACTGGATCAGCATCGCGACGACGGCCGTCACCACCAGCAGCAGCACGATCGACACCTGGAGGACGAACATCTGACCGGCGACACTGTGGATGCTCATCACCGACCGCAGACGTCGCGGCGACCGCTCCCTCGGGGCCGGGCGTGGATGTCGCCGCTCACGACGGCTACCCGATCGACCCGGGGGGAGCCAGGAAGAGCGGCCCTTGTCTCTGGCCATACACCCATGATCCACCGCACCCCGGGCGCGAGCGGGGCGCACTACGCTGATGGGGGCGAAGTGCCCGCGCGAACGTGGCCCGGTCGGGGCCGGGTGGCCCGGGTTCCGCCCGTGGTCAGAAGTACCCCTCCCGCTTGCGGTCCTCCATCGCGGCCTCGGAGAACCGGTCGTCCGCACGGGTGGCGCCGCGCTCCGTCGAGCGGCAGGCCGCGAGTTCCGCGATGACCTGAGCAGGGGTCGTCGCGTCCGAGTCGACGGCTCCGGTGCAGGACATGTCGCCGACGGTGCGGTAGCGCACCCGTCGGGTCTCCAGCCGCTCGCCCTCCCCCGGGCCGCCCCAGACGCCGGGGGTGAGCCACATGCCGCCGCGGGCGAACACCTTCCGGCGGTGGGCGTAGTAGAGCGCGGGGAGGCCGATCCGCTCGCGCGCGACGTACTGCCAGACGTCGAGCTCGGTCCAGTCGGACAGCGGGAAGACCCGGACGTGCTCGCCGGGGCCGCACCGGGCGTTGTAGAGCCGCCAGAGCTCGGGGCGCTGGCGCCGGGGGTCCCAGCCGCCGGACTCGTCGCGGATCGAGAACACCCGCTCCTTGGCCCGGGCCCGGTCCTCGTCCCGGCGGGCACCGCCGAACACCGCGTCGAACCCGTGCTGCTCGATCGCGGCCGTCAGGGGAACGGTCTGCAGCACGTTGCGGCTGCCGTCGGGGCGCTCGCGCAGCCGCCCGTCGTCGATGAACTCCTGGACGGAGGCGACGTACAGGCACAGCCCGTGTGCGGCGACCACGTGGTCCCGGTGGGCGAGGACCTCCGGGAAGTTGTGCCCGGTGTCGACGTGGAGCAGCGGGAAGGGCAGCGGCGCCGGGCTGAACGCCTTGCGGGCCAGATGCAGCAGGACGATGGAGTCCTTGCCGCCCGAGAAGAGCAGCACGGGCCGCTCGGACTCGCCCACCGCCTCCCGGATGACGTGGACGGCGTCCGACTCCAACTGGTCGAGCGGGGACGGGACCGGCGGGCACGCGCTCGGGCCGTCGGCCGAGGCCCCGATGGCCGTCATGGCGTGCACAGCCCCCGGTCGATCAGGAGCGCGCGCAGCGCCACGACCGACTCGGCCGCGCTCTGCCGATCCGTGTCCAGCCTCAGGTCCGGCCGCGACGGCTCCTCGTACGGGGCGTCCACACCGGTGAGCCCGGTGAGCAGGCCCTCGCGCTGCCGCGCGTAGAGGCCCTTGACGTCGCGCCGGGCGCAGACCTCGACCGGCGCCGCGACATGGACCTCCAGGTACGCGGTCCCCGACCTCTCGTGCCGCTCGCGCACGGCGTCGCGGGCCTGCGCGTACGGGGCGATGACGGGCACCAGCGCGAGGACGCCGTTGCGGGCGAGCAGTTCGGCCACCAGGCCCACCCGCCGGACGTTGGCGTCCCGGTCGGCCCGTGAGAAGCCGAGGTCGGCCGAGAGCAGGCCGCGCATGTCGTCCCCGTCCAGCACCTCGGTCCGGCGAGCCTCGGCGCGCAACCGTGCGGCGAGGGCCTGCGCGATGGTCGACTTGCCGGCGCTGGGCAGGCCGGTCAACCAGACCGTGGCCCCCGGGAAACCGGCGCAGGAGGCGGCGGGGCGGGACGGATCGTTCACACCCGTAGAACGAGGCCGCCGCCCCGACGACACGATGCCGGGCGGGCCCGGAACTCCGTGGTCCGCACCTCGTGGGACTCCTCGTCGTTGGTACCTCCGTGAGCGAATCCCCTGAACCGCGGGCCGGTTCCACGAGCCCGAAGATCTTCGGCGTCGGTCTGTCGCACACGGGCACGCGCTCCCTGACCGCGGCCCTGGGCGTCCTGGGATTCGACGTCGCCCACTACCCCGCCGACCGGGCCACCTACGGGACGCTGCTGGCCGGCAGCGCGCGGTTCCCGCTGCTCGAATCGCACGACGGCATCACGGACATCACCGTCGTGCCCTACTACCAGGATCTCGACCGCGCCTGGCCGGGCAGCAGGTTCGTGCTGACCGTCCGCGAGGAGGAGAGCTGGCTGCGGTCCTGCCGGAGGCACTGGGAGCGGCCCACGCCGCACCAGGCCGACCGGAGCGAGGTCCACCTCGACGTCCAGCTCTTCCTGAGGTCCGCGGTCTACGGCTGCCACGCGTTCCACGCGGAACGGTTCCGCGGGGTGTACCGACGGCACGTCGCCGAAGTGACCCGCTACTTCGCGGACCGGCAGGACGATCTGCTGGTCCTCGACATCGTCGCGGGCCAGGGATACGAACGGCTCGCCCCCTTCCTCGGCGTGCCGGCCCCGAACGAGCCGTTCCCGTTCGTCAAGCAGTAGACGTCCTCACCTCCGCGTGGCTGTCAGCGCCTCGGTGCGGACGGTCTGTTCGAAGTGGCCGTCAGGGCTGAGGTCGGCCAGCGCCGTCCGCAGGTCCCGTTCGAAGGCGTCCTTCCGGGCGCCGAGCCGGGCGGGGGTGAAGGAGGAGTGCGAGAACTGGAGGCCGACGACGTCGTCGAGGGTGTGGTCGACGCGGTACGTCCAGTGCTCGGCCGTGACGCGGGGGAAAGGGGAGCTCAGGAGGATTTCACGGTGCGAGACCTCCGGCTCCGGGTAGGAGCCGTCGTCCGGGCTCCCGGGGAGGGTCCGGTACCGGTCCCGCACCTCGTCGACGGCACGGGTCCACTCCGTTTCGAACGGCTTCGTGGAGACGATGACCACCCCGCCCCGGTGGTTGACGAGCGCGCCGAGGTCGACGAGGACCTGCTCGCGGGACATCCAGTGGAACGACCTCCCCATGACGCAGAGGTCCAGTGGAGGAAGGCCCAGCGCGCGCAGATCGGAGGAGTCTCCTCGCCTCCACTCGATGTTGCCGAGGTTCCGCCGTTCGGCGGTCATCTGCCCCTGTTCGAGCATGCCCGGTTCCGGGTCCACGGCGATGACCCGGGCGACCAGCCGGGACAGCGGGAGGGAGAGGGTGCCGGGTCCGCTTCCGAGATCGAGGACCGTCTGGGTCCCGTTCAGCTCGAATTCCCCGACGAGGGAGTCGTAGAGTTCCCGCGGATACCGCGGCTGATGACGGGCGTAGTGCGACGCTCCCGAAGCGAAGATCTCACTCGGCGTGGACGGCATGCGGCCCTCCGACGACCGGCCGCGCCGTACCGGGCCTGATCAGCCATGGCCTGTGGCCCTGGAGTTCCAGCCGCACGACGAGGCCGTCGACGCTCGCCGAGAGGCCGTACGGGAGCACCTCGTGAGCGGGATTCCCCCCACGGGCGGTGAGCAGGACGGCGGACACGTGGATCGATTCCCGAACCGCCGCCGTCGTCGAGTCCGGGCAGGCGGTGGTGACGGCCGAGCAGTACGGCACGGCGGAACGCGTTCCGAAGGCGTTCGAGCCGTACCCGTGCCGGACGTGCGCCCCGGTCCACCCGTACAGTCCGGCGATGGCGCTGACGAGCCCGTCGCCGCGTCGCACGGTGGCGCGGGTGCCATCGATGTCGGCGGAGAGCGGGGCGTGATCGGCGAGCGCGTAGCCGCCCTCGCGGATCGTGTGGCCGGCGGGTGCGGCCACACGGTGCACCCGCACCTCCCAGGCGCCGATCACGACGGACACGCTGTCGATGCGGCAGTCGGCCGGCAGCACGTCGTCGTCCATCCGGGGCCGGTGCCAGGACGCGGCGTAGTGGTCGGTGACACCGACGCGGTGGATGCGCTCGCGCCGGGAGACCTGCCCGCCCGGTGAGACGAGGGCGATGTGGTTGTCGAGGCGCTGCTCCCGTGCCGCACCTCCGACTTCGGGGCCGGTTCGCGTGGAGTAGGCGAACTTCGCGTAGTGCGGGTCGTCGCGGCGCGTACCCGGCGGCGGGGTCAGGTAGTGGCTCCCGTGGTTGAGCAGCCGGACCAGGCCGTCCTCGCGGGTGGCGTGGACGAGGAAGCCGGGGACGGGGAGCGCCGTCGTGCGGCTCGCGTGCTCGACGGGCAGCTCCTCCTCGGGCGCCGTCCAGACGGGGTGATCCTGAGGAATCAGCAGTCCGAGGAAGCCCTTGCTCGCGGCGTACGGCGAGCCGGGGCCGCTGTAGGCCTGGGCCGAGGGCCGGAACGGCCGGTACCAGCCCAGCGGCAGCAGCCCCCGTTCGTCGATGGCCCCGTTGCGGACGAAGTGGCGCAGCGTCGCGTTCGCGAGCCGGCGCGTGAGCCCGGGCGGCAGGGGTGTCGCGTCCTCCTCGGCCCCGAGCCACACCGGGGCGAGGCAGGCGAACCGGTAGGAGAGCGAACGCCCGTGGTGCACCGGCGCCCCGTCCGCGCCGAAGAGGCGGACGTACTGGGCCAGGAAGGCGCGCAGGCGTTGCCGGTAGACGGCGGCGCGTGCGCCGCCCCGGGGGCCGGCGATCCGGCTCCAGAGCAGGGTGTAGTAGTGGAAGCCCCAGGCGTTGTAGTAGTCGAAGCGTTCACCGGCGTCGTACGTCGACTCCCCTCGGCGGACCACCCCGTCGGCGTCGTCGCGGTGGTCGCCGCGCCGGACCGGGCCGTCCTGGTACCAGCCGTCGCCCCGGTACCACGCGTCGACGCGGTCCAGCCCGGCCTCGATCTCCGTGCGGTCGCCGAGGGCGCCCAGGGAGTCGAGGAACTCCTCCACGACGACCTGGAAGAGCACGTGGTTGTTGTCCCGGGTGCTGCGGCCGACCATCCGGGAGAGCCAGTCGACGAGTTGGCCCTGCGTCGCCGGGGCCAGCCGGTCCCAGAGCCAGGGCCGGGACAGGTGCAGGCCGACGGCGATGGATGCCGCCTCCACGATCTGCTGGGAGCAGTCGGTGATGTCCGGCCAGGCCTCGGGGCCGCCCCGGCGGACGCCCGCGGCCAGCCCGAGCGCCCAGCGCTCGGTGCGGTTGGCCGGGTCCGCACCCCCGGCGCCGACGAGTCGGACGGCGAGCAGGAGGAACGCGCGGGCGAAGCCCTCAAGGCCGTCGGTTTCCGGGCCGGACCAGCTCGGCGTGCCGGGTGGCCGCACCGCGGCTCCCTCCGGGCCGGTGAAGGGCGGCAGGGCGTCCAGCAGGCGGTCGGCGACGGCCTCCCAATGGGCTCGCGTCCAGCCCGTGTACGGGGACAGTCGGCGGTCCTCGGGAGGCAGCGGAAAGCCGGGGTTCGCGGGCGGGGGCACAGGCGCTCCTCTTGCTCTCGGCGGGCCAGGCCCTGTCCGGCAAGATCGGCCGGACAGGGCCTGGAGGCCCGGCATGGGCGACAGGCGCGGTTGCGGCGCGTATCACCACGTGCACCATAAGTCACAGGTAGGTGGATCGTCTGGAGACCGATCGCCGTCGCTCCGAGCCGAGGAGGCGGGACATGGCGCTGCACCCCGACCCTGCGGGGACCCCTTCCCCGTCTCAGCAGAGCACCACGGAGCAGAGCGTCATGGACCAGAGCGTCGCGGGGCAGGGCGTCGCGAACACGACCTGCGTGATCACCGGAGGCGCGTCGGGCATCGGTCGCGCCGTGGCCCACGCCTTCGTCGGCGCGGGAGCGCACGCCGTCCTGGTGGACCGGGACCCCGACGGCCTGTGCCGCGTCGCCGGGGAGCTCGGGGAGGCGGCCACCGTGGTGGTGGGCGACATCTCGCGGCACGCGGACTGTCTGGCGGCCGCGCGGGCGGCCGAGGCAACCGCACGGCCGGTCCGCTCGCTCGTCAACTGCGCGGCGAGCTTCCTGGCCCGCGGCGAGGGCGCCAGCCCGGCGGAGTGGGACCGGAGCCTGAGCGTGAACATCAAGGGCAGCGCCATGATGACCTCGGCCCTGGCGCCCCTGCTGCGCGAGGCGCGGGGGGCCTCGGTGGTCAACGTCGCCTCGGTCTCGGGGCACATCGCCCAGCCCCACCAATGGACGTACAGCGCCGGCAAGGGAGCGCTGCTCGCGCTGACCCGCTGCCAGGCGCTCGACCTGGCCGACGACGGCATCCGGGTCAACAGCGTTTCGCCGGGCCTGATCTGGACTCCGGAGACCGACCGGATGACCGGTGGCGACCGGGCACGCTGGGGCCCCGTGCTCGGCGACCACCACATCCTGCGGCGGGTGGGGCAGCCGGAGGAGGTCGCGGCCGTCGTGCTGTTCCTGTGCGGGCCCGGCGCGTCGTTCATCACCGGCGCCGACCTGCCGGTCGACGGCGGCTACCTGGCCATGGGCCACAGCAGGTCGGAACCCGAGGTGCTGCCGGGTCGCAGGGACACCCGGGCACACCCCCTCCAGGCGGACGGGAGGCGCGCATGATGCGGGCCGTCCTAGCAACCGCCAACCCGCGCAAGGCCGCCGAGATCGTCGTGCTGCTCGACGGGGTCCTGGAGCTGCTGCCCAGACCCCCGCGGCTGCCCGACACCGTCGAGGACGGCACGACGGTCGAGGAGAACGCCTACCTCAAGGCCTGGGCGGTGGCCGTCGCGACCGGCCTGCCCGCGGTCGCCGACGACACCGTGATGGAGGTGGACGCCCTCGGGCGCGCCCCGGGGCTGTTCTCGGGCCGCTACGCCGGCGAGGGCGCGGGCGACGCCGCGAACGTGGCCAAACTGCTCGCCGAGATGACGGGCGTCGCGGCCCCCCGGCGCGGGGCCCGCGTGCGCACCGTGGCGCTGCTCTGCTACCCGGACGGCCGCCGGGTGGTCGGCGAAGGAGTCGCACGGGGGTGGATCACCGAAAGTCCGCTCGGCGACCACGGGTTCGGCTACGACACCGTGTTCGTCCCCACGGAGGGCGACGGACGCACGCTCGGCCAGATGACCGCGGACGAGAAGGCCCGGCTGTACTGCCGGGGACGCGCGTTCCACGGCCTGGCCACCTTCCTGAAGAGCGCGGCATGCCGGTCACGCTAGAGCTCGGCGGACACGCGACGGTCCTGATCCGGGCGGGCGCCTTCACCCTGCTGTGCGATCCCCACCTGCACGACAGCTACCGCGGCGGCCTCCTCGGCTTCGCCCCGGCCCGGCGCGTCCTGCCGCAGGCGCTGCCCCGACCCGACGCGGTCTGGATCTCCCACTCCCACCGCGACCACTTCGACCTCGCCTCCCTGGCCCGCCTCGACCGGGCCCTGCCGGTCCTGCACCCCGACGACCCGAGGATCGTGCACGCCCTGCGCCGGCTCGGCTTCCGCGACACCACGGTGGTGCGCGACTGGACGGCGCTCACCCCCTGCCCGGGCGTCGAACTGGTGTGGACGCCCTCGACGATGGCGGTCCCCGAGCACGGACTCTCCGTCCGCACCCGGGACGCCTTCGTCTGGCACATGGTCGACAGCCTGGTCACGCCCGCGTGGGTGGAACGGCTGCTCGCCGCCGGACCGCCGCCGGACCTCCTGCTGGCTCCGTGCCAGCCGATCGAGGAGACCCGCAGTGTGGAGGGCGTCCCGCCCGGAGCGGACACCGACTGGGCCGATCCGCTGACGGCCCTGATGGCCCGGGCCCGCCCCGCGCATGTGGTCCCGCTGCCGGAAGGACAGTACGGGCTGGGCGACGCGGCCTGGCTCAACGGGCACAAGTTCCCCGTGCCGCCCGGCCTGGTCGACCAGGCGCTGCGCGCGGACGACCCGGACCGCCGGGTGCTGCGCCCCGGTCCGGGGGACCGGCTCACCGTGGCAGGAGGGAGTGTGCGGTGGGAGGAGGGCGCCGTGGCCTGGGCACGGGCCACGGGCGAGCCGCGCGACCGCGGCTACCGCCCGGGGAACTGGATCGGCCCGCTGGCCGCGGACCCCGGCGCGGCGGCCGCGACTGTGGCTGCGGCTGCGGCTGCGGCGTTGGACCGGCTGCTCGACGGATCCGGCCCGGCGGCGGTGCCCGACCCCACCGGCCTCACCAGCCGCACCGGCCTCACCGCCCTCACCGACCTCACCGACCTCGCCGCGGCCGCCCCGGGCCGGCTGCGCGCCACCGCGTACCGCTTCGTCACGGTGGGCCCCGACGCGGAACCCCTGGCGGAACGGACCGTGCGACTGGACGGCGACGGCGCGCTGTCCCCCCTGCCGCCGGAGTGCGTGCCCGACATCGAGGTGGCGGTCACCGTGAGCGATCTGGCGGACCTGCTCGACGGCCGCCTGGGCTACTCCGCCGCCCAGTACGGCGGGCGGCTGCGCGAGGTGCGGCCCGGACCGGCGGCCGATCCCGCCCCGGGCCCGGCCGTCGTCACCAGCCGTCACGACCCGGTCCCCGCCACCGGGGCGGTGATGCTGTCGGGCACCGGCCTGTTCGCCCTCCTGCTGCGCGCCCGCCTCGGTTCGGCGCTGGTGGAACTGGACCGTGAGCTCGACGCCTGGCTCCAGGACCGCCCCGTGCGGCCGCCCGCCGTGGCGCGTACCCGTGCCGTCCCCCTGGGGTCCGGGCCACCGTCGCGGCCCGGACCGGAAGCGCCCCCGATCTGGTCGCGCATCGCCCGCTGCCTGGCACGGGGCGAGGACCCGGGCCGAGCGTCCGGGACGTTCACCGACGCGGGCCGCACGCACTACCTCGGTGTGCTCGGGCGCGGCGAGTGGCCCGCGCCCGTGGCCGCCCCGGACGGCGGCGTGGGCCTGCTCGTCCTGACCGGTCTGGTGGACGCCCAGCCCCATCTCGGCGGCGGGGTGCGGTTCCCGGACGCCTCCTACCGGCAGCTGCTGGCGAACATCGAGGCTTCCCCCGTCCGCCGGTGGCGCGTACCGACCCTGCTTCCGCCCGGGGTGAAGGTGCCCCGGTGGCGCGCGGCCTCGCTGTTCCCCGTCCCGGCCGACCGGCTCCGCGCCGATCTGGCACGCCGGGGGTGGGACGGTGAGCTGCTCGGCCCGACCGACTCTCCCGCGTCCGCGCTGAGGGAGGCCGGGCGCTGCTGGTGGCTCGGCGTGCCTCCGCCCGACGGACCGCCAGGCGGCCGGCGGGCCCTGGTTCTGCGGGAGTCGCCCGGCTGCCGGCTCCACGGCCTGTTCGAGGCCGGCAGCGGACCGGAACCGCGGAACACGGACGGCACGGCGGTGGAACAGCCCGCGTTCCGGGTGTGGGCGGCGCCGCCCTCCCGCCTGCCGCCCGAGGACGCCGTCCTGCACACGCTGCTCCGCGGTGACGTGCGGTTCTCCTGGCTGCTGCCGCCCCGGGAGACCGTCAGGAAGGCGGGACGGGCCGTGGATCCGGTCGCCTTCGCGGAGCGGGTGGCCCTGCTCGCCCTGGCGGAACTGGCCCGCAGGGCGTCCGTGGAGACCGCGCCGCCACCGGCCGGCGCTGTCTGACCCCGTCCCGATCCCCGGCTGCCTCCGATCGACCGCGAGGACTGTGATGCTCACCGAACTACCGCCCCGGCACCGCCCGGACCACCTCCGCGCCGCGTGCGTCATCCTCGACGCGCAGGACCGGATCCTGCTCACCGAACCGCAGTCGGCCGACGAGCAAGCCGGCCTGCCCTGGGCCGTCGTGCCACCGGGAACCACGGTTCGGGGGATCGCCGCGGACGTGGCGCGCCGGGCCTGCCGGGAGCGGGTGACCGCCGCCCGGCTGCACTACCTCACCGAGCTCCACCTCCCGCCCGGGCCCCGCGGCGAGGCGCCGTACGACCTGCGGGTGTTCGTCCACCAGCACCGGGGCACCGCCCCGGGCACCGCCCCCGGCCCCAAGCTCCGCTGGAGATCGGTGGAGTCCGCCGCCGCAGCGGCCGCCGGACTCGACCCGGCTTCCGCGCACTGCGTCGGCGAGCTGCGGCGCTTGCACCCCTCCGATGCCGAGGACGGGAGGATCCACGCCGTCGCCGGGATCGAGGACGAGACGCGGCGGCTGATCGATCCGGTCCCCGCGCTCTGGCGCAAGGACGCGGCGGCCCGCGTGGTGGTCATCGGCCCGCCCGCCGTCGGCAAGAGCACACTGCTGAGGAGGCACACCGCCACCGCCCCGGAGACCAGGCACGTGCGGGACATCGTCCCGGTCAGCCGGAGCCGGGGCCCGGGCCCGGACAACTACCTGACCCGCTATCTGCGCGGCGACGACGCCTCGGGGTTCTTCTGCCAGATGGAGACCCTGCTGCTGCGGGTGCTGCAGAACCTGCGCACCGACGACACGGGCGTCATGGACCAGGACGTACCCAGCTCACTGGCCTACGCCAAGGCGCTCCGGCTGAGCGGCACCCTGACCGCGCAGCAGTACGAGACGTACTACCGCTACCACCACCTGATCACCTCCGCGCTGCCGCCGCCCCGGGCGGTGGTGCACCTGACCGCCCGGACCGACGTGCTGATGCGCCGCCTCCGCCGCCGCAACCGCGTCCTGGAACGCTCGTTCACGCCCTCTTACGTGTCCCTGGTGGCCCAGTGCTTCGAGGACGTCGCCGAGGAGCTCGCCGCGCGGATCCCGGTCCACCACCTCGACACCTCCGACATGAACCCCGCCCAGGTGCTGGCGCGCTTCGAGGAACTCCTCCCTGCGCGCACCGGCCCCGCCTCCCGAAGGAGCAACTGACATGACCAAGCCCACGGTTGACTGGCGCAATCCCGGACCTGCCCCCACCAGCGGCCCGCTCATCGACACGTTCGGCCGAGTCGGCGGCGACCTTCGCATCTCCGTGATCGACAAGTGCAACCTGCGCTGCACCTACTGCATGCCGGCCGAAGGGCTGCCCTGGCTGGAGAAGGAGGAACTGCTCACCGTCGACGAGATCGACCGGCTCGCCCGGCTCTTCCACTCCCTCGGGGTGCGCGACTTCAAGATCACGGGCGGGGAGCCGACCGTCCGCCGGGAACTGCCCGAGATCGTGGCCCGCGTGTGCGCGCTGGAGGGGGTGGACGTCTCCATCACCACCAACGGGCTGCTCCTGGACCGCCTGGCCCGCCCCTTGCGCGAAGCGGGGCTGCGCCGCATCACGGTGTCCTGCGACTCCCTGCTGAGACACCGGTATGCCGAGATGACCCGTCGGGACGCGTTCGACAAGGTGACCGCGGGGCTGGAGGCGGCCCGCGAGGCGGGCTTCGACCCGATCAAGATCAACTGTGTGGTGATCCGCGGCACCAACGACGACGAGGCCGTCGACTTCGCCCGCCTGGCGCGGGAAGGCGGCTACGACGTGCGCTTCATCGAGTACATGCCGCTGGACGCCGAGCGGACCTGGGAGCGGGAGAAGGTCGTTCCGGCCGCGGAGACGCTGGCGGCGGTCTCCTCGGCCTACGACCTCGTCCCCGTCACCCAGGACGCGCCGCAGCCGGCCACCTCCTACCGCTTCGCCGACGGAACGCCGGGGGTCCTGGGCTTCATCCCCTCGGTGACCAAACCCTTCTGCGACAGCTGCAACCGCATGCGGACCACGGCGGAAGGAGCCTTCCGCGTCTGCCTGTTCGCGCTGGAGGAGACCGATCTGCGCACCGCGCTGCGCTCGGGTGCCGACGACGCCGAACTGGAGCGGCTGGTCCGCGAGGCGCTGTGGCGCAAGTGGCCCGGACACAAGATCAACCACCCCGACTTCGTCCGGCCCGACCGCAGCATGTCCATGATCGGCGGCTGAACGCCGTGAACGGCCGCGTGGTCTCCTTCACCTGGGGCCGAGGGCTGGGCCACGTCTCCCGTCAGATCGCCGTGCACGGCGAACTGCGCGGACTGGGTTGGGACTCCCTGCTCCTGACCGAGCGGGCCCAACGGCTGATCGACGACTACGGCTTCACCCAGACCGTCCTGCCCACCGACGCCGACAGCCTGGTCGGCGAACCGCTGCACGGCACCGGCCCGACGGTGGACCACGATCTCGCCCGGGCCATGGTCGCCCGGGTCCTGCGGCCCGACGACGTGGTGCTGCACGACGTGACGGTCCAACGGGAGTTGTACGACCGCGCCGCCCGGCTGGGCTGCCCGCAGTTCCTGGTGCACCGGTTCCAGCGCAACCACCCCGAGCCGCCCGCCTGGGTGGCCCGCCACGCGCCCGCCATCGGCACGATCTACCTGCTGGGCGAGCCGGGACGGGAGGAGACCGTCCACGGGGTACGCGTGCTGGGGGTGCCCCACGTCGTCCGGCCCCTGCTCGACGACCGCTCCCCCTGGCCCGAGGCCACCCGGGCCCTGCGGATCGCCGTGGTGGCCGGCGGCGGCGGGCACGACGACGCGCCAGGCTTCCTCACGGCCTCGCTGCACGGCGTCCGGGAGTACGCGCGCCGACACGCCTCCGCCCCCGTCGACGTCCTGGTGCTCACCGGGCCGCACTTCGACGGGGCCGTCCTCGTGCCACCCGGCATGCCCGGGCCGGTACGAGTCCGCCCGTACCTGGGCCCCGCCTACGACGTCTACCGGCACGCCGACGCCGCGATCACCCACGCCGGGTACAACACCGTGCAGGAACTGGTCCGCTCCGGCGTACCGGCCGTGGCCGTCCCCGGAGTGCGCGACTTCGACGACCAGCGCGTCCACCTGAGGGCCGCCGCCTGCCCGACCGTGACGGTGGCCGACGCCGACGAGCACGCCATCGCCCGCGCCCTGGCCGAGGTCCTGAGAGGCTCGGCCGGGCCGCCACGCCGGCCCACCACGGCACCGGCCCCCGAGGCCGACGGCGCCGCCCGGATCGCCCGAGACCTCGTCGCCGCCACCACCTGAAACCAGCGCCGAAATGCAGAAAGACCCCCTCCCGAATGGGAGGGGGTCTTTCTGGAATAATTGTTCGGCGGCGTCCTACTCTCCCACAGGGTCCCCCCTGCAGTACCATCGGCGCTGTGAGGCTTAGCTTCCGGGTTCGGAATGTAACCGGGCGTTTCCCTCACGCTATGACCACCGAAACACTATGAAACTGTCAACCGCACCAACCACGAATGGTTGGGGTCGTTGTTTCAGAACAACACAGTGGACGCGAGCAACTGAGGACAAGCCCTCGGCCTATTAGTACCGGTCAACTCCACCCCTCACAGGGCTTCCATATCCGGCCTATCAAC
>NZ_LFMD02000005.1:21688-31919 GCF_015776785.2 Kitasatospora sp. SUK 42 | reverse complement strand
AAAAGGAATCTCCAACCCCAGAAGAATCTGAGGCCGGGGATGTCAACATATCTGGCGTTGACTTTTGGCACGCTGTTGAGTTCTCAAGGAACGGACGCTTCCTTCGAGCCGCCTTCCAGCGGGCCCTCCGGGCGCTTCGTTCTTTCGTGTTTCCAGCTTATCAGATGTTTTCCGCTCCGTTTCCGGGGCTTCGTCATCCAACTCGCCGGTGTCTTCCGGGGCTTGACGCCCCGTCCGACGTTCCAAACACTAGCCGACCCCCGCTCCGAAAAGCGAATCCAGCCGCAATCCGATAAAACGCACACGCCACATCAGCACCGAGCCGCAACGCAAAAAAGAAGAGCGAAACGGCCGGCACGAACCGGAAGTGGTGTTTCAGAGGATTGGCCGCCCCGGGACCGTCCGCGCCAATGCGTGTCCGGTGCTCCCTGCCGAGCGACTGAGAGACTCTACCCCCACTTCCGCACCTGATCCAAACGCCCCGCCAAGTCAGCCCTTGGCCGCGGCCCGCCGGGCGCGGATCGCCGCCTGCCGTTCGTCGAACCGGGCCGCCTGGACGGCCAGACCGTCGAGCATCAGCCCCAGCTCCATCTGGGCCCTGAGCCCGTCCGGTCCCAGTCCGCCGACCTCCATCACCTTGAGGTGGCGCAGGACGGGCAGCAGCACGTCATCGAGGTGGACTCGGAGGTTGTACACGCCGTCGACGGCGATCCGAGCAGCGGCGCGCTCGAAGCCGGGCATGCCGTGGCCCGGCATGCGGAAGTTCGTCACCACCTCGTTGACGGCCTGCATCGCCTGGTCGGGGGCGAGCTCGAACGCGGCCCTGAGCAGGTTCCGGTAGAAGATCATGTGCAGGTTCTCGTCGTTGGCGACCTGCGCGAGCATCCGGTCGCAGACCGGGTCGCCCGAGGCGTGCCCTGTGTTGCGGTGCGAGATCCGGGTGGCCAGTTCCTGGAAGGCGACGTACGCGACCGTGTGGAGCGGCGAGTGCCGGTTGTCGGAGACGAAGCCGTTCTGCATGTGGGTCATGCGGGCGCGCTCCAGTTCGACCGGGTCGACGGCGCGGGAGGCGATGAGGTAGTCGCGCAGGACCATCGAGTGCCGGGCCTCCTCGCTGGTCCACTGGTGCACCCAGGTGCCCCAGGCCCCGTCCCGACCGAACAGGGTCGCGATCTCGTGGTGGTAGCTGGGCAGGTTGTCCTCCGTCAGCAGGTTCACCACCAGCGAGACCCGGCCCACCTCGGTCAGTGGCGACTGCTCGACCGCCCACGGTTCGCCGCCGAGCGGCCCGTCGAAGTCCCGACCCCGGCTCCAGGGCACGTACTCATGGGGCATCCACTCCTTGAAGACCCGCAGATGGCGGTTGAGCTCGCGCTCGACCACCTCCTCCAGGGCCTGCAGGAGTCGGGCATCGGTCCACCGGGCGCGGGAGGAGGTGCTGCTCACGGGTCCAACTCTCGATCGACGAACAAACCTACGGTTCCGTAGGTAACGCCACCGTAGGTTTGCCACGTCGGCGGCGTCTGGGGCCCTTCGACGGCGACGCCTGGGGCCCTTCGACCCCATTCGCCGCAGCGGGGCGCGTGCAGTGGCGCAGGTCACACCACGTTTCCCGCAACCGGTGAAATGCGGAGGCTCCCAGGGTGGTTGAGGCGAGCGACCGCTTCCGTCCCGGCACACACCACCGCTACCCGTGAGGAATCCCTCATGACCGTCACCGAACCCTCCGCCTCGCGCGCGGCCGAGATCCTGTCCCGGCCCGTCACGATCAACGGGCTGACCGTGCCCAACCGCATCGTGATGGCGCCGATGACGCGCAAGTTCTCCCCGGGCGGCGTGCCCGGTGAGGACGTGCGCTCGTACTACGCCCGCCGCGCCGCCGCAGGCGTCGGCCTGATCGTCACCGAGGGAACGTACGTCGGCCATGAGTCCGCCGGCGAGAGCGACGACGTCCCGCGCTTCCACGGCGAGGAGCAGCTGGCCGGGTGGGCCCGGGTCGCCGCGGACGTCCACGCGGCGGGCGGCACCATCGTGCCGCAGCTCTGGCACATCGGCATGGTGCGCAAGCAGGGCGACCCGCCGTTCGCCGACGCTCCCGCCATCGGCCCGTCCGGCATCCGGCTGGACGGCACCGAGGGAGCGGGGCGGGCGATGACCCGGACCGACCTGGACGCCGTCATCGGCGCGTTCGCCGAGGCTGCCGCGGCCGCCGAGCGGATCGGCTTCGACGGCGTCGAGCTGCACGGCGCCCACGGCTACCTGCTCGACCAGTTCCTGTGGGCGGGCACCAACCGGCGCACCGACGCCTACGGCGGTGACGCGGTGGCCCGGACGAAGTTCTCGGCCGAGCTCGTCGCCGCGGTGCGCGAGGCCGTTTCCCCGGACTTCCCGGTGATCTTCCGCTACTCGCAGTGGAAGTCGGAGAACTACGACGCCCGCCTCGCCGAGACCCCCCAGGAACTGGAGGCGATCCTCGCCCCGCTCGCCGAAGCCGGCGTCGACGCCTTCCACGCGTCGACCCGCCGCTACTGGAGCCCCGAGTTCGACGGCTCGGACCTCAACCTGGCCGGCTGGACCAGGAAGCTCACCGGCCGCCCCGCCATCACCGTCGGCTCGGTCGGCCTCGACGGCGACGTCATCCGCGCCTTCATGGGCGAGGGCGCCTCGGTCCAGGGCATCGACGACCTGCTCGACCGGCTGGAGCGCGACGAGTTCGACCTGGTCGCCGTCGGCCGCGCCCTTCTCCAGGACCCGCAGTGGGCCGCCAAGGTCCTCTCCGGCCGCTTCTCCGAGCTGCTCCCCTACGACGCCACCGCGCTCCGCACCCTGAGCTGATCACCACGCCCCGAGGTCCCGCCTCCGAGGCCTCAAGGTTCCCCAAGTCGACTACCTGGTAGGAGATTTGAGAGATCCATCGCCGCCCACCGCGCGAGCCGCGCGCGGTGGGCGGCGATCAGGCCGCGGTACCAGGTGCGGCCGGAGGCCTCTGCTCTACTGTCCCGGTTCGAGGCTGGCCCGCTCGCCGTTCTGGTCGGCGTGACCCTGCTGCGTGCCCAGGCCCCGGCGGACCGAGTCCAGGATCGTCAGGCCCTGGCTGACCAGGCCCGCCGCGATCTCGCCCAGGCCGTCGGTGCCGTTGAGCACGTTCACGTTGGCGCCCGCGAGCCCGCCCGCCGCCTCCTTGACGATCTGCGGCAACTGGTCGATCAGCATCCGGTCCAGTGCCACCCGGCCGTGCGAGGCCGCCGCCTCGGCCTGGATCTTCATCCGCTCCGCCTCGGCCAGCGCCACGACCCGGATCCGCTCGGCCTCCGCCTCCGCCGGCTTCACGATCTCGGCGACCAGCTGCTGCTGGCGCAGCTCCGCCGCACGCTGGGCCAGCTCGGTCTGCGCGGCCAGCACCTCCCGCTGCGCGTGCGCCTGCGCCAGCGGGCCGGCCTGGGCGGCCTGCGCCTGGGCCTGGTCCACCTCGGCGCTGTACTGCGCTTTCACCACCGCCGTCTGCCGGGCGTACTCGGCCTGCTGCCGGGCGGACTGCTGCTCCGCCTCCGCCGCGGCCTGGGCGGCCTGCGCCTGGGCGATCTGGGCCTGCCGCTGGATGGCCGCCCGGTGCGGGGCCGACATCGCGACGATGTAACCGGTGTCTCCGTCGTCGATCGACTGGATCTGGAGCGAGTCCACGCTCAGCCCGATCTTCGCCATCTCGGCCTTCGAGGTGTCCAGGACCTCGGTGGCGAGCTTCTGCCGCTCGGTGACGATCTCCTCGACCGTCATCGAGCCGATGATGGCGCGCAGGTGCCCGGCGAAGATCCGGCCGGTCAGCACCGACATCTGCTCCTGGTCGGACAGGAAGCGCTGGCCGGCGTTGACGATGCTCTCGCTGTCGTTGCCGACCTTGAACGCGATCACCGCCCGTACCGTCAGCGCGATGCCCTGCTTGGTGACGCAGGTCTCGGCGACCTCCGCCTCGCACATCGCCAGAGTCAGGAAGCGGACCTTGCGGAAGACCGGCAGCACGAACGTGCCGTGCCCGGTCACCACGCGGAACGGCGCACCCGCGAGGCCGCGCTTTCCGCCTGAAATCAGCATCGCCTGGTCGGGGGCAGGGACGCGGTAGCCGAACATCCTGGTCGTCTCCTCAGCGCATGCCGTCGGCACGGTCGGCCCACGGGTCGTCGGTCGGGTCGGTCCACTCGATGACGTCCACCTGGCGTAGACCACGCGATTCGATCACCAGGACGGGCGTCCCCTTCGGCAGCGGCTCCTCCGACCACGCGAGGAAGGCCTCCGAGCCGCCCCTGATCTTCACCAGGACCTCACCAGGACCCGCGGCCCCCCGGGTACCGATCACCAACACCCCGGGGCAACCGATCACGGCCTGGTCCGACACCATCGGTGACCCCTCTCTTGTCGAACGTCGTCTCTTGTCGAACGTCGCGCGAGCACCCTGGCAGCGGCTCGCGTCGGCGGTGCACAGGCACACGGGCGCACAGCCGCACAGGCGCACGACCGGCTCACCGTGCCGAAGCAACGCTGATTCCAGGGTGTCACGCGGCACTCGCGCTGTCGAAGGAATGCACAGGAATGCGTCCGGCCGCGCCGGGGAGTCCGCAGCACGCGCACCGGTACTGACGAGGCGTCAAGCAGACGGCCGCGGCGAGTTCCACCACTCGGCCCATCACCTCCGCCGTGCCACAACGGTGGCTCCGGCGGTGGCGTCATGCCGGGTGGACGAGGCGGCTCTCGTAGGCGAAGATCACGACCTGTATCCGGTCGCGGAGTTCGAGCTTCTGCAGGATCCGCCCCAGGTGGGACTTCACCGTCGCCTCCGCGAGGTACAGGGCGGCCGCGATCTCGGCGTTGGACAGGCCCCGGCCCACCTGGACGAGCACCTCGCGTTCACGGGCGCTGAGCCGGCTCAGCCGGTCGTCGCGGTCGGCGTCACGGGCGGCGTCGCCGCCGCCGGGGATGTGCGGGCGGAGGTTCTCCAGCAGGCGGCGGGTGATCCGCGGGGAGAGCACCGCGTCGCCCGCGGCAACGCTGCGTATCGCGGTGAGGAGCTCCTCGGGCCTGGTGTTCTTCAGCAGGAAGCCCGAGGCTCCGGCGTTGAGTCCGGCGAAGGCGTATTCATCCAGGTCGAAGGTGGTGAGGATCAGCACTCTGCTCTGCGGGGAGATCCCGACGACCTGTCGGGTCGCCTCGATCCCGTCGGTGCCGGGCATCCGGACGTCCATGAGGACGACATCGGGGCGCAGCTCCCGGGCGAGGCGTACGGCCTGGAGGCCGTCCGCGGCTTCGCCGACCGGTGCCATGTCGGGCTGGGCCTCCAGGACCGTGCTGAAGGCCATGCGGAGCAGCGCTTCGTCGTCGGCGATCAGGATGCGGATCGTCATGCGGACACCGCTCCGCTGCTGCCGAGGTCGAGGCGGGTGTGGACGCCCCAGCCGCCGCCCGGAAGCGGTCCGGCCCGCAACTTCCCCCCGTAGGCGGCCGAGCGCTCGCGCATGCCGGGAATGCCGTGGCCGGACGGTGTGGCGGCGGGAGGTGGCGGGCAGGGGCCGCTGTCGGTGACGTCCACGGTGACGGCCCCGGTCGAGCACCGTATCCGGACCTCCGCGCGTGTGCCGGGGGGTGTGTGCTTGAGGGTGTTGGTCAGGGCTTCCTGAACCAGGCGGTAGACGGTGAGTTGCGCGGTGGCGGGTATGTGGGTGTGGCTGCCGTGGACCTTGAGGCGGGTGGGCAGTCCGGCAGTGCACATCTGGTCCGCGAGGGCCTCCAGTTGTGCGATGCCGGGCAACGGGTGGCGCTGCGCGTCCGGTTCGTCGGTCCGCAGGATGCCCAACGAGCGCCGCATGTCGGTCAGGGCCTGTCGGCCTGTCTCGGAGATCTGGAGCATCGCGGTGGTGGTCCTGTCGGGCGACCGGTGCTGCGCGTAGACGGCGGCGTCGGTGAGCGCGACCATGACGGACAGGTTGTGGGTGACGATGTCGTGCATCTCCCGGGCGATGCGCGTCCTTTCCTCGGCGGCGGCCAGTCGCGCCTGCTGCTCCTGTTCCTGCTCCAGGCGTGCGGCCCGCTCCTCCAGGGCCGCGAGGTAGGCGCGCGTGGTCCGCACGTTCACACCGAGGACGGCTGCGGCAACGGCCGTCGCGGTGACCGCGACGAAGGGTGTCAGGAACGCGCCTTCCGTCGCCCAGCGCAGGCAGGCCAGAAGGACGCCTGCCTCCACGATGGCACTGGCGACGAGCGTGCCGCGTCGGCCCGAGTTCGCGGTCGCCGTGTAGAGGGCCACCAACAGGGCGATGTCCGCAGGCAGTTGGACGTCCATCAGCCATTGGACGAGGGCCGCGGCCGCCACGGCGCCGAACACCGTGAGCGGGGCCCGGCGCCGCCACACCAGGGGCAGCGCGAGGGCGGCGGTGAGGGCCACGGCCACCGGCAGCTCCTGCGGCGGGTACGTGGTCAGGACGTTGACGAGGAGAAGCGTCGGCAGCAGCGAGTCCCACACCACGGGCGGCAGCCGGGGGCCCCGGCGCCTGGTGGCCGTCACCGGTCGCGCCGCCCGTGCGGAGGCCGGGCCGGCGTAGGCCGTCCTCTCCCACCGCACCCGGTCCCTCACCCGGTCCCGGTGGGCATCGCCGGGTTCCGCGGCCGCCTCGGTCATCACCCGTCCCTGTCGATTCGGCGTCATGGGGCAGCCCCGGCCGGGGCGGCCACCACGTACGGCCGGATCCGCGTCGAGCACGGGGACCGTACGCCCCGCACCGCCCGGCACGTACCGCGGCCCTGTCACGGTAGGCCGCGGACCCCGCGCAGCACATGAGTCCGTCGTCGGATGGCACCGTGCCGGGATACGCCCGCAGGAGGAGTCCCGCTACCTCCCGTGGTCGCAGGGCGGCCACCGATCCGGCGTGCTCGATTGCTGCTCCGGTCGCACCGGGACGTGCCGCGGATTGCGATCCCGGTCGCACACGATGACGACCCGGGATCGATGTGGCGGCGCATGCCCGGCGCCGAGTATGGCCGGGTGACCGAGATCATCGCGGGACTGTCCATGTCCCCCCTGGAAATCCTTGCCCTGCTGGGTGCCGTCGCGCTGGTGGTGGCGCGCTGGCTTCCCCCGGCCGCCCGCCCACGCGTCACGATCGTGGCGGGGGCGGTTCTCCTGCTGTCCGCGATCGTGCTGAGTGTGGCGGGGATCCGCTGGCAGATGCTGCCGGTCCTGGCAGGCGCCGCCTCCACGGTGCCGTTCGCCCTCTCCCCCCTGCTGCGACGCCGTACCGGCCGGCCGGCGTGGCGGGCCCGCTGGTGGCTGGCGTTGCCGGGATCGGTGGCCTGCGTCGGCCTGATCGCCACGGGCCCGGTGGCCGCCTGGGCCTTTCCCGTACCCGTGTTCCCCGAACCGTCGGGCGGCTTCGCGGTCGGCACCCGCGTGGTGCAGTGGACCGATCCACACCGCCCCGAGACCTTCACCGCCGATCCGGACGACCTGCGTACGGTCGTGGTCCAGCTCTGGTACCCCGCGCAGCAGAGTCCCGCGGGCACGCGGCGGGCCCAGTACCTCGGACGCACGGAGCACGAGGCGCGCACCGTCTCCGAAGCCCTCGCCCGCGGGGTCGGCCTGCCGGGTTTCCTGGTCGACGGTGTTCCGCGCGCCCACACCCGTTCGGTCTTCGGCGCCCCGGTGGCCGGTGGTGGCGAACGGTTCCCGGTCGTGCTGTTCTCTCCCGGGTCGGGCGGAGTGCGCACCCAGAACACCGCCTGGGCGGAGGAACTGGCCAGCCACGGCTACGTGGTCGCCGCTCTCGACCACCCGTACGACTCCGCCGCGGTCGTCCTCGACGACGGCCGGACGATCACCACCGAGACCGCCTCCACCGGCGACCCGGGCAAGGACGACGAGCTGGCGGCCGGCTGGACGGCGGTACGAGCCGCCGACCTCAGCTTCGTCCTCACCCAACTGGACGCCCTGGGCCGAGGTGAGATCGCCGGCCCGCTGACCGGACGCCTGGACACCGGCCGGGTAGCGGTGACCGGCCACTCCATGGGGGGTGCCGCCGCCCTGCAGGCGGCCCGGCAGGATCGCCGGTTCGACGCCGTCATCGATCTGGACGGCTACCCCCACGGCCCGACCTCGCCCTCCCTCGGCCGGCCGACGCTCGCGCTCACCCAGGCCATCACCCCGGGAACCGACCCGCGCTACCTGCCCCGCCTCACCGAGGCGCTCAAGTCCAGCACCGCGACGAGCTACCGGCTCACCATCCCCGGCGCCGCACACCTCACGTTCATGGACGGCCCGCTGTACCTGCCGCCCGTGCCCTCGATCGTCGGTTCCCTGGGCCGCACCGAGAGCCCGCGCGTCGTCGCCGCAGCCACCCTCGCCTTCCTGGACGCCACCCTCCGAGCCAAACCCGGCGACCTGGCCGGCGTGCTGCCGGCCTACGGCACCCTCAGCGTCCACCACCCGGACAACAGCCACTGATCCGGGCCACCCAGCCCCTCGACCAGGGGCTTCCTCAGAGGGCTCCGGCGTTCCCGGCCAGTTCCCGGTACTCGGCCACCGCCGCCTCCTGGAAAGCGAGAGGGGGAAGGTAGCCGTGCTCCTCGACATAGTGGGAGATGAGGGTCGGGGCCGCATAGGCAACACCCTCCGCGGCTCCGACCCGGATCTCGGCCATACCGAGGTACACGGTCTTCCCCGGGATCGCGGCGTTCGGAATCTCGACGTCGGCGGTCTTGCAGAAGTAGCAGGGGTGGCAACCGCGAGTGCGGTTCACGGCCCGCGTCGAGACGAGCCATCTCAGGGCCTCGGCCAGCTCCGGGAGGGGCTCCCCCGTCGGGAAGTCGAAGTGCCTGTCGAGCCATCCGATGTTGATCTCGCGCTTCCACTGGACGGGGATGTCCCGCATGTCCGGCGAGAGGTACTCGTAGTCGGTCCCGTCCCCGTAGTACGTCATCGATGCGCCTTTCGATCGGATTCGCTCTGACATGGTTCACGGCGTACGGGCCCCGCACGTCTGCGACGTCGACCACGTGCCTTGCCGGACGCCGGCCACGGCCGCCCCGGACAAGGGGAAGTGTGCCTGGCCTGCGGCGGAGAGGCCTGCCGGGTCCCGGTCTCCGCGGGGAGGCAGGCAGTCTCCAGGGGCAGGAGCTTAGTGGGTCGTATCCACACACCGGAGTCCAGGGTGACAGCGCGAGGACGTGCTGCCGCGGTGGGCCGCCTCCCGCCGCCCGGGAGAGCCGCCGGCCCCGACGCCCCCGCCCTGTCCCACCGTCCCGCCCCACCGGCGTGGACGGCACCGGCACGGTCTGCCGGGTCGCAGGTCCAGAAAGGCCGTGACGGCCCGCCGGGCGAACCGGCGGACCGTCACAGCAGATCGAGGTCGAAGTGGACCAGCGATCAGAACCCTTCTCTCAACTCCCTACAGGTGGCGAGGTACACACAGCCCATTCCCGGCTTGAGCATCTCGCTCAGCGGTGTGGGAACGGACGTGACGACGCTTCCGGTGGCGACGTTCAGGCCCTTGGGAGGACCGACCAGGATGTCCTTCATCCGCTGTCCCGGAAGGATGGTCTCCGTCACGGGAACCGGCTGCCCGAGCTCGATCTTCAGGCCGGCCGAGTCGCCGAGCTTCATTCCGTCCTCGCAGTGGCACTTGAGCCACGTGCCCTGGGGCATCTCGAAGCTCTCGGCGTACTGGTCGCGCCACCCGTGGCCGGCGATGACGGCGTTGCCGTCGCTTCGGCTTCCATGGGTCACGGACTCCGCGACGGCGTGAGCCGACGGAAGGTTCTTGCCCACGGCCGGTTCGTCGGCGTGTCCGCGCGAGCCCGTGCCGTCGACCTTCACCTCCGGCTGCGTGGAGCGGCTGGTGGCTGCGGCTTCCTTGCCCGCGTCCTGCTCGATCGCCGACATGATCTTGCCGGCACCGAGGCTTGCGACCGCTGTCGCTCCGAGGGCCAGTCCGCCTGTGCCTGCGGCTCCCATCGCTGCTCCGGCCACGGCGCCGGAGAGGGTGGCACCGGTTTCCAGGGCGCCGGCGAAGCCTTCGGCGGCGGCGACGAGGACGCCGCCGCAGGCGCCGCCGGAGGCGACGATGCAGGCGGCCGCGCCGACGACGACGGCGGTGACGACCATGGCGGCGATGACCGGGTGGTCCTCGACGGCCTTGACGACGGTGTGGACGGCGCTCTTGGCCTTGCACTTCAGCCAGCCGCTCAACCCGCC
>NZ_LFMD02000005.1:0-21678 GCF_015776785.2 Kitasatospora sp. SUK 42 | reverse complement strand
CAACTTCATGATCTGGCCCGGCACCTTCCAATCCGGCGTCACCACCTGGACCTTCGGCATGTCGACCTCCGACTCCGGCTGGTCCTACGACCACACCAACCCCGTCAACGGCAGTGCACGCCAGAACTCCGCTGCCCGCGTGCAGCTCGGCGTCTGGACCAAGCTCACCGCGAGCTACGACGCCACCACCGGCCAGATGGCCCTCTACGTCAACGGCGCACTCGCCGCCACCGGCATGCACACCACCACCATGGCCCCCACCGGCAAACTCGTGATCGGCCGCTACTTCAACGCCGGCCAGCCCAACAACCCGTTCAAGGGCGGCATCGCCGACGTCGCGGTCTACCAGGGCGCGACCGTTCCCGGCAGCACCCCCGGCCCGCTGACCTCCAACGTCAACACCGCCAAGTGCGTGGACGACAACGGAGCCAGCACCACCCCGGGCTCGAAGGTCCAGATGTGGGACTGCAACGGCGGAACCGCCCAGCAGTGGACCTTCAACCCGAACGGCCAGGCCAACCTGCTCGGTGGCTGCCTGGACGCCACCAACTCCGGTACCGGCAACGGCACACCGATCCAGTGGTACACCTGCTGGGGCGACGCCAAGTCCAACCCGGCCCAGCAGTTCATCCCCCGGGCCGACGGATCGATCTACAACCCCGGCTCCGGCCGATGCCTCGCGGACCCCGCCTCCGTCACCACCAACGGCACCCAACTCATCCTCTGGGACTGCAACGGCGGACCCGAGCAGAACTGGACACTCAAGCCGAACAACGCCTGACCTGACCGCGATCACGAGGTCTGCCTCCCGAACCCCGGGGGGCAGACCTCCCGCATTTCCAGCACCCGGACAGCCTCCCGCCAGAGCGAGGCACACCCAGACGGAACGGGCAGCAACCGACCCGGAGCCCATGCTCGCCCGAGCCATCAAGCACTTCCAAACCGGCTTCCTGACCGTCGAGTTGACGGCGTCCCAGCAATCGATGGGAACGATTCCGTCATTGCCAAGGGAATCCTCGACCGCCTCGCCACTCACGAAGGCACGACTGCAGCACTCCTCGGGCCCAGAATTCGTTACCACCGCATGGATGTGACTCTCCTGCGCGCGGCCAACGACCATCGGATCACCGACACCATCCCGTTCGAGGCGGCTTCGACCGTCATCAGTTCTGCCCGGAAGCTTCTTCGCGCCGCTGGAACCACGGCTTGGAACGAGCGCGGCGACATCGGCGGGAACTACGCACGCCGAGGGGACGAGGTTCTCAGGAAGGCGCGGATGGACCACACTCAGGAGGGGTCATTCATCATCCCGCTCCTGGTGCCGCTTTCCGAGCCTGAGCACCGCTCTTACGAACAACCGGCCCTGCCCAACGTGGAAGTGCTGCTCTCGCCCCCTGAACCGTTCGAACGACGTGTCACCCGAACCTTCGCTCAGTCGATCATGGCGGTGAAGGAGATCATCGTCGACCCCGAGCACTCACCCACCAAGAGCGACCTTCACTCGGTCGTGGAACGCGGTGTCAGCAGGGAATTCTGCTCAGCTCTGGCACAGATCCTGGCCGAACCGGCAGTCGGCGAGTTCGAGACCAGGTTTGGTTGGGCCGAATCACTGCCCGCTCCGTCCACCATGCCTGACTCCGTGGTCATCGACAGCGACGCCTCTCAGAAGATCGAGGAGGTTGCGATTCAGCTCAAGCAGAGCCGTATCGATGCCCGTTCGACGTTCTCGGGCAGCATCGTGGAACTGCGCCACGTTACCGACGAGCCCTTCGGTTGGGTCACCATCTCGACAGTCCGCCGAGGGCGGATGTCGGAGATCCGCGTCCGACTCCCGTTCGAGCACTACCAGGAGGCTGTCTCCTGGCACCAGGCCCAACGCGCCGTCATCGTCGAGGGCCAGGTACGAATCGGCCCTGGGCGCCGCCTGATCGTCGACGATCCGGTGAAGTGCCGCCCCATTGACGAGATCCTCCTGCCGCTTCTGTGAGTTGGAGGCCGTGCGTGCGCCCGTCACCGTGCCCGTAGCGCGGGACCGCAACTGCAGTTGACACCCTTCCCACGACTCGGCCATCCGACAATTGGATTGCCAGATATATCGGTCTTCCTACTTCTCGTACCGCGCCCGGTGGGCGGCGATGAGGTCTCGGTACCAGGCATACGAGGCCTTCGGCGTGCGCCGCTGCGTCGCGAAGTCGACGTGGACGAGGCCGAAGCGTTGGTGGTAGCCCTCGGCCCACTCGTAGTTGTCGAGGAGGGACCAGGTGTAGTAGCCGCGGACGTCGACGCCTGCGGAGATGGCGACGGCGAGGGCGTCGAGGTGGGCTGCCATGAAGTCGATGCGGGGTTGGTCGGGGGTGGTGGACTCGGCGACGGAGCAGCCGTTCTCGGTGATGGTGATGGGTGGGAGGGCCTTGCCGTACAACTCCTTGAGGTTGACGAGGAGTTGGCGGAGGGCGTCGGGGACGACGGGCCAGCCGAAGGCGGTGTGGGGGACGTCGGGGATGTCGACCAGGTCGAAGGGCAGGCCGGGTTCGGTGGGGGCGGCGACGCGGGTGGGGTTGTAGAAGTTGAGGCCGAGGCCGTCGAGTCCGGGGGCGTGGATGAGGTTGGTGTCGCCGGGACGGACGGCGCCGAAGATGTCGTCGGGGACGCCGAGGGCGGAGAGGTCGGGGTAGCGGCCGAGGAGGACGGGGTCGGTGAACAGCCGGTTGTGGAGGGCGTCGTAGGCCTGGGCGGCGGCGAGATCGGGCTCGGCGGGAGAGGCCGGCTCGACCGGGGTGAGGTTGTTGGAGAGCATCGCCTCCAGTCCGCGGTCGTGCAGGATCGAGGCGGCCAGGCCGTGGGCGAGGAGCTGGTGGTGGGCAGCCGGGAGGGCCTCGAACATCAGGGTGCGGCCGGGGGCGTGGGTGCCGAGGGCGTAGCCGAACACCGTGTGGACGAAGGGCTCGTTGAGGGTGATCCAGGCGGGGACGCGGTCGCCGAGTCGGTCGACGACGACGGTGGCGTAGTCGGCGAAGCGGTACGCGGTGTCGCGGTGGAGCCAGCCACCGTTGTCCTCCAGGCCCTGCGGGAGGTCCCAGTGGAACAGGGTGGGGAGCGGGGTGATGCCGGCGTCGAGGAGGGCGTCCACGAGGCGGTCGTAGAAGGCGAGTCCGGCCGGGTTGACGGCGCCCGCGCCGGTGGGCAGGACGCGGGGCCAGGAGATGGAGAACCGGTAGCCGTCCAGCCCGAGGTCCTTCATCAGCGCGACGTCCTCGGGGTACCGGTGGTAGTGGTCGCAGGCCACCGCCCCCGTGTGCCCGTCCCGTACGGCTCCGGGGCGGGCGGCGAAGACGTCCCAGACGGACGGGCCGCGGCCGTCCTCGGCCACCGCCCCCTCGATCTGGTAGGCGGCGGTGGCGGCACCCCAGCAGAAGTCTGCCGGCAGGTCGCGGCGGTCCGGCATGGCAGCCTCCCGACGAGAAACATGAGGGGACCTCATGTTACCGACGTCGCACCGAAGCGCCAGAGGACGACCGGGCGGCGACACCGCGGTCACGGCGGCCGATGTCGCGGGATGGTGCCGATTCCGACGCCGAGCTCAAGGAGACCGCGGCGAAGACGGCTCCCCTGCTCAACCTTTCGGCGTGGAATTCCCTCGGTCGACAACGCTCCCGCAACCGAATCCATGACCAGTCGGCCGGAGCAGATCGGGTCTCAGTGGATGTCGATGTCCATATCGGCCTCGTCCACCAGGCCGCTCCTGATCGCATTGACCACGGCCGACGTGCGATTGGTGGCATTGAGCTTCAACAGGACGCTGCTCACCAGACGCTTGGCCCCGTGCTCGGAAATGGAGAGCCGCCGCCCGATCTGCTTGTTGCTCATGCCCCGCACCAGCAGGGAGAGAGTTTCGGACTCCCGAATGGTGAGGGTCGCCGAGCGGTTTCTCGGAGCCGCCCCGCTCACCCGGCGAACCATTTCTCGACCCAGTTCCACCGGAATGACCATCTCGCCTGCCGTCAATTGCCGCAGGGCCCGGCCCAGTGCGTCGGCGGTGAGGTTCTGGCGGATCAGGTATCCGTCGGCGGTGTAGTTGGCCAGATCCGACACGTCCGTCACCTGGCCCCTGTCCAGGATCATGAGGCGTCGAGGGGGATGTTCCGCCGGCACGTCGCCCATCGGCGGCTTGGCGCTGCTCGCAGCGGTCACGACGACCACCTGTGGCGCGCGCCCCGCGAGGGTTCCGTTCAGGTTCGCCTCCCGCGCGACGAAGACCGCCTCGATCTCGCCCGCGAGATTGCGTGCGAGGCCCTGGAGCCCTAAGCGAAGGAGTTCGTCATCGATGAAGAAGGCCACTCTGATGATGCTCTGGTCGGGAGTCTGTCCAAGGCTGCTGCGATACGGTGCAGTCATTTCTTCACCCTCCTCATCCGAGCCGGCGCGCGACGCCACGACATCGTATGCGCCCCACATCACCTGCCTGCCAAGGCCGCCCCTCGTGGTTGCGAGTCCCAGTTGCGCACATCATCGAGCACAACGTTCAGCTTCCGGATGGTACAGACCATACGGCCAGAGTTGAGAGTACCTCAACTACCTTCCGGCAATCACGCGGTGACCAATGCCGTCAGCTGCCCGCATCGTGCCGATACCAACAACGCAATGTACTGCGCATACTTCACTTGCCAAACATAAGGATTTTATGCCACAAAGTGGACGTCTTTACCCGCGGAATTCACGACGGTCGCTGTTCCCATGCGGCCCGACAGTCCCTGGAAGCTCAGGGGCGGGCTCGCGCGGCTGCTTGAAGGAGGAGTCGCCAGTGCATCGAACGTCTTGAAGCGATGATGCCCAACAGCATTCCCGCATGGACGGCCGGCGCCTCGATGTGTTCCGCCCGGTCATGCTCGAACCATGGACTCGGCTGCGGAGCCGGAGGACGGTTGCGGAGCAGGCCGGCGCGGGGACGGCCTGCTCCGGGGGTGCGCCGGCACCGCGGTCAGCGCAGGACGTCCAGGACGTTGTCCGTGTTGTTGACGAAGTAGACGGCGTCGTGGTCGAGATCGAGTGCGAGGCCGAAGAGGGCGCCGGCGCCGGGCGGGGTGCCCTCGTTGTTGATCTGCTTGACCGCCACCTGCCGCCCGGCCGGGGTGGTCTCGACGATGTTGCCGTCGCCGCCGTTGACCGTCAGGATGTCGCCCCTGGGCGTGATGGCCATGCCCAGCGGGCCGTTGAGGGCGCCGCCCGAGGAGACGACCCGCCCGATCCCCGCGCTGTCCTTCCGGTTCAGCGCGTTCGGGATCTCGGTGATCCGGCTGAGCACGGTGTCGGCGACGAAGAGCGTGCCGTCGCGGCCGAGGCCGACCCCGGTCGGGCCGACCACCAGGGCCGTCGGGTCCGTCCGTTCGGGGAAGCCGGAGCCGATCTCGGTGGTGGCCTCCCGTTGCGGCGGCAGGTCGCCCTTGTCGCACAGGGTGATCCGCAGGACGGTGCCCTGGTCGACCTCCGCGCCGCCGCCGGCGACCGTCCCGTTGAGGACGTTGGTCACGAACAGCTCGCTCCGCCGGCCGTGGCTGACGGCGGTGAGGTCCCACGGCCCGTTGATGCCGTCTCCGGCGATCGTCTCGCGGACCGTGCCGTGCTTGTCGAGCACCAGCAGGCAGCCGGCCTGGGCGGTGGCGGACGTGCCGTCCGCGGTGGGCAGGCTGCCGACCACGACCCAGCCGCCGGGCAGGACCGTCAGCGCCGTGGTGAGCCCGACGCCGCCGGGGCACGGGCCGGGCAGGTTGGCGGGATCGATGGTGGCGAACGTGGTCCGAGTGCCGCCCGGGGTGATCTGGACCAGCGTGGTGCCCCGGCCCTGCTCGCCCGCGGGCGGGTTCGCCGAGTTGTTGAAGTTGCTGACCAGGACGTTGCCCCGGTGCAGGTCACCGGTGCTCTCCCGGATCGTGAACACGCCGTACGGGTTCACGTCACCGTTCTCCGGCACGGTGGACGCGACGGTGGACACGGTGGTCAGGCGGTCGAGGAACGGCCGGTCCGCGGCCCCGGTCGGGGACTCGGCCGGGTACGCGGCCGGGGCCGCGGCGGCGGTCAGGCCGATGGTCAGCACGGCGGCTGCCAGCGCGCTCGAAAATGCCCGAAGTCTCATGTACTGCCTCCTGGAGGGCGGGCCGGACGGCCTCGACAGACAGCCGCGACCCGCGGAAGTGCTCGGATGACCCCCAGGACGCCACGCTATGCACTCACCTCCACACGCCGCGCGACGGCGTCGGCCGAATGCCATGCCGCGGACGCGGGCCGGGTCCTGCGGACTGACCCGGCGTCCGGGCGATGGCGGATGCCCTGAGCCTCGCGGGTGCGGATGCCCTGAGCCCCGCGGATGCGGATGCCCTGAGCCCCGCGGATGCGGACACGGACGGTGACCCGGCCCCCTTCGGCAGCCGCCCGGCCTCCCCGGGCGTCGAACAGCACCGCGGCCTAGTGTGAGGGGAGGACAGCCGGCGACGTACGGCCGACCGACCGCAGTGCAGGGCCGTTCGACGGCCGACGGCTCCTCGCCGGGCCGGAGTGCGGCTATGGAACGGGGGTTCCCGTGCAAGAACCCGTGATCGCCACCGCCCTGCTGATCGCCCTGACCGGCTGGTGCGCGGTCCACTGCGTGTTCGTCGTCGCCGGGCGTCGATACGCGGACCGACGGCTGGAAGTGACCGAGTTCGTGATGGCCCTCGCCATGGCCGCGATGATGGCACCGGCGTTCGACCCCCTGCCGCACGTCCTGTGGGCGGCCCTGCTCGCCGCGTCCGCGGCCTGGCCGGCGCTCCTCCTGGCGGGACGTGTGGGGCGCCACCGCCACTCGGCGTCGGCCGGCACCTGGCAGCACTACCCCCACCACGTCCTCAGCGCGGCCGCGCTGGCCGCCCTGGCGCTGTTCATGGCTCCGGCGCATCACCACTCCGGTGGCGGTGCCGCGTACGGCACCCATGAGGCCATGCCGGAGTGGGCACTGTGCATGTTGGCCGCGTACTTCCTGGCACACGCCGCCTGGGGAGCCGGTGCGCTCCTGCGGCGCCCGGCCTCCGGCGTCCGGCCGACCAGCGCCCGGGCACCCGTGGTGACGGCCTCACCCGGGCTGATCGCCGCGCGGCGGACGGTGATGGCCATCGGCATGTTCTACATGCTGGTCGGCATGGGCTGACAGCCGATCAGCCCATGCCGGTCGCCGCCGATCGGGGGCGAGGGACGAGCACCGAGCATTTCCGGTCATGACCACGACGTTCGTCCGGATGGCACAACGGTTCACCCTCCAGAACGTTTGTGTGCGAAACACGATGCGGGTGGCCGTTGGCATCGGTACGGATCAGCGGGATCAACAGGGGCGCCCTCATGCGGGCGTCCCGTCCACGTCGAGGAGGAGACATGACGAACGGTGCCACGTTCGTGCGCAAGGACGCGACCCAGCTGAAGACCTGGGATCCGGCGCTGTACTGGTACGCCCGGGCCGTCGGACAGATGCAGAAGCAGTCGGGCCAGTACGCCAACAGTTGGAAGTTCCAAGGGTACTTCCACGGCATCCCGGGCAACGAGACGGCACCCACGACGGTCAAGCCCTCGAACGAGACGGTGCCGCCCTTCACCTTCGAGCAGTGTCCGCACGGCGGCTGGTTCTTCCTGCCCTGGCACCGGGCCTACCTGTGGTACTTCGAAAAGATCGTCCGGGCGACCATCAAGGAGATCGCCGCCCCGGGGCTCGGCGGGGGCGAGCCGAACCCCGCCGACACCTGGGCCCTGCCGTACTGGAACTACGCGCGGGACGTTCCCCCTCCCGGCCCGGGCCCAGCCCCCACCGACTACACCACGCGGGCCCTTCCGGCGGCCTTCCGCTCCCCGACGATGCCGTCCAAGCCGTTCGGCACCGACCAGGCGGCCCCGAACCCTCTCTACCTTCCGGACGATGTCAACGACCCGGACTGTCGTCAGTTCCAGGACATCAACGACTGTTCGGAATACTGGAGGAATCCCCCGCACCGCGCCCAGGGCACGAACAGCGCGAAAGAGGTGACCGGCTACCCGGAGGTCAACCCCTTCCTCGCCATGAGCCGGACGGACTTCTTCGCACCGGAACACACCTCGACGGTCCCCCAGCCGAGCTTCGGCAGCGAGGACACCGGCACAGCCATGCCGCACATCATGGTGCCCGGCTTCGGTGATCTGGAGATGGTCCCGCACAACATGATCCACGGTGGCGTCGGCGGCTGGATGGGCCTCATGGTCTCCGCCCGCGATCCGATCTTCTTCCTGCACCACAGCAACATCGACCGGCTCTGGTGGATCTGGTTGAAGAAGGGCAACCAGAACCCCGACTCCCCCGGTTGGCTGGACCGCCAGTTCGCCTTCTACGACGAGAAGGGGATCATCCAGAATCCCAGGTGCCGCGAGTTCCTGGACACGCGCGACTACACGTACGACGACCAGACCAGCGGAACGGGCACCCCTCGCCCTCGTCCGCTTCCGCAACGGGTCACCCAGGTGGGCGAGCCCGTCGCGGCCGCGGTCTCCGCCGACCCCCCGCAGATCCACAGCGTCCACGGACCGACCACGGTGGGCGTGGAAGCCCCCGACGACATCGGCCGGATCATGCGCGCCGTGGTCACCGGCGAAGCACGGGAGACCCGCGTGATCCTCACCCTGCACGATGTGGGCACGGACGTGCCGCCCGGGACGACGTTCCGTGTCTTCCTCAACGACCCCGAAGGCAAGTTCGATCCGGACGGGCCCTACTTCGTCGGCTTCATCTCCCACTTCGGGATGGCGGACGTCGACGGTCTGATGCACAAGCACGGTGGCCACACCGTGAGCTTCGACATCACCGACAACGTCCGTTACCTGCTCGAACAGGGGCTCCTGCCGGACGACCTGAAGGACGTCGTCATCGTGCCGTCCACCCCTCTGCCCGAACCGGCGCCCGGCAAGGCCGTCAGGGATCCGAAGCCCCGTCTCGGACGCGTCAGCCTCACCGCCGTGTAACCCGACCCGCTGCCGCGCGCCCGCCGGTCCACACGGCCGGCCCCCGCGTGACGAGGCCGGTGCCTCCGGTAGCTGTTGCGACAGCCACCGGAGGCACCGGCCTCTCCTGGTGTGGGGCGTACTACCGGCGTTTGCTCGGCGATGCGGGGTTGAGCTTGGCCCCGAGCGCCGACAGGAAGGTCGGGAACTTGTCCACCATGGCCTTGGGAACCGGGATGGTCCGGACGGTGTTCCGCGCCACGTCCTGGACGACGAGCCTGTAGGCGCCGCCTTCCTCGACCAGTTCGGCGGCGTAGAGCAGTGTTTCCATCAGAGGTCCTCGCTAGGCGTGCACGTCGTTGAGCCGAGCCTCACGTCCAGGTCGGCCACACGGCCGCACTACGGCTGGGTGTTCATGGCGTCGGCGAGGCTCCTGGGCCGCATGTCGGTCCAGGACCGCTCGACGTACTCCAGGCAGGCGGCGTGGGTGTCGGGGCCGTGGGCAACGGTCCAGCCCGCGGGGACGTCCGCGAACTGCGGCCACAGCGAGTGCTGGTTCTCGTCGTTGACGAGCACGAGGAAGGTGCCGTCCTGATCGTCGAACGGATTGGTCATGGGGATCAGTCCTCCTGGTTGCGGGTTGTGGTGACACCGGTGGCCTCGGCCAGCCTGGCGGCCAGAACCGGTCCGAGCTGGGCCAACGAACCGGCTCCGGTCATCTGCTCGTGCCGGGTGACGATCTCGTGCGATTCGATCCGGCCGGTGACGTACGGCTGCCAGATCCCGGGCTCGGGCTTCTTCTCGTCCAGATCGATCGTGGAGTTGAACAGCAGCAGGTCTCCGTCGTACCGGCCGGGCGCGAAGCCGACCGCCAGCTTCGCGTTGTTGATCATGATGTGGGCGGCCGCCTCGACCTGCGTCTCCGTCAGGGCGGCCAGCGCGCTCCCCCGCTTGCGCAGGACCTCGACGACCCCACTGGGCGTCAGTGGCAGGCCTCCCGACCCGTCCGAGTCGTCGCCGAGCACGGTGACGAGCGCGTCCTGCTCGGTGGGCACGGTGACCTCGAAGGGCAGCTCCCTCACCGGGAAGGCGTCGAGGATCGCCAGCAGCGCGGTCCGCTCGCCGCGGGCCTGGAGCTCGCAGGCGACCGCGTGGGCGATCAGCCCGCCGGCGGACCAGCCGAGCAGCAGGTAGGGCCCCTCGGGCTGGATCTTCTGGATCTGGTCGGCGTAGTCGGCCGCCATCTCCTCGTAGGACGTCGGCAGGGGTTCGGGCCGGCCGAGGCCGCGCGCCTGGAGCGCGTAGACCGGATGCTGCGGAGCGATGTGGTTCAGCAGTCCGCTGTACGACCAGCTGACGCCGATGGCGGGATGGATGCAGAACAGCGGCGTCCCGTCCCCGGTCGAGCGCAGTGGCAACACCACGTCCAACGCGTCGTCGGGGTCGTTCATGACCAGGCGTTCGGTGAGCCCGGCCACGGTCGGCGCCTCGAACAGCGTGCGCAGGCCCACCGCGACGCCGAGGGTCTCGCGGACACGGGAGAGCAGGCGGGCGGCCAACAGCGAGTGCCCGCCCAGGTCGAAGAACCCGTCGTCGATGCGCACCCGCTCCCGGCCGAGGACCTCGGCGAACAGACCGCACAGCAGCTGCTCCTGCGGGGTCCGGGGGCCGCGCCCGGCGCCCGGCGCCCCGTAGTCGGGGGCCGGGAGGGCGGCCCGGTCCAGCTTGCCGTTGGCGGTCAGCGGGAGTTCGTCGAGAGTGACGAAGGCCGACGGCACCATGTACGCGGGCAGCTCGCGCCGCAGCCGGTCCGCCAGCCCGCCCGCCTCGGGCGCGCCCTCGCGAGCGGGCACCAGGTAGGCGACGATCCGGGTGTCGCCCGGCCGGTCCTCGCGGGCGATGACGGCCGCCTGGGCAATGCCGGGGTGCGCGGCCAACGCCGCTTCGATCTCGCCGGGTTCGATCCGGAAGCCGCGCACCTTCACCTGCTGGTCGGCCCGGCCGACGTATTCGAGCTGACCGTCGGCACGCCACCGCACCAGATCCCCGGTGCGGTACATCCGCTCACCGTCCACGCCGAAGGGGCAGGCCACGAACCTGCTCGCCGTCAAACCCGACCGGTTCAGGTAGCCGCGCGCCAGACCCGCGCCCGCGACGTACAGCTCTCCCGCCACCCCTGGCGGCACCAGGCCCAGCCGCTCGTCCAGCACGTACACCCGCGCGTTGACGATCGGACGGCCGATCGGCGGTACGCCCGCGCCGGGCGAGAGCGGGTCGCTCATCGTCGCGCAGACCGTGGTCTCCGTCGGACCGTACGCGTTGATCATCCTTCGGCCCGGCGCCCAGCGTTCCACCAGCTCCGGCGGGCACGCCTCCCCCGCAACCACCAGGGTGGAGACGGCAATCTCCTCCTCCGGCACGGCGGCCAGGACGGACGGTGGCACCGTCACGTGGGTCACCGCGAGGGCCGGGTCGGTCAGCGCGGCGAGCGGCTCGGCCGCGGGGGGCAGCACCAGGGCCGCGCCGCGCAGCAGGGCGGTGAAGATCTCCGACACCGAGGCGTCGAAGCTGGGCGAGGCGAACTGGAGCACCCGGCTGTCGGGTTCGATCGCGAACCGCTCGATCTGAGCCGCGACCAGACTCGCCACACCGCCGTGGCCGACCACCACACCCTTGGGACGACCTGTCGAACCCGAGGTGTAGATCACGTACGCCGGGTGCCGAACGTCGAGCACGACATGAGGATCGGTCTCCGGCCAGTCACCCTCGGCCACCATCGCCGGATCGTCGACCACCACCGACGGCCGGGCATCCTCCAACATGAACGCGATCCGCGCCTCCGGATACGACGGATCCACCGGCAAATACGCGGCCCCCGCCTTCAACACGCCCAAAACCGCCACCACCGACTCCACCGACCGCGGCAACGCCACCGCCACCACTTGCTCCGGCCCCACACCCCACGCGATCAGCGCATGCGCGAACCGGTTCGCCCACGCATCCACCTGCGCATACGACAACTCCGCATCGCCGTGGACGAGCGCGACCGCATTCGGCGACGCCGCCACCTGCGCCGCCAACAACTCCGGCACCGTCCCCGCGACCACACCACCCTCGACAACAGGCAGAAGCTCACGGCGCTCCCCGGCCGACAACAGGTCGATCCCGCCGATCGGCAACTCCGGAGCAGCCACGACCGCCGCCAGCAACCGGGTCCACCGGGCGAAGAGACTCTCCACCGAAGAACGGTCGAACAGATCAGTGGCGTACTCCACCGCACCGACGATCCCAGCCGGGCTTCCGTCCGGCCCGAACTGTTCGGCGAGGCTCACACCGAGGTCGAACTTGGCAGTTCCGGCCGCCACCGGGTAGGTGGCCACGTCCAGGCCGGGCAGGTCGAAGTCGCCGCCCGGTGCGTTCTGCACGGCCAGCATGGTCTGGAACAACGGATGGTGGGACAGCGACCGAGAAGGGTTCACCACCCCCACCAGATGCTCGAACGGCACATCCTGGCTCGCGTACGCCGACAGCGCCCGCTCCCGCACCCTCCCCAACAACTCCGCGAACGACGGATCACCACTCGTGTCCGTCCGCAGCACCAGCGTGTTCACGAAGAACCCGACCAGCTCGTCCAACGCCTCGTCCGTACGACCCGCGATCGGACTCCCGATCGCGATGTCCGTGCCCGCACCCAGCCGCGTGTACAGCGTCGCAAGCGCCGCCTGCAACACCATGAACAGGGTTGTGCCCGAACGCCGCGCCAACCCCACCAGGGCAGCGTGCAGTTCGGCGTCGATCCGGACGTCCAGGAGGTCGCCACGGTACGACGCCACCGCCGGACGCTGCCGGTCCACCGGCAGCTGCAGTTGGTCGGGCAGTCCGGCCAATGCTTCTGTCCAATAGGACACCTGCTGGGCCATCACGCTGTCGGCGTCGTGTTCGTCCCCGAGTACCTCGTGTTGCCACACGGTGTAGTCGGCGTACTGCACCGGCAACGGCACCCAACCCGGTTCCTCGCCCCGGCAACGCGCCGCGTACGCGGTCGCGAGGTCGCGACTCAGCGGACCCAACGACCACCCGTCACCCGCGATGTGATGCAGCACCAGCAACAGCACGTGCTCATCCGCCGCCAACTCGAACAGCTCCGCCCGCAGCGGCAGTTCCGACGCCAGATCGAACCCCCGCACCGCCGCCTCATACAACAGGAACGACACCTCCGCCTCACCGACCACACGTACCGTCAGCGGGACGACGACCTCCGCAGCGTCCAGAACCCGCTGGTACGGCACTCCGTCCGCGGCCGGGAAGACCGTGCGCAGGGTCTCGTGCCGGCCGACGACATCGCCGAGCGCCTCCTCCAGGGCCACCCGGTCCAGCTCACCGGACAGCCGTAGCGCGAGCGGCATGTGATAGGTGGCGCTCGGCGTCCCGAACTCCTGGAGGAACCACAGCCGACGCTGCGCGAAGGACAACGGGACCCGCTCCGGCCGCTCCCCACGGACCAGCGCGAGCCGGGCCCGACCGGCTCCTGCCAGCCCGGCCGCGAGCCCCGCCGGCGTCGGCGTCCGGAACAGGCTACGCAGCTCCAGCTCCACACCCAACGTCGCCCGAACCCGCGACACCAACCGGGTCGCCAGCAACGAATGCCCACCCAGATCGAAGAAATCGTCCTCCACGCCGACCCGAGACCGGCCGAGCACCTCGGCGAACAGCTCGCACAGGACCTGCTCCTGCGGCGAACGCGGCCCCCGGCCCGTCCCCGCGGCCGAACCGAGGTCGGGCACGGGCAGCGCCGCCCGGTCCAGCTTCCCGTTCGCCGTCAACGGCAACACGTCCAACACCACGAACGCCGACGGCACCATGTAATCCGGCAGCCGATCACGCAGATGGCCCCGCAGCCCCTCCGAACGGAGCTCCACACCGGCGACAGGCACCAGATAGGCAACCAACCGATTGTCCCCCGGCCGCTCCTCGCGGGCGATGACGGCCACCCGAGCAACGCTCGGATGCGCGGCCAACGCCGCCTCGATCTCACCGAGTTCGATCCGGAACCCACGCACCTTCACCTGATCATCGGCCCGGCCCGCATACTCCAGCTCACCGCCGGCACGCCACCGCACCAGATCCCCGGTGCGGTACATCCGCTCACCGTCCGCACCGAACGGACAGGCCACGAACCTGCTCGCCGTCAAACCCGACCGGTTCAAGTACCCACGTGCCAACCCCGCGCCCGCCACGTACAACTCCCCCAGCACACCCGGGGCGACCGGCCGAAGTGACGAATCCAGCACGTACACCCGGCAGTTGGTGATCGGACGGCCGATCGGCACCGGCAACGGGCAGTCGGCCGGGTCGGCCGGCAGCGGGTAGGCGGTGATCACATGGGTCTCGGCGGGGCCGTAGTGGTTGTGCAGCACCCGGCCCGGCCTGCGGGACTGGAGGCGCCGTACCGCACCACCCAGGCGCATCGCCTCACCGGCCTGCGCGACCAGCCGCAGATGCGGCAGCTCCAGCCCGGCCTCCTCGGCCGCCTCGGCCAGCGCCTCGATCACCAGATTCGGCGCGAACAGCTCCTCGACCCGATGCCGGTCCAGCCAGCGGGCGAACAGCTCGGCGCTGCGGCGCTGCTCCTCCGTCGGCACCACCAGCGTCTTGCCGTACAGCAGCGCGGAGAGCACCTCCTGCACCGAGACGTCGAAACTGATCGCGGTGAACTGCGCCGTACGCGTGCCCGGTTCGCCACCGACCGCCCGATGGTGCCACGCCAGCAGGTTCAACAACCCCGCCGCAGGCATCACCACGGCCTTGGGCCGGCCGGTGGAGCCGGAGGTGTAGATGACGTAGGCAGGATGCCGCGCGTCCACGACGACGTCCGGATCGGAATCCGGCCACTCCCCTGCCGGTGCGACCGCCGCCAGGTCGTCGAGCACCACGGCCGGCCGTGCGTCCTCCAGCATGTAGGCGATGCGGGCAGCCGGGTACTCCGGATCCACCGGAAGATACGCCGCCCCCGTCTTCAACACCGCGAGAACGGCCACCACCAACTCGGCAGAACGCGGCAACCGCACCGCCACGACCTGCTCCGGACCCGCCCCCCGCGCCATCAACGCATGTGCCAGGCGGTTGGCCCTGCGATTCAGCTCGCGGTACGTCAGCACCGTGTCCTCGAACACCACCGCCGAGGCCTCCGGGGTCGCCCGGACCTGCGCCTCGAACAGGGACGGCAGGCCGGCGGCGGGAGCCTGGCACGCCGTGTCGTTGCGCGAGACCAGCAGCTCGTGCCGCTCCTCGGCGGTGAGGACGTCGATCCGGCTCAGCGGCCGGTCGGGCTCGGCGACCACCGTCGCCAGCAGCCGCAGCCACCGGGCGACCAGCACCTCCACCGTCGCGTGGTCGAACAGGTCGGTGCTGTACTCGACCCGCCCGATGATGCCCTCGGCCGACCCGCTGGTTCCGGCACGCTCCATCAGGTGGAAGCCGAGGTCGAACATCGCCGTGGGCATCCCCACCGGCAGGAACTCGGCACGCAGGCCGTGCAGCGCGAACTCGGCGTGAGGCACGTTCTGCAGCGCGAGCAGCACCTGGAACAGCGGCTGACGGGCGAGCGACCGGGACGGGTTGGTGATCTCCACCAGTTGCTCGAACGGTAGGTCCTGGTGCGCGTACGCGCCGAGCGCGGTCTCCCGGACCCGGGTCAGCAACTCGGCGAAGGTCGGGTCGCCCGAGGTGTCGGTGCGGAGCACCAGGGTGTTGACGAAGAACCCGACGAGCTCGTCCAGGGCCTGGTCGGTCCGGCCGGCGATCAGGCTGCCGACCGGGATGTCGGTGCCCGCGCCGAGCTTGTCCAGCAGCGCCGCCAACGCGGCCTGCAGCACCATGTAGACGCTGGCGCCGTGCTCCCGGCCCAGGCGCACCAGCGCGCCGTGCAACTCCGGGTCCAGGTCGATGGCCAGATGTCCGCCACGGTAGGAGGTGTCCGCCGGGCGCGGCCGGTCGGCGGGCAGCCGGATCTGCTCGGGCAGGTCGGCGAGCTGCCCCGTCCAGTAGGCCGCTTCACGGGCGGACAGGCTCCCGGCGGTGGTGCGGTCCCCGAGGAGTCGGTCGTGCCACAGGGTGTAGTCGGCGTACTGCACCGGCAACGGCGCCCAACCCGGTTCCTCGCCCCGGCAGCGCGCCGCGTACGCGGTCGCGAGGTCGCGGCTCAGCGGACCCATCGACCAGCCGTCACCCGCGATGTGGTGCATGACCACCAACAGCACGTGTTCATCCGGCGTCAACTCGAACAGCTCCGCCCGCAGCGGCAGTTCCGACGCCAGATCGAACCCCCGCACCGCCGCCTCGTGCAACAGAGCCGGGATCTGCGCCTCACCGGCCGCGCGCACGGTCAGCGGGACGGCAACCTCCGCAGCGTCCAGAACCCGCTGGTACGGCACTCCATCCACGGCCGGGAAGACCGTCCGCAGGGTCTCGTGCCGGGCCACCACGTCCGCGAGCGCCGCACTCAGCGCACCTCGGTCCAGCTCACCGGACAACCGCAACGCCAGCGACATGTGATACGTGGCACCGACGCCCTCCAGCTGGTGCAGGAACCACAGCCGACGCTGCGCGAAGGACAACGGGACCCGCTCCGGCCGCTCCCCACGGACCAGCGCCAGCCGGGCCTGACCGGCTCCCGCCAACCCAGCCGCGAGCCCCGCCGGCGTCGGCGTCCGGAACAGGCTACGCAGCTCCAGCTCCACACCCAACGTCGCCCGAACCCGCGACACCAACCGAGTGGCCAGCAACGAATGCCCACCCAGATCGAAGAAATCACCGTCCACGCCGACCCGAGACCGGCCGAGCACCTCGGCGAACAGCTCGCACAGGACCTGCTCCTGCGGCGAACGCGGCCCCCGACCGACCGCGGCCGAACCAAGGTCGGGAGCGGGCAGCGCCGCCCGGTCCAGTTTCCCGTTCGCCGTCAACGGCAACACGTCCAACACCACGAACGCCGACGGCACCATGTAATCCGGCAGCCGATCACGCAGATGGCCCCGCAACCCCTCCGAACGGAGCTCCACACCGGCGACAGGCACCAGATAGGCAACCAACCGATTGTCCCCCGGCCGCTCCTCGCGGGCGATGACGACCGCCTGAGCAATGCTCGGATGCGCGGCCAACGCCGCCTCGATCTCACCGAGTTCGATCCGGAACCCACGCACCTTCACCTGATCATCGGCCCGGCCGACGTATTCGAGCTGGCCGTCGGTACGGAAGCGCACGAGGTCGCCGGTGCGGTACATCCTGGCGCCCGCCGGCCCGAACGGGCAGGCCACGAACCGTCCGGCCGTCAGGCCCTGCCGATTCAGGTAGCCGCGCGCCAGACCCGCGCCCGCGACGTACAGCTCCCCCGCCACCCCCGGCGGCACCAAGCCCAGACGCTCATCCAGCACGTACACCCGCGCGTTGACGATCGGACGCCCGATCGACGGCACACCCGCGCCGGGTGCGAGCGGGTCGCTCATCGTCGCGCACACCGTCGTCTCCGTCGGACCGTACGCGTTGATCATCCTTCGGCCCGACGCCCAGCGCTCCACCAGCTCCGGCCCGCACGCCTCCCCCGCAACCACCAGCGTCGACACGGACACCGAGTCCTCCGACACGGCGGCCAGGACCGACGGAGGCACCGTCACATGGGTCACCGCGAGACCCGGATCGGTCAACGCAGCGACCGGATCCCCCGCCGGAGGCAATACCAGCGCCGCACCACACAGCAGCGCCGTGAAGATCTCCGACACCGACGCATCGAAACTCGGCGAAGCGAACTGCAACACCCGACTGTCGGGCTCGATCGCGAACCGCTCGATCTGGGCCGCGACCAGACTCGCCACACCGCCATGACCGACCACCACACCCTTGGGCCGACCCGTCGAACCCGACGTGTAGATCACATACGCCGGGTGCCGAACATCCAGCGCAACCTCCGGATCAGTGTCCGGCCACTGCGCCACCTCGGCCACCATCGCCGGATCATCGACCACCATCGACGGCCGCGCATCCTCCAACATGAACGCGATCCGCGCCTCCGGATACGACGGATCCACCGGCAAATACGCGGCCCCCGCCTTCAACACCCCCAGAACCGCCACCACCGACTCCACCGACCGCGGCAACGCCACCGCCACGACCTGCTCCGGCCCCACACCCCGCGCCATCAACGCATGCGCGAACCGGTTCGCCCACACATCCACCTCCGCATACGACAACTCGACATCGCCGCAGACCAGCGCGACCGCATCCGGCGACGCCGCCACCTGCGCCGAGAACAACTCCGGCACCGCCCTCGCAGCCACACCACCCTCGACAACAGGCAGCAGCTCACGGCGCTCCCCAACGGACAGCAGATCGATCCCGCCGATCGGCAGCTCCGGAGCAGCCACGACCGCCGCCAGCAACCTGGTCCACCGGGCGAAGAGACTCTCCACCGAAGAACGGTCGAACAAGTCAGCGGCGTACTCCACCACACCATTCAGACCGGACGGCGAGCCGTCGGAACCGTGCTGCTCCGCCAGGCTGAAGATCAGATCGAGCCGTGAGGTCCCGGTCGGCACGGTCATCCCGGATGCCCTCACGCCGGGCAGGTCGAAGTCGCCGCCCGGCGCGTTCTGCACGGCCAGCATGGTCTGGAACAACGGATGGTGGGACAGCGACCGGGACGGGTTCACCACCCCCACCAGGTGCTCGAACGGCACATCCTGGTTCGCGTACGCCGACAGCGCCCGCTCCCGCACCCTCCCCAACAACTCCGCGAACGACGGATCACCACTCGTGTCCGTCCGCAGCACCAGCGTGTTCACGAAGAACCCGACCAGCTCGTCCAACGCCTCGTCCGTACGACCCGCGATCGGACTCCCGATCGCGATGTCCGTCCCCGCACCCAGCCGCGTGAACAACGCCGCAAGCCCCGCCTGCAACACCATGAACAGACTCGCACCCGAACGCCGCGCCAACCCCACCAGGGCAGCGTGCAGCTCGGCGTCGATCCGTACCTCCAGCAAATCGCCACGATACGACGCCACCGCCGGACGCTGCCGGTCCACCGGCAGCTGCAACTGATCGGGCAACCCGGCCAACGCCTCAGCCCAGTAAGCGACCTGGCGGGCCAACGCACTGTTCACATCACGCTCGTCACCCAGGATCTCGTACTGCCACAGGGTGTAGTCGGCGTACTGCACCGGCAACGGCACCCAACCCGGCTCCTCGCCCCGGCAACGCGCCGCGTACGCGGTCGCGAGGTCGCGGCTCAGCGGACCCAACGACCACCCGTCACCCGCGATGTGATGCAGCACCAACAACAGCACGTGCTCATCCGCCGCCAACTCGAACAGCTCCGCCCGCAGCGGCAGTTCCGACGCCAGATCGAACCCCCGCACCGCCGCCTCATGCAACAGAGCCGGGATCTCCGCCTCACCAGCCACACGTACCGTCAGCGGGACGACGACCTCCGCAGCGTCCAGAACCCGCTGGCACGGAACCCCGTCACTCTGCGGGAAGACCGTGCGCAGGGTCTCATGCCGGGCCACCACGTCCGCGAGCGCCGCACTCAGCGCACCCCGGTCCAGCTCGCCGGACAGCCGCAGCGCGAGCGGCATGTGATACGTGGCGCTCGGTGTTCCGAACTCCTGGAGGAACCACAGCCGACGCTGCGCGAAGGACAACGGCATCGGCTCGCGCCGATCCCTGCGGACCAGGGCCTGGCGCGCCGAGCCCGCATCGCGCAGCCCGGCCGCGAGCCCGGCCGGCGTCGGCGTCCGGAACAGGCTGCGCAGCTCCAGCTCCACACCCAACGTCGCCCGAACCCGCGACACCAGCCGGGTGGCGAGCAACGAATGCCCACCCAGATCGAAGAAGTCCTCCTCCACGCCGACCCGAGACCGGCCGAGCACCTCGGCGAACAGCTCACACAGGACCTGCTCCTGCGGCGAACGCGGCGCCCGCCCAACCCCGGCCGAACCGAGGTCGGGGGCGGGCAGCGCCGCCCGGTCCAGCTTCCCGTTCGCCGTCAACGGCAACACGTCCAACACCACGAACGCCGACGGGACCAGGTAGTCCGGCAGCCGATCACGCAGGTGCGCCGTCAGCTCCGCCGGGAGGACGGCCGCACCGGGGAGCGCTGCCACGTAGCCGATGAGCCGGTCGCCCTGCGCGAGGACAGCGGCTCGGGCGACGGCAGGGTGCTCGGCCAGGGCTGCCTCGATCTCGCCGGGTTCGATCCGGAAGCCGCGCACCTTCACCTGATCGTCGGCCCGGCCAAGGTATTCCAGCTCACCATCGGCGCGCCGACGTACCACATCACCCGTGCGGTACATCCGCTCACCGTCCACGCCGAACGGGCAGGCCACGAACCTGCTCGCCGTCAGACCCGACCGGTTCAAGTACCCGCGCGCCAACCCCGCACCCGCGACATACAACTCCCCCGCCACCCCTGGCGGCACCAAGCCCAGACGCTCATCCAGCACGTACACCCGCGCGTTGACGATCGGACGCCCGATCGACGGCACACCCGCGCCGGGTGCGAGCGGGTCGCTCATCGTCGCGCAGACCGTCGTCTCCGTCGGACCGTACGCGTTGACCATCCGACGCCCCGGCGCCCACCGTGTCACCAACTCCGGCCCACACGCCTCACCCCCCACCACCAGCGTCGACACGGCCACCGCATCCTCCGGCACGGCGGCCAGAACGGACGGAGGCACCGTCACATGGGTCACCGCAAGACCCGGATCGGTCAACGCGGCGACCGGATCCCCCGCCGGAGGCAACACCAGAGCCGCGCCACACAACAGGGCCGTGAAGATCTCCGACACCGACGCGTCAAAACTCGGCGAAGCGAACTGCAACACCCGGCTGTCGGGCTCGATCGCGAACCGCTCGATCTGAGCCGCCACCAGACTCGCCACACCGCCGTGGCCGACCACCACACCCTTGGGCCGACCCGTCGAACCCGATGTGTAGATCACGTAGGCCGGGTGCCGGACGTCGAGCACGACATGAGGATCGGTCTCCGGCCACTGCGCCACCTCGGCCACCATCGCCGGGTCGTCGACCACCACCGAAGGACGGGCGTCCTCCAGCATGAACGCGATGCGCGCCGCCGGGTAGGCGGGGTCCACCGGCAGGTACGCGGCCCCGGCCTTCAACACGCCCAGGACGGCCACCACCGACTCCACCGACCGCGGCAACGCCACCGCCACGATCTGCTCCGGCCCCACACCCCGCGCGATCAGCGCATGCGCGAACCGGTTCGCCCACGCATCCACCTGCGCATACGACAACTCGACGTCACCACAAACCAGAGCGACAGCATCCGGCGACGCCGCCACCTGCGCCGCGAACAACTCCGGCACCACCCCCGCGACCACACCACCCTCGACAACAGGCAGAAGCTCGCGGCGCTCCCCAGCGGACAGCACGTCCACCTGGCCGATCCGTCGGCCGGGGTCGGTGACCACGGCGCGGAGCAGCCGCAGCCACCGGTCGACGATCCCGGCCACGGTGGCCTCGTCGAACAGGTCGGTGCTGTACTCCACCACCCCCGACAGCCCCTCCTCGCCGGGCTGTTCGGCCAGGATGAAGGTCAGGTCGCACTTGGCCGTGCCGGTGTGGACCAGGTCGGTGGTCACCCGCAGCCCCGGAAGGTCGAACTCGCCCGTCGGG
>NZ_LFMD02000004.1 GCF_015776785.2 Kitasatospora sp. SUK 42 | reverse complement strand
ACCCCAATCAGGCCCCTCGGACACCACACCCGAAGCCGCCCGGACGAGCCGCGGCACCAGCACCTGACCACCGCGAACCGCCAACTGCGGCTCACCCGAGGCCAAAGCGCCCGCCACCAGTTCGGGCGACGGCGTGCCGGTGTCCAGGTCCAGCAGCACGAAGCGGCCCGGGTTCTCGGCCTGCACGCTGCGCAGGAGACCCCAGACGCCGGCCTGCGACAGGTCAGCGATGCCCTCCGGGCCGACCGCGACCGCGCCGCGCGTCACCACGACCAGCCGCGAACCCGCCAGCCGGGCCTCCTCCAACCAGCCCTGCACCAGACCCAGCACACCAGCCGTCACCTCATGAACAGCCGCGACCAGTTCCACGCCGTCCAGCCGGGGCAAGCCCGCCAGCACCACCGACGGCGCCACCTCCGCCACCTCGCCAAGACCCGGGAACACCACCCCGCCAAGCCCGAGATCGGCGCCCAGCACCGCCCAGTCAGCGGCAACGCCCTCCACCGGCACCGGACGCCAGGCCACACCCAACAGCCCGTCCCGAGCCGCCGCACCGGCCTGGCGCAGACCGTCCACCGACACCGGACGCAGCACCAGCGACTCGACCACCGCCACCGGCGCACCCGCACCATCGGCCACCGTCAGCGACACCACGTCCGGGCCGGCCGGGGAGATCCGGACGCGCAGAGCGGTCGCACCGGCGGCGAGGACGCTCACGCCGGACCAGGAGAACGGCAGGGCGGTTCCACGCTCCTCGTCGACCACGCCGGGCAGCAGCGGGTGCAGCGCCGCGTCCAGCAGGGCCGGGTGCAGGGCGAACAGCCCACCGTCGGTGCGCTGCCCCTCCCCCAGGGCGACCTCGGCGAACAGCTCACCTTCTGCTCGCCACACCCGGCGCAGTCCCTGGAACGCCGGGCCGTAGCCGTAACCCCGTTCGGCCGCCCGGCCGTACACGTCACCGAGGTCGATCTCGACCGCTCCGGCCGGCGGCCAGGACAGCAGATCGGCCGAGGCCGAGGCGACGGCCTCGGGAGCGAGCACCCCACTGGCATGCCGGGTCCACGGCAGTTCGGCGTCCTCGTCGGGACGCGAGTACACGTCGAAGGTCCGCCGCCCGGCCTCGTCCGCCCGGGCCACCACCAACTGGAGCTGGACACCGCCGCGTTCGGGCAGCACCAGCGGCGCCGACAGGGTCAGCTCCTCGACCTGCGCGCAGCCGACCTGCGCGCCGGCGCGGACGGCCAGCTCCACGAAGCCCGTGCCGGGGAGGATCAGGGTGTCCAGGATCCGGTGGTCCGCGAGCCACGGGTGGCTGTCCAGCGCCAGCCGTCCGGTCAGCACGACCGAGTCGCCGTCGGCCAGTTCGACGGCCGCGCCGAGGAGCGGGTGCCGGGCGGCGCTCAGCCCGAGGCCTCGGGCGTCGGCGGGCGCGGAGGCCTGGTCGAGCCAGTGGCGTTCGTACTGGAAGGCGTAGGTCGGCAGGTCGGTGCGCCGGGCGCCGGAACCGGCGAAGAACGCCGGCCAGTCGACCGCGACACCGTGCGCGTGCAGCCGGCCCAGGGCCTCGATCACGCTGTGCGTCTCCGGCCGGTCACGGCGCACGGCGGCGAGCAGAGCGTGCTCGCCCGTGGAGTCGAGGGTGTCCTGGGCGAGCGCGGTCAGCACCCCGTCCGGGCCCAGCTCCAGGAAGGCCGTGACGCCCTCCCCTGCCAAAGTCCGTACGGCGTCGGCGAAGCGGACGGCGCCGCGGACCTGTTCGGCCCAGTAGCGGCCCGAGCGCAGCTCCTCGGCCGAGGCGAACCGGCCGGTCACCGTCGACACCACCGGAATCCTCGGGGCGTCGAAGGTCAGCTTGTCCGCCTCGGCGGTGAACTCCTCCACCATGCCGTCCATCAGCGGCGAGTGGAAGGCGTGGCTCACCGTGAGGCGCGTCGCCTTGTGACCGTCGGCCTCCAACTTCGCAGCGACCGCCAGGACTTCGTCCTCGACGCCCGAAATCACCACCGAACGCGGGCCGTTCACCGCCGCGATGCCCACCACGGACTCGCGCCCGGCCAGCAACGGCAGCACCGCCTCCTCGGGCGCCCGCACGGCCACCATCGCCCCGCCCGACGGCAAGGCCTGCATCAACCGCGCCCTCGCGGCCACCAGCCGCGCCGCGTCCGCGAGCGACAACACACCCGCCACATGCGCGGCCGCCAGCTCACCGATCGAATGCCCGACCAGCACGTCCGGCCGCACACCCCAGGACTCGACCAACCGGAACAGCGCCACCTCGACCGCGAACAGCGCGGGCTGAGTGAAACCCGTGTCGTCCAGCCCGTCACCGGAGGCGATCACCCCGGCCAACGGCCGCTCCAACAACGGGTCCAGCTCCGCACACACCTCATCGAAGGCCGCCCGGAACACCGGAAACGCCTCGGACAACTCCCGACCCATGCCGACTCGTTGCGCACCCTGCCCGGTGAACAGGAACGCCGTACGGCCGGCACTCACACGAACCGGGACCACCGAACCCAACTGCGCCAGCAGCGCCTCCCGATCGCCACCGACCACCGCCGCCCGGTACTCCAGCCCCGAACGGCCCGTCGCCAGCGAGAACGCCACATCCGCAGCGGACAGCTCCGCCCGCTCCCCCACGAACGACGCCAGCCGCTCCACCTGCGCCGACAGCGCTTCCGGAGAACGCCCCGACACCACCCACGGCACCACCGGCAACCCGGCCACCGACTCAGCGACGGCGTCCTCCACCACCGGCACCTGCTCAAGGATCACGTGCGCGTTCGTCCCGCCGAACCCGAACGACGAGACGCCCGCCCGACGCGGCGCACCCGTCTCCGGCCACGACCGGGCCTCCGTCAGCAGCTCGACCTCGCCCGCCGTCCAGTCGGCGTGCGGCGAACGCTCCTCCGCGTGCAGCGTCCTGGGCAGGACGCCGTGCCGCATCGCCTGGACCATCTTGATCACGCCGCCCACACCGGCCGCCGCCTGGGAGTGGCCGATGTTGGACTTCAACGAGCCCAGCCAGAGCGGCCGGCCCTCCGGGCGCTCCTGACCGTAGGTGGCCAGCAGCGCCTGCGCCTCGATCGGGTCGCCGAGTCGCGTCCCGGTCCCGTGCGCCTCCACCACATCGACGTCGGCCGCCGCCAGCCGGGCACTGGCCAGCGCCTGCCGGATCACCCGCTCCTGAGAGGGCCCGTTCGGCGCCGTCAGACCGTTCGAAGCACCGTCCTGGTTCACCGCCGAACCCCGGATCACGGCCAGCACCTCGTGCCCGTTGCGCCGCGCGTCCGACAACCGCTCCACCAGCAGCAGACCCACGCCCTCCGACCAGCCCGTGCCGTCCGCCCCGGCCGCGAAGGACTTGCAGCGGCCGTCGGCGGCCAGACCGCGCAGCCGGGAGAACTCCACGAAGGCCGTCGGCGTGGACATCACCGCCACCCCGCCCGCCAGGGCGAGGTCGCACTCACCCGAGCGCAGGGCGTTCACGGCCAGGTGCATCGCCACCAGCGAGGAGGAGCAGGCGGTGTCGACCGCGACGGCCGGCCCCTCCAGGCCCAGCGTGTACGAGACCCGGCCGGAGGCGATGCTGCCCGCGCTGCCGCTGAACAGGTACCCCTCGAAGTCCTCCGGCGGGAGCTGCGGCCGGGAGCCGTAGTCGTTGTACATCACGCCGGTGAACACGCCCGTCCGGCTGCCGCGCAGGGTGGCCGGGTCGATGCCCGCCCGCTCCAGGGCCTCCCAGGCGGTCTCCAGCAGCAGCCGCTGCTGCGGGTCGGTGGCCAGCGCCTCACGCGGGGACATCCCGAAGAACGCCGGGTCGAACAGGTCCGCGTCGTGCAGGAACCCGCCCTCCCTCGTGTACGAGGTGCCGACGCGCTCCGGATCAGGATCGTAGAGCTCGTCGAGGTTCCAGCCGCGGTTGACGGGGAACTCCGACACGGCGTCGACGCCGTCGGCGACCAGCCGCCACAGGTCCTCGGGCGAGCGCACCCCGCCCGGGTAGCGGCAGGCCATGCCGACGATCGCGATCGGCTCCTGCTCCTTCTCCTCCACCTCGCGCAGCCGGTTCCGGGCGTCGCGGGCGTCCGCGATCGCGCGCTTGAGGTAGTCGCGCAGCTTTTCCTCGTTGGTGGCGCTCACGTGAGTCCCAACTTTCCGTGGTTGTGTGGTCGATGGCGAGGTCGGCTGCCCGGTCATTCGAGCTCGTCGAAGAGCGCGAAGAGCTCCTCGTCGGTGGCCCCTTCGAGGTCGACGTCATCGGCCGGGGCCGCGCTGTCCCGGCCGGACGCCTCCTCACAGAGCTCAAGCAGTTCCCTCAGCCGTGCGGCGATCTGCTGGGGGGCGCCGTCGTCGGCCAGCGCCGGGCGGAGGGTGGCCTTCAGCCGGTCCAGCTCGGCGAGGATGGGGGCGTCCGACGAGGCCTCCTCGACGTGGAGCTGGTCGCGCAGGTAGGTGGCGAGTGCGGCCGGGGTGGGGTGGTCGAAGACCAGAGTGGTCGGCAGCCGCAGA
>NZ_LFMD02000003.1:1968090-2011810 GCF_015776785.2 Kitasatospora sp. SUK 42 | reverse complement strand
CCATCGCCAACGTCGCCGTCTACCAGGGCGCGACCGTTCCCGGCAGCACCCCCGGCCCGCTGACCTCCAACGTCAGCACCGCCAAGTGCGTGGACGAGAACGGCGCCAGCAACACACCCGGCGCCAACGTCCAGATGTGGGACTGCAACGGCGGAGCCGCCCAGCGCTGGACCGCCAACACCAACGGCACCATCACCCTGGCCAACGGCTTCTGCCTGGACGCCACCAACTCCGGCACCGGCAACGGCACACCCATCCAGGCCACCACCTGCTGGGGCAACGCCCAAACCAACAAGGCCCAGCAGTTCATCCCCCGGGCCGACGGATCGATCTACAACACCGGCTCCGGCCGATGCCTCGCGGACCCCGCCTCCGTCACCACCAACGGCACCCAGCTCATCCTCTGGGACTGCACCGGCGGACCCGAACAGAAGTGGACACTGACACCTAACAACGCCTGATCCCGATCCCACACGACGGTCCGCCGGCTCACCGGCGGACCGTCTCGGTTTGTCGGCGCCGAACGAACAGCGCGGGCTGTCCACCGTCCGGTGTGCAGCGCGGTGTGGCCCCGGAACCGGGAGCGGTTCCGGGGCCACGGTCGGGCCGGCTCTGGTCGGGGGGGCCTCAGCGGAAGCGGCGCAGCCGGAGGCTGTTGCCGACCACGAAGACCGAGGAGAAGGCCATCGCGGCCCCCGCGATCATCGGGTTGAGCATCCCGGCCGCCGCCAGCGGCAGGGCGGCGACGTTGTAGCCGAAGGCCCAGAACAGGTTGCTCTTGATGGTGCCGAGGGTCTTGCGGGAGAGCCGGATGGCGTCCGCCGCCGAGCGCAGGTCGCCGCGGACCAGGGTGAGGTCGCTTGCCTCGATCGCGGCGTCGGTGCCGGTGCCCATCGCCAGGCCCAGGTCGGCCTGGGCGAGCGCGGCCGCGTCGTTGACGCCGTCCCCGACCATCGCCACGACCTTGCCCTCGGCCTGGAGCCGCTTGACGGTGTCGACCTTGTCCTGCGGCATAACCTCGGCGATCACGTGCTCCGGCCGGATGCCGACCTCGGCCGCGACGGCCTCGGCGACCAGCCGGTTGTCGCCGGTCAGCAGCATCGGGGTCAGGCCCAGGGCGCGCAGTTCGGCGATGGCCTCGGCGCTGGTCGGCTTGACCGCGTCGGCGACCTCCAGCACGGCCCGCGCCTCGCCGTCCCAGCCGACCGCGATCGCCGTACGGCCGGTGGCCTCGGCGGTGCGCTTGGCCTCGGCCAGGCTCTCCGGCAGGTACTGCGACCACTCGTTGAGCAGCGCCTCCCGGCCGGCCACCACCGCGTGGCCGTCCACCACGCCCTGGACGCCCAGGCCCGGCACGTTCTCGAAGCCCTCGACGGCGGGCAGTTCACCGGCCTTGGCGGCGGCGGTGGCGATCGCCCGGGCGATCGGGTGCTCGGAGGCGTGCTCCAGGGCGCCCGCCAGGCGCAGTGCCTCGGCCTCGGTGACGCCCTCGGCGGTGTGCACGGCGAGCAGGGTCATCTGGCCGGTGGTGACGGTGCCGGTCTTGTCCAGGACGATGGTGTCGACCTTGCGGGTGGACTCCAGGACCTCCGGGCCCTTGATCAGCACGCCCAGCTGGGCGCCGCGGCCGGTGCCGACCAGCAGTGCGGTCGGGGTGGCCAGGCCCAGGGCGCACGGGCAGGCGATGATCAGGACGGCGACGGCGGCGGTGAAGGCGGCCGTCCAGCCCTCACCGGTGCCCAGCCAGTAGCCGAGGGTGGCCACCGCGAGGGTGATCACGATCGGCACGAAGACCGCGGAGATCCGGTCCGCGAGGCGCTGCGCGGCGGCCTTGCCGTTCTGCGCGTCCTCGACGAGCCTGGCCATCCGGGCGAGCTGGGTGTCCGCGCCGACCCGGGCCGCCTCGACGACCAGCCGGCCGCCGGCGTTGACGGTGGCGCCGGTGACGTTGTCGCCGATCCCGACCTCGACCGGCACCGACTCGCCGGTCAGCATCGAGGCGTCCACCGCCGAGGCGCCCTCGACCACCACGCCGTCGGTGGCGATCTTCTCCCCCGGCCGGACCACGAAGCGGTCGCCCACCGCGAGCTCGGCGATCGGAATGCGGACCTCGGCCCCTCCGCGCAGCACCGTCACGTCCTTGGCGCCCAGTTCCAGCAAGGCCTTGAGGGCGGCGCCGGCGGTGCGCTTGGAGCGGGCCTCGAAGTAGCGCCCGGCGAGGATGAAGGCGGTGACGCCGGCCGCCGCCTCCAGGTAGATGTTGGAGGCGCCGTCGCTGCGGGCGATGGTGAGTTCGAAGCCGTGCCGCATGCCCGGCATGCCGGCGTCGCCGAAGAACAGCGCCCACAGGGACCAGAGGAACGCGGCGCCGGTGCCGAGCGAGACCAGGGTGTCCATGGTGGCCGCGCCGTGCCGGGCGTTGGTGAACGCGGCCTTGTGGAACGGCCAGGCGGCGTAGGTGACCACGGGGGCGGCGAGGGTCAGCGACAGCCACTGCCAGTTGTCGAACTGGAGCGCCGGGACCATCGCCATCGCGATCACGGGGACGGCCAGCGCCAGCGCGGTGATCAGCCGCTGGCGCAGCGGGGCCAGTTCGTCGGCCGGCTCGGCCTGGCCGGCGGCCGGGCCTTCGGCGGCCGGGGGCTCGGGCAGCGCGGCGGTGTAGCCGGTGGCCTCGACGGTGGCGATCAGGTCGGCCACCTCGACCTCGCCCTCGAAGGTGACCTTCGCCTTCTCCGTGGCGTAGTTGACGCTGGCCGAGACGCCGTCCATCCGGTTGAGCTTCTTCTCGATGCGGGCCGCGCACGAGGCGCACGTCATTCCGCCGATCGAGAGTTCCACCTCCGTGGAGGCGGGTGCCTGCGTAGTCATCGTTGCTCCTCGTGACGTCGTCCCGCTTCGTCCTGACGGCCACGCCTTGATACCCAGAGGGGGTATCGGGCGGTGCCGGGTTCATTTATACCCCCGAGGGGTATCGAGGGCAAGCCCTGAGCGATACCCCCGACCGGTATGAGCCCACACGCGAAAGGTGCCGGGCGATCCCCGTGGGGATCGCCCGGCACCTCTCTGTCGTCCTCTTCGCCCTTGATCCGGTCAGTCCGCGGCCTTCGGGTGACCGGTGCCCGCGTAGGTGATCCAGGCGGTGCGGTTGGCGTCGTCGATCAAGTACCAGATGCGTCCGGCACCCGTCACCTCGTACTGCCAGCGCTCCAGGAACTCCCCTTGAAGGCGGCGGCACCGAGACCGCCCTTGAGCCGGTGTTGACGGTCAGGGTTGTCGGCCGCACGGGGATTGACACGGATCTTCTCGAAGGCCCTACGCAGGTTGCCCGCCGCCTGGCGGGCCAGGTGGCCCCAGCCTTCGGCCGCTTCGGAGTTGGCGAACCGCAGGTCGTACTCTTCGCCGATCGGAGGCGGCGCGGCCCGGTCGCCCCGCTTCGGGCTCACTCGGGCTCCTCGGGCCGGGGGACGGACCCGGGATCACCCTCGGGCTCGCGAGTGAGGACGGCGTACAGCGCGGGGTCGGCGTAGATCTCGGCGCTGTGCTTCCACTGGCCGAGCAGCAGCGCGATCGGGGCGAGATTGTCCAGTGCCACCGCGCCCCGTGCCGTGTCGACCAGCTCGGCGATCAGTGCGTCGATGTCCGCCTCGGGCAGGAAGGTGACCCACGGCAGGGCTTCGGGCAGCGCCTGGCGCAGGGCGGTGACGTTCTCGGTCCGCACCAGGCCCGCGAGCAGGCGGGATGTGAAGTCCACGACGGTGGCGTCGCGCTCCATCTGGTCGATGCGCATCAGGGCGAGGTCCCCTGCGTCGCGTCTGCGGAGCCGGAGCGCGCGGACGGCGTCCAGTCGGCGCGTGGTCGCGGCCGGGTGGTGAAGCAGTTCGCTGAACGGCACGTCCTCGTAGGCCACAGTCATGACATCCACAGTAGCTCGGATGTCAGCCCGGCAGGTGGGCGAATCGCAGTGGGGGAACCGCCCGTGAACGTCCTCACTGTCCGTGGTGGTCGTGCCCCGCGTGTGTCGGGGCGTCCGGGGTTCCGCCCATCATGCGGAGCATCGCGCGGCCGCCGGTGCGGAGGAAGCGGAACAGGAGGGCGGCGGCCAGGAGGAGGAAGGCGATGTTGAGCCAGGTGGTGTAGTTCCACTCCACGCCCGACATCGGGATCTCGGCCTGCCGCTGGTTCGGGACGAGGCCGAGGCCGCCGAAGACGAGCTCCACGAAGTAGCCGGCCAGGACCATCGCCGTGTAGAAGGTGCCGAGCAGGAAGAGGGCCATCCGGGCGCCGTAGTACTTCCGGTAGATGTTCAGGATCGGCAGGATCAGCAGGTCGGCGAAGATGAACGCGACCACCCCGCCGAAGCTGATGCCGCCCTTCCACAGCACCACCGCGAGGGGCACGTTGCCGATCGAGCAGACGAAGGACGCGATCGCCACCAGCGGCCCGATCAGCGGGCCCCACAGCTTGCCGGCCAGCGGGTGGTCGACGAAGAAGAAGGCCTGCCAGAAGGAGTCGGGCACCCAGGCGGCGATCGCGCCGGCGATCAGCAGGCCGAGGACCAGGTCCCTGAGGATGGCCGCCCACTCCATCACGAACACGTGCGAGACCGAGGTGACACCCTGCCGGGAGAGCAGCCGGCGGGCGAAGGAGCCCTCCCCCGCCACCGACATGTCCATCGCCGCGTGCCCCTCCATCGAGCCCGCGCGCCCGAACTCGGCCTGCTCGCGGGCCTCCCGGAGCAGCCGCTCGCGCAGGAGCAGCCGGAACAGCAGGGCGAGCAGCAGGATCATCACCGGCCCGCCGACGAACTCGGCCGCGGTGAACTGCCAGCCCAGGAGCAGGGCCAGGATGACGCCGAGTTCGACGACCAGGTTGGTCGAGGCGATCTCGAAGGCCATCGCCGCGGTGAAGTCCGCGCCCTTGCGGAACAGCGAGCGGGCCAGGGCGACAGCCGCGTAGGAGCAGGAGGACGAGGCCGCGCCGAGGAGGGAGGCGACGGCGAGGGTGCGCGGACGGTCGTCGCCGAGCAGCCGGACCACGGTGGACTTGTGGACCACGGCCTGGACGACGGCGGAGAGCAGGAAGCCGAGGATCAGGGCCCAGGTGATCTCCCAGGTCATCGATCCGGCGATGGACAGCGCGTGCAGGATCGCGTGCATGGTGGTCCGCCTTCCGCAGAGCGCGACTCCGGTGAGCGCCGGTCACGATATACCCGTACGGGGTATTCAGGAAGGTATTCGGGAACCCCGGCGCGCCGGGGCCTGGCCTCCGGCGCGCGCACCCGGTTCTTCTTCACATGCGAGCGGGGGCCGCGACCCAGTGCCGGCGGCCCCGCGAGGGGGGCGGGGGCGGCTTCACGCCGCCGTCGACGACGGCGGCTCGGCAGCGCGGGCAAGGGGTCTGACGTACAGTCAATTGACGGGCGGGCCGCATGGCGGGGTCGGCCGCGGCCGCGACTCGAAGCCTTCCCATTACCCTAGGGGGGTATGGTATGTTCGCAACTGAAGCGGCCGCCCGGACCACTCCGGGAGGCGCCCCGCACCGACGACAGGAGCACACCATGAGCGAGACCACCGTCACCATCGAGTCGTCCTCCACCGAGGGCTCCTCCTGCTGCGGCTCGTGCGGCACCGGCTCCGCCGAGGCCCCCGCCACCGCCTCCGCCCAGCGCGCGGTCTTCCACGTGACCGGCATGACCTGCGGCCACTGCATCTCCTCGGTGACCGCCGAGCTGAAGAAGGTCGGCGGCGTCACCGAGGTCGCGGTCGACCTGCGCAGCGGCAGGGTCACCGTCGACAGCACCGAGGCGCTCACCGACGCCGCCGTCGCCGCCGCGGTCGAGGAGGCCGGCGGCTACGTGCTGGCCGGGCGCATCGAGGCCTGAACAGCACCCGAACAGCCTTCGGCCCGGCCGCACTTCCGTGCGTCCGGGCCGACCGCTTCCACCGCGCCCCCCGGTAGAGTGAGAGCACTCCTCACCGCCCAGGAACCGGAGACGGCCATGGCCAGCTACAGCTCCCACAAGGACGACTTCCTCAAGCGGCTCCGTCGCATCGAGGGTCAGATCCGCGGCCTGCAGCGCATGGTCGAGCAGGACACCTACTGCATCGACGTCCTCACCCAGGTCTCCGCGGCCAGCCGCGCCCTCCAGTCCTTCGCGCTCCAACTCCTCGACGAGCACATCGAATGCTGCGTCCGCGACGCCATCGCCGAGGGCGGCCAGGAGGCCAACGCCAAGATCCGCGAGGCCAACCAGGCCATCGCCCGCCTCGTCCGCTCCTGACCCCCGCGGGGAGCACGGAGAGCACGCGGAGACGCGGAGGAGCGCGTACGGGGAGGGGGTACCCGGGGTACCCGGGGCATTCGGGGTATCCGGGGCATTCGGGGTATCCAGGGCATCCGCCATCCGCCCCCGCAACCCCGGGGCCGAGCAGGGGCGGGACTGACGGCCCGCGCCCGAGTGGGGGCGCGAAACGGGCGGACGAGGCGTTCGGGGGCGTACTATCGGGCCAGATCGGGAAAACCGCCCGAAGGGCCCAATTCCTTACGAAAATACGATAGTTGGATGCCAGTGCCCCGCCGGCCCGATACCCCCGAAGGGATCCATGTCCACCGCCGTGCCCGACACCGACGCCCCGCTCCCGCCGCTCCACCGGCTCCCCGTCACCCCCGCCCAGCCGCCGCACCCGACCACCCTCCCGGACGGCACCCCCGCCTGGCTGATCACCCGGTACCACGACGTCCGGCAGGTCCTCGGCGACCCCCGCCTCACCCGGGCCGACCTGCACGACGTCGGCACCGCGGGCGGCACCGCCGACGTCGCTGCCAACCCGGCCTCCCTGTTCAACCAGGACGGCGCGGCCCACCGCCGCCTGCGCGGCACCGTGCAGCGCGCCTTCACCCCGCGCGCGATCGCCGGCTGGCAGCCCTGGGTCGCGGCCGCCGTCCAGCAGTCCGTGGACGCGCTGCTCGCCGCCGGGCCGCCCGCCGACCTCGTCACCGCCTTCGCCCGGCCGGTGCCCTTCGCCGTCACCACCCGGCTGATGGGGCTCGACGGCGACGGGCCCGACCGCCTCGACGAGGACCGGCTGCGGCGCTGGACCCTCGCCCTGCTCGCCCAGGGCGGCGGCCCGGACCAGGACCACGGCCCGGCGCTCACCGAATTCCACGCCTTCACCGAGGAGTTGATCGAACACCGGCGCCGCGACCCGGGCGAGGACCTGGTCAGCCGGCTCGTCCGGGCCGCCGACCAGGACGGCGGCGTCCCCGAGGACGCGCTCGCCTTCCTGGTCCTCGGGCTCACCGCCAGCGGCAACGAGAGCGTCACCGGCGCCCTCGGCAACGCCCTGGTCTACCTCCTCGGCGAACGCGCCGACCACTGGCCCCGCCTCGCCGACCCCGGCGTCACCGAGCTCACCGCCGAACGGCTGCTCCACTTCATCCCGCTCGGCGACGACGAGGCCACCATCCGCCGCACCACCGCCCCGGTCGAACTCGGCGGCGTCACCATCCCGGCCGGCGCCGTCGTCGCCGTCAGCCTGGGCAGCGCCAACCGCGACCCGGAGGTCTACCCCGGAGGCATCGCCGCGGAACTCGACCGCCCGCTCGACTCCCCCACCCTCGCCTTCAGCGCGGGCCCCCACTACTGCATCGGCGCCTGGCGCGTCCGCCTCGAAATGCGCGAGTCCCTCCACCGGCTCGCCACCGCCCTGCCGGGCCTGCGCCTCACCACCCCTGTCGAGGAGCTGAGTTGGCAGCTGGGGACCACCACCCGCAGTCCGGCGGCCATCCCGGTCACCTGGTGAGCCCCGCCCCCTCCCGGCGGCTCAGCCCCACAGTCCCTCGCCCAGCACCCCGCCCTCCCCCACCCCCGGCAGCACGTACACCACCGCCGAAGCCGTGTGCCGCAGAAAGGGGTTGAGCGCGTCCTTCGCCACCAGGCGGTTCTGCACCCGGGTGAACCGGGCCGGGTCGCGCATGAAGGCGCAGAACAGCAGCCCCCGGTCGTCAGGCCCGTCGTCGTAGCTGTAGCCGCGGCGCAGCATCCGGGCGCCGCCGTCGAGGCGGGGGCTGCTGAGGCGGACGTGGGCGCCGGCGGGGATGACGTAGGAGCCGTCGGGGTTCTTGGCGTAGATGTCGGGGTCGTCGTGTTCGGCGGTGCCGGTCAGCGGGGTGCCGTCGGTGATGCGCCGGCCCATGGCCAGGTCGCGCTGGTCCTCCGGGAGGGCGGCGAAGGCGCCGGTGTCCATCCGGATGCGGCGGTACACCAGGACGGTGCCGTGTTCGTGCGGCCCCGGCGGGCCCCAGACCCACTGCCGGGCGGCCTCCTCGTCGGGGTTGGCGGTGCCGTCCTTGTAGCCGAACAGGTTGCGCGGCGTGCTGCCCGAGGGTGTCCGCGGCAGGAAGCCGGACTGCGTCCACCGCACGCTCGCGCCCGCCGATCGGGCGGCGGCGCCGGCGAGTTCGGCGACGACCGTCAGCGGCCACCGGTCGGCGGCGCACAGCTGGACCAGCAGGTCCCCGCCGCCGCGCGCCGGGTCGAGGCGGTCGCCCGGGAATTCGGGCAGTTCGGCCAGTTCTGGCGGGACGTTCAGCCCCAGTCGCGCGGCGAGCCCCGGCCCGACCCCCACCAGGCTGCTGAGCCTCGCCGGCTCCCCGCCCTGCAACCGGTGGTCCGCCGAGGTCCCGCCCGCCGCCTCGGCGAGCACCCGGGTCAACTCCCCCAGCAGGGACCGCAGGGCGCTCCGCCCGTCCGAGGTGGCGGCGGGCGCCAGGTCGTAGGCGAGCAGCAGGGTGGCGGGCTGCTGAGGGGCCGTCACCCCGGCCTGCCGGTCCCCGTGGAACGGCACCGCGGGCGCGGAGTCGACCGGTGGGGGCGCGGAGGCGGGCCGCCCGCGCCCCAGTGCCACCGCCCCCGCCCCGAACCCGGCGGCCAGCACCGCGCCGCCGCCCGCGATCAGGGCCCGCCGATCCACTCCGCGCACGGCGGATCGCGGCCGCTCCTGCGCCTTTCCGGTTTCGGGATGCATGAGCGTCATTGGAGACGATAGAACACCCGTTATGCAACTTTTGACTGTCCGTCACCTCGGCTCCCCCACACCTCCGGTACGGGGGAGGCACCGGAGGGCCACCCTCCCCGCACTGCTCATCGCCGCCGCGCTCGCCCTCTCCGGCTGTTCCTCCGGCACCGGTTCCTCCTCCTCCTCCGACGCCCACCACCCGGACGGCACCGTCGTCAAGGTCCCGCAGGACTTCCCGACCATCCAGAAGGCCGTGGACGTCGCCCGGGAGGGCGACACCGTCCTGGTCTCCCCCGGCACGTACCGGGAGAGCGTCCGCATCACCAAGCCCCGCATCGTGCTGCGCGGCAGCGACCGCAACACCGTGGTCCTGGACGGCGGCGTCCGGCTGGTGAACGGGATCACCGTCACCGGCCCGGGCTCGGTGGTCGAGAACCTCACCGTCCACGGCTACCTCGCCAACGGTGTGCTGTTCACCGGCGTCACCGACGAGCAGCTCCAGCAGCACGGCGCCGGCGGCTCCGCCTACGACCCGCTGGACACCACCCGCTTCCCCGCCGTCGAGGGCTTCCGCGCCACCCGCGTCACCTCGTACGACAACGGCCTGTACGGCATCTACGCCTTCGACGCGCGCTCCGGTGTCATCGAGGAGTCCTACGCCTCCGGCCAGGCCGACTCGGGCATCTACGTCGGCCAGTGCAAGCCCTGCGACACCCTCGTCCGGGGCAACACCGTCGAGCGCAACGCCGTCGGCATCGAGCTCACCAACGCCTCCGACGGGCTCAACATCCTCGGCAACCGGGTCGTCGGCAACCGGGTCGGCGTCACCGTCAACTCCAACGACCTCGAATCCCTCGCCCCGCAGCACGGCGCGGTGATCGCCGGCAACGCGGTCACCGACAACAACGCCGCCGACACCCCCCAGCAGGCCGACGGCGGCTTCGGCATCGGCATCGGCATCGGCGGCGGCACCGCGAACCTCGTCCAGCGCAACCTCGTCCAGGGCAACCGCGCGGTCGGCGTCATCATCACCGACCCGCCCGGCCACCCGGCGAGCGGCAACCGGATCGAGGGCAACCGGGCCCAGGGCAACGGCGTCGACCTCGCCCTCGCCTCCGTCGACCCCGGCAACTGCTTCGCCGGCAACCAGCCCGCCACCCAGAGCCCGGACGGCCTGGAGTCCCTGGCCGCCTGCGGCACCCAGGGCCGCACCGCCCCACCCGCCGGCCGCCCGGCCCCGGTCCAGGCACCGCCCGGCATCCCCTTCAGCCAGGTGGCGGCCCCGCCCGCGCAGCCGTCCCTGCCGGACCCGAACGCGCCCGGTCGCCCGGCGACCGGCCTGCCGGGAGCCGTCGACCCCAACGCCTACCCGCTGCCCGAGAGCGCGGACGCGCTGCTCAGGCAATAGAGCGGCTCAGGCAGTGAAGCGGCTCAGGCAGTGACACGGCGGCCGGGCCCGTGGCCGTCGAACTCGCCACGGGCCCGGCCGGGTTCCGCCCTGGCCGTGCTCGCCCCGCGTCAGTGCTTACACGCGCAGCCGCACGCGCAGTGACACCCACAGTGCCGGAAACCGAAGTCGAGGGTGTGGTCGTTCTCGCCCGGTCCGCCGGTGGTCAGCGCCCGCTCGGGGTACTTCCCGCCCTGCGGGCGGATGCCCTTGGAGTTGACGAACGGGTTGTCACCGACGTCGTGCCGGGTGGGCACCCACTTGAAGAGCGGGCCGCCCTCGGCGTAGTCGGCGGCGTTGTCCAGCCGGATCGTGTACGCGGTGTGCGGCTTGAGGCCGCCGTCCACGTTGGAGTCGTCGAAGTAGTACTCGCCGCGCGCCGTCGTCGTCGCCGTTCCGACGAGAGTCCCCGACGCGTCGTACAGGTGGACGGTGACGCCCACCACGGGGCTCTGGCCCGGCCGCTGGACGCCCGAGCGCTCGGGGTCGTACCAGACCCGGTTGCCGATCTGCAGCGGCGCCCGGTCGCAGAGCACCTCCAGGTCGCCCATCGAGGCGCCCTTGCCGAACGGCGCGGGCGTCCCCGGCGGGTTGAGCCGCAGGCCGAACTGCGGGTCCGGCTGGCCGTTCGCCCGCTGGAGGAACGACGTGCCGTAGCCGAAGGCGGTGTGGTTGGGGTCGAAGGCCGAGGTCGCGATGGTGCTCTCGACCTTGGAGAGCGCGATGCCCGCGAACGCCGTGTTGTGGTGGCCTCCCCAGGCGGGGTCGAAGAACCGGGTGCCCCGGGGCGAGAGCCCGCAGCCGTTGTTGGTGTCCATCACGTACGTGCCGTTGGAGGGGCAGGCCTTGTTGAGGTCGCCGCCCGACATCACGTTGGAGACGGAGGTCGGCGAGGGAACGGTCGACGCGCGGTCGTCGAAGCGGTCGCGGAAGGACAGCAGCATCGAGCCGTCCGTCTCGAACCCGACCTCGCCCAGCTCCGGTTCGGGGTTGGCGATGGTCTCGGTGCCGCACGGGCGGCCGTCCTGCGACGCCGGGTAGGTGCTGGTCCACGGCCACCAGCCGGCGCCGTCGCACGGACCGCCGCCGACGGTGGACTGGCGCGGGTAGTCCAGCGGCTGGTTCAGCACCGCCGCCCCGAACGCGCCGGTGGCGAGGTCGAAGGGCAGCACGACCGCCCGCAGGTCCGACTTCAGGCCGGTGGACTCGCCGGAGCAGACGCCGCCGAGGTAGCCGGTGCCGTCCTGGAGGCCCAGTCCGAAGGGACGCCAGTCCCCGGCCGCCGGGCAGCCCGGATCCGGGATCGGGTAGACCGCCGTCGGCGCCGAGGCCGTCGGCGCGGTCGCGTCGTAGCGGTACAGCTGACGGTCGTTGAGGTTGACGACGAACAGGTCCCGGCCGTCCTCGGTGATCTTGATGCCGCCCAGGCTCTCCTTGCCGGGCACGTCGAGGAAGCCGTCGTCGACGCCGCCGGCGTGGACCGTGGCACCGGCGTTCGGCACGGTGGTGAACAGCGTGGTCGTCTTCTGCGCGGGGTCCGTGACGTAGACGGCGCCGGCGCCACCCGGACCGTAGACCGTGGCCCGCTTGGCCATCGCCGAGGAGAACACCCGCTTGTCGGCCTTGTTCCACGCGATGCCGAACTGCGTGCCCGTCTGCGCGTTGGTGGCGAGGTTCGTGACGTTCACGTCCACGCCGTCCTGGCCGCGCGCGCTGTACGGGAACGACACCAGCGTGCGCTGCGCCCCGCCCTCCAGTGCGGTGGGCTGGCAGGTCGCCACCAGCGGAGCGTTCTTCTGGCAGTAGTCGCCCGGGTACCACAGGCCGGTGGTGTACGAGACGTTCCTGCCGCCGGACAGGTCGACGAACTCCTCGTTGGAGCTCAACTGGTTGGGCGCGCCGTCCAGCCCCTGCCGCGAGGCGAACGCCGGGAACAGCACTCCGGGCTGCGGATTCACCACCTGCACCCGGTACTTACCGCCGGTGAGGTCGCTCGACGCCGGGGCCAGCGCCACCGTCCCGTCAGCCCCCGTGACGCCCTCGATGCCGACGCCGGCGTCATCGGTGAGCGTCACCGTCACGCCCGCGATCCCCGGCTCCAGGGCGGGCGTCCACACGCCCGAGGAGTCCACCGCCCGGATCACCCGGACCGTCACCGTCCCGTCCCCCGCCTGCGGGAACGCCGGCGGCGCCGTCAACAGCCCACCGCCGACCAGCGCGACGGCGAGCGCCACGACCCGCACGATGCCCCTCCTCGTTCTTCTCTTCCCCACCTGACCTCACTCTCATGACCTGTGGGCATATGCCCGATTCCAGCAGGACCTCCAGAAGAGCGGCTTTGGGGCGCTTACGTCCCCGCTCCCCGGGCGCGTTCACCGGTGCGAGTGACGGACACGGGGCGGGAAATCGCGTCAAGTTCGAACATCGCCACACGAGTTCGCATACCACCGCGGGAAGTGCGACGCCCGGGGCGGGCGGCGGGGCGGGCGCGGTGAACAACGTGCCTTTGGGGCATGATCCGTGTGGATCGATCGCCGACCGAGGAGCCCTCGATGAACCGCCTCGCTCGTACCGCCGCCCTGGCGACCCTGGCCCTGCTCGCCACCACGGGCTGCGCCGCCACACCCGCCGACGCCCAGACCCACCCGGCGAGGACGCCCGCCACCGCCGCGCCCGCCCCGAGCGGAGCCGCCGCCTGGACCGGACAGTTCCGCGACTACGGCACCCCGCAGTGGAAGAAGGCCTGGGGCGTGGCCGACCAGGGTGCCTGGGGCGGCTCCGACTTCGCCGTCGTCAACGACCCCACCGCACCCGGCGGCGGCACGGCGCTCCAGGTGACGTACGGCGCCGGCTCCTCCGCCAACACCTGCACCGACTGCCCCAACCCCGGTGGCGGCCAGTTCTACACCGACCTGAACGGCCTCGGCCTCTCCGCCCTCGCCAAGGGCTCCGCCCTGGACCTCAAGTACGCCCTCAAGTTCCCCACCGGCCGCGACTGGGGCAAGGCCGGCAAGCTGCCCGGCCTGTACGGCGGGAAGATCGGCGAGGAGTCCGGCGGCAACCACGGCGCCGGCTGGTCCACCCGCTACATGTGGCGTGCCGCCAACGGCAGCCCGGACAACGGCGAGGTGTACCTGTACACCCCGACCAACTCCGGCCCCACCGGCTACGGCGTGGACGAGGGCCTGGGCGACTGGCGCTTCCAGGCCGACGGCCGCTGGCACACCATCGAGCAGTTGGTGAACCGCACGACCGGCGACATCACCGTCTGGTACGACGGCCGCCAGGTGCACTCCGCCCACGGCACCGCCTCCGGCATCGGCTCGATCCCCTTCAGCGGCGTGCTGTTCTCCACCTTCTACGGCGGCCACGACACCAGTTGGGGCCCGGCCACCACCCAGCACGCCTACTTCGCCGACTTCTCGCTCTCCACCGGCGTCCAGCACTGATGAACGGTCTGACCGGCGAACTCGTCCTGGGCTGCGTCGTCCTGCTGGGCGCCGCCGTCCAGCGGCTCGCCGGCATCGGCTTCGCCCTCGTCGCGGCGCCCGTCCTGGTGCTGATGCTCGGCCCGCACAGCGGGGTGTCGCTGTCCAACCTCGCCGCCGGGGCGATCAGCGCCGTGGGGCTGGCCGGGAGTTGGCGGCAGGTCCGTCCGGCGACGATGCTGCCGCTGCTGCTCGCCGCCGTCTGCACCGTCCCGGCCGGGGCCTGGGTCGCGGCCGAGGTGCCGACGCCGGTGCTGCTGATCGGCATCGGCCTGCTGGTCAGCGCGGCCGCGCTGCTGGTGATCCGGGGGGCGCGGGCCACCGCGCTGCGCGGGGTCGGCGGGGCGCTGGTCGCGGGCGCCACCAGCGGTTTCATGAACTCGGCCGCCGGGGTGGGAGGTCCGGCGGTCTCGCTGTACGCTCTCAACTCCGGTTGGACGGCACGGGAGTTCGTGCCCAACGCCCAGTTGTACGGCGCGGTGGTGAACGTCTTCTCGCTGGCGGCCAAGGGCCTGCCCGAGCTGAGCCGGCCCGCCTGGGGCCTGGTGGCGGTGGCGCTCGCGGGCGGCACGGTGATCGGCGCGCTGCTGACCACGCGGGTGCCGGAGCGCCGGGCCCGGGTGGTGGTGCTGGGGCTGGCCCTGGCGGGCGGTCTGACCACTCTTGTCAAGGGGTTTTCCGGACTCGGATAGCCCCGGACAGCCCGGGCAGTTGGGGCAGTTGGGATTACTCGGACAGTCCTCCGACCGCCCTCCGCGGACATGTCATACTGCCTCGGTGACATCAGCTGACCTGGCCACGCCACCTCGCCGCAGCCGCCCTCAACTCGGCCGGAAGTTCGCCATGTTGTGGTCGGCCTCGGCGATCTCCTCGGTCGGCGACGGCATGCGGGACTCGGCCCTGCCGCTGCTCGCCGTGGCCGTCTCGGACTCGCCCGGCGCGGTCTCGGTGGTCTCGGTCGCGGCCTCGCTGCCCTTCCTGCTGATGTCCCTGTACGGCGGTGTGCTCGCCGACCGCGCCGACCGGCGGCGGCTGATGTGGACGATCGACTCGCTGCGCGCCGTCGTCGTCCTGGGCTTCGCCGCCTGGGTCTACCTGGCCGATCCTCCACTGGCCGTACTGGCCGCACTCGCCTTCGTCCTCGGCTGCGGCGAGACGGTCTTCTCCAACGCCGCCACCTCGGTGATCCCCGAGGTGGTCCGCCCCGACCAGCTCGACGCCGCCAATGGCCGGATGCAGGGCAACATGCTGGTGGGCGGCAACCTCGTCGGCCCGCTGCTCGGCTCGGCGCTGTTCGCGGTGGCGGCCGGCCTGCCCTTCACGGTGGACGGCGTGTCCTTCGCGCTCGCCGCCCTGCTGGTCGCCGCGACCGGCCGCTCCACCACCCGCCCGAGCCGCACCTCGCGCCCGGTCCTCACCGAGATCCGCGAGGGCGTGACCTGGCTCTACCACCACCGCGACGTCCGGATGCTCGCGGTGCTGTCCACCCTGGGCGCGCTGGCCGCCTTCATGGGCACCACCATGATGGTGCTGATGGTCACCAGGGTCGTGCACGCCCCCGCCGCCTCGTACGGCATCGTGCTGGCGGCGGGCGCCATCGGCGGCACCGCCGCGAGCACCCTGGCCGGCCGGCTCAGCCGGCTGATGAGCCGGGGCGCCCGGATCGCCATGGCCTTCCTGCTGATGGGCGTCTCGCTGATCCTGATGGGGATGAGCACCTCGGTGGCCGAGATCGCCGCGCTCTACGGCGTGATCGGCTTCGGCATCGTCACCTGGAACGTGCAGGCGATCTCGCTGCGCCAGCAGGCCGTGCCGAAGGAGCTGCTCGGCCGGGTCAACAGCTGCTACATGCTGCTGTCCCGGCTCGGCATCATGGCCGGCGCGGCCCTCAGCGGCTGGATCGCCTCGGCCGCCGGCATCCGCACCCCGCTGTTCCTCGGCGGCTGCCTCCTGCTCGTCCTGCTGGTCGCCGTCCTGCTCCTGCTCCCGCGGATGTCCGCCCTGGAGCCGAGCCCGTCGCCCGGGTCCGCCGGGCAGCCGACTGACGAACCGGCCGGGCACCAGGCCGACTGAGCCGCACGGCGGCGGCCGTGCTCGGGTGCGCACCTGAGCACGGCTCCCCGGGCCTACGATGGCCGGATGAGCACCGGCACGGATCTGGCAGATGCACACCGCTCGCAGCAGCGGGCCGAGGCGCGGCTGGACGCCGCCGCCTCCGTCCTGGCGCTGCTGGCCGACCGGACCCGGCTCGCACTGATGGAGCGGCTCGGCCGGGGCGAGGCGGACGTGACCACGCTGACCGAGGCCACCGGCGCCGCCCGCCCCTCCGTCAGCCAGCACCTGGCGAAGCTGCGGCTCGCGGGGCTGGTCACCACCCGCAAGGACGGGCGCCGCGTGGTCTACTCGCTGCGGCACGGCCACCTGCGCCGGCTCGTGGACGAGGCGCTGAACGTCGCCGACCACCAGATCGCGCACCTGCCGCCGCACGACTGACCCGGGCCCAGGCCCCGTTCCACCCTCCGGAGACGGTTCCGCGACGGTTCGGAGACGGTTCGGAGCCAACAGGTGCATACGTACGCACGCATTAACTATGATGGACCCATCACCCCCGCCGACGCCCCGGGACGGGACCCACATGCTGACCGTGCTGCGCGACCGCACCTATCGCCACCTCTTCACCGCCCAGGTCGTCGCCCTGGTCGGCACCGGCCTGGCCACGGTGGCGCTGTCCCTGCTGGCGTACTCGATCGCCGGGAGCAACGCCTCGGCGGTGCTCGGCACCGCACTGGCGATCAAGATGGTCGCCTACGTGACCATCGCGCCGCTCGCCGGAGCCCTCGCCGGGCGGATCCCCCGGCGGGCGCTGATGGTCTCGATGGACCTCACCCGCGCCGGGGTCGCCCTCACCCTGCCGTTCGTGGACCGGGTGTGGCAGGTCTACGTCCTGATCTTCCTGCTCCAGGCCGCCTCCGCCGCCTTCACCCCGACCTTCCAGGCCACCATCCCCGACGTGCTGCCCGCCGAACGCGACTACACCAACGCGCTGTCGCTGTCCCGGCTCGCCTACGACCTGGAGTCGCTGTTCAGCCCGGCGCTCGCCGCGCTGCTGCTGTCGGTGGTCACGTACAACTGGCTGTTCGCCGGGACGACCCTGGGCTTCCTCGCCTCCGCCACCCTGGTCGTCTCCGCCGCGCTGCCCAAGCCCGCCCCCGTCGAGGCCGGGCACGACGGCGCGATCCGCCGGCGGGCCGCCTTCGGCTCCCGGCTGTTCCGGGCGACCCCGCGGCTACGGGCTCTGCTGGCGCTGGACCTCGTGGTCGCGGCCTCGGGCGCGATCGTCTTCGTCAACACCGTCAACGTCGTCCGCGACCACTTCCACCGCCCGGCCGGGGCCGTCTCCCTCGCCCTCGGCGCGTACGGCGCCGGCTCGATGCTCGCCGCGCTGCTGCTGCCCCGGCTGCTCGCCCGGGTCGGCGACCGGACGGTGATGCTGGCCGCGGCCTTCGCCCTGCCCGGTGTCCTCACCGCCGTCACCGTGATCACCGCCGCCCCCGCCGGAACCGGCACCTGGCTCGCCCTGCTCGCCGCCTGGGCCCTGGTGGGCGCCGGCGGCTCGGCCGTGCTCACCCCCGGAGGCCGGGTCGTCCGCCGCTCCGCCTCCGACGCCGACCTCCCCGCCGCCTTCGCCGCGCAGTTCTCCCTCTCGCACGGCTGCTGGTTGCTCACCTACCCCCTGGCCGGCTGGCTCGCCGCCGGTGCCGGACTGCCCGCCACGGCCGTGGTGCTCGGCGCGGTCGCCCTCGCCGCCGCCGCGGGCGCCGCCGCGCTCTGGCCCGCCCGGGATCCGGACAGCCTCAGCCACCTGCACACCGACCTGCCGGCCGGCCACCCCCACCTCGCCGGAGCCCGCCCCGCCCCCGGCGGCGCCTGGCGGCACGGCCACCACTACGTCATCGACCGCGACCACCCCACCTGGCCCCGGCCACGCGCCATCGGCTGAGCCGCACTCAACCCCGGCCGGTCGCCCCGGTGACCGCGATCCCGTGCGTGGACAGCGCGGCGGCCAGGTGCTCCGGCTCGTCCGGGGTGATCACCGGCTTGACCCGCCCGCCGAGGTCGACCACGAAGGCGACGTCCTTGTGCGGGCGCCCCGGGTCGAGGTTGAAGTAGTGCGTGAAGTCCCCGGAGCCCCAGATCCGCCACCGCCCGCTGAACAGCGTCAGCGGCACCCGCCGGAGCCCGCGGATCCGCCCGTACGGGATGCGCTTGGCGAAACCGAACGGGAAGTAGTAGCGCCGGATGACCAGCTCCCGCTCGGTGCACACCACCAGACCGTCGTCGTACATGCGGCCATGCTAAGGCGCCCGCCGCGCGCCCCCGGCATCCCCCGAACGGCCCTGCGGGGGCCCGGTCGGCGCACAACCATCCCACCGGGCCCGGCCCGGTGGCCGTTCGGGGGGCCCCAGGCTTGCATGGGAGTGACCGAACCCCGGCGATCCGGAGGAAGTCCCGTGTACGAGATGTGGGCCGAGCACGACCCTGCGATATCCCCGCCCTCCGTGGTGTGGCACGTCATGGCGAAGGACGGTTCGACGTCCTCACTCTGCGGGCGGTTCCTCGAACCATCCCAACGCATCACACCGGCGGTGGACGGCACCGGCCCGACGCTGCCGGACCGTTACTGCGACCCCTGCCTGGTCACCGTCCGCGAGACGCTGGCGGCAGCCGACCGGTAGCGCGGCTCACCGGAGCCGCGGGAGAGGGCGTACGCCGATGGGAGGCGCCGGGAGATGACCGTCGACGCGATCACCTCCAGGCTGCTGTCCGAACACGGCCGGACGTACGCCGAGGAGGCCGGGATCAGGCTGCGCGACCAGCCTTCGCCCCTGTACCGGCTGCTGGTCCTCACCGTCCTCTGCTCGATCCGGATCAGCGCCGGCACGGCCACCAGGGCCGCCCGGGAGCTGTCCGCCGCCGGGTTCCGGACACCGCGGGCGATGGCCGACTCCACCTGGCAGGACCGGGTGGACGCCCTCGGCCGGGCCCACTACGTCCGGTACGACGAGAGCACCGCGACCGCCCTCGGCGAGGGCGCGCGGCTGGTCCTCGACCGCTGGCACGGCGACCTCCGCCGGATGCGGGACGAGGCCGACGGCGACCCGGGCGTCCTGCGGGACCTCCTGCGGGAGGTCCCGCGGATCGGCCCGGTCGGCGCGGGCATCTTCTGCCGGGAGGTCCAGGCGGTCTGGCCCTGGCTGCGCCCGTACTTCGACGACCGGGCCTGCCGGGCCGCCCAGGACCTCGGGCTGCCGCACACGCCCCGGGGCCTCGGCGCCCTCGTCCCACCGGAGGAGCACGCCCGGCTGGCCGCCGCACTCGTCCGGGTCAGCCTGTCGAAGGACGCGCTGACCGGCCTGCGGGCCGCATGACGACCGTCGGCCACAGCCAGGGAGGCGGCCCGTGGGAGTGAACCGCGCCGGACCGGAGCGCCGCCCCCGGGCGGCCGCCCGCCCGGCCTCCCGCCCAGGCGGCCGCCGAACCCCCCACCGCTCCACCCGCCCGGCCCGCCCCGCCCCACCGGCGGAGCGGGTGCCGTCCGGGCTGCGGACCGCCGCCGGGTACGCCTGGCGGCTGCTCCTCCTCGGGGTGACGGGGTACCTGTCCGTCATGGTGCTGGGCCAGCTCCAACTGCCGGTCATCGCGCTGTTCCTGGCGCTGGTCATCACCTCGGTGCTGCGACCGTTCGTCGACCTGACGGCCCGGTCGCTGCCCCGCCCGCTCGCCGTCCTGCTGGCCTTCCTCTGCTCCGTGGCACTGGTCGCCGGGGTCCTCGCGCTGGTCGGGACGACCGTCGCCGGCGAGTGGAGCCGGCTGGGCGACGAGCTGCGCGGCGGCCTCGGGCGGATCGACCGCTGGCTGACCGGGGCGCCGTTCCGCCTGAGACCGGGCACCGTCACCGACCTGCGGTCCAAGATCGGCGAGTTCCTCTCCGCCCACCGCTCCGCGCTGCTCAGCACCGCGCTCAGCGGCGCCGGCGCCGTCGTCGAGTTCCTCACCGGCCTCGCCCTCGCGGTGTTCTGCTCGGTGTTCTTCCTGCACTCCGGCGACAGGATGTGGTGCTGGGTGCAGCGCCAACTCCCGGCCCGGGTGCGCCCGGTGTGGGACCGCGCGGGCCGCGCCGCCTGGCGCACCTTCGCCGGGTACACCCGCGGCGTGCTGATCGTGGCGGCGACCAACGCCGCCCTGGTCGCCATCGCGCTGGCCGTCCTGCGAGTGCCGCTGGTGCTGCCGCTGACGGTGCTGGAGTTCGTCGCGGCGCTCGTCCCGCTGATCGGCTCGCCGATCGCGCTGGCCGTCGCCGCGCTGGTCGCCCTGGCCGCCCGGGGCCCGGTGATCGCCCTGCTGGTGCTCGCCCTGATCGTGGTGATCGGCCAGATCGAGGGCCATCTGCTGCACCCGCTGGTGCTCGGCTGGTCGGTGCGGATCCACCCGGTCGTGGTGGCCCTGTCGGTGATCGGCGGCGCCGTCCTGGCCGGGGTGCTGGGCGCGGTGGTGGCGGTGCCGGTGGTGTCGGTGGCCTGGGCGGTGCTCGGCGAACTGCGCGGCCCGGAGCCGTGACGGCGGTCAGTGCCTCTTCGCGCCCCTGCGCTCCTCCCCGGCCAGCCACTCGGCGAGGACGGCGGCCTGGCTGTGGTCGACGTCCTTGGTGGCGGTCAACAGCGTCACCCCGCCGTGGGCGACGAGCTCGCGCAGGTGCCCGGCCGCCTCGCGGTGCCCGGCGTCCCGCAGTTCGGCGCGGTAGCGGCGGCGGAACTCGGTGAAGCGGCTCGGCTCGTGGCCGTACCACTGCCGCAGCTCGGTGGACGGCGCCACGTCCCGCAGCCACTCGTCCAGGTGGGCATCCTCCTTGCGCACCCCGCGCGGCCAGACCCGGTCGACGAGCACCCGCTGCCCGTCCTGCGGGGAGGACTCCTCGTAGATCCGCCGGTAGCCGATCCGTGCGGTCATGACGGTGCCCTCCGTGGTCGGTCGGCCGGCCCTGCTCCGGACCGGCGGGACGGATCCCACGGCTCCACCGTACGCCGGAGCCCCCCGCGCCGCCGCGCGGGCGGTGCGGGGGGGCCGGGGCCGTGACGGCGTCAGGCGAGGGTGACCTCGACGGGCAGCTTCTTGATGCCGTTCACGAAGTTGGAGCGCACCCGGGGGACGTCGCCGACGAGCCTGATGCCCGCCAGGCGCGGGATGAGCTCCTCGAACATGATGCGGATCTCGGTGCGCGCCAGCAGGTTGCCCAGGCACAGGTGGGGGCTGCCCTTGCCGAAGGTGACGTGGTCGTTGTCCCGGCGGGCCACGTCGAAGTCGTAGGGGTTGCCGAAGACCTCCTCGTCGCGGTTGCCGGAGGCGAACCACATGACGACCTTGTCGCCCTCCTTGATCCGCTTGCCTCCGAGTTCGACGTCACGGGTGGCCGTGCGGCGGAAGTGGTAGACGGGAGACGCCCAGCGCAGGAACTCCTCCACCGCCCCGGGGATGAGGGAGGGGTCGTCCCGGAGGCGGGCGAGCTGCTCGGGGTGCTGGAGGAGGGCCAGCATGGAGTGGCTGATGGTGTGGCGGGTGGTCTCGTTGCCGGCGACGACCAGGAGCAGGAAGTAGTTGTCGAAGTCCTGCGCGGAGAGCGGCACGCCGTCGCGCGGGGTCTCGTTGACGAGCCTGGAGATCAGGTCGGTGCCGGTGCCGCCGCGCCGCTGCCGGGCGAGCTCGCGGCCGTACTCGAAGACCTCCAGCGAGGCGGGCGAGCGGAAGGGCAGGTCGCGGTACTTCTCGCTCTCCTCGCTGTGGAGGAGGACGTCGGCGTAGTCGGGGTCGGTGTTGCCGATGATGCGGTTGCCCCAGTCGATGAGCTGCTGGTTGTCCTCCGGGGGCACGTCCAGGAGCCGGGCGAGGACGTTGATGGGGAAGTCGGCGGAGACCTCCTTGACGAAGTCGAAGGTGCCCTTGGACAGGGCGGCGTCCAGCGTGGTGGCGGTCAGGCCGCGCAGGAAGTCGGCGTAGCTGTTGATGACGTTCGCGCCGAACTGCCGCTGCAGGACGCTGCGCAGGGCGCGGTGGCGGACTCCGTCCAGCTCCAGGATGGAGGCGCGCTTCTTGATCTGGTCGTCGTCGAGCTCCTCCAGGTTCACGAACCTCGCCGAGGTGAAGGTCTCGGCGTCCCGGTCGACGCGGGCGATGTCGGCGTGCCGGGTGACCGACCAGAAGCCGGAGTTGGGCGCGTCCTCCGGCTGCCAGTGGACCGGGTCCTCGTGGCGCAGGGTGTGGAACATCCGCCACGGCGTGACGCCGTCGGTGAAGTTGTCGAGGTCGGCCAGGTTCACCTGGTCCAGGGGCATCGGCTCGCGGACGGCACCGGAGGGCACGGTCGGCACGGTGGTCATGGTTGGTCTCCTCGGTCTTACAGGTGGTAGGCGTACTCGGTGAACTCCCAGTCGGTGACGTGCCGTTGGAAGCGTGCGACCTCGTCGCGCTTGTACGAGAGGTAGGCGGCGGTGAAGTCCGCGCCGAGCACCTCGGTCAGGGCCGTGTCCGCCTCCAGCGCGTCGAGGGCGGCGGGCAGGGACATCGGCAGGACGGCGGACCTGGTGGGGTCGTAGCCGTAGCCCTCCAGCGGAGCGGCGGGCTCCTTGCCCGCGATGACGCCCAGGAGCGCCGCCGCGATGGTCCCCGCGATCAGCAGGTAGGGGTTGGCGCTGGCGTCCCCCAGCCGCAGTTCGAGGCGGGAGCCGGAGCCGCGCTCCGGCGGGACGCGGACCATGGCGCTGCGGTTGTCCAGCCCCCAGTCGATCAGCCAGGGCGCGAGGGTGTCGGGGCCGAAGCGCTTGTAGGAGTTGACCGTCGGGTTGGCCAGCGCCGCGAGGGCCGGCGCGTGGTCGAGGACCCCGGCCACCGCGTGGCGGGCGGTGGCGCTCAGACCGTACGGCGCGGACGGGTCGGCGAAGACGTTGCCGCCCTCGTCGTCCACGCAGGACAGGTGGAGGTGGAAGCCGGATCCGCCGGCGCCCTGGAAGGGCTTGGCCATGAAGGTCGCCAACCGGCCTTCCTTGCGGGCGAGTTCCTTGACCGCGGCCTTGAAGCGGAAGGCCCGGTCGGCGGCCTCCATGGCGCCGGAGTGGTTCAGGTTGATCTCGAACTGGGAGCCGTCGAACTCGTGGTTGCCGTTGGTGATGCCGAGGCCGAGGTCGCGCAGGAGACGCAGGGTGCGCAGCAGGTGGTTGTCGCCGTCCGCGCGCAGCCCCGCCGTGTAGACGACGCCCGCGGCCTCGCTGTACCGGCGCCAGCCCTGTGGGGTCCCGGGGGCCGCGTCGCACAGGAAGTACTCCAACTCCGGCCCCACGACCGGGCGGAGGCCGTACTCGCCGCACCGCTCGACGACCGCGCGCAGCAGGTCGCGGGGCGACTCGGGTGCAGGCCGTCCGGTGGCCGGGTCGGTGACGTCGCCGAGGCAGGTGGCGACGCCGGGCTCCCACGGAAGGGCGGTCAGGGTGTCGAGGTCGGGGCGCACGCAGATGTCGGGCAGGCCGGCGTCCAGGCCACCGGCGACGGGGACGACGTCGCCCTGGGGGCTGGTGTGGTAGACGGCGCGACAGAAGGCGAGGCCGTGCTCGCAGGCCGAGGGCAGGTGGTCCAGCAGGACGTCCCGGGCCCGTTCGGTGCCGATGAGGTCGGGATAGGTCACCCGGACCACGTCGATTCCCTGGGCGGCAAGCCGCTCCACGTGGTGGCGGACGGGCGGGATGTCGGATGCGCTCACCGGTGTCTCCTGGGGGAAGTGGGGGCGCCTCCCAGAGCTCGCGGCACTGGGGGAAGGGGGTGCGGCGGCGGCTTCGGACTGCGGGGTGGCGCAGGACACCGCTCGCTCGCTGGTGGCAAACGGTAGGGACGCCGACCGCTCTCCCGCAAGGGGTCTGTCACATAAATTTATCCATCCGGATAGCTCTTGACCGGAAGGCCGGCCCTTCCTATGTTATTTGACATCAAACGATTTGGCGGTCGGTGTCCACCGCCCTCTCGGCGCCCACCGCCCCCGGCCGGAACCCGGCCCCCGCGAGCCCGCGCCCCCTTCCCTCCCCCCTTCCCTCCCCCTTTCCCGACGCTCCCCCACAGTCCCAGGAGGATCGGCCATGAAGGTCGTCGTCGACATGAACAAGTGCCAGGACCACGGCCAGTGCGTCTTCGCCGCCCCCGACGTCTTCCGCTTCGACGACGACGGTCATCTCGCGTACGTCGCCAACCCCGACGAGGGCCTGCGCGCCGACGTCGAGGAGGCCGCCGACGTCTGCCCGCTCCAGGCCATCCGGATCGAGGACTGAACCGTGACCGCACCCATCGTCGTGGCCGGCGCCTCCATGGCCGGGCTGCGCGCCGCCGAACAGCTGCGCGCGGCGGGCTGGGACGGGCCGATCACCCTCGTCGGGGACGAGCCCCACATGCCGTACAACCGGCCTCCGCTGTCCAAGGAGGTCCTGGCGGGCAAGGCGTCCTTCGACTCGCTCGCCTTCCGGCCCCGGGCCAGCGTCTCCGACGCGCGGTGGCGCCTGGGCACCACGGTCGTCCGGGCCGACCTCGACCGGCGGGTCGTCGCGCTCGGCGACGGCGAGACCCTCGCCTACCGGGGGCTCGTCGTGGCCACCGGGATGCGCCCCCGGCGGCTGCGCTGCCCCGGCCCCGCGGGCGGGCGGCACACCGTCCGCACGCTGGACGACGCCCAGGGGCTGCGCGAGGCGCTGACCCGGCCGGGCGTGCGCGTCGTCGTGGTGGGCGGCGGATTCATCGGCTGCGAGGTGGCCGCCACCGCCACCGCCCTCGGCGCCGCCGAGGTCACCGTGGTCGACCCGCTGCCGCTGCCCATGGTCGGACCGCTCGGCGACCTGCTCGCCGGGGCGCTGCTCAGGCGCCACCAGCAGCGGGGCGTGCGCTTCGCCCTCGGCACGGGGGTGACCGCCTTCCACGGCGACGACCGGGTCACCGGGGTCGCCCTGTCCGACGGCAGGGTCCTCGCCGCGGACGTGGTGGTGGAGTCGGTCGGCTCCGTGGCCAACACCGAGTGGCTCGACGGCAACGGCCTGGACCTCTCCGACGGCGTGCTCACCGACGGTCACCTGCGGGTCGGCGGACGTCCGGAGGTGATCGCCGTCGGCGACGTCGCGCGCTTCCCCAACGCCCGGTACGACGGCGTCCCGCGCCGCGTCGAGCACTGGTCGATCCCCACGGACACGGCCAAGCACGCCGCCAGGGTGCTCACCGCGCACCTCACCGGCGCCGACGCCGGTCTCGCGCCGTTCGCCCCGCTGCCGACCTTCTGGAGCGACCAGCACGACTTCCGCCTCCAGTCCTTCGGCGCGCCCGCGCTCGGCAAGGGCGACGTGCGCGTCCTGGACGGCGACCTCGACGGGGACGTCCTGGTCGGCTACCACCGGGCCGACCGCCTGGTCGGCGTCGTCGCCCTGGGCGGCCAGAGCGCCTCCGCGGCCGCCGCCCGCTACCGCGCCGAACTGCTCAAGCAGCCCGCTCCCACCGCGTAAGGAATCCAAGTGTCCAGTGTCCGCGGGTACTTCCACCCCAAGACGGCGACGGGCTCCTCGTCGCTGATCCCCTCGCCGCCGTGGCGCTACTCCGGCGACCTCCTCACCATCGAGTACCGCACCGACCCGGCCCGGGTGCGCGAACTGCTGCCCGAACCCCTGGAGCTCGCCGACGAGGACCCGGGCGCCGTCGCGCTGATCTGGGCCGACTGGCAGTCCTGCTCCGCCTCCGGGCGGGAACTGCTCGACCCGGTGCTCGCCCAGTACAAGGAGGCGTTCGCCGTCGTGCGCTGCAAGTACAGGGGGCACACGTACAGCCGCTGCGTGTACATCTGGGTCGACAAGGACTTCGCCATCGCCCGGGGCCTCCACCAGGGCTACCCGAAGAAGCTCGGGTCCATCCACCAGACCCGCCCGCACCCGTACGGGCCCGCGCCCCGCATCGAGGCCGGGGCCCGGTTCGGCGCCACCCTCGCCGCCGCGGACCGCCGCCTGGCCCAGACCGTCGTCACGCTGCGCGAGCCGTCCGGGACCAACGGATTCGTCAACGGCCACCCGATGGCCCACCACCGCTGGCTGCCCTCCATCGAGAAGGGCAAGGGCCTCGCCCTGGACGAGCTGGTCGAGTCCGGTGCCGCCTCCTTCGAGGGCGGACAGCCCTGGGTGGGCGACGCCGAGCTGGAACTGTTCGAGGCGCCCACCGAGGAGCTGGCCCGGCTGGAGGTCCGCGAGCCCATCGCCGCCTACTACCGGCAGGTCGGCGTGGTGTGGGACGGCGGCCGGCTGCTGGAGTCGAACACCTCCGGCGCCGAGTGAACCCGCGCCGCACCACCGGCCACCAGGACGGACCGGAGCACGCGGACCACTTGGAGCACCCGGATCGCGAGGACTACGAGGACGACGAGGACCACGAGGACATGAGCGAACACACCACCACCGTCGCCGGAGTCGCCGTCGACACCCGGCACTGGATCGGCGGCGAACGCGTCGCCTCCGCCGAGACCTTCACCGACGTCTCGCCCATCGACGGCGGCGTCCTCGGCGAGATCGCCCGGGGCACCGCGGCGGAGGCCGCCGCGGCCGTCGCCGCCGCCAGGGCCGCCTTCCCCGCCTGGGCCGCGACCCCGCGCGAGGAGCGCGCCCGCGTCCTGCACGCCATCGCCGACGGGGTCGAACGGCGGCTGGAGGAGCTGGCCGTCGTGGAGACGGCCGACAACGGCGCCCTGCTGCGCTCGCACCGCCGCGGCGTCATGCCCCGGGTCGCGCACAACTTCCGCTTCTTCGCCGACTGGCTGACGCGGCTCGGCCACGAGGACTTCGACACCCGCGGCCACACCAACCACGTCAGCTGGGACCCGGCCGGCCCCTGCGTGCTGATCACCCCGTGGAACGCGCCCCTGATGCTGGCCACCTGGAAGGTCGCCCCGGCGCTGGCGGCCGGCAACACCGTCGTCCTCAAGCCCGCCGAGTGGTCGCCGCTGACGGCCTCGCTGCTCGCCGACATCGCCGCCGAGGCCGGGCTCCCGGCCGGTGTCCTCAACGTCGTGCAGGGCTACGGTTCCGAGATCGGCGACGCGCTCACCTCGCACCCGGACGTGCGCCGCATCAGCTTCACCGGGTCCGTGCCGACCGCCCAGCGGATCTCCTCCTCGGCCGCCGCCAACCTCACCCCGCTCAGCCTCGAACTGGGCGGCAAGTCCCCGCTGCTGGTCTTCGCCGACGCCGACCTGGACCTCGCCGTCGACCTCGCCGTGGAGCAGTACGACAACGCCGGCCAGGTCTGCCTGGCCGCCACCCGCATCCTCGTCGAGGAGACGGTCGCCGAGGAGTTCACCCGCCGCTTCGTCGAGCGGGCCGCGCGTCTGAAGCAGGGCGACCCGCGCGACGAGGCGACCGACATCGGCCCCAACATCCACCCCCGCCAGCTGGAGAAGATCGACGGCTTCGTGCAGCGCGCCATCGCGGCCGGTGCCCGCGCCGTGATCGGCGGCAAGCGGCTGGAGGGCCAGTACTACGCGCCGACCCTCCTCACCGACGTCGCCCAGGACTCGGAGGTCGTCCAGGAGGAGGTCTTCGGCCCCGTCCTGACCCTCCAGACCTTCGGCGACGAGGCCGAGGCCGTGCGCCTGGCCAACGACACCCGCTTCGGCCTGGCCGCCACCGTGGCCACCGGCGACGCGGCGCGCGCCGGACGCGTCAGCGGGCAGCTGGTGGCGGGCACCGTCTGGGTCAACTGCTTCTTCGTCCGGGACCTCCAGGCCCCGTTCGGCGGCTCCCGCCACTCGGGCGTCGGCCGCGAGGGCGGCACCTGGAGCTTCGACTTCTACTGCGACCTCAAGAACACCGTCACCTCGCCGAAGGGCTGGAAGGACCATGGGTGAGATCGTCGGGGCGGGCCTGCTCGCCCACGTCCCCACCATCGTGCTGCCCGAGAGGACCAGGCTGGAGCTGAACGAGGGCAAGGAGATCACCCTCGTCACCGGCCTGCGGCAGCTGCGCCGGGAGGTGTTCGAGCGCGACGACTACGACACCGTCGTCGTCCTGGACTCCCACTGGGCGACCACCGTCGAGTTCGTCGTCACCGCCCAGCGGCGCCGCGCCGGCCTGTTCACCTCCGAGGAGCTGCCGCGCGGCATGTGCCGCATGCCCTACGACTACCCCGGCGACCCCGAACTCGCCCGCAACATCGCCTCGTTCGCCGACCGCCACGGCACCTGGATCACCCCGATCGACGACGCGTACCTGCCGGTCTACTACGCCACGATCAACCTCTGGAAGTTCCTCGGCGAGGGCCTGCCGGACAAGCGGTGGGTGACCATCGGCGTCTGCCAGACCGGCGACATGGAGGACCACCTGCGCCTGGGCCGCGCGCTGGCCGACGGCATCGCCGCCACCCCCGGCCGGCGCGTGCTGCTGATCGCCTCCGGGGCCCTCTCCCACACCTTCTGGCCGCTGCGCGAGCTGCGCGACCACGAGTCCGGCGACCCCTCGCACATCTTCACCCCCGAGGCGCGGGCCGCCGACGAGGAGCGGATCGCCTGGTTCAAGGAGGGCAGCCACGACAAGGTGCTCGACACCATGGACGAGTTCTGGAGGTACAAGCCCGAGGCCAGGTTCTTCCACTACCTGATGATGGCCGGCGCCCTCGGCGAGGGGGCGTGCACCGCGAAGGCGCGCCAGTACGGCGAGTACGAGAACTCGATCGGCACGGGCCAGGTCCACCTCTGGTTCGACCGTCCGCAGGACGGCTGGACGGGCGCCGGCCTGCCCTCCTCCCCCGGTCCCCGCAACCCCCACAGCCTCGCCTAGGAAGGCCCCGCCATGCCCGAGTACCGCCGCATCCTCCTCGACGGCGCCGCCGTGGAGACCGTTCGCGACGGCGACGACCTGGTCGCCGGCGACGGCCGCCGCGTCGCGATCGCCGACGCCCACCACCTGCCGCCGGTCGTCCCGTCGAAGGTCGTCGCCGTCCACCTCAACCACCGCAGCCGGGTGGAGGAGTTCCGGATCGGCCTGCCCGACACCCCCACCTACTTCCACAAGCCGACCTCGGCGCTCAACTCCCACCGGGGCGCGATCGTCCGCCCCGAGGGCTGCAAGTGGCTCAACTACGAGGGCGAGGTCGCCATCGTCATCGGCAGGACCGCGCGCAACATCTCCCCCGCCGAGGCCGGGGAGTACATCGCCGGCTACACCGTGGCCAACGACTACGGCCTCCACGACTTCCGGGACACCGACGCCGGCTCCATGCTCCGCGTCAAGGGCTCCGACACCCTGTGCCCGCTCGGCCCCGGGCTGGTCACCGACTGGGACTTCCGCGGCAAGCGGCTGCGGACGTACGTCAACGGCGAGGTCGTCCAGGACGGCTCCACCGACGAGATGACCTGGGACATGCACTACCTCGTCGCCGACATCGCCCGCACCATCACCCTGTACCCCGGCGACGTGCTGCTGTCCGGCACCCCGGCCAACTCCCGGCCCGTACAGCCCGGGGACGTCGTCGAGGTGGAGGTGGAGGGGCTCGGCCGGCTCACCAACCACGTCGTCACCGGGCCGACCCCGATCCGCGCCGACGTGGGCGCCCAGCCCACCGAGTCGGAGGAGGTGCTGTCCACCGCGCTCGGCGGCGACTGGGAGTTCCGCGGCATCAGGCCCCCGAAGCGCTGACCGATGGGCCCCGGTAGGGTCGATCACATGACCGAACCCGTCAAGCCCACCGTCGAGCGCGGCCCCCGCAAGCGCGTGACGAACTACGGGACGGGACGGACGGCCCTGCTGGACGCCGCCGTGCGCGTGGTGGCCCGGGGCGGTCTGCGCAAGCTCACCTACCGGGCCGTCGCCCAGGAGGCCGGAGTCACCCACGGGCTCGTCGTGCACCACTTCGGCTCGCGCGACGCGCTGATCGAGGAGGCCGTCGCCCACGCCGTCCACTCCTCGCTGAGCGCCAGCACGCTCGGCGTCGGCACGGGTGGCGTGGCCGGCTTCGCCACCGGTCTCGTGGACATGGTCGAGAGCGGTCCCGAACTCCAGGCGTTCCAGTACGAGTTGCTGCTGGAGGCCCGGCGCCGGCCCGAGCTGCTGCCGCACCTGCGCAGCCTCTACGAGGAGTACTTCGAGGCCAGCCGGAGCGAGCTCGACCGCATCCTGCCGGGCCCGGTGAGCCGCGGCATGTCCCGGCTCGCCTTCGCCGCGCTGGAAGGCCTGGTGCTGCACCAGCTGGTGTTCGGCGAGAGCGAGGCCACCGAAGAGGCGCTGGCGGAGCTCAGGGGCCTCCTGGCAGGGCTGGCCGAGGAGCAGGACGGGCGCTGACCGGGGCACCGACCGGGATTCCTGCCTCCCGACCCCTTGTCAAACGGATAGTCGCACCCCACGATGAGGCAACTCGTTTGACCTGAAACGACTTCCCCCACATCTTCTGGCAGGTGATCCGAGTGGACAGTCAGACGGCCCCCTCCGAACGCACCGGACGGGACGCCCCCACGGCAGCCACACTCAAGCCCAACGCCCTGGGCGTCCTGGGCATCCTCTTCTTCGTACTCTCCGGCCAGGCCCCGCTGACCGGCATCGCGGGCGCCGCCCCGATATCGGTCGCCATCGGCAACGGCTCGGGCACCCCCGCCGCCTACGTCGTGGCCGGGGCCGTGATCCTCCTCTTCTCCGTCGGATTCATCGCGATGGGCCGACACGTCGTGGACGCCGGCGCCTTCTACACCTACATCGGCACCGGCCTCGGCCGGACCCTCGGCGCGGGCAGCGCGGGCGTCGCCCTGTTCGCCTACTGCGTCATCCAGGCCGGCATGTACGGCCTGTACGGCTCGATCGTCAGCGGGCTCGTCTCCGACCACACCCCGCTCCACCTCCCCTGGTGGGTCTACACGCTGGTCACCATGGCCGTGGTGCAGGCCCTCGGCTCCCTGGGCATCGAGATGGGCGCGCGGGTCCTCGCCGCCTTCGTGCTCGCCGAGTTCAGCATCCTGTTCCTCTTCGGCCTGGTCACCCTGGTCAAGGGCGGCGGGCCCGAAGGACTCGGCGTCGCCGACAGCTTCTCCCCCTCCGCGGCCCTGCAGGGCGCACCGGGCGTCGCCGTGATGTTCGCCCTGGCCTCGATGTTCGGCTTCGAGGCCACCGCCATCTACGGCGAGGAGGCCAAGGACCCCAAGAAGACCGTGCCGAGGGCCACGTACCTCTCGGTGACGGTGGTCACCGGCTTCTTCGCCCTCACCTCGTGGATGCTGATCTCGGCCTACGGGGCCTCGAAGGCACCGGCGGCGGCGGGCAGGGCCCTGGAGAGCGGCGACTCCGCCGGGTTCGTCTTCGCCCCCGTCACCGACCTGTTCGGCGGCTGGCTGGGCGGCGTCCTGCCCGTCCTCCTGGCCACCTCGCTGTTCGCCGGCGTCCTGACCTTCCACAACTCCGCCAGCCGCTACCTGTTCTGCCTCTCCCGCGACCGGCAGCTGCCCGCGCGGCTGTGCCGGCTGAACGCCCGGCACGCCCCGGCGAACGCGGGCCGCGTGCAGACCCTCATCGCCGCGCTCCTGGTCGTCCCCTTCGCCCTGGCCGGCAAGGACCCGGTCCTCACCCTCTTCTCCTGGTTCAGCGGTCTCGCCGTCCTGGCGATGATGCTGCTCTACCTGCTGACCTCGGTGTCGGTCGTGGTGTTCTTCCGCCGCCGGCGGGTGGACACCCGGGTGTGGAACACGGTGATCGCCCCCGTGCTGGGGGCGCTCGGCATCGCGGGCGCCATCTGGCTCATCCTGGCCAACTTCACCACCCTGATCGGCGGCGAGGCGAGCACGGCCCTGTGGCTCGTCCTGTCGGTGCCCGTCGTCATGGCGCTGGGCGTGGCCAACCACCGCATCCGGCGCCGACGAACCGGCTGACCCCCTCACCTCCGGCGCGCGCCCACGGGCCGGGCGCGCGCCACCCCTTCCGTCCTGCTCCGCTGTCTGGAGGACCGCATGACCCCCGCCACCCACGACGACTGGCTCCGCCGGGCCGAGACGCTGAAGCCGGTCGGCACCCACCTGATCGACGGCGCCGAGGAGACCGGTGGCGGCGGCACGTTCCCCGTGGTGTCGCCCCGCGACGGCCGGGTGCTGGCCCAGGTCGCCGACGCCGGCGCGGCCGAGGTCGACGCGGCCGTCGCCGCCGCGCGCCGCGCCTTCGACCACGGCCCCTGGCCGCGCCTGTCCCCCGCCGAACGGGGCCGCGTCCTGCTGCGGTTCGCCGACCTCGTGGAGGAGCGGCGGACGGAGCTGGCGCTCACCATCAGCCTGGAGATGGGCAAACCGGTCACCGAGGCCCACGACATCGAACTGCGGGCCGTCGTCGGCACCTTCCGCTGGTACGGCGGGCTCGCCGACAAGCTCACCGACGAGTCCCCGCACACCGCACCCGACGCCCTCGCCCTCGTCACCCGGGAGCCCGCCGGCGTCGTCGGCGCGGTCGTCCCCTGGAACTTCCCCCTCACCCTGGCCGGCTGGAAGATCGCCCCGGCGCTGGCCGCCGGATGCACGGTCGTCCTCAAGCCCTCGGAGAACTCGCCCCTGTCGGCGCTGCTGCTCGGACGGATCGGCCTGGAGGCCGGGCTGCCCCCGGGTGTGCTCAACGTCGTGGCCGGCGACGGACCGGTGGCCGGACGGGCCCTCGGCCTGCACCCCGGCGTCGACGTCCTCGCCTTCACCGGCTCCACCGCCGTAGGCCGCCACTTCCTGCGCTACTCCGCCGACTCCAACCTCAAGCGGGTCTGGCTGGAGCTGGGCGGCAAGTCGCCCAACATCATCCTGCCCGACGCCCCCGACCTGGAGAAGGCCGCGGCCACGGCCGCCTGGGGCATCTTCTTCAACCAGGGCGAGATGTGCACCGCGCCCTCCCGGCTGCTCGTCCACACCTCCGTCGCCGAACAGGTCACCGAGGCCGTCGTGGAACGCGCCCGCGCCCTGTGCGTGGGCGACCCCCTCGACCCGGCCACCGAGATGGGCGCCCTGGTCGGCGAGAACCACCTCGACCGCGTGCTCGGCCACGTCCGCGCGGCCCTCGACGACGGCGCCCGGCTGCGCGCGGGCGGCACCCGCACCCTGGCCGACACCGGCGGCGCCTACCTCGAACCGACCGTCTTCGACCGGGTCGCCCCGGACAGCCGCCTGGCACGCGAGGAGGTCTTCGGCCCCGTGCTGTCCGTCCTCACCTTCGACGACCTCGACGAGGCCGTCACCCTCGCCAACGCCACCGACTACGGCCTGGCGGCCGGGCTGTGGACCTCCGACCTGTCCACCGCCCACACGGTCTCCCGCGCCCTCAGGGCCGGTACGGTCTGGGTCAACTGCTACGAGGAGGGCGACCTCACCGTGCCCTTCGGCGGCATGAAGCAGTCCGGCAACGGGCGCGACAAGTCCGCCCACGCCCTGGAGAAGTACACCGAACTGAAGACCACCTGGATCCAGCTGTGACCCACCGCCCGCTCATCGCCGTTCCCGCCCGCTTCGCCGCCACCACCTCCGCCCTGCGCTACGCCGCCGAGGTCAACGCCCGCGCCCTGATCGAGGCCGTCTGGCGGGCGGGCGGCGAACCCGCCACCCTCCACCCGCACGCGCCCGGCGGCACGGCCGACCCCGCCGAAGTCGCCGCCCGGCTCTCCCGCTTCGACGCGCTGCTGCTCCCCGGCGGCGGCGACATCGCCCCCCACCGCTACGGAGCGCCCGCCGCCCACGAGGCCGTCTACGACGTCGACGACGAGCAGGACGCGTTCGACCTGGAACTCGCGCGGCAGGCCCTCGCGGGCGGGCTGCCGCTGCTGGCCGTCTGCCGCGGACTCCAGGTGGTCAACACGGCCCTCGGGGGCACCCTCCACCAGGACATGGGCGGCCCCGAGCGCGAGCACCGGCACGTCCGGCACCGCGTCTCCTTCGCCCCCGGCTCCGCCCTGAGCGCCGCCACCGACGCCGACGGCGCCGAGGTGTCCTGCTACCACCACCAGCACGTGGACCGGCTGGGAGAGGGGCTGGCCGTCACCGCCCGGGCCGCCGACGGGACCATCGAGGCGGTCGAACTCCCCGGGCGCGAAGGCTGGTTCGTGGCCGTCCAGTGGCACCCGGAGGACACCGCCCACGAGGACCCGGCGCAGCAGCGGGTCTTCGACGCGCTGGTGCGGGCCGCTCTATCCTGATCAGTCCTGCCCGGATCAGCTCTGCCCTGATCAGCCGCGTCCTGATCAGCCGCGGGCGCGCCGGCCGCTGCGGCGCGGGGCGGGCTCCTCACCGTTCAGGAGCGAGCGGCGCCGGTCCTCGCCCTCCTCCTCGACCTGGAGCACCACGCGCCGCAGCCCGTCGGCGAGGCTGACGCACTCCGCTTCGCTCAGCCGCGAGGTGACGAAGGACTCCTCGTCGTTGAACGCCGGGAACACCTCGCGCATGAACTCCTCACCGTCCTCGGTGAGCGCGAGCAGCACCAGCCGCCCGTCGGTGGGGTGGCTGGTGCGGCGCAACAGGCCACGCGACTCCAGCGTCCGGGACACCCCGGTCAGCGTCCCCTTGGAGATCCCCGCCTCCTCGGCGACGTGCCGCGTCTCGGACTCGCCCCAGACCCACACCACCCACAGCACCACGAAGGCCGTCCAGGTCAGGTCCGATCCGCGCAGGACGGAGTTCTCCAGGTGCTGCCGCACGGCGGACGCGGCCCGGTAGATGTTGGCCACCGCGGCCATCCGCTCCCGGCGGATGGAGATGCCGCCGAGCTTCGCCTGAACGAGCCGCTCCGCCTCGTTGATGGACCGCTGGCTGGGCACGGGTGCTCCCTCGTCTCGCCGTCATCGCACAGGACATGGCCTGAGCCACCGACACGGAGGTTTGGGCCCGTACCAGCGACTCAGGCATCTTAGATGGCGATATCCACCAAGCGGCCTTCCGCCGCCTCAGCGCTCTCGACCGCGCACCTTCAGGGGGATCGACGGAAGTTCCGGAGCCCGCAGTCGGGCACCGTCGTAGCCGTGGACCTCACCGAACCGGGAGCCCTTCTCCCAGTCGTTCCGCGCCCGTACGATCTCATCACCGGATCGGCCGATGAAGTTCCACCACATGACGATCCTCTCCTCGAAGGGCTCGCCGCCGAGCAGCAGGACGGCGCCGTCGGTGCGGGCGAGGAGGGGGAGTTCGCGGCGGCCGCAGCCGAGGTAGAGCATCGAGCCGGGTTCGACCGGGACGCCGTCGACGTCGATCCGGCCGGTCATGGCGAGGACGGCGTACTCGAACTCGGGGAGCAGCGGGAGCCCGACGTCCGTCCCCTCGGTGAGGGCGAGGTCGGCGCCGACCAGCGGGCTGTGGGTGGTGCCGGGCGAGGTGGCGGTGTCGAGGGTGCCGAGGATGACGGTGGCGTGCAGGCCCCGGGCGGTGACCACGGGCAGCTCGGGGTGGTGCTCGAAGGAGGGGGCGGTGTTCCGGTGAGCGTCCGGGAGGGCGACCCAGAGCTGGGCGCCGTGCAGGTAGCGGGCGTGCGGGCGCGGGGACTCCTCGGAGTGGGAGATCGCCCGGCCGGAGGTCATCAGGCCGAGTTCGCGCGGCCGGACGGTCTGGAGGCTGCCGAGGCTGTCGCGGTGCAGCACCTCGCCCTGGTGCAGCCAGCTGACCGTCTGGAGGCCCATGTGCGGGTGCGGCGGGACCTGCATGCCGGGCGCCTCGGCGATGTCGTCGGGGCCGTAGTGGTCGACGAAGCACCAGGCGCCGACCATCCGGCGGCCCAGGTTGGGGAGCAGCCGGCGGACCACCGTGCTCTCGCCGAGCGGGACCTGCCGTCCGGTCAGCAGGTCCTTCACGGGGCCGCTGCTGGCCTCGCCGCCGCAGCTGGTCGGGGCGGGTTTGAGGTCGAGGTTGCTCATCGCGGTTCCACCACCGTACGGGGAGGGGGGTCGTCGGACGGCGCCGTCACCGATCATCCATCACGGTCCGACGATCCTCCACCCGGGCCCAGCCGTCCAGCGGACCGGGCCCGCCTTCGGTGCCTCAGCGGCAGCGTCTCAGCGGCGGCGCCCCGGCGGCGGCGCCTCAGTGCTCGCAGGCCCACCAGGCGTCCGCCGACGCCTTGGCGGCGAGCTCCCGCAGGTTGCGGACGGCCTCGGCCGGGTCCTCCGCCCCGTACACCGCGGAGCCGGCCACGAACACGTCCGCGCCCGCCTCGGCGCAGCGCTCGATCGTGTTCGCCGCGACGCCGCCGTCGACCTGGAGCCACAGTTCCAGGTCGTGCTTGGCGATCAGCTCCCGGGTGCGGCGGATCTTGGGCAGCATGATGTCCAGGAAGGCCTGGCCGCCGAAGCCGGGCTCGACCGTCATGATCAGCACCATGTCGAGCTCGGGCAGCAGGTCCTCGTACGGCTCGATCGGGGTGCCCGGCTTGAGCGCCATGGAGGCGCGGGCGCCCTTGGCACGGATCTCGCGGGCGAGACGGACGGGCGCGGCGGCGGCCTCGACGTGGAAGGTGACCGAGCCCGCCCCGGCCTCGACGTACTGGGGGGCCCAGCGGTCGGGGTCCTCGATCATCAGGTGGCAGTCGAGCGGGGTGTCGGTGGCCCGGGCGAGCGACTCGACCACCGGGACGCCCAGGGTCAGGTTGGGCACGAAGTGGTTGTCCATGACGTCCACGTGCAGCCAGTCGGAACCCCGGACGGCCTCGGCCTCGTCGGCGAGCCGGGCGAAGTCCGCGGACAGGATGCTGGGGTTGATCTGGGCCATGACCGACTACCTTCGTACGAGGGCTTGCGAGGGCTGGCGCGCGCCGGGAGCGGGCACCTCGCCCCATCATCTCGCGCCGCGCCACCGCCGGGTGCACCCCCCGGTCTCCGGGTGACCCTCATCACACCCCTCCCCGGGTTACCCGGGCACCCCCATGGTCATCAGCTCTTGAGCGGTTCACGCGCCCGCCCGGACGGCCCGGCACCCCGCCGCCCCGGCGGCCGGCGGGCCGCCCCGACCAGCCGAGCTCCCCGCGCCCGCCCGGAGCTCCGTCCGAGGAGGGTCTCCCGATGAGCGATCTCGTCCACCCCGCCCGCGCGCTGTGGTGGCTCTTCGAGCCGGTGCACGCCGTCACCTACTTCCTGCCCGAGGGCCGGGCCGCCTTCGAGGAGGCCGGGCTGCGCGGCAGCTGGCGCGGCTACTTCGCCAGCCGCTCGGCGCCGCTGGGCGCGGTGGACGCGCCGCCGGTGATCGCCGCGTTCTTCAACTTCGCCCCGGCGATGGTGGAGCGCGCGCTGCCGTCGGTGTGGACGTTCGCGAGCCCGGAGGAGACCCTGACCGCCCGGCTGAAGGGCTCGGCGGCGGCGCTGGCCCGGCTGCTGGAGTGCGTGGACCCGGCGCAGGTCGAGCTGGTCGCCGACACCCTGGAGCAGGCCGCCGCCCGGCTGGACTGCGCCGGCCGGGTGCTGGCCTCGGCCAACGCCGCGCTCCCCCGGCCGACCGGGGTGTACGAGCGGCTCTGGCAGGCCGCCACCGTGATGCGCGAGCACCGCGGGGACGGCCATGTCGCCGCGCTGGTGGCGGCCGGGCTGGACGGCTGCGAGGCGCTGGTGATCCGCTGCGCGATGGACATGCGGCGCGACCAGATCCAGCCGGTGCGCGGCTGGACGGACGCCGAGTGGGAGGGCGCCGCCGAGCGCCTGGTCGAGCGCGGCTGGCTGACGGCCGGCGGCGCGGTGACCGAGCTCGGCCGGATCCGCCACCAGGCCCTGGAGGCGGCCACCGACCTGGCCGCTGCCCGGGTGTGGGAGGACTACCCGCGCGCCGAACTCGACCGGCTGGCCGCCGCGTTGAAGCCGATCTCGGCGCTCTGTCGCAGCCAGCTGCCCTTCTACCCGGTCGGGCTGCCGGACAACACCTGACGGTCGGCGCCGGGCGGGCCGAGGACGATCCCCCGCCCGGCGTAGAACCGCTCGAAGGCCCGCCACGGCACGCGCGCGAAGGCCTGCGACTCCCCCGGGAAGCCGGAGGGGTTGTGGATCACCAGCGCCGTGTCCGTGGTGCCCACCGCCAGCACCAGGTGCCCGCCGCGCCGGACCGGCTCCGGCCCGGCCGGTTCCCGGATCGACGGGTGCACCGACACCATCACCAGCCGCCCGCCGACCACCTCGGCCGCCACCTGCGCGGGCGTCAACTCCCGTGCCCACGCGGCCAGTCCCCACCGCCGCTGGACGTAGTCGGCGAACGGCGCGTGGACCAGCCCGCGCAGGCTCTCGCCGTCCCGGACGTACGCGCCCGCCGCGACGCACTCGGCCGCCAGCGCCATCGCCGTCGGGGTCACGCCCCACCAGTGCTCCAGCGCCATCCGCAGGCAGGCCACCCCGCACAGCCGCCAGGACCACCAGGCGTACTCCTCCGGGGTGGCCGCCCCAGACTGCCCCCAGCGCGGGTCCCGCGCCGCGTCCAGCTGCCCGTCCACGATCGCCCGCACCAGGTCCGCCGACTCCCACTGCGCCCGGTACGGCACCTCGTGCACCAGCCGCGCCTCCCCCGCCTCCCCTGCCTCCCGCGTCTCCCGTGTGTCCCACGTCTCCCGCGCGGCGTCGCCCTGTTCGACCATCCCCCGACGCTCTCACGCCGGGACGGCCGGACGTACCCACGACACTCCCGACGCCCCGGGCCCCGGGCCCCCGGGGGCCGCCGAAGCGGAGGTGGCCGGCTCAGGCCAGTGTCTGGGTGAGTTCGCTCCGGACCGCCGTGTGGACGATCCGGCCGTGGGCCCCGTTGACGATCGGCAGGTGGGGCGGGATGTGGCCGCACTCGACGTCGGCGATGATCGGCACGTTCAGCGGGCCGAGCGCGTCGAGGACGGCCTCGCGCTGGCTGAGCGACGCGTTGTCCGGCGCGCCGGTGCGGCCGACCAGGACGGCGTTGGCGCGGTCGAAGAACCCGGCGAGCCGCATGCCGTGCAGGTTGCGGCAGATGGTGAAGGCGTCGTCGCCGCACGCCTCCACGTACACCAGGAGTCCCTCGGGGGACTCGCGGTCCGCGAAGGCGGAGGTGTCGAGGTAGCGCGTCCCCGCGAGGTTGCACAGCGTCTCGATGCAGCCGCCGATCAGCCGGCCCTCGGCCGTCACGTCGCCGGTGCCGTCGAGGCGGCTCCAGCCGCCCCGCCCGTCGAGGGTGTACTCGCGCAGTTCGGGGTGGGTGGCGATGTCGTCGAAGGTGGTGGGGCGGCGGTGGCGGCCGGGCGGGGTCTGGGTGAACCGGTGCCCGGCGGGCGCGGTGACGAGGTCGAGCCAGGAGAGCAGCCCCTCGGGCACCCGGAAGGGCGTGTCCATGAGGTTGTTGCCGTGGAGGGTGGCCGTCCCGGTGAGCAGCGTCAGCGGGGTGATCAGGGTCGCCAGGTCGGAGTACCCGACCAGCCAGGTCGGCTCGGCCGCGCGCAGCCGGTCCCAGTCGAGCAGCGGCACCAGGTCGATCGCGGTCTCCCCGCCCCAGGGCGGCACGACGGCCCGGATGCCGGGGTCGGTCAGCATCGCCGTCAGCTCCTCCGCCCGGGCGGCGGCCGGGGCGCTGACGTGCCCGGAGCCGTCCATGCACGCGCCCATGACGACCTCGTAGCCGCGCTCCTCGACGGTGCGGACGGCGAGGTCGAGGCGTTCGCGCATGGCCTCGGAGACTCCGGAGGACGGGGCGGTGACGCCGATGCGGTCACCGGGGCGCAGGGGGCGGGGGAATCGAACGGACATGCGCCGGATTCTGGCACGGCGCCCGAGCCGGAGGGCACCGGCCCCGGTCCCGGCCACGCAGCCGGGGCCGGGGCCGGGAGCCGGAGCCGGGGGCCGGAGCCGGGAGCCGGAGCCGGGAGCCGGAGCCGGGAGCCGGGGCTGGGCCCGTTATCCGGGAAGGTCCTACCAGGCGTAGTCCTCCGGGGCCGGCTGGTGGCCGGGGAAGATCTCGTCGAGGCGGTCGAGGGTCTTCTGGTCGAGCTTGAGGTCGAGGGCCGCGATGGCGGCGTCGAGGTGGGCGGGGGTGCGCGGGCCGATGATCGGGGCGGTGACGGCCGGGCGGGAGAGCAGCCAGGCGAGGGCGAGGTCGGCGGGGTCGGCGCCGAGTTCCGCGGCGAGGTCCTCGTAGGCCTGGATGCGGTCGCGGTGCTTGGCGAGGAGTTCGCTCGCGAGGCCCATGGCGCTCCGCGCGCGGGTGCCCTCGCGCTCCTTGCGCAGGACGCCACCGAGCAGTCCGCTGCGCAGCGGGGACCACGGCAGCAGGCCGAGGCCGTAGTGCTGGAGGGCGGGGATGACCTCCAGCTCGATGGCGCGGTCGAGCAGGTTGTAGAGCGACTGCTCGCTGACCAGGCCGAGGAAGTGGCGGGAGCGGGCGGCCTCCTGGGCCTGGGCGATGTGCCAGCCGGCGAAGTTGCTGGAGCCGACGTAGATGATCTTGCCCTGGGCGACCAGCAGCTCCATCGCCTGCCAGATCTCCTCCCACGGCGTGGCCCGGTCGATGTGGTGCATCTGGTACAGGTCGATGTGGTCGGTCCGGAGCCTCCGCAGGCTGGCCTCGACGGCCTTGCGGATGGCGAGCGCGGACAGCCTGCCCTCGTTGGGCCAGTCGCCCGTGTCCCCGTAGACCTTGGTGGCGAGCACGGTGCGCTCGCGGCGGCCGCCGCCCTGGGCGAACCAGCGGCCGATGATCTCCTCGGTACGGCCCTTGAGGTTGCCCTCGCTGTCGCGGCCGTAGACGTTGGCGGTGTCGAAGAAGTTGATGCCGTGCTCGTGGGCGGTGTCCATGAGGCGGTGGGCCTCGGCCTCTTCGGTGTGGGGGCCGAAGTTCATGGTGCCGAGGCAGAGGCGGGAGACGGTCAGGCCGGTGCGGCCGAGGTGGGTGTACTCCATGGCGCCCACCTTCTGCCGCACCGACCCCCGGTGTCCAGCACATCCGGCGGCCCTCGCGGATCACCGCCCGTGCGTGGCGAACTTCCGTACGGCCAGCGGCCCGCAGACCGCGAGCAGGACGGCGCTCCAGAGCAGCGTGGCCGTCACGGCGTGCTGCATCGGCCAGGCCGAACCGGGCGCGGCCGGGTTGCCGAAGAGTTCACGGGCCGCCTCGACGACGGAGCTGATCGGGTTCCAGTCGGCGACGACCCGCAGCCAGCCGGGCATGCCGCCGGTGGGCACGTAGGCGTTGGTGACCATCGCCAACGGGAAGACGACGACGGACAGTTGTCCTGCCGCCTCCTCCCTGCCGACGGCCAGACCGAGCAGTGTGCCGGCCCAGGTCATCACGAACCGGAAGAGCAGCAGCAGCGCGAACGCCCCCAGCGCGTCGGCGAGTCCGTGCCGGGCGCGCCACCCGGCGGCCAGCCCGACCAGGGCCAGCAGCGCCAGGACGACCACGCTGACCAGCAGGTCGGCGAGGGTCTGGCCGAGCAGCAGGCCGGTGCGGGAGACCGGCATCGAGCGCAGCCGGTCGGTGACCCCGCGCCCGACGTCCCGGGCGGCGCCGACCATGGTGGGCATGATGCCGTTGGTGGCGACCATGGCGAACAGTCCGGGCATCAGGAACTCTCGGTAGTCCCCGCCGCCCGGCACCCGCATGGCGCTGCCGAAGACGTACCCGAAGACCACCACCATGACCACGGGCACGCCCAGCGAGGCGGCCAACAGCCCGGGCGAGTGGCGGTAGTTGAGCAGGACGCGGAGCATCGAGGTCCAGGTGTCGGAGGCCAGCCGGCCCCCGGCGGACGGGCGGGCGGCGGGGTGAGCGGCGACGGGGTGCACGGCGGTGGCCATCAGGCGGCCCTCCCCGTGGCGGCGCTCTCCTGGGTGGCGCCCTCCCGAGTGGCGCCCTCCCGAGTGGCGCCCTCCCCTGTGAGCGCGAGGAACACGTCGTCCAGCGAGGGCCGCCGCACCGCGACGTCCTCGGCGACGATCCCGCCGCCGTCCAACTCCCGCACCAGCGACGGCAGGAGGACGGACACCCCGGGCGTCGTCAGCACCGTGACGGTCCGCTCGGCGAGGTCGATCCGCGCGTCGCCGCCCGAGAGGGACGACAGGACCACGGCGGTGGCGGCGAGCTGCGCCGGATCGGCGAGGGTGACGGACACCTGGCTGCCGATCGCCGCCTTGAGGCGGGCCGGCGGGCCGGTGGCGATGGCGGCGCCGTGGTCGACGACCACGACGTCGTCGGCGAGCCGGTCGGCCTCCTCCAGGTACTGGGTGGTGAGCAGCACGGTGGTGCCGCCGTCGGCCAGCTCCTTGACGGTGTTCCAGATCTCCTGGCGGCTGCGCGGGTCGAGCCCGGTGGTGGGCTCGTCCAGGAACAGCACCGGCGGGCTGGTGACCAGGCTGGCGATCAGGTCGAGGCGCCGCCGCATGCCGCCGGAGTAGGTGCGGACCAGCCGGTCGCCGGCCTCGGCGAGCCCGAAGCGGGTGAGCAGTTCGTCGGCGCGCTCCCGGGCCCGGCGGGCGCCGAGGCGGTGCAGCCGGCCGAAGAGGTGGAGGTTGTCGCGGCCGGTGATGCCCTCGTCCAGGGCGGCGTGCTGCCCGGCGAGGCCGATCGCCCGCCGGACCTCCTCGGCGTCGCGGACGGCGTCGTGCCCGGCGACCCGGACCGTCCCCCGATCGGGGGCGACGAGCGTGGCGAGCACGCGTACGGCGGTGGTCTTGCCGGCGCCGTTGGGGCCGAGGAGGCCGCAGACGGTGCCGGCCGGGACGGTGAGGTCGAGGCCGCGCAGGGCCTCGGTGGAGCCGAAGCGTTTCTGCACGCCCGCCATCTCGATGGCGGGCCGGGCGGTGTCGGACATGGCTCTGCCCTTCTCTAGGTACAGCGTACGTAGAAGCGCGCTTGGGTGCCATCGTACTACGTACGCCGTACGTATCTAAGATGGGTGAGCGAGGTGATCTTCCAGTGCCGTCCAGCAAGCCCCCCACCGGCTCCGACAACCCGGGCTCCGACGACCCCGGGCGGCCGGGCAAACCGGTGCCCCCCGACGCCCCCGAACTGATCTGGCTGCGCCCCGAGCGCACCGGCCGCGGCCCCCGCCCGGCCCACAGCCGCGACTCGATCGCGGCGGCCGCCATCGGGATCGCCGACACCGAGGGCCTGGACGCCGTCTCCATGCGCCGGGTCGCGGCCGCGCTCGGCGCGGGCACCATGTCGCTCTACAACTACGTGCCGAAGAAGGAGCACCTGCTCGACCTGATGCTCGACGCGACCGCCGCCGAGTACCGGCTACCGCCCGAGCCGAGCGGCGACGTCCGGGCCGACCTCACCGACCTCGCGCACGCGCAGCTCGCCATCTTCCGCCGCCACCCCTGGCTGCCCGCCCTGGTCCTGGCCCGCCCGAGCATCGGCCCCAACGCCCTGCGCTACACCGACCACTTCCTCGCCGTCACCGCCCCCACCGGCCTCGGCGGCGGAGCACGGATGGAGGCGATGGCTCTGTTCAACGGCTTCGTCTGCCAGTTCGCCCAGTACGAGCAGACGGCCGCGGCGGGCGCCAAGTGGCAGGCGGAGCTGGTCGGTTACCTCACCCAGGCGGCCATGAGCGGCGACTACCCGAACCTCGCCCAGGCCTTCGCCACCTCCGGCTCTCCCGCCGACCCGGACCAGACCTTCGACCGCACCCTGCACCGGGTGATCCTCGCCATCCTGACGCCGTAGGACGGCAGTCGGCCGCGGGTGCGGCGGCCCGGCGCCGACGCCGGACCGCCGCGCGGTGGGTCGCCGCACGGTGGACCGC
>NZ_LFMD02000003.1:1884752-1968080 GCF_015776785.2 Kitasatospora sp. SUK 42 | reverse complement strand
TCGCAGCACCCGTGCCGCAGCCGCAGGCCGCCCAGCCGGCTCCGGCCCCCGCGCCGGTGCAGGCCCCGCCGACCCCGGCCCGGCCGGTGCGGTCGGTGGCCCCGGAGGACGACATCCCGGAGGAGGACGACCCGGACCTCAACGAGGACGCGTTCTCCGGCCAGGAGCTGATCATCCGCGAGCTGGGCGCCACGGTGCTGGAGGAGATCCACCACCGTGGCAACTGAGTGACGCCGTAGGCTCAGCGGTGACGATCGAAGAACCGCACGACAGCCGTGACAGCAAGGAGTGAGCCGTGTTCCCCGGTGGTGGTCAGCCCAACATGCAGCAGCTGCTCAAGCAGGCGCAGAAGATGCAGCAGGATCTCGCGAAGGCCCAGCAGGAGCTGGCCGAGACGAAGGTGAACGGTACGGCGGGCGGCGGCCTGGTCGAGGCCACGGTGACGGGTGCCGGTGAGCTGGTGGCGCTGACCATCGCCCCGGCCGCGGTCGACCCGGAGGACACCGAGACCCTGGCCGACCTGATCCTGGCGGCCGTCAGGGACGCCAACCAGGCCGCGCAGAAGATGCAGTCCGAACGGATGGGCCCGCTCACCCAGGGTCTGGGCGGCGGCATCCCCGGTCTGCCGTTCTAGAGCCTGCCGTTCTGGAGTCTGCCGTTCTGGAGCCGGACGGGCTTCCTGGGCGCCTTCCAGGCCCCCAGGGCCCGCCGGAGGGGCCTCGGACGCCGTACAGGCAGCCCAGGAGTGGTCCGATGGTCTGAAGTTCAGACGATTGACCCATGTGATTTCTGTGGGAGTCGGGCGTCGGGCGGTGTGTCCGGCGCCCGATTCGTTGGATGATGGCACCGGAGCACCACCGACCATCCGAGGGAAGGCGCGACGTTGTACGAGGGCGTGGTTCAGGACCTGATCGACGAACTGGGCAGGCTGCCCGGCGTCGGGCCCAAGAGCGCCCAGCGGATCGCCTTCCACGTGCTGCAGGCCGACCCGATCGACGTGCGCCGCCTCGCGCACGCGCTGCTGGAGGTCAAGGACAAGGTCCGCTTCTGCGCGGTCTGCGGCAACGTCGCGGAGGCCGAGCAGTGCCGGGTCTGCCTGGACCCCCGCCGCGACCTCGGCGTCATCTGCGTGGTCGAGGAGTCCAAGGACGTCGTCGCCATCGAGCGCACCCGCGAGTTCCGCGGCCGCTACCACGTGCTGGGCGGCGCGATCAGCCCCATCGAGGGCGTCGGCCCGGACGACCTGCGCATCCGCGAGCTGCTCGCACGCCTCGCGGACGGCACGGTCACCGAGCTGATCCTGGCCACCGACCCCAACCTGGAGGGGGAGGCGACCGCCACCTATCTGGCCCGGCTCTGCAAGCCGATGGGCCTGAAGGTGACCCGTCTGGCGAGCGGTCTGCCCGTCGGAGGGGACCTGGAGTACGCGGACGAGGTCACCCTCGGCCGCGCCTTCGAAGGGAGACGACTGCTCGATGTCTGACCGGACGATCAACCAGCAGCCCCACGGCCACGGCTCCGAGCCGGACGACTTCGCCGTGCAGATCGCCGACTCGGTGGGGAGCTTCGTGCTCGCCGTCACCGAGGTCGCCAAGGGCGACGAACCGGGCAGCGCGGTCTCGCTGCTGCTCCTGGAGGTGTCGCAGCTGCTGCTGGCCGGCGGTCGGCTCGGCGCGATCGAGGACGTCGTCCCGGACGACCGCTTCGAACCCGACGCCGGGCCGGAGCCGGACGGCGAGCAGCTGCGCGAGCGCCTGGCCGTGCTGCTCGCGCCGATCGACGTCTACCACGAGGTCTTCGACCCGTACGGTCCGCCGGAGAAGCCGAACGCCTTCCGGATCTCGGACGACCTGGCCGGCGTGGTCAGCGAGCTCCAGCACGGCCTGACCCACTACCGCGAGGGCCGGGTCAGCGAGGCGCTGTGGTGGTGGCAGTTCTCGTACCTCTCCAACTGGGGCACGACCTGCACGGCGGTGCTGCGGGCGCTGCAGTCGCTGATCGCCCACGTCCGGCTGGACAGCCCGATCGGCGCGGTGCCGGACGGCGCGGACACCGACGACGACGGGCTCACCGACGAGCAGCTGGAGCAGCAGGCCGGGGACCTGATGGCGGCCGAGCTCGGTCTCGGGCGGTAGCCGGCAGGTGGCAGCGGGCCCCGGTGGCGGATATTCCGCTCACCCGGGGCCGGCCGCGCGGCGGATTGTGACGAATGCCTCAGCAATCCGCGCGGAAAAGAAATCCGGCCGATTCGCCGTGCTCCGATCCGCTGATTCTTCGGAGCGTTACCGAATTGCCCGCAGACCCTGTCGGCGGAGGGGCCCGTACCGCCGACCACGTGCTGAAACGTCCGTCTCATCATATGGAAAGCGCCGGTCACGGGACCCCTGCTCGGTAGACTGACGCAGACCGCACCCCCCTCTCCCCCGGGGGGTACGGGGGCCTGTCGCCCCCGGAAAACGACACAAGTCGAGGAGCGCACGTGGGCCTTGTCGTGCAGAAGTACGGCGGCTCATCCGTTGCGGATGCCGCAGGCATCAAGCGCGTAGCCCGCCGAATCGTTGATGCCAAGAAGGCCGGCCATGAGGTCGTCGTCGTGGTGTCCGCGATGGGCGACACGACGGACGAGCTCATCGAACTCGCGGAGCAGGTGTCACCGCTTCCTGCCGGCCGTGAGTTCGACATGCTGCTGACCGCTGGAGAGCGCATCTCCATGGCGCTGCTGGCCATGGCGATCAAATCCCTGGGGCACGAGGCGCAGTCCTTCACGGGCAGCCAGGCCGGTGTCATCACGGACTCCGTCCACAACAAGGCGCGCATCATCGACGTGACGCCGGGCCGCATCCGCACCGCCCTGGACGAGGGCAACATCGCGATCGTGGCCGGCTTCCAGGGTGTGTCCCAGACCAGCAAGGACATCACCACCCTGGGCCGCGGCGGCTCGGACACCACCGCGGTCGCCCTCGCGGCCGCGCTCAAGGCCGAGGTCTGCGAGATCTACACCGACGTGGACGGCGTGTTCACCGCCGACCCGCGCGTGGTGAAGAAGGCCCGCAAGATCGACTGGATCGCCTACGAGGACATGCTGGAGCTGGCCTCGTCCGGGTCCAAGGTGTTGCTCGATCGGTGTGTTGAGTACGCCCGTCGCTACAACATCCCGATTCACGTACGCTCGTCCTTCTCGGGTCTTCCCGGGACGATCGTCAGCAACGACAACCCGCACAAGCCCGAAGGGGGCGAGATGGAGCAGGCCATCATCTCCGGAGTCGCCCACGACACGTCCGAGGCCAAGGTCACCGTCGTCGGCGTGCCCGACAAGCCGGGCGAGGCGGCGCGCATCTTCCGCGCCATCGCCGACGCCGAGGTCAACATCGACATGGTGGTGCAGAACGTCTCCGCCGCGTCGACCGGTCTGACCGACATCTCCTTCACCCTGCCCAAGACCGAGGGCCAGAAGGCCATCGACGCACTCGGCCGGGTCAAGGAGGGCATCGGCTACGAGTCGCTGCGCTACGACGACGCGATCGGCAAGATCTCGCTGGTCGGCGCAGGCATGCGCTCCAACCCGGGCGTCACCGCCACGTTCTTCGAGGCGCTGTCCGCCGCAGGCGTCAACATCGAGCTGATCTCCACCTCGGAGATCCGCATCTCGGTGGTCACCCGCGCCGACGACGTGCCGGAGGCCGTCCGCGCCGTCCACAGCGCCTTCGGGCTGGACAGCGAGACGGACGAGGCCGTCGTCTACGGCGGCACCGGGCGATGACCCGGGAGCCGGGCGGGGGCACCGGGTGACGACCCGGCGTCCGAACCTCGCCGTCGTCGGCGCCACCGGCGCGGTCGGCGAGGTGCTGCTCGGTCTGCTCTCCCTCCGCCAGGACGTCTGGGGCGAGGTCCGACTCGTCGCCTCCCCCCGCTCGGCCGGCCGCGCGCCGGTCGTCCGCGGGGAGGCGGTCGGGGTCGTCCCGCTGGCGGAGGAGGCCTTCGAGGGGATCGACGTCGCCGTGTTCGCCGTCCCCGACGAGGTCTCCGCCCAGTGGGCGCCGATCGCGGCGGCCAAGGGCGTCGTGGTGGTCGACGACTCGGCCGCCTTCCGGACCTCCGACGACGTGCCGCTGGTCGTCCCCGAGGTCAACGCGGCAGCGCTGCGGATCCGTCCGCGCGGCATCGTGGCCAGCCCGGCCGGCACCACGCTCGCGCTGACCGCGGCGGTCGGCGCGCTGCACGCCGAGTACGGGCTGGAGCAGCTCGTCGTCGCCACCTACCAGGCCGCCAGCGGCGCGGGCCGCGAGGGCGTGGCCGCGCTGCGCGAGCAGACCGCGCTGGTGGCCGGCACCGAGGTCGGCCGGCAGACCGGCGACCTGCGCGCGGTGGTCGCCGACCACGGGCCGTTCGCCGCCCCGCTCGCCCTCAACGCCGTGCCCTGGACCGGCGGCCTGCGCGAGGGCGGCTGGTCCGCCCAGGAGCTCGGCCTGCGCGACGAGGCGCGCCGGATCCTCGGCCTGCCCGCGCTGAGGGTCTCCGCGACCTGTGTCCGCATCCCGGTCGTCCGGACCCACGCGCTGGTGGTGCACGCGCGCTTCGAACGCGAGGTCAGCCAGGAGCACGCGCAGGACATCCTGCGGGAGACGCCCGGAGTGGTGCTCTACGACGATCCGGCGTCCGGGGAGTTCCCCACCCCGAACGATGCGGTCGGCACCGACCCGGTCTGGGTCGGGCGGGTGCGCCGGGCGCTGGACGAGCCGGACGCGCTCGACCTCTTCCTCTGCGGCGACAACCTGCGCAAGGGCGCCGCGCTGAACCTGCTGCAGATCGCCGAGCTGGTGGCCGGTGAGCTGACGGTGGGGGAGGAGTAGTCCCGGGACTGCGAGTTCCCGCCCGTCGTTCCCGCTCGCTGTTCCCACCGGGTGTTCCCGCCCGCTGTCCCCGCCCGTTGACCCCCGCGCGCCCATGGAGTGCGCACCGGTCGTCCGGACCTGTGCCCGCTCCTCGACACAATCTGTCCGGAATCCCGTGGAGGCCTCTTCCACCGATGCGGAAGAATGGGCCCCGGGCTGGGCAACCATGACAGGGGATCGAGTGTCCAACGTGCGTGGCGAACGTGATGGTGGGGGCAGGGGCGGGCATCCCGGCGAGAGCCGCGGTGTCCTTACCGCCGCGCGTCCCCTGGTCTCCGAGTAGGCCGGAAGACGACCAGATGACGGCGGCCGCACCCGGTGCGGCGGACTCCGGCGCCGGTACCGACGCGGGTACCAGCGAGGACCTGCTCACCGAGACCTACCAGGCGCACTACCGTTCGCTGCTGCGGCTCGCCGCGCTGCTCCTGGACGACCTCTCCACCTGCGAGGACGTCGTGCAGGAGGCCTTCATCCGGGTGCACGCCGCCCGGCGCCGGGTGCGCGAGCCCGAGAAGACCCTGGCCTACCTGCGGCAGACGGTGGTGAACCTGTCGCGCTCCACGCTGCGTCGCCGCATCCTGGGCCTGAGACTGCTGCCGAAGCCCATGCCTGACATGGCCAGTGCAGAAGAAGGTGCTTACGATGCCCTGGAGCGCGACCAGTTGAAGGCCGCGTTGAAGGGTCTGCAACGCCGTCAGCGGGAGGTTCTGGTGCTGCGTTACTTCGTGGACATGACGGAGGCGCAGGTCGCCGAGACCCTGGGCATCTCGCTCGGCTCGGTGAAGGCCTACGGCTCACGCGGACTCGCCGCCCTCCGGACCCAGATGGAGGCCGGTCATGGCTGACGACGCCTGGCAGCGGCCCGGGGGCGACGACCTCTCGGGGCTCTCGTCCGAGGAACGGGCGCTGCGCGAACTCATGCACGGCGCGGTGGCCGGGATCCAGCCCGAGCCCGGCGGCCTGCCCCGCATCCGGCAGGCCGTACCCCGTCGGCGGGCCGCCCGGCGCGGCGCCCTGACCGGCGTGCTGGCGCTGGCGGCGGCCGTCGCGATCGCGGTGCCCGTCCTGCACGAGGGGGACCGCTTCGGGCTCTCCGGCGGGCCCGGCTCGGCGGAGGCCAGGAGTGCCGCCCCCACCTCGCCCAGCGGTACGGTGACCGGCAGCGCCAGCGGGACGGGCTCCGCCCCGCCCCCCAGCCCGAGCGGCACCGGGGGCACCGCGCCCCCGACCACCGCCGCCGCCTCGCCCAGCCCCGGCGCGGACGCCGCGCCCACCAGCGGAACCACCGCGCCCACCGGGACCCCCGGCACCGCGGACGGCGGGATCGTCCCGCTGTGCACCCGGACGGACCTCGGGCAGGGCAGTGCGCAGGTCGGCACGGCGGACGCGCAGGGGCGGATCTACGGCGCCTTCACGGTGTACAACGTCTCCGGCCGCAGCTGCCGCCTCGGCGGGCCGGGCGCGGTGGCCGTCACCTCGGTCAGCGGCACCGACCGCGGCCGTGTCCGTACGGCCGACCACACGCCCGGCGACCCGGTGGGCGGCAGCCTGCCCGCGATGGACGCCGAACCGCCGGTGCTCGCGCCGCAGGCGGGGTACCGGGTGCCGTTCGCGTGGATCCCGGACCAGGGCTGCACCTCGGGCGGCACCGTGACCAGCCCGCCCACCGGCGCCAACCAGGTGTCCCTGACCACCCAGGCCCCGTCCACCACGGGCGTCCCCGCCTCCGGCGCCACCGAGGCCCCGAGCGCCAACCCGCAGCCCAGCTCCTCGCCCACGGCCGGGCCCACCACGGAGCCCAGCCCGACGGCCACCGCGACCACCAACCCCACCGGCCCGGCGGCGACCGCCACCATCGCGCACACCCCGGCCCCGGGCAGCCCGGCCGCCGCGACGGCCTCGCTGCCGGTCGGCTGCGGGGGGACGTTCTACCGGGGCGGCGTGCAGCCGGTGGGCGCGGCCGCGCCGCAGACGGGGGCGCCCACGACGGGGTGAGCGGGCGGGCGCGCGCCTCCCCGGCGGACCCAGTGGTCCGGGCCGGTGTGAGGAGTGGTTACCGTGGGGGGTGTGTACCGGTTCCTCCTGACTCCGCGCTGGCTGGGCGGCACCGCATTGGCCGTGGCGGCCGTGGCGGTCTGCGTCTGGCTGGGCTCCTGGCAGCTCGGCCGGTTCGAGGACCGCGTCACCACGCACCAGGAGACCAAGCAGTCGCTCACCGCATCGGGTGAAGCCCGACCGATCGACGCGCTGCTCTCCCCGGCCAGCCCACAGGTGACCACGGAGACCGTCGGCAGGCCGGTCTCGGTCACCGGCAGCTACGACACCGAGCACCAACTGATCGTCCCCAACCGGGTGCTGGACGGCAAGCAGGGCTACTACGTGCTCACCCCGCTGCGCACCGCCGACGGACACGCCGTCGCCGTGGTGCGGGGCTGGGCGGCCGGCTCCCCGTCCGGAGCGGCCGAGCCGGCGCCGACCGGGCCGGTGACGGTGACCGGGCGGCTCCAGGCCAACGAGTCGGTGGGCAGCAACGGCGCCGTCGCGGGCGGTCTGCCCGCCGGGCAGCTCGGCATGATCAACCGGGCCTCGCTGCTGAACGTCCTTGAGTACGACGGCTGGTACGACGGCTGGGTGGCCGCCGACCAGGTGCCCGCCGGGCTGACCGCCGTACCGACCGTCCAGCCGCAGGGCGGGGACGGGCTCACCCTGCGGGCGTTCCAGAACCTGGGCTACACGCTGGAGTGGTTCGTCTTCGCCGGCTTCGTGATCTTCATGTGGTTCCGGCTGGTGCGCCGCGAGGCGGAGGCGGAGCAGGACCGGGCCCTGGGACTGGACCCGGTCCTGGACTGAGCCGGCCTCGCGGCGCGGCCGCGCTAGCGGGCGGTGGGCTTGCCGGGCGCGGGTGGTTGCTTGGCCGGGGGTGCGGCCGGGGCCGGCACCTGCGTCGGGGTCGGTGCCTGCGTCGGTGCGGGGGCCTGCGTCGGGGTCGGGGCGGTCGGGGTCTGGCCGCCGAACGGCGTCGACGTCTCGCCGGACAGGGGCTGTGCCCCGCCGTGGCAGTGGCCGCGGCCGCCGTTGCCGTCCTCCGAGTCGTAGTGGTCGATGTGGTGGTGCACGGTGCGACCACCCTTCGAGCCGCCCGAGCTGCCCGAGCCGCCCGATCCCTTGGACCCTGAGCCGCCCGAGCCCTTGGAACCGCCCGCCCCCTTGGCGGCCTGCTCCCCGTCCTGCTCCCCCTCCGGCTGGTGCGCCACCCGTACGACGGTCGTCCCCGCACCCACCGCGCTCGACCTGGTCGCCGTGGCGAGCGGCACCGCGGGCACTCCGCCCGTCGACGGGACCGTGCCCGCCGGGGGCGTCGGGTGGCCGGGCGTCGGCACGGCGGCCGAGGGGCTCGGCACCACCGCCGGACCGGCCGGGGGCGGGCAGGCCGCCTCGTCCCGGTGCGAGCCGGAGCAGCCGGTGAGCACCAGGGCCCCGGCCACCGCCGCCCCCGCGAGCGTCAGGCGACGCCTCACTCGGCGCCTCCGGCGGTCCCGCCCGGAAGGCCGAGGTGGCGCCGGACGAAGTCGATCTCCAGCCGCAGCTGCTTGATCCGCTCCTCCACCACCAGCGAGCCGTGCCCGGCGTCGTACCGGTACACCTCGTGCGGCTTGCCGAGCCGCTCCAGCCGCTCGACGTAGTTCTCGATCTGCCGGATCGGGCAGCGGGGGTCGTTGACCCCGGCGCTGATGTACACCGGCACCCGCACCTGCTCGACGTGGGTCAGCGGCGAGGAGGCGGTGAAGCGCTCCGGGACCTCCTCCGGGGTGCCGCCGAAGAGCGTGCGGTCCAGCGACTTGAGCGCCTCCATCTCGTCGGCGTACGCGGTGTGGTAGTCCGCGACCGGCACGGCGGCGACGCCGATCGACCAGTTCCCGGGCTGCACGCCGATGCCGAGCAGGGTCAGGTAGCCGCCCCAGCTGCCGCCGGTGAGCACCAGCCGCTCCGGGTCCGCGAGCCCGTTGGTGACCGCCCACTCCCGCACGGCGGCGATGTCCTCCAGCTCGATCAGGCCGACCCGCTCGTGCAGCGCGTCCGTCCAGGCCTGGCCGTAGCCGGTCGAGCCGCGGTAGTTGACCCGGACCACCGCGAAGCCGTGGTCCAGCCAGGCGGCCGGGCCGGCCGCGAAGGAGTCGCTGTCGTGGTGGGTCGGGCCGCCGTGGATCTCGAACACGGTCGGGTACGGCCCCGGAGCGGCGCCCGCCGGACGCTGCACCAGGGCGTGCACCCGCCCGCCGGGCCCGTCCACCCAGACGTCCTCGACCGGCACCGAGGCGGGCGGCACCGGGCCGGGCGCCCGCAGCACGACCGTCCCGGCGGTCGAGCGGACGGCGGACGGCTCGGCGGCGGAGGACCACAGGTACTCGACGGTGCCGTCCGGACGGGCGGTGGCGCCGCCGACGGTGCCGCGCGGGGTCTCCAGCCGGGTCAGCCGGCCGTCCGCGAGCGAGTACGAGAACAGCTCGCTGCGCGCCTCGTACTCGTGCTCGACCAGCAGCTCCCCGGCGCCCGGGCGCCACTGCGCGGACACGTCGCCGGGCAGCTCGCGGCCCTGCTCGTCGCGCAGCGGGAGGGCGGTCTCGGCGCCGGTGGCGACGTCCCAGATCATCGGCTCCCAGCGGCCGGTGCGCTGGTGGGCGACCAGCAGGCGGGTGTCGCCCTCGACCGGGGCGAAGCCCAGGCAGGCGACGCCGCGGGGCTCCTCCCGGCCGGTCACCTCGTCCAGCTCGGCGACGGTCACGACCGGGCCGTCCCCGGTGATGCGGACGACGCGGATCGCGGAGTGCATCGCGTCGCCGTGCTCGGTGTGGTCGATCGCGAGCAGGGTGCCGTCGTGGCTGAGGTCGCCGACGCCGCCGTACTCGGCGTGCCGGTAGATCTCGACCGGCTCGGTGGCGCCGGGGCGGCGCAGGTGCAGGGTGGTGCCGTCCTCGTCGGTGGAGCGGCCGACGACCACCGTGCCGTCGCGGCCGAGGGCCAGACCGGCCGAGTAGGAGGGGGCGAGGCCGGGCACGGCCTCCTCGTCCGGGCCGCCCGCGAAGGGCTGGCGGCGCCAGACGCCGAACTCGTCGCCGTCGTGGTCGTCGAACCACCAGACCGAGGCGCCGTCCGGGGACAGCTCGGCGTCGGTGGTGCCGTTCGGGCGGTCGGTGACCTGACGGTGGGCGCCGGTCGCGCGGTCCCAGGCGTACACCTCGTAGGTGCCGGTCGCGTTGGACACGTACAGCGCCCGGTCGGGGGCGTCCTCGGCCCAGTCGGGCAGTGAGACCCGGGCCGCCCTGAACCGCTGCTCCCACGCCGGTACGGCGCTCTTCTCCTCGCTCATCCGACCATCCAACCCGATCGGGGGGAGGGAACGGAACGGGTGGGTGGGGTACCACCCACCCGCCCGGCGAATTCGGGGCGCTCACGAACGTACGGTCGCCCGGCAGTTCATCCGGTTGTCCGGCCGACGGCCTGGCCCGCAGTCCGCCGGACCGGTCGGTTCGCCGTTCGGCCCGCCGGTGGCGGTTCTCGACGCCCTGCTGAGGAGGCCTCAGCAGTAGCTCCCGGGAACAGGTTTCCCGGGGGGTTTTCTCCCGGGATTCTCCCGAGAGCCCCCGGAAAGCCAGTCAGGGCCGGTCTCCCTTGCGGGAGACCGGCCCTGGGCTGGTCCTACTGGGTCGGGGTGGCGGGATTTGAACCCACGGCCTCTTCGTCCCGAACGAAGCGCGCTACCAAGCTGCGCCACACCCCGGTCTTGCGTTTTGTTGCTCTGTCTCCGTCGCAACGAGTAGAACTCTACCGGACGCTCGCCGAGACGCGAAATCCGGTTCTCGGCGAGCGTCCGGGTGGGGTCATCGGGGGGCTGGGGTGAGGGTGAGGAGGGTGGCTTCCGGGGGGCAGGCGAAGCGGACCGGGGTGTAGCGGTTGGTGCCGCAGCCGGCGGAGACGTGGAGGTGGGAGCGGTGGCCGCCGGCCTGGTGGGTGGAGAGGCCCTTGACCCTGCGGGCGTCGAGGTCGCAGTTGGTGACCAGGGCGCCGTAGAAGGGGATGCAGAGCTGGCCGCCGTGGGTGTGGCCGGCCAGGATCAGCGGGTAGCGGTCGGCGGTGAAGGCGTCGAGGACGCGCAGGTAGGGCGCGTGGACGACGGCGAGGGAGAGGTCGGCGTCGGGGGAGGGGCCGCCGGCCACCTCGGCGTAGCGGTCGCGCCGGATGTGCGGGTCGTCGAGGCCGGTGAACTCCAGGTCGAGGCCGCCGATGGTGAGCCGGCCGCGGGTGTTGGTGAGGTCGAGCCAGCCGGCCGCGTCGAAGCCGTCGCGGAGCTTCTCCCACGGGTTGTGGACGGCGCCGGTGATGCCGCGGCTGGCGGTGCCGTCCGGGTTGTTCATGCCGTGGACGCCGCTGCGCATGGCCTGGAGGTAGCGGGCCGGGTTCTTGCGGGCCGGGCCGTAGTAGTCGTTGGAGCCGAAGACGTAGACGCCGGGGAACTCCATGAGCGGCCCGAGCGCGTCGAGGGTGGCCGGGACGCCGAGCGGGTCGGAGAGGTTGTCGCCGGTGTTGACCACCAGGTCGGGGCGCAGGCCGGCCAGGCTCTTCAGCCAGCGCTGCTTCTTGCCCTGCCCGCTCACCATGTGGATGTCGGACACCTGCAGGACCCGGATGGGCTTGGCACCGCGCGGCAGGACGGGGACCTCGACCCGTCGGAGCCGGAAGGATCGCACCTCGTACCCGACGGAGTAGGCGAGGCAGGCGGCGCCGGCGGCGGCGAAGCCGAGGGGAACGGAGTACAGCGGTCGCATCGACCCATGCTCTCAGACGGCGGATCAGCCGGTGGACGTCCGGTGGGGCACGGGAGATGCGGGCCCGGGGGCCGTGTTCGGTGCGGGTTCGACGGTGGGCTCCGCGGTTACGGTGCGTACGCGGGCCCTCCGTCGCCCCGGACGGGCTCAGGCGGCGAGGAGCGAGAGCTTGGCCGGCTCGCTGATCGACATCCGTTCGACCCCGGGGGCGATGGCCTTGGCCATGCCCGCCAGTGCCCGCCCCGGGCCGATCTCGACCAGCAGGTCGCAACCCAGCGGCCCGGTCAGCTCGCGTACGGTGTCGGACCACCGTACGGGGCTGATCATCTGTTGCTTCGTCAGGTCCGGCCAGTGGCCGCCGTCGGCGTAGGCCACCGCGTCCACGTTGGCCACCACCGGGATCCCCGAGGAGTGGAACCGGGTCGCGTCGACCGCCCGGCCGAAGGTGCTCAGGGCCGAGAGCATCAGCGGCGTGTGGAAGGCGCCTCCGACCGGAAGGTCGACGACGCGCAGCGCGCCGAGCTGCTCGGCGGCCCGGACGCCGAGCGCTACGCCTTCGGGGGAGCCGGAGAGCACCGACTGCTGCGGGGAGTTGAGGTTGGCCACCCAGACCAGGCCGCCGGCGGTTCGGATCTCGGCGATCGCGGCCTCCAGCGGCTCGGCGTCCAGGCCGAGCACCGCGCTCATCACGCCCGGCGCCGACGCGCACGCCCGGCGCATCGCCTCACCGCGGGCCACCACCAGCCGGACGGCGTCGTCGAAGTCGATCAGGCCGGCGGCCGTCAGCGCGGTGAACTCCCCCAGGCTGTGCCCGGCGCAGGCCACGGGGTTCCGTACCGCCTCCATCTCCTCGCGCAGTTCCCCGAGGATGACCGACTCCAGCACGAAGGTGGCGAGCTGGGCGTTGTCCGTCCGCCGCAGTTCGTCCTCCTCCGCGTCCAGCAGCAGGGCGGCCACGTCGCGGCCGCTGGCCTCGGCGGCCCGGTCGACCAGGGACCAGCCCGGGCGGCCCAGCCACGGCCGGCCCATTCCGGGCCGCTGGGAGCCCTGGCCGGGGAACATCAAAGCGACACGTCTCGGGGTCATGTCGAGCCTTTCTCTCCCGTGCAGAATTGAGTCGCCTGCCATTGTTGCAAGGTGAATTAAAAGGGGGATCGCACCTGGATAAAACCTCCGAAGGCCTTCTGCCACTTTCGATACATTGGCCTTGATCGGCCCTGGTGGGGCCCGTACGTTTGCCACCGTTCCGCCAATGGATTCCGAGTTCGAGAGGGAACGGAAATGGCTCTGCAGATCACCGAGTCGGACGTGGACTACCGCACGGCGGTGGCCGCAATCGTCCTTGAGGAATTGGAGCTCGAGGAGTCGGAGATCTCCGACAGCGGTCATTTCATCGAGGACTACGAGGCCGATTCGCTCTCGCTGATCACGGTGGTGGCCCGCATCGAGAAGGAGCTCGGCGTGGCCATCCCCAAGACCGAGCTCGGCAAGCTGACCTCCCTTGAGCTGCTGATCGGCGCCGTGCACGCGAACGCCGGGGAGAGCAAGGGTGCCTGAGCCCTCCGAGCGCAGGGTCGTCATCACCGGGCTGGGCGCGGTGAGCCCGGTGGGAATCGGGGTGGACGTCTTCACCTCGGCGATCCGCGAAGGCCGAAACGGGACGGCGGAGATCCGCAGCTTCGACACCACCGGCTTTCCGAGCCGGCGGGCCGGCGAAGTGAACGACTTCGAGCCGTCCGAGATCCTCTCCGTGCTGCGCCCCGACGAGTGGGGGCGCAGCGCGCTGCTGGCCGCCGCCGCGGCCCGGCTCGCCGTCCGTGACTCCGAGCTGGACCCGGCGGTCCTGTCGGGCGCCCGGTCCGGCTCCATCATCGGCACCACCAGCGGCGAGTCGCGGGTGGTGCAGGACCTGGCGGAGCAGTGGGTCGTCGACGGACTCAAGAACCTGGACCCGGCGCTGGTCCGGCAGGCCCCCGCGAGCCAGATCGCCAACGCGGTCAACAGCGAGCTCGGTCTGACCGGCGATGCGCAGACCATCCCGACCGCGTGCTCGGCCAGCAACTACGCGCTGGGCTACGCGTACGACATGGTCCGCAGCGGCGAGGCCGACTTCATGCTGGCGGGCGGTGCCGACGCGGTCAACCGGCTGACCCACGCGGGGTTCTACGCCCTGGGCGCGATGGCCGAGGACCTGCCGCGGCCGTTCGACGCCAACCGCAGCGGGATCCTGACCGGTGAGGGCGGGGCGGCGCTGCTGCTGGAGCCGCTCGACCACGCGCTGGCCCGCGGCGCGAAGATCTACGCCGAGGTGCTGGGCTACGCGGCCAACTGCGACGCCGAGCACATGGTGCATCCGGACGCGGTCAGCATCGCGGAGTGCATCCGGGCGGCCCACCGCAAGGCGGGCGTCGCCCCGGAGCAGATCGACTACATCTGCGCCCACGGCACCGGCACCCCGACCAATGACGCCACCGAGGTGCAGGCGGTCCGCGAGGTGTTCGGGGACCGGATGCCCCCGATCAGCTCCATCAAGTCGATGCTCGGGCACACCATGGGCGCGGCCAGCGGTTTCGGGGCCATCGCCTGCTGCATGGCACTGCAGGAGGGCTTCCTGCCGCCGACGGCCAACGTGCAACAGGTCGACCCGGCGCTGGGGGAGGGCGTGGACTGCGTCCCCGGCCAGGGCCGGGCGGCGAAGGTGGAGATCGTGCAGAACCACGGCTTCGCCTTCGGCGGCAACAACGTCATCACCATCCTCGGGAGGCTCGCATGACCGCCGTGTCGGCTCCGCCGGCCGTGACGCCGCTGGCCGTGGTCGGCTGCGGCGTGGTCTCTCCCGCCGGGTACGGCCTGGCTCCGCTCGCCGAGGCACTGCGGCCGGGCGGGGCCCTGGCCGGCACGGACGGCCCCGGCGTCGGGGACTACCCGCCCCGGGTGATCCACGCCGTCCCGGACTTCAGGATCGCCGACCACCTGGGCCGCAAGGGAACCCGGTACCTCGACCGGCTGACCTCGCTCGCCCTGGTCGCCTGCAAGCAGGCGCTGGAAGAGGTCGGGGCGCCCGAGACGGACCAGCAGCGGACCCGTACGGGCGTGGTGCTGGCGACCAACACGGGCAGTGTGTCCAGCCACACCTCGCTGCTGCGCCAGTCCTACGAGGGGGACAAGCCGTACCTGCTCAACCCGGCGGAGTTCCCCAACACGGTGATGAACTGCGCCGCGGGCCAGGTGGCGATCCGCAACAAGCTCAAGGGGCTGAACGCGACGGTGGCCGGCGGCCAGGCGGCCGCGCTGTCCGCCTTCCGGCACGCCCGGATCGCCATGTCGGTCGGCCGGGCCGACCGGCTGCTGGTCGGCGGGGCCGAGGAGCTCAACGCCCCGTCCGCCTGGGCCTGGCAGGCATCCGGCGCCCTGGGCGACCAGGCCTCGCTCGGCGAGGGGTGCGCGGTCTTCGTGGTCGAGGAGCCCGGCGAGCGGCCGGCCCTGGCGCACCTGCTGGCCTGCGAGGTCGGCTACCACGGCGGGTCGGCGAGCTCGGCCGGTGACGGCCGGACGATCTCCGGAGGGCTGGCGGCGTGCATCACCCGCGCGCTCGACCGCAGCGGCGTGCGGCCCGAGGAGGTGGACACCGTCGCCCTGGGGGCGACGCACCACCTCGGCCTGCAGGGCAGCGAGGAGCACGGTGTCCGGTCCGCGCTCGGACGGCTGCCGGAACCGGTGCGGGCCGGTGCGGTTCTCGGTGAGACGTACAGCGCGGGCGGTGCCCTTCAGCTCGCGGCGGTGCTCGCGCTCTGGCAGAGCGGCCAGGGCGGGACCACCGCACTGATCACTTCCGTCGGTCACGACGGCAACGTCGGCGCGCTGGTCGTGCGCCGGCCCTGACAGACCACCACCGAAGAGAAAGACGGCGGCGCCCCGGGATTTCCCCCACCCCGGGGCGCCGCTGCATGGGGTGCTCCGGGTACGGGTCGGAGCAGCCGGGGACCGGCGGGGCGGCACCAGCCGCCCCGCCGGTCCCCGACCGGACTCGGATCGGCTCAGAGCAGGTTGAGGTCGAAGCTCGGCGTCGTCTCCTGCCCCAGGCGGTCGAGGTGGCCGGTGAGCACGTAGGCCCCGTAGGGGGTGACGGCCGCGCCGGTCGGGCCGGCGTACTGCCAGGGATCGACCCGCTTGACGACCTTCGCGCTGCGCCATCCGTCATGCGAGCGCAGTACGGTCACGGCGTCGACGCCGCCCTGGACGCCCGCCGACCGGCCGTTCGAGTTGGTGGTGACGATCAGGTCCCCGTTCGGGCGCAGGGCGATGCCGTCCGCGCCGATCAGCTTGAGCGGGAGCTTGATCTGACGGGCGCGGGGGTGCCGGACCCCGGTCGGGATCTGGTACAGCTCGCCCTTGTCGTAGAGCCCGATGATCAGGTAACCGTCGCGCCAGACGATGCCGTTCGGGCCGACCGTGTTGCTCGCGAAGCGCGGATCCGTGAGGAAGGGACTGACCGTGCCGTCCGGGTCGATGCGGACGATGGTCGCCGAGACCGGATTGGTCACGTAGACGGCGCCGTCGTCGTCGACGGCCAGATCGTCGGCGAAGCTGCCGCCGCCGTCGGTGTACAGCGGTATCCGCTGGAGGAGCCGGCCGGAGGCGAGGTCGTAGATCGCCACACCGGAGGTGGGCGGCTGGTCGAGGTTCGTGGCCTGGCGGATCCAGTAGTCGGTGTAGGCGACCACGAAGCGGCCGCGCGGCCGGTCGACCTTGATGCCGAGCGTGGAGACGGTGCCGAAGGCGGGAGCGAGCTCCTTGACGTTGCCGTTCAGGTCGACCGTCGAGATGGTGCCGTAGCGGGCGGAGCCGACCAGGAACACGCCCCGGGTCGGGTCCCAGGCGGTGTTCTCCGGGTAGAGGTCGGCGGACCGGGCGGAGATCGCCGCCGGACCCTGCTGGTGGTGCGCGGGTCGGACCGGGGCGGTGCCCTGCGTCGCGGCCGACGCCGGTGTGCCGACCGCGACGGTGCCCAGGGTGAGCAGCACGGCTGCGATGCGGACCGGGCGGACAAGTGTCATGGTGTGCCTCATGGTTGTGTGACGGGCGATGGAAAGAAGAGGGCCATCGACGGTTCGATGGCCCTCGGTTCACGGCTGCCGTGGTCTCAGTCGACCGCGACGACCGGGTGGACTTCGACCGCGGCGTTCTGCTGGACGGCCGGGCTCGGCCGGCGGATCAGCAGACCTCCGAGTGCGCCGAGCAGCACGACGGCCACGCCGACCCAGATGGCCTGCTGGAGACCGTGGACGAAGGCCTGGTCGGCGTCGTGGGAGCCCTTGGCGAGCCGGTCGGTGAAGCCGTGGGTGAACACCGTGGTCAGCACGGCGATGCCGAGCGAGCCGCCGAACTCGCGGATGGTGTTGTTCACCCCCGACGCCTTGTTGTGTTCGTGCTCGGCCACGCTGCTGATCACCGTGGCCGGGTTGGCGGCGAACACCAGCCCCATGCCGACGCCCGCCAGAACCAGGGCCGGTACCAGGGCGCCGTAGGACATGTCCGGGGCGACCACCAGGGCGATCCAGCCGAGGGCGAGCGCCTGGAGGAGGCAGCCCGCCGCCTGCAGGACGCCGCCGCCGATCCTGCCCACCAGCAGGCTGGCGATCGGGACGACGACCATCGGCGCCGCGGTCCACGGCAGCGTCCGCAGGCCGGCCCCGAACGGCGAGTAGCCCATCGGCCCCTGCATGAACTGGGCGAGGAAGAAGATCGAGCCGAACACGCCGAAGTACATGGCGAGCGAGACGGCGTTGCTCAGCATGAAGGAGCGGATGCGGTACATCGCCAGCGGCACCAGGGGTTGCGCGGTTCGCCGTTCGTACAGCACGAAGGCGACCAGCAGGACGGCCGCGAGGCCGAGGCCGACCACCGTGCGGGCCGAGCCCCAGCCGTGGTCCGCCGCACCGACGGTGCCCCAGACGGCGCCGATCACGGCGGCCGTGATCAGGGCCATGCCGACGACGTCGAGCGTGCGGTCGCGGCCCTTGCTCTCCTGGACGGCCCAGAGTGCGAGCGGCACCGCCACGATGCCGACCGGGACGTTGATCCAGAAGATCCAGTGCCAGTCGAGCCCCTGGGTGACCAGGCCGCCGGCCATCGGGCCGACGGCGATGCCGAGTCCGTTGACGCCGCCCCAGACGCCCACCGCGAGCGCCCGTCGCGCCTTCGGCACCGCGGCCACCGCCAGGGTCAGCGAGACCGGGAGGATCATCGCCGCACCCGCGCCCTGCACGACCCGGGCGACGACCAACTGGGTCACCGAGCCGGACAGGCCGCAGGCGGCCGAGCCCAGGGTGAACAGCACGATGCCCCAGTTGAAGATCCGCCGCCGGCCGAAGCGGTCGCCGAACGCGGCGCCGGCCAGCAGCAGGCCGGCGAAGGCCAGTACGTAGCCGTTGACCACCCACTGCAGGTCGGACTGTCCGACGTTGAAGTCCCTGGCCATGTTCACCAGGGCGTTGGTGACCACCAGGTTGTCCAGAGACACCATGAACATCGGCACGGAGGTCGCCACGAGCGCCCATGCCGCCCCGGGCCCTTTGCCAGCCATGTCCCAGCTCCCCTCTGATATCGATAGCTGCACTATCTATTCGTGGATAATGGGCATTATCGCTATCCATAAGGCGGGGTGCAAGTGCGGGAGGTCGGACGCGGACGGGGGCCCGGTCCGCGCGGCGGGCGGCCGACATGTGTTGACCGGCATGTATCGAAAGGCGCAAACGGCTGGTAGCCCGCAAAAACGGACAAGTAAGCTATCCACAACCGGCAGTGGGAGGGACGATGCGCATCGGGGAACTGAGCAGGCTGAGTGGGGTGACGGTGCCCACGATCAAGTACTACCTCCGTGAGGGACTGCTGCCCAGCGGCGAGAGGACGAGCCCGAACCAGGCCCAGTACGGCGAAGTCCATCTCCAGCGGCTCAAGTTGGTCAGGGCGATGCTCGATGTCGGCAAGCTCTCCGTCACGGCCGCGCGGGAGGTGCTCGCCGCGATCGATTCACCGGGCAGTGCCCTGCACGGCGTGCTCGGCGTGGCGCAGTCGGCGATCACCCCCCGGGTGGCCGCGTCCGATGACGACAACTGGAAGGCCGCCGAGGACCTGGTGACCGGGCTGGTCGCCGAGAAGGGCTGGCACGTCAAGCCGACCAATCCGGCCTGGCAGGCGGTCATCCAGATCATGGCGACCTCGCGCGACCTCGGCCAGGACGACCTCGCCGCCCTCCTCGGCGACTACGCGGATGCCGCGGAACGGCTCGCCGCTGCGGAACTCGCCGCGATCGGCCGCCGCTCCGACGTCGACAGCCAGGTCGAGAGCGCCGTCCTCGGGACGGTCCTGGGCGATCCGCTGATGGCCGCGGTGCGCCAGCTCGCCCGCGAGGACGCCTCGTACCGGTCGATGGTCGGTGAGGCCTGATCCGCGTCCGTCCGGATCGGGCGCACACGGGCCTGGCGCATACGGGCCTGGCACATACGGGTCTGGCACATACGGGCCTGGCGCATACGGGTCTGGCGCCGGCGGTCGTCTGCCGGCGCCAGACCCGTGGAACCCGGCGTCAGTGGGCCGCGGCGTCGCCGGTCGGCGGCAGCTGGATCTGGACGGCGCCGAGCTGGGCGAGCAGGAACAGGTCCTGCCGGCAGGCCCAGTGCTCGACGACGAGGCCGTTCTCCACGCGGTAGATGTGGATGTGCTCCACGTTCACGTCGCGGCCGGTCGCCTCGATGCCGAGGAAGTTGCCGACGTGCTTGCCGGTGAACCGGACCCGGATCACCGCCTTGTCGCCGTCCGAGAAGCTGTCCAGGTGCTCCCAGTTGGCGTTCTCGAACACGCTGTTCATCCAGCGCGCGGTCCCGAGGTAGCCGTCCGGGCCGCCGGGGGTGCCGGGCGGGGCCTCGTAGTCGACGAACTCGGGGGCGACCAGCTTGTGGGCGATGTCCGCGTCCAGGTCGTTGAAGATGCGGCCCATCTCGTGGGCGATCTCCAGCACGCTCTCGGGCATGCTCGTCCTTTCCTTCGATCCTTGGGTGGTGTGGTGGAACAGGCCTGACGGGGCGTCAGGAGTCTTCGGCGGGCGTCCTCAGTGGCCGACGCCCAGGCCGCCGGTGACCGGGATGATGGCCGCGGTCACGTAGGAGGCGTCGTCACTGGCGAGGAAGCGCACCGCTCCGGCCACCTCCTCCGCCGTGCCGGGTCGGCCGAGCGAGGTCTGGGCGAGCACGTGCTCGCGCCGGGCGTCGGTCACGTCCTTGACCATGTCGGTCTCGATCAGACCGGGCGAGACCACGTTGGCGGTGATCTTGCGCCTGCCGACCTCGCGGGCGAGCGAGCGGGTGAAGCCGATCAGCGCCGCCTTCGAGGCGGCGTAGTTGGTCTGTCCCGGCGCTCCGGCCATGCCGCTCATCGAGGACATGAAGATCAGGCGGCCCCAGCGGGCCTTGATCATGTCGGGGACGACCTGCTTGGCGACGCTCACGGCGCCGAGGAAGTTGGTCTCGATCACGGCCCGGAAGTCCTCGTCCGCCATGCCGACCAGGAGTTCGTCCCGGGTGATGCCCGCATTGGACACCAGGACCTGGATCGGGCCGTGCTGGATCCTGGCCTCCTCGACCGCGGACCTGACCGACTCCGGGTCGGTCACGTCACAACGCACACCGTGCAGGCCCTCCGGAGGTTCCCCGGAGCGGTATGTCACGGTCACCTTGTCGCCCTGGGCGGCGAAGGCGCGGGCGGTGGCCAGCCCGATGCCTCTGTTGCCGCCGGTGATGAGAACGGAACGGGTCACTGGTGCTCCTGTCTGGACGTACGGTGCCGGGGGAATCAGCCGACGAGGATCGAGTCGAGTTCCGCGGAGGCCGACTCCGCCTCGGTGAACAGCACGGCGGACCAGCCGGCTTCGCGGGCCCCGGCGCAGTTGTGGGGCAGGTCGTCGACGAGTACGCAGCGCTCGGCCGGTACCCCGGCACGCTCGGCCGCCAGCGCGAACATCCCGGGGGACGGCTTGCGGTGCCCGACCTCGAAGGAGAGCAGGACGTCGTCGAAGAGCGCGCTCGGGTCGACCATGCGGCGCCAGTGCCCGTCCCAGGCCGGCGGCATGTTGGAGAGCATGCCGACGAACGTCCCGGCCGAGCGCAGCTTCTCCAGCCGGGCGACCCAGGCGTGGTTGGTCTCACGACCGTCGAACCAGATGTCGGCCAGCGTGGTGAGCTGCGTGGTGTAGCCGTGCTCGGCGTGCAGGACCTCGGCGATCTCCTGCAGCCACTGGGCCTCGGTGATCAGCGGGGTGTCGATGGGCAGCATGAAGTCATCGGTGCCGTAGCGGGCCGACACCTTGCCGAGCGCGCTCATCAGCGCGTCCGGGTCGATCCGCGTCGTGGTGCAGAACTTCTGGAAGGTGTGGCCGAGCGGAGGGGTCAGCACACCGCCGAAGTCCGTCCAGACGGCGAACTGCGCTGTGGAGCCGGAACTGATCACGATCCCGTCCTATTCTGTGGTCGAGGTGGCGGTGTCGGAGCCGACCACCGGTGCGTCGGGCAGCTCGCGGACCTCGGCCAGCGCGACGGTGATCGAGGCGATCTCCTCGGCGCCGTGGCGGAACCGAACCTCGGCCGACGTGCGGCCCGATTCGGCTTCGGACAGGGCGAGTTCGGCATGAACCGGCAGGTCGAGTTCGGCGAACCGGGCGAAGGCGGCGTCGATGCCGACCAGGTGGGTCCTCGACCGGGCCTCGGCACCCGCGTGCTCGCCGACCGCCAGCAGCGCCAGCTGGCGCGCGGCCTCGACCAGGACGGAGGCGGGCAGGTGGTCGTAGTCGTGGTCGAACAGCGAGCGGTTGCCGTACCTCGGGGCCACCAGCGCCGTCGCCGTCCGCCCTGTCACCGCCGGGTCGGCCAGCACCACGTTCAGTGGATTCGCCCGGCCGACCAGGTGCGGAGCGGCGTGTCCGGCCGGCTCGGTGTCCGGGAACTGCGAGGTGAGCGGCGCGGGCGTACCGCGCTGGGCGTGCCGGAGGATCTCGTTCTCGTGCGGGTTGACGAACAGCGCGTCCATGGCGTGCCGGCCGACCGGTACGCCGCCGATGTGGAAGGACTGCTCGATCGTGCCCTTCCGCCAGCGGCCGGCCCGTCGGCGCCGCCCGATGTACTCCGTCTCGACAGTCAGTTCACCGGGATCGGCGCCGATCAGCAGCGCCGGAAGGTTCTCCAGGCGGAGGGTGAACGAGTCGACGATCATCGTCGTCCCGGCCTTGAGGCCGATGTGCGCGTGCGAGCCGGCGATTCCGGCCTGCCGCCCCGCCTCCAGCAGCAGCAGCGCGTCGTACAGCCGCGGGCTCTGCAGGTGGTCGCTGAAGTATCCGTGGTTCAGCGGGAGTTGCGCACCGGTCAGGACCGTGGTGTCGGACTGTGGTCGCACGTCGGTGACGAAGACCTCGGAGACCGAGGACCGGTGGACCAGCGAACGCGCCACGGTCCGTTCGAAGGCGAGCCGGGTGTCTGGTAACTGAGGGGCGGTCGGGGCGAGGTCTGTCGTCATGCCTCTTGCGTCCTCTGCTGCGGAACTCGGAGGGATCGCGCCGTAGCGCCGGTCTTGTGCACGGACCAAGACTGTCCCCCGCGGTTCAACCGCCCGTCCAAGCAGGATCAAAGCGCAGCGGCGACGACCCGGGTCGGTGTGGCGGCCAGGTGGTGGACCCTGGCCGGCGGCAGGTTGGCGGGCACGAACTCGTGCCGGAAGCGGTGGTCGCGCAGCACGGCGGCCAGCACGCCCTGGACGGCGACGGACTGGGCGTGCGCCCGGCCGGTGGTGAGCGACCGGCGTAAGGCGGGCAGTCCGGCGTAGGCGAAGAAGGACAGCGTCCCGTCCGGGGCGAGCGCGCCGAGCAGCACCCGGAGGATCGACCGGACGGTGTCCGGATCGAAGTTGGCGAACGGCAGCCCGCACACGATGGCGTCGTACCGGTCGAGCGGCCATTCCTGGATCAGCCCGGCGTGCACCCGTATTCGGTCGGCGGCGGGCCGCAGGGCCGGGTCGTCCACCAGCGCGGCCGACAGCCGGGAGGCGAACCGGGGGTTGGCCTCGACCAGGTCCAGGGTGTCCCGCGGGCCGAGCCGGGCCGCGATGTGCCGGGTGACCGACCCCGTCCCGGGCCCCACCTCCAGCACCGCCCGGGGGGTGCCGGTCCGGTGGTCCGGACGGACGTACCGGGTGAGTGCGCGGGCCAGGGCCTCCCCGCTGGGCGCGACCGCACCGGTCTGCCGGTGGGAACGGAGGAACTCCTTGGCGAACATCAGGTCGAGCACGGGGCCCCCAATAGGTAGTTCAACTATCTATAGTGCAGCTTGCCATATGTTCCGGCCGCCTGGCGGTGATCGCGCCCAAAGGGGGAGGGGGGATGCCTCGAAAGTGGCATGCCCGACCCCCTTCTTTGGAGCGCGACTCTTGCCTAGGGGCGTCCGGCCTGCCTAACTTCACACCGCGCGGCATGCGAACGGCCGTGTGGAATCTATTGGTTGGGGGGCCATTGATCGCGTACGGTGCCTTGGGGCCACTTGAATTGACAGGGAGTCAGGGTGACTGCACGCCGCGTGGGCCGAAGGTCCGCAAGGTGCTGGCGCTGCTGCTGCTCCAGTGCAACCAGGTGGTGAGCACGCAGGCGCTCATCTCGGAGCTGTGGACGGCCGATCCGCCGAGTGCCGCGCTGAGCACGGTCCGCACGCACGTGTACCACCTGCGGCAGTTACTCGCCGAAGCCGATCCGGACTCGCCGCCGCCGATCGTCACCCGGCCGTCCGGCTACCTGCTGCGACTGCGCGAAGACCAGCTCGACGTCAGCCGGTTCAGCCGGCTGGTGGCGCAGGTCCGAGTGCTGCTGGCCGAGAACCGGGTGGACGAGGCCCGCGGCCGGCTCGACCAGGCGCTGGCGTTGTGGCGGTCCGACGAACCGCTCGCGGACGTCGAGCCGGGACTGCTGATCGCAGGACATCTTCGTCGTCTTTCGGAACTCCGCAGCCAGGCTCTTGAGTTGCACATAGAGATCAACCTGCGGCTCGGCCGGCACCGGGAGCTCGTCGCCGAGTTGCAGGACCTGGTCGCCGCGCACCCGTTCAACGAGTGGTACCACGCACGGCTGATCGACGCTCTGCACCGCTCGGGCCGGCGGAGCGACGCACTGTCCGCGCTCACAGATCTGCGCACCCTGCTCGACCGCGAGTTGGGCCTGGAACCGTCCCAGGAGATCTGGCAGCTCCAACAGGAAATCCTCACCGGTCAGGACCACCACGGCCCGGCGCAACTCCGTCGCGACACCCGGCTCCACCGTCGGCGTGGCGGTTCGCTCGCGTCCGCGCCGGTTGGTCGTTAGTGACCGACCGATGGGGAATCCGACTACACTTGAGTCCGGTTGAGGACCACGGGGGGGGTTCGATCGCACATGGGGGAACGTGCTCAGGGTGATCTCTCGGAGAGAGACCACAACATCCACGGGGCCGATACGGTGCGTATCCTCGCGGCCTCCGACCATACTCTCTTCCGCAACGCACTCTGCCAACTGCTGCGTGCAGAGCCCGATATGACCGTTGTCGGCGAGACCGGCACCGGAGCCGACCTGATCGAGGTGGTCTCCGCGCGCCGACCCGACATCGTCCTCCTCGACGTGACCGTCCCGGACAGCGGGATCCGGGAGCTGGTCCGGAGCCTGCTGGAGCGCACTCCGCATCCGAGGCTGCTCATCCTGAGCATGTCCGACAGCCCGGCCCTGGTCCAGGACCTGCTCTCCCTCGGGGTGAGCGGCTTCCTGCACAAGAAGGTGTCCCAGGAGGTGCTGTTCTCCGCGATCCGCACCGTCGTGCAGGACGAACGCCACGTCACGGTGTCGGTGTCCCGGCAGAGCATCTTCGCGCTCACCATGGAGCAGGCACCCGAGCAGGCGGTCCGGCTCTCCCCCCGGGAGGTCGTCGTCCTGGAACACGTGGCGCGCGCCCTGAGCAACCGGCAGGTGGCCGGGAGGCTCGGGATCAGCGAGGGCACCGTCAAACGGCACCTGCGCAACATCTTCGAGAAGCTGGGGGCGGTTTCCCGCATCGACGCGGTGAACAAGGCCACCGCCGCCCAGCTCATCCGTCAGCCCCAGACGCAGCTGGACCAGTGCGTCATCTAGGGCCTGTCTTCTAGGGCCTGTCTTCGAACGCCCGCCCCCTCGTGGGCGGGAGTTCGAAGACAGGCCCTAGACGGCGCACGATGATCAGCACGCCCTGGAGGCGATGATGCCGCTCGATCCGTCCTACATCGGACGTACCTACCCGCCGACTCCGCCGTACGAGGTCGGGCGGGAGAAGATCCGCGAGTTCGCCGAAGCGGTCGGCGACGCCAACCCGGCGTACACCCTGGCCGAGGCGGCCGGGGAGTTCGGCCACTCGGAGGTGCCGGCGCCCCCGACCTTCCCGTTCGCGATCAGCTACCGGGCCGCTGCCCAGGTGATCGAGGACCCGGAGCTGGGGCTGGACTTCAGCCGGGTCGTGCACGGTGACCAGAGGTTCAGCTACACCCGGCCGGTGCGGGCGGGCGACCGGCTGTCCGTCACGGTGCTCATCGAGGACATCAAGGAGGCAGGGGGCAACGACCTGCTGAGCCTGCGCGGCGACGTGTACGACGCCGAGGGCGGACATGTGGTGACCACGACGATGACCCTCGTGGCCCGCGCGACCGAGGAGGTCTGAGGTGGCGGCGACAGTCCGGTACGCCGAGGTCGAGGCCGGCGGTCAACTGCCGCTGCTCACCGTCCTGGTGACCCGCGAGCAGCTGGTGCGCTACGCGGGGGCCTCCGGGGACTTCAACCCGATCCACTGGAACGAGCGGTTCGCCCGGGAGGTCGGGCTGCCGAACGTCATCGCGCACGGCATGTTCACCATGGCCTCGGCGATCCGCGCGGTGACCGACTGGGTGGGGGATCCGGGAGCGGTGCTGGAGTACAAGGCACGGTTCACCAATCCGGTGGTCGTCCCCGATGACGGCCGGGGGGCCGAACTCCAGGTGAGCGGCAAGGTGGCCGCCAAACTGGATGACGAGGCCCGGACCGTCCGGGTCGACCTGACGGTCACCTCGGCGGGCCAGAAGGTGCTGGGCGTGACCCGCGCCGTCGTCCGCCTGGCCTGAACGGCCACCCGGCGGATCCTTGCCGGGCCCGCCGAGATCCGCCGGACAGGTCCTAGAGGGCGTGCTTCGCGCCGACGCCGCGCATCAGGGTGTCCACGACCAGCGTCGCCAGCTCCTCCGCGCGGCCGGACGCGACCTCGCCCTCCGCCGCCGCCCCGACCAGGGCGTAGTACACCCGGCGGATCCAGGTGAGGTCGACGTCCGTGCAGAGCAGGCCGGCCTCCTGCGCCCGGCGGAACAACCGGTCGCAGCGTTCGAGGACCTCGACGTGCACCCGCGTGCTCTGCACATCGGCGGGTGAGACGTTGGCGAGGGCGAATCCCCATCGCATCTTCACCGCCAGGACCTTCGCGGTGACCCGGTGGAGTGCGACCCCCGGGGGGAGGGCCTCCGGACGGCAGCTGTCGACGGCCGCGCTGAACTCCTGGGTGGCGTGCGCGGACATCGCGGCGATCAGGACTTCCCGGGTGGCGAACCGCCGGTGGACGGTGGTCCGCGCGACCCCGGCGGAGTCGGCGATCTGCTGGATCGAGGCGGAGGGGTCCTTGCGGAGCATCCGCTCGGCCGCGGAGAGGATCGTCAGTACGGTCCGCTCCGAATCGGCCCGCATCGGGCGGGGTCCCCGTACGGGGGAATGCCCGATCTGTTCCATGACGCCCTCCCGTTTTGCCGAGGTGCAGAGTACCTCGGCGGGGCGGGAGGGCGCCGGAACGGATCGGGCGGGGGCCGGGTCCGGCCCCGGGCTCAGACGGCCACTTCGGTCCGATCGGGCGAGCCGGTCACGGGCTCCTCGGTGTGGGACAGGTTGAACCGCTGCCAGAGCGCCGCCAGCGGGCGCGGCGCCCACCAGGCCCAGCGGCCGAGCAGCCGCATGGTGGCGGGCACCATGATCGCCCGGACCAGGGTGGCGTCCACCGCGATGGCGATGACCAGGCCGACGCCGATCATCTGCATGAAGGCGATGGAGGAGGTCAGGAATCCGCACACCACCACGATCAGCAGCAGTGCGGCGCTGGTGATGATCCCACCGGTGCGCTGGAGTCCGATGGCGATCGACTCCTCATGGCTCGCGCCCCGGTCGTGGCTCTCCTTGATCCGGGAGAGCAGGAAGACCTCGTAGTCCATGGCCAGGCCGAACGCGATGGCGACGATCAGCACCGGGAAGTTGGCGTCGATCGCCCCGATCGGGGTGAAGCCCAGCAGGCCGTGCAGGTGGCCGTCCTGGAAGATCCACTTGATCGCGCCGAAGGCGGCGGTGAGCGACAGCAGGTTGAGCACCACGGACTTGAGCGGGATGGTCACCGAACCGAAGGCGAGGAAGAGCACCAGCGAGGAGATCACCGCGACGAACAGCGCCATCCACGGCAGCCGGGTACCGATCATGTTGACGATGTCCACCCGGGAGGCGGGCATGCCGGTGAACAGCGCCTCGGCGCCGTCCGGAGGAGTCTGCGCCCGGAGGTCGTGCACCATCGTGTTGGCCTCGGACGACATCGGGTCCATGGCGTAGCGCATGGTGATGCGGGCGGTGTTGTCCTGCGTGGCGGTCACCGCGGCGTCGCTCACGCCCGGTACCGCGTCCAGCCGCTGGGCGTAGGCGTCCAGCGCGGGCTTGGCGGCGTCCGCCGCACCGCCGAACTCGACGACCGCGGTGACCACCTTGTTCGGATCGTGGTTGAACTCGGTGCCCAACTGCCGGGTGACCACCCGGGCGTCGGAGCTGGAGGGGAGCACCCAGTCGCCGGGCCGGGCCCAGTTGACTCCGAGGAAGGGTGTGCCGAGCGCGAGCAGCAGTGCCACCGCCCCCGCCGTGATCAGCGCCGGGCGGCGCATCACCAGCTTGGCGGTGCGGTACCAGCGGCCCTCGGTCTCCGGCCGGGCGGTCGCCTGACCACGACCCCACGGCATCGGGATGCGACCGGAGTTGACGCGGTGTCCGATGATCCTGAGCAGCGCGGGCAGCACGGTGAGCGAGCTCAGCACCGCGAAGGCGACCACCGAGACCGCCGCGTACCCCATCGAACTGAGGAAGCGGGACGGGAAGAGGGTGAGGCTGGCGAAGGAGATGGCGACGGCCAGGCCGGAGAAGGCGACGGTCCGCCCGGCGGAGGCCGTGGTGCGCTGGACGGCCAGGTCCAGCGGCGTACCGGAGGCGAGTTCCTCGCGGAACCGGCTGACCATGAACAGGGCGTAGTCGATGGCCAGTCCGAGGCCCAGGATGGTGATCACGTTGATCACGCTGCTGGAGATCTGCACGAAGTAGGTGATGACCCGCAGCACGGTGAAGGAGCCGAGGGCCACCACGGTGCCGGTGGCGAGCGGCAGCAGCGCGGCGATGGCGCTGCGGAAGATCAGCACCAGGAGCAGGAGCAGCAACGGCACCGAGAGCATCTCGGCGCGGCCGATGTCCTTGCCGGTCAGGGCGTTGACCTGCTCGGTCATCGCGGTGACGCCACCGAAGGAGACGTCGAGGTCCGGCACCTTGAACCGGTCCTCGATCTTCTGCAGCGCCTTGACCCGGTCCTGGTCGTCGGAGGCCTTGAACTGCAGGGCGACGTAGGTGGAGTGGCCGTCCTTGCTGATGAAGTCGGAGGAGTTGCCGGTCGACCAGTACGAGTCGAGCCGGGTCAGGTCCTCGCGCGGTACGGCGTCCACGGCCGCCCGCACCTTGGTGGCGAAGCCGGGGTCCTCGACCCGCTGGTCCGAGCTGTGGTAGAGCACCACGACGTCGGTCTGCTGGCGGCCCAGCGGACCGGCCAGCACCTTGTCGGCCCGGGTGGACTCGCTGTTCGGGTCGTCGAAGCCGGCTCCCCCGGTGATCGCGCCGAACACCTGGGTGCCCCATACGCCGGCCACCAGGGTGAACAACAGGGCGGCGATGACGACCCACCTTCGGCGCTCGGCGGCGAACTTTCCGAGTGACGTGATCACGATTCTTGACGCTCCTTGAGAAGGGGGACCGGCCCGGGTGGCCGGGTTTCGGGGGGTGGGGGTCGATGGCGGGGGTCGGACGGTCGGGACCGGATTCAGGCCCTGGCCCGGCCGAACACCCGCAGGGCGTAGACCACGCAGCCCAGGGCGTAGGGCAGTTCGACGGTGAGCGCCATCAGCACCGCGGTCGGCAGGTAGTCCGGTGTCGCGGTCGCGACGTCGATCCAGAGGTCGGTGAGCATGAAGACGGCCAGCCCGGCCGCGGCCAGACTGGCCCTGGGGTCGGAGCGGGCGGCCAGACGTGCCGCCAGCGCCATGACCGAAGCCTCCAGGACGTCGAAGCCGATCCACATCAGCCGGACCCCGGGGTCGGCGTAGAGGCCCAGGAGAACGGCCCAGCCGGCGACGACCACGGCCGAGACGGCGAAGAAGGCGGCCGCCGGCCGTCGCCGGCCGGCCCGGCCGGCGGGCTGGGCGGCGGTCTCCCCGTCGCGGGGGTCGAAGTGGATGACCGTCCCGGTGGTGGAGTCGCCGTCGAGCCGGGCGTGGGCGGAACGATGAGTCATGGGTCCAGGGTTCCGGCGTGGCGCACCGGCGGCTTCGGGCATCCGGCCGGAGTTGTCCGACCTGATGGAGGAGGCGTCTCCTCCGTCCGCAGGAGGAAGCGCGGCCCGATTCCCCGTAGTGTCGGATCTCGTGCTGCGAGAGCGGATTGAACGCCTTTTCGGTCACAGGTTCGGGCCGATGCGACTGGCTCTGGTGGCCTTCGGGCTCGGCTACCTGCTGCTGCTCCGTCGACCCGAGGCGCTGGGGGCGCCCGACTGGGTGATCGGTTTCGGTGTGCTGGCGCTGGCCGCGCTGAGCGGGCTGCGCCCGTTCGAGACGGCTCTGGGCCAGTGCGCCATGCTGGCGCTGGCCGAGTTGTTCTCCCCACCGATGATGGTGGAGGCGAAGGTCGGAGCCAGTGCCGCCCTGTTCGAGCTCGCGGTGCGCCGGTGGGGAACCCCGACCGTGGTGGCGTCGGTCTCCCTGTCCCTGGCCCAACTGGTCCACGTCGACTCGCCGTTGTCCTCGGAGCTGTTCTCGGCGATGTACCGGGCGGCGGTGATCGTCAGTGTGCCGGTGCTGCTGGCGGGCTACATCCGGTCGGCGGAGCGCGCGACCAGGATCGCCCAGGACCGGGCGCTGGAGGCCGAGCGGAGCCGGGACCTCGCCGAATGGGGATCCAGGATGGGTGAACGGGCCGCGATCGCGCGGGAGTTGCACGACATGGTCGCCCACCACCTGGCGTCCACGGTGCTGCGGGTCGGCGTGGCCCGGCACGTGCTTCCGCAGACCGACCGGCGTCTGGCCGAGGTGCTGGACGACGTGCACTCCAGTGCGAACACCGCGCTGACCGACCTGCGCCGGCTGCTGACCGCGCTGCGCGATCCGGTGGCCGACCACCTCGCCCCGCTGCTCGCCGAGACGGCGGACCTGCCCGCCGCGGTGCAGGGCGTGGTGGACCGCGGCCGCCAGTCCGGGCTGGCGATCCAGGCCGAGATCGACCCCCGGATCGCGGAGTTGGACGCGATCAGGTCGCTGACGGTCCTTAGGCTGGCCCAGGAGGGGCTGGCCAATGTCACCAAGCACGCCGGCCCCGCCGCCAAGGTCCGGATACGGATGGAGATGGAGGACGAGACGCTGTTCCTCGAACTGGAGAACGATCTGCCGCTGCCCCCCGCTTCCGCCCGTCCGGCCCCGGCCGGTGCGAGCGGGGGCTACGGGCTGCTGGGCATGCGCGAGCGCGTCGCACTGGTCGGCGGGACGCTCTACACCGGACCGGCCGTCGACGGCTGGCGGATCTCGGCGACCCTCCCGCCCTCCGCGAGCGGGGTGGGCCCGTGATCAACGTGCTGATCGCCGACGACCAGCACCTGGTCCGGGCCGGGGTGCGGATGCTGTGCGAGTGGACCGAGGACATCCTCGTCGTCGGGGAGGCCGCCAACGGAATGGAGGCGGTGAAGCTCGCCGAGCAGGTCCAGCCGGACGTGGTCCTGATGGACCTGCACATGCCCGGGATGGACGGCATCGCCGCGACCAGGGAGATCCTGCGCCTCCGCCCGGCAACCCGGGTCGTCGTGCTGACCACGTTCGACGACGACGACCGGCTCTACCCCGTGCTGGAGGCCGGGGCCTGCGGGTTCCTCGCCAAGGACGTGCCGCCGTCCGCCGTGCTCGATGCCGTGCGGCGCGCGGCGGCCGGCGAGAGCCCGTACAGCCCGACGGTGCTCCACCGGGTGGTGACCCGGGCCGCGCGGGCCTGGAACGGCGAGGGCGACCGGCGGCGCGGGACCATCCGCTTCACGGACCGGGAGCAGGAGGTGCTGCGTCTGGTCGCGGCCGGTCTGTCGAACAACGAGATCGCCGAGCAGATGCACATCGGCCTGACCACGGTGAAGACGCACGTGTCGAACCTGATGACCAAGACCGACACCCCGAACCGGGTGCGCCTCGCCGTCCTGGCCATTCAGGAAGGTCTCGCCGACGACTGAACCGGGGCCTCACCGGGCCGACTCCGTCGGCCCGGTGGCGGCCGCCAGCCCGGCCAGTGCGCGTTCGACCGGCGTGCTGCCGTTGCAGATCTCCAGGATCCGCCCGTGGGTGGCCGGCCGGTCGATCGCGGAGACCGCCACGGCCGCCAGGTCCGTCCGGGAGAGCCGGCTCTGCTCGGTGACCCGGAAGGCGATCCGTCCGGTGGCCGCCTCGTCGGTCAGCCACGGCGGACGGAGGATCGTCCAGGCCAGCGCGGACCCGGTGAGGTGGTCATCGGCCACGCGCTTGGCGGCGGCCACGGACCGCAGGAGCCCGGGGAGCCGGTCCGGGTCGTCGACCCCGGCCATCGAGACCTGGATCCACCGCCGGACGCCGACCTTCTGCGCGGCGTCGATCGCGGCGATCACGCCGTCCCGGTCCACCGCCGGCGCCTCCTGGACACCGGCCGCGGCGGCCGCGTTGAGCACCACCTCGGTGCCGTCCAGCGCCGCGGCCAGCTCGGCCGGGGAGGAGAGCAGGTCGAATCTGACCGGATCGGCACCGGCCGCCCGCAGGGCCCGGTGCGGCCCGGCCCCGCGGACCGCGGCCCGCGGGGTGACACCCTCGGCCAGCAGCCGGTTGACGATGCGGCCGCCCGAACCGCCGGTGGCGCCGAGCACCATGACACGCATGAGGAGATCCCCTACTCACAGACTTGCATCATCAGTGACGCAATAAAGGCTATTAGTTGCGACATTCGTGTACCAGTGGTCTGGCGCAGACGGCCGGAAGTCCCCCGCCGGGCGACCTCCCCGACGGGGGCGCGGGCCCGCCGCAGCCCCGGCCGCGCTTAATGGCGAGCAGGAGAACGCCGCAGGTGGGAGACTCATGGCCATGACGACGCTCAAGGAGCAGCTGCACGAGGACCTCACGGCTGCCATCAAGGCCCGGGACGAACTGCGCTCGTCCACCATCCGGCTCACACTGTCCGCCGTCACCAGCGAGGAGGTGGCGGGTGACGAGAAGCGCGAGCTGTCCGACGACGAGGTGCAGCGGGTGATCGCCCGCGAGGCGAAGAAGCGCCGGGAGGCGGCCGAGGCCTTCGACAAGGCCGGCCGGACCGAGCAGGCCGTGCGCGAGCGCGCCGAGGGCGAACTGCTGGCGACGTACCTGCCCAAGCAGCTCTCCGACGAGGAGCTGGCCGCGATCGTGGCCGCCGCCGTGGCCGAGAGCGGGGCGAGCGGCCCGCAGGCGATGGGCGCCGTGATGAAGCTGGTGAAGCCGAAGGTGGAGGGCCTGGCCGAGGGCGGCCGGGTGGCCGCCGCCGTGAAGGCCGCCCTGGTCTGAGCGGGGGGCGCGTCCGCCCGCCCGAGCTGAGGGCCCGTACGACGAAGGGGCGCCCCCCGGAAGACCGGAGGGCGCCCCTTCATCATGCTCGTGTCCGTCGTGCTCGTGCGGTCAGCCGTTGCCGTGCCGGCCGCCGCCGTTGCCGTTGCCCACGCCGCCGAAGCCCGGCGGGAGGGTGAAGCCGCCGGGGAACCCGGCGTTGCCGTTCCCGTTGCCCGGCCCGCCCTGCTGCGGCGGCGGGGGGTTCCCGGCCGGCTGCTGGGGCTGCTGCGGCTGCTGGGGTTGCTGGGGCTGCTGGGCGTTCGGGTCGGCGGTCGGGGGCGGAGTGGCGCCCGCCGGGGGAGCGGCCGGCTGCGGGTCCGGGATGTTGGTGGTCTGGATCGACTCCAGCGGCGAGCCCTTGAGGGCCTGGTTCATCGCCATCTGCCAGATCGGGCCGGGGCCGTCGGCGCCGAACACCTCGTCGAAGTGCTTGCCGCCGATGTTGATGTTCTTCATCTTGACGCCGCCGGCCGGGCCGCCGAGCCAGACCGCGGTGGCCAGCGACGGGGTGTAGCCGTCGAACCAGGCGGCCTTCTTCTCGTCGGTGGTACCGGTCTTACCGGCGATCTTGCGGCCGTCGTCCAGGCCGAGGGCGGCCGCGGTGCCCTTCTCGGTCACGTTGAGCAGGACGGTGTTGAGCGAGTCCGCGGTCTGCTCGGAGAAGGCCTGGCTGCACTGTGACTGCGGGACCTTGAGCTCCTTGCCGTCCACCGTGGTGATCTTGTTGATCGCGACCGGGGTGCAGTACTTGCCGCGCGCGGCGAAGGTCGCGTAGACGTTCGCCATGGTCAGCGGGGACAGCTCCAGGGTGCCCAGGACCATCGAGGGCACCTCCTGGAAGGCGTCGCCCTTGGCGGACTGGGTGATGCCCAGCTTGTTCGCCATCTGCTTCATCGCGCAGAGGCCGACCTGCTGCTCCATCTGCACGAAGTAGGTGTTGACCGAGAGCGCCATGGCCTGCTTGAGCTCGTACGGGCCGACCTCGCCGGCCGACTCGTTCTTCACCGTGGCCTTGGGCTTGTCGGTGTTCTTCCAGGTGCCCGAGCAGGTGGACATCTGCGGGTAGTCGATCTTGTTCTCGGACGGGAACGCCTGGGTGTTCGACATGCCCGACTCCAGCGCGGCCGCGGCCAGGATCGGCTTGAAGGTCGAACCGGTCTGGAAGCCGTTGCCGCCGCCCATCGAGGCGTCGACGTTGAGGTTGACGACGGTCTGGTTCTTGTTCGGGTCCAGGCCGTACGGGCGGGTCTGGGCCATCGCCAGGATCTTGCCGGTGCCGGGCTCCATCATGGTCGCCGCGGCCGACACCTGGTCGGTCACGTTGACCTTCTTGGTGACGGCGTTCTGGGCGGCGGCCTGCTTGTCCGGGTCCAGCGTGGTGTAGATGTTCAGACCGCCGGTGTCCCAGAGCTTCTTCCGCTCCTCGGCGCTCTTGCCGAAGGCCGGGTCCTGCTTGACCACGTGGCGGACGTAGTCGCAGAAGAAGCCCATGCCGGCCTGGGCGGTGATGCAGCCGTTCTGCGGGTCCTTGAACTTCAGGCCCAGCGGGGCGGCCTTCGCCTCCTTCGCCTGGTCGGCGGTGATGTGCTTGTTCTCCAGCATCTTGTCGATGACGACGTTGCGGCGCTTGACCGTGTTGTCGGGGTAGCGCACCGGGTCGTACTGCGACGGGTTCTGGACCACGCCGGCCAGGGTGGCGGCCTCGGCGATGCTCAGGTCCTTGTTGCTCTTGCTGAAGTAGCGCTGGGAGGCGGACTCGACCCCGTAGGCCTGGTGGCCGTAGAAGGTGATGTTGAGGTAGTTGGTGAGGATCTGATCCTTGGTCAGGTCCTCCTCCAGCTTGATCGCGACCTTCAGCTCCTGGATCTTGCGGCCCAGGGTCTTGCGCTGGGCCTCCAGGACGGCCGCCTGGTCGTCGCCGGCCTTCTCCACGTTGACGTTCTTCACGTACTGCTGGGTCAGGGTGGAGGCGCCCTGGGAGGTGGTGCCGCTCTCCGCGTTCTTGCCGACCGCGCGCAGGATGCCCTTGAGGTCGACGGCGCCGTGGTCGTAGAACCGGGCGTCCTCGATGTCGACCTGGGCCTTCCTCATGTAGGGCGACATCTGGTCGGCGGTGAGGACGGTGCGGTCGCGCTCGTAGACCTTGGCGATCAGGCCGCCCTTGGCGTCGAAGATCTGCGTCGCCTGGGTGAGCGGCGGGGTCTTGAAGTCGTCGGGGATGTTCTGGAAGCTCTCCGCCGTGTCCTTGGCGGTCAGCCCGATGGCGCCGACGGCGGGCAGGGCGAGGCCTGCCAGCAGGACTCCGGAGAGCACGCTGACGCCCAGGAACTTCACGCCGTTGCCGGCGTGGTCCATCGGTGATCCGCTGCTCTTGCGGCGCGGAGCCCCGGTGTTGCCTGGGGGCGGGGATGCCTGGGGGCGCTTCGGTGCCATGAGGAGAACCCTACGTCCCGGAATCCCGCACATGAGGGCAGGTGTTCGCCTAGGCTTGTCACAAGCTTGCGACAGCTTCGGTGCGTCAACACCATTCACTCTTGTGAGTGGGGAGACTTGCCCGAATTGCCCGCTCTCGTGCGGTTTTTGAGGCGGCTGTGGCTTGTCGCGCTCGTGTGGATGGTTGCACTCAGTGATGGCGCCTGTGGCGAGAGTGCGGGCCTTGATCTTGGCAAGGGTCGCGACCTGCGATCACTCCAACGAGTGAGCTGACCGATACCCATAGTCCAATTGGGTCATTCGAGATTGAGCCCGAAGGGGCTGTTGCAAGCTGTCGTTCTTCCGTAACGTCCTCAACTGGCAACGGTGAATATGCCGTTGCCGCCGTGGGGGAGCCTCGAATACGGGAGAGGACGGCGCCGGGATGGGCTGGGTTGACGACTGGAGTGCGCAGGCCGCCTGCCGCACGAGTGATCCGGACGAACTGTTCGTCCAGGGGGCGGCGCAGAACCGCGCGAAGGCGGTGTGCAGCGGCTGCCCCGTCCGTACGGAATGCCTCGCGGACGCCCTGGACAACCGGGTGGAGTTCGGGGTGTGGGGCGGGATGACGGAGCGGGAGCGCCGGGCGCTGCTGCGCCGCCGTCCGACGGTCATCTCGTGGCGGAAGCTGCTGGAGACGGCCCGCACCGAGTACGAGGAGTCCCTCGCGACCGGAGTGATACTGACGGACTACGCCCAGGCGGGCTGAGCCCGCCCCGCGGGGACTACGCCGCGCCGTTGAGCCGGTCCCCGATGGCCCGCAGCCCGTCCAGGTCGTGCACGTCGCCCGGCAGCGCGGGCACCTCCACGATCGGCACGTCCGGGTACACCGAGACGAAGCGGTCGCGGGTGCGCCGCTCGCGCCCCATGATCTGCATCCGCTCGGCGTGCAGCCGCAGCAGTCCCGCCGCGAGCAACTCCGCCTCGGGCGAGGAGTGCTCCGAGCCGTTCTCCTCCAGGGCCTCGGCGGCCGCCAGCGCCCGTTCCGCGGTGAGCTGCGGCGCCCCCGAGCCGTGCACCCGGTTGAGCACCAGTCCGGCCAGCGGCATCCGGTCCGCGGCGAGCCGGTCCACGAAGTACGCCGCCTCGCGCAGCGCGTCCCGCTCCGGCGCGGCCACCACCAGGAACGCCGTGCCCGGCGCCTTGAGCAGCTGGTAGGTGCGGTCGGCGCGCTCGCGGAAGCCGCCGAACATCGAGTCCATCGCGCTGACGAAGGTCTGCACGTCGGTGAGCAGCTGGGCGCCGAAGATCTTGCCCAGGGTGCCGGTGAGCAGGCCCATCCCGGCGTTGAGGAACCTCATCGCGCTGCGCCCGCCGACCTTGGCCGGGGCGGTCAGTATCCGGATCACCCGGCCGTCCAGGAAGGACCCGAGCCGGTTGGGGGCGTCCAGGAAGTCCAGCGCCGAGCGGGACGGCGGGGTGTCCACGACGATCAGGTCCCACTCCTCGGCGGCGCGCAGCTGCCCGAGCTTCTCCATCGCCATGTACTCCTGCGTGCCCGCGAAGCCGGCCGACAGGGACTGGTAGAACGGGTTCTCCATGATCGCCCTGGCCCGTTCGGGCTCGGCGTGGGCCAGCACGACCTCGTCGAAGGTCCGCTTCATGTCGAGCATCATGGCCTGGAGCTCTCCGTCGCCGGTGACGCCCTTGACCACCCGGGGGGTGTTGTCCAGCTCGGTCAGGCCCATCGACTGGGCCAGCCGCCGGGCCGGGTCGATGGTCAGCACCACGACCTTGCGACCGCGCTCGGCGGCCCGCAGGCCGATCGCCGCGGCGGTGGTGGTCTTGCCGACGCCGCCCGAGCCGCAGCAGACGATGATCCTGGTCTTCGGGTCGTCGATCAGCGCGTCGACCGCGAGCCGGCTGCCGGTGCCCCGCACGCCGTTCGTCGAAGAGCTCACGCCGCCCCCTGCCGCTTCAGTTCGCCCGCCAGCCGGTACAGCCCGCCGAGGTCCACGCCCTCGCCCAGCAGCGGCAGCTCGTACGTCGGGAGCCGCAGCTGCTGAAGGTCGGCGCGCTGCTCGCGCTCCAGCTCGACCCGCTCCGCGTGCTCCCTGGCCTGCTCCAGCAGCGGGTCGAGCAGCGGCTCCACCGCCGCCCGGACCGTCTCCGCCTTGCGGGAGCGGCCCCCCAGCCCGGCCTCGCCGAGGGCCAGCGCCACGTCCTCGCGGTGGTCCCCGTCCACCGCGGCCACGGCGGCCGCGTCCAGCACCGGCGGCCGGACCATGTTGACCATCACCCCGCCCACCGGGAGCTTCGCCTCGTGCAGCTCCGCGATGCCGTCGACCGTCTCCTGCACGGGCATCTCCTCCAGCAGGGTGACCAGGTGCACCGCCGTCTCCGGCGACCGCAGCACCCGCATCACGGCCTGCGCCTGGGTGTGTATCGGGCCGATCCGGGCCAGCCCGGCGACCTCGGAGTTGACGTTCAGGAACCGGGTGATCCGCCCGGTCGGCGGCGCGTCCATCACCACCGCGTCGTAGCGGCGCCGCCCGTCCGGGCCCTTGCGCCGGGCCGCCTCGCAGGCCTTGCCGGTGAGCAGGACGTCCCGGACGCCGGGGGCGATGGTGGTGGCGAAGTCGACGAAGCCGACCTTCTGGAGCGCCTTGCCGGCCCGGCCGAGCTTGTAGAACATCTCCAGGTACTCAAGCAGGGCCTGCTCGGTGTCGATCGCCAGCGCGAGGACCTCGCCGGGCCCGTCCTCCCCGGCGGGCAGCCCCAGCTGGGTGCGGGAGACCGAGGCGATCCGGCGCTCCTCGTACGGGAGCGCGGCGATGCCGAACTGCTCGGCGATGCCCTGCCGGCCCTCGACCTCGATCAGCAGCACCCGCCCGCCGTCGGCGGCCAGCGCCAGGGCCAGCGCGGCGGCCAGCGTGGTCTTCCCGGTGCCGCCCTTGCCGCTGACCACGTGCAGCCGGACGCCCTCCCAGTCGGGGTCGCGCCGGGCCGCCTGGCCGGGGGTGCGTGCCACGCTCCGTCTCCGTCCGTCTCCGTCCTACGGGCGCCCCCTCAGCCGAGGGCGCCCCTCTCGCGAGGGTAACCAGGGAGCGCGCCTGATGCCCGGAGCACCCGGGGTGCCAGACCTGAATCATGCCCCCTTTGTGCCCCACCTCACACGCCGCTGACGGTGCGGCGGCGATCGTCGCGGAGGCTCGTCTAGAGTCTGGCCATGACCAAGTGGGAATACATGACGGCGCCCCTGCTCGTGCACGCCACCAAGCAGATCCTGGACAACTTCGGCGAGGACGGCTGGGAGCTCGTCCAGGTCGTGCCCGGCCCGAACCCGGAGCAGCTGGTGGCCTACTTCAAGCGGGAGAAGAGCGCATGAGCAAGGTTGAGTCGAAGCTTGCCGAGCTGGGTCTGACCCTGCCGCCGGTGGCCGTTCCGGTCGCCGCGTACGTGCCGGCCCTGCGCTCCGGTGAGTTCGTGTTCACCTCCGGCCAGCTGCCGGTCGTCGAGGGCAAGCTGCCGAGCACCGGCAAGGTCGGCGCCGAGGTGTCCCCGGAGGAGGCCAAGGAGCTCGCGCAGGTCTGCGCGCTGAACGCGCTGGCCGCGATCAAGTCGGTGATCGGCGACCTCGACCTGATCGAGCGGGTCGTGAAGGTCGTCGGCTTCGTCGCCTCCGCCCCCGACTTCACCGGGCAGCCGGCCGTGGTCAACGGCGCCAGCGAGCTGCTCGGCGCGGTGCTGGGCGAGGCCGGGGTGCACGCCCGCAGCGCGGTCGGCGTCGCGGTGCTGCCGCTGGACGCCCCGGTCGAGGTCGAGCTCCAGGTGCGCGTCAAGAGCGCCTGAACGTGATCGCGGAGGCGGGGACGGGCCTGTCCAACCCCGCCTCCGTGCGCTTAGCATCCGGGCATGGACCATCGAGCAACGACGCTCCCGATGCCGCCCGGCTGGCCCGCCCGGATCCGGGCGGTCGACTCCGGCGCGCTGGCCCCGCCGGTGCCCAGGCCCGCCGCGACCGTGGTGCTGCTGCGCGACGCCGCCGCCGGGCCGGAGGCCTACCTGCTGCGCCGCCGCACCTCGATGGCCTTCGCGGCCGGGATGTACGCCTACCCGGGCGGCGGGGTGGACCCGCGGGACGCCGAGGTCGAGCCGGGCTGGGCAGGGCCGGCGCCCGAGGAGTGGGCCCGGCGGCTCGGGGTGGACGCCCGGACGGCGCGGGCGGTGGTCTGCGCGGCCGTGCGCGAGACCTTCGAGGAGGCCGGCGTGCTGCTGGCCGGGCCGGACGCCGGGAGCGTCGCCGCGCCGCGTGACTGGTCCGCCGAGCGGGCCGCGCTGGAGGCGCACGAGCTGTCCTTCGCCGAGTTCCTCCGCGACCACGGCCTGGTGCTGCGCGGCGACCTGCTGGGCGGTTGGGCCCGCTGGATCACCCCGGAGTTCGAGGAGCGGCGCTACGACACCTGGTTCTTCGTCGCCGCCCTGCCGCCCGGCCAGCGCGCGGCCCTGGAGGTCGGCGAGGCCGACCGGGTCGCCTGGCTGACGCCCGCCGAGGCGGTGGAGGGCTACCGGGAGGGCCGGTTCGGGATGCTGCCGCCGACCGTGACGGTGCTGCGCGAGCTGTCGTCGGTGCGGACGGCCGCCGAGGCGGTGGCCGCGGCGGGCGATCGCGTGCTGACGCCGGTGCTGGGCCGGGCCGAGGTCCGCGGCGATCGCATGACGGTCCGCTGGCCCGGGTACGACGAACTGACCATCGATGGGGAGTTCCCCGAGGGCTCCTGATCGTATGACCGTACGGAAGCCAACGGCTGTTCCACCGGCCGTTCCGCCAACCGCTCCACCGACCAGAGCCGACCAGGAAGGACCGACGCCGATGAACCACAAGGACGTGGCTCGCCGGACGGCACCCGAGCTGCCCGCCCGCCGACTGACCCCCCGTTCCCCGGCCTGCTCCGGCCCGGTCCCGTTCGTCGAGGTCGCCCAGCGCGCCCTCGTCCGGGTCCTGCCGCTGCGGGTCCTGCACCGCGACGGCGAGGGCGGCCGGTGAGCGGACTCCTGCCGGGTGACCCCGCCGCCGTGATCGGCGGCGAGGCCACCCCACGGGCGCTGTGCGTGCTGGCGCCGAACCCGTCGCCGATGACGCTGGACGGCACCAACACCTGGCTGCTCTCCGAGCCCGGCTCGGACCTCGCGGTGGTGATCGACCCGGGACCGCTGCACGAGGGCCACCTGCGCCGGGTGGTCGACCTCGCCGAGGAGCGGGGCAAGCGGATCGCGCTCACCCTGCTGACCCACGGCCACGCCGACCACTCCGAGGGCGCGGCCCGCTTCGCCGAACTGACCGGCACCGAGGTGCGGGCCCTGGACCCGGCGCACCGGCTGGGCTCCGAGGGCCTGGTGGGCGGCCAGCGCCTGGACGTCGGAGGGCTCGACCTGCGGGTGGTGGCCACTCCCGGCCACACCTCGGACTCGCTGACCTTCCACCTGCCCGCCGACGGCGCGGTCCTCACCGGGGACACCGTGCTCGGCCGCGGCACCACGATGGTCGCCCACCCCGACGGCCGGCTCGGCGACTACCTGGACTCGCTGCGCCACCTGCACACCATGGCCTCCGAGCACGGCGTGCGGACCGTGCTGCCCGGCCACGGGCCGGTGCTCGCGGACGCGCTCGGCGCCGTCGACTACTACCTGGCCCACCGGGCCACGCGGCTCGCCCAGGTGGAGACCGCGGTCGAGGCGGGCTGCCGGACGGCCGCCGACGTGGTGGCCCGGGTCTACGCCGACGTGGACCGGGCGCTCTGGCCGGCCGCCGAACTCTCGGTGCGGGCCCAGCTGGAGTACCTGGAGGAGCACGGGCTCATCCCGGACCTGGGCTGAGCCGGACCTGGGCTGAGCCGCGAACGCCGAAGGGCCCGTCCGTCCGGACGGGCCCTTCGTGGTGCTCGGGCGTCAGCGCGAGCGGCGGGACAGCCGCTCGACGTCCAGCAGGACCACCGCGCGCGCCTCCAGCTTCAGCCAGCCGCGGCCGGCGAAGTCGGCGAGCGCCTTGTTGACCGTCTCGCGGGAGGCGCCGACCAGCTGGGCGAGCTCCTCCTGGGTGAGGTCGTGGGCGACGTGGATGCCCTCCTCGGACTGCACGCCGAACCGGCGGGAGAGGTCCAGCAGGGCCTTGGCGACGCGGCCGGGCACGTCGGAGAAGACCAGGTCGGACATCACGTCGTTGGTCCGGCGCAGGCGGCGGGCGATGGCCCGCAGCAGCGCGATGGAGACCTCGGGGCGGGCGTGCAGCCAGGGCTGCAGGTCGCCGTGGCCGAGGCCCAGCAGCTTGACCTCGGTCAGCGCGCTGGCGGTGGCGGTGCGCGGGCCCGGGTCGAACAGCGACAGTTCGCCGATCATCTCGCTGGGGCCGAGCACGGCCAGCATGTTCTCGCGGCCGTCCGGCGAGGCGCGGTGCAGCTTCACCTTGCCCTCGGCGACGACGTACAGCCGGTCGCCCGGGTCGCCCTCGTGGAACAGCGACTCACCACGGGCGAGGGTGACCTCGGTCATGGAAGCGCGCAGCTCGCCGGCCTGTTCGTCGTCGAGTGCCGCGAAGAGTGCGGCGCGCCGCAGAACGTCGTCCACGTGCTTCCTCCTTCTCGGCCGTGCGGCGGGTGGGCCGTCCGGCGCAAGTTCCGTTCAGTGTTCTGCATCACCAAGCATGGCGCATGTCGCTCCGATCATATGAGGAGGGGGTGTGTGCGGGTGTGCCGTGCGGGGCCATTCGTACCGGTTGGTCTCCGGGTGGGGCGCCCGGTGGCGGTCACCCGATCGAACGTCCGACCGGTGGCATCGAACGGGCGTGTCGTGGGACGGGCGGGGGTGACTGCCCTCATATGTTTCACGGGTAAATTACCTGCTAATCTTTTTGCATGGCCACAACCGCCCAGTTCCGGCAGGCGCTCCGGGTCGGTCCGCCCGGAGACGGCTGGCACAAGCCCGCGCTCAGCGCCGTGGTGACCCTCGGCACCCTCAACCTCACCCTGCTCGCCCTCGGCCGGCTGGACCTCGCCCTCTACACCTCGGCCGGCGGCCTCGGCGCGCTGTACGGGCACGGCCTGCCCTACCGCGCCCGCGCCCGGACCCTGGCCGGCGTGCTCCTGGGCACCGTCCTCAGCACCGCAGCCGCTCTCACCGCCTCCGCGCTGACCCGCGACGCCGTCGTCCTGGTCGCCGTGGCGGCCGCGCTCGCCGCCCTCCACAAACTGCTCTGCGACGCCGCCCGAGTCGGCCCGCCCGGCGCCCTGATCATCACCTTCACCAGCGCCAGCTGCGCCTTCGTCCCGCAGCGCCCCGCCGACCTCCCGCCGCACCTGGCGCTCACCGTGCTCGGCGCCGCCCTGGCCTGGCTGGTCTGCATGGCCCCCGCGCTGCCGCGCCCGTACGGCCCGGAACGGATCGCCACCGCCCGTGCGCTGGAGGCCGCGGCCCGGCTGCTGCGCACCGGGCCCGGCACACCGGACGCCGCCGCCCGCACCGCCCTGGTCGGCGCGGTCGCCGCGGCCCGGCACAGCCTCGCGCTCTCCTCCCCGAACCGGCGGCGGGACCTCGGCGACGCGCCCGAACGGCTGCTGGTCCACGCGGAGGCGACCCTCGCCGCACCCGCCGACCCGGTCGCCACCGACCCGGCCGCCGCCGAGCGGTACGCCGCCTGGGCCCGCGACCTGCGCCGGGGCCGCCCGCTGCCGCTGCTCGACCTCACCGGGGCGGAGGCCGCCGAACTGCGCGCCCACCGCCCCGGCCGTCGGCCCCCGCTGCGCGACGCGCTGCGGCCCGGCTCCGCGCTGCTGCCGATCGCCCTGCGGGTCGCCGTCGGCTGCGCCGCCGCCGGATGGCTCTCGCTGGCGCTCGGCGTCGGCCGCCCGTACTGGGCCGTGGTCACCGCGGCCTCCGTGTTCCAGGCCAACAGCACGCTCTCCTGGCAGCGCGCGCTGCAACGGGTGCTGGGCAACCTGCTCGGCCTGGCGGTGTTCACCGCCGTCCTGCCCCTCGCCCACTCCGGACCGGTGGCGCTGATCGCGCTCGGACTGGTGTGCCAGTTCGGCGCGGAGGCGACGATCGCCCGCAGCTACTGGCTCGCCACCGTCTTCGTCACGCCGATGGCGCTGCTGATGACCGAGTTCGCCGGCCTGCAGCCCGCCCGGGCCCTGGTCGCCGACCGCTGGCTGGACACCTGCGTCGGCGCGCTCACCGGGCTCGCCGCCTGCCTGCTGGTCACCAACCGCCGCACCGCCACCCGGCTCTCCCACGCCCTGGCCGGAGCCGAGAACGCCACCGACGCGGCCCGGACCGCCGGACCCGGCCCCGAGGCCGCCGCCGCCCGGACCGGCCTGGCCACCGCCCTGCTGGAACTGCGCGAGGCCGCCGACACCGCCACCGGCGAATGGCGCCGCCCCGCCCTCCCGCACCAGCGCACCGCCGACACCGAACGGCACGCCCACCACCAACTGGCGGCCCTGCTGGCGCGGCGCGGCGACGTCTAGGATCGGTCGCGGAGGGAAGCAGGCCGCAGAACGGGAGCAGCACACGTGGAGGACGTCGTCGCAGGTGTGCTGCGCCAGTGGGAGCGCGCCTACCCGGGCCTGGACACCGGCCCGATCGCCGTCCTCGGCCGGATCAACCGCTGCGCCGCACTGCTCCAGCAGACCCCCGACCCGCTCACCCGGGCCGGCCTCACCCGCGCCGAGTTCGACATCCTCGGCGCCCTGCGCCGGGTCGACAGCGAGCTGACCCCCACCCAACTGGCCCGGGAGAGCTTCGCCTCCGGCGCCGCCGTCACCAAGCGCCTGCGGCTGCTGGAGGACCGCGGCCTGGTCAGCCGCCGCACCGACGACCGGGACCGCAGGGTCGCCCACCTCTCGCTCACCGACGCCGGACTGGAGCTGGTCGACGGCCTGATCCAGGAACTCGTCGCCTACGACCGCGCCCTCCTCTCCGGCCTCACCCCCGACCAGCAGGACCGCCTCGCCGAGGGCCTGGCCGACCTCCTCAACACCCTTGAGGGCACCATCGGCCGCCCCCTCCGGTGACCGCCCCCGTCGGCACGGGGGTGCCCGCGTCGGCACGGGGGTGCCCGCCGCAGCACAACAACGGCCCCGGCAGGGCGGTTTCCGTGCTTGATCGGCCCCGAGGGGTGCGCCGCTCGGCGTAGCCTTCGTGCATGGCAGAGAGCAAGGCCCGGAAGACCGCGACGTCGAAGCCCGCGTCGGAGCCGGCGTCCGAGTCGTCGGCGGCGAAGCCGGTGACGAAATCGGTGACGAGGCCGGTGGCGAAGAAGGCGGCCGCGAAGAAGGCGGCGGTGAAGCCGAGGAAGCCGGAGTCGCACCTGGCGATGGTGCGGCGGGCCCGGCGGATCAACCGCGAGCTGGCGGAGCTGTACCCGTACGCGCATCCGGAGCTGGACTTCGAGAACCCGTTCCAGCTGCTGGTGGCCACCGTGCTGTCGGCGCAGACCACCGACCTGCGGGTGAACCAGACCACCCCGGCGCTGTTCGCCAAGTACCCGACGCCCGAGGACATGGCGGCCGCGAACCCGGAGGAGCTGGAGGAGGTCATCCGGCCCACCGGCTTCTTCCGGAACAAGGCGAAGTCGCTGATCGGCCTGTCGATCGCGCTGCGCGACGAGTTCGGCGGGGAGGTCCCCGCTCGGCTGGCCGACCTGGTGACCCTGCCCGGCGTCGGCCGCAAGACCGCCAACGTCGTTCTGGGCAATGCCTTCGGAGTGCCCGGCATCACCGTCGACACCCACTTCGGGCGGCTGGCGCGGCGGTTCGGCTGGACCACCGAGGACGACCCGGTGAAGGTCGAGCACGCCGTCGGCGAGATCTTCCCGAAGTCGGAGTGGACGATGCTCTCGCACCGGGTGGTCTTCCACGGCCGCCGGATCTGCCACTCCCAGAAGCCCGCCTGCGGAGCCTGCCCGATCGCGCCGCTCTGCCCCGCGTACGGGGAGGGCGAGACCGACCCGGAGAAGGCCCGCAAGCTGCTCAAGTACGAGATGGGGGGCCAGCCCGGCCAGCGGCTGCGGCCGCCGTCGGACTTCCCCGGCGAGGCGGCCGCCCGCGCCGACGCCGCCGCCCACCACGGGCAGGTCGCGGACCTGGCGGTGGAGAAGTGATCGCGGGGGCGATCGAGCGGGACGGCCTGCCGGACTGGCTGGAGCCGGTCCGGGAGGCGGCCGAGCGGGTGCTGCCGGAGCAGCTGAGCCGCTTCCTGCCGCCGCGGGAGGGCGGCCGGGCGGCGGCCGTGCTGATGCTGTTCGGCGAGGGCCCGGACGGACCGGACGTGCTGCTGATCGAGCGGGCCCGCTCACTGCGCTCGCACGCGGGCCAGCCGTCCTTCCCGGGCGGCGCGCTGGACCCGGAGGACGGCGACCCGGACGGCCACGGTCCGATCGCGGCGGCGCTGCGCGAGGCCTGGGAGGAGACCGGCCTGGACCCGGCCGGGGTGCAGGTCTTCGCGGCGCTGCCCCGGCTGTACATCCCGGTGAGCCACTTCGTGGTGACCCCGGTGCTGGGCTGGTGGCGGGTGGAGTCCCCGGTGCGCCCGGTGGACCAGGGCGAGACCGGCGCGGTGTTCCGGGTGCCGATCGCCGACCTGGCCGATCCGGCGAACCGGGTCCGGCTGCGGCACCCGTCCGGGCACATCGGGCCGGCCTTCGCGGTCGCCGGGCGGCTGGTCTGGGGTTTCACCGCCGGGGTGATCGACCGGGTGCTGCACCACAGCGGCCTGGAGCTGCCGTGGGACCCGTCCCGGGTGGTCGACCTCTCGGACGACGCGCTCGCACTGGTCCAGGGCGACCTCGAACACTCCCGCGCGCTGCCGGGCGGCGACGCCGACGCCTCGTGACGGGCCGTCGGCGCGGGCGGGCCGCCAACCGTGGGAGGGTGTCGGGGTGAACGTCCTCGATGTGCTGCTGATCGCCGCTGCCGTGGCATTCGCCGTGTCGGGCTACCGGCAGGGCTTCGTGGTGGGTGTGCTGTCACTCGTCGGCTTCCTCGGCGGCGGCCTGCTGGCCGTCCAGCTGCTGCCGCTGCTGCTCGACCACCTCAGCCCCGGCACCACCGCCTCGGTGGTGGCCGTCGTAGTGGTGATCGTCTTCGCCGCGATCGGCCAGGCGATCACCGCGCACTTCGGCTGGAAGCTGCGCGGGCACATCGACCGGCGCCCGGCCCGGGTGCTGGACGCGACCGGCGGCGCGGCGGTCAACGTGGTCTCGATGCTGCTGGTGGCCTGGCTGATCGGCTCGGCGCTGGCCGGGACGTCCCTGCCGACGGTCTCCAAGCAGGTCCGCTCCTCGGCGATCCTCGGAGGCGTCCAGAACGCGCTGCCCGGCGACGCGCCGAACTGGTTCTCGGACTTCTCCAAGGTGCTCGCCCGCAACGGCTTCCCACAGGTCTTCAACCCCTTCGAGCACGAGCCGATCACCCAGGTCGACACCCCCGACCCGGCGCTGGCCGGCAGCCCGGCGGTGGCGAAGGCCCGGCAGAGCCTGGTCAAGGTGGTCGGCACCGCGACCTCCTGCGGCAAGACCCTGGAGGGCAGCGGCTTCGTCTTCGCACCGCACCGGGTGATGACCAACGCCCACGTGGTCGGCGGCGTGGACGAGCCGACCGTGCAGATCGGCGGCGTCGGCCAGCTCTACGACGCGACGGTGGTGCGCTACGACTGGCAGCGCGACATCGCCGTCCTGGACGTGCCCAAGCTGAACGCGCCCCCGCTGACCTTCGCGGGCGAGGCGAAGACCAACGACAGCGCGATCGTCGCCGGCTTCCCCGAGAACGGCGCCTTCAACGTCCAGCCGGCCCGCATCCGCGGCCGGATCCAGGCCAACGGCCCGGACATCTACCACCGCGGCCAGGTGGTGCGTGACGTCTACTCGGTGCGCTCGCTGGTCCGCCAGGGCAACAGCGGCGGCCCGCTGCTCACCCCGGACGGCCAGGTGTACGGGGTGGTGTTCGCCAAGTCCCTGGACAGCGCCGACACCGGGTACGTGCTGACGGCTGCCGAGGTGCGCGAGGACGCGACGGCGGGCAGCGCCGCCAGCACCCGGGTGGACACCCAGGGGTGCGCGCTCTGAGTTCACGGGGCGGGTGTTCCGCGCCTCCGGTGCCTGGTGCTCCGGGCCTCCGGCAGCGCGGGCTCCGGGTCCGCGGCGCCTGGTGCTCCGGCCCTCCGGCGCCGCGCGTTCCGAGTCCGCGGCTCCGGGCACTTCGGCCCTCCGGCGGCGCGCGTTCTGCCGGTCCGATATCCGTCGTACCGTCAGTCCGCCCTGGTAGCCTCAGCCGCGCTCACCCGTTCGGCTCAACCGGGCGCCGTCCCGGAGTGGGCTCAACGGGAGGTCGTGGTAGTCCGATGATGGGTCATTCGCACGCGGTGAGCGGAGCGATGCTGTACGCGGCGTCCGCTCCCTTCCTGCCCCCGCTGCTGCTGCACACCACGCTGCAGCCCGCGGACATACTGATGGGCACGGTGCTGTGCGCGGGGGCGGCCCTGCTGCCGGACCTCGACCACCACGACGGCTCGATCGCCAACTTCCTCGGCCCGGTCTCCAAGGCGCTCTGCCGCTTCGTGGCCTGGGCCTCCGGAGGCCACCGGCACGCCACCCACTCGCTGCTGTTCGTCGCGCTGATGGGCGGCGGCACCTGGGCCGGCGTCACCTACCTGGGCCGCAACTTCACCCTGGCGGTGACCTTCTTCCTGCTGGCGCTCGCGATCCGCGCCCTGCGGCTCTGCCCGCCGAGCAACGGACCGGAGGCGTGGATCACCGTCATCGGCCTGGCCGCGCTCGGCACCTTCGGGATGAACACCTGGATGCCCAACTCGCCCGGCTGGCTGCCGTACGCGGTCGCGCTGGGCACTCTGGCGCACCTGCTGGGCGACTGCCTGACCAAGAAGGGCGCGCCGCTGCTCTGGCCGCACAAGGAGCGCTACGAGATCGTGCTGATCAAGCGCAGCGGCAACAACGTCGAGACCAAGGTGCTGGTACCGATCATGTCGGTGGCGACCTTCGTCCTGCTCTGGTTCACCGCGCTGTCGCCGACGATCGTGAACTGATCGGGCGGCGGTTGTCGTTCGTCGCGCGGCTCGTCGCGTCGTTCGCCGACCGGGGGTGTGGGCCGACCGGCCGCTGACCGGTCGGCCGAAGCGGCGCGAGGCCTCAGGTCTCGCGCCGCAGTCGTGCGCCCACCCAGCGGGCGCGGCGGCCGAGGATGCGCGGGATGCCCATCTGCCGCTGCGACCCGCGCCGACGGCGGCCGAGGGTGTCGAAGCCGAGGCCGTCGAAACCGAGGTCCTCGGCCCGGTCCGGGTGGTGCGTGGAGCGCGGGGGGCTGTCGTGGCGTCGGCCGTGCGGGGCGTCGCCGTGATCGGGCATCCAGGTCATACCGGAAGGGATGCCCTTGGGCCGGTGGAGGTAACCGCCCGGGCCGGGTCGAAATTGGCCTATGCGGTTGTCATATGAGCGCAGTCGCAAGGGAGTTGGGCCCAACGGCCCTTCCGGGATGCCCCTCCGTTGGGCCCTCGGTCCGTCACTCCTTGTGACGACCGACCCAGTCCAGCAGCTCGGCGGTGAACTCCTCCGGCGCCTCCTCGTGCGGGAAGTGCCCGACCCCCGGCAGCAGCCGCCAGCGGTACGGCGCCGCGACGTACTCGCCGCCGCCGAGCGCGGTGCGCGACAGCAGCACCGGGTCCGAGGCGCCCTGGACGTGCAGGGTCGGCGCGGTGATCGGCTTCTTCATCCGGCGGGCGAACTGGATGCCGTCCGGCCGGGCCATCGAGCGCAGCAGCCAGCGGTACGGCTCGATCGAGCAGTGCGCGGTGCTGGGGATCCGGATCGCCTGCCGGTACGCGTGCACCGCGGTCTCGTCCAGTTTGTTCGGCCCGGTCCACTCGTCCAGGTAGCGGCCGACCAGCGCGGCGTCGTCGGCCACCAGGCGGCGCTCCGGTATCCACGGCCGCTGGAAGCCCAGCACGTGGTCGAAGGCGGCCATCTGCCGGCGGTCGGTCAGCAGGGCCCGGCGCAGGTCCCGGGGGTGCGCGGCGGAGACCACCGTGAGGCTCTGGATCACCGACGGGCGCATCACCGCCGCGACCCAGGCCAGGGTGCCGCCCGAGGCGTGCCCGACCAGGTGCGCCCGGCGCTCGCCGAGCGAGCGGATCACGCCGGTGATGTCCAGGGCGAGGTTGCCCGGGTCGTAGCCGCGCGGGGTGCGGTCGCTGCCGCCGATGCCCCGCAGGTCGAGCGCCACCGCGCGGTAGCCGGCCTCGGCCAGCGCGGTCAGCTGGTGGCGCCAGGCCCACCAGTACTCGGGCCAGCCGTGCACCAGCAGCACCAGCGGGCCGGTGCCCAGCTCGGCGATGTGGAAGCGGGCTCCGTTGGCCGCGAGGTCGCGGTGCGTCCACGGGCCGGGCTGCCGGATGTCCCAGGCTTCCGTACCGCCGCCGCCTCCGCCGCCTCCGACGCCGCGGGCCTCCTCGGCGGCCGGTGCGGCGGCCTGTTCGGCAACCGGCTCGGCGGTCGGCTCGGGGCCCTGTCCGGGGCCCTGCCCGGGGCCCTGTGCGGGGGCCGGCTCGGAGCCGGAGTCGAGGCCGGAATCGGCGGACGGCTGCGCGGGCACGGGCGTCTGGTCAAGCGGCATACCGAGAGCGTGTCACATCCGTGCGCCGGACACGTGCCCGGCACTCGCTGTCGGCGGGTTCGAGCGCCCTCCCGCGTTTACGGGATGCGGCCCAGGGCCCGGTCGATCTCCTCCTTGGTGGCCGGGCGCGGACGGGCGTTCTTCAACACGTCGGCGGTCTTCTGAGCGCCCTCGATGGCGCGGTGCGGCGGCTCGATCTTCTTGAAGGAGCGGTAGGCCAGCAGCCCGAGCAGCACCGCGAGCACCAGGTAGGCGCCCGCCACGACGAGGAAGGACCAGCCGAGCGACAGGCCCAGCGCGTGGATGCCGAAGGCCGCCGCAGCGCTCAGCATCGGGACGGAGAACAGCGCGATCACGGCGGCCACCGCGATCGACACCCCGCCGGAGACGCCGCGCTTGACGTCCGCGCGGATCTCGGACTTGGCGAGCGCGATCTCGTCGTGGACCAGCGCGGACAGGTCAGCGGTGGCCGCCGCGAACAGCTGTCCCACCGAACGCTCGCCCTCGTAGGGCGCCCGGCCGTTGCTGGACGGGTCTGCGGCTCCTGTGGGCATCAGCGGTTCTCCTCTGTGGCTGTACGGCGTGACGCCGTCGCGGTGTGCGGTTCCGGGGCCGGTGGGGGGTCCGGAGGCGTCAGTGGGTTGTCGACAGCTCAGAATCATGCCCCTACCGGTCAGTCGGACACCACTCCGGGGCCCCGCCGGGGGGACGTGTCCCGGCCGCGGCAGGGCCGTGGGGCCCGGTGCCGGATTCAGGGGTGGACCCCCGGGCCCGGGGCCCCGCGAGGCCCGTGGCGGACTCAGCGGCCGGTGCCGGAGCCCTCGCCGGGCAGTCGGTGGGCGGGTTCGGAGACCCGTGCCCGCCAGGCAGGGTCGTCCTCCTGGTAGATGTCCGGGACCCCGTCGCCGTCCACGTCCCGGTCCTCCTCCTCGCACAGCGCGCGGTAGTGCCGGTTGCGCAGCTTGAGCAGCACGGTGGCGACGACCGCGCAGAGCAGCGAGCCGACCAGGACGGCCGTCTTGGAACGCTCGGCCAGCGCCAGGTCCTGCGGGAAGGCCAGCTCGCTGATCAGCAGCGAGACGGTGAAGCCGATCCCTGCCAGCACCGAGACGGCGAACAGGTCGGCCCACTTGAGCTGCGGGTTCAGCTCGGCCCGGGTGAACCGGGCGGCCAGCCAGGTGCCGCCGAACACGCCCACCGTCTTGCCGACCAGCAGGCCGATCATGATGCCCAGCGGGGTGGCCTGGGTGAACACCTCGCGCAGCGCCGGGCCGGATATCGCCACCCCGGCCGAGAACAGCGCGAACACCGGGACGGCGAGGCCGGCCGAGAGCGGGCGGACCAGGTGCTCGATGTGCTCGCCGGGGGAGTGCTGCTCGTCGCCCTCCCGGTGGCAGCGCAGCATCAGGCCCATCGCGACGCCCGCCACCGTGGCGTGGATGCCGCTCTCGTGCATCAGCGCCCAGACCACGACGGCCAGCGGTACGAACAGGTACCAGCCCTTCACCCCGCGCCGGTGCAGGAACCAGAACAGCACCAGACCGGCGAAGGCCAGGCCGAGTGCCCAGAACTTGATCCCGGAGCTGTAGAAGATCGCGATGATCAGGATCGCGATCAGGTCGTCGACCACGGCCAGGGTCAGCAGGAAGGCGCGCAGGGGAGAGGGCAGGTGGCTGCCGACCACGGCCAGCACGCCGAGCGCGAAGGCGATGTCGGTGGCGGTCGGGATGGCCCAGCCGCCGGGGTGGCCGCCGCTGCCGGAGTTGACCAGTGCGAACAGGATCGCGGGCAGCGCGACGCCGCAGACGGCGGCTATGACCGGCAGCAGCGCGGCGCTCGGAGTGCGCAGCTCGCCCGCGACGAACTCGCGCTTGAGCTCGATGCCGGCCACGAAGAAGAAGATCGTCAGCAGGCCGTCCTTGGCCCAGGTGGCCAGGCTGAGGTCGAGGTGGAGCGGGGCGGACGGGCCGATGGTGTAGCCGAGCATGCTCTCGTACGCGTGCGGCCAGACGTTGGCCCAGATCAGCGCGACCACGGCGGCGATCAGCAGCAGCGTGCCACCGACCGTCTCGGTGCGCAGGGCGTCGGTGATGAAGGTGCGCTCGGGCAGTGACAGTCGGCCGAGCAGCTGCCGGCGGCGGGTCGTCGGCTCGTGGACGGGCGGCTGGTCGGTCACGCGGGACCTCCTGAGGGGGCTGGGAGCGGCAACGGATGCACGGGTGGTGCATGTGCCGACCAGACTTCCCGGCGCGCCCTGTGACGCCCGGATTCCTGCTCAAGGATCTTGATGCGTCCCTAACAGTCTAAGGGACGTTCGAGTGACATCCAGATTGTCCTATTCGAGGACTCAAACCCTGTCGGCCGGTTCTGCACTCCGGAGGAGCATCCGGAGGAGCAACGGAACCCCGGAGGAGCAGCGGACCGGCATGACGACGGGACCCCGGGCGGTGGTATCCGCCCGGGGCCCGGTTCGCCTGTTCAGCGCGCTCGGCTGTCGATGTGCTCAGCCGTCAGCGCGTCTGGTTGTCGGTGTGCTCAGCCGTGAACGCTTTCAGCTCTTGTCGTCGGACGACGGCAGCTGTGCCTGGATCTGGCTCATCACCGTGCTGTCGGCGAGGGTGGTGGTGTCACCGACCTCGCGGCCCTCGGCGATGTCGCGCAGCAGGCGGCGCATGATCTTGCCGGAGCGGGTCTTCGGCAGCTCGCCGACCACCTTGATCTGCTTCGGCTTGGCGATCGGGCCGAGCGTGCGGCCGACGTGCGCCCGCAGCTCGTCGACCAGCTCGGGGCTCTCGGTGATGCCGCCGCGCAGGATCACGAAGGCGACGATGGCCTGGCCGGTGGTGGCGTCGGCGGCGCCGACCACGGCGGACTCGGCCACGGACGGGTGGCCGACCAGGGCCGACTCGACCTCGGTGGTGGAGATGTTGTGGCCGGAGACCAGCATGACGTCGTCGACCCGGCCGAGCAGCCAGATGTCGCCGTCCTCGTCCTTCTTGGCGCCGTCACCGGCGAAGTAGCGGCCCGCGAAGCGCGACCAGTAGGTGTCGATGTAGCGCTGGTCGTCGCCCCAGATGGTGCGGAGCATGGACGGCCACGGCTCGGTGAGCACCAGGTACCCGCCGGAGCCGTTCGGGACCTCGTTGGCCTCGTCGTCCACCACGGTGGCCGAGATGCCCGGCAGGGCGCGCTGGGCCGAGCCCGGCTTGGTCTCGGTGACGCCCGGCAGCGGGCTGATCATGATGGCGCCGGTCTCGGTCTGCCACCAGGTGTCCACGATCGGGCACTTGCCGGCGCCGATGTGCTCGCGGTACCAGACCCAGGCCTCGGGGTTGATCGGCTCGCCGACGCTGCCCAGCACCCGCAGCGAGGACAGGTCGAACTTCGCGGGGATGTCGTCGCCCCACTTCATGAAGGTGCGGATCGCGGTCGGCGCGGTGTAGAGGATCGTGACGCCGTACTTCTGGACGATCTCCCAGAACCGGCCCTGGTGAGGGGTGTCCGGGGTGCCCTCGTAGATGACCTGGGTGGCGCCGTTGGAGAGCGGGCCGTAGACGATGTACGAGTGGCCCGTGACCCAGCCGATGTCGGCGGTGCACCAGTAGACGTCGGTCTCCGGCTTGAGGTCGAAGACCGCGTGGTGGGAGTAGCTGACCTGGGTGAGGTAGCCGCCCGAGGTGTGCAGGATGCCCTTGGGCTTACCGGTGGTGCCCGAGGTGTACAGGATGAAGAGCGGGTGCTCGGCGTCGTGCGCCTCGGGGGCGTGCTCGGTGGACTGGCGCGCGGTGATCTCGTGCCACCAGACGTCGCGGCCCTCGGTCCAGGCGATCTCCTGCCCGGTGCGGCGGATCACCAGGACGTGCTCGACCCCGTCGACCTTGGTGAGCGCCTCGTCGATGGCCGGCTTGAGGGCCGAGGGCTTGCCGCGGCGGTAGCCGCCGTCGGAGGTGATGACGAGCTTCGCCTGGGCGTCCTGGATGCGGGAGGCGACGGCGTCGGCGGAGAAGCCGCCGAAGACCACCGAGTGGGTGGCGCCGATCCGGGCGCAGGCGAGGATGGCGACGACCGCCTCGGCGATCATCGGCAGGTAGACCGCGACCCGGTCGCCCTTGCGGACGCCGAGCTCCAGCAGGGCGTTGGCGGCCTGCGAGACCTCGTCCTTGAGCTGGGCGTAGGTGATCGAGCGGCTGTCACCGGGCTCGCCCTCGAAGTGGATGGCGACCCGGTCGCCGAGACCGTTCTCCACGTGGCGGTCGACGCAGTTGTAGGCCACGTTGAGCTTGCCGTCGGCGAACCACTTGGCGAAGGGCGGGTTGGACCAGTCGAGCGTTTCGGTCGGCTCGACGGCCCAGCTGAGCCGACGGGCCTGCTCGGCCCAGAAGCCCAGACGGTCCTCGGAGGCCTGAGCGTACGCGGCCGCGGTGACGTTGGCGGCTGCGGCGAGCTCTGCCGGCGGGGCGAAACGCCGCTCCTCCTTGAGCAGGTTGGCCAGGCTCTCGTTGCTCAACGCGCACTCCTCATCGAGTCATGATCGGGGGCGATCCCGTGCGTGGGGATTGTCCCGTGTGTCCCAGCACACAGCTCACCAGGCGAACGGGGCAGTTGACAAGAGTCTCTTGGGAATTGGTGTAGACCTTTGACCGAGGATCGAACGGCCACCGGGCGACCCACCGCCTGAGGTGGTAGATCGCCCGGTGGTTGATGGGCCCGTGCCCCGGCCCGCCCGGCGGGGACACGGACCCGGCTTTCAGGCGGCCAGCTGCGGGTCCTCCTCGCCGTCGCAGGCCGGAACCCGGCCGTCCTTTCTCACCCGTTCGGCCGATGCCCCATTGGGCCGGGCCTCGACGGGCCGGGCCTCGACGGGGCTGAACGTCCCCGCGGCGCGGTCCAGGACGTAGGCCTGGGCGGTGGCGAAGTCGAAGTACATCCCCACCAGCCGCAGGGTGCCCTCCTCGACCCGGCGCTCCACCGCCGGGTTCGCCATCAGCTGGTCCAGCTGCTGGACCACGTTGGTGATGCAGAGCTGCTCCGCGAGGTCCACCACCGGCCGGTCGGCGAACTCGGCCGGGGCCCGTCGGAGCCGGTCCAGCGAGCCGCGGCCGTTGCGCAGCCAGCGGGTCAGCGGGGTGGGCGGCACGGGGCGCTCGTGCACACCGTCCAGCAGTGCCTTCATCGCTCCGCAGCCGGAGTGGCCGCAGACCGTGATCGAGCGCACCTCCAGCGCTTCGACGGCGTACTGCACCGCGGCGGCCACCGAGTCGTCGGCCGCGCCGGGCTCGAACGGGGCCGGCACCAGGTTGCCGACGTTGCGGACGGTGAACAGGTCGCCCGGGCCGCTGTTGGTGATCATGCTGGTGACCATCCGGGAGTCCGCGCAGGTCAGGAAGAGCTGCGAGGGCGTCTGCCCCTCCCGGGCCAGTCGGGCGAGTTCGGGCCTGATCAGCGGGGCGGTGTGCCGCTGGAACACCCGGACGCCGTCCAGCAGCCGGCCGTGCGGATCCTCCTGCTGCTCGATGCAGTGGTGGCCGACCCAGGGCGTCCAGGCCCGGCAGCGGTGCGGGCCCGGCGAACTGCCCGCACGGACGGTGCCGTCGGGGTCGAGCACCTCGTCGTCCGGGCGCCGCGTCACCATCGAGACCCGTCCTCCCGCGGCCTGGTGCCCGGTCCGCCAGTTGTGCAGCGTCTCGTACGCGGCGTGGTCCAGGAAGGAGCCGTCGTGCACCACCGCGACCTCGGCGCCCGCGGGGATGCCGGCCAGCGCCCGGCTCAGCCGGGGGACGGCGGCGAAGGTCAGCGGCCCGTGGGTCTGGACGGTGACCGGGCCGTCGGGGTGGGCCTCGACGTCCACGTGGGCGCGGGTCAGCCGGTAGAGCGCGAGCAGTGCGGCGGTGCCGGCGCCGAGCCCGACGCCCCACAGCACGCCGAAGGCGACCACGGCGAGCACGGTGGTCAGGTAGACCGGGAACTCGCGGTGTCGGTGCACGTTGCGGATGTGCGCGAAGCTCACCATCTGCAGCCCGACCACCAGCACCAGCGCGGCCAGTGCGGCCAGCGGGATCCGGCGCAGCCCGCCGGTCAGCGCCAGCGCTGCGGCGAGCACCCACACGCCGTGCAGCACCGAGGCCCACCTGGTCTGCCCGCCGGCCCGCACGTTGGCGGTGCTGCGTACGGCGCCGCCGGCGATCGGCAGCCCGCCGACCAGGCCGCTGACCATGTTGGCGATGCCCTGTCCGCGCAGTTCACGGTCGAGGTCGCCGGTGCGCCGACTCATCCGGTCGACCGCGACGGCGGACAGCAGCGACTCCACGCTCGCCACGGCAGTGACGGTGAGGACGGCGGCGATCACCCCGGTGGGCGAGCCGTGTGGCAGCGCGGGCGCGATCCCGTGCGGCTGCCAGGCTGGCAGTTCGATGTGGGCGAGCCGCAGGTCCATGGCGATGGCGAGCGCGGTGGCAACGGCCACGGCGGCCAGCGGCCCGGGCACCTTGGCCAGGCGGGCGCCGAACTCTCCCGCGCGGCCCGGGAGTCGGCCGAGCCGGGGCCAGCCCAGCAGCACCACCGCGGTCACAGCGCCGACCAGCAGCGCGGGCGGGTGCGGACCGGCCAACTGCCCCGGCAGGGCGAGGAGGTTGGCGATCGCGGAACTCTGCGGGGAGCCGCCGAGGGCGACGTGCAGCTGCGCGATGGCGATGGTGAGCCCGACCCCGGCCAGCATGCCGTGCACGATCGCGGGCGAGACGGCGAGCGCCGTCCGGGCCACCCGGCGTACGCCGAGCAGGAGTTGGAGCAGCCCGGAGGCGACGGTGACGGCGCAGGTCGCCCGCCAGCCGTACTGGGTGATCAGCCCCGCGGTGACCACGGTCAGCGCGGCGGAGGGGCCGCTGACCTGGAGCGGGGTGCCGCCGAACAGTCCGACCAGGATGCCGCCCACGGCTGCGGCGGCCAGTCCGGCGGTGAGTGGGGCGCCGGTGGCGAGCGCGATGCCGAGGGAGAACGGCACGGCGATCAGGAAGACCACCAGGGAGGCGGAGAGGTCCTGGGCCCAGCGGGCCCGGGTGCCCGGTGGTGCGTGGTCATTGGTGTCGGAGGCGATGGGCGCGGTTGAGATGTCAAGGGTCATTGTCTTCCCGTCTGTCCGGGGGAACGAACGCAGTCAGGTCCGGCGGTGGATCCGGGGCGGGGCTCCGGGTCGGATCGGCTGTCGTGGGTCGCGACGGTGTGGCGGGATGGTGTGGGCGCGGCGGGGGAATGCGGGTATCACCGGCCGGCGTTGACCATCAGGCCCGCCAGGAACCCGGGCGAGGTGCGGGATGTCTCGCCGGGTGCCGTCGATACGGACCATCAAGACTCGGTAAACCGAGGGTAATGAGAGCTTTGCACAGCGTCGTCTCGGGAGGGAAGCGGAAAACCCCCTGGTTCACCCCATTGAGTGGTGCTCGAACCGATGGGAATTCGCTGGTGGCAAGCGCTCGACCGGGACGGCGAACGGGCCGCGGCCTCCCCGGGGTGAAGGGGAGGCCGCGGCCCGTCCGGTCCGTGGCGGAGTGTCAGGCGGTGGCTCCGGCAGGGGCGGCCCGCTCGCTCCCGAACGCCGACTCGCCCAGTACGAAACCCTCGTCCACCTGGGTCGCGAGGTCGATTCCGACCTTGGCGTTGGCCCAGCTCTCCGCGTTGCGCCGGTGGAAGAGGACCGCCTGCTCGGTGTAGCGGTGCGCGTCCCGGAGCCCGTACGCGGCCTCGGCCTCGGTCCGCAGTTGCTCCAGCACCGCCCGGTTGGCCGGCTCCAGGGACTTCAGCGGCGGCTCGGCGCCCTGCTCCAGGCGGCGTACCCAGTCCGACTGCCCGAAGGTGGTGAGCAGGTCGTCGCCGACCTCGCGGCGCAGGAACGCCAGGTCGTCCGGGCCCTGCACCTTGTTGCCGATCACCCGCAGCTGGACGCCGAAGTCACGGGCGTAGTCCTTGTACTGACGGTAGACCGAGACGCCCTTGCGAGTCGGCTCGGCGATTAGGAAGGTCAGGTCGAAGCGGGTGAAGAGGCCGGAGGCGAAGGAGTCGGAGCCCGCGGTCATGTCGGTGACCAGGTACTCGTCCGGGCCGTCCAGCAGGTGGTTGAGCAGCAGCTCCACCGCGCCGACCTTGGAGTGGTAGCAGGCCACTCCGAGGTCCTCCTCGGTGAACGCGCCGGTCGCCAGCAGCCGGACCGAGCCCTCGTCCAGCGCGATCGGGCGGGCGCAGGCGGCGTAGACCGGGTTCTCCTCGACGATCCGCAGCAGGCGCGAACCCCGGCCGGGCGGCGTGGTTTTGATCATCTCGTCCGCCGAACGGATCAGCGGGTTGGCGCCGCGCAGGTACTCCTTGACCTCCGGAAGGTGCGCGCCGAGCGAGGGCAGTCCGGCGGCCTGAGCGTCCGTCAGTCCGAGGGCGGGGCCGAGATGCTGGTTGATGTCGGCGTCGACGGCGATGACCGGGCGGCCGGTGGCGGCCAGGTGGCGGATGAACAGTGCGGACAGCGTGGTCTTCCCGCTGCCGCCCTTGCCGACGAAGGCGATCTTCATCTGGGGGCTCCGGCTCTCGCTCTGGGCCCTGGGGGTGGGCCGCGTGCTCAGGGGCGCGCGTGTCGCGACCCCTAATTGGAAATCGTTATCGTCTCCGATAGCGGCCATGCTAGCCGTGGCTCGGGGCCCGCCGCGGGAGGGAAGTGAGGATTGCCTCTAACGGGTGATGCGGGGTTGCTGTTCCGGGAGGGGCGGCTCGTTCATTACTCTCGGGTAGGTGAGCACTGGAACAGATCCCCTCGCCCCGCTGGCCCAGCTTCCCGGGGTGCCCGACGCGGTGGCCGAGGTGCGCAAGGCCGTCGACCGGCTCTACGGTCACCGGGTGATGCGCCGCCGCGCGGCCGAGGTCACCTCCGAGTCCGCTCTGCGCGGCGCCCGCGCCTCGGCGGCCCTGGCCGGGGCCGACTGGCCGCTGGAGGAGGTCCGGCGACGCAGCGACTTCAGCGCGGACGCCGAGGCCCGAACGGTGGGCGCGGCGCTGCGGATCGCCGCCGAGGCCGGTCAGCTGCTCAGCGTCTGGCGGCATTCGCCGCTGCAGGTGCTGGCCCGGCTGCACCTGCTCGCGGTCGGCGACGCCGACCCGGCCGCCGGTCGGCCGCGGCGCGCGGGGGAGGCCTCCGAGGAGCTGTTCCCGCTGGAGCTCAAGCCGGTGGAGGGCGTCGAGGCCGACGCGGTGGCCGGGCCGCCGCCCGTACTGCCGCCCGCTCCGGACGCGGAGGAGGTCGGGGCCCGGCTGGACCAGCTCTCCCGGCTGCTGGTGGCCCGGGCGGAGGGGCAGGGCGTGGGGACGCCGGCGCTGGTGGTCGCCTCGGTGGTGCACGGCGAGCTGCTCGCCCTGCGGCCGTTCGGCAGCCACAACGGGCTGATCGCGCGGGCCGCCCAGCGGATCGTGCTGATCGCCGAGGGGCTCGACCCGAAGTCGATCTGTCCGGCCGAGGTGGGCCTGGCGGAGCTGGGCACCGAGGCCTACCGGCGGGCCCTGGCGGGCTACCTGGCGGGCACGCCCGAGGGGATGGCGGCCTGGATCGCGCACTGCGGCCGGGCGCTGCGACTCGGCGTGCGCGAGAGCACCGCGGTCTGCGAGGCGATGCAGCGCGGGATGGTCTGAGCGGGAACGCCCGCGAACACGGAGATGCGGCGGCACCTGATCCTGCTGGGTGCCGCCGCTGGTGCAGATACCGGGTGACCAAGCATGCACCGGAAGTGCCGATCAGACGGGGATCCTGCCCGTTCGTCTGGTCCGGCGGCCCGACAGCGGGTCGGCTGCATGTGGGTGCTCGGTTATCTGTACACGCGGTCCGTGGGGCCTGAACTGCGTTGTCGGTTTGACCTCTTCGGTCCTGACCGGGTCTCGCGGGCCGTGCTTCATTTGTATCGCGTTTCGGCCGAAAGGGGAACCCGAAAAGAGAAGTCCGTACCTATTTGCCCGTTTCGCTGGGGGTGTCGGCCCCCGGACCTCAGCGGGTGGAGCGGCGCTTGCGGGCCAGGTACCAGATGGCCCCGGCGGTCACGGCCGCCGTCCCGACCGCCACCGCGGTCAGCACCGAGCCGCTCGGCGCGGAGAACTCGGGCAGCCGCCGTCGAAGTTGCACCGGCCGGTCGAAGACCAGCACCGGCCACTCCCGGGCCTGCGCCTCCTTGCGCAGTGCGCGGTCGGGGTTCACGGCCGACGGGTGGCCGACCGCCTCCAGCAGCGGCAGGTCGGTCGAGGAATCGCTGTAGGCGTAGGACTCGGCCAGGTCGTAGCCCTCCGACTCGGCCAACTCCCGGATCGCGGCGGCCTTGTTCTCGGCGTAGGCGTAGTACTCGATCTCGCCGGTGTAGCAGCCGTCCTCGACCTTCAACCGGGTGGCGATCACGTGGTCCGCGCCGAGCAGCGCGCCGATCGGCTCGACCACCTCGGAGCCGGAGCTGCTGACGATCACCACGTCCCGGCCGGCCGCGTGGTGCTGCTCGATCAGCGAGGCGGCCTCGTCGTAGATGATCGGATCGATCAGGTTGTGCAGGGTCTCGGCGACGATCTCGCGGACCTGCTGGACGTTCCAGCCCCGGGTGAGCGCGGAGAGGTACTCGCGCATCTTCTCCATCTGGTCGTGGTCCGCCCCGCCGACCAGGAAGACGAACTGGGCGTACGCGCTCCGCAGTACGGCCCGACGGTTGATCAGACCGCCCTGGTAGAACGGGCGGCTGAAGGCCAGCGCGCTCGACTTGGCGATGATGGTCTTGTCGAGGTCGAAGAAGGCGGCCGTGCGCAGCCCGCCCGGCCGGGGGCGGGTGGGTGTGCTCGGCTCCGCGGGCCCGGTGGTGTCGCCCTGGGACTCGTCGGCGTGGTCGTCGGCGTTCTCGGTGGTGTCCACGGGAACCGAGGATAGAGGGCGCCACAAAACACCCCGCCATTCGGCGTACTCGTGGGCGTGCGGGTTTGTGTTTCTGGCCGCTCGGGTACACCATGGAAGTCACGGATCGTTCGCGACCGTGCTAACCCGGTCCGGCTCCTCCCCCCCGAGTCGGGCTGTGGATAGACGACCCCCGCTCTCCCCCCCGGCGGGGGTCGTCGCACGTCCGGGGCCATTTTCAGGGCTTGAACGCCCCTCGGTGAGGCCTTCCGCGACCGCCTCTCGGCGGTGTACAGGGGGTGTCGGCGGCTCGGTCAGGTCATCATCCTTCGTCACTCTGCGTTGCCATTTGCTCATGACCCGCCTGCTGTGCGCGGCCGGTTCCGATCGACGCCGCCGGGCCGCTCGGGCGGGGTGCGCGGGAGCCGGCGAGCAGGGTCCGGGAGGGGCGGTCGACCGGGGCCCGGACGGGCCGCCGGTTCATCTCCGTGACCTCGTTTCGTCAATTCTTCGCCGAATAGCCCCCCGCCCGGGTGAACGTTTTTATCCACAGCCGCGAGTTATCCACAGGCAATCGGAACGTGGATGACGTAATCCGGATCTCCCCCCACCGTGATGGTCGACGGCGGTCGCCGGGCAGGGCCTCATCCCCCTTCTTCAAGAGGTCTGCCGGGCGGCCGTCCGTCGGAACCGTCCGACGCGCGTCGCGGCCGCCCTGGGTGGCCGGCGGCGCAGAGGGGAGACCACCATGTCGACGCCGATCGCCGGTCACGTCACCGCCGAGGGCCCCGGGGCCGTTGGGCCGCTCATCGTCACCGAGGACGAAGGCCTGGCCGAGCACCTGCTGCGGGTCTGCGCGGCGGCGGGCACCGAGCCGAGACTGATCAGGGGCGCGCCGCCGACGCGCGAGCTCTGGGAGGGCGCCCCGCTGGTCCTGGTCGGGGACGACCAGGCGGTGCGCTGCGCCGGGCTGGGCAGGCGCAGCGGCGTGCTGCTCCTCGGGCTGGATCTGGACGACCCCGGGGTGTGGGTCAGAGCGGTCCGACTCGGCGCCGAGCACGTGCTGTTCCTGCCCGACGCCGAGACCTGGCTGCTGGACCGGATCGCGGACGCGGCCGAGGGCGTCGAGTCCCCGGCGGTCACCGTCGCGGTGCTCGGCGGCCGGGGCGGGGCCGGAGCCTCGACGCTGGCCTGTGCCCTCGCGGTCACGGCCGCGCGGACGGGCCGGCGGACCATGCTCATCGACGGCGATCCGCTGGGCGGCGGCCTGGACATCCTGCTCGGGGGCGAGACGGCCCGCGGGCTGCGCTGGCCCGACCTGGCCGGTTCGCGCGGGCGGGTGAGCGGAGCCGACCTGGCCCGGGCGCTGCCGGCCCTCAGACGGCTCTCCGCGCTGTCCTGCCTGTCCTGGGACCGCGGCGACACCCTCACGGTGCCGCCGGAGGCCATGCGCAGCGTGCTGGCCGCCTCCCGGCGGCGCGGCGGGCTGGTGGTGCTCGACGTACCGCGCCATCTCGACGCGGCCGCCGGGCAGGCGCTGGAGCAGTCCGACCTGGCCCTGCTGGTGATCCCGGCCGAGCTGCGCGCGGTGGCGGCCGCCGACCGGGTCGCGGCGGCGGCCCGGATGCGGCTGCGGGACGTCCGGGCCGTGGTGCGGTCACTGCGGGTCGGCGGGCTCCCGGCACACCGGATCGCCCGCGGGCTGCGGTTGGAGCTGGCGGGGGAGTTGGAGCCGGAGCCGGGCCTGGCCGAGGACGTCGAGAAGGGCGTCCCGCCGGGCATGCGGGAGAGCGGCCCGCTCGCGCGCTTCTGCGCGACCTTCCTGAACGAGGTACTGCCGCCGGTGTCGGCGGTCGGAGGAGGTGTGTACTGATGGTCCGACTGCGTAGGACGGTTCTGCGGGGCGGTGATCCGGGTCCGGGCGACGGTGCGCGGGAGCGCCGACTGCTCAGGAGCGTGCCGCCGCCCGGCGGGCCTCCGGAGGCCGAGCACGGGCCCTGCCCGTACGGCCGGACGGCCCGGGAGGCCCGGACGGCCGAGCTGGTGGACGCGGTACGGCTGCGGCTGGCCGAGTCGGGCGCCGCCCCGACGGCGGGCTCGGTCGCGGCGGTGCTGCGGGCCACCCGGCCGCCGCTCGGCGGGGACGAGGTGCTGGACACCGTGCGTTCGCTGCGCGCCGAACTGGTGGGCGCGGGCCCGCTGGACCGGCTGCTGGCGGCGCCCGATGTCACGGACGTCCTGGTGAACGGTCCGGACGAGGTGTGGGTCGACCGTGGCGGAGGCCTGCACCGGGCCGCCGGAGTCCGGTTCGCCGATGCCGAGGCGGTGCGGCGGCTGGCCCACCGGCTGGCCACCGCGGCCGGACGGCGTTTGGACGATGCCAGGCCCTGGGTGGACGCTCGGCTGCCGGACGGCACCAGGCTGCACGCGGTGCTGCCGCCGATCGCGGCGGGCTGCACGCACATCTCGCTGCGGGTGTGCCGGCCCCGGCCGTTCACGCTCGACGAGTTGGCGGCGGGCGGAGCACTGCCGCCGGAGGGCGCCGACCTGCTGGCCGGCATCGTGCGGGCGCGGCTGTCCCTGCTGGTCTCCGGTGGGACGGGCTCGGGCAAGACCACCCTGCTCGCGGCGCTGCTCGGCCTGGTCGGGCCGGACGAGCGGATCGTCATCGCCGAGGACTCCGCCGAACTGCGGCCGGCCCATCCGCACGTGGTCCGGCTGCAGAGCAGACCGCCCAACCAGGAGGGCCTGGGCGAGTTCACCCTGCGGGACCTCGTCCGGCAGGCGTTGCGGATGCGGCCGGACCGGCTGGTGATCGGAGAGGTGCGCGGTGCCGAGGTCTCGGACCTGCTGGCCGCGCTCAACACCGGGCACGAGGGCGGCTGCGGCACCGTCCACGCCAACACGGCGGCGGACGTGCCGGTCCGGCTGGAGGCGCTGGGCTCGCTCGCGGGGCTCGACCGGCCGGCGCTGCACAGCCAACTGCGGGCCGCGCTGGACGTGGTGGTGCACCTGGTCCGGGATCCGGGCTCGGGGCGGCGCCGGGTGGCGGAGGTCCACACGCTGGCCGGGGACCGCGACGGGCTGGCCGTGACCACTCCGGCGGTGGCCTTCCCGACGGCGGGCGGAATGGTGCCCGGGGCGGGCTGGGAGCGGCTGGTCGGGCTGCTGGCCTCGCGCGGGGTGGTGCTCGGTGTGCCGCCCGGGGCGGGGGCGCCGTGAGGGCGGTGGCGGCGGTGGTGGCGTCGGCGGGCCAGGCGGCGCGGGAGCTGCGGTTGGTGGAGCTCGGGTTCGTGCTGCTGCTGAGCGGGTGTGCGGTGGGCGCGGTGGCGCTGCTCGGGGTGTGGAGCAGGAAGGAGCGATGACATGGAGGTCGATGCCATGGCGATCGGTGATGTGACGCAGAGTCAACTCGAACTCTGCTGGGTGGCGGTGCTGTTCCTGCTGGCGGCCGTCGGGTGGCGGGCGGTGCAGGAGCAGTTGCCGGGTGGGCGGCGTTCCGGGCTGATGCTGGCGGGCAGCGGGCCTCCGGCGGGCGGGCCGGGTCCGGTGACGACGGGGCGCGCCGGGGCGCGGGTTCGGGGCGTCCTGGCCCCTGAACTGCTGCTCGTGCCGGTCGGGTTGGCTGCCGGGCAGGCCACCGCCTCGCCGGTTCCGGTGCTTGCGGCCGGGCTGGCCGTCCTGCCGCTGCGGCGGTGGCGGCTGCGGCGGCGTCTGGCGGTGGAGGCAGGGCGGCGGGCGGCCGCCGTGGTGGAGCTCTGCGCCGCGCTGGCAGGGGAGTTGCGCAGCGGTTCGACGCCGGAGCAGGCGTTGCACCTGGTCACGGTGCGGCTCGCCGCGGACCCGGACGGGCTGCGCCGGCTCGGTGAGGAGCCGGTGGCCCGGCTGGCGGCGGGCCGCTATGGCGGGGACGTGCCCGCCGCGCTCCATCTGCTGGCCGAACTGCCGGGCGGTAGCGGGGCGGCGGCCATCGCGGCCTGCTGGCGGGTCGCTTCCGACGGCGGGTCTGGGCTGGCGGCCGCGCTGGACCGGGTCGCGGAGGCGCTGCGTGGTGAGCGGGCGTTGGCGGAGGAGATCGCCGGGGAGTTGGCCGGGCCGCGGACGACGATCGCGGTGCTGGCCGCCCTGCCGGGTGCCGGGTTGCTCCTGGGCGGCGCGCTCGGGGCCCGCCCGTTGGACGTCCTGCTGCACACGTCCGCCGGGCTGGGCTGCCTCGTGGCCGGGGCGGTCCTGGAGGGGTTGGGCGTGCTGTGGACGGCCCGCATTGTCCGGTCTGTGGCCCGGGGAGCGCTGGAGGCGCCTCGGGCCTCCGGGGGCGGCCTGCGGGCTCCGTTCCCTGCGGCGCGCGGCTTGGCGGTCGGTTCCAGTGGCAGGCGGCGCGGACTCTTGCGGATGCGGGCGTTCGACGCGGGTGCGGAGGCGGGGTGATGCGCGGAGCGGAGTGGGCGGCGGCCGGGCTTCCGGCGGCAGCGGCGGCCGTCGTGGGGCTGGTGCGGGGCAGATCGCGCCGGCGAGCCTTCGCCCGGGTGCGACAGCGGGAGGAGGTGCGGGAGCGAACCGGCCCGAGGGAAGCGGGCATTGGGCCCTGGCGACGAGTGGCGTCGGCGGTCGGGGCCGGGCTGGCAGCGGCGTTGCTGCTCGGCGGAGGAGGTGGCCTGGTCGTCGGGGTGATGGTCGCGGTGGGCGTCCATCGGTGGTCGGCCCGGGTGCGGTCACCGACGGATCGCCGGGCGGCCCTGGAGGAGGAGCTGCTGACCAGGCAACTTCCTCTGAGCGCCGAGCTGTTGGCCGCCTGTCTCGGGTCGGCGGCACTGCCTTCCGCGGCGGTGTCGGCGGTGGGCCGGAGCGTGGGGGCGCCGATGGGGCCGAGGCTGGTGGCGATCGGGGCCGAACTGGCCCTGGGCGCACCACCGGAGCTCAGCTGGGTCCGACTGGGCGAGCAGCACCCCTCGCTGGCGCCGCTGGCGCGCTGCCTGGTCCGGACGAGTCTCGGCGGCGCTCCCGCGGCCGGTCCGCTGATCGGGCTGGCCCAAGGGCAGCGGACGGCCGCCGCCCGTGCGGCCCACGCCAGGGTCCGAAGGGCCGCGGTGCTCGCCACCGCGCCGCTGGGGCTCTGCTTCCTCCCGGCCTTCGTCCTGATCGGCGTGGTGCCGGTGGTGGTCGGCCTCACCAGCCGCTTCGCCCAGGCGATGTGAACAAGTGTCGGTTCCGGATCCGCCGGAGCCGAGGGAACGACGAGAACCGAAGAGAACAGGAGAAATCTATGACTGCAACGATCGCGATCAGGCCCGGTGCCGGGAGTCCGCTCGGGCGGACGCCCGGGGAGTGGCGGCGGAAGAGCCGCCGGGCGGCGGGCCGGGTGCGCAGGGTGGCCCGGCGTCGAGGCCGGTCGGACGCTGGGATGACCACGGCCGAATACGCCGTCGGAACGTTGGGCGCGTGCGCCCTCGCCGCCGGGCTGTACAAGGTGGTGACCAGCGCGACCATCATGGGGGCACTGACCGAGACGCTGGAGCGGGCACTCCATGCGACGTAGGGCCTGCGCCCGAACTCCCGCCCGCGGGGCGCGCGATGAGGCCTCGCGGGCGGGCCCGGAGCCGACGGCGCGCGGCCGCGGTCGGGCACGGCCACCGGGGTCGGGCCGGCGCGGGGACGGCGGCTTCGCCACCGCCGAGACGGCGGTGGCGCTGCCCGCGATCGTCCTGCTGGCGGCGATGCTGATCTGGGGCGTGCTGGCGGCGGCCGCGCAGATCCACTGCGTGGACGCGGCCCGGATCGGTGCCAGGGCGGCCGCGCGCGGGGAGGTGAACGCCGTCGAGCTCGCCCGCGCGGCGGCCCCGCCGGGGGCGCAGGTGCGGGTGGCGGTGGCGGCCGACACCGTGCGGGTCGACGTGGACGCACCGTGCACGGCGCCGGGCAGGCTCGGCGGACTGCTCGCCGTCCGGGTCGGTGCGGCGGCCGTGGCAGCGCGGGAGGACGTGCTGGGGAGCACCATCGAAGCGGGTGGTGGCCCATGGCCCTCCTGACCGGTCTCTGGCAGGTGGCAGAGCGGCTGGCACGGGCCCGTACCGCTCGGGCCGCCACGGCGGGCGGGCGTGGCTACGGCCCGGACGCCGGCTCGGCGACGGTTTGGCTGCTCGCCCTGGCGATGCTGGGCACGGCAGCGTTCACCGCGACGATCGCGGTCGGCGCGGTGGTAGCCGCCCGGCACCGGGCCGAGTCGGCCGCCGACCTGGCGGCCCTGGCGGCGGCCGACCGGCTGCTGCTGGACCCGGACGGTGGCTGCGATCGGGCCGCGGGGATCGCGGCCACCCAGGGAGCCGCTCTGGTGTCCTGCGCGGTCGACCGGTCGGCGGACGCCGTCACGGTGGTCGCCGAGGTGCCGGTCGGCGGGCTCCCGCTGCGGCTGCCGGTCGGTCCGGCGCGGGGGCGGGCCCGGGCCGGACCGGTACGGGCCCCGGTCGCCGGGGCCGAGGACGGTGCCGGAGGAGCCCCGGGCGGAGTCCCTGGTGGCGCTCCAGGCGGCCCTTCGGGGGCGTCATGAGCCGGTCGGCGCCGTTGCCCTACGGGTTCGGCCCGGCCCCCGGCCCGGCCCCTGGTCCGGCCCCTGGTCCGGGCTCCGTGTCGGCCCCCGGCCCGGCCCCCGGCCCGGTCCCCGCGCCGGGGGCTCCGGCCAGCAGGATGTCCAGCAGCAGGACGGACGCCGCCTTGTCCAGCGGGTCGTTCCCGTTGCCGCACTTGGGTGACTGGACGCAGGACGGGCAGCCGCGCTCGCACTCGCAGGAGGCGATCGCCGCCCGGGTGGCGGTCAACCACTGGACGGCCCGCTGGAAGCCGCGCTCGGCGAAGCCGGCTCCGCCCGGGTGGCCGTCGTAGACGAACACGGTGGGCAGACCGGTGTCGGGGTGCAGTGGCACGGAGACGCCGCCGATGTCCCACCGGTCGCAGGTGGCGAACAGCGGCAGCAGGCCGATCGAGGCGTGCTCGGCGGCGTGGGCGGCACCGGGCAGTTGGTCGAGCGGGAGGTCCGCGTCGAGCAGCTGGTCCTCGGTGACGGACCACCAGACCGCGCGGGTGCGCAGGGTGCGGGGCGGGAGGTCGAGCTTGCTCTCGCCCATGATCTCCCCGGTGGAGATCCGCTTCCGGAGGTAGCCGACCACCTGGTTGACCACCTCCACCGAACCGAAGCTGAGCCGACCCTCGCCCCAGTGGACGGTGGTGTCGGTGTCGAGGACGGAGATGGAGGTGATGTCACGGGCGGCCGTGGTGTACGGCGGGTCGGCCGGTTCGACGAGGGCGACCGAGTTCTCCAGGTCGAGCTCGCGGACCAGGTAGGTGCGGCCCTGGTGCAGGTGGACGGCCCCGGTGTGGACGGTGGTGTGGGCGGCCGCGGCGTCCACCGTGCCGAGCAGTCGGCCGGTGTCGGCCTCGACGATCTGCACCGGGCTGCCGCCGCTGCCGCGCAGGTCGACGGCGTCGGCCGCGCGTTCGCGGCGGGTCCAGTACCAGGAGCCGTCGGCACGCCGGCGCAGTAGGCCGCGCCGCTCCAGCACCGGCAGCAGCGGCGCGGTGGAGGGGCCGAACAGCTCCAGGTCCGCGTCGGTGAGCGGGAGTTCGGCGGCGGCCGCGCACAGGTGCGGGGCGAGCACGTGCGGGTTGTCGGGGTCGAGCACGGTGGCCTCGACGGGCGCCTCGAACAGGGCCTCCGGGTGGTGCACCAGGTAGGTGTCCAGCGGGTCGTCCCGGGCGATCAGGACGGCCAGCGCGCCCTGGGCCTCGCGGCCGGCCCGGCCCGCCTGCTGCCAGAGCGAGGCCCGGGTGCCGGGGTAGCCGGCCATCAGGACGGCGTCGAGACCGGAGATGTCGACGCCGAGTTCGAGAGCGGAGGTGGAGGCGAGTCCGAGCAGCCGGCCGGAGTGCAGGGCGCGTTCCAGGGCCCGGCGTTCGTCGGCGAGGTAGCCGCCGCGGTAGGCGGCCACCCGGTCGGCGAGTGGTCGGCCGAGCTGGTCCTGGGTCTGGAGGGCGACGATTTCGGCGGCACGGCGGGAGCGGACGAACACGACGGTCCGGGTCTGCCGCTCGACCAGGTCGGTCAGCAGGTGCGCGGCCTCGGCGGTGGCGGTGCGGCGCACGGGGGCGCCGTGTTCGCCGACGTTCTCGGTCAGCGGCGGCTCCCAGAGGCCGAAGACCATCGGCCCGCGCGGCGAGGCGTCCTCGGTGACGGCCACGGCGGGCAGGCCGGTCAGCCGCCGGGCGGTGGCGGCCGGGTCGGCGGTCGTGGCGGAGGCGAGCAGGAAGGTGGGTGACGAACCGTAACGGGCGCAGACGCGGCGCAGCCGTCGCAGCACCTGGGCGACGTGCGAGCCGAACACGCCCCGGTAACTGTGGCACTCGTCGATGACCACGTAGCGCAACACCTTGAGGAAGGAGGACCAGCGGGCGTGCGCGGGCAGGATGCCCCGGTGCAGCATGTCCGGGTTGGTGAGCACGTAGGAGGCGTACTGGCGGACCCACTCGCGCTCCTCGGGCGGGGTGTCGCCGTCGTACAGGGCGGCGCGCACCCTGGGCGGGGCGAGTTCGGCGGCGCGGCGGCGCTGGTCGGCGGCGAGCGCCTTGGTCGGGGCCAGGTAGAGCGCGGTGGCGCCGCGGCCGTTGCGGGCCTCGGTGCCGTCCAGCAGATCGCTGAGCACGGGCGCCAGATAGCCCAGCGACTTGCCCGAGGCGGTACCTGTGGCGATCACCACAGTCTGGCCGCTTTTCGCCAGGTTCATCGCTTCTGCCTGGTGCGCCCAGGGCTGCTCCACCCCGACGGCGAGTGCCGAGTCCACGATCTCCCGGCGGATCGAGTCGGGCCACGGTGAATAACGCGCAGGTCGGGCGGGAAGGTGCTCCGTATGGGTGAGCCGGTCGGACCGCCCCCGACTGGTGGACAGGGTCGTGAGCAGTGCCTCGGGCAGGCTGTGTCGGGGCGGCATGAGGACCCAGTGTGTCACCGGCGTGACGGAGAATCGTCGTAAGCCATCGTGCGGGCATGGTCGCAGGTGGTTGAATGTGGCCGTGACGGCCGTACGGCCGTGGGTCGCAGCGCTGAGGCTTGCCACGCGTGGCTTGGCGTGCCCGGGCTCGCGACCATGCGGTGGCGGCCGTCCGGCCGAGGATCGCACATGACGTAGCAAGGCAAGGTGCTGGAGGTTCCGTGGACCTGTCCCTGTCGACCCGTGCAGTCGGCGATCGTACGGTCGTCGAGGTTGGCGGCGAGATCGATGTGTACACCGCCCCGAAGCTGCGGGAGCAGCTGGTCGAGCTCGTCAACGACGGCAAGTACCACCTCGTCGTCGACATGGAGGGCGTTGACTTCCTGGACTCGACCGGCCTGGGTGTGCTGGTGGGCGGTCTGAAGCGGGTGCGCGCCCACGAGGGCTCGCTGCGCCTCGTCTGCAACCAGGAGCGCATCCTCAAGATCTTCCGGATCACCGGACTGACCAAGGTCTTCCCGATCCACACCTCGGTGGACGACGCGGTCGCCGCGACCGACTGACGCGTCCGGGCCGGTCCGTGTGGCCGGCCCGCCCGTTCCACGCGTCCGGGACGCCCGGGCCTGCTAGGCCCCGGCGCTTCCCGGCCGCATCGGGGCCGGTCCAGCCGGCCCGCAGGGGCCGTACTTCCGGCCCCGGTCGGAGTACCCCGAGGGGGAGAGATGGCAACCGTCGAACTTCGATTCAGCGCGCTTCCCGAGCACGTGCGGACGGCCCGGCTGGTCGCCGCGGCCGTCGCCAGACGGGCCGGGGTCGACGAGTCGGTGCTCGACGAGGTACGGCTCGCGGTCGGTGAGGCGTGCTCGCGCGCGGTCGGCCTGCACCAGCGCGGTGGCATCGGCGGCGCGGTCAGGGTCGCGCTGACCGACCAGGAGAAGCGTTTCCTCATCGAGGTCGAGGACGAAGCCGGCCTCGACGCCGTCCCGGCCGCCGGCGCGGCCGAGGGCGGCGAGGCGGACGAGGACACCCTCGGTCTCGCCGTGATCACCGGCCTGGTCGAGGACCTTGAGGTCACCAACGGCGCCAGCGGTGGCGTGATCCGGATGAGCTGGCCGGTTTCGGTCGCCTCCGTCGCGGTCTGAGGACCGCTTCCGCACCGTACCCGGGGGCGGTTCCGGCTCTCGGGCGGTCGTGGACGAACGGTTGAGTCGGGCGGTGGCCTGGCGGCGGCGGTCTCGCCGCCGCACCGCCCGACGGCGATCTCACGCGACGGCGAGTGCCGACCGGCCGGTCCCTGCGGCCTCCTCGGTGTGCCGGATGTGGACGCCCCGGGTGCTGCGAACCGCCCGGACGTCCGTCCGGGTGATCCGACTCGGGTCGATCGGGCCTGAGCGGCGGGGTGGTCAGGGTCGGTCAGGGGCGTGAGCTCGGGGCTGAGCAGCCGGGAACCGGGCGATCGGCGGCGGCCGTGTAGGTTCGACGACCGAACACGACCGAAACCGAAAGGCTTCTCCCGGTGAACAAGCGACTGCTGGCCGTACCCGCCCTCGGCGTGCTGCTCGCGTTCGGCGCCGTCGGCTGTGGCGGCAACGACAACAGCAAGCAGCTGGAGTCCTGGGCGTCCAACGTCTGCAGTGCGGCCAAGGACCCGATCGCCCAGGCGCAGGCCGCGCTCGCCGACACCGCCCAGGTGAAGACCGGCGAGACCCCGGTCGACCTGCAGAAGCGGCTCTCGGCGGACATCGGGCGACTGGCCAAGACCAACCAGGACATCGCCTCCGCCATCGACGCGGCCGGTGCGCCCAAGGTGGACGACGGCGCGACCCTGCAGAAGGACAGCGTCGACGAGCTGAAGAAGGCGGCCGACGGCTACCTGGACGTCCAGAAGAAGCTGGACGCGCTCGCCACCAACGACCAGTCGAAGTTCGCGGACGGGCTGAAGAGCGTTGGCGACCAGCTGGGGCAGCTGGCCTCGCTGTCCACCCAGGCGCAGAGCAAGCTGCAGCGCGGTGACCTCGGCGCGGCGATGGCCAAGCAGGAGGGCTGCAAGCCCAGCCAGCCCAGCGCCACCCCGGGTGCCGGTGCGACCGGTGCCGCGAGCGGTACCCCGGCCGCAGGGGGCGCGAGCGCGACCCCGAGCGCTGGCACGCCCGCCGCCACCGACGCCCCCAGCGGCACTCCCACGCCCGGCGCGACGGACAGCGCGAACCCGGCGGCCACGCCCCCCGCAGGCGCCACCACCCCGGCGGCTCCGGCCTCCGCCCCGGCCACCCCGGCACCCAGCGCGAGCTGACCGGGGCCGGGCGAGGGCTGAAGGACGCAGGGCTCGGCAGGGGCCGCTCGCAGGAGCGGCCCCGGCCGCTGTGTTGTGCGCGGGGGCGGGGCCGCGGCCGTCCGCGGTGGGGCCGATCGGGAGCGTGTTCCCGGCGGGTGCGGCGGGTGCGGCGGGCCCGAGGCCTCGGGGTTGCCGGGTGGCAGGGGTGGCCGTCGGTGTGGGCCGGTGGGGCGGGGGACAATGGCGGGGTGATCAGTAGCCCCGTTCTCGACCCGACCCGTCTGGCCAAGCTGCGCGAGGCGCTGCTCGCCGCCTCGTACACCGCCGATGGGTGCCTGGACCTCCTGGGGCCCACCGGATATGCGGCGCTGGCCCGTAGCGAGGCGGTGCCGGCGCTGCGTGCCACGCGGGGCGGCAGCCCGCTGGAGACCCTGGTGCGGTTGTTCCTGTTGCAGCAGCCGGTGCCGTACAAGGCGGCGGCCGCCGCGCTGTCGGTGGAGGACTGCCTGGCGGACGGCTGGCTGCGCCCCGACGGGGACCTGGTGCGTGCCACGGTGGACATCCGGCCGTACGCGAACGAGGTTGCCGGGCTGCCCGCCTCGGACGCCTGGGTGGTCTCCGACCTGGGCTGCGCGGTGGGCGGCGCGGGCGGTATCGGCTCCGGCGAGACCGCGCACGGGGTGGCCCGCAAGGACCTGGTGCTGGGGGTGGGCGGCGCGTCCACGACGCTGGCCAACATCACCGTGCGCCGCCCCGTCGGGGCCGCTCTGGACCTCGGCTCGGGCTCCGGCGTGCAGGCGCTGCACGCGGCCCGGCACGCCCGCAGCGTCACCGCCACCGACCTCAACCCGCGCGCCCTGCGCTTCACCGAGCTGACCCTGGCGCTGTCCGGTTTCGACAACACCGAGGCGTTCTCCGGGAGCCTCTTCGAGCCGGTCGGGGAGCGGAAGTTCGACCTGATCGTCTCCAACCCGCCGTTCGTCATCTCCCCGGCCGGCCGGTTCACCTACCGCGACGGCGGCATGGCCGGGGACGACCTGTGCCGCAGCCTGGTGCGTTCGGCGGCCGGACACCTGGAGCAGGGCGGCTACTGCCAGTTGCTCGCCAACTGGCAGCACGTCAAGGGCGAGGACTGGCAGGAGCGGCTGGCCGGCTGGGTGGCGGGCACCGGGCTGGACGCCTGGATCGTCCAACGGGAGGTCCAGGACGTCGCGCAGTACGCCGAGTTGTGGCTGCGCGACGGCGGCGACCACCGCGGCCCCGGCGGTGACTACCAGGCCCGGTACGGCGAGTGGCTGGACGCCTTCGAGGCGGGCCGGGTCGAGGGCATCGGCATGGGCTGGATCACCCTGCGGGCGAGCGGCGCCGAGCGTCCGACCGTCCGGGTGGAGGAGTGGCCGCACCCGGTGGAGCAGCCGCTCGGCCCGCACATCGAGGAGTGGTTCGACCGGCAGGACTTCCTGCGCTCGCACGACGACGCGGGCCTGCTCGCGGCCCGCTACGTGCTGGCCGACGAGGTGGTCCAGGAGCAGGTCGGCGCGCCGGGGGCGGAGGACCCGGAGCACGTGATCCTCCGTCACCACCGGGGCATGCGGCGGGCGACCAAGGTGGACACCGTCGGCGCCGGATTCGTCGGGGTGTGCGACGGCACGCTGTCGGCGGGCGAGATCGTGGACGCCATCGCGCAGTTGCTGGGCGAGGACCGGGTGGTCCTGCGGGACCGGGTGCCGGAGTCGCTGCGGCTGCTGACCGAGCAGGGGTTCATCAACCCGGTGCGGTAGCACGGCCGGTGGCGGTCCGGCCACCGGTCACCAACCACCGGCCGGCTGTCGGCGACCAGGGCGCCCGGTTCATTCGTCCGTACCCCCTGGTTCGTCCGGCGGCCCCCGGGCGTCCGCTCCCCGTTGGTCCGGCGCTGTGAGGCTCTGTCCACAGGCTGTGGACGGGGTCGGGGAGCCGGGGGCCAGGGGTGGACACGACGACGGCGACGGTGGGCGGGCTGCTGCTCGCCCTCTTCGGTGGCGTGCTGCTGCTCTGGTGCGCCGCCGAAGTGCGCCTTCGCCACCGGGTGCGCCGAGTGGGCGTGTCGGCGGTGGCCACGGTGGTCGCCGAGAACGACGCGCACGGCCAGCTCGACAGCGCGCCGCTGCTCTCCTTCTCCGTGCGTCCCCCGGCCGACGGTCCCGGTACCGGCGCCGGACGGATCGCGGAGCTGGTGCTCACCCGCCCGCGCGGGCACACCCCGCTGCGCCGTCCGGAGCGGTTCGCGCCGGGTGCCTCGGTGCGGATCTGCTACGACCCGCACCGCCCCAGCCGTGCGGTGCTGGCGGCGGGGGAGGTCGGCAGGGCGGCGGTCACCGACCTGCTGTGGAGCGCCCTGGCCGTGAGCTGTCTCGTGGCGGGGGCCGGTCTGCTGGCCGCAGCCGGGAACTGAGAGCCGCGAGCCGGGCGTCGCACGGGCCGACGGCCTGAGGTCATCGGCCGACAAGCGGAAGCCGATGACCGGAGCCGACGACCGGAAGCCGCCGGTGCACACCCGGAAGTGCGCCGAATTTCCCGTTGACAGATCTTGAAATCCGTCATTCCATCCTTCGGAACCTGCCGAAGCCCCCCTCCACGGGGCGCGAACCTCCGTCATCGGGTTACCGTTCGAGTGGCGTCGGTGAGTCCGGCAAGTGAAAAAGCGGGATCCGTCCGTTTGACAAGGGTGGCCGGGGTACGGTCACACTCCGCTGGTGGGGTCGTCGTGCAGCGGCTGCCCCGGGACGGTGGAGGGGTCGGGCGGAGCGCAGCCCGTGCTGCCAGCGCCGACCAGCCACATAAAGGACCGGGAGAGAAGAGCGAAGGTGTCCCCGAGCAGCGAGACCGCGCACGGACAGCGACTCGTCATTGTCGAGTCGCCGGCCAAGGCGAAGACGATCAAGGGCTACCTGGGCCCCGGCTACATCGTCGAGGCGAGCGTCGGGCACATCCGCGACCTCCCCAGCACCGCGGCCGAGGTGCCGGACAAGTACACCGGCGAGGTGCGCCGCCTCGGGGTGGACGTCGATCACGACTTCGCGCCCATCTACGTGGTCAACGCGGACAAGAAGTCCCAGGTCAGCAAGTTGAAGTCGCTGCTCGCGGAGTCCGACGAGCTCTTCCTCGCCACCGATGAGGACCGCGAGGGCGAGGCCATCGCGTGGCACCTCCAGCAGGTGCTCAAGCCCAAGGTGCCCGTGCACCGGATGGTGTTCCACGAGATCACCAAGTCGGCGATCCAGGAGGCGGTGGCCAACCCGCGCGAGCTCAACCAGCGCCTGGTCGACGCCCAGGAGACCCGCCGCATCCTCGACCGGCTGTACGGCTTCGAGGTCTCGCCGGTGCTGTGGAAGAAGGTCATGCCGAAGCTGTCGGCGGGCCGGGTGCAGTCCGTGGCGACCCGTCTGGTGGTCGAGCGCGAGCGCGAGCGGATGGCCTTCCGCACCGCCTCGTACTGGGACCTGGTCGGCACCTTCGGCACCGGCCGCACCCCGGCCGACGCCGCCAACCCGGAGACCTTCGGCGCCCGGCTGGCCTCGGTCGACGGCAAGCGGATCGCCAGCGGCCGCGACTTCGGCCCGGACGGCCGGCTGAAGGCCGCCAGCGCCAACACCCTGCACCTGGACGAGCAGGCCGCCCGCCAGCTGGCCGCCGCCCTGGAGCAGACCGCGTTCGCCGTCCGCAGCGTCGAGTCCAAGCCATACCGCCGCTCGCCGTATGCGCCGTTCCGCACCACCACGCTCCAGCAGGAGGCCAGCCGCAAGCTGGGCTTCGGTGCCAAGCGGACCATGCAGGTGGCCCAGAAGCTGTACGAGAACGGCTTCATCACCTATATGCGCACCGACTCCACCACGCTGTCGGACACCGCGGTCGCCGCCGCCCGGGCGCAGGTCACCCAGCTGTACGGCGCCGACTACCTGCCGGACGCCCCGCGCACCTACGCCAGCAAGGTCAAGAACGCGCAGGAGGCGCACGAGGCCGTCCGCCCCTCCGGCGACCGCTTCCGCACGCCCGCCGAGACCGGTCTGACCGGCGACGACTTCAGGCTGTACGAGCTGATCTGGATGCGCACCGTCGCCTCCCAGATGAAGGACGCGGTCGGCCAGTCCGTCACCGTCCGGGTCGGCGGCACCTCCGCCGACGGCCGGGACGTCGAGTTCTCCGCCTCCGGCAAGATCATCACCTTCCACGGCTTCCTGAAGGCCTACGTCGAGGGCGCCGACGACCCGAACGCCGAGCTCGACGACCGCGAGCGCCGACTGCCGCAGGTCGCCCAGGGCGACCCGCTGGCCGCCGAGCGGATCACCCCGGAGGGCCACGCCACCAAGCCGCCGGCCCGCTACACCGAGGCCTCGCTGGTGAAGGAGCTGGAGGACCGGGAGATCGGCCGTCCCTCCACCTACGCGTCGATCATCGACACGATCATCCAGCGCCGGTACGTGTTCAAGAAGGGCACGGCCCTCGTCCCGTCCTTCCTCTCCTTCGCCGTGGTCAACCTGCTGGAGAAGCACTTCGGCCGACTGGTCGACTACGACTTCACCGCCAAGATGGAGGACGACCTCGACCGGATCGCCGCCGGTGAGGCGAAGTCCGTGCCGTGGCTGAAGCGCTTCTACTTCGGCGAGGGCGACGGCCACGTGGCCGGCGGTGCCGCCGAGGCCGGCAACGGCGACGGCGACCACCTGGGCGGCCTGAAGGAGCTGGTCACCGACCTGGGCGCGATCGACGCCCGGGAGATCAGCTCGTTCCGGGTCAGCGACGACATCACCCTGCGGGTCGGCCGCTACGGTCCGTACGTCGAGCGCGCCTCCGCCGTCGAGGGCGAGCCCGGCCAGCGCGCCGACATCCCGGACGAGCTGCCGCCGGACGAGCTGACCGTCGAGCTGGCCGAGGAACTGCTGGCCAAGCCCAGCGGCGACTTCGAGCTGGGCCCGGACCCGGTCAGCGGCAACATGCTGGTCGCCAAGGACGGCCGCTACGGCCCGTACGTGACCGAGATCCTGCCCGAGGGCACGCCCAAGACCGGCAAGAACGCGGTCAAGCCGCGCACCGCCTCGCTGTTCAAGACGATGTCGCTGGACACCGTCACCCTGGAGGACGCGCTGCGGCTGCTCTCGCTGCCGCGCGTGGTCGGCGCCGACGCCGAGGGCGCGGAGATCACCGCGCAGAACGGTCGCTACGGCCCGTACCTCAAGCGCGGCACCGACTCGCGCTCGCTCACCAGTGAGGACCAGCTCTTCACGATCACCCTCGACGAGGCGCTGGCGATCTACGCCCAGCCCAAGCAGCGCGGCCGGGCCGCCGCCGCCCCGCCGCTCAAGGAGCTGGGCACCGACCCGGTCAGCGAGCGCCCGGTGGTGGTCAAGGACGGCCGCTTCGGCCCGTACGTGACCGACGGCGAGACCAACGCGACGCTGCGCAAGGACGACGACGTCGAGACGATCACGCCGGAGCGCGGCTACGAGCTGCTCGCCGAGAAGCGGGCGCGCGGGCCGGTGAAGAAGGCGGCGAAGAAGGCCCCGGCGAAGAAGACGGCGGCCAAGAAGACCACGGCGGCCAAGACGACGGCGAGCAAGACCGCCGCGAAGAAGACCGCCGCGAAGACGGTCGCGAAGAAGACCGCCACCAAGACGGCGGCGGCCAAGAAGACGACGGCCAAGAAGGCCGCCGCGAGCAAGGCCACCGCCACCGACGAGGGCTGATCCTCCGGCAGCGGCACCGGGCCCGCGTCTCCCGACCGGGAGACGCGGGCTCCGAACACCCCGGGGACTGTGCACGGATCGTCACAGGGCGGTGATGACCGGGATCCGGAACCCCGTTCGTCTCAATCGGGCAAAGCCCAGACCGCTACGCTGACCGTATGACGAGCGAGGAGCAGCCCACCCCCAGCGCCGCCCCGGCCGCCAGAGCCACCGGGCCCGACCTGTCCGAGGTCGCGCCCGCCGGGACCCCGGTGGACCGGGCCCGGGCGCTGCTGCGGACCCGGCCCTACCGGCGACTGTGGACCACCCAGCTGATCGGCGGCACCGCCGACCGGCTCGGGCTGCTGGTGCTGCTCGCGCTCACCGTGATCGCGGCCGCCCAGGGCGGGCAGCTCGGCGACCTGCCGCGCAGCCTCGCCTTCGCGACCGCCGCCGTCCTCGCCGCCCGGGTGGCGGCCACCGGGCTGGTCGGCGTCGCGCTGCTGGAGCCGGTGCACCAGCTGGTGGCCGGCCGGCTCGACCGACGCTGGACGCTGTTCGGCGCGGACGTGCTGGCCGCCGTGCTGCTCGGCCTGGCGCCCTGGTGGACGGTCTGGCTGGGCTCAGGCCCGCGGCCCTCCGGCGGGGCCACCTACGTGCTGCTCGCCACCGTGTTCGTCACCGGTGCCGCCGAGCGGGTCCGGGGGATCACCAGGAACGCCGCCGTCCCCGGCCTGCTGCCGCCTGCGGACCCTTACGCCCCGACCGCCGAGCAGCGGCCGACCGCCGCCAACCTGGACGTCGTCCGGAGCATCGACCGCTTCACCGGCTGGGTCACCGTGCCGCTCGCGGCCGTCGGGCTGGTCGTCCTCACCCTGCTCAACAACATCGGTGCGGCGACCGGCTCGGACTGGCTGCGCGCCCACCAGCTGACCTTCGCGGCGCTCGGCGCGGCCGGCCTGTTCGCCGCCGCAGCCGCCCGCGGCTACCTCCAGCAGCTGCCCGGCGGCCCGGTGGCCGTCGCCCCGCACTCGCCGCTGACCGGCCTGCGCGCACCCACCGACGCGGCCCCCGGCCCCGCCCTGAGCAAGGGCCGCACCGGCAGCGCCCCGTACTTCACCTTCGCCGTCGCGGCCGGGTACGCCTCGATGGCGGGCGTCGCCGCGCTGGCGCTGCTCACCGCCGCCGAGCACCGGGCCGGGCCGATCGGCTACGGCCTGCTGGTGCTCGCCGCGGCCGGCGCGCCCGCACTGGGCGCCCGGCTCACCCGGGCCACGCTGCCCTCGCTGTCCCGCCGCCGGCTGCTCGCGCTGGCGCTGCTCACCGAGGGCGTGGCGCTGATCCTGGCCGGGCTGGTGCTGGACTTCGTGCTGGTCCTGCTGCTCACCGTGCTGGCCGGCCTGGCCGCCGGGATCGTGGTCTCCACCGGGCGCACCCTGCTCGCCCAGGAGGTCGAGGAGGCCCGGCTGGCGAAGGTCACCGAGCACCTGTACGCGGTGCTGCGGGCCGTGGTCGCCGCCGCGCTGGTCGCCGTCCCGCTGATCGCCGCCGGTTACGGGGACGTCGAGTACGGCTCCGTCGAGCCCGGCTCCTTCACCTTCATCCACGGCGGCGCGGCCCTCGCCGTCGCCACCGCGGGGCTGCTCACCCTGGTGCTCGCCGCCGTCGTGCTGCTGCGCACCGACGACCGGCGCGGTACCGTGCCGTTCGGCCGGGACCTGGTGGACGCGGTGCGCGGCGCCACCGGCCCGGTGCCGCACCGGGGTACGGGCACCGGTTTCTTCATCGCCCTGGAGGGCGGCGACGGCGCCGGCAAGTCCACCCAGGCCCAGGCGCTGGCCGAGTGGATCCGCGGCAAGGGGCACGAGGTCGTGCTCACCCGCGAGCCCGGCGGCAGCCCGGTCGGGCAGCGGCTGCGCGGCCTGGTCCTGGACGTCGGCAACACCGGCCTGTCGCACCGGGCCGAGGCGCTGATCTACGCGGCCGACCGGGCCGAGCACGTCGAGAACGTCATCCGGCCGGCCCTCGCGCGCGGCGCCGTGGTGATCACCGACCGGTACATGGACTCCTCCATCGCCTACCAGGGCGCCGGGCGCGACCTGGCCGCCACCGAGGTCGCCCGGATCTCCCGCTGGGCGACCGGCGGGCTGCTGCCCGACCTGACCGTGGTGCTGGACGTCGACCCGACCCGGGCCCGGGAGCGCTTCACCGAGGCGCTGGACCGGCTGGAGTCCGAGCCGACCGAGTTCCACCAGCGGGTCCGGGCCGGCTTCCTCTCCCTCGCGGCCGCCGACCCGGCGCGCTACCTGGTCGTGGACGGCAGCCAGGCCCCCGACTTCGTCACCACCGCCATCCGGCACCGGCTCGACCGCGAGCTGCCGCTCTCCGAGCAGGAGAAGGCGGCCCGCGCCGAGCAGGAGCGCCTCGCCCGTGAGGAGGCCGAGCGGAGGGCCGCCGAGGAGGCCCGCAAGAAGGCCGAGGAGGAGGCCGCCGAGCGCAAGCGCCAGGAGGTGCTGGCGCAGCTGCGGGCCGAGCAGGCCGAGAAGGAGCGGCTGGCCAAGGAGGAGGCCGAGCGGGCCGCTGCCGAGGCCCGGCGCAAGGCCGAGGAGGAGGCCCGCCGCAAGGCCGAGGAGGAAGCGCGCCGCCGGGCCGAGGAGGAGGCGAAGCGCCGCGCGGCCGAGGAGGCCCGACTGGCCGCGGAGGCCGCCGAGCGCAAGCGGATCGCCGACGAGGCGGCCGCCCAGGCGGAGCTGCAGCGGCAGCGGGAGCTGGCCCGCGAGGAGCAGCGCCGCCGGGCGGAGGAGGCGCTGCAGCGGGCCGAGGAGGCCCGGCTGGCGCAGGCCGCGGCGCTCGCGGCGGCCGCCGCGGCGGCGGAGACGGCGGAGGGTCGGGCGGAGGGCCGGGCCCCGGCCGGGGACGCGGCGACCACCGAGCTGCGGGCGGTCCGGGACACGCCGGTCCGCGACACGCCCCGTGATGCCTCTGCCGGGGATTCCGCGCGCGGGATCGGTGACGAGGCGACGCGTGAGCTGTCGCTGCGGGACCGGCAGCCGGCCGTCGAGACGACCGCCAAGCTGCCGGCGGTGCCGGCTTCCGCGGTGGACGAGACGGCCGTGCTGCCGAGGGTTCCGGCGGAGGCCGACCGGACCGAGGTGCTGCCGCGGGTCGAGCCGGGGCGCACGGGTGAGCCGCGCCGTGCCGGTGAGCCGCTGGACAGCACCCGCGAGCTGCCGGTGGTCGACGACCGGAAGACGCCCCCCGCGTCCCGGCCCGCCGCGCCGCAGCCCACCACGCCGCAGTCCGCCGCGTCCCAGCCCACCACGCCGCAGTCCGCCGCCGAGCGGTCGCGGCCGGAGTGGGCCGAGGAGACCCCGCTGGACGACCTGCCGAGCCTGACCGACACGCTGCTCGGCTCGCGCGACGAGTGGGCGCGCTGGGAGCACAACGGCGACGGCCGGCCGGGCCCGCACGACGGCCAGGACCGGACCGGCCAGGACCGGACCGGCGGGGACGACCGGGGCGAGGGCGGCGGCAAGGGCAAGGGCCGGCGCTGGGGCCGCCGGGGCTGACCCCCGACGGTTTCGTACGGACGACGGGCGGCGTCGCCCGGGGCGGTGACCCCGGGCGGCGCCGCCCCCCGTCGTACCGGGGTTCCCGGGGGTGACCCGGACGGAGCAGTGGCTGTCGGAGCGGAGACGTATGCTCGACGGCGGGCAATCGGCGCCGGGCGCGCCGTCGTACGGAGCTTGGGAGCAGCAGAGTGGCCGTCTGGGACGACCTGGTGGGCCAGGAGCGGGTGGTCGAACAGCTGACCGCGGCCGCCCGGGCGGCCGGGGCGACGGTGGCGGCCGGCCGGGGCGCGGCCCCGGAGCAGGGCGGGAACGCCTCCCTGATGACGCACGCCTGGCTGTTCACCGGCCCGCCCGGGGCCGGGCAGGTCACCGCCGCGCGCGCCTTCGCCGCGGCCCTCCAGTGCACCAGCCCCGACCTCGCGCTCGGCGGCACGCCCGGCTGCGGGTTCTGCGACGGCTGCCACACCGTGCTGGCCGGCAGCCACGCCGACGTCAAGTACGTGCGGACCGACGGCCTGTCCATCGGCGTCGGCGACATGCGCGACCTGGTGATGCGCGCCTCCAGCTACCCGACCGGCGGCCGCTGGTCGGTGATCCTGGTCGACGCCGCCCACCGGCTCACCGAGGCCGCCGCGAACGCGCTGCTCAAGGGCGTGGAGGAGCCCTCCCCGCGCACCGTCTGGCTGCTCTGCGCCCCCTCCGTCCAGGACGTGCTGCCGACCATCCGCTCGCGCTGCCGCCTGCTGGTGCTGCGCACGCCCGCCGCCGAGGCCGTCGCCGACATGCTGGTCCGCCGGGACGGCGTCGAGCCGGAGACCGCCCGGCTGGCCGCGCTCGCCGGGCAGGGCGACATCGAGCGCTCGCGCCGCCTCGCGGTGGACGAGCAGGCCCGCGGCCGCCGCACCGAGGTGCTGCGGATCCCGCTGGAGGTCGCCGACATCGGCGGCTGCCTGGCCGCCGCCCAGCGCCTGGTCGACACCGCCAAGGCCGATGCCGAGGCGCTCGCCGAGACCCAGGACGCGAAGGAGACCGACGACCTGAAGGCCGCCTACGGCGCCGCCGAGGGGAGCAAGGCGCCGCGCGGCATGGCCGGGGCCGTCAAGGAGCTGGAGAAGCGGCAGAAGAGCCGCGCGACCCGCACCCGCCGGGAGACCCTCGGCGTCGCCCTGCTCGACCTGCTCGGCTTCTACCGGGACGTGCTCGCGATCCAGCTCGGCTCCACCGGGGTGCTCGCCAACGAGGACCAGCGGCAGGCGCTGAACCGGGTCGCCCAGGCCGGGCCGGCCGAGGGCACGCTGCGCAGGATCGAGGCGGTGCTCGCCTGCCGCGAGGCGCTGGACCGCAACGTGGACCCGCTGCTCGCGGTCGAGGCGATGACGGTGGCGCTGCGGGCGGGCTGAGACCGGGCGGGTTGGGCACCGGGTGGGCTGAGCACCGGGCCGCTGTGATCCGTACGCGTGATTCCTCCGCGTGACCCGTACGTGTGATCCGGAGCGTGATCAGTACGACCGCCTTGAGCCCGTTCCGGTCACCCGGTACGCCTCCCGGAGTCCGTGCGCCGTCACACCTTCGAGTGAACGGGCGATACTCGCCGGGCGCACCCGCGTGTGACCGTGCGCCCGTTGTGCACGCTGGGGGCCGACTGCGCCCCGGTCGCGCCCCGGGCTCCCCTCCGGGAGCCCGTTGCCGGAGCGGTCGCCTCCCGTAACGGCTCCGGGTCCGGTCCGGCGCCGGCCCCCCTCCCGAGGTGGTGCGTCCCGTGGTTCGTCCGCTCCTCGTCATCCCCCTGTTCGCCGCCGCGCTCGGCGGGATCTGGCTGTCGCGCGGTGCGCTCCAGCGCTGGCGCGACCTCTGCGCCGCCGAGACCTACGAACTGGCGGGCGAGCGGTGGCCGATGCTGGTGCGGGCGGTGGGGGCGATGATCTGCGGGGTGTGCGTCACGGTGTTGACGATGCTCAGCGGGCTCGGGGCGTTCGGCGGTTTCAGCCCGGACAGCCAGCCGACGCACCGGGCCGCGGACCCGTCCGAGGTGGGGACCCGCTCCGGCCCGGGGGTGGGGTCCGCGGGCGGAGCGGCCGCGGCGGCCGCGGCC
>NZ_LFMD02000003.1:1334329-1884720 GCF_015776785.2 Kitasatospora sp. SUK 42 | reverse complement strand
AGCAGGCCGCACCGCCGGCGGCCCCGGAGTCCGCCGCCGCGGCGCAGCCCGCGGCCAGCCGCTTCGACAGCGTCGGACACCCGGCCGGCGGCGAACTGCTCCAGTCCGCCGTGCCCGGCCCGGACGGCAAGCCGCGCAACATCAGGATCTGGCTGCCGCCGCAGTACGCCCAGGAGCCGAACGCGCGCTTCCCGGTCGTCGTGATGCACGCCGCCACCCCGGGCAGGACCGCCGACGCCGAGGTCCCGGACGTCTTCGAGGGCATCGGCGCCGCCCTGCAGACCGGCCGCTCCCGGCCGTTCATCCTGGTCGCCCCCGAGGCGCCGAGCGGCACCGCGCACCCCTGCGAACTGGTCGCCGCCGCCCCGGCCGCCGTCGCCGACGACGAGGCGCTGCGCACCACCGTCGCCACCTCCTTCCGCATCCTGCCGCCCGGCCCGGCCTCCTGGGGCGCGCTCGGCGTCGAGGGCGGAGCGCCGTGCGCGGCCGCGGCCGGGCTGGCCCGCCCCGACCTGTACGGCGTGGCCGCGGCCGTCTCCGGCCGCTACGACGCCGCCGTGCTCGCCCAGACCGGCGCGGAGGCCCCGGCCGGCAGCACGGTCAAGCTGCTGCTGGCCGCCGCCAAGGCCGACACCGCCGGGCTGGACGCGGCCCGCAAGCTCCAGGGGGCGCTCAAGGCCGGGTCCGGTTCGGCGGGCAAGGCCGAGGTGAAGGTCTCGGACAACGTGCAGGACTACACCCCCGACCGGGAGCGGCTGCGGCTGGTCCGACAGGCGGCGCAGTTCCTGTCCGAGGCGTTGACCAAGGCGTCCTGAACGCCGGTCGGGCGGCCGTTACGCTGCCCGGTACCCGGGGTGGGTACCGGGCAGCGGGCGTTCCTCCGCACTCGTCCTTCCGCCCGCTGCGGGGGCGGTGGTCGGGCAGCCGGGGCAGTCTGGGTTGGGTCGGGTCGGGGTGGGTCGTCTGTTGTGGAAGGGAAGCGGATGAGGGTCTTCGGACGGGTACGGGTGGCGGCCGCGGCGCTGGCGGCCGGAATGCTGGCGGCCGGGTGCAGCGCGGGGTCGTCCGGGGCGCCGGGTGCGGCCCCGTCAGACTCGGCGGGCCCGGCGGGCTCGGGCGGGTCCCACGGGCCGACTGCGCAGGCCGCCGCCGTCACCCCGTTGGAGCCGCTGCCCGCCGCCGTACCGGCCGCGCTCGCGCCGTACTACGGGCAGCGGCCGGCGTGGAAGCCCTGCGACGACGGGTTCGAGTGCACCACCTTCCGGGTGCCGATGGACTACGACCGGCCGGGGGACGGCGACCTCACCCTCGCGGCGGCACGGGCGGCGGCCGTCCCGGGCGGTTCCTCCGAGGCCCGGATCGGCTCCCTGCTGCTCAACCCGGGTGGGCCCGGCGCCTCGGCGATCGAGTACCTGGAGGCCGCCGCCCGGACGTACGACGGCGGGGTGCGCGCCCGGTACGACCTGGTCGGCCTCGACCCGCGCGGGGTGGGCCGCAGCAACCCCGTCACCTGCCTGAGCGGCGAGCGGATGGACGCCTACGCCGCCGTCGACCTCACCCCCGGCGACCAGCGGGCGATCGACGCGCTGGTCGCCGCCGACAAGGAGTTCGCCGAGGGCTGCCGGCAGCAGGCCGGGCCCGCGCTCGGCCACCTCAGCACCGTCGAGGCGGCCCGCGACATGGACGTGCTGCGGGCCCTGCTCGGCGACGAGCGGCTGAACTTCGTCGGCGAGTCCTACGGCACCTTCCTCGGCGCCACGTACGCCGGGCTCTTCCCGGCCCGGGTCGGTCGGCTGGTGCTGGACGGCGCGATGAACCCGGCGCTCGACTCGGCCACCGGCAACCGCACCCAGGCCGGCGGCTTCGAGACCGCCTGGGCCGCCTTCGCCAAGGACTGCGCCCGGCGCGAGGACTGCCCGTTCGGCCGCACCGAGCAGCAGGTCGGCGACCAGCTCACCGCCCTGCTCACGACCGTCCACGCCAACCCGCTGCCGGGCGGCGACGACGGGCGCCGGCTCACCGCGGCCCAGGCGACCACCGGCGTCATCCAGTCCATGTACGCCGACTTCCTGTGGCCCAGGCTGCGCACCGCGCTCGCCGACGCCAAGGCGGGCGACGGCACCGGCCTGCTGGAGCTCTCCGACGAGTACTACGGGCGCGAGGAGGACGGCACGTACCCCAACCTGATGTTCGCCAACACCGCGGTGAACTGCCTCGACCTGCCTGCCCCGTTCGGCTCGCCGGCGGACGTCCAGCAGGCGGTGCCGGACTTCGAGCGGGCCTCGCCGCACTTCGGGCGCGGCATGGCGTGGATGGCGCTGACCTGCGCCTACTGGCCGGTCAAGGCCACCGGGGCGGCGCACACCATCCGTGCCGCCGGCGCCCCGCCGATCGTCGTCATCGGCACCACCCGTGATCCGGCCACCCCGTACGACTGGGCCCGGTCGCTCGCCGGGCAGCTGGAGTCCGGGCGGCTGCTCACCTACGACGGCGACGGCCACACCGCGTACGGGCGGCACAACGCCTGCGTGGACGGCGCGGTCAACCGCTTCCTGCTCACCGGGGAGGCCCCGGAGCAGGATCAGCGCTGCGACCGGTAGCGGTGTCGTCCTACGCGGAGGAGACGGCCAGCTTGGCGGCGAAGCCGGCGAACAGGACGGCGACCCCGCTGGTGAGGGTGGCGGAGAGCCGCTTGCGGCGGCGGAAGGCGGTGGCCAGCGTCGTCCCGGCGAAGATCAGCAGGGAGAGGTAGAGCACGCTGAAGGTCTGGAGGACGCCGCCGAGCAGGGCGAAGGACAGCGCGGGCTGCCCGTAGGACGGGTCGACGAACTGCGTGAAGAAGGAGAGCAGGAAGAGGATCGCCTTCGGGTTGAGCAGGCTGATCACCAGCGCCCGGCGGAACGGCCGCTCGACGGACTCCGGGGCCGCCTCGGCGGCCGGGTCGGCCTCGGCCCGCCGCTCGCGCCACAGCTGGCGGGCGGCGCGCAGCATCCCGAAGCCGATCCAGAGCAGGTAGGCCGCGCCGCCGAACTTGACCACCGCGAACACCGCCGGGTTGGCCTTCAGCAGCGAGGCGGCGCCCAGCGAGGTGAGGCTGATCAGCGTGAGGTCGCCGGTGAACACCCCGGCCGCCGCCTTGTACCCGGTCCGGACGCCCTTGCGGGCGGCGACCGACAGCACGTACAGCGAGTTGGGGCCGGGCAGCAGGACGATGACGAGGGCGCCGAGGACGTACGTCGCCAGGTTGTTGACACCGAACACGGTGCACTCCGGGGAGAGGGAGGAGGGTGGCAGAGGGGCGCTCATCGTAACGTCGTACCGGTGATCGATTGAAGCGAAAACCATCCGCACCCCGCCCGGCAAACGCCCCGCGGGAACGACAGAACCCCGGGCCGTGGTGCCGACCCGGGGTTCTCGATGGAGCCGCCTGCGGGATTCGAACCCGCGACCTACGCATTACGAGTGCGTTGCTCTGGCCAACTGAGCTAAGGCGGCACCGTTGCCGTGTGTGGTGGCAACGCGGGCCAGTCTACACAGGTTCGCAGGTGATCCGTACCCGGGTTCGGGGTGGGGTGGGGGGTGGTGGTGGCGGGGGGTGGGGTTGTGTGGTGGTGCGGGGGCGGCGTGCGGGGTCAAGTCTGGGGCGGGGAGGGTGATTTGGTGGTGGCGGGGGGTGGTAGACCGTTGGTGGAGCGGGCAGGGTGGTCGGTGACGGGAGGGCCGCGTGCGGGTGCGGCGGGTCGAGGGCGACGGGGCGGGGTTCTTCCGGCGGCACGAGTCCGGGCGTCCGCTGAGCGCCTGTGTCGGGGTGGACGAGGCCTCGGGCGGGGCGTTGAGGCTGGAGTTCGGGGCGGGCGGCGGGCACGTGCTGGTGGTCGGGCGGTCCGCGGAGGCGGCGCTCGGGATCCTGGTGATGATGCTGTTCGACCTCGCGACGCAGGTCACCGGTGCCGCGGACCGCGGGAGCGCGTACACCACACCGCCGTTCAGCGTGATGGACTTCCACGGGAGCGAGGGCGCCCGGGTGTTCGGCGAGGCCGCGATGGCGCTGCCGCTGCCGGTGAAACTGGAGCGGGCCACGGACACCGCTATGACCACGCTGAGCGACTTCCAGTACGAGCTGACCAGGCGGGGCGAGCCGGGGGCGCCGAGTCCGGCGAAGTTCCTGTTCCTGTGCGGGCTGCAGTCCGCGCACGGGATCCGCTCGCGGGGCGCGTACGCGGAGGACGGTGCGAACCCGGGGGCGGCCAGGTTCGGGCGGCTGCTGCGGGAGGGGCCGGCGAACTCGCTCCACCTGATCACCTGGTGCAACAGCTTCGCGAACATCGACCTGACGGTGGCGGAGGGTCTGGGCTTCTTCCGGCACGTGATCGTGCTGGACGGGGCGGGGCCCGGCCAGGGGCTCGAAGTCCCGGACGGGGACGGGGAACGGGCGTGGTACCTGGACGTGGGGGAGGGGCGGGCGGTGCCGATGACGCCGTTCGCGCTGCCGGCGGCGGACTGGTGCGAGTCCTTCGCGCGCGGGCTCGGTTGAGACGGGCAAGGCCACGGACGGTCACCGCAGATCGGGAGGGGGTCCGGTGCGACACATTCGAGTGTTCCTGTCCTCGCCGTCGGACGTCAGGGAGGAGCGGGCGGCGCTGCGCAAGGTGATCAGCGATCTGCCCTACGACGCCTTCCTGCGCGGTCTGGTGGAGATGGAGGAGATCTCCTGGGACCGGCCGGGCGCGGGGGTGCCGCTGTTCGCCTCGCTGCCGCCGCAGGAGGCGGTCAATCGGGGGCTTCCGCGGCCGAGTGAATGCGATATCGTGGTCATCGTTCTATGGAGCCGTATGGGTACGCCTCCGCATGTACCCGCCTTCTCGGACGATGATCGTGCGTACCGTTCGGGAACGGAATGGGAATTCTTCGACGCCGTTCAGGCCGAACGGCGGACCGGGCGCCCCAAGGTCCTGCTCTACAAGCGCACCGCCGATCTGTTCGTCTCGTTGAAAGATCCCGAATTCGAGCAGAAGAGGTCCCAGCAGGAGCTGGTGGACGCCTTCGTCGCCGAGATCACGGATGCCGCGAACGGGATTCCGGTCGGCGTCAACCAGTACGCCGACCTCAGCGAATTCCGGCCGCTGGTGGAGAACCACCTGCGGTTGATCGTCAAAGAGATCATGGATGAGGAGTTGACGTTGGAAGCGGGCTCCCGATCGCGCCGCGATTTCTCCCTTTCCCCGTTCCCGGGGCTCCGGCCGTTCACCGACGAGGAATCCCTGGTGTTCTTCGGCCGGGAGCACGAGACCAGTGAGATCATCCAGCGGCTCGGCGATCAGAGACATCGTTTCCTCGCCGTCATCGGGGCCTCCGGCATCGGCAAGTCCTCGCTGGTCAACGCGGGGGTCATGCCGGCGCTGCGGGCCGGGGCGATCCCCGGGGCGGAGAGCTGGCGGTCGCTGCGCTTCACCCCGGCCGAGATCGAGGGGAACCCCTTCCTGGCGCTGGCCGCCCAGCTGTCCGAGCACGGGCGGGCGCCCTGGACGGCCACGCCCGAGGTGGCCGCCCGGGAGCTGGAGGCGGACGCCGCGGCCGTCGGGCGCTACATCGACGAGGCGCTGGCCGGAGCGCCCTCCTGGGCCCGGCTGCTGGTCGTCGTCGACCAGTTCGAGGAGCTCTTCGGCTCGGGGGTGGAGGAGGAGCGCCGGGCCCGCTTCGTCGGCCTGCTCACCGAGATGGTGGCGGCCGAGCGGGCGCTCGTCGTGGTCACCCTGCGCGCCGACTTCTACGCCCACTGCCTGAACCACCCCCGGCTCGCCGAACTGCTGCGCAGCGGCTCCTTCCCGCTCGGCGGGGTCGGGCTCGGGGCGCTCTACCGGATGATCACCCGCCCGGCCGAGATCGCCGGACTCCAGTACGAGGGGGACCTCGCCGAGCGCATCCTGGAGGACGCCGGGGCCGAGCCCGGGAGCCTGGCGCTGATGGCCTTCGCCCTCAACACGGTGAGTCAGCACGCCAGCCCCGAAGGCCTGTTGCTGCTGAGCGAGTACGAGCGGATCGGCGGCATCCGCGGGGCCGTGGCCACCCGGGCCGAGGAGATCTTCGACGAACTCGCCGAGACCGACCGGGAGCAGCTGCCCGCCCTCTTCCGCAAGCTCACCGACGTGAGCGAGTCGGACGCGCCGGTGCGTCGGCGGGCCAAGCTGAGCGGCCTCACGGCGGACCCGTCGACCGCGCGGCTGGTCGACCTGCTGGTGCGGGCCCGGCTGCTGGTGGTCAGCGACGACGAGTACCGCGAACCGACCGTGGAGGTCGCCCACGAGGCGCTGTTCGGCTCCTGGCCGCGCCTGGCCGAGTGGATCCAGCAGACCCAGGACGACCTCACGCTGCTGCGGCAGCTGCGCCGGGCGGCCGTCGACTGGGTGAAGGCCGACCGCCCCGCCTCCTTCCTCTGGCCGCACGAGCGGCTCGTCCTGGTCGAGGCGATGCTGCGCAACCTCGATCCCGAACTCGACCCGGAGATCGAGAAGTTCATCGTCCCCGAGGCGGCCCGGATCCTGGCCGAGACCACCGACGCGGCGACCACGCACCAGCGCCGGGCTAGCCTCGGCGACCGCCTGTGGGAGATCGGGGACCCTCGCCCCGGCGTCGGTCTGGACGCCGACGGGCTGCCGGAGATCCAGTGGTGCGAGGTGCCGGGCGGATCCGTCCGGCTGCGGGACGTCGGCGAGATCGAGGTCCCCGGCTTCCGGCTGGCCGCCTACCCGGTGACGTACCGCCAGTACCGGGCCTTCCTGGACGACCCCGGGGGCTTCGCCGACCCGCGCTGGTTCGAGGGCCTGGCGGTGCGGCCCGAGGCCCCGGGGAGCCAGTTCCGCAAGCTCGGCAACCACCCGGCCGAGAACGTCTCCTGGTACGACGCGGTCGCGTTCTGCCGCTGGTTCAGCGCCCGGACCGGGACGGAGGTGCGGCTGCCGGCCGACTGGGAGTGGCAGCTCGCCGTCGCGGGCTCCGGGGACGGCGGCGGCTACGCCTGGGGCGGGGCCTGGGAGGACGAGCGGGCCAACCTGCTGGAGAGCGGCCTGGGCCGGACGGTCGCGGTCGGCCTCTACCCGGACGGCGCCACCGCCGCGGGCGTGCACGACCTGCACGGCAACATCTGGGAGTGGTGCCTCAACCTGCTGTCGGACGCCAGCGTCAACGGCACCGACCAGGGCTCGACCAGCGCGAGGGTCGTCCGGGGCGGGTCCTGGCTGGTCTCCCGGTCCTTCGCCCGCGCCACCTTCCGGGGCTGGGACGATCCCGAACTGCGCTACCCGGCCCTCGGGTTCCGGCTGCTGCGCGCCGCCTGACCGCTCGGCCGGTTCCACGCTCAACCATCCACCGCACGCGCGTACGACGGTTCGATCGGTTCGAGAGCTTCGATCGGGAGGGGAACTCATGGACGCCGGAGCCGAGGACAGGTCCTTTCTGCTGCGAAACGACGCCCACGACATCGACGGGGCCCTGCTGGGCAGACCCCACCCGGTGGTGCTCGGGGTGATCATCGGGGTGACGCCCGGGGAGACCACGCCGGAGACCGAGTACGACAAGGCCGTGCGCGCCGTCGCCCAGGGGGCGCACACGCTCACCGACGTGACCACCGACGGCGACCCGACGCTGCGCCGCCGGGTGCTGGAGAGCCTGAACGTCTCCTACGGGACCGTCCCCACCTACGAGGTCTTCCGCCGGATCAAGCGCGACGGGCGGGACCCGCGCGACGCGGTGCTCGCGGTGCTGGAGGAACAGGCGGAGGAGGGCGTGGACTTCTTCACCGTCCACGCCTCCGGGACCCCGGAGATGGCCCGGGCGCTCGGCACCTCGGACCGGGTCATCCCGGTCACCAGCCGCGGCGGCGCCATGATGGTCGAGGTGATGGACGGCCTGGGCGGCGAGAACCCGTACGCCGGCTGCTTCGACGAGGTCCTGGAGCTGTGCCGGGCCAGCGGTGCGGCGCTCAGTCTCGCCGGGACGTTCCGGCCCGGGAGCGTCGCGGACGCCATGGACGCGGCGCACCTCGCCGAGATCGAGGTGCAGGCCGAACTGGTGCGGCGCGCCCAGGAGCGGGGCGTCAAGGTCTCGGTCGAGCTGGTCAACCACGTGCCGGTTCACCTCATCCCGGCCTACTGCGCGTTGGGGCGCGAGAAGCTGCACGGCGCGCCGTTCGGGGCGCTCGGCCCCTCGCCGACCGACATCGCCATCACCTACGACCACGTGGCCGGGGCGATCGGGGCGACGACCGCCGCGCTGCACGGCACCTCCTGGGTGACCTGCGTGACCGCCGGGGAGCACTGCCGCATCCCCGACGCCGAGGACATCGTCACGGCGGTCAAGTACTTCCAGATCGCCCTGCACATCGCCGAGTTGGGCTGCACCGGGGACCTCGCCCGGGACGCCAAGCTCTCCCGGGCGCGCAACGACAACGACTGGACGGCCATGGCCGAACTCGCCGTCCACCCCGCGGACGCGCAGGCGCTGGTCGAACGGCAGGGCTACCACCACGGCGAGGCCTGCACGATGTGCCGGGGCACCTGCCCGCTGGTCCGCGGCAAGGCGATCCGGGCGCGGCAGCGCTGACCCGGGGCGGTGGTGCCGGGCCGTGGGGCGAGCGCCGGGAGCGGTGCTCGTGCCACACTCACGTGTCCGAACTCGCTTGTCCGGCCCGCACGGTGACGGTCCGATGGTTGTCTGAGGGGAAGCCATGAACGGCGCGGTCCGATGGAGTGAGGAGTTCGCCGCGCTGCCGGCGACGGCGATCGGCGGCAAGGCCAAGGGCCTGGGCACCCTGATCGCCGCCGGGCTGCCGGTGCCCGAGGCCTTCTGCGTCACCGTCGAGGCCCACCGGGCGGCGCTGGCCGGCGCCGGCCAGGACGTGGACGGGGAGATCCGGCGGGCCCTGGCCGTGCTGCGGGAGCGCGGGGCCGACTCCTTCGCGGTGCGCTCCTCCTACCTGTCGGAGGACACCGCCGAGGCGCTCTCGCCCGGGGTCTACCTCAGCGAGGTCGGGCTCGGCGAGGACGAGGAGGTGCTCGCCGCGGTGCGCCGGGTCTGGCGCTCCGCGGGGTCCGCCGCGGCCGTGGACTACCGCCGGACGATGGGCCTGGCCGGCGGCGCGGACGCGATGGCGGTGATCGTGCAGCGGGCCGTCCCCGCCCGGGCCGGCGGGGTGGTCTACACCCTGCCGCCCGGCGGGGACCCGGCGACCGTGCTGGTCGAGTACGCGGCCGGGGCCCCGGGCAACGTGATCGACAACCTGGCCCCGCCGCTGCGCAGTGTGCTCGGCAAGCGCGAGCAGTCCGTACCCGAGGTCGGGGACGGCCCGGTGAGCGGTGCGCAGCTGCGGACGCTGGCGGGCTGGGCGGCCCGGCTGGAGCGGGAGCTCGACGGCCCGCTCGACCTGGAGTGGCTGCTGGACGGGGCCGGGGAGCTCCAGCTGCTCCAGGCCCGGCGGCTGCCGTACCCGGTGGTCGCCGCCGAGCCGCCGTACGTCGCCCCGGCGGCCGGGACGGCGCTGCGCAGCGACAAGCTGGCGCCGTTCCGGCTGCGCGGGCGGGTGGAGCTCAACACCATCGAGGCGGACCTGGTGCTGCCCTCGGCCTTCGCCGCGTACCGGGACTCGGGGGCGGTGCCGGAGGAGTGCCGGGAGGTGTTCGCGCGGTACGCCGCCAGGGGGCCGGTGTCGGTGCGCTCCGTCTACTGGTCGGCGCTCGGCTCGGGGGACATGCTCCCGCAGTCGGCGCTGCTGACCTCGGTGGCGGACTGCGTCGCGCACCTGGAGCGGTACTGGCGCTACGTGCTGGAGCACGGCAAGGCCGACTACTCGGCCGAGGTGGCGCTGCTGGTGGCGAACTGGACCGATCTGCGGGCCTCGGTGATCGCGACCGCCGGGGCCGGCGGGCCGGTCGAGATCGGCGCGCTCTTCGGCCAGTTGGAGGGACTGGAGACCTGCGCCCACGACCGTTACACGGTGGCGCTGCCGGAGCTGCGCACCGAGCGGGCGGACGTGCCGCACAAGCCGCTGGCGGTGACGGTGCCGCGCCGCCCGCCGCAGCCGCTGCCCGAGGAGCTGCGCGACCGGCGGGTGCTGGACGAGGAGGAGGTCCGCGAGGCGGCCGCGATGACGGCCCGGCTGGCGGAGCGGCTGGGACCGGTGCGGGTCGAGCTGCTGGTGCTGAACGGCGCCTCGGCCGCCGCCGAGCGGGTGGTCGCCTGGCAGGTCACCGAGCTGCGGGAGACGGCCGGGCTGCGCTACTTCCACCTGCGCGGCGCGGGGGCGGGCGGCGGTACGGGCGGGGCCGGGAGGGAGGCGGTCGCGTCCGGGCGGCTGACCGTGCTCGGCGCCCCCGAGGACGTCGGGGCGCTGGACGGCGGCGGGCGGCGGGTGGTCGCGGTCGACTTCGAGCGCTTCGACCTGCGCGACCCGCAGCTCGCCACCGCGATCGCCAGGGCGCTGCGCGCCGCCGGCCACCCGGTGCTGCTCAAGGGCAGCATCCTGTCGCACTTCGCCGCGCTGCTGCGCGAGTACGGCGTCGCCGTCTACCCGGTGAACTCGGTGCCGGCCGGGCTCGGCGACGGGGACCGGGTGGACGTCCTGCCGGACTGAGGGGCCGCAGGGACCACTGGTCCGGGACTACTGGTCGAGGTAGGCCAGCACGGCCAGGACGCGGCGGTTGTCGCCGTCGGTGGGCAGCAGGTTGAGCTTGGTGAAGATGTTGCTGATGTGCTTGGCGACGGCCTTCTCGGTGATGAACAGGCCCTGTGCGATGCCGGCGTTGGAGCGGCCCTGGGCGACCCACTCCAGGACTTCGCGCTCGCGCTCGGAGAGGGCGCCGATGTTCTCGTCCCGCTCCTTGCGGACCAGCAGCTGGGAGATGACCTCCGGGTCCATGGCGGTGCCGCCGTCGGCGACCCGACGGATCGAGTCGAGGAACTGGGAGCCGTTGGTGACCCGGTCCTTGAGCATGTAGCCGACGCCGCGGCCGCCGCTGGCGAGGAGCTCGCGGGCGTAGAGCGGCTCGACGTACTGGGAGAGCAGCAGGACGGGGAGGCCGGGCATGCTGCGGCGGGCGGTGATGACGGCGCGCAGGCCCTCGTCGGTGAAGCTCGGCGGCAGCCGGACGTCGACGACGGCGACGTCCGGCTGCTGTTCGGTGAGGGCCTTGAGGAGGTCGGCCCCGTTGTCCACGGCAGCCACCACCTCGTGGCCGTAGGCCTGGAGGAGGCGGATCAGGCCGTCCCTCAGGAGGAAGTGGTCTTCGGCGAGGACAATGCGCAAGGGAGCTCCATGGTGACCATGGTCGGGCCGTTGACGGGACTGCTGACGGCCAGGACTCCGTCGAAGGTGGAGAGCCGTCGCTCGATGCCGCGCAGACCGCTGCCGCGGGCGGCGTCGGCGCCGCCGCGTCCGCTGTCCGTGACGGTGATGCGAAGCATGCCGTGATCGTAGCGAATGTCGATCCAGGCGCGGTCGGCGTGCGAGTGCTTGGCGACGTTGGTGAGGATCTCGGAGATGGCGAAGTAGGCGGCGGACTCGACGGGCATCTCCGGCCGGCCGGGCAGGTCCACCACGACCTCGGTGGGGACCGGGCAGACCATGGCCAACGCCCGCACCGCGTCGGCCAGTCCGCGGTCGGCGAGGACCGGCGGGTGGATGCCGCGGACCAGGTTGCGGATCTCCTCCAGGGCCTTGGAGGAGGACTCGCGGGCCTCGATCAGCAGGGCGCGGACGGCCTCCGGGTTGGTCTCCAGGAGGTGCTCGGCGGCGTCCAGGGTCATGCCCATCGCGACCAGCCGGGCCTGGGCGCCGTCGTGCAGGTCGCGCTCGATCCGGCGGATCTCGGCCATCTGGGTGTCCACCGCGGTGCTGCGGGTGGTGGTCAGGTGCTCGATCCGGCTGGCCATCAGCTCCTGCTCGCTCGGGGCGAGCATCGAGCGGGTGTACAGCGCGTGCTTGCGGACGGCGCGGGGCGCCATCCAGAGCGCCAGCGGCAGTTGGAGGACGCCGAGCACGCCGGCCAGTACGGCGGTGGCCTGGCCGTCGATCGGGATGAACTGGTACCAGAGGCCGTCCCACTCGGTGGACAGCGGGATGCCGAAGAACGCCAGGAAGATGCCCCAGAAGCCGCTGAGGACGAAGGCGATCGGCATGAAGGCGAGGAAGCCGCCGGCGATCGGGTCGGTGAGGATCCAGGTGAACTCGCGGCGGGTCTGCGGGTCGCTCATGATCCAGCGGTAGCGGGCGATCGCCCCCGAGGCGCCCTCGGGCGCGGTCGGCAGCGGTCCGGGCGGGCCGGGGATCCGCACTCCGGACCAGCTCTCGGCGAGCCCCCGCTGACGGGCCGCCAGGGCCCGTACGCGCTCCATCGCCCGCGGGACCAGGCCGAGGCCCGGGCCGATCAGGGAGATCGCGGTGGTGACGCCGAGGGCGCGGCCGAAGCCGGCGATCGACATCCAGCAGAGGGTCAGCGCCCGCCGCAGCCCGGTGAATCCGGCCGAGGCGGAGAAACCCCTGACCTCGGCCGGTGCGGGGTTGCCCCCGAGCTGCATCGTGCGGTCCATGGACACGCTCCTTCCTGGTGCCTTCGCGGTGCCCTCGGCCGTGGTGGCCGTGGGACCATTCTGGCGTCCGTGAGGCGTCGAAATCGGTAGTACTAACTCCCCTCTTGACCGGCGGACCCGGCGGATCCGGTGGACCCGGCGGACCCGGATGCCACCGCCGGCTCCGACTCCGGCTCCGGCTGCGCGATGAACAGCGACAGGGTGTCCGCCACGCAGGCCGCGCGCGGATCGCCCTCGACCTCCACGGTCATCCGCACCGCCGCCAGGTGGCCCACCGGCGTCTCGCGGACGCTGGTGACCTTCGCGCCGCCGCGGACCCGGGCGCCGACCTTGATCGGGTGCGGGAAGCGCACCTTGTCCAGGCCGAAGTTGACGCCCATGGTGACGTCCCTGATCTCGAAGATCGCGCGCATCATCGCGGGCAGCAGACCGAGCGTCATGTAGCCGTGGGCGATGGTCCCGCCGTACGGGCCGGTGGCCGCGCGCTCCGGGTCCACGTGGATCCACTGGAGGTCGCCGGTGGCGGCCGCGAACCGGTCCACGTTCTCCTGGGTGACTTCGAGCCACTCGCTGTAGCCCAGGTGCTCGCCGATCGCCCCGGTGAACTCGGCCAGGTTGGCAAAGGATCTCATGCGGTGATTCTCCTGCTTCCGTGCTGACGCCCAACTGACGCAGCGCTGACGTGCGGCCCTACGGGAGTGGCGGCCGGAGAACACCGGACGGCCGGAGAACACCGGACGGCTGGAGAACACCGGACGCCCGCCGGGCGGGGGAGCGCGGCGGGCGTCCGGGACTCGTGACGGCGCGGGTCAGCCGTAGCGCTTGAGCTCGTGGAAGAAGTCGGGCACGGTGTGCAGCTGCCCGGCGGCCCCCACGCGGTCGTAGACGTGCTTGGCGACGGCGAGGTCGAGCACGCCGAGGCCGAACGGGGAGAACACCACCGGGCGGTCGGCGGGCGGGGTGATCGCGCCGGTGAGCACGTCGTACAGCGTGCCGGCCACGAACTCCCGGTGACCGACCCGCTGTTCGGCCAGGTGCGGGGAGGTGTCGGCCTTCATGCAGTGCTCGATGTCGTCGACCACGTTCCAGGAGCCGAGGACGATCTCCGGGGAGAGGTCGCGCAGCGAGACGTGCAGCACCAGGGGGTTGTGCGCGAACCAGGCGGGGTCGGTGACGTGCGGCTCGCCGGCCACGGTGGCGAAGACCACCAGGTCGCTGGAGCGGATCAGGTCCTCGGGCTTCTCGTGGACGGTGATCGCGAGCTGCTCGCCCCCGGCCCGGCGCAGGTAGTCGGCGAAGCCCTCGGCGTGATCGGCGGACAGGTCGTGGACGCCGGCCTCGGTGAAGTCGAAGCCGTTGGCGGCGAGGTAGGTGTGGATGTAGCGGGCGATCAGGCCGACGCCGAAGAAGCCGACCCGGCGCGGGCGTTCGCCGCGGGCGTCGGCGAGCCGGGCGGCGGCCAGGGCGGCGGAGGCGGCGGTGCGGGCCGCGCTGATGATCGAGCTCTCCAGGCAGGCGATCGGGTAGCCCGTCTCGGCGTCGTTGAGGATCAGGACGGCCGAGGCGCGCGGCAGCCCCTCCGCGACGTTCCCCGGGAAGCTGGAGATCCACTTGACGCCGTGCACGCCGACGTCGCCCTTGACCGAGGCGGGCAGCGCGATGATGCGGTCGGAGGGCCGGTCGGGGAAGCGCAGGAAGTACGAGTCGGGGTTGACCGTCTGCCCCTCGCCGTGCAGCCGGTACGCGGCCTCGATCGCCGTGACGACCTCGTCCTCGTGCCCGTGGAGGGCCTCGTGCACCTGGGCGCCGGAGACCACGGCGAAGGTTGGTACCTGGGTCATGGGAACACTGCTCCTGGTCGGGTGAAGCCGGGTGAAGCCGGAGCCGGAGGGAACCGGGCGAGTCGGTGGAGTCGGTCGACGGGCGGGGAGCTCAGCCGATGCGGGCGAGGCCCTTGGCGGTCCGGCGGGTCCGGCCGCGGGAGACCACCAGCGGGTCCCAGTCCGGGCCGCGCTCGGGCAGCAGGGCCGGGTCGCCGAGCACCGCGCCGCCGAGCACCTCGGGCAGCAGCGGGCGGCCGAGGACGTGCCCGGCGGCGGCCATCCCGCTGGTGGCGACGGCGCCCAGGCCGCTGCCGTAGCGGACGCTCTGGCCGACCACGTACAGGCCCTCGACATCGGTGCGGACGTCCGGGCGCTGGCCGACGCCGCCCCAGTTCGCCATGCCGTACGGGGTGCCGCCGGTGCCGCGGATGTAGCGCTCGTGGCTGAGCGGGGTGGCGGTCTCCAGGTGGGTGATGCGGTCCTGGAAGGGGCCGATCACCTTCTCGGCGGTGGCCAGCATCAGCTCGGTGAGCCGGCGCTTGCGGGCGAGGTAGGCGGGGTTGCGGCGGTAGGGCTCGCCGCCCACCGGGCCGCCGTCCAGGCCCCAGAAGCCGTAGCCGGGCGGGCAGCCGGTCATCAGCTGGAAGTTGCTGTGGCCGGGCGGGCAGACCGCGGCCGCGCCGGGGTCCTTGAGCGAGGCGAAGGAGAAGGTGAGCTGCGGCACCGAGTCGAAGACGCCGTCGCGCTCCCAGCGCTCGGTCATCGCGGCGTGCGCGGCCTCCATGTCGTCGCTGTCGTGCCACCAGATGTTGGCGTTCGGCAGGCCGGGCAGCTCGGTGTCCAGCGCGACGTACACGGCGATCACGGCGCCGCGCATGGTGGCGGCGCGGGTGCGTTCGACCACCTCGGCGGGGAAGGTCCGCTCGCCGCCGCACAGGTCGAGCACGGTGCGGCGGTAGTCGGCGTTGGAGATCACCAGCGGGGCGGACACCCGGGTGCCGTCGGTGAGTTCGACACCGGTGGCACGGCCGTCCTCGGTCAGGATGCGGCGCACCTCGCAGCGGGTGCGCAGCTCGCCGCCGTGCGCCTCCAGGGCCTCGACCAGGGCGGCCACCAGGACCTGCCCGCCGCCCTCGGGGTAGTAGGCGCCGCGCAGGTAGTGGTCGAGCATGGCGGCGTGCTCGGCGAAGGTGATGCCGTCCGGCATGGTGCCGTAGTTGCCGGCCTGGGCGGCGACCAGGGTGCGGGCCTTGGGCGAGAACCCGCAGTGGTCCAGGGCCTGGCCGAGGGTGCGGCGGGTCCAGCGCATGGTCTGCGGGGAGCGCCGGAACAGCTCGACCATGGAGGCGCCGTGCAGGCCGTCCCGGGTGGCGCCGGCCACCGCCCGGGCGAGGTCGACGAACGCGTCGATCCGGTCGGCCTCCTCGGGCAGCGCCTGGCACAGCCGGTCGCGGTAGGCCGTCCAGCCGGCCGGGATGTCCACGGTGGCCGTGGGGGTGATGATCCGGTCGAAGCCGTGCTCGTTGTCCATCGGCCGGAAGGTCACCCGGTCGCGGACGCCGAGGCCGGCCAGCAGCGACGGGAACAGCCCGCCCTCGGCGCAGTCGCCGATGTAGTGGGTGCCCACGTCGAACTCGTACTTGCGGCGGCGCCGGAAGACGTGGGCGTTGCCGCCCGCGATGTCGTGCTGTTCGAGGACCAGCACGCTGCGCCCGTCGGCGGCCAGGTAGCCGGCGGTGACCAGCCCGCCGAGGCCGCTGCCGACCACGATCGCGTCGTAGTGTGCTCCGAGCCCTTCGGCTCCCGGTCTCGCGAGTCTCCCGACTCCCCGCATTCGCGCCCCCATTCGCGTCGATGCCATCAGAAGGTGCCGCCGCCGTGGATCTCGAAGACCGAGCCGCTGATGTACGAGGCCCGGTCCGACAGCAGGAAGGAGACCAGGTCGGCCACCTCCTCCGGCTTGCCGGCGCGTCCGAGTGCGACGTTCTTCAGCATCCGCTCCACCGCGGCCTCGGACATGTCGCCGACCATGTCGGTGGCGATCAGGCCGGGGGCGACCACGTTGGCGCGCACCCCGCGCGGGCCGCACTCCTTGGCCAGGGACTTGGTGAAGCCGATGATCCCGGCCTTGGAGGCGGCGTAGTTGGCCTGGCCGAGGTTGCCGTAGATCCCGGACACCGAGGACAGGTTGACGATCGATCCGCTGCGGCGCTTGCTCATCGCGAAGGCGGCGGCCCGGCAGACGTGGTAGACGCCGTCCAGGTTGGTGCGCAGCACCTCGGCCCAGTCGTCCTCGGGCATCAGGATGACCGGGCGGTCCCGGGTGATGCCGGCCGAGGTGACGACGGCGTCGACCGGGCCGAGCTCGCGCTCGGTGCGGGCGAACCAGTCGCGGACCTCGGCGGCGTTGGCCACGTCGCACCGGGTGGCGGTGATCCGGGTGCCGAACTCTCCTGCCTCCTTGGCGAGTTGCTCGGCGGCCTCGGCGTTGGAGCGGTAGCAGAAGGCGACGTCGTAGCCGTCCCGGGCGAGCCGCAGCACGATGGCCCGGCCGATGCCCCGGGAGCCGCCGCTGACCAGGGCGATCATGCGGTGGCTCCGTTCGGGTCGGAGTTCGGGGCGAGGTTCGGGTCGAGCAGGCGCAGCACGGCGCAGCCCACCGCGCCGTCCCGGTCCACGGCGGTGACCAGGGCGATCCGGCCGGCCGCGGCGGGTTCGCCCTCGGCGACGCTGAGCACCGCCTGGATCTGGAAGGTGGCGGCGGCCGCGCTGGTGTCGCCCAGCAGCTCCATGGACGGGACCTTCGTGAGCGCCTCGGCGGGCAGCAGGGCGGTCAGCGCCTCGTGCTCGGCCCGGCCGGCGGCGGTGGGCGCGGCGCTCGGGACGGCGGCCCACACCTCGTCGGCGGTGACGCCGGCCTTGGCGAGGGCGCGCCGGACGCAGGCGGTGACGGCGGTGCCGGGGTCGTCGTCGATGTCCACCCGGGTCTCGACCGCCAGGACGGCGGCGAGCGCGGGCCGCTGGGCGGTGCCGGCGTGCTCGACCACGAACAGGCCGCAGCCCTCGCCGAGCAGCGGCGACGGGTCGCCGGGCAGGACGGCGGTGTGCTCGATCCAGGCGTGCGCGGCGGAGAACTCCTCGGCCGAGCCCACCAGGTACTTGGTCGCCCGGCCCTGGCCCATCAGCCGGCGCGCGTAGTTGAGGGCCAGCAGGCCGCTGACCCGGCCGCCCGCGACGGTGGTGTTGGGGCCGGTGAGGCCGTGCCGGATCGCGGTGGCGCCCGCGGCGTGGTTGAGGCTGCCGAAGGGGATGCGGCCGGCGTCGACGTGGAAGGGCAGCGCGTTGGTGTACGACTGCTTCAGGAAGTTGGTGACGTTCTCCAGGCTGCCCATCGAGATGCCGAGGACCACGCCGGTGCGGCCGTCGGTCTCCACCACCCGGTTGCCCTCGGCGTCCTGGAGCAGGCCGTCGGAGGCGACCAGGGTGAGCGCGGTCAGCCGGTCCATCTTGGCGGTGCCGACCGGGCCGAGCAGGCCCTTGATGTCGAAGCCGGGCACCAGGCAGACCTCGGGCGAGGGCAGCGGGCCGTAGGCCTCGTCCGGCTGGACGGAGGTCTTGGCGCCGGAGCGGACTCCGGCGGCGAAGGCCCGGCCGGTCAGGCCGTGCGGCGAGACGGCCGACCAGCCGGTGATGACGAGGGTCTCCGGCGGCAGGGCCGCCGGGGTGGCTGCGGGGCTCTTCAACGAACTCGTCATCGTCAGACTCGCTCTCCGTACGTGCCCAGGATCAGGATGGCGTTGTTGCCGGCGAAGGCGCTGGAGTTGTTCTCCACGATCCGGACCTCGGCGTCGATCGCCTCGTTGGGGACGACGTCCAGAGGGCAGTCCGGGTCGGTCTCCACGTGGTTGATGGTCGGGGGGATGAACTGGTTCTCGATGGCGAGGCTGCAGGCGATCGCGCCGAGCGCGCTGGCGGCGCCCATCGAGTGGCCGAGCATCGACTTCACGGCGACGGTGCGCGGCGGGGAGTCGCCGTACACGTCGAGGATGGCCGCCGACTCGGTCTTGTCGTTGGCCTTGGTGCCGGTGCCGTGCGCGGAGATGAAGTCGATCTCGTCGCGCTCGACCCCGGCGTCGTCCAGGGCGAGCCGGATGCCGCGGGCGATGCCGTCCCGGTTGGGGGCGGTCGCGTGGGCGGCGTCGCAGCTGAGGCCGTAGCCGAGCACCTCGGCGTAGATGTGCGCGCCGCGGGACAGTGCGGACTCCAGGCTCTCCAGGACGAGGATGCCCGCGCCCTCGCCGGTCAGGATGCCCTGGCGGTTCCTGTCGAACGGGCGGACCACGTCCGGGGTGAGCGCGCCGAAGCGCTTGAACAGGGCGAAGGCCTTGCGGCAGACCGCGTCGGCGCCGCCGCACAGCGCGATGTCGACCTCGCCGGAGCGGATCGCGTCCAGGCCGTAGCCGATCGAGTAGTTGCCGGCCGCGCAGGCGGTGGTGATGGTGGTCGGCTCCACGTTCGGCATGCGCAGCTCGCGGGCGATCACGGTGCTCAGCCGGCCGGCGTTGATCCGGCGGGACAGCACCGGATCCAGGGCCCCCGGGTCACCGGCGGCGATCTCCTGCTCGACCAGCACGCCGATGTCGTGCGACTCGCCGTCGGTGGTGCCCACGCTGATCACGGCCTGGCGCTCGCCGAGGTCGGCCTCGGTCAGCCCGGCGTCGTCCACCGCCATCCGGGCCGCCGCGACGGCGAACTGCCCGGCCCGGCCCATGTCGTCGAGCGGTACGCGGTGGATCCAGCGCTCCGGCTCGAAGTCGGGGACCTCGCAGGCGATGTTCTGGCCGAAGCCCTCGGTGTCGAACCGGGTGATCGGCCGTGCCCCGGAGCGGCCGGCCCGCAGCCCCTCGGTGTACTCCTCGACGCCCGTACCGATGCTGGAGATCGCCCCGAGGCCGGTGAGGACGACCCGGCGGCGCCCGTCCGGTGTACCGGACCGGGGGGCCGCTGGTGACTGTGCGGTGGACATGGGACTGGACTCCTTATGCGGTGGGAAGCGTGAGGCTGGCCGTCCGGGGTCGGGGACGCCCTCGGGTCACCAGCCGGCGGCCGCCGCGGTCACCTGGTAGGTGGTCTCCACGTTCACCATCTTCGGCAGCTCGTTCATGTCGATGACGATGGAGTACTCCATCTCCAGAGCGCTCAGCACGTCGATGAGCTTGAGGGAGTCGGCGCCCAGCTCGTCGACGAACAGCGCGGTGTCCGAGAACTCGCTGTGGACGTCGATGTTCTCGGCGATGATTTCGCGGATACGGGTGAGGCGCTCCGGCGCAACCGTCGTCATGCTCGTTTCCTCCGTTTTCCAGATGCCCGGATATGGCTTCTGGCCAGAAAACTAATGAGCACCGATGACGGGTCGATGACGTCCAACTGACCGCTCACTGACATGAGTCGGCGTGCGGTCCGGGGCCTGGTGGGGCGGGCTCGCGGGGACAAAACGATCGCCCGCCGCACCGGTGGGCGAGGGCTCCACGGGTACGGCGGGCGGGGTCGGCGGGGCCGGCCCGCGGGGATTGGGGAATTCCCGCGACGGCCGGAGGGTCAGCCCAGACGCTGCAGGCTGAGCGGACGCATGTCGGTCCAGTTGGCCTCGATGTGGGCGACGGCGGTGGCCCGGTCGGTGGCGTCCAGCGCGACCGACCAGCCGCCCGGGACGGCGGCGAAGGACGGCCACAGGGAGTGCTGCCCCTCCTCGTTGACGAGGACGAGGAAGGTGCCGTCTTCGCGGTCAAAGGGGTTCGCCATGGCGGTTCTCTCCAGGTGGTTGTTCGTCAGGTCGGTTGTGGTCCGGGGTTGTTCAGGGCCGGGGGTCACCGGCGGTGCAGGTCGGCGAGGCTCCGCTCGACGACCGCGCCGATCGCGGCGGCCGGCCCGGGTTGCAGCAGCTGCTGGTGGCCGGCGTCCACGGCGTGTGCGTGGACGGCCGGACCGACGTACGGCTCCCAGCTCTTGAGCTTCAGGGTGAGCTCCTCCGGGGTGGGCCGCCGGGGGCCGCCGACGGCCGTGAAGAGCGTCATCGGGCAGTCCTCCAGCCGGCCGGGGGTGAAGCGCTGGAACAGCTCCAGATTGTTCCTCATGACGGCCAGCAGCCGCTCCAGAACGGCCGGTTCCAGTCCGGAGAGCGGCCCCCCGGCACCCGCGAGGTGGGCGGCGACGCCCTGCGGGGTGAGCTCCGCGGGCCCGGCCGGATCGGCCCCGGCCTCGGTCAGGAAGTCGGCGAGGAACTCGGCGTCGCTCGGCCGCGCGCCCCCGGCGTCGTCGGGGTAGGAGTCCAGGTTGGCCAGGAAGGCCACCCGTTCGCCGGCCGCGCGCAGCCGCACCGCCATCTCGTGGGCGACCACGCCGCCGTAGGACCAGCCGAGCAGGTGGTACGGGCCGTGCGGCTGGACGCTCCGGATCCGCGCCAGGTACTCCTCGGCGACCGCCCCGAGGTCGGTGGGCAGCGGGCCGGGGTCGGACAGGCCGCGGGCCTGGAGGCCGTACACCGGCTGCTCGGGGTCGAGGTGTTCGGCGAGCGCGGCGAACGGGAGGGCGAAGCCGAGGCCGCCGTGCACGCAGAACAGCGGGGCGCGGCCGCCGGTGGGCCGGATCGGCAGCAGCGGGGCGAGCAGGTCGACGCCCCCGGCCCCCGTCGGTCCGGAACTCGCCGCCAGGGCCTCGATGGTGCGGTGCTCGAAGACCGCGCCGAGGGTGAGCGGCAGCCCGGCCCGGGTGGCGGCGTTGACCAGCCGGATGGCCTTGAGGCTGTCCCCGCCGAGGGCGAAGAAGGAGTCGTCCGGGCCAACCTCCGGCAGGCCCAGCACCTCCTCGACGGCCGCGCAGAGCAGCCGCTCCGGCCCGGTGCGGGGGGCCCGCGGGGTGCGGGCCGCCCGGGCGGGCTCGGGCAGCGCCCGGACGTCCAGCTTGCCGTTGGCGTTCAGCGGCAGTTCGGGCAGGGCGGCGTAGGCGTCGGGGACCATGTAGCCGGGCAGCGAGCGGGCCAGGTGGCGTCGCAGCTCGGCCGGTTCGGGCGCCGGGCCGTCCTCGGCGGGCACCAGGTAGGCGACCAGCCGGCGCTGGCCGGCGGCGTCGGCGGGGGCCAGGACGGCGGCGCGGGCGACGGCCGGGTGGGCGGCCAGCAGCCGCTCGATCTCGCCGAGTTCGATCCGGTAGCCGCGGATCTTGACCTGCTGGTCGGCGCGGGCGACGTACTCGATCCGGCCGTGCCGGTCCCAGCGGACCAGGTCCCCGGTGCGGTACATCCGGGTGCCGGGCGGGCCGTACGGGTCGGCGGTGAAGCGTTCGGCGGTCAGCGCGGGGCGGTTCAGGTAGCCGCGGGCCAGGCCCTCGCCGGCCAGGTACAGCTCGCCGACCACGCCGCGCGGCACCGGGCGCAGCGCCTCGTCCAGGACGTACCCGGCGGTGTCGCCGATCGGCAGGCCGATCGGGACGGTGCCGTCGGCGCGGCCGAGGTCCTGGCCGGTGGCGAAGGTCGTCGTCTCGGTGGGGCCGTACACGTGGAACACGGTGGTGCCGGGCAGCGCGGCCCGGAGCCGGTCCAGGTGGTCGCGGGAGTGCGCCTCGCCGCCGGTGAGCAGGGCGCGCAGCGGGGCCAGGGCGCGCGGGCGGGTGTCGGCCAGGGTGTTGACCAGCTGGGTGGTGAGGAAGGCGATGGTCACCCCGGCCCTGGTCAGGAAGGACTCCAGGGCCTGCGGGTCGGCCGGGCCGGGTGGCTGGATCGCCAGCCGGGCGCCGTGGGCGAGCGGGCCCCAGAGCTCGAAGGTGGAGGCGTCGAAGGCGACCGGCGCGAAGTACAGGAAGGTGTCCTCGGGGGTCGGCGCCACCTCGGGCAGACCGAGCACCAGGCGGACGGCGGCGCGGTGGGAGACCGCGACGCCCTTGGGGCGGCCGGTGGAGCCGGAGGTGTAGATGACGTAGAGCAGGTCGTCCGGGCGGATGGCGACCTCGGGGGCCCCGGTGGGCTGTTCGGCCAGCTCCGCCTCCGTCTCCGGGGCGTCCAGGAGCAGCGGGCGGACCCCGGCGGGCAGGTCGAGGCCGGCCAGGGCGTGCTCGGTGAGCAGCAGCCGGGCGCCGCTGTCGGCGAGCATGTCGCGCACCCGCTCGGCGGGGTACGACGGGTCGATCGGCAGGTAGGCGGCGCCGGTGCGGGCGATCGCCAGCAGGGCGCTCACCACGGCCGGTCCGCGCTCCAGTCGCAGGGCGACCAGCTCGCCCCGGCGGGTGCCGCGGGCGATCAGCAGCCGGGCCAGCCGGTTGGCCGCGGCGTCCAGTTCGGCGTAGCTGGTGAACCGCAGCCGGTCGGGGTGGCCCGGTGCGGTGTGGACCAGGGCGACGGCCTCCGGGGTGGCCGCGATCCGCCGGTCGACCAGGGCGGTGAGGGTGCTGTGCGGGGTGCCGAGCCGGTGGGTGCCGAGGGCGAGCAGTTCGGCCTGCTCCTCGGGGTCGACGAGGTCCAGCCGGGAGAGCGGGGTGGCCGGTTCGGCGAGGCCGGCGGCGAGCAGCCGCAGGTAGGCGTCGGTGATCCGGCGGGCGGTGGCGGGCTCGAAGAGGTCGGTGCGGTACTCGACGTCGAGGGCGAGGGCGTCGGGGGCCTCGGTGAACTGGAAGGAGAGGTCCCACTTGGCGGTCCGGACCGGGACGGGCTGCTCGGTGACGGTCAGCTCCGGGTCGTCGGCCTCGGGGGCCCGGGTGGACTGCTGGTGGCCGATCATCACCTGGAACAGCGGGTGCCGGGCCATCGAGCGCTCGGGGTTGAGCACCTCGACCAGCTTCTCGAAGGGCAGGTCCTGGTGCTGGTGCGCGGCGAGGTCCGACTCCCGCACCCGCTCGGCGAGTTCGCGCAGGCCGGGGTCGCCGGAGGTGTCGGTGCGCAGCACCAGGGTGTTGACGAACATGCCGACCAGTTCGTCGAGTTGCGCGTCGGTGCGCCCGGCGATCGGGCCGCCGAGCGGGATGTCGGTGCCCGCGCCGAGCCGGGTGAGCAGCGCGGCGAGGGCGGTGCGCAGCAGCATGAACGGGCTGACGGCCCAGTCGGCGGCCGAGTGCCGCAGCCGCTCGGCGAGTTGCGGCGGCACGGTGGTGCGCAGGACCTCGCCGCGGTGGTCGGCCCGGGTGCCGCGCGGGTGGTCGAAGGGCAGTGCCAGCTCCTCCGGCAGGCCGCTCAACCGCTCTGTCCAGTAGTGGAGCTGGCGGGACATTTCGCTGTCCGGGTCGCTCTCCGTGCCGAGCAGTTCGTGCTGCCAGAGCGTGTGGTCGGCGTACTGGACGGGCAGCGGCGGGAGTTCGGCGCGGTGGCCGTCGCGGCGGGCGCGGTAGCAGGCGGTGAGGTCGCGGGCGAGCGGGGCGAGCGACCATCCGTCGGCGGCGATGTGGTGCAGCACCAGGGAGAGCACGTGCTGCTCCGGGCCGAGGGTGAAGAGCCGGGCGCGCAGCGGGAGCCGGCTCTGGAGGTCGAAGCCCCGGGCGGCCTCGGCGGCGAGCGCCTCGGGCAGTTCGGCCTCGGTGGTCGGGCTGACCGGGAGCGGGAGGACGGCCTCGGCGGGGGTGAGCACCCGCTGTTCGGCGGTGTCCCCGGTCGTGGTCCCCTCGGTCGAGGTTCCTCCGGTCGAGGTTCCCCCGGCCGGGGCGCCGTCGGCGCGGCGCGGGAAGACGGTGCGCAGCGCCTCGTGCCGGGCCACCACGTCCTGGAGCGCGGCGGCCAGGGCGAAGGTGTCGAGGCGGCCGGTGAGCCGGATGGCCAGCGGGATGTGGTACAGCCCGCCGGGGGCGCCCAGTTGCTCGACGAACCAGAGCCGCTGCTGGGCGGGGGAGAGCGGGAGCACGGCCGGGCGGGGGCCCGCGGTGAGCGGGGTGCGGCGCGCGGCGGCGTCCGGCCGTCCGGTGCCGGGCGGCCGCTCGGTCAGTCGCTCGGTCAGCCGCTCGGCGAGGCGGGCCGGGGAGGGCGCCTCGAAGAGGTCCCGGACCTGGAGTTCCGCGCCGAGTCCGGCCCGGACCCGGTTGACGATCCGGGTGGCGAGCAGCGAGTGGCCGCCCAGGGTGAAGAAGTCGTCGTCGGCGCCGACCCGTTCGAGCCCGAGCACCTCGGCGAAGACGTCGCAGAGCAGCTCCTCCTCGCGGCCGCGCGGGGCGCGGGCCGAGGTGGCGTACACGGGGGCGGGCAGGGCGCGGCGGTCGAGCTTGCCGTTGGCGGTCAGCGGCAGCGCGGGCAGCGCGACCACGGCGGCCGGGACCATGTACTCGGGCAGCCGCTCGGCGGCGAATTCCCGGAGCAGGGTGGTGAGTTCGGTGTGCGACGGGTCGGCGGGCACCACGTAGGCGACCAGCCGCTGGTCGCCGGGCCGGTCCTCGCGGGCGACGACGGCCGCCTCGGCGACCAGCGGGTGCCGGTCGAGGACGGTCGCGATCTCGCCCAACTCGATCCGGAAGCCGCGCAGTTGGACCTGCTCATCGGCGCGGCCCAGGTATTCCAGGGTGCTGTCGCGCCATCGGCCGAGGTCGCCGGTGCGGTACATCCGGGTGCCGTCCGCCTCGAAGGGGCAAGCGACGAAGCGTTCGGCGGTCAGCGCGGGCCGGTTCAGGTAGCCGCGGGCGAGGCCGGGTCCGGTGATGTACAGCTCGCCGGGCACCCCGGCCGGGACGGGCCGCAGGGCGCCGTCCAGCAGGTACACCCGCAGGTCGGGGATGCCGCGCCCGATCACGCTGCCGTTCCCGGCGGCAGCGGTGGCGGCGTCCAGCTCCTGGTACGAGACGTGCACCGTGGTCTCGGTGATGCCGTACATGTTGACCAGCCGCGGCGCGTCCTCGGCGTGCCGGGTGTACCAGTCGGCGAGCCTGCCGAGGTCCAGCGCCTCGCCGCCGAACACCACGGTTCGCAACGACAGGGCTCGCGATCGCTCGGCGTCGGCGCGCATCAGCTGGTAGAAGGCGGAGGGGGTCTGGTTGAGGACGGTCACCCGCTCGGCGGCGAGCAGGTCCAGGAAGGCGTCGGGGGAGCGCGAGACGTCGTACGGGACCACGACCAGCCGGCCGCCGCGCAGCAGGGCGCCCCACAGCTCCCAGACGGTGAAGTCGAAGGCGATCGAGTGGAACAGCGTCCACACGTCCTCGGGCCCGAAGCCGAACCAGTGCTCGGTGGCGTCGAGCAGCCGGACCACGTTGCGGTGCGGCACCACGACGCCCTTGGGGCGGCCGGTGGAGCCGGAGGTGTAGATGACGTAGGCCGGGTGCTCGGGCCGGGCGGTGGCGGGGGGCGCGGTGGCCGGGCGGTCGGCGAGCGCGGCGGCGGTGTCCGGCGCGTCGAGGTCGATGCGCGGGAGGTCGAAGCCGGGCAGCAGGCCGGAGGCGCTCAGCAGCAGGGTGGGACGGGCGTCGCCCAGGGTGTAGCCGATCCGGTCCGCCGGGTGGGTGGGCTCCAGCGGCAGGTAGGCGGCGCCCGACTTGAGCACGGCGAGGACGGCGGTGATCAGCTCGGCGCCGCGCGGCAGGGCGACGGCCACGAAGGACTCCGGCCCGGCGCCGTGCTCGACCAGCAGGTGGGCCAGCCGGCTGGAGCGCTCGTCCAGTTCGCGGTAGGTCAGCGAGGCGCCCGGTGCGGTGACCGCGACGGCCTCCGGGGTGCGGGCGGCCTGCTCGGCGAACAGCGCGGGAACGGTGGTGTGCCGGGCGGGCCAGGCCGGGGTGGCGGCGCCGCTCCACTCGCCGAGGACGCGGGCCAGCTCGGCGGGTTCGGGCGCGCCGAGCCGGGAGAGCGGGGTGTGCGGGTCCTCGGCGACCTGCTCCAGGACGCGCGTCAGCCGGTCGAGCGTCCGCTCGGCCTCGGGCTCGGTCAGCGCCGTGGCGCGGTAGCCGAGTTGGAGGTCGAGGCGGTCGCCGGGGAAGACGGTCAGGCTCAGCGGGTAGTGGGTGGCGGAGAGGATCCGGGCCGCGCTGACGGTGCCGCTGGACTCCCGGTACAGCGCCGCCTCGTCCATCGGGTAGCTCTGGAAGGCGAGCACGGTGTCGAACAGTTCGCCCTGCACCCCGGAGGCGGCTTGCACCTCGGCGAGCGGCAGGTGCTCGTGCGGCATCATGGCGAGCTGCTGGGCGGCCAGCGCCGCGAACAGCTCGCTCGCCCGCCGGTCCGGCCGCAGGTCGGCCCGGACCGGCAGGGTGTTGGCGAACAGCCCGATCATCGACTCGACCTCGGGCACCTCGGCCGGGCGGCCGGAGGTGACGGCGCCGAACACCACGTCCTGGCGGCCGGTGAGCCCACCGAGCAGCAGCGCCCAGCAGCCCTGGACCACGGTGTTGAGGGTCAGGCCCTGGCCGCGCGCCCAGCCGGCCAGGGCGGCGGTGTGCTCCGGCGACAGCGCCCGCCGGACGAGGGCGGGCGGTTCGAGCGAGTCCTCGGCGTCCGGCAGCACCCGCAGCGGCCCGTCCAGGCCGTCCAGCAGCTCCGCCCAGGCGGCCCTCGCCGCGGCCCGGTCGCGGCCGTTCAGCCAGGTCAGGAAGGACCGGTACGGTGCCGGGGCGGGCAGCGCGGCGGCCCGCTCGGCATCGCCCAGCAGGCCCAGCTCCCGTACCGCCATGGGGAAGGACCAGCCGTCCATGACGATGTGGTGCACCGACCAGAGGAAGCGGTGGCGCCCCTCGCCGAGCCGGATCAGGGTGAACCGCATCAGCGGCGGCCGGGCCAGGTCGAAGCGGCGCAGCCGGTCCTCGCGGGTCAGCCGCCGGGCCTCGGCCTCCCGCTCGGCCTCGGGCAGGTGGGTGAGGTCGTGCCGGACCCACTCCGGTTCGACCTCGGTGTCCTTGAGGACGACCTGGACCGGCTCGCCGCTGCGGCGGTGGCGGAAGCAGGCCCGCAGGTTGGGGTGGCGACGCAGCAGCGCGGCGGAGGCGGTGCGCAGCCGGTCGGCGAGCTGCTCGCCGTCGCCCGCGCCCGGCCCGTCCAGCTCGGCGACGAGCTGGAGGGTGTACGGGTCGGACGCGGCCTGGTCGTACGAGGACAGGAACAGCAGCCCCTGCTGGAGCGGGGAGAGCGGCAGGACCTCGCTGATCTTCGTCCCGGCCCCGGCGGTGTTCGGCCCGGTGGCGTTCGGCCCGCCGGCGGTCGGTCCGGTGGCGCGTGTTCTCGGAGCGGTCGTCACGACAGTTCCTCGTTCAGCTCGAATTCCAGGTCGGCCAGTTCCTCGTCGGAGAGGGTGAGCAGGGAGCCCTCGGGCTCCGCCGGGACGGGTTCGGCGGCGCTTCCGGCCTCCTCGGCGATCTCGGCGAGGGCGGCGGCGGTCTTGTGGGTGAAGACGTCCCGGGTGGTGAGGGCGAGTCCGGCCTTGCGGGCGCGGCTGACCACCTGGATGGAGCGGATGCTGTCGCCGCCGAGGGCGAAGAAGTCCTCGTCGATGCCGACGCCGGTGGTGCCGAGCACCTCGGCGAGGATCTCGCAGAGCACCCGCTCGCGGTCGTTGCGCGGGCCTCGGGCGGCGCCCTGCTCGGCCAGGTCGGGGCGGGGCAGGGCCTTGCGGTCGAGCTTGCCGTTCGGGGTGAGCGGCATGGCCGCCAGCACCAGCCAGGAGGCCGGGACCATGTAGCCGGGCAGCAGTTCGGCCAGCTCGCGGCGGATCCGCTCGGGGTCGATCCCGGGGCCGGTGAGGTAGCCGACCAGGCGCGGGTTGCCGGAGGCGTCGGGAACGACGGCCACGGCGGCGTCGGCCACCGTCGCCAGTGAACGGATGACGGCCTCGATCTCGCCGGTCTCGACGCGGCGGCCGCGGATCTTGACCTGGTGGTCCCGTCGCTCGATGAATTCGAGCTGTCCGTCGGGGCGTTGGACGACGCGGTCGCCGGTGCGGTACATCCGGGTGCCGGGCCCGGCGAAGGGGTCGGCCATGAAGGTGCCCGCCGTACGGGCCGGATCGTGCAGGTAGCCGCGGCCGACGCCGGCGCCGCCGACGTACAGCTCGCCGGGCACTCCGACCGGGACGGGCTGGAGCTCGTCGCTGAGCACGTAGAGGCGGGTGTTGCGCACCGCGCCGCCGATCGGTACCCGGGCGCCGAGCTCGTCACCGGCGGTGATGACGGCGTGGGTGACGTCGTCGGAGCACTCGGTGGGGCCGTAGGCGTTCATCATCGGCACCGCCGGGTACCGGGCGTGCCAGCGCCGGCACAGATCGGCCGGGAGCGCCTCGCCGGTGACCATCAGCCAGCGCAGCTCCGGGAGTTCGGGCGCCCCGCCCTCGGTGTCCCAGGCGTCCAGGGCCGCCCGCAGCAGCGAGGGGACGACCTCCAGGACGGTGATCCGCTCCGCCCGGACCATGCCGAACAGCGCGGTCGGGTCGGCCGCCATCTTCGTCCCCGACACCCGGACGGCGCCGCCCACCAGCAGCGGGGCGAGCATCTGCCACACCGACACGTCGAAGGTCAGCGGAGCGTTCTGCACCAGGGAGTCGCCGGCCACCAGGTCGAGGTCGCCGACCTTGGCCCACAGGTGGTTCATCATCCCGGAGCGCTGCACCATCGCGCCCTTGGGCCTGCCCGTCGAGCCGGAGGTGAACATCACGTACGCCAGGTCCAGCCCCGTCCCCACCGGCTCCGGCAGGGCGCGCGAGGTGAGCGAGGGCTCCAGCCCGAGGACGGTGACCGGCCCGCCCGGTACGGCGGCGGCGAACCCGGCCGCCTGTTCCGCGTACCCGGCGCCGACCAGCAGGTGCCGGGCGCCGCTGTCGGCCAGCAGCGCGGTGTTGCGGGCGGCGGGCGCGGTTGGGTCCAGCGGCAGGTAGGCACCGCCGGCGCCGAGGACGCCGAGCACCCCGGTGATGAACGGCACGCCGGGCTCGGCGAGCATCGCCACCACCGATCCGGTGCCGACCCCGGCGGCGGTGAGTGCCGCCGACAGTCCGCCGGCCGTCTCGACCAGCTCCCGGTAGTCCACCGAGCCGGCGCCGTCCGTCACGGCGACCGCCCCGGGGGTGCGCTCGGCCACCGCGCGGACCCGCTCGACCACGCCGAGGCTCTCCTCGGGGACCGACGGGTCCCAGCTGCCGAGCAGTCCGCCCAGTTCGCCGGGGGTGGCGTTGCCGGTGAGGTCGACCGGGGCGGTCACGTCGACCTGGGCGAGCGGCAGCGCGGGCCGCTCGGCGACGGTGCGCAGCAGGTGCAGGAGGACCGTCGCCACCTGCTCGACCTCGGGCCGGGTGAACAGCCCCGGGTGGTAGTCCAGCCGCAGGCTGAGCGCCTCGCCGGGGTGCACCACCAGGCTGAGCGGGTGGTGCCGGGCGTCCCGGGCCTCGGCGCGGACCACCCGCGGGCCCTCGGTGGTGGCCAGGCCCTGCTCGTCCAGCGGGAAGTTCTCGAACAGCACCACGGTGTCGAAGGCCTCGCCGGCCAGCCCGGCGGCCTGGTGGATCGCGGCGAGCCCGAGGTGCTCGTGCGGCAGCAGCGCGGACTGCTGCTCCTGCAGGGCGTGCAGCAGCTCGGCGAGGGTGGCGCCGGGGTGCAGCCGGGCCCGGACCGGCACGGTGGTGAGGAACATGCCGATCATCGCCTCGACGTCCGGCACCTCGGCCGGGCGGCCGGAGGTGACGGTGCCGAACACCACGTCCTGGCGGCCGGTGAGCCGGCCGAGCAGCAGCGCCCAGCAGCCCTGGACCACGGTGTTGAGGGTCAGGCCCTGGCCGCGCGCCCAGCCGGACAGCGCGGCGGTCAGCTCGCGCGGCACCTCGGTGCGGACGGCCTCCGGCAGCGCGGGGACGCGCGCCGGGTCGGCCGGGACGAGCAGGGTCGGCTCCTCCAGGTCGGCCAGCACCCCGTGCCAGGCGGCGCGCGCCGCCTCGCGGTCCTGCGCGGCCATCCAGGCCAGGTAGGAGCGGTACGGGGCCGGGTCGGGCAGCAGGGTGACGTCCGCGCCGGGCGCGCTGAGCGCGAACAGCTCGCGCACCAGCAGCGGCATCGACCAGCCGTCGACCAGGATGTGGTGGCTGGTCCAGATGAACCGGTGCCGGCCCTCGCCGTGGGTGACCAGGGCGAAGCGCAGCAGCGGCGGGGCGGCGAGGTCGAAGCGGCGGGTGCGTTCGGCCTCGGTGATCCGGTCCAGCTCGGCGGCCCGGGCGGGCTCCGGCAGGTCGGTCAGGTCGGCTTCCAGCCAGGGGAGTTCGGCGTGCTGCGGGATCACCTGGACGGGCTCGCCGGCGGCCCGGGCGCGGAAGGCGGCGCGCAGGTTGGGGTGCCGGTCGAGCAGGGCCTGGCCGGCGGCGCGCAGGGCGGCCGGGTCCAGCTCGCCCTCGATGTCGGCGACGATCTGCAGGGTGTACACGTCGACGCCCTCGCCGGAGGCGTCCTGCCCGGCGGCGTCGTAGTCGGCGTGGAAGAGCATGCCCTGCTGGAGCGGGGTGAGCGGCAGCACGTCGGCCAGTGCGGTGCCGGCCCGGGCGAGTTCGGTCTCGTACTCCTCGATCTCCTCCTGGTCCAGCCGGACCAGCGGAAGGTCGGAGGGGGTGCGGCCGCCCGGCCCGGAGTGCCGGGAGAGCAGTTCGAGGGCGCGGAACCAGGTCTCGGCGACGTCCTGGGCGTCCTCCTCGGCGACGGTGCGCCCGGCCCAGGACCAGTTGGCGATCAGGTGCGGGCCGTCCTGCCGGTCCTCGGTGGCCGGGGTGACGTCCAGCAGGTGCGGCAGCGGCATGCCGGGGTGGGCGCCGGTGCCGACCACGCCGTCCCCGCCGGCCGGCTCCCACAGGCCGCTCTCGCGGGCGTCGAAGCGGCCCATGTAGTTGAAGCCGATCTGCGGCTTGTGGCGGCCCGCCAGGGTGCGGGCGGCGTGCGGGTTGAGGTAGCGCAGCAGGCCGTAGCCGACGCCCCGGTCGGGCAGGGCGCGCAGCTGCTCCTTGATCCGCTTGAGCGCGGCGGCCAGCGCGGGGCCGCCGGACCACAGCTCGTCCCAGTCCAGCGGGCCGGGGTCGAGGCGGACGGGGAAGGCGGAGGTGAACCAGCCGACCGTACGGGACAGGTCCAGGTCGTCGCTGAGCTGCTCGCGGCCGTGGCCCTCCAGCTCGATCAGGGTCTGGGCGTACTGCGCGTGGCCGTGGCGGCGGCGCCAGTCGGCGACGGCGAGCGCCAGGCCGGTCAGCAGCACGTCGTTGACCTCGGCGTGGAAGGCCGCCGGGACGTCGGTGAGCAGCGGGCCGGTGACCTCGGGGCCGAGCTCCAGGCGCAGGGTGCGCTGGGTGCCGTACACGTCGGTCTCCGGGTCCAGCCGGTGGGTGCCGACCAGCGGGTCCGGACCGTCCAGGATGCCCTGCCAGAGGGTGAGTTCGGCGCCGCGCACCTGGGTGCGGGCCTGCTCGGCGAGCAGCCGGGACCAGGCGCGGTAGGAGGTGCCGACCTGGTCCGGGGCGGGGGTGCGGCCCTCGGCCAGCGCCTCGCAGGCGGCGGCCAGGTCGGGCAGCAGGATGCGCCAGGAGACGCCGTCGATGACCAGGTGGTGGGCGCAGATCACCAGGTGGGCGCTGTCGGCGCCGGGCGCGGCGGGGATCAGCACGGCCTGGACGACCACGGCGGCGCCGGGGTCGAGCCGGGCGCGGGCGGCGGCGGCCTGCCGCTCGGCGAAGCCGAGCAGGTCGGCCTCGTTGCCCTCCGCCGTGCTGACGAGCCGGACACCGCCCAGCGCACCGGGGGCCAGCACCTCCAGGTGCCACAGGCCGGGGGAGGGCTCGGTGGCCCGGGTGCGCAGCGCGTCGTGGTGGTCGACCAGGGCGTGCAGGGCGGCGTCGAGCAGCTCCGCGTCCAGGCCGGCCGGGACGCGGACCACCACGTGCTGGCTGTACTTGACCACCGGGCCGGTGAGGCTGCGGGTGTCCTCGTGCAACTGGGCGATGATCGGGGTGAGTTCGTACGGGCCGGGGCCGCCCTCGTCCTCCCGGACGGCCGGCTCCGCGGCGCCGCCGCCGGCCACCCGGGCCAGGGCGGCGACGGTCTTGTGGGTGAACATGTCCCGGGTGCTGAAGGTCAGTCCGGCCTTGCGGGCGCGGCTGACCACCTGGATGGAGCGGATGCTGTCGCCGCCGAGGGCGAAGAAGTCCTCGTCGATGCCGACGCTCGTGGTGCCGAGCACCTCGGCGAGGATGTCGCACAGGATCCGCTCGCGCTCGGTGCGCGGGCCGCGGGTGCCGTCCTGCTCGGTGGTGGCGGGCTGCGGCAGGGCCTTGCGGTCGAGCTTGCCGTTCGGGGTGAGCGGCATGGCGTCCAGCACCAGCCAGGAGGCCGGGATCATGTACGCGGGCAGCAGCTGGGCGAGTTCGGCTCGGACCTGGCTCGGCCGGACGTCGGGGCCGGTGAGGTAGCCGACCAGGCGGGGGTTGCCGGAGGTGTCGGGCAGGACGGCCACGGCGGCGTCGGTGACGCTGTCGAGGCTGCGGATGACGGCCTCGATCTCGCCGGTCTCGACGCGGCGGCCGCGGATCTTGACCTGGTGGTCCCGCCGTTCGATGAACTCCAGCTGTCCGTCGGGGCGTTGGACGACGCGGTCGCCGGTGCGGTACATCCGGGTGCCGGGGCCGGCGAAGGGGTCGGCCATGAAGGTGCCGGCGGTGCGGGCCGGGTCGTGCAGGTAGCCGCGGCCGACGCCGGCGCCGCCGATGTAGAGCTCGCCGGGGACGCCCACGGGGACGGGCTGGAGCTCGTCGCTGAGCACGTAGAGGCGGGTGTTGCGCACCGCGCCGCCGATCGGGACGCGGGCGCCGAGGTCGTCCGCGGCGGTGATGACGGCGTGGGTGACGTCGTCGGAGCACTCGGTGGGGCCGTAGGCGTTCATCATCGGCACCGCCGGGTACCGGGCGTGCCAGCGCCGGCAGAGGTCGGCGGGCAGCGCCTCGCCGGTGACCATCAGCCAGCGCAGGTCCGGGAGTTCGGGTGCGCTGCCGTCGAGGTCCCAGGCGTCCAGGGCGGCGCGCAGCAGGGAAGGGACGACCTCCAGGACGGTGATCCGCTCCGCCCGGACCATGCCGAACAGCGCGGTCGGGTCGGCGGCCATGTCGGTGCCGGAGACCCGGACGGCGCCGCCCACCAGCAGCGGGGCGAGCATCTGCCACACCGACACGTCGAAGGTCAGCGGGGCGTTCTGCACCACGGAGTGGCCGGCGGTGAGGTCGAGGTCGCCGATCTTGGCCCACAGGTGGTTCATCATCCCGGAGCGCTGCACCATCGCGCCCTTGGGCCTGCCGGTCGAGCCGGAGGTGAACATCACGTAGGCGAGGTCCAACCCGCCGCCGACGGCGGCGAGTTCGCCGGTGTGGGCGGAGTCGCCCGGGTCGGCCAGCGGCAGTACGGCGGCCGTCGAGCCGGCCACCTCGGCGGCCTGCTCCGCGTACCCGGCGCCGGCCAGCACGTGCCGGGCGCCGCTGTCGGCCAGCAGCCCGGCGTTGCGGGCGGCGGGCGCGGTCGGGTCCAGCGGCAGGTAGGCGCCGCCGACCGCCTGGACGGCCAGCAGGCCGGTGACGAAGGGCACGCCGGGCTCGGCGAACATCGCCACCACCGAACCGGCGCCCACCCCGGCGGCGGTCAGCCGGGCGGCGGCCCCGGCGGTGCGGGTGAGCAGCTCGCGGTAGTCCACCCGCTCCCGGCCGTCGTACACCGCGACCGCGTCGGGGTGCGCGGCCGCGACGGCGCGCACCCGCTCGACCAGGCCCTGGTCCGGCTCGGCGGCGCGGTCCCACGCGCCGAGCAGCCCGAGCGGCTCGCCGGTCGCGCCGAGGCCGACCTGGCCGAGCGGGCGGTCGGCGGGCATCGTGGCGAGGGCGCCCAGGAAGGTCGCGAACCGGGCCAGGTGGGTGGCGAGTTCGGCGGCGGTGTACAGCTCGGGGTTGCCGTCCAGGTGGAGCTCCACCGTGCCGTCGTCCGCGTTCAGGACCGTCATGATGAGGTCCTTGACGATGCCGGTGGAGAGGTTCACCACCACGCCCCGGCACTCCTCGCCGAAGGGCAGCTCGGGGTCCTGGTTGAGGACGTTGATGAACGGGCCGAAGGCGCGCTGGTCGTCGATCCGCAGGCCGATGTCGCGGCGGACCCGGTCACCGCGGTAGCGCTGGTGCTGGAGCGTGCCGGAGACCTCGCGCCAGGCCGCGCGCAGCAGCTCGGTGCGGGTCATCTCCGGGCGGACCCGGACGGCCAGCGGCAGGTAGTTGGCGAGCATGCCGGGGATCGAGCGGCTGACCGCGCCGACCCGGCCGGTGACCGGCAGGGTGAGCAGCGGCGCCGCGACGCCGGTGGCCCGCTGGGTGTAGGCGGCCATCGCGGCGACCATCAGCACCGGCAGGGTGACCTTGCCGTCCTGGGCGAGGGCGTGCAGCGCGGCGGTGCTCTCCGGGGAGAGCCGGACGGTCTCGCGCAGCGCGACCCGGGCGGGGGCCGGTTCCTGCTCGGAGAGCGAGACCAGCTCGGGCAGCGGGCCGTGCTCCTCGGAGGTGAGCCGGTCGGTCCAGTAGGCGCGGTCCTTGGCGACCATCCTGGAGTCGAGGTACTTGCGCTCGGCGTCCAGCAGCCGGTGGAACGGCGGGATCGCGTCGGCGTCCAGCTCCGCGGGGGCGGCCCCGGCGCCCAGCCGGCTGTAGAGGCCGGAGAGCTTGGGGTAGATCAGCCCGCGGCTGAAGCCGTCCGCGAGGATGTGGTGCATGCACAGGTAGAGCAGGTGCCGCTCGGCGTCGAGCCGGATCAGCGCACCGCGGAACAGAGGGAAGTCGGTGATGGTGATCGGGTCGGCGTGGTCCGCCCGCATCCACCGCTCGGCCGCCGCCAGCGGCTCCACCTCGTCGCTGAAGTCCAACGTCTTCAGCGGGAGTTGGGCCAGCGGCCGGATGATCTGGCCGGGTGCGCCGTCCTCCTCGACGAACTGCACCCGCAGCCCCTCGGCCTCGTGGCCCAGGCGCTGCAGGGCGCGGCCGAGCAGCTCGGGGTCGAGCGGCCCGCGCAGGTCGATGTAGTCCGCCATGTTGTAGGCCAACGGGCCCGCGGCGAACTGCTCGTCGAACCAGATCTCGGCCTGCGCCGAGGTGAGCGGGAGGACAGCGCCCCGGTTCGTCGTCACTGCTTTGCTCTCCGTCATCGTCGCCTCAGCCAGCCTCGGAAACTCTCGACCCTCTGTCACTGCCGTCGTCGATCAGCCGGTCACCGGGTGCAGCCCGGCGAGCGGGCTCGCGTCGAGCCCCTGGTGCTCGATGCCGGGCAGCAGGCCCTCCGGGCCGATCGCGTCGCGGACCCACTCGTCGTGGTAGACGGTGTCCAGATAGCGCTCGCCCAGGTCGGGCGAGATGGTCACGGCGGTCACCCGCTCGCGCACGCCGCCGGCGCCGTCGCCGTGGTGCTCGTTCAGCCAGCGCAGCGCCCCGCTCACCGCGGTGCCGGTGGAACCGCCGAACATGAAGCCGCCGCGCATCAGCTCGCGGCAGGTGCGCACGGTGTCCCGCTCCTCGACGTGGATCGGGCGGTCCACCAGCGAGTCGTCCAGCAGCGGCGGCCGCACGCTGGTGCCCAGGCCCGGGATGTGCCGGGTGGCCGGCGGGGTGCCGAAGGTGACCGACCCGACGCTGTCCACCGGGATCACCCGCACCGAGGGGCGCCGCTCGCGGAAGTACCGGGCGCAGCCCATCAGGGTGCCGGTGGTGCCGGCGCCGACGAACAGCACGTTCAGGTCCGGGAACTGACGGGCGATCGCGGGCGCCGTGGTGCGGTAGTGCGCCATCCAGTTGCCCGGGCTCAGGTACTGGTTGAGCCAGACCCGCCGCTCGTCGGCGGCGAGCAGCGCCTGGACGTGCCGGATCCGCGCGCCGAGGAAGCCCTCGGTCTCGTGCGGCTCGGTGATCAGGTGCACCTCGGTGCCGTACGACTCCATGGTGCGCCGGGTGACCTCGTTGCAGCGGGAGTCGGTGACGCAGATGAAGCGGTAGCCGCGGGCGGCGGCGAGCACGCTCAGCGCCACGCCCATGTTCCCGGAGGAGGACTCCACCAGCGTCGATCCGGGGCGGAGCGCACCGGACGCCTCGGCCTGGGCCACCATTTCCCGGGCCGCTTTCAGCTTGATGGATCCGGCGAAGTTGAATCCTTCGACTTTCACGAAGAGACGGTGCCCGAAGATCGGCTGAAGATTCACGAAGAGGTCGCTGACCTCGAATTCGTGCGACGCGGAAATGACCGGCACTGGAGACTCCTGGCCTTCGGTAACGAATTAGCCTCGGCGGCAAGCCTCCCGCCGCTCGCTGACGAGGGGCTGACGGATTGCTGACGGGCCCCGCGGCGGGCGCATCGGCGCAGCTCGGCCACGGGCGTCAGCCGTCCGTCAGCTGCCGGTCAGTTGCCCGTCAGCGTCATCGGAAAGCGTTTGTTATTCCCTCACCCGCGAACCGCAGACGCACTGCCTGAACAGCACAACGCAGGCCTTCCACGAGGAGCCCGGTTTGAATCGGCCGTCCGCCATCAGTGAAGTCCTTCCGCTCTCGCCACTGCAACAGGGGCTGCTCTTTCTTTCGGAGTACGACCGCGAGGGCACGGACGTCTACACCATTCAGCTGGTGCTCGACTTCGAGGAGTTGACCGACACCGAGGCCGCCGCGCTGCGCACCTCGGCGGACGCGCTCCTGGAACGGCACCCCAACCTCAAGGCCTGCTTCCGGCATCGCAAGAACGGCGAGGCGGTCCAGGTGATCCCGACCGCCGTCGCGCTGCCCTGGCACGAGGTCGCGGTGGCCGCCGTCGGGGCGGAGGCCGACACCGAGTTCGACCGGCTGGCCGAGGAGGACCGGCTGCGCCGCTTCGACCTCGCCCGCCCCCCGCTGCACCGCCTCACCCTCGCGCGTGCCGGGGACGGCCGGTGCCGGCTGGTGTGGACCGTCCACCACATCCTGCTGGACGGCTGGTCGATGGTCACCCTGCTCGGCGAACTCGCCGAAGCGGCCGGGGGAGCGGCCGCCGCGCCGGACGGGCGGACCGCCCGCTACCACGCCCACCTGGCGTGGCTCGGCGCCCAGGACAAGGAGGCCGCCCGGAAGGCCTGGCGCGCCGCCCTGGCCGGGGTGGCCGAGCCGACCCGGCTGGTGCCGGCCGGCGGTACGGGTGCCTCGGAGGGCGCGGGCGCGCTGCCGCAGTCCGTCCCGCTGGACCTCGACCCCGAGGTGTCCGCCGCGCTGACCGGCTTCGCCCGGGCGCGCGGACTGACCGTCAACTCGGTGGTGCAGGGCTGTTGGGCGCTGCTGCTCGCCCGGCTGACCGGCCAGGACACCGTGCTGTTCGGCGCGGTCAGCTCCGGCCGCCCGGCCCAGATCCCCGACGTGGAGCGGATGGTGGGCCTGTTCGCGAACACCCTGCCGGTCCGGGTGGACGTCGACCCGGCGCGCACCCCGGCCGAGCTGTTCGCCGCCGTCCAGCACGCGCAGACCGAGCTGCTGCCGCACGAGCACCTCACCCTCGCCGAGGTGCAGCAACTGACCACCGTGCGCGGCGAACTCTTCGACACCGCCCTGATGTTCCAGAACTACCCGATGGGCAGCCTGCGGCTCGACCCCGGCGACGGCCCCCGGGTGACCGGCGTCGACATCCGCTCGGCCACGCACTTCCCGGTCACCCTCACCGTCTTCCCCGGCACGCCGTTCGGCCTCGCCGTCAACCACGTGCCCGCGCTGCTCGGCCGCGCCGAGGCCGAGTTGATCGGGCGCCGCTTCGCCCGGCTGCTGGCCGCCGCCGTGGCCGCGCCCGACGAGCCCTGCGGCCGGCTGGACGTGCTGGACGCGGCCGAGCGGGCCCTGGTCGTCGAGGGGCGCAACGCCACCGCGACCCCGCCGCCCGGCCCCTGGCTCGCCCCGCTGCTGGACGCGCAGGCGGCCCGCACCCCGGACGCGCCCGCCGTGCGCTGCGGCGACCAGCGCCTCACCTACCGCGAACTGCACGGTCGCGCAGACGAGTTGGCCCAGCGGCTGACCGCCGCCGGGGCCGGACCGGAGCGGGTGGTGGCGATCGCCCTGGACCGCTCCTGCGACCTCGTGGTGGCCGCCCTGGCCGTCCTCAAGACCGGCGCCGCCTACCTGCCGCTGGACCCGGACTACCCGGTGGACCGGCTGCGCTACATGCTCGACGACGCCGCCCCGGTGGTCACCCTCACCCACCGCCGGGTGCGCGAACTCCTCGCCGGACAGGACGGGTTGTGGGTCCTGGACGAACCGGAGGGCCTCCCCGCCGCGCTCGGGCAGTGCGCGGCGGGGGCTCCGGACCACCACCACCCCGCGTACGTCATCTACACCTCCGGCTCCACCGGCCGCCCCAAGGGCGTGGTGGTGCCGCACGGCGCGCTGGTCAACCTGGTCCGGGACATGGCCGGGCGCTTCGCCGTGACCCCCGCCGACCGGCTGCTGGCCGTCACCACCTTCGGCTTCGACATCGCCAACCTGGAGCTGTTCGTCCCGCTCGCGAGCGGCGCCGAACTCCTGGTCGCCGACCGCGAGACCGTCCGCGACCCGGCCGCCCTGGCCGACGCGGTCACCGGCCTCGGCGCCACCGTCCTCCAGGCCACCCCGAGCCTGTGGCAGTCCCTGGCCGCCGACCACGCCCCCCGGCTGGCCGGCCTGCGCGCCCTGGTCGGCGGCGAGGCGCTGCCCGAGCCGCTGGCCCGCACCCTCACCGCGCACTGCGCCTCGGTGACCAACGTGTACGGCCCGACCGAGACCACCATCTGGTCCACCGCCGCCGAGCTGACCGACCGGCCGGGCCCGCCGCCGATCGGCGGCCCGATCGCCAACACCCGCGCCTACGTGCTGGACGGCGCGCTGCGCCCCGTCCCGGACGGCACCTTCGGGGACCTCTACCTGGCCGGCGGCGGCCTGGCCCGCGGCTACCTGAACCGCCCCGGCCTGACCGCCGAGCGCTTCGTCGCCGACCCGTACGGCCCGGCCGGGGACCGGATGTACCGCACCGGCGACATCGTCCGCTGGGACACCGCCGGGGAGGCGCTGGAGTACGCCGGGCGCAGCGACTTCCAGGTCAAGATCCGCGGCTACCGGATCGAGCTGGGCGAGATCGAGTCGGTGCTGGCCGCGCAGCCCGGCGTCCGGCGGGCCGTCGTCACGGCCCGCACCGACCGGGCGGGGGACGCCCGCCTGGTCGCCTATGTCGTACCGGCAGGGATCGACCGCGACCGGTTGCGGGAGCGGGCGTCATCGGTGCTGCCCACGCACATGATCCCTGCCGTGTACGTTCCCCTGGACGACCTGCCGCTGACCCCCAACGGCAAGGTCGACCGCAAGGCCCTGCCCGCCCCGCCGGACGAGCGGGCGGGCACCGGGCGCGAGCCGGCCGGGGAGCGCGAGGAGCTGCTCTGCACGGTGTTCGCCGAGGCCCTCGGGCTGGAGCGGGTCGGCGCGGACGACGACTTCTTCGAGCTCGGCGGGCACTCGCTGTCCGCCACCCGGGTGGTCAACCGGCTGCGCGCGGCGCTCGGCACGGACGTCCCGGTGCGGGCGCTGTTCGACGCCCGTACGGCCGAGGCGCTGGCCCGTGCCCTGGACCCGGAGGAGGCGCCGGCGGAGCCCGCCCCGGCCCGGCCCGCGCTGCGGGCCGTCGCCGAGCGGCCCGCCACCGTGCCGCTCTCCCACGCCCAGGAGCGGCTCTGGTTCCTGGACAAGATGGACGGCCCGACCGGCACCTACAACATCCCGCTGGCCGTCCGGCTGTCCGGACCGCTGGACCGGGCCGCGCTGGCCGCCGCCGTCCGGGACGTGGTGGAGCGGCACGAGAGCCTGCGCACCGTCTTCGCCGAGGCCGACGGGCTGCCCTCGCAGCTGGTGCTGACCGCCGCCGAGGCGGAGCGGGCCGGCGCCCGGCTGGAGACGGTCGAGCTGACCGCCGACGAGCTGGAGGGCGCGCTCGCCGAGGAGTCCGCCCGCCCCTTCACCCTCTCCTCCCAGGTGCCGCTGCGGGCCCGGCTGTTCACCCTCGGCGCGGAGGACCACGCGCTGGCGCTGACCGTGCACCACATCGCCGCCGACGGCGCCTCCTTCGAGCCCCTCGCCCGCGACCTCGCCACCGCCTACCGGGCCCGGACGGAGGGCCGCGCGCCCGACTGGCCGCCGCTGCCGGTGCAGTACGCCGACCACGCGCTCTGGCAGCGCGCCCTGCTCGGCACCAAGGACGACCCGGACAGCCTCGCCGCCGCCGAACTCGCCCACTGGCGCGAGGTCCTGGCCGGCATCCCCGAGGAACTGGAGCTGCCCACCGACTTCCCGCGCCCGGCCCGCGCCGGCCACCGGGGCGCGGAGGTCGCCCACGAGGTGCCCGCCGAGGTCCACGCCCGGCTGGCCGAACTGGCCCGCTCCGGCGGGGCCAGCCTGTTCATGGCCGTCCAGGCCGGGCTCTCCGCCCTGCTCACCCGGCTCGGCGCGGGCACCGACATCCCGCTCGGCACCGCCGTGGCCGGGCGTGCGGACGAGGCCGTCCGCGAGCTCGTCGGCTTCTTCGTCAACACCCTGGTGCTGCGCACCGACACCTCCGGCGACCCGGCCTTCCGCGAGCTGCTCGGGAGGGTCCGGGAGACCGACCTGACGGCCTACGCGCACACCGAACTGCCCTTCGAGCACCTGGTCGAGGAGCTCAACCCGGTCCGCTCGATGGGCCGCCAGCCGTTGTTCCAGGTGGTCCTGGCCTTCGAGACCGGCTCGTTCGGCGGCGGGGCCGACCTGCCCCCCATGCCGGGCCTGACCGCCGAGGTGCTGCCCACCGGTACCGCCACCGCCAAGTTCGACCTGTCCTTCCAGGTGCGTGAGCGCACCGGCGCGGACGGCGCCCCCGCCGGGCTGGACATCCTGCTGGAGTACCGCGAGGACCTCTTCACCGCCGCCACCGCGCACCGGCTGGCCCGCTCGCTGGCCACCCTCCTGGCCTCCGCCGCCGACGCCCCGGACGCCCCGCTCAGCGCCCTGGAGCTGCTGACCGCGGAGGAACGGCACTTCCTGCTGGAGGACTGGGGCGCCCCGACCCCCGCCATGCGCCCCGCCTCCGCCCCCGCGGGGCCCCTCACCCTGCCCGCCCTGCTGGAGCACCACGCCGCCGAGGACCCGGACCACCTGGCGCTGATCGTCCCCGACGCCGTCCCGGCGGGCCCCGGCACCCTGCGGCTGGACTTCCGGGAGCTCAACGCCCGCGCCAACCGCCTCTCCCGGCTGCTGCTGGCCCGCGGGGCGGGCCCCGGGGACCTCGTGGCGCTCGCCCTGCCGCGCTCCCCGGAGATGGTGATCGCCCTCCTCGCGGTGCTCAAGACCGGCGCCGCCTACCTGCCGGTGGACCCGCAGTACCCGGCCGACCGGATCGCCCACATGCTCGACGACGCGGCGCCCGTCCAGGTGCTGACCGACGGGCACTCCGCCGACCGGCTGCCGGACCTGCCCGAGGGCGTCGTCCCGCTGCTCCTGGACGACCCCGCGACGGAGGCGGAGCTGGCCGCCGCCCCGTCCACCGACCCCGTCGACGCCGACCGCACCCGGCCGCTCACCCCGACGGACACCGCGTACGTCATCTACACCTCCGGCTCGACCGGCCGCCCCAAGGGCGTCGCGGTGCCCCACTCCGGGGCGGTCAACCTCGTCGCCAACCTCCTGACGCTCCAGCCCGCCCGGGTGCTCCAGTTCGCCTCCTTCAGCTTCGACGCCAGCGTGTGGGAGCTGTGCGCCTCGCTCTTCTCCGGCGGCACCATGGTGCTCGCCACCGACGACAGCCGCCTCGCCGGGGAGCAGCTCGCCGGGATGATGGCCGAACACCGGGTGAACCACGCCGTCCTGCCGCCCACCGTCGCGGCCGGTCTGCCCGAGGACGTCCCGCTGCCCGAGGGGCTGGTGCTGGCCGTCGGCGGCGAGGCCTGCCCGCCCGCGCTGGTGGACCGCTTCGCCGGGGAGGTCGAGTTCCGCAACGCTTACGGCCCGACCGAGACCTCGGTCTGCGCCAGCTGGAGCGACCCGCTGGGCCCCGGCGACGGCCGCCCGTCGATCGGCCGCCCGCTGGCGGGCCACCGGGCGTACGTGCTGGACGCGGCGCTCGCCCCGGTGCCGGCCGGGGTCACCGGCGAGCTCTACATCGCCGGGGCCGGTCTCGCCCACGGGTACCTGAGCCGCCCGGCGACCACCGCCGAACGCTTCACCGCCGACCCGTACGGCCCGCCCGGCAGCCGGATGTACCGCACCGGGGACCTCGTGCGCTGGCGCGCCGACGGGACCCTGGACTACGTCGGCCGGGTCGACCACCAGGTCAAGCTGCGCGGCTTCCGGATCGAGCTGGGCGAGATCGAGGCGGCGCTGACCCGCCACCCGGTGGTGGTCCAGGCCGCGGTGCGGGTCCGCCCGACGCCGACGGGCGTTCCGCAGCTGGTCGGGTACGTGGTGCCGCTGTCCGGTGTGGCCGCCGTCGACGTGCCGGTGCTGCGCGCCTTCCTCGGCGAGTCCCTGCCCGCGCACATGGTGCCCTCCGACCTGGTGACGCTGCCCGCGCTGCCGCTGACGGCCAACGGCAAGGTGGACACGGCCGCCCTGCCCGAGCCGGGGAGTCGGGCGGCCGAGGCGCGGGGCCGGGAACGGGCGCCGGGAACGCCCGCCGAGGAGGTGATCGCGGCCGTCTTCGGGGAGATCCTCGGGCTCGACGGGGTCGGCGCCGACGGGGACTTCTTCGCCCTCGGCGGTGACAGCCTGCGCTCGGTGCAGATCGTCAGCCGGGCCGCCAAGGCGGGGCTGACCCTCTCGCTGGCCGACGTCTTCACCCACAAGACGGTGGCGGCCCTGGCCGCGGCCGCCCGCCCCGCGCAGGCGCCCGTCCGGGAGCTGCCGTCCGCCGGGACCGCCGCGCTCCCGGCCGCGATGCTGGGGCCGGTGCTGCCGATCCGGCCCGGCGGCGGCGCGGAGCCGCTGTTCTGCGTGCACGGCGGGGTCGGCTTCGGCCTGCCGTACGCCGAACTGGCCCCGCACCTGGACCAGGACCGCCCGGTCTACGCCCTCCAGTCCGAGGGCATCGCGGCGCCCGCCGGGCAGTGGCACAAGCCGCTCGGGGTGGGGGAGCTGGCGCAGGTGTACCTGGAGCGGATCCGGGGGGTGCAGCCGCACGGCCCGTACCACCTGCTGGGCTGGTCCTTCGGCGGGCTGGTCGCGCACGAGATCGCGGTCAGGCTCCGGGAGGCGGGCGAGCGGGTGGACTTCCTGGCGGCGCTGGACGTCTACCCCGTGCGCCCGGGGGACCCGAACCCCACCGACGAGGAGATCCGGGAGGCCTTCCTCACCCACCACGCCGCGGACGGCGGCATCGAGGAGGGGGAGCTGGCCCGGCTGATGGCCGTGATGCGCCACCACACGGACATCGCACGGGAGTTCACCCCTGGGCGGTTCGACGGCCCGATGCTGCTGTTCGTCGCCGCCGACGAGCCGCAGGGCGCGCCCGGCGCCGAGCTCGCCGAGCGCTGGCGGGCGCACCTGGGCGGCCCGCTGACGGTGCACCAGGTGCCGTGCGGGCACGAGGAGATGCTCGGAAAAGCGGCGGCCGGACGGATCGGTGGGATCACCGATGCCGCCCTGCGCCGCCGCTAGTCCTTCAGTCCGTCCTTGAGCCCGGGGCGAGCTGCCCTCGCCCCGGGCTCACAGGGACGGGTCCTGCATCAGGATCGCCTGGTACAGGTGGTGGAGCCGGCGGCTCGGTTTGAGCCCCAGCTCCTCGTCGAGCCACTTGCGGGTGCGGTGGAAGATGTCCACCGCCTCCGACTGGCGGCCGCAGCGGTACAGAGCGATCATCAACTGCTCGCTGAACCGCTCCCGTTCGGGGTACTGGGCGAGCAGCTGTTTCAGCTCGGCCACCACCGCACCGGCCTCGCCGGACTGCAACTGCGCCGAGATCAGGTCCTCGCGGGCCGTCTTGCGCTGTTCGTCCAACCGCAGTGCGACCGCTCGGCACCACGGTCCGTCGCTGGTGTCGAGCAGAGCCGGTCCGCGCCACATGGCCAGCGCCCCGCGGAGCGTGTCCATGGCCTCGTACGGCCGGTGCTCGACCAGCCCCGCACCCTTCTCCGCAGTCCGCAGGAAGCGGTACGCGTCGACCGCCTCCTCCGGGATGTCCAGCATGTACCCGTTGTCGACCGTGCGGATCAGCTCCTGGTCCGGTCTTTCCAGGCCGTGTTCGGCCAGGGACTTCCGCATCCGCTTGACGTTGGCCTGGAGGGCGTTGCGCGCGTTCTTCAACGGCGCCTCCCCCCACAGCTCGTCGATCAGCTCGTCGAAGGCGACCACCTGACCGGCGTTCAGCGCCAACATGGTGAGCATCACGCGGTTCTTCTTCGCCCGTAGACCCACGGTGCGCTGACCGTCCCCGATCAACAGTGGGCCTAATATGGAGATGTACACCAATTTCCCCGTTCCTAGCGGTGAACTCCAGCCACAGGCTTTTCCGTTGATTCATCAGGGCGTCACCACCAGTGGTGGTCGATTTGTTTGGAAGGGCCTGAAAAAGGGAAAAGCCGGGTATCATTCGCGCCGGTCAAGTATCGGACACGCGCGGCTCGTCCGGCCATGTACCTTCGTACATGAGTTGGTGGACCTGGGCCACCAGCCCGGCCTGGAGCCGCGACTCCACCCCGAGTTTTGCCAGGATGCTGGCGACATGGGCCTTGACGGTGCGTTCCGTGACGTGTAGTCGGTCGGCGATGCCGCGATTGGAATGGCCGGCTCCGATCAGGTCGAAGACCTGTCGCTCCCGGCTGGAGAGCGTCCCGACTCTGGAGAGTTCCTCGCGCCAGCGCGCCGAGGCGAGGCCGTCACCGTGCATGCCCCACCACCACACCAGCCCCCCCGCTTCCGTGGTGCGCCCCGTCGCAGATGCGCCCTCCTCCGGGAGGCTGCTCGCGCAACGACGAACGCGTTTGCGATTCTACAACTCCCGTAACAAACCACCCCAGGCCAGGCGCCGTCAAACCCCTCGTCGCGACCGGATCGCCGACGGGGTGTACGCACGAAGCGGCCGGGGAGGGCCGAAGCCCGTCCCCGGCCGTTCTGCCGGTTGCCCTGGTGTTACGGAAGTGTCGTCCGGGCGGCAGCCGAGGCCGCCGCGGCTGCCACCATCGCGGGCATCCGCGGGGTGCGGGCGACGGACTGGCGGGCGAGGCGGGAGGGCCACCAGGTCTTCCAGCCGAGCAGGGTGATCATGGCCGGCAGCACCACGATCCGGATCAGCGTCGCGTCCAGCAGCACCGCGCAGGCCATGCCCACGCCCATCTGCTTCATCTCGATGTAGTTGAGCGAGGCCAGCAGCGAGAACACGCAGACCATCACCACCGCCGCGCTGGTCACCACTCCGGCGGTGCGGGTGATGCCCTGCTCGACCGCCTCCCGGAGCGACAGCCCGCCGCGGGCCGCCTCCCGGATCCGGCTGACCACGAAGACGTGGTAGTCCATCGAGAGCCCGAGGAGGATCACGAAGAGCATCAGCGGCAGCCAGGCCACCACCCGCCCGGTGGACTCGAAGTGCAGCAGTCCCTCCGCCCAGGTGTGCTGGAAGATCAGCGCGAGCACACCGAAGGAGGCCACCGCGGAGAGCAGGTTGAGCACCACGGTGATCAGCGCCAGCACCAGCGAGCGGAAGGCCAGGGCCATCACCAGGAAGGTCAGCGCCAGGGCCACCCCGAGCACCCAGGGCATCTTGTCCATCACGTTCGCCCGGTAGTCCACGTCGTAGGCCACGTCGCTGCCGCCGACCGCGAACTGGGCGCCCTCGACCGCGCCGAGGGTCTGCGGGACGAGGTCCCCGCGCAGCCGCTCCAGCGAGGCGCGGGCCTGCGGCGAGCCGCTGTCGAACTGGGTGCCGATCGCCACCGTGGCCACCGTGCCGTCCGCCGAGGTCCGCACCACCGGGGCGGGGTCGTGGACGAACAGGTCGTCCGTCATCGCGAGTTGGACCAGCTCGTCCACCGCCGTGCCCAGCTCCGCCGACCGGTCGGCCGGGACCTTCACGGCGACCGTGTGGGTGTCGGACTGGCTCGGGAAGGAGTGGGTCAGCCGCTCGTAGGACTGCATCGCCGGGATGGACCGGGGCAGGTCGTCGATCCCGGTGGCCTTGAGCTTCAGCCCGAGCGCGGGCAGCGCGAGCAGCAGCAGCGCGCCGACCGAGGCCACCAGCGCGATCACCGGGTGGCGCAGCGAGGGCTTGAGCATCGTCGACCAGAGCCGGGGCTTGACCCCGCCCCGCTGGGTGAACCGCCACACCAGCGGCACCCGTGGCGCGTCCAGGTAGCGGCCGAACCGGGACAGCATGGCCGGCAGCACCGTCAGCGAGGAGATGATGGCGATCGCCACCACGATCACCGCGCCGGTGGCCATCGACTCGAAGGCGATGTGCCCGGCCAGGTAGAGCGCGCCCATCGAGACCAGCACGACCACACCGGAGACCAGCACCGAGTGCCCGGAGGTGGCGGCGGCGATCTCGATCGCGTCGATGTTGTCGGCGCCCAGTGCCCGCTCCTCGCGCTGGCGCTTGAGGTAGAAGAGCGAGTAGTCGACGCCGATCGCCATGCCCATCAGGACCATGAACTGGGTGACCGGCCCGGGATCGGGGATCCACTGCGAGGCCACCCCCCACAGGCCGAGCCCGGCCAGCACCGAGGAGAGGCCGAGCACCACCGGGACGCTCGCGGCGACGATCGCGCCGAAGACGAAGACCATCACCAGCAGGGTCACCGGCAGGCTCAGCACGGTGGCCTTGCCCAGGTCCCTGCTCAGCATCTCGTTCAGTCCGGCCTTGATCGAGCCGGCGCCGACCAGCTCCATCCGCAGGTCGGTGTGCTCCTTCCGGGACCGGTCGACGGAGTCCAGCAGCGGCTGCACCCGGTTGGCGGCGGTCTCCGGGTCCCCCTCCAGGGTGACCGGGACCAGCAGGGCGGAGCCGTCCGGGGCGGACTGCGGCTTGCCGATCGAGGCGATGCCGCCCAGGGTGCTCAGGTCCCGGACGGCGTCCACGGCGGCGGAGCGCGCGCGGACCGGGTCGAGGGCGCCGCCGCCCCAGGCGGTGATGAGGAGGTTCTCCACGGCGCGGTCCTGGAGGCCGCCGCTGCGGGCGATCGCGGCGGCCCGGCCCGACTGTCCGATGGAGAGGTCGGAGTTGGTGGCCTGCCGGGTGCCGGTGACGCCGCCGACCACCAGGGCGCCGACCACGAACACCACCCAGAGCGCGATCGCCCACCAGGGGTGGACAGCGCTCCACCGAGCCGCCCTGGTGATCACGTTCCTGCCTTCCACGATCACGTTCCCCTCCTCTTCAGCAGAATTCGCCCGGACCCGGGCACGGGCCGAACCGACGATCCGGCCGTGCGGTGCGGCGTGCGTTCGTACCGGAGAATCTAGTGACGATCCGGCACGTGATCACGGGTACAACTTCGCCGTTTCGAGGGGGAGTTTCTTCTACTTGACACCCGGTTTGTGCGGGGTGGGGTCGGAATCCCCAGGCGCTATTGGATACCACACTCCTCCGGAGACGCTGAAGGGTCCGTCGCCCAACAGCGCGACGGACCCCGCGTATTCCTCCGGGAGCGGCAGGTCGGCCACTCTCCAGGGCCCCGTGAGCGGCCCGGAATCCGGCGCGTGCACGGTGGCCTCGGCGGCCGGGTGGGCCACCGGGAGCGCCAGCCCCTCGGTGAGCCTGCCGCCCGAGGCCTTCACGCACGCCTCCTTCCTGGCCCACAGCCGGGCGAACGCCGACCGGCCGCCCCGGGCGACCAACTCCTCCTCCTGACAGGGGAAGAAGCGCCGGGACAGCCGGTGGACGTCCCGGCCGGAGCGGACCAGTTCGAGGTCCACGCCGACCGGCCGGGGGGCCAGCGCCAGCAGCGCCAGCTCACCTGAGTGGGACAGGCTGAAGTGCAGGCCGGGAGCGTCCGCGACCGCCGGTTTGCCCCAGCGGCCGCGGACGAAGCGCAGCCCGTCCGGAGGGCGGCCCAGCCGCTCGCCGAGCAGGATCCGGGTGGCGGCGTGCGAGACCACGAAACGGCGCCGCACCCCGGGCAGCCGACCGCTGCGGGCGCGGGCCCGTTCGTCCGCGTCGAGCAGTTTCTCCAGTTCCGCCAGAAACGGCGCTTCCTCCGTACCCGGTTGAATCGGACCGGACAATGGAATCCGCCAGACCAGGACCGATTGTCCGGTCCCGTACGGGACTTCCGCACTGATCGGATCTCCCGTTCCGATCGGGTTCCCGGTTCCGGTCGGATCCTCGGTCCTGATCGGATCCTCGGTCCTGTTCAGAGCCGGCCGACCTTTCCGGTGTGCAGTCCCTGGAAGAGGGTGAGCTTCTGGATGTTCCGGGTCCCCTCCATGAACTCCACGCCCCGGGCGTCGCGGGCGAGTTTGTCCAGCAGCGGGTGGTCCAGCCGGGCGCCGGGGCCGAAGAAGCCGGGCGCGCGCAGCGTGACCTCCTCGGCCACCTCGCAGGCCCGCGCCTTCGCCGCCGAGGCCAGGTACCCGTCGGACGGCTTGTCGTCCACCGCGAGCGCCGCCCGGTAGGTCAACCGCCGCGCCCCGTCGATCCGTCGGCCCAGCTCCTCGTACAGGTCCCGCTCGGCGCCCCGCAGTTCCTTGCGGTTGTCGCCGATGTAGTCGTGGGCGGCCCGGGCGATGCCGAGCGCGATCGCCGCGACGCTCGGACGCAGCCGGTTGAAGACCGAGACGATGCCCCACATCCCGCGGCGGGTCGGCGGCAGGTGGGCGCCGAGCACCTGCTCGGCGGGGACGTGCACCCGGTCGAAGGTGATCCGGCACAGCTGCACCCCGCGCAGGCCCAGGGTGGGCAGCGGCTCGGCCCGGTAGCCTGGGTCGGCGGTGTCCACCAGGACGGCCAGCACGCCGAGCCGCTCGGTGCCCGCGACCCGGGCGAAGACCGCGCCCAGGTCGGCCCGGGCGGCGTTGCCGACGTAGCGCTTCTCGCCGTCCAGCAGGTAGGAGCCGTCGCCGACCGGGGTGAGCGTGGTGGTCATCTCGCCGATGGCGGAGCCGCGGTCCGGCTCGGTGAGGGCGAAGCAGGTCCAGCGCGGGCGCTCGCCGAGGCGGCCGTACACCCAGTCCTTCTGCGCCTGGCTGCCGAGCACGCCGAGCAGTACCCCGGTCATCGAGGCGCCGGGGGAGCCGAGCATCATCCCGGCGTCGCCGCGCGCCAGTTCCTCGCTCACCAGGACCCTCTCCAGGGTGGCCAGGCCGTGTGCGGGGCCGCTGCCGGCCTCGGGGCCCGTGCGGTCCCACTCCGGGGGCGTCAGGTGGCCGGCCAGGAAGCGGACCGCGGGCAGGTCCAGGTAGCGGTGGACGGCGTCAGGGTCGCGGTCCAGTTCGAGGGCGCCCGCCCGCAGGTCGTCGGCCCACTGCCGGACGTGGCGGTGGGTGGTCCGGAGCGGGCCAGGCAGGGTTCTCACACGGTCCCCTCGGGGGTGTTGCGGTCGTTCTCGGAGTGCTGGGCAGGGCCGGGCCAGCCGCAGTAGACGTCGGCGAGCAGCTCGGAGGCGTACGCCGCCTGGCCGGGGCCCTCGGCGGTGAACCCGTACGCGCCGAGCAGCCGCAGCAGGGCGCGGTCGACCTCGGTGATCTGGGCCTGGAGCCGGGCCAGGGCGGGCGGGTCCAGCGGGAGGGCGGGGGCGAGCGGGGAGCAGCCGTCGGGGCCGGTCTCCTCGGCGTCCTCCGTCAGGTAGTCCAGCACGCCCTCGATCTCCAGCTGTTCGATCAGGGCGTCGGCGAGCGCGCCCTTGACCAGCTGCTGGAGCAGCAGCGAGGTGCCCTCGACCTTGCGGGTGGCGAGGTAGGCGACGCAGGCCTCGCGCAGCCGCTCGGAGTTGCCGAGCCGCAGCCAGGCCAGGCCGGCCCCCCAGGCGTCCGGGTCGGGGCCGGGCAGGGGCTGCGCGGTGGTGGCGGGGCCGAGGACGGCGAGGCCGGGCAGCGGGTCCGCCGGCTCGGCCTCGGGGCCCGGCCGGTGGCTGTCCGGCTGGTGGCTGTCCGGCCGGTGGCCGTCCGGTTCTGCCGGGGCGCTGGTCCCGGTGCGTTCGCCGTAGCCGCCGCGATCCGCGAACTCGCGGTACTCGACCAGGAGTTCGCGCGGGACAACGGCGTGTCCGCGCGGGCCGCGGGGCGGCGTGCTCGGGGACAGCGCGCGGGACAGCAGGGTCAGGGCGGGGACGAGTCCGTCGTTGCGCGCGCTGACCCTCGCCTCCCGCCAGTGCTCTCGCACCTCGGCCGGAACGGTCATCTGTGTCTCAACTCCCCCGTGTGGAGCGTGCAGTAGGCCAGGAAGTCGCGTTCCCGGTCGTAGTCGGCGACGACCACCGGCCGGTCGCCGCCGTCGACGGTGAGCAGTGCGGCCCAGCTCCCGGTGGCCGGGCGTCCGGCCACCGCCTCGGCCGAAGTGCCGTGGTGCGGCGGGAGGTCGGGGCAGTCCGCCAGGCCCGCCCCGGCCACCAGGGCCGCGTCCTGCGGCCACGCCTCGAACAGCGCCGCCCCGGGCCGCCCCTGGGCCAGGCCGTCCAGCGGCCGTTCGCCGCCGTCCCAGCGGAGCAGCAGGGCGACCGCCGAGTCGCCGCGGACGGCGGCCGGGGACGGCTCGGCAGGCAGCGGGAACGGCTGGGTGCCCTGGTCCACGACCAGCAGCAGCAGGCGCGACCAGCCGCACCGCCGGGCGTACTCCACGGCCACCCGCAGGGCGCTGAACGGCGCGAGGCCGCCCTGGTCGGACAGCGCGAAGGCGAGCGGCTCGCCGGGCAGCCGCCGCTTGACGCAGGAGGCGACCAGCTCGGTGTGCTCGAAGTCCGGGGCGGCGTAGGCCACCACCACCACCTCGGGGGCCTCCTCGGCGCTCAGCGGCCCGAGCGCGTCCAGCGCGCCGTAGGCCAGCTCCACCGAGGTGCGCCGCCCCGAGGCGGCGAACTGCTCACGGTCGAAGGACGCCCCGTAGAGCGCCCCGAGTTCCGCGTAGAACTCCTCCCGCGCGTCCCCGGGCCGGTACGGCTCGCCCGGCTCCGGCGGGGTGTGCACGGCGGCCCGGACGAGCCGGGGCAGCGCCGCGGGGCCGACCGGGTGCGGGCGCCGTACCGGCGCGGTCGCGCGGAACATGCTCAGGCGCTCGCTTCCGCGGCGACGAAGCCGGCCAGCGAGCCCACGGTCTCGAAGTGGGTCATGTCCAGCTCGTCGGCGTCGAACTGCACGTCGAGGATCTCCTCGATGGTGATGAGCAGTTCGAGCGCGCTGCTGGAGTCCAGGCCCAGCTCGTCGAAGAGGCGGACGTTCTCGTCGGCGCCGGAGACGTCCTTGTTGAGGACCTCCGACAGGCCCTTGCGGACGGCGTCGACGAACTTCGGGTCGGTCGCGGTGTCGCTCATGAGTGTGCTCCTCGCTGTGGTCCCGGCCGCCGGTCGGCGGGCCGGTGGGGTCCGGTGCGGCCCGGTGGGGCCTGTGTCGCTGGTGGGGCCGGTGCGGCCGGGGGCGGTCAGTCCTGCCGCGGGGAGGGCCGGTGGAGCCGCTGCCCGGCGAGCATCACGTCCACGTCGTCGCGCTCGCGGACCAGGTGCGCCCGTCCGTCCAGGACGAGCACCTCGGCCGGGTAACCGTGGCTCAGGAAGTGCACCGGCGAGGCGGTCGGCCCGTACGCGCCGGAGCGCTGCACACCGATCAGCTCGCCCGGCCGCAGCGCCGGCATCGGCACCTTCTTGCCGATCACGTCGTTGGGCGTGCACAGCGGGCCGGTGATGTGCCAGGGCTCGGTGGCCGGGTCGTCCAGCCGCTCCAGCGCGGCCATCGGGAAGTTGCGCTTCACGTACGAGCCGATGCCGACCGCCGCCATGTGGTGGTTGGTGCCGCCGTCGGTGACCGCGAAGTTCTCGCCCATCGAGGTCTTGGTGTAGCGCACCCGGGTCACATAGGTGCCGGAGGCGGCGACCAGGAAGCGGCCCAGCTCCATGATCAGGCGGGTGCCGGGGTGCCGCTCGGCGAAGTCCTCGATCAGCGGGTTGAGCCCGGCGGCCAGCACCGCGACGTCGAGGTCCTTCTCGTTGTCGAAGTAGGCGATGCCGAGGCCACCGCCCACGTCCACGGTCTCCAGCGGGAAGCCCAGCTCAGCGGAGAGCCGCTCGGCCAGGTCGAAGATCCGCCGGGTGTTCTCGACCACCGACTCCTCGGAGAGGATCCGGGTGCCCAGGTAGACCTGGACGCCCATCAGCCGCACGTTCGGGTGGCGGGCGGCGAGGCCCTTGCCCTCGGCCAGCAGCAGCTCCTCGTCGGTGCCGAACTGGCGAGGCTTGCCGCCCATGGTCAGGCCCGAACCCTTCACCTGGAAGCTCGGGTTGACCCGCAGCGCGACCCGCGCGGTGACGCCGCGCTCGCGGGCCAGCTCGTCGATCAGGCCCAGCTCCTCGACCGACTCGCAGACGATCGCGTGGATGTCCTCGTCCAGGCAGGCGGCCACCTCGGCGCGGCTCTTGCCGGGCCCGAGGAAGATGATGTCCTGCGGGCCCACCCCGGCCCGGCGGGCGGTGACCAGCTCGGTCAGCGAGGACACCTCGGCGCGGGCGCCGCAGCTGTGCAGCAGCGCGCAGATGGAGATGTTGGGGTTGGCCTTCAGCGAGTAGAAGACCTCCATCGCGGGGTGCAGCGCCTCGCGCAGGCCCCGGAAGCGGGTGGTGATCTCCTCGCCGTCGTACAGGTACAGCGGGGTGCCGAACTCCTCGGCCAGCTCGGTGATCCCGAGGCCCTGCACCTCGAATGCGACGCTCACGCTCAGCTCCGTTCCGGGTAGGCCGCGAGGCGGCTGGTGATGTCGGTGTCGATCTCCGCGATCTCCTCGTCGGAGGCGCCCACGAGGACGCCGTACAGCCGGCCCTCGAAGCCGTCGGCGCCGTCGGCGGCGGTTCCCGCGGCGGCGTTCACCGTGGCGTAGTTGTTGACGAACAGGCCGCGGGGGCGCGGGCCGCGACCGGTCAGCAGCAGCCCGTCCAGCACCTCGGCCAGCTCGGCGAAGGGCAGCGGGCGGGTCAGCCGCAGCGGGTAGTGGCGGGCTACGGCGACCTCCTCGGGACCGGCCAGACCGCCCTCGTGCACCACGTTCTGGTACGTGGACATGTTGTTGCGGGCGTTGATCTCGATCACCGGGTACAGGCCCTCGTCCGGGTCGACCATCGCGTCCACCCCGACCACGCCGTAGTAGCCGTCCGCGGCGAGACGCTCGCCGAGCCGCAGCGCCGTTCCGGCGATCTCGTCGACCTGGGCTCCGGTCAGCCGGGCCGGGATGCGGTGGCCCTTGTGGACGCCGCCCTCGGTGAGCAGCTCCTTGACGAAGTCGAAGTGCACCGAGCCGTCGCGGCCCACGGTGAACTGGTAGTTGAGGTCGCACCGCTTGGCGACCCACTCCTCGATCACCAGGGCGGTGCGCGGCGCCCCGCCCTCGGCCCTGGCCGCCTTCTCGGCCTGCTGGACGGCCATCCGGTGCAGCCGGCCCAGCCGGGTCGAGCTGTCCAGGACGACGATGCCCTTGCCGGACACCCCGAAGGCGTCCTTGAGCACCACCTTGCGCCCGGCGTCGAGCAGCTCACCGGCGGCGGCCACCGCCTCGGCCAGCTCCTCCAGGGTCTCGCAGGCCCAGCCGCGCGCCTGGCGGATGCCCAGCTCGTCGGAGAGGCGGCGGCTGTACACCTTGCTGTTGACCCGCTTGCAGACCGCGGCGGAGGGCGCACCCAGCGGCACCCCGGTGCGGGCGGACAGCTCCTCCTCGACGGTGGAGATGCCGTGCGCGGTCAGCCGGGCTCCCTCGGCGGTCAGGGCGGCGAGGGAGCGCAGCAGGGCCTCGTCGGCGAGGGCGTCCTCGCTGACGGTGCGCTGCGGGTCCTGGTCGGCCACCACGTGCACGGTGGGCAGTTCGAGGCCGAGGCCCTCCAGGTAGCCGCGGTAGCCCTGGTCCAGCGCGGTCTTCAGCACGACGTGGTCGTTCTTGCCGCCGAGCAGCAGCGCGAACTCGTCCATGCGGTTCACCACCGCGCTGCCCGCGTGCGAGGCGACCCGGGGCAGCGCGGGCTCGCCGAGCGCCCAGTGGTTCTCCACCTCGAAGTTGCCCAGGAACACCAGGGGGGTGTCCGCGGAACCGGTCACCGCGCGCTTGAGCCGCGCGCTGAAGCCGGCGGAGGGAAGGTGCATGTCGACCTCGTCAATTCTCGTGTGCGCCGGACCGGGAGGGGCCCTTGGGCGCCGTCAGTGCTCGAAGACCTCGGTGCTCGATGGCTCAGTGCTCGAAGACCATGGCGGCGAAGGTCGCCCCGAGTCCCACGCTGGTCATCAGGTAGCGGTCGCCGGGGCGCAGCCGCCCCAGCTCGGTGGCCTTCTGCAGGTTGATGAAGGGGTCGGCGCAGAAGCAGTGGCCGGTCTCGCCGATCAGGTCGAGGAAGACCCGGTCGATCGGCAGCCCGAGCTCCTTGCAGACGCCGATCCAGGACAGCCGGTTGACGTTGTGCGGCAGCACCAGCGCCAGTTCGTCCAGCCCGCAGCCGGCTTCCGCCAGGGCGGCCTCGATCACCTCGCACAGGCCGGGCCCGTACAGGTCCTGGAACTCCTTGGCGGCGCTCTCGCTCATGATGAACTCGTCGCCGAACCGGGTGTGGGTGCGCGACGCGTAGCCGAGCATCCGGTCCGGTCCGGAACGGTCCGCGCTCACCAGGAAGGCCACCGTGCCCTCGCCCATCACCGTCACGTCCGGGATGGACTGGGTGTGGGTGGTGCAGGCCTTCTCCCCGGCCACGACCAGGGCGAGCGCGTTCGGGTCCGGGTCGGCGGCGAGCAGGGTGCCGGCCAGGTCCACGGCGAGCAGCCCGGAGGCGCAGGCGTGGTGCGAGACGACGAACCCGGCGGCGTGCTCCAGGCCGAGTTCGGTCTGGAGCGGCCGCAGCGAGGTCATCGGGTACGGCAGCGGCGAGGGCATGGTGCGCGCCTGGAGGACGTACTTGACGCGCTGTTCCTGTCCGCGCAGCTCCACCAGCTTGGTCGCGGCGCGCAGCAGCAGCTCGGTCTCGGTCGCCGCGGGGTCGCGGCACACCTCGGCGAGCCCGTAGAAGCGCTGGTAGCGCCGCAGCTGAACATCCGTCAGCTGGAGTTCCTTCTGGAAGCGGGCGATCGGGATGGTGTCGGGAAGACAGCTGGAGACTGCCGTGATCGACGTCATGCCCACTACGGTCGCGCGCGGCGCTGACGCTTAGCTGACGCTGCGCTGACCGCCGCCGATGTACACCCGGCGGGGCACTCGGCAGGGCACTCGGCGGTGCCCCGGGCGAGGCACCCGGTGGGCCGCCCGCCTCAGCGGGCGGCGTGGCGTATCGCGTCCAGGGCGAGCGCGGCGGAGGCCAGGGCGGCGGCGAGGCCCGCGACCGCGAGCGGGGCCGGTGCACGGTCACCGGTGAGGCCGAGGAAGTCCAGCCCGGAGACGTGGTTGACCATCCCGTACCAGAGCATCGGGTAGACGGTCTGGAACAGCCGGGGCCCGCGCGTGACGGCGCCGCAGAGCATCGCCAGGGCCGGGACGAGCACCGCCCCCGCCAGAGCACCCCCGGCGGCCCGGGTCTGCCCGGCGCCGACCAGCCGCAGGACCGGCACGGCGACCACCACCAGCGCGGGGACGACCCCCGCGAGCAGGACGGCCAGCCCCCGGCGCAGGGGGGAGGGGCAGGCGCCGAGCAGTTCGTCGATGCTGCCGCCGCCCGCCCGGTGCCCCATCCGGGACCAGAGCAGCACCGGCCAGAGCATCGCGAACGGCAGCACCGAGTGGCTCGGCCGGTCCGGTGCGACGGCGGCCGCGATCGCCGCGAACGCGGCCGCCCCGGCCCACCACCGCCGGTCCGGTACCAGGATCCGCAGCTCCCCGAGCACCGTGTCGAACCCCGTGCGTCCCTCGCGGGCCGTGGTCAGCCGGGCCGGGTCCAGGGCGAAGCCCGCCGGGGCGGCGGCCGACGCCGACGCCGACGCTTCCGCGGCCGCCTCCGCTTCGGCCGGGCGGGCGCCGAGGCCGGCCGCCGACCCGTCGAAGCGCCGGAACCAGAGCGCCCCGAGCAGCGCGATCCCCACCGCCGCGCCGACCAGCAGCACCCCCACCGAGGCCGGACCGCCCGCCTCGCCCGGCCCGAGGCCGGGCCAGTCGAAGCTGCCGAGCACCCGGTTGTCGGCGGTCAGGCCGACCCCGAACTCCACCCCGTCCACCGGCCGCCCGCTCGCCGTGAGCGTCTCCCGGATCGACGCGGTGATCCGCCGCATGCCCAGCAGGTCCGCCCCGCCGGCCGACTGTGCGCCCAGCACCAGGGCCGTCCAGACCACGAACCAGACCAGGGCCCCGATCCCGCCGCGCAGCCCGGGCACGGTGTCGAACAGCACCGCGCACCCGGCCACCGCGGCCAGCAGCGGCAGCGTGATCAGGACGTACGGCAGCAGCAGCCGCACCACGTCCACCCGGCCGGAGTCCCCCTTGACCAGCTGCACCGCGAGGGCGGTGCCGGCCAGCGCGAGCAGCATCGAGCCGAACAGCAGCAGGTTGCTGCCGAACTTGCCCGCCAGGTAGCCGATCCGGCTCAGCGGGGTGGCCGCGAGCAGGCTGCCCACGCCGCTCTGCTCGTCCCGGACGATCGTGCCCCGGGCGATGCCGAAGCCCGCCAGCGAGAGCCAGACCGCGCCGCCGAGCGCCGTCACCGTCCCCACGTAGCCGCTGGTGTAGCGGCCCTGGAGGTCGGTCACCTGGAACACCTGCCAGCGGGAGTCCCCCACCGGCGCGGCCAGCAGGCCGAGGGCCAGGGTGCCGAGCAGCACGACCAGGTAGCCCGCCCGCCGGCGGCGCTCCCGGAAGTCGGCGAGGGCGATCGCTCCGATCCGCGTCACCATGCCGCCACCCGCCCGGGTACGGCCGGTCCGGCGGTGAGCAGCAGGTACGCGTCCTCCAGCCGGGGCGGTACGGGTTGCGCCTCCGGTGCGGGCGGGTGCCCGGACAGCACCCGGACGCTTACGCCCCGCGGAGTGCGGGTGGTGCCGCCGAGCAGGAACCGCGAACGCAGCAGCGGGAGTTGATCGGCGGCGACGGTCAGTTCCCAGACCGAGCCCTCGGCACCGAGGAGCAGCTCCTCCGGGCTGCCGTGGTGCAGCAGCCGCCCGGCGCCCATCACCGCGATCCGGTCGGCGGTGGCCGCCACGTCCGGGACGATGTGGGTGGAGAGCACGACGATCCGCTCGGCGCCGAGCCCGCTCAGCAGACCGCCGAAGCGCAGCCGCTCCTCGGGATCCAGCCCGACCGTCGGCTCGTCCACGATCAGCAGCGCCGGGTCGTTGAGCAGCGCCTGGGCGATGCCGACCCGCTGACGCATCCCGCCGGACATCGCCCCCAGCCGCTGCCCGGCCGCGCCCGAGAGGTTGACCAGTTCGAGCAGTTCCTCGATCCGGGCCCTGGCGGAGCGCCGCCGCAGCCCCTTGGCGGCGGCCAGGTAGCCGAGGAACTCGCGGGCGGTGAGCTGTGGGTAGACGCCGAAGTCCTGCGGCAGGTAGCCGACGGCGCGGCGCAGGGGCCCGGGCCGGCGGGTGATGTCCACGCCCTCCCACAGCACCCGCCCCGAGGTGGGCCGGGTGACCGTGGCCAGGATGCGCATCAGGCTGGACTTCCCGGCGCCGTTGGCCCCGAGCAGGCCGAGCACGCCGGGCCGCAGCGTCAGCGTGAAGGAGTCCACGGCGCGTTTGCCGCCGCGGTACTCCTTGGTGAGGTCGAGGATCTGGAGTTCGGTCACGACCGGAATGCTTCCGCCCGGGCCGGCTTCGCACATCTGCCGTTCGGCAGATATCCGCGGGGTTCCCGGGGCGGAGAACGCCGGAGGGGTGGGCCTTTCGGCACACCCCTCCGATCATCGGACCAGGCGTCAGTCCTCGTCGCCGAGGTCGCCGAAGTCGCCCCCGGCCTCGCTCCCGTCCGGCGTGCCGCTGATCGCGTACCCCTGGCGGCGCGCCTCGTAGCAGGCCACCGTCGCGGCCGCCGAGACGTTCAGCGAGCCCACCCGGCCCAGCTGCGGCACGAACACCACCTGGTCGCAGAGCGCCAGCGCCTCGGGGGTGATCCCGCGGTCCTCGTGCCCGAGCACGAAGGCCACCGCAGGCGTCAGCTCGGCGGCGAACATCGGCACCGCCTCGTCCGCCAGTTCCAGCCCGACCACCTTGAAGCCGTCCGCCTTCGCCGCGGCCACCGCCTCGGCGACGGTCGGGAAGTGCTCCACCTTCAGGTACTTGTCGGTGCCCATCGCGGCCTTCTGCGCACCGGAGGAGCGCACCGACGGGGTGTCCCCGGTCAGGTACAGCTTCTCGGCACCCATCGCCGCCCCGGTCCGGACCACCGAGCCGACGTTGAACGGCGACTGCAGGTTCTCCAGGATCATCGCGAGCCGGAACTCGTTGCTGCGCCGCCAGGAGCGGTGCAGTCGCTTCAGTTCGGTCCCGCGCAGCTGCTTCACGACGTCGTTCCCCGTCCACTCTCCGAGCCCTCGCCCGACTCCGGGCGGGGTTGTGCTTCCAGAATCCGGAACCCGTTGACCGACGTGACCCGGGAGGTCGGGTAGCCCTGGTCGTTGAGCCACTTCTGCAGCGAGTCCGAGCCCAGGTGCTTCTGCACCACCAGGAACGCCGAGCCGTCCGGGGTCAGCCGGCCGAGCCAGTGCGTCAGCAGCCCGCGCAGCGCGGCCTTGCCGATCCGGATCGGCGGGTTGGAGTAGATGGTGGCGAACCGGAGGTCCTCGGGGACGTCGTCCGGCAGCGCGGCCTGGACGTTGCCCAGCCGCAGCGCCTCGGCGTTCAGCCGCACCAGCTCCAGCGCCCGCTCGTTGACGTCCACCGCCCACACCGGCAGCCGCTTGCGGCGGGTCGCCCAGGTCAGCGCGATCGGGCCGTAGCCGCAGCCGATGTCCAGGATCGGGCCGCGCACCCGCGGCTGCGGGGCGTGCTCCAGCAGGATCCGGGTGCCCGGGTCGAGCCGGTTGCGGGAGAACACCCCGGCGTCGGTGGTCAGTTCGAGGGTGACGTCCGGCAGTGCGACCGTGATCGGCCGGCGCTCGCTGGCGACCTCGGGTGCACCGGTGAAGTAGTGCGAGCCGGACATGCTTTCCCCGTCGTTCGTAAGGGCCTGGGGGCCACCGGGTGGGTGTGGTTAAGCCCTGGGTACGGCACCGATCGTACCCCCGGTGGCCTGCGGCGCGTTCCGGGCGGCCGGGCCGTGCGGGCCTCCCGAGGGGGCTCCTACGGGGTGCCCGGGGTCTTGCGGGTGGCCACGTTGATCCGGTTCCAGGCGTTGATCGTGAAGCAGACCGAGATCAGCTGCGCCAGCTCCGCCTCCGGGAAGTGCTCGGCGGCCCGGGCGTACACCGCGTCCGTGACGCCGCCGTCGATCCGGGCGATCTCCTCGGCGAGCGCCAGCGCGGCCCGCTCGCGCTCGCTGTACACCCCGGCCGGGGCCTCGTGCCAGACCGGCAGCAGGTAGATCCGCTCGTCGGTCTCGCCGGCCTTGCGGGCGTCCTTGGCGTGCATGTCCAGGCAGTAGGCGCAGCCGTTCAGCTGCGAGGTGCGCATCTGCACCAGCTCGACCAGCGCCGGGTCCAGGCCCTCGCGGGCGGCGGCGTCCAGGGCGATCATCGCGCGGAACACCTTCGGGGCGGTGCGGGCGTAGTCGAGGCGGGCGGGGGCCGCGGTGGTTCCGTTCGTCGTCATGGCTACGACCCTAGGTGCGGAATGAACCCGTTCCTTGGGTCATTCAGGGGTTGGTTTTGTGGGTCAATTCGGCTTGGGGTGACAGGGGACGGGCAACCCGCCGGAGCGGTTCCCGCGCGTCGCGCCCTCGCGCCCGACGGCGGATACTGCCAGTACCGCCACCAGTGCCCTGCGAGCCTCCGAACAGTGAGGACGGACGCCATGCCGCAGAACCACGAGGACTACCTGATCGACGAGGTCGTCGAGATCATCGAGCCCGACGAGGAGCCCCCCACCGGAGACGAGTACGACGAGGTCGCCGAGCGTCTGGCCCTCGGCGCCGACCCGGCCACCAACGTCGCGGACGCCGCCGAGCAGAGCCGGGCCGTCCAGCTCGACGAGGACTACGACCGCGAGTAGTAGGCCCTGGGGCCGTCGGGCACGGCCTAGACGGCCTTGCGCCGCCGCAGCCAGGCCAGCGCCGCCCAGCCCGGCAGCACCGGCAGGATCAGTGTCAGCAGCCGGAACAGCGCCACGGCCGCCAGCGCCCCGCCCTTCTCCATCGACGCCGTCTGCTGCATCAGCCCGACCAGGAACGTGTCCACCGCGCCGGCCCCACCCGGGGTCGGTGCGGCGTTGCCCGCCGCGTTGCCCACCAGGAACACCACCGCCATCGAGGCGAAGGACGGCTCCCTGCCGATCGCCCGCACACAGCAGTACAGGCAGGCGATCAGGCAGAGCGACACCAGCAGTTGCCCGGCCACGCCCACCGACAGCCGACCCGGGTTGCGCAGCAGGTCCAGCAGCCGCGGCAGCACCTCGGCCGTCAGCGGCCGCAGCCGCGCCGCCAGCCACTGCCGGGCCGGCGGGATCGCCCACACCACCGCCAGCAGCACCGCCGCCACCGCCAGCCCGCCGACCACGGCGGGCAGCGCCTCCAGCTCCGAACCACCCGGCTGCACGTCCAGCAGGTAGACGAAGGCCCCCAGCTGCAGCAGGTGCAGCACCAGCCCGATCAACTGCCCCACCCCGACGCTGGACAGCGCCTGCGCGGTCGGAATGTTCGCCTGCTGCAGCAGCCGGGTGTTCAACGCGATCCCGCCGACGCCTCCGGGCGACACCAGCTTCACGAACGCCCCGGCCAGCTGCGCCAGCACCGCGTTGCGGAAGTCCAGCCGCTCCGGCACGAACCCGACGAACCCCATCGCCGCCGCCACGTGGCTCGCCCCGGCCGCGACCAGCGCCAGCACCAGCCACCAGGGATCGGCGTCCGCCAGCACCGCGACCGGGTTGTCCTCCGCCGCGAACAGCTGCGGGATCAGCAGCCACCCGGCCACCACCCCGCCGACCACGGCCATCAGCGTCCGCGGCCGCAGCCGCTCCAGCCGCACCGGGCGCACCACCACCTCCGGCCGGCCCCGCAGGACCTCCGCCCGGATCTCCTCCAGCAGGCCTCCGCTCCCGGGCTGCCCGTCGGTGCCGGGGGTGGGCCGGTCGGTGGGGGGCTGTTCCCCGATGGGGGTGGGCCGGTCAGTGGGGGGCTGCTCGTGGGTGGGGCCGCCCGTCGGTACCGGGGTCGGGGCGGGCTGCTCCCCGGCGGCCGGTGCTGCGGCGGACCCGTCGACGGGCTGCTCCGTCTGCGCCCGGGCGTCGCGGCCGCCGGTCACCCCGGTCCGGGGCGTGTTCGCGTCCGTGGCCGACCGGGCGGCCGGGACGGTCGGGTCGGGTATCGGCGCGGCCGTGCGGCGCTTGAGGGACTGGCGGGTGGTGCGGGTGAGGGCGATGGGCTGGAGGAGGGGGAGTGCGGCGCCGATGGGTCCGGGGCCGAGGACGGCGGTGGCGGTGCGGACGGCGCGGGGTGCGCCGGTGCGCAGGGCGAGCGTGGTGAGGAGCTGGGCGAGGTCGCAGCAGAGGACGAGTTCGCTCGCCGCGATGTCGCCGTCCGCGAAGTCGACCAGGTGGACCGCGCCGGTGTCGTCGATCAGCAGGGAGGACGGGACCAGGGCGCGGTGGGCGATCTCGCGGCCCTGCAGGAGGGCGAACTGGTGCCAGGCGTCCGTGAGGAGCTCGTCGGTGATCTCCTCGTCGGCGAGCTGGTCCAGGGTGCGGCCGGCCAGGCGCTCGTACGCGATCAGGGCGGTGTCGTGGCCGAGTCCGGCGGTGGCGGCGATGCGGCGGGTGCGGACGCCGGCGGCCAGGGCCGCGTACGTGACCAGGGCCTCGTGCTCCAGCCCGGTGCGCGGCGAGCGCAGTGCGCGGGGGTGCGGGGCGGTGCGCAGCCGCAGGCGGCGCCAGGCGCGTTGGACGGCGGCGGCGGTGACGGCCTGCCGGTCGAGGAGTTGGACGTCGAGTTCGGGCCGCCCCTCGGCCTGCTGGACCCGGTAGCGGTCGGGCCCGACCGGCACCGCCTCGATCGGCCGCAGTCCGCTGTCCCGCAGGGCGCGCAGGATCTCGCCGGGCCGGGGCCGCGGGTCGGGGGTGCCGACGGCGTAGAGGGTGCCGTGGGCGCCGGTCCAGCCGATGAGCAGGCCGAGCAGCAGTGCGGTGGGCGTGGCGTACCCGCAGGCCAGCCCGGCGAGGCCGGAGAGCGCGAGGACGGTCCAGGGCACCCGCCGTTCGCGGCTGCCGGAGGCGGTCATGAAGGCGAGGGCGGGGGCGAGGTAGCCGTAGACCGGCTCGGTGTGCCCGAGTACGTCGCCGGGCAGCCGCTGGGTGAGCGCGGCGGTCAGGGAGACCGGGGCGGAGCCGTCGATCCAGAGCTCCACGGCGAGGGTGGCGCCGTACGCGAGGACGGCGGCGAGCAGCCCGTCGGAGACCTGTTGGAGGGCGCGCCGCCGGTCCGGGCCGAGCAGGCGGCGGACGGCGAGCCCGACCGGCAGCAGCAGCACGGCGGCGGTGGTGAGCCCGCCGGCCAGGCTCGCCAGCGGGCGCGGCACCAGCGCGGCGGCCTCGGCGACGTCAGCGGCGAAGCCCCCGGTGGTGGCGCGGGCGTAGTCGGCGAGCAGCAGGGTGAGTGCGATCGCGGTCAGTCCGGTGAACAGCCGGATCAGGGCGACGGGTTGCCGGATCCGCCCGGCGTCGGTCACGGACCGTGCCCGGTACCGTCCGGTGCCCGCCGACCCGGGCGTGCCGGGCGCACCGGCGGGCCCGGACCCGCCGGCGCCTTCGGGCCCGCCGGTGTCACCGCCGGCCGTCCCCCCGCCGGTGTCGCTGTTCGTACTCCCCGTCACGATCGCCACGGGTGGCATGCTCCCATGCCGCCCGGGGGCTCGGCGCCGGGTTCCCGCGCCGGTGGGGGGTCGACCGCGCCGTCGACCGCGTCGCCCGCGCCGCCGGGGGCGGTTCGCGCTGAGCGGGCGGCCCGGACCGGGCCGTCATAGCCTGCCAGCATGAGCGCCTGCGAAGACCTCGCCGCGGCACCGGAGGACATCGAGCCCCTCCCGCCCACCGACGGCTGCGCCGACTGCCTGGCCCAGGGCCGTCGGGACTGGACGCACCTGCGGATCTGCCTGGACTGCGGCCACATCGGCTGCTGCGACTTCTCGCCGCAGCGGCACGCCACCGCGCACTTCCACAACACCTCCCATCCGGTGATCCGCTCCTACGAGCCGGGGGAGGACTGGCGCTGGTGCTTCGTCCACGAGGTCATGGGCTGAGCCGCACGACGGCTCCCGCAGTCGCAGCGACCCGCAACCCGGATAAAATCCGGACATAACGCCCGTGCGGCTCCTCCGGCCGGCACCCGCCCGGCCGTGGCCGCCGAAGGGAGGCCGACGATGACCAAGCGAACCCACGGCAGCACCGCCAGGTTCCGCCAGGGCGCCGAGGAACTGCTGGAACGTCGGGGCATGGCGAGCACGCCCAGCCGGCTCGGGCCGAAGCCGGCCGCCGGTGCGGTGTCCTTCTCCGCCGCCGGGAACGCCTCCGGTGACGCCTTCCGCCACGGCGGGCGCGACGCGGCGGCCTCGGCGATGCGCACCACCCCGGCGATGCACGCGGAGCTCAAGGGGCACCGGCACCGCGGCGCGGAGAAGCACTCCGCCCACTGACCCGCGGGCCGGAACCCCGCAGGGGCGGACGCCACCGGTACCCGGCGCCCGCCCCTGACGCACACTCAGGGATCTTTCTCCGGGGCGCATCGGGGCCGGTCCCCGATGCCCGGGCTCCGGGACGTCCCGAAGACTCTCTCCTGTCCGAGCCGCCGCCCCCAGGGCGGGCCGCCGTTGGAGAGAGGCCTCATGAACACCCGTACCCAGAGCCGCCGTTGGGCCACCCTGGCCGCCGCCGGAGCGCTGCTCGCCGCCGTCACGGCCGGTGCCGCGACCCCCGCCCTGGCCGCCGACGCCAAGCCCGCCGCCGGCGCGCCCGCCACGGCCGGCCTGCCCGGCCCGCTCGACCGGGACGCCCTCGCCCGGACCCTCGGCGCCCTGCCCGGCGACATCACCGGAGCCCTGGTCCGCACCGACGGCCCGGGCGCCCGGTGGCACGGCACCTCCGGGGAGGACGTCCCGGCCGACGCCCGGTTCCGGATCGGCAGCATCACCAAGGTGTTCACCGCGACCGTGCTGCTCCAGCTCGCCGGCGAGGGCAAGGTCGACCTGGACGGCACCGTCCAGCGGTACCTGCCGGGCCTGCTCCCGGCCGACTACCCGCCGGTCACCGTCGGCCAGCTGCTCGACCACACCAGCGGCCTGCCCGGGGGCGGCGGCATGACCTCCGGCGACGGCACCGCCGGATGGTTCGCGGCGCACAAGGCGGAGTACTTCAGCCCCCGGCAGGTCGTCGCCGACATGCTCACCCAGCCGATGAGCTTCCAGCCCGGCACCGCCCAGCAGTACAACGGCAACAACTACTTCATCGCCGGGCTGGTGATCGAGAAGGTCACCGGTGACAGCTACGCCGACCAGGTGCGGCAGCGGATCGTCCGCCCGCTCGGCCTGCACGCCACCTACGTCCCGGCCGCCGACGACCTCACCATCCGCGGCCCGCACGCCGACGGCTACGTGGACGTCCGGGCCGCCGACGGCACCACCGACCGGGTGGACGTCACCGAGCAGAGCCCGTACCCGTGGGCCGAGGGCGGCATGGTCTCCTCCGCCGCCGACCTCGACCGCTTCTTCGACGCCCTGTTCCGCGGCCGCCTGCTGCAACCCGCCCAGCAGGCCGAAGTGTTCGCCGTCCCCGACGTGCCGAACCAGCACAACAAGAACTGCGAGCTCGGCCCGACCGCCGGGCACGCCTGCTTCAGCAAGGGCGGCATGCTGCGCAGCGTGCTGCCGAACGGCACCGAGATCTGGGGCAAGACCGGCGCCCGTCCCGGCTACAGCAGTGCGGTCTTCGCCACCCGCGACCTCTCCCGCACCGTGGTGATCGGGCTCAACCCGACGGGCATCTCAGGAGAGGAGTTCCCCACCCTGTGGAAGCTGGCGACCACCGCCTTCGGCTCCGGCCAGGTGTACGGGAAGCAGTGACCCGGCATCAGTGTCAGTGCCGTGCGCTACGTTCCCCCCGAAGCGCCGAACCACTGATCCACTTGCTTCACTTGCTTTACTGATCCACTTGATCCACTTGATCCACAGCGCACGGCAGGACGACGGGGGCACACCATGACCGAGGTGATCACGGAGGAGCCGGTCGAGCTCCAGCTGGAGCGGTACCGCACCGAACTGACCGGCTACTGCTACCGGATGCTCGGTTCGGTCTTCGAGGCCGAGGACGCGGTGCAAGAGACCATGGTCCGGGCCTGGCGCGGGTACCGGGGCTTCGAGGGGCGGGCCGCGCTGCGTTCCTGGCTGTACCGAATAGCCACCAACGTCTGCCTGGACGCGCTGAACGGCCGCAACAGCCGGGCCCGTCCGATGGACCTCGCCGGTCCGGTGACGGTGGCCACCGCGAGCGACGCCCAGTTGCCCGAGGTGGCCTGGATCGGCCCCGCGCCGGACGGCCGGGTCCTCCCCGAGACGGGGGACCCGGCCGAGGTGGCCGCCCAGCGCGAGTCGGTGAAGCTGGCCTTCGTCGCCGTGCTGCAGCGCCTCGCGCCCCGCCAGCGGGCGGTGCTGATCCTGCGTGAGGTGCTCGGCTGGAAGGCCGCCGAGGTGGCGGAGCTGCTCGGCGTCACGGTGGCCTCGGTGAACAGCGCGCTGCAGCGGGCGCGCGCGGTGCTCGCCTCGGACGCCTCGGCCGCCCGTCCGGCCCCGGCCCTGGACGAGGGGCACCGCGCGCTGCTGGACCGCTACGTCCGCGCCTTCGAGGCGTACGACATGGACGGCCTCACCGCGCTGCTGCACGAGGACGTCACGCTCAACATGCCGCCGTTCGCGATGTGGCTGCGGGGGCAGGACGAGCTCCGGGCCTGGATGCTGGGCCCGGGGCACGGCTGCCGGGGCTCCCGCCTGCTCCCGGTGACGGCCAACGGCGGCCCGGCCTTCGCCCAGTACCGGCCGAGCCCGGAGGGCGGGCACACGCCGTGGGCGCTGATCGTGCTGGAGGTGTCAGAGGGCCGGATCACCGGGTTCACCAACTTCCTCGACACGGCCGTGCTCTTCCCGCTGTTCGGCCTCCCACCCCGGCTCGACGCCGAGTAGTCCCGCCTCGACGCCGAACAGTTCCGCCTCGGCGTCGAGCAGCTCCGCTTCGGCGTCGAGCAGCTCCGCCTCGGGGTCGACGGGTTCCGTTCCGGTGCCGAGCGGTTCCGCGAGGTCCAGCGGGTCGGTGGCTTCGGGCAGCACCGCCGAGAGCCCGCTGAACGCGAGCAGTTCCCGCAGCGGGCCGTGCGTGTTCAGCAGCACCACGCCCACCCCGTGCCGGGCGGCGGCGAGCCGCAGCCGGGCGAGCGCGTCGATGACGGCCAGGTCGGGGGCGGTCAGGGCGGCGAGGTCGCAGGTGATCACCGGTTCGCCGGTGGGGGGTTGCTCGTTCCGTCGGGTCTCCATACCGATGTGACTCCGGTGACGGCGCCGACTCATCGGTCCCGCCGGGTACGACGCCCTCCCCGCTCTTCCCGCTCGCACCGGTCCGGCCCGGAATCCGGTGTCGGACGGGTGCCGGACCGGTGGCAGAGTGGGGGCGAGCGCACCCACCCCGACCCAGGAGGAGCACCGTGACGGTTGAGCCCTTGAGATCCCGCGAGGAATGGCTGGCGTCCCTGCCCCGGATCTACGCGGCGGCCGGCTGCCTGCTGCGGGACGAGTCCGGCCGGATCCTGATCGTCAAGGCCGGCTACCGCGAGTACTGGCAGTTCCCGGGCGGGACGATCGACCGCGGCGAGGGCCCGGTCCGTTGCTCCGAGCGGGAGTTGGAGGAGGAGACCGGCCTGGTCAAGGAGGCCGGCGCCCTGCTGGCCATCTCCTGGACCCACCCCTCGGACGAACTCGACCACCCCGCCCAGCACTTGATGTTCGACTTCGGCACCGTCCCGGACGGCACCCCCGTGACCGTCCCGGCCGGCGAGCTGGACACCTACCGCTGGGCCGCCGTGCCGGAGGCGCTGGAGCTGCTCGGCCCGGCCCGTTCGGTCCGGCTGCGGGCGGCCCTGGAGGCCGCCGTCGACGGCCGGGTCCGGATCGTCACCACGGAGATGTCCGGCTTCTAGCGCGACAGTGGGAAACACCGTGCCCCGGCCGGAGTTCACCGCCCGGGGCACGGCCCTCCGGCCCCGCAGGGCCTCACTGCTGCTGCTCGGACTCCTCGTTCCGGGCGGCGATGATGGCGGCGATGGCCTCCGAGATGAAGGTCTCCGCCTCCGACTTGTCCACGTTCAGTCCGGCGAGCACGCCCTCGCCGTTCTCCAGCTCCAGCAGCGCGAGCAGGATGTGCTCGGTGCCGACGTAGTTGTGCCCGAGCTTGAGCGCCTCGCGGAAGGTCAGCTCGACCACCTTCTTGCCCTGCGCGTCGTACGGGATCAGCGCGGGCAGCACCTGCTCGACGGCGGCCGGCAGGGCGGCGCTGGTCGCCGTCCGGACGGCCTCCGGGGTGACGCCCTGGGCGGCGAGCGCCTTGAGGCCGATGCCCTCGGGCTCGGCGAGCAGGCCGAGCAGGATGTGCTCGGCGGTGATCTCGGGGTTGCCCGCGTTCCGGGCCTCCTCCTGCGAGGCCACGATCACCTTGCGGGCCCGGGGCGTGAACCGGGCGAAGCCCTGGCTGGGGTCGAGGTCGAGGGCGCCCGGGTCCTTGGGGACGAAGCGCTTCTGGGCGGCCTGCTTGCTGACGCCCATGCTGCGGCCGATGTCGGTCCAGGAGGCGCCGGAGCGGCGGGCCTGGTCGACGAAGTGGCCGATCAGGTGGTCGGCGAGGTCGCCGAGGTGGTCGGCGGCGATGACCGCGTCGGAGAGCTGGTCGAGCGCGTCGGTGTGGACCTTCTTGATCGCGGCGATCAGGTCGTCGAGGCGCAGCGGAGTGGTGTTGGGAACAACGGGATTCTCCATGCGTCAACCGTAGGTTGTCGATCCTGGGATCGTCAACCATCGGTTGACGCTACCTGCGGGTAGTGTTCCGCCGCCCGTCGGGCGGTTCTGGGAGGAGTCCGTCAGGCGGTCTTTCGGGGCCCGTCGACCGGCCCTACGCGTCGGGCAGCAGGCGGCTCCGGACGGCGGCGATCCGCTCGGGCGAGACCCCCGCGGCGAGCAGGTAGGTGGCCGGGTCGAGCGTGTCGAGCGTGTCCGCCAGGGCGGCCTCGGCGGTGGTCCCGGCCTCGGCCAGCGCCGCGTCGATCCGGCGGTACGGGTCCGGCAGGCCGAGCATCCCGTACAGCGGGCGGATGTTGGGGCCGCTGAGCAGGTAGTCCTCGATGATCGCGGCCCGGTCGACGCCGGCCAGGGCGAGCAGCAGCAGGGCGGCCAGGCCGGTGCGGTCGCGCCCGGCGCCGCAGTGCACCACCACGCCACCGGGACGGGCGTCGGCGATCGCGGTGACCAGCGCGGCGGCGGCGTGCGGGCAGTGGTCCAGGTAGGGGCGGAGGGCCAGCGGAGTGCCGTCCAGTCGGCCGTGGGCCTCCCACCAGGCGGGGCCGGCCAGTTCGTCCAGGGGGACGCGGACCAGGTCGACGTCCTCGGGGAGCGGGAGGAGCGGCTTGTACTCCTCGATGTTGCGCAGGTCGACGACGGTGCGCACGCCGTGGTCGAGGAGGGTGTCCCAGCCCTCGGCGGTGAGGCGGTCCAGGTTGTCCGCCCGGACTATCGCCCCGCTGGCGGTCGGCCGCCCGGAGTCGGTGGGCAGCCCGCCCAGGTCACGGACGTTCAGGCAGCCGTCCCAGGCGAGGGTGCGGTCCTCGATGGTGCTCGGCGCGTACGTCCCGTTCATGGGGCTCCCCGTTTCCTCGTTCGGGGGCCCGTTACCCCCTCGTTATGCAACGACGCCCGAGAGATCCGGATGGTTCCTGATTTGTGCGTATCGTCGGAACCCGCAGTTCAGGGGATTACCGAGGGGTGTTCAGGCGGCGGTCGGGGCCTCGGCCTCGGCACGGACCAGCCGCTCCATCGGCTCGACCGCGATCTGACCGAGCATCGAGCCGCCCACGATCGCGCCGACCAGGAACACGGTGGACAGCCAGGCCATGGTCGACACCGGCAGGGTGAAGGCGCCGACCACCCGGGCCGCGCACTCGGCCAGCAGCGCCGCGCCCCAGATGGCGGCGAACACCCGCTCATGGCGGCGGAAGGCCCGCGAGCCGGCCGCCCGGCCCTCGACCAGCCGCTGCCAGGCGGCGGACCGGTCCCGGCGGCCCTTGGTGACGAAGGGCATCAGCATCGGGGTCATCACCGGCCGGCCGACCAGCGCCGAGACCAGGATCGCCAGCGCCACGGTGCCGCTCAGCCCTCCGTCCTTGGCGATCATCAGCCGGGCGTCGCCGGTGACGAAGGTCAGCGCCAGGCCCGCCAGGTTCACCGTCAGCATCAGCGCGGCCCACAGGTTGAGCCTGCGCTCGCGCAGCAGGCCGAGGACGGTCCGGCCGGCCGGGAAGGCGCTGCTCCAGGCCAGCGCGGCGAACTCGCTCAGGCCGCAGGCCGAGTGCAGCAGGTAGTAGCCGACCAGCGGCGCGGCCACGTCGAGGGCGAGCGGGCGGAGTCCGGAGACCAGCGGGTTCGGCGCCTTGGCGTGCGAGGCGGCCCCGGCGTGCGAGGCGCCCCCGGCGGACCGCACGGCCCCGGTGCGAACGGTGACGGTGCGAACGGTGACGGTGGCGGCGCTGACGGTCTGGCTGCTCACGGTGGGTCCTCCCCCGACTGGTGGCCGCGGGCCGCTGCCCGCGTCGTGCCGCCAGTCTTTCCGTCCGGCCCTGCGTCAGGGCAGTGCCGTCCGTTGCCCGTTCCGTGTGACAGCTGTCATGGTGCGGCCCGTGACACCCCGTCCGACCTGCGGGAACAGCGAGACGCGGCCTACGGGAAGACCCACAGCTCGCGGCCCAGCGTGTCCCGGCAGCGGACGGTCCGGAAGCGCTCGTCCCCGGCGGACAGGAACCCCCGCGCGGCCCCCGCCAGGACGGTCCGGGCGACGCCGTCGCCCCTCGTCCAGGCACCGGTCAGCACCAGCGCCTTGTCGGCCAGTTCGGCGCGCTGCACCCGGGCCACCGAGGCGGTCAGCAGCGCGGTGTTGACCTCCTCCAGCTCGGCGGGGGAGAGGTACGTCTCGCCGGTGGGGGTCCGGTCCGCCTCGGCCCGGCGGCGCAGTTCCGGCAGGCCGTAGTGGCGGACGGCGGCGACGGCGTCGTCCAGGGCGAGCTGCCAGCGCGGCCCGGGCAGCACCTCCCACCAGACGTCCTCGCCGATCGGCAGCACCTCGCCGATCCGGGCCCGCCAGACCTCGAAGCCGTACCGGGTGCGCGGGTCGGGCCGGTGGTCGGGCCGCCGCACGGCGGCCCAGTCGGCGCGGCGGACCAGGCTGAGCCGGAAGGTGAAGGGCACCCGGTCGGCGGCCGGGCGCTCGACCAGGCCGAGCAGCACCCAGTGGGTGTCGTCGGGCAGGCTGAAGGTCCGGCGCCACCCGACGAGGCCCAGGGCGCGCAGGGCGGGCGCGAGGTGCTCGCGCAGGCCCTTCGCGTGGAGCTCGTGGGCAGTCGTCATCGCGGCCGTTCCTGGTGGTCGGTGGTTCCTCCGGGCCGTTCGGTTCGGTGGCTCCGGTCGGCTCCGGGCGGGTGGGGTGCCCGGCCCCCGGCCCCGGTGTGTGCACGGGTGCGGCGGGCCTGGCGGGTCGGTGGATCCGGCGGCCGCTGCCGTGCGGCCGCGTGCCGGATCGATTCGCCTACGGACAAGGTAGGCGGGGGAGGAGCCCCGGGGCTGCGGGCGAAGGGCAGCCGTCGGCGGGACCTTGGCCCCGCCCGCTCCGGCCCTTCGACCGGAGCCGTCCCGTTCGTTCGGATGGCGCATCATGTGGCGGGTGCAGAGTGCAGAACGCCCCGGAGCGGGCACCGGCAGTTCCCACGGCCGCTCCGGACCGGTACCGCCCGACGGCCCTCCACCGGGCCGGCCCCCCGCTCCCGGCGACCTGACCGAGGCGGTCCGCGCCGCACAGGGCGGGGACGAGGAGGCGTTCCGGCTGCTGTTCCGGACCGTCCAGCCGGGCCTGCTGCGCTACCTGCGGGTGCTGGTCGGCGGACGGCCCGAGGACATGCAGGACGCCGAGGACATCGCCTCCGAGACCTGGTTGCAGATCGCCCGCGACCTGCGCGGCTTCTCCGGCGACGGGGACGGTTTCCGCGGCTGGGCCGCCACCATCGCCCGCCACCGCGCCCTGGACCACCTGCGCGCCCGGCGCCGCCGTCCGGTCGCCGACCTGCCGTACGAGTACCTCGTCGAGCTGGCGGCCGGGGACGACACCGCGGGTGCCGCGCTGACCACCGTGGGCACCGCGGACGCGCTGGCGCTGATCTCCCGGCTGCCGCGCGACCAGGCCGAGGCGGTGCTGCTGCGGGTGGTCATGGAACTGGACGCCGAGAGCGCCGCCCGGGTGCTCGGCAAACGGGCCGGCAGCGTCCGGATGGCCGCCCACCGGGGGCTGCGGCGGCTGGCCAAGCTGCTGGATCAGCCCTTCGCGTCGGGCAGCGGGATCCCCGCGGCCCGACGGGTCGAACAGGGGGCCGACCGGCCGGCGGGGGAGGCCGTCGGGGAGGCCGTCGGGGAGGCCGTCGGACGACCCGACGGGAAACCGGACGGGAGACCGGACGGAAAACCCGGCGGAAAGCCCGGTGGAAAACCCGCGAAAAAAAGTTCTCCGCAAGGTGTGACAGAACGCCGGGCCGCGACGCTGAAGGACATGAGATGAGCACCAACCGATCCCGTCGGATCGACCGTGATGCCGCCGAGCACCTGCTCGGCGGTGCCGTGGGCGGCCCGTCGGACGGACAGGACGCCTCGCTCACCGGACCGGATGGTCCCGGGCGGATCGCCCGGGTACTGGCCGCGGCCGCCGCCCCGGCGACGACCGGGGAACTGGCCGGGGAGGAGGCCGCCCTGGCCGCGTTCCGGGAGGCGAGTCTCACGCCCGACCCCGTAGTGACCCCCGTCCGGAGACGATCGATGGCAACCGCCGCGCTGGCCAGGGCCTTCAGCACGAAGGCCGCTGCCGCCGTGCTCGGCGCCACCGCGCTGTGCGGGGTCGCGGTCGCGGCGGGCACCGGCAACCTGCCGGTCTCGCTGGGCGGCGGCCCGTCCGAGCCGGAGCGCACGGTGGCCGTCCCGGGCGGCTCCGGCGGCGCCTCGGCGGGCACCGCCACCTCCGCCACCGGGCTCGCGTCCGGTGCCTCCACGCCCGGCGGGTCCGCCCGCCCGTCCGGCGGCACCGGGGCCGATCCGCGCGCGGCCGTCCCGTCCAGCCCCGCCGGACCGGGCACCCCGTCGGCCGACGGGCACGGCGCCCGGTCCGTACCGCCGGCCGCGCTGGTCCCGCTCTGCCAGGGCTTCGCGGACCGTACGGGCAAGGGCGAGCGCCCTCGCCAGCTGGCCGCCGACCCGCTCTTCGCCCCGCTGATCGAGGCGGCCGGTGGTGCGGACGGCGTGACGGACTACTGCCAGGGCGCGAGCGGCCGCCAGGACGGTGACCACCAGGGCGCCACCGGGCAGCCGAGCACCCCCGGCCGGAACGGCACCGGGGCGGGCAACGGCTCCGGCTCCGAATCCGGGTCCGGCGCGGGCCCGAACGCCGGGAACGGCAAGGGCGGCGGCGACACCGGCAGGAACGGCACCGGCGGAAACGGCAACGGCAACTCCAACGGCAACACCAACGGCAATGCCAACGGCAACACCAACGGTGAGGACACCGGCGGCGGTGCCAAGCCGGGCAGGAGCGGCGTGACCGCCCCGACCCCACCCGCCGCACCCAGCCCGCCGGACATCCGTCCGAGCAAAACCGCCCCCTCCGAGGACGAGCAGTCGGCCCGGAGATGACCCCCAGAACTCCGGGTGGGCGCCGAGCGACTCCCCCCGGGCTCGCCGCCCACCCGGATCGCACCACCCGTACCACCCGAAGGAACCGCAGGACGGCAACAACCGCAGTAACCGCAAGACCCGTAGGACGCACAACCACCCGAACCCCGGGCGGACGGTCGGCTCCCCTGTGCCCACCGTCCACCCGGCCGGCCCCGGCCGGACCGGCAGGCGCTCACCCCGGATGCGCCCCGGCCCGGCCGGCCCGGAACGTGCGGCCCGCCCGCCCGCAGTCAGGGCGGGCCGCACCCCGAGCCGGCGGTCGGGGGACCGCTGCCCGGTCCCCCGGCCGCCACCCCGGCCGCCCCGGCCCGGCGTCCTCCTGACCAGCGGCCGCCCCCGGCGGTCCGCCCGCACAGGGCCGCTATCGTGCACAGGTGCACGACGCGGCCCGGAACCCCGGGCGCCGCACGTGAGGGGAGCAGCAGGTGATCGGACGGGCGCTGAACGGGCGTTACGAACTCGTCGAGATACTCGGCGTCGGCGGCATGGCCACCGTCTGGCGCGGCATCGACCACGTGCTGGGCCGCCAGGTGGCCGTCAAGGTCCTCAACGGGGGCCTCGCCGACGACCCCCGCTTCGCCGAGCGCTTCAGCCGCGAGGCGCAGCACGCCGCCATGCTGGTGCACCCGAGGATCGTCATGGTCTTCGACTCCGGCGTGGACCAGGGCACCCCGTTCATCGTCATGGAGCTGGTCCAGGGCCGTTCCCTCGCCGCCGTGCTGGCCCAGCAGCCGCAGCTGCCGGTGGAGCGCGCCGTCGGCATCGCGGCGGCGGTGTGCGAGGCGCTGGCCGTCGCGCACGCGGCCGAACTGGTGCACCGGGACATCAAGCCCGGGAACATCATGATCACCGACGACGGCGGGGTGAAGGTCGTCGACTTCGGCATCGCCCGGGCCGGCTCCTCCAGCAACCTGACCCAGACCGCGAGCGTGCTCGGCACGGCCGCCTACCTCTCGCCCGAGCAGGCCACCGCCTCCGCCCTGGACGGCCGCACCGACCTGTACGCCGTCGGCTGCGTGCTGACCGAAATGCTCACCGGTGAGACCCCGTTCACCGCCGAGACCCCGGTGGCGATCGCCTTCAAGCACGTCAGCGAGCAGCCGCAGCCCCCGTCCCTGCGGCGCCCCGGCCTGCCGCCCGCGCTGGACGCGGCGGTGCTGCGCCTGCTCGCCAAGCACCCGGCCGCCCGCCCGGCCGACGCCGCCACGGCGCGCGCCGAACTCCTGTCCACCGTCCCGGGGCTGGCCGTCGGCGATCCGACCGCCGAGCTGCTGGCGACCACCGCGGCCGCCACCCAGCTGCTGCCGCCGGTCGCCCCCGCGCACCCGGTCGCGCCCGCGTACCCGGCGGCCCCCGCGTACCCGAACCAGCAGCACACCACCCTGCTGCCGCCCCAGCCCCCGGCCGCCACCTCGGTGATGGCGTCGATCCCGGCGATGCCGACCACCCCGGCCCCCGCCCCGGTGCCGCACGGGCCGCGACGCGGCTCCCGCCGCAAGCCCCTGGTGCTCGGCGCCCTGGGCGTGGCCGGGCTGGCCGGGGTCGCGGCCCTGGCCGTCACCGCCTTCGACGAGCCGGCGGGCAACGCCGCCGCCACCAAGCCGTCCGCGGCCGCCACCGCCCCGGACACCCGGGCCGCGAGCCCGACCGCGACCGCGACCCCCGCCCCGACCCCCGGCTCGGCCGCCCCGACCACCCCGGCGGCGACCCCGACCCCGCCCCCCACCCAGGCCGTCCCGCGCAACCAGCCCGCGGACCTCCAGATCCAGGCCTTCCGTCAGGCGGTCGCCCAGACGCAGATCGCCAAGGAGCGCGACCGCCAGCTGGAGCTGCTGCGGATCCTCGACGACACCTCCGCCCGGCTCAACGAGGGCAACCCCGACGACGCCGCCCAGGAGCTCAAGGGCGCCCAGAAGGTGATCAAGGACCTGGGCAAGAAGCACGCCATCGACGGCCCCACCTACGCCAACTGGAACGCCCGGCTGTCCGCCCTGTACGCGACCCTGCACACCGCCGGGAACTTCCAGGACGACTGACACCGCACCAGAATGGCCTCATGCTGACGATCGGTTCCATCGTTCTCGGTGTCTCCGACCTGCCGCGCGCGGTCGCCTTCTGGACGGGGGCGCTCGGCTACGTCCCGCGCGGCGGCCCGGTCGAGGAGGGCTGGACTGTCCTGGTGCCCGCCGACGGCGCCGGCGGCGTCCAACTCGCCCTCGGCCTCAGCGAGTCACCCGTCCAGCGGCACCCGCGCGTGCACCTCGACCTCTACGCGGGGGACGCCGCCGACCAGGCCGCCGAGGTCGAGCGGTTGCTCGCCCTGGGCGCCGAGCACGTCGACTGGGACCGCTACCCGGAGGACCCGGACTTCGTCGTCCTCGCCGATCCCGACGGCAATCGGTTCTGCGTCATCGACACCAGCCGTTCCTGACACCCGCCGTTCCCGGCGCCGGCCCGTCCACAGGCTGTGGACGGGCCGGGTTCCGAGCGTCAGGTTCCCGCCCCTGAACGGCATTGAGCCCCCGGTGGGATCCACCGGGGGCTCAACGGGAGCTCGATACGACTCAGGCGGCCGTCTCCGGGCGCTTCGCCTCGGTCGCCTTGGTCACGTTGGTCGGCGTGACGGCCGGGCGGTCGGCGGCCTGCTGCGGAGCGGCGGTGCTCTGCGCGGTGCCGTCCGCAGGGGTGTCGTCCTCACGCATCGCCTTGGTCTCCGCCTTCAGGATGCGCATCGACTTGCCGAGGCCACGGGCCATCTCCGGCAGCTTCTTCGACCCGAACAGCAGGATGACGACCGCCAGCACAACGAAGATGTGCCAGGGCTCAAGACCGTTCCGCAGCATCCCTGGCCACCGGTCCCTTCTTGTCTAGAGTCACGGGGGGCGCTAGCGCCCATGCTCGCCAGTATGCCTGGACCTCACGGCGAACGGATACACCGGCCGGGAAACGCTGGCCAAAAACCAGGTGCTGTTCGGACGGATCGCGAGTGCCCGAGGGCCCCGTCGTGCCCTGGCTCACACCCGTGCCGCCCCTGCGCGAACCGTACGCGATCGGTGGACGAACGGAACCATCCGCTTCGACGCCGTCCGCCACTCGGTGCACTCCGCGCCGGAGGCCTCCGGGCCGCGGACGGCGGAGAGCCCCCGCCCGGTGTCGGGCGGGGGCTCTCGATGACTCGCGTGGACCGGCGGCCGGGTGGGGTCAGGCGGCGACGGGCTCGGGATCGGGCTCCGGGGCCGGGGTGGCGGCGGGGAGGTGGCCGAGCAGGCGGTGGGCGAGGAGGGCGGCGCCCAGGGCGAAGACGGCGCCGACGACGGCGGCCAGGTGCAGGCCGTCGGTGAAGGCGGTGCGGGCGGTCTCCAGCAGGTCCGTGCCGAGCTTCCCGGGCAGGTGGGCCGCGACGGAGACCGCGCCGCCGAGGGTGTCCTGGGCCGTGCGGGCGGCCTCGCCCCCGACACCGGTCGGGAGGGCGCCGTCCAGCCGGTGGCGGTAGACCGCGGCGCCCACCGCGCCCAGCAGGGCGATGCCGAGCGAGCTGCCGAGTTCGACGGCGGTCTCGGAGGTGGCGGAGGCGGCGCCGGTCTGCTCGACCGGTGCGGCGGAGACGACCATTTCGGCGGTCATCGTCATGGTCCCGACCGTCCCGGCGGCCAGCACGCCCGCCGCGGTGAGGACGAGCGCCAGCGGCGAGTGCGCGCCGACCCGGGTCATCAGCGCGAAGCCCGCCGCGCCGACCAGGAATCCACCGCCCATCAGGACCGCCGGGCGGACCCTGCCGGCCAGCGCCGAGCCGATCCCGACCGCCGCGCCGACGCCGACGCTCGGCACCAGCGACCAGAGCGAGGCGGTGAGCGGGCTCATGCCCTTGACCAGTTGCAGGTACTGCGAGGTGAACAGGGTGAAGCCCATCATCGCGAACATCGCGAGGGTGTTGACGCTGATCGCCCCGCTGAAGGTGCGGATCCGGAACAGGCTCAGGTCGATCAGCGGGTTCGCGGCGGTGCGCTGGCGCCACACGAACGCGGCGGCCAGCAGCAGCCCGGTCGGGACGGCGAGTGCGGGCAGCGGGCTCCAGCCGTCCACGGCGAGGGTCTTGACCCCGTAGACCAGCGGCAGGACCGCGGCCATCGAGAGCGCGGCGCCGGGCACGTCGAAGCGGCCGGCGGGGCCGGTGCGGGCGGTGGCGCGGTACTCGGGCAGCAGGGCGGGCGCGGTCAGCAGCACCAGGGCCATCACGGGGACGGCGAGCAGGAAGGCCGAGCCCCACCAGAAGTGGTCGAGCAGCAGCCCGCCCGCGACCGGGCCGAGGGTGGCTCCGGCGGTGAGGACGCCGCCCCAGGCGCCGAGCGCGACCTGCCGCTGCCGGGGGTCGTGGAACATGGTGCGGATCAGCGCGAGGGTCGAGGGCATCACGGTGGCCCCGGCGGCGCCGAGCAGGGCGCGGGCGGCGATCAGCTGCCCGGCGCTGTCGGCCCAGGCGGCGAGCAGCGAGGCGCCGATGAATCCGGTGGCGCCGATCATCAGCAGCCGGCGGCGGCCGATCCGGTCGCCCAGCGAGCCCATGGTGATGAGCAGCCCGGCCAGCAGGAACGAGTACATGTCCATGATCCACAGCTGCTGGGTGCCGCTGGGCGCCAGCGTGGTGGAGATGTACGGGACGGCGAAGAACAGCACACCCATGTCCATGGTCAGGACGAGGGTCGGGAGCAGGAGGACGGCCAGGCCGATCCATTCGCGACGGCCTGCGCGGCCGGGGGTTGCGGTCATGGGGAAGACGGTACGGACGTGTCAGACGCTTGTCTAGTACGTATGTCTAAATCGATCGTCCAAGACATCCGTGCAGTCCTTCCGTAGGATTCGGGCCATGGGAAACCGCGAAGACCTGATGGCCGGCGCCAAGCGCTGCCTGTACGAGAAGGGCTACGGGCGCACCACGGCCCGTGACATCGCGACCGCCTCGGGCGTCAGCCTGGCCGCGATCGGCTACCACTTCGGCTCGAAGGACGCGCTGCTCAACGCCGCGATGATCGAGGCGATCGGCGAGATGGGCGAGGCCCTGGGCGCGGTGGTGTTCGGCGCGAACCAGGTGTCCCAGGATCCGGAGGTGCGGTTCGCGGCCGTCTGGAACGGCCTGCGGGACGTCTTCGTCGAGCACCGCGGGCTCTGGGCGGCCCAGTTCGAGGCGCTGGCCCAGGCCGGACACGCTCCCGAGCTGGCTCAGGCCTTCGCGGAGGCGCAGAAGGAGGGCCGGCTCGGTCTCGCCGCGGTGTTCCAGGGGCTGCCCGAGGTGCCGGACACCGAGGAGGAGGTCGTCCGCGGGGCCTTCTACCAGACCCTGCTGGCCGGGTACGTCGCCCAGTGGCTGGCCGCGCCGGAACTGGCGCCCAGCGGGCAGGACTTCCTGCGCGGCCTGCGGCTCGTCAGCGAGAGCGTACTGGGGCCCGCCACGCGGTGACGGCGGCTAAGCGGTGACGGCGGCTAAGCGGTGACGCCGCCTAAGCGGTGACGGCGGTCAGCAGCACCACCGAGTCGACGTGCGCCAGCAGCCCGTGCAGCTCCTGCGGGACGGGCTCCAGCCGACCGGCCGGCAGTTCCAGCCTGCGCCCGGCGATGGTCAGCGAGACCCGCCCGCGCAGCACCTGGACGCTGCCGGCGGTGGGTGGGGCGTGCTCGTCCAGCGCGGTGCCGGCGGTCAGCGCGATCACGGTCTGCCGCAGCACCCCGTCGTGCAGCACCAGGTGGGCGCTGCGCCCGTGCGGGCTCTCGGCCGCCAGGGCGGCGTGCTCCACGGCGAGCTGTTCGAGATCGGGCATCGCGCCGCCTCCTCCTCACCCCGTGTGCCCAGGGTCGCGGACGGGGTGGCGCCTCGCACCCCGAAGGCCCCGGAGCGGGTCACCCGAGGTGCAGGCCCCGCCGACTGGCCGCATCGTGGAGGCATGGCGACCAACCAGAGGATCTTCAACGGCTTCCAGGTCAACCGTCCGCTGCTGACCGGCGGAGTGGTGCTCACCGGAATCGGCTCACTACTCGGTGCGGCCGGGGCCGCGATGGTGTGCGCGGCGCTGCTCACCGCGGGCCGCGGCTGGGTGCGCAGCCTGGAGACCCCGCCGGCCGAGCTCGCCCAGCGGGCCCTGTCCGGGGCGAAGGCGGCCCGTTCGGCAGGCTGGGAGGCCTGGCGGGCCGAGCACGGCTCGCCCAACTGAGCGAGCCGGCTCCGCCCTCCGTGACGCCGGCAGTGTGACGCCTACAGTCCGAGCGACTTGGCGATGATGCTGCGCATGACCTCGCTGGTGCCGCCGTAGATCCGGAACACCCGGTTGTCGGTGTAGAGCCGGGCGATCGGGTACTCCAGGATGTAGCCGTAACCGCCGTGCAGCTGGAGGCACTTGTCGATCACGGTGGAGGCCGACTCGGTGCAGAACAGCTTCACGGCGGCCGCGTCCGCGACGCTCAACCCGCCGTTCTGGTACAGCTCCAGCGCGCGGTCCACCATCGACTGCTGGGCCACCACCTGGGCCTCGCAGTCCGCCAGGGTGAACTTGGTGTTCTGGAACTCGGCGACCGCCTTGCCGAACACCTTGCGGTCCTTGACGTACTGCACCGCGAACCGCACCGCCGCCGCGGAGGCCGCGTACGCGCCGACGGCGATCGCCAGCCGTTCCTGCACCAGGTTGTGGGTCAGGTAGGAGAACGCCCTGCCCTCCTCGCCGAGCAGGTCCTCCACCGGCACCTTGACGTCGCTGAACGCCAGCTCGGCGGTGTCCGAGGTGCGCAGGCCGATCTTCTGGAGCTTGCGCCCGACGGAGTAGCCCGGCGAGGTGGTGTCCACGCACAGGATGGACAGGCCGGCCCGGCGGTTCTCCGGGTCGTACGGCGCGGTGCGGCAGACCACCAGGACCAGGTCGGCCAGCACGCCGCCGGTGATGAAGGTCTTGGCGCCGTTCAGGACGTAGTGGGTGCCGTCCTCGGAGAGCCGCGCGGTGGTGGTGATGCCCGCGAGGTCGGAGCCGGCGCCCGGCTCGGTCATCGCGATCGCGGTCATGATGTCGCCCGAGACGAAGCCGGGCAGCCAGCGCCGCTTCTGTTCCTCGGTCGCGTACTCCAGCAGGTAGGGCAGCACCAGCCCGGTGTGCACCCCGGAGGAGCCGAAGCTCACGCCCGCCCGGGCGGTCTCCTCGGCGACCACCGCCTGGTACTTGAAGCCGCTCTCGCCCGCGCCGCCGTACTCCTCGGGCACCTCGATGCCGAAGATGCCGAGCGCGCCGAGCTGGCGGTAGAAGTCGCGGGGCGGGTGGCCTTCGGCCTCCCAGCTCTCGTAGACCGGGACGACCTCGTTGGCGATGAAGTCCCGGATGGTCTCCCGGAAGGCCTCGTGGTCCTCGTTGAAGACGGTGCGGCGCACGGCGGCGCTCCCTTCGACGGCGCCGGCCGGCGTACCGGCCGAGGCGGAACGTGCCAGGTGGTGGCCTCACAAGTTAATCCCGGGTAGCTTCGGCTGTCCAGGGTTCGAAGGCCCGCGAGATCCGGTCTGCGGAGGCCTCAAGTGAATCCTTGCTAGCCTTCGGGCGGCGTTCGGTACGGCGTTCTGTACGGCATCGGGGACGCCGTTCGGGCGGCGTTCGGTACGTCGTTCGGTACGGATCCGGGGGAGGCCCGCCATGGTGGTTCGACGGCCGCCCGGTCGGCGCGCCCAGATCCTCGCGGTGGCCGCCGACCGGTTCCACCGCAGCGGCTACCACCAGGTCTCGATGACCGAGGTCGCCGCCGGGGTCGGCATCACCGCGCCCGCCCTCTACCGGCACTTCCGCGGAAAGCCCGAACTCCTCGACCGCGCCGTCCGCCTGGGCCTGGAGGAGCTCGCCGAAGGCCTGCGCGCGGCCCGCACCACCGCCGAACTCGCCGCCGTACTGGCCGAGGTGGCGGTCGGCCACCGCCCGCTCGGCACCCTGGTGCAGCGCGACGCCCGGCTGCTGCCGCCGCCCCGACGGGCGGCGCTGCGCCGCGAACTCCGTACCGACGTCGCCCTGATGGCCGCCGTGCTGCGCGCCGATCGGCCCGAACTGTCCTCCGGGGACGCCGAGTTGCTCTGCTGGTCGGCGCTCTCGGCCTGCGCCGGACTGTCCTACCAGTCGGCCGTGCCGCAGCCCCGCCGGGCCGAGGCGCTGCTGCGCGAACTGGTGGCGTCCGTCCTCGCGGTGTCGCTGGACGGCACGGCCGTCGCCCCCGTGGCGCCGACGGTGCCGCGGCCCGGGCCGAGGGCGAGGCGGGAGGAACTGCTCGCGGCGGCCGTCCGGCTGTTCCACCAGCGCGGCTTCGACAACGTCAGCACCGACCAACTCGGCGCCGCCGTCGGCATCTCCGGCCCCAGCGTGTACCGGCACTTCGACAGCAAGGCGCAGCTGCTCGCGGCCTCGCTGGTGCGCAGCCGTGAGCGGCTCTGGCACGAGGTGGACGGCGCGATCCGGTCCGCCGCCGGGCCCGGGGCGGCGCTGGAGGCCGGGCTCGGCGCGTACGTCGGCTTCGCGCTGCGCAACGGCGACTACCTGGGCGCGATGCTCAGCGAGACCGAGCGGCTGGCCCCGCCGGACCGCCGGGCCGCGGTGGACTTCCGGCGGGACTTCCTGCGCACCTGGGTCGACCTGCTGCGGCAGGTGCGCCCGGAGTTCGACGCGGCGGGTGCCCGGATCCGGGTGCACGCGCTGTTCGCGCTGGTCAACGACGGGGTGCGGAACCGTCCGTGCAGCGCGAGGCCCGACCTCGGCGACTGCCTGCTGCGTCTCGGCCGGGCGGTGCTCGGCACCTGCGGAGGGGAGACCGGGTAGGGGAGAAGGAAAGAAATGGTGGCCAGATTGTCGCACTGGCACACTGAGGACCCATGTCTGAAGGTGCCCCGATCGAGCCCACCCCCGCCGAGGAACTGCGGACGACCGAGGTCGATCTCGGCGGCCTGGTGAACGTCCTCGCCACCCACCTCTACTCCACCCCGCTGGTCGCCCTGCGCGAACTCGTCCAGAACGCGCACGACTCGCACACCCGCCGGTTCCTGGAGGACCCGGACGGCGACCACCGCCCGCTGATCCGGGTGCGCGCCGACGCCGGGCGGCGCACCGTCGCCATCGAGGACACCGGGGCCGGCCTCACCGAGCCCGAGATCCACGCCTACCTCGCCACCGTCGGCACCGGCTACACCCGGATGCTGCGCGAACTGACCGGGAACCAGGAGCTGATCGGCGCCTTCGGCCTGGGCTTCCTCTCCGCCTTCTCGGTCGCCGACGAGGTCACCGTCACCACCACCTCGCACCGCGAGCCGGCGCTCGGCCACCGCTACCGCAGCCGCGGCGGCGAGCAGTACCAGGTCGAGCCGGTGCCCGCCCGGCCGCGGCCCGGCACCGTGGTCGAGCTGACCCTCAAGGCCGAGCACGCCCACCTCGCCGACGAGCAGGCGCTGCGCGAAGTCCTCGGCCGCTACTGCGTGCTGCTGCCGATACCGGTCCACGTCGGGGACGACGAGCAGCCCGTCAACTCCGTCCCGGTGCCCTGGCGCCACGAGGTCGAGGGCGACCCCCACGACGCCCGGATGCGCTTCGCCACCGCCTTCGGCCGCCGCTTCGAGCCGCTCACCGCCTTCCCGGTCGACCCGGTCGAGGGCGTCACCGACGCGGTCGGCCTGCTCTGGGTCCAGGACGGCGGCACCTACGGCAGCAGCGACAACCGCGACCTCGCCGTCTACCTGCGCGGCATGCTGCTCGCCGAGGACGCCCGCGACCTGCTGCCCAGCTGGGCCGGGTTCATCGGCGGGGTGATCGAGTCCAGCCGGCTCACCCCCACCGCCAGCCGCGAGGACCTCCAGCGCGACGAGCACTACCAGGCGCTGCGGAAGGTCCTCGCCGACGCCGTCGTGGACGGCCTGTACGAGACGGCGCGGCTGCGGCCCGCCGCCTGGCGCCGCATCCTCACCCGGCACGGCCAGGACCTGCTCGGTGCCGCGCTCTGCGACGAGCGGCTGTTCACCCTGCTCGCCGACGACGTCCCGGTGCCCACCTCCCAGGGCGACCTCACCGCGGGCGGGCTGCGCGCGGCCGGCGGCGGAGCGGTGCACGTCGCGCTCGGCAGCGGCGGCGGCTTCGAGGAGATGCTGTACCGGGCGATGCGGGTGCCGATCGCCCGCGGCGACCGCTACGCCGTCCTGCCGTTCCTGCGCCGCTACGCCCAGCTGCGCGGCTGCCGGCTGGTCGAGCTGGGCAGCGAGCAGGGCAACCGGGAACTGTTCCGCGACCCCGAGCGCCCGCTGCCGCCCGAGGAGTCGGCCTGGCTGGCCGGCGCCCTCGCCGACCGGGGCGAGCAGCTCGTCCCGGCCCGCTTCGACCCGCCCGGCCTGCCGCTGGTCCTGGTGCCGGACCGCGAGGCCGAGCTGAAGGCCCGGATCGAGGACGACCAGGCCGACGCCCGGATCCCGTCCGCCGCACTGCGCCTGGCCCGGGCGTTCACCGCCCGCACCGACGGCACCGTCCGGGCCCGGCTCTACCTCAACCTGGCCAGCCCGGCCGTCCAGGACCTGCTCGCCGCCTACCGCGCCGGGCACACCGGCAGCGCCACCGCGGCCGGGCTGCTCCGCTCGATCAAGGTGATCATGGCCGCGGCCTCGACCGGCCCCGCCGAGGGCGACCTCGGCGCCGCGCTGGCCGGCATCGGCACCGCGGTCTCCGCCCTGACCGCCGCCGTCCCGGTCGGCCTGCCGGACGTCCCGGACAGCCCCGGGGCACTGCCCGGACCGGCGTGACGGACGGATTGTCAGTGGGCCGCGGTAGACAACTCATCAGCACGACGCAGGGGGACAGGACATGACGACGGACATCTGGGCCTGGGTGCGCGACACCCATCGGCAACTGGCCGAGGCCGGCCACTGGCGGCTGGCCGACGCCATGTACGAGCTGCCCGACCACGCCACCGAGGGGCGCAACGCGCAGCTCGACGCGATGTACCCGGAGGCGGTCGCCTCCGCGCGGGCGCTCGGCCTGCCCTGGGTCGAGGTCTACCTGCGGCACTGGCGGATGCAGAACCTGCTGAACAAGCGCCAGCAGGGCGAGGCGGTGATGTCCGAGGTGGTCGACCTGCTGGACTTCGCCCACCGGGAGGAGACCCTCGACTGCCCGCAGTCCGTCTGCGTGGTGCAGGACTTCGCGATCTGCCACGCCCGGGTCGACGGCCCCGGGTACGTGGCCGAGCGGCTGGAGGTGGTCGGCGAGACGCTGGACCGGATCGAGCCCGGCCGCGCCTGCTACGACTGCCTCTCCCGCGAGTACTCCGACGCCCTGGAGGACGACGGCCGGGCCGCCGAGGCGCTCGCCCACCTGGACACCGCCGCCGCCCGGATGCAGGCGGCCGGCCAGCGGGTCTCGCTCCGCTTCCACCAGGCGCGGGCCGGAACGCTGCACCTGCTGGGCCGGCACGAGGAGGTGCTGGCCCTGATGGACACCGCCGAGCGGGCCGCCCAGCAGCAGGGCCAGGAGATCGACGAGCGCGACCAGCGCTGGGGCGCCCTGCTGCGGGCCCGCGCGCTCGCCTCGCTCGGGCGGGTCGCCGAGGCGCTCGCCCTGCTGCCGGAGCGGGACGAGGCCGAGCAGCACGCCGATCTGCGCGGGATGTGGACGGAGACGGTCGAGCTGCTGGTCGCGGCCGACGCCTGGGCGAACGACGCCGAGCTGGGCGCCGTGCTGGCCGGCTGGGTCGGCTACCTGGACGCCGCCGGTTCGCACCGCCCGTGCGTGGACCTGCTGCTGGCGGCGGGTCGGCTCGCGCTGGCCCGGGGCGCCCGCACCGTCGCGCTGGCACTCGCCGCGACCGGAGAGCGTAAGCTCACCCAATTGCGCCGCACCGACGGCGTCGCCGAGGAGGTCGCGGCCCTGCGCGCGGCCGCCGAGGCGCTGCCGGTGCCCGGGCTGCCGGTGCCGCCCGGCGAGCTGGCCGCGCACCTGGCCGAGGCTCAGGTGCCCTACGAGACCGGCGCCGACCTGCTCTCCGTCGCCCTGGACCGGTACCAGGGTGAGCAGGCCGGCGCCACCGAACTGGCCGTCCTGCTGGCCACCGTGCTCGGCGGGCTCGGCCACGCCCGGGCCGCCGCCGACCTGCTGTGGGGGCGACTGGACGCCGACCCGGGCAGCGAGGTGCTGACCGGCACGCTCGGCCAGGCCCTGATCGAGGCCGGGGACGCCGAGGGAGTGCGCCGCCTCGCCGACCGGCTGGCCGACACGAGCCCGGCCGACGCGCACTGGATACGCGCCCGCTGGGCCGCCGCCGAGGGCCGCTGGGCCGAGGTGCTGGAGCAGTGCGGGGCGATGCTGGCCCTGGACCCGGCGCTGATCAACACCCGCCGTCTGGCCGCCTCCGCCGCCACCGAGCTGGGCGACCACGCCACCGCGCAGCGCCTCTACCAGGAGCTGCTGGAGCACGCCCGGCCCGCGGAGGAGACCGCGCCGGAGGAGGGCCACCGGGCGGTCCAGGAGTCCGATCTCTGGCACCTGATCACCGCGGCCAGCGCCAACCGGGACTGGGCCGTGGTCCGTACCACCGGCGCCCGGCTGGGCATGGAGTTCGACCTGGCCGAGGGGCCGGTGGACGAGCAGTGGCAGCTGGTCGCCGTCCGGACGGCCCGCACCGACGGCTCGCCCGTCGACGTGGCGGCCGTGCGCACCGGCCCGGCCACCGCCCGGATCCTGCCGGTGCTGCGCGAGGACGTGCCGCTCAACCACGGCGACGTGGTGGTCTTCGCACCCGCCCTGCTGGAGCAGCCGCCCGCCGAGGACGCCCCCGAGGAGGAGCGGCGGAGCTGGCAGCCGGTGTTCGGACTGCTCACCCTGCTCGACCCGGCGGGCTACACCACCCACTGGATCGACGGCGCCTGGCCCGGCGACGAGGCCTGGGCCGAGCTGCGCGAGCGGCTCGGGGAGGCCGACTTCGCGCTCTGGGCGTACAGCGGGGAGCAGTACCGGATCACCGACCCGGCGCAGGAGGGCGGCACGCTGCCCGGCGTCTACGCCGCGGTCGGGGTGCCGCCGACCGCCTCCGCCGCCGAGGCCCACGCCCTGCTGCACCGGCTCACCGGGCACTGGCCGCACCCGATGGCCTGGCTCGCCCTGGCCAAGGCGGCGGGCGCGGACGTGGCCCGGCACGAGGAGGTCAGCGAGCGCTACGAGCTCTGAGCGCCGGGTCGGGGCGGGTCGCCACCGTGCTCGGGGCCGGGAACCTTTCCGGCCCGGGTCGAGTCTTTGTGAATGCTTTACCATTTCATTGCCAAGACTCGACCTCCAGGAGCGCCCGCCCCGTGACCAGCCTCGCCCTCGGCCCGTCCTGGCTCGATCCGACCAACCTGATCTCCACCTTCGGACTGATCGGCATCCTGGCCGTCGTCTTCGCCGAGTCCGGCCTCCTGATCGGCTTCTTCCTCCCCGGCGACTCGCTGCTCTTCACCACCGGCCTGCTGGTGGCCGGCGGCACCTACCTGCACCAGCCGCTCTGGCTGGTCTGCGCGCTGATCGTGCTCGCCGCGATCGCCGGGGACCAGGTCGGCTACCTGTTCGGGAGGAAGGTCGGCCCGAGCCTGTTCCGCCGCCCCGACTCCCGGGTCTTCAAGCAGGAGAACGTCGAGAAGGCCGCCGCCTTCTTCGACCGGCACGGGCCGAAGGCGATCGTGCTGGCCCGCTTCGTGCCGATCGTGCGGACCTTCACCCCGATCGTCGCCGGGGTGAGCAGGATGAACTACCGCAGCTTCGTGGTGTTCAACGTGCTCGGCGGCGTGCTGTGGGGCGGCGGCGTCACGGTGCTCGGCTACTTCCTCGGCCAGATCCCCTTCGTCCGGGACAACATCGAGGCCATCCTGGTCGGCATCGTGCTGGTCTCGGTGATCCCGGTGGCGTTCGAACTGCTGCGGGCCCGCCGCTCCGGCGCGGCGCGCGCCACCCGCCACCGCGCCGGGTAGGCACCCGGGGGCACGGCCACCGGACGTCGCGTACATGTGCGTCCGGCCGTTCGATCAGGCAAGGTTGTAACCCTAGATCGAACGGTGGCAGGCGGCCACCTGGGGCGGCAAGGAGCAGTGGAAGTGCCTAAGCGGGGCCGACCGGGAGCGGGCAAGCGGGCGAGGGGAGGCCGGGCGGTCCGTCGGGTGCGCCAGACACCGCCGTCGCCGAAGCCGGTGCACCCCGCCGAGGCGCCGCCCACCGAGGGCCTGCTCGGCCATCCCGCCCCGCCCGTCGAGCCCGTCACCGTCGTCCCGCTCGTCCCGCCCGTCCCGGAGACCAAGGGCCTCCTGGCCCCCGAGCCCGAGCCGCACCCCGAGCTGACGATCGACCTGAGGCCCCGGGACGCGCTCCCCGAGGAGGCCCGCCCGGCCCGCCGCCGCTCGGTCGCCGAGGACACCCTCACCCCCGAGGAGTGGCGCGCGGCCGGCTACACCCCGCCCACCGGCATCCCGGTCCCCGAGCTGACCGCCGGCGCCCCCGGCGAGGCGCCCTGGCCGGACCGGATGCGCACCCTGCTGCGCACTCCCATGTCCGAGCGCCCCGCCTTCGAGCGGACCGCCCGCGAGATGCACCCCTCCGCCGGCGCCGCCCGCAACGTCCCCCGCATCCTCGACCTGACGCTGCGCATCGGCGAGCTGCTGCTCGCCAGCGGCGAGGCCGCCGAGGACGTGGAGGCGGCGATGCTCGGCATCGCGCACGCCTACCGGCTGGACCGCTGCGAGCCGCAGGTGACCTTCACCCTGATCGGCATCTCCTACCAGCCCTCGCTGGTCGAGCCGCCGGTCACCGCCGACCGCGTGGTGCGCCGCCGCACCTCCGACTACACCCGGTTGAACTCGGTGTACGAGCTGGTCGCGGACATCACCGCGGAGAAGGTGACGGTCAACGACGCCTACCGCCGGCTCGCCCTGATCCGCCGCAACCGGCACCCGTACCCGGCCTGGCTGCTCGCCCTGACCACCGGTCTGCTGGCCGGCGCGGCGACCTTCCTGGTCGGCGGGCGCCTGGACGACAAGGCCTGGCTGGTCTTCGCGAGCGCCTTCATCGCGGCCGTGCTCGGCGACCGGCTGGCCTCCGCGCTGGCGCGGCGCGCGCTGCCGGAGTTCTACCAGTTCGTGGCCGCCTCGATGCCGGCCGCCGCCTCCGGGATCATCCTGTCCCTCAACGACTGGGGCCTGCGCGGCTCGGTGGTGATCACCGGTGGTCTGTTCGCGCTGCTGCCCGGGCGCGCCCTGGTCGCCGCCGTCCAGGACGGCCTGACCGGCTTCTACATCACCGCCGCGGCCCGGCTGCTGGAAGTGGTCTACCTGATCGCGGGCATCGTGATCGGCGTCATGGTGATCCTCTACCTGGGCGTCGGCTTCGAGGCGAAGCTCAAACCGGACGAGAGCCTGGCGGGCATCAGCTACCCGCCGGTCCAGATGGTCGCCGCGATGGTGCTGACCCTGGCCTTCGCGACGCTGTTGCAGACCGACCGCCGCACCCTCGCGCTGGTCACGGTCAACAGCGGCATCGGCTGGGCCAGCTACGGCGCGCTGGTGTACAACGCGGGCGTCAACCCGATAGCGGCGACCGGGGTGGCGGCCGGCCTGGTCGGCCTCTTCGGCCAGCTGATGGCGCGCTTCCGCAACGGCTCGGCGCTGCCGTACGTGACCGCCGCCATCGGCCCGCTGATGCCCGGTTCGGCGCTCTACCTCGGGATGCTCGCCTTCGCCCAGGGGCACTCCAGCGCCGGCCTGGTGTCGGTGTTCCGGGCGGCGGCGATCGCGATGGCGCTGGCGGTCGGGGTGAACCTCGGTGGCGAGATCGCCCGGCTGTTCCTGAAGCTGCCGGTCGGCGCCGAGCTCCCCTCCCTCTACCCGGCGATGCCGCGCCGGGCGGCCAAGCGCACCCGCGGGTTCTGACCGCGCGTCGGGGCCCGCGCCGGGCCCCGTACCGGGCTCCGTGTTGGGCCGGTATTGGGCCCCGGGCCATGTCACGGCAGGCAGCACGCAGGACCAGGAACGAAGGTAAGACCCATGACGACACTGCTGGACAGCTACCGCGAGCACATCGTCAACGCGCACAAGCAACCGCTGTTCCTGCTGCTGGTCGGCTTCATCACCTCCTTCGTCTTCATCCGGGTCAGTGTGCGGATGATCCGGGCCCAGGTGCGCTGGTGGCCCGGCAACGTCACCCCGGGCGGCCTGCACATCCACCACATGGTGTTCGGCCTGGGCTTCCTGCTGGTCGGCGGCATCGGGGTGTTCGCCACCTACGGCGGGACCCCGTGGATCAGCTGGTTCGGGCTGGTCTTCGGCATCGGCTGCGGCCTGGTGCTGGACGAGTTCGCGCTGATCCTGCACCTGGACGACGTCTACTGGAGCGAGCAGGGCCGCAAGTCGGTGGACGCGGTGATCTTCGGGATCCTGTTCACCTCCCTGCTGCTGATCGGGTACGTGCCGTTCGGCGGGCTGCCCGGCGAGGACACCCGGTGGGGCCTGATCACGGTGATCTCGGTGAACGCGCTGGCCTCGGTGATCACCCTGCTCAAGGGCAAGGTGTGGACCGGTCTGCTCGGGATCATGGTCCCCGGCCTCTCCTGGATCGGCGCGATCCGGCTGGCCCGTCCGAGCAGCCCCTGGGCCCGCTGGCTCTACACCACGCGACCCCGCCGCCGGGCGCGCGCGCTCCGGCGTGAACGCCTGCTGCACCGGCGCGCGGACCGCGCCCGCACCTGGCTCTTCGACCTGATCGCCGGGGCACCCGACAAGGTGCCCGCCAACCACCCCGCGGCCCACCGGGTGGCCGAGCAGATGGCCGCCCGGGCCACCGCCCACCTCGACGCGCACGCCGCCCGGGCGCTGGCCCGCCGCCGGGCGCGGCTGGCCGACCGCCGTTCGGCCGCCGCGGCCGGCACCGGGTCGAACCCGCAGGGGGCGCGCCCGAAGCCGGCCGAGGGAGCGGCGTACGGGGCCTCCGGCGCCGTCCCGGTCCGCACCAGTGGGGCGCAGCAGCGCCGCCGTGCGGTCCGGGCCGGGCGCAATCGGTCCTACGCGGTCGGCCCGAGCGGGCAGGAGCGCCGTCCCGAACGGAACCCCCGTCTGCGGACGCGGACCCGCCGGATCCACCGGTAGTTCGTACACCCGAGGCGGTCGGCCGGAACTGATGCGTGGTCGGATCATCAGATAGTCACCCTGTCGGCGGACCGAATTCGAGGTGTGAAAAGCGCCGGAGTTGAGAACATGAGCGGCGAGTGACCGTTCTGTCACGTGATGGGATGATTCGTCGGACTTCTGCCACCCGGCCGCCGCCCGCCCGCGCGCCGCTCGGCATCCGCCGCCGTCCCCTCGGACCCGTGAGAAGGGATGTCTCGTGGTGCGCAGGCTCCTGCCGACCCTCCTGTTGTCCCTCACCGCCCTGCTCGGGCTGCTCCCCGCCGCCCAGGCCGCCCCGGCGGACCCGGAACCGGCGACCGGCCCGGCCGCCGGCAGGCCCGGGGGAGGAGCCGGCGGGGCGGACCCGTACCCGACCACCGAGGAGATCGACCGGGCCCGCGCCGAGGCCGACGGCAAGGCCGCCTCGGTCGCCGCCCTGGAGGCCGCACTCACCGCCGCCCGGGCCGAACTCGACCGGGTCGGACGCGAGGCGGAACAGGCCGTCGAGGCCTACAACGGCGCCCAGCTCGCCCTCACCCGGGCCCGCGCCGAGGAGGCCGCCGCCGCCCAGCGCGCGTCCGCCGCCGAGACGGCGCGCTCCGAGGCCGCCGAGGACGCCGCCCGGCTCGCCGCCGAGACGTACCGCCAGGGCGCGGGCGCCGAACTGTCCGCCCTCAACGCCCTGCTCGGGGCGCACGGCGCGCGCGAGGCGGGCGACCGCGCCGCCGTGGTCGGCGTGGTCAGCGCGCGCACCCGGCAGATCCTGGACGCCGCCACCTCCACGGCCGCCGCCGCCAAGGCCGCCTCCGACGCCGCCCGCGCCGCCGCCGGGGCCGCCGAGAAGGCCGCGAGCGAGGTCGGTGCCGCCAAGACCCGGGCCGAGCAGCGGCTCGCCGCCCAGCAGGGCGAGGTCGCCGCCTCCGCGCGGCGCCGGGAGCAGCTGCTCACCGACCTGGCCGCCGCCCGCCACACCACCGTCGAGCTGGAGCGCCGTCGGCGCGACGCCCTGGAGGAGATCGCCGCCCGCGAGGCCGAGGCCGCCGCCCGGGCCGCCGCCGAGCAGGCCGCCCGCGAGGCCGACGCCGCCGCCGAGGCCGCCAACACCGCCCAGGCGGCCCCGCCCGCCGCCCGCCCCTGGTCCGCCGAGGGCGCGGCCGCCGCCGTCGCCTTCGCCAAGTCCAGGATCGGCCTGCCCTACATCTGGGGCGGCGAGGGCCCGGAGGGCTACGACTGCTCCGGGCTGACCATGATGGCCTGGCGCGAGGGCGGCCGGCAGCTCAACCACTTCGCCGCCGACCAGTACGCCGAGAGCACCCCGGTCACCTACCGCCAGCTGCGCCCCGGTGACCTGGTCTTCTGGACCAACACCGGCCGCGCCGCCGACATCTACCACGTCGGCCTCTACATCGGCGGCGACCAGATGGTCGAGGCCCCCCGCGCCGGCATGCCGATCAAGCAGGCCAGCCTCTGGATCATGGGCACCCCCGACTTCTACGCCCGGCCGTAGACGGGCTCCAGGCCTCGGGAGGCGGCTCGGCGGTCAGCCGGCTCGACGCGCGGGCCGGCAGGTCGATCAGCGGCGCGCGCTCCTCGGCGCCGAACCCGTCGGCGATCCGCCGTTCGGCGACAGCCCTCGTGTCGGGTCTCCCGAGCAGGTCGCGGCCCTCGTCGGTGAGCCGCACCTCCGCCACCTTGCCGTGCCAGGGGTGCGGCTGCCGGGCGATCAGCCCCTTGGCCTCGTGGCCGGGCGCCGGGCGCGGGACGGGGTCCGAGCCCGCGCGGCCCCCGAGCCCTACCGCGTCAGCTCCTCGAACGGGGCGAGGGGCACCAGCCCCTCGGCGGCCCTCGCCAGTTCGGGATCGAGGGTGACCAGGGCGTCCGCCTGGAGCCGGGTCAGCGCCAGGTACTCGGCGCCGAGGGTGTCGGGGAGCCCGAGCCGCTCGGCGATGCCCCAGGCGGCGGACTGCAGGACGCGGTCGCCGAGCAGGCGGATCCGCAGGGCGCGCACCCGGTCGAGGGCGTGGTCGGCGTCCTTCCTGGTCAGCCCGCCGCGACGGACCTCGCCGTAGAGCAGCGAGAGCAGCTGCGAGCGCAGCAGGGTCGGGGCCAGCAGTTGGTGGCCCTCCGGGGCCACCCCGTCCCGGACCAGCCGCAGGGCCGCCTCCGGGGTGATCACGTACTTCTTCACGGCCGATCGCCTCCTCGCCGCGTGCGCAACGGTTCGGCGACCAGTCAACCCCCGGTGGCGGCCCGGCCGGTGGAGCCGGGCGGCGGTGTCGCCACCGTCCGATCGGAGCGCCCGGCTCCTGCCGGGTCTCGCGCGTCCTCCAACACGCCAATGTCATTGCCCCGCGCTAGCGTTGCCGCTCCGATCGATCCTGAGGAGGCACGGTGCGGCTGCGGAACGTCGAAGCGGGCGATGTCGAGGCGTACGTCCGGATGCGGTGCGATCCGGCGATGATGGCCGAGCTGGGCGGCCCGCTGCCCAGGGAGGAGGTGGAGGGCCGGCTGGCCAAGGACGTCGGCCTGGTGGCGGCGGACGAGGCCTGGATCAAGATGATCGTCCTGGACGACGGCGACGGCGACGCCAACGGCGAGGCGGTCGGCACGGTCAACCTCTGGCAGTACGAGGAGGACGGCGCCACCGTCACCGAGATGGGCTGGATGGTGCTGCCCTGGTACCAGGGCCGCGGCCTCGCCAAGGCCGCGGTGCGCCAGGTGCTGGACGCCGCCGCGAAGGACGGCCGCTGGGGCGAGGTGCACGCCAACCCGGGGGTCACCAACGGGCCGTCCAACGGGATCTGCCGCGCGCTCGGCTTCCGGCTGCTCGACGAGAGGGAGGTCGACTTCGGCAAGCGGATGCTGCGCGTCAACCACTTCGTCGTGACGCCGGGGGAGCACACCTGATCGCCGGCACGCACCGGCCCGGGCGCGGGTCAATCGGGCACGGAATAAATCGGATGCCGCCGCCGAAATGCCGCCGTACGGTGGCCCCATGGGCAACAGCAACGAGGATGCGGCCATTGACACCGTGAACGGGCTCCAGGTGCGTGCGATCACCGAGGACGAGGCGGGGGCGTGGGACCGCGCGGTCGCCTTCGGGTTCCTGCGCCCCCACGCGGGCGACGCCACGGAGATCCGCCGCCGGCAGTGGGGGACGAGCCGGCTGGTGGCGGGCTTCGACGGCGACCGCCAGGTCGCCACCTTCCGCAGCTTCGACGCCGAACTGACCGTCCCGGGCGGAGCGGTCGTCCGGGCCGACGCGATCACCAACGTCACGGTCACCGCCACCCACCGCCGTCGGGGCCTGCTCAGCACGATGATGAGGCGGGACCTCGAAGCCGCCGCCCGGCGCGGCTGCCCGGTGGCCGTCCTGTGCGCCGCCGAGTACAACATCTACGGCCGGTTCGGCTTCGGCCCGGCCACCCGGGGCAGCGGCTGGCGCATCGACCTGACCCGCACCCGCGGCCTGCGCGACGGCCTGCCCGGCGACCCCGGCGGCCGGACGGACTTCGTGACCCCCACGGAGCAGCGCGAGCTCGGCGCCGAGCTGTACGACCGCTGGCGGCGCACCCAGCCGGGCGCGATCGACCGCGACGCGCTCTGGTGGCAGCGGAACACCAACGAGATCGCGGTGCCGGGCGACGACTTCAAGGAGCCGTTCACCGCCGTCCACCGGAACGCCGACGGCACGGTCACCGGCCTGGTGGTCTACCGGATCGAGAACAAGTGGGACGGCGCCTACCCCGACAGCAGGCTCACCGTCACCGAGTTCATCGCGCTCGACCTGCCCACCGCCGTCGAGCTGTGGCGCCTGGTCCTGTCCGTGGACTGGGTGCGCAAGGTCGAGGTGGGGAGCCTCTCCCCGGACGACCCGCTGCCACTGCTGCTCCAGGAGCCGCGCGCGGCGGTCCCGCACGAGGACGACGGCGACGTCATGTGGCTGCGGGTGCTGGACGTGGCGGCCGCGTTCGACGCCCGGACGTACGGCGCCCCCGGCCGGGTGGTGCTGGAGGTCGACGACAAGTCCGGCTACGCCTCCGGCCGTTGGGCGCTGGAGGTGTCCGATGACGGCACCGGCCGCTGCACCCGGACCACGGACGACGCCGACCTCGCGCTCGGCGCCTCCGAGCTCGGCTCGCTCTACCTGGGCGCCGAGACCGCCCCGAGGCTGGCCGCCGCCGGACTGGTCACCGAGCTGAGGCCGGGCGCGGCGGCCGCCGCCGACCTGCTGCTGCGCACCCCGCTCAAGGCCTGGACACCGACCGGCTTCTGAGCGGCGCTCCGAACCGCCCGGACGCACCGGAGGCCGGCCCGTACCCGACGGGCCGGCCTCCGGCCGTTGCACGCATGACGTCGCACGGATCACGTTGTACGGATCACGTTCCACGGATCATCCGCCGCCGGGGGCTACTTGACGGCGGTCTTCCCGATGGTGGGCAGGATGAAGTCCTGGATCAGCCCCTTGGCGTCGCGCACGATCGGCCGGAACACCCGGTAGCGCGACAGGTTGATCAGCCGGGCCACCAGCGGCGTGGAGCGCCGGACGAACTCCCTGGTCCGCTCGGTGTCCTCGGTCCGGTCGAAGACCCAGTAGAGCACCACGATCATGAGGTGCAGCCACAGCACGTCGGGCAGCAGCTCGACGAGTTCGGCGTCGAGCTTCGGCGCCAGCTCCGAGCCCTGCAGGACCTCGCGGAACAGTTCGACGGCCGTCGCCCGCGCCGGGTGGGACTCGTTGGAGAACGGGCTCAGCGAGCTGCTCGGGTCGGCGGCGGTGCGGAAGAACTGCGCGGAGAACTCGTGGTACGGCGCGGCCGTGTCCAGCCAGGAGTCCAGCGCGATCTGGAGCCGCTCGGAGAAGTCCCGGGTGTGGGCCATGCGGCGCCTGGCGTCCGCCGCGTGGTCGTAGGTCATCCGGTCGTAGAACCCCTGGATCAGGAATTCCTTCGCGGAGAAGTAGTAGTAGGCGTTGCCGACCGAGACGCCGGCCTCGGTGGCGATCGCGCGCATCGTGGTCTTCTCGTAGCCACGCTCCTGGAACAGCCGCATGGCCGTCTCCAGGATCAGCGCCCGGGTCGCCTCGCTCTTGTCGGTCTTGGGCTGGGCCCGGGCGCCGGGCAGGGGCCCGGGGTCCGCGCCGGGTGCGGCCGGGGTTCCGGCCGCACCCGGCGCGCCGTCCGTTCGATTCGTCGCTGCCAGGTCGTCCACAGGCATGAGCCTAGTCGGAGACGAGGTTCCACCCGGTGTCCTTGTCGTCGGTGTTCGCGGCACCGAATGCCCCCTCCGCATCCGGTGCCGCGTTCACCACCCCCGTCATTTCGAACGCGTTCAAAATCACGGGAGTACTGTAGGCGGTTCGGTTGAACATGTTCAACTCCATCTCTGTGGGAGGCTCGTCGCATGATCGGTTCAGGGCAGACCACCATCCGGCACGGCGGAGCGCGCGATGCCGCGAGCGTCGCCGAGCTGCACGCCGACAGCTGGCGCACCACCTACCGGGGGATCGTCCCCGAGCAGGCGCTCGGGGACGGGCTGGCCGACCAGCGGCGCGAGCTCTGGGAGCTGCGGCTGGCGGCCGACTACGGGGCGCCGGAGAACACGCCCGTGCTGCTGATCGCCGAACGGGCCGGTGAGGCGGCCGGATTCATCTATCTCGTGCCCCAGCCGGACGGCCGGGTACTGGTGGACAACCTGCACGTCCGCCCCGGTCGGACCGGTGGCGGAATCGGCCGCGAGCTGCTGGCCGCGGCCCGGGCCCAGGTCGCCGAGCGGCACCCCGGGGCCGAGCTGTACCTGGAGGTGCTGCGCGACAACACCCGGGCGATCGCCTTCTACGAACGCGAGGGCGGCGTACGGATCAGGGAGCAGGAGGGTGTCTTCCCGGGCGGCTACCTGCTGCCCGAGTACGTGTACGCCTGGCCGGTCGAGCGGGAGCCCGCCCGGTCCTAGTCGTGTCGATGGGTCGGTCGTGTCGGTCGGTCGGCTGGCCGGCTGGCCCCGGGGCCGGTCGCACTGGTCGTCGTGTCGGTCGGTCGTGCGGGTCGGTCGGGCGGATCAGTCGTGGTCGTAGACGGTCACCGGCACTCCGACCGCCGCCAGCCGGTCCGTGACCAGCGGCTCGACCTTCTCCCAGCGCCCGCCCGCCAGGCCGCAGCCGATCCGCGGCATGTGGACGGAGGCGTCGAGTTCGAGCGCGCGCCCGCCCAGGGCGGCCAGCGCGGTGTCGATGGCCTCGTACCGCACCGGCACTCCGGTGGAGCGCCCGGTCCGGATGCCGCGCTGGCCGACCAGGTTGGCCACCCAGACGTACGGCTCGACCTGCACCAACTGCAGGGCGCCGAGGCCGAAGTCGTTCTTCGCCCGCTCCCGGTGCCAGCGTCGGTACGCCGCCTCGGGTTCGGGCCAGCGTCTGGAGAGCGCGAGCACGAAGCCCTTGCCCCAGCCGCCGAGGTCGTTGCAGACGTGCGCGATCACCTTCACGCCCTTGCCGCGGGGCGCGGTGGCATCGCCTCGGACGTAGGTGATTTCCGCCATGCCACGACGTTAGAGGGAGGGACTGACAACTCGCGCGGGATTTTCCGGCGCACCCGCCGCGAGCAGGTGCCGCCGCCCGGCCAGGGCGACCAGGAGGGCCAGCGCGGCGGCTCCGGCGGGCAGGACGTAGCCGGTGCCGGGGGCGGCGTGCTCGGCGACCGTCCCGGCGAGTGCCGCACCGGCCGAGATGCCGACCACGATGCCGGACACCGCGACCGCCATCCCCTCGTTGAACTGCCGCTGCGGCAGCAGCTCCTGGACCAGCGTCATCCCGGTGACCATGGTCGGCGCGGTGGCCGTGCCGGCCGCGAACAGCACCGCCCCGAGCGGCACGAGCCCGACCCCTCCCAGGCCGGCGGCGAGCGGCAGCAGCAGCACCCCGGCCATCGCCGCCGCCCCGAGCAGGAAGCGCGTCCCCGGCGCCCGGCGCGGCGTCAGCAGTCCGAACAGCAGCCCCGCCACGCAGGATCCGGCCGCGACCAGGCCCAGCAGCAGCCCGGCCGCCGGCTTGTGGCCGAGCGCGTCGGCGTAGGCCACGGTGGTGATCTCGGTCGCGCCGAAGACCACCCCGGTCGCCAGGAAGGTCAGCACCAACACCCGCAGCCCGGGCACCCGCAGCGGCGAGCCGTGCGCGCGCTCGCCCTCCGCGCGCTCGCCCTCCGCGCGTACCGGCAGCGGCGGTTCGGTGCGCCGCTGGGCGGCGAACAGCAGCGCGCCGGCGGTGCCGAGGGCGCCCGCGGTGAGCAGCCCGGCCTCCGGGGCGAGCGTGGTGCAGAGCAGCATCGCGAGCACCGGCCCGGCCATGAAGCAGAGTTCGTCCAGCGCCTGCTCGAAGGAGTTGGCCAGGTGCCGTGCGGCCGGGTCGTCCCGGTACAGGTGCGCCCAGCGGGAGCGGGCCATGCCGCCGAGGTTGGGCGCGGCCGCGCCGGCCGCCCAGCAGGCGTACAGCGTCCAGTCGGGCGCGCCGAGCCGGACGCAGAGCAGCAGGAGGGTGAGCGGGACGGCGTTGTACAGCGCGGCAGGTACGGCCACCCGCGCCTGACCGTGGCGGTCCACCAGCCGTCCGAGCAGCGGCATCCCGATCGCGCCGGTGACCAGCCCTGCCGCCGAGACCGTCCCTGCCAGCGCGTAGGAGCCGCGCCGCTCGGCGAGCAGCACCACCAGCGAGACGCCGTTCATCGACAGCGCGAGCCGGCCGAGCAGCCCGGTCAGGGTGAAGGCGGCGGCACCGGGGGTCGTGAACAGCCGCCGGTAGGAGGCGAAGAGGGCGCGCGAGGGCAATCGGGCTCCTGGTCAGGAGAAAAGGGGGAGTGTGCCCAGCCTCCCGGCGTCGGTGGCCCCGCGTCCAACACCGGTTCCGCCGCATTCACAACAGACTGTTGTCAATCCGCTCGCGGTCCCACACGGCCGGTCTCCGCGGCGGCGGCGTCCGCGGTGGCAGTCCCCGCGCTACCGGCCCCCGCGCTACCGATCTCCGCGCCGCCGGTCCCCGCGTTGCTAGTCTCCGCGGATGCCCCGTGACCTGCACCCCCGCCTGCTCCGCGGCTTCGTCGCGACCGCCGAGACGCTGCACTTCGGCCGGGCCGCCGAGCGGTTGCACGTCGCCCAGCAGGCGCTGAGCCGGGACGTCCGGGCCCTGGAGGGCTTGCTCGGCGCGGCGCTGTTCACCCGCACCACCCGCAGCGTCGAGCTCACCCCGGCCGGGCGGCGGCTGCTGCCCGGGGCGCGCCGGCTCCTCGCCCTGCAGGACGAGATCCTCGCCGAGGCCGGAGCGGGCGCCGGGGCCGCCGCCCGGCCGCTGCTGCTCGACCTGAACAGCGACGTCACCGGCCCGGACCTCACCGCCGACCGGGTGCTCGAACGGGCCCGCGCCGCCTGGCCGGAGGGCGAGCTGCTGGCCCGCTTCCACGGCGGCCTGGCCGCGGCCGCCGCCGAGCTGCTGGCCCACCGGCTGGACGCCTCCTTCGGCCGCTTCGCCGGACTGCCCGCCCCGGTGCGCGGCCGACTCGCCCAGCTGCCGGTGCGGTTGGAGCGGATCTCGGTGATGATGGCGGACACCCATCCGCTGGCCGGCCGCCCGGTGCTGAGGCTCGCCGAACTGGCCGGGCACCCCGTCGACATCTGCGCGGGCAACCCGGCCACCACCGAGTGGACGGACCTCGGTGCCGGGCTGCTGCGCGAGCACGGCCTGACCGCCGCCGCGCCGTACGTGCCGCCGGTCGGCGTGGACGAGACCGCCCGCTACCTCGCCCGGCACGGCGATCCGATGCTGACCACGGTCGGCGGGCCGAGGATCCCGGGGGCGGTGAACGTGCCGCTGGTGGAGCCGGTGCCGCTGAGCCTGGTCAGCCTGGTGCACCGGCCCGGCGAGCGCCACCCGGGCCTGCGGGCGCTGGCCGGTGCGGCGGGCGGGCTCGGCGCGGCCGAGGGCTGGCTGCGCCGCCCGCCGGGCAGCTGGCTGCCGTCGGCGGACGCCGAACTGCTCGTCGGGCCGTAGGGCTCACGGCTCGAACCGCCGGAGCGGAGGAGTGGAACACACCGCCCCTGCCTCGGGGGGATCGGCAGGGGCGGTGGGTCGGGGGTCCGGCGGCACGGGCCGCCGGGGCCGTGGACGGCCGGGTCAGGCCGCCTTGACGGCGGAGATGTCGAAGCTGAGCTTGACCTTCTCGCCGATCAGCACGCCGCCGGTCTCCAGCGCCGCGTTGTAGGTCAGGCCGAAGTCGGTGCGGTCCACGACGGCCTTGCCCTCGAAGCCGACCCGCTCCGCGCCGTAGGCGTCGGTGGCGCTGCCGGTGTACTCCAGGTCCAGGATGACCGGGCGGGTGGTGCCCTTGATGGTGAGGTCGCCGTGCATCCGGTAGGCGTGGTCGCCGAGCGCCTGGGCGGAGGTGCTGCGGAAGTGGATCTCCGGGTGGGTCTCGACGGCGAAGAAGTCGCTGGTGCGCAGGTGCTCGTCGCGCTGGGCCTGGTTGGTGTCGATGCTGCCGACCTTGATCACCAGGTCGGCCGAGGAGTTGGTCGGCGTGGCGCCGTCCAGGTGCAGCTTGCCCTCGTACTCGGCGAAGCGGCCCTTCACGTTGGTCACCATGGCGTGGCGCACCGAGAAGCCGATCTCGCTGTGGGTGTTGTCGATGTTCCAGTCGCCGGTCAGGTGCGACAGGTCCGGGCCGGCCGGGGTCTGGACGGCGGCGGGGGTGGTGACGGCGTTCTTGGTGCGGTTGAACAGGCCCATGGCTTCTCCTCGGGTTCGAAGCCGTTTGTTTAGGCTTCAACTTGTTGGCTCCACCATAGGACGACTTCGTTCAATTTTCAACCACGAGTGTCGAGCACCCCCCGAACGGCTCAGCGGACCGGCCCTGTCGGACCGCCCGGCTAGGCTGCGAAGGACGGTTCCACCCGCCCCCGAGAGGCCCCCATGTTCGTCCTGCACGCACTCTGGCGGGCGGACGGACGGCTGGCGCTCTGGGCCGAGGACGCCCGCGCCCACCCCGGCGCCACCGAGCCCCACCCCGACCGGCCCGCCCCGCGCGCCCACCCCTACGCCTGCCCCGCCGCCGAACTGGCCGCCGTCCTCGGCGGCATCGGCCCCGGCCTCGGCTGGCTCGCCGGGCAGGCCCCCGAGCGCTGGGCCACCCTGCGGCTTCCCACCGTCGGCGCCCTGCCCGCCCCCTCGCCCGACCTGCCGGTCACCCCGCCGCGCGGCGGCGCCGTACTCACCCCCTGGCGGGTCCCCGCGCTGCTCTTCGACGCCGGGGCCGCCGCCCAACTGCTCGGCGAGGTCCACGACCCGCACTGGGCCGTCACCGACACCGACCTGCCCGGCACCGGCCGGGTCGAGGTGGTGTACGGCCCCTCGCTGCGCTGGCTCACCGGCGTGCACGACCTCGCCTGGCGGGCGGTCGGCCGGGGCCGGCTGCTGCCGCTGCCCGTCCTCGCCGACGGCCGCCCGCAGGCCCGCTGGCGGCCCGACCTCACCCCGGCCGGCCGCCGCGAGGCCGCCGAACTGGCGGCGGGCTGCCCGCCCGTCCTGCTGGGGGAGTGGCCCACCGGCGCCGGTACCGGCGAGGCCCTGCTGGACGCCGCCCTCGGCACCCTGGTGGACGCCGAGGCCCGCGCCGCACTGGCCGACCCGCCCCTCCCGGCGCCCTCCCCGGCCTCCGGCACGGCCGCCGCCGACCGCTGGCTGCATGCCCTCGCCACCCCCTCCGGCGAACTCGGCGACGTCCCGCCCGAGGAGTTCGCCGAACTGCGCCACCGGATCGCCGCCTGGTACGCCGCCGCCGAGCCCTCCGAGCCCGCGCTGCGCCTCTGCTTCCGCCTGCTCGAACCGCTCGGCCCCGACCAGGACGACCCCGAGGGCCGCCCCTCCGACGACGCCTGGCGGCTGGAGTTCCTGCTCCAGGCCGTCGACGAGCCCTCCCTGCTGGTCCGCGCCGCCGACCTGCACGAGGGCGGCGCCGGGTACGCCACCCTCGCCCGCAAGGCCGCCGACCCGGTCGGCGCGCTGGTCGCCGAACTCGCCCGCGCCGCCCACCGCTGGCCCGCCCTGGACGGGCTGCGCCACCGCTCCCGCCCGTCCGCCCTGCCGCTCGACCGGGCCGGTGCGCTGGACTTCCTGCGTACCGCCGCGCCCGCCCTCGCCGAGAGCGGCTTCGGTGTGCTGCTGCCCGCCTGGTGGCGCCGCCGCCCCCGCCTCGGCCTCGCTCTGAGGGCCACCACCCCGCCCGCGCCCGGCTCGCTCGCGGTCGGCAGCCAGGTCGACCGGGACACCGTGATCGCCTTCCGCTGGCAGGCCGCGCTCGGCCCGGACGGCACCCCGCTCACCGAGCAGGAACTGGCCGAACTCGCCGCAGCCAAGCAGGGGTTGGTGCGGGTCCGGGGCACCTGGCTGGAGGCCGACCCGGAGCAGATCGCCGCCGCGCTCGCCTTCCTCACCGACCGCCGCGACGGCGTGCTGGCCGCCGCCGACCTGCTGCGGCTCGCCCTCGACCCCGAGGCGACGGTCGCCGGACTGCCGGTCACCTCCGTCCGTGCCGACGGCCCGCTGGGCGAACTGCTCGCCGGGCGGGCCGAAGCCGCCCCCGCGCCGGCCCTGCCGCCCGACTTCCGCGCCGAGCTGCGCCCGTACCAGGAGCGTGGACTGGCCTGGCTGCGGACGATGTCCGGGCTCGGCCTCGGCGCCGTCCTGGCCGACGACATGGGCCTCGGCAAGACCGTCCAGACCCTCGCCCTGCTGGCCGCCGAGCGGGCCGAGCAGGCCGAGCAGGCTGAGCAGGCCGACGGCGCCGATGGTGCCGACGGCCCCACCCTGCTGGTCTGTCCGATGTCCCTGGTCGGCAACTGGCAGCGCGAGGCCGAACGCTTCGCCCCCGGCCTGCGGCGGTACGTCCACCACGGTTCCGGCCGCCTCGGCGCGGAGCGGCTCGCCGAAGCCGTGCGCGGCGTGGACCTGGTCATCACCACCTACGGGCTGGTCCAGCGCGACCTCGCCGCGCTGCGGACGATCCGCTGGCGCCGGGTGGTCGCCGACGAGGCGCAGCACATCAAGAACGCCGGCACCGCGCAGTCCCGGGCGATCCGCGCGCTGCCCGTCACCCGGCACCGGATCGCCCTGACCGGCACCCCGGTGGAGAACCGGCTCGCCGAGCTGCACGCCGTGCTCGACTTCGCCAACCCGGGCCTGCTCGGCCCGGCCGAGCGCTTCAAGGAGCGCTACGCGATCCCGGTCGAACTGCACCGCAACCCCGAGCGCACCGCCGAACTCCGGCGCCGCACCGCCCCGTTCGTGCTGCGCCGGCTCAAGTCCGACCCGGCGGTGGCGGCCGACCTGCCCGCCAAGCAGGAGATGACCGTCTGGTGCAACCTCACCGCCGAGCAGGCCGGCCTCTACCAGGCCGTGGTCGCCGACCTGCTGCGGCGGGTCGAAGGCGTCCGGGGTGTGGAGCGGCGCGGCACGGTGCTGGCCGCGATCGGAAAGCTCAAGCAGGTGTGCAACCACCCGGCCCAACTGCTGCACGACGGCTCGCCGTTGGGCGAGCGCTCGGGCAAGGTGGCCCGGCTGGCCGAGCTGCTGGAGGAGGCGCTGGCCGAGGGCGACCGGACGCTGGTCTTCACCCAGTACGCCGAGTTCGGCACGATGCTCCGCCCGTACCTGGAGCGCCGGCTCGGCGAGGAGGTGCTCCACCTGCACGGCGGCGTCCCGCGTGCCCGCCGCGAGGAGCTGGTCCGGCGCTTCCAGTCCCCGGACGGGCCAGGGGTGTTCCTGCTCTCGCTGCGGGCCGGCGGCACCGGCCTCAACCTGACCGCCGCCAACCAGGTGATCCACCTGGACCGTTGGTGGAACCCGGCGGTCGAGGAGCAGGCCACCGACCGCGCCTTCCGGATCGGCCAGCGCCGCGACGTCCAGGTCCGCCGACTGGTCTGCGTCGGCACCGTCGAGGAGCGGATCGACGAACTCCTCGCCGCCAAGCGCTCGTTGGCGGAGACCGTGGTGGGCGAGGGGGAGCACTGGCTCACCGACCTGTCGGCCGGGGCACTGCGCGAACTGGTCGCCCTCACCCGCGAGGACGCCGTCGCCGAGGAGGACGCATGACGAAGGAGGACGGATGACAACGGAACCAGCCGACCGAGGAGGGCACGCGACCGGGCAGCCCAAGGCCCCGGTGGTCAACGTCGCCGCCTACTGGCGCGGCGACTTCACCCTGCGGCCCGCCCCGCCGCAGGAGGACCCGGACGAACCCTCGCTGCGCCGCCTCGGCCGCTCCGGCATCACCGTGCACGGCCGCGACCTCGCCACCCTGCTCGCCCCCGCGTACGACGCCTTCCGCGGCTGAACCCGGCCGCGTACCGTGCGGTAGCGTCCCGAGGGTGACCGACACCCCCGACACCCGGCTCGCCGACTTCGAACAGCACCGCCGGCTGGTCACCGTGGACGGCGCGGTCGCCTCCGTCCCGGTGCTGGACTTCGTCGAGGGGCCGGACGGCGGGCCGCTGGTCTCCGCGGTCCGCGCCGTCCGCAACCCGCACAAACTCGCCCACCTCGCCGGCCCGGCTTGACCCTCGACCAGGTCGAGCCCGCAGAGTCACCGGAATGGAGAGCGAGCTGCACAGCATCGGCGAGCTGGCCCGCGCCAGCGGCCTGGGCGTCGGCACCCTGCGTTACTACGACGGCGCCGAGGTGCTCACCCCCGCCTGGGTCGACCCGCAGACCGGCTACCGCTGGTACCGGCCCGCCCAACTCGCCGACGCCCGGCTGCTGGCCCGGCTGCGCCGGGTCGGCCTGCCGCTGGCCGGCATCCGCGCCGTGCTCGCCGCGGCCCCCGGCAGCGGCGAGGCCCGGCAGGTCCTCGACGCGCACCTGCGCCGGCTGGAGGACGGCCTGGCCGACGCCCGCCGCGAGCTCTCCCTGATCCGCACGATGATCGAGCAGAGGGAGCAGTCGATGACCACCACCCCCGCCGAACTCCGCCTCACCCTCCCCGCCGACGGCCTGGCCGCCGCCCTGGACGCGGTCCGCTTCGCGGTCGGCGGGGACCCGGAACCGCCCTCCCTCGCCGGGGTGCTGTTCGAACCGGACGGCCCGGTGCTGCGCCTGGTCGCCACCGACCGCTACCGGATGGCCCTCGCCGAGGTGCCCGCCACCGGTGCGCCGGAGCAGCCGGCCCCCGGCACGGTCGTCCCGACCGCGCTGGTGGACGCCCTGCGCGCCCTGCTCTCCGGCGGCCCGGCCGAGGCCGTGCTCACCCTGGGCGGCGGTACGTTCCGCGCCGAGACCGGCGGGCACCGGATCGAGGGCGCCGCACTGGACTTCGACTACCCCGACCACCGCGCCGTCACCCGGCTCGACCCCCGGCACCGGATCACCCTGACCGCCGCCGAGCTGCGCGCCGCCGTCGAGACCGGCGCCACCCGCACCCTCCCCTCCGGCCCGCAGGGCGCCGAGTGCCAGGTCACCGTCCTGACCCTCACCGCGGACGGCCGCCTCGCCGTCGCCGACGACCTCGCCCCCGGGGACTTCCGGGTGGCCGTCAACCGCGACTACCTCCTCGACGCCCTCGGCGCCGGTCGGCCCGGACAGCTCCTGCTCGAACTCGGCGGCCCGATCGCCCCGCTCGCCTTCCGCACCCCCGACCGCGCGGGCACCTTCTCCGTCCTCATGCCCATCCGCCTCCCCGACGCCGACCCCGCGTGACCCCTGACCCCGTGCTGTGAGCCGAGCCGGCACCGGCCGGTCTGGAAGGATCGTCCGCATGAGCACCGATCCGGCTCCCGCGTACGAACTCCAGGTCCCCGCCCCCGGCGGCGGCCGGCTCTGGGCCGAGCGCCGCGGCACCGGCAGCCCGGTGGTGCTGCTGCACGGCTCCGGCATGGACTCCCGGCTCTGGGACGCCGTCGTTCCGGAGCTGTCCCGCCACCACGAGGTGATCCGCTACGACGCCCGCGGCCTCGGCCGCTCCGCGCCGCCGGACCGGACCTTCGACGACCTCGACGACCTGCGCGCCGTGCTGGACCACCTCGGCCTGCACCGCGCCGCGCTGGTCGGCCTGAGCATGGGCGGGGAGACCGCGCTGGACCTCGCCCTCGCCCACCCGGAGCGGGTCGGCGCCCTGGCCCTGGTCGGCGCCTCGGTCAGCGGCCACGACTGGCCGTCCTCCCCGGAGACCACCGCCTACGCCGAGGCCCGCCGCCGGGGCGACGCGGCGGCGCTGGCGGAGCTGGAGCTGTCCGTCTGGGCCGCGATGGGCCGCACCGCGCCCGGGGGAGAGCTGATCCGGGCGATGGTGGAGCAGAATGCGGCCCGCCGGATCATCAGCGAGCGGCACCTCGCGGGCGCCCCGGTCCGGGACGCCGAGTCGCAGCTCGACCGGGTCGCCGCCCCCACCCTGGTCGTCCACGGCGACCGCGACCACCCCGAGATCGCCGCGATCGCCGAGCGGCTCGCCGCCGACATCCCCGGCGCCCGCGCCCACCGCCTCCCCGACGCCGACCACTACCTCCCCCTGCGCACCCCCGAACGCCTCACCGGGCTGCTGCTGACCCACCTGTCGGCCCACCCGGGCTGACCCGCCTGCCACACGGGCACCGTGTTTGCAACCGCTAGCATTCCGCTTGCAAATGCAAGCGCGGTGTTGCAGGCTGATCACATGGCCTCACTGAACGTCGGCTCGCTGGGCGAGTACATCCGGGAGCAGCGGCGCAACGCGCAGTACTCGCTGCGCCAGTTGGCGGAGGCCGCCGGCGTGTCCAACCCCTACCTCAGCCAGATCGAGCGAGGGTTGCGCAAGCCGAGCGCGGAGATCCTGCAGCAGATCGCGAAGGCGCTGAGGATCTCGGCGGAGACGCTGTACGTCCAGGCCGGGATCCTGGAGGAGCGGCGGGGTGAGGGCCTGGAGCTGCGGGCTTCGATCCTGGCCGATCCGCTGATCAACGAGCAGCAGAAGCAGGCGCTGCTCGCGGTCTACGACGCCTTCCTCAAGGAGAACGCCGCTTCGGCCTCCGGTCCGACGACCGACGGCGCAGCCACCCAGAACACTCACCGGGAGGACCGGTAGCCATGCCCATCACCGACGAGATCAAGAAGACCCTCACCGACCCGACCCCGCTGTACGCCCTGGCCGGCGCCGGGGACCTCGCCTACGAGAAGCTGCGCGAGGTGCCGGGCCGGGTCGAGGCGCTGGCGGCGGACCGCAAGGGCGCCCAGGAGAAGGCCACCGCGCGGCTGCACGAGGCGCAGACGCTGCTGGCCGGGGCTCCGGCCAAGGTCACCGAGGCCGTCACCACCCTCCCCACCGACCTGAAGGCCCTGCAGGAGCGGGCCCAGGGCTTCGCCCTGCAGCAGGTGGCCCGTGCGGTCGAGCTGGCGGTGAAGGCCAAGGAGACCTACGACGAACTGGCCGAGCGCGGCAAGGTCGTGGTGGACAAGACCCGCCCGCAGGACGGGGCCGGCGAGCCTGCCGTCGAGTCGTCCCACACCGAGTCGTCCTACGCCGAGCCGGTCCCGGCCGAGCCGGTCGAGGCCGAGCTGGTGGAGGACAACGGCTCCGAGCCGGAGCCGAAGAAGTCCGCCCGGGCCCGGAAGGGCGGCTCCGACCGCGCGGAGTGACCGCGGGGCCGCCCGGCCGCGCCCCCTGGGCACAACCGGTGACGGCGGGACGTTGACACGATGCGGAGGGCCGCCGTGCCAGGATGGGCGGCGGCCGGGCGCGGCAAGCCGAGAGAGACGTAGGAGAGCGCGATGACCGGAGTGTTCCAGATCCTGGCCTTTTCCTACCTGAACCCGTTCTGGTGGATGGCCGTCGCCATCCTGGGCTACAAGTTCTTCGCGCTGGTCGACGCGGCCACCCGCCGGGAGGACGCCTACCGGGCGGCGGACAAGAAGACCAAGGGGTTCTGGCTGGCGGTCCTCGGCATCAGCTTCGGCTGGGACCTGCTGTTCGGGGCCAACTTCCTCGGCAGCATCGGCACCCTGGCCGGCCTGGTCGCCTCGATCGTCTACGTGGTGGACGTCCGCCCCGCGATCCGGGCACTGACCGGCGGCAACGGGCGGGGCGGCCGGAGCAACACCGGCCCGTACGGCCCCTGGTAGCCCGAGGGCACGCAACGGGGACAGGCAACACCGCAGCCCGGGACGGGAGTTCACCCGCCCGGGCTGCTTCGTGCGTGCCGCTCAGCCGAGGATCAGCTGTACCGGGTTGCGTTCCAGCAGCAGCACCGCGACGTCGTCGGTCAGCGCCCCGCCGTTCAGCTCCTCGACCTCGGCGATCGCGCTGTCGACCAGCCGGCCCCGGGTCAGTCCGGCGGACTGGTGATCGGCGATCAGATCGGCGAGCCCGTCCTGGCCGAGGCGGCGGGAACCGGCCCCGACCCGGCCCTCGATCAGTCCGTCGGTGTAGAGCAACAGCCGCCAGCCGGGCTGGAGTTCGACCTCGTGGGCGGGCCAGGCGGCCTGCCCGTCGTGGCAGGGCAGCAGGCCGAGCGCGGGCCCGGCGAGGTCGGCGGGCAGGGTGAGCGGGGCGTGGTCGCGGCCGAGCAGCAGCGGCGCCGGGTGCCCGGCGAGGTAGAGCCGGACCCGCTCACCGGCACCGAGCGAGTCGAGGCCGGTGTCGCCGCCGCCGGGCTCGATGACCAGCATGCAGAGCGTCGCGAAGATCTCGTCGCTGCGCCGCTCGTGCTCCAGCACGTGCTGGAGGGTGGTGAGCAGGGCTTCGCCGGTGAGGCCCGCGAAGACCAGGGTGCGCCACGCTATCCGGAGCGCGACGCCGAGCGCGGCCTCGTCCGGGCCGTGGCCGCAGACGTCGCCGATCACGACGTGGACGGCGCCGTCGTCGGTGCGCACGGCGTCGTAGAAGTCGCCGCCGAGCAGGGCGCGGCGACGGCCGGGGCGGTAGCGGCGGGTGAAGGACAGCCCGGCGCCGTCCAGCAGCGGGGTGGGCAGCAGGTGGCGCTGGAGACGGGCGTTCTCCTGGCCGCGCAGCTCGGCCTCGACCAGGCGGCGCTGGGACTCGTCGGCGCGCTTGCGCTCGACGGCGTAGCGCAGCGCGCGGGCCAGCAGCGGGCCGTCCGTCTCGTGCTTGATCAGGAAGTCCTGGGCGCCCGCGGCGACGGCGGCCGCGCCGAGTTCGGCCCCGGCGGCGTCGGTGAGCACCACGACCGGGGTGTGCGGGGCCCGGCGGAGCAGTTCGTGCAGGCCCTCCAGGCCGTCCGACGGGTCGGAGGGGTGCGGCAGGTCGGCCGGGGAGGCCAGGTCGAGCAGCACGCAGCCGAACTCGGAGCCGCGGGAGCGCCCGCGCCGGGTGGCGGAGGAGGGCGGGGCCAGCAGCCGGGTGGCCTGGTCGAGGCCGCGGACCCAGTGGATCTCGATCGAGGTGCCGCTGTCGGCGACCGCGGCCTTGATCAGTTGGGCGTCCGAGGCGTCGTCCTCGATGACCAGCAGCCGCAGCGGCGCGGTGCCGCCGTCGGCGGGCGCCTCGCCGGCCGACGGGAGGTTGCCGGCCTCGGCCACGTGCGAGGGGTGGTGCGGTCCGTGCCCGGCCCGGGCCGCCTGCGACCGGGGGTGGGGTATCGGGGGAGCGGCCGTCGCCGGACCGGTCGTGACCGGGCGCTTACGGGCATGGCCGACGGGGGCGCCGTCATGGGCGCCCGGCAGGTCCGCGGCACCAGGTGCCCGCCCGTCTCCCGTTGCGGGCATCGGTGGTTCCTCCCTTTCCCCGACTGCGTAACGGCCGACGTCCGTCCGCAGTGCCCGCCTGGCACCGTGCGTCAGGGAACTTCTCGCGACCATAACGTGATCTCCGGGGATTTCTCTGGCCGACCGGCGCCGTTGTGGTTATTGCCACGCCGGTGGCGGTGTGGTGGTTTGACTCGAACGGGAAACGGGAGCCTGCTCCGGCGGCTGCCGGGCAGGTCGAGGAAGGGGGTCGACGATGGTGACGCGCATCACCCTGGTCGAGGGTGACATCACGGAACAGCGGGTGGACGCGGTGGTGAACGCCGCCAACACGTCCCTGCTGGGCGGTGGCGGGGTGGACGGCGCGATCCACCGCAGGGGCGGGCCGCAGATCCTGGAGGAGTGCCGCCGGCTGCGCGCCTCCCACTGGGGCAAGGGCCTGCCCGTCGGGCGGGCGGTGGCGACCACGGCCGGGCGGCTGCCGGCCCGCTGGGTGGTGCACACCGTCGGGCCGGTGTACCTGGCGGAGGAGTACGAGGAACGGGCTGGCCTGCTGGCCTCCTGCTATCGCGAGTCGCTGCGCACGGCGGCGGAGTTGGGCGCGCGCACGGTGGCCTTCCCGGCGGTGTCGGCCGGGATCTACGGCTGGCCGCCGGCGGACGCCGCCCGGATCGCGCTCGGCACCGTCGCGAGGGTGCTGGACGGCGGTGACGCGCGGGCGGGCGCGGAGCTGGCGGCGGTGCGGTTCGTGCTGTTCGGGGAGGAGATGTACGGGGTGTTCGAACGGGCCCGGAGGGAGCTGCTCGGGCAGGACGAGTGACGAACGGGTGGGCTGACGAACGGGTGGACCGGGCTGGGTGAGCGCCGAGTGGCGCGTGGTGTCGCCGACCGGTGGCCTCCATCGTGACGTGACGAGGCGTCAACACGCCAGAGATATTCGATAACTCGTTCGAGTGAATGTGTCGCTTCGCCCACCGGCTCCGGAGCGACGGAACGAGCGGTGCGCGGGCGCAGGGGAGCCCCCCGCGGGCGCGCCCTACGGTGCGAGCGCCGTCCAGGGCACCGTGACCTCGCCCTGCCGCCACCGCCCGCGCGCGTCCACCAGCGGCCAGCTGCCCGCCAGCGCCGTGCAGGCCGCCACCCAGCGCTGCCGCGCCCCGAACGCCCCGTAGGGCGCGGCCGCCGCCCAGGCCCGGTCGAAGTCGGCCAGGAAGGTGTGCACCGGCCGCCCGGGCACGTTGTGGTGGATCAGCGCCTTCGGCAGCCGCTCGGCCAGGTCGGAGGGCTGCTCCAGGCCGCCCAGCCGCGCCGCGAAGGTCACCGTCCGGGGGCCCTCCGGGCCGAGCGCGACCCAGACGTGCCGCCGCCCGATCTCGTCGCAGGTGCCCTCGACCAGCAGCCCGTCCGGGGCGAGCCGGGCACACAGCCGCTCCCACACCCCGGCCACCGCCGACTCCTCGTACTGCCGCAGCACGTTGGCCGCCCGGATCAGCTGGGCCGGCGCGCCGCCGTCCAGCGGCACCTCGAAGCCGCCGCGCCGGAAGGTGAGCAGCGGCGGCTCGGCGTACGGCAGCGCGGCCGCGACCCGCTCCGGCTCGATCTCGATCCCGACCACCCGGACGTCCGGCCGCACCGCGCGCAGCCGTCCGGCCAGCTCCACGGCCGTCCAGGGCGCCGCGCCGTAGCCGAGGTCGACCGCCACCGGGGGGCGCCCGGCGGCGCGCAGCGCACGGCCCAGGGTGTGCGCGATCCAGCGGTCCATCCGACGCAGCCGGTTGGTGTTGGTGGTGCCCCGGGTGACGGTCCCCACCGGCCGTCCGGTGCGCCCGCGGGCGGGCACGGCGGTGCTGGGGTCGAAGGAGGCGGCCATGCCCAGAAGGGTAGTCGGACCGCCGGAACGGCCACCCCGGCCGGTCGGTGCCGCCGCCCCGGCCGGGCGCCGCGGAGCCGCTGCGGAGCAGGTCGCAGGCCCGCCCGGCCGTCCCGCCCCTCGGACCGGGAATGCCGGACGACCGCCGTGGGGTTGGCACACTGGTGGTGATGTGTGCCCGGACGGGGCAGCGCACACCGGACATGGGGCGGCCCGTACGCGGACCGCCGAGACGGGCCGCACACGAGGAGGCTTCAGCCAGGTGATCCAGCACCCCGTCCGCTCGGTGCGCCGGGCCCAGTCCGCCGCGCCCGCGCGCGGCAGGCTCCAGTCGCTCGTCCCGGCCCGCCGCCGCCCGCGCCGGATAGCCATGCTGAGCGTGCACACCTCGCCGTTGCACCAGCCCGGCACCGGGGACGCCGGCGGTATGAACGTCTACATCGTCGAGCTGGCCAAGCGCCTGGCCGAGCTCGACATCGAGGTCGAGGTGTTCACCCGGGCGATCTGCTCGGACGACGCGCCGACGGTCGAGCTGGCCCCGGGCGTGCTGGTGCGTCACGTCACCGCCGGGCCGTACGAGGGCCTGGTCAAGGAGGACCTGCCGGCCCAGCTCTGCGCCTTCACCCACGGGGTGCTGCGGACGGAGGCGGGCCACCGCCCCGGCCACTACGACCTGGTGCACTCGCACTACTGGCTCTCCGGGCAGGTCGGCTGGCTGGCCGCGCAGCGCTGGGGGGTGCCGCTGGTGCACACCATGCACACCATGGCGAAGGTCAAGAACGCCGCGCTGGCCGAGGGCGACACGCCCGAGCCCGCGGCCCGGGTGATCGGCGAGACCCAGGTGGTCGAGGCGGCCGACCGGCTGATCGCCAACACCACCGAGGAGGCCGCCGAGCTGGCGCTGCACTACGGCGCCCGGCCGGACCAGCTGGCCGTCGTCCACCCCGGGGTCAACCTGGACGTCTTCCGCCCCGACGGCCCGCAGGCGGCGGTCGCCGCCAGGGCCCGGCTGGGTCTGCCGCAGGACGCCGCCGTGCTGCTGTTCGCCGGCCGGATCCAGCCGTTGAAGGCGCCGGACGTGCTGCTGCGCGCGGTCGCCGAGCTGCTGGCGCGCCGCCCGGGGCTGCGCGAGCGGCTGGTGGTGCCGGTGGTCGGCGGGCCGTCCGGCACCGGGCTGGCCCGGCCGGAGAGCCTGCACAAGCTCGCCGCCCAGCTGGGCATCGGCGACGTGGTGCGCTTCCGCCCGCCGGTCGGCCAGGCGCGGCTCGCGGATTGGTACCACGCGGCGACGGCCCTGGTGATGCCCTCGTACAGCGAGTCCTTCGGGCTGGTCGCGCTGGAGGCGCAGGCCTGCGGCACCCCGGTGGTGGCGGCCGCGGTCGGCGGCCTGCCGGTCGCGGTGCGGGACGGCGAGTCCGGCACGCTGGTGCGCGGCCACGACCCGGTGGAGTGGTCGTACGCGCTGGAGGCGTACGCCACCGACCCGGAGCTGGTGGCCCGGCGCGGCGCGGCGGCGGCCCGGCACGCGGCCGCCTTCGGCTGGGACACGGCGGCGGCGACCACCGCCGAGGTGTACGCCGGCAGCATGGCCCGCCCGTCCGGCCGGCTGGCCGTGGCCCGGCGCCGCTGACGGCGGACCGCTGACGGCCGACCGCCGCGCAGGGCGACCGCCGCGTCGGCCGGGCTGCGCTCCACGGGTACCGGCGAGTAACGTCACCCCCATGGCAACCCGCACCAAGGACGAGGCCCTGACCCTCCTGCGCACCGCCCTGGACGAGGCCGGGGTGGCGTGGGAGCCGGCCGCCACCGACCCGTACACCCTGGTGGCGGCCCTCCCGGGCACCCGGAAGCTGAGCACGACCTGCGCCCTGCGGGTCGGCGACCACACCCTGTCGGTGAACGCCTTCGTGATCCGCCGCCCGGACGAGAACCACGAGGGCGTCTACCGCTGGCTGCTGGAGCGCAACACCCGGCTGTACGGCGTCGCGTACGCGGTCGACCGGCTCGGCGACGTCTACCTGGCCGGCCGCCTGCCGCTGGAGGCGCTCACCCCGCAGACGGTGGACCGGCTGCTCGGGACGGTCCTGGAGAACGCCGACGAGCCGTTCAACACCCTGCTGGAGCTCGGCTTCGCCTCGGCGATCCGGCGCGAGTGGGAGTGGCGGACCAAGCGCGGGGAGTCCACCCGCAACCTGGCCGCCTTCGCCCACCTGGCCGCCCCGGCCGCCACCCCGGACACCCCGGAACCCGCCCCGGCCGCCGACTGACGGAGCCGGCTCAGGCGCCCGCGGGGGCCTTCGCGGCCTGCCCCGCCGGCTCCACCGCGGGCGCCGGGACCTCCGTCACGACGGGCCTGCGCCGCCCCGCCGCGCCGGTCCGGCGGGCCAGCACCACGTACCCGAGCGCGGTGACCGTGCCGACCGCCCCGCAGGCCGTCCAGAGCACCGCGGGTCCGGCGTGCTGGAGCAGCAGGCCGCCGCCCGCCGGGCCGACGAACGAGGCGAGCGACCAGGAGAGGGTGTGGACGCCCTGGTACCGGCCGCGCCCGTGGGTCGGCGCCAGCTCGGCGACCAGGCCCATCATCACCGGGGTGTTCAGGATCTCGCCGACCGTCCAGACCGCCACCGAGAGCGCGAACAGCCAGGCCGAGGAGCCGGCCAGCGCGGCCAGCCCGAAGCCCCAGCCGGTGAGCAGGCAGCTGGTGATCAGCAGTCCGGTCCGCGAGCGGCCCTCCATCCACCGGGTGAGCGGGATCTGCAGGACCACGATCAGCAGCCCGTTCAGGCCGATGACCAGTCCGTACTCGGTGGAGGTGATGCCGGAGGCGCCCATGTCCACGGCCAGCGTGGTGCTGCCCTGCTGGAAGACCAGCGCGAGCAGCAGGGTCAGCCCGACCAGCGCCATGAACGGGGCGTCCCGGAACACCGAGAGCAGGCTGACCTGGGGTTCGGCGGAGCCGTCCGCCCGCTCGGGGGAGGCCTGCGGCTTGGTCTCGGGGATGCGGACGAAGATCACCACCGCGCAGATCAGGGTGGAGAGCGAGTCCAGCAGGAAGAGCGTGAGGTAGCCGTGGGTGGCGATCAGGCCGGCCACCGCGGCGGAGAGGCCGAAGCCGATGTTGATCGCCCAGTAGTTCAGCGAGTACGCGCGGACCCGGTCCTCGGCCGGGACGAGGTCGGCGATGATCGCCGAGGTGGGCGGCCGGGTGGCGTTGTTGCACAGGCCCACCAGGAAGGCCACTGCGGCGATGGCCACCTGGCCGTCCGCGAAGCCGAGCACGGCGGTGAACAGCGCGGTGCCGAGCTGGGCGGCGACCAGCGTGGGGCGGCGGCCGATCCGGTCGGCCAGCACGCCCGCGAGGACCGCCGCGATCGCCGAACCGAGGCCGAACAGCGAGGCCACCAGGCCCGCGTAGGAGGCCGAGTACCCCCGGTCGACCGTCAGGTAAAGGGCCAGGAACGTCACCACGAACGCGCCGAGCTTGTTCACCAGCGTGCTCACCCAGAGCCACCAGAACTGCCGGGGCAGCCCGCCCACCGTCTCGCGTACCACTCTTCGGATCCGGGGGTTGGCGGCCAGGGCGACGAGCATGTGGGGGCTCCCGAGGGCAGGCGTCCGCTGAGCGGCGCGGGCAGGCCCGGTCAGCCGACGCGCGTAAGTGGCAGATGCGCGGTGCACACATTACACACGGGTCGAACCGCCCCACCAGGGGTTTTCCGCCCTCCACTAAGCTGGGGGCCATGGCTGACACGACGTACCGACTCATCCTGCTCCGCCACGGCGAGAGCGAGTGGAACCAGAAGAACCTGTTCACCGGTTGGGTTGATGTCGACCTCAACGAGAAGGGGGAGAAGGAGGCCGCCCGCGGTGGCGAGCTCCTGGCCGCCGAGGGTCTGCTCCCCGACGTGGTGCACACCTCGCTGCTGCGCCGCGCCATCCGCACCTCGCAGATCGCCCTGGACAAGGCCGACCGGCACTGGATCCCGGTCAGCCGCAGCTGGCGCCTGAACGAGCGCCACTACGGCGCGCTCCAGGGCAAGGACAAGGCCCGGACCCTGGCCGAGTTCGGCGAGGAGCAGTTCCAGCTGTGGCGCCGCTCCTACGACACCCCGCCGCCGGTGCTCGCCGACGACGACGAGTTCTCGCAGGCCGGTGACGCGCGCTACGCCGAGATCCCGAGCGAGATCCGTCCGCGCACCGAGTGCCTGAAGGACGTCGTCGAGCGGATGCTCCCGTACTGGTACGACGCCATCGTCCCGGACCTCGCCGCCGGCCGGACCGTCCTGGTCACCGCCCACGGCAACAGCCTGCGCGCGCTGGTCAAGCACCTCGACGGCATCTCCGACGCGGACATCGCCGGCCTGAACATCCCCACCGGCATCCCGCTGGTCTACGAGCTCGACGCCGACTTCAAGCCGGTCGTCAAGGGCGGCCGCTACCTCGACACGGAGGCCGCCGCGGCCGCCATCGAGGCGGTCAAGAACCAGGGCAAGAAGTAACCCACTTGCCGAAACGGCCCCTCACCTGCGCGTTTGGCGCTGGTGAGGGGCCGTCTTCATTCCCGGGCCGTCTGTGGGCCGTCAGCCTTCGTGATCTTGGGGCTTGAAGATGCCTTCGATCGCCTTCCGGGCCCGGTGTCGGCTGTCCGGCATGAGGTGGGCGTAGACCCGCAGGGTCAGCCCCCGGGTCGGCGTGGCCCAGGTACTCGCTCACGGCCTTGATGCTCTCCCCGGCGTCCAGCAGCACCGACGCGAAGAAGTGCCGGAGCGCGTGCATCCCGTGCTCCCGGGCGGACGCATAGGACTCGCCCTTGCCCGGCGTCGGGATGACCCCGGCGGCGGCCAGTGCAGGCTTCCAGTGGTCTTCGTTGAGCATGCCGCGCCAGACGATCGAGTCGGAGAGGCTGGTGAAGATCAGGTGCTTCGTGACCGGCGGTCCACCCACCTTCATCCACGGCAGCGTGATCTCCACCGCCGGGAACCGCTCCATGTGGGCCCTGAGCGCGTCGCCCACCGGCCGGGGCAGCGGCACGCTCCGCAACGTCCCGCCCTTCGGCGGCGCGAACACCGGCTTGCTCCGGCTCAGCTTGAGCTGCTGGGTGACGTGCATCGTGTTGGCGTCGAAGTCCAGCGCATCCACGGCCAGCCCCAGGATCTCCCCTTGCCGCAACCCGCAGCCGGCGCCCACGTCCACCGTGGCCCGGTACCGCTCCGTCATGGCTTCCCGGACGGCGAACACCCGCTCCGGCTCCCACGGGACGACCCGCCGGGCCCCGACGACCGGCGGGCGCACGGTTCGGGCGACGCACGGGTTCCGGGGCAGGATGCCGTCGTCCACGGCCGCGCTCAGCACGGCCCGGACGTTGGAGAAGATGACCCGGGCGTACGACCCCGACATGCCGGAGGTCTCCAGCTCCGCCACGAACTCCCGGATGTGGCTGGGCTGGAACGACGTGAGCGGCCGGGCCCCGATCCGGGGGAAGGCGTGCCGCCGAAGCTGCGACTGCATCGAGGCCTGCGTGTTGGGGTCGCTGGTCTGGCTCCTCAGCCAGTGCTCGGCAAACTCCTGGAAGGTGGTCTTCGCCGTCGCCGGGTCGAGGTACTGGCCGCGCGACATGTCCGCCTCGATCCGGGCCAGCCACTCCTCCGCCTGCCGCTTCTGGCGGTCGGGGAAGCTCTTGCTCTTCTCGGTGCCGTCCGGGGCGACGTAGCGGGCCCGGTAGCGCTTGCCGGTGCCGTAGCGGTCGGTGCGGACGCGCCGCGGCTTGCCGTCGGGGCCGTGCTCGGTCTTGTACCAGCGGTCTTGGATGTGGCCGGCCATGGGGCCGCTCCTTTGTAGTCGGGGCTGTAGTCGGCGTGTAGTCGAGGTGTAGTCGGGCCTGTAGTCGAGGCGTTTCCGCAGGTCACGCGGAGGGTGTAGTCGAGGGGGCGGGCGCCCGGCGGTCCTTGGGGGAGGGGCCCGGGGCGGCCCGGTGGACGATGGCCGGTGCGGCCTCGGGCAGGGCGTCCGGGGCCGCACCGGCGGGGGTCGGGGCGGCGCCCGGTCGGGTGGGGGCTTCGTGCCCACCGGCACCGGCGCGGTGGAGGGTGGTGGGGGCCGCCCGGTGGGGTCTCGGGGCGGGGTGCGGTGGGGCAGGGAGGGAGGTGCCCGGCGCCGGGAGAGGGCCGTCTTTGGGGTGTCCGGCGGGGACGCGACGGTTGGCCATGGGCCTCTCCTGTGGGTGAGGGCGGGGTGTCAGACCAGGTGTCAGGCGCGGTGTCGGGGAGGGCTGGAGGAGGCGCCGGGGACTTGAACAGCCTTGCGGGGTGTAACGGAGGGTGATCTCCCACCCACCCCCCACCCGCCCCGAGAACGGCCCCCCAGCCTCCTGAGTAGGTGGGGGAGAGGCTTTTCCGGTTGGGGGTGGGTGGGGGGAGGTTACGGACCGTTGCGGAGGTCGACGCGCGGGCTGCTCGGCAGGCGGGTCCGGCGGGCGTCTGGCGCGGCTTGAAGAGGCCACCTGCCGGGCGGGCGCCGGGGCCGTCTCACGCCCCCGGCCGGGTCGACCGACTTTTGATCGACATCCGCTCTCGGGGCGGCGGTAAATGGGGCGGTAAAGGTAAACGGTTAACCGGTGACCTGCGGGTTTACCGTCTACCTGGTGGCGGTGCGGGTGGCGGGGGAGGGGTTCCGAGAGGGGTCTCCCCCGGCTTGCTGGTCCTGGTCCTCGGTCGGGTCGGGCACGTGGTGGGGAGCGGGCCCGGGGCTCCGTGGTGGCCGGTGGGGCGTCCGGTCGTGTGGCCGGTCGGGCGGTTCGGATGGTGGTCGGGCGGGTCATGGGGTGGTCTCCGTTCGGGCCGGGGGTGGTCCGGAAAGGCCGGAAAGGCTGGAAAGGGGTCTGAGCTGGGGCTTTGTGTGGCGGAAAGTGGTCCGGAAAGGGGCCGGGAAGGCGGGCGGCCGGGGTTCGCGGACCCCTTCGCGGACCATTCCGGACCACTTTCCGCCAGGTGTTTTCGCTGGTCAGATGGCCTTACGGCCTTTCCGGCCTTTCCGGACCGCTCCTCAGTTGGGCGGGGCGTAGAGGTAGACGGTCTGGTGGCGTCCGCCGGTGGAGAGCTGGGCGGCGGCGAAGCCGGGCAGCTGCACCAGGCGGGCGGTGACGTCGGCGCGCTGGGTGGCGTTGAGCCGCTTCAGGAGCACCTGCACCTGGCTCTGCGTCATGCCGGAGGGTCCGGCGGTCTTCACCGCGTTCAGGAGCTTGTCGAGGTGTGGGTCGCCGGTGCTGGCGGCGGCGGTCGGGCCGAGGATGTGGGCGGCGCTGGCGCGGGCGTACCGGACCAGGGCCCAGGCGGCGCGAACCCGAACGAAGACTGGGTGGCGGCCACGCCCACGCTCGCCGTCGTCCTGGACGGCCTGAGCACGGCCGGGCTCGACACCGGCTGTCGGCACGGCGTCCCGTGGTACGTCTCCCAGCTCGGTGGCCACCTGGTGGCCGCACTGGCAGAGCCCGGCCGGCCACTGACTGACGGGCTGGCTCAGGCCCTCGACCAGGTCGCCGCGCTCCACCCCGGGTGTGATCTCCGCAACCCCGGTACGCCATCGGCAACGGTCTCGATCCTGCGGGCCGGAGCCGACAGCTTCGACTACCTGGTTCTCGCCGACTCGCCGATCGTCTTCGAGCGGGCCGACGACTACCAGGTGGTCACCGACCTGCGCGTGGACACCGTGGTGCCCGAACTCCGCACCGAGACGGAACGCTTCGCCACCGGGACGCCCGAGCACACCGAGGCCGTCCGCCGGATGGTCGAGGCCCAGCGGCTCACCCGGAACACCGTGGACGGCTACTGGGTGGCCGCCTCGAACTCTGAAGCGGCAAGCCACGCGGTGGTGGGTGCGGCGCCGTTGGCCGATGTCAGTGCCGCAGCAGTTATGTCGGACGGCGTGTCGAGATTCGTCACAGAGTACCGCGCTGCGTCGTGGGCGGATGCGTTCACAACGCTTCGGGAGGGTGGCGCGGACGGGCTGATCTCGGCCGTTCGCAAGGTGGAAGCTACTGATCCAGACGGCCTTCGTTGGCCTCGATACAAGGTCAGCGATGATGCCGCCGTGGCGTTCTGTCAGCTTCCGTAGCCGGAGCCCGCCGGTGCTCGGTGTGTCTGACTTGGGTGGGCTCGGATTGTGAGCCTCGATCAACCGGTTCGAGCACTCTCGGACTGTGGTCACCCGCTACGGACAAGCGACGCGGCGTCTTCGCTTCCACAGCATGGCCATGGTGGCCTCGATCCGCTTGTGGCCCCGGCCGATCAGCCTGCTTCCTCGGGCGAGGCCAGACGATGCTTGTCGTAGAAGCTGTTGAGCCACCTGGCTGCAGCGACCTGCTTCTCGGTGGCGTCCGGTTGCATGGCGCCCGCGATCCAGAAGAGCTGGTCGAGCGGCGGTGTAACGCCGTCGACCCACGAAGCGAGTCTGTACAAGTCGCCACTGCTCAAGGCGACTACCGCTCGATGAACTCGGTCTGCTTCTTCCCCGTCGTAGGTGTCCAGGACCCGCAGGGCGGAATCGATCTCTTTGGGGGCGAACAATGCGATGCACATTGCTCGCACTTCATCGGACACGGCCATGTCGTCAGCATGCGGCTGGTGCCCCTCTGACACAAGGCCGCAACCGAGGATGCTTGTGATCCGCCAGGCATGCTTTGGGTGGAGGCCGGAGCACTTGCCGGGCGATAGTTGATGGTCAGACCTCCGGGCCGTCTGTGGGCCGTCCGACGTCGATCAAGGGCGGCCAATGATGACAACTGGCGACCGCTCAGCCCCAGGTCAGACGCCCTTGATCAGGCCCGAAAAACCGACAGGCCAGACCCAGGGCAAGAAGTAAGCCCACGGACGGTACGGCCCCGTCTCCCGGTTCGTCCGGGGGCGGGGCCTTCGTCGTTCAACGGGCCTGTGTGGAGGCGGAGTTGGCGGCCCGACCGGGGGTGTCTCAATAATGGTTCAGACCATTGACGGGTGGTGGCGGCGGCTCCTACCGTGAGGGCACCGGACTGCCGCAGGCATGCCAAGGGTCCTTCCCCGTCCCCGGCCGCCGCACCCCCACGCGCGCGCGTCTGCCGCCCGGCGCACTCTCCATCCACCCCCACGGAGGAGCACCATGCGCACACGCCATCTGGTCGGGGCGGCCGTCGCCGCGCTCGCCATCCCGCTCACCCTGGCCTTCCCGGCCCAGTCCCACGGGTACATCTCGACGCCGCCCAGCCGGGCCGCGCTCTGCGACGCCGGCACCAACGCCGTCCCGTGGGACTGCGGCGACATCCAGTGGGAGCCGCAGAGCGTCGAGGGCCCGAAGGGCTTCCCGGACGCGGGGCCCTCCGACGGCACCATCTGCGCCGGTGGCAACTCGCGCTTCGCCCAGCTGGACGACCCGCACGGCGGCGCCTGGCCGACCACCCCGGTGACGGCGGGCCAGCAGCTCACCTTCACCTGGACCTTCACGGCCCGGCACGCGACCACCGACTTCGAGTACTACATGACCAAGCCGGGCTACGACGCGAGCCAGCCGATCACCCGGGACAACCTGGACCTGACGCCCTTCCTGGTCGTCCCGTACGGCGGGGTGCAGGTGCCCAGCACGCTCAGCCACACCGCGACCATCCCGAGCGGTCGCACCGGGCACCAGGTGGTCGTCGCGGTCTGGACGATCGCCGACACCGGGAACGCCTTCTACTCCTGCACCGACGTCCAGTTCTGACGCCGGGAACAGCAGGGAACAGCCGGAAACAGCCGGAAACAGCCGGAACGAGCGACGAGGTGCACGGCCGTCGGCCGTGCACCTCGTGTGCCTCGTGCGGCCCGTGTACCTCAGTTCCCGCCGCAGCAGCCGCCGTGCGCGCCGCCGCACTGGCAGGGCGCGCCGGCCTGGCAGCCGCAGCCGCAGCCCGGGCTGCAACCGCAGCCGGCCGCGAGGACGGGCAGCAGCTTCGGGGTGGGTGGCTCGACGGGGTGGTGGGCGGGTGCCGGTCGGGTCGGGTTGGCCTTCATCGAGCTCTTCCCTCCTAGTGACGGGCACACTCCCGTGCACCCAACTTCGAGTGAAGCCGCCGATCGGCGGGAGCGTCAACGGGCGCGCAGTGGTGGAGCGCACGGGGGCCGTGCGCCCGCACCACCCTCGCCGCAGGTTTACTCACCCCTGGGGGTGAGCCGCGGTCGGCGGTCAGTCGACGGGCGAGGCCTCGGTCGCCTCCGTCGCGGCCACGAACTCGTCCACGTGCTCGCCCGTCACCAGGTACACCACGCGCTTGGCGATCGACACCGCGTGGTCCGCGAAGCGCTCGTAGTAGCGGCCGACCAGGGTGAGGTCGACGGCGGTCTCGATGCCGTGGTGCCAGCGCTCGTCGATCAGGTGCGACAGCAGCTCGCGGTGCAGGCTGTCGATCGCGTCGTCGTCCTGCTCCATCTCCAGGGCCTTGTCCACGTCCTTGGTGGCGATCACCAGGCCGGCCTTGGCCACCAGGCGCTGGGCGAGCTGGCCCATCTCCAGGACGGTGGAGTGCAGGTCGGCGGGGACGGCCGACTCGGGGTAGCGCATCCGCGCGACCTTGGCGACGTGCCGGGCGAGGTCCCCGCAGCGCTCCAGGTCGGCGCTCATCCGCAGCGAGGTGACCACGATGCGCAGGTCGGTCGCGACGGGCTGCTGCCGCGCGAGCAGGTCGATGGCGCGGTTCTCCAGCTCGTGGTGGAGCTCGTTGATCTTCTGGTCGGCGGCGATCACGCTCTCCGCCAGCGCAAGGTCCGCATCGAGGAGGGCGGTGGTGGCCCGGCCCAGGGCGGAGCCGACCAGCCGGGCCATCTCGACCAGGCTGTCGCCGATCCCGTCCAGTTCCTCGTGGTACGCGTCGCGCATGTTCTCTCCTCAGTAGCTGTGTCGGTGGCGGTGCCGACCGGTCAGCCCGTCCGACCATCGTTCCGGTGTCCGGGCGGCCGCTGCTGGTGGCGCGAATGGTACGCGCACACCCGAGACGGCGGCCGCTGTTCGGCACACCGTTCTCTCCCACACGGGCTGCGTGGCCAACTCTGTGCCGTTCGGGCGACGATGCACGGCCGGTGTGGTGAATCGGCAGCTACGTGAAGGTGAATTCTCGGCAACGCGTGGTCGATGCCTTGACCCAGACCTTGGGGAGTGGGCTGGCCGTGCGCTTACGCTGGCCACATGGACGTGAACGTGGCCGCTGCCGCTGCCTGCGCCATAGCCGGGCTCGGCGTCGGTCTCACCGCCTCCATCGCCTTCCGCTGGAGCGAGCGCGAGCAGGCCAAGGGCAGGTACAACACCGGCGGCAGGCACTACGGCCGGCACCAGGGACTGGGCGCCGGCACCACCGAGCCCCCGCTGCCGCCGGGGGTCGACACCGTGCTCTCCGTGCTCCGCTCCTGCGCGATCGTGCTGGGCGAGGGCGACGAGGTGGTCAAGGCCAGCTCGGCGGCGTACGCGATGGGCCTGGTGCGGGGCGGCGCGGTCGCCGTCGACCCGATGCTCGCGCTGGCCCGCTCCACCCGCCGGGACGGCGAGATCCGCCAGGTCGAGCTGGAGGTGCCACGCCCCGGCGCGGCCCGCGCGGCCGAGCCGCTCGCGGTGTCGGTCCGGGTCGCCCCGCTGGGCTCCCGGCTGGTGCTGGTGCTGGTCGAGGACCAGACCGAGCGTCGCAGGGTGGAGGCCGTCCGCCGGGACTTCGTGGCCAACGTCAGCCATGAGCTCAAGACCCCGGTCGGGGCCTTGTCGCTGCTCTCCGAGGCGGTCGCCGACGCGTCGGACGACCCGGAGGCGGTGCAGCGCTTCGCCGGCCGGATGCAGGTCGAGGCGACCCGGCTGGCCAGCCTGGTGCAGGAGATCATCGACCTCTCCCGGGTCCAGGACGACCGGCTGATGGTCGACCCGGAGCCGGTCGCGGTGGACGAACTGATCGCCGAGGCGATCGACCGCTGCCGCCAGCAGGCCGCCGCCAAGCAGATCCTGATCGCGGCCGGCGGCATCGCCGGGCTCTACCTGCACGGCAACCGCGGCCAGCTCGCCGCCGCGCTCGGCAACCTGGTGGAGAACGCCGTCAACTACAGCCCGCCCCGCACCCGGGTGGCCATCGCCACCCGCCGGATCTCCAGCGCCGCGGCGCTCGGGGAGGCGGACGGCGAGCTGATCGAGATCTCGGTCACCGACCAGGGCATCGGCATCTCCGAGAAGGACCGCGAGCGGGTCTTCGAACGCTTCTACCGGGTCGACCCGGCCCGCTCCCGGGCTACCGGCGGGACCGGCCTCGGCCTGTCCATCGTCAAGCACGTGGCCGCCTCGCACGGCGGCACCGTCTCGGTGTGGAGCGTCGAGGGCCAGGGCTCCACCTTCACCATCCGCCTGCCCGCCGGGCAGGCGCCCGCCGAGGACGAGCCCGACGAGGACCCGGACGGCTTCGACGCCGGGGATCCCGTCGTGCGCGCCGCAGCACCCCGAACCCCCACCACGGGCCGCACCGACGGTACGGCCCGTTCGCTCCCCGCCGGGGAGCGGGCAGTACCCCTGACAAAGACAACCCAGCTTGCCCCGGAGGCCTGATCGTGACCCGAGTACTGGTGGTCGAGGACGAGGAGTCGTTCAGCGACGCCCTCTCGTACATGCTCCGCAAGGAGGGCTTCGAGGTGGCCGTCGCCGCCACCGGCCCCGACGCCCTGGAGCAGTTCGAACGCAACGGCGCCGACCTCGTCCTGCTCGACCTGATGCTGCCGGGCCTGCCGGGCACCGAGGTCTGCCGCCAGCTCCGGGTGCGCTCCAACGTCCCGGTGATCATGGTGACCGCCAAGGACAGCGAGATCGACAAGGTCGTCGGCCTGGAGATAGGTGCGGACGACTACGTCACCAAGCCGTACTCCACCCGGGAGCTGGTCGCCCGGATCCGCGCGGTGCTGCGCCGCCGCGGCGAGGACGGTGGCGCGGGCGAGAACGGCGGCGGCCCGGGCGCCCTGGAGGCCGGCCCGGTCCGGATGGACGTGGACCGGCACGTGGTGACCGTGGACGGCGCCAAGGTCGACCTGCCGCTCAAGGAGTTCGACCTGCTGGAGATGCTGCTGCGCAACGCCGGCCGGGTGCTCACCCGCATGCAGCTGATCGACCGGGTCTGGGGCGCGGACTACGTCGGCGACACCAAGACCCTGGACGTCCACGTGAAGCGCCTGCGGGCCAAGATCGAGCCCGACCCGGGCGCGCCGCGCTACCTGGTCACCGTCCGCGGCCTGGGCTACAAGTTCGAGCCGTAAACCGCGGGCGCCCCGACGCGGAAGGCCCCCGCCGGCAGTAGCCGGAGGGGGCCTTCGCGGTGTCCGCCCCCATGGGGGCGGCGCGGTGGGTCAGTGGGCGGCCGGGACGCCCGGGGTGGCGGCGCCGGACGGCGTGGCCGCACCGGTGGTCGGAGCGCCCGGGACGACCGGGGCACCCGGGGTGGTGGCACCGGCGACCGGAACGGTCGCGGCGGCCGTCGCGCCGGGGGTGGCCGGCTTGGCGGGCACGGCGGCCGCGGTCGGCGTCGGGCCGAAGCCCTTGTACAGGCTGGCGTCCGGGCTCACGGCGGCCTGGGTCTCGACCTTCTGGCCGTCCTTGAAGGTGAACACGGTCTTGGCGAAGCCGCCGATGTGGACGGACGCCGAGGCGGCGGTGGCGGACGGGTTGCCCTGGCCGCCGATCACCACCGAGCCGCCCGCGGGGACGACGATGGTGGACAGCGGGGCGCCCGCGGCGTCCTCGAAGGTGGCGGGGGCGGCGTTGTCGCCGACGGTGATGGACTGCAGCTCGGCCGGGGTGTTCGCGGTGTTGGCGATGTTCAGCACCACGTTGGCGGGGCCGGTGTGGTCGCCCGTGGTGCCAGCCCCGGTGACGATCACGATGTTGTTCAGTCGGAGGTTGGTGCCGATGGTCGCCGCCGCGTTGTCGGGCTTGATCTGCAGGGTGTCCGGCGTGTTGCCGGCGGCGCAGGACGACAGCGAGGCGATGGCGATGGCGGCGATGGCGGCGATGCTGCCGCGTCGAAGGCTGCGGCTCACGGCGGCGGCTTCTCCTAGGTCACGTGTCGATAGGTCAGGTCTCAGATTATCGACCTCGCTTATGCGCTCCTCACGGGGTGGTCCCCGTGTCGCACTCCCGAGGGCCCGCGGGGGCCGTCCGGCGGTACCGGTGGCGCGTCCGGGTCAATCCGAGGACAAGCTTCGACCAAGATCGAATAACGATCCGGCCACGACGCGGAAGAAGGTGAAAGCTCAAGATCCAATCATGGTTGCGGGGGTGTTGCGCAAGGGTTTCGTCGAGTGCCGGAACCGCCTCCGACCTGCGGGAAGCCCCTCTCGAACATCGGTCGCAGCACGTCATGGGGGTCCTTGTCAAGCCCCGAGACCGGCCCTGACCTGCGAAAACGCCCTTCGAGTGCGCCGCAAGCCGTGTTATTCTGGAAAGCCACGGAAGGGGTCCTGTCACATGACGTTCAAGGTTGGCGACACGGTGGTCTACCCCCATCACGGGGCCGCGCTGATCGAGGCCATCGAAATTCGCCAGATCAAAGGTGTGGACAAGACCTACCTGGTGCTCAAGGTGCAGCAGGGAGACCTGACGCTCCGCGTGCCCGCCGAGAACGCGGAGTTCGTCGGCGTGCGCGATGTGGTCGGCCAGGAGGGTCTGGACCGGGTCTTCGAGGTGCTCCGCGCACCGTACACCGAAGAGCCGACCAACTGGTCCCGTCGCTACAAGGCGAACCTGGAGAAGCTCGCCTCGGGCGACGTTATCAAGGTCGCCGAGGTCGTGCGCGATCTCTGGCGTCGCGAGCGCGAGCGCGGCCTCTCGGCCGGCGAGAAGCGGATGCTCGCGAAGGCGCGCCAGATCCTCGTCAGCGAGCTCGCGCTGGCGGAGAACACCAACGAGGACAAGGCGGAGACGCTGCTCGACGAGGTCCTCGCCTCGTAGTGCAGTCGGGCTGCCGCCCACCGCTCACAGCGCCCGGTGCCGGCGCGCCGCTCCCAGGACGGAACGTCCGGGAGTGGTGCAGTGGCACTTCGGGCGCTGAGGCGTGTCCGGACGACGCCTCCCGCCCGAGCCGGTCCAGGCCTGCAAGACCGTTTCTGCGGAGTCACGCGGCGGGCAGTGGACCGTGGATCTTCGGAAGGGGTCCGAGCGCCCGCCAGGCACGCCATGGCCATACCCACTTCGCCGAAGGAGTGAAACCTGAACGCCTCAGCAGCAGTCGCAGCAGCAGTGGTGCCCGCCGCCGGTCGCGGTGAGCGGCTGGGGCCCGGCGCCCCCAAGGCCCTGCGGGAACTGGGCGGCGTGCCGCTCCTGGTGCACGCCGTACGGGCGCTGGCCCGCAGCCGGGCGGTCGGCCTGGTCGTGGTCGCCGCGCCCGCCGACGGGGTGGCCGAGGTGGTCGCCCTGCTGGACAGCCACGGGCTGGACGACAAGGACATCCGGGTGGTGGCCGGCGGCGCGACCCGCCAGGAGTCGGTCCGGCTGGGCCTGGCCGCGATCCCGGACGACGTCGGGATCGTCCTGGTGCACGACGCGGCCCGCCCGCTCGTCCCGGTCGAGGTGGTGGACGCCGTCGCGGCCGCCGTCCGTGCCGGGGCCCCGGCGGTGGTGCCCGCGGTGCCGCTGGCCGACACCGTCAAGCGGGTCGAGCCCAACCCGGGCCACCCGGAGCCGGTGCTCGACACGCCCGAGCGGGCCACCCTGCGCGCGGTGCAGACCCCGCAGGGCTTCGACCGGGCCACCCTGGTCGAGGTGCACGCCAAGGCGCTGGCCGAGGAGGCCGCGGGCGGCGCCGACGCCGTGCCCGTCACCGACGACGCCGGCCTGGTCGAGCGCTACGGCGGCACGGTCGTCGTGGTGCCCGGCCACGAGGAGGCGTTCAAGGTCACCCGTCCGTTGGACCTCGTGCTCGCCGAGGCCGTACTCGCCCGCCGGAGGGCCGCCGATGCCTACTGATCCGATGCCCGCTGCTCCGATGCCCCCGGAGTCCGCGCCCTCGACCGCCGCGCCCGCCGTGTCGCAGGCCCCGGTGATCCCCCGGGTCGGGATCGGCACCGACGTGCACGCCTTCGAGGCCGGCCGCCCGCTCTGGGTGGCCGGACTGGAGTGGCCGGGCGCCGAGTCCGGGCTCTCCGGGCACTCGGACGCCGACGTCGCCGCCCACGCCGCCTGCGACGCGCTGTTCTCGGCCGCCGGGATCGGGGACCTGGGCGCCCACTTCGGCACCGACCGCCCGGAGTGGGCCGGCGCCTCCGGGGTGAAGCTGCTCGGCGAGGCGGCCCGGCTGGTCCGCGCGGCGGGCTTCGAGATCGGCAACATCGCGATCCAGGTGGTCGGCGTGCGGCCGAAGATCGGCAAGCGGCGGGCGGAGGCGCAGGCCGCGCTGTCCGGGGCGGCCGGCGCGCCGGTCTCGGTCTCCGGCACCACCACCGACGGCCTGGGCCTGACGGGCCGGGCCGAGGGGCTGGCCGCGATCGCCACCGCCCTGGTGTACGAACGGCGTTGAACCGGCTCCGGTCGGCGGGCGGGAACAATCCGCTGCTGACGGGTGTTCAACGGGTGCTGCGGGGGCCCGAGTCGATAATGTCGGGTTCGGGCTCGCGCGGGGCTTTCGCTCGGGCCGTACCGCCGCCGACGAGAAGAGGTTCTCGATGAGCTCCGCCCAACTCTCCGACCGCGCCAAGGCGTTGATCGACGGCAAGAGCTTCGCCGTGGTCTCGACGATCCAGCCCGACGGCAGCCCCCAGTCCTCGGTGGTCTGGGTCAAGCGGGACGGCGAGGACATCCTGTTCTCGACCGTCGAGGGCCGCCGCAAGCACCTCAACCTGGTGCGGGACCCGCGGATCTCGCTCGTGATCAACCCGCCGGAGGAGCCGTACGAGTACCTGGAGGTGCGCGGCGAGGTCACGCTGACCACCGAGGGCGGCCGGGAGCTGATCGACGAGCTGGGCTTCAAGTACCGCGGCGAGGAGAAGTACACCTACGACGGTCCGGACGACGTCCGGGTGATCGTCCGGCTCACCCCGCGCAAGGTGGTCGGCAGGATCTGACCACCGCTCGCGACCTGCCGTTCCCCGGGAGCGCGGCCTGCCATTCCCGGGGAATGTCGCGGGGCACCCCCCGCTGCCCACTACGCTTGACGCTGTGAGCATTCGTCTGTACGACACCAGCACCCGCCAGGTACGCGACTTCGTCCCGCTTGTACCGGGCTGTGTCTCGATCTACCTGTGCGGCGCTACCGTCCAGTCGGCGCCTCACATCGGGCACATCCGGTCAGGCCTCAACTTCGACATCATGCAGCGGTGGTTCGCCTACCGCGGCTACCAGGTGACCTTCGTCCGGAACGTCACCGACATCGACGACAAGATCATCGCCAAGGAGCGCGAGCTCGGCACGCCGTGGTGGCAGATCGGCTACGCGAACGAGCGCGCCTTCAACGACGGCTACGACGCGCTGGGCTGCCTGCCGCCGACCGTCGAGCCGCGGGCCACCGGGCACGTCCCCGAGATGGTCGAGATGATGCAGGTCCTCATCGCGAAGGGCCACGCCTACGCGGCCGAGGGCAACGTCTACTTCGACGTCCACTCGTACCCGGACTACCTCTCGCTCTCCAACCAGAAGCTGGCCGACCTGCGCCCGGCCGTCGGCGACGCCGAGACCGGCAAGCGGAACCCGGCCGACTTCGCGCTGTGGAAGGCCGCGAAGCCGGGCGAGCCGAGCTGGGAGACCCCGTGGGGGCGCGGGCGCCCGGGCTGGCACCTGGAGTGCTCGGCGATGGCCCACAAGTACCTCGGCACCGCCTTCGACGTCCACGGCGGCGGGCTGGACCTGATCTTCCCGCACCACGAGAACGAGATCGCCCAGTCCAAGGCCTACGGCGACGACTTCGCCAACTTCTGGGCGCACAACGCCTGGGTCACCATGGCCGGCGAGAAGATGAGCAAGTCGCTGGGCAACTCGGTGCTGGTCTCCGAGATGGTCCAGCGCTGGCGCCCGATCGTGCTCCGCTACTACCTGGGCTCCCCGCACTACCGCTCGATGATCGAGTACAGCGAGGAGTCGCTGCGCGAGGCCGAGGCCGGCTTCGGCCGGATCGAGGGCTTCATCCAGCGTGCCGTCGAGCGCTGCGGCACGGTCGACGCGGCGCCCGAGGTGCCGCCGGCCTTCGCCGAGGCGATGGACGACGACTTCGGCGTGCCGCAGGCGCTGGCCGTCGTGCACACCGCCGTCCGCCAGGGCAACAGCGCCCTGAACGCGGACGACAAGGAGAGCGTGGTGGCGCGTCTCGGCGAGGTCCGTGCGATGCTCGGAGTGCTGGGCCTCGACCCGCTCGACCCGCACTGGGCCGGGGCGGAGCGCGGCGAGGACCTCCACGGCGTGGTCGACTCGCTGGTCCGTCTGGTCCTGGACCAGCGGCAGGCCGCGCGTCAGCGCAAGGACTTCGCCACCGCGGACGCCATCCGCGACCAGCTCGGCCTGGCCGGGCTGGTGATCGAGGACACCCCGTCCGGCCCGCGCTGGACGATCAACAGCCAGTAACCCCGTCCGACGATCGGGGTGATGGGTGGGCCGTACCGGACCGGTGCGGCCCTCCCGCATGAGGTAGCGCATGCCGCGGCCGCCACCGCACCGAGCGGGGCGGCCGGGCATGCCGGACAGACAGGAAGTACAGCCATGGCCGGCAACAGCCAGCGCAGGAACCGCCGCAACCCCGGATCGAAGAAGGGCGCGTCTGTCGGTACCGGCGGGCACAGCCGGAAGGCGCTCCAGGGCAAGGGCCCGACGCCGCCCGGTGAGGAGCGCAAGGGCCACCCCAAGCAGCGGGCCGCCAACGCCGCGATCAAGCGCGAGCGGGACGCCAAGGCCCGGGCCGGCATGCGCCGGGCCGGCACCGCCCGGGGCGGCCGCGGAGGTGCGGGCAGCGCCGAGCTGGTCTTCGGCCGCAACTCGGTGGTCGAGGCCCTGCAGGGCGGTGTCCCGGCCAACGCGCTGTACGTCCAGCAGTTCATCGACAGCGACGACCGGGTGCGCGAGGCCTTCCAGGCCGCCAACGACCGCGGTATCCCGCTGATGGAGGCCCCGCGCCCGCAGCTGGACCAGATGACCGGCGGGCTCAACCACCAGGGCCTGGTGCTCCAGGTCCCGCCGTACGAGTACGCGCACCCCGAGGACCTGCTGGTCGAGGCCTCGGACGCCGGTCAGGACGCGCTGATCATCGCGCTGGACGGGGTCACCGACTCCCGCAACCTGGGCGCCGTGGTCCGCTCCGCCGCCGCCTTCGGCGCGCACGGCGTGGTCATCCCCGAGCGCCGCGCGGCCGGGATGACCGCCGGTGCGTGGAAGACCTCCTCCGGCGCCGCGGCCCGGCTGCCCGTCGCCCGCGCCACCAACCTGACCCGCACCCTGGAGGCCTACCAGAAGGCCGGTCTGATGGTGGTCGGCCTGGCCGCGGACGGCGAGGCCGAGCTGGGCGACCTGGAGCTGCTGACCGGTCCGGTGGTGATCGTCGCGGGCAGCGAGGGCAAGGGCCTGTCCCGGCTGGTCTCGGAGACCTGTGACATGCGGGTGCGGATCCCGATGTCCGGGCTGACCGAGTCGCTGAACGCCGGTGTCGCGGCGGGCATCGTGCTGTACGAGGCCGCGCGGCTGCGCGCCAAGCGCTGACCACGGGCGGTCCTCCGTCCGCAGCGGATCTCCTGAATTCTCCGCAAACCGAGTGGAAAGCGATCGGGCCCGACCGGGTCCGATCGCTTTTCGCATGATCATTTCAAGCATGCGCCGGACGTCCACCCGGGAGAGTGTCCTAAGCGGCCGTCACCCGGTTAGACGGGCGTGGACACCAGAACACCTCGGCGCCCCCTGTTCGGCGGCGGCAGCACCGGGATAGACGCGGGCCCAGGGCTCGACACCGTCAAGGTGCCGTCGGACCCCTCGCGCCTCAGCAGCACCCAGGCGAGCTTCCGGCTCCGGCTCGGCACCCCGGTGGCGCCGCTGATCGAGGCCCCGGTCGGACTGCTCTCCACCGGCGCCGCGTTCGGCGACCCCTACGCCAACCAGGGCCTGATCCGCCGTCCGCTGGTCACCCCGCAGGTCGTCGTGCCCGCCTCCGCCGTACCGGCACTGGCCGGGGCGGGCGCCGGGGGCGGTGGCGCACCGCGCCGCAAGGGCCGGGTCACCGCCGTCACCTGGACCGGCCAGGCACCCCCCGGGGACCTCGCGGCCACCCGGCTGCTGGAGGCGGTGCGGCTGAACGGCCCCGGAGGCGGCGTCGGCCTCGCCGAGGCGGACACCCAGGTGCTCCCCGCCTACGCGGGCGCCCGCACCCTCCCGCGCCAGCCGCGCGAGGGCACCGGCACCGCCACCCACGCGGGCGTCGGCCCGGTCGGCGAGCCGCACGGCTGGACCCCGAGCGGCGAACTGCCCGAGGTCTCCGCCGTCGACGCCGAGGGCCGGCAGCCCTGGTACCCCGGCCGACGGGTCGACCTCGGCCTGGTGCTGCTGCCGCTGCGCGCGGTGCTCGGCTCGCTCTCGGTCTACGCCGGGTTCAGCAAGCTCTGCGACCCGGTGTACTTCGACGGCGGCGAGCGCGGCTCGATGATGCGCTGGCTCTCCTCGCTGCACCCGTGGAAGGTCGCCGAGCCGCTGCTCGCCTTCGCCATGGCGCACCCGGTCGGCTCCGGCCTGGTGGTGTCGTTCACCGAGATCGTGGTCGGCGTGCTGACCATCCTCGGCCTCTGGCAGCGGTTCGCGGCCGGGGCGGCGATGGTGCTCTCCGCCGTGCTGCTGTTCACCGTCAGCTGGCGGGCCGTACCGGTCTACGACACGCCGGACCTGATCTTCCTCGCCGCCTGGAGCCCGCTGCTGATCGCCGGGGCGCCGTTCGCCTCGCTGGACGGGCGGCTCAACCTGGAGGCCTGGCGCCGGTACGGCCCGGACGCCCCGGGCGCGCTGCGCCGCCGGGTGCTGCGCCGGGGCACGGTCGTCACCACCGTCGTGGTCGGCCTGACCCTGCTGCTCGGCTCGATGCTGGGCGCGGCCGTCCGCACCGGAGCCCGGCCGCACCAGGCTCCGGCCCGCCCGGCCACCGACTACGGCACTCCGGTCTGGCCGTCGGGCGGCCCGTCCGGCGCCCCGGGCGGCCAGGGCACGTCCACCACGCCCCCGCCCGCGGCCCCGCGCCCGGCCGCCCCGACGCCGAGCGCGACCGCCTCGACCACCGCCCCCTCCGCCAAGCCCTCCGGCAGCCCCTCGCCGAGCGGCAGGCACAGCGGCAGGGCGGAGGGCGGGAACGGCGCCTCCCCGGCACCGGGCGCGTCGTCCGGGGCGCCCTCGGCGGGCTCCGCCCCGGCCCAGCGCAGCAGCCCGGCCGCGGGCTCCGGCACGGCGCCCAAGCCCAGCCAGAGCAGCAGTCCCGGACTGCTCGGCGGGGTGCTGGGCAGCGGGCCGCTGGCCGAGCTGTCGGGCGGCCGTCCGGCCGCCACCAGCCCGGGGGTGGCGACCGCGACCTGACGGCGGCGGCGACGACTTCGGCCGGGGGCTCCGTGGGGGAGCGCCCGGCCGATTCGTCGTGTCCGGGGGCGGCCTGCCGTCCGCCGGCTACTGTCCACCGTCCACCGTCCACCGCCTACCGGGAGTTGTCGCGGTGCGCGGCGAGCTCCTTGGCCGCCTCGGTGAGGTCCTTGGCCGTGTCGATGGCGCGCCAGTACACGCCCTGCGGCAGCTGGTAGCCCGCGAGCCGCTTGCTGCGGGCGAGTTGGGGGAAGGTGGTGCGCTCGTGGTCGCCCACGTCCGGCAGCAGCTCGGCGAACTCCGGGCTGAACACGTACAGGCCGGCGTTGATCAGGAAGGGCGAGGGCGGCGCCTCGATGAAGTCCAGCACGTTGCCGAACTGGTCGGTCTCCACCGCGCCCCACGGGATCCGCGGCCGGGCCAGCGCGAGCGTCGCGACGGCGTCCCGCTCGTGGTGGAAGGCGGCCATCTCGCACAGGCTGAAGCGGGTCCAGATGTCGCCGTTGGTGGCGTACCAGGGCTCGTCCGGCCGGGGCAGCGCCTTGGCCGCGTACTTGAGGCCGCCGCCGCGCCCGAGCGGCTCGGCCTCGACCACCGTGCGGACCCGCAGCGGCAGGTCCGCCCCGTCGAGCCACTCCTCCAGCACGTCGGAGAGGTGCCCGCAGGACACCACGACATCGGCGACGCCCTCGGAGGCGAGCCAGGCCAGCTGGTGGCCGAGGATCGGCGTGCCCGTCCCCGGGATCTCGACCAGCGGCTTGGGGCGGTCGTCCGTGTACGGGCGCAGCCGGGAGCCCTGGCCGCCGGCCAGGATGACGGCCTGGGTGACGGGCGTCGTGGTCGGCCGGGGCTGCGGGGACGCGAGGTCGGCGGTGGGGCTGGAGTCAGCGGTCATGCCTGAACAATAGGGCGCCCGCCAACAGGGCGCCCACCGCAGGGAGTTGTCAGCCGGTGACGCCCGCCGCGAAGGAACCGTCGCAGACCGGGCGGGCGAAGGAACGGGCCCGCTGGACGTCGCCCTGGTACTTGTGCACCGCGGCCTTGCCCAACTCGGTGGCCAGCGAGGTGCAGTACGGCGTCAGCGAGGGCTGCTCGCGCATCGAGCGCTCCAGCAGGTCCAGCGCGGCCGACGGGTTCTTGGCCCGCAGCTCGTCCAACAGGGCCACCCGCAGCGACTCCTGCGGGGCGAGCCCGTCCGGCGCCTTCCCGGCGGTGGCGGTGGACCGCCCGATCCCGGCGCCGTCGCCGCTGGAGGCCGCCACGACCTGCTGGTCGAGCCCGGTCGGCGGGGCCCACGGGACCCTGGTCACGGCGAGGGTGCCGGTGGTCACCAGGACGACCGGCAGGGTCAGGGCGACGGTCTGGCCGATACGGCGCACAAGCTGCTTCACCCTCAGGAGAGTAGCGGTGGGTACGGGCAGGATCGCCCTCCGTTACACCATCGAGTGAAGCGGTGTCCGGGTTCGTCCCTGCACCGGGTTGACGCGGGGGTGTACGCACGGAACCCGCCGGACCGGAGGGGCCCGACGGGTTCCGTGCGATGGCCGGCCCCTGCGAGGGGCCCGCCGTCAGCTGCTCAGGCGGACGCCGGAGGAGGAGGCGAACACGTGGGTCTCCTCGGCGATCGGCACGACGTGGATCGTCTCGCCGCGGGTCGGGATCTGGCGGCCCGGGACGCGGACGACCAGCTCCTTGTCCTCGCCGCCGATCCGGGTGGTGCCGTAGACGAAGCCGTCCGAGCCGAGCTCCTCGACCACGTTCACGGTCACCGCGACGCCCTCCAGGCCGCCGGCGTCGACGATCTGGAAGTGCTCGGGGCGGATGCCGACGGTCACCGTCTTGTCGGTGCCGGCGCCGGCCAGGTCCTCGCGGGAGATGTTGACCACCGAGCCGCCGAACTTCACGCCGCCGTCCACCAGCGGCACCTCGACCAGGTTCATGGCCGGCGAGCCGATGAAGCCGGCCACGAAGAGGTTGGCGGGCTTGTCGTACATGTTGCGCGGGGTGTCGACCTGCTGCAGCAGACCGTCCTTGAGCACCGCGACCCGGTCGCCCATGGTGAGCGCCTCGGTCTGGTCGTGGGTGACGTACACGGTGGTGATGCCCAGGCGGCGCTGCAGGCCGGCGATCTGGGTACGGGTCGAGACGCGGAGCTTGGCGTCGAGGTTCGACAGCGGCTCGTCCATCAGGAAGACCTGCGGCTGGCGGACGATCGCGCGGCCCATCGCGACGCGCTGGCGCTGACCACCGGAGAGCGCCTTCGGCTTGCGGTCCAGGAAGTCGGTGAGGTCGAGGATCTTCGCCGCCTCCTCGACCTTGGTGCGGATCTCCGCCTTGTTGACGCCGGCGATCTTGAGCGCGAAGCCCATGTTGTCGGCGACGCTCATGTGCGGGTAGAGCGCGTAGTTCTGGAACACCATGGCGATGTCCCGGTCCTTCGGCGGCAGGTGGGTGACGTCCCGGTCGCCGATCCGGATCGCGCCGGCGTTGACGTCCTCCAGGCCGGCCAGCATCCGCAGGCTGGTCGACTTGCCGCAGCCGGACGGGCCGACCAGGACGAGGAACTCGCCGTCCGCGATCTGCAGGTCCAGCTCGTTCACCGAGGGCTTGTCCGCCCCCGGGTAAATGCGGGTCGCCTTGTCGTACGTGACAGAAGCCATGGTCGTTCTTCTCCTTCACCGGCAGGAACGTGCCGGACGATCCGAGTAAAGGGGGTCGGTGCATCTCCGCCGACCGCCACTGGTCTGAACCACTGTTCGAGCCGACTTCCGGCGACGCTACCTGCGCGTCCGCCGCTTGTCAGCCCCCCTCAGACCCGTTTTCGGCATCGGTTCCATCACGCCCGCCCCACCCCGCCAACCCTCGGATATCCCCCCACCCCGCCACCCGGGCCCGGTAGACTGCCCCCCGGTGCCGCCGTGATCCATCGCGGACGGCCACCGTGCCTCCTTAGCTCAGCTGGCCAGAGCACCGCTCTTGTAAAGCGGGGGTCGTCGGTTCGAACCCGACAGGGGGCTCGTGTACGTGTGGAGGGCCGGCTCGGTGGGATCGAGCCGGCCCTCCGTGTGTTTCGGGGGTGGGGTCAGTCCGGGGGGAGGACGAGGGTGGCGAGGGCGCCGCCGGTGGGGTGGTTGGTGAAGGTGAGGGTGGCGTCGATGACGCGGGCGTGACCGGTGGCGATGGTGAGGCCGAGGCCGTGGCCGCGGCCGCGTTCGGGGGCGTTGGTGCGGAAGCGCTGCGGGCCGTGCTGGAGGAGGTCGTCGGGGTAGCCGGGGCCGTGGTCGCGGACGGTGATGCGGCGGCCGTCGACGTGGAGGAGGACCGGGGCGGCGCCGTGGCGGTGGGCGTTGAGGAGCAGGTTGCCGAGGATGCGGTCCAGGCGGCGGAGGTCGGTGCGGACCTGCTCGTCGGTGGCGACCTCGACGGTGACGTCCAGGCCGGTGAGGGTGACGGTGCGGCGCACCGCGCGTTCCAGCGGGACGGCGGAGAGGTCGGGTGACTCGGCGTCGGCGTCCAGGCGGGAGACCTCCAGCAGGTCCTCGACCAGGGCGCGCAGTGCCTGGACCCGGTTCTGGACCAGCTGGGTGGGGCGGCCGGGCGGCAGCAGTTCGGCGGCGGTGACCAGGCCGGTGAGCGGGGTGCGCAGCTCGTGGGCCACGTCGGCGGTGAAGCGCTGTTCGTCCTCCAGACGGCGGTGCAGGGTGCGGGACATCAGGTCGACGGCGGCGGCGAGGTCGGCGACCTCGTCCCGGCCGTCGACGAGTTCGCCGATCCGGGTGTCCGTCCCGCCGGCGGCGATGCCCCGGGCGGCGGTGGCCGCGGTGCGCAGGCGGCGGCTGATCCGGTCCGCGACCAGGACGCCGGCCAGCACGGTGGTGAAGACGGCGGCGACGACGGTGAGCAGGATGATCCGGTCCAGGTCGGCGATGGACCGGCGGTCCTGGGTGAAGTCCACCCGGACGGAGAACGCCCCGTCCCGGACCGGCCCGGCCGCCCACATCGACTCGCCCTGCCCGTCGGCCGCGAGCACCGTGCCCTGCCGGCCGCCGGCGGAGAGGGTGCGCAGCCGGCCGGGCAGGGCCGGGTCGTTCAGGGCCGCGCCCCGGCCGGTGACGTCGCCACTGCGCTTGTACTCGGCCAGCGACGAGTCGAGGACGGTGAGCGCGGCGGTGCGCGCCTGGTCGACGTGCTGACGGATCATCGCCCGGTGGACCAGCAGGCCGACCGCCACCGCGACCAGGACGGAGATGGCGGCGACGGCGGTGGCGATCTGGCGACGCAGCGTCATGCCGGGCGCCGCAGCTTGTAGCCGAACCCGCGGACGGTCTCGATCCGGCCGGAGCCGATCTTGGCGCGCAGCCGCTGCACGTGGACGTCCACGACCCGGGTGTCGGCGCCCCACTCGTAGTCCCAGACGCGTTCGAGGAGGGTGGTGCGCTCCAGCACGATGCCGGGCGCGGCGGTGAACTCCAGCAGCAGTCGCAGTTCGGTGGGGGTGAGCGGGACGAGACGGCCGTCCACCCGCACCTCCATGCTGTCGGTGTCCACCTGTAGGCCGTCGAAGCTGCGCAGGGTGACGGGGGAGGGCGGGGTCTCCGGAGTCGGTGGGGTTTCCGGGGCCCGTTGGGTCTCCGGAACGAGCGGGGCGCCCGGAGACGGCGGCGTGTCGGGAGGCCCCGGGACGATGCGGACGCGGCGCAGCACCGTACGGATCCGGGCGACCAGGACGGCGCTCTCGAAGGGCTTGACGACGTAGTCGTCCGCGCCCGCCTCCAGGCCGGAGACCACGTCCACCGGGTCGGTGCGCGCCGACATCATCAGGATCGGCAGCTGGCTCTCCTCGCGGATCCGGCGGCAGAGGCCGACCCCGTCGAGCAGCGGCAGCATGACGTCCAGCAGCAGCAGGTCGGGGCGGACGGCGTGGAAGGCCTCCAGCCCCTCCAGGCCGTCGGCGGCCGTGGTGACCGGGAAGCCGTAGCGCTCCAGCGCCATCCGGGTGGCCTCGCGGATCACCTCGTCGTCCTCGACCAGGAGGATGTGCGGCTGGGCGGGGGTGGCTGCGGGGGTCATCGCTTCGCTTCCGGGAGCACGGCAGGGGCGGAGGGGGCGGAGGGGGCGGTTGGCGCAGGGGTCGGCACAGCGGTCGGCGCAGCGGTCGGGCGAGCGGTCGGCCGGAAGGTCGGGTGGCCGGGGTACGGGGACGGGACGGCCGCGCCGGGGGCTGTTCCCGGTGCGACGGGGGAGGGACCGGCCGTCGGCTCGGCGGTCGAGCCGGTGGGCGGGATCAGGCTGACGCCCTCCTGCCGCCGCTCCTGCAGCGAGAGCCGGACCCCGTCCCAGTGGTAGTAGCTGCTGGTCCGGACGTTGGCGCTGGTCAGCTCGTACAGCTTCAGGTCGGAGCCGACGGTCTCGGCGCTGAAGTTGTGCTGGACCGACACCTGGAGGATGGGCAGGACGCGGTCCTCGGCGAGGGTGTAGACGTGCAGCACGATCGGCCCGGGGGTGGTGACGGCGGTGATCAGCGACTGCCGGCCGTCCCCGGTGAGGTCGCGGAACTCCGGGCTGCGGACCTCGCACTCGGTGCAGGAGTCGAGCGAGCGCCGCTCCTCCGGGCCCACCGCAGGGTCCTTGCCGAGGAGGGCACGGACGTCGACGGTGGTGAGGTCACGGCCGGGGACGGTCAGGCCGGGGATCGGCTTCGGCGGCTCCTGGGTGACGGAGGCGGCGGGTGGAGCCGGTGTCGGGGTGGCCAGGCCGGGCCAGAGCGGCACGGACTTCGGGGGCGGGGTGACGGCCTGGGCCGGCCCGTGGTCGCTCAGCCCGCCGGGGGTGGACCGGCCGAGGACCAGGGCGGCGAGGACGAGGAGGGCGGCCAGGCCGGTGAGGACGGCCACCGGCAGGGCGGCCGTCCGGCGGCGGGGTCGGGGTATCGCTGCCACGGTCGGTGCTCGTCCTCCTGGTCTGCGGCGTCCCTGGGTGCTAGGTCGCACGGACGGCGGCCTGCGGTTCCGACCGCGACCGCGACCCTAACCGGGCCCGGTCGCGGTCGGGTCGGGCAGAGGTCAGGCCCGGTCGCGGTCGGGTCGGGCCGCGGTCAGGCCGGGTCCGCCAGCACGATGATGTTGTCGGTCCAGTGGCCGTCCTGGCCGATCCGCCCGCCGCAGGTGATCAGCCGGAGGGCGGGCGCCGGGGTGTCGCCGTAGACCTCCTGGGTGGGGAAGTGGTCCTTGGCGGCCTGGAGCAGCGTACGGACCTTGAAGTCGACGGTGCCGCCGTCCGCCCGTCGCACCTGGATCAGGTCGCCGGGGCGCAGTTTCGGCAGGTTCCGGAAGACCGCCGGGCCGTGCACGGTGTCGTAGTGCCCGATGAGGACGGCCGGGCCGGTCTCGCCGGGGGTGGGGCCGTTGCGGTACCAGCCGACCTCGTCGCCCCGGTCGGCCGTCGGCACCTGGACCGTCCCGTCCGGGTTCAGGCCGAGGTCGGCCACCGGCGCGTCCACGCCGGCGGCGGGGACCAGCAGGCGGGTCGGCGGGGAGGGCGCGACGGGCTTCGGCGCGGTGGTGGCCCGGGCCGGGGCCGGGGCCGGCGGGGTGTTCACGGTGCTGTGCCCGGAGGTCTCCACCCGCACCACCGGGGTCTCCGCCCGGCCGGACAGCGCCAGCGTGGTGCCGAGCACCAGGCAGAGCAGGCCCGCCGTGCCGAAGGCCGTACGGCGCAGGGCGCTCGGGCCGGGCCGCCCGGCGCGGCGCCGCCCGCGACCCCGTCCGCGCCCGTGACCGTGACTGCGACCGGGTCCTTGACCGTGCTTGCGACCGGGTCCTTGACCGCGCCTGCGACTGGGCCCGGTCCCGTCCGTCGGGGCGGCCCCGGCGCCGCTTCCCCCACCGGCCGGGTACGGGGGAAGGGCGCCGGGGTGCCCGGCGGGCTCGGGACCGGTGTCAGCCGCGCGCACCGGAGCGGCGGCGCAGGACGGCGAAGCCCAGCGCGCCGGCGCCGACGGCCGCGACGGCGCCGCCGCCCGCCAGCATCAGGCCGGAGCCGTCGGAGGCGCTGGAGCCGTCCCCGGCCTGTGCGGCACCCTTCGGCACCTCGCGGACCTGCGAGCCGGTGCCGCCGGGCACCGGCGACGGGACGGCGGCGGGGGTGGCGGTGGGAGCGGCGCGGCCCGGGGCGGCCGGGGTCGGGGTGGCGGTGGGAGCGGCGCCGCCCGGGGCGGCCGGGGTCGGGGTGGCGGCGGGGCGGGAGACGGCGGGCGCGGGGACGGCGCCGCCCGGCGCGGCCGGGGTGGGCTTCGGCGCGCCGTCGGCCCAGGCCTGCCCGCCGGTGAGGGTGGTCAGCAGCGCGGCGCCGGTCATGGCGCAGACCGCCAGGACGCGGCGGGCGGGCGAGCGGTCGGTACGGATCCTGCTCATGCGGTGGATCTCCTCGTGAAGTTGCTGCGTCGGTCTTCGGTACGGGGCACGTCACGCGGTCGCGCACGTGGGGCGGCACTGCTCGCGTGACGGCCGCGGTCGCGGACGTCCGTCGTCGGCGCCGGACGCGTCCGTCCTCGTCGCGGACGCCCTGTGGCCCGTACGGCCGGGGCGTCGACAGCGAAGGTATGAGCGCCGTGTCGCGGTCCTCGGCCGGTCGTGTCACGGCCACCCATCGGCTTCGTAACGGCGGCGGTCGGCTCCTTCGCGACAGAAATCGGCTGACTCCCAGACGCGTTGAGGCGGTGGTCCCGGTCCGGGACCACCGCCTCGTTGCCGTCCGGCCCCTACCGTCCGGCGCGCAGCTGCCGGAGCGTCCAGCCGGGGCCCGGCGGGTCGGACAGCGGGCGGGTGTGGGCGGTGAAGAGTTCGGCGGCGCGGCGGTAGGAGAGGCGGGCGCGGCCGGTGTGCGGGCAGCGGTCGGCGGTGGGGGTGCCGGCCGGGGCGCGGCGGTCGGTGAGGAGGAGCGGACCGGTGGCGCGGCCGGCGATGAGGAGGGGGAGCAGCCGGGCGGTGCCGGGCCGCCAGGTGACGGGGGTGCGGCCGGGCCGGGGGTGGGTGCGGCGGTGGGGGAGGTCGAGCTGGTCGGTGTTCAGTGCGAGCACGGTCTCGATGGCGGCGCCGGATTCGTGCAGCAGGTGCCACAGCGTCTGCTCGCGCAGCGGCGCGCGCAGGGCGAACAGGGTGCGCAGCTCGTCGGGGGTCAATGGTCCCGCGGTTGCGGCCGGTTCGGGCAGCGGGTGCGGGCGTAGGTCGGCGGTCGGGTCGCCGTCGGTCCAGCCCTGGGCGCGCCACCAGGCGACGGCCGCGCGCAGGGTGGAGAGCTCGCGGTTGAGCGTGCGCGGGTCGGTGGTGGCGCCGCGCAGGGCGACGGCGGTGCGCAGCCGTTCGGCGGCGTCCGGGTGGTCGAGCAGGGCGAGCGGGAGTACGGGCGGCCGGGCGCGCCGCCGTTCGGGGCCGGTCGGGGCGGGCCGGTCGGCGAGCGCCCAGGCCCAGGTGCCGAGTGCGATCCGGTAGATCCGCCGGGAGCCCTCGGCGAGCCCGGAGGCGGCCAGGTAGCGCTCGACGGCGAGGCCGTACTCGACCGGGGGAAGCTCTGTCACGATCGCCTTCTTCCGCAGTAAATGCTCGTCGAGGGAATGCTCGGGGATTGCCGACATTCGCAGTAAACAGCACCTCAGGAGCGTTATCCAGAGCTATTTACTGCGGCACTGTCCATGGCTCGGTAAATTGATGCGAAAAGGCTCAAGTTTTTCGCCGGAACCCCTTGAACCGCCTCCCCGGGTGATCGCAGACTGCTGCCCATGGCAGTGGAAACCGAACGGATCCCGGCCCGCCGAAAGCGGCTGGGAGACCGTCTCGCCGTGCTGGGCGAGCGCGACTTCACCCTCTTCTTCATCGGGTACACGACCTCCCTCCTCGGCTCCTCGATGGCCCCGGTCGCGGTGGCCTTCGCGGTCCTCGACGAGGGCGGCGGCGGTACCGAGGTCGGCTGGGTGATGGCCGCCCGGATCCTCCCGGTGGTCCTGGTGCTGCTGGCCGGCGGGGTGATCGCCGACCGGTTCGGCAGCCGCCGCCTGATCCTGGGCTCGGATGTCCTGCGCGGCCTCGTCCAGGCGCTGTTCGCCGTGCTGCTGGCGGTGGGGCACGCGCCGCTCTGGGCGATGGTGGCCCTGGTCGCGGTGTGGGGGGTCGGCGAGGGGCTGTTCATGCCGGCCTTCGGCGCGGTCCTGCCCGACCTGGTGCGCCGCAAGGAGTTGCTGGCGGACGGCAACACCCTGCTGGGGCTGTCCCGTTCGGTGTCCACGGTGGCCGGCCCCGCGCTGGCCGGACTGCTGACAGCGGCCCAGGGCCCGGCGGCGGTGCTGCTGATCGACGCGGTGACGTACGGCGTCGGCGCCGTCGCGCTGGCCGCGACCAGGCTGCCGGAGCGTCCGGCGGCGGACGGTGACCGGTCCTCGATGGTCCGCGAACTGCGCGTCGGCTGGTCGGAGTTCGCCGCCCGCCCGTGGCTGTGGATCACCACCGCGTGGATGGGCCTGTTCAACCTGCTGGTCTGGGCGCCGTTCCTGGTGCTCGGCCCGCTCACCGCGCAGCGGGAGCTCGGCGGCGCCCGTGCCTGGGGCCTGGTGATGGGCGTGTACGGCGCCGGTGCGGTGCTGGGCGGCCTGCTGATGCTCGGCCGCCGGCCCGGCCGCCCGCTCGCGGTGGCCACCGCGGCCGGCCTGGGCTGGGCGCTGCCCTCGGCGGCGCTGGGGGCCGGGGCGTCGCTGCCCTGGGTGGCCGCGGGGGCGCTGGTGGCGGGGGCCGGCTCGGCGGTCTGCGGGACGCTGTTCACCACCACGACGCAGGCGTGGGTCCCGGCGGAGCTGCTCGGCCGGCTGACCTCCTTCGGGGTGCTCGGGGCCTTCGTCCTGGGCCCGCTCGGGCTGGCGGCGGCCGGTCCGCTGGCGGACCGGCTCGGTACTGGCACCGTGTTGTTGTCCGGGTCGGCCTGGCAAGTGGTGGCCGGGGTCGTAGTGTTGGCCGTACCGGCCGTTCGGAATCGGCGTTGGGAGGAGGGCCCGGGACACTGACCCACCCCTCGGACGGCTCCGGGGCGCACCCTCGGCCGCCGGTGCGGCCCACCGCGCACCGTACCGGCCGGCCCCGGAGTGCAGCCCGCCGCTCCGCCCACGCGTGCGTGCCTCCGCGGCGGGCGGGGTGGCCGGGCCGGTCGTACCGTGGAGGGTGCGGGGGGTCGACGGAGGAGATCGATCATGCCCGGTTCGCTCACCATCAGCCACCACGAGTCCGCGGTCACCATGGACCACGGGGACGCGGCGCGGCTGGCCACCGTACTGTCCGAGCTGGCGTACCTGCTGGAGATCCCGGGGCCGAACCGGATCAACGACGCGCAGCTCGCCGCGCTGTGCGAGGGGCGCGCCCCGGACCGTGCCGAACTGTCGCACTGGTCCCAGGCGCTGGCCGCCGAGCTGAAGGGGCGGCTCTGACCCCGGCCGTGCCGCCCGGAGGCGCCGTCCCGCCCGGAGGCGCCGTCCCGCCCGGAGACGCCGTGACGCCCGAGGACCCCACCCCGGCGGTACCGCCCGAGGGCCCCACCCCGGCCGTACCGCCCGAGGGCCCCACCCCGGCCGTACCGCCCGAGGGCCCCACCCCGGCCGTACCGTCCGGAGGCCCCGTCCACGTCGTCGGAGGCGCCACCCGCGCTGCCGGACGCCCCGCCCGCCCCGCCTCAGGCCCGCCGTACGATGGCGCGCGGGGCGACCGCGCCCCCCGGGTGCCGGGTCGGCCGGCGACCGGTCCGGCGGAGGGTGGGGGCCCGAGCGTGCCGCAGTCCTGGTCGATGTCCTGGCTGACGGTGGAGACGCCGCTGCCCAGCGGCCCGATGCACGTCGCGGTGACACCGCTGGGCGTGGCGGCGGCCGGTTACGGCGGCCGGGACGGCGAGGCGCCGCCGTGCACCGACCGGGCGAAGATCACCACCGTCACCGAGCGGATCGGCGCCTACCTGTCGGGCCGCACCCGCGAGTTGGGCCTGCCGATCGACTGGAGCCTCAGCTCCGGACCGCACCGCGCGGTGCTGCAGACCCTCTGGCGGCAGGTGCCGTACGGCCGGACCATCACCTACGGTGAACTGGCCGCCCGCAGCGGGGTGTTCGAGGACGTCGCCGAGCCCGGCCTGGCCGCCCGGACGGTCGGGCAGATGATGGCCGCCAACCCGGTCCCCCTGCTGGTGCCCTGTCACCGGGTGGTGGCGTCGGACGGGATCGGCGGTTTCGGCGGCGGCCGGGTCGGGATCGAGGTGAAGCGCTGGCTGCTCACCCTGGAGGGGGTGCTGGAGCCGACGCTGGACTGGAACGGCCCGCTGTAGCCGGGCGCTCAGCGACGCAGCGCGTGGACCAGTGAGACCCGGCGCGGCCGCACCGGCTGGATCCCGGACACCAGCGTGTACTCGATGCCGCGCAGGTCCGGCAGCCGGACGCCCGCCACCGGCTCCCCGAGTGCCAGCCGGACCGCGTCCCACGGCAGGTTGAGCCCGCACAGCCGGGTCTGGTGGAGCCCGGCGGCCGGGCGGGTGTTGACGTCGATGACCACCGGCCGCCCCTCCCACCGGCGGAACTGCACGTTGCACAGGTACGCCATCGCGCTCGCCGAGACGAGCCGCCGTACCGGGTCGAGGTAGCGCTCCTCGGTGGTGAAGCCGCGGCGGCGGCCGTCCTTGGTGCGTCCGACCACGGTGAGCGGGCGGCCGTCCCGGTCGGCGAGGCAGTCCACCGAGACCTCCGGCCCGTCCAGGTGGGGCATGACCAGCAGGTCGACCGGCTCGCCGCCGGGCCGGTCCGGCTCGGCCAGGGCCGCGGCCACCTGTTCGACCTGGACCCGGTGGTCCCAGCCCCGCAACCGCGCCGCGCCGTACGGCTTCCGGGTGAGGACGCGGAAGCCCGCGCCGCCCGCGCCGGTGGTCGGCTTGAGGCAGGCGGTGTGTCCGGCGTCCTCGATCCGGTCGACGGCGTCGAGCAGCTCCTCGGGGGTGCGGACCCGCCACCAGGGCGGGGTGGGCAGGCCGGCGGCGGCGATCGCGGTGTAGCCGTCGGCCTTGCTCGCATGGGTGGCGATCGCGGTGGCGGGCGGGCAGAGCAGGGTGGTGCCGATCGCCTCGAACTCCGGCCGGGCCAGGGCGATGGCGAGCTGGTGCAGTTGGGGGAGGAAGACGTCTATCGAGTGCCGGACGCAGTAGTCCAGCGCGTAGCCGACGTAGGCGTCGACGGGCAGGTCGGCGGGCTCCGGAGTGCCGTGGTCGGCGGCGGCGAGCACCGGGGAGTCCGGGTCGGCGTGCGTCGCGTGGACCACCACCGGGCGTGTGGCGGTGCGCAGTTGCTCGATGAAGAAGACGTTCTCGGAGTAGGTGCGGTTGAGCCAGACACGTACGGGTGAGCCCATGTGTCCTCCCCATGGCCTGAATTGACGAAGAGTCAGAGGACTCTAGCGGCTTGTTCGACGGCTTCGAACGGCGGGGTCGACGCGTGGGGGAGGTGTCGGGGGGCGGTTCGGGTGGGCCTGTCGATGGGAGAAGATGGGGTGCGGGATTCCGGCGGTTTCGAATGGGGAATCGAACAAATATCGATCAGGTGATCTATTCGTACTATTTGTTCGGATATTCAGAACCACTCGAATGAGTGATTGCGAGCCGCCTCCGAACGGGCCCACCATGAAGCTGCAACGTGAATGTGCAGGCGACGCTCCATTCGGGCATGCGAAGGGCTCCCCATATGTCGACCGAAACGAATGCCGGTATTCCCGCGCCCGAGGCGCAGTCGGAGATCCGGCAGCAGCAGAGTCTGAGCACGGCGGGCGCGCGGAACCTCGCCACGACCACCAAGTCCGCGCCCCAGATGCAGGGCATCAGCCCGCGCTGGCTGCTCAGGACGCTGCCCTGGGTGCAGGTGTCCGGCGGCACCTACCGGGTGAACCGTCGCCTGCGCCACAAGGTCGGCCGCGGTCGGGTGAGCTTCGTCAAGACCGGCTCCGAGGTGCGGGTCGTCCCGCAGACGCTGTCCGAGGTGCCGGTGCTGCGCGGCTTCGAGGACGAGGCGGTGCTGACGGAGCTGGCCGGGCGCTTCGTGCAGCGGCAGTTCAACCCGGGCGACGTCCTGGTCTCGGCCGGGGCGCCGATCACCGAGGTCTTCCTCATCGCGCACGGCAAGCTCGACCGGATCGGCACCGGCAAGTACGGCGAGGAGACGGTGATCGGCATCCTCGCCGACGGCGACCACCTCGGCGACGAGGCGCTCCAACAGGAGGACGGCACCTGGCCGTACACCGTCCGCGCCGCGACCTCCGGCACCGTGATGGCGCTCTCCTGGCCCTCCTTCCAGGAGCTGCACGACCGCTCCGAGGCGCTCCAGCTCCAGATCATCGAGTACCTGAACGGCTTCCAGCAGGCGCAGAACAAGCACGGCGAGGCCGCGATCGACCTCTCCTCCGGCCACGAGGGCGAGTACGAGCTGCCCGGCGCCTTCGTCGACTACGAGCTCAAACCGCGCGAGTACGAGCTGAGCGTCGCGCAGACCATCCTCAAGGTCCACACCCGCGTCGCCGACCTCTACAACCAGCCGATGAACCAGACCGAGCACCAGCTCCGGCTGACCATCGAGGCCCTGCGCGAGCGCCAGGAGCACGAGCTCATCAACAACCCCGAGTTCGGCCTGCTGGAGAGCGCCGAGTACGACCAGCGGATCCAGACCCACTCCGGCCCGCCCACCCCGGACGACATGGACGAGCTGCTCAGCCGCCGCCGCGGCACCAGGATGTTCCTGGCCCACCCCAAGGCCATCGCCGCCTTCGGCCGGGAGTGCAGCAAGCGCGGCCTCTACCCGGGCACGGTCGAGGTCGAGGGCAAGCAGATCAACGCCTGGCGCGGGGTGCCGATCTTCCCGTGCAACAAGATCCCGATCGTCGGCGGGAGCACCAGCTCGATCATCGGGATGCGCGTCGGCGAGGACAACCAGGGCGTCATCGGCCTGCACCAGACCGGAATTCCGGATGAATACCAGCCAAGCCTTTCGGTGCGTTTCATGGGAATCGACGAGAAGGCCATCATTTCCTACCTGGTGAGCGCCTACTACTCGGCCGCGATCCTGGTTCCGGACGCCATCGGCGTCCTGGAGAACGTGGACATCGCACAGCGCTGACGGCCATCGGGGCGGCAGCAGGACAGGCCCCGACCCCGAAACGCGCCGCCCGGCCGGGGGAACCACCCGGCGGGGCGGCGCGCCGCGGCGCGTACGGCCACCGGCCCGGCGCCCGACGCAATCCGGCCGCCCCGTTCCGGCAGGCCACCCCATGACACGCGCCCTACAGGGGGAGAGATCCATGACGAGCTCCACGCTGGAGCGGGACCACAAGGAGGGGCACGAGGCGGCGGACATCCTCGCCCGTGCCCGCGGGCTGGTCGACCCGGTCCTGCGGGCCGCCGTCGACTCGCTGCCCGGCGCGATGCGCAAGGTGGCCGGCTACCACTTCGGCTGGTGGGAGGCGGACGGCGCACCCGTCGAGGCCCCCTCCGGCAAGGCCATCCGGCCGGCCCTGGTCCTCGCCGCCGCCCAGGCCCTCGGCGGAACCCCCGGAACGGCCGTCGCCGCGGCCGCCGCGGTGGAACTGGTGCACAACTTCACCCTGCTCCACGACGACGTCATCGACCGGGACGAGACCCGCCGCCACCGGCCCACCGCCTGGCGGGTGTTCGGCACCACCGAGGCCATCCTGGCCGGCGACGCCATGCACTCCCTCGCACTGCGCCTGCTCGCCGAGGACGCCCATCCGGCCGCCCGCGGCTCGATCCGCCGGCTCACCGACTGCGTGGTCGAGCTCTGCGAGGGCCAGCAGATCGACTGCGCCTTCGAGCAGCGCAACGACGTCCTGCTCCCCGAGTGCATGGCGATGGCCGAGGCGAAGACCGGCGCCCTGCTCGGTGCGGCCTGCGCGATGGGCGCGTTGTACGGAGGCGGCTCCGAGGAGGCGGCGCAGGCGATGGACGGCTTCGGCCGCGAGATCGGTCTGGCCTTCCAGCTGATCGACGACCTGATCGGCATCTGGGGGGACCCTGCGGTCACCGGCAAGCCGGTCGGCGCGGACCTGGTCGCCCGGAAGAAGTCGCTGCCGGTGGTCGCGGCGCTGGGCTCCAACACCCCCGAGGGCGCCCGGCTCGCCGAGCTGTACGCCGTCGAACGGCCGCTCAGCCCCGAGGAGTTGGCGGAGTGTGCGGCCGCCGTCGACGGGGCCGGCGGGCGGGGCTGGGCGCAGGGCGAGTCCTGCGAGCGGATGGCCGCGGCGATGGCGCAGCTGGCGGCGGCCGTACCGGATCCGTCCTCGACGGACGAACTGCTGGCGCTGGCCGAGCTGGTGACGCGCCGCACCCACTGATGCCGCGGAGTGGGAGGTCGGCCGGGCCGGCCTCCCACTCCGGTGGCTCACCTGAGCCGGCTCATCCGTGTGCGGCCAGCAGCCGCTGTTCCTTGGCCGGTTCGATGCCCTGCCGGAACGTCGACTCCGGCACCGGCTTGCGCCCGTCGGCCTCGGTGTCCTCGGACGACTCCCGGGTGCGCAGCCACTCCCAGGTGTCCCGCGCGGTCTCGGCGAACGGTCGGCAGCGCAGCCCGGCCGCCCGGGCGCGGCCGCTGTCGACCTGCCAGATGTTCGCCCAGTCCGGCAGGTCCGGCGCCCAGAAGGGCAGTTCGAGCCAGGGGTCGACCTGGTCCGGCCCCTCGGCGAGCAGCCGGGCGTCCTCGACCCAGACCAGTTCGGTGTCCGCCGCGCCCGCGACCTCCCGGCAGGTCTCCAGCCACTCCCCGAAGGTGAGCACCCCGGGCGGCGCCGTGGTGAGGAAGCGCCCCGCCGTCCCGGCCGTCAGCCGGTCGAGCCCGAACGCGGCGAAGTCCCGGACGTCGATCACCTGCATGGTCCGCCCCGGATCGCCGGGGGCGAGCACCCGCCCGCCGCGCGCCATCCGCTCCAGCCACCAGGGCAGCCGGCCGCCGATCTCGTGCGGTCCGATCAGCAGCCCGCTGCTGAGGATCAGCGAGCGTTCGGCGCCGAAGCCCTCCAGCACCGCGCGCTCGCAGCCGGCCTTCAGCTCGCGGCCGAACGGCTGGCCGGGCGGGGTGTCGGCGGGGCAGGGGAGCAGCGGGGAGTCCTCGGTGATCACCTGGCCGGCCCAGTCGGCGTAGGCGTGCACCGAGGAGACGAAGCTGTAGTGGCCGGCCCGCTCGCGCAGCAGCCGGGCCGAGAGCGCGGCCTGTGCGGGCTGTCGGGCGGAGGTGTCGACGACGGCGTCCCAGCCGCGGCCGTCGACCAGTCGGGCGAGGTCCTCGGCGCTGTCGCGGTCGCCCCGGACGGCCTCGACCCCGGGAAGATCGGCGGCGCTGCGGCCGCGGTTGAAGGTGGTCACCTGGTGGCCGCGGGCGAGGGCCTCGGCGGCGTAGGCCCGTCCGAGGAAGGACGAGCCTCCGAGCAGAAGGATCTTCATACCGGCCAGCCTCTCCCCGCCGCCCCGCGGCTACGCCCGACTTCGCGCTGAGCAGAGCACCGTCCGACCTCGCGCCGAGGGGAGCACCGTCGACCCCGCGCTGAGCGGAGCACCGCCCGGGGCGCGCCGACGGACCCGTGCGGGCACGGACCACCCGACATGCCGCCCCACCCCGCCCCACTTAGCATCCGATGTGTACCGATCTGTCCTGCGAATCCGATCTTCACCGGCAGTGGGAGAGCGACAGCATGGTCAACCCGGCACTCGTGGACCCGGCCACCGTCCGCGCGACCGCCGCCGAGGCCTGGATCCGCGCCTATCCGATCCTGCGGAACTACCGCACCCTCTACGCCCAGGCGCTGGACGACGCGGACCCCGGCTACGTCGGCGGCTTCGGCGTCTTCCGCCACCACCCACGGCCCTTCACCCCCGCCGACACCGACCTCGTCGCCCCCGACAACGACACCCCCCGCTCCTGGGCCTGGCTGGACCTGCGGGCCGAGCCCTGGGTGGTCTCCGTCCCCGCCGAGGACCGCTACTACGTCCTCCCGGTGCACGACCTCGACACCGTCCACGCCGGGTTCATCGGCGCCCTGACCACCGGCCAGGAGGCCGGCGACCACCTGGTGGCCGGCCCCGACTGGCAGGGCGAGCCCCCGCCCGGCGTCAAGAGCGTCATCCGCACCGCCAGCCGGCTGGTCGGCATCGTCGGCCGCACCGGCCGGACCGGGAACACCCCCGCCGACCTGGCCGAACTGAAGGCCCTCCAGGAGCAGTACCGGCTGCGCCCGCTGCACGAGTACGCCGGGACGCCCGCGCCGCCGCCCGCCCCCGAGCCGGTCTGGCCGGTCTGGCGCGACGAGGTGGTGGACACCGTCGAGTGCCTCGGCCTCCTCGACTTCCTGCTCGGCTTCTTCCCGCTGACCAGCGCGCTGCCGCCCGCCGAGGCCGACCTGCGCGGCCGTCTGGCGGACCTCGGCATCGACGGCCGGGGCGAGTTCGAGCCCGCCGCCCTGCCCCTGGAGGTCCGCGCCGAGATCGAGCGCGGCATCGCCGACGGCCGGGTGCGGCTGGAGCGCGGCACCGCCGAACTCCCCGCCGAGGCGGCCCTCTTCGGCACCCGCGAACGGATCGGCGCCGACTTCCTCCGCCAGGCGCTCGGTGCGCGGCTCGACCTCTACGGGCTGCCCGCCGAGGAGGTCTGGCGCGGCGGCTGGACGGCGGACAGCGCCGGCCGTCGCCCGCCCAACGCCAGCGACCGCGACCACCTCATCCGCTTCGGCCCGGGCGGCCTGCCCCCGGCCCGGTTCTCCTGGTCCGCCACCATGTACGCCCTCCCCGGCGGCCGGCTGGTCGACAACACCCTGGACCGCTACTCGATCGGCGACCGCACCCCCGGCCTGGTCCGCGACCCGGACGGCGGACTCACCCTCTACGTCCAGCACAAGCGGCCCGCCGACGCCCAGCACTCCGCCAACTGGCTGCCCGCCCCCGACGGCCCGTTCACCGTCGTGATCCGGCTCTACGGACCGGACCCGTCCGTCCTGGACGGACGCTGGCGGCCCCCGCCGCTCGACCCGCGCTGACCCCGGCCCGCGCCGACCCCGACCGCGCGCTGTTCCGGCCCGCGCCGACCACCCCTACCGGACGAAGGACCCCCGATGAACCAGCCCGAGCTGGAGGCCCTGGCCGCCGACGCCTACGTCTACGGCTACCCGCTGGTCGCCGGCCTCACCATGGTCCAGCGCTTCGCCGACGGCGGCCTGGGCACCCTCCCGGCGGCGCCGTACAACCACTTCAGCCACGCCACCCGGCTGGCCGGACCGGGCGATCCGTTCGTCTCCGTCAACAACGACACGATCTACTCGATCGCCCAGCTCGACCTCTCCGAGGGCCCGCAGGTGCTGCACGTCCCGGACACCGCGGACGCCTACTACGTGCTGCAGTTCATCGGCGCCTGGACGGACAACGTCGCCTACCTCGGCCGCCGGGCCACCGGCACCGGCGCACAGACCTGGCTGATCGTCCCACCGGACTGGCACGGCACCCCGCCGGACCCGAACCGGGTGATCGAAATGCCGACCACCGTCGGCACCGTGGTCGGCCGCTTCGCCTGCACCGGCCCGGGCGACCTGTCCCGGGTCCGGGCCCTGCAGGAGGGCCTGCGGCTGGAGCCGCTGGAGCGCGGCGGCCTGGTCGCCGGACTGCCCGAGCCCGACCCGGACGTCCCCGAGCGGCTGGCCTTCTTCGAGCGCCTGCGGGTGTGGATGCAGGCCTTCCCGCCGGCCACCCCCGACATCGAGTACCAGCGCCGCTTCGCCCCGCTCGGCCTGCTGGACGACGGGGTCTCGCCGTACCGCGCGGCCGCCCCGGAGTGGACCCTCGCGCTCGCCAAGGGCCTGGCCGCCGGGCGCGAGCGGGTCGACGCCGCCACCCGCCCGCCCGAGGACCACCCGCCCGGCGAGTGGCGCTCCACACTCCACCTCTTCGACTACAGCATCGACCACCTCGGCCCCGGCACCCTGGACGACCCCGAGTGGCGCATCCCCGACCGCCGCGCCGCCTACCTCAGCCGAGCGGCCGCCGCCCGGGCCGGGCTGTGGGGCAACCACTCCTACGAGGCCTCGTACGCGATGACCTACGACGACTCCGACGGCCACCCGCTCAACGGCGCCCACGCCTACACCCTCCGCTTCGACCAGCCGCCGCCGGTCGAGGCCTTCTGGTCCGTCACGATGTACTCCGTCCCGGACTACTACCTGGTGGAGAACCCGATCGACCGCTACTCGATCGGCGACCGCACCCCCGGCCTGGTCCACGCCGAGGACGGCTCACTGACCCTGACCCTCCAGCACGACCAGCCCGAGGACCCCGTCGCCGCCGCCAACTGGCTCCCCACCCCGCCCGGCGAGTTCCGCCCGATCATCCGGCTCTACCAGCCGAAGGCACCGGTGCTGGACGGCAGCTACCAGCTCCCCCCGATCCAGCGCGTGGACTAGGGCCGGTCCGGCGGATCCTTGCCGGGCCCGCGACGTGCCCCCAGCCTTCGGCCGGGAGGTGCTCCCGCCTGCGCCTTGCGACGCACGCACTCGGGCGCCGTGGTCTGATCCGACACGATCCGCCGGACAGGCCCTGACTAGTGCCCCGACGGGTCCGCCGTCGCCGTGCCCGTCGGGTGCGGTGACGCCGTGCCGGTCTCCGAGGGCGTCGGTGTGCCGCTCGGCGAGGCCGATCCGGAGGGCGAGGGCGCCGAGGAGGGCGTGCCCGACGGGGTGCCCGACGGCCCGCTCGGCGTCGGCGTCGGCGTCGTCGGCCCCGCCGTCGGGGTGGCTGTCGCCGTCCCGCCCGCTCCCGGCGGCGGCTCCGCCGGGGAGGACGCCGAGCCGCCCCGGTTCTGCGGCCCGCCCTCCAGGGTGACCACCGCCTGCGAGGGCGGCAGCGCGATCCGGGCGGTCCAGTGCGTGGTGGGCGCGCGGTCCTGGTCCACCGTGACGATCACGGTGATCCGCTGCCCGGGCGCCAGCGCCCCCGAGTCGCGGCTGAGCCGCAGCCAGTCGGCGTCCGTCACGGCGTGCCAACGGATCTCCGTCGTACCGGAGTTGGTGAGGGTGATCACTGTCCGGTTGCCGTACTCGCTGGCCTCGACGGTGAGCAGCCCGGCCGGGGCTCGGTCGACCGGGTCCGGTCCGGGGGCGGAGGCCCGCTCGACCGCGAGGGCGGGGGCGGCGACCAGGGCCGGGCTGTCGAGCCGCGTCGTGTCCCGGGCCGGCACCGGGACCAGCGGCCCTTGGAAGACGAGCCGAGCGAAGCCCGGAAGCAACGTTTCTGCACCGCCCGAGCCCACCCCGCCCGAACCACGTACCCCCGCACCCGCCAGCTCCATCCCCGGCATCCCCTGCGCCCCCTGCGCCCCCTGCATTCCGGGGCCGCCGGCCGCGCCCGCCGCCTCCCCCGCCGCCGACGGCGGTTGCGGCGGCCGCTGCCCGCCCTGCCGTCCGGCCCCGTCGACCCGCACCGCCGAGACCGCGGCCGGCGACCCCGCCCCGCCATCGCCCCGGTGCCCGGCCCAGAGCGCGACCACCGGCGCCGCCAGCACGGCCGCGAGCACCCCGGTGGTCACCACCCGCCGCCGGACCGCCAGCCCCCGGCCCGTGTCCGGCGCGCGGTGCCGGGGGAAGCCGCCGTGGTCGAACCGCAACCCCGCCCCGCCCGCCCCGCCCGCCGACGGCGGACACGCCACCACCCCGTCCGCCACCGGCACGGGCGCGGTCAGCAGCCGCAGCCCCGCCCGCCCCGGCGGGCCCTCCGCCGCCTCCCCGGCGGCCACCCGCTCCGCCGTCCCCCGGCAGGTCGGGCAGTCCACCACGTGCTGCACCAGCTCCCGCCGCAGCGCCGGGCCGAGCACCCAGTCCCGCCAGGACTCCGCCCCGGCGCCGCCGAGCCGGTCCAGCTCCGGGCAGTTGCCCACCCCGAGCACCAGCAGCGCCGTCCTGGTCCGGGCGACCTCGGCCTCGGCGGCGGCGAGCAGTTCGCGGGTCCGTTCGAACGGCAGGCCCAGGACCGCCGCGACCTCCAGCGGGGTCAGCCGGTGCCGGACGGACAGTTCCAGCGCCTCGCGCTGCTCCGGGTCCGTACCGGCCGCCTCCGGCCAGGCGAGCGAGGCCAGCTCGCGCCGCCGCCGGGCCGCCTCGGCCTCGGCCGGCTCCGCCCCGGGTTCCCGCCCGGTCCCGTCCGCCAGCCGCCGCAGGCAGCAGTAGCGGGCCAGCGAGAACAGCCACGCCCGCACCAGCCCGGGCTCGGCCAGCCGGGTGCCGTGCCGCCGCGCCAGCTCGCGGACCTCGCGCAGCGCCGCGGCGGCCGCGTCGTGCTCGCACAGCACCGAGAGGCAGTAGGTGAACAGGGCGTCCGCCTGCCGGTCGTACGCCGCGAGCACCGCGGCGGCCCGCGTCCCGGCCCCGGGTCCAACAGTTCGCGTTGTCACCCGTACGACGGTAGGCACGAAGGGCCGACCGGCCCCGTCGTTCGCCGTGTATGTACTTCTTTCGGGTAACAACATCGCCCATCTGTGTGGGCCGTGCCACGGGACCGGGCGCTGTCGTACCCAGGCGCTACGGTGGGCCGCATGCCTCCGCGTTCCAAGACCACCGCCAAGCCGCGCCCGGCCTACCGCTGCACCGAGTGCGGCAACCAGCTGCCCAAGTGGGTCGGCCGCTGCCCGGAGTGCAACGCCTGGGGCACGGTCGAGGAGTACGGCGCGGTGCCGATCCGCACCACCGCGGCCGGCCCGGTCAGTGCGCCCGCCCGCCCGATCGCCCAGGTGGACGGCCAGGTCGCGACGGCCCGCTCGACGGGCGTGCCGGAGCTGGACCGGGTGCTCGGCGGCGGGCTGGTCCCCGGCGCGGTGGTGCTGCTGGCCGGCGAGCCCGGCGTCGGCAAGTCCACCCTGCTGCTGGACGTCGCCGCCAAGGCGGCCACCGGGCAGCACCGCACGCTCTACGTCACCGGCGAGGAGTCGGCGAGCCAGGTCCGGCTGCGCGCCGACCGGATCAACGCGCTCTCCGAGCACCTCTACCTCGCCGCCGAGTCCGACCTCGGCGCCGTGCTCGGGCACATCGAGGCGGTCAACCCCGGCCTGCTGATCCTGGACTCGGTGCAGACCATCGCCTCGGCCGAGCTGGACGGCGCCCCCGGCGGCCCGGCCCAGGTCCGCGAGGTGGCGAACGCGCTGATCCGGGCGTCCAAGGAGCGGGGCATGGCCACCCTGCTGGTCGGCCACGTGACCAAGGACGGCCAGATCGCCGGCCCGCGCCTGCTGGAGCACCTGGTGGACGTGGTGCTGAGCTTCGAGGGCGACCGGCACGCCCGGCTCCGGCTCATCCGCGGCGTCAAGAACCGCTACGGAGCCACCGACGAGGTGGGCTGCTTCGAGCTGCACGACGAGGGCATCGTCGGCCTGGCCGACCCGTCCGGCCTCTTCCTGACCAGGCGTGACAAGCCCGTTCCGGGCACCTGCCTCACCGTCACCCTGGAGGGCAAGCGCCCGCTGGTGGCCGAGGTGCAGGCGCTGATGGTGGATTCGCAGATCCCCTCCCCGCGCCGCACCACCTCGGGCCTGGAGTCGCCCCGGATCGCGATGATCCTGGCCGTGGTCGAGCGGCACGGCGGGGTGAAGCTCGGCAAGCAGGACATCTACACCGCGACGGTCGGCGGGGTGAAGCTGTCCGAGCCCTCCGCGGACCTCGCGGTCGCGCTCGCGGTGGCCAGTTCCTCCACCGACACCCCGCTGCCCAGCAACCTGGTGGCGATCGGCGAGGTCGGCCTCGCGGGCGAGGTGCGGCGGGTGACGGGTGTGCAGCGGCGGCTCGCCGAGGCGCACCGGCTGGGCTTCACCCACGCCCTGGTCCCGCCGGACCCGGGCAAGGTGCCGCCGGGCATGAAGGTGGTCGAGGTGGCCGACATCGGCGAGGCGCTGCGGGCCATCCCGGGCCGCCGCCGGGCCGCCGCCAAGCCGCGCGGCGAGGCGCGTGGTGAGGCCCCGTCGGCCCCGCCGGCACCCCGCGCGGCCCCGGTCCCGGCCTACCCGGAGGAGCTGATGGACGGCTGGGAGCCGCTCGACTCCGACGAACTGCGCTGACCCAAGCCCTGCCGAAGCCGCACGCAGTTAGACTTTCCCCAGTCTCATTGGCCAAAAGGCAGTACCGGAGCGGTACTGAGCGACAGAGCAACAGACCGCGGACCGGCGCAAGGCGTGAGGCGCGCGGCACGGGTCGACCGGAGGAGTCACGTGGCAGCCAGCGACCGGGGGGCGGACAAGGCCTCCCGTGAGGAGGCCCTGCTGCGGGCCTCCCTCACCGCCATCGCGCCCGGTACCGCGCTTCGTGACGGCCTGGAACGGGTCCTGCGGGCCAACACCGGTGGCCTGATCGTGCTGGGCTTCGACAAGACCGTCGAGTCCCTGTGCACCGGCGGGTTCGTCCTGGACGTCGAGTTCAGCGCGACCCGTCTGCGCGAGCTGTGCAAGCTCGACGGCGCGGTGGTCCTCGACAAGGACATCACCAAGATCGTCCGGGCCGGCGTCCACCTGATGCCGGACTCCACCATCCCCACCGACGAGACGGGCACCCGCCACCGCACCGCCGAGCGGGTCAACCGGCAGACCGGCTTCCCGGTGGTCGCGGTCTCGCACTCGATGCGGCTGATCGCCATGTACGTCAACGGCACCCGCCGGGTGCTGGAGGACTCCACCACGGTCCTCTCCCGCGCCAACCAGGCGCTGGCCACCCTGGAGCGCTACAAGCTGCGCCTGGACGAGGTGGCCGGCACGCTCTCCGCGCTGGAGATCGAGGACCTGGTGACGGTCCGGGACGTCACGGCGGTGGCCCAGCGCCTGGAGATGGTCCGGCTGATCGCCACCGAGATCGCCGGCTACGTGCTGGAGCTCGGCATCGACGGCCGGCTGCTCTCGCTCCAGCTGGACGAGCTGATCGCGGGCGTGGAGCCGGAGCGCGAACTGGTCGCCCGGGACTACTTCCCCGAGCGGGCCGCCAAGAAGGGCCGGACGGTCAACGAGGTGCTGGCCGACCTGGAGGCGCTCACCCACGCCGAACTGCTGGACCTCCAGACGGTCGCCAAGGCGCTCGGCTACTCGGGCTCGCCGGAGTCGCTGGACTCCGCCGTCTCCCCGCGCGGCTACCGCCTGCTGGCGAAGATCCCGCGCCTGCCCAACACGGTGATAGAGCGCCTGGTCGAGCACTTCGGCGGCCTGCAGAAGCTGCTCGCCGCCAGCATCGACGACCTCCAGACGGTCGAGGGCGTCGGCGAGACCCGCGCCCGCTCGGTCCGCGAGGGCCTGTCCCGCCTTGCCGAATCGTCCATCCTGGAGCGCTACGTCTGACCGGACGACCAGCCTGCGGACGGCCCCCGGAGAAACGCTTCCCCGGGGGCCGTCCGGCGTCTCGGGCCCGTCCCGGATCCAACGCCGGAGCCCCCGACCGCTCAGCGGCCGGGGGCTCCGTACGGGGTGGTTGACCGATCCTCAGCTGTCCAGCCGGATCGAGGTCCGCGCCGACACCTTGTCGCCCGAGAGCCCGGTGAGCTCCGCGAGCACCACGTAGGTCCCGTTCGCCGGCGGCGTCTGCTCGGCGGTCGCGCACTGCGGCTTGCTGCGGCTGCGGTCCCAGGTGAAGGTCTCGGTCTGGCTGCCGTTGGCCGGGAGCTGCACCCAGATGCTGCCCTTGTCGGACGGGCAGTCGCCGGAGGACCAGACCCGGTCGTTGCTGTTGCCGCTCACGGTGATCACCGAGGCGCTACGGCCCAGGTCCACCCGGCAGTTGGTGCCGGAGGAGTTCTTGACCGTCAGGGCCAGCCGCGGCTTGTCCTTGGGCTGGAACGAGTTCTGGGCGCCGGCGAGCTCCAGCGCCACCTGCGAGGAGGCGCAGACCGGCAGCGCCATCACCTCGGTGGTGTTCACCGCCGGAGCGCCGCCGCCCGAGCCGGACGCGCCGCCGCCGGTGCCGCCGTTGCTGAGGCTGACCTCGCTGCCGCCCCCGCCGGCCACCGGGCCGCCGCCGGGGTTGCCCCCGGCACCACCGCCGCCCGGAGGCGCCGCGGGGCCGCTCGGGGAGGCGCCCGGCGTGATCGCCTGCGCGGGTGTCTGGCTCTGGGACTGGGACGGGGACGGTACGGCCTGTGCGGCCTTGCTCTGTGAGCCGCCGTCACCTCCCTGATCGGTCATCAGCCAGGCGATCAGGGCGATCACCGCCGCGGCGGCGACGAGCACGACGATGCGCCGACGCCAGTAGATCGAGGCCGGCAGCGGTCCTACGGGTTGACGCAGAGAGGGCACGATCAAACTCTACGAGACTGTGTGTGGCTATTGACTCACCAACACCGCACAGTCGCCCCTTCCTTCACATGATCCGCCATTTGAGCCGTTCGAGGGAGCCTCCGAACCGGGTCCTCCCGGCGGTTTTCGGGCATTCGGAGCCTGATCCTCCACTTCGGTCGGGCCCGCGGTCATGGGAGGATCGAAGGGCCATGACTGCCATCACCGCCACCGAAGCCGTACCCGCCCCCCGGCTGCCCCTGCCCGTGCTGCACTCGACCGTCATCGACTGGTACGAGGCCAGCAAGCGCGACCTGCCCTGGCGGGCCCCGGACGCGACGCCCTGGGCGGTCATGGTGAGCGAGTTCATGCTCCAGCAGACCCCCGTGAAGCGGGTGCTGCCCGCCTGGGAGGCCTGGATGACCCGCTGGCCCACCCCGGCCGACCTCGCCGCCGAGGCGCCCGGCGAGGCGGTCCGGATGTGGGGCCGGCTGGGCTACCCGCGCCGCGCGCTGCGGCTGCACGCGGCCGCCGTGGCGATCACCGAGGAGCACGGCGGGGAGGTCCCGGACGACCACGCCACGCTGCTCTCGCTGCCCGGGGTGGGGGAGTACACCGCCGCCGCGGTCGCCTCCTTCGCCTACCGCCAGCGGCACGTGGTGCTGGACACCAACGTCCGCCGGGTCTTCGCCCGCGCGGTGACCGGTGTCGAGTACCCGGCCCAGGCCACCACCGCCGCCGAGCGCCGCACCGCGACCGCGCTGCTGCCCGACGACGCCGAGACCGCCGCCACCTGGGCGGTCGGCGTGATGGAGCTGGGCGCGCTGGTCTGCACCGCCCGCGGCCCGGAGTGCGGGGACTGCCCGCTGTTCACCTCCTGCGCCTGGCAGCGGGCCGGCCGCCCACCGTACGAGGGCCCGGCCCGGCGCGGCCAGACGTACGAGGGCACGGACCGCCAGGTGCGCGGCAAGCTGCTCGCGGTGCTGCGCGAGGCGCACGGCACGGTGCCGCAGGCCCGGCTGGACGCGGTCTGGCCGGACGCGGTGCAGCGGGCCAGGGCACTGGACGGGCTGGTCGCCGACGGCCTGGTCGAGCCCGTGGAGCAGGGCGTCTACCGGCTCCCGCAGTAGGGTCGGCCCGCCGGACAGGCCCTGGCCGACGCGACGACGGCGCCCCCGGGAGGTGTGAGCCTCCCGGGGGCGCCGTCGTGCGGTTCGCGGTCGTCAGATGGCCGCGGCCTCCAGCGAGGCCTCGGCCGGCTTCTCGTCCTTGCCGGTGCCGCGCAGCGGCACCTCGCGCAGGAACACCGCCGCGGCGATCGCGATCACGGCCACGCCGGCGCCCCAGAGGAAGACGGTGTGCATGCCGTTGGACACCGCGTGGTGGTAGGCGTCCTGCAGGAACTCGGGCTGCTGGCGCAGGTCGGCCGGGCTCATCTGCCCCGGGTCCTTCATGCCGCCCGGGGGCAGCTGCTTCCCGGCCAGCCGCTCCGTCATGGTGTCGGTCACCCGGTTGTTGAACAGCGCGCCGAACAGCGCGACACCGAAGGAACCGCCGATGGTGCGGAACAGGGTGGCGGTGGAGCTGGCCACGCCCATGTCCTTGAGCTCGACGCTGTTCTGCGCGACCAGCATGGTGATCTGCATCAGGAAGCCCATGCCGGCGCCGAGCACGATCATCCAGCAGGCCGAGGTGAAGCTGCTGGTGCCGGTGCCCATGGTGGACAGCAGGATCAGGCCGCCGGTCATCACGATGGTGCCGATGATCGGGAAGACCCGGTACTTGCCGGTCTTGGTGACGGCCTGGCCGACGACCAGCGAGACCACCAGCATGCCGAACATCATCGGCATCAGCAGCAGGCCGGAGTTGGTCGCCGAGGCGCCCTGGACGATCTGCTGGTAGAGCGGCAGGAAGACGGTCGAGCCGAACATCACGAAGCCGACGACGAAGCCGATGATCGAGACCAGGGTGAAGTTCAGGTTCCGGAACAGGCTCAGCGGCAGCATCGGCTCCTCGACCCGCTGCTCCACGTAGCAGAAGGCGATCAGCGAGGCCGCGGCGAGCGCGGTCAGGCCGAGGATCTGCTTGGAGCCCCACTCGTACTGCTGGCCGCCCCAGGTGGTGATCAGGACCAGCGAGGTGATGCCGACGGTGAGCAGGATCGCGCCCAGGTAGTCGATCCTGGCGTTGCTGCGGACCTTCGGCAGCTTCAGGGTGACGACGACCACGGCGAGCGCGATCACGCCGAGCGGCAGGTTGATGTAGAAGGTCCAGTGCCAGCTCAGGTGGTCGGTGATGAAGCCGCCGACCAGCGGGCCGCCGATGGTGGCGAGGGCCATCACCGCGGCGAACATGCCCTGGTACTTGCCGCGGTCACGCGGCGGGACGAGCGCACCCATGATCGACATGACGCCGACCATCAGACCGCCGGCGCCCAGGCCCTGCACGGCGCGGAAGCCGATCAGCTCGTTCATGTTCTGCGACAGGCCGGACAGCGCCGAGCCCACCAGGAAGATCACGATCGAGGTCAGGAAGGTGCCCTTGCGGCCGTACATGTCGCCGAGCTTGCCCCAGATCGGGGTGGAGGCGGCGGTGGCCAGGGTGTACGCGGTGACGACCCAGGACAGGTGCTCGGCGCCGCCCAGGTCGCCGACGATGGTCGGCATCGCGGTGCCGACGATCAGGTTGTCGAGCATGGCCAGCAGCATGGTGACGACCAGGCCGACCATGACGAGGCGGATCTCGCGGGGTGACCGCGGCTGCTCCTCCTCGGCCGTCTTGTCCTCCGGCACCGGGCCGGCGGTCTTGGACTGTGACATGAGGTGGGGTCTCCCGGAGGGTGGTTCGGACGAGCGTCGGGCCGTGCGGCGGCTCACTTACTTGTCGCCCGGCTAGTTTATCGATCGTCGGCACGGTAGGTTGTTTCCTAGCCGGTCGTCAAGCCAGTTTCCCGACCGGCCGCCTGGGCAGGGAGAATGAGCCCGGGGCGGACACCACCCCCGGGGTCCGCAGCAGTTCACCGACGCAGTCATGAGGCAGGCCATGGGCACTCCGCACAGCCCCCGCAGCGATACGCGGGCTCGCATCATCGAGGTGTCCCTGGAGCTCTTCTCGGAGCAGGGCTACGAGCAGACCTCGCTGCGTGAGATCGCCGACCGGCTGGGTGTCACCAAGGCCGCGCTCTACTACCACTTCAAGACCAAGGACGACATCGTCCTGGGCATCGTCGAGCGGATGGCCGCGCCGATCGACGAGAGCATCGAGTGGGGCCGGAAGCAGCCCTGGAGCCCGGAGATGCGCGACGAGCTGATCCGGCGCTTCGCGGACGGCATGACCGAGCGGACGCCGCTGCTGCGCTTCTTCCACGAGAACCAGCCCGCCCTGCGCGAGTCCCCGGCCGGGCTGGCCTTCCGGGACCGCATGATCACCATGATGCAGCTGGTGCACGGGCCGGGGGCGGACTTCCACGACCGGCTGCGGGCCGCGATGGCGCTGTTCACCGTGCACTCGGCGATGTTCCTGCTCAAGCAGGACGACGCGGCCTGCGGCCACGTCGCCGAGAACGTCTGGGGCGAGCCGCTGGAGCCGGCGCCCACCGTGGAGGCGGCGATCGGGGCGGCCCGGGACGTCGCGTTGGACATCGGCTCCCGGATCAGCCCCCCCGACCGGTCCGCCGACTGAGAGCCCGCCGGCCGGGAGCCCGCCGACCGGGGCCGCCGTTCCGTCAGAACGCGGTGACGCCGTGCCCGGAGAGGTACGCGATCGGGTTGATCACCGCGCCGTAGCGGTTGCTGGTGCGGATCTCGAAGTGCAGGTGCGGCCCGGTCGAGTTGCCGGTGCTCCCGGACAGCCCGACCCGCTGACCCGCCGACACCCGGTCGCCCGCCGAGACCGAGAGCGCGGACAGATGCGCGTACTGCGCGAAGCGCCCGTCGTCCAGCCGCAGCACGACCTCCTTGCCGTACGCGCCGTCCCAGCGGGCCGACTCCACGGTCGCGTTGCCGACCGCCAGCACCGGCGTGCCCGGGCCGACCGCGAAGTCCACCCCGGTGTGGTACCCGGCGGCGTACTCGGAGTTGGCCACCCCGTACGGATTGCTGGTCGGTGCGTCCGGCACCGGCGCCGACCACTCCGGGGCGGGCGCGGGGGCCGGCTCGGGCTCCGGCTCCGCCTCCGGGGCGGGCGCGGACCCTGCTTCCGGGGCCGGCGCGGGGTCCGCGGCCGGGGGTTCGAGCGCCAGCAGGTTGGGCGCCACCGCCACGAACTGCTGGGCCGACTCGCCGTCATCGGGCAGCTTGTACGGGCTGGGCCCGGCCACCTGGACCAGCCCCGGGTCGGGCACCGCCGCCTGCGGGGCGGTGAAGGCCGAGCTGCCCGGTGTGGTCGGCAGCACGGTCTGGGCCGAGGCGCTGCCCGGCGCGGCCACCAGCAGCGCGCCGGCCAGCAGCACCGCGGCCGCTCCGGCGGCGGCCACCGCGTGGTCCCGCTCGGCCCGCTGACGGCTGCCCGGCAGGGTGGCGTGCCGGGGGGTGGCGAGCGCGCGCAGCGGCGGCGCGGCGTGGGTGCGGACGGCCTGGTCGACGCGGGGCCGCCAGGCGGCCGTCCGGGCCGACGTGCGAGCGGCGAGCCGGCGTACGGCCGGCCCCACGGGCGGGACGGTGATCATCGCCGGGCCTACCTCACGGTCGTACGGGGACAGCACGAAGCGCCCGATCGGGCGCGTGCTGAGCGGGGGACCACTCAGGTTTAACGGTCACCGAGCGGAGTCCCAAACGCCGTGACGTACTACGGCGTGTAGTCAACGTGGCGCCGGAGATTCAAGCCGACGGAGCAATGATCATGAGATCCGATAGTCCTCGACCGGCCCGACCCGACCGAGGGCCCCATACCGGGCGGCTACTAGCGCCGGTCGTACCGCTCCGGGCGGCTGTGACCAGCGACACCCGCCCGCGGGGTTTGACGCGGCGCAAAAGCGTCCGGCCCGCCCCCGCGCGATGGCGGGGGCGGGCCGGACGTGGAGGGACCGAGCGGTCAGGTCACCGTTCGACCACCGGGGCGGTCAACCGGCGATCAGCCGATCAGTTGTCGACCGGGCGAACCCGGATCCAGGTCTCCAGGTAGTTCGCGGACTCGTTCTCGACCTCGATGCTGGTGCCGGTCTTCGGGACCTTCACGCTGCTGTACTGGTTGTCCTTGGACCAGTACTCCTTCAGGTCCGAGAACTCGTCGACTCCCTTGGCCTTCGGGATGACCGTCTCGACGCCGTTCTTGTGCAGCGTCATGCCCGGGGTGCGACGCGAGCCGAAGGTCGAGTCGTAGCCCTGCATGCGCGGACGCAGCAGGGTGCCGTCCGACCACTTCAGCGGGGCCGGGTGCGAGTCGATCGGGAGGACCAGACCCTCGCCCGGGTGGTTGCTGACGTTGTTGTCGGTCTGCGAAGCGTCCCAGTACCAGATCAGCAGACCGGGCTGGTACGGGTAGTGCTCGACCCAGTTCGGCTTGGTGGTGCTCCAGCCGAAGTTGTACGGGCCGGTCTTCAGGGTCTGGTCGAAGGAGACGTACTGCCGGTTCTCCGCGATGTAGTACTGCGCGTAGTCCTTGGTGTACGTGCCGGTGAAGCGGGTGAAGCCGTCGGCCACCCAGCCGTTGTCACCGTTCTCGACGTCGTCGCTGAAGACCGTGGCGCCGTCGGCGGTCACGTTGATGTCGTCCAGCGCCAGACCGCGGTAGTGCAGGCCCGGGTCGGTGGTGTTGTGGAAGCGGACCTTGATCTGCTTGCCGGCGTAGGCGTCCAGCGGGAAGGACAGGTCGCCCCAGGTCGCGGCGAGGCCGGACAGGGCCGGGCGGCCGTTGTCCTTGGGCAGCGGCTGGCCGTTCCAGGTGCCGTCCAGGACGGTCCAGTTCTTGCCACCGTCGGTGGAGACCTCGCCGAAGGCGAAGTCGAAGTCCTGCTCCAGCTCGTACCAGGCCTTGGCGTTCAGGCTGGCCTTGGTCTTGCCGGTCAGGTCGACGTCGTGGGTGAGCGTGACGTTCAGGTTGTCGGCGCTGCCGCTCCACCACTCGTACTTGCCGCTGAACGGCTTGTTGATGTCGGTGGTGATGCTCTTCTTCGGCAGGTCGACGATCAGGCCCTGCGGGAGGTTGGTGTTGTACTCCGCCGGGCCGATGTGGTGGGTCGACTCCTTGCCGGCCTTGGCGCGGTCGGCCTTCAGCCAGCCGAGCTGGTACTTGCTCCAGGCGTCGAGGTCGTTCGGCATGTCGCCGATGCTGTCCTTGCCCTCGCCGAGCCAGGAGCCGGAGGACATCAGCGACCAGAAGCCGACCGAGTTGTCGATGCCCTTGCCCGCGGTGTCGTAGAGGTCCGGCAGACCGAGGTCGTGGCCGTACTCGTGGGCGAAGACGCCGAGGCCGCCGTTCTCCGGCTGCATCGTGTAGTCGCCGATCCAGAAGCCGGAGTCACCGACCTGGACGCCGCCGAGCTTGTTGTTGTCGGGGCCGGCCTGGCCCTGCAGGTTGCCGTAGACGTACGAGCGGTGGGCCCACAGGGCCTTGCTGCCCTGCTTGCCGCCACCGGCCGACTTGTCCTCGCCGGCGTGCACGATCTGGAAGTGGTCGATGTACCCGTCGGGCTGGTTGAAGTTCCCGTCGTGGTGCGAGCCGTAGCGGTCCCACTGGTCGTACTGGGCCAGGGTCGCCTGGATCTGCTCCTTGGTCTGACCCTTCGCCAGCTGGTCCTTGTACCAGATGTCGACGGCGTCGCGGATCAGGTCCTGGGCGCTGCCGCAGACGTTGGAGCCGCAGTAGTCCGAACCGTACCGGGCCTCGTTCCACGGCACCCGGACCCAGTCCGAGACCACGCCGTCGACCGAGTAGCGGCCCGAGGACTGCTTCTCGTAGAAGGTCTTCAGCGAGGGCTTGTCCTTGGAGAAGTACAGGTCCTGGTAGTGCTGCTGGTTGTAGTCGGCCTGCCAGGCGGTCGAGTTGTTGGTGGCCGCGTCCGGCTTCTCGATCTCGTTGTGCTTCGGGCCGGGCTCACCACCGAACTTGATCTTGCCGTCGGGCGTCTTGGTGGTGTTGTCCACCTGGTCGCCGAAGTCGACCAGGATGGTGAAGATCTTGTCCGTGCGCTCGCGGGCGAGCTCCACGTACTTGTCCTTGCCCAGCTTCACGCTGGTGCTGCCGTTGTGCTGCTCGACCTTGGCGGTGCCGTTGAGCAGCTGCTCGGTGGCGGCCTTCTGCTCGGCGTCCACCTTGGCGGTCAGCGGACCCGGGATGTTGTGCTCAGTGCTGGACTGAACGGCGTCGGCAGGGTCCCGAGGGACCGGCGCCGAGCCGGCCGCCACGGCGGTGCTCGGGAACAGGCCCGCGCCGAGCGTGACTATGACCGCTGCGGCCGTCGCGGCCGCAGCGGTTCTCCTGGTGTTCTTCAACGTTGTGACGTCCTCCCCGACCGGGGCCAGCTCTTGGCCAAAGCCCGGCAAACCAAAATGAAAGACAGGTGGACGTCATTTGATACAAGCGTGCACAGAAAAGATAGACCTTGACCAGGACATGGTCACGGCGCTATCCTCCCCGACTCCCCATCAGCTGACAAAGTGTCAACCGTATGCTGGTTAAACCTTACTGAGAAATTGGACGCACCCGCACCAAGCGGCCGGGAGACCGACCACCCCGGACAATGCCGGGGGAGGAGCCGTCCGGCCGCAACGCACCGAGCCCCCGGCGCGAACGCCGGGGGCTCGGTGGCTGTGAAGTTGTCTGTTAAATGTTGCTCTACTTCGTGAGGTCCGGACCGGACGAGGCGACCTCGGCCGGGGTGTCGGCGACGGCCGACTTCTCCTCGCCGCGGAAGGTGAACTTGGCTTCCTTGCCCTCGCCGTCCACGTCGACGACCACGATGTGGCCGGCCCGCAGCTCGCCGAAGAGGATCTTCTCGGAGAGGTGGTCCTCGATCTCGCGCTGGATGGTGCGGCGCAGCGGACGGGCACCCAGGATCGGGTCGTAGCCGCGCTTGGCCAGCAGCTTCTTGGCCTCGACGCTGAGCTCCAGGCCCATGTCCTTGTCCTTGAGCCGCTCGTCCACCTTGGCGATCATCAGGTCGACGATCTGGATGATGTCGTCCTCGGACAGCTGGTGGAACACCACGATGTCGTCGACACGGTTCAGGAACTCGGGGCGGAAGTGCTGCTTGAGCTCCTCGCCGACCTTCGCCTTCATCCGCTCGTACCCGGTCTGGGTGTCACCCGTGGCCGCGAAGCCCAGGTTGAAGCCCTTGGAGATGTCCCGGGTGCCGAGGTTGGTCGTCATGATGATGACGGTGTTCTTGAAGTCGACCACGCGGCCCTGGGAGTCGGTCAGGCGACCGTCCTCCAGGATCTGCAGCAGCGAGTTGAAGATGTCCGGGTGGGCCTTCTCGACCTCGTCGAAGAGGACGACCGAGAACGGCTTGCGGCGGACCTTCTCGGTCAGCTGGCCGCCCTCCTCGTAGCCCACGTACCCGGGCGGGGAGCCGAACAGCCGGGAGACGGTGTGCTTCTCGGAGAACTCGGACATGTCGAGCGCGATCAGCGCGTCCTCGTCGCCGAAGAGGAACTCGGCGAGCGTCTTGGACAGCTCGGTCTTACCGACGCCGGACGGGCCGGCGAAGATGAACGAACCGCCGGGGCGCTTCGGGTCCTTGAGGCCCGCACGGGTGCGCCGGATGGCCTGGGAGAGCGCCTTGATGGCGTCCTTCTGGCCGATGACGCGCTTGTGCAGCTCGTCCTCCATGCGGAGCAGACGGGACGTCTCCTCCTCGGTCAGCTTGAAGACCGGGATGCCGGTGGCGGTGGCCAGGACCTCGGCGATGAGCTCCTCGTTGACCTCCGCGACGACGTCCATGTCGCCGGCCTTCCACTCCTTCTCGCGCTTGGCCTTGGCCTGCAGGAGCTGCTTCTCGTCGTCGCGCAGGGACGCGGCCTTCTCGAAGTCCTGCGCGTCGATCGCGCTCTCCTTCTCGCGGCGCACGTCGGCGATCTTCTCGTCGAACTCGCGCAGGTCCGGCGGCGCGGTCATCCGGCGGATGCGCATCCGGGAGCCGGCCTCGTCGATCAGGTCGATCGCCTTGTCCGGCAGGAAGCGGTCCGAGATGTACCGGTCGGCCAGGGTGGCGGCGGCGACCAGGGCGGCGTCCGTGATGGAGACCCGGTGGTGGGCTTCGTAGCGGTCGCGCAGACCCTTGAGGATCTCGATGGTGTGCGGCAGCGAGGGCTCCGCGACCTGGATCGGCTGGAAGCGGCGCTCCAGCGCGGCGTCCTTCTCCAGGTGCTTGCGGTACTCGTCCAGGGTGGTGGCACCGATGGTCTGCAGCTCGCCGCGGGCCAGCATCGGCTTGAGGATGCTGGCGGCGTCGATGGCGCCCTCGGCGGCGCCCGCGCCGACCAGGGTGTGCAGCTCGTCGATGAACAGGATGATGTCGCCGCGGGTGCGGATCTCCTTGAGCACCTTCTTCAGGCGCTCCTCGAAGTCACCGCGGTAGCGCGAGCCGGCCACCAGGGCGCCCAGGTCCAGCGTGTAGAGCTGCTTGTCCTTGAGCGTCTCCGGGACCTCGCCCTTGACGATCGCCTGGGCCAGGCCCTCGACGACGGCGGTCTTGCCGACGCCGGGCTCACCGATCAGGACCGGGTTGTTCTTGGTGCGGCGGGACAGCACCTGCATGACCCGCTCGATCTCCTTCTCGCGCCCGATGACCGGGTCGAGCTTGGCCTCGCGGGCGGCCTGGGTGAGGTTGCGGCCGAACTGGTCCAGGACCAGCGAGGTCGACGGGGTGCCCTCGGCGGGCCCGCCGGCCGTGGCCGACTCCTTGCTGCCACCGGTCTGGTAGCCGGACAGCAGCTGGATGACCTGCTGGCGCACCCGGTTGAGGTCGGCACCCAGCTTCACGAGGACCTGGGCGGCGACGCCCTCGCCCTCGCGGATCAGACCGAGCAGGATGTGCTCGGTGCCGATGTAGTTGTGGCCGAGCTGCAGGGCCTCCCGGAGCGACAGCTCCAGGACCTTCTTCGCCCGGGGGGTGAAGGGAATGTGACCGGACGGGGCCTGCTGGCCCTGGCCGATGATCTCCTCGACCTGCTGGCGAACGGCCTCAAGAGAAATCCCGAGGCTCTCCAGGGCCTTGGCGGCGACGCCCTCGCCCTCGTGGATCAGACCCAGGAGGATGTGCTCGGTGCCGATGTAGTTGTGGTTGAGCATCCGGGCTTCTTCCTGAGCCAGGACGACAACCCGCCGCGCGCGGTCGGTGAACCTCTCGAACATCGTTTATCGCTCCTCAGAGCGGTCGGGCAGTTCGGGGTCCGTCCCCGCCCTGTCCTTCCGCATGCTAGTCCCGCTCAGCGGCGCGGCCCACGGATTCACTCCCCGGTACGGGAGCGAGATGCTGCGCGACCAGCCGACACCAATCCCAACCTGATGCTGGGAATCGGTGTTCCCACAGGTGGGCCGGATGCACCGGAATCCGCTACGCCATCGGCGAACAAGAGCCGCCGGGGCGGAGCCGGACCCTCTCCGGCCGGTCGTACATACTGCCCCTGGACGGGCCCAAGGACCCGTCCACCTGCATTCATACCCGGTATCGGGGCCGTTCTCGCGCAGTTTCCGCGGTGGCGGTGTTCGCCTGGCGAGAAGTCGGGCCGCGGTGGCGGTGGTTCAACGGCGGTCGGGACGGTCGGTACGCCACCCCGGTGGTGTCCGCGTCACTGCTTCGCCCCTACAGCGTTGCACAGCTGGTGATTGTTCCGCCGCCCGAGCCGGCGGCCCCGGAGGGCCGGACACGGGCGGTGCCGGAGGCGTTCGGACGCGCGCCGCGGGGCGCGGAGGAGGCTCCTCCGCGCCCCGCGCGTGTGTCGTCGGCGCCCTGTGCGACCGCCGGGGCCCCGCACCCGCCCCGGCGGGCCGGCAGTGCCGGGGTCAGGACGCGTTGGCGTCCTCGTAGGCCTGGCGGACGCCGCTGGGCACCCGGCCGCGGTCGTTGACCTCCATGCCCTGCTCCTTGGCCCACGCGCGGATCTTCGCGGTGTCCGGCGAGCTGCTGGACGGACGCGCCGCCGCACCGCGGCCCGGACGCCGGGAGCCGGCGAGCCGGCCGCTCTGCTTGCGGCCCTTCTCCACGTACGGCGCCAGCAGACCGCGCAGCTTGTCCGCGTTGGCGCTCTTCAGGTCGATCTCGTAGGCAACGCCGTCGAGCGCGAACGTGACCGTCTCGTCCGCCGAACCGCCATCGAGATCGTCTTCAAGAATGACCTGCACCCTCTGTGCCACGGGCTTCCCTTTCCGCTAAACGACCCATTGCCTAAGGAAAGGAAAGCGCCTTTCTCCGGAAAACACAAACCCTTGACCGCTACGGAGCCGCTCAGAGGTGCAGCAGCATGCGCGAGTTGCCCAGTGTGTTGGGCTTCACCCGCTCCAGGTCGAGGAACTCCGCGACACCTTCATCGTACGAGCGGAGAAGTTCTTCATAGACATCCGTAGCGATCGCCGCCGGGTCTGTCGTACCATCATCGGTTTCCTGAAGCTCCCCGATCTCGACGAAACCGTGTTTCGCGAAGAACGGAACCTCGAACGTCAAGCAGAAAATCCGACGGACGCCGAGCCAGCGGGCGGTCTGGAGCAGCTTCTCCAGCAGCACATGCCCGATCCCGAAGCCGCGGCAGGACGGATCCACCGCGAGCGTGCGGACCTCGGCCAGGTCCTCCCACATCACGTGCAGGGCGCCGCAGGCCACCACCACGCCGTTGTCGTCGCGTTCCGCGACCCAGAACTCCTGGACGGATTCGAACAGTGTGACCGTGGGCTTGTCCAGCAGAATGCCGTCGCGCGAGTAGGCGTCGATGAGCCCGCGTACGGCCCGTACGTCCGTGGTCCGCGCCCGGCGGATGGTGACCTCCATGACCGGGACGTTATCGCGTCGCCCCCGGCGGGGTCTCCCCGGTATCCGGTCCGGCCTCCGGGGAATCCGCGGGGGGCGGATCGGACGGGAACAGAGCGGCGACCCGCAAGGCGTCCCGGAGAGCCTCGCGTTGCTCCGGGGACATCAGGCCGAAGAAGTGCACCAGGGCCGCCGCCGGATTGTCGCTGGTGGCCCATGCGTCGTTCATCAGCGCTGCCGTGTACGCCTCACGCGAGGAGACCGGTTCATATCGATAGGCCCGGCCGGCCCGCTCACGGCGCAACCAGCCCTTTCTGTGCAGCTTGTCCAGGACGGTCATCACCGTGGTGTACGCGATTTCGCGTTCCGACTGCAGATCCAGGAGAACCTCGCGAACCGTCACCGGTCGGTTCCACCGCCACACCCGGGTCATGATGGCGTTCTCAAGTTCGCCGAGTTGCCGGACCATAGTGCGGCCAGGATAGGGAGTGAATGGGGCAAATCTTGTGAAGTGCGCCAAACCGGCGCGCCGCCACCCCCGGGAATCGGGAATGGCGGCGCGCCGGTCGTTCGGGGGCGGCTGACGGCGTCAGTCGCGGGTCCGCTCGCGGTCCCCGGGAGGGCTCCCGGGGATCAGGGGATCAGTCGACGTCTTCCTTGGCCTTCTGGGCCCCGCCCTGGCTGCGGACGATGGCCCGCACCAGGAATCCGAAGCCGATCGCCATGACCAGCGGCGGCACGATCGCGCTGACGTAGTCCATCAGGTCACTCCTCCTCGGTCTTCTCCGCCGTCGCGGCGGAAGCCTTCGGCTCCGGCTTCACCAGCGGGAAGAGCACGGTCTCCCGGATGTTCTTGCCGGTCAGCAGCATGATCAGGCGGTCCACACCGAGGCCGAGGCCACCGGTCGGGGGCATCGCGTACTCCAGGGCGCGCAGGAAGTCCTCGTCCACCTGCATCGCCTCGACGTCGCCGCCGGCCGCCAGCAGGGACTGCGCGGTCAGCCGGGCGCGCTGCTCGACCGGGTCGACCAGCTCGGAGTAGGCGGTGCCGATCTCGGTGCCGAAGATCACCAGGTCCCACTTCTCGGCCACGCCCGGGATCGAGCGGTGCTGGCGGGTCAGCGGGGAGACCTCGGTCGGGTAGTCCTTGAGGAAGGTCGGCCGGACGGCGTTCTCCTCCAGCAGGCGCTCGACCATCTCCAGCACGATCTGGCCGTGGCCCCACTCCTTCTCGAAGGGGATGCCGTGCTCGGTGGCCAGCTTGCGCAGCTCCTCGACGCTGGTCTCCGGGGTGACCTCGGCGCCCAGGCGGGCGGAGATGCCCGGGTAGACGCTGATCTCCTCCCACGGCTCGGCCAGGTCGATCTCGTGCTCCACGCCGTGCGCGTCCACGCCCTTGATCACCGTGGTGCCCAGGGCGTCCCGGGCCGCGTTGACGATCGTCTCGCGGATCAGCTCGGCCTGGGTGTCGTAGTCGCCGTAGGCCTCGTACGACTCCAGCGAGGTGAACTCCGGGTTGTGGGTGGAGTCCGCGCCCTCGTTGCGGAAGTTGCGGTTGATCTCGAAGACCTTCTCGGCGCCGCCGACCACCAGCCGCTTGAGGTACAGCTCGGGGGCGATGCGCATGTAGAGGTCGATGTCGTACGCGTTGATGTGCGTCTTGAACGGACGCGCGTTGGCACCGCCGTGCACCGGCTGCAGCATCGGGGTCTCGACCTCGATGTAGCCGCGGTCCTCGTAGGTGCGCCGGATCGAGCGGACGACCTTGCTGCGCAGCTGGAGGATCTCGCGGGCCTCGGGGTTCACGATCAGGTCGACGTAGCGCTGGCGGACCCGGGCCTCCGGGTCGGTCAGGCCCTTGTGCTTGTCCGGCAGCGGGCGCAGGCACTTGGCGGTGAGCTCCCAGCGGTCCACCATCACCGACAGCTCGCCGCGCTTGGAGGTGATCACCTCGCCCTCGACGCCGACCTGGTCGCCGAGGTCGATGTCGGACTTCCAGGCGGCCAGCCGCTCGGCGCCCAGCTTGTCCAGGGAGAGCATCACCTGGAGGTCGCCGGTGCCGTCGCGCAGGGTGGCGAAGCAGAGCTTGCCGCCGGTGCGGGAGAGGATCACCCGGCCGGTGATGCCGGCCCGCTCACCGGTCGCGGTGTCGGGCTCCAGGTCCGGGTGCTTGGCACGCAGGTCCGCGATGGTGCTGGTGCGGGGGAATCCGACCGGGTACGGGTCGACGCCGGCCGCCCGGAGCCGGTCCAGCTTCTCGCGCCGGACGCGCATCTGCTCGGGAAGGTCGTCGGTCGCGGGAACAAGGCTCTGATCGCTCACCCCACAAGGGTAGCCAGCCACACAGGGTGCTCCGCGACGGGATTACCGAGGGGGGAGACCGCAGCGGTGGTCTCCCCCCGTACGGGTCAGCGGTCGCGGCGGGTCAGGGACCGGCGGGCGGTGACCAGCCCGGCGGCGCCGAGCACGATGGCGGCGGCACCCGTCGCCGCCATCGGCAGGGTGTTGGAGCCGCCGGTGCTGGCCAGCGAGCCGTCGGTGGCCTGGACGGCGGCGGAACCGCCGGTGCCCGTGCCGGATCCGGTGCCCGGGGCGCCGGCACCGGGGAGGTTGGCCGGGACGAGCGCGCCGGTCGGCTCGGTGGTGGGTGCGGTCGTGGGCGCGGTGGTGGGCGCGGTGGTGGGCGCCTCGGTGGGAGTGGTGGTGGGCGTTCCGGTGGGAGCGGTGGTGGGGCTCCCGGTGGGGTCGGGGGTGGGCGTGCCGCCGGGAGCGGCCCGCAGGGTGACCTTCAGCAGGTCGTTGGCGGGGTTGTGGTCCCAGCTCATGACGGCGCTGGGGTGGCCGGGCTCCAGGTTGCTCTGCTCGTTCTGCAGCGAGACCGTCGCGGTCAGCTCCCCGGTGCCCTCGGGCAGCGACAGGCCCAGCTTGTGGGAGACGGTGGCGCCGTTGGGGGTGAAGAAGTCGCCCATCCCGTCGCAGGAGAACTTGTTCAGCGGCTTGTCGGACTTCTGGCCGAGGACGTAGTCGTCCGCCCGGCAGGTCGAGGGGAGGCCGGTGACCTTGACGCCCTCCGGGAACTGCACGCTGAGGTTGGGGGTGGCCTCGCCGCCGCTGCGGTCCATGATCGAGGCCGGGCCGTTGTTGGCGGCGCCGAGCGTGAAGGTGCCGGCGGTGCCGGAGGCGTCCGGCGCCCAGGAGCCGTTCACGGCGAAGTCGGCGGTGTTGTCGGCGATGATGTCCTGCTCGGTGGAGAAGGCGTTCACGTCGAGGTCGGCCGGGATCCCGTTGCCGGAGGTCCTGACCAGGGTGGCGGGCGCGCCGGTCCCGCGCTGGAACGAGAGCCGCCGGCGCAGGTCCGCGGAGCTGCTGCCGTGCGCGTCCTCGGAGGGGACGACCGCGTATCCGGCGAAGTCGTGGTACGCGGTCGTGCCCACGGCGAAGTCGAGACCGTTGAGCTTGACGGCCTGGCCGGGGGCGATCTCCCCCTCGATGGTGCAGATGCCGTGCACGGTGGGCACCGGCCCGCTGATGCCCTTGCCCGCCGTGCCCGGGTCGGTGGCGTACTCGCAGTTGGAGGGCCAGGTGGCCACGTTGAGACCGGGCGTCAGGTAGACCTCGACGATCGTCCGCTCGGCCGCGGACTCGCCGCGGTTGGCGAACTCCAGGTCGGACGCGAGCCTGCTGCCGACCTGGACGCCGCTCTGCTCCGAGGGGGACTTGGTGCGGAACGCGGCCGTGCCGATGTTCACCCGGATGTCGGCCTCGCCGGTCTCGGCGCCGGGGGCGCTGAGGGTGGCGTGGACGGTTCCGGTGGAGCCCGGGCGGACGCCGGCGACGGCACTCAGCCACAGGTTGTTGGAGATGTTGATGTTGTCGGTGTCCAGGTAGCGGACGTCGCAGGTGATCACCTTGCCGGTGGCGGTGCAGCCCGGCGCGGTGAGCGTGGCCAGGCCGTCGAGGCCGGTGGTGTCGAGCGCGAGCCTGGCGCCCGTGACGGGGCCGGTGCCGGTTCGGCCGACCCGCAGGAAGACGTTCTCGCCCCACTGGGGCTGGGGGGTCGGGTGGGTCGAGATCTGGAGCGTGCCGGCCGTGTAGATCTTGAGCTGGTGGTCGGCGGCGTGGGCCGGGACGGCCGCGGTGCCGACGGCCAGGGCGGCGACGAGCGAGGCCGCACCGGCGCCGAGGGCCCGGCGCGTGCGAGTCGAGTGCATGGGAATCCCCCGTGAATCGAGTGGTGAGGATCCGCACCCTAAAGATCGTTTACCGGTCGTCAACCGGGTTGATCCGGTATCAATTCGCACAGGCTGGTATCGAACGGCCCGGCCCGTGCGGTGAAGGTTACGAAGATGTGACTGATGGTCGGTGAGGGAATCGCGGGATTGTCGACACATGGATGGAGGGGAGACCGCGACTGCGGTCTCCCCTCGCGCTTCAGGGGGTTTGGGGCGGCTCAGCCGGTGCCGGTGGCGAGCTCGATCTCCTCGGGCGCCTCGTCGGCCGGCGGGGCGGGGTGGGCCGGCGGCTTGGGCCGGCGGCCGAAGAGCTCGGCCGGGGTGGGCATCCGGTGCGGGCGGGGCGGGTTCTTCTCAGCGGCGGGCTGCTCGGGGCGGGAGTCGGTGCTGCTCATCGGGATCCGTCCTCCTACAGGGGTGGGGAGACTGCTCGGGGGTGCGGCGGGGCTCGGTACGGCGACGAGGTGGCGGGGCTGTCCGGCGGTGAGGGCGAGCCGTTCGCGGACGGCGGCCTCGGCCAGTGCGTGGCAGCGTCCGGCCAGCCGGGAGCGGCGGGCCCGCTCGCCGTGACCGCAGGGCTGGCGGGACAGCCCGCGCAGCGCGGTGAGGTCCTCGGGGCCGGGGAGGTAGCCGTCGGACACGGCCTCCTCCAACCGCTCCAGGTAGCCGGCCGCGCTGCCGGGCAGGGCGGCCCGGTAGCGGGCGAGGTCGGCGAGCAGGAAGGCGCGCAGTCGGCCGCCCTCCTGGACGGCCTCGTCGATGGCCTCGGTCAGTCGCAGTGCGTCCTGGACGTCCTCCGCCCACAGTTCGACGCCCGGCCCGGCGAACGCCGTGCGGTCGGGCCCCTGGAGATGGACGGGGATGGCGGGGTGCAGGGCTTGGGCGAGGGCTCGGCGCAGCACGCGGACTTCGTCGGCGCTGAAGGCCATGCCGCCCCGCGATCCGTGTGGCGTAGGCATGGGTTGACACTACGTGAGGAATATCCGATTTGTCGGTAACGTCACGCGGAGTTCCGCATGATCGGTCCGCCTGAAAAAACCTTTCACCGTGCCTGTAACGCTGCCCGGCACACACCTGGTCATCCAAGTGGCAGGGGATCGAAGGAGCAGGGGGCGGACAGGATGGAACCGGACGGTCGGCGGACGGCGACGCGGGGTCAGCGGCGGGACGAGGACTTCCAGGCCTTCGCGGCCGCCCGGGCGCGCCCGCTCTACCGGTCCGCCTGCCTGCTCACCGGTGGGGACACCCACCTCGCCGAGGACCTGGTGCAGGAGGCGCTCGGGCGGATCTACGCCCAGTGGCACCGCACCGCGTGGTTCAGTTCCAAACCCCGGATCGACAACCCGGCCGGGTACGCGCACACCGTGCTGGTGCGGGCCTTCCTCTCGCACCGCGGCCGCCGCTCCAGCAGCGAGCGGCCGGTGGACGCGGTGCCGGACGCCGCCGCCCCGCAGAGCGACCCGGAGCTGCGGCTGGCCCTGGTGGACGCGCTCGGACGGCTCGCGCCGCGCGACCGGGCGGTGCTGGTCCTGCGCTACTGGGAGGACCGCAGCGTCGAGGAGACCGCGACGATCCTGCACAGCACCCCGGGCGCCGTCCGGACCCAGTCCTTCCGGGCGCTCGGCCGGATCCGCGCCGTGCTCGGCAGCAGCCTCGAAGAGTCGGCCGAGCGCTGAGCCGGGCGCCGCGCCCACCCGTTAGTCACGTCAACTCACCTGGTAGAGAGGTTGGTTCAGCATGTCCGCAGAGCACGACGGGCCCGACGAGCGGTTCGAGCGGGCCTTCAGCGAGGCCCTCGGCCGGGCCGGCGACGCCTTCGACACCGAGCCCGGCCCGCTGGCCGACACCGGCTGGTCGTACGGCCGCCGGCTGCGCCGCAGGCGGCGGGCCGGCACCGCGGCGGGCGCCGCCGCACTGGCCCTGGCCGGGGTGGGCGGTGCCGCGCTCGGCGGCCTGCTGCCCGGGCAGGGCGCGGCGGTGGCCGGTCCGGCGGCGGCCTCGCCCGCCGGGCCGGTCTCCGGGCCGGAGTTCCAGCGGATGCTCACCGAACTCCTGCCGCCGGGAACGGTGCAGGAGGGCGAGGGCAGGGGGACGGAGAGCGGCACCCCGCAGGTGCGGCTGACCCTGGACGACGGCCACGGCCCGGCGCAGTACCTGTTCTGGATCACCCGCTTCGGGGTGGGCGACGTCGGCTGCCCGGCCCGGCAGACGCAGGACGACGCCTGCACCGAGGCGACCCTTCCGGACGGCGACCACCTGCGCCTCTACCAGGCGGCCACCCGCGGCGGGGAGCCGGCCGGCTCGAAGACCTGGTCCGCGGTGCTGACCGGGAAGGGCTATCAGCTGGCGCTCCAGGAGTGGAACCGCAAGCCGCTGGAGCAGGGCACCCCGATCACCCGGACCGACCCGCCGCTGACCATGGACCAGCTCTCCAAGGTGGTCACGGACCCGCGCTGGAAGGAGGTCGCGGAGGCGCTGCCGAAGGACCCGGTGATGGGGAAGCTCGTCACGTCCGCCCCGACCCCGGGCCCCGGATTCACACCGCCCGGCGACACGGCCGCCGTGCAGGTCGATCCGGCCACCCCGCAGACCGGTCCGGTCACCCTCCCGGCCTTCCCGGCGCCCGCTCGCTGAGCGCCGCTCAGCTCGCCGGGCGGTTGCGCTCGTACACCAGGCGCAGGCCGATCAGGGTCAGCCAGGGCTCGTACACGTCGATGGTGGTGGCCTCGCCGAGGACCAGGGAGGCCAGGCCGCCGGTGGCGATCACCTGGACCTCGTCCGGGTCCTTGTCCAGCTCCCTGGCCATCCGGGTGACCAGGCCGTCCACCTGCCCGGCGAAGCCGTAGAGGATGCCCGACTGCATGCCCTCGACGGTGTTCTTGCCGATCACGTTGCGCGGGCGGGCCAGCTCGATCTTGCGCAGCTGGGCACCCCGGACACCGAGCGCCTCGACCGAGATCTCGATGCCGGGGGCGATCGCGCCGCCGACGTAGTCGCCGCGGGCGTTGACGGCGTCGAAGGTGGTCGCGGTGCCGAAGTCGACCACGATGCACGGGCCGCCGTACAGGTGGTTGGCGGCCAGCGCGTTGACGATCCGGTCCGCGCCGACCTCCTTGGGGTTGTCCATCAGGACGTGCACCCCGGTCTTCACGCCGGGCTCCACGATCACCGCGGGGACGTCGCCGTAGTAACGGCGGGTCACCTCGCGGAGCTCGTGGAGCACGGCGGGAACGGAGGAGCAGATCGCCAGGCCCTCCACCGTGGCCTCCCGGACCGCGGTGTGGTTGCCCATCAAGCCCTGCAGCAGCACCGCCAGTTCATCGGCCGTGCGGCGCGAATCGGTGGAGATCCGCCAGTGTTCCACCACGTCCTCGCCGTCGAACAGGCCGAGCGTGGTCTGGGTGTTGCCGACGTCGATGGTGAGGAGCACGGGGACGCTTTCTGCGAGTCGGGACAGGTCTGCTCTCGACCTGACGGTCAGGCGCGCAGGTCCAGGCCGATGTCGAGGATCGGCGAGGAGTGGGTCAGCGCGCCCACGGCCAGGTAGTCGACACCAGTCTGGGCGACCTCGCGCGCGCTGGCCAGGGTGAGTCCGCCGGAGGCCTCCAGCTTCGCCCGGCCGGCCACCAGCGCGACGGCCTCCTTCAGCTGGTCGACGGTGAAGTTGTCCAGCAGGATCAGGTCCGCCCCGGCCTCCAGCACCGGTGGGATCTGCTCCACGGTGTCCACCTCGACCTCGACCGGCAGGTCCGGGTAGGCGGCCCGGACGGCCCGGAAGGCCTCGGCCACGCCGCCGGCCGCGACCACGTGGTTGTCCTTCACCAGGGCGGCGTCCGAGAGCGCCATCCGGTGGTTGGCGCCGCCGCCGCAGCGCACCGCGAACTTCTCCAGCGCGCGCAGGCCCGGGGTGGTCTTGCGGGTGTCCCGGACCACCGCGCCGGTGCCCTCCAGGGCGTCCGCCCAGGCCCGGGTCGCGGTGGCGATGCCGGACAGGTGGCAGAGCAGGTTGAGCGCGCTGCGCTCGGCGGTCAGCAGGTCGCGGGTGCGCGAGCGGACCGACAGCAGCACCTGGCCGGCCTCGACCCGGTCGCCGTCCTGGACGTGCCGGTCGACCTCGAACTCCTCCTCGCAGATCAGCGAGACGACCGCCTCGGCGACCCGCAGACCGGCCACCACGCCGGCCTGGCGGGCGGTGAAGTCGGCGGTCGCGACGGCCTCGGCGGGCACGGTGGCCACCGAGGTGACGTCCTCGCCGCCGGCCAGGTCCTCGGCCAGCGCCAGCGTGGCGACGTCCTCGACCTCGATCGGGTCCAGCCCGGCCTGCTCCAGCAGCTCGGCCAGCTGCGGGTCCAGGCCGGTCTCGTAGCCCTCGCCGTCCCCGCAGGCGCAGCCGTCGCCGCAGCCGCCGGCCATCGGGAGTTCCTCGTGGGAGTGAGTCATGGTCTTACTGCTCCTCAGGGGTGCTGACGGGGTCGCCGGAGGCGGCGAGGGTGGTGATCAGGTGGCGTCGCCAGTGGGCGTCGTCGCGCTCGGGGAAGTCCTCGCGCCAGTGGCAGCCGCGGGTCTCCTCGCGCTTCGCGGCCGCCGCCACCAGAGCGGTGGCGACCAGCAGCAGGTTGGCGGCCTCCCAGGTCTCCACCCGGGGGTCGTCCGGCTTCTCCTCGGCCACGTGCGCGTAGGCCTGCTCGGCGAGCAGGGCGAGCCCGGCCGCGGTGTCCGCCATCGAGGCGGCCGAGCGCAGCACGCCCGCGCCGCGCGACATCAGCCGCTGGATCTCGGCCCGGGCCTCGGACGGGGGCAGCGGCACCGGCCGCGCGGCCTGTGCGGCGGCGACGTCCACGGTGCGCTCGGGCAGTTCGTCGGCCAGGTGGCGCGCGGTCAGGTCGGCGGCGATCCGCTCGGCGAAGACCAGGCCCTCCAACAGCGAGTTGGAGGCCAGCCGGTTGGCGCCGTGCACCCCGGTGCAGGCCACCTCGCCGCAGGCGTACAGGCCGGGGACGGAGGTGCGGCCGTGCCGGTCGGTCCGGATGCCGCCGGAGGCGTAGTGCGCGGCCGGGGCGATCGGGATCGGCTCGGTGACCGGGTCGATGCCGTGCGCGCGGCAGGAGGCGAAGATGGTCGGGAAGCGGTGCTCCCACATCTCGGCGCCGAAGTGCCGCCCGTCCAGGTACATGTGCTCGGCGCCCTGCTCCTGAATGCGCCGGGTGATCGCCTTGGCGACGATGTCGCGCGGGGCCAGCTCGGCCAGCTCGTGCTGCCCGACCATGAAGCGGACGCCGTCCGCGTCCACCAGGTGGGCGCCCTCGCCGCGCACGGCCTCGGAGACCAGCGGCTGCTGGCCCTCGGCGTCCGGGCCGAGCCAGAGCACGGTCGGGTGGAACTGGACGAACTCCAGGTCGGTGACGTCGGCGCCGGCCCGCAGGGCGAGCGCCACGCCGTCGCCGGTGGAGACCGCCGGGTTGGTGGTGGCGGAGAACACCTGGCCCATGCCGCCGGTGGCGAGCACCACCGCGCGGGCCCGGACGGCGCCGACGCCGTCGCGCTGCCCCTCGCCCATCACGTGCAGGGTCAGCCCGGCGGCGTGGCCCTCGGCGTCGGTCAGCAGGTCGAGCACGAGGGCGTGCTCGATCAGTTCCAGGTCGGGATCGTTGCGGACGGCGGAGACCAGGGCGCGGGATATCTCGGCGCCGGTCGCGTCCCCGCCCGCGTGGGCGATCCGGCGGCGGTGGTGGCCGCCCTCGCGGGTCAGCAGGATCTCGCCGTCCTCGCCCCGGTCGAACAGGGCGCCGGTGGCGATCAGCCGGCGGACGGCGTCCGGGCCCTCGGTGACGAGGGTGCGCACGGCCTCCTCGTCGCACAGCCCGGCGCCGGCCACCAGGGTGTCGTCCAGGTGCTGCTCGGGGGAGTCCCCCTCGCCCAGGGCGGCCGCGATGCCGCCCTGGGCCCAGCGGGTCGAGCCCTCGTCCAGCATCGCCTTGGTGACCACCATGGCCCGCAGGCCGGCCTTGCGGACGTTGAGGGCGACGGTGAGCCCGGCCACCCCGGAGCCGACCACGACCACGTCGGTGGCGGCGGTCCAGCCGGGGGCCGGGGCGGTCAGGCGGTGCGTAGCGGACATGGCTCAGTGGCTCCTTCAGCGAGTGGCCGTGGTGGCCGCGCCGTCGGCGCCACCGTACGCCTTGTCACCTCGGAGCAGCCCGCTGCCCTCCGGGACCTCCGCCGGGTCCCCGCCCAGGCCGGTGATCCGGTTCTGCCCGTCCACGAAGACGATCTTCGGCTCGTAGCCCTTGGCCTCGGCCGTGTCCATCTGCCCGTAGGCGATGAGTATGACCAGGTCGCCGGGGTGGACCAGCCGGGCGGCGGCGCCGTTGATGCCGATCACGCCGGTGCCGCGCGGGCCGGCGATGGTGTACGTCTCCAGCCGGGCGCCGTTGTCGATGTCGACGATGTGGACCAGCTCACCGGGGAGCAGGTCGGCGGCGTCGAGCAGGTCCTCGTCCACCGTGACGGAACCGACGTAGTGCAGGTCGGCCTGGGTCACGGTGGCCCGGTGGATCTTGGACTTGAGCATGGTGCGGAGCATTGCGGGTCACGCCTCCTGTGAGTGCATGCCTGGGAAAGGGGGTCTTGCCGCCGGTACTACCGGACGATCATGCGGGCGTTGTCGATCAGGCGGGTGGAGCCCACCTTCGCGGCGACGGCCAGCACCGCCTCGCCCTGGAAGTCGTCCGCCGCCTCGGTGAAGTCGTGCGGGTCGATCAGGGCGAGGTAGTCGAGGGTGACGCCCTCGGCGCCGTCCAGGACGGCCGCGGCCGCCTCGCGGACGGCCTTCGGGCCCTGCGCGGCGGCGTCCCGGCCGGCGAACAGCGCCTTGGAGAGGGCGAGGGCGTGGGCGCGCTCCTCCTCCGAGAGGTAGCGGTTGCGCGAGGACAGCGCCAGGCCGTCCTCCTCGCGGACGGTCGGTACGCCGACGATCTCGACGTCGAAGTCCAGGTCGGCCACCATCCGCTGGATGATCGCCAGCTGCTGGGCGTCCTTCTCGCCGAAGAAGGCGAAGTCCGGGTCGGTGATGTGCAGCAGCTTGGCGACCACGGTCAGCACGCCGTCGAAGTGGCCGGGCCGGGTGGCGCCCTCGAAGCGCCCGCCCATCGGGCCGGCCGTCAGGCGCACCTGCGGCTCGCCGTTCGGGTACACCTCGTCGACGGAGGGCGCGAAGACCACGTCGGCGCCGTTCTCCTCGGCCAGCCGCACATCGGCGTCGAGGGCGCGCGGGTAGCGCTCCAGGTCCTCGGACGGGCCGAACTGCAGCGGGTTCACGAAGACCGTCACCGCGACCCGGCCCTCCTGGCCGACCTGCTTGCGGGCGGCCCGGATCAGCGCGGCGTGGCCCTCGTGCAGCGCGCCCATGGTCATCACGACGGCGTTGTCCACCGGCCGCTCGTCCGGCCAGAACGCGGCCTCGAAGTCGTCCACGGTGTGCGTGACGACGGCCCGGTGGACCTTCGGCGCCCGCTGGGTCTTGTTCGGCTGCTTACCGCGTGCCACTAGCGCTTCTCCTCGTTCAGTACGTCCAGCAGCGCCGCCGCGGACGTTTCGTCGATCGTCCCGTTGGCGAGCGCCCGCTGCGCGGTGGCGCGGGCCATCGCTCGGTACGCCGCCGGGATGTCCGGGGACACCGTACTGAGCTGCGCCAGGTGGCGCCGTACGGTGCCCGCGTCGCCCCGGGCGACCGGGCCGGTGAGGGCCGCGTCGCCGGAGCGCAGGCTGTTGTCCAGGGCGGCGCCGAGCAGCGGGCCGAGCATCCGGCCGGGCTCGGCGACACCGGCCCTCCGCAGCAGGTCCATCGCCTGCGCGACCAGGGTGACCAGGTGGTTCGCGCCGTGCGCGAGGGCGGTGTGGTAGAGCGGGCGGACCTCCTCGGGCACCCACTCGGGCTCGCCGCCCATCTCCACCACCAGGGCCTCGGCGACCGGCCGCAGCTCCTCGGGGGCGGTCACGCCGAACGGGCAGCCGGCCAGCCGGGCGAGGTCGACCGAGGTGCCGGTGAAGGTCATCGCCGGGTGCAGCGCCAGCGGCAGCGCCCCGGCCCGGGTGGCGGGCTCCAGGATGCCGACGCCGTGCGCGCCCGAGGTGTGCACGAGCAGCTGGCCGGGGCGGACGGAGCCGGTGGCGACCAGGCCGGCCACCAGGTCGGCCAGCGCGTCGTCCGGGACGGTCAGCAGGACGAGGTCGGCGGCGGCCATCACCTGCTGCGGGGCGACGATCCGCACGCCCGGCAGCAGCGACTCGGCCCGGCGGCGGGAGGCGGCGGACACCCCGGAGGCGGCGACCACGGTGTGCCCGGCGAGCTGCAGCGCGGCGCCCAGCGCGGGGCCGACCCGGCCGGTGCCGACCACGCCGACGGCCAGCCGGGCCGGGCGGTTGCCGGGGTCGCTGGGATCGCCGAAAGCGGGATCGCCGAAGGCCTGGTCGCCGAGGCCGTCGGCGCGCGGGGCGAACTCGCCGTAGCCGGAGTTCTCGGACGGATTCACGCGTCCACCCTTGTCCTGAATGACCGTTCCGGTCCACTCGACGGGTACCGGACGTACCGCCCCAGTGTACGGGCGGGCCGGTTCGCGGCCCCGGCCCGGATCAGTCCGCGGCCCCGGCCCGGATCAGCCCGGCCTCGTACGCCAGCACCACGGCCTGGACCCGGTCGCGCAGCCCGAGCTTGGCCAGGATGCGGCCGACGTGGGTCTTCACGGTGGCCTCGGAGAGCACCAGCCGGGCCGCGATCTCGCCGTTCGACAGCCCCTGGGCGACCAGCAGGAACACCTCCCGCTCGCGCTCGGTCAGCGGGCCGAGGACGTCCGAGCCGGGAGCGCTGTGCGGGGTGGGCAGCACCTCGGCGAAGCGGTCGATCATCCGGCGGGTGGTGGTCGGGGCGACCACGGCGTCCCCGCCGTGCACCGCGCGGATCGCGGCCACCAGCTCGGTCGGCGGGACGTCCTTGAGCAGGAAGCCGCTGGCCCCGGCCTTGAGCGCGGCGAAGGCGTACTCGTCCAGGTCGAAGGTGGTGAGGATGAGCACGTGAGGGGCGTCCGGCAGCGGGCTGCCGTCCTCGGCCAGGCAGATCCGGCGGGTGGCCTGCACGCCGTCCAGGCGCGGCATCCGGACGTCCATCAGGATCACGTCCACCTGCGTGTGCCGCAGTTTCTCCAGGGCCTGCGCGCCGTCGCCCGCCTCGGCGGCGATCTCGATGTCGCCCTGCGACTGGAGGATCATCCGGAAGCCGGTGCGCAGCAGCTCCTGGTCGTCGACGAGCATCACGCGGATGGTCAAGGCGGGCTCCTAAAGGGGGGTCGGAGGGCGCGGAGGGTCAGCGGAGGGTCAGTGGGCGGTCTTGAGCGGGAGGACGGCGCGGATCCGGAAGCCGCCGCCGGGGCGCGGGCCCACGTCGAGGCTGCCGCTGACCATGCCGACCCGCTCGCGCATGCCGATCAGGCCGTGGCCCAGACCGTCCGCGCCGCCGGCGGCGAGCTGTTCGTCGGTGCTGCCGCGGCCGTCGTCCTCCACCAGGACGGCCAGCTCGCGCTCGCCGAAGTCCACCGCGACCCGGGCGTGCACATCGGGGCCGCCGTGCTTGCGGACGTTGGTCAGCGCCTCCTGGACGATCCGGTACACGGTCAGCTCGACGCCGCGCGGCAGTTCGCGCGGGTGCCCGGAGGTCGCGTAGTCCACCTGGAGCCCGGCCGTGCGGACCTGCTCCAGCAGCTCCGGCAGCTCCTCGACGCCCGGCTGCGGGACGTACTCCTCGGCGGTGTCGGCGGTGCGCAGCACGCCCAGCAGGCGGCGCATCTCGACCAGCGCCTGGCGCCCGGTGGAGGCGATCGTGCCGAGCGCCTCCTTCGCCTGCTGCGGGGAGTTGTCGAGCACGTACGCGGCGCCGTCGGCCTGGACGATCATCACCGAGACGTTGTGGGCGACCACGTCGTGCAGCTCGCGGGCGATCCGGGCCCGCTCGGCCGCGACCGCCACCTGGGCCTGGGCGTCCCGCTCGCGCTCCAGCCTGGCCGCGCGGTCCTCCAGCTCGGTCAGGTAGGCGCGGCGCACCCGGGTCAGCCGGCCCCAGGCCCAGCAGAGGATGAACGGGGTGCTCATCAGCAGGGTGATCAGCGCCGCCTCGGCGATGCCGTACGGGCGGGAGACGTAGTGGTCGGAGCTCTCGCGGACCGTCTTCACCGGCTGCATCCGCCAGAACACCAGAGGGCCGGCGGAGAGCCCGGCGACCAGCGCCAGCCGGGAGGTCCACTTCTGGCCGAAGGCGGCGCCGGTGTACGCGAAGACCAGGTAGGCGATCGAGGAGATGCCCGGTTCGACGTCGGCGAGCACCTGGCCGACGCCGATGCCGGTGGCCGCGGCGACGGTGACGTCGGGGAAGCGCCGTCGGAGGACCATCAGCGCGGGCAGCAGCACCGCGACCAGGACCTCGGCGTCGAAGCGCCAGCCGGAGTCGGGGAAGTTGTTGTTCGGCAGCAGGCCGAGGAAGAGCACGATCGACGCCCAGGCGGCGTCGACCACCATGGGGTGACGGCGGAGCCAGGCGTTGAGTCGATGCACATCTCAAGCCTAGGCAGTCGCGCGAGGTGCCCAGGTCCCCCGGTAGGGCGATCCGCCCTACTCCGTAGGTCGGAGACGCCCCCGCTCCGGTTGGGAGGGGTCCCCCGGTGCCGGGTAGCGTCCCGCCCCATGACTTGGATGCGGTGGGCGCCCGCCATGGAACAGGCCCTGTACGACCCGGACCGCGGCTTCTACCGCAGGCCGGAGGGCCCGGCCGGGCACTTCCGCACCTCGGTGCACGCCTCTCCGAGATTCGCCCGTGCGGTGGCCCGGCTGCTGCTGGAGGTTGACGCGGCCCTCGGCCGTCCGGAGGAGCTGACCCTGGTCGACATGGGGGCCGGACGGGGGGAACTGCTGACCGGCGTGCTGGCCGAGCTGCCCGGCGAGGTGCTCGCGCGGCTGCGCCCGTACGGCGTGGAGCTCGCCGGGCGGCCCGCGGGACTTCCGTCCACAGCCCTGTGGACGGACCGGCCGCCGTGCGGCGTCACCGGGCTGCTGTTCGCCAACGAGTGGCTGGACAACGTGCCGCTGGACGCCGGGGAGGTGGACGAGGACGGGGTGCTGCGCTACGTCGAGGTGGACACCGCGACCGGGGCGGAGCGCCTCGGCGGCCCGGTCTCGGCGGCGGACGCGGCCTGGGCCGGGCGCTGGTGGCCCGTCGGGGAGCCCGGGGACCGGGTGGAGTTCGGCGGCCCCCGGGACGCCGCCTGGGCGGGGGCGGTGGCCGGGCTGGAGCGCGGCCTGGCCGTCGCGGTGGACTACGGGCACACGGCGGCGCGGCGGCCGCGGTTCGGGACGTACGCCGGTTTCCGGGGCGGCCGGGAGGTGGCCCCGGTGCCGGACGGCTCCTGCGACGTCACCGCGCACGTCGCCCTGGACGCCGTCGCGGCGCCCGCCCTCCACAGCCTGTGGACAACCCAGCGCGAGGCCCTGCGCGCGCTCGGGGTGAGCGGCGAGCGCCCGCCGCTCGCGCTCGCCTCCACCGACCCGGCGGGCTACCTGCGGGCGCTCGGCGGCGCGGGGGAGGGGGCCGAACTCACCGACCCGAGCGGACTGGGCGGCTTCGGATGGCTGGTCCAGTCGGTCCGCATGCCGCCCCTGGGGATCCTGGAGAGGGCGGCGGACTTGGAGTCCCTGCCGGGATGGCAGACTCTGGGTCCATGAGGGAGACCACGGTCGGCATCGGGGCGGGAGCCGAGAACTTCACCGGCGAGGCGGGCACCACCGACATGGTGCTCAACATCGGCCCGCAGCACCCGGCCACGCACGGTGTGCTGCGGCTGCGCCTGCTGCTCGACGGCGAGCGGATCGTCACGGCCGAGCCGGTGATCGGCTACATGCACCGGGGCGCGGAGAAACTGTTCGAGGCCCGTGACTACCGGCAGATCATCATGCTGGCGAACCGGCACGACTGGCTCTCCGCCTTCTCCAACGAACTCGGCGTCGTGCTCGGCGTCGAGCGGATGCTCGGCATGGAGGTCCCCGAGCGGGCGGTGTGGATCCGCACCCTGCTCGCCGAGCTCAACCGGGTGCTCAACCACCTGATGTTCCTCGGCTCCTACCCGCTGGAACTCGGCGGGATCACCCCGATCTTCCACGCCTTCACCGGTCGCGAGGACCTCCAGCACGTGCTGGAGGAGGCCTCCGGCGGCCGGATGCACTACATGTTCAACCGCGTCGGCGGCCTCAAGGAGGACCTGCCGGCCGGCTGGCTCGGCCGGGTCCGCACCGCCGTCGCGACCGTGCGCTCGCAGCTGCCGGTCTTCGAGGAACTCGTCCTCGGCAACGAGATCTTCCGCGCCCGCACCGCCGGCGTCGGCGTCCTCACCAGGGCGCAGGCCGAGGCGTACGGGGTCAGCGGCCCGATCGCCCGGGCCAGCGGCCTCGACCTCGACCTGCGCCGCGACGAGCCCTACCTCGCGTACGGCTCCGAGGAGCTGCGGCAGGTGCTCACCGTCGTCACCCGTGAGGAGGGCGACTGCCTGGCCCGCTTCGAGTGCCTGCTGGAGCAGACCCTCAACTCGCTGGACCTCGCCGACGCCTGCCTCGACAAGCTCGCCACCCTGGCGCCCGGGCCCGTCAACCAGCGGCTGCCCAAGGTGCTCAAGGCACCCGAGGGCAGCACCTACGCGTGGACCGAGAACCCGCTCGGGATCAACGGCTACTACCTGGTCTCGCGCGGCGACAAGACGCCGTGGCGGCTCAAGCTGCGCTCGGCGTCCTTCAACAACATCCAGGCGCTGACCGAGCTGCTGCCCGGGACACTGGTCGCGGACATGGTGGCGATCCTCGGGTCGATGTTCTTCGTGGTCGGGGACATCGACAAGTAGGCCGGCGGATCGTTGATCCGTTGATCTGTTGACCCGCTGGTCCGTTGGTCCGCTGGTCCGTGAGCGGGGCCGCTACTTCTTCTTCCTGATGGGGTCGGCCGGGTGCGGGGCCACCTTGCGGTCGCCCTTGGTGGCGATCCGCTCCTCGCACAGCCGGGCCAGCACCTCGTAGCCGGCCTTGCCCATCAGCTCGGTGAGCTCCGGGCGGTAGCTGACGTACACCGGCTCCGCGCCCTGGTGCGCGGCCGGGGCCCCGGTGCACCACCAGTGCAGGTCGTGGCCGCCCGGGCCCCAGCCGCGGCGGTCGTACTCGCCGATCGACACCTGGAGGTAGCGGGTGTCGTCGGGGCGGTCGATCCAGTCGTAGGTGCGGCGGATCGGCAGCTGCCAGCAGACGTCCGGCTTGGTCTCCAGCGGCTCGCGGCCCTCCTTGAGGGCGAGCGCGTGCAGGGCGCAGCCGGCGCCACCCGCGAAACCGGGGCTGTTCACGAAGATGCAGGCGCCGTTGACCCGGCGGGTCTGGCGGTCGCCGTCCTCGTCCAGCATGGTGATGCCGCCGTCGGACCTGAGCCGGCCCTTGGCGTCGGTGCCCTCGGCGAAGTTCTCCCACAGCTCGGGGGTCAGCCGGGCCGCGTGCTTCAGGACCCGCTTCTCGTCGTCCTCGTCCGAGTAGTGCGCGCCCAGCGTGCAGCAGCCGTCCGACTCACCGCGACCCTCGCGGATGCCGTGGCAGCCCTGGCCGAAGACGCAGGACCAGCGGGAGGTCAGCCAGGTGAGGTCGCAGCGGAAGACCTGCTCCTCGTCGGCGGGGTCGGCGAACTCGACCCAGGCGCGCGGGAAGTCGAGCGGGACCTCGTCGCGCGGGATCTCGCGGCGCAGGGTCGGCATCGCGAGGTCGACGGGGGCGGGGGAGGCCTTGGGCTTCGCCTTGGCCTTCTTCTTGGACGTTTCTGCTGGTGCCACCCGGCAAGGGTAGAGCTTCGCGGGGGCGTACGGGCTCCCGGCCGGGCCTGCGGTCGGGTTTGTGGTCGGACGTGCGGTCGGACGCGAGGTCGGACGTGCGATCCGGCCCGGGCGGGGTGAAGGCGGGGTGAAGAGGTCCGCTCGGCGGTGCGGGCCGGGGTGGGGGCGTGCCTAGGATGGCGGCCGGTCCGCGACAGGACGTACGGGGGAGGTACGGGGATGGCAGGCGGCAGCACCGGGACATCCGACGGCGGCAGCGGCGCGTTCGTCATCAAGCCGTGGGAACTGCACGGCGAGGGGCGGGAGTTCGAGAAGATCGGGCGCGAGCTGGGCAAGGCCGTGGGTGCCCTGGAGAAGGGCCTCGCCGCGCTCGGCACGCCCTGGGGCGCCGACCAGCCGGGCAGCGCCTTCGCCGCCGTGTACGGTCCGTCGCACGGTGAACTCGTCGGCGGGCTCAGGGGGTTGGCCGGCCAGGTGGGGCAGGTCGGGGCCGGGCTGCACGCGATGGCGGAGCGGACGACGGACACCGACACCTCGGCGGCGAGCGGCTTCGGCGGCTTCGCCGGGACAACCGGGCCGGGGGCCTCGCCAACCGGGCCGGGAGCCTCGCCGATCGCCTCGCCGGCCGCCTCCCCGGCGGTCCACACGCAGGATGCCGGGGCAACCCCGGAGGTGGCGCCGGTCGTCCCCAAGGACATGTCGGTCTGACGGGCCCGGCTCGAAGGGGGAGATGCGCGTGTCCCGGAAACTGCCCGAGGAACTGGTCCCGCTGCTGGCCAGGACCGGCCACCAGTGGCCGCAGGCCGACGAGGAGGGCCTGCGCAGGGCGGCCGCGCTCTGGCGGGAGTTCGGCACCGACGCCGACCGGCTCACCCGCCGCGCCGGGGAGTCCGTCCGGCGCGTGACCGCCGACAACTCCGGGCACGCCGTGGACTCCTTCGGCGCGTACTGGCTGACCTTCAGCGGAGGCGGAAAGGGCCACCTGGACGACGCGCACACCGCGGTCGGGCTGCTCGCCGGGGCCTTCGACACCGCCGCCCGGGCCGTCGACGGTTGCAAGGGCGAGATCATCGCCACCCTTCAGAACCTGGCCGCCGAGCTCAAGCAGGCCCGGGAACAGGCCGCCGCCGCCCAGCAGGCCGCCGCCGAGGTCGCCACCGCGGCGAAGAACGACACCGGCCAGGGGCACACCGGGCTGGTCGTCGGGATGGAGAAGGCCGTCGGCGACGCCGCGAACGCGGTGCGGAACGCCACGGCCGGCCAGGTCGCCGCCGGGCTGGAGGCCGCCGCCGTCGAGACGGCCGCGCTGAAGATCGGCGGACTGCTCACCGAACTCGGCCGCGGCATGAAGGACGCCCTGGGCACCGCGCTCAAGGAACCGGCCGTCGTCGCCCTGCTGAGGCTCGGCGCCGCGTCCGGGACGGGGGTCACCGCCGCCTCGTACCGCACCAAGGGCGGCTTCGACCCGCTCGCCGCCGGACTGCCCACCGCGCTCGGAGAACCGGGCGTGCTCGGCGCGGACGGCACCGGACTGGTCCTGCTCTCCGGGCGGGACGGCAAACCGGTGGTCGGCGTGCCCGGGCTCAGCGTCGCGCTCGACGAACACGGGCAGCCCGTCCTCGGCGCGGACGGCAAACCGGTCATCCTGCGCTCCGACGGCACCCCGGTCACCGACGCCGCCGGGCTGCTGGTGGTCACCGGGCCGGACGGCAAACCGGTGGTCGGGGTCGCGGACCTGGCCGTTCGGCTGGACGCGCAGGGGCGGCCGGTGCTCACCGACCCGGAGGGCAAGGAACTCCACGGGCTGGCGCTGGCGGACCTGACCGGGCCGCAGGACGCGCGGGGGGAAGCCAAGGGGGGTCCGAAGGGCGACCTGAGCGGTGGCCCGAGCGGTGGTCCGAAGGCGCCGGGGGCGGTTTCGTCGGCTGTTCCGGCTGTTCCGGCTGTTCCGGCTGTTCCGGTCGTTACGGCGGCGGCTGCCGTGACGGATCCGGCGGCCGCACCGGTGGCCGCTGCCGCTCCGGCCGCAGCGGGGCCCTCGTACCAGGGGCCGCACCGGTCCGCCGTGGCCGCCGCCGACTGGTCGCCGCCCGCTCGGGACGACGGGCCGGCGGTGGTGGTGCGGGCCGCGCCGACGCACCAGAGCGGTGCGGCGGTGACGGCGGGCTGGACGGACGGGGACTATCCGCTCCAGGCGCCCGCGCACAGCGGTGGCGGAGGGGGTGCCGCGCCGGTGACCGTACGGACGGACTCGGTGAGTGCGCCGCCCGCGCCCGTCGCTTCGGCGTCCCCCGTCCCGACGTCCCCGGCCTCGCCCTCGTACGGCCCTGCGCCCGACGTGCCCCCGGTCGTCCGGTCGTTCGGGACACCGGCGTACGCGGGCGGCTACCCGGTGGCCGGAACGGTCGGCGCCGTCGGGACCGTCGGACCCGGCCCGCTCGCGGCCGGTGGCGGCGGGTACCCCGTGCACGTCGCGGCGCCGTTCGGCAGTGGCGTCGGGGCGGGGGCGCCGGGCGGCGTCGTGGGTGGTGGTGCGGGTGGCGGCGTGGGCGGCGGCGCGGGCGTTGCGGGCGGGCCCGCACCCCGCACCCCGGTGGGTGCGGCGCCGCAACCGGTCACCGCGCCGCCACCCCCGGCGGAGCCCCCGATCGTCGGCACCGCCCCCGTCATCGGCCGGCCCGAACCGCACCACACCGACGGCCGCCGCCGGGACACCGCCGCGACCGTCGCCGACCCGACCCTCGCCTGGGGCGCCGTCCCCGTCGCCACCGCCCACGCGATGGCACTCCAACTCGCCCTACGGGCACGGCGCGGCCCGCTCCCCGACGACCCGGAACCCCGGCTGCGCACCATCGCCGACAGCCGCCCGTCCGGACTGCCCGGCGGGCTCGGACCGGTCGACCCCGAGCACCAGGCCGAACTCGAACGCCGCGTGCCCAAGGACGAGGACGGCCTGCCCGTCCGCCGGCCCGACCCGGCCGCAGGCGGCTGGACCGAAGCCGTCAACGCCGGGGGCTACCGCGAACCCGGCCGGGCCAACAACAGCCTGGAGATCGCCCTCTCCGCCGTCGACACCTACACCGGCCGCCCCACCTGCGCCGCCCCGCGCATCCCCACCGAGGGCGACGCCGGCGAACGCGGCGGCCGCGACCGCGCCGAACGCGAACTCGGCGCCCCCTTCCGCGACCTCGGCGACGGCGGCCAGGCCTTCGACCGCCTCGCCGACGAACTCCGCCGCGCAGGTCACGGTGCCCAGGCGGTCCTCCTCACCCTCGACACCTACGGCCGCCCCCACGCCTGGAACGCCGTCAACCACCAGGACAACGTCACCTACCTCGACCACCAACTCGCCCGCCACAGCCCCACCCCCCTCCACCCCGCCACCCACGGCCTCTGGGCCATCGCCCTCACCCCCGAAGGCCGCCCCCTCCCCCCGCCCACCGCCCGATGAGGCACCGGGGCCAGCCGACGACAGCGGCTGCTCACCATCGCCCTGCGCCCCGCGCCGGCGGCGATGGCTGGTAGGCCGCCGCCTAGGAGCATCCACCCCGCCTGCCCGCCCCGGTGGCGTTTCCGCCACCGGGGAAGCCGCCCTGTCGGTCTGGTCTCAAGGCCGGTGCCGGTGGTGGCCGGTCGGCTCTCGTCCAGGGGCATCCACCCCGCCTGCCCGGCCTCGGTGGCGTTTCCGCCACCCGGGAAGTCGTTCTGTCGGTCTGGTCTCAAGGCCGGTGCCGATGGTGGCCGGTCGGCCGTCGCCCAGGAGGTTGCGCCCGGTGCAGCGTCGGGGGACTAGTCGGCGATAGCGGCTTGCTCGCCGTTGCCTTGCCCCTCCGGCCTTCCCTTCCGGGCCTGGGCCGGCCGCCACTCTTGCGCCGGTCCCCGAGACCAGGGGCGCCTGGCCAGTGGCCGCGCCCCTCTTCCAGCTCATCAGCGGCCGTAGGGGCGGTCCTTTTCGTCGCCACGCAGGAGGCTCGGCCTCCTGCGTGGCGGTTCGGGGGGTAGCTGGACATCCGGTCGGATCGCCCCGCCTGGTGGCCCCACCCCCTGGTCCTAGCGATCGGAGCCCACCCGCCGCCGCACCTCGCGTAGGAGGTCGGCCGGTCCGACTTCTGGTGTGTTCTGGGTGTGGGTTCTGGTGGGTGGGGGCGGTGGGTCGGCTGCGGGGCTTGTGGGCGGGTGGGGTTGCGTAGGAAGTCGGCCGGTCCGACTTCTGGTGCGTTCTGGGTGTGGGTTCTGGTGGGCAGGGGCGGCAGGTCGGCTGCCGGGCTTGTGAGCGGGTGGGGTTGCGCAGGAAGTCGGCTGGTTCGACTTTTGGTGCGTCCCGGGCGTCGGTTCTGGTCGGTGGGGGTGGGGTCGCGTAGGAAGTCGGCCGGTCCGACTTCCTGCGCAGCCGGGTAGGGGGTTCCGGGGTGGGGCGGGGCGTAGGGTCGCCGGGGTGGGGGACGGGGATGGGGACGGGGTGGCTGGGTGATCTCGCGGGCGCAGGCGGTGGAGGCCGGGCAGCGGTGGATCAACGGGGATCTGCCGCAGGGGGCCGGTGCGGTGCGGCGGGTGTGTGTGCACGAGTTCGAGCTGGGGTGGGTGGTGTGGGCGGAGCCGCCGCGGGTGGGGGTGGATCCGCGGAGCGGGGAGCGGCGGGCGCCCGGGGAGGTGGGGGCGGCGTGTGCCGTGGTGGACCGGGAGAGCGGGCGGTTCACGGTGTGGCCCTCGGTGCCGGTGGACGAAGTGGTCGGGCTCTACCGGGACTTCGTCGGTGCGGGCGGGTACGACCCGACCCGCCCGCCGGCCATCGGCCGGGGCGCCCGGGCCGAGCTGAGGTACCGGGACGACACCGGTGAGACCCGTTCGCTGGCGCTGCGTTCGGCGGCCGGTCTGCCGCACCCGGCGCTGCGCGGCTGGTGGTGGCTGCGGGAGCAGGGGGTGGCGGCCGAGGACGTGCTGGCGGTCCGCACCGACCTGCGGTTGAGCGCGCTGCCCGGCGGCTACTGGGCGTACGCGCTGGCGGCGGAGCTGCCCCACGTCCGGCTGGACTTCGAGCTGTCGTACGGGCCGCGCTTCGACCACCGGGCCGCCGCCGTACGGCAGCTGCCTGCGCCGCCGGAGGGGCCGGCCCGCAACCGGGTGCCGTTCCCGCGCGCCGTGCCGCCGCTGCCGGACGTGCCGGACGCGGTGCTGGCGCGGCGGCTCGCCGAGCGGTTCGGCCCGGCGGGCGTGCAGCGTTTCGACCCGGCGGACGTGGCGCGGGCGGAGCTGCCCGGGGAGGCGGCGGCGCTGCTGCTGGCGGTGGGCGTGCCGGTGGCCGTCGACGGCTTCTTCGCGCTGCACCACCCGGGGGTGGAGGCGATCGCGGACGGGTCCCGGCCGCTCCCGGTCCTCCCGCCGCTCGGCGCGCACCTGGCGGCGCTGGGTCGGGGCACCCGGGTGGCCGAGCGCGAGCGGTCGGCGCTCGCCGGGCAGCTGGTGCTGGGCACGGACGGCTGGGCGGCGATCACCCTGGACACCGCCGACGGCGCCGTCCGGGCGGTGGACCCGGACTACGCGACCGCCCGCCACTGCAACGCCGACCTGCGCTCGTTCGTCCGCTGCCTGGAGCTGTTCGCCGGCTGGTGGCCCGCTCTGCGCGGGCTCGACCCGGCGGCCGCGGGCGGGGCGGTGGGGGCCCTGCAGCGCGGCTTGGCGGAGCTGGACGGCACGGTCTTCGGCGATCCGGAGAGCTGGTGGGCGGTCGTCGTGGAACAGTTGTGGGACGGCCTGCTCTGACGGTTGGCCGGTCCGTGGGGCCGCGCACCGTACGGCCACCCGGCGAAGCGACCACAGCAACCACAGCGACCGAAGCAGCAGCTGGAGCACCGAGCCGTGACCTCCTCGCCCCGCGCCGCCCAGACGTCCGTCCTCGCCGTCCTCGCGGTCCTGGCCGCCAGCTGTGCCTCCACCGGCCCTGCGCCGCGGGCCGGTGCGGCCGCCGGGTCGTCGGTGTGCGACTCCCCGGTGGTGATCGGGCACCGGGGCGCGCCGCGCAACGCGCCCGAGAACACCATGGCCTCCTTCGAGGCCGCCCTCGGCGAGGGCGCCGACTGGCTGGAGACCGACGTGCAGACCACCCGGGACGGCGTCCCGGTGCTGATGCACGACCCCACCGTGGATCGCACCACCGACGGCAGGGGCGCGGTCGCCGACCTGACCGCCGCCCAGGTCGCCGCCCTGCGGGTGACCGTCGGCCCCGGCCCCGCGGAGCCCGTGCCCACCCTGGAGCAGTTGCTCGATCGCCTCTCCGGCAGCAGCGCCACGCTGCTGATGGAGATCAAGTGGCAGCGTCCCGAGGACGTGGCCCGGATCGCCAGGATCGCCGCCAGCAGCAGTGCGCACGTGGTGCTCTACTCCTTCTCGGCCGAGCACCTGCGCCAGGCCCACGCCGTCGCGCCCGCCCTGCCGGTGGTGCTGATCCAGAGCGGTGCGATCGCCGACAGCCCGGGGGACCTCAAGCTGAGCGGCATCGCCCTGGCGGCCGACCTGGCCAGCGCCGCCCGGATCGCCGCCGAGCGGAGGGCCGGTCGCGAGGTGTACGTGTGGACGCTGGACGACGAGGAGTCCTGGCAGCTGATGTCCGCCCGGGGCGCCGACGGCCTGATCACCGACACTCCGGGACCGGCCCGCCGCTGGGTGGACACCAACTGCCACACCGAGGGCAGGACCGGACCGCTCGCGCACGGAAGGTCTCCGAACGACCAGGACCAGCACTAGTACCGTCACAACCGATCTCCGCCTTGCCCGGATCGCGTAGCGTGGAGAGTTATGCGACTCGGTGTGCTCGACGTAGGTTCCAACACGGTCCACTTCCTCGTGGTGGACGCCCACCCGGGTGCCGCCCCGCTGCCCGCCTACTCGCACAAGGCCGAGTTGCGCCTGGCCGAGCTGCTGGACGCGTCCGGCGCGATAAGCGAGACCGGCGTCGAGCGGCTGGTCGGCCATGTGTCCTCCTCGCTGCGGGTCGCCGAGGACAAGGGCGTGGTCGACATCCTGCCCTTCGCCACCTCCGCCATCCGCGAGGCCGTCAACGGCGAGGAGGTGCTGCGCCGGGTGGCCGCCGAGACCGGCGTCGAGCTGCGGGTGCTCTCCGGGCAGGACGAGGCCCGGCTGACCTTCCTGGCCGTCCGCCGCTGGTTCGGCTGGTCCTCGGGCCGGCTGCTCAACCTGGACATCGGCGGCGGCTCGCTGGAGATCGCCTGCGGCCTGGACGAGCAGCCCGACGTCGCCTGTTCGCTGCCGCTGGGCGCCGGCCGGCTGACCGCCCGCTGGCTGCCCGGGGACGTCGCCGACGCGGACGGGCTGCGCGAGCTGAGACGGCACATCCGGGCCCAGATCGCCAACGTGGTCGGCGAGATCTCCCGGCTCGGGCCGCCGCAGCACGCCGTCGCCACCTCCAAGACCTTCAAGCAGCTGGCCCGGATGACCGGCGCCGCCCCCGCCGACTCCGGCCCGTACGCCGATCGCCGGCTCACCCGCAGCGGGCTGTCCGCCTGGCTGCCGCGGCTGTCCTCGATGACCGTCGCCGAGCGCGCTCAGATCCCCGGCGTCTCCGAGGGGCGGGCCAAGCAGCTGCTGGCCGGGGCGCTGGTCGCCGACGCCGCGATGGACCTGTTCGGCCTTGAGGAGCTGGACGTCTGCCCGTGGGCGCTGCGCGAGGGCATCATCCTGCGCCAGCTGGACTCGATGGACAGCCCCGCCGACCGCCTCCGGCCCGCGCTCACCCCCTGAGCCACCGGACCCTGAGCCACCGGGCCGTGAGCCACCGGGCCGGACCGGCGCGGGAGTGCCGGTCGTCACTCCGCCGGGCATCCGGTCCCGTTCGCGGCGTGCTCCGCTTACGCTGTCTCCCGTGGTGCAACCAGCGGGCGAGGACGGGACGCGGGAGGACCGCGCCCCCGGAGAAGACGGGCAGTCGCGGTCGGGCAGCCCGCGCCGCCGGCTCGGCAAGGCGGTGAAGGGCGCCACCGCGGCGCAGGCCGCCAGGGCCGTCAAGGCGGCCCAGCGCACCGCGAAGAAGGCCACCCCGAAGGCCGCGTCGAAGGCCGTCTCGAAGGTCACCCCGAAGGCCGTCGCGAAGAAGGCCGCGGCGAAGAAGGCCGCCACCAGGCAGACGGCCACCACCGGGCAGACGGCGGCCCCGAAGCAGACGGCGGCCACCGGGCAGCCCGCCCCGAAGCGGACCCCCGCCAAGGAGCAGCCCCGCGAGACCCGCACCGCCCGGGCCGCCGGCGCCGCCAAGGCCGCCGTCCAGTCGGTGCGCTCCGTCAAGGCCGCCAAGCGCGAGGCCGCCCGCCCGCCGCTGCTGCGCACCACCGACCGGCTGGTGCTGCCCCGGCACCCGGCCCTGCACATCCCCGACACCAAGGTCGTCCTGTCCACCGCCTCGGTGTACCCGGCGAGCACCGCCGTCGCCTTCGAGCTGGCCGCCAAGCTCGGCTACGACGGGGTCGAGGTGATGGTCTGGAACGACCCGGTCAGCCAGGACATCGACGCCCTGCGCCGGCTGTCGGACGCCCACCAGATGCCGATCCTGGCCGTGCACGCGCCCTGTCTGCTGATCACCCAGCGGGTGTGGACCACCGATCCGTGGACCAAGCTGGTCCGGGCCCGGGCGGCGGCCGAGAAGCTCGGTGCGAGCGCCGTCGTCGTCCATCCGCCGTTCCGGTGGCAGCGGCAGTACGCCCGCGAGTTCGTCGAGGGCGTCAACCGGATGGCGGGCGAGACCGACGTCCGCTTCGCCATCGAGAACATGTACCCGTGGCGCTACCGCGACCGCGAGGTGCTCGCGTACGCGCCCGGCTGGGACGTCACCGACGAGGAGTACCGGCACTTCACCATCGACCTCTCGCACGCCGCCACCTCCCGGATCGACACCTTCGAGATGGTCGAGCGGATGGGCGACCGGCTCGGCCACGTCCACCTGGCCGACGGCAGCGGCTCCGGCAAGGACGAGCACCTGATCCCCGGCCGGGGCAACCAGCCCTGCGCCGAGCTGCTCGAACACCTGGCCCGCACCGGCTTCGACGGCCACGTGGTGCTGGAGGTCAACACCCGCCGTTCCGCGTCCCCCGCCGAACGCGAGGCCGACCTGGCCGAGGCCCTGGCCTTCACCCGCGTGCACCTGGCCACCCCCTCGCGCGTACGCTGAGCCCTCGCGCCCGTGCGGGCGCGAACTGCCCTGCGGAAGGGGAGAGATGACGGAGGGTCGGAACTGCCGGGAGGCCGCGCAGAGCTTCGGCGGGGTCGCCGAGGAGTACGAGCGGGGCCGCCCCGGCTACCCGGACGAGCTGTTCGACGCCCTGGAGCGGCTCTGGGGCCGCAGCCTCAAGGGCGCCCGGGTCCTGGACGTCGGCGCGGGCACCGGCATCGGGACCAGGCTGCTGGCCGCCCGGGGCGCGGAGGTCGTCGCCGTCGAGCCCAGCGCGGGCATGGCCGCCCGGTTCCTGGCCTCCTCGCCCACGCTGCCGCTGGTCCGCGGCACCGGCGACGACCTGCCCTTCCACGACCACTCGGCGGACCTGATCACCTACGCCCAGGCCTTCCACTGGACGTACCCGGAGCGGTCCGTCCCCGAGGCGATCCGGGTGCTGCGGCCAGGCGGCGCCGTCGCCGCCTGGTGGAACGTGCACGACGGGACCGTGCCGTGGATCCGGGCCCGGGACGGGCGGATGGCCGCCGTCCTGCCCGAGCGCTACCACGGCTACCGCGGGATCGACCGGCACACCAGCCACTTCGCTCCGGCCGGCCTCGCGGTCGAACGGGCGAAGCTGCACTGGGAGCGGAGGGTCACCGTCGAGCACGTGCTCACCGACCTCAGCTCCCGCTCGTACCTGGCCTCGCTCACCCCGGAGGAGCGCGCGCCGGTGCTGGCCGCCGAACGGGAGGCCATGCGGGCCGAGTTCCCGGACGGCGTCGTGGTCGAGCCGTTCGTCGTGGACCTCACCGTGGCCGTCAAGCGGCCCTGACCCCGCCCGGCCCGTCTGCCCGCATCGCGGACGGGCCGTCCGCCGGCCGGACGGCGGGCGTAGGCTCGGTAGCCACAGCCCGGCCCCCGCACCGAACCCTCCTCCCGCGGGGCGTCGGCGAGAGCCCGAAGGAGTCGAGCACAGTGCCCGAGCTGAGGTCCCGTACGGTCACCCACGGTCGCAACATGGCAGGCGCCCGGGCGCTTCTCCGGGCCGCCGGCGTAGCCCGCGAGGACTTCGGCAAGCCGATCATCGCGGTCGCCAACTCCTTCACCGAGTTCGTCCCCGGCCACACCCACCTCCAGCCGGTCGGCCGGATCGTCTCCGAGGCGATCAAGCAGGCGGGCGGCATCCCGCGCGAGTTCAACACCATCGCCGTGGACGACGGCATCGCGATGGGCCACGGCGGCATGCTCTACTCGCTGCCCTCGCGCGACCTGATCGCCGACTCGGTCGAGTACATGGTCAACGCGCACTGCGCCGACGCGCTGATCTGCATCTCCAACTGCGACAAGATCACCCCGGGCATGCTGATGGCCGCGCTGCGCCTCGACATCCCGACCGTCTTCGTCTCCGGCGGCCCGATGGAGGCCGGCAAGGCGACCCTGGTCGACGGCACCGTGCGCAAGCTCGACCTGGTCGACGCGATCTCCCAGGCGGTCAACGAGAACGTCTCCGACGAGGACATCGCGATCATCGAGGAGAACGCCTGCCCGACCTGCGGCTCGTGCTCCGGGATGTTCACCGCCAACTCGATGAACTGCCTCACCGAGGCGATCGGCCTCTCGCTGCCCGGCAACGGCTCGGTGCTCGCCACCCACACCGCCCGCCGCGCGCTCTACGAGCGGGCCGGGCGGACGGTCGTCGAGATCGCCAACCGCCACTACGGCCAGGACGACGCCTCGGTGCTGCCCCGCGCGATCGCCACCCGCGCCGCCTTCGAGAACGCCATGGCCCTGGACATCGCCATGGGCGGCTCGACCAACACCATCCTGCACCTGCTGGCCGCCGCCCAGGAGGCCGAGCTGGACTTCGACATGCGGGCCATCGACGCGATCTCCCGCAAGGTGCCCTGCCTGTCCAAGGTCGCGCCGAACGGCTCGTACTACATGGAGGACGTGCACCGGGCCGGAGGCATCCCGGCGATCCTCGGCGAGCTGTACCGGGCCGGGCTGCTCAACGAGGACGTCCACACCGTGCACGCCGACTCGCTCGCCGAGTGGCTCAAGACCTGGGACGTGCGCGGCGGTTCGCCCTCCGCCGAGGCCGTCGAGCTGTGGCACGCGGCGCCCGGCTGCAAGCGCTCCGCCGAGGCCTTCTCGCAGTCCGAGCGCTGGGAGTCGCTGGACACCGACGCCGCCAGGGGCTGCATCCGCAGCGCCGAGCACGCCTACTCCGTCGAGGGCGGCCTCGCCGTGCTGTACGGCAACCTCGCCGAGGACGGCTGCATCGTGAAGACGGCCGGCGTGGACGAGTCGATCTGGACCTTCAGCGGCCCGGCCGTCGTGGTCGAGTCGCAGGAGGACGCCGTCGAGGCGATCCTCGCCAAGCGGGTCAAGGAGGGCGACGTCGTCGTCATCCGCTACGAGGGTCCCAAGGGCGGCCCGGGCATGCAGGAGATGCTCTACCCGACGTCCTTCCTCAAGGGCCGCGGCCTCGGCAAGGCCTGCGCGCTGGTCACCGACGGCCGCTTCTCCGGCGGCACCTCGGGCCTGTCCATCGGCCACGCCTCCCCGGAGGCGGCCTCCGGCGGCACGATCGCCCTGGTCGAGGACGGCGACACCATCGCCATCGACATCCCGGGCCGGCGGATCTCCCTGGAGGTGCCGGAGGAGGTCCTGGCCGAGCGCCGCCGCGCGCTGGAGGCCGCGGGCGGCTACCGGCCGAAGAACCGCGAGCGCCAGGTCAGCCAGGCCCTGCGCGCCTACGCGGCGATGGCCACCTCGGCCGACAAGGGCGCCGTCCGGGACGTCAGCAAGCTGGGCTGAGTCCGCACGGAACGAGGAGGAGCCGTCCCGCAGGCCGGGACGGCTCCTCCGCCGCATGTGGCGGTCGGGTGATAATCGACGGCGTGAGCGAGCAGCCCCCCACCCCCGCCCCCAAGCCCGTCGGCGCCCCCGAGCCGGAGCCGATCCGCTTCTTCGGCACGAGTTGGCTGAACCGGGACGGCGGCTACTGGCTGCGCCGGGTCGGCGTCTCGGTCGGTGCCCTGGTCGCGACCGCCGCCGCCGTCCTGGTGCTGCGCTTCGGCGTCGAGGGCGTGGCCCTCTCCGACAGCGGCGGTTTCGTGAACGGGCTGCTGACCGCCGCCATCGCGGTCTGCTCGATGATGGCCGTCCGGCGCACCTGGAAGGTGCTCACCGAGGGCAAGGACCAGCTGACCGGCTGGATGGCCGAGGACAAGTCGCTCGGCGCGGTCTGGCTGATCGGCGGGGCCGGCAGCCTGGCCGCCTACTTCGCCCGCAGCCTGGTTGAGGCCCCCGGCGAGTCGGTCAAGCGTGCCGCCCACCAGCGGGCCGTCGAGCAGTACGAAAAGCGCCAGTCCGGTCGCAGCGGCCGGCCCGGCGGGAAGCGCAAGCGCTGACCGTCACTCGCGGCTGAGCTGCTGGCAGCCGGCGGCGCCGTCCAGGTCCTTGCTGTGGTCGTACGGGTCGGCGGTCGGCCCGCTCTGCTCCGGGTGGGAGCGGGTGAACTGGGCGAAATGCGGGTGGAAGAACCCGTCGTGGCGGGTGCAGGAGCTATTTCCCGCGAGGCTGTTGGTCTTGCTGATGTTGATCTTCTGCGGGTCGGCCCGGTACTTGGCCGGGTCGTAGAACCGGAAGTCCGCCGTCCGGCGGATGATGGAGCGGGTCGTCCAGGTGTCGCCCCCGATGCCGCCGGTCGCGGTGACCGTCCAGCCCACCGGCTTCGCCGTAGCACCGTCGGCGGACTGGGACTCGCTCGGACGCGGAGCCTCGGTCGGTTCCTCCGCCTCGACCTTCGCGGCGTCCGGGCCGGGGCGCAGCGCGTACACGAAGGTGTAGTCGGTGTGCACCAGGACGCCTCCGTTGCCGTCGCCGTCCAGCGTCATCCAGCCCTGGACCTTGACCGTGTCGTCGACCGGAATCGCGTCGCGGGCGTCGAAACGGGAGAACCACCGGGTCGGATTGGCCTGCGCGGAGGGGGCGTCGAGGCTCTGGGTGGGCTTCTCCTGGGCCTTGGCGTCCATCATCGCGAGCGCCGCGTCCGGCCGTCCGCCGTTGGTCACCCGGGGGTCGAGGTTCGAGGCCACCAGGAAGTCCTTGACCAGCTTCAACTGGGTGGCGACCTGGTCCTCGTCGAAGACCCCGACGGCTTTCGCCCGAGGCACTTCGATGCCCGCAGCGCCGGACGGCCAGCCCTCGGCCGGTGAGCCCACCCACGGGTGCGCGACCGTGGGCTGCTTCGGATCGACCGCCGACGGCGCGGCGGTCGGCTTCGCCGTCTCCGGGGCGACGGTCGGCACCGGGGCGTACGCCTCCGGCGAGGAGCCGCCGGCGTCCCCGTGGAGCCAGTCGCGCAGCCCGTCGACGTTGAGCGCGGCCAGCAGCACAGCGACGGTCAGCACGATGAACAGCGGCGTGCGCCACTCCAGCCCGCGCCTGCGCCGGGCCGGGCGCGGGTTGCCCCAGGGGTCGACCACCTGGAGCTTCGGCTTGCGCCCGAAGCGGCGCTTCGGCGCCGGGCCGTCGTTGACCGAGCGTCGGCCGCCCGGGTCGACCGGCGGGGTGTGCTTCCAGCGGGCGCTCAGCATCCGGGTGCGCCCGGACTGCTCCTTCACGCTGGCGGCCTTGATGAACTCCTCGTCCAGGACGAGGTCGGCGAACGGGTCCTTCCCGCCCGCTCCGGACGGGTCGGACCCGCCCGGCTCACTGCCCTCGGAGGGGCGTGGTTCCGGATCTTCGGCAATCGGCATCGCGCCAGTATGCCGACGTGGTGTGACGATTCGTTGATCGGGGCCACACCATGTGGTGAACCCGTGCGCGGCGCCCGGGAGTTCACCACACTTTGTCCGGAAACAGCCCTTCGGACAGGCCCTACCCCTTGCCGCGGGCCTGTTTCACCGAGCCCACCACCCCGGCGATCACCAGCAGCAGGCCGGCCGGCAGGAGCGAGATGAAGAAGGCCCCGAACAGACCGGGGTCGCCGAGGAACACCTGCGCCAGGGTGTTCAGCACCAGCAGCGCGCCGGCCGCCGGGAGGGCCGCCTGCCACGGGTGGGCGTCCGCCCAGCGGCGCAGCCGTCGGTCGGCGGTGTCGCGGCGCAGCTGCCCGCCGACGCTGCCGACCAGGAAGAAGAAGAACAGGGCCCAGCCGGCCGGTCCGGCCAGCATGCTCAGCGACCAGTTGCCGGAGATCGCCTCGACCCCCAGAGCGGTCGCCCCCACCACCGCACCGACTCCCGTGGCCGTCCGCCACGGGCCCACGGTCGCCGAGGCGACGGCGAGTTGCCGGTTCTCACGTCGGGACATTTCGTCGTGTGCCATGACTCCACGGTGCGCCCGTGCGAGAGCGGAAGCCATAGGGGAAACCCCCGAGTTTTCTCCCTAGGGGCGGGGTTTTCCACAAGCACGGTCGACCACGGACCGGACGGTCCCGACGGGCGCCGCCGCGCGGTGCGAGGATGGCCGCAGTACCGAGGCAAGGAGCGGACCATGGGCAGCAGCGCAGCACACGGACAGAAGATCGCCTTCCTGGGCACCGGCAAGATCGGCGAGGCCCTGCTCTCCGGTCTGCTGCGGGCGGGCAAGGCCCCGACGGACGTCCTGGTGACCGCCCGCCGCCCGGAGCGCGCCGCCGAACTCGCCGCCCGCTACGGCGTGGTGGCCGTCTCCAACGCCGAGGCCGCCAAGCTGGCCGACACCCTGATCCTCGCGGTCAAGCCGCAGGACATGGGCACCCTGCTGGAGGAGCTGGCCCCGTACGTCAGCCCGGACCGGCTGGTGATCTCGGCCGCGGCCGGCGTTCCGACCGCCTGGTTCGAGGAGCGGCTGGCGGCCGGCACCCCGGTGGTCCGGGTGATGCCCAACACCCCGGTGCTGGTGGACGAGGGGATGAGCGTCATCTCCGGTGGCTCGCACGCGACCGAGGAGCACCTGGCGCGGGCCGAGGAGATCTTCAGCTCGGTCGGCAAGGCGCTGCGGCTGCCCGAGTCCCAGCAGGACGCGGCCACCGCGCTGTCCGGCTCCGGCCCGGCCTACTTCTACTTCCTGGTCGAGGCGATGACGGACGCGGGCATCCTGCTCGGCCTGCCCCGGCAGGTGGCGCACGACCTGATCGTCCAGTCCGCGATCGGCGCCTCGGTGATGCTGCGCGACTCCGGCGAGCACCCGGTGAAGCTGCGCGAGGCGGTCACCTCCCCGGCCGGCACCACCATCGCGGCCATCCGCGAGCTGGAGAACCACGGGGTGCGGGCCGCGCTGCTCGGCGCCCTGGAGGCGGCCCGGGACCGCTCCCGGGAGCTGGCCTCCGGCGGGAAATGACCGCTGCGCGACCCCTCCCGCAATCGCGGCGCACCGCCTACGCTCTCGGCCAACATCGTCCTACCGGGCGGTAGCCAGGTCGTCTGGAGGTCCGCATGAGCGCCGCGCCGCCCGTTCAGCCCGTTTCGTCCACCAGGGCGCCCGGCCTGCGGGCCGGGCGGGCCGCGCTCGCCGTCAGCTTCCTGCTCCAGGGCACCGTCTTCGCCCTGCTGGTCACCTGCATCCCGGAGATCCAGCACCGGTACGGGCTGAGCGACGCGCTGCTGCCGGCCTTCCTGGCCGCGGTGCCGGTCCTGGCCGGGGTGGGCTCGATCCTCTCCGAGCAGCTGGTGAAGCGCACCGGCGCCCGGGCCGTGCTGCGGGTGGTCCAGCCGGCCGTCTGCCTCAGCCTCGCGGGCGCCGGGCTGGGCGACACGCTGTGGCAACTCGCCCTCGCGCTGGGCGCGTTCGGGCTGCTGGTGGGCGCGCTGGACGCCAGTATGAACATGCTCGGGGTGGGCCTGCAGCACCGCTACGGCCGCTCGATCATGATCGGCTTCCACGCCGCGTTCAGCCTCGGCGGCATCCTCGGCGCGGCGGTCGCCGGCCTCGGCTCGCACTACGACCTCGGGCTGCCGGTGCTGTTCGGCACGGCCGCGGCGGTGGTCGCCCCGCTCGCGGTGCTGACCGGCACCAGGTTCGCCGGCCCGGCCGAACTCGGCGACGCCGTACGGGAGGCCGCCGAGGCCGCCGCCCGCTCCATCCCCTGGCGGCCGCTGCTGCCGCTGTGCCTGGCGATGGCCTTCGCGTACATCGCGGACGCCTCGGTCTCCAACTACAGCGTCAAGTACCTGACCGACGGTCTGGGTAGCCCCGAGGACCTCGCCAAGCTGTCCTACCTCGGCTACATGGTCGCGATGCTGCTCGGCCGGATCCTCGGCGACCGCGCGGTGCAGCGCTTCGGCGCCGTCGCGGTGGTGCGCACCGGTGCCGCGCTGGCCGCGCTCGGCTTCGGGCTGGCCGCCGTCGCGCCCGCCGCCTGGGCGGGCATCGCCGGGTTCACCGTGCTCGGCTTCGGCATCTGCGCGATCATCCCGCAGGTGTTCGCGGCCGGCGGCAGGCTCTTTCCGGGGGAGTCGGACGCCGCGGTGGCCCGGCTCAACCTCTTCAACTACGTGGGCTTCCTGATCGGTTCGCCGCTGGTCGGGGCGATCGCGGACGCGAGCTCGTACCGCTGGGCGCTGCTCGCCCCGATGCTGCTGGTGCTCGCCGTCCTGCCGCTGGCCGAACGCTTCGCCCCGGCTCCGGTCCAGGGCCTGGCCCCCGCCGCGTGACGGCGGGGGCGGTCGACGGGACGGGGGTCAGCTGATCACGGTCTGGAGCTCGGGCACTCCGTAGGTCCAGGTCTGGTCCTTGGCCGTGGTCGTGCCGCCCACCTGGCCGAACTCGTAGTAGACGTACGGCGCCCAGTTCAGCGTGTACGGCGCGGTGCCCCAGGCCGGGGTGTCGGTGATCTTGACGGTGAGCGTGACGCTCTTCGTCGCGCCCGGTGCGATCGGCGCGTTGAAGTGGAAGCTGGCGCTGTTCCCGTTGACCGCGCAGTCGGAGGTGTCGCCGGTGCAGCCGACGACGGTGAACGCTCCGGCCTGCTGGTTGGCCGGCCAGGTCGGCTGGACGGACTCGTAGGCGAAGTAGATGGCGCTGTTCTCGGTGTTGGTGAGGGACAGCGTCAAGGTCAGCTGGTCTCCCGCCTTGGCCGTCGACCTGTCGACGGCGAAGGTGGTGCCGCTGACCGCGGCGGAGGCCGGCTGGGCGGCAAAGAACAGACCAAGTCCCAGTATTGCAGCGAGAATTACCCCAAGGCGTTGCACGCTGAATGGCTTCATGGCGGAGAGGATATGGAGTCGTAAAGCTTTTGTCTGCACCGCCTCCACACGACCCCCTCAGCGCGCCCTGACGACCGCTCGGCCGCCCTCACCCGCTACGGTGGAGGCCATGCCCGAAGCCGAGCGTGACACCCCCTGCGGCCTGCACCTCTTCTGGGACGAGGCCGTCACCGCCTACGACTTCGGCCCCGGCCACCCGATGGACCCGACCCGGCTGGCGCTCACCATGCGGCTGGTCGAGGCCCTCGGGCTCGGCACCGGGCCGGGGGTGACCGTACGGTCCGCGCCGCCCGCCGGGGAGTCCACCCTCGGACTGGTGCACACCCGGGAGTACATCGAGGCGGTCAAGCGCGCCGCCGCCCACCCCGAGCAGCCGGACCCCCGGCACGGGCTCGGCACCGACGACAACTGGTCCTTCCCGGCGGTGCACTCGGCCTCCGCGCTGATCGCCGGCCAGTCGGTGGCCGCCGCCGAGGCGGTCTGGCGCGGCGAGACCCCGCACGCCGTGAACTTCACCGGCGGACTGCACCACGCGATGCCCGACAAGGCCTCCGGCTTCTGCATCTACAACGACCCGGCCCTCGCCATCGCCCGGCTGCTCGAACTCGGCGCCGAGCGCGTCGCCTACGTCGACGTGGACGTCCACCACGGCGACGGCGTCCAGCAGGCCTTCTGGAACGACCCCCGGGTGCTGACCGTCTCGCTGCACGAGAACCCCGCCACGCTCTTCCCGCAGACCGGCTGGCCCACCGAGACCGGCGGCCCGGACGCCCCCGGCTCCGCCGCCAACCTGTCGCTGCCGGCCGGCACCGGCGACTCCGGCTGGCTGCGCGCCTTCCACGCCCTGGTGCCCGAGCTGCTCACCGCCTTCCGGCCGCAGGTCCTCGTCACCCAGCACGGCGCGGACACCCACCTGGAGGACCCGCTCGCCCACCTCGCCGTCACCGTGGACGCCCAGCGGCTGATCGCCGAGGAGCTCCACGAGCTGGCCCACCGGCTGACCGGCGGCCGCTGGGTCGCCACCGGCGGGGGCGGCTACGCCGTGGTGGACGTCGTCCCGCGGACCTGGACCCACCTGGTCGCCACCGCCGCCGGCCGGCCCGTCGACCCGGCCACCGAGACCCCCGAGGCCTGGCGCGCCGAGGTCTACCGCCGTACCCGCCGCCCGGCCCCGCTGCGGATGACCGACGGCGCCCGCCCGGCCTGGCGCGACTTCGACGCGGGTTACGATCCGGCCGACCGGCTCGATCAGGCCATCCTCGCGAGCCGCCGCGCGGTGTACCCGCTGCACGGCCTGCTGGCCTGATCCCACCGCCCGCCCGTGCTCAGGCCGCCCCCGGGCGCGCCCCCGGACGTTCCCCGGCCGGGCGGTGCGTACGCCACCTGGTGCGATCCGCCGAGCGGCTACGTACTGCAACAGTCCTATCTCTCACCGTACGAGGACTGCACTTCCCCTCTTCCCACTGGTACCACCCATAACTACTCTGGGGATACACGTGTGCCGGTGGAGTCACCGGAGGGGAAGCCGGTGCCTTGCACACGGGTTAAGGGACGGGTGATGGTCATGAGTTCCGTCGAGCGCCCCCTGCAGGAAGTCGTCTTCCTGACCGTGGCCGAGGTCGCCGCGGTCATGCGGGTGTCCAAGATGACGGTGTACCGGTTGGTGCACAGCGGAGAGCTGCCGGCCATCCGGGTCGGACGGTCCTTCCGGGTGCCCCAGCAGGCTGTGCACGAGTACCTCAAGGAGTCCTACGTGCGGCTTGAGAGCGCGTAGCCACCGGCCGGGCGGGGGCTGGTCCGCAGCCGTGGACACGCCCCCGTTCGCCCCGGATTTCCCACGAGTTTCCCGGTAGCGGGGAGCGCGATTACGGCCCCAGCCGCGCGGACGGTAGGCTAGGCCCTCACGTCAGTCGTATGGACTCCGTCTCTCACGGGCGAGAGTCTCAGTGAGCGAGGGTTGTTCCGTGGGCTCTGTCATCAAGAAGCGTCGCAAGCGTATGGCCAAGAAGAAGCACCGCAAGCTTCTGAAGAGGACTCGCGTTCAGCGTCGCAACAAGAAGTAAGCGCCCCCGGCCGCGCCCAGCGCGCCCAGCGCTTCCACCGCCCGCCCCGGCCCCTGTGGCCCGGGCGGGCGGTGTCGTTTCACGGCCCGGTGGGGCGGCGCGGTACGGTGCACGCAGGCCGCTCGGTCGAGGGAATGGGGTGCAGCACCGTGGGTGTCGTCGTGCTGGTCACCGGCGTGGCACGCCATCTCGGTGCCCGCTTCGCCGCCGAGGTCCGACGCCGGCCGGGGGTGGACCGGGTCGTCGGAGTGGACGTGCAGCCGCCCGGCCTGCCGGTCGAGGAGCCGGACGGCCCCGCCGCGCCGTACACCTTCCACCAGCTCGACCTGCGCCGCCCGGTGCTCTCCCGGGTGCTCGCCGAGTACCAGGTCGACACCGTCGTCCACCTCAGCGTCAGCGCCACCGGCCTGGGCTCCACCAACCGCTCCGCGGTGAAGGAGTCCAACGTCATCGGCACCATGCAGTTGCTCGGCGCCTGCCAGAAGGCGCCCGGGGTGCGCCGGCTCGTCGTGAAGTCCACCACCGGCGTGTACGGCTCCGCACCCCGCGACCCGGCGGTCTTCAGCGAGCGGATCCAGCCGAAGGACCCGCCCGGCGGCGGCTTCGCCAAGGACGCGGCGGAGGTCGAGGGCTATGTGCGCGGCTTCGCCCGGCGCCGCCCGGACGTCGCGGTGACGGTGCTCCGCTTCGCCAACATCCTCGGCCCCAGTGCCGACACCCCGCTCGGCGAGTACTTCTCGCTACCGGTGCTGCCGACCGTGCTCGGCTACGACCCCCGGCTCCAGTTCGTGCACGAGGACGACGCCGTCGCGGTCCTCTGCCGGGCCGCCGACGAGCCCCTGCCGGGCACCGTCAACACCGGGACCTTCAACGTCGCGGGGGAGGGCGTGCTGCTGCTCTCCCAGTGCGCCCGCCGGCTCGGCCGCCCCACCCTGCCGGTGCTGCTGCCCGCGGTCAGCTGGATGGCGGTGCTGGCCCGGCAGACCCGGCTGGTGGACGTCTCCCCGGAGCAGCTGCGGCTGCTCACCCACGGCCGGGTCGTGGACACCACCCGGCTGCGCGAGACCTTCGGCTACCGTCCGGCGTTCAGCACCCCGGAGGCCTTCGCCGACTTCGCCGCCTCCCGGGGCCCCGGACTGCTGCCGCCCGAGCGGCTGGCCGCCGTCACCGACCGGCTGTCCGCCCTGCTCGGCCCGGACGGGCCCGCCGCCGTACCGGACGCCGTACCGAACCGCCCCCGCCGACCGAGGAGCTGAACCGCGATGAGTGCCGCCGCCGAGAACGTGCCGGGCGAGGCCAAGGTCATCCCGATCGAGTCCGCCCCCAGCTGGAACTCGCCGGACGGCCCGGGGCTGGCCGACCGGCTCGCCGGGGCCGTCGGCGGGGCGCTGTCCGGGCAGCTCGGCCCGGCGGCCACCCGGATGTTCGGCAAGGGCTGGGAGGGCCGGGCCACCGAGCGGCTGGCCTTCCTGCGCCGCCGGCTCACCGGCGACTACGAGGTGGACGAGTTCGGCTTCGACCGGGAGCTCACCGAGGAGGTCGTGCTCTCGCTGCTGCGCCCGCTGGCCGAGAAGTACTTCCGGATCGACGTCCAGGGGATCGAGCACATCCCGGCCGAGGGCGGCGCGCTGATCGTCGCCAACCACTCCGGGACGCTCCCGCTGGACGCGCTGATGACCCAGGTGGTCGTCCACGACCACCACCCGCACCGCCGGCACCTGCGGATGCTGGCCGCCGACCTGGTCTTCGTGCTGCCGGGCGTCAACGAGCTGGCCCGCAAGTCCGGCCACACCCTGGCCTGCAACGAGGACGCCCAGGCGCTGCTGGAGCGGGGCGAGGTCGTGGGCGTCTGGCCGGAGGGCTTCAAGGGCATCGGCAAGCCGTTCTCCGAGCGCTACAAGCTCCAGCGCTTCGGCCGCGGCGGCTTCGTCGCCTCGGCGCTGCGGGCGAAGGTGCCGATCGTGCCGTGCTCGATCGTCGGGGCGGAGGAGACCTACCCGATGATCGGCAACGTGAAGACGCTGGCCCGGCTGCTGGGCCTGCCCTACGTGCCGGTCACGCCGACCTTCCCCTGGCTGGGGCCGCTGGGGATGCTGCCGCTGCCGACCAAGTGGACGATCCGCTTCGGCGAGCCGATCGCCACCGACGGCTACCCGGCGGAGGCGGCGGACGACCCGATGCTGGTCTTCGACCTCGCCGACGAGGTGCGCGAGACCATCCAGCACACGCTCTACCACCTGCTGGTGCAGCGGCGGTCGGTGTTCTTCTGATCCGGACGCGCCCGAGGGCCCCGGTGGAGCGCACTGCTCCACCGGGGCCCTCGTGGTTCCGGATCAGCTGCCCCCGAGGATCCGCAGCCCGGGCAGCAGGCCCGGGATCAGCGGGGGCACGTCCACGCCCGGCTGGGCGTCGGCCGCCGGGCTGGGAGCTCCGGACGGCGGCTGCGGGGCCTGCGGCGGGGCCGCGTCGGCGCTCGGCGAGGGCTTGGCCGCGCCGGTGAGCCCGTTGGTGAGGTCGCCGACCAGCCCGTTGACCGCGTCCGGGGCGCCGCTGGGCAGGGTGTCCGTCAGGCTGTTGCCCTTGGCCCCGCCGCCGGCGGTGCTGCCGCTGCCGGGGTTGGCCGAGGAGTGCTCGGTGCCGCCGGGTCGGCCGCCGTTCGCCCCGGTGGAGCCCCGGGACTGCTCGGAGCCGGGTGCGGTGCCGGAGCCGCCGGCGGGGGTGCCGGACGGGGATCCGCCGGTCGAGGAGGTCGAGGCGTCGCCCGCTCCGGTGCCGGTCGGGCCGCCGCTCTTGGCGGGCGGCTGGACCAGACGCAGGGGCGCGACGTCCTCGCTTATGTCGTCGAAGAGCCGGCTCACCAGGTTGGCCTGCTCGGTCAGTTGGACCGGCAGCCGCCCCTGGAGCGAGCTCCAGCGGCCGTCCTCGTCGTGGGCGAAGCCGGCCAGCGCGCGCATCGGGTCGAGCGAGCCGTTGCTGCGGTAGACCGAGCGCAGCAGCTCGCGGCCCTTGAGGGCGTCGGCGTGCATGTCGCCCAGTGCGCGGCGGACCCGCTCGACGGTGGCCGGGCTGAGCGCACCGACCTGCCCGTCGTGGCCGACCAGGGCGTTGGCCTCGCCGAGCCGGGTGGCGGCGTTGTCGAGCAGGAGCTCGCCGCGTTCCGAGTCGGAGTCCGCGAGGTCGAGCCGCAGCCCTTCGAGGCCGCGCTTCATGCCGTACAGCGCGTCCCCGGGGAGGGCGTTGCCGCTGGCGGCGGCGGCCCCGGCCAGGCTGCCGACGGCGAGCCCGGCGACGAGCCCGCCGATCGCGAAGCGCCGGCTCCACCGGCCGCGCGGCGCCGTCCGGATCGCCCGGTGCCGGCGCTGGCGGGGCACCGCGGCGCCCGGCCCGCCGGCGAAGGCCTGCTCGAACGCGGCCATCAGCTGGGCGCGTTGGACCGTACGGGCCTCCTGGGCCAGCGCCGGTCCGGGCAGTGCCCCCAGTGCGTCGGCCAGGCCGACCAGTTCGGCCATCGCGGCCGAACCGGCTTCGGTGGCAGCGGTGTTGGCCGAGTCGGCGTTGGCCGCGCGGAGTTGTTCCGCCTGGTGGGCCTCCAGCGCCTCGGCGAAGGCCTTCGCCCGTCGGTGCTCAAGCACGTTTGCCGTCACGGGCCACACCTCCCTTCGTCGTTGTCGACACCCCGACCTGCCGGACGGTTGCCTCGGCGGGCCAAAGCCACTCCATCGGGTGATAGGTCGCAAATCGGCTTGACCGTACGCCTGGTGGAGGCTTGCACGCTGGCCAACGAGTGGTGCGGGCGGTCGGTTACGCGCGGCTGATCATCGGACCGACCGTTCACCCGGACGTGTCGACCGGGTCCCCGCGGTGACGGTCGGCCCGGGACCCTCCCCCCGCCGGTCACCGCCGCCTCACCGCGCGTCGGGCGGGAGGAGCCTGGCCAGGGTGCGGACGGCGCGGTACTGGAGGGTCTTGATCGCGCCTTCGTTCTTGCCCATGATCCGGGCGGTCTCGGCCACCGAGAGCCCCTGTAGGAAGCGCAGCGTCACGCACTCCTGCTGCTGCGGGTTGAGCCGGCGCACCGCGTCCAGCAGGGCGGCGTTGGAGAGCGACTCCAGCACCGACTCCTCCGGGCTGCGCTCACACTCGTTGGAGTCGAGCATCTCGCCGGTGGTGACCTCCAGCCGGAACCGGCTGGACTTGAAGTGGTCGGCGACCAGGTTGCGGGCGATGGTGACCAGCCAGGCGCCGAAGTCCCGTCCCTGCCAGGTGAAGGTGCCGATCCGGCGCAGCGCGCGCAGAAACGTCTCACTGGTGAGGTCCTCGGCGGTGGCCCGGCTGCCGACCCGGTAGTAGATGTAGCGGTAGACGGTGTCCGCGTAGTGGTCGTAGAGCCGGCCGAAGGCCTCGCTCTCGCCGGCCTGCGCCCGTTCGACCAGCTCCATGATCGGGTTGTGCTCGGTCTCGTAGCCGGGGCTGGGCGCGGTGCGGGTGCGACTGCGGCCGATGCCGGAGGTGCCGGTGCGGCCGCGTGAACCGGTGCCGGCCGAACCGGCGGCGGTGGTGCGCAGTGCCAGGCCAGGGCCGTGCTGGTGGCCGAACGACGCACCGGCGGGCACGAGTTGGGGGGAGGCGGCGAGCTGACTGCGGAGCAGGCTGCGCAGCAGGTCCAGGCCGGTGGAGATCTGCCGCTCGACGGTCGGCCGGCCGCGGAGGCCGGTGCGGGGGCGCAGGGGCGCGGACGACGGGCGGGAGGGTGCAGGCGCGTCGTTCCGGACGGGTGGGTACACGGGACTCCCAGAGGCAGAACTGTGGACGGATCACCTCCGCCTGCGCGGAGAGCACGCCCCCGGCGTCCGTTCGGACGGACACGTGGGTGACGTGCATCCAGGAGAGAATAACGCTTTGTGCAATGACAGCTACACCGTGTGGTCGAAGTGGTCGTTTGGGATCCATTTGCTGCGCATATTCGGCCGACAATGACCGGAGGTGTCGGCGTTCATCCGGCTCAACGTGACCATTCAAGTGCTCAGGGTGACCAATTCGGGGGTTTCGCGGGCGGTTTCCCGGCTCTGGGGCCCGGCAACCCCCGACTTTCCCGGTCTGACGAACGATCAGAACCGGTCACCGCGTGGCAGGTTCGCGCATCGCGTGCCGACCACCGGGCGGGGGAGGGGAGTTCGCCCGTACGAGGGGGCAGGTCAGGGGCCTGGTTGACGTCCGCTCACCCGCCCGTGGGAGTGCTGGGAACGGCCCCGGCGACGGCCGTCCGGAGTGTCGTCCGGACGCCGCCGGTTCAGCCGTCGCGGTGACGGCGCCGCAGCGCCACCCCGGCGGCCGCCGCCCCCGCCAGCACCCCGACCGCGGCCGCCGCCGGCAGCCCCACCCGGGCCGCCTTGCGCCCGGTCCGGAAGTCCCGCACCCGCCAGCCCTGCGCCCGGGCGTGCCGCCGCAGCGCGCCGTCCGGGTTCACCACGTACGGGTGGCCGACCAGCGAGAGCATCGGGATGTCGTTGGCCGAGTCGCTGTACGCGGCGCAGCGGTCGAGGTCCAGCCGCTCGCGCCGGGCCAGTGCCCGCACCGCGGCCGCCTTGGCCGGGCCGTGCAGCAGCTCGCCGACCAGCCGGCCGGTGTACAGGCCGTCCCGGGCCTCGGCGACGGTGCCGAGCGCGCCGGTCATGCCGAGCCGCCGGGCGATGATCCGGGCGACCTCCAGCGGGGCGGCGGTGACCAGCCAGACCCGCTGCCCGGCGTCCAGGTGCATCTGGACCAGGGCGCGGGTGCCGGGCCAGATCTTGTCAGCGACGACCTGCTCGAAGACCTCCTCGCAGATCGCCTCCAGGTCGGCGGTGGGCTTCCCGGCGACGATGCCGAGCGCGGTGTGCTGGGCGTCCGAGATGTGGTCCGGGTCCTCGGCGCCGTGGAGCCGGAACCAGGCCTGCTGCCAGGCGAAGCGGGCGATGTCTCGGCGGGTGAGGAAGCCGTGGCGGTAGAGGCCGACGCCGAGGTAGAAGATCGCGGCGCCGCGCAGGATGGTGTTGTCGCAGTCGAAGAAGGCGGCGGCGCGGGGGTCGTCCGGGTCGGGGGTGTGGTTCCCGGCCGGGGCCTTGGGGGCCTTCCCGGGCTTGGTCGGGGTGTCCGCGGCCTGGCCGTCCGCCGGGGCGCCGGGCCACGGCTCGGCGCGCAGCGCGGCCTCGGCCGCCTCGGCCGCGGCCTCGCCCGCCAGGGCGCTCCCCTCGGTGGTGGAGCGTCTCGCCTGAAGGAGCCTTCGGAGCACGGCCATGGCATCGAGCATAGCCAGCCGGGTACGGAGCGGCCGTGACGGAGCCGTGCCCGCGCGGTGAACGGTTCCCCGCGCCCGGGCGCCACAATGGGCTGGTGAGCCCTCTGCTGCGACGTAAGAGCCCCAAGCCCGCGGACCGTACCGTGACCCTGCTCGGCAAGCCCGGCTGCCACCTGTGCGACGAGGCCCGGGAGGTGATCGTCCGGGTGGCGGGCGAGCTGGGCGCGGCCTTCGAGGAGAAGGACATCACCCAGGACGAGGAGCTGTACCGCCGCTACTGGGAGCAGATTCCGGTCACCCTGATCGACGGCCGCCAGCACGACTTCTGGCGGGTCGACGAGCGCCGCCTGCGCACCGCGCTCGGCGGCTGAGGGGCGCCCGGGCAGCGCGGGGGCAGCGCCCGGGCGGGGCCTGACCGCCCGTCCGTCCGTATACCACCGCCCCCGCCACTCGGCGGGGGCGGTTCGCCGAATCGTTGCCAAAGACACTCCGTTCCGGCTTGGGGCGGGGCGGCATGGTCGGCTTACGATCGAACGCGTTTGCGCCCGTGGGGGGCTGAGCACGCGAGGAGTGCCGCCATGCTTCCCGGCCCGACCCCTGGGACGCCCACAGCCCCGGAGGGTGCCACGGGCTCCACGGGCCCCACGGGCTTCGCCGTGGTGGACGTGGAGGCGACCGGCCGCAGTCCGTGGCGGCACCGGGTGGTCGAGGTCGCGGTGGTGCTGCTGGACGCCCGGTTGCGCCCCGAGGGGGAGTTCGCCACCCTGCTGGACCCGCTGGGCCCGGTCGGCCCGACCCACGTGCACCGGATACACCAGGCCGACGTCGAGGGCGCCCCGCGCTTCCGGGAGATCGCCCCCCGGCTGCTGGAGCTGCTGGCCGGCCGGGTGCTGGTCGGTCATCACGTCAGCTGCGACCACGCCTTCCTGGGTCGCGAGTTCGCCCGGATCGGGGTGCCGCTGCCGCCCGTCCCGCTGCTGTGCACGATGCGGCTGGCCCGCGCCCACCTGCCGGAGGCCCGCAGCCACGGCCTGGCGGCCTGCGTGGAGGCGGCCGGCCTGGGCTGGTACCCGGCGCACACCGCGCTGGGCGACGCCCGGGTGACGGCCGAGCTGCTGCGGTACTGCCTGGGCGCCCCGTCCTGCCCGCGGGACGACTGGGCCGCCCCGCTGCGCGAGGCCGCCCGGGTGCCCTGGCCGCGGCTGGGCCGGGCCCGTTCCCGCCCGTCCGGGGCGGCCGTTCCGCTGCGGCGCCGGGAGGCGCCGTACGGCCCCTGGCTGCCCGGCCCCCAGGCCCCGGAGGTGGTCCAGACCCATGCCGGTGCTATGGGGTCAATGGCGTGATGCGCATCACTGTGCGGGGACAAAACGGACACCATCTTTGTGCACACGTTCACAAACGCTTAGCCTGGCTGCCAAAGCCCAGCTTCACCCACAGGAGCACCGTGGCAATCGGCCGATCACCACAGAGCAGTTCGCAGACGCCCGACCAGGGCGCCGCGCGCCGACCCTCGCGTGCCCGGGGCATCCCGGAGGCGACCGTCGCCCGGCTGCCCCTCTACCTGCGCGCGCTCACCGCGCTCTCCGAGCGCTCGGTGCCGACCGTCTCCTCCGAGGAGCTGGCCGCCGCGGCCGGCGTGAACTCGGCCAAGCTGCGCAAGGACTTCTCCTACCTCGGCTCCTACGGCACCCGCGGCGTCGGCTACGACGTCGAGTACCTCGTCTACCAGATCTCCCGCGAGCTCGGCCTGACGCAGGACTGGCCGGTCGTCATCGTGGGCATCGGGAACCTGGGCCACGCGCTCGCCAACTACGGCGGTTTCGCCTCCCGCGGTTTCCGGGTCGCCGCACTGTTGGACGCCGATCCCAACGTGGTCGGTTCCACCGCGGCCGGACTTCCGGTGCGGCACATGGACGAGCTGGAGTCGATCGTCGAGAGCCAGCACGTCTCCATCGGCGTGATCACCACCCCGCCCGGCGCCGCCCAGCTGGTCTGCGACCGCCTGGTCGAGGCCGGTGTCACCAGCATCCTCAACTTCGCCCCGACCGTGCTGACCGTCCCGGACGGCGTGGACGTGCGCAAGGTGGACCTCTCCATCGAGCTGCAGATCCTGGCCTTCCACGAGCAGCGCAAGGCCGGCGAGGAGCCGGACCACAGCGAGTCGGTGCTGGACCGCGCCCCCGGCCCGGTCCGGGCGGCGGCCGCCAAGCTGCGCCGCGCGGCGGGCGGCAACGGCAAGGGCCGCGCCGCCGGCGAGCCGGCGGCGAAGGACCAGGCCGAGCAGGCCAAGGGAAAGGCCGCCAAGGGCGGCGAGGGCGAGCTGTCCGCGGTGATGCCCGCATGAACACGAAGAGCTGTGGGGGACGGGCATGAGCCTTCTCGTCGTCGGACTGAGCCACCGGACGGCGCCGGTGGGCGTGCTGGAGCGCGCCGCGCTGACCGGCGAGGTCCCGACCCGGCTGCTGCACGACGCGGCCGCGTCCTCGACCGTCGCCGAGGCCGCGCTGGTCAACACCTGCAACCGGATCGAGCTGTACGCGGACGTGGACAAGTTCCACGCCGGCGTCGCCGAGCTGTCGCTGCTGCTGGCCCACCACAGCGGGGTGGACCTGGAGGAGCTGACCTCCCACCTGTACGTCCACTACGAGGACCGCGCCGTCCACCACCTCTTCTCGGTGGCCTGCGGCCTGGACTCGATGGTGGTCGGCGAGGGCCAGATCCTCGGCCAGCTGCGCGACGCGCTGGCCAAGGCCCAGGACGAGCACACCGCCGGGCGCGACCTGAACGAGCTGTTCCAGCAGGCGCTGCGGGTCGGCAAGCGGGCGCACAGCGAGACCGGCATCGACAAGGCCGGCCAGTCGCTGGTCACCTTCGGCCTGGAGCAGGTCGCGGCGGGCGCGGGCGAGATCGCCGGCAAGCGCGCGCTGGTGGTCGGCGCCGGCTCGATGAGCTCGCTGGCCGCCGCCACCCTGGTCCGCTCCGGCGTCACCGACCTGCTGATCGCCAACCGGACGCCGGCCCGCGCCGAGCGCCTGGTCGAGATCCTCGGCCCGGACGTGGCCCGCACCCTGGACCTCGCCAAGGTGCCGCAGGCGCTGGCCGACGTCGACCTGGTGATCTCCTGCACCGGCGCGGCCGGCGTGGTGATCAAGGCCGAGGACGTGGCCACCGCGATCGCCTCCCGCCCGGCGGGGCAGCCGCTCGCGCTGCTCGACCTCGCCATGCCGCGGGACGTCGACCAGGAGGTGCACGGGATCGACGGCGCCCTGCTGGTCGACCTGGAGAGCCTCTCCCACGCGCACGCCGCCACCCCCGGCGCCGGCGACGTCGACCAGGTCACCCGGATCGTCGCCGACGAGGTGACGGCCTTCGGCGCCGCCCAGCGGGCCGCCCGGATCGCGCCGACCGTGGTCGCGCTGCGGGCGATGGCCTCCGAGGTGGTCACCGCCGAGCTGGGCCGGCTGGACTCCCGGCTGCCCGACCTGGACGAGCGCTCCCGCGCCGAGATCACCCAGACCGTCCGCCGCGTCGTCGACAAGCTGCTGCACGCCCCGACCGTCCGGGTGAAGCAGTTGGCCGCCGAGCCCGGCGGAGCGTCCTACGCGGACGCCCTGCGCGAGCTGTTCGACCTCGACCCGGCGGCCGTGCACGCCGTGTCGGGCACGCCCGTCGGCGGCCGGCCCCAGCCTTCGGGCGGGGGCGCCAGATGAACCGTCAGCCATCCCACGAGTACCACCGGGACGATCACCTCATGAATGGTCAACCGCTCACCGAGCAGCCCCTGGGAACCCCCGCCCTGCGGCTCGGCACCCGGCGCAGCGCGCTCGCCATGGCCCAGTCGGGCATGATCGCCCGCGAGGTGACCAGGCTCACCGGGCGCCCCGTCGAGCTGGTCGAGATCACCACCTACGGCGACACCTCCCGGGAGTCGCTCGCGCAGATCGGCGGCACCGGCGTGTTCGTCTCCGCCCTGCGGGACGCGCTGCTGGAGGGCCGGATCGACTTCGCCGTGCACTCGCTCAAGGACCTGCCCACCGCGGCCCCCGAGGGCCTGGTGCTGGCCGCCGTCCCCGAGCGCGAGGACGTCCGGGACGCCCTGGTCGCCACCGAGGGCCTGGGCCTGGAGGAGCTGGTGGAGAAGCTGGCCGGATCGGGCCGCCCGGCCCGGATCGGCACCGGCTCGCCGCGCCGGATGGCGCAGCTGAACGCCTGGGCCCGCGCCCGCGGCGCCCAGCTGGAGACCGTCGCGATCCGCGGCAACGTGGACACCCGGATCGGCTTCGTGACCAACGGCGAGCTGGACGCGGTCGTGCTGGCCACGGCCGGCCTCAACCGGCTCGGCCGCAGTGCCGAGATCTCCCAGCACCTCGACACCGAGCTGATGATCCCGGCCCCCGGCCAGGGCGCGCTCGCCGTCGAGTGCACCGCCGAGAACACTGCGCTGACCGCCGCGCTCGCCGCGCTGGACCACGCCCCCACCCGGGTCGCCGTGGCCGCCGAGCGCGCCCTGCTGGCCACCCTGGAGGCCGGCTGCTCGGCTCCGGTGGCCGCGCTGGCCACCTGGGGCCGGGAGAACGAACTGCGGCTGGAGGGTGTGGTCGGCGACCCCGACGGCACCGCCCTGCTGAAGATGTCCGCCAACGGTCCGATCGTCCTCGACGAGACCGCCGAGCAGCAGGCGCGGGCCCTCGGCCACGCGCTGGCCGCGCGGCTGCTCGACGCGGGCGCGGCCACCCTGATGGGGGAGCGAGCCCGATGAGCCCCACCGCCGCCACCGACGCCCTGTTCCCGGCAGGCCAGCCCACCGGACGGTGCACCTTCCTGGGCGCGGGCCCCGGGGACCCGGGCCTGCTGACCCTGCGCGCGGTCGAGGTGCTGTCCTCGGCCGACGTCCTGGTCGCCGACCCGCTGACCGCGGCGGCCGTGCGCAGCCACTGTCCGGCCGGTGTGCAGGTGCACACCCCCGCCGCCGAGGGCACCGACTTCGACCTGGCCAAGCTGGTCGCCGAGGCCGTGCGGTCCGGCAAGCACGTGGTCCGCACCGTCGACGGCGACCCGGGCCTGGACGGCTGCGCCGCCGAGGAGATGCTCAGCTGCGCGGGCGACGGGATCCCCTTCGAGGTGGTCCCGGGCGTCGCCCAGTCGGTCGGCGTCCCGGCGTACGCGGGCGTCCCGCTGCGCGGCACGGCCGGCACCGACGTCCGTTTCGTGGACGGCGCCCAGCTGCTGTCCGGCGCCCCGGTCGACCTGGGCGCGCCGGAGACCACCCTGGTGGTCCGCACCACCCTGGGCCAGCTGCCGGCCACCGCGAGCGCGCTGGTCTCCAACGGCCGCAAGCCGGACTCGGCGCTGAGCGCCACCCTCTCCGGCACCACCACCCGCCAGCGCACCTTCACCTCCACGCTGTCCGCCATCGCGGCCGACCTGAAGGCCGCCCGGGTGCTGCCCTCGCCGGTCTCCGCCCCGGTGGACCCGGCCACCTCGGTGATAGCCGTGGTGGGCGAGCAGGTCGCCCACCGCGCCTCGCACTCGTGGTTCGAGACCAAGCCGCTGTTCGGCTGGAACGTCCTCGTGCCGCGCACCAAGGAGCAGGCCCACGGCCTGTCCGAGCAGCTGCGCTCGTACGGCGCGGTGCCGCAGGAGGTGCCGACCATCGCGGTCGAGCCGCCGCGCACCCCGCAGCAGATGGAGCGGGCCATCAAGGGCCTGGTCACCGGCCGGTACGAGTGGATCGCCTTCACCTCGGTGAACGCCGTCCGCGCCGTCCGGGAGAAGTTCGAGGAGTACGGCCTGGACGCCCGGGCGTTCGCCGGGATCAAGGTCGCGGCGGTCGGCGAGACCACCGCGCAGGCCCTGGTGGACTTCGGCGTGAAGCCGGACCTGGTGCCCTCGGGCGAGCAGTCCGCGGCCGGTCTGCTGGAGGACTGGCCGCCGTACGACCCGGTCTTCGACCCGATCGACCGGGTGCTGCTGCCGCGCGCCGACATCGCCACCGAGACCCTGGTGGCCGGCCTGGTCGAGCTCGGCTGGGAGGTCGACGACGTGACGGCGTACCGGACGGTGCGCGCCTCGCCGCCGCCGGCCGAGACCCGTGAGGCGATCAAGGGTGGCGGCTTCGACGCGGTGCTGTTCACCTCGTCCTCGACCGTCCGGAACCTGGTCGGCATCGCCGGCAAGCCGCACAACGTCACGGTCATCGCCTGCATCGGCCCGGCCACCGCCAAGACCGCCGAGGAGCACGGCCTGCGGGTCGACGTGATGGCCCCGGCCCCGTCGGCGGCCGCGCTGGCCCAGGCGCTGGCAGACTTCGGGGCCAAGCGCCGCGACACCGCGACGGCCGCGGGGGAGCCGGTCTACCGGCCCAGCGAGCGCCGTCCCGGCTCGCGCCGCAAGGCCCGCTGAGGGCCTTTCACCACCAAGGCGCCGGGGGCGGCAGTCGGTCGCCCCCGGCCGTGCACAACCGTTCGGAGAGAGAAGCCGTGTCCGCTGAATTCCCGTACGTTCGCCCCCGCCGGCTGCGCCAGAGCCCGGCGATGCGACGCCTGGTCGCCGAGACCAGGCTGCACCCGGCGGAGCTGGTCCTGCCGCTGTTCGTCCGGGAGGGCGTCAGCGAGCCGGTGCCGGTCACCTCGATGCCGGGTGTGGTCCAGCACACCCGCGACACCCTGCGCAAGGCCGCGGTGGAGGCGGCCGAGGCGGGCCTGGGCGGCGTCATGCTGTTCGGCGTCCCCGAGGTGCAGGACGCGACCGGCACCGAGGGCACCAACCCGGACGGCATCCTCCAGCGGGCGATCCGGGACGTGGTCTCCGAGGTCGGCGACTCCCTGGTGGTCATGTCCGACCTCTGCCTGGACGAGTACACCGACCACGGCCACTGCGGCGTGCTGGCCGCCGACGGCAGCGTGGACAACGACGCCACCCTGGAGCGCTACGCCGAGATGGCCCGGGTGCAGGCCGACGCCGGCGTCCACCTGGTCGGCCCGTCCGGCATGATGGACGGCCAGATCGCCGTGATCCGTCGGGCGCTGGACGAGGCCGGGCACCAGGACGTGGGCATCCTCGCCTACACGGCCAAGTACGCCTCGGCCTTCTACGGCCCGTTCCGCGAGGCCGTCGGCTCCTCGCTCAAGGGCGACCGCAAGACCTACCAGCAGGACCCGGCCAACGCCCGCGAGTCGCTGCGCGAGCTGGAGCAGGACCTCGCCGAGGGCGCGGACATGGTGATGGTCAAGCCGGCCATGGCCTACCTGGACATCCTGCGCCAGATCGCCGACGCCTCCCCGGTGCCGGTCTCCGCGTACCAGGTCTCGGGCGAGTACGCGATGGTCGAGGCGGCCGCCGCGAACGGCTGGATCGACCGGGAGCGGATGATCATGGAGACGCTCACCTCGATCCGCCGGGCCGGCGCCGAGCAGATCCTCACCTACTGGGCCGTCGAGGCCGCCCGGATGCTCAAGTAGCGGATGCGCTACGGCGGAAGGCCGGGCCGCTCCCCGTGGGAGCGGCCCGGCCTTCCGGGTTCCCGCCGTCAGTCGCCGACGTGCGCGAAGCCCGCACCGCCGCCGACCACACCGGTGGAGGTGGCGGCGCCGCCACCGAAGCCTCCGACGACGACGTCGCCGGCGTGGGCGACGCCGAACTCCTCACCGGCCGCGAACGGGGGGTTGGCGGTGGCGATGCCGTGGCCGCCGCCCGCCACGCCGACGTGCGCGAACGCCGGGGTGGCGGCACCCGTGAGCGCCAGCGCGACGGTGGCGGTCAGGGCGGCCTTGGCCAGCATGCTCTTCATGGATCTGCCCTCTCTCTCGGAGCGCCCCCGCGGGCGCTCGTGACACGTCATCACTTCCGGCCGTCGGCCCGACGCCCCACGCGCCCGGTCCGACGTACCGTCACCCGGACGGCCGCCGAGGTGCGACGGCCCTCCGGACGCCAAGCCCGGAGGGCCCGGGGAGACCTTCCTCCCCGGGCCCTCCGTCCGTGCCATGCCCCTTGATCAGCCGATCAGGTGCGAGACACCCGCGTCGCCCGTGGACTGGGTGTTCTGGCCCACGTCGCAGATCTGCTTCGGCTGGTTGTTCAGGACCGGCACCTCGACCGGAACCGCGATGCCGATGACGGCGACGGCGATGTTGTGGATCTCCGGCAGGCAGATGTTCGGGTTGTCCAGAACGTGGCTGTTCGGGCTGCCGTTGCCGGTGGTGCCGGTGTGGTTGGTGCCGCCGTTGCCCTGGACGGAGGTGGCGGCGCCGTCCGAGTCGACGATGGCGGAGGCCGAGCCGGCCGACATCGCGATGGCGGCGGCGGCCAGGCCGGCCGCAGCGAGGGACTTCTTGATCATTTCCGGTTTTCCTCTCGGGGGTGAATCGGGGAGCGATTCGAAGGTGGATCGGGGAGTGGTGCAGGGGGGAGCAGCGCGGGGAGCGATCAGCCGACCAGGTGGGAGATGCCGCCGTCGCCCTGGCTCTGGGTGCCCTGGCCGATGGTGCAGAACTGCTTGCCGCCGCTGTTGGCGATCGGCACCTCGACCGGGACGGCGACGCCGAGCACGCCGACGGCGATGTTGTGGATCTCCGGCAGGCAGATGTTCGGGTTGTCCAGGAAGTGGAAGTTCGGGCTGTTGTTCCCGACCGTCCCGGTGAAGTTGGTGCCGCCGTTGCCCTCGATCGAGGCTGCGGCGCCGTCCGCGTCACCGATGGCCGAGGCGGGCGCGGCGGCACCGGCCAGCGCGGCGACGGCCAGGCCGGCGGCGGCGAAGGACTTCTGGATCATGGGAGATCCCTCTCTGAAATGCTTTCGGTTTCCGTGCGTCGCAAACACCCAGAACGCTCAGACCCGGTCTGCAGTCACTGACGTCCAGATCAAAGAATGACGGCACGGAAGGTTACGGGGATTCCCGAAAAGAGTCCGGGAGGCGCGTCGGGCGGTGACTCCCGGTCGGATTATTAACCCGAACCGGTTAACGGCCGCATTCCGGGCTCACGCTCGCTCGTTGCGCAGTTTGCTTTCCGGCTGCGCCCCCGCAGCCCTCCCCCCAGAGATCCCCAGTACGTCCAGATACGTCCAGTACGGACAGGCAGAACGGTGAAAAGCATGAAGTTCTCCAAGCGGGCCGGCGCGATGCTGCTGGCGGTCGGTGCGGGCGTGCTCGCCTCCCAGGGAGCGGCCTCCGCCGCCCCGGTCGGCCTCGACCAGGTCGGGGCGCTGGAGGACACGCTGTCCACCCAGCAGGTCCCGGCGGACGTACCGCTCGCCCCGCTGGGCAGCCGCCTCACGGCCGGCATCCCGACCTCGCTGCTCATGCCGCCGGCGCCGGGCCGGACCACCGGCGGCGAGCTGATCCCGGAGCACCTCGTGCCCCAGCTGGCCACCGGCAAGGTCGGCCCGAGCGCCAAGGCCCAGCTGCCGCTCCCGCTGGTCGACCAGGGCGCCGACCTCGGCCAGGTGCTGCTGGACGCCCCGGCCGCGCCGCTGAACGCCAGGACCCCCGGCCTCGACGTGGGCAAGCCGCTCACGCTGGTCCAGGACGGCACCGGCCAGCTCGCCGACGGCCGGCTGCGGGTGGACGAGGTGGACCCGCACCTGGTCACCGGCGCCGTCCAGACCATCCCCGGGGCCACCGCCAGCCTGGGCGGCGACGACGAGCGGATCTCCGTCACCGACACGGTGAACGGCCTGGCCGGCGCCGGGACCATGACCGCCACCGGCGTGCTGCGGCAGTCGAACCTGACGGACAACGCCACCGCGGCCACCACCTCGGCCACCACCGGCCTGGTCCAGGGGACGGGGCTGGCCGGCCTGACCAGTCTCACCGGGCTCTGAGCCCACCGGCGCCGCACGCACCGGAGCCCGGCACCCCTTCGTACGGAAGGGGTGCCGGGCTCCGACGCGTCCGGGCGCTCAGCCCGGCAGCAGGCCGGTCAGCCCCCCGACCAGCGGGAGGTCCTTGACCCCGCCGCCCGCGCTCAGCGGGCCGGTCAGCGTGGTGGTGCCGACCGGGGCCAGGCCCTGGTCCGGCTGGACGACCGCCCCGTTGTTGAGGAAGTCGGCCCCGGAGTTGGCCCACGGGTCCAGGCGCAGGCTCTTGATCGGCGCGACACCGTAGCCGAGGCCGCTCGTCGTCCCGTTCAGCGCCTGGCCGACGTCCGTTTTGGTCAGCGTGGCCGGGAGCGCCGGGCCGGACGCGGGGGCGGCCTGCGCCGAGCCGGTGCCGAGCAGCACCACGGCACCCACGGCGGCGGCCAGGCCGGCTCCGCTCTTCTTCGAAACCATGCGGATCACCCTTCGATGGGTCGTGGTCCCGGACGGTCAGGAGTGGTCCGGGAACGCCGAACCGCCCCCCGGCCGGCTGGTCGGGGGGCAGTACGGCCGGAATGCGTGCCGATCGGGGATCAGCAGTCGTCCGCGGGGTGCGGGTGCGGCTCGTTGTTGACGCAGGTGTTGCCGAACGCCGGGTTCAGCAGGCCGACGATGTTGATGGAGTTGCCGCACAGGTTGATCGGGACGTCCAGCGGGACCTGGATCAGGTTGCCGGAGAGCACGCCGGGGGAGCCGGCGGCCACGCCCTGGGCGCCCGAGTTGGCGGCGGCGGAGCCCGCCGCGCCCAGCACCAGGCCGACGGCGGCGGCGGAGAGGACGGCGGCCTTCTTCACGTTCTGCATGGGGTTGATCTCCTCGATCACACGCGGGTGGAGCGTGCCGGGCCCCGGCACTGCGGGGCGCGGCACGGTGAATCAGCTGTCGCCGGTGCGGCGACCGCCGGTTCAGCCGTTGTTGACGCAGGTGTTGCCGAACGCCGGGTTCAGGGCGGCGATCAGGACGTTGATGGTGTTGCCGCACACGTTGACCGGCAGGTGGACCGGGATCTGGATGTTGTTGCCCGAGGCGACACCGGGGGAGTTCGCGGCGACGCCCTCGGCGCCCGCGCTGGCGAACGCGCCGCCGGAGGCACCGAGTACGAGACCGGTGGTGGCCAGCGACAGGACGGCGGCCTTCTTCAAGTTGCGCATGTCTTTCCTCCGATTTCTGCCCGACGGAAGGGAAATGTCGGGAAGCCGGGTGAGCACGAATACCCACCCGTTGGCTTAGGGGATTGCCGTGGTTTTCACTCCGACGGCGCACACCGGCGTGTTCCGCCCATGGCTCGGGCGTGGACGCGGCCGTCGTTCTTCGGGCGCCCCGCGAACAATTCCCGCACGGCCGGGAACGTTCGGACGGAGGCGCACCGGGAAATCCCGGTCAGGCGTTCGGGGAATGGCTCCCGAACGCCGGGTTCAGGGGGTCCGCCGCACCGGTCGAGTGGCCGGTGGCCGCGGTGCCGACGTGGCCGTGGGCGGGCTTGCGCATGGGCGGTACTCGATTCGTGTGCGGGGGGCCGGTGGACCGGGTTCCGTGAGGGAGAACGAGGCGCGGCGCGAGGGGAAACGGTCCGGTTCGGTGATCACCCGAATGCCGGTCCACGGCCGCGTTGCGCCGGATGGGTGACGCTACGGGCGTCGTCGCAACCGCACCGGAGGGGTCTCGTTCTAGATGTCGCACTCCCCGTGCATCTCTGTTGAACAGTCAGGAGGCTCGTATGAGCATCAAGAAGACCGCCGCCGTCGGCGCGGCCGTGGTGGGCATCGTGGCCGCCGGCACCGGCACCGCGATGGCCAGCGCCGGCGCTGAGGGTGTCGCCGCCGGCTCCCCCGGTGTCCTCTCCGGAAACCTGCTCCAGGTCCCGGTCCACCTGCCGATCAACCTGTGCGGCAACACCATCGACATCGTCGGTCTGCTGAACCCGGCGTTCGGCAACAAGTGCGCCAACGTGGGCTGAGCCCACTTCCGGTTCGGCCGGTGAGAGCCGCCGTTCCGCGCTTCCCTCCTGGGGCGCGGAGCGGCGGCTCTCCGGCGTTTCCCGTCACCGCGTCAAGTCTGCCCGATGTCACAAGCCTTGTTGCGTTACTTGTCAGTACCTAGAATGTGAGACCTGCTCATCTTTACTGCTCCTCCCTTGCTGCTCCGCGCCGCTCGGCGCCCCCGGCCGGGCGGTTCCCCCACCCCCTGCAAGGAGTCGCGTGTGATCAGGTTCCGCATGTCAGCGGCACGGCGAAGGGGGCCGGCCCGGCGCCGCTCCCGGGCCGGCGCGCTGTTCGCCACCGGCGCGCTCGTCGCCACCCTCGGCCTGACCGGCGCCCCGGCCGCACTGGCCGACAGCGCCCCGGCCCCGGCACCCGGTGCCACCCGCCCGGCCGCGATCGTCGCCCTCGGCGACAGCGCCATCTCCGGTGAGGGCGCCGGCACCGACACCGGCGACGGCTACTTCCCGGAGACCGACAGCCCCACCAACTACTGCCACCGGCACCCCAAGTCGGAGATCTTCGTCACCGACATCCCCGGGGTCACCCCGATCGACCTCGCCTGCTCCGGCGCCCAGACCGGCGACCTGGTCAGCGACCCCGAGCTGGCGAAGATCACCGGCGCGGGCAGCGGCGACTTCGGCGAGCCCAAGCAGGACGTCAAACTCGCCGACGTGGCGGGCAAGTACGACGTGAAGATGGTCGTGGTCACCATCGGCGCCAACGACGACTTCGACTTCACCGGCATCATGATGCACTGCCTCTCGCAGTACTTCCCCGTCCCCAAGGCCCAGGGCTGCCGGGACACCATCGGCAGCGACGAGATCCGCAGGCGGGCCCAGCGGATCCAGCCCAAGGTGGTCGCCGCGCTGCAGAACGTCCGGCAGACCATGCGCAGGGCCGGCTACGCCGACTCCTCGTACCAGCTGGTCTACCAGTCGTACTTCAACCCGATCACCCCGGACATCCGGCGCAACGACTACGTCGGCAAGGTCGCCGACGGCTGCCCGGCCTTCCCCGAGGACCTCGCCTGGGGCCACAACTGGGTGGTGCCGACCTTCAGCGACGCGCTCCGCTCCGCGGCCGAACAGGTGCCCGGCGTGCGGTACCTGGACCAGCGGCGGGTCTCCTTCGGGCACGAGGTCTGCGCGGAGTGGACGACCTCCCCGTACGAGTACACCAACGGGGACGTCATCAACCTCTCGGAGTGGGTGCGCAACGGCTGCGACTCGCAGATCGGCATCCCCGGGCTGTGCATGAACATGGTCCGCCAGTCGTACCACCTGCGGGTGGCGGGCTACCGCGGTGAGGGCGTCTGCCTCGGCCAGTTCTTCGCCCGCTCCGACCTCAGCCAGGCGTACTGCACGCTCAACCAGCAGAACACCACCTCGATCCAGCCGCTCACGCCCGGCAAACCCTTCGGCGACGTCCCCGAGGACGGCTCCTGGTACCAGCTGACCAACGCCGCCACCGGCAACGCGCTCGACCTCAGCGGCGGCGGCACCTACGGCGACTCCACCAACGGCCGGGCCGCGATCAGCTACCCGGCCACCGGCGGGCTGAACCAGTCCTTCGTCCTGGAGGCCAAGGCCGGCGGCAGCTACGAGGTCGACTTCAGCGGCAACCGCGACATGTGCCTGGACGCCAACGGCGCCTCGACCGCCCCCGGCACCCGGATCCAGCAGTGGGGCTGCAACGGCGGCGGCAACCAGCACTGGGTGTTCAAGCCGGCCGCCCCCGGCACCTACAAGATCGTCGACTCCCAGGACCAGGGCAAGGTGCTCTCCGCCGGCAGCACCCTCGACGCCAAGGGCAACCCCTACGTCGAGCTCGCCGCCGACACCGGCGTGGCCGGCCAGCTCTGGCAGCTGACCAAGCTCGGCATCGTGTACGTCCACGGCTGACGTTCACGGAGGCGACCGGCGCCCGTCACGGGGCCGTCGCCCACCCCCGACCGGGTGGGCGACGGCCCCGCCCACGTGGTGCGGCGTCCGAGGGGCGGGACGGGGGAGGGTGCGGCCGCGGGGGCGTGCCGTAGGCTCACGGGAAAATCGTTGCGCCGGAGCCGCGCGCACCTTGAGCGGGGCGGGGAGTACCCAGAGCAGATGAGCACGGCATCGAGCACCGAGTCGTCCAGTACCGAGCCCGTGACACCGACGGGGGAGGGGGCCGGGGAGCGGGCGGGCCTGGCGCCCGGACGGTTCGGGGCGCTGGTGGACCGCTTCGCGCCCGCGCTCGGCGCGTACGCGGTGGTCAAGGCCATCGGCCTGACCGTCTTCCTGACGCTGCTGTCGCACACCGGGGACTACCTGAAGAAGGAGCCCGGCCGCGGCGGCGGTGCCAACCCGTGGGACGTGCTGGGCACCTGGGACGGCGTCTGGTACCAGCGGATCGCCGAGAACGGCTACAACCCGCAGCTGATCCCGCTGCACGGCTTCCCGCTGGCCACCTACTACGAGAACTCCGCCGCCTTCTTCCCGCTCTACCCCTGGCTGATGCGGCTGGTCGGCGCCGTCACCGGGCTCGGCCCGTACGGCTCCGGGATCGTGGTCTCGGTGCTCGCCTCGCTGGTCGCCGCGGCCGGGATCTTCGCGATCGCCGAGCGGCTCGGCGGCTTCCGGGCGGGCGTGATCGCCGCGGTGATCTGGGGCCTGTTCCCGGGTTCGGGCGTGGAGTGGGCGGTCTACTCGGACTCGCTGTTCGTCGCGCTCTCCGCCTGGGCCTGCTACTGCGTGATGACCCGCCGCTGGCTGACCGCCGGGGTGCTGGCGCTGGTGGCGGGCCTCAACCGGCCGACCGCCGCCGCGCTGATCGCCGCCGTGTCGATCGCCGCGCTGGTCGCACTGGTGCGCCGCACCGACGGGGTGGCCCGCCCGCTGACCGCGATGCTGATCACCCCGTGGGGCCTGCTCGGCTACGTCGCCTGGGTCGGCTGGCGGATGGGCGACTGGGGCGGCTACTTCAAGCTCCAGCGCGGCGCCTGGAACCGCTACTTCGACGGCGGCGCCTCCACCCTGCGCACGATCATGGACGTGATCACCGGCCACTGGACGTTCTGGCAGTCCAACCCCGTCCCGGACCTGATCGCGATCGCCCTGCTGATCGCCCTGCCCGGTCTGCTGGTGCTGCTCTGGCGGACCCGCCCGCCGCTGGTCCTGTGGGTGTACACCGCGCTCACCGTCATCACCGCGCTGAGCAGCAACCAGATCTTCGGCAACATCTCGCGCTACCTGCTGCCGGCCTTCCCGCTGTTCATCGGCCTGGCGGTGGCGCTGCGCCGGGTGCGGACCTCCTCGCTGGTCGGGCTGTTCGCGATGCCGGTGCTCGCGGCGGGCTGGTACGCGGGGTATGCGCTGTTCGAGTTGGGTATCCCGTAACCCCGGTGTTGGTTGGCTACGGGATCATCCGGGAGCAGACGGGCCGTTGCTAACCTCGGACGTATGACGACGACCCCGCCACCCGTGCGCCAGATCCGCGACATCTCCGGCCTGCTGGACCACGCGAGCCACGTGCTGGCGACCCGGATGGCGGCCGCCTTCACGGAGCTCGGGATCACCCCCCGCGCCTACTGCGTGCTGTTCCACGCCTGGGAGGCCGAGCGCACCCAGATCCAGCTGGCCGAGCTGGCGGACCTGGACAAGACCACCATGGTGGTCACCGTCGACGAGCTGGAGAAGGCGGGCCTGGCCGAGCGCCGCCCGTCCGCGACCGACCGCCGGGCCCGGATCATCTCGGTCACCGAGGCGGGGGAGCAGGCCGTGGTGAAGGGCACCGAGATCGCCGACCGGGTGCACCGCGAGCTGCTGGACTCGCTGCCGCAGCCCGAGCAGCAGTCGTTCGTCTCGGCCCTGACCCGCCTGGTGGACGGCCACCTGGCGGAGCCGGTGGAGAGTGAACGGACGGTCCGCCGGGCCCGCCGCGCCCGGGGCTGAGCCATGGCCGCATCCTGCTCCCGAGATAGATAGTCCCGAACAAAACAATCTGATAGCGTCCTTCCCGGTACTCGACGAACCGGGAGACCCGCCATGACCACGCACGCCCAGGCCGCGCCCGACGCGGCCTCCGCAGCCCCCACCCGCTCGCGCATGCTCGCCCTCACGGTGCTCTGCGCGGGAATGCTGATGATCGTCCTGGACGGCTCGATCGTCACCGTGGCGCTGCCCGCCATCCAGGACGACCTGGGCTTCTCGCCCGCCGACCTCACCTGGACGCTCAACGCCTACCTGATCGCCTTCGGCGGGCTGCTCCTGCTGGCCGGCCGGCTCGGCGACCTCATCGGCCGCAGGCGGGTCTTCATCGCCGGACTCGCCGTCTTCACCGTGGCCTCGCTGCTCTGCGCCGTCGCCACCGGGCAGGCCGTGCTGATCGCCGCCCGCTTCCTCCAGGGCGTCGGCGGCGCGATGGCCTCCGCCGTCAGCCTCGGCATGATCGTCACGCTCTTCCCCGAGCCGCGCGAACGCGGCCGCGCGATCGGCGCGTTCAGCTTCGTCGGCGCGGCCGGCGCCTCGATCGGCCAGGTCCTCGGCGGGGTGCTCACCCAGGCCCTCAACTGGCACTGGATCTTCCTGATCAACCTGCCGCTCGGCCTCGCCGCCGCCCTGCTGGCCCTCCGGGTGCTGGAGCCCGACCGCGGCCCGGGCCTGCGGGCCGGCGCCGACGCCCTGGGCGCCGTGCTGATCACCGCCGCGCTGATGCTCGGCATCTCCACCATCGTCGGCGCCGGCGCGAACGGCTGGACCTCCGCCCGCACCCTCGGCCTCGGCGCGCTCTCGCTCGCCCTGCTGGCCGCCTTCCTGCTCCGCCAGGCCCGGGCCGCCGAGCCGCTGCTCCCGCTGCGGATGTTCCGCTCGCGCGACGTCTCCGGCGCCAACCTGGTGCAGGTGCTGACCATCTCCGGGATGTTCGGCTTCCAGATCATGGTCGCCCTCTACATGCAGCGGGTCCTCGGCTACGGCGCGGCCGCCACGGGCCTGGCGATGCTGCCGGCGGCGGCCGCCATCGGCGCGGTGTCACTGCTGCTCTCCGCCCGGCTGAGCGCGAGGTTCGGCGAGCGCGCCGTCCTGCTCACCGGCCTGGCCATGCTGCTCGCCGCGCTCGCCCTGCTGGTCCGGCTGCCGTCCGACGCCGACTACGTCGTCGACCTGCTGCCGACCATGCTGCTGATCTCCGGTGGCGGCCTGGTGCTGTCCACGCTCGCCGTGCTCGGCATGTCCGGCGCCGGCCCGGCCGACGCGGGCACCGCCTCCGGGCTGTTCAACACCACCCAGCAGATCGGCGGGGCGCTCGGTGTCGCCGTGCTCACCACCCTCGCCGACGGCCGCACCGGAGCCCTGGCCGCCTCCGGGCACCCCGCGGGCGAGGCGCTCGCGGGCGGCTTCCGGCTCGCCTTCGCGGTGGCCGCCGGACTGCTCGCGGCGGCGCTGCTGCTGGCGGCGGTGCTGCTCCGACCGGCCGTCAGCAAGAGCTGACGATCCGCCAACTCGGGACGGTGTACGGGTGTTCTACGGCCAGACCAGGCAGTACAGCTGGTGCCCGGCGTCGTGCAGCCGGTTGGCGAAGTCCTGCCACTCGTGCAGCATGCTGTAGATCACGAAGGCGTCGCGCGGCCCGCGCCGGTCCTGGACGGTGGACCAGATGAAGGCGGCCGCGCCGAGCTCGGTGATGTCGGCCTTGCGGAGCGGTTCGACCACGTTGTGCGGGAGCTGGACGACGGCGTAGTCGGGGTGCAGCACGACGAGTTCCAGCGGCGGCACCTGGTGCAGGGGGACGCCCTGGATGCCGGTGAGCACCATGGCGCTCATGGTCTCCGGCTTGATCTTGGTGGAGAGGTGGCCGGTGGGGGAGCCGCTGGTCTCCATCAGGTCGCCGAGCCGCCCCAGCGCGCCGAGTTCGCCGGCGTCCAGGCCGAGACCGCCCGGGCCGAGGGCGGTGGGGACCCTGGCGGCGGTCGCGCGGTCCGGTGCGCCGAAGTACTTGTACGTCACCCCCACGCGTCCCTCACCCCGCCTCTCGCCGCCGCGACGACCACGACCCGTACCCGCTCCCGTACCCCCGCGTGCGGCCTCGGCGGGCCGGCGGGAGCCCCCCGCGGCCTCGTCGTAGCCGTCCTGCGCCTCGGACACTCGGACCATCCTCACCGGAATTCGCCGGAATCGACAGACCCCCGCACGTCCGGCGTCCCGCCGGGCGTGCTCCTTACCCGTCATGCGCCGCCGTACCCACTCGCGGTACGCGGCAGTCCTCTCCACACCCCTGCACACAACCGGAGCGCTCGCGCACCCTGTGTACACAGTCTGACTGGTCCGTGCTCCGGAGCGGCCAGCGGCCCCGTCCGTACGGACAACCGTCAGGACAACCGTACAGACAACGGTGCCCGGATCATCGTTCCAGATGATCGGGCCGGACATGCAGAGCTGAAGGACACGATTTGAGACCATGTCTCCTGTGAGCTACCCCTACGAAGCCCCCCAGTCCCAGTCGCTGTTCGAACGCGCCTCCGTGGTCACGCCCGGCGGCGTCAACTCCCCGGTGCGCGCCTTCCGCGCGGTCGGCGGCACGCCGCGCTTCATGGTGTCCGGCACCGGCCCCTACCTCACCGACGCCGACGGCCGTGAGTACGTCGACCTGGTGTGCTCGTGGGGTCCGATGATCCTGGGCCACGCGCACCCCGCGGTGATCGACGCCGTCCAGCAGGCCGTCTCCCGCGGCACCTCCTTCGGCACCCCCGGCCAGGGCGAGGTCGAGCTGGCCGAGGAGATCGTCTCCCGGATCGCCCCGGTCGAGCAGGTCCGCCTGGTCTCCTCCGGCACCGAGGCCACCATGTCCGCGATCCGGCTGGCCCGCGGCTTCACCGGCCGGGCGAAGGTGGTGAAGTTCGCCGGCTGCTACCACGGTCACGTGGACGCGCTGCTGGCCGCCGCCGGTTCCGGTGTGGCCACTTTCGGCCTGCCGGATACCCCGGGCGTCACCGGCGCCCAGGCCGGCGACACCATCGTGCTGCCGTACAACGACCTGGCCGCCGTCGAACGGGCCTTCGCCGCCCACCCGGGCGAGATCGCCTGCGTGATCACCGAGGCCTCGCCCGGCAACATGGGCGTCGTCCCGCCGCTGCCCGGCTTCAACGGGGGCCTGGCCCGGCTCTGCCGGGAGAACGGCGCGCTGTTCATCTCCGACGAGGTGATGACCGGCTTCCGCGTCTCCAAGGCCGGCTGGTACGGCCTGGAGGCCGCGAACGAGGGCTGGGCGCCGGACCTGCTGACCTTCGGCAAGGTCATGGGCGGCGGCTTCCCGGCCGCGGCCTTCGGCGGCCGCGCCGACGTGATGGCGCACCTCGCCCCGGCCGGCCCGGTCTACCAGGCCGGCACGCTGTCCGGGAACCCGGTCGCCACCGCGGCCGGCCTGGCCCAGCTGCGCGGCTGCACCGACGAGGTGTACGCGACGGTGGACAAGGTCGCCGCCGAGGTCTCCGGCCTGGTCTCCGACGCGCTCACCAAGGAGGGCGTGGCGCACCGGCTGCAGACCGCCGGGAACATGTTCTCGGTGTTCTTCACCGAGGCCCCGGTGACCGACTACGACCAGGCCAGGGCGCAGGAGGCGTACCGTTTCACCGCCTTCTTCCACGCGATGCTGGCCGAGGGCGTCTACCTGCCGCCGTCCGCCTTCGAGTCCTGGTTCGTCTCGGCGGCCCACGACGCGCGGGCGATCGAGCGGATCGCCGCCGCCCTGCCGGCCGCCGCCCGGGCCGCCGCCGCGGCCACGGCCTAACCCAAGCCTCAGGAGTACCGAGAAGTGAGCGCCAAAGAGATCACCGTCGTCCACCTGATGCGCCACGGCGAGGTGCACAACCCGGAGGGCGTCCTGTACGGGCGGCTGCCCGACTACCACCTGTCCGAGCTGGGCCGGGAGATGGCCGACCGGGTGGCCGAGGACCTGTCGGGCCGGGACATCACCCACGTGGTGGCCTCCCCGCTGGAGCGGGCCCAGGAGACCGCGGCGCCGATCGCCAAGGCGCACGGCCTGGACGTCGCCGAGGACGCGCGGCTGATCGAGGCGGAGAACGTCTTCGAGGGCAAGACCTTCGGCGTCGGCGACGGCTCGCTGCGGAACCCGGGCTACTGGAAGTACCTCACCAACCCGTTCAAGCCGTCCTGGGGCGAGCCGTACCTCGACCAGGTGGTGCGGATGATGGGCGCGCTCGGCGCGGCCCGGGACGCCGCCCGCGGGCACGAGGCGGTCTGCGTCAGCCACCAGCTGCCGATCTGGATCGTCCGCTCCTTCGTCGAGCGCCGCCGGCTCTGGCACGACCCGCGCCGCCGGCAGTGCTCGCTGGCCTCGCTGACCAGCTTCACCTTCGAGGGCGACCGGATCGTCTCGGTCGGCTACCGCGAGCCGGCCCGCGACCTGCTGCCCGCGCACCTGGTGGGCAAGGGCGGCAAGGGCAAGCCGGTGGGCAAGAGCTTCGGCGCCTAGCCCTCGGTTAGCCCCCGTACGGGCCGCGCGCAAGGGGTAAGCCCCGCGTAAGTATGGGACCGGGCCACCTGGCGACTGCCAGGTGGCCCGGTTCCGTTGCAGGTCAGAGGCGGTGCGACGCGCAAGGGCGGACCCCGGCGAACCCGCCCGGAACTCCATGCGAAACTTTTCACATGTCTGCCATGGCGCGCCCCCGTCCCCGTGTCGCCGCAGCCGCCGCCACTGCCGCCGCCGCTGCGCTCGTCCTCACCGGCTGTTCGTCCTCGGGCTCGTCGAGCAGCGAGGGCCAGGTCGGCTTCGTCACCGTCAAGGGGACCAACCTGTCGAAGGCGGACATCGGCAAGCGCGGGGACGCGCCGGACATCTCCGGGGTGACCCTGGACGGCAACCCGGTCAAGCTCTCCGACTACCGCGGCAAGGTCGTGGTGCTGAACGTCTGGGGCTCCTGGTGCGGGCCGTGCCGGGGGGAGGCGAAGAGCCTCCAGGCCGTCTCGGAGAAGTACAAGGACCAGGGCGTCCAGTTCCTCGGCATCAACACCCGGGACCCCGACAAGAACAACGCGGTCCGCTTCGAGGAGGAGCAGGGCGTCACCTTCCCGAGCCTCTACGATCCGGCCGGCACCCAGCTGCTCAAGTTCTCCAAGGGAAGCCTCAACCCGCAGTCCATCCCGACCACCCTGATCGTCGACCGGGACGGCAAGCTGGCCGCCCGCGCCCTCGGCGGCACCACCGACGACGCGCTGGAGTCGATCCTCCAGCCGGTGGTCGCGGAGCAGAAGCAGTGAGTCTGCCCCTCCAACTCGCCGACACCACCTCGACCGTGCAGAGCGGGACGTTGCTGGTCGCGGCCCCGATCGCGCTGGCGGCGGGGCTGCTGTCGTTCTTCTCGCCCTGCGTGCTGCCGCTGGTTCCCGGCTACCTGTCGTACGTGACCGGCTTCTCCGCCGCGGACCTCGCGGACGCCCGCGGCACGCGGCGCGGCCGGATGCTGCTCGGCGTGGTGCTGTTCATCCTCGGCTTCACCGCCGTCTTCGTCTCCACCGGCGCCCTGTTCGGCTTCTTCGGTCAGGAGCTCCAGGACTACAAGCGGCCGATCAGCATCGTGCTGGGCTCGCTCACCGTCGTGATGGGCCTGGCCTTCATGGGCCTGATCCCCGGGCTGAACATGCTGGAGGTGCGCTCGCACCGCCGCCCGGCCGTCGGCCTGCTGGGCGCCCCGATGCTGGGCGTGGTCTTCGGCGTCGGCTGGACGCCCTGCATGGGGCCGACCCTGACCGCCGTGCAGAACCTGGCCCTCAACCAGGCCGACGCCCAGCGTGGCGCACTGCTGACCACCTTCTACTGCCTTGGCCTGGGCGTACCGTTCATCCTGGCCGCGGTGGCCTTCCGCCGGGCGCTGGGCGCCTTCGGCTGGGTCAAGCGGCACTACCCGCTCGTCATGAGGATCGGCGGCGGCATGCTCGTCGCGGTCGGTCTGCTGCTCGTCACCGGGATCTGGGACTCGATGATGAACGAGCTCCAGTCCTGGACCGCCGACTTCCAGATCGGAATCTGACCGTGAGCAACACCACGACCGAGACCGAGCTGCCCCCGGCGCCGGACGACAACGCGGCCGAGCGGCTCAGCACCGCTCCGGTCGAGTCGGACGGCCCGGTCGGCATAGGGATGTTCGGCTGGGCGCGCTGGATGTGGCGCCAGCTGACCTCGATGCGGGTCGCCCTGATCCTGCTGTTCCTGCTCTCGCTGGCCGCCATCCCGGGCTCGCTGATCCCGCAGAACGGCCAGAACCAGTTCAAGGTGCAGACCTGGAAGGCGCAGCACACCGCGGTCGCGCCGATCTACGAGAAGCTCCAGCTGTTCGACGTCTACAGCTCGGTCTGGTTCTCCGCGATCTACATCCTGCTGTTCATCTCGCTGGCCGGCTGCATCATCCCGCGCACCTGGCAGTTCGTCGGCGTGCTGCGCTCCCAGCCGCCGGCCGCCCCGCGCAACCTGACCCGGATGCCGGTGCACGCGGCCTGGCGCACCTCGGCGGACGCCGACGCGGTGAACGCCGCCGCGCACCGGCTGCTGCGCAAGCGCGGCTTCCGCGCCCACCTGTCCGGCGGCGCGGTGTCCGCCGAGAAGGGCTACCTGCGCGAGGTCGGCAACCTGGTGTTCCACCTGTCGCTGTTCGCGCTGCTCGGCGGCTTCGCCTGGGCCAGCCTGGCCTCCGGCACCGGCGGCAAGCTGATGGTCGAGGGCGAGGGCTACTCCAACACCATCACCCAGCTCGACGACTTCACCGGCACGCGGTTCTACACCAGCGACAACCTCGACCCCTTCTACGTGAAGCTCGACAGCTTCAAGGCGCGGTTCCAGTCCAGCGGCTCCCAGATCGGTGCCGCCCGGGAGTTCACCGCGAACGTCCAGTACGCCGAGGGCAGCGACACGTCGAAGCTGAAGCAGGGCAAGATCGAGGTCAACCACCCGCTGGAGATCGGCGGCAGCAAGGTCTACCTCGGCGGCCACGGCTTCGCGCCGATCATCACCGTCCGCAACGGCAAGGGCGACATCGTCTACCGCGGCGCCACACCGTTCCTGCCGCAGGACGCCAACGAGACCTCCACCGGTGTCGTGAAGGTCTCCGACTACGGCGTGGGGCCCGACGGCAACAAGACCCAGCTGGGCCTGTCCGGCTTCTTCCTCCCGACCGCCCCGGCGAGCTTCGAGAACACCGGTCCGATCTCGCTGTTCCCCGACGACGCCGCGCCGATGCTGGTGCTGAACGCCTACGCGGGCGACCTCGGCACCGACTCCGGTCTGCCGCAGAACATCTACCAGCTCAACATGCGGAAGATGACCCAGCTGACCCAGGACGGCAAGCCCGCCATCGTCAGGCTCAAGCCCGGCGAGGGCTGGACCCTCCCGGACAACTACGGCACCGTCACCTTCGAGGGCTACAAGCGGTGGGTGAGCCTCAACATCTCGCACCGCCCCGGCAACGAGATCGCCCTGGCCGGTGGCGTGCTGGCGATCCTCGGCCTGATCGGCTCGCTGTTCATCCAGCGCCGCCGGATCTGGGTGCGCGCGGTCGCCCTGCCGGGCGGCGGCACCCAGGTGGAGCTGGCCGGCCTGGCCCGCAGCGAGTCGGCGAAGATCGCCGAGGAGCTGGCCGAACTCGCGGTGGACCTCCAGGACGACGCCCCGGCGGCGGAGGACGAGGAGGACCCCGGAACGGACGTACCCGAGGAGGCCGGGGCCCCCACAGCCCCGGAGGCGTCCTCGGATCCCGCAGTCCCTGCTGACCAGAACTCCAAGGAGTAGACGGTGCAACTCGCCGCGACGGTCGACCCCCAGCTGGCCGACCTCTCGAACAAGCTGATCTATTCGGCGATGGTGGTCTACACGCTCGCCATGTTCGCCCACATGATCGAGTGGACCTTCGGCAGCAAGGGTGCCGTCGCCGTCCGCTCGACGGAGCAGGCCGGCAGCCTGGCCGACACCGTCGCCACGGCCGACAGGAAGGCCGTGAAGAAGCAGGTCACCGTCACCGTGGCGGCGGCCGGCGGCGGCACCACCACGCTCACCCGCACCGCGGTGGCGGGCGAGGGCGCGACGGTGGTCACCAGCGGGCGGGGCGCGGAGGAGGAGGACGGCCCGGGCGTGGCCGGCACCAACCTGCGGGCCGACCTGGCCGGCCGGATCGCGGTCTCGCTCAGCGTCCTCGGACTGCTGCTGCACGGCGGCGGCATCATCACCCGAGGCCTGTCGGTGTCCCGCTGGCCGTGGGGCAACATGTACGAGTTCTCCTGCGCCTTCGCCTTCGCGATGATCGCGGCCTACCTGGTGCTGCTGGCGGCGAAGAAGAACGTGCGCTGGCTCGGCCTGCCGGTCGTGGTCGCGGCGCTGCTGACCCTGGGCATCGCCACCACGGTGCTGTACACCGACTCCGAGCAGCTCGTCCCGGCACTGCACTCGCCGTGGCTGGCGATCCACGTCGCCACCGCGATCTTCTGCGGCGGCGCCTTCTACGCGGCGTTCATCGCCACGCTGCTGTACCTGGGCAAGGACTCCTTCGAGAAGCGGATGGAGGCCGGCCTGACCACCGGCCCGCTGGGCACCTCGGCCTCGATCTGGCGCCGGCTGCCCGCCGCGTCCACCTTCGACAAGCTGTCCTACCGGGTCAACGCCCTGGTCTTCCCGCTGTGGACCTTCACCATCATCGCGGGCGCGATCTGGGCCGAGTCCGCCTGGGGCAGGTACTGGGAGTGGGACCCGAAGGAGACGTGGTCCTTCATCACCTGGGTCGCCTACGCCTGCTACCTGCACGCCCGCGCGACGGCCGGCTGGAAGGGCCGCAAGGCCGCGTACCTGGCGCTGGCGGCCTTCGCCTGCTGGATCTTCAACTACTACGGCGTGAACATCTTCGTCACCGGCAAGCACTCGTACGCGGGGATTTGACCGGGGGCACACACCAATCGGCCCGGCTTTCCTCAGGAGGTGGCCGGGCCGAGGTGCAACAGGGGTAGTTCGTGCCGGCCGCCCGCGCCGGTACGGGGAGGAACGAGGAGGAAATCGCGCAATGGAGTGCGACGAGGTCATGCTGACCGTCCGAATCACCGCCGCCGAGCGCATGCTGCTCCGCCGGCTCGCCCAGGGGCACCGGAGCGACGTGTCCGAGGTGGTGGCCGACGCTCTGCTGGACATCATTCCCGCGCTCAGCGCACCGGGGGACGCCTACCGGCTGCTGAGCGCCATCGCCACGCCCGCGCCGTGCGCCCTGACGGTCTGGCTGCCGACCGCGCTGGCCGACCTGCTGGTGCCCGGCGCGGCCCGGATCGCCCAGCTCACCGACGTCCGGGTCGAGTCGGCCAGCGGGGCGCTGGGCGCGGCCCTGCGGCTGTGGCTGGCCCAGGACCCGGTCCGGCTGGCGGCCAACCTCAGCGTGATGCACGCCGGGCGGCCGGCCACGCTGGTGGCCGCCTGAGGGGTTTCAGCTCGCCAGCGGCAGGAGGCCGGGCGCGGCGGGGCGGCCGTCGAAGGCGTCCCTGGGCACCGGCAGCCGCGGACCGTCGACCGGCTCGGTGAGCAGCCGGCACTCGGCCGCCGTCCGCCCGTCCTGGACCAGCCGGACCAGGACGGGCGGACGGCAGCCGTCCGGTGTCCGCTCGCGGACGGCCCGGACGAAGCAGGGCCGGTCCAGCTCGATGTAGTGGTCGAAGGAGGTCACCAGCTCGACCGGCACCACCGGTTCGGGGTGGTGCAGCCGCTGGGCGGCCTGCCGGGCGGCCTCCAGGACCAGCATCCCGGGCACGTGGTCCAGCTCGGGGTCGAACAGCACCGGGTGCTCGGCGTCGGTGCGCAGCAGCCAGGTGTCCGGTCGCAGGGTCGGGCTGAGCACCACGTCCGCGGGCTGGGCGCGGCCGACGAGCCCGGGGTCGTCGGGCGCCGGCGGCCGCGGCGGGGCGGCGGTGTGCCGCCCGGGGCCGCGCAGCCGTTCGTACGAGGCGGGGGTGGCCACCCGCAGCTGGCCGGAGGCGTGGCCGATCCGCAGGCCGTCCCGGGTGACCTCGGCGTGCACCCGCAGTGAGGCCAGCCGGCCGTGCCGCATCCGGACGTCCTCGCAGCCGACGGTGAGCATCAGCGAGGCCGGGCCCGCGGTGACGGCGAGGCCGGGCAGGCCCGCCTCGCCGAGCGCGTAGCCGAGTTCCTCCATGACGAAGTGGTGGTCGCGGGGCACCCCGAAGCCGGCGTGGCCGATCAGCAGTCCGGCCTGCCGGACGGTCTCGGCCATCAGCACCGGGTCGTGGTAGCGGTCCCCGGGCAGCCGGTAGAAGCCGTGCAGCCGGGGCCACTGGGCGCCGAGCAGGAAGTCGTACGGGCCGGTGGCCTGCCAGCCGGTGAGGAAGACCTCGGACACCGAGGCGCGGTGCACCAGGTGCCGGGAGACGGTCCGGTCGTGGAAGTCGTAGCCGTGGCCGGTGCCGGGGTGGGCGTACGGGCCGTGGGCGTCCGGCTCTACGATCGATGGCATGACTGGCCCCCGCTCCAGGGTGTCGGTCGAGCGGCCGATACGGACGCCCCACAGCAAAACATACATACCACCCGGTTTGTCTTCCGTGGCCGGGGTCACCCCCCGCCGTACCGCCCGCCCGACCACGCTACCTGCCCTCTGGGCTGCGGGAATGCCGTAATCGGGGGAGACCGGACCTCCAGCGGGGGCCCGTCCCCGCTGGACGGCGGGGTCGACAGGGGCGCTAGATTAGATACCAACCATGCGGTTTCGGTTGTTACCGCCCGCAGGTGAGGCGCCACTATCCAACGGGGGGCGCGCCGAGAGCAGCCGGGCGGGGCGGGGGCCGCGTCCGGCCGAGTCCGGAGGGGTCAGTGGTCAAGCAGGAACGCGCGGGGCGGACCAGACAGGCCGTGCTGCTCGCCGCCGCCGACACCTTCGCGCGGGTCGGCTTCGAGGCCGCCAGCCTGGTGGACATCAGCCGCCGGGCCGGGGTCAGCAAGGGCGCCCTCTACTTCCACTTCGTCTCCAAGCAGGCGCTGGCCGAGGGGGTGCGGGCCGCCGCCGGGCGGGAGATCGGCTCGGCCGCGCTGCGAGCCCTGCGCGCCGAGGGGCCGGCCCTCCAGGGCCTGATCGACTTCTCCCACGAACTCGCCCGGCTGCTGCGCGAGGACGTGGTGGTCCGGGCCGGCGTCCGGCTGAGCCACCGGGGCCCGCGCCGGGGCGGGACCGGGGACGGTTCGGGCACCCCGGACGCCCCGCCCGCCGTCGGGGCCACCTGGCGCAGCTTCGCCGCGGTCGTCCGGCGACTGCTGGACCGCGCCGCCGAGGCCGGCGAGCTGGGCCCGGGAGTGGACCGGCGGGCCTGCGCCGAACTGCTCACCGCGGCGGCGGCCGGTCAGGTGATGCTGGCCGCCGAGGACGGTGGGCGACCGGCCCCGGAGGCCGTCCGGCGGCTCTGGACGGCCGCGCTGCCGGCCCTGGTGGAGCGGGAGCGGCTGGCCGGCTACCGGGTCTGAGCGGCGTCCGGGCAGGGTGCGAACGGCTCGGGGCGGGAGCCCGGGCGGACCGGCTCAGGAGTCGGCGCGCTCGGCGACGCTCAGCCGGGCCAGTGCGTGCGGCTGCACCAGCCCGGGCAGCAGCAGCGTCCACAGGTCGGCCATCCGCTTGATCAGGTCCCGCCGCTCGGCCAGCACCTGGGAGCTCAGCTGGATCCCGGTGATCGCCCCGGTGATCACCGCGGCGGCGGCGGCCAGGTCGATCCCCGGGTGGAGGTCCCCCGCGTCCCGGGCGCGCTCCAGCAGCGTGTGGACCAGGTCCGTCCAGCCCTGGTAGGCCGCGATCTGCGGCTGGGTGAAGCTGCCGTGCTCGATCGTCAGCCGGATGCTGCCGCGCAGCATCGGGTCGTCCAGGAGCGCGTGCGCGAAGGCGTACCCGAGGTCGATCAGGGTCTGCACCGGGCTGTCCGAGGACGGCGCCCAGGTGGCGATCCAGGCGCCCTGCCCCTCGATCACGGCGAGCGCCAGCTCCTCCTTGGAGCGGAAGTGGAAGTAGAGCGCTCCCTTGGTGACGCCGGCCCGGTCCAGGATCTCGGACATCGTGGCGGCGGCGTAGCCCCGCTCGTCGAACACCTCGGCCGCCGCGAGGAGCACCGCCTGGCGGGTCGCCAGCGCGCGGGCCTGCCTGGCCATCGCAGCCTCCCTGGAAAGTTCTGTACCTCGGCAGCGGCCGATCCTATGGGGGCCGACGGGGCGACGGGCGCATACCGTCCAGTAGGTATCCTACCGAGCCGTCGCACGCCCGACCTGACGGGCGCGAACGGTGCGTGCGCGCCCCCGAACGCTCCGAACGCTCCGACGGCCGGCCACCCGGGTGGGTGGCCGGCCGTCGGGAGGGGCTCAGGCTCGTGGGCCCGTCCGCCGGACAGGCCTCAGGCGGCCTGCTGCCAGCTGACCGGCGAGTAGTACGCCGGGCGGCGCTCCAGCCGGTGCCAGTTGGCGATCGGCTCGACCTGCGCGATGGCGGAGGCCTGCTGTCCGGCGGCGGCGCGGGCCAGCAGGACGGCGGTCAGGGCGGCGAGTTCCTCGTCGGAGAGGCTGCCGCGGACGATGCGGACGAGGGGTTCGGCGGAAGCGGTCATGTCCTGTGTTTCTCCCCCGGTTGCTGTGGTGTGTGGTGTCGCTCGGTACGGCCCGCGCTGGTGGACCGCCGTACTACATCGGCGGGTTGCCGTGCTTTCGGCTGGGCAGGTCGGCGTGCTTGGTGCGGAGCATCGCGAGGGCCGAGGCGATCACCTGACGGGTCTCGGCCGGGTCGATGACGTCGTCCACGAGGCCGCGCTCGGCCGCGTAGTACGGGTGCATCAGCTCGCTCTTGTATTCCTTGATCTTCTGGGCGCGCATGGCGTCCGGGTCCTCGGCGGCGTTGATCTCGCGGCGGAAGATGACGTTGGCGGCGCCCTCGGCACCCATCACCGCGATCTCGTTGGTCGGCCAGGCGTAGGACAGGTCCGCACCGATGGAGCGGGAGTCCATCACGATGTAGGCGCCGCCGTAGGCCTTGCGCAGGATCAGCGAGATGCGCGGCACGGTGGCGTTGCAGTACGCGTACAGCAGCTTGGCACCGTGCCGGATGATGCCGCCGTGCTCCTGGTCGACGCCGGGCAGGAAGCCGGGGACGTCGAGCAGGGTGACCAGCGGGATGTTGAAGGCGTCGCACATCTGGACGAAGCGCGCGGCCTTCTCACTGGCGTTGATGTCCAGCACGCCGGCCAGCGACTGCGGTTGGTTGGCGATGATGCCGGTCACGTGGCCGTCGATCCGGGCCAGCACGCAGAGCACGTTGGTCGCCCAGCGCTCGTGGACTTCGAGGTACTCGCCGTGGTCGACGATCTCCTCGATCACCTTGCGCATGTCGTACGGGCGGTTGCCGTCGGCGGGCACCAGGTCGAGCAGGCTGTCGTTGCGCCGCTCGATCGGGTCCTCGCTGAGGACGGACGGCGGCATCTCGCGGTTGTTCTGCGGCAGCAGCGACAGGAGGTAGCGGACCTCCTCGATGCAGGACTGCTCGTCGTCGTAGACGAAGTGCGAGACGCCCGAGACACCGGCGTGCACGTCGGCGCCGCCCAGGCCGTTCTGGGTGATCTTCTCGCCGGTCACGGCCTGGACCACGTCCGGGCCGGTGATGAACATCTGCGAGGTCTCGCGGACCATGAAGACGAAGTCGGTCAGCGCGGGGGAGTACGCGGCGCCACCGGCGCACGGGCCGAGCATCACCGAGATCTGCGGGATGACGCCGGAGGCCTTGGTGTTGCGCTGGAAGATGCCGCCGTAGCCGGCCAGGGCGGTGACGCCCTCCTGGATGCGGGCGCCGGCGCCGTCGTTCAGCGAGACCAGCGGCGCACCGGCCGCGATGGCCATGTCCATGATCTTGTGGATCTTCTGCGCGTGGGCCTCGCCCAGCGCGCCGCCGAAGATCCGGAAGTCGTGTGCGTAGGTGAACACGGTGCGTCCGTGCACGGTGCCCCAGCCGACGATCACGCCGTCGGTGTGCGGCTTCTTGGCCTCCAGGCCGAAGCCCTGGGCGCGGTGCCGGCGCAGCGGCTCGACCTCGTGGAAGGAGCCCTCGTCCAGCAGGAGCTCGATGCGCTCCCGGGCGGTGAGCTTGCCCTTCGCGTGTTGGGCCTCGGTCGCCTTGTCGCTGGGGCCGCGGCGCACCTTCTCGCGCAGCTCATGCAGCTCGGCTACCCGTCCCCGGGCGTCGGCCGGGACCTCGGGGACCTCGTCGCCTACCGGCGCCTCATGCACAACCGTCATCTCGAACCACTCCAAGGGTGAGGGAACTGTCCGACAGCCAACGTCTGCTGTGCCCCCAGCTGCGAATCAATTTCTTCACTTATGACTGTACGAGGGGCCGTGCGCTGGTTTCGGCGTCGATTCCGTACAAGGTCGGGTTCGTTTAGCTGTCAGGCCTGTACAGAACCGGCCCGGCCGAAGGTTGAGCGCTCGGTGTCTGTTCGAATACTGGGGGTTGTCGGCCAGATGATGGTCTGATGATCTGAGCATGAAGAAACATGCAGGTCAGAGCCGTCGTGGACCAGCGCGGGGCGGGCTTCCTGTGGTCCGTTCCAGGGTCGGCCAAGCCGGCCTCCGGGGCGGGCCGTGATCGTGCCGACAGGTCCGCAATCGTAGAGAAGCGCCAAAAACGCGACAGCCCACCCGTGAGCGCCCGGGTGGGCTGTCCGAGGTAGCGGCGCGGCCGCTCCGATCAGCTCTTTCGGTCGTCCTCGGGCTCGTCACGCCCGCGCAGCTCCTCTTCCCGGCGGCGCAGATCGGCCTCCCACTGCCTGAGCATGGACTCGTGGTCCTTGTCGTCCTTCTTCAAGGACTCCTTGTTCAGGGAGGCGAGGAACTCCGGGTCGTCGTCCGGCGCGGTCGGGCGTCCGCCGCGCGGAGCCCCGGCCGGGTGCCCGGTGCGACCGTCGGCCGCGCCGGCGCCCGCCCGCAGGAAGCCGCGCTGCTTGCCGGCCACCAGCCAGGCGATCGGGCCCAGGGGCGGGAAGAGCAGCACGATGATCAGCCAGATCGGCTTCGGCAGGTACCGGACCTCGTTCTCGGGCGTGATCAGGCAGTCGATGAACGCCCAGACCCACAGCGCGAGCGGAAGGACGATGGTCAGAAGAATCCTCAGCACGGCTGCGATCTCCCCGGCGTCGGCGGTAGCGGCGGGCGCCTTCCCGGGGCCCTTGACCCGGCCAGGCTATCGGGTGGCGGATACTGACAGGCATGGCATACGACGATCTCCGCTCGTTTCTCCGGGCCCTCGACCGCGAGGGCGACCTCAAGCGCATCAAGGCGGAGGTGGACCCGCACCTGGAGGTCGGCGAGATCGTCGATCGCGTGCAGAAGGCCAAGGGCCCGGCGCTGCTGTTCGAGAACGTCAAGGGCTCGTCGATGCCGCTCGCGATGAACGTCTTCGGCACCGAGCGGCGCCTGGCCAAGGCGCTCGGACTCAAGGGCCCGGACGACATCTCGGAGAAGATCGCCGGACTGCTCAAGCCGGAACTGCCGCACGGCTTCACCGGCTTCCGGGACGCCTTCGGCAAGCTCGCCTCGATCGCGCACGTGCCGCCCCGGAACGTGAAGGACGCGCCCGTCCAGGAGGTCGTGCTCACCGGGGACGACGTCAACCTGGACGAACTGCCCGCGCTCTTCACCTGGCCGCTGGACGGCGGCTCCTTCTTCAACCTGGGCCTGACCCACACCAAGGACCCGGACACCGGCGTCCGCAACCTGGGCCTCTACCGGCTCCAGCGGCACGACCGCCGCACCATCGGGATGCACTGGCAGATCCACAAGGACAGCCGCAACCACTACGCCGTGGCGGCCAGGCGCGGGGAGCGGCTGCCGGTCGCGATCGCCTTCGGCTGCCCGCCGGCCGTCACCTACGCGGCCACCGCGCCGCTGCCCGGGGACATCGACGAGTACCTCTTCGCCGGCTTCGTCGCGGGGGAGCGGGTGCGGATGGTCGACTGCAAGACCGTCCCGCTGCAGGTCCCGGCCGACGCCGAGGTGGTGCTGGAGGGCTGGCTGGAGCCCGGCGAGATGCTGCCGGAGGGCCCGTTCGGCGACCACACCGGCTTCTACACCCCGCAGGAGCCGTTCCCGGCGCTGAAGATCGACTGCGTGACGATGCGCCGCCGTCCGATCCTCCAGTCCATCGTGGTCGGCCGCCCGCCGACGGAGGACGGCCCGCTGGGCAAGTTCACCGAGCGGTTCTTCCTGCCGCTGCTGAAGATCATCATCCCGGACATCGTCGACTACGACCTGCCCGAGGCGGGCGGCTTCCACAACTGCGTGATCGTCTCGATCGACAAGAAGTACCCGAAGCACGCCCAGAAGACGATGCACGCGATCTGGGGCGCGCACATGATGTCGCTGACCAAGCTGATCATCGTGGTGGACTCCGACTGCGACGTGCACGACTACCAGGAGGTCGCCTGGCGGGCCTTCGGCAACGTCGACTACAGCCGCGACCTCACGGTCGTCGAGGGCCCGGTCGACCACCTCGACCACGCCTCCTACCAGCAGTTCTGGGGCGGCAAGGCGGGCATCGACGCGACCCGCAAGCTGCCGGAGGAGGGCTACACCCGGGACGGCGGCTGGCCGGAGATGGTCTCCTCGGACCCGGCGACGGCCGCGCTGGTCTCGCGTCGCTGGAAGGAATACGGACTGTGAGCAGCAGCAGTGCTGTCGTCGAAACCCCGGGGCGCACCAAGGCCTTCCTGCGCCTGGTGATGATCGAGCACTCGGTCTTCGCCCTGCCCTTCGCCTACACCGCCGCGCTGACGGCCATGTTCCTCGCCGACAGGCGGGTGCACTGGGGCGAGCTGTTCGTCGTCACGGTGTGCATGGTCGGCCTGCGGACCTTCGCCATGGCGGCGAACCGGATCATCGACCGCGAGATCGACGCCCGCAACCCGCGCACGGCCACCCGCGAACTGGTCACCGGGGCCGTGTCGCTGCGGACGGCGTACGTCGGTTCGGCGATCGCGCTGGTGGTCTTCCTCGGCGCGGCGGCGATGCTCAACCCGCTGTGCCTGGCGCTCGCGCCGGTGGCCGTGGTGCCGATGGTGGTCTACCCGTACGGCAAGCGGTTCACGAACTTCCCGCAGGCGATCCTGGGCATCGCGCAGGCGATGGGCCCGGTGGGCGCCTGGCTCGCGGTGACGGGCAGCTGGTCCTGGGAGGCCGTCGTCCTCGGGGTGGCGGTCGGCGTCTGGATCGGCGGCTTCGACCTCATCTACGCCTGCCAGGACGTCGAGTCGGACCGGGAGAACGGCGTGCGCTCGGTGCCGGCCCGGTTCGGCGTGCCGGCGGCCATCCGGGGCGCCCGGGCCTGCCACCTGCTGACCACCCTCCTGCTGGGCTGGTTCGCGGTGCTCACCGACGCCGGGGTGGCGTTCTGGATCGGTCTCGCGGTCGTCGCGGGCGCGTTCGTGTACGAGCACACCATCGTGAAGCCGAACGACCTGTCGAAGCTCAACCGGGCGTTCTTCCAGACGAACAGCTTCGTGGGCATCTCGCTGTTCTTCTTCGCACTGCTGGACCTGGTCGTCCGCGGGCTCGGCATCTGATCCCACCCGACCGTCCGACCGTCCGGCCCTCCTCGCCCGAGGAGGGCCGGACGCGCTCGCGGGCCCGCTCCCGGCAGGGGGGGCGGGCCTCAGTTGTGCAGGAAGCCCTCCAGCGAGGCCGCCAGGGCCACCGGGGCCTCGTACATGGGGTAGTGCCCGCTGCCGTCGAGCTCCTCCAGGACGGCGTTGGGGTAGTGGGCGAGCCAGGTGCCGCGCATCAGCTCGGCGGTCAGGGCGAGGTCGTGTCCGCCCACGATGACCTTGACCGGGACGGGGTTGCCGCTGATCCGCGCCTCCAGGTCGGCCGTCGTCCAGTCCCGGACGTACCCGTCGAAGGCCTCGGGGGTGGAGTCCCGCAGGGACTGGTCGACCATGCGGTCGAGCCAGACCCGCCCGGCGCGCAGGCCGGTGACCAGGTCGAGGATCGCGAACCGCTTCTCCCGGTCCCCGGCGGCGCCGTGGAACAGCGCCGCGCCGGCCTCGTCCAGGGGGTACGGCCCGGCTGGCACCGGCGCCAGGCCGACCAGCTTGCGCACCCGCAGCGGAGCCTCGGCGAGCACCTGCTGGACCGCCTTGCCGCCCATCGAGTGGCCGACCAGGGAGAAGCGGTCCCAGCCGAGCTGGTCGGCGAGGGCGAGCGCGTCCGAGGCGATCTCGGCGAGCGTGTACGTGCCGGAGACGCCCTTGCGCTCCCCGTAGCCGCGGAAGTCCAGGAAGGCGTAGCTGAAGGCCCCGCCGTCGAGGTAGTCGAGGAAGGGGCCCCAGCCCGCGCTGGTGCCGAACCAGTCGTGCAGGACCAGGACGTGGTGGTCGCCGGTGCCGATCAGGCGGTGAGGGATCGTCATGCCCCCGCTCCTTCCCCGGAAGGGGCCCGTCCGAACGGCCGGTCAGCGCGGCTGGCCTGATGGAACGTCAGTCCAGGACCAGGCGGTCGCCGAGGCGCAGCCGGCCCGGGGCGGCGACCTCGGCGAGGGCGTCGAGGCGGCCCTCGTGGGCGTGCACGATGGCCTTGAGGATCTCGGGGGCGTGCGGCAGGCCGGGCTGCGGGGCGGAGGTCATCGCGCAGCGCTCGCTGGAGTCGACGAAGGCGAGCCGGGCGCTGTCCGGGGCCTCGCCGCGGGCCTGGCGGCCGAGCCAGGCGTCCTCGACGAAGGGCGGGGTGCCGGGCGGGGTGCGCAGCACGATGTTGGGGCGGAAGCGGCGTTCGTCCACCGCGGCGAAGGGGACGGCCTCACGGACCCAGTCCAGGGTGGCGGTGGTGAGCACGCTGACCGGCAGCCGGTCGAAGTGCGAGACGGCGTCCTCGCGGGCGAGCTCGACGTCCTCGCGCTGGAGGTAGGCGCGCAGGAAGGCGGTCGGGTGGTCGACCGGGCGGCCGAGCGGGTCGAACAGCTCGGGGCCGTCGATCCGGCGGCCGAGGCGGGCGGAGAGCCTGAGCAGGCCGTCCATCCGGCGGAAGCGGCGGGTGTTCTTGCCCGAGCCGAGTTTGCCGGAGGCGTCGCGGACGGCGTAGAGGCGGTCGCCGGCCAGGCCGCGTTCGTCCACCTCGACGGAGTTGAGCCGTTCGCCGCCGGTGGACTTCACGGGGTAGCGCCAGAGTCGCTCGACCACTCCGATGATCTCAGCCATGGCCGAACAGCGTAGTGGCGCTACCGAGGATGGTCTAGACCAAGTGTCGTGCGCCGCTCGGCGACGGGTTCAGCCCAGCCGGGCCACCGCCCGTACCGGGGCGCCGTCCGCCGCCACCAGCCGCAGCGGGAACAGCGAGACCTCGACCGGGCGGCCGGCCTCCTGAGCCTCCAGCAGGGGCCGCAGATCGGTCAGGTTCTCGGCGATCACCCCGCCGCCGGAGGCCCCCAGCAGCACCCGGTGCGCGGCCAGGGTCGGCTCCTCGGCGGGCTGGTCGTGCTCGTCGGTGAGGTCGGCGAGCAGCGCGGCCACCGCCGGGTCGCCCGGGCCGGGGTCGGGGGTGGGGTCGACGCTCAGCGCGTCCACGCCGATCGTCCGCACCCCGGCGGCGACGATCGCCTCGGCGGCGGCCGGGGTCAGCGCCGGGTGGGCGAGGTAGGCCTCCGTGCCCCAGTGCCGGACCCAGCCGGTGGTCAGCAGCAGGACGGAACCCTCGCCGCAGCGCTCCAGCGCGGGCGCCAGCAGCTCGGGGGTGACGGCCGCCCGGGGCTCCAGCCCGCGCAGGTCGGCCACCACGGCCGGGCCGGTGAACCGCTCCAGCGGCAGCCCGTCCAGGGTGGGCCAGGTGACGTCCACGTGGTACGGCGCGTCCACGTGCGTCCCGGACTGCGAGCCGAGGTGCAGGGCCAGCACGTTCACCCCCGCGGTGGCGGTGGTGAGCGCGGGCTCCAGCAGGACGGCCGGATCGCCGGGGTAGACCGGCATCGCGGTGGTCACCTGATGGGTGAGGTCGACGAGGGTCGCTGCCATGCCCCCATCCTCCCAGGGACGGCCGGGCCGGTGGGCGCGTGTGAACGAACGGGACGAAGCCGGATAGAAATGCCCCATGGGAACTGCGAAGCGTCAGCCGTGGGTGGTCGGGGTCTCGGGAGCGTCGGGGACGCCGTACGCGGCCTCGGTGATCCGGGCGCTGCTCGCCGCCGGTGAGGCGGTGGACCTGATCGTCAGCCGGGCCGCCCGGCTCACCATCCTGGACGAGACCGGCATCTCCTTCCGGGACGCCCACTGGCGCACCGACCTGGCCGCCTGGCTCGGCACCGACGAGGGCCTGGACGACGTCCGCTACTGGCCCGCCGGGGACTTCGCGGCCGGCCCGTCCAGCGGCTCGTACCCCGCCAAGGGCATGCTGGTCGTCCCCGCGACCACCGGCGCGGTGGCCGGGATCGCGCTCGGCCTGAGCAAGGACCTGCTGCAGCGGGTGGCCAGCGTCACCCTCAAGGAGCGCCGCCCGTTGGTCGTGTGCGTGCGCGAGACACCACTCAACGGGGTGACGTTGAAGCACTTGGTGGAGCTCGACGCGCAGGGCGCGATCGTGCTGCCCGCCTCACCCGGTTTCTACGCCGGCGGCTCCACCGTGCGCGAACTCGTGGATTTCGTGGCCGGAAGGGTGCTGGACGCGGTCGGTGTGCCGCATTCCCTGTACCTGCGCTGGGAAGGGGAGTTGGGGGCGGCCGCCCGCAAGGGAGGGAGCGACGGCGCCGTACCGGCTGAGGGGGAGTAAGGAGACCTCGGGCAGGAGAGTATCTTCTCTGCGATATCCGGGTCGGTCAGCGCATGGCGCCTTTGAATCCGGATAATGATCTGTGGGTCTGGTGAGGTTCGGAAGGACGCGGACGGTATATGGACACGGTGGACAGACAGCTCATCCAGGCGCTCCGGGAGAACGGCCGCGCGTCCTACGCCGAGCTGGGCCGGCTGGTCGGACTCTCCGGCCCGAGCGTCACGGACCGGATCAACCGCCTGGAGCAGGCGGGGGTGATCACCGGCTACCGGGCGACGGTCAACCCGGCCTCGCTCGGTTTCGGCGTCACGGCCCTGATCGGCCTCCAACTCACCGACGCGGCCGACCACGAGGACGTCGCGTTCCGGCTGAAGGACCTCAACGAGGTCGAGGACTGCTGGTTCATCGCGGGCGACGACTCCTACATGCTCAAGGTCAGGGTGGCCGATGTGGCCGGCCTGGAGTCGGTGGTCAAACGGATCTCGGGCACGAAGGGCGTGGCCCGGACCCGCACCACCGTCGTACTCTCCACGAAGTGGGAGAACCGGGTGAGCGAACTTCCCCCCGTAGGAGAGTGATCGGAATGGCACTGGTCGGTCTGGAGGAGCTGCGCGCCGCTCGGCAGCGGATCGCCGGGGTCGCCGTGCGCACCCCGCTGGTCCCCGCCCCGTGGGCGGCCGAGGGTGAGCGGCGGCTCTGGCTGAAGCCCGAGAACCTCCAGCCGACCGGGGCCTTCAAGACGCGCGGCGCGTACAACCGGCTGGCCGCGCTCACCGAGGACGAGCGTTCCCGCGGCGTGGTCGCCCAGTCCAGCGGCAACCACGCGCAGGCGGTGGCGTACGCGGCGCAGCTGCTCGGCATCAAGGCCGTGATCGTGATGCCGGACACCTCGCCCGCGGTGAAGGTCGAGGCCACCCGCTCCTACGGCGCCGAGGTGATGCTGGTCGCACCGGGGGAGCGGGACACCCTGCCCGGCGAGCTGGCCGAGCAGCACGGCTACGTCTGGGTGCCGCCGTACGACGATCCGTACATCATCGCGGGCCAGGGCACGGTCGGCCTGGAGATCGCCGAGGACGCCCCCGCCGAGCTGGACACCGTCCTGGTGCCGGTCAGCGGCGGCGGCCTGATCGGCGGGACGGCGGCCGCGCTCAAGCTCACCCGCCCGGGCGTCCGGGTGATCGGCGTGGAGCCCGAGCTCGCCGCCGACGCGCAGGCCAGCCTGCGCTCCGGCCGCCGGGTGGAGTGGCCGGTGGCGGACACCTACCGCACCATCGCGGACGGGCTGCGCACCCCCTCGCTCGGCGTGCTGCCGTACGAGCACGTCACCACGTACGTGGACGACATCGTCACCGTCACCGAGGACGAGATCCGCGCCACCGTCGCGCTGCTCGCCCGCCGCGGCCGGCTGGTCGCCGAGCCCTCGGGCGCGGTCGCCCCCGCCGCCTACTTCCACCGCGCCGCCGAGACCGGGGGCCAGACGGTGGCGGCCGTGGTCAGCGGTGGCAACATCGAACCCGCACTGCTCGCGGAGCTGCTGTCGGCATAGGCGTACGCTCGTTCCGGCAACGAATCGAATGTCGGAGGAGGCGGGTCACCGCATGGACGCAGGGCTCAAGCGCGAGCTGGAGGCGAAGGTCTACGCGGGTGAGCGGCTGACCCGCGAGGACGGGATCGCGCTCTACGAGAGCGACGACCTGGCCTGGCTGGGCGGGCTGGCCCACCACGTGCGGACGCGGAAGAACGGTGACGTCGTCCACTTCAACGTCAACCGTCACCTCAACATGACCAACGTGTGCAGCGCGTCCTGCGCCTACTGCTCGTTCCAGCGCAAGCCGGGCGAGAAGGACGCCTACACGATGCGCATCGAGGAGGCCGTCCGCCTCGCCAAGGCGATGGAGAGCGAGTCCCTCACCGAGCTGCACATCGTCAACGGCCTGCACCCGACGCTGCCCTGGCGCTACTACCCGCGCTCGCTGCGGGAGCTCAAGGCGGCCCTGCCGAACGTCTCGCTGAAGGCCTTCACCGCCACCGAGATCCACTGGTTCGAGAAGATCAGCGGCCTGTCCGCCGACGAGATCCTGGACGAGCTGATCGACGCAGGCCTGGAGTCGCTGACCGGCGGCGGCGCGGAGATCTTCGACTGGGAGGTCCGCCAGCACATCGTCGACCACGACACCCACTGGGAGGACTGGTCGCGGATCCACCGCCTCGCCCACAGCAAGGGCCTCAAGACGCCCTGCACCATGCTGTACGGCCACATCGAGGAGCCCCGCCACCGGGTGGACCACGTGCTGCGGCTGCGTGAGCTGCAGGACGAGACCGGCGGCTTCCAGGTCTTCATCCCGCTGCGCTACCAGCACGACTTCCACGACTCCAAGGACGGCGTCGTGCGCAACAAGCTGATGGCCCGCACGGAGATGGCCACCGGCGCCGAGGCGCTGAAGACCTTCGCGGTCTCCCGGCTGCTCTTCGACAACGTCCCGCACGTCAAGGTCTTCTGGGTGATGCACGGCGTCACCACCGCCCAGCTGGCGCTCAGCCACGGCGCGGACGACATGGACGGCTCGGTGGTCGAGTACAAGATCACCCACGACGCGGACAACTTCGGCACCCCGAACAAGCTCGGCCGCGACGACCTGCTCGGCCTGATCCGGGACGCCGGCTTCCGGCCGGTCGAGCGCAACACCCGCTACGAGGTCATCCGCGAGTACGAGGGCCCGGACCTGACGCGCCGCGAGACCCCGCAGGCGATGCGCCTCTGACTCCGTCGGCTCCCCGTCGACTCCCGCCGCCCGGGCCGCTCCGCGGTCCGGGCGGCGGTGTCTTCACGGCCTCCGCACACCGACCCGGGTTTACCAACGGGTACGGCGTTTGGCAGGATCGACGGCATGTCCGGTTCTCATCGCGCCACCGACTACCCGCCGTACGAGCCGATGCCCGAGCCGGGCTCCCTGACGCCGCAGCAGTACTGCTACGGCGAGCAGCAGCAGTCGTACGAGTCCTACGCGCAGACCCCTGACGGGTACTTCGAGGTGTACGACCAGCCGTTCCAATCCTACGGGTCCTACGTGCCCGAGCCCGTGGACGAGCCCGTCCACCAGGCCGAGCCCGCTTATCAGGCCGAGCCCGTCCACCAGGCCGAGCCCGCTTATCAGGCCGAGCCCGTCCACGAGGCGGAGCCCGCGCCCCTCGCCCCCGTCGTGCCCGCCGCGGCGCCGGTGGTGGGCGCCCGGACCGCCGCCCGGGTCAACCGGCGCAAGGCGAAGAAGAAACGTCACGGCAAGGCCGTGATGGCCGGCACGGCGCTGCTGGTCGCGGCCACCGCCGGCTGGTACGCCGTCGGCCAGGACGGCGCCAAGCCCGGCCTCGCCGCCGCCGACGGCCCCGGCCCGGAGGGCGTCAGCAAGCCCGACCAGCCCGCACCCGCCCAGGGCGCCGTCCAGGCCGCCGCCGACCGGCAGTCCGCGGCCCCGGCCGCCGAGCGCAGCCAGACCCGCGCGGACGGCTCGCTCGCCGCGATACCCGGCCTCGGCGCGGCCTTCACCGCGAAGATCCCCGCCGAGACCACCCAGGTCGTCGTCGCCACCGGCCAGGGCAAGGACACCGACCGGAACGCCGTCGTCCTCTGGACCCGCACCCCCGAGGGCCGCTGGCTGGCCGGGGAGACCTGGCAGGGCCACAACGGCAAGAACGGCTGGACGACCGACCACAACGAGGGCGACCTGCGCAGCCCGATCGGCGTCTTCTCCCTCACCGACGCCGGCGGCCGCAACAGCGACCCGGGCAGCAGGCTCCCGTACGACAAGGACGCGAGCTTCGTGGTCTCCGGCACGGGCTTCTTCGGCGACCAGCTGGCGGGCTCCTTCGACTACGTGGTCGCGATCAACTACAACCGCGTCTCCGGCAGCTCCCCGCTCGACCCGCGCCGCCCGATGGGCTCGAAGAAGGGCGGCGGCATCTGGCTCCACGTCGACCACGACGGCCCCACCCACGGCTGCGTGTCGATCCCCGAGGACAAGATGGCCCAGCTGATCCGTACCCTGGACCCGGCCGCCCATCCGGTGATCGTGATGGGCGACGCGACCTCGCTGGCGGCCTGACCTCGCAGGACGTGCGGCCCAGGCGCCCCAAGCGCCCTTGTCGATCTCCTACAGATCACCGCTGCGGATCCTGTAGCCGGTCGTGCCCTGCTGACCAGGGGGTAACCCGGTTCCATGGCAGTATGAGCGGTTCGCGCATTGTGGCACTCGGCCACTACCAGCCCCCCAAGGTCCTCACCAACGACGACCTGGCGGCGATCGTCGACACCGATGACGAGTGGATCCGCAGTCGGGTGGGCATCCGCACCCGGCACATCGCGGAGGGCGAGACCCTGGTCGACCTCGCCACCGAGGCCGCCCAGAAGGCGCTCGCCAGGAGCGGCCGGACGGCGGCGGAGATCGACCTGGTCGTGGTCGCCACCTGCACCGCGATCGAGCGCAGCCCCAACACCGCCGCGGCCGTCGCGGCCCGGCTCGGGGTGCGCTCGCCCGCCGCGTACGACATCAACACCGTCTGCTCCGGCTTCTCGTACGCCCTGGCCACCGCCGACCACGCGATCCGGGCCGGGGCGGCGCGGCGCGCGCTGGTGATCGGCGCCGAGCGGATGTCCGACACGCTCGACTGGACCGACCGCTCCACCTGTGTGATCTTCGGCGACGGCGCGGGTGCCGCGGTGGTCGAGGCCCAGGAGGAGGGCGCCGAGCCCGGGATCGGGCCGGTGGTCTGGGGCTCCGAGCCGGAGAAGGGCGACGCCGTGGTGATCACCGGCTGGGACCCGGTGATCAGCCAGCAGGGCCAGTCCGTCTTCCGCTGGGCCACCACCCAGCTCGCCCCGCTCGCCCGGGAGGCCTGCGAGCGGGCCGGGATCGACCCCGCCGAGCTCAAGGGCTTCGTCCCGCACCAGGCCAACCTGCGGATCATCGACGCGATCGCGCGCAAGCTCGGCCTCGCCGACGCGGTGGTGGCCCGGGACGTGGTCGACTCCGGCAACACCTCGGCCGCCTCGATCCCGCTGGCCTTCTCCAAGCTGGTCGAGCGCGGGGAGCTCTCCCCGGGCGACCCGGTCCTGCTCTTCGGCTTCGGCGGCGGCCTGGCCTACGCCGGGCAGGTCGTGCGCTGCCCGTAGGGCCTGCGGACGGCTCCGGGAAAAGGTTTCACCGCGAAAGGTTTCACCGCGAAAGGTCTCACCGCGAAGGGTTCACCGAAGACGACATGCCGGTGGGCGGGCACCCCCTGTGAGGGGTGACCGCCCACCGGCATGTCTGGCGCGCGTGCGGTACGCCGGCGGACCTCCCCCGAGGACACGGCCGTCGTCCGCCGTCCCCGGACAGGAGGCCGGGGTTGCGCGCGGAGCGGATGGTGGATGGAACGGATGGTCCTACTTGGGCGCCTTCTTGCCGGTGACGCCCAGGTACACCAGGGGAGCGAGATTGGGCTTGAGGTCCTTGACCTTGACGCCCCAGGAGGTGAAGGCCTTCTGGTGCTCGGCCGCCGATGCGAGCAGCGAGACCAGGGCCCCGGCGACGGCGTTCGGGTCGAGCGACTTGTCGGCCTGGCCCTTCGCCTGGAGTTCCTTGACGGCTTCGGCGAGTGGCTTGGCGACCGCGTTGAGGACCGTCATGCGGATCTTGAAGAACCGCTTGTCCCCTTCGGCGGCACCGAGCGTGACCACTCGGAGAATGGCGTCGTTCTTGCGCCAGAAGGCGAGGAATCCGTCGACCAGTTCTTCCGAAGTGGTCGGTCCGGACTTCCCTGCCCAGGACTTTCCGGCCACCAGCTCTTTGAGGGTGTCGGCGTCCTTGGCCATTTCCTCGGCGATTTCGAGGACTGCGCCCTCGACATCCGGGAAGTACTGGTAGAAGGTCGCGGGGGAGGTACCCGCCATACGGGCGACGTCGATGACCTTGACGTCCCGATAGGGCGACGTGCTGAGCATCTCGCGGAGGCAATCGAGCAGCTTCTGCCGCGTCTCCTGTCCGCGTCGCCCGGCGACGCGACCGTCGACGGTGCGAACTTGTCCTGTCATGCCGTCAGCTTACCGTGGCACGATCTTGGCGCGATTCGGTGATGCGACTATTACTCCGCACGGGGGGTTGCTATAGCGGCATGAACCGCTTCGGACGGATATTCACCGGGCCTCGAAGCCCCCGTTTGAAGCCCCCCCGTGTGCTTTTGACCCCATAGCGTGACGGCGGGTCCGCTGAGGGGTGATCGGATCACGGAGAGTGACGTTCTGTGATGGCCGGAGACCGCCCAGGAAATGGACGGTCCGTCCCATCCCGGGCAAGTCGCAGCCGGAACGGGCGTCAGAATCCGGCCGATCCGTCATGGCTGACCAGCGGCTGTGCGGGAGCCGCCTCAGGATGGGGGAGGTTGGAGATGCGCCGGGCGGCATTGGAGAATCGGGACCGGCACCACGCGGCGGGTGCGGACAACGGGGAGGTGGCAGCGGAGTGGACCAGCTGACGGCGCACGATCCGAGGCGGATCGGGCCCTTCGAGGTGCTGGGGCGGCTCGGCGCGGGCGGGATGGGGCTCGTCTACCTGGCGCGGTCCGCGGCCGGCCGGCGGGTGGCCATCAAGACCGTCCGGGGGGAGCTGGCCGAGGACGAGCTGTTCAGGGTCCGCTTCGCCCGGGAGATCGCGGCCGCCAAGACGGTCGGCGGCTTCTACACCGCGGCCGTGGTGGACGCCGATGCGGACGCCCGGGTGCCCTGGCTGGCCACCGCGTACATCCCGGCGCCGTCGCTGGAGGACCTGGTCGAGGACTGCGGCCCGCTGCCGGTGGACGCCACCCGCTGGCTGGTCGCCGGCATCGCCGAGGCCCTCCAGTCCATCCACGCGGCCGGGCTGGTCCACCGCGACCTCAAGCCCTCCAACGTCCTGGTGGTCGAGGACGGCCCGAAGGTGATCGACTTCGGCATCGCGGCCGGCGTCTCCAGCACCCGGCTGACCATGACCAACGTCGCGGTCGGCACCCCCGCCTACATGTCCCCGGAGCAGGCCCGGGACAGCCGTGCCGTCCGGGGCGCCAGCGACGTCTTCTCGCTCGGCTCGCTGATGATCTTCTGTGCCACCGGGCACCCGCCCTACCGGGGCTCCAACCCGGTCGAGACGGTGTTCCAGCTGCTGCGTGAGGAGCCGGACCTCACCGGCATGCCGCACGAGCTGATGGACCTGGCCCGCGCCTGCATGCAGCAGGCGCCCGAGCGGCGGCCCACCCCCGCGCAGATCCAGGCCGAGCTGGCCCCGCACCTGTTCTCCCGGGACGACGCCTCCGGGGAGGCCGGCGACTGGCTGCCCGCCAACGCGCTGGAGCTGATCGAGCGCAAGCGCGGCCGCCGGCCGAGCGCGCCGCCGCCCCGCCCGTACCCCGGGCAGGCCGAGGCGCAGCAGCCGTCCCACCCGCAGGCGCCGCCGCACCCGCAGGCGCCGCCGCACCCGGTGCCGGACGACCCGCGCACCCACCCCGGCGCGCGGCACGCGCCGCCGCCGGCCGGGCCGGTGCACACCGGGCCGCACCCGGGCCAGGCCCCGGACGGCGAGATCCCGACCGCGAAGATCCCCTCCAAGAACAAGCACCGGGCGCCCTCCGGCGGCGGCTCCGTCGAGGTGCAGCTGTCCGGCGCCTCGGTGCGGATAGGCCCGGGGCCGCGGGCCGAGCACGAGCAGCCCGGCCCGAGCACCGCCCCGGCCGAGACCGACTGGGTCCGCCGGGCCGTCCCGACCCCGACCCCGATTCCGATTCCGGCCCCGGCCCAGGCCCCGCCGCCCCCGGCCAGGGCCGCCCACTGGCGCCCCTGGCGGTTCCGGATGTCCAACGACGTCTGGGGCACCCCGGTGGTCGCCGACGGCACGCTCTTCGTCTCCAGCTTCGAGGTGCACGCGCTGGACATCGCCTCCGGCGAGCGCCGCTACAAGACCCGGGACGTCGCCTGGGCGCTCGCGGTGGACGCCGGCCGGGTGCACGCCGCCGACGGCCCGCACCTGTTCACGGTGGACGTCGCGGACGGCACCGAGCGCTGGCGCACCTCGCTGGACGGCTGGGTCTACTCGCTCTCCGCCGTCGACGGCGTGCTCTGCTGCGGTGTCCGCGGCGGCGGCGTCCAGCTGCGTTCGGCCGTCACCGGCGCCGAGCTGTGGCGCGCCGACGACGCCCAGCAGGACTACGAGAACCCGCAGTCCGGGCCGGTCCTGGTCGCCGGCGCCGCCTACTACTACGGCGCCGGGCGGCTGCGCTGCATCGACCCGCACGGCGCGGGCCTGCGCTGGTCCTTCCCGGTCGGCGAGGACGTGCCCTCGCACCCGGTCGAGCGCGGCGGCGTGCTGTACGTGACGGCCGGCACCCGGGTGTACGCGCTGGACGCGGCCAGCGGGGTCGAGCGCTGGCGCTTCGAGGCCCCCGTGGTGCTGTTCACCCCGCCCGCCCTGGACGCCGACGCGGTCTACGTGGCCGACTACCTGGGCACCGTCTACGCGCTGGACGCGGCCACCGGCCTGGACCGCTGGCGCGGGGTCACCGGCAGCCGCCAGGGCGCCGAGCCGGTGGTGGTCTCGGACGGCATGGCGCTGGTCGGCAGCGGCGAGGTGCTGTACGCCTTCGAGACCGCGACCGGCCGGGAGCGCTGGCGCTACACCGCGCGCGGCGAGATCGTCGGCTCCCCGGCGGTGGCCGACGGACTGGTGCACCTGGGCAGCCGGGACCACTCGCTGCACACCCTGGACCTGGCGAGCGGTCAGCTGCGCTGGGAACTCGGCACCAAGGGCGAGCTCACCGGCTCCCCGGTGGCGGTCGGCGGGCGGGTCTTCGTCGGCTCCAAGGACCGCTGCGTGTACGCGCTGGACGCCTTCTACGGCACGGCGGTGCCCGCCCGCTGAGCGGGGCGGACACCGCCGTGCCGGTGGCGCCGGATCAGGCCCTGCGGGCCCCGGGGTGGCGGGCGCACCAGCCCTCCCACGCGGAGGAGACCATCTCCTTGACGCCGTGGCGGGCGCTCCAGTCCAGCTCGCGGTGGATCAGCTCGGCGGAGGCCACCACCCGGGCCGGGTCGCCGGGGCGGCGCGGGGTCACCTCGGCGGCGGTGTCGTAGCCGGTGACCTCGCCGATCACCGCCAGCATCTCCTTGACGCTGACGCCCTCGCCGCGGCCGATGTTGAGCACCAGCGCGGTTTGGCCGGCCGGGTCGGCAGCCAGCCGCTTGGCGGCCGCCACGTGGGCCGAGGCGATGTCGGAGACATGGATGAAGTCGCGGACGCAGGTGCCGTCGGGGGTCGGGTAGTCGTCGCCGAAGATCCGCGGCGCCTGGCCGGCGGTCAGCCGCTCGAAGACCATCGGGATCAGGTTGAACACCCCGGCGTCGGACAGCTCGGGGGAGGCGGCGCCGGCCACGTTGAAGTAGCGCAGGGCCACGGTCGACATCCCGTGGGCCTTCCCGGCCGCGGCGACCAGCCACTCGCCGGCCAGCTTGGTCTCGCCGTACGGGCTCATCGGGGCGCACGGGGTGGACTCGGTGACCAGGTCGACGTCCGGCATGCCGTAGACGGCGGCGGAGGAGGAGAACAGGAAGCGCTTGACGCCCCCCTCGGCGGCGGCCTCCAGCACGGTCTGCAGGCCGATCATGTTCTCGCGGTAGTACAGGAAGGGCTGTTCGACCGACTCGCCGACCTGCTTCTTGGCGGCGAAGTGCAGGATGCCCTCGATGCCGTGCTCGCGGATCGCGGCGTCCAGGGCGGCGCGGTCCAGGGTGGAGCCCTCGACCAGCGGGACGCCGGCCGGCAGCCGGGAGGCGTCGCCGGTGCTGAGGTCGTCCAGGACGACAACACGCTCTCCGGCATCGAGGAGCTGGCGGACGACGTGCCCGCCGATGTATCCGGCACCGCCGGTGATCAACCAAGTCATGCACCGCATCCTAGGGCGCCTCTTGTGGATCTTCGCCGGGCCCGTGGCGAGACCCACAAGGCGTGCCCTGGGCGTTCGATTCCGTTCACCCATTGGGTGCGAGCCGACTCGGCAATACGGACAAACCGGTGAAATGCTGACAAGGATTTCCGTGCTCTCATGTCCGCGCCCTCGGCGTGGTGACGAATCGGAGGCAGCCAGGTGAGTCGAACGAAGGAACGCAACCGTCCGGTGCCGAGCGGGCCCCGGCCGACCGGACCCAGGGCGGTGCGGCTGCTCGCGCCGGGCGTGGTCGCGGTGCTGACGGCACTGGCGCTGGCCGGGTGCAGCAGCTCCCCCTCGTCCTCGTCCGCCGCCTCGCAGACCGCCGGCAAAGCCCCGCAGGCCTCCCCGGCCCCCTCCCAGCCGGGCGGCGGGAACCAGCTGCAGGACGCGTACCAGAGGGTGATCGCCGACGTGCTGCCCTCCGTGGTGCAGATCACCACCGGCGACAGCCTCGGCTCCGGGATCGTCTACGACGACAAGGGCGACATCGTCACCAACGCCCACGTGGTCGGCACCGCCACCAGCTTCACCGTCACCCTCGCCAACAGCAGCAAGACCCTGGACGCCAGCCTGGTCGGCAGCTACCCGGACAGCGACCTCGCGGTGATCAGGCTCAACAGTGCGCCGAGCGGCCTCAAGCCCGCCGTCTTCGGCGATTCGAGCAAGGTCGAGCTCGGCCAGATCACCCTCGCCATGGGCAGCCCGCTGGGCCTCTCCAGCAGCGTCACCCAGGGCATCGTCTCGGCCACCGCGCGGACCGTCTCCGAGCCCAAGGGCGTCGGCTCGCCGGGCGCCACCATCGGCAACATGGTGCAGACCTCGGCCGCGATCAACCCGGGCAACAGCGGCGGCGCGCTGGTCAACCTGGACAGCCAGGTGATCGGCATCAACACCCTCGCCGCGACCGAGCCGCAGACCAACGGCGCGGCCGCCCCCGGCATCGGCTTCGCGATCCCGGCCTCGACCATCACCAACATTACCGACCAGCTGATCAAGCAGGGCAAGGTCACCAACTCCGGCCGGGCCGCGCTCGGCATCACCGCCCGGACCAGCTTCAACCAGCAGTTCCAGCCGTCCGGCGCGGTCATCGTGGCGGTCAGCCCGGGCGGCGCCGCCGCCTCGGCGGGGCTGCAGCCCGGCGACGTCATCACCAAGATCGGCGACACCCCGGTCGACTCCCTGAACGCGCTCACCACCGCGCTCGCCTCGCTCACCCCGGGCAGCAAGGTCTCCGTCGGCTACGTCCGGGACGGCAACGCCCAGACCGCCGAGGTCACCCTCGGCACGCTGGAGACCGGCTCGTAGTCCCGGTGCGGCGCGCCGGGACCTCGTCCACCGCCTCGGCGGGGTTCCGGCGCCCTGGGGCCTGCCCGGGGGCTCAGCGGCGGGTGGTGCGGGTGCGCCAGGGCAGCTCGACGGTGACGGTGGTCGGGCCGCCCTCAGGGCTTTCCACCAGGAACACCCCGTCCACCGCCCGGATCCGCTCGGCCAGCCCGGCCAGGCCGCTGCCCGGGTACGGGGCCGCGCCGCCCTTCCCGTCGTCCTGGACCAGCACCATCAGCTGGTCGTCCGAGCGCCAGACCTCGACCGAGGCGGTGCGGGCGCCCGCGTGCTTGGAGACGTTGGTCAGCAGCTCGCTGACGGTGAAGTAGGCGATGCCCTCGACCGCCGAGTCCGGGCGCTCGGGCTCGCCGTCCGCCCCGGTCAGGTCGACGTTCACCTTCACCCCGCCCGGGACGGTGCAGCGGGCCGCGACCGCGGACAGCGCCGCGTCCAGGCCGCGGTCGGTCAGCACCGCCGGGTGGATGCCGCGGGCCAGGTCGCGCAGCTCCTGCAGGGCCAGCTTCACCTCGCCGTGCGCGTTGTCGACCATGCGGGTGGCGGCCGCCACGTCGTCCTCCGACTCCACCTCGCGCAGCCGCTCCTTGGCCATGCCGAGGTCCATCGCCAGCGCGACCAGCCGGGCCTGGGCGCCGTCGTGCAGGTCGCGCTCGATCCGGCGCAGGTCGGCGGCGGCGGTGTCGACCACGGTGCCGCGGTCGTCCTCCAGCTCGCGCACCCGCTCGGCCAGGGCGCCCGGGAAGAGCAGCGACTCGACCAGGATCCGGTCGACCGCCGCCAGCCCGCGCACCACCCAGGGCAGCACCGGCCACAGCACGATCACCGAGACCAGCGACAGCGCGAAGCTCAGGATGCCCCAGGGCAGCATCAGCACGTTGTAGAGCGCCGAGCGCCAGTTCAGCAGGTCGGTGAGGTGGGCGATGGTGAAGCCGACCACCCCCGGCCGACGAGGCTTCACCGGCTCCGGCTCGTCGATCGCGGAGCCGTACGCCGAGCGGGCGCGGCGGCGGCCCAGCCCGCCCAGGGCGCGGGAGCCGGCCAGCCCGGCGGCCAGAAGCGGCAGGCCGATCACCGTGACCGACAGGCCCAGGCCGACCGAGAGGGTGGTGATCGCGAGGACGAAGCCGGCGATGCCGAGCGGCAGGTTGAGCATCAGCCGCCCGATCTGGTGCCACATCCGCGCGCCGTACAGCGGCGGGCGCTCCATCCGAGCGTCCTGCTCCTTGATGGCGTCCACGGCGCGGAGGTGCAGCGGCTTCATCGGATCATCCGTCCCTCTTGGTCGAGCTGGCCCACCAAGCTTCCCGAACCGGGGGCGGGGGGTGCCATGGGGGTGATACATCTTCCGGACCGGGGGTTATCCCCACCCCCGGTCCGGCCTCCGGCCCCACCCCCGTTCCGGGCCCCGCTCCGCCCCGTGGACGCCCGCACCGGCGTCCACGGGGCGTCCCGCGGAGCGGGCGGGGTTCGGGCGGAGCGGAGCCGTCCCCTTAGACTCACGCATTGGCCGGGTAAAGGGTCAGGATTAAGACCGTGCGAGGAAAGTCGTAGAACTGACCTGAGGGGAACTTTTCCCGAGGGCGGGCTCGCGGACGAGGTGGAGGCGAAGGCATGGAGGGGCAGCACACGGCTGCCGTCGTGGCCGACCCGGCGGTCGGCGGCGGCTACTTCAACGCGTACGCCGCGATGGGCCTGCTGGCCGTCGTCGGGGTGCTCTTCGTGGCCGTGGCGTTCACCGCCAACCGGCTGCTGCGGCCGGTGGTGTACTCGCCCGAGAAACTCCTCGCCTACGAGTGCGGAGTGGACCCGGTGGGCGAGGACTGGGCGCACACCCAGATCCGCTACTACGTGTACGCCTTCCTGTACGTGATCTTCGCGGTCGACGCGATCTACCTGTTCCCGTGGGCGACGGTCTTCGCCACCGCCGGGTACGGCGCCGGAACGCTGGTCGAGATGTTCCTCTTCATCGGCTTCCTCGCGGTCGGGCTGCTCTACGCCTGGAAGAAGGGCGTTCTGGAATGGACGTGACACACACCCACTCGCACGGCGCGCAGGGCGGCCCCGTCCCGCTCGGCCTGCCCGACCCGGCCCGCCCCGGCGCCGTCGAGCGCCGCGGCATAGGCCCGCTGGCCCGGCTCGCGCCCGATCCGGTCAAGGTCGTGCTCAACTGGGGCCGCCGCTACAGCCTCTGGTGCTTCAACTTCGGCCTGGCCTGCTGCGCGATCGAGTTCATCGCCGCGTCCATGGCCAAGCACGACTTCATCCGGATGGGTGTCATCCCGTTCGCGCCGGGACCCCGTCAGGCGGATCTGATGATCGTCTCCGGGACGGTCACCGACAAGATGGCGCCCGCCGTCAAGCGCCTCTACGAGCAGATGCCGGAGCCGAAGTACGTCATCTCCTTCGGCGCCTGCTCCAACTCGGGCGGCCCGTACTGGGACTCGTACTCGGTGACCAAGGGCGTGGACCAGATCATCCCGGTCGACGTCTACGTGCCCGGCTGCCCGCCCCGGCCCGAGGCGCTGCTCCAGGGCATCCTCAAGCTCCAGGAGAAGATCGCCGCCGAGTCCCTGCCCGGCCGCTACACCGCGCCCGCGGCGGCGCTGCGCCGCCCGCTGGTGGCGGGGCCGGACGCTCCGGAAGGGGGAGCCTCGTGACGTCCGCCGAGCAGTACGCGGCGTCGGTCGGGGAGTGGGCGACCGGCGCCGAGGCGTACGGGCTGATCACCGTCGACGTCCCCGCCGAGCGCTGGATCGAGGCGCTCACCAACGCCCGCGACGTGCTGGGCCTGGGCTTCTTCGACTGGCTGAGCGCCGTCGACGAGCTCGCCGAGGGCTTCTCCGTGGTCGCGCACCTGGCCGCCGCCGAGGCGCCGGGCGTGCGGCACCTCGCGCTGCGCACCCGGGTGCCGCGCGAGGGGGCCGCGCTGCCGACCGCCGTGGCCGTGTACGCGGGGGCGGCCTGGCACGAGCGCGAGACGCACGAGATGTTCGGCATCGACTTCCCCGGGCACCCGTACCTGGCCACCCTGCTGCTGCCGGACGGCTTCGAGGGGCACCCGCTGCGCAAGGAGTTCGTGCTCGCGGCCCGGGTCGCCAAGGCCTGGCCCGGCGCCAAGGAGCCGGGCGAGTCGGACCACGGCGACGGGCCGGCCCGTCGCAAGATGCAGCCGGCCGGTGTGCCGGACCCGAACGAGTGGGGGCCGCTCAAGGGCACCCTGCCGCCGGTCGCCGAGCGGCCCGCGCGCGGTGCGCGGGGTCGGTGTCGGAGGGGTCGGCGAGCCAGGCGGGTGCCGAGGCTCCTGCGGCCGCTCCCGCCGCTCCCGCCGCCGAGGGTGCTCCGCCGGTGCGGGCGGACCGGCCGCGGCGGACGCGGTCGGTGTCCGAGGGCTCGGTCAGCCAGACGGCCGACGAACCCGCGGCCAAGCCCGCCGACGAACCCGCTGCCGAGCCCGCCCCCGAGCCCGCCGCCCCCGCGCGGCCCCGGCCCGCCGACGCGCCCCGGTCCGCCGACGCTCCCTGGCACAACCCGGTGCCCGCCCACGAGGAGGAGCCGCCGTCGGGCGGCGAACCGGGGGAGAAGAAGGACGAGACCTCGGCCGGAGCGGCCGACCAGGACGGAGACGGCACGTGAACCTGCTCGACACGGTGCTCCGCTGCGTCGCCACCCTCGTCGTCTTCCTGGTCTTCCCGCTGGTCATCGGCCAGACCGAGCACAAGGTCATGGCGCACATGCAGGGCCGGCTCGGCCCGATGTACGCGGGCGGCTTCCACGGCTGGGCACAGCTCGTCGCGGACGGCGTGAAGTTCGCGCAGAAGGAGGACATCGTCCCCGCCGGGGCGGACCGCCGGATCTTCCAGCTGGCGCCCGCCGTCTCGCTGCTGCCGTACCTGTTCGTGCTGCTGGCGATCCCGGTCGGCCCGGACGGCTTCGTCGGCCAGGCGATCGACGCCGGGCTGTTCTTCGTGCTGGCCGTGATGGGCGTCGGCGTGATCGGCAAGCTGATGGCCGGCTGGGCCTCGGCGAACAAGTTCTCGCTGCTCGGCGCCCTGCGCACGGCCGCGCAGCTGATGTCGTACGAGCTGCCGATGGTGCTGGCGGCGGCCTCGGTGGCGATGGCCGCCGGGACGCTGTCGCTGCCCGCGATCGTGGACTCCTGGCAGTGGTACTGGCTGCCGTGGCAGCTCATCGGCGCGTTCGTGTTCTTCACGGCCGGTCTCGCCGAGCTCCAGCGGCCGCCGTTCGACATGCCGGTCGCCGACTCGGAGATCATCTTCGGCGCGTACACCGAGTACACCGGGCTGCGCTTCGCGTTCTTCCTGCTGTCCGAGTACGCGGGCATCCTGGTGGTGTCGGCGCTGACCGCGGTGCTCTTCCTGGGCGGCTGGCACGGACCGATGTCGGACCAGCTCGGCTGGCTCTGGATGATCCTCAAGACCTTCGCGCTGGCCTTCGTGGTCATCTGGCTGCGGGTCACCTACCCGCGCCTGCGCGAGGACCAGCTGATGCGCTTCGCGTGGACGGGGCTGATTCCGCTCGCGCTGGTCCAGCTGGCCCTCACCGGCATCATCAAGGTGGCGATCGCATGAGTTTTCCCGGTGTCGGCCTGGCCAAGGGGCTGGCCGTGACGCTGCGGACGATGACGAGGAAGAGCGTCACCGCGCAGTACCCCGACGTGCAGCCGGTGCTGCCGCCGCGTTCGCGCGGCGTCATCGCGCTGCTGGAGGAGAACTGCACGGTGTGCATGCTCTGCGCGCGCGAGTGCCCGGACTGGTGCATCTACATCGACTCCCACAAGGAGACGCTGCCGGCCGCCGAGCCGAACGCGCGGGCCCGTACCCGCAACGTGCTGGACCGGTTCGCCATCGACTTCTCGCTCTGCATGTACTGCGGGATCTGCATCGAGGTGTGCCCCTTCGACGCGCTGTTCTGGTCGCCGGAGTTCGAGTACGCGGAGACGGACATCCACGAGCTGACCCACGAGCGGGAGAAGCTCCGCGAGTGGATGTGGACCGTCCCGGCGCCGCCGGCGCTGGACCCGGCGGCCGAGGAGCCCAAGGAGATCGCCACCGCGCGCAAGGCGGCGGACAAGCTGGCCGCGGCGGCCGCCGCTGCCGCTGCCGCCTCCGAGGAGAAGGGCGACGACGCATGAGTTCCGCTGCCACGCTTCTCGCGGCGACCGGTTCGTTGGAGCCGGCCGCCCGTTCGTTCCTGTCCCCGACCGGGCAGGAGATCGTCTTCCTGCTGGTCGGCATCGCGGTGCTCGGCTCGGCCGTGGTCTCGGTGACCACCAGGCAGCTGGTGCACGCCGCGCTCTGGCTGGTGGTCGCGCTCGGTGGGCTGGCGGTGGAGTTCCTGCTGCTCACGGCCGAGTTCATCGCCTGGGTGCAGGTGCTGATCTACCTCGGTTCGGTGGTCGTCCTGGTCCTGTTCGGGCTGATGCTCACCAAGGCGCCGATCGGGCGCTCGCCGGACGCCGACTCCAAGAACCGCTGGGTCGCCGTGGTCGTGGCGCTGGCCTCGGCCGGGACGCTGGTGACGCTGGTGGTCGACGCCTTCCGGACGTCCTGGATCGACCTCGGCGCGGGCGGCGGCTCGGCCTCCGTCACCGGGGCCAGCCTGTTCCGGCACTGGGTGCTGCCCTTCGAGGCGCTGTCCGTGCTGCTGCTGGCGGCGCTGGTCGGCGCGATCGTGCTGTCGCGTGGGTCCAAGGGGCGGGTGCCCGCGCCCCGGGCGGGCAAGCTTCGCGCCGGTAAGCCGGTCGGTTCGAACGGGACCGTCGCCGCGACCGCGCCGAAGCCCGCTGCCCCTGCTACGCCCGCTGCCCCTGCTACGCCCGCTGCCCCCGCTGCTTCCGCGCCGGAGGAGAGCTGATGCACCTCGCCTACCCCGTCGTCCTCGCCGCGCTGCTGTTCAGCGTCGGCGTGTACGGCGTGCTCGCCCGGCGCAACGCCGTCCTGGTGCTGATGTCCGTCGAGCTGATGCTCAACGCCGTCAACCTCAACCTGGTCGCCTTCGACGCCTGGCTGCGCGACTCGCTGCACGCCGGGCAGGCGCTCACCCTGTTCACCATCACCGTCGCCGCCGCCGAGGTCGGGCTGGGCCTCGCCATCGTCCTGCTGCTGTTCCGGGCCCGGGGCACCGCGGACATCGACCGGGCCACCGCGCTCGGCGACCCGGCCGAGGCGCTCGCCACCGTCGAGGAGGCGCCGGCCGGAGCCGACGCGCTGAAGGGTCAGGACGCCGCATGAACCTCGCCCTGCCCGCCCTCGTCCCCGCGCTTCCCGCGCTCGGCGCCGCCGCGACCCTGGCCGTCGGCAGGAAGTCGCCGGGTCTGGCCCGGCCGCTGGCGATCGTTCCGGTCGCCGCCGCGGCCGTGCTCGCCCTGGTGGTCGCCCTCCAGCTCGGCACCGGCCAGACCCTGGACGCCGCCACCCGGCTCACCCCGACCGGCGGCCCGGACGTCGCGCTCGCGATCCACCTGGACGGCTTCAGCTCGCTGATCTCCGTGCTGGTCGGCCTGGTCGCCACCTGTGTGCAGGTCTACTCGACCGCGTACCTCAAGGAGGACCCGCGCTACCCCTCGTACGCGGCGCTGGTCTCGCTGTTCACCGCGGCGATGTTCCTGGTGGTCTACTCGGGCGACCTGATCGTGCTGCTGGTCGGCTGGGAGGTCATGGGCGTCTGCTCGTACTTCCTGATCGGCCACCACTGGGAGACCGCGGACGCCCGCTCGGCCTCGCTCAAGGCCTTCCTGGTCACCAAGCTCGGCGACGTGCCGTTCCTGTTCGGGATCTTCCTGCTCGGCGCGGACGCCCACAGCTTCCGGATCCCGGACGTGCTGGCGGCCGCGGGCGAGGGCAAGCTCGGACACCCGACGCTGATCGCGCTGCTGCTGCTCGCCGGGGTCGCCGGCAAGAGCGCGCAGTTCCCGCTGCACACCTGGCTCCCGGACGCGATGGCCGGTCCGACGCCGGTCTCCGCGCTGATCCACGCCGCCACCATGGTCGCGGCCGGCATCTACCTGGTCGCCCGGCTGCTGCCGGTGTTCCTGCTGTCGGGCGCGGCGCTGGTCGTGCTCGCGGTGATGGCCGCCGTGACGATGATCGGCTCGGCGCTGTGCGCGCTCGCCCAGGACGACCTCAAGCGGGTGCTCGCGTACTCCACCGTCGGCCAGCTCGGCTACATGGCCGGTGCGCTGGCCAGCGGCGACCGCCAGGCCTCGGTGTTCCACCTGGTCAGCCACGGCGCGTTCAAGGCGCTGCTGTTCCTCGCCGCCGGTGTGGTCATCCACGCCGCGCACACCAACTCGATCTCCGCGATGTCCCGGATCCCGGGGCTGCGCAAGCGGGTGCCGGACGCCTACTGGACGATGGGCATCGCGCTCGTCGCCCTGGTCGGGCTGCCGCCGTTCTCCGGCTTCTTCAGCAAGGAGGCGGTGCTGTCCGCCGCCGAGCACGCGGCCAACGGCGAGGCGCTCACCAACGGGCTCGGCCCCGCCTCGGCGGTGCCGGTGGCCGCCGGGTGGATCGTGCTGATCTCGGCCGCGCTCACCGCGCTGCTCACCGCCGCGTACGCGACCAGGCTGTTCCTGGTCGCTTTCCACGGCCCGGCCGGTGCGGCCGCGGCCGTGGGGCCGCCGACCGAGCACGAGGCCGACGCGCCGTACTCGCCCGAGCTGGACGAGGCGGACCCGGCCACCGCCGAGCCGTCCGCGATGCGCTGGCCGCTCTGGGTGCTGGCCGTTCCGACCATGGGCTTCGGCATCGCCGGGCTGCGCTCGGACTGGCTGCCCGCGCTGCTGGACGGCGGCTCGCTGCGTCCCTCCCCCGTCACCGCGGTGATCGGCACCGGGCTCGCCGTGGTCGGCGCGCTCGCCGCGTACGGCGCCTGGCGCTCGGCGACCGCGCGGCTGGGCACCGGCCGTACGGCCCCGGCCGCCGCCGGGCGCGTGCCCGGGCAGGCCGGAGCGCCGGCCGCCGAGGTGATCGTCGCCGATCCCGGGCGCACCCTGCTGGGCCCGCTGTTCGGCCCGGCCCGGCACGGCTTCGGTGTCGACCGGCTGTACCACCTCCTGTTCGTCCGCCCGGTGGCCGCCGCCGCCCGGCTGGTCCGCTTCCTCGACCGCGAGGTCGTCGAGGGCTACGTGCAGGGCAGCGGGATCGGTGCCAACCTGCTCGGCCGGGCCGTCCGGCTCGCGCAGACCGGCAACGCGCAGACCTACCTCAGCGCCCTGCTCGCCGGGGTCGTCCTGCTCGTCGTCCTGGTGGCGGTGTAGCCGGTGCCGCAGTCCTCCACCCCCCGTTCGCTCACCGTTGCTGGGAGCCCCCGATGAACGCAGTCCTCATCGCACTCCTGGTGCTGCCGCTGCTCGGCGCCGCGCTCACCCTGGCACCGGTCTTCGGACCGGACCGGGCCGTGGCCGGCCGACGGGCGCTGCGGCTGAACTCCGTCGTCACCGGCGCGGTGTTCCTGCTCACCGTCGCCCTCGCGGCCGGCTTCGACCACGACGAACCCGCCCGGATGCAGGCCACCACCGACGTGTCCTGGATCCCGGCCCTGAACGTGCGCCTCCACCTCGGCGTGGACGGCGTCTCGCTGCCGTTGATCGTGCTGACCGCGCTGCTCACCTTCCTCTGCGCGCTGTACTCGGAGAAGCGGCTGCCGGACGGGGAGGCCCGGGGCGGAGCCCCTGACGAGCACAGCCCCTCGCCGCAGGCCTTCGTCGGGCTGTTCCTCCTGCTGGAGGTCGGCATGCTCGCCACCTTCGCGGTGCTGGACCTCCTGCTCTTCTTCCTGGCCTTCGAGATCGTGCTGATCCCGATGTACTTCCTGATCGCCCGCTGGGGGAGCGGCGCCAAGGCCCCGGCCGCCAACCGGTTCATCCTCTACACGCTGCTCGGCTCGGCCGTGATGCTGCTCGGCTTCCTGCTGATCGGCAGCGAGGCCGGCACCTTCGACATGCAGGCGCTGGCCGCCGCGCACGGCAACGGCCTGAGCCACACCACCCAGGTGATCGCCGCGCTGGCGATCATGGTCGGGCTCGCGGTCAAGGCCCCCGCCTGGCCGCTGCACAGCTGGCTCCCCGACGCGCACACCGCCGCCCCGACGGTGGGCTCGGTGCTGCTCGCCGGCGTGCTGCTGAAGATGGGTACGTACGGTCTGGTCCGCGTCCTCCTCCCGATCGTGCCGGACGGCACCGCGACGTTCGCCCCCTACCTGGGCGCCTTCGCCGCCGTCGGCATCGTCTACGGCTCACTGGCCTGCCTGGCGCTGGCCCGCCCCGGATCCAAGGGCGACCTCAAGCGCCTGATCGCGTACTCCTCCGTCGGCCACATGGGCTTCGTGCTGCTCGGCATCGCCTCCCTCACCCCGGTGGGCGTCAACGGCGCGCTGTTCGCCAACATCGCCCACGGTCTGATCACCGGTCTGCTGTTCTTCCTGGTCGGCGCCCTCAAGGACCGCTACGGCACGGCGGACCTCGACACCCTCTCCGGCGCCACCGGCGCCGCCCTGTACGGCCGGGCGCCCCGGATCGGCGCGCTGCTCGCCTTCGCCGCCGTCGCCAGCCTCGGCCTGCCCGGCCTGGCCGGCTTCTGGGGCGAGCTGCTCGCCATGTTCGGCGCCTTCGACCCGGCCGACGGCCTGTCGCGCCCCGCCTTCGTCACCTACATGGTCCTGGCCGGCCTCGGCACCCTCCTCACCGCCGCGTACCTGCTGATCGTGGTCAAGCGCGTCTGCATGGGCGACCCCCGGCAGCCCGCGCCGGTGGCCGAAGTGGCCGACCTGCGCCCGTACGAGGCCGTCAGCTGGACGCCGCTGGCCGCGCTCACCCTCGTCGCCGGCCTCTGGCCCGCGCTCCTGCTCGGCCTCTCCGACCCCGCCGTCAAGCACCTCCTCGGGGGTGGCTGAACGTGCTCGCAGCCCACACCGCCGCACTCGGACCTCACTCCACGGGGCAGCACACTGTGACCTCCCTCGCCGTAGCCAACCCGGGCAGCCTGATCCAGTCCGTGGACTGGGTGGCGATCGCGCCCCCGCTGATCGCCGCCGTGGCCGCCCTCGCCGTGCTGGTCACCGACCTGTTCCTGCCCGAGCGGCACAAGCGGTGGCTCGGCCGCCTCACCGTGGCCGGACTCGCCCTCGCCCTCATCGCTCTCCTTCCCCTCACCGACGGCTCACCCCGAGCGACCTTCTGTGTTCGGAACGTAGCAGGGGGCACTGACAGCGGTGGCTGCTCCTACGTCGCCGACCACTTCGCCCTGGTGTTCCAGCTGCTCGCCCTCGGCGGCGCGCTGATCGCGGCGCTGCTGTCGATGCACACGGTCGACGACGAGAGGCTGCCCCGCGGCGAGTACTGGTTCCTGCTGCTCTCCAGCGCCACCGGCGCCGCCCTTCTGCCCGCCTCCCGGGACCTCGCCACCATGGTGATCGCCCTGGAGGTCGCCTCGCTGCCCGCCTTCGCCCTGGTCGCGCTGCGCAGGGACGGCCGGGGTGCGGAGGCCGCGCTCAAGTTCTTCGTCTCCTCGGTCACCGCGACGGCCGTGATGCTGCTCGGCGTCGGCTTCGTCTACGCGGCGAGCGGCAGCCTGCACCTGGGCGCCGTCGCCGAAGGCCTGGAGCACGCGCCCGGCCAGCTCAAGCCGCTCGCCGAGGCGGGGGCCGTGCTGACCCTGGTCGGCTTCGCGTTCAAGGTCGCCGCCGTCCCGTTCCACTTCTGGGTGCCCGACACCTACACCGGCGCCCCGCTGCCGGTGGCCGGCTACCTCTCGGTGGTCGGCAAGGCGGCCGGCCTGTCCGGCCTCGCGCTCGCCACCACCGTCGCGTTCCGCCCGTACGCGCACACCTGGGGCCTGGCGCTCGCGGTGCTGGCCGCCCTCACCATGACCGTCGGCAACGTCGGCGCGCTGCGGCAGCGCTTCGACACCCGGTACAGCGCGGTGCGGCTGCTCGCCTGGTCCTCGGTCGGCCAGGCCGGGTACCTGCTGGTGCCGCTCGCCGCGGCCGGCTACGCGCCCACCGGGACCGACCCGCTCGGCGCGACGGCCGCGTACGCGCTGATCTACGGCGTGGTGAACCTCGGCGCCTTCGGGGTGGTCGCCGCCGTCGGCCGCCGGGCCGGGGCCAGCGTGGACGACTTCCGCGGCCTGTTCGCCCGCAACCGCTGGACGGCGCTCGCGCTGGCCTTCTTCCTGCTCTGCCTGGCCGGGCTGCCGCCGGGCGTGGTCGGCCTGTTCGGCAAGGTCGTGGTGTTCCGCGCGGCGGTGGACGCCGGGCTGGGCTGGCTGGCCGTGGTGATGGCCGTCAACGTGGTCGTCGCCCTGTACTACTACCTGCTGTGGACGGCCCGGCTGTTCGCCCCCGCGGAGCGGCCGGCCCCGGCCGACGCCGAGCGACGGCTGCCGGCCGGTCTGACCGCCACGCTGGGGCTCACCGCCTCGGCGGCGGTGGTGCTCTCGGTCGCCCCGCAGCTGGTCCTCCAGGTGGCCGGCGGCAGCCTGTTCTGAGGCGTCGGAAGGCCCCCGGCCCGGGGGCCTTCCGACGGCCGGCCGGGGCCCGGACGGGTGTCACGTCGGTCACAAGGGAACAAGCTCCCGGGCCCCACCCGTTGACCGGGCAAGAGGGACGAGGCAGAAAGGGCTTCCCCACCGCACCACTGGAGGGCCTGACGTGCACAGTCGGCACAACGGACTGAGGACCGCCGTCCTGCTCGGAGGCCTCTCGGCGCTGATCATGGTGATCGGCAGCTTCTTCGGCCGGACCGGCTTCGTGATCGCCCTGCTGGTCGCCCTCGGGACCAACGCCTACGCGTACTGGAACAGCGACAAGCTGGCGCTGCGGGCCATGCGGGCCCGGCCGGTCAGCGAGTTCGAGGCACCCGGGCTGTACCGGATCGTGCGCGAGCTCTCCACCTCGGCCCGCCAGCCGATGCCCCGCCTCTACATCTCCCCGACCCCGGCCCCGAACGCCTTCGCCACCGGCCGCAACCCGCGCAACGCGGCGGTCTGCTGCACCGAGGGCATCCTGCAGATCCTGGACGAACGCGAGCTGCGGGGCGTGCTCGGGCATGAGCTGAGCCACGTCTACAACCGGGACATCCTGATCTCCTCGGTCGCCGGGGCGCTCGCCTCGGTGGTGATGTTCCTGGTGAACTTCGCCTGGCTGATCCCGTTCGGCCGGGACGAGGACGACGACGGGCCGGGGCTGTTCGGGACGCTCGCCATCATGATCCTCGGGCCGATCGCCGCCGGACTGATCCAGATGGCGGTCAGCCGCTCCCGGGAGTACCAGGCCGACGCCGACGGCGCCCGGATCACCGGCGACCCGCTGGCGCTGGCCAGCGCCCTGCGCAAGCTCGACGCGGGCACCCGCCAGCTGCCGCTCCCGCCGGAGCCGCAGTTGCAGACGGCGAGCCACATGATGATCGCCAGCCCGTTCCGCCCGGGCGAGGCGGGTGCGCGGCTGTTCTCGACCCACCCGCCGATGGCGGAGCGGATCGCCCGGCTGGAGCGGATGGCCGGGTACCAGCGGTAGGAGCCGCCCGCGTGGGTCCTACGGCGCGACCTCCCGGTACGCCGCCCGCAACCGGTGGATGCCCTCCACCACCTGGGCGGGGCTCTCGGCGGCGGCGTAGCTGAGGCGCAGGTGCGGGGCCGGGGGCTCGGCGGCGTGGTACGGACGGCCGGGGGAGACCTGGACGCCGGCGCGCAGGGCCGCGGCGGTGAGGACGCCGTCGTCGACGCCGTCGGGGAAGCGCAGCCACAGGTGGTAGCCGCCGGGCCGGTGGGTGTCCAGCACGCCCGGCAGCTCGCGGTGCAGGGCGGCGACGGCGGCGGTGCGGCGGTCGCGCAGTTCGGCGCCGAGGCTGCGCAGGTGGCGGGCCCAGCCGGGATCGGAGACCAGCTCCAGCGTCGCCTCCTGGAGCGGCCGGGGCACGAAGAAGCTGTCCACCACCTGGGTCGCCCGCAGCCGGGCGAGCGCCGGGCCGCGCGCGGTGAGCGCCCCGACCCGCAGGTTGGGGGAGGCGGCCTTGGTCAGCGAGCGCAGGTGCACCACGACCCCGTCCTGGTCGTCGGCCGCGAGCGGGCGCGGCAGCGCCGGGGCGTCCGCGTGGACCAGCAGCCGGGCGAAGTCGTCCTCGACCACGAAGGCCCCGGCCGCCCGGGCGATCCGCAGCACCTCGGCCCGCCGCGCGGGCGGGAGCACCGCGCCGGTCGGGTTCTGGAACAGCGGCTGGCAGACGAACACCCGCGCCCTGGTGGCCTCGAAGGCCTCGGCCAGCAGCTCGGTGCGCACGCCGTCGGCGTCGACCGGGACGGGGACCGGCCGCAGTCCGGCCGCCCGGATCACCGCGAGGATGCCCGCGTACGTCGGCGACTCGACCAGCACCGGCGAGCCGGGCGCGGCCAGCGCCCGCATCGCGACGGTGAGCCCGCCCTGCCCGCCCGAGGTGATCAGGACGTCCCCGGCGCCGATCGGCCCGGCGTGGCCGCCGATGTCGCGGGCGAACCAGCCGCGCAGCTCGGTGAGGCCGTCGGTGGGCGGGCGGTCCCAGGCGCCCGGGCGGCGTCCGGCCCGGGCGAGGGCGCCCGCGAGCAGCCGTTCGGGCAGCAGTGAGGCGTGCGGGTAGCCGCTGTTGAGGTCGACGACGTCCGGCGGGGGCACCCGGAGGGTGGCGAACACCGGGGCGGCCAGCAGGTCGCGCGGGCCGTGGTCGGCGCTGAGCGCGACCTCCTGCCAGGAGAGGTCGCCGGGCCGGGCGGCCGGCGCGGCCGAGCCGGCCGGGGCCGCGGCGAAGGGCGCCGTCCGGAACACCCCCGCGCCCGGGCGGGAGACCACCAGCCCCTCGGCCACCAGCACCGCGATGGCCCGGGTGACCGTCGCCGGGCTGACCTGGTGGCGGTCCATCAGGGCCCGGCTGGAGGGGAGCTTCCGTCCTTCCGGATAGCGCTCGACCTCCTGGCGCAGGCTGTCGGTGAGTTTGGCCAGACTGCTACGCTCATTCATGACGGCACACGATAGCGCTACCCTGCCCCCGGCGATAGCACCTCGGCGCGGCACCACCTCCGGTACCGCCCTCGCCGCCCTCGGGGTGGCCTCCTTCTCGCTCAGCTTCCCCGCCACCGCGTGGTCCCTGACCGGCTTCGGCCCGTGGACCTCGACCGGGCTGCGCGGCGCCCTGTCCGGGGTGCTGGCCGCGCTCTACCTGCTGGCCTCCGCCGCCCCGCTGCCGAAGCGGCGGCACTGGCCCGGTCTGCTGGTGGTCTCCGGCGGCTGCGTGCTGGGCTTCCCGCTGCTGACCACGCTCGCCCTGCGGACCTCCTCGACCGCCCACTCGGCGGTGGTGATCGGCGTCCTGCCGCTGGCCACCGCGGTGGTCGCGGCGCTGCGCACCGGCCGTCGGCCGTCCCGGGCCTTCTGGGCGGCGGCGCTGGCGGGGGCGGCGGCCGTGCTCGGCTTCACCCTGCTGCAGAGCCACGGCCGGCCGACCGCCGCGGACCTCCTCCTGTTCGTCGGCGTGGCGATCTGCGCGGCCGGCTACGCGGAGGGCGGGCGGCTGTCCCGGGACCTCCCGGGCGCCCAGGTGATCGCCTGGGCGGTGCTGGCCGCGCTGCCCGTCATGGTGCTGACCTCCGCGTTCGGGCTGGCCACCGAGCCGGTGCGGCTCGGGGCGAAGGCGCTGGTCGGGCTGGCGTACATCGCGGCGGTCTCGCAGTTCGGCGGGTTCGTGCTCTGGTACCGGGGGATGGCCGAGATCGGCGTGCCGAGGGCCAGCCAGCTCCAGCTCGCCCAGCCGCTGCTGACGCTGGTCTGGTCGGTGCTGCTGATGGGCGAGCACCTGCCGGCGGCCGCGCCGGTCACCGCGGTGGTGGTGCTGGTCTGCATCGCGGTGACCCAGCGGGCCCGGAGCTGACGGCTACGCGGCGTCCGGTACGGCCGGGCGTCCTTGCCTCGTACGCCCCCGAACCCTCGTGCCGGGCCGTTCGGTGCGGGGGGCCGGCTCGCTAGGATGATGCCGCGCTCCGTCGGCCGGGGCGCGGCATCCGGAGGGAGTGGGCCGTCATGGCAGACGAGAGGCACGCCCCGGCGTCCGGGGACGCGCCGGCCCGACGGCGCGGCCAGGGCGAGCTGGAGGCGCAGGTGCTGGCGGTGCTCCAGCGGGCGCCCGGTCCGGTCACCGCGGGGTGGGTCCAGGAACGTCTGGAAGGCGACCTGGCGTACACCACGGTGATGACCATCCTGTCCCGGCTGCACGCCAAGAACGCCGTCTCCCGGGGCCGCTCCGGCCGCTCCTACCTCTGGCAGGCCTCCTCCGATGCCGCCGGGCTGGCCGCGCTGCGGATGCGCCGGATGCTCGACGGCGAGGCGGACCGGGACGCCGTCCTGGCCAGCTTCGTCAGCGCGCTGCTGCCGCACGACGAGGAACTGCTGCGGGCGCTGCTCGACGCCGCGTCCGCCGATCCGGCAGCGGCCGACCGTGAGAGCTGACCCGTGGGCTTCTTCGTCTTCCTCCCGCTCATCCTGCCGCTGACCGCGGTGCCGATCGCGCGTCTGACCGAGCAGCACCTGCACCCGCGCGGCGCGTCCCGGCTGATGACGGTGATCAGCGCGGTGATGGCGGTGTGCAGCGTGCTCTGCCTCGGGCTGATCGGCGTGGTGGGCACCGCGCAGATCCCCGGCAATCCGCTGCCGGACAGCTGGTCGGACCCGGAGGTGCGGGCCGCGCTGCCGTACCACGAGACGGTCGGCACGGCCGCGATGTGGCTGCTGGTGCTGGTGGGCTTCACCTGCACCCGGACGGTCGTGCGGCACCTGCGGATCCGGGCCCGGGCCCGGCGGGCGCTGGCCGGGCTGCCCGGGGGCCCGGCCGGGGCCGGCGACCTCGCGGTGCTGCCGGACCGCAGCCCGTACGCGTACGCGCTGCCCGGTTCGCCCGGCCGGGTGGTGGTCTCCACCGGGATGCTGGCCGGGCTGGCCGAGGACGAGTGCGAGGCGCTGCTCGCGCACGAGCGGGCGCACCTGCGCCACCGGCACCACCGCTACCTGCTGACCACTCAGCTGGCGGCCTGCGTCAACCCCTTCCTGCGGCCGCTGCAGCACGCGGTGGCGTTCGCCGCGGAGCGCTGGGCGGACGAGGAGTCGGCCCAGGCGGTGGGGGACCGCCGGATCACCGCCCGGGCGGTGGCCCGGGCGGCCCTGGTCTCGCACGCCGCTCCGGCACCCGGCTTCGCGGCCTTCGCCGCCCCGGCCGCCGCGCCCGGCCCGGTGCCGCGCCGGGTGGCCGCGCTGCTCGGCCCGGTGCCGACCGCCCGCAACTGGCCGCCGGCCAAGACCCCGGCGGGTCTGGCGGCGATGGTCGCGGCGGTCGGCACGGCGGCCTCGGCGCTGTGCGCGCTCAACGCCGCGGTGGCCCTGCTGGTGGTGCTCAAGGCCGTCACGCCGCTGTAGCGGAGGCGGAGTCGGTCAGTCGCCGATCCGGACGATCATCTTGCCGGTGTTGGCACCCGTCAGCACGCCGAGGAAGGCCTCCACCACGCGGTCGAAGCCGTCCACGACGGTCTCGTCCGGGATGATGGCGCCGGAGCGCAGGTGCGGGACGAGGAAGTCGTAGAGCTCGGGGCGGGCGTCCAGGTTGTTGCGGACCAGGAAGCCCTCCAGCCGCAGGCTCCGGCCGACCACGTCGTAGAGGTTGCGCGGCGCGGGCGGCGGGTCCAGCGGGCTGTTGTACTGGGCGACGGCGCCGCACCAGGCGATCCGGCCGTAGTCGCGCATCACGTCGATGGCGCCCTCCAGGTGCTCGCCGCCGACGTTGTCGAGGTAGACGTGCAGCCCGTCCGGGGCGGCCTCGCGCAGGCGGTCGGCGATCGGGCCGTCGTGGTAGTCGAAGGCGACGTCGAAGCCGACGTGCTCGGTGAGGTGGGCGGCCTTGGCGGCGGAGCCGGTGCTGCCGATGATCCGGCCGGCGCCGAGCAGCCGGGCGATCCGGCCGGCGGCGGTGCCGACGCCGCCGGCCGCGGCCGAGATGAACACGGTCTCGTCGGGCTGGAGCTTGGCGACCCGGGTCAGGCCGACCCAGGCGGACAGGCCGGTGCCGCCGAGGATCGACAGGTGGGCGCTGAGCGGGACGCCGTCGAAGTCGGGCAGCACGTTCGCGCCGTCGGCGGTCACCACCGAGTGGGTGCGCCAGGCCTGACGGTGGAAGACCACGGCGCCGACCGGCAGCGCGTCGGCCCGGGACTCCACCACCCGGCCGATGGTGCGGCCCTCCAGCGGGCCGTGCAGCTCCCAGCCGTCCTCGTCCATCAGCTCGCGCATGTACGGGTCGACGGACTGGTAGATGTTCTCGACCAGGGCCTCGCCGGCGGCGAGGGCCGGGATGGTCTCGTCGACGAAGGCGAAGTTCTCGGCGCTGGGCGCGCCCGAGGGGCGGGAGACCTGGTGGACGACGCGGGCGGTGGGGCGGGACATCGGCGGCGCTCCGTACGGGGGAGGGCGGATCGGACGTGCCCACCGTAGGAAGCGGGGGAGCGGCCGGGCAGGGGTCCGCGGTGATGGATGGGCGGTTTCCATGAGCGGCTTCGATGGATGCCGGTAGATTCGGGCGCATGACGGATCTCGCCCCGCACGAGCTGCGCGTCCTGGTCGCCGTGGAGGAGGAGCGGAGCTTCACGGCCGCCGCCGTGCGCCTGGACACCACCCAGTCCGCCGTCTCGCACGCCGTGCGCGCCTGTGAGCGGAAGCTCGGCGCGGTGCTCTTCGACCGCGGGCGCCACGGCGCACGCCCCACCGAGGCCGGCGCGCGGGCGGTGGCGTACGCCCGACGGATCCTCCGGCTGATGGCCGCGATGGGCCCCGAGGTGCGCGGGCCGGGTACGGCGGGGCCGGTGACCGGAACGCTGCGGATCGCCGCGTTCCGCAGCGCCGCCGCCCACCTGCTGCCGCCCGTCCTGGCCCGGCTCGCCGCCCGGCACCCCGGGCTCACCCCGCACGTGCGGATCGTCCGGGAACTCGGCCGCGGCACCGCCGGGGAGGTCGCCGACGGGCGCGCTGACCTCGGGCTGGCCACCCTGGACGCCGGCGGCCCGCCGGCCGTCCCCGGACTGCTCGCGGCGCGGCTGTACCGGGAGACGTACGGGCTGGCGCACCCGCAGGACCACCCGGCGCCGCGCGGGCTGCCGCTGGTCGACTGGCAGGAGAACTGCGACTCCTACACCAGGGACTGGTGGCGGAGGCAGGACTGGCTCCCGCCCGCGACCGTCGACGTGGAGGACGACACGATGGCCCTCGCCCTGGTCTCCCAGGGCCTCGGCATGGCGATCATGCCCCGGACGGCGCTGCTCGGCGCCCCGCCCGGACTGGCCGTCACCGACCTCGGCCCGCGACCGCCCAGCCGCTTCGTCGGGTACGTCACCACCCCGGAGCTGGCCGGGACGGCGGCCGTCCGGGCGCTGATCCGCGAGCTGCGCGAGCTGCCGCTGCCGGAGGGGCTGACGGCGGCCTAACCCACGCGGTCGGGCCCGTCGAGCCCGCCGGGCCCGTCGAGCCCGTCGACGCTCTCGCGGAGCTTGCGGAACTCCGCGGCCAGCGCGTCCAGCGTGTAGTGGGCGTTGAGCCCGCTCGGGTTGGGCAGCACCCACACCTCGGTGCCGCCGATGCCCTCCGGCTGGCGCCCGATCGCCGCCTGCCGCCGCCCGAAGGCCGTCCGGTAGGCGCCGATGCCGAGCACGGCCAGGACGCGCGGGCGCAGCCGCAGCACCCGTTCGCGCAGCGCCGCGCCGCCCGCGCGCAGCTCCTCGGCGGTGAGCTCGTCCGCCTTGGCGGTGGTGCGCGGGGCGACGTTGGTGATGCCCAGGCCGAGCGCGGGCAGCTCGCCCTGCTCGTCCGGGCGGTACTGGCGCTCGGTGAAGCCGGAGCGGTGCAGGGCGGGCCAGAAGCGGTTGCCGGGCCGGGCGAAGTGGTGCCCGGTGGCGCCGGACCACAGGCCCGGGTTGATGCCGCAGAACAGCACCCGCAGCCCGGGCCCGGTGACGTCCGGGATGGTGGTGTCCTGGGCTGCCCTCAGCTGCTCGGGCGTCGGCTTCATCGGGGGAACCGGAGGAATCGGGGAGACCGGGGGGATCGGCGGGTGCGAGGTCACGCCGCCAAGTCTGCCCGGGCCGTCCGCCGCGCCGTACGGCGGTTGCGCAGGTAGCGCAGGCCGAAGACCACCACCGCCGCGTACGTCCAGCCGGCGAAGATGTCCACGATGAAGTGCTCGGCTCCGTAGACCAGGGTGAACGCCATCGCGAGCGGATAGGCGACCAGCAGCGCCCGCAGCCACGGCCGGGCGGTCGGCCAGAAGAAGAACAGCAGCATCGCCGGGTAGGCGGAGTGCAGCGAGGGCATCGCGGCGACGTCGTTGGCGAACTGACTGCCGTTCTCCAGCAGCGAGTCGGCCTGCGGCACCCCGGCGGCGGAGACGACCTCCCAGACCACCCGGCTCAGGTGCGGCAGGTTGCCCTCCTGGGAGACCAGCCACGGCGGGTCGGCCGGGTAGAGCAGGTAGGTCGCGAAGCCGGCGAAGGTGAGCGCCAGGTAGCAGGCGAGCAGCTGCCGGAAGCGCTGGTGGGCCCGCCGCCAGAGGATCGCGAGCAGGACGAAGACCACGAGGAAGTGCGAGAGGTAGACGACCATCGCCGCGTAGTCGTACCAGTGCGGCGAGCCGGGGGTGTAGAGCGCGTGCTGGAGCCGTACCGTCCAGGTCTCACCGAAGCCGAGCACCTCGTCGGCGCGCAGCTGCGGCAGCCAGTGCGGGGCCCACGGGGTGTGCGCGCCGTAGCCGCGCAGCAGCGAGTACACCCAGACCACGGCCATCACCGGGATCCAGTCGCGCAGCACCAGCAGGAAGCCGCGCCGGCCGTGGCCGCTGTGCACGGCCGCGGTCAGCAGCGCGCCGATCAGCCACAGGAACACCACGTCGTTGGCGAAGGCCAGGCCCTGGGTGTGCAGGAACCAGCCGAAGGCGGCCAGGTAGAGCGGCCAGGCCAACAATCGGAGTCTGGACAGCCCGGTGCGGCGGGAACGGTCGGTCACGGGTCGCAGTCGGCCGGCCCCTGCCGGGGTCGGCGGGGCCGGGCTGAGCACCTTGGTCATGCTCACCGAAACTACCAACGCAAACTTGGAGGACTCTGGGTGAACCATGACCGGCTCGTAAGAAAGACGCACATGGGATGTGCACGGAGCATGGCCGGAGCCGTGGGGGCGGGGTGACGCATCGGAGGGCGCATCGGCGCGTTCGTCGGAGGGCTCATCAGGAGACGGTGCCCAGCTCGTGCGGGGTGTTGTTGAAGCGTCGGCCCCCGGTCGGGGTGACCGTGACGATGTCCTCGATCCGCACCCCGAACCGGCCGGGCAGGTAGATGCCGGGCTCGATCGAGAAGCACATGCCGGGCACGAGCGGCCGCTCCTCGCCCTCGACCAGGTACGGCGGCTCGTGCGTGGTGGTGCCGATGCCGTGGCCGGTGCGGTGGATGAAGTACTCGCCGTAGCCCGCCTCGGTGATCACCCGTCGGGCGATCCGGTCGATCTCCTGGCAGCTCACCCCGGGGTGGACCGCCTCGAAGGCGGTCTGCTGGGCGAGCCGGACCACGTCGTGCACCTTCCGCACCTCGGCCGGGACGTCCGGGCCGACGTGCACGGTGCGGGTGGTGTCGGAGCCGTAGCCGTCCTTGAGTCCGCCGAAGTCCAGCACCACGGTGTCGCCGGTCCGGATGACCCGGTCCCCGGCCTCGTGGTGCGGGTTGGCGCCGTTGGGGCCGGAGCCGACCACGGTGAAGTCGACCTGGCTGTGCCCGTACTGGATGAGCAGCGCGCCGAGGTCGGCGGCCACGTCGGTCTCCCGGCGGCCGGCGAAGGGGACGTCCAGGATGCCCCGGTAGGCGGCGTCCGCGGCGCCGCCGGCCGCGGCCAGCCGCTCCAGCTCCTCGGCGTCCTTGACCGCGCGCAGCATCGGCAGGGTCTCGGTGAGCGAGGTGAACGAGGCGCCGGGCAGCGCGGACTGGAGGCCGAGCAGGTGCATCGCCCAGGTGTTGTCGGAGACGCCGTACCGCCCGGCCGGGTCGAACAGCGGGCTGACGGCGGCGTACGGGTTCTTGCCGTCGGACCAGTCGAGCAGCTCGACGGCCGGGGCGCCGACCGCCTTCTCGGCGTCGGGACGCTCCAGCCTGGGGACCACCAGGGCGGGCCGGCGCCCGGCGGCGAGGACGAGGGCGGTGAGCCGCTCGGTGATCGCGGTGGGCGTGTAGCCGCACAGGTACGCCAGGTCGGGGCCGGGCGCGACGACCAGGCCGGCCAGCCCGGCGGCGGTCGCGTCGGCGGCGGCCCGGGCCATCCGGGCGGCGTGGTCCTCGACGGTGAAGGGACGGGGCACGGTGCTTCCTCCTCGTGGTCCGGGCGGGCCTTGCGTCAACTCCATCACGTGCTGGCCGAGTTGGCGAAGTGCCGGAGGAAGAGCGCCTCGACGTGGGCCATCCGCCGGATCTCCTCCGGGTCGACGCTCTCGTTCGGAGCGTGAATCAGGCAGCGCGGCTCCTCGACGCCGATCAGGACGATCTCCGCCTCGGGGAAGGTGCCGGCGAGGACGTTGCAGAGCGGGATCGAGCCGCCCTGGCCGAGGAAGGACATCGGCGTGCCGTAGACCTCCCGCATCGCCCGGTCCAGCGCCGCGTACGCGGGCCCGCCGGTGTCCGCCCGGAACGGCGAGCCGGCGCTCTCCCGTTCGACCTCGACCCGCACACCCCAGGGGGCGGCGGCCTCCAGGTGCCCGACCAGCGCGTCCTGGGCGGTGCGGGCGTCGGTGCCGGGCGGCACCCGCAGGCTCACCCGGGCGCGGGCGGTGGCCGGGACGGCGGCGGCCGAGCCGACCACGGGCGGGCAGTCGATGCCGAGGACGGTGACGGCAGGGCGGGCCCAGAGCCGGTCTGCGACGGTGCCGGAGCCGGTCAGCCGGACGCCGTCCAGCACTCCGGCGTCGGCCCGGAACCGGGTCTCGTCGTACCCGGCGCCGCTCCAGGTGCCGGTGCGGTCCAGGCCGTCGATCCGGGTGCCGCCGTCGGCGTCGCGCAGCGAGTCGAGCATCCGGATCAGCGCGGCGAGGGCGTCCGGGGCGGGGCCGCCGAACATGCCGGAGTGCACGTCGCCGTGGAGCGCCCGGACGGTGACCACCACGTTGGCGACCCCGCGCAGCGAGGTGGTGGCGGTGGGGATGCCGACGGCGGCGTTGCCGGTGTCGCAGATCAGCAGGGCGTCCGCGTGCAACTCGCCGGCGTGCGGGGGCAGGTACGCCTCCAGGCCGCCGGTGCCCTGCTCCTCGGAGCCCTCGACCACCAGCTTGACGCCGACCGGGAGGTCGTCGCCGAGCGCCCGCAGCGCGGTGAGGTGCATGACGATGTTGCCCTTGCAGTCGGCGGCGCCGCGCCCGTACCAGCGGCCGTCGCGCTCGGTGAGCTCGAACGGCGGGGAGGTCCAGGCGGCGTCGTCGAGCGGGGGCTGGACGTCGTAGTGGCTGTAGAGCAGCACGGTCGGGGCGCCGGGCGGGGGCGGGCGGTGGCCGATCACGGCGTGGCTGCCGTCCGGGGTCTCCTCCAGGTGGACGTCGCGCAGACCGGCTTCGGTGAAGGCGGCGGCGACCCACTCGGCGGCCTCCCGGCACTTCTCCGGCGGGTACTGCCGGGGGTCGGCGACGGACGGGAGGGTTACCAGCTCGGCCAGGTCGTCCTTCGCCCGTGGCATCAACCCGGCTATTCGGGCGGCGAGTTCGTCGGTCGTGCCGCCGGTCGTGCCGCCGGTCGTGCCGCCGGCCGTGTCGCCGGTCGTCTCGTCGGCTGTTCCGTCGGTCATGCGGTGCCTCCTTCGGCGTGGCGCAGTTCGTCCGCCTCCTGCGCGGCCGACTCGCCGGCGGCGTCCGGGGAACGCCGGCCCGGCCGAGCGGCTTCGACAGGCCCTCCGACACCCAGCGGTAGACGCCGCCGTCCCAGCCGGAGGCCGGCTCGGCGGCGACCAGCGCGGTCGGCAGCAGGAACACGACCGCCGGGACGAGGCAGAGGAAGACGCACGCCAGGCCGTGGACCGCCATGGCGAGGGCGGAGCGCAGGCCGGCCACCGAGGCGGTGGTCATCAGGGCGAGCGTGATCCAGGACATCCGCGGGGCCGCGGCCGGTCGGCCGGCCGTCGAGCCGGTGCGCTCCCTCGTCGCGGGGCCGGCGGCTTCTCCCCGGCCGGGAGGGGACGCGTCCGTGGAACCCATTCAGCCCTCCTCCGGTACGGCGGGACCCGCCCCGGGGGTTTCCCAGGAGCGGGCCGTACCGGGCCAGTTCACCCGGTTGCCGAGGCCGCCGCATGCGGCGTGAGCCATGCGGGTGATCGGGGGCGGCCGGCCGAAGGTCAGTTCCGCGCGGAAGCCGGTGCGGTGACGGGCCAGACGGCGCGGCGCAGCGTACGGCTCGCGGTCGCGGGCAGCAGGGCGGCGGCGAGCACGGCGCTGATCGCGGTCAGCGCGGTGGCGGGGGAGAGGTGGTCCAGCAGCAGGCCGCTGGCGAAGGCCCCGGCGGGCATGCCGGCGGTGAGCAGCGTCATGGTCGCCGCGATCACCCGGCCGCGCAGCTCGTCCGGCACCTGCCGGATGACCAGCAGGTCGAGCATCACCCGCAGGGCCGGCACACCCGCGCCGACCACGAACAGCGCGGCGAAGACGGTGGGCGCCCCGCCGGGCAGCAGCGGAGCCAGCGGCACCGGGACGGCGGTCCAGGCCACCGCCAGCAGCAGGACGCCGGGGCCGGCCAGCCGGTGCATCCGGGAGACCAGGGCCGTCCCGGCCAGCGCGCCGACCGCCTCGCCGGCCAGCGCCAGGCCGATCCCGGTGCTGCCGGTGCCGTGCTCGCGCAGCAGCACCATGACGGGCAGCAGCAGCGCGGCCCCGGTCAGGTTGATCACCAGCAGGACGGCCAGGGCGGGCCGCAGCAGCGGGGAGGCGGCGAGGACGCGGAAGCCGGCCAGGGCGCCGTCCCCGGCGCGCTTCGCGGGCTGCCCGGCCTCCCTGTTCTCCTCGGCCTCCGCTACCTCTCTTGCCTTCTCGGGCTGGTTCGGGCTGGGGAAGCGCACCATGAACGCGGCGGTCAGCGCGAGCAGCGAGGCGAAGGCGGCGCCGAGGAAGGGGACGGAGCGGCCGAGCCCGAACAGGAACCCGGCCAGCGGCGGTCCGGCCAGCGCGGCGCCGCTCATCCGGGCCTCGTCCTGGGCCAGCGCCTGGGGCAGCTGCTCCGGCGCGACCACCGAGCGCAGCGCGAGCAGCCGGATCGGCCCGCTGTAGGCGACGGTCGCGCCGATCGCGGCGGCGACCAGCAGCAGGTGAACCAGGCTCGGCTGGCCGAAGGCCATGGCCACCGGGACGCTGGCGAGGGCGAGCAGCCGGGTGGCGTCGGAGGCGATCAGCACCTTGCGGCGGTCCAGCCGGTCGGCGACCACACCGCCGTGGACGCCCAGCAGCAGGGTGGTGGCCATCTGTACGGCGCCGAAGGCCCCGGCGGCGGTGGAGGAGCCGGTGAGCGCGAGGACCAGCAGCGGGAAGGCGGTGTCGCCGACCATCATGCCGAGGGTGGCGGAGGCCTGACCGGCCCACAGGGCCTGGAACCGCAGGTTGCGCCGCAGCGGCACGGGCGGCGGCGGGGCGGCCGGTCCGGGTTCCGCCGGTGCCGTGGCCGGGTGCTCCGCCACTGTCGAGGTCGCCTGGTCCGTCATGTCCGCCCCCACTGTTCTCGATCGCGCCACCGTTGGCGATCGCTGTCACCGTTCACGCTTACGTGAATGATTGCCCAAGTATGATTGGTTGCGCAAGAGTGAGTGCTCGCCGGGGCGGTGACCGCGGACGGCGCAGCCGATGTGGAAGGTGGGCCCGTGGCCGAGCACGAACCGGAACCCGTCGAGGGCGGCGAGCAGCCCACCGGCTGGGTCAAGGAGCGCCAGGTGGCCGACGTCGCGGTGCTCAAGGCGCTGGCCGACCCGCTGCGCCTGGCCATCCTCGGCGCCCTGAAGTCCTCCGAGGAGCGCCCGCTGACAGCCAAGGAGCTCGCCGCCGAGCTCGGAGAGCCGCAGACCAAGCTCTACCGGCACATCAAGCAGCTGGAGAAGGCCGGCCTGGTCCTGCTGGCCGGCACCCGGCTGGTCTCCGGCATCGTGGAGAGCCGGTACCAGGTCGCCCAGGGGTCGATCCGGCTCGCCCCGGAGATGTTCACCGCCGATTCGCCGGCCCGCTCCGAGGCGTACGACGCAATCCTGGCCGCGGTGGACCAGGTGCGCGCCGACCTCCGCGCCCGGATCGCCGACGGCCGACTGGACTTCAGCGCCCCGAAGGACGGCTCGGGCACCCCGCCCGGCCTCTTCGCGCACTTCTCGGTGCGGCTCAGCCCGGAACGGCTGGTCCGGCTGCGTTCACAACTGTCCGAAATCCTCGACGAACTGGGCGAAGAGGGACCGAGTACGGCCGAGGATGCGATGGACGTGACCCTCTTCACCCTGCTCTACGGTCTCCGACCGGGCACGGAATCATAAATTCCGGGCCGACTGTCAGTGCGGTGAGTCACCATGTCCGGCATGTCGTATGAACTCCAGGCGCTGATAGGCACACGGGAGCTGCTGACGGTGGCGGCGGCGGAGGTCCCGGCGGCCCGGGTCGTACCGCTGGCGCAGGGGCTGGCCCTCATCCCGGTCACCCCCGCCGTCCTCGCGGCGCTCCAGGGCGAGGAGGCCGAGTCGAAGTCCGGCGGCGGCGCCGGCTTCGGCTGGCACTCGGACGGCTTCGAACTCCGGCTCGCCGCCTGGTCCAAGGCCGAGCCGATCGCCTGCGTCGAGGCCGAGTACTGGGGCGGCAGCGGCACCCAGCGCGCCGCCGTCTGGTCGAACGGCCGGATCGTCCTCGGCCCGCTCAGCAGTGGCGAGTTCGAGCCGTCCCCACCCGAGGGCACCCCGATCTCCCGCGCCCTGCGACGGATCGGCGCGCACGTCGAGCCGGGCGACACGGACGAGTTCGACTCGGTCGGACTCGCCGCCCACCGCAGCACGGACGGCTGGGTCACCCCCGACTGAGAGCGCACCCGTCCCCCGCCACACGCACGTCGGGGGCGCCGCGCCTCGGCGCCGCGCCCCCGACCGGGTCGGTGCTGCCCCCGCCCGGCGGGGGCGGTCGACTAGCGGTAGTTCACGTACTGGATCGCGAAGTCCAGGTCCTTGCCCTTGAGCAGGGCCTGCACGGTCTGCAGGTCGTCGCGGCTCTTGGAGCTGACGCGCAGTTCGTCGCCCTGGACCTGGGCCTTGACGCCCTTCGGGCCCTCGTCCCGGATGATCTTCGCGACCTTCTTGGCATCCTCCGTGGTGATGCCCTCCTTGATGTTCGCGAAGATCTTGTACTCCTTGCCGGACAGCTGCGGCTCGGCAGCGTCCAGGGCCTTCAGGGAGAGGCCGCGCTTGACGAACTTCGTCTGCAGCACGTCCAGGATGGCCCGCACGCGCTCCTCGCCGTTGGCCTTCATCTCGATCTTCTCGCCGGAGCGGCTGATCTCGCCGCCCACGCCCTTGAAGTCGAAGCGGGTGGCGATCTCACGGGAGGTCTGGTTGATCGCGTTGTCGACCTCCTGCCACTCGACCTTCGAGACGATGTCGAAACTGGAGTCGGCCATGGGTGTTGGTCTCCTTGTTGCTCTGGCTTCACTGGCACGGCCCGCCCCACCGGGCGTCCGCGGCCCCAGCCTATCCAGCGCCACCCCGGCCCCGCCCGTGACGGCAGCGCCGGACTCCTTGATCGTCACGTGATCTATCGAGTGGCGGAGCACCCCCCGGGATCAGGTATGGTTTACCAAGTCGAACGGGGTGAACACCCTGGAAGACGAAAATCCTGGCTGGTTGCCCGAGCGGCCAAAGGGAGCAGACTGTAAATCTGTCGCGCAAGCTACGCAGGTTCGAACCCTGCACCAGCCACAGGATAGGAAACAGCCCCCGATCTGCGGAAACGCGGATCGGGGGCTGTTCCGTTTTCTCCGGGCGCGGGCGGGTGGACCTGGGGGCAGTTATTGCGCATTGCTTGCAATTACGTTCGGCAGGCAGCAGAGTGGGAGCCCGGGGGTGGGAGTCCTTCGAGCTGATCGTCTTCCCAACCGGCGCCCGCCGGGACAACGGCTCACCCACCCCCGCCAGCCGTCCCCTCCAGCAGGGCACCGGGCGCGTCAAGGGCGCGTCAAGGGCGCTCGCGGCAGCGTCAGGAACGCGTAGGGGGCAGGGGGCCGCCCGGGACGTGGACCGCAGGATCGGAGCAACTACCGACTGCGGAGGTCCCGTCCGATGTCCAGCGCCATCTCCACCCCGGCCGTCACTGCAGAACCCGAACCGCCGGACACCGGGGCCGGTGACGAGCGGCACCGGCTCACCGCGTTCGGCGGACTGGCGGCGCTCTCGCTGGACGCCATGGCCTCGGTCGCGTACGGCCCGGAGTCGATCGTGCTGGTGCTGGCCGCGGCCGGCGCGTACGGGCTGGGCTTCACGCTGCCGGTCACGGCGGCGATCGCCGTCCTGCTCGCGGTGCTGGTCGCCTCCTACCGGCAGGTGATCGCGGCCTTCCCGGACGGCGGCGGCTCCTACGCGGTGGCCAAGGCCCACCTGGGCCGCCGCACCGCGCTGACCGCGGCCGCCTCGCTGGTGATCGACTACATCCTGAACGTCGCGGTCTCGGTCACCGCCGGCGTGGCCGCGCTGACCTCCGCCGTCCCGGGCCTGTACGACCACCGGGTCTGGCTCTGCCTGGGCGTGCTCGCCTTGGTGACCGCGGTCAACCTGCGCGGGATCGCCGAGTCGGCGCGCTGGTTCATGGCCCCGACGGCCGTCTTCGTCCTCTCCATCCTGGTGATCATCGCGGTCGGCCTGTTCCGGGACGCCCCGGCCAGTACGGCGGCCGCCGCCGGCCACGCCTCGGTGCTCGCCGAGAACGCCACCACGGTCGGCGCGCTGCTGCTGCTCAAGGCCTTCGCGGCCGGCTGCTCGGCGCTGACCGGCGTCGAGGCGGTGGCGAACGCCGTCCCCTCCTACCGGACCCCGCGGGTGAAGCGGGCCCAGCGCACCGAGGTCGCGCTCGGCGCCCTGCTCGGCGTGATGCTGATCGGATTGGCCGTGCTGATCGGCCGCTTCCACCTCCAGCCGGTCGAGGGCGTCACCGTGCTCGCCCAGCTCGCCGACGCCTCGCTCGGCCACGGCGTCGGCTTCTTCGTCGTCCAGTTCGCCACCGTGCTCCTGCTCGGCCTGGCCGCCAACACCTCCTTCGGCGGCCTCCCGGTGCTGATGGACCTGCTCGCCCGGGACAACCACCTGCCGCACGTGTTCGCGCTGCGCGCCGACCGCCAGGTGCACCGGCACGGCGTGCTGTTCCTCGCGGTGGTGTCGGCGGCGCTGCTGGTCGGCTCCGGCGGGGACGTCAACAGCCTGGTGCCGCTCTTCTCGATCGGCGTGTTCGTCGGCTTCACCATCTGCCAGGTCGGCATGGTCCGGCACTGGTTCCTGCGACGGCCGGCCGGCTGGCACTGGAAGGCCGCGCTGAACGGCTTCGGCGCGGTGCTCACCGGCGTCGCCACGATCGTGGTGACCGGCACCAAGTTCACCGAGGGCGCCTGGGGCATCGTGGTGGCCCTGCCGCTGCTGGTGGTGCTGTTCGAGGCGGTCCACCGCAGCTACGCGCGGATCGGCGAGCGCCTGGAGCTCGGCCGGGTGCCCGGCGCGGTGACCCGCCAGCGCAGCCTGGTCGTGGTCCCGGTGACGGCCATCACCCGGCTCACCCGGGACGGCCTGTCGGCGGCGCTGTCGCTCGGCGACGAGGTGCTGGCGGTCACCGTGGTGCACGAGCCGGCCGACGCCGAGGCGCTGCGCCGGGACTGGGAGCTGTGGCAGCCGGGCGTACCGCTGCTGGAGATCCCGGAGGACCACCGCCGCCTGGGCCAGCCGATCGCCGAGTTCGTCAACCGGCTCGGTGAGGAGCACGCCTACGACCGGCTCACGGTGCTGATCCCCGAGGTCGAGCCCGCCCGCTGGTGGCAGCGGGCCCTGCAGAACCGGCGCGGCGCCGTGATCGACCGCGCCCTGCGCCGGCACACCGATGCGGTGGTCTGCCGGCTGCGGATGAGGATGTAACGCAGGGCGCGGATGCAACGCGGGATGCGGATGCAGCGGGAGACGTGTAACGCGGGACGCGGATGCAACGCATGACGCGGATGCAGCGCACCCGGACTCCCAGGGCGTGACGGGCCCCGGACGGCAGACTGCCGCCCGGGGCCCGCCGCTTACCGGGGCCGGGCCTGCGGCGGGCCTCCGGTCTCGGTCCGGTGACGACGGTCTCGGCCCGGTGAAGCGGACGTCAAGGTCGCGTCAACGTCACGCGTTCACCCGTATGGAGGGCGTCAGGGAGCCATAACGCGCCTTAGACGGCTGGTTTGCTGCATCTGCCGGTCGTCCGCCGGCGCCGCGCGAAGCCGTTCCGGCCGCTGGCGGCATCTCCCGAACCACGCTGGTGGAGCCCATGTCCGATCTCATCTACGTCGGTGTCACGGTCGCCGTGTTCGCCGTCATCGCCCTGATCGCGCGGGGGGTGGAGAAGCTGTGAGTGAGCGCAGCGAACGAACCGTCAACAGGCGGGTGTGGCGCGAAGCGCCCGCCGAGCGCAGCGAGGTGGGCGCATGAGCGCGGAGAACATCGCAGGTCTGGTCGTGGCCGTCGCACTCGTCGGCTACCTCGTCGTGGCGCTGATCTTCCCGGAGAAGTTCTGACATGGGATCCACTCTCGCGGGCTGGCTGCAGGCCCTGGCCCTGGTCGGGGCCCTGGCCCTGTGCTACCGCCCCCTTGGCGACTACATCGCCAAGCTCCTCACCACCTCCAAGCACCTCAGAGTCGAACGCGGCATCTACAAGCTGATCGGCGTCGACGGCGACGCCGACCAGCGCTGGCCGGTGTACCTGCGTTCGGTGGTGGCCTTCTCGGCCGTCTCCGTCCTCTTCCTGTACGGCCTGATCCGCCTCCAGAACTTCCTGCTGCTGAACCTGGGCGTTCCGCAGATGCCGGGCCACCAGGCCTGGAACACCGCGATCTCGTTCGTCGCCAACACCAACTGGCAGTCCTACGCCGGTGAGTCCGCGATGGGCCACCTGGCGCAGATGGCGGGCCTGGCGGTGCAGAACTTCGTCTCCGCGGCCGTCGGCATCGCCGTCGTCGCCGCGCTGATCCGGGGCTTCACCCGCAACAGGACCGACCGGGTCGGCAACTTCTGGGTGGACCTCACCCGGATCAACCTGCGGCTGCTGCTGCCGATCTCCATCGTCTTCGCCCTGGTCCTGGCCGCCTCCGGCGTGATCCAGAACTTCCACGGCTTCACCGACGTGACCACCCTCAGCGGCGAGGTGCAGAAGATCCCGGGCGGCCCGGTGGCCTCCCAGGAGGTCATCAAGCTGCTCGGCACCAACGGCGGCGGCTTCTTCAACGCCAACTCGGCGCACCCGTTCGAGAACCCGACCGGCTTCTCCAACCTGGTCGAGATCTTCCTGATCCTGCTGATCCCGTTCGCGCTGCCGCGGACCTTCGGCCGGATGGTCGGGGACAACCGCCAGGGCTACGCGATCGTCGCCGTGATGGGCCTGTTCTGGGTCGCCTCGACCGCCCTGCTCACCTTCGCCGAGTCGCAGCACGGGGGCGCCGCCCTGCAGGCCGCGGGCGCCGCGATGGAGGGCAAGGAGCAGCGCTTCGGCATCGCCGCCAGTTCGCTGTTCGCCGCCTCGACGACGCTGACCTCGACCGGTGCGGTGAACTCCTTCCACGACTCGTTCACGCCGTTCGGCGGCGGGCTGACGGTCTTCAACATGATGCTGGGTGAGATCGCGCCCGGCGGTGTGGGTTCCGGCCTCTACGGCATGCTGGTGCTGGCGGTCATCGCGGTGTTCGTCGCCGGCCTGATGGTCGGGCGCACCCCCGAGTACCTGGGCAAGAAGCTCGGCGGCCGGGAGATGAAGTTCGCCTCGCTGTACATCCTCACCACGCCGACGATCGTGCTGGTCGGCACGGGCGTGGCGATGGCCCTGCCGGGCGAGCGCGCCGGGATGCTCAACTCGGGCGCCCACGGCTTCTCCGAGGTGCTGTACGCCTTCACCTCGGCGGCCAACAACAACGGCTCGGCCTTCGGCGGCATCACCGTCAACACCGACTGGTACGACACCGCGCTCGGCCTGGCGATGATCTTCGGCCGTCTCCTGCCGATCGTCTTCGTCCTGGCGCTGGCGGGCTCGCTCGCCCAGCAGCAGCCGGTTCCGGCCACCCCGGGCACCCTGCCCACCCACAAGCCGCTGTTCGTGGGCCTGCTGTCGGGCGTGATCCTGATCGTCGTCGGCCTCACCTACTTCCCGGCCCTGGCTCTCGGGCCGATCGCGGAAGGTCTGTCCTCCTGATGTCCACCCCTACGCTCAACCCCGCACCGGCCGACAAGGCCGAGCCCGCCGCGCCGCACAGAGTGGCGAGCGGCCTCCTCGACCCGAAGCTGATCGTCGCGTCCCTGCCGGACGCGGTGAAGAAGCTCGATCCCCGGGTGATGGTCAAGAACCCGGTGATGTTCGTGGTCGAGGTCGGCTCGGTGGTCACCACCGTCTCCGCGATCGCCAGCCCGTCCGTGTTCGCCTGGGCCATCACCGTCTGGCTCTGGCTCACCACGATCTTCGCCAACCTGGCGGAGGCCGTCGCCGAGGGCCGCGGCAAGGCCCAGGCCGACACCCTGCGCAAGACCAAGTCCGACACCATGGCCCGCCGGCTCACCGGCTGGCCGGCCTCCCAGGCCGAGGAGGAGGTGCCCGGCACCGAGCTCCGGCTCGGCGACCACGTGGTGGTCGAGGCGGGCCAGATCATCCCCGGCGACGGCGACGTCGTCGAGGGTGTCGCGAGCGTCGACGAGTCGGCGATCACGGGTGAGTCCGCGCCGGTCATCCGCGAGTCCGGCGGCGACCGCAGCGCCGTCACCGGCGGCACCAAGGTGCTGTCCGACCGGATCGTGGTGAAGATCTCCTCCGAGCCCGGCAAGACCTTCATCGACCGGATGATCGCCCTGGTCGAGGGCGCCGCCCGGCAGAAGACGCCGAACGAGATCGCGCTCAACATCCTGCTCGCCTCGCTGACCATCGTCTTCCTGGTCGCGGTCGTCACGCTCCAGCCGATGGCCACGTACGCGGGCGCCCCGCAGTCGATGATCGTCCTGGTGGCCCTGATCGTGGCGCTCATCCCGACCACCATCGGCGCGCTGCTCTCCGCGATCGGCATCGCCGGCATGGACCGGCTGGTCCAGCGCAACGTGCTGGCGATGTCCGGCCGCGCCGTCGAGGCCGCCGGAGACGTCAACACCCTGCTGCTCGACAAGACCGGCACCATCACCCTGGGCAACCGCCAGGCCGCCGAGTTCCTGCCCGCCCCGGGCGTGAGCACCGACGAACTGGCCAGCGCCGCCCAGCTCTCCTCCCTCGCGGACGAGACCCCCGAGGGCCGCTCGATCGTGGTCCTCGCCAAGACCGAGTACGGTCTGCGGGCCCGCGCCCAGGGCGAGTTGACGCACGCCACCTGGGTCCCGTTCACCGCCCAGACCCGGATGTCGGGCGTGGACCTCGACGAGGCCGACGGAGTTCACCAGGTCCGCAAGGGCGCCGCCGGCGCGGTCTCCAACTGGGTGACCGAGAACGGCGGTTCGGTCGGCGCCGAGGTCTCCACCCTGGTCGACGGCATCTCCGCCGCCGGTGGCACCCCGCTGGTGGTCGCCGCGAAGACCGGCGACGAGCCCGCCAAGGTCCTGGGGGTCATCCACCTCAAGGACGTGGTCAAGGAGGGCATGCGGGAGCGCTTCGACGAGCTCCGCCGGATGGGCATCAAGACCATCATGATCACGGGCGACAACCCGCTGACCGCCAAGGCGATCGCGGAGGAGGCCGGCGTGGACGACTTCCTCGCCGAGGCCACGCCCGAGGACAAGATGGCCCTGATCAAGAAGGAGCAGGAGGGCGGCAAGCTGGTCGCGATGACCGGCGACGGCACCAACGACGCCCCCGCGCTGGCCCAGGCCGACGTCGGCGTCGCGATGAACACCGGGACCATGGCGGCCAAGGAGGCCGGCAACATGGTCGACCTGGACTCCAACCCGACCAAGCTGATCGAGATCGTGGAGATCGGCAAGCAGCTGCTGATCACCCGCGGCGCGCTGACCACCTTCTCGATCGCCAACGACGTGGCCAAGTACTTCGCGATCATCCCCGCGATGTTCGCCGGGGTCTACCCGGGCCTGAAGCACCTCAACATCATGGGCCTGCACAGCCCCCAGTCCGCGATCACCTCGGCGATCATCTTCAACGCCCTGGTCATCATCGGCCTGATCCCGCTCGCACTGCGCGGCGTGCGCTACCGCCCGTCCGACGCCAGCTCGCTGCTGCGCCGCAACATCGGGGTCTACGGCTTCGGCGGCCTGGTGGTGCCGTTCGTCGGCATCAAGCTGATCGACCTGATCGTCCAGTTCATCCCCGGCCTCAACTGACGCGGGGAAGGAGAGAACACCATGTCCAAGCCCCTGCCGACGACGATCCGCACCCACTTCACCGCGCTGCGCGCGCTGCTGGTGCTCACGGTGATCCTGGGAGTCGCCTATCCGCTGCTGGTCACCGGGATCAGCCAGGTCGCGTTCAACGACAAGGCCAACGGCTCGTTCGTGAAGGCCGACGGCCGGCCGATCGGCTCCAGCCTGATCGGCCAGAACTACAACCTGCCCAAGGTCAACCCGGACGACCCGAAGGAGGAGCCCAAGCCGGACCCGAAGTTCTTCCAGCCCCGGCCCTCCGCCAACAACTACGCCGGCGACAACTCGGGCGCCAGCAACCTCGGCCCGAACAGCGACGACCTGCTCAAGGCCGTCAACGAACGCCGCGCCGCCGTCGCCGAGTTCGACGGCGTGGACCCGGCGGGCGTCCCGGCCGACGCGCTGACCGCCTCCGGCTCCGGCCTCGACCCGTACATCTCGACGGCCTACGCCAAGGAGCAGGTGAACCGGGTCGCCAAGGAGCGCGGCCTGCCGGCGGACACCGTCGCCAAGCTGGTCGACGAGTACACCGAGGGCCGCTCGCTCGGCTTCCTCGGGAACGAGGGCGTCAACGTCGTCCTGCTCAACAAGGCGATCAGCGAGCAGAAGTGACCGAGCCGAAGTGACCGAGCAGTGACATCACGACGACACCCGACGACAGGGTGACCGGGCCGACCCGGGCACGGGAGGATCACCTCCCGCGCCCGGGTCGGCCGCCCCGTATCCGCACCCGCGCACCTCCCAGCCGTCATCTCCCGATGGAAAGAAGCAGTGCCCATGGCCCGCGACCTCACCCCCGGCACCGGCATCCGCAACGGCCGGCTGAGGGTGTACCTCGGTTCCGCCCCGGGGGTCGGCAAGACCTTCCGGATGCTGGACGAGGCCCGGCGCAGACAGGAGCGCGGGGCCGATGTCGTGGTCGGGTACATCGAGTGCCACGGCCGCCGCCACACCGAGGCCATGCTCGAAGGCCTGGAGGTCCTGCCGCGCTCCCACCGCTCCTACCGCGACGCCGAGTTCGAGGAGATGGACCTGGACGCGGTGCTCGCCCGCCGCCCGTCCGTCGTGCTGGTGGACGAGCTGGCGCACACCAACATCCCCGGCGGCCGCCACGCCAAGCGCTGGCAGGACGTCGAGGAGCTGCTGGCCGCCGGGATCGACGTCATCACCACCGTCAACATCCAGCACCTGGAATCGCTGAACGACGTCGTCCAGAAGATCACCGGCATCCCGCAGCGCGAGACCGTCCCGGACGAGGTGGTTCGCCGGGCCGACCAGATCGAACTCGTCGACATGGCCCCGCAGGCGCTGCGCCGGCGCATGGCCCACGGCAACGTCTACAAGGCGGAGAAGGTGGACGCGGCGCTCTCCAACTACTTCCGGATCGGCAACCTCACCGCCCTGCGCGAACTCGCCCTGCTCTGGGTGGCCGGGCGGGTCGACGAGGGGCTGCGCGACTACCGGGCCAGCCACAACATCGACCGGGTCTGGGAGACCCGCGAGCGGGTCGTGGTCGCCCTCACCGGCGGCCCCGAGGGCGAGACCCTGATCAGACGCGCCGCCCGGATCGCCGACCGCACCGCCGGCGGAGACCTGCTGGCCGTCCACGTCTCCCGCAGCGACGGCCTGGCCGGCGCCTCCTCCGGCGCGCTCGCCCAGCAGCGGCTGCTGGTCGAGACCCTCGGCGGCAGCTACCACGTGGTGGTCGGCGACGACGTCCCGACCGCGCTGCTCACCTTCGCCCGCGCCCACGACGCCACCCAGCTGGTGCTCGGCACCAGCCGCCGCGGCCGGATCAACCGCTTCCTCACCGGCCCCGGCACCGGACAGACGACCGTGGACGACTCCGAGGACATCGACGTCCACATGGTCACCCACGAGTTCACCGGCCGCGGCCGACTGCCCTCGCTGGGCCGCCGCCACTCCAGGCGCCGCACCATCGCCGGCTACCTGGCGGGCTTCGTGGTGCCCTGGCTGCTCACCGTGGTGCTCTCCCAGGCGCACGAGAGCATCAACCTCACCACCGACGCGCTGATCTTCCAGCTCGGCGTGGTCATCGTCGCCCTGCTCGGCGGCGCCATGTCCGCCCTGGTGGCCTCGTTCATCGCCTCGGTGCTGCTGAACTACTACTTCATCCCGCCCGTCCACAGCCTGACCATCGGCGAGACCAACAACATCGTCGCCCTGGTGGTCTTCGCCGCCATCGCGCTCGCCGTCTCCACCGTGGTCGACCACGCCGGCCGGCTCACCACCAGGGCCGCCCGCGCCACCGCCGAGGCCGAGACCCTCTCCACCCTGGCCGGCAGCGTGCTGCGCGGCGCCGACGCGCTGCCCGCCCTGCTGGAGAAGTCCCGTACGGCCTTCGGCATGGACTCCGTCGCCCTGCTCTCCCGCAGCGGCGGCGAGGTGCTGGCCCACTGCCAGGCCGAGCACCCCGCCGCCGAGCCGGGGGAGGAGACCACCGAGGTCCCGGTCGGCGCCGACGCCGTCCTGGTCCTCGTCGGGCGCCGGCTGCCCGCCTCCGACCAGCGGGTGCTCACCGCCTTCGCGGCCCACGTCGGCGCGGCGCTGGAGCGCGAGCGGCTGGCCGTGGCCGCCGCCGAGGTCGAACCGATCAAGGCCGCCGACCGGATGCGCACCGCGCTGCTCGCCGCCGTCAGCCACGACCTGCGCACCCCGCTCGCCGCCGCCCGCGCCTCGGTCGGCTCGCTGCGCAGCCCGGACGTCGAGTTCTCGTCCGAGGACCAGGCCGAACTCCTGGCCACCGCTGACGAGTCGCTGGTCAAGCTCACCCGGCTGGTCGACAACCTGCTCGACATGAGCCGGTTGCAGGCGGGCGCGCTCACCCTGCACCTCACCGAGACCCACCTGGACGAGATCCTGCCCAGGGCGCTGGACAGCCTCCCCGACCCGTACGCGCCGGTCCAGCCGCTCGACCTGGACACCGCCCCGCCGGTGCTCGCCGACCCGCCGCTGCTGGAGCGGGTGCTCGCCAATGTGATCACCAACGCGCTGCGGTACAACGCCCCCGGCGCGCCCGTGCTGGTCACCGCCAGCCACCACGCCGACCAGGTCGAGATCCGGGTGATCGACCGCGGCCCCGGCATCGCCCCCGAGGACCGGGACCGGGTCTTCCTGCCCTTCCAGCGCCTCGGCGACACCGACAACACCACCGGGGTGGGCCTGGGCCTCGCCCTGTCCCGCGGCCTCGCCGAGGCCATGGGCGGCAGCCTGGAGGTCGAGGACACCCCCGGGGGCGGCACCACCATGCTGCTCACCCTGCCCGCCGTCACCGAGCCCGCCGTCACCGAGCCTGCCGTCCCTGGGGAGGAGCCACCTCATGAATGAAATCCTGATCGTGGACGACGAACCGGCCCTACTGCGCACCCTACGGATCAACCTCAGTGCCCGGCAGTACGCCGTCCGCACGGCCGCCAGTGGCGGCGAGGCGCTCGACCGGGCCGCGCACTCCGTGCCGGACGCCGTCCTGCTCGACCTCGGCCTGCCCGACCTCGACGGCATGGACGTGCTGCGCGGGCTGCGCACCCGCAGCGCGATGCCGATCATCGTGCTCTCCGGCCGGGCCGGAGCCGCCGACAAGGTCGGTGCCCTGGACGCGGGCGCCGACGACTACCTCACCAAGCCGTTCCTGATGGACGAATTGCTGGCCCGGCTGCGTGCCGTGCTGCGCCGGCCGTTGGGGGACGCCCCGCTGGGCCGCCCGGTGATCGGCGAGCACACCGTCGATCTCGCGGCCACCACGGTGACCGGCCCTGGCGGCCCGGTGCGGCTCACCCCGACCGAGTGGCGGATCCTCAGCCTGCTGCTCGCCAACCCCGGCCGGCTGGTGCCCGGGCGGCAGATCCTGCGGGAGGTGTGGGGCCCGGCCCAGGAGGCGCGCGGCAACTACCTGCGGGTCTACCTCGCAGGGCTGCGCCGCAAGCTGGAGCCTGACCCCGCCAGGCCGCGGCACCTGATCACCGAGCCGGGGATCGGGTACCGGTACGTGCCGTAGCGACCGGTGGGAACGTCAACGAGCCGTCAAGAGCCGGTCGGTGGGCGACAGGAGAGCGTCAAGGCCGGTCGGAGGCGGTCTTCCGTGGGCGTAGCGTCAGTGCTGCAGCGAGCGGGCCCTGCTCCATGTGGGGGAAGCCTGGGGCCGCTCCAGCCGCCGTCCAAGGACGGCCAGCAGGTGGGGGAGGGGCGCGCGACGCACGTCGCGCGCCCCCTTTGCTCTTTCAGCCCCCTCGGGGTGCTCCGGGCCCCTTCGGCTCTCTCCGGCTCGGGGGAGGGAGGGGGCTCAGCCGTCCGTGCCGCCGGACTGCCGGGGCAGCGCCAGCGTCACGGTGTCCGCGAACTCCCGCACCGCGCTGGTCCGGCTGACCACCCGGCCGCTGTGCACCACCAGCCGGCTGTGCCCGCCCGCGAGCGCCCCGGCCAGACTGTCCCCGCGCACCGCCAGCAGCTCCGCCGGGAACCCGGCGTCCACCCGGACCGGCGGCAGCCCGAGCACCGCCCGGGCCTGGTTCGCCACCGCGTCGTACGCCGCCTCCGGGTCCAACTCCCCGCTCGCGGCCAGCAGGTAGGCCGACTCCAGCGGATCGGCCCGGCCGACGGGGTTGGACTGGTCCCGCAGCGCGCCGCTGCCCGCCGCCAGCGGCACCCGGGCCGAGGCCAACTCCCGTACCAGGCCCGGCCGCAGGCCCGTCGGCCGGCCCTCCAGCCCGGTGCAGCCGCCGTTCTGCGGCAGGCAGACCACCCGTACCCCGCTGGTCGCCAGCACCGTCGACGCGCCCCGGGCCAGCGCCCCGCACGGGCCGAGTGCCACCCGTGGCCGCAGGGGTGCCAGGGCGCCTGCCATCCGGGCGAGTTGGGCCGACTCCGTGGCGGTGGTGTGCAGGTCGACCGGGCAGTCCGCCTCCCGGGCGGCCTCCAGCAGCAGTTGCACGTACCCGGCAGGGTCCGGGTCCAGCTCCGGGCAGCCGCCGGCCGCCGTGGCGCCCAGCTTGAGCGCCTCGCGCAGCTGGGCCCGCCCGTCCGCGCCGGCCCGGCCGGTCAGCAGACGGGGCATCGCCACCGCCTGGAGGTCGGCCAGCCCGCGCAGCGCCTGCCGGGCGGTGAGCACCGCCTCCAGTCGGTGCAGCCCGTGCACGTCGCCGATCCGTACGTGGGTGCGCTGGGCGGTGGCGCCGTAGCCGAGCGAGGTGAGCGCGGCCTCGGTGATCCGGCGGGTGAGGTCGGTGGAGGTCTCCGGCGGCGGGGTGGGCAGGGCGGCGGAGAAGGCGGTGTCGTAGTGGGCGTGCGCCTCGGCGGGGGCGGGGAGCAGCAGGTAGCCCCTGAGGTCGATCCGGGCGCCGGTGGTGACGGTGGGTGCGCCGGGCAGGGCGGGCAGCGGGCCGAGGCTGCCGACGGTGCCGACCGCCTGGATCCGGGCGCCGCTGATCCGGACGTCCACCACCCGCCCGTCGGTCAGCCGGGCGCCGGTGAGCAGCAGGACCGGACCGTGCCCGAGCGGGTTGGCCGCCGGGCCGGGCCCGGAGTGCGGCCCGTCGGCGGCTGCGCTGTCCATCGTCGGCTCCTTCTCGCGCTGGCCCCCGGGGCGGCTCGTGGCGGCCCGTGGGGATCGATCCCCGTGGGGATCGGCAGGTCTTCCGATCAATGAGCGACGAGCCTATGGGGCACGGGGGCGGGGCGACGGGAGGCGGGAAATAGTCGTATCGGGTCGGGGCGCAGGCCCGGCGGACCGCTCGAACGTCCGGCCGCGGATCGACCGTCCGCACACCTCGCCGACCTGCGGTCTTCGCCGCCGGATACGGATTTCACCTCTGGGCGCGGAACGTGTAATCTCTTCCTCGTTCGCCCCTATAGCTCAGTCGGTAGAGCGTCTCCATGGTAAGGAGAAGGTCTGCGGTTCGATTCCGCATGGGGGCTCTGGTGAGAAGCAGTCAGCTCCGGCTGTGCTGCGGATCACTGTGGCGGTGTAGCTCAGTTGGTAGAGCAAGCGGCTCATAATCGCTGTGTCACCGGTTCAAGTCCGGTCACCGCTACCCCGCGTAGTCGGTCGGGAGATCGCACTCCCGGTCGGCTACTCTTGTTGTGTTCTTATTCGTTGTCCAAGGAAGGCACTCCCGTGGCTGCCACCGACGTCCGCCCGAAGATCACGCTGGCCTGCGTGGAGTGCAAGGAGCGGAACTACATCACCAAGAAGAACCGGCGTAACGACCCGGACCGTCTTGAGATGAAGAAGCACTGCCCCCGCTGCAACTCGCACACCGCGCACCGCGAGACCCGCTGACCCTTTCGCAGGGCACCGGGCCTGTGTGAATTCAGGTCTTCGGCTCCGGGCCGCATCCCTCACCAGGGGTGCGGTCCGGAGCTGTTTTCGTATCCACCCGCGTTTCGAGGAGCTGCCATGGCGCTCGACCCGTCCTTCATCGGGCGTAGCTACCCGCCCACCGAGCCGTACGAGGTCGGCCGGGAGAAGATCCGCGAGTTCGCGATCGCGATCGGGGACGCCAACCCCGCGTACACCGACCCGGAGGCGGCGAAGGCGCTGGGCCACCGGGACGTGATCGCCCCGCCGACCTTCCCGTTCGTGATCACCTACCGCGCCGCCGGTCAGGTCGTCGAGGACCCGGAGCTGGGCCTGGACTACAGCCGGGTGGTGCACGGCGACCAGAAGTTCACCTACAGCCGCCCGGTGCAGGCCGGCGACCGGCTGACCGTCGCGGTCACCATCGACAACATCAAGTCGCTGGCCGGCAACGACGTGCTCACCGTGCGTGGCGAGGTGGTGGACGAGACCGGCGAGCACGTGGTGACGTCGGTCATGACGCTGGTGGCCCGGGCCGCCGACGAGGCGGGGGAGTGAGCGGCATGGCGATCAACTACGACGAGGTCGAGATCGGCACCGAGCTGCCGGCACAGTCCTTCCCGGTGACCCGCGCCACGCTGGTGCAGTACGCGGGCGCCTCCGGGGACTTCAACCCGATCCACTGGAACGAGAAGTTCGCGCTGGAGGTCGGCCTGCCGGACGTCATCGCGCACGGCATGTTCACCATGGCCGAGGCGATCCGGGTGGTCACCGACTGGGTCGGCGACCCGGCCGCGGTGGTCGACTACGGCGTCCGCTTCACCCGTCCGGTGCCGGTGCCCAACGACGGGGTCGGCGCGGTGGTCGAGGTCTCCGCCAAGGTGGTCAAGAAGCTGGACGACCGCAAGGTGCAGGTCGACCTGCTGGCCACCACGGGCGGGCAGAAGGTGCTCGGCCGCTCCCAGGCGGTCGTGCGGCTCGGCTGAGCCCGGGGCCGGCGCCCCGACGCCGGCCGCGCCGGGCCCGTACGGCGGGCTCCGGGCGCGGCTGCGCCGCTTGCGTAGATAGTGATTGGCCACTAACTTGCGGGGTATGGCGAAGTCGAGCATGCGGATGAGCGCGGAGGAGCGGCGCGAGAGCGTCATCCGGGCCGCGGTGATCGAGTTCGCCAGGAGCGGCTACCGGGGGACCTCCACCGAGACGATCGCCCGCCGGGTGGGCGTCTCGCAGCCGTACCTGTTCCGGCTCTTCCCGGGCAAGCAGGCGATCTTCAAGGCCGCCGCCGAGCGCTGCATCGAGGAGACCTGGCAGGTCTTCGACGAGGCCTCGGCCGGGCTGACCGGCGAGGCGGCCGCTGAGGCGATGTCCAAGGCGTACATCGGCCTGGTCGAGGACCGCGAGCAGCTGATGATGCAGATGCAGCTCTACGTCGCGGTGTTCGCGGGCGAGGCGGCGGAGGCGGACGAGATCGGGGAGGCCGCCCGAGCCGGGTGGCTCGACCTGTTCGACCGGGTGCGGATCCGGCTGGGCGGCAGCACGGAGGACGCGACCGCCTTCATGGCCTACGGGATGCTGATCAACACGCTGGTGGCGCCGGGTTTCCCCCGGGACCACCGGGTCTGGGACGGCTTCGGGCCGGAGGCCGACGAGGCGCCGGCCGACTAGCGGTCGTGCGGCGGCGCCGTGCGGCCGTTTTTGCGGCCCACAGAAGTTATTGATCAATAACTACCTAGAGGGGAACTGGGGGACGACATGCCGGAGAACGACGCCGTGTCGGAGAGCTCGGAAGGCTCCGAGCTCCTGGAGAAGCCGGGGGAGTCGGAGAAGCCGGGGGAGTTGGGGAAGTCGGGGGAGCCGGGGAAGCCGGAACAGAAGGAGTCCCCGCAGGCGCCAGGCCTCGGCCGGCTCGGCGTCTGGACCCTGGTGATCACCAGCATCGCGGGCTTCATGGCCAGCCTGGACAACCTGGTCGTCACCACCGCCCTGCCGTCCATCCGCGAGGACCTCGGCGGCGGGCTGTCCGACCTGGAGTGGACGGTCAGCGCCTACACCCTGGCCTTCGCCGTGCTGCTGATGTTCGGCGCGGCGCTCGGCGACCGCTTCGGCCGCCGCAGGATCTTCCTGTTCGGGCTCACCCCTCTTCACCGCCGGCTCCGCCGCGGCCGCGCTCTCGCCGGGCATCGGCGCGCTGATCGCCGCCCGCGCCGTCCAGGGTGCCGGGGCCGCGGTGTCGATGCCGCTCACCCTCACCCTGCTGACCACCGCGATACCGGCGGCCAAGCGCGGGCTGGCCTTCGGCATCTGGTCCGGTGTCAACGGCCTGGCCGTCGCCACCGGGCCGCTGGTCGGCGGCGCCCTGACCGAGCACTTCTCCTGGCAGTGGATCTTCTGGGTGAACGTCCCGGTCGGCGTCGTCCTGGTGCCGCTGGCCGCCCTGCGGCTGCGCGAGAGCCGGGGCGCCGCCACCCTGGACGCGATCGGCACGCTGCTGGTGAGCCTCGGCCTGTTCGGCGTCGTGCTCGGCCTGATCCGCGGCAACCCGGACGGCTGGGCCAGCCCGCTGGTGCTGGTCTCGCTGGGCGCCGGCGTCGCGCTGCTGATCGCCTTCGTGCTGTACGAGCAGCGCTGGGCCGCGCACCCGATGCTGCCGATGCGGCTGTTCCGCAACCGGGCGTTCTCCGCGGTCAACGGCTCCGGACTGCTGATGTTCCTCGGGATGTTCGGCTCGATCTTCCTGATCAGCCAGCACCTCCAGACCGCGGGCGGCTACACCCCGCAGGAGGCCGGCATCCGGATGCTCCCGTGGACGGGCATGCCGCTGATCGTCGCGCCGATCGCGGGCATCCTGGCCGACCGCTTCGGCGGCCGCCCGGTCGTGGTCACCGGACTGGTGCTGCAGGCCCTCGGCCTGGCGCTCTACGGGGTGATCACCGGTGCGCACCCGCACTACGAGTACGGCCCGGTGGTGCCCGCCGTGGTGCTCTGCGGCATCGGCATGTCGCTCTACTTCGCGCCGACCGCCGCCCTGGTGATGGACAGCGTCCGGCCTCAGGAGCAGGGCATCGCCTCCGGCGCCAACAACGCGCTGCGCGAGGTCGGCGGCGCGCTCGGCGTGGCCGTGCTGTCGGCGGTGTTCTCGGCGCAGGGTGGGTACGGCTCGGAGCGGTCCTTCGTCGACGGGCTGGTGCCCGCGCTGTACGTCGGCGCCGGGGTGGTCCTGGTGGCGGCGCTGTGCGCGCTGCTGCTGCCGCGCCGGGCGAAGGCGCCCGCCGGCGCCGAGCCGACGGACGGCGAGCCGACCGGCGGCGAGGGCGCCGGGGACGCCGGGCAGCCGGTGATCGAGCCGGTCAAGGCCTGAGACCCCCACGAGGAGCCGCTTCCCGGGAGGCGGCTCCTCGTCGCCCCCGTACGCTAAGGGGCGTGCTGGTAGAAAACGACGCCCCCCTCGCCCCGCTGACCACGCTCCGGCTCGGCGGCCCGGCCCGCCGCCTGGTGACCGCGCACACCGACGACGAGGTGATCGCCGCCGTCCGCGAGGCGGACGCGGCCGGCGAGCCGCTGCTGGTCCTCGGCGGCGGCTCGAACCTGGTGATCGGCGACGCCGGCTACCCCGGCACCGTGCTGCGGATCGCCACCACCGGTTTCGCCCTGGACGGCACCGTGCTGGAGCTGGCGGCCGGCGAGGTGTGGTCGGAGGCGGTCGCCCGCGCGGTGCGTGAGCACGGCCTGGCCGGCATCGAGTTCCTGGCCGGTATCCCCGGCTCGGCCGGCGCCACCCCGGTGCAGAACGTCGGCGCGTACGGCCAGGAGGTCGCCCAGACGATCACCGAGGTGGTCGCGTACGACCGCACGGCCGGTGAGGTGGTCACGCTGACGAACGCCGAGTGCGCGTTCTCCTACCGGCACAGCCGCTTCAAGGCCGAGTCGGATCGCTACGTGGTGCTGCGGGTGCGGTTCGCCCTGGAGGACCACGCGGGGCTCTCCACCCCGGTCCGGTACGCGGAGGTGGCGAGGCACTTCGGCGTCGAGCAGGACGAGCGGGTGCCGCTGGAGCAGGCCCACGAGGCGGTGCTGGGGCTGCGCGCCGGCAAGGGCATGGTGCTGGACCCGGCGGACCACGACACCTGGTCGGCCGGCTCCTTCTTCACCAACCCGGTGCTCACGGCCGCGCAGTACGAGTCCTTCCGCACCCGCCCGGGCGCCGAGAACGCCCCGGCCTACCCGGCCCCGGAGGGCTGCACCAAGACCTCGGCGGCCTGGCTGATCGACAAGGCGGGCTTCGGCAAGGGCTACGGCAGCGGCCCGGCGACGCTCTCCACCAAGCACACCCTGGCGCTCACCAACCGCGGTTCGGCCACCGCCGAGGACCTGCTGGCGCTGGCCCGGGAGATCCGGGACGGGGTCCGCGAGGCCTTCGGGGTGGAGCTGGTGAACGAGCCGGTGATGGTCGGGGTCAAGCTCTAGGGGTCAAGCTCCAGGGGACAGGCCCCGGCGGGGGCGAGCCCTAGGCGGGAGCGCCCACCAGCCAAGCGTCGATGTCCGCCAGCAGCTCCTTGCGGACGCCCTCGGGCGCGCACGAGCCGCGCACCGACTGCCGGGCGAGCTCGGCGAGTTCGGCGTCGCTGAAGCCCAGGACGTCGCGGGTCAGGTCGTACTGGGCGGCCAGCCGGCTGCCGAACAGCAGCGGGTCGTCCGCGCCCAGGGCCAGCGGCACCCCGGCGTCGAACAGCCGGCGCAGCGGCACCTCCTCGGGGTTCTCGTACACGCCGAGCGAGACGTTGGAGGAGGGGCAGACCTCGCAGGTGATCTGGCGGTCGGCCAGCCGCGCCATCAGCCGCTGGTCCTCGGCGGCCCGCACGCCGTGCCCGATCCGGCCGGCGCCCAGGTCGTCCAGGCAGTCCCGGACGGACTCCGGGCCGGCCAGCTCGCCGCCGTGGGGGGCGGCCAGCAGCCCGCCCTTGCGGGCGATCTCGAAGGCCCGGTCGAAGTCCCGGGCCAGGCCCCGGCGCTCGTCGTTGGACAGTCCGAAGCCGACCACGCCCCGGTCGGCGTACCGGACGGCGAGCCGGGCGAGCGTCCGGGCGTCCATCGGGGACTTCATCCGGTTCGCCGCGACCAGCACCCGGATGCCCACCCCGGTGGCCTCGGCGGCGCCGTCCACCGCGTCCAGGATCAGCTCCAGGGCGGGGATCAGCCCGCCGAGCCGGGGAGCGTAGGAGGTCGGGTCGACCTGGATCTCCAGCCAGCGGGAGCCGTCGCGCCGCTCGTCCTGCGCGGTCTCCAGGACCAGCCGGCGGATGTCCTCCTCGTCCCGGAGCACCGAGCGGGCGGTGTCGTACAGGCGCTGGAAGCGGAACCAGCCGCGTTCGTCGGTGGCCCGCAGTCGGGGCGGCTCGCCGGAGCTGAGCGCCTCCGGCAGCCGGACGCCGTGCTTGTCGGCCAGCTCCAGCAGGGTGGCGGGCCGCATCGAGCCGGTGAAGTGCAGGTGCAGGTGGGCCTTCGGGAGGCCCCTGACGTCTCGCGGGTTCAACAGGCGTTCCATTCGCTGATATTGCCGCATGTGACCCCCAAACGGGAACCGCCCTCTTTCCATCCCCCGAAGGGGTGAAAGAGGGCGGTGCGCCGGGTGAATCCCGTGCGGCGAGTTGACGTCCGTACCGGAACCGACCCGGCCCGGCGTCAACCCGACGGCCCGGAGTCAACCCACCGGACCGGTGCGAGCCGATCGGACCGGCGTCAGTCGCGGGCCTCGCCGAGCAGCTTCTGGACCCGGCTGACGCCCTCGACCAGGTCGGCGTCGCCGAGCGCGTAGGAGAGCCGCAGGTAGCCCGGGGTGCCGAAGGCCTCGCCCGGGACGACCGCGACCTCGGCCTCGTCCAGGATCAGGGCGGCCAGCTCGCCGGAGGTCTGCGGGCGCTTGCCGCGGATCTCCTTGCCCAGCAGGCCCTTGACCGACGGGTACGCGTAGAACGCGCCCTCGGGCTCGGGGCAGATGACGCCCTCGATCTCGTTCAGCATCCGCACGATGGTCTTGCGGCGGCGGTCGAAGGCCTCGCGCATCTCGGCGACCGCGTCCAGGTCGCCCGCGACGGCGGCCAGCGCGGCCCGCTGGGCGACGTTGGAGACGTTCGAGGTGGCGTGCGACTGGAGGTTGGTCGCGGCCTTGATCACGTCCTTGGGGCCGATCACCCAGCCCACCCGCCAGCCGGTCATCGCGTAGGTCTTGGCGACCCCGTTGACCACGATGCACTTGTCGGCCAGCTCGGGCAGCAGGGCCGGCAGCGAGGTGAAGGTGGCGTCACCGTAGACCAGGTGCTCGTAGATCTCGTCGGTGAGCACCCACAGACCGTGCTCCAGCGCCCAGCGGCCGATCGCCTCGGCCTCGGACTCGGTGTACACCGCGCCGGTCGGGTTGGACGGCGAGACGAACAGCACCACCTTGGTGTTCTCGGTGCGAGCGGCCTCCAGCTGCTCGACCGAGACCTTGTAGCCGGTGGTCTCGTCGGACACGACCTCCACCGGGACACCGCCGGCCAGCTGGACCGACTCCGGGTAGGTGGTCCAGTACGGGGCCGGGATGATGACCTCGTCGCCCGGGTCCAGGATCGCGGCGAAGGCCTCGTAGATGGCCTGCTTGCCGCCGTTGGTGACCAGCACCTGGGAGGCGTCCACCTCGTAGCCGGAGTCGCGCAGCGTCTTGGCGGCGATCGCGGCCTTCAGCTCGGGCAGGCCACCCGCCGGGGTGTAGCGGTGGTTCTTCGGGTCGCGGCAGGCCTCGACGGCCGCCTCGACGATGTAGTCCGGCGTGGGGAAGTCGGGCTCGCCGGCACCGAAGCCGATCACCGGCCGGCCGGCCGCCTTGAGTGCCTTGGCCTTGGCGTCCACGGCGAGGGTCGCGGACTCGGCGATCGCGCCGATCCGGGCGGAGACCCGGCGGTCGGCGGGACGGATGGAAGGGTCGGGCTGCGGGGTGGAAGCGCTCATGCCTGCATCGTCGCAGAACCGGGACGGACCGGGCATGGCGGTTCCAGCATCCGTACGGCTCCGTCCGCATCGCGGCCCCGCCGATCCGCCGGTGTCCGCCGCGCCCGGCCGCAGATCCGTCGGGCGGGGGGTGGCCCCGGAATAAGAGGTTCGACCAAACACCCCCCGACCACGTACACTCACTGATCGACGGCCCGCCGAAAAAGAACCGGAGCTTTCACCGCCTGTACAGACAGCGGGGGGAGATGCGGTAGGTTGGTCGCCACCGGAGCCGCGAGGTTCCGTAGGGCAATAGCTCAATTGGTAGAGCACCGGTCTCCAAAACCGGCGGTTGGGGGTTCGAGTCCCTCTTGCCCTGCTGCTCGATTCGTTTCCAGCCCGTTCGCTCCACAGGAGTGAGCGGGCTTGACGCGGAGAAGGCACCGATCAGCACCGCTTAAGCCGACCGCTCGTGCCTGTTCCGGGTACGCAGGTGATGTTCGGCCGGACCCGGATTCAGGTGAGGACGAGTGACGGAGACCACGGGCTCCACCGCAACGCCTGAGAGCGGCAACCCCGAGGGGGCCGAGGGCGCTGCCGAGAGCACGCCCGTCGAGGGCGAGAAGAAGTCCGGCAAGCAGAAGAAGTCCGGCAAGCGGGCCAAGAAGGGCCTGTTCGCGCGGATGGCCCTGTTCTACCGCCAGATCATCGCCGAGCTGCGCAAGGTCGTCTGGCCCACCAAGGGCGAGCTCACCAGCTACACGAGCGTCGTGGTCACCTTCGTCGTGGTCATGATGGGCATCGTGGCCGGCCTGGACTACGGCTTCTCCAAGCTGAGCCTCTTCGTCTTCGGCTGACCGGCCGCCCCACCTCCGAAACACCTCCCGACCCGGGCCGAATTCCTCGGCCCGGGTCGAGCTGTCGGCGGCGGACGTACGCGCGCGTACCGTGGACTCGGTACTGTTGAAGTCTCCGAGACCTCTCCTGGCGCCCGCGCGAGCGGCCGCGCGCCGGTCCGGTTTCGGAGAGCGCCACCTTCACCATCTCCAGGAAAGAAGCAGCCACCGTGTCTGAGTCCCCCCTGTACGACGCCGACGAGACCGTCCGCGAGGCGGATGTCGCCGCCGAGCTGGACGCGGCCGAGCTGGCTGACGACGCCGAGTCCGCCGAGCAGATCGTGGACGCCGCGGACAGCGACGAGGACGAGGTCGAGGCGTACGACGAGGCCGAGGCCGGCGAGCCCGCCGAGGAGGCCGCGCTGCACGTGGAGGGCGACGAGGAGCTCGCCGCCGAGGAGGCCGTCGCCGAGGACGCTGCCGAGGCCGAGGCCGAGGTCGAGGTCGACCCCGTCGCCAAGTTCCGCGAGGACCTGCGCTTCATGCCGGGTGAGTGGTACGTGATCCACACCTACGCCGGCTACGAGAACCGGGTGAAGCAGAACCTGGAGCAGCGCGCCGTCTCGCTGAACGTCGAGGAGTACATCTTCCAGGCCGAGGTGCCGCAGGAGGAGGTCGTCCAGATCAAGAACGGCGACCGCAAGACCATCCGCCAGAACAAGCTCCCCGGCTACGTCCTGGTGCGCATGGACCTCACCCCGGAGTCCTGGGGCGTCGTGCGCAACACCCCGGGTGTCACCGGCTTCGTCGGCAACGCCTACGACCCGTACCCGCTGACCCTGGACGAGGTCGTCAAGATGCTCGCCCCCGACGTCGAGCGTCAGGCCGCCAAGGAGGCCGGCAAGGCCTCGCCGGTCCGCCCGGTCGAGGTCCAGGTGCTGGACTTCGAGGTCGGCGACTCGGTCACCGTCACCGACGGTCCGTTCGCGACCCTCCAGGCGACCATCAACGAGATCAACCCCGACTCGAAGAAGGTCAAGGGCCTGGTCGAGATCTTCGGCCGGGAGACCCCGGTCGAGCTCTCCTTCGACCAGATCCAGAAGAACTAGTCACACGGTCTTCGGATTCGGGGCGGGGCCGAGAGGTCCTGCCCCGAATCCGTTTTGGTCCAGCGGCGTGAACGCGTTAGCCTGGTCCGATGTGTGTGCTGGCGACCGGGTGTCGCCCCGGTTCGGCACGCACCAGCAATCACCTCTCGGAAGGACCCGGAGAGACATGCCTCCCAAGAAGAAGAAGATCACGGGGCTTATCAAGCTCCAGATCAACGCCGGCGCGGCCAACCCGGCGCCGCCGGTCGGCCCCGCGCTGGGTCAGCACGGCGTCAACATCATGGAGTTCTGCAAGGCCTACAACGCTGCGACCGAGTCGCAGCGCGGCATGATCGTGCCGGTGGAGATCACGGTCTACGAGGACCGTTCCTTCACCTTCATCACGAAGACGCCGCCGGCCGCGCGCCTCATCCTGAAGGCCGCCGGTATCGACAAGGGCTCCAGCGAGCCGCACAAGACCAAGGTCGCCAAGCTCACCAGCGCCCAGGTCCGCGAGATCGCCACCACCAAGATGCCCGACCTGAACGCCAACGACCTGGATGCCGCGGAGAAGATCATCGCCGGCACCGCCCGGTCGATGGGCATCACCGTCGAGGGCTGATCAGCCCCCGTCCCGCCAGGGACAAACCGGCTCAGCCGTCTCTGTGGTAGGGCCAGCGCAGGCCCGTAACACCACGACTCCCATCACCATTCAGGAGCAGCCATGAAGCGCAGCAAGGCCCTGAAGGCCGCGGACGCCCAGGTCGACCGCGAGCGCCTTTACGCCCCCCTCGAGGCCGTCCGCCTCGCCAAGGCGACCAGCACCACCAAGTTCGACGGCACCGTTGAGGTCGCCATGCGTCTGGGCGTCGACCCGCGCAAGGCCGACCAGATGGTCCGCAGCACCGTGATCCTCCCGCACGGCACCGGTAAGACCGCTCGGGTCCTGGTCTTCGCGACCGGCGAGCGTGCCGAGGCCGCGCGTGCTGCGGGTGCCGACATCGTCGGCTCCGACGAGCTCATCGACGAGGTCGCCAAGGGCCGCCTCGACTTCGACGCCGTCGTCGCCACCCCGGACCTCATGGGCAAGGTCGGCCGCCTGGGCCGCGTGCTCGGTCCCCGTGGTCTGATGCCGAACCCGAAGACCGGCACCGTGACCCCGGACGTGGCCAAGGCCGTGAACGAGATCAAGGGCGGCAAGATCGAGTTCCGCGTCGACAAGCACTCGAACCTGCACTTCATCATCGGTAAGGCCTCCTTCACCGACGAGCAGCTGGTCGAGAACTACGCCGCCGCGCTGGACGAGGTGCTCCGCGCCAAGCCGTCCGCCGCCAAGGGCCGCTACATCAAGAAGACCGCGATCTCGACCACCATGGGCCCCGGCATCCAGGTGGACCCGAACCGCACCCGCAACCTCCTCGTCGAGGAGGACCCGGCCGCGGTCTGAGCCTGAGCGCTCAACAGCAGTCCGTACGACGGGCCCGTACCCCCTTCACCGGGGGTGCGGGCCCGTCGTCGTTCTCCGGCGGGACGGGCGCGGGGCGCGGCGCGGAAACGGTTGCCGGATCGGGACACGGGCGGATGGGAACGGTTGGTCGAGTCGTCGTACGCTCTGCCGGTCAGACCGTGTGAAGAACCCGTGACCGTCGGAGTGTGCCGTGCCGCCCGCCCTTCGCCCCGCCGCCCTCGCGGCGGTCCTGCTGCTGATCGGCGCCACCACCGGGTGCAGCCTGCTGGCAGCTCCGGGCACCCGCGTCCCGGGCGAGCCGGCGCCGGTGCCGCCCAAGCAGGTGGTGCTCACGGCGGCGCAGGCGCTGGACGACAGCGGAGGCGCCCGGGTCGAGGTGCTGCGGGAGGGCCCGGACGGGCGGCGCACCGCGAGCGGCACGCTGGCCTGGGGCGACCGGGACGAGGCCGAGCTGACCGTCACCGACGAACTGGGCACCGGGCACCTGACCCTCCGGGACGGCGGGATCGACCTCGCCTACCAGGGCGGCGCGGCCAAGCACGCCGACCGCGGCACCGCGGAGTCGCTGGACCCGCGGGCGGGCACCGACCCCGCCGGTTACGCGGGCGGCTGGACGACCGCGCTGATCACCAACCCGGGCAGCCGCGCGTACGCGATCGCCCAGACCGGCCGGATCGGCTCGCTCGGCGGCGAGCAACTCGCCGGAACGACCGTCGCGCACTACCGGGGTTCCGCGCCGGTGGCCGACTACTTCGGCGCGGACGGGGAGTTGACCCCGCAGCGGCTCGCCGCGGTGGTGGACTGGTACCGGCAGCGCGGGGTGGCGGAGGTCGGCTACGACCTCTGGATCGGGCCCGGCCCGCAGTTGTTGAGGCTGCGTGAGACGGTGCGGGGGAGTGCCGGGACCACGGTGACCACGACGGACGTGTCGGGCCCCGATACCGGGGGCGGGACACCGGCCGCGGGCGGGTGAGGTGGGCCGGATATCCGGTCCCGGAGCGTTCCGACGATCCGTTAGAGTCCGCGTGAGAAGAAGCTGAAAATCGGCTCTTCCGAAGGCAGAAACCACGGGGGTACCTCCATGCGCGCTGTGCGCCTCGCCTCGACCGTCGTGACGGCCGTCGTCCTGCTGGGCGCCGTCACCGCCTGCGGAAGCAAGGGCGGTAACGACGCCAAGGGCGGCGACGCCAAGAGCACCGACGCCAAGGGCGGCGGTGACCCGCTCGCGGCCGCGCTGGCCGGGGACCCGAAGGCGGCGCTCGCCGCCTCGGCCGTGGTGATGCAGAAGGCCGGCAACGGCAAGGTCGGCATGACCTCCCCGGACGCCTCCAACCCCAGCGGCAACGGCAGCGCGGACTGGAAGGACCCGGCCAAGTCGGCCGTGGACGTGTCCACCGACATCGAGGGCAAGAAGGTCAAGATCCGGGTGATCGGCGCCGACGCCTACATCGGCGGCGACGACGCCCTGGCCCCTGCCCTGGGCGGCAAGCACTGGGTCAAGGTGCCCGCCTCGGAGGAGATGGGCGACGCCTTCCTGGTGATGGGCCAGATGATGAACCCGGTCGTCCAGCTCACCGTCGCCGCCGAGAGCGGCAAGCTCAGCAAGGTCGGCCAGGAGACCGTGGACGGCGTCCCGACCGTCCACCTGCGGGCGGTCGAGGACACCACCACCCTGGTGGGCCGGATGACCACGCTCTCGGCGGACCAGCGCCAGTTCGTCCAGAAGACGCTGGAGGAGGACGGCAAGTCCCTCACCATCGACTTCTGGCTGAACGGCAAGCAGGAACTCGTCAAGTACCAGGAGTACGGCGACACCAGCGGCGAGTCGAAGGCCGTCACCATCGCGTACTCGGACCTCGGCAAGGCCGAGAAGGTCGAGGCGCCCGCCGCCGGGGACCTCGGTTCCCAGGCCGACCTCCTCAAGCTGCTCGGCTGATCCGGCCGGGGCCCACCCACTCCCACCGCACCCCGTACAACCGACCGGCTACCTCCTCGGGCCCGACGGGGGCCCGGGGATCCTCAAGGGGGGAATCATGGCTGGAACCCGCAAGACCGCCGTCGCCGTCGTCCTCGCCGCCCTGGCGCTGACCGCGACCGCCTGCAACGACACCAGGAGCGACGGCAAGAACGCCGCGCCGGCCGCGCCGACCGCGGCCGCGTCGTCCGCTGCCGTGCCGTCCGCCGCCGCCACGCCGTCCGCCGTGGCCACGCCGACCAAGGTGAGCCCGGCGGCCTTCCTGGAGCAGGTCACCCAGAAGACCAGCGCGGCCAAGTCGGCCAAGGTCACCGAGACGATCACGGTCGGCGAGGTCGTCATGAAGGGCGACGGTGCGATCGCCTGGGCCGACGGCCTCCAGGGCGAGCTCACGATGGACCTGTCCGGCTCCCCGCTGGGCAAGGCCATGTCGGGCCTCACCGGCAGCCAGTCCGCGCCGTACCGCTTCACCAAGGACGGGATGTTCCTGCGGATGGGCGGCGAGGCGGTCGACGCCCTGGGCGGCAAGCACTGGGTGCACTACAGCCAGGCCGACCAGGCCAAGGCCTCCGGCGGGATGTCCGACCAGCTCAAGAGCGCGGACCCGGTCGAGGGCGTGCGGGCGCTGATCGCCACCGGCAAGGTGACCGAGGTCGGCCAGGAGACGGTGGCCGGCAAGGCCACCACCCACTACAGCGGTGTGCTCAACGCCGACGAGATAGCCGCCGCGGCCGGCAAGAGCATGACCCAGGACCAGCTCGACCAGCTGAAGGAGAAGCTGACCGCCGCCGGCCTGTCCCAGGAGACGATCGACGTCTGGGTGGACGCCGACCAGCTGGTCGTCCAGCGGACCGAGGCGGGCGACACCAAGGCCGGCGCCTTCAAGGCCGGCGTCCTCTACTCGGACTACGGCGTCGCGGTCACCACCACCGCGCCGGCCGCGTCCGACACCGTCGAGGCGGCCGAGCTGATGAAGCTCGCCAAGCAGGGCTGACCCCGGCCCGTACGGGGGGACCGGGCGGGGCGGCCGAGCTCCGTCCGGTCCGCCGTCGGCGCCCCCGGCTCGTCCGACCCGGTGGACGCGCCCGGGGCGGCGCGGCCCGACCAGGGGGCCGCCGCCGACCGCCCCGCGGCGGGGTGGCAAGGTGGCCGGAACGAGGACCGGGCGAGGAGAGGGAGCGGGGGATGGCGGGACGGCAGCGGGTGGCGGCGCTGGCCGCCATCGCCGTGCTGGCGAGCGGACTGACCGCCTGCGGTGGCGACGGGACGCCCGCCACGCCGTCCGGCAGCCCGAGCGCGACCAGCGCCCCGCCGACCAGCGCCACCCCGACCGGGCCGGCCAAGCCCACCGACCGCTCCCCGCACGGGGTGCTGCTCTCCGCCCAGCTGGCCATGCAGACCGCCCGCCGGGCCAAGGTCAGCTACCGGCTGGGCGCGGACGCCGGCTCCGGCCCGCTGTTCTGGGCCCCCAAGACGGCGCTCCAGATCAAGCGCTCCACCCCCGCCGAGGCCGAGCAGCTGATCGTCGTGGACACCGTCGGCTACCAGGGCGGCGACGCGGCCACGGCGGCCCGGCACGACGGCAAGCACTGGGAGCGCTTCTCCGTCCCGCCCGATTCGGACGGGCACAAGGAGGTCCCGTACGCGGGTCTGATCGACCTGCTGAACCCGGTCGAGGCACTGGCCGCGGCCACCGCCGACGGGGTGGACGCCACCTTCGTCGGCGAGGAGAAGTACGAGGACTCCACCGTCGAGCACTACCGGGTGACCACCACCGCCGAGAAGTACGCGGCCGCCCAGACCCAGCTGACCCAGGCCCGCCGGGACGGCCTGCGGGCCGCGCTGGCCCCCGGGGGCTCGCTCTCGCTCACCGTGGACCTCTGGCTCAACGACAAGGACCAGCTGGTCCGGCTCCAGCGCACCGGCAGCGGGGACAGCGGCGGCACGGACGACTCGGTGCTCTACTCCGACTTCGCCGGCCCGCTGCTCTCGGCCCAGGCCCCGGCCGAGACGGACACCGTGGACACCGGCGTCCGGACGGTCTCCCCGCTGGCCCGCTGAGCCCGCCCCGCCGGGCCCCGCCGGGCCCCGCCGACCCGCCGGGCACCACCCGGACCGGGTCGACCAGGGGCGATTTGCCCCGGACGGCGGAGTCCGGCTACTGTGGCGGAAGCCAAAGACCGCTGGTTGTCATCGTGCGCCCGCAAGGGAGCCGGTGTCCGAAGGATCTGCGCTTCGTCGCAGGCAGCCCGCGCAGGTGTGTCTGGAGCTTCGACTTCCGGGTCCGCGTTCGCGTGGAAGCCGTCGAGGTCGTTTCGAGCCCCGTGCGCCTGCGCACCGGGGCTCATTGCATTTTCGCAGGAGCTTTCCTTCCGTCCGGCCGGTTCGAGGTGTGAATGGTCGACTTTCGCGGTCGGCCGGACTTCGACATCACGGAAGGAGGCGTAAGCCTATGGCCAGGCCCGACAAGGCTGCCGCCGTCGCCGAGATCACGGACAAGTTCCGTGGCTCCTCCGCGGCGCTGCTGACCGAGTACCGCGGTCTCTCGGTGAAGCAGGTCAAGACCCTGCGTCGCTCGCTCGGCGACAACGCCGAGTACGCCGTGGTGAAGAACACGCTGACCAAGATCGCGGCCAATGAGGCCGGGATCTCCGAGCTGGACGACCTGTTCAACGGTCCGACGGCTGTCGCCTTCGTCACCGGTGACCCGGTGGAGTCGGCGAAGGCTCTGCGTGACTTCGCCAAGGACAACCCCGCTCTCATCATCAAGGGCGGTGTCCTTGACGGTAAGGCGCTGTCCGCCGATGAGATCAAGAAGCTCGCGGACCTCGAGTCCCGCGAGGTGCTGCTCGCCAAGCTGGCGGGTGCCCTGAAGGCCAAGCAGTCCCAGGCTGCCGCGCTCTTCCAGGCCCTGCCGTCGAAGCTCGTCCGCACTGTGGACGCGCTGCGCGACAAGGTCGAGCAGGGCGGTGCCGGTACGCCGGCTCCCGCCGCCGAGGACGCGGCCGCCGAGTAATTCGGCAGGCTCACGCCTCGCTGCGGGCCCGTACGCCCGCCAACCCGTACATCCGGCACCACCTGCCGATTTAGTGGAAGGACGCCATCATGGCGAAGCTGACCCAGGACGAGCTGCTCGCGCAGTTCGAGGAGCTCACCCTCATCGAGCTCGCTGCCTTCGTGAAGGCCTTCGAGGAGAAGTTCGACGTCACCGCTGCCGCCCCGGTCGCCGTTGCCGGCGTTGCCGGCCCGGGTGCCGCCGTTGAGGCCGTCGAGGAGCAGGACGAGTTCGACGTCATCCTCGACGGTGCCGGCGACAAGAAGATCCAGGTCATCAAGGAGGTGCGCACCCTGACCTCCCTCGGCCTGAAGGAGGCCAAGGACCTCGTTGACACCGCTGGTGCCAAGGTCCTGGAGAAGGTTGCCAAGGACGTTGCCGAGAAGGCCAAGGCCGCCCTTGAGGGTGCCGGCGCCAAGGTCACCGTCAAGTGACTTCTCGCCCCCTCTGAGGGGGCCTGAGGCCGGGCCGATCACCCTTGCGGGTGGTCGGCCCGGCCTTTTTGCATGCCCGGAACCGGGCGGTCCGGTGCCCGGAAACCACCGGTGTGGCCGATCGCTCACTCGGCACCGTCGGTGGCGAGGAGTAAGGTGATCACCGTCGTCGACGGCGGCTCCCACCACGGCTTCTGTAACGCCGGAGGGGCCAGGACCGATGGACGGGTCGAGGTCCGCACCGCCGGCGGGCCCTTGACGAACCCGGCGCGGCGCGCGATTCTCAAGGCGCGAGTCCGCCCGGTTGGTTTGCGGCTGGATGCATAACCAGCGGCTCCGGCGGGAAATGACTCCACGTGAGTTAGAGCAGTACCCGGTGGGCCCCGTGCCCCCCGGCTACCGGGAGGAGTCTCCGATTCGGTTTCCGAATCAGAGCTGGACAGCAGTGTCGCCTTTGGCTACACTGTCCCTTTGCGCTGCCTGTTAGCTGCTCCGTGACTCGTCGCCCGGAGTTTGCGTTGCCCTGATGGGGTCTGGCACCGCCTCCGCAAAGCGGCTCTGACCTGGGGTTTCGACCCCGGCGGAGGCCAGTGGCGAGGGAGGCGGCACCAAGCCCAAGCAGGCCCGGCTGGTACGCGCGTAGTGAGCTCCGAGCCCTCGGAAGGACCCCCCTCTTGGCCGCGCCGCGCAACGCCTCGAACAATTCCGCCGCATCCACCGCCCCGCTCCGCGTCTCGTTCGCGAAGATCAAGGAGCCCCTCGAGGTCCCGAACCTCCTGGCCCTGCAGACCGAGAGCTTTGACTGGCTGCTCGGCAACGCGGCCTGGAAGGCCCGGGTCGAGGAGGCGCTGGAGTCCGGTCAGGACGTCCCCACCAAGTCCGGTCTGGAGGAGATCTTCGAGGAGATCTCCCCGATCGAGGACTTCAGCGGGTCGATGTCCCTGACCTTCCGCGACCACCGTTTCGAGCCGCCGAAGAACTCGATTGACGAGTGCAAGGACCGCGACTTCACGTACGCGGCTCCGCTCTTCGTCACGGCCGAGTTCACCAACAACGAGACCGGTGAGATCAAGTCTCAGACGGTCTTCATGGGCGACTTCCCGCTCATGACCCACAAGGGCACGTTCGTGATCAACGGCACCGAGCGTGTCGTCGTGTCGCAGCTGGTCCGCTCCCCGGGTGTGTACTTCGACTCCACCCTGGACAAGGTGTCCGACAAGGACATCTACTCCTGCAAGGTCATCCCCTCGCGTGGTGCCTGGCTGGAGATGGAGATCGACAAGCGCGACATGGTCGGCGTCCGCATCGACCGCAAGCGCAAGCAGTCCGTCACCGTGCTGCTCAAGGCTCTCGGCTGGACCAACGAGATGATTCTCGAGGAGTTCGGCGAGTACGAGTCGATGCGCAACACCCTGGAGAAGGACCACACCCAGGGCCAGGACGACGCGCTGCTGGACATCTACCGCAAGCTGCGTCCGGGCGAGCCGCCGACGCGCGAGGCCGCGCAGACGCTTCTGGAGAACCTGTACTTCAACCCGAAGCGCTACGACCTCGCGAAGGTCGGCCGTTACAAGCTCAACCGCAAGCTGGGCAACGCCGAGTCGCTGGACTCCGGCGTGCTCACCGAGCCCGACATCATCGGTGCGATCAAGTACCTGGTGAAGCTGCACGCCGGTGAGACCGAGTGGCGTGACGAGACCGGCCGCGACATCGTGGTCGAGGTCGACGACATCGACCACTTCGGCAACCGCCGCCTGCGCAACGTCGGCGAGCTCATCCAGAACCAGGTCCGTACGGGTCTCGCCCGCATGGAGCGCGTCGTGCGCGAGCGCATGACCACCCAGGACGTCGAGGCGATCACGCCGCAGACCCTGATCAACATCCGGCCGGTCGTCGCCTCCATCAAGGAGTTCTTCGGCACCAGCCAGCTGTCGCAGTTCATGGACCAGACGAACCCGCTGTCGGGCCTGACCCACAAGCGTCGTCTGTCCGCGCTCGGCCCCGGTGGTCTGTCCCGTGAGCGGGCCGGCTTCGAGGTCCGTGACGTGCACCCCTCGCACTACGGCCGCATGTGTCCGATCGAGACCCCGGAAGGCCCGAACATCGGTCTGATCGGGTCGCTGGCCTCGTACGGCCGGGTCAACGCCTTCGGCTTCATCGAGACCCCGTACCGCAAGGTCGTCGACGGTGTCGTCACCGAGAAGGTGGACTACCTCACCGCCGACGAGGAGGACCGCTACGTCATCGCCCAGGCGAACGCGCCGCTGACCGCGGACCTGCACTTCGCCGAGCCGCGCGTCCTGGTCCGCCGCCGTGGTGGCGAGATCGACTACATCCCCGGCAGCGAGATCGACTACATGGACGTCTCGCCGCGCCAGATGGTGTCGGTCGCGACCGCCATGATCCCCTTCCTTGAGCACGACGACGCCAACCGCGCGCTCATGGGCTCGAACATGATGCGCCAGGCGGTGCCGCTGCTGAAGAGCGAGGCTCCGCTGGTCGGTACCGGCATGGAGTACCGCTGCGCCGTCGACGCCGCCGACGTGATCACCGCCGAGAAGTCCGGTGTGGTCCAGGAGGTCTCGGCCGACTACGTCACCGTGGCCAACGACGACGGCACGTACACCACGTACCGCGCCGCCAAGTTCACCCGCTCCAACCAGGGCACCGCCTTCAACCAGAAGGTGCTCGTGGACGAGGGCGCCCGGGTCGAGGTCAACCAGGTGCTGGCCGACGGCCCCTGCACCGACGAGGGCGAGATGGCCCTCGGCAAGAACCTGCTCGTGGCGTTCATGTCGTGGGAGGGTCACAACTACGAGGACGCGATCATCCTGTCGCAGCGCCTCGTGCAGGACGACGTCCTCTCCTCGATCCACATCGAGGAGCACGAGGTCGACGCCCGTGACACCAAGCTCGGCCCCGAGGAGATCACCCGGGACATCCCGAACGTCTCCGAGGAGGTCCTCGCCGACCTCGACGAGCGCGGCATCATCCGGATCGGTGCGGACGTCGTCACCGGCGACATCCTGGTCGGCAAGGTCACCCCGAAGGGTGAGACCGAGCTGACCCCCGAGGAGCGCCTGCTCCGCGCGATCTTCGGTGAGAAGGCCCGTGAGGTCCGCGACACCTCGCTGAAGGTCCCGCACGGTGAGTCCGGCAAGGTCATCGGCGTGCGCGTCTTCGACCGCGAGGAGGGCGACGAGCTTCCCCCGGGCGTGAACCAGCTGGTCCGCGTCTACGTCGCCCAGAAGCGCAAGATCACCAACGGTGACAAGCTCGCCGGCCGCCACGGCAACAAGGGTGTCATCTCCAAGATCCTCCCGGTCGAGGACATGCCCTTCCTTGAGGACGGCACCCCGGTCGACATCATCCTCAACCCGCTGGGTGTCCCGTCCCGAATGAACCCGGGACAGGTCCTGGAGATCCACCTCGGGTGGCTCGCCAAGCAGGGCTGGGACGTCTCCGGTCTCGCCGACGAGTGGGCCCAGCGCCTGCAGGCGATCGGCGCCGACCAGGTCGCCGGCGGCACCAACCTCGCCACCCCGGTCTTCGACGGTGCCCGCGAGGACGAGATCACCGGCCTGCTGGACAACACCACCCTCACCCGTGACGGTGAGCGCCTGGTGAACTCCACCGGCAAGGCCCGCCTGTTCGACGGTCGCTCCGGCGAGCCGTTCCCGATGCCGGTCTCGGTCGGCTACATGTACATCCTCAAGCTGCACCACCTGGTCGACGACAAGCTGCACGCCCGTTCGACCGGTCCGTACTCGATGATCACCCAGCAGCCGCTCGGTGGTAAGGCGCAGTTCGGTGGTCAGCGCTTCGGTGAGATGGAGGTGTGGGCCCTTGAGGCGTACGGCGCTGCGTACGCGCTGCAGGAGCTGCTCACCATCAAGTCCGACGACGTCCTCGGCCGTGTGAAGGTCTACGAGGCCATCGTCAAGGGCGAGAACATCCCCGAGCCCGGCATTCCCGAGTCCTTCAAGGTGCTCATCAAGGAAATGCAGTCGCTCTGCCTCAACGTGGAGGTGCTGTCCTCGGACGGCCAGTCCATCGAGATGCGGGACTCCGACGAGGACGTGTTCCGCGCCGCCGAGGAGCTCGGCATCGACCTGTCCCGGCGCGAGCCGAGCAGCGTCGAAGAGGTCTGACGGAGGTCGGGCCGGCTGCCCCGCGCAGCCGGCCCCGCCCCCAGGCCCCCCTCAGACCACAGACAAACTCTCGAATCACGAAAGAGGGCTTGACGACCAGTGCTTGACGTCAACTTCTTCGACGAGCTCCGCATCGGCCTGGCCACCGCCGACGACATCCGCCAGTGGTCGCACGGCGAGGTCAAGAAGCCGGAGACCATCAACTACCGCACCCTGAAGCCCGAAAAGGACGGACTCTTCTGCGAGAAGATCTTCGGCCCCACCCGGGACTGGGAGTGCTACTGCGGCAAGTACAAGCGCGTCCGCTTCAAGGGCATCATCTGTGAGCGCTGTGGCGTCGAGGTGACCCGCGCCAAGGTGCGCCGTGAGCGGATGGGCCACATCGAGCTGGCCGCCCCGGTCACCCACATCTGGTACTTCAAGGGTGTGCCGTCCCGCCTCGGCTACCTGCTCGACCTGGCGCCGAAGGACCTTGAGAAGGTCATCTACTTCGCCGCCTACATGATCACCTGGGTCGACGACGAGCGCCGCCAGCGCGACCTGCCGTCCCTGGAGGCGCACGTCTCGGTCGAGCGCCAGCAGATCGAGAACCGTCGCGACTCCGACCTCGAAGGCCGCGCGAAGAAGGCCGAGACCGACCTCGCCGAGCTGGAGGCCGAGGGCGCCAAGGCCGACGTGCGCCGCAAGGTGCGCGAGAGCGCCGAGCGCGAGATGAAGCAGCTGCGCGACCGCGCGCAGCGCGAGCTCGACCGTCTCGACGAGGTGTGGGCCCGCTTCAAGAACCTCAAGGTCCAGGACCTTGAGGGCGACGAGCTGCTCTACCGCGAGCTGCGCGACCGCTTCGGCACCTACTTCTCCGGCTCGATGGGCGCGGCGGCCCTCAAGGACCGCCTGGAGACCTTCGACCTGGCCGAAGAGGCCGAGCGCCTGCGCGAGATCATCCGCACCGGCAAGGGCCAGAAGAAGACCCGTGCGCTGAAGCGCCTCAAGGTCGTCTCCGCGTTCCTCCAGACCAGCAACAAGCCCAACGGCATGGTGCTGGACTGCGTCCCGGTCATCCCGCCGGACCTGCGTCCGATGGTGCAGCTGGACGGTGGCCGCTTCGCGACCTCCGACCTGAACGACCTGTACCGCCGCGTCATCAACCGCAACAACCGCCTGAAGCGCCTGCTCGACCTCGGTGCCCCCGAGATCATCGTGAACAACGAGAAGCGCATGCTCCAGGAGGCCGTCGACGCGCTGTTCGACAACGGCCGCCGCGGCCGTCCGGTCACCGGCCCGGGCAACCGCCCGCTGAAGTCCCTCAGCGACATGCTGAAGGGCAAGCAGGGTCGTTTCCGCCAGAACCTGCTCGGCAAGCGAGTCGACTACTCGGCCCGTTCGGTCATCGTCGTCGGCCCGCAGCTCAAGCTGCACCAGTGCGGTCTGCCCAAGGCCATGGCGCTGGAGCTCTTCAAGCCGTTCGTGATGAAGCGCCTGGTCGACCTGAACCACGCGCAGAACATCAAGTCGGCCAAGCGCATGGTCGAGCGTGCCCGCCCGGTCGTGTGGGACGTGCTCGAAGAGGTCATCGCCGAGCACCCCGTCCTGCTGAACCGTGCGCCCACCCTGCACCGCCTCGGCATCCAGGCCTTCGAGCCGCAGCTGGTCGAGGGCAAGGCCATCCAGATCCACCCGCTCGTCTGCACCGCGTTCAACGCGGACTTCGACGGTGACCAGATGGCCGTCCACCTGCCGCTCTCCGCGGAGGCGCAGGCCGAGGCCCGCATCCTGATGCTGTCCTCGAACAACATCCTGAAGCCGGCCGACGGTCGCCCCGTCACCATGCCGACCCAGGACATGGTGCTCGGTCTGTTCTTCCTGACCTCGGACCGCGACAACGTGAAGGGCGCCGGCCGCACCTTCTCGTCGACCGCCGAGGCGATCATGGCCTTCGACGCCCGCGAGCTGGACGTCCAGGCCCCGATCGAGCTGCGCCTCGGCGCCGGCACCGTCCCGCCGCGCGGCTGGACCCCGCCGGTGGACGAGGAGGGCCAGTCGAGCTGGTACGAGGGTGAGCCCTTCCGCCTGACCACCACCCTGGGCCGCGCGCTCTTCAACGAGCTGCTGCCCGAGGACTACCCGTTCGTCGACTACGAGGTGGGCAAGAAGCAGCTCTCCGCGATCGTCAACGACCTGGCGGAGCGCTACCCCAAGGTCACCGTCGCGGCGACCCTGGACAACCTGAAGGCGGCCGGCTTCCACTGGTCGACCCGCTCGGGTGTCACCGTCTCGATCTCGGACGTCATCGTCCCGCCGAGCAAGCCCCAGATCCTGGAGGGCTTCGAGGCGAAGGCGGAGAAGGTCCAGAAGCAGTACGAGCGCGGTCTGATCACCAACGACGAGCGCAAGCAGGAGCTCGTCGGCATCTGGACCCAGGCGACCAACGAGGTCGCGGACGCCATGGCCGCGAACTTCCCGAAGACGAACCCCATCTTCATGATGGTCGACTCGGGTGCTCGTGGAAACATGATGCAGATGCGCCAGATCGCCGGTATGCGTGGTCTGGTGTCGAACGCCAAGAACGAGACCATCCCGCGACCCATCAAGGCGTCGTTCCGTGAGGGTCTCACCGTGCTGGAGTACTTCATCTCCACCCACGGTGCCCGTAAGGGTCTGGCCGACACCGCCCTCCGTACCGCCGACTCCGGTTACCTCACCCGTCGTCTGGTCGACGTCTCCCAGGACGTCATCATTCGCGAGGAGGACTGCGGCACCGAGCGCGGCCTGAAGCTGTCGATCGGCAACGTGGGCGCCGACGGCGTGCTGCGCAAGGCCGACGACGTCGAGACCAGCGTGTACGCCCGCATGCTCGCCGAGGACATCACCGTCGACGGCAAGCTGCTGGCCACCGCCAACACCGACCTCGGTGACGTGCTGATCGACGAGCTCATCCGCCACGGAGTGTCCGAGGTCAAGGTCCGCTCGATCCTGACCTGTGAGTCGGCCGTCGGCACCTGTGCCTTCTGCTACGGGCGCTCGCTGGCCACCGGCAAGCTGGTCGACATCGGTGAGGCGGTCGGCATCATCGCCGCCCAGTCCATCGGTGAGCCCGGTACCCAGCTGACCATGCGTACCTTCCACACCGGTGGTGTGGCCGGTGACGACATCACCCAGGGTCTGCCGCGTGTCGTCGAGCTCTTCGAGGCCCGTACCCCCAAGGGTGTGGCCCCGATCTCGGAGGCCGCCGGTCGCGTTCGCGTCGAGGACACCGAGAAGACCCGCAAGCTGGTCATCACGCCGGACGACGGCAGCGACGAGATCGCCTACCCGGTCTCGAAGCGCGTGAAGCTGCTGGTCAGCGAGGGCGAGGCGGTCGAGGTCGGCCAGAAGCTGACCATGGGTGCCACCAACCCGCACGACGTCCTGCGCATCATGGGCCAGCGTGCCGTCCAGGTCCACCTGGTCGCCGAGGTCCAGAAGGTCTACAACTCGCAGGGTGTGTCGATCCACGACAAGCACATCGAGATCATCATCCGGCAGATGCTCCGCCGCGTGACGATCATCGAGTCGGGCGACGCCGAGCTGCTGCCGGGCGAGCTCGTCGAGCGCGGCCGCTTCGAGACCGAGAACCGTCGGGTCGTCGCCGAGGGCGGTCACCCCGCCTCCGGCCGTCCGCAGCTGATGGGTATCACCAAGGCCTCGCTGGCCACCGAGTCCTGGCTGTCGGCCGCCTCCTTCCAGGAGACGACCCGGGTCCTCACCGACGCGGCGATCCACGCCAAGTCGGACCCGCTGCTGGGCCTCAAGGAGAACGTCATCCTCGGTAAGCTCATCCCGGCCGGTACGGGTCTGCCCCGCTACCGCAACATCCGGGTCGAGCCGACCGAGGAGGCCAAGGCCGCGATGTACTCGGCCGTCGGCTACGACGACTACGACCTGTCGCCCTTCGGCGCCGGCTCCGGCCAGGCGGTTCCGCTGGACGACTACGACTACGGCCCGTACACCGGCTGAGTCCCAGGTCACCGATCGCAGGGCGGTCACCCCATCCGGGGTGGCCGCCCTGCGGCGTTCCCGGCTCACGCGGCGCCCCTGTGTCACCCGTGCGGGGGAGGCGGGGGAACCGCTCCGGCGGGGGAGGCGGCGGAGGGGGTGGTCGCGGGAGGCTCCTCGTGTCGGATGACGGGGCTGGCGAAGGGGCAGGGACATGAAGCGGGTGCTGGGCGCGGTGGCGATCACGGCGGCGGTGGTGCTGGGGATGCAGGGGTGCCTGCCGTCGTGGGGCTCGGACGAGCGCCGGACGGTGAGCTACGGCGTGGCCGAGCCGGTCAGGGAGCTGGTGGTCGAGGGCGAGAACGGCGGGGTGGTGGTGACCGGCGACGGCGGTTCGGTGGAGGTCGTCGAGCGGCAGAGCTACCGGGGGGACGCGCCGAAGACCACGCACGAGGTGAAGGACGGCGTGCTCCGGCTGTCCTACACGTGCCACTCGTGCGGGGTCGGGTACACCGTGCGGGTGCCGGCCGGGACGAAGGTGCGGGTGAAGGAGGAGAACGGCGGGGTGCGGCTGTCCGGGCTGGCCGCCGAGGTGGACGCCCAGGTGGAGAACGGCGGGGTCGAGGCCACCGGGCTGACCGCCCCGGAGGTACGGCTGAACGCCACCAACGGCGGGGTGCGGGCCGACTTCGCGTCGGCGCCGACGACGCTGGACGCCAGGACCGCCAACGGCGGGGTGCAGCTGAAGGTGCCGTCCGGGGAGGCGTACTCGGTGGACGCCCAGGCGCAGGTGGGCGGGACGGCCGTGAGCCTCCCCTCGCAGCCGGGCGCGGCGCACCGCATCACGGCGCGGGCGGAGACCGGCGGTGTGACGGTCAGTGGTGTCTGACCGGGCCGTCCCCGAGGTCCTGCCGGTAGGGCATGATCTTCTCCGCGGGGACGGCGTCCCCGGTCACGGGGGAGGTACGGCGGTGGAGCGCGCGGCGCGTTGGCGGGGCTGGACGGCCGGGTTGAGCCCGTACGTGCTGGACACCTTCCTGGCGGTCTGCTCGGCGGCGGTGTCGATCTGGTCGGTCTACAACGACGACACGGACTGGCCCTGGTGGGTGTACCTGCTGGCGGTGTCCACCGCGCTGTTCCTGCCCTGGCGGCGCCGCGTCTCGCTGGCCGTCCTGATCGCCGGCAGCCTGCCCTCGCTGGCGCTGTCGGTGGTGGCGCACTCGGCGAACCCGCAGGTGCCGCTGTACGCGGTGATCGGGATGTACACGGTGGCGGAGCGCTTCCCCGACCGGCAGCGCTGGTCGGTGCTGGCGGTGGTGGTGGTCGCCAACGTGATCGGCACCCACTCGCCGAACGGCGCGCTGTTCAGCGTGCTCACCTCGGGCGGCTCCTTCGTCTTCGGCGCCCTGGTGCGCTCCCAGCGGCGGTTGGCCCGGGTGGAGGCGGAGCGGGCGCGGGAGGCCGGGGTGCGGGCGGCCAGCGAGGCGGGCCGGGCGGTCGCCGAGGAGCGGGCCCGGATCGCCCGGGAGATGCACGACATCCTGGCGCACGCCGTGTCGTTGATGGTCATCCAGGCCGAGGCCGGGCCACTGGTGGTGCGCAACGACCCGGACCGGGCGATCCGCACCTTCGACACCATCGCCGACGCGGGCCGCGACGCGATGGTCCAACTGCGGCGGGTGCTCGGGGTGTTGAAGGACCCGGAGGCGGGGCGGGAGCTGGCGCCGCAGCCCCGGCTGACCGAACTCGCCGACGTGGCCGAGCGGGTGCGCGGGGCCGGCCTGCGGGTGGACCTCGAACTCGCCGACGGGCTGGGCGGGTTGCCCGTCGACGTGGAGACGGCGGCGTACCGGATCGTGCAGGAGGCGCTGACCAACACCGTCAAGCACTCCGGGGCCGACCGGGCCGCGGTCCGGGTGCGGCGGGCCGGCGAGGTGCTGGAGGTGGTGGTCTCCGACAACGGCCGCGGGGTGCCGCTGACCGCCGACCGTACGGTGGCCGGCTGGTCCGGCGGGCGCGGGCTGGTCGGCATCCGGGAGCGCGCGGCGGCCTGCGGCGGACGGGCCGAGGCCGGCCCGGGGCCGGAGGGCAGGGGTTTCCTGGTGAGCGCCCGGCTGCCGCTGGGGGCCGCCGGCGTGGTGGAGAGGGTGGGCGGATGACGCCGATACGGGTGGTCGTCGCGGACGACCAGGAGCTGGTGCGGGCCGGGTTCGGGATGATCCTGGACGCGCAGCCGGACATCGAGGTGGTGGCCGAGGCCCGCGACGGCGCCGAGGCGGTCGAGGCGGTGCGCGAGCACGGCCCGGACGTGCTGCTGCTGGACGTCCGGATGCCGGTGATGGACGGGCTGGAGGCGGCCCGCCGGGTGTGCGCCGAGTTCCCGTCCACCAAGGTGATCATGCTGACCACCTTCGACATCGACGACTACGTCTTCGACGCGCTGTACGCGGGCGCGAGCGGCTTCCTGCTCAAGGACGTCCGGCGGGACGACCTGGCGCACGGGGTGCGGATGGTCGCCTCGGGGGAGGCGCTGCTCGCCCCCTCGGTGACCAGGAGGCTGATCGGCGAGTTCGCCGCCCGCCGGCCCGGCGGCCGGGAGCGGGCGGTGCGGCCGCCGTCCAAGCTGCTGGAGCAGCTGACCCTGCGCGAGCGGGAGACGCTGCGGCTGATCGCGCGCGGGCTGTCCAACGCGGAGATCGCGGCCGAGCTGGTGGTCAGCGAGCACACGGTGAAGACGCACGTCAGCAATGTGCTGAGCAAGCTCGGCCTGCGCGACCGGGTGCACGCGGTGGTGTTCGCGTACGAGGCCGGGGCGGTGGTGGCGGGGGAGTCCTGAGCGACTCGCTCCTGCGGGGGAGGCGGTGAGTTCGCCGGTGCGGGCGATCCCCGACGAGGGCCCCGGCGGACAGGCTCTGTGGCGTCGGAACGGACCACGGACACCGCTGGAGGACCTCGGATGAACGCCCCCCGGAACACCCGCCTCACCACCCTCGCCGTCGTCGGCGCCCCCGTGCTGATGGCCCTCTACGGCGGCGTCCGGCTGCTGCCCGGCTCCCGTGAGCCCGGCCTCGGCTGGACCGCCGGGCACGCCGCGATGTTCGCCGGCCTACTGCTGTTCGCCCCGATCCTGCTCGCGCTGCGCCGGCCGCTCGCCCCGCGCGGTACGGCGGCCGGACGGCTGGCGGCGGGCGCGGCGCTGGGGACGGCCCTCGCGGGCCTGGCGGCCTCGCTGGTGCAGATCGGGATCGACCTGTACGTCGGCCTGGCGGCCGCGGACAAGGCCGAGCAGAAGCGGCTGTTCGGCCGCATCCAGGACGTCCCCGGTGTCCTGCCCGCCGTCTACCAGGTCGGCCCGCTGCTGTTCTACGTCGGCCTGCTGGCGCTGCTGGTCGCCGCCTCGGTGGGCCCGGCCCGGACGCTGCGCTGGTGGAGCCCGGTGCTGATGCTGGTCGGCACGGTGGCCACGGCCGCCGATCTCGCCTTCATCCCGTTCGCCGCGCTCTGCTACCTCGGCGCGCTGGCCCCGCTGGTCCGCCCGGCGGCCGCCCCGCGCCTGGCGTTGGCCTGATTTTCGGTGGCCGCGGACCCTCCGGCGGCCGTACCGTCCGGGGTATGAACGCGAAGCGACCCCTGATCGCCGTGCTCACCGGCGCGGGCATCTCGACGGACTCCGGCATCCCCGACTACCGCGGCCCGCAAGGGCTTTGGCGCAGGGACCCGTCCGCCGAGGAACTGGTCACCATCGGCCCGTACCGGGAGGACCCGGAGGTGCGCCGGCGGGCCTGGCGGATGCGGCTGGAGTCCGGCGCGCTGGCCGCCGAGCCGAACGACGGGCACCGCGCGCTGGTGGATCTGGAGCGCTCCGGGCTGCCGATGCGGGTGCTCACCCAGAACATCGACGGCCTGCACCAGAAGGCCGGCCTGACCACCCGCAAGGTGCTCGAACTGCACGGCAGCGCCCGGGAGACGCAGTGCCTGGGCTGCCGGGTGGTCGGGTCGATGACGGAGGCGCTGGCGAGGGTCGAGGCGGGCGAGCCGGACCCGGACTGCCGGGAGTGCGGGGGGATCCTGAAGTCGCGGATCGTGATGTTCGGCGAGAACCTCGACCAGGAGGTGCTCGGACAGGCCGACGCGATCGCCCGCGCCTGCGACCTGTTCATCGCGGTCGGCACCAGCCTGCAGGTGTTCCCGGTGGCCGGGCTGCCGTACAACGCGGTGAAGAGCGGCGCGAAGCTGATCATCGTGAACGGTGAGGAGACGCCGTACGACGCGGCCGCGGCCGAGGTGATCCGGGAGCCGATCTCCACGGCGCTGCCGAAGCTGGTTCGACGGCTTGTCCTGGAGCGGGCCTGAGCAGGGCCGGAAGGGTCATATTCCCGGACGTACCGCGTGCGTACGATGATCCTTCCGGCTTCCCCCCTCCTGGCCTGGAGTGATCGACCGATGACGACGACGGCGAAGTTCGACCCCTGGTCGGCGGCGTTCGTGGCCCACCCGTACGACGCGTACGCCGACCTGCGCCGGAACGCGCCGGTGACGTACTTCGAACCGACGAACCAGTGGCTCGTCTCACGGTACGAGGACGTCAGCGCCCTGCTGCGCGACCGGCGGCTGGGCCGCACCTACACCCACCGGTTCAGCCACCAGGAGTTCGGCCGCCCCGAGCCCGACCCGGCGCACGAGCCCTTCCACACCCTCAACGACAACGGGCTGCTCGACCTGGAGGCCCCCGACCACACCCGGATCCGCCGGCTGGTCTCCAAGGCCTTCACCCCGCGCATGGTCGAGGGCCTGCGCCCGACCGTCCGGCGCCTCGCCGGGGAACTCGTCGACGGGCTGCTCGCGGAGGGTGGCGGCGACCTCATCGCCACCGTCGCCGAGCCGCTGCCCGTCGCCGTCATCGCCGAGATGCTCGGCGTGCCGGAGAGCGACCGGCACCTGCTGCGCCCCTGGTCCGCCGACATCACCGGGATGTTCGAGCTCAACCCGACCGAGGAGGCCGCCCGCCGGGCCGTCACCGCGAGCACCGAGTTCTCCGACTACCTGCGCGCACTGATCCGCGAACGCCGCACCGCCCCCGGCACCGACCTGATCAGCGCGCTCATCCAGGCCCAGGAGGGCTCCGACGCGCTCAGCGAGCAGGAGATGATCTCCACCTGCGTGCTGCTGCTCAACGCCGGCCACGAGGCGACCGTCAACACCACCGGCAACGGCTGGTGGGCACTGTTCCGCCACCCCGAGGAGCTCGCCCGGCTGCGCGGCTCGGTCGACGAACTGCTGCCCACCGCCATCGAGGAACTGATGCGCTGGGACACCCCGCTGCAGATGTTCGAGCGCTGGGTGCTGGAGGACATCGAGGTCCACGGCGTCACCATCCCGCGCGGCGCCGAGATCGCCCTGCTCTTCGGCTCCGCCAACCGCGACCCCGAGCGCTTCGCCGACCCCGACCGCCTCGACCTCGGCCGCACCGACAACCCGCACATCACCTTCGGTGCCGGAATTCACTTCTGTCTGGGCGCGCCCCTCGCCAGACTGGAGCTCACCGAGTCCTACGGCACCCTGCTGCGCCGGGCCCCGGGCCTGCGGCTGGTCCGCGAGCCCGAGTGGAACCCGGGCTACGTGATCCGCGGGCTCAAGGAACTGCTGGTCGAGGTGTAGACGACGGAGGGGGAACGGCCGTGGGCAAGGCGACGGGCGCGCTGCTGGGGCTGGCGATCGGGGACGCGATGGGCCGGGAGACCGAGTTCGACGAGATCGAGCACATCGCCCAGTACTGCCCGGACTGGCGTCAACTCCCGTTGCCGGAGAAGGCGCTGGTCACCGACGACACCCAGATGACCCTCGCCCTCGGCCGAGGCCTGCGCACCGCCCTGGCACGCGGGCCGCTGACGCCCCTTCGGCTGGAGCGGCCGGTCCGCGAGGAGTTCGTCGACTGGTGGCGCTCCCCGGAGAACAACCGCGCCCCCGGCATGACCTGCCTGCGCGCCTGCCAGCGGCTCAGCCGCCCCGAGCGCCGCTGGCAGGACGCGAGCGACGTCGGCTCCAAGGGCTGCGGCGCCAACATGCGGGTCGCCCCGATCGGGCTCATCCGCGAACTGGACGCCCGGCAGCTCTCCGGCGCCGCCCAGCTCCAGTCCGCGCTCACCCACGGCCACCCGACCGCGCTCGCCGCCAGCGACCTCACCGCGTACGCCGTCCGCAGGCTGGCCGAGGGCGTCACCCCGGCCGCCCTGCCCGGGGTGCTGCGCACGTACGCGCTGGCGAGCCGGGAGCGGTACGACGAGTTCTGGCTCGGCGACCTCGCCGAGCGCTGGTACGGCGCCTCGCCGCAGGCCGTCATCGCCCGGGGCTGGGACGAATGCCTGAAGGTGCTCGACCAGCTGGAGGCCGCGCTCGCCGCGCCCGACCTGGAGGCCGACCCCTGCCTGGCCACCGGCGAGGGCTGGATCGCCGAGGAGGCCTTCGGTACCGGTCTGCTCTGCTTCCTGCTGCTGCCGGACGACCCGGTCGCCGCCGTCCGCCGGGCCGCCTACTCCAGCGGCGACTCCGACTCCCTCGCCTGCCTCACCGGCGCCTTCGCGGGCGCCCACCACGGCGAGGCGGTCTGGCCGGGGGAGTGGGTCGAGCGGATCGAGTACCGGGACGAGCTGCTCGCGCTCGGGGCGCTCTGGGACTGACCGGAACCCGAATCCGGGGCGGTGCGTCGAAGGGCCATGACGAAGCGGAGCACCGGACAACGCAGCCGCCGCCCGGCCGGGCTGCTACTCGTGGGCGTGCTGGCGGCCTGGCCGGCCCTGGCGGGGTGCGGCAGCACGGCAGCGGACGGGCCCCCGGTGGTGCGGGCCTCCGGGACGGTCAGCCGTCCTCCGGTCGACCCGGCCCAGGTGGCCGCCACCGCGACCGCCACCAGCGCCTTCGGGCTCGACCTCCTGAAGGGGCTCTCGGCGGACGCGGCCGGGCGCAACACCGTGGTCTCGCCCACCGGGCTGGCCACCGTGCTCGGGATGCTGCTGCCCGGCGCGCGCGGGGCGACCGCCCAGGAGCTGGCCAAGGCCCTGCACACCGGGCTCGACCCGAGGCAGTACGCCCTCGCCGTCGGCGCGCTCGGACCGAAGAAGGCCGACGGCGACCAGGTCACGCTGCGCCGCAGCGACGACCTGTGGGCCCAGCAGGGTCTGGCCCTCGACCCCGAGTACCTGGACACCCTCGCCGCCGCCTTCGACGAGGGCGTCCACCCGGTCGACTTCGCCAAGGACCCGGCCGGTGCCCGCAAGACGGTCAACACGGCCGTGGAGAAGGCCACCGAAGGGCGGATCAAGGACCTCTTCGGCCCGAAGCAGATCACCGGGGACACCCGGCTCGCCCTCACCGACGCGTTGTACCTCAAGGCCAAGTGGGCCTCCGGCTTCAAGCACGAGAACACCGCCGACCGGCCCTTCCACAAGCCCGACGGCTCCACCCCGGCGGTGAGCACCATGAGTCAGAAGGGCGGCTTCCGCTACGCCGAGGGCTCCGGCGGGATCGTCGGCGAACCCTGGCAGGCCGTGGAACTCCCGTACGCGGGAGGGAACCTGGCGATGGACCTGATCGTCCCCGCGCAGGGCGGCTTCACGGCCTTCACCAAGGGCCTGGACCAGCCGCAGCTCGACCGGATCCTCGGCGGGCTGGAGCAGCGCAACGTCGACCTCACCCTGCCGCGCTTCCACTTCGACACCGCCGGCGACCTCGTCCCCGTCCTGCGCTCGCTCGGCGTCCGGGCCGCCTTCGACGCACCCGACTTCACCGGGCTGGCCAAGGACCGGCTCGCCCTGGGCGCCGTGGTGCAGAAGGCCACCGTCGAGGTGGACGAGGACGGCACGGTCGCGGCGGCCGGCAGCGGCGCCGGGATCGTGGCGCTGGCGGCCCCCGCCGCGCCGGACACCGTCCAGCTGCACGTCGACCGGCCGTTCCTGTTCCTGATCCGGGACCCCGCCGGTGGCGCGCCGCTGTTCCTCGGTCAGGTCACCGACCCGCAGGCGAAGTAGCCGCGATCAGGGGGAGCGGCCGCCAACCAGGAGGGGCGGCCGCTACCAGGCCGGGTAGCGCCCGCCGAGCGCCGGGTGGCCGGGGTCGCGGCTGCCGAACAGCACCAGCAGGTCGTCCGCGACCGTCAGCAGTTCGGCCCGCCCCTCGACCGCCCCGGCCCACTCGGCGGGCAGCGCCGAGGCACCGTACGCGGCCCCGACCAGGTTGCCGCAGACCGCGCCGGTCGAGTCGCTGTCCCCGGAGTGATTGACCGACAGCAGCAGCGCGGTGCGCACCGGGTCGGGGTCGAGGGTGGCCGCCAGCAGCGAGTACACCGCGATGGCCAGGCACTCCTCGGCGATCCAGCCGAGCCCGACCCGCTCCACGGCCTCCGCCGCGGGCTCGGACTCCTGGGCGATCCGCACCGCCCTGGCCAGCGCCTGCACCGTCTCCTTGGACGAGGGCAGCTCCCGGATCTGCTCCACCGTCTCGCCGACCGCCGCCCACGGCTCCGTCCCGCCCGCGAGCCGCTCGACCAGCGCCGCGAAGGCGCCCGCCGCCAGGTAGCCGGTCGGGTGCCCGTGGGTGAGCTGGGCGCACTGCACGGCCAGCCCGAAGGACTGCTCGGCGCCCAGCCGGGCCAGCCCGAACGGCGCCGAGCGCATCACCGTGCCGCAGCCCTTGGAACCCGGGTTGACCGGCCCCGGCCGCCCGATCGCGGACGGCGCCTCGAACACCGGGTGCTCGGACACCCCGCTCAGGCAGGCGTTGCCCGGCGCGCGCCGGGCGTACAGGAACGGCCGGCCCAGCAGCCAGCCGTCGTACGGGCGGGGCTGCGGCTCGCTGTCCGGCCCGCCCTGGTACTGGGTCCGCAGCCAGCGCCGGTAGGCGCCGTGCACCGCCTCCGGCACCGAGCCGCCGCCGCCCGTCCAGCCGCGGACGAAACCGCGGATCAGGCCCTCGGCGGTGAACAGCGTCATCTGGGTGTCGTCGGTGACCTCCACCGGCCCGCTCCCGGCCGGCAGCGCGGTCACGCCCTGCGGCCCGTAGCGGTCCTGGATCTGATGGAGCTGCTGGAACTCCACCGGCCAGCCCAACGCGTCGCCGATCGCCCCGCCGAGCAGCGCTCCGCGCACCCGGTCCCGGTATCCCGACTCGGCAGCCGACTCCGTCACGTCGAATCCCCCTTCGTTCGTGGCGGGGTACGTTCTATCAGTTCCGCCGGCCGATCGCCCCGGAACGCCCGTGCAGGGCGGCGCGGTCGGCGGCGGCCCGCCCGGCCGCCCAGCCCACGCCGTCGCTGACCCGGACCCGCTGCGAGACCAGCTTCGGGAACAGCCTGCCCACCTCCTCGTCCACCGCCGCCGAGCGGGCGGCCAGTGCGGGCAGCAGCCGGGCGTCCGGCAGCAGCTGCTCCTCGGTGCCGTCCTCGCGCAGGTGGCGGCCGGCCGCGGCGGCGCTGGTGGCCCGCTCGGTGGCGGCGGTCAGCCGTTCGCGGATCCGCGTCGCGTACGCGACCAGGAAGGAGTGCCGGAACGCCTTGCTGCGCGAGTCCCGGCGGGAGCCGGCCTTGTTGAGCGCGTGGGTGGCCTGCACCAGCAGCGAGGTGTAGAGCAGCTCGACGCCGTCCAGGTCGCCGTCGAAGCCGATCACCGTGCAGAAGCCGAACTCCTTCGCCCACACCACCCGGCAGCGGTTCGCGGCCGCGACCGCGTCCAGCAGCATCGTCTTGGGGCTCTCGTACGGGTTGTCCACGCCGATCCGCAGCGCCGCCGGGGTGTCGCGGTCGGTCCCGGAGGCGGCCAGCAGCGCCTCGTCGATGCTGTGCTGGGCCATCAGCTGCTGGGCCTTGGCGGTCAGTGCCTCGGCCTCCTCCGGGTACTCGGTGGACTCGGCCTTGGCCAGCAGCGCCCGGATCCGGGCCAGCATCCGCGGCTCGCCGGCCGCCGGTGCGGAGGGCTGCGGCCGCCCCGGCTGCCCCGCCTGCCCCGCCTGCCCCGGCGCCGGGCCCACCGGGGCGATCGGCGGCAGCCGGCCCCAGGTGCGCAGCAGCTCCAGCGCGGAGGTGGCGAGCGCGAAGCGGTCCAGCCGGTGCCGGTCGGCGAAGGCGCCGAGGTACTGCGCGTCGTCGGACCACCAGACCTCGGCCGCCAGCTCGCGCAGCTGCTCCTGCCAGCGGCGGTCCAGGTGCGCGGCGGGGTGGCGGCGGCCCTCGGCGGCGATCAGGTCCACCGCGAGCGCCAGGTGGACGGCCTTCAGCTCGCGCCGCACCACCCGCACCAGGTCCGCCGGGCGCCACCCGGCCGACCAGCAGCGGCCCACCGCGGTGTCCGCGTACCCCAGCAGCGCCCGGCTGACCGCCGGCCACTGCCCGGCCGAGGCGGCCAGCAGCGAGGCCCCGGTGTCCAGTGCGAGGTCCAGCCCGTCCTCCGGAGCGGTGAGTACGGACCGCACCGCCTGCTCCAGCAGCGGCCCGGCGTTCCCGCCCTGCTGCGCGCGCTTGCCCACGGTGGTGTCCTGCTCTCCTCGACGGTCCGGTTCCTCCTGTCCATGATGCCGGAGTGCCGGGGGCCGACCGGGGGCCGACCGGCGGAGCCGGGTACGCGAGGGCGCCCGGTCCCTGGGCGGGACCGGGCGCCCGGTGAAACGGTTCGGCTCAGCGCTCGATGGCCTTGGCCAGGATCTCCGGGGTGCGTTCCAGCAGCCGGGCGGCCGCCAGCCGGATGCCGAGCGCGGCGATCAGGCCGCCGTAGAGCGGCCCGAGCAGCAGCAGCGGCCAGGTCGGCCCGTCCGAGGTGAGCGCCCAGAGCAGGTAGCCGCCGACCGGCAGGTTGAGCAGCGCGACACCGACCATCGAGCCGAACTGGTTGAGCATGATCAGCCCGCCCTGCCCGGGGGCGGCGCTGCGCATCGGGTTGCTGTCGGCGGGCATGGTGTACGGCGCGAGCACGCTGAACAGCGCGCCGAGCGCCACGCCGCAGCCGAGCATCGCCAGCGCTAGGCCGAGCGCCGACGGCAGCCCGGCCCAGTCGCCGGTGACGGCGGCCAGCACCAGCCCGAGCACCACCGAGACCGGGACGGCGTACGACAGCACCGCGTACGCCCGGCCGCGCAGCTCGTCCCGGGCGTCGGCCGGGGTGCGCAGGGTGGCGGCGACCATCCAGAACGCCGAACCGTCCATGCCGAACAGGTTGAGCATCTGCAGCCCGAGGAACGTCCCGGTCATCGCCAGCAGGTAGACGCTGGACCAGCCCTGAACCATCGACAGCACGCAGATCACCAGGGTCATCCCGATGCTGGTGAACACCGCGGCCTTGGCCCGCGGCTCGCGCCAGGCGTACCGCAGGTGACGCTGCATCACCGCGCCGGCCCGGCCCTCGGGCAGGAAGCGCCACTCGCGCGAGCGCTCCACCCCGCGCGCCACCTCCAGGGTGGAGGAGTCGGCGGTGACCATCAGCTCCTGCAGGCTGCTCCGCCACCAGCGCAGCAGCAGGACCAGCAGCACCGCGGCCGCGGCCAGCTGGAGCAGCGCGAGCCCGTAGTCGCCCTCGCCGGCGGTGCGGGTGGCGTCCGCCGCGCTGATCGGCGGGATCCAGCGCAGCACCGCGGCGATCGGCTTGAGCGGGCTGAGGTCGATGGGCCCGCCCCGGCGGCCGAAGACGCTCTGCGAACCGACGTTGGCGGCCTGGACCAGCAGTGCGAAGGCCAGCCCGCCGAAGATGGCGAAGTCCTTGCCGCGGCGGCTGGAGAGCATCCGGGCGTTGCCGGCCGCGACCGCCCGGGAGAGCGTGACCAGGCAGAGCACCGCGAGCGGCACCCCGACCACCGCGGCCGCCGCCGAGGCGCCGCCCGCCGCGCCGGACAGCGCCGCACCGGTCACCAGCACCAGGCTGATCAGCGGCCCCGGCCCGATCAGCGCGGCCAGCAGCGAGCCGCGCAGCAGCGGGCCGGGCCGCAGCGGCAGCATGGTGAGCCGGGTCGGGTCGGCGCTCTCGTCGCTGGAGAAGAGGAACAGCGGCAGCGCGGCCCAGCCCAGGGTGAGCACGCCGAGCAGCATCACCCCGGCGTCCGCGGAGCCGGCGTAGCGCCCGTTCAGCGCGGCCACGGCGAGGGCGACGCCGCTCGCGAAGGCCAGGCCGAGGATGCCGCCGATGACGTAGACGGCGGTGCGGCCGGGGCTGCGGCGCAGCCCGTTGCGCAGCAGCCGCAGCTTGAGCGCCACCAGGGCGCGGACCACCGTCCGCCCGTCGGGGACCGCAGCCGTGCTCATGCGCCCGCCTCGCTGCGCTCGGCAGGGGCATTCGCCCGTGCGCGCCTTTCGACGGTGACCTCGCTGCGCTCGCTCACTGCGCCCGCCTGGCTGCGCTCGGCAGGGGCATTCGCCCGTGCGCGCCTTTCGACGGTGACCTCGCTGCGCTCGCTCACTGCGCCCGCCTGGCTGCGCTCGCTCGCTGCGCCCGCCTCGCCCCGCTCGGCGGTGACGACGTTCCGCTCGCTCACTGCGCGCCTCCGGCGGGCACGTCCGCGCCGTGGCCGCCGCCGAGCCAGCCGAGCGCCTGGCCGTCGTCGGTCCGGACGCCGATCAGGTCGAGGAAGGCCTCGTGCAGGCTGCGTCCGCCGCGGACGGAGTCCAGCGGGCCCTGGGCGATCACCCGGCCGGCGTTGACCACCGCGACCCAGTCGCAGAGCTGCTCGACCAGTTCCATCACGTGGCTGGAGAAGATCACCGTGGAGCCGGCCGCCGCGTAGCGCTTGAGCACGCCGCGGATGGTCTGGGCGGAGACCGGGTCGACGCCCTCGAAGGGCTCGTCCAGGAACAGCACGTCGGGGTTGTGCAGCAGCGCGGCGGCCAGGCCGATCTTCTTGCGCATGCCGGTGGAGTAGTCGGCGACCAGCTTGTCGGCGTCCCGCCCGAGGTCCAGGACGGCCAGCAGCTCCTCGGCGCGGCGGTCGACCTCGGCGCCGGGCAGGCCGCGCAGCCGGCCGGTGTACTGCAGCAGTTCGCGGCCGCTGAGCCGCTCGAACATCCGCAGGCCCTCGGGCAGGATGCCGATCCGGGCCTTGACCGAGACCGGGTCGGCCCACACGTCGGCGCCGTGCACCAGTACGGTGCCCTGGTCGGGCCGGAGCAGGCCGGTGACCATGGACAGGGTGGTGGTCTTGCCCGCGCCGTTCGGTCCGACCAGGCCGATGAACGCCCCGGCGGGCAGTTCCAGGCTGAGCCCGGCCACGGCGGCCTGGCTGCCGAAGTGCTTCCACAGTCCCCGGATGCTGACGGCGGACGGGGCGTCCGCTCCGGGGAGGTCGGAGGGCGGTGGTGCTGACGCCTGCATGGCGGCCTTCTGTCTGTGGTCGTGGGTGGGTGGCGCGTGGACGGGCGGACGACGGGAGTTCGAAGACGGGCCCTAGCCTGGCACCGCCCGAACAGGCTGTCGCCCGCTTTGAGCATCCCCTGAGCGTGTCCTCCGTAAGGGTGAGCCGCGCCGGGTTCCGGCCGGGTTCCGGTGGTGGGTGGGCCGGGCCGGCGGTCGCCCGGTTCCGCGGTTCGTCCCGCACCACGAGGGGCGGCGGGCGTGCCGGAGCCGCGGTGCCGGGTGGGGCCCCCGCTGGCGGGCCGCCGCCGACTGTGGTAGAGCGGGTGAAGGGCGGCCCGACACCGGCCGGTCGCGTGCGGGACACCCCGGCGACACCCGGCCGAAGGTCGCGACCTGCGGCGTTGCATTTGTTTTGACCGAGCCCCATGCGCTAGGTACGCTCTGACCTTGTGCCTGGGGTGTCCCCGGGTCCTTGTGCGTGCATGCACACCGGTCGCCGCGCCGAGCCGGAGCGCCCTCCAGCGCGCCGCGCGTAGAGCGCCGTCGCTGTACATCAGCTCATGGGATTCCGCGTCGGAAGAGCCCAACACACCCGACCGCGTGGGTCGACCACGGGGTCAGGTGCGAGGGAAAACACCACAGGTTAGTTCCACCAAGCCTTGGCACACAGAAAACGGAGAAACGGTGCCTACGATCCAGCAGCTGGTCCGAAAGGGCCGGCAGGACAAGGTCGAGAAGAACAAGACTCCCGCGCTGAAGGGCTCCCCGCAGCGCCGTGGGGTCTGCACGCGTGTGTACACGACCACCCCGAAGAAGCCGAACTCGGCTCTCCGCAAGGTCGCCCGTGTGCGCCTCACCAGCGGGATCGAGGTCACCGCTTACATCCCGGGCGAGGGCCACAACCTGCAGGAGCACTCCATCGTGCTGGTGCGCGGTGGTCGTGTGAAGGACCTTCCTGGTGTCCGCTACAAGATCATCCGCGGTTCGCTCGACACCCAGGGTGTCAAGAACCGCAAGCAGGCCCGCAGCCGCTACGGCGCCAAGAAGGAGAAGTAAGAATGCCTCGTAAGGGCCCCGCCCCGAAGCGCCCGGTCATCATCGACCCGGTCTACGGCTCCCCGGTCGTCACCCAGCTGGTCAACAAGATCCTGCTGCACGGCAAGCGCTCCACCGCCGAGCGGATCGTCTACGGCGCCCTTGAGGGCGTCCGTGAGAAGACCGGCTCGGACCCGGTCGTCACGCTGAAGCGTGCGCTGGAGAACGTCAAGCCGGCCCTCGAGGTCAAGTCCCGCCGTGTCGGTGGCGCGACCTACCAGGTTCCGGTCGAGGTCCGTCCGGGCCGCGCCAGCACCCTGGCGCTGCGCTGGATGGTCGGTTACTCCCGCGCCCGTCGCGAGAAGACCATGACCGAGCGTCTGATGAACGAGATCCTCGACGCCAGCAACGGCCTGGGCGCTTCCGTGAAGCGTCGCGAGGACACCCACAAGATGGCCGAGTCCAACAAGGCCTTCGCGCACTACCGCTGGTAGTCCGTACCCCGTCACTAGACAGAGAGAGAACGAGCCACCATGGCTGCAACCTCCCTTGACCTCGCCAAGGTCCGCAACATCGGGATCATGGCGCACATCGACGCGGGCAAGACCACCACCACCGAGCGGATCCTGTTCTACACCGGCGTCTCGTACAAGATCGGTGAGGTCCACGATGGCGCTGCCACCATGGACTGGATGGAGCAGGAGCAGGAGCGCGGCATCACGATCACGTCGGCCGCGACGACCTGTCACTGGACGGTCGACGGCGCCGACCACACCATCAACATCATCGACACCCCGGGTCACGTCGACTTCACCGTCGAGGTGGAGCGTTCGCTGCGCGTCCTCGACGGTGCCGTGACGGTGTTCGACGGTGTCGCCGGTGTCGAGCCCCAGTCCGAGACCGTGTGGCGGCAGGCTGACCGCTACGGCGTTCCGCGCATCTGCTTCATCAACAAGCTGGACCGCACGGGCGCGAACTTCTTCTTCTGCGTCGACACCATCGTGGAGCGCCTCGGCGCCACCCCGCTGGTCATGCAGCTCCCGATCGGTGCCGAGGCGGACTTCCAGGGCGTTGTCGACCTGGTCCGCATGAAGGCGCTGGTCTGGTCCGCCGAGGCCGCCAAGGGCGAGATGTACGACGTCGTCGACATCCCGGCCGAGCTGCAGGAGCAGGCCGACGAGTACCGCACCCAGCTGATCGACACCGTCTCGAACATCAGCGACGAGATCATGGAGCTCGCCCTCGAAGAGGCCGAGATCCCGGTCGAGCTGCTGCAGGACGCGATCCGCAAGGGCACCCTGAACTCGGACTTCACCCCGATCTTCTGCGGTACCGCCTTCAAGAACAAGGGCGTTCAGCCCCTGCTCGACGCGGTCGTCAAGTACCTGCCGTCGCCGCTGGACATCGAGTCCATCGAGGGCACCAAGCCCAACGACCCGGACACCAAGATCTCCCGCAAGGCCTCGGACGAAGAGCCGCTGGCCGCGCTGGCGTTCAAGATCATGTCCGACCCGCACCTGGGCAAGCTCACCTTCGTCCGGATCTACTCCGGTCGCCTGGAGTCCGGCACCTCCGTGCTGAACGCCGTGAAGGGCAAGAAGGAGCGCATCGGCAAGATCTACCGCATGCACGCGAACAAGCGTGAGGAGATCGAGTCGGTGGGCGCCGGCGACATCGTCGCCGTCATGGGCCTGAAGCAGACCACCACCGGTGAGACGCTGGCCGACGAGAAGAACCCGGTCATCCTGGAGTCCATGGACTTCCCGGCCCCGGTCATCCGCGTCGCCATCGAGCCCAAGTCCAAGGGTGACCAGGAGAAGCTGGGTGTCGCCATCCAGCGTCTCGCCGAGGAGGACCCGTCCTTCCAGGTCAACACGGACGAGGAGACCGGCCAGACCATCATCGCGGGTATGGGCGAGCTGCACCTTGAGGTGCTGGTCGACCGTATGCGTCGTGAGTTCAAGGTCGAGGCCAACGTCGGCAAGCCGCAGGTCGCGTACCGCGAGACGATCCGTCAGGCCGTCGAGCGCATCGACTACACCCACAAGAAGCAGACCGGTGGTTCCGGTCAGTTCGCCAAGGTGCAGATCGCGATCGAGCCGCTTGAGCAGGCCGAGGGCTACGAGTTCGTCAACCTGGTCACCGGTGGCCGCGTCCCGCGCGAGTACATCCCGTCGGTCGACGCCGGTTGCCAGGAGGCCATGGAGTTCGGTGTGCTCGCCGGCTACCCGCTGCAGGGTGTCCGCGTGAAGCTGCTGGACGGCCAGTCGCACGACGTCGACTCCTCCGAGCTCGCGTTCAAGATCGCCGGTTCGATGGCCTTCAAGGAAGGCGCGAGGAAGGCCAAGCCGGTCCTCCTTGAGCCGATGATGGCCGTCGAGGTCACCACGCCCGAGGACTACATGGGCGACGTGATCGGCGACATCAACTCTCGTCGTGGCCAGATCCGGTCCATGGACGAGCGTCACGGTGCCCGCGTCGTCACGGCGCTGGTGCCCCTCTCCGAGATGTTCGGCTACGTCGGTGACCTGCGCAGCAAGACCTCTGGTCGCGCGAGCTACTCGATGCAGTTCGACTCGTACGCCGAGGTCCCCAAGGCCGTGGCTGAGGAGATCATCGCGAAGTCCAAGGGCGAGTAAGTCCGGCTCTGCCGGCCTCAGGATCAGCCCGACATTCGGGATGATTCCGAACCCTTAGGCTATTAGGAGGCGACCTGGGGGAATCCGTCCGGATTCCCCCGGGGCCTCCGGCCCCCACCCGCGGGACGGTACGAGGTGCTTCCGGCACCACGGACCAAGCCCGATCAAAGACCAACTGACGTCAGCACGGCGTACAGGAACTGTCCTCAGGAGGACTCAGTGGCGAAGGCGAAGTTCGAGCGGACGAAGCCCCACGTCAACATCGGCACCATTGGTCACATCGACCACGGCAAGACCACGCTGACTGCGGCCATCACCAAGGTGCTGCACGACGCGTACCCGGACCTGAACCCCTTCACGCCGTTCGACCAGATCGACAAGGCCCCGGAGGAGCGTCAGCGCGGTATCACCATCTCGATCGCGCACGTCGAGTACCAGACCGAGGACCGTCACTACGCGCACGTCGACTGCCCGGGTCACGCTGACTACATCAAGAACATGATCACCGGTGCCGCCCAGATGGACGGCGCCATCCTGGTGGTCGCCGCCACCGACGGCCCGATGCCGCAGACCAAGGAGCACGTCCTCCTGGCCCGCCAGGTCGGCGTCCCCTACATCGTTGTCGCCCTGAACAAGGCCGACATGGTGGACGACGAGGAGATCCTGGAGCTCGTCGAGCTCGAGGTCCGCGAGCTGCTCTCCGAGTACGAGTTCCCGGGCGACGACCTGCCGGTCGTCCGCGTCTCCGCGCTGAAGGCCCTTGAGGGCGACGCCGAGTGGGGCCAGAAGCTCCTCGGCCTGATGAAGGCCGTCGACGAGAACATCCCCACCCCGGCCCGCGCCGTGGACCAGCCGTTCCTGATGCCGATCGAGGACGTCTTCACGATCACCGGTCGCGGCACCGTCGTCACCGGTCGTATCGAGCGTGGCATCCTGAAGGTCAACGAGACCGTCGACATCATCGGCATCAAGCAGGAGAAGACCACCACCACGGTCACCGGCATCGAGATGTTCCGCAAGCTGCTCGACGAGGGCCAGGCCGGTGAGAACGTCGGTCTGCTGCTCCGTGGCATCAAGCGCGAGGACGTCGAGCGCGGCCAGGTCATCATCAAGCCGGGTTCGGTCACCCCGCACACCGACTTCGAGGCCCAGGCCTACATCCTGTCGAAGGACGAGGGTGGCCGCCACACCCCGTTCTTCAACAACTACCGCCCGCAGTTCTACTTCCGTACCACGGACGTGACCGGCGTCGTGACCCTCCCCGAGGGCACCGAGATGGTCATGCCGGGCGACAACACCGCCATGACCGTCGCGCTGATCCAGCCGATCGCCATGGAGGAGGGCCTGAAGTTCGCCATCCGTGAGGGTGGCCGCACTGTCGGCGCCGGCCAGGTCACCAAGATCCTCAAGTAATTTGACGATCTGACGTCCCCGACGTCTGACCTTCGGTCGAGAAGGAGGGCCTGGTGGAGATCCCCGGATCTTCACCAGGCCCTCCTTCGTTGCGCAAAAAAATCGTCAACTATGCTCGCGGCGTACACCGGAGCGAAGCTGGGCGCGGGAGCGCGCCCCCTACAGGGGATGGGATTTCGGGCTCTCGATGGACACTCTCCGCACCACGGCGGCCACCGCCTCTTCCGAGGAAGCCGTGCCGGGTGCCAGCCCCGGGTCTCCGCCGCGCTCCGCAGGCAGGCAGGCCCGCAGCCTGCCGTTCCTGGCCGGCGCGCTGCTCGCGTCCTGGTTGGTGCCCACCGCGCTGATCTCGGCCGGCCTGGGCTTCCTGGTCCTGCCGTTGCTGGTGCTGGCGGTCGCCGCGGTGATCCGGGTCGGCGGGGTGCTGCTCGACCGGCTGGTGGCGGCCGCGCTGATCATCGCCGGCGGAGTGCTGGTGTCCGGCCTGCTGTTCTCGCTCTGGCCGTGGGGGATAGACCCCGTCCCGACCTCCGGTGTGCTGTTCTCCGTGGTGGCCCTGACCGCCTGGGCGAGCCGCCGCGCGCCGCGGCTGCCGCTGCGTTTCCGGCCCTCGGACCTGCTGGTCGTCGGCACCGGCTACGTGATGTGGCACTACCTGCACAAGCCGCTGGTGGGCAAGGGCCCGGGCTGGCGGCTGGAGTTCCTGACCACCTCCGAGGACCGGCTCAACCACTTCTCCTACTTCGTCGGCATCGAGCACGTCGGCGGCTACAACTTCCTGCACCAGGAGGCCGCCAAGGCGTACATGATGTCGGGCGAGGGGGTCTACCCGCAGGGTTCGCACTTCCTGCTGGCCTGGATCGACTCGCTGTTCCGCTCCTCGGCGGACCTGGGGTCGACGCTCGACACCATGAACCGCTACCTGCTCTACGTCCTGGCCGCCTACGCGCTGTTCGGTGTGGCGCTGGTCTGGGCGGCCCGCTGGATCGGCGGCCCGCGCCTGCGCGGCTGGCGCACCGCGGCGGTGTGCGGGACGGTCGCGGCGCTGGTGTTCTCCAGCAACTACACCGACCTGGTCACGCACGGCTTCGACTCGACGGTCATCGGCCTGCTGATGGTGGCCCTGCTGGCCGCCTTCCTGGTCCGCCCCGCGCTGCGGACGCCGGACTTCCTGGTGCTCGCCGGCGCCGGCCTGATCACCGTCACCTACGTCTACAACCTGTTCGGCGCCGTCGCCGGGGTCGGCCTGGCGGCCGCGCTGGTGGTCCACCGTCGGCGCTTCCGCCGCTCGCGCTGGCTGGTGTACGTCCTCGCCGGGGTCGTCACGCTGGGTCTGGCCGCCCTGCCGAGCGTGGTGTCGGTGCTCTCCTCCCTCGACGTCGCCAGTACGTCCAACCTGGGCGGGCCCAGCGTCGCGGCCGACCGGACGATCCTGGTCGGCGGCCTGCTGCTCGGGCTGCTGGCCGCGGCCGTGCCCGCCAACCGGCGGACCGGCACCGGGCAGGCGCAGCTGGCGGTGGTGCTCAGCGCCGGCGTGGTGATCGGCGGCTTCGCCTGGTGGCAGATGCACACCATCGGGCAGGTCTCGTACTACTTCGAGAAGCTGGCCGGCACCGGCGTGGTGATCGCCCTGGTCTCGATCGGTGCCGTCGGACCGCTGCTGCGGACCACCTCGCCCGCCCGGGTGCCGGTGCTGCGGCGCAGGATCGGTGACGGCGTGCTCTCGGTGGTCTCGGTGGCGACCGCGCTCAGCCTGTTCGCCGGGGTGCAGTGGGGCATGGAGTCCTTCAAGGGCGGGCCCACGGCCTGGCACCAGAACTCCCTGATGGCCTGGAGCCGGGGCGAGTCCTGGAGCGACATCGGCCCGCGTCACGGCGCCACCGTCATGGGGGACCTCGACGGCATCAACGAGCCGATGATGGTGCTGTACTCCAACGACGACTACAAGAACCTGAAGTCGACCTGGCTCGCGGCCCTGCTGCGCGGGCGCGGCGGTGACATGCGGGCGTTCTACGAGACGCACTGGGTGAACATCGGTGCCGAGCTGCGGAACGACACGGAGCACGAGGCGGCGCTGGCCCACGTGAAGACGGCCGCGGAGAAGCTCGGCCGGCCGATGACCGTGGTGGTCGTCGACAAGGCCACCGGCGACCGGTTGCGCAAGGATCTCGCCGGCTTCCAGCCGCGGATCACCGTGGTCGAGAAGCCGGGCAACAACTGGGTCGCGCCGTGGAAGAAGAGCTTCCCGGGGGACTGATCCGCGACCCCGGCGGTGCCGGGTGACGCCATGGGGCGGGGCATCGTTCGAACCGGGCGATGCCCCGCCCGTTTCCGTCCCCCAGGTCCGTCGGGCAGCTCTCACCCCACGCTCATCCGGTTTCATCGGGGGCTCACGGCCAGCTGCTATTGTCGCCGAAATCCAGCCCCACCAGTGGAAAGCGGGACCAACTCATGTCGACAGCGCCTCAGTTGTCGGTCGTCATGCCGATCTACAACGAGCAGGAGGCGCTTCCGCTGACCGTCGAGCGGCTGCGGCCGATCCTCGACGGGCTCGGCGTCGACTACGAGGTGGTCGGCGTCGACGACGGCAGTACCGACGCCACCCCGGTGCTGATGCAGAAGATCCGGCAGGACTGGCCCGAGTTCCGGATCATCCGCTTCTCCCGCAACTCCGGCCACCAGGCCGCGCTCAAGGCGGGACTGCACCGGGCGTTCGGCGACTACGTGGTGAGCATCGACGCGGACCTGCAGGACCCGCCTGAGAAGATCCCGGAGATGCTCGCCCTCGCCCGTGAGCAGAACCTCGACATCGTCTACGGCGTGCGCGGGGACCGTGGCACCGACACCTTCTTCAAGCGGCGCACGGCCGGTGCCTACTACTGGCTGATGCGCAGGCTCGTCGGCAAGCGGATGCCCAGCCAGGCCGGCGACTACCGCCTGCTCAGCCGGGCGGCGGTGGACGCGCTCAAGGCGCTGCCCGAGCACCAGCCGGTCTACCGGCTCCTGGTGCCGTGGCTGGGCTTCCCCAGCGGCGAGGTGGTCTACGTCCGTGAGGAACGGGTGGCCGGCGCCACCCACTACCCGCTGGCCAAGATGATGCGGCTCGCGCTGGACAGCATCACCAACTTCTCCGCCGCCCCGCTGAGGCTGGCCACCTACCTCGGCCTGGTGAGCTTCGTGGTCTGCATCGGGCTCGCGATCCACGCCACCGTCTCGTACGCGCTCGGATCGACCGTGCCCGGCTGGTCCTCGCTGTTCATCGGGATGCTGTTCCTCGGCGGTGTGCAGCTGATCTGCGTCGGACTGCTGGGGGAGTACGTCGGCCGGATCTACTCGGCGGTGAAGGCCCGTCCGGCCTACTTCATCGGGTACGACTCGGCCGAGGACGAGCAGCGGGGCCCGGGCCGGTGACCTCGATCGAGGAACCCGCCGAGCCGACCTCGGGGACCCGGCGGCAGCTGCCGTCCTTCCTGGTCATCGGTGTCCTCAGCACCCTCTTCTACCTGGGGCTGTTCGTCGCCGCGCGGGGGTTCACCAACCCGCAGGCGGCGAACCTGGTGGCGCTGGCGGTCAGCGCGGTGGCCAACACGGCGGCCAACCGCCGCTTCACCTTCGGGGTCGTCGGATCGGAGGGCATGGTCCGGCACCAGCTGCAGGGCGCGGTGGCGTTCCTGATCGGGCTCGGCCTCAGCAGCGGCGCGCTGGCCCTGCTCGACCTGGCGGCGCCGCACGCGTCCCGGGCGGTCGAGGTGGCCGGGCTCGTGGTGGCGAACGGTCTGGCCACGCTGGCCCGGTTCGTCCTGCTCAAGCTGTGGGTGTTCCGGAAGCGCTGAACGGGGCCGGACCGGTGCGCCGGGCACCGGAGACGAAGGAGGGGGCGCGTGCCGCTGCACGCGCCCCCTCCCGTCGGTCCCGCGTCGCCGCTACCGCTCGCCGAGCGAGGCCGTGTAGGCCTTGCACGCCTCGTAGGTCGGGAGCAGACCGGTGGCGATGGCCTCCTTGAGGGAGGGTGCCGCCGCGTCGCGGGCGGACAGCTGCGGAGCCCCGGCCGGCCACTCGATGTCCAGGTCCGGGTCCAGCGGGTGCACGCCGTGCTCGCCGGTCGGGTTGTACGTCGCCGAGCAGAGGTAGGTCAGCGTGGCGTCGTCGGTCAGCGCGCAGAAGCCGTGGCCGAGGCCCTCCGGGATGTAGACGGCCTTGCGCTCGGTGTCGTCCAGGCGCACGCCCTCCCAGCGGCCGAAGGTCGGCGAGCCGACCCGCAGGTCCACGATGACGTCCAGCACCGCGCCACGGGTGCAGGTCACGTACTTGGCCTGGCCGGGCGGGACGTCGGCGAAGTGGATGCCGCGCACGACGTCCTTGGCGGAGAGCGACAGGTTGGCCTGTGCCAGGTTCAGCGGGTGGCCGACCACCTCGGCGAGCTCGTCGAAGCGGTACCACTCGGTGAAGTGGCCGCGCGCGTCGCCGTGCACCTGCGGGGTGATCTCGAAGGCGCCCTCGATGGAGAGCTCAAGGAACTTCACAGGCCCGCCGCCTCGTCCAGCAGAGCCAGCAGGTACTGGCCGTAGCCGCTCTTGAGCAGCGGCTCGGCGAGCTCGCGCAGCTGCGCGTCGTCGATCAGGCCGGCCCGCCAGACCGCCTCCTCGATGCAACCGATCTTGAGGCCCTGGCGCTCCTCGATGACCCGGACGAACTCCGACGCCTGCACCATCGAGACGAAGGTGCCGGTGTCCAGCCAGGCGGTGCCGCGGTCCAGGATGGTGACGTTGAGGTCGCCGGAGGCCAGGTACGCCTCGTTGACGGCGGTGATCTCCAGCTCCCCGCGGGCGCTGGGCTTCAGACCGCGGGCGATCTCGACGACCCGGTTGTCGTAGAAGTACAGGCCCGGGACGGCGTACCGGGACTTGGGCGCGGTCGGCTTCTCCTCGATGGAGATGGCCTGGCCGTCCTCGTCGAACTCGACCACGCCGTACGCGGTCGGGTCGGCCACCGGGTAGGCGAAGACCCGGCCGCCCTTGGCGTCGGTGTGCTCCGAGAGCCGGGTGCCCAGGCCGCTGCCGTGGAAGATGTTGTCGCCGAGGATCAGCGCCACGGGCTCGTCGCCGATGAAGTCGGCGCCCAGCACGAACGCCTGGGCGATGCCCTCGGGGCGCTCCTGGACGGCGTACTCCAGGCGGAGGCCGAACTGGGAGCCGTCGCCCAGCAGACGCTCGAACTGCTCCCGGTCGTTCGGGGTGGTGATGATCAGGATTTCGCTGATCCCCGCCATCACCAGGGTCGAGAGGGGGTAGTAGATCATCGGCTTGTCGAAGACCGGGAGGAGCTGCTTCGACACCGCTCGGGTCAGCGGCCAGAGCCGCGAGCCGGTGCCGCCGGCCAGAAGGATTCCACGCATGGAGTGCACCTTATTCGAGTCCGAAGGGGTTGGTGAGGCCCGGGTCGGCGGGTCCCCGGCGCGCCGGTAGACTACGGCGTACTATGCGCATCCTCGTGACCGGCGGTGCCGGCTTCATCGGTTCTGAATTCGTCCGCCAGCTTCTGGGCGCCGACTCCACTGACCAGATCACGGTCTTCGACAAGCTCACCTACTCGGGCGTCGAGGCCAACCTGGAGCCGGTGGCGGGTCACAGCGGCTACTCCTTCGTCCGGGGAGACATCTGCGACGTCGACGCCGTCGACGCCGTGATGCCCGGCCATGACGTCGTGGTGCACTTCGCCGCCGAGTCCCACGTGGACCGGTCGATCGCGGGCGCCGGCCCGTTCGTGCTGACCAACGTCGTCGGCACCCAGGTCCTGCTGGACGCCGCCCGCAAGCACGGTGTGGGCCGCTTCGTGCACATCTCCACCGACGAGGTGTACGGGTCCATCAACGAGGGCTCCTGGACCGAGACCTGGCCGCTGGAGCCCAACTCCCCGTACTCGGCCTCCAAGGCCTCCTCCGACCTGCTGGCGCTGGCCTACCACCGCACCCACGGCATGGACGTCGTGGTGACGCGCTGCTCCAACAACTACGGGCACTACCAGTTCCCCGAGAAGGTCATCCCGCTCTTCACCACCAACCTGATCGACGGCAAGAAGGTCCCGCTGTACGGCAACGGCGGCAACATCCGCGACTGGCTGCACGTCTCGGACCACTGCCGGGGCATCGAGCTGGTCATGCGCGGCGGCCGCGCCGGCGAGGTCTACAACATCGGCGGCGGCACCGAGGCCACCAACAAGGAGCTCACCGCCCTGCTGCTGGAGGCCGCCGGCGTCGGCTGGGAGATGGTCGAGCACGTCGCCGACCGCAAGGGCCACGACCTGCGCTACTCGATCGACATCAGCAAGATCCGCGAGGAGCTCGGCTACGAGCCGCAGGTCCGCTTCGAGGACGGCCTCGCCGCGACCATCGCCTGGTACCGCGAGAACCGCGCCTGGTGGGAGCCGCTGAAGCAGAAGGCGGCGCTGCAGAAGTGAGCGCCACGTCCCCGGGCCAGGTCCGCTGGCTCGTCACCGGTGCGGCCGGCATGCTCGGCCAGGACCTGCTGACGGTGCTCGCCGGTGACCCGACGGCCGAGGTGACCGCCCTCGGCCGGGCCGACCTCGACATCACCGACGCGGAGGCCGTGCTGGTCGCCGTCAAGGGCCACGACGTCGTCGTCAACTGCGCCGCCTGGACCGCCGTCGACGCGGCCGAGACCGAGGAGGAGGCCGCCACCGCCGTCAACGGCACCGGCGTGCGCCACCTCGCCGCCGCCTGCGCCGAGACCGGCGCCCGGCTGCTCCAGGTGTCGACCGACTACGTGCTGCCCGGGGACGCCACCGCGCCGTACGCCGAGACCGCGCCGACCGGCCCGGTCAACGCGTACGGCCGCGGCAAGCTGGTCGGCGAGCAGGCCGTGGCGGAGTTGCTCCCGCAGCACGGCTACGTGGTGCGCACCGCCTGGCTGTACGGCGAGCACGGCAAGAACTTCGTCGCCACCATGCTGCGGCTCGCCGCCCAGCGCGAGACGCTGGACGTCGTGGACGACCAGCAGGGCCAGCCGACGTGGTCGCTGGCCCTGGCCCGGCAACTCGTCGCGCTCGGCACCGCCGCGCTCGCCGGGCGGGCCCCGGCCGGGGTCTACCACGGCACCGCGGCCGGCCGGACGACCTGGTTCGGGCTGGCGCGCGAGGCCTACCGGCTGAGCGGCCTCGACCCGGAGCGGATCCGTCCGACCACCTCCGCGGCGTACGTCACGCCCGCCGCCCGGCCCGCGTTCAGTGTGCTGGGCCACGACCGGTGGACCGAGGCGGGCCTCGGCCCGCAGCCGGACTGGCGCGAGCAGCTCGCCGAGGCGCTGGGCACCCCCGTCTTCACCGAACTGGCCGTCAAGGCCCGGACACCCGAGAGCGGCAGATCGCAGTGAGGAATCCGCTGACCAAAGTAGCCGCCGCGCTGCCGCCGGGAACCCTGGCGGTGGCGGGCGGCACTGTTGTGCTCGGCGCGGCTTCGTACATCCACCTCGGTGTGGCGGGCCACAGCCTCTCCGTCGACGACATGGCGAACGTGTCCCTGCTGTGGACCATCGTGATGTCCGTCGGCATCGGCGTCTTCTTCCCGATCGAGCAGGAGCTGACCCGGATCGTCGCGGCCCGTGCCGCGCTCGGGCACGGCGCCGCCCCGGTGCTGCGCCGTGCCACCCTGCTGACCGGCGGGATCCTCGCCGCCGTGCTGCTGGTGCTCGGGGTCGGATCGCACCGGATCGCTGACACCATGTTCCACGGCGACCGCTCGTTGGTGCTGGCGCTGGGCGGCGCGTTCTTCGGCATGGCGGTCTGCTACCTCACCCGCGGTGTGCTGGCCGGCCTCGGCAGGTTCGGCGCGTACGGCACCCAGCTCGGCCTCGACGGCGGCCTGCGGATCGGGCTGGCCGTCGGCGCCGCGATCGGCGGGGTGCACTCGGGGCTGGCGTTCAGCCTGATCCTGGCCGTCGCGCCGGTCGTGGCCACCCTGCTGACCCTGCCGCCGCTGTTCAGGGCCCTCCGGCCCGGCCCGCGGGTGCTCTGGTCGGAGCTCTTCTCCGGGCTGGGCCTGCTGATCTGCTCGACCCTGCTCTCCCAGGTCGTGGTGAACGCGGCGGTGGTGAGCACCAAGCTGCTCGCCCCCTCGGAGTCCGCCCTGATCGCCGCGCTGCTCAACGCGCTGGTGCTGGCCCGGGTCCCGCTCTTCGTGTTCGGTTCGCTCCAGGCCTCGCTGCTCAGCGGGCTGTCCTCGGCGATCGCGGTCGGCGACCGTGCGGCCTTCACCGGTATGCTCCGCCGGATCGGCCTCGTGGTCGGCGGGCTCGGGGTACTCGGGGGGATCCCGGCGGTGGCCCTCGGCCCCTGGCTGATCCAGGTGCTCTTCGGAGCCAAGCCGGTGCTCGGCTGCCTCGACTTCTTCTGGATGTCCGCCGGCACCGTGGCGTACATGTTCGCGATGGTGCTCGGTCAGGCGCTGATGGTATTCAAGCGGCACAACCTGCAGCTGCTCTGCTGGGCGGTGGGGACCGCGGTCCTCGCCGGGGTCACCTTCCTCCCGGGCGACGTGGCCACCCGCGTGGTCGTCGCCTACACGGCCGGGGCGGTGGTTGCCGTGCTCGGTATGCTGGCCGCTCTCAGGCGCAGTTTCCCCGGTTCGACGGCGAACCGAGCCGGTACCGCGCGGGCGGAGCAGGTCGCGCCCACCATGACCGCCGGGGTGGGTAGCGAATGAACCTACCGCCCTTCGACATACAGATGGCCGCGCACGAGCGCGGGAGACACCCCGAACATGGAGCCCCCGTGTCCCAGAACGACGATGTCTGGCTGGTGATCCCGGCCTACAACGAAGGCCAGGTGATCGCTGACGTTGTGGAGGGAGCGCGCAAGACGTTTCCGAACATCGTTGTGGTCGATGACGGCAGTGCCGACGACTCCGCCAAGCACATCATGACCACGGGCGCCCACCTGGTGCGGCACCCCGTGAACCTCGGCCAGGGTGCCGCGCTGCAGACCGGCCTCGCCTACGCGCTCGCCCAGCCCGGCGCCCAGTACTTCGCCACCTTCGACGCGGACGGCCAGCACCAGACCGCCGACGTCGAGAAGATGGTCTCCCTGCTCCGTGCGGGCGAGGCCGACGTGGTCCTCGGCTCGCGCTTCATCGAGCAGAACGGCCAGGTGCCGTGGATCAAGCGCGTCGTGCTGCGGACCGCGGCGACGGTCAGCCCGACCGCGCGCAAGCTCAAGCTCACTGACTCGCACAACGGCCTGCGCGTGCTCAACCGCGAGGCCGCGAGCCGGATCCGGATCACCATGAACGGCATGGCCCACGCCTCGGAGATCGTCAGTTTCCTGGCCGGCGCCGACCTCCGGGTGGCCGAACTCCCGGTGGACATCCTCTACACCGACTACTCGCGCGCCAAGGGCCAGTCCCTGATCAACGGCGTGAACATCATCTTCGACATCTCGCTTCGGGAGCGTGGCCGCCGATGAACTACTTCTGGATTCAGCTGGTGCTGATCGTGGGCGCGGTCATTCTCGCGTTCATGTTCATCCGGCGCTGGGACGCGGCGAACACCCGCGCCTGGAAGCGCATCGCGTTCTCCGTCTTCGTGATCGCGAACATCTACGCGATCCTGCGCCCGAGTGACGTCACCTGGGTGGCCCACAAGCTCGGCGTCGGCCGCGGCACCGACCTGGTGCTGTACGTCATGGTCCTGGCGATGGGCTTCCTGACCCTGAACACCTTCCTGCGGTTCCGCTCGCTGGAGAAGAAGCTCACCGACCTGGCCCGCACCGTCGCGATCAACGAGGGCGCCCGGCTGAACGGGGAGCGCTTCGACCTGGACCTGCCGGTCTCCGCTCCGGTGAAGAGCAACGGAGCCTGAGCCCCATGGCGACCTTCGAGTTCATGCTGCCGTACTACGGCGATGTGGCGTTGATGCAGGCCGCCGTGCGCAGCATCCTGGGGCAGACCGACCCGGACTTCCGGCTGACCGTCATCGACGACGGCAAGGAGCCGGACGTCCCGGGCTGGTTCGCCGAGCTCGGCGACGAGCGGGTCAGCTACCTGCGCAACGAGCAGAACCTGGGGATCACCAGGAACTTCCAGAAGTGCGTGGAGCTGTCCACCGCGGACCACGTGGTGATCATGGGCTGCGACGACCTCCTGCACCCGCACTACCTGGAGACCGTCCGGGCGATCCTCGACGCCAACCCGGACCTCGGGATGGTGCAGCCGGGCGTCGAGGTGATCGACGGTGACGGCGTGGTCAGCCAGGGCCTGGCCGACAACGTGAAGGGCAAGCTGTACGCCCCGAACGTCAAGGGCCGGCGCCTGATGGGCGGCGAGGAGCTCGCGGCCAGCGTGCTGCGCGGCAACTGGCTGTACTTCCCGTCGATCTGCTGGCGGGGCGAGGCCCTGCGCCAGGTGAACTTCCGTGACGAGTACTCGGTGATCCAGGACCTGGCACTGGTGGTCGACCTGCTGGAGCAGGGTGAGTCGATGATGATCGACAACACCACGGTGGTCTTCCAGTACCGCCGCCACGCGGTCAGTGAGTCATCGGTGCAGGCGTTCTCCGGCACCCGTTTCACCGAGGCGGAGCGCTACTTCAACGCGGTGGCCGAGCGGATGGACGCCCGCGGCTGGCCCAAGGCCGCCCGCGCGGCCCGGGTCCGCAGCGCCTCTCGCTTCCACGCGCTCACGATGCTCCCCGGCGCCCTGCGCCGCGGCCAGTCGGCCGGCGTCAAGGTCCTGGCCAAGCACGCGTTCACCGCGGGGCAGCGCCACTGACGCGCGCCCGGCGCCGACACGAAGGAGCCCGGCCCCCCTGCCTGAGGCAGGGGGGCCGGGCTCTTCCGTTCGCGGCGGTCAGTCCGCCAGTGTGGTCAGCACGTTGCCGAGGACACCGGAGGCCTTCGGGCGGCTGGGGTACGGGCTGTTCGGGGAGCAGCCCAGCGTGCCCTGGTCCGGGCCCTGGACGAGCCGTCCGGACAGGTCGCCCGGCTTGCCGCACTTGTGGTCCGGCGCGTACTTGGAGCAGTGCCCGTCGAAGCTCTCGGCGGTCTGGGCGTACCAGGCGAGGTGGCCGGTGTCGTTCTGCCAGGTGGGCATGAAGCGGTCGGCGGTGGCGGAGCCCGCCATCCCGAACAGCAGGCCGAGGGCGCAGAGCACGCCCGCGGCGACCGCGCGCGGGGCGAACCGGGGGAGCACGCGGACCGGCGCGTCCACGGTGGCCTCGGCGCGCCGGGCGCCGAACCGGCGGGCGGCCAGGTAGCAGGCGAGGCCGACGAGCACGAGCGTGCAGTAGAGGAGCTGGGCGCTGGTGCGGGGGTAGAGCATGACCGCCTGGTCCTTCTCCATGTGGGAGGCGTACCAGTACCGCATGACGAGGGCGCTGGCCGCGCAGGCGGCGGTCACCATGACGGAGGGGCGGTTGATGCCCAGCGCCAGGGCGAAACCGAGGCCGACGAGCAGGACGACGGAGAACAGTCCGACTCCGCCGAGCTCACCGGGCAGCGGCCAGGTGCTCCAGGCGTCGGGGCCGGGGAGGTCGTCCCGCCACATCGCGAAGTACGTCGGTTCGACGTAGGTGTCGAAGTAGCAGTACCGGTCGACGGTCGATCCGGCCGAACCGAGCAACCGGACCAGGTAGGTGCCGGCCACCGCGAGGAAGGTCACGGTGGTCGCCGCGAGGGTGGTCCCGGCCGTGGCGAGTGCCCGGGCCCCGTCTCCCTTCCCGATCCGGACGAGGATCAGTGCGGTCAGGACGACCATGCCGAGCGCCGACCAGACGAACCAGCCGGAGTAGAGGATGAACAGCAGGCCGATGGCCAGGCCGAGGCCGGCGCCCTGAGCCGCGGCGCGGCCGCGGTGGAGCTCCTTGGAGCGCTGGAGCACCTGGACGAGCTTGCCGAGGACCGGCACCAGCGCGACCAGGACGAGGTTGGTGTACGGCTTGTACGGCTGCATCATCGGCAGCGACGCGGTGACCCCGATGCCCAGCGCCCACAGCGGCGGCAGCAGCAGCCGCCACGCCATGTAGGCGAGCGGGCCGAGCAGCCCGGTGAAGAGCAGGGAGATCAGCTTCATCGCGTAGCCGACGTCGCCGCCGGTGAAGGACTCCGCGGTCCAGGCGAGCAGGTGCGGGAACATCGGCGGGTAGGCGCCGTCGAGGGGCTTGCCCTGCATGAGGGCGCCGGCCCACGCCTGGAGCGCGCCGGCGTCGCCGCCCTGGGCGTTCAGCGGCCAGTAGGTGTCGCGCAGGGCGAGCGAGATGCCGGCCGCGACGACGCCGGAGGAGAGCCCGGCGACGGTCGCCGCCGCGAACCGCAGCGGGGTCTCGGGCCAGCGGCGCATCGCCGGGAGGCAGACCACCAGGACGAGGCCGAGCACGAGCAGCAGCTGGAGCTGCAGCGCGGCCAGGCCGCTGACCTGGCCGATCCGGGACATCGGGTTGAGGTCGACGAACCGTGCGAGGTAGGTCATCAGGAGTGCCGCGGCCAGCGCGACCACACCTTCGAGGATCCAGAGCAGGAAGGTGTTGGCGGTCGTTCTGTTCGAGCCGCGGTGCCGTACGGGCCCTCGTATGTGGTCGGCCGGAGGAGCCGCGGTCTGGAGGCTGGTCACTGGGTGGTCCTTCGGAGCCGGGCGGCGGACGGTGGGCGAACGGTGTCGAGCGTCCGGGGCCGGCCGCTCAACTGCGCGACCGATTCTGCCAGGGGAGCGGATTCCGCTTCACCTCGGATCGGACACATGTGCGGACATTCGGTGAGGGTGAAATCCAACCGTGACCAAACCGTTGGAAAGACTTCGGGGTGGTCGGGACGGCGTGGACTGCTTGGGCGGCACGGCCGTTGGGCTCACCGGGGCGCGGTAGTGTCTCCAAGGCGCCGGGTGTCCGGAACCGCTCTGTGGAAGTCCGCAGCCCTACGGAAGTGAAGCGACATGACCAGTCTGGCAACCGACCGGCACAGCGGATCGGACGCGTCATCAGGAGTGGAGGACGGCGACCGCTCCGTCGGCGCGGCGGCCGGCGACCGCTGGTTCGAGCGGCGTGCGGCGCTCGTGGCGGGGGAGGCCCTGGTCAGCGTGGTGGCGGCGCTCGGCTTCACGCTGCTCTGCCGACACATCAGCGTGAACCCGCTGAACCGGATCGGGCAGGTCAGTGGTCTGGCCAAGATCCAACAGTACGTGGCGATGATCGGGCTGCCGGTACTCGCGGTCCTGCTCTACACCGCATACCGCGGCGGGCTGCGGCGGCACGGCATCGTCCAGCGGCTGGTCTGCGGTGTCCTGGCGGGCCTGGCCACCGGCGTGGTGGCCGGCGGCGTCGTGGTCGCGCTGCGTGGCACCCCGTGGCCGCTGGGCGGGCAGGAGGGCGACCCGAGCGTCCTGATCGACATGGCGACGTCGATGATGCACGGCCACGGGGTCTCCGGCGTCTACCCGCCGCTGTTCCCGGCGGCGATCGCGCTCTGGTCCGAGCTGCACTACGGCGGGGTCGGCGGCGCCGGCTTCGCCCTGCACGACCTGCAGATCGTCTGCAGCGCGCTGGTGGGGCCGATGAGCTACCTGGCCTGGCGGCTGATGCTGCGGCCGTTCTGGGCGCTGGCCATCGCGGTGCCGTCGGCGCTGGTGTTCCTGGACCCGATCCGCCCGTACAGCCACGTCACGATGATCGTCCTGCTGCCGTTGCTGGCGGCCTGCCTGCGCGAGCTGCGCCGGGCGGGGGAGCTGTCCAGGCGTTCGCTGTGGCTGCGCGGTCTCGGGTTCGGCGCCGCCTTCGGGATCCTGTTCCTGTGGTACTCGGGCTGGTACGTCTGGTCGGCACCGGGCGTCTTCCTCCTGGCCCTGTTCGTCTTCCCCTGGCGCGCCGGCCGGCAGACCGTCCGTCGCGCCCTGCTGTTCCTGGCGGTCACGCTGGTCACGGCCGGTGTGATCGGCTCGCCGCTGCTCTACAACCTCGTCCGGCTGGGCGCCGACACCCCGGACCGCTACGCCTACATCGTCAACTACGTCGACCCGACCTACGTGCTGGGCTGGATGTCCGACCGCAACGGCGGGCTGACCTACCACAACTGGCCGCAGGCGGGCGAGCTGGCCGGGCAGACCGGGTTCGCGATCATGCTGATCGCCGCGGTCGGCATCGGGGTGGGCCTGGGCCTGCGCAACATGGTGGTCCGGGTCGCGGCGGCGGTGCTGGCCGGTGCCTGGCTGCTGCGGTTCTGGTTCGCCTCGCACATGGCGCACTCCCAGACGATCCAGCTCTACCCGCGGACCACCTGGATCATCATGTACTGCCTGCTGATCCTCGCGGTCATCGGGCTGATGACCGGCCTGGAGCGCGGCGCCGGCTGGGTGGAGCGGCTGTTCCGCTCCGGTGGGCGCGCCCCGTCCGCGGGGCGGGTGATCCCGTTGCGGGTGACCAAGCAGCTGACGGCCGGCCTGATCTGCGCCCTCGCGCTGTTCGCCACCATGGGCGCCTCCTGGTCGGTGGACCGCTACATGCCGCAGCCGGAGTCCAGCAACAGCATGGGTCTGGACGCCTGGCGGGCGCACACGATCAAGAAGAAGGACGGCACCTGCCCGAAGTTCTCGCCCGTGCAGAAGTGCGCGGACATCATCACCAAGGACTGGAAGCCGGAAACCGACAAGGGCTTCATCTGGTGCGCCAACGTGAGCACCGAGGACTGGCCGGCGGTCTGCGGCCGGCAGGCCCCCTGGGTGACCGACCAGAAGAAGTAACCCGCACGAGGGATGATCGGGGCCGGTGAGGTGCGTCTCACCGGCCCCGATTGGCGTTTGGACTGCTCCATGTGGCAGTATGTCCAAGTTGCTCGGTTGAGTGCCGATGCTGCGCGCCTCCCGCCGGGAGGACTGGAAGCGAGTCCCATGTACTCGTCGTTCCCGTGATGGCCGTCAAGCGTGAGTTCTACGCCACGGCAGCTGCGGGGCGAAAGTACGGGAATCTTCCGGGAAGCGTATGCGGGGCCTCGATCCGGCACCCCCACCCCGAAAGTTGGAAACCGACGATTCACTCGCCGGTTTTTTGCAGGCGCGAGTGCGACACGCCCGAGCGCGGGGGTCGGAGGGGGTCGTGCAGTGACTAAGGACAAAGGACTACTGAGTAGCCATGGCGGGACAGAAGATCCGCATCCGGCTCAAGGCCTACGACCACGAGGTCATCGACTCCTCGGCGAAGAAGATCGTCGAGACGGTGATTCGTACTGGTGCGCAGGTCGCGGGCCCGGTGCCGCTGCCCACTGAGAAGAACGTGTACTGCGTCATCCGCTCGCCGCACAAGTACAAGGACTCGCGCGAGCACTTCGAGATGCGTACTCACAAGCGTCTGATCGACATCCTCGACCCCACGCCGAAGACGGTTGACTCGCTCATGCGTCTCGACCTGCCGGCTGGCGTCGACATCGAGATCAAGCTCTGAGAGGCGCACCGAAGATGGCTAAGCAGATTAAGGGCATCCTGGGCGAGAAGCTCGGCATGACCCAGGTCTGGGACGAGAACAACCGGGTTGTCCCGGTGACCGTCGTCAAGGCTGGGCCGAATGTCGTGACCCAGGTCCACACCGCCGACAGCTCGGCCGGCTACAGCGCCGTCCAGCTCGGCTTCGGCGAGATCGACCCCCGCAAGGTGAACAAGCCCCTCGCGGGCCACTTCGCCAAGGCCGGTGTCACCCCGCGCCGCCACCTGGTCGAGATCCGTACCTCGGACGCCTCCGAGTACACCCTGGGCCAGGAGATCACCGCCGAGCTGTTCGAGGCGGGTGTCAAGGTCGACGTGACCGGCACCTCCAAGGGCAAGGGCTTCGCCGGTGTCATGAAGCGTCACAACTTCAAGGGCCTCGGCGCCGGTCACGGCACCCAGCGCAAGCACCGCTCGCCCGGTTCCATCGGTGGCTGCGCCACCCCGGGCCGTGTGTTCAAGGGCCTGCGCATGGCTGGTCGGATGGGCCACGAGCGTGTGACCACCCAGAACCTGACCGTGCACGCGGTCGACGCGGAGAAGGGTCTGCTGCTCATCAAGGGCGCCGTCCCGGGCCCGAACGGCGGCCTCGTCCTCGTCCGCACCGCGGCGAAGGGGCTGTGAAGGATATGAGCACCATTGACATCCTGTCGCCGGCTGGCGACAAGACCGGCAGCATCGAGCTGCCGGCCGAGATCTTCGACGCGAAGGTCAGCGTTCCGCTGATGCACCAGGTCGTCGTGGCGCAGCTCGCTGCGGCCCGTCAGGGCACCCACAAGACCAAGACTCGTGGCGAGGTCCGCGGTGGCGGCAAGAAGCCGTACCGCCAGAAGGGCACCGGCCGCGCCCGTCAGGGCTCGACCCGTGCGCCGCAGTTCGCCGGCGGTGGCGTTGTGCACGGTCCCGTGCCGCGCGACTACTCGCAGCGGACCCCGAAGAAGATGATCGCCGCCGCCCTGCGCGGTGCGCTCACCGACCGGGCCCGCCACAACCGCATCCACGTCGTCACCGGCGTGACCGCGACCGAGGCGCCGTCGACCAAGGCCGCCAAGAGCCTGTTCGGCAAGATCACCGAGCGCAAGAACGTCCTCCTGGTCGTCGAGCGCGCGGACGAGCTGGGCCTCAAGTCCGCTCGCAACCTGCCGAACGTGCACATCCTGGACGCCGGTCAGCTGAACACCTACGACGTGCTCGTCTCCGACGATGTGGTCTTCACCCAGGCCGCCTTCGAGCGTTTCGTGGCCGGTCCGGCCACGTCCGCCAAGGCCGTTGCCGCTGAGGGCGAGCTCGAAGGGAGCGCCGCCTGATGAGCGACGTTACGAGCAAGACGTTCACGGACCCCCGTGACGTCCTGGTGAAGCCGGTCATCTCGGAGAAGAGCTACTCGCTCCTCGACGAGAACAAGTACACGTTCATCGTGTCGCCGGGCGCCAACAAGACCCAGATCAAGCAGGCCGTCGAGGCGGTCTTCTCGGTCAAGGTCGAGGCTGTCAACACGATCAACCGTCAGGGCAAGCGCAAGCGGTCCAAGACGGGCTTTGGCAAGCGCAAGGACACCAAGCGCGCCATCGTGACGCTGGCCGAGGGCAACCGCATCGACATCTTCGGTGGTCCGGTCTCCTGAATCAGGAGATCGTGATCGTCGATTAGGACGAGGACGAGAGAGCCAAATGGGCATCCGCAAGTACAAGCCGACTACGCCGGGCCGTCGTGGCTCCAGCGTGGCCGACTTCGTAGAAATCACGCGGTCCACCCCGGAGAAGTCGCTGGTTCGCCCCCTGCACAGCAAGGGCGGCCGCAACAACGCCGGTCGTGTCACCGCTCGCCACCAGGGTGGCGGTCACAAGCGCGCCTACCGCGTGATCGACTTCCGTCGTCACGACAAGGACGGCGTGCCGGCCAAGGTCGCGCACATCGAGTACGACCCGAACCGCACCGCGCGCATCGCGCTCCTGCACTACGCGGACGGCGAGAAGCGCTACATCATCGCGCCGCGCGGCATCGCGCAGGGTGACCGGATCGAGAACGGCGCTGGCGCCGACATCAAGCCGGGCAACAACCTGCCGCTGCGCAACATCCCGGTCGGTACCACCATCCACGCGGTGGAGCTGCGTCCCGGCGGCGGTGCCAAGCTGGCCCGCTCGGCCGGCTCCGGCATCCAGCTGCTGGCGCGTGAGGGCAAGATGGCGCACCTGCGCATGCCCTCCGGTGAGATCCGCCTGGTCGACGCGCGCTGCCGCGCCACCGTCGGCGAGGTCGGCAACGCCGAGCAGTCGAACATCAACTGGGGCAAGGCCGGCCGCATGCGCTGGAAGGGCGTCCGCCCGACCGTGCGTGGTGTCGCCATGAACCCGATCGACCACCCGCACGGTGGTGGTGAGGGTAAGACCTCCGGTGGTCGCCACCCGGTCTCGCCGTGGGGTAAGCCCGAGGGCCGCACCCGTCGCCCGAACAAGGCGTCGGACAAGCTCATCGTGCGCCGCCGCAAGACCAACAAGAAGCGCTAGGAGCAGGTCAGATGCCGCGCAGTCTTAAGAAGGGCCCCTTCATCGACGGCCACCTCATCAAGAAGGTGGACGCTCAGAACGAGGCGGGTACCCAGAACGTCATCAAGACCTGGTCCCGTCGTTCCGTGATCTCCCCGAGCATGCTCGGTCACACGATCGCGGTTCACGATGGCCGTAAGCACGTCCCGGTGTTCGTCACCGAGTCGATGGTCGGCCACAAGCTCGGCGAGTTCGCTCCGACCCGCACCTTCCGTGGTCACGTGAAGGAAGACCGGAAGTCGAAGCGCCGCTAAGCCTGAGCTTGCGCGCCAAAAAGACTCAATGACTTACTCCATTAAGGGGACAACCATGGAAGCCAGGGCACAGGCGCGGTACATCCGCGTGACGCCCATGAAGGCCCGCCGCGTGGTGGACCTCATCCGTGGCATGAATGCCACGGAGGCCCAGGCCGTCCTGCGTTTCGCTCCGCAGGCAGCCACCGTGCCGGTCGGCAAGGTGCTCGACAGCGCCATCGCCAACGCCGCGCACAACTACAACCACTCCAACGTGGACGACCTCTACATCTCCGAGGCGTACGTTGACGAGGGTCCGACCCTGAAGCGGTTCCGTCCGCGTGCCCAGGGCCGTGCCTACCGGATCCGCAAGCGGACCAGCCACATCACCGTGGTCGTCAGCAGCAAGGAAGGGACCCGGTAATGGGCCAGAAGGTTAACCCGCACGGGTTCCGCCTCGGCATCAGCACGGACTTCAAGTCCCGCTGGTACGCCGACAAGCTGTACAAGGACTACGTCAAGGAAGACGTTGCCATTCGTCGCATGATGACGAAGGGCATGGAGCGCGCCGGCATCTCCAAGGTCGAGATCGAGCGCACCCGCGACCGCGTCCGCGTTGACATCCACACCGCTCGCCCCGGCATCGTCATCGGTCGCCGTGGCACCGAGGCCGACCGCATCCGCGGCGACCTGGAGAAGCTGACCGGCAAGCAGGTCCAGCTGAACATCCTTGAGGTCAAGAACCCCGAGCTGGACGCCCAGCTCGTGGCTCAGGGCGTCGCGGAGCAGCTGTCCTCGCGCGTCTCCTTCCGCCGTGCCATGCGCAAGTCGATGCAGGGCACCATGAAGTCCGGCGCCAAGGGCATCAAGGTCCAGTGCTCCGGTCGTCTCGGCGGCGCCGAGATGAGCCGTTCGGAGTTCTACCGCGAGGGTCGTGTGCCGCTGCACACCCTGCGCGCGAACGTCGACTACGGCTTCTTCGAGGCCAAGACCACCTTCGGCCGCATCGGCGTGAAGGTCTGGATCTACAAGGGCGACGTCAAGAACATCGCCGAGGTCCGCGCTGAGAACGCCGCTGCCCGCTCGGGCAACCGCCCGGCCCGTCCCGAGGGTGGTCGTCCCGCCCGCGGTGGCGAGCGCCGTGGTGGCGAGCGCGGTGGCCGCGGCCGTCGTCCCGCCGCTGCCGAGGCCCCCGCGGCCCCGGCCGTCGAGGCTCCGGCTGCTGAGAACACCGGAACGGAGGCCTGACCCCAATGCTGATCCCCCGTCGGGTCAAGCACCGCAAGCAGCACCACCCGAAGCGCCGTGGCGCTGCCAAGGGTGGCACCGAGCTGGCGTTCGGCCAGTTCGGCATCCAGGCCGTGACCCCGGCCTACGTGACGAACCGTCAGATCGAGTCCGCTCGTATCGCGATCACCCGTCACATCCGTCGTGGCGGCAAGGTCTGGATCAACATCTACCCGGACCGCCCGCTCACCAAGAAGCCGGCCGAGACCCGCATGGGTTCCGGTAAGGGTTCGCCGGAGTGGTGGATCGCGAACGTGCACCCGGGTCGGGTCATGTTCGAGCTGTCGTACCCGAACGAGAAGGTTGCTCGCGAGGCGCTCACCCGCGCCGCGCACAAGCTGCCGATGAAGTGCCGGATCGTCCGGCGCGAGGACGGTGAGAGCTGATGTCGGCCGCTACCAAGGCTGCTGAGCTTCGCTCGCTGGACAACGAGGGTCTCGTTGCCAAGCTGCGCGAGGCCAAGGAGGAGCTGTTCAACCTCCGCTTCCAGGCGGCGACCGGGCAGCTCGACAACCACGGACGGCTCAAGCTCGTCCGTAAGGACATCGCGCGGATCTACACCCTGATGCGCGAGCGCGAGCTGGGCATCGAGACGGTGGAGAACGCCTGATGACTGAGAACACCAACGAGACGCGCGGTTTCCGCAAGACCCGTGAGGGTCTCGTCGTCAGCGACAAGATGGACAAGACCGTCGTCGTCGCCGTCGAGGACCGCGTCAAGCACGCTCTGTACGGCAAGGTCATCCGCCGTACGAACAAGCTGAAGGCGCACGACGAGCAGAACGCGTGCGGCGTGGGCGACCGGGTCCTCCTCGCGGAGACCCGCCCGCTGTCCGCGACGAAGCGCTGGCGCGTCGTCGAGATCCTCGAGAAGGCCAAGTAACGAAGCCGATGTGGTACGGCCGTATGTGCAGCGGGTCCCCCCGGGACGCCGATGTGAGCAGCGGCCGGCCCGTCGACTCTCGTTGACGATCAGGAGAAAGCTGTGATCCAGCAGGAGTCGCGACTGCGTGTTGCCGACAACACTGGTGCCAAGGAGATCCTTTGCATCCGTGTTCTCGGTGGCTCCGGTCGCCGCTACGCCGGAATCGGGGACGTCATCGTCGCGACCGTCAAGGACGCGATCCCCGGTGGCTCGGTGAAGAAGGGTGACGTGGTCAAGGCCGTCGTCGTCCGTACCGTGAAGGAGCGCCGTCGTCCGGACGGTTCCTACATCCGGTTCGACGAGAACGCCGCCGTCGTCCTCAAGAACACCGAGGGTGACCCCCGCGGTACCCGCATCTTCGGCCCCGTGGGCCGCGAGCTGCGCGACAAGAAGTTCATGAAGATCATCTCGCTGGCGCCGGAGGTGCTCTAACCCATGGCGAACAGCATGAAGATCAAGAAGGGTGACCTGGTTCAGGTCATCACCGGCAAGGACAAGGGCAAGCAGGGCAAGGTCATCCAGGCCCTGCCGGCTGAGAACAAGGTCCTGGTCGAGGGTGTGAACCGGGTCAAGAAGCACACCAAGCCGGGTCCGGGCACCCAGGGTGGCATTGTCACCGTTGAGGCCCCGGTGCACGTCTCCAACGTCCAGCTGGTCGTGGAGAAGGACGGCAAGAAGGTCGTCACCCGCGTTGGCTACCGCTTCGACGACGAGGGCAACAAGATCCGCGTTGCCAAGCGAACCGGTGAGGACATCTGATGTCTGAGACGACTGTTGAGAAGGTGACCCCCCGTCTCAAGGAGCGTTACAACTCCGAGATCAAGGGTCAGCTGCACGAGCAGTTCTCGTACGAGAACGTCATGCTGATCCCCGGCCTGGTCAAGGTCGTGGTCAACATGGGTGTCGGCGAGGCCGCCCGTGACAGCAAGCTGATCGAGGGCGCGATCCGCGACCTGACCGCCATCACCGGTCAGAAGCCGGCCGTGACCAAGGCCCGCAAGTCCATCGCGCAGTTCAAGCTGCGCGAGGGCCAGCCGATCGGCACCCACGTCACCCTCCGCGGTGACCGCATGTGGGAGTTCCTGGACCGTCTGGTTTCGCTGGCCCTGCCGCGAATCCGTGACTTCCGTGGTCTCTCCCCGAAGCAGTTCGACGGCCGTGGCAACTACACCTTCGGTCTGACCGAGCAGGTTATGTTCCACGAGATCGACCAGGACAAGGTCGACCGTCAGCGCGGTATGGACATCACCGTCGTGACCACCGCTCAGACCGACGACGAGGGCCGGGCGCTCCTGCGCGCTCTGGGCTTCCCGTTCAAGGAGGCGTGAGCCAATGGCGAAGAAGTCCCTCATCGCGAAGTCCGAGCGCAAGCCGAAGTTCGGCGTCCGGGCCTACACCCGGTGCCAGCGCTGCGGCCGTCCGCACTCGGTGTACCGCAAGTTCGGCCTGTGCCGTGTCTGCCTCCGTGAGATGGCGCACCGCGGCGAGCTGCCGGGCGTGACCAAGAGCTCCTGGTAATTCCGGAGCTTTAGGCACACAGCGAAGCAGAGGTGCCCGATCCCACACCGGTCCGTTTTGGGCCTGCCGTACGGATTCCCGTAAGGTAGTGGGGTCGGGCCCCCTGCCACGGCTTCCCCATGGATGTCCGTGGTCCTCTTCTGGGAGGGCTCGCACCCAGTCTTACTACGTCGTAGGTCCCCTGTGCTTGTGCCCCCGGCGAACTCGCGAGAGTGCGTGGGGGGGACCTGGTGCGGAGAAACCACGGCGAGAGAGGCCTGAGGCCATCATGACCATGACCGACCCCATCGCAGACATGCTCACGCGTCTGCGTAACGCGAACTCGGCGTACCACGACTCCGTCGCGATGCCGTCGAGCAAGATCAAGGCGCACGTCGCCGAGATCCTGCAGCAGGAGGGTTACATCTCCTCCTACAAGGTTGAGGAGCCCACTGAGGGCGAGGTCGGCAAGAAGCTGACCATCGAGCTCAAGTTCGGCCCCAACCGTGAGCGCTCCATCGCCGGCATCAAGCGCATCAGCAAGCCGGGTCTGCGTGTTTACGCAAAGTCCACCAACCTGCCGAAGGTGCTCGGCGGCCTGGGCGTGGCGATCATCTCCACGTCGTCCGGCCTCCTGACCGACAAGCAGGCCGCCAAGAAGGGCGTAGGCGGAGAAGTTCTCGCCTACGTCTGGTAATTCGGGAAACGGAGGTACAGCAATGTCGCGCATTGGACGGCTGCCCATCCAGGTCCCCGCTGGCGTGGACGTCACCATCGATGGCCAGGCGGTCTCGGTGAAGGGCCCGAAGGGCTCGCTCACCCACGTCGTCGCCGAGCCGATCGAGATCGGCAAGGGCGAGGACGGCACCGTGCTCGTCTCGCGTCCGAACGACGAGCGTCGCTCGAAGGCCCTGCACGGCCTGACCCGCACGCTGGTGGCGAACATGATCACCGGCGTGACCGCGGGCTACCGCAAGTCGCTGGAGATCAGCGGTGTTGGTTACCGAGTCACGGCGAAGGGCTCCGACATGGAGTTCGCGCTGGGCTACAGCCACCCGATCCTGGTCGCCGCGCCGGAGGGCATTTCCTTCGTCGTCGAGTCCCCCACCAAGTTCCACGTGGACGGCATCGACAAGCAGAAGGTCGGCGAGGTCGCCGCGAACATCCGCAAGCTGCGCAAGCCCGACCCGTACAAGGCCAAGGGCGTCAAGTACGCGGGCGAGGTCATCCGCCGCAAGGTCGGAAAGAGTGGTAAGTAAGCGATGAGTGTCTCTGTCAAGATCGGCAAGGGCAACGCCTACAAGAGCGCCGCTCGCAAGCGCCGCGCGATCCGCGTTCGCAAGCGCGTCGTCGGCACCGAGGTGCGTCCGCGTCTCGTCGTGACGCGCTCGAACCGTCACATGGTCGCCCAGGTCATCGACGACGCCAAGGGTCACACCCTGGCGTCGGCGTCCACCCTCGACGTGTCCATCAAGGGCGCCGAGGGCGACAAGACCGAGCTGGCCAAGAAGGTCGGGAGCCTGGTCGCCGAGCGCGCCAAGGCCGCCGGCATCGAGTCGGTCGTCTTCGACCGCGCGGGCAACCGGTACGCCGGCCGCATCGCCGCCCTGGCGGACGCGGCTCGCGAGGCCGGGCTCGACTTCTAAGCCGCTCGTCGACTCAGTCGACGGACGTAATCGAGAGAGGTAATTCCAATGGCTGGACCCCAGCGCCGCGGTAGCGGCGCCGGCGGTGGCACCGGCGGTGGCGAGCGGCGCGACCGTAAGCGTGACGACCGGGGCAACGCCCAGGCTGTCGAGAAGACCGCTTACGTCGAGCGCGTTGTCGCGATCAACCGTGTCGCCAAGGTTGTCAAGGGTGGTCGTCGTTTCAGCTTCACCGCGCTGGTCGTGGTGGGCGACGGTGACGGCACCGTGGGTGTCGGTTACGGCAAGGCGAAGGAGGTTCCGGCCGCCATCGCCAAGGGTGTTGAGGAGGCCAAGAAGAACTTCTTCAAGGTCCCCCGTATCCAGGGCACCATCCCGCACCCGATCCAGGGTGAGAAGGCCGCCGGCGTCGTGCTGCTGAAGCCCGCCGCCCCCGGTACCGGTGTTATCGCCGGTGGTCCGGTGCGCGCCGTCCTGGAGTGCGCCGGCATTCACGACATCCTGTCGAAGTCGCTCGGCTCGGACAACGCGATCAACATCGTGCACGCCACGGTGGCCGCTCTGAAGGGCCTCGTGCGCCCCGAGGAGATCGCCGCCCGTCGTGGCCTGCCGCTGGAGGACGTGGCTCCCGCCGCTCTGCTGCGGGCTCGTGCTGCAGGGGTGAGCGCCTGATGGCTCGCCTGAAGATCACGCAGACCAAGTCGTACATCGGCAGCAAGCAGAATCACCGTGACACCCTGCGTTCGCTTGGTCTCAAGCGCATGCACGACGTCGTGGTGAAGGAGGACCGTCCCGAGATCCGCGGGATGGCCCACACGGTCCGTCACCTGGTGACGGTTGAGGAGGTGGACTGATCATGGGCGACAACCCGATCAAGATCCACAACCTGCGTCCCGCCCCGGGTGCCAAGACCGACAAGATCCGCGTGGGTCGTGGTGAGGGCTCCAAGGGTAAGACCGCCGGTCGTGGTACCAAGGGCACCAAGGCCCGCTACCAGGTTCCGCAGCGCTTCGAGGGTGGCCAGATGCCGCTCCACATGCGTCTGCCGAAGCTGAAGGGCTTCAAGAACCCGTTCAAGATCACGTTCCAGGTCGTGAACCTCGACAAGCTGGCCGAGCTCTACCCGCAGGGTGGCGAGGTCACGGTCGAGGACCTGGTCGCGAAGGGCGCGGTCCGCAAGAACTCCCTCGTCAAGGTGCTCGGCACCGGCGAGGTCTCGGTTGCCCTGCAGGTGACGGTCGACGCCGTCTCCGGCTCGGCCGCCGAGAAGATCAAGGCCGCCGGCGGTACGGTCACCGAGCTCGTCTGAGCCCGCTGACAACCGTCCACGAGCCCCGCACCTCCTCCGGGAGGTGCGGGGCTCGTGCCGTTTCCGGGTCCCTCGCTTTTCGGACGGCGGGGGCCTGGAGATCCCTCGTTCTTTTGTGTGGCAAACCCGGGCATCCCGTACCCCGTGAGTGGGGGAGGGGCCGTACGTGCTTCTTCCGAGTGGCCGTGCACTGTTAGAGTCCGTGGAGTTCCCTTGTAGGCTGCGCGTAGGCTCGCCTGTGCCGTCTGTACGGGAGCCCGAACCGCAAACTCCCCATTCAGGACCGACCCTCCCGCCGACGACGCGCGGGAGGCGCAGGAGGCACCGTGCTCAGTGCGTTCGCGCGGGCGTTCCAGACGCCCGACCTGCGCAAGAAGCTGCTGTTCACGCTGGGCATCATGGTGCTGTTCCGGCTGGGCTCGCACATTCCGATTCCGGGCGTGAGCTTCACGGCCGTGAACGAGTGCGTGAAGGAGACCAAGAACAACGGCCTCTTCGGACTCGTCAACCTGTTCAGCGGTGGCGCGCTCCTCCAGCTGACGATCTTCGCGCTCGGCATCATGCCGTACATCACGGCGAGCATCATCCTCCAGCTCCTCACCGTCGTGATCCCGCGACTGGAGGCGCTGAAGAAGGAGGGCCAGGCCGGTACGGCGAAGATCACGCAGTACACCCGGTACCTGACCATCGCGCTCGCCGTGCTCCAGGGCACCGGCATCGTGGCGACGGCCTCCAGTGGCGCGCTGTTCTCCGGCTGCCCGGTGGCCAACCAGATCGTGCCGGACACCGGCGTGTTCCGGATCGCCGTCATGGTCCTCACGATGACCGCCGGCACCACCGTGATCATGTGGCTGGGCGAGCTGATCACCGACCGCGGCATCGGCAACGGCATGTCGCTGCTGATCTTCACCTCGATCGCCGCGCAGTTCCCGTCCTCGATGTGGAACATCAAGACGACCGGCACGATCGGTGGCGGCTGGGTCGAGTTCCTCTCGGTGGTCGCGGTCGGCATCATCGTCGTGATGCTGGTCATCTTCGTCGAGCAGGCCCAGCGCCGGATCCCGGTCCAGTACGCGAAGCGGATGATCGGCCGCCGGGCCTTCGGCGGCACCTCGACCTACATCCCGCTCAAGGTGAACCAGGCCGGTGTCATCCCGGTCATCTTCGCCTCGTCGCTGCTCTACATCCCGGCCCTGGTGGTTCAGCTCACCAACAGCCAGGCGGGCTGGGCCACGTGGATCCGGCAGAACTTCGTCAAGGGTGACCACCCGGTCTACATGGCCACCTACTTCCTGCTGATCGTCTTCTTCGCCTTCTTCTACGTCGCCATCTCCTTCAACCCCGAAGAAGTTGCCGACAATATGAAGAAGTATGGTGGCTTTATCCCGGGCATCCGGGCCGGCCGCCCGACGGCCGAGTACCTGAACTACGTGCTCACCCGAATCACGTGGCCGGGTTCGCTCTACCTGGGTGTGATCGCGCTGATCCCGATGATCGCCCTGGTCGCCTTCGGACAGCAGACCAACTTCCCGTTCGGCGGCACCAGCGTGCTCATCGTCGTCGGCGTCGGACTCGAAACTGTGAAGCAGATCGAGAGCCAGCTCCAGCAGCGCAATTACGAAGGGTTCCTCCGCTGATGCGTATCGTCCTCGTTGGTCCTCCCGGGGCCGGGAAGGGTACTCAGGCGCACCTGCTCGCCAAGACCCTGTCCATCCCCCACATCTCCACCGGCGACCTGTTCCGCGCGAACATCGGCCAGGGCACCCCGCTGGGGCTTGAGGCCAAGAGCTACATGGACGCGGGCCGCCTGGTGCCGGACGAGGTCACCATCGGGATGGCCAAGGACCGCATGCTGCAGCCGGACGCCGCCAACGGCTTCCTGCTCGACGGCTTCCCCCGCAACCTGGGCCAGGCCAAGGCGCTGGACGAGTTCCTGGGCGAGCAGGGCATCAAGCTGGACGGCGTGCTGGACCTGGAGGTCCCCGAGGACGAGGTCGTCAAGCGGATCGCGGGCCGTCGCCTGTGCCGCAACGACGGTGGCCACGTCTTCCACGTGGACTACAACCCGCCGAAGGCGGAGGGCGTCTGCGACGAGTGCGGCGGCGAGCTGTACCAGCGCTCGGACGACACCGAGGACAAGGTGCGCACGCGCCTGGAGGTCTACCACACGGAGACCGAGCCGATCATCGACTACTACGTCCAGCAGGGCCTGGTGGCGACGATCTCGGCCCTCGGCAAGGTGGACGAGGTCACCGCCCGCGCGATCGAGGCGCTGAAGCAGGACAGCTGAGTTTCTCGGCGACGTACGCACGTGTACGGCCGGGTCGCCCGTGAGAGCGGGCGGCCCGGCCGTTTCGGCGTCGTACGGTGGTATGCAGTGGTAATCCGGACTTGGAAGGCGTGACCAGATGGTGGAGATCAAGACCCCCGAGCAGATCGCGAAGATGCGAGCGGCCGGGCTGGTCGTCGCCGAGGCGCTGAAGGCCTGCCGTGAGGCGGTCGCTCCGGGGGTGACCACCCAGGAGCTCAACGACATCGCCGACAAGGTCATCACCGGCCACGGCGCCACCTCGAACTTCCGCGCCCACCACGGCGGCCTGTGGTTCCCGGGCGTGATCTGCGCCTCGGTGAACAACGAGGTCGTGCACGGCATCCCCGGCGACCGGGTGCTTCAGGAGGGCGACGTCATCTCGATCGACTGCGGCGCCATCCTGGACGGCTGGCACGGCGACTCGGCGATCACCGTGGCGGTCGGCGAGGTCCGCCCCGAGGTCGAGATGCTGAGCCGGGTGACCGAGGGCTCGATGTGGGCCGGCATCGCCCAGATGAAGAAGAACAACCGCCTGGTCGACGTCTCCAAGGCGATCGAGGGCTACATCCGCCGCCAGCCGCTGCCCCCCAAGGGCAAGTGGGGCATCACCGAGGGCTACGGCGGCCACGGCATCGGCACCGCGATGCACATGGAGCCGCACGTGCTGAACTACGTCGAGCGCGGCCGCGGCAAGGGCCCGAAGCTCGTCCCCGGCACCGTGCTGGCGATCGAGCCGATGGTCTCGCTGGGCACCCCGCACACCACCGTGCTGGAGGACGACTGGACGGTCGTCACCAACGACGGCACCTGGGCCTCGCACTGGGAGCACTCGGTGGCCGTGACCGAGCAGGGCCCGCTGGTGCTGACCGCCTTCGACGGCGGCAGGGCCGAGCTGGCCAAGCTGGGCATCACCGCGGCTCCGGACCCGCTGGCGTAGTCACGGAGGCGCCCAACTGCCGCCCCTGACAAGGGATCAGAGCCCTGGAGGTTTGGACCTCCAGGGCTTTTGTCCTATTTTTATCGGCTGGCAGTGGCAACAAGTGGCTTACGAGCGAGCAGGAGAGAGTACGTGCTCAAGGGATTCCGCGACTTCATGATGCGCGGCAACGTCGTCGACATGGCGGTCGGTGTGGTCATCGGTGCCGCCTTCACCGCCGTGGTGACCGGCTTCGTGTCCGCCTTCCTCACCCCGCTGGTGGGCGTGGTGGTCGGTGCGGCCGGCGACTTCAGCTCCTACTCGGCGACGGTGGCCGGGGTCACGTTCCCGTACGGCCAGTTCCTGAACGTGCTGATCGCGTTCGTCATGACGGCCGCCGTCCTGTACTTCTGCGTGGTGCTGCCGATCACCAAGGCCACCGCGCGGTACATGCCCAAGGCCCCCAAGGCCCCCAAGCGCCCCTGCCCCGAGTGCCTGACCGAGATCCCCCAGGCCGCCAGTCGCTGCTCGGCCTGCACCGCCCACGTCGAGCCGCTGACCGTCACCACCGGGGCCTGAGCCGGACGGGTGTGACGGTCGCCGCCTTCCGGGTCCCGGTTTTGGACCATCGGACGCGCTGGCGTAGGATGGACCGTCGGCTCACTCGTAGCGTGCTTCAGCACGCCCTCTTCCCCTCGGGGGTGGGGTGAACCCAGGTTCGCACGAGCGTTCCGCATACGGTAGCCGGTCCCGGAAGGTGGATCTCGCAGTTCATGGCTAAGAAGCAAGGCGCCATTGAGATCGAGGGCACCGTGATCGAGTCTCTTCCGAACGCGATGTTCAAGGTCGAGCTGCAGAACGGTCACAAGGTCCTCGCGCACATCAGTGGCAAGATGCGCATGCACTACATCCGCATCCTGCCGGACGACCGGGTCGTCGTGGAGCTCAGCCCCTACGACCTCACGCGCGGCCGGATCGTCTACCGCTACAAGTAAGAACGTCAGATCTAGACCCGGAGAACCTGAACATGAAGGTCAAGCCGAGCGTCAAGAAGATCTGCGACAAGTGCAAGGTGATCCGCCGCCACGGCCGGGTCATGGTGATCTGCGACAACCTGCGCCACAAGCAGCGCCAGGGCTGATCTCTCCCCAGCATTTCTCGTAGTACTTCGCGCGACGCGAAAACGTCATAAGCGGGTCACCCGATCCATCCCGACAGGGACGGACTGCCGCCCCCGGTCAGAGGCCGGGGCTCCCTCACCGTGAGGTGTCGGAGTAGGTGGCACGCCAGACCTCTGAAGAACCACAGGAGCCATGAATGGCACGCCTCGCCGGCGTTGATCTCCCCCGTGAGAAGCGGATCGAGATCGCCCTCACCTACGTGTACGGCATCGGCCGTACCCGCGCCCAGCAGACCCTCGCCGAGACCGGTGTGAGCCCGGATGTCCGCGTTCGCGACATCTCCGAGGACGACCTGGTCAAGCTCGGCCAGTACATCGACGCCAACTTCACGGTCGAGGGTGACCTCCGCCGCGAGGTGGCCGCCGACATCCGCCGCAAGGTCGAGATCGGCTGCTACGAGGGTCTGCGTCACCGCCGCGGCCTGCCGGTCCGCGGCCAGCGCACCCACACCAACGCGCGTACCCGCAAGGGCCCGCGTCGCGCGATCGCCGGTAAGAAGAAGCCGGGCAAGAAGTAGTCCGTCCCGTAACCGGACATCCCTCCGGCCCGCGGGTCAGCGGACCGACCACCTCAGTAGGAGAACAGACTTATGCCCCCCAAGGGTCGTCAGGCTGCCGGCGCGAAGAAGATCCGCCGCAAGGAAAAGAAGAACGTCGCTCACGGCCACGCGCACATCAAGAGCACGTTCAACAACACCATCGTTTCGATCACCGACCCCGCGGGCAACGTGATCTCCTGGGCCTCCGCCGGCCACGTCGGCTTCAAGGGCTCGCGCAAGTCCACCCCGTTCGCCGCGCAGATGGCCGCCGAGGCCGCTGCCCGTCGCGCGCAGGAGCACGGCATGCGCAAGGTTGACGTCTTCGTGAAGGGTCCGGGCTCCGGCCGCGAGACCGCGATCCGTTCGCTCCAGGCCACCGGCCTGGAGGTCGGCTCGATCCAGGACGTCACCCCCACCCCGCACAACGGCTGCCGTCCGCCGAAGCGCCGCCGCGTCTGACGCAGCGCCTTCGGGCACGCGGGTCCTGCTTTAAACCTCGTACGGGGTCCCGTTCTTCACGGGACCCCGTACGCTTGGCATGAGGCCACCGCCTCATGGCCATTCGTTCGGCGTCAAATAGTGGGCGCCGAAGACTGGAGGATCGAAACCCCATGCTTATCGCTCAGCGTCCTTCGCTGACCGAAGAGGTCGTCGACGAGTTCCGCTCCCGGTTCGTGATCGAGCCGCTGGAGCCGGGCTTCGGCTACACCCTCGGCAACTCCCTGCGCCGCACGCTCCTGTCGTCGATCCCGGGTGCCGCTGTCACCAGCATCCGCATCGACGGCGTCCTGCACGAGTTCACCACCGTGCCGGGCGTCAAGGAGGACGTGACCGACCTCATCCTCAACATCAAGCAGCTGGTCGTCTCCTCGGAGCACGACGAGCCGGTCGTGATGTACCTGCGCAAGCAGGGCCCGGGTGTCGTCACCGCCGCCGACATCGCCCCGCCGGCGGGTGTCGAGGTGCACAACCCCGAGCTGGTCCTCGCCACGCTGAACGGCAAGGGCAAGCTGGAGATGGAGCTGACCGTCGAGCGCGGTCGCGGCTACGTCTCCGCCGTCCAGAACAAGGCCTCCGGCCAGGAGATCGGCCGCATCCCGGTCGACTCGATCTACAGCCCCGTGCTGAAGGTCACCTACAAGGTCGAGGCCACCCGTGTCGAGCAGCGGACCGACTTCGACAAGCTGATCGTCGACGTCGAGACCAAGCCCGCCATGCGTCCGCGCGACGCCATGGCCTCGGCCGGCAAGACCCTGGTGGAGCTGTTCGGCCTCGCGCGCGAGCTGAACATCGACGCCGAGGGCATCGACATGGGCCCGTCCCCGACGGACGCCGCCCTGGCCGCCGACCTGGCGCTGCCGATCGAGGAGCTGGAGCTCACCGTCCGCTCCTACAACTGCCTCAAGCGCGAGGGCATCCACACCGTGGGTGAGCTCGTCGCCCGCTCCGAGGCCGACCTGCTCGACATCCGCAACTTTGGTGCGAAGTCGATCGACGAGGTCAAGGCGAAGCTGGCCGGCATGGGCCTGGCCCTCAAGGACAGCCCGCCCGGGTTCGACCCGACCGCGGCCGCCGACGCCTTCGGCGCCGACGACCTGGACGACGCGGGTTACGCGGAGACCGAGCAGTACTGAGAGACTTGACCGCGGGGGCGGTTCTTCCGAGGACCGCCCCCGTCGTCGTGAAAGTCGTGCGGGCACAGTGCCCGTACGCCCGCTGCGGTACCTGGTACGGCCGCAGTCGGAGATTCGAGGAGTAATTCCATGCCGCGTCCCACCAAGGGTGCCCGCCTCGGCGGCGGCCCGCACCACGAGCCGCTGCTGCTCGCCGGTCTGTGCCGGGAGCTGTTCCAGTACGGCCGCATCACCACGACCGAGGCCAAGGCCCGTCGGATGCGCCCGCTGGCGGAGAAGCTGATCACCAAGGCGAAGAAGGGCGACATCCACAACCGTCGCCTGGTGCGCAAGACGATCACCGACATCGCCGTGCTGCACACCCTCTTCACCGAGATCGCGCCGCGCTACGAGAACCGCCCGGGTGGCTACACCCGCATCACCAAGATCGGTCCCCGTCGTGGCGACAACGCCCCGATGGCCGTGATCGAGCTGGTCGAGGCGCTGACCGTCGCGCAGACCGCCGTCGGCGAGGCCGAGGCCGCCACCAAGCGCGCCGTCAAGGAGGCCGACGAGGCCGCCGCGGTCGCCAAGGCTGACGAGGCCAGCAAGGCCGACGAGGCCGAGGCCGCCGAGCAGGCCTGACGCCTTTAGGTGTTGCTGCGGGCCCGCTCTCCCAGTGATGGGGGAGCGGGCCCGTTCCTTGTTCTTCAAGGTCCCCGGGAGAAGAGAAACACGTGGTCAACGATTGCGCCGAGCAGCCTCCGGTGAAGGACGGCCCGGCCGACGGGTACGTCCGGGTCCGGCTCGACCTCGCCTACCAGGGTGCCGAGTTCTCCGGCTGGGCCCGCCAGAAGGGCGGCCGCCGGACGGTCCAGGAGGAGATCGAGACCGCGCTGCAGGTCGTCACCCGCAGCCAGGAGCTCTTCCCGCTGACCGTGGCCGGCCGCACCGACGCCGGGGTGCACGCCCGCGGGCAGGTCGCCCACGTCGACCTGCCGGCCGAGCTGTGGGAGGCGCACCGGGAGAAGCTGCTGCGCCGACTGGCCGGCCGGCTGCCCGGGGACGTCCGGATCTACCGGGTCGGCGAGGCGCCGGCCGGGTTCGACGCCCGCTTCTCGGCGATCTGGCGCCGGTACGCCTACCGGGTCGCCGACCACCCCGGCGGGGTCGACCCGCTGCTGCGCGGGCACGTGCTCTGGCACGACCGCCCGCTCGACATCGACCGGATGAACGCGGCCGCCGAACTGCTGCTCGGCGAGCACGACTTCGCCGCGTACTGCAAGAAGCGCGAGGGCGCCACCACCATCCGCACCCTGCTGGAGCTGCGCTGGGACCGCGTCCCGGTGGACACCTACGCGGCCCAGGAGGGCTCGCTCGCGGTCGCCACCGTCCGGGCGGACGCCTTCTGCCACAACATGGTCCGGGCGCTGGTCGGCGCGATGCTGCTGGTCGGCGACGGGCACCGGCCGGTCGAGTTCCCCGGCGAGGTGCTGGCCGGCGGGGTCCGCAACTCGGCGGTCAACGTGATCCGGCCGTACGGGCTCACCCTTGAGGAGGTCGGCTACCCGCCGGACGACCAGCTCGCGGAGCGCAACCGCCAGGCCAGGCGGATGCGCACCCTCCCGGGGCAGCCGGTCTCCGCGTAATCCGTTTTGGTCCGGGGCGTCCGCTTGGGAGAATCGTCCCCATGGGACACGTCGAGATTTCGCACCTGGAGTACTACCTGCCGGACGGGCGGGTGCTGTTCGACGACGCGTCCTTCCGGGTCGGCGAGGGCGCCGCGGTGGCCCTGGTCGGCGCCAACGGAGCGGGCAAGACCACCCTGCTGCGCATGATCGCGGGGGACATCCAGCCGCACGGCGGCACCGTGACGATCAGCGGCGGGCTCGGCGTGATGCGCCAGTTCGTCGGCACCACCGGCCGCGAGGACGAGCGGGCCACCCCGGGCGCGCTGCCGGCCGACGCCTCGGTGCGCGACCTGCTGGTCTCGGTCGCCCCCGAGCGGATCGCCAAGGCCGCCCGCGCGGTGGACGCCGCCGAGCTGGCGATGATCGCCCAGGACGACGAGAAGACGCAGATGGCCTACGCCCAGTCGCTCTCCGACTGGGCGGACGTCGGCGGCTACGACTACGAGACCGACTGGGACGTCTGCACCATGGCGGCCCTGGGCATGCCCTTCGACAAGGCCCAGTGGCGCGGCCTGAACACCCTCTCGGGCGGCGAGCAGAAGCGTCTGGTGCTGGAGGCCCTGCTGCGCGGCCCCGAGGAGGTGCTGCTGCTCGACGAGCCCGACAACTACCTGGACGTCCCGGCCAAGCGGTGGCTGGAGGAGGCCATCAAGGCCACCTCGAAGACCGTCCTGTTCATCTCGCACGACCGCGAGCTGCTCTCCCGCACCGCCGACAAGATCATCAGCGTCGAGACCGGCGCGGCCGGCAGCAGCGTCTGGGTGCACGGCGGCGGCTTCGACACCTTCCACGAGGCCCGCAAGGCCCGCTTCGAGCGCTTCGAGGAGCTGCGCCGCCGCTGGGACGAGGAGCACGCCAAGCTCAAGAAGCTCGTCGTCAACCTGCGCCAGGCCGCCTCCGTCAGCCACGACATGGCCTCCCGCTACAGCGCCGCGCAGACCAGGCTGAAGAAGTTCGAGGACGCCGGCCCGCCGGAGGCGCCGCCGCGCGAGCAGAGCATCACCATGCGGCTCAAGGGCGGGCGCACCGGTGTGCGGGCCTTCACCATGGAGAAGCTCGAACTCACCGGGCTGATGAAGCCCTTCGACCTGGAGGTCTTCTACGGCGAGCGGGTCGCGGTGCTCGGCTCCAACGGCTCCGGCAAGTCGCACTTCCTGCGGCTGCTGGCCGGGGACGACACCGTCGCGCACACCGGCGACTGGAAGCTCGGCGCCCGGGTCGTCCCCGGTCACTTCCGGCAGACCCACGCGCACCCGGAGCTGTTCGGCCGGACGGTCCGCTCGATCGTGGAGGAGGAGCACGCGCTCAGCCGCGGGGCCGCGATGGGCGCGCTGCGCCGCTACGAGCTGGACCGCCAGGAGGAGCAGCGGTTCGAGTCGCTGTCCGGCGGGCAGCAGGCCCGGCTGATGATCCTCAAGCTCGAACTCTCCGGTGTGACGGCCCTGTTGCTCGACGAGCCGACCGACAACCTGGACCTGGAGAGCGCCGAGGCGTTGCAGGCCGGGCTGGAGGCCTTCGACGGCACGGTGCTGTGCGTCACCCACGACCGCTGGTTCGCCAAGACCTTCGACCGCTTCCTGGTGTTCGGCGCGGACGGCCGGGTCTACGAGTCGCCCGAGCCGGTCTGGGACGTCTCCCGGGTCGAGCGCGACCGCTGATCCGGGCGGGGCGGGGAGGGCGTTTTTGACCCCTTCCCGCCCGCCCGGTAACCTGGACGCTTGATGTGCGTATTGGCTCGCTCTATCTCACGTGAGAGGTCGGTACGCCGGAGACATCAGGTCGATGACCAGCGGTCCGCCTTGAATTGCGTCCAAGGCTGACCAGGCTGCTCTCCCGACCGGGTGCTCCTGTCAGGACCAACTCACTGAAAAGCGAAGGCTACGACCGTGCGTACGTACAGCCCCAAGCCCGGCGACGTCCAGCGTCAGTGGCACGTCATCGACGCGACCGACGTCGTGCTCGGCCGCCTGGCTTCCCAGGCCGCCAACCTCCTCCGGGGCAAGCACAAGGCGATCTACGCGCCGCACGTTGACACTGGTGACTTCGTCATCATCATCAACGCGGACAAGGTGCACCTGTCGGGTAACAAGAAGACCCAGAAGCTGGCCTACCGTCACAGCGGTTTCCCGGGCGGTCTCCGCTCGGTCCGCTACGACGACCTCCTGGACAAGAACCCGGAGAAGGCCGTCGAGAAGGCCATCAAGGGCATGATTCCCAAGAACAGCCTGGGCCGTCAGATGCTCTCGAAGCTGAAGGTCTACTCGGGCGACCAGCACCCGCACGCTGCCCAGCAGCCGGTGCCGTTCGAGATCACCCAGGTCGCGCAGTAATTCCGGCCACCAAGCCCCCCAACACTGAAAAGAGCTGAGGAACACCGTGGCCGAGACCACTGAAACCCTTGAGGTCGACTTCGACGAGACCGTCGTCGAGGGCGAGTACACCTCCGAGGAGAGCTACACCTCCGAGTCCCTGGCCGGCCGCTTCGGCGAGGCCATCCCGGGCGCCGGCCTCGGCCGTCGCAAGGAGGCGATCGCCCGCGTGCGCATCGTCCCCGGCACCGGGCAGTGGAAGATCAACGGTCGCACCCTTGAGGGCTACTTCCCCAACAAGGTGCACCAGCAGACCGTGAACGAGCCCTTCAAGCTCCTTGAGCTGGACGGCCGTTACGACGTCGTCGCCCGCATCAGCGGTGGCGGCGTCTCCGGCCAGGCCTACGCGCTGCGCCTCGGCGTCGCCCGTGCCCTGAACGAGGCCGACGTGGACAACAACCGCGGCGCGCTGAAGAAGGCCGGCTTCCTGACCCGTGACGCCCGCGCCGTCGAGCGCAAGAAGGCCGGTCTGAAGAAGGCCCGCAAGGCGCCGCAGTACAGCAAGCGCTAATCGCGTCCCCGGGGGTGCGTTCCGCCCTGGCGGCGTACCCCCTGGTTGCGCAAACCGTCGCCCCGGAGTACCTCGTGTACTCCGGGGCGACGTGTTCCCCGGCCAGCGTGGGGCGGCCGGGATCATCGGTGGGTTCCGAGCATGGTGATGGAGGACGGGACAGTGGGACGACTCTTCGGTACGGACGGCGTGCGCGGGGTGGCCAACGAGGGCCTGACGGCGGAGCTGGCGCTCGGCCTGTCGGTGGCGGCCGCCCACGTGCTCGGCGAGGCCGGCGCCTTCGACGGGCACCGGCCGGTCGCGGTGGTCGGCCGTGACCCGCGTGCCTCGGGCGAGTTCCTGGAGGCCGCCGTCATCGCCGGTCTGGCGAGCGCCGGGGTCGACGTGCTCAGGGTCGGCGTCCTGCCCACCCCGGCCGTGGCCTACCTCACCGGCGCGCTCGGCGCCGACTTCGGCGTGATGCTGTCGGCCAGCCACAACGCCATGCCGGACAACGGCATCAAGTTCCTCGCCCGCGGCGGTCACAAGCTGGACGACCGGATCGAGGACGAAATCGAGGCCCACTACCGCAAGCACACGCTCGGGGACGAGGACTGGAACCGTCCGACCGGCGCGGCCGTCGGCCGGGTGCGCGAGTACACCGAGGGCTTCGACAAGTACGTCGCCCACCTGATCGGCGTCCTGCCCAACCGCCTGGACGGCATCAAGGTCGTCATCGACGGCGCCCACGGCGCCGCCGCCTACGTCGCCCCCGAGGCCTTCGCCCGGGCCGGCGCCGAGGTCGTCCACACCCTGGGGGCCGAGCCCACCGGCCTCAACATCAACGACGGCGTCGGCTCCACCCACCTGGACCGGCTGCGCGCGGCGATGAAGGAGCACCGGGCCGACCTCGGCATCGCCCTGGACGGCGACGCCGACCGCTGCCTGGCCGCCGACGCCGAGGGCGACGAGGTGGACGGCGACCAGATCATCGCGATCCTCGCGGTCGCCATGAAGGAGGCCGGCACCCTGCGCCGCAACACCGCGGTGGCCACCGTGATGTCCAACCTGGGCTTCAAGCTGGCGATGGAGCGCGAGGGCATCGAGCTGGTGGAGACCGCCGTCGGCGACCGCTACGTGCTGGAGGCCATGAAGGAGCACGGCTTCGCGCTGGGCGGCGAGCAGTCCGGCCACGTCATCCTGCTGGACCACGCCACCACCGGTGACGGCACCCTGACCGGCCTCATGCTGGGCGCCCGGCTGGCCGCCACCAAGCAGCCGCTGGCCGACCTGGCCGCCGTGATGACCCGGCTGCCGCAGGTGCTGATCAACGTCAAGGGCGTCGACAAGAGCCGGGTGCGCACCAGCACCGAGCTGGCCGCCGCCGTCGCCGGGGCCGAGGCCGAGCTGGGCTCCACCGGCCGGGTGCTGCTGCGTCCGTCCGGCACCGAGCCGCTGGTCCGGGTCATGGTCGAGGCCGCCGACCCGGCGCAGGCCGAGACGGTCGCGCAGACGCTGGCCGAGGCCGTCCGCACCCACCTGGGCTGACCCCTGACACGGCGGAGGGCCCCCGCCTCGCGGGGGCCCTCCGCCGTCGTGTCGTCGTCGTGTCGCCGTCGCGTTCAGAGCTTGCGCAGCAGCGCCCGGCGGACCTTGTGGTCCGGTCCCTTCTGCAGGATCAGGGTGGCCCGGCCGCGGGTGGGCAGCACGTTCTCCAGCAGGTTGGGCTTGTTGATGGTGCGCCAGACCTGCCGGCCGTACTCCATCGCCTCCTCCTCCGGCACCTCGGTGAAGCGGCGGAAGTAGGAGTTCGGGTCCTGGAAGGCGGTCTGCCGCAGCTTGCGGAAGCGGTTCAGGTACCAGTGCTCGATGTCGTCGGTGCGGGCGTCGACGTAGATCGAGAAGTCGAAGTAGTCGGCCACCGCGAGGCGGGTGCGGCCGTCCGTGCCGGGCAGGGCCGGCTGGAGCACGTTCAGGCCCTCGACGATCAGGATGTCCGGGCGCTCCACGGTCAGCCGCTCGCCCGGCACGATGTCGTACACCAGGTGCGAGTACACCGGCGCGCTGACCCGCTCCTTGCCCGCCTTCACGTCCGCGACGAAGCGCATCAGCGCCCGGCGGTCGTAGGACTCGGGGAAGCCCTTGCGGGCCATCAGGCCGCGGCGGCGCAGCTCGGCGTTGGGCAGCAGGAAGCCGTCGGTGGTGACCAGCTCGACCCGGGGGTGCTCGGGCCAGCGGGCGAGCAGCTCCTGGAGCAGCCGGGCGGTGGTGGACTTGCCGACCGCCACCGAGCCCGCCACGCCGATGATGAACGGGGTGCGGGTGCGCTCGGTGTCCGGGGTGTCCAGGAAGGTGCCCAGTGCACCGCGCAGCTCGTGCGTGGCGTGGATGTACAGGTTCAGCAGCCGGGACAGCGGCAGGTAGACGTCGCGGACCTCGTCCAGGTCGAGCGCCGTGCCGAGGCCGCGCAGCTGCTCCACCTCCTCGGCGGTCAGCGGCAGCGGCGTACGCTCGCGCAGCGCGCTCCACTCGGCCCGGCTGAGGTCCACGTAGGGGGACGGCGACGGGCCGGGCGTGGCAGCGCCCCGCGTACAGAGTTCGGTCAGCACATGCTCCATTGTGAGCCGTAGCGGTGTTCACCGTGGTTGTGGTGTCGGTCACGCAGCGTTGGCCCAGAGCGGAAGAACGGCCACAGAACCGCCCTTATGCTGGCACGCATGTGCGGAATTGTTGGATACGTGGGCGCACAGTCCGCCCTCGACGTAGTAATCGCGGGCCTGCAGCGACTGGAGTACCGGGGCTACGACTCGGCCGGTGTCGCGGTGCAGGCCCAGGACTCCCAAGGGCAGTGGAGTCTGGTCACGGACAAGCGGGCCGGCAAGCTCGCCAACCTGGAGAAGTCGCTCGCCGAGTCCCCTCTGCCCGGCGGCACCACCGGCATCGGCCACACCCGCTGGGCCACCCACGGCGGCCCGACGGACGCCAACGCCCACCCCCACCTGGACGACGACCAGCGGGTGGCCGTGGTCCACAACGGCATCATCGAGAACTTCGCCCAGCTGCGCGCCGAGATCGCCGAGCGCGGCCACACCCTCCGGTCCGAGACCGACACCGAGGTCGTCGCCCACCTGCTGGGCGAGGCGTACCAGGGCGACCTCGCCGAGGCCATGCGGGCGGTCTGCCGCCGGCTGGACGGCGCCTTCACCCTGGTGGCCGTGCACGCCGACGCGCCCGGCGTGGTGGTCGGTGCCCGGCGCAACTCGCCGCTGGTGGTCGGCCGCGGTGAGGGCGAGAACTTCCTCGCCTCGGACGTCGCCGCCTTCATCGCGCACACCCGCGAGGCGATCGAGCTGGGCCAGGACCAGGTCGTCGAGCTGCGCGCGGACGCCGTGACGGTGACCGACTTCGACGGCACCCCGGCCGAGGTGCGCGAGTACCACGTCGACTGGGACGCCTCCGCCGCCGAGAAGGGCGGCTACGACTACTTCATGCTCAAGGAGATCGCCGAGCAGCCGAAGGCCGTCGCCGACACCCTCCTCGGCCGGATCGGCACCGACGGCCGGCTGACCCTCGACGAGCTGCGCATCTCCGACGCGGACCTGCGCTCGGTGGACAAGGTCGTCATCGTCGCCTGCGGCACGGCCTTCCACGCCGGCATGATCGCCAAGTACGCGATCGAGCACTGGACCCGCATCCCCTGCGAGGTCGAGGTCGCCTCGGAGTTCCGCTACCGCGACCCGATCATGGGCCCGGGCACGCTGGTCATCGCCATCTCGCAGTCCGGCGAGACCATGGACACCCTGATGGCCCTGCGGCACGCCCGTGAGCAGGGCGCCAAGGTGCTGGCGATCTGCAACACCAACGGCTCCACCATTCCGCGCGAGTCGGACGCGGTGCTGTACACCCACGCCGGGCCGGAGGTCGCGGTCGCGTCCACCAAGGCGTTCCTGACCCAGCTGGTCGCCTGCTACCTGGTCGCCCTCTACCTGGGCCAGGTGCGCGGCACCAAGTGGGGCGACGAGATCCTCGCCGTCATCAAGGAGCTCGGCGACGCGCCGAAGCAGGTCGAGCAGGTGCTGGAGACCATGGAGCCGGTGCGCGAGCTGGCCCGCTCGCTGGCCGACGCCCGCTCGGTGCTGTTCCTCGGCCGCCACGTCGGCTTCCCGGTGGCCCTGGAGGGCGCGCTCAAGCTCAAGGAGCTCGCCTACATGCACGCCGAGGGCTTCGCGGCGGGCGAGCTCAAGCACGGCCCGATCGCGCTGATCGAGGAGGGGCTGCCGGTCGTGGTGGTCGTGCCGTCGCCGCGCGGACGGTCGATCCTGCACGACAAGATCGTCTCCAACATCCAGGAGATCCGGGCCCGTGGCGCCCGCACGATCGTGATCGCCGAGGAGGGCGACGAGGCGGTCGCCCCGTACGCGGACCACCTGATCCGCATCCCGGTCACCCCGACCCTGCTCCAGCCGCTGGTCGCGACCGTCCCGCTCCAGGTCTTCGCCTGCGAGCTGGCCACGGCCAAGGGCCACGAGGTCGACCAGCCGCGCAACCTGGCGAAGTCGGTCACCGTCGAGTAGTGCGGCCGGCGCCCCTGCGGTGGCTGTGCCCTACCGCAGGGGCGCCGTGTCGAGCGTGAAGGAGAACGGGGCGGGGAGGTCGATGGGCTTGCCGAAAGGAACCTCGTTACGGGCGAGGTAGTCGTCCCCCTTCGGCTCCGTGAACAGCGTGACCATGCCTTTGCCGCGGTCAACCAGCAGGTAGCAGGGGATACCGGCGGAGGCATAGCCCCGGCGCTTCTGCTCGCGGTCCTTGGTCGGGTTGGTCGATGTCACCTCGAAGACCAGAAGGACGCCGGACGGGTCCGCCCAGGAACCGGCGTTCAGGAAATGGCCGACGGGGCCGATGGCGCCGTCGGGGATGAAGCGTCCAGTCGGCACGATCAGGCCCTTGGCGCCGGAAAGGTCGAACTCGGCCTCGGCCTTGCGCATGAACTGCCGGTTGAGCAGCGCGAACGCGGACTCGTGTTCTCCGTCCGGCGGTGGCGTCACGACGATGTCCCCTTCGATGAGCTCGGCCTTGAAACCCGGCGGTGTGTCCAGCTTCAGGAATGCCTGGAGGACTTCCTCCGGGCCGACGGGGCGCTCGACAGCTGGCATGGCGACCATGGCCCTTCTCCCTCCTGTGGGTCCGTGCCGAGCCACAAGGGAGGCGTACGGACCGATACCGGCGGGGGATCGAAGTGGTTGTCACTCGAAAGTGTGCCGCAGGCGTGGCTCCCGTGGGGCGGCGGCGCGGGCTAGCGTCGGCGGTAGCCGACTGCTGAAGGAGCCCTCGCATGCGTCATGCACACCCTGTGGAAGTCGTTCGGGCCGCGGAGGCCGCGCTGATGGCCCGGTTGCCGGAGGGGACGCTGATGCAGCGGGCGGCGGCCGGGCTGGCGGCGACGTGTGCGCGGTTGCTGATCCGGCGTCGGGGGCGGGTGTACGGCGGCCGGGTGGTGGTGCTCGCGGGCAGTGGGGACAACGGGGGTGACGCTCTGTACGCCGGGGCGGCGCTGGCCCGGCGCGGGGCGCGGGTGACGGCGGTGCTGCTGGTGCCGGAGAAGGCGCACGGGGATGGGCTGGCCGCGCTGCGGGCGGCCGGTGGGCGGGTGACGGCGGAACAGGAAGTCGGTCTGGCCGACTTCTCGCGCGCGGACCTGGTGCTGGACGGGATCGTCGGCATCGGCGGCCGGGGCGGGCTGCGCCCCGAGGCGGCGCCGTACGCGCTGGCCGAGCGGTGCGGGCCGGTGGTGGCGGTGGACCTGCCGAGCGGGGTGGAGGCCGACACCGGCGAGGTGCCGGGGGTCGCGCTGAGGGCGGACGTCACGGTCTGCTTCGGCACCTACAAGCCAGGGCTGCTGGTCGATCCGGGGGCCTCCTACGCGGGCGCGGTGCAGCTGGTGGACATCGGGCTGGAGCCGCCGGAGCCGGAGGTGACGGCTCTGCAGCACGTGGACGTGGCGGCGCTGCTGCCGCTGCCGGGCGCGGAGAGCGACAAGTACCGGCGCGGCGTGGTCGGGGTGGCGGCGGGCTCGGCGACGTACCCGGGGGCGGCGCTGCTGGCGGTCGCCGGGGCGTTGCGCGGTGGCGCGGGCGCCGTCCGGTACGTGGGCACGGCGGCCGAGGAGGTGGTGCGGCGCTTCCCGGAGACGCTGGTCACCGAGGGCGGACCGGCCGGCGCCGGGCGGGTGCAGGCCTGGGTGGTCGGACCGGGCGGCGGTGAGGGGGCGCGGCAGGCGCTGGCCGAGGCGCTGGCGAGCGACGTCCCGGTGCTGGTGGACGCGGACGGCCTGACCGAGCTGGGCCGGCTCGGCCCGGGCGCACTGGCCGACCGCACCGCGCCCACCCTGCTCACCCCGCACACCGGCGAGGCGGCCCGGCTGCTGGCCGGCGCCGAGGGCACCGCGCCGCCCGCCGCCGACGAGCTGGCCGCCGCCCGGCTGACCACCGCCCGCCGGCTGGCGGCCGCCTACCGGGCCACCGTGCTGCTGAAGGGCTCCACCACGGTGGTCGCCGACCCGGGCGGGGCCGTTCGGGTGAACCCCACCGGCACCTCCTGGCTGGCCACCGCCGGCAGCGGCGACGTCCTGGCCGGTCTGGCCGGCTCGCTGCTCGCCGCGGGCCTGTCGGCCCTGGACGCCGCCTCGGTGGCCGCCTACCTGCACGGCCTCGCGGGCCGGGAGGCGGCGGGCGAGCCGGGCGCGCCGGTGACCGCGCCGGCGGTGGCGCAGGCGCTGCCGGCGGTGTGGCGGGCCGTACGGGAGGCGGCGCGCGAGTCGGCGCGGGAGGGGTAGGGCGGAACCGAACGGTCCGTTCCCGGCGTCCCAGCCAAGGCGGACGAGCCGGTTGCCGCAGGTCGACAGTGTGTGCGAGCCCCCGGTATCGGCCGCCGCGCCGATGGGCCGTTCGGCGAGGACCACGGGACGTCTGGGAGACTGACCCTGATGACAACTGCGAACCTGACCGGCACAGCCACCCTGACCGACGGCGTACGGGCCGAGGCGACCATCGACCTCGACGCCCTGCGCGGCAACCTCGGCGCCCTGCGCGAGCGCGTCGGCAGCACGGCGGTGATGCTCGCGGTCAAGGCGGACGCCTATGGCCACGGCGCGGTCGAGTGCGCCCGGGAGGCGGTCGCGAACGGGGTCGGCTGGCTCGGCTGCGCGACACCCGACGAGGCGCTGGCGCTGCGGGCCGCGGGCATCCGCCCCGAGCAGGCCCGCATCCTGTGCTGGCTGTGGACGCCGGGCGGGCCGTGGCGTGAGGCGCTGCGCGCGGACCTGGACGTCTCGGTCAGCGGCCGGTGGGCGCTGGAGGAACTGCTGGCGGCCGTCCGGGAGACGGGCATCCCGGCGCGGGTCCACCTGAAGGCCGACACCGGGCTGGGCCGCAACGGCTGCCAGCCGCACGACTGGCCGGAGCTGGTGGCCGCCGTCCGGCGCGCCGAGGCCGAGGGGCTGCTGAAGGCCGTCGGCGTCTGGTCGCACTTCGCCGCCGCCGACGAGCCCGGCCACCCGTCGATCCAGGCCCAGCTGGACTCCTACCGCGCCGCGCTGGCGCACGCCGAGGCCGCCGGGCTGCGCCCCGAGGTCCGGCACATCGCGAACTCCCCGGCCACCCTGCTGCTGCCCGAGGCGCACTTCGACCTGGTCCGCACCGGCCTGGCCGCGTACGGGCTGTCGCCGGTGCCCGAGGTGGGCTCGCCGGCCGACTTCGGGCTGCGCCCGGTGATGGCGCTGACCGCCCGGCTGGCGCTGGTCAAGCACGTCCCCGGCGGGCACGGGGTCAGCTACGGCCACCACTACGTGACGCCCGGCGAGACCACGCTCGGCCTCGTCCCGGTCGGCTACGGCGACGGCATTCCGCGCCACGCCAGCGGCACCGGCCCGGTGCAGATCGGCGGCAAGTGGCGCACGGTGGCCGGCCGGGTGGCGATGGACCAGTTCGTGGTGGACCTGGGCGGCGACACCCCCGAGATCGGCGAGGAGGTGCTGCTGTTCGGCAACGGCGAGCGCGGCGAGCCGACCGCCGAGGACTGGGCCCGCGCCTGCGGCACCATCTCGTACGAGATCATCACCCGGATCGGGGCCCGGGTGCCCCGCCGCTACCTGGGCGGCAGCCGTACCGAGGGCCTGTCGGCATGACCGGCGCACCGTCGGGGGGCAACCCGGTCGCGGCGATGGCCAAGGCGGCCGACGCGGCCTCCGGGGTGAGCCGGGCGGGTGTGATCGGGATCTCCGTCGGCGTGCTGGCGGCCGGCGCGGCCGCGGGCGTCGCGATCGAGCGGCTGACGGTCGGACGGGCGATGCGCCGCCGGGCCCGGGCCGAGCTGGACGCGGCCGCCCCGTACGGCTCGCTGCGCGGGCGCCCGCTGACGGTGGCCGCGCCGGACGGCACCGAGCTGTACGTCGAGCTGGACGGCACCGGGTGGGCCGAGCCGGACGGCGACGGGAGCGGCGCCGAGCCGCTGACCGTGGTGTTCTGCCACGGCTACTGCCTCAACCAGGACAGCTGGCACTTCCAGCGCGCTGCGCTGCGCGAGGGCCTGCGGCTGGTGTTCTGGGACCAGCGCAGCCACGGCCGCTCCGAGCGCTCCCGCACCTACCTGGCCGGTGAGCCCGCCAGCATCGACCAGCTGGGCGGCGACCTCAAGGCGGTGCTCGACGCCGTCGCGCCGACCGGGCCGCTGGTGCTGGTCGGCCACTCGATGGGCGGCATGACGATGATGGCGCTGGCCGACCAGCACCCCGAGCTGTTCCGCGAGAGGGTCGCCGGGGTCGCGCTGATCGGCACCCTGGCGGGGGACTGGAACGAGGTGAGCCTCGGCCTGCCGACGGCCGGCGCGAAGCTGTTCAAGAAGGTCGCGCCCGGGGTGGTGAAGCTGCTGGGCCGCCAGGTCGAGCTGGTGGAGGCCACCCGGCGGATGGGCTCGGACGTGGCCGCCGTCTTCTACCGGCGGTTCTCCTTCGGGGGCAAGGACGTCGACCCCGGTGTGGTGCGCTTCGCCGAGCAGCTGCTGGACGCCACCCCGATCGACGTGGTCGCCGAGTTCTACCCGGTGTTCGGCGCGCACGAGAAGTACGAGGCGCTGGCCGTCCTGCGCGGCCTGCCCGCCCTGGTGATGGCCGGGACGAAGGACCTGCTGACCCCCGCGGCGCTCAGCGAGGCGATGGCCGAGCGACTGCCCGGCGCGGAGCTGCTCCTGGTGGAGGGCGCCGGGCACCTGGTGATGCTGGAGCGCCCGGAGCTGGTCGACCACGAGCTGGCCGCGCTGCTGCGCCGGGCCGCCGACTTCGCGGGCGCGGTGCCCCCGCCGCAGGCCGTCCTCGACCTGGACTAGGGCCTTTCGTCCGGCGGATCCTTGCCGGGCCGCGACGTGACCCGCCGGACAGGACACTGAGGCCCGGCACCCCCGCCGGGGCGCCGGGCCTCAGTGGGCGCCCCGCCGGATCAGGCGTTCGCGCCGGCCTTGCGGCGGCGCAGGAACACCAGGGTGCCGGCGCCGGCGGCGAGCACGGCGCCACCGGTCAGGGCGATGGCGGTGGTGTTGTCGCCGCCACCGGTCGCGGCCAGGGTGCGGTGGGCCGCCTTCTCCTTGGCCTTGGCGATGTCGTCGGCGGACGGCTTGTTCCTGCCCGCCCCGGCCTGCTGCTGGGCCTCGGCGTCGGTCAGGACGACGTGCGAGGAGCCGCCGCCGTCCGTGCCGCCGGTGGGCGCCGGCGCGGCGCTGGTGGCGGACCGGCTCGGCGTGGCCGCGGCGGAGGCGGAGGCGGTGGCGGAGGCGGAAGCGGTGGCGGTGGCGGAGGTGCCGGCGGTCGGCGAGGCGGAGCCGGAGGGCTCGGCGGTCGCGGTCGCGGTCGCGCTGGGAGACGCCGTGGCCGTGGGCGTGGCGGAGGGCGAGGCGGACGGGCTCGCGGTGCCGTTGCCGTCGCCGGCGGCGATGATGACGAACGTGGACTTCGGCCCGATGGCCCCGCCGGGCCCCTCGCCCGGGTCGCGGTCGAGGTCCATGAAGTACATCCCGAACGTGGCCCTGGCGTTGTCCATGGCGGTGTCCGGGGTGAAGGCCAGCTTGAGCTGGATGGTGAGCTTCTCGTCCTTGCCGAGGAAGATCGGCTCGTCGCCGATGCTCATGCCCTGCTGGGTCATACCGGTACCCAGCGGCTTGGAGTCCCGCCAGGCCTTGGTGTCGACGTCCTGGTACTGGAGCTTGATCTGGTCGGCGGTCAGCTTCCGGTGGTCGGTGGCGAACAGCATGTGCGGCATGACGATCGTGTCGTGGCCGGTGTCGTTGGCGATCTCGGCGCTGAACGCGACGGCCGGGGCGCCGGCGACGATCCGGACGGGGAAGCCCTTGAGCGTCATCTTCGGGGGGACGGGCGGGGTGTCCCAGACAGGGGACTCGCCCGCGGCGACGGCTCCGGTGGAGACCGGGGCGGCGGTGGAGACCGGGGCGGCGGCGATGACCGCGGCCGAGGCGAGGGCGGCGACGGCCGGTATCGCGAAACCGCGACGGAGCTTCATGGGATGGAACCTCTGGAGAGCGGGACCGGGCGCGCGGTGGGCGGCCCGGTGAAACGGCCGGACCTGCGGAGTCGGGCTCACGCGGCGGTCCGGAAGGGACAAACTGGGAGGACCGTAACCGCTTTATGAGAGTTTCATGAGAGCGGGGGGTCGTTCGTGGGCGTCGAATGGCTCGCAAAGGCGGTCACAACCGGACGAATCGGCGCCGGACGCACGTCCGGGCGGCGATGTGGCACGGTAGCGGTGGCGCCCGGTGGTCGGCGCGCCGCTACGGAGCGAAGGGCAAGACACGCGCATGGGCTCGCACGCCACACTCACCGTCCCCACTCCGGAGCGGATGGGCCGGCTCGGCCGGGAGCTGGCCGCGCTGCTGCGGCCGGGCGACCTGGTGCTGCTCTCCGGCGAGCTGGGGGCCGGCAAGACCACGCTGACCCGGGGCCTGGGGGAGGGGTTGCAGGTCCGCGGGGCGGTGACCTCGCCGACCTTCGTGATCGCCCGGGTGCACCCCTCGCTGGTCGGCGGCCCGGCCCTGGTGCACGTGGACGCGTACCGGCTGGGCGGTGATCTGGACGAGATGGAGGACCTCGACCTGGACGTCTCGCTGCCGGAGTCGGTGGTGGTGGTCGAGTGGGGCGAGGGCAAGGTCGAGCGGCTCTCCGAGGACCGGCTGGAGGTCCGGATCGAGCGTGCGATCGGCGACACCGCCGGGGAGGACCACGACCCGCGCCGGGTGGTGCTGACCGGCATCGGCCCGCGCTGGGCGGGCGTGGAGCTGGCGGAGCTGGCGTAGCGCGGCCCCGCCGGGGTTCCGCCGTTTTACCGACAGGCTGTCGGCAAGGTGTTGCGGCCGGGGTGCCGGGCGTGGTGGGATGGGTGCTGCGGTTAGGTCTGCCTAACTAGGGAGGCGCCATGTCGAGCACCACCCCCGCCCCGGAGCGCGCCGCGCGCACCACCGGGGCCGGAGAGCCCGTCCGCCGTGCTCCGGGAGAACCGATGCGGGCACTGCTGGCCGCCTCCGCGGCCGCGGAGGCGGTGTCCACCCCGCCCGAGCCGCAGCCCCGGCAGGACGAGGAGCCCGAGGCGGAGACACCCCGGGCCGCGTAGGCCCCCGTCGTCGGTTGTCCGTCGTCCGTCGCCGGAGGCTCAGGCGACCACGACCACCTTGGTGTCCTTCGGCGCGAAGTCCCAGAGCAGCTGCCCCTCGGCGCGGCCGCTGCGGATGCCGCCGGTCTTGGTCTTCGGGTCGGCGGTCGGGGTCGTGCCGTCCACCGCCGCGCTGAAACCGAACACCACGCCCTCCTGCTGCGCGAAGCGCACCACGTGCTCGATCTGCCGTCCGTCCGTCCCGGTGGTGGTCTGGGTGCGGCTGTACACCGAGTAGCTGCCCGGGGCTGGTTCGGCGGTGCCGGGGGTGACCGGGAAGGCGGCCGTGATCTGCGGGTTCTTCTTCGGGTCGATCAGCCAGACGTAGTGGCTGCTGACCGAGTAGACGACCCGGGTGCCGCTGCCCGAGCTGGTCGGCAGCGGCGGGACGGTCGGCGTCGCCGAGGCGGTCGGCGTCGCGGTGGCGGTCGGCCCGTTGGACGTCGCGGCGGTGGTCGGACGGGCTCCGCCCGCGCGGTCCTGGGCACCGTTGGCCTGGAAGGCCAGCAGGCTCACCACCGCCAGGGCCCCCAGGGTCAACCCCGTGACCACCACTCCAGGCCCCATCTTCGCCACGTGCCGCTCCCGCCGCCGTCCCGTTTACGTACGGCCCCATCGTGCCAGGTCCCCCCGCAAGGGTGGCAGCGGATCGGACCTGTGTTCCCGACCGGTACACCCTGCCGATCGGCCGGTCGGCCCAACGTCGGTCTAACCTTGACCCCGTGCTGCTGCTCGCGTTCGACACCGCTACCCCCGCCGTCACCGCCGCCGTCCACGACGGCACGGCCGTCCTCGCCGAGACCCACCAGGTCGACGCCAGGCGCCACGGCGAACTGCTGCTGCCCGCGATCGACCAGGTCCTGCGGGCGGCCGGGGTGGACAAGCACCGGCTCACCGGCATCGCGGTCGGCGTCGGCCCGGGCCCGTACACCGGCCTGCGGGTCGGCCTGGTGACCGCCGCCGCGCTCGGCCACGCGCTCGGGCTGCCGGTGCACGGCGTCTGCACCCTGGACGCGATCGCCTTCCAGGCCCGCGCCGAGGGTCTGGCCGGGGAGCCGTTCACGGTGGCCACCGACGCGCGCCGCAAGGAGGTCTACTGGGCCTCGTACGACGCCGAGGGCCGCCGCACCGAGGGCCCCGGCGTGGACCGCCCGGCCGAGCTGACGCCGCAGGCCCGCTCGGTCGGCGCCGGCGCGCTGCTCTACCCCGACACCTTCCCGGGCGCACACGGCCCCGAGCACGTCTCGGCCGGCGCCCTGGCCGGCTTCGCCGCAGCCGAGCTGGCCGCCGGGCGCGAGCTGCTGCCGAACGTCCCGCTGTACCTGCGCCGCCCGGACGCCCAGGTCCCGGCCGGCTACAAGGCGGTGCTCCCGGCGTGAACCACGGCACCACCCTGCGCCCGATGCGCTGGTGGGACATCGAGCCGGTGATGGAGCTGGAGCTCAAGCTCTTCCCCGAGGACGCCTGGTCCCACGGGATGTACTGGTCCGAGCTGGCCGAGGCCCACCCCGGCGGCACCCGCCACTACACCGTCGCCACCACCGGGGACGGCAGGATCGTCGGCTACGCCGGACTGATGGCGATCGCCGGCGAGGGCGACGTCCAGACCATCGCCGTCGACTCCCGCCACCAGGGCGCCGGCCTCGGCGCGGCGCTGCTCACCGACCTGATCCGGGAGGCCGCCCGGCGCGACTGCGCCGAGCTGCTGCTGGAGGTGCGGGTGGACAACCCGCGCGCCCAGCGGCTGTACGAGCGGTACGGCTTCGAACCGGTGGGCATCCGGCGCGGCTACTACCAGCCCGCCAACGTCGACGCGCTGGTGATGCGCCTCGACCACCCGAGCACTGACCCGAAGGACCTTAAGGACACCCGCCATGGCTGACGAACCTCTCGTCCTCGGCATCGAGACCTCCTGCGACGAGACCGGCGTCGGCATCGTGCGCGGCACCACGCTGCTGGCCGACGCGGTCGCCTCCAGCGTCAACGACCACGCCCGCTTCGGCGGCGTCGTCCCGGAGATCGCCAGCCGCGCGCACCTGGAGGCGATGGTCCCGACCATCCAGCGCGCCCTGGACACCGCCGGGATCAAGGCGAGCGACCTGGACGGCATCGCCGTCACCGCCGGGCCCGGCCTGGCCGGTGCGCTGCTGGTCGGCGTCAGCGCCGCGAAGGCGTACGCCTGGGCGCTGGACAAGCCGCTGTACGGGGTCAACCACCTCGCCTCGCACATCTGCGTCGACCAGCTGGAGCACGGTCGGCTGCCCTCGCCGACGATGGCCCTGCTGGTCTCCGGCGGGCACTCCTCGCTGCTGCTCAGCGAGGACATCACCAGCGACGTCCGCCCGCTCGGCGCGACCATCGACGACGCGGCCGGCGAGGCCTTCGACAAGGTCGCCCGGGTGCTCGGCCTCGGCTTCCCCGGCGGTCCGATCGTCGACCGCACCGCCCGCGAGGGCGACCCCAAGGCGATCCACTTCCCGCGCGGCCTGAGCGGCAGGAACGACCCGGAGTACGACTTCTCCTTCTCCGGCCTGAAGACCGCCGTCGCCCGCTGGGTGGAGGCCAAGCGCCGGGCCGGCGAGGAGGTGCCGATCGCCGACGTGGCGGCCTCCTTCCAGGAGGCGGTCACCGACGTGCTCACCCGCAAGGCCGTCAAGGCGTGCAGGGACAACGGCGTCGACCACCTGATGATCGGCGGCGGCGTCGCGGCCAACTCCCGGCTGCGCGAGATGGCCCAGCAGCGCTGCGACCGGGCCGGCATCCGGCTGCGGGTGCCCCGGCCGGGCCTGTGCACCGACAACGGCGCGATGGTGGCGGCGCTGGGCGCCGAGATGGTGTGGCGCGACCGTACGCCCTCCGCCTTCGACCTGTCGGCGGACTCCTCGCTGCCCGTCACCGACGTCCACGTCCCCCACACGGACTTCCACGGCCAGGCCTACCACGCCCTCGGCGGCGGCGCGGCATGACCGTCGCGGCGATGTGGGAGGCCCGGGCGGCGGCCGGCCGGGGAGTCGAGCTCGCCGCCTGGGTGCGGGAGTCCGCGCTGCCCTCGGTTCGCGGTGCGGCCGGTCTGGAACGCGTCGAGTTGCTCTCCGCCCCCGGGGAGCGAGTGCTGCTGATCACCTGGTGGAGCGGCGAGCCCGCGCCCGTCGCCGACCCGCCGGCCGAACTGCTCGGCCGTCCGGTGCACCGCTGGTCCTTCACCAGTGAGCATGTGGAGTAATCCGAAAAGAGGCTGATACGAGGAACCGCCGCCCCGGCCGCTACCGTGCATAGCTGAGAGGAAGCTGGACGGGAACCGGGAGCGCGGTGCGGTGAGCAGGGACGGGCGGAGCAGGACCAGGACGTACGCGGCGGGGGCCCTGACCCTGCTGGCCTTCACCACCGCGTGCGGCGGCAACGGGGGTGGCGGCAGCGCCGCCCCGGCCGCGACCACGGCCGCCCCGGCCGCACCCCAGTCCGCCGGCACCGCACCGGCCGCCGCGGCCACCACGCCCGGCACGGCCCCGGCCGAGGGTGACGCCGCGGCCTGGGCGAAGTGGAACCTCAAGCCGCTCGCCCCGGCCCCCGCGCCGCCCGCCGACAAGCCCATCAAGCTCGAACGCACCGGCACCGTACCGGTGTTCAGCGATGTGAAGACGAACGACAAGGTCGTCTTCATCACCATCGACGACGGCGCCGAGAAGGACCCGAAGTTCGTCGAGATGCTCACCGACCTCAAGGTGCCGATCTCGATGTTCCTGACCAAGGACATCGTCAAGAACGACTACGGCTACTTCAAGCCGCTCCAGGCGCTGGGCAACCACATCCAGAACCACACCGTCACCCACCCGGTGATGAGCAAGCTCCCGCCGGAGAAGCAGAAGGCCGAGATCTGCGACGACCAGTCCGCGCTCACCCAGCAGTACGGCACCGCCCCGCTGCTGTTCCGCCCGCCGTTCGGCGACGGCGCCAACACCCCGACGCTCAACAGCTCGGTGCAGCAGTGCGGCCCGCGCGCCATAGTGCTGTGGCGCGAGTCGATGCAGATCCACGACATGCAGTACCAGACGGGCGACAAGAAGCTGAAGTCCGGCGACATCATCCTGGCGCACTTCCGCGGCCCCAAGGAGCTCAAGGGCGCCACGATGACCCAGATGTTCGGCGACCTGCTGGCCCGGATCCAGGAGCAGGGCTTCTCGGTGGCCCGGCTGGAGGACTACATCCAGGCGCCGGCCTCCTGATCCGGCCCCGTCAGGCAGCCTGCACGGGCTGTCCCAGCATCATCAGCGGCCCGTGGTCGGTGCGGCTGAGGATCACCGTGACGGTGTTCGGCCCGGAGGGCTTGAGCTGGCGGCGCAGCTCCTCCGGGGTGATCGCCATCCCGCGCTTCTTGATCACCACCGTGCCGACCCCGCGCTCGCGCAGCAGCGCCTTCAGCCTCTTGATGTTGAACGGCAGCACGTCGGTGAGCTCGAAGGCGTGTGCGTACGGGGTGGCGACCAGCGCGTCCGAGGTCAGGTAGGCGATCTTCGGGTCGATCAGCCGGCCGCCGACCTGCTCGGCGACCTCGGCCACCAGGTGCGCCCGGATCACCGCGCCGTCCGGCTCGTACAGGTACCGCCCGACCGGGCCGGCCGGCGGGTCGGGCAGGTCGCCGCCGGTCAGGCTGGCGCCCTGCGGCAGCAGGGTCGCGCGGTGCGGGCGGGCGGCCCCGGTGCCGAACCAGAGCACCGCCTCCTTGACGTCCCCGTGGTCGGAGACCCACTCGGCCTCGGCGTCCTCCGGCACCGCCTCGTGCGGGATGCCCGGGGCCACCTTGAGCGCGCCGATCGGGGTGCGCCGGCCGGCCTCGATCGCCCAGGAGAGCGGCGGGGCGTACGCCTCGGGGTCGAACACCCGGCCGCGGGAGGTCCGCCGGGCCGGGTCGGTGAACACCGCGTCGTAGCCGGTGACGTCCACGTCGGCGACGTCCGCGCAGCGCACCTCGACCAGCTCGGCCAGGCCCAGCGCGGCGGCGTTGGCCGCGGTGGCGGCGCAGGCGGCGGGATCCCGGTCGACGGCCAGCACCCGGATCCCGGCCCGGGCCAGCGCCAGCACGTCCCCGCCGATCCCGCAGCACAGGTCCGCGAGCCGCCGTACGCCCAGCTCGGCGAAGCGGCGCGCCCGCCACTCGGCCACGCTGCGCCGGGTGGACTGCTCGACGCCGTTGGGCGTGAAGTACATCAGGTCGGCGTCCGCCCCGAACTTCGCCCGTGCCCGCTGCCGCAGCCGGGCCTGCCCGAAGGCCGCCGACACCAGCTCGGCCGGGTGCTCCCGTCGCAGCCGGGTGGCCAGCGCCAGCTCCTCCTCGGGGGCGAACTCGCGCAGCTCGGCGAGCAGGGCCTGACCCTCGGGGGTCAGCAGGGGCTGGAGGTTCTCGGTGTCCACGGGGCCATTCTCGCCGGTCGGCCGGGTCGTCACCGTGGCAGGATCACCGGCCGAGGACGAGGTGGAGCCTGATGGCCAGCCAGAGTCCCAGGGGCATGAGCACCGGCAGCGCCAGCAGGAGGCACGGCGCGATCCGGTAGCCGGACCGCCAGGTGCCCCAGGCGGTCAGCACGAGCAGCACGAGCACGCCGGCGAGGCAGGTGACGAACGAGGCCGTCCACGCGTGGGTGAGGGCGGCCAGCGTGGTTCCCACCGCCAACCCGATCGAGGTCACCACGGGGGTCGCCACGAGGGTGACCAGGGAGAGCAGCAGGTCCGCCGTCCACGGCACCCTCGGCCGCGCGGGCCCGAACGAGTTCATGGCGGCAGTCTGCCCGCCGGGTGAACGGTCGTACAGGTGTACGGGTGATCATCCGCCGGACAAGGTCTCCGGGCGCGCCGTTGGCACTCTGGTTGACTGAGTGCTAACCGCGGCCTATGGTCGTCCTTGGCACTCCCCAGTGGGGGAGTGCTAACGCGAAGACGCGTGTCTGACCCCCGCGACGGCAGATCCGCAAGTTCGCCCCTACCCGTTAGAAAACCCCGTAATCTCCGAAGGGGAGCTCGGACGTGACCACCAGCAGCAAGGTTGCCATCAAGCCGCTCGAGGACCGCATCGTGGTCCAGCCGCTCGACGCCGAGACCACCACGGCCTCCGGCCTGGTTATCCCGGACACCGCCAAGGAGAAGCCCCAGGAGGGCGTCGTCCTGGCCGTCGGCCCGGGCCGCTTCGAGGACGGCCAGCGTCTGCCGCTCGACGTCGCCGTGGGTGACATCGTCCTGTACTCGAAGTACGGCGGCACCGAGGTGAAGTACCAGGGCGAGGAGTACCTGGTGCTGTCCGCCCGCGACGTTCTCGCGATCATCGAGAAGTAAGACTTCCCGACCCGCCCCGGATCCGTGTCCCAAGTGACAGGGGCCCGGGGCGTGGTTGTTGGTTCACGTAGTTCGGCGGCCGGTGGCCCGGCCGCAGCCCCGAGGGAATAGGGAACATGGCGAAGATCCTGCAGTTCGACGAGGACGCCCGCCGCTCGCTGGAGCGCGGTGTCAACAAGCTGGCCGACACCGTCAAGGTGACCATCGGCCCCAAGGGCCGCAACGTCGTCATCGACAAGAAGTTCGGCGCCCCGACCATCACCAACGACGGTGTCACCATCGCCCGCGAGGTCGAGCTGGACGACCCGTACGAGAACCTTGGCGCGCAGCTGGTCAAGGAGGTCGCCACCAAGACCAACGACGTCGCGGGTGACGGCACCACCACCGCCACCGTGCTGGCCCAGGCCCTGGTCAACGAGGGTCTGCGCAACGTCGCCGCCGGCGCCGGCCCGGCCGCCCTGAAGAAGGGCATCGACAAGGCCGTCGCCGCCGTCTCCGAGCACCTGCTCTCGGTGGCCCGCGAGATCGAGGGCAAGGACGACGTCGCCGCCGTCGCGTCCCTCTCCGCCCAGGACACCCAGGTCGGCGAGCTGATCGCCGAGGCGATCGACAAGGTCGGCAAGGACGGTGTCATCACCGTCGAGGAGTCGAACACCTTCGGCGTGGAGCTGGACTTCACCGAGGGCATGCAGTTCGACAAGGGCTACCTGTCGCCCTACTTCGTCACCGACGCGGAGCGTCAGGAGGCGGTCCTTGAGGACCCGTACATCCTGATCAACCAGGGCAAGATCTCCTCCATCCAGGAGCTGCTGCCGCTGCTGGAGAAGATCCTGCAGGGCGGTGCCTCCAAGCCGCTGCTGATCATCGCCGAGGACGTCGACGGCGAGGCGCTGTCGACCCTGGTCGTGAACAAGATCCGCGGCACCTTCAACGCCGTCGCCGTCAAGGCCCCGGGCTTCGGTGACCGCCGCAAGGCGATCCTCGGCGACCTGGCCGTCCTGACCGGCGGCACGGTCATCTCCGAGGAGGTCGGCCTCAAGCTCGACCAGGTCGGCCTGGACGTGCTGGGCACCGCCCGCCGCGTGACCATCACCAAGGACGAGACCACGGTCGTCGACGGTGCCGGTGACGCCGAGGCCGTGGCCGGCCGCGTCGCCCAGATCAAGGGCGAGATCGCCGCGACCGACTCCGACTGGGACCGCGAGAAGCTGCAGGAGCGCCTGGCCAAGCTGGCCGGCGGCGTCTGCGTCATCAAGGTCGGCGCCGCCACCGAGGTGGAGCTGAAGGAGCGCAAGCACCGCCTGGAGGACGCCATCTCGGCGACCCGCGCCGCGGTCGAGGAGGGCATCGTCGCCGGTGGTGGCGCCTCCCTGGTCCACGCCGCCAAGGTGCTGAACGACGGCCTGGGCCTGTCGGGTGACGAGGCCACCGGTGTCGCCGTGGTCCGCAAGGCGCTGCACGAGCCGCTGCGCTGGATCGCCCAGAACGCCGGCCTGGAGGGCTACGTCATCACCTCCAAGGTCTCCGAGCTGGAGCTCGGCCAGGGCTACAACGCGGCCACCGGCGAGTACGGCGACCTGGTGAAGGCCGGCGTCATCGACCCGGTCAAGGTCACCCGCTCCGCCCTGGAGAACGCCGCCTCCATCGCCTCCCTGCTGCTCACCACCGAGACCCTCGTGGTGGAGAAGAAGGAGGAGGAGGCCGACAACGGTGCCGGTCACTCGCACGGGCACGGCCACTCCCACTGAGGCCGGTAGCGCACCGGGGCCGGTAGCGCCCGAGTGCCTGAACGCCTGACCGGAGGCCCGGTCCGCACCCCTCGGGGCGCGGACCGGGCCTCCGGTGTTGTCGGGCGGGCGTTCTTCAGGCTTCAACTATCAGTAGAATTTTGCAGAATGCAAAGATTGCCTTATAACTAAGGCATGATCGAGGCCCGCCATCTGCGCGTCCTGCGTGCCGTCGCCCGCACCGGCTCCTTCTCCGCCGCCGCCCGCGAACTGGGGTGTACGCAGCCTGCCATCAGCCAGCAGATGAAGGCCCTGGAGAAGTCGGTGGACACCCCGCTGGTGGTCCGTTCGGGCCGCGGGATGCAGCTGAGCGAGGCCGGGCGCGTCCTGCTCAAGCATGCCACCGGAATCCTGGCCGGGCTCTCCGCCGCCGAGGAGGAGGTGGCCGCGATCGCCGGGCTGCGGGCCGGACGGGTGCGGCTGGTGTCCTTCCCGACCGCGAGTTCCACCCTGGTGCCGCCCGCGGTCGCCCGCCTGCGGGACAGCCATCCGGGGGTGCGCGTGTCGTTGGTCGAGGCGGAGCCGCCGGAGTCGCTGGCGATGCTGCGCGGCGGGGAGTGCGAGATCGCGCTGGCCTTCCGCTACCCGCAGTCCGACGGCGCCGGCGCGCTGCCGGCGCCCGCCCACGGCTCGCCGCGCGAGGCACGGGCCGAGGCGAACCTGGAGGCCCAGCAGCTGTCAGCCGGCACCGACTGGTCCGATCTGGTGGTCACCCCGCTGCTGGACGACCCGCTGGTGGGCCTGCTGCCCGCCGCCCATCCGCTGGCGGGGCGGGGCGGGGCGGTGGGGCTGGCCGAGCTGGCGGGGGAGCAGTGGATCGCGGGCTGCCCGCAGTGCCGGGGGCACCTGGTGGAGCTGTGCGCGGGGGCGGGCTTCGAGCCCCGGATCGACTTCGCGACCGACGACTACCCGGCGGTGATCGGCCTGGTGGCGGCCGGGCTCGGGGTGGCGGTCCTGCCCCGGCTGGCGTTGCAGTCGGTGCGTCCTGACGGCGTTTCGACGGTGCCGGTGCGGACGGCCGCCGGGGTGCCGGCGGTGCGCCAGGTGGTGGCGCTGACCCTGCCGGACCTGGCCGAGGTGCCGGCCGTCGCGCTGATGCTGGAGCGGCTGGCGGGCTCCGCCACCGGCCGCTGACGGCTGGCGGGCTCTCGCTGCCCTGAGGGGCGCGGGGCAGCCTGAGGCGCCGCGAAGAAACGTTTCTTCACGGCGCGCCGTGGAACGGGTCTAGCGCTGCGCGACCGCCGGAGGGGTCAGGGGGATCTCCACCAGACGGTGCCGCGAACGGCCCAGCATCTCCTCGCGCTCGTCCTCCGTCATCCCGCCCCAGACGCCGTACGGCTCGCGGACCGCCAGGGCGTGCGCGGCGCATTCGGCGATCACCGGGCAGCGCATGCAGACCTCCTTGGCGCTGGCCTCGCGCGAGCTGCGCGCGGCCCCCCGTTCGCCCTCGGGGTGGAAGAAGAGCGAGCTGTCCACGCCACGGCACGCCGCGGAGAGCTGCCAGTCCCAGAGGTCCGCGTTGGGGCCGGGGAGGCGGGAGAAATCTGCCATGGCTCATTCCCTTCAGAGGCGGTCGGCCGTCGGCCGGGCGGTCCGGCGGGGCTGCCGCCGAGCGGACCGGCGGGGCGTTACTGCGCTGATGTGGACACCTGGAAATATGACTTAAGGCAACTCCATGGACAAGTCACCCACACACTGGCACAACAGTCAATGACCATACGAACGCTATAAAAACGGGCAAAGTGGGCAAGGGGCCCGCCGGGCGCGGGTGTGGCATTCGGGTGGCCGACGGGCGCGCGACACACCGCACCGGTGTGCGGGTCGTACGCCGACCGCGCGCGAGCTGCGCAAAAGAGCGGCGTGTGCACCGCGATGCGGCTGATCGGTAATGGGTTGGCCACGTACAGTGGTGGAGATGCCCTGAAGGCCGTAACTCATTCGAGTGACGGTCGTTGGAAGTGCGGAGGCGGTTAGCGGGCGCCGGACGTCGGGAACGATCGCGGGCAGTTTGGGGCGATCAGGACGGAGTCTGTCGCCGATCGGCCGTGTCGGAGAGGTTCGTACCAGCCAGGAGGCTCAACGTGACGCGGATCAGCTGCGGAGGACGACGGTCATGACTTCCGTTCTCGTTTGCGACGATTCCCCGCTCGCCCGCGAGGCGCTTCGCCGCGCGGTCGCGACCGTACCCGGTGTGGACCGGGTCACCACCGCGACGAACGGGGAGGAGGTCCTCCGCCGCTGGGTGGCCGACCGCTCCGATCTCGTTCTGATGGACGTCCGGATGCCCGGCCTCGGCGGGGTCGAGACGGTCCGGCGGCTGCTGTCCGCCGATCCGGGCGCGCGGATCATCATGCTCACCGTCGCCGAGGACCTCGACGGTGTCGCGCTCGCGGTGGCCGCGGGCGCCCGCGGGTACCTGCACAAGGACGCCTCGCGCGCCGAGCTGCGGGCCACCGTCACCCAGGCCCTCGCCGACCCGACCTGGCGGCTCGCCCCGCGCCGGCTGCGCAGCCCCGACATGGGCGCGGCGCCGACCTTGACGGCGCGTGAGATCCAGGTGCTGGAGGGCATGAGCCACGGCCGCAGCAACGCCGAGATCGGCCGCGAGCTGTTCCTGTCCGAGGACACCGTCAAGACCCACGCCCGACGGCTGTTCAAGAAGCTCGGGGCCTCCGACCGCGCGCACGCGGTGGCGCTGGGTTTCCGCTGGGGCCTGGTCCGCTGACCGCCGGCGGCGCCGCCGGCTGCGGGGCGCCGCCGTCGAATTCCGGAGCGGGCGCCGTACAGGCGTGTGACGTTACGGTCCCGAGGTTGCACCATGGAGGAGTGGAGCACCTCGGGGACCAGCGGACAGGCACTGCGGCGAACCACGCAGCCGCAGGACACTCGGCGGACGACGCGACGGACGGGACCGCTCACAGCGGCGGGGCGGGAGGCGGCACGGTGCAGGAGGGGCCGGTGGTGCCCGGTACGCCCCATGGTGTCGCAGCGCATAACGTTCCGGTGCACAACTCCGGACGCGGTGCCGCGTTTTCCCGGTCGACCAGGCACCATGGATCGATGCGCGACGATGTCGCCGGTGCGGCCGGCCAGGTGGACCCGGGCGGGGCCGAGCCCTCCGGACCGGGTCGCGATCCGTCGTACGACGGTTCCGGCGGCCCGGGCGCGGAGGCCGGACCGGGCCGCCCGCCGGTGCTCGGCACGGGCGGCTCGCCACTGATGGGCGAGCTGGTCGCGGCCGCCGTGCGCGGCGAGGGCCCGGCCATCGACGCCCTGCTCGCCTACGTCCACCCGCTCGCGCTGCGCTACTGCCGGGCCAAGCTGGTCAGGCTGCCCGGCGGGGCCCGCCACCACGTGGACGACGTGGCCCAGGAGGTCTGCGTCGCGGTGCTGTGCGCGCTGCCCCGGTACAAGGACCAGGGGCGGCCGTTCGAGGCCTTCGTCTACGGGATCGCCGCGCACAAGATCGCCGATCTGCAGCGGGCCGCGATGCGCGGGCCCGGCTCGACGGTCGTGCCGCAGGACGACCTGCCGGAGGTGCCGGACGAGGCGCTCGGCCCGGAGGAGCAGGCGCTGCTCAGCAGCGACGCGGCCTGGGCCAAGGAACTGCTCTCCAACCTGCCGGCCCGTCAGCGCGAGCTGGTGCTTCTGCGGGTGGCCGCCGGGCTGTCGGCGGAGGAGACCGGCGAGGTGCTCGGGATGTCGCCGGGGGCCGTCCGGGTGGCCCAGCACCGGGCGCTCAGCCGGCTGCGGGCGCTCGCGGAGGAGTCCTCCTGAGGCATCGGCCGGGTGGAATGGGCCACCGGGGGCGGTTGTTGTCAAGAGCACACGAGGGCACATTCGCGGTGCCAGTACCATGGGGTATCGGCGCCTGGGCGGGTTGCCAAAGTTTCGCGGGTGCGCGCGAGGATCTCTTGGAGGTTCCTCCCATTCCACCCGGCTTCGGCGGTCTGCGCGAGTGAGCGATGACAGCGCCCCCTACCTCAGGGCGCGAGCGGATTAGGCCGGCCACGGAAGGTACCCCCCAAATGTCTTACAACGCCGCAGGCGTACCCGAGAAGTTCGCCATGCTCGGGCTCACGTTCGATGACGTGCTGCTGCTGCCCGGGGCCTCCGAGGTGCTGCCGAACCAGGTCGACACCTCCTCGCGGGTCTCCCGGAACGTCCGCGTCAACATCCCGCTGCTGTCCGCCGCGATGGACAAGGTGACCGAGTCCCGGATGGCCATCGCCATGGCCCGCCAGGGCGGCGTCGGCGTCCTGCACCGCAACCTCTCGGTCGAGGACCAGGCCAACCAGGTCGACCTGGTGAAGCGCTCCGAGTCCGGCATGGTCACCGACCCGATCACGGTCGGCCCGGACACCACGCTGGCCGAGGCCGACGCGCTGTGCGCCAAGTTCCGCATCTCCGGCGTGCCGATCGCGGACCCGTCCGGCAAGCTGCTGGGCATCGTCACCAACCGTGACATGGCCTTCGAGTCGGACCGCAGCCGCCAGGTCCGCGAGATCATGACCCCGATGCCGCTGATCACCGGCAAGGTCGGCATCTCCGGCCAGGACGCGATGGCACTGCTGCGCCGCCACAAGATCGAGAAGCTCCCGCTGGTCGACGACGAGGGCCGGATCAAGGGCCTGATCACCGTCAAGGACTTCGTCAAGGCCGAGCAGTACCCGAACGCCGCCAAGGACGCCGAGGGCCGACTGCTGGTCGGTGCCGCGGTCGGCGCCAGCGCCGAGGCCTTCGACCGGGCCCAGGCCCTGGTCGAGGCGGGTGTGGACTTCCTGGTGGTGGACACCTCGCACGGCCACAGCCACAACGCGCTGGCCTGGATCGCGAAGATCAAGTCGGCCGTCGGGGTCGACGTGGTCGGCGGCAACGTCGCCACCCGGGACGGCGCCCAGGCGCTGATCGACGCCGGCGTGGACGGCGTCAAGGTCGGCGTCGGCCCCGGCTCCATCTGCACCACCCGCGTGGTCGCCGGCATCGGCGTCCCGCAGATCACCGCCATCTACGAGGCCGCCCAGGCCTGCCAGGCGGCCGGCGTGCCGGTCATCGGCGACGGAGGCCTCCAGTACTCGGGCGACATCGGCAAGGCGCTGGCCGCCGGTGCCGACACCGTGATGCTGGGCTCGCTGCTGGCCGGCTGCGAGGAGTCCCCGGGCGAGCTGATGTTCATCAACGGCAAGCAGTTCAAGTCCTACCGCGGCATGGGCTCGCTGGGCGCCATGCAGACCCGCGGCCAGGCGAAGTCCTTCTCCAAGGACCGCTACTTCCAGGGCGAGGTCACCTCGGACGAGAAGCTGATCGCCGAGGGCATCGAGGGCCAGGTGCCCTACCGCGGCCCGCTCTCGACCGTGCTCTACCAGCTGGTCGGCGGTCTGCGTCAGACCATGGGCTACGTCGGCGCCGGCACCATCGCCGAGATGGAGAGCAAGGGCCGCTTCGTCCGGATCACCTCGGCGGGCCTCAAGGAGAGCCACCCGCACGACATCCAGATGACCGTCGAGGCGCCGAACTACTCCAACCGCTGATCCGCTGAGCTGATCCGTTGAGCGCAGAAGGGCCCGCCGTCGCGGGCCCTTCCCGCTTGTTCGGGCCGGTTCGGGCCCGTCCGGGGTACGGGCCGTCGGGGCGGGACCACCGGCGGTACGGGATACTGGGGGGCGGCCGGGGTGACCCGGCGGGCATGAGCAACAAAGAGAAGGGCTCGAAGTGACTGAGATCGAGATCGGGCGAGGCAAGCGCGGCCGCCGGGCGTACGCCTTCGACGACATCGCCGTCGTCCCCAGCCGCCGTACGCGTGACCCGAAGGAGGTCTCGATCGCCTGGCAGATCGACGCCTACCGCTTCGAGCTGCCGTTCCTGGCCGCGCCGATGGACAGCGTGGTCTCGCCGGAGCAGGCCATCAAGATCGGCCGCCTGGGCGGTCTGGGTGTGCTGAACCTGGAAGGCCTCTGGACCCGCTACGAGGACCCGCAGCCGCTGCTGGACGAGATCGCCGCGATCTCCGACGCCACCACCGCGACCCGCCGCCTCCAGGAGATCTACGCCGCGCCGATCCGCGCCGAGCTGATCAAGCAGCGGATCCAGGAGGTCCGCGACTCCGGTGTGGTCACCGCCGCCGCGCTCTCGCCGCAGCGCACCGCCGAGTTCTCCAAGGCCGTCGTGGACGCCGGGGTCGACGTCTTCGTCATCCGCGGCACCACCGTCTCGGCCGAGCACGTCTCCAGCGCCGCCGAGCCGCTCAACCTCAAGCAGTTCATCTACGAGCTGGACGTCCCGGTGATCGTCGGCGGCTGCGCCACCTACACCGCCGCGCTGCACCTGATGCGGACCGGCGCGGCCGGCGTGCTGGTCGGCTTCGGCGGCGGCGCCGCCCACACCACCCGCAACGTGCTGGGCATCCAGGTGCCGATGGCCACCGCCGTCGCCGACGTGGCGGCCGCCCGCCGCGACTACATGGACGAGTCCGGCGGCCGCTACGTGCACGTGATCGCGGACGGTGGCGTCGGCTACAGCGGCGACATCCCGAAGGCCGTCGCCTGCGGCGCCGACGCGGTGATGATCGGTGCCGCGCTGGCCCGTGCCACGGACGCCCCGGGCAAGGGCTTCCACTGGGGCATGGAGGCCGTCCACGAGGAGCTGCCGCGCGGCAAGCGGGTGGACCTCGGCACCGTCGGCACCACCGAGGAGATCCTGACCGGTCCCTCGCACACCCCGGACGGCACCATGAACCTGTTCGGTGCGCTGCGCCGTGCGATGGCGACCACGGGCTACACGGAGCTGAAGGAGTTCCAGCGGGTCGAGGTGACCGTCAACCCGGCGCTCGACCACCGCTGAGTCGTGCTCTGAGGTGAGGCTGGAGGCCTCCGCCCGGTTCGCCGGGTGGGGGCCTTCGGCCTGTCCGGGGGCTGTGCGGGGGATTCAGCCGTGGTCGGCGGTGCGGCGGGTGAGGAGGAAGCCGCCGATCAGGGCGATGCCGTAGAAGGCGAGGTCCAGCGGGCGCAGGTCGGCGCGCCAGGAGGCCAGGGTGTCGGGCAGGAGGCCGCGCGGGCCGGGGCCGGCGGTGTGCACCAGGCGCAGGTGCTGGGTGAGCTGGCCGGTCAGCAGGGCGCCGGCCGCGAGCAGGGCGCCGAGCGGCGGGAGTAAGCGGCTGCGGCCGCCGAGCCGGCCGAGGGGGAGGGCGACCAGTCCGGCCTGGGCGATGGTCAGCCAGCCGAGGCTGTCGGCGGCCCGCAGCGGGGCGCAGCCGTACGCCAGGCCGCCGAGCAGCGCGGCGAGCAGGGCGAGGGCGACGGCGAGGGCGGTGCGGCGGCGCGGGGTGGCCCGGGAGGCGGCGGGGGAGACCGGGTCGTAGCCCGTCACCGGGACGCCGGGCATGCCGGGGGCGACGTACCCCTCCGGGGTGTCCAGGACGGGTGCGACCGAGAAGTGCTGAGCGGTGTGCGGACGGCTCGATGAGCCGTCAGTGCCCGTTGCGGGTGCGGTCATGGGCGTCGAATCCCCCCGGAGAGACGATCAGCTGCCGCACGGTAGCAGCGATCGGGGCAGATCTTGGCGAGTTTTCGATCACAGATCGGGCACGGAGCGCCTTACCCGTTCGGGTTCGTCCCGGCTTGGGGCGGGGGCCGGGTGGTCGGGGGCCCGCGGGACAGGGGATGATGGAGGCTTGGGCGTTCGGGCCCGGGGCCGGGCCTACGCGCCGTCACCACGACCGCCAGCAGCACATGGGGGAACGTTCCGAATGACCCAGGCGCAGGGTTCCACCGGCCGCCTCCTGGCCGGCCGCTACCGGCTGAACGGCGTGCTCGGACGCGGTGGCATGGGCACCGTCTGGCGCGCCGAGGACGAGATGCTGGGCCGGACCGTCGCGGTCAAGGAACTGCGGATGAACGCCAGCGTCGAGGAGGAGGAGAAGCACCGGCTGATCGTCCGGACGCTGCGCGAGGCCAAGGCGACCGCGCGGATCCGGCACAACTCGGCGGTGACCGTCTTCGACGTGGTCGACGAGGACGACCGGCCGTGGATCGTCATGGAGCTGGTCGAGTCCCGTTCGCTGGCCGACGTGATCCGGGAGGACGGGCCGCTGGCGCCCGGCCGGGCGGCGGAGATCGCGCTGGACGTGCTGGGCGTGCTGAGCGCCGCGCACGCGCTGGGCATCCTGCACCGGGACGTCAAGCCGTCCAACGTGCTGATCGGCGAGGACGGCCGGGTCGTGCTCACCGACTTCGGGATCGCCAGCGTGGAGGGCGACGCCTCGGTCACCTCCACCGGGATGCTGGTCGGCGCGCCCTCGTACATATCCCCGGAGCGGGCCCAGGGGCAGAAGCCCGGGCCGCCGGCGGACCTGTGGTCGCTGGGCGGGACGCTGTACGCGATGGTCGAGGGGCGGCCGCCGTACGACCGGGGCTCGGCGCTGGCCACCCTGACGGCGGTGATGACCGAGGAACTGACCCCACCGGTGAACGCCGGGCCGCTGCTGCCGGTGATCGAGGGGCTGCTGGCGAAGGACCCGGCGAAGCGGCTGGACGCCTCGCAGACCCGGTCGATGCTCAAGCGGGTGGTCGCGGAGGCGACCGCGAAGGCCGAGTCGACCACCGAGCACGCGGTGCCGATGGAGAAGGCGGCCGGGAAGACGACGGGGAAGCCGGCCGAGCAGCCGGCCGAGCAGCCGGTCGAGCAGCCGGTCGAGAAGGCGGTGGAGAAGCCGTCGGCGGCGGAGGCCGAGGAGGCGCCCAAGCGGACCGTGGGCGGGCTGCTGGGGACGGTCCGGGTCGGCAGCCGGGCCCGTGACGAGGAGCCGACGGCGGAGCCCGCCGCGAAGCCGGACGGCCCGGCGTCCGCTCCGGAGACCGAGTCGATCCGGCCGGTGACCAGCGAGTGGACGATGGGCGCGACCCAGGCGGCCGGGGCCGATCCGCGCAAGGGGCGGCGGCGGCTGGCCGTGGTCACCGTGGTGCTGGTGCTGCTGCTGATCGCCGGGATCGTCGCAGTGGTCCATGCGGTCGGCAACGGTGACGGCGGTTCGGCCGACGGGAGCACGAACGGCGCGGGCGCCACCTCGCCGGTCGCGGCGACCACCGGGGCCGCTCCGGAGCAGAGCCCGGCGGCCCCGTCCACCGAGCCGGCGCCCGCCGGGACGGTTGCCGAGCCGTCGGCCCCGGCCGCCACCCCGGCGGTCTCCTCGGCCGCCGTACCGCCGCCGGTCACCACCGCGGCCCAGACCCCGACGCCCACCCCGACGCCGACGCAGCCCGCGCCGGGCGGTGCGGTGCCGGCCGGGTACCACGTGTACCAGGACCCGAGCGGCTTCTCGGTCGTCCTGCCAGACGGGCTGCAGCCGACCGGGTCGGACCCCGACCGGCGGGTCTTCAAGAGCGCCGACGGCAGCCAGCTGCGGATCGAGTGGACCACCTCGCCGCGGCCGAGCGCGCTCGCCGACTGGCAGGAGTCCGAGCCCGGGCTGCGCGCGCAGGTCAGCAACTACCAGCGGCTGAACCTGGCGTCGGTCGCCTACCGGCAGTGGACCAACGCGGCGGACTGGGAGTGGACCAGCGGCACGCCCAAAACGCACTCGCTCAACCGCGGCTTCGTGACCGGCACCCCGGCCAAGTACGGCTACGCGATCTACTGGATCGTCCCGGACGCGGAGTGGGCCGCGCAGGCCCCGGTCCGGGACGTCGTCTTCAACAGCTTCCAGCCCGCGCCGTAGCGGCCCGGGCTCAGCCGATCAGGCGCTGCTTGGCCCGGCCGAACTCCTCCTCGGTGAGCGCCCCGGAGGCCCGCAGGGCGGCCAACCGCTCCAGCTGGCCGATGAGTTGCTCGCCGGCCGAGAGCTCGGCGGGGGCGGCGTCGGAGGGGGCCGGGATGGCGGCGGGCGCCCGCGGAGGGGCGGTGCGGGCGAGCCGCGCGCACTCCCGGACCTGCTCGGCGAACACCTCGGCCTTGACCACGTCCTCGAAGCGGTGCGAGCCGGTGAGCGCGACCAGGACGAGCACATCGCCGTTGAACCTGGTGCGGGTGACGGTGACGTCGGTGACAGCCGTAAGCGGAACCGGGACCGGCGGTTTTCCGTCCTTCAGGAAGAGGAACCGGTGGGTGGTCAGTACCAGTACTCCCTTGCGGAAGTGGTCGGGGTGGCGCCCGGCGGTGGAGGCGACCGGCTTCTCGCCGTCGATCACGACGGCCTCGACCGTGCGGACCGCCTCGGCCTGGTTGGCTTGGCTGCTGTTTCCCGCCACCCTGAAGGCGGTGTCGATCAGATCGGTCCATTCCATGGGTCCGAGCCTAAGGGAGCCGCTCAGTAGGCTGCTCGGTGAGCGAGAGGAACTGGCATGCGAGGCGGCCCCGGGCAGTTGCTGGCCGGGCGGTACCGGCTGACGGACCGTCCTGAACCGCTGTGCGCCCTCGCGGTGGACGAGCGGACCGGCGAATCGGTGCTGCTGCGCGCCCTGGAACTGCCCGCGTTGCTGGCCGGCGGCCGGGACCCGGACGAGCCGGTGCCCGCGCAGGCGGACCGGCTGGTGCGGCGGGTGGCGGCGGTCGGCTCGGCCGCACCGTCCTGGCACCCGCGGCTGCTGCGCGGGGTCGGGGCCTTCGTCGAGGGCGAGCTGCTGTGGACGGTCGAGGAGCGGCCGCGCGGGCAGTCGCTGGCCGAACTGCTCGTCGCCGGGCCGGTGCCGGTGTACCGGGCGGCCGAGCTGGCGGCGGACCTGGCCGGCGCGCTTCGGGCGCTGCATGACGCCGGGCTCTCGCACGGCAATCTGACCGCCGGGTCGGTGCTGGTCTGCGAGGACGGCGCGGCGATGCTCGGCGGGCTGCTCGCCGGGGTGGCGGAGGAGGCGCTGGCCGAGGACCTCGGCGGGCCGGGCGGCCGCCGCCGGTACGACGTACGGGCCACCCTGGTCGGCCCGGTGTCCGAGCGCTGGCCGCTGGACGGCGGCCCGGCGGGGGACTGCTGGGCGCTCGGGGTGCTGCTGCAGCGGATGGTCACCGGCCGTTCGCCGTTCCCGGAGGGCAACGTGCCGGAGCTGGTGACGGCGGTCCGGGACGGGCGGCGTGAACCCTCGGCGGTCTGCGGGCCGTTGGCACCTCTGGTCGAGCGGCTGCTGAGGCCCGATCCGACCCTGCGGCCGACCGCGGAGCAGGTGCGTGGGGAGCTGGCGGAGCTGCTGGCGGGCGCGCCGGAGCCGGCCGACGAGGAGCGGGCGGCGCGGGCGGTGGAGCTGAAGCCGGCGGCGCCGCTGGTGCCGCGGCAGCGTCGGCGGGGCGGCCGGGCGGCGGCCGGGCGGTCCGCGATCGGGCCGGAGCCGGGCCCGGAGCCGGGCGGGGCGGGGAGCGGGCGGGCGCCGCGGATATCACCGGCCCTGCTGGGGCCGCTGCTGGTCGGCGCCGTGTTCGTGCTGCTGGCGCTGGGGGTGGCCGCCGTGGTGCTGTTCGCAGGCTGACGGCCCCGCCGGACGCCGGTGTGACGGTCCGGTGGACGGGCGTGATTACCGGGGTGGGCAAGGTGCGCCTAATGTGTCCGTGGGATTTGTTCGAACAGCGGTCTGCACCAGGCGATCCGTCGCGGTGACGGCAGATGGACTTGAGAGGGGGAGCGGTCGCCGATGGGCGTGCAGGACCGGCCGGAGGCGGCTGAGGAGGAACGGCTGCTGGCCGGGCGGTACGAGCTCGGCGAGCGGCTCGGCCGGGGCGGGATGGGCACGGTCTGGCGGGCCTGGGACCGGATGCTGGACCGGGAGGTCGCGGTCAAGGAACTGACCGTCAACCACCTGCCCGAGGAGGACCTCCAGATCCTGCACACCCGGATGAAGCGCGAGGCCAGCGCCGCGGCCCGGATCAAGCACCCCGGCGTGATCACCGTGCACGACGTGCTGGAGCAGGACGGCCGGCCGTGGATCGTGATGGAACTGGTCGACGGCCGCTCGCTGGCCGACGTGATCAGCCAGGACGGCACCCTGCCGCCGCGCGCCGCCGCCGAGGTCGGCAGCCAGGTGCTGGCCGCGCTGCACCGCGGCCACCAGCTCGGCGTGCTGCACCGGGACGTCAAGCCGGCCAACGTGCTGCTGGAACGCGGCACCGGGCGGGTGGTGCTGCTGGACTTCGGCATCGCGAAGTACGAGGGCTCGACCGAGCTGACCAGGCCGGGAGACCTGGTCGGTTCGCCGGACTACCTGGCGCCCGAGCGCGCCCAGGGCGAGCGGCCCGGTCCGGCCTCCGACCTGTGGGGCCTCGGGGCGACGCTGTACGCGGCGGTCGAGGGCCAGTCGCCCTTCCGCCGGGACTCGCCGATCACCACGCTGGCCGCGGTGGTCGACGAGCCGCTGCCGGAGTCGCGTCGGGCCGGGCCGCTGGGGCCGGTACTGGCCGCGCTGATGGCCAAGGACCCGGCCGACCGGCCGACCGCCGACGAGGCGGCCCGGATGCTGGCCGAGGTGCAGGCCGGGCACACCATGGGGCTGAAGTCGGTCCCGCCGATGCGTACGCCCACCCAGTCGGTGCCGGTGGTGGATCGCAGTGAGGTGCCGGACACGGCGGGGAACCCGCTGGAGGGTTCGGAGGAGCCGACCGAGCAGCGGCCGGCCGGGGCCGCGGAGGCGGCCGACGGTCCGGGCGGCGCCCCGACGGCCGTCCCGGCCACCGTCCCGCCCGGCGGCCCGTCCGCCGTCCCGGCCGTCGACCAGGACACCGCCGGGGGCGGGGCCGTCATATCGCAGGCGCACAGCACCGTCGGCACGCCGGTCGCTCACTCCGTCGCGCCCGCGCGCGGTCCGGCCAAGCGCCGTAACCGGCTGAAGCTCGTCGCCGTCGCGGTGGCGGTCGGCCTGCTGGCGGCCGCGGCGACCTACTTCGCCACCCGGCACGTGGCCGACACGACGGCGGCCGACTCCACCCCGTCCGCGCCGGTCGAGACGGCCGAGCCGGAGCCGACCGGCAGCGTCGCCCCCGACGCGTCCGCGCCCCCCGGCTTCCACTGGGTCGACGACCCGGCCGGCTTCCGCTTCCCGCTGCCGACCGCGAGCCCGGCCTGGCAGCGCGTCAGCGGGACGGACGGCAACCAGATCTTCTACACCCCCGACAACAAGCTGCACTACCTCCAGTTCGCGGTCACCGTCGGGCAGTCGATCAAGCCGATGGACCACATGCGGCAGATGGAGGCCAGCGTCTCCAAGTCGCTGAAGGACTACAAGCAGCACCGGTTGGCCGGCGCCGCGGTGAACGGCCACGAGGCGGCCGTCTGGGAGTTCAGCTACGCGGCCAAGGAGGGCGGCCGGCGGCGCGCGATCGAGGCCGAGTTCATCGACGAGGACGGCACGGCGTACGCGGTCTACTCGTCCAGCCCGGACAAGGGCAACGAGTGGAACGAGGCCCTGCAGCGCTTCCACACGGTGCTCAACAGCTTCACGCCCACCCGGTAGCACGGGTCGGGGGGAGAGCGCCCCGCTTTCGCCCGACTGCGGCAGATTCTTGTTACCGACGGGTACCGCCCCGGGCGCCGAAGGCCTAGGCTGCGCCGTATGTCGGACCTCACAGCAGATGCAGTGGCCACCGAACACGCCGGCGCCTCTCCCGAGGGCGGCAACCCGGCGGCCCCCGGCGGCGGTCGGACCGTCGAGGCCGCCGTCCCGCCGTCCCTGGTCGCTCGGCTGGCCGCCGGGGTCACCGCCACCGGTGAGCCCAGCGTGGTGGAGACCGTCGCCCCGCTGACCGGCGAGCGGCTGGCCGGTCTGCCGAGGTCCACCCCGGCGGACGTCGAGGTCGCCTTCCAGCTGGCCCGCCGCGCCCAGTCCGCCTGGGCCGCGCTGCCGGTGCGCCGCCGCGCCGCCGTCCTGCTGCGCTTCCACGACCTGCTGCTCAGGCGCCAGGACGAGGTGCTGGACCTGGTCCAGGCCGAGACCGGCAAGGCCCGGCTGCACGCCTTCGAGGAGGTGATGGCCGTCGCCATGGCGGCCCGCCACTACGGGCGCGGCGCGCAGGGCTACCTGAAGGACCGCCGGCGCGGCGGCGCGCTGCCGGTGCTCACCCACACCGTCGAGGCCCGTCGGCCCAAGGGCGTGGTCGGCCACATCTCGCCGTGGAACTACCCGCTGGAGCTGTGCATCGGGGACCTGCTGCCCGCCTTCGTGGCCGGCAACGCGGTGGTCAACAAGCCCGACACCCAGACCGCGCTGACCGCGCTGTGGGCCCGCGGACTGATGATCGAGGCCGGGCTGCCCGCCGACCTGTGGCAGGTGGTGATCGGCGACGGCCCGGTGATCGGCCCCGCCGTGGTCGAGCACGCCGACTACGTCTCCTTCACCGGCTCCACCCGCACCGGCCGCGAGGTCGCCCAGCGCGCCGCCGCCCGGCTGGTCGGCGCCTCGCTCGAACTCGGCGGCAAGAACGCCATGCTGGTGCTCTCCGACGCCGACCTCGACGCGGCCGCCGCGGGCGCCGTACGGGCCTGCTTCTCCTCGGCCGGGCAGCTGTGCATCTCGATCGAGCGGTTGCTGGTGCACCGCTCGGTGGCCGAGGAGTTCCTGGAGCGCTTCGTCGCCCGCACCCGGGCGCTGCGCCTCGGCGGCGGGCTCGCGTACGGCGCCGACATGGGCTCGCTGGTCTCGGCCCGGCAGTTGGACACCACCACCCGGCACGTCGAGGAGGCGGTCAAGGCGGGCGCCACCGTGCTGGCCGGCGGGCGGGCCCGGCCCGAGCTCGGCCCGTACTTCCACGAGCCGACCATCCTCGACGGGGTGACCCCGGGGATGGCGGTCTGCGGCGAGGAGACCTTCGGCCCGGTCGTCTCGGTCTACCGCTTCGACACCGAGGAGGAGGCGGTGGCCGCCGCCAACTCCACGCCGTACGGCCTGAACTCCAGCGTCTGGACCAGGGACCTGCGGCGCGGCCGGGCGGTCGCGGCCCGGCTGCGGACCGGGACGGTCAACGTCAACGAGTCCTACGCGGCCGCGTACGGCTCGGTGGCGGCGCCGATGGGCGGCATGGGCGACTCCGGGCTGGGCCGGCGGCACGGCGCCGAGGGCATCCTGCGCTTCACCGAGGCGCAGACCATCGCGACCCAGCGGGTGATGCCGATCGCGCCCTCGTTCGGCCTGGACGACAGGCAGTTCGCCGCCGTGATGACCGGCGGGCTGCGGGTGCTCAAGGCGCTGCGGTTCAAGTAACCCGGGCAACCCCGGCAACCCGGGCACCCCGGCAGTCGCGCTTCGCGCAGCGCCGATCGGCTTTTCCCCCAGGCAGGTTCAGACCCCGAAGGAGCAGTGGCAGATGGTGGAGTCCGGCGGTTCGGCCGAGTTCGACTACGACGTCGTCGTGGTCGGTTCCGGCTTCGGCGGTTCGGTCGCGGCGCTGCGGCTGACCGAGAAGGGCTACCGGGTCGCCGTCCTGGAGGCCGGGCGGCGCTTCGAGCGGGACGAACTGCCCCGGAACTCCTGGGACCTGCCGAACTACCTGTGGGCGCCGCAGCTCGGGCTGTACGGCATCCAGCGGATCCACCTGCTGGCCAATGTGCTGATCCTGGCCGGCGCCGGGGTCGGCGGCGGCTCGCTGAACTACGCCAACACCCTGTACGTGCCGCCGAAGGCCTTCTTCGAGGACCGCCAGTGGCGCCACATCACCGACTGGCAGGAGGAGTTGGCGCCGTTCTACGACCAGGCGCAGCGGATGCTCGGGGTCCGGCTCAACCCGACCGTCACCCCCTCGGACGTCCACCTGAAGGCGGCCGCCGAGCGGATGGGCGTCGGCGAGACCTTCCACATGGCGCCGGTCGGGGTCTTCTTCGGGGACGGCAAGGACACGGACGGCACGGCCAAGGCCGCGCCGGGGGACGAGGTCGCCGACCCGTACTTCGGCGGTGCCGGGCCGGCCCGCAAGGCCTGCGTGGAGTGCGGCGAGTGCATGACCGGCTGCCGGCACGGCGCCAAGAACATGCTCACCGAGAACTACCTGCACCTGGCGGAGCAGGGCGGTGCCGAGATCCACCCGCTCACCACGGTGGCCCGGATCCGTGAGCACGGGGGAGGTTTCGCGGTGGACGTGCGCCGCACCGACTCCCGGTCGAGGACCGACCGGGTGAAGGCGGGCGCGCGGACCATCACCGCCGCCCGGGTGGTGGTCGCCGCCGGCACCTACGGCACCCAGTCGCTGCTGCACCGTATGCGCGACACCGGCCACCTGCCCCGGATCTCCGCCCGGCTCGGCGAGCTGACCCGCACCAACTCCGAGGCGCTGGTGGGCGCGCAGACCACCGACGGGCGCTACGGGGCCAAGGCGGACTTCACCAAGGGCGTGGCGATCACCTCCTCGATCCACCCGGACGCCAACACCCACATCGAGCCGGTCCGTTACGGCAAGGGCTCCAACGCGATGGGCGCGCTGTCGATAGCCCAGGTCCGGGGCGGCGGGCGGACCCCGCGCTGGCTGCGCTACCTGGGCAACTCGGCGCGCCACCCGGTGACCTTCGCCCGCTCGATGAACCAGCACCGGTGGTCCGAGAAGACGATCATCGGCCTGGTGATGCAGTCGCTGGACAACTCGATCACCGTCTCGCTGAAGAAGGGGCCGCTCGGCAAGGCCCGGCTCACCTCCACCCAGGGCCACGGCACCCCCAACCCGACCTGGATCCCGGCCGCCGAGCAGGGCGCCCAGGCGCTGGCCGACGAGATCAACGGCTTCCCGGGCAGCAGCGTCGGCGAGATCTTCGACATCCCGATGACCGCGCACTTCCTCGGCGGCTGTTCGATCGGCGACACCCCCGAGACCGGCGTGGTCGACCCGTACCACCGGCTGTACGGGCACCCCGGGATCAGCGTGGTGGACGGCGCGGCCGTCTCCGCCAACCTCGGAGTCAACCCCTCGCTCACCATCACCGCGCAGGCCGAGCGCGCGATGTCGATGTGGCCCAACAAGGGCGAGGCGGACCCGCGCCCCGCCCAGGGCGAGGACTACCTGCGGGTCGCCCCCGTGGCGCCGGTGCGACCGGCCGTTCCGGAGGGCGCCTTCGGTGCGCTGCGGCTGCCGCTGCTGCCCGTTCCGGAGGTCCCGAAGAAGCGCGACTGAACCCGCTCGGCGGGCCAACCGGCCTGCCGGGGTTCCCGGTTGACATCCGTTCGGATCCGGTGGGATAAACGGGCTCCCTGGGGGACCAGGAACTCGTCGAGCGGGGGGAACGCGGTCCATGGCCAACTGCGCATCGTGCGGGGCGACTTCGCTGGAAGGCGCATCCGCCTGCGGGGCGTGCGGGCGGCCGTTGGCGCCCCCGCCCATGCCTCCGTCCACGCCCCCGCCCACGCCTCCGACGGCCGGCCCGCCGCCACCGCCCGGCTACCCGCCACCGGTCGCGCCGCCCGGCGCGGGCGCCGGGTACCCGCCCGCGACGGGCAGTTGGGGCGCCGGGCAGCCGTACCAGCCGTCCTCGCCCGCGCACCGCCTGCTGACCGGGCCGGACTGGCGCCCGGCACTCCGGGCGGCCATCGCCCCGACCGCGGTCCTGCTGCTGGTCGCGCTGATCGCGGCGATCCCGAGCGACTACTCCTACGACGGCAGCTACGACGACATCGTCCCCGTGCCCGCCTTCGGTGACCGCTTCGGCGGGATGCTGTCGATCGCGCTGAACGCGTTCGGCGCGCCGTTCAAACTCGGTTACCGGAGCGCGCTGTACCGGGGCAGCGCGGAGGGCGTGAGCAGCACCTTCTGGGTGGTGCCGATGACGGTCACCATCCTGTGGTTCCTGGCGCTCTGGCTCGGCGTGCGGGCCGGGCTGCGCCGGCGCAAGGCCGACGGCTCCCAGCTCACCCGGGAGCAGGCGGCCGGCGAGGCGCTGCGCACCGCCCTGGTGCTCGGCGCGGTCACCGCGCTGCTCGGCCTGTTCGGCAGCACCACCTGGCACCCGGCCCTGTCCGGCGCCGCCTCCGACTACTCCGGTTCCAGCGGCCAGAGGCTGGGGCAGACGACGTTCACCGCGGACTCCGGCTGGGTCTGGGCGGTCGGCTGGACCGTCCTGCTGGGCGGGCTGCTGACCTTCGCCGTCTACGGCACCGACGCGATGCGCTGGTCCGCCTGGCGCAGCCGCTCGGTGCGCGGCTGGGCGGTGGCCGCGCTGACGGCGGGTCAGGCGCTCGCGCTGACCCTGGGCCTGGCCTCGCTGACGGCCTTCATCCTGGTCACGGTCAAGGCGGACGAGGGCTGGCAGGCCGCCACCTCGCTGGCCTTCCTGCCGAACATCGGCCTGCTGCTGCTCGGCGTGGGCTCGGGCGCGACCCTGCGGGGGCACACCACCGTGAGCGGGAGCGCGATGGGCTGGGCGGACCGCGGCGACGACGTGGAGTTCTCCTTCTTCGACCTGCACGACCAGAGCGCCGAGTGGCGCTGGACCGGACTGCTGGCGCTCGCCGCCGTGGCCGTGCTCGGCTGGACGGCGTACCGGCGGCGGCTGGACGCGGCCGACCGGCTCCGGCTGGCGGTGGTGTACGCCGTGGTGCTCACCGCGCTGTCGGCGGTGGCCGGCGTCTCGGCGAGCACCGCGATCTCGTACGTGCTGCCGTCCGTCGCGGGCTGGAACGGTTCGGGCAACCCGGGCAGCTCGGGCACCTCGGTCACCTCCCAGGACGTCTCGGCGTACCTGGAGTTCCCCGGCGTGCTGCTGGCCTGCGCGGTCTGGGTGGCGGTCGGGGCCCTGCTGGTGCCCGCGCTGCTGGCGGCCCTCGGCGGGCGGGGCGGCGGGGCGTACGGGAACGGCTCGTACCAGGGCGTTCCGGACGGCGCGACGCCGTACCGGCCCGCGCCGTACGAGTCCGCGCAGTACGGGCCGGTGCCGCCGGAGGTGCCGTACCCGGCCGGGCCGGCGTACGGCGTTCCGCCACAGGCCGGGCCGTCGCAGGGCGCGGTGCCGCAGGACGCCGTCCCCCACCAGGCCGGGCCTGGGGCGGAGATGACCGGCACCGGGGTGAGCGAGGTGATCGGCTCCCACGAGGTGCAGCCCACCCCCGCCGCGGGGACGCCGCCGCCCGTCGTGCCGCCGCGGCCGGCCGAGGAGCCGGTCGACCCGACCGTCTGGCGCGACCACCCCTGAGCCGGGCCCGGGGAAGGGCAAAGGGCCCCGCGGGGGAACGGGGCCCTTTGTCGCTCAGCACTCGGCGCCAGGGCTGCGCCGGTGCTGGAGGTGACGGCGCCGGGGGAGGAGCGCCGTCGTGTCGGTTGGCTTCGGGTGCGCCCGCGGGGCGCCGGCGGGGGTGGCCGGCGGGGCGGAGCGCGCACGTTCGCGTGAGGGAGGGGCGACGCGCAGGTCTGCGCCGGTCACTCGATCACGGAGCGTGAAGAGCAAACCGCGGCCGCCCGGCTGTGCGGCGGCTGCGGAAACATCGGTCCGGGCCTCCACGCCGGGCCTGTCGGCCGCCGGGAGAACCGTTCACACCGAGCATCGTGCTGGACGGAGGGCATGCTCTGCAACCGGTTCGGCGCAGTTCGGCACAGTCCATTTCAGGTCGGCGCCGTGCCGAATGATCACGGTGTGTAGTGGTGTGGATGGTTGGGGCGCACGGAGACGCGCGTAGCGGCGCGGGACGGCGGGGGGAAGCGCGCCGGGAGCGCGTCCCGAACAGAACGGGGTGTGGCGGCCGGCCCCGGGCGTCCCCGGGCGCCGACCGCCCCACCTCTCGACCCAGTCGTGGCCGGGGTCGCTGTCCCCTGCTGGCCGGCCGCGGCACCCGCGCACGGTCCCACGGCACCGCGCTCCCCGGCGGGCCGGGGCGGCGGCGCCACATGCGCCGGTGGACTGGGGTGGAGCTCCACGCGTGGTCCTGCACGTCCGTACGGAGGTGCCCCCGGGGGCGGAGTCGGCGCGTCTGGCGGACGCGGCGCGGGTCGTACGGTCGTCTGGAGCAACGAAGCGCGGCCCCGTCCGGTCACGGTCCCGCGGACGGGCAGACGAGTGAAACCGGACAGCCCGGTAGAATCGGTATTCAGACACCCCACACCCGTCCGCAGCCGCAGCCCCCGTCGGGGAGGCGGTTCCGCGCGACACCTAGATACCGCTGCCGGAAGGCCGTCCGTGTCCTCTGCAATTCCCGTCCAGTCCGCGCCGGACAACGACCCCGTCCTGGTGGTCGATTTCGGTGCCCAGTACGCCCAGCTCATCGCCCGTCGGGTGCGTGAGGCGCGGGTCTACAGCGAGATCGTGCCGAGCAGCATGCCGGTCGCCGAGATGCTCGCCAAGAACCCCAAGGCGATCATCCTCTCCGGCGGCCCGTCGTCGGTCTACGAAGAGGGCGCGCCGCAGATCGACCGCGCGATCTTTGAGGCCGGTGTCCCGGTCTTCGGCATGTGCTACGGCTTCCAGCTGATGGCCAAGAGCCTCGGCGGCGCGGTCGACAACAACGGTGCCCGCGAGTACGGCCGCACCCCGCTGGCGGTCTCCCGCACCGGCTCCACCCTGTTCGAGGGCATCCCGGCCCAGCACTCGGTGTGGATGTCGCACGGCGACGCCTGCTCCGCCGCCCCGGAGGGCTTCACCGTCACCGCCTCCACCGACCTGGTGCCGGTCGCGGCCTTCGAGAACGACGAGGCCCGCCTCTACGGTGTCCAGTACCACCCCGAGGTGCTGCACTCCGACCACGGCCAGCTGGTCCTGGAGCACTTCCTCTACCGCGGCGCGGGCATCGCCCCGACCTGGACCACCGGCAGCGTGGTCGAGGAGCAGATCGCCCTGATCCGCGAGCAGGTCGGCGACAAGCGCGCGATCTGCGGCCTCTCCGGCGGCGTGGACTCCGCGGTCGCCGCGGCCCTGGTCAACCGCGCCATCGGCGACCAGCTGACCTGCGTCTACGTCGACCACGGCCTGATGCGCAAGGGCGAGACCGAGCAGGTCGAGAAGGACTTCGTCGCCGCCACCGGCGTGCAGCTGAAGGTCGTCGACGCCTCCGAGCGCTTCCTGAACGCGCTGAAGGGGGTCACCGACCCCGAGGAGAAGCGCAAGATCATCGGCCGGGAGTTCATCCGGGTCTTCGAGCAGGCGCAGGCCGAGATCATCGCCGAGGCCGGCGAGCACGGCCAGTCGGTCGACTTCCTGGTCCAGGGCACTCTGTACCCGGACGTGGTGGAGTCCGGCGGCGGGACCGGCACCGCCAACATCAAGTCCCACCACAACGTCGGCGGCCTGCCCGAGGACCTCCAGTTCCAGCTGGTCGAGCCGCTGCGCAAGCTGTTCAAGGACGAGGTCCGGATGGTCGGCCAGGAGCTCGGCCTGCCGGAGGAGATCGTCCAGCGCCAGCCGTTCCCGGGCCCGGGCCTGGGCATCCGGATCGTCGGCGAGGTCACCAAGGAGCGTCTGGACCTGCTCCGCGACGCCGACGCGATCGCCCGCGAGGAGCTGACCGCGGCCGGCCTGGACCGCGAGATCTGGCAGTGCCCGGTCGTGCTGCTCGCCGACGTGCGCAGCGTGGGCGTGCAGGGCGACGGCCGCACCTACGGTCACCCGATCGTGCTGCGCCCGGTCTCGTCCGAGGACGCCATGACCGCCGACTGGTCGCGCCTGCCGTACGACGTGCTGGCGAGGATCTCCACCCGGATCACCAACGAGGTCCGCGACGTGAACCGCGTCGTCGTCGACGTCACCAGCAAGCCGCCGGGCACCATCGAGTGGGAGTGACCACTCCCGCCGGTCGCTGAACCGACCGGAGCCTGAACGGCCGCGCCGTCGTTCCCGTAGTGGGGAGCGACGGCGCGGCCGTTCGCTCGTCCGGGAGGCGGACCCCCAGGGGGGACGTCCCACCGAAAGCGCGCAGGAGCGGGCAGAATGCGGACCGGACCTGTCAGGGAGTGGCAGGCGGCGAGGGAAGGTGTGAGGGATGTCGGAGGCCAGCAACTCCGCGGCGGTCCACGGGGGAGTGCCCGGCCCGGCCGACCGGGCGGCGTGGCTGAGGGCGCTCGCGTCCCGGTACGCGCTGCTGCCGCTGCGACTGTTCCTCGGCGTCACCTTCGTCTACGCCGCCCTGGACAAGCTCTCCGACGCGCACTACCTGGCCGGTGCGGGCGACCCGGCCTCCTTCGTCTCGCAGACCCAGGCCGTCAGGGCCGACAGCCCGATCTCCTTCCTGCTCGGGGTGGCCCTCGACCACCCGACGCTGTTCGCGCTCGCCGTCGCCTTCGGTGAACTGGCGGTCGGCCTCGGCACCCTGCTCGGTCTGTGGGGCCGGGTCTCGGCGCTCGGCGGCGCGCTGCTCAACCTGAGCCTCTGGCTGACCGTCAGCTGGAGCGTCTCGCCGTACTACCTCGGCAACGACCTCGGCTACCTGATGGCCTGGACGCCGCTGCTGCTGGCCGGCACGCCCTACCTGTCGGTGGACGGCTACCTGGCCCGCCGGGCCGAGCGGGACCGGGTGCGCGGGCTGAAGGAGGAGCACGTCAGGCGCCGGTCGCTGGTGGACGGCGGGATCGCGGCGGTCGCGATCGGCGGCGCAGGCCTGCTGACCGGCTCGCTGACCCGCACCTTCGGGCGGGACAAGCAGCCCGCCGGCAAGCAGTCCACGGCCCCGGCCCCCACCACCCCGGCGCCGGCCGCCCCCTCGGTGTCCGCGGCGAGCGTGGCGGTCGGCGGATCGGCCCAGGTCAAGGACCCGGCCACCGGGGACGCCGTCTACATCGTGCAGCCCAAGGCGGGGCAGTACTGCGCCCTCTCCTCGGTGTGCACCCACTCCGGCTGCGCGGTGGACGCGCCGAAGAACGGCCAGCTGTACTGCCCCTGCCACGGCTCCCGCTTCGACGCCGCGACCGGCGCGGTGGTCAACGGGCCGGCGGTCAAGCCGCTGCCGAAGTACACCGTCAGCAAGGACGGGGACAGGCTGACCCTGGGCCCGTTGCAGAGCTGAGCGCCGGGGCCTGTTTGTTCGGGGCCTGCTCGTCCACGCCCTAGTCGTCGCGGTCGGTCCGGCCGCGCCGGGCGACCGCCGCGACCGCGCCGGCCAGGCCGCCGACGCCGAGCACGATGAAGGCGACCGGGACGATGATCCGCCCGTTCACCGTGCGGTCGTTGAGCGCCGCCACCAGGTAGAGCACGGCGATCACGGTGAACAGTCCGCCCGCGATCAGCGAGAACAGGTCGAGCCGGTGCTTCCTCACTGCTGGACCACCTTGATGCTGCCGAGCCCGATCCCGAGTTGGAGGTCGAGCGTGCCCTTGGATGCCTGCCCCCCGACGGGGTTCAACAGGTAGGTGTGCCGCCCGGTGCTGTCGCTGCGCTCACCGGGGATGGAGACGTCGCCGAGCCCGACCCTGGCCACCAGGTTGACCGTGACGTCCGGGGGCAGGGTGACGGTGATCTGGCCGGCACCGAGGTCGACCTTGGTGGCCAGGGTGGCCCCGGCCGGGTCCAGCCCGGACAGGTCCAGTCGGATGTCCCCGGCGCCGAGGTTGTAACGGTCCTTCAGGTCCGTCGCCGTGGCGACCGTCCAGTCGCGCTGGCCGATGGCGTCCTGCACCGAGGTCGGCGTGCGGCCGACGAAGGCCAGCGCCAGGGTGAGCAGCAGGCCCAGCACCGCGAGCTTGCGGGCCTTGCCGAACTTCGCGGCGACCAGCAGGGTCAGACCGATCACCAGCAGGCCGGTGGCCGTCACGACGGTGCTCAGCCTGGTGGGGTTGGTGTGGCCGACCGAGGCGGACCAGACCGCGGTGGCCGCACCGATCGCCAGCAGGAAGCCGAAGAAGCCGAGCGCCGACCGCTCCCGGGGGCGCCGCACGACGGCCGGCTCGCGCCGCCCCTCCGGGCGCTCCTTGCGCAGCGGGTCGCCCTCCGGCAGGTCGGGGCGCTGCCACCAGGGCTGCGCCGGGCCGCCGGCCGGCGGGGCCGGGGTGGGGGCGGCCGGGGCGTCGGCGCCGTACGGGTTGCGCTCGGGGTGGCGGGGGTCCCAGAGGTAGCCGCTCGCGCCGGGCGCGGGGGAGTCGGCGGCGCGCTGGGCGCGCGCGGCCTCGTCCTCCGGCGGGCGCGGCCAGCGGTAGGCGTCGGACTCGGGGAAGTGGCGGTCGTACGGGCCGCCGTGCCGGCGCCCGCGGGCCCGGCCGCGGCGGCGGTCCGGGTCGTAGCGCACCGCCAGGAAGACCAGGGCGCCGAGCAGCAGCAGCGGGAACAGCTGGTCGCCGTTGCCCATCGAGGAGAAGAACACCCCGGTGCCGATCACCGTCAGCAGCACCGCGCCGACGGACTGGCCGTCGACCCGGCCGGTGAGCACCCGCTGGAGCTCGGTGCGGCCGCCGCGGCCCTTGCCGTCGGCGCTGCCCTCGGTCGGGACGATCAGCCAGGCCAGGCCGTACAGGAACAGCCCGAGGCCGCCGGAGATGCAGAGCACCACGATGACCACCCGGAAGACCACCGGGTCGATGTCCAGATGCCGCCCGAGGCCGCCGCAGACGCCGGCCACCACGCGGTGGTGCTCGGCCCTGGTGAGCGACGGGCGGTCAGGTTCCGGCGGGGCGGCGGGCCCGGCCTCCTGGATGCGGTGGTCCTCGGTCATGGACACCATCCTTCCGGCAGGGGATGGGCGGGCCCAACCGGGTACGGCCCTGCTCGTACCCTGACTTGTCCCTGATAAGCGTCAGGGCGACACCCTGATGCGCCCGCACGTGCCCGCGTGGAACCATCGTGGCGTGGCAGCACCCGGTTCCGACCCCCGACCCCTCGCCCCCGACGCCGCGCCGTCGGGCGGCGGCGACCCGACCGCGCCCGACGGCGGGCGGCCGCCGTACCGCCGGCTCTACCGCAGTCCGCGGGGGCGGGTGCTGGGCGGCGTCGCGCACGGCCTGGCGGTGCACCTCGGGCTGCCGGTCCGGTGGGTGCGGATCGCCTTCGTGCTGCTGTTCTTCGCGCAGGGGATCGGCGCGCTGCTGTACGCCGCGTTCTGGTTCGTGGTGCCGATCGGCATCGGCGAGCCCTCGCAGCGCGGCGGCACGCACTGGGTGAACGTCAACGGCGTCTACATCCCGACCTCGCCGTGGCTGCGGCCGGGCACGCCGCTGAGCAAGGCGGGCGGCGGCTGGGTCGGGCGCCTGAGGGAGCTGCTCCAGAGCACCCTCCAGGGCGAGCCGGCCACCGCGCCCGCGTCCGCGGAGGAGGGCGGCTCCGCGGAGGCCGCCCGGCCCGCCGCCAAGGACGACCAGGGCGGCCTCGGCCAGCTCGCCGCCCTGGTCATGGTCGTGATCGGCGTGATCGCCCTGCTCAACGTGCTGGGCTGGCAGACCGCCAAGTCCTACACCTGGCCGCTGCTGGCGATCGGCGTCGGCGTCGCGCTGGTCTGGCGGCAGGCCGACGACTCGCGCTGGCAGCGCTGGTTCGGGATCGAGGGCGAGAAGCGGCGCGGCGCCTACACCCGGGTCGGCGTCGGCGTGCTGCTCGCGGTGGCCGGCACCATCGCACTGCTCGCCATGCAGGGCAGCGGCTCCGCGCTCGGCTCGGTGGTCGAGGCCTCGATCGCGGTGCTGGCCGGGGTGCTGGTCCTGGTCGGCCCGTACGGCCTGCGGCTGTGGCAGGACCTCGGCGCCGAGCGCACCGCCCGCATCCGCGCCCAGGAGCGCGCCGAGATCGCCGCGCACATCCACGACTCGGTGCTGCACACCCTGACCCTGATCCAGCGCCGGGCCGAGGACCCCAAGGAGGTGCTGCGGCTGGCGCGCTCCCAGGAGCGCGAGCTGCGGCTGTGGCTGTACCGTCCGGAGGCCGCCGCCGAGGCCGCGCCGGACACCATGGCGGAGACCCTGCGCGCCGTCGTCGCCGAGGTCGAGGACCGGCACGGCGTCCCGGTCGAGCTGGTGATCGTCGGCGACTGCCCGATGGACGAGAGGATCGCGGCACAGATGCAGGCCGCGAGGGAGGCGACCGTCAACGCGGCCAAGTACGGTGGCGGGGGACCGGTCCAGGTCTACGCCGAGGTGGAGGGGAGGACGGTGTCGGTGTTCGTCCGCGACCACGGCCCCGGCTTCGACCCCGACACGGTGCCCGAGGACCGGATGGGCGTACGGGAGTCGATCATGGGCCGGATGAAGCGCAACGGTGGCACCGCCCGGGTGCGGCCGGCGGCGGGCGGCGGCACCGAGGTCGAGCTGGAGATGGAGAGAACGAATGACTGAGGCAGGGCCGGAGCGCAGGGCCAGGGTCGTGCTGGTGGACGACCACCGGATGTTCCGGACGGGGGTCAGGGCCGAGATCGGCCGCACCGAGGTGACCGGCATCGACGTGGTCGGCGAGGCCGACGACGTGGACTCGGCGGTCCGCGTGGTCGCCGAGACCAGGCCGGACGTGGTGCTGCTCGACGTCCACCTGCCCGGTGGCGGTGGCGTCGAGGTGCTGCGCCGCTCCGTCGGGGTGATGGGCGAGCAGGGAGGGGTCAAGTTCCTGGCGCTGTCCGTGTCGGACGCTGCCGAGGACGTCATCGGCGTGATCCGCGGCGGCGCGCGCGGCTACGTCACCAAGACCATCACCGGCACCGACCTGGTCGACGCGGTCTTCCGGATCGCCGACGGCGACGCGGTCTTCTCGCCCCGGCTGGCCGGTTTCGTACTGGACGCCTTCGCCGCCACCGACACCCCGCCGGTGGACGAGGACCTCGACCGGCTGACCCAGCGCGAGCGCGAGGTGCTGCGGCTGATCGCCCGCGGCTACGCGTACAAGGAGATCGCCAAGCAGCTGTTCATCTCGGTGAAGACGGTCGAGAGCCACGTCTCCGCCGTGCTGCGCAAGCTCCAGCTCAGCAACCGCCACGAGCTCACCCGCTGGGCCACCGCCCGCCGCCTGGTCTGAGCCTGCGGCCTGGGTCTGAGCCCGCGGCTTGGTCCGGGCCCGCGGTCGACCGCCGAGCCCGCCCGGCCGGATTCCCTCCGGCCGGGCGGGCTTGTCCGTGGGTGGCCATAGACTCGTCATTGCCATGAGTAGCCTCTTTGACGACCTTCCGCTCCCCGGTTTCGAGGCACCAGCCGCCGGGTCGAAGCAGCCCGCCGCGCCCATCGACGAGGAGCCTCCGCCGTACGAGGACGACGTTCCGTACGACGCGTACGAGGAGGCCATCCCGGACGGGCTGTTCCAGACCGACCACGCCGCCGAGACCGAGCGGGACGCCTGGCACCGCAACGGCGCCGCCCGTACCGTGGTGGATCCGGCACAGCTGCTGGAGGGGATGAACGACCCGCAGCGCGAGGCGGTGCTGCACGCCGGCTCGCCGCTGCTGATCGTCGCCGGCGCCGGCTCCGGCAAGACCCGGGTGCTGACCCACCGGATCGCCCACCTGCTGGGCGCCCGCGGCGTGCAGCCGGGCGAGATCCTGGCGATCACCTTCACCAACAAGGCGGCCGGCGAGATGCGCGAGCGCGTCGAGGCGCTGGTCGGCCCGCGCGCCCGGGCGATGTGGGTGTCCACCTTCCACAGCGCCTGCGTGCGGATCCTGCGCCGGGAGTCCAAGCAGCTGGGCTTCACCTCCAGCTTCTCGATCTACGACTCGGCCGACTCGCAGCGGCTGATGTCGCTGGTCTGCCGGGACCTCGACCTGGACCCGAAGCAGTTCCCGCCGAAGTCCTTCACGGCGAAGATCAGCAACCTCAAGAACGAGCTGATCGACGAGGAGACCTTCGCCGACCAGGCCGCCAACCCGATGGAGAAGAAGCTCGCCGAGGCGTACGCGCTGTACCAGCGGCGGCTGCGCGAGGCCAACGCGCTGGACTTCGACGACATCATCATGACGACGGTGAACCTGCTGCAGGCCTTCCCCGACGTCGCCGAGCACTACCGGCGCCGGTTCCGGCACATCCTGGTCGACGAGTACCAGGACACCAACCACGCCCAGTACATGCTGGTGCGGGAGCTGAGCGGGGGGTCCGTCGCGGCCGCGCCGAAGCGCACCGCGGACGGCGACTTCGTGAACCCGGCGGCCGGGCGCCTGGCCGAGGTGCCGCCGGCCGAGCTGTGCGTGGTCGGTGACGCGGACCAGTCGATCTACGCCTTCCGCGGCGCGACCATCCGCAACATCCTCCAGTTCGAGGAGGACTACCCGAACGCGACCACGATCCTGCTGGAGCAGAACTACCGCTCCACGCAGACCATCCTGAGCGCCGCCAACGCCGTCATCGAGCGCAACGCCAACCGCCGCGAGAAGAAGCTCTGGACGGCCGGCGAGCACGGCGAGAAGGTGATCGGCTACGTCGCGGACGACGAGCACGGCGAGGCCCAGTTCATCGCCGACGAGATCGACCGGCTCACCGACAAGGGCGAGGCCAAGCCCGGCGACGTCGCGATCTTCTACCGCACCAACGCCCAGTCCCGGGTGTTCGAGGAGGTGTTCATCCGGGTCGGTCTGCCGTACAAGGTGGTCGGCGGGGTGCGCTTCTACGAGCGCAAGGAGGTCCGGGACGTCCTGGCCTACCTGCGGGTGCTCTCCAACCCGGAGGACACCGTGCCGCTGCGCCGGATCCTCAACGTGCCCAAGCGGGGCATCGGCGACCGGGCCGAGGCGATGATCGACGCGCTGGCCGCGCGGGAGCGGATCTCCTTCGCCCAGGCGCTGGTTCGGGTGGACGAGGCGTACGGGATGGCCGCGCGCTCGGCCAACGCGGTCCGGAAGTTCAACACCCTGATGGCCGGGCTGCGCCAGGTCGTCGAGTCGGGCGCGGGCCCGGCGGCGGTGCTGGAGGCCGTCCTGGAGGAGACGGGGTACCTGGCCGAGCTCCAGTCCTCCACCGACCCGCAGGACGAGACCCGGGTGGAGAACCTCCAGGAGCTCGCGTCCGTCGCCCTTGAGTACGAGCAGGACCCGGGCGAGCGGCCGGACGCCGGGGAGGAGGGCACGCCGCCGGTCGGTTCGCTGGCCGACTTCCTGGAGCGGGTCGCGCTGGTCGCCGACTCCGACCAGATCCCGGACGAGGACGAGGAGGGGCAGGGCGTCATCACGATGATGACCCTGCACACCGCCAAGGGCCTGGAGTTCCCGGTGGTCTTCCTGACCGGCATGGAGGACGGGATCTTCCCGCACATGCGGGCGCTCAACCAGGTCAAGGAGCTGGAGGAGGAGCGCCGGCTCGCGTACGTGGGGCTCACCCGGGCCCGCGAGCGGCTGTACCTGACCCGCTCGGTGCTGCGCAGCGCCTGGGGGCAGCCGGCCTACAACCCGGCCTCGCGCTTCCTGGAGGAGATCCCGGAGACGCTGGTCGAGTGGAAGCGGACGGGGGCGGCGCAGGCGCCGGTCCAGCGGGGCTTCTCCTCGGGCTCCTCCTGGGGCAAGTCCTCGTCCGGGGGCGGGAGTTCGCGCTCCTCCTCGTTCGGCTCGGGCTCCGGCTCCTCCTCGGCCTCGCCGAAGGCGGGCTGGGGCCAGTCGGCGCGGCGCGCGGGCAGGGTCGTGGAGCGCGAGGTCGCCTCGCTCGCGGTCGGCGACCGGGTCACCCACGACAGCTTCGGGCTGGGCACGGTGGTGGCCGTCACCGGCGCCGGCGACCGGGCGCAGGCCACGGTCGACTTCGGTGCCGAGGGGCGCAAGCAGTTGCTGCTGCGGTACGCCCCGGTGGAGAAGCTCTAGCGGGTTCCTGGCGGGCAGGCCCTAACGGGGGTCCAGTCCGTTCGCGAGGAGCCAGGGCAGCGGGTCGACCGGTCCGCTGCCCTGCGGGCGGATCTCGAAGTGCAGGTGCGGGCCGGTGCTGTTGCCGCTGCTGCCGACGAAGGCGATCACGTCGCCCTGCTTCACCGGGCCCTTGCGCACCTTGTACGCCCGCAGGTGGCAGAACCAGGCCTCGGTGCCGTCGTCCATCTTCAGTATCGACATGTAGCCGTAGAACGGGTTCCACTGGGTGCGGATCGTGCCGTCGGCGACGGCGTAGACCTCGGAGCCGCCGTCCACCGGGAAGTCGATGCCGGTGTGCCGGTTCGCCCAGTGGGTGCCGGCCTCGCCGAACAGTTCGCCGAGGCCGTGCCGGGCGACCGGCATGACCACCTTGGGCTTGGCCGGCTCGACGGTCGGCTGCGCCGTCGGGGTGGCGGTCGGCTGGGCGCCCGGGGCGTCGGTGGGCTGGGTGCCGGCCAGCGGCTGGCGGGTGTCGCCGCGCGAGGCCTGGGTCTGGTCGCCGCCCGCCAGGGCCTGGGTGGCCGCCTGCCGGGCGGTCGCGCCGTCCGGGGAGTCGGGCGCGCTCCGCGGTGCCCGGCCGGCGGCCTCGGCGTGCTGCTGGTCCGTCTGCCCCTGCACCGACACGGCCGCCGCCGCGGCGACCCCGAGCGCGGCCACCGACGGGAGCGCCACCCGCAGCAGCGCGGTGCGGGTGGCCGCCTTGGCGGCGCCCCGGCGCTGGGCGCGGGACTGCTCGCGGGCGGCGAGGCGCAGCTCGGCACGGGTCGGACGGGCGGCTGCTTCGGGAGCCATCGGGGGCTGCCTCCTCGGTGGGCCTCGGGCGCGTCGTCGGGCGAGGGAAAACAGCCGTGACTGTAGCCGCAAGGCCGACGCCCCGGAAAAACCTCCGGTTGTCAAGGGGGCGGTCGGGGGGTCTGTGCGGAGGTTGCGCGGGAGAGGGGTATACCCGCTGGTAGCAAGGCCTGGGGCTGTGACTTTGCCCTCCTCTTCGGGGGTGGCACGGTCAACCGGGCCGGGTGGCGCTAATCTCCCCTCAGGTTGGTTGGTTATCGAGCGTTAACCGCACCCGTGGGCCCACGAGGTCCGGTCGGAGTGGACGACGAGGTCCAGGAGGCAGTGATGAGTGTGTCGGGGCCGATCCGTGTGGTGGTCGCCAAGCCGGGGCTCGACGGTCACGACCGTGGCGCCAAGGTGATCGCGCGCGCCCTGCGCGACGCCGGTATGGAGGTCATCTACACCGGGCTGCACCAGACGCCCGAGCAGGTGGTCGACACCGCGATCCAGGAGGACGCGGACGGCATCGGGCTGTCGATCCTCTCCGGCGCCCACATGACGCTGTGCGCGCGGGTGCTGGAGCTGCTCAGGGAGCGCGACGCGGCGGACATCAAGGTCTTCTGCGGCGGGATCATCCCGGACGAGGACATCGCCGAGCTCAAGGCGATGGGCGTCGCGGACATCTTCACCCCGGGCACGCCCACCCGGGACGTGGTGGCGTGGGTCGAGGCCAACCTGCGGGCCAGCTGATCCGACGGTGTTCGAGCGGGCCGGTCCGGCGTGGACCGGCCCGCTCCGTCGTTCCCGGCCCCTTCCGCTGTACCAGGCCCGTTCCGCCGTCCTCAGCCGGCCAGTTCGGCGAGCATCGCGGCCCGGAAGCGGAGCGTCCCGGCCAGCCGGGCGAAGGTCTCCGACCAGGCGGAGTCGGGGGCGGCCCCGGCGGCCAGCTCCTCGACGGCGGCGGCCGTCTCCGGGGCGAGCGCGCGTTCCGTCATCCCGAGCACCCCGCTGTGGCTCCACGGGTACGCGCCGGACGCGGCGGCCCGGGCCAGTGCCGCCACCACGGCGGTGGACAGCGGCGGCGTCCACGGGGTGGCGCAGGCGCCCAGCAGCTGGAAGGCCTCGCCCAGGCCGTGCACCTCGATGAAGGCGGCCGTCCAGACGGCCCGCTCCTCCGGTGGGAGGACGGCCAGCAGCTTCGCCGGGGCGCCGGTGACCCGCGGGGAGCGGGCCCGGCCGGCGCCGCGGGCGGGCGGCGCCGGGGCCGGGCCGAGCAATGCCCGGGCCCAGTCGGCGTCGTGCTGGCGGACGGCGGCGCGCGCCCAGGCCTCGCGCAGGTCGTCGGTCCAGCTGCTGCTGGTCTCGTCCACGCTGTCGCCGACCCGCAGCCCGAGCAGCTGCTCGGGCGTCAGGCCGGTGCTCCGCCGCCAGAGCGCGAGCGGTGCGGCGGCCACCACCTCGCCGAACCACCAGGCCCGTTCGCCGCGCCCGGTGGGGGACTTGGGCGTGATGCCGTCGCGCTGCATCCGTTCGTCGCACTCGGCGGGCGGGGTGACCAGCAGATGGGTGCCGCCGTCGGCGAGCCGGACGGCGGCCCGCGCCCGCTCGGCCATCCGCTCCGCGAGGGCCGAGCCGGGCAGGGTGGAGAGCAGTTCGGCGGCGGTGGCGCGGACGTTCTTGCTGCGGTCGGCCAGGGCGGCCTCCAGGAAGGGCTCGTCGGCGGGGGAGAGGCCGTCCTGCAGGGCGTCCAGGAAGAGCAGCCGGTCCTCGGCGCGCTCGGTGGACCAGGTGCCGCGCAGCAGCTCCAGTCCGGCGGCCGGGTCGCGGCGCCGCAGCAGGGTGAGGTGGGTGACCCGCTCGGCGAACAGGCCCTCGTGCCACGGCCGGTGGTCGGCGGTGTCGTCCGGCTGCTCCGTCGACGAGGCCGGCGGGGCGGGCTCGGGGGCGGTGGTGCGCAGCACGAACCGCCAGTCCGGGTTCCGCTCGGCCAGCCAGCGGCCCAGCGGGCCGGCCAACGCGACGGTGTCGGGCCGCAGTTCGCTGCGCGCGCGGGCGGCGTCGAGCAGGCCGGGCACCAGTGCGGCGGGCGGCCGCAGGCCCCGGGCGCGGGCGGTGGCGAGCCACTGGGGCAGCAGCTCGGCCAGGTTGGCCAGGGTTCCGCCGCCGCTGCCGCCGCTGCGGCCGGTCAGCAGTACGGCGAGCCGGCGGGCGGCGGCCTCCGGCAGCTCCGGGCGCGGGTCCTCGGGCGCGGGCGGGCCGGGCGGCTCGGCGGCCGGTACGGGCAGTGCACCGGCCCGGCGGCGGACGGCGGCCAGGGCGGCCAGCTCCAGCAGGGCGGTGGCCGGGTCGGACGGGTCCACGGCGTCGGCGAGCGGCAGGGCGGTGGCCGGGAGCGGGCGGCGGTCGGTGCCGAGCAGGGCGCTGGTCCGCAGGGTGTCCCACGGGTCCTGGGTGATCGTCATTCTCGCTCCTCGGGAGTGTCTTGTGGGTCTTGTCGGATCAGGTCGCGGCGTCAGGGTGCGGGCATCGCGAGGCGGAGGACGGGGGCGCCTCCCGCCCGAAGGCCGGGGGAGCGTCGCGGGCCCGGCGAAGATCCGCAGGGCACTCCTCAGGGGGTGGTGAGGCCGACCGGGCGGTGTTCGGCGGTCCAGGCGGTGACCGGGGCGAAGCCCTGGTGGCCGTACTCGCCGAAGACGGTCAGCGGGCGGCCGGTGGAGACGGCCGTCAGCCGCCACAGCGCCGCCTCCGGCACGGCCGAGGCGCGCACCGGCACGGTGTGGTGGCCGTCCGTCAGGTACCAGCCGTCCGGGGTGTGGACCGGGACGACGCCGGTGAGCACGGTCGGCCAGCTGTCCAGCCACGGGTCGTCGGCCACGGCGGTGCCGTACCCGGCCACCGCCTCGGCGACGGTGAGCCCGGCGGGCGGGCCGGCCGGCGCGGGCTCGGGGGCGCCGTAGCGGCGGCCGAGGGCGGCGCGCAGCGGGCGGGCGCCGGGGTGGTAGGCGAGTTCGGCCTCCAGCAGGTGGCCGGTGGGCAGGGCGAGGTCGGGGGCCTGGCCGGGGCGGCCGAAGGCGAGCAGTAGGGCGGGGCGGCCGGTCTTGGCGCCGCGCAGCCAGACCCGGCGGGTGGTGAGGCGGTCGTCCGAAGTGTCGCGGCTGCCGAGCACCAGCCAGCGGTCCCGTACGGTGGGCCCGGCCAGCACGTCGGCGTTGTCGAGGGTGTAGCCGACCCGGGCGCGGACGGTGGCGGCCAGCTCGGGCGGCAGCTCGTCGACCCGGGTGGCGGCGGTGGCCAGCAGGTGCAGCATCGCGTACTCCTCCAGCAGCCGCTCCTGCGGCAGGGCGTCGAGCTCCCGGACCCGGGTGGCCAGGCCGGGGGCCTGCGCGTCGACCATGCGGGCGGCGACCTCCTCCCAGGGCCCGGCGGTGGACTGGTCGGCCAGGCCGTGCCTGACCCGGTCGGCGAGCCGCAGCCGCAGCTCGGCCGCGCCGGCCGCGACCCGGGCCCCGCGCTTCTCGGCCCGTCGGCGGGCGGCCTCCGGGTCGACCGGGGCGGCCGCGGGCTTCTCGGCACGCTCCTGACGGGCCTTGAGCCAGTCGGCCGCCCAGTCGGCGGGCTCCCCGGACGGCACGGCCTCGGGGGAGCCGCTCCACAGCAGGAGGAGCCCGAGCGCGTGCTTGCACGGGAACTTCCGGCTGGGGCAGCTGCACTGGTAGGCGGGCGTGGCGAGTTCGATCACGGTGCGGTACGGCGTACGGCCGCTGCCCCGGCACTCGCCCCACAGGGCGGCGCCGTCGGTGCCCGTCCCGGACCAGGGCGCGGGCGAGGAGAGCTTGCCCGCCGCCTTCTGCGACGTGGCGTCAGGTGCCAGGGACAGGACGTGTTCGGTGCTCCAGCGTTCCTCCATGCGACCGACCGTAGGCGGCACCACTGACACTGACCGACCGTCCGTCCGTCGACCCGCCGGGCGTTGTCAGTGGGGCGTTGCAAGGTGGTTCCCACAGGCCGGGACGCCGACCTGGCTCCCCCCGATCACCCTGTCGCCAGGGCACCCGTGCCCCCGGCGGCCGACCCGAAGGAGCCCCCATGACCGACGTTCTGCGGCAGCACGCCGAGGACGCGTTCGCCGGTGAACTGGCCGCGCTGGCCGCGCAGGACGACCGTCCGCGCCCCGAGCGCTGGAAGCTCTCGCCGTGGGCCGTGGCGACCTACCTGCTCGGCGGCGAACTGCCCGACGGCACCCGGATCACCCCCAAGTACATCGGCCCGCGCCGGGTGGTGGAGGTCGCCGTCACCACCCTGGCGACGGACCGCGCGCTGCTGCTGCTCGGCGTGCCCGGCACCGCGAAGACCTGGGTGTCCGAGCACCTGGCGGCGGCGATCAGCGGCGACTCCACGATGCTGGTGCAGGGCACCGCCGGCACGCCCGAGGAGGCCGTCCGGTACGGGTGGAACTACGCCCGACTGCTCACCCAGGGCCCCAGCCGGGACGCCCTGGTGCCCTCGCCGCTGATGCGGGCGATGGCCGACGGCAAGATCGCCCGGGTCGAGGAGCTGACCCGGATCCCGGCCGACGTGCAGGACAGTCTGATCACCATCCTGTCCGAGAAGACCTTGCCGATACCGGAGTTGGGCTCCGAGACGCAGGCCGTGCGCGGCTTCAACGTGATCGCCACCGCCAACGACCGCGACCGTGGCGTCAACGAGCTGTCCAGCGCGCTGCGCCGCCGGTTCAACACCGTGGTGCTGCCGCTGCCGGGCTCGCTGGACGAGGAGGTCGACATCGTCACCCGCCGGGTCAACCAGCTCGGCCGCTCCCTCGACCTGCCCGAACTGCCCGGCGGCGCCGAGGAGATCAGGCGGGTGGTCACCGTCTTCCGCGAGCTGCGGGCCGGAATCACGACGGACGGCCGGACGAAGGTCAAGACCCCGAGCGGCACCCTCTCCACCGCCGAGGCGATATCGGTGGTGACCAACGGCCTGGCGCTGGCCACCCACTTCGGCGACGGAGTGCTGCGCGCCGGGGACGTGACGTCCGGCATCCTCGGCGCGGTCGTCCGCGACCCGGTCGCGGACCAGGCGGTGTGGCGCGAGTACGTCGAAGGGGTGGTGCGCGAGCGCGACGGCTGGAAGGACTTCTACCGGGCCGCCCGTGAGGTGGGCGCGTGAGCAGCTCGGAGGTCGCCCTGCTCGGCATCCGGCACCACGGCCCCGGCTCGGCCCGGGCGGTGGCCGCCGCGCTGACGCGGTGGCAGCCGGACGCGGTGCTGATCGAGGGCCCGCCGGAGGCCGACGGCATCGTCCACCTCGCTGCCGGGAAGGACCTCGTCCCGCCGGTCGCGCTGCTCGCGCACGCGGTGGACGACCCGGCGAAGGCGGCCTTCTGGCCGTACGCCGAGTTCTCCCCGGAGTGGGTGGCGATCCGGCACGCGGTGGAGCACGACCTGCCGGTCCAGTTCATCGACCTGCCCGCCGGGTACGGCTTCGCGCCCGCTCCGGAGGAGTCCGCCGAGGAGTCCGACGACGAGACCGGGGCCGGGCCCGTCGCCGATCCGGTGGCGCTGCTGGCCGAGGCCGCCGGGCACGACGACCCGGAGCGCTGGTGGGAGGACGTGGTCGAGCACCGCACCCCCGGCGAGGACCCGCTGGCGCCCTTCACCGCCGTCGCCGAGGCGATGGCCGCGCTGCGCGCCGAGGGCCTCGGCGAGTCCCGCCGGGACCTGCTGCGCGAGGCGCACATGCGCCAGCGGATCCGCGCCGCCCGCCGCGCCGGGCACCGGCGGATCGCCGTGGTCTGCGGGGCCTTCCACGTCCCCGCGCTGGCGGAGATGCCCACCGTCGCCCACGACCGGGCGCTGCTCGCCGAACTGCCGAAGAAGGTGCGGACCGACATCACCTGGGTGCCGTGGACGCACCGCCGACTCTCCCAGTCCACCGGCTACGGCGCCGGCGTGCAGTCGCCCGGCTGGTACCACCACCTGTTCACCACCGAGGGCGACCCGGTGCCGCGCTGGCTCACCCGGGCCGCCGAGCTGCTGCGCGCCGAGGACCACCCGGTCTCCTCCGCCCACGTCATCGAGGCGGTCCGGCTCGCCGAGACCCTCGCGGTGCTGCGCGGCCGCCCGCTCGCCGGGCTGACGGAGACCCTGGACGCCGTGCGCGCGGTGCTCTGCGAGGGCTCGGACGTCGCCCTGGAGCTCGTCCGGGACCGCCTGGTGGTCGGCGACGCGCTCGGCGAAGTCCCGGACGCCGCACCGGCGGTGCCGCTGCAGCGCGACCTCACCCGGCTGCAGCGCTCACTGCGGCTCAAGCCCGAGGCCGCACCCAGGGAGATCGACCTCGACCTGCGCAAGGACACCGACGCGGCCCGCTCCCGGTTGCTGCACCGGCTGCGGCTGCTGGGCGTCGAGTGGGGCGTGCCCGCCCGCTCCTCGGTCGCCTCGACCGGGACGTTCCGGGAGAGCTGGCGGCTGTGCTGGCAGCCCGAGTTCGCGGTCCGGATCGCCGAGGCCGCCCAGTGGGGCACCACGGTCGAGGAGGCCGCCGTCAACAAGGCCGTCAGCGCGGCCCGCGCGGCCGTCGAACTCGCCGAGCTGACCGGCCTGGTGGAGACCTGCCTGCTGGCCGGGCTGTCCGGCGCGCTGCCCGCCGTGATGCGGGTGCTCGCCGACTGCGCCGCCCTGGACACCGATGTCGCCCACCTCGCGGGCGCGCTGCCCGCGCTGGTCCGCGCGCTGCGCTACGGCGACGTGCGCGGCACCGACCACGGCGCGCTCGCCGAGGCCGCGGCGGGCCTGGCCGAGCGGATCTGTGTCGGACTGCCGCCCGCCTGCGTCGGGTTGGACGCGGAGGGCGCGGCGGCGATGCGCGGCCGGATCGACGAGGTCCACGGCGCGATCGCCCTGCTCGACTCCGGCGGCACAGGCACAGGCACAGGCACAGGCACAGGCACAGGCACCGCCGCCGGCGCGGACGGCCTGGCCGGGCGCTGGGCCGCCGCCCTGCACTCGCTGGCCCGCCGCGAGCCCGCCGGAGGACCGGCCACCGGTGCCCCCGGCCTGCTGCGCGGCCGTGCCGTTCGGTTGCTGCTGGACGACGGCAGGCTCGACTCCGAGGAGGCCGGCCGACGGCTGCGGCTGGTGCTGTCCATTGCCAACGCCCCTGCGGACGCGGCCGGTTGGGTCGAGGGCTTCCTCGCCGGCGGCGGCGCCCTGCTGCTGCACGACCCCCGGTTGCTCGCCCTGCTGGACGAGTGGTTGAGCGGCGTCAGCGGCGAGGTGTTCATCGACGTCCTGCCGCTGCTGCGCCGCACCTTCGCCGGGCTGGAGGCGGGCGTGCGCACCACCATCGGCGGCCGGGTCGCGGCCGGTCCGCTCGGCGCGGCCACGGTGGCGCCCGAGGCGTCAGGCGAGCTCGACCGGGCCCGCGCCGACGCCGCCGTCCCGGTGGTGGCCCTGCTGCTCGGCGTCCGCCCGAAGATCCCCCGCCAGGCCGTGGGCCGCAACACCTGAACCACGGCGACACCCGAGCCGCAGCGACACCGGAGCCGCCGCGACACCCGAGCCGCAGCGACACCCGAACCGCCACGACACCCGAAACCCCCGAAGGAGAGGACGAGATGGCAGCGACCACCACCGACGAGCGGCTGCGCCGCTGGCGCCTGGTGCTCGGAGGCGAGGCCGACAGGACCGGCTGCACCCTGCGCGGCCGCGACGCCGCGATGGACGGCGCCCTCGCCGCGCTCTACCGGGGCGCCCCCGAGGAGGGGGCCCGTCCGGCGCGCGGCGGGCGCCGCAGCGCCGGGCTCGGCGGCTCCGCCCCGCAGGTGGCCCGTTGGCTGGGCGACATCCGCGAGTACTTCCCCTCCACCGTCGTCCAGTTGATGCAGCAGGACGCGATCACCCGGCTCGGCCTGGACCGGCTGCTGCTGGAGCCGGAGATGCTGGAGGCCGTCGAACCGGACGTGCACCTGGTCGGCACCCTGCTGTCGCTCAAGCACGCACTGCCCGAGACCACCCGGGAGACCGCCCGGGCCGTGGTCGGCAAGGTGGTCGCCGACCTGGAGCGGCGGCTCGCCGACCGGACCAGGGCCACCCTGGGCGGCGCCCTCGACCGCAGCGCCAGGGTGAACCGCCCCCGCCACCGCGACATCGACTGGGACCGCACGATCCGGGCCAACCTGAAGAACCACCTGCCCGAGCACGGCACCGTCGTCCCGGAGCGGCTGGTTGGTTACGCCCGCGCCCAGCGCGCGGTGAAGAAGGACGTCATCCTCTGCATCGACCAGTCCGGCTCGATGGCGCCCTCGGTCGTCCACTCGGCGGTCTTCGGCGCGGTGCTGGCCTCGATGCGCACCCTGGACACCCGGCTGGTCGTCTTCGACACCTCGGTGGTCGACCTCACCGAGCAGCTCACCGACCCGGTGGACGTCCTGTTCGCCACCCGGCTCGGCGGCGGTACCGACATCAACCGCGCGCTCGCCTACTGCCAGTCGAAGATCACCCGGCCCTCCGAGACCATCGTGGTGCTGATCAGCGACCTCTACGAGGGCGGCGTCCGGGACGGCATGCTGAGGCGGGTCGCCGCGATGAAGGCGGCCGGCGTCCAGTTCATCGCGCTGCTGGCGCTCTCCGACGAAGGTGCGCCGGCGTACGACCACGCCCACGCGGCCGCCCTGGCCGCGCTCGGCGCGCCGGCCTTCGCCTGCACCCCGGACGCCTTCCCGGAGATCATGGCGGCGGCGATCGAGAAGCGCCCGATCCCGGTCCCCGACCAGGGCGCGTGAGAGTTTCACCCGAACAGGTCAACGCACTCGATCGGTGGACCGGGCGTCCGCCCGGTCCACCCGGCAGTTCTGTGACGGTTCTCACCCAGGACGGACAGGGCCCCGGGCGGAACAGGCCCCTCCCACGGGGATAACCTGCCAGACGGACGTGACGCGCGTGTTGATTGACGTGTGCGCCCGTGGCTGTGTGGGCCGCAAGGCCGTACCTCTGCGTACCCGCACCGCCCCGACGACCCGCAGCGAAGATCCTGCCGTGGCACGCTCGTAGAGACACAATCCGCGACCACGAACAAGGACAAACACGTGGACCTGTTCGAGTACCAGGCGAGGGACCTCTTCGCCAAGCACGGTGTGCCCGTGCTTGACGGCGATGTCATCGAGACCGCCGCAGACGCTGCCGCCATCGCGGAGCGCTTCGGCGGCCGCGCCGTCGTCAAGGCTCAGGTGAAGGTGGGCGGCCGAGGCAAGGCCGGCGGCGTCAAGCTCGCCGCCGACCCGGCGGACGCCGTCGCCAAGGCCGAGCAGATCCTCGGCATGGACATCAAGGGCCACACCGTTCACAAGGTGATGCTGGCCCAGACCGCGGACATCAAGGACGAGTACTACGTCTCGTTCCTGCTGGACCGCACCAACCGCACCTTCCTGGCCATGGCCAGCGTCGAGGGCGGCGTGGAGATCGAGGTCGTCGCCGAGCAGAACCCCGAGGCGCTCGCGAAGATCCCGGTCGACGCCAACGAGGGCTGCACCCCGGAGAAGGCCGCCGAGATCGTCGCCGCGGCGAAGTTCCCGGCCGAGATCGCCGACCAGGTCGCCGACGTCCTCCAGAAGCTCTGGAAGGTCTTCATCGCCGAGGACGCCCTCCTCGTCGAGGTCAACCCGCTGATCAAGTCCGGCGAGGGCAAGATCATCGCGCTCGACGGCAAGGTCTCCCTGGACGACAACGCCGAGTTCCGCCAGCCCGAGCACGAGGCCCTGGAGGACAAGGCCGCGGCCAACCCGCTGGAGGCCGCCGCCAAGGCCAAGGGCCTGAACTACGTCAAGCTCGACGGCCAGGTCGGCATCATCGGCAACGGCGCGGGCCTCGTCATGAGCACCCTCGACGTGGTCGCCTACGCCGGCGAGAAGCACGGCGGCGTCAAGCCCGCCAACTTCCTCGACATCGGTGGCGGCGCCTCCGCCGAGGTCATGGCCAACGGCCTGGAGATCATCCTCGGCGACCCCGACGTCAAGTCGGTCTTCGTCAACGTCTTCGGCGGCATCACCGCGTGCGACGCGGTCGCCAACGGCATCGTGCAGGCCCTGGAGCTCCTCGCGAGCAAGGGCGAGAACGTCACCAAGCCGCTGGTCGTCCGCCTGGACGGCAACAACGCGGAGCTGGGTCGCAAGATCCTCGACGACGCCAACCACCCGCTGGTGCAGCGTGTGGACACCATGGACGGCGCCGCTGACCGCGCCGCCGAGCTGGCCAACAAGTAAGGAAGGGGACTTAACACCATGGCTATCTTCCTTACCAAGGACAGCAAGGTCATCGTCCAGGGCATGACCGGCGCCGAGGGCATGAAGCACACCCGCCGCATGCTCGCCTCCGGCACCCAGATCGTCGGCGGTGTCAACCCGCGCAAGGCCGGTACCACGGTCGACGTCGACGGCACCGAGATCCCGGTCTTCGGCTCCGTCGCCGAGGCGATGGAGAAGACCGGCGCCGACGTCTCCGTCCTCTTCGTGCCGCCGGCGTTCACCAAGGCCGCCGTGGTCGAGGCCATCGACGCCGAGATCGGCCTGGCCGTCGTCATCACCGAGGGCGTTCCGGTGCACGACACCGCCGCCTTCTGGGCGCACGCCGGTGCCAAGGGCAACAAGACCCGCATCATCGGCCCGAACTGCCCCGGCCTGATCAGCCCCGGACAGTCGAACGCCGGCATCATCCCGGCCGACATCACCAGCTCCGGCAAGATCGGTCTGGTCTCGAAGTCCGGCACCCTGACCTACCAGCTCATGTACGAGCTGCGCGACATCGGCTTCTCCTCGGCCGTGGGCATCGGCGGTGACCCGGTCATCGGCACCACCCACATCGACGCCCTCAAGGCCTTCCAGGAGGACCCGGAGACCGAGCTCATCGTCATGATCGGTGAGATCGGCGGCGACGCCGAGGAGCGTGCCGCGACCTACATCGCCGAGCACGTGACCAAGCCGGTCGTCGGCTACGTCGCGGGCTTCACCGCCCCCGAGGGCAAGACCATGGGCCACGCCGGCGCCATCGTCTCCGGCTCCTCGGGCACCGCCCAGGCGAAGAAGGAGGCCCTTGAGGCCGCCGGTGTCAAGGTCGGCAAGACGCCGTCCGAGACCGCCCGCCTGGCCCGCGAGATCATCGCCGCCCAGGCCTGATCCCGGAACCTCGCACGGCGAGCGCCCCCACCCCTTCCGGGCGGGGGCGCTCGCCGTTGTGGCGCCCGCTCAGTGCGTCGGCCCCGTCGTGCAGGGCAACTCGGTCCACCGCGGGCAGGCCGCCGGGCCCTGCGGGGGCGGGGGCGCGTGCCGGGCCACGGCCGGCAGCTCCCAGCGCGCGGCCGCCCGCGGCTGCGGATCCAGCACCACCGCCTCCAGCCCCGGTGCCGGGCTGCACCACAGGCTGTTGATGCCGTTCGGCGCACCGCCGGGCAGCAGCGGCACACCCGGCCCGTCCGGCGCGTTCGCGGCCGCCTTGGCGGCCACCCCGGGGGCCTCCATGCACAGCGTGGGGGACGGCGGGTCCGGCGGCCGGAACAGCGCCGCCGGGCGCGCCCCCGCCAGCGTCGCCAGCGTGGCCCCGCCCACCGCCACCGTCAGCAGCGCCGCCGCGCCCGTCCGGCCCGCCGTCCACATCCGGTGCCGGGCCCGCAGCACCGGCACCGGCTCCCGGTGCGGCTCCGGGCACCCGCGCACCGCCGCCCGGTGCAGCAGCCGGCTCAGCCCGTCCGCGAAGCCCGGCGCCGCGGGATCCGGCCCGACCAGCTCCGGCACCCACTGCGCCAGCGCCGCCCGCGCCGCCCACACCCGGCTCTCGGCCGCCGTCCGCGTCGACTCGACCTCAAGCGCGATCGCCGCGGCCGGCAGCCCCAGCCCGTCGTGCAGCACCAGGGCCCGGCGCTGCGGCCGTGACAGCCGGCGCAGGGCCTTCAGCAGGGCGCGGTCCTGGTCGGTCAGCCGGTCGTGGTCCGGCAGCACCGCCTGCGCCTCGTCCGCCGGACGCACCCTGATCCGCCGGTGCGGCAGCGTCCACGGGTGCACCCGCCGGGGCCCGCCCCGGCGCCAGGGCGACAGCGCCAGTTCGCAGGCCCGCACCCGCACCCACACCTCCGGATCCCCCGCCCCGGCCACCGCGCCCCAGTCCCGCCGCGCCTCCCCGAACGCCCGCCGCACACAGTGCACCGCCCGGTGCCGGCACGCCGTCAGCAGGAACATCTGCTGCACCAGCCGGGTGTACGAGCCCTCGTACAGCTCCTCGAAGCTCTCCGTGGGCCCGAGGTCGTCCGCCAGCTCCCGCCCGCTCGCCGCCTCGGTGAGCGCGGTACTGATCCGCTCGCGCGGGTCGGCGGGGGGTCGCGGGGCGTTCTGCGGCACGGGCGGGGTGTCCGGCGCCGGGGCCGGGGCCGGGCGGGGCTTCCCGCCCGTGGGCGGCGTCGGTGCGGCGGGGCGCTGCCCGGTGTTCGCCGTCGAGGTGGGGGCCATGCTGCTGCGCTCTCCGGGATCGTTGGGGGTCGACGGTGCCTCCCGCCGGGTGCTCGGGTGCTGCTTGCCGTGCGCTTCCGGGGCGGGTTCCGCGGGCGGGGTTCGGCGTACGGCGCGGTCCCGCTGGTCGGCGGGTGCCGGGGCGGGTTGCCGCTTCGGCGGTGCCTCGTGGCCGGGTCCGGTGCCGGGGCGGCGCTTCCGGTCCCCGGCCGCCGGCTCCTGCGGTGCCGGGGGGCGCCCGCCCGGGCCGGTGGGGGTCGCGGTTCTGACGAGGGCGATGGCGGCGGCCTCGGTGGGGCAGCCGAGCTTGCGCATGGCGCGGTGGAGATGGCCGCGGACGGTGTCGGGGGTGACGCCGAGGGCGGCGGCGGTGCGACGGAGGTCGTGGCCGGCGGCGAGGTGGGCGAGGGCCTGGGCCTCACGGGGCGTCAACGTCCGCAGCAGTTCGGCGGTGCGGGTGGGCGGCGTGGTCATCAGACGCTCCGGGCCGGGGCGCCGGCGGCTTGGGGGCAGGGTCTGAAAATGCGCATAAGCCAATAATCTGGGACACGGCGGCGGTTTACCGCTTCACGGAGCATGGCGAGTCGCCTTGGCACCATGAGGCGCATGACGCAGCTGATGGGCCGTCCGATCCTCGGAGTGCCCGGCGAATTGGGTGGACGCCCCGTGTCTGCCGACCTGTTGACGGGGGTGCGGACGGCGCTGGTCGGCCTGTCGGTGGTCGGGGTGCCGGTGCTCGGGCTCTGGGTGATGACGCCGTACGCGGACGCGGGCGCGACCGGCGCCACCCGGTTGGCGGGTGCGCTCTGGCTGCTGGGGCACGGCGCGCCGGTGCTGCGTGGGGAGGCCGACGCCCCGCTGACCGTCACTCCGCTGCTGATCAGCGCCCTGGTGGTGGTGCGGTTGTACCGGGCGGCGGCCGGGGTCGGGGCGCGGCGCGGGCCGCGCTCGCGCTGGGGCGGCCCGGTGGCGCTGTGGGCGGGGTACTGCGCGGTGGCGGTCGCGGTGGCGCTGCACTGTGCGGGCGGAGGGCAGTTCCGCAGCCGCGTCCTGCTGGACCTCCCGGCGGTGGGCCTGCTCGCCGCCCTGGCGACGGCCGCGGGCGTACGGTCCGCGCGGCTCGTGCCGTCCGGGCCGGGCCCGCTGCTCGACCGGCTCCCGCCGCGCTGGCGGCCGGACGACGGCGCCGCGGTGGTGCGGCGGGCGGCCGGTGCGGCCGGGGCCGGCCTGGTCGCGGCGGGCGGGGTGCTGGTGGCGGTGGCGGCGCTGCTGGACGCGGCGACCGGCGGCGGGCGCGGGATGGCGCTGCTCGGCGGCGGGCCCACGGCGGTGCTCGGGCTGCTGCTGCTCACCGCGGTGCTGCTGCCGAACGCGGTGCTGTGGGGCGCGGCGTACGCGCTGGGTCCGGGTTTCGCGGTCGGCGCCGGGACGCTGGTGTCGCCGGGCGGTACGGCGCTCGGCCCGGTGCCGGAGTTCCCGCTGTTCGCCCTGCTGCCGCAGGAGGGCCCGGGCGGCTGGCGGTTGGCGGCGCTGCTGCTGCCGCTGCTGGCGGGGCTGGTGCCCGCCGTCCTGCTGGGCCGCGCGGCCGCGGGCGGGCGGTCCCCGGCGGGTGGCCGCGGCCCCTGGCCGCCCGGTGCGACGGTGGCGGCCGCCGTGGCGGCCGCGCTGCTGCTCGGCGCCGGGGCGGCGGTGCTGGGCTGGCTGTCGGGCGGGGCGCTGGCGGGCGGGCGGATGGCCCGGCTGGGGCCGGTGCCGTGGTGGACGGGCCTGGCGGCGGCGGGCTGGCTGGCCGTGGTGGCCGTGCCGGGCGCCCTGCTGGTGCGGCACCGGGGGCTGGCGGCGGCGGGCCTGCTGGCCGGTCAGCACCCGGCGCACGGCCAGGGCGTGTACGCCCGGCTCGCGGAGCAGACCCGCCGGGGCGCGCTTCTGCTGCGCGCCGGTACGTACGCCCTGGTGCTGCGGCTGTCCGGCCGGCGCCCCGCGGCCGGGCCGGAAGCCGGCGGGCCGGAAGCCGGCGGGCCGGAAGCCGGCGGGCCGGGAGTCGGAGAGTCCGGAGACGGTGAGCCCGGAACCGGCCGCCGCTCGGCTACTCCGCGTTCCCGTTGAAGTCCACGTACCACTGCGGCGCGTACCGGTCGCAGTTCTCGACCCCGACGTTGGTCAGCGAGTCCCGGACGCAGGTCTCGTAGTCCTTGTAGTACACCCCGAGGCCGATCACCGTGGTGGCGGCCATCACCGTCATCGCGCCGGTGAGGATCCCGGCCAGCGCCGCCGGAGTGAGCGGGTTCGGCTCCGCGACCCCGGGGGCCACTCCGGCCGGGCCCCCGGGCGCGCCCGCCGCCGCAGGCTTCCGGGTGCGCAGCGCGCCGATGCCCCAGGCGATGCCGAGCAGGCCGACCAGCAGCGCGATCCAGCGGAGGCCCGCGAACAGGCAGACCAGCGCGAAGGGCCCGGCCAGCGCGGCGTTGCGGGCCTTGCGGTGGGCCGGGTCGGTCGGGTCGAGCCGGGGCGGCTGCGGGGCCGACGGCCGTCGGCCGGGGCGGCCGTCGTCCTGGCCCTGGCCCCACGGCGGCGGGAACTGCGGCCGGTCGCCCTCGCCCTCCGGGCCCTGGCCGGGCCAGGGGCTGCGCGGCTGCCACGGCTGGTCCGGGGTGTCCGCCGGCGGCGGCGCGAAGGGGTTGCGCTCGCCGGTGTCGTCGCCGCTGCTCATGGTTCAGCCATTCCTTCTCGGTCGGGGCTCGTTCGGAGGGTCTCGCGTCGGAGCGGTCTCCCGCGCTCCCAATGATCCCGCAGGTGTTCGACGGTCCGCCGGGGGCCTGCCAGGCCGGTCCGGCCCGGAGGTCCGTCCGGCCGGGGCGGGCCTGGACGACTCCGGCGCGGCGGGGCCGAGGAGATCCCCGTCTCAACTACGCGCGTAGCGCCGCCGGGAGGGTGCGGAGGCCCTCCGACCAGCCGTTATCGTGGTGACGGTCAGCAGCTCACATAGGTTCCCCGGGGCCCGCGTCGCGGCGGGTTCTCCTGGTGTTCCCCTTCGCTCGACCTGCCGTTCGTAGTGGCCCCACCGCCGGTGGACGTACCAGCGGACGGCGCCCGACCTACGGAGAATCGCGCAGTGGCCGCCGCCCCCGCTCAGCTCTTCCCGCCCCGCACGCCCGGACCGGCCCGCCTGGTGGTGCTGGTCTCCGGCTCCGGCACCAACCTGCAGGCGCTGATCGACGCCGTCGCCGACCCGGCCTACGGCGCCGAGATCGTCGCGGTGGGCGCGGACCGGGACGGGATCGTCGGCCTGGAGCGCGCCGAGAAGGCGGGCCTGCCGACCTTCGTCCACCGGGTGAAGGACTTCCCGGACCGCGCCGACTGGGACGGCGCGCTGACCGCCTCCGTCGCCGCCCACCAGCCGGACCTGGTGGTCACGGCCGGCTTCATGAAGATCCTCGGCCCCGAGTTCATCGCGGCCTTCGCCGGACGGATCGTCAACACCCACCCCGCACTGCTGCCGTCCTTCCCCGGCGCCCACGGCGTCACCGACGCCCTCGCGTACGGGGTGAAGGTCACCGGCTGCACCGTCCACCTGGTCGACGCCGGCGTGGACACCGGGCCGATCATCGCGCAGGGCGTCGTCGAGGTTGTCGACGCCGACCACGCCGATGGCGGCGACGCGCTGCACGAGCGCATCAAGACTGTCGAGCGCAAGCTGCTCGTCGACGTCGTGGGCCGGCTGGCCCGCGAGGGCCACCGCATCGAGGACCGAAAGGTATGGATCCCGGCATGAGTGCCAGCTCCACCACCCCCCCTGTCTCCGAGAACATCCGTCCGATCCGTCGCGCGCTGATCAGTGTGTACGACAAGACCGGTCTGGAGGAGCTGGCCCAGGGCCTGCACGCCGCCGGGGTCGCCATCGTCTCCACCGGCTCCACCGCCGGCCGGATCGCCGCCGCCGGTGTCCCGGTGACCGAGGTCTCCGAGCTCACCGGCTTCCCGGAGTGCCTGGACGGCCGCGTGAAGACCCTGCACCCGCGGGTGCACGCCGGTGTGCTCGCCGACCTGCGGCTGGAGTCGCACCGCGCGCAGCTGGCCGAGCTCGGTGTCGAGCCCTTCGACCTGGTCGTGGTGAACCTCTACCCGTTCAAGGCCACCGTCGCCTCCGGCGCCACCCCGGACGAGTGCGTCGAGCAGATCGACATCGGCGGCCCGAGCATGGTCCGCGCCGCCGCCAAGAACCACCCCTCGGTGGCCGTCGTGGTCGACCCGGCCCGGTACGGGGACGTGCTGGAGGCCGTCCGGGAGGGCGGCTTCGACCTGGCCACCCGCAAGCGCCTGGCCGGTGCCGCGTTCGCCCACACCGCCGCCTACGACGTGGCCGTCGCCTCCTGGTTCGAGGCCGGCTACGCGCCGAGCGACACTGCGAACACCAGCGGCTCCGCCGCGGGCTTCCCCGAGTTCCTCGGCGCCACCTGGGAGCGCCAGAACGTGCTGCGCTACGGCGAGAACCCGCACCAGGGCGCCGCGCTGTACAGCGACGGCACCGGCGGCCTGGCCGGCGCGCAGCAGCTGCACGGCAAGGAGATGTCGTACAACAACTACGTCGACACCGACGCCGCCCGCCGTGCCGCCTACGACCACGCCGAGCCGGCCGTCGCGATCATCAAGCACGCCAACCCGTGCGGCATCGCGACCGGCGCCGACGTCGTCGAGGCGCACCGCAAGGCGCACGAGTGCGACCCGGTCTCCGCGTACGGCGGCGTGATCGCGGTGAACCGCCCGGTCACCGTCGAGCTGGCCGAGCAGATCGCCCCGATCTTCACCGAGGTCGTCGTGGCCCCCGGCTACGAGGACGGCGCGGTCGAGGTGCTGGCGCGCAAGAAGAACCTGCGGGTGCTGGTCGCCCCCGAGGCCCCGGTCAACCGCCAGGAGGTGCGCCCGATCTCCGGCGGCGTGCTGCTCCAGGACGCCGACCGGGTGCACGCCGAGGGCGACGACCCGGCGAACTGGACGCTGGCCACCGGTGAGGCGCTCTCCGAGGCCGAGCTGGCCGAGCTGGCCTTCGCCTGGCGGGCCTGTCGGGCCGTCAAGTCGAACGCGATCCTGCTGGCCAAGGACGGCGCCTCGGTCGGCGTCGGCATGGGCCAGGTCAACCGGGTCGACTCCTGCAAGCTCGCGGTCGAGCGGGCCGGCGAGCGGGCCAAGGGCTCCTTCGCGGCCTCGGACGCCTTCTTCCCGTTCCCGGACGGTCCGGAGATCCTGATCGCCGCGGGTGTGCGGGCGATCGTCCAGCCGGGTGGTTCGATCCGCGACGAGCAGGTCATCGAGGCCGCCGAGAAGGCGGGCGTGACGATGTACTTCACCGGCGCGCGCCACTTCTTCCACTGACGGTGTGACCGCCTGACGGTGTGACGGCATGACAGAGCGGCCCGGCTCCCTCCTCGGAGGAAGCCGGGCCGCTCTGCTGGTGCGGGCCGATCAGTAGCGCGGCCGGTTGAACCAGTTGACGCCGTCCCGGACGCACATCGCGGTGATCCATATGATGCTGACCGCCAGCCACAGCACGGCCATCACCAGGCCCACCGCGGTGCTCCCGGTGATGGCGCCCGCCAGGAGCAGCAGGCCGACCAGCGCGCCGAGCGAGCCGTAGACGATGGTGGTGATCCGGACGGCGTTGCCGCCCTTGCCGAACTTCACGCCGAGCGTGATGGAGAGCGCGGCGAACAGCCCGAACAGCACCGCGACGACGACGATGATGCCGACGGCGGCGTCGCCCAGCGCGGTGAAGGGGTCGTCCTCGGTCGTGGTCTTGAGGGTGCTGGTGGCGTCCTTGGCGACCGCCGCGGCGATCAGGTAGATGATCGTGAGGATCGTCTGCACGCCGCCGACGACGAACAGCAGCACCCGGGCGGTCGTGACCAGGCCCGGCATGGTCTGCGGCGCGGCCGGCGGGTAGCCGTAGCCCGGGGCGGCCTGCGGGTAGCCGTAGCCCGGGGCGGCCTGCGGGTAGCCGTACGCGGGGGCGGCGGGCGGCGGGGTCTGCTGCGGGTAGCCGTAGCCCGGGGCGGCGGCCGGCGGCTGGTCGTAGGGGTTGTTCGGGTCGGGCGGGTAACTCATGGATGCCTCCGGGCAGTTACGGGGACGGGAAGGCGGAAGCCCCGGTCGTGGTCGGCGAGCAGGGGCGCCGACGGAAAGGAACGGGACGGTGTCGGGGAGCAGCGGTGACGGCCCGGCGGCGGTGACGGGCGCGGCCGGTTCAGCAGTGCGGTGAGCGGGCGGACACCGGCCGGGACGGGCGCGGCGCGGCGGAAGCGGCGCGGCGACGGTCGGGTTGCTCGGTCTGCTGTGGTCGGATCACTGGCTCTTTCCCCCGGTTACGCCCCGCCGCGGGATCCATCGGTCCGTCACCGGGCCTGGTCGCGGCAGGGATGCGGTCATATCGTCATCTGGACGGCATCGTGCTGTCCAGCCAGTTCCCCGCGCCGGATCAAGACTGTGGCGCAACCGAAATGTGGGGCGGACCTTCCGTGTGCGTCCCGTTTCCGGACCGGCCCTGGTACGGGGGCCGGTCGCGATCCGGGAGAATGGATCCATGACTGCCCAGATTCTCGATGGCAAGGCCACCGCCGCCGCGATCAAGTCCGAACTCGCCGTCCGTGTGGCGGCCCTCAAGGCGAAGGGCATCACGCCCGGCCTCGGCACCGTCCTGGTCGGCGACGACCCGGGCAGCCGCTGGTACGTCAACGGGAAGCACAAGGACTGCGCCGAGATCGGCCTCGCCTCGATCCAGCGCGAGCTGCCCGCCACCGCCACCCAGGAGGACGTCGAGAACGTCGTCCGCGAGCTCAACGCCGACCCGGCCTGCACCGGCTACATCGTCCAGCTGCCGCTGCCCAAGGGCCTGGACCAGAACCCGGTCCTGGAGCTGATGGACCCGGACAAGGACGCCGACGGCCTGCACCCGACCTCGCTCGGCCGGCTCGCCCTGGGCATCGAGGGCCCGCTGCCGTGCACCCCGCTGGGCATCGTCGAGCTGCTGCGCCGGCACGACGTCCAGATCGACGGCGCCGAGGTGGTCGTGGTCGGCCGCGGCATCACGGTCGGCCGCTCGATCGGCCTGCTGCTGACCCGCCGCTCCGAGAACGCCACCGTCACCCTGTGCCACACCGGCACCCGGGACCTCGCCTCGCACCTGCGCCAGGCCGACATCATCGTGGCCGCCGCGGGCGTGCCGCACCTGGTCAAGCCGGAGGACGTCAAGCCGGGCGCGGCGGTGCTGGACGTGGGCGTCAGCCGCAGCGAGGGCAAGATCGTCGGCGACGTGCACCCGGGCGTGGCCGAGGTGGCCGGCTGGATCTCCCCGAACCCCGGCGGCGTGGGCCCGATGACCCGCGCGATGCTGCTCAACAACATCGTCGAGGCGGCCGAGCGCCGCGCCGGCGTCTGACACCCGAGGGACGGCGAGCATGACTGAACCGCGACCGGCGCGGTCCCGGCGCAGGCCGGTCAAGACCACCGGCACCCTGCCGCCCGAGGGCTCGTCCGCGGCCCTCGGGCGCGACCACGCCCTGCCGGTCCGGCAGTGGCCCATAACGGTGGTCCTGCTGGTGGTCGGCGCGGGCCTCGCGGTCACCTGGTTCGCCGACTTCAAGGACGGCTTCAAGTACGGGCTGCTGATCCTCGGCACCGGGGTGCTGCTCGGCGCCGTCCTGCGGCTGGTGCTGCCCGAGGTCGGCATGCTGGCGGTGCGCAGCCGCTTCACCGACGTGATCGTGCTGACCTTCCTGGGCGCCTCGATCGTGCTGCTGACCCTGGTGGCGCAGCCGAACCCGTGGCTGGAGTTCCCCCTGCTCGACAACATCGGCCAACTGATCGGCCGGCCCAAGCACTGAGCTGTCCCTCGTACGGCGGCCCCCGTCCGGTGATCCCGGCCGGGGGCCGCCGTCGTCTGTGACGCATCAGCCATGCCCGCGCACGCGGCGTACGCTTCCCTTTGCGATAACCTGACGCCGGTCTCTCGATGTCGAGAGACCATCCTCGGCTCCAGTGCCGGTGTGCCTGGGGCGCCTGGCGATTTGCTGGAGAAGGTAGAAATGACTCGCACCCCCGTCAACGTCACCATCACCGGAGCGGCCGGCCAGATCGGTTACGCGCTGCTCTTCCGCATCGCCTCGGGCCACCTGCTCGGTGCCGACGTGCCGGTGAACCTGCGCCTCCTGGAGATCCCGCAGGGCCTCAAGGCCGCCGAGGGCACCGCCATGGAGCTCGTCGACTGCGCCTTCCCGCTGCTGCGCGACATCAAGATCACCGACAACCCGAACGAGGCCTTCGACGGCGCCAACGTCGCGCTGCTGGTCGGCGCCCGTCCGCGCACCGCCGGCATGGAGCGCGGCGACCTGCTGCAGGCCAACGGCGGCATCTTCGGCCCGCAGGGCAAGGCCATCAACGACCACGCCGCGGACGACATCAAGGTCCTGGTCGTCGGCAACCCGGCCAACACCAACGCCCTGATCGCCCAGCGCAACGCCCCGGACGTCCCGGCCGAGCGCTTCACCGCGATGACCCGCCTGGACCACAACCGCGCGGTCGGCCAGCTGTCCGCCAAGACCGGCGCCCTGGTCTCCGACATCAAGCGCGTCACCATCTGGGGCAACCACTCCGCGACCCAGTACCCGGACATCTTCCAGGCCGAGGTCGCCGGCAAGCCGGCCTTCGAGGCCGTCGGCGCCGACCAGGCCTGGCTGGAGAACGACTTCATCCCGACCGTCGCCAAGCGCGGCGCCGCCATCATCGAGGCCCGTGGCGCCTCCTCGGCCGCCTCGGCCGCCAACGCCGCCCTCGACCACGTGTACACCTGGGTCAACGGCACCGCCGAGGGCGACTGGACCTCCATGGGCGTCGTCTCCGACGGCTCCTACGGCGTCCCGGAGGGCCTGATCTCCTCCTTCCCGGTCACCACCAAGGACGGCAAGTTCGAGATCGTCCAGGGCCTGGAGATCTCCGACTTCTCGCGCGCCCGCATCGACGCCTCCGTCCAGGAGCTGGTCGAGGAGCGCGACGCGGTCCAGGAGCTGGGCCTCATCTGAGCCCGCCGAGTCAGTAGCACCGACGGCCCACCACCCCTGCGGGGGATCGGTGGGCCGTCGTCGTCGGGTGAAGCGCCCTACACTGGCGCGCTGTGAACGAAACCTTCGGGGACGCGGCGCTGGTCCTCGTCTTCATCCTGCTGGGCGGGCTGTTCAACGTCGCCGAGATCTCGCTGATCTCGCTGCGCGAGGGTCAGATCCGGACGCTGGAGGGGCACGGAACCCGGCGCGCGGCCCGCGCCGCGCACCTGGCCGCCGACCCCAACCGCTTCCTGGCCGCCGTCCAGGTCGGCGTCACCTGCATGGGCTTCCTGTCCGCCGCCTTCGGCGCGGACACCCTGGCCGGCAAGGTCGCCCCGCTGTTCGTCCGGGCCGGACTGGCCGAGGGGGTGGCCGACGCGGTCTCCCTGGTCGGCCTCACCCTGGTGATCAGCTACGTCTCGCTGGTGCTCGGCGAGCTCACCCCCAAGCGGATCGGCCTGCAGCGCGCCGAGTCCATCGCCGTGGTCGCGGCCCCCGTGGTCGACGTGATGTCGGTGGTGCTGCGCCCGGTGATCTGGCTGCTCGGCCACTCCACCAACCTGATGGTCCGGCTGCTCGGCGGCGATCCGTCCGCCGGCCGCGGCTCGATGAGCTCCGAGGAGCTGCGCGGCCTGGTCGCCGCCAACACCGAACTCGGCAGCGACGAACGGACGTTGATCGCGGACGTGTTCTCCGCCGGGGAGCGCCAGCTGCGCGAGGTGATGGTCCCGCGCACCGAGGTGACCTTCCTGGACGCCGAACGCCCGCTGGCCGCCGTACGGCACCAGGCCGAGACCTCGCCGCACTCGCGCTACCCGGTGGTCGAGGGCAGCGCCGACGCCGTGGTCGGCTTCGTCCACGTCCGCGACCTGTACGGCGCCCGCGGCGAGCAGGCCGTCAAGGTCCGCGACCTGGCCCGCCCGGTCAAGCTGCTGCCCGGCACCAAGCGGGTGCTGGAGGCCATGGGCGAGATGCGCCGCGAGGGCCACCACCTGGCCATCGTGGTGGACGAGTACGGCGGCACCGCCGGGATCGTCACCCTGGAGGACCTGGTCGAGGAGGTGATCGGCGAGATCCGGGACGAGTACGACCGCCCGGAGACCGCCACCACCCGCCGACTCGCCGGCGGCGGGGTGGAACTGGACGGCCTGCTCAACCTCGGCGACTTCGAGGAGGAGACCGGTGTCGCGCTGCCCGAGGGCCCGTACGAGACGGTGGCCGGCTGCCTGGTCGCCTCGCTCGGCAGGCTGCCCAACGACGGCGACCAGGCCCGCGTCCCGCTGGAGGGCGGGGGAGCGGTGCTGCTGACGGTGGCCAAGGTGGAGGGGCGGCGGATCGCCCGGGTGAGGGTGAGTGCGGTCACAACGGCCGAACCTCAGGGGGCGGAGGTTTCCTGAGCGAGCGGTGGAACTGGAAGAATGGCCCGCATGGTCAACGCAGCGGTCACTGGTCCGGTCAAGGACCGTCCCCGGGTGCTCTCCGGCATCCAGCCCACCTCCGGCTCGTTCCACCTCGGCAACTACCTGGGCGCGGTGCGCCAGTGGGTCGACCTGCAGAAGGAGAACGACGCCTTCTACATGGTCGTCGACCTGCACGCGATCACCGTGCCGCAGGACCCGGTGACCCTGCGCCAGAACACCCGGATCTCCGCGGCCCAGCTGCTCGGCGCCGGCCTGGACCCCGAGCACTGCACCCTGTTCGTCCAGTCGCACGTGCCCGAGCACGCGCAGCTCGCCTGGGTGATGAACTGCCTCACCGGCTTCGGCGAGGCCTCCCGGATGACGCAGTTCAAGGACAAGTCCTCCCGGTACGGCGCCGAGAGCACCACGGTCGGCCTGTTCACCTACCCGATCCTGCAGATCGCGGACATCCTGCTCTACCAGGCGGACGCCGTCCCGGTCGGCGAGGACCAGCGCCAGCACGTGGAGATCACCCGCGACATCGCGGAGCGCTTCAACACCCGCTACACCCCGACCTTCACCATCCCGAAGCCGTACATCCTCAAGGAGACGGCGAAGATCCAGGACCTCCAGGACCCGGCCGTCAAGATGAGCAAGTCGGCGTCCTCGCCCAAGGGACTGGTCAGCCTGCTGGACGAGCCGAAGGCCAGCGCGAAGAAGTTCAAGAGCGCCGTCACCGACACCGGCACCGTGGTCTCCTACGACGAGGAGCAGAAGCCGGGCGTCTCCAACCTGCTGCGCATCCACTCCGCGCTCAGCGGCCAGTCGATCGAGCAGCTGGTCGCGCACTTCGAGGGCAAGATGTACGGCGCCCTGAAGACCGAGCTGGCCGAGCTGTTCACCGAGTGGGTCACCCCCTTCCAGGAGCGCACCGGCGTCTACCTGGACGACCCGGCCGAGCTGGACCGGGTGCTGGCGATCGGCGCCGAGAAGGCCCGCGCGGTGGCGTCCGAGACCCTGGCGACGGTGTACGACCGGATCGGCTTCCTCCCGGCCGCCAAGCGGTGAATCCCCTCGCGTACCTGCCCGATGGTGGCGACCTCCCGGAGGTCGTCACCATCGGCGTGTCCGTGAGCGTCCCGGACCCGTACGGGAAGCGGATCCAGGACGCCCGGGCCGGGCACGGCGACCCGCTGGCCCGGTCGATACCGACGCACGTCACCCTGCTGCCGCCGACCGAGGTGCCGGCCGAGGTGCTGCCGAAGATCGAGGAGCACCTGGCGGCGGTGGCGGGTGCGCACCGGCCGTTCCGGATGCTGCTGCGCGGCAGCGGGACCTTCCGCCCGGTCTCCCCGGTGGTGTTCGTCCGGGTCGAGGAGGGCGCGCAGGAGTGCCGGCTGCTGGAGGCGGACGTCCGCTCCGGCCCGCTGGCCCGCGAGTTGGCGTTCCCGTACCACCCGCACGTGACGGTCGCGCACGGCCTGTCGGACGACGTGCTGGACCAGGCGTACGAGCAGGCGCGCACCTTCCGGGCGGCCTTCCAGGTGCCCGGCTTCTCGCTCTCCCGCTTCGACGAGGACGAGGTCTGGCGCCCCTGGCGGGACTACGCCTTCTCCTGAACTACCTATCCCGACCCCCCAAGTTCGAGCATCCGGTCGACCACCCGGCGGGCCGCGCCGCCGTCGTCCAGGGCGCAGTGCTCGGCCTGGAAGCGCCGGTAGCGCTCGGCGTAGCCCGGGGGCGGCCCGGCACCGGTGTCGGCGAGTTCGCGCAGCGCGCCGAGCAGTTCGGCGGAGGTCGCCACCAGCGGGCCGGGGGCGTCCGACTCGAAGTCGAAGTAGAAGCCGCGCAGGGTGTCGCGGTAGTGCTCCAGGTCGTAGGTGAAGAAGTAGATCGGGCGGCCGGTGATCGCGAAGTCGAACATGATCGACGAGTAGTCGGTCACCAGGACGTCCGCGACCAGCAGCAGTTCCTGCGGGTCGGGGTAGTCCCCGCAGTCGTACCGGAAGCCGTCCCCGGCGCCCGGCAGCGGCTCGCGCACGTGCGAGTGCGGGCGGATGAGCAGCACGTGGTCCTCGCCGAGCAGACGGCGGGCGTGGTCGAGGTCCAGCCGCAGGTCGAGCCGGAAGCCGTCGCCGTCGCCGTGCTGCTGGTCCTCGCGCCAGGTCGGCGCGTACAGCACGATCCGCTTGCCCTCGGGGACGCCGAGCCGGCGGCGGACGGCCGCGGCGGTCCGCCGGTCGGGCCGGGCGAGCACGTCGCCGCGCGGGTAGCCGGACTCCAGCACCTCGCCGCCGTAGCGGAAGGCGCGCCGCAGGATCGGGGTGGCGAACGGGCTGGGGGAGAGCAGCAGGCTCCACTGCGGGGCCTCCCGGTCGAGCGCCTCCAGGTAACCGTGGTCGGCCAGCCAGGAGTTGTCGACGTCGTGGGCGATCCGCTTCAGCGGCGAGCCGTGCCAGGTCTGCACGACGACCTGGCCGGGGCGGCGCTCCAGGAAGTCCGGGAAGTGCGTGTTGCCGACCAGGTACCGGCAGGTGCCCAGCGCGCGGTACCACTCCGGGCTCCAGATCCGCACCGGGACGACCCCGGGCGGCAGCGCGGCCTGGGCGTCGTCGACCACCCACAGGTGCTCCAACGGCGTTCCGCGACGGGAGAGTTCGGCGTGCACCGCGCGCGGGGAGTCGGCGTAGCCGCGGCCGCCGAACACGTCGTACAGCACCGCCTCGCGCAACGGCTCGCGGCGGGCGGCCGGGTAGTGCTCGGCGCGCAGCCGGCTCTGCGTCCAGGCGCTGCGCTCGGTGGCGTCGAGCACCGGGGTGGAGTCCACCAGCAGGGTGTCGTGCCAGCGGCGCTGGAGCAGCACCCGCTTGCCGCCGGCCGTGGTGGCGGCGGGCAGCACGGACAGCGCGGCGGGGGCGGCGAGCAGCGGCCGGGTCGGGCCGGAGCGGTCGGCCGGCTCCAGAGCGGCCTCCCAGACGCCCTTGCGCAGCGGCAGCACGGCGCCGTCCGAGCTGGTGCGGGTGGCGGGCACCCGCACCCGGAAGCGGCCGCCCGGCCCGGCCTCGACCGGGGTGCGGACCTCGCCCGCGGTGCCGCCGTGGCGCAGGACCAGCTCCAGCCGGCCGGCCGCCGGGTCCGGGCAGTGCCCGGCCAGTTCGAAGCCGTCGGCCCGGGCGGAGACGCGGTCGACCATCCCGGCGGCGGGCTGGACGCAGAGCTGGAGGCGGCCGTCGGCGAGGTGCTTGAGGTAGAGCACCTGGCCCGGGGAGTCCGGCAGCGGGTACTGGCCGGCCACCGGGCCGCCGCGCTCGTCCAGGCACAACTGCTCGGTGCCGCCGTCGGGGCGCAGCAGCTCGGCGTCCCAGTGCTCCAGCCCGCCGCGGCCGCGCCCGTCGGCGGTGAACGGCCGGTACGGCAGGGTGGCGGTGAAGGCGTCGCCGTTCAGGGTGAGCGGCTGCTCGACCACCGCGTCGCTCTCCCGGTGCCGCAGCCGCAGGACGGTGCCGGACGGGCAGTGGTCGGCGACGCCGGCCAGCTCGATGCCGTTGACGCCGTCGGCGGCATCGGCGGCGGGGGCGGCGGTGGTGATCCGGACACCCGGGCGCTCCAGCCGCAGCCGCAGCCGGCCGTCCTCGAAGTGCGGCTGGAGGCGTACGTCGCGGTCCACCCAACGGGCCGGCGGGTACTCGCCGGAGCCGCACCAGTGCGGGGCGAGGGTGCCGTACTGGCGGCGCAGCCGGGTGAGGCGGGGGCGGGTGAAGAGGGTGGTCTCGATCTGCCAGTCGCCGAGCAGCCAGCGGCCGTCGCGGCGCAGCCGGTCGGGTTCCACCAGCGCGGTGAAGCCGGACCAGTCGTGGTTGAACTCGGGCTGGGCGCTGTCGTCGGTGACCTCGGGCATTCTCCGGGGCCTGGAGCGCAGGTGCACCGGTGGACGGTTCGCGTCCTGGTGGCGCAGGGTCAGCCAGGTCCAGGCCGAGCCGGGGCGGCCGGTGTCCAGGCCCAACGGGCGGGCGAAGCCGGTGAGTTCCAGGCCGCGGCCGTGCCAGCGGGCGCGCAGCAGCCCGAAGACGGCGTCCTCGTCGGCGGTGGGCCGGCCGGTGGTGACACCGGTCGGAGCGGGGTCCAAATGACGTCCCATACCGGGAACGTAGGGGGGTCGGCGCAGCCGATCGGTGGATTTCCCGGGAGATTCACCAGCTGAAAGTGAGTTCGAGCGCGGGAGGAGTTCGAGCGCGACGAGGGGGCGGAGGACGCGGCCGCCCCCCCGGGAGACCCCGGGTGCGCCGAGGCGCCCGGTGCGGTTCGCACCGGGCGCCTCGGCGGGGGCTCCGTCCGACCACTACTCCTTGCGGAGCATCGCGTCGACCACCCGCGCGGCGGCCTTGCCGTCGTCCAGGTCGCAGTACGCCTCGCGGAACGCGGCCGCCTTGTCGGCGTGCTCGGCCGCCACCGCGTCCACCCGGCCGAGGGCGGCCACCAGCGCCTCGGAGGTGTCCAGCAGCGGACCGGGCGCCTCGGCCTCGAAGTTCAGGCTGAAGCCGCGCAGGTTGTCGCGGTAGTGCTCCAGGTCGTACGTGAAGAACAGCATCGGCTTGCCGGTCGAGGCGAAGTCGAAGACGCTCGCCGAGTAGTCGGTGACCAGCACGTCGGCGATCAGCAGCAGCTCCGCCATGTCGGGGTAGCTGCCGACGTCCCAGACGTAGCCGTTGCCGGCGCCCGGGATCTGGCCGCACATCGCGCTGTGCCGGCGCACCAGCAGCACCTGGTCGTCGCCGAGCGCCGCCTTGGCCGCCTCCAGGTCGATCCGCAGGTCGATCTGGTAGCCGCCGTTGGGCCGGCGCCGGTCCTCGCGCCAGGTCGGCGCGTAGAGCACGACCTTCTTGCCCTCGGGCAGGCCGAGCCGTTCGCGGACCTGTTCGGCCGTCTTCTCCCGGTCGGCCGCGAACAGCAGGTCGTTGCGGGGTGAACCGCTCTCCAGGATCTCGCCCTTGAAGTCGAACGCGCGTCGCAGCACCGGGGCGGACCAGCTGTTGCCGGCCACCAGCAGGCTCCAGTTCGGGACCTCGTTGGCCAGGCTCTTGAGGTAGTTGGAGTCGGTGAACCAGACCTTCTCGAAGTCGAAGCCGATCTGCTTCAGCGGGCTGCCCTGCCAGGTCTGCACGACCACCTGGCCGGGGCGGCGGACGAAGAAGTCGGGCAGGTGGGTGCTGGTGACGATGTACTTGGCGGTCGCCAGCGCCTCGAACCACTCCGGGCTCCACAGCCGGATCGACCGCGCGCTCTGCGGCAGGTCGGCCTGGCTGTCGTCGTTGCCCCACAGGTGCTCCAGCGGCAGGCCGCGGCGCACCAGCTCCTCGTGGATCGCCCGCGGCGAGTCCGCGTACAGGCTGCCGTGCCCGGCGTTGTACAGCACGGTGTCGCGCACCGGCAGCCGGCGGGCGGCCGGGTAGTCGGTGTTGCGCAGCAGGCGCTGGCGGAAGCCGGCCCGCTCCTCGGGCAGCAGCACGGCGTGCGACTCCAGCGACAGGCCGTCGTGGTAGCGGCGCTCCAGCGCGATCTTCTTGCCGCGGGACTCCACCTCCAGCGGCAGCGTCCCGAAGCAGTCCGGGGTGATCAGCGCGGGGGAGTCCAGCGCCTCGCTGGCCGGTGCGCCGACCGGGCGGAAGAAGACGTCCCAGGTGCCCTTGGAGAGCGGCACCCGGCCGGCGAAGGAGGCGGTCGGCACGGTGGGCAGCGCGGTGCGGAACCGGCCGTCCGAGATCTCCACCGGGTAGGCGTGCTCCTCCTCGCGCCAGTGGTGCCGGACCACCAGCTCCCAGCGGTGCGTGCCGGGCAGCGGGAAGGAGCCGCTGAGCAGGAAGCCGTCGGCGCCGCGCGCGGACACCTCGTCCACCACCGGCTGCAGCAGCTGGTCGGAGAACTGGAGGTAGCCGCTGGGGGAGGGCTTGGAGTAGAGCTCCCGGCGCCGCTCGACCGGGGCGTCCAGGTTCAGCGGCAGGTGCAGCTGCTCGGGCGCGTTGCGGTCGTCCCAGACCAGCGGGAGGCTGCTGCCGTCGGTCAGCAGCAGCGCGGTGTCCCAGCGGTCGCGGCTGCGCTCGGCGGCCGTCGGGTCCAGCTCGGTCCAGGCCTCGCGGACGGCGGTCAGCTCGGCCACCGGGAAGGAGGCCGTGAACGGCTGCAGCGTGCCGACCGGCGTTCCCAGCTCCACCGGGAAGGCCAGCTCGCGGTCCGACTCGACGTGGGTGAGCCGCAGCACCGCCCCGGCGAAGCTCGCCCCGGAGCGCGCCGCGCCGGAGACCTCCACCCGGCCGCCCTGCGCGGCCAGGCCGGTCACCCGGGCCTTGACGGTCTCCACCCGCAGGTAGACGAAGTTGTCCCGGACCCACGGCACGATCCGCACGTCCGGCTCGACCCAGTGCGCGGGGATGGACTGCGCGGTGTCGCTCCAGCCGGCCGAGACCCGGCCCTTGTACACCCCGCCCTTGCCCGCACCGGCGACCAGGAGGCGCCAGTTGCCGTCCTTCCACTTGCCGCGGTGCTTGAGCTTCTTCGGATCGAGGGCGACGCTGAAGCCGGACCAGTCGCAGCTGTACAGGTCGTGGTTGCAGCTCGCGGTGGCCTCGGGGCTGTACGTGGTCTTCATCGGCACCGCGAGCACCCGGCGGCCCTTGGTCTCGCGCAGCACCAGGGTGCGGACCATGTCGTGCTTGGTCGCCGCGCCCAGCTGCTCCGGGTACGCGTGCCCGGTCAGCTGGAGCTTCCCGCCGATCCAGGCGGTCTCGTACAGCCGGCTGCGGATGACCAGCGAGTTGTCCAGCTTGAGGACGTCGGCGGGCACGCTCTTGCGCCCGCCGCGCAGGAACGGGTAGTCGGCGTACGGCCGCAGCAGACCGCGGGCCTGCACGCCGCCGCCGCTCTCGCCCTCGTACTTGATCTGCTCGACCAGCTCGTCCGCCCGGCCCTGGAGGGTCAGGTGGTACTTCAGCCGCAGCGGCGCGCGCAGCTTGCGGACCTGCTCGGGGCCGATCGCCCGGAGCAGCCGGCTGACGCTCTGGACGTAGGCGTCCCGGTACTCCTTGTCGCCGTCCACGACGGACCAGAAGAACATCGGGATCTCCTCGACGAGGGTGTTCTCGTCGTAGGAGCGCAGGTACTGCGCGAAGCGCGGCTCGGTCTGCTTCTTCAGCCAGCCGCGGACCAGCTCGACCGAGGTGACCCGGTCGACCAGGCCCTTGGGGTTGGTGCGCATCTGCGTGATCGACATCTCGCCGACCTCGCGCTCGCGCCAGTGGTAGATCGGCTCGGAGAGCACGTCCACGCTCTTGGCGAGATAGTGGTGCGGCACGCTGACCGGCGCGTCCTCGTACAGGATGCCCTCGGGGTAGAGCAGCCCGGCCGCGTCGAAGAAGGAGCGGCGGTACACCTTGTTCCACGCGGTGCGGTCGGTGACCAGCGCCGGGATCTCGGTGATGTGGGTCTTGAGCCGGGTCTCCCTGAACGGCTTCACGTGCCCGCCGGACTGGTAGTAGCCCACCGCGCGGAACCGCTGCACGTTGCCGGTGCAGAAGTCCGAGCCGGTCTCGTCCAGCGTGTTGATCATCAGCTCGTACGCGCTCGGCGGCATCGAGTCGTCGCTGTCCACGAAGCACAGGAACTCGGAGTCCGGGTCGATGTGCCGGATGCCCGTGTTGCGGGCCGCGCCGAGGCCCTTGTTCACCTGCCGGACCAGCCGGAAGCGGGAGTCCTTGGCCGCGTACTCCTCGGCGAGGGCCGCGCTGTCGTCCTTCGAACCGTCGTCGACCATGACGCACTCGAAGTCCGTGAAGGTCTGGGCGGCGATCGAGTCGAGGCATTCGACGAGATAGCGCTCGACGTTGTAGATCGGAACGACGATGGAGAGGCGGGGAGCCATCGGCTACGCAGGCCTTTCTCGGGAGGAGCGTGGCAGCCCGGTCCGGGCCTGACCGCACTTGGGATCGGTGCGTACGTGCGCCCCGATCCTACCTCCGGGCCCCGGTTCCTCCCGGGGCCACTACGCTGGGCCCGTGCCCCGCTTCAGCGTGATCGTCCCCGTGTACCAGGTCCAGGACTACCTCGTCGAGTGCCTCGACTCGGTGCTCGGCCAGGACGGGGCCGACCTCGAACTGATCGCGGTGGACGACCGCTCGCCCGACGGCTGCGGCGCGATGCTGGACGAGGCCGCCGCCGCCGACCCCCGGGTCACGGTGCTGCACCTGCCGGAGAACGTCGGCCTCGGCCGCGCCCGCAACGCCGGCCTGGAGGTCGCCACCGGCGACTACGTGCTCTTCCTCGACAGCGACGACACCCTCACCCCCGGCCTGCTCAAGGGCGTCGACGAGCGGCTCGCCGCCACCGGCGACCCGGACGTCCTGGTCTACGACTACGCCCGCACCTACGCCGACGGCCGGATCACCCGGGCCGCCTCCGCGCACGTCTTCGGCGCCGCCTCCCCGGACGTCTTCGACCTCGCCGCCCGCCCCGACCTGCTCGACCTGCTCCAGGTCGTCTGGAACAAGGCCTACCGCCGCGACTTCATCACCGGGCAGCGGCTGGTCTTCCCGGCCGGCTACTACGAGGACACCCCCTGGACGTACCCGGCGCTGCTCGCCGCCGGGACGATCACCCTGCTCGACCGGGTCGGCGTGCACTACCGCCAGCGCCAGGAGGGCGGCAACATCCTGGCCACCGCCAGCCGCAAGCACTTCGACGTGTTCGCCCAGTACGACCTGGTCTTCGCCTTCCTCGACGGCCGCCCCGACCTGGACCGCTGGCGCCCGGTCGTCTACGGGCGGATGCTGCACCACCTCAACACCGTGGTCGCCAAGCCCGGCCGGGTCCCGTCCGGCGACCGCCGCGAGTACTTCCGCCGCGCCGCCGAGCACTGCGCCCGGCTGCGCCCGGCCGGCTACCGCCCGCCGACCGGCGTGGACGGCGTGCGCACCGAACTGCTCAGCCACGGCCGCTACGGTGCCTACCAGGCCGTCCGCGCCCTCGCCAAGGCCCGCCGGCTCGTCAGGCGCTAGTCCGGCCCCGGGGTCGGGTTCCGGCCGGATACCCGCGCCTGACGACCATTCGGGGGACGGGCCGGTATAACCGGTCGGGTGGACTTCCTGACCCGCCTTCCGGTCATCGGCCCGCTGGTCTCCCGGGTGCTGCGCAGTCGCCCGTACCGGGTGTACGAGTACTTCTCCGCCGCCCGTGGCAACCGGCTGGCCGGGGCCGTCACCTTCTTCGGCTTCCTCGCGCTCTTCCCGCTGCTCACGGTGGGCCTGGCGATCGCCGTTGCGACGCTCAGCAACAGCCAGGTGGACGACCTCCAGCACCGCATCTCCGACCAGTTGCCGGGCCTGTCGAACGCGCTCAACCTGCCGTCCCTGGTGGCCAGCGCGGGCACCGTCGGGCTGGTCAGCGGGGCGCTGCTGCTGGTCTCCGGCCTCGGCTGGGTGGCCACCATGCGCACCGCGATCCGGGACATGTGGCAGCAGCCGGAGGACGAGGGCAACCCGGTGCTGCGCAAGGCCTGGGACATCGTGGTGCTGGCCGGCCTCGGCCTGGTGTCGCTGGTCTCGCTGGCCGCCTCCGCCGCCGGGACGACGCTCGCCGGGTGGATCGCCGACGCGAGCGGCCTGGGCAGCGGCTACCTGCTGACCGCGGTCGGCGTGCTGATCGCCATAGCGTGCGACATGCTGCTCTTCGCCTACCTGCTGGCGCCGTTCGCCGGGATCACCGACCAGCGCCGCCGGGACCTCCTGCAGGGCGCGCTGATCGGTGCGGTCGGCTTCGAGCTGCTGAAGATCCTGCTCGCCTCCTACCTCGGCTCGGTCGCCGGGCGGAACCTGTACGGGGCCTTCGCCACGCCGGTGGCACTGCTGCTGTGGATCAACTTCGTCTCCCGGCTGCTGATGTTCTGCGTGGCCTGGACGGCCACCGCCGACCCGGTCGCCCTGCGGGAGCGGACCAGGGCGCACGGGCGGGCGCTGCTGGCGTCGGCCGACGAGGCCGAGGCCGAGGAGGCGGGGGCGGCCCGGCCCCGGGAGTGAGGCCGTACCGCCCGCTCAGCCCCTCGGCCTCTCAGCCGTCGGTGTTCCGGCGCCGCACGGCCACCACGGCGCCCGCCGCGCCCGCCGCGACCACGGCCCCGACCAGCACGGTCGACCAGCCGCCGAGACCGAGCCCGCCGTCCCCGGCCGAGGACGCCGAGGCGGACCGGGCGTCCGCGGCGGAGGCGTGCGGCGGCGGGGCGGGCGATCCGCCGCCGGCCTGGCCGGTCGGCTCGGCACCGCCGGGCTGCCGCTCGTCGACCAGCCTGCCGATCGGCTGGACCTTGCCGACCGCGGCGAAGCCCCAGTCCAGCAGCTCGGCCGTCTCGTCGTACACCTTCTGGTAGCTGGCCGGGTGCATCACGGTGACCAGCAGGGTCCGCCCGCCGCGCTCGGCGGCGCCGACGAAGGTCGAACCGGCGTTGGTGGTGGTGCCGTTCTTCACCCCGATCAGTCCGGGGTACTTGCCCAGCAGCCGGTCGGTGTTGGCGATCCCGAAACTGCCGCGCTGGCCGGTGCGCTGGTCGACGGTGCCCGGGAACATCGCCTCCCGGGTGCCGCAGTACATCCGGAAGTCCGCGTTGCGCAGGCCGGACCGGGCGAACAGCGACAGGTCGTACGCCGAGGAGACCTGGCCGTCCATGTCGTAGCCGTCCGGGGAGACCACCCGGGTGTCCTTCGCCTGGAGCGCCTCGGCGCGGGACTGCATCTCGGTGACGGTCTGCTGGATGCCGCCGTTCATGTGCGCCAGGACGTGCACGGCGTCGTTGCCCGAGCTCAGGAACACCCCGCGCCACAGGTCCTCGACCTGGTAGTCCAGGTTCTCCTTGATGCCGACCAGACTGCTGCCGGCGCCGACCCCGAGGAGCTCCTCGTCGGTGACCCGGTGCACCGCGCTGCGGTCGAACTTGGGCAGCACGGTGTCCGCGAAGAGGATCTTCAGGGTGCTGGCCGGGGGAAGCCTGAGATGCGGGTTGTAGGCGGCCAGGACGTCTCCCGACGTGGCGTCGGAGACCATCCAGGACTGGCCGGTGAGATCCGTCGGCAGCGCCGGGGCGTCCGGCAGCGGGGCGACCTGCACCCCGGGGCGGCCGAGGCGCTCGCCGCCGACCGCGGTCGACGGGGGCGGCGTGTCCGGGGCCGCGGACGCCGCCGGGGCGGCGAGCAGTAACGGGAGGGCCGAGGCGGCCGCGGCGCACAGGTGCGCGAACGTGTGACGGGGTGTAGGCACCCGCTGACCGTACCCATTCCGGTGCCCCGCGGTTCGCCGCGCCGGAGCGGTCCTCCGAAGGAGGGGCCCGCGGTACGCCGATCGGCGGCCCGCGCATACTGGGGATGCACACCGCCTCCACCCCCGCCGAGGACCGCCCCATGAAGCTCAGCCGCCGTGCCTCCTGGTTCCTGACCGCCTTCGGGGTCTGGTCGATCATCATCTGGACCACCTTCGTCAAGAACCTCTGGAAGGACTCCGGCGGCCAGGCCTTCACCAACGGCGACCACTCCCAGCCCACCGCCTTCTTCTGGATCCACCTGCTGCTCGCCGTCACCTCCTTCGTCCTCGGCATCGCCGTCGGCACCCTCGGCCTCCGCGGCCTGCGCGCCACCCGGAGGAGCCCGGAGGCCGACCGGTAGGTCCCCGTTGCCTCGGCGCCCCGCGCCGACCGGAACGCACGAAGGCCCCCGTCCGATCGGTGGATCGGACGGGGGCCTTCGGCCTGTCAGGCAGGGATCAGACGATCAGAAGCGGCGGGTGACCAGCGCCCGCTTCACTTCCTGGATCGCCTTGGTGACCTCGATGCCACGCGGGCAGGCCTCGGAGCAGTTGAAGGTGGTGCGGCAGCGCCACACGCCCTCGCGGTCGTTCAGGATCTCCAGGCGCTGCTCGGCACCCTCGTCGCGCGAGTCGAAGATGAAGCGGTGCGCGTTGACGATGGCGGCCGGGCCGAAGTACTGGCCGTCGTTCCAGAACACCGGGCAGGACGACGTGCACGCGGCGCACAGGATGCACTTGGTGGTGTCGTCGAACCGCTCGCGGTCCTCGGCGGACTGCAGGCGCTCGCGGGTCGGCTCGTTCCCCTTGGTGATGAGGAACGGCATGACGTCCTTGTACGCCTGGAAGAACGGGTCCATGTCCACGACCAGGTCCTTGAGGACCGTCAGGCCCTTGATGGCCTCGATCGTGATCGGCTTCTCCGGGTCGACGTCCTTGATCAGGGTCTTGCACGCCAGCCGGTTGCGGCCGTTGATCCGCATGGCGTCGGAGCCGCAGATGCCGTGCGCGCAGGAACGGCGGTAGGTGAGGGTGCCGTCCTGCTCCCACTTGATCTTGTTGAGCGCGTCCAGGACGCGCTCCTTCGGGTCCATCTCCAGCTGGTAGTCGACCCACACCGGGTCCGGGTGCTCCTCCGGGTTGAACCGGCGGATCCGGAAGGTGACGGTGATCAGCTTGGTGACACCGGCCTCGACCGCGTCCAGAGCGGCCGAGTGCTCCACAGTCGGAGTGCTCATCAGTACTTACGCTCCATCGGCTGGTAGCGGGTCGTGACGACCGGCTTGTAGTCGAGGCGGATGGAGGTGCTGCCGTCGGCGGCGACCTCCTGGTACGCCATGGTGTGCTGCATGAACTTCACGTCGTCACGGGTCGGGAAGTCCTCGCGGTAGTGGCCGCCGCGGGACTCCTCGCGGGCCAGCGCGGAGACGGCCAGCACCTCGGCCAGGTCGAGCAGGTTGCCCAGCTCGATGGCCTCCAGGAGGTCCGTGTTGTAGCGGAAGCCCTTGTCCTGCACGGAGATGTTCTTGTAGCGCTCCTTCAGCGCGGCGATGTCCTCGACCGCCTGCTTCAGGGTGGCGCCGGTGCGGTACACCATGGCGTTGGTGTCCATGGTCTCCTGCAGCTCCTTGCGGATCTGCCCCACGGACTCGGTGCCGGTGGACTCGCGCAGCTTGTCGACCATCTCCTGGACCAGCTGCTCCGGGTTCTCCGGCAGCGGCACGAACTCGTTCGCGTTGGCGTAGTCGGCGGCGGCGATGCCCGCGCGACGGCCGAACACGTTGATGTCCAGCAGCGAGTTGGTGCCCAGGCGGTTGGCGCCGTGCACGGAGACGCAGGCGACCTCGCCGGCCGCGTACAGGCCCGGGACGACGTCCGTGTTGTTGCGCAGGACCTCACCCTCGACGTTGGTCGGGATGCCGCCCATGGCGTAGTGCGCGGTGGGCTGGATCGGGATCGGGTCCGTGTAGGGCTCGATGCCGAGGTAGGTGCGCGCGAACTCGGTGATGTCCGGGAGCTTGGCGTCCAGCTGCTCCGGCGGCAGGTGGGTCAGGTCCAGGTAGACGTGGTCGCCGTCCGGACCGCAGCCGCGGCCCTCGCGGATCTCGGTGTAGATCGCGCGGGAGCAGACGTCACGGGACGCGAGGTCCTTCATGACGGGGGCGTAGCGCTCCATGAAGCGCTCGCCGTCCTTGTTGCGCAGGATGCCGCCCTCGCCGCGGGCGCCCTCGGTGAGCAGGATGCCCATGCGCCAGATGCCGGTCGGGTGGAACTGGAAGAACTCCATGTCCTCCAGCGGCAGGCCGCGGCGGTAGGCCACCGCCTGGCCGTCACCGGTGAGGGTGTGGGCGTTCGAGGAGACCTTGAAGAACTTGCCGGTGCCGCCGGAGGCGAACACGACCGACTTGGCCTGGAAGATGTGGATCTCGCCGGTGGCCAGCTCGTAGGCGACGACGCCGGCCGTCTTGCCCTCGTTGAGCAGCAGGTCGAGGACGTAGTACTCGTTGAAGAACTCGACGCCGTGCTTGACGCAGTTCTGGAACAGCGTCTGGAGGATCATGTGACCGGTGCGGTCGGCCGCGTAGCACGAGCGGCGGACCGGGGCCTCGCCGTGGTTGCGGGAGTGACCGCCGAAGCGGCGCTGGTCGATCCGGCCCGCCTCGGTGCGGGAGAAGGGCAGGCCCATCTTCTCCAGGTCGAGGACGGCGTCGATGGCCTCCTTGCACATGATCTCGGCGGCGTCCTGGTCGACCAGGTAGTCACCACCCTTGACCGTGTCGAAGGTGTGCCACTCCCAGTTGTCCTCCTCGACGTTGGCGAGGGCGGCGCACATGCCGCCCTGGGCCGCGCCGGTGTGGGACCGGGTGGGGTAGAGCTTGGTCAGGACGGCGGTGCGGCTGCGCTGCGTGGACTCGATGGCCGCGCGCATGCCGGCGCCGCCGGCGCCGACGATGACGGTGTCGTACTGGTGAATCTGCATGGGGGGTTAACTCGCCTCTGGCCTCTGCCGATGGTCGATGGTGCTCGCGGCTCAGATGTTGGGGTCGAAGGTGAAGATCACCAGGGTGCCGAGCAGCACGGTGAAGACCGTGGCGGTACCCATGAGCCCCTTGAGCCAGAGCCGGGTCGAGTCCTTCTCGGCGTAGTCGTTGATGACCTGACGCATGCCGTTGGCGCCGTGCAGCATGGCGAGCCAGAGCATCAGGAGGTCCCAGCCCTGCCAGAACGGCGAGGACCAGCGGCCGGCCACGAAGGCGAACCCGATCTTGGAGACACCGCCGTCGAGCACCAGCATGATCAGCAGGTGGCCGAGGATCAGTACGACCAGGACGACACCGGACAGGCGCATGAAGAGCCAGGCCAGCATCTCGAAGTTGGTGCGGGTGCGGCGCGGGGTCTTCTCGGTCCGCTTGCGGGGCGGCTCGATGACGAAGGCGTCGGCCGGGTTACCGGTGCCGAGGCCCTTGCCGGTGTGCGCCTGCTTGGACGGGACGACGATGGCGTCGGAGATTTCCGTGGACATGTCTCAGCTCACTTCCCGAACCAGGAGATCAGCGTGTGCTGCAGGATCCCGTAGAAGGAGCCGGCCATCAGGACCACCCAGATCCCGACGACGGACCAGAGCATCTGCTTCTGGTACTTCGGGCCCTTGGACCAGAAGTCCACCGCGACGACGCGCAGGCCGTTGAGCGCGTGGAACAGGATGGCGGCCACCAGGCCGTACTCCATCAGGTTCACGAGGGGAGTCTTGTAGGTCTGGATGACCGTGTCGTAGGACTCCGGCGACACTCGCACCAGGGCGGTGTCCAGGACGTGGGCGAACAGGAAGAAGAAGATGAGGACGCCGGTGACTCGATGAGCCACCCAGCTCCACATGCCTTCCCGGCCGCGGTACAGCGTTCCAGCCGGCACGGAAAAACCCTCCGGAAGCGATTGGGGGCTCGGCCGGCTTCGGTGTCGGTCAGCCCGGCCGGGTACGGTCCACCGGCCGCCAGCATCCTATCGACGCCTTCTCGGTTGCCGCCTCCGGGGCCCCCATGTGTGATCAAACAGGCACTTCTGGCCTAGCGGGGCGGGAACCGAATGTGCTGTGGTCGCTTTGGGTGACGGGTCGACTGCGTTACGGTGACGGACCCCCTGTCGCCGACACCCTGCCGAGGCGTCCGTGCCGTTCAGCTCCGTCCGACCCTCCGCCGCCGCCCTGGCCGCCCTGCTGCTCGCCGTGGGCTGCACCACGGTCGGCGGCCCCGCCGGGGACCGGACCGCGCCGGGCCGGGAGCTGTCCGCGGACGAGCTGCGGGCGGCCGCGGTGGCCGAGGCGGACCTGGGGACGGGCTACGCGGTGCTGTCGGCGGCGTCCGGCCGCGGCGGGCCCGGGATCGGCGCCGGGCGGGAGGCGGCGGACGTGCCGGCCTGCCAGCCGCTGCTGGACGTGGTCGCCCCGGCCGCCCCGGTCGACGCCCCGCCGGGGCCCGGCCGCCCGTACGCGGAGACGGACCTGAGCGTGGTCCGGGCCGCCGGCTCCAGGGGCGGGGTGCACGTCGCGCTGCTCGGCCACAGGAGCGGGCAGGCGGCCGTGCTGCAGGGGGAGCTGGAGGGGCTGCTCGGCCCGTGCGCCTCGTTCACCTCGGTGCCGGCGGCCGAGAAGCCGGGTGAGAAGTCCGGCGAGAAGCCGGGGAGGAAGGTGCCGGTCCGGACGAAGCACCGGCTGAACCGGGAGGACACGCCCACGCCCGAGGGAGCGGACGCGGTGATCGGATTCACCCTCACGAATGAATCGGGTACCGCCGTGCCGGCTCAGCGCGCCGAGCTGGTCCGGGTCGGCCCGGCCCTCGCGGTGTTCACCACCGTCGGGGTCGCCCCCGAGCCGGCCCCCGCGCCGGACGTACGGGTCGTCCGGCAGCAGGTGGCCAAACTGCGGGCCGCGCAGGCGGCGTCGGTGAGGCCTTAGCGCGCGCCGGCCTCCGAGTGGGTGGCGACCAGGTGTTCCAGCCGGGTGAGGGCGATCCGGCGGAGTTCGTCCGCCGAGATCAGCCGCTCCTCGTCCGGGTCGTTGGCCAGTCGGGTGCGGATCGAGGAGAGCACGGTGTCGAGCAGTTCCTCCGGGTCGACCCCGTCCAGGCAGACCACGAACACGTGGCCGAACCGGGCCTCGTACGCGGCGTGGGCCGCCCGCAGCGCGGTGTGCGCGGCCTGGCTGCCGGGGGCCCGCATGCCGAGCAGCGGCTGCGGCATCCAGCTCTCGTCGGCCAGGGCCTCGGCCAGGTCGGCCGGGCGGAGGTCGTAGGAGGCCTCGCTGGCCGCGGCCAGCAGGGACTCTATGTCGGGGTACGGCCGGTGCGCGGTGAGTCGCAGGGCCCAGCGGTGGCTGCCGCAGCAGGCCAGTAGGGCCTCCTCGGCCGCGCCGGCGTCGGCCTCGTTGAAGCGGTGCAACCCGAGGAGGGTCGGCTCGGTCCTGACGTCGAGCCGCTGTGGCGGGATGTCGCTGGCCAGCGGGTCCTCCTCGTGAGGGCGGGAAGGTGCCGGTGGGGTGGGTGGGTGGAGCAGCTGAAGTATGAGGACTGCGGAGGGGCGCTCGGCGCCGGTCGGCAGCGGTTCAAAGGTAGTTGAGCCGTCATCAGTTGGGGAGGGCGCACGCGGAATTCATCCGGACGAGCTATCAAGTTGTGACGTTGACACTTTCGTGTCATCGACTTCCCCATGTGTCCCGCCCTCCCGTCCTCAGCCGCCGGTGGTGGCCCCGCTCAGGTGCAGCGGGTCCCCACGGCCGGCATGGTGCCCTCGGTCAGGTAGGCCTCCATCGCCTGGTCGATGCAGGCGTTGCCCTTGCCGAAGGCGCCGTGGCCCTCGCCCACCCGGGTGAGCAGGGTGGCCTTGGCGAAGCCCTTGGCCAGTGCCTCGGCCGAGGCGTACGGGGTGGCCGGGTCGCTGGTGGTGCCGACGACCAGGATCGGCGCGGCGCCCTCGGCCCGGATGGTGTGCGGCTTCTCGGGGGACTGGTACGGCCAGCCCGTGCAGGCCGCCTCGGTGAAGTCCTCGGCCGTGATGCCCCGGCTCATCAGCGGGGCCTTCTCCTGGAGCTCCTTGACCGCGGCCTGGGCGCGGTCGGGGGAGGGGGCCGGGGCCGCGCCGTCGGCGCAGCTGATCGCGACGTGCGCGGACTCCATCGGCGAGTAGTGGCCGTTCTCGTCGCGCTCCTGGTAGCTGTCGGAGTAGGCCAGCAGGATGTCGCCGCGCTTCATGGTCATCGCCATGCCGAGGCCGACCCGCAGGTACTGCCAGTCCTGGGTCTGGTCGCCGTAGAGGGCCGCGGTGACGCCGTTCCAGGCCAGGTCGCGGCCGACCTTGCGGCCGTCCTTGGTGGGCAGCGGGTGGTCGGTCAGGCCGTCCAGGAAGTCGGCGGCCTTGGCGGCGGCCCGGGAGGGGTCCTTGCCGAGCGGGCACTCGTCGGCGTGGTTCTGGACGCAGTCGGCGGCGAAGTGCTGGAAGGAGGTCTCGAAGCCGATCCGCTGCTCGACCGAGGAGTCCAGGTCGTCGGCGGCCGGGTCGACGGCGCCGTCCAGGACCAGCCGGCCGGTGTTCTGCGGGAACTCCTCGGCGTACAGCGAGCCCAGGTAGGTGCCGTACGAGATGCCCAGGTAGTTGAGCTTCCGGTCGCCGACGGCGGCGCGCAGCACGTCCAGGTCGCGGGCGGTGTTGCGGGTGCCGACGAAGGGCAGCAGCTTGCCGGACTTGGCCTGGCAGGCGGCGATGTACTCGGTGCTCTGCCGGTCCGAGGCGGCCTTGCGGGCGGCCGGGTCCAGCGGCTCGTCGACCTGGGACTGCTCGTCGCGCTGCTTGTCGTCCAGGCAGAGCACCGGTGAGCTGTCGCCGGTGCCGCGCGGGTCGAAGCCGACCACGTCGAAGCGGTCGTGCAGGGCGCCGGTGAACTCCTTGGCGCCGGACTTGACCATGTCGACGCCGGAGGCGCCGGGGCCGCCCGGGTTGACCATCAGCGAGCCGATCCGCTGGTCCGGCTTGGCGGCCGGGTACTTGACCAGCGCCAGGTCGATCGCGTCGGCGGCGGGGTTGGCGTAGTCGAGCGGGACGTGCAGCTTGCCGCACCGCATCGTGTCGAGGTCGGCCCCGCCCCCGCTCTCGGTGGCCCTGGCGTCGGACGGGCAGGAGCCCCAGCTGATCTGCTGGCCGTAGAAGGCCTTGAGCGCCGGGTCCGCCTCACCGGTGGGCCTGGACGTCGGGGTGGCCGTGGTGGCCGCCCGGCCGGAGGCGGTGCCGGTCGACGTGTCCCCGGCCGACCCTGCGCTGTCGTCGCATGCGGCGGTGAGGAGCAGGGTGCCTGCCGCGAGCGCGGTCAGCAGGACACGGGGGCGGGCGGCCCGGAAGGTCTTCATCGCATGTGTGTACCACTTGGGCACGACACGTTCGATCTTGACCCCCCGGGCCGCGCACCCGTGTCGATCAGCCGCGGTGGACCTTGTGGTTGGCGGCCTGCGCCCGGGGGCGGACCACCAGCAGGTCGATGTTCACGTGCGAGGGCCGGGTGACCGCCCACGCCACGGTGTCCGCGATGTCCTCCGAGGTCAGCGGCTCGGCCACGCCCGCGTACACGGCCGCGGCCTTCTCCTCGTCGCCGCGGAAGCGGGTGACCGCGAAGCCCTCGGACTTCACCATGCCGGGCGCGATCTCGATCACCCGGATCGGCTCCCCGCACAGCTCCAGCCGCAGCGTCGCCGCGATGGTGTGCGCGGCGTGCTTGGCGGCGACGTACCCGCCGCCGCCCTCGTACGCGGCCAGCGCGGCCGTCGAGGACAGCACCAGCACGGTGCCGTCGCCGGTGGCGCGCAGGGCGGGCAGCAGCGCCTGGGTCATGTGCAGCACGCCGAGCACGTTCACCTCGTACATGGCCCGCCAGTCGGCCGGGTCGCCCTGCTCGACGCTCTCGGCGCCGATCGCGCCGCCGGCGTTGTTCACCAGCACGTCCACCCGGCCGATCTCGGCCGCGAAGGCGTCCACGGCGGCCCGGTCGGTGACGTCCAGGGTGCGGGCGCGGCCGCCGATCTCCTTGGCCAGCGCCTCGATCCGGTCCGTCCGGCGGGCGGTCAGCACCACGTCGAAGCCCTCGGCGGCCAGCCGACGGGCGGTCGCCGCGCCGATTCCGCTGCTGGCACCGGTGACCACGGCCACCTTCTGCTCGGTCATTGCCACTCCCTGGGGGCTCATCGGTCGTTCACCCGATCATCTCAACCGCGTCTGCGGCCCCGCCGCCCGGTGGCGCTCTACATTGCGAGGACCGACCAGCGCCTTCGCCGATCCCGTGGAGGGACCCATGGCAGCCGAGCCGCGCCCAGCCCGCCTCTCGGAGTCCGGCTTCCCGATCGAACCGCTGTACGGCCCCGAGGCGCTGGCCGGCTGGGACCCGGCCACCCGGCTGGGCCGACCGGGGGAGTACCCGTACACCCGGGGCGTCTACCCGACGATGTACACCGGCCGTCCGTGGACGATGCGCCAGTACGCGGGCTTCGGCACCGCCGCCGAGTCCAACGCCCGCTACCGGCAGCTGATCGCGGGCGGCGGCACCGGCCTCTCGGTGGCCTTCGACCTGCCCACCCAGATGGGCTACGACTCGGACGCGCCGCTCGCGGCCGGGGAGGTCGGCAAGGTCGGCGTGGCCGTGGACAGCGTCGAGGACATGGCGGTGCTGTTCGACGGCATCCCGCTGGGCGGGGTGTCCACCTCGATGACCATCAACGCGCCCGCCGCGCTGCTCCTGCTGCTCTACCAACTCGTCGGCGAGGCCCAGGGGGTGGCGGCCTCCGCGCTCACCGGCACGGTCCAGAACGACGTGCTGAAGGAGTACGTCGCCCGCGGCACCTACATCTTCCCGCCGCAGCCCTCGCTGCGGCTGGCCGCGGACGTGTTCCGGTACTGCCGGGCCGAGATCCCGCGCTGGAACACCATCTCCATCTCCGGCTACCACATGGCCGAGGCCGGGGCCGACCCCGCGCAGGAGATCGCCTTCACCCTGGCCAACGGCATCGCCTACGTCCGCACCGCGCTCGCCGCCGGAATGGCCGTGGACGACTTCGCGCCCCGGCTCTCCTTCTTCTTCGTGGCCCGCACCACCCTGCTGGAGGAGGTGGCCAAGTTCCGTGCCGCGCGCCGGATCTGGGCGCGGATCATGCGCGAGGAGTTCGGCGCCCGCGACCCGCGCTCGCTGATGCTGCGCTTCCACACCCAGACCGCCGGGGTGCAGCTCACCGCCCAGCAGCCCGAGGTGAACCTCGTCCGGGTCTCGGTGCAGGCGCTCGCCGCGGTGCTCGGCGGCACCCAGTCGCTGCACACCAACAGCTTCGACGAGGCGATCGCGCTGCCCACCGAGAAGGCCGCCCGGCTCGCCCTGCGCACCCAGCAGGTGCTCGCGCACGAGACCGACGTGACCGCCACCGTCGACCCCTTCGCCGGCTCCTACGCGGTGGAGTCGCTGACCGACCGGGTGGAGGCCGCCGCACTGGCGCTGATGGCCCGGATCGAGGAGTACGGCGGCGCGGTGGCCGCGATCGAACAGGGCTTCCAGAAGGGCGAGATCGAGCGCACCGCCTACCGCCTCCAGCTGGAGACCGACTCCGGCGAGCGGACGGTGGTCGGGGTGAACCGCTTCCGGCTGGACGAGGAGGAGCCGTACCAGCCGCTGCGGGTGGACCCGGCGATCGAGCGGCGGCAGGCCGAGCGGCTGGCGCGGCTGCGGGCCGAGCGCTCCTCGACCGCCGTCGACCGGGCGCTGGACGCGCTGCGCCGCACCGCCGAGGGGCCGGAGAACGTGCTGTACCCGATGAAGGAGGCGCTGGCCGCCCGTGCCACCGTCGGCGAGGTGTGCGACGCGCTGCGCGGGGTGTGGGGGACGTACGTCCCGGTGGAGCGGTTCTGAGCCGTCGCTCCGGGGTCGCCGCCGCGACCCGTTCGGTTGAGTGGCCGTCAACCCGCAGGGTCCATCGTGTGGGTGACGGGCGTGACCGCCGGCCGGGTGGATCGTTGCACCGGACAACAACTCGGGGAAGGCGGCTGAAACGAGATGTCATACCCACCTGTCCAGCCGGTATGCGCCCATCCGGGGACTAGTTTTCCGGAAGTCGGGCCAAATCCCCCCAACAGGCCTACGATTGGGGAGATGAACCGTCCTGAGCCCGCTCAGTCGGGCGCCACTCTTGCCGCCGCACACCCCACCGCCGAACTGCGCGCCAGGGTGAGGAGGCTGGAGCCCGAGCTGATCGCCTTCCGCCGTGATCTGCACCGGCACCCGGAGCTGGGGCGCCAGGAGTTCCGCACCACCAACCTGCTGCGCGACCGGCTGGTCGCGGCGGGCCTGGAGCCGCGGGTGCTCCCCGGCGGCACCGGCCTGCTGGTGGACGTCGTCCCGCCCGGCACCGTCCCGGGCACCGGGTTCCTGGCCTTCCGCGCCGACATCGACGCGCTGCCGATCGACGACGCCAAGACCGAGGTGCCGTACCGCTCGACCGTCCCCGGCCGGGCCCACGCCTGCGGCCACGACGTGCACACCTCGGTGGTGCTGGGCCTCGGCCTGGTGCTCGCCGAGGCCGTCCGCACCGGCGAACTGCGCCGCCCGGTCCGGCTGGTGTTCCAGCCCGCCGAGGAGGTCATGCCGGGCGGTGCGCTGGACGTCATCAAGGCCGGCGGGATGGACGGCGTCGACCGGATCTTCGCGGTGCACTGCGACCCGAAGGTGGAGGTCGGCCGGATCGCCCTGCGGGTCGGTGCGATCACCTCGGCCTGCGACCGCCTGGTGCTGCACCTGGACGGCCCCGGCGGCCACACCGCCCGTCCGCACCTGACCACCGACCTGGTGACCGCGGTCGCCAGGATGGCCGCCGAGCTGCCGGGCGCGCTGGCCCGCCGGATGGATCCGCGCTGGGGCGTCAGCCTGGTCTGGGGGCGGATCGCCTCCGGCTCCGCACCGAACGTCATCCCGCAGCACGCCGAACTGGAGGGCACCGTCCGCTGCCTGGAGCTGGACGGCTGGCGCGAGGCTCCGGACCTGCTGCACGAGCTGATCGCCAAGCTCGCCGAGACCTACCGGGCCAAGTGGACGCTGGACTACCACCGCGGGGTGCCGCCGGTGGTGAACGAGGCGGTCTCGGTGGCGCGGTTGGAGGAGGCGATGACCGACCGCTTCGGCGGCGGAGGCGAGCAGGTGGTGGAGAGCACCGAACAGAGCCTGGGCGGTGAGGACTTCTCCTGGTACCTGGAGCACGCCCCCGGTGCGCTGGCCCGGCTCGGGGTGCGCGCCCCCGGCGACACCACCGTCCGGGACCTGCACCAGGGCCGGTTCGACGTGGACGAGCGGGCGATCGGCGTCGGGGTGGAGCTGTTCGCGGCACTGGCCCTGGAGGGTGACCGGAACCGACCGTGACCAGGGAGTATGCGACCGACATGTGATCGGATCGTCGGGATTCTGAGGCTCGGACCGGTTCCGTAAACTGAGCCGGACCAAGTCTCGGATCGCCGCCAGCGCACGGGAAAAGAGCCTCGGGGCGTCCTTCAGACCACGGTTTGATAACAACCCCAACGCTCTGGCACCCCGTAACACAACCGTGTTCTACGCGCGTTACGGTGGCGTCCGACCACGCCAAACGGTTGCGTGTTAGAAGGAGATACTCCCTTGCGCCGTTCAATGAAGCTCGCCGCGGTTGTGCTCTCGGGTTCCCTGGGCATGGCCTCGCTCGCCGCTTGCGGCGCAAAGAGCACCGACACCAACGCCTCCTCGGGGTCGTCCGACTCGCTCAAGGTCGGCATGGCCTACGACATCGGCGGCCGTGGCGACCAGTCGTTCAACGACTCCGCCGCCCGTGGTCTGGACAAGGCCAAGTCGGACCTGGGCGTCTCCGTGACCGAGGCCGAGGCCAAGCAGGGCGAGGCCGAGGCCGACAAGGAGACCCGCCTCAAGAACCTGATCGACGCCGGTTACAAGACCATCGTCGCGGTCGGCTTCGTGTACCAGCCGGCGGTCAACAAGGTCGCGAAGGACAACCCGAACGTCAAGTTCGCGATCATCGACTCGAACGACAAGGACCAGCCGTCCAACGTCACCTCGCTGCTCTTCGCCGAGCAGGAGGGTTCGTACCTGGCCGGTGTCGCCGCCGCGAACAAGAGCAAGAGCAAGCACGTCGGCTTCATCGGCGGTGTGCAGTCCGAGCTGATCAAGAAGTTCGAGGCCGGTTACAAGGCGGGTGTGAAGTCCGTCGACCCGAACATCCAGGTTGAGACCACCTACCTCACCACCCCGCCGGACTTCACCGGCTTCGCCTCGCCCGACAAGGGCAAGGAGGCCGCGCAGGGCCAGCTCGACAAGGGTGCTGACGTCATCTACGCCGCCGCCGGCTCCTCCGGCAACGGCGCCATCGAGGCCGTCGCCAACAAGCAGGGCGCCCTGGCCATCGGCGTCGACTCCGACCAGGCCAGCCAGCCGGCCCTGGCGAAGTACAAGAACAGCATCATGACCTCGATGGTCAAGAACGTCGACAACGCGGTCTACGCCTACATCGACTCGGTCAAGAAGGGCTCGCCGTTCACCGGCATCAAGCTCTTCGACCTGAAGTCCGACGGTGTGTCGCTCGCCACCACCGGCGGCAAGATCGACGACATCCAGGACAAGCTGAAGGCCGCCGCCGACTCCATCAAGAGCGGCGCCACCACCATCCCGACCGCGCCGGCCGCTCAGTAAGGCCCGCGCGTCTCGGACGCGAGTTGCGGCTGCCGCCTGCCCGGCAGCGCGATGACCGACACAGTTCACGGGAGGGGCCCGGCAGGGTGCGCTCAAGGCGTACCCCCGGGCCCCGTTCCGTCCCCCCGTTCACCCCTTGGCCCTCCGAGCGCAACGACGCGCCTCCAGACCACCAGGAGACCGCCATCACCGCATCAGACCCCGTCCCCCTGCACAAGGACGGCAACCCCAGCGCGGGGACGGCGACGCCGGCCGTCGAACTGCGCGGCATCACCAAGCGCTTCCCCGGAGTCGTGGCCAACCACGACATCAACCTCACCGTCCGCCAGGGCACCGTGCACGCCCTGATGGGTGAGAACGGCGCCGGCAAGTCGACGCTGATGAAGATCCTCTACGGCATGCAGAAGCCGGACGAGGGCACCATCGCGATCAACGGCGAGCCGTGCGAGTTCAACACCCCCGGCGACGCCATCTCCCGCGGCATCGGCATGGTGCACCAGCACTTCATGCTCGCCGACAACCTCACGGTGTGGGAGAACGTCGTCCTCGGCGGCGAGAAGCTCCACGGCATAGGCGCCAAGGCGAAGGCGAAGATCAAGGAGATCTCCGACCAGTACGGCCTGGGCGTGCGCCCGGACGCCCTGGTCGAGGACCTCGGCGTCGCCGACCGCCAGCGCGTCGAGATCCTCAAGGTGCTGTACCGCGGCGCCAGGATCCTGATCCTCGACGAGCCCACGGCCGTCCTCGTGCCGCAGGAGGTCGACGCGCTGTTCGACAACCTGCGCGATCTCAAGTCCGAGGGCGTCACCGTCATCTTCATCTCGCACAAGCTGCACGAGGTGCTGGCGGTGGCCGACGCGATCAGCGTCATCCGGCGCGGCACCACGGTCGGCGACGCCGACCCCAAGGCCGTCACCGCCCGTCAGCTCGCCGAGCTGATGGTCGGCGCCGAGCTGCCCTCCCCGGAGAGCCGCGAGTCGACCGTCACCACGACGAAGATGCTCGACGTCGAGGGCCTGCGGATCGCCAAGACCGACGCCGAGGGCATCGAGCGCATCGTCCTGGACGACATCTCGCTGCGCATCCACAAGGGCGAGATCCTCGGCATCGCCGGCGTCGAGGGCAACGGCCAGGCCGAACTGGTCGAGGCCATCATGGGCATGCTGCCGCTGGACGGCGGCACCGTCACCCTGGACGGCCACGACCTCTCCGGCACCCTCACCCGGGCCCGCCGCGAGGCCGGCATCGGCTACATCCCCGAGGACCGCCACCGGCACGGCCTGCTCCTGGAGGCCCCGCTCTGGGAGAACCGCATCCTCGGCCACGTCACCGAGGCGCCCAACTCCAGGGGCCTGCTGCTCGATCCGTCCGCCGCCCGCGTGGACACCTGGCGGATCGTCGAGGAGTACGACGTCCGCACCCCCGGCATCGAGGTCACCGCGGCCTCGCTCTCCGGCGGCAACCAGCAGAAGCTGATCATCGGCCGCGAGATGAGCCACCAGCCCAAGCTGCTGATCGCCGCCCACCCCACCCGCGGCGTGGACGTCGGCGCGCAGGCGCAGATCTGGGAGCACATCCGGTCCGCCCAGCGGGAGGGCCTCGCCGTCCTGCTGATCTCCGCCGACCTGGACGAGCTGATCGGCCTCTCCGACACCATCCGGGTCATCTACCGCGGCCGCCTGGTCGCCGACGCCGACCCGGCCACCGTCACCGCCGAGGACCTGGGCACCGCGATGACCGGTGCCGCCAGCGGCCACCTGGAGTCCGAGCCGGAGGCCGTCGTCGAGGCGCAGGCCGTCGCGGCGCAGGGCACCGAGGCCGAGGCCGAGCACCCGCACACCGACACCGCCGACGACCCGCAGGCGGGGGAGTAACCCATGACCAGTCCCAACCCCGCCGCCAAGCGCAGCCTGGCGCAGCGGATCAGCGGCGAGCGGATCGTGCTCGCACTGGCGGCGCCGGTGCTCGCCGTCCTGCTGTCCGTCGCGATCTGCTCCGTCCTGCTGGCGACCTCGGGCAAGAACCCGTTCGACGCGTGGAACGTGATGATCACGTACGCCGGCAAGTCGGACGGCCAGGTGAACATCCTCAACCGGACCACCACCTACTACCTGGCCGCCGCGGCCGCGGCGTTCGGGTTCCGGATGAACCTGTTCAACATCGGCGTCGAGGGCCAGTACAAGGTCGCGGCGCTGTTCGCGGCCTTCGTGGGCGCCAAGGTCGACCTGCCGGCCTTCATCCAGATCCCGCTGCTGCTGGTCACCGCCATGGTGGTCGGCGGCCTGTACGCGAGCATCGCCGGTCTGCTGAAGGTCTACCGCGGCGTCAGCGAGGTCATCTCGACCATCATGCTGAACTCGATCGCGGTCGCCATCGTCGGCCTGCTGCTCGTGCCCGGCATCTTCGCGCCGAAGGTCAGCAGCACCAGCAACTCGGTCCAGACCGAGCCGATCTCGCAGTCCAGCCACTTCTTCTCCATGGAGACGGCCGGCGGCACCCTCTGGGGCTTCATCTTCGTCGCCGCCCTGGTCGGCGTGGCCTTCCAGTTCGTGCTGACCCGCACCCGCTTCGGCTTCGACCTGCGGGCCACCGGCCGCTCGGAGACCGCCGCGACCGCCTCCGGCGTGAACGTCAAGCGGATGGTCGTCATCTCGATGGTGGCCTCGGGTGCCATCGCCGGTCTGATCGGCCTGCCCGAACTGCTGCAGAACTCGTACTACTACGGCCAGAGCTTCCAGCCCGGCCTCGGCTTCCTGGGCATCTCGGTCGCCCTGCTCGGCCGCAACAGCCCGATCGGCATGGCCTTCGCGGCGCTGCTGTTCGCCTTCCTGGACGTCACCGGCTCGGTGCTGCCGCTTCAGGGCGGCTTCCCCTTCGAGATCGTCAACGTCATGGAAGGCACCATCGTCATCTGCGTCGTCGTCGCGTACGAGCTGGTGCGCCGCTACGGCCTGAAGCGTCAGCAGCGGAGGGTCGGCGCCCAGCTCGCCGCGCAGGCCGCCGTGGCCACCGAGAAGAAGGAGGTGGCCTCGTGAGCGAGCGTAGCGAGCGAGCCATCAAGCACTGCGTGTCGTGCGAAGCACGCACCGAGCGAAGCGAGGTGTGGGCATGAGTACGGCCACCGCTGCCCGCCCGAAGGCGTCGGGCGCTCCCGCGAAGAAGCGCAAGCTGTCCTGGCCGGTGGTGCTGCTGCTGATCGCGGGCGCCCTGGTGCTGTTCTCCGCCGTGGGCCTGGCCACCGGCAACCACTCGCTGACCTCCTCCGGTCAGATCACCGCCGCGCTCAGCGCCGCCGTGCCGATCGGCATGGCCGGCCTCGGTGGTCTCTGGTCCGAGCGGGCCGGTGTGGTCAACATCGGTCTCGAAGGCATGATGGTCGCCGGCACCTTCTGCGGCGCCTGGGCGGGCTACCTGGTCAACCCGTGGTTCGGCCTGCTGGCCGGCATGCTCGGCGGCGCGCTGGGCGGTCTGCTGCACGCGGTCGTCACCGTCACCTTCGGCGTCGACCACATCGTCTCCGGCGTCGGCATCAACCTGCTGATCCCCGGCATCTGCGCGTACGTCAACCGGATCTACTACAAGGACTACATCTCGGCGGGCGCCGGGCAGAACCAGTCCCCGCCGGCGGATCCGCTGCCGTACATCACCGTCCCGGGCCTGTCCTCCTGGCTGAAGGGCATCGAGGGCCACCACTGGTTCTTCGTCTCGGACGTCGCGGGTGTGCTCGGCGGCCTGGTCACCAACATCTCGGTGGTCGTCCTGCTGGCCGGTGCGCTGATCGTGGCCAGCTACTTCGCGCTCTGGCGCACGGTGTTCGGCCTGCGGCTGCGCTCCTGCGGTGAGAACCCGACCGCCGCCGAGTCGCTGGGCGTCAACGTCTACAAGTACAAGTACCTCGCGGTCATCGCCTCCGGAGCCTTCGCGGGCCTCGGCGGTGCGTACCTCTCGCTGGTCGCCGCGCACTTCTACAAGGACGGCCAGACCCTCGGCCGCGGCTTCATCGGCCTCGCCGCGATGATCTTCGGCAACTGGATGCCGGGCGGCCTCGCCATGGGCGCCGGTCTGTTCGGCTTCACCGACAGCCTCCAGCTGCGCGACCCGGAGTCGGTGCACGTGCTGATCCTGATCGTCGCGATCGCGATGGCGCTGTTCGCCCTGTGGCAGCTGTACCGCCGCAAGTACACGGCGACGGTGATCTCCTTCGTGGTGGCCGGCGGTCTGGCCGCCTGGTACGCGCTGACCGACGAGGTGCAGCGCCCGCTGATCGTCGCGACGCCGTACCTGATCACCCTGGTGGTGCTCTCGCTGGCCTCGCAGCGACTGCGGATGCCCAAGGCGGACGGCCAGATCTACCGCAAGGGCCAGGGCAAGTGACGGCCCCCGTGATCGACTGGGAGCGGCTGCGGGAGGCGGCGCGCGAGGCGATGGCCCACGCGTACGCCCCGTACAGCGGGTTTCCGGTCGGCGCGGCCGCGCTGGTGGACGACGGCCGGGTGGTCAGCGGCTGCAACGTGGAGAACGCCTCGTACGGGCTGGGGCTGTGCGCCGAGTGCGGGCTGGTGTCCGCGCTGCACGCCTCCGGCGGCGGCCGGCTGGTCGCCTTCACCTGCGTCGACGGCGCGGGCGAACTGCTGATGCCGTGCGGGCGCTGCCGCCAGCTGCTGTACGAGCACGGCGGGCCGGAGCTGCTGGTCGAACTGCCCTCGGGCGTGAGGCCGATGAGCGAGGTCCTGCCCGACGCGTTCGGACCCGAGCGGCTCTAGCCTCTGATTCTGTTACGCGCGTAGAGTGTCGCGAGATGGGCCGGACCCGGTCATCTCGCGACACTCTTCGCTTTTGAACCCCTCTTGGAGCACGCATGGACGCCATCTCCGTCATCAGGACCAAGCGCGACCGCGGAGAGCTGAGCGACGCTCAGATCGACTGGGTCATCGACGCGTACACCCGTGGCGAGGTCGCCGACGAGCAGATGTCCGCGCTGGCCATGGCGATCCTGCTGAACGGCATGAACCCGCGCGAGATCAGCCGCTGGACCGACGCCATGATCCGCTCCGGCGTGCGGATGGACTTCTCCTCGCTGCCGCTGCCCACCAGCGACAAGCACTCCACCGGCGGCGTCGGCGACAAGATCACCCTCCCGCTCGCCCCGCTGGTCGCCGCCTGCGGCGCGGCCGTCCCGCAGCTCTCCGGCCGCGGCCTCGGCCACACCGGCGGCACCCTCGACAAGCTGGAGTCCATCCCGGGCTGGCGCGCCCTGCTCTCCAACGAGGAGATGCTGGACGTGCTGCGCTCCACCGGCTCGGTGATCTGCGCGGCCGGCGACGGCCTCGCGCCCGCCGACAAGAAGCTGTACGCGCTGCGCGACGTCACCGGCACCGTCGAGGCCATCCCGCTGATCGCCTCCTCGATCATGTCCAAGAAGATCGCCGAGGGCACCGGCGCGCTGGTCCTGGACGTCAAGGTCGGCTCCGGCGCCTTCATGAAGAACCTGGACGACGCCCGCGAACTCGCCCGCACCATGGTCGGCCTGGGCACCGCCGCCGGGGTCAACACCGTCGCCCTGCTCACCGACATGTCCACCCCGCTCGGCCTCACCGCGGGCAACGCCCTGGAGGTCCGGGAGTCCCTGGAGGTGCTGGCCGGCGGCGGCCCGGCCGACGTCGTCGAGCTCACCCTCGCGCTCGCCCGCGAGATGCTCGCCGCGGCCGGCGTGCACGGCAAGGACCCGGCCGACGCGCTGCGGGACGGCTCCGCGATGGACCACTGGCGCCGCATGATCGCCGCCCAGGGCGGCGACGTCGACGCCCCGCTCCCGGTCGCCCGCGAGCAGCACGTCATCCCCGCGCCCGCCTCCGGCGTGCTCACCGCGCTGGACGCCTACGCCGTCGGCGTCTGCGCCTGGCGCCTGGGCGCCGGCCGCGCCCGCAAGGAGGACCCGGTCCAGGCCGGCGCCGGCGTCGAGATGCACGCCAAGCCCGGCGACACCGTCGTGGCCGGCCAGCCCCTGCTGACCCTCCACACCGACACCCCGGAGCGCTACGACTACGCCATCGAGGCGCTCACCGGCGGCATCGAGGTCGCCCCCGAGGGCACGGCGTTCACCCCGAACCCGATCGTCCTCGACCGCATCGCGTAGTCATACGATTACTGCATGTGCGGCAGCGTGGTTTACGCTGCCGCACATGGGAGTTGACCGCTTCACGGTCGAGATCGAACCTGAGGTCCGGGACTGGCTCGTTGAGCTTCCGGCGCGGCACTACGTCCTGGTCGAAGGCCACGTCGATCGCTTGGCCGAGTACCCGACGACGCTCGACGAGCCGCTCTCGCGACATCTGGACGGACCACTGCGGGAGCTCCGCCTTCGTTTGGACGGCGCGGCCACGAGGATCACCTATTGGCTCGCACCTGGTCGGCGGATCATTCTGCTGACGGTGTTCACCAAGAGGCGGATGCGGGAGACTGCTGAGGTCACCCGGGCGCTGTGGGCTCAGAAGATCTGCGAGTCCGAGCACGAGCCCGCCCACGAGGAGTTCAGCCGGATCGTCCCGGAAGGAGAGCTGCGATGAACCACTCGCAGTGGAAGACCCGCCGCACACGCGAGCTGCTGGGCGAACAGGTGGAGGAGAGCCCGGAGGTGGCGGCGTTCCGGCTGGAAATGCACTACGCCCGGGCATTCGGGCAGGCCCTCTACGACCGACGCACCGCTCTCGGCCTGTCGGAGGCGGACGTCGCCCGTCGCGCCAACATGACGGAAGACGAGATCGAGTGCATTGAGGAAGCCGGCACCGTGCCCACGCTTCCGCTGCTGCAGCGGTTGGCGTCTGCGCTGGAGTCGGAGCTCGACATCCACGTCACGCCCGACACCGAGGCCACGGTCCGCTTCCAGGCGCCGGCTGCCTGACGAAGCAGCGAGGAGCCCGTACCCGGCCGCCGGGTACGGGCTCCTTCGTGTGCTCAGGCCCGGACGGCGGGTGCTGAGCGGCGGGCGGTGTGGGCCTGGCGGGTGGCGTAGAGGGTGACGGCGGCGGCGAGGGCCATGGCGGTGAGGCCGACGGTGGCGGCGCCGGGCCAGCCGGTGGCGTGGTAGGCGTCGGCGCCGAGGGTGCCGCCGAGGCTGTTGCCGAGGTAGTAGGCGATCAGGTAGAGGGCGGAGGCCTGGGCGCGGCCCTCGGTGGCGGTGCGGCCGACGGCGGAGGAGGCGGTGGCGTGGCCGGCGAAGAAGCCGGCGGTGATCAGGACCAGGCCGAGCAGGGCGCAGGCCAGGGAGTCGGCGAGGGAGAGCAGCAGGCCGGCGGCGGTGACGCCGATGGAGACGTAGAGGGCGCCGCGGCGGCCGAGGCGGGCGGAGAGGCGGCCGGCCGCGGCGGAGGTGCCGGTGCCGACCAGGTAGATCGCGAAGATCGAGGCGGCGACCGACTCCGGCAGGTGGAACGGTGCGGCGATCAGCCGGTAGCCGGCGGTGTTGTAGACCGCGCCGAACACGGCCATGAACAGCAGCCCCAGCGCGTACAGCCGCACCAGCAGTGGGTTGCGCAGGTGCCGTCCGACCGTGCGGGCGAGGGCGCGGGCGTCCACCGGGGCCGGGGTGAAGTGCCGGGCGGCGGGGATCAGCAGGCGGAAGGCGAGCGCGGCGAGCAGTGCGAGGGCGGCGGAGGCGGCCAGGCCCCAGCGCCAGCCGAGGGCGGCGGAGGTCCAGCCGGAGAGGAGTCGGCCGCCCATGCCACCGATGCTGTTGCCGGCCACGTACAGGCCCATCGCGGAGGCCAGGGCGCTGGGGTGGATCTCCTCGGCGAGGTAGGCCATCGCGGTGGCGGGCAGTCCGGCGAGGGCGGCGCCCTGGAGGGCGCGCAGGGCGACGAGGGTGGTGAGGCCGGGGGCGAAGGGCAGTGCGACGGCGAGGGCGGAGGCGGCGAGGACGGAGGCGGTCATCACCGCGGTGCGGCCGTACCGGTCGGACAGCGCGCTGGCGGGGAGCAGCCCGAGGGCGAGGCCGAGGGTGGCGGCGGAGGCCGTCCAGCTGGCCTGGCCGGGGGTGAGGTCGAGGTCGGCCGAGAGGACCGGCAGCAGGCCCTGGGTGGAGTAGAGCAGGACGAAGGTCGCGATTCCGGCGGCGAACAGCGCGAGGTTGGCGCGGCGGAAGTCGCGCCCGCCGGGGCGGTGGCGGTCGTCCGGGGCGGGGGCGGCGGCGGCATCCGGGGCAGGCGCGGATGCCCTGGTATCTGAGGGCTGCATGCCGTCGACCGTAGGCCCGGCGCGGTTGATGCGTCCAATGCATGAAGAGTGGATGATCGATGCACTGGCGTATGAGTCGAGGTGGTGGCGGAATGGCGGTGCCGGAGGTGTCGGACTGCGCGGATCAGCGGTACCGGGCGGCCGGGTTGGGGCCGGACGAACCGGCCGTCCTGCTGGCGCCCCGGCTGGCGCAGTTCGCCGCGGTGGCACGGCTGGAGCACGTGACCCAGGCGGCCGCGCTGCTCGGGGTGCCGCAGCCGACGCTGTCGCGCGCGGTGGCCCGGCTGGAGGAGGAGCTGGGGGTGGACCTGCTGGCCCGTCAGGGCCGTACGGTCCGGCTGACGCGGGCGGGCCGGCTGCTGCTGGCCTCGGTGGAGCGGGCGCTGGCGGAGGTGGAGCGCGGCGCGGCGGCGGCCCGGGCGGAGGCGGACCCGGAGGTGGGGCTGGTGGCGTTCGGGTTCCTGCACACGATGGGGCCGGACGCCGTCCCGGCGCTGCTGCGGGGCTTCCGGGCGGCGCATCCGCGGGTGCGGTTCCAGCTGGTGCAGGACTACGGCATGGCGATGCTGGAGCGGTTGCGGGCGGGCGAGTTGGACCTGTGCCTGGTCGCGCCGCTGCCGGACGATCCGGCGTTCACCGCCCGCCCGTTGGACGAGCAGCGGCTGCACCTGGTCGTCCCGGCGGACCACCGGCTGGCCGGGCGGCGGCGGATCCGGCTGGCGGAGGTGGCCGAGGAGCCGTTCGTCGGGCTGGAGCAGGGGTACGGGCTGCGCATGATCACGGACGGCTTCTGCGCGCAGGCCGGGTTCGTGCCCCGGCTGGCCTTCGAGGGGGAGGAGACGGAGACGCTGCGCGGGCTGGTGGCGGCCGGGCTGGGGGTGGCGCTGCTGCCGCCGGCGCTGGTGCCGCGGCCGGGGGTGGTGGAGTTGGAGGTGACCGCGCCGCGGACCCGGCGGGCGATCGGGCTGGCCTGGGCGGCGGGGCGGCCGCTGGCCCCGCCGGTGGCGGCGTTCCGGGACTTCGTGTTGTCCCGGCGGGGGCGGCTGTTGCAGCACGACTGATCCGCGGCGGCTGAACCATTGGTGGTTCGTATGGACCGGGCGGTGGAATTCCCGGTGGAGTTTGGACCATCCGGTGGTGTTCTCGGTGGTAGGTCTACGCGCGTAGGGGCTATATTTCCGCAATGGAGAAGCAGATCCCCGTCACCACCGCGGGCACCGGCCCGCGCATTCCCACCCCCGACCAGATCCGCCGCGCGCCGAAGGTCCTGCTGCACGACCACCTCGACGGCGGGCTGCGCCCGGAGACCGTGGTCGAACTGGCCGCCGCGACCGGCTACCAGGGCCTTCCGACCACCGACGCCAAGGAGCTCGGCGAGTGGTTCCGCGAGGCCGCCGACTCCGGCTCGCTGGTCCGCTACCTGGAGACCTTCGCGCACACCTGCGCCGTCATGCAGACCCGCGAGGCCCTGATCAAGGTCGCCGCCGACTGCGCCGAGGACCTGGCCGCCGACGGCGTCGTGTACGCCGAGGTCCGGTACGCCCCCGAGCAGCACCTGGAGGGCGGCCTGAGCCTGGACGAGGTCGTCGAGGCCGTCCAGGAGGGCTTCCGCCTCGGCGAGGCCAACGCCCGCGAGGCGGGCCACCGGATCCGGGTCGGCACCCTGCTGACCGCGATGCGGCACGCCGCCCGCTCCACCGAGATCGCCGAACTGGCCAACCGCTACCGGGACCAGGGCGTCGTCGGCTTCGACATCGCGGGCGCCGAGGCCGGCTACCCGCCCACCCGCCACCAGGCCGCCTTCGACTACCTCAAGGGCGAGAACAACCACTTCACCATCCACGCGGGCGAGGCCTTCGGGCTGCCGTCGATCTGGGAGGCCCTGCAGTGCTGCGGCGCCGACCGGCTCGGCCACGGCGTGCGGATCGTGGACGACATCACGGTGAAGGAGGACGGCGGCGTCGAGCTCGGCCGGCTGGCCGCGTACGTGCGCGACAAGCGCATCCCGCTGGAGATGTGCCCGACCTCCAACCTGCAGACGGCGGCGGCCACTTCGTACGCCGAGCACCCGATCGGGCTGCTCAGCCGGCTGAAGTTCCGGGTCACCGTGAACACCGACAACCGGCTGATGAGCGGCACCAGCATGAGCCAGGAGTTCGGGCACCTGGTGGACGCCTTCGGCTACACGCTGGGGGACATGGAGTGGTTCACGGTGAACGCGATGAAGTCCGCGTTCCTGCCCTTCGACGAGCGGCTGGCGATGATCAGCGACGTGATCAAGCCGGGCTACGCCGAGCTCAAGGCGGAGTGGCTGTTCAGCGCGGGCACCGGCGCGAACTGAGCCGTTCCAATCGGTTCGCCGGTCCTGCTGGTCGGGTGAACGCCCTTTTCCGTCAAGGGAGTTGGTGTTCATCCGACTACTCACTCGGGTGAGTGAACGCCCTTTGGTTCTCGCGCGGCCCTGTCACTACGGTGTGCCAGTCATAGCTGACAGGCCGTGGCGGCGGTCGCCCGTCCGCCGATCCCGCGTGCGATGTCGGCCACCGACGACGACCCAAGGGACGAACCATGAAGCAGGCTCTCAAGGCCGCCGGCACCGCGGCGCTCGGCATCGCCATCGCGGCGATCGGCGCCGGCACCGCCTCCGCGGCAGACGGTCAGGCGGCCGGCGGCCTCGGACTGCCCACCGGCGCGGTGACGAACCCCGCGGTGACCGGCGCGGTCACCGAAGCCGCCGCCAAGCTGCCCGGCGGCGACAAGGTCACCAGCGCGCTCGGCGCGCTCGCCCCGACCGTCGGCCGCGCCGCGCCCGCCGACGCCACCCCGATCGCCGGTGTCACCGAGCAGCGCGGCGCCGTCCCGTCCGTCCCCGGCCTGGACAAGACCCCGATCGGTGGGCTGGCCGGCCTCCTGCCCGGCCTGCCGCTGGGCTGATCCGGCCGGCTGCGGCCACCGGTACGACGACGGGCCGTCCGCCCCGGAGAGACCCCGGGGCGGACGGCCCGTCGCCATGCCCCGCCCGTGCGGCATCACGGCTCCTGGGGGAGGAGCACCCACAGCGCGAGGTAGATCAGGAACTGCGGGCCGGGCAGCAGGCAGGAGAGCAGGAAGATCAGTCGGACGGTCCACGCGGTCAGGCCGAAGCGCTCGGCGATCCCGGCGCAGACACCGGCGATGACGCGGTTGTGACGGGGGCGGGCGAGGCGGGCGCTCATGCTTTCTCCCTGAGTGGAGGCCCGGTCCGGTCGGTCCGGCGGGTGTACTTCCATCCTCCGCCGCCGGCGGCCCGGAAACCTCCGCCCACCAGGCGATTCGCGACCCCGGAAGGTCACCGGGAAGGCGTAGGCCCGACTAGGGGTCCGTCTCGGGGATGCCCCTGAGGACGAACGTCCCGTGCGGCCGGGCCGAAAGCGAGACCGAAAGCCGGTCCGGAATTCCAGGAATTCACCGTGGAGGGGTGGATCCCGCTCGGCGGGATGCGGACGGTTGCTATTCGTCGGGGGGGCGAAGCATCGGCGCGATACCTGCCGTGGAATGGGCTCCCGCACCTGCGATCTCACGTTTTGACGGGTTCTGTCCGAATTCTCTCGTGAGGTTGAAGTCGCGTAATCGGCGCCGCGGTTTCCCGGCCGCCGCCACCGCCGCCACGCCGTCCTCCGGTCTGGCCGCCGCAGGCGCGTGCAAGGCGGCGCCGGGAACTGGCCGGGAACGGCGGAAGGCCCGCCCGTCCCCGCTTCGCGGCGGGTGACGGGCGGGCCTTCCGGCTTCCGCGGGGCGGGATCAGCCGGCCGGGTGCTGCGGCTGGCCGGGCTGGGCCGGCGGCACGGGCTGGGCGTACGGGTTGTCCGCCACCGGCTGGGCGGCGACGCCCGGCTGGTGCGGCGAGGCACCCTGCGGCGCGTTCGGGTTGTACGGCGCGTTCGGGTTGTACGGCGCGTTCGGGTTGTACGGCGCGTTCGGGTTGTACGGAGCCTGCCGGGCGTTCGGGTCGTACGGCGCGGTGGCCATGTACGGCGAGGTCAGCGGGTTCGGCCGCTTCTTCGCGTTGCTGCGCTCGACGAGCGTCTTCACCGAGTAGACGATCATCGCGACCGGCAGGATGAACAGCTTGTAGACGATGTAGTAGGTGCCACCCTCGAACACGAACGCCAGGTAGTAGCCGTACCCCAGGAACGCGAGGCCGACGAGCACGTTGACGACCCGCAGGCCCACCGTGAGCCCGCCGCTGACGGCGCCGAGGACCAGCATGATGGCACCGCTGACCGCGAGCAGCACGACGTACCAGGAGAAGAGCGGCTCGGCACTGAAGTCGAGATTGTTCAAGGCGGGTTTCCCGGGGGAGGAGGAAAAACGGCGGAACCGTTCGGGGACGAGAGCGCACAGTACTGGAGGGGGCCGACATCCGTCGCCGCCTTTTCATCACGGTGTCATTGCGCTGTGCCGCAGCGGCGCCGGAACGGGAATTGACGAGGTGGGAAATGACTGACTATGAGGTGCTGCGGGTCTTTTGCGGCCGCGACGGCGAGTTCGGCAACGCGTTGGGCGTGGTGCGCGACGGAGCCGCCGTGCCGGAGCGGGCGGACCGGCAGGCCCTCGCCCGCCGGCTCGGCTTCAGCGAGACGGTGTTCGTCGACGACCCGGAGCGCGGGGAGATCGACATCTACACCCCGACGCTGCGCCTGCCCTTCGCCGGCCACCCCTGCGTGGGCGCCGCCTGGCTGCTCGGGACGGACCGGCTGGTCACCCCCGCCGGGGTGGTGGCCGTGCGGCGGGAGGGCGGGGAGACCCTGATCGCGGCCCGGCCCGAGTGGGCCCCGCCGCGTACCCTGCGGCAGTACGGCTCGGCGGCCGAGGTGGACGGGCTGGAGGTGCCGCCGCCGGGGGAGTGGATCTACGCCTGGGCCTGGCAGGACGAGGCGGCCGGTACGGTCCGGGCGCGGGCCTTCCCCGGCCGGGGCGACGGGATCGACGAGGACGAGGCGACGGGCGCGGCCGCCCTGCTGCTGACCGCCCGGCTCGGGCGGGCGCTGACCATCACCCAGGGCCGGGGCTCGCGCCTGGCGACCGGGCTGCGCCCGGACGGGCTGGTCGAGGTCGGCGGCCGGGTGGTGCGCGCCGGGGCTTAGGGCGTGTCCTGTGGGTCTTGTCGGGGGAGCGTCGCGGCGTTGGGGAGCGTGCCCTGGGGGAGCGCGGCGGACCCTCGGCGAGGATCCGCAGGACACGCCCCTAGCGGGCCGGCGGGGTCGGCTCCGCGTAGGCGCGGGGCCGGGCGGCGGGCGCGACCGTCACCGTCGGGGTGACGGCGGCGGGCATCGTCGGGACGGCCAGGACCTTCACCCGCGGCGCCCGGAGCCCCGGCCGGCGGTCCCGCAGCAGGCGGCGCAGGCCGGGGACGAGGGCGAGGTGGGTGACCACCACGCCGATCACGGCGAGCAGGATGTGGTCCACGTTGAGGACGTGCCCGGGCGTCCAGGAGGAGAGGAACTCCAGGCCGGTCGCCAGCAGGGCGGAGACGCCGGTGGTGCGCAGGAAGGACGGCAGCCAGGGGGCGCGGATCCGGCCGCCGGCCAGCGGGAGCAGGACCCCGAGCGGGGCGAGCAGCAGGAGTTCGCCGACCACCTGCCAGGCGGAGGAGGAGCGGAGCGAGGCCAACGGGGTCAGGTTGGCGTCGTACACCCAGGCCACCGGCAGCGGTCTGAGCACCAGCCAGAGTGCCAGCGCCAGGTGGAGGGCCAGGCCCGTCAGCCCGGCAAGGCGGAGGGGACGGTGGACGGCCGCCGCCGGCCTCGTTTCGGTCCGTGCGCCGGAACGCTGGTCGCGTGTCCTGGTGCCATCTCGCTGCACGGGGGGAAGGACGTGAGCCGGCGGCGCGGTGGTTCCACGCCGGGCGTGAACATTCCCGAACGCGCCCCCGCTCATCTACACGGCGAGGCCGTCGGCACGGCGCTGAACACGTTGTCCGGCGGCGGCGAGCCGGGCGTCACCGGGGTGGGAGAGGGGCTCGGGCTCGGGCTCGCGCTGGCCCTGGCCGAGCCGCGGGCCGCCGTGGCGGCGGGTGCCGGGCCGGGCGGCGTGGCCAGGGCGGTCGGTATGTGCGGGGCGGTGGGGCAGGCCGTACGGCTGGCGGGCGCGCCGGCGTCGACGGGTACGGCGGTCGGCCGGATGCCGCAGCCGGAGGCCAGCGCGAGCAGGAGCAGCACGCCACCGGCGCGGCGCAGGGCGGTGGTGCGGGTGGGGGCGGTCACGTGGCGTCCTTGTCCTGGGCTGCGCCGCCGGCGGGGCCGTTCTGGGCCCCGTCCGCGGACGGCGGAGGCGGCGGGGTCAACGGCAGCGTCAGTGTGAACACCGCGCCGACCTCCCCGTTCGCCGCTGTGATCGTCCCCCCGTGGATCTGGGCGTTGGCCATCGCGATCGACAGTCCCAGCCCGCTGCCCTCCGAGCGGGCGCGCCCCCGGTCGGCCTTGTAGAAGCGGTCGAAGACGTGCGGCAGCACGTCCTCCGGGATGCCGAGGCCGCTGTCGGAGACCTCGACCACGACCGAGTCCTCGGTCTGCCGGACCTTGACCCGCACCGGCGAACCGCCGTGCTTGAGCGCGTTGCCGATCAGGTTGGCGAAGACCACGTCGAGCCGGCGCGGGTCGACCACGGCCAGGATGCCGCGCGGGGCGTCCAGTTCGACCGCGTCGTACCAGGCCCGGCCGTCGATGCAGGACATGATCAGGTCGGAGATGTCCATCTCGTCGGCGACCAGCTTGGCGGTGCCCGCGTCGAAGCGGGTCACCTCCATCAGGTTCTCCACCAGGTCGGACAGCCGCCGGGTCTCGCTCACCACGATCCGCACGGCCGGCTCGATCATCGGGTCCAGCGACTCCGCCTCGTCCTCCAGGATGTCGGTCACGGCGGTCATCGCGGTCAGCGGGGTGCGCAGCTCGTGCGACATGTCGGCGACGAACCGCCGGCTCTGTGCCTCGCGCGCGCTCAGCTCCTCGACCTGCTCGTGCAGCGACTCCGCGGCCCGGTTGAAGGTCCGTGCCAGGTCGGCGAGTTCGTCCGAACCCTCGACCTCCAGCCGGGTGTCCAGGTGCCCCTGGCCGAGCCGCCGGGCGGCCTCGCCGAGCCGCTTGACCGGCCGCAGCACCGTCGCCGAGGCGGCCTGGGCGAGCAGCGCCGAGCCGATCAGCGCGAGCAGCGTCGCGATCGCCAGCGACCAGCCCAGGGTGTTGAGGTCGGCCCGCTCGTTCTCCAGCGACTTGAACATGAACGCCGTCGGGCCGTTCGGCACCACCTTGGTGCCGCCGATCACGAACGGGTGGCCCTCCAGGTTCTGCCGCTGCCAGTACAGGTGGTACGGGTACGGGTTGCTCTCGGTGACCTCGCGCGGCTTGGCGACGGTGGTCCGCAGCGCCTGCGGGACGTCGGCCAGCGTGAAGTGCGTCGGGTCGGAGGAGGCCGAGCACTCCGGGTGCGCCGAGTCGACCACCACCACGTCGTAGGTCAGGCCGGAGCTGGCCACGTTGGAGGCCAGTGCGGCGAGGTCCGGGCAACTGGCGTTCAGCGGCAGGTCGGAGACGTTGCGGCTGAGCGAGACCCGGAAGTCGTTCAGCGCGGTGTCCTGGGCGCGCTTGAGCACCGCGTCGCGGTTCAGCCAGTACGCGATGCCGGAGGCCGAGACGGCGGCGAGCAGCGCGACCGCCGCGAACACCGCGATCAGCCGCACCCGCAGGGAGCGCAGCTTCCGCCACTCGCCCGCCGGGAACCGCAGGGCAGTCTGCTGATGGTCAGTCACAAGAGCCTGTCGTCGTACGGGAGTTCAGGATGCCGGGTGCCGGGGTGCGCGGTCAGGCCGCCGGCGGGTCCAGCCGGTAGCCCACGCCGCGCACGGTGCGGATCAGCGTCGGCGCGGACGGCACGTCCTCGACCTTGGCCCGCAGCCGCTGCACGCAGGCGTCCACCAGCCGGGAGTCGCCCAGGTAGTCGTGCTCCCAGACCAGCCGCAGCAGCTGCTGGCGGGAGAGCGCCTGCCCGGGGCGGCGGCTGAGCTCCAGCAGCAGCCGCAGCTCGGTCGGGGTGAGCTGGAGGTCCTGCCCGTCCTTGGTGACGGTCATCGCCGCCCGGTCGATCACCACGCTGCCGTACGCGGAGGAGTCCGAGCTCTCCCGCTCGCCGCGCCGCAGCACGGCCCGGATCCGGGCATCCAGGACGCGCGGCTGCACCGGCTTCACCACGTAGTCGTCCGCGCCGGACTCCAGGCCCACCACCACGTCGATGTCGTCCGAGCGGGCGGTGAGCAGGATGATCGGCAGCTGGTCGGTGCGGCGGATCCGACGGCACACCTCGAAGCCGTCGATTCCGGGCAGCATCACGTCCAGCACGATCAGGTCGGGCCGCTGCTCCTTGAAGAGCCTCAGACCGTCCTCGCCGGAGGCGGCGGTGGCCACGCGGTGGCCCTGGCGGGTGAGGGCGAGTTCGAGGCCGGTCCGGATGGCGTCGTCGTCCTCGATCAGTAGGAGGAAAGGCACGGCCCCATTTTGGCCCACCGGAAGCGTCGAATCATCCCCCGGACCGATCACCTTCCGTACGGGAACCGGAAGGACCGCCCCCGGCGTCCGGAACGGCGGGAGGCGGACCGGGCCGAAGGACCCGCCGCTGTGACACCCCTGTGACAGTCGGCGGACAGCGCCATCACAACCGCCGGGCAGGATTTTCCATGTCGCCGCAGGACAGCGGGCCACCCGGCCCGGCTGGAGGGCGGCAACAGGAACCGCTCGTACCGACCCAGGGGGCGCACGATGAACGCCACGCTTCAGACCCGGACCAACCCGGCTGTCCGCACCGCGCGTTCATCAGCCGCCGCCCACCTGGCCCGGCGCGAGGCCAGGACCGAGGAGAGCTCCGGTGCCGTGACCGTACGGGGGTGCGCGCACAGCACCGGTGGAAACCCTGTCGCCCGCCGGGTGAGCGGCGGCGGCAGGACGGGGGAGCTGTACGGGATCGGCCGACTGGGGAGTGCGGTCGACTCCGCCAACACCCTCACGCTGCGGGGGATCCTCCCCGTCCGCGGTGAGGGCAAGGACGCCCTGGGGGGCAACGGGGGAACGCGGGGGAACGGCCTGCGGACGGTCGGCTCGGGGGAGCCGGCCGGCCGCGAGGCCGCCGGTGCGACGCTGCTGCGGCTGAACCCCGCACCGGCCCGCACCACCGAGGCGGGACAGGGGGACGCGCAGGGGGAGCACCCGGCCGTCGCGGAGGACCACATCACGGAGTTCACCGCGTACGTGCGCGAGCGCCGCGCCTCCCTGTACGCCACGGCGTACCACCTCACCGGTGACCGCTACGAGGCCGAGGACCTGCTGCAGAGCGCGCTCTTCAGCACCTACCGGGCCTGGGGCCGGATCACCGACAAGGCCGCGGTCGGCGGGTACCTGCGCCGCACCATGACCAACCTGCACATCTCCGCCTGGCGGCGCCGCAAGGTCAACGAGTACCCGACCGAGGAGCTGCCGGAGACGGCCGGCGACACCGACGCGATGGGCGGCACCGAGCTGCGCACCGTGCTCTGGCAGGCGTTGGCGAAGCTGCCGGAGAACCAGCGGACCATGCTGGTGCTGCGGTACTACGAGGGCAAGACCGACCCGGAGATCGCCGACGTGCTGGGGATCAGCGTCGGCACGGTCAAGAGCAGCATCTGGCGCGCGCTGCGCCGGCTGCGCGAGGACGAGCACCTGAACAAGTCGGGCGACACCGTCCGGGCGTTCGGCGAGCTGGTCGCGTAACGCGCGGTGGTGGGACTCCCGTCGGGGGACGGGTAGCGGACGGTCAGGTCCAGGGGACGCCGGCTCGGGGGAGCGGTGTCCGTGGGGAGACGAGGACCGTTCGGGAAGGCGAGGGCCCGGTGCGGGGGAGACGCACCGGGCCCCTCGTCGTTTCGTCGTTCCGCCGTTCGAGGCACGGCGGTCCGGGCCGCAGCGCCCGGCGGTTCGGGCCGCGGAGCGCGGTTCAGACCGTGGAGTACTGCCCGGTCCGGGCCGCCACCCGGATCCGCCGCTCGGCCTCCGGCCCGGCGCACGCGTACGAGCCGAGCGCGATCTGCCGCCCGACGATCGACCGCTCGGCCCGCATCAGCCGCAGGCCCCGGCGCAGCAGCACCGGCAGCGACTTGCGGCCCTCCCGGACGTCCCGGCGCAGCCGGCGCCAGGCCGTGGTGAGCGCGCCGTTGCGCAGGCACAGGGCGTCGCCGAGCAGGCCCTCGGCGGTGCAGTCGGCGACGATCTCGGCAGCGAAGATGCCCTCGGCGATGAACGCGCACGCGCCGTCCAGCTCCAGGACGTGGGTGGCGGTCCGGCCGTTGGCCGGGATCGAGTACACCGGCACCTCGGCCCGGCCGTGCTCGTACAGGTCGCGGATGGCGGCGACGGCCTGGTCGCGGTGCCAGCTGAGCGGGGAGTCCCAGTCCACGGCGCCGTCCGGCAGCCGGGGCAGGGTCGGGTCGTCCCCGTCCTTGTAGAAGTCGTCCAGCTGGAGCACCGGCAGGCCGCTGCGCTCGGCGAGCGAGGACTTCCCCGATCCGGAGGGGCCGGAGAGCAGGATCACCCGGGCGTGGGCCGTCGAAGCGGGGTTCATGGGGGAGTCACTCACGGGACACCAGTCTGACGCATCCCGGCCGGTTGCCGAAACCGTTCTGCACGGACCTCCTGAAGGCCGCGCGCGACGGGAATGCGACGGACCCGCGCCAGGGGGGGAGAGGCGCGGGTCCGTCCGGTGACCGTCCGGGCCCTGGGGGGAGAGGGCACTGGGGACGGCCAGTCTGTGGAGTTGTGACGTGACGGTGGCGGGGGATCAGATCCCCATCGGGTGCCAGACCGTCTTCGTCTCCAGGAACGAGAGTAGCCGGTCCGTACCGGGAGCATTGGTCCAGTCCTGGGCGAACGGGTCCAGCTCCGGACGGACCACCCGCTTCAGGGTATCCGCGGCGGCGGCCTCCAGCGCGGCCGCCGCGCCGGGACCGTCGGCGGCGATGGCCCCGGTGAGGTCCAGCGCGTTGACGTCCTGGTGCGAGGCCAGGGTCGGGGCGATGTCGGCCGTCCGGCCCGAGATGATGTTGACCACGCCGCCCGGGACGTCCGAGGTGGCCAGCACCTCGCCCAGCGACAGCGCGGGCAGCGGGGCGGCCGCGGCGGCCGCGACCACGACGGTGTTGCCGGTGGCGATCGCCGGGGCGATCACCGAGACCAGGCCGAGCAGCGAGTGCCCGTACCCGGCCTGCGGGGCGACGATCCCGACCACGCCGGTCGGCTCCGGGGTGGAGAGGTTGAAGTACGGACCGGCCACCGGGTTGGCGCCGCCCGCGATCTGGGCGACCTTGTCGGTCCAGCCCGCGTACCAGACCCAGCGGTCGATCGCGGCGTCCACCAGCGCGGCGGCCTTCTTCGGGCCGATGCCCTCGGAGACGGCCACCTCGGCGGCGAACTGCTCGCGCCGGCCCTGCAGCATCTCGGCCACCCGGTACAGCACCTGGCCGCGGTTGTACGCGGTGGTGCCGGCCCAGCCCTTGACCGCCTTGCGGGCGGCCAGGACGGCGTCGCGGGCGTCCTTGCGGGTGCCCAGCGGGACGTTGGCGAGCCACTCGCGCTTGCCCGCCGCGCCAGCGGCTGATGTCGCCTTGGTCACCTCGTACACCCGCCCGCTCTCGGAGCGCGGGAACTTCCCGCCGACGTACAGCTTGTAGGTCTTGAGGACGTCAAGACGCGCGAAGGTCGTGTCAGACATCGAGGTAGGCCTCCAGACCGTGGCGGCCACCCTCGCGGCCGTAGCCCGACTCCTTGTAACCGCCGAACGGCGAGGTCGGGTCGAACTTGTTGAAGGTGTTGGCCCAGACCACGCCGGCCTTGAGCCTCTCGGCCGTCCAGAGGATGCGCGAGCCCTTCTCCGTCCAGATGCCGGCGGAGAGGCCGTACGGCGTGTTGTTGGCCTTCTCGACCGCCTCGGCGGGCGTGCGGAAGGTCAGCACGGACAGCACCGGGCCGAAGATCTCCTCCTGGGCGATCCGGTGGGCCTGGCTGACGCCGGTGAACAGCGTCGGCCTGAACCAGAAGCCGGTGCCCGGGAGTTCGCACTCCGGCGACCAGCGGTCGGCGCCCTCGGCCTCGCCGGCCTCGGTCAGCTCGGTGATCCGGGCCAGCTGGGCGGCCGAGTTGATGGCGCCGATGTCGGTGTTCTTGTCCAGCGGGTCGCCGACCCGCAGGGTGGACATCCGGCGCTTCAGGGCGTCCAGCAGCTCGTCCTGGACCGACTCCTGGACCAGCAGGCGCGAGCCGGCGCAGCAGACGTGGCCCTGGTTGAAGAAGATGCCGTTGACGATGCCCTCGACCGCCTGGTCGATCGGCGCGTCGTCGAAGACGATGTTCGCGGCCTTGCCGCCGAGCTCCAGCGACAGCTTCTTGCGGCTGCCGGCCAGCTGCCGGGCGATCGCCCGGCCGACCGGGGTGGAGCCGGTGAAGGCGACCTTGTTGACGTCCGGGTGGGCGGTCAGCGCGGCGCCGGTGCGGCCGTCACCGGTGACGATGTTGACGACGCCCTTCGGCAGACCGGCCTGGCGGCAGATCTCGGCGAAGCGCAGAGCCGTCAGCGGGGTGGTCTCGGCCGGCTTCAGGACGACCGTGTTGCCGGTCGCCAGCGCGGGCGCGACCTTCCACGCCAGCATCATCAGCGGGAAGTTCCACGGGATGACCTGGCCGGCCACGCCCAGCGGGCGCGGGTTGGGGCCGAAGCCCGCGTAGTCCAGCTTGTCCGCCCAGCCCGCGTAGTAGAAGAACCACGCGGCGACGGTCGGGATGTCGAAGTCGCGGGTCTCGCGGATCGGCTTGCCGTTGTCGATCGACTCCAGCACGGCCAGCTCGCGGCCGCGCTCCTGGATGATCCGGGCGATCCGGAACAGGTACTTGGCGCGCTCGCTGCCCGGCAGCGCCGACCAGTCGCCGAAGGCCTTGCGGGCGGCCGCGACCGCGCGGTCCACGTCCTCCTCGGTGCCCTGGGCGAACTCGGCGAGCACCTCCTCGGTGGCCGGGTTGACCGTCTTCAGCGCCTCGCTGCCGGAGGAGTCGACGAACTGGCCGCCGATGAAGTGGCCGTAGGAGGAGGCGATGTCGCCCGCGGCGGCGGGGGACTCGGGGGCCGGGGCGTAGGTGAACAGGCCGCCGGCGGGCTTGGCCGCGGGCTGCTCGGTGTTCTTCTTCTTGGCCATGGTGATCAGTCCACCGTCACGTAGTCGGGACCGGAGTAGCGTCCGGTGGCGAGCTTCTGGCGCTGCATCAGCAGGTCGTTGAGCAGGCTGGACGCGCCGAAGCGGAACCAGTGCGGGGTCAGCCAGTCGTCGCCGAGGGTCTCGTTGACCATCACCAGGTACTTGAGGGCGTCCTTGGTGGTGCGGATGCCGCCGGCGGGCTTCACGCCGACCTGGACGCCGGTGGCCGCGCGGAAGTCGCGGACCGCCTCCAGCATCAGCAGGGTGACCGGCGGGGTCGCGTTGACGGCGACCTTGCCGGTGGAGGTCTTGATGAAGTCGGCGCCGGCCAGCATCGCCAGCCAGGAGACGCGGCGCACGTTGTCGTAGGTCTGGAGCTCGCCGGTCTCGAAGATCACCTTGAGGTGGGCGGAGCTGCCGTCCGGGCGCTTGCAGGCCTCCTTGACCGCGACGATCTCGTTGAAGACGTCGAGGTGGCGGCCGGAGAGGAAGGCGCCGCGGTCGATCACCATGTCGATCTCGTCGGCGCCCGCGGCCACCGCGTCGGCGGTGTCGGCGAGCTTGACCGGGAGGGCGGCGCGACCGGCCGGGAAGGCGGTGGCCACGGAGGCGACCTGGATGTCGGTGCCGCGCAGGGCGTCCTTCGCGGTGGCGACCATGTCCGGGTAGACACAGATGGCGGCGACGCGCGGGGTGGTCGGGTCGGTCGGGTCGGGGGTCCTGCCCTTGGCGCACAGGGCGCGCACCTTGCCGACCGTGTCCGCGCCCTCCAGCGTGGTCAGGTCGATCATGGAGATCGCCAGGTCGATGCCGTAGGCCTTCGCCGTGGTCTTGATCGAGCGGGTACCGAGGGCGGCGGCACGCGCCTCCAGGCCGACCTGGTCGACGCCGGGCAGGCCGTGCAGGAAGCGGCGGAGCGAGGCCTCGGACGCCGCAACGTCCGCGAGGCCGCTGCCCGCAACACCGGGGGCATTGGCTGCAACAGTGGACATAGTCACCAGGGCAGCATATCTACGCGCGTAGTAGTCCGCTAGGGCGACCACCCATCGTGGCCGGACCGAGACCTGGGGGCGCACGGGGACACGGTACGACCGGGGAGTACGGGCCCGCCATTCGATGCCGGACCGAGACCTGCCGGTGAGGGGCATGGGGCAGAATCGACGCCATGACCGAATCCGACGGCAAGCCCCACCAGGGCTCGGCCGCCCCCGACGGGGAACCCGAGTACGCGGACCGCGTGTACCGCTCCGTCCCCGGTGTGATCTCCGGAGTGCTGCTGCTGGCCGTCGCCGCCTGGCTGATCGGCGACGCGGTGTACAGCGGGAGCGGCAAGACCCCGTACGTCGCGCTGGCGGCGGTGCCGGTGTTCGCCTTCCCGGTGATCGCCTACACGCTGCGCCCGGTGGTGGTGGCCGACAGCCGCCGCCTGGTGGTGCGCAACCCGTGGCGGACCATCACCGCCCCCTGGGCCTCGGTGGACGCCCTGCGCGCGGGCTACTCGGTCGAGCTGCTCGCGGGCGAGCGGAAGTACCAGGTGTGGGCGGTGCCGGTCTCGCTGCGCCAGCGCAAGCGGGCCACCCGCGCGCAGAGCCGCGGCAACGCCGAGCACGCCTCCCGGACCGGGCTGGGGCTGGGCCTGGCCGGTCGGACCAACCCGGTCGTCCAGGGCTCGTCCGACTCCACCCGCGCCTGGTCCGACCAGGTGACCGACGTCCTCCAGCAGATGGCCGAGCGCAACGCCTCCCGCCCCGACGCGGCCGGTCCGGTCGTGGTGCGCTGGTGCTGGTGGGTGATCGCCCCGACCCTGGTCGGCCTGGTCGCGCTGATCACGGTGATCGCGGTCTGACGTCCGGAGCACGCGCGAAGGGGCCCGCCGGTACCTGACCGGCGGGCCCCTTCGCGTACGGGCGCGGCGTCAGCCGGCGATGCCGGCGGCCTCGGCGAGGTCGCGCTTGAGCGCGGCGAGGAGCTCGGCGGCCCGCTCCCGGGCGGCGGAGAGGTCGGCGGCGGTGGCGACCGGGAGGACGACCTCCAGGTAGCACTTGAGCTTGGGCTCGGTGCCGGAGGGGCGGACCACGATGCGGGCGGAGCGGACGGACTCGCCGGACAGGTAGTAGCGCAGGCCGTCGGTGGGCGGCAGCTCCGCGGAGCCGGCCGACAGGTCGTCGGCGCGGGTGACGGTCAGCCCGGCCAGGGCGGTCGGCGGCTGCTCCCGCAGGCGGCGCATGGCGTCGGCGATCAGCGAGAGGTCCTGGACCCGGACGGACAGCTGGTCGGTGGCGTGCAGGCCGTGCTCCAGCGCCAGGTCGTCCAGCAGGTCGTTCAGGGTGCGGCCGGACTTCTTGAGGGTGGCGGCGAGCTCGGCGACCAGCAGGGCGGCGGTGACGCCGTCCTTGTCCCGGACGCCCTGCGGGTCGACGCAGTACCCGAGCGCCTCCTCGTAGCCGTAGCGCAGGTCCTCGGTGCGGGAGATCCACTTGAAGCCGGTCAGCGTCTCGGCGTAGCCCAGGCCCGCGGCCTCCGCGATCCGGCCGAGCAGGGTGGCGGAGACGATGGTGGTGGCGAAGGTGCCCTCGGCCTTCTTGGCGACCAGCGCGGCGCCGAGCAGCGCGCCGACCTCGTCGCCGCGCAGCATCCGCCAGCGGGCGGCGCCGGTTCCGCCGCCGGCCGCGTCGCCGTTGGCGGGGACGGCCACCGCGCAGCGGTCGGCGTCCGGGTCGTTGGCGATCACGATGTCGGGGCCGACCGCGGCGGCGGTGCGGAAGGCGAGGTCCATCGCCCCCGGCTCCTCCGGGTTGGGGAAGGCCACGGTCGGGAAGTCCGGGTCGGGCTCGGCCTGCTCGGCGACCACGGTGGGCGCGGGGAAGCCGGCCCGGCGGAAGGCGGAGACCAGGGTGTCGCGGCCGACGCCGTGCATCGGGGTGTAGACCACCTCCAGCTCGCGCGGGCTCTGCCCGTCGAGGATGGAGACGGCGCGGTCCAGGTAGGCCTCGACGACCTCCTCGCCGAGCACCTCCCAGCCCTCCTCGGCGCGCCGGACGTCGTCCAGCGAGCCGATCGCGTCGATCTCGGCGGCGATCCCGGCGTCGGCCGGCGGGACGATCTGCGAGCCGTCGCCCAGGTAGACCTTGTAGCCGTTGTCCTGCGGCGGGTTGTGGCTGGCGGTGACGGTCACGCCGGCGGCCGCGCCCAGGTGGCGGATGGCGAAGGCGAGCACCGGGGTCGGCAGCGGGCGCGGCAGCAGCGCGGCGCGCAGGCCGGCCGCGACCACCACGGCGGCGGTGTCGCGGGCGAAGTCGTACGACTTGTGCCGGGCGTCGTAGCCGATCACGATCAGGTCGCCCAGGTTCTGCTTGCGGACGTACGCGACCAGGCCGGCGGCGGCCCGGATCACCACGGCGCGGTTCATCCGCATCGGGCCGGCGCCGAGCTCGCCGCGCAGGCCGGCGGTGCCGAACTGGAGACGGCCGGAGAAGCGCTCGGCGAGCTCGGCCCAGGCGAGCTTGCCGTCCGTCTCGGCCTCGGGGCCCTCGGCCCGGGCCAGCAGGGCGGTCAGCTCCTCGCGGGTCTGCGGGTCGGGGTCCTCGGCCAGCCAGGTCCGGGCCCGGGCGAGGAGGTCGGTGGTGGGTGCCTGCGTCATGGGTGCCAGCTCCAGTGGGAAGTGCGTCGGTGGGTCTGCCCGAGGTGGGTCGCCGAGGAGGCCAGGGGTTTCCGCGAGGAAGGGGTGCGGACGCGGACGGGGCCCGCGGGCGGGCGTGATCAGCGGATCACGCCGCTCGCGGGCCCCGTCGCTCATGATCGCGTGCCGGGCTGGGCGTCAGATCCGCTCCAGGACCTTCGCCAGCAGCTCGCCCATGCGCTCGGCGGAGGCCTTGCCGGCCTCCAGCACCTCTTCGTGGTTGAGCGGCTCGCCGGTCATGCCGGCGGCCAGGTTGGTGACCAGGGAGATGCCGAGCACCTCGGAGCCGGCCTCGCGGGCGGCGATGGCCTCCAGGGTGGTGGACATGCCGACCAGCTCGCCGCCGATCACCCGGGCCATGTTGACCTCGGCCGGGGTCTCGTAGTGCGGGCCGCGGAACTGGACGTAGACGGCCTCGTCCAGGGACGAGTCGACCTCGCGGCAGAGCGCGCGCAGGCGCTTGGAGTACAGGTCGGTGAGGTCGACGAAGTTGGCGCCGACGATCGGGGAGTCCCCGGTCAGGTTGATGTGGTCGCTGATCAGGACCGGCTGGCCGGGCGTCCAGCCGTGGCGCAGGCCGCCGCAGCCGTTGGTCAGGACGATGACGCCGCAGCCGGCCGCGGCGGCGGTGCGAACGCCGTGGACGACGGTGGCCACGCCGTGGCCCTCGTAGTAGTGGTTGCGGCCGAGGAAGATCAGGGCGCGCTTGTCGCCGATCTTCACCGAGCGGATCTTGCCGGCGTGGCCGGCGACGGCGGGGGCGGGGAAGCCCGGGAGGTCGGTGACCGGGAACTCGGCCACGGTCTCGCCCAGGGCGTCGGCGGCCGGCACCCAGCCGGAGCCCATCACCAGGGCGACGTCGTGCCGCTCGGCACCGGTCAGCTCGCGCAGGCGCTCGGCGGCGGCCTGGGCGGCGGCGTAGGGGTCGGCGGAGACGACCGACTGAGGAGAAGCGTTCACGGGTCAGAGGATAGACGGGTTTCGGCTACGCGCGTAGAAAAACTGCCGCGGCATGCCGGATCGTTACCCGGTTGACCCGAAAACACAGCTCGGTGGCGCTTTCCGGGTGAGGGGGCCGTCAGATCGCACACAACCGGGATGTCGCGCGGAGCCGTTTCGCGCCGGGTGGTCCCTTCGCGTACGTGCCGTCGTCGCCCGCTTCCGGAAGGCCGGGCGGGCACCGGCGGCGGTACGGTGGCGAGCGGGGCCGATCCGCCGTCGACCGGTGCACGGCTCCGGCGGACTCCAGGACAGGTTCGACCGGCATGGGGAACAGGCACAGACCGCACCCGCCGCCTCCGGCGCCCTCCGGGCCCGGACCGGTGGATCTGGCGGCCCGGGTCGGCGCGTTCACCGCGGACCTCCTCCCGGGCGGCCGGTACACCGCGCCGGACCGGGCACAGCGCCGGGCGGTGGCCGACGGCGTGCTCGGCGCGCTGGACGGCCGCACCGGGAAGGCCGGGCGGGCGCTGGCCCGGGTCGGGTACCGGATCACCGAGTTCACCGAGGCCTCGACCGGCCGCCGGGTGGCCGAGATCGCCGCCGTCGACGACATCGGGGACGGCCGCGGCTGGGGCCGGATCTACCTGGACCGCTCGGCGCGGCCCACCTGGTCCGTGCAGGTGCCCCACCCGGCCTCGGACGCCCACACCGAGGCGCTCGGGGTGGAGCTGTTCCGGGCCGTGCCGGGCGGCGTGCTGGTGCTCGCCGGGGCGCACCGCCGGGCCGGGGCGGACGGCTGCGCGGACGTCGCGCACCGCAGTGACACCGTCTTCGCCGCCGTGGTCGAGGCGCTCACCGGGCGCGGCCTGCCCGGCATCCAGGTGCACGGCTTCCGCGCGGCCAGCCTGCCGGGCCGGGACGCGGTGGTCTCCAGCGGCGCCGGGCGGCCGGGCCCGGCCGCCGAGCTGACCGCCGCGGGGCTCGGAGGGGCCGGCCTCGTGGTCTGCCGGGCGTGGCGGGAGCCGGGCGTGCCGCTGGCCGGCACCACCAATGTGGAGGGCCGGTTCGCGGCCGGGCTCGGGGTGCCGTGGCTGCACGTCGAGCTGGCGTACGGGGTGCGCGCCGAGCCGGCCCGGCGCGCGGTGGTCGCGGGGGTGCTGGCGGAGACCGTACGCGGCTGGCGTGCGGGCTAGGGCCTAGCAGGGGCGGCGGCGCAGGTCCATCACGTAGTCGTGCGGGGCGCCGGCGCTCTCCGCGGCGTCGGCGATCAGGCCGAGGTAGCGGGCCGCGGGCAGGCCGCCCTCGTAGTCGTTGAGCACGTACGTCCAGACCGGGATGTCGCCGTCCAGGGTCTGCGCGCGCAGCTTGATCTTGCGGTAGATGCCGAGCTGGACGCCCTCCCAGCGGTCCAGGCCCTCCTCGTCCATCGGCGCGATGTCGTAGAGCGAGACGAAGACCTGGTCCTTCCCGTCCTCGACGACGGTGGCCAGCGAGCCCTCCCAGCCGAGCTGCTCGCCGCCGAAGGTGAGCCGCCAGCCGTCCAGCCACCCCGTGCCGCGCAGCGGGGAGTGCGGGGCTCGGCGGGTCATCTGCCGGGCATCGAGGTTGGTGGCATACGCGGCGTAAAGGGGCATGGGGGCCAGCGTAGCCCGGTCGGCCCACGCTCCGGCGCGACTGGACGAAGGTGCGGGAGCCGGGAGGGCGGCGTGCGGGTGACGGTGCGGGAACCGGGAGGCCGGTGTGTGGACGAAGGTACGCAAGCCCGGACCCCGGCGTGGCGGCGCTCCCGGCGTGCGGGACAATGGTGAGCGTGACTCGGATCGTGATCATCGGTGGCGGACCCGGCGGCTACGAGGCGGCCCTGGTCGCCGCACAGCTCGGCGCGGAGGTGACCGTCGTCGACCGCGACGGTCTGGGCGGATCGGCGGTGCTCACGGACTGCGTGCCGTCGAAGACCCTGATCGCGACCGCGGAGGTGATGACCACCTTCGACAGCTCGTACGAGGAGCTGGGCATCACCGTCGCCCAGGACGGCTCCGCCGAGGAGCGGCACAAGGTCATCGGCGTGGACCTGGGCAAGGTCAACCGCCGTGTGAAGCGCCTGGCGATCGCGCAGTCCCACGACATCACCCAGTCCGTCACCCGCGCCGGGGTCACCGTGCTGCGCGGCCGCGGCCGGCTCGGTGCCGGCGGGCAGGCCGTGGACGGCTCCCGCGAGGTGCTGGTGGACGGCCCCGACGGCACCGTGCAGTCGCTGCGCGCCGACGCCGTGCTGATCGCCACCGGTGCCCACCCGCGCGAGCTGCCGGACGCCCAGCCGGACGGCGAGCGGATCCTCACCTGGACCCAGGTGTACGACCTGGAGGAGCTGCCCCGCGAGCTGATCGTGGTCGGTTCCGGTGTGACCGGCGCCGAGTTCGCCGGCGCGTACCAGGCGCTCGGCTCCGAGGTGACCCTGGTGTCCAGCCGCGACCGGGTGCTGCCGGGCGAGGACCCGGACGCCGCCGAGGTGCTGGAGGACGTCTTCCGCCGCCGTGGCATGAACGTGATGAGCCGCTCGCGCGCCCAGAGCGCCAAGCGGATCGGCGACCGGGTCGAGGTGATCCTCGCCGACGGCACGGTGGTCGAGGGCACCCACTGCCTGATGGCGGTCGGCTCGATCCCCAACACGGCCGAGATGGGCCTGGAGGAGGCCGGGGTCAAGCTCAACGACTGGGGCCAGGTCCAGGTCGACCGGGTCTCCCGCACCAGCGCCCCGGGCGTGTACGCGGCCGGCGACTGCACCGGCGTCTTCATGCTCGCCTCGGTGGCGGCCATGCAGGGCCGGATCGCGATGTACCACGCGCTGGGCGACGCGGTGCAGCCGCTGAACCTCAAGACGGTGGCCTCCAACGTCTTCACCGACCCGGAGATCGCCACCGTCGGCTACACCGCCGCCGACGTGGAGTGCGGCAAGATGGACGCGGTCGAGGTCAAGCTGCCGCTGCGCGGCAACCCGCGGGCGAAGATGCAGGGCATCCGGGACGGCTTCGTGAAGCTGTTCTGCCGCCCGGGCACCGGCATCGTGGTCGGCGGCGTGGTCGTCGCCCCGCGCGCCAGCGAGCTGATCCACTCCATCGCGCTCGCCGTGGACGCCAATCTGACCGTCGAACAGGTGGCCAGCGCGTTCACCGTCTACCCGTCCGTCTCCGGTTCGACCGCCGAGGCCGCCCGGCAGCTGCACATCCGCAAGCGGGCCGAGGGCGAATCCTGAGCTCAAAGCGCACAGTTGAGGGCGGCTGCCGATCGGCGGCCGCCCTTTCGCGTCCGTTCGGGCAGGAGTGATCGTCACCCGGACGGCGGGCGCAGTTCCGGGCTATTGACGGCGCGTATTGTACGGTCACGCGCCGCACGTGCGTGAGCAATTCCCGCTACCAGCTGCAAACGCCTGAAAGCAGACGGTCACGCAGGTTACCGTCGGTTCTGTGTTTGCAGCAGAACGTCGCCAGTTGATCCTCGAAATGGTGCGCGCCAACGGAGCCGTCTCGCTCCGGGAGTTGGCCCGCGTCGTCCAGACCTCCGAAGTGACCGTGCGCCGCGACGTGCGGGCGCTGGAGGCAGAAGGGCTCCTCGACCGCCGACACGGCGGCGCGGTGCTCCCCGGCGGCTTCAGCCGCGAACCCGGCTACCCGCAGAAGACCCACCTGTCCGCGGCGGAGAAGAGCGCCATCGCGGACCTCGCCGCCTCGCTGGTGGAGGAGGGCGACCAGGTGGTGGTCGGCGCCGGGACCACCGCCCAGGAGCTGGCCCGCCGGCTGGCCAGGGTGCCCGGCCTGACGGTGGTCACCAACTCGCTGCTGGTCGCCCAGGCGCTGGCGCACGCCAACCGGGTCGAGGTGGTGATGACCGGCGGCACCCTGCGCGGCTCCAACTACGCGTTGGTGGGCAGCGGGGCCGAGCAGTCGTTGCAGGGGCTGAGGGTCACCAAGGCCTTCATCTCCGGCAGTGGTCTGACCGCCGAACGCGGGCTGTCGACCGCGAACATGCTGTCCGCGAGCGTGGACCGGGCACTGGTGCAGTCGGCCGCCGAGGTCATCGTCCTCGCCGACCACACCAAGCTCGGCGCGGACGGCATGTTCCAGACCGTCGCCACCGAGACGATCACCCGGCTGGTCACCGACGAGCACGCCACCGCCGACGACGCCACCGCCCGCGAGCTGGACGCGCTCGCCGACTGCGGGGTGCAGATCGACCTGGCCCCGCTCGGCGGGCCCGGCGCCGACGCCCCGGTGCACGGCACCGGCAGCGGCCCGGTGCACCAGACCCAGCCCGGCCCGCTGGCCCGCCGCCAGGCCCCGCCCCCCGGCGGCGCCCCGCTGCCCGGCCAGCGCCGCCCCGGCGCGCACGGCGGGCCGGTGGGCCCGGGCGGAATGCCCGTCCGGCTGGCCGAGTTGGGCATGCAGCGCGGGCGCTGAGACCGACAGGCCTTGGGCCGCCGCCGCGCCGACGCCGGGAACGCGACCGGTCCGCACACCCCCAGGGGCGTACGGACCGGTCGGTGACTGGCGTCGACGGTTCGGGTCGTCAGTCCTTGATCTCGCAGAGCGCGGCGCCGCTGCTGACGCTCGCACCCACCTCGGCCTTGAGGCCGACCACGGTGCCCGCCTTGTGGGCGTTCAGCGGCTGCTCCATCTTCATCGCCTCCAGGACCACGATCAGCTCGCCCTCGGCGACGACCTGGCCCTCCTCGACGGCGACCTTGACGATGGTGCCCTGCATCGGCGAGGCCAGGGTGTCACCGCTGAGGGCCGAGCCGGCCTTCTTGGCGCCCACCCGGCGCTTGGCCTTGGCGGCACCCGTCGCACCGACGGCCGGGGCCGCCGCGACACCCAGCGAGGACGGCAGCGAGACCTCGATCCGCTTGCCGCCGACCTCGACCACCACGGTCTCCCGGGTCTCGGCCTCCTCGCCCTCGACGCCCGCACCCGCGAACGCCGGGATGGTGTTGTCGAACTCGGTCTCGATCCAGCGGGTGAAGATCTTGAACGGCTCGTCGCTGCCGTGCACCTCGGGCGCGAACGCCGGGTCGGTGACGACCGCCTGGTGGAACGGGATGGCGGTGGCCATGCCCTCGACCCTGAACTCGTTCAGCGCGCGGCGGGCCCGCTCCAGGGCCTGCTTGCGGTCGCGGCCGGAGACGATCAGCTTGGCCAGCAGGGAGTCCCAGGCCGGGCCGATGACCGAGCCGGACTCCACACCCGAGTCCAGGCGCACGCCCGGGCCGGACGGCGGGGCGAACAGCGTCACGGTGCCGGGCGCGGGCAGGAAGTTGCGGCCCGGGTCCTCGCCGTTGATGCGGAACTCGAAGGAGTGGCCGCGCACCTCGGGGTCGCCGTAGCCAAGTTCCTCGCCGTCGGCGATCCGGAACATCTCGCGGACCAGGTCGAGGCCGGTGACCTCCTCGGTGACCGGGTGCTCGACCTGGAGGCGGGTGTTGACCTCCAGGAAGGAGATCGTGCCGTCCAGCGCCACCAGGAACTCGCAGGTCCCGGCGCCGACGTAGCCGGCCTCCTTCAGGATGGCCTTGGACGCGCGGTACAGCTCGGCGTTCTGCTCCGGGGTCAGGAACGGCGCGGGCGCCTCCTCGACCAGCTTCTGGTGCCGGCGCTGCAGCGAACAGTCACGGGTGGAGACGACCACCACGTTGCCGTGCTGGTCCGCGAGGCACTGGGTCTCCACGTGCCGCGGGTTGTCCAGGTAGCGCTCGACGAAGCACTCGCCGCGGCCGAAGGCGGCGACGGCCTCGCGCACCGCGGACTCGTACAGCTCCGGGATCTCCTCCAGCGTGCGGGCGACCTTCAGGCCGCGGCCGCCGCCGCCGAACGCCGCCTTGATGGCGACCGGCAGGCCGTGCTCACGGGCGAAGTCGACGACCTCGTCGGCGCCCGAGACCGGGTCCGGGGTGCCGGCCACCAGGGGGGCGCCGGCGCGCTGTGCCACGTGCCGGGCGGTCACCTTGTCGCCGAGGTCGCGGATGGCCTGCGGCGGCGGGCCGATCCAGGTCAGGCCCGCGTCGATGACGGCCTGGGCGAACTCGGCGTTCTCCGAGAGGAACCCGTAGCCGGGGTGGACGGCGTCGGCGCCGGAGTCCTCGGCGGCCTTGAGGACCTTGGCGATGTCCAGGTAACTGGTGCCGGGGGTGTCACCGCCCAGCGCGTAAGCCTCGTCGGCCGCGCGGACGTGCAGCGCATCCCGGTCCGGCTCGGCGTAGACGGCGACGCTGGCGATACCGGCGTCCGAGCAGGCCCGGGCGACGCGGACGGCGATTTCCCCGCGGTTGGCGATGAGCACCTTGCGCACTGTGGCTCCCTTCTTGAACCTCGTTGAGTTTATGGATTCCTGGGTGGTACCGGCGAGTAGCCCCAGGTTGTGAACTATCCCACACGCACTGTGATGGGATTCCAGGCCCGGCCGACCGTCCGTACGGCGACTGCGCAGGTCGCGGCCGGTGCGGTGGGTCGGGCGGGGAGGGCGGTGGACGGCCGGGCGGCGGCGTGGCGGGACGGTGGTCTGTGACACACCCTCCGCGGCCCGCTCAGGCCACGGCCATGGCCGCGGCCGCGGCCCGTTCGCCGCCGGGCGGGCCGCCGGTGGGGCGGCCGAGGCGGAACTCGGCCCTGTCGCCGAGGCCTTGCCGGGCGTCGGTCACCGCCGCACCCCCTCCCGTTCTGGATCACTGCCAGCTTATGGGGGTGGGACCCGGCTGTCGCCGGTCACATGTCCTAGGCCTGCCGCCCGGATTTTGTCGGATCCGGTACCGTCCCGGCCCGGTTCTCAGCTCCGGGCCCAGAGGTCCGTGATGCGGACGTCGAGGTCGGCGAGCAGGCGGCGCAGCAGCGGCAGGGACAGGCCGATGACGTTGCCCGGGTCGCCGTCGATGCCGTCGACGAACGGCGCCGAGCGGCCGTCCAGGGTGAACGCCCCGGCCACGTACAGCGGTTCGCCGGAGGCCACGTAGGCGGCGATCTCCTCGTCGTCCGGGGTGCCGAAGCGGACGGTGGTGGAGGCGGTGGCCGAGGACTGCCGGCCGGTCACGGTGTCGATCACGCAGTGGCCGGTGCGCAGCACGCCCGCCCGGCCGCGCATCGAGCGCCAGCGGTCCAGCGCCTCGGCGGCGTCGGCGGGCTTGCCGAGGGCCAGGCCGTCCAGCTCCAGGACGGAGTCGCAGCCGATCACCAGCTCGCCGCCGGTCAGGTCGGCGGCGACGGCCTTCGCCTTGGCCTCGGCCAGGACGAGGGCGAGCTCGGCGGGGGTGGCGGCGCTGATCGCGTCCTCGTCGACGCCGCTGACCACCACGCGCGGGTCGAGCCCCGCCTGGCGCAGCAGCCCGAGGCGGGCGGGGGAGGCGGAGGCGAGGACGAGGGGGCGCTGGTCGGTCATGCCCACCAGGGTAGGGGCTGCCGGTGTACGCCGTTCAGGTGAACCAGCGGGAGACCATGACCAGGACGGCGCCCACCAGCACCAGCGCGGCGAGCACCCGGCCGGCCCGCTGCATCCGCTCCTGCATGCGACGGGCCTCGGGCGAGGGCTCATCGCGAGGGTCTGACCAGAGCACCCGTCCAGAGTGCGCCGGGTGGGGCGGGTGCGCCTGAGTATCCGTACTCAGGTTGCGGGCAGAGCGGGCAGGGCGGGCGGGGCGGCCGTGTGGCGCGGGAGGCCGGTCGGCCCGATCCTTCCGCGCCGCACGGCGGTGTTCAGTGCGCCCAGCCCGACGTCCGCCAGGCGTTGACGCCCGGGTGGACGGCGGGGCGGAGCAGGCGGGAGCGGTCGTTCCAGGGGGACTCCGGGCCGACGCCGGCCAGCCGGTCCGCCTCTGCGGCGGCCTGCGCGGCGGCGGCCCGGGCCTGGACCACCGCCAGGACGGTGGCGAGCTCCTCGGGGGTCGGCTGCCCGTGCAGCACGTGGATCGGGGACATCTGGTTCTCTCCCGGGAGGGAAGGGGCCTACAGGGGGATGTTGCCGTGCTTCTTCGGCGGCAGCACCTCGCGCTTGCCGCGCAGCGCCCGCAGGCCCCGGACGATGTGCCGGCGGGTCTCGCTCGGGGCGATCACCGCGTCCACGTAGCCGCGCTCGGCCGCCAGGTACGGGTTCAGCAGGGTGTCCTCGTACGAGGCGATCAGCTCGGCGCGGGTCTCCTCGACGGTGCCGGCCGCCTCGGCCTCGGCGATCTCCCGGCGGTGCAGGATGTTGACCGCGCCCTGCGCGCCCATCACCGCGATCTGCGCGGTCGGCCAGGCCAGGTTGAGGTCGGCGCCCAGGTGCTTGGAGCCCATGACGTCGTACGCGCCGCCGAAGGCCTTGCGGGTGATCACGGTGATCAGCGGGACGGTGGCCTCGGCGTAGGCGTAGATCAGCTTGGCGCCGCGGCGGATGATGCCGTCCCACTCCTGCTCGGTGCCGGGCAGGAAGCCGGGCACGTCCACGAAGGTCAGCACCGGGATGTTGAAGGAGTCGCAGGTGCGGATGAAGCGGGCGGCCTTCTCGCTGGCGTTGATGTCCAGGACGCCGGCCAGGTCCATCGGCTGGTTGCCGACGATGCCGACGGCGTGGCCCTCGACCCGGCCGAAGCCGGTGATGATGTTGCCCGCGTAGAGCGGCTGGGTCTCCAGGAAGTCGCCGTCGTCGACGATGTGCTCGATCACCGTGCGCATGTCGTACGGCTGGTTCGCCGAGTCCGGCACGAGGGCGTCGAGTTCGAGGTCCTCGGCGGTGACCGTCAGATCGGCCCGCTCGGGGTAGGACGGCGGGTCGCTCAGGTTGTTGGAGGGCAGGTACGAGAGCAGGCTCTTGACGTACTCGATCGCCTCCTTCTCGTCCGCGGCCAGGTAGTGCGCGTTGCCGGACCTGGTGTTGTGGGTGCGGGCGCCGCCCAGCTCCTCCATGCCGACGTCCTCGCCGGTCACGGTCTTGATCACGTCCGGGCCGGTGATGAACATGTGCGAGGTCCGGTCGGCCATGACCACGAAGTCGGTGATCGCGGGGGAGTAGACCGCGCCGCCCGCGCAGGGGCCCATGATCAGCGAGATCTGCGGGATGACGCCCGAGGCGTGCACGTTGCGGCGGAAGATCTCGCCGTACAGGCCGAGCGAGACCACGCCCTCCTGGATCCGGGCGCCGCCGGAGTCGTTGATGCCGATGACGGGGCAGCCGGTCTTCAGCGCGAAGTCCATCACCTTGACGATCTTCTCTCCGAAGACCTCGCCGAGCGAGCCGCCGAAGACGGTGAAGTCCTGGGCGAAGACGGCGACCTGACGGCCGTCGACGGTGCCGTAGCCGGTCACCACGCCGTCGCCGTACGGGCGGTTCCGCTCCTGGCCGAAGTTGGTCGAGCGGTGCCGGGCGAACTCGTCGAACTCCACGAAGGAGCCCTCGTCCAGCAGCTCCGTGACCCGCTCGCGGGCGGTCTGCTTGCCCTTGGCGTGCTGCTTCTCCACGGCCTTGGACGAGCCGGAGTGCACCGCCTCGTCCAGCCTTCGCCGCAGGTCGGCGATCTTGCCGGCGGTGGTGTGGGGGTCGTACGGCGCCTCGGTCATCCGGTGGCTCTCCCTGATCCATGGCCGCGACCTGTTCGAGTGCGCGCGGTCCGGGGTGGGGGCTCGCGCATGAGGGCAGGGCGGCGCTGCGAACTACCGCTGGGTAGCGTAGCCAGCGCGGAGGTCCGGACGTAACGTTCTGGCGTTATGGCCAGCGACACAGTGTGTCCGGGCGTGTTCTGGGGGACGATGGGACGGCCTACGCCCCTGGACTCCGCACCCGTTCTAGGGTTTCCCCCATGACCGCACCCGACACCCCCCGCCGCAGCGGACTGCGCGGCTTCGGCCGCACCGGACCGTCCCCCTGGACCGACCTGGACCGACCGCCGCTGGACGAGGAGGGGCTGCGCCGCGACCTGGTGGTCCCGGGCGGGCTCTGGACCTCGTTGGACGTCCTGGCCGAGACCGGCTCCACCAACAGCGATCTCTCCGAGCGGGCCCGGGCCGGCGCCCCGCAGGGCGCGGTGCTGGTCGCCGAGGCGCAGAGCGCCGCGCGCGGGCGGCTGGACCGGCAGTGGACCGCCCCGGCCCGATCAGGGCTGTTCCTGTCCTTCCTGCTGCGCCCCGAGGAGGTGCCCGTCGAGCGGTACGGCTGGCTGCCGATCCTGGTCGGGGTGGCCGCGGCCAGCACCCTCGACCGGGTGGCCGGGGTCGAGGTCGGGCTGAAGTGGCCGAACGACCTCCAGGTGGAGATCGACGGCGTGGAGCGCAAGCTCGGCGGCATCCTCACCGAGCTGAGCGGCGGCGCGGTGGTCGTCGGGATGGGCCTCAACGTCTCGCTGCGCGAGCAGGAGCTGCCCGTGCCCACCGCGGCCTCGCTCGCGCTGGCCGGCGCGGTGACCACCGACCGGTCCGTCCTGCTGCGCGCCCTGCTGCGCGAGTTCGCCGGGCTGTACCGCGAGTGGACCGCCGCCGCCGGGGACCCGCACGCCAGCGACCTGCTGCGCGCGTACGCGGACCGCTGCACCACGCTCGGCCGCCAGGTGAAGGTGCACCTGCCCGGCGACCGCGAGCTGCTCGGCGAGGCGGTGGCGGTGGACGGGGACGGCCGTCTGGTGGTGCGTACGGCCGACGGCGCACGCCGGGCGGTCGGCGCGGGCGACGTGGTCCACGTTCGCCCCGAGCCGCGCTGAACGGCAGTCTTCACCTCTCCTTGACCCGGGCGGATGCTCCGGATCGAGCGATTCCGTGCGAACATTCCACCTGGCAGCGGTGTGAGGCGCGCCACTGTCCGCCCGGGTGGCGGACGGCGCGCCCGGACAGGTAGGACACGAGGCAAGTGCGGCAACCGCACGGGGACGGACCGGTGGCAGAGGACGGCAGCAGCGGGACGGCGGGCGGCCACGACCCCACGGTCGCGCTCGAACTCGAACGCCTGATCCTGGACGCGCCACGCCGCTACACCCCGTACCAGGCCGCGCGCGCCGCCGACGTCCCGATGGAGCTGGCCACCCGCTTCTGGCGGGCCATGGGCTTCCCCGACATCGGCCAGTCCCGGGCGCTCACCGACGGCGACGTGATCGCGCTGCGGCGGCTCGCCGGGCTGGTCGAGTCCGGGCTGCTGAGCGAGTCGATGGCGATCCAGGTGGCCCGCTCCACCGGCCAGACCACGGCCCGGCTGGCCGGCTGGCAGATGGACACCTTCCTGGAGAACCTCACCCAGTCCGCCGAGCCCGGGCTGACCCGCGCCGACGTCGCGTACCCGCTGGTCGAGCTGCTGCTGCCGGAACTGGAGCAGTTCCTGGTGTACGTCTGGCGGCGCCAACTGGCCGCCGTCACCGGCCGGGTGGTGCAGGCGGCCGAGGACAACGAGATCACCAGCGGCCGGCTCGCGGTCGGCTTCGCGGACCTGGTCGGCTTCACCCGGCTGTCGCGGCGGCTGGAGGAGGAGGAGCTCGGCGAGCTGGTCGAGACCTTCGAGAACACCTGCTCCGACCTGATCGTCGGACAGGGCGGCCGGGTGATCAAGACCCTCGGCGACGAGATCCTCTACGTCTCCGAGGACCCGTCCACCGCCGCCGAGATCGCGCTCAGCCTGATCGAGGCGCTGGCCGAGGACGACACCATCCCGGCGCTGCGGGTCGGCATGGCCTTCGGCACCGTCACCCAGCGGATGGGCGACGTCTTCGGCACCACGGTGAACCTGGCCAGCCGGCTCACCTCGATCGCGCCCAAGGACGCGGTGCTGATCGACGGCGAGTTCGCCGCCGCGCTGGAGCACAACGGCAGCGTCGCCCCGGCCGACTCGGAGGGGCCCGGCCTGGCGGAGGCGCTGTCGGCGGCGGCCGGGATGCCGGCCTCGGGGCTGCCGCTGCCGGGGCCGGAGGCGGGGGCGCGCTTCCACCTGCAGCCGATGTGGCGGCGGCCGGTGCGGGGGCTGGGGCTGGTCGAGCCGTGGCTGCTGTCGCGGCGGCTGAAGACGGAGTAGGGGCGGGCGGGGGGCGCGCCGCTTCGGGAGGTCCTTCCCGGGGCGTGTTCCTTGCGGCGTGTTCTCCGGGTGCCCTGTCCGGGCACCTTCTCCGAGTGCCTTCTCCGAGTGGCCGAACGATTGAAAGTCGTACGTTCTGTCGACGTATCTCGGCGCAAACGGGGCATAACCGAACGAAACCGCCATAGTCTTGGTGCAAGCGGCCGGACGGGTGCGGCCGGTCCGGGGCCTGTGGCCCACGTGGGGGTCTGGCAGGACCGAGCACAGGGAGCGAGGCGAGCCGGTGGGCAGTGAGGCGATCATGACGGACCGCAGCTGCGACTGCGAGGGCTCGCGCCACCCCGACCCGCTGCCCGACCTGCGGTTGCAGTCGGTGGTCGACCTCGCCCAGGACATGGCCGGAGCCCTCTCCCCGCTGGAAGCCGTCCGGGCCGCCGCCGTCCGGGCCACCGAGTCGCTCGGCGCCACCATGGCCGCGGTCTCGGTCTGGGACCGCGAGTCCGGCCGGCTGCGGGTGCTGGTCAACCACGGGGAGCTCGCCCCCGGCGAGGAGGAGCTGCCGGAGGACGAGTCGTACCCGGTCGCGGACTTCCCGGAGATCGTCACCTACCTGGACGAGCGCTGGACCACCGGGCGCCTGCCGCGCGCCTGGTTGCAGACCGCCGAGAACGTCGAACCGCACGCCGGCCACGCGCACCCGACCGCCGGCGCGTACTGCCAGGAACGCGCCGCGGCGCTGCGCCGGCGCGGGCGGGCCTGCTGCGTGGTCGCGCCGATCGTGCTGCACGGGCAGGCCTGGGGCGAGCTGTACCTCGCCCGGTCGGTCGGGATGCCGGAGTTCACCGAGGCCGACGCCGACTACGCGACCCTGCTCGCGGCCCAGATCTCGGCCGGGCTCGCCCAGACCGAGCGCCTCGCCGACCTGCGCCGGCTCGCCTTCACCGACCCGCTCACCGGCCTGGCCAACCGGCGCGCGGTCGACGCCCGGCTGGAGAGCGCGCTGGAGGCGCACAACCGGAACAACACCGTGGTCTCGCTGGTGGTCTGCGACGTCAACGGGCTGAAGCGGGTCAACGACGAGCTCGGCCACGAGGTGGGCGACCGGCTGCTGGAGCGCTTCGCGCACCAGCTGTCGCTGGCCGCCGCCAAGCTGCCGGGCTCGCTCGCGGCCCGGCTCGGCGGGGACGAGTTCTGCCTGCTGGTGGAGGGTCAGAAGGCCGACGAGGTGGTCGCCGCCGCCGAGGAGCTGTGCGCCCGGGCGCTCGCGCTGTCCGAGGGTGAGGGGGTCGCCTGCGGCGTCGCCTCCACCGGGGACTCCATCGGGCCGGTCACCACCCCCGACCGGCTCTTCCGGCTCGCCGACGCCGCCCAGTACCGCGCCAAGGCCGCCCGCGCCGCCCACCCGGTGGTCGCCGGGCGCAGCCACGGCCCCGGCTTCTCGCCCGATCCCACCGTGCTGCTCGCCGACGCCGCGGACCCGCACCACCGCGCCGACGGCCGCCGCGGGCCCGGTGGCCGGGCGGGCGCGGCCGACCGGCGGCGCTTCCGCGGCGCCGCCCACAGCGCCGACCCGGGGCAGCTGCTCACCGCCGTCCTCGCCTCGCTCGACCAGGCCGCGGCCGCCCGGACCGTCCACCCCGCCGACACCCTCGGCAAGCTGGTCGTCGTCGCCGAGACCGCCGCCCGGCTGCTGGACGCGGTCGGCTGGTGGGTCTCGTACGTCCCGCCCGGCTCGCAGCTGATGCGTACCGCCCAGCACGCGGTCTACCGGATGACCAGCGGCCCCAGGAGCGTCCGGGCCGAGACCCAGCGCGCCCAGATCGAGGCCCCCGACGCCATCTTCGACCTGCGCCACTACCCGATGACCCGGCGGGCGGTGCGCGGCGGCGGCTTCGCGCTGCGGGCCGGCGCGGCGGGCAACGACCCGGCCGAGGAGGCCATGCTGGTGGTCTCCGGCTACCGGGGCATGGTCGCGGCGGGCGGGCAGAACCCGGCGGGCGGCTGGCTGGTCGAGCTGTTCGCGGACGACGCCACGCTGCCGCTGGGGCAGGCGGCGTGCGCGATGCGGGCGCTGGTCGCGGTGGCGCTGGCCGGACCGGCCTCGCCGCCCGTGGTCTGAGCCGCCGCTGGTCTGGGCGGCCCGTGGTCTGAGCCGCCCGTGGTCTGAGTCGCCGCTGGTCCGAACCGGCTTGACGGGGGCGCGTGTACGGAGGCCGTACGCGGTCAGGCGCCGGAACGGCCGTGGGCCGCGGGCGGGTTGAGGGCGCGCAGGACGGCGTCGACCAGGCGGTCGGTGAAGTCGTGGTCGACCGGGCCGAGTTGGTGCAGCCAGCGGTAGTACAGCGGGCCGTAGAGGAGCTCGACGGCGAAGTCGAGGTCGGTGTCGGGGGCGAGCTGGCCGGCCTCGCGGGCGCTGCGGAGGCGGTCGCGGGTGACGTTCAGCAGGGGGTCCAGCAGCCGGGTGCGGTACTCGGCCTGCACCGCGGGGTCGCCCAGCACCTCGGCGTTGATGGCGCGGTAGGTGCGGTCGAGCGTGGGGTCGGTGAGGTCGTCGGCGCTGAGCCGCAGGACGATCCGCAGGTCGGCGCCGAGGTCGCCGCTGTCGGGGAGGGAGAAGTCGCCGTCCTGGCGCCCGTTGGCGGCGAGGAAGGCGTCGAAGACCACCGCGCCCTTGGAGGGCCACCAGCGGTAGATGGTCTGCTTGCCGACTCCGGCCCGGGCGGCGATCGCCTCGATGGTGAGCCGACCGAAGCCGACCTCGGAGACGAGTTCGTACGCGGCGGCGAGGACGGCGGAGCGTGCGCGTTCGCTGCGCCGGGCGGGGTCGGGGGCGGTTCTGGGGGCCATGTCGGAAATTCTATGCACGCCATTGAGACGAGACGTATCGTCTTGTCACATCGAACGGCGAGACGTAACGTCTCGTCTCATTCGCGATCCCCGGAGGTGTCCCATGACCCGACCCCGCCCCGCACACGTTCTGATGGTCTCCATCCCGGCCCACGGGCACGTCAACCCCAGCCTGGCCGTGATCGCCGAGCTCGTCGCCCGGGGCCACCGGGTGAGCTACGTCAACCACGAGTCCTTCCGGGAGGTGATCGAGTCCACCGGCGCCGCCTTCGTCCCGTACCCGTCGGCGCTGCCGCTGCACACCTCCACCGAGGGCTGGGTGGAGGAGCCGGTGGCGCTGCAGGAGCTGTTCCTGGACGACGCGCTGGCCATGTGGCCCGTCCTGCTGGAGCGCTTCGCCGAGGGCGCGGACCGGCCCGACCTGGTGCTCGGCGACATCGGCGCCTTCGCCGGGCGGGCGCTCGGCGAGCGGCTGGGCGTGCCGGTGGTGCAGCTGTCGCCCACGTACGTCGGCTGGGACGGCTTCGAGCAGGACTTCCCGGAGGTCTTCGAGGCGGTCCGCAAGGCGCCCGGCGGGGCCGAGCACTACCGCCGGTTCGCCGACTGGCTGGCCGGGGCCGGCGCGGTGCAGCGCGACGTGGACGCCTTCAAGGGCCGCCCCGAGCGGTCGATCGCGCTCATCCCGCGCGCCCTGCAGCCCAACGCGGACCGGGTGGACGGGCGGCGCGTGACCTTCGTCGGCCCCTGCTTCGGCGACCGGGCCCACCAGGGGCGGTGGCAGCGGCCGGACGGCGCCGAGAAGGTGCTGCTGGTCTCGCTGGGCTCGGCGTTCACCCACCAGCCCGCGTTCTACCGGGCCTGCGTCCAGGCCTTCGGCGACCTGCCGGGCTGGCACACCGTGCTGCAGATCGGCGCGCACACCGACGAGGCCGAGCTGGGCGAGCTGCCGGACACCGTCGAGGTGCACCGCTGGGTGCCGCAGCTGTCCGTGCTCGCCCAGGCGGACGCCTTCGTCACCCACGCGGGCATGGGCGGCTCCAGCGAGGGGCTGTTCCACGCGGTGCCGATGATCGCGGTGCCGCAGGCCGCCGACCAGTTCGCCAACGCGGACGCCCTGGTCGGCCTCGGCGTCGCCCGCCGGCTGGACACCGGGCAGGCCACCGCGGAGGCGCTGCGCGCCGCCCTGCTGGAGCTGACCGGGGATCCCGCGGTGGCCGAGCGGCTGAAGGTCCTGTCCGCCGCCGGCCGGGCCGAGGGCGGCACCCGGCGGGCCGTCGACCTGATCGAGGCCGAGCTGGGGGCGTAGGGGAGGGCGGCGGGCGCGCGGGGGAGGGGGCGGCGGTGCGGCGCCGACCCGGCCGGCGGAGAATCCGGATGACGGGCAGCTGTTGTCATATCTTCATTCACCTGCTGTGATTGTGTATATGGATATGCACAGTGCTGTGGCCCCCGACGCTCCGCTGGTCCAGGTCGGCAAGGCCGACGTCAGCGCGGAGGACGTGCTGGCCGTCGCCCGGGGCAACGCCCGGGTCGAGATCGGTCCCGACGCGCTCGCCGAGATGGCGGCCGCCCGCGCGCGGATCGACGCCCTCGCGGCCGAGCCGCGCCCCGTCTACGGCGTGTCGACCGGCTTCGGCGCCCTCGCCGTCCGGCACATCAGCCCCGAGCTGCGCGCCCAGCTCCAGCGCTCGCTGGTGCGCTCGCACGCGGCCGGCATGGGGCCGGCGGTCGAGCGCGAGGTGGTCCGCGCGCTGATGTTCCTGCGGATGAAGACGCTGGCCTCCGGCCGCACCGGCGTACGGCCGCTGGTCGCGCAGACCATGGCCGCCCTGCTCAACGCGGGCATCACCCCCGTCGTCCGGGAGTTCGGCTCGCTCGGCTGCTCCGGCGACCTCGCGCCGCTGTCGCACTGCGCGCTGGTGCTGATGGGCGAGGGCACCGCCACCGGCCCGGACGGGGTGGAGAAGCCCGTCGCCGAACTGCTCGCCGCCGCCGGGATCGAGCCGGTCGAACTGCTGGAGAAGGAGGGCCTGGCCCTCATCAACGGCACCGACGGCATGCTCGGCATGCTGGTGATGGCCATCGCCGACCTGCAGCGGCTGTTCACCACCGCCGACATCACCGCCGCGATGACCCTGGAGGCGCTGCTCGGCACCGACAAGGTGCTCGCCCCCGAGCTGCACGCCCCGATCCGCCCGCACCCGGGCCAGGCGCTGAGCGCCGCCAACATGCTGGCGGTACTGAAGGACTCCGGCCTCACCGGCCATCACCAGGACGACGCCCCGCGGGTCCAGGACGCGTACTCGATCCGCTGCGCCCCGCAGGTCGCCGGGGCCGGCCGGGACACCCTGGCGCACGCCCAGCTGGTCGCCTCGCGCGAGCTGGCCGCCTCGGTGGACAACCCGGTGGTGCTGCCGGACGGCCGGGTCGAGTCCAACGGCAACTTCCACGGCGCCCCGGTCGCGTACGTGCTGGACTTCCTCGCCATCGCCGCCGCCGACCTCGGCTCGATCGCCGAGCGCCGCACCGACCGGCTGCTGGACAAGGCCCGCTCGCACGGCCTGCCCGCGTTCCTGGCCGACGACCCGGGCGTGGACTCCGGTCTGATGATCGCCCAGTACACCCAGGCCGCGCTGGTCAGCGAGAACAAGCGGCTCGCCGTGCCCGCCTCGGTCGACTCGATCCCGTCCTCCGCGATGCAGGAGGACCACGTGTCGATGGGCTGGTCGGCCGCCCGCAAGCTGCGCCAGTCGGTGGAGAACCTGGGCCGGATCCTCGCCGTCGAACTGACCGCCGCCGCCCGCGCGCTGGAGATCCGGCAGCAGGCCGACGGGGAGGTCAAGCTGGCGCCGGCCACCGCGGCCGCGCTGGCCGCCGCCCGCGAGGCGGGGGTCGGCGGCGCCGGCCGGGACCGCTTCCTCTCGCCGGACCTGGAGTCCGCCGCCGTGCTGGTCGCCTCCGGCGAGCTGGTGCGGGCGGTGGAGCGGGTCACCGGGCCGCTGGCCTGAGGCGTTCGTCTGTGTTGAAGGCGTCCGCGTCGGAGTCGTCCGGGGCGCGGGGCGACCGGGATTCAGTCCCAGTCGCTCCGCGGCCGGCGCTCCTCGCGGTCGCGGCGGTTGCCCAGCGCGGCGGCGAAGTTGACCCCGACGATGCCCGCCCAGCAGGCCAGCAGGCCGGCGAAGCCGCCGCTCTCGGGGCTGCTCGCGATCGCGGTCAGCGGGATGCCCAGGGCCAGCGAGATCACCGCCAGCCGGTTGCCGGCCCGGCCGGGGGTCCACCCGCCACGGCGGGGGCGGCCCCGGTCGCGGTCCCGGTAGTCGCGGTCCCGGTAGGAGGGCGCGTAGTCGTCCACCCGCTCGGCCAGCGCGCGGTCCACCCGGGTGTCCAGACGGGAGTCGAGCCGCTTCAGGAAGGAGTCGACGAGTTCGTCCTCGTACTCCTTGCCGAGTTCCTTGCGGGCTTGCAGGGTGGCGTCGAGCTCGCGCCGCAGGTCGTCCTGGCGAGTGTCCATGGCAACAGCGTGAGGCCGCCGTGGGGCCCGGTCCATCCGTTCGCGGGGGGAATCCGGGCGGGCTCAGGGACAAATCAGGGTTACCCCGAGCCGGGCCCTGCGGCCGGCCCGCGTCAGGGCCCCCGTCCGATCCGCGGGACGTCTCATGGGGCGTCCCGCCGTACGAGACGTTTTTGCCAGTGGCGGCGCGCTGCTGCACAGTCGTCGTCCGAACTGCTCGCATCCGGAGGTACCAGATGACCGCCACCGACGAGGCCGGCGCCGTCGGCCCCTCCGCCCGGCTGCTCCAGTTGTTCGAAGGCCACCGGCTGACGCCCACCCAGCGCCGGATCGCGCACTCGCTGGTCCGGCACGCCAGTGAGGCGCCGTTCCTGTCCAGCGTCGAGGTCGCCGAACTCGCCGGGGTCAGCCAACCCTCCGTCACCCGCTTCGCGGTCGCGCTCGGGTACGACGGCTACCCGGCGCTGCGCAAGCAGCTGCGCGAACTCGGCGCCGGCGAGGCGGGGGCCCCGGAGAGCCCGGACGACGCGGTGCGCAACGAGCACCAGCAGGCCGTCCTCGCCGAGATCGAGCACCTGCGCCACCTCGCCGACCTGCTCGCCGACCCCGAGCCGATCAGCCGGGCCGCCCGACTGCTCGCCGCCTCCCGCCCGCTGCCGGTGCTCGGCCTGCGGGCCGCCTCGGCGCAGGCGCGAGGCTTCGCGTACTTCGCCGCCAAGGTGCACCCGGACATCCGGCTGCTGGACGAGGGCGGCAGCATGCTCGCCGACCGGCTGGAACAGGCCACCGCGGCCGGGGCCACCGCGCTGCTGTGCTTCGCGCTGCCGCGCTACCCGCGGGAGCTGATGGACGCCCTGGCGGTGGCCCGGGAGTGCGGGCTCACCGTGCTCACCGTGGCCGACAGCGCCTTCTCGCCGGTCGCCAAGCTCTCCGACCTGATGCTGCCGGCCGCCGTCGGCACCGGGCTGGTCTTCGACACCGCGTGCGCGCCGATGATGCTCGGCCGGGTGCTGCTGCAGAGCATGTGCGACGAACTTCCGGGCGCGGAGGCCCGGTTGGAGGCGATCGAGCAGTCGGCGGCCGCCCGGGGGCTCTTCTTGGAGTAGGCACGGCCTGGAGTAGGCGCAGCTTGGAGCGGTGACGGGGGAGTACCCGTCACGAACCCGGGCATCCCCTACAGCAGGGGGTGCCGCCCATGCGCGTGATCCACGAGATGAAGTTCGTCGCCCGCCTGGTCTCGGGCGCTGACGAATGGTCCTGCCCCACCTGCGGGCGCCGCGTCACCCTGCGGCGCCTGCCCGAACCCGAACTGACCGTCCTCGACCCGGGCGACGAGTCCGCCGTCCACGTCGGCGTGATCGAGCCCGACGCCCGCGCCGCCGCGGCCGCCGAACAGTACGGCCTCGGCCCCGTCCAGAACATCCCCCGCCCGCCGTCCCCACCCGCCCCCGACGCCGCCGACCGCCGCTGGCTCGCCGAGATCGGCATCGACTGGGACGGCCCCGCCGCGGCCTGACGGGGCCCGCCCCCGCCCGGACCCGTTCCGGCTCCGCCGGACGGGTGCTTCGGCGTGCCTGGGAGCCGGTTCCGGCCATGGCTGTTCCGATGGATTCCGGGTCTGGTCGAGGGCTGAATGTTTGGATATATTCAGCCGAACCAAGCTTGAATGAATCCATCCGCAGGGAGGCCGGGACATGGTGCAGCAGCAGGCGAGCGGGCCGCGCGAGGTGCGTGCGGCGCGCGGGACGGGGCTCACGACGCAGGGGTGGCAGCAGGAGGCCGCCCTGCGGATGCTGATGAACAACCTCGACCCCGAGGTGGCCGAGCACCCGTCGAAGCTGGTGGTGTACGGCGGCACCGGCAAGGCGGCGCGGGACTGGCGCTCCTTCGACGCCATGGTGAGGACGCTGCAGGGGCTGAAGCAGGACGAGACCATGCTGGTCCAGTCCGGGCGGCCGGTCGGCGTCATGCAGACCCACGAGTGGGCGCCGCGCGTGCTGATCGCCAACTCCAACCTGGTCGGCGACTGGGCCAACTGGGAGGAGTTCCGCCGGCTGGAGAGCCTCGGGCTCACCATGTACGGCCAGATGACCGCCGGTTCCTGGATCTACATCGGCACCCAGGGCATCCTCCAGGGCACCTACGAGACCTTCGCGGCCGTCGCCAACAAGCGCTTCAACGGGACGCTGGAGGGCACCATCACCCTCACCGCCGGCCTCGGCGGCATGGGCGGCGCCCAGCCGCTGGCCGTCACCATGAACGGCGGCGTGGCGATCTGTATCGACTGCGACCCGTCCCGGATCGCCCGCCGGATCGAGCACCGCTACCTGGACGTCGAGGCCAAGGACCTCCCGCACGCGCTGGAGCTCGCCACCGCCGCCCGCGACAAGCGGCAGCCGCTCTCCATCGGGGTGCTGGGCAACGCCGCCGAGCTGGTCCCGCAGCTGCTCGCGATGGACGCGCCGATCGACATCGTCACCGACCAGACCAGCGCCCACGACCCGCTCAGCTACCTGCCGGTCGGCGTCGCCTTCGACGACATGGCCGACTACGCGGCCGCCAAGCCCGCCGAGTTCACCCAGCGCTCGCGCGAGTCGATGGCCAGGCACGTCGAGGCGATGGTCGGCTTCCTGGACCGCGGCGCCGAGGTCTTCGACTACGGCAACTCGATCCGCGGCGAGGCCCAACTGGCGGGCTACGAGCGCGCCTTCGCCTTCCCCGGCTTCGTCCCGGCGTACATCCGCCCGCTGTTCTGCGAGGGCAAGGGCCCGTTCCGCTGGGCCGCGCTGTCCGGTGACCCGCAGGACATCCACAAGACCGACAAGGCCGTCCTCGACCTCTTCCCGGAGAACGAGTCGCTGGCCCGCTGGATCCGGCTGGCCCAGGAGAAGGTGCACTTCCAGGGCCTGCCCGCGCGCATCTGCTGGCTCGGCTACGGCGAGCGCGACAAGGCCGGCGAGCGCTTCAACGACATGGTCGCCTCCGGCGAGCTGTCCGCGCCGATCGTGATCGGCCGCGACCACCTGGACTGCGGTTCGGTGGCCTCCCCGTACCGGGAGACCGAGGCGATGCTGGACGGCTCGGACGCGATCGCCGACTGGCCGCTGCTCAACGCCATGGTCAACGTGGCCTCCGGCGCCTCCTGGGTGTCCATCCACCACGGCGGCGGCGTCGGCATCGGCCGCTCGATCCACGCCGGTCAGGTCACCGTCGCCGACGGCACCGCGCTGGCCGGGGAGAAGATCCGCCGGGTGCTCACCAACGACCCGGGCATGGGCGTCATCCGGCACGTGGACGCCGGGTACGACCGCGCCGCCGAGGTCGCCGCCGAGCGTGGCGTCCGCGTCCCCATGGGTGAGCTGTGACGTCGACGTTCCACGAGATGTGGGCGGAGCTGCTCCCCGTGGGCCGCTCCGCCTCCTCCGGCGGCTACCGCCGCTTCGCCTGGAACTCCGCCGACGCCGAGTGCCGCGCCTGGTTCGAGCAGCAGGCCCGCGACCGCGGCCTGACGTACGAGCTGGACCGCAACGGCAACCAGTGGGCCTGGCTGGGCGATCCCACCGCGAAGGGGGCGGTCGTCACCGGCTCGCACCTGGACTCCGTCCCGGACGGCGGCGCCTTCGACGGCCCGCTCGGTGTGGTCTCCTCCTTCGCGGCGCTGGACGAACTCCGCGCCAGGGGAGCCGGGTTCACCCGCCCGCTGGCGATCGTCAACTTCGGCGACGAGGAGGGCGCCCGGTTCGGCGTGGCCTGCATCGGCTCCCGGCTGACCGCCGGGGTGCTGTCGCCGGAGCAGGCGTACGCGCTGCGCGACGCCGACGGCGTCCGGCTGCCCGACGCGATGGAGCGGGCGGGCTACGACCCGACCGCGATCGGCGCGGACGAGGAGCGGCTGGCCCGGATCGGCGCCTTCGTCGAACTCCACGTCGAGCAGGGCCGCCACCTCGCCGAGGGGCAGCCGGTCGGCGTGGCCGGGGCGATCTGGCCGCACGGCCGTTGGCGGTTCGACTTCCACGGCGAGGCCAACCACGCCGGCACGACCCGGATCGAGGATCGCCGCGACCCGATGCTGACCTACGCCAACACCGTGCTCGCCGCCCGCAAGAAGGCGAAGCAGGCGGGCGCGCTGGCCACCTTCGGCAAGGTCGCGGTCGAGCCCAACGGCACCAACGCGATCGCCTCGCTGGTGCGCGGCTGGCTCGACTCCCGGGCCGCCGACGAGCGCACCCTCACCGGGCTGGTCGCCGAGATCGAGCGGGCCGCCGCCGAGCGCGGCGAGCGCGACGGCGTCCGGGTCGAGCTGACCCGAGAGTCCTACACCCCGGTGGTGGACTTCGACGGCCCGCTGCGCGACCGGCTCGCCAAGCTGCTCGACGCCCCGGTGCTGCCCACCGGCGCGGGACACGACGCCGGGATCCTGGCGTCCGCGATCCCGACCGCCATGCTGTTCGTGCGCAACCCCACCGGCGTGTCGCACTCCCCGGCCGAGTACGCCGAGGAGGCCGACTGCCTGGCCGGGGTCGCCGCCCTCGCCGACGTACTGGAGGACCTGGCGTGTCAGTGACCGCAGTGAGCTACTGGGCGCAGTACGCCTGGCTGCCGCACGCCGCCGGGCCGGTGGTCGAGCGGGACGTGCTGATCGCCACCGGCCCCGACGGCCGGATCGCCGCGGTGACGCCGGACAGCGGGCCCTGCCCGCCCGGCGCCGTCCGGCTCGACGGGCTGCTGCTGCCCGGCCAGGCCAACGCCCACTCGCACGCCTTCCACCGGGCGCTGCGCGGGTACGTGCAGGTCGGCTCCGGCACCTTCTGGACCTGGCGCGACACCATGTACCGCTTCGCCGGCGAGCTCGACCCGGACGCCTACCTGGAGCTCGCCACCGCCGTCTACGCCGAGATGGCGCTGGCCGGGATCACCGCCGTCGGTGAGTTCCACTACCTGCACCACGCGCCCGGCGGTGCCCGCTACACCGACCCGAACGCGATGGGCGAGGCGCTGATCGAGGCCGCCGCCCGGGCCGGCATCCGGATCACCCTGCTGGACACCTGCTACCTGTCCTCGGGCTTCGGCGCCGAGCCGACCGAGCCGCAGCTGCGGTTCAGCGACGGCGACTCCGAGGCCTGGGCGGAGCGGGTGGACGCGCTCAAGCCGCGCGAGCACGCCCGGATCGGCGCCGCCATCCACTCCGTCCGGGCCGTTCCGGCAGAGCAGCTGGGCACCGTCGCGCACTGGGCGGCGATGCGCGGGGCGCCGCTGCACGTCCACCTGTCCGAGCAGACCGCCGAGAACGACGCCTGCCTCGCCGCGCACGGCGTCACCCCGACCCGGCTGCTCGCCGACCACGGCGCGCTCGGCCCGCGCACCTCGGCCGTGCACGCCACCCACCTCACCGACGAGGACATCCGGCTCCTCGCGGACTCCTCCACCACGATCTGCATGTGCCCCACCACCGAACGGGACCTCGCGGACGGCATCGGTCCGGCCCGTACGCTCGCCTCGGCGGGCTCCCCGATCAGCCTGGGCAGCGACAGCCACGCGGTGATCGACCCGTTCGAGGAGGCCCGCGCGCTGGAGCTGGACGAGCGGCTGCGGACGCGCACCCGCGGCCACTGGACGGCGAACGCGCTGCTGCGGGCCGGCACCGAGGACGGGCACGCCTCGCTGGGCTGGCCCGAGGCCGGGCGGATCGAGGCCGGGGCGCTCGCCGACTTCACGGTGATCGCGCTGGACACCGTTCGCACCGCCGGCCCGCCGCCCCGGCTCGGCGCCGAGATCGCGGTCTTCGCGGCCTCGGCGGCGGACGTGCGGCACCTGGTGGTCGGCGGTCGGCACATCGTCCGGGACGGCGTGCACCAGCTGGTGGCCGACGTGCCGGGGGCGCTGAGCGCCTCGATCGGCGCGCTGAACCACTGACCACCGTTCAACTCCCATCGGAAGGCCTTGTCTTGAGCACCAGGACCACCTTGATCACGGGCATCGGCAGCCTGGTCACCAACGACCCGGGGCACGGCGCCGGGCCGCTCGGCCTGCTGACCGACGCGGCCGTGGTGGTCGACGGCGGCACCGTCGCCTGGGTCGGCCCGGCGGCGCAGGCCCCGGCCGCGGACGAGCGCTACGACGCCGCGGGCCGGGCGCTGCTGCCCGGCTTCGTCGACTCGCACGCCCACCTGGTGTTCGCGGGCGACCGCACCGCCGAGTTCAACGCCCGGATGTCCGGGCAGTCGTACACGGCGGGCGGCATCCGGACCACGGTGGCCGCCACCCGGGCCGCCACGGACGCCGAACTGGAGGCGAACCTCGCCGGGTTCGTCCGGGAGGCGCTGCGGCAGGGCACCACCACCATCGAGTGCAAGTCCGGCTACGGGCTGACGGTCGAGGACGAGGCCCGGGCGCTGCGGATCGCCGAGCGGCACACCCCGGAGACCACCTACCTGGGCGCACACGTGGTCGCCCCCGAGTACGCCGAGGACCCGGCCGGCTACGTCGACCTGGTCACCGGCGAGATGCTGGACGCCTGCGCACCGCACGCCCGGTGGGTGGACGTGTTCTGCGAACAGGGCGCCTTCGACGGCGATCAGGCGCGGGCGATCCTGACCGCCGGCATCGAGCGCGGCCTCACCCCCCGGGTGCACGCCAACCAGCTCACGTACGGGCCGGGCGTGCAGCTCGCCGTCGAGCTGGGGGCCGCCTCGGCCGACCACTGCACCCACCTGACGGACGAGGACGTGGCGGCGCTGGCCGGCTCGGACACCGTCGCCACGCTGCTGCCGGGCGCGGAGTTCTCCACCCGCGCCGACTACCCGAGCGGCCGCCGGCTGCTGGACGCGGGCGCGGTGGTGGCGCTGTCCACCGACTGCAACCCGGGCTCCAGCTTCACGAGTTCGATGGCGTTCTGCATCGCGGTCGCGGTCCGGGAGATGGGGATGACGCCGGACGAGGCGGTCTGGGCCGCCACCGCCGGAGGCGCGCGCGCCCTGCGGCGCACCGACGTCGGGACGGTCACGGTGGGCGCCCGGGCGGACCTGCTGCTGCTGGACGCGCCCTCGCACGTCCACCTGGCCTACCGCCCGGGCGTGCCGCTGACGGCGGCGGTCTGGCGGGCGGGCGTCCGCGAACTCTGAGACGCGGACCGTCGAGGCCCTCGCCCTGGGTGGGCGAGGGCCTTCGCGTGTCTCTAGCTCAAGTCGTCGATGTCCTCAGACTTTTGCATCCTGAGGGTCGCGACCACACCGAGGCCCACCGTGACGATGGCGGCGCCGACGAAGAAGCTCACCGGTCCCGCTCGTGCTCACGCTCCAGGTCGGTGAGCAGGTGGAGGAGGTTGACGAGGGTGCTGAGCGGCGCGTTGCCGAAGTCGACGAGGATGTGGCCGGTGAGGGTGGTCTCACCGGGGGAGGCGGAGCCCCAGAGGAGGCCGTGGGGGAGGCCGCGTCGGTGCAACTCGCCGAGAAGCAGCGTGATTTGCTGCGCGTTGTAATCGCGCATGTCGGGGTCCCCGGGCGTGATGGGCGGGCGGATCACGCGACGGAGTCCAGCTCGTACCAGACGGACTTGCCGCGCTTCTGCGGGTCGACGCCCCACCGGTGGGTGAGGCCCTGGACGAGCTGGAGACCTCGGCCCGATTCGGCGAGGTCGGAGGGGGTGCGGGGTTCGGGGAGGGCGTCGCTCTCGTCGGAGACCTCGACGTGGAGCGTGATGCCGAGGAGGGAGAAGTAGACGACGGGGGAGGTGGTGTTGCCGTGCCGCCACGCGTTGACGATCAGTTCGGCGAGGGCGAGTTCGGCGTTGAAGATGGTGTCGGGGTTCCAGCCGTTGCGGGTGAGGGCGTTCCGCAGGGCCTGGCGGGAGAGGGTGAGGGAGGGGGAGTTACGGGTGCACACGGGAACCTCCGTGAGGCTGTGAGGGGGAGGAGATGCGACGGATGCGTCGCCGTGAGCCAGGTCGCGAACGACTGCTCTGCGGCGCGCGGGGCAGCAGGCGCCTACTGCCCGGTGTGCAGGCATTACTGACGATCCGTCGGATCGATCTGAGAGCGACGATAGCGCACCGACCCTTAAAGTTAATTCGATTCGGAGAAGGTTCCCCCTCAAGAGGGACAAGCGCCGTCGAACCCGGATGGCCTCACTCGCGACCGGCGCGGCACACTGGCCTCTGTACCAGCAGAGAGGACGCCATGGCTCTTCGGATCCCCACCCTTCGTCAGCGACGGCTCGGTGCCGAACTTCGGAGGATGAGAGAGCAAACCGGCTTCGGCGGTAGCCACCTTGCGCGTCTGCTCGGGGTGACTCCCGCCCTGGTGACTCAGATGGAGAACGGGAAGTCGGCCGTCAACGAGGACCGCCTCCGTGAGATCGCGGAGGCCTGCCTGTGTACCAACACGCCGCTGATCGAAGCGCTCGCTGACATGACGCGGGAGCGGGAGACCGGCTGGTGGGAGGAGTACAGCCGGAGCCTGACCACCGACCTGCTCGATGTTGCAGCGATCGAAGCTCATGCTCGTCGCATCTCCACCTACTCGATCACGTTCCTTCCTGGGCTACTCCAGACTCCGGCCTACGCCGCTTCGGTGTTCGCCCGTGCTATCCCGCCGCTGCCGCAGCCCGACGTCGATCTCCGACTGGCCTTCCGTCTGCGGAGGCAGCAGATCGTCCGGAACGGTGACACCCCCTACACGGCGTACGTCCACGAAGCCGCACTCCGCATGCAGTTCAGCGGTCCGAAGGCGCTTGCCGAGCAACTCGGCGCCCTCATCGACCATTCCGAGAGCCCAGGCATCTCGGTCCGAGTCGTGCCGTTTAAGATCGAATCGCTGCCTGGCCCCAGCGAGAACTTCGTCTACATCGCGGGTCCGGTGCCTGAACTGGACACCGTACAGATCGACATCAGCTTTGGGTGCCCACTCTTCGACACGCCCTCCGACCTGGAAAGTTACCGCGAGATCCTTGACCGGATGGCGGCCGTGGCCCTCTCGGAAGATGACTCACGAGACTTCATCGGATCCATCAAGAAGGAGATAGAGGGCGATGAATAGCCCTGCATGGCAGAAGTCCAGCTACTCCGGCTCCAGCAACGCATGCGTTGAGGTGCGGGTCGCCGACGGGGGCATCGAACTGCGCGAGTCCGACGAGGGCGAGGTCATCGTCCGCACCACGTCCCTCAAGTTCGCCGCGTTCCTCCAAGGCGCCAAGTCCGGCGAGTTCGACCACCTCGCCACCGACGCCTGAGTGCATCGAAGTGGCCAGGGCCCGCCCCCGGTGGACCACCGGGGGCGGGCCAACCACTCGTCACCGGCGCGCGCTCTGTCAGCCGAGGTAGGGGATCTCCCAGCGCTCCAGGAAGTGATTCGCCGAGATCCCTCGTCCCGCCCGGCAGCGCGTACAGCCCGTTGTCACTTCGCCGCTGGAGCAGGATGCGCCCTTCGGTATCCGTCACCACAGCGGATGCTGCCACCACCAGCCGGTTCGGCTCGGGCGCGTCGGGATCGTCGTAGAATTCGGTCCGTGCCACGTCATCAATTCTCCTCGGCCGGTGGTGGCTCCGGTGGCCCCTCACTACTTGGCAGCAGCGGGTGCTTGGTGCGGCGAGGGCGTCAGATGTCAATCAGGGTGGATGGCGCAATGTCGAACGCCCAGTTGCGCAGTATGTTGACCAATTCTGCCCACAGTCCGGTGAACAGCATGAGGCCGACGAGGATCAGCATTCCGCCGCCGATGCTCATGACATGTCGATAGTGCTGCTTCACCCAACCGAACGCACCGAGTGCCTTGCGGAATGCCACCGCTGCGGCGATGAACGGAACCCCTAGGCCTACGCAGTAGCAAGCGCCGAGTATTGCCCCCCTCAACGGATCGCCCCCGCTAAGGGACAGCGTCTGCACTGCTCCCAAGGTGGGTCCTATACAGGGTGTCCAACCGATGCCGAAGACCACCCCGAGAAGCGGGGCCCCGATGAGACCGACGGTCGGCTTGCGATGGCTTCGGAATTCGCGCCCTGTAAAGCCAGGAAGCCAGCCGGCGAACGCCAATCCCATCAGGATGGTCAGTAGCCCGGACCCACGCTCGATGAGACGCTGATGGCTTTGCAGGGTGAGACCGAAGTATCCGAAGAGTGCACCCTCTGATACGAACACGGCCGTGAAACCGAGAATGAAGAGTGTTGCTCCCAGCAGGACACGCCCACGGCGCTTTCCTTCCGCATTTGCGAGGTCGACGGCAGAGAAGCCCGTGACGTAGGAGAGGTATCCGGGGACGAGAGGCAGGACGCAGGGCGAGAAGAACGAGACCAGGCCTCCCAGGAGAGCTACCGGGACTGCCAGGACGAGCGCGCCTTGGAGAACAGTCGGATTTGCGTCGGCAGCAAGGATCGTATGAACGGCTGCGGTCACGGGTTGCCCCCCGTCTGGAGCGCGGCGAGCGTCTCCGTCTGGCCGAGTGCAGGCGGAGGCGGAGGCGGAGCGGAGAACGATCTACCGCTGATGCTCTCGGCGAGGGGGGAGGCGCTGCTACCGCCCTTGACGGTGAGAGTGGCCTTGGTCTCCACGGGTAAGGGGCGGACACACCGTGCTATCGCCATTGGCCTAGCTGTTGGAGGGGTGTGCATGCAAAGAGCTTGGCACAGGCGATCTTTGCTGCCTCACTGGCCCTGCCGGCTCGCGGTGTCTGCCTCATGGGCCCCACGGTCCCGTGATTGAGTGCCCGACAACTGGGTGAGGGACCGGGACAGCGGTGCGACCCATAGAGCCCCCCGCGCTCGCACCCAGCCACTTCGCAGCACTGCGCCCCGTCGGGCTGATGACGTACTCGGCGGTCCTCACAGCGGGGTCGATCTGGAGGGTCGTGATGCCGACCGGCGTGTGGTCCTCAGCGGTGACCACCTCGAACTCGGTGATGCGTTGATCGGCGTGTAGTCGCCAGTGTGCTCAGGTTCTCCGACCGGCAGGCCGTGAACGTCGCAGATCCAGGCGTGCAGCCGTATCAGGTCGGTGGCAACCCCATGCCGCCAGGCACCCCCACGTCCGCCGATCGCGAGCAGGAGGGAAGCCGCGGTGGCCTCCTCCAGGGTTTGAAGGCCGGCAAGTTCGACCACCTCACCTTCGACCCTTGAGCGCATGGTTGCCCCGTCGAGCCGGCTCGGCTCGACGGGGTGAAGTGGAGTGGTGGGTCCCCGGCGGCAGTTACAGCGAAGAGCGCTGCGGGACGCCCCTCTGAAGGTTTGCATGCAGGAGAGGCGGCGCTTGCCTGCGCAGGAAGTCGGCCTGCCCGACTTCCTGCGCAGGCAGCCGTGAGCGTGGTCCCCATCAACCGGCGGCTCCTTGCTTCCCGCAAGGAGCCGCCGGGGGACACGCGCCCGGTTCCTCGATCCTGGTCGCAAGGTGAGCAGCGTTGCCGTGCGAGGACGTGATCATTAGTCCAGGACGGGAATAGTGCCCGAACCGTGTGGACAGGCCACGCGCCCCTTCCATACGGTCTCGTCCAGGCGGTCCAACCAGGGCCGAGCTGAAGGGGGTTGACCATGGCTCACCAGCGGCTCACGGGTTCCGGCGTCGGCGACTGCAAGGAGGGAGACTGCCCGAACGTCTACCTCACCGACCGGGGCACTCTCGTCTTCCAGGGGGACCAGTACGCAGAGCTGGCGGTACCGGCACACGAAGGCGCCGTGGAACTGCCCGAGCGCGTCGTAAAGGAGGCCATCCGTGCTCTTGGATGGTGAGGGCTGGCAGAGGGTTCTACACGGCTTCTCGCGGTCGGCGTTCCGGCTTGAGGCCCTGCCCGCGTACAAGGTCGCGGGAGAGGCTGAAGAGATCGAGGAATTCCTGAACGGGTACCGGATCGACCCCGATACCTACACATCCGGCTGGACCGACAGGCTCAGGGCTCATACTGCAGCCGGTCGCACGGTTCAGCGCGTGCACATCGTTACTCGGCCGCTGAGCGACTATCTGCGGTACGAGTTCATGTACTACGCGCCGCATGTCAAGGCCGGCGAGGACATCCGAATTCTCGACCTGACCGGCAGGTCGAACCCAGGCCTTCCGGACCAGGACTTCTGGGCCTTCGACGACTCAACTGTGGTCCTGATGAACTACGAGCCCGACGGAACTCAGATCGACCGCGTGCTTGTCGAGGGTGGCGTCGAGAAATACCGGGAATGGCGACGAGTCGCCGTGGCTGAATCGGTGCCCTTCGTGGACTATGTGGAAGAACACGGGTGGCAATAGACCCGGAAGAGCTGGGCCACAGCAAAAGTGACCTGGCGAAAGCGCTGAGGGAACTACGGGTTCAAGCCGGTCTCGCAGGAGACCGGCTTGCTCGGCGTTGCGGCATGACGCAATCGAAGATCAGTAAGATTGAAACTGGCAGGACCGTCCCGTCCCTGGTGGATGTGGAGCTGATCCTGCGGGCTCTCGAAGTGCCGGCCGAGCTGGCGCGGCAGGTACTTGACCTGGCCCGCGTGGCAAATACCGAGTGGCAGGACATCCGCACCCTGAGAAAGAAGGGATTGGAGAAGAAGCAATCCGAGCTTGCGGCACTCGACCAGTCTTCTACCGAGATCCGCTACCTCCTGATCTCGATGCTGAATACGTTGCTTGCCACGCCTGAATACGTGCGGGCGAGCCTTGCCCATGTGCCGGGGGACACCACCAGGGCCGTAATGAAGAAGTTGGAACGCCAGACCGTCGTGTACGACGAGTCGAAGACCTTCACCTTCATACTGACCGAGCAGGCCGTCAGGTGGGCACTCCTGCCGCCTCGGGCCATGGTGATGCAGATCGAACGACTCGTTTCTGTTTCCAGGCTCCCGAACGTCCGACTCGGCGTGATTCCACTCGGGAAGCACATCCCGGAGAGTCCACTGAACACCTTTACGGTGTACGACAGCAGTCTTGCCACTGTCGAGACAGAGACCGGGATCATCACGCTTCGGGACCGGCGGGATATTGAAGCATACCGGGATGCATTCGCCATGTACGAAGGGTATGCATTGTTCGGCGAACAGGCCCGAGAGAAGCTGGCTGAATGGTCGGCGCTCTTCCTTCGTGATCTTTAGTCACCAGCGGGAATAATCACCTTTCCCTCTCCCGCTCGCCTTAATCTGGACTTGTCGCCCTACGGCTGCGTTCTCGGCGGCACCAGCACCTCCACTGGCACCGTCCCGATTGGTCTGATAATCGCGGATTTGGCGTCGGCGGTGCTGGTTGCGGGATCGCGGGGCCCCCGCAAGAGCGGCGCGCGGGGCCCGACTAACGAGGGGGCGAAACCATGAAGAAGATCGCTGTGAAGCTCTGGCGGATCATCCATGGTCCGATGCAGTGGCGCCCCCACAAGTTCCTCCCCGTTCGGGGAGGTTGCTCCATCCATCCAGTGAAGGGAGATCGCAATGCCCGTGATCACCAGCGACACCGAGAGCACCGAGGCGAGCGAGGTCGTGACGCTCGACGAGAGCGCTGCGGACGCCATCCGGGGCAACGTCCGGGCGTTCCTGGGCGAGGACAACACCTCGATGATGGGCGGCTGGACCAACTGACGTCCGGCCTGAGTGCCTGAAGTGGTCGCGCGCCCGGCCCCACCTCAATTGGGGCCGGGCGCGCGGTTCCAAGCATCCCAGCGAAGGAGCGAGTGTCCATGCGGTTCCTCAACATCCACCACGCCCGTGAGACGATCGGCCGACTCGTGAGCGCGGTCAACGAGCAGCCCCCGCCGGCCGTCGCGGCCCTCCCGGCCGCATACCGGAGCGTCGTCTCTGCCCTCCGCCCCCTGCCGGTCGAGGGCGAGGGCATCACGCTGTCCTTCAATGACAGCGAGTGGGGCAGCTACCTGATCGAGAACAGGACCTTCGAGAACATCTTCGAGGGCTTGGAGAGTACCCCGGCCGACCTGAGGGAGCGGTGGAAGCGCGACTTCTCCGTGGCGCTCCTGCACACCAGGGACCTCGTCCCCGACCTGGGGGCGCTCGTGGACCTGGTGGTCACCGACGTCGTGATGTTCAGCTCGACCAACAAGGGCGGCGGCACCGGTTCAACGCTTCCAGGCCTGGTGAGCATGAGCCCTGGTGACGAGTGGCGGCCCCACGACTACGCCGAGTCCCTGGTGCACGAGACCGTGCACCTGAACGTCTTCCTGGCGGACATGGTGTACCGCCTCTACACGAGGCCGGCCAAGGACTTGGAGGCCGACGAGTTCCGGGTCGTGTCCGCGGTGAAGTTCGGACAGATGCGCCCGCTCGACAAGGCGTTCCACAGTGCGGTGGTGGCCCCGCCTCTCATGCTCATGCAGCACCTGAGGGGCGAGACGGAGTTGGTGGACAAGTTCCGCCACTCGATCCGCGAGTGCACGGACGGCCTGCTCGACAAGCTGGACCTGTTCACGCCGTATGGTCAGGGGATGGTGCGCGAACTCGCGGCCTTCGCCGAGACGATCGACTTCGACCTCGTTACCCGGTCGATCTCGGGCCAGGAGTTCGCACACTACGAGCTGCCTGTCGCCGCTTAGGGCTCAAACAGGATGCCGGCCTCCCTGGCCAGGCTCAGGGCCAGCTCCATGGATCCTGGGCCTCGCACAGTGGCGCCCTTGAGGTGCGAGGCGCCTCCGACGTCAACCAGCGTGCAATTGTCGAAGCTGACACCGGGCTGAACGGCGACGTTGGCGAACTGGGCTCCGGTGAGGTCACACTTCTCGAACCGCACATCGCGGAGTTCGGCAAACTGAAAATCAGCCTGGGAGAGATTGCACTCCCTGAAGACCACCATTTTGAACTTCGCGTAGCGGAACAGCGTGCTGTCTGTCCGAGTGCCCTCGATGAGGACGTCACGGAAGCTGCCGTTGCTCCAGGACGACCCGGTGAGCCGACATCCGGTCACCGTGCTTCGAAGGATGGACACGTCCTGTGTCCGGACTGTGGCGAAGTCGCAGGTCTCGAAGGTGATGTGGGCGAGCACCGACCGGACCAGGTGCATCCCAGTGAATCGGACGTTCTCAAAGGCGCATTGCTCGACTTCGACCGCTTCACCCGATCGGCCAACGAGGCTCAGTCCGCTGTATCGCCGACCTTTGATTGTGGCGTCGTCCTCAAAGTCATGGTCGGGCAATTCGGCAGGTCGCAACGCGACCTGAAACCGCGGGGTCAGGGGATTCTTTGGGCGAGGCATGGCCTGAGTCATGGAGGGCACCTCACAGGAGTCGCTAAGACGGAGGAAGCGAACGCTAACACTCAACTGACTTACAGAGAAAGGCAGTTGAAACTACAGGGATGTTGAAGTCCTGTAGCTATTTTGGGCTGCCGAAAACCCCCGAGATCCCCGCCCCGCCAGGGGAAGGCGCGGGGCGGGTAGCACCACCCAACGGGCGACCGCCCATTGGGCTCAACCAGTACGGAGGTACTGCGACGACGGCGCGTACACGCTGTGGCTCTACAGCCGGGACACCCGGTCTTGGGCGTCCGCCGACTACGAGCGGGGCCGCACGGAGTATGAGGTGTACCAGTCCGGACCCCGGAACCTCTGGGGCGAGGTGGAGGCCGCCTGGCGCTGGTGGGACGATCGGGGCCGCCCCGGCTTCGACCGGTTCGGCCTCACGGTCACCACGGATACCCACACCGTGTGGCTCGATTCCCCGGAGAACCCGGTGCCGCTCCGAGGCTGACCGGAGGCTGCGCGAAGCCAACTGTCAGTGCCGAACTGGGGTTCACCACGGAGGAGTTGGGGGCGTCCGGCATCGACCCGGCTCGCTTCGCCACTACCGACTGACGCACACCACGCAGGCGGGCCCGGCTCCCGACGAAACTGGGAACGGGGTCCGCTCCTGACCAGGGTAAGGCGCTCATGGATCACTGGAGCTGGCCTGGACTGCACTGGCATTGCTACACCTGGGCGGGCAACAAGCGGCCCCCACCGTGCCCACTGCGGCAACCCTGAACACAGACAGAGCAGCCCGGTTGCCTGGCGCAGGAAGTCGGCCGGGCCGACTTCCTGCGCGTTCAGGTGCTTTCTATGCGTTCAACGAGCGCTTGAGGAAGGACAGTTCGTGGTGGAGCAGGTTCTCCACCGTCGCCTCGTCGGTGGGCCGGTGGCCGGCGCCGCGCAGGGGGAGGACCTCGTGGGGGCGGCCGGCGGCGAGGAGGGCGGCGGAGAGCCGCAGGGTGTGGACGGGGTAGACGTTGTCGTCGGCGAGGCCCTGGATGAGCAGCAGCGGGCGGCTCAGCTTCGGGGCCTCGGCGATCAGGTCGCAGGAGTCGTAGTGCTCGGGGTGTTCGTCGGGGTGGCCGAGGAAGCGCTCCTGCCAGTGGGTGTCGTAGAGCCGGTGGTCGGTGGGTGCGGCCCCGGCCGAGGCGGCGTGGAAGACGTCCGGGCGCCGTAGCACCGCGAGGGCGGCGAGGAAGCCGCCGTAGGACCAGCCGCGGATGCCGACCCTGTCCAGGTCGAGCAGGCCGGGCCGCAGCCGGGCTATCTCGTGCAGCCCCTCGATCTGGTCCTCCAGGGCGGGCCCGGCCTTGTCGCCGTGGATCGCCTTGTCCCACCGGGGTCCGCGCCCCGGGGTGCCGCGGCCGTCCACCACCAGTACTGCGAAGCCCTGGTCGGCGAACCACTGCGAGACCTGGCTCCACCACAGGCCGCCGGTGGTGGCCTTCTGCGTCGCGGGCCCGCCGTACGGGTCGAGTAGCACGGGCAGCGGGCCGTTGCCGGGCTGGTGGCCGGTGGGCAGGAAGAGGGCGGCGCGCAGCTCGTGCGGGCCGAGGCGGAGGAACTCGGGCCGGGCGGCGAGCAGGGGCGGCTCGACGTGCGAGGTGAGAGGGAGCGCCGGGGCGCCGTCGCGCAGCACGGTGGTGCGGCCGCCGGGGTGGTCCGGGGTCCGGGTGGTGAGTACGAGCGCGCCGCCGCGCCGTACGCCGGTGTGCAGGCCGGGGCCGTCGCTCAGCCGACGGATGCCGCCGTCCGGCTCGTACGTCCACAGGTGGGTCTCGGTCGGCTCCTCGGAGGCGGTGAAGAGCACCTGCTCGCCCTCCGTCCCGAGCACCGCGCGCAGCTGCAGCCCGGCCGGGGTGACGGGCTTGCCGTCGACGGTCAGGTGCCGGGTGTCGCCGACATCGGTGGAGTCGACCAGCGCGCCGCCCGCCGTACGGACCGGCAGGCCGGGGAGGAGCTCGACCCAGTGCTCGTCGCGCTGCTCGGCGAGCACCCGGGTGGCGCCGTCCGGCGCGACGGCCAGGGTGCGGACGGTGCGCTGGTCGCGGCTCTGCACGGCGGCGTACGGGCCGTGGCCGTCCCAGCCGGCGGCGGTGAGGTACTCGAAGGCGGTGCGGTCCCAGCGGACCTCGGTGCGGCTGCCGTCGAGGCCGAGGAGCCACAGCGTGACCTCGGCGTTGGTGGTGCCGGCGAGCGGGTAGCGGATGGCGCGCGGCGGGCGCCGGGGGTCGGTGGGGTCGGCCAGGAACCAGCGGGTGACCTCGCGCTCGTCGACCCGGGTGACGAGGAGCGCGGTGCCGTCGGGGGACCACCAGTGGCCGCGGTCGCGGTACATCTCCTCGGCGGCGACGTACTCGGCGAGGCCGTAGGCGACGTCCTCGGCCTCGGGTTCGGCGAGCGGGCGGTCGTCCTCGCCGTCGACGCCGACCACCCGCAGGGCGCCGCCGCTGATGTAGGCGATCCGGCGACCGGTCGGGTCCAGTCGGGGGTCCTCGGCGTCGCCGGTGGCCGGGACGGCGCGGACGGTGCCCCGGGAGGCCAGCCACAGCGCGCCGTCCAGGGTGAAGACTGCGAGAGAGCCGGAGGTGTCGTACGCGGTGATACCGCTGGTCGAGCCCAGGGCGGCCGGGTCGGCGATCAGCCGCTCCTCACCGCTCGCGGTGTCCAGCGCCCACAGGCAGTCGAGCGGGTCGGTGCCGCCCCGGCTGCGCAGGAACAGCACGGTGGCGCCGTCGACGGAGACGGTCGGCCGTGTGGGGGCGCCCAGGGTGAACCGCCGGGTGCGGGCCAGCTGGTGCGGCAGGGAGTCGGTCGTCATGCCCGGCACCGTAGGCACGAAACGGCCGGGGCCGCCGCGGATCTCAGGAATCCGCGGCGGCCCCGGAGCGGGCGGGGACGGGCGTCAGTGCACGTCGCCCATGAGCGTGACGACCCGCTTGCGGTACATCGCCAGCGCGACGCCCGCGACGATCGCCATGCCGCCCTGGACCGCGAAGTACCAGGTGCTGCCGACCACGGAGTCTCCCAGCACCAGCTGGAAGATCGCGGCCACGCAGTCGCCGGCGGTGACGGCGAGGAACCAGACGCCGACCATCTGGCTGGCGTACTTGGCGGGCGCCAGCTTGGTGGTGACGGACAGGCCGACGGGGGAGAGCGCGAGTTCGCCGACGGTCTGGATCAGGTAGACCATGGCCAGCCACAGCGGGGTGACCTTGGTGTCGCCGGAGGCGGCGGCCATGGCCAGCATCATGACCATGAAGGAGGCGCCGATCATCAGCAGACCGAAGGCGAACTTCATGGTGGTGCTGGGGTTCTTGCCCCGGCGGGCCAGCGCGACCCAGAGCCAGGCGAAGACCGGGGCCAGCGCCATGATGTACAGCGGGTTGAGCGACTGGAACCAGCTGGACGGGAAGCCGACCCCGAACAGCGTCGAGGCGGTGTGCTCGCTGGCGAAGACGTTCAGCGTCGAGCCGGACTGGTCGTAGATCATCCAGAACACGGCGGCGGCCACGAAGAACCAGATGTAGCCGCTCATCTTGGACTTCTCGTCCGCGGTGAGGTCCTTGTCGCGCTTCACCTTGGAGAAGACGAAGACCGGGATCGCCAGGCCGGCGATGGACAGCGGCCAGACCGCCCAGTTGATCGTGAAGTGGCCGGTGGCGACGACGATCGCGTAGAAGACGACCGCGGCGGCGAACCAGATGCCGGCCTTGGTGAAGATCTTCCGCTTCTCCTCGGCGCCGATCGGCGAGGTGACGAGGTTGCTCTTCGGGCTCAGGTGGCGGGTGCCGAGCAGGAACTGGGTCAGGCCGAGGGCCATGCCGATGCCGGCCAGGGCGAAGCCCAGGTGCCAGTCGACCTTCTGTCCGACGGTGCCGACCACCAGCGGGGCGAAGAACGCTCCGAGGTTCACGCCCATGTAGAAGATCGTGAACCCGCCGTCACGGCGCGGGTCGTTCGGGCCGTCGTACAGGTGGCCGACCATCGTGGAGATGTTGGCCTTGAGCAGGCCCGAACCGATCGCGATGCAGACAAGGCCGAAGAAGAACGACGCCGTGACCGGGAGGGCCAGCAGGAAGTGGCCGATCATGATGATCGTGCCACCGAGCGCGACGGTCTTGCGGGCGCCGAGGAAGCGGTCGGCGATCCAGCCGCCCGGGAGGGCCAGCAGGTAGACCATGGCCGTGTAGACGCTGTACACGGCTCCGGCCGTCGCCAGCTTCATGCCGAGGCCGCCGTCCGTCGTGGCGGCGGTCATGTAGAGCACCAGCAGGGCACGCATGCCGTAGTAGCTGAAGCGCTCCCACATCTCGCTCAGGAAGAGAGTGGCGAGTCCCCGGGGGTGCCCGAAGAAGGTCTTGCCACTGGGAGAGGCCGACGTTGCGCCGGCGTCCAGGGTCGTAGACGCCATGAGTAGTGGTTCCTTGCCTGACAGCGTCCGCCTAGGGGGGTGGCGGCGGACGTGGACCAGAACCACTCTACGTGGCGATATTTGGCCTTATCAGATGACAAAGGCCACGAATCAGGTATGGGAATGGCAAAGTGGCCGAAAGATCTGCCCGATTGATCCATGGTAGACGGGCGTGTCTTCCTTCGGTTTCAAGATCCAAACGGGGGATTCTTCGCTGAACTGACGATCGGCAACGCTCTGTTGACCTCCGGTGGACCCTTGTATAACGATCACGCTCTGTGAACTACCTCACAAGGCGTACGGGCATACCCTGGCGGACTACCATCACCACATGACCTGTGTGCTGCTCGCCGAGGATGACCCGGCGATCTCCGAACCGCTCGCCCGGGCCCTGCGACGCGAGGGCTATGAGGTGCTCGTCCGCGAGGACGGTCCGACCGCACTGGCCGCCGGCCTCACCGAGGAGGTCGACCTCGTCGTCCTCGACCTCGGCCTTCCCGAGATGGACGGCCTGGAGGTCTGCCGTCGCCTGCGTGCCGACGGCAAGAGCTGCCCCGTCCTGGTGCTCACCGCCCGCGCGGACGAGGTGGACACCGTGGTCGGCCTGGACGCCGGTGCCGACGACTACGTGACCAAGCCCTTCCGCCTGGCCGAACTGCTCGCCCGCGTCCGGGCCCTGCTCCGGCGCGGCAACGTCGACCAGCTCACCACCGGCGCGCACGGGGTGAAGATCGACATCGAGTCCCACCGCGCCTGGCTCGGCGAGGAGGAGCTCACCCTCTCCGCCAAGGAGTTCGAGCTGCTGCGCGTCCTGGTCCGGGACGCCGGCCGGGTGGTCACCCGCGAGGAGATCATGCGGCAGGTCTGGGACACCACGTGGTGGACCTCGACCAAGACCCTGGACATGCACATCTCCTGGCTCCGCAAGAAGCTCGGCGACGACGCGGCGAACCCCCGCTACATCGCCACCGTGCGCGGAGTGGGGTTCCGGTTCGAGAAGAATTAGCCCCGTACGGAGAACGCGGCCGGGCACCGGCCGACGGAGCGCAACCACCTCGGGGAGCAGCAGCGTGAAACGCAGGATGATCAACTCGCTGCTGGTCGTCGTCCTGGTGGTCGTCGTGGTGTTCTGCGTCCCGCTCGCCCTGGTCGAGAAGCGCACCATCGTGAACTCGGCCCAGGACCGGGTGGACGCGGCCGCCGTCCGGGTGCTCGCCCTGGTGGAGAGCCGGCTCGGCGCGGGCGAGTCGGTCAACACCGGGCGCGTCTTCGAGAGCCAGGTCACCGAGGGCAGCTACGTCGAGGTGCAGATCCCCGGCCAGCAGGTGGTCTCGGCCGGCGACCGGCCGGCCGGGAACCACCTGCTGAAGGCCGTCGAACGCGGCAACAGCGGCGAGATCGTCACCGTCGAGCAGTCCCGCGAGGACGTCGACCACGAGATCGCCAACAACCTGCTGCTGCTCGGCGTGGTCGCCCTGCTGGCCGTCCAGGCCGCCGTGGCGCTCGCCGTCTGGCAGGCCAAGCGGCTCGCCCGGCCGCTCACCGACCTCGCCGAGACCGCCGAACGGCTCGGCTCCGGCGACCCCCGCCCGCGCGACCGCCGGTACGGGGTGCCCGAGCTGGACCGGATCGCCGAGGTGCTGGACACCAGCGCCGAGCGGATCGCCCGGATGCTCACCGCCGAACGCCGGCTCGCCGCCGACGCCTCGCACCAGCTGCGCACCCCGCTGACCGCGCTCTCCATGCGGCTGGAGGAGATCACCGCCCTCGCCGAGGACCCGGAGACGGTCAAGGAGGAGGCGACCATCGCCCTCCAGCAGGTCGAGCGGCTCACCGACGTCGTCCAGCGGCTGCTCACCACCCAGCGCGACCCGCGCAGCCCCACCGCCGTCGCCTTCGACCTGGACGACGTGATCAAGCAGCAGGTGGAGGAGTGGGGCCCGACGCTGCGCGAGCAGGGCCGGGTGCTGTCCCTGGAGGGCCTGCACGGGGTCACCGTGGTGGGCACCCCGGGGACGGTCGCCCAGGTGCTGGCCACCCTGATCGAGAACTCGCTGATGCACGGCGCCGGGACGATCACCCTGCGGGTGCGGCCCTCCGGCACCTCGGTCGTGGTCGAGGTGCAGGACCAGGGCGCAGGGGTGCCCGCGGACCTCGGCAACCGGGTGTTCGAGCGTGCGGTCAGCGGCCGCAACTCCACCGGCATCGGCCTGGCCGTGGCCCGCGACCTCGCGGAGGCGGACGGCGGACGGCTGGAGCTGCTGTCGCTGAAGCCGGCGGTGTTCGCGCTCTTCCTCGGGCGCAGCCACGGGGACACCGTGCGCTGAGGCCCCGGGCCTGCGGAGCCGGGCCCGGGCGGGGCCTACTCGGCCGGGGCGTAGCGGATCTGCTCGGCGGCCAGCAGCAGCTCGGCCTGGGCCGCCAGGTCCCGGCCGCTGGTGCCGTTCGCGTCCTGCGCGGGGGCCTGCTCGGGCACGGCCTTGAAGACCCAGGTGCGGTACGAGATGAAGCGGAACACGGTGGCGACGGCGAGGCCGATCACCTTGGCGCCCAGCTGCTCGTAGTGCGAGTCCAGGCCGAGCACGTACACCGAGAAGCCGAGCACGCCCGTCTCGATCAGCATGCCGATGCCGCTGTACACCAGGAACAGCGTGATCTCCCGCTTGCGCGAGGCGGCGTCGCGGTCCCGGTACAGCCAGTAGCGGTAGCCGAGGTAGTTGGTGGCGATCGCGATCACGGTTGCCACGATGTTCGAGCGCAGTGACGCCAGGCCCAGGCCGTTGATGCAGACCCAGAACACGGCGAAGTTGATCACCACGCCGCTCAGGCCAACGATGCCGAACTTCACGACTTCGCCCGAGAGCCCACGCATCTTCTGCACGAGCGAGGGGTTCGAAGCTGCGGTCGTCGCCATACCGGGCTGCCTCCATGTGTACGCGGGTCGAAAGGGTGGATCGCTGGGAGGCGACCACCCCTTGAGCCCTGCGTGCACGCACATGATCCGACCGCGTGGACGAGGACCTAGCCGTCCAGGCTACCCGCTTCCACCGAACGGCTCAGCCCTCAGGGCCCCAGGTTGACATCTACGCGCGTCCGCTCCGGAGGCCCCACCGGCGCCTCCACCACCCCCGACCGGCCCGGATATCCTGGGCCGCGTGACTTCCCCGGGCAATGTGAATTTTCCAGTGGTGGGCATGATCGGCGGCGGGCAGTTGGCCCGCATGGCACACCAGGCGGGCATCCCGCTCGGGGTCAGGTTCAAGCTCCTCGCCGACACGCCTCAGGACTCCGCCGCACAGGTGGTCTCCGACGTCGTCCTCGGCGACTACCGCGACCTCGACACCCTGCGCCGCTTCGCGGCCGGCTGCGACGTCATCACCTTCGACCACGAGCACGTCCCCACCGAGCACCTCCGGGCGCTGGAGGCCGACGGCATCGCCGTCCGCCCCGGCCCGGACGCCCTGGTCAACGCCCAGGACAAGGGTGTGATGCGGGCCACGCTCGACTCCATCGGCGTGCCCTGCCCCCGGCACCGGATCGTCGCCGACCCGGCCGACGTCACCGCCTTCGCCAACGAGGGCTCCGGCTACCCGGTCGTGCTGAAGACCGTCCGCGGCGGCTACGACGGCAAGGGCGTCTGGGTCGTCGACGACGAGCAGGACGCGCAGGCCCCGTTCCTGGCCGGCGTCCCGGTGCTGGCCGAGGAGAAGGTCGACTTCGTCCGCGAGCTGGCCGCCAACGTGGTCCGCTCGCCCAGCGGCCAGGCCGTCGCCTACCCGGTCGTCGAGAGCATCCAGGAGAACGGCGTCTGCGCCGAGGTGACCGCCCCCGCGCCGGACCTCGACCCGGTCCTGTCCGACGAGGCCCAGCAGCTCGCCCTGCGGATCGCCGGCGAACTCGGCATGGTCGGCCACCTGGCCGTCGAGCTGTTCCAGACCCGGGACGGCCGCATCCTCGTCAACGAGCTCGCCATGCGCCCGCACAACTCCGGGCACTGGAGCCAGGACGGCGCGGTGACCTCGCAGTTCGAGAACCACCTGCGGGCCGTCCTCGACCTCCCGCTCGGCGACCCCCGGCCGCGCGCCAGGTGGACCGTCATGGTCAACGTCCTCGGCGGCGACTACCCGGACATGTACCACGCCTTCCTGCACTGCATGGCCCGCGACCCCGGGCTGCGGATCCACATGTACGGGAAGGACGTGAAGCCCGGCCGCAAGGTCGGCCACGTCAACGTCTTCGGGGACGACCTCGACGACGTCCGCGAGCGCGCCCGCCACGCGGCCGCCTACCTGCGAGGAACGATCACCGAATGAGCCCCGCTTCGAAGACCCCTGTCGTCGGCATCGTGATGGGCTCGGACTCCGACTGGCCCGTCATGGAGGCCGCCGCCCAGGCGCTGGACGAGTTCGAGATCCCCTACGAGGTGGACGTCGTCTCGGCCCACCGGATGCCGCGCGAGATGGTCGCGTACGGCGAGAACGCCCACCAGCGCGGTCTGAAGGCGATCATCGCGGGCGCCGGCGGCGCCGCCCACCTGCCCGGCATGCTGGCCTCCGTCACCCCGCTGCCCGTCATCGGCGTGCCGGTGCCGCTGCGCTACCTGGACGGCATGGACAGCCTGCTGTCGATCGTCCAGATGCCGGCCGGCGTGCCGGTGGCGACCGTCTCCGTGGCCGGCGCGCGCAACGCGGGCCTGCTCGCGGTGCGGATGCTCGCCGCGTTCGACGCCGAACTCACCGAGAAGATGACCGACTTCCAGGCCGAGCTGAACAACCAGGCCACCGAGAAGGGCCAGAAGCTCCGGGCCAAGGTGGCCGGCTCCACCTCCTTCGGCTTCGGCAAGTAGCCCGGCGGCGGGGGTGGGGTAGAACAGCCCGTATGACTTCTCAGACGGACTCCCTCACCCCGCTCGACCGCGCCCGTGCCCTGCTGCGCACCGCCCCCGTGGTGGACGGCCACAACGACCTCCCCTGGGCGATGCGCGAGCAGGCCGGGTACGACCTCGGCGCGCTCGACCTCGCCGCCGACCAGAGCGGGCACCTGCACACCGACCTCGCCCGCCTCGCGGAGGGCGGGGTCGGCGCGCAGTTCTGGTCCGTCTACGTGCCCGCCTCGCTGGCCGGCGACCACGCGGTGAGCGCCACCCTGGAGCAGATCGACTTCGTCCACGCCCTGGTCGAGCGCTACCCCGACCGGCTGCGGCTCGCCCGCACCGCCGCCGACATGGAGGCCGCCCGCGCCGAGGGCCGGATCGCCTCACTGATGGGCGCCGAGGGCGGCCACTCCATCGACTGCTCGCTGGCCACCCTGCGCGCCCTGTACGAGCTCGGCGTGCGCTACATGACGCTCACCCACAACGACAACGTGCCGTGGGCCGACTCCGCGACCGACAAGCCGGTGGCCGGCGGGCTGACCCGGTTCGGCGAGGAGGTCGTCCGGGAGATGAACCGGCTCGGCATGCTGGTCGACCTCTCACACGTCTCCGCCGACACCATGCGCGACGCCCTGCGGGTCACCGAGGCGCCCGTCGTCTTCTCGCACTCCTCCGCGCGCGCGGTCTGCGACCACCCGCGCAACATCCCGGACGACGTGCTCGCCCAACTGCCCGCCAACGGCGGGGTGGCGATGGCGACCTTCGTCCCCAAGTTCATCCTGCCCGCGGCCATCGAGTGGACCCTGGCCGCCGACGAGAACATGCGCGCCCACGGCTTCCACCCGCTGGACACCACCCCGCCGGCCATGGAGCGCCAGCGCGCCTTCGAGGCCGCCAACCCGCGCCCGATCGCCACCCCGGCGACCGTCGCCGACCACCTCGACCACATGCGGGAGGTCGCCGGGATCGACCACATCGGCATCGGCGGCGACTTCGACGGCACCGCCTTCCTGCCGGACGGCCTCGACTCGGTGGCCGGCTACCCCAACCTGGTCGCCGAACTCCTCGGCCGCCACTGGTCGGAGGCCGACCTCGCCAAGCTCACCTGGCACAACGCCGTCCGCGTCCTGCGCGACGCGGAGTCGGTCTCCGCCGAGTTGCGGACCACCCGCCGGCCGTCCATCGCGACCATCGCCCGGCTGGACGGCGCGGACGCCTAGGCCCTGTCCGGCCTAACCGAGCCGCGGGATCTCGATGGCCGGGCACCTGTCCATGACCATCGAGAGGCCGGCGGCCCGGGTGCGTTCGTACGCGGCCTCGTCCACCACCCCGAGCTGGAACCAGACCGCCTTCGCCCCGACGGCCACCGCCTGGTCGGCCACCTCCCCGGCCAGCGCGCTGTTCACGAACACGTCCACCACGTCGACCGGGAACGGGATCTCGGCGAGCGAGGCGTAGCCCTGCTCGCCGAGGACCGTCTCGGCCTTCGGATGCACGGGCACGATCCGCTTGCCGTACCGCTGGAGGACCTGCGCCACCCGGTGGGCGGCCCGGGCGGTGTTGTTGGACAGGCCGACCACCGCCCAGGTGTCGCCCGTGCCGGTGAGGATCGCGCGGACCGTCGCCTCGTCGCCGTAGCTCGTCATGCCGGTGCCAACACCGGGCGGGGGCGCGGGATTCCGTGACGGGGCCTGCTCAGATGTCGAAGGCCCGGAGCTCCACCAGGGCCGTCCCGTCGGCCTCGTAGCTGGCCCTCAGCTGGAGATCCGAGGCCTGCCCGTGCGGGTGGGGGTCGTTCGGCTCGTTGCTGAACCTCAGCCCGATGGCGCTGCCGGTGTCCTGCCGCACCCGGGGGAAGGCAGCCACCAGCCGGGCCGCCAGGTCCTCCTGGGGCATCCGGAACTCGGCGGTGTAGCCCGCTTCCTGCAAGGAGCCGTCGTCGGTGCACTTCGCCCCGGTGGCCTGCGCGGGCATCGAGCCGCCGGCGAAGGCCATCACCTTCGAGCAGCCGACCGGGATCGGGCCCCCGTCCCAGCTGTACACCGCCCACCCGACGTAGGCCACCGGCGTGATGACGGCGGCCGCCGCCGTGGTGCCGATCAGCCACCTGTACCGCCTGCGCATGAAGAACCCCCCGGTCGTGCCGGAACCGCCGTGCACGAGGATCTTCGCATACGGCTTGAACGCGTTCAAAGGCGTTCGGGGGGTTCCAGGGTCAGCTGGGGCGGCCCAGGGCGCGGTAGGTCCAGCCGGCGGCGCGCCAGGCGGCGGCGTCGAGGACGTTGCGGCCGTCGAGGAGGCGGCGTTCGGCGACCACGGCGCCGAGTTCGGCGGGGTCGAGCTCGCGGAACTCGGCCCACTCGGTGAGGTGGAGGACGACGTGGGCGCCCTCGGCGGCCTCCAGGGCGGAGCCGGCGTAGGTCAGGGAGGGGAACATCTTGCGGGCGTTGTCCACGGCCTTCGGGTCGTAGACGGTGACCTGGGCGCCCTGGAGCTGGATCTGGGCGGCCACGTTGAGGGCGGGGGAGTCCCGGATGTCGTCCGAGTTGGGCTTGAAGGCGGCGCCGAGGACGGCGACCCGTCGGCCCAGGAAGCCGCCGCCGCACTGCTCGCGGGCCAACTCGACCATCCGGGAGCGGCGCCGCATGTTGATCGAGTCGACCTCGCGCAGGAAGGTCAGCGCCTGGTCGGCGCCGAGTTCGCCGGCCCGGGCCATGAACGCGCGGATGTCCTTGGGCAGGCAGCCGCCGCCGAAGCCGAGGCCGGAGTTGAGGAACTTGCCGCCGATCCGCTCGTCGTAGGCGAGCGCGGTGGACAGCTGGGTGACGTCCGCGCCGGCCGCCTCGCAGACCTCGGCCATCGCGTTGATGAAGGAGATCTTGGTGGCCAGGAAGGAGTTGGCGGCGGCCTTGACCAGTTCGGCGGTCGCGTAGTCGGTGACCATGAACGGCACCCCGGCCGCGATCGGCTCCGCGTACACCTCGCGCAGCAGCCGCTCGGCCCGCTCGCTCTGGGTGCCGACCACGATCCGGTCCGGCCGCAGGGTGTCCTGGACGGCGAAGCCCTCGCGCAGGAACTCCGGGTTCCAGGCGAGTTCGGCGTCCTGGCCGACCGGCGCCAGCGCGGCCAGCCGCTCGGCCAGCCGGGCCGCCGAGCCGACCGGGACGGTGGACTTGCCGACCACCAGGGCCGGGCGGGTCAGGTGCGGAGCGAGGTCGTCGATCGCGGCGTCCACGTAGGACATGTCGGCGGCGAACTCGCCCTTGCGCTGCGGGGTGTTGACGCAGATGAAGTGCACGTCGCCGAACTCCGCGGCCTCCTTGGCCGAGGTGGTGAAGCGCAGCCGCCCGGTCGAACCCTCGTGCCCGACCACGTGCTTGAGCAGCAGCTCGGACAATCCCGGTTCGTACATCGGGACGCGCCCCGCGGTGAGCGTGGCGATCTTGTCCGGGTCGATGTCCAGTCCCAGCACCTCGAAGCCGAACTCGGCCATCGCGGCGGCGTGCGTGGCGCCGAGGTAGCCGGTGCCGATCACGGAGATGCGGAGGGTCACGGATTCCCCTTAGTGCGGGCTTGACCAGTACGGGTGTCCCCGATGCTATCCGCACGGTCCGGATCGGCACTGATCGCCCGCATGCGGCGGGCGCTAGGCAGCCGCAGGTCGGAGCCCTAGGATCTCTACTGAACGGTAGTTAACCCCGGATTCGACTTCCATCAGACTTCCACCGGACTTCGGTCACTGGACGACGAGGCAGGCATCATGGCGGGCAGCGCAGGGGCGGCTGACTTCGATCTCTTCCGTATCTCCGAGGAGCACGAGATGCTCCGTGAGGCGGTGCGTTCGCTGGCCGAGGCGAAGATCGCTCCGTTCGCGGCGGAGGTGGATGAGCAGGGGCGGTTCCCGCAGGAGGCGTTGGACGCGCTGACGGGTAACGATCTGCATGCGGTGCACGTGCCGGAGGTGTACGGCGGTGCGGGGGCGGACGCGCTGGCGACGGTGATCGTGATCGAGGAGGTCGCGCGGGTGTGCGGTTCGTCCTCGTTGATCCCGGCGGTGAACAAGCTGGGTTCGCTGCCGGTGCAGTTGGCGGGTTCG
>NZ_LFMD02000003.1:1297114-1334319 GCF_015776785.2 Kitasatospora sp. SUK 42 | reverse complement strand
CATGGCGATGAAGCTGGAGGCCGCTCGTCAGATGACGTATGTGGCGGCGGCGAAGTCGCAGCGTGGGGATGCGGATCTGACGTTCTTCGGGGCGGCGGCGAAGTGTTTCGCGTCGGACGTGGCGATGGAGGTGACCACGGACGCGGTGCAGTTGCTGGGTGGGTACGGCTACACGCGGGACTATCCGGTGGAGCGGATGATGCGGGACGCGAAGATCACGCAGATCTACGAGGGCACCAACCAGGTCCAGCGCATCGTCATGGCCCGCAACCTGCCGTGACCACGGCCTGACGGGCTCGCGGGAATCCACGCGACGGCGGGCAGCCGGACTCCGCAGGCTGCCCGCCACGCCTGCCGCATCATGCTCATCTTCCGCCCCCCTCAGGCTGGTTCGAGGCTGATGCTGCGGGCCGTCGACGGCGGGTAGGGTGCCGGGTCATGACGGAGCCGGACTTCCTCACCGAGACCAGGGCGTTCTACGACGCCATCGCCGCCGACTACACCGACCGCTTCCGGGACGCGCTGGACGCCACGCCGATGGACCGGGCGGTGCTGGCGCTCTTCGCCGAACTGGTCCGTGCCGAGCGTACGGACGCCAAGGTGGCCGAACTCGGCTGCGGCCCGGGCCGGGTGACCGGCCATCTGCACCGGCTCGGCCTGGACGTCCGGGGCCTCGACCTCTCGCCGCGGATGATCGAGCTGGCCCGGGAGGCCCACCCCGAGGTGCCGTTCACCGTCGGTTCGCTCCTCGACCTCCCCTTCCGGGACGGTGAGCTGACCGGTGTGGTGGCCTGGTACTCGATCATCCACACCCCGGCGGAGCGACTGCCGGAGGTGTTCGCCGAGTTCGCCCGGGTGCTCGCCCCGGGCGGCCACCTGGTGCTCGCCTTCCAGGTCGGCGACGTGCCGCTGCGGCTGGAGCGGCCCTTCGACCAGCCGGTGTCGCTCGACTTCCGCCGTCTGCGACCGGAGCGGGTCGAGGAGCTGGCGCGCGAGGCCGGTGTGCCGGTGACCAGCCGCACGGTCCGCGAGCCGGGGCCCGAGGAGAAGGTCCCGCAGGCCTACCTGCTGGCCCGCAAGCCGGTCTAGCGGGTCCAGGGCGGTTGGAGCCTGGGATCGCCCCGTCCGGCGCCTCGCGCGGGCGGATCCGGGGCGACGCCGGGTAACACGCCGGGCCACCTGGCGTCCTCAGGGGGTGGCGAGCGGCGGACTGCCTCTCGTGCCATGATCCCTGCATGAGTTCCAATGTTTTCTTCGACATCACCATCAACGACGAGCCGGCCGGCCGGATCGTCTTCAAGCTCTTCGACGACGTCGTCCCGAAGACCGCCCGCAACTTCCGTGAGCTGGCCACCGGCCAGAACGGCTACGGCTACGAGGGCTCGATCTTCCACCGGGTGATCCCCGCCTTCATGCTGCAGGGTGGTGACTTCACCAACCACAACGGCACCGGTGGCAAGAGCATCTACGGCGAGAAGTTCGCGGACGAGAACTTCGAGCTCAAGCACGACCGCCCGGGTCTGCTGTCGATGGCCAACGCCGGCCGCAACACCAACGGCTCGCAGTTCTTCATCACCACCATCATCACCGACTGGCTGGACGGCAAGCACGTCGTCTTCGGCGAGGTCGTCGAGGGCATGGAGGTCGTGAAGAAGGTCGAGAGCCTCGGCTCGTCGCCGAGCGGCCGCACCTCGGCCAAGATCGCCATCGCCAAGTCCGGCGTGGTCGAGTAGTCACCGCGGTCGACCACCGCACACCGCCCCGGAGCGGGACGTCGGACCTGCCGGCCTCCCGCTCCGGGGCGGTGTCGTTCTCGGGCCCGGGTTCTCGGGCCCGGGTTCTCCTGCTCAGCCTCCGACTCAGGCCGGCGCCCAGGCACCCTCCCGCAGCCCCACCCTGCGCGCGGGTACCCCGGCCCAGATCTCGCCCGGCCCGGTCGAGCGGGTGAGCACCGCGTTGGCGCCCACGATGGTGCCCGCGCCGACGGTCAGCACACCGTCCTTGCACACCACCTTGGCGCCCGCGCACAGCACCGCGCCGTCCTCGACCACCACCCGCCGCATCGCGCTGTCCTCCTGCGGCACCCAGGGGTCGGCCCGGCCGATGGTCACGCCGTTGTAGAGGGTCACGTTCGCGCCGAGCGTGGTGTACGGGTGCAGCACCGTGCCGAAGCCGCGGTGGAACACGGTGAGGCCGGGCCCGATCTCGCAGGCGGCCGGCACCTCCATCCCGTAGAGCGCGAGCGCCTCCTGGACCAGGCGGCCCAGGAGGCGGTGGCGTCGGCGGTAGACGAGTGCGGTGACGAGGGACATCCACTCATTGTGACGGCACGGTGACCCGAAGTCGGCGGGTTACTTGATGTCCGGCACCGCGGTGTCGTTCTTGAAGGCGTCGAAGACCTGCTTGGACTTGGCGGCGTCCCACAGCACGGCCGACTCCCCGGTCTTGGTCCGGTAGTCCGGGTTGCCGATGGGGACGGTCAGGGTCTTGCCGCTGCCGCCGTTGACGTCCTTCATGGCGAGGAACAGCGAGCCCAGGTCGGTCAGCCCGCAGTCGTCGTCGACGATCAGGGTGCCGAGCGCCGAGTCGACCAGCGGGTAGAAGGTGAACGGGTTGAGCAGGGTGCCGGGGGAGGCGGCCTGGTGGGCGAGGGCGCCGAGGAACTTCTGCTGGTTGCGCATCCGGCCGAGGTCCTGGTCGGCCATCTGGTGGCGCTGGCGGACGAAGGCCAGCGCCTGCTTGCCGGTGAGGGTCTGGTCGCCCGCCTTGAGGTCGAGGCCGGAGTCCTTGTCCTTGACGTCCTGCTCGATGTTCATCTCCACGCCGCCGATCGAGTCGACGACGCCGACGAAGCCGGCGAAGCCGATCTCGGCGTAGTGGTCGATGTGGATGCCGGTGTTCTGCTCGACGGTCTGGACCAGCAGGCGCCCGCCGCCGTTGCCGAAGGCCGAGTTGATCTTCGCGGTGGTGGCCTTGACGGTCTTCCCGTTGCCGCCCGGGTGCTCGGGGATCGGCACCCAGGAGTCGCGCGGGATGCTCATCAGGGTGTTCCCGCCGTCCCCGATGTGCAGGATCATCATCGAGTCGCTGCGCTTGCCCTCGGTGTCGTGCCCCGTGTGCAGGTCGTCCTGCTGGGAGTCGGTGAGGCCCTGGCGGCTGTCGGAGCCGACGATCAGCCAGTTGGTGCCCTTGCCGGCCGCCGGACGGCCGGGGTAGTCGGCCAGCACGTTCTCGTGGTCGAGCTTGGAGTCCGCCCAGAACCAGGTGGAGACGGCGGTCACCATGACGGCTATCAGCACGCCGAAGACCGACCACTTGACGATCCGCTTCCGCGGCCAGCGCTTCCCGGCGGGCGGGCCGGCGGGACGCGCGCCGCCGGAGCCGCTCGGGCCGCCGGGTCGACCCGGTCCGCCCGGGCCACCGGGCCGGCTCGGACCGCCGGGCGTCCCCTGCGCCGGGACGCTGCCGTACCGGGGCGGCTCGGGCCGCCGCGGCGCCGGGGCGCCGGGACCGCGCGGACTCAGCCCGGCGGGCAGCGGCGGTTCGGCCGCCGGCCCACCGCCGCCGTTGCCTCCGTACGGGTTCCCGCCGCCGCCCTGGCGGCCCTGCTGCCACGTGTTCATGCCGTTGAGGATGCCCGACCCCGGTCGCACTGACTCCCCCCGGGGGTGCCACCAGGCCTCTTGTAGCAGTTTTGATGCACGTATCGGATCGTTCCGGTGAAACGTCGCGTCACCCGCGTTCCAGCTGCCGAAACGTTTCTTGACCGGTTCGAACGGCACGTGTTTGCATTTCAGGCATGGATCAGCGTTGGGCACTCACGCGTCGGCGGCACGTCGACCTGCGGCGTGGGGTGGCCTGTTCGCTCTGTCGCGGCTGACGCGCACCTCTCCGCAGCCCGTCGAAACACCCGCTCGCTCCGGGCCCGGCCCGCGAGCCTCGTGATGACCGCACTCCGAGCACACCGCACCGCGACGCCTTCCCCCGCCGCGGTGCGCCGCCCCGCTTCCAGCCAGAGGTGAACCATGGCCACCGTCCTGTCCGTTTCCGGCTCCCCGTCCGCCACCTCCCGCACCACCCGCCTGCTGCGCCACGTCGACGCGCGCCTGGTGGACCGCGGCCACCACGTCATCCCCTTCGAGGCGCGTAGCCTGCCCGCGCACGCCCTGCTGTCGGGCGACTTCGACCACCCCGAGATCGTCGCCGTCACCGAGCTGTTCGCCCGCGCCGACGGCGTCGTCATCGGCACCCCCGTCTACAAGGCCGCCTACTCGGGCCTGCTGAAGGCCCTGCTCGACGTGCTCCCGCAGTACGCACTGGCCGGCAAGGCCGTCCTGCCGCTGGCCACCGGCGGCTCGCCCGCGCACGTCCTCGCGGTGGACTACGCCCTGCGCCCGGTGCTCAGCTCGATGGGCGCCGGCCACATCACCCAGGGCTGGTTCGTGCTCGACCGCCACATCACCGCCAGGGAGGACGGCACGACCCTGGTCGAGCGCGAGACCGACGCCCTGCTGGCCCCCGTCGTGACGGGCTTCGCCACCGCCCTGGAGCGGCTGGCCGCACCCGCGCTGACCGGCTGACCGGTCGCCGCGGCGACCCCCGTACGGGGTGACCCGGAGAAGGCCCGCGGCGCCCCCTAGGGGGAGGGGCGCCGCACCCCGCAGAACCTTGGTTGAGCCGCTTCATTCCGGCGGAGGACGAGTCCGCCGCCGCCGGCTCCTAACGTGATTCACACGTCCCCGCCCCGCCGGAGAACACCGGGCCGGGGGCCAACGGGTGGGCCACTTCTTAGGAGACTCCAGTGACGACGGCAGCAGCCGTGTACGACCCCCAGCTTCCCGGCGGCACGTCCGCCGTCGCCGCTTCGGCCCGCCAGGTCACCAAGGCGTACGGCTCGGGCGAGACCAGGGTGACCGCCCTCGACGCGGTCGACGTGGACATCCAGCGCGGCCGCTTCACCGCGATCATGGGTCCCTCGGGCTCCGGCAAGTCGACCCTGATGCACTGCCTGGCCGGCCTGGACACGGTCACCGACGGGCGGATCTGGATCGGCGACACCGAGATCACCGGCCTCAGGGACAAGCAGCTGACCCGGCTGCGCCGCGACAAGATCGGCTTCATCTTCCAGGCGTTCAACCTGCTGCCGACCCTGAACGCGCTGGAGAACATCACGCTCCCGATGGACATCGCCGGCCGCAAGCCCGACCAGGCCTGGCTGGACCAGGTGGTGGAGACCGTCGGCCTGGCCGGCCGGCTCAAGCACCGTCCGACCCAGCTCTCCGGCGGCCAGCAGCAGCGCGTCGCGGTGGCCCGGGCGCTGGCCGCCCGGCCCGAGATCATCTTCGGCGACGAGCCCACCGGAAACCTGGACTCCCGGGCCGGCGCCGAGGTGCTGACCTTCCTGCGCCGCTCGGTGGACGAGCTGGGCCAGACCATGGTCATGGTCACCCACGACCCGGTCGCCGCCGGCTACGCGGACCGCGTCCTCTTCCTGGCCGACGGCGTGATCGTGGACGAGATGCACGCGCCCACCGCCGACTCCGTCCTCGAACGCATGCGCCGCTTCGACGGCAAGCGCACCAGCTGAGCGGCGGGACGACGAGACCATGCTGCTCAAGACCTCACTGCGGAGCTTCTTCGCCCACAAGGGGCGGATGGCGCTCTCGCTCATCGCCGTCATGCTGTCGGTCGCCTTCGTGTCCGGCACCCTGGTGTTCTCCAACACCGCCACCAGCACCTTCTCCAAGCTGTTCGCCGCGACCGCCTCCGACATATCGGTCCAGCCGTCCAAGCCGGCCGACGACGACGAGCCCCAGGCCGGGGACAAGCCCGCCACCGTCCCGGTCGCGCTCGCCCAGCAGATCGCCGCGGTACCGGGCGTGAAGACCGCCGTCGGCCAGGTCATGGTCGGCGACGCGATCCTGGTCAACCCGGCCACCAACAAGCTGGTCGGCCCGACCAGCGGCGCGCCGACCCTCCTCGGCAACTGGGCCGACACCCCGAGCAACCCGGTGAAGATCACCTCCGGGCACGCCCCGCAGAACTCCGGCGAGCTGGTGCTGGACGCGGACACCGCCAAGAAGGCCAAGCTCGGCCTCGGCGACAGGATCAGGGTCGACAACACCGGCGGCCAGCACCCGTACACGATCGTCGGCATCGCCACCTTCGTCACCACCAACCCGGGTGCCGCGCTGGCCTTCCTGGACACCCCGACCGCCCAGCAGGTGCTGCTCGGCGAGCAGGCCTACACCTCCGTCGAGGCCTTCGGCGACGGCAGCCGCAGCGACGACCAGCTCAAGGCCGACGCCCTCGCCAAGGTGGGCGGCGGCTACCAGGTCAAGACCGCGGCCGAGCAGAAGAACGAGAACACCAAGGCGATCGGCAGCGGCCTCGACTTCATGAAGTACGCGATGCTCGGCTTCGCCGGCATCTCGCTGATCGTCGGCGGCTTCCTGATCATCAACACCTTCTCGATGCTGGTCGCCCAGCGCACCCGCGAGATCGGCCTGCTGCGCGCGATCGGCGGCAGCCGCCGGCAGGTGAACGGCTCGGTGCTGGTCGAGGCGCTGATCCTGGGCGTGCTCGGCTCGACCCTCGGCGTGGCCGTCGGCCTGGGCGTGGCGGTCGGTCTGATCAAGCTGATGAACGCGATCGGCATGGACCTCAACGCGGGCGACCTGGAGATCGGGCCCGACGTCTTCGTGGCCGGCTACGCGGTGGGCATCCTGATCACCGTCGTCGCGGCCTGGATCCCGGCCCGCCGGGCCAGCCGGATCGCTCCCATGGCCGCCCTGCGCGACCACGGCACCCCGGCCGAGGCCCGCTCCAACCTCGTCCGGACGGTCATCGGCCTGCTGCTGACCGCGGGCGGCGGCGGCCTGCTGGTGCTCGCCGGCACAGCGGACAAGGCGGCCACCGGCGGACAGTACCTGGGCCTGGGCCTGCTGCTCACCCTGATCGGCTTCGTGGTGCTCGGCCCGCTGCTGGCCACCGTCGTCATCAAGGTGCTCGGCGCCCTGCTCCCGGCCCTGTTCGGGCCCTCCGGCAGGCTCGCCCAGCGCAACGCGATGCGCAACCCGCGCCGCACCGGCGCCACCGCCGCCGCACTGATGATCGGGCTGGCGCTGGTGATCGGCTCGTCGGTGTTCAGCTCCTCGGCCGTCAGTTCGGCCAGTGCGCAGATCGACAAGTCGGTGGGCGTGGACTACATCATCGGGGGCGGCCGTACCGGCGTCACCGCCGAGATGATCGACGCGGTGAAGCGGACCCCGGGCATCGACCACGTCACCACCGAGAAGGACATCGACGCCAGGTTCCAGCTGCCCGACGGCACGACCAAGCGGACCGGGATCGCCGCGGTGCCGCCGGCCTTCTTCGGCACCGACTTCCGACTGCCGGTCAAGTCCGGTGCGGTGGAGTCGATCGGTCAGGGCTCGCTGGGCATCGACGAGGAGTTCGCCACCGACCACCACCTCAAGGTCGGCGACAGCATCACCGTCCACTACGCCGGGGGGCACACCCAGGTCCTCCCGGTGGGCGTCGTGTTCGCGAAGGGCTCGCTCTTCGGGGGCGCCTCCTTCGCCGACCTCGCCACCGTGTCCAAGGCGCTTCCGGCCGCCGAACAGCCCGGCGACCGGATGTTCTTCGCCAAGGCCTCCTCCGGCGCCGACGTGGCCAAGACGCTGACCGCCCTGGAGGACGCGCTCAAGCAGTACCCGCAGCTGACCATCAAGGACCAGGCCGGCTACAAGGAGCTGGTGCAGTCCCAGGTCAACACCCTGCTCTACCTGATCTACGGACTGGTCGGCCTGTCGATCACCGTCGCGGTGCTCGGCGTGGTCAACACCCTGGCGCTGTCGGTGGTCGAGCGGACCCGCGAGATCGGCCTGCTGCGGGCGATCGGGCTCTCCCGCCGCCAGCTGCGCCGGATGATCCGGCTGGAGTCCGTGGTGATCGCGGTGTTCGGCGCCGTCCTCGGCACCGGGCTGGGCCTGGCCTGGGGCGTCACCGCCCAGCGGGTCCTGCGCGACCAGGGCCTCGCGACGCTCACCGTCCCGACCACCACGATCGCGGTGACGCTGGTCTCCTCGGTGGTGATCGGCCTGGTCGCCGCCCTCGTTCCGGCCTTCCGGGCCGGACGGATGAACGTCCTCGCGGCCATCGCGACGGACTGACCCGGCGACGGGGGACGTCGGGTCGACCCGCGGGGGAACGGGGGAGCCCCAGGGGACGGGGGAACGGGGGGAATCCCTGGGGAACGGGGGAGCAGGGGCCGGGTGCGCACAGCACCCGGCCCCTGCGGCATGCCCGTCCCCTTCTCCCGGACGGCCGCGGGCGCCCCGCAACACCTGGTGAACGCCGTCGCGCCGGCCGGGTCCGCCCTGGTCACCATCGTTCACCACCTGCTCCGAACCTGCGCCGAACCTGCACGGTACCCCCGCCGATCCGGGCCCGGGGGACCGGCGGGTGCGGTGATGTGGATCACAGTGCCGGTGTCGTACCCCGGGGTGCCCGCGGCCGCCGGGACCGGGGCGAGACGGGGGCGCGTCGGCACCGGTACGGTTGGCCCCGATGAACACCAAGGCTGCTGAGGAGCTGCCGGCTGTCTCCGTGATCATGCCGGTGCTCAACGAGGAACGACACCTGCGTACGGCGGTCCGCCGCATCCTGGACCAGGAGTATCCCGGGCCGATGGAGGTGGTGATCGCGCTCGGCCCCTCCACCGACCGCACCGCCGAGATCGCCGCCGAGCTGGTCGCCGAGGACCCGCGGGTGCGCACGGTGGAGAACCCCACCGGCCGGACCCCGGCGGGCCTGAACGCCGCGATCAGGGGCTCGCAGTACCCGATAGTCGTCCGGGTGGACGGCCACGGCCTCCTCACCCCCGGCTACATCACCACCGCGGTCCGGCTGCTCGGCGAGATGGACGCCGCCAACGTCGGCGGCATCATGCACGCCGAGGGCGAGACCGAGTGGGAGAACGCGGTCGCCGCCGCGATGACCTCCAAGATCGGCGTCGGCAACGCCGCCTTCCACACCGGCGGCCTGGCCGGCCCGGCGGACACCGTCTACCTCGGGGTGTTCCGGCGCGAGGTGCTGGAGAAGCTCGGCGGCTACAACGAGGAGTTCATCCGCGCCCAGGACTGGGAGCTCAACTACCGGATCCGCCAGGACGGCGGGCTGGTCTGGTTCACCCCGCAGCTCAAGGTGACGTACCGGCCCCGGCCGACGGTCCGGGCGCTGGCCAAGCAGTACAAGGACTACGGCCGTTGGCGCCGGGTGGTCACCCGCTACCACCGCGGCTCGGTCAACCTGCGCTACCTCGCCCCGCCGTCCGCGCTGCTCGGCGTCGTCCTCGGCCTGGTGCTCGGCGCCGCCGTCCACCCGGTCTTCCTGGCGGCGCCCGGGGCCTACCTGCTGGGCATCCTCGGTGGTTCCCTGGTCGAGAGCCGGGGCCTGTCCGCCAAGGCGAAGGCGCTGCTGCCGGTGGCGCTCGCCACCATGCACCTCAGCTGGGGCTTCGGCTTCATCACCTCGCCCCGTTCACTGGCCCGCAAGGTGATGAAGAGCGTCCGCCCGTCCCCGAAGGACGTACTCTCCCAGGCGCGTTGAGCCGCCAGGGCCTCCCCAGGGCCGGTCGGGGTGAGCGCCGTCGCAAGACGGGCGGAACACCCGGGCGCGCGTGGCTACTTGGCGCACACGTCGGTGTCGTCCGCCTGCATCCGCTGGAGGTCCTTCGGCGCCTCGGTCGGAGCGTCGGCCGGGTTGGAGGGGGCGGTCGACGCGTCCTTGCCGAGCACCAGCAGCAGCGGGTCGTTCGGGCCCGCCTTCGGGTTCGGCCGGGCGGCGTCGGCGGGCAGCCCGAGCGCGGCGGTCAGCGCCGCGGCCCGGTCCTCCTGGCCGGCCGGGTAGGACACCGTGGTGGCCGCGGCGGCCGGGGCGTCGGAGCCGACCGCGGCCCGGGTGAAGCCCTTGGCCTTCAGCTTCTCCACCGTGGGCCCGGAGCGCCCGCGCGTTCCGCTGCCGTTGCGCACAGTCACCCGGACGTCCTCGGCCGCCACCGACGGGGTGGTGGCCGCGGGGGCGGACGTGGCCGGGGCGGCGGCCCCGTCGGCGGGCGGCGGCGTGGCCGTCCCGGTCAGTGAGCGGTCGTTCGCGATCATCGAGAACACCTGCCCGGCGTCCGGCTGCTTGAGGATCACCCGGTTCCTGTCCTCGGGGTCGTCCAGGACGGGCACGGTGGTGAAGGTGATGTTCTCGGTGTCCACCTTGCTGATGTCCAGGGCGAGGTCCTTGAGCTTGTCCACGCTGCCGATGCCGGAGTCCACCGTGAGCGCCTTGGTGGCGGCGTCCGCGAGCTTGTAGAGCTTGGTGGGGCTGGTCAGGGTGTCGTCGCTCTTGATCTTGCGGATCATCGAGCTGATGAACTGCTGCTGCAACGGGATCCGGGTGAGGTCGCCGCCGAAGCCGACCGCGTGCCGGGTACGGACGAAGGCCAGCGCCTCGTCGCCCTGGACGACGTGCCGGCCCTTGGACATCTTCAGGTGCGAGTCCTTGTCGTCGATGTCCTTGGCCGCGCAGACCTCGACCCCGCCGACGGCGGTGGACAGCGTCTTCACCGCCTCGAAGTCGACCTGCACGAAGTGGTCGACCCGGATGCCGGTCGTCTTCTCGACGGTCTTCCAGGCGCAGCCCGCGTCGCGCCCGTCCTGGCCCAGGCTGACGTTGAACTTGTCCCGTGCCGAGCCGGGGATCCTCTTCCCGTCCGGGCTCTGGCAGTCCGGTATCGGCACCATCAGGTCGCGCGGGATGCTGATCACCGTCGCGTTGGAGCGGTCCTTGGCGATGTGGAACAGCAGCGCGGTGTCGGCGTGCCCGGTGCTGCCCTGGTCGCCGTACTCGCGGCCGAGGCCCTCCCGGCTGTCGGTGCCGAGCACCAGGACGTTGAGGGCGTCCCCGGCGGCCTGGGGCCGCTCCGACTCGTCGCCCAGCTGGACCTTGACCGAGGTCAGGTTGCTGTTGAAGTGCTGGTACAGGTAGTACGCCCCGCCGCAGCCGGCGACCATCACCAGGGCGCCGGTCCCGGCCGTCCACTTGAGGATCCGTCGGCGCCGGTTCCGCCGGGCCGTCGCGGCCGCTCGTCGACGGCTGTCCCGGCGGCCTCCTCCGGCGGGCGCCCCGGCCTGTGCGTCGGTCGTCGCCGTGGCCGCTTCGGCGCCCTCGCGGTGGTTCTGACGGGGGATTCCGGGGGCCGGGTCCGTCCGGTACCGGCCGGTTTCCGGTTGCTCCTCGTACACGGGGGTTCCCTACCTTCGACCGGTCACGGCTCCGGCCCACTCGTACCGACAGGCCGATCCGGACACACTAGACGAGCCGAACGGGGGAATCGTTCCGGTGTGATCTGGGTCATGCACAGGTAATGGAACGGTAAAGATGGAGCGGGGGGCGCATTTCCCGGCGCTCAATGCGCGGTGCAGGAGTCCCTGTCGGCCGCGCTCCCCTCGAAGGTGGGCGAGGCCTCGACGGTGGGCGAGGCGCTCGCCGAGGGCGACGCCGGCGCCCGGCCCGGCCGGGGTGTGACCACCGCCGCCGGGCTCGCGGACGCCCCGGCGGGGGACGAGGGCTCGGAGTCGGGCGGCCGGACGGTGACCGGCCGGTCGTCCCGCAGCGCGGTGAACAGCTGGGTGGTCTGCGGCTGCACGAACTCGTCCCGGTCCGAGTCGTAGCGGTACGGGCGGCGCGGCGCCGTCAGGAACACCACGTTCGGGGAGGGGATGCCGCGCAGGTCCTGGGTGAGGTCGTACAGCGCGCCGAGCGAGGACAGCCCGCCGTCCGCCTTCACCGAGGAGGTGGCCGCGTTCAGCACCGGCCACAGCCTGGCCGGGTTCAGCAGCACCCCCTGCGACTGCACCTTGCGGAGCAGCGAGGCCAGGAACTGCTGCTGACGGCCCATCCGCTGGGTGTCGCTGCCGTCGCCCAGGCTCTCCCGGGCCCGGACGTAGCCGAGCGCCTGCTCGCCGTGCAGCACCTGGCGGCCGGCCGGCAGGTCGAGCCTGGCGTCCCTGTCGTGGATCGGCTGCGCCACGCACACCTCGACCCCGCCGATCGCGTCGACCATGGTCTTGAAGCCGTTGAAGTCGAGGATCACGTAGTGGTCGATCCGGATGCCGCTCAGCTTCTCGACGGTGAGGATCGAACAGGCCGGACCGCCCAGCTCGAAGGCCCAGTTGAACTGCACCAGGGCCGGCCTGCTGCGGGTGCCGTCCGGCCGCTCGCAGGCGGGGACGGTGACCATGACGTCGCGCGGGACGGAGACCGCCGTCGCGTGCTTACGGTCGGCGGTCAGGTGCAGCAGGATCGTGGTGTCCGAGCGCTGGGTGCCCGGCTCCCCGCCGTAGGCGGAGTTCGGGCCGGAGCGGTCGTCGCTGCCGATCAGCAGGATGTTCTCGGCGCCGCCGGCGCCCGCCGTGCGGCTCGGGCGCTCGGCCTCCAACCGGGCCAGCAGCCGGTCGGTGGTCGAGTCGGTGCGGATGTTGCGGTCCAGCTTGCGGTAGGCGACCCAGGTCAGCACCCCGCCGGCGGCCAGGAGGAACGCGACGACGCCGGCGGTGATCATCAACCACCGCCGGCGCCGGTGCGGGCGTACGGGGCCGCCCGGGGGAGCGTCGTCCGCCGGGGGAGTGCCCGCCCGGGAGGTGTCCGTCCGGGGGGTCTCGCCGGTCGGGGGGTGCTCGGTGTCGTCCTCGGCCATGGCAGGGATCCCTACCCGCCGGGCCTTCGCCGGGGGTCAGCCGAGACGCAGCGTCACCCGTTCGGATTCGGTCCGCTTCTCCCACTGGTCCGCGTCCAGGCTCTGCGAGTTGCGGCACAGCACCACGGAGGCGCCGGCCGCCAGCGGGGCCAGCAGGCCGGCCTCCAGGCCCGCCCAGTCGTCGAACGAGAGGGTGGAGAGCACGCGGTCGCCGGGCTTGAGGCCGAGGCGGACGGCGCCCTCCCGGGCCAGCGCGACGGTCTGCTCGCCGCTCAGCTTCAGCGGCAGCCCGTCCACCGAGGTCTCCAGCGCCTGCCCGTCCGGGGCGACGGGGGAGTACGGCGCGAAGCGGTCGCCCTGGCCGGGCACCTCGGCGGCGTAGTCGAGGAAGCCGTCCGGGCGCTGGGGGAAGCGGCCGCCGAGCGGGCGCAGCGCGAGCGCGACGCGCTCGCCCTCGCAGGCCTGGGCGGCCTCCAGGCCGTCCGGGCCGCTCACCACGAGGTCGGCGGCGGCCGGGTCGCCGCTCGGCACCGCCGTCACCCCGACCGACCAGCAGGCCAGCAGCCAGACGGCGCTCTGCCAGTGGGCGGGCAGCAGCAGTGCGGCGCGGTCGTCCGGGCCGGCGTTCAGCTCGTCCTGGAGGAGGTTGGCGGTCTTGGCGACCCAGTTGTCGAAGGTCCGGGCGGACAGCTCCACCCGTTCGCCGGTGGCGTCGTCGTAGAAGGTGACCAGCGGGGCCGCGGGATCGACCGAAGGGGTGCCGCCGCGCAGGTATGCGTGCAGCAGCTCGACGGGGGTGCGGGCATCGGCAGCGAAAGGCGCAGTCATGGTGAGCCCCAGCCTACGGCCTTCGAGTGGCGGGCCGGGAGGGGCGGCCGACCGGGCGCTGGGCGGCGTGGCGGGCCGTCCGGTTTGCGGCGACGATCCCCTGTATGCGCCTCTCACTCCCGGCCGTGCTGCTCGCCGGCTGTACCGCCGCCCTGCTCCTCCAGCCCCTCGCCTCCGTCACCTTCGCCTCCGTCACCTCCACCGCGACCGCCTCCACCGCGACCGCCTCCACCGCGACCGCTGACCCGCCCGGTGCCCGGCGTCGGACCGCGGCGGGCGACGGCTCGACCACCTCGTTACCGCTGACCGCCGGGAACGGCCTCGCGCCGCGCACCACCCGGCCGTTCGAACTCCTCGGGGTCGACTGGGACGGGCCGGCGGCGGCGATGGACGGCGCCGTGGTCCGGGTCCGCACCCGGGACGCGGCCACCGGCCGCTGGAGCGAGTGGCACACGCTGGAGACCGACGCCGAGGACGGCCCCGACCGCGCCCCGCACGGCGCCACCGCCCCGCTGTGGACCGGGCGCAGCGACGGCGTCGCGGTCGAGCTCCGGCCGGGCCCGTCCGGAGCGCCGCCCGGGCTGCGGCTCGAACTGGTCGACCCCGGCGGGGGAGCGGCCGCCGGGCCCTCCGTCCGCACCCTGCCCGCCGATCCCGCCCCGACGGGTCCCACCCCGACGGGTCCCGCGCCCACCGGCCCCGCCCCCACGGGTCCCGTGCCCACCGGCCCCGCCCCGACGGGCCCCGCGCCCACCGGCCCCGGCACCACGGGCCCCGGCCCCGTGGATCCCGCTCCGGTGGTCGTGCACCAGGCGCCGCGGCCGGCCATCGTCACCCGGGCCGGCTGGGGCGCCGACGAGTCGCTGCGGGAGAAGACCTTCGAGTACACCGGCCCCGTCCGCGAGGTCTTCGTCCACCACACCGCGACCGCCACCGGCTACGCCTGCTCGGACGCCCCCAGGGTGGTCCGGGCGATCTACCAGTACCACGTCCAGACCAACGGCTGGCGGGACATCGGCTACAACTTCCTGGTCGACCGCTGCGGCACGATCTACGAGGGCCGCGCGGGCGGCGTCGGCCAGCCCGTCCACGGCGCCCACACCCTCGGGTTCAACACCGACTCCTCCGGTGTCGCCGCCATCGGCACCTACGTCAAGGACGCCCCTCCCCAGGCGATGCTGGACGCCCTCGCGGCCCTCGCCGCGTGGAAGCTCGGCCTCACCGGCCGGCCCGCCGACGGCCGTACCCGGCTCACCTCCGGCTCCGACGCCAGCCGCTACCCCAAGGGCACCGTCGTCGACTTCGACGCCGTCTCCGGCCACCGCGACGCCTTCAGGACCGAATGCCCCGGCGCCGCCCTCTACGCCAGGCTCCCCGACCTGCGGACGGCGGCGGCCCGCCGGCAGCCGCGCTGACGTCCCAACTCCCGTCTCCTGCAAGGGAGTCAGCCGACCAGCCGGAGCCCCGCCCCCGCCTGCGCGTATCGTTCATATCCCCAGGCACCACAGGAGGCGACAGCAGTGACGGGCGGCGGCGAGGCGGTACGGCGCTGGCGGCCGGGCTTCGCGCTCGACCTGGCCCGGACGCTGCTGCCCCTGCGCCGCGGCCCCGCCGACCCGGCGTACCGCACCACCGGCGACGGCGCCGTCTGGCGTGCCTCCCGCACCCCGGCCGGCGTCGGCACCCTGCGGGTGCTGCCGCACCCTGGCACGGGCGAGGTCGAGGCCGCGGCCTGGGGCCCGGGCGCGCAGTGGCTGCTCGACCGGCTGCCCGCACTGCTCGGCGCGGAGGACCACCCGGAGGCGCTGGTGCTGCCGCCCGGCCCGCTGCGGGACGCCCAGCGCCGCACCGCCGGGGTGCGGCTGGCCCGCACCGGGCTGGTCCTGGAGTCCCTCGTCCCGGCGATCCTGGAGCAGAAGGTCACCACCGACGAGGCGTACCGCGCCTGGCGGACCCTGCTGCGGGACTTCGGCACCCCGGCACCCGGCCCGGCCGAGGGCATGCGGGTGGCGCCGTCGGCCCGCGAGTGGGCGATGGTCCCGAGCTGGGAGTGGCACCGGGCGGGCGTCGACCCCAAGCGCTCGGCGACGGTGATGCGCGCGGTGCGGCTGGCGCCCCGCCTGGAGGAGGCCTCGGCGATGGGTCACGAGCAGGCCTTCGCCCGGCTGACCGCCGTCCCGGGCATCGGCGTCTGGACGGCCGCCGAGACCCTGCAACGCAGCAACGGCGACCCGGACGCGGTCTCGGTCGGCGACTTCCACCTCCCCAACCTGGTCGGCTGGGCCCTGGCCGGCCGGCCCCGCAGCGACGACGCCCAGATGCTGGCGCTCCTGGAGCCCTACCGCCCCCACCGGTACCGCGTCTGCCGCCTCCTGACGGCCACCGGCGCCCGCGCCCCCCGCTACGGCCCCCGCCTCACGCCCAACGACCACCGGACGCGATGAACTACGCCGTAGTACCTTGAGTTCATGGAAGCGACGATGCGCGAGCTGAATCAGCAGACGGCCAAGGTGATAGGAGCCGTCGAGCGGGGCGAGACCGTCACCGTCACCAAGGACGGCCGGCACGTGGCCACCATCCTCCCGCCGAGCCTGGCCGAGCCCGTCTACCCCTTCCGGACCGATCCGATGGGGGACGAACTCGACGACATGCCGGTCATCCCGGGTGGTGGCGGGCGCATCCTGGCCGACCTCGATCGGCACATGGAAGGGTTCGGCAGGTGACCGCCGTCGCGGTGGTCGGTGACACCGGTGCTCTGCTGGCCGCCTACGCCGGCGAGGAACCCGATCACGACGCCTGTCGCAAAGCCATGCACACGGTCGGCCACCTGGTCATCTCGCCCCTGGTGCTGGCCGAGTTGGACTACCTCGCGCACACGGCACTCGGACCCGTGATGGCGATGCGCATCCTGGACGACATCATCGACCGGTGTGCGATCGGCCGCTTCGAGGTGCCCGAGGTGGGTGCGCACCTCGCCACCGCGCGGGCGGTGATGCGGCAGTACCCGGCCCTGAACATCGGCCTGACCGACGCGATCAACGTCGCGTTGGCCGCGGAGTTCAGGACCGACGCGGTGCTGACCGTCGACCGTCGCCACTTCCGCGCCATCAGGCCGCTGACCAACCACAAGGCCTTCCGACTGTTGCCGGACGACCTCGACGGCTGATCCCTACCGCAGCTCGATGAAGGCGTCGGCGCTGCGGTCCGGGCGTTCGCGCGGGGGTTCGGCGGGGCGGCCGACGGCGATGGCGCCCATCGGGTCCCAGGCGTCCGGGAGGTCCAGGGCGGTGCGGACGGTGTCGCGGCAGAACATGGTGGAGGAGACCCAGGCGGAGCCGTAGCCCTCGCCGGTGAGCGCGACCAGCAGGTTCTGCACGGCGGCGCCGACCGCGACGGTGAACATCTCCCGCTCGGCCGCGGCCCGGCGCGGGTCGGGGTAGTCGTGCGCGCCGTCCATGACCAGGCAGGGCACCACCAGGTACGGGGCGGCGCGCAGGACGTCGCCGCGGGCGGTGCGGCGGGCGATCCGGGCGTCGTCCCAGCCGTCGAGCTCGCGCAGGTCGCGCTGCCAGGCGGCGAGCATCGCGTCGAGCAGCCGGGTGCGGGTGTCGGCGGACTCCAGGAGGACGAACCGCCACGGGGTGGTGTGGTGCGGGGCGGGCGCGGTGACGGCGGCGGCGACGGCGCGGCGCACGGCGGCCGGGTCGACGGGCTCGTCGGTGAAGGAGCGGACGGTGCGCCGCAGGGTGACGGCCTGGCGCAGCGCCTCGGAGGTGCCGAGCCGGAACATGTCGTCCACGGCGGGCCGCACCAGCGGCCGGGTGCCCTCGCCGTCCTCGTCGGTGACCAGATGTCCGAGCCCGCGTACGACGGCCACCGGTACGCCGGTGGCCTTGCCCTTCACCAGGTCGGCGGCGGCGGCGAGCTCGTCGGCGGTCGCGGTGACGGTCAGGACCAGCTCGTTGCCGTGGCTGTCGGCGCGTCCCCGGTGGTCCTCCAGGGCGGGGAGCCCGGCGGCGCCGATCGCCACGTCGGTGAGCCCGTTGCGCCAGGGCCGTCCGAAGGTGTCGGTGACGACGACGGCGAGGCGGCGGCCGGTGAGCCGCTGGAGTCCGGCGCGCAGCACCCGGGCGGAGGCGTCCGGGTCCTCGGGCAGCAGCAGCACGGTGCCGGGGGCGGTGTTGGAGGCGTCGACCCCGGCGGCGGCCATGACGAAGCCGTTGCGGTTCTCGACGATCCGGGCCGGTCCGCGCCGGGCGACCACCCGGACGGTCTCGGCGTCGATCGCGGCCTCGCGGTCGGCCGCGTGCAGCAGCCGGCCCTCGGCCTTGCTGACGATCTTCGAGGTGACCACCACGACGTCGCCGTCCTGGAACGTTCCGGCCTTGGCGATCAGCCCGGCGAGGTCCGCGCCGGCCTCGACCTCGGGGATGCCGTCGATCCCCAGGACCTCCACCGCCGCCGTCACTTCCGTACCTGCTCCGCGAGGGCCAGCGCGGCCCGCGCCATCTCGGCGGTGGCCTCGACGTCGGTCATCAGCAGCGGGACGGCCCGGCAGGCGATCCCGGCGGCCTCGACGGCGGCCACCGAGGCCTCGTCGGCGGTGTCGACCAGCCAGCCGTCGATGAGCGCCGAGCCGTAGTTGAGCGCGACCGCGTCCGCCGTGGCCTCGACGCCGACGGCGGCGAGCACCTTGTCGGCCATGCCCCGCACCGGCGCCCCGCCGATGATCGGGGAGAGCCCGACCACCGGGGCCGGGGCGGCGGCGACGGCCTCCCGGATGCCGGGGACGGCGAGGATGCTGCCGATCGAGACGACCGGGTTGGACGGCGGGAAGAGGATGACGTCGGCCTCGGCGATGGCTTCGAGCACGCCGGGCGCGGGCTTGGCGGTGTCCGCGCCGACCGGGATGATCGCCTCGGCGTCGACGGCGGCGTGCAGCTTGACCCAGTACTCCTGGAAGTGGATCGCCCGGGTGCCCTGCTCGTCGGTGATCCGCACGTGGGTCTCGACCCGGTCGTCGCTCATCGGCAGCAGCCGCACGCCGGGCTTCCAGCGCACGCACAGCGCCTCGGTGACCTGGCTGAGGCTGTACCCGGCGGTGAGCATCTGGCTGCGGACGAGGTGGGTGGCGAAGTCCCGGTCGCCGAGCCCGAACCACTCGGGGCCGACGCCGTACTCCTTCATCTCGGCCTTGATCGACCAGGTCTCGTCGGTCCGGCCCCAGCCCTGCTCCTCGTTGATGCCGCCGCCGAGGGTGTACATCACGGTGTCGAGGTCGGGGCAGACCTTCAGGCCGTAGAGGTGGATGTCGTCGCCGGTGTTGCCGATGACGGTGATCTCGTCCTGCGGTCCGACCGCCGCGAGGAGTCCGCGCAGGAAGCGCGCTCCGCCGATTCCGCCTGCCAGTGCCACGATGCGCATGGGGTTCATCCTGCCACGCCCGACGGCCCGTCAGTCCGGCTGGCGGGAACCGGGCCGCCGGAGGGTGGCGGGTCCGACACGCTCAGTGCGTCTCGGCGCGGTCCTGCGGGTGCTGCTCGGGGACGGCGGCGGCGCCGTACTGGTTCATCGCGGTCAGGCCCGGCGTGTAGAGGTGGATGGAGACGGCGGGCTCCAGCGAGCCGTTGACCACCTCGTGCAGGTAGCCGGGGGAGAACACCCGCTGCCCGCCGGGGCGCAGGGCGCGGGCGCCTTCCCCTGCGTGGGTGAGGGAGCGCTCGACCAGCTCGCCGTGGACGACGGTCATCACGCCGGAGGAGTCGCCGTGGTCGTGGAAGCCGCTGCCCTGGCCGGGCAGCCAGCTGAGCAGCCAGACCTCGTAGCCGGGGCCGGTCTCCAGCCGGGCGTACCAGCGGGTGAGCGCGTCGTAGCGGACCAGCGGCTCCCAGCGGGCGCGGTCGGCGGCGATCTCGCGGACCAGCCGGGCGTACTCGGCGACGGTGGTGGGGTGGTCCGGCAGGTCGGTGCGGGCGAGGTGCGGGAAGGCGAGCGGATCGCCGGCGATGGAGACGTCGCTGAGGCCGTCGGCCCAGCGGCGGGTGCGGGTGGTGCCCGGGGCGGGTGCGGGGCCACGACGGGCGAGTTTGTTGCGGTCGCGGTTCCGCTTGCGGATGCGGATCATGCGCACGGGAGTCGTCCTCGGAGGAGTCGGCTGGTTCGGAGAGCAGCCGGATCCGGGATGTCCTGGGGCGGGATTCGCGGGCGGCCTCTGTGCTTCCTGGGGGCGGCGCGCGGTGGGACGCGGGCGCCTAGATACAGCAGGAACAGAGGCGACAACAGAAGTTCACGGCAGGGCGGAGCGCGGAACCGCTCCGGGGGCTGGCGAACTCTGACATAGGGAAAAGGAGACCGCATCCGCAGGGCCGGTGTCAAACCGAATGATGCGGCATTCGGGTGGGTTGTGTCCGTATCGGTACCGGATGGGGTGATTGATCACTCTCTATGTTTCGATGGGAAGATCGCCGGGAAGGCAGGCCGATGACCGTCCTGTGGTGGTGACCGAGCGTCATTCCGCGATGGGTTGCGAATGGTTCGACGCCGTCCGGGGCATTCGGGCTGAAGGTCCGATGTGTCCGGATATGTACACTATTCGTAACGGCTTGGTGCCGGGGAGTGAATCCTGGCTCCAATACCAGAGCTCGGCTTGACTGGGCCAGAGTGACGCAACTGTAATTTCACTCGTGTCGTCAGCCGCACGAGGCAACGGCAACCACGGGGACGCCAAGTAGGGGCAGAGGAGGCGCGCCAACATGAGCGAGCTCTTTGAGCTGTTGATCGGGGACGGCATCGCGGAGGACGAGGAGGAACTCGGTTGGCAGGAGCGCGCGTTGTGCGCCCAGACCGACCCCGAGTCCTTCTTCCCCGAGAAGGGCGGCTCGACCCGCGAGGCCAAGAAGGTCTGCCTCGCCTGCGAGGTCCGCTCGGAGTGCCTGGAGTACGCCCTCGCCAACGACGAGCGCTTCGGCATCTGGGGCGGCCTCTCCGAGCGCGAGCGCCGCAGGCTCAAGAAGAGCGCGGTCTGACCGGGGCGGCCCCCGAGTCCCGCTGACCCTCCGACAGCGGCGGACGACCACACGGCCGTACGAGCGCCTCACCGTGATGGTGGGGCGCTTTCGTGTTCCCGGCCCCCTTCTCCAGCAGCTCCGCACCGGTACCCCGCACGAGGCGGCCATCCGGAGCCGTTAGTGTGGTGCGCCATCCGGTTGCCGTTCACCGGCTGTGTCCACCGAGAACTGGGGCCCGCGCACTCGATGACCGTCTACAGCCACCAGAGCGGCTTCACCGCTTCCAGGCCGCCCGCCTACCCGCGCCACCTGGTCACCGCGGTGATCGTCTCGCACGACGGAGCCCGCTGGCTGCCGCAGGCCCTGGCCGGACTGCTCGGCCAGGACCGCCAGGTCCAGCGGATCCTCGCGGTCGACACCGGATCCACCGACAACTCCCCGCAGCTGCTGGCCGACACCCTCGCCGACTGGCTGCCGGAGAGCGGCCCGCTGGTCCTCGGCCGCCGGGCCGGCTTCGGCACCGCCGTCGCCGAGGCCGTGTCGAGCAGTGCGCCACTGCGCCCGGAGGACCTCCCGTACCGGCTCGACCCCTCCGGCTACGACCCGGTCACCGGCGGCTGGGACGACTTCGGCGACCCGCTCGCCGAGGAGGACGTCCTCGGCCGCGGCGGCCCGCGCGAGACCGAGCCGGTCGAGTGGCTCTGGCTGCTGCACGACGACTGCGAGCCGCAGACCGACGCGCTGCGCCGGCTGCTCCAGGTCGCCGACTCCACCCCGAGCGCCGGCGTGGTCGGCCCCAAGCTGCGCAGCTGGTACGACCGCCGCCAACTGCTGGAGGTCGGCGTCACCATCGCCCGCTCCGGCCGCCGTTGGACCGGCCTCGACCGCCGCGAGCAGGACCAGGGCCAGCACGACCAGGTCCGCCCGGTGCTCGCCGTCTCCACCGCCGGCATGCTGGTGCGCCGGGACGTCTTCGAGGCGCTCGGCGGCTTCGACAGGGCCCTCCCGCTGATGCGGGACGACACCGACTTCTGCTGGCGGGTCAACGCCGCCGGCCACCGCGTCGTGATCGCCCCCGACGCCGTGCTGCGGCACGCCGAGGCGGCCGCCCGCGAGCGCCGCACCATCGACTGTGGCCCCTCCCACCCGCACCGGGTGGACAAGGCCGGCGCCGTCTACACCCTGCTCGCCAACTGCAAGGGCGCGCTGTTCCCGTACGTGCTGCTGCGGCTCGTCCTCGGCACCCTGGTACGGGCCGTCGCCAGCCTGCTCGGCAAGGACCCGCGCCAGGCCTTCGACGAACTGGCCGGCCTCGGCCACGAACTCGTCCGCTTCCCAAGGCTGTTGGCCGCGCGCAAACAGCGGGCCCGGACCAGGGCGGCGGACGCCCTGGACGACCGCACGCTCTTCCCTGCCCCCGGCGCCACCACCCGGCTGGCCGTCGAGGGCGTCATCGGCTCACTCGGGATAGGGGGCGGTGACGACACCGGCGGCCGGCACGGCACGGCCGAGGCCGGCGGCGACGAGGACTCCGAGGACCTGGTCGTCGAGCAGTTCGCGCTGCTCAAGAAGCTCGCCCGGCGCCCCGCGCCGGTGCTGTTCGCCGCCCTGCTGGTGTTCGCCCTGATCGCCTGCCGCGGCCTGTTCGGCAGCGGCGAGCTGTTCGGCGGCGCCCTGCTGCCCGCCTCCGACGGCGCGGGCGGCCTCTGGGCGATGTACGCGGACGCCTGGCACCCCGTCGGCACCGGCTCGACCGCCGCCGCACCGCCGTACCTCGGGGTGCTCGCGGTGCTCTCCTGGCTGCTGTTCGGCCACGCCGACCTCGCGCTCACCCTGCTGGTCGTGCTCACCGTCCCGCTGGCCGCGGTCAGCGCCTACCTGGTGTCCCGGCCGCTGCTGGACTCCAAGCTGGTCCGCGCCTGGGCCAGCGCCACCTACGCGCTGCTGCCCGCCGCGACCGGCGCGCTCGCCCAGGGCCGGATCGGCACCGCCGTGCTCGCCGTCCTGCTGCCGCCGCTGGCCCGCGCCGCCGCGATCGCGGCCGGCCTCGGCATCCGCGACGAGAGCGCCGCCAAGGGCGCCCGGCCCGGCTGGCGGCCGGTCTGGATGACCGTCCTGCTGCTCACCCTGGCCACCGCCTTCGTCCCGCTGACCTGGGCGCTCGCCGTGCCGCTGTGCCTGGCGACGCTGGTCCTCGCCGTGGTGCGCGGCGGCGCCTTCGGCTCCGGCGGTGCGGCGCTGCGGCTGCTCGGTCTGCGCGTCCTGGTGATCCTCGCGGTGCCCGTCGCGGTGCTCGCGCCCTGGTCGCTGAAGGTGCTGTCGCACCCGCAGTGGCTGCTGCTGGAGGCCGGGCTGCCCGGTCTGCACGGCGCCGGGGCCGGCGCGGCCGGCCTGCTGCTGGTCAACCCGGGCGGCGCCGGGGTGCCCCCGGTGTGGCTGTCCGCCGGTGTGGTCCTCGCCGCGCTCGCCGCGCTGCTGCGCGCCGACCGCCGTCGCGCGGTGCTCGCCGCCTGGGGCGCGGCCGGCGCCGGCCTGGTCTTCGCGGTCGCGGTGGCGGGCACCTCCGTCACCCCGGCCTCCGGCGGCCCGGTGGTGCCCGCCTGGGCGGGCCCGGCCACCCTGATCGCCGGGATCGCCCTGCTCGCCGCCGCCGCGATCGGCGCCGACGGCGCCAACGCCCGCGTGGCCGGGATCGCCTTCGGCTGGCGCCAGCCGGTGGCCGCCCTGGTGGTGGCCGCCGCCGTGCTGGCCCCGCTGGGCACCGGCCTGTGGTGGGCGCTGACCGGCGCCGGCGGCCCGCTGAAGCGAGCCCAGGCCGGCCAGGTGCCCGCCTTCATCGCCGAGGAGGCCGGCACCACCGACCGGGCCCGCACCCTGGTGGTCACCGGGGAGAAGGGCGCCGTCCGCTACACCGTGGTGCGCGGCTCCGGCCTGACGCTCGGCCAGGCCGAGTCCACCGTCGACCCGGCCACCGGCACCCGCGACGGCCTGGACCGGATGGTCGGCAGCCTGCTGGCCGGCTCCGGTGCCGACCAGGCGAACGCCCTGGCCGGCTACGGCATCGCCTACGTGCTGGTCGAGCGGCAGGCGATCGACGCCTTCAAGGACGTCCTGGACACCACCCCCGGCCTGGTCAAGGCCAACCAGGACGGCGACGCCGCGCTCTGGCAGGTCAACGGCGCCCCCGCGGTCCGCGCGGTGATCACCGCCCCGGGCGCCAACCCGGTGGTCGTCCCGGCCGGGGTCCGCGACCTCGCCACCACCGTCCCGGCCGGCCCGGACGGCCGGGTGCTGCGGCTCGCCGAGTCCGCCGCCCCCGAGTGGAAGGCCACGGTGAACGGCACCGCCCTGGAGTCCACCACGGTGGACGGCTGGGCGCAGGGCTTCAAGCTCCCGGCGGCCGGCGGAAAGCTGAGCGTCACCCGGGAGAGCGGCCTCGCCCACACCGGCTGGATCTGGGCCCAGGTGCTGCTCGGCCTCACCATCCTGGTGCTGGCCCTGCCCGGCCGCCGCAGCCACAAGGACGACGACCTGCCCGAGGAGGTGGTGGCCGCCGCGGCGCTGGCCGCCGCCGCCCAGTCGCAGGCCCCCGCCCCCGGCAGCCGCCGGGCCCGCCGGATGGCCGAGCGCGGTGAGGGCGCGGAGCCCGGCGACGAGGAGCCCGGGGTGTACGACGGCCGGCCGGGCACGATCCCGGCGCAGCCGACCGGCGAGCCGGTGACCGGGGCGGTCCAGGCGGCCGCCGCCGTCCAGGAGGCCGAGCCGTACACCGACCCGTACCAGACCTACCAGCAGGCCGACCCGTACAGCTACGACCAGTACGCGGCCCAGCAGCCGGTGGCCACGCCGTACGGCGGCCAGGGCTACGACACCCAGGGGTACGAGGGCCACCAGCAGCAGGCCTACCCGCAGCAGGGCTACGAGCAGTACCCGCAGGAGCAGTACGGCTACGACCCCTACCAGCAGCAGCCGGAGCAGCAGCCCTGGCTGCCGGGCCAGCAGCAGGGCGAGCCCTACTACGACCCCAACGACCCGGGCGGCACCGGCCACTCCTCTGGGGATTACCGTCCGCACCAGCACGGATCGGGGAGCTGACCCGCGATGAAGAAGCCCTCTTTCAGGAAGAAGTCCGGCGCCCCGGCCGCTGAGCCCGCCTTCGAGCCCGCCTTCGAGCCCGAGGCGGCGCCCGCCTTCGAGGCGGCGCCCGCGCCCGCCCCGGCCGCTCGGCCGGGCCGGTTCGCCGGGAAGTCCGGCGGCACCAGGACCACCCAGTCGCTGCTGGCCGCGGCCGTGGTGCTGGCGGCGGTGTTCGGGATCGCCCAGGTGCGCCCGCCGGCCGCCCCGGCCAAGGGCGCCGGCGGCGTCGCCCCGAGCACCGCGCAGGTCGAGCGGACGGCCGCGGTCTGCCCGCAGCCGCTCCAGGGCCTGACCGGCTCGACCTCGCTCACCGCCTACACCCCGCCCGGCACCGGCTCCGCCACCGGCGGCGCCGGCTGGCTCTCCGACCAGTCCGCCCCCGCCGTCCCGGCGACCGCCGCCCCCTCGGCCCCGGCCACCCCCGCGCCGCCCGCCGCCACCCCGGCCCCCAGCGGTTCGGGCGCCCCGGCGACCCCGGCCCCGGACAAGAACGCCGCGCCCGCCGACGCCCGGCTGACCCTGACCAAGCCCGGCGCCCCGGTCAGCGCCCCGGCGGCCAACGGCGACGCCGCACCCGGCACAGGGGCCGTCGCCACCGGCGCGCTGGCCCCCGGCTTCACCGTCACCCAGACCACCGTGGTCACCGAGCAGCACGGCCTGGGCCTGTCCGGCATCACCTGCACCCCGGCCGGCACCGGCTTCTGGTTCGCCGGGGCCAGCACGGCCGGCGACCGGGTCGACTACCTCAGCCTGGTCAACACCGAGTCCTCCGCCGCCGTGGTCGACATCAAGCTGTACGGCGACAAGGGCCTGATCGACAACGACGCCGCCAACGGCATCACCGTCGCCCCCGGCAGCTCGCAGTCCGTGCTGCTGTCGACCATCAGCAAGGGCGCCGTCACCGACCTCGCCGTGCACGTGGTCGTCCGCTCCGGGCGGATCGGCGCCGCGCTGCACGCCAGCGACGGCGGCAAGGGCGCCGACTGGATCCCCGCCTCGGCCGACCCGTCCGCCACCCAGGTGCTGCCCGGCCTGCCCGCCGACACCGCCTCGGCCCGGCTGGTGGTCTGGGCGCCGCCGGAGGACGACGCCGACCTGAAGATCCAGCTCTCCGGCAAGAACGGCTGGTTCACCCCGGCCGGCAACGAGTCCATCCACGTCAAGGCGGGCATGGTGGCCGCCGTCGACCTCGGCAAGGTCACCCGCGACGAGGTGGCCGGACTGCGGCTGTCGCCCAGCGACGACAAGCACCCCACCCCGATCGTGGCCGGCCTGCGGGTCGACCGTACGGGCAACGGCGGCAAGAGCGACGCGGCCTGGCTCACCGGCAGCAACCCGGTCGGCGCCCGCGCCACCGTGGCCGACAACCGGGCCGGCGCCTCCACCCTCTACCTGACCTCCACCGGAGACGCGGCCACCGTCCGGGTCACCGCCTCGGCCGGCAGCGGCGGCGGCACCCCGGCCACCAAGGAGGTCCAGCTCCCGGCCGGCGGCACGGTCGCCCTCCCGGCACCCGAGCCCGCCGGGCTGAACGGCACCTTCGCGCTCACCGTGGAGACCGTCTCCGGCGGTCCGGTGGTCGCCGCCCGGATGCTCTCCATCCCCGCCAAGGACGTGCCGATGTTCACCATCCAGGCGCTGCGCGACGACCACAGCACCGTCAAGGTCCCGCAGGCCGCCCAGGACCCGGGCGTCGTCCTGCGCTGACCGCGCACCGGGGGCGGGCACGTCCCGCCCCCGGGCTCACTCCTCGTCGTAGCGGGGATCGATCGCGTCCGGCGACAGCCCCAGCAGCTCGGCCACCTGCTCGATCAGGATCTCGTGCACCAGCGCCGCCCGGTCCTCCCGGGTCTTCGCCCGGATCTCCACCGGCCGCCGGTACACCACGATCTGGCTCTTGCGCCCCTGCGCGCCCGGGGACACCCGGCCCAGCGGCACGCCGTCCCCGGTGTCGGCGCCGTCCGCCTCGTGCAGCGGCACCTCCTGGACGGCGAACTCCACCTCGATCAGCTGCGGCCAACGCCGTTCCAGCCGCTCCACCGACTCGCGCACGTAGTCGTCGAACAGTTCGGAGCGGGTGAGCGAGATCGGCACCTGGGGCGGCGCCAGCGGGCCGCGCAGCCCCCTGCCGTGCCGGTCGCGGTGCCGGGGACGGCGCGAGGGGCCTGTCGGTGACTGCGGTGCGGAGCTGTCCATATCACTGCCGAGAGTAGTCCTTGGACGGTCGGAAGTGGACCACTCCGACGGGGGAATCGACGGACGGGCGGGAGCGCGGCGGGCGACACGGCACACCCTCCGGGCAGGCGGTCTTCGCTCCCCGGCGGGGAGTGCGGTACCGTCCACCCTCGTGAGCTCTGTACGTCGTTGTTCGCGGACCGCGTGCGGCCGACCGGCCGTCGCGACGCTGACGTACGTCTACGCGGACTCCACCGCCGTCCTGGGCCCGCTCGCCACCTACGCCGAGCCGCACTGCTACGACCTGTGCGCCGAGCACGCCGAGCGCCTCACCGCCCCGCGCGGCTGGGAGGTCGTCCGGCTCGCCGCCGAGGCCGGGCCGCTGCGCCGCAGCAGCGACGACCTGGAGGCCCTCGCCAACGCCGTGCGCGAGGCCGCCCGCCCGCAGACCCCCCGTCAGGGCCGCGTCCCCGACGGCGATTCCACCGAGGGCGGCCGTCGCGGCCACCTGCGGGTCCTGCGCTCGCCGGACAACTGACGCCTCACCCGGCACTGCGCGTTCGTTCGACCCGGGTACGCTGCCCGTCTACCGTCACCGCGCCCCGTCGACCGTCCGGGCGGGTGGCCCGACGTACCGATCAGCACCGAATCAGGGGAGCCGCAGTGCGCGACCTCAAGCAGCTCGTGAAGGCGTACGACGTCCGGGGCGTCGTCCCGGACCAGTGGGACGAGAGCCTGTCCCGGGCCTTCGGCGCCGCGTTCGTCCAGGTCACCGGGGCGTCCGCGATCGTGGTCGGCCACGACATGCGCCCCTCCTCCCCGTCGCTCAGCCGGGCCTTCGCCGAGGGCGCCGCGGCCTACGGCGCCGACGTGGTCGAGATCGGCCTCTGCTCGACCGACCAGCTCTACTACGCCAGCGGCAAGCTCGACCTGCCGGGAGCGATGTTCACCGCCAGCCACAACCCGGCCCAGTACAACGGCATCAAGCTGTGCCGGGCCGGCGCCGCCCCGGTCGGCCAGGACACCGGCCTGGCCGAGATCCGCGAGCTGGTCGAGTCCTGGACCGCCGAGGACGACACCGTCACCGTCCCGGCCAAGGACGTGAAGCCCGGCACGCTGTCCGAGCAGGAGACCCTGCGCGGCTACGCCGACCACCTGCTCGGTCTGGTCGACCTCACGGAGATCCGCCCGCTCAAGGTCGTGGTGGACGCCGGCAACGGCATGGGCGGACACACCGTGCCGACCGTCTTCGACGGCCTGCCGATCGAGCTCGTCCCGATGTACTTCGAGCTGGACGGCACCTTCCCCAACCACGAGGCCAACCCGCTCGACCCGAAGAACCTGGTCGACCTGCAGGCCAAGGTCCGTGAGGTCGGTGCCGACCTGGGCCTGGCCTTCGACGGCGACGCCGACCGCTGCTTCGTCGTGGACGAGCGCGGCGAGCCGGTCTCCCCGTCCGCGATCACCGCCCTGGTCGCCGTCCGCGAGATCGCCCGCGCCAAGGCCGCCGGCGAGACCGAGCCGACGATCATCCACAACCTGATCACCTCCTGGACCGTCCCCGAGGTGGTCCGCGAGCTCGGCGCCACCCCGGTGCGCACCCGGGTCGGCCACTCCTTCATCAAGCAGGAGATGGCCGTCACCGACGCCGTCTTCGGCGGCGAGCACTCCGCGCACTACTACTTCCGCGACTTCTGGCGCGCCGACACCGGCATGCTCGCCGCGCTGCACGTGCTGGCCGCGCTCGGCGGGCAGCAGGGCACGCTGTCCGCGCTGACCGCCGAGTACGACCGCTACGCCGCCTCCGGCGAGATCAACAGCACCGTCGCCGACCAGGCCGCCAGCACCGACGCCGTGCGCGCCGCCTACGCCGGCCTGGAGGGCACCACCGTGGACGAGCTGGACGGCCTCACCGTGGCCGGCCCGGACTGGTGGTTCAACCTGCGCGCCTCCAACACCGAGCCGCTGCTGCGCCTGAACGTCGAGGCCAAGGACCCGGCGAAGATGGCCGAGCTGCGCGACGGCGTGCTGGCGATCGTCCGCGCCTGACGCTCGCGCGACTGAGTCCGTGCCCCGGCCGGTAGGGTTGCCTATCGGCCGGGGCACCTCCGTGCCACCACCGAACTTTGGAGAGCCCCCATGAAGCTCGAATCCTTCCTGCTGGAGATCCTGGTCTGCCCGCAGTGCCGGGCCGCGCTCGTCGAGGGCGGCACCGAGGAGCAGCCCGAGCTCGTCTGCACCGGAGGGGACTGCGGCCTCGCGTACCCGATCCGGGACGGCATTCCGGTCCTGCTGGTGGACGAGGCCCGCCGCCCGGCCTGATCCTGGGGGCGTGCCCCTGGGGCGAAGCCCCACCCCCGCCAGCCCGGCGCGCACCCGATCCGCGCGCCCAGGACCGCAGCCGGAGGCCCGCCGCATGCTCGACGACACCCTGCTCGACGACCCGGCCGCCCTCCAGCGCGCCGACCACGACCGCGCCCTGCTGGCCCTGGCCGGCGCCGGCGCACGGGTCCGCACCGCGCTGCGGCAGGCCGACGCGGCAGGCCTCGACCGGCTGCGCCCGGACGGCCGCCCGCGCGCCGTCCTGATCGCCGGCCACGGCAGCGCCCTGACCGCGGGCGAGATCCTGGCCGCGCTGGCCGGCTCCGCGAGCCTGGTCGTCCCGCTGCCGCCCACCGAGGCCGCCGCCCCGCGCGCCGACCGGGCGGGCGCCCCGCCCGCCTTCACCGCCGGGCTCGGCTGGCAGCTGCCCGGCTGGGCCGGCCCGCTCGACCTGCTGGTGGTCAGCTCCGCCGACGGCGGCGAGCAGGGCCTGATCGGTCTCGCCGAGCAGGCGTACGCGCGCGGCTGCGCCCTCGTCGTCACCGCCCCGCCCGGCAGCCCGCTGGCCGAGGCCGCGCTCCAGGTGCGGGCGCTGCCGCTGCCGTACGTCTCCTCGGTGCTGCCCGACGAGGGCCTGCCGGCCGGCGCGGCCGCCGAGCCCGACCTGCCGGCCGAGGACCCGGCCGCGCTCTGGTCCCACCTGGCCCCGCTGCTGGCGCTCGCCCAGAAGATCGGCCTCACCCAGCTGCCGTACGACGCGCTGCCGGCCGTCGCCGACCTGCTGGACGCCACCGCCGTGCGCTGCCGCCCGGACGCCGCCGCGTACACCAACCCGGCGAAGGGTCTGGCCGCGCGGCTGGCCGGGACGGTGCCGCTGCTGTGGGCCGAGGGCCCGATCGCCGGGGCGGCGGCCGCCCGCTTCGCCGCCCAGCTGGCCGACCGGGCCGGCCGTCCGGCGCTGGCCGGATCGCTGCCGCAGGCGCTCACCGCCCACCGGGGCATGTTCACCGGGCAGTTGGGCGCGGGCGCGGACCCGGACGACTTCTTCCGCGACCGGGTCGAGGAGCCCGACCCGCTGCACCTCCAGGTCCTGCTGCTGCGGCACGTCCCCGGGACGGCCGCGTCGGAGGAGCAGGACGGTCCGGCCGAGGTGCCGGAGGACGACGAGCGCCCGCGCAGCTTCGGCGTCAGCCGGGCGCAGCGCCTGGCCGCCGCCCACGACGTGCGGCTCACCGAGTACGTGAGCACCCTCGCGGACCCGCTGCACGCGCTGGCCGACCTGATCGCGCTGACCGACTTCGCCGCCGTCTACCTGGGGCTCGCCGCCGCGCAGTCCTGAGCCCGCAGCCGATAGTTTGTCGGCGTGAGCGAGCGAAGCGAGAGAACCACCGACAGGTGCGTATGGGCGAATGCCTCTGCCGAGTGGTGGGGGTACCCCCGGCCGGAGGCTGGGGGAGAGGCGGGCGCATGAGTACTGAGGGTGGGACGAAGGCGCTGGTCGCGGCACTGTCCGCGAACCTGGCGATCGCGGTGGCCAAGTTCACCGCCTTCGCCTTCACCGGCTCCTCCTCGATGCTCGCCGAGGGCGTGCACTCGGTGGCCGACTCCGGCAACCAGGTGCTGCTGCTGATCGGCGGCAGGCGGGCGCGCCGGGCGGCGGACGAGGAACACCCGTTCGGGTACGGCCGCGAGCGCTACGTCTACGGCTTCCTGGTGGCCATCGTGCTGTTCAGCGTCGGTGGACTGTTCGCGGTCTACGAGGGCTGGCACAAGGTCAGCCACCCGGAGCCGCTGGAGTCCTGGGGCTGGGCGGTCGGCGTGCTGATCTTCGCGATCGCGATGGAGGGCTGGTCCTTCCTCACCGCGATGCGCGAGTCGGCCAAGGTCAAGGGCGGGCAGGGCTGGGCGCAGTTCATCCGCACCGCCAAGGCGCCGGAGCTGCCGGTGGTGCTGCTGGAGGACACCGGCGCGCTGATCGGCCTGGTGCTGGCGCTGCTCGGCGTCTCGCTCACCGTGGTCACCGGCGACGGCGTCTGGGACGGCGTCGGCACCCTGGGCATCGGCGTGCTGCTGGTGCTGATCGCCGTGGTGCTCGCCCTGGAGACCAAGTCGCTGCTGCTCGGTGAGTCCGCCGACCGGGAGTCGGTACGGCGCATCCGCGCCGCGCTGGTGGACGGCGAGGCCGTCACCGGGGTGATCCACATGCGCACCCTGCACCTCGGCCCGGAGGAACTGCTGGTCGCCGCCAAGATCGCCGTCAACGCGGAGGACAGCGCCGCCCGGGTGGCGCGGGCGATCGACGAGGCCGAGGAGCGGGTCCGCGCCGCCGTCCCGATCGCGCGGGCGATCTACCTGGAGCCGGACGTCTACAGCGCCGAGAAGGCCGCCGCGGGCGAGGACCCGGCCGCCACCCCCGGCGGCCCCGGGCCGGGCGCGGCGCACTGACGGGGCCGGGTGACGGGCCGTTTCCCGGGCCCGGAGCGGTGACCGAATCCGGTCATCCGAGGACGGCCGGTGGGACCGCCGGTGTAGATTCGTCACCAGAGCCAGAACGTCGCTGCTGATGGCGGTCGATCGGCGGTCCGCGCCCGTAGGGTGTGCGCCGGTCGAGGGAGAGAGGTCCTCCGACGGTTGGTGCTGCGCAGCAGGGAGCCGGTCCGTCACCACGGGATCCGGCGGCCCCGGCGTAGCCGTGCACCCGTGACGGCCCGCCGTGCGCGACGCACATCCGGACTTCGGCCGTGCCCCACCCCATCAGCGAGGAGCAGACGCATGTCGACCGACATCACCGGTGACTTCAAGGTCGCCGACCTTTCCCTGGCGCCGTTCGGCCGCAAGGAGATCCAGCTGGCCGAGCACGAGATGCCCGGCCTGATGGCGATCCGCGCCGAGTACGCCGAGTCGCAGCCGCTGGCCGGCGCCCGGATCACCGGCTCGCTGCACATGACCGTGCAGACCGCCGTCCTGATCGAGACCCTGACGGCGCTCGGTGCCGAGGTCCGCTGGTGCTCCTGCAACATCTTCTCCACCCAGGACCACGCGGCCGCCGCCATCGCGGTCGGCCCGGAGGGCACCCCGGAGAACCCGCAGGGCGTGCCGGTCTTCGCCTGGAAGGGCGAGACCCTGGAGGAGTACTGGTGGTGCACCGAGCAGGCGCTGACCTGGCCTGACGGCCAGACCCCGAACATGATCCTGGACGACGGCGGCGACGCCACCCTGCTGATCCACAAGGGCGTCGAGTTCGAGAAGGCCGGTGCCGCTCCGGACCCGTCCACCGCGGACAACGACGAGTTCCGGATCATCCTGGAGCTGCTCAACCGCACCCTCAAGGACACCCCGAACAAGTGGACCGAGGTCGCCTCCACCATCAAGGGCGTGACCGAGGAGACCACCACCGGTGTCCACCGCCTGTACGAGATGCACCGTGACGGCAAGCTGCTGTTCCCGGCGATCAACGTCAACGACTCGGTCACCAAGTCGAAGTTCGACAACAAGTACGGCTGCCGCCACTCGCTGATCGACGGCATCAACCGCGCCACCGACGTCCTGATCGGCGGCAAGGTCGCGGTCGTCTGCGGCTACGGCGACGTCGGCAAGGGCTGCGCCGAGTCGCTGCGCGGCCAGGGCGCCCGCGTCATCGTCACCGAGATCGACCCGATCTGCGCGCTGCAGGCGGCGATGGACGGCTACCAGGTGACCACCCTGGACGAGGTCGTGGAGATCGCCGACATCTTCGTCACCACGACGGGGAACAAGGACATCATCATGGCTTCGCACATGGAGCGGATGAAGCACCAGGCGATCGTCGGCAACATCGGCCACTTCGACAACGAGATCGACATGGCCGGCCTGGCCAAGCTCCCGGGCGTCGTGAAGACCGAGGTCAAGCCGCAGGTCCACGAGTGGCGCAAGGCCGACGGCCGCACCATCATCGTCCTCTCCGAGGGCCGCCTGCTGAACCTGGGCAACGCGACCGGCCACCCGTCCTTCGTGATGTCCAACTCCTTCGCGAACCAGACGATCGCCCAGATCGAGCTGTTCGTGAAGACCGAGCAGTACCCGATCGGCGTCTACGTGCTGCCGAAGCACCTGGACGAGAAGGTCGCCCGCCTGCACCTGGACGCGCTGGGCGTGAAGCTGACCACCCTGACCCAGGAGCAGGCCGACTACATCGGCGTCTCGGTCGAGGGCCCGTACAAGGCGGAGCAGTACCGCTACTGATGCGGTGAGCGTCGCGACGCCGGTGGCCGGCACCCCGCTCAGGGGTGCCGGCCACCGGCGTACGTGGCGGCCGATCAGCGGATGACGTCGGTGGTCCACTCCCTCTCGTCGGGACCGATGACGTGCACCGGCCCGGAACGTTGCACGCGTCGTCGGCGCGCGGGGCGCGCACGTAGGCTTCGGGCATGCCCAACGGCCGGTACTCGCTCCACGACACCCATGACCACCTGCTGCTCGGCGAGGAGCGCTTCAGCTGCGCGCCCGGGGCGGCCGGGTGGCGGTACGTCTCCAAGACCTACGCGCCGGACGGCCGGGTGATCGGCGGCCTCGACCTCACGCTGGACTCGCGGGCCCGGCCGATGCGGATGGAGCTCAAGGCGGGCGGCTGGCAGGTGCGCGGCGGGGCGGTGGACGGGGTGACCTGGGTCCGGACCGACGCGGTGGACCCGGGCGGCGCGCACGCGGCGGAGGGGCACGACCGGGCGCACGGCTTCAGCGGGCGTTCGCCCGCCTTCCTGGTCGCCACCGCCCGGATGCTGCGGCTGCGGGAGGGGGCGAGCGCGCGGGTGCGGCTGGTGGCGTTCACCGAACCGGTGCTGGCGCCGCGCACCTTCGACCAGGGGTGGCTGCTGGAGGGCGTCGACACGCACGCGACGGACTCGGGGCCGCTGGTGGTCGAGCGGTACCAGGTGGCGGACCTGGAGACGGGGGAGCAGCAGGTCGTGCACCTGGCGGGGGACGTGGTGCTGGCGGCGGAGGGGATCGAGCTGGAGGAGCTGGCGTCGCCGCCCAACGCCTGGCCGGTGGGGGAGTAGGAGCGGGCGTTCGGGGTGCTCGGGCTCAGGACGGCGGGGCGAAGCCGGTGTTCGGGGTGGGCTTGTCGAGGGGCGGGGCCGTCGGTGCCACCGGCGCCGGGGCCGGTGCGGACTGCGCCGGTATGTGCGGGGCCGGCGCGGCGGGCACGCCGAGGACACGGTGCGGCCGTTCATCGGCCGGGGCCACCGGCGTCGTCGGCGCCATCGGGGCGGACGGGGCGGCGGACGGGCGCGGGGCCGGGCCCGGGACCTGCCGCTGCGCGTGGGCGCGCATCCACTCCCGGCGCTGGCGCTCGGTGAGTACCGCGCCCAGGTAGGCGGCCGGGTGCAGCCCCGGCGGCACCGGGTGGCCGATCCGGGCGGACAGGTCCTGAGCCAGCCCGGTGGACATCCGGAGCGTCACCGAGGGATCCAACTGGCCCATCCGGCCAAGCAGTTGGCGGATCGCGAGCCAGAGCGGCTCGGGCACGGCGGACAGGTCCATCGCGACCAGCTCGCGGCCCATGGAATGGAGCAGCTGCGGGTGCACGGGTGGCAGCGGGGTGACCGGACCGCCCGCACCCGGGGTGCGCTCGCGGACGACCACCGTCCCGGCGAAGATGTCGCCGAGCCGCCTGCCCTCCGAGTTCAGCGCCGAGGTGATCACGGCCGGGGCGCCGGTCACCACGATCAGCTCGATGAAGCCGACCAGCCCGCGCACCAGCGAGTGCCGGAACCGCACCGGGCCGCCGTCGGTGCGCACCACCCGCAGGCCCAGCGAGGCCTTGCCGAGCGAGCGTCCGTGGCTGAGGGTCTCGACCATCACCGGCACGGCGACCAGGAAGAACACCATCAGGCCGAGCATGACGGCTGCCAGCGCGGCCCCGTCGAGGTCGATCAGGGCGACGCTCAGGATCAGCACGGACACGAACAGGGCGGCGAACTCCACGAGCAGGTCCAGCGCGATCGCCAGCGCCCTGCTCGGAAGCTTCGCCGTCTGGAGGTCGAGGACGACCGCCTCACCCGTCACCAGGTCGCTCAAGACACCTGTCCGTTCACGCTCGTGCGGGGGGAGGGGAGTTCGCCCGGATCGGCCCCCACGACCCGCTCTCCGCAGTCTGATCCGCAGCGGCCAACATACGGCGCCTGACGGGCGGACGGGAAGTGAGATCCCGACGGCCCGGGTGTCGACGGCTCCTGGCATGCTGGGCCGCACGTGTCCGTACGTACCTGCCCGCGTACCAGCCCGACCGCCGCCTGACCGCCGCCCGACCGGGCACGCGCGCCTCGCGCCCATCGCCGACCATGGAGCCGCCGAATGGACCTGGACGTCTTCGTCGCCACCCACCAGGGGGAGTGGGCCCGGCTGGACGCCCTCGCCCGAAGGCGCCGACTGAACGGCGAGGAGGCCGACGAACTGGTCACCCTCTACCAGCGGGCCACCGGCCACCTCGCCAAGGTCCAGGCCGCCGCGCCGGACCCGGCCCTGGTGAGCAGACTGACCGGCCTGGTCTCCCGGGCCCGCAGCGCGGTGACCGGCGCCCGGACCAACGGCTGGCAGGACGTCGCCCGCTACTACACGGTGAGCTTCCCGGCCGCGCTGTACCGCGCCCGCCGCTGGTGGCTGCCGGTCGCGGTCGTCTCGCTGATCGCCACGACGCTGCTCGCCTGGTGGATGGCGACCCACCCCGAGGTCCGCAACAGCCTGATCGCCCCCGAGAACCTGCGGGAGATGACCCGCCCCGGCGGCCAGTACGAGACGTACTACACGGACCGGCCGGCCAGTTCCTTCGCGGCGCAGGTCTGGACGAACAACGCCTGGATCGCCGTGCAGTGCCTGCTGTACGGGATCGCGCTGGGCATTCCGGTGCTCGTCGTGATGTGGACCAACGTGGTCAACCTCGGCGTCGGCATCGGACTGATGGCCTCCGCCGGGCGGCTCGACGTCTTCCTCGGCCTGATCATTCCGCACGGCCTGTTGGAGCTGACCACGGTCTTCGTGGCCGGCGGCCTGGGGCTGCGCCTCGGCTGGACCGTCATCGATCCCGGTCCGCGCACACGTTCCGTAGCGCTGGCCGAACAGGGGCGTTCGATTATCGGAATGTCGATCGGACTGGCGACGGTACTGGCGGTCGCCGGTGTTCTCGAAGCCTTCGTGACCCCGTCCGGCCTGCCCACCTGGGCGCGCATTTCCATCGGCGTGCTGGCCGAGATCGCCTTCCTCCTCTACGCCCTGGTGCTGGGCCGGAAGGCCTCGGAGGGCGGAGAGTTCGGCGATGTGGACGCGGCCGACCGGGTGGATCTGCAGCCCGTCGCAGCCTGAGCCGATGTGATCAACAGGCCGCTGACCTGCTAGTCTTCTCGCATCTCAGCCAAACCATTGACGTGGTCGGGGTGGGCTAGTAGGTTTGAACGGTTGGGACTGACTGGACAACGGTCGGACCCGGGCGTTAGTGTCTACGACACCGCCGAATCGAGGCAGGCGCGTTTTACGAAATGCGCGGCCTCCGACGAAGCAAATCCCACGGACTGAGCACATCGAAAGCTTTGATAAGCTTCGGAGCGAAGTTCGAAGGAAATCCCGCCAGCGGGAATTCGGAGAAACGAAGCCGGTAAGAACGGCCGAGAAGATCTGATAAGCTGGAAACACGAAAGAACGAAGCGCCCGGAGGGCCCGCTGGAAGGCGGCTCGAAGGAAGCGTCCGTTCCTTGAGAACTCAACAGCGTGCCAAAAGTCAACGCCAGATATGTTGACATCCCCGGCCTCGATCGTCTGATCGGGGTTGGAGATTCCTTTTGAAATAACACTAGCGAGGACGCAGTGCGCGGGACCGCCCTATTCCGGTGGTTGCCGTGCCGCTCAACGCGAGTGTGGACCGGATATCCGGTAAACATTCACGGAGAGTTTGATCCTGGCTCAGGACGAACGCTGGCGGCGTGCTTAACACATGCAAGTCGAACGGTGAAGCC
>NZ_LFMD02000003.1:1261774-1297104 GCF_015776785.2 Kitasatospora sp. SUK 42 | reverse complement strand
AATAGGCCGAGGGCTTGTCCTCAGTTGCTCGCGTCCACTGTGTTGTTCTGAAACAACGACCCCAACCATTCGTGGTTGGTGCGGTTGACAGTTTCATAGTGTTTCGGTGGTCATAGCGTGAGGGAAACGCCCGGTTACATTCCGAACCCGGAAGCTAAGCCTCACAGCGCCGATGGTACTGCAGGGGGGACCCTGTGGGAGAGTAGGACGCCGCCGAACAATTATTCAGAAGAGCCCTCATCCGGGAAACCGGATGGGGGCTTTTCGCATTTCCCGACAGTCGGCCTTGATGCCTCCGCGGGAGGCGGGATCCCGAAAAAAGTTCGGGCTGTCGTGTCGAGAACCCGTGGCCGGCTTCGTCCCAGGGGTGAGCGCGACCACAATGGGTCGCATCAGCACCGAGGAGAACACGATGGCCAAGTACCTGCTGCTCAAGCACTACCGTGGCGCCCCGGCTGCGGTGAACGACGTGCCGATGGACCAGTGGCAGCCGGAGGAGATCACGGCGCACATCAAGTACATGCAGGACTTCGCGGCCCGGCTGGAGAAGACCGGCGAGTTCGTCGACGGGCAGGCGCTCGCACCCGAGGGCACCTGGGTCCGGTACGACGGTGAGGGGCGTCCGCCGGTCACCGACGGTCCGTTCGCGGAGACCAAGGACCTCATCGCCGGCTGGATGGTGATCGACGTGGACAGTTACGAGCGCGCCATTGAGCTGGCCGGGGAACTGTCGGCCGCTCCGGGGGCCGGTGGGAAGCCGATCCACGAATGGCTGGAGGTGCGCCCGTTCCTGGCCGTGCCGCCCACCATCACGGAGTGACCTCTCCCGTGGACGAGGCACTGCTCCGGAGCCTCACTCCGGCCGTGCTCGGCGTCCTCGTCCGCCGCGGGGCCGACTTCGCGGCGGCCGAGGACGCCGTGCAGGAGGCCCTGGTGGAGGCGGTCCGGGTCTGGCCGGCGGACCCGCCGAGGGATCCGAAGGGCTGGCTGGTCACCGTCGCCTGGCGCAAGTTCCTCGACGCGACCCGGGCGGACGCCACCCGGCGAAGGCGCGAGGACCTCGTCGAGCAGGAGCCGGCGGGCGGGCCCGCGTCGGAGGTGGACGACACGCTCCGGCTCTACTTCCTGTGCGCCCACCCGTCGTTGACCCCGTCCTCGGCGGTCGCGCTCACCCTGCGGGCCATCGGCGGGCTGACCACGCGCCAGATCGCCCGGGCCTACCTGGTGCCCGAGACGACCATGGCGCAGCGGATCAGCCGGGCCAAGCGCACCGTCTCCGGGGTGCGGTTCGACCGGCCCGGCGACGTCGCCACCGTGCTGCGCGTCCTCTACCTGGTCTTCAACGAGGGCTACTCCGGCGACGTCGACCTCGCCGCCGAGGCGATACGGCTCACCCGGCAGCTCGCGGCGGCGATCGACCACCCCGAGGTGGCCGGGCTGCTGGCCCTGATGCTGCTCCACCACGCCCGGCGGGCCGGCCGGATCGGGCCCGACGGCGGCCTGGTGCCGCTCGCCGAGCAGGACCGCGCGCGGTGGGACGGCGGGTTGATCGCCGAGGGCGTCGGGATCCTCCAGGCGGCGCTCGTCCGGGACCGGCTGGGCGAGTTCCAGGCGCAGGCCGCCATCGCGGCCCTGCACGCCGACGCGCCCACGGCGGAGGAGACCGACTGGGTGCAGATCGTCGAGTGGTACGACGAGTTGGTGCGGTTGACCGACAGTCCGGTCGTGCGGCTCAACCGCGCGGTGGCGGTGGGGGAGGCCGACGGGCCGAGGGCCGGGTTGGCGGCGCTCGCGGCGCTGGACGACTCGCTGCCCCGCCATGCCGCGGTGGCGGCCCACCTCCGCGAGCGCGACGGGGACCTCGTGACGGCGGCGCGGCTGTACGCCGAGGCGGCGCGCAAGGCGCCGAACCTCGCCGAGCGCGACCATCTGACGCGTCAGGCGGCCCGGCTCAACGCCCGGCTCAACGCCCGTGGGCCCGACCCCGGTAGCCGGCGTGGTTGAGCGGTGATCAGAGGCGGCCGGCCGCCTTCAGCGCCAGGTAGGTGTCGGCCAGGGCCGGGGCGATCTGGGCCGGCGGTGCGTCGAGGACGGTGACGCCGTGGCGGGTGAGACGGTCGGCGGTGTGGCGGCGGTCGGCGCGGGTCTGCTCCGCGGCGGCGGCGCCGTAGACGGCCTCCGTGGTGCCCCGGCCGGCGGCGAGGACGTCGAGGTGCGGGTCGGCGACGGAGGCGAGCACGACCTCGTGGCGCTTGGTCAGCAGCGGCAGCAGCGGGCGCAGGCCGTCCTCGACCGGGGCCGCGTCGAGGCCGGTGAGCAGGACGATCAGCGAGCGGTGCGGCGCCATCTTGAGCGCGGTGGAGACCAGCGAGCGCATGTCGGTCTCGTGGAGCGCGGGCTCCAGGAGGGCCATCGCGTTGGTGAAGGCCGGCAGGATCTCGTGCGGTGAGCTGCCGGCCACGGCCGCGCGCTTGCGGGTGTCGTGGGCGAGCAGGTCGACCCGGTCGCCCGCGCGGGTGGCGAGGGCGGTGAGCAGCAGGGCGGCGTCGAGGGAGGCGTCCAGGCGGGGGGCGTCGCCGACGCGGCCGGCCGAGGTGCGGCCGGTGTCGAGGACGACGAGGATGTGCCGGTCGCGTTCGGGGCGCCAGGTGCGGACGGCGACGGTGTTTCGGCGGGCGCTGGCGCGCCAGTCGATGGAGCGGACGTCGTCGCCGGGCAGGTACTCGCGCAGGGAGTCGAACTCGGTGCCCTGGCCGCGGGTCAACACCGAGGTGCGGCCGTCGAGTTCGCGCAGTCGGGAGAGTCGGGAGGGCAGGTGCTTGCGGCTGGCGAACGGGGGGAGGGCGCGGACGGTCCAGGGCACGTGGTGCGAGCCCTGGCGGCCGGCCAGGCCGAGCGGGCCGAGCGAGCGGACCGTCACCCGGTGGGCGTGGTGGTCGCCGCGGCGGCTCGGGGTGAGGACGGAGACGGCGCGCCGTCGTTCGCCGGCGGGGACGGTGAGGGTGTGCCGGGAGGAGGCCTCGGCGGTGCCGGGGCGCCAGGCGGAGGGGGCCCAGGCGTCGCGGACGAGGGCCCGCAGCGGCCGTCCGGAGGGGTTGGTGACGGCCAGTTCGACGGAGACGGACTCGCCGAGCCGGACGGTGGTCTCGCCGCCCCGGACGATCCGCAGGCTGCGGACGGGGGCGGCGAGCACCAGGTCGACCAGGACGGCGAGCAGGACCGCGCCGGTGACGATCCCCAGCCCGGCGGGGGAGGGCAGCAGCAGGCCCACGACGAGCGCGCCGAGCGCGGCGAGCAGGGCGGTTCGCCCGGTGAGGGCCATGCGGATGCGCTCCTTCGGAAGCCCGTGAAGTCCGTGATGTCCGTGATGTTCGTGAAGCCCGCGGATCCCGTGAGCCGGAGGCCCGAGGCCCGAGGCCCGAGGCCGGGGCCCGGAACGGGTGCGGTGCGGCGTGCCGCGGTGGGTCTAGCGGGGGGCGGGCGTCTGGGTGAGGACGGCCTGGATGACGGAGTCGGCGGTGACGCCCTCCATCTCGGCCTCGGCGCGCAGCGCGACGCGGTGCCGCAGGGTGGGCAGGGCGAGCGCCTTGACGTCGTCCGGGGTGACGTAGTCGCGGCCGGCCAGCCACGCCCAGGCCCGCGAGGCGGCGAGCAGGGCGGTCGCGCCGCGCGGGGAGACGCCGATGGACAGCGACGGGGACTGCCGGGTGGCCCGGCAGAGGTCGACGATGTAGGCGAGGATCTCGGGGGAGACGGTCAGCTTCGCGATCTGCGCGCGGGCGGCGGCGAGGTGTTCGGGCCCGGCGACCGGGCGGACCCCGGCGGCGGTGAGGTCGCGGGGGTCGAAGCCGGCGGCGTGCCGGGAGAGGACCTGGAACTCCTGGTCACGGTCGGGCAGCGGCAGGATCAGCTTGAGCAGGAAGCGGTCCAGCTGGGCCTCGGGCAGCGGGTAGGTGCCCTCGTACTCGACCGGGTTCTGGGTCGCGGCGACCAGGAACGGGACGGGCAGCGCGCGCGGCTCGCCGTCCACGGTGACCTGCCGCTCCTCCATGGCCTCCAGCAGGGCGGCCTGGGTCTTCGGCGGGGTGCGGTTGATCTCGTCGGCGAGCAGCAGGTTGGTGAAGACCGGGCCGGGCTGGAAGGAGAACTCGGCGGTGCGGGCGTCGTAGACGAGGGAGCCGGTGACGTCGCCGGGCATCAGGTCGGGGGTGAACTGGATCCGCTTGGTCTCCAGGCTGAGCGCGGTGGAGAGGGTGCGGACCAGCAGGGTCTTGGCGACGCCGGGGACGCCTTCGAGCAGCACGTGGCCGCCGCACAGGAGCGCCACCACGAGGCCCGTGACGGCGGCGTCCTGGCCGACCACGGCCTTGCCGATCTCGGCGCGCAGGGCGGTCAGCGCCGCGCGCGGGTCGGTGTCGGGGGTAGCGGGTGCCGTGCCGGGGACGGGGTGGGGCTGGGCGGTTGCCTGGTCGGTCACGGGTTCCGTACCTGCCTTTCGAGGGCGTCGAGGTCGTCGGCGAGCCGCAGCAGTGCGGCGTCGTCGGTCGGGGGCGGGCCGTACAGCAGGGCCCGAACGTCCCCGGCGGGTCGTTCGGGGAGGCGGTCGGCCACGGCGGCGCAGAGCGCCTCGGGGTCGGGTGCGCCGGCCTGGAGCGGGACGCCCAGGGCGGGGGCGAGGCGGTGGGCGGCGGCGCGGCGCAGGGCGTCGGCGGCGCGGCCGCGGGCCTTGGCGCGCCGGTAGAGGCGGGCGCGGCCCTCGGTGGTCTCGGCGGCGCGGACCACCACCGGCAGGTTCTCGCTGACCACCGGGCCGAGCCGGCGGGCGCGCCAGAGGGCGGCCAGGACGGCGGCGACCGCGAGCTGGTAGCCGGCCCAGCGCCAGCCCTTCGGGATGTAGTCGTTGAAGGTCTTGGTGCCGGTGCCCTCGGCGAGCGGGGCGGAGTAGTCCGGCAGGTGCCAGGTGAGGCGGGGCTGGGAGCCGAGCAGGCCGAGCGCGAGCGAGGCGTTGCCGTCCTTGGCGAGCTCGCCGTTGTGCAGGAAGAGGCCGCTGCCGAGCACGATGACGTCGCCGGCCGTGGTCGGGGCGCTGACCAGCGGGTAGCCGTGGCCGCGCGGGTAGCAGCCCTCGCCGCGGCTGCCGCTGGTGTAGAGCATGCCGCCCATCGAGGCACTGCCGGCCCGGACGGCCTCGGGGAGCGGGCAGTGCGCGGCGGTGCCGCGGACGGAGGCGTACGGGACGTCGCCGTCCTCCTCGGAGGTCCGGACGCCGGGGGCGAGCGCGCTGAGGGCGGCCGGGCCGGGGGCGATCAGGATCAGCCGCTGGTGCCGGGCGGCGGCGACGGCGCGCAGCTGGGCCGGGTCGAGGAGGTCGGGTTCGGGCAGGACCAGGGTGTCGGCGCCGCCCTGGGCGGTCGTCGGGTCGGTGGTGAGCTCGGCCTTCAGGCCCTGCTGTTCGAGCAGTGCGACCACGGCGTGGGAGCCGTCGGCGTCGTAGGAGCGCGGGTCGAGCGGCGGGTAGTGGCGGTCGTTGCCCAGGACGGTGATGCCGATCGCGGCGATCAGCAGGGTGGCGAGGAAGGCCAGGTACCAGCGGGCGCGGCGCCACAGGCCGCGGCCGGTGGGGGCGAGGCTGCTGGGGGCGGCGCCGTTCGCGTCGGAGGCGGCGCGTTGGTCGGTGGTGGGCCGCTCGGCGGCGGGGGCCGGTGCGGGGCCGGTCATGCCGCTCCTCCCGAAGCCGTGGTCGAAGCCGTGGTCGAGGCCGGAGCCGCTGTCGCGGCCGCGGTGAGGACCGGGCGGGCGCGTTCCAGGGTCCGGTCGAGGTCCAGCAGCAGCTGGTAGGCGGACCGGTCGGCGGTGCGCTCGCCGAAGGCGATGTCGTCGAAGGTGCGGGCGGCGGCGGTCAGCGCGGCGGCGTGCTCGGGCAGGGCCCGGCCGGCCTCGGCGGCGGCCTCGTCCGCGGTGCGGCCGGGGCGGGCGTCGAGCAGGGTGCGCTCCTCCAGGGCCCGGACCAGTGCGCGCATCTGTTCGCGGACGGCCTCGGCCCAGCGGCCGGCGGCGGCGTGCCCGGCGGCGTCCTCCCGGTACCGTGCGGCGCTGCGCGGGCCCTCGGCGCCGTAGACGTCCAGGACGGTGCGGGCGGCGCGCCCGGGTGCGCCGAGGCGCCACCAGAGCGCGGCGCCGATCAGCAGGGCGACGATCAGGAAGAGGACCAGTCCGGTGGTGCCGTCGGTGCCGTTGCCGGAGATGCTGCCGAGCGCGCGGTCGAACTGGTCCCAGATCCAGTTGACGGCCCGTTCCAGGAGGGACGGGTCGTTCTTGTGGTAGTCGGCTTTGAGCAGCTCGTCGCGGGCGGCGTCGCGCGCTGGGTCACGCGGAACGGTGGCCGGGGCGCCGCCCGCGGCGAGGAGCCTGTCCCCCCAGATGGGCATCCGGCTCAGCGCCTCGCGGAGGTCTGGTCGGCCTGGCCGTTCCAGCCGGTGCCGTCCTGCTCGGACAGTCCGGCGGCGCGGGCGAGCTCGATGTCCAGGGCCTCGCGGCGGATCCGCTGGTCGATGTAGACCAGTACGCCGACCGCGGCCATGAACGGCGTGGAGAGCGCGGAGGCGATGATCCCGGCGATCGCGGTCAGGACCAGCATGCCGACGGTCTGGTGGCTCTCGTCGAGGCGGTCGATGCTGCCGAAGCCGAGGACCAGGCCGACGAACCGGAACGGGATGAGCAGCACCATGGCGAGGATCCCCGACAGCACCTGGCTCAGCAGGACGATGCCGCAGATCCGGAACCACGAGCCGCGCACCAGTCGCCGCGAGCGCGACAGTGCCGTCAGCACGCCCTGCTTCTCCAGCATCAGCGCGGGGGCGGCCAGGCTGTAGCGGATCAGCAGCCAGGCGGCGACCGGGACGGTCAGGAAGCCGACGAGGAACAGCAGGGCGGTGGTCCCGGGCGAGCCGGCGCCTCCGGCGCTGTAGCCGAGCAGCGGGGTGAAGCCGAGCAGGACCACGCCGGCGCTCATCAGGGTGGTGAGCGCGGTGAGGCCGAGCAGCTGCAGCAGCCGCGGGCGGGCGTCGCGCCAGGCCTCCCCGGCGGTCACCGGCCGGCCGAGGACGGCGCGGCTGACCACCACGGTGAGCAGTGCGACGGCGAACGCGTCGAGCAGCAGCATCAGCGGGGTGCGGGCGAGCAGGGTGATGAGGTCGGTGGTAGGGCTGGACGGGCCGTTGACCAGCATCGCGGCGGCGATCGCGCCGGCCTGGTCGATGACGGCGATGCCGAGCGAGAGGGTGAGCGCGGTGCGCCAGTGCCGGCGGACGGTGGTGACGGCCCCGTCGAGCAGTTCGCCGACGCTGAGCGGGCGCAGCGGGATGACGCCGGGCCTGGGGCTGCGCTGGGCGCCCCAGCCGTACGGGTCGTGGCCGCCGGGCGTGCGACCGCCCTGGTTCGGCCGCCCGTACTGGGCGCCCCAGGCGGGGGCGGCCTGAGGAGGTGCCGACGGCCCGGGCACGGCGGCGGGCGCGTCGGCCGGGGGCCGGGCGTCGTCGCGGGGTGGCTCGGACGAGCCGGGCGAGGCCCAGCCCGGGGTGTCGGTCATCACTGCTCCTCGGAGGGGCGTCACGGGTGCGGCTCCGGGCGGATCTTTCGCCCGCGCGCAGCGCCCATCGTGCCATGGGGCCCGGAGAGGCCCCAGGGGGATCCGGTTGCTGATCGGCAACGGGACCGCCCAGGGGGTCGGACGGCGGTTTCCGGACGGTTCGGAGACGCTCCGACGGGGTCTATTCGCCCGGTATGGCCGGAATTAGCCGGTGGGGGAGTTGGCCGTTGTGGAGCATTGGCACTGCTGTGCGGCAGGTCACAATCCGGTAATGAGAAGATGGACCCATGAAGGGACGCGTCCTCGTCGTTGATGACGACTCCGCACTGGCCGAGATGCTCGGCATCGTGCTGCGGGGTGAGGGTTTTGAGCCGTTTTTCGTCGCGGATGGGGACAGGGCGCTAGCAGCGTTCCGGGAGTCCAAGCCTGACCTGGTCCTGCTCGACCTGATGCTGCCGGGCCGGGACGGCATCGACGTCTGCCGGCAGATCCGGGCGGAGTCCGGCGTTCCGATCGTCATGCTGACCGCGAAGACCGACACGGTCGACGTCGTGGTGGGGCTGGAGTCCGGCGCCGACGACTACGTCACCAAGCCGTTCAAGCCCAAGGAGCTGGTGGCCCGGGTGCGCGCCCGGCTGCGCCGCGCCGAGGAGCCGACGCCCGAGCAGCTGACCATCGGTGACCTGGTGATCGACGTGGCCGGCCACTCGGTGAAGCGGGACGGCCGCAGCATCCCGCTGACGCCGCTGGAGTTCGACCTGCTGGTCGCGCTGGCCCGCAAGCCCTGGCAGGTGTTCACCCGCGAGGTGCTGCTGGAGCAGGTCTGGGGCTACCGCCACGCGGCGGACACCCGCCTGGTCAACGTCCATGTGCAGCGGCTGCGTTCGAAGATCGAGAAGGACCCGGAGCGCCCCGAGATCGTGGTGACCGTCCGTGGCGTCGGCTACAAGGCCGGACCCAGCTGACGTGACGGAGCGGGCCGAGGACACCCCGTCGGGTACCGCGACCGACGGGGCGGAGGCCGTGCGCGGGGACGTGTTGAGTTCGACCACCCGCCGCCGTCGCGGCCCGTCCGGAGTGATCGCCCTGCTGAAGCGTCAGTTCCGTCGTCCCGCGCACCGGGTGGCCGCGCTGTACCACCGCTCGATCCAGGTGCGTGTGATCGCGGTGTCCCTGCTGCTGTCCATCGCGGTGGTCCTGGTGCTGGGCGTGGTCGTGATGGCGCAGGTGCGCACCGGCCTGCTCCAGACCAAGTTGGACGCCGCCCGGGCCCAGGCCCGGATCGGCTTCCAGGTCGAGCAGAAGAAGATCGACGAGGCCCGGGACCAGAACCTGCGGGCCAACGCGGACCCGACCACCGCCGAGACCGGCACCTGGCTGCTGCGGCAGGTCAACGACCTGGCCGCGAGCGGGCAGACGGTCTACTCGGTGATCGCGATGGCCCCCGGCACCGGTGCCGTCGTCCCGGACACGGCCGGCTTCGCGCCGCGCTACTCGGGCGACATCCAGCCCAGCAGCGTCCCGGACAGCCTGCGGGCCAGGCTCTACGACGAGCCCGGCCAGATGTTCGACCAGCCGACCAGGATCCACCGCTCGCCCGAGGGCGGCGGCAAGAGCGAGCCCGGCCTGGCCCTCGGCATGCAGTTCGTCGGTCCGGCCGACACCAGCTACCAGCTGTTCTACGTGTTCTCCTTCGGCCAGGAGACCGACACCCTCAACCTGATCACCGGGACCCTGGCCACCGCCGGCGTGTTCGTGGTGATCCTGATGGGTGCCATCGCCTGGGTCGTGGTGCGCCAGGTGGTCACCCCGGTGCGGATGGCCGCGGGCATCTCCGAGCGGCTCGCCGACGGGCACCTGGAAGAGCGGATGAAGGTGACCGGGACGGACGACATCGCCCGCCTCGGGGAGTCGTTCAACCGGATGGCCAACGCCCTCCAGGCGCAGATCCGCCAGCTGGAGGAGCTGTCCCGGGTGCAGCGGCGGTTCGTCTCGGACGTCTCGCACGAGCTGCGCACCCCGCTGACCACGGTCCGGATGGCCGCCGACCTGATCTACGACAGCCGCGAGGACCTGGACCCGATGGCGGCCCGCTCGGCCGAACTGCTGCAGGGCCAGCTGGACCGCTTCGAGTCGCTGCTGGCCGACCTGCTGGAGATCAGCCGCTTCGACGCCGGCGCCGCGATCCTGGACGCCGAGCCGGTCGACCTGCGCGACATCGTCGCCCGGGTGGTGGAGTCCGCCGACCCGCTGGCCCAGGCCAAGGGCAGCGCGGTCATCATCCGCGGCGACGGCGAGCCGGTGGTCGCCGAGGTGGACTCCCGCCGGATCGAGCGCATCCTGCGCAACCTGGTGGTCAATGCGCTGGAGCACGGCGAGGGCCGTGACGTGGTGGTCCGGCTGGGCTCGGCCGACGGCGCGGTCGCGGTCGGCGTGCGCGACTACGGCATCGGCCTCAAGCCGGGCGAGGCCTCCCGGGTGTTCCACCGCTTCTGGCGGGCCGACCCGTCCCGGGTGCGCACCACCGGCGGCACCGGCCTGGGACTGTCCATCGCGGTCGAGGACGCCCATCTGCACGGCGGCTGGCTCCAGGCCTGGGGCGAGCCCGGCGGCGGCTCGCACTTCCGGCTCACTCTGCCGCGCACCCGCGGCGGCGAGATCAACCGGGCGCCGTTCCGGCTGGAGCCGGAGGACTCCCGCAACAACCGGGGCCTGGGCACGTACGGTGCGCCGTACCGGCGGGCGATCGCCCCGACCGGCTCCACGGCGCTGACCGCCGCCGAGGAGCAGACCGAGACGCCGGAGGGATCCGGCAACGGACTGGGCAGTGGACTCGGCGGGGTGCTGAACATCGGCCCCGGGCTGGGCCGGACCCGGATGCCCGAGGGGCCGCGCTCGGACCCCTCGGACGTGCGGACGGCGGGGGCCGGCTACGGCGCCACCGGCGCCCAGGTCATGGTGGACCCGACGCCCGGACGGCCGTCGGTGGCACAGCGGACGGCGGAGCCGTACGCGACGGGTGGGACGGACCTGGAGGGGTCGCAGCGTGCGAAGGACGAGCAGCAGGACTGAGCCGCGGCTGGTCGCGGTGGCCGGCACGGTGCTCGGCGCCCTGGTGGCGAGCGGCTGTGCGGCCATGCCGGACTCCGGCGGCATCACCAGGGTGGAGCTGTCCCAGGGGTCGGCCGACAAGAACCTGCAGGCCAGGGTCTACCCGATGGCGCCCGGCAAGGGCGCCAAGCCCGGGGAGCTGGTGACCGGCTTCCTGGACGCGGTGACGGCCGACGAGGGGTACGAGACCGCGCGCAAGTACCTCACCGAGAACGCCGCGGCGACCTGGAACCCGGACGCCGGCATCCAGGTGCTCGCCGCCACGACCATCAAGGCCGGCCAGGACGTCTCCGACACCGCGACCACGGCCTCCGCGACGGTGACCGGGCAGATGGTCGCCACGGTCGACGAGAAGCACTCGTACCTGCCGGTCGCCGGGCAGAACAACAACGTCGCGTCGGACTTCACCCTCGTCCGGGAGAAGGACGGCGAGTGGCGGATCGACCGGCTGCCGCCCGGCGTGATCATGAACCAGACCAACTTCCGGAACAGCTTCCGGCAGGTCGAGCGGTTCTTCTACACCGCCCCGGACCCGTCCGCCGCCCCGACCGGGAACACCGGCCAGGAGGTGCTGATCGCCGACCCGATCTACCTGCGCCGCCGGATAGACCCGCTGACCTCGGCCGCCAGGGCGCTCGTGGCCGGGCCCTCGACCTGGCTCTCGCCGGTGGTCCGCACGGCGTTCCCGGCCGGCACCACGGTCGACAAGGTCGTCATCGACGACAGCCGGGTCGCCCACGTGCAGCTCGGCGGGACGGACCTCGGCGAGCCGATGGCCTGCCGCCGGATGGCGTCCCAGCTCTTCTACACCCTCGCCGACCAGGGCAAGGGGCAGGTCGAGCGGCTGGAGCTGAAGGGCCCGCGCGGCTCCTGCACGGCCAGCCGCACCGACGTGCCGGCCACCGGGCCGGGCGCGCTGTCCGGGCCGATGCCGGTGCAGCTGTACTACCAGCGGGCCGACAACGGCGCCCTGATGGTGACCGACGACGCCCGTACCGGCGACCCGGTGCACGGCGTGCTCGGCAAGCCGCAGCCGGGCGGCGCGGCCCAGCAGGGCGTCATCGCGATCAGCCGGGACGGCCTGCGGGCCGCCGTGATCAGCGCGGACGCCCACCAGCTCTACTCGGTGCCGCTGCAGGACAGCACGGTGGCGATGCCCGAGCCGGTGCTCAGCTCCCCGGGGAAGACCGCCGACAAGGACAACGGCCTCGCCTCGCCCAGCTGGGACGGCCGCGGCGACCTCTGGGTGGTGGACCGCAACCCGCAGGCCCAGCGGGTGGTCACGGTGCGCGGCAACAAGGCGTACACCGTGCCGGTCGAGGGGCTGACCGGGCAGACCGTGCAGGGGCTGAAGATCTCCTCGGACGGCGCCCGGGCCGCCCTGGTGGTCAAGACCCCGGGCCTGGGCACCACCTCGCTGATGTTCGGACTGGTCGTGCACGGCGGCACCCCGGAGGCGCCGACCGTGAAGATCACCTCGCTGCGCCGGGCGGCCCCCTCGCTCACTGAGGTCACCTCGGTGACCTGGGCGGAGGCCGACCAGCTGCTGGTGCTCGGCAAGGAGGCCGACCGGACCCCGCAGCTGTACTACATCAGCACCGACGGCTCGCAGAGCACGGACAGTCAACTGCAGGGCGGGGACAGCATCGGGGCCATCTCGGCCCCGGAGTCCCGGGGGGACACCCTGACCCCGTCGCCGCCGGTGCTCGCGATGATGGCCGACGGCCGGGTCTACCGGCTGGTCAACAACCAGTGGCGGGAAGCCCAGTTCGTCGACAAGGTCCGGTCCTTCTTCTACGTGGGCTGACGCGCCGCCGGGTGCGGGGGTGTCAGGGGCCCGGGTGCCGGGCCGCTCAGCCCTCCGGGCGCACCCCGGTCGGGTGCACCTCGGTGGCCGCGACGGTGGCGGCGGCCCTGGCGGTCAGTCCGGCGGCGGCCAGCGCCCGGGCGGCCTCGGCCAGGCTCGCACCGGTGGTCACCAGGTCGTCCACCAGCACCGGCTGACGGTCGGCCAGGCCGTGCCGGGCGCGCGGCAGGACGGTCAGCGCGCCGCGCAGGTTGCGCCGCCGCTCGGCCGCGGTCAGCCCGGCCTGGTCGGCGACCGGACGGGCGTGCCGCAGCAGCGGCGTGGCCCGGGCGTCCAGGCCGGCCCGGCGCAGCGAGCGGGCGGCGGCCCCGGCCAGCCGCAGCGTCGGATCGTGGCCGCGGGCGCGGACCGCCGCCCGGGCCGAGGGCATCGGGACCAGCAGCAGCGGCGCGGCCCCGGCGCGGGCCCCCAGTGCGGAGCGCACCGCCCGTCCGAGCGCCTCGCCGAGCGGCCCGGCCAGCCGCAGCGCGCCGCGCTCCTTGTGCGCGAGCAGCAGCTGCCGGACCGGGCCGGCGTACGGGGCGGCGGCATGCGCCCAGGGCAGCACGGTGGGTCCGGGACGGGCGGTGGCCAGGGCGTGCCGACAGGCCGGGCAGAGCTGGGTGCGTTCGGCGCCGCAGCCCGCGCAGTCCACGGGGAGCAGGACGTCCAGCAGTCCGGCCAGCGCGTGGCCGAGCGCCCTCCTGGGGGAGGGCGGAGGAGCGGCGGAGGGGGACGGCGGCACGGCTGCTCCTGGCGGCGGCAGACATGGAGAGGCGGACACGGAGAGTCAGCAAAGGATCCGCCGTATGGGGGGCGTTGTCCAGGTATTTACCCATACTTCACCCGGGAGAGGGTAGACAGGGTTCACCAGCTTGACCGCCCGACCGCAATATCGGGTCATACCCACCTTCTTGCCCGGGGAGGCGAAAACCCCGTGTGAGGTGTTCGATAAGGCTCCAGGGGGTTTCAAGAGTCCCTGGTGGGGAGGAAGTGAGGTGAGGGGCCAGTCGTTTCCGCCGCTGGCGGCGGGGGCGGGGGCCGGCAGTGGACGGGCTGGTCCAGCTGGATCTCAGTCCGGTCCGGTAGCACCCGGATCGGCGTCAGCACGAGGGATCGGAGTTCTGCGTGGACATCGTCGTCAAGGGCCGCAAGACCGAGGTGCCCAAGAGGTTCCGCGAGCACGTGGCCGAGAAGCTGGAGAAGGTCCAGAAGTTCGACGGCAAGGTGATCAGCCTCGACGTCGAGGTGTCCAAGGAGCACAACCCGCGGCAGGCCGACCGGTCCGACCGCGTGGAGATCACTCTCCGTACCCGAGGCCCGGTGATCCGGGCCGAAGCCGCCGCCGGCGACCCGTACGCGGCGCTCGACCTGGCCTCGGCGAAGCTCGACGCGCAGCTGCGCAAGTCCGCGGACCGGCGTCGAGTGCACAAGGGCGGCGCCAACGGCCGCACCCCCATGAGCGTCGCCGAGGCGACGGCGGCCCTGGCCGCGCTGCCGGAGACGACCGCCACGGAGGGCGAGGCCAACGGGGCCGTCCGCAAGACCATGATGGGATCCCTGGAAGTGGAGGGCGAGGGCCCGCTGGTGGTCCGCGAGAAGACCCACTCGGCCGCCCCCATGGCGCTGGACCAGGCGCTCTACGAGATGGAGCTGGTCGGCCACGACTTCTACCTCTTCGTGGAGAAGGACAGCGGCCTGCCGAGCGTGGTCTACCGCCGACACGGCTACCACTACGGCGTCATCCACGTGCAGCCGGACATGGCGGCAGGCGTGGCCAGTGGCGCGGGCGGCGCGATCGGGCGGGTCGACGGAGAGGACTGACCGTCCCGGCAGTGATGAGAGGAGTGACCCCGGTGGCAGTGGCCGCCGGGGTCACCGGCGTTCCGGGGCCGGTGCGTGGGGCGGGTGCGTGGAGCGGCTGTGACGTCCGGGTCGGGCGTGAGGGGTGGGGCGGGTTCGAACGGCGCTCGGGCGTCCTGCGGGCAGGGGTCACCCGATGCGGGGGAATCGGCGCCGGAGGGTGACCGGGGCGGCTTCGGGGCGTGGAATGATTGGCGCACGACGACCCGCGAAGGGGGAGGAGCGGATGGGGGATCACTTCGGGCTGGGGCCCGCTGCGGGGCCGGTCGCCGGACTGCCGCCGGGGCCGGAGGGGGAGCCCGCGTACGCGCCGCACCGGGGTGAGCCGATCCGCGTGCTGGTGGTGGACGACCACGCGCTGTTCCGCCGGGGGCTGGAGATCGTGCTCGCGGAGGAGCAGGACATCAAGGTCGTCGGCGAGGCGGGGGACGGCGCCGAGGCCGTGCTGAAGGCCGCCGACCTGCTGCCCGACATCATCCTGATGGACGTCCGGATGCCGCGCCGCAGCGGGATCGAGGCCTGCACGGCGATCAAGGACGTGGCGCCCAGCACCAAGATCATCATGTTGACGATAAGCGACGAGGAGGCCGACCTCTACGAGGCGATCAAGGCGGGGGCCACCGGCTACCTGCTGAAGGAGATCTCCACCGACGAGGTCGCCACCGCGATCCGCGCGGTCGCCGACGGGCAGTCGCAGATCAGCCCGTCGATGGCCTCCAAGCTGCTCACCGAGTTCAAGTCGATGATCCAGCGCCGCTCCGACGACCGGGACCTGGTGCCCGCACCGCGGCTCACCGACCGGGAGTTGGAGGTGCTGAAGCTGGTGGCGACCGGGATGAACAACCGGGAGATCGCCAAGGAGCTGTTCATCAGCGAGAACACCGTGAAGAACCACGTGCGCAACATCCTGGAGAAGCTCCAGCTGCACTCCAGGATGGAGGCCGTGGTGTACGCGATGCGGGAGAAGATCCTCGAAATAGGGTGAGCCGGGTCCGGCGTCGGCCGGGCCCGGGCAGGGCCCGGCGCCAGCGCCGGGCCGCTCAGTCCGCGAGCAGCTTCTCCAGGGCGGGGCGCAGCCGTTCGTCGTGCAGCGTCTCGACCCGCACCCCGTCGCAGCCGACCCAGGCGGCCGCCTCGCGCAGCGCGGCGGCCAGCGCCTCGACGTGCCGGGCGTCACGCCCTCGCCCGCCGGTCAGCGACACCTGCCGGGCGACCAGCGTGCGCCCCTCGCGGGCCGGGTCGACCCGGCCGACCAGCCGGCCGCCGGCGAGCAGCGGCATCGCGAAGTAGCCGTGCACCCGCTTGTGCTTGGGCGTGTAGGCCTCCAGCCGGTGCGTCATGCCGAAGATCCGCTCGGTGCGGGCGCGGTCCCAGACCAGCGAGTCGAACGGCGAGAGCAGCGTGGTGCGGTGGCGCCCGCGCGGGGTGGTGGCGAGGGCGGCAGGGTCGGCCCAGGCTGGGGCCGCGGCGCCGTCCGGGCCCCAGCCGGCCACCTCGACCGGGACCAGCCCGCTGTCGGCGAGCACCGGGTCCAACTCCTCGGCGCGCAGCCGGTGGTAGTCCAGCAGGTCGGCCCGGGTGGCTATGCCGAGCGCGGCGCCGGCCTGGGCGACCAGGGTGCGCACGCACTCCCGGTCGGACCGCTCCTGCCCGAACAGGGCGTCCGGGATGGCCTGTTCGGCGAGCGCGTACACCCGCTTCCAGCCGCGGCGCTCGGTGCAGACCACGTCGCCGAAGGCCAGCGCCCGCTCGACCGCGATCTTGGTGTCCGACCAGTCCCACCACTCGGCGGTCCGCTTGGCCCCGCCCAGCTCGGTGGAGGTCAACGGCCCCTCGGCGCGTAGCTTGTCGAGCACGGCCCGGTAGGCCTCGGGCGTGACCTGGTGGCCCCAGAGGTGGCCGCGGTCGCGGTAGCGGCGGCGCCGGAAGGCGAACAGAGGCCACTCCTCGACCGGCAGGATGCAGGCAGCGTGCGACCAGTACTCGAAGCTGGTGCCCGCGCCCCAGTACGCCGCCTCGACGGCCGGGCGGCCGACCGCGCCGAGCCGGGCGTACGGCACCAGCTCGTGCGAGCGGGCCAGCACCGAGATGGTGTCCAACTGGACGGCGCCCAGGTGTCGCAGGACGCCGCGCACTCCGGCCCGGCGGTCGGGCGCGCCGAGCAGGCCCTGGGCGCGCAGGGCGATCCGGCGGGCCTCGTCGGCGGTCAGGGTGGTGACGGGAGCGGTGACGGGGGTGCTGTCGGCGGCTGCGGCGGTCATGCCGGCGAGCGTAGCCCCGGGCACCGACAGCGGGCCCGGGAGCGGGCGGGCTCCGCCGTGAACGGATTATTTCGCGGGACGGGGGACGGGAGCACCCGATCGCGGGGCCAACTGTCCGGGCCGCCGACCGTTTTGCCCCGGTGGGCGGTGCTATCGGTCCATGTGCCCGCGCGGGTGACACGGGAATACCGTGCTGACGCACCTCCCGGCGGATTGGACTCCTCGCATACGATGGCCCGTGCGGTGGGGTGGACCCGCCGTGCAGTCGTCCAGTGCCAATACAGGCAAGGAGCCCGCTCAAGTGTCCGTCTTCGACAAGATCCTGCGCGCCGGCGAAGGCAAGATCCTTCGCAAGCTGCAGCGGATTGCTGCCCAGGTCAACTCCATCGAAGAGGACTTCGTCAACCTCACCGACGCCGAGCTGCGCGCGCTGACCGACGAGTACAAGCAGCGGCTCGAGGACGGCGAGACGCTGGACGACATCCTCCCCGAGGCGTTCGCCACCGTCCGCGAGGCCGCCAAGCGCGTGCTCGGCCAGCGGCACTACGACGTCCAGCTCATGGGTGGTGCGGCGCTGCACCACGGCTACGTCGCCGAGATGCGCACCGGTGAGGGCAAGACCCTCGTCGGCACCCTGCCCGCGTACCTCAACGCGCTGACCGGCAAGGGCGTCCACCTGATCACCGTCAACGACTACCTCGCCGAGCGCGACTCGGAGTGGATGGGCCGGGTGCACCGCTTCCTCGGCCTTGAGGTCGGCGTGATCCTCGCCAACATGACCCCCGTCGAGCGCAAGCGCCAGTACGCGATGGACATCACGTACGGCACGAACAACGAGTTCGGCTTCGACTACCTGCGCGACAACATGGCCTGGTCGAAGGACGAACTCGTCCAGCGCGGCCACAACTTCGCGGTGGTCGACGAGGTCGACTCGATCCTCATCGACGAGGCCCGTACCCCGCTGATCATCTCCGGCCCGGCCGACCAGGCGACCAAGTGGTACGCCGACTTCGCCAAGCTGGTGCTGCGCCTGAAGATCGAGCGCGACTACGAGGTCGACGAGAAGAAGCGCACCGTCGGCATCCTGGAGGAGGGTGTCACCCGGGTCGAGGACTACCTGGGCATCGACAACCTCTACGAGTCGGTGAACACCCCGCTGGTCGGCTTCCTGAACAACGCCATCAAGGCCAAGGAGCTGTACAAGCGCGACAAGGACTACGTCGTCATGAACGGCGAAGTCATGATCGTCGACGAGCACACCGGCCGCATCCTGGCCGGCCGCCGCTACAACGAGGGCATGCACCAGGCGATCGAGGCCAAGGAGGGGGTGGAGGTCCAGAACGAGAACCAGACCCTGGCCACCATCACCCTGCAGAACTTCTTCCGTCTGTACGACAAGCTCTCGGGCATGACCGGTACCGGCACCACCGAGGCCGCCGAGTTCCACCAGATCTACAAGCTCGGCGTGGTGCCGATCCCGACCAACAAGACGCCGCTGCGCATCGACCAGCCCGACCTGATCTACAAGTCGGAGCCGGCCAAGTTCGCCGCCGTGGTCGAGGACATCGCCGAGAAGCACGACAAGGGCCAGCCGGTGCTGGTCGGCACCGTGTCGGTCGAGAAGTCCGAGTACCTGTCGCAGGAGCTGCGCAAGCGCGGCATCCCGCACGAGGTGCTGAACGCCAAGCACCACGAGCGCGAGGCGCAGATCGTCGCGCAGGCCGGCCGCAAGGGCGCCGTCACCGTCGCCACCAACATGGCCGGCCGTGGCACCGACATCATGCTCGGCGGCAACCCGGACCACCTCGCGGCGGCCGAGCTGGCCCAGCGCGGGCTCTCCGCGGGGGACAACCCGGAGGAGTACGAGGCCGCGTTCCCGGCCGCGCTGGAGAAGGCCAAGGCCTCGGTGAAGGCCGAGCAGGACGAGGTCAAGGAGGCCGGTGGCCTCTACGTCCTCGGCACCGAGCGGCACGAGTCCCGCCGGATCGACAACCAGCTGCGCGGTCGTTCCGGCCGTCAGGGCGACCCGGGCGAGTCCCGCTTCTACCTGTCGCTGGGCGACGACCTGATGCGCCTGTTCAAGGCCGGCATGGTCGAGCGCGTGCTCTCGATGGCCAACGTGCCCGAGGACGTGCCGATCGAGTCCAAGATGGTCACCCGCGCCATCGCCTCCGCGCAGACCCAGGTCGAGCAGCAGAACTTCGAGATCCGCAAGAACGTCCTGAAGTACGACGAGGTGCTCAACCGCCAGCGCGAGGTCATCTACGGCGAGCGCCGCCGGGTGCTGGAGGGCGAGGACCTCCAGGAGCAGGTCGGCCACTTCATGGACGACACCGTCGAGGCGTACGTCCGGGCGGCCACCGGCGAGGGCTTCGAGGACGACTGGGACCTCGACAAGCTCTGGACGGCGCTCAAGCAGCTCTACCCGATCACCCTGGACCTCGCGGAGCTGGAGGAGGAGGTCGGCGGTCCGTCCGGCCTGACCCCCGAGTTCCTGATCAAGGTCGTCCAGGAGGACATCCAGGCCCAGTACGGCGCCCGCGAGGACCAGCTCGGCTCCGAGATCATGCGCGAGCTGGAGCGCCGGGTCGTGCTGTCGGTGCTGGACCGCCGCTGGCGCGAGCACCTCTACGAGATGGACTACCTCCAGGAGGGCATCGGCCTGCGGGCCATGGCGCAGCGCGACCCGCTGGTCGAGTACCAGCGCGAGGGCTTCGACATGTTCACCGCGATGATGGAGGGCATCAAGGAGGAGTCCGTCGGCTACCTGTTCAACCTGGAGGTCCAGGTCGAGCAGCAGGTCGAGGAGGTGCCGCTGGAGGACGCCGAGGTAGTCCTCGACAAGCTGGAGAAGGACGCCGCCCGCCCGGAGATCAAGGCGAAGGGCCTGGAGGCCCCGAAGCCGCAGCGGCTGCACTACACGGCGCCCTCGGACGAGGTCGGCGGCGGTGTGGTCGAGGGCGACTTCGAGGACTCCGTGTCGGAGGACGAGAGCGACGGGCTGACCCGCGCCGAGCGCCGCAAGGCCGCCAAGTCCACCAAGGGCCGCCGCCGCAAGGCCTGAGCGCACCCCGGGACGCCACGCAGGGCGCCGCACCCGAACGGGGGCGGCGCCCTGCGCCGTCCCGTGGGCCGGGGGCCTCATCGGGCCTCCACGGCGGTGCACTGCCACTGCCCGGCCGGGCCGCGCTGCTCCAGCCGGAAGGCCACCATGTGGTGCCGGCGGCCGAGGTCGACCCGGACGCAGGCCTCGACCGCGTCGGGCGAGGGTGACCGGTCGTGCACCGGGCCGAGCCGGGGCCGGTCGGCGGGGCCGCCGCGGCGCAGCGCGCCGGCCCGGACCAGCGAGGCGAGCTGCCCGTAGCCGTCCAGGCTGGTGTGCCGCATCAGCTGGCCGGAGGGCCGGGCGCCGGTGAGCACCTCGACCAGCTGGTGGGCGAAGCGGGAGGCGAGCGCCCCGGGGTCGTGGCGGGGTGCTCCGGCGGCGGTGCAGGCGGCGCGCGGGTGGCGCGGTCGGCGCCCGGCCGGGTCGCAGCCGCCGGTGGCGCGGATCCGGCGGTGCGGGCGGGCGGTGAGCCCGGCGGCCGGACGAGCGGTCGGGCGGGTGGTCGGATCGCTGCTCAGGTGGACGGTCACGGTGGCTCCCGGTAGGGGTGGTGCGGGTACGGACGGGCCCAGGCTGGCGCCGCCCCGCGTGGGGCGGCAATGCGTTTTCGTGGCGGCCGGGGGAGGCGAAAAGTTCACCTATCCGAGTGAATTGACCAGTGCGGCGGCGGGTTCGAAGGGTTGTTCGGGGGTGCCCGGTTGACGCGCGGGGGCGGGGCGTACGGCCCGGAAAGGGGACGCCCCGGTAGGTCGGACCGGGTGATGTGCCCGGGCCCGCCGTTGCGTCCCGCAGCCGTCCGCGCGCACCATCGGAGCCTGGCGGGGGTCTCGCCCCCACGACGACGGGCGGCCGGGATGACGACAGCCGGTATGGCGGCACGGGCGGTGGCGGCGCCGACACCGGGCGCCGGGGGCGCACCCCGGCGAGGGCTGGTGCTGGGCGGCGGCGGGATGCTCGGCGCGGCCTGGACGGTCGGCGCGCTGTGCGCCGTCGAGGAGGCCACCGGGCGCCAGCCGGGTGCGGCGGACGTGCTGCTCGGCACCTCGGCGGGCGCGATCCTGGCCGCGATGCTGGCCGGCGGCGTCCGCCCCGAGCAGCTGCGCGACCACCAGCGCGGCCTGCCGATCACCGAGGGCCCGCTGGCCGGGGTGGCCTTCGACTACGACACCGCCGTCGGTGGCGCGCTGCCGCCCCGCCCGCGGGCCGGGATCGGCTCGCCGGACCTGCTGCGGGACGCCGTGCGGAACCCGCGCGCGTACCCGCTGCTGACCATGGTCTCGGCGGTGGCGCCGCACGGCCGCGGCTCGCTGGCGCCGGTCGGCGAGCTGGTGCGCGGCCTGCTCGGCCCGGACGGCTGGCCCGCCCCGGACGCGGCCCCGGACGCCGCCGCGATCCCGGCCCCCGCCGCCACCGCCCCGGGCCCGGCCACCGCGGCCCCGCTGCGGGTGGCCGCGGTGGACTACCGCAGCGGCCGCCGGGTGGTCTTCGGCGACCCGGACGCCCCGGCCGTCGCGGTCGCCGACGCCGTGATGGCCTCCTGCGCGATCCCCGGCTGGTTCGCGCCGGTCCGCCTGGACGGCTCGGCGTACGTGGACGGCGGCTGCTGGTCGGCCACCAACGCCGACCTGATGCTCGGCCGCGGCCTGGACGAGGTGTACGTGCTCGCCCCGATGGCCCTGCGGCTGGGCCCGCGCGCCGAGCGTCCCGGCCGCGGCACCCTGGCCGCGCTGCGCGAGTGGCGGGCCCGGGACCGCCCGCGCGGTGTGCTGGCCCAGCTGGTCAGCCGCTACCGCCGCGCCGTCACCCGGCAGCTGCTGCGCGAGGCCGCGCTGCTGCGGGCCGAGGGGGTCCGGGTGCGGCTGATCGCGCCGACCCTGGCCGACCTGGCGGTGATGGGCCCGAACATGATGGACCCGGCCCGCCGCGGCGAGGTGCTGGAGAGCGGCCTGCGCACCGGCCGGGAGGCGCTGCGGGCCGCGCGGCGGGAGTGAACTCGGGTGATCACGGGCGGGCCGGCGAAGCTTATTCTTGGGGGCGTCGGCCACTGTGCCGTCGAACGACCCCCGCTGGACGAACCCGCTGGACGAAGCCCCGCTCGACTGGAGAGTGCCACCGATGCGCGTGTACGTGCCCACCACCCTGACCGGCCTGGCGGCGGCGCACGAGGGGGGCGCCCTGGAGCAGTCCGCGGCGTACGCCGTGACGCCCGCGCTGCGCGAGTGGTATGTCAGCGACGACCTTGAGGAGCTGGAGTACGCGGCGCTGAACCGGGCCGCGCAGTCCTCGCTGCGGCTGCTGGCCGCCGACCCGGACGCCCCGCGCCGCCGGGTCGTGGTGGCGCTGGACGTGGCCGATTCGGCCGTGCGGCCGTTCGCCGGCGACGAGTACCAGGACCAGGCCTCGCTCGGCCAGGTGGTGCTGGCCGGCCCGGTGAAGCTGGCGAAGGCCGCCGCGGTGCACGCGGACGTCGCCGACGCCGAGGTGGTCACGGACGTGGCGGCGGCGGTGGCGGCGGTGGCCGCGGCCGACGCGGGCGACCAGGACGCCCAGTTCACCGTGGACGGCGCCGAGGACCACGACCTGCTCTGGTACGCGACCCAGGAGATCCCCTCGCTGCTGGCGTGAAGCCGCCGGCGTGAATTCCGTCCTACCGGCGTGTCGGTGCTCCGGGTTACCGTTTTCCTCCGTGCGCACTCACATCGTTTGGGACTGGAACGGAACGCTCTTCCACGACATGGACGCGGTCCTCGGCGCGAGCAACGCCGCGTTCGAGACCATCGGCATCGGCCCGATGACCATGCAGCAGTACCGCGAGCAGTACGAGATCCCGATCCCCCGGTTCTACGAGCGGCTGCTCGGCCGGATGCCCTCCGCCGAGGAATGGCTGGAGCTGGACGACGCCTTCCACGTCCGCTACCGCGAGCTCAGCCCGGCCTGCGGCCTCACCGAGGGGGTGCGGGAGCTGCTGGCCGACTGGCGGGCGGCCGGGCACAGCCAGTCGCTGCTGTCGATGTACGAGCACGACAAGCTCGTCCCGATGGTCGACACCTTCGGCCTGACCGGCAGCTTCCTGCGGGTGGACGGCCGCAGCGGCCCGTCCGGCGGGATGAAGGCGGAGCAGCTGACCCGCCACCTGGCCGCGCTCGGCGAGCACGTCGACCCGGCCCGTACGGTGCTGATCGGCGACGCCGCCGACGACGCCCTGGCGGCGCTGCACGTGGGCGCCCGCGCGGTGCTCTACACCGGCGGTTCGCACACCCGGGAGAAGCTGGAGCCGGTCGGCGTCCCGGTGGTGGACAGCCTGGCCGAGGCGGTCGAGCTGGCGGGCCGGCTGACGGACTGAGCGGCTGACGGGCCGCGCGGGCGGCGGGGTCGGGCGGCGGGTCGGGAGGTGCCCTCAGTGGCGGGCGCCACGTCCGCCGTCCGCGTGTCTGAACGGGCGGAATCCGCCCCCGCTGGTCAGGCTGGACCCGTACCGGGAGCCCAGCAGGACGGAGCCGCCATGCCCATCGACGCAGTCACCGAGGTGCCGAACCCGGTCAACGAGCCGGTGCGGACGTACGCGCCCGGCAGCGCGGAGCGGGAGCGGCTGGTCCGGCGGCTGGACGAGCTGGCGGCCGAGCAGATCCCGCTGCCGATGACCATCGGCGGCGAGCAGCGGTTCGGCAGCGGCGAGCGGATCGACGTCGTCCAGCCGCACCACCACGCCGCCAAGCTGGGCGTGTACGGCAACGCCACCCGGGAGGATGCCCGGGCGGCGGTGGACGCGGCGCTGGCCGCCGGGCGGCAGTGGCGCTCGCTCTCCTTCGACGACCGGGCGGCGGTCTTCCTGCGCGCCGCCGACCTCCTCGCCGGGCCCTGGCGGGAGACGCTCAACGCGGCCACCATGCTCGGCCAGTCCAAGACCGTGCAGCAGGCCGAGATCGACTCCGCCTGCGAACTGATCGACTTCTGGCGCTTCAACGTCCACTTCGCCCGGCAGATCCTGGCCGACCAGCCGATCTCCTCGCCGGGCGTGTGGAACCGGGTGGACCACCGCCCGCTGGAGGGCTTCGTCTACGCGATCACCCCGTTCAACTTCACGGCGATCGCGGGCAACCTGCCCACCGCCCCCGCGCTGATGGGCAACACCGTGGTCTGGAAGCCCGCGCCGACCCAGACCCTGGCCGCGTACCACCTGATGCGTCTGCTGGAGGCGGCCGGCCTGCCGCCCGGGGTGATCAACCTGGTGACCGGCGACGGTCTGCAGGTCTCCCCGGTCGCCCTCACCGACCCCGCGCTGGCCGGGCTGCACTTCACCGGCTCCACCGCCACCTTCCAGTCGCTCTGGCAGACCATCGGCGCGAGCATCGGCGGCTACCGCACCTACCCGAGGATCGTCGGCGAGACCGGCGGCAAGGACTTCCTGCTGGCCCACCGCTCGGCCGACCCGGAGATCCTGAAGACCGCCATGATCCGCGGCGCCTTCGAGTACCAGGGCCAGAAGTGTTCGGCGCTCTCCCGCGCGTACCTGCCGCGCAGCCTCTGGCTGAGGATCAAGGACGACTTCCTGGCCGAGGTGGACGCCCTGACGGTGGGTGACGTCACCGACCTGTCGAACTTCATGGGCGCCCTGATCGACAAGCGCGCCTTCGAGAAGAACCGCAACGCCATCGAGCGGGCCAAGGCCGATCCGACCGTCGAGCTGGTGGCCGGCGGCCAGTACGACGACGCGATCGGCTGGTTCGTCCGTCCGACCGTCCTGGTCTCCTCCGACCACCGGGGCGAGATCTTCCGCACCGAGTACTTCGGCCCGATCCTCGCGATCCACGTCTACGAGGACTCCCGCTGGGAGGACGTGCTCGGCCGGGTCGACTCCGGCGCCCCGTACGGCCTGACCGGCTCGGTGATCGCGCAGGATCGTTACGCCATCGCCCAGGCCGTCGAGGAGCTGCGGTTCACCGCCGGGAACTTCTACATCAACGACAAGCCCACCGGCGCCGTGGTCGGTCAGCAGCCCTTCGGCGGCTCCCGCGCCTCCGGCACCAACGACAAGGCCGGCGCCGCGCAGAACCTGCGGCGCTGGACCTCGGCCCGCGCGATCAAGGAGACCTTCGTCCCGCCGACCCGGCACGGATACCCGCATATGGGCTGAGAGTGAACATCAGGCTCCGGTTTGGACATGCTGTCCAGGACGGACCTGACATCCTGCGGGTTTGCGCCTCCCTGTCCCTGTGCACCTTCGATTGATCCGGTTAGGCTGGCTGGCGTCGTCGGGTGGCTTGCAGGGCGAACGTGTCGTCCTACCCGCTGGGAGGACGTTTCATGCGCGCCATGAGCCCCTTTCAGTCGGATGGTGCGGCAGGATTGCGGTGACCCGTCGGTGTACATCCACACACCACCGAGTCACGCAACGGCGCGCGACAGGAGCCAAGAAGTCATGCAGACCAAGCTGGACGCAGCCAAGGCCGAACTGCTCAAGAAGGCAGCCGTAGCCGCTGAGAACAGCCAGGTGGGGGGAGCGGCGCCGGGGGAGGGTCTGAGCAACGGTGCTCTGACCGCGTACCTGCACCACTACTACCTCCACACCGCGCCCGAGGACCTGGTCGACCTCGACCCGGTCGACGTGTACGGAGCCGCGGCCTCCCACTACCGCCTGGGCCTCAAGCGCCCGCAGGGCACCGCCGAGGTGCGGGTGTACACCCCCTCGGTCGAGGAGAACGGCTGGTCCTGCGGCCACACCGTGGTCGAGGTCGTCACCGACGACATGCCCTTCCTGGTCGACTCGGTCACCAACGAGCTGTCCCGTCAGGACCGCGCGATCCACATCGTGATCCACCCCCAGCTGGTGGTCCGCCGTGACATCACCGGCAAGCTGCTGGAGATCCTGGACGTCGACGCCTGTTCCCGCAGCCAGGCCGCCGGCGCCGAGTGGCCCGCCGACGCGACCGTCGAGTCGTGGATGCACATCGAGATCGACCGCGAGACCGACCGCGAGGACCTGCGCGGCATCGAGACCAACCTGCGCCGCGTGCTCGGCGACGTCCGCGAGGTCGTCGAGGACTGGGCCAAGATGCGCGACAGCTCGCTGCGCCTGGCCGACGAGCTGGCCGAGGAGCCCCCGGCCGGCCTGGCCGAGCAGGAGGTCGGCGAGGCCTGGGAGCTGATGCGCTGGCTCGCCGACGACCACTTCACCTTCCTCGGCTACCGCGAGTACGACCTGGTCGAGCACGAGGGCGAGGAGGTCCTCAAGGCCGTCGCCGGGACGGGCCTGGGCATCCTGCGCTCCGACCCGCACAGCCACGACGACCGCCACCACTCCGTCTCCGAGGCCTTCGGCCGGCTCTCCGCGCCGGTGCGCGCCAAGGCCCACGAGAAGAAGCTCCTCGTCCTGACCAAGGCCAACAGCCGTTCCACCGTGCACCGTCCGGCCTACCTGGACTACGTCGGCGTGAAGAAGTTCAACGCCGCCGGCGAGCCCACCGGCGAGCGCCGCTTCCTCGGCCTGTTCTCCTCCGCCGCCTACACCGAGTCGGTCACCCGCATCCCGGTCGTGCGCCGCAAGGTCCAGGAGGTGCTGGACGGCTCCGGCTTCTCCAGCCAGAGCCACGACGGCCGCGACCTGCTGCAGATCATGGAGACCTTCCCGCGGGACGAGATCTTCCAGACCTCGGCCTCCGAGCTGCTCTCCATCTCCACCAGCGTGCTCTACCTGCAGGAGCGCCGTAAGCTGCGTCTCTTCCTGCGCCAGGACGAGTACGGGCGCTACTTCTCGGCGTTCATCTACCTGCCGCGCGACCGCTACACCACGCGCATCCGGCTGCTGATCACCGACATCCTCAAGGAGGAGCTGAACGGCGCCGCCATCGACTACACGGTGTACGCCACCGAGTCGGTGCTGACCCGCCTGCACTTCGTGGTCCGGGTCGCCCCGGGCACCGAGCTGCCCAAGCTCACCGACAGCGACGTCGAGCGGATCGAGAACCGCCTCGCCGAGGCCGCCCGGTTCTGGATGGACGGCTTCAACGACCAGCTGCACACCGAGCTGGGCGAGGAGCGGGCCGCCGAGCTCGGCCACAAGTACGCCAACGCCTTCCCCGACGGCTACCGCGCCGACTTCCCGCCGCGCACCGCCGTCGCCGACATCAAGCAGATCGAGTCGCTGCAGGGCGCGGGCGACTTCCGGCTGAACCTGTACCAGCCGGTCGGCGCCGGAGACGACGAGCGCCGCTTCAAGATCTACCGGGTCGGCGGCCCGATCTCGCTCACCGAGGTCCTGCCGGTGCTGCAGCGCCTGGGCGTCGAGGTGCTGGACGAGCACCCGTACGCGCTGCGCCGCTCCGACGGCACCACCGCGTGGGTGTACGACTTCGGCCTGAAGCTGCGCGAGGCCACCGAGCTCACCGACGAGGCCCGCGAGCGCTTCCAGGAGACCTTCGCCGCCACCTGGACCGGCAAGGCCGAGAACGACGGCTTCAACGAGCTGGTGCTGACCGCCGGGCTCAACTGGCGCCAGGCGATGGTGCTGCGCGCGTACGCCAAGTACCTGCGCCAGGCGGGCTCCACGTTCTCCCAGGACTACATGGAGGACGCGCTCCGCAACAACACCCACACCACCCGCCTGCTGGTCAACCTGTTCGAGGCCCGGCTGAGCCCGAGCCACCAGCTGGGCGCGGCCGAGCTGACCGAGGGCATCCTGGAGGAGCTGGCCGGCGCGCTCGACGAGGTCGTCTCGCTGGACGAGGACCGCATCCTGCGCTCCTTCCTGAACCTCATCAAGGCCACCCTGCGGACCAACTTCTTCCAGCACGACGCCTCCGGCGACTGGCACTCCTACGTGTCGATGAAGTTCGACCCGAAGGCCATCCCGGACCTGCCGGCCCCGCGCCCGGCGTTCGAGATCTGGGTCTACTCGCCGCAGGTCGAGGGCGTGCACCTGCGCTTCGGCAAGGTCGCCCGCGGCGGTCTGCGCTGGTCCGACCGGCGCGAGGACTTCCGTACCGAGATCCTCGGCCTGGTCAAGGCCCAGATGGTCAAGAACACCGTCATCGTGCCGGTCGGCGCCAAGGGCGGCTTCGTCGCCAAGCAGCTGCCGGACCCGTCGGTGGACCGTGACGCCTGGCTGGCCGAGGGCGTCTCCTCGTACAAGACGTTCATCTCGGCGCTGCTGGACATCACCGACAACCTGGTCGCCGGCGAGGTCGTCCACCCGGCCGACGTGGTCCGCCACGACGAGGACGACACCTACCTGGTCGTCGCCGCCGACAAGGGCACCGCGACCTTCTCCGACATCGCCAACGGCGTCGCGGAGTCGTACGGCTTCTGGCTGGGCGACGCCTTCGCCTCCGGCGGCTCGGCCGGCTACGACCACAAGGGCATGGGCATCACCGCCCGTGGCGCCTGGGAGTCGGTCAAGCGCAACTTCCGCGAGCTCGGCGTCGACACCCAGGCCGAGGACTTCACCGTCATCGGCATCGGCGACATGTCCGGCGACGTCTTCGGCAACGGCATGCTGCTCAGCGAGCACATCCGGCTGGTCGCCGCCTTCGACCACCGCCACATCTTCCTCGACCCGAACCCGGACGCGGCCGTCTCCTACGCCGAGCGCCGCCGCCTGTTCGAGCTGCCGCGCAGCTCCTGGGACGACTACGACAAGTCGCTGATCTCGGCCGGCGGCGGGGTGCACCCCCGCTCCGCCAAGTCGATCCAGCTGACCCCGCAGGTCCGGGCCGCCCTCGGCGTCGAGGCGACCCGCCTGACCCCGGCCGAGCTGATGAAGGCGATCCTGCAGGCGCCGGTCGACCTGTTCTGGAACGGCGGCATCGGCACCTACGTCAAGGCCTCCGCCGAGACCAACGCCGAGGTCGGCGACAAGGCCAACGACGCCATCCGCGTCAACGGCGAGCAGGTCCGCGCCCGGGTCATCGGCGAGGGCGGCAACCTCGGCTGCACCCAGCTCGGCCGCATCGAGTACGCGGCGGTCGGCGGCCCGGAGAGCACCGGCGGCTGGATCGACACCGACGCCATCGACAACTCGGCCGGCGTGGACACCTCGGACCACGAGGTCAACATCAAGATCCTGCTCAACCAGGTCGTCGCCGAGGGCGACATGACGGTCAAGCAGCGCAACGCCCTGCTCGCCGAGATGACCGACGAGGTCGGCCGCCTGGTGCTGCGCAACAACTACGCGCAGAACGTGGTGCTGGCCAACGCCGTCGCCCAGGCGCACAGCATGGTCAACGTCCACGCCCGGATGATCAACCGGTTCGAGTCGGCCGGACAGCTCGACCGGGGCCTGGAGTTCCTGCCCGCCGAGCGGCAGATCCGCGAGCGCCAGCAGAGCGGCCGCGGGCTCTCCCAGCCCGAGATGTCCGTGCTGCTCGCCTACACCAAGATCATCCTGGCCGAGGAGCTGCTGGCCACCGATCTGCCCGACGACCCGTACTTCCGCGCCTCGCTGCACGAGTACTTCCCGAGCGCGCTGCGCGCCCGGTTCGCCGACGCGATCGACGGCCACGCGCTGCGCCGCGAGATCATCACCACGCTGATCGTCAACGACACGATCAACCGCGGTGGCTGCACCTTCGCCTTCCGCCTGAAGGAGGAGACCGGCGCGACCTACGAGGAGATCGCCCGGACGCACACCGCCGCGCGGGCCGTCTTCGGCCTGGAGGAGATCTGGGCCGAGATCGAGGGCCTGGACAACAAGGTCCCCGCCCGGGTCCAGACCAAGATGCGACTGCACTCGCGGCGCCTGGTCGAGCGCGCCACCCGGTGGATGCTCAACAACCGCCGCCAGCCGCTCGACATCGCCGGCACCATCGAGTTCTTCCACGACCGGGTCAACCAGGTCTGGGGCTCGCTGCCCAAGCCGCTGCGCGGTGAGGACCAGGCCTGGTTCGACGGGATCCAGGGCGAGCTCGCCTCGGCCGGGGTGCCGGAGGAGCTGGCCACCCGGATCGCCGGCCTGTCCTCGGTCTTCCCGGCCCTGGACATCACCGAGGTCGCGGACCGCTCCGGCAAGGACGTCGCCGACGTCGCCGAGCTGTACTACGACCTGGGCGACCGCCTGCAGATCTCGCACCTGCTCGACCGCATCATCGACCTGCCCCGCACCGACCGCTGGTCGTCGATGGCCCGGGCCGCGATCCGCGAGGACCTCTTCGCGGCGCACGCGGCGCTGACCGCCGACATCCTGGCCTGCGGCACCGAGGGCGCCACGCCGGAGGAGCGGTACAGCGACTGGGCGGACCTCAACGCCACCCTGCTGAACCGCGCCAAGAGCACCCTCGACGACATAAGGGGTTCGGACAACTACGAGCTGTCCAGCCTCTCGGTCGCGATGCGCGTCATCCGCACCCTGCTGCGCACCGGTTCGATGCGCTGACGGACGGCTGCCCGGAAGGGGCCCGTGTCCTCCTCGGACGCGGGCCCCTTCCGCTGTGCCGTTCCCGCGTGCCGTTCCTGCCGGGCGGGGGCGTCGGCACCGTGGGATAGGGTGCCGACCCGAGGACGTGCGGGGCGTGGCGTGAGGGGCGGGGCATGGGTCCGGAGCGCGGGTTCGGAGCGGCCAGGGAGACGATCCGGGGGGCCGAGCGGCTCCTCGCCTCGGCGCGCGTCCTGCTGGCCGGCCACGCGGAGGCCGAGCAGGCCGTCCGGTCCGCGCTGGCGCCGCTGACCGCCGCCCTCGCCGGCGAACAACTGGCGGCCATGCCGCTCGCACGGCTGAAGGAGGTCGCCGACGGGGGCCTGCGGACGACCGCGTTGGAACGGGCCGGGTACTCGAACGTCGGTCAGGTGCACGCGGCGTCGCTCTACGAGCTCCGGTCGGTCAACGGCATCGGGGCCACCAGCGCGTCCCAGCTCAAGGTCGCGGCGGAGCGGCTGGCCGAGGCGACGGCCGAGAGCGTGGCCGTCCGGCTGGACGTCGAGCACCAGGACGCCGCCTCCACCGCGCTGGTCCGCGCCCTCGGGAGGCTGGTCGCGGCGGGCCCGGAACTCGCCCGCGCCCGCCGGGCCGCGGACGGGATCGAGGCGGAGCTGCCCAGGCTCCTCGCCGACGCCCGCCCGGCCGGCAGCCGGCTGCGGGGCCTCTTCGCCGGCCGCGAGCGGAAGGACGCGGCGTCCGGGGCCGTCCGGCGGCTCGGGAAGTGGCTGGAGCTGTCGGAGGCGGACGGGACCCCGCTGCTGCTCGCCCAGGCCGCCACGGACCTGCTGCGCGTGCACTCCTCGGACACCGAGGCCTGGATCGACTACGAACTCCGGGCGCCCGAGTACTACGGCGTGCTCTCCGAGGCGGTCGGCCGGACCGCCGGACCGGCGGCGACCGACGGCCACCTGCCCGCCGAACTCGCGGACCGGGTCCGCGCCCAGCCGCTGGACGACCGCCACCGGCGGGTCTCGCTGCGCGGCTACCAGGAGTTCGGCGCCCGGTTCGCGCTGGCCCAGCGCAGGGTGATCATCGGTGACGAGATGGGCCTCGGCAAGACCATCCAGGCCATCGCCGCGCTCGCCCACCTGAAGGCGGAGGGCGGCACGCACTTCATGGTCGTCTGCCCCGCCAGCGTGATGATCAACTGGGCGCGGGAGATCGAGCGGCGCAGCACCCTGAAGGCCTACCTGATCCACGGCCCGGACCGCCTCCTCCACCTCGACGAGTGGCGGCGCGCCGGGGACGTGGCCGTGGTGAGCGTCTCCGGCCTGCACAACCTCGAACCGGACCCGGCCGGGCCCGCGATGCTCGTCGTCGACGAGGCCCACTACGTCAAGAACCCGTCGGCCAGGCGCTCCCGGGCCGTCGCCGACTGGATCGGGCGCTCCGGGCACGTGCTGTTCCTCACCGGGACCCCGATGGAGAACCGCGTCGACGAGTTCCGCAACCTGGTCGGCCACCTCCAGCCGGAGCTGGTGGAGAGCCTCCGGGGCCGCGACGTGGTGATCGGCTCGGCGGAGTTCCGCAGGCTCGTGGCCCCCGCCTACCTGCGCCGCAACCAGGAGGACGTGCTGGCCGAACTCCCCGACCTGATCGAGGTCGACGAGTGGGAGGAGTTCAGCCCCACCGACCACGAGGCCTACCGCGAGGCCGTCGCCGCCGGGCACATCATGCCGATGCGGCGGGCCGCCTACGCGAACCCGGAGGGGTCGGCGAAGCTGCGGCGGCTGGCGGAACTGGTCGCGGAGGCGCGGGAGAACAACCGCAAGGTGGTCGTCTTCTCCTACTTCCGGACGGTGCTCGCAGCCGTCGCCGAGCGGCTGGACGGCCGGGCCGTCGTGATCGGCCCGATCGAGGGCGGGGTGACCGCGGCCCGGCGCCAGGAGCTGGTCGACGAGTTCACCGCCGTCGACGGTCCGGCCGTGCTGCTCAGCCAGATCGAGGCGGGCGGCATCGGGCTCAACATCCAGGCGGCGTCCGTGGTGATCATCTGCGAACCCCAGATCAAGCCCACCCTGGAACGCCAGGCGGTCGCGCGCTCCCACCGGATGGGGCAGACCAGGACCGTCCAGGTGCACCGCCTGCTGACGGTGGAGGGCGTCGACGCGGCGATGGTGCGGATGCTCGCCGGCAAGGACCAGCTGTTCGCCGCCTACGCCCGGCGCAGCGACCTGGCCGAGACCACCCCCGAGGCCCTGGACGTGTCGGAGACGGCGCTGGCCCGGCGCATCGTCGAGGAGGAGCAACTGCGCCTCGGCCTGGTGCCGGAGGCGGCCGCGGGCCTGACGGACTGACCGGTCGACCAGGGCCCCGACGAACCGCCCGGTTCGTCGGGGCCCTCCGCCGCATTCCGGTGGGAACCCGGCGGCGGGTGCGGACAGGTGGGGGGCGTGGAACTGTCGCAGCGGGCTCGATTGAGGAGTGGTGACCAGTGGGCGTTCGGGGAGTTGTTCGATGAGACGTCAGGGGATCTGTACCGGTACGCGGCGCGGGTGGCGGGGGACTGGGCGGTCGCGGAGGACGTCGTCCAGCTGACCTTCCTGGAGGCGTGGCGCCTGCGCGGCAGGCTGCGGGAGGACGGCGGCCCGGTGCGGCCCTGGCTGTTCGGGATCGCCGCCCAGGTGCTGCGCAACACGACCCGGGCGGCCCGGCGGCACCGGGCGGGGATGGCGCGGTTGCCCGGCCGGGCCGTGGTGCCGGACTTCGCCGACGAGCTGGTCGGGCGGATCGACGACGATGCACGGCTGGCGGCCGTGCGGCGGGCCGTGGCCAGGCTGCGCAAGGCCGAGCGCGAGGTGTTCGGGCTCTGCGTCTGGGCGGACCTGGACTACGCGAGCGCGGCCGAGGCGCTCGGGGTGCCGATCGGCACGGTGCGTTCGCGGCTCTCGCGCGCCCGCACCAAGCTCCGTGCGCTGGTGGAGGAGGAGCTTCGAAACACGCGGGAACTTCCGCAGGGAGCCGGACAGGTAGGGGGTGGCCGCACGGAGGCGGCCCGGTCGACGACTCAGACGACTCAGACGACTCAGGAGACGAAGCGATGAACGAGGACGCACGCACCGAGCTCACCCGGCTGCTGGCACCACCCGACGGTCCGGAACTCCCCGCCGACCGAGGGCGGCTGATGCGCGGGCACCTGATGAACCAGTTCGCGCGCGGGCCGGCGGCCGTGCCCCGGCGGAGCCGACTCGGCTGGGTGGCCCTGCCGGCCCTGGCGGGAGGCCTGGCGCTGTCCCTGGTGCTGGTCGGCGGCTCGGCGGAGCCGGGGCCGGGGGCGGGGCCGGGCATCGACTCCACCCGGCCGGTGGCGGCCGTTGTACTGGACCGCGCGGCGCGAGCGGTCGAACAGCAGCCGGTGCCGGCGGCACGCGGGGACCAGTTCGTCTACGTGAAGAGCTTGGACGACTGGGCGAAGTCGGAGGGCGGGGCGCCGAGGGAACGGGAGGTCTGGAGGTCCGTCGACGGCGGCAAGCGGGACCTGCTCCTCCTGAACGGGCAGTTGCCGAACCCCGGAGGGGGCGACGACCACGAGCCACCCGGCGAACCCGCACCCTTCGCCGGGATCGGCAGCTACGCCTACGCTGCCGCCCTGCCGACCGACCCGGAGGCGCTGTTGGCCAAGATCCACGCGGACACCGCAGGCCAGGGGCCCGGCCCCGACGAGGAGGCGTTCAGGACCATCGGCGACATCCTGCGCGAGCAGATCGCCCCATCCGCGGTCAGCGCCGCACTGTACCGAGCGGCGGCGAAGATCCCCGGGGTCACGGTGATCGACTCGGTGACCGACGCCGCCGGCCGCCCCGGAGTCGCGGTCGCGCGAGTGGACGGCGGCGGGAAGGTCGAGTCCCAGTGGATCTTCGACCAGGCCGACTACACCTTCCGGGGCGAGCGCACCGTCGTCGCCACCGACAACGGGACCTTCAAGAAGGGCGACGTCACCGGCCAGATGGCCGTCCTCGTCCGCGCCGTCGTCGACGAACCCGGCGTCCGCCCGTAGCCACCCCTGCGGGTCAGCCGATGCCCGCCATGGTGAGCGGCTCGTGCCGCCCGCGCAGGGCCGCCCGGGCACGGGCGACGCCGCCCCGGGTGGCGGCGGCGCCGGTGCCGACCGCGACGGTTCTGGTGCCGAGGCCCGCGCACGGTCGGCAGATGCCGGGGCGCGGCACCGGATCGTGGCACTTGGCGCACTCGGAGTAGGCGGTCGGCGGGGGGCCCGATCGCATGGGTGGCAGCTTGCGTTGGAGTCGGTCGCGCAGGATCGCCACCGGGGAGTGCACCACGGGTGAGGGCAGGCCGGGGAGCAGGGCCTGGGCCAACTCGGCCGCAGTGCTGCCGCGTTCCAGCCACTGGACGACGAGGGGCGCCAACTGCTGCGCCTCGGCCATGCCGAGGCGCAGCCGCGGTTCGGGCCGAATCGCGCGGAAGAGCGCCGCCACCGCCATGCGGGTCTGCTCGTCCGCCTGCGTCAACTGGGCGGGGAGGGTGGGTACTTCTCCCGGGTTCTTTACGGGAGGGGTGACAGCGCGGCCGGTGGCCCGCTCACCGGCGGCCGGGTGGGGGACAGCCGGTGCCAGCTGGGGCGTGTCGAAGACCTGAGCCTCGGAACGGACGGTGCCGTCGGGCAGCCGGAACGTGTCGACCCGGTAGTACCCGGCGTCCACGTGGCCCCACTGATCGTGGCCAACAGCTCCTCCAAGGCCTTCCAGCCCTGGATCACGATCTCCTGACGCTCGTGGTCCACCCACACGGTCGGTGAGCCGTCCTTGCCGGTCTCGGGGTCGATCCCGATGAAATCTAGCTCCATGGCGCCCTCCTGTATCAAGCCAGTTGCGCACGGTTGCGCCTGAACCCCTGCGGACGACGCATGGAGCGTCAAGAGCGCAGTGTGGGCGGTTGGAAGCATTCCGTTGTGTGGATGCGAGCCTTGGCCAGTTGGTTGCTTTCGCTGCCCCTCCGGACTCGTCCGGAGGGGCAGCGAAACGAAGCAGCATTAATCCCCACAGCGTTCGGCCCGATGGTCGCCAACGCCGTCCTGCTGCGCCCCTCTCGCCTTTGCGCAGGAAGTCGGCCCGGTCGACTTCCTGCGCAAAGTGAGGATGTTCAATGCCGCCGCCGCTTCGGCCCCGCCGAAGCGGCGGCGGGCGGGG
>NZ_LFMD02000003.1:1176026-1261764 GCF_015776785.2 Kitasatospora sp. SUK 42 | reverse complement strand
GCTTGGCCGGGGCCGCCGTTGCTTCGCGGTTCCTGGAAAGGGTGGGCGGGCGGGGCACTCGGTGTTTGGGCGGGCCCGTGTGCTTGCACGCGGGCCCGCCCGTTCTAGTTCGTTCAAAGCTGGCCCTGTATCGCGTTCCGCCCCGCCGCGATCGTTGTCGCGGCGGGGCGGGGCGGAGAAAGAATCTGCGATTGATCCAAAGCCATCCCGGCTTCTGCGCAGGAAGTCGGGATGGCCGACTTCCTACGCGCGTGGTGCCGGATCGCGCCGTCGCCGCTTCGGGCGTGCCGAAGCGGCGACGGGTTCGTAGGAGGCTGCTTCTTTGGGCGGGCCCGGGTGCTTGCGCCCGGGCCCGCCCCAGAGGATCTGTGTCTCTGGTGGTTTTGGGCGCTTATTCGGCCCGCTGTCGCTGTCCCTGGAGGGCAGTTTTGGGCGGGCCCGTGTCACCTGACACGGGCCCGCCCAGGAGGAGGTCGTTCACCGGATTCGTTGCTGACCGCCCCTGTGGGGCGGGCCGGGAGGGGGGCTACCGGGAGGCGGCGCGCTGGAGGGCGCTGGCGAGCAGGGCGAGGTCGGTGGGGCCGTTGCCGAGTTCGCGGACGGGGCGGCGGGCGGGTGGGGCGCCGAGCTGGAGGGGGTCTATCGCGACGACGGTGGGGCGCAGGGTGGCGGTGCGGGGGATGCGGCCGCTGATCCGGGCGGCCTGGAAGGCGGTGACGCCGCCGTCCGGTCGGCGCAGGTAGCCGCGGCCGGGGGTGTTCTCGGGGAGGGCGGCCGCGTCGCCGAGGTGGATCAGCAGGTCGGAGTCGGCCGGGTCCTCGGTGCGCAGCGCGATGCGGAGCAGGGCGGCCTCGTCGACCTCGGTGCCGGAGCTCTCCTCCGGTCGGCCGGTGGCGACCGCGAGGTGGATGCCGAGCGGGCCGCCGCGCCGGGCGACGGCGGCGAGGGCGCGGGCGAGCGGGCGGCCGGCCGGGGAGGTGGGGGAGAGCAGGGCGTCGTAGTCGTCGACGACGACGATCAGCCGGGCGGGGACGGGCCCGGAGGGGGAGGGGGCGGGCCGGGGGCCCTCGGCGCTGCGCGGCGGGATGACGCGCGGAGCCGACGCCGAGGCGGCGCCGACGGTGACCGGCACCTGGGGGTGGTCCGCGTCCAGTATCCGGGTCGCGTGCCAGGAGGCGAAGTCCAGTCCGTCGAACAGCCGCTCCCGCAGGGCGAGTTCGTCCTCCAGTGCCTCCGCCGCGAGCAGCGCGGCCCGGGGGTCGGCGGCGGCGTTGACCCGGCCGGTGACGTGCGGCAGCTCGGTGCAGCCGTCCAGGCCGTCCTGGTCGTCGGTGGTGGCCCGGCCCTCGATGATCGTGACGGCGAGGCGCTCGGGCCGCTCGGAGACGGCGAGCGAGGCGACCAGGGTGCGTAGCAGTTCGGTCTTGCCGGAGCCGCGGGCGCCGCCGATCAGCAGGTGCGGGCCGCCGGGGTCGGGGGAGGGGAGGGCGAGCTCGGGGTCGGCGAGGTCGAGCGTGCACAGCTCGTCGCGGGTGGTGCCGAGCAGTGCGGTGGCGGCGCCGATGCCGCCGGCGTGCGCGGCCCAGCGGGCGGACAGCTTGGCCGGGGTGACGGTGTCGAGCTGGAGCAGGTCGAGCAGGCGCAGCGCGTCGGGCAGCGGTCCGCGGGCGGCGGGGGCGGCCTCGCACAGCGGGGCGAGGGCGCGGGCCAGCCGCTCGGCCCAGGCGTCGGCGACGGCGTCCAGCGAGACCTCGTGCAGGGTCTCCCGGCCGCGGGCGACGGGGCGGTTCAGCGAGAGCTGGGTGCCGACCTCGCCGGTGATCAGCGCGGTGGCGCCGAGGCCCCGGGGGAGCAGTTCGGGCTGTTCGGCGAGGCAGATCGGGAAGATGCCGACGGCGGGGCCCTGGCGCAGCAGCAGGTCGAGCGCGTGCCGGGCGGTCTCGGTGGCGGGGCGGCCGTCGACCACGACCACGGTGGCGGGGTGGCCGCCGAGGCCGGTCGGGCCGCTGAGCCGGGCGGTGAGCTCGGTGAGCCGGGCGGTGGCCTGTTCGTCGTCGAAGCCGAGCAGCAGTCGGCAGTCCTGGCCGTCGGCGGGGCGCAGGTGGGGCAGCCAGAGCGCCCAGGCCCAGGTGTCGACGCGGTCCTCGGGGCTGCGGGCGGGGTCGGCGTCGACCACGACCAGGCTGAGCCCGGTCGGCGGGTGCAGGGCGGCGAGCTGGGCGACGACGGCGCGGGTGAGCGCGTCGAGGCGCTCGCGCGGGCCGCTGAGCCCGAGGCTGCCGGCGGTCTGCAGGTCGAGGGTGACCGGGACGGCGGGCAGCATGGTGCCGGGCGTGGTGCCGGGGCCGCCGGGGCGGTCGCCGGTGCCGAGGCGCAGGGTGAGCGCGTCGGGGTGGCCGGGGCCGCGCTCCCAGAGCCGGGGGCCGGGGCCGACGGCGTTGAGCAGCACGGTGGCGAGGTCGGGCCAGCGTTCGCGCTGGGCGGCGGTCTGGCGCAGCCGTACGGCGGTGTGGTGGCGCTCGGCGCTGCCCTGGCCGGGCGGCTCGGCGGCGCGGCCGGGGAGCAGCGAGAACAGGCCGCGGCTGCGGGCGGGGGAGGGTTCGGGGGCGGTGGGCGGTTCGATGACGGGCGGTGCGGGGCGGACCGGGCCGGGGGCGGCGAGCTGGAGGTGGCCGTTGCCGTCGGGCAGGGCGGCGCGGGCGGGCTCACCGGTCGGTTCGAACAGCTGGAGGGTGGACTCGCCGATCCGCAGCAGTGCGCCGTTCTCCAGCGGGACGGCGGTCTCCGCGGGGCCGGGCGGGACGATCCGGCCGTCCAGGGTGGTGCCGTTGGTGGAGCCGAGGTCGCGGACGGCGATCCGGCCGTCCTCGCCGAGGTGCAGGGAGAGGTGCAGCCGGGAGACGTCCGGGTCGTCGATCGGGACGTCGGCCTCGCCGGAGCGCCCGATCCGGATCTCCCGGCCGTGCAGCCGGTGCACGCCGCCGGCGTCCGGGCCGCCGATCACCCGCAGTTCGGCGGCGGCGGGGCCGTCGTCGGGGTCGTCGGCGGTCGGGTCGGGCTCGTTGAGGCTGAGGACGGCGCCGTCGAGCAGCGGGGGGTGGCCGAGCAGGGTGTGTTCGTCCACCCGGTGCGCCCCGGCGTACAGGTGCACATGGGTGGCGGCCCGCGGCCCGCGCACGCCTACGGCGCCCGCGAGCGCGCCCGCGATGGAGCCGAGCGCGGTACCGACGGGCGCGGTGACCAGCACGTCCACGTAGGGGATGGCGGAGCCGGCGGCGGTCGGTCCGCTGCGCGGTCGGAGGACGGTCAGCCGGATCTGCATCTCGCCCGCGGGTCCCTTCTGCTGGTGTGATGCCTGGTACCGCTGTCCGGTGCCGTCGCGGACGCTCGGGGCGGACGCGGCGGCCCTTTGGGCCACACGAGTGGCGAGTGTCCATCCTGCCATCCGGCGTGGACAGTCCGCGCACCGTACCGGATTTGACGATCTTGCGATCATCGCCATGTTGGAGGCGACGCAGAGTCAGGTCAACCGGGGCCGCAACGGCCACCGCGACCACGGCCGGGGCCACCGTCGGCACCGCCGCCGCGACGGCCCCCGACGGGCCCGTGCGACCGGCTCCGGGAACTCCCCTAGGGGATGTCCCCCAACCCCGCTCGGATGGCCTGCCGGTCACCCCGAAAAGCAGAACGGACACCGTTAGAGTGGCCGCAAACACGGGCCCGGCAGGCTCACCGCACCTGCGGAGGAGCGCCCCGCGCGGGCGGCACGGCGAGGAGTGCGACAAGGTGCGGCCAGTCGGCAGCAAGTATCTGCTCGATGAGACCCTGGGTCGGGGTGCGACCGGGACCGTCTGGCGCGGTCTGGTGCGTCCGGACGCCCAGGTGCCGGGCAGCGAGCCCGGGCAGCAGGTGGCGATCAAGGTGCTGCGCGAGGAACTGGCGGCCGACCCGGACGTGGTGATGCGCTTCCTGCGCGAGCGCTCGCTGCTGCTGCGGCTGACCCACCCCAACATCGTCCGGGTCCGCGACCTGGTCGTCGAGGGCGAGCTGCTGGCCCTGGTGATGGACCTGGTGGAGGGCCCCGACCTGGCCCGCTACCTGCGCGCCAACGGCCCGTTCAGCCCGATCGCGGGCGCCCTGCTGATGGCCCAGGTCGCGGACGCGCTGGCGGCCAGCCACGAGGACGGGATCGTCCACCGCGACCTCAAGCCGGCCAACGTGCTGCTCGCCTCCACCCTGGTGGGCGGCACCGAGCAGATGCACCCGATGCTGACCGACTTCGGCATCGCCCGGCTCGCCGACTCCCCGGGCGTCACCCGTACCCACGAGTTCGTCGGCACCCCCGCGTACGTCGCGCCGGAGTCCGCCGAGGGCCGCCCGCAGACCTCCGCGGTGGACGTCTACGGCGCCGGGATCATGCTCTACGAGCTGGTCACCGGCCGCCAGCCGTTCCAGGGCGACTCCGCGCTCGCGGTCCTCCAGGCCCACCTGTCGCAGGAGCCGCAGCGGCCCAGCACGATGCCCGAGCCGCTCTGGACGGTGATCGAGCGCTGCCTGCGCAAGGACCCTGCCCAGCGGCCGAGCGCCACCTCGCTGGCCCGCGCCCTGCGGGTGGTCGCCGCCGGGGTGGGCGTGCACGCCTCGCCGGCCGCGGTGGACGAGGCGCTGGCGGTCGGCGCCCTGCTGCTGCCGGACCCGCAGCCGACGACCGTCCCGGGCACCACGGGCGCCGTCCTGGGCGCCTTCCCCGGTCCGGTGCCGGGCGCTCCCGGCGCCGAGGACCACACCCAGGTGCTGCCGCCGCCCCCGGGCGGACCGCAGTACGACCCGGCCGCCGCGACCCGGGTGATGGGCACCCAGCCGCCGCCCGCGCCCCCGTACGGCGTCCCGGACCGCACCCAGGTGATGCCGCCCGCCGCCGTGCCGCCGCCCCCGCCCGCCGGGCCGGCCGGGGCGCAGGAGGAGGCGCCGCACCCGTGGCAGACCCAGCTGCGCGCGGCGCGCGACCGCAACCAGCAGACCCAGGTCGGCTACTTCGGACCGGAGGACTTCGAGGAGCCGCAGGTCGCCCCGCAGCCCTACCAGGCGGGACCGGGCGGACGGCCCGGCCCGCAGCAGCAGCCGCCGGCCGGCTACCGCCAGGACCCGCGCCGCCAGGGCCCGCCGCCCGGCTACGCCCAGCGCCCGCCGGTCGCCCCGCCGCCCTACCAGGCGGGGAACCAGGGCGGGCCGCAGGCGGGGCACCAGGCCGGGCAGGGCCCGCAGGGCGGCCGTCCGCAGCCCCCGGGCAGCTACCGGCAGGCCCCGGCCGGGTACGGCCAGTCGCAGGGCGGCTACCCGCCGCCGCCCCCGCCCACCCCGGTGCCGCGCCGGGCCGAGCCGCCCGCGCCGCAGCACCGGGAGCCCCCGCGGCCCCGCGAGGAGCCGCCCGCGCCGCCCCGCCGCGAGCCCGCCCCGCCGCGCGAGCGGCGCCCGCGCAGCCGCAACCGGATGTACATCCCGGGCCTCGGCTGTCTCAAGGGCTGCCTGATGGTGCTGCTGGTGCTGGGCGTGGCCTCGGTGGCGCTGTGGAGCTTCACGCCGCTTCCGCACTACTGGGACAATGTGGTGGGCTGGTTCGACACCGCGCGCGACTGGGTGAACAGCACCATCGGCAGCAACTAGCGGTCGGACGGCGGGGCGCGGGTGGGCGACGGCGGGTCAGGTGTCGGTCCGGCACCGGCTCCGGACCGGCCGGACGGTGAGATTGACGCTTTGTCGACAATTCGTAAGATTTCTCGCCCGCGACTCCCGCTCCACGGCCCTCAGGCGGCCCGGACAGGGGGTCCGGGCGCGTAGGTTGGTCGCTGTTGTCCCGCCCCACCGAGCGCACCGGGCTCCCCGGAGCGCTCCCGCGCCGCCCACGGAGCAGCATTGGCACGCAAGATCGGCAGCCGGTACACCGTCCACCAGGTGATCGGCCGGGGCTCGGCCGGGACGGTCTGGCTCGGTGAGGGGCCCGACGGCGCGGTGGCGGTCAAGCTGCTGCGCGAGGACCTCGCCGCCGACCAGGTGCTGGTCGGCCGCTTCGTCCAGGAGCGCACCGCGCTGACCAGCCTCGACCACCCCCGGGTGGTCGGCGTGCGCGACATGGTCGTGGACGGCAGCGACCTCGCCCTGGTGATGGAGCTGGTCCAGGGCACCGACCTGCGCTCCCGGCTGGAGCGGGACGGCGCCCTCCCGCCGCAGGTGGCGGCCTCGATCATCGCCGACGTCGCCGACGGCCTGGCCGCCGCGCACGCCGCCGGGATCGTCCACCGCGACGTCAAGCCGGAGAACGTCCTGCTCGACCTCGCCGCCGCCCCCGGCCCGGGCGGCGCCCCGCGCGCCAAGCTCACCGACTTCGGCGTGGCCCGCCTGGTCGACGCCCCGCGCCGCACCCGGGCCACCCGGATCATCGGCACCCCCGACTACCTCGCCCCCGAGATCATCGAGGGCCTGGAGCCGCGCGCCGCCGTCGACATCTACGCCCTCGCCACCGTGCTGTACGAGCTGCTGGCCGGCTCCACGCCGTTCGGCGGCGGCCACACCGGCGCGGTGCTGCGCCGGCACGTCACCGAGCAGGTCCCGCCGATCCCCGGCCTGCCGGACGGGCTGTGGCGGATCATCTCCGAGTGCCTGGCCAAGGCCCCCGCCTCCCGGCTGCGCGCCGCCGAGCTGGCCTCCCGGCTGCGCGAGCAGCTGCCCTCGCTGGCCGGGCTGCCGGTGCTGGCGGTGCCCTCCCAGGGCCGCGCCCCGGCCGAGGAGCAACTGACCCCCGGCGAGGCCGTCTACGCCGAGATCGACGCCGCCCCGGGCGCCCACAAGCGCCGCCGCGGCCCGGCCGTCCCGCTGGTGCCCGGCATCGCCCCGGACTCCACCCGGGACACCCACACCAGCCTGCGCCGCCCCTCGGCCGACCAGCTGGCCGCGTACGCCGCCGAGTCCCGCGCCCAGCGCACGCCCCCGGGCCACCGCCGGGACCGCCAGGCACTGCTGCGCCGCCGCCGGATGCTGGCCGTGCTGCTGGCCACCGTCCTGCTGCTGGCGGGTGCCGCAGCGGCCTGGACGGCCTTCGCGGCGACCGCCCCGGACCACGGACACCCGGCCCGCCCGGCCGTGCAGGGCACCGCCCCGAGGGCTCCCTAGCCCCATCCGGCACGGGGGTGTCAGCCCCGTCCGACACGGGGGTGTCGTCATGACCACCCCCGGAGCCATTACCCTGGGGGCGTGGCAGCCGTCGATCCTTCCGAAGAGCTCAAGAACCTCGATACGACCATGGGGTCGATCGAGGCCGTCCTCGACCTGGACAAGATCCGGGCCGACATCGCGGTCCTGGAGGAGGAGGCAGCCGCCCCCACCCTGTGGGACGACGTCGCGAACGCGCAGAAGGTGACCAGCCGGCTCTCCTTCCTCCAGGGCGAACTGCGCCGGGTCGAGGGCCTTCGCGGCCGCATCGACGACCTGGGCGTGCTGTTCGAGCTGGCCGAGGCCGAGGACGACGCGGACACCCGCGTCGAGGCGGAGGCCGAACTCGTCTCGCTCCAGAAGGCGGTCGAGGAGCTGGAGGTCCGCACCCTCCTGTCCGGCGAGTACGACGCCCGCGAGGCGCTGATCAACATCCGTGCCGAGGCCGGTGGCGTGGACGCCGCCGACTTCGCCGAGCAGCTGATGCGCATGTACCTGCGCTGGGCCGAGCGGCACGGGTACCCCACCGAGGTGTACGACACCTCGTACGCCGAAGAGGCCGGCATCAAGTCCGCGACCTTCACCGTGAAGGCGCCCTACGCCTACGGCACCCTCTCCGTCGAGCAGGGCACCCACCGCCTGGTCCGCATCTCCCCGTTCGACAACCAGGGCCGCCGGCAGACCTCCTTCGCCGGTGTCGAGGTGCTCCCGGTCGTCGAGCAGGCCGACCACGTCGACATCGACGAGGGCGACCTGCGGGTGGACGTCTACCGCGCCTCCGGCCCCGGTGGCCAGGGCGTCAACACCACCGACTCGGCGGTGCGCATCACGCACCTCCCGACCGGCATCGTGGTCTCCTGCCAGAACGAGCGCTCGCAGATCCAGAACAAGGCGTCCGCGATGAACGTCCTCCAGGCGAAGCTGCTGGAGCAGCGCCGCCAGGAGGAGAAGGCGGCGATGGACGCGCTCAAGGACAGCGGCAGCTCCTGGGGCAACCAGATGCGCTCCTACGTGCTGCACCCGTACCAGATGGTGAAGGACGTCCGCACCGCGTTCGAGGCCGGCAACCCGCAGGCCGTCCTGGACGGCGACATCGACGGCTTCATCGAGGCCGGCATCCGCTGGCGCAAGCAGCGCGAGACCGCCGCCCAGTAGGCGCCGCGGAGCAAAACGCACCGGAACGCGCGGAAGGCCCCCGACCACAGTGGTCGGGGGCCTTCCGGTACGTTGCTCCGGTCTTCGGGGCCTCAGGCCAGCGCCTGCCGGGCGATCAGCACCACCGCGAGCAGCCCGGCCAGCAGGGCCAGCAGCATCGCGGGGGAGAGCGCGGCGAACGGCCCCTGCTGCTCCTGCAGCCGGGCCCGGTTGGCGCGGCACACCGGGCAACGCCCGTCGCTGACGCGTCCGTTGCAGTTGGCGCACACCAGATGGTCGCAGGTCATGCGATCTCCTCCTCGCTGCTACAGCCAACGCACCGGACGGGGCTTTGGTTCCTCTTCCTGCCCTGTACGGGGGAGCGGCCGGATGCGGTCGCCACCTCCACTCTGCCAGGTTCTGGCGGTTCCGGCTCCCGGGCTGTGAGATGGCTCGCAATATTCGGGGCATAGGCGGACATTCTCCCCCAGATTTCGACCGTCCTCCTGGACGGTTCCTGCGGGCCGGTCGCCGATTCGCGTATGGTCCCAGACCGGGAGCGGCCCTCTGCGCTCCCTTCGCCCGCCCCAGGACCGGGCCTCCGGGGCGGATCGACCGAGGACTGGCGCCGCCTAGGATGGCCTCCGTGATGCAGCCGTGATCAGATTCGACAACGTCTCCAAGACCTATCCCAAGCAGAACCGTCCCGCCCTGGACAACGTCTCGCTGGAGATCGAGAAGGGCGAGTTCGTCTTCCTGGTCGGTTCGTCCGGCTCGGGGAAGTCCACCTTCCTGCGCCTGTGCCTGCGGGAGGAGCGCCCCACCACGGGCGCGGTGCACGTCCTGGGCAAGGACCTCGGCAAGCTGTCCAACTGGAAGGTGCCGCACATGCGCCGCCAGCTGGGCACCGTCTTCCAGGACTTCCGCCTGCTGCCGAACAAGACGGTCGCGCAGAACGTCGCCTTCGCCCTGGAGGTGATCGGCAAGCCCAAGAGCGCCATCGGCAAGGTGGTGCCCGAGGTGCTGGAGCTGGTCGGCCTCGGCGGCAAGGAGGACCGCATGCCGGGTGAGCTGTCCGGTGGTGAGCAGCAGCGTGTGGCGATCGCCCGTGCCTTCGTGAACCGTCCGATGCTGCTCATCGCCGACGAGCCCACCGGCAACCTCGACCCGCAGAACTCGGTCGGCATCATGAAGCTGCTCGACCGCATCAACCGCACCGGCACCACGGTGCTGATGGCCACACACGACCAGGCCATCGTCGACCAGATGCGCAAGCGGGTCATCGAACTCGACAAGGGGCTGCTCGTCCGCGACCAGGCCCGCGGCGTCTACGGGTACCAGCACTGACCGACCGGCGCTGAACCGTAGGGCCGCCGGCCCGAAACCGCCAGACCCAGCAGTACCGACCCTGGAGTTGTTTCCCGCATGCGTGCCCAGTTCGTCCTGTCGGAGATCGGTGTGGGTCTCCGACGCAACCTGACCATGACCATCGCGGTCGTGGTCAGTGTCGCGCTCTCCCTCGCCCTCGCCGGTTCCTCGCTCCTGGTCCGCGACCAGGTGAACTCCATGAAGGGGTACTGGTACGACAAGGTCGAGGTGAGCATCTACTTCTGCACCAAGGCGGATGCCCGCAACTCGCCGCAGTGCGACAAGGGTGCGGCCACCGACCAGCAGGTCCAGGACATCAAGGACCAGCTGGACAAGATGAGTTCGGTGGTCCAGTCGTCCACCTACGAGAGCTCGGCGGAGGCGTACAAGCACTGGAAGGACATGAACCCGGACAACCCGCTCATCTCCGTCCTGGGTGCGGACGCGATGCCGCAGTCCTGGCGGGTCAAGCTCAACGACCCGACCAAGTACGACGTCATCCAGAGCGCCTTCGCGGGGAAGCCGGGCGTGAAGTCGGTCGAGGACCAGCGGAAGATCCTGGAGAACCTCTTCGGCCTGCTCAACGGCCTCCAGACGGCGGCCTTCGTGATCATGGTGCTGATGCTCTTCGTCGCACTGCTGCTGATCGTCAACACCGTTCGGGTGTCGGCGTTCAGCAGGCGGCGCGAGACCGGCATCATGCGCCTGGTCGGCGCCTCGAACTTCTACGTGCAGATGCCGTTCATCGCCGAGGCGGCCTTCTCGGCGCTGCTCGGCGCGATGATGGCCTCGGGCCTGCTGATCGGTGGGCACTTCTTCGTCCAGAACTGGCTGGCCGACCGGGTGCAGTTCATCCACTTCATCGGGCTCGGCTCGGTGCTCGCGGTGATACCGCTGCTGATCGTGGTCGGTATGGGCATGGCCGGTGTCGCGGCGTTCTTCACCCTGCGCAAGTACCTCAAGGTCTGATCCCCACCGGTTCCTTCGGCCCCGGACGGCGCTGCGCCGTCCGGGGCCGTCGCCGTTCCGCGGTCCACCGTTCGGGCCCGTCGTGCGCGGCGCGGTGTCTAGACTCCGGTTCCATGCTGCAAACTCCGCGCAGGGCGCGTCAGGTGGCCGCCCTCAGCCTGGCGTTCGGTGCCGTGCTCCTGGCCGGTGCCGTCTCCGGGGCCTGGGACGAACCGGGCGACCGGCCCCGCCGGGCCGCCGCCGACCTCGTCCCGGCCGCGAACACCGCGCTCCCGGCGGACCCTTCGGGCGCCGCGCTGTCCGAGCAGCAGGCCGAGCACCTGCTCTCGGCCGGCGGCGACCGCTGGGGCGCCTACTACAGCGCCCAGGAGTACGCGGAGTTCAGCCAGGGCCTGGACGGCCGCTACCTGGGCGTCGGCCTCTCGGTCGGCCGCGGCGAGGACGGCGTCACCGCGGTCTCCCAGGTCACCCCGGCCGGACCGGCCGCCGAGGCCGGGATCGCCCCCGGCGACCGGCTGCTGCGGATCGACACTGACCAGGCCGACCGGCTGCCGGTCACCGAGGTGGTCGCCCGGCTGCGCGGCCGGGACGGCGAGCGCCGGGTCGGCTCCGAGGTCACCCTGGCCGTGCAGCGGGCCGGCGGGGAGGTGCGCGAACTGCGGCTGCGGCGCGTGCTGCTGGACAGTCAGCAGGTCACCGCCGAGCACCTGGAGAAGGGCGTCCTGCGGATCACCGTCCGGGCCTTCACCAACGGCGTGGCCGAGCAGGTGCGCGCCGCCCTGCGCGCCCCGCACACCGGCGTGGTGCTCGATCTGCGCGGCAACTCCGGCGGGTTGGTGGACGAGGCGGTCGGCACCGCCGGCATCTTCCTGGACGGCGGTTCGGTCGGCTCGTACCAGGAGCGCGGCGAGACGAGGGACCTGACCGCCCCGCCCGGCGGCGACCAGCGCACCCCGCTGGTGGTGCTGGTGGACGGCGGCACGATGAGCGCGGCCGAACTGCTGGCAGGTGCCCTGCAGGACCGCAGCCGCGCGGTCGTGGTGGGCTCCCGCACCTTCGGCAAGGGCACCGTCCAGCAGCCCAGCAGGCTCGCCGACGGCGCCGTGCTGGAGATGACCGTCGGGCGCTACCACACCCCGGCCGGCCGCTCCCTGGACGGCACCGGCCTGACCCCGGACGTCCCGGCCGGAGCCGGCGAGGACGCCGGGACGCTCGCCCTGCGGGTCATCGCCGGACTCGGCACCCGAGCCTAAACCAGCTGCCGCTCCCGGCCCCGAAGTGCGAGAATGGCCGCGCTATGGCAAAGGAAACCGGACACAAGCTGATCGCGCAGAACAAGAAGGCGCGACACGAGTACACGATCCTCGACACCTACGAGTGCGGCCTCGTACTCACCGGCACCGAGGTGAAGTCACTGCGCGAGGGGCGGGCCAACCTGGTCGACGGCTACGCCTACATCCAGAACCACGAGGCGTGGATCGACAACGTCTTCATCCCCGAGTACACCCAGGGGACGTGGACCAACCATGCGGCCCGGCGCAAGCGCAAGCTGCTGCTGCACAAGCTGGAGATCCGCAAGATCGAGACCAAGGTCCGCGACGCCGGTCACACCCTGGTCCCGCTCTCGCTGTACTTCAAGGACGGCCGGGTCAAGCTCGAACTCGCGCTCGCGGTCGGCAAGAAGCTGTACGACAAGCGCCAGACGCTGCGCGAGAAGCAGGACGTCCGCGAGACGGCCCGTGCGGTGGCGGCGGCCCGCCGACGCCAGCGTTAATCCGCTGGACCCTCACCCGCCGCCTCGCGTAGTATGGCGCCAGCAACACGGACGATCACCGTCCGAGCTGTTTCTCAAAAAAACATGGGGATGATCGGTTTCGACAGGGGATGTTGAAACAGGGGAAGCGAGCCGAGGAACGCGGCAATGATCTCGTTAACCACGTGTCGCAAAAAAATAATCGCCAACTCTAAGCGCGATTCCCAGCAGTTCGCTCTCGCTGCCTAATAAGCACCGATAGCGCTTGGGTGTCAGACCGGGGAGTTCCCGACCCGGACCCTGGCATAATCTAGGGAACTCAACCGTCCGCCCGGGCTGCGGGGGTGGATGGGAAATCAAACAGCAGCTGGGCCTGTTGGCGGCTTGTCCGTGTGACCGCCAGGGCCGAGAAAAGCACAGCGGACTGCGCTCGGAGAAGCCCTGAATTAACTCCACTGGACCCGGGTTCGATTCCCGGCATCTCCACCACCCCATGTTCACACCGAAGGCCGTCCACCGCTCACGCGGAGGGCGGCCTTCGGATTTTACGGTCCCGGTGAGGCGCGCGAGCCCGCCCGGGCGTAGGATCATCCGTCCGCTCGTTTTCCGGAGCGGGATATCCGCCGCAACCACCGAGGCCATGCAGAGCAACACGGACACCACCCCCGCCACCGACCACGAGACCGTCCGCGAGCGCGAGATCGCCGGTGAGCAGCAGCACCTCGACACCGTCTACCACCGGCTGGAGGAGAAGCTCGCCGAGGCCGAGTACATCCTGGAGGACGCCGCCAAGCGGGTCCAGGTCGGTACTCCCGGCGCCCTCGCCGAGCGCGACGCCCAGGTCTACCGGGCCGGCGCCCACCTCCAGCGGCTCAACAGCGAGTTCGAGGACTTCCTGTTCGGCCGGATCGACCTCCAGCGGGCGGACGCCCCGGAGGAGCACGGCATCCCGTCCGACACCCCGCTGGACCCGGCCGACCCGGCCGTCGCGGAGACCCTCCACATCGGCCGCCTCGGCGTGCTGGACGCCGAGTACGGCCCGCTGGTGATCGACTGGCGGGCCCCGGCCGCCGCGCCCTTCTACCGCGCGACCCCGGTCGAGCCGGGCCGGGTGATCCGCCGCCGGGTGATCCGCTCCAAGGGTCGCAAGGTGATCGGCGTCGAGGACGACCTGCTGCGCCCCGACCTCACCCCGACCCTGGACGGCGAGGAGCTGGCCGTGGTCGGTGACGGCGCGCTGATGGCCTCCCTGGGCCGGGCCCGCAGCCACTCGATGCGCGACATCGTCTCCTCCATCCAGAAGGAGCAGGACGAGGTGATCCGCGCCGCGGCCGCCGGCGCCACGCTGGTCACCGGCGGCCCGGGCACCGGCAAGACGGCCGTCGCCCTGCACCGCGCCGCCTACCTCCTCTACCAGGACCGCCGCCGCTACGCCGGCGGCATCCTGGTGGTCTCGCCGACCCCGCTGCTGGTCTCCTACACCGAGGGCGTGCTGCCCGCGCTGGGGGAGGAGGGCCAGGTCGCCATCCGCGCGATCGGCTCGCTGGTGGACGGCATCGAGGCGGGCACCTACGACACCCCGGAGACGGCCCGGGTCAAGGGCTCGGCCCGGATGGTGCAGCTGCTGCGCCGGGCCGCCCGGGCGGCGCTGGAGCTCGGCGCGCCGCAGGAGCTCAAGGTGGTCGCCCGCGGCGAGGTGCTGAAGCTGGACGCCGGCCGGCTCAAGGCCGTGCGCGGCAACGTGGTGGGCTCCGGCGGCACCCCCCTGAACCTGCTGCGCCCGCGCGCCCGCCGGCTGCTGCTGGACGCCCTGTGGCTGGAGGCGACCAGGCACCTGCCCAGGCCCACCGACCACTTCGCCCGCGAGCAGCGCCAGGAGGAGAAGGAGTCCTTCGACGAGTACGTCTCGGACGAGCCGCCGTTCCTGGACTTCCTGGACGCCTGGTGGCCGGCCCTGACCCCGCGCCGGGTGCTCGGCACGCTCAAGCAGAGCCGGCACACCAACCGGATCGCCCGCCGCGCCGTCACCCCGGACGAGGCCAGGCTGCTGGCCGCCTCCTGGCGTCACCTGTCCCCGGAGGGGGAGGGCGCGCTGTCCGCGCACGACGTCGCGCTGGTGGACGAGCTGCAGGTGCTGCTCGGCGAGCCGGCCCGTCCGAAGGTCCGCGAGGTGGACGCGGTGGACCTGCTGACCGGCCTGGAGGAGGTCACCACCTTCGCCGACCGCAGCGCCCGCCAGCGTGACCGCCAGCCGGTCGAGCGCAGGGAGTACGCGCACGTCATCGTGGACGAGGCCCAGGACCTCACCCCGATGCAGTGGCGGATGATCGGCCGCCGGTCCCGGATGGCCACCTGGACGATCGTCGGGGACCCCGCGCAGTCCTCCTGGCCGTTCCCGCAGGAGGCCCAGTCCGCGCTGGACGAGGTGCTCTCCGGCAAGCCGCGCCGCCGCTTCACGCTGACCGTCAACTACCGCAACCCGGCCGAGATCGCCGAGGTGGCGGCCAAGGTGCTGGCGCTGGCCGCGCCGGGGACCCCCTCGCCGAGCGCGGTGCGCCACGTCGGCGTGGAGCCGCGCTTCGCGGCCGTCGCCGACCCCGCGCCGGAGGCCTTCGGCGCGGCCGCCCGGGCCGAGCTGGAGCGGCTGCTGGGCGAGGTGGACGGCACCGTGGCGATCGTGGTGCCGATGGACCGCCGGGACGAGGCGGCCGGTTGGACCGAGGGCCTGAGCGAGCGCGTGGTGGCGCTGGGCAGCCTGGAGGCCAAGGGCCTGGAGTACGACGCGACGGTGGTCGCCGACCCGACCGGCATCGCCGGCGAGTCGGAGGCCGGCCTGCGGGTGCTGTACGTGGCGCTGACCCGGGCGACCCAGCGGCTGACCGTGCTGTCCGGCCCGGACGACCTGCCGGACGCGGCCGGCGTGCCCGCGCTGCTGCACGGCTGACGGTCCGTGACACGACGAAGGCCCCTCACCGATCGGTGAGGGGCCTTCAGACGTTGACGACACCGACCCGCCATGCTCGCCTCGCGGCAAGTGGTCCCTCGAAGGGACGAAGGTTGGGCCCGGGGGCTTGGATCGAGCCGGTGTCCCGTCCAATGTAACGCATCGGCCCGGAGAGGCAAGGAGTGGACGCCGCCGGACCGGGATCGGACCGGGATCGGACCGGATGTGGCGAGGGCGCGATGTGTCCGGGTTGTCGGGTCCGCACACTCAATGAACGTTATTTCTGGCAACCCCTTGGAAGGTGCGACGATCGAGGTCTAGCATGCGCAGGCGATGCCTTCAACAAAATGTTGAGCCTGCGGGACAGACGGAAGAAGGAAGCGTCGATGGCGACGGTACCCAGTGTCTCCAACTCGATCACGGTGCGCCTGGAGGTCCCGGCCCGCGGCAACGCGGTCAGTGCGATCACCACCGCTGTGGAGTCCTCCGGCGGATCGGTGACCGGTCTCGACGTCACCGCCTCCGGCCTGGAGGCGCTGCGGATCGACGTGACCGTGGCGGCCTCCTCGGTCGCGCACGGCGAGGAGATCGTCGAGAAGCTGCGGACGATCGACGGCGTGTCGATCGGCAAGGTCTCGGACCGGACCTTCCTGATGCACCTCGGCGGCAAGATCGAGATGTCCTCGAAGCTGCCGATCCGCAACCGTGACGACCTCAGCATGATCTACACCCCGGGTGTCGCCCGGGTCTGCATGGCGATCGCCGAGAACCCCGAGGACGCCCGCCGCCTCACCATCAAGCGCAACAGCGTCGCGGTGGTCACCGACGGCTCGGCCGTGCTGGGCCTGGGCAACATCGGCCCGGAGGCCGCGCTGCCGGTCATGGAGGGCAAGGCGGCCCTGTTCAAGCGCTTCGCCGGCATCGACGCCTGGCCGATCTGCCTGGACACCCAGGACAGTGACGAGATCGTCGCCATCGTCAAGGCGATCGCCCCCGGCTTCGCCGGCATCAACCTGGAGGACATCTCCGCGCCGCGCTGCTTCGAGATCGAGGCACGGCTGCGCGAGGCCCTGGACATCCCGGTCTTCCACGACGACCAGCACGGTACCGCGATCGTGGTGCTGGCCGCCCTCACCAACGCGCTGAAGGTGGTCGGCAAGGAGATCGGCGACATCCGCGTGGTGATGTCGGGCGCCGGCGCCGCCGGCACCGCGATCCTCAAGCTGCTGCTGGCGGCCGGCGTCGAGCACGCCACCGTGGCGGACGTGCACGGCGTGGTCCACCAGGGCCGTGCGGACCTCGACGACAGCCTGCGCTGGATCGCCGAGCACACCAACCGTTCGGGCCGCACCGGCAGCCTCAAGGAGGCCGTGGCGGACGCCGACGTCTTCATCGGCGTCTCGGCCCCGAACGTGCTGGACGGCGACGACCTGGCCACCATGGCCGAGGACGCGATCGTCTTCGCGCTGGCGAACCCGGACCCGGAGGTCGACCCGGCCATCGCCCGGCAGACCGCCGCCGTGGTCGCCACCGGCCGCAGCGACTTCCCGAACCAGATCAACAACGTGCTGGTCTTCCCGGGTGTCTTCCGCGGCCTGCTGGACGCCCAGAGCCGCACGGTCAACACCGAGATGATGATCGCCGCCGCCCGGGCGCTGGCCACCACCGTCGCCGACGACGAGCTCAACGCGAACTACATCATCCCGAGCGTCTTCCACAAGGACGTCGCCAAGACCGTCGCCGCCGCGGTGCGCGAGGCGGCCCTGGCCGGTGCCCAGGAGGCCCCCGCACCGGCCCGTCCGACCCCCGGCATCGTCGGCACCCTCGACACCGCCGCCTTCCCCACCGTCAAGCTCTGACGGCGGGGCCTGACGATGTGTCGCTGATCGCCCAAATGTCCGATTAGCGGCCATACCCACCCGAGCCCGCCCCGAACCCTTGCGACACAAGGGCGAGGGGCGTGTTTGGGCTTGTCAGTCCTAGGGCGTACGGTAGCCCTGCACGGGGCAGGCGTGTCCGACAAGTACGGAACGTCCCCCTGGTCTTCCGGCGAGTCGTCCCGACCGCCGCCCGCGCCCGGTCCACCGGAGCCGACGGAGCGTCACACCTCCAACGGGCGGGCGATGTTCGGGTGGTTCTGCCGGGGCCCGATTGGCTTTCTCGGGGCCGGTCGGGGCAGGATTCGTTCCCAGGCAGGCGGGCGGGCCCCTCGTAGGGCACCGGCGCGCGGCAACGGGTACGGCCCGGCCCGCGACCACGCATTGCCTGCATGAGCACAGTGTGCGGACCTGCGGCCCATCCGGGTGCCCCCCGGTGGGAGCACCGATGGGCCCCCGCACACCGCAAGCGAACAGACCACAGGAGTACACATGAACCGCAGTGAGCTGGTGGCCGCGCTGTCCGAGCGCGCCGAGGTGACCCGCAAGGACGCCGACGCCGTTCTGGCCGCCTTCGCCGAGATCGTCGGCGAGGTCGTCGCCAAGGGCGACGAGAAGGTCACCATCCCCGGTTTCCTGACCTTCGAGCGCACCCACCGCGCTGCCCGCACCGCCCGCAACCCGCAGACCGGCGAGCCGATCCAGATCGCGGCCGGCTACAGCGCCAAGGTCAGCGCCGGCTCCAAGCTGAAGGAAGCCGCCAAGGGCGCCTGAGTCACCCCTTGAACGCCCGAGAGGCCGGGCTCCCCGCGGGGAGCCCGGCCTCTCGCCGTGTGTGCCCGGCCGTCAGGCGTCGACGAGCTGCTCGCTGGGCAGCTCGACGTGGGCGCCCAGGTCGCGCAGCTTGTCCATGAAGTTCTCGTAGCCGCGGTTGATCAGGTCGATGCCGTGCACGGTCGAGGTGCCCTCGGCCGCCAGCGCCGCGATCAGGTACGAGAAGCCGCCGCGCAGGTCCGGGATGACCAGCTCGGCGCCGATCAGCTTGGACGGGCCGGAGACGACCGCGGAGTGCAGGAAGTTGCGCGCGCCGAAGCGGCACGGGGTGGCGCCCAGGCACTCGCGGTACAGCTGGATGTGCGCGCCCATCTGGTTCAGCGCGCCGGTGAAGCCCAGGCGCGACTCGTACACCGTCTCGTGCACGATGGACAGCCCGGTGGCCTGGGTCAGCGCGACCACCAGCGGCTGCTGCCAGTCGGTCTGGAAGCCCGGGTGCACGTCGGTCTCCAGGGCGATCGCCTTGAGCTCGCCGCCCGGGTGCCAGAAGCGGATGCCCTCGTCGTCCACCTCGAAGGCGCCGCCGACCTTCCGGAAGGTGTTGAGGAAGGTCATCATCTCCAGCTGGCGGGCGCCGCGGACGTAGATGTCGCCCTTGGTGGCCAGCGCCGCGCAGGCCCAGGAGGCGGACTCCAGGCGGTCCGGCAGCGCGCGGTGGGTGTAGCCGTTGAGCTCGTCCACACCGGTGATCAGAATGGTCCGGTCGGTGCCGAGCGTGATGATCGCGCCCATCTTCTGCAGGACGCAGATCAGGTCGACGATCTCCGGCTCGATGGCCGCGTTGCGCAGCTCGGTGACACCCTCGGCGAGCACCGCGGTGAGCAGCACCTGCTCGGTCGCGCCGACCGAGGGGTAGGGCAGCTCGATCCTGGTGCCGCGCAGCCGCTGCGGGGCGACCAGGTAGGTGCCCTGCGGGTGCTTCTCGATGGTGGCGCCGAACTGGCGCAGCACCTCGAAGTGGAAGTCGACCGGGCGGCCGCCGATGTCGCAGCCGCCGAGGCCCGGGATGAAGGCGTGGCCGAGGCGGTGCAGCAGCGGGCCGCAGAACAGGATCGGGATCCGCGAGGAGCCGGCGTGCGCGTCGATGTCGGCGACGTTGGCGCTCTCGACGTGCGAGGGGTCGAGGATCAGCTCGCCGTCCTCGTCGCCGGTGCGCACGGTCACGCCGTGCAACTGCAGCAGGCCGCGGACCACCTTGACGTCGCGGATGTCCGGGACGTTGCGCAGTCTGCTGGGACCCTGGCCGAGGAGGGCGGCGACCATGGCCTTGGGGACCAGGTTCTTCGCACCGCGGACACGGATCTCGCCTTCGAGCGGGTTTCCGCCGTGGACCAGCAGGACGTCGTCGGTCATCGTTCTCGCAATCCGGGGTGCCAGAGGATTCGGGGAGGGGGCTCCGGGGAGGAGCCGTTGGTGGACCGTTCGTACGGGCGCGTTCCGGGCCCCCGGCGTAACCGAGTCGGCACCGTGCAAGGGCGTCCACCAGACGTAGATGGTAGTAGGCGTGCCGCCGGTTCCCGTGAGCCTCTCCCGTGATGGTGCTCTCCCCGGGGTGTCTCCCGCCCGCCGACAGGGCCGTACGGGTGTTCGTTCGGCGTGGCGCGGTTTCGAGCGTTGAGGTGTCCGACCGGTGCCGTTCTGCGGGATCATGTGAGGCATGACGGCGGCCCATTCGCACGCAGGCCGGTCCCACACCGGCCGTCTGCTCGTCGCGACGCCCATGCTCACCGACCCGAACTTCGCGCGGGCGGTGGTGCTGCTCCTCGACCACGACGCCGAGGGGGCGCTCGGCGTGGTCCTCAACCGGCCGACGCCGGTCGAGGTGGGCAGTGTGCTGGACGGCTGGAACAGACTCGTCGGACAGCCCGCGGTGGTGTTCCAGGGCGGGCCGGTGGCCCTGGACTCGGCGCTGGGCCTCGCGGTCGCGCCGGGGGAGCCGGGCACCGGCGAGCCGCTCGGCTGGCGGCGGGTGCACGGCGCGATCGGACTGGTGGACCTGGAGGCGCCGCCCGAGGTGCTGGCCGGCGAGCTGGGGAGCCTGCGGATCTTCGCGGGGTACGCCGGCTGGTCGCCGGGCCAGCTGGAGACGGAGCTGGAGAGCGGCGCCTGGTACCTGGTGGACTGCGAGCCCGGGGACGTCTCCAGCCCCGAGCCGGAGCGGCTGTGGCGCTCGGTGCTGCGCCGCCAGCGCGGCCCGCTGGCCCTGCTGGCGACCTACCCGGACGACCCGACGATGAACTGAGCGGCCGCCCGGATGCCGGGGGCCGTGGCGCGATACTGGCCCGGTTTCCGGGGGCGCCCATAGACTTGGCACCCATGAGCACTCTTGAGCCCGAGCGCGGCCTCGGCACCGGCACCCTGGTCGAGCCCGTCCCACAGGTGTCCCACGGGGACGGCGACCACGAGCGCTTCGCGCACTACGTCCAGAAGGACAAGATCATGGAGAGCGCGCTCTCCGGATCCCCGGTGGTCGCGCTCTGCGGCAAGGTGTGGGTGCCCGGGCGCGACCCGAAGAAGTACCCGGTCTGCCCGATGTGCAAGGAGATCTACGACGGGATCGGCAAGCCGCAGGGCGGCGACGGCGACGACAAGTAGTCCGGCGTCCTCCGCAACGCCGTTTTGCATAGCACCGCGTTTGCCGCGGCGGTCTATGCCGGTCGTTCCGGGCGTGGGCAGGATGTCGGGATGGACCTCATTCCCGCACCTTCGAGTGCCGTCCACCGCCCGGACGAGGACTTCGCGCTCGACGCCACCACCACGCTGACCGCGCCGCCCGGGCTGGCCGACGCCGAGCGCTGGCTGCGCGGCACGCTGTCCGCGGCGACCGGGCTGCCGCTGGGTCCGGGCCGGCCGGGCAGCGGCATCGAACTGGTCCAGGACGACACGCTCGCGGCCGAGGCGTACCGGATCACGGTGCGCCCCGGCCACGCCGTGCTCGCCGCCGGCGGCCCGGCCGGGGCGCTGTGGGCCGCCCAGACCCTGCGGCAGCTGCTCGGGCCGGACGCCCACCGCCGCTCCCCGCTGCGCCGCGAGGGCTGGGTGCTGCCCGGCGCCGACATCGCGGACGCCCCCCGCTTCGGCTGGCGCGGCGTGCTGCTGGACGTCGCCCGGCACTTCCTGCCCAAGTCCGACCTGCTGCGCTTCGTCGACCTGCTGGCCGTGCACAAGCTCAACGTGCTGCACCTGCACCTGACCGACGACCAGGGCTGGCGGGTGGAGATCAAGCGCTACCCGGCGCTGACCGCGCGCGGCGCCTGGCGGGAGCGCTCGATGGTCGGCTACCGCGCCGCCCAGCGGCGCGACGACCGCCCGCACGGCGGCTACTACACCCAGGACGACCTGCGCGAGATCGTCGCCTACGCGGCCGCGCGCGGGATCACCGTCGTCCCGGAGATCGACCTGCCGGGCCACACCCAGGCCGCCGTCGCCGCCTACCCCGAGCTGGGCAACACCGACGTGGTGGACACCGCCGGGCTCGGCGTCTGGACCGACTGGGGGGTGAGCCACAACGTGCTCAACGCCTCCGAGGGGACGCTGCGCTTCTTCGAGGGGGTGCTGGAGGAGGTCCTGGAGCTGTTCCCGTCCGAGTTCATCCACCTCGGCGGCGACGAGTGCCCCAAGGAGCAGTGGAAGGACAGCGCCGCCGCCCAGGCCCGGATCCGCGAGCTGGGCCTGGCCAACGAGGACGAGCTGCAGAGCCACGTCATCCGGCACTTCGACCAGTGGCTGGCCGAGCGCGGCCGCCGGCTGATCGGCTGGGACGAGATCCTGGAGGGGGGCCTCGCCCCGGGTGCGGCCGTCTCCTCCTGGCGCGGCTTCGGCGGCGGGATCGCCGCCGCGCGGGCCGGGCACGACGTGGTGATGTGCCCCGAGCAGCACGTCTACCTCGACCACCGGCAGGCCGACGGCCCGGACGAGCCGATCCCGGTCGGCTTCGTGCGCACGCTGGAGGACGTCTACCGCTTCGAGCCCGTCCCGGAGCAGCTGGACGTGGTCGCCGCCCGGCGCGTCATCGGCACCCAGGCCAACCTGTGGAGCGAGTTCGCGGACAGCGCCCGGGACCTCGACTACCGGGCCTTCCCCCGGCTGGTCGCCTTCGCCGAGGTCGCCTGGTCCGACCTGCCCGCCGCGCCGGCCGAGCGTGACTACGCCGGGTTCGAGCGGCGGCTGACGACCCACCTGAGGGCGCTGGACGCGCTCGGCGTCGAGTACCGCCCGGCCGACGGACCGCACCCCTGGCAGCGCAGGCCCGGGGTGGTCGGCCGGCCGATCCAGGGCCCGCCGCCGGTGAGGTGATCGCCCGCCCGGGAACTTATGGGTGGTCATCTGACGTCAAGAGAAGATGAACATCTGCCCTGGCCCGACCGGGGTCAGGGCAGATACCGCCCGGTATCCATCCCAATCGGGCAGCCCCGTTCACCGGTCCCGAAATGATCATCGAGCATTGTGTGCCAGAGTTGCCCAACCCGGCCCGATCGCCCGTACCCTACGGGCCAGGCCGGGCTGCTGACGCGGACAGCACGGCCGTGGCCGCGGGCGGCAGGCGATCGATGAGCAAGTGGAGCACGGTGGGACCCAGGTGAACCGGACGATCATGCTGCCGGCCTCGCTCGACGAGGCCGTCGACGCGCTGGCCGCCGCCCCGGCCGCGGTACCGGTGGCCGGAGCCACCGACCTCATGGAGGCCGTCAACGCCGGACGACTGCGCCCCGCCGCGCTGGTCGGCCTCGGCCGGATCACCGAGCTGCGCGGCTGGCGCTACGAGGACGGCGGCACCGCCGTCCTCGGCGCCGGACTCACCCACGCCCGGATGGACCGCCCCGACTTCGCCGCGCTCATCCCCGCGCTCGCCGACGCCGCCCGCACGGCCGGCCCGCCGCAGGTGCGCAACGTCGGCACCCTCGGCGGCAACATCGTCACCGCCGCGCCGGCCGGTGACACCCTCCCGGTGCTCACCGCGCTGGAGGCCACCGTCACCCTCGCCCGCTCCGGTGGCACCCGCGAGGTGCCGGTCAGTCACCTGCTCACCGGCCTCGACCCGGTGCGCCCCGGCGAACTGCTCACCTGGGTGCGCGTCCCGCTGCTGCACGCGCCGCAGGTCTTCCTCAAGGCCACCGGCCGCAGCGGCCCGGCCCGCGCCACCGCCTCCGTCGCCCTCGTCCTCGACCCGGCCCGGCGCGCCGTGCGCTGCGCCGTCGGGGCCGTCGCCCCGGTGCCGCTGCGCCCGCTGGAGGCCGAGGCCTGGGTGGCCGGCTGCATCGACTGGGACGGCAGCCGGGAGATCGACCCGGTCGCCACCGCCGCCTTCGGCGAGTACGTGGCCGCCGCCTGCGTCCCCGACAACTACGGCGCCGAGGGCGCCTGGGAGGCCGTGACCGAGGGGCCGACCGCGGCCGCCGTTCGGCTGCGGCGTACCGTATCGGTGCTGGCCCGACGGGCACTGGGAAGGGCGCTGAAGTGACCACAGACCCCATCGAGACCCTCGACGCCGACCCGCTCGGCCTCGCCCCGCAGGTCAGCCGGGAGCTGCGCCCGTGCGCCTCCTACACCTTGCGGGTCAACGGTTTCGAACGGCCCGTCACCGACGCCTGGATCGGCGAGAGCCTGCTCTACGTGCTGCGCGAGCGGCTCGGCCTGGCCGGCGCCAAGGACGGCTGCGAGCAGGGCGAGTGCGGCGCCTGCTCGGTGCAGGTGGACGGCCAGCTGGTCGCCGGCTGCCTGGTGCCCGCCGCGCTGGCCGCCGACAGCGAGATCAACACCGTCGAGGGCCTGTCGTCCGGCGGCGGCGCGAGCGACGTCCAGCAGGCGCTGGCCGCCTCCGGCGCCGTCCAGTGCGGTTACTGCACCCCCGGCCTGGCGATGGCCGTGCACGACCTGCTCCAGCGCAACCACCGGCCCACCGAGGTCGAGGCCCGGCAGGCGCTGTGCGGCAACCTCTGCCGCTGCACCGGCTACCGCGGGGTGCTGGCCGCCGTCCAGACCGTCGCGGACGCCCGCGCGCAGGAGGCCGAGGAGGCGGAGGCCGCCGTCGCGGCCGCCGCCGTGGCGGAGGAGGCCCCCGCCGAGCAGCCCGCCGCACCGGCCGCCGAGGCGGCACCCACAGAGGCGCCCGCCGCCGTCGAGCCGGAGCCCGCCGTCGAACCGCCGGTCTACGCCGACGCCGACGCCTGGATCGAACACGTCCCGCAGCCGCCCGCCGAGCCGGCCCCCGTGCCCGCCCAGGCCCCCGCCCCGGCCGAGCAGCCGTACGGCGACGGCGCGGGCGCCTACGACACCGGCGTGTACGACACCTCCGCCCTGACGGCCGCCCAGCCCTCCATCCCCGCCCAGGCCGTGGACGACCAGGTGTACTACCAGCCGCAGGGCTACCCCGAGCAGCCCTACCAGGCCACCCCCGCCCACGGCACCTACGTGCCGACCGGCTACCCCGACGGCCACCAGCAGCAGAACGGCTACGACACCGGGTACGACGCCCCGGTCTACGAGCCCACCCCCGCGCACGGCACCCCGCTGCCCGGCACCGCCCACGACGGCACGCCCCCGCACGGCACCCCGTACGCCGACCCGCACCCGCACGGTGCCCCGGCCGAGGGCGGCGCCCCGGCCGGTGTCCCGTACGGCGCCACCCCCGCCCACGGCATCCGCCTCCCCGAGGACGACCACGCATCATGACGTCGCCTACCGACATCGGCGCAGCACTCCAGCAGGACGGCGGCGAGGGCGGCGCACCGGAGCCGTTCGGCCTGGGCAGCTCCCCGCTGCGCAGCGACGCGCTGCCCAAGGCGCTCGGCATCTACCCGTACGCGGCCGACCTGTGGGCCGAGGGGCTGCTGTGGGGCGCGGTGCTGCGCTCCCCGCACCCGCACGCCCGGATCCGCGGCATCGACACCTCGGCCGCGCTCGCGCTGCCCGGGGTGCACGCCGTGGTCACCGCCGCCGACCTGCCGCCCGGCCCTGACGGCCTGCCGGACGGCGCCCCGGCCGGACCGATCGTCGCCGACCGGCCGGTGCTGGCCGCCGGCGTGGTGCGCCACCACGGCGAGCCGGTCGCCGCCGTCGCCGCCGACCACCCGGACACCGCCCGGCTGGCGGTCGGCCTGATCGCGGTCGACTACGAGCCGCTGGAGGCGGTGACCGACCCCGAGCAGTCCTTCACCGCGCCGCCGCTGCACCCGGACGGCAACCTGTTCCGCCACCTGCCGCTGCGCACCGGGGACCCGGACGCGGTCGGCGAGATCGTCGTCGAGGGCCTCTACCAGGTCGGCCGGCAGGACCCGGCCCCGCTGGGCGCCGAGGCCGGGCTGGCCGTGCCGCGGCCGGACGGCGGTGTCGAACTGCACCTGTCCTCCACCGACCCGCACGGCGACCGCGACCGCACCGCCACCTGCCTGGGCCTGGAGCCCGACCGGGTCCGGCTGGTGGCCACCGGCGTGCCCGGCGCCACCACCGACCGCGAGGACCTCTCCTTCCAGGTCACCCTGGCGCTGCTGGCGCTGCGCACCGGCCGCCCGGTGAAGATGACCCTGACCCGCGAGGAGTCCTTCCACACCCACACCTCGCGCCACCCCGCGCTCCTGCGCTACCGCCACCACGCCGACGCCGAGGGCACGCTGGTGAAGGTCGAGGCGCAGATCCTGCTGGACGGCGGCGCCTACGCGGACGTCTCGGCCGAGGCGCTGGCCGCCGCGACGGCCTTCTCGGTCGGCCCGTACGTCTGCCCGAACGTCTTCGTGGACGCCTGGGCGGTGCGCACCAACAACCCGCCGGCCGGGCGGATGCGCGGCGAGGGCGCGCTCCAGACCTGCTTCGCCTACGAGTCCCAGCTGGACCAGCTGGCCGCCCGGGTGGGCGTGGACCCGGTGGAGATCCGCCGCCGCAACGCGATGGCCACCGGCGACCCGCTGCCCACCGGACAGGCCGTCACCTGCCCGGCGCCCGTGAAGGCGCTGCTGGACGCGGTGGCGGCCGAGCCGCTGCCGGCCCTGCCGGTGGACGACCCGGACGCCGAGTGGCTGCTGCCGGGCGGGCCCGGCGGCGCCGGGGACCCGGCGGCGGTGCGGCGCGGGATCGGCTACGCCGTGGGCATGGTGCACATGCTGGGCGCCGAGGGCGAGGACGAGGTCTCCACCGCCACCGTGCGGGTCAGCGGCGACCACGCCACGGTGATCTGCGCGGCCGTCGACGCCGGGCAGGGCTTCGCCACGCTGGCCCGTCAGATCGTGCAGACCGTCCTGGGCGTCAGCGAGGTCTACATCGCGCCGGCCGACAGCGACCAGTCGATCGCCGGGCCCTCCGCCCGCGGCCGGCACACCTGGGTCTCCGGCGGCGCGGTCGAGCGGGCCGCGCTGATGGTCCGCCACCAGCTGCTGCAGCCGATCGCGGCCAACTTCGGGATGTCGGTGGAGCTGCTGCAGATCGCCGACGGCAAGATCACCTCCTACGACGGGGTGCTCGGCATGCCCGTCGCCGAGGCCCTGGAGGGCAAGGAACTCTGGGCCACCGCACAGTGCCGCCCCCATCCGACCGAGCCGCTGGACGAGTCCGGGCATGGCGACGCCTTCGTCTCGATCTCCTTCTGCGCGATGCGCGCGGTGGTGGACGTGGACATCGAGCTGGGGGCGGTCCGGGTGGTCGAGATGACCGTCGCCCAGGACGTCGGCCGGGCGCTGAACCCGCGGCAGATCGAGGACCGGATCGAGGCGGGCGTGGCCCAGGGCGTGGGCCTGGCGCTGATGGAGGACCTGCAGACCTCGGGCGGGGTGCTGCTCAACCCCTCGCTCACCGGCTACCGGCTGCCCACCTCGCTGGACACCCCGGAGGTGCGGATCGCCGCGCTGCTGGAGGAGCGGGACGTGGTCGCCACCTTCGGGGCCAAGGCGGTCAGCGCCGTGCCCGCCGTGGTCGCCCCGGCGGCCGTCGCGGCCGCTGTCCGGGCCGCCACCGGCCTGCCGGTCGGCCGGCTGCCGATCCGCGCGGAGGACGCCGTCACCGTCTGAGCGGGACGACCGAAAAGGAAATTGCCGGCCGACTCGGGGAGTCGGCCGGCAATTCCTTTTCCGAGGCCATGGCGGGAATCGAACCCGCGTGCACCGCTTTGCAGACGGTTCCCTAAGCCACTCGGGCACACGGCCAGTGAATTCAGGATGGCGGAATTCGGGAGAGGGGTCAATGACCTTCCGTGAATTCCGTGTGACGTCGTGTAAATTCCGGACGGCCGGGTGTGCTACGGTCGGAAACGGTGGCGGTTCCTCCGCCACTCCGGACGAGCGCGTCGTACCCGGTGACGACAAGACGGCGCAGTTCAGCGGCAACCCGGCCGCTGTGGACTGCGGAGGTACGGCCGTCATGGCCTGGCTCGTTCTGATCGTCTCGGGTCTCCTGGAGACCGTCTGGGCGGTGGCCCTGGAATCGTCCAAGGGCTTCTCCCGCCTCGTTCCCAGTCTCGTCTTCGGCGTCGCCCTGCTGTTCAGCATGGGCGGGCTGGCGTACGCGATGCGCACCATCCCGATCGGCACCGGCTACGCGGTCTGGGTCGGCATCGGCGCGGTCGGCACCGCGCTCTACGGCATGGCCGTCCTGGGGGACGCCGCGACGGCGGCCCGGATCGGCTGCCTGCTGCTGATCGTCTCCGGCGTGGTGGGGCTCAAGGTGCTGCACTGACCCGTCGGGGCCACCGGGTCCTACGCCTGCGGACCGAGTCGATCACCGACCCGGGTCAGGGGCCATCGAGGCAGACGGCCCTTACGATGTTACGTATGACCACTGCCTCCCCCACCTCGGTCGACTCCACCCCGATACCCTCCGGAACCGACCCCGGTGGAGGAGTCCTCAGCGGCCGCTACCGTGCCCTGACGCTGGGGATCGTGTCGGTGGTCCTGGTGATCGCCTTCGAGGCGACCGCCGTCGGCACCGCGATGCCGGACGCGGCGAGGCAGCTCAACGGTTTCGGGCTGTACGCCTTCGCCTTCTCCGGCTACTTCACCACCACCCTGTTCGCCCTGGTCGTCTCCGGTCAGTGGTGCGACCGGAGCGGCCCGATGCGGCCGCTGTTCAGCGGCATCGCGGTGTTCGGCGCGGGGCTGGTGGTGGCCGGGACGGCGCCGTCGATGTGGCTGTTCGTGGCCGGGCGGGCGATCCAGGGCCTGGGTGGCGGACTGGTGATCGTCGCGCTGTACGTGGTGGTCGGCCGGGCCTACCCGGAGCGGCTTCGGCCCTCGGTGTTCGTGGCGTTCTCCTCGGCCTGGGTGCTGCCCTCGATCATCGGCCCGCTGGTCTCCGGGGCGATCACCCAGCACCTGGGCTGGCGCTGGGTGTTCCTGGCCGTGCCGGTGCTGATCCTGCTGCCGCTGGCGGTGATGGGCCCGGCGCTGGCCCGCTCCGAGCGGGAGCACCCGGTGGCCACGGGCGGGGAGTTCGACCGCCGCCGCACCCTGCTGGCCGCGATGGCGGCGGTCGGTGCCGGCCTGCTGCAGTACGCGGGCCAGCGCCGTGACCTGGTCGGCCTGGTCCCCGGGATCGCCGGGGCGGTGCTGCTGGTGCCCGCCGTGCTGCGGTTGCTGCCCGAGGGGACGCTGCGGGCCGGCCGCGGGCTGCCGACGGTGATCCTGCTGCGCGGGCTGGCGGCGGGGTCGTTCTTCGCGGCCGAGGCGTTCATCCCGCTGATGATGCGCACCGAGCGCGGCCTCTCGCCGACGCTGGCCGGGCTCACCCTGACCAGCGGTGCCCTCACCTGGGCGCTGGGCTCGTGGCTCCAGGGGCGGCCGGGGGCCGAGCGCTACCGGGGCGCGATGATCCGGGGCGGCTTCGTGCTGACCGCGGTGGCGATCGCGGGTTCGGCTCTGGTGCTGGTCCCGGCGGCGCCGACCTGGGTGACGGCGGTGGCCTGGGGCGTCGGCGGCATCGGGATGGGGCTGACGGTCGCGAGCGTCAGCGTGCTGATGATGAAGCTCTCCGCGCCCGAGGACGCCGGGGCCAACTCGGCCGCGCTGCAGATGAGCGACGCGCTGGGCAACGTGCTGCTGGTGGGCCTCGCCGGGGTGCTGTTCGCGGCGCTGGGCGGCGGCTCGCTCGCCGCCGCCCATGAGACGGTCACGGGGCCCGTGGCTCCCGGGGCCTTCGCGGTGATCTTCCTCAGCATGACCGGGGTGGCGCTGCTCGGCGCGCTGCTCTCCGGCCGGGTCCGTACGAGGGCCTGAGTTCAGCCGACGGCGTCGGCGGCGGGGGAGGGAGCCGGCGGCGGGGCCGCCGCGGTGCCGAGGAAGCTCTCCCAGCCGCCCGCCGGGGACTGGCCCGGGCCGAGGCTCTGCAGCTTGCGCAGTACCGCGGGGTCCTGGGCGTCCAGCCAGTCCACCAGCTGGCGGAAGGAGACCAGCCGGACCTCCGGCTTGTCCGCGATGGACTTGAGGGCGTCCTCGACGGCGTTCATGTAGATGCCGCCGTTCCACTCCTCGAAGTGGTTGCCGATGACGTACGGCGCCCGGTTGCTGGTGTACGTGCGGTCGAAGCCCATCAGGTAGGAGTCCCGGGCCTGCGCCTGGAAGCCCGGGTAGAGGGCCGGGTCGGCCTTGGTGTTGGGGCCGCACTGGTTGTACATGATGTTGTAGTCCATCGACAGCACCTGGAAGGTGTGCCCGGGGAAGGGGATGGACTGCAACGGGAGGTCCCACAGCGCGCCGCCCTGGATCTTCTGCGGCCACACCTGGGTGCCGTTGCCGCTGCTGTCGTAGCGCCAGCCGCGCTTGACCGCGGTGGGCAGCAGGTTGCGCTGGCCCTCCAGGCAGGGGGTGCGGCTGCCGATCAGCTCCCTGCGGTAGTCGAAGGGCAGCGCCGGCAGGTCGGTGAAGCCGGTGTTGGTGCGCCAGTTCGTCACGAAGTCCATCGCCTGCTGGATCTCGCTGTCCCACTCCTCCGGGGACCACTGGCCGACGCCGGTGGAGCCGCAGAAGTGGCCGTTGAAGTGGGTGCCGATCTCGTGGCCCTCCAGCCAGGCCGCGTGCACGTTCTCCAGGGTGTCGTGGATGTGCTGGTCGGTCAGGTAGCCGATCTCGGAGGCGCCGGCCTTGTGCTGCGGCGGGCGGTACAGGTCCTTCTTGGACTCCGGCAGCAGGTAGAGGCCGCTGAGGAAGAAGGTCATCGAGGCGTTGTGCTCCCGGGCCAGCCGGCGGAAGCGGGCGAACAGGCCGTTGTCGAGCTCGCCGGCGCCGTCCCAGGAGAAGACCACGAACTGCGGCGGGCGCTGGCCGGGTTGCAGCTGTTCGGGGACGGGCTGGTGGGGCTGGGGGCCGGTGTCCGAGGTCGAGCCGTCGCCGATCAGGACGGTCTCCGGCTTCTGGGGCGCCGGGGCCGGGGTGGCCGTCCGCTGCCCGGCGGTGGGGACGGTGGGGGCGACGGCGCCCTCGGCGCGCTCTCCGGCTCCGCCGCCGGACCGGCCGCTGCCGCAGCCCGCCGCCAGGGTGGCGGCGGTGGCCGCTCCGGCGGCCAGCAGGGTGCGGCGGGAGAGGGCGTCCATGGTCGCTCCGTTCATGAGGCGTTCGGCAGGCGTTCGGCAGGCGTGCGGCGCGCGGAAACTCCGGTCGGACCAGTCGGGTGATAGAACCCGAGACCGGGTCAGCATGGCACGCAGGTCGGAACGGTCGGAGAGGCACAGCGCGCGGTCGTAACCGATCGCCCGTTTGACGCAACCGAACCGGTGGGCCGGACCGTCGATGCTCTACGGCAGGGGTTGCGGCCGGTTCCGTGCGCGGTCCACGGCCGTCACGCTCCGTGTTCGGATCCCCACGTGGAGCAGCGCGGAGGCCGTCGACCCTGCCGATCGGCGGGTGCGGCTACGACCATCGTGGGGACGTGCCATAAGGTCCGATCCGATTGAATGAGTTCCCAGGAAATTCCCAGGAAGCGGGATTCCGGTCGGCAGAGGGGAGCGCCCGTGGGCGTCCAGCAGAGCAGGAGCCCCTGGCCGGGCACCCTGGCGGCGGGTGCCGCGCTGGTGCTCGGCGCCTGGCTGCTGCACGGCGGAGGCTCGCCCGTGCTGCCGCCCGCCCCCGGGGCCGGGCAGTCGTTGTCCGGGTTCGCCCCGGTCTCCGTCGTCCCGCCGCTCGGCCGCTCCGTCCCGACCCGGATCCGGATCCCGACCGTGCGGCTGGACGCCCCGGTCACCGAGATCGGCCTGGACGCCGACGGCCACCTCCAGGCCCCGCCGGAGGGGGACCGCAACCTCGCGGGCTGGTACCCCGGAGGGGCCAGCCCCGGCCAGCGCGGCACCGCGATCCTGGCGGGCCACGTCGACAACCGGGCCGGGCCCGCCGTCTTCTACGCTCTCGGATCGCTCCACCGGGGCGACCGGATCGAGTTCTCCCGCGCGGACGGCGCCACCGCCGTCTACCAGCTCTACGCCATCGAAGTGCACGACCGAAAGGACTTCCCGGACGACCGGGTGTACCACCAGGCCGCCGACGCACAGCTGCGGGTCATCACCTGCGGCGGCGCGTACAGCGAGAAGAACGGCTACGAGGGAAACGTCGTCGCCTACGGATTCCTGGCCGGCACCACTGCTCCGGGCAAAGCCGCATGACCACGCTCACCCTTGCCACCCGCTGGAACCCGATCGACTGGCCGCTCACCGACGGCCCGATCCCGCACGCCGTGTTCGTCGCCGGCTGGGCGGCGCTGTTCGCGCTCGCCGTCGGCCGCGGCCGGAGCTGGTGGCGGTTCCGCCTGCCCGCCGCGCTGATCACCGCGGCGGCCCTCAGTCTGCTGCTGGACGTCGTGGTCGACGGCTGGTGGCACCCCTTCCCGGAGGGCACGCCCCGGTACGTCACCTGGTGGATCGCCGTCGCCCTGCTGGGCTTCTGCCTGGTCGGCTACCGGGTGCGGCGGCTGACCTGGCCGCGCCGGGGGATCGCGCTCGGCCTGAGCGGCCTGGTGCTGCTGATGGCCGCCTCCGAGGTCAACATCGGCTTCGGCCAGTTCCCCAGCGGGCGGGTCATGCTGGCGCCGTGGCTGACCAGGACGGAGGGCCTGATCGCCCCCAAGGTCGAGCAGACCGTGGCCGCCCCGCCGGGCAAGGTGCTCGACGAGGTCTGGCGGCCCCCGGCGGACCTGCCCGCGAAGGGCACCGTCTCGGTGGTGCCGATCCCCGGCCTCAGGTCGAACTTCAGGGCCCGTGACGCGTACGTCTACCTCCCGCCCGCCTACCAGGCCACCCCGAGGCCGCTGCTGCCGGTGATCGTCATGATCGCCGGTCAGCCCGGGGTGCCCGGGGACTGGGTGCTGGCCGGTCAGATCAACGAGGCGATGGACGCGTTCGCCGCCCGGCACGGCGGCCTCGCGCCGATCGTGGTGATGCCCGATCAGCTCGGCTCGACCTGGGCCAACACGCTCTGCCTGGATTCGAAGATCGCCAAGACCCAGACCTACCTGGCGGTGGACGTGCCCAAATGGATCCACCAGAACCTTCAGACCGCCACCGGCCGGGCCACCTGGGCCATAGGCGGCGCCTCGATGGGCGGCACCTGCGCGCTCCAGCTCGGCGTCAACGCGCCCGACGTGTACGGCACCGTCCTGGACATGTCCGGGCAGCTGGAGCCGACCCTGGGCACCCGGGAGGAGACGGTCAAGGCCGCGTTCGGCGGCGACGGGAAGAAGTTCGACGCGGTCGACCCGCTCCAGGTGATGGCCCGTCGGAAGTTCCCGGACACCAACGCCGCCCTGATGGTCGGGGAGACCGACGGGGAGTTCAGGCCGCAGATGGAGAAGGTCTACCAGGCCGTGCAGGCGGCCGGGATGAAGGCGAAGTTCGAGCTGATGCCGGGCGGCCACGGCTGGGTCGTCTTCCGGCCCGGCATCGCCCAGCAGATCCCGTGGCTCGCCCAGCAGACCGGGCTGACCCGGTGACCGGGGCGGGGACCGCACTGGTGGCCGTCGAGGAGCGGGAGCGCAGAGCCGGGCCGGACGCGGAGCGCGCGCCCGACCGGGGCGCCGACCGCGCCCCGGTCACCCGGACGCCGGAGCCGCGCCCGCAGCGGCTGCGGCGGGCGGCCCGGGCGCTCGGCGCCCGGCTGTGCTCGGCGCCGCTGACCCTGGCGCTGCTGGCCGGGCTCTGGGCGCTCGGCGGGGCCACCGGCAGCCTGTCCGCCGGGCCGTCCGGGCACCTGCTCTCCCGGGCCGGGATCGGCCTGCCCACGCTCGCCGAGGGCCGCTGGTGGACGCCGGTCACCTCGCTGTTCTGGTGCTCGGGCAGCGGCGCGTACGTGACCACCAGCCTGCTGCTGCTCCTGGTCGGCCCGGCCGCCGAGCACCGGCTCGGACGGCTGCGCACCCTCGCGGTGCTGGTCGGCGGGCAGGTGGCCGGCACCCTGCTGGGCACCGGGCTGGTCAAGTTCGGCTCCTCCGCGGGGGAGCAGTGGACCGCCTCGGTGGCCGACCAGACCTCGATCGGGCCCGGCGTCGGCCTGTTCGCCCTGGCCGGGGTGCTCGGCTACCGGCTCACCGTGCTCTGGCGCCGCCGGCTGCACCTGCTGGTGCTGCTGGGCCCGCTGGTCATGACGCTGTACGTGGGCCACCTGCAGAGCGTCCAGCGGTGCGCCGCCGCGCTGGTCGGGCTGGGCCTGGGCGCGCTGGTCAGCCGGAGCCGCCCGCACCTGCGCACGCACCGCTCCTCGCACACCGAGATCCGGGTGCTGGTCGCGCTCTGCCTGGTCGCCGCCGCCTTCGGGCCGCTGATCGCCTCGCTGTACGACAACGCCAGCGGGCCGTTCAACACCTTCTCCGAGCTGTACTTCTCGCACCGGCTCAGCCCGGACGAGGTGGCCGACTTCTGCGCGGTGTCGGCGCACGACTGCGCCCGCGCGCACGCCGTGGAGCGGATCTTCGACACCCCCGGGCGGCTGATGGCCGCGCTGTTCCCGGCGCTGCTGCTGGTGCTCGCCGAGGGGCTGCGCCGGGGGCTGCGGTTCGCCTGGCGGATCACCGTCGCCACCGAGCTGCTCTGGGTGGCGCTGCTGGCCTGGCTGTACCTGGACGCCGGGCCGGTCAGCGGGGACGTGGTGCAGTACTTCGTCGAGGCGATGCTGCTGCCGCTGCTGACCACCGGTCTGCTGCTGGCCACCCGTCAGCGGTTCCGGCTGCGGCTGTCCGGACGGGCGGTGCGCCGGCTGGCCGTGGTGGTCGGCGGGGCCGCGCTGGCCGCCGCGGCGGCGTACGTGGGCCTCGGACGGCTGGCGGCCGGGCAGTTCGAGCCCGGCGCGAGCGTGCGCGGGCTGGTGCACGGGCTGCCGGCCCAGTTCCTGCCGCCCGCGTACAACGACCTGCTGCCGGACTACCCGATCGCGGTCGGCCCGGTGGCGCAGTTCCTGGAGACGTACTGCGGGCTGGCGTTCTGGGTGGTCGCGCTGATCGCGCTGCTGTCGGCCTTCCGCCGCCCGGTGCTGCACACCGACGCGGCGGCCGCGGCCCGGGCGCGGGCGCTCCTCTCCGCGCACGGCGGCGGGACGCTGTCCTTCATCACCACCTGGGAGGGCAACCACTACTGGTTCGACGAGCGGGGCCGCGCGGCCGTCGCCTACCGGGTGGTGGGCACCGTGGCGCTGACCACCGGCGACCCGTTCGGCGCCCCCGAGGACCGGGCCCGGGCGGTGGCCGGCTTTGCCCGCCACTGCGACGCGCGGGGCTGGACGCCGTGCTTCTACAGCGTCTCCGCCGAGACCAGGGCCGCCGCCGAACAGCTGGGCTGGCGCTCGGTGCAGGTCGCCGAGGACACCGTGGTGCCGCTGCCCGAGCTGGCCTTCACCGGCCGCAAGTGGCAGGACATCCGCACCGCCCTCAACAAGGCCGGCAAGCAGGGCATCACCGCGGAGTGGTGGGCGTACCACGAGGCGCCGCTCGCGCTGCGGGACCAGATCCGGGCGATCTCCGAGGAGTGGGTCTCCGAGAAGGGCCTGCCCGAGATGGGCTTCACGCTCGGCGGGCTGGAGGAGCTCGACGACCCCGATGTGCGGGTGCTGATCGCGGTGGACGAGCAGCGGGTGGTGCACGGGCTGACCAGCTGGATGCCGGTGTACGAGGACGGCGTGCCGGTCGGCTGGACGCTGGACTTCATGCGCCGGCGCTCGGACGGCTTCCGCGGCGTCAGCGAGTTCCTGATCGCCTCGGCCGCGCTGGGCTTCAAGGAGGAGGGCGCGCGCTTCCTGTCGCTGTCGGGCGCGCCGCTGGCCCGCACCGGGCAGGATGGGGACCCCACCGGGCTGCAGCGGATGCTGGACTGGATGGGCAGGGTGCTGGAACCGGTGTACGGCTTCCGTTCGCTGCTGGCGTTCAAGGCGAAGTTCCAGCCGGAGTACCGGCCGATGTACATGGCCTACCCCGACCCGGCCGCGCTGCCCGGCATCACCAGGGCGATCGGCAAGGCCTACCTGCCGCACCTGACGGCGCCGCAGGGCGTACGGCTGATGCGCAAGCTGTCGGGCTAGCCTGCCCGGGCCCCGGTCCCGGGTGGCAGCCGCTCCGCGGCGACCGGCTCACGGCTGGTCACCGCCGGTCCTCGCCTGCTCCTACCGGCTCACGGCCGGAAGCGCTGAGGCGCTCCCGGACGCCGCCCGCCGGTCAGCCGAGCAGCTGGGCGAGCGCGCGGTCGGCGTCCAGGTGCAGGTGCTCCTCGCCCTCGGGGACGAGCAGCCGGCTGCGCCACAGGAAGCGCCGCAGGTCGGCGGTGTCGAACTGGAGCAGCGCGGTGCCCTCCGGGGCCCGCAGCTCGACCATGGTGCGCCGGCCGAGCCCGGGCCGGACGTGGACGTCGCCGACGCCGGCCGGCACCTCCAGTCCGGCCGAGAGCAGCTGGCGGGCGAAGACCCAGACGATGTCCTCGGAGCTCTGGCCGTCCACGGGGTCGTCCAGCGAGAACTCGGCGGGGAAGGCCATCCGGGCCGCGAACGGGTCCTCCGGCTGGTAGGAGAGCACGACCCGCAGCCGGGCGGAGCGGTGCTGGGAGAGGATCAGGCGGGCCTGGACGGTCTCTTCGACGGCTGCGTACACGAGTGGTCCCTTCGGTTCGGTGCGAGGCCGGGCGATGGCAGGTGGGGTTGGGGCGGCCTCACGTTGGTGAGAGTCCTGGGGCCACCGGGGATTACCGGGTTTCGCGGGTGATTGTTGGTGACCTGCGTCACATCGATTTCCGGCCGTCCGGGTCCGGCGCGGCCCGGCTCCTGGAGGCCCGAACGGCGCCGGGCCGGTACGCTGGGCGGGTTGTCCGATCGCCGCCCGACCGCGGGACGGGGCCGCAAAACCGCCTCTGACCTGCGATGATCCCCCTCGGAGACCGTGAGTACTGCCGCCGCCTCCTCGATGCCGCTGTTCTCCGACGCGCCGCAGGCGTCCGTCCGGACCGCCGGCCAGGCCCCGTCCACCGGTTCGCACCACCTGTCCCCGGCCTTCCCCGGCCGTGCCCCCTGGGGCACCGCGGGCAAGCTGCGGGCCTGGCAGCAGGGCGCGCTGGACAAGTACATCGAGACCCAGCCGCGCGACTTCCTCGCGGTCGCGACCCCGGGCGCAGGCAAGACCACCTTCGCGCTCACCCTGGCCTCGTACCTGCTGCACAACCACCTGGTGCAGCAGGTGACGGTCGTCGCGCCGACCGAGCACCTGAAGAAGCAGTGGGCCGAGGCCGCCGCCCGGATAGGCATCAAGCTGGACCCGGCGTACTCCTCCGGGCCGCTGTCCCGGGAGTACCACGGCATCGTGGTCACCTACGCGGGCGTCGGGGTCAACCCGATGCTGCACCGCAACCGGACCGAGGCCCGCAAGACCCTCGTGATCATGGACGAGATCCACCACGCCGGTGACTCCAAGTCCTGGGGCGAGGCCTGTTTCGAGGCCTTCGAGCCGGCCACCCGCCGGCTGGCGCTGACCGGGACGCCGTTCCGCTCGGACACCAACCCGATCCCGTTCGTGGCGTACGACGCGGGCGGCGACGGGATCCGCAAGTCCGTCGCCGACTACACCTACGGCTACGGGCACGCGCTCGCCGACCACGTCGTCCGCCCGGTGATCTTCCTCAGCTACAGCGGCAACATGCGCTGGCGCACCAAGTCCGGCGACGAGCTGGAGGCCCGGCTCGGCGAGCCGATGACCAAGGACCTGATCGCCCAGGCCTGGCGCACCGCGCTGTCCCCGCAGGGCGAGTGGATCCCGGCCGTGCTGCAGGCCGCCGACCGGCGCCTGACCGAGGTCCGCAAGGCGATCCCGGACGCCGGCGGGCTGGTCATCGCCACCGACCAGAACGTGGCCCGCGCCTACGCCAAGATGCTGCGCGAGATCAGCGGCGAGAAGGTCACCCTGGTGCTCTCGGACGAGACCGAGGCCTCCAAGCGGATCTCCGACTACGCGGAGGGGACCTCGCGCTGGATGGTCGCGGTCCGCATGGTGTCCGAGGGCGTCGACGTGCCCCGGCTGTGCGTCGGGGTGTACGCCACCTCGATCTCCACCCCGCTGTTCTTCGCCCAGGCCGTCGGCCGCTTCGTGCGCGCCCGCAAGCGCGGCGAGACCGCCTCGGTGTTCCTGCCGACCATCCCGATGCTGCTGGGCTTCGCCAACGAGATGGAGGTCCAGCGCGACCACGTGCTGGACCGGCCCAAGAAGGAGGGCGACGGCCTCTTCGACGAGGAGGACCGGCTGCTCGCCGAGGCCGAACGGGCCAACGACGGGCCGGACGGCGCGGGCGGCGAGGAGTTCTCCTACGAGGCGCTCGGCTCCGACGCGGTCTTCGACCGGGTGCTGTACAACGCCATGGAGTTCGGCATGCAGGCCCACCCGGGGAGCGAGGAGGAGGACGACTACCTCGGCATCCCGGGCCTGCTGGAGCCGGACCAGGTGCAGATGCTGCTCCAGAAGCGCCAGCACCGGCAGATCCAGCGCAGCAAGACCAAGCCCGCCGAGGAGGCCGACCTGCTGGAGATGCCGGCCGACCAGCGGCCGGTGGTCACCCACCAGGAGCTGAGGGAGCTGCGCAAGGAGCTGAACGCGCTGGTCGCCGCCTGGCACCACCGCACCAGCCAGCCGCACGGCACCATCCACAACGAGCTGCGCCGCCAGTGCGGCGGTCCGCTCACCGCGCAGGCCACCGCCAACCAGCTGAAGGCGCGGATCGCCCGCATCCGGGAGTGGGCGAAGTGACCACCGGCCGGGCGGGCCGCATCCGGTCCGTCCGGCCCCGGGTGTCCGGACATCGGACCGTGGTCGAACCCCTGCTCCGATCCGATGGGCGAATTGGGAGCATTCGTCCGTAATTCCCGGCAGTGCGGGTGGCGATCGCGCCCGAATTTTGGACAAGCACTTCCGCCGCGACAGTTCCTTCACTAGCTTTCCCCCACGCTCTTCCCGCCGGGCGACCCCCGGGGACGGGCTCCGCAGGACCGTGCGACCGTCAAGGACGACGCCGTACGGGCCGAGCGCGGCCACCCCCACCTGCGCGCGACACCGACCTTGGACCGGCGCCGCCCGCCCGCGAGCGCCGCGGAAAGGATTGCCCGTCGTGACTGCCGAGACCTCCCAGACCCTGGACCGCGGCGTGCGGGTGCTCAAGCTCCTCGCCGACTCCGAGCGCGGGCTGACCGTCACCGAACTGGCCGCCCGGCTGGCCGTCAACCGCACCGTCGTCTACCGGCTGCTCGCGACCCTGGAGCAGCACGGCCTGGTCCGCCGGGACATCGGCGGCCGCGCCCGGGTCGGCCTCGGCGTGCTGCGGCTGGCGCACCGGGTGCACCCGCTGCTGCGCGAGGCCGCGCTGCCCGCCCTGCGCAGCCTGGCCGAGGACCTCGGCGCCACCGCCCACCTGACCCTGGTGGACGGCAACGAGGCGCTGGCCGTCGCCGTGGTCGAGCCCAGCTGGACCGACTTCCACGTCGCCTACCGGACCGGTCTGCGCCACCCGCTCACCGAGAGCGCGGCCGGCCGGGCGATCCTGGAGGCGCGAGCCTTCCCCAGCCAGCGCAGACCCGAGCAGGGCTTCGTCATCACCCGTGCGGAGGAGCAGTCCGGGGCCAGCGGGGCCGCCGCCGCGCTGCTCGGGCTGAGCGGCATCGAGGGCAGCGTCGGCGTGGTGATGCTCAGCGGACTGGTGCCCGAGCGGGTCGGCCCCCGGGTGGTGGAGGCGGCGACCGAGGTGGCCGACGCCCTGAGGTAGCGCGACACGGGTGGTGTCGGGTGTGTTTGGATTCCCCTGTGTCCGACTCCAAGCTGCCCAAGGCCCTCACCTCCCCGCGCACCCGCGCGCTCGCGCTCTGCGGGGTGCTGGTCGCCGCGCTGTTCGGCGTGGCCGCCTTCGTCCCGCTGCCGTACACGGTCACCTGGCCGGGCATGACCGCGGACACCCTGGGCGCCTACGAGGACCGGCCGGTGCTCACCATCATCGGCGCGCCGCTGCGCACCACCGAGGGCGAGCTGCGGATGGTCACCATCACGGCGACCAACCCGGACCAGCGGACCACCTTCTGGCGGGCCATGAAGGCCTGGTTCGACCCCAAGGAGGCGGTGCGCCCGACCGAGACGGTGTACCCGCAGGACAGCCCCGCCAAGGCCGAGGAGGAGACGGCCCAGCAGATGGCCGAGTCGCAGGACAGCGCCACCGCGGCCGCGCTGAACTTCCTCCACCTCTCGCCGGACCAGGTGAAGGTCAAGGTCGACCTCGGCGACGTGGGCGGCCCGAGCGCCGGGCAGATGCTGGCGCTGGGCATCGTCGACAAGCTCTCCGGCGACGGCAAGGGCGGCGACCTCACCGGCGGGCTCAAGATCGCCGGCACCGGCACCATCGACAAGGACGGCACCGTCGGCCCGGTGGGCGGCGTCCCGCTGAAGACCCAGGCGGCCGCCCGGGACGGCGCGACGGTGTTCCTGCTGCCCAAGGACGAGTGCTCGGACGCCAAGGTGAACACGCCCGGGACGCTGCGGCTGGTGCCGGTCGGCACGCTGGCCGAGTCGGTCTCGGCGCTGGAGGCGCTGAGGAGCGGCGGCAGCGTCCCCAGCTGCTGACCGGCTCCGCCCGGGCCGGGCGTGCCCGGCGCCGGTGGACCGGGTAGGCCGCCCCGCCCGGCGGACGGGTCAGATGCCGAAGGCCACCCAGGCGAAGTCGTCGGCCAGTCTGGTCCGCAGCTGGGAGGCGATCCCGGCCAGGCGGTGGGCCTGGGCCATCGGCAGCGAGATCGAGACGGCGCCGATGCCGTTGCCCGCGACGATCGGCACCGCCGCGCCCGCCGCGTCGAGCGAGTACTCCTGGAACTGGGTGATCGGGGTGGCGTGCCGCGGGCCCTGACGGGACAGCATCGGCAGGTGCTCCGGATCCCTCAGGGTGTACGGGGTGAACGGCACCATCGGGTAGCGGGCCAGGTGGTCCCGGCGCTCCTCGGCGGTCATCAGGGCCAGCAGGGTCTTGCCCGCAGCGTGGGCGTGCGCGCCGGCCCGCCACCGGTTCCGGTCGATCAGCGGCGCGCCGGGGGCCTCGGCCGCGCCGACCAGCTCCACCTCGCCGGCGCGGTACCAGGAGAAGTAGACGGCGGCGGAGAGCTCGTCGGCGAGCGTGCCCAGCAGGGTGTTGAGCCGGGCCCGGCCCGCCGCCGGGCACTCCTCCCGCGCCAGCCCGGAGACCGCGGGGCCGGTCACGTAGTGGCCGGCCCGCCGCTCCAGGTAGCGGTCGTGCACCAGGGTGCGCAGCAGGTGGTAGGTGGTGCCCAGGGCGAGGCCGGTGTCCCGGGCGAGCTGCTTCGCGGTGGCGCCCTTGGGGTAGTGGGCGGCCGCCGCCAGCAGGCGCAGGGCGCGCTGCGCGGAGGTGATGAGGGTGGGGGCGGTGCCGTCCGCCGCGAGGGTGGTGGTCATGCGGAGGTCACCCGGGCGGCGGGTGCGGAAGGACCGGGTATCAGTGCTCCGACGCGCGGCGAGAGAAATAGTGCAACGTTCATACATAAATCTTGCGGCCGACGGGCCCCCGTGCCTATGCCGAATCGGCGCGTGGCGCCCGATGGACCGTCCTACTCGGCGGCTGCCTGGTCGACCAGCGGCAGGATCCGGTACGGTACCGGGTTCTCCAGCACGATCGCGGTGGAGGAGCGGACGATCCCGTCGAAGCCCACCACCCGGTCGAGCACCCGTTGCAGGTCGGCGTTGGAACGGGCCACGATCCGCACCAGCATGTCCCCGATCCCGGTGATCGTGTGCAGCTCCAGCACCTCCGGCACGCGCGCCAGGTGCGCCCGGACGTCCGCGCCCTGGCCCTGGGAGATCTCCAGGGTGGCGAAGGCCGTCACCGGGTAGCCGATCGCCGCCGGGTCCACCTCCGGGCCGAAGCCGCCGATCACGCCCTTGGCCTGCAACCGGTCCAGCCGGGCCTGCACCGTGCCCCGGGCGACCTGGAGCCGGCGCGAGCACTCCAGCACCCCGATCCGGGGCTCCTCCGCCAGCAGCCGGATCAGCCGGCCGTCCAGGGCGTCGATGGTGTCGTTCCCTCCGCCCGCGGGGGTGGTGGAAACGGCCTGTGGGGCGGGGGAGTTGGGCGAGCCGGGCGTGCTCGGGGAGTGGGCGGGGGGCATCGCGGCTGCGTCCTCCGGTGGGCATTCTGTACAGCGGTGCCGCCGATTCTCCCGCTTCGTGGCACAGCTTGACCAGGAGGAAACGGAACAGTTGCGCTCCGGTCGGCTCGGCGCCACCCTCCAGCCACGATCCCGTGCCCGGGCCCCCACCCCGGGTGACGGGTGGTCCGTACGCCTACCGGGAGGCCGTCATGACCGAGACCGCCGTCGAATCCGTCCTGCTCGCCGCGGGCCTGGCCGAAGGGGCGGGGGAGCCGGATCCGCTGCCGATGGGCCGCGCCGACGCGGTGGTCTTCGCGGTCGGCGACGCCGAGCGGGCGGCCCGCCGCTACTGCGCCGCGCTCGGGCTGCGCTGTACCGCGTACGCCGGTCCGGAGACGGGCGATCCGGAGACGGTCTCGTACGTGCTGGCCGCGCCCGGGACGCGGATCGTGCTGACCTCGCCGGTGCAGGTGATCGGCCCGCGCGGCCGGGAGCTGGCCGCGCACCTGGACCGGCACGGGGACGGGGTGCTGGACCTCGCGGTCGGCGTGCCGGACGTCTACTACGCGTACGACTACGCGGTGGACCGGGGCGCGCTGTCGCTGGCCGAGCCGTACGAGATGCGGGACCGGTTCGGCTCGGTGGTGCTGGCCGCCATCGGGGTGCCCGGCGGGACCAGGCACACCCTGGTCGACCGGGCCGGGTACGCGGGGCCGTACCTGCCGGGGTACGTGCCGTTCGAAGGCTGGTGACGCGGCCTCAGCGGACCACGGTGTCCACGATCGGGGGGTGGCCGTTCCAGCTGACGATCACCGAGTTGGCCTGGTCGTCCTTCGTGAAGTCCACCCGCAGCCACTGGCCGCCGTCCCACACCTTCATCTGCCAGCCCGGGTCCGGGGTGGCGGAGACCAGGGAGGCGTGGTCGTCGCGGAGGTCCAGGGCGACCCGGCCGCCGGGGATCGGGTAACTGCGCACCGTGGACGTCGTGGCCGTGGTCGTGGTCGTGGTCGTGGTCGTGGTCGTGGCCGCGGTCGGGGTGGGCGTCGGCCGCCGGGTGGGCGGCGGGGCGGTGGTGGCCGCGGCCGGCGCGTGCGTGGCGGGGGCGGCCTGGGAGGTCGACTGGGCGGGGGACTCGGAGTGGCCGGTGGTGCGTGACTGATCGGGGGTGGCGGTGGTGGTGGTGACCGACGTGCCGTCGGCCTTGGGCGAGGGCAGCGGCAGCGCCGTGGGCTGTTCGAACGCGGCGCCGGTGAGCACCGCGTGCACGCCGAGCCAGGACAGCGCCACCGCCGCCCCGGTGGCCGCCGCCCAGGCACCGAGCTGTACCAGTCCGTTCCGCATCGTCCGCACATCCTGCCGCATCTCCCGCCCGCCCGGGAACGGCACCCCACCTATTCAGCAGGGCAGTTGCACAATGTCCGGACCTGGTCCGCACCGACCCCCGAGGTACAGACCACTGCCTGCCGATGGCGTACCGTGCAGGCCCATGGCAACAGTGCTCGTGGTCGAGGACGACCCCTTCGTACGCTCCGCCCTCATCCGCCACCTGACCGACACCGGTCACGCCGTCCGCAGTGTGGGTACGGCCCTGGAGGCGCTGCGGGAGGTCGCGCAGGTCGGCTGCGACCTGGTGATCCTCGACCTGGGCCTGCCCGACCTGGACGGCAGCGAGGCGCTCAAGATGATCCGGGGGCTGACCAACGTGCCGGTGATCATCTCCACGGCCCGGGACGACGAGGCCGAGATCGTCCGGCTGCTCAACGACGGGGCCGACGACTATCTGGTGAAACCTTTCTCCGGAGAACATCTGAGTGCCCGTATGGCCGCCGTGCTGCGCCGGCTCAGCGGCGGCATGGCCCCCGTCGCCCAGGTGCTGAGGGTCGGCGGCCTGGCCATCGACATCCAGCGGCGCGAGGCCGTGCTGGACGGGCGGCTGCTCGACCTGACCCGGCGTGAGTTCGACCTGCTGGCCTTCCTGGCCGCCCGGCCCGGCGTGGTGGTGCCGCGCAAGGAGATCCTCGCCGAGGTCTGGCAGCAGACCTACGGCGGCGACCAGACCATCGACGTCCACCTCTCCTGGCTGCGCCGCAAACTCGGCGAGACCGCCTCCAGCCCCCGCTACCTGCACACCGTCCGGGGCGTCGGAGTCCGGTTGGAGGCCGCCGGGGGCCTCGCGGAGCACCGGACATGAGGCGGTTCGGACGCTCGCTGCGCTGGGCCCTGATCAAGGCGGCCGTCGCCGGGACGACCATGGTCGCGCTGGCCTTCCTCATCCCGCTCGGGATGATGGTCCAACAGACCGCCCGGGACCGGGGGTTCATCGCCGCCGAGCGGCAGGCCGCCGCACTCGGCCCGGCGCTGGCCATCACCACCGACCAGGACGCCATCAGCCGGGCCCTGGCCAGCACCGACGCGGGGGCGCAGGGGCGGATGGCGGTCCACCTGCTGCCGGCACCCGCCGGAACGCCGAGCCGCGGCGGACCCGACGGCCCCGTGATCGGGGAGGGGCGGGCCGCCGCCGGGGACGTGGCCACCGCCGCCGGACAGGGACGCGCCTTCACCGTCGCGGTGCCCGGCGGCTACGCGCTGCTCCAGCCCGTCGCGGTGGACACCGGACGCACCGCCGTGGTCGAGGTGTTCGTCGCCGAGAGCGACCTCACCCGGGGCGTGTCCACCGCCTGGCTGGTGCTCTCCGCGGTCGCGCTCGGCCTGGTCGCCATCTCGGTGCTGGTCGCCGACCGGATGGGCAACCGGATCGTCGCCTCCGCCAGCCGGCTCGCCGCCGCCGCCCGCGAGCTCGGCGCCGGGAACCTCGCGGTACGGGTCCCGGTGGAGGGCGAGCAGGTCGACGGCAGCCCCGAGGAACTGCGCGAGGCCGGCCAGGCGTTCAACACCATGGCCGACCGGGTGGTCCAACTCGTCGCCGCCGAAAGGGAACTGGCCGCCGACCTGTCGCACCGGCTGCGCACCCCGCTCACCGTGCTGCGGCTCAACGCCGCCTCGCTCGGCGACGGCGACGCGGCCGACGCCACCCGGCACGCGGTGGCCCAGCTGGAGCGCGAGGTCGACCAGATCATCCGCTCCGCCCGCCGCGCCCCCGAGGACGCGCCCGCCGTCGCGGTCGGCTGCGACGCCGCCGAGGTGATCCGGGAGCGGGTCGGCTTCTGGTCCGCGCTGGCCGAGGACGAGGGCCGCCGCTGGCAGCTGGCCGGCGCCGAACGGCCCGCGCCCGTACCGGTCCAGCGTGGGGACCTGGCCGCCGCCGTCGACGCGCTGCTGGGCAACGTCTTCCGCCACACCGCCGTCGGCACCGCCTTCTCGGTGGACGTGCTGGCCACCGACCGCTCGGTGATCGTGCTGGTCGGCGACGCCGGACCGGGCTACAGCGACCCGGCCGCCGCCCTCAAGCGCGGCGAGGGCCACGGCGGGGAGGGCTCCACCGGCCTCGGGCTGGACATCGTCCGCAAGCTCGCCGAGTCCACCGGCGGCGACCTGGTGCTCGGGCGCTCCGCCGTGCTCGGCGGCGCCGAGACCCGGATGCGGCTGCGCACCCGGCCGGAGGAGGCGGCGCCCGTCCGGGCCGGACGGCGGCGGACGCGGGGCGCGCTGTTCCCGAAGTGAGGGCCGGTCGGCCTCCGGCACCCCGGCCCGCCGGTCGACTTCCGCAGGTTCCTTAACTGCGGCCTAAGGGAGTTCTACCCCTCGCTCAGCACGCCGTCCGGGCCCCTTCGACGCCGCTAGCGTCGCTTCCGCCGGTCACTCGACCGAGCCGGGCCGACCGCCCGTCCGTACGCACCCGTGCCCGTGCACGCCCGTGCCGACGGCGGCCGACCGAAGGCACCCGCGGAGGTAACGCGCCATGACCACCCAGCCCAACCGCCGCTCCGGCCGCCGCAGGCGCAGCCGCAAGGGCACGATCATCGGGGCCTCCGCGGTCGCCGTCGCGGTGGTCGCGGGTGGGGTCGTGGTGTTCGCCACCTCGGCCAGCGCCGCCTCGCTCGGCGCCGTCTACAGCCGGACCAGCGGCTGGGACTCCGGCTACACCGGCCAGTACCTGGTCACCAACCCGGACAGCAGCCCGATCGAGGACTGGACGCTCAGCTTCGACCTGCCCGCCGGAGCCAGGATCGACTCGCTCTGGAACGCCACCTTCACCGCCGAGGGGCAGCACGTCACGGTCAAGCCGGAGGCCTGGAGCAAGCGGCTGGACCCCGGCAAGAGCGTGGTGGTCGGCTTCGTCGCCCAGGGCTCGGGCGCCGCGCAGGCCGAGCCGGGCAACTGCCTGATCAACAACGCCTCCTGCAAGGCCGGCGACGGCACCGCGCCCACCCCCTCGGGGCGTCCGACCACCACCCCCACCGTCGCTCCGACCGCGACGGCCTCCCCGACCGCGACCGCGACCGCCACGGCGACCCCCACCCCCACCGCCACCGCGACGCCCAGTCCGACCGCCACCGCGAAGCCGACCACCCCGGCGCCGACCCCCACCCCGACCGTCACCCCCACGGCGACCGGTGTGCCCGTACCCCCGGCCGGCGCCGGGGGCGGCTTCGCCCCGTACGTCGACACCTCGCTCTACCCGCCCTACGACCTGGTCGCCACCGCCAAGGCCACCGGCGTGAAGAACTTCAACCTCGCCTTCGTGGTCTCCGGCGGCGGCTGCGTGCCCAAGTGGGGCGGCGTCAGCGACCTGTCCGCCGACGCGGTGGCCGCGCAGATCGGCGCGCTGCGGGCGGCCGGCGGCGACGTCCGGGTCTCCTTCGGCGGCGCCAACGGCAGCGAGCTGGCCCTCGCCTGCGGCTCGACCGCCGACCTGGCCGCCGCCTACCAGAAGGTGATCGACGCGTACGGCGTGACCAGGCTCGACTTCGACGTCGAGGGCGCCGCGACCTCCAACACCGCCGCCAACACCCGCCGCGCCCAGGCCATCGCCCAGCTGCAGCAGAACGCCGCCGCCAAGGGCAAGGCCCTCGACGTCTCCTTCACCCTGCCCGCGCTGCCCTCCGGCCTGACCCAGGAGGGCGTCGACCTGGTCGCCGGCGCCAAGGCGGGCGGCGTCTCGATCGGCGCCGTCAACATCATGGCCATGGACTTCGGCGACGGCGTCGCCCCCAACCCGCAGGGCCAGATGGGCAAGTACGCGATCGCGGCGGCCACCGCCACCCAGGCCCAGGTCAAGAGCGTGCTGGGGCTGGACGACGCCTCCGCCTGGCGCAAGGTCGCGGTCACCCCGATGATCGGTGTCAACGACGTCGCCAGTGAGGTCTTCACCGTGGCCGACGCCAAGCAGCTCGCCGACTTCGCGGCGACCAAGCACCTCGCCTGGCTGTCCATGTGGTCCGGCACCCGCGACAAGGCCTGCGACGGCGGCGCGAAGGGCAACGCCGACGCCAGCTGCAGCAGCATCGTCCAGCAGCCGCTGGACTTCACCCGGACCCTCGGCGCCTACACCGGCTGAGACCAGTCCGACCCCCTGAACGGCCCCGGCCGTCCGTGCTCAGCCCGCAGCCGAGCACGGGCGGCCGGGGTTGCACCGTTCGGGCGTCCCGAGGCCCCCGTCACACTGGGTGATCGTCCGTGCCCAGGCCGGGCCGGGCCGCATCCGGTATCGTCGCTGGTTGGCCGAGCGGTGGACGGAGTGGACAGTGACAGCGGTGCAAGACGAGCGCAGCCCGGCGCGGATCGCCCCCGACCCCTCGCCCGCCCCCCTGTCAGACCGGCTGCGGTTCGCGCTCGGCGCTCCCGTGCGCGCGCTGCGCGAGGCGCCCCGCCGCCCGCTGCTGACCGCCTCGGCCGTGGCCCTGCTGTCCTTGATCGGGTACGCGGTGGTGCGGCACTTCGTCCACACCTCGATGGTCGACATGATCGTCTACCGGGCCGAGGGCGCCGCCGTCGCCAACGGCACGGACCTGTACGCGCTGCGCGTCACCGAGTGGAACCTGCCCGCGACCTACCCGCCGTTCGCGGCGATGCTGTTCGTCCCGACCACCTGGTTCCCGGTCCCCTTCCTCCGGGTGGCGATCACTCTCGGCAACCTCGGGCTGCTCGCCCTGCTCGCCCACCTGTCCTTCAAGCTGGCCGGCTGGCCGCGCCGCGAGCTGCGGCCGATCGGCGTGATCCTGGTGACCGGCCTCGGCGTCTGGCTCGAACCCGTCTTCACCACGCTCCGGTACGGCCAGATCAACCTCGCGCTCGCCTGCCTGATCCTCTGGGACCTCACCCGTTCGGACGCACGCCGCAGCAAGGGCATGGCGATCGGCATCGCGGCCGGCATCAAGCTCACCCCCGGCCTGTTCGCCGTCTACCTGCTGATCACCGGCCGGGTCCGGGCCGCCATCACGGCCGGCCTCACCTTCCTCGGCACCTTCCTGCTCGGCGCGCTCCTGCTGCCCGACGCCACCTGGGGCTTCTGGACCAAGTACCTCTACGACTCCTCCCGGGTCGGCAAGACCGAGATCGTCGACAACCAGTCGCTGCGCGGCGCCCTCGCCCGCCTGCTGCACACCGCCGACCCCGGCACCGTCGCCACCCTCGGGGCCGGACTGGTCGCGCTGGCCGGCCTCGCCGTCGCCGCCTGGGCCGCCCGCAGCGGCCGCTGGCTGCCCCGGGCCGAGGCCTGGGGCGTCTGCTGCGCCGCCGTCACGGCCGTGCTGATCTCGCCGATCAGCTGGACCCACCACTGGGTCTGGTGCGTGCCGATGCTCGTCCTGCTCGCCGCCGAGGCCTCCGTCGAGCGCGCCCGCCCGGTCGGCGTCCGCCGGCTGCGCTGGCGGGCCGCGTTCTGGGCCACGCTGCTCGCCTTCCTGTCCTTCGCGATGTGGGCGGCCAAGCCGGTCGGGGCGGCCGTCCTCCACCTGTCACCGCTGCGCCAGCTGCCCACCTCGATCTACCCGTGGGTCGGGCTCTGCTTCCTGCTCGCCGCCGCGATCCGGATAAGGGCACGGCGGCGGTCCGCCGGCGCGCCGCTGGTCCGGCTGCCCGGACAGCGCGACGCCGGCGACCCGGACGCCACCCGCGACCGTCAGCAGGCCCCCGCGGCCCGCTGAGCCGGCGGGGGCGCCGCGGCCTCCCTCGTTCCTTCGGCCGTCCCCTCGGTGGAGTTCCAAGAGGCGGGCCCCTAGGCGAGCAGCTCGGCGAGCGAGCCGTCCATGTCCAGCGAGGCCAGCTCGCTGCCCGGCGGGACCAGCCGGTGCGCCCGCTCCAGCCAGGCCGCGACGGCCGGCAGCGGCGCCTCCAGCAGCGCGTCCCCGGCGGGCGAGCTCAGCGCCAGACACAGCACGCTGCGCCGGCCCGAGCGGGTCGGCCAGATCCGCACGTCGCCCTGGCCGCAGGGGCGGAAGGTGCCCTCGACCAGCAGCTCGCGGGCGAACACCCAGGTCACCGGGGAACCGGTGTCCAGGTGGAAGGTGATGTACACCGCGTACGGGTCGTGGCTGCCGTAGGTCAGCCGGGCCGGGACGGGGACGCTCTGCTCCGGGGAGAGCACCAGGTTGAGCTCCAGCTCGTGCTCCACGACGCTGACGGGGCGGTCCATGATCGTCTTCCTCTCTGCCTGTGGTCCGTGCCCGGTTCCGGGCCCTGTGACCTTTGAGAGGGCGGTCCGCACCGGCTCTTACACGGGTTTCCGGGATTTCTTCGGGAAGTTCGGTGAGGGGCGGTGAACGGAGGGGTGCGGAGGGATGTGGAGCGGCGCTGAGGGGTGGTGAACGCTCGGGCGTGCGGCGCGCGGGTGCCCGCCGCACGCCGGGTTCTTTACCCCGGGCGGCCCTCCGCTGTCCGGTGAATGGCCAACTTCCTCTCGGCACTCCACCGAGGCACTACCCTTTGTGACTACCCGGCGACTTTCCGCCGACCGGTGGCATCCCCACGCGTGCCGAGCACGGGCGTGCGCGGGCGCGGCCCGGTGGCCCGCTCCGCCGCGTCGCGACCCCCGCTCAACGGCCCCATGGCCCTCAACGGCCCCCACCCGCCCCCAGGCGGCCCTCGTCAGTCCCCCCATCGGCCCTCGTCAGGACCTGGCAGGAGAGAAGACCCCATGACGGACCGCCCCTTCGCCGCCGACGGCGACCCGGCCGTCGCACCCGAGCCGGGCTACTACCCCGACCCCTCCATCCCCGGCTTCGTCCGGTACTGGGGCGGCTCTGCCTGGGTGCCGGGCACCAGCCGGCTCGCGCCCGCCGAGGGCGAGGTGCTGGAGCCGCCCCGGTTCGTCGGCCGGCGGCCCGCCCCGGACGCGGCCGCGACCCGGGCGGTGCCGCCGCCGGCGGTGCCCGAGCTGCCCGAGCCCCCTCCCGAGCACCCGCGTGACACCTCCGGGGACACCGGCCCCGTCTACCTCGACCAGACCACGGGCGGGGCGTCCTTCGTGGTGGGGCCGCGGGTGGCGGAGGTGATCGGCGGGCCGGTGTTCCGGACCGTCGGGCCGGTGGTCGAGGTCGCGAGGGGCGCGGGGGTGGCGCAGGCTCCTGAGGCCGTGGGGGCCGCCGAGGTCGTCGGAGGGTTCGGGTGGCAGGCGGATCCGCAGGCACAGCGGGGCCTGATGGAGACGGGCGGGGCGCAGCGCTGGGTCTCCTGGGGGGTGCTTCCGGAGGCGCTCGAAGCGGAGGAGAGGCGTGCGGAGCCGGAGCGCGCTTCGGCTGTGGCGGAGGTGGCCGCCGGGGTCGCGCCCGCCGTGGCGGTGGCGGTGCGGGAGGGGCCGATGGCGGTGCCGGTGATCGAGCCGGTGCCGGTGCCGGTGCCGGTGGTCGAGGCGGCGCGGGCCGAGGTCGCCGAGGCCGTCGAGCCGGTCGCCTCCGCCGCGCCCGTACGGCCCGGAGCCGCCCGGACCGTGGCGACGGTCTCGGCTCCCGTGCCCTTGCCCGAGCCCGCTCCCGTCGCGCCGTCGCCCGCGGCCGCTTCGTCCGTCGCCTCCTCGCCCGTCGTCTCGTCGTCCGTCGCCTCGACGCCCGTCGTGCGGCCGACCCGGCAGACCGCCGTCCGCCGCCGCCCCGCCCCCGCCAGGCCCGCCGGACTGGGCCGGCGGCTGGCCGCGCGGGCGGTGGACACCGCCGTCCTGCTGGTGGTCGCCGTCGCCGCCGCGATCCCGCTCGGCCGCTCGGTCTCCGACCACCTCCAGCAGAAGCTCGACCAGGCGAAGATGGCCAGCGCCCTCACCCGGCGCCAGGTCCAGGTGTGGCTGGTGGACGACGTGGTGCTGGGCAAGATCGCCGTCCTGCTCGGGATCCTGGTCTTCGTCAGCCTGCTCTACGAGGTGCTGCCGGTCGCCCGGACCGGCCAGACCTTCGGCAAACGGCTGGTCCGGATCCGGGTCGTGGACGCCGCCCCGGGCGGGCGGGCCCGGCTGAGCCTCGGCCGGTCGCTGCTGCGATGGGCCGTCAGACAGCTGGGGCTGGTGCTGCTGCTCGGCCTGGTCTGGCCGGTGTTCGACCGTCCGGCGCGGCGCGGCTGGCAGGACCTGGCGGCCCGGACCAGGGTGGTCCGCGGCTGACGCCGCCGGGCCCGGACCGGGGGTGGCGGACCCGTTCCGGCCGTCGCGCAGCAAAACGGACAAAATGTCCCGAGCGCCGAGAATGTGTGATGTTCTACTCGGGGAATGAGCACCCACGACCCCTCAGGCCCCCAGCCGGAGGGGGGCGATCAGCCCTCCTTCGACAAGCAGCCACCGACCCCGGGCGGCGGCACGCCGGAAGGCGAGCAGCCGCGCCCGACCCCGTCCGAGGGCCCCGGTGCCTACCAGGGCACCTACGGCGGAGCCCCCGGCACCGGACCGACCCAGGGTCAGAGCCCGTACGGACAGCAGCCCTACGGCCAGCCCCCACCCGGCTACGGCAGTGGCCCCGGCGCGTACGGCACTCCCGGCGCCGGCCCCGTCCCCGGAATGCCGCCGATCGGCACCTGGCCCAAGCGGATCATCGCCCGCCTGATCGACTACGTCCTCATGCAGATCATCGGCGTCGTGATCGTCGGGCCCTTCAGCGACCTCAGCACGCGCGGCGGCTCGACCGAGGCGTTCTGGCTCGGCTGCGCCCTCTACCTCGTCTACGAGGCCCTGATGCTCAGCCGGGACGGCCAGACCCTCGGCAAGAAGGCGATGAAGATCCGCGTCGCCATGCTGATCGACGGGAGCGCACCCACCCAGTCCGCCGCCTGGACCAGGGCCGCCGTCTTCATCCTCCCGGCCGTGGTCTGCTGCGCCGCCCTGTGGTGGCTCATCGACGGGCTGTTCGGCGTCTTCGACAAGCCCTACCGGCAGTGCATCCACGACAAGGCGGCGAAGACCGTGGTGGTCACCACCGAGGTCTGATCACGGCAGGAAGACAGGGGGGGGACGGCGACGCCCGGCGGCGGATCAGCGCTGCCGGGCGTACCCGTGTCCGGCCGGGGCCGGGGAGCGCTCGGCCGACCCGGAGGACCCCTTGCCCTTGACGGACCCGGCCGCATGGCCGGAGGCGGACGGCGGGAGCACCGTCACCAGGGTGCCGAGTGCCACCGCGAACCCCACCAGCACCGCGACCTCCAGGACGCCCGAGGCGCCCGAGACGGCCAGCAGTGCCACCGTGGTGGCGACGACGGTGAACGTGCCGAGGCAGAACCGGGCAGCGGACGGACGCGGCATGGCGGGGGATCCTTCGCACGTCGGGGGGAACGAGCGGGAGTGGTGCCGGTTCCAGGAGGTCTACCCGGCAAGGGAGTTCAGCAAGTCCAGGCTAGCCCGCAGGCCCGGGGGCACAGGGGGCGCACGGGCTCACCCCGGGGTCGTCCGATCTCCTCGGTACGGTGGGAACCGTCCACGTCACCGTCACCGTCACGCAGACCGGGGGAGCCGACCGTGCCCATTCCCGCCGACTGGCCCGCCACCGAGGCCCAGGCGGTCGCCGAACAGGAACGGCTGCGGCCGCTCGTCCGGGCCGTCGACGACGACACGTCCGAAGGCCGGCTGATCGCCGGAGTCGACGTCGCGTACGACGACGACCACGACCTCGTCGCCGCCGCGGCCGTACTGCTCGACCGCGACACCCTGGACGTCGTCGAGGAGGCCACCGCCGTCGGCCGGATCGCCTTCCCGTACGTCCCCGGACTGCTCGCCTTCCGCGAACTCCCCGCCGTCCTCGACGCACTGGCCGCCCTCGACCGCACCCCCGACACCGTCGTCTGCGACGGCTACGGCCTCGCCCACCCCCGCCGCCTCGGCCTCGCCAGCCACCTCGGCGTCCTCACCGGGCTGCGCACCCTCGGCGTCGCCAAGACCCCCTTCACCTTCGACCACCGCGAACCCGGCCCGGAACGCGGCGCCTGGACCCCGCTCACCGACCCCGTCACCGGCGAGGAGGTCGGCCGGGCGGTGCGCACCCGGCCCGGCGTCAAACCCGTCTTCGTCTCGGTCGGCCACCGCATCGGCCTCGACACCGCCGTCCGCACCACCCTCGACCTCGCCCGCCGCTACCGGCTGCCCGAGACCACCCGGCACGCCGACTCCCTCTGCCGCCGCGCCCTGGCCGAGGCCCGTGGGACCGGGACGCCCTCGAACTGACCACGGCCCGGGCGGACTTCGGGCCCGGTGTGTTAGACATGAGACACCGGGGCCCGGCCCCGACCACCAAGGACGGACGCACGGGGGAGGCGCCGAAGTGGGAGCAGGCACCGGTTCGACCGGCGGATCCGGCCAGGGCTACCGGGTCGAGATCGAACAACTCCGCACCTTCGCAGGCCAAGTACGGCTGTTGCTGAAGGAGTTCGAGAAGGACGCCAACGGTACCGACACCCACGGGCGCAGCGGCCTCGGCAAGCACGCCTTCGGCACCTTCGCCGAGGCCACCGAGATCCACGACCGCTACGGCACCATGCGGGACGCGCTGCGCGACGTGCTCAACCAGCTCCAGGGCGCCATCGACGACGCCCAGAGGAACGCCGAGCTGACCGCGACCAACTACGAGGAACACGACCAGCACACGGCCGGGAAGCTCAAGCTCACCGACGACGGCTGGTCCGTGGCCCGGCCCTCGGCCACCAGCGAGGCCGCGTACCGGGCGAACCAGGTCCCGTCCCAGCGCGGCAACGCCACCATCTGACCCCTCGTCCGACCGGAGGTGAACCACCCGTGGTCTACACCGACTTCACCAAGTACAGCCACGCCCAGCTCCGCAAGATGGCGCAGGCCCTCGACCCCGGCGCGGTGATGGCGGCCGGCGACCCGTGGCGCAAGGCGGCGACCACCCTCAAGGCGATCCGCCAGACCCTCACCAAGGCCAGCACCGAAGCCGCCACCTCCTGGGAGGGCACCACCAGCGACGCCTTCCACACCTCCATGCTCACCCTCGCGGCCAGCATCAACGACGCCGCCGCCTACGCCAACGACGCGGCCAACACCCTCCACAACATGTCCGAGGCGATGGCCAAGGCCAAGCGCGACATGCCCGAGGAACCCGGCAACTGGGACAAGGTCAAGGACACCGTCGGCGACTTCTTCAGCACCGAGGACGACCACATCCAGATCACCGACCGCAAGAAGGCCGAAGCGGCCGCCGTCATGCAGACCCTCGCCATGCACTACCGCATCGCCACCCCCGCCCTGAAGCCCCCGCCGCCCCCGGGCGGCTCGCCGAAGGCTCAGCCGGGCCGGGGGGAAGTGGACGATTCCTCCTCGTCGAGTCCGTCGGCAGACGCTCTGTTGGCGGTTGGAGCGATGGTTGCGGGCTACGGATACGGGAGTTCCGGGGCAGGCGCTGCGTCTTCGGCGGCAACCGCCCCGCAGGCCCGACGTGCGAGTGCCGAGAGCACCCGGCAGTCCGGTCGTACCGCATCGACCGGGGCCGCCACTCCCAAGGACGCCGGAATCAAGGGAGGGGCGGCACAACCGTTGCCGAAGACACCACCTGCAGCCGGTTTCGGCGCAGGGACTGGGATCGACGGCACCAGGCCGGTGCGGGTTCCACCGGGAGCGAGCGTTGCGACTCCGCCGGGAACTCCTACCGTTCCGTCCGGTTTCGGTATTCCGGGCAGCACACCCGGTGGTCCGCCCGGAACGACATTCACCTCCGCGCCGGTCGTCGGCCTGCCAGGGGGCGCGGCGAAATTCGAACCCGATCCCGTAGAAGGCAGGATCCTGCCACGAGACGGAGGCGCTGGTGGTTCCCGTGGTTCGGTACCGGGCCGAGGTGTTGTCGTGGGCTCGGAAGGAAGCCGAGTCGGTGGGGCAGTCGCCGTACCGCCAGGGGGTGCACCGGGGCGTCGGGTCGGCGCTGTCGTCGGCGAGAAGGAGGGACCGATCGCTGGAGCCGGTGGCAAACGCGCCTTCACGGAAGGCGGAACGGGCCTCGGCGCGCGGGGTCGAATGCGGAGCGAGATTGCGGCGGGTGGGATCGCCGGTCAGAGCCCGATGGCTCCGGTGATGGGTGCGGCAGCTTCGAAGAACGAGAAGCAGAAGGGCAAACGGCCGGACTATCTGGTCGAAGACGAGGAGACCTGGGCGTCAGACGAACCGTCCAATCCGAACGTGGTGGAATGATTTCGGGTTCGACCGGGGCAGACGCGTCCGATCGGTCATCCCGCAGGTCGCCGATCTGCGGGATGACTGCTGTGTTGAGGTGGAGTGACCAAGTTTGACGACCGACCGACTGGCGCGTTGCGCGTCCCTGCTGGCAGCAGGGGCGTTGGTATGGGGGATCACGGCTTCACCGGCGGTAGCGGACGACGTCCGGGACAAGCAGTGGCCCATCAGGACCTACGAAGCGGGGGCGAAGCTCTGGTCCGTCAGCCAGGGGGATGGCGTTGTCGTCGCTGTCGTGGATAGTGGCGTCAGGGAGGACCACCAGGACCTCACCGGACAGGTCCTTCCCGGTGCTGACTTCTCCGGGGCCAAGACGGACGGCCGGGTGGACTCCAACGGTCACGGAACGGGCGTTGCAAGCCTCATCGCGGGCCATGGCCATGATGGGCAGTCAGGCGTCGTGGGGCTGGCACCCAAGGCCAAGATCCTGCCGGTCCGTGTGCGGTGGAACGGCGAGGGCGTGGATCTCCGGCAGTCCGACATCGAGTTGGCCGTTCGTTTCGCCGTCGACCATGGTGCGAAGATCATCAATATGTCGATCGGCGGTTATGACCGACTCGACTATGCGGCCCGTAACGCGATCTCCTACGCGGTGTCCAAGGACGTCGTCGTCGTGGCCTCCACTGGGAACAGTGGAGACTCGGCCGCGCCGGTGGAGTACCCCGCGGCGTTCCCCGGGGTCGTGGCTGTGGGCGCGGTCGGGGAGGATGGAAAGCTCTGGGAACGGTCAACCTTCGGCCCGGAGACGACGCTGGTGGCACCGGGCGTGAACATCTCCGAGGCGACCGCCAAATCGACGTCGAGTTATGGGGTCGGCCGTGGCACCTCCGACGCCACCGCCTACGTCTCTGCCACCGCCGCGCTTATCCGTTCCAAGTACCCGGACCTGTCCGCCGGGCAGGTGATCAATCGGATGATCAAGACGGCGACTCCGCCCGCCGATGGGACGGTGGTGCCCAACGTCCACTACGGGTACGGGATCCTCGCGCCGGCGAAGGCGTTGGAGGCGAATCCGGCGGTGGACGGTGGGCCGAAGGAGAATCCGTTGGTGAAGCGGGCGGAGTCGCAGGGGGCGCCGTCGAGTGATGGCGCGGGTGATGCGACGGGTGAGCCGTCGGAGGAGGCCGTGGCGCCGGGGGCGGACGGCGGGGGGAGTGGCGGTGACGGCACCGGACTGGTGATCGGCGCTGGGGTGGCCGGGGTGGTGGTGCTGGGGTTGGTGGTGGCCGTGGTGGTGCGGGTGAGGCGTCGGCCCGGTCGGTGAGTGGGCGGCCATGTGGCGGCCGTCCCGGTGGTGGGCCTGGCGGGCGGGAGCGCGCCGAGTGTTGAGGCGGTGGGGCCGGCAGGGCGGCGTGGCGGTATTTCGGTGCCGGCTGGCGTCATTGCCGCTGGTGGGGTGTGGTGTACGGCGGTCATGCTGGGGCCATGAGCACTCCTGAGAGCCCCGTGAGCGGCCCCGCCGACGTGATCGTTCCGGACACCAAGGACTGGACCTGGGTGCTGGAACGCCCGTGCCCGGACTGCGGGTTGGACACCCCGGCGGTGGTTGCCGCGGACGTCGCCGCGATGGTGCGGGACAACGCGCGGAGCTGGCTGGCGGTGCTGGCCGGGGACGGGGAGGAGCTGCGGCGCCGTCCGAGTGCGGAGGTCTGGTCGGGCCTGGAGTACGCGTGCCATGTGCGGGACGTCTTCCGGCTGTTCCTGGTCCGGCTGGATCTGATGCTCGGCCAGGAGGATCCGCTGTTCCCGAACTGGAACCAGGACGAGACGGCGGTGGCCGAGCGCTACGGGGAGCAGCGGCCGCAGGTGGTGGCCGGGGAGCTGGAGGAGGCCGCGGAGGCGCTGGCGACGGCCTTCGAGTCGGTCGCGGGCGAGCAGTGGGCGCGGACCGGGAACCGCAGTGACGGGGCGCGGTTCACGGTCGAGTCCTTCGCCCGCTACCTGATCCACGACCCGGTGCACCACCTGTACGACGTGACCGGCGAGCGGGTCTGAGCCGGGCCCCGGGGGTCACCAGCCGGTGGCCTCGCGCAGCATGGTGCGCCGGAGCCGTCCGGCCACGCTGGCGGTGTCGGTGCCGATGACGTCGGCGATTTCGGGGGCGGCGAGGCCGACGACGTAGTGCAGGATCGCGAGGTCGTCGTCGGCGGGGTGGCGGTCCGGGGTGACGGGAACCTGCCGGGTGTGTTCCGCGACCGTGGCGCGCAGGATCTGCCAGGCGAGCGCGGTGGGGTTGGGAGTGGTCAGCAACTCGCGCCACTGGACGGCGATTTCCGCGAAGGCCTCTTGGACGGCGGTGGTGGCCTCGCCGTGCCCGGTCAGCCACACCCGGGCATAGCTGAGGTACCGGGGGCGGTGGAGCTCGCAGAAGGCGGCGAACTCCAGTGGTACGTCCTCCGGTTCGCCGGGCTCCTGGGGAGGCCCGGCAGCTCGCGTGTGACGGTTGGTCATCTCGTCTTCTCGGCAAGGGAGATGGGTTTCTTACGGTCGATCATCTGTGCTCACTCTACGGTAGGCCCTCAGTGCGCTGGGTGACCAATTCCGATGGGGCATCCGGATTCCGTCGACCTTCGGCCGGTTTCGTCGGTCGCCGGTGCGGTACGGCGGCGGTACTGCCGGGCGGGAGCCGGCCGGGGCCGGTGGGGCGAGTGCGGCGCAGTGGTGCGGGAGGCTTGGGTGCGAGCGAGTCGCGGCTGGTCAGAGGTGCGGGACGGCGGGGCGCACGGCAGTTGAGGTGCCACCGTAGGGCCTGGCGGGTTCGGCGTCCACGCCCGGGGCGCGAAGTGCCGTCCGCACTACCGCCCGCGCAACCGCACTCACGATGGATCCTGTGTTACGGCGGGTCGTTTTCCCGAGGTTTCCGAGGTGTGCGGGGCCGTTCGGGTGGGGCGTGGCCGGCGGGCGAACGGACGGGCGGGTAGGCGGACGAACGGACGATCCGACGGGATGTCGGATGGGCTGCCGGACGGCCGGGCGCAGCGACCGCACCCCGGCGGCCTGCGGCAACCGGGGCGCGGGGCGGGGCGGGTGGTGCCGCCCGGTCAGGGTGTCGTGCTGGCCTCCATCGGGCAGAACCGGTCGTCGGGGGCGCCGCCCCGTTCGACCTGGGCGGGGAAGGACTCCACGGCTCGGCGCCGGGCCCGCTGGGCGGCCGCGGCCGCGGCCGCAGCCGCCGCAGCTGCCGCGGCGGCCCCCGGGGCGGCCTCCTCGCGCTCGCACCGATGGGCACCGGACGCTGCGGCGGCGTGCGACCCCGAGGCGTGCGACCCCGAGGCGTGCGAACCGGCGGCGTGCGGCCCGGCGGCGTGCGGCCCGGAGCCGAGCGGCCCGGCCGTGTGCGCCCCCGTTGCCCGCCGGCGGCGGCCGAGCGCCGCTCGGGCCGCGTGTTCCTCGGCCGCCTGTCTAGCGGCGAGGTAGGCCTGCACGGCGGCCATGCCGTACACCGGCTGGATGAGTTGGTGTCCCTTGAAGAACGGTCTGGCCGGCGCGAACCCGGCGGCGACCACCAGGTCGCGGATCTCTGCTATCTCGGCCTCGCTGCGGGCGGTGAAGCGGACCTCCCAGCCCTTCTTGTACGTATGGCCCTTTTCACCGGTGCGGCGGGCCGGGTCCGGGCGGCGGACGTATCCGGGCAGACGGCCGAGGCGGAGTTGGGCCGCGCGGAGGCCGGCGGTCTCGTCACGTGACATGACGTAAGCCTAGGCAATTCCGGAGGCGCGATTGACGCTCTGGGGGTCCCTCGCCGTATGCCCTTGATCACTCTGGGTCAGGCGACCAGGTCGTCGATCATTTTCGATCAGATCCGATAGGCATATGAGCGTCATTTACTCCAAATGAGTGAGGGTATGAGGACTTTAGTGCAGGCTGATCCCGGTTTCGCGACGGTTGAGTAACAGTGCGTCAGCCTGCCGCTCGCGGGTCGCGGCGGTTGGGGATGGTGTCGGCATGAGCTACCGGATTCCGTCGCCGCCGCCGTCCCTCGACGAGTTGGCGAAGCGTCAGCAGAACGTCGTCACCGCGAGCCAGCTGCGCGCCCGGGGCGTGCCGGCCCGGATCATCACCGGGCACTGTCGCCGGGGCGGTCCCTGGCAGCGACTGCTGCCCCGGGTCTACCTGTTGCAGTCCGGCGAGCCCACCCCGGAGCAGCGGATGTGGGCCGCGCTGCTGTACGCGGCGCAGAGCGGCCGGGAGGAGGGGTGCCGCGCGGGCGCGGTGATCACCGGTGCGGCCGCGCTCTCGCTGTACGGCTTCGCCGCGGTTCCCCGGCTGCCCGCGGTGACCGGGGTGGACGTCCTGGTGCCCCGGCAGCGTCGACTCAAGGACGCCGGGGAGGTGCGGATCCGGCGCACCGAACGGGAGTTGGAGGCCCGTTCGGTGCACGGCCTGGCCTGCGCGCCGGTCGCCCGGGCGGTCGCGGACGCGCTCTGCGAGTGGACGGCGGACCGGGAGGCCCCGGCGCCGGTGCGCGAGGTGCTGCGGGAGGCCGTCTCCCGGCCGGAGAACCGCTGTACCGTCCGGGAGTTGGCCGTCGAGCTGGTCGAGTCCGGGCTGACCGGTGAGCCCCGGGTGCGCGCGGCTCTGGACGAACTCCTCGCCGAGGAGCGGGACCTGATCCTGGAGCAGGTCGGCAGCCTGGTGGACGAGTGGCTGCTGCCCGCCCCGCTGAACGCCCCCGAGCTGCGGATGCGCGGCGGCACGTACATCGCCGTCCCGGACCTCTACTGGCCCGAGCGCGGCGTCGCGGTGGAGGTGGACCCGGACCTGCGCTGCGTCAGCGAGGGCGAGGCCGCCTGGGTGCGCGGCGGCCAGCACCGGATGGAGTACCTGGGCATCCGCGTGGTGTACGTCTCCGGGGCCCGGCTGGCGGCGGACCCGGAGGCGGTCGGCGGGGAGCTGCGCGAGGCCTACCGGGCCGGCGGGACGGACGTGGTGGAGCTGCTGGTGGTCTGAGGAGCCGAGTCCCGAACACCGCCGCGCCCGAGCACCGGCCCGCCCGAACACCGCCGCGCCCGAGCACCGCCGCGCCCGAACAGCGGCGCCCCCGAACAGCGGCCCGCCCGAACAGCGGCCCGCCCGAACAGCGGCGCCCCCGAACAGCAGCACTCCCGAGCAACGCCCCCGCCCGAGGGCCGGTCCTACGAACGCACCACCGGCGCGCCGACCAGCTCGACCCCGGCCGCCCGCAGCTCCTCCAGCGCGGCGGCGGTGGTCTCCGGCGCCACCCCGGCGGTGAGGTCGAGCAGCACCCGGGTGGTGAAGCCGGCCCGCGCGGCGTCCAGGGCGGTGGCCCGGACGCAGTGGTCGGTGGCGATGCCGACCACGTCGACCTCGTCGACCTGCCGGTCGCGCAGCCACTCCACCGGGCCGCGGCTGTTCTCGTCCAGCCCCTCGAATCCGCTGTAGGCCGCCGAGTAGGCGCCCTTGTCGAACACCGCCTCGACCGCGCCGGAGATCACCGCGGGCGCGAAGTTGGGGTGGAAGCCCACGCCCTCGGTGCCGGCCACGCAGTGCGGCGGCCAGCTGTCGACGTAGTCGGGCTCGGCGGAGAAGTGCGGGCCCGGGTCGATGTGGTGGTCGCGGGTGGCGAGGATGTGCTGGTAGCCGGGGGAGGACTCGGCGATCAGGTCGGTGATGGCGGCGGCCACCTCGGCGCCTCCGGTGACGGCCAGGCTGCCGCCCTCGCAGAAGTCGTTCTGCACGTCGACGACGATCAGTGCCCGGTGCATGGCTCGCATTCCTCGGCTGTGGGGGGCGGTGTGCCCCGGCGGTGGGGCCCGGGGGGAGACCCGGACCCCTGGGATCGGGGGGTGGAGAACCCTACGGTCGACTCTAGGGAGTGGCGCGCGGAGGCGGAAGGCCCCCGCCTGACCGGGGTCAGACGATCAGTTCGGTGGGGATGACCGGGTCCCCCTTGGAGAGCTGGGTGGCCGACAGCGGCAGCGCGGCCCGGGCGCGGACGTGCCGCTCGCGGGCGGCGCTCAGCGGCTCCCGGCCGACGGTCTCGCCGGCCCGCACCAGCGGCACCTGCATCAGGTGCGGCTCCAGCTCGGCCGGGACCGGCCCGGTGCCGACCACCTCGGCCTCGGCGACGCCCTCGCCGTCGGGCCGGCGGGCCGCCCACTTGCGGCCGCCGATGCTGGTCTTGCCGCCGGCCGCGCGCTTGGCCACCGGCACCAGCGGCCCGCCGTCCTGCTCGGCGCGGGCGACGAGCTTGTAGACCATCGCGCAGGTCGGGTGGCCGCTGCCGGTGACCAGGCTGGTGCCGACGCCGTAGCCGTTCACCGGGGCGGCGGCCAGCGCGGCGATCGCGTACTCGTCGAGGTCCGAGGTGACGATGATCCGGGTCCGTTCGGCGCCGAGCTCGTCCAGTTGGCGGCGGACCCGGTGGGCCAGCAGGGTGAGGTCGCCGGAGTCGATCCGGACGGCGCCGAGCTCGGGGCCGGCCACCTCGACGGCGGTCCGTACCGCCTCGCGCAGGTCGAAGGTGTCGACCAGCAGGGTGGTGCCCTTGCCCATGGAGGCGATCTGCGCCCGGAAGGCGTCGCGCTCGCTGTCGTGCACCAGGGTGAAGGCGTGCGCGGCGGTGCCGGTGGTCGGGATGCCGTGGGTGAAGCCGGCTTCGAGGTCGGAGGTGGCGGCGAAGCCGGCCACGTAGGCGGCCCGGGCGGCGGACACCGCGGCCTGCTCGTGGGCCCGGCGGGCGCCCATCTCGATCACCGGACGGCCGCCGGCCGCGGCGGTCATCCGGGAGGCGGCGGCCGCGATCGCCGAGTCGTGGTTGAGGATCGACAGGATCACCGTCTCCAGGATCACCGCCTCGGCGAAGCTGCCCTCGACGGTGAGCAGCGGCGAGCCGGGGAAGTAGACCTCGCCCTCGGGGTAGCCGTGGATGTCGCCGGAGAAGCGGTAGTCGGCGAGGAAGCGCAGGGTGTCGTCCTCGACCACGCCCTGGTCGGCCAGCCAGTCCAGTTGGGCGCTGGTGAAGCGGAAGTTCTCGACGGCGTCCAGCACCCGGCCGGTGCCGGCCATGACGCCGTAGCGGCGGCCGCCCGGCAGGCGGCGGGTGAACACCTCGAAGACGGAGCTGCGGTGCGCGGCCCCGCTGCGCAGGGCGGCCTGCAGCATGGTGAGCTCGTAGCGGTCGGTGAGCAGCGCGGTCGAGCCGGCCGCGCGCACTGAAGTGGCGTCCATGCGGATGATGCTACTACCACTTAGCGTCAGACTGACGATTTCTCGTGGTGTGATCCGGGCCGGAATCGCCCGGGTGTCCCCCGGATGGCAGCATGGGCCTTGAAGGGGTTACGGACGAGTGTGCAACGAGGAGGCCAGCCGGTGAGTGTCGCTCCCGTGGAGATCGAGCGCCCGGAGGTCGAGGGGCAGCCGGTGACCGAGCCGGACACGCCCTGGGTGACCATCGTGCACAACGACCCGGTCAATCTCATGAGCTACGTCCAGCACGTCTTCCAGGCCTACTTCGGCTACCCGAAGGACAAGGCCCGGAAGCTCATGATGGACGTGCACACCAAGGGTCGGGCGGTGGTCTCCAGTGGCTCCCGCGAGGAGATGGAACGTGACGTGCAGGCGATGCACGGCTACGGCCTGTGGGCGACGCTGCAGCACGACTGACCGTACGCCGAGCGCACACACGACCGACCGGGCGACCGGCCGCCGGTGCGGCGGCGTGGCCGAACACGACGAAGACGGGCTGACCGATACAGATGGCTGGGTTGTTCGAGAGCACCGGCGGTGGCGGCGCGGCGATCGCGCTGGACGAGGTGGAGGCCTCCATCCTGCGCTCGCTGGAAGTGCAGATGCTGGAGCTGATCGGCCCCGGCCCGGGCGGGGAGGGCGGCGACCCGCTGGCCGCGCTGTTCGCCGAGGGCCCGACCGAGGCGCCCGCGGACCCGGTGCTGGCCCGGCTCTTCCCGGACGCCTACGGCGACCCGGCCGCCCCGGCGGACGCCGAGACGCAGGCCGCCTCGGGCGAGTTCCGCCGCTACACCGAGCTCGACCTGCGGGCCCGCAAGCGGGAGGACGCGCTCCAGGTGATCCGGACCCTGGACGGTCTCGGTGGCGAAGGGGTGCTCAAGCTGGCCACGCCCGACTGCCTGCGGTGGCTGGGCGCGCTGAACGACCTGCGGCTGGCCCTCGGGGTCAGGCTGGAGGTCACCGAGGAGGACGAACAGGGCCTGTACGCGCTGCCGGACGGCGACCAGCGCAAGCCGCTGGTGATGGCCTACCTGTGGCTGGGAGCGCTCCAGGAATCGTTGCTGGAGGCGATCGCCGACTGATCGCGGACGGTTTCCGTCCGCTTTCCCGGGTGATCCTGCCCGATCTCGGGCAAGCCCCGGCCGTTCCGTCCAGCATGTGGATGATCGGTCGGGGTATTTTCATATAAATCGGGCAAACCCTAGCAGGTCATGCTCAAATATCGCTCAGATGAACACCGCTATCCGGACTCTGCGTGGTACGACTTCACCCCACCCACGAGACCGACCCAGGACGGTGACCATGGCCGAGCAGCTCTACGACCAAGTGGTCGACAGCAAGCCGGACGAGGAGGGCTACCAGCGGGGGCTGGGCAGCCGCCAGATCCAGATGATCGCGATCGGCGGCGCGATCGGCACCGGTCTGTTCCTCGGCGCCGGCACCGCGATATCGCGGTCCGGACCCAGCCTGGTCCTTTCCTACGCCGTGGCCGGCCTGGTGATCTTCGTGATCATGCGGGCCCTCGGCGAACTCCTCACGTACCGCCCGGTGTCCGGCAGCTTCGCCGAGTACGCCCGGGAGTTCCTCGGCCCCTTCGCCGGCTACGTCACCGGCTGGACCTACTGGCTGTTCTGGGTCGTCACCGGCATGGCCGAGACCACCGCCGCCGCCGTGTACGTCAGGTTCTGGGCGCCCGAGATCCCGCAGTGGGCCAGCGCGTTGACCTTCCTGGTCATCCTCTACGCCGCCAACCTGATCTCGGTGAAGCTGTTCGGCGAGATCGAGTTCTGGTTCTCCATGGTCAAGGTCACCGCCATCATCGGCATGATCCTGATCGGCATCGGCGTGCTGACCCTCGGCTTCAGCAAGGCCGGTGACACCGCGTCGATCACCCACCTGTGGCACGACGGCGGCTTCTTCCCCAAGGGCCTCGGCGCCACCGTGATGACCCTGCAGATCGTCATGTTCGCCTACCTGGGCGTCGAACTCGTCGGCGTCACCGCGGGTGAGAGCGAGAACCCCGAGAAGAACCTGCCCCGGGCCATCAACACCCTGCCCTGGCGCATCATGCTGTTCTACATCGGCGCCCTGGTGATCATCCTCGCGCTCGTGCCCTGGACCGAATTCCAGCCCGGCGTCAGCCCGTTCGTCGCCGCCTTCGGCAAGATCGGGATCCCGGCGGCGGCCGGCATCATCAACTTCGTGGTGCTCACCGCCGCCCTCTCCTCCTGCAACTCCGGGATGTACTCCACCGGGCGCATGCTGCGCGACCTCGCCCTGCGCGGCCAGGCCCCCGTACGCCTCACCAGCCTCAACGCGCGCCGCACCCCGGCCATCGCGATAACCTTCTCCTGTCTGCTGATGGGCGTCGGTGTGGTGCTCAACTACCTCGTCCCGGCGCGGGCGTTCGAGTACATCACCTCGGTCGCCACGGTCTGCGGCCTGTGGACCTGGGCGATGATCCTGGTCTCCCAGATCCGCTACCGCCGCGCCTGGAAGGCCGGCCACCTGCCGCCACCCAGCTTCAAGGCCCCGGGCGGTGTCTGGGTCAGCTGGTCCGCGCTCGCCTTCCTGGTCCTGGTCGTGGTGCTGATCGCCCTGGACACCACCAACCGGATCTCGCTCTACGTCTTCCCCTGCTGGGCCGTGGTGCTGGTGGTCGGCTACGTGGTGATCAGGCGCCACAACCCGCAGGCCGTCCACGGTCGGCCGCACGACCACATACACGCCCGCAACGGCGGCTGAACCGCCGCCCGGCCCGCACCCCGCGACCGGGTGGCGGACGCCCGGTGACCGGGCCTCGGACGCCCCGGCGGACAGCCGCCGGGGCGTGGCATCCTGACCGCATGCTGACCATCACCCGAGAACTCCGCGACCGGATCGTGGCCCACGCCCGCGCCGACCACCCGGACGAGGCCTGCGGCGTGGTCGCCGGACCGGCCGGCAGCGGCCGCCCCGAGCGGTTCATCCCGATGCTCAACGCCGCCCGCTCGCCCACCTTCTACGAGTTCGACTCGGGCGACCTGCTCAAGCTCTACCGCGAGATGGACGACCGGGACGAGGAGCCGGTCGTCGTCTACCACTCGCACACCGCGACCGAGGCCTACCCCTCGCGCACCGACGTGAGCTACGCCTCCGAGCCGTTCGCCCACTACGTCCTGGTCTCCACCGCCGAGGGCAACGGTGAGGACGACCCGTACCAGTTCCGGTCGTTCCGCATCGTGGACGGTGAGATCACGGAGGAAGACGTCCAGGTCGTGGAGGACTACCAGGCCTGACCCGCTCCCGCCCGGAGGAGGCCCGCCGACCAGCGCGAACGGTCGGCGGGCCTCTGCCGTCTCGGCATCGGGGACAAGAACATCCGGATCACGAGACGGGCATGCCCAAGCGGGCCCGGGAATCTATACGATGAGCCCATGCGTTCCGTCGATGTGAGCAACCAGGCCCCGGGCACCCGCCTCGTGGCGCGCCTGCACATCGACCTGTGCCGGCACGCCGGCGCGATCTGTCCCGGCACGCCCGCGCGCTCGCGCTGAGAGCCGCCCCGCCCCACCCGGGCCCCGCCGCCTGACCGGCCGCGTCGAGCCCCGGGGACCCGCCCCGCCGCGCCCGCTGCGGCCCACCCACTCCACGACTCGCACAGGAGCGCACCCATGGCCATCGAGGTCCGCATCCCGACCATCCTCCGCACCTACACCGACGGCGCCAAGGCCGTCGAGGGCACCGGCAGCAACCTCGGCGAACTCTTCACCGACCTCGACGCCCGCCACCCGGGCATCGCCGCCCGCCTGGTCGAGGGCGGCGAGCTGCGCCGCTTCGTCAACGTCTACCTGAACGACGAGGACGTCCGCTTCCTGGAGGGCATCTCCACCGCCCTCGCCGACGGCGACAGCGTCACCATCCTGCCCGCCGTGGCCGGCGGCGCCCGCTGACTCCGGGGCTCCCCCGCCCACCGCGGGGGAGCCTCACCTCTTCACCCTCACCGCCGTGGCCGGAGGCCTCCCTTGCGATACGACAGTCCGCTCGAAGCCGTCGGCAACACCCCGCTGGTCCGCCTGCCGCGGCTGTCCGCCGCCGTCCCCGGCAACGCCGAGGGCCTGGTCACCCTGTGGGCCAAGCTGGAGGACCGCAACCCCACCGGCTCCATCAAGGACCGCCCGGCGCTGCACATGATCGAACGCGCCGAGGCCGACGGCCGGCTCACCCCCGGCTGCACCATCCTGGAGCCCACCAGCGGCAACACCGGCATCTCGCTCGCCATGGCCGCCAAGCTCAAGGGCTACCGGATGGTCTGCGTGATGCCCGAGAACACCAGCGAGGAACGGCGCGAGCTGCTCCGCATGTGGGGCGCCGAGATCATCTCCTCCCCGGCCGCCGGCGGCTCCAACACCGCCGTCCGGATCGCCAAGGAGATCGCCGCCGAGCACCCCGACTGGGTCATGCTCTACCAGTACGGCAACCCCGACAACGCGGGCGCCCACTACGCCACCACCGGCCCCGAGATCCTCGCCGACCTGCCGACCGTCACCCACTTCGTGGCGGGCCTCGGCACCACCGGCACCCTGATGGGCGTCGGCCGCTACCTGCGCGAGAAGGTCCCCGGCGTGAAGATCGTCGCCGCCGAACCGCGCTACGACGACCTGGTGTACGGGCTGCGCAACCTCGACGAGGGCTTCGTCCCCGAGCTCTACGACGCCGAGGTGCTCACCACCCGCTTCTCGGTCGGCTCCGCGGACGCCGTCCGCCGCACCCGCGAACTCCTCCAGCAGGAGGGCATCTTCGCGGGCGTCTCGACCGGCGCCATCCTGCACGCCGCGATCGGCGTCGGCCGCAAGGCGGCGGCCGCCGGGGAGCGCGCGGACGTCGTCTTCGTGGTCGCCGACGGTGGCTGGAAGTACCTGTCCACCGGCATCTACACCGCCGAGACCACCGAGGCGGCGGTCGAGGCGTTGCAGGGCCAGCTCTGGGCGTAGCCGCCCGAAGTCGGCAGCCGCCCGATATCGGTGGCCGCCCGAAGCCGGTGGCCGCCCGGCGTCAGCCGAGGACCCTCTGGGCCCGGGCCCAGGTCTGCCGGTCCAGCGTCCCGGCCCGGCGGCGGAAGGCGGACAGCGGCACCTCGCGCAGCTCGTCGGTCTCCAGCCAGCTGGCCCGGCCCTGCCGGTCGCCCACCGAACCGGGCGGCAGCGGCAGCACGCCCGGGCGCCCGGAGTGGTCCTTGCTGGTGATCTTCGCGACGGTGGCGGCCCGGCCGTGCACCCGCAGCACCAGGCACGGGCGGTCCTTGGAGCCGGGGCCGTCCTCGAACGGGACCTCCGCCCACCAGATCTCCTGAGGAGCCGGGCGGACCTCGGTTCCCGGGCGCGGCCCCGGGCCGACCGGCCCGCCCGGGCGCGCGGCCGGGCGGTCGCGCCGCAGCCGCGCCACCACGACGGCGGCCAGCAGGGCGAGGCCCACCACCGCCAGGACCAGCCAGACGCCCGTCGTGCCGCTCATCCCGTTCATACCGCTCGCGCCGTTCACGCGGCGAACCGTACCGGTCCGGCGGCGGACCCGGCCACCGTGACGGTCGGGGCGGCCGCGACGGCCGTGCGGGGCCGGGTGTTTGTCCGCGTACTGCTCCCGGTTTGTCACGGAATCGCCACGGCGCCCGTTCCGCCGTGAACGCCCTGGCGCCGCCCGGAAGGCTGCCTCACGAACGTCCGCCCCCGTCCCCCCGGAGGAGGTGTCCCGTGAGTGGCGACGAGCTCTGGTCGTACGCCGAGATCGCCCGGCACATCAACGTCCAGACCGATACCGTCCGCAACTACCGCCGGCACGGGCTGCTGCCCGACCCGGACGTGATCAACGGCAGCGGGCACCCCCGCTGGTACCCCCGCACCGTCCGCGCCTGGGCCCGCAGCCGCCCCCGGCACCGCTGATCCGGGGCCCCCGCCCCCGCCCGCGCGGTCTGGGTGATTCCAGCCACAGCCCGGCACGGGGGCGGGGGCAAAGTGCCGTTCCGCCCTTACTCTCGACACACCAACGCAGTGCTACCGGCCGGTCCACCGGCCCGGCCTGCCGTTTTCCATGCTGTTTTCCATGCCGTTTTCCAGCAGCAGCCAGGACGTGTCGGGGCGGAGGGGCTCGGATGAAACTGACCGTGGTGGGGTGTTCGGGGAGCTTCCCGTCCGCCGACTCGCCGTGCTCCAGCTACCTGGTCGAGGCCGACGGCTACCGCGTGGTGCTCGACCTCGGCAACGGCGCGCTCGGTGCGCTGCAGAAGTACACCGGCCTCTACGACGTCGACGCCGTCCTGCTCAGCCACCTGCACGCGGACCACTGCGTCGACCTGTGCGCCTACTGGGTCGCCCGCAACTACCGCGCCGAGGGCTGCCCCGACCTGCTCCCGGTGTACGGCCCGACGGGCACCGCCGAACGCCTCGCGCGGGCGTACGACATGCCGGAGAACCCCGGGATGAAGGAGGTGTTCGAGTTCCGCACCCTCACCCCGGGCTCCTTCGAGCTCGGCCCGTTCCGGATCTCCGTCGCCCAGGTCAACCACCCGGTCGACGCCTTCGCCTTCCGGCTGGAGCACGGCGGCCGCTCGCTGGTCTACTCCGGGGACACCGGTGAGAGCCCCGAACTGGTGGAACTCGCCCGGGACACCGACCTGTTCCTCTGCGAGGCCGCCTACCAGGACGGCCGCGACACCTTCCGCTCCGTTCACCTCAACGGCAGGGAGGCCGGCGAGCACGCCGCCGCGGCCCGGGCCCGCCGGCTGGTCCTCACCCACATCCCGCCGTGGACGGACGCCGAGCGCAACCGCCGCGACGCCGCCACCGCGTACCCCGGCCCGGTCGAACTGGCCCGGGCCGGCGCGGTGTACGAGGTCTGAGCGGATGCGTGGGGCCTGAGCGGGTACACGAGGCCTGAGGCCGACCGCCGGTGCCCGGGCGGCACTCACCGCCGTCCGGGCACCGGCAGGCCGAGGTGGTCGCGCAGGGTCGGGCCGGTGTAGTCGGTGCGGAACACCCCGCGTTCCTGGAGCAGCGGGACGACGCGGTCGACGAACTCGTCCAGGCCGCCCGGGGTGAGGTGCGGGATGAGGACGAAGCCGTCGGCCGCGTCGTTCTGCACGAAGTGGTCGATCAGCCCGGCGACGGTGGCGGGGGAGCCGATGAAGGACTGCCGGCCGGTCACCTCGATGACCAGTTCACGGCTGGTCAGGTTCTTCTCGGCGGCCACCGCCCGCCACCGCTCGGCGACGGCCACCGGGTCGCTGAACCGGACCCGGCCCTGGACCACCGCGCTGTCCGGGTCGGGGTCGACGGTCGGCAGCGGCCCGTCAGGGTCGTGGTCGGACAGGTCGATGCCCCAGACCTGCTCCAGGAAGTTGATCGCGGTCTGCGGGCTGACCTGGGCCCGGCGGACCTCGGCGGCGTACTCCTCCGCCTCGGCGTCGGTGTCGCCGAGGACGAAGGTGGCGGCGGGCATGATCTTCAGCTCGTCCGGCTTGCGGCCGTACGCGGCCAGCCGGCGCTTGACGTCGGCGTGGAAGGCCTGGCCGTCGGCGAGGGTGGAGTGCCGGCTGAAGATGACGTCGGCGGTGGCCGCGGCGAACTCGCGGCCCTCGTCGGAGTCGCCGGCCTGGATGACCACCGGGTGGCCCTGCGGCGGGCGCGGCAGCGAGAGCCGCCCCTCGACCTCGAACTGCGGGCCGAAGTGGCGCACCTCTCCCTCCCCGGCGTCCCAGAACTCCCGTACCAGTTCGACGAATTCGGCGGCCCGGGTGTAGCGGTCGGCGTACTTCAGGTAACCGCCGCGGCGGAAGTTCTCGCCGGTGAAGGCGTCCGAGGAGGTGACCACGTTCCAGGCCGCGCGGCCGCCGGAGAGGTGGTCCAGGGTGGCGAAGCGGCGGGCGAGTTCGTACGGCTCGTTGAAGGTGGCGTTGACGGTGGCGGCCAGACCGAGGCGTTCGGTGACGGCGGCCAGCGCGTTCAGCACGGTGATCGACTCGGGGCGGCCGACCACGTCCAGGTCGTGGATGCGGCCGTTGGTCTCGCGCAGCCGCAGGCCCTCGGCGAGGAAGAAGAAGTCGAACTTCCCGCGTTCGGCGGTCTGCGCGAGGTGGCGGAAGGACGCGAACTCGTTGTGGCTGCCGGAGGCCGGGTCGCTCCACACCGTGGTGTTGTTGACGCCGGGGAAGTGCGCGGCGAGGTGGATCTGCTTGAGCGGACGGTCCGTCATCGGGTCACCTCGGCGAGGGCGGGGGAGTCGGTGGTGTGGGCGGCGGTGCCGGCGGCGTGGCTGGCGGTGGCATGGCTGGCGGCGGCGTGGGCGGCGGTGTTCGCGGGCCCGGTGTAGCGGCTGGCCGGGCGGGCCAGGCCGAGGTGGTCGCGCAGGGTGCGGCCGGTGTAGCCGGTGCGCAGCAGCCCGGTGGCGCGCAGGGCCGGGGCGATCCGCTCGGCGAGCGCGGCGAGGTCGCGCTCGGGTACGGCGGGCACCAGGTGGAAGCCGTCGACGCCGGTGCCGGCCGCGGTGAGTTCGGCGCGCAGGCGCTCCTCGGCGGCGCGGTCGGGCAGGGCGGCGTCGATCCGGGCGAGGATCCGCAGCAGTTCGCCGGAGCGCAGCCGCAGTTCGGTGGCGGCGGTCAGCCGGGTGGCCCGGTCGGGGGCGTCGAGCAGGACGACGTCGGCGTACCGGATCGCGGTGGCGACCCGGGCCCGCCCGCCGGGGGAGGCGTCCGGGGCGAGGTCGGCGGCGGCCACCGGGACCACGACCACCGGGCGGCCCTGGGGCGGGCGCGGGGTGGTGGAGGGGCCGCGGACGGAGAAGTACCGGCCTTCGAAGTCGATGTAGTGCAGCTTGTCGCGGTCGACGAACCGGCCGGTGGCGGTGTCGCGGATCTCGGCGTCGTCCTCCCAGCTGTCCCAGAGCCGGGCGGCGACCTCGGCGGCGTCGGCCGCCTCGGCCCACAGCTCGTCCTCGGGGGCGACCGGGCGGCGGCCGAAGGCCTTCGCCTCGGCCTCGGTGGTGGAGACGCCGACCAGCCAGCCGGCCCGGCCCTCGCTGGCCCAGTCCAGGGTGTTGAGCGAGATCGAGGTGTGGAAGGGCTCGGTGTGGGTGGTGGTGACGGTCGGCACCAGCCCGACCCGCTCGGTCAGCGGGGCGATCCGGGCGAGGGTGGCGAGCGCGTCGGGGCGGTGCGGTGCGGCGGCGAAGGAGTCGTCGAGGGTGACGAAGTCCAGGCTCGCCCGTTCGGCGAGCCGGGCGAGGCCGGTGTAGTGCCCGGCGTCGAGGCGGCCGGGGCTGTCGATGGCGGCGGAGAGGTGCAACTGGCGGGGCATGGCGAGCCTGACTTTCCTCGTGCGGATGCGGGCGGGCACCGGCGGAGCCCGTACGGGTACCCGGGTACGCGTACGGGGGCGCGGCCGCGCGGCGGCGGCCCGCGGACGGGCGGTGCCCGTGCGGGCGGAGGGGAGGACGGCCGGAGCCGGGCGGGACGTCAGCCGGGCGGCGGCGGGGGAACGGTCAGCTCAGCCGCGACACGCCGCGGACCACACGCGACCGAAGTCGATGTGGCTGCGGGTGACCAGCGGGCACGAGGCGTTCACCGCTTCAGTTGACCAGGGCGTCCGTCGGTTCGTCAACCGCGATTCCGTCTGGTGGAAGGAAGGGCCGGGTGTCGGCGGGCGGGCCCCGGGTACGCCGAAGGCCCCGCCCCGCCGCTGGATGAGCAGCGGTGGGGCGGGGCCTTCGGAAGGGACGGGCGGGGCCTCAGGCCTCGGTCACTTGGTGACGTCCTCGATCTCCTCGTCGTCCTCGCGACCGGGGGTCTTGAGGTCGAACTTGGTGATCGCGAAGCGGAACAGGAAGTAGTACAGCGCGGCGAAGACCAGGCCGAGCGGGATGATCATCCACGGGTCGGTGGCCTTGTTCCAGGCCAGCAGGTAGTCGATCAGGCCGCCGGAGAAGGTGAACCCGTCGTGCACGCCGAGCGCCCAGGTGACGGCCATCGAGACGGCGGTGAGCACCGCGTGGATGACGTACAGGGCCGGGGCGATGAAGACGAAGGCGAACTCGATCGGCTCGGTGACGCCGGTGACGAAGGAGGTCAGGGCCAGCGACACCATCATGCCGGTGATGGCCTTGCGGCGGTGCGGCTTGGCGGCGTGGGCGATGGCCAGCGCGGCGGCGGGGAGCGCGAACATCATGATCGGGTAGAAGCCCGACATGAACTGTCCGGCGGTCGGGTCGCCGGCGAAGAAGCGGGTCAGGTCGCCGTGGACGACGGTGCCGTCGGGCTTGGTGAAGTCACCGGTCTGGAACCAGGCGAAGGAGTTCACGAACTGGTGCATGCCGACTGGCAGCAGACCGCGGTTGACCAGGCCGAAGGCACCGGCACCGAACGCGCCGGCACCGATCAGGGTGTCGTTCAGGCTCTTGATGGCGTCGCCGACCGGGCCCCAGACCAGGCCGAAGAAGACGCCGATGGCGGTGCCGACGAAGGCCATGATGATCGGCACCAGGCGGCGGCCGTTGAAGAAGCCGAGCCAGTCGACCAGCTTGGTGCGGTGGTACTTCTGCCACAGCACCGCGGCCAGCAGGCCGATCACGATGCCGCCGAGCACGCCCGGGTTCTGGTACGTCGGGGCGACCCACTTGTCGCCGTCGATGTGGCCCTCGGTGATCGGGAACGCGGTGAGCACGTTCTTGTACACCAGGAAGCCGACCAGCGCGGCGAGGGCGGTGGAGCCGTCCGCCTTCTTGGCGAAGCCGATCGCGATGCCCACCGCGAAGAGCAGGGGCAGGTTGTCGAAGACACCGTTACCGGCGGTGGCGAAGACCGAGGCCACCTTGTCCCAGCCGAGGCCGTCCTTGCCGAACACGTCGTCCTGGCCGAGACGCAGCAGCAGACCTGCCGCGGGGAGCACGGCGATGGGCAGCTGGAGGCTGCGACCGATCTTCTGCAGACCCTGGAGGAGGTTCTGGCCGAACTTCTTGGCGGGGCTTGGCGAAGCCGGAGCCGTGGCGGGCGCCGGTGCCTGCGCAGACTGACTCATGGGGGTGGGTTCCTAACGGCATGGCGGTCGGTCGGGGGAAGGCACAGGGGCCGAACCGCGAACTGGTCTACACCACAGGTGGTGTAGACCAGTTTGTAGCACGGGTGGAGAAGACGGGGAACCCCGGAAAGCGCCGTCGCCGGGAAGCGCTATGAAATCGAAACCTGGAAGCGGAACGACGATCATGATTGCAGTCGGGATTGGGATTTTGGCTATTTGCGCAACAAAAAGAGCCGACCCCGTGCGGGCACCGGGTCGGAGCGGGGTCGGGGGCCGGGCGCGGACGATCCGGCCGCTCCAGGACGTGCTCGGCGGCTGCTGAGAGTGATCGCGGGGTCGCGGAGGTGGTCGGTGAGACTTCCCTCACCTGCGGTCGGCCCTCGCCCGGAGCGCCGCGAGGCCGGCCGGATCGCGACCGAATTGCCTTTCGGGCGGATGTTCGGCAGGGTATTCGGCCCTTTCCCGAAATGCCGAAATCCCCCGGACCGGCGGGCCCGGAGGCCTTTGCGGGCGATATCGGCGGAGGCGGATTTCAGGCCTTGGTGACGTCCTCGACCTCGCTCTCGTCCTCGCGCCCCGGTGTTTTCAGGTCGAATTTGACGATGATGAACCGGAAGAGCGCGTAGTACACCGCGGCGAAGCACAATCCGATCGGGATGATCAGCCACGGCTTGGTGGCCAGCCCCCAGTTGATCACGTAGTCGATCAGGCCGGCGGAGAAGCTGAAGCCGTCGTGCACCCCGAGTGCCCAGGTGACGGCCATCGAGACGCCGGTCAGCACCGCGTGCACGCCGTACAGGGCGGGGGCGATGTAGGCGAAGGAGTACTCGATCGGCTCGGTGACACCGGTGACGAAGGAGGTCAGGGCCAGCGACACCATCATGCCGGTGATCTCCTTGCGGCGGTGCGGCCTGGCCGAGTGCGCGATCGCGAGCGCGGCGGCGGGGAGCGCGAACATCATGATCGGGAAGAAGCCGGACTGGAACTGGCCGGCCGTCGGGTCGCCCGCCAGGAAACGCGGGATGTCGCCGTGCACGATCGCGCCGTCGGGCTTGGTGAACTCGCCGAACTGGAACCAGACGAAGGTGTTCAGCAGTTGATGCATGCCGATCAGCAGCAGTGCGCGGTTGAAGAGGCCGAAGATGCCCGCGCCGCCCGCGCCGAGATCGGCGAGGTTCTGCGAGAAGTCGTTGAGGCTGCGGCCGATCGGCGGCCACACCCACAGTGCGACCACGGCGGTCGCCATGCCGACCACGGCCGTGATCATCGGGACCAGTCGGCGGCCGTTGAAGAAGCCCAGCCAGTCGACCAGCCTGGTGCGGTGGAACCGCACCCACAGCCAGGCCGACATCAGGCCGATCAGGATGCCGCCGAGCACCCCCGGGTTCTGGTACGTCGCGTTGGCCGCCTTGGCCGAGGAGTAGTCCACGCACTGGTCGCCGACCAGCACCGTCGGCGGCTTGCAGTTCTCCGGGAAGGCGTGCAGGACCTTGTAGTAGACGAGGAAGCCGACCACCGCCGCCAGCGCCGTCGAGCCGTCCGCCTTCTTGGCCATGCCGATGGCCACACCGATGCAGAACAGCAGCGGCAGGCCGAGGGAGGAGTCCAGCAGCGCACCGCCGGCCGCGGCGAACACCTTGGCGACGTCCGTCCAGCCCAGGCCGTCCTTGCCGAAGACGTCCGGCTGGCCGAGCCGGTTGAGGATGCCGGCCGCCGGGAGCACCGCGACCGGCAGCTGGAGGGAGCGGCCCATCTTCTGGAGGCCGCCGTAGAAGGTGTGCCACCACGTGGACCGCGGGGTCGTGGCACTTGCCGAGCTCATCGTCCGCCCTCCGCGAGCAGTTGCCCTCCCAAGGCCCGGTGCGGGACCCTCGGGCGGGGCTCAGGAACACCCGGGGTCCTTCCTGCGTTCATCGGAGTACACATATATTGGTGTAGACCACTTGTTGGGCCACTTCGGGACGCAGGCCGCACACCGGGGCACGAACCCCGCTGATCGTCATCCTCGGGCGGCGATCGACAGCCTGCGCGCCGGACTGGGCCAAAAGTGGACTAACGTGTGCAGACCGGACCGGCACGGGCCATGCTGGTCGCGATGCCCGGCAACGCGACCACAGCTGAACCCGCGTCAGCCACCGCCACGGACCTCACCGCCCGACGGTCGAGGAACACCCCAGCACAGCGCAGGACGGCACCCGGCAGAGCCGCCGGCGAGCCGAAACAGAGGGAGAAATCAGATGGCCAGCAAGGCTGAGAAGATCGTCGCCGGTCTGGGCGGCATCGACAACATCGAAGAGGTCGAGGGCTGCATCACCCGCCTGCGCACCGAGGTCAAGGACGCCAGCCTGGTCAACGAGGCCGCCCTCAAGGCCGCCGGCGCCCACGGCGTCGTCAAGATGGGCACCGCGATCCAGGTCGTCATCGGCACCGACGCCGACCCGATCGCCGCCGACATCGAGGACATGATGTGAGCTGAGCCACCCGGGCTCACCCACCCCGGCCCGCCGCCCCGCTCAGGGGGACGGCGGGCCGAGGCACAACCGGAAGCACCACCCGGAGCGGCTACGCTCAGTGGCTATGTCACGCATCGACGGCCGCACCCCCGAACAGCTCCGCCCCATCACCATCGAGCGGGGCTGGAGCAAGCACGCCGAAGGCTCCGTCCTCATCTCCTACGGCGACACCAAGGTGCTGTGCACCGCCAGCGTCACCGAAGGCGTCCCGCGCTGGCGCAAGGGCAGCGGCGAAGGCTGGGTCACCGCCGAGTACTCCATGCTCCCGCGCGCCACCAACACCCGCGGCGACCGCGAAGCCGTCAAGGGCCGCATCGGCGGCCGCACCCACGAGATCAGCCGGCTCATCGGCCGCTCGCTGCGCGCCGTCGTCGACCACCGCGCCCTCGCCGAGAACACCATCGTCCTCGACTGCGACGTCCTCCAGGCCGACGGCGGCACCCGCACCGCCGCCATCACCGGCGCCTACATCGCCCTCGTCGACGCCGTCTCCTGGGCCCGCGAGCGCAAGCTCCTGCGCGCCAAGGGCCAGCCCATCACCGGCGGCGTCAGCGCCGTCAGCGTCGGCATCATCGACGGCGTCCCCATGCTCGACCTCCAGTACGAGGAGGACGTGCGCGCCGGAACCGACATGAACATCGTCTGCACCTCCGACGGCCGCTTCGTCGAGGTCCAGGGCACCGCCGAAGGCGCCCCCTTCGACCGCGACCTGCTCAACCGACTGCTCGATCTCGGCACCCTCGGCTGCGCCGAACTCGACCAGATCCAGCGCAAGGCCCTGGAAGGCTGAACCCGCAGCAGGACTGAACGGGCACGCCCCCCGAATCCGTCGACACCCACGGAGGAGCCGCACGGATCCCTGTACAGGCCGGGCCCGCAGACCGTACGGTTCCCGCAGCAACCCGCTGCGGGAACCGCGCACCCCCCGGCACGCGTCCCTCCCCACGGAACCCGCGCGCACCAGGAGGACCGGATGCCGACGAGCATCGCCCGCCCCACCGCCCTCGCAGTGGCCGGACTGATCGCGATCCTCCCGCTCAGCATGGTGAGCTGCTCCGCCGCCCAGAAGGCCGTCGACTGCGGCAACACCGCCGTGAAGATCACCGGCGACCTGGCCGACCTCAGCAAGGCCTACGAGAACTCCAGCAGCGACTCGGCCGCCGCCGGCAAGGCCGTGCAGAAGCTCAAGGGCGACCTCGACCAGATCGGGAAGAACTCCAAGAACACCGACGTCGCCAAGGCCGTGACCGACCTCCAGAAGCAGGCCGACAAGGTCCAGCAGGCCGTCGACCGCAAGGAGGCCCCCGACCTCAAGCCGCTCGGCGACGCCGCCGGCAACCTCACCTCGCTCTGCGGCGGCTGACCGCCCCCGCGGGCTCGGTAGGGTGGGCGATATGTCCACCCGCCTGATCCTCGCCACCCGCAACCAGCACAAGGTCGCCGAGCTGCGCGCCATCCTCACCGACGCCGGCCTCGACGTCGAACTCGTCGGCGCCGACGCCTACCCCGAGATCCCGGACGTCCCCGAGACCGGCGTCACCTTCGCCGAGAACGCCCTGCTCAAGGCGCACGCCCTGGCCCGCGCCACCGGCCTGCCCGCCGTCGCCGACGACTCCGGCCTCTGCGTGGACGTCCTCAACGGCGCGCCCGGCATCTTCTCCGCCCGCTGGTCCGGCAAGCACGGCGACGACCTCGCCAACCTCGACCTGCTGCTCGCCCAGCTCTCCGACATCGCCGAACCGCACCGCGGCGCCCACTTCTTCTGCGCCGCCGCCCTCGCCCTGCCCGACGGCACCGAGCGCGTCGTCGAGGGCCGCCTCCTCGGCACCCTCCGCGCCGCCCCGGCCGGCACCAACGGCTTCGGCTACGACCCGATCCTCCAGCCCCTCGGCGACACCCGCACCTGCGCCGAACTGACGGCGGACGAGAAGAACGCCATCAGCCACCGCGGCCAGGCCTTCCGCGCCCTCGCCCCGGTGGTCAAGGCCCTCATCGGCTGACGCCGCGCAGAACGACGATGGCCCGATCCCCTTCGATTCGAAGGGGATCGGGCCATTTCACTCGGTACGCCCGGTGGGACTCGAACCCACGACACTGCGGACCTAAACCGCACCTCTCTAGCCAGCTGGAGTACGGGCGCACATCGGCACAAGCCTACCGGTTGCCGCCTTCCGGTGGCGCCACGTTGACGACTAGGCGGCAGCACCTCCTAGGCGCGCCGCACGGTTCATGTTCCGGCCACAGTAGGTCGGCGTGATGGAGTGACAGTTGGGGCAGAGCAGCCGGAGGTTCTCCCGCCGGTTGTCGAGCCAGTCGCCGTTGACGTGGTCGACCTCCAAGGTCATCGGGTGCCCGAGCCATGTTGGAGGGGTGCCGCACGATTCGCAGGCGTCGGGGTGTCCGATGTGCACGAGCATCGTGCGGAGCCGATCGCCCGGGACGCGCTGGCTTCCCGGTGGGCGTCGCACCAACAGCTCCTCGGCTGTGCGTCGCGGTCCGGTCTTCTGCCCCTTGTTGTGGACTCGTCCGGTGAAGTGGCCGGTGTCGAGCCCATGGAAGTCGATGGCCTCGCGGACCAGCGTCCGGGAGTTGCCGCAGTCGGTCATGCCGAGGGCGAGGATCACGCCGCGGACGCTCCGGTGTTCGGCCACGGCCTGCGCCAGCGCGTCCCGGGGAATGGCTTCGACTCGACTGCGGCCGTCGCCCCTGAACCTGAAGTGGGAGGTGTCTATGTCGAAATCGGCCAGACGCTTCTTCAGGTACGCGTAAAGGCTGTCGTACGGGGTGACGCCCAGGTGGGCCATCATCGCGTTGATGCTGTTGCTGTTCGCCGCGGCTTCGGCCAGAACCTCCCGGGGGTAGCGGCGTCGCCCGTAGTCGGGCCTGCTCTGGTTGAAGTGGGAGGTGTCGATGCCGTAGTGCCTGAGCCGCTTGCTCAGGTAGCTGTGCGTGCCGCCCGCCATCGGCACGCCGAGCCTTCGCATCATCTCGTTCACGCTGCTCGACTCGGCCGCGAGCGAGGCGAGCAGTTCACGGGTGTACTTGACCGGCACGGTGGTTCCCCTGTTGCGCTGGAGAGCCCCTCCTCCGACATGAGAACGATCGAGCGGGGGTTCGGTTACGGGGTGGGTTTCGGCCACGGGCTGACTGGTTGTCGGGGGGTCCCGACCTGTGATGTTTAGCTTCTGATTACCAATTGGTACAGACCTATTGACCTATGTGGTTCAGACCACATAGCTTCTGCGCCAACTGAAATCCCCCACGTGCGTGCTCCCCCACAGGCACGCGCCGACACTCTCTCCTGGAGGACCGAGTGTTGATCCGAAACACTGCCGAGCGGCGTCCCACCGCCGCTCGGCGCGGTAAGAGTCCGGCGGCACGTGCCGGTGTGGCCTCGTTGGCGGCGGCGAGCCTGGCCGGTCTGCTGATGGCGACGCTGGGTGCGGCGCCCTCGCAGGCGTCGGCGGCCGTCGACAACTCGGCCTGCCGCCCGGACGGGCTGTACCAGACCCCCGGGGTGGACGTCCCGTACTGCTCGGTCTACGACACCAGCGGGCGCGAGAAGATGGGCGCGGACCACCAGCGCCGCATCATCGGGTACTTCACCGGCTGGCGCACCGGCAAGAACGGCGACAAGCCGTACCTGGTGACCGACGTGCCCTGGGACAAGGTCACCCACCTCAACTACGCCTTCGGGCACGTCGGCGGCGACAACAAGATCTCGGTCGGCACCGACGGCCCGACCAACGAGGCCACCGGGATCTCCTTCCCGGGCGTGCCCGGCGCGGAGCTGGACCCGACCCTGCCGTACAAGGGCCACTTCAACCTGCTGACGAAGTTCAAGAAGCAGTACCCGAACGTCAAGACCATGATCTCGGTCGGCGGTTGGACCGAGACGGGCGGCTACTTCGGGGACGACGGCAAGCGCGTCAACTCCGGCGGCTTCTACTCGATGACCGTCAACCCGGACGGCAGCGTCAACCAGGCTGGCATCGACACCTTCGCCGCCTCGTCCGTCGACTTCATCCGCAAGTACGGCTTCAACGGCGTCGACATCGACTACGAGTACCCGACCTCGATGAAGGACGCCGGAAACCCGCTGGACTGGCAGCTCGCCAACGCCAAGCGCGGTTCGCTGGCCAAGGGCTACGCGGCGCTGATGAAGAGCCTGCGCGAGAACCTGGACAAGGCGGGCGCCGCCGACGGCAAGCACTACCTGCTGTCGGTCGCGGCCCCGTCCTCCGGTTACCTGCTGCGCGGCATGGAGACCTTCCAGGTGGCCCAGTACCTGGACTACGTCAACATCATGTCGTACGACCTGCACGGCGCCTGGAACAAGTACGTCGGCCCGAACGCCTCGCTCTACGACGACGGCAAGGACGGCGAGTTGGCGTCCGCCAACGTGTACGGCACCGCGCAGTACGGCGGCATCGGTTACCTGAACGCCGACTGGTCGTACCACTACTTCCGCGGCGCGATGCCCGGCGGCCGGATCAACGTCGGCCTGCCGTACTACACCCGTGGTTTCAAGAACGTCCAGGGCGGCACCAACGGCCTCTGGGGCACGGCCTCCGCGACCACCTGCCCGGTCGGCTCCGGCCTGACCGCCTGCGGTGACGGCGCGGTCGGCATCGACAACATCTGGAACGACAAGGACGACGCGGGCAAGGAGTCCCCGGCCGGGTCGAACCCGATGTGGCACGCCAAGAACCTGGAGAAGGGCATCCTGCCCGACTACCTCTCCAAGTACGGCGTGACCGACACCGCGCTGCAGGGCACCTACGCCCGCAACTACAGCTCCACCCTGGTGGCGCCGTGGCTGTGGAACGACACCAAGAAGGTGTTCCTGTCCACCGAGGACGAGCAGTCGGTGGGCGCCAAGGCGGACTACATCGTCAACCAGGGCGCCGGCGGCGCGATGATCTGGGAGCTCGCGGGCGACTACAAGTGGGACGCCACCGCCAACGGCGGCAAGGGCGAGTACGTCCCCGGCTCGACGCTCACCTCGCTGATGTACGACAAGTTCAAGGCGTCGACCCCGTACGGCGCGACCCGCTCGACGATCGCGCTGCCGCAGCAGACCCTGCCGATCGACGTGTCGTTCACCAACTTCGCGCTGGGCGACTCGAACTACCCGATCAACCCGAAGCTGCACATCGTCAACAACTCGACGCTGACCCTGCCGGGCGGCACCGAGTTCCAGTTCGACTACAGCAACTCGGCTCCGGGCAACGCCAAGGACCAGTCCGGCTTCGGGCTCCAGGTGATCAAGCAGGACAACCCGGGACCGGGCAACGTCGGCGGGCTGAAGGGCACGTACAACCGGGTGTCGGTCAAGCTGCCGGGCTGGCAGTCGCTGGCGCCGGGCGCCTCGATCGACATGGACTTCGTCTACTACCTGCCGGTGTCCACGCCGTCGAACTGGACGGTCAACGTGGGCGGCACGCTGTACGGGATCAAGGGCGACCTGACCCGGGGCGCGGTGGACGGTGGCACGACCCCGCCGACCACTCCGCCGACCACGCCTCCCACCACCCCGCCGACGACGCCTCCCACGACGCCGCCGACCACCCCGCCCACCACGCCTCCCACGACGCCGCCGACCACGCCGGCCGGTTGCGCGGGTGCGCCGAGCTGGGACGCGGGCACCACCTACGCGACGCCCACCAAGGTGTCCTGGAAGGGCCACTACTACCAGAACAAGTGGTGGACCAAGGGCGACGACCCGAGCGCCAGCGGCTCCTGGGGAGTCTGGAACGACCTCGGGGCCTGCTGATCAGGGCGGTCCGTTGAGGTGAGGAACGGCGGTGGCGGCGCACCCGGTCGGGGGGTGTGCCGCCACCGCTGCGTCGTTCCCGGGGAGTTCCCGGGAACTCCCCGGGAGTTCCTAGGCCTCGACCGCCTCGACCTTGAGGTCGCGCAGCAGCTTGGCGACGTGCCCGGTGGCCTTCACGTTGTACAGCGCGTGCTCGACCTTGCCCTGCTCGTCCACGATCACGGTGGAGCGGATGACGCCGGTCACGGTCTTGCCGTACAGCTTCTTCTCGCCGAAGGCGCCGTACGCCTCCAGCACCTTTTTCTCCGGGTCGGAGACCAGCGTGACCTTGAGGTTCTCGGCCTCGCGGAACTTGCCGAGCTTCTCCGGCTTGTCGGGGGAGACGCCGATGACGTCGTAGCCCGCGTTCGCGAGGACGTCCAGGTTGTCGGTGAAGTCGCAGGCCTGCTTGGTGCAGCCGGGGGTGAGCGCGGCCGGGTAGAAGTAGACGATGACCTTGCGGCCCAGGTGGTCGGCGAGCGAGACCGGGTTGCCGTCGGCGTCGGGCAGGCTGAAGGCGGGTGCGGTGTCGCCGGGCTGGAGACGCTCAGTCATGGTCGTACTCTCCTGGAGGCTGGGACGGGCGGTCGTACCACGGCAAACTTACCTCCGTTGGTGGGTGGGGCCGCGCGGCCGTGCCCGGCAACTGAGAGACTGGGTCGGTCGCACAGGACGAGCAGGACAACAGCGCAAGTGAATGGGGTGGCCCGAGTGGGCGAGGCGAGCACGCAGGACAAGTCGGCGCGGACGACCGCGCAGATCGAGGCGGACATCGCCCGGACCCGCGACAAGCTGGCGGCGACCCTGGACGAGCTGGCCGTGCGCGTCCACCCGAGCACCATCTCGGCCCAGGTGAAGGCCAAGGCGATGGCCGCGGTCGAGGAGAAGGCGGGTCGCGCGTACGTGGCCGCGAACGGCCTGGTGGAGAAGGTCCGGGTGCAGTTCGTGGACGAGAAGGGGCAGCCGCGCAAGGAGCGGATCGTCCCGGCCGCGCTGGTCGGCGTGGGCCTGGTGCTGCTGGTCGCCTCGGCCCGCAAGCGCCGCAAGGGCTGAGCGTCCCGCAGGGGCTGAGCGTCTCAGGGGCCGAGCGCCGAGACGTGGGAGGGCCGGGCACCGGGTGGTGCCCGGCCCTCTCCTTGCCGGGCCGGTGTCTGCCGGGCCGATGTCTGCCGGGCCGGTGTCATGTTTGCCGGGCCAGCGTCACGCTCCGCGCCCGGGGGCGGTACCTTCGGGACCGTGAGTACGAACGACGAACCGACCCGCGCAGACCGTGAGCACGAGCTGGCCCGGCACGACCGGCTGGGCGAGAAGCTGCCGATCCGGATGCTGCACGACCGGGTGCTGGTGCGCACCGAGGGCAGTGAGGGCGAGCGCCGCTCGACCGGCGGCATCCTGATCCCGGCGACCGCGGAGCTGTCCAAGCGCTGCACCTGGGCCGAGGCGGTCGCGGTGGGGCAGAGCGTGCGCTCGGTGGAGCCGGGCGACCGGGTGCTGTACGACCCGGAGGACAAGCTGGAGGTCGAGGTGCGGGGCGCCACCTACGTGCTGCTGCGCGAGCGTGACCTGCACGCGGTGGCGGCGACCCGCTTCGGTGACACGGAGGGCTCGACGGGGCTGTACCTGTAGGCGCGGTCCCGCCGGACCCGCCGCGGGTGGGCGTGTCACCTGGTCGGTCCAGTTCCCGTTGTGCCTGACGGCGCCGCAACGGACGGTGGGAACGTCCGGGTACGGCCGTCCGCCCGTGGGGCGCCCACGGTGATCGCGCGAGGGAAGCCATGGCACCGACCAGAGGGCGCGGCGCGGCCGCGCGGGTCCGCTTTCGCGTCGCGGTGGTGCTCGCCACGGTCGCCGCCCTGCTGGCCGGTTGCTCCTCGCCGCCGAAGAGCGGCTCGGCGCCGTCCGCCGGCGCTTCCGCCCCTGCCTCCGCCTCCACCTCCGCTTCCGCCGGGGCCGCGGAGGTGCGGCAGAGTCTCACGGCGTTCGAGAAGCCGCTCGGTGCGCAGGAGGCTCAGCAGGCGTGGGAGGGACTGGCGACGGCCGTGGGTGCCGCCTCCGCCCGAGGCGCGGACCAGGACACGATCAGCAGGGAGGTCCTGCTGTGGCAGTCGCGCCAGTTGAGCACGCCGGAGGGGCAGCAGACCTACATGGCCAATGCCGCGGCGCTGAACGGGCACGTGGTGTCGGTGGGGGGTGCCCCGGGGACGCCGCCGGCGCCGACGCTCGGCGCGGCCCCCGCGGGGGGATCGGGGCAACCGGCCGCGTTCCGGCAGGCGTCGCCGGGCGCCGGGCTGTCCTTCTACTTCGTCAACGGGGTGCTGAACAACTTCGACTCGTCGACGGTGAACGCGAACCTGCTGTCCACCTCGCTGACCCGGCAACTGGGCTATCCGGTCAGCGTCAAGCTCCAGTTCAACGCCTCCAGCGCCAACATCGCGCTGTACACCTACAGCGCCTGCCAGGAGGCGCAGCGCGCCACCGCGGACAACCCGATCCAGGAGAACCGGGACCTCGCGAAGGCCACCTGCGGGCTCAGTGTGGGTGGGGCGGCGGTCCTGCCGGAGGCGGTCATCGAGGATATGGCCGGGACGATCACGCGGAAGGTGGCGGATCCGGACTTCGCGCTGGACGGGGTCAACGTGAACCTGCTGAAGAACGTGCAGGATGACCTGGGCAAGGGGTTGCGCGTCGTGCTGATCTCGCACAGCGAGGGCGGCCTCTACCTGCGCAACGTGCTGCCGCGGATCGGCGCGGGGAAGCCGGTCGGGGCGCTCTACGTCGCCCCGCCGTTCGGCAAGGGGCAGGAGCTGAACGCCAATCCGACGCGTTATGTGATGTTCGAGTGGGACTGGTTGCTGGCGGGGATCTCCGACGTGGACTTCACGACGAAGGCCGTGGCCCCGCAGATCGTGTACGACGGCTCCAGGATCTCGCGGTTCACGCTCCACTACCTCTCCAACTACCTGTACTGCGGGTCGGATTCGGAGAAGCAGGTCGGTGACCGGACGCGTGAGCTGGTGGACTTCGTCAACTCGGTTCCGGCCTCGCGGGGTGGTGCGCGCCCGGGGCTGCCCGGGGGTGACGGGCTTCCGCCGGGGCAGGGCGTGCAGGGTTGTCCGGTGCCGCAGCCGGAGCAGAGCCCGACCGTGACGCCCACCGAGTCGCCCACGGAGACGCCGTCCGAGTCCCCGACGGAGACGCCGTCGGAGTCGCCCACCGAGTCCCCGACCGTGGCGCCCACCGAGTCACCCACTGAGTCGCCCACCGAGTCCCCGACCGTGACGCCCACCGAGTCGCCCACCGGGACCCCGACGGAGACCCCGTCCGAGTCGCCCACCGAGGTGACGCCCTCCTCCCCGGCCGGCGCCTACTACGTCTTCCTGCTCACCAACGTCTCCGGCGGGAACGTCCTGGTCGGGCCGCTGGACGCCGTCCAGGGCAAGCGCACGTGCGACTTCACGGACGGCGGTCTGTGCGCCGGTGCCGGCGGCCAGGACGTCCCGGTGCAGTACACCGCCGAGTTGGGCCCGTACCCGTCGCTGCCGGAGGCCCAGGCCGCGTACTGCGGGAGCGCCGCCAGCCCCCATCCGGGGCCGGGTCTTTCGGGTACCAAGGTCTACATCTTCGGTGGCAGCTACTACGCGGACAACATCGACTTCAGCTGTCCGGTGGCCCCCAGTCCCTGACGCGGGCGGGCCCGCGCCCCGACCGGCCGGGTTGATGCTCCTATTGGCTGTCAAGCGGCGGTGAGCCAGTCGCGGTAGGCGTTGGCGAGGTCGTCGTCTCGGCGGATGCCACGTTCGAGGGTGGAGATGGTGGCGGGCCAGACCCCGAAGTGGTTGGCGACGGCGGTGAGGGTGATGTTCTTCGCCTGCCGCATGGGTCTCAGGTCGGCGATGCCGGGGACGGTGACCGTGCTGCTCAGGCAGCGGAACATCTCCCGGGCGACGGCCCGTTTCAGGAGCCGGATGATCTCCTTCTT
>NZ_LFMD02000003.1:1072853-1176016 GCF_015776785.2 Kitasatospora sp. SUK 42 | reverse complement strand
TGGCCCGCGGTGTGTCCGACGACCGCTGCTGTCATGCTGATGATGCCTTCCCTAGCCGGAGGTCGGCGCCGGCCGGGTGGAGCAGACAGGACATTGAAGGGGCTTCTGGACCAAGCTCCTATCAGGTCATGTTCCGCCCGGCCGGTGCCGTGAGAACAGGTCCCGGCGGCCGGACAGAACAACCCGAGGACAGTCCAGCAGGACGTCAGTCAGTGGCCGAGCCACGACCACCGGAACCTGAGTACCAGCATCAATGTCAGTGGTGGGCGCTAGGGTCCCGGCATGAGTGTGCCGGTGATCGGTGATGGGGAACGGCGGGCCCGGTTGGGCCGGCGGCAGCTGCTGGCGCCGTCGGTGCGGGCGGCGCGGGTGGAGGACGTGGCGGACGCGGTGGTCGGGCTGCACGCCACGGACGCGGGGACGGTGTACCTGTCGGCCTGCGCGCGGCTTGCGGTGCCTTCGGCGAAGGAGGTGGACCGGGCGCTGTACGAGGACGTCTCGCTGGTGAAGCTGCTGTCGATGCGGCGGACGATCTTCGCGGTGACGGAGGGCCTCGCCCCGTACGTGAGTTCGGCGGCGGCGCGGGCGATCGCGGCCAAGGAGCGGGCGACGCTGCTCAAGCACCTGCGGGACCACGCCGAGGGCTGGGACGAGGCCCGGCTGGCGGCGACCGAGCGGGAGGTGCTGGCCGCGCTGGCGGTGCGCAGGGAGGCGACGACCAGGGAACTGGCCGAGGACGTCCCGCAGTTGCGCGAGACGATGCTGATGTCGGCGGGCAAGGCGTACGAGAACCGGCAGAGCGTGGGCAGTCGGCTGCTGCGGCTGCTGGCGTCGGACGGGCACGTGCGGCGCTGCCGTCCGCGCGGTTCCTGGTTGAGCAGCAGCTATCCGTGGGCGCCGGTGCCGCAGTGGCCGGAGGTGCCGGTGCGGGAGGCGAAGGCGGAGGTGGTGCGGCGCTGGCTGGCCGGGTTCGGTCCGGCGACGGTCGAGGACGTGAAGTGGTGGACGGGCTGGACGCTGGGGGACGTCCGCAGGGCGCTGGCGGACGTGGACGCGCGGGAGGTGGCGTTGGCGGGCGGGGTGGCCGCCGTGGTGCTGCCGGGGGACGAGGCGCCGGTGGAGCAGCCGGAGCCGTGGGCGGCGCTGCTGCCGGCGCTGGATCCGGCGGTGATGGGCTGGCGCGGTCGGGACTGGTACCTGCGGCCGGAGGACGTGCCGGCGCTGTTCGACCGGGCGGGCAATGCCGGGCCGACGGTGTGGTGGTGCGGTGAGGTGGTCGGCGGTTGGGCGCAGCGCGCGGACGGTGAGGTGGTGTGGCGGCTGTTGCGGGACGTCGGGGCGGAGGCGGAGCGGGCGGTGGCGGCGGAGGCCGAGCGGTTGGCGGGCTGGCTGGGGGAGGTGCGGGTGACGCCGCGCTTCCGTACGCCGCTGGAGCGGGAGCTGGCGGTCTAGGACGGGCCCCCGGCCAGCCGGTCCAGCCTGTCCAACCAGTCCAACCAGCCCAGCCGGTCCAGCCGGTCTAACCCGTCGGCGCGGTGGCCGAGTTGGTGGGCCCGGCGCTGGCGGTGGGCTGGCTGGTGGGCCGGGTGGGCTTGGTCTGGGTGGGTTGGGCGGTGGGGCTGGGCTGTTCCTGGCTGGGGGTGGGCTGGGGGTTCTGGGGGCTGGGGCTGTCGGGGCCGGGGCCCGGGGCGGTGGGGGTGTTGGTGGCGGCGGGCCTGGTGGGGGCCTGGGTGGGGGCGTCGGGTTCGGTGGTGCTGGTGGCGGGGCCGCCGCCGGTGGGGGTGGCGGTGGCACTGGGGGTGGTGGTGCCGGTGGAGGTGGGCCAGTTGCCGGTGCCGGGGTTGTCGTGGCCGGTCTGGAGGTCGAACTCCTGGGTGGGGGTGCCGTCGAGGGCGGCGGTCATGTAGCTGGTCCAGATCCTGGTGGGGAAGGCGCCGCCGTTGATGCGGGTGAGGCCCGCGGTGCCGGCCAGGGGTTCCTTGGCGTGGGTTTTCGGGTTCTCGCGGAACAGGCCGACGGCGGTGGTGAGTTCGGGGGTGTATCCGGCGAACCAGGCGGAGAGGTTGGAGTCGGTGGTGCCGGTCTTGCCGGCGGCGGGGCGGTCGAGGTCGAGGGCGGCGGCGCCGGTGCCGCGGGGGCTGACGACGTCGCGCAGGACGTCGGTGACGGAGTCGGCGATGCCGCGGTCGACGGCTTCGGTGGCCTTGTGTTCGGGGGTCTTGGGGACGTCGACGGCGCCGCCGGCGTTGGCGCGTTCGAGTTTCAGGACGGACCAGGGGGTGTGCGCCTGGCCGTGGTTGGCGAGGGTGGCGTAGGCGCCGGCCAGGTCGAGAGCGCTGGGGGTGGCGGTGCCGAGGGTCATCGAGGTGTTGGCGGGGTCCATGCCGCGGACGCTGTCGGGGATGCCGAGTTTGACGGCGGTCTCGCGGACGCGGTCGAGTCCGGCGTCGACGCCTTCCTGGGCGTACACGGAGTTGACGGATTTGACCATGGCGTAGCGCAGGGTGATGTTGCCGTAGTCGATGTCGTCCTCGTTGGGCGGGGCGTAGGGGGTGGGGCCGCCGGTGACGGGGCGTTCGCTGGTGCCGTCGTAGCGGCTCTCGGTGGTGATCGGGCGGCCGTCGACGGTGTGCTGGGCGAGCAGGCCGGCGGCGAGGTCGATCGGTTTGAAGGTGGAGCCGATCTGGTTGTCCTGGCGGAGGGCGTCGTTGAAGGGCTGCTTGGCGTAGTCGGGGCCGCCGTAGACGGCGACGACGCGGCCGGTGGCGGGTTCGACGGAGGCGCCGGCGACGCGGACGTCGGTGTCGGTGGTGGGGCGGGCCTTGGGGTCGAGCTCGTCGGTGAGTTCGGTCTGGACGGCCTTGACGAAGGCGTCCTGTTTGGGCTTGTCGAAGGTGGTGGTGATGCGCCAGCCGCCGGCCTTGAGGGTGGGGGCGTCGAGGGTGCCGGAGGAGATGAGGTAGTCGTCGGCGACGCCGACCAGGTAGCCGGCCTGGCCGGCGAGGCCGGTGGCGGGCTGCGGGTCGATGGGGTCGGGGAAGGTGGTGGCGGCGCGGTCGGTGGCGGTGAGGAAGCCGAGCTGGACCATGCCGTCGAGGGCGTAGTTCCAGCGGGCGAGGGCCTTCTCGCGGTTGGCGGGGGTGGCGGTCTTGACGTCGTAGAGGCTGGGGGCCTGGAGGAGCGAGGCGAGGTAGGCGCCCTGGCCGAGGGTGAGCTGGGAGACGTCGACGCCGTAGTAGGCGTGGGCGGCGCTCTGGATGCCGTAGGCGCCGCGGCCGTAGTAGCTGCTGTTGAGGTAGCCGGCGAGGATCTCCCGCTTGTCGCGCTGCTGGTCGACCTTGAGGGCGATGAGGAGTTCGCGGCCCTTGCGCTCGATGGTCTGGTCCTGGGTCAGGTAGTAGTTCTTGACGTACTGCTGGGTGATGGTGGAGCCGCCCTGCATGCCCTTGCCGAGGAGGGTGTTCCAGCCGGCCCGGACCATGCCCTTCAGGTCGATGCCGCGGTTCTGGTAGAAGGTGCGGTCCTCGGCGGAGACGACGGCCTGCTGGGTCTGGAGCGGGATCTGGTCGATGGCGACGTCGGTGCGGTTGACGGCGCCGGTGCGGGCGATCTCGGTGGTGCCGTCGGAGTAGAGGTAGATGTTGTTCTGGGCGACGGCGTGGGCGTTGGGGTCGGGCACGGGGACGATGACGTAGAGCACGGCGAAGCCGCCGACGGCGAGCAGCAGGAGCGCGGTGAGGGTGCCGAGGGTGACCCGCCAGGTGGGCAGGAGCCGGCGCCAGAGGGGGAGGGCGCGTCGGGCCGCGCGTCGGGCGGCCCGTTTGGCCTGGCGCCGGGTGCTCAAGGTCATGCGGCGATTATGTGCTATTTGACGTTGGCTCAGTGCCGGTCGTGGGCCTCGGGTGCGGGGTTGTGCGAGGCCCTGGTGCGCTTCGAAAACCGGGTGCGGGCGGTGGGGGCCGGCGGTACGGTGAAAGGTGCGAACTCCATAGCGCTCTGACTTCTGGCAGCTCCGCTCGTCCGGCCCGGTACCCCCGGGTGCGGTCGGTCGGAGCCGCTGGGGCGTGCGCTGATGCCTGCCCGCATCCCTCTGCTCATATTTGTCGACAAGGAGACAAAATGCAGAACGCTGCACTGGTCGGGGCGAGGCCCCCTGATACCGGGACCTCCACCGGATCCGCCCTCGGGCTGTACGCCGCGGTCGCCCGCGGCGCCTTCCGCCGCTACTCCACCTACCGGGCCGCCACCCTGGCCGGCACCTTCACCAACACCGTCTTCGGCATCATCCTGGCCTCCTCCTTCCTCGCCCTCTGGCAGGCCCGCCCCAACCTCGGCGGCTACGACCAGAGCCAGGCCGTCACCTACATCTGGGTCAGCCAGGGCCTGCTGGTCACCGTCGCGGTCTGGGGCGGAGGCTTCCAGGACGACGTCCAGGACCGCTTCCGCAGCGGGGACATCGCCGTCGACCTCTACCGCCCGGTCGACTTCCAGGGCTGGTGGCTGGCCACCGACCTCGGCCGGGCCGCCTTCCAGGCGCTGGTCCGCGGCACCGTGCCGATGCTGGTGGGCGCGCTGGTGTTCCGCACCCGGATGCCCGAACACCCGCTGACCTGGGTGTTCTTCCTGCTCTCGGTGCTGCTCGCGCTGCTGGTCAGCTTCGGGGTGCGGTTCCTGGTCTCGATCACCGGCTTCTGGCTGCACGACTCCGAGGGGGTGCGCTCGGTGATGCTGGTGGTCTCGATGTTCTTCTCCGGGATGCTGCTGCCGATCGCGCTCTTCCCCGGCTGGCTCGGCGACCTCGGCCGGGTGCTGCCGTGGGCGTCGCTGGTCCAGGTGCCGACCGACGTCTTCCTGGAGCGCGCGAGCGGCGCCGGGCTGCTCGGCGCGTTCGGCTTCCAACTCGGCTGGGCGGTCGCGTTGCTCGCCGCCGGGCGGGGCGCGCAGTGGCTGGCGACCCGCAGGGTGGTGGTGCAGGGTGGCTGAGCCCCTCGCCGCGCGGACGTCCTGGGCGGTGCGCTCCTGGTGGCTGTGCGCCCGGATGTGGATGCGCTCGATGATGGCCTACCGCGCCTCCTTCGTGCTGAACCTGCTGGCCAGCCTGGTCACCCACTCCCTCGACTTCGTCGTGCTGGTGATCATGTTCCGGCACACCGACCAGCTCGGCGGCTGGAACCTGCCGGAGATCGCCTTCCTGTACGCCACCGCGACCTTCTCCCTCGGCATGGCCAACCTGCTGGTCGGTTCGGCCGACGGCCTGGGCGTGCGGATCATGAGCGGCTCGCTGGACACCATGCTGATCCGCCCCGCCCCCGCGCTCTCCCAGCTGTGCGCCGAACGCTTCAGCCTGCGCCGGCTCGGCCGCCCGCTCCAGGCCGCGATCGTGCTGGTCTGGTCGCTGGCCGCCCTGGACGTGCACTGGACCTGGGACCGGGTGCTGCTGGTGCCCGTCCTGCTGGTGTGCGGCACCGTCATCTTCGGCGCGATCTTCGTCGGCGGCGCCACCGTCCAGTTCTGGTGGGGCGAGTCCAAGGAGATCCAGAACTCCTTCACCTACGGCGGCGCGACCCTGCTGCACTACCCGCCGACCATCTTCGCCAAGGAGCTGGTGGCCGGGGCGGTCTTCGGCGTCCCGCTGGCCTTCGTCAACTGGCTGCCCTCCCTGCGCATCCTCGACCGGCCCGACCCGCTCGGTCTGCCCACCGCCTTCCAGTACGCCTCGCCGGTCGCCGCCGCGGTGTGCGTCGCCGCCGCCGGGTTCGCCTGGCGGGCCGGACTGCGCGCCTACCGCGGCACCGGCAGCTGAACCCCCCTCTCCCGTAAGGAATCACCGTGGCACTGATCGAACTCCAGGACGTCCGCCGCACCTTCACCGTGCGGGCCCGCACCGGCCGGTTCAGCCGCACCAGGCGCGAGGTGCGCGCGGTGGACGGGCTCAGCTTCACCGTCGAGGCCGGCGAGTGCGTCGGCTACATCGGGCCCAACGGCGCCGGCAAGTCGACCACCATCAAGATGCTCACCGGCATCCTCGTCCCCAGCGGCGGACGGCTGCGCGTCGCCGGGGTCGACCCGGCCCGCGAACGCGTCGCGCTGGCCCGCCGGATCGGCGTCGTCTTCGGCCAGCGCACCACCCTGTGGTGGGACCTCCCGCTGCGCGACTCCTTCGAACTCGCCCGCCGGATCTACCGCATCCCCGACCGGCGGTACCACGAGAACCTCGGCCGCTGTGTCGAACTCCTCGACCTGGAGGGCTTGTTGGACACCCCCGTGCGCCAGCTCTCGCTCGGCCAGCGGATGCGCGGCGACCTCGCGGCGGCGCTGCTGCACGACCCCCAGGTGCTCTACCTGGACGAGCCGACCATCGGCCTGGACGTGGTCAGCAAGGGCAGGGTGCGCGAGTTCCTGCGCGAGGTCAACCGGGACCGCGGCACCACGGTGCTGCTCACCACCCACGACCTCACCGACATCGAGCAGCTCTGCGAGCGGGTGATGGTGATCGACCACGGCCGGGTGGTCCACGACGGCGGGCTGGACGGCCTGCACGCCACCGGCGGCAGCGAGCGGACCCTGGTGGTCGACCTCGCCGAGGCCCGGCCCCCGATCGAGGTGGCCGGGGCGCGGGTGGTGAAGGTCGAGGGGCCGCGGCAGTGGCTGGCCTTCCCGGCGCGGGAGAGCGCGGCGCCGATCGTGGCGGCGGTGGCCGAGCGATACCCGCTGGTCGACCTCTCGGTGCGCGAGCCGGCCATCGAGGACGTGATCGCGCGGATGTACGCGGAGGTCGCCATCGGCTGACGCCCCGGGCGCGGATGTACGCGGAGGTCGCCATCGGCTGACGCCCCGGGCGCGGACGTGCGCGGAGGTCACGATCGGCTGACGCCCCGACCGCGCGTTCGGGGGCGGTCACCCGTCCGGGGAGGGCACGTGACTCCCGGACGGGTGGCCGAGTTGACCGTTCATCGCCCGGAGAACCGCACCGGCGAACCGCACCCCGGAGGCCCGCCGCCCGATGACCGTACCCGACGCGACCGTGGTGGTCGCGGTCCACAACACCATGCCGTACCTCACCGCCTGCCTGGACTCGCTGGTCGGCCAGTCCCTGGCGCCGGGGCGGCTGGAGGTGGTGGCCGTCGACGACGGCTCCACGGACGGTGGCGAGACGCTGCTCGACGAGTACGCCGCCCGCCACCCCGGGCTGTTCCGGGTGGTGCACCAGCCCAACTCGGGCGGCCCGGCGGCCCCCGCCAACCGCGGCCTGGCCATGGCCCGCGGCCGCTACGTGTTCTTCCTCGGCGCCGACGACCACCTCGGCCCGGAGGCGCTGGAGCGGCTGGTCACGGCCGCCGACACCTGGGGCTCGGACGTGGTGGTGCCCAGGCAGGTCGGGGTGAACGGGCGGCTGGTGCCGCAGGGCATCTTCCACGCGAACGCCGAGTCGGTCCGCTTCACCGACTCGGCGCTGGCCTGGGCGCTGTCCGACGCCAAGCTGTTCCGGCTCGACCTCGTCCGGCGCCACGGGCTGCGCCGCAACGAGGAGTTGACCGTCTTCTCGGACCAGCCGTTCACCCTGGAGGCCTGCCTGCGGGCGGGCCGGGTGTCCGTGCTCGCCGACTACGACTGCTACTTCCTGGTGCTGCGCGAGGACGGGGGCAACGTCACCGAGCGGGCCGGGGCGCTGGACCAGTTGCGCGGGATCGCCGCGCTCCAGCAGGTCGCCGTCGAACTCGCCGACCCCGGCGAGGAGCTGGACGCCCTCCGGACCCGCAGCTTCGCCTGGGACGTGCCCCGGCTGCTGGAGGGCGGCTTCCTGCTGCTGGACGACACGCTGCAGGAGCGGGTGTGCGTCGAGGTCCGCCAGCTGATCGAGCGCTTCGGCGCCCGCGCGGTCTACCCCCGGCTGCCGGCCGCCGTCCGGGTGCGGCTCGAACTCGCCGCCGCCGTCCGGCCGGAGGCGCTGCGCAACCAGATCCGCTACGAGTCCGCGCACGGCACGCCGCCGGTGGTGGTGGACGGGCGGCGGCACTACGCGGCCTACCCGGCGTTCCGGGACACCCGGCTCGGCCTGCCGGACACGCTGTTCCTGCTGCGCGAGGAGCCCGTCGTCGAGGCCGCCCCGCCGCTCAACCTCGCCCAGCAGCTGTGGCGCGGGCTCGTCCCGGAGCAGGTGCGGCGCGGGCTGCGGCGCCACCCGCTGTGGCGCCGGCTCGCCAACTCGGTGAACGGCGGTCGGGGCTGAGCCTGGACGCCTGGACGCCCGGACACCCGGACACCCGGGTGGCTGCGGCGGGGGCGCGACGGGCCGCGACGGGGGCGCGGCTGATCGTGCCGGGCGGGCACGAGCGGCCGGTACGCGGGGGCGTGCAGCGCCGCGGGAGCGCGTGATCGCGGGGCGCGCCCCCGCTCGCGTCGGGCAGCGGGCAGACTGGCGGGGTGAGTGACGAAGCCTTCAGCGGGACCGGCTCGGGAGTCCGCTTCACCGCGGCCGACGAGCAGAAGAGACGCGGCGTCCGCCGGATGAAGACCATCGCGACCGGCCTGCTGGCCTTCGCGACCCTGGTCTTCGCCCTCTCCACGTGGGCCAAGGCGGCCGGTGCCGGCGCCTGGGCCGGCTACGTGGCGGCCGCCGCCGAGGCCGGCATGGTCGGCGCGCTGGCCGACTGGTTCGCGGTGACGGCGCTGTTCCGCCGTCCCTTCGGCCTGCCGATCCCGCACACCGCGATCATCCCGACCAAGAAGGACGCCTTCGGGCGCTCGCTCGGCGATTTCGTCGGCGACAACTTCCTCGCCGGCCACGTGGTGCGGGGCCGGCTCGCGGCGCTCGGCATCGGCCGCCGGCTGGGGGAGTGGCTGGCCGCGCCGGGCAGCGCCGAGCGGGTCACCAAGGAGGCCTCGGCGGCGCTGCGCGGGGTGCTGGAGGTGCTCCGCGACGACGACGTGCGGGCGGTGGTCGCCGAGGCGGTGACCAGGCGGGCCGCCGCGACCTCGGTGGCCGAGCCGATGGGCCGGATGCTGGGCAAGGTGGTCGCGGACGGCGGGCACCACGGGGTGGTGGACCTGGTGGCCGTCCGGGCGCACGGCTGGCTGACCGCCAACCACGAGGACGTCGTCCGGAAGGTCACCCAGAAGACCCCGGGCTGGACGCCCCGGTTCATCGACCAGCAGGTCGGCGAGCGGGTCTACAAGGAGCTGATGCGCTTCGTCACCGACATCCGGGACGACCCGGACCACCCGGCCCGCGGCGCGATCGACAACTTCCTCATCGACTTCGCCACCGAGCTCCAGACCGACCCGGAGACCATCGCCAGGGTCGAGCGGGCCAAGGGCGAGCTGCTGGGCCGCCCCGAGGTCCAGGAGCTGATCAACTCGACCTGGTCGGCCGTGCGCACCCTGGTGATGGGCGCGGCCGAGGACGAGGACAGCGAACTGCGCCGGCGCATCCGCGACGGCGTGCGCCGCTTCGGCGGGCGCCTGGCCACGGACACCAGGCTCCAGGCCAAGGTGGACGGCTGGCTCCAGGACGCGGCCCAGTACCTGGTCGACACCTACCGGGCCGAGATCACCTCGCTGATCTCGGAGACGGTGGCGAGCTGGGACGCCGACGACGCCTCGCGCAAGATCGAGGCGAACGTGGGGCGCGACCTCCAGTTCATCCGGATCAACGGCACCGTGGTCGGCGCCCTGGCCGGGCTGCTGATCTACACGGTGTCGGTCGCGCTCGGCGGGTGACCACCGCGGGTGTGCGGGGTGGCCCCCGGGGCCCGGGGACTTCCGGTGCCCGGGGGGCCTCCGGTGCCCGGGTGGTTCCGGGTGCTCGGGGGATTCCCGCACGGACGGGCCGACTTGGGCCTATCCTGGGCCGATATTCGCGATACGCGCGTAGAAGGCACGGAGAAGGAAGAAGGGAACCACCGTGGTCCAGCCGGACGGAAGTCGGATCGGAAACCCCACTGGTACCACCGCCAACGGCATCGAGGCGTTCATCGCCGGCATGCCGAAGGCGGAACTGCACGTCCACCACGTCGGCTCGGCCTCGCCGCGCGTCGTCGCCGGGCTGGCCGCCCGCCACGCCGGGCGCACCGAGGTGCCGACCGACCCGGCGGCGCTCGCCGAGTACTTCACCTTCACCGACTTCCGGCACTTCATCGACGTCTACCTGAGCGTCGTGGACCTGGTCCGCGACGTCGAGGACGTCCGCGCGCTCACCTACGGCGTGGCCGAGGACATGGCCCGCCAGAACATCCGGTACGCCGAGCTGACCATCACCCCGTACTCCTCGGTCAAGCGGGGCATACCGGAGGTCGCCTTCATGGAGGCGATCGAGGACGCCCGGCTGCGCGCCGAGAAGGAGCTCGGCGTGGTGCTGCGCTGGTGCTTCGACATCCCGGGCGAGGCCGGCCTGGAGTCGGCCGAGATCACCGCCCGACTGGCCACCGACCTGGCCCCCGAAGGCCTGGTCAGCTTCGGCCTGGGTGGCCCGGAGGTCGGCGTGCCGCGGCCGCCGTTCAAGCCCTTCTTCGACCGGGCGCGGGCGGCCGGCCTGCACTCCGTCCCGCACGCGGGCGAGAGCACCGGGCCGGAGACGGTTTGGGACGCGATCCGCGAGCTCGGCGCCGAGCGCATCGGGCACGGCACCCAGGCGGTGAAGGACCCGGCGCTGCTCGACTACCTGGGCGAGCACCGGATCCCGCTGGAGGTCTGCCCGACTTCCAACATCGCCACCCGGGTGGTGGAGCGGATGGAGGACCACCCGATCAAGCGGATGGTGGACGCCGGGCTGCTGGTGACGGTCAACAGCGACGACCCGCCGATGTTCGGCACCGACCTCAACACCGAGTACGCGGTGGCGGCGCGGCTGCTGGAGCTGGACGAGGCGGGGGTGGCGGCGCTGGCGCGCAACGCCGTGGAGGCCTCGTTCCTGGACACGGCGGGCAAGGCGCGGCTGGTCGGCGAGATCGACTCGTACCTCGCGGGCTGGCGGGGCTGAGGCTCCCACCGCCGACGTTTTCCCTGGTGAACCGCCCCGTCGACTTCGGTCGGCGGGGCGGTTCCGTTGTCGGCGCCACCGCCGTCCGGGTGATGGTGCCAAAGTGGTGCCACAAATGGCTCGACATGGCACCACGGTCGTGCCATGCTCTAGCCATGGACCTCACGCCGTACGTCGAAAACCTCCGAAACGAGCTCGCGGTGGCCGCCGCCACCGGCGGGGACGAAGCCCGCGCGCTGGCCGATCGGCTGACGCTCCCGCTGGAGTCGGCCGTGCGGCTCACGCTGCTCAACGCGCTCTCGGCCGCCATGGGTGAAGTCACCCGCGACCTCGCCCCGGGCTCGGTGGACGTGCGGCTGCGCGGGCTCGATCCCGAGTTCGTGGTGACGGCACCGCCCGGCTCCGGCGACTTCCACGGCGACGTGCCACCCGTGGCGCCGTCGATGGTGCCACCGGCGGTGCCATCGGTGCCCGCCGCGTCGCCGGTGGCGCCACCAGTGGTGCCGGAGTCGGACGAGACGGGCACCGCCCGGATCAACCTGCGCCTGCCCGCCCACCTCAAGGCCCGGGCGGAAGAGGCCGCCGGGCAGGAGGGCCTCTCCCTCAACGCCTGGCTGGTCCGGGCCGTCGCCGGCGCGCTGGAGGGCGGCCAGCCGGTCCGCCGCTCGGCCGTCGACCTCGGCGGCCAGGTCCCGCGTAGTGCCGGCGGCCAGGGGTTCACCGGCTGGGTCCACTAGCGCTTCCGCACCATCCGATCTTCTGCCCCTTCAACGTCACCCCCGCTCCGACCAGCGGGAACACCCACACGAGTCAAGAGGACGGCACAGCCATGCCTACGTACGAGACCGACGGACCGATCTCCGTCGCCCTTGAGTTCGAGATCGGTTCGGTGCGGATCCGGGCGGGCAAGCGCACCGACGCGGTGGTCGAGGTCCGGCCCGCGAGCGCGAGCAGGGACGCGGACATCAAGGCCGCCGAGCTGACCCAGGTCGACTTCTCCGGCGGCCGGCTCACCCTCAAGGGCCCCAAGCAGCGCACCGTGTTCTCCAGCAAGAAGGGCTCGATCGAGATCACGGTCGAGCTGCCCTCCGGCTCCGAGGTGCACGTCGACTCCCCGATGGCGGACTTCGTCGCGGAGGGTCCGCTCGGCGACTGCCGGCTGAAGACCTCCGTGGGCCGGATCCAGCTCGACCGGGCCGAGAACGTGCGGCTCAAGACCGACATGGGGGACATCCGGCTCGGAACCGCCGCCGGGAACGCCGAGGTGTTCGGCTCCGGCCGGATCGAGGTCGGTTCCGTCGGGGGCCGGCTGACGGTCAAGAACAGCAACGGCGACACCGAGATCGACGAGGTGCGGGGCGAGCTGACGGCCAACGCCTCCAACGGCCGGATCCACGTCGGCCTCGCCGAGGCGGGCGTGGACGCCAAGACGGCGAACGGCCACATCCGGATCGGTCAGGTGGTCCGGGGCAAGGTCAGCCTGCAGGCCGGCGTCGGGGACGTGGAGGTCGGCATCGCGGAGGGCACGGCGGCCTGGCTGGACGTGCACAGCAAGTTCGGCGCGGTCCGCAACACCCTCGACACGGCGGAGGGCCCGGGCGACGCCCGGGAGACCGTCGAGGTCCGCGGCAGCACCCAGGTCGGCACCATCGTCATCCGGAGGGCCTGATGGGGGCGATCTCGGCGGTCGGGCTGACCAAGTCCTACGGGGACAAGGCGGTCTTACGGGGAATCGACCTGGACATCCCTGCGGGCAGCGTGTTCGCCCTGCTCGGGCCGAACGGCGCCGGCAAGACCACCACCGTGCAGATCCTCTCCACCCTGATCCCGGCCGACGGCGGCGCGGCCCAGGTGGCCGGGCACGACGTGGTCCGGCAGACCGACGGGGTGCGGAAGGCGATCGGGGTGACGGGCCAGTTCTCGGCGGTGGACAACCTGCTCACCGCCGAGGAGAACCTGATGCTGATGGCCGACCTCAACCACCTCCACCGTCGGGAGGGGCGGAGGCGGGCGGAGGAACTGCTGCGCCGTTTCGAACTCACCGAGGCCGCGCGCAAGCCCGTCGCGGCGTTCTCCGGGGGCATGCGGCGCAAGCTCGACCTGGCGATGACGCTCGTCGGCGACCCGAAGGTGATCTTCCTGGACGAGCCGACCACCGGGCTGGACCCGCGCAGCCGGCGCACCATGTGGGAGATCATCCGGGGCCTGGTCTCCGACCACGGGGTGACGATCTTCCTCACCACCCAGTACCTGGACGAGGCCGACCAACTCGCCGACCGGATCGCCGTCCTGGACGGCGGCCGGATCGTCGCCGAGGGCACGGCCGAGGAGCTCAAGCGCATCGTCCCGGGCGGGCTGATCCGGCTCCACTTCGCGGACGCCGCCCAACTGGGCGCCGCCGCCGGGCTGTTCGAATACGCCACGGCCGATGCCGACGCCCTGCGGCTGGACATCCCGGGGGACAACTCGGTGCTCACCGTGAAGGCCGTGCTGGACACGCTCGACAACGCCTCCGTGCGAGCCGAGTCGCTGGTCGTGGAGACGGCCGATCTGGACGACGTGTTCCTCACACTGACGGGGGAGGGTGCGCGATGAGCACGACGACCTATGCGGTCAGCGACTCGCTGACCATGCTGCGGCGCAACCTCAAGCGCGCGCAGCGGTATCCGGCGATGACCTTCTCGGTCGTGGTGATGCCGGTGATGATGCTGTTGCTCTTCAACTACGCCTTCGGGGGCGCGTTGGGGGCGGGGATCGGGGGCGGGAGCTACATCGACTACGTGACGCCGGGGATCGTGCTGATGACGGCGACGGCGGGGTCGGTCGCCACTGCGGTGGGCGTCTGCGTCGACATGACGGAGGGGATCGTCAACCGGTTCCGGACGATGGCGATATCGCGGGCGGCGTTCCTGACGGGGCACGTGGTCGGGAGCGTGATACAGACGGTGATCGCGCTGGTGGTGGTGATCGGCGCGGCCTTCGCCATGGGGTTCCGGTCGAGCGCGGGGCCGGTGGAGTGGCTGGCGGCCGCCGGGCTGCTGGTGTTCGTCACGCTGACGCTGACGTGGATCTCGGCGGGGATCGGGCTGGTCTCGAAGACGCCCGAGAGCGCGAGCAACACGCCGCTGCCGCTGACGTTCCTGCCCTTCATCGGCAGCGCCATCGTCCCGCCGGACTCCATGCCGACGGTGCTGCGGTGGTTCGCCGAGTACCAGCCCTTCACCCCCATCATCGAGACCCTGCGCGGCCTGCTGATGGGCACCGGGATCGGCAACAGCGGCTGGATCGCCCTCGCCTGGTGCACCGGTCTGACGCTGCTCGGCTACGTCTGGTCGCGGAGCGTCTTCCACCGGCGGTGACGGGGGTACTGCCGGTAACCGCACGGCCCGGGCGGCGGGGGGAGACCCTGCCGCCCGGGCCGTTGCGGCAGTGGCCCCGTATTCGCGGTGGCCCCGATTTCGCCGTGTCCCCGCATTCACCGTGGGCCCGGGCGGGATGGCGAAGTCCTGCTGGTGCCCTGATCGCGCTGCGTACGCCGGGTGTCCTGGGTCGCAGCAGGCGGTACGTCCCCCGTAGTAAAGTCCGCGCCAAAGCTCGGCAAAAGATCGCCTGGGGGGCGGATGGCGGCGATGGGTCGCAAGCGGATCGCGTGGGGGCTCAGAGCGGTGGCGCTGGCCGCACTCCTCGCGTACCTGGCGGGCCGGCACGCCTCCCGTTCGGGCGGGCTGGTGGTGGTCGAGGTCTGGCTCGACCGTCCACTCGTGCTGGTCGGGGCGGCGGTCGTGCTCATCGTGGTCTCGCTGATCATCGAGCTCGACTTCCGCACCAGGTGGTCGCAGATCGGCTGCGCGGTCGGCCTGGTGGCGCTCGTCTTCGGCGGGCTGCCGATCGCGGTCATGACGTACGTGTTCGGTGGCTACGGGGGGCGGGTCGACCGGTTCGTCAGCCCGAACCACGAGGACCGGGTGCTGACCGTCACCAACGTCGCCTTCTCCATCGACCCGATCTACCGGGTCGAGCTGGAGGTCGGCGACGGCTGGTCGACCCGCCACTGGAGCATGGGCGTCTGGGACACCCGGGGCGGTGACTTCGTCCGGATCGACTGGTCCGGCCCGGAGCAGATAACGATCACCGGCCAGAAGAAGCTCACGGTCTTCGACGTCGGCCCGGACGGCAGCCTGGGCGATCCCCGGGAGCTGCCCCTGGCCCCGCCGTTGCCCTGACGCGGGGCCGACGGGGCCGACGGGGCCGACGGGGCCCACGGGGGTGGGAGCTCCCAGGTGGGGAGCCCGGCGTCAGGACGTCATGGCGGCCTTGTCGGACTCGCTGCGCAGAACGCAGAACTCGTTGCCTTCGGGATCGGCGAGGACCGCCCAGCCGGAGCCGTCGGGATTGCGGCGATCGGCGACGAGGGTGGCGCCGAGATCCAGCAGTCGCTCCACCTCCTGCTCACGTGAGGTCTCCGGGCGCAGGCACAGATGGATCCGGTTCTTGATCGTCTTGGGCTCGGGCACCTGGCTGAAGTAGAGGACCGGGCCCTCCGCCAGCATCACCTGAACCTCCGGATCGCCCGGCTTGTCTCCCGGACCCAGCGGACGGCCCGTCACCCCGCTCCAGAAGCGGGCCAGCTCATAGGCGTCCGCACAGTCAATCGCCACGTTCTGCAATACCGAGACCATGCGCCCGAGCCTTCCCGATTTCCACCACGAACGCCACCGGGTTGCGTTCGGGCACTGAGGGTCAGCCCGCCGAGGGCCAGCCCGAGGTGGTCAGCCCGAGGTGGTCGGGCCGCCGCAGAGGGCCTTCTCCTCGAAGGCCCGGTAGAGCCGGTTGGACTTGGTGGAGTCGCTCTTGTCGTACTCGTTGTAGGAGATGGCGTACTGGCGGCCGCCGTCCCGGGTGCCGAGCAGGCCGGTCGAGTAGCCGGGGATCTCGCCGGGGTGGCCCCAGAACCGGCCGCAGGAGAGGTCGTAGCTGACCACGCCGAGCCCGTACTCGGCGTGGTCGGGAGCATCGGGGATGGGGACGGTGGTGGTCATCTCGGCGAGTTGGGCGGGGGAGAGCAGGCGGCCGCCGAACAGGGCCGCGTGGAAGCGGGCGAGGTCGTCGGTGGTGGAGATCCCCGCGCCGGCAGCGTCGGCGATGGTGGGGGAGAGCCGGGTGACGTCTCCCGGGCCCTCGGGGAACTTGAAGTAGCCGTGCGCGTGCGGGCCGGGGATCGCGGTGGAGTCGGTGGGCAGGGTGGTGTGGCGCAGGCCGAGGGGCTGAATGATCCGCGCCTCCACCTCGTCCCGCCAACTGTGGCCGGTCACTTGCTCGATGAGCATGCCGATGACGACGTAGTTGGTGTTGGAGTAGTGCCAGCCCTGGCCGGGGGCGAAGTACGGAGGCTTGGCGGTGCCGATGGCCAGCAGGTGCTGCGGGGTGTACTCGATCCAGCGGCCGGTGGCGAGGAACTCCCGGTTGCCCGCCTCGGTGGTGGAACGGACGTGCGGATCGTCCAGGTAGTTGTACAAGCCGCTGGTGTGGTTGAGGAGTTGGCGGACGGTGATGGCGCCGCCGTTCGGGATGGCGCCGGGCAGGTAGTGCTCGATCGGATCGTCGAGCCTGACCCGCCCTTCGTCGACCAGTTGCAGGGTGACGGTCGACACGAAGCTCTTGGTGGTGCTGGCGATGCGGAACCGTCCGTCGGCGGTGGCCGGTTGGCCGGTGGCCAGATCGGCGGTGCCGGCCGCGCCGCGCCAGACGACGCGCCCGTGGTCGCGGACCTCGGCGAGGGCGGCGGTGCTGGTGCCCTGCTCGACCAGGGTGTTCAGCTCGGGCTGCAAGTCGACGGTGGCGTATGGCGAGGCGGCGGAGCTGGGGGCGGCTACGGCGCTCGGTGCGAGCGTGAGGAGGGTGGCTGCGGCGAGGAGAGCGGCGGCGATGCGGGTTGTGGGCATGAGGGTCACGCTCGCATCGGGTGAGGGAGCGGTCCTCATCCCGGCGAAGGGCCCGGCCCTCCGTCTTCCGGAGGAGGGCCGGGCCCTTCGTGTCAGGGGCGCGGGGTCACCAGGTGTCGATGCCCATGGTCTTGGCCGCCTTGTGAATGGCGTCGTAGTGGGCGATCGACATGTCGGACTTCTTGTCCTTCGCGGGCAGGTTGCGGTCCGCCGCGCGGAACTCGTCCCGGGCCTCGGCGAGCAGGCTGGTGCCGTGGGAGACGGGGACGTCCTTCACACCGTGGGCCTCGTGGGTCTTCTCGGCCGTCTTGCTTCCCGCCTTGACCAGGATGCCTCGGGCGTTGTTGAAGTCGCCGGTCTTGATCCGACTGGGGTTGGCGGCCTGCTTCTGGGACGCGGTCGTCGCGGGCTGGACCTGCTCGACGGCCATGGCGGTGGGCGCGACGGCGGCGGTGAGGGCGCCGGTGATCGCGACGGTCGCGAGGGTGTTGCGGACGAGCCTGTGCATGAGACGAGTCCTTCCGGAAAGAAAGTGTCAAAGGTTCGCTTCCGTAGCGATCGCGATGGATCGTCAGGGCGCGAACGCCTCGGCACTACCCCGGTCCCCGGCGGCGGAAAACCGGCTTCCGCCAGGAGAGTTGGGAAGCGGTTGGATTCGGCCGTTTGTTGACGGATGAATGAAGCGCGCTCGAACGGGCTATCGGATTAGGCGGTTCGAGGTAATCGGCTTCGTGTGCGGACGCTGTTTGGATGACCTGGCGTTGCGGGCGGTTTGGTGGGGATGGTTCCCTCGCCCTCGTGGCCGGGCGAACGGTCACGAGAGTTCGAGGAATCACCTTAGAAGGAGAGATCCTTGTTCAACATCAAGAAGGCCGCGGTTGCGACGGTCGCCGTCCTGGCCGTCACCGGCGCCGTGACCGCTGCGGCCCCCGCCTCGGCCGGCAAGGTCCGTCAGGCGGGCGGGAACGTGCGCTTCTTCAACGAGGCCACGAACGGCTCGCTGGACGCCAACTCCGGTGGCAACGTGGCCATCACCTGGGAGCCCAACGGTACGGGGTTCCAGGACTGGATCATTCGTCCCCTCGGCCCGGTGTTCCTGATCGAGAGCGTGGCGAAGAGGGGTCAGTGTCTCCAGTCGCCGCCGAACCCCGGCGACGTGATCCGGGTGCTTCCGTGCAACCCCAACAACCCGACCCAGACCTGGCGGTTCGACCGGGTGGGTGACCAGTTCGTCATCGCCGAGGGGGTGGACGAGAACTTCGTCATCGAGGCCACCAGGACCACCCAGCCCGTGCTGAAGCAGTTCCGCGATGACAACCCGAACCAGCTGTGGGACGTGACGCCCTCCTGAGGCATTGGCAGTACGCCGCGCCCCGCCGGGTATGGACCCGGCGGGGCGCGGTGGCGCTCAGAGGTCGAACTCGCCGTTGCGGATGGCGGATACGAGGTCGCGCCATTCGTCGGGGGTGAGTTGGGCGACGGCGTCGGGCAGGAGGCTGCTGCGGACGTAGACCGTGCCGTCAGCTATGGCAACTTCCGGGCAGTTGTTAGCGTTGGCGCACGACGTGGGGCGCGTCCAGGCGAGATTGTTCACGAGCTAGATCTCCTTCTTGATCTTCGCGATGAGGTCGCGAGTACCTTCAACCGAAAGAGATCTATCAGTCATCCGCTCGATGATGTTGCGATAGGTTTTCAGATGCTCCGCCGTGTGGAGGAAGATCGGCCCGTCCACTGAGTCGTACTGGACAGTGTCGAGCCGGGGCACGGGGCCCTTCGCGTAGATGAGAGCCTGGCCGGATCCCTTGAAGCCGCCGGACTCGAACGTGACTACGCGAAGTGTCACATGTGGGCGCAGGGATAGTTCCAGCATCCACTCAAGCTGGTCCCTCGCGACATCGCGACCACCGAACTGCATTCGCAGTGCAGCCTCGTGGACGATGGCTGTATACGGATGAGCCCCTTCTATCATCAGCGCTTGTGATCGATGCATGCGCTGCTCGACGCGAGTCTCCACCATGCGTGGAGTCAGTGGCGGCTCAGCATCTTGAAAGACCGCGCGGCAGTATCGCTCAGACTGCATCAGTCCAGGAGGGTGGCTGATCTGGTAGGACTGCATGCCCATTGAGTAGTGCTCAAGCTCGCAGATGTCGAGAAAACCCTGCGGGACAAAGCCACGATATTCGTCCCACCAACCCTTGTGTCGCTCCTGGGCCATGGATGCGAGAGCCTCGACATACGCGCTGTCGACCTCGCCGAAGGCTTGCGCGAGTGCCCGAACTCGTTCGGCTGTGATCGGGTAGTGCCCCTTCTCGACCTGAGTGATCTTCGTTCGATCCAGGCCGAAAACGGCAGCGGCTTGAGCGGTTGTCTGGCCGGCGCTGTCTCGCATCTTCCGCAGCTCGATGCCCAAGCGTTCTTGCCTGGCCGTTGGGGTGGTGCGTGGTGGCATGGCCCAAGCATCTACGCCGCCTCGGCAACAGTCCAGCGGCTATCGGTGGACCATGTTTCTGGATTCGGTGGCACAGGTGAGCCGCAATGCCCTACAGTCTGTGATGCACCGATTACCGAACGGATCGTCAGTAACGCCGCTCGGGCACCGAAGAACACCCATGTCCAGTGGGCTTGTTCACGGCGACGTCTCCGCCGGTCTCACTCCTTCCCCTCCGGGAGCCCCCCTGTGCGCGACCTCAACTCCCCCTCCCTCACCCTCTCCCGCTCCGCCCTCACCGGAGCCCTCGCCCTCGTCGGGTGGCCCCCGCCCCTCATCGCGGACGCCGAGCTCGCCCTTGTCGAGCTCATCGTCAACGCCTGGCGCCACGGCGAGACCACCTCTCCCGCCGTCGTCATCCTCTTCCACGGAAACACCCTCCGGGTCACCGTCTCCGACCGCTCCTCCTCCCTCCCCGAGCCCCGCACCCCGTCCCCCCTCTCCGAGTGCGGCCGGGGCCTCCAGCTCGTCGCCGGCCTCACCCACCGCTGGGGTGTCGACCCCCAGAAGCTCGGCAAGCACGTCTGGTTCGAGCTGGACGGTGCCGTGTGATCGCCCACCAGCCGATCCGCCCGGCCGACCCGGCCCTGTTCCACCTGACTGCCCGTCAACTCACCGAACTGATCATCGACCTCCGCACGGAGGGACGGGAGTTCGGCCTCCTCTGGCCCTCCGCCAAGCCGGGCGAGGTGAACCTCCAGGGTCGCCCCCTCATCGACCTCGGCAACATTCCGGCCAGCACTCTGATCAACCTCCTCGCCCTCCTCCGCGAGTACAAGCGCAACCGCGACGGCGGTCACCGATGGTGCCCGGGCGCCTGACCGCCGCCCCCGCTTGACCGCACAACGGGTCGCACTCCGAACCCTCGGGGCGCGACCCGTGCAGTTCACACAGTGAAAGTGACAATCCGTTATCGCTTCAAGGGGTTAATGAATACCTATCCAATCCTCCTTGGTATTTCTGGGGTGAATGCTTTACTTGCGGCTGGACTGTTCTCAAGTACGTTGGGAGTAGCCCACGTGAAGGGAGAGAATCATGGGATTCTTCGACCGATGGAGTAGCTTCGGGGGCCACGGCGGTGGCGGCGGGGGCCGCGGAGGCCGCGGAGGCCGTGGTGGTTACGGAGGCTACGGAGGCTACGGGGGTTATGGAGGCCGTGGAGGCCGCGGAGGCCGTGGTGGCTATGGAGGCTACGGCGGACGCGGTGGGGGCTACGGCGGACGTGGTGGGGGCCGCGGTGGCGGTCGCTACTAGTTGATCCCCTTTGATCCGGCCATAGCCGGGCTTCGTGCCCGGCCGTGGCTGGTTCCGTGATGGACGACATGACGGACGACGCGGGGTGATGACCACGATTCGCTCCATGCGGTCGGCGATACGACGCCTGGTGACCGTCTCCCAGGATCCCGACGAGATCGTCGAGGCCGCGCCGCCGGTTCCGATGCGGGACCTCTTCCGGCGGTTCTGGCCGTACACGCGCGGTCGCCGGCGATGGCTCATCGTGATCTTCTTCATGATCGTGCTGGGTCCGGTGGTCGACACCGCCGAGATCTGGCTGCTCAAGATCGTGATCGACGACATGCTCGTCCCCCGCAACCTGGACCTCTTCCTGCCGATCGCGCTCGCCTTCGTCGGGCTCACGTTGTTCTCCGGCGTCATCGGCTTCACCGACGACGTCGTCTCCACGTGGGTCGGCGAACGGTTCCTGCTCAACCTGCGGTTCGACGTGTTCCGTCACCTCCAGCGGCTGTCCCTCGGATTCTTCGAGCGCCGGAGGCTCGGCGACATCCTGGCCCGTGTGACCGGCGACGTCGAAGCCGTCGAGACGTTCCTGCTCTCCGGCATCGCCGACGCCCTCTCGCACGTGGTGGAACTGGGGCTCTACCTCGCGGTGCTCTTCTACCTGCGGTGGGATCTGACCCTGCTGGCCCTGGTCATCGCCCCGCTGTTCTTTTTCGCTGCCCGGAAGTTCTCCGGCCTGATCAAGGCCGCTTCACGCGAACGGCGCCGGCGCAGCGGATCGATCAGCTCGACCGCCGAGGAGAGCCTCGGCAACATCGCGCTCATACAGGCGTACAACCGCCAGAGGTGGGGGCAGGAACGGTTCCAGCGCGAGAACCTCGGCCACTACCGCGCGACGATGACGTCGACCAGGATCGGCGCGCTGTTCGGACCGGTCGTGGACGTCATCGAGTTGATCGGCGCGCTGGTCGTCCTGGGCCTGGGGACCTGGGAACTCACCCAGGGCCGGCTCACCCTGGGCGGACTGATGATCTTCCTGACGCTGCTGAGCAGGCTCTACAGCCCGATCCGGGGCATGTCGCAGCTCAGCAACACCTTCTACTCCGCCTCCGCCTCCGCCGAGCGGATCGCCGAGCTGCTGGACCAGCGCCCCCAGGTCGCCGAGGTCGACCGTCCCCGCCGGCTGCGGCACGTCCAGGGGGCCGTCGAGTTCGATGCCGTTCACTTCCGCTACCCGGAGACGACCCGGTCGGCGCTCTCGGGCGTCTCCTTCGCGGCGGCCCCCGGCGAGACCGTGGCACTGGTCGGGACGAGTGGTGCCGGAAAGTCCACCGTCGCGAAACTGCTGCTGCGCTTCTACGACCCGGACCAGGGCGCCGTCCGCCTGGACGGGTACGACCTGCGCGGCCTCGGGCTCAAGGACCTGCGCGACCACGTCGCGGTCGTCCTCCAGGAGACCCTCGTTCTGCACGGCACGGTCCGCGAGAACATCGCCTTCGGCCGCCCGGGCGCCAGCGAGCAGGAGATCGTCGCGGCCGCCCGCGCCGCCGACGCCCACGACTTCGTCATGGCGCTCCCGCAGGGCTACGACACCGTCGTCGGCCAGCGCGGCCGGCTCCTCTCCGGCGGACAGCGCCAGCGCCTCGCCATCGCCCGCGCGATGATCCGCGACGCACCCGTCCTGGTCCTCGACGAACCCACCACCGGCCTCGACGCCGAATCCGGAGAACGCATCCTCCGGCCCCTGCGCCTGCTGATGAGCGGCCGTACGACGATTGTCATCTCGCACAACCTGCTCAGCGTCCGCGACGCCAGCCAGATCGTCTTCCTCGAACACGGCCGGGTCGCCGGGCTCGGCACCCATGAGGAGCTGCTCGCGAGCAGCCCGGGGTACGCCCGCCTCCAACTCCTGCACGGGCCGTCGAACGGCGCGTCCACGATCGACGAGTTCACGCCGTGAACGCTGCTGTCAGCCCTCTGTCACCCCTCGGGGTGCAGTTATGGGCATAGCTCCCCGCGACCAGCCCGTCGAACGGCATCCTGGTGCCCCATCGAGCGCGAGGGAGCGCCACCCATGAAGCCCAAGTTCCGAGCGTGAGCGCCGATTTCGAACACGCCCGGTTGTCCCTCGGCGCGCGGCTGCGGGAGTTGCGCACCGACGCGGGCGTGAACGGCCGCGATCTGGCCGCGCGCCTCGACTGGCCGGCGTCGAAGGTGTCGAAGCTGGAGCACGGGAAGCAGGCGCCCACCCCCGAGGAGCTCCAGGCCTGGGCCGAGGCGGTCGGGCGGCCGGAGGCGGCCGCCGAGTTGAAGCTGAGGTTGCAGGGCCTCGGAGTGCGCTACCGGACATGGACCCGGGTGCTGGCCGGAGGCCATCTCGGACGGCAGGAGGTCGGCGTCAGGCGCAGCCGCGCGACGACCGTGACCACCGGCTACGAACCCGCCGTCGTCCCGGGCATCTTCCAGATCGCCGGGTACGCCCGGCACGTGCTGACCCACGCGAGCAGCCTCCACGGCGGTCCCGGGGACATCGACGAAGGCGTACGCGCCCGGCTCAAGCGCCAGGACTGCCTCTACCACCCGACGAAGCGCTTCCGGTTCGTCATGTCCGAGGCCGCGCTCTACGTGCGGATCTGTCCTCCCGAGGTCCTGGCCGCCCAACTGGACCGCCTGGGCGGACTGCTCGGCCTCGACACGGTGGAGCTCGGAATCGTCCCCCTGGGCGCTCCGGTGACCGTCGTCCCCAAACACGGGTTCTGGATCTACGACAACAGGTTCGTGACCGTCGAGACCTGGAACGCCGAGATGTGGCTGGACCAGTCGTCCGACATCGAGCTCTACCGGAAGGTCTGGGAGAAGCAGCACGAGGCCGCCGTGTACGGCCACGCGGCACACCGCCTCATCGCCCGCGCCCGCTCGACGCTGGCGGCCGGCTGATCCTCGGCCCGGTCGTCCAGGTTGTCCCGCCGCCACGACACCGGCCTCCGGGCCCCGATCGCTCGATCAGGGCCCGGAGGCCGGTGCCGTGGCGAGGGCGCCGCTAGCCCTGCCGGATCGCGGAGATGTCGAACTCCAGGACGACCTTCTCGCCGACCAGGACGCCGCCGCCCTCCAGGGCCGCGTTCCAGCTCACCCCGAAGTCCTTGCGGTTGATGGTCACCGAGCCCTCCAGGCCGACCCGCAGGTTGCCGTACGGGTCGACGGCGTTGCCCGTGTACTCGAAGTCGATGCTGATCGGGCGGGTGATGTCCTTGATGGTGAGGTCGCCGGTGACCCTGTAGTCGATGCCTCCGAGCGCCTCCACGCCCGTGGCGCGGAAGGTGATGTCCGGGTAGTTCGGCGCGTCCAGGAAGTCGTTGGTGCGCAGGTGCTGGTCGCGCTGCTCGACCCCGGTGCTGATGCTGTCGACCTTGATCACCACCTGGGCGGTCGAGCGGGACGGGTCCTCGCCGTCCAGGTGGGCGGTGCCCTCGAAGTCGGCGAACGAGCCCCGGACCTTGGTCACCATGGCGTGGCGCGCCACGAAGCCGATCCGGGTGTGGGTGGGGTCGAGGACGTAGTCCCCGGTGAGCTTGGAGAGGTCGGTGGTCATGGTCGGGGTTCCTCCGTGGTCCCGGACCCGGCGGCGGTCCCGTCCGGGTCGCTTCCGATCGACGCTAGGGCGTCTCCGGTCCGCCTCACGGACGGACGCGCGGGGGGAGCGCCATGGTCACCACTCTCGGCGCACGGGCGGTTCGGCGCCACCGGTCGCCCGCCCCGTCCGCCCGTTCCGGCCATCCGCCGGGGCCGCTGGCCGGCCCGCCGCCTGCCGCCCGTCGGCCGGCTCCACGGCAAGGCGGTGCCGACCTTCGATGCTTTCGACGTCTGAACCGTGCGGTCTCCTCGGGGCTTCCCGGGAGGCCCGCTACCGGAAGTCCGCCGCGTGGTCCCGCACCCAGGAGCGGAAGCCGTGCGGCGGGCGGCCGAGCACCCGCTCCACGGTGTCCGTCACCCGCTCGGGCTCGCGGGTGAACGACTCCCAGGCCCGCAGCCGGGACTCCACGAACGCGGCGTGGCCCCAGGCCGCCGTCAGCCGCTCGCGGGCCGTCTCCGGCGCCAGCTCCTCCCAGCGCACCTCGGTGCCGAGCTCCTCGCCGATGATCCGCGCCAGCTCGGCGTGGGCGATCGACTCGGGCCCGGTGACCACGTACTTGGCACCCTCGTGCCCGTCCTCGGTGAGCGCCCTCACCGCCACGTCCGCGATGTCGCGCTCGTGGACCAGCGAGCGGCGGGCCTGCCCGTACGGCCAGCGGACGACGCCCTCGCGCACCTGGTCGGCCCAGCCGAGCATGTTGCCCGCGAAGTCGATCGCCCGCACGAAGGTCCAGCCCAGGCCGGAGTGCCGGATCAGCCGCTCGATCTCCTGATGGAAGATCACCGCCGGTTCGTCGTCCGCGAGATCGGCCACGTCCGCCGACAGGTACACCACCCGCTCGGCGTGCTCGGCGATCAGCTCCACCACCCGCGGCTGGACCGGGATCCCGGGCCACATCAGATAGACGGCGTCCACCCCGCCGCCCAGTGCGGCCGCCAGGCTCTCCGGATCCGCCAGGTCGCCCTCGACGGCCTCCACCCCCTCGGGCAGTACCGACGTGGCGCGGCTCCGCACCAACGCCCTTACATCGTGCCCGCCTTCGGCCAGCGCGGCCACGACGTGCCTGCCCACACTGCCGTTCGCGCCGATCGCCAGAATCCTGTTCATGGCCGGCCCAACAGCCGCCGCGTCCGGCCTATGCCCCCGCTGTCAGACGCCCCGCTCCACCGACGGAGCGTCGGTCACAGCTCGCAGTAGTGCACGCATTGCTCGTTGGGATACGTTCCGATCCATTCGCAGCAGTAGGGCCCGTGCAGATCGGTCTGGACCTCGTCCCGAGCACGGAACTCCGTCACCACCCGATCACCTTCGACATGGGACACGCCGACCTGCTTGTCGAAGTCGACCTTCAGGACTTCGGTCTCGTAGCGCAGGCATTTCACGGTGTACCTGCGCGCAGCGTCGGGATGACTGGCGAACACCGCAGCCAGATCCTTGAAGAACTCCGGATCTCTTTCGGGACCGCACAGGGCCATGGCAGCCTCCTCTGTCCGTGTCGTCCATGCCCATGGTCTCTCCGGCACTCGGGGAGGGCCACTTGTGAGGGATCAACCGGCCACCCGCACCACGTACTTGCCGGTGGCCCGCCCCTCCTGCATCGCGTCGTGCGCGGCCGGGACGGCCTCCAGGCCCGGCAGCTCGGTGAGCGGGATGCTCAGGCCGCCGCCCGCCTGGAGGTCCAGGGTGGTGCGGATGGCACGGGCCAGGCGTCCGGTGACGCCCTCGCCGAGCTCCCGGACCGTACCGGCCACCTCCTTGCCCGGCAGGTACGGCCACTCGGAGGTGTAGCCGCCGTCGCCCCGGCGGGTCATCACGTCCACGAAGTTCAGCCCGGCCCAGGCGACGTCGATCGCCACCTGCCCGGCGCCGGGGCGCGGCTCCACGCCCGGTCCTGTCCGGTCGGCCCCGCGCGCTGCCGTGACCCGGGTCGCATCCGCGCGGGGCCCCGCTCGGGGCGGCCTCAGGCCTCCAGGGCGCGCCTCAGCGCAGCCGGGAGGAGGACAGGATCGACGCCAGGTGCGCCACCACCATCCCCCAGGTGATCACCGTGATCGCGGCCAGCGCCCCCCGGGTCGCGTCCAGGTGGCCGAGCCAGGCGTCCAGCGCGGCAGCCGCCAGCAGCACCAGGGAGGCCTCGATGCCGTTGGTCACCCGGTGGATCTTGAAGATCGAGGCGAGCCGGCGGGCCGTCGCGATGCCCTGGGAGCGCGGCTGGGTCGATTCCTCGTCCGCCGGCGCCTGCCCGCTGCGGGCCCGGGCCACGTCCACCAGGTCCGTGGAGGCCTTGAGCAGCACCACGCCCAGCGCGGCCGCCAGACCCGCCGACACCCACAGCTCCGAACCGCCGCGCGCCGCCCGGACGCCCGCACCGATCATCAGCGCGGCGTCCGCCAGGTAGGCGCCGAGCCGGTCCACGTACACCCCGGCCATGCTGAACTGGCGCTTCCAGCGCGCCACTTCGCCGTCCACGCAGTCGAAGAGCAGGAACAGCTGGAACAGCACCGCCGCCAGCACCGCACCGGTCAGGCCCGGGATCAGCAGGGCCGCACCGCCGCCGACCCCGCACACCACCATCACCCAGGTGAGGGTGTTCGGCGACACCGAGGTCCGCACCAGCTGCCGGGTGGTCCGCAGCGAGATCCGCCGCATGTACAGCCGACCCGCCCAGTGCTCACCGTTGCGGCTCTGCAACTTGGCCTGCGGCTGGCACACCTCGCGCAGCTCGGCGAGCGCCGGAGCAGCCACCATGACGACATCCCTCCACCTGTCCCGAAACGATCACCACAGGCTACGGCCTCCCGGGGCGGCCGTGACCAGCCGGTACGCCCCCAGGAGGACCTCCGCGGACTCGGGGGAGCCCCTGCCGCGGGGAAAACGGGTGGGCCGCCCGACCGGCCCCGGGCTAGGCTTCGCGGGTTCGCCGGAACCGGAGGCCCCGGGCCCGATCACCCGCTCCCGCAAGCCGGTTGACGCGGTTCGAAGCGCCCCGGGCCGGAACGAGGAGCACAGACACATGGTGACCACGGGCGCCGCAGCGCAGAGCCCCGACCTGGCCCGACTCCTGGACGGGTACCACCCGCAGGGCCCGGCGGAGACCGCCGACCACGCCCGGGTCCGCTCCCTGACCGACGCCCCCGACGCCTGGGACCGCGGCACCCCGCTGCACTTCACCGCCTCCGCGCTGATCGTCCACCCGCCGACCCGCCGCGTCCTGCTGCGCTGGCACGTCCGCCAGCAGGCCTGGCTGCACGTCGGAGGCCACGGCGACCCGGGCGAGGCCCTGCCGCTGGACATCGCGCTGCGCGAGGGCCTGGAGGAGACCGGCCTGACCGACCTCGCCCCCTGGCCCGACGCCGCCCTCGTCCACCTCGCCGTGGTGCCCGTCCCGGCCTCGCCCGTCGAACCCGCCCACGAGCACGCCGACCTGCGCTTCCTGCTCGCCACCGACACCCCGGAGCTGGCCCGGCCGGAGAACCCGGCCTCCCCGCTGGAGTGGCTCACCGTCGAGGAGGCCAAGGCGCGGACCACCGAGGAGAACTTCCGCGAGACCCTTGACCGGGCCGCCCGCCTGCTGGCCTGACCCCCAGCCCGTACGATCCCCTGCTCGAAGGAACCCCGATGCACACCGACCAGACGCTCATCTTCGACGCCGACGACACGCTCTGGGAGAACAACGTCCTCTTCGAGCGCGTCATCGACGGCTTCCTGGACTGGGTCGCCGCCCCGGCCGAACGGGACGGCACCCGGGCCCTGCTCAACCGGATCGAGGCCGCCAACTCCGTCACCCTCGGCTACGGCGCCGCCGTCTTCCGGCAGAGCCTCGCGGACTGCCTGCGGCAGCTCAACGGCGACCGCGCCGTGACGGCGGCCGAGCTCGCCCGGATCGAGGACCTGCTCGTCCCGCTCACCGACCGCGGGGAGATCGAGCTGATCAACGGAGTCGCCGACACCCTCACCGCCCTCTCCGACCGGCACCACCTGCTGCTGCTCACCAAGGGCGACCAGGACGAGCAGCGGCGGAAGGTGACGGCCTCCACGATCGACCACCACTTCCGCGGCATCCACATCGTCGCCGAGAAGTCCGTCGACACCTACCGGCAGCTCACCGGCGACCTCGGCCTCGACCCCGGGCGGACCTGGATGATCGGCAACTCGCCCAAGTCCGACATCGCCCCTGCCCGCCGGGCCGGGCTGCGCACCGTGTTCATCCCGCACGAGCACACCTGGGTGCTGGAGCACGAGGAACTCGGCCCGGACGAGGCGACGCTGCAGCTCACGGCCTTCCCGGAGCTGCTGCGCCACTTCTGAGCCGCCACCAGGGGAGCGGGCCTCGTGGTTCAGACGGCGAGCGCGGTCGCCGGGGCCTGCGCCCCCCGGTGCAGCCAGGCCCGCTCGGCCGTCGACCACACGCTCGTCGTCACCAGGTACAGCGCGGCCGCCACCGGCACCAGCAGCGCGAACAGCACCGACCCGAACGACAGGTACGGCAGCAGCCGCGCGCCCGGCTGCGGGGTGGTCTGCGCGGCCGCCGCCCGCCGGGCCCGGCGGTAGTTGACGTACCCGACCGCCGCCAGCCCGGCGTACAGCACCACGAACACCGCCACCTGCGCGGCGCCGTGCGCGGCCCCGACGTGCAGGCCCAGCGGCACGCCGAACAGGGTGTGGTCCAGCAGGTCGTTCGGGGTGGTGAAGAGGCGGTACATCACCGAGAAGAACGGGATCTGGATCAGCATCGGCAGGCATCCGGCGAACGGCGATGCCTGCTCCTTCCGGTACAGCTCCGCCAGCGCCTCGCGCTGCTTCTCCGGGCGGTTCCGGTACTTGCGGTTCAGCTCGGCGACCTTCGGCGCGAGCTCCGCCCGCGCCTTCTCCCCGCGCGCGGCCGCCCGCGCCAGCGGGTGCAGGGCGAGCCGTACGCAGACGGTGAACAGGACGATCGCCAGCGCGGCCGGCAGAACGTGGGCGATGGCGGAGACAGCGTCGTGGGCGACGGTGACGGCCGGGTCGAGAACAGCGAGAACGGACATGGTGGAGCGAGCCCTCCGGGGTCTCGGGAACGAGGATCGGCGGAGGACGGCCGCGAAAGGGCGCGAAGAGGCGCGCAAAGGCGCGAAAAGGCTTCGGGCGATACGGAGTTACGCGGCCGCCGGGGCCGCGCCCGGTGCCCTGGGGCGTCGCCTGCCCCGGGCGTCCGGATCACGCTGCGGAAGGAACGCCGTACGGAACGCCCGGCGCCGCAGCACACCGCTGCGCACCGCCGCCGGCGCCCGCGCGCCCAGCAGCCGGGCCCCGGCCAGCGCCCCAGCGACCGCCCCGGCCACCAGCACCACGGCCGCCACGGCGGCGACGGACGCCAGCGTCCCGCCGTCGGTCACCATGTCCCCGGTCAGCACCCGGAGCAGGCCCAGCAGCATCGCGATCACGGTCACGGTGCGCTCCCCTCCCTCGGTGCTTCCGGCTCCCGGACGTTCAGGACGACGATCCTACGGTCCGTCGGGTTCCCGCCACGCGCGGAATCCTCGAACCGGGCTCGAACGCGGGTCTTCCGGGAGGCCTTCGAGGCGGCCTCGAATGCGGTGTCCGAGGCGTAGCCACGGGTGCTACGCGGGGCTACCGTGGAGGCATGAAGACGATTACCCAGCGGGAGTTCCGGAACAACTCCGCCGCGGTGATGGACGCGGTGGAGGCGGGGGAGACCTTCCACATCACCAGGAACGGGGTCGAGGTCGCGGAGCTGCGGCCGGTGTCCGGGCGGCGGCGGCTCACCGCGGAGGAGCTGGTGGCGCGGCACGTGAAGCTGCCGCGGGTGGACTACCAGCAGATGCGCAAGGAGTCCGAGGAGTACTTCGGCCCCGAGGAGCTGGTGGGGGACGAGGGCGACGACCCGTTCGAGCGGCGGCGTGGCTGAGCGCCGGAGGGCGCCCCGGCGGCGGCCGGCCGGGGTGCTGGACACCTGCGTGTACATCGACCTGGCGCTGCTGAGCCCAGCCGACCTTCCGGCCGTACCGGAGCTGACCGCGATCACCTTCGCCGAGCTGCAACAGGGCGTGTCGATGGCCCGCGACCCGGCCAGCCGGGCCGCCCGGCTGGAGGTGCTGGGCGCGGCGATGGCCGACTTCGACCCGCTGCCCTTCGACGCGGCCGCCGCCGCCCGCTACGGGACGCTGGTCACCCTGACGATCGCCGCCGGGCGGCAGCCGCGCCCGCGCCGGATAGACCTGATGATCGCCGCCGTGGCCTCCGCCCACGGGCTGCCGCTGTACACCCGCAACGTGGCGGACTTCCGGGGGCTGGGCTCGGCGGTGGAGATCATCGGGGTGTGAGGCGCCAGGGCGTGAGTCAGCGGGGTGTGAGCGCGGCTTCCCCGTCGCGCTCGACCTCGTCCGCCAGGGCCGCCGCGTACCGCAGGGCGTCCTGCCGGGCCTGGAAGCGCCGCAGCACCAGGTTGTTGCCGGAGGTGCCGACGTGCGGTCCGACCGCGGCCGCGACGGCCCAGCGGGGGCGGCCGAGCAGCCGGAGGACCGCCCAGCGGAGCGCGAAGTTCAGGCCGACCAGGGCGGCGAGGGGGATGAGCAGCAGGGCCCCGTCGCCGAACGCCTGGAAGCCTCGCAGCGGGTCGTAGTCGTTCAGCCGCTTGGACGTCGCCCGGAACCTGCCGAGCCACACCACCGCGAGCCGGACGCGCCGCCCGTCGGGCCCGGTGACGTCGAGGTAGCCGATGTTCCCGGCGCGCTCGCCCTTGGCCCAGGCCTCCCGCTCCTGGGCGACGCCCCGCTCGTACGATTCGGCCGCCGCGGCCTTCTGGCGCTGCTCGAACTCCGCGGTCCACGCCTTCTCGCGCTCCTTCTGGTCGGCGGACCACGCCCGCTCGCGCTCCTGCCGCTCCTCGACGCTGAGTTGCCGCCCCCGACGTGTGCTCATGCGGTCATCGTAGGAGGACGGTCAAGGAAGGGTAAAGCGAGCCGCGTGGCCGCCCGTCAGTCCAGCCGGACCGCCGTCCCCGTGGCCGCGGAGGCGCGGGCGGCCTCCAGGACGGTGAGGGTGGCCACCGCGTCGCGCGGGTCGACCGGGGGCGGGGTGCCCGGGGTGGCCAGGGCGGCGGCGATGCCGGCGTAGAACGCGGGGTAGTCGCCCGGGTCGGTGGGCAGGGAGATCGCCGACTCGTCGGTGCCCAGGGTGCCGTAGTGCGCGGGCACGTCGGCGCCCCACGGGTGGGTGCCGTCCGGGCGGTGGCCCGCCCGCAGCTCGGCCTCCTGCGGGTCCATGCCGAGCTTGACGTACCCGGCGGTGTCGCCGAGCACCCGCAGCCGGGGGCCGATCAGCGGGGTGATGGCGCTGGTCCACAGGTGCGAGCGGGTGCCGGAGGCGTGGGTGAGCGCGAGGAACGCGTCGTCGTCCACCACCGCGCCGTCGCGGCGCACGTCGATCTCCGCGTACACCGTCTCCACCGGCCCGAACAGGGTCAGCGCCTGGTCGACCAGGTGGCTGCCCAGGTCGTACAGCGTGCCGCCGACCTCCGCCGGATCGGCCAGCTCGCGCCAGCCCGGCTTCGGCTTCGGGCGGAAGCGCTCGAAGCGCGACTCGAAGCGGTGCACCCGGCCGAGCGCGCCACCGCGCACCAGCCGGCTCGCGGTGAGGAAGTCGCCGTCCCAGCGCCGGTTCTGGAACACCGAGAGCAGGGTGCCCCGGGCCTCGGCGAGCCGGCACAGCTCCAGTGCCTGGGCGGCGGTGCCGGCCAGCGGCTTGTCCACCACGGTCGCCAGGCCGGCCTGGAGGCAGGCGCGGGCCAGCGGGGCATGGGTGCGGTTGGGAGAGGCGATGACGACCAGGTCCAGCGCCTCCGGGTCGGCGAGCAGCTGCTCGGGGGTGTCCACGGCGCGGGCGTCGGGGTGCTCACGGCGCAGCTGCTCGCGGCGTTCGGGGTTGGCGGTGACCACGGCGTCCAGCCGCAGCCCGGGCGTGGTGGCGATGAGCGGGGCGTGGAAGGCGGAGCCGGCCAGGCCGTAACCGATCAGGCCGACGCGGAAGGGACGGGAGGCGGTCAGCGGGTTCATGCGCCCACTCAACCACGAGGTGCCCGGTTGCTCCCGGTTTCCGTCGGACGGCCGCCGTATCCCGTTGGGCGGGACGTTCTGTCCCCGACCACCCGTGCGGATTAGGCTGTGCCGCGTCAGGGCCCTACGCAAGACGTTGCAACACTTCGGGAGACACGCACGTGGCAGACCGCAAGCCCATCGAGTCCTGGCTGACCGACATGGACGGCGTCCTCATCCACGAGGGCACGCCGATCCCCGGCGCGGAGGAGTTCCTGCGCAGGCTCCGGGAGTCCGGCAAGCCGTTCCTGGTCCTCACCAACAACTCCATCTACACCCCGCGCGACCTCAGCGCCCGACTGGCCGGGATGGGCCTGGAGGTGCCCGAGGAGTGCATCTGGACCTCCGCCCTGGCCACCGCCAAGTTCCTCAAGAGCCAGCGGCCGAACGGCACCGCCTACGTGATCGGCGAGGCCGGCCTCACCACCGCGCTCTACCAGGCCGGGTACGTCCTGACCGACAACAACCCCGACTACGTCGTCCTCGGCGAGACCCGCACCTACTCCTTCGAGGCGCTCACCAAGGCGATCCGCCTGATCAACCAGGGCGCCCGGTTCATCTGCACCAACCCGGACGAGACCGGCCCCTCCACCGAGGGCGTGCTGCCGGCCACCGGCTCGGTCGCGGCCCTGATCACCAAGGCCACCGGCGTCGACCCGTACTTCGTCGGCAAGCCCAACCCGCTGATGATGCGCGAGGCGCTCAACACCGCCGGCGCCCACTCGGAGACCGCGGTGATGATCGGCGACCGGATGGACACCGACATCGTCGCGGGCATGGAGGCGGGCATGGAGACCATCCTGGTCCTCACCGGCCTGACCTCGGCCAATGACGTGGAGCGCTTCCCGTACCGGCCCAGCCGGGTGGTCAAGTCGATCGCGGACCTGGTCGAGCTGATCTAGCGTCCGCGGTGCTGTCGCGAGCCCCGTCCCGGCCGAGCGCCGGGGCGGGGCTCGCGCCTTGGGGCCGTGCTCGTGGTCCCGGGAGCGTGCCCGTGACTCGCGAGGGGCGGGACCCGGCCGAACTCGCCGCCGTGGCCGCCGCGTTCACCGTCTCGGCCGGGCCGTGGCGGCAGTTCTGCTCCGGCTCCCGTGGCGTGGGTTGTCGGTGGGGATGTGTAGCGTTCGGGGTGTAAGAGGGCAGGCGGCGCAGCAGCCGCGGTGTGGGAGGTAGATGTCGTGACGGACACGGTCGAGGCGGGCGTGGTCGAGGCCGGCGAGGGCGGCGGGCTGGACCTGCCCGAGTCCTGGCGCGAGGTGCTGGGCGAGGAGGCGGAGAAGCCGTACTTCGCCGAGCTGGCGGCCTTCGTGGCGGCCGAGCGCGCGGAGCACCAGGTGTTCCCGCCGAGCGGCCAGGAGTTCGCCGCACTGGAGGCCACTCCGTACGAGAAGGTCCGGGTGCTCGTCCTCGGTCAGGACCCGTACCACGACGACGGCCAGGCCCACGGCATGAGCTTCTCGGTGCTGCCCGGCACCAGGACGCCGCCCTCGCTGCGCAACATCTTCAAGGAGCTGGACGCCGACCTCGGCATCCCCGCCCCGGACAACGGCTACCTGATGCACTGGGCCGAGCAGGGCGTGCTGCTGCTCAACGCGGTGCTCACGGTCCGCGCGCACGAGGCCAACTCGCACAAGGCGAAGGGCTGGGAGAAGTTCACCGACGCGGTGATCAAGGCGGTGAGCGCGCGCGAGGAGCCGGTGGTCTTCGTGCTGTGGGGCAACTACGCGAAGAAGAAGCTGCCGCTGATCGACACCGAGAAGCACGTGGTGGTGCAGGGCGCCCACCCGTCGCCGCTGTCCGCCAAGCTGTTCTTCGGCAGCCGCCCGTTCTCGCAGATCAACGAGGCGCTGGACGGCTTCGGCGTCGAGCCGATCGACTGGCAGGTGCCGGACCTCAAGCAGGGCTGAGCACGGTCGGACGTGCGGGTGGCCGTGGGTGGACTTCCGTTCGCCCACGGCCACTTGCCGTTCACCGATGGGGGCCGTCGGCCGGGGCCGACTGTGCTTAGCTGGTGCCGACCGGTCGCCGGACCGGTCCTGGGGAGGGCCGGCTCGGAGGGGCGGTACGTGCGCGGGGTGGGGCGGAGAGGAACGTTTCGGGGGGCTGTTCCGGCCGGTGGTCTGCTACTGGCCGCTCTGATGCTGGCGGTCTCCGGTTGCAGCGGGACGGACGGCGGAGCGAGCGGCGGCGGCGCGGGGAACGGTGAGGCGGGGAGCGGTGGGGCGGCCGGTGCCACCGGTGCCACGGCCCCCGCCACCGCCGCGAGGACGCCGGACGGGCCCGGCGGACCGGCCCAGCTCCCCGGACAGGCCTTCTACGTCTCCGACCAGACCAACGCCGCCCGGCAGGTCGCCACGCTGCGCTCCCAGGGCCGCGCGGCCGAGGCCGACACCCTGCTGCGGATCGCCGCCCAGCCCTCCTCGCAGTGGCTCGGTGAGCAGGGGGCCAGGGAGATCGCCGAACAGGTGAGCCGCCGTGCCGCCGAGGCCGGCCGGACGGCCGTCTTCGTCGCGTACGACATCCCGCACCGCGACTGCGGCCAGTACTCGGCCGGCGGTGCCCCCGACGCCGCCGCCTACCGGGCCTGGATCACCGGCGTCGCGCAGGCCCTCGGCGACCGCAGGGCCTGGGTGGTGCTGGAGCCGGACGCCGTCGCGCACACCCTGGACTACTGCGGGATCAAGGGCGACCTCGCCGCCGAGCGGTACGGCCTCCTGGCCTTCGCCGTCCAGGAGTTGAAGAAGCAGCCGAACGTCCGGGTCTACCTGGACGCCGGCAACCCCGGCTGGGCCCAGGACCCGGACGAACTGGCCGCCGCCCTGCGCAAGTCGGGCATCGCGGCGGCGGACGGCTTCGCGGTGAACGTCGCCAACTTCTACCCCGTCGACCGGAACGTGGCGTACGGCAACCGGCTCTCCGCCGCCCTGGGCGGGAAGCACTTCGTCATCGACACCAGCCGCAGCGGCAACGGCTCGCTGGGCGCCGACTCCTGGTGCAACCCGCCCGGCCGGGCACTCGGCGAGCCGCCGACCACCGAGACCGGCAAGCCCGGGGTCGACGCCTACCTGTGGATCAAGAACCCGGGGGAGTCGGACGGCGAGTGCGGCCGTGGCGAGCCCCGGGCGGGCGAGTTCTGGCTGCCGTACGCGCTGGGGCTGGCGCAGGCGGCGATGCGCTGAGGCCCCGGGTGGTCCTGCTGGGGCTCCGGGTGTCCGCGGGGGCCCGGGTTCAGCCGGTCACCTGGATCCAGCGGGCGACCGACGGGGTGCCCGCGCTGTCCGTCAGGAACAGCATGTACCAGCCGGGCGGCAGCAGGTTGGGGTTGCCCGGGAGGGCGAGTGAGACCCCGTCCGCCGTCCGCCCGGTGATGTCCAGGGCCACCGAGCGCTGCTCGACGTCGGTCACGTGGGTCACCGAACTCGGCCGGATCAGCTTGGCGGTGGTCACCGCGTCCGGCCGGGAGGTGCCGACCTTGAGGCTGCCGCCGAGCTTCGCCGCCACCGGTGCGGCGGTCACCTGCGGGCGGTCGCCGTGGTACAGGTACGGCGGGGTGTAGATCTCGATGCGCTGCTCGAAGCCGCCCGGCTGGGTCTCGGCCTTGTCCGCGAAGAGCGGGTTGGAGCCGAGCACGGCGACCCGGCCGTCCGGCAGCAGCAGCGCCTCGGAGTGGTAGTCGCGGCCGACGACGGGCTCGGCGGCGGTGCTGAAGCTGTTGGAGTCCGGGTGGTACACCTGCGCCTTGAGCAGGTCGCTGTCGCCCCGGCCGCGGTAGCCGCTGGAGCCGCCGGTGGTGAAGACGGTGTCGTCCGGGAGGATCACGCTGTTGAGGTAGCGGGTGCCGCCGGCCGGCAGGTCCGGGCCCGGAGTGTAGGCGGGCTTGGCGGCGGACAGGTCGGCGATGTCGGTGCGGGCCGTGGACAGCGGGGACTCGCCCACCCCGCCGCCGCCGAGCACCATGACCTTCTGCGCCTGGGCGGGCGGCAGCAGCACCGAGGCGGAGGTCTCGGTGAGGCCCGGGTCGCGCAGGCCGGGGACCGGCTGGAAGGTGTTGTTCGACAGGTCCCACAGGCCGGGCTCGCGGCCCTTGTCGGCCGGGCCGTATCCGGCGTTGGAACCGGAGTAGAAGAGCTTGCCGGAGGCCGTCAGGAAGATCGACGGATAGGTCGGGAAGTAGCGGTCGGGGGCCTTGGCCCAGCTCTTCGTCTTCGGGTCGTAGACCTCGTTGTCGTTGCCGTTGAGGATCTGCCCGGTGTCGTCCAGCCCAGAGACGGTGACCACCCGGCCGTCGCCCAGCCCGGTCAGGGTCGGGTACCAGCGGGCGTGCGCCATGTCGGTGACCTGCTCGTAGAGCTCGGTGTCCGGGTTGAACTCGAAGGCGGCGCGGATGCCCTGGTAGTCCTGCTTGTCCAGGGTCAGCTTCTCGCTCTGCCCGTACAGGTTGTGCGAGTCGGCGCCGGTCAGGCCCTTGATCCGGTACTGGGCGGGCGAGCCGGCCACGTAGTCCGGGCCGTCGCCGACCGCCTCGACGAACACGTGCTGCTCGCCGGCGGTGACCACGGTCTGCTTGCCGGAGCCGGTCTTGGTCGCGGCGGGGACGGTCACCGGGGCGGTGGTGGCGTACTCGCGGCCGTTCGGGCCGACGAACACGGTGCCCTTGGGGAAGGTGCGGTCGCGCTCCGGACTCTCGTTGCGCACCCGCATCACGCCGGCGGCCTTCTTCACCGCGCCGTCCAGCTTCTCGTACCGCTGGGTGCCGCCGGCCACCAGCACCCGGCCGTCCGGCAGCGAGGTGTGGCCACCGCAGAACATGTCCGCGGGTGTGGGAATCAGCTTGTAGGTGTTCTTGGCCGGATCCCAGAGCAGGCTCTTGAAGGTGCCCGCGTTGAACTGCTTCTCGTCGTTGCCGGAACCGGCGACGATGAGCACCTTGCCGGTGCGCAACAGGGTGGCGTGGACGGCGTTGACCCGGAACTCGGCGGGCAGCGTCAGGGTCTGCCAGTGGCCGTACTGCGCCTTGTACTCGGGGCGGTTGATCACGTACTGGTGGTACTGCTCGCTGGCGAAGCCCAGGACAGCCGGGGCGTTCATTCCGGCGACGGTCAGCGCGACGGTGCTGCCGAGGGCGAAGCGCTTGGTGCGGCCGGTCTTGTGGATCTTCACGGTGGTTGGTCCCCTCGGGAGGTACGGGAGGCTCGTGGGGCGGGGCGGCTCGATGGGGGCTCTCAGTGGGTGCTCTCAGTGGGTGCTTTCGGTAGGGGCTGTCAGCGGGGGCTCTCAGTGGGGGGTGCTGTTCTCGGCCCGGTCGGGGGCGGAGGTGCCGAGGCGTAGCTGGAGGGTGGGGGAGTCCAGGCGGAGTTGGAGGGTGGGGGAGTCGAGCGCGGCGGGCGGGTTGCGGGCGTGGCGCGGGCGGCGCTTCTCCAGGAGGACCGTCGGGACCGCCGCCGGATCGCCCGTGACGGTGAGAGTGGCGGTGGGCCGGGTGCGGCGGCGGCGCACGGCGTCGCCGGCCGAGATCAGGACCGGCAGCAGGGTCAGGGCCAGGGCGATCCAGGCCCAGGTGCGCATCGCGACGTGGTCGTAGCCGGTGTGGAAGGAGGCGGCGATGGCGCCGCCGAACACCAGCGTCCAGAACAGGTGGTAGCGGAAGGTGCCGAGCCGGTCGGCGCTGGCCGAGCGGCCCTTGGGCGTCACCACGAAGCGGCTGCGGCGGCGGACCAGCGCCTGGAGCAGCGAGGCGGCGTAGACCGGGCCGCAGAGCGCCGACATCACCATGCCCGCGACCCCGGAGGAACCGGCCGGCTCGTGCGGGCTCACGTTGTGCTTGCGGTTCCAGGTGTAGAGCAGGAGTTGGAGTGCGGCGGCGTCGCTGTAGAGCATCATCCAGATCTCCGAGGAGACGTGGACGCCGGAGGCGCCGAAGCCCAGGTAGAGCACGCTGGACACGCCGCCGAGCAGCCAGGTGAGCGCCGCCATCGGATAGAAGCCCACCATCAGCGAGTAGTTGAGCGCTCGCCCGGGGGACAGTCGCCAGATCGCCCGCCAGTACTGGGTGAGCAGGGTCTCGTACGTTCCCCGGCTCCAGCGCAGTTGCTGGGAGAAGAAGTCGGTCCAGGAGGAGGGGCCCTCGCCCACCGCGAGCACGTCCGGGGTGTACACGGACTTCCAGCGTTCCCCGGTCTCCGGGTTTCGGCTCCGGTGGAACTCCAGGCCGGTCGCCATGTCCTCCGTGATGGAGTCGTACAACCCGCCGATCGACTGGAGCGCGCGGATTCTGACCGCGTTGTTGGTGCCGACGAACATCGGTGCGCCGTAACGGTTTCCGGCGCGCTGGATGAGGGCGTGGAAGAGGTACTGCTGGCTCTCGGAGAATTTGGTGACGGCCGAGCCCGAGCTGCGGTAGTTCCCGTACACCTGCGGCCCGACCACGAATGCGACGTCCGGATCGCGGAAGTAGCCGAGCATCCGCTCGCAGAAGTCGGGCAGTGGCGCGTGGTCGGTGTCGACGGACACCCAGAAGTCGTAGTCGTCGCCGTGCGCCTGGAGCCAGGCGTTGTAGTTGCCGTGCTTGGTCCCGGCGCGGAACCGCCCCTTCGGCCGGTTCCAGTGCGGACGACCGGAGCGGGTGAAGTGGTGCACGCCCAGCTCGGCGCAGAGGGCCCGCATCGCAGGATCGTTTCCCTCGTCCAACAGCCAGACGTCGTACGGTCCTTCGTGCCGGACGGCGCGGGCCGCGACCAGCGTGGCCCGGACCATCTCCGGGGGCTCCTTGCCCGGCACGCAGGTGGTGAGGAAGGCGACCCGGGTGCCCGGCTGCGGCGTCACGGGTATCGGGTCGCGGGCGACCAGGGTCGCGTGGGTGTTGGAGACCACGTTGACCAGCCGGAACACCTCGACCACGGCGATGATCCCGACCATCACCTTGTCGCCGAGCAGCACCAGGGTGTTGGTCTCGTCGAGGCGCTCCGGCCAGTGCTCGGGCAGCAGTAGCCAGATCAGCAACACCGCCTCCACCAGCGGGGCGGCCATCATCAGCAGCGCGGCCCGGATCCGGTGGGGTTCGTGGCGCAGCAGGCTGCGGTACTGGACGCGGTAGGGGGCGGAGGGGGCGGGTGCTGCCGCCGCGCCCGTGGCCTCCGCTCCTGTGGCCTCCGCTCCCACGGCCGTCGTCGCCCAGTCTCCCGGTTCGGGCCGGTAGACGCCGCCGCCGAGTTCCCGGTCCTCGTCCGGATCGACCGCCGGGCCGGCCAGGCGGCTGAAGTGGCCGTAGTCGTACGGGGCTTCGGGTGCGGGTATGGCGGCCAGGTCGGCCTCGTCGAACCGTCCGGTGCTGTCGGACCGTTCGGCCCTGCGGCCGCGCCCGTGGCGGGCCGTCGTTCCGACGGCGTTCCGTCGGGTGCCCGGTTGTCGGGCGTCCTGTTGTTGGGCGCCCGGTTGTCGGACGGCCCTCCGTCGCGAGGACGGCGTGGTCATAGCTGCTCCCCCCGGAGTATTGCGCCTTGCTTCGCTCGGCGGTGCCTCGCCTCGCTCCGAAGCCGTCCGGGCAGAACGCGGCCCGGTGAACTGCGGTCCTTGCCACAGTTTCCGGGCTGTCCGACACGTGAAGTGTGTGCGACCGGTTCAGTTGTGGGCCTGTGCGGCGGCTTCGAATGCGGGATCCCGGTGCACAATCCAGCTTCCCCTCCGGGGTGTGCGGAGATCCTTGGCTTCCTCAACTCTCCCGGAGCGCAACGGTGATCGCAACCATTCGGGAAAACGATCACCGCGCAAGCGTGAAGATGCTACGGTTCCGGCCGCGCCGGTCGGCGGCGGTGCTAATGCGGGGAATTCGGTGCCGGGGGGCGGGGTGGTGATGCCGCCGCTGCTGCGCGAACGGCATGCGAACGGCCGGACCGTTCCAGGGAGTTGCTCCTCGGAGGGGCGGTCCGGCCGTGGGTGGCGGATTCGGTTCTCTCGGTCCTGTTCGTTCTCCGGGTTCCTCGGGTTCCTCGGGTTCCGCCGGTTCCGTCCGTTCAGGCTGATTCCGTCAGAGCGGGGGTAGCAGGGTGGCGCCGGTGGCCGCCTGCACCTCGGCGAAGCTCACCCCCGGTGCCGTCTCCACCAGGCGCAGCCCCTCCGGGGTCACGTCGACCACGGCCAGATCGGTGACGATCCGGTCCACAACTGCCCTGCCGGTGGCGGGGAGTGAGAGCTCGCGGACGATCTTCGGGGAGCCGTCCCGAGCGGTGTGCTCCATCACGACGATCAGCCGGCGGGCGCCGTGCACCAGGTCCATCGCACCGCCCATGCCCTTGACCATCTTGCCGGGGATCATCCAGTTCGCGAGGTCCCCGGCGGCCGACACCTGCATCGCGCCGAGCACCGAGACGTCGATCCGGCCGGTCCGGATCATGCCGAAGGAGAAGGCGGAGTCGAAGTACGAGGCGCCGGGGGCGACCGTCACCGTCTCCTTGCCCGCGTTGATCAGATCGGCGTGCTCGGCACCCTCCACCGGGTACGGGCCCACGCCGAGGATGCCGTTCTCCGAGTGCAGCACCACCTGGACGCCGGGCGGAAGGTGATTGGGGATCAGGGTCGGCAGGCCGATGCCCAGGTTGACGTACTGCCCGTCGCGCAACTCCCGGGCGGCGCGGGCGGCCAGGGCGTTGCGCGGGTCGAGGCGAGGGGCCGGGCGCTCGGCGGTCTGTCCGGCAGTGGTCGGGGTGGGCATCGGTTCAGGCCTCCTGGAGGGCGGGGCGGACGGTCCGGCGCTCGACGCGGCGGTCCTCGGGGCCGGCGGCCACCACTCGGTCGACGTACACCCCGGGCAGGTGCACCGCGTCCGGGGCGAGCTCGCCCGGTTCGACGATCCGGTCCGCCTCGACCAGGGTGATTCGGCCCGCCGTCGCGCAGAGCGGGTTGAAGTTGCGGGCGGCGGCGTGGAACACGCAGTTCCCGTGCCGGTCCGCCACCTCGGCCCGGACCAATGCGAAGTCCGCCGTGATCGCCTCCTCCAGCAGGTACCGACGGCCGCCGAACTCCCGCACCTCCTTGGGCGGTGAGGCCAGGGCCACCGAGCCGTCCGCCGCGTAGCGCCAGGGCAGCCCGCCCTCCTCGACCTGGGTGCCGACCCCGGCCGGGGTGAAGAACGCCGGGATGCCGGCGCCGCCGGCACGCAGCCGCTCGGCCAGCGTGCCCTGCGGGGTCAGCTCGACCTCCAGCTCGCCGGAGAGGTACTGCCGGGCGAACTCCTTGTTCTCCCCGACGTACGAGGAGGTCATCCGGGCGATCCGGCCCGCCCGCAGCAGCAGGCCCAGCCCCCAGTCGTCGACCCCGCAGTTGTTCGAGACCACGCGCAGCCCGGAGGTGCCGGCCTCCACCAGGGCGCCGATCAGCGTGCTCGGAATGCCGCACAGGCCGAAGCCGCCAACGGCCAGCACCGCGCCGTCGGGGATGTCCCCGACGGCGTCGGCGGGGGAGTCCAGGACCTTGTCCAAGGGGTCACCTCGTGAGGGAGTGGGAGCGGTCGGGAGCCACGGTCGGACGGGCTCCGTGCCTTTCCACCGTCACCGGGCGCGGGCCGCCACAGCCATGGCGGCCACCACCATGGGCATGCACCAACCCGTGTTGGCAGACCACATGTGGCTGTTCGGTGAGCGGTGCCGACTCGGCGGTATGTCGATCGGAGCCACATCCAGAGGGGCTGATACGTCGCCCTGGCACATGTCGCCGATCCCACCGCACACCTACGGTTCCCGCATCCACCCGCCGCACCCTCAGGAGTCGGTCACCATGCGCAGCACCACAGTCCCCACCAGGACCGCCTCCGGCGCCCGCCCGGGCGAGGCCCTGACCGGCGGCCCGGCCCGGAAGCTCGCCGCCCTCGCGGCGTGCGTCCTGCTCGCCGCGGGCTGCGCCAAGGCCGGCACCGCCGGGACGGCCGCGGCGGACGGCGGTGGTACCAAGGCCCCGGTCAAGGTCGGCCTGGTGTACTCCAAGACCGGACCGCTGGCCGCCTACGGCAAGCAATACCTGGACGGCTTCAAGGCCGGACTGGGCTACGCGACCAAGGGCACCGGCGTGGTCGACGGGCACAAGATCGAGTTCGAGGAGCAGGACGACGCCGGTGACCCGGCCAAGGCGGTGTCCGCCGCCAAGGACCTGATCGGCAAGGGCTACAAGGTCCTGGCCGGCTCCACCGCCTCCGGCGTCGCCCTCCAGGTCGGACCGATCGCGGCCCAGAACAAGGTGCTCTTCATCAGCGGCCCGGCCGCCGCCGACAAGGTCACCGGCTTGAACAAGTACACCTTCCGTTCCGGCCGCCAGTCCTACCAGGACATCAGGACCGCGGCCTCGTTCATCGGTGACGCCAAGGGCAAGAAGGTCACCGTGCTCGCTCAGGACAACGCCTTCGGGCAGGCCAACGTGGCCGCCGTGAAGGCAGTGCTCGGCGCCCAGGGCGCGACGGTGGACCAGGTGCTCGCCCCGCCGAGCGCCACCGACCTCACCCCCTTCGCCACCCAGGCCAAGACCGCCAAGCCCGACCTGCTGTTCGTCGCCTGGGCGGGCGACACCGCGTCGGCCCTGTGGACGGCTCTCAACCAGCAGGACGTGTTCACCGACACCAAGGTCGTCACCGGGCTGGACGTGGCCGCCTCCTACCCGCTGTTCGGCCCGGCCGCCGAGAAGATCTCCTTCCTGAACCACTACTTCGACGGCGCCGCGGGCACCCCGGTGGAGAAGGCCATGACCGAGGCCGTCACCGCCGCCGGTGGAAAGCCCGACATCTTCACCCCCGACGGCTTCACTGCCGCCCAGATGATCGTGCACGCCGTCGAGGCCAACCATGGCTCCGCCGACGACACTTCGGCTCTGGTCAAGGCGCTGGAGGGGTGGAGCTTCGACGGTGTGAAGGGGGCGACCACGGTCCGCGCCGAGGACCACGCCCTCCTCCAGCCGATGTTCCAGGTCCGGCTGACCGGCACCGGGGCCGCTGCCAAGCCCTCGGTGGAGAAGGCCCTGACCGCGGACGAGGTCGCGCCGCCGGTCAGCCCGATGGCGGGCTGATCCCGATGTCGGCTCCTGCTGCCTCCACTTCGCCGTCCTCTTCTTCGCTGTCCTCCTCTTCTCCGCGTGCCTCCTCTCGGGGCTCCTCCTCGTCGGTGCTGCAACTGGACGGACTCGGCTGGTCCGTGCGCGGTGTGCCGATCGTCGAGGACGTCTCCTTCTCGGTCGGCGAAGGCGAGTTCATCGCCTTCATCGGGCCCAACGGGGCCGGTAAGACCTCCCTCTTCAACCTGATCTCCGGCATCTACCCGGCGAGCCACGGCAGCCTCCACCTCGACGGCGTGGACATCACCGCCGAGGCCGTGCACACCCGGGCGCGCCGCGGGCTCGGCCGCACCTTCCAGACCTCCTCCCTCTGGCCGGGGATGACGGTCGCCGACCATGTCCGCCTGGCCGCCCAGGCGGCGGCCGGGCCGGGTGCCTCGTACCGGCTCTGGCGCCGTGCCCACCGCTACCAGGAGCAGGTGGACGACACCCTGCACCGCACCGAACTCACCCACCGTGCCGACACCTTGGCGGCCTCGCTCTCGCACGGGGAGAAGCGCAAGCTGGAGCTGGCCGTCCTGCTCGTCTCCGACCCCCGGCTGATCCTGCTGGACGAGCCGATGGCGGGCGTCAGCGCGGAGGAGGTGCCGGCCCTCACCGAACTGATCCGCTCCGTCCACCGCGAGCTCGGCCGGACCGTCCTGATGGTCGAGCACCACATGGACGTCCTGCTCGGCCTGGCGGATCGCCTGGCGGTGATGCACCACGGCACCCTGCTCGCCCTGGACACCCCCGAGGCCGTGATGGCCGACCCGACCGTTCAGCAGGCCTACCTGGGTGAGGCGTTGTGACCACCTCCTCTCCGATCTCCTCGACGCCTTCGCCTTCCTCGCAGCCCTCCTCCTCTCGGCCGTCCGCTGTCGAACCCCTCCTCTCCGTCCGCGACCTGCGGGTGGTCATCGACGGGCTGCACATCCTGCACGGCGTCGACCTCGATGTCGCCCCCGCCGGGGTCACCGCCCTGCTGGGCCGCAACGGCGCCGGCAAGACCACCACCGTCAAGGCCGTCATGGGCCTGGTCCCGCGCACCGGGAGCATCCGCCTCGCCGGTGCCGAACTCTCCTACCTTCCCACTCACTTGGTGGTTCGACATGGCATCGGCTACGCGCCAGAGGACCGAGGGATCTTCGCGGGCCTGACGGTCGCCGAGAACCTTCGCCTCGCCGAGCGCGCCGCCCGGGACGGGGGCGAGCCGGACGAGCCGAACTACTCACTCGTCCACGAGCTCTTCCCTGAACTCAAGCAACGCTCAGGACAGTTGGCCGGGACGCTCTCCGGCGGCCAGCAGCAGATGGTGGCGATCGGCCGGACGCTGCTCAACCGCAACCGGTTGATCATCGCCGACGAGCCCACCAAGGGCCTGGCCCCGAAGATCGTCACCGAGGTGGCCGAGGTGCTGGCCCGCGCGGCCGAGGCCGTGCCCGTTCTCCTGGTCGAGCAGAACCTCGCCCTCGTCCGCCGGCTGGCCGGCACCTGCGCCGTCCTGGCCGACGGCCGGACCGCCCACCGGGGCGACACCGCCGAGCTGTTGGCCGACGAGGAGGCCGCCCGCCGCCTGCTCGGCGTCGGCTCCCGTCACCCGCTCGCCGGCGGGCCCCGGCCCGCCGCCTCCCCGGCCACCCCTGTCGTCACCGCGGAGGTGAAGCCCTGATGGACACCGTCGTTCTCCTTCTCTGTACTGGTCTCGGTCTCGGTGCGCTGTACTTCCTGGTCGCCTCCGGTCTGTCGTTGATCTTCGGATTGATGGACGTGCTCAACTTCGCGCACGGCGCCCTGCTCTCCATCGGCGCCTATGCCACCTGGTGGGCCGGCACCGAGGCTGGCTTCCCCTTCTGGCTCGCGGTGCCGTTCGGCACCCTGCTCGGGACGGCCGCCGCCGTCCTGCTGGAGCTCTTCCTGATCCGGCCGCTCTACAGCCGCCCGCGCGACCAGATCCTCGCCACCGTCGGGGTCGGGCTCGCCATACCCGCCCTGCTGATGGGGGTCTGGGGCGCGGACTCCCGCCCCTTCCCCCAGCCGGCCCTGCTGTCCGGCACCTGGCACGTGCTCGGTGCGACCGTCCCGGTCAACCGCTTCGTGCTCGTGGCCGCCGCCGCGCTGGTGCTGCTCACTCTTCGGTTGTTCCTGGCCCGTACCCGCTACGGGCTGATCGTCCGGGCCGGCGTCGAGGACCGGGCGATGGTCACGGCGCTCGGCATCGATGTCCGGAAGGCGTTCACCCTCGTCTTCGCCATCGGAGGGGCCGCCGCCGCTCTCGGTGGTGCCCTCGGCGGCCTCTACTTCGGTTCGGTCAGCCCTGGCCAGGGGACCGGCCTGCTCATCTTCGCTTTCGTCGTCGTGGTGATGGGCGGCATGGGCTCCGTGACCGGGGCCGCCGCCGCCTCGGTGGGCGTCGGCCTCGTCCAGCAGTTCGCCAACTACTACACCGGCGCCGGGCTCGGAGACCTCTCGGTCGTCGTCCTGCTCGCCGTGCTGCTTCTGGTCCGACCCCGTGGACTCACCGGGAGGCTCGCGTGAGCGCCGAAACACCGATCACGAGCACCGGTGGCCCCGCGGCCAACCGCAGCGCCGCCACCTCGGCAGGGGGGACTGACACCAGCCCTGCCATGACCGCCATACCAGCAGAGGGGACTGACACCAGCTCCGCCGACACCGCCATTGTGGAGAGGGGGACTGACACCGGCCTCGCCGAGACCCATTGTGAACACGGGGGCGAGCCCGGCGCCATCCCTCGAACGGGTGATTCAATCACTAACCGCTGGACAGGCGTGCACAGAGCGCTACGCTGGTGGCCGATCGCACTGCTGATCACGCTCCTTGTCGCCCCATATAGTGCGCTTCCCGTCCCGGGACTGCTCGACGGCCCGCTCGGCAGTCCCGGAAGTCTCCAACTCCTCGCCCTGTGCCTGCTCTACGGGGCCCTCGCCACCGGCTACGACCTCCTGCTCGGCCGTACCGGACTGCTCTCCTTCGGCCACGCGCTCTACTTCGCGACCGGCCTCTACGCCACCGACCTCGGCATGCTGGAGCTGCAGCTCCCCTTCGCCGCCGCCGCGGTGTTCGGGGTCGCGTGCACCGTGCTGCTCGCCCTGCTGCTGGGCTCGGTGAGCCTGCGCGTCACCGGCATCGGCTTCTCCATGGTCACCCTCGCCTTCGCCCAGGCCGGCTCGATCCTCGTCCAGCGCAACCCCGGTGGCATCACCGGGGGTGAGGAGGGCCGCTCCGCCCCGGCCGACCTGTTGCCCCCGGGCCTGCTCGGGATCGAGAACACCGCCAACCTCTACTGGATCGCCGTCGGCTACCTGGTGCTGACGGTCGCCGCGGTCTACTGGGCCGTCAACTCGCCGGCCGGGCGGGTCTGGGAGGGGATCAAGGAGAACGAGCGCCGGGTGGAGGTGCTCGGACTCCGGCCCTACGGCTACAAGTTGGTCGCCTTCGTGATGGCCGGCGGGCTCGCCGGGCTGGGCGGGGTGGTCTACCTGCTGCTGACCGGCGGCGCCACCCCGCAGGCTGCCAGCTCGGACGCCACGCTCGCGCTGCTGGTCATGGTGGTCCTCGGCGGCTCCGGCACTCGCTGGGGTCCGCTGCTCGGCGGTGTCCTCTACACCTGGGCGAGCCACCGGCTCGGGGACCTCGCGAACTCGACCGCCGTCGCGGACCTGCCCGCGGTGCTGCGCGTGCCGCTCTCCCAACCTCTTTTCCTGCTAGGGGCCTTGTTCGTCGCCGTGGTCTACCTGCTACCCGGCGGCCTGGCTAGACTGCCTGCCCGCATCCGCGCCGCCCGATCCGCCCGTTCGGTCCCAGCGCCGACCGGCGTCCGGACCGCCCGCCCCACCGGAGGTACTCCCGCGTGAGCCAGTCGCCCCTGAAGCCCGAGGAGTTGACCGTACCCGTGCTCGGCGGGGACCTGTCCGTCCTGCGCTGGCCCGCCGACCGGCCGGAGGCCCCGACGGTCGTGGCGGTGCACGGCATCACCGCCAACGGCCTCGCCTGGTACGAGGTCGCCCGCCGGCTCGCCGGACGGGTCACCCTGCTCGCGCCCGACCTGCGGGGCCGCGGCGCCAGTAGCTCGGTCGCCGGACCGTACGGGCTGGCCCGGCACGCCGACGACGTGGCCGCGCTGATATCCGCCCTCGGCGCGGGGCCCGTCACGGTCGTCGGCCATTCGATGGGGGCCTGGGTCACCGCCCTGGCCGCCGTCCGGCACCCCGAACTCGTCCGCCGGGCGCTGTTGGTGGACGGCGCGGTGAGCTTCCCGCTCCCGGAGGGCGTCCGCGAGGAGGACGCCCTGGCCGCAGTGCTCGGGCCCGCCCTGGCCAGGCTGTCGATGACCTTCCCGGACCGGGACGCCTACCGGGAGTTCTGGCGCCGGCACCCGGCCTTCGGCGACGACTGGTCGGAGGGGATCGACGCCTACACCCAGCGCGACCTCGTCGGCGTCGAGCCCGAACTGCGGTCCTCCTGCGTGCTGGAGGCCGTGCAGGCCGATGGGGCCCAGGCCCTGCTGGACCAGGAGGCGGCGGGCGCCGTGCACAGGCTGCCCTGCCCGGCCGAGCTGCTCTGGGCGGAACGCGGCCTGCTCAACGAGCCGCAGGGCCTGTACGACGATCAGCGGATCGGGCTGTCCGGGCTGGACCGGCAGAGGGTCCCGGCCTCGTTGGTGCCGGGCACCAACCACTACTCGATCCTCTGGGGAGAGGCCGGGGCCGACCGCATCGTCCGCAGCCTGCTCGCGGACGTCCCCGTCGCCGGGTAACCGATCCGACCCGGACGACCGCGGCCGGCGGGGTGCTCACACTCCGCCGGCCGTATCCGACGGTTGCGCCGTGGCGCGGAGCGTCAGCCCGCGGTGCCGAGGAAGCTCTCCCAGCCGTTGGCCGGTGCCTGGCCGACGTTGAGCGTGCGCAGCTTGCGCAGGGTGGACTGGTCCTGGACCTCCAGCCAGTCGACCAGCTGCCGGAAGGAGACCAGCCGGACCTCGGGCTTGCCCGCGATGGTCTTGAGCGCCTCCTCGACGGCGTCCATGTAGATGCCGCCGTTCCACTGCTCGAAGTGGTTGCCTATGAAGAACGGCGCGCGGTTGCTGTTGTAGGCCCGGTCGAAGCCGGCCAGGTAGGAGTTGGCGGCCTGGGTGCGCCAGTCGCCGTACTTGGACGGGTCGCCCTTGGTGCTGCCGGCGGACTGGTTGGCCAGGATGTTGTAGTCCATCGACAGGACCTGGAAGGTGTGCCCAGGGAACGGTATGGACTGCAGCGGGAAGTCCCAGACCTTGCCGTCCTGCACCTTCTGCGGCCATATCTGGAGGCCGCCCGAGGAGCTGGCGTCGTACTTCCAGCCCAGCTTGGCTATGGTCGGCAGCAGTGCCTTCTGCCCCTCCAGGCACGGGGTGCGGCCGCCTATGAGCTCCTTCTTGTAGTCGAAGGGGAGCGGGTCGACGTCGGTGAAGCCGGTGTTGGTCCGCCACTGGGTGACGAAGGATATCGCCTGGTCGATCTCGCTCTGCCAGTCGTCCGGGGTCCACATGTTGACCCCGTTCTTGTCCGGACGGCTGGAGCAGAAGTGCCCGTTGAAGTGGGTGCCGATCTCGTGTCCGGCCAGCCAGGCCTGGCTGACGAGCTTGAGCGTGCTCTTGACCGCGCCGTCCGACAGGTACGGGATGTCGGAGGCGCCGACCGAGTGCTTCGGCGGGTGGTACAGGTCGGCCTTGCTCTTGGGCAGGGCGTATATGCCGGAGAGGAAGAAGGTCATCGTGGCCTTGTACTGCTCCGCCAGCTTGAGGAAGCGGGGGAACTGGCCGTCGTCGGTGCCGCCCGCGCCGTCCCAGGAGAACACCACGAACTGCGGAGGCCGCTCGCCCGGCTTGAGCTTCTCGGGCTTGGGCTGGTTCGGCTGGGGACCGGTGTCCGCGTTGGAGCCGTCGCCGATCGGGGTGCCCTTGGGGATCACCGTCTGGGTCGGGTCCGCGGTGCCGCCCTGGGGGGTGGTCGCGTCGCCGGAGGAGGGGGAGGAGGAGTTCTGCCCCGAACCGGATCCGCCGCTGGAGCAGGCCGCGACCGCGCCGAGGGCTGCGGTCGCGGCGGTAGCACTGAGCACCGTCCTGCGCGAGATGCTGGTCATGGTCTCCCCTGGGTGCCGATACCGGTGGTGAGGGCGGCCCGAGGCCGCACCGGTCAAATCGGGCAATTGATGAATATTCCGCCGTTAGCATGTCATGTCGCCTTGGCGGCCACCAAGGTCGCCGGGCTCTGACGACAGTCAACACGTCAGGCGCGCCCGGCAGGGCTGCAAGGATTCGTCGTCTGTTGCGGTCTTGTGACGCTTTGCACCGTGCGCTGCCAGGGAAGTACGGTACCGCCGCCCTGCCCGGACCGGTCAGGGGTCGTCAGCGCCGGGTGCGGTTCGCCGCCCCATAAAGGGGAGAACTGTGCCTCTGGCGCGACCCGGTGACCGGAAGTCGCCCGCCGGGCGGCCAGAGTGGCTGGTGCGGCCCGAGCGGATGGAGGGGCGCGGGAGGACTAGAGCGAGGCCAACCGCCGGTTGCGGCGCACCACTCGCGCGATCGCGGTGCTGATGACGGTGGCCGCCGCGCAGGAGACCGCCAGGCTGAGCCAGGCCGTGTTGAACCAGTGGCTGTTCAGCCAGCCCAGCGTCACGATGTAGGCGGCCCAGACCAGTGCGGCCAGTGCCGACCAGTGCAGGAAGCGGTGCGGATGGGCGGGGGAGTGGCCTATGGCCAGGTCCAGGACGGTCCGCCCGGCCGGCACGAACCGCGCGATCACCACCATCGCGGCCGCCCCGCTGTGGGGGCGTTCCACCAGGGACTGCTGGACCCGGGTCACGCTGGCCGCCAGCTTCGGGCGCCGGGCGAGCCGGCGTTGCAGCAGCGGGGCGCCGCGCCGGGCGAGGTGGAGCAGTAGGAGGTCGCCCAGGAAGGAGGCCACCGCCACGCCCAGGCCCAGCAGCACCGGGGCGCCGTTGATCTGCGCGGTCTTGAGCACGGCCAGGATGACCAGCGTGCCGCTCGGTATGAAGGGGAGCAGGGCGTCGCCGAGTACGGCGAACAGGGCCAGGGCGCAGATCCATGAGGATCCGATCGTCGCCACGAAGTCCAAGGCCTTACTCCCTCCACGCCGCCCGGGGGAGCAGGAGGCTGCTGAGTCAACGCTAGCGCCTCGACTTTTCATGCCATGAAGCACCCCGGTATGCCGAGGATCACGGCAGGGGACCACAGATCACCGGGCTCGGCCACGGGCGGCGGCGAACCGGTGGGGACGGCGGTGGCGGGCGGCAGGTGACCGGCGGAGGGGCGCCGCACATGGAACGAGCCCCCGGGGCGGGGTGCCGCGCCGAGGGCTCGCGGGGATCGTCCGGTGCTGGTCCAGCCCGACGATCTTGCTTGCGGAGTGGGGTTCCCGTTGGGCGTCCCGCTCCTGATCGCCAGCCTGCCGGATGTCCGCCGTCGACCGCGAGGCCCGGGGCTGGCGACTTCCACCCCTGGCGTGAAGTCGCCATCCGTGTCCGTGTGCTGGCGCTCGGTCAACAGGTCAAGGGTTGGCCGTTCCGGGGCGAAGTGGTTGGAACGCTTCCGGCTCAAGGGAACAGCGGGTCCGGAGCCGTAGTTGATGCTGCTTGGCAGTAGCGATCGCAGGGCCGTCCGAGACCCGTGCGGTCGCTCACGACGGCAGGCCCAGAGGGCAGCCGGATCAAGGACAGCCAGGAGGAACACGGGATGACCACCGAGGACCAGCAGGGGCACGGAACCGAGCCGCGGATCGACCAGGCGATCCGGGGGACCGCCCGCGGTACGGCGCCCGCTCCGCTCTCGATCCTCGACCTGGCCAGCGTCGGCGTCGGGTACACGCCCGGTGAGGCCCTCGCGGCCACCACCGAGCTGGCCCGCCGGGCCGAGCAGTGGGGGTACCACCGCTTCTGGGTGGCCGAGCACCACGGCATGCCCGGGGTGGCCAGCTCGACCCCGGCCGTCCTCCTCGCCCACCTCGGGGCCAACACCACGACGCTGCGGCTCGGCTCGGGCGGGGTCATGCTCCCCAACCACGCCCCGCTGGCCATCGCCGAGCAGTTCGGCCTGCTGGAGGCCCTGCACCCCGGCCGGATCGACATCGGGCTCGGCCGCGCCCCCGGCACCGACCCGGCCACCGCCCGGGCGCTGCGCCGCGGCCTCGGCGAGGGTGCGGACGACTTCCCGCGGCAGCTCGCCGAGCTGACCCACTTCCTCGACGGGGACTTCCCCTCCGGCCACCCGTACGCGCGGCTGACCGCCGTCCCCCGGAGCGAGGGCCGCCCGCCGATCTGGCTGCTCGGCTCCTCCGGCTTCAGCGCCCAGCTGGCCGGGCGTCTGGGCCTCCCGTTCGCCTTCGCCCACCACTTCAGCAGCACCAACACCATCCCGGCGCTGGACCTCTACCGATCGTCCTTCCGCCCCTCCGCCGTGCTCAGCGAGCCCTACGCGCTGATCGGCGTGAGCGCCGTCGCCGCCGACGACGAGGCCTCCGCCCTCCGCCTCGCCCGCTCCGCCGCCCTCGGCATGCTCCGGCTCCGGAGCGGCCAGGTGGGCCCGATCCCCAGCCCGGAGCAGGCCGAGGAGTACCCGTACAGCCCGGCCGAGGCGGACTTCATGGACAGCCTGCTTGAGAACGTGGTGCTGGGTGAGCCGGGCCAGGTCGCGGACGGTCTGGAGGCCCTGCGCAAGCGGACCGGGGTGGACGAGCTGATGGTCACCTCGCACGTCCACGGCAACGAGGCCCGGATCCGCTCCTACGGTCTGATCGCCGAGGCCTACGGCCTGACGGCCAAGGCCTGACAGCCGCCGTCCGAGAGCCACCGTCGGACGGCCACGGCCACGGCCCGGCAGCGACGCCCCGGCGGCGTTGGCCCGACCGTGGCCGTCCTGCCGGAGCTCCTGCCCCGGCCCGGACGTTCCCGGCCTAGCGGCCGTCCGGGGCGGGGCGGCCCTCGCGGAGTATCGCGGCGACCAGTTCGGCCTCGCCCGGGCGGGCGAAGTACCAGCCCTGGGCGGTGTCGCAGCCGGTCAGCCGGAGCCGCTCGGCCTGGGCGGCGCTCTCGATGCCCTCGGCGGTGACGGTCAGGCCGAGGGTGTGGGCCAGCTGCACCATCGCGCCGACGATCTGCTCGTCGGCGTCGCTGCGGCGGGCGCGGAGCTCGGGGAGGCCCGGACGGTCCGTCGGGGCCGGGTCGCGGAAGCCCTCGATGAAGGTGCCGTCGAGCTTCAGGACGTGAACCGGCAGCCGGGAGAGGTAGGCCAGGTTGGAGTAGCCGGTGCCGAAGTCGTCGATGGCGATCCGCACGCCCATGTCGGCCAGCGCCTGCAGGGCCTGCAGCGGGCGCCCGCCCGGGCCGAGCAGGGCGCTCTCGGTGATCTCCAGTTGGAGCAGCCGGGCCGGCAGTCCGGTGAGTTCCAGGGCTCGGGCGACGTCGGCGACCACGTCGGAGTCCCAGATCTGGCGGGCCGCCAGGTTGACGCTCACGAAGGTCTCGGTGTCGGGGAACTCGGTGAGCCACTGCCTGGCCTGGCGACAGGACTCCTCCAGCACCCATTTGCCGAGCGGCACGATCGCGCCGGACTCCTCGGCGAGCGGGATGAAGCGGTCCGGGGAGAGCGTCCCGTAGCGGGGGTGGCGCCAGCGGACCAGGGCCTCGGCGCCGTGGACCGCCCCGTCGGCCAGGCCGACCAGCGGCTGGTACTCGATGGTGAACTCGCCGCGTTCCAGGGCAGGCCGCAGCGCGGTGGCGAGCAGCTGGCGGGTGAGCTGGTGGGCGCCGCGGTCCGGGTCGTAGAGGGTCCAGCGGGCGCGGCCGTCGGCCTTGGACCAGTAGAGCGTGGCGTCGGCGTCCTTCACCAGGTCGGCCGGGGTGGTCTCGTGCACCGACCGTTCGACGACGCCCACGCTGGCGGTGATCACCAATCGGTGCCCGGCGATGTCGAAGGGACGTTCCAGCACCTCCAGGATCCGCCCGGCCAGCGCGGTCAGCTGCTCGTTGCCCAGGCTGTCGGAGACCAGGACGGCGAACTCGTCGCCGCCCATCCGGGCGACCAGGTGGGCGTCGCGCTCGGAGAGCCCGTGCCGCAGTCGGGCGGCGACGGCGACCAGCAGCTGGTCGCCGATGTGGTGGCCGAGGGTCTCGTTGATCGCCGCGAAGCCGTCGAGGTCCAGATAGCAGACGCCGACCCGGCGCCCGTCCCCCTGAACCACGGGGACTGCCAAGTCCGCACCCGCGCCCACGCCCGCGCCCGCACCCACGTCCGCACCCGAGTCCGCATCAGCCCCGGGGCCCTCGGCCCCCGGCAGGCAGGCGGCGTCGAGCCGGTCGAAGAAGAAGGTCCGGTTGGGCAGCCGGGTCAGCGGGTCGTGCAGGGCCTGGAACTCCAGGCGGTCGCCGAGCAGACGCTGCTCGGTGATGTCCTCCACCAGCGCGAGGGTGTAGAGCGGCTGCCCGGTGGTGTCCCGGATCAGGGAGACGGTGACCTTGCTCCAGACCGTGTGGCCCTCGCGGTGCCTGAGCTGCTTCTCCACGCGGAACCGTTCCCGCCCACCGCGGACGAGTTCGGTGAAGAGCCGGTGCGGCAGGCCCTCCGGGTCGATGATCTCGTGCAGGTGGGTCTGGACCAGGTCGCCGACCCTGCGGCCGATGAGGCCGGCGAAGGCGGGGTTGACCTCGATGATCCGGTCCTCGGGGTCGATCAGGGCCATGCCGATGACCGCGTCGCAGAAGGCGGCCCGGAACCGGGACTCGCTGGCCCGCAGCGCCGCGGGCGGCCGGTCGGCGCCCCGGTGGCCGTCGGCGGTCAGTGGGGCCGAGCAGGTGGGGCAGAGCAGCACCCCGGGGTCCTCCAGCGTGCCGCAGGCCGTGGCCGTGGCCGGAGCGGCGGGGGCGGCGTCCGGGGTGAGGACCGGCGCGGCGAGGTGGCGGTGGTGTGACGATTCCTCTCGTCGCACGCCTGGGTGGTGTGCGTCGGCCCCCTCGTTCTGGCCCGGCACGGCATGCTCCCGTCCGCTGCTGACGCTTGACGATGGTCCGTCCGGCCCAGTCGGGATTCCGGTGGCCGGCTCCGCACTCTGTCGCGGTCCTCGGAGTCGGTCCGCTGCGGGGTGCCCACCGTGGGGCGATGTCGCGCGGGGACCCGGGTGGAGAACAGGGCGCTGCGGCCGATCATAGGCCGCGACGGCAACGCGCGGTGACCGCCGCCAGGGTGATTCGCCCCCTTTGTGATCATGCGTGGTGGAACGTTCGGACGCCCTTGGTGTACATCACATGAGGTGCGCGGGGAGCGTGTGAGCCGATGCCGCGCCCCCGGGCGCCGGTTGCGCGCCGGGGGCGGGGTCGGGAGCGGGGCCCGGGGGCACCCAGGAGGGCCTGGGAGGAGGGGTCAGGCCAGCTTGGCCGTGAGGGTGATGGTGGTGCCGGACAGGGCCTTGCTGACCGGGCAGTTGGCCTTGGCGTCCTCGGCGGCCTTGACGAAGCCGGCCTCGTCCAGGCCGGGCACCTCACCGGTGACGGTCAGGTGGATGCCGGTGATGCCGGTGCCGGGCTGGAAGGTGACATCGGCCTGGGTGTCCAGCGTGGTGGGCGGGGTGCCGGCGCCGGTCAGGCCGTGTGAGAGGGCCATCGAGAAGCAGGCGGAGTGGGCGGCCGCGATGAGCTCCTCCGGGCTGGTCTTGCCGTTGGGCTCCTCGGCGCGGGAGGGCCAGGAGACGGGGTACTCGCCGATCCCGGACGAGGCGAAGGTCACCTGCCCCTTGCCGTTGAGGAGGTTGCCCTCCCAGGCCGTGCGGGCGGTGCGGGTGGTTGCCACGATCGGTTCCTCCAACATGGGGGGCTGCTGAGTCGTCACTTCCGGTCATGCACGCACCAGCCTACGGGCAGCGCCGCCCCGGAGCCGGGTGGGTGGACGGCCCGGCGGGCTGTCCGGATGGTGGACGGATCCTTCGAAGGTGCGGGCCCGGTGCGGCGGCCCTGTTAGATTTGCCGGGGTCCGAGCCCGGCCGCCGTACGGTCGGGCGCCCCACCCAGACACCGGGAGCCGACCCGATGACGGACCAGCCCACGACCCCCGACGCCGGCCTGCCGGAGGGGATCGACGACGCGGTACGGGCTGAGCTGACCAGCCTGCGCGAGAGCATCGACAACATCGACGCCGCAGTGGTCCACATGCTGGCCGAGCGCTTCAAGGCGACCCAGCGGGTCGGCCGGCTCAAGGCCGAGCACAAGCTGCCCCCGGCCGACCCGACCCGGGAGCGGGACCAGATCAAGCGACTGCGGGAACTGGCCGCCGGGGCCAAGCTCGACCCGGTCTTCGCGGAGAAATTCCTGAACTTCATCATCGCCGAGGTCATCCGCCACCACGAGGCCATCGCCCGCGCCTGAACCGGGCCCCCTGACCGGGCCCCTTGACCGGGCCCCCTGACCGGGCCGGGCCCCTGAACCAGCTCCCGAACCGGCCCCGAACCAGTTCTGAACCGGCCCCGGGGCCGACCCGTGACCGGCCCCCGGCGGCAGCGCCGAGAGCCGGGCGGAGCGGGCGCTCCCCGCTCGGCGATGTCGGGGGCGGCTAAATGTCGGATTTCGTGCGGCTCCCCGGTTGGCGTAGCGTGCAGGTTTCCCCAGCCGGAGAGGTGGAGCAGCGACGATGGCGGTGAACCTGCCCGAAACGCCCAGCGGAGCCCCCAGCGATCCCGCCGTGCAGGACGCCGAGCACGCCGAGGACGCCACGCACGCCCGGGACGCGTACGCCCGGGACGCCCACGGCGGACCCGACGCACCCGGTGCACCCGGCGGCCGTGCCGAGGCACGCCGCCGCGCCTCCGGCTCGCGTGGCCGTCGGAACCGCCGGGCGGGGCGCAAGTCCCGGCCGTTGTGGATCGAGCTGCCCGCGATGGCGGCGGTCGGCCTGGTGATCGCGCTGCTGATCAAGACCTGCCTGTTCCAGGTGTTCTCCATCCCGTCCGGCTCGATGGAGAACACCCTGCGGATCGGCGACCGGGTCGGGGTGAACAAGCTCGCGCCGCTGACCGGCTGGAAGCCGGAGCCGGGGCAGCCGGTGGTCTTCAAGGACCCGGGAAACTGGCTGCCGCCGCAGCCGGTGGACTCGAACCCGTTCACCAACGCCGTCAGCTCGGCGCTGAGCTTCGTCGGGCTGGTGCCGCCGAAGGACGACAACTACCTGGTCAAGCGGGTCATAGCGACCGGTGGCCAGACCGTGCAGTGCAACGGCACCACGCTGACCGTCGACGGGAAGAAGGTCGACGAGCCGTACCTGCACCCCGGCGACGACTCCTGCGCGGGCCTGGACTTCGGCCCGGTGACGGTGCCCACGGGCTACGTCTGGGTGGAGGGCGACCACCGCAGCGACTCGGCCGACTCCCGCTACCACCAGCGCGGTCCGGGCGGCGGCGCCGTGCCGGTGGACGACGTGGTCGGTCCGGTGTCGGGCGTCGTGTGGCCGCTCAATCACCTCGACTGGTTCGGCTGGACCGGCCGCTGACCTCGCGCTCGGCGGCGGCCACCCGCTCCCGAGCCGCCTGAGCCTCCCGCGCCTCCCGAGCCTCCCGAGGCTCTCCGCCCCCCGAGGCCTCTGCCGCCCCCGGTACCGCCTCCACCGCCGCCGGCTTGCTCGACTGCGCCGCGAAGGCGCCCGCCAGCACCAGCAGGCCGCCCGTGATCTGCGGCAGCCCGAGGTGCTCGCCGAGCAGGACCCAGGCCAGCACGGTGGCGACGACGGCCTCCAGGTTGGCCACCACCCCGGCGACCGGCGGCGAGAGGTACCCGACGGAGACCACGCCGGTCAGGTAGGCGAGCACGGTGGCGATCAGCACCATCCAGGCGGCCGGGACGAGTGCGGGCAGGGTGTGCCCGTTCATCACCACCGAACCGCCGAGCTTGCCCCAGTCGGCCTGCCAGGGCCGGGTGAACGCGGTGAGCACGACGGCGCCGATGAGCAGCCCGTACGCGCTGACGGCCATCGGGTCGACCGGGCGCTCGCCGCGGCGGCCGGCGTCGGCGAGCACGAAGTAGCCGACCTGGCAGCAGGCTGCGCCGAGGCCGAACAGCACGCCCAGCGGGTCGAAGCTCAGGCCGTTCCAGACCTCCACCACGCAGGCCAGTCCGGCCACCGCCACGCCGGCGCCGATGGCCGCGCCCCGGGAGATCGGCTTGCGCTGCACGAACTTCACGTAGCCGATCAGCAGTGGCGGCCCGAGGTACTCGATGAGCAGGGCGACGCCGACCGGGATGCGGGAGATCGCCGCGAAGTAGCAGGCCTGGACGCCGGCCACGGCGAGCAGGCCGAAGCCGAGCAGCAGGCCGGGGCGGCGCAGGACGGCGTCCCGGTGCCGGTAGGCGATGGGAAGGAGGACGACGGCCGCGCCCGTGACCCGGAGCCACACCACGTGCAGTGGTGACAGCCCGGCCTCGATCAGCGGCTTGGCCGCGGTGCCGGAACCGCCGAAGGCGAACGCGGAGACCAGCGCGAGGCCGAGGCCGAGGGTTCTGCCCGGAGGGTGGGTGGGCGAGGCCGTTGATCGGTGCACGGCCGCATTCTGACAGTCGGAGCGGCGCTTGGGTAAGGCGCCATTCCGTCATTTGGTCCTGGTCGCAACTGTGCGCAACGGCGCAATCGCCCATCCAGGAACGCCGGCCCCAGGAACGCCGGCCCGGGAGCGCGGGATCCCGGGAACGCCGCCCCCAGGGATGCCGGCCCCGGGAACGCCGGCGCCCGGGAGCATCAGCCCCCGGGCGCGGTACCCACTCGGCGGAACGTCAGTTCCCGGAGCCGCTCCCGGCCCCGGCTCCCGCCCCCGCGAGCGAGTCCGACCCGCCGGTGGGCTGGGTGGTCGGCTGCGTGGTCGGGGGAGCGGTCGGCTGGGTGGGCGTGGTCGGCCGGTTGGTGGGCCGGGTCGGCCGGGTGGGCTGGGTGGTCGGCTGGGTGGTCGAGGGAGCGGTCGGCGCGGTGGTCGCCCCGCCGGAGCCGGAGCCGGAGCCGGAGCCAGACCCGGAACCGGACCCGGAACCGGACCCGGAGCCGGTGCCGCCCGACGGCGAGCTCGCGCCGGAGTTGTCGTTCGGCGGGGTGCCGGCGCCGGTGCTCGGCGTGGCGGAGCCGGTCGACGGGGTACTGCTCGGGCTGCTCGGGGCGCTCGGCACGTCGGCGGGACCGGAGGAGTCGCCGCCGTCCGCCGGGGTCGGGAAGTCGCTCACCGGCTGGCCCTTGAGCGCCGCCTTCATGTAGCTGGTCCAGATCTGCGCCGGGTACTGGCCGCCCGCCGCGCCGTCGATCCCGCCGACGCCGCTCAGGCTGACCTGGGAGCCGTTGCCCGGGTCCTGGCCGAACAGCGCGACCGAGGTGACCAGCTCGGGGGTGTAGCCGACGAACCAGACGGACTTCTGGTCGTCGGTGGTGCCGGTCTTGCCCGCCACCGGGCGGCCCAGCGCCTTCGCCCGCCAGCCGGTGCCGCCCTGGTCGCTCACCACGCCCTGGAGCATCGAGGTGACCTGGTTGGCGGTGTCCTCGCTGATCGCCTGGGTGGTCTTGTGCGCGGGCAGCGCGACGTTCTCGCCCTCGCGGTCCACCGACTGCACCAGCCACGGGGTGATCTGCTTGCCGCCGTTGTCCAGGGTGGCGTACACGCCGGCCATGTCGAGCACGCTCGGGGTGGCCGCGCCCAGCGGGATGGACGGCACCGGGTCCAGACCCGGGGTGTTGCCGGGTAGGCCCATCGCGACCGCGGTGTCCTTGACCTTCTGCAGCCCGGTGTCCTGCGCGAGCTGGGCGAAGGCCGAGTTGACCGACCAGTCGGTGGCCTGCTGGAGGGAGATCTGGCCGTAGCTCTTGTCGCCCTCGTTCGGCGGCGCGTACGGGGTGCCCTTGCCGCCGCGGACCTTGCGGCCGCTGGTGCCGTCGTAGACGGTGCGCGGGGTGATCGTCCGGCCGTCCTGGGTCTTGGCGTTGTTCTCGAAGGCGGCGGCCAGGGCGATCGCCTTGAAGGTCGAACCGGCCTGGTAGTCGCGCCGGGTCGCGTTGTCCACGTAGTGCTTCACGTAGTCGACGCCGCCGTACAGGGCGACGACCGCACCGGTCTTCGGGTCCACCGAGGCCGCGCCGGCCTGGGCGGCCGCGTCCTTCTTCCGCTTGTCCGGGTTCAGGGTGTCGTGCAGCTGCGCCTGGACGGAGTCCTGCAGGGCCTGCTGGCGGTTCGGGTCGATGGTCAGCTTGATCGTGTAGCCGCCCTTGGCCAGCTCGGTCTCGTTGATGATTCCGTTCGAGGTGAGGTACTGGGTGGCCGCGTTCACCAGGTAGCCGGACTGGCCGGACAGGCCCGGGTTGGGCTGCGGGTCCTTGACGTCGGGGAAGGTGGTCTTGGCGCGCTCGTCGGGGGAGAGCCAGCCCTCCTTGACCATGCCGTCGAGCACGTAGTTCCAGCGGTTGACGGCGTTCTGCTTGCCCGCCTCGGTCGCGGTGGCCACGTCGTAGGCGCTCGGGGCGTTCAGCAGGGTGGCCAGGTAGGCGCCCTGGGCGGCGTTGAGCGCGGAGGCGTCGATGCCGAAGTACGCCTGGGAGGCGGCCTGGATGCCGTACGCGCCGCGGCCGTAGTAGGAGGTGTTCAGGTAGCCGGAGAGGATGTCGTCCTTGCTCTCGGTGGCGTCCACCTTGATGGCGATGAAGAGTTCCTTCACCTTGCGGGTGATCGACTGCTTCTGGCTCAGGTACGTGTTCTTCACGTACTGCTGGGTGATCGTGGAGCCACCCTGGGTGGCCTCGCCCTTGGCGGTGTTGAGGGCGGCTCGCGCCAGGCCCTGCACGTTGACCGCGCCCTCGTTGTAGAAGTTGCGGTCCTCGGCGGCCAGCGCGGCGTGCTGGGCGGCGGGGGAGACCTTGTCCAGGCCGACGTTCTGCCGGTTGGTCTGGCCGGTGCGGGTGATCACCGAGCCGTCGGAGTAGAGCCAGGTGTTGCTCTGCGCGGTCGCGGCGGCGTGCGCGTCCGGGACCTTCACCAGCGCGATGCCCAGCGCGAACAGGCCTATGCCGAGCAGCAGCGCGGAGCCGAGTCCGACCAGGGTCATCCGCCAGGTGGGTATCAGCCGGCGCCAGCCGGTGCGCTTGGGGCGCCGCGGCTTCCTGCTCTTGCCGCCGGACGAGGAACCGGTCGTGCCGGGGGAGCGCTTGAGCCGTTTGACCGGCCGGAGGCTGATCGACGGCGTGCGGCGGCCGCCCTGGGCGTTTGTGGACAAAGCGCGGCCTTTCCTGCGGGCGGACCGGGCCAGCCTGCACGGACGGGGACAATGGCGGTTAGGGACCTTTGTCCCGATTCCGGTTTACTGCCCAGGACGCGCCGGACGGGCCTGATGGCTCCGTGGGAACGGCAATCGAGACCGACATCACACACAAAACGGACGTCGAGGGCCAAAAAATCGGGGAGCCCCTCGCTGTTGCGAGAGGCTCCCCAATGTCTGTGCGCCGCCAGGGACTCGAACCCCGGACCCGCTGATTAAGAGTCAGCTGCTCTAACCAACTGAGCTAGCGGCGCCTGCTGACCTGGAAAACAATACACGAGTCCGAGGTGTGCCCCGAACCACCTCCTCCCCGCCCGATGCTCCGGGCGCCCGTTTCCTCCCGGTTGGGGCGAAGTTCGCGGCCGGTTAGGGTGGAACGGTGCCCAGCCTCCAGCCCGGACACCCCCACCCCCGACGCCCCCGGCCGCGACGGCCCCGTGCGCGGACGGCGGTCGCGGCCCTGCTGCTGCTCAGCGCCGTGGCGTACACCGCCTGGGTGCTGGAGGTCGTGCTGAGCACCGGACTGGACCCGGTGCAGGCGTACATCAGCGAACTCGCCGCCGAGGACCAGCCGCTGGGCGGGCTCTTCCGGGCCACCGACCTGGCCGCCGGGCTCTGCGTGTTCGCCGCCGCCGTCGTGGCCCTGGCCACCGGACAGGCGAAGAGCCCCGGGAGCCCCGGCGGCAGGCGCTGGGCGCTGGTCGGCTGGTCCGCCCTGGCCCTGTTCGGCGCCGCGACCGCCGCCGACTCCCGGCTGCCGCTCAGCTGCACTCCCACCAGCGACGAGATGTGCGCCGCCCGTGAGACCGCCGGGCTCGTCCCGGCCACCCACACCGCGCACGCCGTCAGCAGCAGTCTCGCCATGCTCGGCGCGCTCACCGGGATGGCCGCGCTCACCGTGGCCGCCCGCCGTCACGGCTGGTGGCCGCCGGTGCGCCGGTTCGGGCCCTGGCTGCTCGGCGCCGAGCTGCTCGCCACCGCCTGGAGCCTCGCCGCGATCGCGGCCTTCCAGACCGGCCGCGGCACCTGGGCGCTCGGCGCGGGCCAGCGGCTCCAGGTGCTGCTGGTCGCGCTCTGGCTGGGCGTGCTGGCCCTCGGCGTCGCCCGCTCGGAGGCCGGTTCGGATGTCGGTTCAGGGACCGGTTCAGGAGCCGGTGCCGGGGGCGGTGCAGGGCCCCGCTCGAAGGCCCTCCCCGATGGACCGGACGATCCCGCCGGGGCGCCGTGGCGGGCCGGGCCGACCCTGGAACGGAGGCCGACATGACCGCCCCGAACCGACCGGGGACCCCGGACACCCCCGACGGACCCGAGGTCCGGGCGTGCTTCCTGCGGATCGACGGCGTGCCGCTGCACGTCCGCACCGAGGGCAGCGGGCCGGTCTGCCTCCTCACCGGAGGTCTGGGCAGCAGCTGGTTCGACTGGGACCTCGTGGTCCCGTTCCTCACCCCGTACCGCACCGTCGTCCGCTTCGACCGGCCCGGCTACGGGCTGAGCGCCGCCGAGCCCGCCACCGGGCGGCCCGCCCCGACGGTGGCCGGCGAGGCCGAGCGGATCCGGGCGGTACTGGACGGCCTCGGGCTGCGCGGGCCCTGCACCGTGGCCGGCCACTCGGTCGCGGGCTTCCACGTCGAGGGCTTCGCCCGGCTGCACCCCGAGCGGACCGCCGGGCTGGTCCTGGTCGACAGCAGCGTCGCACCGATGGCCCGCCCGTACCCGGCACCCGCCGTGCGCGACCTGGCGGCCCGGACGGTGGCGGGCGCCGCGAGGGCCCTCGCGGTGCCGTACCTGTTCGGCCCGACCGTGCGCCGGGTGACCGCCCGGCTGTCCACCGTCCGCCGGGAGGACCTCGCCCCGGCGCCGCTGGTCCGGCACTGCTACCGCACCGGGCGGGCGCTGCGCGCACTGCTCCGGGAGAACGGGCGCTTCCTCGACATGGCCGCCGAGCTGGACGAGCTGCGGCTCACCCGGCCGCTGCCCGAGGACCTGCCGGTCACCGTGCTGGCCGCCGACGACGGCTGCCGGACCGTTCGCACCGAGACCTGGCTGGCCGAGCAGCGGGAGCTCGCCGCGCTGCTCGGAGCCGACTACCGGACGACGGCCCCGGCCGGGCACCTGGTGATGTTCGACCGCCCGGACGCGGTCGCCTCCGCGATCCTCGACACCCGCTGAGGACCGGCCGGACCTGCTGGACCCGCCGGACCTGCTGAACACCCGCCGGACCCGCTGAGAACCCGCCGGACCCGCCGAGGCCTCCCGGCTCAGTTGCCGGACATCCGCTCGACGGCCTTCCGGACCGCCTGCGGAACGGGAAGCTCCCGGGCCAGACGGCCGGCGGCGCGTCTGATCGGTGCGCCGTCCCGGCCGGGGTAGAGGCGGCGTTCCAGTCCGGCCACGTCGATCAGTCCGGCCAGCTGCCGGTCCCGCTCGGCCGTCGGCCGTCCGGCCCCGCCGTCGCGGGCCAGCAGGGTGGCGGCCACCCGCGCGGCCGTCTGCCGCGCGAGGTCGGGCCGGGTCGGGAGGTGGCGCCGCACCGGCAGGCCGAGGAAGCGTTTCTCCTCGACGGTGTAGTACCCCTGTGCCACCAGCCGGTCGAGGTGGAACCGGTAGCCGGGCCGCTCAGGTATCCAGCGGACCGCCTCGAAGAGCCAGGGCCGGAAGCGGCTCTTGCCCTTCGACTCCAGCCGGGCCAGCACCCCGGCCGCGACCTCGTCCGTCGCGCCGAAGGGCTGGTAGCCGGTGATGCGCTGCTTCTCGACGGTGATCGCGCCGGTCAGGAGCAGTTCGGCGAGGACGGCGCCGGCGATCACCTGGTTGAGGTGGGAGGACGGGTTGAGGAACCGGCCGCGCGCCGGGTCGGCGCAGAGCAGCAGGAGTTCCTCGGGCAGGGGGCGGATGTCGGCGGAGGTCACGGGGAAGGTCTACCACCCCCGGAAACGCCTCAGGCCGCCCACCGGAGTGGACGGCCTGAGACCTTGCCATGTGCGCCGCCAGGGACTCGAACCCCGGACCCGCTGATTAAGAGTCAGCTGCTCTAACCAACTGAGCTAGCGGCGCTTGCTGACGTGGAAGACAGTACACGCCACCAGGCCGATCCACCGAATCGCATTCATGCCAGCACTCAATGTGATCAGTCCGACGAGTCCTCCGGATGGTGGCAGGCGGCCCGGTGGTCCGCGTCGGCCCGGTCGCCGTCGAGGGCCGGCCGCTCCTGCTCGCACCGCGCCCGGTCCGCCGCCTCCGTGAGCCGGGCGTACAGCGGGCAGCGGGTGCGGAAGGGACAGCCGGTGCGGCGCTCGGTGGGCGAGGGCGGGTCCCCGGCCAGCAGGATCCGGTCCCGGGCGCGCTCGGCGGCGGGGTCGGGCAGCGGGACGGCGGAGAGCAGCGCCCGGGTGTACGGGTGCCGGGGCCGGTCGAAGACCGCGGAGACCTCTCCCTGTTCGACCGTCCGACCCAGGTACATCACGCTGACCCGGTCGGCGAGGTGCCGGATCACCGAGAGGTCGTGCGAGACGAACAGGTACGAGAGCCCGAGCTCGGCCTTGAGCGACTGGAGCAGGTTGAGCACCCCGGCCTGGATGGAGACGTCCAGGGCGGAGACCGGTTCGTCCAGCACCAGGAGCTTCGGCCGGACGGCGAGCGCCCGGGCGATCGAGACCCGTTGGCGCTGCCCGCCGGAGAACTGGTGCGGGTAGCGGGCGGCGTGGTCCGGGTCCAGACCGACCTGGCGCAGCAGTTCGGGCACCCGGCGGGCGATCTCCTCGCGCGGTGCGCGCTGGGCGCGCAGGGGTTCGGCGATGATGTCGCCGATCGGCAGCCGGGGGTCGAGGCTGGCCATCGGGTCCTGGAAGACGATCTGGAGTTGGGCCCGGAGCCGCTGGGCCTCGGCCCGGGTGAGTCGGGCGGTGTCGTGGCCGAGCAGTTCGATCCGGCCGGTCTCGGGGGCGCCGAGCCTCAGCAGTTCGAACAGCGTGGTGGACTTGCCGGAGCCGGACTCCCCGACCAGGCCGAGGGTCTCGCCCTCCCTCAGGTCCAGGTCGACGCCGTCCACCGCGTAGACCTCGCCGACCCGGCGCTTGAACACTGTGCCCTTGAGCAGCGGAAACGTTTTGCCTAGTCCGCTCACCGCCAGCACCGGCGCCCGTGAGGAGTGGTCGGCCGGGCCGGCGGCCGGGGCGTCCGGCAGTTCCGGTACGGGGTACACCTCGCTCGGCGCGGGCCGTCGTTCGGCCAGCTCCGCCGACCGCACGCAGGCGGCCTGGTGCCCGCCGTCCCCGCCCAGCGCGGGTTCGGCCGTCGAGCAGCGCTCCTCCGCCAGCGGGCAGCGCGCGGCGAACGGGCAGCCGGGCGGCAGTTCGGCCATCGGCGCCGGGGTGCCGGGGATCGGTACGAGGGCGCCGCCGCGTCCGTCCAGCCGGGGCAGCGCGCCGATCAGTCCGAGCGTGTACGGGTGGCGCGGCGCCTCGAACAGGGCGTCCACCCCGGCGGTTTCGACCACCCGGCCCGCGTACATCACCGCGACCCGGTCGGCGGTGCCGGCGATCACCCCGAGGTCGTGGCTGACCAGGACCAGGGCCGCGCCGGTCTCCCGCTGCGCGGTGCGCAGCACGTCGAGCACCTGGGCCTGGATGGTGACGTCCAGCGCGGTGGTGGGCTCGTCGGCGAGCAGGATGTCGGGCTGGTTGGCGACCGCCATGGCGATCATCGCGCGCTGGCGCATGCCGCCGGAGAATTCGTGCGGGAAGCTGTCCAGGGCCCGGTCGGGTGCCGGGATGCCGACCAGGTCGAGGAGTTCGGCGGCCCGGCGGCGGGCGGTGGGCTTGTCGACCCGCTGGTGGACGCGGACCGCCTCGGCGATCTGGTCGCCGATCCGGTAGACCGGGGTGAAGGCGGAGAGCGGGTCCTGGAACACCATGGCGATCCGGCGGCCGCGGATCGCGGCGAGGTCCCGCCCGGGCAGTCCGACCAGCTCCCGGCCGTCGAGCCGCACCGAGCCGCTGACCCGGGCCGTCGCGGGCAGCAGTCCGAGCACGGACAGCGCGGTGACGGACTTCCCGGAGCCCGACTCGCCGACGATGCCGAGCGTCTCGCCGCGCCGCAGGGTGAGGTCCACCCCGCGTACGGCGGGCACCGGGCCGTGCGGTCCGGCGAAGTCCACCCGCAGATCCCGGACGGCGAGCAGCGGGGTCTCGACAGCGGTGGTGGTCACGGACGCCTCCTCTGCGGGCGGCTGGAACGACTGGAGTGGCTGGAACTAGAAGGAGTGGAGCGGCTGGAACGAGTGGCACTACCGGAGCGGCGGAAACGGCGGAAGCGCCGGGGAGCGCCCCCGGCGGTGGGGTCGAGGGCGTCGCGCAGCCCGTCCCCGATCAGGTTGACGGCGAGCACGAACAGCACCAGCAGCGCGGCGGCGAAGTAGAACATCCAGGGGAACACCGGGGCCTCGCTGGTCCCGGCGGCGAGCAGGGTGCCGAGCGAGACGTCCGGCGGCCGGACGCCGAAGCCGAAGTAGGAGAGCGCGGTCTCGCTCATCACCGCGCCGCCGACCGCGATGGTGGCGTCGACGATGAGGAAGGAGGCGACGTTCGGCAGGATGTGCCGGCTGATGATCCGCAGCGGCCGCACCCCCATGAACCGTGCGGCGCGCACGAATTCGCGCTCGCGCAGGGAGATGGTCATCGAGCGGACGACCCGGGCGGTGATCATCCAGTTGAACAGGGCGAGCAGCAGCACGAAGGCGATCCAGCCGCTGCTGCGCAGCCGGGGCGAGACCACGGTGATGATCAGGAAGCTGGGGAAGACCAGCATCAGGTCGACCAGGAACATCAGCGCCCGGTCGGCCCAGCCCCCGAAGTAGCCGGCGCAGGCGCCGACCAGCGAGGCCAGCACGGTGGAGAACAGTGCCACCAGCAGGCCGATGATCAGCGACTTCTGCAGCCCGCGGACGGTCTGCGCGAACACGTCCTGGCCGACTCCGTTGGTGCCGAACCAGTGCGCGGCGGAGGGGGGTTGGTGCAGGGCGGTGAAGTCGGGGGTGGCGTAGTCCCAGGGTGTGAGGTACGGGCCGCCGAAGGCGAGCGCGAACAGCAGCAGGATCAGGACGGCGCCGACGACGGCGCCGCGGGCGGCGAGCAGCCGGGCGAGGACGAGCCGGCCCCGGCCGGTGGCCCGGGGGCGCCCGGCGGGGGCGGGGGCCGGAGTGGTGGATCCGGCAGTGACGACGGTCATGTCAGGCCACCTCCGGTCAGGACCGCACGCGCGGGTCGAGGGCGGCGTGCAGGGTGTCGGCCAGGAAGCCGGAGGCGAGCACGACGACGGCGGTGAACAGGTTGATCGCCACCACCGAGTTGACGTCCTGTTCGTTGATCGACTGGATCAGCCACTCGCCCATGCCGTGCCAGCCGAAGATCGTCTCGGTGAAGATGGCACCGGTGAAGATGCCCAGGAAGCTGTAGGCGAACATGGTCGACATCGGGATCACGGCGGTGCGCAGCCCGTGCTTGAGCAGGGCCCGGCGGCGGGTGAGGCCCTTGGCCTCGGCGGTGCGCAGGTAGTCGGAGCCGAGCACGTCGAGCATGATGCCGCGCTGGTAGCGGCTGTAGGTGGCGAGGCCTCCGAGGGCGAGCGAGATGGTGGGCAGCAGCAGGTGCAGCGCCCAGTCGGCGAGGTGGGCGCCGATTCCGCCGGTGAGTCCGGGGGTCTCGTAGCCGGTGAACGGGATGACCTCGTGGCCGGCCGCGTCCTTGGCGGCGATCGCGCCGTTCTTGAGGAACAGCGCGACCAGGAAGACCGGGGTGGAGAGCAGGACGAAGGAGGCCACGGTGAGCAGCCGGTCGGAGAGCCGGTACTGGCGGACGGCGCTCCACGCCCCGGCGACGACGCCGAGGACGGTGCCGAGCAGGCTGCCGAGCAGCAGCAGCCGCAGCGAGACCCAGACCCGGCGGCCGAAGTCGTCGGTGACCGGGGTGTCGTGGATGGTCCGGCCGAGGTCGCCGTGCAGCAGACCGCCGGCCCAGTGGCCGAAGCGCTCGACGACCGGGGTGTGGTCGTTCAGGTTGAGCGCGGTGAGCTGCCGTTCGACCGATTCGGCGGACGGGCGGGGGAGCTTGGCGTCGAAGTAGGTGCGCGGCTGGAGGGCGCCCGCGGAGATCGCGTACGCCAGGAACACGGCGGCGATGAGCAGTGCCGCGTAGTAGCTCAGCCGTTTCGCCAGGTAGCGGAGCATCAGCGGCCGCCCGGGGTGAGGGTGGGGCCGACGCGTCTGGTGGGCATCGGATGGTGGCCTTCGGTCGGGCCCGGTCGGGGCGTCAGATGGCGGGAGCGGCAGATAAGTTGGGAAAACGCAGGTCAGAGTGAAGCACCGGGGTGCGGCGGTGGTGTTGCGGTGGCATTGCCGCGTGTGGCTTTTGGATCAGGTGTGCGTTCCTCCCCCTGGTGGCGAATCTGATCCGCTGTTACGTTCGGCTGGCTCGGTGCCGGATTGAGTGCCCACGCTCAAGCCGACTCATGCCTCTCGCGGCCCAACTCCCGTCACGATTCCCAGGGGGACCCTCATGGACGCTTCCACCACGGCCCGCCGTCTCGGCCGGGCGGCCGTGCTCGCCGCCGCCGTCGCACTGGCGGTCACCGCGTGCACCTCGGGCGGTGGCGGTTCGGCCGACAACGTGGCCAAGAGCGAGCCGCCGAGACAGGACTCCCAGGACATCAACGCCAAGCCGCTGGACCAGATCAAGGACGGCGGCGAGGTGCGCTTCCAGCTGGACCAGTGGATCACCCAGTGGAACCCGCTCCAGGTGGACGGCGGTACGTACACCGACACGGTGAACCTCATCCGCGCCCTGGAGCCGAGGCTGTTCGGCACGGACGCCTCCGGCACCTTCCAGCCGAACCCCGACTACCTGGTGGAGGCCAAGGTCACCTCGACCTCGCCGCAGGTCGTCACGTACAAGCTCAACCCCAAGGCCAAGTGGTCGGACGGCAAGCCGCTCAGCTACCTGGACTTCAAGGCGGACTGGCAGACCAGCAACGGCAAGGACCCCGTGTACAGCATCGCCGACCCGTCCGGCTACGAGCAGATCTCCGCCGTCGAACAGGGCGCCGACCCGACCGAGGTGAAGGTCACCTTCGCGCAGCCGTACGCGGACTGGCAGAACCTGTTCCGCCCGCTGATCCCGGCGGCCGCCATCTCCACCCCGGACGACTTCAACAAGGGCTGGGTGGAGAAGATCCCGATCACCGCGGGCCCGTTCAAGGTCGGTACGGCGGACAAGACCGCGCAGATCCTCACCCTGGTCCCGGACCCGGCCTGGTGGGGCACCCGGGCCAAGCTCGACAAGATCACCTTCCGGGTGATGGACAAGTCGGCGAGCGTCCAGGCGTACCTCAACAACGAGATCGACCTCGCCGCGGCCAGTACCGCCGCCGCGTACGGGCAGCTCAAGAACGCCAAGGACACCGTGATCCGGGCCGCCAGCCCGTGGGACGAGGTGCACATCTCCTTCGGCGGCACCGGCGCGCTGGCGGACCAGAAGGTCCGTCAGGCGCTCGGCAGGGCGCTCGACCGCTCGGCGCTGATCAAGATCGCCAACAACGGGGTGCCGGTGGAGTTCAAGCCGCTCGGCAACCACATCATCATGCCCAACCAGGCCGGCTACCAGGACAACTCCGGTGACTGGGCCAAGTTCGACCCGGCCGTGGCCAAGAAGCTGCTGGACGACGCGGGGTGGAAGGAGGCCGGCAGCGGGCAGCCGCGCACCAAGGACGGGAAGTCGCTGGAACTGCACTGGGTGCTCAGCGACGGCACCCCGCAGGCCCAGCTCGACCTCGCCACCGCGGCCGCGGCGATGTGGCAGGGGGTCGGGGTCAAGGTCGACCTGGACAAGGTGGCCGCCAACGACTTCTTCTCCAAGTACATCACCCCGGGCAAGTTCGACGTCGCGAGCTGGCGCAACACCGACTCCTTCCCGAACTCCAAGAGCCTGGCCAACTTCCGCCTGCCGGTGGGCGACAACTCCTTCCAGAACCCGTCGCGGCTGGGCAGCCAGGAGATCGACGACCTGCTGAAGAAGGCCTCCGGCACGGTCGACCCGGTGGAGGCCGCGAAGCTCTACAACCAGGCGGACGCCAGGATCTGGGAGCTCGGCCACACCGTCGAGCTCTACCAGCGGCCGGCCGTGGTGGCGACCCGCAAGGGGCTCGCCAACTACGGGGCCTTCGGCCTCGCGTCGGAGGACTACAGCAAGGTCGGCTGGGAGAAGTAGTAGCCCGGGCCGCCGAGGCGGCGGGGGTGGCCGCAGGGCGGGCGCTGGCGAGCAGCGCGGTGATCACGAGGCGGGTGGTGCGGACACGGGTTGGTCGGCTCGGCCGCCCCCGCTGTCCTGCCACCCGCCTTGACCTTCCGCGTTGCTCGCAGGCCGCCCGTGTCATGGGGCCCCGAAGGGCCCGCGCTCGCTTCCAACCGGGGACGAATCTAGCGGGGCGGTCCGGGAGGTCGCGGCAGAGCGCGCGGGGCACGCCCGGAAACCCGCCGTGCTGTCACCCACTTCGCGCACCGAAGCGTCAACTACGGCTGACGGTACGGAAAAAAAGAGGCACAAGTGGTCATCGAGACCCGGTCCGTACGGGTTCGTTCGGCTTCGTTCCGGTTCGTACGGGTTCGCCCGGCCCACCGGGGTTCAGACGCGCTCCAGCAGCACCGGTTCGTGCCGCGCCAGCCAGGCCAGGTAGGCCGGGTTGACCTTGGCCAGATCCAGGTAGGCGGCGCGCAGCTCGCCGTACAGCGCGTCCAGGGCGGGCGGGCTGAGCGCGCGGGGGCGCCAGGTGAACAGCAGCCGGACGGCCAACGGGTCCCCGTGCACCGGGCGGACCACCGTGCCGGGCCCGGGCAGCGAGGTCGGCTGGCAGGGGCGGACGGCCTCGCCGGAGGCGACCAGCTCGGCGGCGGTGGCGTTGTCCCGCACCTGCACCACCCGGGGGTTGAGCCCGGCCTCGCTGAACACCCGGCGCATCGCCGCGTACTCGTGGTCGGCGGTCGGATCGACCATCCAGGTGTCCTCGGCGAGGTCGGCCAGGTGTACGACCGGGCGGGCGGCGGCCGGGTGGCCGGCGGCGAGCGCGACGAACTGCGGCTCGCGGGCCATCAGCACCCGGTGCTCGGCGTCCGGCGGCACCCGTAACGGGAAGCCCTCGCTCTCGTACACGAAGGCCACGTCCAACTGATCGGCGGCGACCATGCGCAGCAGGGCGCTGGCGGAGATGTCGACGTGGATGGTGGTGTCGGTGTCCGGCAGCCGCTCGTGCACCCGGCGCAGCCAGGCCGCGACCGCCCGGCTGCCGACGCTGCCGATGCGCAGCCGCCGCTGCCGCCCGGGGCCGGCCGAATCGCGGGCCTCCTGGCGGGCGGCGGCGACCAGCGCGGCCATCTCGCTGATCACCGGCCGGGCCCGGGACAGCACCGAGTGGCCGAGCGCGGTGGGCCGACTCCCGGTCTGCTCGCGGGTGAACAGGGTGCCGCCGATGGCCCGTTCGATGCGGTGCAACTGGGTGGTGAGCGAGGGCTGGGTCATGCCGAGCTGGAGCGCGGCCTTGCGGAGGCTGCCGGTGTCGGCGATCGCGCACAGCACCCGGAGGTGTCTCACGTCGAGCTCCACGACGGGAGCATAGACGCCGCCGAGGCGCATCGCCAAGGACATGACATGAGATCAAGGGCAGGCCGACGGAACACTCGGCGGATCCCCACCGGTATGCGCCCGGGCTATTGCCGGTTGACATCATCCGTGACCGGCCCGGACGGGTCGAAGCTCAGGGGCGACACACCGCCCCCGATCCCGGTCGGGGCGGCCCCCACCGCGCGCCGGCCACCGCCGTGCCCGGCCCCCACCGGCCGGCGGGGAGGCGCACCGCGAACTCGGAGCCCCCACATGAAGCGATCAGTGCTGTCCGCGACCCTGGGCCTGGCCCTCGCCGCCGGCCTCGCGACCCTGCCCGCCACCGCCACCGCCGTCGCCGCGCCCGCCGCGCCCGCCGTTCAGACCCACGCCGTCCAGGGTCGAGTCGTCGCGGCGTACGCGGGTTCGGCCGCCGAGGCGGCGAACAACCAGGCGTTCTTCCAGGCCGTGATGGCCTCCGCGAAAGCGAAGCAGGCCGCCAGCCCGTGGCTGCAGACCGTCACCGTCACCTACGACACCACCAACGCGCCCTCCTTCACCAGCCAGATCGCCGGCGCCGCGCAGATCTGGAACGGGGCGGTGCACAACGTCCAGCTCCAGGAGACCAGCGGCACCGGCGACTTCTCGTACACCGAGGGCAGTGGCAGCGGTTCCTACGCCAGCACCGACGGGCACGGGCACGGCTACATCTTCCTCGACTACCAGCAGACCCAGCAGTACGACCCGCTGCGGATCACCGCCCACGAGACCGGGCACGTGCTCGGCCTGCCCGACGACTACTCCGGCCCGTGCAGCGAGCTGATGTCGGGCCACGGCCCCGGCCCGTCCTGCACCAACCCGTACCCCGACAGCAACGAGCGGGCGCAGGTCGACGTGCTCTGGGCGAACGGGCTGGCGTCCGCGAACTGACCCTTCCAGCAGGGGGATCGAGGCCGCGACGGGCCGCCCGGCCGGAAACGGGCGGCCCGCCGCATGGGTACTTCCCCGCCTCGGAGCCTAGCCCCAGGGGGAACGGAATGCCAGGGGCATGGACGAGTCAAGACGAGTAAAAGACGGCTCAAATCCGTGGGGTGGCAGGGGTATTGGGTCGACCTATCGCAGGTTGACATCATCCGCCCGCCCGTCGGGCTGCCTGAAGCTCTGGGGACACCACCCGGTCACCGGGCGTTCCCCCACGCCGGCCCCAACCCGGCTGCGGCGCCCGCGAGCCGGAGTCCCCAGAAGTCCTCAGGAGCCCCCACATGAAGCGATCCGTGCTGTCCGCCACCCTCGGCCTGGCCCTCGCGGCCGGCCTCGCCGTGCTGCCCACCACCGCGGCCGCCGCCGCGCCGGCCGCCCCGGCCGTGCAGGGCTACACCGCCTCGACGTACGCGGGTTCGGCCGCCGAGACGGCGGACAACCAGGCGTTCTTCCAGGCCGTGATGGCCTCCGCGAAGTCCAAGCAGGCCGCCAACCCCCTCCTGGCGACCGTCGTGGTCACCTATGACGCCAGCTCGGCCCCGTCCTTCCGCAACCAGATAGCCAGCGCCGCGCAGATCTGGAACAGCTCGGTCGGCAACGTCCAGCTGCGGGCGGGTTCGAACGCCGACTTCCGCTACTACGAGGGCAACGACAGCCGCGGCTCCTACGCCAGCACCGACGGGCACGGGAGCGGCTACATCTTCCTCGACTACCAGCAGAACCAGCAGTACAACTCGGTCCGGGTGACGGCCCACGAGACCGGGCACGTGCTCGGCCTGCCGGACCACTACTCCGGCCCGTGCAGCGAGCTGATGTCGGGCGGCGGCCCCGGCCCGTCCTGCACCAACCCGTACCCGAACAGCAACGAGCGCAGCCGGGTCAACTCGCTCTGGCTCTTCGGCTGACCCGTACCACCTGATCGACCCGTACCACCTGATCGTCCCGTACCACCCGGCCGACCCGGCCCCGGACCGACCGCGCCCCGCGGCCGGTCCGGGGCGCCGTCGTCCCCAGGTGTCGTCGTCCCAGGTGTCGTCGTCCGGGGCTTTGTCGGTGGTGCGTGCGAGCATGCGGATGAGGCCCGCCCGTCCCCGACCGTGAGGTTCCACCGCCATGTCGCGCTCCGTCCCCGACCAGCTCGCCGACCTCCCGTACGCCGACCTGCTGAGCCCCCACACCGGGCCGCTGCGCAGCGACGCCAGGTACGACACCACGCACTTCGACGGCGGCGAGCACACCGACGAGTCGGGCGCCGGGGCAGCCTTCCTGGAGTGCGCCTTCACCTCGGTCGCGCTCAGCGGGGTCAAGCTGCGCCAGGCCCGGTTCAACGAGGTCTGGGTGCAGGCCGGCCGCTGGGTGGCCTGCGACCTGAGCGACACCGAGTGGCAGGACAGCGCCTTCGTCGGCGGCGTGCTGGCCGGGGTCGCCGGGTACGGCTCGGCGCTGCGCCGGGTGGTGTTCCGCGGCTGCAAGCTGGAGGCGGTCAACCTGCGGTCGGCCGTGCTGCGGGACGTCGTGTTCGAGGACTGCCTGCTGCGCGACGTGGACTTCGGCGAGGCCAAGCTGACCGGGGTGTCCTTCCCCGGCTCCACGCTGGAGGAGGTGCGGCTGCGCGGGGCCGTGCTGAGCAGGACCGATCTGCGCGGGGCGAGCCGGCTCGGCCTGGTGGACGGCCACCAGGGGCTGCGCGGGGCCGTCATCAGTTCCACCCAACTGCTGGAGCTGGCGCCGCAGTTCGCCCACGCGCTGGGCATCGAGGTGAAGGACCGCTGACTTTCGGATCCCGTTCCGGTTCCTTCCCGGCGGATCCGTCGGACGTTCAGCCCGGCGTCGCTCGGTGACGCCCGGACGAACAGTCCGCCAACCCTCCCGTGCGCATCTGGTGGCCCGGTTCGCGAGCGGTGGAGACTGCTGCGCGATCGATGAGCCCCGACTTGTGTACACAACATCGCCAGCGAAGGGACGGACCGGGCTGATGGCCGAGTTGAGTCGTAGGAAGTTCGTCACGCTGTCCGGTGCCGCCGCGGCCGGTCTCGCCGTGGCCGGCACCGGCGCCGCGGGGGCCGCCCCGGGCGCCACGGGCGCCGCCACCGCGAGCACCACCGCGCTCTCCACGACCGGCACCGTCACGGACGTGCAGCACGTGGTGATCCTGATGCAGGAGAACCGCAGCTTCGACCACTACTTCGGCACGCTGAGCGGCGTGCGCGGCTTCGCCGACCGCAGCGCCATCCAGATCGCCGGCGGCTACAGCGTCTTCAACCAGCCCAACGGCCTGTTCGGCCGCCAGTACCCCTGGCAGTTCAGCCAGACCAAGCCGGCCGGCGGCGCCGACCCCGAGCGCCTGGCCCAGTGCAACGGGGATCTTTCCCACGGCTGGAGCGACCAGCACAGCGCGTGGAACGGCGGCAAGATGGACAACTGGGTCTCCGCCAAGGGCAACGTCCGCACGCTCGGCTTCCTGACCCGCCAGGACATCCCGTTCCACTACGCGCTCGCCGAGAACTGGACCATCTGCGACGCCTACCACTGCTCGGTGCTCAGCGCGACCGGCCCCAACCGCACCTACCACTGGTCCGGCCAGATCGACCCGGCCGGGACGGCGGGCGGCCCGGCCTACGACGGCGGTGACGAGAAGGGCCTGCGGTGGCAGACCTACGCCGAGGCGCTGGAAGGCGCCGGGGTGAGCTGGAAGGTCTACCAGAACGCCGCCGACAACTACGGCGACAACGCGTTGGCGTACTTCTCGCAGTTCGCCAACGCCCCGGCCGGCAGTGCCCTCGCGACCAAGGGGATGGGCTCGGTGCCCAAGGTCACCGGGAAGACCCCGGACGACATCGTCGCCGCGATCAAGGCCGACGTGCTGGCCGGCACCCTCCCGCAGGTCTCCTGGATCGTTCCCGACCAGGCCTCCTCCGAGCACCCGTACGCCACCCCGGCCGACGGCGCGCACTTCGTCCACAACGTGATCGACGCGCTGAACGCGGACCCGAACGTCTTCAACTCGTCCGTCCTGTTCATCAACTACGACGAGAACGACGGCTTCTTCGACCACGTCCCGCCACCGGTCGCCCCGGCCGGAACCCCGGGCGAGTTCGTCAACGGCACCAACATCGGCCTCGGCTTCCGCGTCCCGCTGATCGCCGTCTCGCCGTGGACCCGCGGCGGCTGGGTCAACTCCGAGACCTTCGACCACACTTCGGTGCTGCGCTTCCTGGAGGTCTGGACGGCCGCCCTCGGCACCCCCGCGCAGTGCGTGAACATCAGCGACTGGCGCCGCCGCGTCTGCGGCGACCTCACCAGCGTCTTCGACTTCGCCAACCCGGTCTACGGCCTCCCCGCGCTGCCCGACACCTCGCAGACCATCGGCCTGTCGGCGTGCGGCCCGCTGCCCAACCCGGCCCCGGTGAACAACCAGCTCCCGGTGCAGGAGACGGGTACCCGCCCCGCGCGTGCGCTGCCGTACCAACCGAACGCCAACCTGGACCACCTGGAGTTCGGCTCGGGCGGGGTGATGAAGGTCTGGATCAGCATGGCCAACGGGGCTTCCAAGTCCTCGCACTTCGCCGCCTACGCCAACGCCTACCGCAGCGGCGGTCCCTGGCAGTACACGGTGGACCCGGGCGGCAGCACCAGCGACTTCTTCAACTGCGGCACCAACTTCGGCGGCGGCCCGTACGACCTGTCGGTGGTCGGCCCCAACCGCTTCCTGCGCCGCTTCAAGGGCGACGCCACCAAGGCGGGCAAGAACGCCGCCGTCACCGCCTCGTACGCGGTCGAGCCGGGCACCGGCAAGCTGGCCGTCTACTTCAAGCTGGCCAACTCCGGCAGCACGCCGATCACCTTCACCATCGCCTCCAACAACTACCGCACGGACGGCCCCTGGACGTACCAGGTGCCGGCGGGCGGCAGCGTGAGCGACTTCTTCAACGCGGTGGCCTACACCAACGGCTGGTACGACTTCACCGTCACGGTGGACGTCGACGGCAGCTGGTCGCAGCGGTTCACCGGGCACCTGGAGACGGGCGCGCCCAGCGTCAGCGGCTGAGAACGAGGGCCCCGGCCCGTTGCGCCGCTCTCCTCGGCCAGGGCCTACACGAACGGGCCCCGGGGGAACCACGGATCGTGGACCTCCCGGGGCCCGTGCGGCGTCAGCAGGGTGAGGGTGACCGGGGAGGCCGCGTACTCGGCCAGCTGCACCGAGCCGTACCGGGTCTCCAGCTCGGCCTGCACCGGCACCGGCAGCTTGCTCAGCGCCCGCCGCAGCTGCAGCGCGTCCCGCCGGCTGACCGGGTGCGGGGCGCGCAGCACCAGCCGCAGCGGGCTGAGCGGCCCGGCCACCGGGACGCCGGTGCCCAGCTCGTAGCCGACCGCGCCGATCGGTCCCCAGGACAGCCGGTGGTCCGCCACCAGCCGGCCGACCTCCGGCAGCAGGGCCAGGGCCGGGATCCCGGCGACCCGCTCGGGGGCCAGCCGGCCCTGCCGGTCGGCCAGCTGTTCGGGCCGCAGCGTCCGGGCCACCGCGGCCCAGGGCGCCAGCGCGTCCAGCCGCTGCCCGGGGCGCGGGCCGCGCACGGTCACCGGGAGCCAGTGTTCGGGGGCCGCCTCCGGGTCCCGGGTGCAGCGCTGCGGGTTCGGCACGTCCACCGGGGTGCCGACCACCGAGGGCGCCCGGCCGACCACCACCCACGGATGGGCGCGCAGCACCGCCCGCGCCCAGTCCGGCAGCTCGCCGCCCGCCAGCGGGCGCAGCGAACTGGGGCACTGCATCAGCAGCAGGTCGTGGGTGCCGGGCAGCCGCCCGTCCAGCGCGGCCAGCGAACCGACCCGCCGACGCGGTCCGTCGTGCGACTCCTCGGCGGTGCGCCGGGCTTGGCGTGCGGAAGGTGCGACGGTCACAGCGGGCTCCAGACGGTGGCGTCGATTCGGCCTACGGCTCCACCCTCCACCCGCCGGCCGCCCCCGGCTACGGCCCTTGGGCGCGTCCACCAGGGACCAAAGGCTCAACGTGCGTCCCCGTGCCCCCGGTGTGAGAGTGGGGGCAGCCCGGCATTCCGTCGTTCCCCCCGGAGGAGGAGCCATGGGCATCTTCGACAGGTTGTTCCACCGCCCGCCGCACGAGCACGCCGGTCAGGAGGCCGCGGAGCGGGCCGCCCTCGCCCACGACGAGACCGTCGACGCGTACAGCAACGACGTCGAGCGCAAGCGCGAGACGGCGGAGCAGCGCGCCCAGGAGGAGGCGGACCGGCGCGCCGCCGAGGACATGACCGCCGAGGGCGACCCCTGGGGCTGAGCCCGGGGATCACCCCGTCCGCGGCGGCAGCGGCGGGCGCCGCAGGTCCGGCCGGGGCGTGGACTCCGGCGGGGGCGCCGCCGCGGGGGCGTCCTCCAGCAGCTCCAGGGCCAGCTGGACGGCGGCGACCAGCTCGGGGTGCCTGCCGCGGGCCCAGTCCCGCGGGGTGCGCAGCACGTGCACGTCCGGCTCGACGCCCCGGTTCTCCACCGACCAGCCGAGCCCGCCGCTGAACCAGGAGGCGTTCTTCGGCACCGAGATCTGGGTGCCGTCGCCGAGGGTGTGCCGGCCGGTCATCCCGACCACCCCGCCCCAGGTGCGGTTGCCGATCACCGGGCCGAGGCCGAGCAGCTTGATCGCCGCGATGATCACGTCGCCGTCCGAGCTGGTCGCCTCGTCGGCGAGCGCCACCAGCGGGCCGCGCAGCGCGTGCCGGGGCCAGCGGACCGGCTGGCGGCCCCGGCTGAAGTCCCAGGCGAGGACGTGCTGGGTGAGCTTCTCCAGCACCAGTTCGGAGACGTTGCCGCCGGCGTTGCCGCGTACGTCCAGCACCAGCGCGGGCTTGTCCAGCTCGCGCCGCAGGTCCCGGTTGAACTGCGCCCAGCCGGAGCCGCCGAGGTCCGGGATGTGCAGGTAGCCGCACCGGCCGTCGCTGAACTCCCGTACCAGGGCACGGCGTTTGGCCACCCAGTCCTGGTAGCGGATGGGCCGTTCGTCGGTCAGCGGGGTGACGACGATCCTCCGCACCGGGCCGTCCGGGTCGCTGCGCAGGGCCAGTTCCACGGTGGTGCCGCCGGTGCCGGCCAGCAGCGGCAGCGGTCCGCGGACCGGGTCCACCGGGCGGCCGGCGACCTCCAGCAGTTCGTCGCCGTCCCGTACGCCCTGGGCGGCCAGCGGGGCGCGGGCGCGCGGGTCGGAGGACTCGCCGGGCAGCAGCCGGTGGAACAGCCACCGGCCGTCGGGGGAGCGGTGGACGCTGGCGCCGAGCAGGCCGAGCGGCAGCTGGGCGAGTGTGGGGCCCTCGGCGCGGCGGGACGGGGTGACGTAGGCGTGCGAGGTGCCGAGCTCGCCGAGGAGTTCGCGCAGCAGGTCGGCGAAGTCGTCGGGTGAGCAGACGCGCTCCAGCAGCGGTTCGTACTGGGCGACCAGCGCGGGCCAGTCCAGTCCGGACATCCGCTCGTCCCAGAACTGGTCCCGGACGATCCGCGCCGCCTCGTGGTACGCCTGGCGCCACTCGGCGGCCGGGTGCACGGTGTGGGTGATCCGGCGCAGGTCGACGACGGCCCCGGCGGAGGGGGCGGCGACCGGGACGATCCGCAGGGTGCCGGCCGAGTAGACCGCGATCGAGCCGCCGTCCCCGGAGACGGCGTAGCCGTCCAGCTTGTCGACCAGTGTGGTGCGGGTGCCCCGGACCAGGTCGAAGTGCTCCAGCGAGGGGCGCCCGGAGATGTCCTCGGGGCTGGCGAAGGTCTGGCCGAGGGTGCCGGAGATCGGCCAGCGCAGCCAGAGCAGGCCGCCGCGCACCGCGTCGGTCGCCGAGTACTTGGAGGCGATCACCGGGAACTGGAGCAGCCGCTCGCCGATGCCCTCCGGGTCGATCCGTACGGTGCCGTCGCCGCCGCCGTCGCCGTGCGGGGCGCCGTCCTCGACGGCCGCGGCGAAGGGGGAGGGCGTGTCGGCGGTGAGCGGGACGAGGTACGGGCGGCAGCCGAGCGGGAAGGAGAGGTCGCCGGTGTGCACGTCGTGGACCGGGTCGAAGCCGCGCCAGGACAGGAAGGCCAGGTAGCGGCCGTCCCGGGTGAACACCGGCTGCTCGTCCTCGAAGCGGCCGTCGGTCACGTCGGTGGTCGGCGCGGGCGCGTCGGCGCGGGTGAGCCGGATCCGGCGCAGCGAGCGCCCGGCGGCCGGCTGGGACCAGGCGATCCAGTGCGAGTCGGGGGAGAACCGGGCGCTGGAGACCGGCCCGTAGCCGGAGGCGGCGACCTCGCGCACCTCGCCGTCGGCGGCGGAGACCAGCAGCAGCCGTCCGTCCGAGGCGGCGACGGCCAGTCGGCTGCCGTCGGGGGAGGCGGTCAGCTCCAGGACCCGTCCGAGCCTGCCCGCGGCGAGGATCCGGTGGTGGTGCTGCCCGGACCCCTCGTGCCCGGGCAGCGGCATCACCTCGATCGCGTCGGCGCCCTGGGCGTCGGTGACCCAGGCGGCCTCGCCGGTGTGCCCGAGCACCACCGGCAGCCGGGTCCGCACGCCCGGGGTGTCGGCGAGCGCGCGGGCCGGGCCGTCCCGGTGGGTGAGCCAGTACTGGCTGCCGCGCACGGTGATCACCCCGGCCCGGCCGGTCTGGTCGCAGGCGAGGTCCTTGACCTGGGCGGCGGCGCCGACCTGGTACGGGCGGCGGCCGGCCCGGGCGCCGCCGAGCGGGACGTGCAGCCGGCGCGGGGCGGGGGCGTCCAGGCCGTCCAGCAGCCAGAGGTCGCCGGCGTGCTGGTAGACGATCCGGGTGCCGTCGGTGGCGGCCTCGCGGGCGTAGTAGGAGGCGTGGTCGGTGTGCCGGCGCAGGTCGCTGCCGTCGGGGCGGCAGGAGTAGACGTTGCCGATGCCCTCGTGGTCCGAGAGGAAGGCGATCCGGCCGCCGACCGGCATGGGGGAGGCGAGGTGGCCGGTGTGCTCGGGCAGGATCGGTTCGCCGTCGGCCCAGAGCCGGCCGATGGCGCCGCCGCGGTAGCGCTTCCAGGAGGCGGGTTCGTGCGGGGCCGCGCCGGTGAGCAGCACGGTCCGCTCCCGGCTCATCTGGGCGTCGCCGACCGGGCCCCAGGGCATCCGGCGGCCGGGGGAGCCGTCCAGGGGGAGGGCGTGCGCCCAGGTGTAGTGGCCGAAGGGCTCGTGGAAGGAGGTGACGGCCAGTACCTCGCCGTCCGGCAGCCAGCCGCGCACCCGGGTGTCCTGGCTGCCCCAGAAGCTGAGCCGCCGGGCCTCGCCGCCCTCGACGGGGGCGGTCCACACCTCCGGGGCCGGGCTGAGCCAGCTGGTCCAGGCGAGGGTGGTGCCGTCGGGGGAGAAGCGGGGGTGGCTGACCCGGGCGCGGTCGCAGCTGACCCGCCAGGCCCGGCCGGTGCCGGCGCCGTCGTCGTCGAGCGGGGCGATCCAGATGTCGTCCTCGGCGGTGAAGGTGAGCAGGCCGCCGTGCAGGTGGGGGAAGCGGAGGTAGCCGGGCGGGGTCACCCCTCCATCCTTCGACGGGGTGTCACCCCCGGCAACCGGGGCGGTCCGCCGGGGCGGTCGGGAGGCCTCCCAACCGGTCTGGACCATTGACAGCGCACTGCCGGATCCACTTCAGTGGTCTAGTCCAACTAGGGTGCCAGGCCGGGCCGTTCCCCCCACTGGCGCGTGCTCCGGCGTGCCCTCGGACGTCCCCCACGACCGCGCCATCGCAGGAGCACCCGCATGCGCAGAACCCCCTTCCGCAGGCCCCCCGTCAAGGGGCGCCGGGCCGTGCTCGCCGCCGGCACCGCCTCCGCCGTCGCCGCGGCCACCCTGGTCGGCGTCACCCTGGGCCTGGCGCCCAGCGCCTCGGCCGGCGAGTTCCTGGTCAACGGCGGTTTCGAGTCCGGTTCGCTCGGCCCCTGGAGCTGCACCGGCAACACCGGCAGCGTCGTCACCAGCCCGGTGCACAGCGGCGGCTACGCGCTCGCCGCCGCGGCCACCGCCTCCGACACCGCCCAGTGCGGCCAGACCGTCGCCGTCGCGCCCAACACCACCTACACGCTCAGCGCCTACGTCAACGGCGCGTACGTCTACCTGGGCGTCGACGGCGGCGGCCCCAGCACCTGGACGCCCAGCACCGGCGGCGCCTACCAGAAGCTCAGCCTCAGCTTCACCACCGGCGCCAACCAGACCAGCGCCACCGTCTACACCCACGGCTGGTACGGCCAGGGCACCTACTACGCGGACGACATCTCGCTGGACGGGCCGGGCGCCCCCAGCCCGACGCCCACGCCCACCGGTACGCCCACGCCCACCGGCTCGCCGACCGCGACGCCGACCGGCACGCCCACGGGTACCCCGACCGGCACGCCCACGGGCACCCCGACCGGAACCCCCACCGGCACACCCACGGGCACCCCGACCACCCCGCCGCCCGCCGGCAGCCACGCCCTGGTCGGCTACCTGCACGCCAGCTTCGCCAACGGCGCCGGTTACACCCGGATGGCCGACGTCCCCAACTCCTGGGACTACATCGACCTCTCCTTCGGCGAGCCCACCTCCGTCACCTCCGGCGACATCCGCTTCAACCGCTGCTCGCCCACCGACTGCCCGACCGTCGAGTCCGACGCGGACTTCAAGGCCGCCATCGCGGCCAAGCGCGCCCAGGGCAAGAAGGTGCTGATCTCGATCGGCGGCCAGAACGGCCAGGTCCAGCTGACCACCACCGCCGCCCGGGACACCTTCGTCAGCTCGGTCTCGGCGATCATCGACAAGTGGGGCCTGGACGGGCTCGACATCGACTTCGAGGGCCACTCGCTCTCCCTCAACACCGGCGACACCGACTTCAAGAACCCGACCAGCCCGGTCATCGTCAACCTGATCTCGGCGCTGAAGACCCTCAAGGCCAAGTACGGCCCGGGCTTCGTGCTGACCATGGCGCCGGAGACCTTCTTCGTCCAACTCGGCTACCAGTACTACGGATCCGGCCCCTGGGGCGGCCAGGACCCGCGCGCCGGGGCGTACCTGCCGGTCATCTACGCGCTGCGCGACGACCTCACCCTGCTGCACGTCCAGGACTACAACTCCGGCTCCATCATGGGCCTGGACAACCAGTACCACTCGATGGGCGGCGCCGACTTCCACGTCGCGATGACCGACCTGCTGCTCACGGGCTTCCCGGTGGCGGGCAACACCAACAACATGTTCCCGCCGCTGCCCGCCTCCAAGATCGCCATCGGCATGCCGGCCACCACCAACGCGGGCAACGGCTACATCGCCCCGTCGGAGGTGAACAAGGCGCTGGACTGCCTCACCAAGCTGACCAACTGCGGGACGTACGTGCCGCGTTCGGGCGCCCAGCCGAACCTGCGCGGGCTGATGACCTGGTCCGTCAACTGGGACCAGTTCGGCGGCCGGGAGTTCTCCAAGAACTTCGACGGGTACTTCGGTCGCTGACGGCCCGGTGAGCCGGTGAGCCGGTGACCGGCTGACCTCCTGCCGATCCGCGGGGGCCGTGCTCGGACCCGACACCCGTGTGGGGTGTCCGAGCACGGCTCCCGCCCCGCTCGTCCGGCGGGAGCCGCCGGGCGGGCCTCAGCCCAGCAGCAGCCGGTTCGAGCGCAGCTCGGCGACCAGCTCGGGCGAGGCGGTCGCGATCGAGCCCGCCGAGTAGGGCGGCTGCGGGTCGTACTCGATCACCAGCTGGATCGCCTCCGCGGTCGCGTCCCCGGCCAGCCGGCCGGTCAGCGACAGCGCGAGGTCGATCCCGGCCGAGACCCCGGCCGCGGTCGCGTACTTGCCGTCGAGCACGACCCGCTCCGTCCCGGTCGGCTCCGCGCCGAACCGGGGCAGCTGGTCCAGGCAGGCCCAGTGCGAGGTGGCCCGGCGGCCCTTGAGCAGCCCGGCCGCGCCCAGCAGCAGCGAGCCGGAGCAGACCGAGGTGGTCCAGGTGGTGGTCGCGTCGACCGCGCGCACCCACTCCAGCACGGCCGGGTCGCCCAGCTGGGCCTCCGTGCCCGGCCCGCCGGGGACGAGCAGCACGTCGGCCGAGTCCACCTCGTCCAGGGCGGCGTCGGCGGTGAGCGCCAGACTGCTCATGTCGGTGCGGACCGGGCCGCGCCGGGCGGCGGTGAACACCACCTCGGCGCCCGGGATCCGGGACAGCACCTCGTACGGGCCGACGGCGTCCAGGGCGGTGAACTCGGGGTAGAGCAGAACAGCGATGCGCATCAGTGACCTCCGATTGGTTCGGGACGGAAGCGGCGCCGGTACTCGGCGGGCGGGGCGGCCAGGGTCCGGACGAAGGCGCGCCGCATCGCCTCCGGGGTGCCGTAGCCGCAGGAGCGCGCGATCTCCTCGATGCCGTCGTCGGTGTCCTCCAGCCGCCGCCGGGCGGCCTCCAGCCGGACCCCGTCCACGTACCGGCCCGGGGTGACCCCCACCTCGGCGGCGAAGGCCCGGGCGAAGTGCCGCGGCGACAGCGCCGAGCGGCGGGCCAGCTCCTCGACCGACAGGTCGGCCTCCGGATGCTCGGCGATCCACCGCTGGACCTCGCGCAGCGGCTGCCGGGCCGCCACCTGGGCGGCCAGCTGGGTGCTGAACTGCGCCTGGTTGCCCGGCCGGCGCAGGAAGACCACCAGATGGCGGGCGATCAGCAGCGCGGCGTCCCGCCCGAGGTCCTCCTCGACCAGGGCGAGCGCCAGGTCGATCCCGGCGGTGACCCCGGCCGAGGTGGCGAGGTGCCCGTCCCGGACGTAGATCGGGTCCGGGACCACCTCGACGTCCGGGAAGCGCCGGGCCAGCTCCTCGCAGAAGGCCCAGTGGGTGGTGGCCCGGTGCCCGGCCAGCAGCCCGGCCTCGGCGAGCAGGAAGGCCCCGGTGCACACCGACACCACCCGCCCGGCCCGGCCGGCCAGCTCCCGGATCCGCGCCACCAGGGCGCCGTCCGGGTGCCCGGTGCCCTGCCCGCCGGGGACCAGCAGGGTGTCCACCGGTCCGACCTCGGCGAGGTCCGCGTCCGGCAGCAGCCGCAGGCCGCTGTGGCTGCGCACCGGTCCGCCTCCGGGGGAGGCGGTGGTCACCCGGTACGCCCCCGGCCGCCCGGCGGCGGCGCCCGCTCCCGCGAACACCTCCAGGGGGCCGGTCACGTCGAGGCTCTGCACGCCCTCGTGGAGGACGACGACCACGCTGTGCGCTCTCATGCGGCCAGCCTGTCAGCGGGCCGTGATGGCAGCAATGACCTGTTTCCCACCTTTCCTGCCACGGCCGGGAGGGTCGGAGGCAGGGGAAAACGCCGGAAGGCCCTTCGCTCTCGCGAAGGGCCTTCCGGCTGTCTGTGCGCCGCCAGGGACTCGAACCCCGGACCCGCTGATTAAGAGTCAGCTGCTCTAACCAACTGAGCTAGCGGCGCTTGCTGACGTGGAGAACATTACCTGGTCAGCGGCCGAAACACACAATCGGCCCGGACGCCCGCCCGGCCCGGCTCAGGCGGTCAGCGCCACCTTGCCCCGGACGTGTCCGGTGCCCACCAGCCGGTGGGCCTGCGCGGCCTTCTCCAAGGGCAGCGCCTCGGCGACCTCCAGCCGCAGAGCGCCGGCCTCCCACAGCCGCACCAGCTCGGCCAGCCGCTCGGCGGTGCGGGGCGCCCGCAGCCCCCGGACGCCCAGTCGCTCGGCGCCCGGGTAGTCGACCACGGTGCCGATCCGGTCCCGGTCGGCGACCAGCTCGACCGAGGCCTCCAGCGCGCCCCGCCCGGCCGCGTCGAAGGCCGCGTCCACCCCCTGCGGCGCCACCGCCCGGACCCGCTCGACCAGCCCCTCGCCGTACGCGACCGGGATCGCGCCCAGCTCGCGCAGGTAGTCGTGGTTGCGCTCGCTCGCGGTGCCGACCACGGTGGCGCCCCAGGCCCGGGCGAGCTGGACGGCGACCGTGCCGACCCCGCCGGAGGCGCCGTGCACCAGCACGGTGTCGCCGGGGCCGACCCCGAGCAGGGTCAGCGCCACGTGCGCGGTCTGGCCGGAGGCGGAGAGCGAGCCGGCCTGCTCCCAGGGCATCCCGGCGGGCTTGGCCACCAGCTGGGCGGCGTCCACCGTGACCAGCTCGGCCTGGCAGTTCAGCAGCCGGAAGCCCAGCACCTCGTCGCCGACCCGCCGGCCCCCGGTGCCCGGACCCAGCCGGTCCACCACCCCGGCGAACTCGTTGCCGAGGACGACCGGCGGCTCGACCGTCACCCCGGGCGGGCTCCACCCGTCCCGGATCGCGAGGTCCGCCGGCTGCACCGCGGCGGCGAAGACCCGGACCCGGACCTCGCCGGGCCCGGGCTCCGGATCGGGCACCTGGGTGACCCGCAGGACCTCCGGACCGCCGAACCTCGGCACGGTGACCGCCTTCATGGGGGGCTCCTGTTCGTTCGACCACAGCCCGGCCGGGTGGCGTCCCGGCCGTTCGAATGCTCTTGATCCTCGGACTTGAAGTCGGCTTGAGGTCAAGCCCCTGTTCGGCGCGTCTTCACCTATGGGCCCATTGTCAGATTTATCCTGGACGGCGCTCAGCCGTCCGTCGTCGAGAGGAACGTACCCGTGGGCCAGCTGCCCCTGTTCTTCCTGGTGCTGCTCGCCTCCGTGGTGACCATGCCCCTCGCCCGCAAGACGGGAGTGCCACAGCCGGTCCTGATGACCGTGCTCGGCATCGTCATGGCACTCATCCCACAGATCCCGGACATCCAGCTCGAACCCGAACTGATCCTCCCGCTGGTCCTGCCACCGCTGATCTTCGCGGTCGCCCGGCGCTCCTCGGTCCGCTACTTCAAGGCCAACGCCCGCTCGATCCTGCTGCTGGCCATCGCCCTGGTGGTGGTCACCACGGTCGCGGTGGCCGGGGCGGTGCACTGGCTGCTGCCCGCCCTGCCGATCGCCGCCGCGATCGCGGTCGGCGCGCTGGTCTCCCCGCCCGACCCGGTGGCCGCCGTCGCGGTGGCCGGCAGCGTCGGCCTGCCCCGGCGCCTGGTGGCGATCCTGGAGAGCGAGGGCCTGTTCAACGACGTCACCGCGATCGTCATCTACTCGCTGGCCATCGAGGCCGTGGTCAGCGGCGACTTCTCGATCGGCCACGCGGCGCTGCGCTTCGTCCTCTCCGCGGTGCTCGCCGTGGTCGTCGGCGTCGCCCTCGGCTGGGTCAACACCAAGCTCGCCGAGCGCCTGGACGACCCGACCCAGCAGGTCGCGCTCAACCTGCTGGTGCCCTTCGCCGCCTACGCCCTCGCCGAGGAGATCCACGGCTCCGGCGTCCTCGCCGTCGTGGTCTGCGCGCTCTACCTCGCCGAGCGGGCCGCCGACGCGGACGCCGTCTCCTACCGGCTGGTCGGCAACGCCTTCTGGGAGGTGGTCGAGATCCTGATCACCGGCGTCGCCTTCGGCCTGATCGGCCTGGAGCTGGCCACCGTGCTCAAGGAGGCCGGCAGTGGCTGGACCGGCTTCATCGGCGACGCCGCCGTGGTGATCGGGGTCGTGGTGCTGGTCCGGCTGCTCTGGCTGCTGCCGGCCGGCTGGCTGTCCCGGCGGCTGCGCAGCGGCGAGGACGAGGACACGCCGTTCAGCTGGAAGGAGAGCGTGATCCTCTGGTGGTCCGGCATGCGCGGGGTGGCCACCGTCGCACTGGCCCTCGCCATCCCGCTCACCCTGCACTCCGGCGCGGACTTCCCCGAGCGCGGCCGGCTGGTCTTCATCGCCTTCAGCGTGGTGCTGTTCACCCTTCTGGTCCAGGGCCTCACCCTGCCCTGGCTGGCCAAGCGGCTCGAACTGGACATCGACCAGGACAAGCACGAGCAGGCCGTGCGCCAGCTCTGGTGGCGGGCCGCCAAGGCCGGGCTCAAGCGGCTCGGCGAGCTGGAGGAGCAGGACCGGCTGCCCACCGAGGTCGCCGACCGGCTGCGGGACCGTCAGCACGACCGGCTGGCCCGGCTCTGCCCGGAGAACTACGCCGAGGAGGAGGCCGCCGAGGCCAGGCTGCGGATCTCCCAGTGGCGGGCCGCCGCGGAGGTCGAGCAGGAGATGATCGCCGCCTCCCGGCGCGAGATGCTCGTCGCCCGCAGCGAACTCGGGGCCGACCCGGAGCTGGTGGACCAGGTGCTGCGCGGGCTGGACCTGCGCTCCGAACGGAAGTGACGGGCCGTCCGGCCACCTGGCGGCGTGGTTCCCGTCCGGTGGCCGGAATGCGCACGACCCGCCCCGGGGTTGCATAGGCTGAACCCGGGCAGGCCGTCAACGGAGTCGGCGCCACCAGTACCCGCACGACCTCGCACAGGCCCTCACCGCTTGGGCCCACCGCCTGGCCCTGCCGGTTTCTGCACCCAGATGAATCGAGGAACCACCGATGTCGGAGACCCGCGCCGACGCCCGCACCCCGCTCGACCGCACCCCGCAGTGGGCCGCCCTGGCCAAGCACCGGACCGAGCTGGGCGAGACCCACCTGCGCGAGCTGTTCGCCGCCGACCCGGAACGCGGCCGCCGCTACACCCTGCAGGTCGGCGACCTGCACGTGGACTACGCCAAGCACCTGGTCACCGACGAGACGCTGGAGCTGCTGCGCGAGCTGGCCGCCGCCACCGGCGTCGCCGAGCTGCGGGACGCCATGTTCCGCGGCGAGAAGATCAACAACACCGAGCACCGGGCCGTCCTGCACACCGCGCTGCGCGCCCCGCGCGACGCGGTGATCGAGGTCGACGGCGAGAACGTGGTGCCCGCCGTGCACGCCGTCCTGGACAAGATGGCCGGCTTCGCCGACCGGGTCCGCAGCGGCGAGTGGACGGGCCACACCGGCAAGCGCATCCGCACCGTGGTCAACATCGGCATCGGCGGCTCCGACCTCGGCCCCGCGATGGCCTACGAGGTGCTCCGCTCGTACGCCCGGCGCGACCTGGACGTCCGCTTCGTCTCCAACGTGGACGGCGCCGACCTGCACGAGGCGGTGCGCGACCTCGACCCGGCCGAGACGCTGTTCATCGTCGCCTCGAAGACCTTCACCACCATCGAGACCATCACCAACGCGGTCTCCGCCCGCGGCTGGCTGCTCGACGGCCTCGGCGCCGGCACCGAGGCGGTGGCCAAGCACTTCGTCGCGCTGTCCACCAACGCCCAGGGCGTGCAGGACTTCGGCATCGACACCGCCAACATGTTCGAGTTCTGGGACTGGGTCGGCGGCCGCTACTCCTACGACTCGGCGATCGGCCTCTCGCTGATGATCGCCATCGGCCCGGACGCCTTCCGCGAGATGCTGGACGGCTTCCACCTGGTCGACGAGCACTTCCGCACCGCGCCGCCGGAGAGCAACGTCCCGCTGCTGCTCGGCCTGCTGGGCGTCTGGTACGGCGCGTTCTTCGACGCCCAGGCGCACGCGGTGCTGCCGTACTCGCACTACCTGTCCAAGTTCACCGCCTACCTCCAGCAGCTGGACATGGAGTCCAACGGCAAGTCGGTGACCCGCGACGGCACCCCGGTCGACTGGCAGACCGGCCCGGTGGTCTGGGGCACCCCCGGCACCAACGGCCAGCACGCCTACTACCAGCTGCTGCACCAGGGCACCAAGGTGATCCCGGCCGACTTCATCGGCTTCGCCAAGCCCGTCGCCGACCTGCTGCCGGGCCTGGTCGCCCAGCACGACCTGCTGCTGGCCAACTTCTTCGCCCAGACCCAGGCGCTGGCCTTCGGCAAGACCCCGGAGGAGGTCGCGGCCGAGGGCGTGCCCGCCGAGCTCGTCCCGCACAAGACCTTCAAGGGCAACCACCCGACCACCACCGTCCTGGCCGGCGAGCTGACCCCCTCGGTGCTCGGCCAGCTGGTCGCGCTGTACGAGCACAAGGTGTTCGTCCAGGGCGCGATCTGGAACATCGACTCCTTCGACCAGTGGGGCGTCGAGCTGGGCAAGGTGCTCGCCAAGCGGATCGAGCCGGTGCTGCTCACCGGTGAGGGCACCGAGCAGCTGGACAGCTCCACCGCCGAGCTGGTCGCCCGCTACCGCTCGCTGCGCGGCCGCTGAGCCCCGGCCGGGCCGTCCGCCGCGGCGGACGGCCCGGCCGACCAGCCCCGTACGAGGGAAAACGCCGGAAGGCCCTTCGCTTTCGCGAAGGGCCTTCCGGCTGTCTGTGCGCCGCCAGGGACTCGAACCCCGGACCCGCTGATTAAGAGTCAGCTGCTCTAACCAACTGAGCTAGCGGCGCCTGCTGACAGAGAAGACTCTAGCAGCGCCCCGCGTCCGGGCCAAAATCGAATACCGGTCGCCCCGCGTTCACCCGCCGGTCACGACGGCCGGCCCGGCGGGGGCCGCGGCGCCCGGCTCGCGCGCCGCCCGTACGCAGGCCCACAGCACCGTCGAGGCGCCGGGCAGCCAGGGCTCCCGGTCCTCCGGGGCGACGATCCACCGGCCGGAGCCGTGGCCGGGGGAGTCCGGGCCGTGCACCATCCGCTGCAGGGGCGGCACGGTCACCGCGTCGCCCTGGCCGTGGCACAGCAGCGGCGGGACGTCCCGGGCCCACTCCTCCCAGGCCAGCAGCCGGCGCAGCCGGGGCCCCGCGCCGGGCCGGACGAACAGCAGGACGCGCCCCCGGTAGCTCGCGACCGGGCCGCAGCCGGGGCCGGAGGCCCACAGCTCGTCCAGCACCCGGCGGCCGAACAGGGACGGCATGCTGATCACGTCGAAGGCCCGCCCGCAGGGCAGCACCGAGGGTGCCCACGGCCGGGCCTCCCACAGGGCGCGCATGCTGCCCGGGTACTCGCTGGCGGAGGCGAGCCAGGCCTCTCCGGCCGCGGTGACGTACTCCACCGACTGGTGCATCGAGATGTCCACGCCCAGCAGCCTCGGGGGTGCGGACCCCCGGTGTGGCGGAAAGCGTCGTTCGCCGGACAGGGCGGCGGGGCATCGCGTACCCTCCGCCGCTGGCATATGCCAGAGGCCCGGACTCAGTCCTCGTGGCGGCGCGGCTGGAGCAGGCCGCGGCCGTACTCGATCATCTTGGCGGCGTAGTCCGGGGTCCAGTCCGCCCGTTCGGCGATCTCGGCGTTCGACAGCGCGTCGAACCGGCGCGGGTCGGCGAGCTGCGCGGCGGCGACCGCCTGGAAGTCGGTGGCCCGCTCGGCGGCGGCCCGGAAGGCCAGGGCCAGTTCGGTCGAGCGGCGCAGCAGCTCCGCGGGGTCGTCGATCGACTCCAGGTCGAAGAATCGTTCCGGCTCCGGCTCGGCGGACTGCGGCTCGAACAGCAGCTGCGCGGGACGCCGGCGCCGGGTGGGATCGGGCGCCTCGGCAGGGGAGTCGGGCATGGACGGACACCTCCGGGGTCTCGGTGGGGCGGGCGGGGCTGCTCCGGGCCGCGCCGCCCGGTTGTGGCCGTCGTCCATTGTCTCGCGAGGGCGGCCGGTAGCGGAACGGTGCGTGCGCGGGCGCTATTCCCCAGCGCGCGCCGGGGGCGTGCCCCGGGCGCCGGACATCCGGATCGCATGCGAACCGGTTGTCCTGGCGTAACGGTCACCCCGGAACCCACCCCCCCGAACCAAGGAGCACGCCCGTGTCCGTATGGAAGATCCTCTCCGCCGGCGTCCTGCTGGCCGCCGCAGTCCTGGCCGCGGCCCTCCTCGCCCCGACCGCCGCGCCGCGACCGGCCCTCGCCGCCGAGACGGCCCAGGTGGTCACCGGCCCGCCGAGCGGCCCGGGCGGTGTCTCGACGGCGACCTGCCCGTCCGGCACCCACCTGACCGGCGGCGGGTACCGGCTCCAGCCCGACGCCGCCGGACCGGTGCGCGCCACCGGCCCGACGGCCGACGCGACCGGGTGGAGCGCCCAGGCCGCGCACGGGTCCGTGGTGGCCTCCGCGATCTGCGAGACCGAGGACTGACAGCGCCTACCGCAGGCGGACCCGGTGACCGCTCAGGTGCGCGAGCACCTGGTGGTTGGCCTCCCAGCCGTCCGGGAAGGCCACCGGGACGCCCAACTGGACCGGCTCGGTGGACGGGTGCTCGTCCAGCAGCTCGGCGATCCCGGCCCGGGCCACCACGATGCAGGCGTGCCGGTGCCGGGAGGCGAGCACGCAGAGCCGGCCGGTCTCCAGGTGGAAGGCGGTCGCGTCCGGGCGCCCGGACAGCGGGTGCAGCACCACGGTGACGTCGTACTCGCGGCCCTGAAGCCGGTTGGCGGTGTCCACCGTGACGGCCGGACCGACCGTGCCGTCCACCGGCACGCCCGCCTTGAGCAGGGCCGCCCGGACGGCCGCCGCCTGGTCCCGGTGCGCGGTGCCGACGGCGATCCGGTCCGCGGTGAGCGGGGCCTCGCCCTGCTCGGAGTGCGCCGTCAGCCCGCGGTCCAGCAGCCGCCGGACGGTGGCCGCCACGGCCGCCACCGCCTGCGGGTCGGTCCGCACGGTGTGCCGGGCGGGCAGCTCCAGCAGCGCCCAGCCGTGCTCGGCGGCCCGGTCGATCACGGCGTCCAGCGCCGAGCCGTCCGGGCGGACGGCGGCCGTCAGCAGACGGTCCCCCGGGCCGGTGCCGGAGCGGAACGGCGTGTACGGGTAGAACGCCCGCGAGATCAGCGGCGCCGCACTGGCGGGCAGCCGCCAGGAGACCGGCAGCCGGTGCGGCTCGATCTGCGGGTTGTGCGCCAGCATGGTCACCACGGCGCTGCCGGACGGGTCGTACGACAGCCCGGCCCACTGCTCGGTGCCGACCACGGTGAACGGGTCCAGCTGGCCCGGGTCGCCGACGAACAGCGCCCGTTCGAACAGCCGGGCCACCGCGAGCAGGGCGTCCGAGCGCATCTGGTACGCCTCGTCGACGATCGCGTGCCGCCACGGCGCTTCGGCCCGCACCCACTGCCACTTGGCGGAGGTGGAGATCACCACGTCGTGCTCGACCAGGTCGGCGACCTTGTCGGAGGGCGTGACGTTGGCGTGCTTCAGCACCTCCGGGCCGGGCCGGGAGTCCGCGGCGTGCAGCCGGCCGATCGTCAGTTCCGGCGCCTTCTCGGCCAGTCGGCCGACCAGGTCGTCCACCTGGCCGTTGGTCTGGGCGACGATCATCAACCGCTCACCGGCCCCGACCAGCTCCCGGGCGGCCCGCACCACCAGGGTGGACTTCCCGGCGCCGGGCGGGGAGTCCACCACGACACCGCGCGGGGCGCCGGCCGGCGGGTGCACGGTGGCGGCCAGGATCCGGGCCACGGCGGCGTCGGCGGCCGCGCCCGGGGAGTGCTCGGGGCCGCTCCCGGCTCCGGGGTTCAGCTGGGCCATCACTCCCACTCCTCGGAGGCGGGCGCGGCGGGTACGGACGCGGCACCGGGCGGGCCGCCGTGGGTCCACGGGGTGTCGTCCGGCTCGGGCAGCGGCGCCGACTGGCGGACCGTCAACTCGAACAGGGTGAAGGTGACCGGCTCGCCCGGCTCGGGCAGGCTGCCCGGCTCCGGCTCCTTCTTGCGGCCCATGCCCGACAGCACCCGGACGGTGATGGTGCCCTCGGCCGGGTCCACGGCCACGATCTCGGCCTTCTGTGTCGACGGGCCGTGCACCCGGTGCACCTCCCGGCCCAGGTCGGCGTGCGGGCGGTCCGCGGTGTGCAGCGTGACCAGCGGGCGGGGCTTGGGGGAGCGGCCGGTGGTGTCGTACTCCAGGACCACGTCGGCCACCACACCCGCGAACGCCTCGCCGGCCAGCCGGTGCTCGGCCATCGCCAGCGGGTCGTCCAGCGCCTCCTGGACGTCCAGCCTGGTCTGCTCGCGCTCGCGCTGGGCGAGCTTGCGGGCGGCGGTGACGGCGTCGTCCTGCCGGGGCTGCGGGGGCTCGCCGGCCGCCAGCCGGTCCCGGTGGCCGGTGTAGGACCAGCGGTCGCCGGTCCAGCGCTCCTCCAGGTGGCCGGCCGACGGCAGGGCCCGCAGCAGCTCCAGGCCCCGCCACACGTCGCGCCAGGTCGGCAGCAGGACGGCGGTCAGCACCTGCTCCAGCTGGTCGACCGCCGCCCGGACGGCCGCCCGGGCGCGCTCGGCGGCGGTCCCGTCCCGCTGCTCCGCGGCGTGCTGCAGGGCGGTGACGGCGGCGTCGTAGCGGGAGATCGCCGGGCCCAGCACGAACTCGTCGAAGCGCGGATCGGTGGCCGGACCGGCCGGCGGGTGCAGCAGCTGCCCGTGCTCGTCGCGCCCGGTCTCGACCAGCTCGGCCGCCCGGGCGCCTCCCAGGCCCTCCGGCGGGTCGTGCCAGGCGAGCCGGGCGGCCAGGTGCTGGTCCTCCAGGTGACTCTGGCCGGTGGCCCAGTGCCGGGAGAGCAGGCCGGTCATCGGCAGCAGCAGGCTGGAGCCGGGCACCTGGGCGCGGTCGGTGAGGTGGGTCAGCCAGCGGCCGAGCAGCGGCACCCGCAGCGGCGCCGGGTACGGGCCCGGCTCGGCGTCCTCGGCGGTGCGGCGGAAGCGGGTCGAGCGGCCGATCAGGGCGAGGTGGTGCACCCCGGCGCCGTTCGGCACGATCAGCTGCGGCGCGTCGGCGCACAGCTCGCGGAACACCTGGGTCTTCTCGCCGGTCTCCGGATCCTTCTCGGAACCCTCGATCTGCTCGACGTCCTCGGCGAAGGACTCCAGGTACGGCAGCAGATCGGCGGCCAGCTCGGCCAGGAAGTCGAACCGCAGGGTGCGGTTGAGCGGCTGCGGCACCAGGTGCAGCCGGGGCGCGTCCCGGTCGGTGCCCAGCATCACGGCCAGGGGCGCGCCGGACTCGCCGGCGGTGGTCAGCGGGACGAGGACCATCGGGCGCTCCGACAGGTGCCGGTGCCGGACGGTGGCCAGCGGCTCGGCCCGTCCGCTGCGGACGGCCTCCAGCCGGGCGAGGGTGGTGAGCAGACTCATGCGCCGGCACCCAGCGCTTCCGCGCGCAGGGCGGCGGCGTAGGCCAGACGCTCGGCGGCGTCGTCCGTACCGACGCCGTCCGGGTCGCCGTCGTCCGTGCCACTGCTGGTGGTGCCGCCGTTCGTGCCGGAGGCGGCGGCCAGTGCCCCGGCGACCGTACGGATGCTGCCCAGTTCGCCGCGCACGCCCCGGCCGAGCTGTTCGACCCGGCCGTCGCAGCGGGCCTGGGCGCGGCAGTGAAAGCCGAGCTCGCAGGTGGAGAGGCAGTCCGGGCTGTACGTGGCGGGAACCGCCTCGACCGCGGCGGTCAGCTGCTCGGTGGTGCGCGCCGGGGTGCCCTCCTCGTCGGCGGCCAGGTCGAAGTCGGTGCCCGGTGGCAGCGCCTCCAGCAGCCGCCCGATGCCGGTCATCCGGCTCAGCTGGCGGCGGGTGGTGGCCAGCTCGCGGCGGACGTCGACGGCGACCGCCGTCGGCCGGTTGCCGAAGTCCTTCGGGCAGACCAGCAGCACGCTGGTGCGGGGGCTGCCCGGCAGCCGCTGCTCGGTGTACGGGTCGTCGGCGAGAGGCTGCCCGGCGGCCGCGGCGGCGGCGCGCTGGAGTGCCAGCACGTACACCGCGGCCTGGCGGGCGGCGGCGCCGACCTTGGCCGGGTCCGCGCTGCCGTCCAGCACCGGGAAGGACTTGATCTCGATCACCGTGCAGCGACCGCCGTGCACCACCAGGGCGTCCGGCTCCAGGTAGGCGGTGCCGCCGGCCACGTCCAGGCGCAGCATCGGGTGGTCCAGCAGCGTCCAGGCCTCCGGCTCGGCGGCGGCCCGGGCCAGCGCCTCGGCCGTCCGGTCGGCGCGGACGGCCGGGCCGGAGCGGTGCAGCAGGTCCGGCACCAGCAGCGGGGCACGGTCGTCCGCCGGGACGCCGAGGTGGGCGCGGAGCGGCTCCAGCAGCGCGCCGTAGTCGTCCGCCTTCAGCCGGGACTCGAAGATCACGCCGCGGGAGATCGCGAACGGGGACTGGCCGAAGGGGGCGGGGCGGCCGAGCCGGGCGGCCAGCGCCGTCTTGTCCACCCCGGCCGCGTCCAGCACGGCACGGCGGTGGCAGCCGGGATTGGCGGCGAGCGCGGCGAGGGAGCGGGCGTTCAGACTGCGCTGCGGGGCCGGTCCGCGCAGCTCGGCGAGCCGCTGGGCGAGCGGCTCAGCGGGCCCGCTGGGCGGGACGTTCGTCGAGACGTTCATGGTGCGGCCCAGTGTCGCATCCGGGTCGGACAACGCGGTGACGACGGTGACGACGGGACGGTGAGGACGACGGTGAGGGTGACGGTGGCGAGGGGACGGTGAGGGTGGCGTCGACGGCGGCGACGCGGTGCGGACCGGCCGGAACCGAGTGCCGCCGGGCCCGGGATCGTGGCCGCGCCCCGGGTGGGGGATCATGGAGCCCGGTGCTCAAGGGTGAGACCGACCGTTGACCGCCCCGCTGCGAGGAGCCTCCCATGCCCGCCCGAATCGTGCTGGTCCGCCACGGCGAGACCGAGTGGTCGGCCACCGGCCGCCACACCGGCCGCACCGACATCCCGCTGACCGAGGAAGGCCGGGCGATGGCCCGGGCGCTCGGCACCCGGCTCGCCAAGGCACCCTGGAACGGGCTCCCGGACGCGCTCGTCTACACCAGCCCGCTCGGCCGCGCCAAGGAGACCTGCGAACTGGCCGGCTTCGGCGACCGCGCGGTGGAGCGCCCGGAACTGATGGAGTGGGACTACGGCCGCTACGAGGGCCGCACCGGCGCGGACATCCGCGCCACCGACCACCCCGGCTGGCTGATCTGGCGCGACGGCGTGCCCGGCGGCGAGAAGATCTCCGAGGTGGCCGCCCGGGTGGACTCCTTCCTCGCCGGCCTCAACGAGGAGCACGGCGTCCCCGACCCGGACACCACCGTCATGCACTGCGCCGACCGGGACGTCATCCTGTTCGCGCACGGCCACCTGCTGCGCATCCTGACCGCCCGCTGGCTGGGCCTGCCGCCCGAGTTCGCCCAGCGGTTCAAGCTCGGTACGGCGGCGCTGTGCGTGCTGTCCTGGGAGTACGGCGCCCCGGCGGTGGAGGTCTGGAACGACCTCTCCCACCTGGACGGTCTGAACTCCGGCCACTGAGCCGATCGATGGTGGTCCGTCAGGCCGCTGCGGCCTGGTCGTAGTCGACCAGGAAGCGGCGGACCTCGGGCACCGCGGCGTGCCGGCGCAGCCGCCCCGCGGTGTCCGCCAGCATGCTGCGGATCCGGGCCGAGCGCACCTCGCCGAACAGCGCGACGGCGGCCGAGCCGTGGTGCGCCGCGCCCGCCAAGTCCCCCCGGCCGAGTCGGTCGTGGGCCAGTTCGGCGGTGTACAGCACCCGGTTGCGCACGAAGTGCGGCTCCTGCAGGGCTATCGCCAGCGCGGCCTGCTCGCTGGCGCGGTCCCAGTCGCCGAGCGCGGACCAGCACTGCGACTGGAGGCCGGAGATCTCCGCGTCACCGAAGAAGGACATCCACTCCGGATCGTCCTCGGAGGGGCCCCGGTCGAAGAGCGTGTAGGCCCGGCTGATCGCCCGTTCACAGGCGGCGCGGTCCCGCAGGAGGGCCCAGGCGCCGGCCTCGCGCATGGCCAGCAGGGCGAGCAGCCGGTCGGAGCCCAGCTGCCGGGCGGCGGCCTGCCCGGCCTGCGCGGCGCGCAGCGCCTCGCGCGGGCGTCCGGTGTCCCGGGCCAGGAAGGCGCTGTTGCAGAAGACGTGCGCCTCCAGCGCGGAGTCCCCGGCCATCCGGGCGGTGGCCAGCGCCTCGGCGTAGAACGAGCGGGCGTCCGCGAGCCGGTTCGAGTCGTGGGCCAACCAGCCGACGGAGATGGCCAGTTCGCCGGCCCCGGACTGGAGTCGGCGCTCCGTCTCGGCGCTGTAGTCGCCCTCGTTGAGCAGCAGGTAGGCGGTGCGCAGCGACTGCCCGGCGAGTTCGTACAGGGCGTCGGCGCCGTGTGCGTCGTCGGCCAGTCTGATCTCCCGGACGGCCTGTTCGACGCCGAGCACCTCGGCGGCGCCGACCTTGCGCGCTGGTGGCACCGGCCCGGGCCGACCGGGCACCACCGGGTCGAAGCCGAGCAGCGGTGGTGCGGCGAACTCCGCACCGGGGGCGGCACCTCGGCCGGTGGCCGGGCCGAAATCGGCACCGGCGGCGGGATCGGCGGCGGCCGACCGGTCGATGCCGATCACGGCGGCCAGCGCGGTCGAGCCGCCGGCCAGGAACGTACGGCGACGCACGTCGTCGTTCTCCTCGTCGAGATAGGGCGATCCATCGGGCCCCCTGGGCACCGCGCCGACCACCGGCCACGGGGGCCCTTCCGGAGCGGCTGGATCCGCGTACGGCGAGGCAGCGTACGGGAGTTGAGTGGAGAGCGGTGAGCGCGGGGCGGGCGGGGGCGGGAACGGCGGGTGGAGCGGTGGGGCCCCGGCGGCCCCGCGCCCGCCGTCCGCCGGGCGGCAGCGGACGGCGGTGCGGGGGGTGAAGCCGAGGTCGGCGAGCGTGCGGTCCGGCCACATGTGCCGGAAGACCCGCTCGTAGGCGTAGTTGGGACAGCGGATCTCACCGGATTCGACCCGCCCGACGTAGCGGGCGTCGCAGGACACGTGCTCGCCGATCTCCCGGGCGGCCCGGCGGACGGCCATGGCGAACTCGCCGGGTGAGCGGTTGCCGCGCAGGGCGCGCATCACGGCGTTGGGGGACGGTCGGTTCGGCTCGGCCGGTGGGGTGGCTGCCATGGCGCCGAGAGTACTCGGAGTCACCGAGTGACCACAGTCGGTTTGTGGGAGATATGGGGTCAATCCGGCACAAAGAGGGCGTTGTTGCGGGATATCCGCCATGAAATGCCATGCCTTGCTGTAAGGCGCCCCGTGGCCTCACACGTCACCGCCGCGTTGTCCTGGTACGTGGAAGCCCAGGCCGCGTCCCGGCCCGTCCCCGCCCCCGGTGGCCCCACCCCCGGGGGTCGTGCTTCCGACCCGACGAGGCAACAGAGGTAACAGGAGGGCCCATGATGGCCACCGGACTGCCGCAGCGCCGACCCGTCCCCGGGGGCGTGCTCGCCGGCGCCGCCCCCGCCCTGCTCCCGGATCCGGCCGACGACCGGTTCCCGGGCCGGGGTCCGGTCGAGGGCGGTCGTGGCTCCTGCGGCGGTCTGCACCGCGAACACTCCGGCCCGGAGGGCGGCACCCTGCTCACCACCTGCGACACCGTGACGGTCGCGCTGCGGCACGGCCTGGAGGCCGTCGACATCCTGCGGCTGCGCCGCGCCTGCGGGGCCGTGCTGCAGAGCCGCAACGGCAGCACCGTCTCCTTCCTCGTTCCGGCCGGCACCTGGGAGACCTGGCACCTGCCCGGCAGCTCCTGTTCGGCGGGCGCCATGCTGCCCAGCGCCACCGACCCGCGGTGGGTGATCCCACCGTCCGGATCGGGCTGCATCGCCCGGCCCACCGACGCCTGGGTACTCCGCTCCGCCCTCTGCGAGGCCGCCTGCACGCTCACCGCAGGCGGCCTCGGTCCGTTCTAGCGGGCGTGCCGCGCGGATCCCGCCGGGCCGTCGAACCTCCGGCCGGATCCCCCCGGCACGCCCGTCCCCGGGTTCCGACCTGCGGAGTCGTTCCGCGCGGCGGCGATAATGGCCGGCATGGGACGAAGCAGCAGAACCGCCCGCGGCAGCGAGACGGAGACCACCACCGGGCCGGGCGGCCGCACCCACGCCCAGGGTCCGCTCATCCGTCCCGTCGGCTCCGGTCTGGCCGAACTGCGGCCCGACCGCGACCGCCCCGCCGCCTGGACGCTGCTGATCGACGGCGCCCCGCAGTCCCTGGTCGACCTCGCCGACCCGACCCACCTGGGCTTCGAGTACCAGCGCCGACTCGGCCACCTGATCGACCTGGCCGCCCCGCCCGGCCGCCCGCTCACCGTCCTGCACCTCGGTGGCGGCGCCCTCACCCTGGCCCGCTACGTCGCCGCCACCCGGCCGCGCTCCCGCCAGCAGGTCGCCGAGATCGACACCGAGCTCACCGAACTGGTCCGCGCCGAACTCCCCCTGGAGCGCGGCTGGCAGATCAAGGTGCGCGGCGCGGACGCCCGCAGCGTGCTGGAGCGCACCCCCGAGGGCAGCGTCGACCTGGTCATCACCGACGTCTTCTCCGGCGCCCGGACCCCGGCCCACTGCACCAGCGTCGAGTTCGCCGCCCTCGCCGCCCGCGCCCTCGCCCCCGGCGGCTGGTACACCGCCAACATCGCCGACGGCGCCGCCCTGCCATTCGCCCGCTCCCAGGTCGCCACCCTCGCCGAGGTCTTCCCCGAACTCTGCCTGACCGCCGACCCGGCCGTGCTGCGCGGCAAGCGCTTCGGCAACCTCATCCTGGCCGCCGCCCACACCCCCCTCCCGATCGCCGAGCTCAGCCGCCGGGTGGCCTCCGACGCGGCCCACGGGCGCGTGGAGCACGGCCGCTCCCTCGCCGACTTCACCGCCGGTGCCACCCCGGCCACCGACGCCACCGCGGCCCCGTCGCCGGTGCCGCCCCCGGGCGTCTTCCGCTGAGGGGGCCTTCCGCCGGGGGGCCTTCTTCCGGCGTCGTGGCGTAGGACGGCGCGGCGCAGGAGGTCGTGGGGTAGGACGGCGCGGGGCAATCGGTCGCGGGGTAAGAGGTCGCGGCGTAAAACCGTTGGCAGGCGACCGAGTTGCGGCGGACAATGGCGTCGCCGTCCGACCGTCGATCCGAGGGGGAGCTCATGCGCATCCGACCCGCCCGTCCGGACGAGGCCGAGCTGCTTACCGGCATCGCGCTGCGGGCCAAGGCGTACTGGGGCTACGACGAGGCGTTCATGGCCGCCTGCCGGGAGGAGCTGACCCTCGACGCCGCCGCGATCGAGCGGGCGTCGACGGCGGTGGCCGAGGACGACGGCCGGGTGCTGGGCTTCGCGGCGCTCACCGGCGCTCCGCCGTCCGGCGCGCTGGCCATGCTGTTCGTCGAGCCCGAGCTGATCGGCCGCGGCATCGGCCGGGCGCTGTTCGAGCACGTCCGTGGTCAGGCCCGGGCGCTCGGCCTGCGCAGCCTCACCATCGACTCCGACCCGAACGCCGAGCCCTTCTACCTGGCGATGGGTGCCACCCGTGTCGGCAGCACTCCGTCCGGCTCGATCCCCGGGCGTGAACTCCCGCTGATGGAGCTGGTCCTGGCTCCCTGACGAGCGCCCTGCGGCGGGTCACGCGGCAAGGCCGGTGCGGCCCGGGCCGGTTCAGTGGCCGCGGGGCAGTCCGCGGTGCTTGCACATGGCCGCGCCGGTGAGCAGCAGTCCGGCCACGATGGGGGCGATGACGGCGGTCGCGGTGGCGGAGCCGTCGTTCACGGCCGTCACGGTCGCCGTGTCGGCGAGGGCGAGCGTCTCGGGCGTCCCGTCGCCCGTCGGTGTGGCAGGGGCTGCGGCCGTCTCCACAGCCCCTGCAGCGTCGGCGGTTTCCGGTGTGCTCCGCCCGTCGAGGGCCGTCGCCTCCTGGACCGGCGGATCCTCGGCCTCCTCGGGGCGGGCGGTGGTGGCGGAGGAGGGATCGGGGCCGGGGTCGAGGGAGCGGAGGCGGGGCCGGGGGGCGGCGGGGAGTCCGGTGGGCGCGTCCTCCCGGGAGTCGTGGGTCTCGGCGCGATCCTGGGCGGGGGCGGTGTCGAGCAGGCCGGAGGCGATCGCGAAGGCGTCGGGGACGGCCGCCCGCTGGCCGGGGAGGGGGAGACCGCCGGCCCGGATCCGCTGCCGGAGGTCGCCGTCGACCGGGCCGCCGCCGGTCGGTTCCCCGACCGGCCCGGGGGAGCGGGTGGGCTCCCCGTCCGCCGGATTCCCCGGTTCGGCGGGCCGGACGGCTGACCGCCCGTCGAGCGCGGTGACGCCGGGCGAGGTGCGGCGGACGACGGGCCTGGCCTGCTGCGCGGGGGGATCGGCGGTGGCCGCGTACGCGACCGGTGCGCCCGCGCCCCAGAGCTGTGCGAGCAGCGCGCCGCCGACGGCGACGGCGCGCGGGTGGGGCAGCCACCGGGCGAGCGCCCGCCGTGCTCCGGCGACGCCGCGGGGGGCGGGTTCCTGGGGCCTGGTCGCGTGATTGGCTCGCACGTGAATTGAGAACGAGCGGGCCGGTGGTGAGGTCACGCCCGCCGTCACGGACAGTCATCGCGGGGGCGGCCCCGGAGCGGTGGGCCCGGGGCCACCGGCCGCGCGGCGGTCAGGAGTTGGGACGCAGGGTCCAGGTGACCGTCATCACACCGGTGACGGCACCGTCGGCCCGGGTGATCTCGACGGTGACCGGGAACTCGGGGCGGCCGCCGGCGTCCAGCTCGGCGACGACCTCGGCGGCCGGGCGGCCGAGCACGGCGGTGGCGGTGACGTCGCCCATGGCGAGCTTCTTGTAGGCGATCTCGGCGTTCACGGCGAGCGGCACGGCCCGGGAGAGCTGGTCCCCGAAGGCGGCGAGCACGATGCAGCCGCTGGCGGACTCGGCGAGCGTGAACATCGCGCCGGCGTGCGGGCCGCCGACGTGGTTGTGGTACGCGGGCTGGTCGGGCAGCCGGAGCACGGCGCGCTCAGGGGTGGTCTCCAGGTACTCCAGCTTGAGGGTGTGCGCCATCGGCACGGTGGAGTCGAGCAGCTGGCCGATCGAAGGTGTGGTCATGGCGACGATGTTACTAGCCGGTAGCTTCTCGCGGCAGGGGTCGGCCGGAAAAGCCGGACCACCGTGCACAACTGAGACCGTGCAGATTGAGGGGACGCGAAAACGCCTGAGGGGCCGATCTCTTGAAGAGATCGGCCCCTCAGGCTCTGGGGTGAGTGACGGGACTCGAACCCGCGGCCACCTGGACCACAACCAGGTGCTCTACCAACTGAGCTACACCCACCATCTGTCCGGTCCGTTCCCGCTCTCGCGTTCCCGTTCCGACAGGAAGAACTCTACAGGATCCGAGAGGGTGCTCGCGCCAGGGTTTCGCACCGGCGGACACGGGCACCCTCCCCGACCCCGCGGCGGGCGTCCTCGCGGACCCCGCCGGCCGGGTCAGTCGGCCGTGCCCTGGTACTTCGCGGCGATGGCGCGCGCGGTGTCGGCGTCCGGGCCGGGCTGCGGGACGAACACCGCCTCGCGGTAGTACCGCAGTTCGTCGATGCTCTCGCGGATGTCGGCGAGCGCCCGGTGGTTCCCGCCCTTCTGCGGGCTGTTGTAGTACGCCCTCGGGTACCAGCGGCGGGCCAGCTCCTTGATCGAGGAGACGTCCACGATCCGGTAGTGCAGGTGCTTCTCCAGCGTGGGCATGTCCCGGGCCAGGAAGCCGCGGTCGGTCGCCACCGAGTTGCCGCACAGCGGCGTCCGGCCGGCCTCCGGCACGTGCTCGCGCACGTACGTCAGGACCAGCTCCTCGGCCTCGGCCAGGGTCACGCCCTGCTCCAGCTCCTCCAGCAGGCCGGAGGAGGTGTGCATCTCGCGCACCACCTCGGGCATGTTCGCCAGCGCCTCCGCCGGCGGGCGGATGATGACGTCGACACCCTCGCCGAGGATGTTCAGCTCGGAGTCCGTCACCAGCACCGCGACCTCGACCAGGGCGTCCCGGTCGAGGTCGAGGCCGGTCATTTCACAGTCGATCCATACCAAACGGTCATTCACGCAACTCACCCTACGGCGCGATCACGCGCCGCGGGGACCGGTGGAGCCGAGCGCGGTGCCGGAGCGCAGGCCTCGGCCTGGTGCTCCTCCACCACGTCGTGCTCGCCGTGGCCGTCCGGGAGCTCTCCCTCCCGGCCGGTGCGCACCGCGTGACCGTCCCGTCCGGGCCGGACCTCGCGGGCCGCCCGGGCGCCGTCCACCGAGGCGGCCCGGCCGCCCGGGGCGCGG
>NZ_LFMD02000003.1:1045060-1072785 GCF_015776785.2 Kitasatospora sp. SUK 42 | reverse complement strand
GCCGCCCGGCACGCCGTGCCCGCGCCCGGCCGCACCCGGCTCGTCCCCGGGCCGCTCGACCGCGCTGCGGTACCCCTGGCCCTGGCCGCGCGCCCCCGGCTGGGGGTGGCCGTCCTCGGCCGCCGCGTGCTCGGCGGTCCGCTGCGGACGCCCCGCACCCGGACCGGCCTGCGGCGGCACCAGCGGTGCCCGCGCCGGACCGCGCCCCGCACCCTGCTGCCCGGGGTGCGGCTGCTGCCCGGCCTGCTGGTGCGGGTACGGCTGGCCCGGTCGGGCGTGGAAGCCCGGGGCGGCCGGCGTCCCGGCCTGTCCCGGTCCGTAGGCTCCGCCCGGCCCGTACGCCCCGCCGGGACCGTGCGGCACCGGCTGCCCGTGCGGACCGGACTGGCCGACCGGCACCTGCGCGCCGGGACCGGACGGGAACGGGTGGCCCGGCTGCCCGCCGTGCACCGCCCCGCCGAACAGTGATGCGCCTGCCGCCGCGGCGGCCGCAGCCGCCGCCGCGTGCGGCAGCGCGCCGGGCAGCCGCAGCTCGCCGCCGTGCACCCCGGCAGGGGTCGGCGACTGCTGCCCGGGCCGACGGGCCCGGTAGCTGGTCCGGTACGCGGCCGGGGAGACCCCGAGCTGGCGGCGGAAGTGCCCGCGCAGCGCGACCGGTGAACGGAACCCGCACCGGCGCGCGACGTCGTCCACCGACAGCTCCGAGGTCTCCAGCAGCCGCTGCGCCTGGAGCACCCGCTGGGTGATCAGCCACTGCAACGGCGCACTGCCGGTGAGCGTGCGGAACCGCCGGTCGAAGGTGCGCCGGCTCATGTAGGCACGAGCCGCCAGCACCTCGACGTCGAACTGCTGGTTGAGGTTCTCCAGCGCCCAGGTGACCACCTCGGCCAACGGGTCGTTGCCGATCTCTTCAGGTAAAGACTGATCGATGTACTGGGCCTGTCCGCCGCCGCTGCGGCGGTTCGGCACCACCAGCCGACGGGCCAGCGCGTTGGCCGCCTCGGCGCCGTGGTCGCTGCGCACCACGTGCAGGCACAGGTCGATCCCGGCGGCGGTGCCGGCCGAGGTGAGCACGTCGCCGTCGTCCACGAAGAGCTCGCGCGGGTCGACGTGCACCCGGGGGTAGCGCTTGGCGAGCGTCGGCGCGTACATCCAGTGGGTGGTCGCCGGGCGGCCGTCGAGCAGGCCGGCCGCGGCGAGCACGAAGGCGCCGGTGCAGAGCCCGATGATCCGCGCGCCCTCGTGGTGGGCCTTGCGTAGGGCGGTGATCGCCTCGACCGGCGGGGGCTGGGAGATTGAGCGCCAGGCCGGTACGACGATCGTGCCGGCCCGGGCGAGGGCCTCCAGGCCGTACGGCGCGGAGAGGGTCAGTCCGCCGGTGGTGGCCAGCGGGCCCTCCTCACCGGCGCAGACCAGCAGCCGGTAGCGGGGGACCCCGGCGTCCTGGCGGTCCACGCCGAAGACGGAGAGCGGGATGGAGCTCTCGAAGATCGGGGCGCCGCCGAAGATCAGGACCGCGACGGTCTCCCGGCGGCGTCGGCCGGACAGTTTGCGCGGGGCCGAGACCGTCACCGGGGTCGTCGGGGAGCCGTTGGCGCCCGGGCCGCCGTTGTGGCCGCCGTGCCCCAGCGGGTTGTGGGCGGGCACGGTGCCCAGGGCGAGGCCGCCGAGCGGGCCGCCGGTGGCACCGTTCAGGCCCGGGGCCGCGCCGGTGGCCGGGTAGCCGGGGCCGGAATGGCCGGCGGCCGGGTGGCCGGAGTGGTCGGAGCCGTAGGCCGGGCCGTGGTTGCCGTAGGCCTGGGACGGGTTGACGAATCCTCGGCTGACGGGCTGTCCGCCGGGGTTCGGGTACCCGCCCTGGGCCTGCTGCGCCCCGTACGGAACCGGACCGCCGTGCTCGGCCGAGGCCGGGCCGGTGGCGGCGGACGGCACTGCGGGGTACACGGAGTGCGGGGTGTGCGGGGAGGGGCCCGGAGTACTCGGGGCGCCGGAGGTGCGGGTGGTGGTGGCGATCGCGGAGGTGCCGGTGCTTCTCGCGGACCGACCTGCGGTGCCGGCCAGCGCCTGGCCGCTGTCAGGACCCGCGTCGCTCCTGCTCACCCTGCTCAAGGCGCTCAAGCCCCCTCGGTGGTGTGGTGTGGGTGGTGCGGCACTGCTAGCCAAGATCGAAATCTATCGGGTGGACCATTGCCGTTGTGACAAGTTCACCATCCGACGCTATGTCGACATGGCAATTTGGCGTGATGCATTCGATCACGAAGCGTGGCACCCGTCGACCCTTCTGGGAAGAGGGCCGGTGCAACGGTGGCTGGTTGTCGCGCGGCACTTCCTGGGGCGTCTGGCTTCCGGGCGCCCGGCCGGCGGGTCTGGGCTGCGGATTTGTCCAAGGGGGAGGGACCGGCGTGAAATTGACCGAAAATCGGCGGTGCACGAGAGGGCGCACGGCCGCGCACCGTGCGCCTCCCAGGCTTCATCCGGCCAGTGTCGGGGCGGCGGAATCAGGGCCGGGCCCACCGGGTTACCGTCCTGCCGTGAACACCGACAGCCGGCTCGAACAGGCCAACGAAAACGCCGCCGCCTTCTGGCTCGCCCAAGCCCGCGCACACGGCTGGCGGTCCGAGGTCCGGCCGGGACTGACGGCGGTCCGCTGCGCCCGCACCCCGGACGATTCGCACCGCTTCCTGGTCACCCGCCCCTATGCCGAACCTGGCCTGATGGAACAGGAGTTGGCGGATCTGATGGATGAGTGGGCGACCGTGCGCCTCATCCTGGAGGACCCGTACGGCGGGCTCGACCTCTCCCGCTTCGGGGCCACCAGGATGCCGATCATGCCGGTGATGGCCCGGGAGCCCGGCCCCGTCGAGGGGACGGCGGCAGGGCTGCCCGCCGTCTCGGAGGCGCGCGAGGGAGGGGTCCTGACGGCCGATGAGGCGCTGGACGGCGACGCCCTCGCGCTGGTCGAGCGGATCATAGTGGAGGGCTTCCCGCTGCCCGCCCGGCAGCCCTGGGTCCGGAACGACGCGCTCCCGGAACGACTGCTGCGCGACAGCGGCCTCCGCGCCTGGCTGGGCCGCATCGACGGCGCTGCGGCGGGCGCCTGCCTCACCTACGACAACGGCCGCGCCACCGGGGTGTACTGGGTCGCCACCATGCCCGACCGGCGCGGTCAGGGCGTGGCCCGCGCCGTCCTGCAGACCGCCCTGGCCCACGCGCACCCGGACCGCCCGGCCACCCTGGTCGCCACCTCGGTCGGCGAGCCGCTCTACCGCCAGCTCGGGTTCACCGAGCTCGCCCGGACCTGCTGGTGGACCCGCACCTCGGCGAGCGGCTGACCTGCGGCGGTAGCGCTCGGCGTGGTCGGGGCAATCGGCGCGGCCGGGGCGGTCGGCGCGGTCGGCGCGGCGGGCCCGCGCCGGACGCTACCGGGCGGCGGCCGCTGTGGTCGTGGTCGTCGCCGGGGCCTGTGTGGTGGCTGTAGCGGCGGCCGTGGCGACCGGTGCCACCGTCCTCGCCGCGACCGGCGCCGTCACCGACGCGACGGTCACCACCACGGTCGGCGCCGAGGCGAAGGCGGTCTGGACGAGCACGGCCCCATCGGGCACGGCCGCGTCAGGCGCGGCGCCATCGGGCACGGCGCGGAGGGGCGTTGCGCGCGCCACCACGACGGCTCGGCCGGGGTTCGCACCCGGGCCCGTCCCCGCCTCGGCGGCGGACCCGGCCCGCAATGCCGTGCTCGGGCGGCCGTCGGCGATCGCGGCAAACCCGCCTGATCGGTTTCGGACACCGGATCCCGCTCCGAAGCCCGAGGCAGCGGCTGTTCCGCCGCTCACGGGAACGGGTGCACTCGGTCCGTCCGGCGCGGTCGCCGTCAGGCGTGCGCCGGACCGCGCGCCGAGCAGCGCCGTCGTGTGCACCGGCCCTGCGGCGACCCGCCGCCGGCCCGGCCCGCCCACACGGGCGTCCGGTCGCGCCGAGGGCGCGTTGCGCGCGGAGAGCACCAGACCGACGGCCTCCGGCAGACCGGCCGCCTTCAGCGTCGGCCGGTAGCCGGTCTCCGCCCACGGCCGTCCGTGGTGCAGCCAGACGCTGCGCAGCCCGGCCAGTTCGGCACCCGCGATGTCGGCGGGGGCGTGGTCCCCGACCATCCAGGTGTGCGCCGCCCAGTCCCCGGTCGGTCGGATGCCGCACCGTTGGGCGGCTATCTCGAATATCAGCGGGTCCGGTTTGACGCAGTCCGCCTCCTCCGAGATCACCCAGCCGTCGACCAGCGGACCCAGCCCGGTCCGTCGGATCTTCTCCAACTGCGGCCGGGTACCGCCGTTGGAGACGATCCCGAGCGTCCACCCGGCCGTCCGCGCCGCCCGCAGCGCCTCGATGTTCCGGGGCGGACAGTGGATGTGCGAGTTGATGCCGCGTCGGAAGTGGGCGAGCAGGAGCTCGACGGAGGCGTCCAGCCCGTAGCGGCGCCGGACGGCGGACAGTACGGTGCTGCGCGGCACGTAGCCGCCACCGTCGAGGGTGACGAACCAGTCGAGGTCGTCGGCCGGCAGGTCGTGTTCGGACAGGAAGTCCTGCGCCCAGGCCCGGAAAGCGGCGTCCCGGGGGAGCAGCGTGTTGTCGAGGTCGAACAAGAGCAGGGGCATGTCGAGCATGGTGCCAGCGGCCGGGCCTATGCATGTGGCAAATGCCAGAGCGCGTCGCGAAGCCGTACGAAGTGGCTGAATCGGGCCCGGACACCAGGTGGACGGGTGGTGGCTGGAGGGGCTGGGGGAGTCCGTCGGGGCTGGTGGGACATGACGATTCGTGTCGTAACGGTTCGCGACGTCCCGCAACGGATCGTCGCCGATCAATGACAGTCCGGTCACGGTGTCCCGTGGGCCTGTTGCGCCTCCCGGTCCGCTCAGTCAAGCTCCAGGGAACCTCCTTTCCGGAGGGGGCGCGATCACCTGCGAGCGGGGCGCACTGCCACGGCGGGCGCATCCCTCTTTCGCGGGAACAACGTCGCTCCGGGGCTTCGCCGCTGGGCTGGGCCCCGTGCCCGTCGTACTCTGAAAGGAACAGGTCACATACGGTGCTGCGTCGTGCAGACCGACGTCATCCCGTGGGCGGGCCTGCTGCCCGGGCAGCGTTGTCCTCTCCTGTCGGCCCCTCTCCCTTGAAGAGCCGTGAGCCATGGCTGGTTTTGAGCCTTCCCGACCGGTGGAACCGGATGTACCCCGCAGCGTGGGTGCAGGAGCCGGGAGAGATGCCGCCCGTACGGACGTCGATCCGGTCGACGGAAGCCTCCCGGCCGACGGGCATCTCGACGGGCACCTTGGCGGGCACCTTGAAGCGCGATCCGAAGGCCGTGCCGACCGCTCCGAAGGCCGTGCCGACGAAGACCTCGACGACGGCGTCGGCGAGCGCGCCGATGCGCACGCCGAGCCCCCTGTCCGTCCGCCGACCGGCGAGCCGGACCACGGGCCGCCCGGTGCCGCAGAGCCGGCGCAGCCTGCGGCCGTCGGTCCCGCCCGGGGTGAACTCCGGGGCCTCGTACGCGCGTTGCGCGGACTCACCCGCCGGGGAAGCCTCGCCCACCGCGACCGCCCCGGGCCGCGCCAGCGTCGCGGCGAGCCACCGGCCGGCCCTTCGGAGCCCCCGGTGACGGGCCGCACGGGCCCGGGTGCCGAGCGCCCGGAGGTGACGTCCGACGCGCTCGGCGGGGACCTCGGGCCGTCACCCCAGGAAGTGCCCGGGCGCTCCCTGGACCCCGCGTTCCAGCACGGCGTCGTGGTCGGTTTCGACGGCTCGCTGTCGAGCGAGCGCGCGCTCGCCTACGCGGTCGGCATGGCGCGCCGATCGCAGTGCGGCCTGGTGATCGTGCACGTCGCCAACCGCCTGCCCGCCACGGTCTGGGCGGGCTGCGAACCGCCCGTCTTCGTCGATCTGCCCGACCACCGGACCGAGGTGCTGGGCCTGGAACTCGCCTGTGCGGACTTCCTCGCGGGGGTGCCGTGGATCCTGGTCGAGCGCGGCGGCGACATCTGCCACGAGATCGAGGAGGTCGGCCGCGAGTACGCCGCCGACGCGATCGTCGTCGGCACGACGCACGGCCTGCTCGGCAAGATCTTCGGCTCGGTCTCCGGACGGCTGGCGCGGCGGGCCAACCGCCCGGTGATCGTGATTCCCTGAGGATCCGGGACAGATCCCCGAGGATCGCCGGAGGACTTCCACGGAATTCCTCCGTGGCCGCCCCGATGCCTTCTCGGGCAGTTCCTTCGGCGGTTCTTCCGATAGCTCCTCTTCGATAGCTCCTCCGATGTCGCCTTCACCGTGGGCCGCTCCCCAACATCCCTCAGGGAGCAGTGTGTTGACCTGGTCGGCCCGGCGGCCCCGGCTCAGGAGGTGACCATCAGGAAGTGATCGTCACGACGTGACGCCGAGCTCCCGGGCGATGAGCATGCGCTGGACCTCAGACGTGCCCTCCCCGATCTCAAGAATCTTGCAGTCACGCCAGAAGCGGGCGACCGGGAATTCGTTCATGAAGCCGTACCCGCCGTGGATCTGGGTCGCCTCGCGGGCGTTGTCGACGGCGGCCTCGGACGAGTACAGCTTCGCGATCGCGGCCTCCTTCTTGAACGGTTCGCCGTGCAGCAGCCGGGAGGCGGCGTCCCGCCAGGCCAGGCGGGACGTGTGGGCGCGCAGCTCCATGTCGGCAAGCTTGAACTGGATGGCCTGGTTGGCACCGATCGGGCGGCCGAAGGCCCGGCGGGTGCCGGCGTACTTGACGGACTCGTCCACGCAACCCTGGGCCAGGCCGGTGGCCAGGGCCGCGATGGCGATGCGGCCCTCGTCGAGGATCCGCAGGAACTGGGCGTAGCCTCGGCCACGCTCGCCCAGCAGGTTGGCCGCAGGGACGCGGCAGTCGGTAAAGGACAGTTCGCGGGTGTCGGATGCGTTCCACCCGACCTTCGAGTACTTCTTCGAGACCTGGAACCCCGGGGTCCCGGTGGGCACGATGATGGAGGAGATCTCCCGTACAGGCGAGCGGAATTCGCCCTCTTCACTCGAACGAGCGATCGGCTCGGTGAGCGCGGTGACGGTGACCAGTCCGGTGATGTCCGTGCCGGAGTTGGTGATGAAGCACTTGGTGCCGTTGATGACCCACTCGTCGGTGGTCTCGTCGTACCGCGCGGTCGTCCGGGTGGCCCCGGCGTCCGAACCGCCCTCCGGTTCGGTGAGGCCGAAGGCGCCGAGGAGTTCGCCGGAGGTCAGCCGGGGCAGCCACTCGCGCTTCTGCTCCTCCGTGCCGAAGCGGTGGATCGGCATCGCGCCGAGCGAGACGGCGGCCTCCAGGGTGATCGCCACCGAGGAGTCGACGCGGGCGAGTTCCTCCAGGGCGATACCGAGGGCGAAGTAGTCGCCGCCCATGCCGCCGTACTCCTCCGGGAAGGGCAGGCCGAACAGGCCCATCCGCCCCATCTCGCGGACGATCTCGTAGGGGAACTCCTCCCGTTCGTAGAACTCGCCGATCTTCGGCGCCACCACGTCCTGGGCGAACTCGGCGACGGTGCGCCGCAGTTCCTCGTACTCGCTGCTGAGCCGGTGGTCGAGCATCTGATCCTCCTGGCGCCCGGCCGGGGTGGCCGCGGGCGTGAGCGGGATGACCGGCGTCCGTCTGACGGTGTGACGGTCGCGCGGTGTGGTCGTCGGATGGGGGTGGCGCCGGCCGGACCCTTCGGGCGGCCGGCGCCGGGGAGTCGTGCCGCGGGCGGGTCAGACCCGGGTGGTGCCGATCAGCGCCTGGACGGTGCGGGAGGGGCTCGGGCGGCCGAGGCGCCCGGCCATCCAGCCGCTGGTCGCGACCAGCGCGCGCAGGTCGACGCCGGTCCGGACGCCGAGCCCGTGCAGCATCCACACCAGGTCCTCGGTGGCAAGGTTGCCGGTGGCGCTCTTCGCGTACGGGCAGCCGCCCAGGCCGCCCGCCGAGGCGTCCACCGTGGTGACGCCCTCGCGCAGCGCCGCCAGGGTGTTGCTGAGCGCCTGGCCGTAGGTGTCGTGGAAGTGCACGGCCAGCCGGTCGGGCGTCACGCCGGCCCGGGCGAAGCCGGCCAGCAGGGCGCCCACCTGGCCGGGCGTGGCCACGCCGATGGTGTCGCCGAGGCTCAGCTCCGCGCAGCCCATCTCCAGCAGCTGCACGCCGTACCGGACCACCTGGTCGACCGGGACCGGCCCCTCCCAGGGGTCGCCGAAGCACATCGACAGGTAGCCGCGGACCGCGACCCCGGCCCCGGTGGCCCTGGCCACGACCGGGCGGAACATCGCCATGGCCTCCTCCGCCGAGCGGTTGAGGTTGCGGCGGGCGAAGGTCTCGGTGGCGCTGGCGAACACCGCGACGTCGGTGACGTGGTGGGCGAGCGCGCGGTCGAGGCCGCGCTCGTTGGGCACCAGCACCGGCAGCCGCAGGCCGGGGTGGCGCTCCGGCAGGTCGGCGAGCCTGGGGACCAGCTCCTCGGCGTCGGCGAGCTGGGGTACCCATTTCGGGTGAACGAAGCTGGTGGCCTCGACGGTCCGCAGCCCGGCGGCCGCGAGCCGCGCGATGAACTCCGCCTTGACCTCGACGGGCACCAGGGAGCTCTCGTTCTGCAGTCCGTCGCGCGGTCCGACCTCGTGGATCCGGACCTCCTCGGGCAGGCCGGGGGCGCGGACCGGGTCGGGCAGGCCCAGGTCGAGGGCGTCGGGCTCGCGGGCGGGGGAGGTCACGACCGCACCTCCGCGGGCTCGGCGGCCTCCTCGGCCGGGGTGACCACGACCAGCAGGTCCTCCATCGCGACGGTGGCCCCGGCGGTGGCCCGCAGTTCGGCCACCACGCCGTCGTGCGGCGCGGCGATCACGTGTTCCATCTTCATGGCCTCCAGCACGAGCAGGGGTTGGCCCTTGCGGACGGCTTCGCCCGCGGCGGTCTTGACGACGGTGACGGTGCCGGGCATCGGGGCGGTCAGGGCGCCGTGGTGGGCGGCGGCCCCGGCGGCGCTCTCGACGGCCGGGTCGTAGGCGTGCAGCGGCCAGGCGTCGCCCTCGATGCCGAGCCAGGTCACCGGGCCGGCGGCGGCGCCGGGGGCGGGGTCGGCGGCCAGCGCGAAGGTGGTCTGCAGGCCGTCCACGGTCAGGTGCAGCCGGTCGCCGGCCAGGGTGGCGCGGGCCCGGTGGACCGGTCCGGAGTCGAGCCGGAGTTCCACCTCACGGGTGAACTCGCCGGGAATGTCGGTGGGGTCGGCTACGTTGCCCGCAGTGATCGGACGGATGCGCACCGAGACCGGATCCCGGCCGGGGGTACGGAGTCGGTGGGTGGTCCAGGCGGGGGTGCCGCCCAGGCGCCAGCCGGAGGGGAAGGAGAACGGGTCGGTCCAGCCGCCGGGGTCGGCGGCCGGGGTGAGTTCCAGGTGCCGCGCCAGCGCGGCCGCGTAGGAGAGGAGGTGGGCAGGTGACGCTGGTTCGGTCGCCGTGGGGTCCGCCCCGTCCACGGGGCGGGCGGAGTCCGTGGCCCCGGCCGTGGCGGCCGCGTTCGACGGGGAGTACGGCGAGGCGAGCAGGGCCGGCTGCTGCAGGGCCGTCTGTTCCACCAGGCCGGTGTCCAGTCGGCCGGCGACGACCTCGGGGTGGGCGAGCAGTCGACGCAGGAAGCCGGTGTTGGTGGTGACGCCCAGGATGCGGGTGTCCGCCAGCGCGGCGCGGAGCCGGCGCAACGCGGTCGGGCGGTCGGGCCCGTACGCGATGACCTTGGCGAGCATCGGGTCGTAGGCGCTGGTGACGACGGTCCCGGGGGCGACCCCGGAGTCGACGCGGATGCCCTCGCCCCGGGGCTCGTCCAGGGTGAGGATGCGGCCGCCGGTGGGCAGGAAGTCCCGTTCAGGGTCCTCGGCGCAGATGCGGGCCTCGATGGCGTGGCCCAGGAAGGAGATGTCGGACTGGGTGAAGGAGAGCGGTTCGCCGGCGGCGACGCGCAGCTGCCACTCGACCAGGTCGAGTCGGGCTGAGTCCGCACCGACGGCGACGGCGAGCTCGGTGACGGGGTGTTCCACCTGGAGACGGGTGTTCATCTCCATGAAGAAGAAGTCCCGCACCCCCTCGGCGGCGGAGGCGGGGGCGTCCGGGTCGATGCCGGGGACGATGAACTCCACGGTGCCGGCCCCGGTGTAGCCGCAGGACTCCGCGGCGCGGACGGCCGCGGCGCCCATCGCGGCGCGGGTCTCGGCATTGAGGAGAACGGAGGGAGCCTCTTCGATCAGTTTCTGGTGGCGGCGCTGGAGGCTGCACTCGCGCTCGCCGAGGTGGACGGTGGCGCCGTGGGCGTCGGCGAGCACCTGCACCTCGATGTGGCGCGGCCGGTCGATCCAGCGTTCCAGCAGCAGGGTGTCGTCGCCGAAGGCGGTCCGGGCGACACGACGGGCGGCGGCGATCTCGGTGGGCAGGTCGGCGCGGTCCCGCACCAGGCGCATGCCCTTGCCGCCGCCACCGGCGGAGGGCTTGAGCAGGACGGGGTAGCCGATCTCGTCGGCGGCGGCGACGAGGTCCTCGTCCGTGGGCGCGGTGGCCTGGCTGCCGGGGACCACCGGGACGCCGGCGGCCCGTACGGCCTCCTTGGCGTTGATCTTGTCGCCCATCAGCTCGACCGCGTTGGGCGGCGGTCCGATGAAGGCGAGGCCCGCGTCGGCGCAGGCGCGGGCGAAGCCGGGGTTCTCGGCGAGGAAGCCGTAGCCGGGGTGGACGGCCTGGGCGCCGGTGCGGCGGGCGGCGGCGAGGATCTGGTCGGTCCGCAGGTAGGTCTCGGCCGCCGAACTGTCGCTGCGGTCGGCCGGGCCGAGCCGGACCGCGACGTCGGCCTCGCGGACGTGCGGTGCGTCGGCGTCCGCGTCGCTGAACACGGCGACCGAGCGGACACCGAGCCGCCGCAGGGTGCGGATCACCCGCAGGGCGATCTCGCCGCGGTTGGCGACCAGAACTGTGTCGAACATGGGAGGCGTTCCTCCGGGTCGAGGGGAGCCGTACGAAGGAGGTGGCGGTGGGCGGCTTGGCGTCGGCCCGGGGGCGGGCCGACGCCGTGGGAGTCACACCCGGAAGAGAGGAGTCACATCGGGGGTCACATCACGAAGGGGCAGGTGGTGCGGCACGAGGGGTCACATGCGGAAGACGCCGTACGGCGCGGGCGGTGCCAGCGGGGCGTTGGCGCAGGCGGTGAGGGCGAGGCCGACGACGGTGCGGGTGTCCATCGGGTCGATCACGCCGTCGTCCCAGAGCCGGGCGGTGGCGTAGTAGGCGTTGCCCTGGCGCTCGTACTGCTCGCGGACCGGGCGCTTGAACTCCTCCTCCGCCTCGGCCGGCCACTCCTCGCCGTGCGCCTCCAGCTGGTCGCGGCGGACGGTGGCGAGGACGGAGGCCGCCTGCTCGCCGCCCATCACGGAGATCTTGGCGCCCGGCCACATCCACAGGAAGCGAGGTGAGTAGGCCCGGCCGCACATCGAGTAGTTGCCGGCTCCGTACGAGCCGCCGATCACCACGGTCAGCTTCGGGACGCGGGTGCAGGCCACGGCGTTGACCATCTTGGCGCCGTTCTTGGCGATGCCGCCCGCCTCGTACTGCCGGCCGACCATGAACCCGGTGATGTTCTGCAGGAAGAGGAGGGGGATGCCGCGCTGGTCGCACAACTCGATGAAGTGGGCGCCCTTGAGGGCCGACTCGGAGAACAGGACGCCGTTGTTGGCGACGATGCCGACCGGGTGGCCGTGGATCCGGGCGAAGCCGGTGACTAGGGTCGCGCCGTACTCGGCCTTGAACTCGGCGAAGCGGCTGCCGTCGACCAGCCGGGCGATCACCTCGCGCACGTCGTAGGGCGTGCGGGGGTCGACCGGGACGGCTCCGTACAGGCCCGCAGGGTCGACGGTCGGCGGCTCGACCGGGGCGAGCGGCCACGGCTTGGCCGCGCGCGGGCCGAGCCCGGCCACGATGGTGCGGACGATGGAGAGGGCGTGGGCGTCGTCCTCGGCCAGGTGGTCCGTCACGCCCGAGGTGCGGGAGTGCAGCTCGCCGCCGCCCAGCTCCTCGGCGGTGACCACCTCGCCGGTGGCGGCCTTCACCAGCGGCGGCCCGCCCAGGAAGATCGTGCCCTGGTTGCGGACGATCACCGCCTGGTCGCTCATCGCCGGGACGTACGCGCCGCCGGCCGTGCAGGAGCCGAGCACGGCGGCGATCTGCGGGATGCCCGCGGCGGAGAGCCGGGCCTGGTTGTAGAAGATCCGGCCGAAGTGGTCGCGGTCCGGGAAGACCTCGTCCTGCATGGGGAGGAAGGCGCCGCCGGAGTCGACCAGGTAGACGCAGGGCAGCCGGTTCTCCAGCGCGACCTCCTGGGCGCGCAGGTGCTTCTTCACCGTCATCGGGTAGTAGGTGCCGCCCTTGACGGTGGCGTCGTTGGCGACCACCACCACCTCGCGTCCGGCGACCCGGCCGATCCCGGCGATCACCCCGGCCGCGGGCGCCGCCCCGTCGTACATCCCGTCGGCGGCCAGCGGGGCCAGTTCCAGGAAGGGCGAGGCCGGGTCGAGCAGGGTGTCCACCCGGTCGCGGGGGAGGAGCTTGCCGCGCGCCGTGTGCCGGGCACGGGCCTTGGCGCCGCCGCCGAGGGCCGCCGCGTCGAGCTTCGCGCGCAGCTCGGCGACCAGTGCCCGGTGCGCCTCGGTGTTCTCCCGGTAGGCCGTGGAGCCCGGGTCGACGGAGGTGCCGAGCCGGGGTGCCGGAGCGGCGGATCCCGGCGGTACGGCACCCGGTGCCGCCGCAGTGCCGGTCGCGGCGCCTGGCCGGACGCCGGAGGGTGCGCCGGTGGTTGAGATGACCATTCCCAAGAGCTCCCTTGCCCTCGGCAGCGGGTGGGCACCGGGTGCTGTGCGCCCCGTGGCCCTCACGTTAATTAACGTTAACTTACGCGCCCAGGTTAACGGCCGATAACCCGACTGTCTACGATGGGCAGCATGCCGAACGTCCCCGCAGCCTCCGCGCTCCCACGCCGTGACCAGATCCGCAAGGAGGCCGCGCGACTGTTCGCCGCCAGGGGCTTCCTCGGCGTGGGGGTGGACGAGATCGGCAAGGCCGTCGGCATCAGCGGCCCCGGGCTCTACCGCCACTTCGCCGGCAAGGACGCGATGCTCGCCGACCTGCTGGTCGGCATCAGCGAGCGCCTGCTGGAGGAGGGGCGGCGCCGGGCGGGCGGCGGTGACGGCCCGGCCGCCGCGCTGGACGCGCTGATCAGCGGCCACGTCGACTTCGCGCTGGACGACCGCGACCTGATCACCCTGCACGACCGCGAGCTGCTCAACCTCAAGGAGGAGGACCGCCGTACCGTCCGCCGGCTCCAGCGCGGCTACGTCGAGCTGTGGGTGGACGTGGTCCGGCAGGCCTACCCACCGCTGGCCGACCCCGCCGCCGAACCGGTGGCGCGGGCGGCCGTCCACGCGGTCTTCGGCCTGATCAACTCGACCCCGCACAGCCTCGGCTCGAACCCGGTCCAGGGCGAGCGCACCGGCCTGCAGCGCGACGGTATGGCCGCACTGCTCCACACCCTCGCCCACGGCGCCTTCGCCGCCGCCGCCGGCGGCGCCGCGACCGCGGACGCCTAAGTCTCGGCCTCGCGGGCGCCTGAGCCTCGGCCCCGCCGACGCCGCGACCGCGCGCGCCTGAGCCTCGGCCCCGCCGGCAGCCGGTCGGCAGCCGGTCGACCTCGTCCGCGGCGGACCGGCCCGCGTGCGGCCGGTCGCCCACGCGCCCTAGGCCCAACGAACGGGGCCTCTCCATCCCCGGGCCATTGGGCGTTCGGCGGCCCGTCGGGGACCCTGGAAGCAAGCGGGGACGGTGGGCCGCGTGGGTGCTCTGTGGGAATCACCGCAGGCCGCGCGCTGTTGGCCAATCCACCGGACCGGACGATCCGGGCTGCTTCGGCACCCACCCGGCCATTTTGCGCGGCCGGAAATGCCATGGCGGCCATCTGATGAAATGGTTAGCATTCCTAAATATGCCTGAGACTCACGGATCCACGGTGGAGCAATCTCCGAGCGGCTCACCGGCCCCCGGCTCGAACCCGGCGGTCCCCGGTGGCGACCCGCAGCCCACCCGCACACCCGCCGGGCCCCACCCCGAGCCGAGCGCCGACGTGCCCGCCGGGCAGCCCGCCCCCGCCGGGCAGCCCGCCCCCGCCGAGCTGCCCGCCCCCGCCCTGGGCGGGCAGCCTGCCGACGCCCCCGCCGGGAGCGGCAGCTGGCTGCGCCGGTTGATCGGCTACAGCTGGCGGTCCCGCCGCAGCCTGCTGCTCGCCTTCGGCGCCTCCCTGCTCGGCATGGCCGTCACCGCGCTGGTGCCGCTGGTCACCAAGCTGATCATCGACGACGTCATCGTCGCCCACACCCGCTCGCTGACCCCCTGGGCGGTGGTGCTGCTGCTCGCCGCCGTCGTGGTCTTCGGCTGCACCCAGGTCCGCCGCTACTACGGCGGCCAGCTTGCCGTCGACGTCCAGCACGACCTGCGCAGCGACCTGTTCCGTTCGCTCGGCCGGCTGGACGGCCACCGTCAGGACCGCCTGGACACCGGTCAGGTGGTGGGCCGCGCGACCTCGGACCTCCAGCTGATCAACGGCCTGCTCTCGATGCTGCCGATGATGACCGGCTACCTGCTGATGTTCGTCATGTCGCTGGCCGTGATGGTCTGGCTGTCCCCGCCGCTCACCCTGATCGCCCTGGTGATGGCCCCCGTGCTGTGGTGGCTCAGCGTGCTCAGCCGCAAGCGCCTGTTCCCCGCGACCTGGGTCGCCCAGCAGGAGGCGGCCGCCGTCGCGGGCGTGGTGGACGGCGCGATCGGCGGCGTCCGCGTGGTCAAGGGCTTCGGCCAGGAGGCGCAGGAGCAGGACAAGCTCGAACAGGCCTCCCACAACCTCTTCGCCGCCCGGCTCCGGTCGATCCGCCTCAACGCCCGCTACAACCCGGCGATGCAGGCGATACCGGCCCTCGCCCAGGTCGCGGTGCTGGCCTTCGGCGGCTGGCTGGCCGTTGACGGGAGCGTCTCGCTCGGGACCTTCGTCGCCTTCTCCACGTACGTCGCGCAGATGACCGGCCCGGTGCGGATGCTGACCATGGTCATCACGGTGGGCCAGCAGGCCCGGGCGGGCGTCGAGCGCGTCCTGCAGCTGATCGACGAGCGCCCGCTGGTCCAGGAGCGCCCGGACGCGCTCACCCTGGACCTCACGCACGGCGGCACCCCGGACCTCGTGCCGGACGACACCACGGACGACGCGACGGACAGCACTTCGGGCGGCGCCGCCGTCGGCCCCCGGAACCCCGAGGTCGCCCTGGAGTTCGACCAGGTCGAGTTCCGCTATGACCCCGAGCACCCCGCCCCCGTCCTGCACGGCCTCAGCCTGAAGCTGGCCCCCGGCGAGACCCTCGCCCTGGTCGGCGCCTCCGGCTCCGGCAAGTCGACGGTCGCCCAGCTGGTGCCCCGCTTCTACGACCCGGCGGCCGGTGCCGTCCGGCTCTACGGCCACGACCTGCGCGACCTCACCCTGGACTCGGTCCGCGCGGCGGTCGGCATCGTCCCCGAGGAGAGCTTCCTCTTCTCGGAGTCGGTCCGCACCAACATCGCCTACGGCCGCCCGGACGCCACCGACGAGCAGATCCTCGCCGCCGCCCGCGCCGCCCAGGCCGACGAGTTCGTCCGCGCCCTGCCGGACGGCTACGAGACCAAGGTCGGCGAACAGGGCCTGACCCTCTCCGGCGGCCAGCGCCAGCGCATAGCCCTGGCCCGGGCGATCCTCACCGACCCCCGGATCCTGCTGCTGGACGACGCCACCTCGGCGGTGGACCCGCAGATCGAGGCCGAGATCCACGACGCGCTGCGCTCGGTGATGACCGGCCGCACCACCCTGCTGATCGCCCACCGCCGCTCGACCCTCCAACTCGCCGACCGGATCGCCATCCTGGAGCGCGGCCGGCTGCTGGACATCGGTACGCACGAGGAACTCGATGCCCGATGTCCCCAGTACCGGGCCCTGATCACCGACCCCGAGGCCGGCCGCACCCCCGAGCCGCAGCCCGCACCCGCACCCCAGCCCGGCCAGCTCGCCCCCGAGGCCCAGCAGTCCCCGGCAGCCCCCACCGTCCCCAGCCCCACCCTCTCCACCCCCGCCCTGGCCAAGGCCGCCCGCACCGCCGACCCCGACCTGCTGGCCAGGGTCGCCGCCCTCCCGCCGGCCGCCGACACCCCCGCCGTCTCCCGCGCCGAGGCCGAGGCCGGAGACCCCGACTTCACCCTGCGCCGCCTGCTGCGCCCCTTCCGGGTCCCGCTGGCCGTCGCCTTCGTGCTGCTCGTCCTGGACGCCGCCGCCGGCCTGGTGCTGCCGGTGCTGATCCGGCACGGCATCGACCAGGGCGTCCGCAAGGGCCTGATGGCGGGCGTCGCGGTGGCCGCGATCACCGCCCTGGTCATCGTCCTGCTGGACTGGGTGGTGCAGAGCGCCGAGAACCGGGTCAGCGGCCGCACCGGCGAACGCGTGCTCTACACCCTCCGGCTCAAGATCTTCGCCCACCTCAACCGGCTCGGCCTGGACTACTACGAGCGCGAGCTGACCGGCCGGATCATGACCCGGATGACCACCGACCTGGACTCGCTGACGTCCTTCCTCCAGACCGGCATGGTCACCGCCGTGGTCAGCCTGCTGACCTTCGCCGGGATCTTCGTCGCCCTGCTGGTCATCGACGCCGGCCTGGCCCTGGTGGTCTTCGCCGTGCTGCCGCTGCTGGTGATCGCCACTCTCGTGTTCCGCCGGAAGTCCAAGGACCAGTACGAGCGCTCCCGCGACCTGATCAGCGCGGTCAACGCGGACCTCCAGGAGAACGTGGCCGGCATGCGGATCGTCCAGGCCTTCCGCCGCCTGGACACCAACACCGACCGCTTCGTGGCCCGCGGCGTCGCCTACCGCGAGGCCCGGGTCCGCGCGCAGCTGTACATCTCCCTCTACTTCCCGTTCGTCCAGTTCCTCTCCAGCGCGGCCGCCGCCCTGGTGCTGATCGTCGGCGCGGCCCGGGTCGACGCGGGGACGCTGACGGTCGGCGCGCTGGTCGCCTACCTGCTCTACATCGACTTGTTCTTCGCCCCGGTCAATCAGCTGTCCCAGGTGTTCGACGGCTACCAGCAGGCCTCGGTGGGCCTCGGCCGGATCGGCGAGCTGCTGCGCACTCCGACCTCCACCGCCCCGGCGGCCGACCCGGTCCCGGTGGTCAAGGGGCTGCGCGGCGAGATCGCCTTCGAGGGCGTCGGCTTCGCCTACAACGGCGGTGCGGACGGCTCCCCGGAGGTGCTGAGCGACGTCGACCTGCACATCCCCGCAGGTCAGACGGTGGCACTGGTCGGCGAGACCGGCGCGGGCAAGTCGACGCTGGTGAAGCTGGTCGCCCGGTTCTACGACGCGACGGCCGGCACCGTCCGGGTGGACGGCGTGGACCTCACCCGCTACGACCTGACGCAGTACCGCCACCGCCTGGGTGTGGTGCCGCAGGAGGCGTACCTGTTCGCGGGCACCGTCCGCGAGGCGATCGCGTACGGCCGGCCGGGCGCCTCGGCGGCCGAGGTGGAGGCGGCGGCCCGGGCGGTCGGCGCGCACGACATGATCCTCCGGCTGTCGGGCGGCTACGACCACGAGGTCGCGGGCCGCGGCCGGAACCTCTCGGCGGGCCAGCGCCAGCTGATCGCCCTGGCCCGGGCCGAGCTGGTCGACCCGGACATCCTTCTGCTGGACGAGGCCACCGCGGCGCTCGACCTGGCCACCGAGGCGGCGGTCAACCAGGCCGCGGACCGGCTCAGCGGCGGACGCACCACCCTGGTCATCGCCCACCGCCTGACCACCGCCGAGCGCGCCGACCGGGTGGTCGTGCTGGACCACGGCCGGGTGGTCGAGGACGGCACGCACACCGAACTGCTCGCCCGGGGCGGTGCGTACGCGCGGCTCTGGCAGGCGTTCATCGCGGACGGGCACCCGGCGGCCGAGGCGGTCGCCGCCGGGTAGGCAGTCCCGCCGGGCAGGCGGTCGCCCGGCAGGCCGCGGCCGGTCCGTCCCGTCAGGAGGCGATCAGCGAGGCCAGCAGTCCCGAGGCGTCGATCCCGTGCGGCAGGTCGCTCACCTGCCCGTCCCCGACCTCGACCACCCGCCAGCCGGAGCCGTCGGCCCGGCTGGCGAGGTCGGTGGTGACGAAGCGGCAGCCGAGTCTTCGGACCAGCGCGGGCACCTCGGTGAGGTCGGGCCGGACCTGCTGGTGCGGGGTGTCCGGGTGCGGCCCGACCAGGACCGGTCGGCCGTCCAGCCACCACACCCGGGCCTCCACGGCCAGCCCGTCCGGGCCGTTCGCGCCGTCCGGTTCCCCGCCCGCTGCGCAGCCCGTCCGCTCGAACTCCTCGTACCTCCGCAGCACCACCCCGCCGACCAGGAACTCGCCCTGGAGTTCGACGAACCGCCCGACCACCCGGCCGACCGCCGCCAGGTCGGCCAACTCGGGTACGTAGCAGGCCTCGTACCACTCGTGCTTGCGCGACTTCACGTAGTCCTTGACGATCGCCGGCCCGCTCCCGCCGAGCCGGGCCGCCGCCTCCGCCAGTTCCTGCGGCCCGGGCGCCGCCGTGCCGGTGGACGGGATCCAGACGCTGGGCGGGGTGGCCCCCTCGAACACGCCGTACCAGCCGGGCAGTTCGTGCGCCGCCGCGTAACCGGGCGCGGTGGTCAGCAGGTTGCCGCCGCGGACGGTGAGCGCGGCGGCGAACTCGGCGTACCGGGCGGAGGGGAGCATCCAGCCCCGGTACCAGAGCGGGCCACTGCCCGGGGGCACCCGCCGGACCGCCTCCCCGGCGAGCCCGGCGAGCAGCGCGTCGTGGTCGACCAGGTGGTGCTCACCGCCCAACTCCCGTAGCAGCCTGGCCTCCCAGGCGAAGTGCGGGTCGGGCCGGCGCGGGTTGAGCGGATCGGCGGGGAAGATGATCGAGGGTACGGGCATGGCGGTCAGGGTACGGCCGGCCGGGCGGCCGTGGGGCCGGTCGGCGCGGGTCCGGAGCGCGGCCCGACCCAAGTGGGCTTCCCGGCCGGTGAATTCGCTCGACGCCCGGTGCGGACGCTGTCAGAGTGTCCCGATGCGAAGACTGCTGCGACCCCGCGAACGCGTTCCCCGGCAGGCCGCCCGCACGGTGGTCCTGGACGCGAACGGCTCGGTGTTCCTGCTCCGTTCGGACAACGACGAGGTCGGCGTCCACTGGACGGCGCCGGGCGGCGGACTGGAGCAGGGCGAGACCCCGCGGTCCGGTGCCCGGCGCGAACTGGCGGAGGAGACCGGCTGGACCGACCTCGAACCCGGCCCGCTGCTCTGCACCTGGGAGCACGACTTCACCTGGCACGGCACTCCGGTTCGCCAGCACGAGCACATCTACCTCACCGCCGGCCCGCACCGCGGCCCGGTCGGCGACGTCAGCGCGGTGCACGCCGAGGACCGGATCCTCGACTGGCGCTGGTGGACCCCGGCGGACCTCGCCGACGAGAACGGCGACGCGCTCTGGCCGCCCCGGCTACCGGAGTTGCTGGACGCGGTCCGCTCGGGCTGGGCGGTCGACGGGCGCCCACCGGTGCCCGTCGACCTCGGCTACATCCCCAACGGACCGGTCGTCCGCTAGGGCCTGTCCGGGCCTCCCGTCCTTCCGGCGGCCGGCAGCGAGCCCTCGGTCCCGGCGGCCCGCGCTATCCGCGCCCGCCGCGCCGACCCCGCCCGGTCGGGCTGGGCTCCCAGCCGTGCAGCTCCAGCTCCCGGTCGTGCAGCGCCCAGGGGTTCATCAGCACCGTCAGCCGGGCGCCGACCAGTTGTTCGACGGTGAGCCCGGTCTCGGACAGCAGCTGCTCGGTCGACACCGAGACGGCGATCGCGGGGCGCCAGGAGGGCAGCACCACCAGGCTGGTGCCGCGGCCGACCCGGATCGGTTCCGCGGCTGACCGGACCGGCGCCCGCTCCTCCGGCCGACCGACGACGACCTCGGGCTGGCCGGGGCTGCCGCCGATCAGGACGCCGAGCGGCGGTTCGGCCCGGGACACCTCGACGATGTCACCGGGCCTGACGACATCGCCGGGCGCGAGGGCATCGCCAGGCGCGACGGCGGAACCGGGCGCGACGGAGGAACCGGGTGCGACGGCGGCGGTGGCCGACGGCAGGTGATCGCTCACCGACCCCGTTGCACCGGTCAGTTCACCCGCCCACCCGGTACCACGTGGCTCCGCCCCGACCGGGTCGGTCGCGGCCGTCTCCCGTGCGGCCGCCTCCTGCCCGGTCCGGTCGGCCTGCGGGTGCATCCGGCGCAGCCGGCGCGAGGGCGACGGCCGTCGGGAGCCGTAGCTCCGTACCTCCTCGCGCGCCGAACGCAGCACCGGCGAGGGCCGGCTGCCTTCTGCGGGCGCCGACGACTGCTGGAGCCGGACGACCCCCGGCCAGACTCCGTCGGAGGGGTGGTCCCCGTCGGAGGAGCCGTCCCCGGCCTGCTCGCCGAGCAGCGCCCGCACCTCCTCGGCCGACCGCCGGCACGCGGCCGCCAGCTCGGCGACCGAGCGTCCCTCGGCGCGCGCGGCCCGCAGCCGGTCGGCGAACGCCGCCCGCAGCCGCTCCGCCGTCGGATCAGCCAGATCAGCCGGATCAGCCGGATCACCCGTCGCCGGGGACGGACCCGTCGCGGGCAGGAGGTAGGCCTCCGCGTCCCCCCGGGTGCGCGGCTGCGGCACCGAGTCGTGGCGGCAGGCACCGCTCTGGCGCACCGGGGCGCCGGTGGTACCGGCTGCCGCCGTGCCGCCCTCGGCCACCGTCACGATCGAGCAGACCGGCACGGAGGCGGGAGCGGACGCCGGAGCAGTCGCGGGACCGGAACGCCCGGATGGAAGGGGCACAACGGGCACAACGGGTGGGACGGCTGCGACGGGCGGGCCGCCGGCCGGGGGTGAGGACCCGGCGCGGTCCGCGGGCGGACCGGGCAGGGACGGGTCGGTGGCGGTGGGGTGGAGCGAGGTCATCGGCGGGCCCTTCGGCGGATGGTCCCGACGATCCTCCCGCACCGCGCGACCAGCTCCAAGCGTCATTCCCGGGCGTGTGCCCGAGACCACCTGGTGATCGTCGGGAGATCACCGCCGCCCCGACCCGGTGCATCGGCTCAACTGCCGGGCGCGACGAAGCCCTTGAGATCGGCGAGCACCGCGTGCGCCGCCATGACGCCGAGCCCGAGGAACCAGGTCTCGTCCGAAACCGGCCGGGCCTGACCGGACTTGACCGCACCGAGCGTCTTCCACAGCGCGCCGCCGAGCACCGCGTCCTGGTTGGTCGAACTGGGGCTGCCGTACACGCCGTAGAAGATCCAGTCGGCGTCGGCCTTGTCGATCTGCTCCGGGCTGACCTCCACCGCCAGCTCCTTGACCTGTTCGATCGCGGGCTGCGGCAGCGGCACGTCGGTGAGGATGGTGCCGATGAAGGAGAGTTCGGCGTAGAGCCTGGTCCGGCCCGGCATGAAGCGCAGCGGCGTGATGGTGGGCCGCTTGTCGCCGAGCTTCGCGCCGATCGCGGTGGCGGCCGCCTGGTAGGCGTCGAGCTGGGCCTTGGCCTCGGCCTCCAGGCCGAACGGGGCGGCGTTGAGCAGGAAGTTCTGCTTCCAGGGGTAGCCGGGGCGCAGTGAGAAGACGGTCGGCGCGATCTTGGACAGCTGCGCGTACTGGTCCTGGGCGCGCAGCTGGCTGCCGAGGATCAGGTCGGGCTTGAGCGCGGCGATGGCCTCCAGGTTGAGGCTGTTGATGGTGCCGACGGCGGCGGGGCTGCCGGCCTTGTCCTTCAGGTACGAGGGCAGGGACTTGGAGGCGTCGGCGTAGACGACGCCGACCGGCTGGATGCCGAGCGAGACGATGTTGTCGAGTTCGCCGGTGTCCAGCACCACGACCCGGGTGGGCTTGGCCGGGATGACGGTCTCGCCCAGGGCGTGCCTGACGGTGCGCGGGTAGACGCCGGGGGCGGCGTCGGTGCCGAAGCCCTTCATCTTCTCGATCACGCTGGCGTAGTCGTCGCCGCCCTGCTTGACCGACTTCTGGTCGGGGGAGGAGCCGCCACCGCCCGGGCTCGCGCCGCCGCTGCCGCCGGTGGCGCCCGATCCGCCGGAGCCGCCGCAGGCGGCGAGCAGCCCACCGAGGCCGAGCACGGCGGCGCCGGTCGCCCCGGCGGTGAGGAATCGGCGGCGGGAGGGGGTGCGGGGGACGAGGGCCAGATCGTCGGGGGTGGGGGCCACGCGACGCTCCTTCGCGGTTGGACGGGACGGTCAGAGTTAGGTGAGGCAAACCTATCTTGTTGTCCGTCGTGCCCGCTTATCGGGGAAGTCCTCCGGAGAGTCAAACGTCATCGTAAGTGCATAAAATCACCAAGAGTTGGTCTATTCAACCTTCCTCCTTCCCCTTAGAGTGCGTTGGTGTTTGATCAGCAGCTCTCAGAGCACACAAGCAGCGGCCGGGCAATGGCGCCCGGCGCTCCGCAGGGTGCCCCGGTCAGTGGCATCAGTGGTGGCGTTCCCGACCAGGGGACGGCTGGGGGAGCGGGGGACAAGGGTCTACGGGGCAACTCGGTGGGCCTGCTGGGCAGCGTCGTGCTGGGCGTCTCGACGGTCGCCCCGGTCTACTGTCTGACCGCGACGCTCGGACCGACCGTCACCGCGGTCGGCGTTCAGATGCCCGCGGTGTTCCTGGCGGGATTCCTGCCGATGCTGCTCGTCGCGTTCGCGTACAAGGAGCTGAACAAGGACTTCCCGGACTGCGGGACGTCCTTCACGTGGACGGTCAAGGCCTTCGGCCCCCGGGTCGGCTGGATGGCCGGTTGGGGACTGACCGTCGCGACGATCATCGTGCTCTCCAACCTGGCCGGCGTCGCGACGAACTTCCTCTACCTGATGCTCGGCGAGATGACCGGCAGCAGTTGGATCTCCGACCTCGACCAGAACAAGGCCGTCCACCTGCTCACCGTGGTCCTGTTGATCGCCGGTGCCACCGCGATGAGCTACCGGGGGATGACGGCCACCAAGTGGTTCCAGTACAGCCTGGTCGCCCTCCAGCTGGCCGTCCTGGTGCTCTTCTCGGCCATCGCCATCGGCAAGGCCGCCGCCGGGGACCTTCCGGACTCGATCGGCTTCTCGTTCTCCTGGCTCAACCCGCTCCAGGTCAGCTCGTTCAGCGCGTTCACCGCCGGGCTGTCGCTGTCGATCTTCATGTACTGGGGCTGGGACACCTGCCTCACCATGAACGAGGAGACCCTCGGCAGCGCCAAGACCCCCGGTCGGGCCGCGATGATCTCCATGGTCACCCTGGTCGGCTCCTACCTGCTGGTCGCGATCTCCGCCCAGATGTTCGCGGGCGTCGGCACCACCGGCAACGGCCTCGGCAACCCGGCGACGGCCGACAACGTCTTCGCCGCGCTCGCCCGCCCGGTGCTCGGCTCACCGTGGAGCATCCTGCTCTTCCTGGCCGTGGTCGCCAGCGCCGCCGCCAGCCTGCAGACCACCTTCATCCCGGTGGCCCGCACCCTGCTCGCGATGAGCGCCTACCGCGCCGTGCCGCCGCGCTTCGGCGCCGTCCACCCGCGCTTCCGCACCCCCGGCTACGCCACCGTCGCAGCCGGCGTCGCCACCGCCGTCTTCTACGTCGGCATGAGCCTGATCAGCGAGAACGTCGTCCAGGACACCATCCTGGCGCTGGGTCTGATGATCTGCTTCTACTACGCGCTGACCGCCTTCTCCTGCGTCTGGTACTTCCGCCGCTCGCTGCGCACCAGCGTGCGCGACCTGCTGCTCAAGGGCGCCGCCCCGCTGGTGGGCGGCCTCCTGCTGAGCGCGGTCTTCCTCCAGACCCTCACCGACGCCTGGGCCCCCGACTACGGCAGCGGCTCCGTCTTCGGCATCGGCTCGGTGTTCGTGATCGGCGTCGGCATCCTGCTGCTCGGCGCCGGGCTGATGACCTGGTACGGCGCGATCCGGCCGGAGTTCTTCCGCGGCGAGACGCTGCGCAAGGACACCCCCGCGCTGGTCGTGGAGGACTGACGCTATCGTTGGAGCCATGAAGAGCTTCAAGGGCCTGTGCTGGTGGCCGTCCTAGGACGGCCACCACACTCGCCTGAGCAGGGCCGTCCGGGATGGACGGCCCTGCTGCGTTTCCCCCGCGGGACGGGCCCCTCGCCCCGGACGGCCACCACCACCGCCGTACCGAGGGAGAAACCCGATGACCGACGCCGTCCCGAACACCGCCGCCCTGACCGCCCCCACAGCGGCCGCTTCCACCCCGGCCGCTTCAGCGTCGACCACTTCCGCGTCGCACGCCGACGAACCGGCCACCGCAGGCCCGATCACCGACCCGGCCGCCCACCGCGTCCTCACCGGGGACCGCCCCACCGGCCCGCTCCACCTCGGCCACTACTTCGGCACCCTGCGCAACCGGGTCCTCCTCCAGGACCAGGGCGTCGAGATGTTCGTCCTGGTCGCCGACTACCAGGTCATCACCGACCGCGACATCGCCGACCGGCTCGCCGAGCACACCGAGAACCTCGTCCTCGACTACCTCGCGGCCGGCCTCGACCCCGAGCGCGCCACGATCTTCGCGCACAGCGCCGTCCCCGCCCTCAACCAGCTGCTGCTGCCCTTCCTCAGCCTGGTCAGCGTCGCCGAACTGAGCCGCAACCCCACCGTCAAGGACGAGATCGCCCACTCCAGCCAGGCCGCCGTCAACGGGCTGATGTTCACCTACCCCGTCCACCAGGCCGCCGACATCCTGTTCTGCAAGGCCGACCTGGTGCCGGTCGGCCAGGACCAGCTGCCCCACCTGGAGGTCGCCCGCACCGTCGCCCGCCGCTTCAACGAGCGCTACCCGCACACCGACGGCAGCGCCGTCTTCCCCCGCCCCCGGGCCCTGCTCTCCGAGGCCCCGATGCTGCTCGGCACCGACGGCGGCAAGATGAGCAAGAGCCGCGGCAACGCCGTCGCCCTCGGCGCCACCGAGGACGAGACCGCCCGGATCATCCGCGGCGCCAGGACCGACGCCGACCGCCACATCACCTACGACCCGGCGAACCGCCCCGAGGTGTCCGGCCTGGTCCTCCTCGCCGCGCTCTGCCAGGACCGCGCCCCCGAGGCGGTCGCCGAGGAGATCGGCGGCGGTGGTGCCGCCGCGCTCAAGCGCACCGTCACCGAGTCCGTCAACGAGCACTTCCGCCCGCTGCGCGCCCGCCGCGCCGAGCTCGCCGCCGACCGCGGCCACCTGCGGAAGGTCCTGCACGACGGTGCCGAGCGCGCCAACGCCATCGCCGACGCCACCCTCGCCGAGGTGCGGGAGGTGATGGGGGCGATCTGAAGAGGCCTCAACCCGGGCGGACCCACCGCGGTCCGCCCGGTCACCGCGGACCGCCCGTCCACGGACATCGGCCGGTCGACCCGCGGGCATATCGTCACCGGGCGGCCTCGACCACACCCCGAGGCCGCCCGCAGCCCCGCCCCTTCCCCGAAAGGCCCGGTCCATGGACCAGCAACCCACCACGCCCGGCCAGGGACTGACCCGCCCGCCGCAGCTGCGCCTCGGCGACCACATCGCCGTCGTCGCCCCCAGCGGCCCGATCGACCCCGAGCGGCTCACCGCCGGCTGCGCGATCCTGCGCTCCTGGGGCCTGCGCGTCACCGTCGCTCCGCACGTCCTCGACACCCACCCCACCCTCGGCTACCTCGCCGGCACCGACGCCGACCGCGCCGCCGACCTCCAGTCCGCCTGGCTCGACCCCACCGTCGACGCCGTCATCTGCGCCCGCGGCGGCTACGGGGTCCACCGCATCGTCGAGCTGCTCGACTGGACCGCGATGCGCGCCGCCCGCCCCAAGCCCTTCATCGGCTTCAGCGACGTCAGCTCCCTGCACGAGGCCTTCGCCCGGCACCTCGGCCTCGCCACCCTCTACGGGCCGATGGCGGCCGCCTCCTCCTTCACCGAGGACGGCCCCACCGCCGAACACCTGCGCCGGACCCTCTTCGACCCCGCCGCCACCACCGTCCTCACCTCGCCCGCCGCCGGCGCACTCGTCCCCGGCCGCGCCCGCGGCATCACCGCCGGAGGGTGCGTCCACGTCCTCGCCGCCGAGCGCGGCACCTCCGCCGCCCGCCCCTCCTACGCGGACGGCATCCTGGTCCTCGAAGACGTGAACGAGCACCCGTACCAGCTCGACCGCCTGCTCACCCAGTTCCTGCGCTCCGGTGCCCTCGACGGCGTGGCCGGTATAGCGCTCGGTTCCTGGGAGGGCTGCGGACGGCCCGAACGGGTCCGGGACGTGATGCTCGACCGCCTCGGCGGTCTCGGCGTGCCCGTGCTCTGGGAACTGGGCTTCGGCCACTGCCCGTCCACCCTCACCGTCCCCCTCGGCGTCTCCGCCCTGCTCGACGCGGACGCGGGAACCCTCACCCTGGACCAGCCCGCCCTCGCCTGAGACCGGCCGCCGGGCCGGGACGAGTGAGTAGGGTGCGGCCATGAACGAGGACCGCCTCACCGCCCTTGCCCTCGGACTCCTCCGCGGCCCGGGCAGCAACGCCCGTACGATCCTCGGACTTGCCGGCCCGCCCGGAGCCGGCAAGTCCACCCTCGCCCGCCACCTCGTCGCCCAGGTGGAACGCATCGAAGGCCCCGGCACCGCCGCGTACCTCCCGCTCGACGGCTTCCACCTCTCGGCCGCCCAGCTCGACCGCCTCGGACTGAGCCACCGCAAGGGCGCCCGCGCCACTTTCGACGCCCACGGCTACCTGGCCCTGCTGCGCCGGGTCGCCGCCGACCGCTTCCAGGACATCTACGTCCCTGACTTCGACCGCACCCTGGACGAACCGGTCGCCGCCCGACACGTCGTCCGCCCGCACACCCGCCTGGTCATCACCGAGGGCAACTACCTCGCCTCCGCGGACACCCCCTGGTCGGACGCCCGCCGACTGCTGCGCGAACTCTGGTACGTCGACACCGACGACGCCGTTCGCGAGGAACGCCTGCTCCGCCGCCACCGAGACGGCGGCCGGGACGAGGCCACCGCGCTGCGCTGGGTCACCGGCAACGACCACCCCAACGGCGAGTACGTGAAGCAGGGCCGTGCGCTCTGCACCCGGACCGTCCCCGGAACCGGTTTGCCCCAAGCGCCGGAGAGGGGTAGTGTTCTCTAGTCGCTCGACAGGGGGCACCGGACACGCATCTGCGCGGACGGTCCCGGGGCGGCCAATCCCTTGAAACACCACTTCCGGTTCATGCCGGTCGTTTCGCTTTTCGCGTTGCGGCTCGGTGTTTATTTGGCGTGCGCGTTTTATCGGATTGCGGTCGGATTCGCTTTTCGGAGCGGGGGTCGGCTAGAGTTTGAAACGTCGGACAGGGCGTCAAGCCCCGGAAGACACCGGCGAGTTGGATGACGAAGCCCCGGAAACGGAGCGGAAAACATCTGATAAGCTGGAAACACGAAAGAACGAAGCGCCCGGAGGGCCCGCTGGAAGGCGGCTCGAAGGAAGCGTCCGTTCCTTGAGAACTCAACAGCGTGCCAAAAGTCAACGCCAGATATGTTGACATCCCCGGCCTCAGATTCTTCTGGGGTTGGAGATTCCTTTTGAAATAACACTAGCGA
>NZ_LFMD02000003.1:1039545-1045050 GCF_015776785.2 Kitasatospora sp. SUK 42 | reverse complement strand
GGATATGGAAGCCCTGTGAGGGGTGGAGTTGACCGGTACTAATAGGCCGAGGGCTTGTCCTCAGTTGCTCGCGTCCACTGTGTTGTTCTGAAACAACGACCCCAACCGATTGTGGTTGGTGCGGTTGACAGTTTCATAGTGTTTCGGTGGTCATAGCGTGAGGGAAACGCCCGGTTACATTCCGAACCCGGAAGCTAAGCCTCACAGCGCCGATGGTACTGCAGGGGGGACCCTGTGGGAGAGTAGGACGCCGCCGAACAATTATTCAGAAGAGCCCTCATCCGGGAAACCGGATGGGGGCTTTTCGCATTTCCCGGAATTCCGTCTGATGCCCCCCGAGTGGCCCCGGGTAACCCCCGGGCGACCCCCGCCGAGTGGCTGGTGTGCCGTCAAAATGCCGCTAAAACCGGCTGATCAGCGCACTGATCAGCGGAAAAACGCCACTCACGCCGTAGTCTCGAAGGGAAGGGGAACTGGTGTCCGGGGGTGGCTCCAGGGCTGGGCCGGATCAAGAATGGTGCTCATGGGACGAGGCAGGCTGCGCATCTACCTCGGGGCGGCCCCCGGGGTCGGCAAGACGTACGCCATGCTCGCCGAGGCACACCGGCGGCAGGAGCGTGGGACGGACGTCGTGGTGGCGTTCGTGGAGGATCACGGCCGGCAGCGGACCGCCGACCTGGTCGCCGGGCTGGAGGTCGTGCTTCGGCAGCAGGTGGTGCACCGGGGCGCCAGGTTCTCCGAGATGGACGTGGACGCCGTTCTTGAGCGCCGCCCGCAGGTGGCGCTGGTGGACGAGCTGGCGCACACCAACATCCCGGGCTGCCGCAACGAGAAGCGCTGGCAGGACGTCGAGGAGCTGCTGGCGGCCGGGATCGACGTCATCTCCACCGTCAACGTCCAGCACCTGGAGTCGCTCGGCGACGCCGTCGAGGGCATCACCGGGGTGCGCCAGCGTGAGACCGTCCCGGACGAGGTGGTGCGCCGGGCGGACCAGATCGAGCTGGTGGACATGTCCCCGCAGGCGCTGCGGCGGCGGCTGGCGCACGGCAACGTGTACGCGCCGGAGAAGATCGACGCCGCGCTCGCCAACTACTTCCGCCCGGGCAACCTGACCGCGCTGCGCGAGCTGGCGCTGCTGTGGACCGCGGACCGGGTCGACGAGTACCTCCAGAAGTACCGGGCCGAGCAGGGCATCGAGGGCACCTGGCAGGCCCGGGAGCGGATCGTGGTCGGCCTGACCGGCGGGCCGGAGGGGGCGACGCTGATCCGGCGGGCGGCCAGGATCGCGGCCCGGGTCTCCGGCGGTGAGCTGCTCGCCGTCCACATCTCCCGCTCGGACGGGCTCGCGGGCACCGGCTCGCCGCAACGGCTGATCGAGCAGCGGGCGCTGGTGGAGAGCCTCGGCGGCTCCTTCCACGCCGTGCTGGGCGACGACCCGGCGGTCGGGCTGCTGGACTTCGCCCGGGGGGTGAACGCGACCCAGATCGTGCTGGGCACCAGTCGGAGGCCGGCCTGGCAGTACGTGTACGGGCCGGGTGTCGGCACCACGGTGACCCGGGAGGCCGGGGACATCGACGTCCACATGGTCACCCACGAGCACGCCGGGCACGGGCGGCGGAACAAGATACCCGTGCGCCGGATCACCGACCTGGGCCGGACCCGGACGGTCGGGGGCTGGCTGGTCGGCCTGGCCGGTCCGCCGCTGCTGGCGATCGTGCTGACCGCGATCGGCGGGCTGGGCCTGTCCACCGACATGCTGCTGTTCCTGTCGCTGACGGTGTGCGCGGCGCTGGTCGGCGGGCTGCTGCCCTCGATCGGCTCGGCGCTGGTCGGCTCCTCGGTGCTGAACTACTACTTCACCCCTCCGCTGCACACCTTCAGCATCAACGAGCCGCAGAACATCATGGCGGTGGCGATATTCACCATCGTCGGCTGCTCGGTCGCCTCCGTGGTGGACCTCGCGGCCCGGCGCACCCACCAGGCGGCCCGGGCCCAGACCGAGGCGCAGACGCTCAGCGCGCTGGCCGGGACGGTGCTGCGCGGCGCGCCGAACGGGGACGGCGTGCTCACCGCGCTGATGGAGCAGGTCCGGGAGACCTTCGGGCAGGAGAGCGCCGCGCTGCTGGAGCGCCCGGAGCGGACCGGTGGCTGGGTGGCGGTCGCGTCCGCCGGACCGCGCCCACCGGAGCGTCCGGAGGAGGCCGACGTGGACGTCCCCGTCGGGGACAGCCTCGCGCTGGTGCTGCGCGGCCGGGTGCTGCCCGGGGCGGACCGGCGCCTGCTCGGGGCGTTCGCCGCGCAGGCCGCCGTGGTGCTGGAGCGCCGCCGGCTGGCCCGGGAGGCGGCCGCGGCCCGCCGGGAGGCCGAGGGCAATCGGATCCGCACCGCACTGCTCGCCGCCGTCTCGCACGACCTGCGCACTCCGCTGGCGGGCATCAAGGCCTCGGTGAGCTCGCTGCGCTCGGCCGACGTGCAGTGGGACCCGGAGGACGAGGCCGAGCTGCTGGCCGGGATCGAGGCCGGGGCGGACCGGCTGGACCACCTGATCAACAACCTGCTCGACATGAGCCGGCTCCAGACCGGCACCGTCACCCCGCTGATCCAGGAGACCGACCTGGACGAGGTGGTGCCCTTCGCGCTCGGCGGCGTGCCGCTGGAGGCGGTGCGGCTGGACGTCCCGGAGACTCTGCCGATGATCCGGGCCGACGGCGGGCTGCTGGAGCGCTCGCTGGCGAACCTGGTCGAGAACGCCGTCAAGTACAGCCCGGACGGCGTCAAGGTGCTGGTCAAGGCGGACGCGCTCCAGCAGCCGGGCGGTCCGGGCAGGGTCGAGCTGCGGATCGTGGACCGCGGTCCGGGCGTGCCCGAGGACGCCAAGGAGAGGATCTTCGCGCCGTTCCAGCGCTACGGGGACGCGCCGCGCGGCGCCGGGGTGGGCCTCGGGCTCGCGGTGGCGCGGGGCTTCGTCGAGGCGATGGACGGTACCGTCACCGCCGAGGACACCCCCGGTGGCGGTCTCACCATGGTGGTCAGCCTGCCTGCCGCCGAACGGCCGCCCGAACCGGGCGAGCAGGGCGGCGACGGCCAGGATCCGCTCTCGGAGCTGATCACCTGAGGCCCGGCGGCGCACCGGCCGGGCCGGGACCGGCCCGGTGCCGTACATCGCACGTCGTACCAACAGCCAGTCACACAGTCCGTAAGATCCGATAGCCCTGAAAGGCGGAGCCCGTAAATGACCCGGGTCCTCGTCGTGGACGACGAACCGCAGATCGTCCGCGCGCTGGTGATCAACCTCAAGGCCCGCAAGTACGAGGTCGACGCGGCCCACGACGGCGCGAGTGCGCTGGAACTGGCGGCCGCCCGCCATCCTGACGTCGTCGTCCTCGACCTGGGCCTGCCCGACATGGACGGTGTCGAGGTGATTCGGGGGCTGCGCGGCTGGACCCGGGTGCCGATCATCGTGCTGTCGGCCCGGCACGCCTCGGACGAGAAGGTCGAGGCCCTGGACGCCGGCGCCGACGACTACGTGACCAAGCCCTTCGGCATGGACGAGCTGCTCGCCCGGATGCGGGCAGCGGTGCGGCGGGCCGAGCCGGTGGCGGGGGAGGACGACTCGCTGGTCGTCACCGAGAGCTTCACCGTCGACCTCGCGGCCAAGAAGGTCAACCGGGACGGCACCGACGTACGCCTCACGCCCACCGAATGGCACCTGCTGGAGGTGCTGGTCCGCAACGCCGGACGGCTGGTCAGCCAGACCCAGCTGCTCCAGGAGGTGTGGGGCCCCGCCTACCGCACCGAGACCAACTACCTGCGGGTCTACCTCGCCCAGCTGCGCCGCAAGCTGGAGCGCGACCCCTCGCACCCGCGCCACTTCATCACCGAACCGGGCATGGGCTACCGCTTCGAGAGCTGACCGCGCGCGCCTCCGGCGGCTTCGTGGCCTGCCGCCGGAGGCTCGGAACCCGGTACCCTGCCGACATGAGTGGTGACAACAGCAGCGGCCAGCCGCAGGGGCGCTTCCGCCGCATGTTCAACCGGCTGACCTCCTCGGCCGAGGAGCTCGACGCCGAGGACCTGCGCCAGGAGAGCGCCGCGGAGTCGGGCTGCACGCCGATCGCCGGCTGCTCGGACCGCGCGCTGGTCACCGTCGCGGGCACACTGCGCACGGTGACGCTCCGCCCGCGGGCCGGGGTCCCGGCCCTGGAGGCCGAGCTCTTCGACGGCACCGAGGCGCTCGACGTGGTCTGGCTCGGTCGCCGCTCGATCGCGGGCATAGAGCCCGGCCGCCGGCTGGTCGCCAGCGGACGGATCAGCCACGCACGCGGGCGCCGCGTGCTGTTCAACCCCCGCTATGAGCTGCGTCCGGTCGGACACGGGAGCGAATGAGCGTGAGCAACCACCCCGGCGGCGACGCCGCCCGGATCGATCTGGACACCGCCAACGTGGCCGCCTGGCAGGCCGCCGCGGCCGAGGAGGCCACGGAGAGCGTGGTGCGGGCGATCGACGGCACCGCACCGGCCGCCGCCGAGCGGCCGCTGGACCCGGCGGCCGCCGAGGCCGCCCGCCAGGCCGCCTCCAGGGAGGCCGCCGACACCGTCCTGCAGGCCTTCGGCGGCGTGCGCGGCATGATCGACATGACGCTGCCCGGCCTGGTCTTCATCATCACCTACAACATCACCCACCAGGTCAGCGCCTCCGCCTGGGCCGCACTCGGCCTGAGCGCCCTGTTCGTGGTGGCCCGGCTGGTGAAGCGGGAGACCATCCAGCACGCCTTCAGCGGGGTGTTCGGCGTCGCCCTCGGCGCCTGGATCTCGATGAAGAGCGGCAAGGCCGAGGACTTCTACCTGCCCGGCCTGCTCTGGAACGTCGCCTACTGCGTCGGCCTCGCGATCTCCGCCCTGGTGCGCTGGCCGATGATCGGACTGATGCTCGGCCCGATCACCGGTGAGATGTTCACCTGGCGCAAGGAGAACCCGGGCCGCTTCGCCGCCTACACCAAGGCGACCTGGGCCTGGGTGCTGATCATGGGCCTCAAGCCGCTGATCCTCTTCCCGCTGTACTTCACCCACAACGTCAACCTGCTCGGCTGGCTGAAGGTCGCCCTCGGCATCCCGCCGCTGCTGCTGGCGATGTACGTCACCTGGCAGATCCTGCTGAAGGCGCCGCCGCCGATCAAGGCGCAGCTGGACGAGGAGGAGCCGGCGAGGTAGCCGCTCCCCGGAGCAGTACGGCGGAGGGCCCGCACCCACCACTTGGGTTCTAGGAGTCGTTGCAACACCCCAGTTCAGGGGATGTATTGGACTTCGAGATCCGCGAGGACCGGACGGCTCAGGGGCCTGTGAAGCTGAGCCGGGAGCGGGAGGCATACTCCCGGCTCATGCAGCAGGGCTACACCAACGCCGAGGCGTGCCGGGTCCTCGGTATCAACGACCGGACCGGTAGGCGTTGGCTCTACGGGCGCAATTCGTCCGGCAGGAACAAGGCGGCGCCACCGCTGACAGCGGT
>NZ_LFMD02000003.1:1033392-1039535 GCF_015776785.2 Kitasatospora sp. SUK 42 | reverse complement strand
CTCGCCACCGACATCCCGGTCTACTTCTGCGACCCGGCCAGCCCCTGGCAGCGCGGCTCGAACGAGAACACGAACGGACTGCTGCGGCAGTACTTCCCCAAGGGCACCGACCTGTCGGTCCACACCCCGGAACACCTGGCGGCCGTCGCCGACCAGCTCAACCGCCGTCCACGCAAGACGCTCGGCTGGGAAACCCCAGCCGAGCGCCTGGCTAAACTCCTCGCGGCCTAGACAACCGACCACGTGTTGCAACGACCACTAGAAACCGCCCCAGGGGTGCGGGCCCTCCGCCGTGCGTGCGGGCAGTCCTACTGGGCGCCGGAGGTGGCCGACAGCAGCTGCTCCAGCTCCTCCTCGCGCTCCTGCGCGGCGACGAAGAGCAGCTCGTCGCCGCCCTCCAGGGTGTCGTCCTTGCCCGGCACCAGCACCCGGCCCTCGCGGATGATGGTCACCAGCGCGGTGTCCGGCGGCCAGGCCACGTCGCCCACCCGGGTACCGACCAGTTCGGTGTCGGCGGCCAGGGTCAGCTCGACCAGGTTGGCGTTGCCCTGGCTGAAGCGCATCAGGCGGACCAGGTCGCCGACGCTGACCGCCTCCTCGACCAGCGCGGACATCAGGCGCGGGGTGGACACGGCCACGTCCACGCCCCAGGACTCGTTGAAGAGCCACTCGTTCTTCGGGTTGTTCACCCGGGCGACCACCCGCGGCACCGCGTACTCGGTCTTGGCGAGCAGCGAGACGACCAGGTTGACCTTGTCGTCACCGGTCGCGGCGATCACCACGTGGCAGCGCTGCAGCGCGGCCTCGTCCAGCGAGGTGATCTCACAGGCGTCGGCCAGGAGCCACTCCGCCAGGGGCACCCGCTCCACCGAGATGGCGTTGGGGTTCTTGTCGATCAGCAGGACCTCGTGGCCGTTCTCCAGCAGCTCGCCCGCGATCGAGCGGCCCACGGCTCCGGCACCGGCAATGGCGACCCGCATCAGTGACCCTCCTCCTTCGGCCCCTGCGCGAACGCGGCCTCGACGGCCGTCAGGTCGACCCGGCGCAGCATCACGTGCACCAGGTCGCCCTCCTGCACCACCATCTGCGGCGAGGGGAGCACTCCCTCGCCGAGCCGGGTGACGAACGCCACCCGGGCGCCGGAGGCCTCCTCCAGCCTGCTGACCCGCTGGCCGACCCAGCTCGGGGCGTACGCGACCTCGGCCAGCTGCACGCCGCCGCTCGGGTCCTGCCACAGCGGCTCGGCGCCGCTCGGCAGCAGCCGGCGCAGCATCTGGTCGGCGGTCCAGCGGACCGTCGCCACGGTCGGGATGCCCAGACGCTGGTACACCTCGGCGCGGCGGGGGTCGTAGATCCGGGCGGCGACGTTCTCGACGCCGAAGGTCTCCCGGGCGACCCGGGCGGCGATGATGTTGGAGTTGTCACCGCTGGAGACCGCGGCGAAGGCGCCGGCCTCCTCGATGCCCGCCTCGCGCAGGGTGTCCTGGTCGAAGCCGACCCCGGTCACCCGGCGCCCGTTGAACCCGGCACCGAGCCGACGGAAGGCGGTCGGGTCCTGGTCGACCACCGCGACCGAGTGGCCCTGTTTCTCCAGGGCTCTCGCGAGGGCCGAGCCCACGCGGCCGCAGCCCATGATGACGATGTGCACCGGCGCTACCTCACCCGTCCCGAAGGGTTCTTGACCTGCGCAAACACCGTTCATCTCCCGTTCCGCCCGGCTGTCCCGGGGCGAGCGTTCTCGTGGGGTGTCGGCCGGACTCCGCTCGACAACCAGAGTGTTGCCCGCCGACTCGTATCCGACACGCTAGCCGGTCCACCGAACGCAGTCGCGACGAAGGGGGGGATAAACGGCGCAAGCCCGGCTGGGAAAGCCCTACGATTCCTTAACGTGCCTATGCCGACTGACCTTCCGAAACGCATCCTGATCGGGCGCGCCCTACGCAGCGACAAGCTGGGGGAAACGCTTCTCCCCAAGCGGCTCGCGCTGCCCGTATTCGCCTCGGACGCGCTCTCCTCGGTCGCGTACGCCCCCGAGGAGATCCTGCTCACGCTCTCCATCGCGGGGGCCTCGGCGATCCACTTCTCCTGGCAGATCGGCGTCGTCGTGGCGATCGTGATGCTCGCCGTGGTCGCCTCGTACCGGCAGAACGTGCACGCCTACCCCAGCGGTGGTGGCGACTACGAGGTGGCGACCGTCAACCACGGGCCGGCCTCCGGCCTGGTGGTCGCGAGCGCGCTGATGGTCGACTACGTGCTGACCGTCGCCGTGTCCACCAGCTCGGGTGTGGCCAACGTGGTCTCCGCCGTACCGGCGCTGCGCGGGCACGAGTTGACCCTGTCGGTGATCGTGATCGTGCTGCTGATGGGCATGAACCTGCGCGGGGTGCGCGAGTCGGGCACCGCCTTCGCCGTGCCCACGTACGCCTTCATGGTCGGCGTGATCGGGATGGTCGGCTACGGCTTCGTCCGGCACTTCGCGTTCGGCCAGGACATGCCGGCCGAGAGCTCCGCCTTCCACCTCGCGGCCACCCCCGGCAACGACTCGCTGGCCGGGTTCGCGATGGTGTTCCTGCTGCTCAAGTCCTTCTCCTCCGGCTGTGCCGCGCTCACCGGCGTGGAGGCGATCTCCAACGGCGTGCCGGCCTTCCGCAAGCCGAAGAGCAAGAACGCGGCCACCACGCTGCTGATGATGGCGAGCATCGCCGTGGTGATGTTCATGGGCATCATCTGGCTGGCCCGCCTGACCGGCGTGCAGATGGCCGAGAACCCGACCGAGCAGCTGGTCGGCTCCTCGCCCGACTACCACCAGAAGACCGCGCTGGCCCAGATCAGCGAGGCCGTGTTCAGCAACTTCACGCCCGGCTTCTACTTCGTCGCCGCCGTCACCGGCCTGATCCTGGTGCTGGCCGCCAACACCGCCTTCAACGGCTTCCCGGTGCTCGGCTCGATCCTGGCCCAGGACCGCTACCTGCCCCGCCAGCTGCACACCCGCGGCGACCGGCTGGCCTTCTCCAACGGCATCATCCTGCTGGCGATCGCCGCGATCCTGCTGGTGTTCGCCTTCAACGCGGACCCGAACCGGCTGATCCAGCTCTACATCGTCGGCGTCTTCGTCGCCTTCAACATGAGCCAGTCCGGCATGATCCGGCACTGGACCCGCCTGCTGCGCACCGAGACGGACCCGGCCAAGCGCCGCCACATGCAGCGCAGCCGGGCGATCAACGCCTTCGGCCTGGTGATGACCATGGCCGTGCTGATCGTCGTCCTGGTCACCAAGATCAGCCACGCCTGGATCGCGATCGCCGCGATGGCCATGCTGTTCGTGATGATGAAGGGGATCCGCCGCCACTACGACCGGGTCTCCGACGAGCTCACCGCCGCCGAGGCGCCGGACGACGTGGTGCTGCCCACCCGGGTGCACGCCATCGTGCTGGTCTCCAAGCTGCACAAGCCGGCCCTGCGCGCCCTCGCGTACGCCAGGCTGGCCCGCGCCCACACCCTGGAGGCGGTCACCGTCAACGTCGACCCGGCGGACACGGCGGCGCTGCGCGGGGAGTGGGACGAGCGCGGCATCGAGGTGCCGCTGAAGGTGCTGGACTCGCCGTACCGCGAGATCACCGGGCCGGTCCTGGACTACGTGAAGAACCTGCGCCGCAGCAGCCCGCGCGACGTGGTCTCGGTCTACATTCCGGAGTACGTGGTCGGCCACTGGTACGAGCACCTGCTGCACAACCAGAGCGCGCTGCGGCTCAAGGGACGGCTGCTGTTCAAGCCCGGGGTGATGGTCACCTCGGTGCCCTGGCAGCTGGAGTCCTCCGAGCGGCGCAAGCCGCAGAAGGCCTGGTCGGCGCCGGGGGCGGTCCGCCGTGGCGAGCCGAGGGCGCCGAAGGCCGTAAAGTCGAAGGATTCCGTCTCCACCGGTTCGACCGGCGGTGCCACCTCCGACCGCAGCAAGGAATCCTCCCAGTGACGCGCAACACTCCGCCCCGCTCCTCGGGCTCCTCCGGCGCCTCCGGCAAGGGCAAGGGCGCCCGTCGGGGCGGCTCCCAGCCCGGGCAGGCCGCCCGGCCGCGGTGGGGCCGGCCGGCCCGTCCGGAGGCCACCGACCGTGACGGGCTGACGGCGCGCACGGCACCGGTCGTGCCGGGCGAGCCCCGTGCGGAGTCCCCTGCCGAGAAGCCCGCTCGCGCCGAGAAGTCGGCCCGCGCCGAGAAGGGCGCTCGTACCGAGAAGTCGGCCCGCGCCGAGAAGGGCGCTCGTACCGAGAAGGGCGCCGCCGGTGGTGCCCGGAAGGCGCCGCGCAAGCAGGCGGTCCGGCCGCCGAAGGCGCTGCGCGCGGCTCCCGCGCGGGCGCCGCGGCCCGAGACGCCGTCCGGTGACCCGCTGGTCGGGCAGCGGTACGAGGTCGAGGTCGGCCCGGTCGCGCACGGCGGCGGGCACTGCGTGGCCCGGCACGAGGGCCGGGTGCTGTTCGTCCGGCACGCGCTGCCCGGCGAGAAGGTGGTCGCGCTGGTGACCGAGGGCACCACCACCTCGCGGTTCCTGCGCGCGGACGCGGTGGAGGTGCTGGAGGCCGCCAAGGAGCGGATCGAGGCGCCGTGCCCGTTCGCCGGGCCGGGCAAGTGCGGCGGCTGCGACTGGCAGCACGTGACCCCGGGCGGGCAGCGCAAGCTCAAGGCGGCGGTGCTGACCGAGCAGCTGGCGAAGCTGGCCGGGCTGACCCCGGCCGAGGCCGGCTGGGACGGCAGCGTCGAGCCGGTCGGCGGCAAGATGCCGGCCGGGCAGGTGCCGGCCTGGCGCACCCGGGTGCAGTACACGGTGGACGCGGAGACCGGGAAGGTCGGCCTGCGCAAGCACCGCTCGCACGAGGTGCAGGTGATCGACCGCTGCCTGATCGCCGCCGAGGGCGTCACCGAGCTGGGCATCGAGGCCCGCGACTGGCCGGGCGTGGCCACGGTCGAGGCGATCGCCGCGACCGGCTCCTCGGACCGCCAGGTGGTGCTCACCCCGCGCGACGGCGCCCAGCTGCCGCTGGTCGAGCTGGACAAGCCGGTGTCGATCGCCCGGGTGGACGACCAGGGCGACGTGCACAAGGTGCACGGGCGCGGCTTCGTCCGTGAGCGGGCCGCCGGGCGGACCTGGCGGATCAGCAACGGCGGCTTCTGGCAGATCCACCCGGAGGCGCCGGACACCCTGGTCGACGCGGTGCTGGACGGCCTGGACCCGCAGTGGGGCGAGAACGCGCTCGACCTGTACTGCGGCGTCGGCCTGTTCGCGGGCGCGCTGGCCGACCGGGTCGGCGAGGAGGGCGCGGTGCTCGGCATCGAGTCCGCCAAGCAGGCCGTGGTCGACGCCCGGCACAACCTGGCCGCGCTGGACAACGTGCGGATCGAGTGCGACCGGGTGGAGACGCTGCTGCCGCGCACCGGCATCACCGCCACCGACCTGATCGTGCTGGACCCGCCGCGCTCGGGCGCCGGGCGGGAGACCGTCGCGCACTTGGTCGGCCTGGAGGCGCGACGGATCGCGTACGTGGCCTGCGACCCGGCGGCGCTCGCCCGGGACCTGAAGTTCTTCCGCGAGGGCGGCTACCGGCCGGTGTCGCTGCGGGCCTTCGACCTGTTCCCGATGACGCACCACTTCGAGTGCGTGGCGATCCTGGAGCCGGCCGGGGAGTGACCCGCGTGCGGAGGGAGGCGGCACCCGTGCTGGACGGGGGCCGCCTCCTCGCGTTCCGGAGGTCCGTCTCCCGGACCCGGTCGGGTCGGGCTTCGCTCGGGTCGGGCCCGGTCCGAGCGGGCAGGGCCCCGAACGCGGCTAGTCGTTGTGCTCCTCCTCGTCGATGCTGTGCGGGAGGTCTATGCCGTGCTGGGTGGCGAGCCGGAGGAGCGAGGAGATCCGGCCCTCGTACGCCTGGACGCCGTCGGCGTCCCCTTCGGCCCGGGCGGCCGCGAGGTCCAGGCGGGCCTGGGCGAGCTGCTCGCGCAGCTCCTGGTCGAACATGGCTGTCATCGCCGGCCTCCACACCGGTGGGTCGGGGCAACGCTCGGGGAGTTCGGGGTCCCGGATGATGGGGGACTCTTCAAGTCTCGCTCCTTCGGGCGGGAGCGGTCCGGGGAGGGGACCGTCGGGCGGGGCGGGGC
>NZ_LFMD02000003.1:864822-1033359 GCF_015776785.2 Kitasatospora sp. SUK 42 | reverse complement strand
GGGCGGGGCCGGGCCGGGCCGGGCCGGGGGCGGCCGGGGGCGGCCGGGGGCGGTCAGGGGTTGGTCAGGGGGTCGCAATGCCCTGGTAAAGGTGGCGCCGGCACCGCCGTCGGCCCCCGGGAGGGGGGCTTGACGAGGCAAATCGCCGGGGCGAAGGTAAGCCGCTGACATGTCAGGTGTGCTGTTGCACCCTCCTCGGCGGCAGCCGCCCGGCGCCGCCGGCCGGGAGGGCCGGGCCGCGGTGCGAGGGGGAGAGCCATGGAGCTGGAGCTGCGGCACCTGAGGGTGCTGTGCACCATCGCCGACACCGGGAGCGTCGGCCGGGCCGCCGTCCTGCTGGGCGCCTCACAGCCGGCGACCAGTACCCAGCTGCGCCGGATCGAACGCCACCTGGGCGCGCCGCTGTTCGAACGCACCACCGCCGGGGTCGTGCCGACCTGTTTCGGGGTCGAGGTGGTGGCCGCCGCGCGCGACCTGCTCTCCCGCGCCGACGTCCTGGGCCGCCGTACGGAGCCCCTGGACGGGCCGGCCCGTCGGGACCTGCGGCTGGCCGCGACCATCTCGCCGATCCTGCCCTCGCTGGTCACCAGGACCCGGCAGCAGCGGCCCGACCAGCACCTCACGGTGACCTCCGTCTACCGCTCCTCGGACATCGTCGACCTGCTGGAGCGGGGCGAGGCGGATGCCGCGGTGGCCGTGGACTACCCGGGCCGGGAGCTGCGCCACTCGCCCGTCGTGGCGCATCGCGGGATCGTCACCGAGCCCGCCTTCGTGGTCCTCCCGGCCGGGCACCGGCTGCGCCACCGCACCGAGGTCGCCCTGGCGGACCTCGCGGACGAGGACTGGTTCCTCACCCCGGACGACGGCGCCGGCTGGCACAGCGTGTTCTACGGGGCCTGCGCGTCGGCGGGGTTCACCCCGGCGACCGTCCACGAGTTCCTCGGCGGCCGGCTGGAGCTCCAGGAGATGGTCGCCGCCGGTCTCGGGATCTCCGTCGTCCAGGCGACCACCCGGCAGCTCGCCGAGGTGGTGGTCAAGCCGCTCGCCGGGACCCCGATCTGGGTCCGCTACCTGTTGGCCTGGCGCTCGGCGGCGGTGGGCGCGGACGTGGTGGAGACCCTGTTCGGCGCGGCGGCCTCGGCGTACCGGGACCTGATCGCGGCGGCACCGGCGTTCCAGGCCTGGGCTGCGCGGACCTACCGGTCGAGCAGGTCGTAACCGGGCGTCAAGTCTCCTGCACAGGTGGGAGTTGTTCGGCGGTCCGCGGCGCGGGGGCGTGCTGCCGGTTCGTGGTGCCGGTTCGTGGCGCCGTGTTATGGGCCGTGTTATGGCCGGCCTCAGAAATGTCATATGACCTGTGACATTGTTCTGATGGATCGTCGCTGGCAGAGTCATGTCGCGTTCCCCCATGCCTCGGTAGTCGTCCAGCACTTCCCCCACAGGAGAAGGGCCCACACCAGTGCGCCTTCGCATACCCCTCCCCACCCTCATGGCCGGCCTCGTCGCGGGCTGCGCCACCGCCGCCACGCTGCTGCCGGTCCCGGCGCTCGCCGCCACCGCCACCGCCGCGACCGGCGCCACCGCCCGACCGGCGGCGACCGATCCGGCCAAGGTCGTCCCCAAGCCGCTCGGGGCCTTCCTCGCGGCCGACCCGTCCGAGTCCGTCGCCCCCGCCGCCAAGCCGGTGCCGCCGGCGGTGCTCGGCCAGGTCGTGATGGGCCAGCCGGCCGGCACCGCCGTGCAGATCGCGCCCCGGCCCGCCCGGCAGCAGACGCCCCCGGCGAAGCCGGTCGCCGCCGCCCGTTCCGCCGCCACCGCCGGTGCGGCCGCCGCCACCGCGCAGAGCTGCGCCCCGGCCGACTTCGGCAGCCGCAGCGGGGCCGACCTGGTCTCCTTCATCGAGGGCTCGACCCCGGACTGCGTCAACACGCTGTTCAACGTCACCGGCACCGATGCGGGCAACATCTTCAAGGAACCGAAGATGCTGGCCGTCGCCGGCGCCTTCCAGAACCTGGCGGCCAACTACACCGGCGACAACTCGGCGAACATCCTGCAGCTCGTGCTCTTCCTGAGGGCCGGCTGGTACGTGCAGTCCTACAACGCGGACGCCGTCGGCCCGTACGACGCCGCGCTGACCAGCGCCTCCAAGGCCGGCCTGGACGCCTTCTTCGGCAGTGCGCACTGGACGGACGTCAACGACGGCAACGGCACCGTGCTCAACGAGGTGCTGGTGCTGACCGACAGCGCCAACCTGCAGGGCGACTACCTGGGCGTCTACAAGCAGGTGCTGAACAGCTACAACAGCTCGTACAACGCGTTCCCGAAGATGCTCAAGTCGGTCAACGCCGTGCTGTCCGCGCCGCTGTGGCGGGGCAACTGGAACACCGACTTCGTCAACGCCGTCAGCGTCGACCCGAGCGTCGGCACCACGCTGGGCACCTTCGCGCTGAACCACAAGGACCTGCTCGGCACGGCGAACTCCTACCTGGACGTCAACGCGGGCAACGACCTCGGCCGGATGGCCGGTGACGGTCCGTCGGTCGAGGCCGCGCTCAAGGGGCAGGTCAAGGCGGTGCTCGACGGCGCCCAGATCACCGGCGTCACCGGCCCGCTGTACGTCCACACCGCCTTCCAGGCCAACTACTACGACGGCGGCCAGTGTTCGTACTACGGCACCTGCGACCTGCCGGCCAAGCTGACCGCCGCGGTGCTGCCGAACCAGCTGGTCTGTGACAACCGCACCATCCAGACCGAGGCCCTGTCGCCCGCGGACCTGTCGGCCGTCTGCGCCAGCCTGCGCGGCGAGGACACCTTCTTCCACAACCTGGTGAAGGACAACGGCCCGATCCCCGGCCAGTACGACAAGACCATCACCCTGGCGGTCTTCGCCAACCAGGCCGACTACCTGACCTACTCCTGGGCGATCTTCGGGAACTCCACCGACAACGGCGGACAGACCGTCATGGACCCGACCGACCCCAACAACCAGGCCGTGTCGGTGATGTACCAGAAGTCGTGGAACGACGGCTTCACCGGCAACGTGTGGAACCTCAACCACGAGTACACGCACTACCTCGACAACATCTACGACATGAAGGGCAACTTCTCCACCGAGATCTCCGTCCCGGACATCTGGTGGATCGAGGGCGTCGCCGAGTACGAGTCCTACGCGTACCGCGGTACCACCGACACCCAGGCGATGTCGGAGGCCGCCAAGCACACGTACAAGCTCAGCACCGTCTTCCAGAACACGTACGGCAACTCGGACTCGGTGCGCACCTACCCGTGGGGCTACCTCGCCGTCCGGTACATGTTCGAGAAGCACCCGGCCGACATCTACAACATGCTCGGGCACTTCCGCACCGGTGACTACCAGGGCGGCTACGCGGTCTACAACAACATCGGCACCGGCTACGACGCCGACTTCGACGCCTGGCTCGACGCCTGCGCCGGCGGCGCCTGCTACGCGGCCGGCCCGACCGCGCTGTTCAGCCAGTCCGTGAACGGCCAGACCGTCACCCTGACCGACAAGTCCGTCCAGACCGGCGCCGGCCAGATCACCGCCTGGCACTGGACCTTCGGCGACGGCAGCGCCTCCGACCAGCAGAACCCGACCCACACCTACGCGGCCACCGGCACCTACACCGTCGCGCTCACCGTCACCGACAACACCGGCAAGACCGCCAGCACCCCGGCCTCGGTCACCGTGACCGCCGGCGGCAGCGGCGGCGGCACCCTGCCGACCTGCTCCGACCCGCGCACCGACGCGCTCGGCCAGAACTGCTCCCGCGCCAACCTCTCCGCCACCGCCGGCAACCTGGACTACCTGTACGTCTACCTGCCGGCCGGCACCAGCACCCTGAAGATCACCACCTCCGGGGGCACCGGCACCGCCTACCTGTACTACAACGACGGCACCTGGGCCTCGCCGAGCGCCTACACCGCCTCGTCGACCAACTCCGGGACCACCCAGAGCATCACCGTGACCAACCCGACGGCCGGCTACCGCTACGTCAGCCTCTACGCGAAGACCGACTTCAGCGGGGTGACGGTCAGCACCCAGTTCTGATCCGGCACCTCCCCCTTCCCGTGAGGGCCACGCGCGCGGCATCCTGCTGCGGGCGCGGCCCTCACGGGTGTCGTGGCCGCGGATGACGGGCAGGTTGCACGGGGGCGTGCACGAGGTGTTCGGGCGGTGCGCGTGCGCCCTTGTTGCGCTAGCGCTTCAGCGCTAGCTTGAACGGCATGGGCAAGAAGCAGCTGAACGTCCGAGTGGACGCCACGACCGCGGAGATGGCCCGGGAACGGGCTGAGCAGCAGGGGATCAGCATGAACCAGTACATCGAGCGCCTGGTCCAGCAGGACATGGGCGAGTCCGGACGGGCCTTCGTCGACGCCGCCGCCCAGTTCATGAAGGAGTACGAGACGGCCTTCCTCGCCGAGTTCGGGGAGCCGGGCGAGCTCCAGGACGTGCGCCGTTGAAGCTGGAGGTCGACCTCTCGTGGCTGCTCATGACCGCCGAGCAGTACACGCCCGGTGACCCGCAGGTCACCGACTACGGCTCGCTGCTCGCGGCCGTCACCCGGCACCAGGCCGAGATCTTCGACATCGCCGTCTACCCCGAGCCGCAGGACCGCGCCGCCGCGTTGATGCACCAGTTGATCCGGGTCCCCGCCCTGGAGAAGACCAACGAGCTCTTCGCGACCGCCGTCGCCTACGCCTACCTCGTCGCCAGCGGTTGCACCGTCGCCACCACCGCCCGCGAGGTGCGCAGCCTCTCCCGGGCCATCCGGGAGGGGCGGCTGGGCGTGTCCGGGGTCGCGGAGCGGTTGGCGGCGTGGGTGGTGGACGAGGCCGAGGAGGAGGGCGTCAGCGGGGCGGACGACGAGGACGAGGACGACGACTGACCTGCTGCTTCCTGCCCGGGCCGGGCGAGCTCAGGATCGGGCTGGGCGGGCCTGGACCGGGCGGGCCCGGGCTCGGCGGGCGTGGCCGAGGGGGCGGGCCTAGGCCGAGGGGGCGGGCCTAGGCCGAGGGGGCGGGCTCCGCGATGAGGGCCGTCGCGAACGGTCGGAAGCCGGCCCGGCGGTAGATCCGGGCGACGTCCTCGTCGGCGGCGGACAGGAACACCGTCCGTACGCCGCCGGCCCGGGCCTGCGCCACCAGGGCCGAGGTGACCGCGAGGCCCAGGCCTCGGCGGCGCGCGGACGGGAGCGTCCCCACCCCGACCACCTCGGTGACCGGGCCCACCGGGTTGTGCTGGCCCGCGCACAGCGCCTCGCCGCCGTCCAGCGCGGCGGCCAGCACGGTGGTGCCGTCGGTGATCCGCTGCGCGATCCTCGCCACCGCGCCCTCGGCCGCCAACTCCGCCACCGCCGCTGCCAGTTCGACCGCGCCGGCCGGGCCGACGGCGGTGCCGGGGTCGGCGAAGGCCAGGTGCGGGACGGCCACCGCCGCCGCCAGCTCCGGCGCGTCCGCGGCCAGCACCCGTACCGCCACCCGCTCCGGGAGGTCCGGCGTCGGGACCGGACCGTCCAGCGGGCCCAGCACCAGCAGCGGGTGCGCGTGCACCGTCAGCCCGGCCGCCTCCACCGCCGCGCGCAGCTCGGGGTTCCGCTCGGCCACCCACTCGAAGGCCTCCGGCGCGCCCAGCGCCCGCTGCCGGTCCAGGACCCGGCGGACGTCCTCGGCGGTGGCGGGCGGACCGTCGTGGCCGAGCTTCGGACGGGCGTAGTACGGCCAGCCGGCGCCCTCGCGGACGAACAGGGTCAGCGGGCCGAAGTCCTCGGCACAGGCGGCGCTGCGGGGCACGGCGTCGTAGTAGCGCTCGATCTCGTCGAGCAGGGCGCGGTCAGGGACATGATCAGCAGAAGTCACGGCGTGCATCCAAGCAGGGGTGCCGGTGGGACGCCAGCGATTTGCCGGGCGCCGTCCCGCCGCTCCGTCCCGCCCCGCCCCGCTGTCCCGCCGCTCCGCCCGGTCCGGGGCGTCTTCGGCGGAGCGGGGGCGATGGCGGACCGTCCCGGGTCGTTAGGCTGGCTGGCGCCCCGAACGGCCGGGGCGAACGGCGAGAGAAGACGGAACGTTGCTGCAGGACATCGAGCCCTACCTGGCCTGCCCCCACTGCGCGCAGGCCCTCACCCGGCACGAGCGCAGCCTGCGCTGCCCCGCCGGGCACAGCTTCGACCTCGCCAAGCAGGGCTACGTCAGCCTCCTCGCCGGTGACGCCCACACCGGCACCGGCGACACCGCCGAGATGGTCGCCGCCCGCGCCGACTTCCTCGCGGCCGGCCACTACCGGCCGATCGCCGACGCCCTCGCCGAGGCCGCCGCGGCCGCCCTCCCCGCCGACCCCGAGGGCTTGGTCGCCGACCTCGGTGCCGGCACCGGCCACTACCTGGCCCACGTGCTCGACGCCCTGCCCGGCCGGGTCGGCGCCGCCCTCGACATCTCCAAGTACGCGCTGCGCCGCGCCGCCAAGGCCCACCCCCGGATCGGCGCGGTGGTCTGCGACGCCTGGCGCCCGCTGCCGCTGCGCGACGCCTCCGCCGAGCTGGTGCTCAACGTCTTCGCCCCGCGCAACGGCCCCGAGATCCGCCGCGTGCTGCGCCCCGGCGGCACCCTGCTGCTGGTCTCGCCCACCCCCCGTCACCTGCGCGAACTCGTGGACGCACTCGGGCTGTTGTCGGTGGACGAGGAGAAGCAGCGCCGGATCGACGAGAAGCTCGGCCCGTACCTGACGCCGGTCGGACAGCGGCAGGTCGAGTTCACCCTGCGGCTCTGCGCGCAGGACGTCCGCACCGTCGTCGGCATGGGGCCGAGCGCCTGGCACACCGACCCGGAGCGCCTCGCCGCCACGCTCGGGGACCTGCCGGACCCGGTCGAGGTGACCGCCTCGGTGACGGTGGCCGAGTACCGGCGCTGAGGGCGCCGGGCCGGTCCGGCGGTGCCGCCCGGGCCCGGTCAGCGGGGTGCGGCGCGGTCGCCACGTTGGGATGAATCTGCCGAGCAGGCACGTTTCGCCCGGCCGGGCCGGAGCTAACGTCCGACGGGTGAACCGCGACGCCACCGCGCCCGCCGGGCCGACCCACCCGCGACCGGGCGCCCCGGGGCCCGACCGTCCGCCCGTGCCACGTCCCACCGTCGAGGAGCTCCGGCTCACCGCCTTCAAGTCGTACCGGCGCGCGGTCCTGCCGCTCGCGCCGCTCACCGTGCTGCACGGGCCGGCCGGGGTGGGCAAGTCCAACGCCCTCGACGCGCTGGCCGTGCTGTCCCGGCTCGCCCTCGGCGAGGAGATCGCCGACTCCCTGGACGGGCTGCCGGACCGCACCGGCCCACTCGCCTCGCCCGTCCGCGGCGGCCTCAACGGGTGCGTGCCGCACGGGCGGGACGCCGTCATCCTCGGCTGCACCGTCCGCTCGCCGCGCGGCCGGATCCGGCTCGACCTCGTCATCCGCACCGACGGACCGGCCCGGATCGCCCGGGAGTCGCTCAGCCTCGACGGCCGGACGCTGGTGGACACCGGCGAGCAGGACGTGCGCAACCGGCGCGTCAACGTCTGCTGGCACAACGACACCCGGCAGGGGGACATCCGGGCGCCGTTCCCCAGCGGCACCCTGATCACCGCACAGCTGCCGCTGCGGGTGGCCGGCTCCTCCGGCGGCGAGCGGCTGGTCCTCGCCGCCACCGAGGACCTGCTCACCGCGCTGCGCGAGGTCTTCCCGCTGCACCCCGTCCCGGCCCTGATGCGCGGCTGGGCCAGGGCCGATCCGCAGGCCCGGCTGCGCACCAACGCCGCCAACATCTCGGCCGTGGTCCACCGGCTCGCCAACGAGTGCCCGCGCCGGTACGGGCGGCTCCTGCGGGCCGTCCAGGCCGCCGCACCGCACCCGCTGCTCGGGCTCACCCTCGCCGAGCGCGAGAGCGGCGGCGTACGGCGGGTGCTGGCGGTCTTCGACGAGGGTGTGCTCGGGCGCACCGGGGCCGACCAGGCCTCCGACGGCATGCTGCGCCACCTCGCCTTCGCGGCGGTGCTGCTGACCGGGGCCGGGGTGCTCGACCTCGACGTGGCCGCCGAGGTGCCGTGGGCGCACCGGCAGCTCACCGTGCTCGCCGAGGACCTCGGGGCCGGGCTCGCCATCGAGCAGACCGCCTCGCTGCTGCGGCTGGCGCGGGACATGGCGGGGCGCGGCCAGCTGCGGGTGGTGGCCGCGTTGCAGGAGCCGACGGCGGCGCGGGAGGCGTTCGGGGCGGGGGACGCGCGGTCGGTGGCGCTGGTGGAGTGCCGGCGCGATCCGGGGACGGGGTTCACCGTGCTGCGGCCGGAGGCGGCGCGGGTGCCGGTGCAGTGCGGGCGGGGGGACGGGGGTGGGCCGGAGGCGGTCGGAGAGGCGGATGCGGTAGACCTGGGGGCGTGAGCGAACGAGTGACGAGGTCGGAGAAGCCGGGGGAGCCGGGGGAGCCGGGGGACGTGGGGAGTCCGGGGGCGCCGACGCTGGAGGGGTTGCGGCTGCGGCTGGTGGACTTCGCGGCCGCCCGGCGCTGGGAGCCGTTCCACACGCCGAAGAACCTGGCGGCGGCGCTGAGCGTGGAGGCGGGCGAGCTGCTGGAGATCTTCCAGTGGCTCACGCCGGAGCAGGCGGCGGCGGTGATGTCCCACCCGGAACGGGCCCACCGGGTGCGCGACGAGGTCGCGGACGTGCTCGCGTACCTGTTGCAGTTCTGCACGGCGGTCGGGGTGGATCCGCTGACGGCGCTCGCGGCCAAGATCGAGCGCAACGAGCACCGCTTCCCGGTGCCGGGCGAGGCGGCCGACGTCAACCCTGACGAGGGCTGAGCACCCTTGTGAGGGACGAAAGTTATCCACAACCCCCGAGTTGTCCACAGCTTTCGATCCGGTGGATGCGGGCCGGTCCGCTTCCCCGCACGCTTTCGCCGTGACCACCCGACCGCTCCGGCGGCGGCCCTGGTCGACGGCGACAGCGAGCGGAAGGAGCGGGGGCCATGGAGGCACTGCGACTGATCAGGACGGCCCGGCACGCCCTGGCCGAGGCCAGGCAGGTGCCGGACGTGCTGGCCGAGGCGCGGCAGGCCGCGCTGCTCACCGAGGCGGTGGGCGCCAGGCTGGCGGAGTCGGTGGAGCCCGAGGGGGACGAGGAGGGCGAGGAGTTGGCCGGGCTCGGCCAGCAGCTCTCCGAAGCGGGGGCGCACGCGGCGGTCTGCCTGGACCGGTCCGGCGCCAGGGCGGCCCCGGTGGGTGGCGGCCGGGCCGGGCGGCTCACCGAACTGGGCGAGCTGGCACCGGCGTTGGTCGCGCTGGACGAACTGCTCCGGGACGTGGGGGAGACGCTGGTGGTGCTGGCCTGCGGGGCCGACACCGAGAGCCTCTACTGGACGTGCATCGACGGCGTGGACGCGATGTCGGAGTGCAAGGACCTGGCCGGGCGGCTGCGCGAGGCGGTGGGCCGGGGCGGGGGAGCGGAGCGTACGGCGCTCGGCGGGGCGGAGCCCGAACGGGCCGATCGCGGATCCCCGTTACTCGTGGTCCGGCTCGGCCCGCCGGGTGAGGGCGGGCCGACGGCGAAGGAGGAGGAGCTGGCTCCGGGCTACCAGGCGCCCGGTGCGGTCGGGGAGGCCGGCGCCTCGGAGGAGGTGTCCGTGTCGGCCGGGTAGGCGGGGTCGGGAGCGGTGTCCACGGTGCCGGACTGCAGTGCGGCGAGGTCCGCGGTCACCGAGGCGAGTAGCTCCTGCATCTGCTCCAGCAGGCTCTTGGGCGTCTCGGGCCCGGCCGAGGCGCTGGCGGCCGAGCCGGTGGGGCTGCTCGGGAGCTGCGGCGAGGCAGAGGGTTCGGACATGACGGGACCTCTTCGGATCGGTGGTGAGGTGTGCCGCAGCAACCAACGAACCGCGCCGACGGCCGGTCACCGCGCACCACCCGATGCGGTCCAACTCCGGTACGCCGTAAGCCTCTCGGGTGAGCCGGGCTTGCCGCCGCCGCGCGGCCTCGGCTAGGGCCTGTCCGGCTGATCTCTGCCGGGCCCGCGGCGCACCCCCAGCCTTCGGCCGGAAGGGGGGAGGGGGAGGGGGGAGAACCCACCCCTTGCCACTATCAACCTATAGCGCACCGGGGGTCTTGCGGCAAGGCCCCGGTGGTGGCGCACAATCGCAGGCCTCAGATCGGAGCTGATGCCATGAACCCCCTGACCACCAGTGCTTTCGACCTGCCCGAGCGCCTCTCCGCCAAGGCCGACCCGGTGCTGATCGCCGGAGACGAGCGGCACTTCACGGCCATCACGGAGAGCCTGGAGCAGACGATCGCCGAACTGTCCGACCGGCTCGACGAGGTGCGCCGGGCGCCGGGCGGGGCCGGGCGGGCGGCGATGGACCGGGACATCGAGGTTCACCGGCTGAGCGGCCGCCTGCGCGCCCTGCGCCGCTACGGACTGGACCTGTGCCTCGGGCGCATCGTCGCCGCGGACGGCGCCGAGCCGGTGTACATCGGCCGGCTGGGGCTCACCGACCGTGAGGGCCGCCGACTGCTGGTCGACTGGCGCTCGCCCGCCGCCGAGCCGTTCTTCGCGGCGACCCACGGCGACCCGATGGGCCTGGTCAGCCGCCGCCGGTACCGCTGGACGGGTGGCCGGATCGCCGACTACTGGGACGAGGTGTTCACCGTCGAGGCCCTGGAGGGGCACGCCGCACTCGACGACCAGTCCGCCTTCATCGCCAGCCTGGGCGGCCGGCGGTCGGCCCGGATGCGGGACGTGCTCGCCACCATCCAGGCCGACCAGGACGCCATCGTCCGGGCGGGTTCGCGCGGCGCCCTGGTGGTCGACGGCGGTCCGGGCACCGGCAAGACCGTGGTCGCCCTGCACCGCTCCGCCTACCTGCTGTACTCCGACCCCCGCCTCGGCCGGCGGCGCGGCGGCGTCCTGTTCGTCGGCCCGCACCAGCCCTACCTGGCCTACGTCTCCGACGTCCTGCCCAGCCTGGGTGAGGAGGGGGTGCGGACCTGCACCCTGCGGGACCTCGTCCCCGAGGGCGCGGGCGCGGCGGTCGAGGCCGACCCGGAGGTGGCCCGGCTGAAGTCCTCCGCGGGCCTGGTGCAGGCGATCGAGAAGGCCGTCCGGTTCTACGAGGAACCGCCCGCCGAGGGGATCGCGGTCACGACCCACTGGTCCGACCTGTGGCTGAGCGCCGAGGACTGGGCCGAGGCCTTCGACGCCCCGGATCCGGGCACCCCGCACAACGAGGCGCGCGAGCAGATCTGGGACGAACTGGTGGCGATCCTGATGGACAAGCTGGAGCGGGACGAGGAGGAGGTCTCACCCGAGCTGTTCCGGAGGTCGCTGCGGCAGGACCGTGAGCTGGTCGAGACCCTCAACCGCGCCTGGCCGCTGATCGACGCGGCCGACCTGGTCGGCGACCTCTGGTCGGTGCCCGCCTACCTGCGGATGTGCGCGCCCCACCTCGCCCCCGAGGAGGTCCGCAGGCTCCAGCGCAAGGACGCCCCGCAGGCCTGGACGGTCTCCGACCTGCCGCTCCTGGACGCGGCCCGGCAGCGCCTCGGGGACCGCGAGGCCTCGCTGCGCCGGCAGCGCCAGCGGGCCTCGGCGGCCGCCGAGCGCGAGCGGATGGCCGAGGTCATCGGCGACCTGCTGCGGGCCGACGACGACGGCGAGGGCGCGGTGACCATGCTGCGCGGCCGGGACCTCCAGGACACCCTGGTCGACGAGGGAGCGCTGCCCGCCGCCGACGGGGAGCCGCTGGCCGGCCCGTTCGCGCACATCGTGGTTGACGAGGCCCAGGAACTGACCGACGCGGAGTGGCAGATGCTGCTGCTGCGCTGCCCGTCCCGGAGCTTCACCATCGTCGGGGACCGCGCCCAGGCCAGGCACGGCTTCACCGAGTCATGGGAGCAGCGCCTCCGGCGGGTCGGGCTCGACCGGATCACCATGGCCTCGCTGAGCATCAACTACCGCACGCCGGAGGAGGTCATGGCGGAGGCCGAGCCGGCCATCCGGGCCGCGCTGCCTGACGCCAACGTGCCGACCTCGGTGCGCGGCAGCGGCATTCCGGTCCGGCACGGATCCGTGGCGGAGCTGGAGGCGGTCCTCGGCTCCTGGCTCGCCGAGCACGCCGAGGGGACGGCCTGCGTCATCGGCGCCCCGGACTTCCGGGAGCGGCCACGGGTCCGCTCGCTCACCCCGGAGCTGGCCAAGGGGCTCGAATTCGACCTGGTCCTCCTGGTCGACCCGGAGGCGTTCGGCGAGGGCGTCGAGGGAGCGGTCGACCGCTACGTCGCGATGACCAGGGCGACCCAGCAGCTCGTCGTCCTCCGGAGCTCCTGATGGCGCGCCGCCCGGCCCCCGCCCGAGGCCGCCGTGCCGGGCCGCCGTCCACCCCCGGGCGGGCGGCTAACCCGGTCGGGTGAAGGAGATGCGCCGATCAACGGTGCCCGGGGCCAGACTGGGGCGATGGACGAGGACGAACCGCTGGCTTCGTGGGCCGCGCGGCGGGAGCAACGGCTTCGGCCGGTCGGGCAGTTGAGGGCCGTGCGGCTCGTCGACGAACAGCGGCGGGGCGCCCATGTGGCGCCGGGCGAGCCGCGGCTGATCGTGCGCTGGGACGGCTACCAGTGGCTGCCGGAGACGGTGGCCGAGGACTACGCCGCCGCCCAGCGGATCCTGTACGGGATCGAGGGCGACGGTGTGCGGCGGCCGCCCCGCCCGGCGCCGCGGCAGCGGAAGGCGCCCGGGCGCCACCGCCGACCGTAGGACCCCTCCGGCCACGGGGCGCGCCACGCGTCGGGCGCGCCGCACGCCGGGAGAGCGGCCGCAACGGGCCGGGGCAGGCGAAAGGGGCCCGGCGCGCTCGGCGCCGGACCCCCAGGAGCCTTTGCCCGCAGGTCAGTTGTGGGCGTGCAGGTCCGCGTTCAGGCCGCCCCAGGAGCCGGAGCGGGCGATGACCTCGACCGCGCCGGTCTGCGAGTTGCGGCGGAACAGCAGGTTGTCCTGGCCGGACAGTTCGACGGCCTTGGCCACCGCGCCGTCCGGGGTGGTGACCCGGGTGCCGGCGGTGACGTACAGACCGGCCTCGACCACGCAGTCGTTGCCGAGCGAGATGCCGATGCCCGCGTTGGCGCCGAGCAGGCAGCGCTCGCCGACCGAGACGACCTGCTTGCCGCCGCCGGACAGGGTGCCCATGATCGAGGCGCCGCCGCCGATGTCGCTGTGGTCGCCGACCACGACGCCCGCGCTGATCCGGCCCTCGACCATCGAGGTGCCGAGGGTGCCGGCGTTGAAGTTGACGAAGCCCTCGTGCATCACGGTGGTGCCCGCGGCCAGGTGCGCGCCGAGCCGGACGCGGTCGGCGTGGGCGATGCGCACCCCGGTCGGGGCGACGTAGTCGGTCATCCGCGGGAACTTGTCGATCCCGTAGACGGCCAGCTGGCCGCCCTGGGCGCGGACGGCCAGGCGGGCCCGCTCGACCTTGTCCACCGGGACGGGGCCGATGCTGGTCCACGCGACGTTGGCGAGCAGACCGAAGATGCCGTCCAGGTTCTGGCCGTGCGGCTGGACCAGGCGGTGGCTGAGCAGGTGCAGGCGCAGGTACACGTCGTGGGTGTCGAGCGGCTTCTCGTCCAGCGAGGCGATGGTGGTGCGCACGGCCACCACCTCGACGCCACGGCGGGCGTCGGCGCGCAGGGCGTCGCCGGCGCCGGCGCCGAGCTCGGCCTCGGCCTGCTCGGCGGTCAGGCGGACGGTGCCGGCCGGGCCGGGTTCGGCGGCCAGCGCGGGGGCGGGGTACCAGGTGTCGAGGACGGTGCCGTCGGCGGCGATGGTGGCCAGGCCGGTGGCCACGGCGCCGTTCGGAAGGGAGGTGGATTCAGCAGTCACACCGAGCACGTTAACCAATGCGGAGCTCCGGTGCCGAACACGCCCGTCGTGCGGACGTGCCCTCCGCGCGCGTCTTCCGCGTCCGCCCGCAAGATGTGTCGCCGGAAGGCCGCCGGGCGGGAAAACCCGGTGCTCAGCGGGGGTGTGCTGGGCAATACTCGGACGGGTGTTCATGTCGATCTCCACCACCGGCAGCGCCGAGAGTCCGGCCACGGACCTCGGGTTCCTGCTGCACAAGCACCCAGGCAAGGTCCAGCGGTTCGCGACGTCGCACGGCGAGGCCCACGTCTTCTACCCGGAGGCGGGGGACGAGGTCTGCACGGCTGCGCTGCTGCTGGACATCGACCCGATCGCCCTGGTCCGCAAGGGCAGGGGCAACGGCAAGGGCCGCGGCGGCTCGCCCGACTTCGCGCTCGCCCAGTACGTCAACGACCGCCCCTACGCCGCGTCCTCGCTGCTCGCGGTGGCGCTGCGGACGGTGTTCCGGTCCGCGATGAAGGGCGCCTGCCCGGCCCGCCCCGAACTGCCGCTCCGGGCCCGCCCGTTGCGGATCGAGCTGCCCGCCGTGCCCGCGAACGGCGCGGGCGAGGGCGGCGGCCCGGCGATGGTGGCCAGGCTGTTCGAACCGCTGGGCTGGCGGGTCGAGGCGACGGCGATCCCGCTGGACGAGGCCTTCCCGGAGTGGGGCGAGTCCCGCTACGTGCGGATCGTGCTCGCCTCGGAGTCCGTCCGGCTCGCCGACGCGCTCCAGCACCTGTACGTCCTGCTGCCGGTGCTGGACGGGGCCAAGCACTACTGGGTCGCCCCGGACGAGGTGGACAAGCTGCTCGCCGCGGGTGAGGGCTGGCTGGCCGCCCACCCGGAGCGCGCCCTGATCGCCCGCCGCTACCTCTCCCGGCGCTGGTCGCTGACCCGGTCCGCGATGGAGCGGCTGGAGCTGGCCCGGCTGGCCGAGGCGGACGACCGCGAGGTCGAGGAGATCGACAACGCGGTCGACGACCGGCCGGACGAGGAGAAGCGGCCTGACGCCGAGCACTCCGACACCGGGCACTCCGACACCGAGCACTCCGACACCGGGCAGTCCGCCGATCGGTCCGCCGAGCCCAAGCAGCCCTCCCTCGCCGAGCAGCGCCGCACCGCGATCCTCACCGCCCTGCGGGAGACGGGCGCGGCCCGGGTCGCCGACCTCGGCTGCGGCCAGGGCGAGCTGATCGGCGAGCTGCTGAAGGACGCCCGGTTCACCGGGATCCTCGGCGTGGACGTCTCCGTCCGGGCACTGCAGGCGGCGAGCCGCAAGCTGCGCCTGGAGCGCCTGCCCGAGCGCAAGGCGGCCCGGGTGACGCTGGCGCAGGGCGCCCTGACGTACACCGACGCCCGGTTGAAGGGTTACGACGCGGCGGTGCTGTGCGAGGTGATCGAGCACCTGGACCTGCCGCGGCTGCCCGCCCTGGAGTACGCGGTGTTCGGCGCGGCCCGCCCCGGGACCGTCGTCGTCACCACGCCGAACGCCGAGTACAACGTCCGCTGGGAGAGCCTGCCGGCCGGTAGCGTGCGGCACGCCGACCACCGCTTCGAGTGGTCCCGCGCCGAGTTCCGCGGCTGGGCCGAGAAGGTCGCCGCCGCCTACGGCTACACGGTCGAGCTGCGCCCGGTCGGCCCGGAGGACGAGGAGGTCGGCGCCCCGACCCAGCTGGCCCTGTTCCGCACCGAGACCGCCACCGCACCGACCACCGCCACACCGACCACCGCCACACCGACCACCGCCACACCGACCACCACCACGCCCGAAGGAGGCGAGCCCCGATGACCGACGACGCGACGCAGCACACCGAGCGGACAGACCACAGCGACCACACCGACCACGACGACGACCGCCCCGAGAGCATCGCCCCCCGCCGCCTCCCCGTCACCGACGTCTCCCTCGTCGTCCTGATCGGCACCAGCGGCGCGGGCAAGTCCACCTTCGCCCGCCGCCACTTCCTGCCCACCCAGGTGGTCTCCTCCGACTTCTGCCGCGGCCTGGTCGCCGACGACGAGAACGACCAGTCCGCCTCCGCCGAGGCCTTCGACGTCCTGCACTACATCGTCGGCAAGCGCCTCGCGGCCGGCCGCCTCACCGTGGTGGACGCCACCAGCGTCCAGCCGGAGGCCCGCCGCCAGCTGGTCGCGATCGCCCGCGAGCACGACGTGCTGCCGATCGCGATCGTGCTGGACGTCCCGCCCGGCGTGTGCGCCGAGCGCAACCGCGCCCGCCCGGACCGCCAGCTGCCCGCCCACGTCGTCCCGCGCCAGCACCGCGAGCTGCGCCGCTCCCTGCGCGGCCTGGAGCGCGAGGGCTTCCGCAAGGTGCACATCCTGCGCGGCGAGGCCGAGGTGGCGGCCGCCGAGATCGAGCTGGAGAAGCGCTACAACGACCTGCGCCACCTCACCGGCCCGTTCGACATCGTCGGCGACATCCACGGCTGCCGCTCCGAGCTGGAGACCCTGCTGACCCGCCTCGGCTACACCCTCACCCGGGACGCCGAGGGCCGCCCGGTGGACGCCGCCCACCCCGCGGGCCGTACCGCCGTCTTCGTCGGCGACCTGGTCGACCGCGGCCCCGACACCCCGGGCGTGCTGCGCCTGGTGATGGGCATGGTGGCGGCCGGTCATGCGCTCTGCGTGCCCGGCAACCACGAGAACAAGCTGGGCCGGGCGCTGGACGGCAAGAAGGTCACCGTCGCCTACGGCCTGCAGGAGTCGCTGGACCAGCTGGCGGGGGAGAGCGAGGAGTTCCGGGCCGAGGCGCGCGCCTTCATGCGCGGCCTGGTCAGCCACTACGTGCTGGACGGCGGCGCCCTGGTGGTCTGCCACGCCGGCCTGCCGGAGAAGTACCACGGCCGCAACTCCGGCCGGGTCCGCTCGCACGCGCTGTACGGGGAGACCACCGGCGAGACCGACGAGTACGGCCTGCCGGTGCGCTACCCGTGGGCCGAGGAGTACCGGGGCCGGGCCCTGGTGGTCTACGGCCACACCCCGGTGCCGAGCGCGAGCTTCGCCAACAACACCATCTGCCTGGACACCGGCTGCGTCTTCGGAGGCAGCCTGACCGCGCTGCGCTACCCCGAGCGCGAGCTGGTGAGCGTCGAGGCCGAGCGGGAGTGGTACGCGCCGGTGCGCCCGCTGCTCACCGATGCGCCGGGCGCCCGCGAGGGCCGTCCGCTGGACCTCGCCGACGTGGCCGGGCGCCGGATCGTCGAGACCGGCCTGCACGGGCGGGTCGCCGTCCGGGAGGAGAACGCGGCGGCCGCGCTGGAGGTGATGAGCCGCTTCGCGCTGGACCCGAGGCTGCTCGCCTACCTGCCGCCGACCATGGCGCCGAGCCCGACGTCCCGCCGGGACGGCTACCTGGAGCACCCGGAGGAGGCCTTCCTCGCCTACCGCGCGGACGGCGTCCGGCACCTGGTCTGCGAGGAGAAGCACATGGGCTCGCGCGCGGTGCTGCTGGTCGCCCGGGACGACGCCGCGCTGGAGCGGCGCTTCGGGGTGTCCGGTCCGGGCGCGATCTGGACCCGCACCGGCCGGGCCTTCCTCACCGACGGGGAGCTGGCCGCCGCGGTGCTCGGCCGGGTCCGGTCGGCCGCCGAACGCGCCGGACTGTTCGAGGAGTTGGGCACCGACTGGCTGCTGCTGGACGCCGAGCTGATGCCCTGGTCGCTGAAGGCGGTGGAGCTGCTGCGCCGTCAGTACGCGGCGGTCGGCGCGGCCGCCGGGGCCGCCCTGCCCGAGGCGCTCTCCGCACTGCGGCGGGCGGCCGAACGCGGACTGGACCTGGCCGGGCTGACCGCCCGCCAGCACCGCCGGGCCGCCGACGCGCAGGCCTTCACCGAGGCGTACCGGCGCTACTGCTGGCCGACCGAGGGCCTGTCGGGCATCCGGCTCGCGCCGTTCCAGGTGCTGGCCGCCGAGGGCGCGAACCTGGCGGTGCGCCCGCACGACGAGCACCTGGCCTGGATCGACCGCCTGGTGGCGGCCGACGACGGCGAGGAGCCGGTGCTGCACCGCACCGGCCGGGTCCTGGTGGACACCGAGGACGAGGACTCCGTGGCCGCCGCCACCGCCTGGTGGGAGGAGCTGACCGGGGCGGGCGGCGAGGGCATGGTGGTCAAGCCGCTGGCCTCGGTGGTGCGCACCGTGCGCGGCGAGGGCCGCCCGGGCGGGCTGGTCCAGCCGGGGGTGAAGGTGCGCGGCCGGGAGTACCTGCGGATCATCTACGGCCCGGACTACACCGAGCACCTGGACCGGCTGCGCCTGCGCTCGCTGGGCCACAAGCGCTCGCTGGCGCTGCGCGAGTACGCGCTCGGCCTGGAGGCGCTGGACCGGCTGGCGGCCGGGGAGCCGCTGTGGCGGGTGCACGAGCCGGTGTTCGCGGTGCTGGCGCTGGAGTCCGAACCGGTCGACCCGCGCCTGTGACGGCCGACCGGCCCGAGGGGCGCCGAAGGGGGAGTCCCGCCCCGGACTCCCCCTTCGTCCACCCCCGTTCCGTATAGAAATTCCGACTGTCGTATACACTTGCCACTTTCCGCAGCCCCGTCACCCCCAGGAGCCCGGTATGGCCTTCAACCTCCGGAACAGGCACTTCCTCAAGGAGCTCGACTTCACGCCCCAGGAGTTCCGCTTCCTGGTGGACCTCGCCGCCACCCTCAAGGCGGCCAAGTACGCGGGCACCGAGCAGCCCCGGCTGCGCGGCAGGAACATCGCGCTGATCTTCGAGAAGACCTCCACCCGCACCCGGTGCGCCTTCGAGGTCGCCGCGCACGACCAGGGCGCCACCACCACCTACCTGGACCCCTCCGGTTCGCAGATCGGGCACAAGGAGTCGGTCAAGGACACCGCCCGGGTGCTCGGCCGGATGTTCGACGGCATCGAGTACCGGGGGCACGGCCAGGAGATCGTCGAGGAGCTGGCCGAGTACGCCGGGGTCCCGGTCTGGAACGGCCTGACCGACGAGTGGCACCCCACCCAGATGCTGGCCGACGTGCTCACCGTCACCGAGCACACCGCCAAGCCGCTCCCCGACGTCGCCCTCGCCTACCTCGGCGACGCCCGCTCCAACATGGGCAACTCGCTGCTGGTGACCGGCGCCCTGCTCGGCATGGACATCCGGATCGTCGCCCCGCGCGCCCTCTGGCCGACCGAGGAGGTGCGGAAGGCCGCGCAGTCGCTGGCCGAGCAGACCGGCGCCCGGATCACCCTGACCGAGGACGTGGCCGCGGGCGTGGCCGGCGTCGACTTCCTCTACACCGACGTCTGGGTCTCGATGGGCGAGCCCAAGGAGGTCTGGGCCGAGCGGATCGAGCTGCTCAAGCCGTACCAGGTCTCCATGGACACCGTCCGGGCCACCGGCAACCCGGACGTCAAGTTCCTGCACTGCCTGCCCGCCTTCCACGACCTCGGCACCGCGGTCGGGCGGCAGATGTACGAGGCGACCGGCATGACCGAGCTGGAGTGCACCGACGAGCTCTTCGAGTCGGCGCACTCCATCGTGTTCGACCAGGCCGAGAACCGCCTGCACACCATCAAGGCGGTCCTGGTGGCCACCCTCGGCTCCTGACGGAGCGCCGGGCGCCCCCGGGAGGCCCGGTGCGAACGCCCGGCGCGAGCGGCCTCAGCGCTCCAGCTTGACGCAGGCCACCCGGTCGCCCGCCCCGTGCGGCCCGGCCGGGGTGCCCGCGTGCAGCACCAGCGAGCGGGCCTGGCCCGGCCGCGGCCGCCAGCCCACCGCCGCGGTGGCGGCGCCGTCGCCCCGCCCGTCGGTGCGCAGCACCAGCCGCAGCTCGTTGCGGTCGTTGGCGTACGCCGGGTCGGTGGACGGCTGCACCGGGTCGGGCACGTCCTGGTAGTGCGGCCCGGAGGCGGCGGGGTCGGCCCCGCAGTCGCCGGTGTGCAGGTGCACCGGGAACTCGTGGTCGGGGGCGAGCCCGGTGGCGATCAGCGTGAGCGCCGTGCGCCCGGGCGTCGAGCGGTCGGTGACGAGCCGGGCGTGCGAGCCGTACGGCACCAGGTCCTGCGCGTAGCTGATCGCGGCCGGCGGGACGAAGGCGGTGGCCGGGTCGAAGTCGGCCTCCTGGACGGAGACCGGCGAGGCGGCGGGGGCGAGCAGGGCCAGCGGCAGCAGCGCGGCGGCGAGCGGTGCGGTCATCGGTCGGGCCTTCCACGGGCGGGGCGACGGTCTCCCTGCTAACGGCGTCGGGCCGGGAAGGACACCGCCGCGCCCGGTCCGCACCGCACCGGAGGACCGCCTCGTCAGCGGTTCCGCCGGGGCGTTCGTCCCCTCGCCGACGGGCGGTTCCGGTGGTGAGCTGGTGGTGGTGCCATGCCCGCGGTGGTGATGGCGGCGGCATGCACTATGGTTTATCTCGACATCGAGATAACTTGCCCATACGATATATCTCGACATCAAGATACTTGCCGAGAGGCGCTCGCCGGCGATGCGGGCAAGGTAAGCCTAAGTAAGGCTGACCTTACCACCGCGTGGCGGCCGGATACCGCACGAAGCATCCAGAAGGAGTCAGTCGTGTCCGCGAACAGCTTCGACGCCCGCAGCTCGCTGCAGGTGGGCGACGAGTCGTACGAGATCTTCAAGCTCTCCGCCGTCGAGGGTTCCGAGCGGCTGCCCTACAGCCTCAAGGTGCTGCTGGAGAACCTGCTCCGCACGGAGGACGGCGCGAACATCACCGCCGACCACATCCGGGCCCTCGGCAACTGGGACGCCGACGCCCAGCCGAGCCAGGAGATCCAGTTCACCCCGGCCCGCGTGATCATGCAGGACTTCACCGGCGTGCCGTGCGTGGTCGACCTCGCCACCATGCGTGAGGCCGTCAAGGAGCTGGGCGGCGACCCGGACAAGATCAACCCGCTGGCCCCGGCCGAGCTGGTCATCGACCACTCCGTCATCGCCGACAAGTTCGGCACCAAGGACGCGTTCACCCAGAACGTCGAGATCGAGTACGGCCGCAACAAGGAGCGCTACCAGTTCCTGCGCTGGGGCCAGACCGCCTTCGACGAGTTCAAGGTCGTCCCGCCGGGCACCGGCATCGTCCACCAGGTGAACATCGAGCACCTGGCCCGCACCGTCATGGTCCGGGGCGGCCAGGCCTACCCGGACACCTGCGTCGGCACCGACTCGCACACCACCATGGTCAACGGCCTGGGCGTGCTGGGCTGGGGCGTCGGCGGCATCGAGGCCGAGGCCGCCATGCTCGGCCAGCCGGTCTCCATGCTGATCCCGCGCGTGGTCGGCTTCAAGCTGACCGGCCAGCTGCCGGCCGGCACCACCGCCACCGACCTGGTCCTCACCATCACCGAGATGCTGCGCAAGCACGGTGTGGTCGGCAAGTTCGTCGAGTTCTACGGCGACGGCATCGGCGCCATCCCGCTGGCCAACCGCGCCACCATCGGCAACATGTCGCCGGAGTTCGGCTCGACCTGCGCGATCTTCCCGATCGACGCCGAGACCATCAACTACCTGAAGCTCACCGGCCGCGACGAGCAGCAGCTCGCCCTGGTCGAGGCGTACGCCAAGGAGCAGGGTCTCTGGCACAACCCGTCGCACGAGCCGGTCTACTCCGAGTACCTGGAGCTGGACGTCTCGACCGTCGTCCCGTCGATCTCCGGCCCGAAGCGCCCGCAGGACCGCGTCGTCCTGGCCGAGGCCGCGCAGAAGTTCGCCGAGGCGCTGCCGACCTACTCGGCCGAGGCCTCGAAGCCGACCGCCGTCACCGCCCCCGACGGCTCGACCTACGAGATCGACAACGGCGCGGTCGTGATCGCCTCGATCACCTCCTGCACCAACACCTCCAACCCCTCCGTCATGCTGGGCGCCGCCCTGCTGGCGAAGAAGGCCGTGGAGAAGGGCCTCCAGGTCAAGCCCTGGGTCAAGACCACCCTGGCGCCGGGCTCCAAGGTCGTCATGGACTACTACGAGAAGGCCGGCCTGCTCCCGTACATGGAGAAGCTGGGCTTCAACCTGGTCGGCTACGGCTGCGTCACCTGCATCGGCAACTCGGGCCCGCTGCCCGAGGAGGTCTCGGCCGCCGTCAACGAGTCCGACCTCGCGGTCGTCTCGGTGCTCTCCGGCAACCGCAACTTCGAGGGCCGGATCAACCCCGACGTCAAGATGAACTACCTGGCCTCCCCGCCGCTGGTGGTCGCCTACGCCCTCGCCGGCAACATGAACGTCGACATCACCAAGGACGCCCTGGGCAAGGACGCCGACGGCAACGACGTCTTCCTCGCCGACATCTGGCCGTCGGAGCAGGAGGTCGCCGACGTCGTCGCCGCCTCCATCGACCAGGACATGTTCGACAAGGGCTACCAGGACGTCTTCGCCGGCGACCACCGCTGGCAGTCGCTCCCGGTCCCGACCGGCAACACCTTCGAGTGGGACGCCGAGTCCACCTACGTCCGCAAGCCCCCGTACTTCGAGGGCATGGCCAAGACCCCGAGCCCGGTGACCGACATCGCCGGCGCCCGCGTCCTGGCCAAGCTGGGCGACTCGGTCACCACCGACCACATCTCCCCGGCCGGCAACATCAAGCCGGGCACCCCGGCGGCGCAGTACCTGACCGCCAACGGTGTCGAGAAGCGCGACTTCAACAGCTACGGCTCGCGCCGCGGCAACCACGAGGTCATGATCCGCGGCACCTTCGCCAACATCCGCCTGCGCAACCAGATCGCGCCGGGCACCGAGGGCGGCTACACCCGCGACTTCACCCAGGCCGACGCGCCGGTGTCGTTCATCTACGACGCCTCGCAGAACTACCAGGCCGCCGGCATCCCGCTGGTCGTCCTGGCCGGCAAGGAGTACGGCTCCGGCTCCTCCCGCGACTGGGCCGCCAAGGGCACCGCGCTGCTGGGCGTCAAGGCCGTCATCGCCGAGTCCTACGAGCGCATCCACCGCTCGAACCTGATCGGCATGGGCGTCCTGCCGCTCCAGTTCCCGGAGGGCGAGAACGCCGAGTCCCTCGGCCTGACCGGCGAGGAGACCTTCTCCATCACCGGCGTGACCGAGCTCAACGAGGGCCGCACCCCGAAGACCGTCAAGGTCAAGGCCGGTGACAAGGAGTTCGACGCGGTCGTCCGCATCGACACCCCCGGTGAGGCGGACTACTACCGCAACGGCGGCATCCTGCAGTACGTGCTGCGCTCGCTCATCGGCTGAGCTCCGCACTAGCGCCTGAAGGGGCCGGACCGCACCTCGCGGTCCGGCCCCTTCCGCGTGCTCCCGCGCACACCCGCCTTTTGCATACTGCGCCGGATGCCGCCGACCCCTTGTGCGGTGAACGGGAGATGGACTAAACCTCTGTGCCATCTGGTCCAGACCATTTGACGCCGCCTCAGAGAACAGGTCCGGTATGCCCACTCGCGCCTCAGCCCTGCTCGCCGCAGCCACCGCCGCCGCGCTGCTCGCCGCCCCCGCCACCGCCAGCGCCGCCGGCGGGCACGGCCCGAAGCTGAAGGGCCAGCGGGTCGGCTACTTCACGCAGTGGGGCGCCGACAGCTCCGCCAAGCGGGTCCAGGACTCCGGTCAGGCGGCCAAGCTCACCGTCATCAACTACGCCTTCGGCAACGTCTCCGCCGACGGCACCTGCTACGAGTCCAACGAGGCCGGCCAGGGCGACGCCCACAACGACTACCAGCGCTCCTTCTCCGCCGCCGACTCGGTGGACGGCGTGGCCGACGCCCCAGGCCAGCCGCTGAAGGGCCACTTCAACCAGCTGCGCAAGCTCAAGGCGAAGAACCCGCAGCTGCGCACGGTCATCTCGCTGGGCGGCTGGACCTGGTCCAAGTACTTCTCGGACGCGGCCGCCACCGACGCCGCCCGCAAGAAGTTCGTCTCCTCCTGCATCGACCTCTACCTCAAGGGCAACCTGCCGGTCCTGCCCGGCTCCCCGGAGGGCGGCACGGGCGCGGCCGCCGGCGTCTTCGACGGCATCGACATCGACTGGGAGTACCCGGGCGGCGGCGGGGACGCGGGCAACGTGGTCCGCCCCGAGGACGGGCACAACTACACCCTGCTGATGCAGGAGTTCCGCCGTCAGCTGGACGCGCTGAGCGGCAAGAAGGGCAAGCACTACCTGCTCACCGCCGCCGTGGCCGCCAACGAGACCGTCGCCGACCGGCTCGAATTGCCCGAGCTGAGCGAGTCGATGGACTGGCTCAACCTGATGACCTACGACCTGCACGGCCCCTGGGAGGGCAAGGGCCCGGCCAACCACCAGGCCAACCTCTACTCCGACCCGGCCGACCCGGACGCCCGCCGGCGCAGCGCCGACCTCGCCGCCACCCACTACCAGGAGCGTGGCCTGCCCTCCGAGCAGCTCGTCCTGGGCGCCCCGCTCTACGGCCACGGCTGGACCGGCGTCGCCCCCGGCAAGCGCGGCGGCCTCTACCAGAGCGCCACCGCCGCGGCGCCCGACCACTCGTACCAGGAGCTCAACGCGCTGCCCGGCAAGGTGTACGTGGACCGCGACCACGGCGCGTCCTGGAAGTACGACGGCACCAACTTCTACAGCTACGACACCGCCGAGGTGCTCACCCAGAAGGCCCGGTACACGCGCTGGAACGACCTGGCCGGGGTGATGGTCTGGTCGCTCGACGGCGACGACGCCCAGGGCAGCGCGATCGCCGCCCTGGACCGCGGTCTGAACCGCGACTGACGCCCGGAAACGCGAAGGGGCCCGCCGTGGACAACACGGCGGGCCCCTTCGCGATCCGTCAGGCCCGGTCGCAGGCCTGCGCCCGCAGCGCGCGGGCCAGGTCGTCCCGGTGCTCCAGCACCAGGCGGCGCAGGGCCGGCGCGGCCTGCGGGTGGCCGTCCAGCCAGGCGTCGGCCTCGGCCAGGGTCTGCTCACCGGTCTGGGCGATCGGGAAGAAGCCCCCGACGATCAGCACCGCGGTCTCGATGCTCCGCTCGGTCCAGACCTTCTCCAGCAGCTTGAAGTACGGCGCCGCGTAGAGGGAGGTCAGGTCGCGCTGGGCGGGGATCGAGAAGCCCGCGGCGTTGGCCCGGACCAGGGCGCCCGGCAGCTCGTCCGAGTCGATCACCGCCGACCAGGCGGCGGCCTTGGCCTCCGGCGTCGGCCGGGCGGCCAGGCACTGGGCGTACTGGCGCTGCCCGCCCGCGGTGTTGTCGGCGGCCAGCTCCGCGGCCAGCTCCTCGTCGCCGGCCTGCCCGGCGGCGGCCAGCGCCAGCCACAGCGCCCAGCGCAGCTCCTGGTCGACCTCCAGGCCGTCGATCCGGGCGCTGCCGGCCAGCAGGCCGCGGACCAGTCCGAGGTGCTCGGCGCCGCCCGCGGTCTGGGCGAGGAAGCGGGCCCAGGCCAGCTGGTGGTCGCTGCCGGGGACGGCCTCGCGCAGCTCGCGCAGGGCGCCGTCGGCGAGCTGCCGGGCGCCCTCGGCACGCCAGGCCGGGTCGGCGTACAGGTCGACGGCGGTCCTGGCCTGGGCGTGCAGCGACTGGAGCACGCCGATGTTGCCCTCCCGGCCGGCGAAGCGCAGCACCAGGGCGACGTAGTCGCGGGCCGGCATCAGGCCGTCCCGGGTGAGGTTCCAGACGGCGGACCAGGCGAGCGCGCGGGCCAGTTCGTCGCGGATGCCGCCGAGGTCGCCGCGCAGGGTCTCCAGGGAGTCGGCGTCGAAGCGGATCTTGCAGTACGTCAGGTCCTCGTCGTTGAGCAGGACCAGGGCCGGGCGCGGGCGGCCGAGGGCCTCGGCGACGACCGTGCGGGCGCCGGTGACGTCCAGCTCGATCCGCTCGGTGCGCACCAGGGCGCCGTCGGCGTCCCGGTCGTACAGGCCGACCGCGATCCGGTGCGGGCGCAACACGTCGCCGTCCTGCAGCACGGCCAGCTCGGTGATCCGACCCTCGGCGTCGGTGGTGACCTGCGGGGTGAGTGCGTTGACCCCGGCGGTCTGCAGCCAGGCGGCCGACCAGCTCTTCAGGTCGCGGCCGCTGGTCTCCTCCAGCACGCCCAGCAGGTCGGCCAGCTCGGTGTTGCCGAAGGCGTGCCGCTTGAAGTAGCGGCGGGCGCCCTCGAAGAAGGCGTCCGAACCGACGTACGCGACCAGCTGCTTGAGGACGGAGGCACCCTTGGCGTAGGTGATCCCGTCGAAGTTGAGCTTGGCGTCCTCAAGGTCGCGGATGTCCGCGGTGATCGGGTGGGTGGTGGGGAACTGGTCCTGCTCGTAGGCCCAGGCCTTGCGCTGGTTGGCGAAGGTGACCCAGGCGGAGGAGTACCGGGTGTGGGCGCCGATCAGGCCGTAGGAGCCCATGAAGTCGGCGAAGGACTCCTTCAGCCACAGGTCGTCCCACCAGCGCGGGGTGACCAGGTCGCCGAACCACATGTGCGCCATCTCGTGCAGGACGACGTTGGCACGGGACTCGTAGGCGGCGTCGGTGACCTTCGAGCGGAAGACGAACTCCTCCTTGAAGGTGACGCAGCCCGGGTTCTCCATCGCGCCGATGTTGTACTCCGGGACGAAGGCCTGGTCGTACTTGCCGAAGGGGTACGGGTAGTCGAACTCCTCGTGGAAGAAGTCGAGTCCGAGCTTGGTGACGCCGAGGATCTCCTCCGCGTCGAAGTACGGGGCGAGCGACTTGCGGCACAGCGCGGAGAGCGGGATCTCCAGGGTGGTGCCGTCGGCGAGCTCGCGGCTGTAGTGGTCGGTGGCGACGTGGTACGGGCCGGCCACCACGGCGGTGAGGTAGGTGGAGATCGGCCTGGTCGGCGCGAACTCCCAGGTGCGGGCGTCGCCCTCCACGGTGACGTTCTCGTGCACGGCGTTGGAGCGCACGTCCCAGGCGGCCGGGGCGGCCACGGTGAAGCTGAACGCGGCCTTCAGGTCGGGCTGCTCGAAGTTCGCGAACACCCGGCGGGCGTCGGCCGGCTCGAAGTGGGTGTAGAGGTAGGTCTCGCCGTCCGCCGGGTCGACGAAGCGGTGCAGGCCCTGGCCGGTGCGGCTGTAGGCGCAGTCCGCCTCGACGGTCAGGACGTTCTCGGCGGCCAGTCCGTCGATGTGCACCCGGGCGCCGTCGTAGGCGGTGGCCGGGTCCAGGGTGCGGCCGTTGAGAGTGACCGAGCGGACGGCGGGGGCGAGCAGGTCGAGGAAGGTGCCGGCGCCGGGCTGGGAGCAGCGGAAGGCGACGGTGGTGGTGGACCGGAAGGTGGCGGCCGCCGGATCGGGGGCCGAGGTCACGTCCAGCCGGACCCGGTAGCTGTCCACGGCCAGGATGCCAGCCCGCTGCTGGGCTTCCTCGCGACTCAGGTTCTTGCCCGGCACGGCGGTACTCCTTTGTCCGGCTCGCACGGTGGTGCGTCTGTGGATGGTGCGGTTCCGCGCGCGGTGTGGCCGCGTACGCGGGAGCATCCTTTCACGCCCTCCACCAACGCGAGGAGGCCTGGCACCAGCTGGTACCAGGCCTCGGGTCCGTCTTCAGAACTCGCGTCAGCGGGCGGCGGCCGCGTCCCGGCGCTGCTTGAGCAGGCCGGCCCCGCTGAGCAGCGCGACCAGCACCCCGGCCGCGTACAGCTGCTGGCGGTTGCCCGCGGTGGTGGTCATCAGCGCGAGGATGCCGGCCACGGCGGCCATCGAGATCCAGGTCAGGTACGGGTAGCCCCACATCTTCACGGTGAGCAGCTCGGGCGCCTCGCGCTCCAGCCGGCGGCGCATCCGCAGCTGGACGATGCAGATGAAGAGCCAGACCACGAGTATCGCCACACCGGTGGTGTTCATCAGCCAGGTGAACACGGTGGCGGGCCAGAACTTGGCGGCCAGCACGGCGCCGAAACCGAACGTGCAGGAGGCCAGCACGGCCCGGCGCGGCACCCCGCCGCTGACCTTGGCCAGCGCCCTGGGGCCCTGGCCGCGGCCGACCAGCGAGTACGCCATCCGGGAGGCGCCGTAGATGTTGGCGTTCATGGCGGACAGCAGCGCGACCAGCACCACCACCTCCATGATCGTCCCGGCCGCGGGCACCCCGAGGTGGCGCAGCACCGTGACGTACGGGCCGTTGGCGACGACTGCGGGGTCCTTCCAGGAGACCAGGGTGACGATCAGGGCCATCGAGCCGATATAGAAGATCGCGATCCGCCACACCGCCGTGCGCACCGCGTTGGCGACGTTCTTCTTGGGGTCCGAGGACTCGGCCGCGGCGATGGTCACCGTCTCCAGGCCGCCGTAGGCGAAGACCGAGGCGAGCAGGCCGACGATCAGCCCGCTGACGCCGGTGGGCAGGAAGCCGCCCTGGCCGGTGAGGTTGCTGGTGCCCGGGGCACCGGGGCCGATCACACCGGCGATGCCGAGCCCGCCGAGGACCAGGAAGGCGACGATCGCCGCGATCTTGATGGCGGCGAACCAGAACTCGAACTCGCCGAAGTTCTTCACCGCGGTCAGGTTGCTGGCGCAGAAGAAGGCCATGAACAGGGCGACCCAGATCCAGGCGGAGACACCGGGGATCCAGCCGTTGACGATCTTCCCGGCCGCGGTGGCCTCGGCGGCGACGCCGCAGCAGAGCATCACCCAGTACATCCAGCCGGCCGTGATGCCGGCCCAGGGGCCGATCTCCTTCTCGGCGTGCACCGAGAACGACCCGGAGGCCGGGCGGGCGGCGGACATCTCACCGAGCATCCGCATGATCAGCATGACCAGCAGGCCGGAGAAGGCGAAGGCGAGGATGATCGCCGGTCCGGCGGCCGCGATGCCGGCGCCGGAGCCGACGAAGAGGCCCGCGCCGATGACGCCGCCGAGGGCGATCATCGACAGGTGGCGCTGCTTGAGCCCGTGGGAGAGCTGCTGGCCGGACGCCGGGGGATTCCCGGTGTGGGCGGTCCCGGGCGTCGAGCGCGCGGAGGTACGGGCCATGAAGGGTGGATCCAGACTGTGCGAAATTCGGTGCTAGTTGTCCAATATCCGGCGACGCTGCTGAGCATGCCAAAAATGTCCGGTTCGGGACCACGATGCGGACCGGGTCGCGACGTTACGTGTCGGTATATTGACGGACCGTTGTCACGGGTCGGACCCGACAACGCCCGGGGGCGGGGCTTTGTTCGAAACCGTGGCGGCGGCGCAGTGGATCACCACGTAGGTTCACAGGTGTTCACTCACCTGGACCCTCCTGGAGGAGCCCCCGATGGCCACTGCCACCACCCCGACACCGCGCCGCGCCGTCCTCGCCGACCTGCTGCCCGCCGCTTCCACCCGCCTCGGCGCCCAGGCCCGCGACCTGGCCCTGGTGGTCGGCGGCGCCGCGCTGACCGGCGTGGCCGCCCAGCTGTCGGTGAACGTCCCCGGCTCGCCGGTGCCGGTCACCGGCCAGACCTTCGCCGCCCTGCTGGTCGGCACCGCGCTCGGCGCCCGCCGCGGTGTCGCCTCGCTGGCCCTCTACCTGCTGGCCGGCATGGCGGGCCTGCCCTGGTTCGCCGAGGGCACCTCCGGCTGGGCCATGCCCTCCTTCGGCTACGTGCTCGGCTTCGTCCTCGCCGCCGCCGTGACCGGCGCGCTGGCCCGCCGCGGCGCCGACCGCACCCCGGTGAACACCGCCGTCACCATGGTCCTCGGCAGCCTCGCCATCTACGCGGTCGGCGTGCCGTACCTGGCCCTCACCCTGCACGTGTCGCTGGCCCGCGCCGCCGAGCTGGGCCTCTACCCGTACCTGGTCGGCGACGCCCTCAAGGCCGCCTTCGCCGCCGGCGCCCTGCCGCTGGCCTGGAAGCTGCTCGGCCGACGCTGACGCCCCCGTTGTCGGGCCCGGGCGCACCCGCGTGCCACACTCATGGCATGCGCGTGTACCTGGGCTCCGACCATGCCGGATACGAACTGAAGAACCACCTGGTGGAGTGGCTGAAGGAGGCCGGCCACGAGCCGGTCGACTGCGGGCCGCACATCTACGACGCCGAGGACGACTACCCGCCGTTCTGCCTGCGCGCCGCCGAGCGCACCGCCGCCGATCCGGAGGCCCTGGGCATCGTGATCGGCGGCTCGGGCAACGGCGAGGCGATCGCCGCCAACAAGGTCAAGGGCGTCCGTGCGGCGCTGGCCTGGAGCGTGCAGACCGCCGAGCTCGGCCGCCAGCACAACAACGCCAACGTGATCTCCATCGGCGGCCGGATGCACTCCGAGGAGGAGGCCACCCGGTTCGTCGAGGTCTTCCTCAACACCCCCTACAGCGGCGAGGAGCGGCACACCCGCCGGATCCAGATGCTGAGCGAGTACGAGACCACCGGCGAGCTCCCGCCGATCCCGGCCCACCACCCGCAGGGCTGATCCCGTCACCCACCGTCCTCCGGCGGCCGGTCGCACCTCCCGTGCGGTCGGCCGCCGTCGTTCGCGGCCCTCTCCGGCACCTGTGGGATCGGCCACAGGCCCCCGGCGCGCGGACATACCCGCACGCGGGGCGCGCACGCTGCCCGCTGGATCCGTACACCCAACCGGCGCACGCCTTCTGACGCCGCACCCGCCACCGGCCCGATCGGCCGAAACCCGCTGAACGGCAGGCGCGCCGATGCCGCCGCCCGCCCCCGAGCCGTCGACGCCGGGCCGTACCCGTGGATAGGGTCGGACCCCATGGCTGGCAGAGCGCCGGGCCCAGAGCCCCAGACGACTGCGACGAGGCCCGGCGCCAACCCGGCGTCCGGCCCCGTGACGGCCCGGCTGCGCAAGAGGCTCCGCCGGGTCCGCCGGAGGCTGCGCACCGCCCTGGTGGACTACTTCCGCGGCGGCGCCGCCGACTGGCCGGTGCTCTGCGCGCTCGCCCTGCTCGTCCCGCTGCTGATCGTGCTCAACGTCTGGATCCCCGACTGGGCCCCGCCCACCGCCCTGGTCCTGCCGATCCTGGCCGGCGCCCTGCTGCTGCGCCCCGGCAGCCTGGTGGTGCTCTACGCGCTGGGCGCCCTCGGCCTCTCCGCCGAGTCCGTGATCCACACCGGCCAGCGGGTCGCCAGCTCGAACCCGGAGGCCTACATCTACGGGGTGACCCCGGGCGCGGCCCTGGTGGTCGGCGCCGCCGGGGTCGGCGGCCTGCTGCTGGCCCAGTTCCGGGCCCGGGTCGGCGTCCCCTGGTGGGGCGGCTCCACCATGCTGTTCGACCTGCGCGAGCGGCTGCGGGTGCAGAGCCGGGTGCCCGAGCTGCCGACCGGCTGGCACGCGGACATGGCGCTGCGCCCGGCCGGCGGGCAGTCCTTCTCCGGGGACTTCGTGGTCGCCGCCCGCACCGGGCCCGGCCAGCGACTGCTGGAGGTGGTCCTCGCGGACGTCTCCGGCAAGGGCATGGACGCCGGCTCCCGCGCCCTGCTGCTCTCCGGCGCCTTCGGCGGCCTGGTCGGCTCGCTGCCCGCGCACGACTTCCTGCCCGCCGCCAACGGCTACCTGCTGCGCCAGTCCTGGGAGGAGGGCTTCGCCACCGCCGTCCACCTGGTGCTGGACCTGGACACCGGCGAGTACGAGCTGCTCTCCGCCGGGCACCTGCCGGGCATGCAGCGCCTGGCCGGCGCGGGGCGCTGGGAGGTCAAGGAGGCCGAGGGCCCGCTGCTCGGGATCTACGACGGCGCCAAGTTCGAGGGCGTGCGCGGCCGGCTGAACCGCGGCGACGTGCTGATGCTGTGCACCGACGGCATGGTCGAGGCGCCGGGCCGGGACCTCACCGAGGGCATGGACCGGCTGATGGGGGAGGCGGACCGGCTCGTCCCCGGCGCCGCCCCGGGCTCCGGCGTGGGCGCGGCCGCCGCCCTGATCGAGACGGTGGCCCGGGACATCAACGACGACCGCGCCGTCCTGCTGCTCTGGCGCGACTGACGTCCGGCGAGGACGTCCCGTGATGACGTCCCGTGAGGCGTCGGTCCGCGGCGGCTTTCCGCGACTGATATTCATCGTCGTCCGTCACATGCCACCGGCAGCCGCTGTCAAGCCTGGGAGCTGATCTTCAGCCAAATCGGACGCCCCGTCGGCAGACCGGATCAGTGGCTTCCGTTCCCCGCCGCCGGGTGTTTCCCGGCCGCTCAGCCCCGCCCCGCCGACGATTCGTCAGGACGGCTCCGCTATCGTCCCGGTCGGCGGAAACTCGTCTCGCATCGCAGGATGTCGGCGTTGGACTGACTTTCAGACCTTTACGCAATCGGCACGGTCGACCACACTGAGTCCGGGCGGGACTGTTCAGGATTCGGGGGATGGGGGGCGACACGTGCGGCACCACAGACAGCCGTTCACCGTGGGCTCCCTCACCGGCACTGCGCCGGGCGGTCCGCGATTCCGCCTCGGGACCGTCGGGCAGGCCGGGGTCCGGCTTCGCAGGTGTCGCCGGGCGGCGGCACCACGCTATGAAACGAGGAAGTGAGTCCGGGTGGCACTCTCCGTCTCCGCGCTGGTCCTGTTCGCGATCCTGTGCATCATCTTCATCCGGAACAAGCAGATGAAGATTCCGCACGCGATCGTCGCCGCCCTCTTCGGCTTCATGCTGCACGAGACCACGGTCGCGACCTCGATCAACCAACTGCTGGCCAACCTGGCGCACAGCATCTCCGGCATCACCGGCGGCTGATCGGCCGGGCCGCCCGGCCCCCGCGGGGGTCACCGGCCGGCCCGCCTGGCTTCCCGCCAGCGAGCGAACAGACCCCGGGGGCGTGCCGCCGCCGGGGCCGGGGAGCGCATCGGTACGGGTGCCGAGGCACCCGTCGGCGCGGCCGGTGAAGCCGCCCGATCCTCCGTCAGCAGCACGAACAACCGTGCCCAGCACAGCCGTTCGCCGCGCGGCCAGTCCAGCGCCCGCAACGCCGCGGACGCCGCCTCCGACACCTCGCCGCCCACCCGGACCTCGGCGACGTCGTCGCCCGCCTTCCCGCCCAGGAAGAGCTTCACGCCCACCGGCCCCGGACCGGTCAACTCCGGACGCAGCGCGGGCGCCAGCGCCGACAGCACCCGGTGCTCGGCGAGCCAGGCCGCCAGGTGCTCGTTGCCGAAGCCGAACACCGCCGCCGGCCCCTGCAGCGCGTGCCAGCCCGGGAGTTCCGGCAGGTCCTCGTGGTCCGCGTGCACCCCGCGCCCGTCCGCCAGCTCGACCAGCACCGAGGCGGTGGTGGTCGCCCACATCTTCACCGCGTTCGCGAGCTTCTCCTCCTCGGTCTTGCCGAGGCCCGCCGCGCAGTCCCACACCACCGGCGCGTCCGCCCGGCCCAGCCGCAGCACGAAGCCGAGGTCCACGTGCCCGGCGCCGTCGTCCCCGGGGTGCTCGCGTACCGCCACCGCCGTGGTTCCCGGGCCGCGCACCACCTCGCCGTCCGGATGGAACTCCTGGCCCAGTCGTGCCATCTCCCGGACCACACAGCGCTGAATGACGGCCAGTCGCTCCTGCGGACGCACCGGGACTCCTCCACCTCGGGAGCGCGGCGGCTGAGCTCGCGCTCGAACTGCGCTCGAACGCCGCCGAGGCTATCGGCCCGACACCCGAGCGGGAAACCGTTCGACCGACCCGGCCCCATCGATGAACTCCGGTCGCGGAAATGCCCTGAATGCCCCACTTTGGGGAGCGGAACCTGAAGGCCGTCCGCTCGGAGAGCCCGCATGCCCCGCACCGCCCCGACCACCCACCCGTCGATATCCGCCGTCCCCCCGATACCCGCCGTCCCACTCGTCCCCACCGTCCCGACGTGGCCTCCGGCCGGCCCGGACGACTCCGGCCTGGTCGCCGAGATCGAGGCCTACCTCGCCTCGCTGCCCGCCCCCGCGCGCACCCCGGTGCCGTACGTCTGCCGGTACGGCAGCACCCCGCGCCCCTGGAACGCCGGCCACCCCGAGCCCAGAGCCACCCTGCTCGACCGGACGCTGCGCCGCCCGGCGCGGCCCGTCCCGGTCAGCGCCGCCGACCACCTGCGGCTCGCCTCCCGCTACATCGGCGCCCACGGCTGGCTGCAGGGCGCGATGTGGGACGGCTCCGGACGGGTCTGCCTGCTCGGAGCCCAGGCCGTCGTCCTGGCGCGCGGCTACGGCACCCCGGCCACCGTGCGCACCGCCAGGGTCCAGCTGATGGAGGTGCTGCACGCCACCGGCCGCCCGGCGCGCTCCCCGGACGAGTTCAACGACCGCCCCACCACCCGGGAGGGTGACGTGCACCAGCTGCTCGACCGGGCCGCCGCCCGGGCCGCCCGGCTCGGGCTCTGACACGCCGCCCGGGCCCGGAAACGCCGACGGCCCCGGTGCACTGGAGCGCACCGGGGCCGAACCGGAGAGCGGGCGACGAGAATCGAACTCGCGTGACTAGTTTGGAAGACTAGGGCTCTACCATTGAGCTACGCCCGCACGACCCCCCAGCCGTCACCGGCCGGAAGTCCGGGGGACAGCGTACCTGGTCCGACCGCTCCCGTGCACACCGCATTCCGCGCGCCCCCTCTTCCGCCCCGCCCCGAAATAGTCGGCGAGCCGTACAGGCCCGGCGTGTACGCTTCCTCTCGGCACCACGGGGTGTGGCGCAGTTTGGTAGCGCGTCCGCTTTGGGAGCGGAAGGCCGTCGGTTCGAATCCGGTCACCCCGACAGTGCGGCAGGGTCTCGCCCACCGGGGCGGGGCCCTGTTCTGTTCGGACGGTACGGTGGCGCCTGGCGTCCGCCTTTCGTGGTACCGGTAGGATGGGGCGCTGGCGGTAGTCCCTGTGGCGTCCACCCAGGTCAACCGCACGAGGGCGAGGAGTCAAGCTCACCGTCCACCCACGGGAGATGCAGCTCCAACCGCCCATCGCCCGTCTCGCCCGAACCACCCGCCCCGGCCCCGGCCGGGAGGCCGGGGAGGGCGGAGACAAACTGACCGCAAGCCCATAGGAGACGTAACCGTGAAGAGCGCCGTCGAGACTCTGAACCCGACCCGGGTTCGACTCACCGTCGAGGTGCCCTTCGAGGAGCTCAAGCCCAGCCTCGACGCGGCGTACAAGAAGATCAACCAGCAGGTCACGGTTCCGGGCTTCCGCAAGGGCAAGATCCCGGCTCGCGTCATCGACCAGCGCTTCGGCCGTGGTGCCGTGCTGGAGGAGGCCGTCAACGACGCCCTGCCGCGCTTCTACACGCAGGCCGTCGACGAGGGCAAGATCGAGGTCCTCGGCCAGCCCGACATCACCAACATCGAGGGTGTCGAGACGATCGCCGATGGCGGCGACCTGAAGTTCACCGCCGAGGTGGACGTCCGTCCCGAGGTCACCCTGCCGGAGTTCTCCTCCATCGAGGTGACCGTCGACCCGATCGTCGTCGCCGACGAGGACATCGAGAAGTCGCTGGAGCAGCTGCGCGAGCGCTTCTCCTCGGTCAAGGACGTCGAGCGCGCCGCGGCCGCCGGCGACATCGTGGTCGTGGACCTCGTCGCCAAGGTCGACGGCGAGGTGCCGGAGGACGGCACCGCCAACGGCGTCAGCTACGAGATCGGCTCGGGCCGCCTGATCGACGGCATCGACGAGGCCGTGACCGGCCTGTCCGCCGGCGAGGAGAAGACCTTCGAGACCGAGCTCAAGGGTGGCACCCAGGCGGGCAAGACCTCCGAGGTCACCGTCGTCGTCACCGCCGTCCAGGAGAAGGAGCTGCCGGAGCTGGACGACGAGTTCGCCCAGCTGGCCAGCGAGTTCGACACCCTGGAGGAGCTGCGCGCCGACTCCCGCAAGCGCCTGGAGCGCATGAAGGAGTACGACCAGGCCACCCAGGCCCAGGAGAAGGTGCTCGACGCCCTGCTCGCGCTGGTTGAGATCGAGTACCCCGAGAAGCTCCTCAAGGACGAGATCGAGACCCGCAAGCACAACGTGGAGCACCACCAGCTGGAGCCCATGGGTCTGAACCTCGACACCTACCTGGAGACCCAGGGCAAGACCCGCGAGGAGTGGGACGCGGAGATCGAGGAGCAGGCGAAGAAGGGCATCAAGACCCAGTTCGTCCTGGACCAGATCGTCGCCAACGAGGAGCTGGGTGTTAACCAGGAGGAGCTCACCGAGCACCTCATCCGCCGCGCCGCCGGCTCCGGCCTCACCCCGGACCAGTTCGCCCAGCAGGTCGTCCAGGGCGGCCAGGTTCCGCTGCTGGTCGGCGAGGTCGCCCGCGGCAAGGCGCTGGCCACCGTGGTCGAGGCCGCCAAGGTCGTCGACACCGAGGGCAACGAGGTCAACTTCGACGACGACGAGACCGACGAGTCGGGCGAGACCGTCGAGGCCGCCGCCGAGGAGAAGACCGAGGCCTGAGCGCCCCGGTAGCCCCTCCAGGCTGTAGCGGGCCCGGACGCCGTACGGTGTCCGGGCCCGCTGTCGTCCCACCCGCGGCCCCTGCGACCCTGCGCTCACAGCGAACAGTTCTGCGTGAGGGATTCTGCGGCCCGGCCTGCGCGTTAGGGTCCTTGGACAGCAACAATCACGACGTGATACCCGGAAGCTGTGCGACACCGTGACGGCCGTGGAGCGACCGTCCAAACCGACTGAGCAGGTGGCTAAGTGACGTTCCCGCAGATGCAGATGCCTGGCCCGATGGCGCCGCACGCCGCCGCTGGTGACGTGCTCGGCGGCCTTGGCGACCAGGTCTACAACCGGCTGCTCAACGAGCGGATCATCTTCCTCGGCCAGCAGGTCGACGACGACATCGCCAACAAGATCACCGCCCAGCTGCTGCTGCTGGCCGCGGACCCGGAAAAGGACATCTTCCTCTACATCAACTCCCCGGGCGGCTCGATCTCGGCCGGCATGGCGATCTACGACACCATGCAGTACATCAAGAACGACGTCGTCACCATCGCGATGGGCATGGCCGCCTCGATGGGCCAGTTCCTGCTGACCGCCGGCGCCAAGGGCAAGCGCTTCTCGCTGCCGAACGCGAACATCCTGATGCACCAGCCCTCCGCGGGCCTCGGCGGTTCCGCCACCGACATCCGCATCCAGGCCGAGCAGCTGCTCCGCACCAAGAAGCGGATGTCCGAGCTGATCGCCTTCCACAGCGGCCAGTCCTTCGAGCAGATCACCCGGGACTCCGACCGCGACCGCTGGTTCACCCCGGAGGAGGCCCTGGAGTACGGCCTCATCGACGCGATCATGCACAGCGCCGCGGACGTCCCCGGCGGCGGCGGCACGGGCGCCTGAGCCTCGGCCCGGCCCACGAGACCACAGCCACAACGCCCCGGAGGACAAGAACCCCCATGAACATCCCCAGCCTGTCGGCCGCCAAGGCCCGCGTCGAGGACATGCGTGCCGAGGGCCGCTACATCGTCCCGCGCTTCGTCGAGCGCACCACGCAGGGCATCCGTGAGTACGACCCGTACGCCAAGCTGTTCGAGGAGCGCATCATCTTCCTCGGCTCGCAGGTCGACGACGTCTCGGCGAACGACATCATGGCGCAGCTGCTGTGCCTGGAGTCGATGGACCCGGACCGCGAGATCCAGATGTACATCAACTCGCCCGGCGGCTCGTTCACGGCCCTGACGGCCATCTACGACACGATGCAGTACGTGAAGCCGGACATCACCACGGTCTGCATGGGCCAGGCGGCCTCCGCCGCGGCCGTGCTGCTCGCCGCCGGCACCCCCGGCAAGCGGATGGCGCTGCCGAACGCCCGCATCCTGATCCACCAGCCGTACACCGAGACCGGCCGCGGTCAGGTGTCCGACCTGGAGATCCAGGCCAAGGAGATCTTCCGGATGCGTGAGCAGCTGGAGGAGATGCTCTCGAAGCACTCCAACAAGTCGATCGAGCAGGTGCGCGACGACATCGAGCGCGACAAGATCCTGACCGCCGAGGAGGCCGTCGAGTACGGCCTGGTCGACCAGATCATCTCCACCCGCAAGACCTCGCTGACCTCCTGAGGCCGGCACCGCAGGGGCGGGGCGCGCACCCGGTTGCGCGTCCCGCCCCGGCCCGTAGGCGGGCCCTGTCACGGCATCTGTTCGGTATCAATTCGCCCAGGGCGTAGGGCAGACCTGGCGAAGAGGACGGAATCACGGGCCCGGCAGAGTACCGTCGGATAGCGAGACCGAGCGCCGTCGGCGCGGACGGTCCACAGCACCAGGCCCCGGAACCCCCGCGGGGCCCCTGGCGAAGGGGAAGCACCTCGTGGCACGCATCGGAGACGGTGGCGACCTGCTCAAGTGCTCGTTCTGCGGCAAGTCGCAGAAGCAGGTGAAGAAGCTGATCGCCGGCCCAGGCGTGTACATCTGCGACGAGTGCATCGACCTGTGCAACGAGATCATCGAGGAGGAACTCGCCGAGACCTCCGAGGTCCGCTTCGAGGAGCTTCCGAAGCCGCGCGAGATCTACGAGTTCCTGGACCAGTACGTGGTCGGCCAGGACCTCGCCAAGAAGGCGCTGTCGGTGGCCGTCTACAACCACTACAAGCGCGTGCAGGCGGGCGAGGCGGGCCGCAGCGGGGGCAACGGCCGCGACGACGCGATCGAGCTCGCCAAGTCCAACATCCTGCTGCTGGGCCCCACCGGCTCCGGCAAGACGCTGCTGGCGCAGACCCTGGCCCGGATGCTCAACGTGCCGTTCGCGATCGCGGACGCCACCGCGCTGACCGAGGCCGGGTACGTCGGCGAGGACGTCGAGAACATCCTGCTCAAGCTGATCCAGGCGGCCGACTACGACGTCAAGAAGGCCGAGACCGGGATCATCTACATCGACGAGATCGACAAGGTCGCCCGCAAGAGCGAGAACCCGTCGATCACCCGTGACGTCTCCGGCGAGGGCGTGCAGCAGGCGCTGCTGAAGATCCTGGAGGGCACCACCGCGTCGGTGCCGCCGCAGGGCGGGCGCAAGCACCCGCACCAGGAGTTCATCCAGATCGACACCACCAACGTGCTGTTCATCGTCGGCGGCGCGTTCGCCGGCCTGGAGCGGATCATCGAGGGCCGCGCGGGTGCCAAGGGCATCGGCTTCGGCGCCAACATCCGCTCCAAGCGCGAGTCGGACGCCAGCGACCACTTCCGCCAGGTGATGCCCGAGGACCTGGTGAAGTTCGGCATGATCCCCGAGTTCATCGGCCGCCTCCCCGTGATCACCAGCGTGCACAACCTGGACCGCGAGGCGCTCCTGCAGATCCTCACCGAGCCGAAGAACGCGCTGGTCAAGCAGTACCGCAAGCTCTTCGAACTGGACGGCGTGGAGCTGGAGTTCTCCCGGGACGCGCTGGAGGCGATCGCCGACCAGGCGATCCTGCGCGGCACCGGCGCGCGCGGTCTGCGGGCCATCATGGAGGAGGTGCTGATGTCCGTGATGTACGAGGTCCCCTCGCGCCAGGACGTCGCCCGCGTGGTGGTCACCGGGGACGTCGTCTCCAAGCACGCCATCCCCACCCTCGTCCCACGCGACATGATCAAGCGCGAGCGCCGCGAGAAGAGCGCCTGAGCCGAGAGCTCCGAACGGAGGGGCCCCGCACCGGATCCGGTGCGGGGCCCTGCGCGTGGCGTGCGGGTGCTACTTGGCGACCTTCATGGCGTCGCGGATCGCCCGGGTCTTCTCCGCGGCCTGGTCCGGGGTGATGCCCTGGTTGCCGCCGTCACCGGTGCTGCCCAGGCTGAGCCTGGTGAAGGTGACCCGGCCGTAGGTGGACTTGTCCGCCCACACGCAGACCGTCGGCCCTGGCTTGCCCGCGATGACGCCGGCGACGCCGCAGCTGAGCTTCCCCGAGGACGCGTGGGCGTCCTTGGCGGGGTAGTCGGTCATCGGGGTGGTCCAGGTCAGCCCGCCGCTCTCCTTCTTCGAGTCGGCGATGATCTGGTCCGGGTCGTTGATCTCCCCGTAGATGCCGATGATCGAGAGCGAGTCCAGGTTCTTGACGTCGGTGCCCTTGCCGTAGCTGGCCCCCAGCCCGTGCAGGTCCTTGCCGAACTTCGCGACCTCGGGCTTGCTCATGTCGGCGGCCTCGTCCTTCGCCGACTTCTGGACGTAGCCGTCCAGCAGCGTCTGCGGGGCGCTGAGCTTGTACCGGCCGCCCTCGTCACCGCTTGCGCCCAGGAACTTCCACGCGGCGAAGCCGCCGCCGCCCAGCACCAGCGCGCCGACCACCAGGCCGATCACCAGCCCGCCCCTGCCCTTCGACGGGGGCGGCGGGTAACCCGGCTGGCCGTACGGCGCCTGCGGCGGGTAACCGTACGGGGGCTGCGGCTGCGGAGGGCCGTAGTGCTGCTGGGGCGGGTAGCCGTACGGGGGCTGCTGCGGCGGCGCGCCGTAGGGCGGCTGCGGCTGCGGCGGTCCGTACGGGGGCTGGCCCCCGTAGGGCTGCGGCTGACCTTGCGGGTACTGCTGTCCCTGGCCGTACATGTGTCCTCGTGCTCCCCCGCCGCACCCGCGGCCTGTCATGGTTCGGGTCGTTCCGTGTGCGCCCCGTCACCCGGACGAGCGCCCGGGCACGCTACCGCACGGCGTCCGGGCAGGGCCCCTCGGGCGGGGCGGGTCCGGGGACCGAAAGCGGTTCGTTACCAGCGCCCCCGGTTACGTAAACTGTGCGTCGTGACCGACACGACGAACCAGCGCCCCGTGAGCACCACCGGGGACGATGCGGCAACCCTCCCGACGACCTACACCCCCGCGGACGTAGAGGGCGAGCTGTACGAGCGCTGGGTAGAGCGTGGCTACTTCACCGCGGACGCCAAGAGCGACAAGCCCGCGTACACCATCGTCATCCCCCCGCCGAACGTCACCGGCGTCCTGCACCTGGGCCACGCCTTCCAGCACACGCTGATGGACGCGCTGACCCGCCGCAAGCGCATGCAGGGTTTCGAGACGCTGTGGCTGCCGGGCATGGACCACGCCGGCATCGCCACCCAGAACAAGGTCGAGCAGCAGCTCGCCGAGTCCGGCCTCTCCCGCCACGACCTGGGCCGCGAGGCCTTCGTCGAGAAGGTCTGGGAGTGGAAGAAGAGCTACGGTGGCCGCATCCTCGGCCAGATGCGCCGCCTCGGTGACGGCGTGGACTGGTCGCGCGAGCGCTTCACCATGGACGAGGGCCTCTCCCAAGCGGTCCAGACCATCTTCAAGCGCCTCTTCGACGACGGCCTGATCTACCGTGCCGAGCGCATCATCAACTGGTGCCCGCGCTGTCTCACCGCGCTGTCCGACATCGAGGTGGAGCACGAGGAGGTCCCCGGCGAGCTGGTCTCGATCCGCTACGGCGAGGGCGAGGACTCGATCGTCGTCGCCACCACCCGGGCCGAGACGATGCTGGGCGACACCGCCGTGGCCGTCCACCCGGAGGACGAGCGCTACAGGCACCTGATCGGCCGGACCATCAAGCTGCCGCTGACCGACCGTGAGATCCCGGTCGTCGCGGACGAGCACGTCGACCCGGAGTTCGGCACCGGCGCCGTCAAGGTGACGCCCGCGCACGACCCGAACGACTTCGCGATCGGCCAGCGCCACGGCCTGCCCAACCTGACCGTCATGGACGACCGCGGTGCGATCACCGTGCACGGCCCCTTCCTGGGCATGGACCGGCTGGAGGCCCGCTCGGCCGTTGTCGGCGCGCTGCGCGAGCAGGGCCGGATCGTCGCCGAGAAGCGCCCGTACATGCACGCCGTCGGCCACTGCTCGCGCTGCCACACGGTGGTCGAGCCGCGGCTGTCGCTGCAGTGGTGGGTCAAGGTCGAGCCGCTGGCCAAGGCCGCCGGCGACGCCGTCCGCGACGGCAAGGTGGAGATCCACCCGAAGGAGCTGGAGCGCCGCTACTTCGACTGGGTCGACAACATGTACGACTGGTGCATCTCGCGCCAGCTCTGGTGGGGCCACCGGATCCCGGTCTGGTACGGCCCCGACGGCGAGGTCGTCTGCGTCGGACCGGACGAGCAGCCGCCGACCGGAGAGGGCTGGCACCAGGACCCGGACGTCCTGGACACCTGGTTCTCCTCCGGCCTGTGGCCGTTCTCCACGCTCGGCTGGCCGGAGCGGACCCCGGACCTGGAGAAGTTCTACCCGACCGACGTCCTGGTGACCGGCCACGACATCATCTTCTTCTGGGTCGCCCGGATGATGATGTTCGGCCTGTACGCGATGGACGGCGAGGCGCCGTTCAAGACCGTTGCCCTGACCGGTCTGGTGCGCGACGAGTTCGGCAAGAAGATGTCGAAGTCCTCCGGCACCGCGGTCGACCCGCTGGACTGGATGGACGCCTACGGCGCCGACGCCGTCCGCTTCACCCTGGCCCGCGGTGCCAACCCGGGCGCCGACGTGCCGATCGGCGAGGACTGGGTCAAGGGCTCGCGCAACTTCTGCAACAAGATCTGGAACGCGACCCGCTTCGCGCTGATGAACGGCGCCACCGTCGAGGGCCCGCTGCCCGCGCCGGAGGAGCTGACCGCAGTCGACCGCTGGATCCTGTCGCGGCTGAACGCCACCGTCGCCGAGGTGGACGCGCTGTACGACGACTACCAGTTCGCCAAGGCCACGGACGCGCTGTACCACTTCGCCTGGGACGAGGTCTTCGACTGGTACGTCGAGCTCTCCAAGACCACCCTGGCCAAGGGCGGCCCGCAGGCGGACGCTTCGCGCCGGGTGCTCGGCGAGGTCCTGGACGTCACGCTGCGGCTGCTGCACCCGGTCGTCCCGTTCGTCACCGAGGCGCTGTGGACGGCCCTCACCGGCGCCGAGTCGCTGGTCGTCACCGAGTGGCCGAAGGACGGCGGCTACCGTGACGCGGCCGCCGAGTCGGAGATCGCCACGCTCCAGCAGGTGGTCACCGAGGTCCGCCGGTTCCGTTCGGACCAGGGTCTCCAGCCCGCGCAGCGGGTCCCGGCACAGCTGGAGCTGGCCGGCACCGTGCTGGCCGTCCACGAGGACGCGATCCGCTCGCTGCTGCGGCTGACCGTCCCCGAGGAGGGCTTCGCGGCCACCGCCTCGCTGCCGGTCGCCGGTGCCACCGTCTCGCTGGACCTCTCCGGCACCATCGACGTCGCGGCGGAGCGCAAGCGCCTCGCCAAGGACCTCGCGGCCGCCGAGAAGGAGAAGACCCAGACCACCGCCAAGCTCGGCAACGAGGCCTTCCTGGCCAAGGCGCCGGACGACGTGGTCGCCAAGATCCGGGGCCGTCAGGAGGCCGCCGAGGCCGACATCGCCCGGATCACCGCCCAGCTGGCGGCGCTGCCGCAGGGCTGATCCGCCCGAGCCGACGAGGGGCCGCACTCCGCGACGCGCGGGGTGCGGCCCCTCGGCGTTTCCCGGCGCGTCGTCCGGGGTGTCTCCCGGCGCGTCTTCCAGGGTCTGTTTTCGCTACGCCTAATAGCCCAGCCGCATTGCTCCCTTCCGGCGAATATTCATCCCGGACCGGGTGAGGTCCTATTCCGAGCGAATTGATTCCGGTCTTGCCCGCGCGCGTTCGCGGAAGTTTGCAGGTCCGATGTGTACGGTGTGCACGGAGTTTCCGAAGGTGTTTCCGCTGAGCGTTCCTGCTGAGCGACGAACGGGAGGGCATGGCGTGGTGGTGACCGAGGAGTTGGCCCAGGAACTGCCTGCCGAGGCGGTCGAGGAGGCCAAGGCCAGGGCGGCGACGCTGTTGCTCGCCTTCCGGCACGGGAACCAGATCGCGTTCGACCACGAGCTGGACCTGCTGTTCGAGGAGAACGTCGAGCGGGAGGTGGCCACCCTGCTGGCCTGGATCGCCGCCGAGGCCGTCCGCAAGGCGTACGCTCCCGAGGTCGGCGACCGGGTGCTGCGGGCGATGGCCCGGCGGGCGCCGGAGGACACCGGCGCGGTCCAGGTGGACGAGGAGACCGCGAACGCCGCCCAGCTGATCGAGGCGGTCGCGGCCGGCGAGGTCGCCGAGGTGCGCGGCCTGGTCGCCTCGACCCCGGACACCACCTACCTGCTCGGCGGTCTGCTGCAGGGCGTGGCGATGATGCTGCCGCTGCTGCCCGAGGGCGAACTGGACGAGATCACCGCCGAGTTGCGCCGCCGGCACGGCGGCACCGCGCACGTCCCGGAGGCCCGGGCCGGGGGCTGACCCCCGGGCCCGGGCCGCCGGAGGGCCGCTACGGCATGGCGTGCAGGTGGCCGCCGATGGTGTTGGCGACCGGGTTGCCCGCCTTGGCGTCCCAGTTGGTCGACCAGGTCATCGCCCCGCCGATGCCGGGCCAGGTGGTGTCCGGCTTGTAGCTGCCGCAGCCGGTGCCGGCGGCCAGGCAGTCCAGCGCGCTGTTGACGACGCCCGGGTCGACGTAGCCGCCGCCCGCCGCGCTGGTGGAGGCCGGCACCCCGAGGCCCACCTGGTCGGGCCGCAGCCCGCCCTTGAGCTGGATGCAGGCCAGGCCGGTGAGGAAGTTCTCGGTGCCCTGCGAGTAGACGTTGCCGTCGCAGCCGTTCATCGCGCCGGAGTTGTAGTACTGCATGTTGACGATGGTGAGGATGTCCTTCACGTTCAGCGCCAGCTTGAAGTACTCCATCCCGGTCGACTGCATGTCGATGGTCTGCGGCGCCATGGTGAGGATGAACCCGCTTCCCGCCTTTGCGGCCAGGGAATGCAGCGCCTGCGCCATGTAGGTGGAGTTGATGCCGTTCTCCAGGTCGATGTCGATCCCGTCGAAGCCGTAGTTCTGCATCAGCGTCCAGGCGCTGTTGGCGAAGTTGGCGGCGGAGGTGGAATCGCTCACCGAGACCGTGCCGTTCTGGCCGCCGATCGAGAGCACCACGCGCTTTCCGGCCGCCCGCTTGGCCGCGATGTCGGCCTTGAACTGGGCGTCGGTGTAGCCGCCGAGGTGGGAGGAGAGCGTCGGGTCGAGGGTGAAGCTCAGGCCGCCGGGCGTGGTGGTGGCGTCGGCGAAGGAGACCGCGATGACGTCGTAGGCGGCCGGGACGTCGCTGATCCGCTGCACGGTGGCGCCGTTGTCGAAGTTCTGCCAGTAGCCGGTGAGGATGTGCTTGGGCAGGCCGGGCGGCTTCCCGGTGGAGGTGGCGGTCGGGCTGCCGCTGCCGGTGCCGGTGGGGGAGGGGCTGCCGGTGCCGGTGCCGGTCGGGCTGGGGCTCGGGGAGGAGGAGCCGGTCGGGCTGGGGGAGGACGGCGTGCCGCCGGGCCCGAGCAGGGAGACGTCGTCGGCGAGGAAGGGCTGCTGCCCGTACCAGCCGTGCAGGTAGACGGTGACGCTGGTGGTGCCCGGACCGGTGGTGAAGGAGGTCGACAGCTGGGTCCAACTCGGCGAGCTGGTCCAGGTGCTGGGGTCGGTGCCGCCGGTGCCGCGGGCACCGAGGTAGATGTACGAGCCCTGCACCCAGGAGCTCAGGGTGTACGTGGAGGAGGGCTGCACGGCGACGGTCTGGGTGCACTCGCCGGTGTCGCCCGCGCCCGGGGTGGACTGCAGGGCGTAGGTGCCGGAGTGCGCGGTGGTGCTCTGGACGGTGCCGTTGGTGCAGGTCCAGCCGCTGAGGTTGCCGGTCTCGAAGCCGCCGTTGGTGATCAGGTCGGTGTCGGCGGCGTGGGCGCCGGGGCCGTTGGCCAGGACGAGTCCGCCCAGGCCGAGGGCGATGGCGCTCGCCCCGGCGAGCAGGGAGTGGACGGCGCGCGGGCGCCGGTGTCGGGCAGGTGGCATGACTCCATCTCCAGTGGGGGAGGCCCGGCGGCGCCCTGTGGGGGAGCGCCGTCCGGGGGTGTCGATGGTGCGCGTGCGGGAGCTACCGACAGCTCAAGTCCCTGTTGGGAACGGAGACTTGCCTCACAAGGTGGAGTAGACCAATTCGACTGTCAAGAGCACCTACGCGGCCAGCGGCACGGCCCCGGCCCGGCCGGGCCCGGCGAGTGCGCTGGTCAGCGCGGCGATCCGGGCCGAGGCGCGGCCGTCGCCGTACGGGCTCGGGGTGGCCGCGAGCCGGGCCAGCCGGTCGGGGGTGTCGGACAGCCAGGCACGGGCCAGCCCGCCCAGCTCCTCGCCGGGCTGCACGAGCGCGGCGAAGCCCGCCGCCACCGCCTCCGGGCGCTCGGTGGAGCGGCGCACCACCAGCAGCGGGCGGCCGAGGACGGTGCACTCCTCCTGCACGCCGCCGGAGTCGGAGACCAGCAGCGCGGCGTGGCTCGCCAGGCCCAGGAAGTCGCCGTAGCCGACCGGCCCGGTGACGGCCAGGCGCTCCAGCAGGCCGTCCAGCCCGAAGCGCTCGACGGCGGCCCGGGTGCGCGGGTGCATCGGGAACAGCACGGGGGTGCCGGCCCCGGCGATCCGGTCCAGCTCGGCGAGCACCGCGCCGAGCGCCTCGGCGGTGTCGGTGTTCTCCGGGCGGTGCACGGTGGCCAGCACGTATCCGTCCGGGCGCAGTCCGTGCCCGGCGAGCAGCGCGGCGCGGGCCGCCCCGTCCGGCAGCTGACGGCGGACCACCTCGACCACGGTGTTGCCGGTGAGCTCGATCCGGCCCTGGTCGAGCGACTCGGCGCGCAGGTTGGCGACGTTGTCCTCGGTGGCGGCGCAGAGCAGGTCGGAGACGTGGTCGACCATCACCCGGTTGTGCTCCTCGGGCATCGCCCGGTCGTAGCTGCGCAGCCCGGCCTCGACGTGCACCAGCGGGATCTCCCGGGCGTTGGCGGCCAGTGCTCCGGCGAGGGTGGCGTTGGTGTCGCCCTGGACGACCACGGCGGCGGGGCGGTCCTCGGCGAAGGCGGCGTCCAACTGGCCGAGGGACTGGGCGATCTGGCCGGCCCGGGGGCGGCCGCCGACCCCGGTGAGCAGCTCCGGCCGGGGCAGGTTCAGGTCGCGCAGGAACCGGCCGGACATCGCCTCGTCCCAGTGCTGACCGGTGTGCACCAGCCGGGTGGCGTCGCCGAGTTCGTGGATCAGCGGGGCGAGCTTGACCAGTTCGGGGCGGGTGCCGAGGACGACGGCGACGCTGGACGGCGGCAGGCAGGTGCTCAAGGGGGGCTCCGGTGGGGGAGGAGGTGCGGGGCGGCGGGGGAGGGGGTACCGGGGCGGCTCAGGATTCGAGCGCGGTCGGGGCGCCGAGGGCGACCTTCTCGGCGTTGCGCCGGGTCTTGGCCCAGCCGTTGCGGCCGAGCAGCATCCGTAGGGCGGCCCGGGTCGCGACCACGAACAGGTGGTAGGCGTAGAGCCAGACCAGGAGGCCCCAGACCAGCCCGGTGAGCCGGCGGCGGTCGGGGTGGACGGCCTTGCGGTAGGCGAGGCCCCAGAGGACCATCGGCAGCGCGGCGAGCGCGAAGGCGAGCAGCATCCACGGGCCGAACCGGAGCTGGAACTCGACGGTCTCGGCGGGGAAGAGCACCAGCCCGGCGCCGGTGATCCCGAGGGACAGCGGGAAGAGCAGCACCAGCAGCACGCAGACCACGGGCTGCAGGAAGGTGTACATCACCTCGGCCTTGCCGGACGGGGTGTAGTGCGGTGAGCGCAGCACCCGGCCGGTGTAGCGCAGGCACTGCATGTTGCCCTGGGCCCAGCGGGTGCGCTGGGTGAGGAAGCGGCGCAGCGAGATCAGGGCCTCCTGGGAGACCTGGGCCTCGGTGACGTGGGTGAGCCGCCAGCCGGCCAGCCGCAGGTCGAGGCCGGACTCGTAGTCCTCCAGTAGGGCGCGCTCGGGCCACGGGCGGCCGGCCCGGCCCTCCTCGACGGTGAGCGAGTCGAGCGCGGAGAGCCGGACGAACTGGCCGTTGCCGCCGAGGCCGACGCTGCCGGTGCGGCGGCGCAGCAGCTGCATGCCGGTGTTGTTGGCCTGGAACTCGACGTCCTGCATCCGCACGAGCGCGCGGGCGAGGGCGTTGGCGGTGCGGCCGCGGCCGGGCAGCGGGCGCTCGTCGTCGGCGTTGCGCATCCGGACGCCGATCTGCACCGCGCCGGTGTCGGGGCGGCCGAGCGCCTTGGGGTTGCAGACCTGGTCGAGGGTGCCCGGGTCGAGCCGGCCGTCGGCGTCGACGACGCCGATCACCACCCGGGAGCGGTCGGTGGACTCGGGGAGCCAGGCGGAGATCTCGCGGTAGGCGGCGTTGAGCGCGGCGCCCTTGCCGATCCGGGCGTGCGGGCGGCGGCGCTGGACGAGGTGGACGCGCGGGTCGTGGGCCGCGGCGGCGAGGACGAGCTCGCGGGTGGCGTCCTCGCTGTCGTCGTCGATCACCCACAGGTGGGCCCCGGGCGCGCTGGTCCGCAGGCCGTCCAGGGTCTGGGTGACCACGGCCTCCTCGTCGCGGCAGGGGATGACCAGGTGCCACTGGAAGGCGGACGGGTCGCCGGGCTCGGCGGGCAGGTTGTGCCGGAAGGCGTGGCGGGAGCCGGCCCAGTACACGAGGAAGCGTCCGAAGACGAGGGCCATGTAGCCGACGAGCGCCAGGGAGATCAGTCCGGCGAACCAGACGATGACGTCCTGGCGGAGCACGATCCAGTCGTGCATGACGTCGGGCATGGCGGGGTGCTCCTCATGATCAAAGGCAGACGGCTCCTGGAAATTGCGAATCGATGCTTCATTGCCGTTCAAACTCGCTGAATCGATAGTAAAGGGATCAAATTAGGTGATCATGGCAAAGAGTGGACAAAGTGGTCGTTCTCACCCCGTGAGAACACACCGCCGCCGCTCCGTAGACTGTGGTCGTGAGCGACAAGGCCGACCCGAACCCGTACACCCTCCGCCCCTCCGACGGCGGTCCCGGCGACACCCTGCGGGACGTCGAACTGGAGCTGTCCAAGCGCTGGCCGGAGAACAAACTGGAGCCCTCGCTCGACCGGATCGAGGCGCTGATGGACATCCTGGGCCAGCCCCAGCGGTCCTTCCCCTCCATCCACGTCACCGGCACCAACGGCAAGACCTCCACCGCCCGGATGATCGAGCAGCTGCTCAACACCTTCGAGCTGCGCACCGGGCGCTACACCAGCCCGCACGTGGAGAGCGTCACCGAGCGGATCAGCCTGGACGGCGCCCCGATCACCCCCGAGCGCTTCGTCGAGGTCTACCGCGACATCGAGCCCTACGTGCAGATGGTCGACGCGGCGCAGCCGGTGGCGATGTCCTTCTTCGAGGTGCTGACCGGCATGGCCTACGCGGCCTTCGCCGACGCCCCGGTGGACGTCGCCGTGGTCGAGGTCGGCATGGGCGGCACCTGGGACGCCACCAACGTCATCGACGCCGCCGTCGCGGTGATCACCCCGATCGGTCTGGACCACACCGACAAGCTCGGCGAGACCACCGGCGAGATCGCGGGCGAGAAGTCCGGGATCATCAAGTCCGGTGCCGTCGCCGTGGTCGCCCAGCAGCAGCTGGACGCCGCCCAGACCATCCTGCGCCGGGCCGTCGAGGTGGACGCCACGGTCGCCCGCGAGGGCATGGAGTTCGGCGTGATCCGCCGTGAACTCGCCGTCGGCGGCCAGCTGGTGACCCTGCGCGGGCTCGGCGGCGAGGAGTACGAGGACGTCTTCATCCCGCTGCACGGCGAGTACCAGGCGCACAACGCGGCGCTGGCGCTGGCCGCGGTCGAGGCCTTCTTCGGCGTCGGCGGCGCCCGCGGCGGCCAGCTCGACGTCGACAAGATCCGCCAGGCCTTCTCCGGCGTCTCCTCGCCGGGCCGCCTGGAGATCGTCCGCCGCAGCCCCACGATCATCCTGGACGCCGCGCACAACCCGCACGGCGCCCAGGCCACCGTCGCCGCGATCTCCGAGTCCTTCGGCTTCACCCGCCTGGTCGGCGTGGTCGGCACCTCCGGGGACAAGGACGTGGCCGGCGTGCTGGAGGCCTTCGAGCCGATACTGGCCGAGGTCGTCGTCACCCAGAACTCCACCCACCGCGCGATGGACGTGGACGCGCTCGCGGCCCTGGCCGTCGAGATCTTCGGCGAGGACCGCGTCCAGGTCGAGCCCCGGCTCGACGACGCCATCGCCGCCGCCGTCACCCTGGCCGAGGAGGAGGGCGACCTCGGCGGCGCCGGGGTGCTGGTCACCGGTTCGGTCATCACGGTGGGCGAGGCCCGCCTGCTGCTCGGGAGGAAGTGACATGAGGACGCTCTGCTCCTCGACACTGATCGGCGAGGCGTTGCTGATCATGTTCGCGGCGCTGGTCGCGATGCGGCTCTCCGACGTCTCCACCGGGGAGATCTGGACGGTCAGCGGCATCGCGATGGCCCTGTGCATCGTGCTCTGCGGCATGATCAACCGGCCCGGCGCGGTGCAGATCGGCTGGGCGCTCCAGATCGGCCTGATCGCCAGCGGCTTCATCCTGCCGACCATGTTCGGCCTCGGCCTGGTCTTCGCCGGCCTGTGGTGGTGCTCGGTGCACTACGGCCGCAAGGTCGACGAGTTCAAGGCCGCCCGCGCGGCCGCGGAGGCCGTGCCCGTACAGGCATAGATGCCGGACCGGCGAGCCGACACGCCGTGTACGCAAGGTAACCTCTGCCGTGTCGGCTCCCGCTCCGTCGGCCCGACCGTCAGCCGTACCGAACACCCAGGAGACGCACCGTGTCCCAGCGCACTCTCGTCCTGCTCAAGCCCGACGCCGTCCGCCGCGGCCTGGCCGGCGAGATCATCAGCCGCATCGAGCGCAAGGCCGGCTGGCGGTTCGCCGCCGTCGAGCTGCGCACCTTCGACCGGGCGACGCTGGAGCAGCACTACGCGGAGCACGTCGGCCGCCCGTTCTACGAGCCGCTGCTGGAGTTCATGACCTCCGGTCCGTCGATCGCGCTGATCGTCGAGGGCGAGGAGGTCGTGCGCGGCATCCGCATGCTGGCCGGGGCCACCAACCCGCTGGAGGCCGGGGCCGGCACCATCCGCGGCGACTACGCGACGATCACCCGCGAGAACCTGATCCACGCCTCCGACTCCCCGGAGTCCGCCGAGCGCGAGATCAAGATCTTCTTCCCGGCGCACGCCTGATCCGGGGCCGGGACGGCCGCCCGGGAGACCGGGCGACACGCCCGGAAGGACGTTCGTACCGCCCCGGTCGGGACCATTGGCCCGGCCGGGGCATTCTTATCGTGAAATAGGGAACTGGGGGCGCCGACACGGCGTCCCAATCCTCGGAGAAGCGATCACGCTCCGGACAATGGACGGTATGCCCCACGTCGACGTCCGTACCGCGCGGCGTGACTACGATGGACGCGACTCAAGGGCCCGGTAAGGCAGCTCAGCTGGTCTCCGCCCAAGCGTGGGCGCGCGCATCCGTCCACCCCCATGAACTCCGAGCCCGGGAAGGCACCTACACCCCATGGCGAGCAACCTGTCGTTCATCGGCCGCGACTTGGCGATCGACCTCGGAACAGCCAATACGCTGGTGTACGTCAGGGGCAAGGGCATCGTCCTCAACGAGCCGTCCGTCGTCGCGGTCAACACCAACACCGGTGGGATCCTCGCGGTCGGCGCCGAGGCCAAGAAGATGATCGGCCGCACGCCGGGCAACATCGTCGCCATCCGCCCGCTCAAGGACGGCGTGATCGCCGACTTCGAGATCACCGAGCGGATGCTGCGCTACTTCATCCTCAAGATCCACCGCCGCCGCTACCTCGCCCGCCCGCGCGTCGTGGTCTGCGTGCCCTCCGGCATCACCGGGGTCGAGCGCCGCGCCGTCATCGAGGCCTCCTCGCAGGCCGGCGCCCGCCAGGTGCACATCATCGAGGAGCCGATGGCCGCCGCGATCGGCGCCGGACTCCCCGTCCACGAGGCCACCGGCAACATGGTCGTCGACATCGGCGGCGGCACCACCGAGGTCGCCGTCATCTCCCTCGGCGGCATCGTCACCGCCCAGTCCATCAGGGTGGCCGGCGACGAGCTCGACAACGCGATCGTCCAGCACATCAAGAAGGAGTACTCCCTCCTCCTCGGCGAGCGCAGCGCCGAGCAGATCAAGATGAGCATCGGCAGCGCCTTCGGCGCGGAGGGCGAGAAGGACGAGCACGCCGAGATCCGCGGCCGCGACCTGGTCAGCGGCCTGCCCAAGACCGTGGTCATCTCCGCCGCCGAGGTCCGCGAGGCCATCGACGAGCCGGTCAACGCCATCATCGACGCGGTCAAGACCACCCTCGACCAGTGCCCGCCCGAGCTGGCCGGCGACGTCATGGACCGCGGCATCGTGCTCACCGGCGGCGGCGCCCTGCTGCGCGGCCTGGACGAGCGGCTGCGCCGCGAGACCGGCATGCCGATCCACATCGCCGAGAACCCGCTCGACTCCGTCGCGCTCGGCTCCGGCAAGTGCGTCGAGGAGTTCGAGGCGCTCCAGCAGGTACTGGACGCCTCGCCGCGCCGTTAGCACCACGACGAATCCGACACTCAACTGAACGGGCCGCCGCCCGGGCCCCACAGCCCCGGGCGGCCGCCCGGTACGAAGGGGCAGTACCAGCACCGTGAGGGACACACGAGAGAGCCGGCTGCTGCTCATCCTGCTGGTGGCCGTCGCCTTCGCGCTCATCACCGTGGACATCAAGGGCGGTGAGGACTCCCCGCTCGGCCCGGCCCGGCACGCGGCCGCCAGCGTCCTCGGTCCGGTCGAGCGCGGCGCCGCCACCGTCGTGGACCCGGTGGCCAACACCGTCCGGGCCTTCCGCGACGCCGCCACCGACAGCGGCCGCGCGGACCAGCTCGCCCGCGAGAACACCGAACTACGGCAGAAGCTCGCCTCCTCCGACATGGCCGCCGGGCGCACCAAACAGCTGGACGACCTGCTGCGCACCGCCGGCGCCGGCGGCTACACCGTCAAGGCCGCCCAGGTCATCGCGATCGGCCCGGCCCAGGGCTTCTCCTGGACCATCACCATCGACGCGGGCAGCGACGACGGCCTGACCCGCGACATGACGGTGATCAACGGCCAGGGCCTGGTCGGCCGGATCACCACCGTCGCCCCGACCACCTCCACCGTGCTGCTCGCCTCCGACCCCGGCTTCTCGGCCGGCACCCGGCTGGAGGGCAGCGGCGAGATCGGCTTCGCCTCCGGCGGTGGCGACAGCCCGATGAAGGTCTCCCTGCTCAACGGAAAGGCGCAGGTCAAGGCTGGCGACCGGCTGGTCACCTTCGGCTCGCAGAGCGGCCGCCCGTTCGTGCCCGGCGTCCCGGTCGGCAAGGTCGTCGAGGTCCAGGCCAACGCGGGCCAGCTGACCAAGACCGTCCTGGTCGAGCCGTTCGTCCAGTTCACCCGGCTGGACCTGGTCGGTGTGGTGGTGGTGCCGCCGCGCGCCGACCCGCGTGACGCCGTCCTGCCGCCGGCCCAGGGTCAGGCGCCGGCCACCGCGCCCGCCGCCTCGCCCGCCAATCCCACTGGGGGGAACTGAGCCATGCGCCTCGCCCGCATCCCCGTCTCCGCCGTCCTGATCCTGCTCGGCCTGATCCTCCAGGTCAGCGTGTTCGGCCGGCTCCAGCTCCCGGGGGCCACCCCGGACATACTGCTGCTGGTCGTGGTCGGCCTGGCCATGGTCTACGGCCCGACCGGCGGCTGCCTGGTCGGCTTCTCGGCCGGCCTGCTGGCCGACCTCGCGCCGCCCTCCGACCACGCGATCGGCCGCTACGCGCTGGTGCTCTGTCTGATGGGCTACGCCGCCGGGCTGCTGCGCTCCGAGTACGGCCGCCAGCGCTCCGTCTTCGGCTCGCTGCTGGTGGTCGGCGCCGCGTCGATCGCCTCCACCCTGCTGTACGCGACGGTCGGCGCCCTGGTCGGCGACACCGCGGCCCGGCACGTCGGCCTCGGCGGCCTGGTGATCAGCGCCCTGCTGTACGACCTGCTGCTGGCCCCGTTCGTGGTGCCGCTGGTGATGATGTTCGGCCGCCGCTTCGGCCGCGACCCGGTGGCCGCCGCCAGCGACGACGACGAGGGCGGCCCGGGCCTGGGCTCGCTGGCCCGCTACCGGACCACGCGTGACATCTCGTCCGGCCCGTCCTACAAGAAGCGGCGCGTGCCCGGCTTCGCCCGGCGCCCGTAACCGGCCCGTCCCGGCCCCCGACCTCCTGACCTTCCCGTATCCTGGAGCGCACGAGACGTGAGCAACATCCCCGAGACCGGCCGCACCCGGCGGGTGACGATCCGTCTGGTGGTGCTGCAGATCCTGGTGCTGTCGCTGCTCGCCACCCTCGGCGGGCGGCTGTGGTACCTGCAGATCCGCAACGCCAAGGAGTACACCGCCAAGGCGACCGGCAACCACATCCGCGAGGTGGTCGAACCGTCCGTCCGCGGCGAGATCCTGGACGCCTCCGGGCGGGTCCTGGCCGGCAACGAGACCCGGCTGGTGGTCTCCGTCAGCCGCACCTCGCTGCTCCAGCAGAAGGACGGCGGCAAGGCGGTCCTGGCCCGGCTGGCCGACGTGCTCGGGATGCCCGCCAAGGACGTGCAGGAGAAGGTCCGGCTCTGCGACGCCAAGACCCCGCAGCCCTGCTGGAACGGTTCTCCCTACCAGCCGATCCCGGTCACCAAGGACGCGACCACCCAGCAGGCGATGCAGATAATGGAGCGCCGCGAGGACTTCCCCGGGATCACCGCGCAGCCCACCGCCCTGCGCCGCTACACCGGTGCCGAGGGCGCGAACATGGCCCAGGTGCTCGGCTACCTCTCGCCGGTCACCGACGACGAGGTCAGCAAGACCGCCGACAAGAGCGGACTGGACCGCTACCTGCCGGCCGACCAGATCGGCCGGGCCGGCCTGGAGTCGGTGTACGACCGCGACCTGCGCGGCACCGCGGGCGTCACCAAGCTGGAGGTGGACAACCTCGGCCGGGTGATCGGCACCGCCGGCACCGTCGCCCCGCAGACCGGCAACAACCTGGTCACCAGCATCGACGCCCGGGTGCAGAAGGTGGTCGAGGACAACCTGGCGCAGGCCATGGCCGACGCCCGGAACACCTTCGACAAGGTCACCAACCGCAACTACGAGGCCGACTCCGGCGCCGCCGTCGTGATGGACGTGCACACCGGCCGGATCATCGCGATGGCGAGCGCGCCGACGTACGACCCCAACCTCTGGGTGGGCGGCATCAGCGGCAAGGACTACCAGACGCTGACCGGCAAGGACTCCAACTTCCCGCTGCTGAACCGGGCCATACAGGGCCAGTCCGCCCCCGGCTCGACCTTCAAGGTCGTCTCCACCACCGCCGCCGTGCAGGCCGGCTACTCGCTCGACGGCCACTACGACTGCCCGAAGAGCATGACCATCGGCGGTCGCGAGTTCAAGAACTTCGAGAGCGAGAACTTCGGCCAGATCTCCCTGGAGAAGGCGCTGGAGGTCTCCTGCGACACCGTCTTCTACGGCCTGGCGTACGACCAGTGGATGAAGGACGGCGGCATCAAGCCGAAGAAGGATCCGGGCGACTGGTTCTTCAAGACCGCCCACGAGTTCGGCCTCGGCGCCAAGACCGGCATCGACCTGCCGTCCGAGGTCCCCGGCCGGGTGCCGGACCGGCAGTGGAAGCAGTCCTTCTACGACAACAACAAGGACGCCTGGTGCGCGCAGGCGCAGAAGGGCGGCAACAGCTTCTCCGACCAGATCGCCCGGGAGAACTGCGTCGACGGCTACCAGATGCGCGCCGGTGACGCCGTCAACTTCGCGATCGGGCAGGGCGACACCCTGGTCACCCCGGTCCAGATGGCCCGGATCTACTCGGCGCTGGCCAACGGCGGCACCTTCTACCGGCCGACCATCGCCAAGGCGGTGATAAGCCCGAGCGGGGACCTCGTCCGCGAGATCGCCCCGCACGAGGACGCCAAGTTCCCCGGCGACCAGAAGCTGCTCAGCTACATCGACCAGGCCACCGCGGGCGTCATCACCAGCGGTACCGCCGCCTGGAAGTTCGCCGGGGCCGGCTGGCCGCAGAACAAGATCGAGCTGCACGCCAAGACCGGCACCGCCGAGGTCGAGGGCAAGCAGACCACCTCCTGGCTGACGACGTACAGCAAGGACTACGCGGTCGTCATGACGATAAGCCAGGGTGGCACCGGCTCCGGCGGTTCCGGTGACGCCGTCCGCCGGATCTACCAGTCGCTGTACGGCGTGGACGACAAGGGCAACATCGACAACGGCAAGGCGCTGCTGCCGGCGCCGCAGGCCGAGCTGCCGAAGTTCAACCCGGACGGCACCGCGATCATCAAGCCGGCCTCCTACACCGTCGACCAGGCCACCGGCGCGGTGCTCCAGGCCCCGGTGCCGTTCGACGCCGCCTCGGCGCAGTCCGGTCCGGCCCTGGCCGCGACCTTCCTCGACCCGATGCCGCCGGCCGACGGCCAGGCCCCGTACACCGCGGCCGACGCCGCGCTCGAACCGAACCGAGGCCCGGGAAGGGGGCGGTCATGACCTCCTACGGCTCCTACCGGCAGCTGCGGCTGAGCCCGCAGCGCACCGGGGTCTCCAAGGCCCTGGCCAAGGACTCGCCGCTGTGGCGGCTGGACTGGATACTGCTGCTGGCCGCGCTGGCCCTGTCGCTCGGCAGCTCGCTGCTGGTCTGGTCGGCCACCCGGGGGCGCGACAACCTGACCCACGGGGACCCGCAGTACTTCCTGTACCGGCACCTGACCAACGTCGTGGTCGGGCTGGTGCTGTGCGCCGTGGTGATAGCGATAGGGAGTCGGCGCTTCCGCACCATCGTGCCGTTCTTCTACGCCGGCGTGATGCTGCTGCTGATGGCCACGCTCAGCCCGCTGGGCTCGACCATCAACGGCGCGCACTCGTGGATCCAGCTCGGCGGCGGCTTCTCGGTCCAGCCGGCCGAGTTCGCGAAGCTGGCGATCCTGCTGTCGATGGCGGTCGTGCTGGCGGACCAGGTGGACGCGGGGGAACGGGAGTTCCCCTCGCACCGGGCGGTGTTCCGTGGGCTGATCTGGGCCTGCGTGCCGATGGGCCTGGTGCTGCTGATGCCGGACGCCGGGTCGGTCATGGTGATGTCCGCGATAGTGCTGGGCATCCTGCTCGGCTCGGGCGCGGCCAACCGCTGGGTGGTCGGCCTGCTGGTGGTCGGCGTCGGCGGGAGCGTCGCGGTCTGGAAGCTCGGGCTGCTGAGCCAGTACCAGATCGACCGCTTCGCCGCCTTCGCCAACCCGCAGCTGGACCCGAACGGCGTCGGCTACAACACCGCGCAGGCCCGGATCGCGATCGGCTCGGGCGGGCTGACCGGCAAGGGGCTGTTCCACGGGACGCAGACCGTCGGGCAGTTCGTGCCGGAGCAGCAGACCGACTTCGTGTTCACCGTCGCCGGTGAGGAGCTGGGCTTCGTCGGCGCGCTGGCGATCATCGCGCTGGTCGGCGTGATCCTGTGGCGGGCCTGCCGGATCGCCCGCCAGGCGACCGACCTGTACGGGACGATCGTGTCGGCCGGGATCATCGCCTGGCTCTCCTTCCAGGCCTTCGAGAACATAGGGATGTGCCTGGGCATCATGCCGGTCGCGGGCATCCCGCTGCCCTTCGTCTCCTACGGGGGATCCTCGATGTTCGCGGTCTGGATCGGCATCGGGCTGCTCCAGGCGGTGCGCAGCCAGCGGCCGATAGCGGCCTGATCGCCCGTCCTCCGAAGGGGCCGGTCCGGGACTCCCGGGCCGGCCCCTTCGCGTGGGCCGTGCGTGCGGTGGGCTACCAGGTGTCCCAGTGGGCGATGTCGGCGGTGGCGACCCGGGGGCCGGGGCGGAAGTCGGTGCCCAGGGTGTGCGCGAGCGGGATCAGGGCGGCCTGCGCGACGGTCTCGTACGGGAGGCCGAGCACGGCGGCGGCCTCGCGCTCGTAGTGCAGGTGCGCGGTGGTCCAGGCGGTGCCGAGGCCGCGGGAGCGGGCGGCGAGCATGAACTGCCAGGTGGCCGGGAGGATCGAACCCCAGGTGTTGGCCTGGCCGACGTGGGTGTCCAGCTCGCGCCGGTCCTTGATCCGGATGCACGGCACCACCAGGACGGGCACCTCGTGCAGGTGGTCGAACAGGTGCTGGGCGCTCTCGGCGAGCCGGACGCGGCGGTGGTGGTCGCCGGTGGTGCGGTCCACGCCGGTGGCGGCGGTCCGCTGTCGGGGGCGGACCAGGCCGAGCCGGTAGAACTCGGCCAGGGCGGCGCGGCGCTGAGGGTCGGTGACGACCACGAAGTCCCAGCGCTGGCGGTTGCGGCCGGTGGGCGCCTGGGTCGCGAGGGCCAGGCACTCCTCGATCAGCGGGCGTTCCACCGGGCGGGTGAGGTCGAGGCGCTTGCGGACGGCGCGGGTGGTGGTGAGCAGCTCGTCGGGGGTCAGGGCGGGGTGCGGCACGGGGCGGCCTCCGGGGTCGGGTGCCCTGGGCAGCCGGGCCCGGTGGGCGTCAGTCGGCCGGCGGCAGGGCGAGGAGCTTGCGGGTGAGGCTGATCAGGGTCTGCCGCTCCTGCGGGGTGAGCGGCGCGAAGGTGCGCTCCAGGACCGGGGCCATGGCCAGTTCGGCCTCGGCGAGCGCGGTGCGGCCCTCGGCGGTGAGGGTGACGGCGTAGGCGCGGCGGTCGAGCGGGTGGCGCTCGCGGAGCACCAGGCCGGCGTCCTCCAGACCGTCCACGCAGCCGACCATCACGCTGCGGTCTATCCGCAGCTGCTCGCTCAGCTCCTGCTGGGAGCAGCTGCCGACCGCGTCCAGCATCTTCAGCACCAGGTGCTGGGCCACCGTCAACGGGCCGTCGGCGAGCTGCGCGTCGATGCTGCGGGCGACCAGGGTGGTGGCTCGGCAGAGTGCGACGTCGGGGCGCTCCCGGGTCAGGGCTGCGAAGTAGCGGCGGCGTTGGCCGGTGTCGTCCGCCCGGCTGGGCGAACTGGGGCGGGAGGTCCGGGGGGCGGTGGCCATCGGGGCTCCTTCGGTGGTGGACGGTCAGCAGCATAACGCTCCCCAGAGAATGTTTGACGGAAGATGATTTGCCGAGCTACGTTCGCAGTGTAGGTGATTGAACATCAGATTGTTTCGGGTGAGATGAACTTGGGGGGCGGGACATGGGGCAGGAGATGGGGCCGGACCTGACGGGGCGGGATCGGGCGGGCGTGACGGGCCCGGACGGTGCGGCCGAGAACCTGGCGCCGGACGATCCACGGCTCGGCTGGGACGGGATCTGCGGCTTCGAGGCCCGGGGCGGCCTCCTGCTGCCGCTGCGCCTGCCACAGGAGCGCGTCGCCACCACGCTCTCCGCCAACTTCGCCCGGCTCGCCCGACTCCCGGTCGGCGCCCGCTTCGCCGTCCGCACCGACGCCGACCGGCTGCTGCTGGAACTCGCGGCGGAGCCCGGCGACGGACCGCTGGACGTCCTGGTCGACGGCCGCCTCGCCCACCGCTGGCGCCCGGCGGGCGGTGGAACCGGCCGCCTCGCCGTGGCGCTGCCGGGAAAGCCCGCCGACGTCGAGGTGTGGCTGCCGCAGCTCTCCCGCACCTGGCTGGGGCCGGTCGGCTTCCACGGCCACCGACTGCTGGAACCGGCACGGCGGGACGGCGCGCGCTGGGTGGCGTACGGGAGTTCGCTGACCCACGCGATGTACCCGCACGGGCCGTCCGAGAGCTGGGCCTCGCTCGTCGCCCGGCGGCACGGCTGGCGGCTGCGCAACCTCGGCTTCGCCGGCGAGGCCTACCTGGACCCGCTGGTCGCCCGGGTCGTCCGGGACACCCCGGCCGAACTGGTCACCCTGGAGATCGGCACCAACGCCTACCTGCGCGGCGCGTTCACCGCGCGCAGCTGGGGGCCGGCGGTGTGCGGCTTCGTCGAGACGATCCGGGACGCGCAGCCCGACGCGGAGATCGCCGTGGTCGCCGCGCTGCCCTCGGTGGAACGCGAGCAGACCGTCAACGCCGCCGGACTCACCCTGGCGGGCATCCGCGAACTCACCGGCGACGCCGTCCGGGTGCTCCAGGGGCTCGGCGACACCCGGCTGCACCTGATCGACGGGCGGCAGGTGCTGCCGCTCGCCGAGGCCGAGGAGGTGTACGTGGACGGACTGCACCCGACGCCCGCGGGCGAGCACCGGCTGGCGGGCCAGATCGGGCCCATCCTCCGCTCACTGCTTGATGGTTGACTATGCGTCAGATCGGCTGGAGCAGGCAGTCGGCGGCGGTGAGCACCGCGCGGGTCTGGTGCGCCAACTGCTCCTGGACCGGCACCCAGCGGGCGCCGAAACGGTGGCGCAGCCGGTCCAGGCTCTCGGTGACCACGGCCCGGGCGCGCTCACGGGCGGCCTCCGCGGCCGGACCGCGGGCATCGGCGAGCAGCCGCAGCAGGATCGAGGCGACCCGCAGCGGCAGCCGGGCGGCCACCAGCCCGGCGGTGGTCGCCCGGGAGGCGCTCAACGGCCGGGGGCACCAGAGCTCCAGCCACTCGTCGGCCACCCGCGGCGCCACCGCCAGATTGAACTCGGCGGTGCGCACCAGCGGCCCGTGCTCCTTCCGGGCCTGCGCCGGGACGCGGGCGAGCAGCGCGGACAGCTCCTCGGCGCGCTCGGTGAGCCCGTGCGCGGCGTCCCGCACGGCCTGCGGCCCGGCCGGGTGCGGACGGCCGTCGCCGACCGCGTCCACCGCCCACATCGGAACCTCCAGGACGGCCGTGACCGCGCCGTACCGGGCGGCGTACGACCAGGTGGACAGCTCGGGTTCGTCCGGCAGCGCCCGGGAGGTGTCCGCGCTGCCGGGCGTCGGCATCAGGTAGGTGCCCGGCGCGGGGCTGGTCCAGCCGACCGCGTCGTAGGAGTCCACGTCCAGCGGCAGACCGGCCCGGTCCGCGGAACGGGCGAAGCGCTCGGCCAGGCCGCGTACCGGGTCGGTCAGCTGCACGAAGGCGCCGCCGAAGTCCACCCCGTGCAGCGAGCACTGGAGGAACGGGCGCAGCTCGTCGATCAGGCCGGTCAGCGCCACGCTCTCCGGCATCGGCGGGCGGCCGGAGCCGGGGGCGGGCAGCAGCTCGGGCTGCTCCTCGAAGGCGGGGCGGAAGAAGTGCTCGTAGTGGCGGCGCATGGTGAGCGGGCCGTCCAGCCAGCCGGCGTTGAGCGCGGCGCCGTCCGGATCCAGGCAGAGCAGCAGGTGCCAGGACAGGCCGGGGCGGGCGGGGCGCTCCAGCAGCACCTCGGCCAGGCGGACGGCGGAGGCCGTGCCGATCGGCTCGTTGGGGTGCGGGCCGCCGACCACCAGCGCGGCGCGCGGGCCGCGGTCGACGGAGAGCAGCAGCAGCGGGCGGCCGGCCCGGGAGCGGCCCACCTCGCGCAGTCGGCAGCGGTCCGGGTGGCGCAGGGCGAGCCGCCTGGCCGCGGACTCGGCCTGCGCCTGCGAGGGGTAGCGGGCCGGCCGGGCGTCGAGGGTCCGCAGGGGCCGGACCCGCCGACCGGTGTCGGTCATGGTTCTCCTTGCGACCGGTCGTACGGCCGCCGGGGCGCGGGCGTGCGCGCGCCGCCGGACGCGGCCTGCGGGCCGGGGACGGGCTCCGCGGGCCCGGGGGAGGGGTCGCGGAGGAACGGGGGACGGGCCGCCGGGGGAGTCGGCGTTGGCCGAGCGTACGACCCAACTCCCCTCTCCGGAAGGGGTACAGGGCCTTGGGCAGGGCCCTGTCAGTACCGCACGGGCCGTCCGGGCGTGTCAACGGCGGACGGCGCCGGGCGGCGGGCGCGCACTGCGCGTGCCGGGGCGGGCACGGGCGGGCACGGGCGGCCCGGATCGCGCGGGGGCGTACGGGGGGTCGCCATGGGTCGCTCGGGGGTCGGCCGAGGGTCGTTCGGGGGTCGGCCGAGGGTCGGTCGGGGGTTGTTCGGGGGGCGGTCGGGGGCCGGTCGGGAGCCGGGACCGCGGCCGACGGGCGGATCCCCGGATTGGGCTACCCTTGAGGGTCACCCCTCCCGTGCCGACTCGCGGCACCGAATCACGTCGTAAGGGTTCCTAGTACATGACTGTCGAATCGGTCTTCCCACGCCTGGAGGCCCTCCTCCCGCACGTCCAGAAGCCGATCCAGTACGTCGGCGGCGAGCTCAACTCGACCGTCAAGGACTGGGACGCCTGCGACGTCCGCTGGGCGCTGATGTACCCCGACGCCTACGAGGTCGGCCTGCCCAACCAGGGCGTCATGATCCTCTACGAGGTGCTCAACGAGCGCGAGGGCGTGCTCGCCGAGCGCACCTACAGCGTCTGGCCGGACCTTGAGGCGCTGATGCGCGAGCACGACGTCCCCCAGTTCACGGTGGACGCCCACCGGCCGGTGAAGGCCTTCGACGTCTTCGGCCTGTCCTTCTCCACCGAGCTCGGCTACACCAACATGCTGACCGCGCTCGACCTGGCCGGCATCCCGCTGGAGGCCAAGGACCGCACCGACGAGGACCCGATCGTCCTGGCCGGCGGCCACGCGGCCTTCAACCCGGAGCCGATCGCGGACTTCCTGGACTGCGCGGTGATCGGCGACGGCGAGCAGGCCGTCCTGGACATCACCGAGATCATCCGCGCCTGGAAGGCCGAGGGCCGCCCCGGCGGACGCGACGAACTGCTGCTGCGCCTGGCGCGCACCGGCGGGGTGTACGTGCCGCGGTTCTACGACGTGGAGTACCTGGCCGACGGCCGGATCGGCCGTGTCGTGCCGAACGCCCCGGGCGTGCCGTGGCGGGTGTCCAAGCACACCGTGATGGACCTGGACGAGTGGCCGTACCCGAAGCAGCCGCTGGTCCCGCTCGCGGAGACGGTGCACGAGCGGATGTCCGTGGAGATCTTCCGCGGCTGCACCCGCGGCTGCCGCTTCTGCCAGGCCGGCATGATCACGCGCCCCGTGCGGGAGCGAAGCATCACCGGCATCGGCGAGATGGTCGAGCGCGGGCTGAAGGCGACCGGCTTCGAGGAGGTCGGCCTGCTGTCGCTGTCCAGCGCCGACCACACCGAGATCGGCGACATCGCCAAGGGGCTGGCCGACCGCTACACCGAGGACAAGATCGGCCTGTCGCTGCCGTCCACCCGCGTCGACGCCTTCAACATCGACCTCGCCAACGAGCTCTCCCGCAACGGGCGCCGCTCGGGCCTCACCTTCGCCCCCGAGGGCGGCAGCGAGCGCATGCGCAAGGTGATCAACAAGATGGTGTCTGAGGAGGACCTCATCCGCACCGTCGCCACCGCCTACGGCAACGGCTGGCGCCAGGTGAAGCTGTACTTCATGTGCGGCCTGCCCACCGAGACCGACGAGGACGTGCTCCAGATCGGCGAGATGGCCAAGAACGTCATCCAGAAGGGCCGCGAGGTCACCGGCCAGAACGACATCCGCTGCACCGTCTCCATCGGCGGGTTCGTGCCCAAGCCGCACACCCCGTTCCAGTGGGCCCCGCAGCTGTCCGCCGAGGCCACCGACGCCCGCCTGGCCAAGCTGCGCGACTCGATCCGCGGCGACCGCAAGTACGGCAAGAACATCGGCTACCGCTACCACGACGGCAAGCCCGGCATCGTCGAGGGCCTGCTCTCCCGCGGCGACCGCCGGGTCGGCGCGATCATCCGCGCCGTCTACGAGGACGGCGGCCGCTTCGACGGCTGGCGCGAGTACTTCTCGTACGACCGCTGGATGGCCTGCGCCGAGAAGGGCCTGGCCGGCACCGGCGTCGACGTCGACTGGTACACCACCCGCGAGCGCTCCTACGAGGAGGTGCTGCCCTGGGACCACCTGGACAGCGGCCTCGACAAGGACTGGCTGTGGGAGGACTGGCAGGACGCCCTCGAAGAGGTCGAGGTCGACGACTGCCGCTGGACCCCGTGCTTCGACTGCGGCGTGTGCCCGCAGATGGACACCCACATCCAGATCGGCCCCACCGGCAAGAAGATGCTGCCGCTGACGGTGGTCAACAAGTAGTCCCCGTGCTCCTCGTGGGTTCCCCCGCGCCGGATCAGTCCGGCGCGGGGGAACCCACGTGTGGAGACCGGGTCCGCGGCTGGTGCGGCGGTTGAGGGGCCGCTCTGACCAGGGGCGGAGCGAGTGGGGTGGCGGGGCGCGTACCCTTTGAGGTGACAGAGTCCGGACAGTGGCGGGAATGTGCCACGCCGGACGGGGACAATTGACTAAAGGACTGAGCGACCCTGGCACGCCGTACGCCCGACGGTCCGCCGCCCGCGCCGACGGTGCAGCGGATTCGTCTCCGCTACACCAAGCGCGGCCGGCTCCGCTTCACCAGCCACCGCGACTTCCAGCGCGCCTTCGAGCGCGCCCTGCGCCGGTCCGCCGTTCCGATGGCCTACTCGGCCGGCTTCACCCCGCACCCGAAGGTGTCCTACGCCAACGCGGCCCCGACCGGGGTGGCGAGCGAGGCGGAGTACCTGGAGATCGGTCTGGCCGCCGTACGCGACCCCGAGCAGCTGCGGGCGCAGCTGGACGAGTCGCTGCCGGCGGGCCTTGACGTGATCGACGCGGTCGAGGTCCGGACGCCCAACTTCGTGGAGCGCCTGGAGGCCTCCGAGTGGCTGGTCCGGCTGGACGGCGTGGAGCCGGTTGAGGCCGCTTTGGCGGTCGCGCGGTTCCTCGCCGAGGAGAAGGTCGAGGTCGAGCGCCGGACCAAGAACGGCGTGCGGGTCTTCGACGCGCGCGGTGCGGTGGCGGCGCTCGAAGCCGTCGAATCGCAGGTCGACGGCGTGACGGACACGGCGGTCGGAACCGACCGCGATGTTCGGACCGGCCGTGCCTGTGCGATACTGCGCCTGGTAGTACGACACGCCACACCCGCCGTACGACCCGACGACGTATTGTCCGGTCTCCGTGCGACGGCCGACCTGGCGCCGCCGGTCCCCGCAGAGGTGACCAGGCTGGCGCAGGGGCCGCTCGACGAGGAGTCGGGCACGGTGACCGACCCGCTGGCGCTCGACCGCGCCGCGGCCCCGGCCGGCTGAGAAACGGCTGCCGGGCCGCGCGCTACCGCGTCCGCCTAGGGGGCGGAGGCCGGGTCCAGTGCCTCACTGGACCCGACGGTCCTCCAGGGTTTCCGCGGCTCCCCAGGGGAGCGAGCGTCGTCGCAGCACAGGCCGGCCACTCGGGGCCCGCCGACCAGGACGGTCGGTGGGCCCGGGACCCCGTCCGGGAGCCACCCGGGGTTGGGGGACGGCGCAGCTTGGGAAAACCTCAGAAGACTGGTCAGACCAGAAGACTTTCGACACCCCGCTGAGTGCGGGGCGCCGAGCGAGACTACGAGCCCCTGTGCGGCTTCGCGTCCGCGCGGCGGCACCGTGAAAGGGTCCGGCCCGAGCATCGTCGCGATGCCGGCCACCCACTGGTGCCGAGCCGTGCCCGGATGTGGAGCCCGGGGGCCTGACGGGAGATCCACCCGCATGCTCGATAACACCGATCCGCAGCAGTCTGCGGCAACGGAACAGAACGAAACCGCCGCGACCGGTGGCGAGGGCGCGTCCGCCGCGCCGCCGCGCCGTCGTCGCCGGGAGCCGGCGGCCGAGTCGGCCCCGGCCGAGAAGCCGGTCCGCGCCCGCCGGACCCGCAAGCGCGCCGAGGCTCCGGCCGGTGCGCCGGAGGCGACCGCGATCGTGGTCACCGCTCCGGGCGCCGCCGAGGCCGCGGTCGAGGCACCGGCTGAGAAGGCCGAGAAGAAGGAAGAGAAGGCGGAGAAGCCCGTTCGGGCCCGCCGGACCCGCAAGCGCGCCGAGGCTCCGGTCGTCGAGGAGCCCGCCGCCGAGGCCCCCGCGCCCGCCGCCCCCGTCGCCGCCGAGCCGGTGGCCGAGGAGGCCCCCGCCGCTCCGGCCCGCCGCCCCCGCCGCCGTCGCGTGGTCGAGGCCGCGCCGGTGGTCGAGGCCCCGGTCGAGGAGCCGGTGGCCGAGGAGCCCGCCGTCGAGGAGGAGCCCGCCGAGGAGGAGGCCGCCCCGGCCGCGCCCGTCGCCGCCGAGCCGGTCGCCCAGCCCGCCCCGGCCGCCGAGGCCGAGCCGCACCACCGGGTGCGCCGCCGCGCGGTCCGCCCGGCCACCGCGGTCTTCCAGGCCCCGGTCTTCCAGGAGCCCGCGCCCTTCGTCGCGCCGCAGGCGCCGCAGCAGCCCGCCGCCGCCCCGGCGCCGGTCGAGGCTCCGGCTGCCGCCGCTGCCGCCGCCCGCGAGGAGGAGGACGAGTTCGAGTACAGCGGTGTCGGCCGCCGCCGCCGGGTCCGCACCCGGGTCGAGCCGGCCCGCGCCAAGCGGGTCGTCGAGGCTCCGGTCAAGGCGCCCGTCGTGGAGGCGCCCGTTGCCGAGGCGCCGGTCGTCGAGGCCCCCGCCGCCGGTCCGGAGACCGAGGGCGAGTGGGAGGAGGACGGCCGTCCGTCGCGCCGTCGCCGCCGGGGCGGCCGCCGCCGTCGCCGTGGCGAGGCCGAGGAGGTCGAGGCCGCCGAGACCGAGCAGCCCGTCGCCGAGGAGCCGGTCGCGGCCGCCGAGGCGGAGGAGGACGAGGAGGACGACGAGCTGGCCGCGGGCCTGTCCTCGTCGCGCCGCCGTCGCCGCCGTCGCCGCCGCAGCGGTGAGGCCGGCGCCGTCGAGACCGCCGAGACCACCGAGGACGGCGTCCGCACGGTGGTGAAGGTGCGCGAGCCGCGCCGCCGCTCCACCGAGCCGTCGTTCGACCCGGACGAGGTGCAGTCCATCAAGGGCTCGACCCGTCTGGAGGCGAAGAAGCAGCGCCGCCGCGAGGGCCGTGAGCTGGGCCGCCGCCGGGTGCCGATCATCACCGAGGCCGAGTTCCTGGCCCGCCGCGAGTCGGTCGAGCGCGTCATGGTGGTGCGCCAGAACGGCCAGCGGACCCAGATCGGCGTCCTTGAGGACGGCGTGCTGGTCGAGCACTACGTCAACAAGGAGCAGGCCACCTCGTACGTCGGCAACGTCTACCTGGGCAAGGTCCAGAACGTCCTGCCGTCCATGGAGGCCGCCTTCGTCGACATCGGCAAGGGCCGCAACGCGGTGCTGTACGCCGGCGAGGTCAACTTCGGCGCGCTGGGCGGCCACGGCGGCCCGCGCCGGATCGAGTCGGTGCTCAAGTCCGGCCAGTCCGTCCTGGTGCAGGTCTCCAAGGACCCGATCGGCCACAAGGGCGCCCGCCTGACCAGCCAGATCTCGCTGCCCGGCCGCTACCTGGTCTACGTGCCCGAGGGCTCGATGACCGGCATCTCGCGCAAGCTGCCGGAGAACGAGCGCGCGCGCCTGAAGCAGATCCTCAAGAAGATCGTCCCGGACGACGCGGGCGTCATCGTGCGCACCGCCGCCGAGGGCGCCTCCGAGGAGGAGCTGACCCGCGACGTCCAGCGCCTGCAGCAGCAGTGGGAGGACATCCAGAAGAAGGCCGCGACCGGCAACGCCCCGGCGCTGCTGTACGGCGAGCCGGACATGACCGTCCGGGTCGTCCGCGACATCTTCAACGAGGACTTCAGCAAGGTCATCGTCTCCGGCGACGAGGCGTGGAAGACCATCCACGAGTACGTCTCCAACGTGGCCCCGGACCTCGCCGAGCGGCTCCAGCGGTGGACCTCCGAGGTGGACGTGTTCGCCACCTACCGGATCGACGAGCAGCTGATGAAGGCGCTGGACCGCAAGGTCTGGCTGCCCAGCGGCGGTTCGCTGGTGATCGACCGCACCGAGGCGATGGTCGTCATCGACGTCAACACCGGGAAGTTCGTCGGCCAGGGCGGCAACCTGGAGGAGACGGTCACCCGGAACAACATCGAGGCGGCCGAGGAGATCGTGCGCCAGCTGCGGCTGCGCGACCTCGGCGGCATCATCGTGATCGACTTCATCGACATGGTCCTGGAGTCCAACCGCGACCTGGTGCTGCGCCGCCTGCTGGAGTGCCTGGGCCGGGACCGGACCAAGCACCAGGTGGCCGAGGTCACCTCGCTGGGCCTGGTCCAGATGACCCGCAAGCGCGTCGGCCAGGGCCTGCTGGAGTCCTTCTCCGAGCCCTGCGTCCACTGCAACGGCCGCGGTGTGATCGTGCACATGGAGCAGCCGAGCATCCACGTCCACGCCCCGGCCGCGGCCGAGGCGCCCGCGGGCGGCGGCAAGCGCCGTCGCCGGGGCAAGGGCGGGGCGGGCCACGAGGAGCCGCAGGCCGTCGAGGCCGTGCCGGTGGTCGAGGCCGCCGAGCCGGTGCTCGTCGAGGCCGTGGTGGAGGCCGCCGAGCCGGTGCGCGAGGAGATCGAGGGCCAGCTGGCCCTGGAGGTCCCGGGCGTCGAGGCTCCGGCCGCCGAGGCCCCGGTGGTCGAGGAGCAGCCGGTGGCCGAGGTCCCCGCCGCCGCTCCGGCCGGCCGCCCCCGCCGCCGTGCGGTGCGCAAGGCGACGGCCCCGGCCGGTTCGCCGTCCGGTGCCGAGATCGTGGTGCTGCAGGCGAAGGCCGACGCGGCGCTGGAGGCGGCCCTGGAGGCCGCCGCCCCGGCGGCCGAGGCCGAGCCGGTCGTCGTCGCGGAGGCCGTGGTCGTCGAGACCCCGGCCGCGGAGGCTGCTGCGGAGGTCGCCGTGGAGGCCGCCGCCGAAGCCGCCACCGAGGCCCCCGCCGAGGCGCCGGCCGAGGAGGCCCCGGCGCCGAAGAAGCGGGCCGCCCGCAAGACCGCCGCGAAGAAGACCGCCGCCAAGAAGACCGTGGCCAAGAAGACGGCCACGGCGGCCAAGAAGACCACCGCCCGCAAGACCGCGACCAAGCGGACCAGCGCGGCGGCCAAGAAGGCGGCGGCCGCCGAAGGTGATACGGCGGCCGAGTAGTGCCCACGCCCGGGGCGGGAGCTCTCCCGCCCCGGGCCGTACGGGCCGGTTTGCCCCTTGGGCTGCCGGTCCGTATTCTTGACCATCGGCGTGTCTACGCCATTGCTCCCGAGCACATCACCTTCCCGAGGTCGCCGCGTTCGCGCGGAGGGCCGGGGAGAGGCTCCTGTGTCCGTACCCAGGTGGCTGGCGTCGGGGGTTCCGACCGAGCAAGGAAAGCAGGTACCGCATGTACGCGATCGTTCGCGCAGGCGGCCGCCAGCACAAGGTCGCCGTGGGCGACGTGCTGGAGATCGACCGTATCGAGGCCAAGCCGGGTGACTCGGTCGAGCTCTCGACCATCCTGGTCGTCGACGGCGAGGCCGTCACCTCGGACCCGTGGGTCCTGGCCGGCGTGAAGGCTCACGCCGAGGTGGTCGACCAGACCAAGGGTGACAAGATCGTCATCCTGCGTTACAAGAACAAGACCGGCTACCGCCGCCGTCAGGGCCACCGCCAGCAGCACACCGCGGTGCGCATCACCAGCATCGACTCGGTCAGCAAGTAAGGGGTTAGCGAGATATGGCACACAAGAAGGGCGCAAGCTCTACCCGTAACGGCCGTGACTCGAACGCCCAGCGCCTCGGCGTGAAGCGCTTCGGCGGCCAGGTCGTCTCGGCCGGCGAGATCCTCGTCCGCCAGCGTGGCACCCACTTCCACCCGGGTGCCGGTGTCGGCCGTGGTGGCGACGACACCCTGTTCGCGCTGACCGCCGGTGCGGTGCAGTTCGGCAACCGTCGCGGCCGCAAGGTCGTCAACATCGTGGCCGTCGAGGCCTGAGTCCCCGCGGACTCCCGGGTCTGAGAAGACTCACAGTGAAGGGTGGGCCGGAATTATCCGGTCCACCCTTCGCGCTTTACGCAGACAGCAAGCAGACTTCGCGCACTGGAGGCACACCCCATGACCACCTTCGTGGACCGCGTCGAACTTCACGTCGCCGCGGGTAACGGAGGCCACGGCTGCGCCTCCGTGCACCGGGAGAAGTTCAAGCCGCTCGGCGGGCCGGACGGCGGCAACGGCGGCGAGGGCGGCAGCGTCGTCCTCACCGTGGACTCGCAGGTCACCACCCTGCTTGAGTACCACCACTCGCCCAAGCGCAAGGCCACCAACGGCAAGCCCGGCGCGGGCGGCAACCGCACCGGCGCGGACGGCGAGGACCTCATCCTGCTGGTGCCGGACGGCACCGTGGTGCTGGACCGCCAGGGCAACGTGCTGGCCGACCTGGTCGGTCACGGCACGACCTTCATCGCCGCCCAGGGCGGCCGCGGCGGCCTCGGCAACGCCGCGCTCGCCTCGGCCCGCCGCAAGGCCCCGGGCTTCGCGCTGCTCGGCGAGCCCGGCGAGGCCCGCGACATCGTGATGGAGCTCAAGTCCGTCGCCGACGTGGCCCTGGTCGGCTACCCGAGCGCCGGCAAGTCCTCGCTGATCTCGGTGCTCTCCGCCGCCAAGCCGAAGATCGCGGACTACCCGTTCACCACCCTGATCCCCAACCTCGGCGTGGTCACCGCGGGCGAGACCGTCTACACCATCGCCGACGTGCCGGGCCTGATTCCGGGCGCCAGCCAGGGCCGGGGCCTGGGCCTGGAGTTCCTGCGGCACGTCGAGCGCTGCTCGGTGCTGGTACACGTGCTGGACTGCGCCACCCTGGAGCCCGGCCGCGACCCGCTGACCGACCTGGAGACCATCGAGGCCGAGCTCGCCGAGTACGGCGGCCTGGACGACCGGCCGCGCCTGGTCGCGCTCAACAAGGTGGACGTGCCGGACGGCCAGGACATCGCCGACCTCACCCGGGCCTCGCTGGAGGAGCGCGGCTACCGGGTGTTCGAGGTCTCCGCCGCCTCCCGCAAGGGCCTGCGCGAGCTGAGCTTCGCGATGGCGGGGATCGTCGCCGAGGCGCGCGCCGCCAAGCCGGTCGAGGAGTCCACCCGGATCGTGCTGCGGCCCAAGGCCGTGGACGACGCCGGCTTCACCATCACCGAGGAGGACGGCGCGTACCACATCCGCGGCGTCAAGCCGGAGCGCTGGGTCCGCCAGACCGACTTCAACAACGACGAGGCCGTCGGCTACCTCGCCGACCGGCTGGCCCGCCTCGGTGTCGAGGACCAGCTGTGGAAGATCGGGGCGCACGAGGGCGACACCGTCGTCATCGGCCCCGAGGAGAACGCCGTCGTCTTCGACTGGGAGCCGACCATGGCCGCCGGCGCCGAGATGCTCGGCCGCCGCGGTGAGGACCACCGCTTCGAGAACCCGCGCCCGGCGGTCGACCGCCGTCGCGAGAAGCAGAAGGGCCGGGACGCGGCCGAGGCCGAGTTCCTCGCCTTCGAGGCGCTCTCCAGCGGCCGCCAGGCCGCCATCGAGGGCGACGACGACGAGGACCAGTGAGCCGGTAGCCCGCCGACGGCCCCGCCACCCGCTTCCCGGGCGGCGGGGCCGTCGGCCTGCCCGGGGTGACGGGGCGTCGCTTCGCCCCGGCTCTCCGTCAGGGGCCGTACCAGCCGTCCGGATCGGCGTTCGGACCTGCGGCGGGGCCGCCGCCGGGGCGGGTCCAGCCGGTGAAACACCCCGGGGGAGAGCCGCGCGGATCGCGTAGATTTCGGGGGTGACGGCCGGGCCCGGCCCCGTCGTACCCGCACCACACCGGAAGGGCGAACAGCGAGATGAGCGAGGACTCTCTTCGGGAGGAGGTGCTGACCGCACGGCGGATCGTGGTCAAGGTCGGCTCCTCCTCACTCACCACGGCGGCCGGCGGCCTGGACGCCGACCGGGTCGACGCCCTGGTCGACGCGCTCGCCAAGGTGCGCCGCCGCCCGGACGCGCCCGAGGTCGTCCTGGTCTCCTCCGGCGCCATCGCCGCCGGGCTCGCCCCGCTCGGCCTGGACCGGCGCCCCAAGGACCTGGCCCGCCAGCAGGCCGCCGCCAGCGTCGGCCAGGGGCTGCTGGTCGCCCGGTACACCGCGTCCTTCGCCCGGTACGGCGTCCGGGTCGGCCAGGTGCTGCTCACCGCCGAGGACGCCAGCCGGCGCACCCACTACCGCAACGCCTACCGCACCCTGGACCAGCTGCTGGCGATGGGCGCGATGCCGATCGTCAACGAGAACGACACCGTCGCCACCGCCGAAATCAAGTTCGGGGACAACGACCGGCTGGCCGCCCTCGTCGCCCACCTCGTCCGGGCCGACCTGCTGGTGCTGCTCTCCGACGTGGACGGCCTGTACGACGGCGACCCGTCCAAGCCGGGCGCCAGCCGGATCGCCGAGGTGCGCGGCTCGCACGACCTCGACGGCATCGAGATCGGCAGCGCGGGCAAGGCCGGGGTCGGCACCGGCGGCATGGTCACCAAGGTCGAGGCGGCCCGGATCGCCACCGGCGCGGGCATCCCGGTGGTGCTCACCGCGGCCAGCCAGGCCGCCGACGCGCTGGCCGGGCGCAACACCGGCACGCTCTTCCTGCGAACCGGAGCCCGCACCTCCGACCGGCTGCTCTGGCTGGCCCACGCGAGCAGCCCGCGCGGCGCCCTGCACCTGGACGCGGGTGCGGTCGAGGCGGTGGTCTCCGGCGGGGCCTCGCTGCTGCCGGCCGGGGTCGTCAGGGTCGACGGGGAGTTCGCCGCGGGTGATCCGGTGGACCTTCTTGCCGAAAACGGCCACATCGTGGCCCGCGGACTGGTCAACTTTGATGCGAGGGAGTTGCCCCGCCTGCTCGGCCGGTCCACCCGAGACCTGGCCCAGGAGCTCGGTGCCGCGTACGAGCGTGAGGTCGTCCACCGCGACGACCTGGTCGTTCTGCGCGGCTGACCGGCCGATCGGTCGGCACCGGCCGTTCGGCGGAGTGCGGCCGGCGGGCCGCTCCGAACAGGGAGCGGTCCGGCCGCGGGCGAGGAGGGGCGCAGCCGTACCGGTCGGCCGAGGCCGACGGGGCCGGTGGGGACGACACGACATCGCCGAACAGGAGGCCGCCGGTGGAACGCAGGCGCGAGGCAGCGCTGACCGGAGGGACGGCGGGCCGGCGGCTGACCAGCATCGACGGCGGACGCGGGGACGGCCCCGCCGAGCCGGCCGGTCCGCCGCAGAGGCCCGGCGCGGTGCGCAGGCTGCGGCCGCAGCGCGCGGACGCGGCGGAGCCGCCCAGCGTGCCGGAGCAGGCGCGGCTGTGGCACGTGGTGCTGAGCGTGGCCGGGCAGGTCACCCCGCTGTCCTCGCTGCGCGCCTCGCTGGAGCAGCTGGCGCACGACCACTCGTTCTTCCTCACCGCCCGCTACGCGGCCGACCACGCCGAGATCCGCTACTGGGAGCAGGCCCGGGACCTGCACGACGCTGCGGCGATCGCGCTGCGGCTGTGGGGCGAGCACAAGGTGACCGCCAACCTGCCGCCGTGGGAGATCGTCGGCCTGGAGGTGGTCGACCGGGCGACGTACCACAAGCGGGTGGCGGAGGGCTTCGGCGATCCGCCGCCGCACCTGGGCGGCGTGCACCCGTACTGAGCGGCGCGCGCCCGCGCCGGCCCGTCTCACCGGGCGAAATGGCGGCCCGGTGGCGAGGTCGCAGTCGCTACCCTTGGCGGCATGACCAGCGATCTCGCCACCGCCGACAGCCCCGTCATCGCCGTAGCGCGCCGAGCGAGGGAGGCCGCCGCCGCGCTGGCCCCGCTGCCGCGCAAGGCCAAGGACGCCGCGCTGCTGGCGGTCGCGGACGCGCTGGTCGCCCGCGCCGCCGAGGTCGTCGCGGCCAACGCCGAGGACGTGGCCCGGGCCCGCGAGGCGGGGACGGCCGAGTCGGTGATCGACCGGTTGACCCTGACCGAGGAGCGGATCGCCGCGATCGCCTCCGACGTGCGCGACGTGGCGGGCCTGCCCGACCCGGTCGGCGAGGTGGTGCGCGGCTACACCCTGCCGAACGGCCTGGACGTGCGCCAGGTGCGGGTGCCGCTCGGCGTGGTCGGCATCATCTACGAGGCCCGGCCGAACGTCACGGTGGACGCCGCCGCGCTCTGCCTCAAGTCCGGCAACGCGGTGCTGCTGCGCGGCTCCGCCTCCGCCTACCGCTCCAACACCGCGCTGGTCGCCGTGCTGCGCGACGCCGTCGCCGCGGCCGGGCTGCCCGCCGACGCGATCCAGCTGGTGCCGGGGGAGAGCCGGGACTCCGTCCAGGAGCTGATGCGCGCCCGGGGCTTCGTCGACGTGCTGATCCCGCGCGGCGGGGCCTCGCTGATCCGTACGGTCGTCGAGGGTTCGACCGTGCCGGTGATCGAGACCGGCACCGGCAACTGCCACGTGTACGTGGACGCGCAGACCGACCTGGCGATGGCCGTCGGCATCCTGCTGAACTCCAAGGCGCAGCGGGTCAGCGTCTGCAACGCGGCCGAGACGCTGCTGGTCCACCAGGACGTCGCGGAGGCCTTCCTGCCGCTCGCGCTGGCCGCCCTGGCCGAGGCCGGGGTGACGGTGCACGGCGACGAGGCGGTGCTCAAGGCCGCCGAGGGCGGTGCGGCGACCGTGGTGCCGGCCACTGACGAGGACTGGGGCGCCGAGTACCTCTCGCTGGACCTGGCCGCGGCCGTGGTGCCCTCGCTGGACGCCGCCGTCGAGCACATCCGCCGCTGGTCCTCGGGCCACACCGAGGCGATCGTCACCACCTCGCAGGCCGCGGCCCGCCGCTTCACCCGACTGGTCGACTCGACCACGGTGGCCGTCAACGCCTCCACCCGGTTCACCGACGGCGGTGAGTTCGGCTTCGGCGCGGAGATCGGCATCTCCACGCAGAAGCTGCACGCCCGCGGCCCGATGGGTCTGCCGGAGCTGACCAGCACCAAGTACATCGTCACCGGTGACGGGCACGTCCGCGGCGAGGCGGCGCAGACCGTCGGCGGGGACGCGGGGGCCCGCTGAGCGGAGCGCGTGGGGTGGTCCGTCACACGTGTGACGGACCAACTGCCGGGAGCCACAGACAAATCGCCCGCCCGGTAATACGCTGAATCCGTGGCTGAGGATGTGGGGGGCTTGCCGTACCCCGACGGCGCCGACCACGGTGGTGCGGACGACGAGTTCGCCACCGTGGTCTTCGATGAGGCCTTCGTCCGGTCCGCGGCCGTGCACGAGCCGACGGCCAAGGAGCGGCAGCTCGCCGCCGCCGAGGCACGGTTCGAGCCGGACACCGCGGGGCCGGGGTGGGGCTATGACGTCCAGGCCGGTGACGGGCTGCCGCTGGAGCTGCGCCCGTACCCGAGCGGACTCGACGAGGACCACCTCTACCCCGACCCCTGGTCGGGCCCGGGCCGGGCGGCCGGCCGCCAGGGCCGGCGCCTCGGGCGGCGCTACGGTCCGGTGCGCGCCCGGGGGCGGTACGTCGCCCAGCAGCGCTGGCACCGGCCGGTGGCCTGGGTGCTCGCCGTGATCATGGGAGTGAGCCTGGTGGCGGTCGCGGTCGCGGCGATCTACCAGGGCGTGGGCGGCCCCTCGGGCGCGCCCCGGCGCCCGGAGTCCGGCAGCAGCAGCCCGGGCACGGAATCGAGGCCCGCGCCGGCCGAGCCGTCGCCGGTGGTCACCGCGCCCGCGGGGTAGGGCCTGTCTCCCGGATCCCTGCCGGACGCCGGGGCGTACGCCCGGGGCGGGCGGTCACGGAGTGCTCCCGGCAATCTGCGCCGGGGCCCTCGTGGCGGGGCGGGCGGGCGCCTACCCTGGTCTCATGGGTGACCCGCGCGAGCCTCCTGAGGGTACGCCCGAGGGCGGTTCCGGCAATGAGGACGAGTTCCGGTCCGTCGTGTTCGACGAGTCGTTCGTGCGGGCTGCCCGGATCCAGGAGCTGTCCGCCCGGGAGCGGCTCGCGGGCCCGTTCGGCAGGGCCACCAGGCCGCGGATGGGGCTCGGGCTGCTGGGCACCATCCCGCGCCAGGCGGCGGCCCTGCTGCTGCTCATCCTGCTGGCCTTCGGGGCCGCGGTGTACTTCGGGGTCACCTCGCCGAGGGGAGGCGTCTCGGCGCGGCCCGAGGGGAGTCAACTGACCGTGAGCCTGGTCGCGTTGAGCCCGGCCTCGGCCGTCCACCCGGTCGCCGACCCGGCGGATCCGTTCGCCGCGCTGCCGCTCGGGTACGGGGACGGTTCGGCCGGGCTGAACACCCCGGACGGGGCCGCCACCGAGCACTTCACCCGGGCCGAGGTGACCAAGGCGCTGGACACCACGCAGCGCTACCTGACCGCCTCCTCGCTGTCCCCGGCGGCACTGGTCCGGGGCGTCACCGCGGAGGTGCGGGCCTTCGTCACGCCCGGTGAGCAGGCCCAGTTCGACGCGAGCGCCGCCCAGCCGGTCGACGACCGGCACCACGCGCTGACCGGCTGGGTGGTCCGCTTCGACCCGGCGCAGGTCGCGCTGGCGACGGACACCGTGAAGGTGGTCGGCGCGATGCGGGTCGACGAGGCGGACAGCGGCACGCTGCAGATCACCACCGACCACACCTTCGTCTACGCGTTGAAGCCGGCCGGCGCCCCGGCCGGCTCGCCGGTCACCCTGGAGACCGTGCGGCGCGAGCTGACCTTCCAGTTCGACCGGGTGGACCTCGCCTCGGCGCAGCTGCGGCTGGTGGACTCGGTGGTGCAGGCCGGGCCGGAGCCCTGCACCAGCTCGATGGCGGGCTACCTGCAGCCGGTGCTGGCCGCCGCCCAGGGCGCCGCGGTGGCGCCGCCGACCGCGATCGACCCGGGCAACCACGCGCGGCCGGCCTGGCAGGTGTGCGGGGTGCTGGCGGGGAGCTGACGGAACGGATTGCGTGGACGGATACGCGGACGGCCGGCGCCCCGGGAGGGGCGCCGGCCGTCGTCCGTGCGGGGCCGGCCGTCGCGCTCAGCCGTCGTGGTGCCCGGCCGCCGTCGCGCTCAGCTGTCGTCCCGCTCCGAGGAGGAGCCGCCGCGGTTGGTGCCGGTGAAGGTGTCGCGCAGCTTGCCGCCGACGGTCGCGGCGCCGCCGGCCACGTCCCGCAGCAGGCCCATCAGCGGGTCCTTGCTCTCCTTGACCGAGGTCGAGTAGTGCTCCGCGGCCGCCTTCCACTGCTCGCCGACCGAGGCGTCCCGGTCGTCCGTGCGGCGCGGGTAGGCGCCGGCCAGGATCGAGCGGTACTCGTCGCTCTCCGCCCACTTCTTCAGCTGGGCGACCCGGACCACCGCGAAGGGGTGGGTCTGCGGCAGCAGCTGGAGCAGCTTCAGCACGCCGTCGCGCAGGTCGCCGGCCTTCTCGTACTCCTCGGCCTGCTCCAGGAAGGCGTCGACGTTCATCTCGCCCAGGTTGTGCCCGCCGGCCAGCTTCATCAGGGCCCGCATGGAGGCTTGGAGGTCCTGCCCGGCGAGCAGGCCGGCCCGGTCGCTGGACAGCTCGGCCTTGCGGAACCACTCCTTGAGCGCGGTGACGAGGGCCGTGATCGCCAGGTTGCCCAGCGGTATCCAGGCGATCCGGGTGGCGATGTTGGTGAGGATCATCAGCATCGTCCGGTAGACGGCGTGGCCGGACATCGCGTGGCCGACCTCGTGGCCGACGACCGAGCGCAGCTCCTCCTCGTCCAGCAGCTCGACCAGGCCGCTGGTGACCACGATGATCGGGGTGTCGATGCCGATGGTGAAGGCGTTGACCGCCGGGTCCTGGGTCACGTACAGGTCCGGGACCTGCTCCAGGTCGAGCGCGTAGGCGGCGTCGCGCACCATGTCGTACAGCTCGGGGAACTGGCGCTCGGAGGTCTTCACGGCGGTGGCCAGGAACATCAGCCGGATGGCGCGCTCGGAGACCAGCCCGGCGAGCTTCTTCAGGATGTCGTCGAAGCCGGACAGCTTGCGCAGGGCGACCAGGGCCGAGCGGTCGGCGGGATGCTCCCACGCCCGGGTGGAGATCTCGGGGAACCGCTGGCGCCGTCGGCTGGGGGTCTTCGCGGTCGGGTCGGTCATGGTCTGAGTACCTCCTGGTCGACGGCGGCCCCGGCCGCAGTGGCCGGCCCCCGCTGGTCTTCGCCTGCAACGACTGTCTGTGCAACGTCCGCGGTTGCGTACTCGTCCCCGCGGCCAGCCTACGCGCGGGGCGGAGCGTGGCGCAGGGGCCGGTGGGTGGCGCCGGTGTGAGGCGGGTTTACCCTGAATGCCCTGGAGAACCGAGACCGGACCCGGCCGCGGTACCGAGCAGTTCGAGGAGCCCTCAGATGTCCACCGACACGCTGGTCAGCCTGGCCGCCCCCATCTCCAACGAGTCCGGCCCGGGCCTGTTCCTGCGGATCATCGTGATCGCGTCCTTCGTGGGGATCGGCCTGCTGGTCTGGATCATGGCCCGCGCCTTCCGCGGCAACTAGGACCCGTCCGGGAGGCGCCGTCACGCGGTGGAGGCTCACGCCCGGTCAGCGGCGGTGGGCCGCCGAGCGGTTGCCGTGTAACCACCCGTACGATGACGGGTGGGCCCTCACCGGCCCGGAACAACCCCCAGGTCCGTTCACCGAGCCGAGAAGGTCCCGCCGACCATGAGCACTGCTGCCGCACTCCCCGTTCTGAACCTGCTCGCCGAGGGCGAGGGGGGCAACCACGACAGCCTGAACCCGCTCCTGACGGGTGGCGCCGCACTGGTCATCCTGCTGCTCCTGCTCTTCGTGACCACCCGCTTCAACCGGGACCGCTGAACCGCGTCGCGGGACCGCTCGGGGAGCGTCCGGCCACCGGGCCGGCCGCTCCCTCACGCATCTGCGAACAACCCCCACCAGGGCGTTCCCGCCCCGTAACAGGCGTCGCGTAAGGTGTGGCGGCATGGGAGAGCAGGCCGGGATTCCCGGCGGACCGGAACCGGTGAAGAAGCGCCTCGGCGTGATGGGCGGCACCTTCGACCCCATTCACCACGGCCACCTGGTCGCCGCCAGTGAGGTGGCGAGCGCGTTCCACCTGGACGAGGTGATCTTCGTCCCGACCGGGCAGCCCTGGCAGAAGAGCGACCGCCAGGTCACCCCGGCCGAGGACCGCTACCTGATGACGGTCATCGCCACCGCGGAGAACCCGCAGTTCTCGGTCAGCCGGATCGACATCGACCGCCAGGGCCCGACCTACACCGTCGACACCCTGCGCGACCTGCACGCCCTGAACCCGGACGCCGACCTCTTCTTCATCACCGGTGCCGACGCGCTCGCCCAGATCCTCTCCTGGCACGACTCCGACGAGCTGTTCTCGCTGGCCCACTTCATCGGGTGCACCCGCCCGGGGCACACTCTGTCGGACGCCGGACTTCCGGTGGGCGGGGTCTCCCTGGTGGAGGTCCCGGCGCTGGCCATCTCCTCCACGGACTGCCGCAACCGGGTCGCCAAGGGCGAGCCGGTCTGGTACCTCGTCCCGGACGGCGTGGTCCGCTACATCGACAAGCGGGCGCTGTACGCGCCGCACGGGACCTGAGCCAGGAGCGGGCGTGACGGAACGCAGCGGCCAGCAGCCGGAGGAGTGGTCCACCGGGCAGTACCAGCAGCCGTACCAGGGGTACCAGCAGGAGTACCCGCAGCAGCAGGGCCAGTACGAGCAGCAGCAGTACGACCAGTACGGGCAGCCGGTGTACGGGCAGGGCACGTACGGGGGCGGCTACCAGGAGCAGGCGTACCAGCAGGGGTACCAGGGGTACCCGCAGCAGCAGGGCCAGTACGAGCAGCAGCAGTACGACCAGTACGGGCAGCCGGTGTACGGGCAGGACCCGTACGGCGGCTACCAGCAGCAGGCGTACCAGCAGCAGCCGTACCAGGCCGCCCCGGTCGTCGCCGAGCCGGAGCCTGAGCCCGCGACCGCCGAGCCCGCGACCGCTCCGGCTCCCGCCGCGACCGCCGCGACCGCCGCGACCGCCATCGTGCCGCCGCCGCGCGCCCGCACGGCCCGGCCCGCCGCCGAGGCGGCCCCGGCCCAGCCCGCGCCGCCCTCCGAGCAGGTCGCCGGGGCCCGGGCCGGGAAGGCCGGCGGCCGGGCGCCCAAGGACTCCTACACCACGGGCGAGTTCACCTTCGTCGACGAGGAGGCGGAGCAGTCCGAGGACGTCATCGACTGGCTGAAGTTCGCCGAGTCCCGCAGCGAGGTGCGCGCCGAGCGGCGCCGCAAGCTGCGCAACCGGCTGATCGGCCTCGGTGTCGTGGTGGCGCTCGCGGCGGGCGGCGTGGGCGGCTACCTGTGGTTCACCGGCGGCAAGCCGACCGTGGCCGCCGCGGTCGGCGGGCGCCAGGTCAACGTCGTCCACCTGCGCGACCTGCAGGGCAAGATGTCCAGCGCGCTGCTGGTCAACGACGCCTCCGGCAAGAAGGGCACGGTGCTGCTGCTGCCCGACACCCTGCGGCTGCCCGGCCCCGGCGACCCGCCGGTGACCACCGTCGGCCAGGCCATGGACGCGATCGGCGCCTCGGCGACCCGCGACGGCCTGGCCACCGTGCTCGGCGCCCCGGTGGCCGGCACCTGGCGGCTGGACACCCCGTACCTGGAGATGCTCGTCTCCCAGCTCGGCGGCATCCGGGTGGACACCAACGCCGAGACCCACGAGGGCGGCAAGCCGGACGGCAAGCTGCTCTCCCCGGCGGGCAAGAACATCCTGCTGAGCGGGAAGGCTGCGGTCGCGTACGCCACGCTCCAGGCGCCGGGCGAGAACCGGGACGCCCAGCTGGCCCGGTTCGGGCAGGTCATGGACGCGGTGGTGCGCACCATGCCGACCGACTTCAAGGACGCCAAGGACGACGTGCACCGGATGAACGCGGTGCTCGACCCCTCGCTGCCCGAGGACGCCCTCGCGGGGGTGCTCGCCCAGCTCGCCCAGCAGGCGAAGGACGGCCACTTCGGCACCAGCGCGCTGACCGTCAAGCCGGACGGCGGCCTGGACGAGGCGACCGCGGGCAAGCAGGTCAAGGACGTGCTCGGCGGCACCGTGAAGTCCGCGGCCTCGGCCGACGCCCCGGCCCGGGTCGCGCTGCAGGACGCCTCCGGCAGCGACACGGCGGCGGCCGCCGCACAGGTCCAGATCGTCAACTCCGGCCTGACCTTCGTGCCGGGCGGCGCCAAGACCGCCCCGCAGGCCGCCAGTGAGATCCGCTACACCGACGACGCCCGGCAGGCCGCGGCGAAGTCGCTGGCGACCAGCCTGGGTCTGCCGGACACGGTGGTGAAGAAGACGGGCGACGCCCAGACCGCGGACCTGGTGGTCGTGCTCGGCAAGGACTACCAGCCGCCGAAGAACCAGTAGGCGGGCGCGGGGCCGTGTCCGTCGGCGGTCCGGGCGGCCTCCGGTGCCCTCCGGGGCCTCGGGTGGCCGCCGACGGCTTTCGCGGCCCCGGCGGTTTCGGCCGCCCCGGCGGCTCCGTGGCGGCCCCGGGGGTCCTGGAAAACGGTTCCGGGGCCGCCGGGACGGCGTGAGATCCTGGAAGGCGACCCCGGCCGTGCGCCGGGGCGCCCCAAGCCGCCGAGCCGGAAGAACACCGTGACCGTCACCGACCACAGCCAGCAGCTCATCACCGTCGCCGCGCAGGCGGCGGCCGACAAGCTCGCGCACAACATCATCGCCTTCGACGTCAGCGAGGTGCTGTCGATCACCGACGCCTTCCTGATCGCCTCCGCGAACAACGACCGCCAGGTCCGCTCGATCGCCGAGGAGATCGAGGACCAGCTGCGCGAGCAGCTGGACATCAAGCCGGTGCGCCGCGAGGGCGAGCGCGAGGGCCGCTGGATCCTGCTCGACTACCTGGACATCGTGGTGCACGTCCAGCACTCCGAGGAGCGCTCCTTCTACTCGCTGGACCGGCTCTGGAAGGACTGCCCGGAGCTGCCGCTGCCCGAGGACGCCCTGGCCTCGCGCAACCGCCCCGACGCCATCACCGACCAGGCCGGCAACGCCGTCGCCCCGGCCGACGACTTCGGCAAGCCCGAGGACCTGCACTGAGCCGGGACGCGCGCGGCCCGCGCATCGTCTTCTGGCGGCACGGTCAGACCTCCTGGAACCTGGAGTCGCGCTTCCAGGGCACCACCGACATCGAACTGACCGGCCAGGGCGTCGTGCAGGCCCAGCGGGCGGCCCGGCTGCTCTCCGGCCTGCGCCCGGACCTGCTGATCTCCTCGGACCTCAAGCGCGCCCGGCGCACCGCCGAGGAGCTGGCCGCGGTCACCGGCCTCGACGTGCAGCACCACGAGGGCCTGCGGGAGACCTACGCGGGCTCCTGGCAGGGCCTGACCAACGCCGAGATCCGCGAGCGCTACCCGGAGGAGTACGCGGCCTGGGCGGCCGGCGATCCGGTGCGCCGCGGCGGTGGCGGCGAGCTGGCCACCGAGGTCGCCGACCGCTCGGTGCCGGTGGTGCTGGAGGCCGTCGCCAAGCTGCCGGAGAACGGCACGCTGGTCGTGGTCAGCCACGGCGGCACCATCCGCACCATGCTCGGGCGGCTGCTGGCGCTGGAGCCCCCCCTGTGGGAGTGCTTCGGCGGGCTGTCCAACTGCTGCTGGTCGGTGCTCGGCCGGGGGGCGCGCGGCTGGCGGCTCCTGGAGCACAACGCGGGCACGCTCCCGCAGCCGGTCATCGGCGACGACACCTGACGGCTCCGGCACGGGCCCCCGCGGGGGCCCGGCGGGGGCCCTGGAGAGGGCGGATTTCGCAGTTCCGGCCCTGACCAGCTAGAGTCTTCCTCGTTCGCAGGGAAGGAACGCGGCCCGGAAGGGAAGCGGGAGATCCGGTGAGTGCGGGGCTATAGCTCAGTTGGTAGAGCGCTTGCATGGCATGCAAGAGGTCTGGGGTTCAATTCCCCATAGCTCCACAGTGGTTCGGGAGGCCGTCACCCAACGGGTGGCGGCCTCCCGGCGTTTCCGGGTGCTCTCGGGCGGCGCCCCCTCCGGGCGGCCCTCAGCGCAGGCAGGTGTGCGTCCAGCCGCCCGGCGGCAGGGAGTTGAGCAGCTCGACCCGCTCCTGGTCCTCCGGCGTCGCCGGGACGTACACCACGATGTAGCACTCCGGCACGCCCGGCATCGTCAGGTAGGTGGCGTTCAGTCGCAGCACGCCGACCGACGGGTGGCGGAAGATCCGCGGCCAGGTCTCGGTCGGTGCCACCTCCTGGCGCTCCCACAGCTCCCGGAACAGCTCGCTGCGCGCCGACAGCCGCTGCACGTGCGCCTCCCAGGCCGGCTCGCCGACGTGCTTGCCGTACGCCGAGCGCAGCACCGCCACCATGCGCGGCAGGGCCTCGTCGCGGTTCTCGCACGGGTTGCAGCAGGGCGGGGCGAGGAGCATGCACACGAGGCTGTTGAAGCCCTTCGAGCTGCCCGTCCGCTCGGTGCCGAACAGCGAACGGTACGGCTGGTTGTAGCTCAGCACGTCGAAGCGGGTGTTGGAGACCGCGGCCGGCAGCGGGGCGAGCGAGTCCAGGATCACCTGGATCGACGGGCTCAACTCCGGCGGGCCCGGCTGCGCGAGCCCCGAGGGGGCCACCCCGGCCAGTCGGAACAGGTGCTCGCGCTCGGTGCCGTCCAGCCGCAGCGCCCGGGCCACCGCCAGCAGCACCTGCTCGCTCGCGTTGATCGGACGCCCCTGCTCCAGCCACGTGTACCAGGTGACCCCGACCCCGGCGAGCTGCGCGACCTCCTCGCGCCGTAGCCCCGGCGTGCGGCGGCGCAGCCCGGGCGGCAGGCCGACCTCCTCGGGGGTGACCCGCGCCCGGCAGGCCTTCAGGAAGCGGGCCAGTTCGGTTCGGCGGCGGTCGCGGCCGTTCGCCGCGGCGGGGAGCTCCTCCAGCACGGTCATGCCGTCCATCGTGCCGCAGCGGGCCCGGGCGATACAGGTGCTGTCGGTACCAGGATCAGCAGGCTCTAACCACCAGTACCGCCACGGCCGCAGGCTGGTTGGCATGACGGACCTTCAGATCCGGCCCGGCGCGGCCGGAGGCACCACCCGGACCGCGGCCGTACGGCCCGGGCCGCTCCTCGCTCTCGTCCTGTGCGGGCAGTTCATGGCCGTGCTCGACGTCTCCATCGTCAACGTCGCGGTGCCCACCATCCGCACCGACCTGGGCGCCTCCGGCGCCGCCCTGCAACTGGTGATCGCCGGTTACACCATCGCCTACGCGGTCCTGCTCATCACCGGCGCCCGCCTCGGCGCCCGCTACGGCTACAGCCGGCTGTTCCAGCTCGGCCTGGCCGCCTTCACCACCACCTCGCTGGCCTGCGGCCTCGCCCCGACCACCGGCTGGCTGATCGCCTTCCGGCTGTTCCAGGGCGCGGGATCGGCGCTGATGGTGCCGCAGGTGATGAGCCTGCTGCAGCGCACCTTCACCGGCGCCGCCCGCACCCGGGCGCTCGGCTTCTACTCGGCGGTGCTGGCCGGCGGCATGGCGCTCGGGCAGGTGCTCGGCGGGGTGCTGGTCAGCGCCGACCTGTTCGGCACCGGATGGCGCCCGGTGTTCCTGGTCAACGTGCCGATCGGGCTGGTGCTGCTGGCGACCGGCGCCCGGCTGCTGCCGCGGCTGCCCGGCGACGCCTCGCGCGGCTTCGACCTCCCCGGCCTGGTGGTGCTGGGCTCGGCGCTCGGCCTGCTGGTGGTGCCGCTGGTGCTCGGCCACGAACTCGGCTGGCCCGCCTGGGGCTGGGCGATGATCGCGGGCAGCGGGCTGCTGTTCGCCCTGTTCGTCGTCGTGGAGCGCGCGGTCGCCCGGCGCGGCGGGCAGCCGCTGATCTCCGGGCGGGTGCTGGGCGCCCCCGGTCTGCGCCCGGCCGCCGCCGGACTGTTCTCGATCATGGCGGCCTTCTCGGGCTTCATGTTCGCCTTCGCCCTGCACCAGCAGGCCGGGCTCGGCCACACCGCGCTGCGCGCCGGGCTCTGCTCGGCGCCCGTCGCGGTCGGCTTCGGCCTGTCCAGCCTGCACTGGCACCGGCTGCCGGGCCAGCTGCACGGACTGCTGCCGGTCCTCGCCGGGCTGCTGCTCGGCGGGGGCTACCTGCTGCTGGGGGTGCTGCTCGGCGGCGGTGCGGAGATCGGGGCGCTGCCGCTGGCCGAGATGGCCGGGCTCGGCCTGATCGCCGGCTGCGCGTACTCGCCGCTGTTCGCCCGGGCACTCGCGGGGGTGGCGCCCGAGGACGCGGCAGACGCCAGCGGGGTGATGGTGACGGTCATCCAGCTCGGGCAGGTGACCGGCGTCGCGGTGCTCGGCTCGGTCTTCCTCGGACAGGTGGACCTGCCGGCGCCGGCCGCCGAATCCGGGCACGCACTGCAGGTCACCCTGGCCGTCAACGCCGCCTCCGTGCTCGTGGCCGCGGCCTTCGCGGCCCGCAGCCGACGGGTGGTGACGCGCTGAGCCGGGACCGGCGGAGCGGCCCGCACCGGCACCGCGGGGGAACGGATTTCTGAGCATGCCCAGGACCGTGTAAAGTAGTCGATGTCGCCGAGGGAAACGGACGGAAACGATCGGAAACCTTCGGTGACATCGCAGGTCGAGGGGCTATAGCTCAGTTGGTAGAGCGCTTGCATGGCATGCAAGAGGTCTGGGGTTCAATTCCCCATAGCTCCACAGCAGTCGAGAGCCGCCACCCGGAAACGGGGGGCGGCTCTTCGCCGTTCTGCCCCGCCACCCGCGAACCGGCCGGAAAGACCGCTAACGTCGTGCCATGGCCGATCTGCAGCGAAGGCGGAACGAGGAGCTGGCCCGGATACTGCACCAGCTCGGCTGGAGCCCGGAACGGCTCGCCCGCGAGGTGAGCCTCGCCCTGCCGCCGGGCCTGGCCATCAGCTCCACCGCCCCGTACAAGTGGCGCGACCGCGGCATGGTGCCGCGCAGCCCGCACGACCAGACCGTCTGCGAGGTGCTCAGCCGCACCCTGGGCATCGCCGTCACCTACGAACAGCTCTGGGGCCGGATGGGCGGCCACCGCGGCGCCAAGATCCTCTCGCCCCGGCTGCTCACCGACCCCTGGACCGCCGACACCGCCCAGACCGCGCTGCGCGAGGCCGCCACCGACGCCGGGCCCGTCCGCCTCACCGACCTGTTCCGCAGCGCCGACCTCGACCACGCCGCCGAACGGCTCGGCTCCACGCCCCCGCCGGTCGGGGGCGGCGAGGGCGCGCTGCGCGTCGACCCCGGGCTGGCCGGCGAACTCGGCCTGTCCTACCGCAGCAAACAGCGGCTCGAACGCTCCTGCGGCGGCGGTCTCGTCCTCGGCCCTGCCAGGGCCGAACTCGCCATGCTGGCAAAGCTGTTGGAACTGGGAGCGTACGACGAGCGGCTCGGCCGCGAACTGTACGGCACGGCCAGCAGACTCGCCCGGCTGGCCGGCTGGGCCGCGTACGACCTCGGCCACGACGCGGCCGCCCAGCGCGCCTTCGTCGCCGCACTGCGCGCCGCCCACGTCAGCGGCGACGCCCGGCTCGGAGTCGCCGGACTCGGCGCGCTGGTCGTGCTCGCCACCCAGGGCGGCGGCGGGCGCGGCCTGGACGCCGTCTCCGCGCTGCGCACCGCCCTGGAGGCCCACGGTCCCGCGCTGAGCCCCACCGCCCGGGCCCGCCAGCTCGGCCGGATCGCCCGCGCGCACGGCCGCCGCGGCGAGGCCGAGCAGGCCGAGGCCACCGCCGCCCGGGCCTTCGCCGAACTGGACGGCGTGCCCGGCACCGAGGAGACCCGGGCCGAACTCGCCGGGATGGTGGGGGAGGGGCGGCTGGCGCTCGGCCGGCACCGGATGGCCAAGGCGCTGCTCGCCGAGGCGGTCGCCGGGCTCGGGCCAGGGCGGGCCCGGACCAAGGCGCTGCTGATGGTCCGCCTGGCCGAGACCCACCGGCACCTCGGCGACCAGCGGGAGGCCGCCCGTACGGCGGCGCTGGCGCGCTCGCTCGCGGCGGGGATGCAGTCCGAGCGGCTGGCGAAGGCGCTGCGGGACTTCGACGCGGCGGGGCGGGCGGCGGCGCGGTGAGGTTTCCCGGGCGGGGGCGGGGCGCTTCCGGGGGTTCCCGGGGCGTTGGGCTGTTCTCGGGAGGTCCGCCGGGTGCGTTGGGCCGGTTTCGGGAGGCGCGCCGGGCCGCCGGGGTCGCGCCGGTATCCCCGGGAACGCGCTGACCTGCTTGCGGTACCCTGAGCCCATGCGAACCGTGCGCCTGCTCCTTAGCCGGCCGCGCTGACCAGGACCGGCCGCGCCCTCGGGCGGTGCCGGAGTCGGCGTGGCGTCCCCTCCTGCGAGGGGATTTTTTGTTTTCCGCCCCCGCCCCCGTCATGGGACGGGTCCACGGGCCGGCCGCGTCGCGCGGTTCGCCAACTGACATCGATGGAGCTTGAAGGACGATGAGCGAGACGACCCCTGCGTCCGGCGCGGCCGAGACCGCGACCGAGCCGTTCCGGTACAGCGCCGCGCTGGCGGCGGAGATCGAGTCCCGCTGGCAGGACATCTGGGAGAAGGAGGGCACCTTCCACGCCCCCAACCCCACCGGTGCGCTGGCCGACCCGTCCGCCGGTGACGTCGCCGCGAAGCCGCACAGCTTCATCATGGACATGTTCCCGTACCCCTCGGGCGCGGGCCTGCACGTCGGCCACCCGCTGGGCTACATCGCCACCGACGTCTTCGCCCGCTACCAGCGGATGACCGGCCACAACGTGCTGCACACGCTGGGCTACGACGCGTTCGGCCTGCCCGCCGAGCAGTACGCGGTGCAGACCGGCACCCACCCGCGGGTCTCCACCGAGGCCAACATCGCCAACATGCGCCAGCAGCTGCGCCGGCTGGGCCTGGGCCACGACCCGCGCCGCTCGATCTCCACGATCGACCCGGAGTACTACCGCTGGACCCAGTGGATCTTCCTGCAGATCTTCAACTCCTGGTACGACGAGGCCGCCCGCAAGGCCCGCCCGATCGCCGAACTGGTCGCCGAGTTCGAGTCCGGTTCGCGTGAGGTGCCGGGCGGGCGCGCGTGGGCGTCGCTGTCCGCCGCCGAGCGCGACGAGGTGCTGGGCGAGTACCGGCTGGCCTACGCCAAGGAGGTGCCGGTCAACTGGTGCCCGGGCCTGGGCACCGTGCTGGCCAACGAGGAGGTCACCGCGGACGGCCGCTCCGAGCGCGGCAACTTCCCGGTGTTCAAGTCCAACCTGCGCCAGTGGATGATGCGCATCACCGCGTACTCCGACCGCCTGATCGCCGACCTGGACCTGCTGGACTGGCCCGAGGCCATCAAGCTGCAGCAGCGCAACTGGATCGGGCGCTCCGAGGGCGCCCGGGTGGACTTCGCCGTCGACGGCGGGAAGATCACCGTCTTCACCACCCGGCCCGACACCCTGTTCGGCGCCACCTACATGGTGCTGGCGCCCGAGCACGGCCTGGTCGACACGATCGTCCCCGCCGCCTGGCCGGAGGGCGTGCCCGCCGAGTGGACCGGCGGCGCCGCCACCCCCGCCGAGGCCGTCGCGGCCTACCGCGCCGCGGCCGCCGCCAAGTCGGACGTCGAGCGGCAGGTCGAGGCCAAGGTCAAGACCGGCGTCTTCACCGGCGCCTACGCCGTCAACCCGGTCAGCGGCGAGCCCGTCCCGGTGTTCATCGCCGACTACGTGCTGATGGGCTACGGCACCGGCGCCATCATGGCCGTCCCCGCCCACGACCACCGCGACTTCGCCTTCGCCCGCGCCTTCGGCCTGCCGATGCGCTGCGTCGTCCAGCCCACCGACGGGCGCGGCGAGTCCCCGGAGACCTGGGACGACGCCTTCGACACCTACGACTCGGTCATCGTCAACTCCGCCCAGGGCGGGGCCTCCGAGGGCGGGACGCCGCAGGACGGGCTGACCCTGAACGGGCTGAGCGTCGTCGACGCCAAGGCCGCCGTCACCGCCTGGCTGGCCGAGCGCGGCATCGGCGAGGGCACCGTCAACTACCGTCTGCGCGACTGGCTGTTCAGCCGTCAGCGGTACTGGGGCGAGCCCTTCCCGGTCGTCTACGACGAGGACGGCGTCATGCACGCGCTGCCCGAGTCGATGCTGCCGGTCGAGGTCCCCGAGGTCGACGACTACTCGCCGCGCACCTACGACCCGTACGACTCCGACTCCTCGCCCGAGACCCCGCTGTCCCGCAACGAGGACTGGGTCAACGTCGAGCTGGACCTGGGCGACGGGCCGAAGAAGTACCGTCGCGAGACCAACACCATGCCCAACTGGGCGGGTTCGTGCTGGTACGAGCTGCGCTACGTCGACCCGGCGAACACCGCGGCCGTCGTCGACCCGGCCAACGAGCGCTACTGGCTGGGCCCGACGGACACCAAGCCGGCCGGCGGCGCCGACCTGTACGTCGGCGGTGCCGAGCACGCCGTGCTGCACCTGCTGTACGCGCGCTTCTGGCACAAGGTGCTGCACGACCTGGGCCACGTGTCCTCCGTCGAGCCGTTCCACAAGCTGTTCAACCAGGGCATGATCACCGCGGACGTCTACCGCGACGAGCGCGGCTTCCCGGTGCCCGCCGCCGAGGTCGAGGAGCGCGACGGCAAGTACTTCTGGCAGGGCGAGCCGGTCAAGCGCGAGGCCGGGAAGATGGGCAAGTCCCTGAAGAACGCCGTCGCCCCGGACGACATCGCCGACGAGTACGGCGCGGACACGCTGCGCCTGTACGAGATGTCCATGGGCCCGCTGGACGTCTCCCGCCCCTGGGACACCCGGGCCGTGGTCGGCTCGTACCGCTTCCTGCAGCGGCTGTGGCGCAACGTCGTCTCGGAGGCCAACGGCGAACTGGTCGTCACCGAGGAGGAGCCGGACGAGGCGACCCTGCGGGCCCTGCACAAGGCCATCGACGGCATCCGCGGCGACATGGCCGGGCTGCGCTTCAACACGGCCGTCGCCAAGGCGATCGAGCTGAACAACTTCCTGGTCAAGCGCGGCTCCACGCCGCGGGCGGTGGCCGAGCAGCTGGTGCTGATGGTCGCGCCGCTGGCCCCGCACATCGCCGAGGAGCTGTGGCGCCGACTGGGCCACACCGAGTCGCTGGCGCACACCGACTACCCGGTCGCGAACCCGGCGTACGTGGTGGACGAGACGGTGACCTGCGTCGTCCAGATCAAGGGCAAGGTGAAGGCCCGGCTGGAGGTCGCGCCGAGCATCACCGACGCCGAGCTGGAGGCGCTGGCGCTGGCGGACCCGGCCGTCGTCGCGGCGATCGGGGACGCCGCGGTGCGCAAGGTGATCGCGCGGGCGCCGAAGCTGGTGAACATCGTCACCGGGTGAGGCTCCGGGTTTGACCGGATGTGATCGGGCGGGTGTCCTTCGGGGCGCCCGCCCGGTTTGTTTCCGCGGTTTCTGTGGCGTCCTCTGCCTGCTGTTGCGGCTTCGCGTGTCTTTCGGCGGGCTCTTTCGGTGCTCCTTCGGTCCGGCTTGCGGGCTTTCCGGTCTGGGTTCCGGGTCCTTCCGGTTCGGCTGCCGGGCCCTACCGATTCGGCTTCCGGCCCGTCGTGGGCCCTCCGGGAGATCCCGGATCTGTCCCTGATCTCCGACCGCCCGGCCCGTTCCGACCGCCCCGGGGCCGGGTGCGGCGGCTACTGTGGAAATCGCGGCAAGTGGAACTCACGGCGATACGGCCCGCGTTGGGCCCGGTGGGGGCCGAAACGGCGGCGGAAGGTGGCTCGCGATGGACGTGTTCGGCGTGGTGGTCGGCCTGATCCTGCTCTTCGGGATCGCGGTACTCACACTGGCCGTGGTCGGCACGGTCAAGGCCGCCAAGGCCGTCGCCGCGAAGGTCGAGAAGCACGAGGCCAACGCCCGGCGCGCCGTCGAGACCGCCACCCTCAAGGCGAAGACGTACACCAAGGTCGGCCCGCCCGCGCAGATCGCCGCCGTCCGGCTCAAGCTCCGGACCTCGCTGGACGGCACCCGGCAGGTGCTGGAAGGCGGCCTGTCGCAGGACGGCCAGCTCGGCGAGGCCCTCGCGCTGCTCACCCGGCTGGACGCCCACGCGGCGGAGCTGGACGGCGAACTGCGGATGCTCGAACGCGAGCCGGACACCGCGCGGATCGCGGCCAAGCTGCCGGAGCTGCGGGAACGGTCGGAGCGGATCGTCCACTCGGCGGAGACCATGCGGTGGGCGGCGCAGGACCGGATGCACCGGTTCGCGGAGGACGAGCTGAGCCGGCTGAGCCAGGAGTGCGAGAGCGAGGCGGGGGCGCTGCGGCACTGGGACTCTTCGGACGCCTCTGCCACTGCTCCGGGTGCCCCGGGTGCGGGTGCCGCCTCTTCGGGTGCGTCCTCCGGCGCGGGCAAGGCGCCGGGCGCGGCCCGGGCGGGACTGACGGATGGCAAGGGGCGGCCGAGCGCGGAGGAACTGCTCGGGCTGGCCGATCCGCTGGTGGCGAAGCTGACGCAGCGGCTGCGGAAGCCGGCCGCGGGGCCTTCGACGGCACCCTCCGCAGGGCCCTCGGTGGGGCCTTCGGCAGGCTGAGTCCCACTCCGGCTCGGGTGTCCCGCGGGTGCCCGGGGACGGACGCTGTCCTCCCGGACGAACGGGGAGTAACCTCCGGCTCATGCCCTCCGACCTCGCACTTGTCACCGATTCCACGGCCTATCTGCCGCAGGAGGCCCTCGACCGGCACGGGATCACGGTGGTCCCGCTGAGCGTCGCGGTCGGTGACTCGGTCCTGAGCGAGGGCGTCGAGATCTCCCCGAAGGACGTCGCCGAGGCGCTGCACGGCAAACAGCGGGTGACCACCTCCCGGCCCAATCCGGAGACCTTCGCCGCCGCCTACCGGGCGGCCGCCGAGGCCGGGGCGGAGGGGATCGTCTCGGTGCACATCTCCGGCGAGCTGTCCGGCACCGTCGAGGCCGCCCGGCTGGCGGCCGCGGAGGCTCCCGTACCGGTGCGGGTGGTGGACAGCCGGCTGGTCGGGATGGCCCTCGGCTACGGGGTGCTGGCGGCGGCCGAGGCGATCGCGGCCGGGCGGGGACTGGGGGAGGCGGCCGAGGCGGCGAGCCGGCGTGCGGCCGTGACCAGCGGATTCTTCTACGTGGACACTCTGGAGCACCTGCGCCGGGGCGGGCGGATCGGGGCGGCGCAGGCACTGCTCGGGTCGGCACTGGCGGTCAAGCCGCTGCTGCACCTGGACGGGGGGCGGATCGAACCGCTGGAGAAGGTGCGGACGGCCTCGCGGGCCATCGCGCGTCTGGAGGAGATCGCGGTCGAGCGGTCGGGGGAGGGCGAGGTGGACATCACCGTCCACCACCTGGCGGCCGGGGAACGGGCCGAGCCGCTCGCGGAGCGGCTGCGGGCGCGGGTGCCGGGGCTGCGGGAGCTGTACGTGGGGGAGGTGGGGGCGGTGATCGGCGCGCACGTCGGGCCGGGGCTGCTCGCGGTGGTGGTCGCTCCGGTCGTGCCGGGGTGAGGCGGTTCGTACGGGGGCTGGGGCGGGTCGGGGCGGGTCGCGGGTTTGCGGGGTGCAGGGGGACGGGTGGGTCAACTGTGGTGATGGCTACTCACTCGTGTGAGTGACACTTTTTGTCCACAGCCCCCGGGTTATCCACAGGGCTCGGGTAGTTTCTGCGCGCTCGCCGGAGGACTCCTAGCGTCCTCGCCATGACGACCTTGAGCCTGGGCGCGGCGAAGCGCCAAGCGATCAACGAGACGGTTCGGCTGCGGATGGCGGCGCTGCTGCCGACGGACGAGGCGCCGGTGGGCGACGGTCTCCCGTCGCCGTCGCCGTCGCCGTCGCCGTCGCGACCTCCGTCCCCGCCTCCAGCGGATGAGGGGAGGCGGGCCGCTGCCGGGCCGCCGCTGCCCGCGTCGGTGGATCCGCTCGACCTCCCGGATCCGCCGGGCGGTGGATCGCGCCTGCGGTTCACCTCGGCACTGGCACTCGACCGGCGGGCGGTGGCCGGGCTGGCGATCCTGCTGATCTTCGCGGTCGGCTACGCCGTGCAGCACTTCTGGCTGGCCAGACCGGAGGCGGTGGCGGTTCCGGCCTTGGCGGTCGCCTCGACGTCGTCGGCATCGTCGGCGTCCTCAGCCGCCTCGGTGCCGGGCGGCTCGTCCGCAGCCGGGGGCACGTCCGGAGCCGGTCCACCCGAGGGTTCCACCGGCCCGGGTGCCGAGGCCGCCGTCGTGGTCGACATCGGCGGACGGGTCCGCGCTCCCGGCCTGCACACCCTGCCCGGCGGCTCGCGGGTGGCCGACGCCCTGCGGGTGGCAGGCGGTCCGCTGCCGGAGACGGACACCAGGAACCTCAACCTGGCCCGGATCCTGACGGACGGTGAACAGATCCTGGTCGGCGAGCAGGCCCCGCCTGCCGCCCTGGCCGGCGGGACCGGCGGGACCGGCGGGACCGGCGGGGCCGCAGTCGGGCCTCCAGGGGCCGGCGCCCCGCGACCACCCGTCAGCCTCAACCGCGCCACCGCCGAACAGCTCGACACCCTCCCCGGCGTGGGCCCGACCCTCGCGCAGCGCATCCTCGCCTACCGCACCTCGCACGGGTCGTTCCGCTCGGTCGACCAGCTCCGGCAGGTCAGCGGCATCGGCGCCCGTACGTTCGCGGAACTCCGCCCACTGCTGACCCTCTGACATTCCTTCCCCCCTCCTACCGCTCCTGAAGGGAGGTGACGCCATGTCCGCCACCACCGCACCGCTCCCGCGCACCGGTTCGCCGAGCGCCGACTTCCGACTGCTGCTGCCCGCCGCCTCGGCCTGGGTGGTCACGGCGGTGCTCCTGCCCCTGGAACCGGGATCCGAGGCCCTCGTCCTCCCGCTCGCGGGGGTGGCCGTGCTCGCGGCCGTCCTCCTGCTCATCAGGCCCGGGTTCCCGCCCCGACCCGGCCTGCTGCTCCGGCGTGGCGTCCCTCACCGACGAGGGGCCGCAGTGGCGCTGGCCGCCGTGCTGCTCACCGGAGCGGCGGCCGCGATCGCGACCCCGCTGCACACCGCCGACCTGCACCGGGGGCCGCTGCGGGAGCTCGCCCGGGCGGCCGAGCACGCCCCGCCGCGGGCCCCGGGCACGCCCGCCCCGGTGGTGGAGGTCGAACTGACCGTCGCCGGAGATCCGAAGGTGCACGCCTCCCGGGGCGGTACCACCGGCGGGCAGACCCTCCTCACCGTGAAGGCGGTGGCCGACCGGGTCACCCTCCTCCCGGACGGGCACGCCACCAGGACGCACACTCCCGTGACCGTCATGGTCCGCGGGCCGGAGAGCGAGCCCTGGCTGCGGCGGCTCCCGTCCGAACGGCTGGCCGTGGAGGCCGAGGTGCGACCGGCGGGAGAGGGGTACGACACCGAGTCCGCGGCACTGCTGGCCGTCCACGGCCCGCCCCGGCAGGTCGAGCCGCCGAGCCTGCCGCAGCGGATCGCGGGGCGGCTGCGCGAGGGCCTGCGCACGGCCAGCGAGGGGCTCCCGTCGGACGCCCGCGGGCTGCTCCCCGGGCTGGTCGTCGGAGACACCTCGCGGCTGTCCGACGACCTGGTGGACGACTTCCGGGCCACCGACCTGGTGCACCTGGTGGCGGTCAGCGGGGCCAACCTGGCGATCGTCCTCGGCGTGCTGCTGGGCGCGCCCGGGCAGGCAGGTACCCCGGAACGGCGCGGTCTGGCCGCGTTGCTGGGGCTGTCACTGCGCACCAGCGCCCTGCTCGGCACGGCGCTGACGCTGGCCTTCGTCACCGTCTGCCGGCCCGAGCCCAGCGTGCTGCGGGCCGCGGGGACGGGGTTGATCGGAATGCTGGCCCTGGCCACCGGCCGTCCCCGCCAGGCCGTGCCCGCCCTCGCCGGAGCCGTGCTGGTCCTCGTCCTGCTGGACCCCTTTCTTGCTCAGTCCTTCGGCTTCCTGCTCTCGGTGCTCGCCACGGCCGGGCTGCTGATCCTCGGACCGCACTGGGCGGAGTCCCTGAGGGCCCGGCGCTGGCCGCACCACCTGGCGGGCGCGCTCGCGGCTGCGGCTGCGGCGCAGGCGCTGTGCTCGCCGGTGACGGTGGTGCTGTCCGGGCACATCAGCCTGGTTGCGATCCCGTGCAACCTGCTGGCCGAGCTGGCGGTGGCCCCGGCGACGCTGCTCGGCTTCGGGGTGCTGATCCTGCAGCCGTTCCTCCCGGGCCCGGCCCGCCTGCTGGCGGAGCCCGCCGGGGTGCCGGCCAGCTGGCTCGCCTTCGTTGCGCGACGCGGAGCGGAGCTGCCGGGCGGCCAACTGTCCTGGCCGGGAGGCTGGTTCGGGACGGCGACGGTCGCGCTGGTCGTTCTGGCCGCCTGCTGGACCGCACCCCTCCTGCTGCCCCGGCGACCGGAGCCCGGAGGGCGGGTGCCGGTCCGCCGGCGCTGGGCCCGGATGGCGGTGACGGGTGCGCTGCTGGTGGTGCTGCTCGCCGTACTGCTGCGCCCGCCGCAGCTCACCCGGATCGCCACCGGCTGGCCACCGCCGGGGTGGCGGCTGGTGATGTGCGACGTCGGGCAGGGGGACATGCTGGCCCTCGCGGCGGGTGCGCCGGACAGCGCGGTGGTGATCGATGCCGGGCCGGATCCGAACGCTGCCGACCGGTGCCTGCGCGAGCTCGGCATCACGACGGTGCCGCTCCTCGTGCTGACGCACTTCCACGCCGACCATGTCGAGGGCGTGCCAGGGGTGTTGCGGGGCCGCCGGGTGGGTGCGGTCGAGGGCACGACCCTGGACGACCCACCGGGCGAGGCGGCCCGGGTGGCCGCCTGGACGGCGGGGGCGGGTGCGCCGCTGCTGCGGGCGGGCCGTGGTGAACGGCGCTCGGCCGGACCGGGGTTGACCTGGGAGGTGCTGTGGCCGGCCTCTGGGACATCCGTCGAGGCGCCCGGCGCGAACAACGCGAGCGTTGCACTGCTGGTTTCACTGACAGGAGGAATGAAGATGGCACTGCTGGGAGACCTTGAACCGCCCGCACAGTCGGCCCTGTTGGGCCACCTGGGCCGGGTCGACGTCCTGAAGGTGGCGCACCACGGATCGGCTCACCAGGACTGGGACCTGACCGGCGCCCTGCGGCCCCGGCTCGCGCTGATCTCCTGCGGTGAGGACAACCCGTACGGGCATCCGTCCATGAAGACGGTCGACCGTCTGCGCGGCCTCGGTGCCACCGTCCTGCGTACCGACCGTGCGGGCGACATCGCCGTGACCGGCGACTCTCCTGCCACCCTGGGCGTGGCCGTCAACCCGCACCCCACCCACGGCACTCACCGCTCGCGTGCCCACAGCCCCAAGCACTCGACGCCCCACGCCAGCCCTGGCCGGACCCCCGGCACACCGCGGGCCCCACCCGCGTGATGCCCGCTCTCCTCCTCCCAACCACGAAGTGGGGAAGGGTAAGGGGTAGGGGTGGTGGGAGGAGGAGAGGTGCGGGCGCAAGCCCAGAAGAAACGTTTTTGCGGCGTGCTCCGGGCCTGCCCGGAGCACGCCGCAGAAGAAGAGAGCCGCAGAAGAAGAGAGCCGCAGAAGAAGAGAGCCGCAGAAGAAGCGAAGCGCAGGGGAGAAGGGGAGAGCGACGGCCCCGTGCGGCAGACCACCTGAGCGCGATCCCCGGTGCCGAGCCCGTGGCCTCGGCGCCGGACGAGCCCCGGGAGCCCAGTCGGCGTTCTCCGCGCGATGAGCCGCGCAGCGGCGCCGGACGGGTGGGCCCGCCGCGCCCCGCAGAACGCACTCCGGCAGGTCAGGCCTCCTCGCGCCAGCCCTCGTGGGTGGTGGCGAGGGCGTCGAGGGCGTGGAGGAGGGCCGGGGTCCAGCCGGTGGGCGGCGGGTCGAGGACGACGAGCCACTGGGCGTCCTCGGCGTCGTCCTCGCCGGCCAGGGCGTCGCGGACGATCTCGGGCTCGCCGAGGTCGGGGTGGCTCGCGCCGAGCTCCTCGGCGGCTTCTTCGGCGGCGTCGCGGTCGGGCAGGACCAGCAGCTGCCGGGCGAACGGGTCGTCGACGTCCGGGAGCTCGGGGGAGTGGTTCTCGGTCACCGGACCATTCTCCAGGTGGGGCCGGGTGCCTGGTCGGCCCGGGTGTCCGGCGGGTGGGGCGGGAGTGTCTGCGGCCCGTGGGATGCTGGTAGGCGATGGCCAGGAAGAGTGCACCCGACGACCTGCTCGCCCCGCTGACCCTCGCGGTCGGCCAGGAGGAGCTGCTGCTGGACCGTGCGGTCGCCCAGGTGGTGGCCGCCGCGAAGGCGGCGGACCCGGACACCGACGTGCGGGACCTGCCGCCCGGCGGGCTGCAGCCCGGCAGTCTGGCCGAGTTGACCACGCCCTCGCTGTTCGCCGAGCGCAAGGTGATCGTGGTCCGGGCCGCCCAGGACCTCTCCGCCGATTCGGTGAAGGAGGTCAAGGCGTACATCGAGGCACCGGCCGAAGAAGTGATCATGGTGCTGGTGCACGCCGGCGGCGCCAAGGGCAAGGGCCTGCTGGACGCCGGGCGCAAGGCCGGCGGGCGCGAGGTGGCCTGCGCCAAGCTGACCAAGGCGAGTGAGCGACTGGCCTTCGTCAAGGGCGAGTTCCGTACGCTGGGCCGCTCCGCGACCCCCGAGGCCTGCCAGGCGCTGCTGGACGCGCTCGGCAGCGACCTGCGCGAGCTGGCGGCCGCGTGCAGTCAGCTGACCTCGGACGTCGAGGGCGCGATCGACGACACGGTGGTGGCCCGCTACTACAGCGGCCGGGCCGAGGCCACCGGCTTCGAGGTGGCCGACCTGGCGGTCACCGGCAGGGCCGCCGAGGCGCTGGAGCGGCTGCGCTGGGCGCTGGCCGTCGGCCAGCCGCCGACCGGCATCACCTACGCGCTGGCCTCCGGCGTGCGCAGCATCGGGCGGCTGGCGACCACCGGGCGCAACATGCGTCCGGCCGATCTGGCCCGCGAACTGGGCATGCCGCCGTGGAAGGTCGACCGGGTCCGCCAGCAGATGCGCGGCTGGACGGGGGACGCGGTGGCCACCGCGCTGACCGCGATCGCGCAGGCCGACGCCGCCGTGAAGGGTGGCTCGGACGATCCGGCCTTCGCCCTGGAGCGCGCGGTGGTCGCCGTCGCCCGGGCCGCCCGGGCCGGCTCCCGGCCCGCGTACTGAGGCGGGTCCGGGGCCCCGACGCGCAGCCTATTTGCGCATGGCCCGTACGGTGTTGTTGGCGTCGGTCTGCAGGTCGTTGCGCAGGGAGTCCTTGGACGGCGGATCGGCCTTCCCCGTGGTGTAGTTGGCCGAGTACGTGATGTAGTACGTCATCCCGCCGTCGCGGATGTCCACCTCGGCGTAGATGGTGTGGTACTGACCCGAGCCGTCGTCCTTGTACAGGAAGTACGCCTCGTCGCCGATCCCCGGGATGTCCGTGATCTGGTAGCCGCGCGCCCGGTAGAGCTCCTTGTTGGCGGAGAGTTCGGGCGCGGGGTTGACCGCCTTGTGGAGGTCGGCCCGCATGTAGACGGAGGCGTACTCGCTGTCGGTGCCGCCGCCGGTCCGCTTGAGCGACATCGAACAGTTCGCGCTGTCCAGGGCCGGGTGCCGGTCGGTGTGGTGGGTCGGCGAGGGGCTGTCCGAGACGGAGTACGTCTCCAGCAGCCGGGTCGGCTTCCCGGTGGCGCAGAAGTCGTCCGGCAGGTGGTAGCTGCCGAGGCTTCGCGGGGACGAGTCGCCGGCGCCGGCGACCAGGCCCGGGATGACCATCACCGCGGTGGTCCAGCCGGCCGAGGCGAGCACCGCGCCGACGAAGGCCCAGACGGCGTTGCGACGGAGGTTGCCTCCGGAGCGGGCTCCGGACGCCCCGCCCGCCGGAGCACCCGGAGGCGCGGCCCCGAAAACGCCCGCAGGAGCAGCCGCCCCCGGTGAGGCGGGCAGTCCGGGTGGGGGGCCGAAGCCGCCGGCGGCCGGTGGGGCCGCCCCCGGTGCGGGCGCCCCCGGCGTCTGCTGCGGGAACCCGTACCCCGGCCCGTTCGGGTTCGGCGGCGGCGGCGGCGGCGGTGGCGGCGGTGGTGTCGTCATGGATGTTCCCCCTCGGTACCGGCGTCGGGAGTGCTCCCCGCATCCTCGATCGCGCGGGACCGACCATAGCGGCCGGACCGTGGAACGCGACAGGCGCCCGGTGGCCTCCGGGAAGGAGGCCGCTGGGCGCCTGTCGTACTGCTGTTGTGCACCGCACCCGCGTGGCGAACGCAGGCCGCGTACGGTGCGAGGTCTCGCAACGCCTCGGGGGTCCGGGTAGAGGGCCGGGTCGTCCCGAAGCGGTGGGGCCGGGGCCCCGGGGCGTCAGGCCTGGGCGGCCGCGTTGACGCGCTTGGTGATGGCCGACTTCTTGTTGGCGGCCTGGTTGGCGTGGATGACGCCCTTGCTCACGGCCTTGTCCAGCGCCTTGGAGGCGGCGCGGGCCAGCACGACGGCCTTCTCGGTCTCGCCGGCGGCAGCGGCCTCACGGGCCTTGCGCAGAGCGGTCTTCAGCGAGGACTTGACGGCCTTGTTGCGCAGGCGCGCCTTCTCGTTGGTCTTGTTGCGCTTGATCTGGGACTTGATGTTCGCCACGAAGGAGCCTCAGTCTGTCTAAAAGGTCTGAACGGGGTCGCACCGGCGGCCGTCGGTCCAGCTGAGAGGGCATGCCGAGGCCAGGTGCAGCAGCCCACGCTACCAGGGGCCCGCCGCCGCCCCCAAACCGGCCGGTCTCAGGCGCTCAGCACCGGCTCCCCGTAGTGCTCGACCTCCGGGAACGGCCGGTAGAACCGGTGCAGCAGTTCCCGCCACCGCTGGTACTCGGCCGAGCCGCGGAAGCCCTCGGTGTGGTCGGCGAGGGTCTCCCACTCCACCTGGAGGAGGAAGCGCGAGCCGCGCCCCTCGTCCAGGCAGCGGTGCAGTCGCAGGGAGCGGAAGCCGTGCTGGACGGCGATCAGCGGGCGGGCCTCGGCGAAGGCGGCGAGGAACTCGTCCTCATGGCCGGGCAGGACGTCGAGCAGTGCGCTTTCCAGGATCACGGGGCCATCCTGCTGCCGCGCGGGCCGGGCGCGGAAGGCTCCATGGTGCTCGAACCGCTGCCCGAACCGCTGTCCGGGCCGAGGTCGTGGGAAGATGGGAGGAACTATTTCGATCGGACGAGACCGTCCGGTCCCCGGGATAGCCGGTCAGCGATGATCCGGACACCCCCGGCCCCGGACCAACGGAGAATCGGACCAAGGTGCCCGCGACCCCCATCAATGTGCCAGAGCCCAGCCGTACCGACCCGGCGCTGATCCGCAACTTCTGCATCATCGCCCACATCGACCACGGCAAGTCGACGCTCGCAGACCGGATGCTGCAGATCACCGGTGTCGTCGACCCCCGGCAGATGCGTGCCCAGTACCTCGACCGCATGGACATCGAGCGCGAGCGCGGCATCACCATCAAGTCGCAGGCGGTCCGCCTCCCGTGGGCGCCGAAGACCGGGCCGGACGCCGGGACGACGCACATCCTCAACATGATCGACACCCCGGGCCACGTGGACTTCACGTACGAGGTGTCCCGCTCCCTGGCGGCCTGCGAGGGCACCATCCTGGTGGTCGACGCGGCCCAGGGCATCGAGGCGCAGACCCTCGCCAACCTGTACCTGGCGCTGGAGAACGACCTCACGATCATCCCGGTGCTGAACAAGATCGACCTGCCGGCCGCCCAGCCGGAGAAGTACGCCGCCGAGATCGCCCACATCATCGGCTGCGACCCCTCCGACGTGCTCCAGGTCAGCGCCAAGACCGGCCTCGGCGTCGAGGACCTGCTGGACCACATCGTCAACACCATCCCGGCCCCGGTCGGCGTCGCGGACGCCCCGGCCCGCGCGATGATCTTCGACTCGGTGTACGACGCCTACCGCGGCGTGGTCACCTACGTCCGTGTCGTGGACGGCCAGCTCACCAAGCGCGAGCGCATCCAGATGATGTCCACCGGCGCCACCCACGAGCTGCTGGAGATCGGCGTCATCTCGCCGGAGCCGAAGGTCGCCGACGGCCTCGGCGTCGGCGAGGTGGGCTACATCATCACCGGTGTGAAGGACGTCCGGCAGTCCAAGGTCGGTGACACGATCACCTCGCAGCACAAGGGCGCCACTGAGCCGCTCGGCGGCTACAAGGACCCGCGCCCGATGGTGTTCTCCGGCCTCTACCCGCTGGACGGCTCGGACTACCCGCTGCTGCGCGACGCCCTGGACAAGCTGCGTCTGAACGACGCCGCCCTGGTGTACGAGCCGGAGACCTCGGTCGCGCTGGGCTTCGGCTACCGCTGCGGTTTCCTCGGCCTGCTGCACCTGGAGATCATCCGGGAGCGCCTGGAGCGCGAGTTCAACCTCGACCTGATCTCCACCGCCCCGAACGTGATCTACCGGGTGGTGATGGAGGACGGCAGCGAGCACACCGTCACCAACCCGAGCGAGTTCCCGTCGGGCAAGATCTCCGAGGTCTTCGAGCCGGTCGTGCGCGGCACCATCCTGGCGCCGAACGAGTTCGTCGGCGCGATCATGGAGCTCTGCCAGTCCCGTCGCGGCAGCCTGCAGGGCATGGACTACCTGTCCGAGGACCGCGTCGAGCTGCGCTACACCCTGCCGCTCGCGGAGATCGTCTTCGACTTCTTCGACCAGCTGAAGTCCAAGACCCGCGGCTACGCCTCGCTCGACTACGAGCCCATCGGCGAGCAGAGCGCCAGCCTGGTCAAGGTCGACATCCTGCTGCACGGCGACGCGGTGGACGCCTTCTCCGCGATCGTGCACAAGGACAAGGCCTACGGCTACGGCGTGATGATGGCGGGCAAGCTGCAGAAGCTCATCCCCCGCCAGCAGTTCGAGGTGCCGATCCAGGCCGCCATCGGCTCCCGGGTGATCGCCCGCGAGACGGTCCGCGCGATCCGCAAGGACGTTCTCGCCAAGTGCTACGGCGGTGACATCTCCCGTAAGCGGAAGCTGCTGGAGAAGCAGAAGGAAGGCAAGAAGCGGATGAAGATGGTCGGCAGCGTGGAGGTCCCGCAGGAGGCCTTCATCGCCGCGCTGTCCACCGACGCCGAGTCGCCGAAGGACAAGAAGTAGCAGCGAGCGGTACCAGGAGGGCCCGGGCATCCGCCCGGGCCCTTCCGCGTTCCCCGGCCCTTTCCGCGTTTCGCGGGCCCTTCCCCCGGGACGCGCCGTTCGCGCAGGACGCCCCGCCGGCTACTTGAGCGCTCCGAGGACGGCGGTGACGATCCCGGCCTTGGCCAGCCGCCCCGCGGTGCCGGTGAGGACGGTGGGCTTCATCGAGTCGTCCGGGTGGACCAGCTGCAGCAGCCCGTCCCGCCGGCCGAGGCTCAGGCACTGCACGACGTACCGGAACGAGAACGGCTTCGAGGTGCGCCCGTCGAGCAGCCTGCCGACGTACTGGCCCTGCGGCAGGGCGGTGGCGCAGCCCATCCGCAGGGTGCCGACGCCGGGGACGGTGACGGCGGCGGCGTCGCCGACCACGTGGACGTCCGGGTGCGAGACCGACCGCAGGTGGTCGTCGACCAGGGCCCGGCCGTGCTCGTCCACGGCCAGTCCGGACTCGGCGGCCAGCGGGTGCGGCTCCATCGAGGCGGCCCACACGGTGAGGTCGGCCTCGATCGGGCCGGCGGTGGTGCGCAGCCCGTCCGGGGTGACCTCGGTGACGGTGGCGTTCTCGTGGACGGCGACGCCAAGCCGGTCGAGGACGCGGCGGATGTGGGCGCGGCCCTTGGGCGAGTAGGTGCCGCCGACCTGCCCGGCCGCGACGATCCGCACCCGCAGGTCGGGGTGGGCCTCGGCGAGTTCGGTGGCCAGTTCGATGCCGGTGGCGCCGCCGCCGACGACGGCCAGGGTGCCGGGGCGGTCGGCCTCGCGGATGAGGCGCCGCACTTCGGCGGCGCGCTCCACGGGGTGGGCGTGCTCGACGGCGCCGGGGACGCCGTGCCAGGCGGTGCGGCTGCCGAGGGCGTGGACGAGGGTGTCGTAGCCGAGGGTGGTGCCGTCGTCCAGGACGACCTTGTGCCCGGCCGGGTCGAGTTCGACGGCCCGGGCCCGGCGGTGTTCGATCCGGCGGCCGCGGGCCAGTTCGCCGATGGCGGGCCAGTCGCGGCTGCGGCCGGCCGCGGTCTCGTGCTGGCGGATGCGGTGCAGGAGCCGCTCCTCGGGGGCGACCAGGGTGACGGCGTGGTGCCGTCCGGCGCCCTTGGCCGCGGTGAGTCCGGCGTATCCGGCGCCCAGTACGACGATCCGCTTGCCGGTGCTGGTGGTGCTGCTCATCTCGTCCGCCTCCTCGCGAGGTCGCTCCGGTGGAGCGCTGTTCGGGAGGGGGACGGTGCGGCCGGTCGGGATGTGACGGTGAGCTGTGTCACACGCCCCCGGGGGCCCGTGTCACGGTGTCGTGACGGGGCTGATCCGGGTGAGCTTCTCGGGGTTGACCACGATGTACGCCTCGGTGATCCGCCCGCCGGCGAGGGTGAAGGCCATCACGCCGCCGACGGCGCCGGTGGCCTTCTCGTACCAGAGCAGGCCCGGTTCGCCGTTGACCGTCGCGTGGCCGAGTCCGAGCTCGGGGGTGAACCACCTGTCCACCAGGCCGGCCACCAGCCGGGCCACCCTGTCGGCGCCGTGGACCGGGCGGGCGGCGGCGCGGACGATGCCGCCGCCGTCGGCGTGCCAGACCACGTCCGGGTCGAGGATCTCCATCAGGCCCAGGATGTCGCCCTTGGTGCTGGCGGCGGCGAAGGCCTCCACGGCCCGGCGGTGCTCGGCCGGGTCGGCGCCGGGGTGCGGGCCGCCGTCCCTGACCCGGCGGCGGGCCCGGGAGGCGAGTTGGCGGGTGGCGTCGGGGGTGCGGTCCAGGGAGGCCGCGATGTCCTCGAAGCCGACGGCGAAGACGTCGTGCAGCACGAAGGCGGCCCGCTCGGCGGGGGTGAGCTGCTCCAGTACGGCGAGCAGGGCGAGTGAGACGGACTCGCCGCGTTCGGCCAGTTCGGCGGGGGAGTCGGGGGCGCTCGCGTAGGAGACGGACGGCTCCGGCAGCCACTCGCCGTAGTAGGCCTCGCGGCGGGCCCGGGCGGAGCCGAGCTGGTCGTAGCAGAGCCGGGTGACCACGGTGGTGAGGAAGGCGCGCGGGTCGGTGACGGCGGCCCGGTCGGCGGCCTGCCAGCGCAGCCAGGCGTCCTGGAGGACGTCTTCGGCGTCGGTGAAGGAGCCGAGCAGCCGGTAGGCGACGGAGCCCAGGTAGCGGCGGTTCGTCTCGAACGCGTCCGGGGTCTGTTCGGAGCCGGCGGGCTGGGCGGTCACGGGGGCCACGGTAGCGAAGGCCGAGGTCCTCCGGGAGGGCCGGGGTACGTGCAGGGCCGGGGTACGTGCAGGGCCGGGGTACGCGAGGGGCCGTGACCCGCGAAGGGCCGGGGTACGCGAGGGGCCGGGACGGGCACCCACCCGTCCCGGCCCCTCGCATGAGCCGGTGTCAGTCCACCTCGGCCACGGCCTCGGCGAACTGCGCCTGGTAGAGCCGGGCGTAGGCGCCGCCGGCGGCGATCAGCTCGTCGTGCGAGCCCTGCTCGACGATCGACCCGTTCTCCATCACCAGGATCACGTCGGCGTCCCGGATGGTGGAGAGCCGGTGGGCGATCACGAAGCTGGTGCGGCCGGTGCGCAGCCGGGCCATGGCCCGCTGGATCAGCACCTCGGTGCGGGTGTCGACCGAGCTGGTCGCCTCGTCCAGGACCAGGATGGACGGCTGGGCGAGGAACGCCCGGGCGATGGTGATCAGCTGCTTCTCGCCGGTGCTGACGCCGGTGCCCTCGTCGTCGATGACGGTGTCGTAGCCGTCCGGCAGGGTGCGCACGAAGCGGTCGACGTGGGCGGCCTTGGCGGCCTCGACGACCTGTTCGCGGGTGGCGCCCTGGGCGCCGTAGGCGATGTTGTCGGCGATGCTGCCGCCGAACAGCCAGGTGTCCTGGAGGACCATGCCGATGCCCGAGCGCAGTTCCTCGCGGGACATCGCGGCGATGTCCACCCCGTCCAGGGTGATCCGCCCGGAGCTGACCTCGTAGAACCGCATCAGCAGGTTGACCATGGTGGTCTTGCCGGCGCCGGTGGGGCCGACGATGGCCACGGTCTGGCCGGGTTCGACCTTGAGCGAGAGGTCCTCGATGAGCGGCTTGTCCGGGTCGTAGCGGAAGGACACGTCCTGGAAGGCGACCCGGCCGTGGACGGTGTCGGGCTTCTCGGGCACGGCCGGTTCGGAGCTCTGCTCGGGGGCGTCCAGCAGTTCGAAGACGCGCTCGGCGGAGGCGACTCCGGACTGCACCAGGTTGGCCATGCTGGCGACCTGGGTGAGCGGCTGGCTGAACTGCCGGGAGTACTGGATGAAGGCCTGCACGTCGCCGATGGACAGGGAGCCGCTGGCGACCCGCAGGCCGCCGACGACGGCGACCAGCACGTACTGCAGGTTGCCGATCAGCATCATCGCGGGCTGGATGATCCCGGAGATGAACTGGGCCCGGAAGCTGGCGTGGAACAGCGCCTCGTTGTGCTCGCGGAAGGTCTCGGCGGCCTCGTGCTGCCGGCCGAACACCTTGACGAGGGTGTGGCCGGTGTACATCTCCTCGATGTGGGCGTTGAGCTGGCCGGTGGACTTCCACTGCTGGACGAACTGCGGCTGGGCCCGCTTGCCGACCTTGGCGGCGACGACCACCGACAGCGGCACGGAGACGAGCGCGATCGCGGCGAGCAGCGGGGAGATCCAGAACATCATCGCCAGCACGCCGACCACGGTGAGCAGCGAGTTGACGATCTGTCCCATGGTCTGCTGCATGGACTGGCCGATGTTGTCGATGTCGTTGGTGACCCGGCTGAGCACCTCGCCGCGGGGCTGCTTGTCGAAGTAGCTCAGCGGCAGTCGGGCCAGTTTGGCCTCGACGTCCTGGCGCAGCCGGTAGGCGGCCGACTGGATGGCCTTGGTGGCCAGGCGGCCCTGGAAGATGCCGAAGACGGCGGAGGCGACGTAGATGCCGAGGACCCAGAGCAGGATGGAGCCGATGGCGTTGAAGTCCATGCCGTGGCCGGGGGTGAAGTCGACGGCGGAGAGCAGGTCGGCGACGCCGCCGTCGCCGTGGGCGCGGAGCCCGTCGATGACCTGTTCCTTGGAGACGCCGGTCTGGAAGCGGGCGCCGATGACGCCGGCGAAGATCAGGTCGGTGGCGTCGCCGAGGATCTTGGGGCCGATGACGGCGCAGCCGATGCCGATCACGCCGAACAGCAGGACGCCGATCAGCAGGTTGCGTTCGGGGCGCAGCAGGCCGAGGACGCGTTTGCCGGAGCCCTTGAAGTCCATGGACTTCTCGGTGCCCTGGCCGCCCATGAAGCGGCCGGGGCCGGCCGGGCCGCGGCGGGCGGCGGCGGCCTGGGAGTCGCTGGGGAGGTCGGCCTTCGTCTTGGCGGCGGTCTTGCGGGGGCTCATGCGCCCACCTCGCTGCGCTCGGCAGGGGCATGCGCCCGTGCGCACCTCTTGATGTTTCGCTCGCTTCGCTCGCTCATGCCGCGGCCTCCTGCTCGGTGAGCTGGGAGAGCACGATCTCCCGATAGGTCGGGTTGTCGGCCATCAGTTCGTGGTGGGTGCCGCTGCCGACGACGGCGCCTTCGTCGAGGACGATGATCCGGTCGGCGTCGCGGATGGTGGACACGCGCTGGGCGACGATCAGGACGGTGGCGTCGGAGGTCTCGTGGGAGAGGGCCTTGCGCAGCTTGGCGTCGGTGGCGTAGTCGAGCGCGGAGAAGGAGTCGTCGAAGAGGTAGACGTCGGGTTCGCGGACGAGGGCCCGGGCGATGGCCAGGCGTTGGCGCTGGCCGCCGGAGACGTTGCCGCCGCCCTGGGCGATGGGGGCGTCCAGGCCTTCGGGCAGTTTCTCGACGAAGTCCTTGGCCTGGGCGATTTCGAGGGCGTGCCAGAGTTCCTCGTCGGTGGCGTCGGGCCGGCCGTAGCGGAGGTTGCTGGCGACGGTGCCGGAGAACAGGTAGGGCTTCTGCGGGACGATGCCGACGCTCTCGGCGAGCAGCGCGGGGGCGATTTCGCGCACGTCGACGCCGTCGAGCAGGACCTGGCCGCCGGTGGCGTCGAAGAGCCGGGGGATGAGGCCGAGCAGGGTGGACTTGCCGCTGCCGGTGGAGCCGATGATGGCGGTGGTCTCGCCGGGGCGGGCGGTGAGGTCGATGCCGCGCAGTACGGAGGCCTCGGCGCCGGGGTAGCGGAAGTCGACGTCGCGCAGTTCCAGGTTGCCGCGGCGGGGCACCTCGGTGATCGGGGTGGCGGGCGGTGCGACGCTGGAGTCGGTGTTGAGGACCGCCTGGATGCGTTCGGCGCAGACCTCGGCGCGGGGCACCATCATGAACATGAAGGTGGCCATCATGACGCTCATCAGGATCTGCATCAGGTAGGAGAGGAAGGCGGTGAGTGCGCCGATCTCCATGGAGCCGCCGTCGATGCGGTGGGCGCCGAACCAGAGCACCGCGACGCTGGAGACGTTCACGACCAGCATGACGGCCGGGAACATTATCGACATCAGTCGGCCGACGTGCCGGGCGACCTGGGTGAGGTCCTCGTTGGCGGCGGCGAAGCGGGCCTGCTCGTGGTCGTCCTTGACGAAGGCGCGGATGACCCGGATGCCGGTGATCTGCTCGCGCAGTACCCGGTTCACGGTGTCGATCTTCTCCTGCATGCTGCGGAACTTGGGCCGCAGTGCGCGGACCAGCAGGACGACGACGACGCCGAGCGCGGGGATGACGGCGAGCAGCAGGCCGGACAGCGGGACGTCCTGGTTGAGCGCCATGATGATGCCGCCGACGCACATGATCGGTGCGGCGACCATCAGGGTGAAGCTCATCAGGGCCAGCATCTGGACCTGTTGGACGTCGTTGGTGGTGCGGGTGATGAGGGAGGGAGCGCCGAACTGGCCGACCTCCCGGGAGGAGAAGCTCTGCACCCGGTCGAAGACGGCGGCGCGGGCGTCCCGGCCGAAGGCCATGGCGGTGTGGGCGCCGTAGTAGACGGCGCCGATCGAGCAGAGGGCCTGGACGATGGTGACTCCGATCATCATCGCGCCCAGGCGGAGGATGTAGCCGGTGTCGCCCTTGACCACGCCGTTGTCGATGATGTCGGCGTTGAGTGTCGGCAGGTAGAGCGCGGCGAGGGTGGACACCAGCTGGAGTACCACCAGCAAGGTGATCGGTCGGGAGTACGGGCGTAGGTATGTCCGGAGCAATCTGATCAGCACTGGCCCACTCTTGTCGTCGCCGGTCGGGTTCGCACCCTGATTCTCGTTGTTCTGTAGCGTCGCACAGGCGATTCGGGGGTTGCCCGGCGGAGGTTTGCCTGGCTTTTGCCGATTGTGCGTACGAACGCGGGTGCGGCGGGGGCGTCCGGGTGTCGTCGTCGGGCACCGGCGCCGGGGCGGTGTGCCAGCTGGGCCCTCCCCCTTACGGAATGACCCGTTTCCCCCTAGGCTGCTGACAGCGCCCTTGTTACTGGCCGGTACCACTCCGGTGAACCGGGGCCCGGCGACCGCCCCCACGGGCGCCGCGACAATCCCTCAGACGGCCACCCGCCCCCGGAGGTCCTCGTTGAGTTCCGCGCAGTCCCTGATCGACTCCGGCAGTGCCGACATCGTCGCCGGGCGTCCGGCCTCCGTCGCCCACCTCTTCCTCGACCGCGTCGCGGCCACCCCGAACGCCGAGGCCTACCGCTACCCCGCCACGGTCGACGAGCACGCGGCGGACGGCGCGCCGGGCGCCGAGCAGTGGCGCTCGCTCACCTGGGCGCAGACCGCGGCCCGGGTCAAGGCGGTGGCGGCCGGCCTGATGGCGCTCGGCATCCAGCCGGAGGACCGGGTCGCGCTGGCCTCCTCGACCCGGATCGAGTGGATCCTCACCGACCTCGGGGCCATGTGCGCGGGCGCCGCCATCACCACCGTCTACCCGAGCACCAACGGGGACGAGACGGCCTTCATCCTCTCCAACTCCGGCTCCCGGGCGATGTTCGCCGAGAACGCCGCCCAGCTGGCCAAGGCCGTCGAGCACATCGACCAGCTGCCCGAGCTGCGCACCGTGATCCTCTTCGACGCCCCCGCCCAGGCGCCCGAGACGGCAGGCCTGGACCTGATCACCCTGGCCGAGCTGGAGCGGCGCGGCACCGAGTACCTGGAGCAGCACCCGGACGCGGTCGAGAAGGCCGTGGCCGCGCTCGACAAGGAGCAGCTGGCCACCCTCATCTACACCTCCGGCACCACCGGCCGCCCCAAGGGCGTGCGCCTGGTGCACGACTGCTGGGCGTACGAGGGCAAGGCCCAGGAGGCCAGCGGCCTGCTGGGCCCCGACGACGTCCAGTTCATGTGGCTGCCGCTGTCGCACGTCTTCGGCAAGACGCTGATCTCCGGCCAGATCGCCACCGGCCACGTGATGGCGGTGGACGGCCGGGTCGACCGGATCATCCACAACCTGCCGGCCATCCGGCCGACCGTCATGGCCTCGGCGCCGCGCATCTTCGAGAAGGTCTACAACGGCATCGCCGGCCGGGCCCGGGCCGAGGGCGGCGCCAAGTACAAGATCTTCATGTGGGCCGCCCAGGTCGCCCGCGAGTACGCCCGGGTGGCGCAGGAGAGCCGGATCGCCACCGGCGTCGAGAGCGCCCCGCTGGGCCTGCGGCTCCAGCACGCGCTGGCCGACAAGCTGGTGTACGCCAAGATCCGGGCGGCCTTCGGCGGCCGGATGCGCGGCGCCGTCTCCGGCAGCGCCGCGCTCGCCCCCGAGATCGGCTACTTCTTCCTCGGCGCCGGGGTGCCGATCCTGGAGGGCTACGGGCTGAGCGAGACCAGCGCGGGCTCCTGCGTCAACCGCAAGGAGGACGTGCGGATCGGGACGGTGGGCCGCCCGCTGCCCGGCACCGAGGTGCGGATCGCCGAGGACGGCGAGATCCTGCTGCGCGGCCCCGGCGTCATGCGCGGCTACCACAACCTGCCGGACAAGACCGCCGAGGTGCTGGAGCCGGACGGCTGGTTCCACACCGAGGACATCGGCGAGCTGAGCGCCGACGGCTTCCTGCGGATCACCGACCGCAAGAAGGACCTGTTCAAGACCTCCGGCGGCAAGTACGTGGCGCCCAGCGAGGTCGAGGGCAAGTTCAAGGCGGTCTGCCCGTTCGTCAGCAACATCCTGGTGATCGGCAACGGCCGCAACTACTGCACCGCGCTGATCGGCCTGGACGAGGCGGTGCTCATACCCTGGGCCGCCGAGCACGGCCTGGCCGGGAGGAGCTACGCCGAGCTGGCCGCCGAGCCGGCCGTGCACCAGCTGATCGAGGGCTTCGTCAAGCGGGTCAACGCCGACCTCCAGCGCTGGCAGACGATCAAGAAGTTCCACCTGCTGCCGCGCGACCTCGACATCGAGCACGGCGAGCTCACCCCGAGCCTGAAGATCAAGCGCCCGGTGGTCGAGCGGACCTACGCGGACGCCGTCACCGCGATGTACGCGGGCGCCAACGAGGCCTGAGACAGGCCCGTCCCGTACGGCTCACCGGTTCGGGTGGGTCGTACGGGACAATGGGGTCATGCCCTCCGCACTCCCTGACGGCGAACCGGTGCCGTCCGACGGTTCCCTGCCCGCGCACGCCCTCACCGGGCTGGGGCGGCGGCCGTTCGGTTTCTACCTGCACGTGCCGTACTGCGCCAGCCGCTGCGGCTACTGCGACTTCAACACCTACACGGCCACCGAGCTGCGTTCCTCCGGGGCCGTCGCCTCGCAGGAGACGTACGCGGACAACGTGGTCGCCGAGATCCGGCTGGCCCGCAGGGTGCTGGGGGAGGCGGACCTGCCGGTGCGGACCGTCTTCCTCGGCGGCGGCACCCCCACCCTGCTGCCGGCCCGCGACCTGGTGAAGATGCTCGCCGCGCTGCGCGAGGAGTTCGGGCTCGCGCCGGACGCCGAGGTCACCACCGAGGCGAACCCGGAGTCCGTCGACCCGGCGTACCTGGCCGAGCTGCGCGAGGGCGGCTACAACCGGATCTCCTTCGGCATGCAGAGCGCCCGCCCGCACGTCCTCCAGCTCCTCGACCGCCACCACACCCCGGGGCGCCCCGAGGCCTGCGTGGCCGAGGCCCGCGCGGCCGGTTTCGAGCACGTCAACCTCGACCTGATCTACGGCACCCCCGGCGAGTCCGACGACGACTGGCGGGCCTCCCTGGACGCCGCGATCGGCGCCGGGCCGGACCACGTCTCCGCGTACTCCCTGATCGTCGAGGACGGCACCCGGCTCGCCGCCCGGGTCAAGCGCGGCGAACTGCCGATGATCGACGACGACGTGCACGCCGACCGCTACCTGATCGCCGAGCAGGCGCTGAGCGGGGCCGGCTACTCCTGGTACGAGGTCTCCAACTGGGCCACCACCCCCGAGGGCCGCTGCCGCCACAACGAGCTCTACTGGACCGGCGCCGACTGGTGGGGCGCCGGCCCCGGCGCCCACAGCCACATCGGCGGTGTCCGCTGGTGGAACGCCAAGCACCCCGCCGCCTACGCCCAGGCCCTCGCCGAGGGCCGCACCCCCGCCCAGGGCCGCGAGGTCCTGTCGGACGAGGACCGCCGGGTCGAGCGCATCCTGCTGGAGCTGCGCCTGGAGCAGGGCGTCCCCCTCGACCTCCTCGCCCCCGCCGGCCGCAAGGCCGCCGACCGGGCCCTGGCCGACGGCCTCCTCGCCGCGGAGCCCTACGAGCAGGGCCGCGCCGCCCTCACCCTCCAGGGCCGGCTGCTGGCGGATGCAGTAGTACGTGACCTCGTGGACTGACATTCGTTAACGTGGGTGTCAGCCGTCGGAGGGAGCGCGCCATGACCGCCATCGATGATCGGATGACCGGGATCTTCGAGAACCTGGAGGTCCCGGAGGGTTACAAGGCTGAGCTCCTCAGGGGGGAAATCGTGATGATGGCCGGGCCGGACCTGGTCCACAACATCATTGTCGAAGCCATTCGGGACCAACTCCCTCGGGCGCGATGGCACCGTCTGACCACGCAGGACATCGGTCTTCCCGAATTGACGAGCGAGCCGCAGCCGGACCTGGTCGTGTTCGAGCGGGATGCTTTCGAGGGCCCGGGTCGCTTGGTTCCCGCGCCCGTTCTCACATTGGTGGTCGAGGTGGTCTCGAAGACCAGCGTGTTGCGTGACTATCGGACCAAGCGAGAGCTCTATGCAGAGGGCACCATCCCCGTGTACCTGATCGTCGATCCGATCAAGGCTGTATGCGTGCTGCTGACGGAACCGACCAGGTCGAGCGCCTCGGGGCTGCCGGACTACGTGTCCGAGCGGACCACCAAGTTCGGAGAGTCGATCCCGGTGGACCTGCTCGGCGTCACGCTCGACACCTCGGAGTTCCAGACCTACTCCTGACCCGGCAGGGCCGTGAAGTCGATCAACTCCTCGACCTTCGCCAGCAGTTCGGGCTCCAGGTCCTTGTAGCTGTCGACCTTCGACAGGATGTGCTTCCAGGCCGCCGGGGTGTCCACCGGCCAGCCGAGGCGGCGGCAGGTGCCCTCCTTCCAGTCCTCGCCGCGGGGGACGGCGGGCCAGGCGGGGATGCCGACGCTGGAGGGCTTCACGGCCTGCCAGATGTCGATGTAGGGGTGGCCGACGACCAGCACCGAATCGCCGGTGACCTGGGCGGCGATGCGGTGTTCCTTGGTGCCGGGGAGCAGGTGGTCGACCAGGACGCCGAGGCGGCGGCCGGGGCCGGGGGCGAAGTCGGCGACGATCGCGGGAAGGTCGTCGATGCCCTGGAGGTACTCGACGACCACGCCCTCGATCCGCAGGTCGTCGCCCCAGACCCGCTCGACCAGCTCGGCGTCGTGCCGGCCCTCGACGTAGATGCGGGACTCGCGGGCGACCCGGGCGCGGGCGCCCGGGACGGCGATGGAGCCGGAGGCGGTGCGGGCGGGGGTGCGGGGCGCGGCCGGGCCGGTGGGGCGGACCAGGGTGACGACCCGGCCCTCCAGCAGGAAGCCGCGCGGGACCAGCGGGAACACCCGGTGCTTGCCGAAGCGGTCCTCCAGGGTGACGGTGAACCCCTCGGCGGTCTTCTCGCACCGCACCACCGCCCCGCAGAAGCCGCTGGCGGCCTCCTCGACGACGAGGTCCCGCTCGGCGGGGACCTCGGGGGCGGGGGCCTGCTTCTTCCACGGCGGGGTCAGGTCCGGTCCGTACTGGCGGCTGCGCATACGGGTGATCATAGGGAGGGCGGACCGGCCGTCAGAGCCCCGGCGCGCCCCAGAGGGGGAACCAGCGGCTCAGCTCCTTCTCCAGCCGCAGGTCGTTCCCCAGCATCGCGTTGACCTGGAGCTCCAGCGGGCTGTTGCGCTTCTCCCCGCCGCCGGGCATCGGGGCGAAGGGGTAGAAGGTGCCGCGCTTGTAGAGGTAGACCAGCGCCAGCGACTGCCCCTCCCCGTTGCGGAAGCCCACCAGCGAACAGAGCAGCTGGGGCCCGAAGCCGTTCGCCTCCAGCTCGCTGTTGACCGCGTGCAGGTCGTTGACCAGCTCCGGCAGTTCCTCGGGCCGGTGCCGGGCGAGCAGCCAGGAGTAGCCGTAGGCGTCCTTGGAGGCCTCCACCGGGGCGCCGCCGCGCTCGGTGTCGGCGTCCAGCAGCGCCCGCACCTGCTGCTCGACCTGGACGAAGGCCCCGCCCTCGACGGCCGCGAAGCAGACGGAGCCGAGCCCGGTGGGGAGGAACCCGGCCCCGGCCTCCAGGGTGAGCGCGGCCGACGGAAGCCCGAACAGCTGGTCGAGGTCGGGCTTGACGGGCTTGGTGCGGCCGAACAGGGCGTCCAGGAATCCCACGGCGGTCCTTTCAGGCGGTACGGGTGTCAGCGGCCGAGCTGCTCGGAGATCTTCGCCAGCTGCGCCAGCCGCTTCTCCAGCGTCGGGTGGGTGGAGAACAGCTGCGCGGCGGTCTCCCGGGCGCTCAGCGCGGGGGCGAAGTAGAAGGCGTTGTACGGCTGCGACCTGCGCAGGTCCTCGGTGGGGATGGCCGCGATCTGCCCGGTCACCTTGGTGAGGGCCGAGGCCAGGGCGCTGGGCCGGCCGGTGAGCTGGGCGGCGGCCCGGTCGGCGGCCAGCTCGCGGTAGCGGGAGAGCAGCCGGGTGAGCAGGAAGCTGATCGCGTAGACGGCGATCGACACCAGTGGGATGACCAGCGCCGCGATGGCCGCGTTCTGGTCGTTGTTGTTGCGCCCGCCGCCCATGAAGCCGCCGTACATGGCGATCCGGGTCATCGCCCCGGCGAGCACGCCGAGGAAGCCGGCGATGGTCATCACCGCGACGTCCCGGTGGGCGACGTGCGACAGCTCGTGCGCCAGGACGCCCTCCAGCTCCTCCGGTTCGAGCCGGCGCAGCAGGCCGGTGGTGACGCACACCACCGCGTTCTGCGGGTTGCGGCCGGTCGCGAAGGCGTTGGGCATGTCGTTGTCGGCGACCGCCACGCGGGGCTTGGGCATGTCGGCCAGGGCGCAGAGCCGGTCGATCGTGCCGTGCAGCTGGGGGTACTGCTCCTCGCTCACCTCGCGGGCGCCCATCGCCCGCTCGGTGATCTTGTCGCTGAACCAGAACTGGGCCACGAACAGCCCGCCGGAGATCAGCACGATCAGCGGCCAGGCCCCGCGCAGCAGCGCGATCAGCAGGCCCGTGAAACCTACGTACAGCAGCCCGATCACGAACATCGTCGCGACCATGCGGCTGGTCAGGCCGCGGTCAGGCGCGAAACGGGTGTGCTGGCCCGAGCTCGACATCGCTTGCTCCTCCATTCGCCGTCGCTTCCGATGCTGCCACCCGGACGGCCCCTGAGCACCACCCTCCGCACGGGGAGTATCGGGACGGCCGCCCGGGAGTGCGGGCAGGATCACCCCGGCCGGGCCGTTCCTGCGGTAGGACCCGGGCCTTACACTGGCAGGTACGGTTTTGGCACTCGTGTGCGTTGAGTGCCAAGGCCGGGGTCCTTCCGGAGCGGCCCCGCAGCATCACAGACGGACAACGTGCGAAGACGGAGGTGCGTGCCCCATGGCCGGTGAGGTCCGCCAGCTGGACGATCGCAAGCTCGCCGTGCTGCGCGCGATCGTCCAGGACTACGTGGGGACGGAGGAGCCGGTCGGCTCCAAGGCACTCGTCGAGCGGCACAACCTCGGGGTGTCCCCGGCGACGGTGCGCAACGACATGGCGGCGCTGGAGGAGGAGGGTTACATCCACCAGCCGCACACCAGTGCCGGGCGCATCCCCACCGACAAGGGGTACCGCCTCTTCGTCGACAAGCTCGCCGAGATCAAGCCGATGAGCGCCCCGGAGCGCCGGGCGATCCGGCACTTCCTCGACGGCGCCGTCGACCTCGACGACGTGGTGGCCCGCACGGTGCGGCTGCTCGCCCAGCTGACCCGGCAGGTCGCCGTGGTGCAGTACCCCTCGCTGACCCGCTCCACCGTCCGGCACATCGAGCTGGTGGCGCTGGCCCCGGCCAAGGTGATGCTGGTCCTGATCACCAACACCGGCCGGGTCGAGCAGCGGATGGTCGACTGCCCGGGCACGGTCGGTGAGACGGTCCTGGCCGACCTGCGGGCGCGGATCAACGCGCGCGCCGCCGGCCAGCGGCTGCCGGACGTCCCGGGCCTGCTGGAGGACCTTCCGGCGATCTTCGAGCAGGTCGACCGGCCGACCGTCAGTACGGTCCTGGCGACGCTGTTCGAGGCGCTCGCCGAGCAGAACGAGGAGCGGATCATGCTGGCCGGCACGGCCAACCTGACCCGCTTCGGGCACGACTTCCCGCTCACCATCCAGCCGGTGCTGGAGGCACTGGAGGAGCAGGTGATCCTGCTCCGCCTCCTGGGTGAGACCACGGACGCCGCGATGACGGTCCGGATCGGGCGGGAGAACGCGTACGAAGGGCTGATTTCCACCTCGGTGGTGTCGGTCGGCTACGGTTCGGGCGACGAGAGCGTGGCCAAACTGGGTGTGATCGGTCCGACCCGGATGGACTACCCGGGCACAATGGGGGCGGTGCGAGCGGTGGCACGGTACGTGGGTCAGATCCTGGCCGAGTCGTAGCAAGCAGCCGCCGCCAGACCCGGCGGCGGCTTCAGTCGCAGCACTACTACAGGCGGAACAAGCGGAGCATTTGGTGGCCACGGACTACTACGCGGTACTCGGCGTCCGACGGGATGCGGGGCAGGACGAGATCAAGAAGGCGTTCCGGCGCCTGGCACGCGAACTGCACCCGGACGTCAACCCGGACCCGAAGACGCAGGAGCGGTTCAAGGAGATCAACGCCGCATACGAGGTGCTCTCCGATCCGCAGAAGCGCCAGGTCTACGACCTCGGCGGCGACCCGCTGTCGCCGGGCGGCGGCGGGGCGGGCGGCTTCGGCGCAGGCGCGGCGGGCTTCGGCTTCTCCGACATCATGGACGCCTTCTTCGGCGCCGCGGCCGGTCAGCGCGGCCCGCGCTCACGCACCCGGCGCGGCCAGGACGCCATGATCCGGCTGGAGATCACCCTGGAGGAGGCCGCCTTCGGCACCACCAAGGAGCTCCAGGTCGACACGGCCGTCACCTGTACCACCTGCAACGGCGAGGGCGCGGCCCCCGGCACCTCCGCGCAGACCTGTGACATGTGCCGCGGCAAGGGCGAGGTCTCCCAGGTCACCCGCTCCTTCCTGGGCCAGGTCATGACCTCCCGCCCCTGCCCGCAGTGCCAGGGCTTCGGCACCGTCGTGCCGACCCCGTGCCCCGAGTGCGCCGGCGACGGCCGGGTCCGCGCCCGCCGCACCCTGACGGTCAAGATCCCGGCCGGTGTCGACAACGGCACCCGGATCCAGCTGGCCGGCGAGGGCGAGGTCGGCCCCGGCGGCGGCCCGGCCGGCGACCTGTACGTCGAGATCGCCGAGACCACCCACAGCGTGTTCCAGCGGCGCGGGGACGACCTGCACTGCACCGTCACCATCCCGATGACGGCCGCCGCCCTCGGCACCCAGGTGCCGCTGCAGACCCTGGACGGGCTGGAGGAGGTCGACATCCGGCCCGGCACCCAGTCCGGCCAGTCGATCCCGCTGCACGGCAGGGGCATCACCCATCTGCGCGGGGGCGGCCGGGGTGACCTGATAGTGCACGTCGAGGTGCAGACGCCCACCAAGCTCGACGCCGAGCAGGAGGAGCTGCTGCGCCGGCTCGCGGTGCTGCGCGGCGAGGAGCGCCCGTCCGGCCAGTTCGCGCCGGGCCAGCAGGGCCTGTTCTCGCGCCTGAAGGACGCGTTCAACGGCCGGTAGCCGTCCGCGCAGGGGTGCCGGGGGCCGACCCCCGGCACCCCTTCCGTTTTTCCGGCCCGCCCCGGCACCTCTTCCGTTCCCCCGCCCCGCCCCTGGAGGTCCCCCGTCATGACCGCGCCCGTCTTCGTCGTCGAGACCGAGCGGATCGCCGCCGCCGCGCCCGGGTCGGTGGTGCGCCTCGACGGGCCGGAGGGGCGGCACGCGGCCGCGGTGAAGCGGCTGGCGGCCGGCGAGGCGGTGACCCTGGCCGACGGGCGGGGGCTCGGCGTGGACGGGACGGTCGCCGAGGTGCTCGGCAAGGACGCGATCGACGTCACGGTGGCCGCCGTGCGCCGGGAGCCGGAGCCCGCCCCGCGGATCGTCGTCGTCCAGGCGCTGCCCAAGGGCGACCGCGGCGAACTCGCCGTGGAGACCATGACCGAGGTCGGCGTGGACGTGGTGATCCCCTGGGCCGCCTCGCGCTGCATCACCCAGTGGAAGGGCGAGCGCGGCGCCAAGGCGCTCGCCAAGTGGCGGGCCACCGCCCGGGAGGCGGGCAAGCAGTCCCGCCGGCTGCGCTTCCCCGAGGTGTGCGACCCGATGACCACCAGGCAGCTGGCGCCCGTCCTGGCGCAGGCCGCCTTCGCCGCCGTGCTGCACGAGGAGGGCGCCGAGCCGCTGGCGCACGCCGGGCTGCCGGAGGCGGGTGACCTCGTGCTGGTGGTCGGGCCCGAGGGCGGGGTCTCCCCGGAGGAGCTGGCCGCCTTCGCCGAGGCGGGCGCCAAGCCGTACCGGCTGGGCCCCTCGGTGCTGCGCACCTCCACCGCCGGGGTGGCCGCCGGGGCGCTGCTGCTGGGGCGCACCGGCCGCTGGTCGTAAGGGACTTCCGCTCGGCCGGAGTCTGCGGAAAACGGAGCGGCCCGAACCCGAGGCTGCCTACGCTGGCCGCGTGACGGACTCCCTGAGCACCTCCGCGGGCGCCTATCTGCGCCACCCCCACCTGCACGGCGATCTGGTCACCTTCGTCGCCGAGGACGATCTCTGGCTCGCCCCGCTGGAGGGCGGTCGGGCCTGGCGGCTGACGGCCGACCATCTGCCGGTCCACCACCCCCGGTTCTCCCCGGACGGCCGGCACATCGCCTTCTCCTCCACCCGGGACGGCGCTCCCGAGGTGCACGTGGTGCCGGTGGACGGCGGGCCCTCCCGGCGGCTCACCCACTGGGGCAGCGACCAGACCCGGGTGCAGGGCTGGACCGCCGACGGCCGTCCGATCGCCACCACCACCGCCGGCGAGGCCACCCTGCGCCGCACCTGGGCGCACGCCGTGCCGCTGGACGGCGGCGAGCCGGTGCGGCTGCCGTACGGGCCGGTCGGCGGGCTCGCCTTCGAGCCGGGCGGCGACCGGGTGCTGCTGGGCACCCCCAACAACCGCGAGCCGGCCTGGTGGAAGCGCTACCGGGGCGGCCGGGCGGGCAAGTTGTGGCTGGGACGGGACGAATTCGCCCGGGTGCACGAGGAGTTGGACGGGCAGCTCGACTCCCCGATGTGGGTGGCCGGGGAGGGGGAGCAGGGCGGCAGGATCGCGTTCCTCTCCGACCACGAGGGCGTCGCCGAGCTGTGGTCCAGCCGCCCCGACGGCACCGACCTGCGCCGCCACACCACCGACCCGGACGGCTTCTACGCCCGCAACGCCACCACCGACGGCACCCGGGTGGTGTTCCACCGGGCCGGCGACCTCTGGCTGCTGGACGACCTGGACGGCGCCGCGCCGCGCCGCCCGGACATCCGGCTGGCCGGCCCGCGCTCCGGCCGCCGCCCCCGCCCGGTGCACCCCGCGCACTGGCTGGAGTCCGTCGCCCCCGACCGCACCGGCCGGGCCGGCGCCGTGGTGGTGCGCGGCGGCGTGCACTGGCTGACCCACCGCGAGGGCCCGGCCCGGGTGCTGGACGAGACCCCGGGCGTGCGCGGCCGGCTGGCCCGGGTGGTGCCGGGCGAGGACGGCGCCCAGGGCGTGCTGTGGGTGTCCGACGCCGAGGGGGAGGACGCCCTGGAGTACGCCCCCGCCGTCCACGGCGCCGAGCGCCGCCGGCTGGCCGCCGGCCTGCTCGGCCGGGTCAACTCGCTGGTGGTCTCCCCGGACGGAAGGCAGGCGGCGCTCGGCGTGCACGACGGCCGGGTGCTGCTGGTCACGCTGGCCGACGGCGCCGTGCACGAGCTGGACCGCAGCACCGACGGCGAGGCCAACGGGCTGGTGTTCAGCCCGGACTCGGCCTGGCTGGCCTGGTCGCGCCCGGTGCACGGGGCGGGCCCGTACTCGCTGCGCCAGATCGTGCTGGCCGACCTGGCGACCCGCACCGTCGGCGAGGTCACCCAGCAGCGCTTCGTCGACACCTCGCCCGCCTTCACCGCGGACGGCCGCTACCTGGCCTTCCTGTCGGTGCGCGACTTCGACCCGGTCTACGACGCGCACGTCTTCGACCTGTCCTTCCCGAACGGCTGCCGCCCGTACCTGGTCACGCTGGCCGCCGACACGCCGTCCCCGTTCGGGCCGCGGCGGGCCGGGCGTCCGCTCGGCGGCGAGGACGACGAGCCGAAGCCCGGGAAGGACGGCGACGCCGCCGCGGCCGACGCCGCGCCGACGACCAGGGTGGACCTGGACGGCATCGCCGACCGGATCGTCCCGTTCCCGGTCGAGGGCGGCCGCTTCGAGGCACTGCGCGCCGCCAAGGGCGGCGTGCTGTGGACCAGGGCCCCGCTGCTCGGCGAACTCGGCGACGAGGCGGCCTCGTTGGACGACGAGCGGCCGCGCCCGGTGCTGGAGCGCTTCGACCTGAGGAAGCGCCGCGCCGAGCAACTGGTGCACGGCGTGGACCGGTTCGCGGTCAGCGCGGACGGCACCCGGGTGGCCGTGCTGGACGAGGGCGAGCTGCGGATCGTCCCGGCCGGCCACAAGGCGGGCGGCGAGGACGAGGAGACCACCGTCGACCTCGCCCGGCTGCGGGTGACCGTCGACCCGGCCGCCGAGTGGCGGCAGATGTACGCCGAGACCGGCCGCCTGATGCGGGACAACTTCTGGCGCCCGGACCTCGGCGGCACCGACTGGGCCGGGGTGCTGGAGCGCTACCGCCCGCTGGTGGAGCGGATCGGCTCGCACGACGAACTGGTCGACCTGCTCTGGGAGGTGCACGGCGAGCTCGGCACCTCGCACGCCTACGTGCTCCCGTACGGCCGGTACACCGAGCCCGCCCGGCGCCAGGGCCTGCTCGGCGCCGACCTGGTCAAGGACGGCGATCGGTGGCGGATCGCCAGGATCCTGCCCGGCGAGTCCTCCGACCCCAGGGCGCGCTCGCCGCTGGCCGCGCCCGGCGCCGCGATCCGCCCGGGCGACGCCGTCCTGGCCGTCAACGGCCGGCCGGTGGACCCGGTGACCGGCCCGGCCCCGCTGCTGGCCGGCACCGCCGGGCAGCCGGTCGAGCTGACCGTGGCCGGCAAGGACGGCACCGACCAGCGCAACCCGGTCGTCGTCCCGCTCGCCGACGAGGAGCCGCTGCGCTACCACGACTGGGTGGCCGGGCGGCGGGCCGCGGTGCGCGAGCTGTCCGGCGGCCGGCTCGGCTACCTGCACATCCCCGACATGCACACGGCCGGCTGGGCCCAGCTGCACCGCGACCTGAGCACCGAGATGGCCAAGGAGGGCGTGATCGTCGACGTCCGGGAGAACCGGGGCGGCCACACCTCGCAGCTGGTGATCGAGAAGCTGGCCCGCCGGATCGTCGGCTGGAACGTCATCCGGGACACCGACCACCCGGTGCCCTACCCGATGGACGCCCCGCGCGGGCCGGTGGTCGCGCTCGCCAACGAGCTCTCCGGCTCGGACGGCGACATCGTCAACGCCGCGATCCAGGCGCTCGGGATCGGACCGGTGGTCGGCACCCGCACCTGGGGCGGGGTGATCGGCATCGACAGCCGCTACCGGCTGGTCGACGGCACCCTGGTCACCCAGCCCAAGTACGCGTTCTGGCTGGAGAACTACGGCTGGGGCGTGGAGAACCGCGGCGTCGACCCGGACGTCGAGGTGCCGATCGCCCCGCACCACTGGGCGGCCGGCGAGGACCCGCAGCTGGCCGAGGGCGTACGGATCGCCCTCGCCGCCCTGGCCGAGGACCCGGCCCGCTCGGCGCCGCCGCTGCCCTGGGCGTAGGGCCCGGTCAGCCGGAGCGGCTGCGGGAGCGTCAGCAGCCGGTCGCGCGGCTCGGCTAGGCTGCGCCAGTACCGCCCCGTGGACCCGTGAACGACCCGAACCAGAGGAGAAGACGATGGCCGGCGAGCCGCAGTCCGACTGCCTGTTCTGCAAGATCGTGGCGGGCGAGATCCCGGCGACCGTGGTGCGCAAGACCGAGCGCGTCCTCGCCTTCCGCGACATCGCCCCCAAGGCGCCCGTGCACGTCCTGGTCATCCCGCACGTCCACTACCCGAACGCCGCCGCGCTGGCCGCCGCCGAGCCGGAGATCGCCGGCGAGCTGCTCGCCGAGGCGGGCGCGGTGGCCAGGGACGAGGGCATCGAGGACTACCGGCTGATCTTCAACACCGGTGCGGGCGCCGGGCAGACCGTCTTCCACGCACACGTGCACGTGCTCGGCGGCGCGCTGATGACCGAGCGCATGGTCTGAGCCGTGTCCCAGCGCGAACTCGTCGTCCTCGGCACCGCCAGCCAGGTGCCCACCCGGCACCGCAACCACAACGGCTACCTGCTCCGCTGGGACGGCGAGGGCCTGCTGTTCGACCCCGGTGAGGGCACCCAGCGGCAGATGCTGCACGCCGGGGTCTCGGCCACCCAGATCACCCGGATCGCCGTGACCCACTTCCACGGCGACCACTGCCTGGGCCTCGCCGGGGTGATCCAGCGGATCAACCTCGACCGCGTCCCGCACCCGGTGGACGTCTACTTCCCGGCCTCCGGCGAGGTCTACTTCGAGCGGCTGCGGCACGCCACCGCGTACCACGAGACCGCCGTGCTACGGCCCCGGCCGATCGACGAGCCGGGCCCGCTGCCCGCCCCCGGCGCCCGCTTCGCGCTGGACGCCGTCCGGCTGGACCACCCGGTGGAGTCCTTCGGCTACCGGCTGACCGAGCCGGACGGCCGCAGCCTGGTGCCCGCGCGGCTGGCCGAGCTCGGCGTCCGCGGACCGGAAGTCGGCCGGCTCCAGCACGAGGGCGCGATCGAGGTGGACGGCCGGACGGTCACCCTGGAGGAGGTCAGCGAGCCGCGGCCGGGCCAGCGGTTCGCCTTCGTCATGGACACCCGGCTCTGCGAGGGCGTGCACCGGCTCGCCGAGGGCGCCGACCTGCTGGTGGTCGAGGCCACCTTCACCGACGCCGACGCCCACCTCGCCGACGACCACGGCCACCTCACCGCCGGCCAGGCCGCCAAGGTCGCCGCCGAGGCCGGAGTCCGCACCCTGGTGCTGACCCACTTCTCCCAGCGCTACCCGGACCTGGGCCAGCACCTGGCCGACGCCCGCAAGCACTTCGACGGGGAGCTGGTGCTCGCCGAGGACCTCGCCCGGGTGCCGGTCCCGGCCCGCCGCCACCGGTGAACGGCGGGCGCCGGGGCGCGAACGCCGCGAAAAGGGCTCGCGCCGTCCTGCGATCTGCCGCAGCATCGTCGGGTGCGGCCCCGCCGCCCGCCGCGGCGATCACGCTCGCGGCGTACCCTGGTGCCCCGGAGAGACCGAGCGGCACACGACACCACGGATGGGATGAGGCAGGCCCCAGCGCCGACCTATGAGTGACACATCGCAGACCCGTACCAACGGACAGTCGCGCCCCGAACCCGCCGACGACGGCCGCGTCAGCGCCCGGATCGTCATTCCCGAGAAGCACCCGATGGTCACCCTGCTCGGCACCGCGGACTCGCTGCTGCGCGTGATCGAACGGGGCTTCCCCGCCGCCGACATCCACGTCCGCGGCAACGAGGTGACCGCCACCGGCGAGCGCGCCGAGGTCGCCCTCGTGAAGAAGCTCTTCAACGAGATGATGCTGGTGCTGCGCACCGGCCAGCCGCTGACGGAGGACTCCGTGGAGCGCTCGATCGCCATGCTCCGCTCCGCGGAGGTGGACCCGGACAGCCCGGTGCCCTCGCAGGTGTTCACCGCGAACATCCTGTCCAACCGGGGCCGCACGATCCGTCCCAAGACCCTCAACCAGCAGCGCTACGTCGAGGCGATCGACAAGCACACGATCGTCTTCGGCCTCGGCCCGGCCGGTACCGGCAAGACCTACCTGGCGATGGCCAAGGCCGTCCAGGCCCTGCAGGCCAAGGAGGTCAACCGGATCATCCTGACCCGCCCGGCGGTCGAGGCGGGCGAGCGGCTGGGCTTCCTGCCCGGCACCCTCTACGAGAAGATCGACCCGTACCTGCGCCCGCTGTACGACGCGCTGCACGACATGATGGACCCGGACTCCATCCCGCGCCTGATGGCGGCCGGCACCATCGAGGTCGCCCCGCTGGCGTACATGCGCGGCCGCACCCTCAACGACGCCTTCATCATCCTCGACGAGGCCCAGAACACCTCGCCGGAGCAGATGAAGATGTTCCTCACCCGCCTCGGGTTCAACTCCCGGGTGGTGGTCACCGGCGACACCAGCCAGATCGACCTCCCGGGCGGCACCCGCAGCGGTCTCAAGGTCGTCCAGGAGATCCTGGCCGACGTGCCGGACATCCACTTCTCCGTCCTCACCAGCACCGACGTGGTCCGCCACAAGCTGGTCGGCCGGATCGTGGACGCCTACGAGCGCTGGGACGCCCGGCAGGAGGCCGAGGACAACGCCCCGGTCGCCCGCAAGCCCGCCCAGCGGCGCCCCGGCAAGACGGCCGCGGCGCGCGCACCCCGACAGTCCCATCGCACCGAAAGCTGAGCACACAGCCCGTCATGTCGATCGACATCGCCAACGAGTCCGGCTGGGACGCCGATGAGGAAGCCATCCTCGACGTCGCCCGCTTCGCCCTGGACAAGATGCGGATCCACCCGCAGTCCGAACTGTCCGTGATCCTGGTGGACGGAGCGGCGATGGAGGAGCTGCACATCCAGTGGATGGACCTGCCCGGCCCGACCGACGTGATGTCGTTCCCGATGGACGAGCTGCGTCCCGGCAAGGAGGGCGAGGAGCTGCCGCAGGGCCTGCTCGGTGACATCGTGCTCTGCCCCGAGGTCGCCGAGCAGCAGGGCAAGGCGGCCCCCTCCAAGCACTCGATGGACGAGGAGCTCCAGCTGCTCACCGTCCACGGCGTGCTGCACGTCCTCGGCTACGACCACGAGGAGCCCGAGGAGGAGGAGGAGATGTTCGCCCTCCAGAAGCGCATCCTGGACGACTGGCGGGCGGGCCGCGGCCTCGGCGGCATCTCCCCGGCTCCCACCACCCACTGAGCGCGGAGCCCGAACCCCTGTGAGTGGTGAAAGTACGAGCTTCCTGCTCGGTGCCGTGGCCCTGGTCGTGCTCGGCTGGCTGGCCGCGTGCGCCGAGGCGGGCATCTCCCGGGTCTCCCGGTTCCGGGCGGAGGAGGCGGTGCGCAGCGGTCGGCGGGGCTCCGCGCGGCTGCTGACCGTCGCCTCCGACCCGATCCGCTACCTCAACCTGGCGACCCTGATCCGGGTGGCCAGCGAGACGGGGGCGGCCGTCCTGGTCACGGCGGTGTTCGTGCGCAACGTGCACCCGATCTGGGAGGCCGTGCTGCTGGCCTTCGGTGTGATGGTGCTGGTGTCCTTCGTCGCGGTGGGGGTCTCGCCGCGCACGATCGGGCGCCAGCACCCGGTCACCACCGCGACCGCGGCCTCCTTCGTGCTGCTGCCGCTGGCGGCGGTGCTGGGCCCGATCCCCCGGCTGCTGATCCTGCTCGGCAACGCGCTGACGCCGGGCAAGGGGTACCGGGAGGGGCCGTTCGCCTCCGAGGCGGAGCTGCGGGCTCTGGTGGACCTCGCGGAGAAGGACGACCTGATCGAGGACGAGGAGCGCCGGATGGTGCACTCGGTCTTCGAGTTGGGCGACACCATCGTGCGCGAGGTGATGGTGCCGCGCACCGACCTGGTGATGATCGAGCGGCACAAGACCGTCCGGCAGGCGCTCACGCTGGCGCTGCGCTCGGGCTTCTCGCGGATCCCGGTGGTCGGCGACAACGAGGACGACGTGGTCGGCATCGTCTACCTCAAGGACCTGGTGCGCCGCACCCACATCAACCGGGAGGCGGAGTACGAGGAGGTCGGCGCGGTGATGCGCCCGGCCGTGTTCGTCCCGGACTCCAAGCCGGCCGCCGACCTGCTGCGCGAGATGCAGCAGCGCCGCTCGCACGTCGCGATCGTGATCGACGAGTACGGCGGTACGGCCGGCCTGGTCACCATCGAGGACATCCTGGAGGAGATCGTCGGCGAGATCACCGACGAGTACGACCGGGAGATCGCGCCGGTGGAGGACCTCGGCGACGGTTCGTACCGGATCACCGCCCGCCTGCTGGTGGAGGACCTGGGCGAGCTGTTCGGGATCGAGTTGGAGGACGAGGACGTCGAGACCGTCGGCGGCCTGCTGGCCAAGCACCTCGGCCGGGTGCCGATCCCCGGGTCCTCCTGCGAGATCCCGCTGCCCGAGCCCGTCCCGGGCGGTCTGACCGCGATCCTGCTGACCGCCGAGTCCTCGGCGGGGCGCCGCAACCGGATCGGTTCGATGGTCGCCTCGCCGGTGCGCGGGGCGGCGGAGGCCGAGGAGTCCTCGGGCGAGTAGCGGGTGTGCGGCGGCCGAGCGACCATGGAGGGCATGACGCACACACTTCGCGCGGAGTACGGCCCGCAGGGGGCGGCCGGCGGAGTCAAGTCCTGGCACGTGGTGCGGGACGAGGACCCGTCGACGGCGCTCTGCGGCCGGACGATTCCCGACGACGCCGAGACCCGGCCCGAGCAGGACTGGGGCAGCGGTCTGCGCTGCTGCCAGCAGTGCGGCTCGCTGTACATGCACGAGACGCCGCACATGCAGGGGAGCCACCCCTACAGCTAGGCACGCCCCGCGCACAGCCGGGCACGTCCTGGGCACCCGCTTGACCATGGCCGAGCTCTGGAGGTCGCCATGACGCTGCAAGACAAACTGCTGCCGACCGTCGACAAGCGGCTCGCCATGGTGTGGCGGGTCGGGGCGGGGCTGGGGGGGATCTTCCTGATCGTGTTCGGGTCCCTGGGGCTGGCCAACCACCCCGGCTTCCTGGCCACGCACGGCGACCGGATCGCCGGGCTGTCGACCAACGGGGCGCTGAGCATCCTGTCCATCGTGGCGGGCGCGGTCCTGCTGCTCGGGGCGGCGGTCGGCGGGAACTTCGCGTCCAACCTCAACCTGGCGGTGGGCCTGCTGTTCGTGCTGTCCGGCTTCTACGGACTGGCGGTGCTCGGGCGGCCGGAGGCGAACATCCTCAACTTCCGGATGTCGAACGTGCTGTTCGCGTTCCTCTTCGGGATCGTGGTGACCACCTTCGGGATGTACGGCCGGGTGAGCAGTCACCTGCCGCACGACAACCCGTTCTGGCGCAGGCGGATCTCGCGCGAGGAGCTGCCGTCCGGTGCCGCGAAGACCTTCGTCAAGGTGATCAAGCCGAATCCGGGGCGGACCCACCCGGTCGGCCACTGACCCCTGGTGGTGCCTATGCTCGGCGGCATGAGTGACATCGTCGAGCTCGACCCCGAAGACAAGAAGATCATCACCCTGGCCCGCTCGGCCCGCGCCCGCAACGGCGTCCCCGAGGGGGCCGCGGTGCGTGACGAGACCGGTCGCACCTACGTGGCCGGGACGGTCGCGCTGGAGTCGCTGAAGCTGAGCGCCCTGCGGACGGCGGTGGCGATGGCGGTGGCCAGTGGTGCGAAGTCGCTGGAGGCGGCCGCCGTGGTGAGCGAGGCCGAGCAGCCGGCCGAGGCCGACCTGGCGGCGGTGCGGGACCTGGGCGGGGCCGGGACGCCGGTGCTGCTGGCCGGTCCGGACGGAGTCCTCCGGGTGGCGGCCGAGGCCCGCTGAGGCCGACCGCAGGCCCCTACCGCGGGCCTTGCCCCCATGTGCTCAGCCGATAATCTCACCGGGGGAGTGGACTCGGTGAGGGGCTGGGGCATGGGGGCGTTGGCGTTCATCGCCGGACTGGTGCTGTTCGTGATGGGGATGGGCAAGTGGCAGGAGACCGACTCGCCCTACTGGCTCTGGGGTTCGGTCGGCTTCCTGGTGCTGCTGGTGGTGTTCTCGCTGACCGGGAAGGGCGGCCGCAAGGGCTGACACGCCCCGCGAGGACCCCCTGAGGAGCCCCTGAGGAGCCTCCGAGGAGCCGCCGGGCACCCCCCGAGGACCGGCCCTGGGCGTCGCGGCTCCGGTGATCAGGGAGAATGGAGCCCATGAGTGCCCCTTCCTCCTCGTACCGCTCCGGGTTCGCGTGCTTCGTCGGCCGTCCCAACGCGGGCAAGTCGACCCTGACCAACGCCCTGGTGGGGACGAAGGTCGCGATCACCTCCGACCGCCCGCAGACCACCCGGCACACCGTGCGCGGCATCGTGCACCGCCCCGACGCCCAGCTCGTGCTGGTCGACACCCCCGGTCTGCACAAGCCGCGCACCCTGCTCGGCGAGCGCCTCAACGACCTGGTCCGCACCACCTGGGCCGAGGTCGACGTGATCGGCTTCTGCCTGCCCGCCGACCAGAAGCTCGGCCCCGGCGACAAGTTCATCGCCAAGGAGCTCGCCGAGATCAAGAAGACCCCCAAGGTCGCCATCGTCACCAAGACCGACCTGGTCGACTCCAAGCGCCTGGCCGAGCAGCTGATCGCCGTCCACCAGCTCGGCGTCGAGCTGGGCATCGAGTGGGCCGAGATCATCCCGGTCTCGGCCGTCGGCGACAAGCAGGTCGACCTGGTCGCCGAGCTGATCACCAAGCTGCTGCCCGAGGGCATGCCGCTCTACCCGGACGGCGACCTCACCGACGAGCCCGAGCAGATCATGGTCGCCGAGCTGATCCGCGAGGCCGCGCTGGAGGGCGTGCGGGACGAACTGCCGCACTCGCTGGCCGTCGTGGTCGAGGAGATGCTGCCGCGCGAGGGCCGCCCGGCGGACCGCCCGCTGCTGGACATCCACGCCAACGTCTACATCGAGCGGCAGAGCCAGAAGGCGATCGTGATCGGCGCCAAGGGCTCCCGGCTCAAGCACGTCGGCACCACCGCCCGCAAGCACATCGAGGCGCTGCTCGGCACGCCGGTCTACCTGGACCTGCACGTCAAGGTGGCCAAGGACTGGCAGCGCGACCCCAAGCAGCTGCGCAAGCTGGGCTTCTGAGCCGCAGGCCGGAAAGGGCCCGGGGCCCGTCCGGACGCCGCGCGTCCGGGCGGGCCCTCGCCGTCCCCGTTCCGACGCGACGTCAACAGGGCTTCCGCGCGGGGGAGTCGCCGGGCGGGGTGGTTGCCGGGCGGGGGAGTCAGGCCCCCTCGCGCAGCACCAGGGAGACCAGCTCGCGCTGCGAGTCGGTGAGCTTGGGATCGGCGCAGTACACCGTCCGGCCGTCGACGGTGATCTCGTAGTGGAAGCCGTCCGGCACCCCGTACGAGGGGGCGCGCAGACCGCCCGCGACGGCCTCGCGGGCGAGGGCGTGGACGTGCGGGGCGTCCACGCGGTCGGCGGTGTCGATCTCCGCGTGGCGGACGATTCCCGCGAAGCCGCCGGTCCGGGTCACCTGGATGCGCATGGTGTCCATGGTGCTACGCAGGGAAGGGTTTTGCCGGGCTTTTCCCGGACCGTGACCTTAAGCCCGGCTCAATCCCGGTTCAACCGATCCTCAGCCCGGGCTCACCCCCACCTGCGCCCAGGCGGCGGTCACGGTGTCCGCGATCGAGGACCGGTCGGGGTAGCGGGCCTTGGCGGCGGCCACGGTGGCCCGGGCGAAGGCGGTGAAGTCGGCGTCGGCGGGCACCCGGCGGCCGGTCAGCGCGTCGTACCAGATCAGCCCGGCGCCCTCCCAGGCCGGGCCGCCGAGGGCGGTGGCCAGCAGGTAGAACGCGTGGTTGGGGATGCCGGAGTTGATGTGCACCCCGCCCTCGTCCTCGTCGGTCTGCACGTAGTCCCGCATGTGCGCGGGCTGCGGGTCCTTGCCGAGCCGGGGGTCGTCGTAGGCGGTGCCGGGCGCCTTCATCGAGCGCAGCGCCACGCCCTGGACGCCGGGGGCGAGGAGTCCGGCGCCGATCAGCCAGTCGGCCGTGGCGGCGTCCTGCCGCAGCGCGTACTGCTTGACCAGTGAGCCGAAGACGTCGGAGATGGACTCGTTCAGTGCGCCGGGCTGGTCGTGGTACTCCAGCCCGGCGGTGAACTGGGTGACGCCGTGGGTGAGTTCGTGGCCGATGACGTCGATGCAGGCGGTGAAGTCGCCGAAGATCTCGCCGTCGCCGTCGCCGAAGACCATCTGGTGGCCGTTCCAGAAGGCGTTGTCGTAGTGGCGGCCGTAGTGGACGCTGGCGTCCAGGCGCAGCCCCTGGCCGTCGATCGAGTCGCGGCCGAAGGCGGCGGAGTACAGGGCGAAGGTGGCGCCGAGGCCGTCGTAGGCGTGGTTGACGGAGGCGTCGCCGACCGGGGCCCGGCCCTCGGTGCGGACGGTGCGGCCGGGCAGCGGCTGGGTGTGCCCGGCGTCGGAGATCACCCGGTTCAGGCCCGGTGTGGCGGCGACCGGCGGGGGCGGGGCGAGGCGGGCCGCGCGGTGTGCGGCGTCGAGGGCGAGGGAGTGGACGGCGGGCTCGTGGCCGGCCTCGGCGAGGCGGTCCAGGACGTACGGCGGAACGATCGCGCAGAGAGTCGCTGCTGCAGTCATGTGGCCCAGGGTGAGGCCTTGATGACCGGTTGTCATCACCCCCGGCGCGGCCGGTGGGCATCTCAAGGGGTGGAACGGAAGCCCGGATCACTTCGGGGGCGCGCGGGCCTGGGTTACGCTGGGGCCATCATGCGCAACGGGCTGCTTCTTCTTAGCTGCCGCGTCGAGGGCCTGTAGTCCACCGGGGCCGGCTCCCTCGCCGCGGGGAACGAGCTGTGCGCGCAATCGGCGATCCAATGGCGAATCGCGAGCGTCCGCAGAGGCCGGCCAGTCGGTGTTGATCCCTCCCGACCCGCCCGCACCACGCATCACAGGAAGCCGAGAGTCACCTCCATGACCGAGCAGACCTCCGCCGCGCCCGTCCCCGCCGCTCGCGCCTTCGTCGACCGGCCGACCCCGATCACCGCCGCCGCCGTCCCCCAGGGGCCCTCGGGCATGCGCTACGGGCGCTACCTGCCGTTCGGCACCGTCGACCTGCCGGACCGCACCTGGCCGAACAAGGTGATCACCAAGGCGCCGCGCTGGCTCTCCACCGACCTGCGGGACGGCAACCAGGCGCTGATCGACCCGATGTCCCCGGCCCGCAAGCGCATGATGTTCGACCTGCTGGTCTCGATGGGCTACAAGGAGATCGAGGTCGGCTTCCCCTCCTCCGGCGCCACCGACCACGCCTTCGTACGGTCGCTGATCGAGGAGGACGCGATCCCGGAGGACGTCACCATCTCGGTGCTGACCCAGGCCCGCGAGGAGCTGATCGAGAAGACCGTCGAGTCGCTGGTCGGCGCCCCGCGCGCGACCGTCCACCTGTACAACGCGACCGCGCCGCTGTTCCGCCGAGTGGTGTTCCGCAACGACAAGGCCGCGACCAAGGCGATCGCCACCGAGGGCACCCGGCTGGTGATGGAGTACGCCGAGAAGCTGCTGGGCGAGGACACCGTCTTCGGCTACCAGTACTCGCCGGAGATCTTCGTGGACACCGAGCTGGACTTCGCGCTGGAGGTCTGCGAGGCGGTGATGGACGTCTGGCAGCCGGGCGAGGGCCGCGAGATCATCCTGAACCTGCCGGCCACCGTCGAGCGGGCCACCCCGAACGTCCAGGCCGACCAGTTCGAGTGGATGTCGCGCAACCTGTCCCGCCGCGAGTTCGTCTGCCTGTCGGTGCACCCGCACAACGACCGGGGCACCGCCGTCGCCTCGGCCGAGCTGGCCTACATGGCGGGTGCGGACCGCATCGAGGGGTGCCTGTTCGGGCAGGGGGAGCGGACCGGGAACGTCGACCTGGTGACGCTGGGGATGAACCTGTTCTCGCAGGGCATCGACCCGCAGATCGACTTCTCCGACATCGACGAGGTGCGCCGCACCGCCGAGTACTGCAACCAGATGGAGGTGCACCCGCGCCACCCGTACGCCGGCGACCTGGTGTACACCTCCTTCTCCGGCTCGCACCAGGACGCCATCAAGAAGGGCTTCGAGGTCCTGGAGGCGGACGCGAAGGCGGCGGGCGTGCCGGTGGACGAGCACACCTGGGGCGTGCCGTACCTGCCGATCGACCCGAAGGACGTCGGCCGCACCTACGAGGCGGTCATCCGGGTCAACAGCCAGTCCGGCAAGGGCGGGGTGGCGTACGTCCTGAAGAACGACCACAAGCTGGACCTGCCGCGCCGGATGCAGATCGAGTTCTCCCGGATCATCCAGGCCAAGACGGACGCCGAGGGCGGCGAGGTCAGCCCGGCCGAGATCTGGCGGGTCTTCGAGGACGAGTACCTGCCGACCCCCGCCAACCCGTGGGGCCGGATCTCGCTGAGCGGCTCGCGCAGCCTGACCACCGAGGACGGCCGGGACGCGCTGACCGCCGAGGCCGTGGTGGACGGCGCCCCGGTGACCCTGACCGGTGCCGGCAACGGCCCGGTCTCGGCCTTCGCGGACGCGCTGGCCCGGATCGGCGTGGACGTGCGGGTGCTGGACTACGCCGAGCACGCGCTGAGCGAGGGCGGCGACGCCCAGGCGGCCGCGTACGTGGAGTGCGCGGTGGACGGCAAGGTGCGGTGGGGCGTGGGCATCGACGGCAACACCGTGCTGGCCTCGCTGAAGGCGATGATCAGCGCTGTCAACCGCTCGCAGCGCGGCTAATTCGTACGAGTGGCATACGAAGGGCCGCCCGTAGGGGCGGCCCTTCGGCGTGCGTGTCGCGCGTTGTGGCCTGCGCCACATTTTTTCGAATCGGAAGCCGTTCGAGGTGCTGACACGTGCCGGTAACCGTGGCAACATCGATCCACCGGAAAGCCGGGTCGGTGGGACGGCCTCGGTGTCCGGTCGCGTGACCTGCCCATTCTTGTGCAGGCCGCCTGCCATGTCTGGGGAGTGGCGCCGTGACCAGGTTGTGGGGTGTTCGCCCGCGGTGGCGGACTGACGTTCTCGGTGACTTCTTCTGTCCGGGCTGCGGCGGGGACCGCAACTACCGCCGGCAGCACGGCCGGCGGTGGCTGCGGTTGCTGGGAGCGCCGGTGTTCCCGCTCGGGCCGGTGATCGGCAGCGTGCAGTGCACCAGCTGCCAGGGCCGGTACGGCGTCGAGTCCCTGGAACATCCCACCTGCGTGCGCCTGGGCGGGATGCTGCGGGACGCCCAGTACACGATCGCGCTGGCCCTGCTCGCGGCCGGCGGCACCGCCCACCGGGCGGCCCGCGACGCGGCCTGCACGGCGGTGCGCGAGGCCGGCTTCGAGGACTGCGGCGAGGCCCAGGTGCTGGCCGCGCTCGCCGCGCTGTCCGGGCTCGGCGGGGAACTCTACGACGCCCACGGGATGGCCGGGGGCCTGGCCGTGGAACTGCACGCGGTGCTCGAACCGCTCGCCCCGCACCTGGCCCACCAGGGCCGGGAGCGGCTGCTGCTGCAGGGCGCCGCGATCGCCCTGTCCGACGGGCGCTACCTGCCGCAGGAGCGCGATGCGCTGGCCGCGGTCGGGCGCTGCCTGGACCTGCCGGAGTCCCGGGTCACGGTGCTGCTGGAGGCGGCCACCCGGGCGCCGTACTAGGACTCGCGACGCCGTACCAGGACTCGCGACGCCGTACCAGGACTCGCGGCGCCGTACCGGAAACCGTTCAGACCACCTCGAATCCCCCACAAAACGGGCCCGAGCCCCCGCCGGGCCCGCCGTGACCCGCATCGCAGTGGTCCTCCCCCACGGCCCCGGTGCGGGCAACACGGCTGCCCGTCGGGGCGGCGCGGGCGCTCGCCGGGGGCCGCGGGCCTGGATCCGGAGGGGGCCGTTCCCGGGGGAGACCTGGGGGAGAATGGTCCCCATGAGTCTTTTCCGGGACGACGGCGTCGTGTTGCGGGCGCAGAAGCTCGGCGAGGCCGATCGGATCATCACCCTGCTGACCCGCCAGCACGGGAAGGTGCGGGCGGTGGCGCGCGGGGTGCGCAAGACCAAGTCCAAGTTCGGCGCCCGCCTGGAACCGTTCTCCCACGTGGACGTGCAGTTCTTCAGCCGGGGGAGCGACCTGGTCGGGCGCGGGCTGCCGCTGTGCACCCAGGTGGAGACCATCGCCCCGTACGGCGGCCCGATCGTCACCGACTACGGCCGCTACACCGCCGGCACGGCGATGCTGGAGACCGCCGAGCGCTTCGCCGAGAACGAGGGCGAGCCGGCCGTCCAGCAGTACCTGCTGCTGGTGGGCGGGCTGCGCACCCTGGCGGCCGGGCTGCACGAGTCGCACCTGGTGCTGGACGCCTTCCTGCTGCGCTCGCTCGCGGTCAACGGGTACGGCGCGAGCTTCACCGACTGCGCCAAGTGCGGTCTGGAGGGGCCCAACCGCTTCTTCTCGCTCCCGGCGGGCGGGGTGCTCTGCGCGGACTGCCGAGTACCCGGATGTGCCGTACCCTCCCCTGAGACACTGGTACTGCTCGGGGCGCTGCTGTCAGGGGACTGGCACACGGCCGACGCCTGCGAGCCGCGGTACTGGCGGGAGGGCAGCGGCCTGGTCGCGGCCTATCTGCAGTGGCACCTGGAGCGGGGCATCCGCTCGATGAGATACGTGGAGAAGTGAGCACATGGCAGCGCGACGGCTCTTCGGCGGCGGCAAGCAAAGGGAGTACCTTCCCCCCACCCCGCACCCCAGCGGCGCCCGGCCCCCGAAGATCCCCGGCGAGCTGGTCCCCAACCACGTCGCCATCGTGATGGACGGCAACGGCCGCTGGGCCAAGGAGCGCGGGCTGCCCCGCACCGAGGGCCACAAGGTCGGCGAGGCCGTCGTGCTGGACGTCCTCAAGGGCGCCATCGAGCTCGGGGTCAAGAACATCTCGCTGTACGCGTTCTCCACCGAGAACTGGAAGCGCTCGCCCGACGAGGTGAAGTTCCTGATGAACTTCAACCGGGACGTCATCCACCGCCGCCGCGACGAGATGGACGCGATGGGCGTGCGGGTCCGCTGGGCCGGCCGGATGCCCAAGCTGTGGAAGAGCGTCGTCCAGGAGCTCCAGGTCGCCGAGGCGCAGACGAAGGACAACGACGCCGTGACGCTCTACATGTGCGTCAACTACGGCGGCCGGGCCGAACTCGCCGACGCCGCACAGGCGATCGCGCAGGACGTCGCGGACGGGAAGCTGGACCCGAAGAAGGTCACCGAGAAGACCCTCGCCAAGTACATGTACCACCCGGACATGCCGGACGTGGACCTCTTCCTGCGCCCCAGCGGCGAGCAGCGCACCTCCAACTTCCTGCTCTGGCAGTCCGCGTACGCCGAGTTCGTGTTCCAGGACGTGCTCTGGCCGGACTTCGACCGCCGCGACCTGTGGCGCGCCTGCGAGCAGTTCGCGATGCGCGACCGCCGCTTCGGCGGGGCGATCCCGAACGAACTCCCCGCGCCGGTGGAGCTGCCCACCCAGCGCTGACGCGCACCCCCGTACGCGCACGAGGAGAAGGACCCGCCGGGATGCCCGGCGGGTCCTTCTCCTCGTACGGCTCAGCCCTTGCCGGCGCAGTCCGCGCAGGTGCCGAAGATCTCCAGGGTGTGCGCGATGTCGCTGAACCCGTGCTCGGCGGCGACCGAGTTGGCCCAGCGCTCCACCGCCGGGCCCTCCACCTCGACGGTGGCGCCGCAGTGCCGGCACACCAGGTGGTGGTGGTGCCCGCTGCTGCACCGGCGGTAGACGGCCTCGCCGTCGGCGGTGCGCAGCACGTCGACCTCACCGGCGTCGGCGAGCGACTGGAGGGTGCGGTAGACGGTGGTCAGCCCGACCGAGTCCCCGCGGTGCTTGAGCAGGTCGTGGAGCTCCTGTGCGCTGCGGAAGTCCGCGATCTCGTCCAGGGCGGCCGAGACGGCGGCACGCTGCCGGGTCGATCGGGCGCGCGGCGACGGGCCTGCGGTGGTCACCGTGGGTCCTCCTGAGGTCGTGGGCGTCACGCACATCATTGTGCCAGCCCAGCCCGCTGCTCAGGGGTGGTCGCGTCGGAGGAGCCTTGGGAGGGCAGTTGGACGTCGCAGACCTTCGGCCCCTGGTCGGCCTCGCCGCGGGCCCGGTGGCGGCGGCGGGCCAGGGGGGCGGCCAGCAGGCTGAACACCGCGAAGACCGCGATGGCGAGCAGCACGATGGCCGGGCCGGAGGGCACGTTGAGGTGGTAGGAGCCGGTGACGCCCGCCAGCGAGACCACCACGCCGAGCGCGATGGCGGCGGCCTGGGTGGCGGCGAAGGAACGGGTGAGCTGCTGGGCGGCGACGACCGGAACCACCATCAGGGCGCTGACCAGCAGCAGCCCGACCACCCGCATGGCGACCGTGACGGTGACCGCGGCCATCACCGCGAGCAGCAGGTTGAGGGTGCGCACCGGCAGGCCGGTGACCCGGGCGAAGTCCTCGTCCTGGCAGATCGCGAAGAGCTGGCGGCGCAGGCCGACGGTGACCGCGATGACCACCGCGCCGAGCACCGCGATGACGGCGAGGTCGGAGGGGGCGACGGTGAGGATCGAGCCCCACAGGTAGCTCTCCAGGGAGCCGGCCCCGGCCTGGGCGGAGAGCGAGACCAGCAGCTTGCCGCAGGCCATGCCGCCGTAGAAGAGCATCGCGAGGGCGATGTCGCCGCGCTGGTTGCCGCGCGAGCGGACCAGCTCCATGGTGACGGCGCCGAGCACGCAGACCAGCACGGCCATCCAGACCGGGCTGGTCTGGAAGATGAAGCCGAGGCCGACGCCGGTCATCGCCACGTGGCCCATGCCGTCGCCCATCAGGGCCTGGCGGCGCTGCACCAGGTAGATGCCGACGGCGGGGGCGGTGATCCCGACCAGCACGGCGGCGAGCAGGGCGCGCTGCATGAAGTCGTAGGAGAGCATCTCGGTCATGCGAGCAGCCTCGGCGGGGTGAGGTCGGCGTGCGGGTGGACGTGGTCGTGGCCGGGCAGCGCGTGCAGGCCGGTGTTGGGCACGGGCGGGCCGTCGTGCGCGACGCAGCCGTCCCGCAGCACCACGGCGCGGTCGATCAGCGGCTCCAGCGGGCCGAGCTCGTGCAGGACGAGGAGGACGGAGGCGCCGCGGGCGACCTCGGCGCGCAGGGTGTCGGCGAGCACCTGCTGGCTGGCGGCGTCCACGCCGGCCATCGGTTCGTCCATGATCAGCAGGTCGGGGGTGCCGACCAGGGCGCGGGCGATCAGCACCCGCTGCTGCTGGCCGCCGGAGAGGTCGGCCACGCCGTCCCCGGCCCGGTCGAGCATGCCGACGGCGGCCAGCGCGCGGTCCACGGCCTCGCGGTCCTTGCGGCGGAAGGGCAGCAGCCGGTGCTGCGCCAGCCGTCCGGTGGAGACCACCTCGCGCACGGTGGCGGGGACGCCGGAGGCGGCGGTGGTGCGCTGCGGGACGTACCCGATCCGGTGCCAGGCGCGGAAGGAGCCGTACGGGGTGCCGAACAGCTCCAGGGTGCCCTGCTCCAGCGGGACGGAGCCGATCACGGCCTTGACGGTGGTCGACTTGCCGGAGCCGTTGGCGCCGAGCAGGGCGACCACCTCGCCGGGGGCGACGGTGAGGTCGACGCCGCGCAGCACCGGCCGGCCGCCGCGCGAGGCGACGGCGTCACGGAGGTGGACGGCCGGGGGTATCGGGTGGGTCATGGTGCTGCGTCCTGTCAGCCGGCGGCGGGGGTGCCGAGGGCGGCCTGGAGGTTGGTGAGGTTCTGCTTCATGATCGAGAAGTAGTCGTCCTTGGACGGGTCCTTGACGCCCTCCAGCGGGTCCAGGACGGCGGTCTTGAGGCCGAGGTCCTTGGCGACGGTGTCGGCGAGCTTGGGGCTGACCAGGGTCTCGAAGAAGATCGTGGTGGCGCCGTTGTCCTTGGCGGCCTTCTGCACCTCGGCGAGGCGCGCCGGGGTGGGCTCGGACTCCGGGTCGATGCCGTTGATGGCGACCTGGGTGAGGCCGTAGTGGTCGGCGAGGTAGCCGAAGGCGGCGTGGCTGGTGACGAAGGTCTTGGTCTTGGCGTCCTTCAGCCCGGCTCGGAAGTCCTGGTCGAGGGCGGTGAGCCTGGTGACCAGGTCGTCGGTGTTCTTCCGGTAGTCCTCGGCGTGGGCCGGGTCGGCCTTGGCGAACTCGTCGCCGACGCTCTTGGCGATCGCCGCGTAGCGGGTGGGGTCGAGCCAGATGTGCGGGTCGCCGGCCGGGCCCTTGCCCTTGTGGGCGTCGCCGCCGTCCTCGGCGCCCTCGTCGAGGTGGTGGTCGACCAGCGGGCTGGCGGTGGTGGCGTCGACCTTGTGCTTGCTGGAGGACTGGTCGACGGCCTGGTCGACGGTGGGCTGCAGGCCCTTGAGGTAGACGATCGCGTCGGCCTTCTGGACGCTCGCGACCTGCTTGGCGGTGAGCTCCAGGTCGTGCGGCTCGACGCCGGGGGCGGTGAGGTCGGTGACCGTGACGTGGTCCTTGCCGATCTGCTGGGCCAGGAACTCCATCGGGTAGAAGGAGGCGACGACGTTCAGCTTGCCGTCCGTGCCCTTGGCGCTGCTGCTGCCACCGCACGCGGTGAGGACCAGCGAGGCGGCGAGCGCGGTGGTGGCGAGGGCCGTGGTGGTGCGAATCCGTCGTCCGGACAATCCGATCATCATGACAATCATTCTCATCTGAGATGGAAATGATTGTCAACTCACTCGGATGGGTGAACGGCAGGTGGCGATCCGTGGGGGAGGGCGGACGATACCGATTTGAACCCCGTACCCATGTGGCCGGTAACCTGAGGTATTCGGGTACGTGCAACCAGCCGTGCCCTGACCGTGCCGTACGTACTGAAGAGAGCACTGTGGCCGCCGACAAGATCGACACGATCGTCAGCCTGAGCAAGCGCCGTGGCTTCGTCTACCCCTGCAGCGAGATCTACGGCGGCACGCGTGCCGCCTGGGACTACGGGCCGCTGGGCGTCGAGCTCAAGGAGAACATCAAGCGCCAGTGGTGGCGTGCGATGGTGCAGGCCCGTGAGGACGTCGTCGGACTCGACTCGTCGGTGATCCTCGCCCGCGAGGTCTGGGAGGCCTCCGGCCACGTCGCCACCTTCAACGACCCGCTGACCGAGTGCCTCTCCTGCCACAAGCGCCACCGGGCCGACCACCTGGAGGAGAAGTACGAGGCCAAGCACGGCTTCCCGCCGCCGAACGGTCTCAAGGGCGTCAACTGCCCCGACTGCGGCACCAAGGGCCAGTTCACCGAGCCCAAGGACTTCTCGGGCATGCTGAAGACCCACCTCGGCGTCACCGAGGAGGCGAGCGGCCTGGCGTTCCTGCGTCCGGAGACCGCGCAGGGCATCTTCACCAACTTCGCGGCCGTCCAGACCACTTCGCGCAAGAAGCCGCCGTTCGGCATCGCCCAGACCGGCAAGAGCTTCCGCAACGAGATCACCCCCGGCAACTTCATCTTCCGCACGCGCGAGTTCGAGCAGATGGAGATGGAGTTCTTCGTCAAGCCGGGCGAGGACGAGCAGTGGCACGAGTACTGGCTCCAGCAGCGCTGGGACTGGTACGTCGACCTCGGCCTGCGCACCGAGAACATGCGCTTCTTCGAGCACCCGAAGGAGAAGCTCTCCCACTACGCCAAGCGCACGGTGGACATCGAGTACCGCTTCAACTTCGGCGGTTCCGAGTTCTCGGAGCTGGAGGGCGTCGCCAACCGCACCGACTACGACCTGACGGTGCACAGCAACGCCTCCGGCCGGGACCTGCGGTACTTCGACCAGGAGTCCGGCGAGCGGTACTTCCCGTACGTCATCGAGCCGGCGGCCGGCCTCAACCGCGCCATGCTGGCCTTCCTGCTCGACGCCTACTTCGAGGACGAGGCGCCGAACGCCAAGGGCGTCATGGAGAAGCGCGTCGGCATGCGGCTCGACCCGCGCCTGGCCCCGGTCAAGGTCGCCGTCCTGCCGCTGTCGCGCAACGCCGACCTCTCCCCGAAGGCCCGCGGCCTGGCCGCCGACCTGCGCACCGCCTGGAACGTCGAGTTCGACGACGCCGGTGCCATCGGCAAGCGCTACCGCCGCCAGGACGAGATCGGCACGCCGTTCTGCGTCACCGTCGACTTCGACACCCTTGAGGACAACGCGGTGACCGTCCGCGACCGCGACACCATGTCGCAGGAGCGCGTCTCGCTCGACCAGGTGAAGGCCTACCTGGGCGCGCGCCTGATCGGCTGCTGAGGCCGGACCCGGCTTCCGGGAGCCCTCGTTCGCCCCTTCAGCGGGGCGGGCGGGGGCTCCCTGCTGTCGGGGGCCCTTCAGGGCCTGTCTTCGAACACCCTTCTAGCGCCTTCCCCAGCGGGAGCGGGGCGCCGCGGGCGGGTCGGTCGGGAGGCCCTCGGTGCGGAGGGTGGCGAGGGTGGTGCGGTGCCGGGCCTCGTCGGTGCGCAGGGCGGCGAGCAGCTGCCCGTAGAGCTCGGGGCTGCCGTCCAGGGCGGCGGCCAGGCGGACCAGTTCGACCGGCGGGCGCAGGGCGGCCAGCTCGTGCAGCAGCAGGGCGGCGAGGGCGGGCGGCAGGTCGGCGGCGAGGACGGCGAGGTCGGCGGTCGGGCGGCCGGCCGCCTGGCGCAGCAGGGTGCGCACGTCGGCGGAGCGGTCGTGCTGCTGGAGGCAGGCGGCGAGGGAGGTCAGCTCGGGCGTCGGGGCCGAACCCCACTCCCAGAGCAGCGTGGCGCCGTCGGCGTTCTGCCCGGCCCGCTCCAGTGCCGCGAGCAGGCCGGGGACGGCGGCCGCCGGGTAGGCCCAGAAGGCGTGGAACAGCTCCGCGGCCTCCTCGGCCAGTCCCAGTTCGCGCAGCTGGGCCAGGACGGCGACGGCCTGGTCGGGGGCGAGGTGGGCGGCGGTCCTGGCGAGGTGGAGGGAGACTCCGGTCGGGCCGTGCTCGGCGAGCATGCCGACCAGCAGTGCGGCGTCGGCGGGGGCGAGGCGGGCGGCGGCCTGGTTCAGCAGTTCCTCGGCCTCGGGGAGCGCGCCGGCGCGGTGGAGGGCGGTGATCCGCCCGGTGAGGGCTCCGAGGTCGGGGCGGGCGGGTGGCGGCGGTGGTGGTGACTGCCGTGGCTGGGGGTGCGTCCTCGGACGGGGCTGGGGCTGGGGCTGTGGGTGCTGCCCGTGCCGGAGTCTGAGCTCCAACTCCTCCAGCTGGTCGCTGAGTTGGAGGCAGCGGGTGCTCAGCCCCTCGCGGAGGGCACGGGCCTGGGCGAGCTGCCGCAGGAGGTCCCCGTCCGGGCGCTGGCGGCCCGGGGTCGCGCGAATCGCCTCGTTCAGTCGCCGTTCGCGTTGGGTCGCGTAGCGGCTCGCGAGGAGCAACTCGTCCAGTTCTGACCGGAGTTCGGCGGCCCGTTGCTCGCCTTCCGGCGGCTGGCCTGCGGAATCCGTCGTTGGCCGCATGCGCATGATCGCCCCAACCTGTCCATCCAGACCCTGACTGCGGGACATCCTGGCGTCGTTATGTGGCCGGGGAGTTAAGAGCGCACGACCAGTCGTGCCCGAGTGGTGTCAAGGAGCGCGCAGAGGGCGGTTGTTGTGCGAAGTGCGCCGGTCGCGCTCCGTGGCGGGGCCGCCTAGCGGCGCGGGCGGGAAGCGACCCGCGCCGTGGCGTGGCCGGCGCCCGGCCTCATGGGGCCAGCCGGGCCCGGGCCTCCATCAGTGCGAAGCCGAGCAGGTTCAACCCCCGCCACTCCAGGGGGCGTTCGGCCCGGATGTCGTCCGCGGCGAGCCCGATGCCCCAGACCCGGTCCAGCGGGCTGGCCTCCACCAGCACTCGCCTGCCGGTGCTCAGCAGGTAGTCGCGCAGGGCGTCGTCCTGGCCGAACTTCGCGACGTTGCCCTCGACGACCAGCTCGAACCGGCCCGCCGCCCAGGCCTGTTCGTCGAAGCCCTGGACCAGTCGGCCCAGTTTCTTCGCCTCGGCGGGCGTGCGGGCCTCCAGGACGCGCCGCTCGATGGCCGTGTCCCCGAACATCCGGGCCTTCCCGGCCATCATCCAGTGCTCGGCGGAGGCGTACGTCACCCCGTCGACGGTGAAGTGCCCGGGCCACCACTGGCTCAGGCACTCCTGCCGGGTGCCGCCGCCCTTGCGGGCGGTGTGCCCCCAGAACATCACCCACTTCGGCCGCGCACCGGCGGCCATCAGGGCCGCCAGCTCCTCACGGCTGCGGACGTCGGCAAGGTCCCCCACGCGGTGCTCGCTCATATCGTCATTCTGACACGAACCCCTGGCGGGGGCTCAAGGGGTTTTCGGACGGTCGGCCGTCCTCACCGCAGAAGTCGGGACGGACGTCCAGGGCGGCGAGACTGACGGGCGATCATGCCTGGATGTCGCCGGGCTCGGTGCCCGGCACCGAGCCCGGCGAGACCACCGGCAGGTCGCGCTCATCGGCTGACTCGCGGAGGCGCTTGTCGTACGTGACGAAGGCGGTGAGTGAGTGTTCCAGGTGCTCGGCGCTGGCGAGGTGAAGGGCGTCGAGCGTTCGTAGATGCCGGGTGGGGAGCTGGCTGGCGGCCCGGAGGATCGGGTCGGAGAGCCGGATGCGGAGCATGCGGTCGAGCAGGTCGGCCGAGGCGTCCAGCACCTTCTGCGGCGCGCCGATCCTGATGAGTGCGCGGGGTACCTCGACCTGGGTCAGTGCGCTGGTCGCATGGCCTTCGGAGCCGTGGGAGGAGAGGAAGGTGCGGAGTGCTGCGGACTCGTTCTCCGGGATCAGAAGTTTCAGGACCGCGCACGAGTCGAGGTAGATCAACGGTCTTCCTCCTCGCGCATGGCGTGCAGGGCGTCAGCGGCCGACGGGAGCCGGACGTCGATCGTGGGCGGAGTCCAATCGGCCAGCCCACGTGCGGTGGCGGCGTTCTCCGGGTCGATGGTGCCGTCGCGAACAAGGTCCTCCAGCACCCGTTGTTCGGGGTCGGGCGGCGTCAGTACGGCGATCAGCCGCCCATTGCGGGTGATCTCGACGCGCTCGCCGGCCGCGACCCGGTCGATCAACTCGCTGGCGTGTTGCTGGAGCTGCCGGATGGGAACTCTGGCTGTCATACGACTCACGGTAGAGCGGATCGTGCGGCGATTGCGAAGAACGTGCGTCGATTTCACGCGAACGTGTCAGCGCCGCTCGGGGAACCCGTGGCGGCGGGCGGTGGCCGCGACGGTCAGGGCGAGGGCCAGCAGCGCCAGGGCCGACCAGGGCAGCGAGTCCGGGCCGGTGTGGTCGAGGAGGAGGCCGCCGGCGAACCCGGCGGCGGCGATGCCGAGGTTCCAGCAGGTGACCAGGAGGGACTGCGCGAGGTCGGCGGCCGTGCCCGCGGTGTCGGCGACGGCGGTCTGCAGCAGGGTGGCGGCGCCGCCGAAGCCGAGGCCCCAGATCGCGGCGGCGCCGTAGACGGGCCAGGGCGCCGAGGTGAGCAGGGCGGCGGCGAGGACGGCGGCGGCGACGGCGAGGAGCCCGCAGGCGGCGAGGGTCAGGGTGCGCAGGTGCCGGTCGATCAGCGCCCCGGTGCCGAGGATGCTGACCAGCGAGGACAGGCCGAGGACCAGCAGCACGGTGTCGGTCCGCCCACCGAGGCCCAGCGGTTCGATCAGTGCGGCGATGTAGGTGTAGAGGAGGTTGTGGGCGAGGACGAAGGTCGCGGTGACGCCCAGGACGGCGATCACGCCCGGGATCCGGAACACCCGGCGCAGTGGCGGCCGGTCGTGCTCGGGGCGACCGGGGACGGCCGGGACGGCGGCGGCGATCCACCCCACCAGTCCCGCCGCGATGAGGCTCATCAGTCCGAAGGTGAGCCGCCAGCCGGCGACCCCGGCGAGCAGGGTGCCGGCCGGCACCCCCACCGACAGGGCGACCGTCGCGCCGCCCATCGCCACCGCCATCGCCCGTCCGCGCTGTTCGGGCGCGACGATGCTCCGGGAGTATCCGGCGAGCAGCGCCCAGAGCAGCCCGGCGACCAGGCCGGCCGCGAAGCGCGCGACCATGGTGAGCGGGAAGTTCCCCGAGACCGCCGTCACGGCGTTGGCCACGGTGAAGCCGGCGACGGCCAGGAGCAGCAGCCGCTTGCGCGGCCAGCCGGCGGTGGCGGTGGTGAGCGGGATGGCGGCGGCGATGGAGCCGACCGCGTAGAGGGTGACGGACTGTCCGGCGCCGGACTGGCTGACGCCGAGGTCGGTGCTCATGGCGGGCAGGACCCCGGCGGGCAGGGCCTCGGTCATCAGGGTGACGAATCCGGCGGTGCTCATGGCCAGCAGGGCGGGCCAGGGGAGCCGGGGCGGGCGGGGCGCGGTCGCCACCGCGGGGGAGGGGGAGGGGAGCTCATGGGTCGACATGTGGCCGATCGTTTATCCTTGACACACGTGTCAAGGTCCAGTCGGATCGGCCCCGGCCCGGACGTGAGGGTGGTCACATGCGGATCGGCGAACTCGCCCAGCTGACGGAGACCACTCCGCGCCTTCTGCGCTACTACGAGAAGCAGGGGCTGATCAGCCCGCGGCGCGCGGCCAACGGCTACCGCGACTACGACGACTACCTGGTGGACCGGGTGCTCCAGATCCGCGGCCTGCTCGATTCGGGCCTGCCCACCCGGATCATCAAGCAGATCCTGCCCTGCCTGGGCACCCCTCGGACGATCCACTTCGCCGACGCCACACCGGAGATGCTCGCCACCCTGGAGTCCGAGACGGAGCGGATGACCCGCCGGATCGAGTGCCTGACTCACAACCGGGACGCCATCCGGGAGTACCTGGGTGTGGTCAAGAGCCTCTCCGAGCCGGTCCGGGAGCCGGTGGCCCGGGTGTTCGAACCTTCCGCTTGACCTTGTCACCGGTGTCACGGTGGACGCTGCTGCCATGACCGATTCCGCCATCCGGCACACCGCATTCGGGGACGGCACCCCGCTCGTCCTGATCCACGGCTACACCGTCGACCACCGCGTCCTGTTCCCGCTCGAACCCGTCTTCGCCGACCGCCCCGGCTGGCAGCGCCTCTACCTCGACCTCCCCGGCCACGGCGCCAGCCCGCGCCTGCCCGGCCCCACCTCGGCGGAGGCCCTGGCCGAGGCCGTCTTCGCCTGGATCGACGCCGAGCTGGGCACCCGCCCCTTCGCCGTGGTCGGCCAGTCCTTCGGCGGGCAGCTGGCCCGGGCGGTGACCGCCCGTTACGGGGAGCAGGTGCTGGGCTCGGCCCTGCTGGCGCCGGTGGTGGCCTGGTACGACGACCGGACCCTGCCCGCACAGACCGTGGTCGAACGCGATCAGGAGCTGCTCGACCGCCTCCCGGCCGCCGAGCGCGAGCTGTTCGAGTACATCACGGCCCGTCTGGACAAGCGGAGTTGGGAACTCGTCGAGCAGTACGTCCTGCCGGGCTGGCGGGTCCACGACCGGGCGGCCGCCGCCGAGCTGGAGGCCGCGTTCATGCTGCCGCACTGGCCCGAGCGGCAGGCGCCGGAGCACCGCGGTCGCCACCTGCTGGTCACCACCCGGCAGGACGCCCTGGTGGGCTGGCGCGACCAGCTCGCCCTGCTCGACCACTACCCCCGGTTGGCGGCGACGGTGCTCGACGGCGTCGGCCACAACCCGCAGGTGGAGAGCGCGGAGGCGGTCCGCGGCCTGTTCGGCGCCTGGCTCGACGAACTCGCGCGCCCGTAAGGCCCGTTGCGCGCGTAGAGCCGGTTGCGGCCGAAGGCCGTCGCGGTGAAGGGGAGCAGGAGGCCTCGCGATCGGACGGAACCGATCGCGAGGCCGTTCGCCGTGGTGCCCCGTGGGGCCGGGGCTCAGCCGATGGAGCGGGGAAGGCGGGTGGTCAGGTACAGGATGGTGAAGGAGCCCACCATCTGGATGCCCAGGCACAGGGCGAGCGCGCGGCCCATGCCGAGACCGGGGGAGACCGACAGGTACAGGGTGCCGAGGGTGGCGACGCCGAGGGCCAGGCTGGCCTGCTGGCTGGTGGCGAGGACGCCGCTGCCGACGCCGGCCCGGGCGGCGGGCACCTTGGAGAGGACGACCCGGAACAGCGGGGTGCCGATCAGGCCCTGCCCGATGCCCGCGAGGGCGACACCGGGGGCCATCCGCAGCGCGGAGAAGTGGGCCGAGTCGGCGAGGACGGTCAGCGCGATGGCGGCGAGCCCGACGGCCTGGACGGCGGCACCGGCGCTGAGCACCCGGCTGCCCCAGCGGCCGATCAGCCGCGGGCTGGACAGCGAGGCGGCGAAGTAGCCGACAGCCATCGGAACCAGTGCCCAGCCGGCCGCGACCACGCCGAGCCGCAGGCCCTGCTGGAGGGCGACGGCGATGACGAACATGAAGCCGCCGAAGCCCGCGAAGTAGGGGAGCGCGATGCCGAGGCCGCGCCGCATCTCGGGGATCCGCAGCAGGGTCGGCGGCACCAGCGGGGTGTCCCCGCGCCGCTCGGCGCGCCGCTCGACCAGGGCGAAGGTGACGGCCAGCACCGGGAACAGCGCCAGCAGCGCCCAGGACCAGAGCGGCCAGCCGGCCGCGTGGCCCTCCATCAGCGGGATGAGCAGTGCCAGCAGCGTGGCGGTGAGCAGTACGGTGCCGGGCACGTCCACCCGGGCGGCCCGGGCGGCCCGGCTCTCCGGGACGTACCGGACGGCCAGCACCACGGCGAGCAGGGCGAACGGGACGTTCAGCAGGAAGATCGAGCGCCAGCCGGTGCCGAACAGGTCGGCGGCGACCAGCATTCCGCCGAGCACCTGGCCGATCACCACGGAGATCCCGCCGACCGCGCCGTAGATGCTGAGCGCCCGGCCGCGCCGGGCGCCGTCGGTGGCGGCGGTGATGGTGCCGAGCACCTGCGGGATCAGCAGCGCGGCCGAGGCGCCCTGGGCGGCCCGGGCGGCGACCAGGGACCACGCGCCGGGGGCGAGGCCGCAGGCCAGCGAGGTGAGGGCGAAGGCGGCGGCCCCGGCGACGAAGAGCCGGCGGCGGCCGAAGATGTCGCCGAGCCGCCCGCCGAGGACGAGCAGGACGGCGAAGGCGATGCCGTAGCCGGCGGCGACGAGCTCCAGGACGGCCGGTCCGGCCGCCAGGTCCCGGTCGATGGTGGGCAGGGCGACGTTGACGATGAAGAAGTCGAGCATCGGCAGGAAGGCCCCGAGCAGCACGGTGACCAGCCCGGCGGTGCCGAGGGAGGGGGTGCGGGGAGCGGCTGGAGCGGTGGGGGCGGCGGTTCGGATCGGGGTGGGGGCGACGGCGAGTTGTTGGGTCACGGATCCCACGATCCGCCGCCCCTCAGCCTGGTACCAGAGTGTGGTTATCCAGGTATAAGAAGTACCTGGCAACAGGCTGCGGGCTGCCGCATGCTGGGAGCATGAGCCTCGCCACCTCCACGGCACAAGCCCGCCCCGCCTCCGCCGGGCAGCGCTGCAGCACCCCCGACGAAGCCCGCCGGCACGACCTGGCGGCGTTCCTGCGCAGCCGCCGCGAGCGCATCGCGCCCGATCAGGTGGGCCTGCCGATGACCGGCCGCCGCCGTACGCCCGGCCTGCGCCGGGAGGAGGTGGCGCAGCTCGCCGCGGTCGGGGTGACCTGGTACACGTGGTTGGAGCAGGGGCGGGACATCCAGGTGTCCGTCCAGGTGCTGGACGCGGTGGCCCGGGCGCTGCTCATGGACCCGAGCGAGCGGGCGCACCTGTTCACCCTGGCCGGCGCGGAGGACCCGGCGCCGGTGACGGAGTCCCCCTCGGTGACCCCGAGCGTGCGCCTGGTGCTGGAACAACTGGCGCCGTACCCGGCCGTGGTGGTCAACTCCCGCTACGAGATCCTGGCGTACAACCCGCAGTACGCCGCGATCATCGGCGACCTGGACCAACTGGCGCCCGAGGACCGGAACCTGATGTGGCTGGCGTTCAACGCCTCGCACTTCCGCGAGGTGCTGGTCGACTACCGCACGGAGCGCCTCGGCATGGTGGCCCGGTTCCGTTCCGCGATGGCGGACCACAGCGCGGAACCGGCCTGGAAGGCACTGCTGGCCCGGCTGCGCAAGGCGTCACCGGACTTCGAGGAGGTCTGGCAGCGGCACGAGGTGATGTGGCCGGGCAACGGGATCAAGCGCTTCCAGGTGCCGGGCGTCGGCCTGCTGCGCTGCGAGTACACCAACTTCTGGCTCGGCCCCCGCCTCGGCACCCGCATGATCAGCTACACGCCGCTGGACGAGGAGACCCGGGCGCTGATGGACCGGCTGCCGACGGGCTAGCCCGGTATCGCGGCGGCCTGCCGCCCGAGCAGCAGGCAGACCGCCGCGAGCGGCAGCTCGATGCAGAACGCCATCACCAGGGCGGCGAGCACCGCGTGCCCCGGGCCGGCGAAGGTGATGTCGACCAGGGCGTCCCCGGCGAGCAGCAGGGCCACCGCCCCGCCCGCCCACAGGGCGGCGGCACTGCGCCGGCGCAGCAGCGCGTCCAGCGAGAGCAGGGCGGCGAACTCCGCCATGTCCAGCACCACCCACGAGGTCTCGTGGCTGACGGCCAGGACGGCCAGCCAGGGCAGCAGCGCGACGGCGGCCAGGGCGGGCACCTTCCGGAACCGCTCGGGCAGGACGAACGCGGGCACGGCGGAGGAGAGGACGGCGGTGCTCATGCCGCACCCCCGGCCGGCGGCGTGACCCGGCGCTCCCGCACCCGCTCCAGCGGCAGCCGTTCGGCCGGCCCGCCCGACGGGTGCTCGACCAGCACCGTGTCGAACGGGCCGGCGGCCGCGGCGAGCCAGAACCGCCCGGCCACCGTGACCACGTCGGCCGCGGCGGCCGCGCGGACCGAACGGAACAGCCGCCGCCCGCCGGTGAACACCACCGAGGGCGCCGCGCCGTCCGCCGCCAGCCGGCCCCAGACGAGCACGTGCCAGCCCCGCCCGGCGGACGGGCTGCGCCGGGCGCCGCGCACCAGCTGCGGCATGAGCCGGGACGTGACCAGGACGTCCGTCAGCTCGCCGTGCTGGTACAGCTCCAGTGCGGCCCGGCCGCGGCCGGACCCGACGCTGCGGACCGACCAGGGCCCGGCCCCGGCCGGCAGCGTCCCCTCCGGCCCCGGCGCCGGGCGGAGCGCGCCCCCGGGAACACCCCCGTGGTCCCCGGGGACGGGCCGCCCGTGCGGCGGAGTGGCGGAGTGCGATGCGGTGCTCGTCATGCTCCCAAGCCTTCCGCCGCGAGGGGGTCGCTGTCGGTGGTGCCCCACACCGAATCAGGGGTGTAGCTAGATACACCCCCAGACGGAACCCCCCTTCATGGTGGCCGTTGATCACCGGCCCCTACGCTGTCCGGCATGCCCTCCACCACGTTGCGCCGAGCACTCGTCAGGAGCCTGCGGCGACCTCCGTGGTCGGCCGAGGCCTGGCGGGATACCCGTTTCACGGGCGCCGGAATACCCATGGCCCTGCCGGTCTGGCTGGCCGTCACCGATACCAGGCTGCTCCTCCCCGTCCTCGCGATCCTGCTGTGCTGCACCCGCCCGCTGACCGCCGTCCAGCGCGGCCGGCTGCGCGCCCTGTACGGGGTCGAGGTGCCGCCGCCCCCGCGCCCCGGGGACTCCCCGAGCCGGCTGCTGGGCCGGCTGCGCCTGGTCCTGACCTGGCGTCAGGCCGCCTACCACCTGGTGGTCGGCCCACTGCTCGCGCTGGGCGCGCTGGCGATGGCGTACGTGTGGGGCGCGGCCCTGGTGCTGACCACGGTGTACGGCTGGATCTGGCTGATGCCGCCGACCGTCGACCTGCGCGGGAACTGGCCCGCCATGGTGTCGTTCACGGTCAGCGGCCTGCTGCTGGCGGTCGTGTCCCCGTGGCTGGCGGCGCTGATGGCCTGGCTGGAGGTGTGGGCGGCACGGCTGCTGCTCGGCCCCAACCGGGCGGAGCGGCTGGAGCAGCGGGTCGAGGAGATCGCCGAGAGCCGGGCCGGCCTGGTCGACGCGGTGGACGCCGAGCGCCGCCGGATCGAGCGCGACCTGCACGACGGTGCCCAGCAGCGCCTCACCTCCCTGGCGATGAACCTGGGCCTGGCCCGGCGCACCCTCAAGGACGTGTCGCCCGAGGCGATGCAGGTGATCGTGGAGGCGCACGAGGAGGCCCAGGCGGCCATCGACGAGCTGCGCGACCTGGTCCGCGGTCTGCACCCGGCCGTCCTGGAGGACCGCGGCCTGGACGCCGCGCTGTCCGGCATCGCCGCCCGCGCCCCGCTGCCGGTGCGCCTGGACGTCGAGCTGTCCGAGCCGATCGCCCCGACCGTCGAGGCGGTCGCCTACTTCACCGTCTCCGAGGCGCTCACCAACGTCGCCAAGCACGCCCGCGCCAAGAGCTGCGACGTGTCGGTGCGGACGGTCGGCGGCCGGCTGCGCCTGGTCATCGGCGACGACGGTGTGGGCGGCGCGGACGCCTCGCGCGGCACCGGGCTCACCGGTCTGCGCAAGCGCGCCGCCTCGGTCGACGGCACGCTGTCCGTTCTCAGCCCCCTCGGGGGCCCCACCACCATCACCGTGGAGTTGCCGTGCGCGCTGTGATCGCCGAGGACTCGGTCCTGCTGAGGGTCGGCCTGGTCAAGGTCCTGGAGGCGGTGGGCTTCGAGGTCGTGGCCGCCGTCGGGGACGCCGAGGAGCTGCTGTCCGCCGTCGAGGAGCACCACCCGGACGTGGTGGTCGCGGACGTCCGGATGCCTCCGGGCTTCCACGACGAGGGCGTCAAGGCCGCGATGATCATCCGGCGGCAGTGGCCGGAGGTCGCCGTGCTGCTGCTCTCCCAGTTCGTCGAGGAGCGCTACGCCGCCGACCTGCTGGCCACCAACACCAGCGGCGTCGGCTACCTGCTCAAGCAGCGGGTGGCCAATGTGGACGATTTCGTGGACGCGCTCCAGCGAGTCGCCGAGGGCGGCACCGCGCTGGACCCGGAGGTGGTGGCCCAGCTGCTGGTGCGCCGCCACCGGGACCCGCTGGAGAAGCTGACCCCGCGCGAGCGGGACGTGCTGTCCCTGATGGCGGAGGGCCGTTCCAACGCGGCTATCGCGGCCTCCCTGGTGGTCAGCGACAGCGCGGTGGCCAAGCACATCAACTCGATCTTCACCAAGCTCGACCTCCCCCCGGCCGACGACAGCCACCGCCGGGTGATGGCGGTGCTGCGGTTCCTGGAGGTCGGGTAGCCATGGGCGGGGCGAAGGCCTGGCGGGTCACCGGGACGCTCGCGGTCGTCCTGGTCATGCTCGTCGCGGGGTTGCAGACCTGGTCGCTGATGGTGCAGCAGCAGACCAGCTCGGCCAGGGCGTACGACGTCGCGGTCCACCGGGTCGAGCTGGAGACCGGCAGCGCCTCGGTGCGGTTGCGCGCGGGCCGGGAGGGCCATGTGGCGGTGCGCGAGCGGCTGGACTGGATGATGCGCAAGCCGGTGGTGTCGACCACCTTCGCCGACGGCGTGCTCACCGTCGGGATGCGCTGCCGACAGGTGCTGCCGTTCGCCGACTTCGGCTGCGGCGCCGAGATCGAGCTGGAGGTGCCGGCCGCGGCCGAGGTGACCGGGTCGGTGAGCTCCGGTTCGGTCTCCGTGGAGGGCCTGAGCGGGAGCGTGCGGCTCCAGCTGACCTCCGGAGAGCTGTCGCTGGTGGACACCTCGGGGGAGGTGTGGGCGCAGGCCACCTCCGGGCAGGTGCGGGGCAGCAACCTGAGCGCCCCGCGGGTGACCACGCGGGCCACCTCGGGCGCGGTGGAGCTGTCCTTCGCCAAGGCACCGCACACGGTGGACGTCCGGGCCACCTCCGGCTCGGTGATCATGGCCGTGCCGAAGGACAGCCGCTACGCCTTCTCCACCGACGTCGGCAGCGGCAGCGGCCGGATCGACCCGGTGCTGGCGGACTCCAGCAGCCCGGACACCATCCGCGCCGAGGTCACCTCGGGCTCGCTCGACATCGGCCCGTCGTCCTAGCGGGGCGGCGGGGAGGGGCCCCTCCGCGGGGCCGTTCCGGCCGAGCCGAAAGCCGCTCACCCGGGTGGGGGACAATGGAGAGTCCCGTCCCCCTACCCGAGGTCAGCCGCGCATGACAGCCACGCCCGCACCCACCGCGCCCGAGACCGAGTTCGCGCCGCTGGACATCGGCCCGATCCGGGTGTGGCCGCCCGTCGTGCTGGCGCCGATGGCCGGCATCACCAACGCGCCCTTCCGCACCCTCTGCCGCGAGCAGAGCGGCGGCAAGGGGCTGTACGTCTCGGAGATGATCACCACCCGGGCGCTGGTCGAGCGCAACGCCAAGACCATGCAGCTGATCAAGTTCGATCCGAGCGAGAAGCCGCGTTCGATCCAGCTGTACGGGGTGGACCCGGTGACCGTCGGCAAGGCCGCCCGGATGATCTCCGAGGAGGGCCTGGCCGACCACATCGACCTCAACTTCGGCTGTCCCGTCCCCAAGGTCACCCGCAAGGGCGGCGGCTCGGCGCTGCCGTACAAGCGCAACCTGCTGCGCGAGATCCTGCGCGAGGCGGTGGCCAACGCGGGCGACCTGCCGGTGACCATGAAGATGCGCAAGGGCATCGACGACGACCACCTCACCTACCTGGACGCCGGCCGGATCGGCGCCGAGGAGGGCGTGGCGGCGATCGCGCTGCACGGGCGCACCGCCGCCCAGCACTACGGCGGGACGGCCGACTGGTCGGCGATCGCCCGGCTGCGCGAGTCCGTTCCGGCGCACGTCCCGGTGCTGGGCAACGGGGACATCTGGTCGGCCGACGACGCGCTGCGGATGGTGCGCGAGACCGGCTGCGACGGCGTCGTGGTGGGCCGCGGCTGCCTGGGCCGGCCGTGGCTGTTCCGGGACCTGGTCTCGATCTTCGAGGGCGACGTCGACTACGCCCGCCCCGACTTCGGCTACGTGGCCCGGGCGATGGTGCGCCACGCGCAGCTGCTCGGCGAGTGGCTGGGGGACGAGGCGCGCGGGGTGATCGACTTCCGCAAGCACGTCGCCTGGTACACCAAGGGCTTCTCGGTCGGCTCCGAGCTGCGGGTGAAGCTGGCGAGCTCCTCCTCGCTGGCCGAGCTGGCCGAAACCCTCGACCAGGTCGAGCAGACCCAGGCCTGGCCGGTCGGCGCGGACGGCCCGCGCGGGCGCACCAGCGGCAACAACCGGGTGGTCCTGCCGGAGGGCTGGTTGGACGATCCGTACGACTGCGCCCGGCCGGGTGTGGACGCCGAATCGGACACCTCTGGCGGATGATCTGGCCATAGTGGCGAAATAGGCCCTGGGGGCCCGATCGCCACCCGGTCCTGGCCCTCTTGTCCATCCTGGACAGGAGGGCTCCTTTTTGGCGCTCGACTGTCACACTGTGAAGTCGAGTGTGGACGGATTGCGACGTTCGGTCGGGGCGGGCCGCGTCCGGCCCGTGGGATGCGCTGGTGACGCTTGCCACATACGGTGGAGGCTGATGGCCGGCCAGTGGACGAAATGGACAGGTCGGCTGTGAATCGCTTCCCGAAGTCGATCGGGTGCCGATCGCCCGATCCGGGTGCAGGAAATCAAGCCGGGGCAACGCGACGGTCCCGCGGTCGCTACCCAGCGTCCGAATCGGGCGATCTTCGAGGGCCGTCGCCTTCAAGAGTTGAACACGGGCTCGCGTCAGGCGGACGATTTCACCAACAGAGGTGAACGCCTTTATGTGCATTCGATCTATCGGGTTACCGCTCGGTACCGGCCTCGTGTGGCCTATTCAGGGCAGAGAAGTGCCTTCGAAATGGGTATGTTCTCCGGCGTCAGGGCAACCGCGTACGAGGAGACCGACCCGTGCCGTCCCAGCAGAAGTTTGTTTACTCCTTCACCGAAGGAAACAAGGACCTCAAGGATCTTCTTGGCGGCAAGGGCGCGAACCTGGCCGAGATGACCAACCTGGGCCTCCCCGTCCCTCCGGGGTTCACCATCACCACCGAGGCCTGCAAGGTCTTCCTGGAGACCGGTAGCGAGCCGTCCTCGCTGCACCAGGAGATCAGCGCCCACCTGGACGCCCTCGAACAGGAGATGGGCAAGAAGCTCGGCCAGGCCGACAACCCGCTCCTGGTCTCCGTACGCTCGGGCGCCAAGTTCTCCATGCCCGGCATGATGGACACCGTCCTCAACATCGGCCTCTCCGACGCCTCGGTGGTCGGCCTCGCCGCGCAGTCCGGCAACGAGCGCTTCGCCTGGGACTCCTACCGCCGCCTGGTCCAGATGTTCGGCAAGACCGTGCTGGGCGTCGACGGCGAGCTGTTCGAGGAGGCCCTGGACGAGGCCAAGCACGCCAAGGGCACCGTCAACGACCTGGACCTGGACGCCGCCGACCTCCGCGAACTGGTCGAGGTGTTCAAGGGCATCGTCGAGCGCGAGACCGGCCGGCCCTTCCCGCAGGAGCCGCGGGAGCAGATGGACCTCGCGATCCACGCGGTCTTCCACTCCTGGAACGGCGACCGCGCCCGGCTCTACCGCCGCCAGGAGCGCATCCCGAACGACCTCGGCACCGCGGTCAACGTCTGCACCATGGTCTTCGGCAACCTCGGCGAGGACTCCGGCACCGGCGTCGCCTTCACCCGCGACCCCTCCACCGGCACCCAGGGCGTCTACGGCGACTACCTGTCCAACGCCCAGGGCGAGGACGTCGTCGCCGGCATCCGCAACACCCTGCCGCTGGCCGAGCTGGAGAAGCTCGACAAGAAGTCGTACGACGAGCTCATGGCGATCATGCAGAAGCTTGAGAACCACTACCGCGACCTCTGCGACATCGAGTTCACCATCGAGCGCGGCAAGCTCTGGATGCTGCAGACCCGCGTCGGCAAGCGCACCGCCGCGGCCGCCTTCCGGATCGCCGTCCAGCTGGTCGACCAGGGCCTGATCGACCTGGACGAGGCCCTGATGCGGGTCACCGGCGGCCAGCTGGCCCAGCTGATGTTCCCGCGCTTCGCCCCGACCGCCGAGTCCAGGCAGATCGCCTGGGGCCTGGCCGCCTCGCCGGGCGCCGCGATCGGCAAGGTCGTCTTCGACTCCTACACCGCCGTCAAGTGGTCCCGCTCCGGTGAGCAGGTCATCCTGGTCCGCCGCGAGACCAACCCGGACGACCTGGACGGCATGATCGCCGCCGAGGGCATCCTCACCTCGCGCGGCGGCAAGACCTCGCACGCCGCCGTGGTCGCCCGCGGCATGGGCAAGACCTGCGTCTGCGGCGCCGAGGAGCTGGAGGTCGACACCAAGTCCCGCCGCTTCACCACCGCCGACGGCCTGGTGGTCGAGGAGGGCGACATCGTCTCGATCGACGGTGCCACCGGCAAGGTCTACCTCGGTGAGGTCCCCGTCCTGCCGTCCCCCGTGGTCGAGTACTTCGAGGGCACCCTGCACGCCGGCGCCGACGTCCAGGGCGGCCTGGTCCAGGCCGTGCACCGGCTGATGTCGCACGCCGACGGCCGTCGCCGGCTGGCCGTGCGCGCCAACGCCGACAACGCCGAGGACGGCTCGCGCGCCCGCCGCTACGGCGCCCAGGGCATCGGCCTGTGCCGCACCGAGCACATGTTCCTCGGCGAGGAGCGCCGCAAGGAGGTCGAGCACCTGATCCTCGCGGACAACGACAAGGACCGCGAGCTCGCGCTCACCACCCTGCTGCCGCTGCAGAAGGGCGACTTCCTGGAGCTCTTCCAGGCGATGGACGGCCTGCCCGTCACCGTCCGCCTGCTCGACCCGCCGCTGCACGAGTTCCTGCCGGACATCACCGAGCTGTCGGTGCGCGTCGCCCTCGCCGAGGCCCGCAAGGACCCGAACGAGAACGACCTGCGGCTGCTCCAGGCGGTGCACAAGCTGCACGAGCAGAACCCGATGCTGGGCCTGCGCGGCGTGCGCCTCGGCCTGGTCATCCCCGGGCTGTTCGGCATGCAGGTCCGGGCCATCGCCGAGGCCGCCGCCGAGCGCAAGCTGGCCGGCGGGGACCCCCGCCCCGAGGTGATGATCCCGCTGGTCGGCACCGTCCAGGAGCTGGAGCTGGTCCGCGACGAGTGCGAGCGGGTGCTCGCCGAGGTCGCCCAGTCCACCGGCGTGAAGCTGGACATCAAGCTCGGCACCATGATCGAGCTGCCGCGCGCCGCGGTGACCGCCGGCCAGATCGCCGAGGCCGCCGAGTTCTTCTCCTTCGGCACCAACGACCTGACCCAGACGGTCTGGGGCTTCTCCCGGGACGACGTGGAGGCCTCGTTCTTCACCGCCTACCTGGAGAAGGGCATCTTCGGGGTCTCCCCGTTCGAGACCATCGACCGCGACGGCGTCGGCTCGCTGGTCAGGCACGCCGTCGAGGCCGGCCGGGCCACCCGCCCCGACCTCAAGCTCGGCGTCTGCGGCGAGCACGGCGGCGACCCGGACTCGGTCCACTTCTTCCACGAGGTGGGGCTGGACTACGTCTCCTGCTCCCCCTTCCGGATCCCGGTGGCGCGCCTGGAGGCCGGCCGCGCCGCCATCGAGTCGGCGGGCAGCGACTCGCGCTGAGCGGGGTAGGCATCCCCTCCTCACGCGCGGGTAGGACTGACCGCTCACCCTCCCGTCGGGAGGGCGTACACCGGAGCTCGGCGCAGGAGAACCGGCGTACGTGACACGGCCGGGCGGGAACGGACAATGGCGTCCGTTCCCGCCCGGCCGTACGTTCGTGTGGCGTCGGCCACGTGTGTAGCTGGTCGGCCGCAGCCCCGGCGCCTGTCAGGCTGGAGCCCATGACCAGACGCAAAAACCCGCTCGTCGTCGTGGCCGTCCTGATCCTGGCCCTCGTCGCGGGCATCGGGTACCTGCTCGCCGGCAAGGGCGGTGGCAGCCACCCCAAGGCCGCCGCGAGCGCCACCGCCACCGCGGCGACGGGTTCCTCGGCCCCCAAGCCCTCGGCCCCCAAGCCCTCCCCGCCGGCCGGCGGCACCCCCGCCCCGAGCGGCACCTGGGTGCCCGCCGACCCCGCGATGGCCGACGTCTGCCGCAGCAAGCTCCCCAGCCAGGCCCAGGACACCCTCGGCCTGATCGCCAAGGGCGGCCCCTACCCCTACAACCGCGACGGCATCGTCTTCGAGAACCGCGAGAGCCGCCTCCCCAGGAAGACCGACGGCTACTACCACGAGTTCACCGTGGTCACCCCCGGCTCCAACGACCGCGGCACCCGCCGGGTCGTCACCGGCAACTCCGGTGAGCAGTACTGGTCCGGGGACCACTACGCCACCTTCCAGGAGATCGACCCGCGCTGCTGAGCCGCCCGTTCGCGGAAAGTACTTTCCAATTCGGAAAGAGTGTGTCACGGTGGAGTCACCGTCACCTCTCCGAGGGGGATTCCATGAGTGACTCCGCTCGCATGCCGCTGTCCGCCGCGGAGGCGCTGCGCCTGGCCGACCGCGCCGGCGCGGCCGCCCGTCGGCCGCGCCCCGTGCCCGGCTGGTACGGGCCGGTGGTCGCGGCCGGCTTCGCCGCCTTCGGGATCGCCACCGGCCAGGCCGTCGCCGCCGGCCAGGTCTGGCTGATCGGCATCCTCGGCGGCGTCTGGGGCGCGCTGTGCGGCCTGATCGGGCTGGCCGGGATGCGTGGCGGCGGTGTCATCCAGCGCGAGGCGCCGTCCGGCATGGCCGTCCCGGTGCTGCTCACCGTCCTCTCGGTGCTGGCGGCGATGCTGGGCACCATGGCGCTCGCCTGGTGGGCGGGGGGCGGCCCGCAGTGGATCGCGGCGGCCGGCGGGGTCGTCGGGGGAGCGGTCTTCTGGGCGGCGAACAGCGCGCTCAACCGCCGCATCCGACGCCTGCGGGACGGTGGCTGATGGCCGCCGCCCTCGACCCGCTGCTCCAGCACCCCACCCGGCTGACCGTGCTGGCCTTCCTCGGCGCCTGCCGGGAGGCCGAGTTCGGCGCCGTCCGGGACCACTGCGAGGTCTCCGACTCCGTCCTCAGCAAGGCCGCCACCGCCCTTGAGGAGGCCGGGTACGTCGCGGTGCGGAAGGGCTACGTCGGCAAGCGCCCGCGCACCTGGCTCGCCGCCACCCGCGAGGGCCGGGCGGTGCTCGCCGCCCACCTCGCCGAACTCCAGCGGATGGTCGCCGCTGCGGAGGCGGCGGGCGCCCGACACGCCTGAACCGCAGGTGAGTTCACCCCGTCGAACGAGCAGTCGCTCCAGGTCGTCGAGGAGAGGCCCCGACAACGGATCGCCGTGGCCGGGAAGGCGCTCGCCCAGGGGCTGAGCGGCCACCGGCGCCCTCACCGCGCCCGGCGCCAGCTGATGCGGTCGTGCGGGCCGTGGGGGCCGGTGGTGACCAGGGCGGTCAGCTCGTGCAGGACGGGGGCCGGATCGCGGCGGAGCTGGACGGGCGTGGCGTGGACCACCGGGAGGCCGGCGGCGGTGAGGCGGTTGGCGCGGGCCAGGCCGCGTTCGTGGTCGGCCGGGCGCAGGTGCCAGGCGCGGGAGTCGATCTCCAGGGCCACGCAGGCGTGCGGCCAGTAGGCGTCCGGAACGGCGAGGAAGCGGCCGTCCAGGAAGAGCACCGGGTTCCACAGCGGCTCGGGCAGGCCCGCGTGGGCGAGCAGTTCGCGGGCCTCGGCCTCCACCACCGAGCGCACCCCGGCGGTCAGGTCCTCCACCACCCGGGCCACCTGCGGCAGCGCCAGCGCGCCCGGCCGGGCCAGCAACTGGTCGAGCAGCTCGCCGAGTTCGCAGCGCCGCCGCTGCACGGCCTCGGCACACAGCGCCCGGAAGCGGCGCTGCCCGGTCTCCCTCGGCGCGAGGTCCGCCAGGGCCCGGGCGACCGTCGCGCTCCACAGTCCGTCGCCCCGCTCGAAGCCGCCGGGCATCGCCCCGCCCGACCGGTGGACCCGGACGAACTCCCGGTCGCCGACCCGGCGCCCGGCCGGGATCAGGACGTCCACCTCGGTGAGGTCGGCCGGGTGCCCGGCGCTCGGCAGCCCGGCGTCCGCCAGCACCGCCAACCCGGTCAGCAGCACCTCCCCGGGCCGCGGCTCCCGCCCCTTCGGTCCCGCGTACGCCAGTGCGGCGCGCAGTCTCTGATGGTTCGTCAACCGTCCGCTCTGCAGGCAGATCACCCGGGGCAGCACCTGCTGCCAGGGCCCGCCGGGGCGCAGCCGGTGCGCGATGGTGCCGGAGGGCACCCCGAGCCGGCGCAGCTGCGAACGGGTGACGATGTGCTGCTGGTCGGCACCGAGCAGGACGACGGGGTCGAGCGGGTTCGCGCGGGTCATACCCCGGGTGCTGCCCGCCCCGATCGGGGGTATGCGAAACATCCCTCGTCGGGGGCGTCGGGGCCAGGAGGTTGACGCAAAAGGGCTTGACGCGGAGGCGGCCGGGCGGATGGGCTCGGAGGCATATGACGACCACACCCCCCGGCCCGGCGTTCGACGCGCTCATCGGCCTCTCGGTGGGCGACGCCCTCGGCGCCCAGTTCTTCGTCCCGGCCACCGCCCGGGCCCACCTCGCCTCCCGCACCGACCCGCCCGGCCCCTGGCCGTGGACCGACGACACCGAGATGGCCTGCTCGGTGTACACCGCCCACACCGAGCGCGGCGCGATCGACACCTTCGACCTCACCCACGCCTTCGCCCGCCGCCACGACTTCGACCGCGGCTACGGCCCGGCCGCCAACCGGATGCTCCGGCTGGTCCGCGAGGGCGGCGACGCCAGGGTGCTGGCCGCCGAACTCTTCGACGGCCAGGGCTCCTACGGCAACGGCGCCGCGATGCGGGTCGCCCCGCTCGGGGCCGCGTACGCCGAGGACCCGGCCGCCGTGGTCCGGCCCGCAGCCGACACCGCCGTGATCACCCACACCCACCCGCAGGCGGTGGACGGCGCGATCGCGGTGGCGGTGGCTGCGGCGTACGCGGTCCGGGCGCGGACCGAGGCCATGACCCCGAACACCTTCCTGGCCGCGGTCGCCGAGCTCACCCCGCGCGGCGCCGTCCACGACGGCCTGACCGAGGCGATCCGCCTGCTCGCCGAACCGGACCCGCTGGTCGCCGCCCGGGTGCTCGGCAACGGCAGCCGGACCTCGGCCGTGGACACCGTCCCGTACGCCCTGTGGTGCGCCGCGCGTCGGCTGACCGACTACCCGGCCGCCGTGTGGGAGGCGATCGCGGCCGGCGGCGACATGGACACCGTGGCCGCGATCACCGGGGGAGTGGTCGCGGCGCACACCGGTGTGCACGGCATCCCCGCGGACTGGGTGGCCGCCCGCGAACTGCTGCCCGACTGGGCGTACCCCGTTCCGGGGCGCGTCCGGCCGGCCCCGGTGGATCGGCCCGGCCACCTGAAGCCCATGCTGCTGCCCCGCCCGTGTCCGGTGCCGGACGTGGTGTGGGCGGAGCCGCAGTGGCGACGGATCCAGGAGGGGCTGCGCCCCCTGGAGACGGAGCAGCGGTGGGAGTCCTACACCGCCGAGGGCGTGCTGCACCTGCACCGAGGCTGGACCGGCTTCGAGATCTGGAGCGTCCGGGTCGCCCCGGTGCGGGGCGGCGGCTGGCGGCCGGTCTCGGCGCTGGCCGAGGTGCACCCCGACCGGTACAAGGGCGCTCCGGACCCGCAGGCCCTCGCACGGGCCCTCCGCCTGGCGGCGGAGGGCTACGGCCCGTGACTCAGGCCGGGATCATCAGCTGCCCGGGGCCGCTGCCGCCGTGTCTAAGGCACTCCTGGTTGATCGCCGGATCCGGGGCGCTCGGCGAGGTGGCGGCGGCGATCCGCAGCTCGATGATGTCCCGGACGGCGGGCCACTCGTCGTCCAGGATCGAGTAGAACGCCGTCGAGCGCACCACGCCGTCCAGCCCGCGCGAGTGCGCCCGGCGGACGCCCTCGGAGGTCGCGCCGAGCCGCTCGATCGCGGCGCGCGAGCGCAGGTTGCGGGCGTCGGCGCGCAGCGAGATCCGCTGCACGCCCCAGGTCTCGAAGGCGTGCCGCAGCATCAGCAGCTTGGCCTCGGTGTTGATGCCGGTGCCCTGGGCGCGCGGCGAGAGCCAGGTGTTGCCGATCTCGGCGGCGTCCGGCACGGCGGTGGCCGGGTCGCCGAACGGCTTCCCGGGCGCCGGCGGCCACACCAGTGGGCCCCGCCAGTAGTCGAGTTCCAGGAACCGGGTGGAGCCGACCACCCGGCCGTCGGCGACGTTCACCGTCGCGAACGGCATCGACCGGCCCGCGGCCTGGTCGGAGAGGGCCCGGGCGATGTAGTCGCGGGCCGCCTCCAGACCGTGCGGGACGGGGGTGAACGCGTAGGTCGTACGGTCCTCGGCGCCGGCCTCGGCGATGGCCTCGGCATGGTGCGCGGCAAGGGGCTCCAGCCGCACGGTGCGGCCGGTGAGGATGACAGGTGCTGGCACGGAACCTTCGGTCCTTCATCGGTCGTAGGGTGCCTCCCGCGCCGGGGTGCGGCACGGGGTGCGGTGACTGGGTTCGCCCCGGTCCGGGCTCCGTCCTCCGGGTACCCGTGCACGCCGGAGGATCCGGTCGGGCGGGGCGGGGGCGGCGGCCCGGAACGGGCGGCGCGGTTGCCGGAACGGCACGGGTCCTCGGACCGGTCCGGCGGGAAGAGCGAGGGGACAGTGTGCGTCCGCGAAATGGCCGAGAAGGAAACGAGTGCGCGAAGGGAAGCAGGCGGCCAGGTGAAGGCAAGATGCGTCGTGGGTGGCTGGCCGAACACCGGGCCGGGACGTGGTCGACGGCGTTACGGACGACGTGACGACGACGCGACGATGCGAGGCAGCGAGAGGACGATACCCGCCAGAAGGCGGTGCGTCACTTCGCGGCGCGCGAATGGCCGCCCGGGCCGTCGCGACACACCCCGGACGGGCCTGTCGAACACCCGTGACCAGGGGCTTTCACCCCGGGTGCGATCATGGTCCGGAGCGATCGGCGGAGGCCGCCGGGCGAGCCTTTCCCAGGGCCTTTCCCAGGGACTTCCGCACGGCCTTCCGCACGGCCTTCCGCACGGCCCTCCGCACGGCCCTCCGCAGGACCTTCCGCACGGCCTTCCGCCGCGGCGGGAATTCCGGCGCCGCCCGGCACGCTGGAGAGGACGAGAAGCCGGTCGGATCGGGACGAGCAGGGAACGGGGTTGGGTGCGCGGTGCGTGACTTCCAGGCGTTGTACGAGCTGGATCAGCGGGGTGTGGCGGCGGTGGCCGCGGCCACCGCGGAACTGCGCGACACCGGCGCCGGCCTGGTGATGCTCCACCACTTCGAGGGCTTCATGGACGCCGGGGAGGCCGGCGGCCAGGTGGTGGCCCACCTGCTGGAGACCGGTTCGCCGCAGGTGGTGGCCCGTTTCGACCACGACCGGCTGGTCGACTACCGGGCCCGCCGCCCGGCGATGGTCTTCGACCGCGACCGCTGGACGTCCTACGACCCGCCGGAGATCCTGCTCCAGCTCGTCCGGGACGCCGCCGGGGTGCCGTTCCTGCTGCTCACCGGCCCGGAGCCGGACGTCGAGTGGGAGCGTTTCGCGCGCGCCGTCCGCGAGTTGGTCGAGCGCTTCGAGGTCCGGCTCTGCCTGGACTTCCACGGCATCCCGATGGGCGTGCCGCACACCCGCCCGGTCGGCCTGACGCCGCACGGCAGCCGGCTCGACCTCGCGGCGGGGTACCCGCAGTGGTTCGAGCAGGCGCAGGTCCCGGGCAGCGCCCAGGCGTTGCTTGAGTACCGCCTGTCCGAGGCCGGGCACGACGTGCTGGGCTTCGCCGTGCACGTGCCGCACTACGTGGCCCGCTCGGCCTACCCGGCCGCCGCCGTGACGATCCTGGAGGCGGTGCAGTCCGCCACCGGCCTGGTGCTGCCCGGCACGCGGCTGCGCGAGCGGGTCGCCGAGGTCTACGCCGACATCGAGGAGCAGCTGGCCCACGGGGACGGCGAGCTGCGCTCGGCGATCCGCGGCATGGAGGGCCAGTACGACGCCGTGGCGGGCGCGGAGGACCGGGAGAGCCTGCTCGCCGAGCCGGTCGAGCTGCCCTCGGCGGACGAGCTGGGGCGGCGCTTCGAGCAGTTCCTGGCCGAGCACGAACGCGACGCGGAGTAGTCCCGGCGCCGAGCGGCCCCGGCGAGGGGCGGTTGCGGGGTGCGGCGGATCCGGCGCGGCGGGAGTCATCCGGCGGTGCCCGTTCGTTGGCCCGTGGGCCCGTCTTCGAGGCGGGCCCACGGTGCCCGGGGGACGGGTCGCCGTACGGAGCTGCCCGTGACTCCTACCCGGGGGACGCCATGTCGAGGACCACACGTCCGGCCGTCGCGCTGACGGCCGGCCTGGCCGCCCTGCTGCTGGCCGGGTGCAGCGGAGGGGGCGGTTCGGGCGGGTCGGGGCAGGGCTTCGCGGGCGCGCTGCCCGAGCACGCCCCGAGCGGTGCCGGTCCGACGCCGACCCCCACCCCGACGCCCGCCGGCCCGTACGTGGCGCTCGGCGACTCGTACACCGCCGGGCTCAAGATCGCCCCGCAGGTCGGCGAGCCGAGCGGCTGCTCCCGCTCCGGGGCCAACTACCCGGCGCTGGTGGCCAGGGGGCTCGACCTGGCGCCCGGGGACTTCCGGGACGTCAGCTGCACCGGCGCCCGCACCGGGGACCTGACGGGCCCGCAGCAGACCGAGGGCGGCGCCAACCCGGCCCAGCTGGACGCGCTGACCCAGGCCACCCGGCTGGTCACCCTCGGGATCGGTGGCAACGACGCGGGCTTCACGCAGGTCATCACCGAGTGCGCCAAGGACAACCTGGTGGACGCGGTCAAGGGGCTGGTCGGCAACGGCCAGGCGGACGCGCCCTGCCGCACGCACTACTCCTCCGGCGGCACCGACCAGCTCCAGGCCCGGGTGGACGCGGCCGGGCAGCAGATCGGCAAGGCGCTCCAGGAGATCCGGCGGCGCTCCCCGCAGGCCCGGGTCTACGTGGTCGGCTACCCGACGCTGCTCCCGGGCGACCCGGCGAGCTGCCGGCCGGTGCTCGGGTCGACGATCGCGGCGGCGGACCTCGGCTTCCTCGCCGAGAAGGAGCGCGAGCTCAACGGGATGCTCAAGCAGCGCGCGGAGGCCGCAGGGGCGGTGTTCGTGGACGTCGCCGGCCCGTCGGCCGGGCACGACATGTGCGCGGGCGAGGACGCCCGCTGGGTCGAGCCGCCCCTTCCGGCCCGGGGGCTGGCGCCGGTCCACCCCAACGCCAAGGGGCAGGAGGCGGTGGCCGCCGTCGTGCTGAAGGCCGTCAAGGGCTGAGCCGCTCAGGGGCCGGGGGCCGAGTGGGCCGGGCCCCGGAGGGGTGCCGAAAGGACTGGGCCGTCCGGGTAAGAACGATTCGCGCGGGCGGACACCGGCGCGCCTCCCACGGTTCACGCCCCGGCCCGCACCCCTTCGCGCGCGGCACACCCCGCGTGTCGGGGGCGCGGCGTACCGTGAGGGTCATATGGATGACACCACGCACCGCCTCGCCGCCCCGATCCCGTACGACCACGCCGCCGAGGCCCGCTGGGTCCCCGAACCGGACAAGCGCCCCGGCCGTACGGCGTTCCAGCGCGACCGCGCCCGGGTGCTGCACTCGGCGGCGCTGCGCCGGCTGGCCGGCACCACCCAGGTGGTCGCCCCGATGCGCAGCGACTTCCCGCGCACCCGGCTCACCCACTCGCTCGAATGCGCCCAGGTCGGGCGCGAGTTGGGTGCGGCCCTGGGCTGCGACCCGGACCTCGTGGAGGCCGGCTGCCTGGCCCACGACATCGGCCACCCGCCCTTCGGCCACACCGGCGAGGAGGCCCTCGACCAGGCCGCCGAGGCCTGCGGCGGCTTCGAGGGCAACGCCCAGTCGCTGCGCATCCTCACCCGGCTCGAACCCAAGCGCTTCGCGCCGCTGGAGGACCAGCCCGCCGCCCGGCTCGCCCCCTGGCCCGGCCGCAGCGTCGGGCTCAACCTGACCCGCGCCGCCCTGGACGCCGCCACCAAGTACCCGTGGAGCAAGGGCGCCCACCCCACCGACCCGGCCTCGCCCAAGTACGGCGTCTACGCCGACGACCTGCCGGTCTTCCGCTGGCTGCGGGCCGGCTCCCCGCCCAGGCGCAAGTGCTTCGAGGCCACCGTGATGGACTGGTCCGACGACGTGGCCTACTCCACCCACGACGTCGAGGACGGCCTCCAGGCCGGCCACATCGACCCGGCCGCGCTGCGCGCCCCGAGCGAGCGCGCCGAACTGTTCAAGGTCGCCGAGCGCTACGCCCGGGACGCCGAGCCGGAGGAACTGGCCGCCGCCCTGGACCGGCTGCTCGCCAAGGACTGGTGGCCGCGCGCCTACGACGGTACGGCGCGCGCCCGGGCCGGGCTCAAGGACCTCACCAGCCAGCTGATCGGCCGCTTCTGCCTGGCCGCCGAGCAGGCCACCCGCGCCCGCTACGGCCCGGGCCGGCTCAGCCGCTACGCCGCCGAGCTGGTGGTGCCGAGGGACGTCCGGCTGGAGTGCGCGGTGCTCAAGGCGGTCGCCGTCCGCTACGTCATGCAGCGCGACGAGCAGGCCCAGCTGCGGGCCCGCCAGCGGGTCGTGATCGCCGAGCTGGCGTACGTCCTCACCCAGCGCGCCCCGGAGGGCCTGGACCCGGTCTTCGCCGCGATGTACCGGGAGGCCGAGGACGACCGCGCCGCCCTGCGCACGGTCATCGACCAGATCGCCACCCTCACGGACGCCTCGGCCCTCGCCCTCCACGCCAGACTCGTCGGCGCCGCCTGGGCCTAGGGTCTGCCTCCGCCGCCACCGCCGCCCCGGCCGCCGCGGCTCGAAACCCCGGCCACCCCAGTAGACTTCCGGGGTGGCCGGGCGGATCAGGGACGAAGACGTACAGGCGGTGCGCAGCGCACTGCCGATCGACGCGGTGGTCGGCGACTACGTACAGCTGACCAACGGTGGCGGCGGCGAGTACAAGGGCGTCTGTCCCTTCCACGACGAGAAGTCCGCCTCGTTCTACGTCAACCCCTCCAAGGGCGTCTTCCACTGCTTCGGCTGCCAGGAGAACGGCGACACCATCGCCTTCCTGATGAAGATCGAGCACTTCACCTTCGCCGAGGCCGTCGAGCGGATGGCCGCCCAGGCGGGCATCACCCTGCGCTACGAGGAGGGCGGCTACAGCCCCCGCCACCAGCAGGGCGAGCGCACCCGCCTGGTCGAGGCGCACAAGGTGGCCGCCGCCTACTACCAGGAGCAGCTGGCCTCGCCGGAGGCGGAGATCGGCCGCCGCTTCCTGGCCGAGCGCGGCTTCGACGAGGAGGCCGCCAGGACCTTCGGCGTCGGCTACGCCCCCGCGGGCTGGGAGCACCTGGTGCGCTTCCTGCGCGGCAAGGGCTTCACCGACAAGGAGATCCTGCTCGGCGGGCTGGCCTCGCAGGGCCAGCGCGGCGGCCTGATCGACCGCTTCCGGGGCCGGCTGGTCTGGCCGATCCGGGACATCGCGGGCGAGGTGGTCGGCTTCGGCGCCCGCCGCCTGCGCGAGGACGACAACGGCCCGAAGTACCTCAACACCCCCGAGACGCCGATCTACAAGAAGTCCCACGTGCTGTACGGCATCGACCTGGCGAAGAAGGAGATCGCCAGGTCGGGCCGCGCGGTGGTGGTCGAGGGCTACACCGATGTGATGGCCTGCCACCTGGCCGGGGTCACCTCGGCGGTCGCCACCTGCGGCACCGCCTTCGCCGAGGACCACATCAAGATCATCCGCCGGCTGCTGATGGACACCTCGCAGTACCGGGGCGAGACCGTCTTCACCTTCGACGGCGACGCGGCCGGCCAGAAGGCCGCCCTGCGGGCCTTCGAGGACGACCAGAAGTTCGCCGCCAAGACCTCCATCGCCGTCAGCCCGGGCGGTATGGACCCCTGCGAGCTGCGCCTGGCCCAGGGCGACGAGGCGGTCAAGCAGCTGATCGACAACCCGGTCCCGCTGTTCGAGTTCGCGCTGAACTCGGTGGTGGCCCGGCACCGGGTGGACACCCCGGAGGGGCGCTCGGCGGCTTTGGAGGAGGCGGCCCCGATCGTCGCCAAGATCAAGGACCGCTCGATCCAGCACGAGTACGCCGTCCGCCTGGCCGGCATGCTCGGGATCCTGGACGAGCCCTTCGTGGTCCGCCGGGTCTCCCAGCTGGCCCGCTGGGACCGCGAGCGCCAGCAGAACCCGCGCGGCGCCCAGCAGCGCCGCCCCGAGCCGGTCCAGCCGCTGCGCCCGGCCCAGCCCGCCTTCCGGCTCAACCCGCGCGACCCGGCCCAGTTCGTCGAGCGCGAGCTGCTCAAGCTGGCGCTCCAGCACCCGGACCTGGTCAGCCCGGCCTTCGACCACTACGGCGACGACGAGTTCCCGACCCCGCCGTACACCGCCGTGCGGCAGGCCATCGCCAAGGCCGGCGGCGCCGCGTACGGGGCGACCCTGCCCGACTTCACCAGCGCGGTGCGCGAGGCGGCGCCGGACGACCAGGTGCGCTCGCTGGTGACCGAGCTGACCGTCGAGCCGGTGCGCTCGCGCCGCAAGGCGGACACGGTCTACGCGGGGGAGTTCCTGGTCAAGCTGCGCCTGCTGGCCGTGGACCGGCGGATCGCCGAGGTCCGCGGCTACCTCCAGAGGCTGGGCCACCGGGCCGACGCCGAGCAGCAGCACGCGGTGCAGACCGAGCTGTGGCAGCTCCAGCAGTACGGGCAGCAGCTCCGCAGCCGGGGCGCCGCGGCGCTGTAGGGCCTGCCCGGGGCACCGGCGGTCGCGCAGAAAGTCGGCGCACGAGTATCGGCCACGGAGCGTGGCGTACCGCACACTGGAAGGCGTCCCACCTCCGTACAGCGCGGGTCCGCCAGAGTCGCGCCCGCCCCGAGGGGATGCCCGTGGACCGAGGCCTTGCCGCAGCGACCACCGCCACCGGACGAGCACGCCCCGCCGGACGGCCGACCGGGGAGCAGGAGACGGACCACGGCCGGGCCGTGGCCGCACCCCCGTACGGCGCGCGGGTGCCCGCCCAGGGCCTGCCGGAGGGGCACCCCGACAGCCCCGATCCGGAAACCGGACCCGAATCCGGACCCGGGACCGACCCTGGAACCGGGCCCGGGCCCGGGCCAGACGCCCAGGACGGCCCCGCCGAGGTCGGCGGCTCGGCCGCCGACCTGCTGCGCCAGTACCTGCGCGAAATCGGCCGGATCCGACTCCTCACCGCCGCCGAGGAGGTCGAGCTGGCCCGCCGGATCGAGGCCGGCCTGTTCGCCGAGGAGCGGCTGAACGGCGACCCGCCGCCCGACCCGCTGGCCCGCGAGCTGGACACCCTGGTCGTCCGGGGCCGGATCGCCAAGCGCCGCCTGATCGAGGCCAACCTGCGCCTGGTGGTGTCCATCGCCAAGCGCTACGTGGGCCGCGGGCTGACCCTGCTGGACCTGGTCCAGGAGGGCAACCTGGGCCTGATCCGGGCGGTGGAGAAGTTCGACTACGCCCGCGGCTACAAGTTCTCCACCTACGCGACCTGGTGGATCCGGCAGGGGATGAGCCGGGCGCTGGCCGACCAGGCCCGGACGATCCGGGTGCCGGTGCACGTGGTCGAGCTGATCAACCGGGTCGTACGGGCCCAGCGCGTGCTGCTCCAGGAGCGCGGCCTGGAACCGACCGCCGCCGACCTCGCCGCCGTCCTGGAGCTGACCGAGGAGCGGGTGCACGAACTGCTCCGGCTGGCCCAGGAGCCGATCTCGCTGCACACCCCGGTCGGTGAGGAGGACGACGTCGCGCTCGGCGACCTGATCGAGGACGCCGACGCCGCCTCGCCCGCCGAGTCCGCGACCTTCCTACTGCTGCGCCAGCACCTGGACGCGGTGCTGGCCACCCTGGGGGAGCGGGAGCGCCAGGTGGTCCAGCTCCGCTACGGGCTGGACGACGGGCGTCCGCGCACGCTGGAGGAGATCGGCGCGGTGTTCGGGGTGACGCGGGAGCGCATCCGGCAGATCGAGTCCAAGACGCTGGGCAAGCTGCGCGAGCACGCCCACGCCGCCCAGCTGCGCGGCTACCTCGACTGAGGCGCGTCCGATGCCTGGGGCGTGCCCGGCGCCTGGGGCGCGTCCGACGACGGGTTCGGCGCTGACGGGTTCGGCGCCGACGGGTCGCCGGCCGTCGGCGCTCCGCCCCCGGCCCCCGGGGGCGGTGAGGCGGGCCCGATCGGGATCGGCGTGGAGGCCACCACGGTGGCCAGGTCGCTGACAGTCGAGGTGCAGTCGTGCCCGGCCGGCTGGTAGCCGCACACCTGGAAGCCGATCGCCGGGTCCGCGGCGCTCAGCATGGGCGAGTAGTTGTCGTAGCCCCAGTGGATCATCGCCGTCTCGCTCTCCCCGGTGCTGTCGGTGATGACCGCGTAGTCCTTGGGTTCGCCCTCGGTGATCGCCGCCCAGGCGGCCTGGCAGGTCCGGCTGTACCGGAGGTAGACGACCACCTTGCCGACGACCTGGGTCTGGAGCGTGCGGGCGTCCTTGCCGCAGCCGGTGGTCTTGGGGTCCTTGTGCGCGCAGCCGACCGCCTGGCAGGTGGGTTCGGACGGGACGGGCTTGGCGACGGCGGTGGCGACCGGTGTCGGGGCGGGCTCGTCGGCGGCCTGGGGCCGACCGCCGTCGTGCCTGGCGGCCCGCAGGCCGGTCAGTGCCAGCAGCAGCGCCAGCACCGCCGCGGCCCCGCCGAGGCCATGT
>NZ_LFMD02000003.1:397797-864750 GCF_015776785.2 Kitasatospora sp. SUK 42 | reverse complement strand
GCCCCGGCGGCCCCGGCGGCCTCCTCGGCCACCGGCACGCCCGGCCCGGCGTCCTCGACCGGCACGCTCCCGCCGGGTTCCCCGGTCGGTGCCCCGCCCGGCGTTCCGTCCGACGGCTGGGCCGGCGTTCCGTCCGGCGTCCCGTCCGACGACTCGGCCGGCTCCACCGTCTCCCGCCACAGCCGCCGCAGCTCCGCCGCGTCGCAGTCCACCGCCCCGACCAGCGCCTCCAGCGCCTGCTCGGTGACCACCCGCTTGCCGTTCAGCCAGCGCTCCCAGGAGGCCCGGCTGTAGTGCGTCCGCGCGGCCAGCTCGGACAGCGAGAGCCCGGCGGCGTCCTTGACGGCCCGGAGTTCCTCCGCCAGGAGGCGGGCGGGTTCGGACAGCTCCGCGGGCAGTTCCTTCCAGGCGGATGCCAAGGCGGCCCTCCAAGGTCGCGAGATGGGACACGGGACACGGGGGACGGGGCAGGAGGAGCGTGCCCGGCCCTGGCCGTTCGGTGTCCCGCCTTCTCCAACCTGATCGGCCTGGCGTCTCAAACCCCAGGTCAGGGCGTTGAGACGGACGGAAGTGTCTCACAACCCCCTGGGACGCTCGAACAGTCGTGGGTCCGTCGTGCAGAGTTCTCTGGCCGGTGCGTTTCACCGCCCGGTCGCTTCGTTCGGGCCCGGCCGACCGGCCGTCCTCGGCCCGACGCCGCGTCCCGGACCCCCACCGGTCGGGGCAGCCTCGCGGGGGGAGGCTGCCCCGGCTGTCCGGGGCATCCGGCGGGAGGGCGCTTCACTGCGCCCTCCCGCCGTGAACCCCCCTCCGGGCCGCTCAGTGGTGGAAGCCGGACCGGACCGGGATGCCGAGCTCCTTGAGCGGGACGGGCTGGCTGTGGAGCTCCGGCAGCAGCCGGGTGAGGTCGGCCAGCAGCAGGTCGGCGAGGTCCCGGGAGAAGCCGTTGCGGCAGACCACCCGGAGCACCGAGAGGTCCTCCCGGTCCGCCGGGAAGGTGTACGCGGGCACCTGCCAGCCGCGCTCGCGCAGCCGCCGGGAGACGTCGAACACGTCGAAGGGCACGCCCTCCGTGGTGGTGAAGGCGAACACCGGGACCTGGTCGCCGCGGGTCAGCAGCCGGAAGCAGCCCAGCTTCTCGATCTCCCCGGCCAGGTAGGTGGCGACCTCCCGGCTGGCGCCCTGCACCGCCCGGAAGCCCTCCCGGCCGAGCCGCAGGAGGACGTAGTACTGGGCGGCCACCTGCGCGCCGGGCCGGGAGAAGTTGAGCGCGAAGGTCGGCATCTCGCCGCCCAGGTAGTTCACCCGGAAGACCAGTTCCTCGGGCAGCGCCTCCTTGTCCCGCCACAGCGCCCAGCCGACGCCCGGGTAGACCAGCCCGTACTTGTGGCCCGAGGTGTTGATCGAGGCCACCCGGGGCAGCCGGAAGTCCCAGACCAGCTCGGGGTCGAGGAAGGGCGCCACCATGCCGCCGGAGGCGGCGTCCACGTGCACCGGGACGTCCAGTCCGGTGCGCTTCTGGAGGGCGTCCAGGGCCGCGCAGATCTCCGCGATCGGCTCGTACGAGCCGTCGAAGGTGGAGCCGAGGACGCCGACCACGCCGATGGTGTTCTCGTCGCACAGCGCGGCGGCCTGCTCGGGGCCGAGGTGGTAGCGCTCGCCCTCCATGGGCACGGTGCGCGCCTCGATCTCCCAGAAGGTGCAGAACTTCTCCCAGCACACCTGCACGTTGACGCCCATCACCAGGTTGGGCCGGGCCCCGGCCGCGTAGCGTTCGGCGTTGCGGTGCATCCAGCGGCGCTTGAGCGCCATGCCGGCCAGCATGCAGGCCTCGCTGGAGCCGGTGGTGGAGCAGCCGATGGTGTCGTCCGGGGCGGGGGCGTGCCAGAGGTCGGCGAGGATCGACACGCAGCGGCGTTCCAGTTCGGCGGTCTGCGGGTACTCGTCCTTGTCGATCATGTTCTTGTCGAGGCACTCGGTCATCAGCCGGGTGGCCTGGGCCTCCATCGAGGTGGTGACGAAGGTCGCCAGGTTGAGCTTGGCGCTGCCGTCCAGCATCAGCTCGTCGTGGATCAGCTGGTACGCGGTGTCGGCCGCGACCGGCCCCTCGCCGAGCCGGTGTATCGGCGGGGCGAGTTCCATCGCGCCGAGCGGGTCGGTGATGCCCAGGATCGGGTTGATGCTCAGCCGGCGGTTGCCGCCGGCCCCCTTGTGCAACGCCATGGGGTCGTGCCGTCCTTCGCCTCGGTGTCCGTGTCCCGCACCACGCTGCCACCGGGCGCGGGGTGACGCATCTTCACCGACGGACTCCAGCCAACGCCGCCTCCGGCGGATCCCCACCGATGCCGTCCCCGGCGGGGCGGACTCAGGCCTCCTGGCCCCGGGGCGTGGCCTCCGGATGGATCTGGTCGCGGGCCGCGCGGTACTGCTGACGCACCGCCGAACCGATCGCCAGATCCTGCTCGCCCTCGGGCTCCACGGTCTCGGCCTCCGGCAGCTCCCACTCCGGCGGCTCCGGGGTCTCGGCCAGCGCCCAGGCGGCCTGCCGGGCGGCGCCGCGGGCGGCGTGGGCTCCCGGCGGGGGCACCACGACCGGGACGCCGAACAGCATCGGGGCGATGTGCCGCACGGCGGGCAGCCGTCCGGCCGCGCCGAGCAGGAACACCCGCTTGATCTCGACGCCCTGGGCGCGCAGCACGTCCAGCGCGTCGGCGATGTTGCACAGCATGCCCTCGACGGCGGCCCGGGCCAGGTGCTGAGGGGTCATCGCCTCGGCCCGAAGGCCGGTCAGGGTGCCGGCCGCGTGCGGCAGGGCGGGGGTGCGCTCGCCGTCCAGGTAGGGCAGCAGCACCAGGCCGTACGCGCCGGGGGTGGAGTGCAGGGCGAGGTCGCTCAGCCCGTCCAGGTCCCGGCCGAGCATCGCCGCGGTGGAGCGCAGCACCTGGGCGGCGTTCAGGGTGGCGACCATCGGCAGGTGGCGGCCGCTGGCGTCGGCGAAGGAGGAGACCAGGCCGGAGGCGTCGACCACGGCCTGCTCGTGCACCGCGAAGATCGTCCCGGCGCTGCCGAGCGAGACCACCGCGTCGCCCGGGCCGAGGCCCAGGCCGAGCGCGGCGGCCATGTTGTCGCCGGTTCCGGCCGAGATCAGCAGGCCCTCCGGGGTGTGCCCGGCGGGTTCGGCGGGGGGCAGCACCTCGGGCAGTCTGAGCTCGTGGCCGAGCGCCAGCTCGACCAGGTCCTGCCGGTACTCGCCGGTGATCGGGGACCAGTAGCCGGTGCCGGAGGCGTCGCCCCGGTCGGTGGTGCGGCGCTTGGGGTGGCCGAGCAGCTGCGCGACCAGCCAGTCGTGCGGCAGCAGTACCTCGGCGATCCGGCGGGCGTTGGCGGGCTCGAACTCGGCCAGCCAGCGCAGCTTGGCGATGGTGTACGTCGGGGCGGGCACCGCGCCGATCGCGGCGGTCCAGGCGGCGGGGCCGCCGAGGGCGTCCAGCAGCTTGGCGGCGGCGCCGCTGGAGCGCGGGTCGTTCCACAGGATCGCGGGCCGCACCAGGACCCCGCCCGCGTCCAGGCCGATCATGCCGTGCTGCTGGGCGCTGACGCCGATCGCCCGGACGCCCTCCAGCAGGCCGCCGGCCGCGGCGTCGCCGAGCGAGTGCAGCCAGACCTGCGGGTCGGCCTCGCCCGCTCGGAGCTCCTGGTCCTCGGGGACGGGGTGCGGAGCGGAGCCGGATCGCAGGACGGCGCCGGTGTCGGCGTCGCACGCGACGATCCGGGTGCGGTTGGTCGAGCTGTCTATCCCCGCGACGATGGCCATGCCGAGATCATGCCTCAGCCCGGCCCGGGACGCGTCCGGGCCGGGTGAGCCGTTGCAGCTTCGGGACCCCTGGTTGGGATCCCCTTTGCCTGGTCCGACCGGTTCGACCGCCCCGTCACGGGCGGAAGGTGCCCCAGCCGTCGTCCTCCGCCCGGGGGCGGTTGAAGTACGGCACCCGGTCGGTGAGCGCGTTCGGCAGCCGGTCCCCGACCTTGTCCGCGACGGCGCCCGCGGCCTTCCCGGCCACCGCGCCGGCCTGCTGCCGTGCCCGGTCGGCCGCGCCCTGCACCGTGGGGTTCTGGGCGATCTGCCGGGTGACCTTGGCGATCTGTTCGTAGCGCTGGCGCCCGGCTCGCGAGCCCAGGACGTAGCCGGCCGCGAACCCCACGGCCAACGACAGCTTCCACATGATCGGTTCCACCCTCTCCTGCGGCCTTCTGCCGCCTTGCCCTACCCGTTGGCCGGGACGGCGAACCGTCCCTGTGCCCCAGCATCCCCGGGCGCCGTCGTGGGCGCGCGCGGGGCGCGCCGGGACGGCGGTCCGGGGCCGGTCCGCGAAAGCGATTGGCGGACCACCCCCCCGAGTGCGCTAATGTATGTCCCGCAGCGAGCGCCGAGGAGCCCGGTAAACGGGAGCCGAAGCGGAAGCCGATCCCCCATAGCTCAATTGGCAGAGCAGCCGACTGTTAATCGGCAGGTTATTGGTTCGAGTCCAATTGGGGGAGCTCAGGAGAGGGCTCTTGATGAGCCCGCGTCCTGTGCGTGGTACGGAAGTTGAGTGCCGCGATCCCGCATAGCTCAATTGGCAGAGCAGCCGACTGTTAATCGGCAGGTTATTGGTTCGAGTCCAATTGCGGGAGCTGCGCCGGGTCCGCCCGGTGACTGCTCAGAGCGAGGGCCCCTCGGATGACCGGGGGGCCTTCGTGTTGCCCGCGCCGGTGTCGCGTCCGTCACCCCGCTGGGGCCGCGGGCGCGCTCCGGGTCAGGTGGTCGCCGTCCGGTAGAGGTCGGCGACCCGCTGGCCGAAGGAGACGCTGTACGAGGTGCCGGGGGTGTTCCCGCCCTCCTGGTAGCCGCCGATCACGCCGACCACCGCGCCGTCCCCGGTCACCCACGGGCTGCCGCTGGTGCCGTCGGTGTAGCCGCCGCAGTCGAAGCGCTCCTGGGTGGAGCTCTGCGAGCGGGTCCGGACCGAGCAGGTGATCGGCTCGTCGCTCTCGTTGGGGTAGCCGGTCACCGAAACCGCCAGCCCGACGCCCTGGCCGGTGCCGATCGGATTGCCGCCGACCGTCTCCTCGACCTGCCGGCCGTCGACCGGTCGGACCGTGACGAAGGCCACGTCGTAGTCCGGGTCGTCGTCCTCCGCCCAGCGCGGGTCCACGGTGATCGACTGCACCTGCCAGGTCCCGTACGGGGAGTAGCCGTTGCGGTAGCCGGGGGTGAACACCAGGCCGTCCAGCAGGCCGACCCGCTGGTTCTGCACGCAGTGCGCGGCGGTGACCAGCAGATTGCGCCCGGGGCTGTGCACCACGCTCGCGGTGCAGGCCCGGGGGCCCTGCGCGGTGTGGATGGACAGGGTGCCGATCCGGTCGCGGGCCGGCGAGGGCTGGGCGACCTCCGCGGTCGGCGCCGTGCCCTGCCCGCCGCACGCGGTGCCGGTGGCCAGCAGCAGGGCGGTCAGCGCGGCGGCTCCGGCCGCGCGCGCGGGCGGCACCGGGCGGGGGGCCATCGGGGCTCCGTCTCGTTCCTCGGGGCGGGCACCGGGGCCGTGCGTTCCGCCGTTCGTGAGGAAGATCTACCAGGCCGCGCCCGGCGGCGCCACCTCCGCTCCGGGATCGGGCGCGCGCTCAGCCGGTGGCCCGGTCGTAGAGCGCCTGGACCCGGTCGCCGAAGTAGCTGCTGTACGAGGTGTCCGGGCTGTTGCCGCCCTCCTGGTAGCCGCCGATCACGCCGACCACGCTGCCGGTCCTGGTGGTGGGGTCGAAGTCGGTCACCCAGGGGCTGCCGCTGGTGCCGCCGGTGTAGTCGGGGCAGTCGATCCGCAGCTGGGTGGAGCTCTGCGCGGTGGTGGTGTTGGAGCAGGTGATCGGGACGTCGCTGCTGCCGGGGTAGCCGGTGATCCGCACCGGGAGCCGGTAGCCGCGGTTGACGCCCAGTCGGTTGGCGCCGAGCACCTGCTGCACCTGCTGCCCGTTCTGCGCCTGGACGACGGCGAAGGCGACGTCCATGTCCGGGTCGGCGTGGTCCTTCCAGCCGTCGTCCACGGTGACGGCCAGCAGCGGCCAGACGCCGCTGGGGGTGTCGCCGTTGCGGTAGCCGGGGACGAAGACCAGGTCGCTGCGCTGGCCGATCTTCGGGTCCCAGACGCAGTGGGCGGCGGTGACGACGAGGTTGAGCCCGGCGCTGTCGACCACGCTGGCGGTGCAGAAGTGGTCGCCGTCCGCGTTGCGGGTGAACACCGCGCCGACCAGGCCGTTGAGCACGGTGGGCTTGGCGGTGCGGGTGATCCCGGTGTGCTTGCCGACGGCGCCGCGGAACCGCTGCCTGTCCCAGCCGTGGGCGTTCGCCGGGGGTGGTGCGGAGGTGACCGTCAGGGTGCCGCCGCCCGGCCTCGCCGAGGTGGTGCAGGCCGCCGTCACGAGCACCAGGAGCAGCGCCCCGACGGCCGCCGCCGTCCCACGCGTCGTCATCCGTCCAGGCTGCCCTCTCGGGGCCCCTCGGCGCCAGCCGGGCTGCTCCACCGGGAGGGGTGTGTACCGTCGCGCACTCGGGAGAGCCCCCGGCGCGCACCACGGGTGATCGACCGGCTATGCTGCCCGAAGGCGGCCTCGCGGGGCCGTCTGTTGCTGCCGTGGCCGACGACCGGCGCGCGGCGAACCGGGGCGGTAGCTCAGCCGGTTAGAGCAGGGGACTCATAATCCCTTGGTCGTGGGTTCGAGTCCCACCCGCCCCACCTCGAACAACCCGCAGGATGTCAGCGGGAAAGCTGCTCTGACCAGGTGAAACGCACCGGGGTTCCGATCGGAACTGTAGAGCATCGGGTGCCCCGATGGGCTGTTGCCACGCTGAGATTCACCCGCCAGTGGACATCGAGTCGTCATGGCGCGGGTGAGCAGATCCTCATCTCTTCCCAACAGGCGCACGCACGTGGGGCCGCCACCGAACCTTCGGTGGCGGCCCCACGTGCTTCTCCTCGGCCGGCTCGGCCGAGGTCGAGCGGACGGATGGTCACGCCGCCGGAGCCGTAGTGCAGGAGGGAGACCGCGAGGCGCGGCTGCTTGGTGTGCGCGGTCAGCTTCTTCACGTCCGCGACCATGTCCTGGGCGCCCGTCGGATCGCCCGTCGCACCGGGGCCCATTGTTCTGGAGCTGGTGTCGCATGGCAAAAAAGTGATATCACTTTGACAGCTGAAGCAGACACTCGAACCATGGGGGAGTCGGTCTCATGACCACATCGCGTTTCGCCGTCGAGGACGGCCCTGCCATCGACCTGCCGGTCCCCGGGACCACCGAGCGGGCCATCACCGGCGCCGCCGGGCTGCCGGTGCTCGGAGGCGCTCTGCTCGGACTGCTCGCCGGGCTCGCCGGCCTCGTCGGCGGCGGCGTCCAGCTGGGCGCGGGGAACAAGGGCCTGGGCGTCGCTCTGGTGGTCGCGGGGCCGCTGGTGATCCTGGTCTCGCTGGTGGTGCTGTGCGGGCTGACGGTGGTGTCGCCCGGCGAGGCCAGGGTGGTGCAGCTGCTCGGCCGCTACCGGGGCACCATCCGGACCGCCGGCATGACCTGGGTGAACCCGTTCACCAGCCGCCGCCGGATCTCCACCAGGATCCGCAACCACGAGACCGAGACCAACAAGGTCAACGACGCCGACGGCAACCCGATCGAGATGGCCGCCGTGGTGGTCTGGCAGGTCGAGGACACCGCGATGGCCGTGTTCGAGGTGGACGACTACACCGACTTCGTCGCCATCCAGACCGAGACCGCGGTGCGGCACATCGCCAGCAGCTACCCTTACGACGCCCACCGCGAGGGGCAGTTGTCGCTGCGCGACGGCGCGGAGGAGATCGCCCGCAAGCTCTCCGCCGAGATCGCCGCCCGGGTGGCGTCGGCCGGGGTGCGGGTGATCGAGTCCCGGATCACCAGGCTCGCCTACGCTCCCGAGGTCGCCCAGGTGATGCTCCAGCGCCAGCAGGCCGGGGCCGTGGTGGCCGCGCGGCGACTGATCGTCGAGGGCGCCGTCGGCATGGTCGAGGAGGCGCTGGACCGGCTCGCCGAGCGGGATGTGGTGGAGTTGGACGAGGAGCGCAAGGCCGCCATGGTGAGCAACCTCCTGGTGGTGCTCTGCGGAGACCGGGGCACCCAGCCCGTCGTGAACACGGGCTCCCTCTACCAGTAAGGCGCGGAGTTGGCGACGGAACGGAAGAAGATCCTGTTGCGACTGGACCCTTCAGTTCACGACGCACTGGCCAGATGGGCCGGGGACGAACTGCGCAGCACCAACGCCCAGATCGAGTTCCTGCTCCGCCGCGCCCTCACCGACGCCGGCCGGATGCCCGGCGGCGCCGCCCGACTTCCCCGGCGCGGCCGTCCGCCCAAGGAGAGCCCGGACAGCGGACGTTCCGACCAGGACTGACCGCGACGGCCGGGCACCCACAGATCTACCGGAGACCGAGATGGACCTGCCCGTCAACCTTCCCGAGAAGCTGTACCTGCTCGCCTACGACCCGCGGCGCGAGCGGACCACCCAGCACTCCTCGCTCAACCTGCTGCTGCAGGCGGCGTCGCTGACCGAACTGCTGCGCCGGGGACTGGTGCGCGAGGACGGCCGGACGCCCGTCGCCCGGGTCCGCGGCGCCGAGGCCTCGGCGGGCCTGGACCCGTACAGCGCCCGGCTGTTGGACCAGATCCGGGAGAAGCGGCCGCACGGCTGGAGCTGGTGGGTCGGCCACGCCAGGAGCACCGGACGGGACCAGCCGATCCGGGTGGTCCGGGACGGTCTGGCGGAGGCCGGCTGGATCGGCCTCCGCCCGCACCGGGTGGCCGGACTGTTCCCGGTCACCCTGGTCACCCTGAAGGAGCCGCGGGTGCGCGAGGCGCTGGCGGAGTCCGTCGCCGCCTCGCTGAAGAGCCCGCTCAGCCGGGTGGACCCGGCCGACGCGGCGCTCACGGCCCTGGTCGCCGCCGGCCGGCTGCGCGCGGCGCTGAGCCCCAGGCACACCAGGGAGTACCGCGGTCGGATCGCGAAGCTGGCCCCGGCGGCCGGCCCCGTCCCGAAGGCGCTCCGGATGGCGCTGGCCTGGCGGATGGCGAACCACACGGCGGAGGTCGCGGCCGTGGGGTGACGGGCCGCCCACGGGGGAGGGGACGGCCCGTACGGGGGGAGCCCGGTCGCCGAGGGGGTGGCCGGGCTCCCCTGCGTTCCGGGGCCCGTCCCGTGGGCCCTACGCTGGTCGGGTGCTCGAACCCGCTCTGCTGCCGACCCCGCTGGTGGACTGTACCGACGGGGTGTTCGCCCGGGCCGGGGTGGAGCTGCGGCTCAAGCGGGACGACCTGCTGCACCCGACCGTCCCCGGCAACAAGTGGCGCAAGCTCGCGCCCAACCTGGCCGCCGCCGTCGAGCGGGGCCACACCCGGCTGCTGACCTTCGGCGGTGCCTACTCGACCCATCTGCGGGCGGTCGCGGCCGCGGCCGATGCGCTCGGGCTGGAGAGCGTCGGGCTGGTGCGCGGCGAGGAGTTGGCCGACCGGCCGCGCAACTGGTCGCTGCGGGCCGCCGAACGGGCCGGGATGCGGCTGGAGTTCCTCACCCGGTCCGCCTACCGGGAGGCCACCGGCCGGGCCGCGGGGGAGTACGGCCCGGACGGACTGCAGCGCCGCTGGGGCCCCTGCCTGGTGCTCCCGGAGGGCGGCTCCAACGCCCTGGCGGCGACCGGCGCGGCCGCGATCGCGGCCGAACTGCCAGACCTGGACGGGCGTGACGTGGTCTGCTGCCCGGTCGGCACCGGCGGCACCCTGGCCGGCATCGCGGCGGGCCTGCCGCCGGGCGCGCGGGCGCTCGGGGTGGCGGTGCTGCGCGGCGGCGAGGGCTACCTGGAGGCGGAGGTCGCCCGGCTGCACCGGGCCGCGTACGGGCGCGAGTTCGACAACTGGTGGATCGACCACGCGCACCACGGCGGCGGCTACGGCCGGGTGCCGGCCGAACTGGCCGCCTTCGCAGGGGAGTTCGAGCGCCGTCACGGCATCCCGGTGGAGCTCCGCTATGTCGCCAAGCTGCTCGCCGCGCTGGCCGACCTGGCCGGGGCGGGCGCCTTCCCGCGCGGCACCCGCCTGACGGCCGTGGTCACCGGCCTGCCGGACCCGGAGTAGGGCCTCGGCTCAGGACCCGAAGGTCAGGTCGGCGCACGGGTCGGTGTCGGCGCCCCGGGTGTTCTCCGCTATGCCGGTCGGGATGCCGCTCGGCTGGGTGCCGGGCGTTCCGGGGGTGCCGGGGGTGCCCGACGGGCCGGTCACCGGGCTCGGCTGGGTGTCGGCCGGCTGGTAGTCCGGGCCGAGGGTGACGGTGACCGCCCCCGAGCCGGGCTCCTCGACCGTACGGGCCCCGGGGAAGAGTGCCGCCACCTGGTCGGCGGCGGCCTTCAGCGCCGGGTCGTACGCGACCTCGGTGTGCTGCCTGCCGGGGCTGTTGGCGCCGAGCACGACGTTCTGGAAGCCGCGCGCCTTGAGCGCCTCGGCGCCGGAGCCGGCCAGGCCGGAGGTGCCGACCCCGTTGACCACGGTGATCGGGACGGCCGCCTGCTCGGGGGTGAGCGGCGCCTCGGTGACGGGGGTCGCGGTGGGGGAGGGCGAGGCGGTGGCCGCGCCGGTGCCGGTGGTGCCCTTCCCGTCCAGGGTGCGGTCCTCGCGCAGCAGCTTCCACAGGGTGTCGGCGTCCGGCTGGACCAGCCGCACCCGCTCCCCGGCGAAGCGCCAGGGGGCGGTCACGAAGGTGACGTCGGAGAGCTTGATGTCCTGCACCGAGCGGGCGAAGTCCACCAGCTTCATCGCGGTGCCGAGCCCCTCGTCCACGGTCAGCGACCTGGTGGCGGCGTCGGCCAGCGGCAGCAGGGTGGGCAGGGAGAAGCCCTGGCTCTGCACCTTCTTGATCATCGAGGAGAGGAAGGCCTGCTGACGCTTCATCCGGCCTATGTCGGAGTTGTCTCCGATGCCGTGGCGGATTCTCAGGTAGTCCACGGCGGACTGCCCGGAGAGCTTCTGCATCCCCTTCTTCAGGTGGATGCCGTACTCGTTGACGTCGTTGGGCACGCAGGCGTCCACGCCGCCGATGGCGTCGGCCATCGCCGCGGCGCCCTTGAAGTCGACCACGACGGTGTGGTCGATCCGCAGCCCGGTGATCGCCTCCACGGTGTTCTGGGTGCAGGCCGGGTTGCCCTTGGGGGAGCCGCCCACGCTGAAGGCCGAGTTGAACATCTGGTCGGTCCTGGGCCTGGTCCAGGTGCCGTCCGGCAGCTTGCAGGACGGGATGGTGACCAGGGTGTCGCGGGGGATCGAGACGCCGACGGCGTGCTTGTGGTCGGCGTAGACGTGCACCAGGATCGCGGTGTCCGAGTTGCCCGGGCCCTCGTCGCCGCCGCCCAGCGCGTTGTTGCCGTCGTCCCGGGTGTCCGAGCCCAGCAGCAGGATGTTGACCGGAACCTGGGCGCCGGGCGAGGCCGGGACGGGCGCCGGCGGGCGCTCGGTGGCGACGCCGCCCGCGTCGAAGGTGGTGATGTTGTTGTCCAGCCGGTGGTAGAACCAGGCTCCGGCACCCACGACCGACAGCACCAGAACGGCGGCCAGGCCGATGGCGGTCCGCAGGTAGCGGCGACGGCGCGTGCTGCTGCCCATCCTCCGTGCCCCCCGTCTTCAGGTCTCTCGCGTTCGATGTTCGAACGTTAGACGTTCCGGAAGGCTGTTCGGTTACCCCCTGGAGGCGGGGGAATCCGGGCGTGGAGCTGTGATGCTGCTCACGCCCCGGGTCCGGAGGCGCCGGCGAGCATCCGGCGGAGCAGGTCGCGCAGCACGGTCCGCTCCTCCGGGCCGAGCGAGGCGAGCGGTTCGCGGGCGAAGTTGAGCGACTCGCGCAGTTCCTCGGAGGCGGCCGAGCCGGTGCCGGTGGCGGCGACGAGCTTGACCCGGCGGTCGTGCCGGTCGGCCTCGCGGGTCACGAAGCCGCGGGCCTCCAGCCGGTCGACGATGCCGGTGATGTTGGAGGGCTCGCAGCTGAGCGTCTGGGCGATCTGGCGCATCGGCAGCGGGCCGCGCCGCAGCAGGGCGAGCACCTTGGCCTGGGCGCCGGTGAGCGAGCGGGCGGCGGCGGCCTCCTCGTACTCGCGGTGGAAGAGCGCGACCAGGTTGGCCATCAGGTCGACGACCTCGCGGGTGATCTCGTCGGGCTGCGGCATGGCGGCCTGGGCGGGCTGAGTGTCCATGGCTCAGAGTCTACCTGAAAAGTTGACAAGATGAACCTTTCATGTCCATCGTTACTTCAGTTACTAAACCTTTCACCTGTCGCCACCCTTCCGAACCCTTTCGAACCCTCTGGGGAGCGCCCGGTCGCCGAGCAGCTCGCGAAGGTCGCCCCGGAGGGCATCGACCTCTACTTCGACAACGTCGGCGGCGACCACCTGGAGGCCGCGATCAGCGCGCTCGGTGTGCACGGTCGCGCGGTGCTCTGCGGCGCGATCGCCCAGTACAACGAGACCTCCGCGCCGCCGCCCCGCGCAACCTCGCCCTGGCGATCGGCAAGCGGCTGCGCCTGGAGGGCATGCTGGTGCGCGACCACGCCGCGCTGCAGCCGCAGTTCGTCGCCGAGGTGGCCGACTGGTTGAAGTCCGGTGAACTGCGCACCGAGGAGACGGTGGTGGACGGCTTCGAGAACACGGCCCAGGCCTTCCTCGACGTGCTGCGCGGCGTCAACACCGGCAAGATGGTCGTCCGCCTGGACGCCTGACGCTTCGTCACGACACTGCCGACCACCCCGCCACCCCACCGGGTGTGCGGGGCGGTTCGCGTGCACGGCGCAGGGGGTCGGGTCGCACTACCGTATTCCGGCCGGATCCGAAAGTGCGTCATCCATCCCGAGGGACAGCGCGGTACGGTGGTCCCGCCCGGCGATGGGGCCGTTCGGGGGAGAGATCCGGCCGAGGGGTAGACCTCGTTGAGGATTCGACTAGCATTGAGCGAAAGCCTGTCCGTTTTGCTCAATTTAGTAGCTTAATGTCGACTAACGTGGGTAACTGTGGATCAACTGCAGGCACGAGGCAGCTGGGGAAGGCGACCCTCGTCCACAGCCTGGAGGTCCCGGTGACGACACGTGGAGTTCTCTACATCCACTCCGCGCCCCGCGCGCTGTGCCCGCACGTCGAGTGGGCCGTCGCGGGGGTGCTCGGTGTACGGGTGAGCCTGGACTGGGTCCGCCAGCCGGCCGCACCCGGCAATTGGCGTGCCGAACTCTCCTGGTCGGGAGAGCCCGGCACGGCTTCGAAGCTCGCCTCCGCGCTGCGCGGCTGGCAGCTGATGCGGTACGAGGTGACCAGCGAGCCCTGCGCGACGACGGAGGGGGAGCGGTACAGCAGCACGCCCTCGCTCGGCATCTTCCACGCCGTCACGGGCATCCACGGCGACATCCTGATCCCCGAGGACCGGCTGCGCGCCGTGCTGCTGCGGGCCCGCAACGAGGGCGCCGACCTGGAGGCCGAGATCGCCCGGCTGCTGGGCAAGCCCTGGGACGACGAGCTGGAGCCGTTCCGCTACGCGGGCGAAGGGGCGCCGGTGCGCTGGCTGCACCAGGTGGTCTGAGCCCGCGGCGGTACGGCCGACGGCATGTGGACCGGTACGACGAAGGGCCGGCGCTCGCGGAGAGCGCCGGCCCTTCGTCGTACGGCGGGGTCAGCGGGTGCGGAAGGCCAGCACCACGTTGTGGCCGCCGAAGCCGAACGAGTTGTTCAGCGCGGCGATCCGGCCCTCGGGCAGGGCGCGGGCCTCGTCGCGGACGATGTCCGCGTCGATGTCGTCGTCCAGGTTCTCGACGTTGATGGTCGGCGGGGCGAGCCGGTGGTGCAGGGCCAGCACGGTGGCGACGGTCTCGATGCCGCCGGCGCCGCCCAGCAGGTGGCCGGTCATCGACTTGGTGGCCGAGACGGCGATGTGGTCCAGGTCGTCGCCCAGCTCCTTGCGCAGCGCCTTCAGCTCGGCGGTGTCACCCTGCGGGGTCGAGGTGGCGTGCGCGTTGACGTGCACGATCTCGGCCTTGTCCAGGGTGTTGCGCTCGAACAGGTCGGCCAGCGCGCGGGCCACACCGGCGCCGGTCGGCTCCGGCTGGGCGATGTGGTGGGCGTCCGAGGACAGGCCCTGGCCCACGGCCTCGCAGTAGATCCGGGCGGCGCGGGCCTCGGCGTGCTCCAGCGACTCCAGCACGACCACGCCGGCGCCCTCGCCCAGCACGAAGCCGTCGCGGGCCTTGTCGTACGGGCGCGAGGCGCGCTCGGGCTCGTCGTTGTTCTTGGACATCGCCATCATGTTGGCGAACGCGGCGATCGGCAGCGGGTGGACCGCCGCCTCGGTGCCGCCGGCCACCACGACGTCGGCGCGGCCGCTGCGGATCATCTCGATCGCGTAGCCGATCGCCTCGGCGCCGGAGGCACAGGCGGAGACGGGCGTGTGCACGCCGGCGCGGGCGCCGACCTCCAGACCGACGTTGGCCGCCGGGGAGTTGGGCATCAGCATCGGGACGGTGTGCGGGGAGACCTTGCGGGCCCCCTTCTCGCGCAGCACGTCGTACTGGTCGAGCAGGGTGGTCACGCCGCCGATGCCGGAGGCGATGACGGCGCCCAGGCGCTCGGGGGCGAGCTTGGAGGACTCGTCGGTGGCCGGGGTCTCGAAACCGGCGTCGGCCCAGGCCTCGCGGGCGGCGATCAGCGCGAACTGGGCGGAGCGGTCCAGCTTGCGGGCCAGCGGGCGGGGCAGGATCTCGCCCGGCTCGACCGCGGTGCGCGCGGCGATCCGGACCGGCAGCTCCTGGGCCCACTCCTCGGTCAGGGCCGCCACTCCGGAGCGCCCGGCGACCAGGTTCTCCCAGGTGGTGGCGGCGTCGCCGCCCAGCGGCGTGAAGGCGCCGATACCCGTGACGACCACGGTACGGTTTTCAGCGGTCACTGGTTTCTCTTCTTTCACGTTGTGCGGGGTCGGCGGCGAGCCGGGGATGGGCCCGGCCGGGCGCCCGGTGGGGCGTCCCGGCCGGCGGGTCGGCCTGGCTCGGGGAGCCGGGCCGACGGGTCAGCCGTCCATGGCGTTCCTGACGCCGGACGGACTGTGCGACTCGAACGGGCCGGTCGCTCAGGCGTGGGCGAGGATGTAGTCCACCGCGTCGCCGACGGTCTTCAGGTTCTTGACCTCGTCGTCCGGGATCTTGACGTCGAAGCGCTCCTCGGCGGCCACGACGACCTCGACCATGGACAGCGAGTCGACGTCCAGGTCGTCGGTGAAGGACTTGTCGATCTGGACGTCCTCGGTCGGGATGCCGGCGATCTCGTTGACGATCTCGGCGAGACCTTCCAGGACCTCGTCCTTGGTAGCCATACTGGCTGCTCCTCTTCGGTGTTGAACGTGTCCGACCGGCGGCCGAACACACGCTTGTGGATGGTTGGGGCGAAACGCGCCTAAGGGAGCGTAACGACTGCCGCGGCGTACACGAGACCCGCCCCGAACCCGATGATCAGCGCCAGGTCGCCACTGTGGGCCTCGCCGCTCTCCAGCATGCGCTCCATCGCCAGCGGGATGGAGGCCGCGGAGGTGTTGCCGGTCTCGGCGATGTCCCGGGCGACGGGCACCGACTCCGGCAGCTTGAGGGCCTTGATCATGGCGTCGGTGATCCGCATGTTGGCCTGGTGCGGGATGAAGGCGCCGAGCTGGTCGGCGGTGACCCCGGCGGCGTCCAGCGCCTGCTGGGCCACCTTGGCCATCTCCCAGACCGCCCAGCGGAAGACCGGCTGGCCGTCCATCCGCAGGGCCGGCCACTTGGCCTCCTCGCCCGCGCCGTTGATCGCGTCGGGCTTGGCGAAGGCGGTGTCCCAGGCCTCGGTCTGGGTGATCAGGTCGGCCTGCGAGCCGTCCGAGCCCCAGACCAGCTTGCCGATGCCGGGGATGTCGGAGGGACCGACGATCGCGGCGCCGGCGCCGTCGCCGAAGATGAACGCGGTCGAACGGTCCGACCGGTCGGTCAGGTCGCTGAGCCGCTCGACGCCGATCACCAGCACGTACTCGGCGTTGCCGCCGCGGATCATGCCGTCGGCCAGGCCCAGGCCGTAGCCGAAGCCGGCGCAGGCGGCCGAGATGTCGAAGGCCGGGGCGGTTCCGCAGCCGAGCCGCTCGGCGATCTCGGTGGCGATCGCGGGGGTCTGCTTGAAGTGCGAGACCGTCGAGACGATCACGCCGCCGATCTGGTCGGGGGAGATCCCGGCCTGCGCGATGGCCTTGCCGGCGGCCTGCACCGACATCTCGGAGACGCTCTCCTCCGGGCCGGCCCAGCGGCGCTCGGTGATTCCGCTGCGGGTGCGGATCCACTCGTCCGAGGAGTCGATCCACTCCAGGACCTCGGAGTTGGGGATGACCCGGACCGGTCGGTAGCCGCCGACACCGTGGATGCGCGAGAACTGCGGGCCGGTGGAGGGACGGATCTGGGGCTTGGTCATGCCTGGTTCTCCTGCTCCTGACCGCCGTGCTCCGCGATCAGCTCGCGGGCCTTGTCCAGATCGGCGGGGGTCTTGAGGGCGAGCGTGGCCACACCCTTGAGGTTGCGCTTGAGCAGCCCGGTGAGGGTGCCCGCGGGGGACAGCTCGATCACGGCGGTCGCGCCCAGCTGCCCGAGGGTCTCCATGCAGAGGTCCCAGCGGACCGGGTTGGAGACCTGCGACACCAGGCGCGCGAGCACCTCGGCGCCCGAGTCCACGACCTCGCCGTCCTTGTTGGAGACGTAGCGGACCTGCGGATCGGCCACCGTCAGGGTCGGGGCCAGCCTGGCCAGCCGCTCGACGCCCGGGGCCATGTGTTCGGTGTGGAACGCGCCGGCCACCTTGAGGGCGATCAGCTTGGAGCCGGTCGGCGGGTCCGCCTTCAGCGCCTCCAGCTGGGCCAGCGTGCCGGCGGCGACGATCTGGCCGCCACCGTTGTTGTTGGCCGCGGTCAGGCCGTGCTCGGCCAGCTTCGCCGCGACGACCTCGGGGTCGCCGCCGAGCACGGCGGTCATGCCGGTCTCGGTGACGGCGGCGGCCTCGGCCATGGCCCGGCCGCGCTCGCGGACGAAGGCCAGCGCGTCGTGGGCGCTGAGCACCCCGGCGCCGGCGGCGGCGGTGATCTCGCCGACGCTGTGGCCCGCGACGGCGCCGACCAGCTTGCGGGCGACGTCCTCGTCCGGGAACAGTTCACGGGCGGTGACCAGGCCGGCCGCGACCAGCAGCGGCTGGGCGACGGCGGTGTCCTTGATCTCCTCGGCGGACGCCTCGGTGCCGGCGTGCACCAGGTCGAGCCCGGCGACCTCCGACCAGCCGCGCAGGCGGTCAGCGACACCGTCGAGCTCCAGCCAGGGGCTGAGGAAACCGGGGGACTGGGCACCCTGTCCAGGGGCGACGATTACGAGCACGGTTCAACCCTCTCTCGCCAGGCGCCCAGGGGCGGGTAGGCGACGGTAACGAAGAAAACCATCCGGGATTGTATGGTCCCTACATCCCGGCTCAGCCCGGCTCCCCGTCGGCGGTGAGTCGGCCGAGGGCCAGTGCGATCCGCAGAGTGAACGCCGAACGTACGTCGGAGGGGGCGTACCCCGTGACGTCGGTCACACGTCGTAGCCGGTAGCGCACCGTGTTGGGGTGGACGAAGAGCATCCGGGCCGCCCCCTCAAGTGAGGAGGCCTGTTCCAGATAGACACTCAGCGTCTCCAGCAGCGCGGAACCGGCCTCGTCCAGCGGTGTGTAGATCTCCTCCACCAGCTGGCGGCGCGCGGCCTGGTCCCCGGCGAGCGCGCGCTCGGGCAGCAGGTCATCGGCCAGCACCGGGCGGGGGGCGTCCGGCCAGGCGGCGCAGGCGCGCAGTCCGGCCGCGGCGGCGTGGGCGGAGCGGGTCGCCGACAGGAGATCCGGCACGGTCGGGCCGATCACCACCGGGCCCGGCGCGAACTGGCCGATCAGCGCCCGGGCGGCGTGCACCGGCTCCTTGTCGCCGCCGACCACGACCACCAGGCGCTTGCCCAGCACCCCGGTCAGCACGTTCAGCTTGGCGTACCGGGCGGCCCGGCGGATCGCCTCGACCACCAGCTCGCTGTCGCCGTCCGGCGCGCTGCCCATCACCACCCGCACCTGGCTGGGCTGCCCCCAGCCGAGCGCGGCGGCCCGGGAGAGCACGCCCTCGTCGGCGTCGCCGGAGAGCAGCGAGTTGACCACCAGCGCCTCCAGCCGGGCGTCCCAGGCGCCGCGCGCCTCCGCGGCCTGGGCGTACACCTGGGCGGTGGCGAAGGCGATCTCCCGGGCGTAGACCAGCACGGACTCGCGCATGTCCGCCTCGTCGCCGGGGGCGGCCACCTCCTCGATGGCCTCCTCCATCACCTCGATCGTGGTGCGGATCAGCTCCACGGTCTGGCGCAGGGTGATCGCCCGGGTCAGCTCGCGCGGGGCGGTGCCGAAGACGTCGGTGGAGATCGCCTGGGCGGCGTCGGGGTGGCGGTACCACTCGGTGAAGGCCGCGATGCCGGCCTGGGCGACCAGACCGATCCAGGAACGGTGCTCCGGAGGCATCCGCCGGTACCAGCCGAGCTGGTCGTCCATCCGCGCGATCGCGGCGCTGGCCAGCTTGCCCGAGGACTTCTCCAGCCGCTTGAGCGTCGCCGCCCGGCGCTCGGCCCGTTCGGCGACGTTTCTGCGCTCCTGCGCCGTCAGACGGGGCGCCGCCCGGCCGGGGCGGTCCCGGGCAGCGGGGCTCTTCCCGGTCGGTTCGGCTGCGGGACTGGGTTCGCTCTTGGAGTTCGCGGAAGCGGCTGGCACAAGGACAAGACTGCCTCACGCGAGTGACTGCTCGTGCACACCCCCCGGTGCAGCGGCGCGGTGGCAAGGGTCACACCCGCTACCGTGGGGGCGTGACCGACGCCTCCGACCGCCCCCGTGCCGACCTGCGCCGCACCGCCGAGCGCTACCGCTCCACCCCGGCCGAGGGCGTGGAGACCCGCCACGCGTTCTCCTTCTCCGGCCACTACGACCCGAAGAACACGCACTTCGGCGCGCTGCTCGCGTGCAACGAGGAACTCCTCGCCCCCGGGGCGGGGTTCGAGGAGCACAAGCACCGGGACACCGAGATCCTCACCTGGGTGCTGGAGGGCGCGCTGGCCCACCGGGACTCGCACGGCCACAGCGGGGTGGTCCGCCCGGGCATGGTCCAGCACCTCAGTGCGGGCTCCGGCGTCACCCACACCGAGCGCAACGTCGGCGGTGCCACCGGGCCGGTGCGCTTCGTCCAGATGTGGCTCCAGCCGGACGAGTTCGACGCGGCCCCCGCGTACGGCCTGCGCAAGGTGGAACACGCGCACGGCGGGTTGACGCTGCTGGCCTCCGGGCTGGAGCGCGACGCCGGGACGGACGCCCTGCGACTGCGCCGCGGCGACGCCGCGCTCTGGCTGGCCACCGCCGGCCCGTGGCAGCCGCTGCCGCAACTGCCCGAGGCCCCCTGGCGGTACGCCCACCTGACGGCCGGCGCGCTGGGCTACCGGACGGTCCCGGGGCCCAGGGGCGGCGGCCGCTCGATGGTCCCGGGCGACAGCGTGCGGATCACCGGCGAGGCCTTCGCCGACCCGACGGCGGGCGAGACCGGCGCCGAACTCCTGCTCTGGGAGATGCACTCGCCGGTCTCGTACGGCTAGTTCCCGGGCTCCGTCAGTTCCCGAGCTCCGCCAGGACGGCGTCGGAGAGCGGGGGCCAGGCCTCGACGGCCCAGGGGCCGAAGTCCCGGTCGGTGAGCGCGATGCAGGCCACGCCGGCCCGGGGGTCGACCCACAGGAAGGTGCCGGACTGGCCGAAGTGGCCGAAGGTCTCGGGGGAGTTGGCGGTGCCGGTCCAGTGCGGGCTCTTGCCGTCGCGGATCTCGAAGCCGAGGCCCCAGTCGTTCGGGCGTCGGTGGCCGTAGCCGGGCAGCACGCCGTTGGTGCCCGGGAAGGCGACCTCGCGGGTGGCCCGGCGGAGGGTGGAGGCGTCCAGCAGCTTCGGCGACTGGAGCTCGGCGGCGAAGCGGGTGAGGTCGGCGACGGTGGACAGGCCGCCGGCCCCGGCCGGGGACCTGTGCGCGGTGTTGAGCACGGTGTCGCTCATGCCCAGCGGCTCGAACACCGCCTCGGCGACGTACTGGTGGAACGCGATCCCGGCGGCCTCGGACAGCGCGCGGGCCAGCGCGTCGAAACCGGCGTTGGAGTAGAGCCGGCGGTTGCCGGGCTCGGCGAACACCCGGTCCTCGTCGTAGCCCAGGCCGGAGGTGTGGGCGAGCAGGTGGCGCACGGTCGAACCGGGCGGGCCGGCCGGGTCGTCCAGCTCGAACACGCCCTCCTCGATCGCGATCAGCGCCGCGTACGCGCTGAGCGGCTTGGTCACCGACGCCAGCGGGAAGAGGTGCTGCTGCGGTCCGTGCGCGCCCAGCACCGCACCGTCCGACCCCCGGACCACCGCCGCCGCGGCGTGGGGCACCGGCCAGTTCTCGATCATCCGCAAGCTCTCCATGCGTTCGACTCTAGCCGGGTTGCGGGAACGCCCGGACGGGAGGCTTGCTTGGAGTGCACTCCAACTCGATAGCGTCATCGACGTCGCACAGGACAGGGGGAAGCGATCATGGCCACACCCGCGCACGCGGCCGGTCCACGGAGCTGTTCCGAGGTCTACAACAACCCGGTCGGCGACTCGGACCCGACCGCGCGGCACACCATCAGCGAGGTCGCCGCGGCCAGCGGCCTGACCGCGCACACGCTGCGCTGGTACGAGCGGATCGGCCTGCTCGACCCGGTCGACCGCGCGGCCGGCGGCCAGCGCCGCTACTGCGACGCCGACCTGCACCGGCTGGCCTTCCTGGGGAAGCTGCGGCTGACCGGCATGTCGGTGGCCGACATGCTCAGGTACGTCGACATGGTCCGCCGCGGCGAACAGACCTACGAGGAACGGCGACAGCTGCTGGAGACGCAGCGCGAGGAGGTCCGGCAGCGGATCGCCGACCTCCGGGCCACCCTGGCCGTTCTCGACTACAAGATCGATCTCTACGCCGGGAGGACCGCCGACGACACCGGCGCCCCCGACCGACGCCGCAACCACCGAGTAGAGGAAGAGCACATCGCATGACTCACCCCGCCCTCCCCACCGCCCCCCTCGGCACCGACGGCCCGCTGGTGGGCGTCCAGGGCCTCGGCTGCATGGGCATGAGCGAGTTCTACGGCCCCACCGACTCCGGTGAGGCCCTCGCCACCCTGGACGCCGCGCTGGAGGCCGGCGTCACGCTGTTCGACACCGCCGACGCCTACGGCTTCGGCAGCAACGAGGAGTTCATCGGCCCCTTCGTCCGGGCCAACCGGGACCGGGTGGTGCTCGCCACCAAGTTCGCGCTGGTCCGCAGAGAGGACGACCCGGGCCGCCGGAGCATCAGCAACGACCCGGCGTACATCCGGTCCGCGGTCGACGCCTCGCTGCGCCGCCTCGGCGTGGACGAGATCGACCTCTACTACATGCACCGGCGCGACCCGGCCGTGCCGCTGGCCGAATCGGTGGGCACCATGGCCGAGTTGGTCAAGGCCGGCAAGGTGCGGCAGCTGGGCCTGTCCGAGGTGACCGGGGCGGAGCTGCGCGAGGCGCACGCGATCCACCCGATCGCCGCGCTCCAGTCCGAGTGGTCGGTGTTCTCCCGGGACGTCGAGCGGACGGCGGTGCCGGCCGCGGCCGAGCTGGGCGTCGCCTTCGTGCCGTACTCGCCGCTCGGGCGGGGCTTCCTGACCGGTGCGTTCCAGGCCGCCGAGCAGCTCGCGGCGGACGACTTCCGGCGCAGCCAGCCGCGGTTCACCGGGGAGAACGCGGCGGCCAACGGCGAACTGCTGGCGCCGCTGCGGGAGATCGCGGAGGCCCGCGGGGTGACCATGGCCCAGGTCGCGCTCGCCTGGGTGCACCGGCAGTCCGAGGTGCACGGGCTGACCGTGGTGCCGATCCCGGGCACCCGCAAGCGTGCCCGGCTCCTGGAGAACACCGCGGCGGCGACGCTGCGGCTCACCGAGGAGGAGCTGGCGCTGCTGGAGCCGGTCGCCGGCCGGGTGGTCGGCGACCGCTACGCCGACATGAGCTTCACCCAGAGCGGGCGGGAGTAGCGCTCTCCGGGGCCCGTGACTCCGCGGGCCCGGGACTCTGGGGCCCGTGACTCCGGGGGCCCGTGACGTCGGGCCCCCGGAGGTGAGCGGGCGGGCTCAGACCTTGCGGCCCAGCCAGGCCGCCAGCCGGGTGTGGATGTCGGCGTCCTCGGCGACCGGCTGCGGCTGGCCGAAGGGCAGGTGCCCGCCGCGGATCTCGGGCGGCAGCGCCAGCTCGGCGAAGGCCATCGCGGCGTGCGACAGGTCCTCGTTCAGCTCGAACTCGCCGTCGAGGGTCCGGGAGATGTCCCAGGCGTGGGCCGCCGCCTCCATCAGGTAGCCGCTGACCGCCGCCGCGCCGGGCACCTCGCCCCAGGGGGCGAAGGTCGGGCGGCCGAGCTTGGTGTCGTCCGCCCAGGCGGCGGCGGCCCGGGCGGACGCCCGGGACAGGGCGGCGGACCAGCCCTCGTCGGACGGGTCCTCGATGCCGACCACGATGTCCTCGGCGCGGCCGCCCTCGCCCATGTAGGCGCAGCGGTGCACGCCGCCGACCACGTGGTTCAGCAGTTCGCGCAGGGTGAACTCGGTACACGGGGTCTGCCGGTCGAGGTCTGCCGGGGTTGTCGCGGCGAACAGCCGCTCCAACTGGCCGAGGGCGAGCAGGTACTGCGGGCGGGGGTCCTGGACGGTGGCGTTCATGGGTGGTCAGCTCCCTTGTGCGGTACGGGACTTCGGTGGGATTTCGGTCTCTGAACGCAATCTCCCAGTAAAACCTGACAAGTGCCGTCAGGATTGTTGGGATTCTTGTGTCATGAAGGCCGAACGCCTGCTCTCGATCCTCCTGTTGCTCCAGACCCGCGGCCGGGTGCCCGCCACCGAGCTGGCCGAGCGGCTGGAGGTGTCCGTCCGCACCATCTACCGCGACGTGGAGTCGCTCTCGGCCGCCGGGGTGCCGGTGTTCACCGAGCGCGGCCGGCACGGCGGCATCAATCTGCTGCCCGGCTACCGCACCGACGTCACCGGGCTGACCGCGGACGAGGCCCGTGCGCTGTTCGTGCTCTCCGCCCAGGGCGCGCACAGCGACCTCGGGCTGGACGGCGCGCTCGGCTCGGCGCTGCGCAAGGTGATGGCCGCGCTGCCGGCCCCGCACCGGCCGACGGCCGAGCGGGTCAGCGAGCGGATCCTGGTCGACCCGACCCGCTGGATGAAGGGCGCGGCGCCCGCCGCCGAGAGCGGCCCGGACCTGGGCGAGTTGCAGTACGCCGTCTTCGCCGACCGGCGGCTGCGGCTGCGCTACCGGCACAGCGGGACGCCCGCGCCGACGGAGTACACCGTCGACCCGTACGGGCTGGTGAGCAAGGCCTCGGTCTGGTACCTGGTGGCCGATCTGCACGGTGAGCCGCGGCTGTTCCGGGCCGACCGGGTGCTGGCCGCCGAGACCACCGAGGAGGCGGTGCGGCGCCGGCCGGGGGTGGGGCTCGGCGAGGTGTGGGCGGTGCTGCGCGAGCAGGTGGAGCGGCTGCCCAAGGAGGTGCCGGTACGGGTGCGGGTGCGGCGCGGGCGGCTGGACATGTTCCTGCGCGTCCACGGCGGGCGGGTCACCGCGGCGCCGGCGGAGGCGGGCGCCGGGCCGACCGAGGAGTGGGTCGAGGTGGCGATGGCCTTCCCGGCCCCGGCGGCCGTCCGCTCGCTGCTGGCCTTCGGCGCGGACGCCGAGGTGCTGACCCCGTCGATCGCCCGGCGCGAGCTGGCCCGGGCGGCGGCGGAGGCGCTACGGCTCTACCAGGACTGAACGGTTCCCACCGGGATCAGGAGGTGGGAGAGGTGCGGATGACGCTCCGGTAGTCGCCGAGGGAGATCGCCGCGAAGTTGTGCAGGCTGTCGGTGCCCTCGGTGAAGTAGCCGTTGTGGCCGGCGGCGCGGGCCGAGGAGATCTGCTCGGCGCCGAAGCCGCTGCCGGTCGGGTCGGCGCCGTGGCCGAGCTTGCCGACCTCCAGGAACGGGACGTTGCTGATCCAGTCGCTGGGGTTGCGGGTGGCCCACACGTGCACGCCGGTGCCCAGTTCGCTGGTGGACTGCACGCCCATGCCGGGGCTGCCGAACACCATCATGTCGGTGATGCCCGAGGTGTCGGACGGCGAGGCGGCCGCACGCGGGATGTCCGGGGCGGCGGTGCCGCAGACCACCGAGCCGTACGAGTGGCAGAGCAGCGCCGGGGGCGCGTCCGGGCGGGTGGTCTCCCTGAGCCCGGCGAGCAGCCGCTCCAGCCGGGGGGCGGCGACGTCGGCGAGCCGGGAGGTGGCGGCGTCCGGGCCGAGGCCGGAGGGGGTGACGTAGCCGGTCCAGGCGATGACGGCGGTACGGGTGCCCGGCGCCTGGTGCCGCTCCTCGGTGTACAGGGCGCGGGCCATACCGGCCGGGGAGCGCAGCGGGTCGGCGCTCTGGTCGAAGTGGCCGAGGTCGGCGTCGGAGCCGGGGACGACGACGGAGATCCGCTCGGCGTCGGCGAGGTCGCCCCACACCTCGGAGACCAGGCCGCGGCCGCGCGGGTCGAAGGCCAGGATCTGGCGGCCGGGGGCGAGCAGGTGGTCGACGTCGTTGGCGCGGGAGACGGCCAGCGCACGGGTGTCGGCGTCCAGCTTGTGGTCGTTCGCGCGGGCCCGGGCGGCGTCGCGCTCGTTGGCCAGCGCGATGCGGTTGGCGCGGTAGCGCAGGTCCAGCGGGGCGCCGTCGTAGTTGCCGACGACCAGCGGGTAGTCCTTGATCAGCCGGTCCAACTCGGTGGGGGCGAGCGAGGCGAAGAACTCGGCGGCGGAGGCCGGGCTGGTGGTGGCGGGGTCGGGCAGGGAGCGGCCGAAGGAGTGGTCCTCGACCCAGGCGGCGCTGCCGGCCGGAGGCGTGGAGATCGCCAGCTGCTCGGAGGAGACCGCGGCCGCGGCCGCGGAGGCGCCGGCGTCGGCGAGCACGGCACAACCCGCGAACGCCCCGATCAGTACCCGCTTCCAGCGCCGACGGTTGCGCACCGCACCAACTCCCTTGGGCCCTTCACCGTTTCGCGGGCGGTGCCCGGAGGGTGCATAGAGGACTGCTGACTTCCCTGCGCAAGCCTAGGGGGTCCAGGAGGCGCGACGGGAACGCCTAAACTGTGGGATGGATCACATGAACCGCGGGTGTCGTTCCGGCGTCCTTGAGTGGCTGATCCGGAGGCCCTAGCCGGAGTTCCGGGTGTCGAATTCGCGCACCAGCCGCTTGGGCGCCGTGCGCCGCCAGGCCTCGGTGACCAGGTCGTCCAGCTCCTCCGGATCGACGAGGTCCAGCCGGACGCTCACCCAGCCGTGCCGCCCGACGTACGGGGCGAAGGAGAACACCTCGGGCTCGGCGGCCAGCAGCTCGGCCTGGTCCTCGCGGGAGGCCTTGACGGTGACGCTCCCGCCCTCGGGCGCGCCCATCGCGAAGACCCGGCCGCGGACCCGCAGCGTCTCGATGCCCCAGGTCGGTTCCTGGGCGGCCTCCGGCAGGGCCAGCGCCAGCGCGCGGAACTCGTCGAACGTCACCATGGCGGCAGGGTAGAGCAGGGCAGTGACAACGCGCCCCTGGTGCGGAACGCCCGGAGGGGGCGCGGGCCGATCGGCCCGCGCCCCCTCCGCGCAGCGTGAGCGACGGCGTGGATCACACCATGCCCAGCGCGTAGGCGGCGAAGAGCGCCGCCGCGGCCGCGGCCAGCGCCTTGCCGACCCGGGAGAAGGCCGTCCAGGGCCCGTCGAAGCGCCGGGTGAACCAGCCGATCGCCACCAGGGCGGCCCCGAACAGCGGGAGCAGCGCCAGCCGGGCGGCCACCCAGCCGAGCGAGTCCGGTGCGGTGGTCAGCCCCGGGACGGCGCCCAGGCCGGCCGCGCCGGGCACCGCCACCGCGAGCATCGCGCTCTGGTGCCAGCAGAAGATCGTCATCGCCGACAGGTTGACCGCCACCACCGGCAGCCACAGCAGCGGACGGCGGGTCAGCAGCCGCCCCAGCCGCTCCCGCAGCAGCACCGCGGCGCCGCACTGCACCGCCGCCAGGGCGAGCACCAGCAGGGACGGCGGGTGCGAGTTGGTGCGCTCGACCCCGGGCACGCCGACCATGCTGGCCGGGTAGTGGAACACCAGCAGCAGCACGGCGAACAGCGCGCCGCCGCCGAGCAGCAGCACCCGGGCGGCCGGTCGGCCGAGCCGTCCCCGCGCCCACAGCACGCCCAGCTGGTAGCCGAACAGCCAGCCCGGCAGGAGGTTCAGCAGCCCGATCCAGGAGGGCACCGCCCCGGCCCACGGCCCGTACCGCAGCAGGTCGACCACCGCGACCGCGGCCACCAGCAGGGCCGCCGACCAGCCGCCGAGCCGCCGGCCGAACGCCACGCAGAGCGGGGTGAGCGCGGTCAGCGCCAGGTAGACCGCGATGTACCAGAGCGGCTGCACGACCAGCGTCGCACCGGTGCGCAGGGTGTCCGCGGAGACGCCGAGCCGGGGCAGCAGAGGGATCAGCAGCGCCCAGACCGCCGTCACCCCGAGCACCGGGCGCAGCAGCCGGACGGTACGGGCGCGCAGCCAGCCGCCGTACGTCACGCCCTTCTCCCGGGCCCGTTCCAGCGAGCGGACCGAGGAGTGGCCGCCGACCAGGAAGAACACCCCGAGCAACTGGAGCGCCCAGCTGACCGGGGCGAAGAAGCCGAGCGAGGAGAGCGGGCTGGCGTTGTGCAGGGCACCGTCGGGGGAGAGGGTGAGGCCGCCGAGCATCCAGTGCCCGATCGGGACGGCGAGCAGGGCGAGGGCGCGCAGGCCGTCCAGGGCGCGGTCGCGGGTCTCGGGGGTCTTCGCGTCGACCTTCTCGGCGGCGCGGCGCAGGGCGCTGACGGGGTGGGCCATGGCTGGTGCTCCTTCCTGGGGCGGGCTCAGCGCCCGAGGGCGATGGCGGCGTAGGCGGCGAGCGAGGTGGTGCCGGGGGCGAAGTAGCCGGTGTGGCCGTGGGATCCGGTGGCGGGCACCGGGCGGGCGCCGAAGCCGGGGTCGGTTGGGTCGGCGCCGTGGCCGAGGCCGAGCAGCCGGACGTTCGGCACGTCGCCGATCCAGTCGGAGTCGTTGCGGGCGGTGGCCCAGAGCGGGACGCCCGGGTCGAGGTCGGCGGCCGAGTCGACGCCCAGGCCGGGTGAGCCGAGCACCACCACGCCGGAGGCCTGGGCCGGGTTCGGGTGGGCCAGGCCGCAGACCACCGATCCGTAGCTGTGGCAGAACACCGTGGCCGGGGCCTGCGGGGCGGTGCTGACGGAGAGTCCGTCGAGCAGACGGGTGAGGCGGGTGGCGCCGGCCCGGGCGAGGTCCTCGGTGGCGGCGTCCAGACCGAGGCCGACCGGGGTGGTGTAGCCGGCCCAGGCGATCACGGCGGTCCGCCCGTCGGTGGCCTGCCGCAGCGCGCGGGCCATGCCGGCCGGGGTGCCGTACGGGTCGGTGGCGCGGTCGAAGCTCTGCAGGTCGATGTCCGAGCCGGGGACGATCACGGCGGTGTGGCGGGCGGTGGCGAGATCGCCGAACACCTCGGCGACCTGGCCGCGGCCGCGCGGGTCGAAGGCGAGGATCCGGCGGTCGCCGTCCAGCAGGGTGCGGTAGCGCTCGGCGCGGGCGCGGGCGGCCTCGTGGTCCTGGGGGGTGAGCGCCGGGTCGGTGGCCCGGGCGAGTTCCCGGGTGCGCTCGGCGGCGAGGGCCAGGGCGTTGGCGTGGTAGCGGAGCCCGACCGGGGCGCCGTCCAGGTTGCCGACCACCAGCGGGTGCCGGGCGGCCAGGGCTTCCTGCGCGCCGGGCGTCAACCCGGCGAAGAAGGCGGCGACTTCGGCCGGACTCGCGGTGGCCGGGTCGGGCGGCCGCAGGCCGAGGGCGGTGTCGGCCGTCCAGGCGGTGCTGCCGGGCGGCGGTCCGGTGACGGCGGTCTGGGTGTCGGCGGTCCAGGCGCCCGCGCCGAGCACCGCCGCCAGCGCCACCGCGGTGGCGGCGATCGTTCTCCTGGTCCGGAATCTGCGCATGTCCCCGCTCTCCCTCGTCCGTTGGGCTTCCGACGGAGAGGAAGGTAGGAATGCGACGGCCCCGCGGGCGTCACACCGCGGGGCCAACTCCCGGGTGCTACCCGGGTATCAGCTACTGGCCGGGCGTCACCAGGCCGGACTCGTAGGCCAGTACCACCGCCTGAGCGCGGTCGCGCAGGTCGAGCTTGGCGAGGATGCGCCCGATGTGGGTCTTGACGGTCTGCTCGGCGAGCACCAGCTTCGTGGCGATCTCCTGGTTGGACAGGCCGCGGGCGATCAGCTCCAGCACCTCGGTCTCGCGCGGGGTCAGGCCGTTGAGCCGCACCTTGGGGTCGCGGCGCCGGGCCGGGCGGGTGCGGGCGAAGTCCTCGATCAGCCGCCGGGTCACCGAGGGGGCGAGCAGCGCCTCGCCGGCCGCGACCACCCGGACCGCGGCTATCAGGTCGGCCGGCGGGGCGTCCTTGAGCAGGAAGCCGCTGGCCCCGGCGCGCAGCGCCTCGTACACGTAGTCGTCCACGTCGAAGGTGGTCAGCATCAGCACCTTGGGCCGGTGGGCGCCGCCCCCTCCTCGTGGGCCGGTGGCTGGGTCGAGGAGGCGCCGGGCCGCCTCCAGGCCGTCCATGACGGGCATCCGGACGTCCATCAGTACCACGTCCGGGTGGGTGCGGCCGACGACCTCCAGGGCCTGGGCGCCGTCCGCCGCGTCCCCCACCACGTCGATGTCGCTCTGGGCGTTGAGCAGGGCGGCGAATCCGGCCCGCACCATGCCCTGGTCGTCGACGATGATCACGCGGATGGTCATGCGGGTGTCTCCCGGGGGGTGGGGTGGAGCGGCAGGACGGCGGCCACCTTGAAGCCGCCGTCCGGCAGCGGGCCGGTGTCCAGCCTGCCATCGACCAGCCGTACGCGTTCCCGCATTCCGACCAGGCCCTGCCCGGTGCCCTCGGCCGAGGCCTCCAGCGACTCGGTGCGCTCCGGCGGGGGCGCGTTGACCACGGTCAGCCGCAGCTCCGGGCCGTCCGCCGAGAGCGACACCCAGGTGCGCGCGCCGGGGGCGTGCCGGACGACGTTGGCCAGCGCCTCCTGCACGATCCGGTACACCGACAGGCCGATGGCCTGCGGCACCCGCTCGGCCAGCCCCTCGTCCACGGTCAGCTCGGCGGGCACCCCGGCCCGCCCCACCGTCTCGACCAGCTGGGCGAGTTGGCCCACCCCGGGCTGCGGGGCCTTCTCCCCGGCGGACTCCTCGCTGCGCAGCACCCCGAGCAGCCGCCGCATCTCGGCCAGCGACTCGCGCGCGGTGCCGGCGATCGCGGTGAACTCCTCGGCGGCGTCGGCCGGGACGTCGCCGATCCGGTACGGCGCGCTGGCGGCCTGCACGGCGATCACCGACATGTGGTGGGCGACCACGTCGTGCAACTCGCGGGCGATCCGGGCGCGTTCCTCCAGCAGGGTGCGCCGCTCGCGTTCGACCTCGCTGATGTGCTCCTGCTCGGTGAGCAGCCGGCGGGCCTCGGCGCGGTCCCGGACGGCCCAGCCGAGCAGCAGCACGGCGCCGCTGAGCGCGATCAGCAGCACGGTGGTGCCGTCGCCGGCGTGGGGCAGGCTGAGCGTGGTGGTGAGCATGGTGAGCAGGATGGTGGCGACCCAGACCGAGACGAGGGTGGCCCGGCTCTCCCGCAGCGCGAGGGCGAGCAGCAGGAACACGTACGAGATGATCATCGGCGCGGTCCACGGCCAGCTGCCCATCACCTGGTGGTGGCGGGCGGTGATGACCGCGGTGGTGACCAGGGTGGCGGCGCTGATCCACCAGGCGGCCAGCGGCCGGGTGATGGCGAGGAACAGCGGCGTGGTCTGGGCGATGGTGAGGGCGCCGGCCACCGGGAGCACCAGGCCGTAGAAGCCGACCAGGGTGGCGATCCCGGAAGGGATCAGCGAGGTCTGGAGGATCAGCGCGAGGGCGTACGGCAGCCGCCGCACCCAGGGGCGGCGGGAGTTCCCGAGCAGGGGGGTGTGGTCGTCGCTGGGGGTGGTCAGGTGGTGCCGCAGGGCGCGCAGGTGGCGGCCGGCGTACCCGCGGGCGTCGGCTGTGGTGGGTGTCTTCATCGCGGGCCAGCCTAGGAGGGCGGGCCCGGGTCGGTCGTCGGTCCGGAGCGCGAGATCGCGGGGGCTGCCGGGGTAGCGGGTGATACCCCGGTATGACGTCCGGTCCTACGCCTGGTCCTACGCCTGGTCCTGCGCCCCGTCCTGCGCGGGGTCGTGCCAGTGGCCGGCCAGGGCCGGGCCGAGGTGGTCGAAGTGGCGCTCGATCAGGGCGACCATGCCCTCCGGGCCGGCCGGCTCCTGCTCGGCGGTCCAGGACAGGTGGGCGGAGCGCAGCAGGCTGCCGAAGACGGCGGCGAGCACGGTCGGCCGCAGGTCCTGGACCGGGTCCACCCCCTCGCGCTCGGCGAGCACCTGGACGACCAGCCGTTCCTGCTCGGTGACCCGGCGCAGGTGGGCGGCGATGAGCGGGGGCGAGTCCTCGATCATCCGCAGGAGTTCGAGGGCGCTGTTGATCGAGCCGGGGCCGGAGGGCTGCGCGTTCCCGAGGTCGCGCCAGGACTTGACGATCGAGGCGCGCAGGGCCTGGAGCGGGAGCTCCTCGGCCGGGCGGTTGCGCAGGCACTCGATGAAGTAGTCCTCGGCGTCGGCCAGGACGGCGAGCGCGACCTCGTCCTTGTTGGCGAAGTAGCGGAAGAAGGTGCGCTGGGAGACGTCCACGGCGGAGGCGATCTCGTCGACGGTGGTCCGGGCGAAGCCCTGGCTGAGGAAGAGCCCGTGGGCGGCCTGGACCAGGGCGTCCCGGGTCTGCTGCTTCTTCCGCTCGCGCAGTCCGGGCGCCCGGCAGAGGTCTTCCGGGGGGCGGACGGGGCGGGGGGTGCGAGCGGCCATGGCAGGGGCCCTCCGGAGCGCTGGTGTGGCGGGTGTGAGGTCAACCATAGCGGCCTGACAAATGTCAGTGCAGGTCAGAAGTCATCGTTTGCCGAATGTCAGGGGCTGACATAATCTGCCGGAAGTGGCGCTCGTCGGCCGGGCACTCGTGGGGACGGGTGGGTCGTCGCAGCGCCACGGCCATGCCTAGATCGTCGTGACGCCCCCGGAGGGCACAGATGAGTCAGTCCGTCGTCAAGAACTCGGAGGCGGACGCGCCGCCGCCGCTGAATCCGCCGTCCGGGGGAGGGCTCAAGGGGCACCCCTGGCTGACCCTGCTGACCGTCGCCGTCGGCGTGATGATGGTCGCGCTGGACGGCACGATCGTCGCCATCGCCAACCCGGTGATCCAGGAGAAGCTGCACGCCGCGCCCTCGGAGATCCAGTGGGTCACCAGCGGTTACCTGCTGGCCCTCGCGGTCTTCCTGATCACGGCCGGCAAGATCGGCGACCGCTTCGGCCACAAGACCACCTTCCTGGTCGGCGCGGTCGGCTTCGCCGCCACCTCGGCCGCGATCGGCTTCGCCGGCAACATCCAGACCGTCATCGCCTTCCGCGTCCTCCAGGGCCTGTTCGGCGCACTGCTCCAGCCGGCCGCGCTCGGCCTGCTGCGCGGGGCCTTCCCGGCCGAGAAGCTCAACATGGCGATCGGCATCTGGGGCGGGGTGATCGGCGCCTCCACCGCGGCCGGCCCGATCGTCGGCGGCCTGCTGGTCGAGCACGTCAACTGGGAGTCGGTCTTCTTCATCAACATCCCGGTCGGCCTGATCGCGCTGGGCCTGGGCCTGTGGATCCTCAGGGACGTCCGGGCCGAGAACGCCGCCAGGTCCTTCGACCTGCCCGGCATCGCGCTGCTCTCGGTCGGCATGTTCGCGCTGGTCTTCGGCATCATCAAGGCCCCCGAGTGGGGCTGGGGCGACGCGAAGACGCTGCTGTTCCTGGGCGGCGCGGTGGTGCTGATGGTGCTCTTCGCGCTCTGGCAGGGCCGGGCGAAGGAGCCGCTGATCCCGCTCAGCCTGTTCCGCTCGGTGCCGCTGTCGGCGGGCGTGCTGCTGATGGTGCTGATGGCCTTCGCGTTCTTCGGCGCGATCTTCTTCGTGACCTTCTACCTCCAGAACGTGCACGGCATGAAGCCGGTCGACGCCGGCGTCCACCTGCTGCCGATGACCGGCATGATGATCATCGGATCGCCGCTGGCCGGTCTGGCGATCGGCAGGTTCGGCCCGCGCGTCCCGATCGTGGTGGGCATGCTGATCACCACCGCCGCGATGTTCGGCATGTCCACCCTGGACACCGGCTCCTCCACCGGCGTGATGTCGCTCTGGTTCGTCCTGATGGGCCTCGGCATCAGCCCGGTCATGGTCGGCGCTACCGAGGTCATCGTCGGCAACGCGCCGCTGGAGCTGTCCGGCGTGGCCGGCGGTCTCCAGCAGGCCGCGATGCAGGTCGGCGGCAGCCTCGGCACCGCCGTGCTGGGCGCCCTGATGGCCGCCAAGGTCGGCGACGTGCTGCCGGGCAACTGGGCCAAGGCCGGCCTGCCGCCGGTCGAGGGCCCGTCCGCCGAGGGCCTCAAGCAGGCCGCCCAGCTCGGCATCGCCCCGCCGGCCCCGCCCGGCACCCCGCAGCAGGCGGTGGACGCGATGGCCGGCGCCGTGCACCAGTCCTTCGTCAGCGGCATGTCGCTCGCCTTCGCGGTGGCCGCCGTGGTGGCCTTCGCCGCCGCCGTGCTCGGCCTGCTCACCCGCCGGGGCACCACCGACGCGGGCCCGTCCGTGCACATCTGATCGCCCCTACACCACGGCCCCGGACTCCTCGGAGTCCGGGGCCGTGGTGCTGTCCGGGCGGTGGTGCTGTCCGGGCCGTGGTGAACACGCCGCCCGAGGGTGGCGGCGCGCAACGCCGAAGGGCCGGACCCCCAGGTGGGGGCCCGGCCCTTCAGGCGTCAGCGGGTGATCAGGCGTCGCCGCCGGCGGCACCCGGGTCGGCCGCGGTCACGTCCAGCAGCTGGTACCGGTCGATCGCGTCCTTCAGCGCCGAGCGCTCGATCTTGCCCTGCTTGGCGAGCTCGGTGAGCACGCCCAGGACGACCGACTGGGCGTCGATGTGGAAGAAGCGACGGGCCGCGCCACGGGTGTCGGCGAAGCCGAAGCCGTCGGCGCCCAGCGACTGGTACTGGCCCGGAACCCAGCGGGCGATCTGGTCCGGCACCGCGCGCATCCAGTCGGACACGGCGACGACGGGGCCCTCGGCGCCCTGCAGCTTCTGGGTGACGTACGGCACGCGCTGCTGCTCCTCGGGGTGCAGCAGGTTGAACTCCTCGGCCTCCACCGCGTCGCGGCGCAGCTCGTTCCAGGAGGTCGCGGACCAGACGTCGGCCTTGACGTTCCACTCCTCGGCGAGGATGCGCTGGGCCTCCAGGGCCCACGGCACCGCCACGCCGGAGGCGAGGATCTGGGCCGGGATCTGGCCCGCCGTGCCGGCCTGGTACTTGTACAGGCCCTTGAGGATGCCCTCGACGTCCACGTTCTCGGGCTCGGCCGGCATCTTGATCGGCTCGTTGTAGACGGTGAGGTAGTAGAACACGTCCTCGCCGTGCGGGTGTTCGGCGCTGGAGCCGTACATCCGGCGCAGACCGTCCTGGACGATGTGCGCGATCTCGAAGCCGTACGCCGGGTCGTACGCGACGACGCCCGGGTTGGTCGAGGCCAGCAGGTGCGAGTGGCCGTCGGCGTGCTGCAGGCCCTCACCGGTCAGGGTGGTGCGGCCGGCGGTGGCGCCGATGACGAAGCCGCGGGCCAGCTGGTCGGCCATCTGCCAGAACTGGTCGCCGGTGCGCTGGAACCCGAACATCGAGTAGAAGACGTACACCGGGATCAGCGGCTCGCCGTGGGTGGCGTAGGACGACCCGGCGGCGATCAGCGAGGCGGTGCAGCCGGCCTCGGAGATGCCGTCGTGCAGCATCTGGCCGGTCGGCGACTCCTTGTAGGCCAGGAGCAGGTCGCGGTCGACCGACTCGTAGGTCTGGCCCAGCGGGTTGTAGATCTTCGCCGACGGGAACAGCGAGTCCATGCCGAAGGTGCGGTACTCGTCGGGCGCGATCGGCACGAAGCGGTTGCCGATGCCCTTGTCCCGCATGAGGTCCTTGAGCACCCGGACGAACGCCATGGTGGTGGCGATGGTCTGGTTGCCGGACCCCTTCTTGACCGCCTTGTACGCGTCGTCGCCGGGCAGCTCCAGCTTGCGCGGGCGCACCTTGCGGGTCGGCACGTAGCCGCCCAGCTCCTGGCGGCGGTCGTGCATGTACTGGATCTCTTCCGAGTCGCGGCCCGGGTGGTAGTAGGGCGGGTAGCCCTCGTCGAGCTGCTTGTCGGTGATCGGCAGGTGCAGCCGGTCGCGGAAGCGCTTCAGGTCCTCGACCGTCAGCTTCTTCATCTGGTGGGTGGCGTTGCGGCCCTCGAAGTTGGGGCCCAGCGTCCAGCCCTTGACCGTCTGGGCGAGGATGACGGTCGGCTGGCCCTTGTGCTCGCGGGCCGCCTTGAACGCGGCGTAGACCTTCTTGTGGTCGTGGCCGCCGCGGCCCAGGTGCTGGATCTGCTGGTCGGTCATGTTCTCGACCATCGCGCGCAGGCGCAGGTCGCTGCCGAAGAAGTGCTCGCGGATGTAGTCACCGGTCTCGGTGGCGTACGTCTGGAACTGGCCGTCCGGCGTGGTGTTCATCTTGTTCACCAGGACGCCGTCGCGGTCCTGCGCGAGCAGCGGGTCCCAGCTGCGGTCCCAGATGAGCTTGATCACGTTCCAGCCGGCACCCCGGAACTGGGACTCCAGCTCCTGGATGATCTTGCCGTTGCCGCGGACCGGGCCGTCCAGGCGCTGCAGGTTGCAGTTGACCACGAAGGTCAGGTTGTCCAGGCCCTCACGGGCGGCCAGGGACAGCTGGCCCAGCGACTCGGGCTCGTCCATCTCGCCGTCGCCGAGGAAGGCGTAGACCTGCGAGTCGGAGGTGTCCTTGATGCCGCGGTGCTCCAGGTAGCGGTTCATCCGGGCCTGGTAGATCGCGCCGAGCGGGCCGAGGCCCATCGAGACGGTCGGGAACTCCCAGAAGTCCGGCATCAGCCGCGGGTGCGGGTAGCTGGACAGGCCGTACGGCGCCTTCGACTTCTCCTGGCGGAAGGCGTCGAGCTGCTGCTCGCTGAGCCGGTCCAGGAGGAAGGCGCGGGCGTAGATGCCGGGGGAGGCGTGGCCCTGGAAGAAGACCTGGTCGCCGGACTCGCCCTCGGCGTCCTTGCCGCGGAAGAAGTAGTTGAAGCCGACGTCGTACAGCGACGCGGAGGAGGCGAAGGTGGCGATGTGGCCACCGACGCCGATGCCCGGGCGCTGCGCCCGGGAGACCATGACGGCCGCGTTCCAGCGGGTCGCGTTGAGGATCTTGCGCTCGATCTCCTCGTTGCCGGGGAAGAACGGCTCGTCCTTGGTCGCGATGGTGTTGACGTAGTCCGTGCTGCGCATCTCGGGCACGGCGACACGCTTCTCGCGGGCGCGCTCGATCAGCCGCAGCATCAGGTAACGGGCACGCTCACGCCCCCGCTCGTCGATGGCCGCATCGAGCGACTCCAGCCATTCCGCGGTCTCCTCGGGATCGAAGTCCGGGACCTGACTCGGAAGGCCGCCAATGATGATCGGGTTGCGATCGGATCCGGAAGCCACGCTGTTCCTTCACTGTCGGTCGAAACTGAGGTGTGTCGCGCCGCCTCCATCGTGCTACCGCGCTCGGAGATCCGTCATCTCTACCGATCGGTAACCGTTCCGCCTGGTGGGCGGGACGGTCTGGCGGTGTGCGGTTTGGGCGTCTTCGCCCGCCTCGCACACCCCCGGGTGTTACGAAAAGAGGTGGTCCGACCTGGTGTCCCGTCCGCCCGATGGCGGGCGGCCGGGGTGAGGGCCAACAGGAGACTCTACGCCCGCGCACGCGCGGACCCGAAAGCCGTTCGCATCTCGGGCATGCGTACGTCCTGTGGGCCGGGACCACCCGAAGCATCCTTGTCCCACGCAGAGAAGGGCAAATCGGTGTGATTCCCGACACGCCGACCGGCGTGTCCCGGTGCGACACGTCAACCTTTGGAGGGGATCGGCGGTCGGGTACTTGCGCGAACCGCCGCGCCCGTGTGGACTACGGCCACAGCCTCGGCATGGACGCCGAGCCGAATACTGGAGGTTATTCCCGTGAGCGCGACCGCGGACCCCGCGGACAAGTCCAACCCGGCGACCCGTCTCGGCTTCGAAGAGGGCCAGATCGTCCAGGAGCTGGGGTACGACGACGACACTGACCAGGATCTCCGCGAGGGCATCGAGGAGATCACCGGGACGGATCTCGTCGACGAGGACTACGACGACGTCGCCGACGCCGTCCTGCTGTGGCACCGCGACGACGACGGGGATCTCACCGACTCCCTCGTCGATGCCCTGGAGTACCTGGCCGAGGGCGGTCTCATCTGGCTGCTGACGCCCAAGACCGGCCGGGACGGCCACATCGAGGCCTCCGACATCGCGGACGCGGCCAAGACCGCCGGCCTCTCGCAGACCAGCTCGATCGCGATCGCCAAGGACTGGGCGGCCACCCGCCTCGCCACCAAGTCCACGGCCAAGGGCGGCGGCAAGCGCTGAACGGGTTGTAGCACCCGCGCCGGGCCCCGCCGGAGGATCTCCTCCGGCGGGGCCCGGCGCTTTGCGCGGGCCCGTCCGGCGCGGGCTCCGGGCCCGTTCGGCGCGGGCTCCGGGCCCGTCCGGCGCGGGCTCCGGGCCCGTTCGGCGCAGGATCCGGGGCCGTCCGACACCTGTTCGCCGAGGGCGAAAGGGGTGGGCCACCCGGCTGACCGGTTCATCCGTCCGGCCGAACGCCCGTAAACGGATGCGAGGATGTGGCCTGCCGTGCCCGCCGCGCGGCCCGCCCGCGTCAGAAAGGTCCCGCCCATGGCCATCGAGGTCGGCACCCCGGCTCCGGACTTCGAGCTCAACGACCAGCACGGGGAGGCCGTCAGGCTCTCCGACTTCCGCGGCGAGAAGCACGTCGTCCTGGTCTTCTACCCGTTCGCCTTCACCGGGGTGTGCACCGGCGAGCTGGGCGCGATCCAGCGGGAGCTGGCCGGGCTGCAGAACGACGGCGTCCAGGTGCTCGGCGTCTCCTGCGACTCGCAGTTCGGCCAGCGGGTCTTCGCCGACCGGGAGGGCCTGGAGTTCCCGCTGCTCGCCGACTTCTGGCCGCACGGCGAGGTGACCCGCGCCTACGGCGTGCTGGACGAGGAGAGGGGCTGCCCGCTGCGCGGCACCTTCGTGATCGACCGGGCCGGCACGGTGCGCTGGAGCGTCGTCAACGGCCTCCCGGACGCCCGGGACGAGCAGGAGTACCTGAAGGTCCTGGCGGCCCTCTGACACCCCGGCCCCGCCCCGTTCAGCGGTGTGTACGGGAACCGGGCACTACGCTCGGCCCGTTGGCGGAGTGGGGCGTACGTCCGATTTCGGCGGTCGGCGCCCCGAACCGCACCACCGCGGGGGCACCAGGCGTGCCTCCCGATTCTTGGAGGACAAGTGGGAGTCAGCCTCAGCAAGGGCGGCAACGTCTCGCTCACCAAGGAGGCCCCGGGGCTCCAGGCCGTCGTCGTCGGTCTGGGCTGGGACGTCCGGACCACCACCGGGACGGACTTCGACCTGGACGCCAGCGCCCTGCTCTGCAACGACCAGGGCAAGGTCGCCTCGGACGGCAACTTCGTGTTCTTCAACAACCTGAAGAGCCCGGACGGCTCGGTCGAGCACACCGGTGACAACCGCACGGGTGAGGGCGAGGGCGACGACGAGGCGATCAAGGTCAACCTGGCGGGCGTTCCCGGCGACGTGCAGAAGATCGTCTTCCCGGTGTCGATCTACGACGCCGAGAGCCGCGGCCAGAACTTCGGCCAGGTCCGCAACGCGTTCATCCGCGTGGTGAACCAGGCCGACAACGCGGAGCTGGCCCGCTACGACCTGTCCGAGGACGCCTCCACCGAGACCGCGATGGTCTTCGGCGAGCTGTACCGCAACGGCGGCGAGTGGAAGTTCCGCGCCATCGGCCAGGGCTACGCCTCCGGCCTGCGCGGCATCGCCCAGGACTTCGGCGTCAACGTCTGAGTCCGCGGTACCCAGGGCCTTCCGGCGGACGCCGGAGCCCGCACCGGCGCACGCCGGTCCCCCGGGGCGGCCCCGGACCTTCGTGGTCCGGGGCCGCCCCGGCTTCGTCGGGGTCCGGTGCGCTGCGAGGATGTGAGTTCAGGAAGTTCAGCCGGCCAAAGCGGGCCGGCCGGGGCCGCGGGGGACTACACCTTGAAGGCGCCCCGGGAGAAGCAAGGGAGGAAGAACACCATGGTGGTCACGCTCGCCAAGGGCGGGAACGTCTCGCTCACCAAGGCCGCGCCGAACCTGACGCAGGTCCAGATCGGCCTCGGCTGGTCCGCCCGTTCGACCACGGGCGCCCCGTTCGACCTCGATGCGAGTGCCCTGATCTGCGGTGGCGGGCGAGTGCTCGGCGACGAGTACTTCGTCTTCTACAACAACCTGAAGAGCCCCGAGGGTTCGGTGGAGCACCAGGGCGACAACCTCACCGGGGGCGACGAGGCGGGTGACGACGAGCTGGTCCTGGTCAACCTGGAGCTGGTCCCGGCCCAGGCGGACAAGGTGGTCTTCGCGGTCTCGATCTACGACGCGGAGCCCCGGCTGCAGAACTTCGGCCAGGTGCGCAACGCGTACATCCGGGTCGTCAACTCCGTCGACGGCGAGGAGATCGCGCGCTACGACCTGTCCGAGGACGCGTCCAGCGAGACCGCGATGATCTTCGGCGAGCTGTACCGGTACGCGGGCGAGTGGAAGTTCCGCGCGGTGGGCCAGGGCTACGCCTCCGGCCTGCGCGGCATCGCCCTCGACTTCGGCGTCAACGTACAGTAAGGGCGTAAATCGGACTTATCGCACCCGACCAACGATCATGAGAACAGAGGGCAGTGCGGGGGTGACCTGACCGGGCCGGGCCCGGTCGGGTGCCTCGGGACAAGGCCGACCCCGGCACGGCCAGAACCCGAAAGGTAGCCAACTCCCGTGTTCCTCCGCACATTCGGCTGGTCGTTCGCGATCACCGCCATCGGCCTGATCGCGGCCGGACTGCTCTGGGGGGCCCAAGGCTTCGGCATCGTGCTGATCCTCTCCATCCTGGAGATCTCCCTGTCCTTCGACAACGCGGTGGTCAACGCCACCGTGCTGAAGCGGATGAACCCGTACTGGCAGAGGATCTTTCTGACGGTCGGTGTGCTGATCGCCGTCTTCGGGATGCGGCTGGTCTTCCCGCTCCTGGTCGTCGGCCTGACCGCGAAGCTCAACCCGGCGACGGTCGTCGACCTCGCGCTGCACTCCGACAAGACCCACGACGGCCTCACCTACGGCCAGTACCTGGAGGCGGCCAACCCGGCCATCGCGGCCTTCGGCGGCGTCTTCCTGCTGATGATCTTCCTCGACTTCGTGTTCGACGAGAAGGAGCACAACTGGCTGGGCTGGCTGGAGCGCCCGCTGGAGAAGGTGGGCAGGCTGGACGCCCTCTCCAGCGTCGTCGCCCTCGTCGCGCTGGTGGTGGCCTCCCGCTTCTTCGCCGCCGAGCACGCGGAGACCGTGCTGCTCGCGGGCGTCCTCGGCCTGATCACCTACCTCGCCGTCGGCGGCCTCTCCTCGATCTTCGAGTCGGGCCTGGAGGAGGAGGCCGAGCGCGAGGAGGAGGCGGAGAAGTCCGGCAAGTCGATCGTCCAGGTCGCCGGCAAGGCCGCGTTCTTCCTCTTCCTCTACCTGGAGGTCCTGGACGCCTCGTTCTCCTTCGACGGCGTGGTCGGCGCCTTCGCCATCTCCAACGACATCTTCCAGATCACCCTGGGCCTCGGCATCGGCGCGATGTACATCCGCTCGCTGACCGTCTTCCTGGTCCGCAAGGGCACCCTGGACGACTACGTCTACCTGGAGCACGGCGCGCACTACGCGATCGGGGCGCTGGCGGTGATCCTGCTGGTCGGGATCAAGTACCACATCCCGGAGATCGTCACCGGTCTGATCGGCGTCGCCTTCATCGGGCTGGCGCTCGGCTCGTCCGTCCTGCGCAACCGGCGGGAGGCCGCGGCGGAGGAGCGGGAGCTGGTCGGCAGCAGGTAGCCGGGCACGTACGCGGAACGGCCGCCCCCGGGGTTCCGGGGGCGGCCGTTCGTCTGTTCGGGCTCTGCCCTTGTTGCCCTTGTTGCCCTTGTCCGGGCTCTGCCTCTGTTCGGGCGCCGTCCTTCGGTCCCTGCCCGGTCCCTGTCCGGGGCGGGGATCAGCCGAGCTGCTGCTCGATCGCGCGCAGCTTGCGCTCCAGCGAGTCCAGCTTCGGCATCGACAGGGTGTCGTCGTCGGCCGTCAGGTCGATGGTCGAGCTGCGGCGGGCCGAGGAGGAGCCGGTGGACGAGGAGGAGAAGGACGAACCGACGGCGGCACGCGGGCGGCGCGTGGCGTCCAGGGCGGACGGCTCCAGCGGCAGCGAGTCGGAGAAGAGGTCCGAGGCGGTGGAGGAGGTGCGGTCGCTCTCGGCGGCTAGGGCAGGCTCCGTAGCGGTCGGGCCGTCTCCGGCAGCCGTGAGCGCGGGCACCTGGCGCCCGCCGCGGGCCCGGGCGAGCATGCCGCTCTGACGGGAGATGGCCTTCATCTCGGCCCGCTCGCGGCGGTCGGCGCTGCGGGCGCGCACCTTGGCGTCCTGCTTCGCCTGACGCTCCTCGCGCACCTCCTCGACGGCCTCGTCCAGGCTGCGGACGTTCTCCAGCAGCATCAGCGACCAGGCCGCGTAGGTCTCGCGCGGGGCGCGCAGCCAGCGGACGATGCGGATCTGCGGCAGCGGGCGCGGGACGAGGCCCTGCTCGCGCAGGGCGGCCTTGCGGGTCTGCTTCAGCGCGCGGTCGAACAGGATCGCCGCCGAGATCGACATGCCGGAGAAGAACTGCGGGGCGCCGGCGTGGCCCAGGCCGCGCGGGGCGTGCACCCAGTTGAACCAGGCCGAGGCGATCGCGAACACCCAGACCAGGAGACGGGAGCCGAGCGCGGCGTCACCGTGGCTGGCCTCGCGGACGGCGAGCACCGAGCAGAACATCGCGGCGCCGTCCAGGCCGAACGGGACGAGGTACTCCCAGCCGTTGGACAGGCCCAGGTTCTCGATGCCGAAGCCCACCAGGCCGTGGAAGGACAGGGCGGCCGCGACGCCGGCGCAGCAGAACAGCAGCGTGTACGAGGAGATGCCGTAGATCATCTCCTTGCGGCGGCGGCGCTCCTCGCTGCGCTCCCAGGAGTCGCCGGACTCGTCCTTCTTCGAGCTCTTGAAACGTAGCGTCGCCATCAGGATGGCGACGAACAGCAGGGCTACGCCGCCGACGACGGTCCAGACCAGCTGTATGGAGGTCAGGTTCATTGCGGGTCGGGCCTCGGGTTTCCGCAGGGGACGGGTTCACGGTGCGACACAGGCGGTCAGGTCCCGCCGTGCGGGCACTGCCTGACGGTTCGTTCGTCGCCGCACGGCATGCCCGCAGCGCCCGCGCAGGGGCGGGCGGGACACCTGTGCGGCTAGACGATATCGCGTCCGAAGGGGCGGCATGTTACGGGAGGGCGGCTTCTCAGGGCCAATCGACCCTCCGGACCGTGTTCCGGTTCGCGTTGCGGCCCGCGTTGCGGTTCGCGCTCCGGTTCGCTTTCAGGGTGCGCGTGAGCGGCCCGTCGGGGGTAGGGAAGTGGGAGTTCGGGTATCCGTCGGCCGGGCCGATGCCCGATCATGGACCGGCGGATCGTCAGATCGCCCGACGGAGGCAGGGGGAGAGGACTCGATGGTCTCGATCTGGGAGTACCTGCGCGGGGAGAAGAGCTACACCTTCGACAACCCCGGCGCTCAGCACAAGGTCACGCTCACCAAGTCGGCGCCGCAGCACGCGATCACCGGCTCGGCGGCCACGACCGGCTACCTCTACGTCAACCTGCACTGGACCATGCGCTCGGGCGCCACCCGGCCCAGCACCCGGGACACCGTCCGGCGCTTCTTCAGCACGCGGATCCTGAGCCCGCAGGAGCCGGACTCGCCGCAGAACAGCGAGCCGATGAACGTCGACCTCGACCTGGCCTGCATGTACGAACTCTCCGACGGCAGCCGGGGGGTGGTGCAGCCGCTCGGAAACCTCTTCGGCGACCTGCGCGAGGCGCCGTACATCAAGCTCAGCGGCGACGACCAGTACGGGGCGCCGTCCGGCGAGACGATGTACGTGAACCTGGAGAAGAAGGACAAGTTCAAACGGCTGCTGATCTTCGTCTACATCTACGACGGCACCCCGGCCTTCGAACAGACCCACGCGGTGGTGACGATCGTGCCGCAGACCGGGCCGCGGATCGAGATCAAGCTGGACGAGCGGGCCCGGGCAGCGCGCTCCTGCGCGGTGGTGCTGATCGAGAACGCGGGGGACAACCAGCTGACGGTGCGCCGCGAGGTGCGGTACGTCAACGGGTTCCAGGCGGACATCGACCGGCTGTACGGGTTCGGGATGCAGTGGCAGCGGGGGTACAAGAACCAGCAGGGCGACTGACCCGGGGCGGCTCCGCAGGCCTCGCCGGCTTCGTTGGCCTCGCCGGACCCGCCGGACCCGCCGGACCCGCCGGACCCGCTGGCCTCGCCGGCCCCGCAGGCTTCCAGGGGCGGCGGGGCGCGCGGGCGGTCAGTGGGGCTGGAACTGCGGGCCCTGCGGGGGCAGGGCGAACTCCTCGGCGGCCGGCGCCGGGGGCTGCGGGGGGACGGGCGGCTGCTGGCCGGTGCCGGGCTGCGGGTAGCCGTAGCCGGTCGAGGGCTGCTGCTGGGGGTAGCCGTAACCGGTGCCCGGCTGGGGTTGGGGTTGGGGCTGGGGCTGCTGGTACGGCTGGTTGGGCTGCGGGTGGTCGTAGCCGGTCGAGGGCTGCTGCTGCGGGTAGCCGTAACCGCTGTCGGGCCGGGGCTGCTGCTGGGGGTAGCCGTAGCCGGTGCCCGGCTGCTGGGCCGGGGGCGCGGTCGGGGCCGGCGGGACGTTCGGGGGCATGGTGGGCGGGGCCACCGGCGGGGGCGGGGTCGGCGGTGCGGTGGGCGGCGGCGTCGAGGGGCCGCTCGCGGCGGCGGCCGGTGCCGGCGCCGGCGGCTGGGACAGCGGGGCGGTCGGGGGCTGGGCCGGTGCCGGTGGCTGGGTCGGCGGGACGGCCGGGGCCAGGGTGAAGGTGCCGGGCTCGGGCGCGACCGGGTGCGGGGTGGCGCGGGGGTCGACCGTGCCGGCGGGGGCGGCGGCGGACGCGGACGCCGGGTCAGACGGCTGCGCCTCGGGGGCGTCCGCCTCGTCGTCGACGGTGATGCCGAAGTCGGTGGCCAGGCCGATCAGCCCGGAGGTGTAACCCTGGCCGATCGCCCGGAACTTCCAGGCGCCGTCGCGCCGGTAGAGCTCGCCCGCGACCAGGGCGGTGACGTTCTCGGCGTCGGCGATCGCGAACTCGGCGACCGGGGGCACGCCTTCACCGGTCGTGGCGTCGAACAGCAGTAGCAGCAGCCCCGGGACGGCGCGGAACGGGCCGCCCTCGGAGGAGCCGGCCAGCACCACCCGGTCCACCTCGGCGGGCAGCTTGGCGAGTTCGACCTCGACGGTGTCGATGATCTCGGCGCCGCCGGAGGTCTGCTGCTTGGGCAGGTGGCGCACCAGGCCGGAGGGGTGGCGCGGCTGGTTGTAGAAGACGAAGTCGGCGTCCGAACGGACCTTGCCGTTGGCGCCGAGCAGCAGCGCGGACGCGTCCACGTCCGGCGCACCGGGCGTGGCGCTCCAGCGCAGCACGGCGCGGACCGCCGCGGCCGGCAGTGCGATGTTGGCGCCCTTGGCCATCACGTGCGTCATAGCCGACCATCCTGCCCGTTCGCCACCCCTTCGGACAACGTGACCGGGACGTTCGGGGCCGCGCCGGACTTTGCCAAGAATTGCGCCGGATCGGGGTTTGCCGTCGCGGCCACCGCGACCGGCCCGGCGGGGCGTGGTGGTGAGGCGGTGTTCCGGGGGGCGTTCCGGAGGTGTTCCGGGATGTTCCGGGAGTTCAGTGCCCCGGGGCCGGGAACGGCCGGAATCCGTCCGTACGATGGGCGTTCGAAAGGCCCCCGGGGGCTCGGCGGAGGGAGTCCGCCGATGGTGCGTCCAGGAGAAACCGCGGGCCGGAGGCCGTCCACCCCCGAGGAGAGCACCTTGCGCCATTTCGGCCACCTCCCCGACGACGTCCGCGCCCGGCTCTTCCTGGAGCAGCCGCGGACGTTCACCGCGCGGAGCGAGCCCGCGGTGCTCGCCACCGCGCTCGGCGGTACCCTCTACAGCCCCGCCACCAGGCCCGCACTGGCCGCCGACATCCGCAAACAGGCCGGTCGGGGCGTGGTCTCGATGGTGCTCTGCCTGGAGGACGCGATCGCCGACCACGAGGTGGACGCGGGCGAGCGGAACCTGGTCGAGCAGTTGGCTGACCTGGGCAACGATTTCACCGACTGTACACAGGATCACCCGCTTCTCTTCATCAGAGTCCGCAGCGCCTCCCAGATCCTTGACCTGGCCGAGCGGCTGGGCCCGGCCGGAGCGCTGCTCAGCGGCTTCGTCCTGCCCAAGTTCACCCCGGAGAGCGGCGGCGCCTACCTGGCCGCACTCACCGCCGCCGAGGCCGCGACCGGGCGGCGGCTGTTCGCCATGCCCGTCCTGGAATCGCCCGAACTCGCCCACCTGGAGACCAGACGTGAGCAGCTCTTCGGTATCGCCGAACTGCTCGACGGGCACCGCGAGCGGGTGCTCGCCGTCCGGCTCGGGGTCACCGACCTGTGCTCCGCGTACGGGCTGCGGCGCTCGCCCGACCTCACCGCGTACGACGTGGCGCTGGTCGCGGCGGTGATCGGGGACGTGGTCAACGTGCTCGGCCGGGCGGACGGCACCGGGTACACCGTCACCGGGCCGGTCTGGGAGTACTTCCCGGTGCAGGAGCGGATGTTCAAGCCGCAGCTGCGCCGCACCCCGTTCGCCGCGACCGCCGGGACGGCCCGGGCCTCCGGCGAGGAGGTCCGCCGCCGGATCATCGAACACGACCTGGACGGGCTGATCCGCGAGGTCGAACTCGACCGGGCCAACGGGCTGCTGGGCAAGACCTGCATCCACCCCAGCCACGTACCCGCCGTGCACGCCCTCTCGGTGGTCACGCACGAGGAGTACTGCGACGCCCGCGACATCCTCCGGCAGGAGCAGGACGGCGGCGGGGTACTGCGCTCGGCGTACACCAACAAGATGAACGAGGCCCGGCCGCACCGCGCCTGGGCGGAGCGGGTGCTGCTGCGGGCGGAGGTGTTCGGCGTGGCCCGGGAGGACGTGAGCTTCGCCGAGCTGCTGTCGGCCTGCCTGTGCGGCTGAGAACCGGGCTGTGCGGCCGAGCACGCCGAGAGCGCTGAGAGCCGAGCTGTGCGGCTGAGAACCGAGCACGTGATCCGACGAGCACCATCGAAGGCGGGACCAGTAGTGACGACAGCGACAGCCGCAGCCGCAGCACGACAGACGTGGACCGGGCGCTGGGTCGCCGACCGGGCCGGGATAGCACTGACCGGGTCGGAGCGCCTGCCCGAACTCGTCGGCCTGGCGCTGCGCTCCGGCAACCCCCGGCGTGCCCACCTGCTGGTCTCCAGCGTGCTCGGCAAGCACGTCCCGCAGCGGCCCGCCGTGGTGCACGGCGCCGGGCTCGAACTCGGCCGCCGGGTGAGGGAACTGCTCGGCGACGGGGCGGCCGCGCGGGCCGTCGTGCTCGGCTACGCGGAGACGGCCACCGGCCTCGGCCACAGCGTCGCCGACGGCCTCGACGCCCCGTACCTGCACTCCACCCGCCGGCCCGTCCCCGGGGTGACCCCGCTCGGCGGCTTCGAGGAGGAACACTCGCACGCCACCTCCCACCTGCTGCTCCCCGCAGACCCCGAACTCCTCGCCGGGGACGGGCCGTTGGTGCTGGTGGACGACGAACTCTCGACCGGCCGCACCGTCCTCAACACCATCCGCGACCTGCACGCCCGCCACCCGCGCGGCCACTACGTGGTCGTCGCCCTCGTCGACCTGCGGGCACCCGCCGACCGGCACCGGCTCGCCGAGGCCGCCGCCGGACTCGGCGTCCGGCTGGACGTGGTGGCCACCGCGAGCGGCGCCGTCGAACTGCCCGGGGACGTCGTCGAGCGGGCCGAGCGGCTGATCGCCTCGGCGCCACCGGCCGCGCTCCCCCCGGAGGGAGCGCCCGCGCCGCTGGTCCGGGTCGAGCTGGACTGGCCCGCCGGGCTGCCGGACGGCGGTCGGCACGGGTTCACCGCCCGCGACCGCGCCCGGCTCGACGTCGTACTGCCCTCCCTGGCCGGGCAGTTGGCCGAGGCGCTGTGCGGGACGGCGGCGCGGATTCCGGAGCGGGTGCCGGAGCGGGCGTCGGAGTCGCTGCCGGAACGGGTGCTGGTGCTCGGCTGCGAGGAACTGATGTACGCGCCGCTCCGCCTGGCCGGGGCGCTCGCCGAGCGGCTCGGCGACGGTCGGGTGCACTACTCCACCACCACCCGCTCGCCCGTCCTCGCCGTGGACGACCCCGGCTACGCCATCCGCACCCGGCTGGCCTTCCCCGCCCACGACGACCCGCGGGACGACGGCTCGCGCGAGCGCTACGCCTACAACGTCGCGCCCGGCGCCGACCCTGCCCGGCGCTTCGACGCCGTGGTGCTGGTGGTGGACGACGTCGCCGACACCCCGGCCCTGCACCGGGGCGAGCACGCGCTGCTGAACCAGCTGCGGCGGGTCACCGACCGGGTGGTGCTCGCGGTGCTGCCCTCCCACCGGCCGGTGCCGACCGCCCGTCGACCGGTGCCGCCCGTCCGTCGACCGGCGCTGCCCGCCCCGCTGTACGGCCCGGCGTTCTCCTCGTACCGGCCCGAGGAGGTGGCCTGGCTGCTCAAGGACCTCTCCGGGGTCCGGCTCGAAGCCCCCACCGAGGAGCGCGAGGAGGCCGTCCAGAACGGCGGCGCGCACTACGCCGAGTCGCTGCCGGTCGAGTACCAGCCCAGCCCCGATTACCAGGAGCTGTTCCACCAGGCACTGCGCGGCTCCGCCGACCGGATCGCGCTCGCCGTCGGCACCGTCGCCGAGACGCTGCTGCGCGAGCGCGGCCCCGGGCTGGTGCTCGCCTCGCTGGCCCGGGCCGGGACGCCGGTCGGCATCCTGGTCCGCCGCTGGCTGGCCTTCGCCCACGGCCTGGACGTCCCGCACTACGCGGTGTCGATCGTCCGCGGCCGGGGCATCGACCCGGTCGCCCTGCGCTACCTGGAGGCCCACCACCGGGCCGCCGACGTGGTGTTCGTGGACGGCTGGACCGGCAAGGGCGCGATCACCCGCGAACTCGCCGACGCCCTGGCCGGCACCGGCTTCGACCCGGACCTCGCGGTGCTCGCCGACCCGGGCCGCTGCGTGCGCACGTACGGCACCCGGGACGACTTCCTGATCCCGTCCGCCTGCCTCAACTCCACGGTGTCCGGGCTGGTTTCGCGCACCGTGCTGCGGGCCGGGCTGATCGGGCCCGGGGACTTCCACGGCGCCAAGTACTACGCGGAACTCGCCGGCGGCGACGTGTCGGCGGCCTTCCTGGACACCGTGGCCGAGCACTTCGCCCCGGTCCGCGCCCTCGCCGTTGAGGCCGCCGACCGGCTGGCCGCCGACCCGGACCGGGCGCCCGACTGGGCCGGTCGGGCCGCCGTCGAACGGATCAGCGCCGAGTACGGGATCGACAACGTCAACCTGGTGAAGCCCGGCGTCGGCGAGACCACCCGGGTGCTGCTGCGCCGCGTCCCCTGGCGGGTGCTGGCCCGACGCGGTGCCGGTGCCGACCTCGACCACGTCCGGCTGCTCGCGGCCCAGCGCGGCGTCCCGGTGGAGGAGGTGGACGGGCTGCCGTACACCTGCGTGGGCCTGATCCACCCCCGCTACAGCCGGGGCGCGACCGGGGCCAGCGGCCGGGCCGTGCCGGCGGGGGAGTCCTGATGGCGGGCGTGCCGGTGGCGGGGGCGTCGGTGGAGGGGGCGTCGGTGGCGGGGGAGCTCGGGCCGGATGTGCTGGTGGCCAGTGACCTCGACCGCACGCTCATCTACTCCGAGCGGGCACTGGCCCTGGACGGCCCCGACCCGCTCGCGCCGAGGCTGCTCTGCGTCGAGGTGCTGGACGGGCGGCCGCTGTCCTTCCTCACCGAGCGGGCCGCCGGCCTGCTCGCCGAACTCGCCCGCCGGGCCCGCTTCGTCCCCGCCACCACCCGGACCGTCGAGCAGTACCGGCGGGTCAACCTGCCCGGCCCGACACCCGGTCACGCGATCTGCGCGAACGGCGGGCAACTGCTGGTGGACGGCGTGCCGGACCACGACTGGCGCCGCGAGATCACCGCGCGGCTCGCGGCCGGCTCGGCGCCGCTGGCGGAGGTCGTCCGGCAGCTCGCGCTGTGCGCCGACCCGGAGTGGACGCGCAAGCGGCGCGTCGCCGACGAGTCGTTCGCCTACCTGGTGGTCGAGCGCGACCGGCTGCCGGGCGGCTGGCTGGCGGAGCTGACCGGCTGGTGCGCCGAGCGCGGCTGGCGGGTCTCGCTCCAGGGCCGCAAGGTGTACGCCGTGCCGGAGCCGCTCAGCAAGAGCGCCGCGCTCGCCGAAGTCGTCCGGCGCAGCGGTGCGACGACGGTACTGGCGGCGGGCGACTCGCTGCTGGACGCCGACCTGCTGCTCGCGGCGGACGCCGCCTGGCGGCCGGGGCACGGCGAACTGGCCGACAGCGGGTGGACGGCCCCCGGCGTCACCGCCCTGGCGGAGACGGGGGTGGCGGCGGGGGAGGAGATCGTCCGTCGGTTCCTGGCGGCTGCCGGCTAGCCGCAGCAGTCGCCGGTCAGCCGCAGCAGCCGCCGCCGCAGCAACCGCCGCCTCCGGCCTGCTGCGGGGCTCCGGATCCGGCTCCGGCGGTGCCGGTGACGGCGACGGTGGACAGCAGCTTCACGGTGTCCTGGTGGCCCTGCGGGCAGACAGCGGGATCGCTGGCCTGCGCCATCGGACGGCGGAGCTCGAAGGTGGCGCCGCAGGAGCGGCAGCGGAAGTCGTAACGTGGCATGGCGGCAGCGTACCGAGGAGTGCTACCGCTGGTGGCCGAGATCGCCGCGGATCATGCCGATCACCTGCGCCGCCGCCTCCCGCACCGCCGCCAGCTCGGTCAGGAAGTACCAGTAGTCGGGGTGCCGGCCGGCCGCCTGGAGGGTGGCCACCGCGCGGTCCAGCCGGGCCACCGCCTCGTCCAGCGGGGCGGCGTGCCGCGGGTCCGGCGCGCTGCGGCCCGCCATCGCCAGGCGCTGCGCGTCCCGTACGGCGAAGCGGGCGCGCTCGACCTCCCGGTTGGGGTCGTGCTGCACCTCGTTCAGCTGCCGCAGCCGCTCGTTCACCGCGAGCACCGAGCCGTCCGCGGTCTCCAGCAGGGCGCGGACCGTACCGATCGCGGCCGTGGCGTCCGCCCAGCGCTGCTCGTCCCGGGCCCGGGCGGCCTCGGCCAGCCTGCGCTCGGCGGCGCGGCCGGCCTCGGCGACCTGCTCGGGCACCCGCTGGAGGTCCTGCCAGCAGGCGGCGCTGAACCGGCGGCGCAGCTCGCTCAGCGCGGGCTCGACCGTCGCGGCCTTGGTCTCCAGCGCCTGGATGCGGGTCCGCAGGCTGGACACCCGCCGGTCCAGCTCCCGGGCCCGCTCGGGCAGCTGGGCGGCGTCCGCGGTGATCGCCTCGGCGCGCTGGCGCACCGAGTCGGCGCGCTGCAGGGTGGCGGCCACGCCGTGCCGGGCGGGGCCCTCGTTCAGCCGCCCCAGCTCGGGCGCCAACTCGGCCAGCCGGGCCGCCAGGTCGTCGGCCCGCAGACCGGCGCCGCGCACCTCGTCCAGCGTGGTGGTGGCCTGCAACAGCGCGCGCTTGGCCTGCTCGACGGCCGGGGTGACCCGCATCAACTGCTGCTCGGCGTGCTGCAGGGTGGGCTGCAGGCGGCGCAGGAAGTCGGTCAGCTCGGCGCGGGCGGAGCCCAGCTGGCCCCGCACGTCCTCCAGCAGGCGCTTGGCCTGCGCGGCCGCGCCCGCGTCCAGGGTCTCGCTGTCCAGGTTGTGGGCGTCCAGGGCGCCGAGGTAGTTCACGGTGACCTGCTCGACCCGGCCGGAGATCGCCGGCAGCTCGGCCAGCGCGCGCCGCGCCGTCGCGTCCTCCTCGGCCGCGCGGACGGTCTCCACCGCCAACTGCAGCTCGCGCTGGGTCTCCTCCAGCTCGTAGAACGCCTCCTGCGCCGCGGCCCGGGCCTCCTTCGCCTCCGCCCGCACGCCCTCGCCGCCGCGCCGGCCCCACCAACCGCCGCTCCCGGCGGACGCCAGCCCGACCGCCCCCAGCGCGCCCGCCAGCACCACCGGCAACACCAGCGCGTCGCCCAGCGCACTCCGCCCCCGACGCCCCCGCCGCCCGCTCCCGCCGGCCACCGCCACTGCGCGCTCCCTGCTCCGACCCGCTGATCCGCGCCCATTCTCCCCGATGCCCCCGCCACAAGGGCACCCACCCGTGCCACTCCCCGGCCACCCGCGTCACACCACCCCGCGCGACCAGGTACCCTAGGCACTCGTCGTGCGCCCGACAGGGCCACGACCGGGGCGCGTAGCTCAGTGGTAGAGCGCTGCTCTTACAAAGCAGATGTCGGCGGTTCGAAACCGTCCGCGCCCACCCCGTGAACAGGTGAAACGCGCACTGCGGCCCAGGTCAGGAGCATGATCCCGACCGGGGCCGCAGTCGCTACCGCAGTCTCAGACGGTCTCGGCACAGTCTCACTACACGGGTTCTCCTCCTAAAATCCCCCCAAACGATCATGGGGAACCTGCAGGTCAGGGCGACGCGAACGTGGAAGCGCCCCCACGCCGCTCACGCGGCGTGGGGGCGCTTTCGAGTCAGGGCGGAGGGGGTCATTCACCTGTCCCGACAATCGACCTGAGGCTGGACGGTTCCGTCCACCCGTCGACCGGAGGGTGCAATCGGCAACGGTGGGATGGATAAGATTCGAGGCATGCTCGGGCATCGTCTCGCCCTAGAGCCGAACCATCTCAGGGCTGTCGTGGCAGATTCAGACAACCCCGAGATGGGTTCCAAGGTATCGCTCAAACCCTGGTGCTGGCGAAGTCAATGTTCGTTAGAACGCTGATCTGGTCGCTGACGAGTCGTTCATACGCCCTTTCCCATACGTCGTATTTTAGGCCGTCGGCGCCGTCCAGCGAATCGAGGAACGCAAGGATCAGTTTCTGCTGCAGAGGATCATGGGATAGATGTATCTGCCCAACCACCTCATCGGGCTGAAATGCTCCGACCCTTACTCCACCGGCAAGGGCAGACAAACGGTCGCGCCAGTCATCCATATCAGCGCAGGGCGCAAATGATGAGATTGCCAAGCTGGCCAAAGCGCACCGCCGGGCGTCGCTGATAATTCCAGCCCTAACATCTTTCCATTCACGTCGAACCTTCCCCTGCGCAGTCCTGTTCAGCGAGGAGAGGTCCGCAGAACACAGAATCGCTCCAAGTCCGGTGAGTGAGAAATCTGACACCCAGGCGCGGAATGCTGCGGCTGGCGCTCTGAAAAGCCAAATCCGTCCGGCTGCTTTCTTGCCAACATGGTCGAGCCAGAGAACAGTCTCATCGTCGAGGGACTTCAGCCTGCTAAGCCAACCCAGTTCTGCAGAACCTTCATGGGCTAGGGAATATTCGGTTAGTGTTTTGAGGTATTGAATCTCCTCCTTCGGAACTTTATCATGCCTCCGTCCGTGAACCGCCACCGTCAAGATGAGGTGCGCAAGCCCGGCGCGGCTGACATTACTCCGGCACTCGGAAATGGCGTCGCAAGGAGTGGATATCCACTGCGAGCTGCTTTCATCGGACCAGTTCCCGACGAAGCGCCCGGAAGCAGCTGCGTAGGGTAGGAATGAATGGCTTCCCTGGATGCTATCCGCCAAGTCTCCGGTAAGCTCCTTGAAGCCAAGGATCCCAGTCCAGGATGCCTCAATACTGCGCCACGCCTGGAGATCTCCGACGATCGACGGTTTCGAAAGGTCCTCGTGCGTGACTGTGCCTGAGTCAAGGCTCTGAAGTGCTGCTGCGACTGGCCATGGGAAAAGCGGGGAGTCGAGTCGCAAATTGGCTCCAGCTTCATCTACGGCGCTTGCCGCAGCCGCCAATGATGCAGTCGATGGACTAGAAGAGAACTGATGGACTTTTGAAATCCAGTGATCTGCCGGAATCCCGGTCACGTCCATAGAATCCCAGATCTCGTTCTCGCCGATTCGAGAGACGTGGAGTCCAATACGCACAATCCCGAGGTCGGCCGACGGATGCGACTGTTCATCCACTACCCGGTGTGATTCGATAGCAGTCGTAATTCGGCAGAACCAGTCCGGGACGCCGGGAAGAGAGAGGCTATGCGTCAGCTCCCGCCTCCATCGTCCGGCCATTAGAAGGCGAATTTCGCTGATCGGAACTTCAAGAAGATGATTTGCAGAAATGCTAAGCATTTCGGTGGAGCCCATCTCGAATCCGAGTGCGAGGAACTTTTTACGAATCTCGGAGCCGCCCGAGGTATATAGAGCTTCTAGACGTTGCGAAGCCCATGAGTCTCCCAAGCCGGCAAGAGTTGCTAGGAACGCAAGGAGGGCTTCAGTCACTCTGCGCCCCTCATGCACCCATCTGTCGACGTACTCTCGCGCGATATTTCGCCCGGTCTCGCTAAGGGACGGAGCCAGCTCTTCGAGCTCCTTGACCGCAGGGTGCGACATTAGGCTAAGTGCTAGATCGACTAGGACGGACTCATGCTTAGGGGACTTGACCATTCCGTCTGTCAGGATATGAATGGAAAGTCGAGATCCCAGAAGGAGGCGACGAGTTGGGGCATCCTCATGTGCGATGTAGCTGTTGGCCTATGGCAAACAGAAAAACGTTGCGCCAATGGGCGCTTGCGCAGATAGCGCGCAGCCGAGCCCGGAGATCATCGTCGGTTCCGGACATCAAGGCATCTGCGGCCCAGAACTCCTGAAGCGACCGAATTTCAAAGCCTACTTCGCCGGCGCGGGACGGCACGAGAAACACAAGGCGGTCTGTGGCCGCGAGGCTGATCGAATTGGCAAGTGCTTCAAGTTGGGCCCCTGAATGCCCTTCGCCCTCCAGGCGGCGCCGAATTATAGTGCCAAATTCTCCCATCTCAATTCGAGATTCCGTATCTCCGGACCGCTCGCTACGCGTTTGAAGTAGCAGTCCCACGTCTGCATGAATTGTGTCGATGTCAGCGCGATGGTCTCGAAGGAGGTTGGTTGACGGCCCTTCTTTTTCAAGTTCGCGTTCATAGATTACTCGATAGTAATCCTTGAAGAGCGTATACCTGTCCTTCGGGGCCTTTCCCATTCGATCCAGAAGGACGGCCATAATTGTAACTTGGAGCGGCGACGACATAAGCCTCGCTGTTGAAGCTTCGTCGGCGGCTTGACTCAGGCGATTCATGAGGCGCTCTGTGCGGTCAGACTGGGCGCTGTGCCTGGCTTTAGCAAGTTTCCTGCCGTAATGCAGGGCTTGCTGTCTATTCAGAGGCTTCAACTCTAGATGTGAATAGTGGGCTGGAGAGAACTCATCGGTGTAGCCCTGGGGTCTGGTAGTAGCGACGGTCACGACGTCTGCCGCTAGCTCTTCAACATCCATCATGAACTCGGCCACGGCGGCCATGACCTGATCCCTATTGCTAGAGATCGGCACTTCGTCAAGTCCGTCAAGCAGCACCAGCCACGGAAATGAGCCAAGCCATTCGCGGAGATCTTGCGCATTTACGTTTACGTCGGACGCGTCAGCCACCCGGGATGCGATGAACTGCAGAATTGACTTGGAGCGCCCATGTGCCAGATCATCTGCCAAGTGTGTTAGAGGAATTTTCACCGGCCATCGATGAGCACGCGGCGCGAGCCCTTCTCGCCCCGCGTGTTCGGAGATGACGTCAATGGCTTTCTGTACCTCCGCAGTACGTCCTGCCGGCGTTTCTGCGGTGAGCTTTGCCCTGAACAGCTGGCAGAGAAACTGGCTAGCCGTGCTCTTTCCTTGCCCGGGACCTCCTACTAGCACAAAGCGGCTCTGCCGAGCCTTAGAGGGGCTACCAGCGGACTTTGACGCTTTCCTGTCGCATACAGAAACTAGAGTTCGGAGAACTCCTTGTGTATCGCGGGAGTAGTGATCGCCCGGCGGACCAATCGGAAGATCGATGAACACATCAGCTAGGGGAATTTGCAGGTCGTCAGCGGATCCTGCTTGGTCGAGGTTTACGTGGAGGTCTCGACGGAGCTCTTTGGCGAGATAGCGCTGCAGCGCTTTTCCTACCTCTTTCTTTCGGCCGGTGAGGTTTGAGTAAAGCTCCGATAGGATGTCTCCGGGCAGGACCCATGACGCATAGCTTGTGCGGATCGACGAGTGCTTATCAAGCAGTCGTCCGATTGTTTCCAGGTGCCAGACGTGCCAGCCCTTTATCCCCATTGCCGCGCACTGTGAGTCAAGCTCTTTTGCTACTCGATCAAGACCTCCTGTGTGCGGAACTCCAGAGAGGCCGACATTGGTGATAAAAAGAATATAGTCTGGTTTTCTTGTGCGTCGAACAGATAGCTTCCACGACTTCATTTCCTCGCGGATCTGATTGATTAGCCATGTGGCATCTTTCTTGGGCGTCGTCGGCGTCTCGCAGTACTTAGCCTGAAGTACTGAATAGCCCCTCCATGTCGGCCCGTTTGTGCCGAACGTTAACTCACCCTCGAAGGTTGCTTCTCGCCCTCCATCGGGCCCGGGGCCGAAGATCGCAAGCGTCGAACCGAACTCGGCGATGGCAAGCGCTTGAGAGAGGTTCTCAAACTCGCGCGGGCCCAGCCTGGAGAGATCGAATTTCATGTGCGCAGTATGGCGTAAGTGGGGATGCTGCGGGTGACGTTTCGACAAGTTGCTCTGGACGCGGTTATGGGTGGAGCAGATCGCTGGGGCATGCACCAGCGAAGCCGACTGTCGAGAAGCCTACTTGTCTGTACTCCAAGGTAAGCCTGAATGTGCATCGACAAGTTCTTTGGGTGGTGGGTGCTGGCTGCCTGTCGGATTTTCTCTGGATGGCAGACTCTCGTGTCCGCATACTCTGCCCGCAGATCTGGTGCCGCAGTGTCGGTCTCTTTGGGCTCTGGACGGCCGGGCCGCAGAGTTGGCCCGCTGGCCCGACATCAGCTTCCGACATCAACGGCCGCGGACACCGACAGCCCTGCCAGCGCACGGGTGGATCGCTGCCGGGCCGCGATCACGGGCGTGCGCAGCTACGGACACCACCCGATCGAACTTACAAAGCAGATGTCGGCGGTTCGGAACCGTCCGCGCCCACGACAGGGAGCCCGGTGTTCCCGACCGTGGTGGTCGGGAACACCGGGCTCCTTCGGCGTCGGGGCCGGGGTCAGACCTCGATCACCCGCAGGGCGGGGTGGTCGGTGGTGTTGAGGTAGAGCTTCTCCTTGGTGCCCTCCTGCTCCAGCTCGATGACGAGCCGGTAGCGGTACAGGCCGGGCTTGGCGGTGCTCAGGACGGTGCCGGCCCAGTAGTAGTAGACCGGGGTCAGGGGGGAGCGCATCCGGTCGGGCATGCCGTAGATCTTGAGCTCGGTGAAGAGCTTTCGCTCGGCCACGTCCTCCTCGTCACCGAGTTCGGTGTCGAGGACCACGATGTTGTTGATCTTGGGCATGGGCGGCCAGGTGCCGTCCAGCCGCCGCTCCATGTCGAGCGGGCGGATGATCCAGTTCAGTACCTGGCCCTGCTTGCAGACCGTCTCCAGCTGCCGGGTGCCCTGGCCCGAGCCGCCGACGCTGTTGTCGATCATGTACATCGCGTCGTTGAGCGAGCGGTTCGCCGTGGCCCGCTCCATGTTCACGAACGTGACGATGTTGAGCTGTACCGAGTTCAGCTGCCCGGCGTTCTGCTTCTCCGGCTCGGTGCTGCGAATGCTGGTTGTCAAGGTTCCTCCTCCGCTGCTCAGAGCTGTCCGGTCGCCCGGCCGACCAGGACGGGCGACAGGGTGGTGGTGATCGGCTCGACCTGCGTGCCCAGTCGGAACCTGATCCGGTACGGCACCGGGGACGCCTGGTCCTTCTTCACCGTTCCGGTCCAGTAGGCGACGTCGGTGCCGGGGTACACCTTCCGGACCGGCTCGCACACCTCGTGGTCGATCTCGATCCCGTCGATGGCCACGAAGGCCTCGCATTCGAGCGCCAGCACGTTCCAGAGCAGCTGGTCGCCGGCCTTGACGGTGGTCCTCAGTTCCTCGGTGCCGAACCCGGTGGACCCGCCGGTCTTGTTGGTGTCGTACAGGTACAGGTGGCCGTGGGTGTTCTGGGCCGCCAGCATGCCCACGCAGTCCACCACCGCGGTGATCGAGATCGGGCGCTTCGGCGTCGTCTTCTGCCGTGGCTTGGTGGTCATCTACTCCTCCTCGTCGTTACTGGATCAGGGGCTCAGGCGAAGTTGGCCGGGGCGATCGGCAGGTAGCCCATGCCCGCGCCCGTGAAGCCGTTCCGCTTGGGGTCCGCGGTGATCCGGAGCTTCGACTCGCAGGTGAGGTTGACCGGCTCCCAGGTCCACTCGCCCGACCGCTGGATCAGCTCGTGGAGCTGGATCCGCATCTTGTAGCTGTAGGTCCCGGGCCGGGAGGTGTCGACCGTCGCCGACCAGTACCAGCCGTCGGTCACCAGGTCCGGGGAGCCGTACTCGGCCGGGTAGATGACCTTCTCGTCCACCGCGTCGCCGAAGATGTCGGTGATCACCGGGGCCGGGTAGCTGTGCGTGTCCTGGCCGTGGTCGGAGACCATGTTGCCCGTGACGTCCAGGACCCGGTGCCCGGAGAGGGCGCGGGTGCGCGAGGTGGTCCTGACCTTGGTGCCGACGGTCTTGTGGATCCGGGCGAGCGCCGCCTCGGTGTCGCCGTTCGCCGCCACCCCGGGCTTGCCGGCCAGGTCCGCCAGCTCCGCCAGCGCGTCCTTCTCGGCCTGCCGCGTCCGGGCGGCGTGGTAGCCGCGGGGCACTGTCGGCGGGATCGAACCGAGGCTGTACGGCAGCCAGTTGAGGACCTGCTCGCCGGCCTGCGAACCGTCGCTCCAGTAGGCGCCGTTGACCGCGGTGACCAGCTCGCCGGTGCCCTGGTTCAGGGAGCCCTGGAGCTTCATGTTGTCGAACAGATAGGTGTTGCCGGTCAGCGTCCGGGACTCCAGCGCGTTGCCGACGTCCACGAGCACGATGATCGCCAGTTGTTGGGCCATGTGCCCACCCTCCTTGTCGGTGTTCCGCCTACAGGCACATCAGCGCGGGCGAGTCGACGTGCAGCACGCTGTGGTCGCCCTCGTACATCTGGAGCTCCAGCCGGTACCGGTACGGCACCCCGGGCGTCAGGTACGGCGGCACGACGCCGGACCAGACGTTGAGGTCCAGCTGTCCGCTCTCCAGCTGGTGGCCGGCCGGTGCCGCGCCGGCCAGGCCGCCGGCCGCGCCCTCCGCCGCGCCGCCCAGGCCGCCGTCCGTGCCGTCGCCGAGAGCGGGAGCGCCCGCCGGGCCGTGGTCGACGCCGTACTCGGGCGCGGCCGGGCCCCCGCCCGCCGGGAGGAAGCTGATGCTCCTGATCTCGACGGGGGTCTGCAGGTCGACCGCCAGGGCGGACCACTGGACCACCTGGCCGGGCACCACCACGGTGACCAGTTCCGGCGTCCCCTGGCCCCTGCTGTCGAACGACCCGTCGTCGATCAGGCAGAGGTTGCCGTTCTGCAGCGACTTGTCCGAGAGCGCGCCGATCACATCCACCACGACGGCGATGTTCACTTGCGGTTTCATACTCACTCCATTCCTCAAAACCACGTACTGGAGCGGCAGTTGTGCCGTCCTGCTGGTTCTGCTGGGCCGAATGGGCCCTAGCCCCGGTCGCGCACCAGGGGCACCTTGCCGACCGAGGTCCGCTCGATCTCCGCGGACGCCCTGGGCACGAACTTGATCAGGAACCGGTACCCGGTCTTCTCGATCGAGGCGGGGTTGGCCTCGCCCTGGTTGAACAGCGAGAGCGAGCGGGGCAGCGAGTTCACGAAGACGTGCTGGACCCCGTACGGGCCGAGCGCGGTGTCCAGCCGGTACGTCAGCCCCGCGGCGTCGTCGACCGAGGCCAGCAGCGTGATGGTCTTGCCCTCGCGGTGGTTCACGAACTGGATCTCGTGGGCCACCACGTCCAGGTCCACCGCCACGGCCTTGTCCAGGTCCTCCCGCAGGGCCTCGTAGGCGCGCGGGGCCGAGTACTGGCTGTCGTTCAGGTGCAGGATGTCCCCGGTGCGGCCGGCGAACTCGAACTGGCCGGCCTTGAGCCCCGGCCCGTCCAGCCTCGGGCGGCGGATCATCCGGTCGCCCAGCTTCAGCCGCAGCAGCGGCGCCTCGTGCGCGTGCAGCCGGGTGACGACCAGCTCGCCCTCCTCGCCCTCGGCGACCCAGCGGCCCTGGGAGTCGACGATCTCCACCAGGTGCAGCCCGGGAACGGCCGCCAGGTAGGGGGACTCCTCCGTCAGCTGCAGCCCGATGGTCTCCGCCTGGGTGGCGGCGAAGTAGCTGAGGATCGCCAGGTTCGGGTACATCGCCTTGAGCTCCGCCCGCTTGCGCTGCGGCAGCACCCCGCTCCCGTACAGCGCCACCCGGAAGCTCTCCTTGGCCTCCCGGCTCATGCCCGCGCCGAGCTCGCTGAGGATCGCGATGCCCGCGGTGATCCCCATCAGCGCCTTCGGGCCCGGGTACGAGAACATGTGCTCCAGCACCGGGGCGGTGACCGGGCCCGCGCCGATGTAGTTGACGCCCGGCACCTGGGCCAGCACGCCGCCCACCATGGTGCCGCTGCTCCACATCTGGTAGTCCGCGAGCGTGGTGTACAGCCACTTGGGGTCGCTGCTCCGCAGGTACCCGTCCAGTTGGTAGGCGCCCATGAACCGGCCGGCGACCTCGTAGGTGTCCCGCAGCTCCCGCAGCGAGTAGACCGTCTCCAGGGGCTTCCCGCCGCTGGTGCCGCCACTGGCCACGATCTCGAACCCGCCGCGCTCCAGCGGCACCACCATGCCCGGGCGCGAGTCCATGAAGAAGTCGCGCTGGGTGTCCTTGTCCGACAGCGGGATCCGCTGCCACTCCTCGTACGTCTGCGGCGCCTCGCTGATCCCGGCGCCCGACAGACGGCTGCGCCAGAGCGGGTTGAGCAGCACCGTGTTGACCATCTGCTGGAGGCGGCGCAGCACCAGGGCGTCCTGGATCTCGTGCGACACCTCGCTGTACGGCGACTGGCAGACCCGCTCGCACTCGTGGAGCTTGCTCGCGAAGGAGGGGAGCTTCTCCACCGCGTCGATCGAATCCGGCTTCAGCTCCCAGTCGGGGATCAGCCAGCTCGCCAGCTCGCCGACGCCGCCGGGCGCCGCCGGCCGGGCGGGTGCGGCGTTCACTGCACTCATCGTCAATTCCTCGTTTTCGTCTTGTTCATTCGCGCGGGTGCCCCGGTTGGTGCGGCGGCTCTCACCTGGCGGCGGCCAGCAATTCGATGCCGACCCGCCTGATCTCACTCAGCAGCATCCGGAAGTGCTCGGTGGTGATCTGGTGGTTCATCATGACCACGCGCAGCGCGGCGACGCCGTCGATGTTCACCTTGGAGATGAAGAAATTGCCCCGGAGTTTGATCCGGTTCCTGATCGCCACCTGGAGACGGTGCACGTCCTCGTCGGGGAGTTCGGCGGGGCGGTAGCGGAAGCACAGGATGTTGGCCTCCGGGCGGTGCACCGTCTCGAATTCCGGCTCGTCCTGGAGAATTCCGTGGATTTCCTCGGTCAGTTCGCAGAGGTATTCGATCTTCTCGGCGAAGAGGGCCCGGCCGTAGACGGACCAGAGGGTCCACAGCGGCATGATCATGGGCCGCTTGGTGCACTCGAAGTTCCTGGCGCCGCTGTCGAGCTCGGTGTAGCGGTCCGGCTCCTCGTCGAACACGTAGCTGGCGCGCTGCTGGAAGGCGCCGAGGCTGTCCTCCTTGTTCCGGTAGAACAGCAGCGTGCAGGGCGCCGGGACGAACATCATCTTGTGCGCGTCCCACGCCAGGGAGTCGACCTTCTCGACCCCCCGCAGCTTGTGGCGGAGCTTGTCGGAGACGAGCAGGCTGGCGCCGTGCGCGCCGTCGACGTGCAGCCAGATGCCCAGCTCCGCGGTGAGGTCGCCGAGCTCGTCGAGCGGGTCGAAGGCGCCGACCGAGGTGGTGCCGGCCGAGGCGACCAGGGCGAACACCTTCAGCCCCCGCCGCTCGGCGGCCTCCAGGGCGGGCCGGACCTGCTCCAGGCAGATCTGCTGCTTCCGGTTGATCGGCAGCCGGACGATCTGCGACTCGCCGATCCCCAGGATCCCGGCCGCCCGCGAGACGCTGTAGTGCACGTCCGCGCCGACCGCGATGGCCGGGCGGGGCCCGCCGTCCGCCACCGGACTGCCCCCCGACCAGAAGTCGGGGAACATCTTGTTCCTGGCTGCGAGCAGCGCGGTCAGGTTGGCCAGCGACCCGCCCGAGGTGGTCACCATGGCGTAGCTGTCGGGCTCCCAGCCGATGAACCGGTTCAGTTCCTCGGCCATGATCCGCTCCGCCACGCTGGGCAGCTGGCCGGCCTCGTAGAACGAGGACGGCTGGTTGACCACCGAGCTGACGAAGTCGACGACCCCGCCCAGCGGTACCACTCCCGAGAACTGCCGTCCCATGTAGCCCGGCGAGTGGACCGGGATGCCCGTCCTGACGTACAGGTCGGTGATCCCGTCCAGCCGCTTCTCGTCGAAGGCCGCGATCTTCTCGCGCTCGTCGGTCATCAGGGCCCGGGCGGCCTGGGTCAGCGTTTCCGGGTCGATCAGTTCGAGCCCTCTGATCGACGAGTCGGCCAGGTGCTCCTCTAGTCGGCCCAGTACCGTCTCGGAATTCTTCCGAAAAAGATCGGGATCGAAGGTGTCGGTCAGCATTTCGCCGCCGTGCGTTTTCCCGACCCTGAAAGGCGCGGAGAGCCTCGGTTTCTGAACACCGATGAGCGATCCGACTCCGCCCTGCTGCTCGACCATTTCGTGCGTCGATCGAGATTCCATCATAGGAGCCCCCCAATGGCCCTTGTTGAGGACACCGCGACTCTCCCTTTCCGGCGCGGTTCATGTCCAGCTGGGTAACTCGAACGAGTGAATCTATGTTTTCTATCGGCTTTCGATTGCACGCCGTCGCGGCCCGGCTTCGACACCCGGAATCCCGTGAAACGGCTGGCCGGAGCGGTGATGTGGTCCGTCACAATTCGAACGGTGGAATCGAACTGTGTGGCGATTAATCGAACACTGAATTCGGCATCTTCATGGCGTTATGTCGGTTTTCCGGCCGGGCCGCTCCGGCTTTCCGGCTGGTCGCGGGCGTGCCGCCGTCCGGCCGTCACGCCGGGTGGGCAGCGAGTGCGAACCGTTCCGCTTACGGGTGACGGGGGGCGGCGGGATGTTGCCGGCGGGGCGGCGGCGGGATGGTGCCGGCAGGGGTGGCGCGGGACGTTGCACGCGGGGTGGCGGGGCCGGAGGGCACGGGCGAGGATCGGGGGGACCGTACGGACCCCTGAGGGCGGTGGGCGCGGATGGCGGAGCAGATGGGGGAGACCCGGGCGGAGCTGTCGGCGCGGCTGAACTGGTTGCGGGCCGCCGTCCTGGGGGCCAATGACGGCGTGGTGTCGACGGCCGGGATCGTGACGGGTGTGGCGGGCGCGGCCGGCTCCCGTACGGCGCTGCTCGCGGCGGGGGTGGCCGGGCTGCTGGCCGGGGCGATGTCGATGGCGGTCGGCGAGTACGTGTCGGTCAGCACCCAACGGGACACCGAGCGGGCCGCGTTGGCGAAGGAGCAGCGGGAGCTGACGGACGACCCGGAGGGGGAGCTCGACGAGCTGACCGACTACTACCGGGACAGCGGACTGACCGACGGCCTGGCCCGCGAGGTGGCGTCCGCGCTCACCGAGCGGGACGCGCTGGCGGCCCACGCGCAGACCGAACTCGGCATCGACCCCGAGGTGTTGACCAACCCCTGGGAGGCGGCGCTGGCCAGCGCGGCAGCGTTCACACTGGGCGCCCTGGTGCCGCTGCTGGCGGTCATGCTGCCGCCGGAGACCTGGCGGCTGCCGGTGACGGCGGCCGCGGTGGTGGTCGCGCTGACCCTCTCGGGCTGGACCAGCGCCCGGCTGGGCGGGGCCGGTCCGGCGCGGGCGGTGGGGCGCAACGTCGCGGGCGGGCTGCTGGCGATGGCGGTGACGTACAGCGGCGGCGTGGTGCTGGGCCACCTCACCGGGTGAGTTCGTCCGGGACGGTTCGTCCGGGTGTGGTTCGCCCGGGGACGGCGTTCAGGGTGTGGTTCGCCCGGGAAGGCTCGTCCGGGTACGGCGTTCAGGGTGCGGCGTTCCGGGTGCTTCGCCCGGGAGGCGAGTGGGCGCGGTCTGTGTTTGTGTGGCTGCAAACCGCTTGGGAGAGGTGAACCGCCGTGACCATGCCCCCGTTCGGATCGAACGACCCGTTCTCCGACCTGCTCAGCCGGTTCTTCGGGATGAGCCCGCTGGCCTCCCCTCCCGCCGTTCAGCGGGTGCCGATCGGGCGGTTGCTCAGCGAGTCCTCGCAGGAGCTGCTGGCGCTCGCCGCGCAGCGCGCGGCCGAGGACGGCAGCAGTGACCTCGACACCGCGCACCTGGCCTGGGCGGCCACCCGGGTGGAGCCGTCGCGCCGGATGCTGGAGCGGGCGGGCATCGACCCGGACCGGCTCTCCGGGGACCTGGAGCACGCCCTGCCGTCCGGGAACGGGGAGTCGTTGGACGGGCAGCCGGCGCTCACCCCGTCGGCCAAGCGTGCGCTGCTCGCCGCGCACGCCCGTTCGCAGGCGGTCGGCGCCTCGTACATCGGCCCGGAGCACATCCTCGGCGCGCTGCTGGACCAGGAGCGTTCGGGCGCGGGCGTGGCGCTGCGCAACGCGGCGCCCTCGCAGGAGGCGCTGAAGTCGGTGCTGGAGGGGCGCGGCACCGGCGGCGAGCGCAGCAGCACGGGCGCGCACCCGAGCGAGACGCCGACGCTGGACGAGTACGGGCAGGACCTCACCGAGGCGGCGCGCTCGGGCCGGCTGGACCCGGTGGTCGGGCGGGCCGAGGAGATCGAGCAGACCGTCGAGATCCTCTCCCGGCGGACCAAGAACAACCCGGTGCTGATCGGCGAGCCGGGCGTCGGCAAGACCGCGATCGTCGAGGGCCTGGCCCAGCGGATCATCTCGGGGGACGTGCCGCAGAGCCTCAGGGAGAAGCGGGTGGTCACCCTCGACCTGACCGCGCTGGTGGCCGGCTCCAAGTACCGGGGCGAGTTCGAGGAGCGGCTGAAGAAGGTGATCGACGAGGTCACCGCGGCCGAGAAGAGCGTGATCCTGTTCCTGGACGAGCTGCACACCGTGGTCGGCGCGGGCAGCGGCGGCGAGGGCTCGATGGACGCCGGCAACATCCTCAAACCGGCGCTGGCGCGCGGCGAGTTGAGCGTGGTCGGCGCGACCACGCTGGACGAGTACCGCAAGCACGTGGAGAAGGACGCCGCGCTGGAGCGCCGCTTCCAGCCGGTGCTGGTGCCCGAGCCGAGCGTCGAGGAGACGATCGAGATCCTGCAGGGGCTGCGCGACGCGTACGAGGCGCACCACCAGGTGCGGTTCAGCGACGAGGCGCTGGACGCGGCCGCGACCCTCTCCGACCGGTACGTCAGCGACCGCTTCCTGCCCGACAAGGCGATCGACCTGCTGGACCAGGCCGGTGCGCGGGTGCGGCTGCGCAGCCTGAGCGGCTCCACCGAGGCGACCGGCGTGCAGGACCGGATCACCAAGCTGAAGCGGGAGCTGGACGAGGCCGTCGCGGACGAGGAGTTCGTGCGGGCCGCCAACCTGAAGACCGAGCTGCGGCAGACCGAGGACGAGCTGGCGGCGATCGCCGAGTCCCGCGAGGAGGTCGTCGACGTGACGGCCGACGACATCGCGCAGGTGCTGTCCTCCCGGACCGGCATCCCGGTCGCGGAGCTGAACGCGACCGAGAAGGAGCGGCTGCTCAAGCTGGAGGAGCACCTGCACGAGAAGGTGATCGGCCAGGACGAGGCGGTCACCGCCGTCGCCCAGGCGGTGCGCCGCGGCCGGGCCGGGATGGGCGACCCGGAGCGGCCGACCGGCTCCTTCCTCTTCCTCGGGCCGACCGGCGTCGGCAAGACCGAGCTGGCCAAGGCGCTGGCCGCGCTGCTGTTCGGCGACCCGGACCGGATGATCCGCTTCGACATGAGCGAGTTCCAGGAGAAGCACACCGTCTCCCGGCTGGTCGGATCCCCGCCCGGGTACGTCGGCTACGAGGAGGCCGGGCAGCTGACCGAGGCGGTGCGCCGCAAGCCGTACAGCGTGCTGCTCTTCGACGAGGTGGAGAAGGCGCACCCGGACGTCTTCAACCTGCTGCTCCAGGTGCTGGACGACGGGCGGCTGACCGACTCCCAGGGGCGTACGGTCAACTTCCGCAACACCGTGGTGATCATGACCAGCAACATCGGCTCGCAGCGGATCCTGGACCACGCCGGGAACGTGGACGAGATCAGGGACGACCTGATGCGGGACCTGCGCCGGCAGTTCCGGCCGGAGTTCCTCAACCGGATCGACGAGGTGATCGTCTTCCACGCGCTCACCCGCAAGGACCTGCTGTCGGTGGTCGACCTGCTGCTGGAGCGCAGTCGGCGCCGGCTGCGGGCGCAGGACGTGCGGCTGGAGGTCACCGAGACGGCCAAGGAGTACCTGGTCAACCGCGGTTACCAGCCGGAGTTCGGGGCCCGGCCGCTGCGCCGGACGATCCAGTCGGAGCTGGACAACCGGATCTCCAACCTGCTGCTGGACGGCACCGTGCGGGAGGGGGACACGCTGATCGCGGACGTGAGCGACGGCGAGCTGGCGGTCACCCTGGCGCGGCCGGAGCCTTCGGCGACGTTCGAGGAGGCGGAGGAGAAGGCGCGGGCGGCGGCCGACGCGGAGGGCTGACGCCTTCCCTGGTCCGGGCGCTTCCCCGGTTCGGCTGCGTTCCCGGTTCGGCTGCGTCCCCGGCTTGGAAGTTTCCCCGGATTGGAGGCTTCCCCGGTTCGGGTGTACTCCAGCGGGAGTACGCCCGAACGCCACTGGTGGAGGACGCGTGGGGGCGGGGCGCGGGTCTAGCCTTCCGGGCATGATGCCGCCCATGTCCCGACCGGAGCCGTCGGAGCCGTCGGGCCCGGGCCCGGCCGCGCAGCCGCCGGAACCGCCCGAGCCGTGGCGCCCGCCGTGGGTGCGCGCGGCCAAGGCGGGCCTGCCACTGGGGCTGTCGGCCGTGCTCGCGGTGGTCCAGGTGGTCGGTTCGACCTTCGCCGCCCACAACCAGCACGGGCGGGCCCCGCTGGACGCCCTCGGCTACTTCCTGCTGGTGCTCGGCCCGGCGCTGCTGGTGCTTCGCGACCGCCGCCCGGTCGCGACGGTGATCGGCACCTCGGTGGTCACCGCCGGCTACCTGGCCGCCGGGTACCCGTACGGGCCGGTGTTCGTGAGCTGGCTGATCGCCTGCTGCGCGGCGATCGGCGCCGGGCATCGCCGGGCGGCCTGGGCGGGCCTCGGCGGGGTCTACCTGGTGCACGTCCTGGTCACCTTCGTGCTGCCGGTCGGCTGGCGGCGCACCAGCCCGCCGTCCGACATCGCCTGGCTGGAGGAACTCGGCCTGCTGGCCTGGCTGTTGCTGGTGATGGCGATCGGCGAGATCGTCCGCTTCCGGCGCGAGCGGATCGCCGCCCACCGGGCCTACCGGCAGCAGCTGGAGCAGCGCCGGGCCAACGAGGAACGCCTCAAGATGGCACGGGAGTTGCACGACATCCTGGCGCACAGCCTGTCGCTGATCAACATCCAGGCCGGGGTCGCGCTGGCCCTGCTCGACCGGCGGCCGGAGGAGGCCCGCACCGCGCTGGTCACCATCAAGTCGACCAGCAAGGAGGCGCTCGGCGAGGTCCGCCAGGTGCTGGCCACACTGCGCGGGCCCGGGGCGGCGCCGCGCGGGCCGGCCCCGGGGCTGGAGCGGCTGGACGAACTCACCGAGCAGGCCGAGCGGGTGGGCCTGACGGCGGAGGTGCACGAGTTCGGCGAGCGGCGCCCGCTGTCCGCCACCGTGGACCTCACGGCCTTCCGGATCGTCCAGGAGGCGCTGACCAACGTCATCCGGCACTCGGTGGCCAGGGACGCGGTCGTGGTGCTGGACTGGCGGGATCGGGCCGTACTGGTGGTGCGGGTCGAGGACCCGGGGCCGACGGTGGTCGGCGACGCCGGCGGCTCAGGCAGCGGGCTGGTCGGGATGCGGGAACGCGCGGCCGCGTTCGGTGGCACCATCACGGCGGGGCCGCTGCCCGGCGGCGGCTTCCGGGTCCGGGCGGAGCTGCCGACACCGAAGGCGGAGAGCGATTGATTCGGGTACTGCTGGCGGATGACCAACTGCTGGTCCGGGCGGGCTTCCGGGCCCTGCTGGACCTCCAGGACGACCTCACCGTGGTCGGCGAGGCGGACGACGGCGAGGAGGCGCTGCGGCTCGCCCGCGAACTCGTGCCGGACGTCGTGCTGATGGACGTCCGGATGCCGCGGATGGACGGGCTGGAGGCGACCAGGAGGATCGCCGAGGACGCCGCGCTGTCCTCCGTACGGGTGGTCGTGCTGACCACCTTCGAGCTGGACGAGTACGTCTTCGAGGCGCTGCGCTCGGGGGCGGCGGGCTTCCTGGTCAAGGACACCGAGCCGGCCGACCTGCTGCGGGCGATCCGGGTCGCGGTGGCCGGGGACGCGCTGTTGTCGCCGGGGGTGACCAGGCGGTTGATCGGGGAGTTCGCCGCCCGGTCGAAGGCGCCCGAGGCGGTGCCGGAGGGGCTCTCGGACGTCTCGATGCTGACCGAGCGGGAGCGCGAGGTGCTGGCGCTGGTCGGGATGGGGCTGTCCAACGAGGAGATCGCCCGCCGACTGGTGGTCAGCCCGCTGACGGCGAAGACGCACGTCAGCCGGGCGATGGTGAAGCTCGGGGCGCGGGACCGGGCGCAACTGGTGGTGCTGGCCTACGAGTCGGGGCTGGTGCGGCCGGGCTGGCTGGGCTGAGCCGGACCGACGCAGCCCGATCCTGGCCCTGCACGCCTACTCCTGGCGCGGCGCGTCGCGGGGCGTCCGTACTCTCCCGGGAGTATCCCAACTGCCGCTGCTGGTAGGACGCGTGATGAGAACCCTCGGCGGGACGCTCTAGGCACCTCGGGAACGGCCCGAGGTCTGGAGGCCCACCACCGAGGAGTTGAAGCGCGATGTACACGCAGTTGGCGGACTGGCACGGGCCCGGTCCCTGGATCCTGCTGGTCCCCTTGGTCTGGATCGCCGTGGTGGTTCTGGTGATCACCCTGCTGCGCCGCACCCTCTGGCGGCGGCACGGCTGCGCGTTCGGGGCCGGGACGGGGGTCTGGGCCGGATCCCGGCTCGGATCCGGGGCGGAGCACCCGCTCGCCGTCCTGGGCCGCCGCTACGCCGAGGGGGACATCGACGCCGAGGAGTACCGCGCCAGGCGGGCCGTGCTCACGGAGCCGACGAGCGACGTCCCCCGGGGAGGTGGCGCCGCATGACCACCCTCGACGTCGTACGCGGTACCGCCGCCCGGGTCGCCGACGCCGTGAAGATCTACGGCGTCGGCGGCACCGAGGTCCGGGCACTGGACCACGTGACGGTGGAGTTCCCGGCCGGGCGGTTCACTGCGATCATGGGGCCCTCCGGTTCGGGCAAGTCCACCCTGATGCACTGTGCCGCCGGGCTGGACACCCTCACCGCCGGCAGCGCCTGGATCGGCGAGACCGAGCTCGGCCCGCTCAACGACCGGCGGCTCACCCTGCTGCGCCGGGAGCGGATCGGCTTCGTCTTCCAGGCCTTCAACCTGGTGCCCACGCTCACCGTCCGGGAGAACATCACCCTGCCGTTGGATCTCGCGGGGGTCGCCCCCGATCAGGCCTGGCTGGAGGCGCTGATCAGCATCATCGGACTGGGCGACCGGCTGCGGCACCGCCCGAGCGAGCTCTCCGGCGGCCAGCAGCAGCGCGTCGCGGTGGCCCGGGCGCTGGCCGGGCGGCCGCAGGTGGTCTTCGCCGACGAGCCGACCGGCAACCTCGACTCCCGCACCGGCGGCGAGGTGCTCGGCCTGCTGCGCCGCGCGGTGGACGAGATGGGCCAGGCGGTGGTCATGGTCACCCACGACCCGACGGCGGCCGGCCACGCCGACGAGGTGCTGTTCCTCGCCGACGGGCGGCTGGTGGACCGGATGGAGCGGCCGAGCGCCGGGCTGGTGCTGGACCGGATGAAGGCCTTCGAACGGGGGCGGTCATGACGTCGGCACCGGTCACCGCCAGGCTCAGCCTGCGCTCGCTGCGCGCCCACCGGCGCCGGCTGGCCGGCACCCTGCTCTCCATCCTGCTCGGGGTCAGCTTCCTGACCGGCACGATGGTGCTCGGCGACACCCTGCGGGCCAACTTCGACACCCTCTTCGCCGACGCCAACGCGGGCACCGACGTGGTGGTCCGCAGCGCCGACGTGCTGGACTCCGCGGGCACGGTCGGCGGGGTGCGGGCCCCGGTGGCGGCGGCGCTCGCCGACCGGCTGCGCACGATCCCCGGGGTGGCGGCCGCCGAGCCGTCCGTCCAGGGCGCGGGCCAACTCGTCGGCAGCGACGGCAAACCGATCGGCGGCCAGGGCCCACCCACCCTGGCGGGCAACTGGCTCACCGACAGTCGGCTCAACCCGTACCGGTTGGCCGAGGGCCGGGCGCCGGGCGCCCCGGGCGAGGTCGTGGTGAACCGCGGCGCGGCGAGGACGGGCGGGCTGCACCTCGGCTCGACCACCGTGCTGCGCACGCCCGACCCGGTGCCGGTCACCGTCGTCGGCATCGCCACCTTCGGGGCGAGCGCGGACGGCATGGGGCCGAGCACCTTCACCGCGATGACCTTCGACGACGCCGAGCGTCACCTCACGCCGCGGGGCGCGGGGCAGGCCGGCTCGATCCAGGTCCGCGCGGCGGGCGGGGTCTCCCAGCGGGAGCTGGTCGCCCGGATCAGCCCCCAACTGCCCTCCGGTGTCCAGGCGATCACCGGTGCGGAGGCCACCCGGGAGAGCACCCAGCTGCTGTCCGGGCGGTTCCTGAGCATGTTCACCACGCTGCTGCTGGTCTTCGCCGGGATCGCGCTGCTGGTGGCGACGTTCACCATCCACAACACCTTCGCCATCGTGGTCGCCCAGCGCACCCGGGAGAACGCGCTGCTGCGGGCGCTCGGCGCGGGGCGCGGCCAGGTGCTCGGGGCGACGCTCGCGGAGGCGCTGGCGGTCGGCCTGCTGGCCTCGCTCGGCGGGCTGCTCGGCGGGATCGGGGTGGCGACGGGGCTCAAGGCGCTGTTCTCGGCGCTCGGCTTCGCCCTGCCGACCGGAGGCATGGTGATCAGTGCGGCCGCCGTACTGATGCCGTTGTTGGTCGGGACGCTGGTCGCGGTGGGCTCGGCGCTGCTGCCGGCCGTCCGGGCGGGGCGGACGGCGCCGCTGGCGGCCCTGCGGGACACCGGCGTCGACCGGGCGGCCGAGGGGCGGTCCGGCACGGTCCGGACGGTGCTCGGCGGCCTGCTGGTGGCCGGGGGAGTGCCGGTCGCCGTCCTCGGTGCCACCGACGGCCCGTCGGTCGTGCTGACGGCGGGCGGGGCACTGGCGGTGCTGGCCGGCACGGTGGTGCTGGGCCCGGTCGCGGCGGCCTTCGCGGTCCGGACGCTGGGCGCGCCTCTGCCCAGGCTGCGCGGGGTCTCCGGGGTGCTGGCCCGGCGCAACGCGGCCCGCAATCCGCGCCGTACCGCGGCGACGGCCAGCGCGCTGATGATCGGCGTCGCGGTGGTCACCCTGTTCACCGTCTTCGGCGCCTCGATCAAGGCCACCCTGGACGACACGGTGAGCAAGTCCTTCGCGGGTGATCTGGCCGTCACCACCTCCTCGTTCGGGGCGGGCGGCAGCGGGATCAGCCCCAAGGTCGCGGACACCCTGGCCGCCCTGCCCGAGGTCCGGCAGACGGTCGGGCTCGGCCGGGGCGTGGCCCGGATCGACGGGCACGGCCGGACGCTGGACGTCACCGACCCGGCCCGGCTGTCCGGGATCGTCGACCTCGGCCGGGTGGACGGCTCGCTCGACGCGCTCGGTACGGACGGCCTGGCGGTTTCGCGCAGCGAGGCGCAGCAGCGCGGCTGGCGGCTCGGACAGTCCGTCACCGTGGGCTTCACCGACGGTGCGAGCGGACCGTTCACCATTCGCGCGCTGTACGAGGGCGGCGGGCTGGCCGGGGACTACCTGATAACCCGGCAGGCGTGGGCCCCGCACCGGGGGCAGGACGCCGACACCATGGTCGCGGTCGGGCTGCGCGAGGGCGTTCCGCTGAGCGCCGGCAAGGCGGCGGTGGCCAAGGCGCTGGCCCCCTTCAGCAACCCGCAGGTGCAGGACCGGGCGGAGTACGCGAAGAGCGCGGCCTCCGGGGTCGACATGATGCTCTCGGTGGTCTACGCGCTGCTGGCGCTGGCCGTGCTGATCGCACTGCTGGGCATCGCCAACACCCTGACGCTGGCGGTGCACGAGCGGACCAGGGAGCTGGGGCTGCTGCGGGCGGTCGGCCAGACCAGGGCGCAGCTGCGCGGGATGGTCCGCTGGGAGTCGGTGCTGGTGGCAGCCTTCGGGACGGTCGGCGGGCTGGGGCTCGGGGCCTTCCTGGGGTGGGCGCTGGTGCGGGCCTCGGACAGCGCGGGGACGGGATCGTTCGCGATCCCGCCGGGGCAGCTGGCCGTGGTGCTGGCGGCCGGGCTGCTGGCGGGCGCGGTGGCCGGACTCCGCCCGGCGGGCCGGGCGGCGCGGCTGGACGTGCTGCGGGCGATCGCGGCGGAGTAGGGACGGCGGCGTGGAGAGGAGGGTGTGGAGAGGGGAAGGGGGTGGGGCCGGTCAGCCCGCGGCCTGCGGGAGCACCTCCCGCAGGAGCGGGTCCGGCAGCCCGCGCTTGCGCCACTCGCGCGGGTAGCCGAGCGAGACCTCCTCGAACGGGACGCCGTCGTAGCTGGTCTTGCGCGGGATGTGCAGGTGGCCGTAGATCATCGCGGCGGTGTTGAAGCGGCGGTGCCAGTCGGCGGTGAGCTCGGTGCCGCACCACTGGGCGAACTCGGGGTACCAGAGGACCTCGGTGGGGTGGCGGACCAGCGGGTAGTGGTTGACCAGGACCAGCGGGACGTCCGGGTCGCAGGCCGCGAGCCGCTCCTCGGTCAGCCGGACGCGCTCGCGGCACCAGGAGTCGAGGTCCGGGAACGGCTCCGGGTGGATCATCCGCTCGTCCGCACAGACGATGCCGCTCGCGTAGGCGGCCGCCAGGGACTCCTCCTTGGTGGTCGTGCCCGGCGCACGGAAGGAGTAGTCGTACAGGAGAAAGAGTGGAGCGATGCGGACGGGGCCGCCGGCCCCCTGCCAGACCGGGTACGGGTCCTCGGGGGTGATGACGCCGAGGTTGCGGCACAGCTCCACCAGGTGGTCGTAGCGGGCCACGCCGCGGAGCTGGACCGGGTCGTCGGGGTGGGTCCACAGCTCGTGGTTGCCGGGCGCCCACACCACGCGGGCGAAGCGTTCGGAGAGCAGGCCGAGCGCCCACTCGATGCTGGTGGTGAGCTCGGCGACGTCCCCGGCGACGAGCAGCCAGTCGTCGGGGTGGGTGGGTTCGAGCTTCTGCACCAGCTCGCGGTTCTCCTGGTAGGAGATGTGCAGGTCGCTCACCGCGAGCAGCCGGCCGCCCGTTCCGGTGGCCGGAGGCGCCTGCTGTGCGTCGCTGCGGATCTCGGTACCCACTCCTGCCCCCTGTGCTCACCTGGCCGATGTGGCCACCCTACGTGGCGGGGCGGGGCCGCGGGCCGGGTTGACGGCATCAGCCGTTCGGTAGGAGGTACGGGAGTTGACCTCGGTTCAGGAGCCGATGTCGATGAGCACGCCGTGGGAGGTGGCGGTGGTGACGGCGAGGATTGCCAGCGAGGCGATGCCGAGTGCCAGGCCGAGGAAGGCGCGGCCTCGGCGGCCGGTGCCGCGGACCAGGGCGAGCGTGGCGAGGGTGATGGCGATCGGGCCCAGGACGATGTTGAAGAGCAGCAGGCCCGGGAGGCCGAGGAGGAAGGAGGCGACGGCCATGTTGTCGGCCTCGGCGGTGTCCTGACGTTCGGTGACGGTGCTCATGGCGGTGGGGTCCTCTCGATGGGAGGGACGGGCGGGTCGGCCTGCGGCTGCGGTCAGCGGTGCCGCAGGCGGGCGATGCCCTCGCGGGCGCCGAAGGCGAGCAGCCAGGCGGTGATGGCCGCGGCGGCGGTCAGGAAGACCGGGAGGGAGGTGTGCGCGGCGGCGCCGATCAGGACACCCATGGCGACGAGGGCGGAGAGGAGGATCACGGCCGGCTCCTTCGCGTTTGAGACTGCGTCGATTTCGGTTGACAAATGTTCACCGAGTTCGGTGCTCACTGTACGCCCGGCTGGCCAAGTTCGGCAAACGACTGTTTACTGAATGGCGTGAGTCACACCGTAGGGGCCAGACAGGCCCAGAAGCAGCAGAGTCGGCGGGCCTTGCTGGACGCGGGCCTGCACCTGCTGGCCGATCAGAACCTGGCCAGCCTGGGCGTCCGCGAGGTCACCCGGGAGGCCGGGCTGTCCCCGGCCGCCTTCTACCGGCACTTCCCGGACCTCGCCGCGCTCGGTGTCGCGCTGGTCGAGGAGTCGCTGGCCAGCCTGCACGTCATGATCCGCTCGGTGCTCGCCGAGGCCGGCGACGCCGAGGAGCTGATCGACCGTGCGGTGGACGTGATCCGGCGGCACGTCCGCGAGCACCGGCCGCACGTGCGCTTCCTGGCGCGCGAGCGGCACGGCGGGGTCCGGCGGGTGCGCGAGGCGATCGACGCCGAACTCGGCCGATTCGCCGCCGAGGTGGGCGCCGCCCTGGCGCTCCAGCCGGTCTCGCGGGGGTGGAGCGAGCAGGACCTGCGGATGCTCGCCGAGTTGTACGTGGACCACATGGTGTCGACGGCCTCCGCCTTCCTGGAGGCCCAGGAGGCCGACCCGGACCGGGAGCGGCGGATCGCCGCCACGGCACGGCTTCAGCTGCGCCTGATCAGCCTCGGTCGGCGCCACTGGCGGGGGAACTGAGCGCTCGCGACGCTAGCGGGCGCGGCGGAGGGTGGGGGTGTGCCGTCGCGAGCAGGGGTGTTCTCTTGGGCTGGTTTTGACTCTTGACAGTGGGTCATGTCCGCGACAGCTTTGGTGGACCCCCACACCGAGAGGTCTCTCATGAAGAAGCCGCTCATAGGCATGCTCGCCACGCTCCTGGTCGCCGGGGCCACCGCCCTCGCCGGCGCCCTCCCGGCCCAGGCCGCCGCCCCGACGGCCCCCGCCGGGGCCCGGGGCGTCCAGGCCCGAAGCGTCCAGGCCCAGCCCGTCGACGCCCAGGCCGCCGACAACCCCTCGGCCCTCAAGGCGGCCCCCCGAGTCACCGTCAACTTCGCCGGGACGGTGGCGCTCAGCAACTGCTCCGGCTCGCTGGTGCGGGTGCCCGGCTCGGCCGCTAGCGACCCGGCCCTCGTCCTCTCCAACGGCCACTGCCTGGAGTCCGGCATGCCCGGCCCCGGCGAGGTGGTGCTCAACCAGCCCTCCAGCCGCACCTTCACCCTGCTGAGCGCCAGTGGCAGCGGCCTCGCCACGCTGCGCGCCACCAAGGTGGTCTACGGCGCCATGACCGACACCGATGTGTCGATCTACCAGCTGAACACCAGCTACGCCTCGATCAAGTCCCGGTACGGGATATCCCCGCTGACCATCTCCGACACCCACCCCACCCAGGGCGCGGACATCCGGGTCGTCTCCGGTTACTGGAAGAAGATCTACTCCTGCTCGATCGACGGCTTCGCCTATCAGTTGAACGAGGCCGACTGGACCTTCAAGGACTCGGTCCGCTACACCTCCGGCTGCAACGTGATCGGCGGAACCTCCGGCTCGCCGGTGGTCGACACCTCGACCGGTCTGCTGGTCGCCGTGAACAACACCATCAACGAGAACGGCGAGTCCTGCACCCTCGACAACCCGTGCGAGGTCGACCAGAACGGCACGGTCACGGTGCACCAGGGCATCGGCTACGCCCAGGAGACCTACGGCATCCCCGCCTGCTTCGCCCCCGGCAACCGCTTCGACCTCACCCTGCCGGGCTGCACCCTGGCCCGCCCGTAACGCCGAGCCGGTGACGCCGAGCCCGTAACGCCGAGCCGGTGACGCAGGGCCGGTGACGCCGGGCCCGTGACGCCGGGCCCGTAACGCGCACCCGTCAGTCGACGGAACCGAGTCCGACCCCCCCCCACTGACCAGCGCCCTTCCCCGATGGGCCACCCGCGACCAGGCGAGTGGCCCATTCGGTCGTCCACCGGGCGGCCTCCGCACCACCCGCACCACAGAGCCGTGCCGACGAGTCGGCCGTCATGTCCGTTGACCAGATGGAGAGTTGATGACCACCAAGCTGAGAAGGCTGCTGGTTTCCGTCCTGCTGATACCGATGTTCGCGATCGGCGGCCTGGCCGTCCCGGCGTCGGCTGCACCCGCTCCGGCCGGGGCCTCCCACGGCCGGAGCCCCGCGGACGACCCGAACGCCGACATCAAGGACCGTCTGGCCGCGATCCCCGGGGTGACCATCACCGAGGAGAAGCCGACCACCACCGGCCACCGCTACTTCCTCGCCACCTACACCCAGCCGATCGACCACTTCCGCCCCTGGCTGGGCACCTTCCAGCAGCGCTTCAGCCTGCTGCACCGCGGCTACGACCGCCCGACCGTCTTCTACACCAACGGCTACACCCTGGGCACCACTCCGTCCCGCACCGAGCCGGCCCGGCTGGTGGACGGCAACCAGGTGTCCATCGAGTACCGGTTCTTCACCCCGTCGCGCCCCGACCCGGCCGACTGGTCCAAGGCCGGCATCCGCCAGGGGGCCGCCGACTCGCACGCCCTGGTGACCGCGCTCAAGCGGATCTACCAGCAGGAGTGGCTCTCCACCGGCGCCAGCAAGGGCGGCATGTCCTCGACCTTCTACCGCCGCTTCTACCCGGACGACGTGGCGGGCACGATCGCCTACGTCGCGCCGAACAACACCGACCGCTACGACTACTCGGCCTACACCGAGTTCTTCCGCACCGTCGGCACCCCCGAGTGCCGGGCCCGGCTGAACGCCGCCCAGCGCGAGCTGCTGGTGCGCCGCGACCGCCTGGAGCCCCGCTTCATCGCGGACAACAAGGCGGCCGGTTCGACCTTCAACACCCTCGGCACCCCGGACCGCGCCTACGAGGCAGGCGCGCTCGACGTGATCTGGGCGTTCTGGCAGTACAGCCTGGAGTCGGACTGCGCCAAGGTCCCGGTGGCCGCCACCGCGACCGACGACGAGCTGTACGCCTGGTACGACTCGCAGTCCGGCATCACCGGCAACAGCGACCAGTCGCTGGCGAAGTACACCGCGTACTACTACCAGGCCGCCACCGAGCTGGGCGCGCCGTACTTCGACGTCTCGTACCTGCGGGACCAGCTGCACTACGACTACCTGGAGCTCTACTCGGCCCGCTCCTACGTGCCGAAGGAGATCCCGACCGTCTTCAACCGGTCCGCGATGCCCGAGATCGACCGCTGGGTGAAGCGCGAGGGCGAGCGGCTCATGTACGTCTACGGCGGCAACGACCCGTGGGGCGCCAAGCCGTTCCACCTCGGCCGGGGCAGTGAGGACAGCTACGTCTACACCGTGCCCGGCGGCAACCACGGCTCCAACATCGGCAAGCTGCCCGCCGAGCAGTCGGCGGAGGCCACCGCCAAGGTGCTGGAGTGGGCCGGCCTGGGAGACCAGGGCACCGCCCGCTCGCTCGCCAAGTCGCAGCAGTCGATCCCGCCCTTCGGCCCGCTCGACGCCGAGGGTCAGCGGCTGGAGCAGGAGCGCCGCCCGCTGTAGCACCCGGCAGCAACCCACGATGAGGAGGCCGCCCCGCCCGGGGCGGCCTCCGCGCGTTCGGAGCGGCGAGGCCGGCGGCGCCACCCCCTCCCCGAAGCGGTGAATCAGTGCTTCAATGCTTCCATGGCCTACCGACGCACCGCCGCCGTACAAGCCCGCCTGGACGCCCAGCGCGAGGCGGTGCTGGAGTCGGCGGTCGGCCTGCTCGCCGAGCGCGGCTACGGCGGCTGCACCATGGCCGCCGTGGCGGACCGTGCCGGGATCGCCACCGGCAGCCTCTACCAGCACTTCGCCAACAAGGCCGAGCTCTCGGTGCAGCTGTTCCGCCGGGTGGTCACCCATGAGATCGACGCGGTGAACGCCGCCGTCGCCCGCCGGGAGACCCCGCAGCAGCGGATCGCGGCCGTGGTCGAGACCTTCGCCGCCCGCGCCCTGCGCGCGCCCCGGCTGGCGTACGCGCTGCTGGTCGAGCCGGCCGACGCGGTCGTGGACGGCGAACGCCTGGTGTTCCGGCGGGCGTTCCGGGACGTGATCGCCACCGAGATCGCCGCCGCCGTGGCGAAGGGCGAACTCCCCGAGCAGGACCCGGTGCTGACCGCCGCCGCCCTGGTCGGCGCGGTCGGCGAGGCCCTGGCCGGACCGCTCGCGGCCGCGCCCGGAAGCAACGTCCACGGAAGCAGCGCACCCGGAAGCGGCGCACCCGGAAGCAGTGCACCCGGGAGCAGCGCACCCGAAAGCGAGGGGGCCACCGCTGCGGTGGTCCCCGCCCTGGTCTCCTTCACCCTGCGTGCCCTGGGAGGACGCGATGACAGCGACGCATGAGGTCACCAACCAGGTGCCCCTGCCGTACGGACACGACACCGCCGCCGACCCCGCCCTGCTCGCCGCCCTGCACCGGGCCGACGCCGGCTGGGCCGAGCCCGAACTGCGTGAACTCGGCCGACTGGCCGGGTCCGAGCAGGCCGCCGAGTGGGGCCGGCTCGCCAACGAGCACCCGCCCGTGCTGCGCACCCACGACCGCTTCGGCCACCGGATCGACGAGGTCGAGTTCCACCCGTACTGGCACGAGCTCATGCGCACCGCCGTCTCGCACGGCCTGCACGCCGCGCCCTGGCGGGACGACCGGCCCGGCGCCCACTCCGCCCGCGCCGCCAAGTTCTTCGTCTGGGGCCAGGTCGAGGCCGGCCACACCTGCCCGATCTCGATGACCTACGCCGCCGTCCCGGCGCTGCGCGCGAACCCCGCCCTGGCCGGGGAGCTGGAGCCGTTGCTGGCCTCGACGGAGTACGACTACGGGCTGCGCGAGCCGCGCACCAAGCGCGGGCTGATCGCCGGCATGTCGATGACCGAGAAGCAGGGCGGCTCGGACGTCCGCACCAACACCACCTCCGCGAGCCCGCAGCCGGACGGCACCTACCGGCTCACCGGCCACAAGTGGTTCACCTCGGCCCCGATGTCCGACCTCTTCCTGACGCTCGCCCAGGCCCCCGGCGGGCTCAGCTGTTTCGTGCTGCCGCGCGTCCTCCCGGACGGCGGCCGCAACCGGCTGCACCTGATGCGGCTCAAGGACAAGCTCGGCAACAAGTCCAACGCCTCCGCCGAGCTGGAGTACGACGGCGCGGTCGGCTGGCTGGTCGGCGAGGAGGGCCGCGGGGTGCAGACCATCATCGAGATGGTCAACATGACCCGCCTCGACTGCACCATCGGCGCCGCCTCCGGCATGCGCTACGGCACCACCCGGGCGGTCCACCACGCCCTGCACCGGCGGGCGTTCGGCAAGGCGCTGGTCGACCAGCCGCTGATGCGCAACGTGCTGGCCGACCTGACGGTGGAGTCCGAGGCCGCCACCCTCGTCGCGATGCGCCTCGCCCAGACCACCGACCGCGCCCTGGCCGGTGACGAGACCGAGGCGCTGGTGCGGCGGCTGGGCCTGGCGGTGGCCAAGTACTGGGTGTGCAAGCGCGGTCCGGCGCACGCCGCCGAGGCGCTGGAGTGCCTGGGCGGCAACGGCTACGTCGAGGAGTCCGGGATGCCCCGGCTCTACCGCGAGGCGCCGCTGGTGTCGATCTGGGAGGGCTCCGGCAACGTCGCGGCCCTGGACGCGCTGCGCGCCATGGCCAAGCGCCCGGACACCGTCGAGGCCTTCCTCGGCGAACTCGACGCCGCCGCCGGCGCGGACCGCCGACTGGACGCGGCCGTCGCCGAACTGCGCAAGCAGCTCGGCGACGTGACCGACCTGGAGTACCGCACCCGCCGGCTGGTCGAGTCGATGGCGCTGGCCTTCCAGGGCTCGCTGCTGGTCCGGTACGGCAGCCCGGCGGTGGCCGACGCCTTCTGCGCCACCCGCCTGGGCGGGGACCACGGCGCCGCCTTCGGCACCCTGCCCTCCGGCGTCGACACCGCCGCGATCATCGACCGAGCCCGCCCGGTGCCCGTGTGAACGCCCAGGACGCCCAGGACGCCCAGGATGTTCAAGACGCCCAAGACACCCCGGACGCTCAAAACGCTCAGGAGACGGCGGACGTGAGGAGCTTCTGGCAGGCCCTGGGCCTGCCGGGGCTGATCGACGTGCACACCCACTTCATGCCGCAGAACGTCCTCGACAAGGTGTGGGCGTACTTCGACGCGGCCGGCCCGCTGGTGAACCGCCCCTGGCCGATCACCTACCGGGAGGCCGAGGAGCAACGCGTGCGGCGGCTGCGGGAGTTCGGCGTCCGCGCGTTCACCTCGATGCTCTACCCGCACAAGCCCGGCATGGCCGCCTGGCTGAACGCCTGGGCCGCCGACTTCGCCGCCCGCACCCCGGACTGCCTGCACACCGCGACCTTCTTCCCCGAGCCCGGCGCGGCCGGTTACGTGGCGCGGGCGGTCGAGGACGGCGCCCGGGTGTTCAAGGCGCACCTCCAGGTCGGCGGCTACGACCCGACGGACCGGGCACTGGACGAGGTCTGGGGGTTGCTCGCCGAGACCGGCACCCCGGTCGTCACCCACTGCGGATCCGGGCCGGTGCCGGGCGAGTTCACCGGTCCCGGCCCGATCGGCGAGGTGCTCAAGCGGCACCCCGGCCTGGTCCTGGTGGTCGCCCACCTCGGCATGTCCGAGTACGGAGACTTCCTCGACCTGGCCGAGCGCCACCCGGCCGTCCGGCTGGACACCACCATGGCGTTCACCGACTTCGCCGAGGCCGACGCGCCGTTCCCGCGCGAGGAGCTGCCGCGGCTGCGCGGGCTGCGGGAGCGGGTGCTGCTCGGCAGCGACTTCCCCAACATCCCCTACCGGTACGTCCACCAGCTGGAGGCGCTGGCCGGGCTGGGGCTGGGGGAGGAGTGGCTGCGGGCGGTCTGTCACGACAACGCGGCGGCCTTGTTCAACCTCACCTGACGTCAACCTCACCTGACGTCAACCTCACCTGACGTCACCCTCACCTGAGTTCAGCCCCAACTGATTTCAACCCCAGCCGGGTTCAACCCCGGCTGACCGCCCGCAGGACCTCCACCGCGTCCGCGTGCAGCCCGGGTGCGGCGGCGAGGAAGCTGTCGGAGGCGGCCGTCCAGGCCGCCCCGGCGGCGTCCGTCACCGCCGCGCCCGCCTCGCTCGCGATCAGCGCGCCGGGCAGCAGGTTGCCCGCGTCCGGGCCGTACTCCCAGAACAGCGCCAGGTGCCCGGAGCCGACCTGGGCCACCTGTAGTGCGGTCGGGCCGAGGTTGCGCACCGCCAAGGCCGCGCCCGCCATCGCGGACAGCGACTCGCCGGCCCGGCGCAGCGCCACCGGGTCGGAGGCCACCAGCGGCGGTTGGCTGGTGGCGGCGACGGCGGCCCTCAACTCGCGCTCCGGCGGCGCGATCGGCCGCCCGTCCAGTCGGGCCCCGCCGCCCAGCACCGCCCGGTAGGTGCGGCCCGCGCCGAACAGCTCCGGGGCGTGCACCACGGCCAGCACGGCCGCGCCGTCCCGCACCAGTGCCGCCGTCACCGCCCAGTGCGGCTGCCCGAGCAGGTACTGCACCGCGCCGTCGGTCGCGTCGCACATCCACCACTCGCCCTCGGCGGGCACCGAGCCGTCCAGCTCCTCCGGTACCCACCCGGCCTGCGGGTACAGCGCGGTCAGTCGTTCGCGCAGTTCGGCGGCGGCCGGGCCGTCCAGCTCGGTGAAACGCGCCAGCGCCTCCTCGGCGGTCCGGGCCGGGACGGGATCGACCGGACGCCGGGCCGCCAGCCCCGCGCCGACCGCGCGCACCGCGGCCTCCACCCCCTCCGCCAGCGCCCACAGCTCCGTCACGTCCATCACGTGCATCACGTCCATCACGTCCGTCGTGTTCATCGTGCTCATCGCGGTGACTCCCTCTCGGCTCCCGGGCCGGAACGCCGTCCGGCCGCGCACGACAAGGAGTACCGTCGGCGCTGCCGAACAGGACGCACAAGCATCGCCAAGTGACGGAGATCGGACACCATGGATCTTGCGACGACCGATCCGGACACCGTCCTGGACACCCTCGACCGCCGCCTGGTCTGCGCGCTGCAGGTGGACGGACGGGCCGAGCCCGGCCGGATCGCCGAGGTGCTGGGCGTCTCCGCCCGGACGGTCACCCGCCGTCTCGGCCGGATGCGGGAGGCCGGGGTGCTACGGGTGGTCCGGATGCCCGACGTCGAGGACGCCGCCGTGGGCGCCCTGCTGCTGCGGGTCCGGGTGCTGAGCGGCCGGGCGGACGCCATCGCCCGGGCGATGGCCGATCGCCCCGACGTGCCCTTCGTCGACGTGATGCTCGGCGGGCACGAGGTCGGCGCCGTCATGCTGAGCGACACCGGGGCCCGCGACCGCCTGCTGTACGGGCAGTTGCCCGCGACCGGAGCCGTCACCGAGACCACCACCCACGCCGTGCTGCACGCCTTCTCCGACGCCGGGCAGTGGCAGGCCGGCTACCTGACCGGGCCGGAGGCCGCCGCGCTCGCCCGGCCCGTCGTCCCGCGCCGCGCCGCACCCCCGCCGCTGGACGGCCTCGACCGCGCGCTGCTGGACCGGCTGGAGGAGGACGCCCGGCAGTCCCACGCCGTGCTGGCCGGAGCGGTCGGCGCGCCCGAGTCGACGGTGCGGCGCCGCCTGCACCGGCTGGACGAGGCCGGACTGCTGCGCACCCACGCCACCGTGGACCCGAGGCTGCTCGGCATGGCCGTGGACGCCAACCTCTGGCTGGACGTGCCGCCCGGCCGGCTCGCGGAGGTCGGTGCCGCGCTGGCCCGCCACCCGCAGGTGCACGGGGTGTTCGCCACCAGCGGCCCGACCAACCTGCTGGCCACGCTGTTCTGCCCGGACCACGACGGCCTCTACCGCTTCCTGACCGACACCCTCGGCCCGCTCGGGGTCGCCCGCGCCGAGACCACGATCACCGCCCGCGCGGTGAAGCGGGCGGGCGTGCTGCTCCGGCAGCCGCGCAGGCCGTGAGCCGAAGGCCCTTACCTGCGAGGTAATCGACGCCGGCCGACCGGCCGGGCAGGGTGGAGGCACCCGGTCGGCGCCGCGGCCGCCGGGATCCCCGACCCCGTCAGGAGGCCGATCCGCCATGTCCGCCGGTACGCGTCACGCCAGCACCCGCACGCCCGTCGCCTCCACACTGTCGCCGTGGAGCGTGCGCGGCGCCCTCGGCCTGGACGCCCTCGTGACCGGTGGCAACGGCCTGGCCTATGTGGTTTTCCCCGGCCCGCTCGGCGAACTGCTCGGCATCGGCCGCACCGCCCTGCTGGGCCTCGGACTCTTCCTCGTCGGCTACGCCCTGGCGGTCGGCGTGCTGGCCGCTCGCCGGAGCCCGCACCGGTTGGCCGTCCTGACCGTGGCCGGCCTCAACATCGTCTGGACGGTGCTCAGCCTGGTCGCGCTCACCGTCGGGCCGGAGCCGACCGTGGCGGGCACCGTCTGGATCCCGGCCCAGGCCGCCGTGGTGGCCCTGTTCGCCGTCCTGCAGCTCACCGCCCTGCGCCGGAACGGCAACCGGACCGAGGTTCCCTAGCCTTCCGGGCCCACCACGGACTGCAGGAAGCGGACCGTCTCGGCGTCGGCCGGCAGGAAGGTCTCCATCGCCAGCTCGGAGACGGTCACGTCCAGCGGGGTGTTGAAGGTCGCGATGGTGGACAGGAAGGAGAGCACCCGCCCGTCGTGCCGGATCCGCAGCGGCAGCGCGAACGGGGAGTTGCCCTCGGCGGCGTCCTCGGTCGGGTCGTCGGCCGGCTCGGGATAGCCGCGGACCTCCTCGTACAGCTGCCGCAGCGGCTCGGCGCGGACCAGTTCCAGCTGCTGCTCCATCCGTTCCAGCAGGTGCCGCCGCCACTGCCGGTGGTTGACGATGCGCGGCGCCAGCCCGTCCGGGTGGAGGGTGACCCGGATCGCGTTGAACGGCGGCTGGAGCAGGTGCGGGGCGACGCCGTCCAGCAGCAGGGCCAGCGAGCGGTTGGTCGCGAGCACCCGGAAGGCTCCGTCGACGACCACCGCCGGGTACGGGTCGTGGGCGGCGAGCAGCCGCTCGATGCCGCCGCGCAACGCGTCCATCGACGGGTCGTCCAGCGGCGTCTCGGAGTACTGCGGGGCGTAGCCGGCCGCGAGCAGCAGGGTGTTGCGCTCGCGCACCGGGACGTTCAGCTGCTCGGCCAGCCGCAGCAGCAGCTCCCGGCTCGGGCGGGCGCGGCCGTTCTCGACGAAGCTGAGGTGCCGGGCCGAGGAGTCCGCCCGCAGTGCCAGTTGCAGCTGGCTGAGCTGTCGTCGCTCCCGCCAGCCGCGCAGCAGCGGGCCGACGCCGGTCCCCGTGGGGCTGCCCATGCCCGCCATGATCGTCATGGCCAAGGACGGTACTCGAACCAACCCGGTCGGCGGGAGGGGGAGGAGAGGAGGGGAAGCGAGGGGAGGGGGAGGCGGCTCAGGCGCCGGTGGTCGACCCCGGGCGGACGATCATCAGCACCACGACCACGGCCCACAGCAGGTTGAACACCCCGGCGGTCATCGGCAGCAGCCGCAGGCCGTTGACGGCCTTGGTGCGCTGCTCGTCCTGGGCTTCGAGGCCGAGCGCGTCCACGGCGGCCTGCTGGCCGGGCAGGACGAACAGCAGCAGGGAGAGCGCGGCGATGGCGGTGAGCACCATGGAGGCGATCATCCAGGACTGCCCGAGCACGTCCATCACCTGCGCCAGTCCGATGCCCAGCACCGGTACGGCGACGCCCAGCAGCGCGTAGACCTGGGTGATCCGGTGCAGGACGCGCAGCACACCCGCGTCCGAGGCCTGGTCCGGCCCGCCGGCCAGCGCGGCCTTCGCGCGGCGCGGGAACATGCTGACGGCCACCGCGACCGGGCCTATGAACAGGACCGACGCGAGGACGTGCAGGCTCAGCAGGAACTTGGCCATGGCGGGGCACCCTTTGATCCGGTGGGCAGCTGGGTCGGCGGGCATGCGCCGTCGGCGCGCCCACGACCAGGCACGCTAACACCGCTTATCCGCAGGCCCCGTGCTCGGGTGCCCGCTCACCCCACCGCGACCGGCCCGGTTCAGCCCGCCGTGGTCAGCCGTACGACGCGCGGCGGGGCGGTGCTGACCGCCGCGACGACGGCGCCGTGCTCCGGGTCGGTCCAGTCGAGCAGGTGCAGGTCCTCGAACCGGCTGCGCAGCGGGGCGCCGGGCGGGACGTCCAGCGGCAGGGCGGCGAGGTCGACCTGTCCGAGGGTGTCCAGGGTGGTTCGGCCGATCTTGATCAGCGACTCCTTGCGCACCCACTGCCGCAGGAACGCCTGGTCCGGCTCGGGGGCCGCCTCGACCAGGGCGAGCTCGGCGGGGGTGAGCACCCGGCGGGCGACCGCGCGCAGCGATCCGCCCCGCGCGGACAGCTCGACGTCCACGCCGACCGGCTGGTACCCGGCCCCGGCCGCGACCACGCCCCGGGTGTGGGACAGGCTCACGTGCACCCCCGGGTGGTCCGGCAGGTAGGGCTTGCCGTGGTCGGCGAGCCCGCAGTCCGGGCACCGCTGGGCCAGGACGAGTTCCGCCGCCGGGACGCCGAGCAGCCGGGCGGCGCAGAGCCGGACCAGCACGTGTCCGGCGGTGAAGTCGATCCGCCCGGACTCCTGCCGGAAGCGCGCGGCGCGCTCCTGTTCGAGTGCGGTGAGCAGGTGCTCGCCCGCCTCGGGGTGCCGCAGCACGTCGTCGGCGGACGCGACGGCGACGAGCGGCGCGCTCTGGTCCTGGGCCTCGGTGGTCATGCCCTCCAACCTAGCCCGTTCGGCCGTCGCCCGACCGTCGACCGGGGGTTTGGAGTGGGTGGGGAGCCGTCGTTGGTCCGATCAGCTGATTTCCATATCAGAACTGAGGCTCTGTAGGGTGTAAAAGTCCGATTTAGTGTTGGATGTCCCGGATCTGCGTGTTCGACAGCAGATCACACAGAACCTGGCAGGTCGTCGGGACCTGTCCGTTGCCACGCGCGGAGGAATTGTCGATGGCTCAGACCACCGGCTCGCCGAGACACAGGGCGGCCACCACGAGAAGAAGAACCACCGGCCGTCGCCGGGCCGTCCGGATCGCCGCGGCGACCGTCGTCACCGCGGTTCCGCTGGCCGCCGTGCTGACGGTCGGTTCGGCCGCCCCGCTGGCCCCGCCCCTGGGCGCCTGCTCCGGGCCCGACTGCCCCGCGACCTGGCCGCCGGTGCACAACGGCGACTTCCCCGGGCGGGACGCCACGATCAACGTCTTCACCGGCGGCGACTACACGGTGAACGGCCGCGCGGCCGAGGCCGAGGGCAAGGTCGTCGCGCTGGGGAACCTGACCATCGACAAGGACGGCGGCGGCGCCTACAACATGGGCGTCGTGGGCGTCGGCTCGCGCGTCGTCCCGCCGAACGGCAGCGACTTCGTCACCACCGGCGGCAACGTCGACGTGCGGCCCGCCAACCAGATCCTGATCGGCGGCATCGACTCCAGCGGCACGGCCTTCGGCAACCTGCGCCACGCGGGCAGCGCCACCGGCACCATCAACATCGACCCCACCGGCGAGTTGATCCAGGACTCGAACGCGGCCGCGCCGTACCGGGAGGTGCTGACCCAGATCGAGGAGGTCTCCGCCTGCGTCGGGCGGACCGCCGCGACCGGCACCGTCGACATATCCGCCAGCGAGGCGACCTTCACCGGTGACGGGACCAGCATGAAGCAGGTCTTCAACGTCACTCGGAACCTCGCCTCGCCGAGCGGCGGGCAGATCGGCCTGGTCTTCAACAACATCCCGGCCGGGGCCACCGTCGTGGTGAACATGCTCGGGGACAGCCCGGTCATCAACACCTACACGGGCACCGGGCTGGCGGGGGACCAGACCACCGAGATGCGCTCGAAGCTGATGTACAACTTCCCGACCGCGACCTCGGCCCAGATCCTCGGCAGCGCCCAGTTCCAGGGGTCCGTCCTGGCCGGCAACCCGGCCGGCACCACGACCATCTCCGAGCCCGGCATGAACGGCCGGGTGTACCTCGCGGGCAACCTGATCCACACCGGCTCCGGCGGCTACGAGCTCCACAGCTACCCGTTCGACGGGGACCTGCCGGACTGCCAGGCGACGCCGAGCCCGACGCCGACGCCGACGGGTACGCCGACTTCGTCGACGCCGACGCCGACGGATACGCCGACTTCGCCGACGCCGACGCCTACGGATACGCCGACCTCTCCGACGCCGACGCCGACGGATACGCCGACTTCGCCGACGCCGACGCCGACGGGCACGCCGACTTCGCCGACGCCGACGCCGACGGGCACGCCGACTTCGCCGACGCCGACGCCTACGGGCACGCCGACCTCTCCGACGCCGACGCCCACGAACACGCCGACCTCCCCGGGGCCGACCTCTCCGGCGCCGACGTCCCCGGCGCCGACCTCGCCGACGTCCCCGACCGCGAGCGCGACCACGTCGAGCGCGGCCCCCGCCCCGACCGGGGACCGCCCGACTGAGAACCCGGGCAGCGAGTACCCGGCCGGGCAGCCTGGTGGCGACCACCCTGGTGGCGGCGGTCAGCTGCCCTCGACCGGCGCGGGCAACACCCCGGTGGTCTTCGGGCTGGCCGGTGCCGGCCTGCTCGGACTCGGTGGTCTCGCCGTCCTGGCCGCCCGCCGTCGCGGCCGCCACGGCTGACGGCACCCGTAGCGGCGAAGGCCGCCCGCGTCGATCCGACCGGGCGGCCTTCGCCGTGCCAGGGGGTTCGCCCTCAGGGGGCTTCGAAGAAGCGGTCCACCGTGCGCCGTTCGGCGGCGATCGCGTGGACCGGCTCGCCGACCACCCGGCCGGCCAGGGTGACGGCCAGTTCGCCGACGTCCTGCCGGAGCCGGTCGGACGCCTCGGCCCGGTCGGCGGTGATCCGGGCGTGCCCGGCGGCGAGGAACCGGTCGCGGTCCCGGGTGCCCTCGGCGCGGGCGAGGGCGATCGCGGCCGCGCCCCGCTCGGCGTACTCCTGCCGGATCCGGGCCGCCTCGTGGCGGGCGTCGGCGAGTTCCCGCAGGCCGGCGTCCTTGGTGGCCTCGGCCTCGGTGCGGACGGCCTCCGCGTGTTCGGTGCGGCCCTCGGTCGCGTCGCGCCGCTCGGCCAGCACTCGCTCGATGCGCGGGAACACGTGGCCGCCGAGCATCCACAGCATCAGGAAGAACAGTGCCAGGCCGAGGGCCAGCGCGAACGGTTCGGGCCTGAGCGGGCCGAGATCGATGTTCACGCAAACCTCCCCTTGGTCTGATGGACAGTCAAGGTGGAGGCTTCCCTGGTGTGATGGCGGTCGAACTTTTACCTGACCATGACTTGCGTCACGTCGCGTACTCCGTCATGTCACACGCGTTCATCTGCCGTACGGGCCGTTCGCGTCGCGTACGCCGGGGCGTCACTGGCCCATGACGTACTTGACGGTCGGCCCGGTGGTCCAGCCACCGTCCACCGCCAGTTCGGCACCGGTGACGTAGGAGGAGTCGTCGGAGAGCAGGTAGACCACGGCGGTGGCGATCTCGGGCGCCTCGCCGACCCGGCCCATCGGGGTGTTGGGGTAGTTGCCCTCGCCGCGCTGGATGCCGACCGAGGCGGTCATCGGGGTGTAGGTCATGCCCGGGTGCACCGAGTTGACCCGGATCCGCTCGTTGCCCAGCTCGACCGCGCCGATCTTGCTGAGGCCGCGCACGCCCCACTTGGAGGCGCCGTAGCCCGCGGTCAGCGCCAGGCCCATCAGTCCGGCCGCCGAGGAGATGTTGACGATCGAGCCGCCGCCGGCCGCCCGCATCGCCGGGACGACGGTCTTCATGCCGATGAACACGCCGGTCAGGTTGATGTCCAGGACCCTGCGGAAGTGCTCGACGCTCTCGTCCGCGAGCAGCGTGCCGGTGGAGATCCCGGCGTTGTTGACCAGGCCGTGCACCCCGCCGAACTCCGTCACCGCGAAGTCCGCCACGCGCTGCCAGTCCTCCTCCGAGGTCACGTCGTGCCGCACGAACCGCGCCCGCTCGCCGAGTTCGGCGGCGGTGGCCCTGCCGTCGTCCTCCAGGACGTCGGTGATCACCACGTTGGCGCCGGCCGCGACGGCGAGCCGGGCGGCCTCGGCGCCGAGGCCGCGCGCGCCGCCGGTGATGATGACGGTCTTGCCGGTGAGGTCGTTCATGACGGGTTCCTTCGGGGGGTGGGGGCGGAGAGCATGGCGGCGGACATCGCCGTCAGGTCGGCGAGGAAGGTCTCCTCGTCCGTCAGGGGGGTGGCCCCGGTGAGGTACTGCTGCGCCCGGTCGGCCAGCGCCGCGCCGATCAGGGTGAGGACCAGGTCGATCCGCTCCAGCCGGATCGGCTCCGGCAGTCCGGAGATCCGCTCCTCGATCAGTTCGATCAGCCGCCAGTAGCCGCCGCCCGCCAGGGTGGGGTGCGGGGTCCGGGTGCGGACTCCGCTGTTGTGGCTGATCTGGGCGGAGATTCGCAGGCAGTGCCGGCCCTGCCCGGTGCGCAGCTCGGTGGCCTCGGCGGCGACCAGGGCGCCGAGCAGTCCGGGCAGGTCCGCGTCCGCGAGTGCGGGCAGGCGCGGCGCGAGGGCCCGCTCGGTGCGCTCCTGGCGGCCGGCCATGATCGCGTCGAGCAGGCCCTCGCGGGAGCCGAAGTGGTACTGCACGGCGGACGGGTTGCTCTGTCCGGCCAGCCGGGTGATGTCCCTGGTCAGGGCGGCTTCCACGCCCCGGGTGGCGAAGAGTTCCTCCGCCGCCCGCAGCAGCCTCTCGCGGGTCTCGTGGCCCGCCGATGTCCTTGCCATGCACCCGAGATTAATACTGTGCATTATTAATGGCAACGGCGACGGGCCCGGCCCCTCCGGCTGAGGCCCTTCCGGGCCCGATCCCTCCGGTTACGTCACCTCGCCCCGGCGGGAGAAGCGCTCCTCCCGCCACTCGCCGCTCGCCAGCACCTCGGCCAACTGCCGGGCCGCGTCCCAGACCTCGGTGTACGAGAGGTAGAGCGGCGTGAAGCCGAAGCGCATCAGGTCCGGCGCGCGGAAGTCCCCGATCACCCCGCGGGCGATCAGCGCCTGCACCACCGGGTACCCGTCGGCGTGCCGCACCGCGACCTGGCTGCCCCGTCGGGCGTGCTCGCGCGGGGTCACCACCTCGACCCCGTTCAGGCCCTCGACCAGTGAGATGAACAGGTCGGTCAGTGCCAGGCTCTTGGCCCGTACGGCCGCCAGGTCGGCCCGCTCCCAGATGTCCAGCGAGGCTTCGAGCGCGGCCTGGCCGAGCAGTGAGGGCGAGCTGGTCAGGAAGCGGCCGATGCCCGGCTTCGGGTCGTACCCGGGCTCGAAGGCGAACGGGCGGGCGTGCCCGAACCAGCCGCTCAGCGGCTGTCGCGGGCCGGCCGCCAGGTGCCGCTCGGCGACGTACAGGAAGGCCGGCGAGCCGGGGCCGCCGTTCAGGTACTTGTAGGTGCAGCCGATCGCGAAGTCCGCGTTGGCAGCGCCGAGTTCGACCGGCAGCGCGCCCGTCGAGTGGCACACGTCCCAGATCATCAGGGCGCCCGAGGCCTGCACCCTGGCGGTGATCCCGGGCATGTCGAGCAGCTCGCCGGTGCGGTAGTCCACGTGCGACAGGACCACCGCGGCGACGTCGCCGTCCAGGTGCCGGTCCAGCTCCTCCGGGCGGATCAGCAGGCTGCGCCCGCCCTCGACCAGGCCGGTCACGCCCTCGGCGATGTACAGGTCGGTCGGGAAGGCCTCGGCGTCGCCGAGCACCGTGCGCCGGCCCGGGCGCAGCGCGATCGCCGCCGAGAGCACCTTGAACAGGTTCACCGAGGTGGTGTCGCAGACGACCACCTCCGCCGGACCGGCCCCGATCAGCGGCGCGATCCGCCGCCCCAGCCGGTAGGGCTGCTCGAACCAGCCGGCGTCGTTCCAGCTGCGGATCAGCTCCCGGCCCCACTCCCGCTCGACCACCTGCCGCACCCGCTCCGGCGTGCGCACCGGCAGCGCGCCCAGCGAGTTTCCGTCCAGGTAGACCACGCCGTCCGGCAGGGCGAACTCCTCCCGGAAGGCCGCCAGCGGGTCGGCGGCGTCCAGTGCGGCGCACTCCTCGCGCGTGATCATGCTCATCCCCTCGCTCCTCCGGTTCCCCATGTCCGTGGTCGTGCCCGTCACAGCACGTCCCGGATCGTCCACAGCTCCGGGAACACGTCCTGTTCGGCCGACTTGCGCAGCCAGGTCAGCCCGCTGGAGCCGCCGGAGCCGGGCTTGGCGCCCATGGTCCGCTTCACCGTGGACAGGTGGCGCTGGCGCCAGCGGGTGACCCGCTCCGCGACGTCCAGCAGTGCCTCGCCCAGCGGCCGGAGGTCGGCGGACTCCGGCTCGGTGTACACCCGCCGCCAGGCCGCCGCGACCTCCTCGGACGGGCGGTAGCGCTGCTCCGAGGGCTCCGGGTGCGGGGCCAGGCCGCGCCGGGCCAGCAGGGCCAGCGCCTCGTCGTACAGGCCGGGGGAGCGCAGCGCCTCGGTCAGCTCGGCCACCGTCCCGGGCATCCCGTCGTACATCGTCAGCAGCGCGGCGTTCTTGTTGCCCAGCAGGAACTCCAGCTGGAGGAAGGCCGAGGACTGGAAGCCGGAGGCCTCGCCGAACAGCGCGCGGAAGGAGTTGAACTCCTGCGGCGTCATGGTGGCCAGCAGGTCCCAGGACTCCACCAGCACGTCCTGCACGTGGGTGCCCCGGCGCAGCGCGGCCAGCGCGGCGGGCAGGTCGTCCTCGCGCAGCGCCTCCCGGGCGATCGTCCACTCGTGCCGCAGCAGGCCGAAGAGCAGTTCCATCACCTGCGTGGTGACGATGAACGACAGCTCGGCCGGCTCCTCGCTGCGCGGGTGCTGCAGGCCGTGCAGCTCCTCCAGCCGCACGTACTGCGCGTACGGGGTGCCCCGACCCGGCCGGCCGCCCCGACCGAACGACAGGTTGGGTGTCTCCACCGTGTCGTGCCCCATCCCGATCCCTCCTGGTCCGTCCGGGCCTGGTCGCCCGGGGCCGGTGGAGCGGACGGAGGTCCTGGCTTCACCGGGGAGCCCATTGTGCGGCGGTGCCGCCCCCGGTTTGAATGGTCGACGAGCACCGCAACCGCGCTCGGGGCTGTCGTTCGCGAGGTGTTCGGAAGATCTGCTTTACGAACGACAACCCGCTGGAAAACCGTCCGGAATCCGTCGGAAAACCGACGGTCCCCAACCGCTCCGGGAGCCGTCATGGATGCCGTCGACCGCCGTCTGCTGGCCGAGCTCCAGGCCGATGCCCGGCTCTCGTACAACGAACTCTCCCGCCGGGTGAGCCTGTCCGCACCCGCGGTGGCCGAACGGGTCCGCCGCCTGGAGGCCGACGGGGTGATCAGCGGCTACCACGCCCACGTCGACCTCGCCCGGGCCGGACTGCCGATCACCGCGCTGGTCCAGGTGCAGTGCTACGGCCCGCGCTGCGTCCTGCGCGATCCCGAGGTGGCGACCTGGCCCGAGGTGCTCCAGCTGCACCGGGTCACCGGCGGGGCCTGCTGCGTGCTGCTGGTCGCGGTGCCCACGATGGCCGAGTTCGAGGCGCTCTGCGACCGCCTCGGCGGCTACGGCCCGCCGGCCAGCTCGATGATCCTCTCCAGCCCGGTGCCCTGGCGGCCCGTGGTGCCGTAGCGGCCCGGGCGCCTGGCCCTGACGCGGACGTGAAGGAGTAGCTTCCTCGGCATGCCGAACGAGCGCCACATCCTGCTGCTGCCCGGGAGCCTGCGGGCCGGCTCCTCCAACGAGACCGTGCTGCGCACGGCCGCCGCCGTGGCCGCCGCCGCGCCGGGCCTGCGGACCACGTACTACGCCGGGCTGGCCGGGCTGCCGCACTTCAACCCGGACCACGACACCGACCCGCTGCCGGAGCCGGTGGCCGGGCTGCGGGCCGCGATCGAGGCCGCCGACGCGCTGCTGGTCTGCACCCCCGAGTACGCGGGGACGCTGCCGGGCTCCTTCAAGAACCTGCTGGACTGGACGGTCGGCGGGGTGGAGATCTCGGACAAGCCCACCGGCTGGATCAACTGCGCCGCGCCGGGCCGGGGCCAGGGCGCCGAGGCCACCCTCCGGACCGTCCTCGGCTACACCGGCGTGGCCGTGCTGGACGAGGCCTGCGTCCGGATCCCGCTGGAGCGCGGGGCGGTCGGCCCGGACGGGCTGATCGCCGACCCGCTGGTGCGCGAGCGGATCGGCGGGGTGCTGGCCCGGCTGGTGGCGGGCTGATCGCCGGGATCCGACTCAGTACCCGGCCGGCAGGTTCACCCCGAGCCCGGACAGGCCCTCCAGGAACAGTTCGACGCCGACCGCCGCGAGCAGCAGCCCGAGCAGCCGGGACAGCACCTCCAGCGAGGTGCGGTGGGTGCGGCGCATCAGCGGTGCGAGCACGGCCACGCACAGGTAGTTGAACACCACGACGGCCACGTAGGCGCCGGAGACGGAGGCCTTCCAGCCCCAGTCGCCGCGGTTGAGTGAGGCGACCAGGACGGCGGTGATGGCGAGCGGGCTGGCGATGTACGGCAGCAGCAGTTCGCGGATGCCGTCCGCCAGCGGGTTCGTCAGGTGTTCGTCGTCGTCGCCGTCCGTGCCGAGGTGGATGCCGAAGACCAGTGCGACCGCGTAGACGAAGAAGATCGCTCCGCCCGCGAGCCGGAGCGACTGGTCGCTGATGTGGAACAGCGTGGTGACCTCGTCCGCCCCGAAGCCGAGCACCAGGCCGATCAACGCGGAGATGAGCGTGCTCCACGCCGCCAGCCGCCGCAGCTCCCGGTTGCTGCGGGTGGCGGCCAGCCGGGTGAAGGCCAGCAGGGTCTTCGGCGGGCCGACCACGGCGAAGAAGGTGATGAACGCGCTGCTCAGGTTGAAGACGAACATGGGCCCAGCATGACCGCGGGCCCCCGGGCGGCCGGTTCGCCACGCCCCGGGGTCGGGCGTGGCGTGAATCTCCCGGCGGCGCGGTTCATTCCGGCCCGGCGGCGAATTCGCCCGGATGGCGGCCCCGACTCGAACGGGTGCGCGCTCTCGGGTGCCATGGAGGTAGGTAGGACCACCCCTCCGCCGGAAACGAGGAAGCGACATGTGCCTGAACCGTAAGGACCTGGGCCTGCTGGCCCTGCGCGGCGCGGTCGGCGGGGTGCTGATCGCGCACGGCACCCAGAAGCTGTTCGGCTGGTTCGGCGGCGGCGGCCTGGAGGGCACCACCCAGGCTATGGAGCACATGGGTTTCCACCCGGCCCGGGAGAGCGCGATCGCGGCGGGCGTCGGCGAGGCGGGCGGCGGCGCGCTGCTGGTGGCCGGGCTGGCCACCCCGGCCGCCGGCGCGGTGGTGGCCGGGACGATGGCGGGCGCGGTGGCGGTGCACGCCCCGGCCGGCTTCTTCGCGACCTCCGGCGGCTACGAGTACCCGGCCTTCCTCGGGGCGGCCGGGCTGGCGCTCGGCCTGGCGGGCGCCGGGCGGTACTCACTGGACCACCTGACCGGGCACGTCTTCGACCGGGCGTGGGTCGGCCTGGCGTCCTTCGTGGCGAGTGCCGCGGGGGCGTACGGCGTGGTCGCCCGGCGGCGGCACGAGGTGCGGCTGCGCGAGGAGCGGGCGGCGGTGGAGGCGGACGCGCAGGAGGGTTCGGGGCTGTCCTGACGGCCTCGTCGCCCGCTCCGGCGCGCACCCCGGCGCCCGTCCTGTCGCCCGCCCGGCACGCACCCTCGGAACGCGCCCCGGCGCCCGTCCCGTCACCCGGAGGAAGCACCCCTGCTGGCGGGGGCGGTGGGCGGCTCGGAGGGTGGGCGGGGAGACGTGCCGGGCAGCCCGGTACCGGGAAGGAACGAGGGACCGCATGGACCGCCAGCCGCTCACCCGGGCCGGCTCGAAGCCCCCGGCCAGGGCCACCGTGCAGGACTCGTCGGCCCCGCTGATGAGCCGTCGGAACGGCTTGGTGGCCCTGGTGTTGATCTCCGCACTGATCGGTGCGGCGGCGCTGGCCGGGTGCTCCTCCGAGAAGGGTGCGAGCAGCTCCGCGAGCTCGGCGGCGGGCGCGGTGCGGCAGGCGGCGAGCGCCGCCGCCTCCGCCGCCTCCGCCGCGTCGGCACTCGCCTCGGCGATCGGCGGGGCGATCGGTGGGGCGGCCGGTGGAGCCGCCTCGGCGCTCGCCTCGATCGAGGCCCGGGCCTCGGAGGCGGCCTCCGCCGCTTCCTCGGCGGTGGCCGGGATCAAGGGCGGGCTGGACGCCAAGGCGGACGTGGCCGTCGGGGCGGTGACCACCGGCTCGGACGGCAGGGCGCAGGCGCAACTGACCGTCACCAACCACGGGCAGCAGTCGTACCGGTACGTGATCCAGGTGAACTTCACCGACGGCTCCGGCGGCGTGCTGGACGCGGTCGCGGTGACCGTCCAGGACGTGGCCGTCGGGCACAGCGTCCAGGCCACCGCGCGCAGCAACCGGAGCCTCCCGGGCGGGACCGGGGCCGAGGTGGCGAACGCCGTCCGCTACTGATTCCCGGCCGGTCGGGCCTCGGCCCGCACCCCTGCTCCGACCAGGGGTGGAACCTTAAGCGCGACTCAAGTGCCAACAGGACCCCTTGACGGGGGAGTTGGTCTAGTCCATTTTTATTGCCCAGGTGCAGGGAGCCCCTGAACCGGCGTCACCGGCTTCGGCCGGGGGCGCCGGTTCGGCACATCCCGGTGTCCGTCAAGGCCTGATCCCGCTCGATTCCCCACCCTGACCTGTCATGTCCCGGTCGTCCGGCCCCACCCCGGACGTGCACGCCCCCGGGGCGACGGAACCCCCACAACCAGGAGTCACGCACCCATGCTGCGCTCACGTATCGAAAGGGCCGGGACGCCGGCTCCGGACGGCGCCCGCCGACGCCGTCCGAAGAGCCTGGCCGCCATCGCGGCCGGCACCACCGCCTCCCTGCTGCTCGGCGCGGGCCTCGCGCTGACCGGCGGCGCCTCGGCCAACGCCGCGACCACCAACTCCACCGGCGCGCCCGCCACCAGCGGCGGCATCAAGGTCGCGTACTACGACCAGTGGTCGGTCTACGCGAACGCGTACTACCCCAAGACGATCCAGGACACCGGCGTCGCCGGGAAGCTGGACTACCTGATCTACGACTTCGCCAACATCAGCCCGACCGACCTGGGCTGTTTCGAGGCCACCAAGGCCGCGGACACGAACGACAACAACCCCAACGCGGGTGACGGCGCCGCCGACGCGTTCGCCGACTACCAGAAGAGCTTCGGCGCGGACATCTCGGTCGACGGCGTCGGCGACGTCTGGAACCAGCCGATCGCGGGCAACTTCAACCAGCTGAAGAAGCTGAAGGCGAAGAACCCGAACCTCAAGGTCCTGCTCTCGATCGGTGGCTGGACCTACTCCAAGTACTTCTCGTCGGCCTCGGCCACGGACGCCTCGCGCAAGCACCTGGTGTCGTCCTGCATCGACATGTTCATCAAGGGCAACCTGCCCAGCGACGCCGGCTTCGGCGGCCCGGGCTCGGGGGCCGGTGTCTTCGACGGCATCGACATCGACTGGGAGTACCCGGGCGGCGGCGGCCACACCGGCAACATCTCCAGCCCGGCCGACAAGCAGAACTTCACCCTGCTGCTGCAGGAGTTCCGCAACCAGCTGGACGCGCAGGGCAAGGCCGACAACAAGACCTACGCCCTGTCGGCGGCGGTCGGGGCCGGCCAGGACAAGATCGCGAACGTCGAGACCGACAAGATCGGTCAGTACCTGACCTTCCTCGACGTCATGACCTATGACATGCACGGCGGTTGGGACGCGCAGGGCCCGACCAACCACCAGGCCGCGCTCTACGCGGGCCCGAACGACCCGTCGACCCCGGTCAAGCCGGGCAACGGCAAGTACTCGATCGACAACGCCATCAAGGCGTGGACGGTCGGCGACTCGCAGTACGGCATCCCCGGCGGCTTCCCCGCCAACAAGATCAACATGGGTGTGCCGTTCTACTACCGCGGCTGGACCGGCGTGAAGGACAACGGCCAGCACGGCCTGTTCCAGCCCGCCACCGCCCCGGCGACCGGCGCGGCGATGTCCGGCAACGTCGCGGGCATCCAGATGTACAAGGAGCTCACGGGCTTCGTCGACAACCCCTCCAAGACCTTCTGGGACGACGCGGCGCAGGCCACGTACTTCTACGACGGCAACACCTTCTGGAGCGGTGAGGACGCCCGGTCCATCCAGGCCAAGCTCGACTACGCGCACTGCAACGGCCTCGGCGGCTCCTTCGCCTTCTCGCTGTACGACCTGGGCACCAACACCACCCTGTTCGACAAGATGGTGAGCGCCACCAACGGCTCCGCGTCCGCCTGCCCGGCCCCGCCGGCGCCGACCGGTTCGGCGACCCCGACCCCGACCCCGACCGGCACGGTGACCCCGACTCCGACCCCGACCGGCACGGTGACCCCGACCCCGACCCCGACCAACACCCAGACCACGCCTCCGCCGGTCTGCTCGGCCGCCCCGAGCTGGGACCCGAACACCACCTACGCGGCCGGCGGCACCAAGGTCTCGTGGAAGGGCCACTACTACACCAACAAGTGGTGGACCAAGGGCGACGACCCGAGCCTCAGCGGCCAGTGGGGCGTCTGGACCGACAACGGTCCCTGCTGAGCGGCTGACCGCCTGAGGGCCTGACGGACCCTCGCCGCACCTGAACGGAACGAGTCCGGCCCGCCGGGGGAGCACCCCCGGCGGGCCGGACTTCGTCGTTCACCGGCCGGGCCGGCCGTCGTCCCGGCTCACTCGGCCAGGTCGGCGGTGCGCCCGAGCGCGTCCGGCTGGCTCTCCTCGATCCGCCGCAGCATCCGGGCCAGCAGGCCGGAGAGCGCCGAGCGCTCCTCGCCCGCGAGGTCCTGCAGCAGCTCCTCCTCGAACACCGCGGCCATCCGCATCGACTCCAGCCACTTGTCGCGGCCGTTCTCGGTCAGCTCGATGATCACCCGAACCCGGTTGGACTCGTCCCGCTCCCGGGTGACCAGGTCCTCGGCCACCATCCGGTCGATCCGGTGCGTCATCGCGGCCGGGGTGAGCCCGAGCCGCTTGGCCAGCTCGCCCGGCCCCAGCCGGTACGGGCTGCCGGACACCACCAGCGCCTTGAGCACCTCCCACTCGGCGGACGTGATTCCGAGCACGGTCAGCTGCCGGTCGTACGCCACGCCCATCCGCCGGGAGACCCGGTTGAGGGTCTGCACGATCGTCTCCACCTGGGGGTCCACGGTGGGGAACTCCCGCTGGTAGAGCGCCACCTGCTCGGCGATGCCGAACTCCAGGGGGGTGGCCGGCGCGGGCTTGTCGGCAGCCGGCGACGGCTTGTCCGTAGTCATGCGGACCAGTGTCGCACGGAAGTGCACCTCTTAAGCCTTTGACTCCGCAGTCTTCTGGTGCTAAGACTTTATCCCGACAGAGTTTAGGTCTGAAATCTTCTGGGCTTAAGAGTTCCAGGAGAAACCAGGAAGGGATGTGCACGGTGACCGGCACGGTGAAGCAGCAGAGGCAGCAGCGACGCGGGGCGGGCGGCCCGCTGCGCCGCGTCCAGATCGGCAACGCGCTCAGTGCGTTCGGCAGCGGGTTCACGATGCCGTACATGTTCGTGTACGTGGACCAGGTGCGCGGGCTGGGCTCGCTGGCGGCCGGGATGGTGTTCACCGTCTTCGCGCTGGCGGCACTCGCCGTCCTCCCGTTCACCGGGCGCGGCATCGACAGGTACGGTCCCCGGCCGGTGCTGCTGGCGGGTACGGCGCTCGCCGCCACCGGTGCGTTCGCCTTCGGTCACGCCACCGGCACCCCGGCCCTGCTGGTCTCCTCCTTCCTGTTCGGCGCGGGTGTCACCACCTGCCAGCCGGCGCTCGCCACGATGATCGTCCGCTGCTCGACGGCGGCGACGCGCTCGCACGCCTTCGCGCTCCAGTTCACCCTGGTCAACCTGGGCATGGGCATCGGTGCGCTGGTCGGCGGGCAGATCGTGAACGTGGCCGACCCGGCCAGCCTCACCCGGCTGTTCACCATCGAGGCGGCGACGTTCCTCGGCCTGGCCCTGGTCACCGGCACCGCCCGGATGCCCAAGGTCCAGCTGAGCGCCGTCCACGAGCGGACCGACGGCCCGACCGGCCTGCGGGCCCTGCTCGCGGACAAGGCGATGGTGCGGCTCAGCATCCTCGCCGGGCTGATCTTCTTCACCTGCTACGGCCAGTTCGAGTCCGGTGTCGCGGCCTTCGCCACCGACACCGTCGGCACCGCGCCCTCCACCCTGGGCTTCGCGATCGGTGCCAACGCGCTGACCATCGTGGTCCTGCAGATGTTCATGGTGCGGATCACCGCGCGCCGCCGCCGCACCACCGCGATGGCCGCGGCCGGCGTGGTCTGGCTCGGCGCCTGGGCGATGGCCCTGGTGGCCGGTCTGATCCGGACCGAGACCATGGCCGCCACGGTCGCCATCGTCTCGATATACGCCCTCTTCGGCGTCGGCGAGTCGCTGCTCGCGCCCACCATGGGCCCGATCGTCGCGGACCTCGCCCCGGCCCGGCTGCTCGGCACCTACAACGCCGGGTACGCCCTGGTGAAGCAGATCGCGATCGCGGTCGGCCCGGCCGTCGGCGTGCTGCTGGTCGGCTCCGGCACCTGGCCGCTCTACCTGGCGGCCATGGCGGGCTCGACGCTGCTGATCGTCGCCCTGGCGCTGCGGCTGCGGCCGTACCTCACGCCGGAGCAGGACAACGCGGCCCCGGCCGTGGTCCACACCGTCCAGGTCCGGGAGCTCCAGACCGCCGCGTGACAACAGGCACGCAAGGGTGTTCGAGCGGGTCCCGGCCAGGTCACCTGGCCGGGGCCCGTCGCGCTTGGCTTCCCGGGCACCGCCACATAGTGTCAGTGGCTGTTGACCGCCCGGCCCCGGCCGGGGCAGCAGACCCGGGCCCGGCACAACACCCGCGGGCCCCGCAGACAGGCGAATCGGCGAGGCAATGACGCAAGCGGCGCTCACGCACCCCCCGGCGGCCCCGGCCCCCGCCGACCCTGCACCAGAGGCCCCGCGCGGGCTGCTGCGCAGGGTGACCGACCACTCCGGCTGGCTCGGCCCGATCGCCGTGGCGCTCTTCGCCGGCCTGCTGCGGTTCTGGAACCTCGGCTACCCCAATGCCTTCGTCTTCGACGAGACGTACTACCCCAAGGACGCCTGGTCCCTGCTCCAGCAGGGCTACGAGGGCACCTGGCCCGACCACGCCAACGCCGACATCCTGGCCGTCCCGCAGACCGTCCCGCTCGGCTCCGCGCCCGAGTTCATCGCCCACCCGCCACTCGGCAAGTGGGTGATGACGATCGGCGAGCAGCTGTTCGGACTGCACCCCTTCGGCTGGCGGTTCATGACCGCACTGCTCGGCACCGTCACCGTGCTGATGCTGGCCAGGATCGGCCGCCGGCTCTTCGGCTCCACCCTGATCGGCTGCACCGCCGCCCTGCTGATGTCCGTCGACGGCCTGCAACTGGTGATGAGCCGGGTCGGCCTGCTCGACGGCATCCAGATGTTCTTCGTGCTCGCCTCCTTCGGCGCCCTGCTGATCGACCGCGACCACGCCCGCGCCCGCCTCGCCGGGGCGACCGACGGCGACCTCGTCCGGCTCGGGCCGCGCCCCTGGCGGATCGCCGCCGGGGTGCTCATCGGAGCGGCCTGCGCGGTCAAGTGGAACGGCGCCGTGATCCTGGCCGCCTTCGGCATCCTGACCGTCCTGTGGGACCAGTCCGGCCGCCGCGGCGCCGGAGCCCGCCGCCCCTGGCGGTCCATGCTGCGCCGGGACGCGGTACCCGCCTTCCTCTCCATGGTCGGCTCCGCCGTGGTGGTGTACGTCGGCTCCTGGAGCGGCTGGCTGGCCACCGGCGGCAACGGTGGCGGCGGCTACGACCGGCACTGGGCGGACGGCCGCGCCGGGCTCTCCCCGGACCACGTGCTCGGCATCCCGCTGCCGCAGGTCTCGATGAGCTGGGTGCCCGCGCCGCTGCGCAGCCTGTGGCACTACCACTCGCAGATGTACGACTTCAACACCGGTCTGAGCACCCCGCACACCTACCAGTCCAACCCCTTCGCCTGGCTGGTCGACGGCCGCCCGGTGTCGATGTACTGGGAGCAGGTCCCGAACGGGACGCGCGGCTGCACCTCCTCCGGCGGCTGCGCGGCGCAGATCCTGGGCCTGGGCACCCCGCTGCTGTGGTGGGCCGCCTGCTTCGCGCTGGTCTACCTGCTGTGGCGCTGGTTCTTCCGCCGGGACTGGCGCTCGGGCGCCGTGCTGTGCGCGGTGGCCGCGATCTACCTGCCCTGGTTCCAGTACCAGGAGCGGACGATCTTCTCCTTCTACATGGTCGTGCTGGTGCCCTTCCTGTGCCTGGCCGTCGCCCAGATGCTCGGTGCGATGCTCGGCCCGGCCGGTTGCACCGCCGAGCGCCGCCGCTACGGTGCGATCGGGGCCGGGCTGATCGTGCTGGCGATCGTCGGCTGCTTCGCCTTCTTCTACCCGCTGTACACGGCGGAGGTGATCCCGATGTCGTCCTGGCAGGACCGGATGTGGTTCACCAGCTGGATCTGATGGCTTCCTCGGCGGCATCGGTGTTCTCAGCGTTCCCGGCGTTCCCGGCGTCCCCGGTGCCCTCTGCGTCCTTGGCGGCTTCGGGTGGCCAGCTGCTGCCCGTCACCCCGGTGCTCGGGGTGGTCACCGCGCTGCTGCTGCTGGCCGGCGTGGCGGTGGCCGGCTGGGGGCTGCTGGGCCACGGTCGGGCGGTGGCCCGGGCCGGGCTGCGCGCGGTGGTGCAGCTGGCCGCCGTCGCCGCGGTGATCGCCTGGGTGGTGGGTTCGCTCTGGTGGTCCGCGCTGTTCGTGCTGCTGATGTTCACGGTCGCGGTGCGCACCGCCGGGCGGCGGATGACCCCGGGCCCCGGCTGGGTCTGGGCGGCCGCCCCGATCGCCGCCGGGGTGCTGCCGGTGCTGGCCCTGCTGCTGGGCGTCGGGCTGCTGCCGCTCAAGGGCCTGTCGCTGATCCCGGTCGCGGGCATCCTGATCGGCGGCGCGCTCACCGCCACCTCGCTGGCCGGGCGGCGCGCCCTGGACGAGCTGCGGCAGCGGCGCGGCGAGGTGGAGGCGGCGCTGGCGCTCGGCTTCGAGGAGCGGGACGCGCGGCTGGAGATCTGCCGTACGGCGGCCGCGACCTCGCTGGTTCCGGCGCTGGACCAGACCCGTACGGTCGGGCTGGTCACCCTGCCCGGGGCCTTCGTCGGCATGCTGCTCGGTGGTGCCTCGCCCGTCCAGGCGGGGGCGGTGCAGCTGTTCGTGCTGGTCGGGCTGCTGGCGGTGGAGTCGGTGGCGATCGTGGTGGTGCTGGAGCTGGTCGGGCGGGGGCTGGTGACGGCGGGGGAGCCGGGCGCGGTCGGGTATCCTGGGGCGCGTTGAAGGGGAGTAGCCCTCCACCGGACCGTCGACATACTGGCCCTCACGGGCCCGGCGCCCGGGGCACCCGATCCGATCGGACGGTGCCGGCGAGACCTTCGGCCGCAGTGCTGTGATCATGACCAGTGCTGCCGGTCCGAAGCGTCCCCTGACGGAGCCGCGGCGCACCGGCGGCCCGACCGAGGGACCCCACACGATGAGTTTGACCGTTGCCGCGCTGACGTTCGGCATCATCTTCCTGGCCGAACTGCCGGACAAGACCGCGCTGGCCAGCCTGGTGCTCGGCACCAGGTACCGCGCGAGCTACGTCTTCGCGGGCATCGCCGCCGCCTTCGCGCTCCAGGTGGGCCTCGCGCTGGTCGCCGGGCACCTGCTCTCGCTGCTGCCGCACCGCTGGGTGGAGGGCGTCACCGGCGCGCTCTTCCTGGTCGGCGCGGGGATGCTGCTGTTCCACGGCGGCGGGGACGAGGACGAGCACGCCGCCAAGGAGCCGTCCTCGAACAGCTTCTGGAAGGTGGCCGGGGCCAGCTTCGTGGTCGTCGCGATCGCCGAGTTCGGCGACCTGACCCAGATCATGACCGCCAACCTGGCCGCCAAGTACGCGGACCCGCTGGCCGTCGGCCTCGGCTCCTGGCTGGCGCTCTGCGCGGTCGGCGGGATCGCCATCGTGGGCGGGCAGAAGCTGCTCAAGCACGTGCCGATGAAGCTGATCATCCGGGTGGCGGCGGCGATCATGGTGGTGCTGGCCGGGATCAGCATCTTCGGGGCGATCACCGGCTGACGGCTGGGCCGGAACGGGCCGGGCGGGAACAGGCCGGGCCGGAACGGGCAGAGCGGGAACGGGTAGGGCCGGGGCGTCGTCCGGCCCCGGTCAGCAGCCCTGGTCGGAGGTGAGGGCGGCCTGGGTCTTGGGGCCGTAGACGCCGTTCTCGCCCCTGATCCGGTTGTCGCGCTGGTAGCCGCTGAGCACCGACTGGGTCCAGTAGTCGAAGGTGCCGGAGACGATCGACTTGTCGACGAATCCGCATTCGGCCGCGTAGAGCCGCTGCTGCATGTCCTTGACGTCGGGGCCGCTCATCCCGAGTTGGAGGAGGCGCGGGGTGGGGGTGGGCGTCGGTGTGGGGGTCGGAGTGGGGGTGGGGGTCGGCGTCGGGGTCGGCGTGGGGGTGGGCGTCGGCGTGGGGGTCGGAGTAAGCGTGGGGGTGGGCGTCGGGGTGGGCGTCCGGGCCGGGGTCGGCCGGTGGGTGGGCGTCGGCGCCGGGCTCGGCGGCTGGCTGGTCGGCGGGGCGCTCGGGACGGGCACCGCCTCGGTGGACGGGTCCGCCGGGGCGGGCGCCAGCGTGACGGCCGGCAGCGTCGGCTCCTGCTTGGCGGTCGGGGTGGAGGACGGCGTCACCGCGTACGCGACGCCGATGACGAGCGCCACCAGGGCGGCGCCGACCCCGCCGATCAGCACCTTGTGCTGGGCGAGCGGGCTGCGCTCGGCCTGCTCGGCCGCCCGCCGCGCGGCCCGTCCGCCGACGGGCTCGGGCCCGGCCGGGGTCAGCTCGAACGGGCCGTCCTCGGCCGGGGGCGGCGGCGCCGCCGCGGGCGGGTACCCGCCCGGGCCGGTCGGCGGTGCGGGCGGAGACATGAACGGCGACATGGGCGGCAGCACAGTGGTGGCGTACGCGTCGGCGTCCGGCCCGAGCGGCGGCTGCACCGGGGGCAGCACGGTGGTGGCGTAGGCGTCCGCGTCCGGCCCGAGCGGCGGTTGTGCGGGCGGAGGCAGCGGCGGCTGCCCGGGGGCGACCGGTGGCAGGACGGTGGTCGCGAACGGGTCGACCGGCGGGGCCTGCGTCGGCGGCTGGTCGGCGACCTGGTCGGGCGACTGCGGCACGTACGGGCGGACCAGTGGCGGGCCCTCGACGTGCGGGAGGACGGCGGTCTCGGCGAGGCTCGGGTCCGGGACGCAGCCGCACCCGGTCGAGCGTGCGGTGCCGCACGTCGGGCAGTGCTGGTCCGGCATCGGCCGGCCTCCTCGGTGTCGCGGTCGGGTCGCGGTGGCTCCCGGGCCGGTCCCGGGCGCACGATCGCGCCTGATTATGCAGGACGGTCCTGGGGGTGGACAGGGGCGTCCGGACCCCGGCGGGGGTGTTGTGCCGGTTGGTGGCGGTTGGCTCCCGATGAACAGCCGGGGTGCGGCGGATGTCCCGGTTGCTTACGTTCGGCTCAACCGGGCGGCGCGAACCGGGACATATCTGCCAGCATGGTGAGCTGGGAGTGATCATCCGCACGGGCCCCGGTGATGGCGGCCCGCGACCCTACGGAGACGTCATGACGGACCCGCTCGCCGCGTCCGACCGGAGCCCGGCGAACCCTCCCGGCCCGCCGGAGGTCACCGTTCCCAACCTCTGGGTGCCCATCGGCGCCCTGCTGCTGGCGATGCTGCTCGCCGCCCTCGACCAGACCATCGTCTCCACCGCGCTGCCCACCATCGTCAGCGACCTCGGCGGGCTGGAGCACCTGTCCTGGGTGGTCACCGCCTACCTGCTGGCCTCCACCGCCGCCACCCCGCTGTGGGGCAAGCTCGGCGACATGTACGGCCGGAAGCGCTTCTTCCAGGCCTCCATCGTGATCTTCCTGCTCGGCTCGGTGCTGTGCGGAATCGCCCAGAACATGGGCGAGTTGATCGCCTTCCGCGCTCTCCAGGGCCTCGGGGGCGGCGGCCTGCTGGTGCTCTCCCAGGCGATCGTCGGCGACCTCGTCTCGCCCCGGGACCGCGGCAAGTACCAGGGCCTCTTCGGCGCCGTCTTCGGCGTCACCAGCGTGCTCGGGCCGCTGCTGGGCGGGCTGTTCGTCGACCACCTCAGCTGGCGCTGGGTCTTCTACATCAACCTGCCGATCGGCGTCGTCGCCCTGGTGGTGATCGCCGCCGTGCTGCACGGCCTGGAGGTCCGGCGCGAGCACCGGATCGACTACCTGGGCACCGCGCTGATCGCGGCCGTCGCCACCTGCCTGGTCCTGATGACCTCGCTCGGCGGCGTCACCTGGGCCTGGAACTCCTGGCAGATCGTCGGCCTGGGCGTTCTCGGGCTGGTGCTGCTGCTCGCCTTCGTCCTGGTCGAGCGCGCGGCCGTGGAACCCGTCCTGCCGCTGCGGCTGTTCCGCTCGCAGACCTTCAGCCTGGTCGCGGTGATCTCCTTCGTGGTCGGCTTCGCGATGTTCGGCGCGCTCACCTACCTGCCGACCTTCCTCCAGGTCGTCCAGCAGGTCTCGCCCACCACGTCCGGCATCCACATGCTGCCGATGGTGCTCGGCATGCTGTTCACCTCGATCGGCTCCGGTCAGATCGTCGCCAGGACCGGTCGCTACCGGATCTTCCCGATCGTCGGCACGGCCGTCACCACCGTCGGGCTGCTGCTGCTCTCCCGGCTGGACGAGCACACCGGCACGGCCGAGATGAGCCTCTACTTCCTGGTCTTCGGCCTCGGACTGGGCCTGGTGATGCAGGTGCTGGTGCTGATCGTGCAGAACTCGGTCGACTACCAGGACCTCGGTGTCGCCACCGCCGGCGCCACCTTCTTCCGCTCCATCGGGGCCTCCTTCGGCGTCTCCATCTTCGGGACGGTCTTCGCCGGCGGACTGCGCGGGCGACTGGCCGAAGCACTGGCCGGACTGCCGCTGCCGCCGGGCTTCCGGCCGGAGTCGATCACCTCCGACCCCCGGCTGATCGCCCGGCTCCCGGCCGCCGCCCGGGCCGGGGTCTACCACGCCTACGCCGAATCGATCACCCGGGTGTTCCTGTACGCCGTGCCCGTCGCGCTGCTCGCCTTCGTCCTGTCCCTGTTCCTGCGCGAGCAGAAACTGCGCTCCACGGTGACGGCTCCCGACCTCAGCGAGTCCATCGGCCTCAACCCGGTGCAGCGCACCTCGCTGGACGAGATCGCCCGCGCGCTCTCGGTCCTGAGCACCCGGGAGGCCCGGCGCGACCTCTTCCGGCGGATCACCGCCACCGCCGGGCTCGACCTGCTGCCCGCCTCCAGCTGGCTGCTGCTCCAGATCCACCACCACGGCTCGGCGGAGCCGGCCGAACTCGCCGAGCGGCGGATCATCCCGTTCGCGGTCATCGAGGAGGCGGTGCGGGAGGTGGAGGGCCGGGGCCTGGCCGCCCGGACCGGCGGCCTGCCGCTGCGGCTCACCGAACCGGGGAAGGAGGCGGCGCTGCGCCTGGTCGAGGCCCGGCGCACCCAGCTCGCCGCGCTGCTGGGGGACTGGGACGAGCGGCAGCACACCGAGCTCGCCGACCTGCTCACCCGGCTCAGCTCCACCCTCTGCGCCGACCTGCGGGACCGGCCGGACCCGACCGGGCCCGAGCCGCCGTACCGGGGGGAGGGGCGGTCGTTCTAGCCGCTCCTGCAAGGCACCTGCTCCGACAGCCGGTTGACGGCCGCGGTGAGCGCCGGACCGGTGATGAACGTCGCGACGGCCGAGGGCTCGCCCTCGGCCGTCGCCGCTCGGTGTGCTCGGCTACTGCTGGTCCTCGATGTCGTCCTGCAGATCGTCCAGGTTCTGCTGGCCCTGCTGCTTGGCCTGGGCGGCCTTCTGCTGGGCCTCGTCCTGCTGCGGTTGCTGCCGGCCGAGACGCTGCTTGGCCTCCTCCTCCGCCTGCTGCGCCTTGTCCCTGAACTTGTCACCGATACCCATGACCGCTCCTACGTTCCTCGGGTTTGGGTCTGAATCCAGGCTTGCACTCCCGCTCCCGCCCTGCACGTCGACCATCCGCCACCGACCGTGACCGGCTCGCCGTGGATCACCCGAGCCGCCAGGTGTGAGGTGTAGGAGACTGCTGCCCGTACGCAACAACCGGGCCGGCGGCCGCACCCGCGACCCCGGCGGAGCAGAAGGAGCGGCATGTCCGTCGTCAAGATCAACGTGCTGACGGTCCCGGCCGAGCAGCGCGAGGTGCTGGAGAAGCGCTTCGCCTCGCGTGCCGGCGCGGTGGAGAACTCGGACGGCTTCGAGTGGTTCGAGCTGCTCCGCCCGGTCGAGGGGACCGACCAATACCTCGTCTACACCCGCTGGCGCAGCGACGAGGACTTCCAGGCCTGGATGGAGGGCCCGATGAAGGCGGCCCACCAGCACGGCGGCGAGGGCGAGGCCCCCAAGCGCCCGGCCGCCTCCGGCTCCACGCTGTGGTCCTTCGAGGTCGTCCAGTCGGCGGGCCCGAAGGCCTGACGGTCAGGCAGGGCGAGCGGCGCGTCCCGGGTTCACCGGGGCGCGCCGTTCGTCGTCGTGCGGGGCCGTCAGTCGTCAGGCGGAGGCGGCGTGGAGGACTTCGCGCAGGCCCGGGACGGTTTCGCGCTCGGCGCGCCAGACGAGGCGGAGGTGGAGGGGCGGGGTTTCGAGGGGGAGGCGGATGAGGGTGCCGGCGGTGAGGTGGTCCTGGACGGCGAACTCGGGGAGGAGGGCGATGCCGAGGCCCTGCTCGGCGCAGGCGCGGGTGACGGCGACGCCGCCGGTACGGATGCGTTCGACGTCGTGGCCGAGCAGGCGTTCGCCGGCGAGCCAGAAGGAGCAGGCGGGGCTGTTGACCAGGAGGCGCTGGCCGCGCAGGTCCTCACGGGTGAGCGTGGTGGCGCGGGCGAGGGGGTGGGCCGGGGAGGCGACCAGGGCGAGCGGGACGTCCCGGAGGTCGAGGTGGTCGAGCGGGGCGGGCGGGAGGTAGAAGCCGAGTTCGCCGAGCGGGCCGGCGGTGTCCAGGATCAGCGCGGCCTCCAGCGCCCCGGCGGCGACTCCGCCGAGCAGACCGTCCCGGGCGGTGTCGGTGTGCAGGGAGACGTCGAGGTCCGGGCGGCGTTCGGCGAGCCGGGCGAGGACGGCCGGCACGTGGGTGGCGGCGATGGTCTCCAGGGCGCCGAGGCGCAGCCGGGCGCGGGCGGAGACCACCTCCCGGCGCGCCTGGTCGGCCTGGTCGAGCAGCTTGCGGGACCACGGCAGCAGCCGTTCGCCGGCCGGGGTGAGGGCCATCCCGCGCGGCGCCCGGTCGAACAGGTCGGTACCCAGGCTGCGTTCGAGGGTGCGGATCTGCTCGGAGACGGAGGACGGTGCGAGGCCGAGCGCCACGGCCGCGGCGGTGACGGTGCGGTGGGCGACGACGGCCTCGAAGACGCGCAACTGACGAAGTTCCACCGGTTTCCCCGACTCTCCGACTCCCTGAAGCGCCCATGCTCCCAGTGCTGCGGGACAGCGTACGGGGGCGTTCGGTGAGTCCGAACGGTTCGTCAGGGATTGCCGCAGCCGGGTGGCGGCGGTCACGCTCCCGAAAACGGATGGACAGGACGGCCGACGCCGATGAGATCATCACGCGATGAGCACCACCATCATCATCAGACGGGTACGGACCGAGGACTGGGCGCGGGTCAGGGAGATCCGGCTGGACGCGTTGCAGGACCCGGTCGCGGCCATCGCCTTCCTGGAGACGTACGAGCAGGCGGCCGCCGAGCCCGACGAGTTCTGGCAGGACCGCGCCGCGAGGGCCGCCGAGAGCCTCTCCGTGGGCCAGTTCATCGCCGAGGCCGCCGACGGGCGCTGGCTCGGTTCGATGACCGCGCTGGTCGAGCGGCCCGGCGGGGAGGGGGCCCTCGAAGGCGACGTCATCGACGTCCCGCAGACGCACATCGTCGGTGTCTACGTCCGCCCCGAGGCGCGGGGCACCGGGCTGGCGCACGACCTCATCCGGGCCGCCCAGGAGTGGTCGTGGTCGCTCACCGAGCCCCGGATCGAGCGCGTCCGGCTGTTCGTCCACGAGGACAACGCCCGCGCCCGGGCGATGTACGTCAGGGCGGGCTTCGAGCCCTCCGGCGTGGCACTGCCCGTCCCCGGCCACGGCACGGGCCGCGAGATCGAGCTGGCGGTGCTCCGGGGCGAGTCGCAGCCCACGGGTTAGTCGGCGAGCGTCGGCTCCGGGAAACCCGCCGAAAAAACTTTCGCGAACAGCGATGAGTTCTCGACGCGGCCCCGGTCTACCCCTGTGAAAGCGACACCGCAACGACGGAGGAGACACCGAGATGACCGAGAACCTGGGCGAGCTGACCATCACCCGCGAGCTGCCGGGCACCCCCGCCGCCGCGTTCCAGGCGTACATCGACCCGGAACAGTTCGTCCGCTTCTGGGGCCCGGCCGGCACCCATGTCCCGCTGGACACCGTGACCATCGAGCCGAAGGTCGGCGGGCGCTACGACAGCACCATGGTCGTCGATGCCACCGGCGACCGGTACCCGCTGAAGGCCGAGATCACCGACCTCCGGCCCGGCGAGTTCTTCGCGATGCTGGTGGAGGGCACGGGCATGCGCTCCACCCTCACCTTCACCGACCTCGGCGACGGCCGCACGCGGGTGGTGCTGCACCAGACCGAGGTGCCGGCGATGTTCCGCGGCCCGGAGGCCGAAGCTGGCCTCAACTCCAGCTTCGACCGTCTGGTCGAGCACCTCGCCGACCGGCCCTGACCCCCGGCGTCGTACCGGAGAGCGCGGCCGTGTGCGGGCCAAGTCCCGCACGCCCCTTGGAGCGCCGGCGGGCGCCGTCACTCCTCTGCGAGGATCGTGTGGCGGGCCTTGTCCCAGACGAGGGCGGCGGCGATGCCGTCCTGGAGGGTGTGGGCCGGGGCCCAGCCCAGCAGGGTCCGGGCGCGGTCGATGACGGGGTAGGCGCCGGCGTTGTCGCCGGGGCGGGCGTCGGCGAGGTGGTGGGGGAGCGGCTCGCCGGTGACGTCCTCGAACGCCCTGATCAGTTCGAAGACGGTGGTGCCGTTGCCGGAGCCGAGGTTGATCGGCAGGTAGCGGGGGCCGGTCCCGGGCACGACGGTGTCGAAGCGGCGCACCGCGGCGATGTGGGCCGCGGCCAGGTCCCAGACGTGGACGTAGTCGCGGATGCCGGAGCCGTCGCGGGTGGGCCAGTTCGTGCCGGTGACCGGGAACGGCTCACCGGCACGGTAGCGGTTGATCATGACGCCGAGGGCATGGGTCGGTTTGGTGGTCTGGAGACCGGTGCGGAGCTTGGGATCGGCGCCGATCGGATTGAAGTACCGCAGGGTGATGGCCCGCAGGTCGGTACCGCCGGTGACGTCCTCCAGCGCGCCCTCGAAGGCCGCCTTGGTACGCGCGTACGGGGACAGCGGCTTGAACGGAGCGTCCTCGGTGATGGCCTGGCCGGCGTCGTAGACCGAGGCCGAACCGGAGAAGACGAGCCGGTGGCAGCCGTTGCGCAGCAGGTGGGTGACCAGGGCCAGGCCCTTGGTGACGTTGGCGTGGTAGTAGCCGAGCGGGTCGGCCACCGATTCGGGGACGACGATCCGGGCGGCACAGCCGATGGTGGCGTGGATGTCCGGGTGGTCGCGGAAGACGCGGTCGACCAGGTCGCCGTCGGCGATGTCGCCCCGGTAGAAGGTGCGGCCGGCGACGAACTCGGGGCGCCCGGTGGACAGGTCGTCCAGGATCACGGGCTCGATGCCCTCGTCCAGACAGGCGCTGGCGATGGTGGACCCGATGAACCCGGCACCGCCGGTGATGAGAACCTTCACGGCCTCCCCCAAATCGGTTGATCTTCCGACGAGTTGGAATGTGGCGCGCAGCGTAGCAGCGATCGGCACCGGCGGTCGCATTCGCCCTGGGTGGCCTGCGTGTCATGGGTGGCAGGCCGGTGGAGACGGCGGATCGGGGACCTTGTGCGTGCTCGGCGGGCCCGACCGCCCACCGGCCCGGCGCGATCGGCCGGGTCGGCGGGCGGCGTCCCGTGGTTCGGGAGGTCCGTGCCGGGGATGGGATCAGTTGCGCATGAGGAGCGAGCCTCCCAGGCCGCTGCAGTATTCCTTGCTGTAGTAGGTGGTGTGGAAGCCGGCCGGAACGGGCTGGTACGGGCACATCCACAGGCCCTGTTTGGCCAGCACCGTGTACCAGGCTCCGATGCCGCCGTTGCACATGGTGTCGCTGTGGTAGATGTTGACGTACCCGGGCTGGAACGGTGAGCCCGCGCAGGTCCAGATGCCGTCCTTGACCTTCTGCATGTACCAGGCGTCGATGTTGTCGCAGCCCATGCCGTTGGGGTAGTGCTGGGTGAGCACGTACCCGGGCGGCTGCGGCGAGGTGCCGCAGGTCCACAGGCCGTCGATGGGCAGCCGCATGTACCAGGAGTCCATGCCGTCGCAGCTGTTGCGCGTGTGGCCGGAGAGCACGTAGCCGGGCGGGATCGGCGAGGTGGCGCAGGTCCAGATGCCGTCCTTCACGGGTGTCTGGAGCCACATGCCGGCTCCGTTGCACCCGGCCATGTGCGCGACGAGGACCCAGCCGGGAGGGACGGGCGTCCCGTTGCAGATCCACCCGACCACCGGCCCGGCGCTGGGGGCGGCTGCGGCGGCGGGGTCGGATACGGCGCTGGGGTCGGATATGGCGGCGGGCGCGGTGGCGGGTGCGGTGGCGGGTGCGGCACTGGCGGTGCCGGCGGCGGTGCCGGTGAGGACGGCCGCCAGCAGGGCGACCACCCCCACCAGGGCGGCGAGCCGACCCCGGAGGGGCGCGAACGAGGGACGGTCCAGCAGTCGGTGATGCCTTCTGATCACTTCACACCAGTCCAATCGGAAGGTCCGTACGACCCCGAACGATCATGGTCGCATGGGGCCGGGTTGTGGAGCTGGTGTGAGCGTAGACATACTTGGAACGCTCCAAAAGACTGCGTCATGGACACACCGACAATTTGGCCGGAAATATCCGTAGTGCGCCGCCAATCCCCTTTGTCCGCGCCCCAGTTGACGGCGTCCCGATGGGATTCCGCCCTGGTTCGCCTCGGAGTGCTACGGCCGAGCTTCCCGGGCGCTCGGTGGTGACTCCGTTCCTCGCACAGGGCCGCGCCCCGGGCTCGCGGAGCCTGGGGCACGCGGTCTTGTGCGCGTTCGCGCCGCCCTAATGGGTGGTGTGAGTTGGAGATTGACGGTCAGTTACGGCGTTACGGCGTGTGGCCGGCCCGTGGCCTTCGCCGGGCAGGTGTGTTCGGGCTGCTAGCGCTCCGGCGGCGGCCGGAAGTCGACCGGGGCGTCGAAGGCGGCACGGCGCGTCGTACGGCGTAGGGCGCGCAGGACGGGGGTGCCGAGGGTGAAGCAGAGGACCACGGTCAGCGCGGCGCGCGGCAGGTCCCAACCGAGCGACGTGGTCAGGCAGTAGGCGGCGAAGCGGACCAGGTTGGCGGGTAGCGGATCACCGGGGACGAAGGAGACCGAGCCGGCCATGCCGCCGATGTACGGCCAGCCCTGGAGGTTCATGATCGTGCCGTACAGGACGGACGACAGTGCGCCGTAGGCGGCGAGCAGAGCGAGTTCGCGGCGGCCGCGCAATGTGGAAGCGCCGGGCAGCAGGCCGGCGCCGAGGCAGACCCAGCCCATGGCGAGCATCTGGAACGGCAGCCACGGCCCGACCCCGCCCGTGAGCAGCGCGGAGGCGAACATCGACAGCGAGCCGAGCACGAAGCCGAAGCCGGGGCCGAGCACCCGTCCCGCCAGGACCATCAGGAAGAACATCGGGTCCAGGCCCGCCGTCCCCGCGCCGAGCGGGCGCAGGGCGGCACCGGCGGCGGCCAGGACGCCCAGCAGGGCCACGGACTTGGCGTCCAGCCCCGGCGCCCCGCCGCCCGCCGAGCGGCCCTCGGAGATCTGGGCGATGACGACGGCGAGGAGGAGGGGCAGGAGCAGGGCGAACAGCCAGGGGGCGTCCACGGAGTGGCCGACCAGGGCCGACTTGGTGGAGGCGAGCAGGGGCCAGCCGAAGGCCGTCACGCCGACGGCCGAAACGAGGAGGAGCGCCATGATCGAGCGGCGCCCCAGCGGTACGGGACGGTTGCTCATACGCCCAGCGCCTCCGCGCCCAGCGCCTCCGCGACCTGCCCGACGGTGAGCCACGGCCCCGGCGCGAGCACCTTGGCGACCTGTGGGGCGAACGTCGGCGAGGAGACGACGACCTCCGCCGTCGGGCCGTCCGCGACGATCTCGCCCTCGGCGAGGATCACCGTGCGGTGGGCGAGTTCGGCGGCGAGCTCGACGTCGTGGGTGGCCAGCAGCACGGCGTGGCCCTCGGCCGCCAACGCGCGCAGGATCTCCACCAGCCGGGCCTTGGCCGCGTAGTCCAGGCCGCGGGTCGGCTCGTCGAGGAGCAGCAGCGGGGGCCGGGCGGTGAGCACGACGGCGAGCGCCAGGGTGAGCCGCTGGCCTTCGGAGAGGTCGCGAGGGTGGGTGTCGTCGGCGATGCCGGGTAGCAGACGTTCGACCAGGGCGCGGCAGGTGCCGGGAGCAGCCTTGGCGTCCGCGTCCGCCGAGGCGCATTCGGCGGCGACCGATTCGCCGTACAGCAGGTCGCGCGGGTCCTGCGGGACGAGGCCGACCTGGCGGATCAGCTCGGCGGGGCGGGTGCGGTGCGGGGTGCGGCCGCCGACGGTGACGCTGCCGGAGGCGGGGGCGTGCAGGCCGACGAGGCCGCCGAGCAGGGTGGACTTGCCGGCACCGTTGCGGCCCATCAGGGCGGTGATCTCGCCGGGGTGGAGCGCGAGGTCCACCCCGCGCAGGGCCTGGACCGGGCCGCGCCGGACGGCGAGGCGGTCGGAAACGGCGATCGGGGCGCCGTCCGGAGCCGAGGCGGCAGCGGGCACCCGGCCGTCCAGCGACGCACGCAGCGGCGCCGCCTTGCGCCGGGCGTCGCGGACGGACAGCGGCAGCGGCCGCCACCCCGCGAGCCGCCCGAGGCCGACCACCGGCGGGTGCACCGGCGAGTGGGCCATCACCTCGGCCGGTTCGCCGAGCACGGGTGCCGCGCCGGGGGTGAGCAGCAGCACCTGGTCGGCGTACTGGACGACCCGCTCCAGCCGGTGCTCGGCCAGCAGCACGGTGGTGCCGAGGTCGTGCACCAGCCGCTGGAGCACGGCCAGCACCTCCTCGGCCGCGCCCGGGTCGAGTGCCGAGGTGGGTTCGTCGAGCACCAGCACGCGCGGGTGCACGGTGAGCACCGAGCCGATGGCGACGCGCTGCTGCTGGCCGCCGGAGAGGGAGTTCAACGAACGGTCGCGCAGGTCGGCGAGGCCGAGCAGGTCGAGGGTCTCCTCGACCCGGCGGCGCATGACGTCGCCGGGCAGGCCCAGGGACTCCATGCCGTAGGCGAGTTCGTCCTCCACGGTGTCGGTGACGAACTGGGCCAGTGGGTCCTGGCCCACCGTGCCGACCAGGTCGGCGAGTTCGCGCGGCCGGTGTTCGCGGGTGTCCCGGCCGCCGACGGTGACCCGGCCGTGCAGCACGCCGCCGGTGAAGTGTGGCACCAGGCCGCTGACCGTCCCCAGCAGGGTGGACTTGCCGGAGCCCGACGGGCCCACCAACAGGCAGAGTTCGCCCTCGGGGACGGTGAGGTCGACGCCGCTGAGCGCGGGCGCGGCGGAGTCCGCGTACCGTACGGAGACCTGCTCGAAGGTGATCACGATGCCCTCCGGGGCGGGGTCGGGGCGGCGAACGCCGGTACCAGGCCGAGGAGTACGGTCAGCACGGCGGCCAGTGGCAGCACGGGGACGGTCGGCGGGACGACGGTGGGGGCGAAGGCCGCCGGGTCGCTGCCGGAGAGGTGGATGGTGAGCCCGGCCACGGCGGCGCCGGAGCCGGCGGTCAGCCATTCGGGCAGCGCCCAGGGGTCGGGCCGGTAACGGGTCCTGACGGATCGTCGGCTGCCGAGCAGCAGTCCGGCGAAGGCGGCGGCCAGCCCGATCAGCAGGACGGGCAGCGCCCAGCCGGCGCCCCCGGCGGTCAGTAGCCCGTACGCGGCCAGGCAGACCCCGAGCAGCCCGGCCAGGGTGAGCGCGGCGGTCGCCCGGGCGAGCGGGCGCGGGACGTCGGCGGTGCGGCCGAAGCCCCGGGTGTCCATCGCCGCCGCCAGCGCGATGGACCGCTCCAACGCGCCCTCCAGCACGGGCAGTCCGACGCTCAGCACGGCGGCGATGCCCTTGTCGGTGCGGCCGCGCAGGCGGCGTGCGGCGCGCAGCCGGCGGACGTCGGCGACCAGGTTCGGCGCGAAGGTCATCGCCACCACCACGGCCACGCCCGCCTCGTAGAGCGCGCCCGGCAGGGCGCGCAGCAGCCGGGCCGGGCTGGCGAGGGAGTTGGCGGCGCCGACGCAGATCAGCAGGGTGGCCAGCCGCAGCCCGTCGTACAGCGCCGCCAGCAGGCCCTCGGCGGTGACCCGCCCGCCGATCCGCACGCCCTGCGCCCAGGCGGGGAGCGGGACTTCGGGCAGCGTGAACAGCACATGGGTGCCGGGGATCGGCGAGCCGAGCAGCACGGCGAAGACCAGCCGGATGCCGAGCACCAGCAGCCCCAGGCGCAGGAACGCCCCGTACGACCGGGACCAGGGCGCGTCGCCGCGCCGGGCCGCGACCACGTACCCGGCGGTCGCGACGAGCAGCAGCAGGATGGCCGGGTTGGTGGTGCGGGTGGCCGCCGCGCCCAGCCCGAGCGCCCACAACCACCAGGCCCCGGGGTGCAGTTGGCGGGGGCCGGTGGGCGGTCGGGTGCTACGGGCGGTGCTGCTCACGGATCTGTCCTGGGTGGGGGTCAGGGGTTGCGGCGGCGGCGGGCCTGCCAGACGGCGCCGCCGGCGAGGACGGCGACCAGCGCGCCACCGGCGATCAGGCCGACGTTCGGGCCGCCGTCGTGCCCGGCGGACCCGGACGCGGTGCCGGACCCGGACCCGGATCCGGACCCGGTGCCGGTGCCGGTGCCGGTGTCAGGCTGAGCGGCTGCGCCGAGCTGGTCGGCGCAGCCCGCCTTGGGGTAGCCGGCGATGGCGCACAGCACGCCGTTGGTGTCGTACCGCAGCGGCGGGGCGACGGCGGCCAGCACCTCGGCGGAGGTGGCGCGCGGTGTGACGCTGGCGCAGGCCGTCCGCTGCTCGGGCGGCTGCGCGGCGGACGCCCCGGCGTCCTCGGCGGTCCCGAAGTCCAGCAGGACGGCCACTCGCTTGTGCCCGTCCTGCGCGGGCGTGTCCGCGCAGATCACGTCGAAGCGCGCCTCCGCACGGGGCTTCGCGGCGTCCTGTCCGCCGTCGGGGCTGACCGCGAACCGCCAGCCGTCCACCGCGCCGTCCGGCGGCACGGCGACCGCGGGGCCCTGCTGCTGGTACGCCCAGCTCCCGCCCTCGGCCCCGCGCCAGAACGACCAGTACCGGTACCCGGCCGCCTGCGCGGGCGAGGCGGCGCACAGCAGCAGCACCGCGCCGAGCAGGGGGAGGAGCAGCGTGAGGGGCCCCCGCCGCGAGCGGAGCCGGGAGACGGGGGAGGGCACCGAGGGCGAGGACGCCGAGGGCACCGAAGGGAAGGACGCGGGTCGCATCAGAGGTTGGGGTTGCGCTTGCGCTGGAGGCTGAGCAGCAGTCCGCCGCCGACGCCTATCAGCAGCCCGACGATGATCATCCAGTACTGGCCGAAGCCGTCCTTCTTCTTCTCCGCCGGCTGCGCCTCCTCCGACGCGGCGGCGGTGGCCTTCGGGGCCGGGCCGAGGGCGGTGAGCTGGTGGGTCAGGTCGGTGGTGTCGCGCTGGGCGGCCTGGGTGACCAGCAGGAGGTTGGCGGTGGCGGCGGCGTCGGTGCCGTTCTTGGTCCAGGCGGAGCCCTGCTGCTCCAGCCACGCGACGGCGCCGGAGGCCTGGTCGGGGTGGCCGCTCTGGGTGAGGGCGAGGGCGGCCCAGGCGGTGGCGGTGAAGTCGGGCTTCGGCTCGGCGCCCGGGGTGGTGAGGGTGAGGTGCTGGTCGCCCGACGCGAGCTGGCCGGTGAGGTAGTCGCCGACGGCCTCGCCCGCCTCGGCGTGCGGGACGGTGGCGGGCGCGGAGCCGTCGGAGCAGGCGAGGGGGTTGGGCTTCGCGTCGGCCCGCACCGTGGTGGCGACCGGCAGGTGCCCGCCCGCCGCGGCGAGGGCGGCTTGGGCGCTGGCCAGGGCGTTGGGGGCGAGGGCACCGCCGGCGTCCGGCTGGTAGGCGAAGGCGCCGCGCTGGTCGGCGGGGGCGGCGCAGCCGAGCTGGAAGCGGGCGAGGCCGTCGAAGGCGTTCTTCCCGCCCGAGGGCTTGGCGACGCTCGCCGGGTCGGTCCTGGCGGCGAACAGCGCGTTGACGGCGAGCCCGGTGGAGTTGGCGTCGCCCGGGTTGCCGGGGTTGTAGGCCCAGCTGCCGTCGGCGTTCTGGTTGGCCTTGAGCCACTGCACGCCCTTGTCGACGGCGTTCTGGTGCCCGCCGAGGGCGACCAGGGCCTGGATGGCGACGGCGGTGGCGTTGCTGTCCTCGAACTTGGCGTCGCAGGCCGCGCCCGCGGCCCGGTAGGAGGGCCAGCCGCCGTCCTCGCACTGCTGCCCGGTGAGCCACGCGACCGCGGAGTCGGCCGGGGTGATCTTGGCCGCCGTCAGCGCGGTGAGCGCCAGGGACTGCCGCCAGACGCCGTCGTACGTCGGGTCGCTCTTGCCGTACAGGCCGTCCGGGATGGTGGGCGGGGGGACGTCGGCGAGGGCCGGTCCGGCGGCGACGCCGGCGAGCAGCGCGGCGGACAGGGCGGCGGCGCCCAGGCGGGCGGCGGTGAGCATGGTGCGGGTGTGCCTTTCGGTGAGCGGTGTGGCCCGGGCGGGGCCCTTCCGTAGTCCTCGACGGTGCCGGGCGCGGGGCCCGGACTGGCCGCTCGCCCTTCCCCGGGTGCTCCGACTCACCCGGGCCGGGGTCGGCCGGGCTCACGGCTGCGGGGTCAGCGCCGGATTCGCACCGGCTTTCCCCGGGGGAGGAGCGGGATGGAGTTGTGCTGCCCGTCGACTCTAGCCGCCGGACCGTGCCCGGCGGGCCCGGCGGAGCAGGAACAGGTTCCAGTCACAGCGGGCCGACGACGGGCCGGTGCACGGTCAGGGCAGGGAGAGCAGTCGGGCCGCGGTGTGCAGGTCGGCCCGGACCTCGGCGATCGAGGCGCGCCCGGAGAGCCAGGCGACCAGGGCCGAGTGCCAGGTGTGCTCGATCACCCGGACGGCCGCCCGCTGGCTCTCGCTGGGCGGGCCGGACTGGCCGATCGCGTCCAGGATGAGTTGTCCGGTGGCCACGCTGACCCGGTCCACCTCGGCGCCGACCGAGCGGTCCGCGAAGCTGAGCGCCCGCACCATCGCCTCGGCCAGCAGCGGCTCGCGCTGGAGGGCGTGGAAGGCCCGGGTGAGCGCGTCGGCGACCCGCAGGGCCGGCTCCCGGTCGGTCGGCGGGTGCCGCCGGATGTGCTCCCGGAGCCCCTGGAGCTGCTCCAGCATCACCGCGACCAGCAGGTGCACCTTGGACGGGAAGTACCGGTACAGCGTCCCGAGGGCGACCTGCGCGCTCTCCGCGACCTCCCGCATCTGCACCGCCTCGTACCCGCCGCGGGCGGCCAGCGCGGTGGCGGCCCGCAGGATCCGCCGTCGTCGCTCGGCCTGGCGCGCGGTCAGCGGCGGCTCGCCCGGCGGCGGGGAGGTGGGGCTCACGGACGGGGTCGGCGAGGGCAAGGGGGCTCCCGGGGGCGGATGGGCGGCGGAGTGCTCCACAAGGTCGACACGCCGTCGACGGGGTCGGCGTGGCGGGAATCACCAACCCTGGCTCCTGACGGAAAGCTACGGGCCGGTATCTTCGAGGTCTCTCATTGTTCACATGGCCGATGACGAGTTCCACAGCCACTGAAACCTGATCTACTTTAGCGACCGGTGCAGCACGACCGGCAGCACAGCCAGCAGCCAGAGATGAGGGCCGAGGATGACCGCGCAGTCGCTGCGGATTGCCCTGCTGTCGTACCGCGGGGACCCGTTCTGCGGCGGTCAGGGCGTGTACGTACGGCACCTCTCCCGTGAGCTGGCCAGGCTCGGTCACCACGTGGACGTGATCGGCGCCCAGCCGTACCCGGTGCTGGACGAGGTCGACGGCCCCGGCTCGGTGCGCCTGGTCGAGCTGCCCAGCCTGGACCTCTACCGCGCCGACGACCCGTTCCGCACCCCCGCCCGCGACGAGTTCCGCGGCCCGGTGGACGTGCTGGAGTTCGCGACCATGCGCACCGGCGGCTTCCCCGAGCCGCTCACCTTCTCGCTGCGCGCCCGGCAGTACCTGGCCCGGCACAAGGGCCGCTACGACGTGGTGCACGACAACCAGACCCTCGGCTACGGCCTGCTGGGCCTGGCCCGGCACGGCTTCCCGCTGGTCACCACGATCCATCACCCGATCACCGTGGACCGCCGCCTGGAGCTGGACGCGGCCGCCACCCGGCTCAAGCGGCTCTCGCTGCGCCGCTGGTACGCCTTCACCCGGATGCAGCGACGGGTCGCCGCCCGGCTGGACCACGTGATCACCGTCTCCGGCACCTCGCAGCGCGAGATCGCCGAGCACCTGGGCGCCGCGCCCGGCGCGATCTCGGTGGTCCCGATCGGCGCCGACACCCGGCTGTGGTCCCCCTCGGCGCAGATCGCGCGCGTTCCCGGCCGGATCGTCACCACCTCCAGCGCGGACGTGCCGCTCAAGGGGCTGGTGTTCCTGGTCGAGGCGCTGGCCAAGGTCCGGACCGAGCGGGACGCGCACCTGGTGGTGGTCGGCAAGCCGCAGAAGGAGGACGGGCCGGTGGCCGAGGCGGTGCGCCGCTTCGGGCTGGCGGAGCACATCGAGTTCCGCACCGGCCTGACCGACCGGGAGCTGGTCGACCTGTACCGCTCGGCCGAGGTGGCCTGCGTCCCCTCGCTGTACGAGGGCTTCTCGCTGCCCGCCGCCGAGGCGATGGCTACCGGCACCCCGCTGGTCGCCACCACCGGCGGGGCGATCCCCGAGGTGGCCGGGCCGGACGGCGAGACCTGCCTGGCCGTTCCGCCGGGGGAGGCGGACGCGCTGGCCGGCGCGCTCGGCCGGCTGCTGGACGACCCGGCGCTGCGCGCCGGGCTCGGCGCGGCCGGACGCGAGCGGGTGCTGGCCCGGTTCACCTGGGAACGGGCCGCCGAGCTGACCGCCGAGGCGTACCGCGCGGCGATCGCCACCGGCGCCGGCGCGAGGGCCCGCTCCGGGCCGGGCTGGCGCTACGTGCCCTGAGTGACGTGCTCTTGAGCGGCACGCCCCGGGTGACCGGACGCGTGGCCTGACGAAGCGTCAAGAGCGCTTGGTAGCAATAGGAATGGGAGCCCTGCAAGTGCTGACCGTCGATTTCTCGCGCTTCCCGCTCGCCCCCGGCGACCGGGTGCTCGACCTGGGCTGCGGCGGGGGCCGGCACGCGTTCGAGTGCTACCGCCGCGGTGCCGAGGTGATCGCCCTGGACCAGAACGCCGAGGAGATCGCCGAGGTCAAGAAGTGGTTCGCCGCCATGGAGCAGGCCGGCGAGGCCCCCGAGGGCGCGTCGGCGGTCGCGATGGAGGGCAACGCGCTGGCGCTGCCGTTCGAGGACGAGTACTTCGACAAGATCATCATCTCTGAGGTGATGGAGCACATACCGGACGACCGGGGCGTGCTCAAGGAGATGTTCCGCGTCCTCAAGCCGGGCGGCCTGCTCGCCGTCACCGTGCCGCGCTGGCTGCCCGAGAAGATCTGCTGGGCGCTGTCCGACGAGTACCACGAGGTCGAGGGCGGCCACATCCGGATCTACCGGGGCGACGAACTGCTCGGCAAGCTCAAGGACGCCGGCCTGGAGCCGTACGGCACCCACCACGCGCACGCGCTGCACTCGCCGTACTGGTGGATCAAGTGCGCCGTCGGCGTGAACAACGACAAGGCACTGCCGGTCAAGGCCTACCACCAGCTGCTGGTCTGGGACATCGTCGGCACCCCGGTGATCAGCACCCTCACGAAGGCCGCCGAGAAGGCGCTCAACCCGGTCATCGGCAAGAGCTTCGTGGCGTACGCCTCGAAGCCGCGGCGGGCGGGCGCATGACCGCCGCCGTCCCCGAGGTGCTGCTGCTCGACGGGGTGCTGGACGCCGAGCAGGCGGCCGGCACCGTCCGCAGCATCCTGATGGAGCAGCGCCCCGACGGCGCCATACCGTGGTTCGCCGGGCACCACCTCGACCCCTGGGACCACACCGAGGCCGCCATGGCCCTCGACACCGCCGGCGAGCACGCCGCCGCCGAGGCCGCCTACCGCTGGCTCGCCGCCCGGCAGAACCCGGACGGCTCCTGGTACGCCGCCTACACCGACGGCGCGGTCACCGACCGGGCCAAGGAGAGCAACTTCTGCGCGTACATCGCGGTCGGGGTCTGGCACCACCACCTCAGCACCGGCGACGACGCCTTCCTGGAGTGGATCTGGCCGGTGGTCCGGCGGGCGCTGGACTTCATCGTCTCGCTGCGGCTGCCCGGCGGCCCGATCGCCTGGCGGGTCGACGAGGACGGCGCCGCCACCGAGGAGGCGCTGCTCACCGGCTCGTCCAGCATCCTGCACGCGCTGCGCTGCGGCCTGGCGATCGCCGACTACCTGGAGGAGCCGCAGCCCGACTGGGAACTCGCGGCCGGCCGGCTGCGGCACGCCATCGCCCACCACCCCGAGCGGTTCCTCGACAAGGACCGCTACTCGATGGACTGGTACTACCCGGTGCTCGGCACGGGCCTGCGCGGCGAGGCCGCGGTGGCGCGGATCGAACGGGACTGGGACCGCTTCGTCGTGCCCGGCCTCGGCGTGCGCTGCGTCAGCGACCGGCCCTGGGTGACCGGCGGCGAGAGCGCCGAACTGGCCCTCGCGCTCTGGGCGATCGGACAGTCCGACCGCGCGGTGGACATCCTGCGCTGGATCCAGAAGCACCTGCGGCACGAGGACGGCGCGTACTGGACCGGGTACGTCTTCGAGGACGACGCGATCTGGCCCGAGGAGCGCACCACCTGGACGGCCGGGGCGCTGCTGCTCGCGGTGGCCGCGCTCGGCGGGGACCCGGCCACGGTCGCGGTCTTCGGCGGGGAGCACCTGCCCGCCGGGCTGGTGGTCCAGGACTGCTGCTGACGGACCGGCATGCGGAAGGGGCGGGACCGGTGATCCGGTCCCGCCCCTTCGACGATCCCTCAGGCCGTCAGCCGCGCTGGATGCCCGAGGCGTCGGCCAGCACGCCCTGGGTGCCGTCCGGCAGCTGGGCGACCAGCGCGGTGCCGCGCTGCTCGACGGCCAGGTACCAGGTGCCCGGCACGACCTCGCCGACCGGGGCGCCGGCCGGGTTGTCCTTCGGGGCCAGCTGGCGCGGGGCGGGGACGGCGAACCAGAACGGCTGGAAGTCCGCCGCCGGGGCGGCCGGCTGCGGCTGCGGCTGCTGGGCGACCGGGGCCGGGGCCGGGGCGGCGGCGTCCTGCACCGGACCGGGCTGGAGCGGCTGACCGGGCTGCGGCTGACCGGCGGCCGGGTAGCCGTAGCCGCCGGCCGGCTGGGCGCCGAACGCCGGGTCCTGGCCCTGGGCCGGGTAGCCGTAGCCGGGCTGGGCGGGAGCGCCCGGGTGGCCGGGCTGGCCCGGCACCGGGTAGCCGCCCTGGTACGGGACGGCCGCGGGGCGGTCGGTGACCAGCGGAGCCTTCAGCGCGGGCAGCAGTGGGCTCGCGGCGGCCGCACCGGCCAGCACGAGCAGCGCGATGAAGCCGAGCCAGGCGCCGAAGCCGTGGCTGATGCCCAGGTCGCTGAGGCCGCTCGCGCCGCCGCCCAGCGACCAGACCGAGGTCCACAGCGCCGTGACGGAGAAGGCGATGCCCCACTGGTCCAGCCGCAGGCCGAGCACCTGGCGGTTGGCCGCGGCCGCGCCCTGGAAGCGCTGCACCAGGATCAGGACGGCGGCGGCGATGCCCAGCAGGTAGATGGAGGGCAGGATGGGGAACAGCTGGGTGCTCCACGCGTTCTGCGAGCTGTTCGGGCCGCCGCAGTACCGTCCGGAACAGCTCCAGTACGGAAGGAAGGAGGCGATGAAGAGCAGGACGGCCGCGCCTGCGACGGCGGCGTCTCCCCTGGTGAGAGCGCGCAGATTCACTTACGTTCCCCTCGTTGACGTGTGGTGGACGGCGGTTCGCTCGGTCGGGCCGACCGGCCGAAACCCCCGAACGGACCAGAAGCCTAGGCCCAACGGTCCCGCCGGTGCACGGCGGGACCGGGAATGGGTCGAAGTCGTTGCAAACCGTGCGGGCCGGGTGGGGTTCCGTCCCCCCCGGCCTGCGGGTTTCAACTCCCGTGCCGCGTCCCGTTCCAGGCGTGGGGCCAGGGCCTCAGCGCGTGGTCAGGAACGCGGTCAGCGCGTCGGCGATCCCCTGGGCGGCCTGCTGGCGCCACTGAGGGTCCGTCATCCGTCGGGCGTCCGCGGAGTTGCGCATGTTACCGCACTCGATGAACACCTTGGGGACGGCCGAGAGGTTGAGTCCGCCCAGGTCGGAGCGGACGTCCAGGCCGTCCTTCGCGGTGTAGTCCGCATACGGCTCGCCGGTCGCGGCCTGGAAGCGCTCGCGCAGCAGCAGGCCGAGCCGGTGCGAGGGTTCGACGATCGCGGAGTTGTCCGCCTTACCGGCGACCACCTTGGCGGGCATGATCACGTGGAAGCCGCTGCCGCTCGCCGGGCCGCCGTCGCCGTGCACCGAGAGCGCGACGTCGGCGTGCGCGTCGGCGCCCGCCCGGGCGCGCTCGTCGATGCACGGGCCCCAGGGGCGGTCGCCGTCCTGCACCAGCACCACCTTGGCGCCCCGGGCGGTCAGCAGGGCGCGGGCCCGGCGGGAGACGTCCAGGGTGTAGTCGGCCTCGGTGTAGCCGGCGTTGGTCTCGGTGCCGGTGGTGTCGCACTCCTTGCGGGCGTTTCCGATGTCCACCTGACGGTTGATCTCGGTGGGGTGGGCGACGTTGCCGGGGTTGTGGCCCGGGTCGAGCACGATGGTCCGGCCGGCGAGGTCGGCGCCGCCCGCCGGGACGGACGCCGGGTCGGTCGGGGTGCCGGACGGGGGCGCGGCCGGCGTCGCGGTCGGCGCGCCGGTGGGCGTGCCGTCGGCCGGCGGGGCGGCCTGGACGGGCGGGGTGAGCGGTGCCCCCGGGGTGGCCGGGGACTGGGTGGCGGCCTGGGCGCCGGCCTGTGCGGTGCCGTTCGACGACGCCGAGGCGCCCGCCGGTCCGGAGCCGTCCAGGGCCTGCCAGCCCAGCCAGCCCGCCGTGCAGAGCGGAACGGCCGCGGCCACGACGGTGGTGACGCGCAGCAGGGTGGAGCGGCGGGGCGGTCGGGAGGTCGGGCCGGTCACGGGTGGCTCAGATCCTGTCCTGGGTCCGGGTGGCGAGGCCGTAGCCGCTCGCGATCGGGTTCCACTTGGTCATGAAGTCCGACTTGGCCTGGGTGGCCTGCGGGTTGAGCTCGTCCGCGTGCTTCTTGTCCGCGGTGGCCGGGGCCTTGCCGGAGCAGCCCTGGGCGGCGACGGCGCGCGCCCAGCTCGCGTACGCGCGGTCGATGTCGGCGGACAGCTGCCAGGCGGACTTCAGCGAGTTCACCGCGTCCGCGCCGCCCGGCACGTCCGTGACGCTCAGCTTGGCGAGCTCGGCGAGCAGCCCCTGGCGCTGGGCGGCACCGTTGTCGAAGACCTGCGCCGTGCTCTCGATGTCGGCCTTCGACGGGCAGCTGTTCACCTTGGCGACGGCGCTGCCGATCGGGGCCTTGGCGTTCTCGCCCTTGGTGAGCAGGCCGTCCAGCGCCTGCGCCTGGGCCTTGGCGTTGGGGCCGGCGGTGGTCGCGGTCGGGGACGGCGTGTCGGTGGGTGCGGCCGGGGTGCCGGTGGCGGCGCCCGGCGCGGCGTCCGTACCGGCGGGTGCCGGGACGGGCTGCGGGTTGCCGGAGCCGGTCGCGGAGGCGGTCGGGGCGGGCGCGGCCTGGTCGGCCTTGCCGCCGCCCTGGCTCGCGTACAGCAGGCCGCCGCCGACCGCCAGCACCAGGAGCAGCGCGAAGCCGATCAGCAGCGGGGCCCTGCGGTTGTTCGGGCGGTCCTCGTCGTCCTCGTCCTCGACCGGGTGGGCGGTCGGATAGTCGGGCCGGTTTCCGTACGGGGGCTGCTCGTACGGGAACTGCTGCGGCGGGCCGGCCGGGGGCGGCGGCGGGTAGACGTAGCCGGGGCCGGGGAGCGGGCCGCCCTGGGGGCCGCGCTCCTGCGGGGTCGCGTGGGCGGGGAACGGCGCGGCCGCGGGCGGGGCCGGCGTCGGGGGGACGCGGGGGATGGCGGTGGTGGCCGCCTCGGGGGCGGAGGCGTCCCAGGGCGGTGGCGGCGGGCCGAAGCCGGGGGCGGTGGACAGGTACGGGCGGGCGCCCAGCGGCGGGTCCTCGTCGTCGGCCTCGGCCCGGGCCGGGGGTGCCGGCGGGCGCGGGGCCGGGGGTGCCGGGGGGCGCGGGGCCGGGGGCGTCGGCGGTGCGGCGGGCGTGGACTCGGCGTCCGGCCGCTGCGGGTTGCGGACCCAGCCGCCCGCGCCGCCACGCGCGGTGGGGTCCCAGACCGCAGGAGCGGTGTTGTGCTGGTCCGTCATGTGCCGCTGGCCCCCACCGTCCGCTGATGCTCTGCCTGGTGCTGCTGCCGGGTACTGCGCGGACACCGTACCGTTCGAATCCATGCCCGACAGCCCCGGCACGACGTTAGAGCATCCGCCCGGGGCTGTGGGGAAGTTCCGATCAGGCCTCGGCCTCCCCAGGGGCCGCCGCCCGGCGCAGGACGCGCAGCGAACCGGTCACCGAGACCTCCTCGAAGCCCTCGGCGAGCGCCCGCAGGTACACCCGGTACGGGGCCTGGCCGCCGTCCGCCGGGTCCGGGAACACGTCGTGCACCACCAGCAGGCCCTCCGGCGCCAGGTGCGGCACCCAGCCCTCGTAGTCGCCGGTGGCGTGCTCGTCGGTGTGCCCGCCGTCGATGAACACCAGGCCCAGCGGACGCCCCCACAGCGCGGCGATCCGCGGCGAGCGGCCGACCAGCGCGACCACGTGCTCCTCCAGCCCGGCGGCGTGCAGGGTGCGGCGGAAGCTGGGCAGGGTGTCCATCAGCCCGACCTCCTGGTCCACCAGCGTCGGGTCGTGGTACTCCCAGCCGGGCTGCTGCTCCTCCGAGCCCCGGTGGTGGTCCACGGTCAGCGCGACCGTCCCGGTCTCGCGGGCCGCCGCGGCCAGCAGGACCGCCGAGCGGCCGCAGTAGGTGCCGATCTCCAGCACCGGCAGCCCGGTGCGCCGGGCCGTCGCCACCGCCGCCGCGTACAGCGCGAGGCCCTCGTCCACCGGCATGAACCCGGTGGCCGCCTCGAACGCCGCCAGCACCTCGGGCGCCGGGCGGGCGCTCTCCAGCAGGTCGGACATGCGGTGCTCCTCGGGTCGGGACGGCGGACGGACGTGCTCGGACCCTACTCGACGGTAGGGGGGACGGCGGCGGCCGGGGATCGCACTCCGGCACGGCGGAGGCCGGCCGGGATCAGCCCCTGAGGAGGTCCGTCGCGATCCGGGCCCGGTACGGGGCGAGCTCCGCCGCGATCGCCCCGGCCCCGGCGGCGGTGGCGGTGACGGCGGCACCGCAGCGGGGGCACGGCGTGCCGTGGGCGCCGGGAGCGGGCTGCCGGTCGGCCGGGCTGGAACGGGTTCTAGTCGGCGTGCGGCGGCCGTGCCAGAATCGGGCCGACCGTCCGTCCTCGGCGCTCAGGGTGCCGGGCACCCGGCGTGCGGGGCGTACGAAGCACGCGAAGTACACGAGGCACACCGGGAGCAGCACCATGCGCGCAGCCGTCCTGCACAAGACCGGCCAGGACACCCTCGACGTCCGGGCGGACGTGACGGCGGTCGGCTTCGGCCCGGGCGCCGTACGGGTCCGGATGCGCGCCGCCAGTCTGTGCCACTCGGACCTCTCCGCGATGAGCGGCGTACTGCCGCAGCCCGCGCCGTTCGTCCCCGGGCACGAGGGCGCCGGAGACGTCGTGGAGGTCGGCGAGGGCGTCACCGGCGTCGAGCCCGGCGACCGCGTGGTGCTCTGCTGGATGGCCCCCTGCGGCCGCTGCGCCCACTGCGAGCACGGCCGCGGCCACCTGTGCGTCGCCAGCCTGGGCCGCCTCGGCGCCCCCGGCTTCCGGCTGGCGGGCGGGGGCGACGGCGGCGACGGCGGCGACGGCGTCGAGGCCTCCGGCTTCTACGGCACCGGGGCGTTCGCCGAGGAGGTCGTGGTCGCCGCCGATGCCGTGATCAAGGTGCCGGCCGACCTTCCGTACGAGGCCGCCGCGCTGATCGGCTGCGGGGTGACCACCGGTGTCGGCGCCGCCGTCAACACCGCCCGGGTCGAGCCCGGCTCCTCGGTCGCGGTGATCGGCGCGGGCGGGGTCGGGATCGCCACCGTGCAGGGCGCCCGGGTCTGCGGCGCCGCCCGGATCACCGTCGTCGACCCGGTGGCCTCGCGACGCGAGCGCGCCCTGGCCTTCGGCGCCACCGAGGCGATCGCCCCCGAGGAGCTGAAGGCGGTCGCCAAGGGCCTGCCGGGCGGGGGCTTCGACTACGTCTTCGAGGCGGTCGGCCGCGCGGCCACCGTCCGGGCCGGGTACGACGCGGCCCGGCGCGGCGGAGCGGTGGTGGTCATCGGCGCGGGCGCCCGGGACGACCTCGCGCAGTTCACCATGGGCGAGCTGTTCTTCAACGAGAAGCGGCTGCTGCCCTCGCTCTACGGCGGGGCGCCGGTGGCGCGCACGATCGGGCTGGTCGTCGACCTGTGGCGGGCCGGGCGGATCGACCTCGACGGGATGGTCACGCACCGGGTCGGGCTGGAGGACGTGAACGAGGCGATCGCGCAGATGCGCAGCGGCGAGGCGCTGCGGACGGTGATCTCGCTGGACCGGTGAGGCCTCGGCGGTCTCCGGCGGTCTCCGACGGTCTCCGACGGGCAAGGGCCCGCCGGGGTGTGCTCCCGGCGGGCCCTCGCGGAGTGTCGGTTGTTGCCGGGGTCAGCCCCGGGCGCCGGCCGCGCGGTGGCGGCCGTGCGCGTCGGTCCCGGAGGTGTCGTCGGCGGCGGACGGGCCGCGGTGGCGGCCGTGCGACGCGGTGGCCTCGGCCGTCTTCTCGTCGGCGTCGGTCCCGTTGGCGGCGGGTCCGGTGGTGTCGGTGAGGGTGTCGGACATGAGAATCGTCTTTTCCGTGCGAGGGTGCAGGTCATCATCGGCGCCCGCCCGGCGCCGGGGGCGCACGGTCGGGTCCCCGATCGGGCGCTCGGTATGCGCCCACAGCCGGTGATCGCGGCCCGTGCCCCGGCCACCATAACGGCCGGGACGGACGAGATCCTATCGAGATCATGACGCGAGTCCTGTCGTGCCCGGGGGTGTTGGGCCGTGGGGTTTCGGGCCGTTCGACGTCGTGTTGTTCGGCTTGTTCGGCGGCGCGCTGTTCGGTGCCGGGTTGCGCGGCGTCGAGCCGAGCCAGCGGCCGACGAGCTCGCGGTAGAGCGGGGACAGCACCTGGAGGTCGCCGTGCCGGGCCAGCATGCCCCGGCCGCCGTCCAGCAGCAGCACCCGCTCCGCCCGCAGCGCCGAACTGATCCGGTGCGCGATGACCACCAGCGTCCCCGGCCGGGCGGCGAAGGCCCGCTCGACCCGCTCCTCGGCGGCGGCGTCCAGGTGGCAGGTCGCCTCGTCCAGCACCACCACCGGCGCGGCCGACACGTACGTCCGGACCAGCGCGAGCAACTGGCGCTCACCGGCCGACAGTTCACCCGGATCGCGCAACGCGCCGCCCAGTCCGCCCAGGCGCGCCACCAGTTCGTCGGCGCCCAGGTGTTCGACCGCCTCGGCGAGCCGGCGGTCGGTGGCCTCCGGGGCGAGCCAGGCCAGGTTCTCCCGCACCGGCCCGGGGAACACGTACGCCTCCTGCGGCAGCAGGGCGACATGCGCGCCCCCGCCCACCACCACCGCTCCGGCGGTCGGCGCCGCGACCCCCGCCAACAGCCCGGCCAGGGTCGACTTCCCGGCCCCGCTGACGCCCACGACCGCCACGTGCTCCCCGGCGCGGAACACCGCGTCCAGCCCGTCCAGTACGGGAGTGGCGCCCGCGCCGTGTGCGTACCGGACGCCGGCCAGCCGCACCTCCCCGGCGGGGGCGTCGGACGGCTCGGCCGCCGACGGCCGTCGCGGCTCGGGCGCGGTGACCGCCGCCAGACGGTCCAGCACCACGGCGAGGTTGAGCAGCCAGCCGCCGACCGTACCGGCCAACGTCCTTACCGCTGGGTCGAGTTGCTGGAGGAGGTAGGTGGCGACGCCGAGCAGCTCGCCGGCGGTCAGGGCGTCGTGCGCGAGCAGCCACGGCGCCGCCGCCAGGACGGCAAGCACCGGCAGCCGCCCGCCGAGCGCCACCACCAGCGCGCGCAGCGCCGAGGCCCGGCCCAGCGCCCGGGAGGCGGCGGCGCTCTCCCGCGCGGCCTCGGCCAGCGCCAGGGCGACCTCCTGCCCGGTGCCCGAGGCCTGCACGTCGCGCAGCCCCCGCAACGCCCGCCCGGCCTCGGCGGCGAGCCGCTCCTCGGCCAGCACCACCGCCCGGCGGCGCGCGACCATCGGGCGCAGCAGCCGGACGAAGAGCACCCCGGCCGCCAGCAGCGGCAGCAGCACCAGCGGCAGGACGGCGGGCGCCAGCAGCGCCAGCCCGACCAGCGCGGCGATCAGCGTGACCCCCACCCCGCGCAGGGTGCGGAGCAGCGTCGCGGTCAACTGCCGTGCGGACTCGACCTGTTCGGTGAGCCGGGCGACCTCGGCCGGATCCGCCGACGGGCGCGCGAGGGCGCTGCGCACCACCCGTTCCACCAGCGAGTCCCGCAGCGGCTCCACCACCCCCGCGAGGTGCGGGAACCCGGCCCGCGCCGCGTACGCCCGCAGCGCCATGGCCACCCCGAAGCCGCCCAGCCACGCCAGGCCGACTCCCGGCCGCCCGGCCAGGAACCCCTGGTCCACGGCGGCCGACACGAACAGCCCCGACACCAGCGGCGGCAACGCCTCCACCCCGGACCACGCGAGCAGCCGCACCAGGGACCGGCGGGTGGTCGCCAACTCCTGGAACAGCAGCCCCCAGCCCGGTGCGGTGCGGAACACGGACCGTCGCCGGTGCGCCGCCCGGCGCGGTGGCCGCGGTGGCCGCGGTGGGTTCGGGGGAGTGGGACGCCGGGCGGGCCGGTGCCCTGTGCGGTGCGCTGTGGTCGGAGGCGCGGGTTGCGCGAGAAGTCGACTCCGCCGACTTCCTGTGCGGGCGCGAGCTCTGTTCGACGTGGATGGCATGGGAAGTCGGCTGCGTCGACCTTCTGTGTGGGTGTCAGACCGTGGTGGCCTGGAGCGTGGTGTCGGACAGGGCGGCGCGGTAGTCGGGGTGGGCCAGCAGGGCGGTGTGCGGGGCCAGGGCGCGGAGGCGGCCGGCGTCGAGCCAGGCGACGAGGTCGGCGCGGGCGGCGACGGTGGCGCGGTGCGCGACCACCAGGCGGGTGCGGCCGCGGGTGGCGCCGTCGAGGGCCCTGGTGACCAGGTGCTCGGTGGCGAGGTCCAGCCCCGAGGTGGCGTCGTCGAGGACGACGAGCCGGGTGGGCCGGGCCAACAGCCGGGCGAGGCCGAGGCGTTGCAGTTCACCGCCGGAGAGGCGGAGTTCGTCCAGCGGGGTGTCCCACCCCCGGGGCAGCCGCTGGAGGAAGCCGTCCGCCCGGGCGGACGCCGCCTCCGCCGGCCCCGCGCCGGCCAGCGCCTCGCGGACCGTACGGCCGACCAGCGCGGGCCGGGCGAAGGCGTAGCCGACCGCGTGCCGCAGCTCGGACGGGGCGAGCGCGCCCACCGGGACGCCGTCGATCAGCACGGTGCCCTCGTCGGGGTCGCGCAGCCGCCCGGGCAGTGCGGCCAGCAGCGACTTGCCGGAGCCGGACCGTCCGACGAGCGCGACCGTACGGCCGCCGGGGACGGTGAGGTCCAGCGGTCCGAGCAGCACCCGCTCGCCGTCGCGCACCACCACGCCCCGCAGCTCGACCTCCCCGCGCCCGCCCGCCGGGAGCGCCGCCGTACCGGAGGGCGCGGGGGCGAGCGCCAGCAGTTCGTCCACCCGGGCCCGCCCGGCGCGCGCGTGCGCGACCCCGACCAGCGACTCGACCTGCTCGAACAGTCCCGCGCCGAGCGCCGCCCAGCCCGCCGCCGCGGTGAGCGCGCCGGGGGCGAGGGCGCCGCCCGCGAGCAGCGCCCCGGCGGTGGTCAGCACCGCCACCTCGACCAGCGCGATCAGCAGGGTCGCCTGCCAGGCGGTGCGCCGCTGCGCCGCCCAGAGCGCGTGTCCGGCGGCGGAGAGCTCCGGCAGCGGCGCCAGCACCCGGGCGGCCTCGCGCTGTTCGGCGCGCGCCGCGTGGATGCTGCGCAGCCCGGTGAGGGCGCCGGTGAGCCGGGCGGCGAGCTCGGCCTGGACCTCCTGGTAGCGGGCGAACACCGGCCCGGCCTGGCGCAGGAAGAGCCGGATCAGCAGCACGCCGGGCACCAGGCCGCCGAAGAAGGCGAGCGCCAGCCACGGTGACAGCAGCCCGAGCCCGAGGATCGCGCCCACCGAGGTGAGCAGAGCGGTGGCGGCGCCGAGCACGGCGGGCCGCCGACCGCCCGCGTCGCCGGCCGAGCCCAGCAGCCGGGCGGCGAGGTCGCCGGGCGGCGGTCCGCCGTGCAGCCGGCCGCCCGGGCCGAGGGCGAGCAGATGGCGGACGAGGCGTCCGCGCAGGTCGGCGGTGGCCTCGGCGGAGCAGGCAGGTCCGGCGGCCGCGGCGACGGCGTTGGCGGCGGCCGCCGCGCCCAGGACGAGGGCGAGCGGCAGGAACGCGCCGGGCCCGGAACGGTGGTCGAGGACGGCGTCGACGGCCCCGGCGAGCACGGCGGGCAGCGTGAGGGTGGTGGCGGCGTCGACCGGCAGGGCGATGCCGAGCGCGAGGGTCCAGCCGGTGGGGCGTCGGGGCACGTCTGGTCTCCCGTCGGGGAATGCGGAGATCCGGGGAAAAGGGGGGAAAGAAGGCGGGTGCCGTCCTCGCCTGTCCGGACAGGCGAGGACGGCACCCATGGGCTACCGCCCGATCGGCTGGATCAGGCCGGGCCGATGCCTCAGCTGATGGTGAAGATCAGGCAGGTCAGGATGAGACAGGTGTACTGGCAGCCGCTGCCGTGGCCGGTCAGCTCGACGGACTCGGTCTCCGGCAGGCTCTGCAGCGCCGCGAGGTCGGTCTCGAAGTCCATCATGTTCTCCATGATCGGTTCCTCCCCTTGAGGTTGCGCCCGCCGCGATCTGCCTGCGGGCGTCGGGTGTTGCTCCCCGGGCGGCCTCCATCCGCCGCACCGGGGTGGTGACCCGGGCCGTCGTGGGCCCGGGAGTCTTGAAAGGGCCGGGTGCCCGAGAGGGGCGAGCGCCTCAGGCCCGGGAGTCTGCGCGGCCAGGCTCAGCCCGGCCGGCCGGTCCGCAGGAACCCGGCCAGCAGCTCGTGCAGCACGGCCGCGCCCTCCTCGGCGAGCACCTCGTGCCCGGAGCCGGCCGCCTCGACGTACCGGAAGTCCGCGCCCTCGACCCGGCCGATCCGCAGCAACTCGTGCCGCAGCGCCCGGGATTGGCTGACCGGTACGGCCTCGTCCCGGCTGCCGTGCACGATCAGCAGCGGTGCGCTCAGCCGGTGCGCCACCTGCAGCACGTCGCGCGGGCCGCGGGCGTCCATGACCGGCTCGCCGCCGCCCAGCCGGGTGGTCAACGCCCTGACGGGAGGTGCCGCTTCGGCCAGCAGCCGGGCGCCGGACAGGAACGGCGCGACCACCGCGCAGCGGGCGACCTGCTCGGCGGGCGCGTGCGCGGCCGCCAGCAGTGCCAGGAACGCGCCGTAGCTGACCCCGAACAGCGCGGGCGGCTCCAGGCCGAGTGCCGCGCGCTGGCCCGCGACGCCCTCCAGCAGGTACAGCACGTCGTCCAGATCGGGCCCGCCCCAGGCGCCCCGGATGGCCATCGCGTGCGCCACCCCGTAGCCGGTGGAGCCGCGCTGGTTGGGCGCGACCACCGCCAGGCCGTCGGCGGCCATCCGTTGCAGGGCCGGGTCGAACTCCAGCCGCCAGGCGTCCGCCGGGCCGCCGTGCAGGGCGAGCACCAGGTGCGGACTGCTCAGCCAGGCGTCCCCGCCGTACACCAGGGCCTCCAACGGGCCCGCCGGGCCGGCGAGTTCGAGGCTCTGGGCGGGCTGCCAGCGGCCGCCGTCGCCGGGCCGGGTGCTGCCGTCGAGTCGCCAGCCGTCCGGCTCGGTGCGGGGGGTGACCGGCCGGCCGGGCTGCCAGGGCGGCACGGTCTCCCGCCAGGGGCCGGGCAACCCCGAGCCCAGCGGCGCGAGTTGGAGCGGTAGCGGGATCGCCCCGGTGGTGGCCGGGAGCGGTCCGTTCGCCAGCAGCGCGTCCACGTCCAGGGTGGCCAGCGCCGTCGGATGGTCGGGCGAGGAGTACGGGATCCGCAGCCCCGCCTCGTCCCAGTGCCCGACCGCGCCGAGCCGGCCGGGCGGCACCGGCAGAGGGTCCAGCCGCCCGAAGGCGGGCCGCCACAGGGCGAGCGCCGACCCGGCGCCGTGGTCGATCTGCACCGCCACCCGGGGCCCGTCCGCCGCCCGCCGCAGCGCGATCGGCCGCAGGAACATGCCCGAGGCGTGCAGGCACTCCGGGAAGCGCAGCGGCTCACCGCCGCCGAGGAAGCCCCAGCCGAGCCGGTCGGTGCCCGGCGCGTCGCTGCGCACCATCGCGAAGCGGCTGTCCGGGTCGAACAGCACCAGCCGGTCGTTGCTGCGCTCGCCGATCTCCAGCAGCGGGGTGGTGGTGCCGCTGCGCAGGTCCAGCACCACGCTGCGGACCAGTCCCGCGTTCACCCGGTCCAGCGCGAGCAGCGCGCCCGCGTGGTCCAGCCAGGTGCCGCCGCCGTGCAGGCCGGGGAGCTCGGCGATCCGCTCGGGCTCGCTGCCGTCCGTCCGGATCAGCCATGCGGTGGTCGCCGGACGGGCGTCCGTGCCGAGTGCGAGCGCTACCGGTGTGCGCGGCCCCGCGCCGGGCGGCACCGGGAGCGGCAGCAGCCGCAGCCCGGGCAGCCTCAGCGAGGCCAACTGCTGCTCCACGGCGCCGTTCTCGCCGTACGAGAGGTGGGTCAGGTCGTGCCGGTCGCCGTCGTGCCGGCAGGCCAGCACCGAGCCGTCGGCCAGTGAGACCAGCTGTGAGCGCAGGCTCTCCGAGCGGTTGCCGGAGAGCGGCAGCGGGATCGGATCGGCGGGGGTGCCGTCCGCCGGGAGTCGCCAACTCTCCACGTACCAGCCGCTGTCGGCGGCCGCGGCGAGGCAGGCCGCGTGGCTGCCGTCGGTGGAGAAGGTGAAGCTCAGCCGGCGCAGTGCCCGGGTGGTGGTGCGGGTGGCCACGTTCATCCTTCGCTCACCCCGGTGGTGTGGTGGGGGAGTCGGCCGGTGCCGGGCGGCACCGGGTCGAGCCAGAGCCGGGGGCCGCCGTGGCGCAGGCGCAGCAGGAAGGCCAGCGGGCCCGCGGTGCCGGTGCCGTAGGCGGCGGCGCAGCCGATGCCGGTCTCGTCGGGGAGCACCAGCAGTCCGTCGCGCAGGGCCGCCCGGGAGGCGATCAGCCGGCCCAGCTCCTGGGCGCCGGTACGGAATTCGGGTTCGTCGAGGGCCTCGGCGAGGTCCAGCAGGTACTCGCCGTCGCCGGCCAGTCCGTGGCAGGCGCTCACCCCGCTGTGCCAGCGTCCGGCCAGCACCGCCCGTCCGGCGGCGCGGGCGAGGTCGAGGGCGGCGGCGTCGCCGGTGGCCCGCCAGAGCCGCAGCAGGAAGCCGCCGGTGCCGGAGGAGCCGCTGCACCAGTGTGCGAGCCGGATGTGCTCGGGATCGCCCGCGCTCTGCGGCCACCAGGCGCTCCGCCGGTCGGCGCCGTTCCACCGCACGGTCGCGCCGAGCGTCCGTGCGGCGTCGGCGGCGCCGTCGAGGAGGGTCCGGTCGCCGGTCGCCTCGGCGGTGGCCAGGAGGAAGGCGCCCACGCCGGCCACGCCGTGCGCGAAGCCGAGGTGGGTGATCCCGGCGAGCGCCGAGTCGAAGTCGGCGGGCACCGGCCAGGTCGTCCCGTACGGCTCCCGCCGTGCGGCGGCGAGCAGGGCGCGGGCGCCGTGGGCCGCGCGGTCGAGGAATCCTCCGCCCAGGTCCCCGCCGCCGAGGTTCGTGCCGTCGAAGTCCTTGTTGTCGAGGTTCTCGGCGGCGAAGCGGAGTTGGGTGAATCCGGCGCCGGCCGCGCCGTGGCACACGTCGGGGTTGGGCCACTCGACCGCGATCCGGCGGGCGAGCGCGGCGGCCCGCGCGGCCGCCCCGGCGTCGCCCAGCACCCGGGCGGCGTCGAGCAGTGCCCAGGCCGTCCCCGACCGCCCGAAGTGCAGGCCGGGCAGTATCACCGGCTCGGCGGCGACGCGCCGCTCGATCCAGTCGGCGGCGGTACGGGCCGTGTGCGCGGCCTGCGCCCGGACGTCCTCGGGCAGGCCGTCGGCCGCGACCGCCCGCGCCAGTACGGCGAGCACACCGGCGGCGCCGTGCTGCACGTTGCACGGGTCGGTCCGCTCCCCGGCGGGCACGACGGGCCACAGCCGGTCGGGCCGCCCGGGCGTCGCCGTGGCGGAGAGGTGCCGCAGGCCGTCGTGCAGCAGGCGATCGAGCGCCGGGCCGTCGAGCGCCGGGCCGTCGAGCGCCGGGCCGTCGAGTCGCGGGCCGTCGTGCGGCAGGCCGCCGGGCGCCGGGCGCGCGGCGCGGTTGGCGGCGTGCCACAGCGGAGTGACGACGGCGCGATCCGCCGCGCGCTCCCGCTCCGCGCCGCCCAGCTCCGCCCGGACCCGGGCCACCCCCCACCGCAGCGCCGGCTCCTCCGCCCGCAGCCCCAGGACCACCGGGGCCAGCCGCCGCGCCGTCGCACCCGTCCGGGCCGCGAGGGTCAGCCAGCGGCCGAGGCGCTCGGCGACCGGGCGGGCCCTCGGGAGGTCCTCCGGCAGCAGCGGGTCGTGCCCGGTCGCGAGCAGGAAGAACAGCCCGCCGAGCGCGTACAGGTCGACCGCAGGGTCGGCCACGCTGGAGCCGGCGAGGGAGAGCCGCCCCTGTTCCGGGGCCTGGTAGCCGGGCGTGCCGGCCGATCCGGCCCGGTGGCCGGCCTCGGCGGCGAGTTCGAGGTCGACCAGCCGCAGGCCGCCGTCCGGGCGGACCATCACATTGCCGGGGGAGAGGTCGCGCAGCACCAGTCCCTGGCCGTGCACCCGCTCGACCAGGTCGAGCAGTCCGCGCGCCACCGGCTCGGCCTCGGCCCAGTCCACGTCCGGGCTGCCGTCGCGGCGCAGGCGGGCCGCGACCCAGGCGCCCAGCGGCTGTCCGGCGATTCGTTCCTGCACCAGGAAGACGGAGTCCTCCTGCTCGATCAGTTCGACGGCGCGCGGTGCCAGCCCCTGCCCGTCCAGCCGGGCCAGCAGCTCGGCCTCGTGCCGCAGCGCGTCGCGGGCGTCCGTCCCGGCGCGGTCCACCTCGATGTGGGCGCGGGCCTGCTTGACCACGACCTCCGCGCCACTGGCCGCCTCCCGCCCGAGGAACACGCCCCCCTTCGCGCCGTGCCGTATGGCGGCGGTCACCGCGTACCGCCCGGCCAGCAGCACCCCGCCCGGACGCCTGCCGGGCCTGCCCGGACGGACGGCGGCGGGCGCGAACGGGTCCCGCGCCCACCCCGGCGCCCGGTACGACCCCCCGCGCACGTCCTCGGCCCGCTCCCCGCCGGGCCCGCGCAGCACCGACCGGTACTCCCCGTCGTTGCCCAGCTCCGCCCGCGCCGCGAACGCGCCGTAGCGGTAGTGCACCCGGCTGCCCGGCCGGTACGGCCGGTCGGACAGCACCACCGGCCCCGGCAGCCCGGCCGTCACCCGGTCGAGCTCGGCCGCCAGCCGCTGGAACTGGGCGTCGTCCGCCGGGTAGACGGTGATGAACTTGCCCGCCGAACCACGGTCGCTGTTACGGGAGTTGAGCTCACGCAACCGCTCCTCCCCGGCGGCGAACTTGAAGCCGCACGGATCGGCGGCGAGCACCCGCACCACCGCCGCGAGCACCTCCCCGCCCACCACCGACGCCGCGCTCACATGGAGCTTCCATCCCTGCGCCGGTAAGGGCGACGACCCGGACGGCCTGGCCGTGCACCAGAAGCCACCGACGGTGACGTCCCAGCCACCGCCGCCTCCCCGGCCCCCGGCGCCGGCCAGCACCGCCCGCGTCGCCTCCGGCCACGAACCGGCCGCACCCGGTCCGGGCCCCGCCGATCCCTCGCCCCCGGCCGTACGCAGCGATGTGTCCGCCCTCATCCGCCACCACATCCCTTCGTTTCGGCCGCCGCGTCCCGGGTGCCGCTGCTCGGCACCCGGGCGTGCGGCCCGGCCTGATCGGTTTCCTCGGAATGAACGGGAGCGCCTCCGAGGGCGGGAACGCCGCGTCCCCGTACCCGCCTTCGGCCCGGTGCCGCCGGGACTTGAGTTCGGCGGGGCCCCTCCCCGCCCTCCGGCCTGCCACCGGCCGGGGCGTGCGGGGCAACTCCCGTTCGCAGGACTGAAGTTAGTTTCGAGAAAACCGAAGCCTCAACGCGGATCCGGTCACTTCACTCGTAAGGGTGATCAGTGGGCGGTTTCGAATTCGTACGAGGGCCCCGCTGTGCCCCAAGGGCCCCAGGTGTACGCGCGGGCACCGCTCGTACGGGCCCGCACGGGCGCCCCGCCACAGGTTGACGCGCATCCGTGCGCCCCCGGCACCCGCGTCCGAACACCGGCGGAGGCGGCCGCCGAGCGGCCCCCCGATCGGCCGAGGCCCGACCGGCCCCGCGCGCACGGTAGTCTCGACAGGTGCCGAAACTGTCCGACGTCATCACCGCGCTCGAAGAGGTGTACCCGCCGCAGTGGGCGGAGTCCTGGGACGCCGTCGGCCTGGTCTGCGGGGACCCTCAGGCCGAGGTCAGCCGCGTGCTCTTCGCCGTCGACCCCGTCCAGGCGGTCGTCGACGAGGCCGTGGAGTGGGGCGCCGACCTCGTGGTCACCCACCACCCCCTCTACCTGCGCGGCACCACCAGCGTCGCCGCCACCACCTTCAAGGGCCGGGTGGTGCACACGCTGATCACCAACGGCATCGCGCTGCACGTCGCCCACACCAACGCCGACCACGCCGACCCCGGCGTCTCGGACGCCCTCGCCGAGGCGGTCGGCCTGCGGGTGACCGGCCCGCTGGTGCCGGACCCGACCGACCCGCTGGGCCGCCGCGGCACCGGCCGGATCGGCCTGCTGGAGCCCCCGCTGACCCTGTCCGCCTTCGCCGCGCAGGTCGCCGAGGGCCTCCCCGCCACCGCCGCCGGCGTCCGCGTCTCCGGCGACCCGGACCGGCTGATCAGTCGGGTCGCGGTGTGCGGCGGCTCCGGCGACGGTTTCTTCGCCGAGGTCCGGGCGGCCGGTGTGGACGCCTACCTGACCGCCGACCTGCGTCACCACCCGGCGTCCGAGGCCACCGAGGCGGCCCCGGTCGCACTGGTCGACGCCGCCCACTGGGCCACCGAGTGGCCCTGGCTCACCCTGGCCGAGCGGGCCCTGCGGGCCGTCGCCGACAAGCGCGGCTGGGCCGTGGAGACCAAGGTCTCCCACCGGGTCACCGACCCGTGGACCGCGCACGCCCCCATGTCCTTCACCGCCTGACCCGATTCACAGGAGCATTCCGCTTGAACGCCGCGCCCGCCGACCAGATCCGCCTGCTCGACCTCCAGGCCATCGACTCGAAGCTCGACCAGCTGGCCCACCGGCGCCGGACCCTGCCCGAGCACGCCGAGATCGACAAGGCCACCGCCGACCACACCGCCCTCAAGGACCTCGTCGTCGCCGCCGAGGCCCAGAAGGGCGACACCGCCCGCGAGCTGACCAAGGCCGAGCAGGACGTCGAGCAGGTCCGCACCCGTGCCGCCCGCAACCAGCAGCGCCTGGACTCCGGCGCGATCACCTCGCCGAAGGACCTGGAGAACCTCCAGCACGAGATCGGCTCGCTCGCCAAGCGCCAGGGCGACCTCGAAGACGTCGTGCTGGAGATCATGGAGCGCCAGGAGACCGCCAAGACCCGGGTCGAGGAGCTGAGCGCCCGCCTGGAGCACTCCACCGTCGTCCTCACCGAGGCCGAGGGTCGCCGCGACGCCTCCTTCGCCGAGATCGACGGCGAGGCCGAGAAGGTCAAGCGCGACCGCGAGACCGTCGCCGCCGTCATCCCGGCCGACCTGCTCAAGCTGTACGCCAAGCTGCGCGAGACGCAGGGCGGCGTCGGCGCGGCCCGCCTCTACCAGCGCCGCTGCGAGGGCTGCCGCACCGAGTTCTCGATCACCGAGCTGAACGCCATCAAGGCCGAGCCGGCCGACAAGGTCGTCCGCTGCGAGAACTGCTCGCGGATCCTGGTCCGCACCGCCGACTCGGGCGTCTGAGCCGGTGGCGGCGCGCTTCATCGTCGAGGCGGACGGCGGGTCCCGGGGCAACCCGGGGCCGGCCGGCTACGGCGCGGTGGTCCGTGACGGCGACACCGGGCAGCTCGTCGCGGAGGCCGCCGAATTCATCGGCCACGCCACCAACAACGTGGCCGAGTACCGGGGCCTGATCGCCGGCCTCAGGGCGGCCCGCGAGCTCGACCCGGACGCCTCGGTGGACGTCCGGATGGACTCCAAGCTGGTCGTCGAGCAGATGTCCGGGCGCTGGAGGATCAAGCACCCGGACATGCAGCCGCTCGCTGCCGAGGCGCGCACGCTCTTCCCGCGCGGCCAGGTCAGCTACACCTGGATCCCGCGTGAGCGGAACAAGGACGCCGACCGGCTGGCCAACGAGGCGATGGACGCCGGCCAGGCGGGCCGCCAGTGGGAGCCCCGGCCGAAGGCCGTCGCGGACGAGCCGCCGCTGAAGACCCCCGCCCCCAAGGCCGGCTGGGCCGCCCCCGCCGACCTCGGCTCCCCGACCACCTTCGTCCTGCTGCGCCACGGCGAGACCCCGCTCACCCCGGAGAAGCGCTTCTCCGGCAGCGGCGGCACCGACCCCGAGCTGTCCGACAGGGGCCGCTGGCAGGCCGAACGGGCCGCCGAGGCGCTGGCCGCGCGCGGCAGCGTCCAGGCGGTCGTGGCCTCCCCGATGGCCCGCACCCGGCAGACCGCCGAGACCGTCGCCGCCCGGCTCGGCCTGGAGGTCCGGTACGAGGACGGGCTGCGCGAGGTCGACTTCGGCGACTGGGAGGGCCTGACCTTCGCCGAGGTGCAGCAGCGCTACCCGGACGACCTGTCGGCCTGGCTGGGCTCCGCCAAGGCCAGGCCGACCGGCAGCGGCGAGAGCTTCACCACCCTCACCCACCGGGTCGGCGCGGCCCGGGACCGGATCACCGCCCGGTACCCGGGGCAGACCGTGCTGGTGGTCTCGCACGTCAGCCCGATCAAGACGCTGGTCCGCCTCGCGCTCGGCGCCCCGCCGGACTCGATGTACCGGATGGAGCTGTCCGCCGCCTCGATCTGCGCCGTCCAGTACTACGCGGACGGCAACGCCTCGCTGCGGCTGCTCAACGACACCTCGCACCTGCGGTAGGACGCGTCCGTCACCGGGGTGCTCAGCGCGCCTCGGTGCACCTCAGTGCACCTCGGTGACCACCACGTCCAGCTGCCACGGCTTGCGCGCCGTGCCCTCCGCCGCCAGCTCGACCCGGTGGCCCAGCTCCAGCAGCGCGTCCATCAGCTCGCCCGGCGTCTTCGGCTCGGCGCCCGTGACCAGCAGGTCCCGGACGATCCGGCCCTTGGTCGCCTTGTTGAAGTGGCTGACCACCGTGCGCTTGCCGTTCCGCTCCTGGAGCACCCGGACGGTCGCGGTACGGGAGGCCACCTCACCAGCCGGCTTCCAGGCCGCCGCGTACGCGGAGCTGCGCAGGTCCAGCACCAGCCCGTCCGCCACCTCGGGAAGCACTCCGGCCATCGCGCTCCGCCAGTACGCTCCGAGCGCCCCCGGGCCGGGGAGTTTCACACCCATCGAGCAGCGGTAGGACGGGATCCGGTCGGAGACCCGCACCGCGCCCCACAGGCCGGAGAACACCAGCAGCGAGCGCTCGGCCCGGCCGTACGCGGCGGCGTCCAGGGTGGCCAGGCCCAGGTTGTCGAACAGGACCCCGGTGTACACCTCGGCCGCCGGGCGGGCCCCGGCGGTGAGCAGGCCGGCGTTCTTGGCGATCTCGCCCCGCAGACCGGGAGTCAGCCCGAGCACCTCGGCGGCGGAGTCCTCGTCGCCCCGGCAGAGCCCGACCAGCGCCTCCAGCACCGCCCCGCGGGCCGCCGTCAGCCCGGGCAGCGACAGCCGCTCCAGCGCGACCGGCGCGCCGTCCCCGGACGCGGCCTTGCCCTCCGACGGCGGCAACAGCACCAGCACAGCGGACTCCTTCAACACTTCGTGGCGGACGAACCCCGCAACCCTACTGCGGCCGCCGCCCGGCCCCCGCCCCCGCGACCACGGCCGCCCCGGCGCCCAGGGCCGTACAGAGCGGCGAGTAGTACCGCACGTTCAGCCGCCGGAACCGGTCCGAGCGCTCGCTCACCCGTCCGAACAGCACCGGTCCGCCGAGCCCGCGCGCCAGCATCACCGCGGCCACCGTCCGCACCCCGGCCCGCCGCAACACCCGCGGGCCCACCCCCGGCAGCACCCCGGCCTCCGCCCCCACCAGGTACGCGGCCGTCCCCAGCAGCCCCGCCACCGCGACGCAGGCCGACGCCCGGGGCACCCCCTCGCCGGCCCCCACCACGGTGTCCGCGAACTCCTCCGGTGTCCGCAGCGGCCACAGCGTCACCGCCCACACCGCGTGCAGCGCCCCCACCGCCGCCAGCGTCGCCGACACCGCCGCCCCGGTCGTCCTGATCCCGCCCATCGCCCGAACCCCCTTCGTCAACGATCACTCGCTCCCCACCGTACGAGTGCTTACACCGCGCCCCGGAGGCCGCGGCAATCCGGTGGGCCGTTGCGGCGTTCACCACTACCGTTCCGGTGTTCACCACTACGGTGAGCGGCGAGGCCCGGGGCGCCGGCGTGCCGCCGTCTGAGTACCGGGGGCACCCGGACGGGCGGCGCCGCCCGTCCGCGCCCCTTCCCGGAATGGGAGGATCTGTCCGTGCCCGATGCCACCCCCACCCTCACCCCCGGGCGGCGCCGCCGCCTGCTCGTCCTCGCGATCTGCTGTCTGAGCCTGTTCATCGTCGGCCTGGACAACACCGTGGTGAACATCGCCCTGCCGGTGATCCAGCGCGACCTGGACGCCCCGGCCTCCGGCCTCCAGTGGATCATCGACGCCTACACCCTGGTGCTGGCCTCGCTGCTGATGCTGTTCGGCTCGGTGGCCGACCGCTTCGGCCGCCGCCGGGTGTTCCAGATCGGACTGACCTGCTTCGCGCTCGGCTCGCTGCTGTGCAGCCTGGCGCCGAACCTGGAGTGGCTGGTGGTGTTCCGGGCACTGCAGGCGGTGGGCGGTTCGATGCTCAACCCGGTGGCGATGTCGATCATCACCAACACCTTCACCGACCCGAAGGAACGGGCCCAGGCGATCGGCGTCTGGGGCGGCGTGGTGGGCATCTCGATGGCACTCGGCCCGCTGCTCGGCGGCTTCCTGGTGGACGGCGCCGGCTGGCCGTCGATCTTCCTGATCAACGTTCCGATCGCCCTGCTGGCGATACTGCTGACCGCCCGTTACGTCCCGGAGTCGCGCGCGCCGCGCCCGCGCCGACTGGACCCGGTGGGGCAGCTGCTGATGGTCGTGCTGCTCGGCTGCGGCACCGCCGCGATCATCGAGGGCCCGGGCAACGGCTGGACCTCCCCGCTGATCCTCACCCTCGCCTCGACCGCCGTGGCCGCGCTGATCGCCTTCCCGATCTGGGAGCGCCGGGTGGCCGAGCCGCTGGTGGACCCGCGGTTCTTCGCCAGCGCCCCGTTCACCGGTGCCACCGTCACCGCGGTCTGCGCCTTCGCCGCGCTCGGCGGCTTCCTCTTCCTCAACACCCTCTACCTGCAGGACGTCCGGCACTACAGCCCCATCGAGGCGGGCCTGTGGACGTTGCCGATGGCCGGGCTGATGCTGGTCTGCGCGCCGCTGTCCGGACGGATCGTCGGCAGTACGGGCCCGCGCCTGCCGCTGGTCGCCGCCGGGCTGAGCCTGGCCGCGAGCGGCCTGCTGCTGACCCGGCTCACCGCGGACTCCCCGGCGGCGCTGCTGCTGGCCGCGTACGCGCTGTTCGGCTTCGGCTTCGGCATGGTCAACGCGCCGATCACCAACGCGGCCGTCTCCGGCATGCCGCGCACCCAGGCGGGCGTGGCGGCCGCCGTCGCCTCGACCAGCCGCCAGGTCGGCCAGTCGCTGGGCGTGGCGGTGATCGGTACGGTCGTCACTTCGGCCGTGGTCGGCCCGGTCGCCACCGGATTCGCCCCGGCCAGCCACGCCGGCTGGTGGATCCTGGTCGGCCTCGGCGGCGCCGTCCTCTCCCTCGGCCTGCTCACCACCACCGCCTGGGCCACCTCGACCGCCGCCCGGGTGGCCGCCCGGCTCGGCTCCGAGCCGCCCACCGCCCGGTCCGGTGTACGGGAGGCCCCGCCCGAGCGGCTACCATGACCATTACGGCGGAAGAGCCGGCCGGGCGGTCGCGACGGGTCCCAGACCCGCCGAGGAACGTCCGGGCTCCACAGAGCAGGGTGGTGGGTAACGCCCACCCGGGGTGACCCGCGGGACAGTGCCACAGAAAACAGACCGCCCACCGCTTCGGCGCGTGGGTAAGGGTGAAACGGTGGTGTAAGAGACCACCAGCGACCGGGGTGACCCGGCCGGCTAGGTAAACCCCACCTGGAGCAAGGTCAAGATCGGTGCCCTCGGGCACCGTGCGCGGACGTTTGAAGGCTGCTCGCCCGAGTCCGCGGGTGGACCGCACGAGGCTGTCGGCAACGGCAGCCCTAGATGGATGGCCGCCTCCCCGGGCCGCGCAAGCAACCCGGGAGACAGAACCCGGCGTACAGGCCGACTCTTCCGCCCCCTTCACTTCCCCGGCCGGTCAGGCCGGGTGGGCGCCCACGGCGTCGCGGATCTGGTCGCCGAGGCCGCCGTTGACGCGGGCGCAGTTGGCGCAGCAGAAGAACATGCCGGCGACTTCGACGCCGTGGCCGACGATGCGGACGTTGCAGTGTTCGCAGCGGGGGGCGAGCTTCTCCATCGCGCATTCGAAGCTGTCGAAGGTGTAGGTGTCGCCGGTGACCGTCTTGATCTCGAAGGCGAGCCAGTAGTCGTTTCCGCAGGTGACGCAGGTGGCCATGGCGGTCGTCCCCTTCAGGTGGGGCCGCCCCGGACGGGGCGGCTGTCTCCAGTGTCGAAGGGGCGGCCGGGGGCGGCCACCGGGCGGGACCGTCAGGCGGAGCGGGCGGAGAGTTCCTCCAGGGCCCGGACGGCGCGGTCGGCGTCGTCGGCGGCGACGAACAGGTGGTCGTGGTGGAAGCCGGCCACGACGTTGCAGCTGATGCCCTCCTCGGCGAGCCGCCCGGCGACGGCCGCGGTCAGTCCCACGGCCTCCAGCGCCGAGTGGATCTGCAGGGTGATCCAGGCCGCCACGTACTCGTAGCGCAGCCCGAGCGCGTCCGCCTCCTCCTGGGCGACCACCACCGTCACCCCCTCGGGTTCGGCGACGGTCACCACCGGCCGCATGCCGGCGGGCACCTTCGCGGGGAGGGTGCAGTACACGTACCGCCCCGGGTTGAGCTGCGGGCGCATCCCGTGCAGCAGGGTCGCAAGGTCTCGTTCACCGGCCATGCCCGCCACCGTATCGGCTGGGCGGCGGCCGCGCCGGGCGCGGTGGCGGGTCGTGTCGGGAGGGGGCTGTCGCGGGTGTCGCCATCCGTTGACGGGCGACAGTCGCCGATATATCGTCGAACTATCGAGACAGTGACTCGACTGTCTCGTCGAACCATTCGGAACCTCAGAGGAGGTGGGCGCGATGCGCCCAGGAACGCGATTCCGCGGGGAGGGCCCGCGCGGCGGTGGGTGGCGCCGCGGGCCGGGCCCGGAGTTCCGGGGGATGCCCGGGGAGGACTTCGAGGGGCGGGAGGCCTTCGGCGGCTTCGGTCCGCCGCCGTTCGGCGGGGGAGGCCCCGGCCGGCCGATGGGCGGCCCGTTCGGGCACGGCTTCGGCGGGCACGGCGGCCGGCGCGGTGGCCCGCACGGGCGGCGCGGCGGCCGGGCCCGGCGCGGGGACGTCCGGGCCTCGCTGCTGGCGCTGCTCAAGGAGCGGCCGATGCACGGCTACGAGATGATCGCCGAGATCGCCGAGCGGACCGGCGGGGCCTGGCGGCCCAGTCCCGGTTCGATCTACCCCAACCTCCAGCTGCTGGAGGAGGAGGGCCTGGTCACGGCGGAGGAGGTCGGCGGCAAGCGGCTGGTCTCGCTCACCGAGGCGGGCCGCGCCGAGGCCGAGGCCGGACCGGCGGAGCCGTGGGCGGAGGCCGGCCGGGAGGTCGACTGGGAGGCCGTCCAGGAGGTCGGCCAGGCGCTCGCGGCGGTCGAACAGGCCGTCCAGCAGGTCATGCGGACGGGCACCGAGGCCCAGCGCACCAAGGGCCTGGCGGTGCTGACCGAGGCCCGCAAGAAGCTGTACCTGATCCTCGCCGAGGATGACTGACCGCTACGGGGGCGGGGGCCGAAGCGGGGGGACGGGGGGTCCGGAGACGGGCCCCGACACGGCGGGCGGTGCCGCCGCTCACGGGCGGACCACGAACAGGGCCACGCAGACGAGCAGCAGCACCGCCCAGCCGACCCAGAGCCACTCGTTGGGGCCGATCACCACGGTGTAGAGGACCACCGCGAGCAGCAGCACCTCGGTCACCCCGGCGATCTGCCGGTTGTGACGCGCCGCCGCCTGCGCGAGGCCCCGGTGGTGCCGGGCGGGGTGACGTACCGTCCTGGCCATGCCGACCTCCCGGGGAGGCGATGGGGGAGCGGGCGGTCCGTCAGCCGGAGGCCGCCTCGTCGTACTCGTAGCGCCAGAACCAGCTGAGCCCCCGCACCTGCTTGGCCCGGACGTACACCAGTGTGCGCGCGGGAGTGTCGCCGTGCGCGGGGACCGGGACCTTGTACTTCTTGGGCACGCCGAGCATCGGCCCCAGCGGGATGGGGAGGACCTTCCCGTCCAGGGGGCCGCCGACGAATTCGGTGTCCGCGCTCTTCACCCCTCCAGGGTCTCACCTCCACGGGGCGGCCCTCCGGGCGGGCGGCCGGGTGGGCGGCAGGGTGGGGGCGGAGCGCCCGGAGCGTGACCGGCGAGCCCGGAGTGTGACCGGAGAGGCACCGCCCCCGGTCATTCAGGGGCCCCGCGCACCCTTATCCTTCCTGTTACGCCCTCGGGGTTCACCCGGGTCAGCGGGCCCCGTACGGGCCGGGCGAGGCGCGCATCGGCGCGCCCTCCGGCCTGACCGGCGCGGACAGCGTGCTGCCGCGACCGGGCGTACCGAGACCCGGGCGTCGGCCGTCCGGTGATCCCGGGCCGCGGCCGGCAGGGCGCGGACAGCAGGGCCGAGCACCGCCCCGGGAAGCAGCGGGGGGCGCTGTGCGTTGCGTCGGAGTGGTACGTCGAACGCTGTGTCGCACCAGGCACAGCAGTGCGCGGAAGGGGCCCGATGGAAGCCGGCAGCAGGTGGACGACCTGGTGGCAGAAGCGTGACCGAGAGCGGGCCCGCCCGGGGGACGCGGACCCGGCCGCCAGACTGGATCAGCTGCTCGGCGCGCTGCGCGCCGGATTCCCGCTCGCGCCCGCCGCCCATCCGGCCGGCTACCGATGTTCCTGCGACCGGGTGGCCTGTCCGGCCCCGGCGCAGCACCCGGTCTCCTTCGCCTGGCAGACCCAGGCCACCACCGACCCCGAGCAGCTCTCCCGCTGGCTCTCCCGCGATCCGCAGGCCAACTTCGTCACCGCCACCGGCCGGGTGCACGACGTGCTGGACGTCCCGGCCGAGGCCGGACGGCTGGCGCTGGAGCGGTTGACCGCACTGGGCGTCGAGGGCCCGGTCGCCGCCGTCGGCGAGGACCGCTACCTGTTCTTCACCGCCACCCGCGGAACCCCGCAGGACGAGGACGAGTGGTGGCCGAGCGCGCTCGACTCCACCCCGGACACCATGTCCGAGCACCCCGGCCTGCGCTGGCACTGCCGCGGCTCGTACACCCTGCTCCCGCCGGCCGCCCTCCCGGACGGCTCCGAGGTGCGGTGGCTGCGCGGGCCCGAGCAGCCGCTGCCGGACCCGCTGCGCGTCCTGGACGTGCTCACCGACGCCTGCACCGAGGTGGGCGCCGTCGCCGAGGAGCAGTGGCTGATCGGCTAGGCCCATCGGTGGGGCGCCCACAGGTGGAGCGCCCCCCGACGCGGGGTCACGGCAGGGTGAGGATCTCCGCGCCGTCCGCCGTGACCACCAGGGTGTGCTCGAACTGGGCGGTGCGCTTGCGGTCCTTGGTGACGACCGTCCAGCCGTCCGGCCAGATCTCGTAGTCGTAGGTGCCCAGGGTCAGCATCGGCTCGATGGTGAAGGTCATGCCCGGCTTGATCACCTCGGTGGCCCGCTCGCTGTCGTAGTGCGGGATGATCAGGCCGGAGTGGAACGACGTGTTGATGCCGTGTCCGGTGAAGTCCCGTACCACGCCGTAGCCGAAGCGCTTGGCGTAGGACTCGATGACCCGCCCGATCACGTTGATCTGACGGCCCGGCTTGACCGCCTTGATCGCCCGGTCGAGGGATTCCCGGGTGCGCTCGACCAGCAGCCGGGACTCCTCGTCCACCTCGCCGACCAGGTAGGTGGCGTTCAGGTCGCCGTGCACCCCGTGGATGTAGGCGGTGGCGTCGATGTTGACGATGTCGCCGTCCTGCAGCACGGTCGAGTCCGGGATGCCGTGGCAGATCACCTCGTTGATCGAGGTGCAGATGGACTTGGGGAAGCCCCGGTAGCCGAGGTCGGACGGGTAGGCGCCGTGGTCGCACATGTACTCGTGGGCGACGGCGTCCAGGGCGTCGGTGGTGACGCCGGGGGCGATCAGCTCGGCCGCGGCCTCCATCGCCCGGGCGGCGATGCCGCTCGCGATCCGCATCTTCTCGATGGTCTCGGCGGTCTGCACCTCGGGCCCGGTGTACGGCGTCGGGGCGGGGCGCCCGACGTACTCGGGGCGCGCGATGTGCGCCGGGACCTTGCGAGTGGGGGACTGGATGCCGGGTACGAGTGCCATGGCGGCGAGTCTATCCGCCGGGCCCGGCCCGCCCGGGCGGTGTGCGGAGCGGCCCGGGCCGGGGAATGATCGGTATCGACCCATCCGTCTGAACGGGAGAGCGCCATGCCCCTCGGATTCAACCGCAAGCCGACCGGCAAGCCCGGAGAGTGGTTCTACTGCATCAAGCACGGCAAGGTCGAGGAGGGCCCGGAGTGCCCGGCGAAGGACCGCCTCGGGCCGTACGCCAGCCGGGAGGAGGCCTCGCACGCGCTGGAGATCGCGGACGAGCGCAACCGCGAGTGGCGCAACGACCCGCGCTGGAGCGACAAGCCGAAGGGCGAGGCCGAGTAGACGCGCACGCCGTGGACGCCGTGGACGCCACTCACGCCGCCCACGCCGTGTACGCCGCTCAAGCCGGTCACGCCGCCGCGGCCGCCTCCCGCTCCGCCCGTTCGTGCTCGGCCCGGACGGCGGCGGTGTGCGGGTCGGTGCGGTCGTCGTAGCCGAGCAGCTTCGGCAGCATGGCGGCGACCATGAGCACGGCGCCGACGCAGGCGAGGCCGCCGGTCCAGACCGCGGCCCGCACCCCGAGCAGCCCGGCCATGGTGCCGGCCCGGACCTGCCCGAGCTGGGGGCCGACGGAGTAGCTGAGCAGTTCGACGCCGGCCATCCGGCCGCGGACCTCGTCCGGGATGGACTGGTTCCACATGGTCGAGCGGGCGATCCCACTGATCTCGTCGGCGCCGCCGGCCAGCGCCAGCCCGAGCAGCACCACCCAGATGTTCGCGGACAGTCCGGCGAGCGCCATGGCCGCACCCCAGCAGACGGCGGCGACCACCAGCAGCCGCCCGTGCCGGTGGATCCGGGACGTCCAGCCGCTGGTCGCGCCGACCAGCAGGGCGCCGACGGAGGCGGCCGCGTACATCGGGCCGAGCGCCCAGTCCGTTCCCAAGTCCGAGGCCAGGAAGGGGAACACGGCCACCGGGAAGGCGAACAGCATGGCGCAGGTGTCGATCGCGTAGGTGCCGAGCAGGTCCTTGCGGCTCCACGCGTACCGCACGCCGGTGAGCACCGCCCGTACGGACGGGCGTTCGGCGCCGGTGGGCGGTGGCACCGCCTTGATCCGGACGAGCAGCAGCAGCGAGACGGCGAAGGTGATCACGTCCAGCGCGTACGCGGTCTGCACCCCGGAGAAGGCCACCACCAGGCCGGCCAGCGCCGGACCGGCCACCGAAGCGACGTTGTGGTAAAGGGACTTGAGGGCGAAGGCGGCGGACAGGTGCTGGTGCGCGACGAGTCGTGGCAGCAGCGAGTCCAGCGCCGGGCGCTGCAACCCGTCGGCGGCCGCCACCAGTGCGGCGACCAGGTAGAGCGGCCACAGCAGAGGGGTCGGCAGCAGGGCGTTGAGCAACAGCACCCCGGCCAGCAGGCCGAGCGCGGCCTCGGAGCGCAGCACCAGCTTGCGGCGGTCCAGGGCGTCGGCGAGGGCGCCGCCCCACAGGCCGAAGACGATCAGCGGGACGAGTTCGACGGCGCCGATCAGGCCGACCGCGAACGAGGAGTCGGTGAGCTCCTTGATCTGCATCGGCACGGCGACGTACGTCAGGAAGCTGCCGAAGCTGGTGACGCAGCCGCTGATCCAGAGGTAGCGGAAGTCGCGGGAGGCGCGCCACGGCGAGAGGTCGGGGGTCAGCGAGCGCAGCAGCGTACGGGCCCGCCCGGGCGTCGCGGTATGTGGAGGTTCGTCGTCGTTCACGAACTGTCATCCTCGGGCGGTGGATGCCGGTGCGCAAAGGGTTTTTGACGAGGGGAGGGATGAGGGGAGGGACGAGTGGCCGGACGGCCCCGTGGACGGAGCGCCGCTACCAGCGGCTGAGCGGGGGCGCCGAGGTCAGCCGTCCGGCGAGCTCGGCCAGCCGGTCCAGGGCGGAGCGGCGGCCGGCCGGCCGTCCGGCGGCGGCGCTGACCAGGTGCTGGGTGAGGTCGAACGGCTCCTCTGCGGCGGTGCCGACGGCCAGCCGCTCGTGCGCGAGCCTGCCGAGGTCACCAGGGTTGCCGCCTCCGCCGGGCGCGGCGGAGGCGGCGCCGTCCAGCGCGAGGACGGTCGCACCGTGCCGGCGGGCGTCCTGCACCCGCTCCAGCAGCGTGGCGCCGGCCGCCGCCGGGGCCACCACCAGGACGGTGGCGCCGCGCCCGGCCTCGGCGAGCCGCCGCAGGCCGTGCGCCAGGTGGGCCGGGGCGTCGGCGGACGGGCGGTGCCGCAGCAGGGTGGGGGCCAGCCGGGGGACGGCCGACCAGGCGGCCTCCTCCTCCAGATGGGCGGCCAGGTGCCAGGGCTCGTACGCCTCGGTGCCGACCAGCAGCAACTCGCCCGCCCCGCGCCGCTCCACCGAACGCCGCAGCGAGCCGGCGAAGCCGCCGACCGCCTCCAGCCAGCCGGTGCCCGCCAGACGGTCCCGGAGTGCCGAAACTCTCATCGCGTCCATGTCGGTCAGGGTGTCGTGTTCGGCCGGGGATTTGGCAGGATCGGCCCATGACTTCCCTCGAATCAGCGACAAACCCGGCCCACGAAGTGCCGGACGTCTCGCAGCTGGTGGTCGGCGTCCTCGGCGGCACCGGCGACCAGGGGCGGGGACTGGCCCTGCGGCTCGCCAAGGCCGGCCAGCAGGTGATCATCGGTTCCCGCGACGCCGCCCGGGCCGAGGCCTCCGCCGCCGAACTCGGCGTCGGCGTGCGCGGCGCGGACAACGCGACCGTCGCCCGGGAGAGCGACGTGGTGATCGTCGCGGTCCCGTGGGACGGGCACGCCGCCATCCTGACCGCGCTGCGCGAGGAACTGAGCGGAAAGATCGTCGTCGACTGCGTCAACCCGCTCGGCTTCGACAAGCAGGGCGCGTACGCGCTGAAGCCGGAGGAGGGCAGCGCCGCGCAGCAGGCCGCCGCGCTGCTGCCGGACTCCCGGGTCACCGCCGCCTTCCACCACCTCTCGGCGGTGCTGCTGCAGGACGAGTCGGTGGAGCGCATCGACACCGACGTCATGGTGCTCGGCGACGACCGGGAGGCCACCGACGTCGTGCGGGCGCTGGCGGGCCTGATCCCCGGCATGCGGGGCATCTACTCGGGCCGGCTGCGCAACGCCCACCAGGTGGAGGCGCTGGTGGCCAACCTGATCTCGGTCAACCGCCGTTACAAGGCCCACGCGGGTCTGCGGATCACCGACGTCTGATGCCGCGGTCGTGTCGTCCTCACCCCTGGGCCCGTCCCGGAGGTGAGGTCGGCGACAATGGGAGGCGGCCGTGACCCGGCCGTCCGTACCCGGCCCTAGGAGCCTCCCGCCATGCCTCGCACGTCCCTCTTCGCCCTGATCGTCGTCGTCCTCGCGCTGGCGGCCGCCGTGGTCTCGATGATCGAGGGCTTCTGGCTGGGCCTGATCTGGCTCCCGATGGCCGGTGTGGCGAGCAACGTGCTGTGGATGAACCGCCGCAAGGCGAAGCTCGCCGAGGCGGCCGCGCAGAACGCCTAGACGGGCCCCTGGCTCCTAGCTCTCCCAGAACCGGAACAGCACCTGGCCGAGCGCGGCGAGGTTGTCGTCGGTCACGCCGAAGAGGTGCATCACGCCGAACACGGCGCCGGAGAAGAGGTGCCGCACCTCGGGCTGCCACAGCAGGGCGAACACCGCCAGCAGGCCGTACGGCGCGAAGGGCTCGACCGAGCGCCGGGCCCCGTACGACAGCCAGGGCTCGATGATCCCGAAGCCGTCCAGGCCGGGCACCGGCAGCAGGTTCAGGAGCGCGGCGCTGATCTGCAGGAAGCCCAGGAAGGCGAAGGCGCAGGCGATCGGGGTGTAGCCCCACGGCCACGCGGAGCCGTTCCACTCCATGGAGAAGCCCGGGTCGTCCAGCCAGCCCGCGCCGACCGGGATCAGCAGCGCCGCCCCGAGCACCAGGTTCACCAGCGGCCCGGCCGCCGAGATCAGGCTGTGCTTGAGCCGCCCCTGGATCCGGCTCCGCTCGATCCAGACCGAGCCGCCGGGCAGGCCGATGCCGCCGAGGATCACGAAGACGACCGGCAGCACGAAGCTGAGCAGCACGTTGGTGTACTTGAGCGGGTTGAGCGTGAGGTAGCCCTTGGCGCCGACGGTGATGTCGCCGCCGTGTAGCGCGGTGCGCGCGTGGGCGTACTCGTGCAGGCAGAGCGAGACCACCCAGCCGGCCACCACGAACAGGAACACCCCGAACGAGCTGTTGCCGAAGCCGGAGTACACGGCCCAGCCGGAGGTGCCGAAGACGGCCAGGAGCACCCAGAACACCGGGCTGATCCGGCGGTCCTCGCTGCGGGAGCGCGGCGTGGCGGCGAAGGTCATGGTGTGGATGCTCCGTGGGCAGAGGGAACGGGGGACCGGCAGACACCGATCATGCCGGGCGGGCCGGTGGCCGGACAAGCCGCTCCGGGTGAACGGCCGAGGGGGCGTGCCCGGTTCCACCGGGCTCCCGGGGGGCCAGCACAATTGTGCGCCCCCACCGCCGCCCATCGACCAGAATGGACCGGTGCACTACGGCATCCTCGGGACCACCACGGCCCACCACGACGACGGCACACCCGTCCCACTGGGCGGCGCCCGGCTGCGGGCACTGCTCACCGCGCTGGCCCTGCGGCAGGGCCGGCCGGTCCCGGCCGACCTGCTGGTGGACGAGGTGTGGGACGCCGAGCCGCCACAGGACTCCTCCGCCGCGTTGCAGACCCTGGTCGGCCGGCTGCGCCGCACCATCGGCCGGGAGCGGGTCGGCTCCGGCCCGGCCGGGTACTGGCTGACCGACCCGGCCACCGACCTCGCCGACTTCCAGCGGCTGAGCACCGAGGGCCGCCGCGCCCTCGACGCCGGTGACCACGCGCTGGCCGCCGAGCGGCTGCGCGCCGCCCTGGCGCTGTGGCGCGGCCCGGCCCTGGCCGACCTGCCCGACCGGGCCGGCCCGGCCGCCCGGTTGGAGGCCCAGCGCGAGGAGGCCCGCCGCCACCGGATCACCGCGGACCTCGGGCTCGGCCGGGCCGCCGAGCTGGTCGCCGAGCTCACCGAGCTGTGCGACCGGCAGCCGCTGGACGAACCGCTGCAACTGCTGATGCTCCGGGCGCTGCACGGGAGCGGCCGTACCGCCGAGGCGCTGCGCCACTACGAGCGGACCAGGCGCGCCCTGGCCGAGGAGCTCGGCGTCGACCCGGGGCGGCAACTCCAGTACCTGTACGCGGAGTTGCTGGCCCCCTCGGAGTCCGCGCCGACCGACGGGATACCCGTACCCGACGCCGCTCCCACGCCTGCGGCCCAACTCCCGCGCCCCGGCGGCAATCTGCGCGGCCGGCTGACCAGCTTCGTCGGCCGGGAGTCCGATCTCACCGCCCTGCGTGGAAGGTTGACGGACGGTCGGCTGGTGACGCTGACCGGCCCGGGCGGCTCCGGCAAGACCCGGCTGTCGATCGAGGCCGGCCGCGCCGAGCAGTCCGCCGGGCGCTGGCCGGACGGCGTCTGGGTCGCCGAACTCGCCCCGCTGGAGAGCCCGGAGGCCGTCCCCGCCGCCGTGGTCTCCGCGCTCGGCCTGCGCGAGATCGTGCTGCACAGCAGTAGCAGCATGGTCGCCGAGGTGCTGGACAAGCGCGTCGAGGACCCGGTGCGCCGCCTGGTCGAGCACTGCGGCCACCGCCGGATGCTGCTGGTCCTGGACAACTGTGAACACCTGATCCAGGCCGCCGCCGAGCTCACCGACGTGCTGCTCGCCGAGTGCCCCGGGCTGACCGTGCTCGCCACCAGCCGTGAGCCGCTCGGCGTGCCCGGCGAGACGGTGCTGCCGGTCGAGCCGCTGCCCGATCCGGTCGCCCTGCGGCTGCTCGCCGAGCGCGCCGCCGCCGCCCGTCCCGGCTTCGATCCGCAGAGCGACCCGGAGGCCTGCGCCGAGATCTGCCGCCGCCTGGACGGACTGCCGCTCGCCATCGAACTGGCCGCCGCCCGGCTGCGGGTGATGACGGCCCGCCAGATCGCCGACCGCCTGGACGGCCGCTTCGCGCTGCTCACCGCCGGCAGCCGCACGCTGCTGCCGCGCCAGCAGACCCTGCGCGCGGTGGTCGACTGGAGCTGGGACCTTCTCGGCAAGCGGGAGCGGGCGGTGCTGCGCCGGCTCTCGGTGTTCGCCGGCGGCTGGCAGCTGGAGGACGCCGAGGCGATCTGCGCCGACGGCGCCGAGGTGGCCCGGGAGGAGGTCGCCGACCTGCTGCTGTCCCTGGTCGACAAGTCCCTGCTGGTGGCCGACCTGGACGACGGCAGCCCGCCGCGCTACCGGATGCTGGAGACCATCCACGAGTACGCGACCGAGCGGCTGGCCGGGTCCGCCGCCGAGCGCGCGGCCACCGAGGCCCGCCACCTGGCGCACTTCCGGGCCTCGGTCGCCACCGCCGGCCTGGACGTCCACGGCCCCCGGCAGTTGCACTGGCTGTCGGTGCTGGACCGCGAGCAGGACAACATCAGGGCCGCGCTGCGCCGGGCGATCGACCTCGCGGACGAGCAGCAGGCACTGGTGCTGGCCCTCGGCATGAGCTGGTACTGGTCGCTGCGCGGCTACGGCCTGGAGGCCCGCGGCTGGTACAACGCGGTCAGGGCGCTGGGCCGGGACCCGTTCGCGCCGGACGGCCCGCCGCCGGTGCCGCTGGATCGCGACGTGCTGGCGTACGGCGTACCGATGCCCGAGGGCGTGGTCGAGGAGGCCCGCCGGCTGCTCGCGATGTACCGGTTGATAGGGCTGTTCGAGGGGAACCTGGAGGTCCTCGGCGACCCGAAGGCGGTCGAGGTCGCCCAGCGGCTGATGGACGTCTACGGCCCGGACCTGCCGCAGTCCTACCGCTTCCCGGCGATGATGCGGGTCTTCGGGGCCTTCCTGACCGGCCACATGGAGCTGATGATCGAGCTGATGGAGGACGCGGTCCGCGGCTGCGAGATGTACGGCAGCCCGAACGACCTGGCCTTCATCCTGCAGATCCGGGCCAAGATGATGAACGACTGGCCGGGCGGCGGGGAGCAGGGCATCCGGGACGGCGAGCGCTCCCTGGAGCTGTACGAGCAGGCCGGCAACCTCTGGGGCGTCTCCCAGGCGCTGTCGGCCCGCGGCGAGTCGCTGGCCATCCGGGGCGAGGCCGAGGCCGCGGTCGCCGCCTACACGCGGGCGATCGAGCTGGCCGAGGAGCTGGGGGCGCTCCAGGAGGTGCCGGTCCTGCGGGTGAACCTCGGCAGCGCCCTGATGGAACTGGACCTGGAGGGCGGGGAGCGGCTCATCCGCGAGACGGTGGGGGGCCTCGGACCCCTGGTCGCCGACCAGGCCACCAGCGGTGCGCTGCTGTTCGGCCGGCTGACGCTCGCCGGCATCCACGCCCAGCGCGGCGAGTACGCGCAGGCCCTGGCCGAGCTGGACCTGCTGGAGGGGGCCAGGGCGGGGGGCTTCTCGGAGAGCATCGTGTCCGGGATGCTCACCGCCTCCCGGGGCTGGATCATCGCCCGGTCCGGTGATCCGGAGCGGGGGCTCGCCATGCTCCGCGAGGGGCGGCGGATGGTGCTCTCGGTGACGGCGGCGTCCGGCTTCGCCGAGCAGATGACGGTCATGGTGGTGCCCGCCGCGGCCGGGGTGCTGCGCTCCTTCGCCGAGCGGGACGGCGACCTGGAGCGGGCCCGCCTGGCGGCGGTGCTGCTCGGCGCGCACAACGGGCTGAACGGCCCGAAGGGCGGCTACCTGGACCGCGCCGAACGCGAACGGGCGGCCGTCGTCCTGCGGGGGCTGCTGGGCGACGCAGGGTACGAGGCGGCGTACGCCACCGGCGACGGGATGACGCAGCAGCAGACCCAGGAGCTGCTGGAGGAGTTGATCGACTGAGCGGCCGGCCGGCCGGGTGCCCGTCCCCTGGTCACCCGGCCGACCGGCCCGTTCGCCGGCCGGCGCCTCGTCCACGGCTCGCTCAGACCCGCTTGCGGAAGCGGGCCACCGCGAGCGGGGCGAAGATCGCGGTCGCGGCCGCCGACCAGATCAGCACGACCATCACCGGGTGGGCCACCGGCCCCTGGCCGTTGAGCAGGGCGCGGGAGGCGTCGGCCAGCGCGGAGAGCGGGTTGACCTCGGTGAAGGACTGCAGCCAGCCCGGCATGGTGCTGGTCGGGGCGAAGATCGAGCTGCCGAACTGCAGCGGCATCAGGACCAGCATGGAGACGCCCTGCACCGCCTGGGCGCTGCGCAGCGACATGCCCAGCAGCATCGAGATCCAGACGATCGACATGCCGAACACCATCGACAGGCCGACCGCGGCCAGCAGCTCCAGCGGTCCGGTCTTCAGCTCGAAGCCGAGCAGGAAGGCGAAGGTCAGCAGGATCGCGGAGGAGAGCAGCGCCCGCAGCGACTCCGCGACGATCTTGGACAGCAGTACCGAGGCCCGACCGATCGGCAGGGTGCGGAAGCGGTCCATCACGCCGGTCTGGAAGTCGCTGTTCAGACCGGTGCCCACGGCCAGCGCCAGGGTCATGCCGGTCTGCCCGAGCAGGCCGGGGATCATGTACTGCTTGTAGGCGTCCTGGTCCCCGGCGAACATGGCGCCGCCGAAGACGTAGACGAACAGCACCGTGAAGATGATCGGCATCAGCACGGCGTCGAACATCGACTCCGGATCCGCCTTGATCCGCATCAGGTTGCGCCTGGTCAGCGCGCCGACGTGGCGCAGGGTGCCGACCAGGCCGATCCGGGAGTCCTCCGCCGGGGCGGGGGCGAGCGTGGCGGTGGTCATGCGACGGGCTCCTTGGCGGCGGGGCTGGCGGCGGGGGCGGTGTCCGCCACGGTGGCGGGCTTGCCGGTGATGGCGAGGAAGACCTCGTCCAGGCTGGGCACCTTGGTGTCGATGCCGGCGATCGCGAAGCCGCGGCCGCCGAGCACGCCGATGACGGCGGTCAGCTGCTCCTCGCCGGTGATCGGCACCGCGAGCAGCCCGGTGTCGGGGGAGACGGTGGCGTTGGTGATGCCGCTCTCGTGCAGGCAGCGGGCCATCTCCGGCAGTTCGGCCGGGTGGGCCGGGCGGACCTGGAGGGTCTGGCCGCCGACCCTGGCCTTCAGCTCGGCGACGGCGCCGTTGGCGATCACCCTGCCGCGGTCGATGACGGTGAGCTCGTTCGCGAGCTGCTCCGCCTCCTCCATGTACTGGGTGGTCAGCAGCACGGTGCTGCCCTCGGCGACCATCCGCTGCACCTCGTCCCACACCTCGTTGCGGGTGCGCGGGTCCAGGCCGGTGGTGGGCTCGTCCAGGTAGAGCACCCGGGGGCGGCCGATCATGGAGGCGGCCAGGTCGAGGCGCCGGCGCATGCCGCCGGAGTAGGTCTTGGCGGTCCGCTTGGCGGCCTCGGTGAGCGAGAAGCGCTCCAGCAGCTCGGTGGCCCGGGCCTTGGCGTCGCGCCGGGAGAGGTCGAGCAGCCGGCCGATCAGGTAGAGGTTCTCGTAGCCGGAGAGCAGCTCGTCCACCGAGGCGTACTGGCCGGTCAGGCCGATGGTGCGGCGCAGCTGCTTGGGCTGGCGCAGGACGTCGTAGCCGCCGACGAACGCGGTGCCGGCGTCCGGCTTGATCAGGGTGGAGAGGATCCGGACCAGGGTGGTCTTGCCCGCGCCGTTGGGGCCGAGCACCCCGAGCACGGTGCCCTCCCGGACGGTGAGGTCGACGCCGTCGAGGGCCTTGGTGGTGCCGAAGTGCTTGACGATGCCGTGGACCTCGACGGCGTTGCCGGCTGTTCCCCGCGTGTTCGGGGCGGTGGCGATTCCTGTCATGCCCCCAGGCTGTCCGCCCCGGCTGTCAGCCTCCTGTCACCGGCGCGGGCGCGCTGTCACCCCGCTGTCACCGCCGTCCCGGCATGACAGCGGCCCCGCTCCGAGCGCTCGGAGCGGGGCCGCTGGGCGGTCTCTCAGCTGTTCTCAGCCGGGCGGCCGCTCAGTGGAAGCGGTCGCTCAGTGGAAGCTGTGCTCCGCCGCCGGGAAGGCGCCGGTGCGCACGTCCTCCGCGTACGCGCGGGCGGCGCCGCCGAGGACGGCCCGCAGGTCGGCGTACTGCTTGACGAACTTCGGCACCCGGCCCGCCGTCATGCCGGCCATGTCGGTCCAGACCAGCACCTGCGCGTCGGTGTCCGGCCCGCCGCCGATGCCGACGGTCGGGATCGCCAGCTGCTCGGTGACCTGCGCGGCCAGCTCGGCCGGGACGGCCTCCAGCACCACCGAGAAGGCGCCGGCCTGCTGGACGGCCTTGGCGTCGCGCAGCAGCTGGTGCGCCGCCTCGTCGCCGCGGCCCTGGACGGGGTAGCCGCCGAGGGCGTGCACGGACTGCGGGGTGAGGCCGATGTGCGCCATCACCGGGACGCCGGCCTCGACCAGCAGCTCGATCGAGCGGGCGCTGCGCTCCCCGCCCTCCAGCTTGACCGCGCCGACCCCGGCCTCCTTCATCAGCCGGGCGGCGTTGTGCATGGCCTGGGCGGGCGACTCCTGGTACGAGCCGAACGGCAGGTCGGCGACGATCATGGCGCGCTTGGTGCCTCGGACGACGGCGGCGGAGAGCATCACCATCTGATCCATGGTCACCGGCACGGTGGTCTCGTAGCCGAGGTGGCAGTTGCCGGCGGAGTCGCCGACCAGCAGGACGGGGATCCCGGCCTCGTCGAACACCCCTGCGGTGAGGGCGTCGTAGGCGGTGAGCATCGCCCACCTCTCGCCGCGCTGCTTGGCGGTGGCGAGGTCGCGGACGGTGACGCGGCGGTTGGTGACCCCGCCGTAGAGCGTGGTGGTCGTCGCCTGGTTCTGGGCAGGCGAAGGCGAAGAAGCGTTCATCGAACGGGCTCCTGAAGGGTTGTCGTCTCGTGGCGCCGTGCGGCGTCCCCGGATCACCTCCATGCTTGCACGCCCCGGCGTGAGCGCAAAGAGGGGTGCGGCGGGCCGGGTGCGATCCACGCCACACCGGCCGGTGCGGAGGGCGGGCTTTGCCGCGTTTTTACGAAACGGACTCGTCTCGTATCGTATTGCCAGCTAATCTGATGCGGGGGGTTACGAGACGTCCACGACTCGCAAATGCCCGCCAGTGACACACCACCACGGACGGGAAGACCAATGACCACCGCAGCCGCGCCACCTCGCGTGCCGGAAGCCATCCACCGCCGGCGCTGGGCGATCCTGTGCACCCTGGTGCTCGCCCTGCTCGTCGTCGTGCTCGACAACTCGATCCTCAACGTCGCGATGAAGACCATCGCGACCCCCGCCCCGGTCGGACTGGGCGCCACCCAGAGCGACCTGGAGTGGGCGATCAACTCCTACACCCTGGTCTTCGCCGGGCTGCTCTTCACCTCGGGCCTGCTCGGCGACCGCTTCGGCCGCAAGCGGGCGCTGCTGGGCGGCATGGTGGTCTTCGGCATCGCCTCGCTGCTCTCCGCGATGGCCTCCTCGCCCGGTGAACTCATCGGCTACCGCGCCGTGATGGGCATCGGCGGCGCGCTCGCGATGCCCGCCACGCTGGCGATCATCATGAACGTCTTCGAGCGCTCCGAGCAGCCCAAGGCGATCGGCATCTGGGCCGGCGCGGTCGGCCTGGCCATCGCCATCGGCCCGATCACCGGCGGCCTGCTGATCGAGCACTTCTGGTGGGGCTCGGTCTTCCTGGTCAACGTCCCGATCGTGATCGTCGCGCTGGTCCTGATGGTGGTGCTGGTCCCCGAGTCCAGGGACCCCAACCCGGGGAAGATGGACCCGGTCGGCGTACTGCTGTCGATCATCGGCCTGGTCGCACTGATCTACGGCATCATCAAGGGCGGCGAGCTGGCCGACTTCACCGCGTTCGAGGCCTGGGGGCCGACCCTGCTGGGCGTCCTGGCGCTGGTCGCCTTCGTCTGGTTCGAGCGCCGTACGCCCTCTCCCGCGCTGGACGTCACCTGGTTCCGCAACCGGGTGTTCAGCGCCTCCGTGGTGGTGGTCGGCGTGATCTTCTTCGCGCTGATGGGCGTCTCCTTCTTCGGCGTCTTCTACACCCAGAGCGTGCGCGGCTACAGCGCGCTCCAGGCCGGTGTGCTGATGCTGCCGCTGGCCGCCGCCCAGCTGCTGTTCGCGCCGCGGGCCCGGCTGGTGGTCGACCGCCTGGGCGTCGCCGCCACCGCCGCGGGCGGCATGGTGCTGGTCGCGATCGGCTTCGTCGGCTACATCGTGCTCGACGCCACCACGCCGATCTGGGTGCTGGTGGTGCTCGGCCTGGTGATGGGCAGCGGCATGGCCCACGTCATGCCGCCGGTCACCGTCGCGATCATGGGCTCGCTGCCCCGCGAGAAGGCCGGCGCCGGCTCGGCCGTCAACAACACCTTCCGCCAGGTCGGCGGCTCGCTCGGGGTCGCGGTGCTCGGCGCGGTGCTCTCCACCGTGTACCGCGACGGCATGTCCGACACCCTCGACCACCTGCCCGAGGGGCTGCGCGGCAAGGCCGGCGAGTCCCTGGAGGCCACCCTGGCCATCGCCGGCCGGATCCCCGGCGGCCAGGCGCTGGTCGCCCCCGCGAACGACTCCTTCCTCCACGCCATGCACGTGGTGGCCGGGATCTCGGTGGGCGTCTCGCTGATCGGCGCCCTCGTCGCCTGGTTCCTGCTGCCGCGCCGCGCCGCGGCCCCGGGCGGCCCGGCCGGGCAGGCCCCCGAGCCGCAGGACCGGACCCGGGAGACGGCGGTCGCCGAGGCCTGAGCGTCGTCGAGGCCCGAGCCGCGGCCGAACCACGGCCGAGTCGCGGCCGGGCCGTACCGCGGCTGAGTGACAATGGCCCTGTCACCCGGGTGGGCCCGGGTGGCAGGGCCTCGGTCCGAAGCGGGGCCCCACCCCCGCCGCGGACTCACCGACGGACACGCCCCGGCGCTCACGCCGGGGGCAGCGAGGGAGAGACAGCGGGGATGAAGACGGACACGCCGACCGCCGAGACCGGGCAGCACGGCACGGCGGTACGCCGGGGCCGACCCCGCAGCGAGGCCGCCGAGCAGGCCATCTTCACCGCCGTCGAGGACCTGATGGCCGACGGCAACACGCTGTCCGAGCTCACCATCGAGGGCATCGCCACCGCCGCCGGCGTCGGCAAGGCCACCATCTACCGGCGCTGGCCCAACAAGGAGGCCCTGCTCGTCGACGTGGTCGGCCGGCTGGAGGAGCCGGTGCCGGAGCCCACCGGCGGCGGCGCCCGCGAGGACCTGATCGCGATGGTCGACTACATCCGCCGGCGTGGCCTGGCCAAGCGCACCCGCTGGGTCCTCAAGGCCGCCCTCGGCCAGATGCACGGTCTGCCCGAGCTGCACGCCGCCTACCTGGAGAGGGTGGTCAAACCGCGCCGGGAGGTCGGGCTCCACCTGGTCCGCCAGGCCATCGCCGAGGGCGTGATCCGCGACGACCTCGACGTGGAGCTGCTCGGTGACCTGCTGATGGGCCCGATCCTCTACCGCAGCATCCTGTCGGACGACACCGACCTGGAGGATCCGGACCTCTCCCGCCGACTGGTCGACACCGTGCTCGACGGCGTCGCACCGCGCTGAGGCCCCTCCCACGGCCGGACGCTCCCGGACGCTCCCGGACGGGAGCGGGTCGATCGTGTCCGGACGTGTCCTGGCTCACCAAACCGGGCCACGCCGGAACCCGTTCCGGGGGCCGCACGTCTGTCCCGGCATAGGCTGAGCCGGATATCCGAGCAAACCGGCACCAGTCCGGCGCGGCGCCCGTACCCCAACGGGCCGGACACCGGACCGGCGGACGGCACGAGCGGCGGGAGCCACGGCATGGCACAGGCGGACAGGACCGAGTGGACCACCGACCGGTCCCGGGACACCTCGTCCGACCGCCGCCCCGTTCGCTTCCTCGGCCTGCGGCACTGGGGCCGCGACGCCCGTGGCAGCGGCCCCTGGCGGCGCGGCCTGCTGATCGCCCTGCTGGCCCTGCTCACCGCCGTGCTGCTGGCCTTCCACGCCGACCTGCCCAACGGCGTCGGCAACCTCGGCAGCCTGCTGGAGACCTTCCTGCCCTGGCTGGGCCTGGCCGTCCCGGTGCTGCTGGTGCCCGCGCTGCTGCGCCGCTCCGCCACCGCGCTGCTCGCCCTGCTGCTGCCCGCCGTGCTGTGGGCCAACCTGTTCGGCGGGCTGCTCACCGACAAGAGCGGCGGCAAGGGCGACTGGACGGTGGTCAGCCACAACGTCGCCGCCGCCAACACCGACGTGCAGGCCACCATCCGCGGCCTGATCGCCTCCGACGCCCAGATCGTCGCCCTCCAGGAGCTGGCCGGCAAGCAGCTGCGCTCGTACGAGAACGGCCTCGCCGGGGCGTACCCGTACCACACGGTGGAGGGGACGGTCGGCCTCTGGTCGAAGTACCCGATCGGCGAGGTCTCCCCGGTGGACCTGAAGATCGGCTGGACCAGGGCGTTCCGGGCCCAGGTCACCACCCCGCAGGGCCCGGTCGCGGTGTACGTCGCGCACCTGCCCTCCGTGCGGCTCAAGGCCGAGGGCGGCTTCACCGTCAACCAGCGGGACGTCAGCGCGCAGGCGCTCGGCGACGCGATCCAGGGCGAGCCGCTGAAGAAGGTCCTGCTGCTCGGCGACCTCAACGGCACCATGAACGACCGCAGCCTGGCGCCCGTCACCTCGCAGATGCGCTCGGCCCAGGGCGCCGCCGGGGACGGCTTCGGGTTCAGCTGGCCGGCGGCGTTCCCGATGGCGCGGATCGACCAGATCATGAGCAAGGGCGGGCTCGAACCGGTGGACTCCCGCACCCTGCCCCGGGACGGCAGCGACCACCTCGCGGTGGCCGCCGCCTACCGGTACTCGTCGTAGGGGTCCGTCTCCGGGACCGGCCGCCCCACCCCGGGGTCGGCCCGCCTCGGGATCAGCCCCGCCGCCACCGGTTGGTGATCGGCAGACGGCGGTCCCGGCCGAAGTTCTTGACCGAGATCTTCGGGCCCGGCGGGTACTGGCGCCGCTTGTACTCGGCGGTGTCGACCAGCCGGACCACCCGGTCCACCACGGCCGGGTCGAAGCCGGCCGCGACGATCGCGTCCCGGCCCTCGTCGCCCTCGATGTAGCGGGCCAGCACGCTGTCCAGCAGGTCGTAGTCGGGCAGCGAGTCGGTGTCCTTCTGGTCCGGCCGCAGCTCGGCGGACGGCGGCTTGGAGATGGTGTTCTCCGGGATCGGCGGCACCTCGCCGCGCCGCTCGGCCTCCTCGTTGCGCCAGCGGGCGAGGGGGAAGACCAGCGACTTGTAGACGTCCTTGATCGGGCCGTACGCGCCCACCGAGTCGCCGTACAGGGTCGAGTAGCCGACCGCCAGCTCGCTCTTGTTGCCGGGCGCGAGCACGATGTGCCCCTCCTGGTTGGAGATCGCCATCAGCAGGGTGCCGCGCAGCCGGGACTGGAGGTTCTCCTCGGCCAGGCCGGTCAGCTCGGTGGCGCCCATGTAGGCGTCGAACATCGGGGCGATGGAGACGGTCCGGAAGTGCAGGCCGGTGCGGCGGGCCAGCTCGGCCGCGTCGTCCCTGGAGTGCTGCGAGGAGTAGCGGCTGGGCATCGAGACGCAGTGCACGTTCTCCGCGCCGACCGCGTCCACCGCGATCGCGGCCACCAGCGCCGAGTCGATGCCGCCGGACAGGCCGATCAGCACCGAGCGGAAGCCGTTCTTGGCCACGTACGCCCGGGTGCCGGAGACCAGCGCGGCCCAGATCTCGGCCTCGTCGGACAGCCGCGGCGCGATCCCGGGGGCCGGCTCCCCGGCGGGCACGGCCCGCGGTTCGGTGCTCAGCACGGTGCGCACCAGGTGCAGGCCGTCGCTCAGCAGCAGGCCGTCGGTGTGGTCGTCACCGGCGGCCGGCAGGTCGAGGTCCATCACCAGCAGGTGCTCCTCGAACTGCGGGGAGCGGGCGAGGACCTCGCCGTCTGCGCCGACCACGATCGAGTCGCCGTCGAAGACCAGCTCGTCCTGGCCGCCGACCATGTTGACGTACGCCAGGGCGCAGCCCGCCTCGGCGGCGCGGCGCCGGACCAGCTCCAGCCGCTGGTCGTCCTTGTTCCGCTCGTACGGGGAGCCGTTGATCACCAGCAGCAGCCCGGCCTCGGCCTCGCGCGCGGCGGTGACCCGGCCGCCGTCCTGCCAGATGTCCTCGCAGATGGCCAGCGCGACGTCCACCCCGTGCAGCCGCAGCACCGGCAGCTGGTCGCCGGGGACGAACCAGCGGAACTCGTCGAAGACCCCGTAGTTGGGCAGGTGGTGCTTGGCGAAGCGGGTGACCACCTCGCCCCGGTGCAGCACGGCGGCGCAGTTCTGCGGCGACCCGGCCGGGCGGCCGAAGCGCGGCGAGGCCTGCTCGGAGCGCCCGAGGTAGCCCACCACCACCGGAACCTCGCCCAGCCCCTCGTCGGCCAGTCGGCCCGCCAGCTCGACCAGCGCCCCGCGGGAGGCCTCGACGAAGGAGCGCCGCAGGGCGAGGTCCTCGACCGGGTACCCGGTCAGGGCCATCTCGGGGAAGGCGACCAACTGGGCACCGGCTCCCACGGCCCGCGCGGTCCAGCGCACCACCTCATCGCTGTTGCGGGCGATGTCACCGACCCAGGGGTCGATCTGGCTCAGGGCGAGACGGAGATTGGGCATGGCTCACAGTGTAATCGTCGATCTGACGCGATGTCCCGTACGGGGGCCGGGAGCGGGGTCGGCACTGACGCGCCGCGCGGTGATCGGCCATGATGGGGTCAATCGCTTTACGGGGTCTTTCCGCGAGCCTCCAGGGCGTAACACGAGCGTAAAGAGCAGAGGTGAGACTGTCCCCATGGGCAAGCAGCAGCAGTTCGTGCTTCGGACGCTCGAAGAGCGTGACATCCGGTTCGTCCGGCTGTGGTTCACCGACGTGCTGGGGTTCCTGAAGTCGGTCGCGGTGGCGCCGGCCGAGCTGGAGCAGGCGTTCGAGGAGGGCATCGGCTTCGACGGGTCGGCGATCGAGGGCTTCGCCCGGGTCTACGAGTCCGACATGATCGCCAAGCCGGACCCGACCACCTTCCAGATCCTGCCGTGGCGCTCGGAGATCCCCGGCACCGCCCGGATGTTCTGCGACATCCTGATGCCGGACGGCTCGCCCTCGTACGCCGACCCCCGGTTCGTGCTCAAGCGCACCCTGGAGAAGGCCTCGGAGCAGGGTTTCACCTTCTACACCCACCCCGAGATCGAGTTCTTCCTGCTGAAGAACCTGCCCGGCGACGGCACCCCGCCGATCCCCGCCGACCAGTCCGGCTACTTCGACCACACCCCGCGCGGGGTGGGCCACGACTTCCGCCGGCAGGCGATCACCATGCTGGAGTCGATGGGCATCTCGGTCGAGTTCTCGCACCACGAGGGCGCCCCCGGCCAGCAGGAGATCGACCTGCGCTACGCCGACGCGCTGTCCACCGCCGACAACATCATGACCTTCCGGCTGGTCATGAAGGAGGTCGCGCTGGAGCAGGGCGTGCACGCGAGCTTCATGCCCAAGCCCTTCTCCGAGCACCCCGGCAGCGGCATGCACACCCACGTCTCGCTGTTCGAGGGCGACCGCAACGCCTTCCACGAGTCCGGCGCCGAGTACCAGCTGTCCAAGGTCGGCCGCTCCTTCATCGCCGGCCTGCTGCGGCACGCCGCCGAGACCGCGGCCGTCACCAACCAGTGGGTGAACTCCTACAAGCGGATCTGGGGCGGCTCCCAGCGCACCGCCGGGGCCGGCGGTGAGGCCCCCTCGTACATCTGCTGGGGCCACAACAACCGCTCGGCGCTGATCCGGGTGCCGATGTACAAGCCGGGCAAGCAGGGCTCCACCCGGATCGAGGTCCGCTCCCTCGACACCGGCTGCAACCCCTACCTCGCCTACGCCGTCACCCTCGCGGCCGGCCTCAAGGGCATCGAGGAGGGCTACGAGCTCCCGCCCGGCGCCGACGACGACGTGTGGGCGCTGTCCGACTCCGAGCGCCGCGCCCTCGGCATCCAGCCGATGCCGCAGAACCTCGGCGAGGCCATCGACCTGATGCAGCGCAGCGAACTCGTCGCGGAGACGCTCGGGGAGCACGTGTTCGACTTCTTCCTCCGCAACAAGCGCCAGGAGTGGGAGAAGTACCGCTCCGAGGTCACCCCGTTCGAGCTGCGCGAGAACCTCCAGGTGCTCTGAGCTGCGGTTCGAACCCCCGGCCCCGCCGTCGCCCGATCGGGCGACGGCGGGGTCTCCGTTCGGGGGATCCCGCTGGGCCGCCCCCTGACGGCGGAATGTGAAGGATCCGCGACGAAGCGGTGCGCTTCGAGGGCGGTGGCCTCCCGCCGCGATCCGACCGGTCCATCCGCCGGTCACGCCCGGCACGGCGCCGCACGGGCGCGTAACCTGCTGGGGCGGACGGATGGAGGGGCCGATGGCGGTCGAGGAGCAGCGGGCCGGGGGCCGGATCAGCCGGCCGGAGATGCGGCTGGTCCGGCGCGGGTTCACCGACCCCGCGCAGGCGGTGCGGCTGCTGGAGGGCCCGGAGCTGGAGGGCCTGGCCGACGACCCGGTGCTGCTGGACGCGCTCGGCGCCACCGCCGACCCCGACCTCGCGCTGCTGGGCCTGGCCCGCCTGCTGGAGGCCGCCGACGAGGCCGACCGGCACACCCTGCGCGACACCCTCACCACCTCCAAGCCGCTGCGCGACCGGCTGCTCGGCGTGCTCGGCGTCTCCACCGCGCTCGGCGAGCACCTGGCCCGGCACCCGCACGACTGGCACGTGCTGGTCACCTTCGAACTGCGCGACATGCACCCCGGTCCGGAGGACTTCCGCCGCGCCCTCGCCGAGGGCGTCCGGGGCGGCGACCGGAACCCGGCGAACGCGCTGCGCGTCGCCTACCGCCGCTGCCTGCTGGCCATCGCCGCCCGCGACCTCACCGGCACCACCGACCTCGCCCAGACCGCCGCCGAACTCGCCGACCTGGCCGGCGCCACCCTCCAGACCGCCCTGGACCTCGCCGCCGAGCAGGACCAGGAGGCCGCCGCGGCCTGCCGGCTCGCGGTGATCGGCATGGGCAAGTGCGGCGGCCGCGAGCTCAACTACGTCTCGGACGTGGACGTCGTTTTCGTCGCCGAGCCGCGCGAGGGCGTGGGCGAGCAGGAGGCGCTCGCGGCCGCCACCCGACTGGCCGCCGCGCTCACCCGGCTCTGCGCGGACACCACCGGCGAGGGCACCATCTGGCCGGTGGACGCCAACCTGCGCCCCGAGGGCCGCAACGGCCCGCTGGTGCGCACCCTGGCCAGCCACCTCGCCTACTACCAGCGCTGGGCCAAGACCTGGGAGTTCCAGGCGCTGCTCAAGGCCCGCCCGGTGGCCGGGGACGCCGAACTCGGCGCCGCGTACCTGGAGGCGCTCGCCCCGATGGTCTGGCAGGCCGCGGCCCGGGAGAACTTCGTCGCCGACGTGCAGCAGATGCGCCGCCGGGTGATCGACTCCATCCCGGCCACCGAGCTGGACCGCCAGCTCAAGCTCGGCCCGGGCGGGCTGCGCGACGTCGAGTTCTCCGTCCAGCTGCTCCAGCTGGTGCACGGCCGCACCGACCCGGCGCTGCGCAGCGGCAACACCCTGGAGGCGCTGGCCGCGCTCTCCCGCGGCGGGTACGTCGGCCGGGCGGACGCCGCCTCGCTGGACGCCGCGTACCGCTTCCTGCGCTCGCTGGAGCACCGCATCCAGCTGCACCGGCTGCGCCGCACCCATCTGATGCCCACCGCCGAGGAGGACCTGCGCCGCCTCGCCCGCTCGCTCGCCTCGCTGATCAACGACGACACCCGCTCCGACCCGGTGGCCGCGCTGCAGCGCGAGTGGAAGCGGCACGCGGTGGAGGTCAGGCGGCTGCACGAGAAGTTGTTCTACCGCCCGCTGCTCGACGCCGTCGCCGAACTGCCGCCCGGTGCCGCCGGGCTGACCCCGGAGGCGGCCCGGGCCCGGCTGGAGGCGCTCGGCTACGCGGACCCGGCCGCGGCGCTGCGGCACATCAGCGCGCTCGCCTCCGGGGTGAGCCGCAAGGCGGCGATCCAGCGCACCCTGCTGCCGGTGCTGCTCGGCTGGTTCGCCGACTCGGCCGACCCGGACGCCGGGCTGCTCAACTTCCGCCTGGTCTCCGACGCGCTCGGCCGTACCCCCTGGTACCTGCGGCTGCTGCGGGACGAGAGCGCCGCCGCCGAGCAACTCGCCCGGGTGCTGTCGGCCGGCCGCCTCGCCCCCGACCTGCTGCTGCGCGCCCCCGAGGCGGTGGCGATGCTGGGCGACCCGCAGGGCCTGGTGCCGCGCGGCCGGGCGGCCCTCCAGTCGGAGATCCTGGCCGCCGTCCGCCGGGCCGGGTCCACTGCCGCCGCCGTGGCCTCCGCCCGCTCGGTGCGCCGCCGGGAGCTGTTCCGTACGGCCGCCGCGGACGTGCTGGGCCGGCTCGGGGAGACCCCGGGGGAGGCGCTGGACGTCGCGGGGGAGGCGTTGACCGCGCTCAACGCCGCCACCCTGCAGGGCGCGCTGAACGCCTGCGTCGCCGGCTGGGAGGCCGAGAACGGGGACCTGCCGACCCGGATCGCGGTGATCGCGATGGGCCGCTTCGGCGGCCACGAGCTGGGCTACGGCTCGGACGCGGACGTGCTCTTCGTCCACGAGCCGCTGCTCGGCTCGCTGGAGCAGGAGGCGGCCCGGGCCGCCCAGGCGGTCTGCCACCAGCTGCGGACCCTGCTGGGCGCGCCGTCCACCGAGCCGCCGCTGCTGGTCGACGCCGACCTGCGGCCGGAGGGGCGCAGCGGTCCGCTGGTGCGCAGCCTCGCCTCGTACGCGGCGTACTACCGGCGCTGGTCGCACGCCTGGGAGAGCCAGGCGCTGCTGCGGGCCGAGCCGGTGGCGGGGGACGAGGAACTGGGGGTGCGGTTCCGGGGGTTGATCGACCCGCTGCGCTACCCGGGCACCGGGGTGCCGGAGCGGGACCTGGTGGAGATCCGCCGGATCAAGGCGCGGATCGAGGCCGAGCGGCTGCCGCGCGGCGCCGACCCGACCACCCACACCAAGATCGGTCGGGGCGGGCTGGCGGACGTGGAGTGGACGGTGCAGCTGCTCCAGCTCCAGCACGGGCACGAGTTGCCGGCCCTGCGCACCACCCGGACCAGGCTCGCGCTGGCGGCCGCCGTCGAGGCCGGGCTGGTGGAGGCGGCGGACGCGGAGGTGCTGGATGCGGCCTGGGTGCTGGCCTCCCGGGTGCGGGCGGCGGTGATGCTGGTGCGCGGCCGGCCGGGGGACAGCTTCCCGGGGGAGGCCCGGGAGCTGGCGGGGGTGGCCCGCTACCTCGGGTACGGCGCCGGGCACAGCGGGGAGCTGGTGGACGACTACCGGCGCACCACCCGGCGGGCCCGGGTGGTGGTGGACCGGCTGTTCTACGGCGGCGGCTGACCGGCGTGCGAAGCCGACCGGTGCGCGAAGCCGATCGGTGCGCGAGGCCGACCGGCGTACGAAGAAGGGGCCCCGCAGGGGCCCCTCCCGTTTCCGCGTCAGCGCCGCCCGGCGGTGACCGCCGGTTCGCTCCACTGCTCGGGAACGGTGATCGGCTCGTCGCTCTTCTCCCGGTCGGGCACCCGGGGCAGCCGGTAGACCCACTCGTGGTAGAGCCAGCGGGCGGAGAGGAAGCCCACGGCGAGGCAGATCTCGCCGCCGATGGCGTCCATCCAGAAGTGGTTGGCGGTCGAGATGATGACCAGCAGGGTGGTCGCCGGGTACAGCAGGCCGAGCACCCGCACCCACGTCCGGCGGGCCAGGAAGAAGATCGCCAGTCCGCACCACATCGACCAGCCGATGTGCATCGAGGGCATCGCCGCGTACTGGTTGGAGACGTGCGCGGCGGGGCCGGAGGCCATCGAGCCCCAGGTGCCGTGGACCTTCACGGTGTCGATGAAGCCGCCGTCGGTCATCAGCCGCGGCGGGGCCAGCGGGAAGAAGTAGAAGCCGACGAGGGCGATCCCGGTGGTGACGAACAGCACGGTGCGGGCGGCGACGTAGCGGCCGGGGTGCCAGCGGTAGAGCCAGATCAGCACGCCGATGGTGATGACGAAGTGCAGCGTCGCGTAGTAGTAGTTCATCCCGGTGATGAGCCACCCGACGCCGTCCACGGCGTGGTTGATCGAACGCTCGACGGCGATGCCGAGGTGCTGCTCCAGGTCCCAGATCCAGCTCGCGTGCTTCTGGGCTATCGACGCCTGCTCCGGGACGGCGTTGCGCACGATCGAGTAGATCCAGTAGCTGATCCCGATGAGGGCGAGCTCGAACCAGATCCGCGGCCGGGCCGGTGAGCGGCGCTGGCCCCGGATGCGGTCGCGCAGGGCGGCGGTACGGGACTGGGCGGCACGGGTGGTTCCTTCGTGCAGGTGGACCGTGGGGGCCTTCGCTGCTTCGGAACCGCCACCGTGGGCCACGTCGGCGCGCCCGGCGACGCCTCGGTTGATCTCGGTCGGTTCCCCCATGGACGAGAAGTCTGCCAGACCGCTCGTAGCCGTCTGCTCATCCTCCGGAAGTGGATTCTTCACCGGCTGTCCCCCTTGAGGGGTAGGGGGCAGATCCCACCGGGGTAGGGGGTGCGATCGATTCTGGTGCTTACCGGTGGGACGGACATGCGTCCCATTGTCACGCTCGTCGTTCGAAGGGCGTAATCGGGGTGGCGGCAGCGGCCGGTGACCTGGATCTCCTTGCTACGAAAAGGTTTCTGCATCTTGCTGAAACATATTGCAGGCCGCTAGCTTCCTGGGAAATCGATCGCCCCTTCCCCCTAAGGGAGCCCTCAGTGGCCGATGCCCCGCTCCGCCTCCGACGGAGCAGCCTCCGACCCAGACCCGGCCGGACGGCCGTCCTGCTGGCCGCCGCGCTGACCGCCGCCACCCTCGGCGGCGCCCCCGCGGCCCTCGCCGCGGCCCCGCCCGCCCCGCCCTCGGACTCCGCGCTGGCGGCCACCGCCGGGCGGCACGACCTCACCCGCGAGCAGTTCTACTTCGTCCTGCCCGACCGCTTCGCCAACGGCGACACCTCCAACGACACCGGAGGCATCACCGGGGGGCGGCTGGAGAACGGCTTCGACCCGACCGACAAGGGCTTCTACCACGGCGGCGACCTGGCCGGGCTGATCCAGAAGCTCGACTACATCCAGAACCTCGGCACCACCGCGATCTGGATGGCTCCGATCTTCAGGAACAAGCCGGTGCAGGGCAGTGGTGCCGACGCCTCGGCGGGCTACCACGGGTACTGGATCACCGACTTCACCCAGGTCGACCCGCACTTCGGCACCAACGCGCAGCTCAAGGAGCTGATAGCCAAGGCGCACGCGCGCGGCATCAAGGTCTTCTTCGACGTCATCACCAACCACACCGCCGACGTCATCGACTACGCCGAGCAGCAGCACGGCTACCGCTCGACCGGTGCCTACCCGACGCTGGACGCCGACGGCAACCCCGTCGACGAGACCGCGATCGCCGACTCCGGGGCGCCCTGGCCGAAGATCACCAAGGACTCCTTCCCCTACACCCCGGTCTTCCGCACCCCCGCCGACGCCAAGGCCAAGAGCCCGTCCTGGCTCAACGACCCGGCGCTCTACCACAACCGGGGCGACTCGACCTTCGTCGGCGAGTCCGCCACCGAGGGCGACTTCAACGGGCTGGACGACCTCGACACCCAGAACCCGCGCGTGGTGAAGGGCTTCGAGCAGGTCTACCAGCAGTGGGTCAAGGACGCCGGCGTGGACGGCTTCCGGATCGACACCGTCAAGCACGTCAACATGGCGTTCTGGCAGCAGTGGGCGCCCGCGCTCAAGGACTTCGCGGCCAAGCAGGGCAACAAGCGGTTCTTCATGTTCGGCGAGGTCTACTCCGGCGACCCGGCCGTCACCTCGCCGTACGTCACGAAGGGCAGGCTCCAGGCCACGCTGGACTTCCCGTTCCAGGGCGCGGCCCGCTCCTACGTCTCCCAGGGCGGCTCGGCGAGGAACCTGGCCGACGTCTACGGCCAGGACTACCGCTACACCAGCGCCGACACCGACGCGTACGAGCTGCCGACCTTCCTCGGCAACCACGACATGGGCCGGTTCGGCTCCTTCCTGCTGGCCGACGACCCGGGCGCCGACGAGGCGACCCTGCTGAAGAAGGACCGGCTCGCCACCGAGCTCCAGTTCCTCACCCGCGGCCAGCCCGTCGTCTACTACGGCGACGAGCAGGGCTTCACCGGCGCGGGCGGCGACAAGGACGCCCGGCAGGACATGTTCGCCTCCAGGACGGCCTCGTACAACACCGACCGGGTGCTCGGCGGCCCCTCCGGCCCGGCCGACCGGTACGGGCAGGACGGCGGGCTCTACCGGGGCATCGCCGGGCTGGCCGGGCTGCGGCGGGACAACCCGGCACTGGCCGACGGCGCGCAGATCGAGCGGTACGCCGCCGACGGCGCGGGCGTCTACGCGTTCTCCCGGATCGACGCGGGGCAGCAGGTCGAGTACCTGGTGGCGGTCAACAACGCCGCCGAGGCGAAGACCGTCACGCTGGACACCTTCTCGGCCGGGATGGGCTTCGACCGGATCTACCCGACCGCGGGCGAGCGCGTCACCAGCGGCGCCGACCGCAGGGTGACCGTCACCGTGCCGGCGCTCTCCTCCGTCGTGCTCAGGGCGGACGGCAGGCTCGCGGCCGCCGGCGCGGCGCCGCAGCTCTCGGTGCAGCCGCCCGCGGACGGCTCCACCGGGCTGGTCACCATCGGCGCCAAGGTCGACGGCGGCGGCTTCGACCGGGTGAGCTTCGCCGCCCAGATCGGCAACGGGCCCTGGCAGACGCTGGGCACCGCCGACACCGGGAAGTACCTCGTCACCCAGGACCTCGGCGCCGTCGCCCCCGGCACGGTGGTGCGCTACAAGGCCGTCGTCCAGGACTCCGCCGGCCACCTGCGCTCCGCCACCGCGAGCTTCACCACCGGCACCCCGGCGCCCAAGCCGGTGCCCACCGCCGGCGCCCGCCCGTACGCCGTCGTCCACTACAACCGGCCGGACGGCGACTACGACGGCTGGAACCTCTACGCCTGGGGCGACCTCGCCGACGGCGAGGCCACCCAGTGGCCGGCCGGGCACGCCTTCACCGGGCGCGACGCGTACGGCGCCTTCGCGTACGTGAGGCTCAAGCCGGGCGCCTCCGACGTGGGCTTCATCGTGGAGAAGAACGGCGTCAAGGACGTGGACGCCGACCGGCACCTCGACGTCGGCGCCACCGGTGAGGTCTGGCTGAAGCAGGGCGACCCGGCCGTGCGCACGGCCGACCCGGGCCCGGCGAACACCCAGCCCGCGAACACCGCCGTCATCCACTACAACCGGGCCGACGGCGACTACGACGGCTGGGGCCTGCACGACTGGACCGGCGCCGCCGCCCCCACCGACTGGGGCAAGCCGCTGACACCGGTGCGCCGCGACGCCTTCGGCGCCGTCTTCGAGGTACCGCTCGCCCCCGGCGCGACCAGCCTCAGCTACATCCTGCACAAGGGCAACGACAAGGACCTGCCCACCGACCAGTCGCTGGACCTCTCCGTCAACGGCAGGGAGGTGTGGATCCTCGGCGGCCGCGAGGGCTACCTGCTGCCGCAGAACCCGGCCGCCTCCTCGCAGTTGGACCTCTCCGGCGCCAAGGCCCAGTGGATCGACGCGAGGACCGTCGTCGTCCCGGCGAACTACGGGGCCACCGACCAGGCCCTGGCCGGCGGCACCAGCGCCCAGCTGGTGTACGACCCCGAGGGCGGCATCCGCGCCGACAAGGGCGCGCTGACCAAGCCCGGCCGGTGGATCCGGCTCACCCCTGCCGGCGGGCTGACCGACGCGCAGAAGGCCAAGTACCCGCACCTGGCGGGCTACCGGGCCTTCACCGTGGACGCCCGGGACACCGCCCGCGTCCCGGCCGCGCTGCGCGGCCAACTGCTGTTCACCGAACACCTGCCCAGCGGTGCGGTGTCGGCCGCCACCGGCGTCCAGATCCCCGGCGTGCTGGACGACCTGTACGCCGGCCGGACCGGCAGGGTGGACTTCGGCCCGGCCTACTACGACGGCAAGGTCGCGCTCTCGCTGTGGGCGCCGACCGCACAGGACGTCTCCGTCCAGGTCTTCGACAGTGCCGCCGGGGGCACCCCGAGGACGCTGCCGCTGAAGCGGGACGACGAGACCGGGGTGTGGGAGGTCGTCCGCGACAAGCGGGAGCTGGACGGCAAGTACTACGTGTACCAGGTCAGGGTCTGGGCGCCCTCGGTGCAGCAACTGGTGGTCAACACCGTCACCGACCCGTACTCGGTGGCGCTGTCCGCCGACTCCCGGCGCAGCCTGGTCGCCGACCTGGACGCCAAGGAGCTCAAGCCCCAGGGCTGGGACGACCAGCCCCGTCCGAAGGCCGTCCCGCTCGCGCAGCAGCAGATCCAGGAACTGCACGTCCGGGACTTCTCGGTGGAGGACTCCACCGTCCCGGCCGCCGAGCGCGGCACCTACCTGGCGTTCACCGAGTCGAACTCGGCCGGGATGCAGCACCTCCGGGACCTCGCCAAGGCCGGGGTGACCACCGTCCACCTGCTGCCGACCTTCGACATCGCGTCCATCCCGAAGAACAGGGCCGACCAGAAGCTGCCGCCCTGCGACCTCAAGTCCCTTCCGGCGGACAGCCCCAAGCAGCAGGAGTGCGTGGCGGCCGTCGCCGCCGACGACGCCTACAACTGGGGCTACGACCCTCTGCACTACAACGTGCCCGAGGGCACGTACGCCACGGACTCCACCGGCACCGCGCGCACCGTGCAGTTCCGGCGGATGGTCCAGGCGATGCACGCGGCCGGGCTGCGGGTGGTGCTGGACGTGGTCTACAACCACACCGCCGCCAGCGGCCAGGCCGAGCACTCGGTGCTGGACCGGGTGGTACCCGGCTACTACCAGCGGCTGGACGCCAACGGCAAGGTGACGACGGACAGTTGCTGCGCCGACACGGCGCCCGAGCACGCCATGATGAACCGGCTGGTGGTCGACTCGGTGACGCTGTGGGCCCGGGAGTACCAGGTCGACGGCTTCCGCTTCGACCTGATGGGCCTGGACCCGAAGTCCACCATGCTGGACGTGCAGGCCGCGCTGCGGAAGATGACGCCCGCGTCGGACGGCGTGGACGGCAGGAACGTCCTCCTGTACGGCGAGGGCTGGAACTTCGGCGTCGTCGCGAACGACGCCCGGTTCGTGCAGGCCACCCAGCGGAACATGGCCGGCACCGGCATCGCCACCTTCGACGACCGGATCCGCGACGCCGCGCGCGGCGGCAACTTCATGCTGAACTCCGCGCCGCAGCAGGGCTTCGCCTCGGGCCTGTACACCGATCCCAACGGCTCGCCCGCGAACGGCGACCCGCAGGAGCAGAAGGCCCGACTGCTGCACCAGATGGACCAGATCAAGGTCGGGCTGACCGGCAACCTGGCCGGCTACTCCTTCACCGACAGCGCGGGGAAGGCCGTCACCGGGGAGCAGGTCGACTACAACGGCGCCCCGACCGGCTACGCGGCCAGGCCGGGCGAGGCGGTGGAGTACGTGGACGCCCACGACAACACCGACCTGTTCGACGCGCTCGCGTACAAGCTGCCGACCAGCACCGCGCCCGCCGACCGGGCCCGGATGCAGGCGCTCGGGCTGTCGCTGACCGCGCTCACCCAGGGCGCGGGCTTCGCCCAGGCCGGCAGCGACCTGCTGCGCTCCAAGTCGCTGGACTCCAACTCCTACGACTCGGGGGACTGGTTCAACGCCATCCACTGGGACGCCGCCCAGGGCAACGGCTGGGGCCGGGGCCTGCCGATGGCGAAGGACAACCAGGAGATGTGGCCGACCGCCCAGTCCCTGCTGGCCAACCCGAAGTTGACCGTGGGTGCGGCCGACATCCGGGCGACCACGGCGCAGTTCCAGGAGTTCCTGCGGATCAAGCGCTCCTCGCCGCTGTTCTCGCTGCCCACCCTGGCCGACGTCCAGCAGCGGCTCTCGTACCCGCTCTCCGGCACGCCCGGTGAGACGCCCGGGGTGATCACCCTGCACCTGGACGGCACCGGGCTCAAGGGGGCGGAGAAGGGCGTCACCGTGGTCTTCAACGCCACGCCCACCGCGCAGACGCAGACCGTGGCGGCCCTGCGGGGGACGAACCAGGCGCTGCACCCCGTCCAGGCGGGCGGGGTGGACCAGGTGGTGAAGCGGTCCGGCTTCGACGCCGCGACCGGGACGTTCACCGTGCCGGGCCGCACCGTGGCGGTGTTCGTCCAGGGCTGATTCCACGGCCTCGGCAACTCCCCGGCCCCGTACCGCCGTTGTGGCGGTGCGGGGCCCGGTTCCGCTTCGGCGGCGAATTGGCCGGAATCCGGTGGTGGCACGGCCGGAAGTGTGACGTGCCGTGCGGGCCGGGCGCTGCCCGCTACCCGGCGGTACGGGCGGCGGTCCTGAGCGCTGGTCAGTCACCTCCGGTAGTGATCGAACTTTGTCAGGACCATGAAAACCGTGTTCAAGACTTCGTCATGACGTAACACAACTGTCGAACCGTCCTGCATACGGTTTCGGTAATTAATCGGCCAATCGGTGGCATGCATCTGTCATTAACGGCGCGTTTGCTGCCACGATTCCTCCTGCTGCAGACGAGGGGACCCCACCCCCCGGTGCAGCCGGCTCAGCTCAGGTGCAGCGCGTCTCGACCCTGCAACGAACCCTGCAACGGCTTGTGAGCACCGCAAACCGCACCCCCGTCGCACCCGGCGGGGGCCCCCACTGCGCCGCGACCCCGCGGCCCAGGTTTCTCTCCACCGAGCGTGAACCCGCGCCGGTCGGAAAAGGAGTCCGCATGTCTCGTTACGCTCACGCCCGGAAGGCGGCGGTTGTCATGGCCGCCACCACCGCGCTGCTGGTCACCGGCATACCGGTGATCGCACAGGCGGCCTCCCCGGACGCGCCGGCCGCCGTCGCCACCCAGCAGGCCACCCGGGCCGCGCTGATCACCTCGGCCAACCAGCAGACCGCCTCCCTCGCCCAGGCGCTCAACCTGAGCGGCCAGGAGAAGCTGGTCACCAAGGACGTCGTCCAGGACGCCAACGGCGCCCGCCACCTGCGCTACGAGCGCACCTACGCCGGTCTCCCGGTGCTCGGCGGCGACCTGATCGTCCACCAGGACGCCAACGGCGCCACCAAGAGCGTGACCAAGGCCAGCGAGGCCGACCTCACGGGCGTCGAGACCGCCCCGGCCCTGGCCGCCCCGAAGGCGCAGGCCGCCGCGCTCGCCGCCGAGCAGGGCGCCGCCGTCGACACCGCCCCGCGCCTCGTCGTCTGGGCCGCCGCCGGCACCCCGAAGCTCGCCTGGGAGACGGTCGTCTCCGGCCGCGAGTCCGACGGCACCCCGAGCAAGCTGCACGTGGTCACCGACGCCAGGACCGGCGAGGTGCTCAGCAAGGCCGACGGCATCAAGCGCGGCACCGGCACCGGCGTCTTCGTCGGCACCGTCCCGCTGACCACCACCCAGAGCGGTTCGCAGTACCAGCTCAAGGACGCCACCCGCGGCGGCCAGTACACCACCGACATGGGCAACGGCACCTCCGGCAACGGGACCCTGTTCGCCAAGAGCTCCGACACCTGGGGCAACGGCCAGGTCAGCAACCGCGAGTCGGCCGCCGTCGACGCCCAGTACGGCGCGGCCGTCACCTGGGACTTCTACAAGAACACCTTCGGCCGCACCGGCATCAAGAACGACGGCGTCGGCGCGATGAGCCGGGTGCACTACGACACCGGCTACGTCAACGCGTTCTGGGACGACAGCTGCTTCTGCATGACCTACGGCGACGGGCAGAGCGACACCCACCCGCTCACCGAACTCGACGTCTCCGGCCACGAGATGAGCCACGGCGTCACCTCGGCCACCGCCAACCTGAACTACTCGGGCGAGTCCGGCGGCCTCAACGAGGCGACCTCCGACATCATGGGCACCGGCGTCGAGTTCTACGCCAACCTGCCCGCCAACCCGCCGAACTACCTGATCGGCGAGCTGATCAACATCAACGGCAACGGCACGCCGCTGCGCTACATGGACAAGCCCTCCAAGGACGGCACCTCGGCCGACTCCTGGTACTCGGGCGTCGGCAACCTGGACGTGCACTACTCGTCCGGTGTCGCCAACCACTTCTTCTACCTGCTGTCCGAGGGCAGCGGCGCGAAGACCATCAACGGCTTCAACTACAACAGCCCGACGGTCAACAGCATCACCGTCAGCGGCATCGGCCGGGACAAGGCGCTGCAGGTCTGGTACAAGGCGCTGACCACGTACATGACCTCCACCACCAACTACGCCGCCGCCCGCACCGCGACCCTGAACGCGGCGACCGACCTGTACGGCGCGAACAGCGCCGAGTACAACCAGGTCGCCACCGCCTGGGCCGCCGTCAACGTCGGCTCGCTGCCCAACCCGGGCGGCGTCACCGTCACCAGCCCGGGCAACCAGTCCACCGCGGTGGGCGGCGTGGTGAACCTGCAGATCAAGGCCTCGGGCGGCACCGCCCCGCTGACCTACTCGGCCACCGGCCTGCCGGCCGGCCTGGTCATCAACGCCAACACCGGCGCGATCACCGGCACCGCGACCACCGCGGGCACCTCCAACGTCACGGTCACGGTGAAGGACTCGGCCGGCAAGACCGGTTCGACCAGCTTCACCTGGGCGGTGAACGGCGGTGGCGGCGGCACCTGCACGCCGGCGCAGCTGCTGGGCAACCCGGGCTTCGAGACGGGTTCGGCGGCGCCGTGGACGACGAGCTCGGGCGTGATCGACAACAGCGCCTCGCAGGCGGCGCACGGCGGTTCGTGGAAGGCGTGGCTGAACGGCTACGGCACCACCCACACCGACACGCTGGCGCAGACGGTGACGATCCCGGCCGGGTGCAAGGCGACGCTGAGCTTCTGGCTGCACATCGACACCGCCGAGTCGGGCTCCACGGCGTACGACAAGCTGACCGTGTCGGTGAACGGCACCACGCTGAAGACCTACTCCAACGTGGACGCCGCGGCCGGCTACCAGCAGCGCACCTTCGACCTCTCGTCCTACGCGGGCCAGAGCGTCACCCTGAAGTTCACCGGGACCGAGGACGCCTCGCTCCAGACGAGCTTCGTGATCGACGACACCTCCATCCAGACCAGCTGAGGTCGTACCGGCCCTGAACGGCCGGTGAACCAGAACGACAGGTGAGGGGCCCGGCGGCTTCGGCTGCCGGGCCCTTGTCGTGTGCCGGCTCTCCGTGGGTGCTGGTCACGGTGGTGCTGAAGAAACGTGTCTCCGGGGCTCTTGACGACCCCTCCGGGCGGCCCTAGGTTCAGCGCTGCAAGTTTCCGGCAAGTTTCAGAAACTTCCTGCAGGCTTCACCTCCGGCTGCCCCACCCCAGCCACCCCCAGGAGACGACGTGGTCACCACCGCCCCCACCCGCCGACCCGCCCGCGCGGCCGGAGCGCTCGCCGCCTCGGCCGCGCTCGCGCTCTCGCTCGGCACCGCCCTCGGCACCCCCGCGGCCCAGGCCGCCCCGCCCGCGAACAACGGCAAGGACGTCACCGCCACCCTCTTCGAGTGGCGCTTCGACTCGGTCGCCCAGGCCTGCACCTCGACCCTCGGCCCGAAGGGCTACGGCTTCGTCGAGGTCTCGCCGCCCCAGGAGCACATCCAGGGCCCGCAGTGGTGGACCTCCTACCAGCCGGTGAGCTACCAGATCGCCGGGAGGCTCGGCGACCGCACCGCCTTCCGGAACATGGTCAACGCCTGCCACGCGGCCGGGGTCAAGGTGATCGCCGACACCGTGGTCAACCACATGACGGCGGGCTCCGGCACCGGCACCGGCGGCACCGCCTACACCAAGTACGCCTACCCCGGCACGTACCAGAACCAGGACTTCCACAACTGCCGCCAGCCGATCAGCAACTACCAGGACCGCGGCAACGTGCAGAACTGCGAACTGGAGGGCCTGGCCGACCTGGACACCGGCAGCGCGTACGTCCAGACCACCATCGCGCACTACCTGGACGACCTCGCCTCGCTCGGCGTCGACGGCTACCGGATCGACGCCGCCAAGCACATCGCCGCCACCGAACTCGCCGCGATCAAGGCGAAGACGGCCAACCCCAACGCCTACTGGGTGCAGGAGGTCATCTACGGCGCCGGCGAGCCGATCCAGCCCTCCGAGTACACCGGCAACGGCGACGTCGACGAATTCCGGGTCGGCACCGACCTCAAGCGGATCTTCACCAGCGACAAGCTCGCCAGCCTCAGCGGCTGGGGCGCCTCCTGGGGCTACCTGCCGAGCGGCCAGGCACGCAGCTTCGTCGACAACTGGGACACCGAGCGCAACGGCTCCACCCTCAACTACACCTACGGCAACACCTACACGCTGGCCAACGTCTTCCTGCTGGCCTCGACGTACGGCTCGCCCAACGTCTACTCCGGCTACACCTTCACCAACCGGGACGACGGCCCGCCCAACGGCGGCACCGTCAACGCCTGCTACCAGGACGGGTGGAACTGCACCCACGCCTGGCGGCAGATCGCCAACATGGTCGGCTTCCGCAACGCCGTCGCCGGCACCGGTGTCACCGACTGGTGGTCCAACGGCAACAACGCGATCGCCTTCGGCCGCGGCAACAAGGGGTACGTCGCGATCAACCACGAGAGCGGCGCGCTGACCGGGACCTTCCAGACCGGGCTGCCGGCCGGCACCTACTGCGACGTCCAGCACGGCGACCCGCAGCCGGGCGGCGGCTGCACCGGCCCGACGTACCAGGTCGGCGCCAACGGGCAGTTCACCGCGACGGTCGGCGCGGGCGACGCCGTCGCGCTGTACGTCCAGCCCGGGACGAACGTCTCCGGCGCCTCCTTCAACGTCAACGCGACCACCGCGTACGGGCAGAACCTCTACGTGGTCGGAGACGTCCCGGCACTCGGCGGCTGGGACCCGGCCAAGGCGCTGCCGCTCTCCTCGGCCGGCTACCCGGTCTGGTCGCTCGCGCTCTCGCTGCCGGGCGGCACCGCCTTCCAGTACAAGTACCTGCGCAAGGACGCGAGCGGGGCGGTGACCTGGGAGTCCGGGGCCAACCGGACGGCGACCGCGCCCGCCTCGGGGAGCGTCACACTGAACGACACCTGGCGGCCGTAGCCGTTCCCCGCCGCTTCCCGTGGTTCCGCACCGCGCCCCCGTCGGCCCGAGCCGGCGGGGGCGCGGTGGGGAGCGGGAGTGCTGAGCCGATCGTTCCGGATGTGCGGGCCGCCGCCACCGGTCAAAGCGAGCGAAAACCGGACGACCCGGCAGGTCGGCGGCCGTGGTCCCCGCCGTCCGGCCCCCGCCGACCGGAGGGAGGAGTGAAGGGTTTTACCTGATCGCGAACAAACATTGGATTTCCGGTGGCCGCCGCGCAACCGGGGCGCCCCGGACCACGTCATAAGATCGCAGTAAGGTGCCTTTCCGCGAGGGGCGGAGCACCTCCACACCCGGGACCGCACAGCGCCGCGTCCCCGGGCCTGTCCGGCCCCACCGGGGGGTCGCCGCCCTGTCCCAGACGGACCGGGTGTGACATCGGTCGGAGTGTCCTCACCGTGCTTAGGCAGTCGTCCCGTTCCCGTGCCGTCCTGACCGGCGCAGCCGTGCTCACCCTGGCCGCCTCGCTCGCGGCCTGCGGCAGTTCCGGCGGCGGGAAGGGGGACGGCGCCTCGGCGAGCGGGAGCCCGGCCGCGACCGGCGCCGCGGGTGGCCAGACGGCCCCCGGCACGACGGCCCCCGGCACGCCCTCCGCCGAGGAGCAGCCCACCCCGGCCAACGGCAAGGTGCTGATGCCGACCGGCCCGGCCGCCAGCCTGGCCAAGGCCCGGGACACCGCCGCCGGGCCGATCATGATGACCACGGTGGCCGGCCCGAAGTCCGGGGTCTCCGGCAAGGTCTGGATCTGGCTGCCGCCCGAGTACAACGACCCCAAGTTCGCCAAGACCGGCTTCCCGGTGCTCACCCTCTACGCGGGCGGCCAGAGCAACGGCTACAACACCTGGACCGACAACCAGCTGCCGATCCAGGAGGAGGACCAGCGGCTGGTCAAGGAGGGCAAGGCCCACCCGTTCATCATGATCATGCCGGTGCAGAACTTCAACAGCGACGAGAAGAACGCGCTGGACTGCTCCGACATCCCGGGCCAGCCCAAGATGGGCACCTGGATGGCCGAGGACATCCCGGACTTCGTCCGCGCCAACTTCCGCACCCTGAAGGGCCGCGACGGCTGGGGCGTGATGGGCGCCTCCACCGGCGGCTTCTGCAGCGCCAAGCTCGCGCTGCAGCACCCGGAGGTCTACAAGGCCGCGGTGCCGATCGACGGCTACTTCATCCCGGACTCGGGGCTGTGGAAGGGTCACGACGCCGAGAAGGCGGCCAACAATCCCAACCTGCTGGTCACCCAGGGCAAGGCCGACGTGAAGATGTACGTCACCGCGGGCGGCGCCAACGGCTACGAGAAGGACGTGGTCAAGAGCTGGGTGGCCAAGGCCGTCGCGCCGGTGTCCATCCAGTACTACGAGCAGCCCGGCGGCAAGCACCTGACCTCGGACTTCAAGAAGATGATCCCGGACACGCTGCAGTGGCTCACCGCGAACCTGGCGGGCCCCGCCTCCGACTGAGCCGACGGGGGCGCGGGGGTGGGCCCCACCGCCCCCGCGCAGGCCCGTGACCTGCGCGTCAATCGGACATTGATTCGCTTCTGATCGACTGCGAGCACCTTGGATGGGGCGGTCCTCCACCGGCCGCCGCCACCCGCGCCGCCACGTCGTGAAGAGAGTGCCATGCCGATCCACCTGCTGCCCCAGCCCGCCCCCACCGTGCCCGCGCCGGCGGAGTCCGGGGCCGACTCCCGGCGGACGGACGCGTACGGGCGGGCCGCCGACGAGGAGCCGGTCACCGTACGGTTCGCCGGACTGCGGCTGGTGCACGCCGCCCTGCGGCGGGACCTCACCCGGCTGCCCAACGCCCTGCGGCTGCTCCAGCCCGACGAGGACGACAAGGGCGAGGCGCTGCTGCGGCACTGGACCTTCCTGACCGCGATGCTGACCTTCCACCACGAGCAGCAGGACACCCGGATCTGGCCGATCGTGCGGCGCTTCGCCCCCGAGCTGCGGCTGCTGCTCAACTGGCTGGAGGCCGACCACCACAACCTGGACCACTCGTTCACCCGGGTCACCACGCTGGTCCGGATCGCCAGCCGGGACACCGGCAGCGCCTGGCCGGTCGCGTACGCGATGGAGGACCTGGCGGCCCGGCTGGAGACCCATCTGCGGATCGAGGAGCGGCAGTTGCTGCCCCGGATGGAGCGGGTGGTGACGGGCAACTCGCGGCTCGGTGGCCTGGGCGAACTGCTGGACCTGCTGCGCTCGGCGGAGGGCCCGGGCACGGCGGACGCGCTGGCCTGGCTGCTGGACGGCGTGGAGCCGGCGCTGGTCGAGCGGCTGCTGGCCGAGTGCGACGACGACGTGGCCCGCAACTGGCCGCACTGGCAGGCCACCTACCAGCGCTGCACCGCGCCGCTGTGGGGGACGGCCGCCGACGGCCTGGGGCGCGTCGCCGAGTGACCGGGGCCCTTTTCGTGGTCGTCGATCTACGCGCGTGGCATGGGACTGTGGCATATGCCGGGCACCCGGCCGGTCCTTCCGGATCCGCCAACTCCGTTCGACCCCTAGGGGATCGGACCCAGCCGTCTGGGGGGCCGGGCCGCGTGGACCCCGGGGACGGGGCCAGGGGAGGCGTACCGCCGACGGTCGACGGCGGGGCGCGCCCCACCCCCTAGCATCGGGGCCATGACCACAGCCGGCACCACAGCCACCCCACGCCGCACCCGGAACCGCCCGCTCCCCGCCGTCCGCCGACCGGCCCTGCTCGCCGCGGCCGCCGTCCTGGCCCTCGGGGCCGGACTGACCGCCTGCGAGGGCGACGTGACGGTCTGCCTGGACGACAACAGCTGCACCCTGTCCGTCCGGACCGACGGCCCCGACGCCGCCAAGTCCGTCAAGGTGTTCGGCGGCGACCACCAGTTGGACATGACCGTCGGCCACATCACCGACACCACGGCCGAGGTGACCATCGGCACCGACCGGAAGACCGTCGACAAGGACATCGAGGCGGCCGTCGGCGGGATCAAGGTCACCCTGCGCAAGGCGGACAAGGGCACCCACTTCGCCGAACTGCGCGTCACCCGCTGAGGCCCACCGCCCGCTTTCCCGGCCTGCTTCCCCGGCGGGCTACTCCGGCAGGCGGTTGAGCCACTCCAACGGCGCGACCCGGATCGCCGTGTGCGGCGAGCCGTCCCACTCCACCGGAAGGCCGACCATCTCCAGCGCGGCCACCACGGCCCGGCCGATCTCCACCGTCCGCCGCTCCGACACCTCGTCCGACTCCTCCCCGGTGCGGAACCCGCCGTAGCGCAGCATCAGTCCGCGTCCGGCCGCGGCCGCCTCGGTGTCCTGCTGGTGGAAGAAGACGAAGCCCCGCGAGTCCTCGTCGGCCTCGCCGCCGATCTCCGCGTAGCCGCAACCGGAGCAGCAGGTGAAGTCCATCGCCGCGACGATGCCCTGATCCTCCAGCAGGTCGAAGGCACTCCCCAGCCGGTCCACGTCCGTCAACTCCGGCCACCCGGCCTGCTCGGCCAGCCGCTCGGTCCACAGCGGAGCGACGATCCGCTCCGCCTCCTCCTGCGTCAGCCCCTGGTCGTCGAGGACCTCGACCAGGGACTCGGCTATCTCGTCCGGCTCCTGGAAGCCGCACCGGATCAGCTCGCGAGCCCGCTCCTGGGCTTCGAGCAGCACGTCGGGGGTGAGCGCCGTGTCCTGGGTCATGCCCGCATCCTCGCACCCGGCACTGACAATCCGGCCCGCCGTCCCAGCCGGTGCGCTACCGTCCGCCGGTGACCTCTCTGCTGCAACCCCCGCTGATCACCCGACTGCTGGCCGCCGAGCGGATCCTCGTGGCCGGGGCCGGCGGCGGCTTCGACGTGTACGCCGGACTGCCGATCGCGCTCGCCCTGCGCGCCGCGGGCAAGGAGGTGCACCTGGCCAACCTCTCCTTCACCCACCTCTACGGCCTGCCCGGGGAGGTCTGGCAGGAGCCCGACGTGGCCCGGATCGAGCCGGACACCCCGGCCTCCGAGGGCTACTTCCCGGAGCGCACCCTGGCCCGCTGGCTGCGCCTGCACGGGATGCCCGACACCGTGTGGGCCTTCCCGACGGTGGGCGTCCAGCTGCTGCGCGAGGCCTACCGCAGACTCGTCGCCCACCTGGGCGTGGACGCGATCCTGCTGGTGGACGGCGGCACCGACATCCTGATGCGCGGAGACGAGGCTGGACTCGGCACCCCGGAGGAGGACATGGCCAGCCTGGCCGCGGTGGCGGGCCTGTCGGAGGTGCCCGAACGGCTGGTCGCCTGCCTGGGCTTCGGCATCGACGCCCACCACGGCGTCAACCACGCCCTGGTGCTGGAGAACCTCGCCGCGATCGACCGGGCCGGCGGCTACCTCGGTGCCTTCTCCATCCCGCGCGGCAGCCGGGAGGGCACGCTCTACCTGGACGCCGTCGAGCACGCCCGGGCCGCCTTCCCGCAGTACCCCAGCATCGTCAACGGCTCGGTGGCGGCGGCGCTGCGAGGCGAGTTCGGCAACGTGCGGTTCACCGAGCGGACCAAGGACGACGAGCTCTTCGTCAACCCGCTGATGACGCTCTACTTCGGTGTCACGGTCGAGGCGCTGGCCGCAGAGAACCGCTACCTGGACCGGCTGGAGGGCACCGTGCTGACCCGGCAGATCGCCACCCTCATCGAGGAGTTCCGGGACGAACTGCCCCGGCAGCGGCCGCCCCGCCAGTTCCCGCACTGAGTGGAGGGGGCGGGTCGACCGGCCGGGCTCAGTACGAGGCGAGCCGGAACTCCAGGTTCCCGAACCGCACCTGGTCGCCCGGCCGAACCCGCACCCCGCCCGCGATCCGCCGCCCGTTGACGTGCGTGCCGTTGGTCGAGCCGAGGTCGTACAGCACCCAGCCGTCGCCCTCGTGCCGCAGTTCGGCGTGGCGCCGGGAGACCGAGGCGTCGTGCAGCCGCAGCCCCGAACCGGGGATCCGTCCGATCGTCAACTGCCCGGCCCCGGCCTGCGGCAGGCTCAGGCCCGGCAGTCGCTCGGTGCGCCAGGCCCGGTTCAGCCGGCCGCCGAAGCCGGAGATCCGGCCGACCGTCCGCAGCACGAAGCGTTCGACCGGCCCGCCGGTGGGCAGCCCGGTCACCGCCGCGTCCAACTCGTCGCGGCTGGTGGCCTGCAGGACGATGTCCATCCGGCCGAGGAAGGTGTCGTGCGAGAGCCGGCCGTCGCCCGCGCCCTCGCGTAGCACCCCGAGTGCCTGGTCCCGTTCGGCGTCGGAGGGCCGGACCGCTCCGGTCGGAAGCTCAGGCTGCGTCATGGCCCGATTGTCGGCTCGGCCGGCTTCGACTGTCCAGATCACGCCGGGTTCCGGCAGGGGGTCGGTACGTCACTGAGCGACAGACGCCGGGCCCACCCGCGCGGTTCCACCGCCGGGCGGACGGTCCGTCAGGCCCTGCGGGCGGCCGCCAGGATCTTCTCCGTGGTGTGCAGGAACCGGGAGGTGACCGACCCCCGGTACTCCTTGCCGAACATCTCCTTGGTGACCCACCGGCCGTCCCGCAGGTGGACCACGACGTACGCGGCTCCCGGATCGGCGCCGAGCACCTCGATGTCGCCCTTCGCCGAGCGGTGCGGCCGGGCGAGTCCGTCCGGCAGCGGCTCGGACAGGAAGGCGACCACCAGCCGGACGTCCGGCGTCACCGCCACTCCCCGGAACGGCTCGGCGGCGAGCAGTTCGGCCACCTCGTCGACCGTCCGCAGCATCACCGGCACCGGGTAGCCGAGCGACCGCTCCAGGTGTTCCTCGATCCGCCGGGTCAGCGCGGCCCGGTCCGGCTCGGCGGTGGTGAAGAAGACGTTGCCGCTCTGGATGTACGAGCGGACGTCCCCCAGCTCCAGCTCGGCGAAGAGCGCCCGCAACCGCTCCATCCGCACCGTCCGTCCGCCGACGTTGATGGCCCGCAGGAAGGCGATGTACGTGGTCGTGGTGGTCACCCCGCCAGTGTCGCACCGGCCACCGACGACAACCGGCGGGCATGCGGTGCCCCGGTGGGCCGCCGCACCCCTGCCCGGTCGTCCACGCCCGGCGGCTGTCGGTGCCGGGTGCCAGACTGGCGCCATGGCGAGCTGGCAGGATTTCGAGCAGGAGGCCCCCGAACTCGCGGCCCTGGTGCGGGCCCGGTTCGAGGCCGCCAGGCACCACGTCCTCGCGACGCTGCGCAAGGACGGTTCACCCCGGGTGAGCGGGACGGAGGTCGACTTCGTCGGCGCCGACCTGTGGATCGGGTCGATCTACGGAGCGGTCAAGGCGCGCGACCTCCAGCGGGACGACCGCTTCGCGCTGCACGCCCACCCGGGGGACGAGACCATGGCCGACGGGGACTCCAAGGTCTCCGGCCGCGCGGTGGAGGTCACCGACGAGGCCGAACTCGCGGCCTTCGCCGCAGACCTGCCCGAGCCGCCGCCCACCCCGTTCCACCTCTTCCGGCTGGACCTCCAGCAGGTGGTGCACACCGCCCTGGAGGGCGAGTCCCTGTGGGTGCTCAACTGGCACCCGGGCCGGCCGGTGGAGCGGATCCGGCTCCACTGACCGGTCCGGGCCCGGGCGGCGCGGTTACGGCAGGACGGACTTGAGGGCCTCGGGCGTCCGGGCCACGACGGCGTGCCCGTCGTTCGCGGTGATGATCGGCCGCTGGATCAGCACGGGGTGCTCGGCCATCGCCGCGATCCAGCGCGCCCGGTCGCCCGCCTCCCGGGGCCACTGCTTCATCCCCAGGTCCTTCGCGACCGGCTCGTCGATGCGGGTGATGTCCCACGGCTCCAGGCCCAGGCGCTCCAGCACCTGCTCCAGCTCGGCCACGGTCGGCGGCTCCTCCAGGTAGCGCCGCACGGTGTACTCCACCCCGGCAGCGCTCAGCTGGCCGAGCGCGGTCCGGCACTTGCCGCAGCGCGGGTTGATCCAGATCTCCATGGTGTCAACCCTACCCAGCCGCTCCCGGCCCGGCGGGACACCGCCCGGCCGGAGCCCGCGCGCCCGACCCGCGCGGCACCCGCCGAGGAACGGGCCGAGGAACGGGCCCGGCCGGGAACTCCGCGGTGCCCACCCGTGGTTCACGAACCGGTAGCCATCACCTCGGAGGGGAGCACCGGATGGACGGCGCGGCGATCATCGACCAGCTGATGACCACGGAGACCAGGACCGATCCGTACCCGCTGTACGCGAAGGCCCGCGCGCTGGGCCCGGTGGTCCCGGCCGGGGACGACTTCTACGTGGTGAGCGGCTACGCGGCGGTCAACAAGGTGCTGCGCACGCCCGCCTTCGGCGTCGCGACCGCCGAGATGATGTCCGGCCTGGCCCCCGAGTTCGCGGCGCACTCCTCGCTCGCCCTCTTCGGCCGTTCGATCCTCCAGCGCAACGCCCCCGACCAGCCCCGGGTCCGCTCGCTGATCGCCTCGGTGTTCACCCCCCGCCGGGTGGCCGCGCTGCGCCCGGCGGTGGAGGCGGCGGTCGGCAGGCTGCTGGACGAGATGGCCGAGCAGGGCGCCGACGGCTCACCGGTGGACTTCATGGACGCCTTCGCCTTCCGGCTGCCGGTCGGGGTGATCTGCGAGCTGCTCGGCGTCCCCGAGCAGGACCGCTACCGCTTCCGCGGCCTCGCCTCCGACCTGACCGTCGCCCTGGAGGTCACCCAGGGGCTGGACGAACTGGGCGAGGCCGACCGGGCCGCCGACGAGCTGTCCCGGTACTTCACCGAGCTGGCCGCCGAGCGCCTGGCCCGTCCGCAGGACGACCTGGTCAGCGACCTCGCCCGGATCGCCGCCGACGGCGACGGGCGGCTCTCCGCGCAGGAGCTGCTGGCCAACCTGGTGTTGCTGCTGGTGGCCGGCTTCGAGACCACCACCAACCTGCTCGGCAACGGTCTCGCCCTGCTCTTCCGGCACCCCGGGGCGGCCGCCGGGCTGCGCAGCGGGGCGGTCACCCCGGCCGGCTTCACCGACGAGGTGCTGCGCTTCGACTCCCCGGTCCAGGCGACCTCGCGGGTCGCGCTGGACGAGGGCCTGTCCGTCGAGGGCCTGCCCGTCCCGCCCGGCGGCGTGCTGACCCTGCTGATCGGCGCGGCCAACCACGACCCGGCCCGGTACGAGCGGCCCGAGGTGTTCGATCCGACCCGCACCGACAGCCAGCCGCTGAGCTTCGGCGGCGGACAGCACTTCTGCCTGGGCTCCCAGCTGGCCCGGCTGGAGGGCGAGGTCGCGGTCCCGGCCCTGCTGGACCGCTTCCCGAGGCTCGCCCCGGGCGGTGTCCCGACCCGACGGGACCGGCTGGTGCTGCGCGGCTTCGAGACCCTGCCGGTGACCGTTCGCTGACGCTTCGGTGACCCTGCGTCTCCGGGGCCGGAATCCGCCGCGATTTGGCTCCTTGGGCCCCGGAGACCAGGACGTTCGGCGTTCGTGACCGGGGCGTTCGTGGGGGAGCATGGAGGGACGAACCGGCCATACCGGGCCCTTCCTCCCGGACCGGCCAGGCCGGTCAGCCAGGAGGTCCCCGCCGTGCCAGCCCCACGTCCGCCGCAGCCCGCGGTCACGCAGCCCCCGGTGCCGCGCTGGGTGCTCTGGCTGCCGGTGCTGCTGCTGGTCCTGGACCTGATCGCCGAGGCCGTCGTCCCGGACGCGGTCGCCGCCGGCCTGCTGCTGACCGCCCTGCCCGTGGTGGCCGCGTTCAGCTACGGCCCGGTGCCGACCGCCGCCACCACGGTCGGCTCGCTGGGCCTCCAACTGCTGCTGGCCATGCGCGCGGGCCACGTCAACGAGCAGCACCACATCTGGGTCTACATCGCCACCCTGATCTCCGGGGCGATGGGCACCGCCCTGTCCTGGCAGCGCACCCGGCAGAACCGCAACCTGCTGCAGGCCCGTACGGTCGCCGAGACCCTGCAGCGAACCGTGCTGCGGCCGGTCCCGGAGCGGGCCGGCGGCCTGCGGGTGGCCGGTCTCTACCGCCCGGCGCAGGCCGAGGTGCTGGTCGGCGGCGACCTGTACGAGGTCTGCGACACCCGCTTCGGCGTCCGGGTGCTGCTCGGCGACGTCCGCGGCAAGGGCCTGGAGGCGGTCCGTACGGTCGCCGACGTGCTGGGCGCCTTCCGGGCGGCCGCGTACGACACCCCGGGCCTGGTCGAGCTCGCCGACCAGCTGGACCGCGCGGTCCTGCGCGACGCGGCCGAGCGCGGCGACGACGAGCTCTTCGTCACCGCCGTCCTGCTCCAGTACCGGACCGGCTCCGACTGCGTGGAGATCGTCAACCGCGGCCACACCACCCCGCTGGTGCTCGCCCGGGGCACCATCTCCCCGGTGGCCCGCGCCGACGAGCTGCCGCTCGGCCTCGGCCACCTCGGCCCGGACGAGGAGCGCTGCAAACCCACCACCGTGGCCCTGCCCCCGGGCCACACCATCCTGCTCTACACCGACGGCGTCAGCGAGGCCCGCGACGCCACCGGCACGTTCTACCCCCTCGCCCCGCGCCTCGCCGCCCTGGGCAACGCCGCCCCGGACCGGGTGGTCTCCTTCCTGGCCCAGGACGTTCACCAGTACGCCGGCCTCCTCGCCGACGACCTCGCCGTCCTCGCCCTCACCCCCGAGTAGCACGGCAGCACTGCCTCGGCGACGCGGACGGGGAGCCGTCCGTTCCCGTGGCCGGCGGCCTCCTACAGGTCCGGCGTCATTGGCCGAATGCAGAAAGCCATCTATCGGTCTTTTCCGCTGCCGTCCACTCCATTATGTGGAGAGGACTCGGTGGCGCTTTGAGAGCGATGGGTGACCTGTCCATTACTGGCCGGGATCGCTCCTTGTGGGGGATTTACCCCCCGCGAATCGCCGACCGGGGCCCGTTTTGCGTGACGTTCGTCACACATTGGGTGGCTTTGGTTGGGCGTGACCGCCCGGGCCTAGGCTGCGTCGCAGCGGAACCGCCACGTCGTGACCCTCCACCGCTGCCGCGCCGGGCTGCGGGGTTGCCGCCCTCCGTGGGGGGCGTTGTCCGTATCCGACGTTACGATCGGCTTCCAGGATCTAACTGGTAGCGACCGATTCGATTCGGAACTCAATGACGCCGGGGGGTAGCAGTGGGGATGAACAAGGCCAAGCTTTCACATCTTGGGGTCACGGAGTGTGAGGAGATTGTCTATCGCTCTGTTCTCAGATCCCCGGGCCTGGATGTCGAGGCACTTGCTCCGGTTGTCGGGATGGAGGTCAGGAGTCTGCGAGCAGTTCTGGACCGACTGGAGGATGCCGGCATGGTGGCTGTGGTCGGGACCCGGAGAGTTGAAGCGGTCGATCCGTTCGTGGTTTTAGAGCGGCTGGTCGAGAACAGGCTCGGCGAGCTGCAGGAGGAGTTCCAGCGCGTCATATCGTCCCGCCATCTGGTGAACATCCTGCTCGACGATCAGCGCGAGGGCCGGTGCCGGTCCGAGTCGGACGGAGTGGAGCGAATCGAAGGCCTTGACCGCATACGGGCTCGAATCGACGAGCTGGCTTTCTTCGCGCATCGGGAGGTTCTGTCCGTCCAGCCGAATGGCGCGCTGTCTGCGGCGGCCATCGAAGGCGCGAAGGAGGCTGATCTCCGAGCCCTGCGTCGCGGCACGGCGATGCGCACCATCATGAGGACGGACGCGCTCCATGACCAGCGAACTGCCGACTACCTCACCGAGTTGAGCGCGAGGGGGGCGCGGATCAGAAATCTCAACGGCCCGCTCGAACGCATGCTGATCTTCGACGGGCGTGTCGCAATGGTTCCGGTGGACTCCGAGGAGGTCAGCCGCGGCGCACTGATCATTCGTCAGCCCGGCCTGATTTCGAGTCTCACCGCCCTCTTCGAGAGGTGCTGGGCCGCTGCCGAGGACTTCGGGCAGGAGCATTTGACGGAGGCCGAGCATCAGGTACTGAGAACCATGGTCCGGGTCGAGAAGGACGAGGCGGGGGCGCGCGAGCTGGGCATCTCCGTACGCACCTACCGTGGTCACATCGCCCAACTCCTGCGCCGGCTCAACGCCACCCACCGCACCCAGGGTGTGCTGGCGGCCCGTGACCGAGGGTGGATCTGAGTACCGGCCCCGACCGGCTCGTCGAGCGTCACCCCTGTTGCGCCGGGCTCAGGAAGCCGCGGCAAGCAGCGATACCAGGGCCTCCTCCACAGGCGTGATTCCGAGTCGATTGAGTGAGAGGTGAAGGTAGTGGAAGGCCAGGTACAGCGGCTGCTGGTGTATCCGCTTCTCGATTCCCGCCACCATCTCGGTGCACAGCAGGTCGATCAGGTCGCTCGTGAGAGCCGCGTCGGTCAGTTGTGCGGACCGAACCAGCACGTCGGATCGCACCTGCGCGAAGGCCGCCCGGAGGCTGGTGTCGCGGTTGGCCCCGTCCGTGGGGGTCGCGTGCTTGAGGCCGGACCACCAGGCGTAGTGAGTGCGTAGGAATCCGTCGCGTTCCGTTGCCGTCAGGTCGAGTCGGTCGAGGAGGAGCGTCAGTACCAGGCGTCCGAGTGCGAGTCGGTGGACGAAGCCGCCGTCCGAGCCGGCGATCAACCGCAACGCCGTGGCGCTGGTCTCCTGGAAGACGTGCTCGGCGACCGCCAGATACTGCGGGCCACCCCACTTGGTGTACTCCGGCTCGTAGAGGTCGAACCGGATCTCGGGGCGGGATCGGACCGCGTTGACCGGGATGACGGGGAGGCCGGGCGGCGGTGCGAGGCCGGGCCGGGCGACGACCGCACTCAACTGCTCGATCAGGGAGGACCGTTGCAGGACGAACGCGTCGGCGTCGGCGTGGGGGAGCCGGAGCCGGAGCCGGATGTGTGGTCCCGCGAGGTCCAGGTAGCGCAGGAAGAACCAGCGCTCGGCTCGGGGGGCGAGCCGGTCGACGACCGGCGCCACCACGTCGGTCAGGGTCGCGTCCAGCAGGTCGGCGTGACCGGGGTAGAGCTTGAGGTACAGCCAGGTGTGATGCTCGGGTGCCGTGGTCGCGGTGGTCATCGATGGTCTCCGTGGGGGCGGTCCCAGGCCAGGAAGCTGATGTGCTCGCACGACCGGGGGCCGTCCGGCCCGGCTACCCAGACTTCGTCCCGGCCGGGCAGGGCTTCTTCGATCCGCAGGGTGTGCGCCCCGGCGATCAGGCGGAGTGCGGCGGCGACCGAATGGGGCGACGCGAAGTCGAGCCACATGGGCTTGCGCCGACTGGCGTCGAGCGGGTCGGATCCCAGGGCGAGGAAGAACACCTCGTGGGGCAGCTGCCGGTCACGTCGCCAGCGGTCCAGCCGCAGCAGATGAGCGGTTGTCGACTCGTCCCGCTCGGGTACCGGGAACGACGAGGCCGGGAGGACCCAGCGTGCTCGTTGCACGACCACCCGGCCGACGGACGTCCGGGGCGTCCGCACGACCTCGGAGCCGTGGGCCGTCAGGGCCTGGGCGCGCAGGAACGGGTGGTTGTTCCTGGTGAGCGGTGACACGTCGATCCAGGGGTCCAGAACGGCCAGGGCCAGCCGCGCGGCCCCGGTGGCCAGTTGGGCCGGCACGATGCCGGTGTACACGGGCGCGACGGGACGGCCGGAGGAGTCCTCGAACTCCAGGGTGTCGGTCGTGGCGTCGTGCCGTAGGACGAGCTGCTCGAAGCCGATCGAGTCGGCGGTGCGCTGCTGCCGTTCCGCGGGCCAGTGGATCTCCGGCAGGTGGCCGGCGCCGGCGTGCTGCAGGTTGTTGACGTGGCCGGAGACGGTGAAAGCCCGGACGTCACAGCCGGGGAAGAGCGCGCGGAGCCAGCCGAGCTGGGCGTTCGCCACCGCCTCTTCGCCGAGCACGCCGCCGAACCGGGTGACCAGGCCGCCGAGGGCACTGCCGTACTGGTTGACCACCATGCGGTAGTCGCCTCGGTGGGCGGCCCCGGAGTCCTCGGCCGCGAGCTGGTACAGCACCGCGGCGGAGGGCGGAGCCGACGTGCGTCCGACCGGGAGGCCGGCGCGCTCCGCCCGCTCGGCGGGGTCCGCGGCGAGGTCACGCGTTCGTGCCCGGCGGAAGGCGGACCTGAACGTGCTGTCGGCCTGGAGGCGCAGGAAGAACGCGGCCGCGTCCGGGCAACGCCCGCCCACCCCGTGCCGGTCCCGGAAGGCTTGCAGAACCGCGTCGTAGATGTGTGAGCGGACCAGGTGGGGGCGCAGGGTGGCGGCGACCGTTCGGAGGTCCGTGTCCACCGCGGTGGGGAGCGGGCCGACCAGGTCCGCCCCGGCTCCGTCCTCGTGGACGAGCTGCGCGGTCCAGCGTGGAGCTCCGCAGTGGTCGGAGAGCTGGTCGGCTCGGGTCCGGATCCCGGCCAGGATGCGACGGCGTTCCGCGGGGTCGGCCGTTGCGACGGCGCGGACGTCCCCGTCGAGCGCGGTCAGCGTCCCGGCGAGCTCGACGGCATCCTCCGCCGTGCTGTCCAGAAGGGCGGCCGCGAGGTCGAGCAGGGGCGTACGGCTGCCGGCTTCCCAGGGGACGACCGGGACGAGCATCCCGGTCCGTACGTACCGGGCCAGTCGGCCCGGGGCGAGCGCGGCGGGCGGCCGGGCGCCCGCCTCGTCGAGTTCCGCACGGTAGAGGCGGGCGTCGACGATCCGTTCGGTCGACCAGAGGAAGCCGCTGGTGTCGGTGAGCGAGCCGAGCACGACGGAGGCGGCGCCCTCCCCGGACGGGACCGGGTAGGCCGGGGCGTACCTGAACCCTTCGGCGAACCGCGGGGTGGCGGCGAGTTCGGCGAACAGGCTGTGGACGAAGCCGATCGCCACGGTCGTCCCGCTGCGCTCTGACGGAGCCTGGTCGGTCGCCGGGTGCAGCGCGACGGTGGTGAGCCGTCCCCGGGGGCTGGGCTTCAGCGTCGCCTGGACCAGGTAGCCCAGCACCGTCCGGGACGTCCGGCCGCCCGGCGCGAGATCCCGGTCCGCAGGGTCCGCCGGCAGGTGGGGCGCGATCAGCGGGAAGGACAGCCCGAGCGGCCCGGAGTCCAGGTGGGCGCGCAGCGTGGCGGCCGTCTCGGCCGCACAGCCGGAAACGGCCTCCTGGAGGCCTGCGGCCCTGCGGGACAGTTCCTCCCGAGCGCCGAGCCACGCTTCCGTGGCAGCTCCGGGTACACCTGCTCCGTCGAGGAAGGCCACGTCCTCGGGGCTCAGCCTGCCACCGCGGTGCGTGGTCCTCCTGATCTTCAGCAGCTGGCGCCGGGCGCCCTGGTCGGCGCTCGGGACGAGGGGGAAGATCGCGTCCCCGAGGGAGGTGGCGGCTGCCACGAGATCCGCCTCGGCCTCGGCGTGGCCGGCGAGCCGGCGCCGGACCGGCTCGCTGAGGGAGAGGGTTCCGGCGGAGAGCCCGCAGTACCGGTCGAGCCGGAACGCGGCCTGACGTACCGGTCCGGGGCCGGTCCGGAGCGTGGTGCTGGAGTCGGTCACGACATCAGTCCGATGGTGAGGAGCAGGCTGAACAGGATCAGGCCGGTGATGAGGAGGGTGTACGCGAGGCTGACGGCGACGTAGCAGACGTAGCCCGCCCGGGCCCGCCCGGTGACCGATCGCAGGTGGAGCGGCAGCGGCCGACGGGTGAGCCGGTGCAGGACGTACGTCAGCGCCCGGGCCCGCATGTTGATCGCACCGAGGGCGGCTTCGGCGGCGTGGTAGCCGTCCGACGCGAACAGCGGGTTCAGGTTCACGACGACCACCACCAGCTGGAGGCCCGTCAGGAGGCGGAAGAACAGTGAGAGGTCACCGGACGTGTTGAGTGCTGCGACGGACCAGGCGCCGGCGAAGGCCAGGTCGCAGATCGGCCCGACCAGGGAGATCAGCACCCGTCCGGACCGGCCCTCGTGCCGGTAGCTGTCGGTGCGGTCCACGAAGGCGACCGGGAACAGGTAGAGCATCAGCCCCACACCGGCGTTCCTCGGGCTGACCCGGTTGTAGGACATGGCAACGGCGTGGCAGAACTCGTGCGCGACGATCTCACCGAGCAGTGCCGCCACGACGGCCACCAGCATCGGTGCCGTCGGCCGGGTTTCCCCGGACGGTGCCGTGAGGGCACGTACCACCAACGGGACCGCGACCACCGGGAGGAGGAGCAGCAGCGTGACCAGCAACCGAACCGGCAGACACCGCAGCAGGCCTGCGACCGGCCCGGCGAATCGGCCCGGGTCGCGTACCAGGGGGAAGCGCTTGACCAGGTCGAGCCGGCCGTGCCGGATCGCCCGGTCGATGCCGGTGCCCGGCAAGGGATCGAGGTTGAGAACGGAGGCCCGGCGCAGGTCGGTGAGGAAGTCGGGCAGGACCGCCCGGATCCGCTCACGCTGCCCGGGGTAGCGCTCGGCGAGCGACGTCATGAGCTCCGCCCCGGTCATGCCGTCTTCCAGATGGCGCAGGATGATCAGGCCACTGGGGGAGATGTTCAGGTACCGGCCGTCCGAGACCAGCATGGTTCGGCCACCGGCCCCGGTGATGATCTCGACGTCGTCGCGCATGCGCAGCCGCTCGGTCTCCAGCCACGACTTCGGTGCCGAGGTCTCGGAGCTGGATGGCACGCGTTGTCCTCGCTTTCGGTATCGGTGGCACATCCGGAACCGCGTCCCTCGGGTGCGGGCAGGCCTCCGGGGTGCTCCAGGGATGGGGAGCCGCGCCGCTCCGGAGCGGCGCGACTCCCCTGCCCGGTTGCGTCCCCGTGCGGACGCGGTCGCCGTCGGCGACCGGTCCCACGAAGACGCGGCATCAGCGATCCGTCATCAGGTGCTGTTGCTGGACACCGTCGACGCGGAGCCGAGGCAGCCGGTCACGGTGCCGGCGGACGAGATCGTGCCGAGGGTGCCCCAGGCGGCCGCGCTGTCCTCCAGGAGTTCGACCGATGCGTCATCGGCCGCGAACAGGTCGAGTTCGAGTTCGAGGTTCTCCATGTGTGTCACCTCCTTTCGTGGAACGGCCCGGCCCATCAGGCCGGTCGAAGCGGTACGGGGCAGGTCAGGCGTTGACCGGTCTCCCGCCGTACTCGTCGGACGGTTCGCGGGCCTGGCCGACAGCCAGGGCCAGCAACTGCGTCCGCCGAAATCCATCGATGCCGACCAGGCGCCTGAGCGCGGAGGGCAGAAACCCGGCGAAGATGCTTCCGGACAGGCCGGCGTCGACCGCCGTGAGCCAGGCGGCGGCACAGGCCGCGCCGCTGCGTTCCAGCAGCAGCCGATGGCCGTGGGAGCCGGCCGAGTCGGTGGCGTCCTCCAGCGAACCGACCGCCACCAGGATGGCCGGTGCCAGGGCGAACTCCGGCTGGAGCACCAGCGCGCTCAGTTCCCCGGTGCCGGCCAGGTCGGCGAGCGGGGTGAACCCGTCGGGTTCGTGGCGGTGGACGGCCGGCCGCAGCCCGGTGACGTCCCGCGCGGCCACCAGGAACTCCAGCGGTCGTGCCGCCCGCTCGACGGGCCAGAGCGAGGCGTCGGCTCCGTGGCCCGCCTCGACCATCCGCCGCAGGACATCGGCATCCACGGGCTGGTCCGCGAAGAAGCGGTTCGCCTTGCGGCGTCGAAGGGTTGACCGCAGGCTGTCGCCGACGAGGGGGCCGAGCCCGTTCTCGGGAAGGAGCTCGGGGGTGCCGGGCCGCCGCCCTGCCGCTTCGTCGTCCCGTACGGCGCGGTGCTGCGCCACGGAACGTTCCTCGGCGTCCTGACGAAGGGCGGCCATCAGGTCCACGAGATCACTCATCGTGTCCCACCTCCTGCGGGTCCGGCCGGGAGACCGATCCGGAGCACGGCCGTCACGCATTCGAGTTCGCGCTCGATCCCCAGGGCCGTCGTCAACGCGGCGTCGTCCCAGGCCGGTTCATTGGAGATCGGCAGCCCGAGGCGCCGGCTCGCCAGCAGCAGGTGGGTCAGCGCCACACCGGTGTCCAGGTGAACCACCCGGTAGGCGAAGGTCCGGTACTTGCGGGCGACGCGGACCAGCGCACCGGTGACGACCAGCAGTATCGGTTCGGCCATGTCCGTGTACTCGGCCGGAAGTTCGGTCACCCGGGCCAGACGGTGGCCGATCGGCTGGTACGCGTAGCCACCGGGTCGGAGCCCCGGGACGTCGCGGACCAGGAGGTAGGCCGTGGGGGAGCCGAGGTTGCCGCCGGTCGGTGCGAACCGCGACACCTTCTGCCGCCTGTCCTGCGGCTGCTGCTTGAGCCCGAAGGCGGCAGCGAGCAGCGTGCCCAGCGCACCTGCGGTGAGCGGCGGTTCAGGGCCGTCCAGCGCGGCGAGCGCCGGGTCTCCCAGGTCGACCGTCTCGGCATCCGGGTACTCGTTGGCGTCGTACTGGAGCGCCAGGTTCGAGGGCTCGAAGTGGACCTGGTGATCCCTTGGATCCACCAGCCGCCGCGGCGGGAACGCCACCGAGTGCTCGTAGGCGTAGGCGGGCGGCGGGTCCTGCAGCGGGATCCGGGGATCGCCGCAGAGGTCGCAGCCGGGGCGTGGCGCGATCGTGCGGGCCTCGGACGTCCCGGCCCGCAGGTCGATGCGGATGCGGCCGTGCAGCGAGGCGGGCCTGCCCACCCGGGAGACGAGTCCCAGCACCTCCAGTGCGGTCAGCGCGGCCGCAGCGGTGATCGTGTCCGGCGCGGGTGACTCTCCCGGGGCGGGCGGCAGTTGGGCGAGCTGGCACTCCGGGCAGGCGCCGTGGTCGTTGGCACTGTAGGGACCGATGAAGAACCCGTCGCCGTCCGGGCCGACGAGCAGCACGGGTACCTCGCGCCGGCGCAGTGCGAGGTGGATCTCGCGGGCGTCGGCCTGGTGGCCGGCGCCGACGTGGAGCACGGCGAGTGCAGGGGTCTCGTCCTCGCCGGAGCCCGGGGAGCCGAGGCGGGTGGTGCGCATGCCCATCGCGTTCAGCCGCTCGGCCAGCGCCTTCCGGAACGGTTCAGGCGCCCGGAGCGCGACCGGTGCGTCGGCCAGGCGGTCCTGGGCCTCGTCGGCGCTGGCGTTCACGCGGGTGCTGTCGAGCAGCCGGGCCAGCAGGACCGACTGAGGGCCGCTCCGGCGCGGCACGCCTTCCTGGAGCAGACCGCAGGAGTACAGCAGCAGCAGGACGGCGCGCACCTGCGTGGCGGTCCGGCCGAGCGCGGTCGCGAGCTGGTCGAGCGTACGGGTGCCGTCGAGCAGCGGTAGCAGGTCCGGCAGGACCTGCCGGGCGGAGCGACCGCCGAGGGTGCGCCGGGTGCCCGTGCCGTCGACGATCAGGCCGTCCTCCGCCCAGTGCAGGACCGCGCCGGGGACCACCGATGGATGCGGCGGCAGGCGGAACTGCGGGTCGTTGGCCGTGGCGTACGCCAGATCCACTGCGGACAAGCGCGTGCTCATGGGTTCACCCCCTCCTCGTCGCGGGTTCTGGTGCGGCCTCGACCGGTCCGGTGAGGTCCCGCAGGTCGTCGGCGAGCCGGCGCCAGGTGGCGTCGGGCTCCGGTCGGTGGCACCGGTCGCAGCCGTGCACGGGAACCACCGACAGGGTGGACACCGTGGCGGACAACAGGCCGAAGCTCCGGACCCGGCCGCGTTCGGCGCGGTCGTCACCGTGGAGCACGGTGTCGGCGACCTGACCGGTCACGGCCCCGGCAAGGACCACGTGGGCGTCCAGGAAGCCGCCCGGGCCCAGAGCCGGATCGGAGTCGTAGGCGCGCAGCAGATGCCGGTCCGTTTCGCGGAGTTGCCGGTGCTGGTACTGGCGCGCCAGGAAGCACCGGTAGCACGGCCCCTGTCCGCCGAGGACGGTCGGGCCGACGCGCAGGGCGTTCGCGCCCATCGTCACCGACAGCCAGGGGGTACCGGTGACGAAGGCCAGGTGGTCCACCAGGTCGAACAGGGCGGGGGTGTCCCGCCAGGCGGCGACCACCCGGAGCCGGGCCCTGGGCCACCGGCCCGGCTGGAGGAGGTCCGTCTCCGGGGAGACGACGGTCGGCCGACCGCTCGCGAGCCGGTCGGCGACCGCCAGACCGAAGGCACCGACCGGCAGCACATGCAGATCGATCATTGGTTGCTCCTACCGCGCCAGTGTGCTTCCGCCCTCACGCGAAGGGCTGGGGCCAGGGGTTGAGGTCCGCCTCCGCGTGCACGGGGTACCCCATCGCGCGCGGACCGTCGTAGAGCCTCGGGTGGGCGAGGTACCGCGCGCGGTACGAGAAGGAGAGCGGCATCAGCTGGGGGATGATCACCCGCACGACCCGGAAGCCCACCTCCCGCGCCTCCGTGGTGGTCATTTCGACCGCGTACACGTCCATGCCGTGTTCCTTCAGCCGCTTCAGGACCAGCCGCAGGTCCTCCCCGGCCTCGCCGGTGGACGGCCGGGGCAGGGCGGAGAACCGCCTGACCCCGTTGTCCGGCTCCCGGAGGAAGTCGTACGCCGCCGTGCGTTCGGCCGCGCCCATGTAGGTCGCGCCGTGGAACACGCTGTGGAAGTCGTTCACGTTGGAGGGAGCCGGCTCGGCGGTGCCGAGTGCGATCCGTGACGACGCGGTCTCCCGCAGCATCTTGATCGCCGCCCGGTCCGGATCGAAGTCGGTTGCGCACATGGCCACGTGGCGCAGCCGACGGCTCTGCGGGTCTTCGTCGACGCTGTAGAGCGTCGGGATGCCGAGTTCGGAGGTGGCGTCGAAGAAGGTGGTCCGGATCCCCTTGCGTTCCACCTCCCGTATCGAGCGGGCCAGTTCGTCCGACATCGTGTCGAACTCGATTCGGGGCAGTGGCAACCGCTGCAGCCAGGTGAGGGTGATCGCGTCGCGTTCGATGACCTCGCAGATCCCGTTGAGGAGCGCTCGGTTCAGATCCGTGTGCGTGGCGCAGCCCGTGGAGACGGGCAGGGTGAAGCGCTCACTCGCGGTGAGCGCCGGGATGTGCAGCCACACCGCCACGGCAGGCACCATCACCGGGCGCCCCTCGGTCAGCGACCAGGCGGTGGTCCAGCGGATCGGCTCCTCCCGGTCCGGCATCGTCACCGGGCACGCGGGATGAGCCAGTTCGGTCTCGCTCGCCCGGGCGAACGACGCGAGGTCGGCGGCCCGGTCGCCCAGGTCGTCGGCGCTGGCCCAGACCAGATCCTTCGGTACGACGCAGCTTGAGTAGCGTTCCAGGGCCTCCGCGATGGAGACGGCCCGGGCCAGCGGTGGATCGATGCCGCCGCCCCCACCGCCGAGCTCGACGCCGGACGCGCGGCCGCCGGTCGACCGGATGTTGGGCTGGACGTGTTCCAGTTCCCCCATCGTCGCGTTGTAGACGGTCAGGCCCGACGACTCCTGCGAGATCCGGGCCACCTGCCCGATCAGTCCGCCGCCGCGGGAGACCAGCACGTCGAGTCGGCGTAGTTCCTCCGGCAGCTCTTCGAGATCCCTGCCGGCACTGCCGGAGGGCCCGGCCCTGCTCGTGTCCGGCATTCAACGAACCTTTCCCGAAAGGCCTCTGCAATTCGATGCCTTCGGGCCCCGGGCGCCGTGCGTTGTCCTGCGCATCGTCGCGCCTCAGTCCCAGGCGTGCGTTTCGTGTGCGCATAGGTATGCGTTCATCCGAATCGCGCCGATCCGAGCGTGCCGTGTCCAGGTTGCCGTGCGCATCATTAATTCCCCCGTGTTGCTGCCGTATTTCTCAACGACTATGAATATGCCAATTCGGCGGCCTGTCAAGGAGATAATTCGGGTGCAGCATGTTGCAAGTGCCGCGTGCACCAAGATGCAGTGGGAGGCGGCCGGGTCGAGGTGTGCGGCATGGCACACTTCCACGTGCCGGGGCCGTAGCGCCCCGGGTGAGTCTTTTGGTTGGCCACGGGGGGCTGGGTGTTCCATCTGTCATGCGGTATCGGTGCGTCCACGCACCACGGCCGGCGATGTCGCAGGGACGGATCGTGAGATCCACGGCCGTCATCGCGGTGTCCGACCTCGTCAAGCGCTACGGGGGGCGGACCGTCGTCGACAACGTCTCCTTCCAGGTCGAGGCGGGCGAGGTCTTCGGCCTGCTGGGCCCGAACGGAGCGGGCAAGACGACCACTGTCGAGATCCTGGAAGGTGTCCGAACCGCGACCAGCGGCCGGGTCGAGGTGCTGGGTGCCGACCCGGCGGCGGCCGACCGGCACTGGCGCAGCCGAGTGGGCGTGGTGGCCCAGGGCGGCACGGATCACGGCGACTGGAGGGTGGGCGAGCTGGTCGCCCAGTTCGCCCGGTACCACGGGTCGGTCACCGATCCGCGGCAGGTGATCGAGCTGGTCGGGCTGACCGGGCAGCGCGGTACCCGAGCGGACCGCCTGTCGGGCGGTCAGCGCCGCAAACTGGACGTCGCCCTCGGCATCGTCGGGCGCCCCGAACTCCTCTTCCTGGACGAGCCGACCACCGGTTTCGACCCCGAAGCCCGCCGGGAGTTCTGGGAGATCGTCCGGGACCTGGCCCGACAGGGCACCACCATCGTGCTCACCACGCACTACCTGGACGAGGCGAGCAATCTCGCCGACCGGTTGTGCGTGGTCAAAGAGGGCCGTGTGCTGCAGATCTCCACGCCCGGGGAACTCGGCCGGGAGCACGGTGAGTCGGTGGTCAGCTGGCGCAGCCCCGAGGGGGTGCGTTCGGAGCGGACCGACGACGTGGCTGCCGTCCTGCGCCGGGTGGAGGCCGAACTCGGCGGCAGCCCACCGGACCTGGAGATCCGCCGACCGTCCCTGGAAGACCGCTACCTCGCAATGATCGGGGAGGATCGGTGAGCGCTTCGACCTCCGTCCCGTCCGGGCGTCGCGCCCTCGTGTCCCCGTTGGCCCTGGGCTTCGTCCGGGGCGCCGGTGAGATCCGCGTCCACCTGCGCGACCTGCAGGCCGTGGGGTTCGGCCTGGTCCTGCCGGTGGGCCTGATGCTGCTCTTCGGCACGCTGTTCAAGGGCGAGGTGGACGGCACGTCCGTCCAGGTGCGCGATGTCATCGTGGCCGGCGTGTGCGCATCGGCCATCATGTCGGTGGCCTTCGGATCGCTCGGCGTCGCGATCGCCTCGGACCTGAGCGACGGGACCGTCCGGCGGTTGATGTCCACACCGTTCCCGCTCGCCTCGTACGTCCTCGGCAAGCTCCTGCTGGCCGGTGTCCTGGCCGTGTTGGGCGTTTCCGCGGTGCTGGCCGCCGCGGTGCTGCGGTTCGGGTTCCGCCTGCCGACCGATCCGGCGCGCTGGGCGACCTTCGCGTGGGTGTTCGCCCTGGGGCTGGGGGCGACGTGCCTGCTCGGCATCCTGGTCGGCTCCCTCGTCGCGGACCCGAAGAAGTCCGGCGGGCTCATTCAGCTCCCGTACATCTTCCTGCAGTTCGTGTCGGGCGTGTACTACGCGTTCGGCGGCCTGCCGGCCGGCCTCCAACAGGTGGCTGCCCTGTTTCCGTTGAAGTGGATGGCCCAGGGCATGAGGTCGGCATTACTGCCGAATTCCTATACGACTGCCGAGGTGGCGGGAACGTGGGAGTCCGGGCGTACCGCCCTCGTTCTTTCCGCCTGGATCGTCATTCTGGCGCCGCTTTGCGTCTGGAGTGTCCGTCGGCGGGTGCTTCGAGACCGCTGAGGATCGCGCAGGGCGTCCGCACACATTTCGTTTGACATGTTTCCAGCAGGCCGACGGCGCTCTGTCGACGGCCGGTCAGTGCTGCCGGAAATCATTTTCCGGTGGCCGCGGAAAATCCTCGCAATGCGCCTGGAAATTTTTGTTGATTGGCGATCAGCTCCGGTGTTACGTTTCACACCAGCCGGCCTCTCGCAGGGCGGGAGTTTCATGGCTTCAGGGGCCGGAGAAATCGAATCCCTGAAAGAAAGGGGTCTCTCATGGAGGCCACTATCGTGATCAGCGGCGACGACTTTGCCGCTTTCGGCGTCGAGGAGCTCTCTGTCCTCGACGTCAACGACGCCGTCGCCCTTCCGGAGCTCGGCGCGTCCCACAGCAACTGGCTGTGCTGCTCCTCGTCGAGCTCGTCCTCCTGCTGCTGACGTCCAGTCAGTCAGCTCCGTCCACGTCGTCCGGGGCCTCCCCGGGCCCGTGGCGGCGTACCACCCGTCGGCCGCCCGGCCGGCGGACTGATCAACATCGGATGAAGGGAAGTCACTCATGGAGCTTCAGACTCTGCTGAACGACGCAGACCTCGCGGCCTTCGGTGTCGAGGAGCTGTCCGTCCTCGACGTCAACGACGCCGTGGCCCTGCCGGAGCTCGGCGCCTCCGACTCGCCGCACTGGTGGTGCTGCTCGTCCTCCAGCTCGTCCTCCTGCTGCTGATCCAGCGAGGCTGAACTGATCCTGGCGGCGGCGACAACCCGCCCGTCACCGCCGCCAGGGCTTCCCCGACCACGGAGAGAGACGATGGAGTCCTTGACATCAGGCGTTCCGGACAACGGGGCCGAAGCGGGCTTCCCCGGCGCCATCGGCCTCCGGACGTACCTGCACACGCGGGCCATGCGCCCGTGGGTGTCCCGGCACCTGGGCCCCGCGGTGACCTGGCTGCGGGAGGAACACGGCTTCTTTCTCCAGTCGCTCCGCAGGGGCTGGCTGCACGGGTCGCACCTGGACCTGCTGGTGCACGACGCCGAAGGTCGCGAACTCCCGATCGGGCCGGTGGTCGAGCGGCTGCGAGGCGGGTGCCGAGACGTCGACGTGGTCACGGTCGACGAGGAGTCGTACCTGCGCAACGCCGAGCGCCTGGGCGCCCTTGAGGGCGTGGCCGGCCCTTATCTCCCGCTCCACCCGCACGGCACGATCGAGACCTTGACCGCCGACCGGATCCGCGGCTGGGACCAGGAGGCCGAGCGGCTGCGAAGCAGTGCGCTCGCCCGCATGACCGGCGCGCTCCTCGCCACGGCCGGCGCCGACAGCGAGAGCACCTTGCTCCACCACCTGGTCGGCGCCTTCGCCGCGGTGGCGGGCACTCACCCGGCCGGGATCGAGTACGGGTGCATCTCCTTCCGCTCCCACGTCGAGTCCTTCCTGCACTGGAACGGCCAGGGCGGCCGGATCCGCGCCGCCCTGGAGCAGCGGCTGGAGGCGGAGCGGACCTCGATCGACGCGGCCGTGGCGGCCGCGCTGTCCGGTGAGAGCGACGCGGTGGCGACCCGGTGGACCGCTGCCGCCCACTACGTGACCGGGCTGTTCGACGCGGCCGTCGCGACCGGTGTCCTGGACTACCACGGCGTCCAGCGGCTGGCCGGTACGGACCCGGCGGCGCCGCGCATCGAGTCGGTCTTCGAGAGCGAGTCCTTCCGTCGGCCGTCGACCCTGAGCGAATTCCACCAGGAGGCGGAAGCGACCGGGGTGACCAGCGACCCCGGAGCCTGGTTCACCACCTACCGGGTCCTGGTGAACCTCTTCTACCAGCAGCTTCCGGTGCTGGACGTCTCACCGCTGACGCGTCTCTACCTCTGCCTCGCGGTCAGCGAGTCGGTGGACAGGCTGACCGGTCGGAGTTGGCGGGACCGCTTGGAGCCGCTGAAGGCGGACTACCAGGCCCGCGACCTCAACGCCGACCAACGCCCGGCGCGGTCGGCGGCTCCCTGATCGGTGGCTCCCTGATCGGCGGCCAGGGAGAGAAATCGACGACAGGACCACTTCGGTCCGGTCGTCCGGATCACACAGCGCAGCGTCCGCCCCGCAGCGCAAACGTTCGTCTTGGGAGTGTCGGTGACGGTTGAGACAGCGCCTGTTCGAGCCACGGTCGAGGAGCGGCAGTTCCCACGGGTCGCGGACACCTTGATGCTCCGGGTCAACCCGCTGAAGCGAGAACGCCTCGCGGACCCCGGTTTCGCAGGGCTTCTGGCGGAGTACGGCGAGGTACAGGCCGAGTTGGCACGGCTGGAGCCGCTCTGCTCGGCCGAGCTGCACTCCGCCGTCGGCACCACCGAGGGGCAGCTGCGGCGGCACCTGCTCCGGATCCGCCGGGACATCCACAACGGGCGGCTTCCGGATGCCGCGGGCCTGGACCTGCCGCCCGCGGCCGCGGAGTGGCTGCTCCTGGCCACCCGTGCCCGGGAGCTGGAGCAGACACTGGCCGAGACGCAGCCGGGCGCACTGGAGTCCGAGCGTGCGCGACTCGCCGGCCTCGTCGAGGACGAGGACTTCCGGCGTGCGCTCGCCCTGAGCGCCCCCGAGGTGCTTCAGGCCGCCGTGCGGTACGCCGAGGCGTGGGAGCGGGGCAGCCTGTCCAAGGGCGACCGCAAGTCCGAGCGCGGTCTGCTGCAGTTCGTCGCGCGTTCGCTGGTGCGGACGAGCCCGCTGAGCCGCTTCACCGCGGTCGGCCTGGCTGCGGTGGACCGTGCGGGGGACGGGCTCGGCGTCGTCGGCGCCGATGACGCCACCGCGTTCATCTCGCTTGACCTTCCGCTGCTCAACTACGTGCTCGGGGGCGTCGCGGGTGAGCGGACCGATCCGTGGATCCAGCAGTCTCCGACGGTGTCCGAGGAGGCCGACTCGGGCCGCGTGACCTTCGTCCACACCAAGGACCGGACCACCCGCCGGCTCAGCGTGCCGCACACCGACTCCGTGCACGCGGTGCTCCGCGCGACGACGATGGGGCCCCGCCGGTTCAGCACGGTGGTGGCCGAGGTCGAGGCGCAGCTGGGCACCGGCCGAACGGAGGCCGCGCGCCTGGTCGCCGGCACGCTGTCCATCGGGCTGCTGTGCCAGGCCCCTGCGGGCAGGGAATGCGGTGGCCGGCTGTTCGGCAGCGCGCTGGACGAGGCGCCGGACGGAGCCGGGGCCGAACTCGCGGTGGTGAAGCGCGAGGCCGACACCCTGGTGTCGGCGGACGCGGCGGAGCGCACCGCTTCGCTGGAGCGGCTGCGGACCGCGGGGCTGGCACTCTCCCAACGGGTGGGCCGACCTGCCAGGCTCCAGGTCAACGAGGACTTCGTGCTGCCGCCCCGGCGGGTCTCGCTCGCCGGGCACACCCGGCAGCTGTCCGACCTGGCGAACTCGGTCGAGTTCCTGTCGATGTTCGACCGGATGCACGACGTCAGGGCGCTGCTGAGCGCCGCCTTCGTCGAGCGGTACGGCAGGGGCGGCACCGTCGGCCTGCTCGACTGCGCGGAGTACCTGGTCACCAAGGTGTACATCCGGGAAGGCGTCCTGGACGAGGTGAACGCGGCCGATCTCGGCCCGGCGGACGGGTCGTTGAAGACCCTGCACACCGTTCGGCGCCAGGCCCTGGACGAGCTCTGTGCGGACATCGACCAGCGGACCGGTCCGCACCGGGACCAGGCGGCGCTCCACCTGCCCGAGGTGGTCTGGCCCTCGGAAAGGCTGGCCGAGCTGGCCGCCGGGGCCCCGGCCCGGATCAGGCAGGGCACGCTCTCGTACGGTGTCCTGGTTCAGAGCGCCGGTGACCGGCTGGTGTTCAACGACGCCTATGCGGGCCACGGCATGCTCTACGGACGCTTCCTGGAGGCCGACGAACAGCTCGGCGGAGCCGCCGGCCGCCGACTGGCCGCGCTGCTGCAGGCCTGGTACGGCAACGGCGCGCGGGTGGTGGAGGACGGTGGTCTGCACCGACTGAACGTCAACCGACACCTTCCGGTCCTTCCCGACCGCCTCGGGCCGGAGGACTGGGCGCAGTTGCGCCTGGTGCACGACGAGGAGACGGACAGCCTCCACCTCGCCACCGCTGACGGGGAGCGCGTGCAGGTGATCACCCTCGGCGCCGGAATGCCCGAGCGCTACCCGTACCCCCTGCGCCTGGCCAACTGGCTGCTCTCCGGCGGCCGGCTGATCCGGGACGTGGGAGCCGAGTGGCACCGGCGGCACACCGTCGCCGGAGGACCGACCACCAGCTCTCCCCGGCTCGTCGCGGGCACGACGGTGATCAGCCGCCGCCGCTGGTACCCGGGCGACGACGCGGGGGAACTGTTCGAGCCGGGCGCCGACACCGGTGACCAGCTCGTCGGGCTCGCCCGCTGGCGCGGCCGGCACGGCATCCCCGACCAGGTCCTGCTCAAGTCCGAGCTGCTGCCCTTCGGCCGCTATCAGGCACCGGCGGCCGACACCGGTGAACCGCTCGCGCCGGGCCGCTGGCGGGACAAGCCGCAGTACGTGGACTGCGCCAGCGTCCTGTTCGGCAGGGTCATGCCGCGGATGCTCGCCCGGCGCGGAGCCGGCTGGATCGAGGAGGCCCTCCCGGGGGTGGAGGAGTCGGCGCATGCCGCCGAGTGGGTGCTGGGGCTGGCCCGCCCGGACGGCGGGCGCTTCGAACACGAGGAGTGGCTGTGACGCGGATCAGACTGCGGCCGGGCGTGCACTACGCCCCGGTGGACAAGGGCGTTTTCATCGGCGCGGCGAGCGCCAAGTTCGTGCTGACCGGGCCGCCGGCCCTGATCCGGCTGCTCGACGCCTGCGTCCCGCGCCTGGAGGACGGCTGCACCGAGGACGACCTGCTGGCCCTGGTCGGCGGTTCCGAGCCCGGCCGAGCGGCCGTGCGTCACGTCCTGACGGCGTTCCGCTCGCACGGGCTGCTCCTGACACCCGCGCAGTCCGGCGGGCCCGAGCCCGGGGCCGACGAGCGGGCCCGGTTCGCCGACGCCCTGTGCCAGTTGGAGGCGGAGTCCGTCGATCCGTACGGCGCCTTCGCGCGCCTGCGCGCAGCCCGGGTGGCTCTGCGCGGTCCGGTCCGCCCACTGCTGCCCGCGGCGCGGACACTGGCGCGGTGCGGCTTCGCCGAGGTCGTCCTGCTGCTGTCCGCCGAGGATCTGGCCGCTGCCCGGGCGATGGCGGAGCTCCATCCCGCGGTGACCGTGCTCGACTCGGACAGTGCCGAGGCGTCGGCCCTCCACGTGGACGCTGCCGTGGTCCTCGTGGCCCTGGACGCCGACGGCACGGCAACCACGTCCACGGTGCGAGCGGACACCGTGGTGCCGGTGCTGGTGGACGACCGGGCGGCGGTTGTCGGCCCGGTCGGCGGACGGGCACAGGAGTGGGCACGTGCGGCAGAACTGCACGCCCGGGCCGAGTTCTGGGCGCAGGACCGCGGGCCGCTCTCCCGGGCGACCGGTGAGGCGCTGGCGGTGGCCCTCGCGGGCCAGCTGCTGTTCCGTCGGATCGGCGGCATCGAGCGTCCGGAGAACGCCTATGCGGTGTACGGGCCGACCATCGAGGCCGAGCCGCTGACGGTCGATCTGTCCTCGGACGACGCCACCGAGGAGCCGGTGCTCGGTCCGGTCGGCGAGCACTCCGCGCCCTCGGTCGATGAGTCGCTCTCCGCGGTGCAGGCCGTGGCCGTCGCATGGCAGGGTCTGGTCCGGCTGAGCACCCCCGATGACCTTCCTCAGCTCCCCCTGGCCCTCGCCGCCGCCGAGAGCACCGTCCCCGGCAGCCCCATGGTGGTGCGCTGGGCCGGTGATCAGGCCGCCGCGGCCGTCGAGGCCGGACTGGCGGGCCTCCGGTCCGCTGCTGCTCCGGGCCCGGACGGTGCGGTCGGTGCGGCCGGTCTCACCAGGGACCGCTGGCTCCTCGACGGTGCGCTGCGGGTTCTGGCCCGGTGTGCCGGGGAAGAGGCCGAGCTGCCGTACGGGAGTGTGTCGAGCGCCGAGGCCCGTCGGCTGTGGCGTGCGCTGGAGGACTTCGAAGGCGTTCCGGCCCGAGTCGTCGTGCGGAGGGTGGAAGGCGTCGACTGGCGACTCGCGGAAGTGATCGACCGGAGCACCGGCCAGGTGCTGTCCGAGGGCTGGGGCCGGGACGGTGGGCACGCGACGCTGGCCGCGCTCGGCACCGCGCTGGCCAGGGTCCAGGTGCGTCGCGCCACTGCGGCGGACCTGGTCGGGCCGCAGGTCGAGACCTCCGCGATCAACGACGTCGAGGCGGCCGAACTCGCCCTGCTGCAGCAGCAGGTACACGACCACGCGGCCAAGCAGGGCGGGCGGTTCCTCGGCCGGGCCCGGACCGCGGACCTGCTCCTGGGCCGCCTCGGTCCGTGGTCCGGCCCGGTCCGGCTGGAGGGCGATCATGGTTGTTGACGGGCTGGAGCTGGGGGACTGGATCACGGCCGCGCTCGCCGAGGGCGGGCAGCACGCGGCGCGGTTCACCCCGGTCGGACTGCTCGCCTCGGCCGGAGGCACCGCGCCCACGACCGTGGACGTGTCCTTCAGCGACGGCTGGGACCTGGAATGGGAGCGCAGCCGCCGGGACCAGGCCGAGCACGGCCTGCTGTCGGTGCGACGGATCTGGGACGAGGTCCTGATCGGCCCGCTCTGGCTGCGGACCGGGGCCACCGGGTGCGCCGGCTGCGCCGAGGTGCGGGGCCTGGTGGCGACCGACCACCCGCTGCTGGGCCGGCCCGAGCAGGGGTACGGCGGCGGTCCGCTTCCGACCGGTCTCGCCGAGATGGTGTCCGTGGTCGTCGCGAACGGCACCGACCACCCGCTCGACCCCGACGGGCTGATCGCCGTCAGCACCCGCTCGACCCGGCGGCACCACGTGCGTCGCGCATTCTCCTGTCCGGTGTGCGGTGAGGCCGCGGGCGCGGAACCGGCTGTCCTCCGCCCGGCCCCTCTGCTCCTCGCGTCACGGCCGAGCCCGGACCGGATCCCACTGCGCGGCCGCAGGGACGGCATCGCCCTCGACCGTGCGACTCTGCGGGCACACCTGGTGGACCCCCGGTTCGGTCCGGTCCTGCACGTCTTCCGCGACACCCAGGCGCCGTTCGCCATGTGCGACGCGCTGGTGCCCGAGTCCCGGAACATGGGCTACGGGCGCGGACTGACGGTGGCCCAGGCAGAACCGGTCGCCATCCTGGAAGCCTATGAGCGACTCGGCGGCTTTCCGCACCACGGCCGGGTGGTCGAAGGACGGACCCGCCGCTCGCTGGGCGAGGACGCCATCGACGTGGCGCGGCTCGGGCACTACACCCGGACCCAGCTCACCCATCCCAGCCGCAGGGTCCTGCCCTGGAGCGAGGACACCCCGACCGACTGGGTCTGGGGGCACGACCTCGCCACCGGGCGTCCCCGGCTCGTCCCGGCGGACGTCGGCTTCTACCTGTACGAGTACGAGCACCGCCTGGACTACCACGGTTCCCGAAGGGCCGGTCCCGGCACCGCGCCGCGCAACCACTTCGACGAGTCCTCCAGCGGATGCGCCCTGGGCGGCAGCCTGGAGGAGGCGGCCGTCCACTCGCTGCTGGAACTCGCCGAGCGGGACGCCTTCCTGATGGCGTGGCACTGCGGTCGGCCGCTCCCGCGGATCGACCCGGCCACCCTGACCGACCCGGTCAGCCGACAGCTGCTCGCCCTCATCGAGAGCAAGGGGTTCGAGGCGCACCTGCTGGTCGCGAGCAACGACCTGGGCATCCCGGTCGTGTGGGGCTGCGCGGTCAACCGGGAGCGGCCGATGCCGGCCAGCTTCTCGGCTGCCGGCTCCAGCGTCGAGCCGGAGGCCGCAGTACGTGCGGCGCTCTGGGAGCTCGGCCAGATCGTCGCCCAGCCCTTCGAGCTCGACACCGAGCGACTGCTCCCCATGCTCTCCGACCCGTGGAAGGTCGAGACGCTGGAGGACCACCTGGAGCTCCACACCCTTCCCGAAAGCCTGCCGCTCGTGGAGCGTTTCCTGACCGGTCCGGTGACACCGCTCGCCGAGGCGTTCCCGGGCTGGCCCGGAAAGCTGGTGGCACACGCGGGCGGGGACGTCCGCGGGACGCTCGACCACCTGCTGTCGTGCTTCCGGCAGGCGGGTCTGGACGAGGTGGTCCTGGTCGACCAGTCCACCAGGGACCACCGGGATCTGGGGCTGCGGGCGGCGAAGGCCGTCGTGCCCGGCATCATCCCGATGTGCTTCGGCTACGCGCAGCAGCGGGTGGCCGGGCTGCCGAGGCTGCGCCGGGCCATGGCGGACGCCGGCGTCCCGCTCGGTGAGGACGAACTCCCCCTCCACCCGCACCCTTTCCCGTGACCGGTACCGCACATTCAGGAGGACACCCGGTGGACATCGCGCCGGTGCTTCGCCACGCATTCACCCAGGGCCCGGGCAAGACCATCGTCACCGCGCCCATCGTCGTTCGGGAGGTGCCCCCCACCACCGCCGGCCAACTGCCTCCGGGCCGTTCCGGAAGCCGCTCGGTGCCGCTCCCGCCCCGGACCGTGGACCTGTTGGAACGGATCCCGTTCTGGACCGGGCGGGTCGACGCCGCTGCCATGGACCGTGACGAGGTCCACGGACGCGTCGTGACGACCGCGTTCGGCTACCAGCGCCGGGAGCCCTGGAACGAGTACCCGGACCACCGCGGCTACGCCTCCGTCCGCAGCCGCTATCCGGTGCACGCCTTCGCCGTGGGCGGCGGGGAGGACTGGTTCGCCGACATGTACGGCCATCGGCTGGTTGGCCGGGACCGTACCGGGCACGGCCGGACCGGACCGGTCGACAGCGTCGCGCTCACCGGGCGCTACACCCATCTCCCGTACTACTACGAGCTGTTGCGCGGCTCCCTGGTCGACCTGGAGGTGGGGATCAACCTCCGGAGCCTCTGTGTCGCCCTGGAGCTGTTCGGCGTGCCCTCGACGGTCCGGGTGCCCGACGCCACCGGGCCCGGACTCCTGCACCGCCTGGGGCTGGTCCCGGACGGCGAGTGGTCGCTGCCGCTGACCGTGGACCTCGCGGGGTCGGAGCCGGAGTCGGAGCCGGAGCCGGATCGCCGGGCCGGGGAGATCACCGCGGCGGTGCCCGGAACCACCGGCGGACTGCCGGACCCGTGGCTGCGCGAGATCGTCCGGTACAACCGTGAGCAGGCCGTACCGCGCACGGGTGTGCTCGCGTCCCCGCACGTCCCGGAGGTCCCGGAGGTTCAACAGGCCGTCCCCGTCCTTCCCCCGGCCGGCCCGGCACGGGAGCAGTCATGGGCGGAAGTCCTGTACCGGCGCAGTTCCGGGAAGATGCCCAGGGGACTTCCCGGGATCACCGGACGCCCCCGCCGACTGGATTCGGCGGCGCTGGCCGACGCACTCGCCTGGTGCCGGGTACCGCCACCCTCACCTGAGCTCCGAGCGGTCCAGAAGCACCTGAGGATCACCCTCGCGGTCCAGAACGTCGACGGCTGCCCGCCCGGGGTGTACCGCGTGACACCGGACGGGGAGTCGTTGGTGACCGAGGACGCCTCCATCTGCGCCAGGCTGGAAGGCTGTTACGGAACACCGCTCACGGCCCGCAACGGCAACGCGATCCGGCACGCGTCCATGGTGTGGTTCGTCTCGGTCCGCCTGCCCGAGCTCCTCGCGGACCTGGGGACGGGCGCCTGGACCACCGCCCAGCACTGTGCGGGCTGGGCCGCCCACGGCATCTCGCTCGCCGCCGCCCAGCACGGCATGTACGCACGTCCCTCGCGCGCCTTCGAAGACATCCTGACCCAACCGGTGCTCTCCACCGACCCGGGCGAGACCACGCTGCTGAGCGTCGTCTGTGGCACGGAGCGGTACACCGAGCCGGCTCTCGACCTGAGGGTGTGAACGCGTGATGACCAGCGTGCAGCAGAGGTCGTGGACCTCCTGGCACCTCCACCTTCCCAGCGACCGGGGCGACCTCCAGGACCAGGTGGTGGCCCGCGTCATCGCGCCCGTCGTGCGGCAGTCTCCCGCCACCGGCTGGTTCTTCATCCGCTACTGGCAGGCGGGCCCCCATCTGCGCCTGCGCATGGCAGATCTGAGTGAGCGTCAAGCCGACTCCGTGGAAGACCAGTTGGCCGAGTCGATGGCGCCGTTCTGTCAGGAAGGGCCCGAAGGCCGGGCGGCCGCCGACGAGAAGTACCTGATCCACGCCCGCGGCATGGCGGCGGCGGGAGAGGAAGGTGCCTCCGTCGAGGCCGAGCCGCTGCTGCCGCCAGGAGTGCACCGCAAGCCCTACCAGCCGGAGACCGAGCGGTACGGCGGCCCCTCCGAGATCGGCCCGGCCGAGCGGCTGTTCCAGTACTCCAGTGAGGCGGTGGCCGCCCTGATCGGCCTGGCCGACGGTCCGCGGCTTCCCCCGGACACGAGGCTCAGGGCGGCGCTGCAGGCCAGCGCGGTGGCTCTCGCCGCCCTGCCGGACGACGGGCGGCGCGCCGCGTTCTGTGCCCACGGGGTGGATTCCTGGGAACGGTGGCTCCGCGCGTCGGGTGCCCCCCAGGAGCAGGTCGACAGCCTGCACGCCGAGTCGCTGCGGCTCGCCGATCAGCTTCGGGGAGCGGTCGGAGCCCTGCTGCGCGGTCCGGCCGCCGGCCCGGTCCGGCGGTGGGCCGACGGGCTGGCCGAGACCGTGACCAGACTGTCCGGCGGCCTCGGGGTACGGCCGGAGGCCGTGCTCTTCTCCCACATCCACATGTTCCACAACCGCCTCGGCACCGCGGTGCGCGTGGAACTGCTGTGCTACGCGATCCTGCAGCAGCTGATCGCGCCGATCCAGCAGGAGCGACGATGAGCGAGCCGACCCAGTCGCCGCGGGGCGTGCTGTACCGGCTGACCGGGCGCCCGGAGGACTTCGACGGTCCCGGTCCGGCCGAACCCGTGCTCTACCGGGGCCGCGGCGACCTTCGGGACCTGATCTCGTACGCCGCCGTGGACCGGATGCTCGGTGAACGGCCGCTTCGCCGCCCGGCTCTCCGTCTGATCCACCGCGGTCGGCAGCTGCAGGACCACGAGTACGTGCACCAGCGCACCGTTCACGCGGACATGGCGGACCCGCTGCGGATCGGCAGCTGGCTGGCCGAGGGCGCGACCCTGGTGCTGCAGGGACTGGAGGACTTCTGGAACCCGGTCGGTGAGCTCGCGGCCGGGCTCGGCCGCGAGCTCGGCCACCCGGTCCATGTGAACGCGTATCTGACGCCGCGCGGGAACGCCGGGTTCGGGCTGCACTACGACACGCACAGCGCCTTCATCCTCCAGGTGGAAGGAGAGAAGGAGTGGGTGTTCCACCGCCCGCGCGTGGCCGACCCGCTCGCCCACGAAACCTGGGAGAACACGGTCGCGCGCAACGGCTGGGAGACCCTCGTCCCGCCCGGCAGCCCGGAGTACCTGCGGACGGTGCTGAGGGCAGGTGACTGCCTCTGGTTGCCGCGGGGCTGGATCCATGCGGCCGAGGCCACCGAGCACCCCTCGTTGCACCTGACGGTCTCCGTCAGCACGGCCACGGCCGCCTGGGCGTGGCTGGAGCTGGCCGGCCGGATCGCCACCTCGCCCGGGATGCGCGCCGTCCTCGGCGGCGCCGTCGTCACCGACGGGGAGCAGGCCCGGATCGCGGTACGCGCCGTCCTCGACGAGGCGGCACGCTGGATCGACTCCGCGGACGTCGCGGAGCTGGGAGAACTCGTTCGGACCGCGGCCCTCGGCCGCTTTCCCGGTCCGCTGCCCGAAGCCGCGACCGGCTACGTCGGGGCGACGCCGCAGGACTACCTCACCCGGAGGTTCCGCGTCCTGAGCCACCACGTCTTCGGCGTGGAGGTGGCGGGGGAGACGCTCCGGCTGCGGCTGGCGCGCCGGACCCTGACCATGCCGGCGAAGCTCCGGGAGGGCGTCGAGTCCGTCCTCGCCCACTCCGAGGTCACCAGTGAGCAGCTCAGCTGGCTCGGCGACCCGGCGAGCAGAATCGCCCTCCTGCAACACCTGCACCGCGAAGGGCTGTTGGCGATGCTGCCGGACCAGTCCGACCGGCCCTTCCCGCCTGTAACAAACTGAACACCACGATGGAGCACCAGTGGAATTCGGCATTTCGTTCCTGCCCGACGTCGCACCCGAGACCATGTCGGCGAGTGAGTACTACCAGGGCGTGCTCGCGCTCTCGCGGCTGGCCGACCGGCTCGGGTACAGCCATGTGAAGATGACGGAGCACTACCTCCACCCGTACGGCGGTTACTGCCCCAGCCCGTTGAACTTCCTGACCGCGGTGGCCGCGCAGACCGAACGCATCCGTCTGATGACCGGATGCCTCCTGCCGTCCTTCCACCACCCGGTCAAGATCGCCTCCTACACGGCCATGGTGGACGCGATCAGCAACGGGCGGCTCGACGTCGGGTACGCCCGCGCTTATCTGCCCTACGAGTTCGAGACCTTCGATGTCCCGATGGACGGCAGCCGCGAGCGCTTCGAAGCCACCATCGCCGCGGTCACCGAACTGTGGACCGAGGAGAACGCCACCCGAGAGACCCCGTTCTTCTCCTACCGCGATGCCACGACCCTCCCGCGCTCCGTCCAGGCTCCGCATCCGCCGACCTATGTGGCCGCCGTCCGCACCCCCAGCAGCTTCAGCCGGATCGGCGAGCTGGGGCACGGGCTGCTGATCACTCCGGGCGGGCTCGACATGCCGGCCGACCGTGTCCGCGCCTACCGGGAAGCCTTCCAGCCCCGCACTGCCGCGATGCCGGAACCGCGCGTGGTGGCGAGCCTGCCGCTGCTGGTGGGCGAGACCGATGCGGAGGCGAACCGACTGGCCGACCGCTACCTCCAGAACTATCTGGACGTCTGGACCTCGGCCGTGGACTCCTGGAACAACGTCTCGTCCTCCGACTACGCCTCGTACTCCGGGATGAGCCGCTTCCTGCGGACGATGTCCGGGACCGATCTGCGGCTGACCGGCAGCGCCATCGTCGGCACGCCTGACACGGTGATCGAGCGCATCCACCGGTTCGTCGAGCAGGTCGGACAGGTGGACACCATCCTGTGGCAGGTCGACTTCGGCGGCATGCCGTACGACGTCGCCGCGCCGAGCCTCCAGCTCTTCGCCGACGAGGTCATGCCGAAGCTGGCCGTCTGATCCGGTCACCGTTGCCGGTTGTCCGGTCGGACGGGCTGGACCAGGATAGGCTGAATAGCAAAATGATCAATCGATAATGCCCTTGGGCGCCAACCAAGTTGGTGCCCGGACCATCCGCTGATGCCAGTGATTCAGATGGAGGGGTCCGCCGGATATCTAGGAGACCACGTCCGATGGTGATGACCAGCACTCCTGAACGCCGCCTGCTCAAGAAGCAGATCCGCGGCGGTCTTACCGGTGCACTCACTGGTTCACTGTTCGGTGGTCTCTGGTACCTGCTCGGACTCAGCTCGCTCTCCGGGCTTCCGTTCACGCTCGCGCTGGTGGGCGGATGCCTCCTTCTCGGGATCGCTCTGCTCTCCATGCTGAACATGGCAAGGCTGGCGATCCGGGCACCCGAGCAGGCGCTCGGCGACCCTGTCCCCAAGCGCGACGGACGGTTCGGTTTCACCAGCATCCTGATCGCCGAGTCCATCGCGCTGGGAGCGGGGAACACCTACCTCCAGAACACGCTTCACCGGCCGGAGTGGATGCTGACCTGGTCGGCTCTGGTCGTCGGGGTGCACTTCCTGCCACTGGCGAGCACCATGGGCGTCCCCATGCTGAGGCGCGTCGGTGCCGCGATGATCGCGGTGGCGGTGGCCACGCCGCTCGTCGTCGGACTCGGCGCACAGGAGTCCTTGTGGCAGGCGCTGCCCGGCCTGGGGTGCGCCGCGATCCTCTGGGGATCAGCCGTCGTGACGGGCGAGCGGAACCGTAAGCTCGCCAACCACTGAGCGACATGCGTCCTGCGCCTGTTCGATCGGGCTCCAGCCGTCGAGATCGAACTCGGTGCACCCCCATTTCACATCGCGAGCCCCAGAGCCTTCGACGCGAGTTGACCGCATACCGTTTCCGCAGGCCGGCGAGATGCCGACCTGCGGAAACGGTTGGAGGCCGAACTGCGTTTCCGCAGATCGGGGGTGCCTCTACAGGTCGTAGTACAGCTCGAACTCGTGCGGGTGGGGCCGGAGGGCGATCGGGGCGATTTCGTTGGTGCGCTTGAAGTCGATCCAGGTCTCGATCAGGTCCGGGGTGAAGACGTTGCCGGCGAGGAGGTACTCGTGGTCGGCCTCCAGGGCCTCCAGGACGGCGGGGAGGGAGGAGGGCACCTGGGGGACGTTGGCGTGCTCCTCGGGGGCCAGCTCGTAGAGGTCCTTGTCGACCGGCTCCAGCGGCTCGATCTTGTTGCGGATGCCGTCGAGGCCGGCCATCAGCATGGCGGAGAAGGCCAGGTACGGGTTGGAGGAGGGGTCGGGGGCGCGGAACTCGATGCGCTTGGCCTTGGCGTTGGAGCCGGTGATCGGGATGCGGATCGCGGCCGAGCGGTTGCGCTGCGAGTAGACCAGGTTGACCGGCGCCTCGAAGCCCGGGACCAGACGGTGGTAGGAGTTCACCGAGGGGTTGGTGAAGGCCAGCAGCGAGGGGGCGTGCCGGAGCAGGCCGCCGATGTAGTAGCGGGCGGTGTCGGAGAGGCCGGCGTAGCCCTGCTCGTCGTAGAAGAGCGGGGTGCCCTCGCTCCACAGCGACTGGTGGACGTGCATGCCCGAGCCGTTGTCGCCGAAGATCGGCTTCGGCATGAAGGTGGCGGTCTTGCCGTTGCGCCAGGCGACGTTCTTGATGATGTACTTGAACAGCATCAGGTCGTCGGCGGCGTGCAGCAGGGTGTTGAACTTGTAGTTGATCTCGGCCTGGCCGGCCGTGCCGACCTCGTGGTGCTGGCGCTCGACCTCCAGACCGGCCGCGGCCAGCTCCAGCGACATCTCGGCGCGCAGGTCGGCGAAGTGGTCCACCGGCGGGACGGGGAAGTAGCCGCCCTTGTACTTGACCTTGTAGCCGCGCACGTCGCCCTCGGCGGCGCCGCTGTTCCAGGCGCCCGCCTCCGAGTCGATGTGGTAGAAGGACGCGTTGGCGCTGGTCTCGAACCGCACCGAGTCGAAGACGTAGAACTCCGCCTCCGGCCCGAAGAAGGCGGTGTCCGCGATGCCGGAGGAGGCCAGGTAGGCCTCGGCCTTCTTGGCGACGTTGCGCGGGTCACGGCTGTAGGCCTCGCCGGTGACCGGGTCCTGGATGAAGAAGTTGATGTTGAGGTGCTTCTCGGCCCGGAAGGGGTCGAGCCGGGCGGTGGCGAGGTCCGGGACCAGGGCCATGTCGGACTCGTGGATGGCCTGGAAGCCGCGGATCGACGAACCGTCGAACATCAGGATCTCGGACGGGTCGAAGGTCGCCGCAGGTACGGAGAAGTGCTGCAAGACGCCCGGCAGGTCGCAGAAGCGGACGTCGACGAACTTCACATCGTTGTCCTGGATGAACTGCTTCACTTCGGCGGCGTTGTTGAACATCCATCCTCCTCGGCGTGCGAATTGGGCTCACCATAGGAATGGGCCGTTTCCAGTCGGTGACCCTCTCGTTTCCTAGATGTTAACCGCGACCGCCGGGTGGGCGGCAAAGCCGTACGGGACGGGGCAAAACGCTCCGCCGTCTTGGGCGGCGCCGGAGAAGTGGTCTGGACCACTTGGTAAGCCCGGTGATCGGGATTCACCCGGTCGTGGAGGACACCGCCCCCGCGGGGGAGCCGGTGCGGGTTCACGGCGTCAGCCCGGTTAGTGTGGATTCGTGGACACCAGAGAAGCGTTGGGATCGTGGATCGACGGCCCCAAGGCGGCCGCCGAGAAGATGGGCGCCGACTTCGGCTACCGCGGCGAGCGCCTCGGACTGCCCAAGGAGGGCTACGGCTCGATCGCGGGCCCCGGCCGCCGGATCGGCGCCCTGTTCGTCGACGGCTGGCTGGTCGCCCTGATCTCCTACGGGCTGATCGCCAAGGGGGACCAGGCCGAGGCCAACCTGTGGACCAGCCCGCTCTACTTCGTGGTCGCGGCGCTCCTGCTCTCCACCACCGGCACGACCGTCGGCAAGCGGCTGTTCGGCCTCCGGGTGGTCCGGCTGGACGGCGGCCGCGCGACCATCCCGCAGATCCTGCTGCGCACCCTGCTGCTCTGCCTGGTGGTGCCGCCGCTGGTCTGGGACCGTGACTCCCGCGGCCTGCACGACAAGGCGGTCGGTACCGTCGAGGTCCGGATCTGACGTCGAGGTCCGGATCTGACGACCGCCCCCGCAATGGCGACGAAAACGCCGAACGGCCCCGCTGAGGATTCAGCGGGGCCGTTCTCGTGTGGTCGGGGAGGGGTCAGCGGACCTGGCCGCCCTTGGGCATCCGGGCGCCCTTGGGCATCGGGCCCTTGGGGATCGGCGCCTTGGAGAGCAGGTCGCCCAGCGCGCGCAGGCGGTCGTTGGTCTCGGTGACCTGGGCGGCGGTGATGGCGCGGGGCAGACGCATCAGGTGGATCTGGAGCTTCTTCAGCGGGATCTCGCCCTCGCCGTTGCCCACCACGATGTCGTGCACCGGCACGTCGCCGACCACGCGGGCCATCTTCTTCTTCTCGGAGGCCAGCAGCTGGCGCACCCGGTTCGGGTTGCCCTCACCGATCAGCGCGATGCCGGCCCGGCCCACCGCGCGGTAGACCGCGTCCTGGTTGCGGGTGACCGCGACCGGGGTGGTGCTGGAGCTCCAGCCGCGCCGAATGTTGTTCAGCACGGCCGCGACGGCGCCCGGCTGCCCCTCCATCTGCCCGAACGCGGCACGCTCGGCCCGGCGCCCGAAGACGATCGCCATGGCCAGCACGGCCACGATGAAGCCCAGGATGCCCAGGTAGACGGGATGCTCGATCGCGAAGCCGATGGCGAGGAACACGCCGAAGGTCAGCAGGCCGACGCCGGCGATGATCAGGCCGATCTTGGTGTCGACCTTCTTGGTCATGGTGTACGCCAGGCGGATCTGCTTCAGTCGCCCGGGGTTCTCGGATGTTTCCCTCGCCATAACGCTCATGGTACGTGGCACAGGTACGGGATATCCAAGCCCGGGTACCCGTTCGTCCGAACCGTGACCCGTGGGTCGGCGCTCCATCGCGCACAGCGACGCCTGAGCCTCAGCTCCGGACGGACCGTGCCCCCGTCGTTCCCGGGGCTCCCGTCGGCCCGGCCGGTCGTGTCGGCCCCGCGGCTCCGGCGGTTCCGGTGCCTCCGGCGGGCCCCGCGTTCCTCGCGCTCCTCGCCGCCGAGGCGTTGTGCCGGCGGTCCGCCGCGTACTCGCGGTTCTCGCACACCGCCGCCCAGGCGTTGCGTCGTGCCTGCTGCTGGCCGGGCGCCAGCAGGACGCTCTCGGCGAACCGCAGCGCCGTGCCCACCGAACGGATCCGCATCCGCATGCCGAACAGCTCCTCCCGTGTTCCGAGGAAGACTGGCTGAGAAGAATCGAACACCCACGAGGCGTCCATCGTCCCCACACCGTGTTACCAGCCCGTGACCAGGCAGTCAAAGCGTGGTGAAAACCGAAAGGGCGGAGCCGTGGCTCCGCCCTTCGAATGGCCCAAAGACGACGTCGGCGTCAGACCGCGGCCTGCTCGCGCCGCTCCAGCGCCTGCCGGTACAGCCGCCCGGCCCGGTACGACGAACGCACCAGTGGGCCCGACATGACGCCCGCGAAGCCCAGCTCCTCGGCCTCCTGCTGGAGCTCGACGAACTCCTGCGGCTTCACCCAGCGCTCCACCGGGTGGTGGCGCAGCGAGGGGCGCAGGTACTGGGTGATGGTGATCAGCTCGCAGCCGGCCCCGACCAGGTCGGCCAGCGCCTGGCTGACCTCCTCGCGGGTCTCGCCCATGCCCAGGATCAGGTTGGACTTGGTCACCAGCCCGGCCGCGCGGGCCTGGGTGATGACGTCCAGCGAACGCTCGTAGCGGAACGCCGGGCGGATCCGCTTGAAGATCCGCGGCACCGTCTCGACGTTGTGGGCGAGCACCTCGGGGCGGGAGGAGAAGACCTCGGCCAGCTGCTCGGGCACCGCGTTGAAGTCGGGGATGAGCAGTTCGACGCCGGTGCGGCCGCCCGCGCGCTCGGCGGTCATCGCGTGGACCTGGCGCACGGTCTCGGCGTACAGCCAGGCGCCGCCGTCCTCCAGGTCGTCGCGGGCGACGCCGGTGATGGTGGCGTAGTTGAGGTCCATCGTGACGATGGACTCGGCGACCCGGCGCGGCTCGTCGCGGTCGAACTCGGCGGGCTTGCCGGTGTCGATCTGGCAGAAGTCGCAGCGGCGGGTGCACTGGTCGCCGCCGATGAGGAAGGTCGCCTCGCGGTCCTCCCAGCACTCGAAGATGTTGGGGCAGCCGGCCTCCTGGCAGACCGTGTGCAGCCCCTCCTTCTTCACCAGCGACTGGAGGGCGTTGTACTCCGGGCCCATCTTCGCGCGGGTCTTGATCCACTCGGGCTTCCGCTCGATGGGGGTCTCGCTGTTGCGGACCTCCAGGCGGAGCAGCTTCCTGCCGTCGGGCGCGACAGCGGACACGTGCGACTCCTAGAACTAGACGGGGTACCCCCAGGGTACGCCTGTGGTTGTACGGCTTTCGTCGGGCCTGTTGCCCTGCAATCGCAGGGCAACACGGCTACCGGTCAGTAGATTCCCAGCGGTTCCAGCCTGCTGGGGGCTTCACCGCGGGCTTCAGCGGCTGAGCGCCGGCTCCGGCAGTTCGGCGAACACGTCCTTCAGGTGGCGCTCGACCGCCGGCAGCGCCTCGCCCACCGTGAAGTCGCGCTTCAGCTCACCGGCCAGCGAGGCGACGCCCGCGTCCCGGATGCCGCACGGCACGATCTTGTCGAAGTACGTCATGTCCGGATCGCAGTTGAGCGCGAAGCCGTGCATGGTCACCCCGCGGGCGACCCGCACGCCGATCGCGGCGAGCTTGCGGTCGCCGCCGCGCTGCCCGGCGTTGGACGGCGCGTACTCGGGGCCGGCCAGCCGCGGGTCGATGCCCAGCGGCAGGCCCATCCGCAGGGTGAGCTTGCCGAGGTCGACGACGTCGGCCGGGTCCACGACGGCGTCCGGGAGGTTCTCGCCCAGCACCCAGACCCCGCTGCGGCCCTCGACCCGGGTGGTCCCGACGCCGAAGTCGGCGGCGGCGCGGATCAGCGCCTCCTCCAGCCGGCGGACGTACGCGATCACGTCGATGGGGTCGGGCAGCTTGATGATCGGGTAGCCGACCAGCTGGCCGGGGCCGTGCCAGGTGATCTCCCCGCCCCGGTTGACCTCGACCACCGGGGTGCCGTCCAGCGGAAGGTCGGCGGGGTTGGTGCGCTTGCCCATGGTGTAGACGGGCGGGTGCTCCAGCAGCAGCACCGTGTCGGGGATCTCGTCCGCGACGCGCAGCGCGTGCAGCCGCTGCTGCTCCGCCCACGCCTCCTCGTAGGGGACGACGTGCTCCCCTGTGCCCATCCGTACGAACCGCACGTTCTCGCTCACCGCTGCCGCTCCTTGCCAGGCGTTCGAGACCAACCTCGCCACTGTACGCCCACAGCCGTACGGCCGTTCAGCCCTCCCGGCCGCCCCCGTCCTGCGCGAGCAGCTGGAGCCGCAGGGCGAGTTGCAGCTCCAGCGACCGCTCCGGCTGGTTCCAGTCCCGCCCGAGCAGCGCCTCGACCCGGTCCAGCCGCTGCACCACCGTGTTGACGTGCACGTGCAGCTCGTCCTTGGCCCGGGTGAGGCTGCCGCCGCAGTCGAAGTAGGCGCGCAGGGTGCGGACCAGCTCGGTGCCGCGCCGGGCGTCGTAGGCGAGCAGCGGGCCGAGCGCCGCGCCGACGAAACCGTCCACGTCGTGGCCGTCGCCGAGCAGCACCCCGAGGAAGCCGAGCGCGCGGGCCGAGGCGCCCTCCCCGGCGCGGCCGAGCACCCGCAGGGCGCGGACGCAGCGCAGCCCCTCGGCGTAGGCGGCGGCCAGCGCCTGCGGACCGGCGGCCGGGCGGCCCGCGCCGACGGTGACCGGGAAGGCGGCCAGCCGGGACAGCCGCTCGGCGGCCTGCCGGGCGGTCTCCTCGGGGTCGTCGGTGCCGCCCGCCTCGACGGGCACCAGCAGCACCACCGTCTCGCCGTGCTCGGCGCTGACGCCACGGGAGCCGAACAGGTAGCGCCGGGCCGCGCCCGCCAGCCGTCCCCGGTCGTCGTCCTGGCGGTCCGCCGGTTCCGCGACCAGCACCAGGTGCGGGCGGGCGAGGTCGACCCCGAGCCGGCGGCCGCGCGCGGTGAGCCCGGCGGGGTCGCGTCCGGGGGCGGTGAGCAGGTCGGTGAGCAGTTCGCCGCGGACCCGGTTCTCGGTCTCCGCCACCGAGCGGCGCAGCAGCAGGAGCAGCGCGGTGACCACGCTGGCCCGCTCGAACAGCCGCCGGTCGGCGTCGTCGAGGTCGGGCCGTCCGCGCAGCACCAGGGTGCCGAGCGCGTCGTGCCCGGCCAGCACCGCGCACACCCACAGCTCGCCGTGCCGTACGGACCGGCCCTCGGCGCGGGAGGCCGCCACCGCCCCGGCCAGTTCGGCGACGGGCGCGGGCCGCCCGGCCAGCGGTTCGCCCTCGGCGTCCAGGACCGCTATCTCCCCGTCCAGCAGGTGGGCGACGGCGGCGGCGACGTCCGGCACCTCGGCGCCGCGCAGCACCAGGTCGGTGAGGCGGTCGTGCGCCTGCTCGGCGCGCTGGACGGCGGCGGAGTGGGCCCGGACCAGCTCGTTGGCGGTGTTGAGCTCGGCGAGCGCGGCCCGGGTGTCGGCCAGCGAGTTGGCGGTGTCCAGGGCGATCGCGGCGTGCGCGGCCAGCGAGCAGAGCAGCGCGACCTCGTCGGGGGAGAAGGCGCGCGGCGAGCGGTCGGCGGCGAACAGGACGCCGATGACCTCGCCGCCGAGCAGCAGCGGCACCCCGATGATCGCCACCAGGCCCTCGTCCAGCACGCCGGCGTCGATCGTCCCGGTGTGGTGGAAGCGTTCGTCGGTGCGGTAGTCGGGGGTCGCGTACGGGCGGGCGGTCTGCGCGACCAGCCCGCCCAGGCCGTCGCCGAGGCTGAGCCGCAGGGTCTGGAACAGGACGGAGACCGAGCCGTCGGTGACCCTCATGTAGGTGTCGCCCGCGGCCTCGTCCGGCAGGGTCAGGTACGCGGTGTCGGTGCCGAGCAGCAGCCGGGCCCGGCGGACGATCGCCTGGAGCACGGTGTCCAGGTCCCGGGAGGCGGCGAGGTCCCCGGCGGTGTCGAACAGTGCGGTCAACTCGGCCTCCCGGCGCCGGTGTTGACGCAGGGTTCGGTGTACCCGCAGGGCCTGCCAGGTGGCGTCGTCGATCTCGGCGAGGACGGCCGGCGGTGCGCCGCGGCGGCGGGCGTCGGCCAGCACCTCGGCGAAGTCCACGGTGGCGGCGCCGGAGGCGAGCAGGTCGAGCAGCCGCCGCAGCGCGGGCGCGGCGTTCTCGTCGGGGTGGTTCATGGTGCGTGCCGCCAATCGGCGTCGGTCCGTCGGTTCCGGGAAACCGTGATCGTATCGGCTCAACCCTCAGGCCACGGCGGGCTTTCCGGCCGTGACGCCGTCCGCGGGCTGCTCCTCGACGGCCGCGAGGTCCTGCCCCCTGGTCTCCCGGCCGCACAGCACCGCCAGCACGGTGATCGCCGCCGCGATGGCCACGTAGACCGAGATGGGTGTTGCGCTGCCGTAGTCCTTGAGCAGCGCGGTCGCGATCAGCGGCGCGGGCGCGCCGGCCGCCACCGAGGAGAACTGGGCGCCGATCGAGGCCCCCGAGTACCGCATCCGGGTGGCGAACAGCTCGGAGAAGAAGGCCGCCTGGGGCGCGTACATCGCGCTGTGGAAGACCAGGCCGACGGTCACCGCGACGACCAGCGCCCCGAAGGACTCCGTGTCGACCATCCCGAAGAACACGAACGCCCAGACCCCGACCCCGGCCGCGCCCACCAGGTACACCGGCCTGCGCCCGACCCGGTCCGACAGCGCCCCGAACAGCGGGATCAGCGCGAACTGGATCGCCGAGGCGATCAGTACGGCGTTCAGCGCGCTCTGCTTGTCGAAGTGTGCGTGGTTGACGGCGTAGGTGAGCACGAACGTCGTCATCACGTAGTACGAGATGTTCTCCGCCATCCGCGCGCCCATGGCCACCAGCACCTCCCGCCAGTGGTTCCTCAACACCGCGATCAGCGGCGGCTTCTCAGCGGCCTCTCCCTTCCGTGCCTCTCGTGCCGCCAACGCCTGCCGGAACAGCGGCGACTCGTCCACCGCCAGCCGGATCCACAGTCCGACCCCCACCAGCACCGCCGACAGCAGGAACGGCACCCGCCACCCCCACGCCAGGAACGCGCTCTCCGACTGCACCGACGTCATCAGCGACAGCACCCCCGCCGCCAGCAGGTTCCCGGCCGGCGCCCCGCCCTGCGGCCAGGACGCCCAGAACCCCCGCCGCCGCTGGTCCCCGTGCTCCGACACCAGCAGCACCGCCCCGCCCCACTCCCCGCCGAGCGCGAAGCCCTGCACCAGCCGCAGCGCCGTCAGCAGCACCGGTGCCATCACCCCGACCGAGTCGTACGTCGGCAGCAACCCGATCGCCGTGGTCGACCCGCCCATCAGCAGCAGGCTGAGCACCAGCAGCTTCTTGCGCCCCACCCGGTCCCCGAAGTGCCCGAACACCAGGGCCCCGAGCGGCCGCGCCGCGAATCCGATCGCGTAGGTCAGGAACGACAGCAGCGTCCCCGTCAGCGGATCACTGTTCGGGAAGAACACCTTCCCGAACACCAGCGCCGCGGCCGTTCCGTAGAGGAAGTAGTCGTACCACTCGATCGTCGTGCCGATCAGACTTGCGGCCACCACCCGCGGGAGTGAGCTGGTCGCCGCCGAACCACGTGCAGGGACGTTCATGGTCACCACTTCCAGTGCCGGAGGGAGGGAGCGGAGGATGTCGCCACAAGGTAGGAAGCCCCCGCCCCCGTCACTATGTGGCTGGCCCACACACTCCATAGGGTGGATATGCCTGACCACCCCATAACCCCTTCGGCGTCTGGCCGTTGCCCACCCCCCACCCTCGTCGGTCGCCCGTCGCCGCTTCGGCTTCGCCGAACGGCGACGTTGCCTATCGAGAAGGCCGGGCCTGCGCTCCGTGCGCAGGCCCGGCCCCAACTCGTGTTACTTGTGTACCTCATGACGACGGCCCGCGCCCCAGGACATCTGGGGCGCGGGCCGAGATGACCAAGTCGGAGGTCGGGACGCAGAACGCGTCCCCCAGCGTTCTCGCGCTCCTACTTCCGCGGCCGGTTGAACCAGAGCTTCCACCAACTCAGGCGGTCGCGAGACTGCCGGGGCAGGATGGCGCCGGCCACCATACGGACGGCGACCGCGATGGCCAGCACGGCGACGATAGGCGCGATGAACCACCAGGGCGTGTCCGGCGGCAGGTTGATCTGTGGCATAGGTGTCCCCTCCGAGGGCGGGGCACTGTAGGGCTACGCGGCGAGCGTGAACACCTTTCGGCCCCCTTGCTGACTAATGGCAGGCAAAGGGGCTTTTTGTGGCGCCCGGGGGACGACGGGCGCTGCCAGCCTCTCTGTGCCGCAGACGCAGACCCACGATCGCGGCAGGATCGCTGTCGTGACAGCTGGACGAGCCTGTGCGCCCTTGAGCTTCCGGAGCGTGCGGAGAAGGAGGCATTCGGAGACGTGTTGAATCCGATGTCGAACCCAGAGCTCGTGCAGGACAAGCAGTTCAGTGAGGCCCTGGAAGGGGCTGCAGCGGTCAAGGTGGCCGAGAGGGGGTGGTCCAGGCTCAAGATCCCAGGTGAGTCTCTCCACCTCAACCTGACGACGAGCGATTTCGAGGCCGGCGCTCCGGGCGAGGCGCTTCCCCTCGACCGAGAGCAGCCTGGGCAGGTCTAGCTCGGCGGACTTCGGTTGCGGACGCCGGGGTGTCCTCCGAAGTTGGGCAAGGAGGCGCGTCAGCGTGGCAGCGGAGAAATTGCGCGGGTCGCCATCCGGTGCCAGCCTGGCGAGAATGCGAAATTCGAGGGACCACTGAGCCGCCCGCTCCAAAAGCTTCTCTTCATACGGGTCAGAGTTGTTCATGACCGTGAAGATGGCTTTAGGGGGAGCCGCCCTGAAGTGGGCCGCCCTGGACATTCGTTGATGTATGAGTTCGGCTTGCTTGTAGGTGTTCGTTGCAACGAAGACTTGCCGACGGGAGTGGAGCGGTTGGAAGGGCACGCTGAACATGCCGAGGTCGTCGAGGTTGTTGACAACCCCGACCATCACCCCGTCATTCAGTGCACTCCGGCTCACGGAACCGGACTAGCGGATACGGAGGCGGCTCAACTCGGGGTCAGTGGACCGCCGTTCGATTGACTGAGGGCCTCGAACAGGGCGAGTTCTGTAACGCTGGGTGACTCGCTGCTGGGGGCGCTTCGCTGTGAGCTCTCGCTGTCAGTGCTGGCTAGGACGCTTCTGGGATCACCGTGCCGGTTTCGTGCTGACTCTGACGGCCCTCTACTGGCAAACCCGCAGGTGGGAGCCGGTCCAGAGCGAGGCGTCGTACCGCTCGATCGTCGTGCCGATCAGACTCGCGGCCACCACCTGCGGGAGTGAACTGGTCGCCACCGAGCCGAGTGCAGGGGCCTTCATGGTCACCACTTCCAGAGGCGGAGGGAGCGGACGATGTCGCCACAAGGCAGGAAGTCCCTGCGCCCTGGACTATGTGACCAACCCGCACACTCCATGGGATGGATGTAGCCGACCACCCCATAACCGTCCCAGATCGGGCCGCCTCCCACTTCCCGCCGTCGAGGTCACGCCCCCTCGGTGGAAAGTGCGATAAACGCCGTTGCCCTAAAAGGCAGTTGTCGATGTCGGTGCCGTGCTACGTTCCGTACTCAAACAGAAAAGTGACCCCGGCGATGCTCACAACACCCCGGGGTCCGGCACCAGGAGAAGCAACTCCCGATGCGCATCCATCGTACCCAACACGTACATCACTTCACCGTGTTGCCCAACGCCCTTCTGCAGTACCGGAAGTTGAGCTACACCGCCCGAGGCCTCCTCGCCGACCTCCTCTCCCGCCCCGACGGCTGGCGCGAGGGCGGTCGCCACATGGCCGACACCAGCCCCCAGGGCCGGGGAGCAATTCGCAAGGCCCTCAAGGAACTCACCGACGCCGGCTTCTACCGCGTCGAGACGATCCGGCTGCCCGACGGCACCGTACGGACTGAGAACCACGTCTACGACACCCCGTGGTTGACGGCACCGACTGCCACCCGTCCGGCCGCCGGTGAACCAACCACCGGGCGTACAGACCTCCCTGTAGTAAAGGAACGGGACCAAGGAACCTCCCTCCCCCCGCTTCCGGCCGCCACTGAGAAAGTGCGCCTGGACGACCTGCCCGACGAGCAGCTCCGGGAAGCGGTGGCGACCCTGTTCCGGGTGATCCGCCCCGAACCCCGGCTCCGCCTGGGCCAAGCCGAGGCAGAAGAGCTGGCGCCCTTGGTGGCCCAATGGCTGCGGCGCGGAAGCACCCCGGCCGACCTGATCCAAGCCTTGCTCCCGGGCCTGCCCGCCCCCATGCATTCGGCGCCTGCCGTTCTCAGATACCGGCTGCAACACAAGATGCCGCCACCCCGAAGCCCGGAGCGTCCTCCCACCGCCCGGTACACCGAGTGCAGGGAGTGCCGCGATCCGGTGCCTCGGCCCGGCATCTGCCGCTCCTGCGCCGGTCTCGTGAAGCGATCCGCCGCGAGCGGCTGCGCCGCTTCCGTTGCGGTCAGAGGCGCCAGTCGCGCTCGCACCGCCCTCTTGGCCTCGCGACCAGCCAGAAGCGGGCGGAACCGATCGTGGTGCGAAGCGTCGCGCTGACACCCGCCAGGCCCGTTGGATGATCAGCGGCTGCCTCGGTGGCGAGCCCATTGCTGGGCTGCCTGGTTCAGGCTGGCGGTCCACGGGTCCGGGTCGTCTCCGGCGATGTCGGCCCACATGCGGGCCTGGGCGTGCGCGAAGGCGTCCACAACCGTCGGATCGCTGAGCCTCCATGCAGGAAGCCTGGCGGCCCAGGCCTCTGCCTCAGTTGGGCTGCGGTCGCCCGTTGCGATCAGCCAGATCACCCACAGGGCCGGGTCGATCCAGGGCGCTCCACGGGTGGCCCACGCCCAGTCGACCAGAAGTGCCTGGTCCCCCTGGATCAGGACGTTCTCGTTGTTCAGGTCAGTGTGCGACAGGGAGTTGCCAGCGAGTCGGGCCAGCATCCCGGGGTCGTCCACGTAGGTCGCCCAGCGTTGTTCGGCACGGCGAAGCTCGATCGGCGGGCACGGGGTACGGCCGAGTCGACTGAGGGCGTCGACCATCAGTTCCAGGTCTCCGTCCTGCTTGTAGTCCGCGTGACGGGCCTCAACGTACTTGAACGCGACGAGGCTCCAGCCGCCAAGCTCCAGGTGCCACAGCAGCGCGGGGGCGATTCCTTCCACGTAGGGGTTGATTTCCGCCTCGCGCCGCTGCGTCCACACGCGTGGGTGGCTCAGCTGCATTCCCTTGACGAAGACGGCACCCTCGGTGGTGGTGAGCTTGGCGGCGATCTCGGAGTTGAATCCGGCCGAGACGGTCTCCGCGGCAAGGACCGGCATACCGAGGCGGGCGGTGACGGCCTGGTGCGCGGAGTCGGGCAGATCTGCCCAGTGGATGCGGGTGGTGGTCACGGTGTCCAGGGTCCCAGAAGTCAGGCCGGAGGCCGACGGCACCGCAGCCGTCGGCCTCCGGGGGTGTGCGCCTTACTGGTACGGGTTGTCGTCGCTGCACCCGGGGAGGGCGTCGGTGCCGAAGTCCTCCATGTTGTCGATGAACTCCAACGTCTCGTCGTCCTGCTCACGTCGGGTGGCGGTCATCTCGACCATGACAGCGGTCATGCTGCGTTTCCTTTCTGTCCGTGCTGGCAGTAGGTGTTCAGTGGTGCCTTCGCCTCCTGGTAGCGCTTGGCCAGCGGCCGGCAAACCGAGCAGTTGCCGGAGAGCTGGCAGCCGGAGCAGCCACCGGTGCGAAGCATGAGGCGGTCGGCGATTCCGCCGAGCCGGCTGAGGCCTTGTACGCCTTCGGCCATGAGGTCGATCTGCTCATCGCGGCCGACCTTGCAGATCGAGGCCCTTCCGTGCGGGTCGACGTGGAGGAACGTGTGTCCCGCGTTGCAGCCCGCGAACCGTTCGAGTGGCTTCAGATGGGCAGGCGACTGGGACCCGAGCGATTCGGCGCCGCCGTAGATAGTCGGCGACATGTGGGTGTACTCCTTGTAGGGAAGCCCGAGTTCGTCCGCCATTGCGCGCATCCGGTCGTGCTCGTGCGCGTTCTGCGCGGTGACGATCAGCGCCAGTTGCAGGGGAAGGCCGGCCTCGATCCCGGCGGCCAGTCCGCGTGTGACCCGCCTGTAGGCGCCCCGGCGCCGGGTGAAGGAATCGTACGTTTCCGCGGTCGCCCCGTAGAGGGAGACGGTGACCCGGTATGGCCTGCTGGTGGCAAGTGCCTCCAGGACCGCGGGGTTCGACAGCCGCGTGCCGTTCGTCAGGACCTCGATCATCATCCCCAGCTCGTACGCGAGCCGGCACGAGGCGGCGAAGTGCGGGTCGATCAACGCCTCACCTCCCGTGATCTGGAGCCACAGGACTCCGGCGTCCCGCAGCATCAGGAGCAGCTGCTGCTTGCCTTCGGCGCCCAGACCGGCAAACCGCTTCTCCCCGAGGTAGCAGTGCTCACAATCCAGGTCACAGCCGAGGTTGATCTCCCAGCTCGCCCGGCTGTGCCCGTACATCGGGGCGTCGCGAAACAGAAGGGCAGCGTCCACGCGTCGAGCAGCCAGTCCCACTCCCCATCGCACGCGGGCGGCATCTGCCAGCCAGGACGGAACGTCGAGGCTGGAGTCGCGGGCTCGTTCAAGTTCCTGGAACCGCTCTTCGGGCAGCCTGATGCCCTCCAGGTGACCCGGCCGAAGCACAACGAAGCTGTTGAGGAACGGACTCGCGATCAGGTCGTACAACATGTTTCTCCTTCTCTCGGTGGTCGGCAGCCGCACGAAGGACTCGCAGATGCGTCTCAGCAGCGTGCCGGGTGTAGAAGCGCCTGATCCGGTCCGAAGAGCCCGGAACACGTACGTACGTGTGCTGTTCGCGGTCGTAGATGCCCCAGCAGTCCAGCAACAGGAAGTGGGGGCTCCGGGAGTCGATCACGCGGATCTCGTACCGGGGCAACATGGAGGAGGTCGTCACGACACGACCTGCACATTCGGCTTGTCTCCGAGGGGCAGCCCCGGCTTCTGTGTTCTGGCCTGAGCGACGGAGACGAGCGCGGCGAGTCGTGCGTCTCCCATCACGCTCTCGTCAGGAGCCACCTCAAACCACACCACCTTGCCCGCTTCGACCGGATACCAGCCCCACGAGTGAGCCAGCGCCCCCACCAGGAGGAGGCCACGGCCACTGGTGGCCATGTCGTCGGCCGCGTTCCTGGCCGACAGCCTCGGGCTCGCATCCGCGACCTCGACCCGCAGGCGGATGCCGTTCCACTGGACGGTGACCTGGCAGTGCTTTCCCGTGTGCTCAACGGCGTTGGTGATCAACTCGGCCGCGCACAACTCCACATCGCGCAGCGACTCCCCGGAGAGCGGCACCGGCCAAGACCGAGCCGCGTGCACCAGCGACAGCCGGGTGGATCGAACTGCGGCCGTTGTCGGCTGCACTTCCCAGGTCTCCCACATCGGGAGCACGGTGCAGTCGTTGGTGTTCATCGGCCCTCCCGGACTGAAGAGTTGATCAGCATGGCGGTAGGCGGCCGCTCGGCGGTTCGCCCTCGGGAATTTGGAGCTCAGCGCCCACCAGCAGCTCGCATTCAGTGAACCGCCCAAACAGCACAATCGGTATGCCCATCGACACGTAGAGTGGTTTACGCGGTTTACAGCTCCACCTCAGGGGATTGATCGTGGCCACACGCAAAGAGCCCAACCACCGCCTCAGAGAGGCAATTTCGAACGCAAGGTGGACGTACGAGGCGTTGGCGAACGCCGTACGGCGCGTCGGCGCGGAGAACGGCGAGACGCTGCTCACCAACAAGTCCGCCGTGGCCCACTGGATCAACGGTGCACAGCCGGCGGGCCAGGTTGGTCAGTACGTCGCTGAGGCGCTGTCCCGCCGCTCCGGGCGCAGGGTCACCCTCGCCGAACTCGGCTTCGCCACCCCGGAGGAGTCCTTCGCGGTGAGCCGCGACCCGGTTGAGGCGGTCGCCAACCTCGGCCGCGCGGATGTCGAGCACCGCACCTTTCTGGCCGTGGCCGCATTCACCACTGCTGGTGTGGCCATGCCACTGTTCTACGATCCCGAGCCCATCTCCCGTCTGATGCGGGCTCGAACCGGCAGGGCTCGCGTCGGCGCTGAAGAGGTCGAGGTCATCCGGCAGATCACCGCCGTGTTCAGCGCCGCAGATGAACGACTTGGCGGCGGACACGGGCTGACCACCGTAACCGCCTATCTCGCCGATACGGCAGCCCCGATGCTCAACGGCCGCTTCCCCGACGAGAGCGCTCGGCGTCGAGCCTTCGGCGCGGTAGCCGAACTTGCCTATCTGGCGGGGTGGAAGCACCACGACCTCGGTCAGGAGGGCGCGGCCCAGCACTACTACCAGGTCGGCTACCAGCTCGCCGTGGAGGCGGACCCCCATGGCCACGCAGGATGGATGATGCGTGCCCTGGCACATCAAGCACTCAGCCTCAAGCAACCCCACCACTGTGTGGCGCTGATCGAGAACGCTCTTGCCCGAAGCGTCAGCCGTGTGGACGGAAAGACCGAGGCGCTCCTCCACATCACCCACGCCCGTGCGTTCGCTGCCACCCGCGACAAGCCTGCCGCCGCCAAGGCGCTCCTTGCGGCGGAGAACGCCCTTACCCGCGACGGTGACCCGCAGGCCGGCTTCTCACTTGTCAGCGGCCCGGTGGCCGGCACTGTCGCCAGCCATACGGCCCGCACTCTCACCGACCTCGGAGATCACGCAGGGACCGAACAGCAGCACTGTGCCGCGCTGGTCCGTTGGGACGCCGAGAGGTACAAGCGGGTTCACGCGCTCACCTACGCAGATCTCGGCGACAGCTTGGCCGCCCAGGCCCGAGCGGATGAGGCGGTGGCAACCTGGGGACGTGCCCTCGACCTCATGGACGGCATGACCTCGGACCGTACGAGAAAGGCAATCTCCTCCATTCGCCCTTGCTTGGCGACTTACCGTAAACGTGGTGTTCCAGGAGCCGCCGACTTGGAGCTCCGGGCACGCCAGGCACTGGCATGACAGCCGCACCGAAGGAAGGACCCGACCGACGTGGCTCAGCCGACCTCCGATCAGACTGCTGCCCTCAAGCCCGCTACGGAGTCGATGACGCTGCTGGTGGCCGCCGTGATCGTTCACGACCTCGAAGCCCAGCGTGTTGTCCTCCTGCGACGAGGGCCCAAAGCCAAGTTCGCCCAAGGCCTGTGGGATCTTCCCGTCGGCAAGAGCGAACCCGGCGAACCGATCACGGAGACGGCGGTTCGCGAACTCAAGGAGGAGACCGGACTCATCGTCTCTCCAGAGGATCTGCGACTGGCCCACATCATTCACGGGGCCCGAGGCGTCGAGGCGCCCAACGGCTTCCTGACCGTCGTTTTCGCCGCTCACCGGTGGTCCGGCAAGCTTACGAACGGGGAGCCCGACAAGCACTCGGAAGTCGCGTGGGCCGACGCCGACGCCGTGCCGGACGGATTCGTCTCCACCACCAGGTCGGCTCTACTCAGCTACCTCAACAATGGGCCTAGCGTCTCCCTCGATTCGTGGCATGGTTGACGATTTCACCTGGCTTGCTCAGGGTGGCGGCAAGGGGTCCGAGTGTTTGGCCCGGCCCCTCGACTCACCGAGGGGCCGGGCTTATTTTTCGGATGGCTTCTTCCTTTGGTGGCGCCTCCTCGATTCGTCGAGGAGGCGCCACAAATTTTCATTTCTCCTTCCATTCTGCGGTCTTGAAGCGTCGTGTGCGAGCCTCCCTCTTGGAGGGGCACCGTGCTGGTGATGTGGGGTAGAGGGTAAGAGTGGCGACCTCTGTGGTGCCTTTGATTTTGGATCCGACCATCTCTCTCGGGGGACGGATCAATTTTTTTATTCAATTCTCTCCAGTCCCCCTGTCCTGTTTTTCCGGTCTCATATTGGGCGGCGAGATCTCATTTCGGAGTGGCACCTCTTCGGCATGTCGAAGAGGTGCCACAAAATTCTGCCTTGATTTTTTTCTTTTTGGATGCCGCCTCTCGATGTGCGGAGAAGCGGCATCCAATTTTGGCCCTGTTTTGCTTGGGCTGTAGTGCGCCGACCCTCCTGGCTGGAGGAGGGTCGGCGTGCTCGTTTCTATTTTATTTTTCTTGTTTTGTTTTGATTTTGATTGCCCCGAAATGGAGAACGCTCAGTGCGCCGTCCAGCCGCCGTCGATGGGGAGGCTGGCGCCGGTGACGTAGGAGGCGGGCGGGGTGCAGAGGTAGAGGGCGAGGGCGGCGACCTCGGAGGGTTCGATGAGGCGCTTGAGGGCGGTGCGGTCGAGCATGATCCGCTCGACGACCTCGTCCTCGTGGATGCCGTGGGCCAGTGCCTGGGCGGCGATCTGCTTCTCCACCAGGGGGGTCCGGACGTAGCCCGGGTTGAGGCAGTTGCTGGTGACGCCGTAGGGGGCGCCCTCCAGGGCGACGGTCTTGCTGAGCCCCTCCAGGGCGTGCTTGGCGGTGACGTACGCGGACTTGAAGGCGCTGGCGCGCAGGCCGTGGACGGAGGAGATGTTGACGATCCGGCCCCACTCCTGCGCGTACATGTGGGGGAGCGTGCGGCGCAGGATGCGGAACGGGGCCTCCACCATCACGCGTTGGATGAGGGTGAAGCGGTCGATCGGGAACTCGTGCACGGGCGCGACGTGTTGGAGACCGGCGTTGTTGACCACGATGTCGGCGTCGTCCGGCAGGGCGTCCACGGCCTCCGGGTCGGCGAGGTCGGCGACGATCGCGCGCCCGCCGATCCGCTCCGCGAGCTCCCCGGCCGGTCCGGCCGCGAGGTCGACGACGTAGACGAGGGCGCCGGCCTCGGCGAAGGTCTCGGCGCAGGCCCGGCCGATGCCCGAGGCGGCCCCGGTGACCAGGGCCGTACGGCCGTCGAGCGGGCGGGCAGTAGAGGTGTCCATGGCCGAGAACGGTAGGAATCCGGCGGCGCGGCTCCCATGTGGCGGACCGCCACAGCACCCGGGTGGGTTGTGGAGGGAACCGCCATGACGGGTGAGCGGCGGTTCGACCGCGAAAGGCCAAACCCGTCCTGGCCTCGCTTCCCCACAATGGGCGCGAATGCTTCACCCGTTCGGAGGATTGCTCGGTCAGATCCACCCATAGCGCCCGAATGCTCGCTACATTCACGCCGATTCCCGACAGGGGGCGCCGCCCCGGGCCGCCGAAGTGCTGGTAGAGCCCGGTGCGACGTCCGAGAGGTGTTGACTGACATGCCCCAACGGCCTGCAACCGACAGCCCGGCGTACGGACCGCTCGACCCGCTCGGCCAGCACCGAGGCCCGGTCGGCCGGGCCCTTCCGGACGCCCCCGACGCCCCGGCCCCCGACGCCCTGACGGCCGACACGCTGACCGCCGACGCATCGGCCACCGACGAACCGCGGCTGCCCGTGCAGGCCACACCCGACCGGCACGAAGCCACCGCCGCGCCCGCGCCCGCGCGCACGACCAGCCACACCGGCCCCACCCCGCAGAACGGCCAGCTCGCCGCGCTGATCGAGGAGGCCGGCTTCTCGCACGCCGGCCTGGCCCGCCGGGTCGACCAGCTCGGCCTGGAGCACGGCCTCGACCTGCGCTACGACAAGACCTCCGTCACCCGCTGGCTGCGCGGCCAGCAGCCCCGCGGCGCGACCCCGGCACTGATCGCCGAGGTCTTCACCCGCCGCCTCGGCCGCCGCCTCACCGCCCAGGACCTCGGCCTGGACGCCTGCGCCCCGGTCTACGCGGGCCTGGAGTTCGCCGAGACCCCGCAGGAGGCGGTGGACATCGTGGCGAGCATGTGGCGCAAGGACAACGGCCCGCAGTCCGAGCTGCGCCGGATCGCCTTCACCCCGGCCGGCCTGGTCGTCCCCAGCCGGGACTGGCTGATCGGTCGCACCGACGAGCGGGTCGCCCGGGACGGCTCCACACTGGCCCGCCCGGACACCGCCACCGGCCCGCCGAGCCCGGGCGCCCCGCCCGCCGAAACGCCCAGGCAGAACGCGCCGGGCGCACCCGCCCCGGGCCCGGCGCGCGTCCAGGCCCAGGGCATCCACACCCCGGGCGCCCCGGGCTCCCGCAGCACCTCCGGTACCACCGGCACCGCCGCCCCCATCGGCCGGGTGCCCATCCAGAGCCGCCGCCCGCCCACCGCCGTCGAACCCCCGTACACCGACCCGGCCCGCGAGTCCCGCCCCACCCTGCGGGTCGGCCGCGGCGACATCGCCGCCATCCGCGCCGTCGGCGACCTCTTCCGTGCGCTCGACCACGCCTACGGCGGCGGCCACGCCCGCCAGGCGCTGGTCCGCTACCTGGAGAGCGAGGCCGAGCCGATGCTGCGCGGCCGCTACGGCGAGCAGATCGGCCGGGCCCTGTTCGGGGCGGTCGCCGACCTGACCAGGCTGGCCGGCTGGACGTCCTTCGACATCGCGGCGCACGGCCTCGCCCAGCGCTACTTCGTCCAGGCGCTGCGCCTCTCCCAGGCCGCGGGGGACCGAGCGCTCGGCGGCTACGTCCTGGTGACGATGAGCCAGCAGGCCGTCCACCTGGGCCACGGCCGGGAGGCCGTCCAGCTCGCCAGGGTGGCCCAGCAGGGCGTGGGCACCGCCGTGCCGCCGGTGGTCCAGTCGCTGATGCACGCCGCCGAGGCGCGTGGGCACGGCCTGCTGGGCGACGTCCGGTCCTGCACCACGGCACTGGTACGGGCCGAGCGGTCGCTGGCCGCCTCCCGGACGGGCGACGAACTGCCCGCCTGGGCACGGTACTTCGACGAGGCCCAGCTCTCCGACGAGTTCGCCCACTGCTACCGCGACCTCCAGCAGTGGCGCACCGCCGCGCAGCACGCCGAGAAGTCGCTGCGACTGCGCTCGCCCGCCTACGCGCGCAGCCGGATCTTCTGCCGACTGGTGCTGGCCACCGCCCGGCTCGGCATGGGCGACCTCGACGAGGCCTGCACCATGGCCACCGACGCGCTGCGGGCGGCGGGGGAGATGCGCTCGGCCCGCTCGCTGGAGTACGTCCGGGACTTCCACCGCCGCCTCACCCCCTACCGGGGCAGCCCGGTGGCCCGCGCCTTCGAGGAGACGGCCCGTCAGGCGGGGGTGATCTGAGGCCCTGCTCGGCAACCGGGCCGCGCCCACCCCGAGGGCGATCGGGAGCGGGACCAGCCACGCGGAGCCCGCCCGTTCCAGCGGGCCGCCGCGCAGCCTGGCGAAGTCGCTCTCGTAGTCGGCCGGGAACACCGGTACGGCCGGGCCGAACGGGGAGAGCGCGCCGATCAGGTCGCGGTCACGTCGGTCGCTCCGGCATCCTGGCACGCCGTCGGGCTGTCACCCCGGCAGACCGCTCGCGTGTCCGTTCGCCCGCAACGACCTCCGTGCACCAACGACCTCCGTGCACTGCGACGACCTCCGTGAACCGCACGGCCCAGGGCCGCGGCCAGGACCTCAGGCCGCCGCCTCGGCCTCCCGCGCCCCGGCCGGCAGGCCGAGGTCGCGCAGCACCGCCTGCGCCGCCCGTCGCCCGGAGACCAGCGCGCCCTGCACGGTGCTGGTGTCCCGGTGGTCCCCGGCGACGTACAGCCCGGCCACCAGCCGCACCGGGCGGCGGGGGTTGTGCGGCGGCGGCATCGCGGGCAGTGCGTCGGGGACGTGCCGCACGCTGAGGAACTGCCAGTTCGCCGTCGAGGCGCCGTACAGCTCGGCGAGCCGGGCCCGGACGGCCGGTTCCAGCCCGGCCGGGCCGCCCGCGTCGAAGGAGCGCCGGCCGAGCACGGTGGTGGCGATCAGCGCCTGCCCGGAGGGGGCGTAGGACGGGTGCAGTTCGCTGAGCACCAGCGAGTGCGAGACCAGCGGCGGGTGCCCGTTCGGCCGGTCGGCGTCGAGCAGCAGCACCGCCTCGCCCAGCGGGGCGCGGTCGGCCGCGTGGAAGAAGGTGGTGACGGGGTGGAAGTCCGGCAGTCGCAGGCCGGGTAGCAGTTCCGAGGCGGAGCGGGCGTCGGTGGCGACGACCACGGCCTGGGCGCCGATCCGCCCGTGGGCGAGGGTTTCCACGCCGTCGGCGGCGATCGAGGTGACCTGCACCCCGGTCCGGACGGTGCCGGCGGGAAGTACGGCGGCCAGCTGGGCCGGCACGGCCGCGATCCCGTCGGCGGGCAGACAGAGGCGTCCGCGGGCGTACGAGCGCAGCACCAGGTCGGCGATCCGGCTGCTGGTGCCGAGGGTCGGATCGCTGAGCAGTGCGCTGAGCAGCGGCCGCAGGAAGCCGTCGACGGTGCGCGGGGCGAGCCCGTGGCCGGCCAGCGCGCGGGCGGTGGTGGTTTCGGGGCGGGCCTGGAGCCGGGCGGCCGGGGTGGTGGCGATCCGGGTGAGCCAGCTGCCCAGCCGGGCCTTGTCCAGCGGACTGCCGAGGGGTGCCCGGGTGGCGGCCTGCCGGGCGGTGGTGAGCTGAGGGTCCCCGGCGCGGTGGCGGCGGCCGGCGCTGTGCACGAGCACGCCGGGCGCGAGCGGGCGCAGGTCCAGGCGGTCGAGGTCGAGGGCCCGGCGTAGTTCGGGGAACGCGGTGTTCAGCAGGTGGCTGCCGTCGTCGAGGCGGAATCCGTCCAACTCGCGGGTGGCCATCCGGCCGCCGATCCGGTCGGTGGTCTCCAGGACCTGAACGGTGAGGCCGTGGCCGGTGAGTGCGCGGGCGGCGGCCAGGCCCGCGAGGCCGGCGCCGACCACGACGACGTCCGGGTCGGACGGGCGACGGGCGCGGCGGGTGAAGTCGTACGTGGGCACTGGCGTGCTCCCTCCCTGGTCCCGGGGCTCCGGCCGACGCAGGCAGCGGGGTGCCGGGACACGGTCCGACGAAGGTGATGCCCAGTCGGTGTGAGCACCAGACAGGCGCACCGGACCGGATCCGGGGGTCGAACGGGGTGGTGCGGCACCGGGCGGGGGCGCGGTCACGGACAGTGCGCCGCAGTGGCCGGATTGCCGGGCCGGTGGGCGCGTACGGTCACCGGGGGCGTGCGACGCGCCCGCCGTGTGCTCCTGTGCGCCCCCTCCCGGAGCCCCCTCCGACCTCCGCCCGGCATATGCCCCTGGCCAGGGCGAATGCCGTAGCGGGCCTACGCGCGGAGCGGGCGCACGCGTGGCACGGGCCCGTCCGCGGAGTGCGCGCACGCATGGAGCGGCCCCAGCCCCGGAGTGCGCGCACGCGGGGCACCGGCCGCCCCCGGAGCGGCCGTCAGAGTGCCGCCCGCACCGCCGAGTCGACGTCCGGGTGTGCGAAGCGGAACCCGGCGTCGAGCAGCCGCCGCGGCACCACCCGGTGGCTGCCGACCACCTCGACCGCCAGCTCCCCGAGCACCGTCCGGAGCACCGCCTCCGGCACCGGGAACGGTGTCGGCCGGTGCAGCGCCCGGCCGAGCGCCGCGGTCAGCTCGGCGTTGGTCGCCGGCTCCGGCGCGGTGAGGTTGAAGGCGCCGGACAGGTCCTCCCGGTCGATCAGGAAGCGTAGCGCGGCCACCTCGTCGGCCAGCGAGATGAAGCTCCAGTACTGCCGTCCGCTGCCGAGCCGCCCGCCCAGACCCAGCTTGAACAGCGGGAACAGCCGTGCGCCCGCGCCCCCGGCCGGGGAGAGCACCAGCCCGGTGCGCGGGTGGACGACCCGGATCCCGGCCCGCTCGGCCGGTCGCGCGGCCGCCTCCCACTCCAGGCACACCTCGGCCAGGAAGTCCTCGCCGGCGGGGGAGTCCTCGTCGATGACCCGGTCGCCGGTCTGCCCGTACCAGCCGACCGCGGAGGCGCTGACGAGGACCCGCGGCGGCTCCTTCAGCTCCGCCAGCGCGACGGCCAGCGTCTCGGTGCCGTACACCCGGCTCTCCCGGATGTCCCGCTTGTAGGAGTCCGTCCAGCGGTGGTCGCCGACCCCGGCGCCGGCCAGGTGCACCACGGCCTCGACCCCGGCGAGCCCGTCCCGCTCGACCTGGCCGAGCAGCGGGTTCCAGCCGATCGCCGTGCTGCCGTCGGGCTGCGGGCCCGTCCTGGAGCGGCGCCGGACCAGCCGGACCACCTCATGGCCGTCCGCCAGCAGCGAGCGGACCAGTGCCGAACCGATCAATCCCGTGGAGCCCGTGACAGCGATGCGCATGCGACCATCCTCGCAGCTCCGAATCCCCGCCACCCGTCGCAGGCGTCTCATTAGCATGGCGCGCATGCCCAACGACGATCTGATCATCCGGTCCGCGCAGCCCGAGGACGACCGCGAACTCGCCGCCCTCGACCGGGCCTCCTGGTCCACCCTGTCCGACGTCTCCCCGCAGCCGCGCGCCGGGAACACGATGTTCGACGACGCGCACACCCCCGACCAGTACCTGGTCGCCGTCCTGGACGGCCGGATCGTCGGCTACACCCGCCAGGTCCCGGCGACCCGGCTGGCCGTCAACCGGCACGTCCGGCAGATCCAGGGCCTGGCCGTGGACGACGCGGTGCGCGGCCGGGGCATAGGCCGCCGCCTGGTCGAGGCGGCCTGCGACGCGGCCCGGGCCGCGGGCGCCCGCAAGATGACCCTGCGGGTGCTCGGCTGGAACGCCCCGGCCCGCCGGCTGTACGAGAGCTGCGGCTTCGTGGTCGAGGGCTCGCTCGCCGAGGAGTTCCTGATCGACGGCCGCTACGTGGACGACGTCTGGATGGCCCGCCGCCTGGCCGACTGAGCCCCTGGCCGACCGGGCCCACTAAGTGATGCACCGTCAGGCCGCTTGTGGTGCAGAGTCGTGACGCAACCGCGCTGTCTGGAGCGGCGCCCCGCCGGGTACCGTACGCCCGTGAGCAACTCGACGCCTCCCGGGTGGTACCCGGTCCCCGGTGCGGACGGCACCCCGGGTCACGAGCGCTGGTGGGACGGCAACGCCTGGACCAGCGAGGTCAGGCCGCTCCAGGGCGGCGCGGGACAGCTCGCCGACGCGCCGACCCAGACCTGGCAGCCCTCCGCCCAGCGGCCCGGCTACGGCTACCCGGGCCAGGCCCCCGAGTACGGGTACCCCAGCCAGGGCGCGGCCCAGCAGCCCGGTTACGGCTACCCGGGCCAGGCCCAGACACCCGGCTACGGCTACCCCGGCCAGGAGGCCTACCCGGGCGCCGGCTACGCCTATCCCGGTCCGGGCTACCAGCCGCCCGCCCCCGCCAGGACCAAGCCCGGTGTGATCATCGGCATCGCGGTCGGCGTGCTCGCCGTGGGCGGGATCATCGCCGGGATCCTGCTCAGCCAGGGCGGGGACCCGAAGGCGGACCCGACCCCGGCCCCCACCGTCCCGGTCAGCCGGAGCGACAGCCCCACGCCGAGCCCCACCCCGACCACGTCCTCGCCCACCGTGGCGCCGCCCAAGCCCGCCCCGGTCCTCAAGACCACCGTGCCGGACGCGCAGCACGCGATCTCCGTCCCGGTGTTCGAGGGCTGGGAGGTGTCGACCAACTCCCAGCACTCGACGGTCTACCTCGGCAGCGGCCGCTACACCTGCGCGGACGGCAACCAGTGCATCCGCGGCCAGTTCTCGATCGAGAAGGACACCGTCCAGGGCGCCACGGCGAAGGCGGCCGCCGACACCGCGATGCCCGTCTACGCGGGGCAGGTCTTCAGCGGGGTCACCTCGCACACCGACTCCGGCTCCGGCTCCGTCACCATCGCCGGAGTGTCCGGCTACGCCACCCGCTGGCACATCCGCACCTCGGACGGCACCCAGGGCTACGTCGTGCTGGCCGCCGTCCCGGCCAAGGGCGGCGGCTACGTCGTCTTCGAGGGCGGCGTGGACGACGACCCGGCCGCGCCGGACGCCTCGGTGCTGGACCAGATCCTCCGGGGCATCAGGCAGGACGGCTCCTCCGGCAGCAGCACCTGACGGCGTCCTGGCACCCGAGGGGAACCGGCACCCGAGGGGAACCGGCACCCGAGGGGAACCGGCACCCGACGGGGACCAGCACCCGACGGGAACCGGCACCTGACGCGTCCTAGTCCCCGTAGCGCTCCCAGAGCTTGGGGAAGCGTTTCGCCATCACGTCCGGGTCCTCGAAGTCCAGCGCCGGCCCGGACGGCCGCGAGGGCTGCGGCCCGCCCACCTCCGGCAGCGGCAGGCCGGTCAGCCGCTCGTACGCCTCGTCGGCGGCGTAGCCGAGGTCCTCGGCCTCGCCGTCCTCCTCCTCGTCGAACTCGGGCAACAGGTCCGCCAGGTCGTCGGGTTCGGCCAGCCCGCCCTCGAAGACGTCCCGGCCCTGGCCGATCAGCCAGCAGCGGAAGTAGTCGAAGGAGTCGTCGGAGGCGCCGCCCAGCAACAGGTAGGCCGCGCCCCACAGGTCGTGGCGGTAGGCGCGTTGGAACCGTGCCTCGAACAGCCGGGCGAAGTCGATCACGTCGTCCGGGGTCAGCCGGACCAGGTGTTCGACCAGCTGGTCGGCCTGCTCGTCGGGATCGCCGTCGGCGGCCTCCCGGGTCTCGTCGATGATCTGCCAGAAGTCGGTCTCGTCCATCACCGCTCAAGCATCGCCGTTCAGCCGTCTCCGCGCATGCCATGACCGGACGAAACGCCAGTGGCGGGAACGGCGGAACCCCGCGCCGTCCGGGGACGACGCGGGGTTCCGTAGGGACCGTGGAGGGTCAGAGGCCGAGCTCGACCTCGAACTCGCCGGCCTCCAGGATCTCCTTGACCGCGACCAGGTAGCGGGCGGCGTCGGCGCCGTCCACCAGGCGGTGGTCGTAGGAGAGCGACAGGTAGACCATGTCGCGGATGCCGATGGCGGTGCCGCCGTCGGCCTCGATGACGACCGGGCGCTTGACGGTGGCGCCGATGCCCAGGATGGCGACCTGGTTCGGCGGCACGATCACGGTGTCGAACAGCGCACCGCGCGAGCCGGTGTTGCTGATGGTGAAGGTGGCGCCGGACAGCTCGTCCGGGGTGATCTTGCTGTCGCGGACCTTGGTGGCCAGCTCGGCGGTCTTCTTCGAGATGCCGGCGATGTTGAGGTCGCCCGCACCCTTGATGACCGGGGTCATCAGACCCTTCTCGGAGTCCACCGCGATACCGATGTTCTCGGTGTCGAAGTAGGTGATGGTGCCCTCGGCCTCGTTGATCCGGGCGTTGATGACCGCGTGGGCCTTCAGCGCCTGGGCGGCGGCCTTCACGAAGAACGGCATCGGGGACAGCTTGACGCCCTCGCGGGCGAGGAAGCCGTCCTTGGCCTTGTTGCGCAGCGACATGATCCTGGTGACGTCCACCTCGACCACGCTGGTCAGCTGGGCCTGCTCGTGCAGGGCCTTCAGCATGTTGTCGCCGATGACCTTGCGCATGCGGGTCATCTTGACCGTCTGACCGCGCAGGGCGGACGGCGCGGCGGCGGCCTTCGGCGCGGCGGCCGGGGCGGCAGCGGCGACCGGGGCCGGAGCGGCCTTGGCGGCCTCCGCGGCGGCGATGACGTCCTGCTTGCGGATGCGGCCGCCGACGCCGGTGCCGGCGACGGAGGACAGCGCGACGCCGTGCTCGGCGGCGAGCTTGCGCACCAGCGGGGTGACGTAGGCGTCACCGTTGTCGGCCACCGGGGCGGCCGGAGCGGCCGGGGCGACGGGGGCCGGAGCGGCGACCGGAGCCGGGGCGGCGACCGGAGCCGGGGCAGCGGGGGCGACCGGAGCCGGAGCGGCGGCAACCGGAGCCGGGGCCGGAGCGGCCGGGGCCACGGGCGCCGGGGCGGCGGGAGCGACCGGAGCCGGGGCGGCAGCCGGGGCCGGAGCGGCAGCCGGGGCCGGAGCGGCAGCCGGGGCCGGAGCGGCAGCGGCGGCACCCGGGGCGCCGATCAGCGCGAGCTGGGCGCCGACCTCGGCGGTCTCGTCCTCGCCGACCAGGATCTTGACGACGACACCGGCGACCGGCGACGGGATCTCGGTGTCGACCTTGTCGGTGGAGACCTCAAGCAGCGGCTCGTCGACCTCGACGGTCTCGCCCTCGGCCTTCAGCCAGCGGGTGACGGTGCCCTCGGTGACCGACTCGCCCAGCGCGGGCAGCAGCACCGGGGTGGCGTCGCCGGCCGGAGCGGCCGGAGCGGCGGCGGGGGCCTCGGCGACCGGAGCCGGAGCGGCGACCGGAGCAGCCGGAGCGGCAACCGGGGCGGCGGCCGGAGCGGCCTCCGCGACGGGGGCCGGGGCGGCGACCGGGGCACCGGAACCGTCGTCGATGACGGCCAGCTCGGCGCCGACCTCGACGGTCTCGTCCTCGCCGACCTTGATCGAGGCCAGGATGCCGGAGGCCGGGGCCGGGATCTCGGTGTCGACCTTGTCGGTCGAGACCTCAAGCAGCGGCTCGTCGACCTCGACACGCTCACCCTCGGCCTTCAGCCAGCGGGTGACGGTGCCCTCGGAAACGCTCTCGCCCAGCGCGGGCAGTGTTACTGAGACCGCCATGGTTTCAGCGACTCCTATCAAGTCTTGCGTACGGGAAGTACTGGAAACGGGGGGTGGTGGGCGCGATCAGTCGTGCGCGTGCAGCGGCTTGCCGGCCAGCGCCAGGTGCGCCTCGCCCAGGGCCTCGGACTGGGTCGGGTGCGCGTGGATGAGCTGCGCGACCTCGGCCGGCAGGGCCTCCCAGTTGTAGATCAGCTGGGCTTCGCCGACCTGCTCGCCCATGCGGGCGCCGACCATGTGGACGCCGACCACGGCGCCGTCCTTGACCTGGACGAGCTTGATCTCGCCGGCGGTCTTCAGGATCTTGCTCTTGCCGTTGCCGGCCAGGTTGTACTTCAGGGTGACGACCTTCTCCTTGCCGTACAGCTCGACGGCCTTGGCCTCGGAGATGCCGACGGAGGCCACCTCGGGGTTGGAGTAGGTCACGCGCGGAACGCCGTCGTAGTCGATCGGGACCGGCTTGAGGCCGGCCAGGCGCTCGGCGACCAGGATGCCCTCGGCGAAGCCGACGTGGGCGAGCTGCAGGGTCGGGGCGAGGTCGCCGACGGCCGAGATGGTGGGCACGTTGGTGCGCATGTACTCGTCGACCAGGACGTAGCCGCGGTCCATCGCGACGCCGTTCTCCTCGTAGCCGAGGCCGGCCGAGACCGGGCCGCGGCCGATGGCGACGAGCAGCAGGTCGGCGTCGATCTGCTTGCCGTTCTCGGTGGAGACGCGGACACCGGCCTCGGTGTACTCGACGCCCGAGAAGCGGGCCTTCAGCTCGAACTTGATGCCGCGCTTGCGGAAGGCGCGCTCCAGCAGCTTGGAGGAGTTCTCGTCCTCCAGCGGGACGAGGTGCGGCAGCGCCTCGACGATGGTGACGTCGACGCCGAAGGACTTCCAGACCGAGGCGAACTCGACGCCGATGACGCCGCCGCCGAGGATGACGGCCGACTTCGGGATGCGGTCGAGCTTGAGGGCGTGGTCGGAAGAGATCACGCGGTTGCCGTCGATCTCCAGGCCCGGGATCGAGCGCGGCACCGAGCCGGTGGCCAGGACGATGTGGCGGCCTTCGATGCGCTGGCCGTTCACGTCCACCGAGGTCTGCGAGGAGAGCTTGCCCTCGCCCTGGATGAAGGTGACCTTGCGGGAGGCCACCAGGCCCTGCAGGCCCTTGTACAGGCCGGCGATGACGTCGTCCTTGTACTTGTGGACGCCGTTGATGTCGATGCCCTGGAAGGTGGCCAGAACGCCGAACTCGGCGGCCTCCTTCGTCTCGTCGGCGATCTCGGCGGCGTGCAGCAGCGCCTTGGTCGGGATGCAGCCGCGGTGCAGGCAGGTGCCGCCCAGCTCACCCTTCTCGACCAGGGCGACGCTCAGACCCAGCTGAGCGGCGCGGAGCGCCGCGGCGTAACCGCCGCTTCCGCCTCCGAGAATGACTACGTCGAAAACGGTGCTGGCGTCGTTCGCCACGTCACGTCCTCCATGCATGGGGTGGGTCGCCGGGCCGGTCGCGGTCCGGTGGGTCGGAAGCCTTTGTGGGGCGCCCAGTCGTGCCGGAAATACATCTTCGCACTTGTTCACGGTGGCTGATGTCCGGGTCCGCCCCAGGGGTGTCCCGCGGAGTGGTCACCGGGGCGGGAACACCCCCGACGGAAGGGCATCATTGCAGCTCAGCGCGGTATTGACAGCCGCCGGACGGGCGTCCTCGGCGCCGCTCGCGGCCACCTCTTCCGCAGTGCGGAACAAAGTTTCGCCCGTGGCGAACACAGGTGCGCCGGGGCGCCATGGCCTACTCGCAGGTAACCCGCGTGGGAACGCCGACGGGGCCCGGCGCAACCGCGCCGGGCCCCGTCGAGGCTCAGGTCCGATCGGATCAGGCCTTGCCGTTGGCCGCCGTCCGCTCGGCGAACCGGACCAGGGTGCGCACCGCGCTCGCGGTGCCGCCCTTCGGGGTGTAGCCGAACGGCGCGCTCTCGTGGAACGCCGGGCCGGCGATGTCCAGGTGCGCCCAGTCGATGCCCTCGGCCACGAACTCCTTCAGGAACAGGCCGGCCACCAGGCCGCCGCCCATCCGCTCGCCCATGTTGGCCAGGTCGGCGATGGTCGACTCGGTCATGCCCTTGCGCAGCTCGGCCGGCAGCGGCATCGGCCAGGACTGCTCGCCGACCTCGCCCGCGAGGGCGTGCAGCTCGTCGCGCAGCTCGTCGTTGTTGGCCATCACACCGAAGGTGCGGTTGCCCAGCGCCAGCACCATGGCGCCGGTCAGGGTCGCCACGTCGACGATGACGTCCGGGTTCTCCTCGCCGGCCCGCACGATCGCGTCGGCCAGCACCAGACGGCCCTCGGCGTCGGTGTTCAGCACCTCGACGGTCTTGCCGCCGTACATGCGCAGCACGTCACCCGGGCGGGTGGCGGAGCCGGACGGCATGTTCTCGGCCAGCGCCAGCCAGGCGGTCACGTTGACGGCCAGGCCCAGGCGCTTGGCGGCCACCACGGCGGCGAACACGGCGGCGGCGCCGGCCATGTCGCACTTCATGGTCTCGTTGTGGCCGGCCGGCTTCAGCGAGATGCCGCCCGAGTCGTAGGTGATGCCCTTGCCGACGAACGCCAGCGTGGCCTTCGCCTTCGGGTGGGTGTAGGCCACCTTCACCAGCCGCGGCGGGTTGACCGAGCCGCCGCCGACGCCCAGCAGACCGCCGAAGCCGCCCTTGGTCAGAGCCTTCTCGTCCAGCACCTCGACCTTGAGGCCGTGCTCCTTGCCGGCCGCCTGGGCGATCGCGGCGAAGCTCTTCGGGTTCAGGTCGTTCGGCGCGGTGTTGACCAGGTCGCGGGCGCGGTTCATCTCCTCGCCGATCGCGGCGGCCCGCTCCACGGCGGCCTTGGAGTCCTTGCTGCCCTTGCGGGGGGCCAGCACGGCCAGCTCGCCGACCGGCTCCTTGCCGTTGCCGTTGCCCTTGTACGTGCCGAAGGCGTAGGCGCCGAGCAGACCGCCGAGCGCGACCGCCTCGACCTCCTCCGCGGACTCGGCCGGCAGGGCCAGCGCGGCCTTCTTGACACCGGCCAGGGCACGGGCGGCGACACCCGCGGCGCGGCGCAGCGTCTCCAGCTCGTAGCCGTCCTCGACGGCCTCGCCGAGGCCGACCGCGAGCACGAGCGCGGCCTTCAGGCCGGCGGGGGAGGGCACCTTGACGGTCTCGCCCTCGGCGCCGGTCGCGCCCAGGGTGCTGAGGACCTCGGTCAGCTTGCCCTCGAACGCCTCGTTCACGGCCTCGGTGCCGGGGGCCAGCACAATGCCCTTCGGGCCCTTCGCGACACCGACCACCAGGGCGTCCGCGCGCAGCGAGGCGGCGGAGGAGGTGCTCACAGACAATGCAGTCACGTAATGCGTCCTGTTCTTTCGCGGTCCACGACCGGTCGCGGCGTGGCTGCCGAACCGGCGCAACCCGCCGTCGCAGGCCGTTCCGCCGGCGGTTGTGCGGGTCCGGGACCCCTGGCGCGCGCGTCCGCCGCTAGCGGCCGCGCACACCAGAGGCCCCGGCTCCTCGGTACGCGCCGGGCGGGCAGGACCTGCCACGGTGCAGGGCTGCGGTGCTTCACGCATGGTAGTCCGCATGGTGGGATCACGCGCCGCCCGGTGTCAGCCGAGCAACGCCAGGGCGAACAGCGTGCCGGTGGCGGCGGTCTCCGCCATCGCGCCGAGCACGTCCCCGGTGATGCCGCCGAACCGCCGGACACACCGTCCCAGCAGCAGTCGGGCGCACCCCAGGCCGAGCACAACCGCCAGCGGTAGACGGAGGGCTGACCATCCGTCGAACATTCCGAGCGCGGCCACGGCCAGCGCCGTCAGGGCCGTCGCGGCCCCGGCCCCGGCGGGCGACACGGTGCTCGCCACCATCGCCCCGAGCCCGCCCGGCCGGGCGGCCGGCACCGAGCGCAGACAGCCCCAGGCGAGCGCGCACCGGGCGGCCACCGCCGCCGCGAGCACCGCGAGCGCGCCGCGCGGCACCGAGTGGCCGAACTGCCCGGCCAGCGCGGCGATCTGGGCCAGCAGCACGAGGACCAGCGTCAGTACGCCGAACGGACCGATGTCGGACTGCTTCATGATGCGCAGCGCGTCCTCGGCGGGTTTGCCGCTGCCCAGCCCGTCGGCGACGTCCGCCAGACCGTCCAGGTGCAGCCCCCGGGTCAGCGCGGCGAGCACCCCCACCGCCGTCACCGCGCCGAGCAGCCCGCCGGCCCGCCAGGCCACCAGCGCCCCGGCCCCGGCCGCCGCCGTGCCCAGCACCAGCCCGACCACCGGGGCGGCCTGCATCGCCCGCGCCCCGGCGGCCCGGTCCCACCGCTCCACCCGCACCCGCAGCACCGACAGCGTCCCGAAGGCGAACCGTAGCCCCTCGCCCCAACCCGCCCGCTCACCGCCGGCCATGAACACGTTCCTCTCAACGCAAGAACGCCCCTGGCCAGGGGCGTTCTTCGGGTGGATACCGGTCGTACCGGGGGCTTACAGCCTCCGCAGCAGATCCGCCGCCGACGGCAGCTTCGGCTGCTCCTTCGGGGCGGACGGTACGAACGGCCTCGGCACCTCGTCGGCGAGCGCGTCGCCCGCCGCCTGGAGCAGCGGCAGCGCCAGCACCGCGCCGACGCCCTCGCCCATGGTGATGCCCTGGTCCTGCAAGGGCGTCAGGGTCAGCCGGTCGTACGCCTTCGCCTGGGCCGGCTCGCCGCTGGACTGCCCGGCCCGCCACCACTCCGGCGCCCGGAAGGCGATCCGCTGCGCGACCAGCGCGCAGGCCGCCGACACCACGCCGTCCAGCACCACCGGCAGGCGCCGGACGGCGGCCTGCAGCAGGAAGCCGGTGATCGCCGCGAAGTCGGCCCCGCCGGTGGCGCCGAGCAGCGCCAGCTGGTCGCCGAGCACCGGACGGGCCCGCCGCAGCGAGTCCCGGATGGTGGCGCACTTGACCATCCACACCCGGTCGTCGATGCCCGAGCCGCGACCGCAGACCGCGGCCGCGTCCGTCCCGCACAGCGCGCCGACCAGCACGGCTGCCACCGTGGTGGCGCCGACCCCGAGGTCGCCGAGCAGCACCAGGTCGGTGCCGGAGTCGGCCTCCTCGTCGGCGACGGCCATGCCAGCCCGGAAGGCCCGTACGGTCTCCTCCGGGCTGAGCGCGTCCTCGACGTCGATCCGGCCGGAGCCGCGGCGGATGCGGTGGGCGACCACCTCGTCCGGGAAGTTCGCGGGGTCGGTGTCCACCGCGACGTCGACCACCCGCACCTCGGCGCCGTAGCGCGCGGCCAGCCGGGCCACCGGCGCGGAGCCGTCGAGCACGGCCCGCACCCGGGCCGCGGTGCCGCCCTGGGCGGGCAGCCGGGAGACCCCGAGCGCGGCCACGCCGTGGTCGGCGGCGAACAGCAGCACCTTGGGGGCCGACACCGGCCGCACCGGGGAGCGCCCCTGCACGGACGAGAGCCAGCTGCCCAGCTCCTCCAGCCTGCCGAGCCCGCCGCGCGGCCGGCCGGCCTCCTGCCAGCGCTCCTCGGCGGCCCGCCGGGCGCTGTCGTCGGGGCGCTCGACGAGCGAGGAGAACGTATCGAGATCCACGGTCGTGTCCATCGTCCGGAAGGCTACACGCCGCAGGTGTGCGGACCGGGCTTGACCGTCAGAACCTGCCCCGCCACCACCAGCAGCACCCGCTCCGAGGCGTCCGCCACGGCCATGTTGAGTCGGCCCAGGGTGTCGCGGAAGCGCCGCCCGGCGGCGGTGGCCGGGACGACGCCCATGCCGACCTCGTTGCTCACCGCGACGACGGTCCGCGGGGTGGCGGCCCATGCCGCGGCCAGTGCCTCGCAGCGGCGCTGCACCGCGGCCTCGCCGCCGTCCGCCCAGGTCGTGTCGGACCAGGCGTCGCACTCGTCCATGACGGCGGTCAGCCACAGCGCGAGGCAGTCGATCAGCACCGGCGCCGGGTCGGCGGTGTCGGCCAGGACGGCCTCCAGGTCGCAGGTCTCGGCGGTGCGCCAGCTCGCCGGCCGCCGATCCCGGTGCAGCGCGATCCGCTGGGCCCACTCGGCGTCGCCGTCCCGGGTGCCGCCGGTGGCCACGTACAGGACGTCGGGGCGGTCGGCGAGCAGCTGCTCGGCGCGGGTGGACTTGCCGGAGCGCGCGCCGCCGAGCAGCAGCGTGCGGGGGAGCGGGGGGTGGGTCGCCATGCCGACCATCCTGCCCGACCAGGCATACGGAAGATCGGGCCGGGCAGGCTATGGTGCGCACCACACGCGCACCACAGAGGCAGCAGCGGGAAGCGGGAGGAGCCGGGCATGGTCTGGACGTGGCGGTACGAGAAGGCGGACGGCAGCGTGGTGACGCCCAGCGGCGGTCAGGAGGAGTTCGCCGGCCAGGGGGACGCCGAGACCTGGATCGGGGAGAGCTGGAAGCAGCTCGCCGAGGAGGGCGTGGACACCGCGGTCCTGCTGGACGACGGTCAGGTGATCTACTCGATGAGCCTGCACGAGGCCTGAGCCACCCGCACCCGGCCCGGGGCCGCTACTTCGCCCCGATCACGTGCAGCAGCGCCGCGATCTGCCGGTACGGGTCGGTGCGGCCGGCCCGGTCCTCCGCCTCCAGCAGCTGGGCCAGCTGCCGCCCGTCCACCGGCGGGGTCGCGTCGTCGGGTGCGTTGTCGGTGAAGACCCGTACGCCGTACCAGTGCCGCAGTGGCACCGACACCTCGGAGAGGGTGACGGACAGGTCGGCGAGCCGGTCGGCGCGGGCGGCCAGACCGAGCCGGTTGTAGTACCGGTCGCTCTCGAAGGCGTGCAGGGCGGCCCGCCAGTCCCCGGCGGCGGCGGGCCGCAGGGCGAGCGCGTCGCGGTTGCGGACCAGCAGCGACAGCAGTCCGCCGGGCGCCAGCAGCCGGGCCAGCGAGGCGATCATCGGGTCCGGGTCGGGCAGGTACGTCAGGACGCCGTGGCAGATCACCACGTCGAAGCTGCGCGGGCCGAACCAGCGCCCGCACTGGTGGCCGTCACCGCTGAGCAGTTGCAGCCGGCCGCGCACCTCGGGCGGCTCCTCGGCCAGCGCCCCCTGGGCGACGCCGAGCGCGACCGGGTCGGAGTCGATCCCGGTGACGTAGTGGCCGGCCCGGGCCAGCCGCAGGGCCTGGGTGCCCTGGCCGCAGCCGATGTCGAGGACGCGCTGCCCGCTGCGGCCGGCCAGCTGCTCGGCGAGCTGCCGGGAGACCAGCTCCTGCCGGACGAAGTTGCGCAGCCCGCCGAGCCGGTCCAGCCAGGCACCGGTGCCGCCGGCGAAGGAGCCGCTGCGCGAGGGCAGTCGGCCGAGCCGGTCGTGGCCGCCCTCCCCCTGCCCGGGCAGTGCGTAGAGGCCGGGCCCCTCCCAGGACGGCGGGGCCCAGCCGGAGTCCACCGGTTCGGCGGTCAGGGCTTCTCCCCGCGCCGCACCTGCGGCTTGGGCAGGCGGAGCCGGCGCATCTGGAGGGTGCGCATGATGCCGTACGCGATCGCGCCCCGGGTGTTCTGGCCGGCGAACCGCTCACCCAGCTGCTTGCGCAGGCCGAGGCCGAGGCGGGCGAAGTCCAGGGCCACGAACACGAAGAAGAGCAGGAACAGCAGCGTGGACAGCAGCTGCAGGGCGGGCACCTTGACGATGCTCATCACCAGGATGACCACGGCGGCCGGCAGGAAGAACTCGGCCAGCGACCAGCGGGAGTCCACGTAGTCGCGGGCGAACTTGCGCACCGGGCCCTTGTCACGGGCCGGCAGGTGGCGCTCGTCGCCGTCGATCAGCGCCTGGCGCTGCTTCTCGCGCTCGACCCGCATCCGGTCGCGTGCCTGGCGGGAGGCCTCCTTGCGGTCCTTGGGCACCGTCACCCGGGTGCGCCGGTGGGCCTCGGCCTCACTGCGCTTCGGGGTCGGGCGGCCCTTCTTGGCCTCCGGGTGGCGGGTCGTCTCGTCCTGCTTCTCCAGCACGGTGGCGGAGGCGGCGGCATCATCTGAACGGCGTCGGAACACACCACCAGCGTACGGGGTACGACGCGGCGACCGCGGGTCCCCTCGGACGCAAACGCATATCGATCCGGGTGGCGCCACCCGAACCGGGCCTCCCGGGCTCTTCCCGTAGGGGATCAGTCGGATGGACTATGGGGAGGATGAGAGGCGGATCCACCTGGGGGAGGAGGAAACGCCACTGGTCGCTGTAGCAGTCTTGTTGCAGGCAGGTGCACTGCGGCGACGGGCTCGCTGCGCATACACTCGTCGTGTCTGGTAACGAGATAGAGACCGCAGGCCGGAGAAGGGGGCACCCGAGGCCCATGAGCGACGGAATCATGAAGCGTATGGGGCTGATCTTCCGCTCCAAGGCGAACAAGGCCTTGGATCGGGCGGAGGATCCGCGTGAGACGCTCGACTACTCCTACCAGAAGCAGCTCGAACTGCTGCAGAAGGTACGGCGTGGCGTCGCGGACGTCGCGACCTCGCGCAAGCGCCTGGAACTCCAGCTGACCCAGCTCCAGCAGCAGTCCGCGAAGTACGAGGACCAGGGCCGCAAGGCGCTGTCCCTCGGCCGCGAGGACCTCGCGCGCGAGGCGCTGACCCGCAAGGCCAACATGCAGTCCCAGATCAACGACCTGGAGACGCAGTACCAGGCCCTGCAGGCCGAGGAGGAGAAGCTCACGCTCGCCTCCCAGCGGCTGCAGGCCAAGGTGGACGCCTTCCGCACCAAGAAGGAGACCATCAAGGCCACCTACACCGCCGCCCAGGCGCAGACCCGCATCGCCGAGTCCTTCTCCGGCATCTCGGAGGAGATGGGCGACGTCGGCCTGGCCATCCAGCGGGCCGAGGACAAGACCGCGCAGATGCAGGCCCGGGCGGGCGCGATCGACGAGCTGCTGGCCTCCGGCGCGCTCGACGACGCGAGCGGCCTCGGCCGCAAGGACGACATCGAGGCCGAGCTGGAGCGGGTGGCCGGCGGTTCCGACGTCGAGCTGGAGCTCGCCCGGATGAAGGCCGAGCTGTCCGGTGGTCCCGCCTCGTCCGGCCCGGCCGCGATCGAGCAGGGCCAGCCGCAGCAGCAGCCCCAGCAGCAGCCGCAGGACACCCCGCGCATCAACTACAACAAGTGATCTGAGCTCGACCCCACGAACCAGGGAGACGCACGGCATGATCATGAGGGTCATGGGTGAGGGGCAGTACGAGGTGGGCGAGGACCACCTGAACCTGCTCAACCAGCTCGACGACGAGCTGCTCACCGCAGTGGAGTCGGGTGACGAGGAGAACTTCCGCCAGGCCTACGGCAAGCTGCTGGACGCGGTGAAGCAGTACGGCACCCGGCTGCCCGACGACGCGTTGGAGCCGTCCGACCTGATCCTGCCGAACTCCGAGGCGACGATCAGCGAGGTCCGTGCACTGCTGCTGTCCGAGGGCGAGGGCGTGATCCCGGGGTTCCCCGAGTAGTACCTGCGGCCGCTGCCAGACGAAAGGGCGGGCCCCCTCCGGTGGGAGGGGGCCCGCCCTTCGCTGTTGCTCGCCCGCTCGGGGCGGGCCGCCCGCTTGCTACGGCAGGGCCAGCATCCGGTCCAGCGCGGCCTTGGCGTACTTCTCGGTCTCCGGGTCGACGGTGATCACGTTCGGCACCCGGCCCTCGACCAGCGACTCCAGCGCCCAGACCAGGTGCGGCAGGTCGATCCGGTTCATGGTCGAGCAGAAGCAGACCGTGCGGTCCAGGAAGACGATCTCCTTGTCCGGGTGCGCCTTGGCCAGGCGGCGGACGAGGTTCAGCTCGGTGCCGATGGCCCACTTGGAGCCGGGCTCGGCGGCGTCCAGGGCCTTGATGATGTACTCGGTCGAGCCGACCTGGTCGGCGGCCGCGACGACCTCGTGCTTGCACTCGGGGTGCACCAGCACGGTCACGCCGGGGATCCGCTCGCGGACGTCGTTCACCGAGTCCAGGCTGAACCGGCCGTGCACCGAGCAGTGGCCGCGCCAGAGGATCATCTTCGCGTTCCGCAGCTGCTCGGCGGTCAGGCCGCCGTTCGGCTTGTGCGGGTTGTAGACGACGCAGTCGTCCAGCGAGAAGCCCATGTCCCGGACGGCGGTGTTGCGGCCGAGGTGCTGGTCCGGCAGGAAGAGCACCTTCTCGCCCTGCTCGAACGCCCACTCCAGGGCGCGCTTGGCGTTGGAGGAGGTGCAGATGGTGCCGCCGTGCCGGCCGGTGAAGGCCTTGATGTCGGCGGAGGAGTTCATGTACGAGACCGGGACGGTCACGTCGGCTATGCCGGCGTCGGTCAGCGCGTCCCAGCACTCGGCGACCTGCTCGGCGGTGGCCATGTCGGCCATCGAGCAGCCGGCCGCGAGGTCCGGCAGGACGACCTGCTGGCGCTCGGAGGTGAGGATGTCGGCGGACTCGGCCATGAAGTGCACGCCGCAGAAGACGATGTACTCGGCCTCGGGGCGGGCCGCGGCGTCGCGGGCGAGCTTGAAGGAGTCGCCGGTGACGTCGGCGAACTCGATGACCTCGTCGCGCTGGTAGTGGTGGCCGAGGATGAAGACGCGGTCGCCCAGCGCGGCCTTGGCCGCCCGGGCACGTTCGACGAGGTTCGGGTCCGAGGCCGGGGGGAGGTCACCCGGGCATTCGACGCCGCGCTCGCTGTTCGGGTCGGCCTCCCGGCCGAGCAGCAGCAGAGCGAGCGGCGTCGGAGTGGGGTCGACGCCGTGGGTCTCGGTGATGGTGGTGGTCACGGGCGGGTGCCCTTCTGTGCGGCCGATCAAGCGGTGAAGCCTTTTCGTCTAACTGACGCTATCTATGATAACCGGTTAGTGTCAGAGTGACGATGGCCATCCTGTCGATGTGACGAGAACCGCTCGCCGAAACGGACTCAACGGACCCGATTGACCGATTTGGGGGGACCAGGCGTTTCCGAATCGATATTTCGAAGCCTCCGGGTATGGCTGAGGCCATGAAAGCAATTGCGATCAACCGCTACGGCGGCCCCGAGGTGGTCGAGTGCACCGACCTGCCCGACCCGAAGGTCGGCCCCGACTCGGTCCTGGTGGAGGTGCGGGCGGCCGGGGTCAACCCGGTGGACTGGAAGATCCGCGACGGCGCCCTGGACGGCATCCTCGACGTGCACTTCCCGCTGGTGATGGGCTGGGACGTGGCCGGAGTGGTCCGCGCGGTCGGCGGCGGGGTGACCGAGTTCGCCCCCGGCGACGAGGTGTACGGCTACGTCCGCAAGGACGCCGTCGAGCACGGCACCTACGCCGAACTGGTCTCCGCCCCGGTCCGCACCCTCGCCCGCCGGCCAGCCGCGCTGGACTGGGCGCAGTCCGGCGGCCTGCCGCTGGCCGGGCTCACCGCGCTGCAGGGCCTCAGGGCGCTGCGGATCGCCGAGGGGGAGACCCTGCTGGTGCACGCCGCGGCCGGCGGGGTCGGTCACCTCGCCGTGCAACTGGCCCGGGCCTACGGCGCCCGGGTGATCGGCACCGCCTCCGAGCGCAACCACGACTACCTGCGCGGCCTCGGGGCCGAGCCCGTCGTCCACGGCGAGGGCCTGGCCGAGCGGGTCCGCGCACTCGCCCCGGACGGGGTGGACGCGGCCCTCGACCTGGTCGGCCACGGTGCCGCCCAGGTCTCGGCGGGCCTGGTGGCCGACCCGGGCCGGAACGCCTCGATCGCCGACTTCGGCGTGAAGGCCCTCGGCGGCCGGTACGTCTGGGTCCGCCCGGACGCGGCCGACCTGGCCGAACTGGCCGCGCTCGCCGACGACGGCCGACTGACCGTCACCGTCGCCTCGACCTTCCCGCTCGCCCAGGCGGCCTCCGCCCAGGCGCTCAGCGCCGAGGGCCGCACCAGGGGAAAGATCGTCCTCCTGGTGACGTGACGTCCGCCGTCCCGTCATCCGGCGGCGGTGAACTCGTTCAGGTCATCGGCCAGAATGGTGGCAAACCGTTTCGGCAGTGGCCGCCGCCGGGACGCCCCCTCACCCCCGTACGACCCGTGGAGCCCCGCACCGATGACCAGCAGCCGAGCGCACGAGGTGGTCGGGGCCGACCTGGACGAGACCGACCGGCAGCTCCTCGCCCGCCTCGGCAGCGACGGCCGCGCCTCCTACGCGGAGATCGGCCTCCAGGTGAACCTCTCCGCCACCGCCGTGCGCCGCCGGATCGACCGGCTCAGGGCGCGCGGTGTGGTGCGGGGCTTCACCGTGGTGCTCGACCCGGCCGTGCTCGGCTGGCAGACCGAGGCCTTCGTCGAGGTCTACTGCCGGGAGCGCACCGCCCCCGAGGAGATCCTCGCCAGCCTGCGCCAGTTCCCCGAGGTGGTCGCCGCCTGGACGGTCACCGGCGACCCGGACGCCCTGGTCCACCTGAGGGCGGCCGACATGCGCCACCTGGAGGCCGTCATCGAGCGCATCCGGCGCGAGCCCGGCGTCCAGCGCAGCCGCTCCTCGGTGGTCCTCTCCCAGCTGATCGGCTGACCCGGGGGCGCCACGCAGGAAAGCTGCGCGGACCGTCCCGAAGACGCTCGAAAGCTGCCTGACCAGCCGCGTTCCGACGCGCGGCCGGGCACCCCCGCTGCCTACGCTGATCACGTCCGGTCAGCGCGGTGAGGCGTCCCGCCGACCGGATCCCCCCGACACCCACAGCCGAGAGGGACAGCCGTGTCCGCAGCACCCGACCGCATGCACCGGCCCGACAACGAACTGGTCGACCTGGTTTTCGACTACATGCGGGAGCGGCTGCAGTACGACCCCGTTCCGCTCGACCACCCCGGTGACGGCGAGCACCTGCGCGCCCAGCTGGCCGGCCTGCTGAACCAGGACGGCAACAACCCCGCCGACGTGCTCAAGCTCTACGACCACGAGCTGTCCCGCGCGGTCATCTCCGCCGACAGCCCGCGCTACCTGTCCTTCATCCCGTGCGCCCCCACCAAGGCCGCGCTGCTGTTCGACATGGTCGTCTCCTGCGCCTCGCTGCAGGGCATCTCCTGGCTGGAGGCGGCCGGTGCGATCGCCGCCGAGAACCAGGTGCTGCGCCTGATCGCCGACCGGGCCGGGCTGCCCGCCTCGGCCGGCGGCTGCTTCGTCTCCGGCGGCTCGGCGGGCAACCTCTCCGCCCTCGTCGTCGCCCGTGACACCGCCCGCCGCCGACTGGGCGTCGGTCCCGAGGCGCGGCTGCGGATCGCCGTCGCCGACCAGGTGCACTCCTCGGTCAAGAACACCTTCAACATCATCGGCGTCGAGGCCTTCAAGGTCCCGACCGTCAACCGCCGGTTCACCGGCGAGGCGCTGCGCGCCGCGCTGGCCGCCGACCCGACTGCAACCGATCCTTCTGGGTCGCCGGTGATCGCGGTCGTCGGCACCGCCGGCACCACCAACGAGGGCATCGTCGACGACCTCGCGGGCCTGGCCGAGGTCGCCCGCGAGCGCGAGCTGTGGTTCCACGTGGACGGCGCCTACGGCGGCGCGGGCCTGTTCGCCCCCTCGGTGCGCGAGCGCTACAACGGCATCGAGCACGCCGACTCCTTCGTGGTCGACCCGCACAAGTGGCTGTTCGCCCCCTTCGACTGCGCCGCGCTGATCTACCGCAACCCGCAGCTCGCCCGCGCCGTGCACACCCAGGACGCCTCCTACCTGGACGTCCTGCACACCGAGGGCGACGAGTGGAACCCCACCGACTACGCCTACCACCTGACCCGGCGCGCCCGCGGCCTGCCGCTCTGGTTCTCGCTGGCCGTCCACGGCGTCCAGGCCTACACCGACGCCATCGAGGCCGGCCTGACGCTGGCCCGGGAGACCGCGGAGCTGATCCGCGGGACGGAGCACCTGGAGCTGCTGTTCGACCCGCAGCTCTCGGCGGTCTGCTTCAAGCGCAAGGGCTGGACCAACGACGACTACTACCGCTGGTCGCAGCAGCTGCTCGCGGACCAGATCGGCTTCGTGACCCCGACCGGCTGGGACGGCGAGACGGTCGCCCGCTTCGCCTTCCTGCACCCGGGCACGACCATGGCGATGGTCCGGGAGATCCTGGACACCATGGCCTGAGTCCCAAGCCTGCGGCCCCCACCGGAACGCCCGGTCGGGGGCCGTTCGCGCACCTACAGGAACGCCCCGCTCGGCAGGTACGGCGCCGGCGGCCGCATCCCGCGCACCCCGACGAAGCCCCGGCTCTCCGGCGTCAGCCCGACCTCCAGCCCGACGTCCAGCGCCCACTCCTGCTCGGCGGTGAGGAACTCCACCCGCGCCTCGACCCCGCTCGGCACCCGGGCCAGCGCCTCGCGCAGCAGCCGGACGGCGATCCGCTTGCTGGTGGCCGCCAGCAGCTTCACCCCGCCGCCGTCCCGGTAGCAGTAGCCGCTGCCGGCCAGCGCGTCGGCCACCAGCAGCTCCTCGAAGTGCCCCAGCATCAGCGGGTGGTCCGGGCCGTGCGCGGAGCCGCGCAGCCGCCGGTCCACCGAGTCCAGCAGGTGCAGGTGGGTGGCGTTGCCGCGGTGCACCGGGATGTCCCCGGGATCGATCAGCCCCTCGCGGTCCACCCGCCCGGTCAGCCGCATCGCCGGGTGCAGGGTGAATCCGGCCAGCCGGTAGCGCCGCGCCGCCGCCGGGGAGGCGGAGGCGCAGACCATCCCGCGCAGGCAGCCCCGGGCGTGCACCGCCGCCCGCTCCAGCAGCAGCCGTCCGACCCCCCTGCCCTGCGCCGAGGGGCGGACCGCGAGCAGCGAGGGCGTCCACAGGCCCTCCCGGCGCATCGACAGCACCACCCCGACCGCCTCCCCGCCGCTCTCGGCCAGCCAGCAGCCGCCGGGGTCGGTGCGCGCCAGGTGCCTGGTCCGGGCCAGGTGCAGCGGGGTCGCCCTCGGCGGCGCGTGGTCGGCGGGGGACTCGTCGGGGGATTCGTCGGAGGGCTCGGCGAACGCGGTGAAGGACAGCTCCTGGACGGCCTCCGCATCCGCCGCGGTGTCCCTGATCTGGCGAAGGATCATGCCGACCATCCTGGCGTCCGGCGGGCGGCCGCGGGGCCCGTTCACCCGGATCCGGTGCTCGGGCGGTGACCGCTCCCCGCCGGTGTGCGAGCATGGGAGCGTAGGGGACGCGGGTGGTACACCCGGCCCACGGAAACGAGCCGCCGAAAAAGGCCGAGGAAATCCTTCGCCGCCCGGGAAATGAAACCGGGCGGCCGTTGGTTGGCACTGGCGGTAGACCGTCGTCAAGACCGGGAGAAAGCAGATGACCGTCCAGGACGAGACCACTGTCGAGAGTGGCATCCTCCTCACCGATGCCGCTGCGGGCAAGGTCAAGGCCCTGCTGGAGCAGGAAGGCCGCGACGACCTCGCGCTGCGCGTCGCCGTCCAGCCCGGTGGCTGCTCCGGCCTGCGTTACCAGCTGTTCTTCGACGAGCGCTCGCTCGACGGCGACGTGATCAAGGACTTCGGCGGTGTGAAGGTCGTCACCGACCGGATGAGCGCCCCGTACCTGGGTGGCGCCACCGTCGACTTCGTCGACACCATCGAGAAGCAGGGCTTCACGATCGACAACCCGAACGCCACGGGCTCCTGCGCCTGCGGCGACTCCTTCAGCTAAGCCTGAAGCGCTCCGCTGAAGCGGTGAGGCGGCCCCGGGAAGTTCCCCGGGGCCGCCTCTTCACGTCCGTGGCCGGTAGAACCTACTGGCCGGCCAGGTCCGGGGTGACCGGGTCCGGTCCGGCGTGCGGGTCGCCCTCCAGCGGCACGTCCTGGCCGCTCGACTGGTCGACCACCGTCCGCCCGGCCAGCGGCGAGCGCAGATCGGCGGAGACCGACTGCCGCTTGGCCAGCGCCGGGCAGGACTGCCCGGGCTGGACGGTCGGCTGGCCCGCCACGACCAGCACGTCCACCCGGCCCGGCTGCGACTCGTCCGCCTTCAGCGCGTACTTGGTGCAGACCCCGCCGAAGAAGTAGACGGTCAGCTTGTTGCTGCCGTCCATCCGGTAGCCGATCGGCGGACGCGCCCCGGTGCCGACCCCGGTCCCGGCCGGGTTGGGCTCACCGGGAGCGATCCCGTTGACCGGGGGAGTGGTGCCCGCCGACGGCCGCCCCGGGGCGGGCGCGGCCGGGGTGGGGGCCCAGCCGGTCGGCGGCGCCTGGCCGGACGGGCTCGCGGCCGGAGCCGTCGCGGACGCGGTGTCGGAGGCCGCCGGGGCCTGCGGGGAGGCGCTCGTCGAGGCCGAGGGGGTCGCGGAGGCCGCCGAGCCGCCCGCCGCCGAGTCCGAGGAGCTCCCGCCTCCCCCGCCGCACCCGGCCACCGTCACCACCGCGGCCAGGGCCAGACCCGCCAGGGCCGCCGCCCGCCGACCGCGCCGGGGCATCGTCTCCAGATCCATCTGCACATCCTCCCGAGGGCTCAGCGGCGCCGCCTCCTCGGCCGCACCGCGCGGATCTGACGTGCCCCGGTCGGATCCGGTTCCGCCGGGGGCCGGCCCTCACTCACATGCCGTAATCGGCCATCCCCGCGACCAGCCGCTGCGCCCCGGACGGCACCCGGAAGCCGGCGGACGCGGGGGCGGCCGGCTCCGGGCCGGCGGCGGCCTGCGGCCAGAACCGGCGCAGCCGCCGGGAGGAGCTCACCAGCGCGTCGAGGGAGTCACCGTCCGCGTCGGCGCGGAGGACGGACGGCAGGGAGTGCTCGGACATCATCGGGCATCGCTCCGATCCAGCGCCGTGGCCGCACTGCCACGGTCGACGACGGGGCCCGCCTCGTCCGGCCGGGCCCCCGGGGCCGGCCCCGGGCAGGGCCCCCTGGGGCCGACCCTAGGCCGGGCTTCCGCGGCCCACCAGTGCTACCCGTAGGTAGTACACGTTCGAGGGCAGGGGGTGCCACCATGGCCGGGTGGGCGGTGGCCCGCGGCGCCCTTGCGGGCGCACACGCGCGGCCCGGTACCGTAGGTGGGTTCAACCACCCCCGCCCCGCTGGCTTCGCCGCCACTTGAGGAGACCTTCGTGCGTATCGCCGTCGCCGGCTCGATCGCCACCGACCATCTGATGACGTTCCCCGGCCGGTTCGCCGACCAGCTCGTCGCCGAGCAGCTGCACACCGTGTCGCTGTCGTTCCTGGTCGACGCCCTGGACATCCGCCGCGGCGGGGTCGCGCCGAACATCTCGTTCGGCATGGGCGTGCTCGGCCTCCAGCCGATCCTGGTCGGTGCCGCCGGCTCGGACTTCGCCGAGTACCGCAGCTGGCTGGAGCGCAACAACGTGGACTGCGACTCCGTCCACATCTCCGAGACCCGGCACACCGCCCGCTTCATGTGCACCACGGACGAGGACCACAACCAGATCGCCTCGTTCTACACCGGCGCCATGGCCGAGGCCCGCAACATCGAGCTCAAGCCGATCGCCGACCGCGTCGGCGGCCTCGACCTCGTCCTGGTCGGCGCCGACGACCCGCAGGGCATGGTCCGTCACACCCAGGAGTGCCGCACCCGCGGCTACGCCTTCGCCGCCGACCCCTCCCAGCAGCTGGCCCGCCTGGACGGCGAGGACATCCGCGAGCTGGTGGACGGCGCCGCGTACCTGTTCACCAACGAGTACGAGGCCGCGCTCATCGAGAGCAAGACCGGCTGGGACGCCGAGGAGATCCTCACCCGCGTCGGCACCCGGGTCACCACCCTGGGCAGCAAGGGCGTCCGGATCGACCGCAAGGGCGAGGCGTCGATCCTGGTCGGCTGCGCCCCCGAGGAGTCCAAGGTCGACCCGACCGGCGTCGGCGACGCCTTCCGGGCCGGCTTCCTGACCGGCCTGGCCTGGGAGCTCGACCTGGAGCGCGCCGCCCAGCTGGGCTGCATGCTCGCCACCCTGGTGATCGAGACCGTCGGCACCCAGGAGTACGAGCTGCGCCCGAGCACCTTCCTGAAGCGCTTCGAGGGCGCCTACGGAGCCGAGGCCGCCGCGGAGATCCGCGCGCACCTGGTCAAGTAGTCCGCCGGACGACGAGGTAGGCCGAGCCCCGGTCGCCGCCGTAGTCGGTGGCCGGGGCCTCGCCCGCGTACTCCTGCCCGCGCATCTCGCACCAGGCCGGGACGTCCAGCCGGGCCGCCTCGTCGTCCGACAGCACGGCGACCGTGCCGCCCACCGGCACCTCGCCGATCCGCTTCGCCAGCTCGATCACCGGCAGCGGGCAGCGCTTCCCCAGGGCGTCGATGACCAGCAGCCCTTCCGGAGCGCCCTGCTGTTCCGAGGCGCCCTGCGGCGCCGGCAGGTCCAGCCCGAGCGGGGCCCGTACGCCCGCGACCAGCTCCGGCAGGACGGTGAGGAAGCGTTCCACGTCCGCCTCGGCCGTCCCGTACGGCAGCGAGACCCGGACGTTCCCCTCGGTGAGCACCCCCATCGCGGCCAGCACATGGCTGGGCGTCAGGGTGGAGGAGGTGCAGGAGGATCCGGAGGAGACCGCGAAGCCGGCCCGGTCCAGTTCGGTGAGCAGCACCTCGCCGTCCACGTACAGGCAGGAGAAGGTGACGATGTGCGGCAGCCGCCGCACCGGGTCGCCGACCACCTCCACCTCGGGCACCAACTGCGGCACCCGGGCCCGGATCCGCTCCACCAGCGCGTGCAGCCGGGCGTTCTCCCGCTCGGCCTCGGCCCGTACGGCGCGCAGCGAGGCGGCCGCGGCCACGATGGCGGGGACGTTGACGTAGCCGGGCACCCGCCCGCCCTCGCGTTCGTCGGCGGGCAGTGGCGAGGAGTACCGGACGCCCTTGCGGACGGCCAGGATCCCGACCCCGGCCGGCCCGCCCCACTTGTGGGCGCTCGCGGTCAGCAGCGACCAGCCCGCCGGGACGTCCACCCGCCCGGCGCTCTGCGCCGCGTCCACCAGCAGCGGAACCCCGGCCTCGGCGCACAGCGCGGCGACCTCGCCGACCGGCTGGACGGTCCCCACCTCGTGGTTGGCGCTCTGCAGGGCGGCCAGCGCGGTGTCGGCGCGCAGCAGGGCGCCGAAGGCCAGGGGGTCGACCCGTCCGGCGCGGTCCACCGGGGCGACCGAGACCTCGCCGCCGCCCGCCTCGTGGCGTTCGGCGACGTGCAGCACGCTGGAGTGCTCCACCGCCGAGTGCACCAGGTGGCCGCCGCGCCGCCGGTTCCCGGCCAGCGCGCCCAGCATGCCGAGCTGGACGGCCTGGGTGCCGCTCGCGGTGAAGGAGATCTCGTCCGCCCGCGCGCCCAGGACGGCGGCCACCGTCTCCCGCGCGGCGTCCAGCAGCATCCGGGCCTGCCGGCCGGAGCGGTACAGCCGGGCCGGATCGGCCCAGCCCTCGTCCAGGGCGGCGGTCAGTGCCTGCCGCGCGACGGGGTGCAGAGGGGCTGTCGAAGCCACGTCGAAGTACACGGTCACATTTAACGACACACCCGGGCGCGTCGGACCCCGGCCAGGGTTGCTTACCGGCCGTCAGTCGATCACCCCGAATGTCCGCTTCGTCCGGTACCGACGGGCCGTCATCCCCGTTGTCCGAGGTCATCCCCCGATCAGGCGTATGGACCTCGAATGCCTGGGATGACCTGCGACGTAGCCCCTGCCGGGCCTGATCGGGCGACCGGGCGGCGCGTTACCGGGGGCTGCCCGTCAGGAGCGCATAAGGCTGGAGTAGGGTTTGGCCCGCATAAGCATTCAAACCGTGCCCGTGGTCGGGTCGCCGGGGAGGGACTGGATCCACTCTCGGTGCGACGCGAAGGCGGGCGAGACTTCGGGAAGGCGCTACGTGAGTCCCAACGGCTCCGACCGCTCGCCGCGGCGCACGATGCGGCGGAAGCTGCCTCAGGCGCTGGCACTGGGCCTCGTCATCGCGACCGCCACCGGCTGCTCGGCCAACGACCTCCCCAGGCTTGGCCTCCCGAGCCCGGTCACGAAGGAAGGACCCATGGTCCTCCAGATGTGGCAGGGCTCCTGGATCGCGGCACTGGTGGTCGGCGTACTGATGTGGGGTCTGATCATCTGGAGCGTGATCTTCCACCGGCGCAAGCGCACCGGCGTGGAGGTCCCTCCGCAGACCCGGTACAACGTGCCCATCGAGGCGCTCTACACCGCGGTCCCCATCATCATCGTCTCGGTCCTCTTCTACTTCGTCGCCCGCGACGAGGCGAAGCTGACCGCCGTCTCCGAGAAGCCGCAGCACTACGTCAACGTGGTCGGCTTCCAGTGGAGCTGGGCGTTCAACTACGAGAACACCGAGACCCCTGACCCGGCCAACAAGGACGCCGCGTACGAGGTCGGAACGCCCAAGGACGCTCCGACCCTCTGGCTGCCGGTCAACGAGACGGTGCAGTTCCGTCTCACCTCGCGCGACGTCATCCACGACTTCTGGCCCGTCAACTTCATGATGAAGATGGACGTCGTGCCGGGCGTGGTGAACAAGTTCGAGGTCACCCCGACCGTCAAGGGCGAGTACATGGGCAAGTGCGCCGAGCTCTGCGGCGTCGACCACTCGCGCATGCTGTTCAACGTCAAGGTTGTCGACCGGGCCGACTACGACAAGCACCTGGCCGAGCTGCGTGCCAAGGGCCAGAACGGTGCGGTGCCCTCCGGCCTCATCGGCATGGGAAGTGAAGCGAAGTGACCATCCTCAACGAGCCCGCCGCGGCCGGCGGGGGCGCCGATGCCGTCACGGTCGGGGCGCAGCGGACCCGCAAGCCGGGTGCGACCATCATCAAGTGGCTGACGACCACTGACCACAAGACGATCGGCACCCTGTACCTGGGCACGTCGTTCGCCTTCTTCCTGATCGGCGGCATCCTCGCCCTGGTCATGCGTGCCGAGCTGGCTCGTCCCGGGACCCAGATCCTGTCGAACGAGCAGTTCAACCAGGCGTTCACGATGCACGGCACGATCATGCTGCTGATGTTCGCGACGCCGCTGTTCGCGGGCTTCGCGAACTGGATCATGCCGCTCCAGATCGGCGCGCCGGACGTGGCCTTCCCGCGTCTGAACATGTTCGCGTACTGGCTGTACCTCTTCGGTTCGACCATCGCGGTCGGTGGCTTCCTGACCCCGAACGGCGCCGCCGACTTCGGTTGGTTCGCCTACTCCCCGCTGTCGGACGCGGTGCACTCGCCCGGCGTCGGCGGCGACATGTGGATCATGGGTCTGGCCTTCTCCGGCTTCGGCACGATCCTCGGTGCGGTCAACTTCATCACCACGATCATCTGCATGCGCGCTCCGGGCATGACGATGTTCCGGATGTCGATCTTCGTCTGGAACGTGCTGCTGACCTCGGTGCTGGTCCTGCTGGCCTTCCCGGTGCTGGCCGCCGCGCTGTTCGCCCTGGAGGCGGACCGCAAGTTCGGTGCCCACGTCTTCGACCCGGCCAACGGCGGGGCGATGCTCTGGCAGCACCTGTTCTGGTTCTTCGGCCACCCCGAGGTGTACATCATCGCGCTGCCGTTCTTCGGCATCGTGTCGGAGATCATCCCGGTCTTCAGCCGCAAGCCGATGTTCGGCTACTCCGGTCTGATCGCGGCCACCATCGCGATCGCCGGTCTGTCCGTGACGGTGTGGGCGCACCACATGTACGTCACCGGACAGGTACTGCTGCCGTTCTTCTCGTTCATGACCTTCCTGATCGCGGTCCCGACCGGTGTGAAGTTCTTCAACTGGGTCGGCACCATGTGGAAGGGCTCGCTGAGCTTCGAGACGCCGATGCTGTGGACGGTCGGCTTCCTGGTCACCTTCCTCTTCGGTGGTCTGACCGGTGTTCTGCTGGCCTCCCCGCCGATCGACTTCCACGTCTCGGACTCGTACTTCGTCGTCGCCCACTTCCACTACGTGGTCTTCGGCACCGTCGTCTTCGCGATGTTCGCCGGCTTCCACTTCTGGTGGCCGAAGATGACCGGCAAGATGCTGGACGAGCGCCTCGGCAAGATCACCTTCTGGACGCTGTTCTTCGGCTTCCACACCACCTTCCTGGTGCAGCACTGGCTCGGCGCGGAGGGCATGCCCCGCCGCTACGCCGACTACCTGGCCTCGGACGGCTTCACCACCCTGAACACCGTCTCGACCATCGGCTCCTTCGTGCTCGGCCTGTCGATCCTGCCGTTCCTCTACAACGTCTGGAAGACCGCCAAGTACGGCGAGAAGGTCGAGGTCGACGACCCGTGGGGCTTCGGCCGTTCGCTGGAGTGGGCGACCTCCTGCCCGCCGCCGCGGCACAACTTCCTCACCCTGCCCCGGATCCGCTCGGAATCCCCGGCGTTCGACCTGCACCACCCCGAGATCGCGGCGCTGGACTACCTGGAGAACCACGGTGAGCCGGCCAAGCACCTCGCCGGTGTGACCCCGGCGAAGTACGACGCCCCGAAGCTGGGCAAGGGCGAGAAGGAGGGCGACGCCTGATGAAGGAACAGGGAAAGATCTTCCTCGGCCTGTCGGTCTTCGTCCTGGCGATGGCCATCACCTACGGCCTGTGGAGCAACAACTCCGACCACGGCCTGGAGGCCGCCGGTACCACCGCGCTGTTCCTGGCCTTCGGCCTCTGCGCCTTCATCGGGTACTACCTCGCCTTCACCGCCCGCCGGGTGGACAGCGGCGCGGGTGACAACCCCGAGGCCGAGGTCGCGGACGACTCCGGCGAGCTGGGCTTCTTCGCCCCGCACAGCTGGCAGCCGCTCTCGCTGGCGCTCGGTGGCGCGCTCGCCTTCCTGGGCGTGATCTTCGGCTGGTGGCTGATGTTCTGGGCCGCCCCGATCATCCTGATCGGCATCTTCGGATGGGTCTTCGAGTTCTACCGGGGCGAGAACCAGAACCAGTAGGTTCCGCCTCCCACAACAGGGCCGGTCTCCCCGCACGGGGAGACCGGCCCTGTTGCGTCCTGGAGAGTGACGAACTCACTCAGCCGGGTGAAGGCGGCGCTGCCTGGATGTCTTTCGGCGAGGTCGGTTCCTACGATCTGATCAATCGCGCGAAACCCCTCGGAGGCGGTCATGGCCGACAGGCGCGGAATCGCAGGCACCACCGGCATCACCGGTATCTCGCTGGCCCTCGCGGTGCTGGCCCCGGTGGCCGCCTGCACGTTCGGCGGGGACGACGAGCCCACCGGACCACATCGGATCAACGCGGCCCGGCTCGTGCACGTCTCGGCCGAGGGCACGATCGACCCGTCCCAGTCGGTCACCGTGACCGCCGTGCCGGGCAGCAGGCTCACCGACGTCACCGTGGCCGACCCGGACGGCCGGGCGGTGGCTGGTCTGCTCGCCGAGGACCAGCGCAGCTGGCAGAGCACCGGGCGACTGAGGCCCGGTACCGCGTACACCGTCCGGATCTCCGCGGCCGACGACAGGAACGGGCGCGGTGACACCACCGCGAACTTCAGCACCGTCGCCGCCCAGCGCCTGCTCACCGCCAAGCTCGGCCCGGACTCCTCGGGCAGCGGGATCTACGGGGTGGGCCAGCCGCTCACCGTGCAGCTCTCCGAGGCGGTGAAGGACCCGCAGGCCCGGCAGGAGGTCGAGAAGGTCCTGACCGTGAGCTCCCAGCCCGCCGTGACCGGTGCCTGGTACTGGGTGGACGACAAGGAGCTGCACTTCCGGCCGGAGGAGTACTGGCCGGTCGGCACGACCGTCGGGCTGGCCTTCGACGGCACCGGCATGCGGATCGCCGACGGCCTCTACGGCGGCGACCGCAGCTCGCTGCGGCTGCGGATCGGCGCGCGGGTCGAGACGGTGATCGACGCGGCCGCCCACGTGCTCACCCTCAAGCGCGACGGCGCGGTGCTGCGGAACATCCCGGTCACCACCGGCAAGCCCGGCTTCGACACCCGCAACGGCATCAAGGTCGTGCTCGGCCAGGAGCGCTCGGTGCGGATGAACGGCGAGACGATCGGACTGAAGGCCGGCAGCTCGGAGTCGTACGACCTGAACGTGGAGTGGGCCACCCGGGTCACGTGGAGCGGCGAGTACGTCCACGCGGCACCGTGGTCGGTCAACTCGCAGGGCGTGTCGAACGTCAGCCACGGCTGTACCGGCATGAGCACCGACAACGCCAAGTGGTACTTCCAGAACACCCGGGTGGGAGACCTCGTCACGGTGGTGAACAGCCGCGGCCACTCGATGGAGCCCTTCGGCAACGGCTTCGGCGACTGGAACGTCTCCTGGGCGGACTGGTTCACGCACAGCGCCCTCGGGCAGCCCCTCACCACCACCGCACCGGCGGCCCAGGCTCCTGCCGCGGGGATGGCCCGGCCGGAGCTCTGAGGGTCCGCCCGGGGCCGTCTCAGGCTTCGGGGTAGGCCACCGTCAGGGCGGTGACCACGGCGGCCAGGGCGTCGGCGTGGGAGAGCCCGAGCCGGTTCGCCCGCGCGGCGTACTCGGCGGCGGCCTCGGAGGCCAGCCGGTGGGGGGCGTCCCCGGTGGCGGCGATCAGGGTGCCGCGCCGGCCGTGGGTCTCCACCACGCCGTCCGCCTCCAGCTCCCGGTAGGCCCGGGCGACCGTCCCGGCGGCCAGCCCCAGCTCCTCGGCCAGGGCCCGGACGGTGGGCAGCCGCAGCCCGGTCGGCAGCGCGCCGGAGCGGGCCCGTTCGGCGATCTGGGCGCGGATCTGCTCGTACGGGGGAGTGGTGGCGGCGGGGTCGATGGACAGCTGCACGGGTGCTCCTGGACGTGGTGCGGGGACGGGGCCGGCGGATGCGGAAAAGCCCGAGGGCCGCCGACCAGGTGAACTCTGGTCAGCGGCCCTCGGGGGTGGCGCGGGGGTGCGTACGGGATCAGTGGTGGTCGTGACCGCTGGTGATCTCGTTGTGCTCCTCGGCGGTGGGCTTGGGGATCTGGTTGCCCTCGCCGTAGAAGCCGCGGGAGAGCCGGGCCCGGGTGCGGGCGAGGGCGCCGGACTTGCGGGCCACGCCGTTCTCGTCCGTCTGGGCCGGCAGCTCGATCGGCTGGTTCTGCTCGTGCGCCGTGAGCTTGTACAGGTCCTGCTGCGGCAGCTGGGCGTGCACCTCGACGAACTCGCCGTGCGGCAGGCGCTTGATGACGCCCGTCTCGCGGCCGTGCAGCACCTTCTCCTTGTCACGGCGCTGCAGGCCGAGGCACCAGCGCTTGGTGATGAAGAAGACGACGACCGGGACCACGAAGAAGCCGACGCGGACGAAGTAGGTGATCGAGTTGATCGACAGGTGCAGGTGGGTGGCGAACAGGTCGTTGCCACCACCGATCAGCAGCACCAGGTACAGGCTGATCCAGGCGGCACCCAGGCCGGTGCGGACCGGGGCGTTGCGCGGGCGGTCCAGGATGTGGTGCTCGCGCTTGTCGCCGGTGATCCAGCCCTCGATGAACGGGTAGACCGCGATCGCGACCAGGACCAGCGGGAAGATCATCAGCGGGACGAAGACACCCAGGTTCAGGGTGTGGCCCCACAGGCTGATCTCCCAGCCCGGCATGACGCGGATCAGACCCTCGGAGAAGCCCATGTACCAGTCTGGCTGGGCGTCGGTGGACACCTGGTCGGGGCGGTACGGGCCGTAGGCCCAGATCGGGTTGATCGTGGCGATCGCCGAGACGGCGGCGATCAGACCGAAGACCAGGAAGAAGAAGCCACCGGCCTTGGCCATGTAGACCGGCATCAGCGGCATGCCGACGACGTTCTTCTCGGTCTTGCCCGGGCCCGCCCACTGGGTGTGCTTGTGGTAGAAGACCAGGATCAGGTGCGCCACCAGCAGGCCGAGCATGATGCCCGGGATCAGCAGCACGTGGATGGTGAAGAACCGCGGCACGATGTCGTGGCCGGGGAACTCGCCCCCGAACAGGAACATCTGGACGTAGGTGCCGATCAGCGGGACCGCGAGGATCGCGCCTTCCATGAAGCGGATACCGGTACCCGACAGCAGGTCGTCCGGCAGCGAGTAGCCGAAGAAGCCGTCGAACATGCCCAGGACCAGCAGCAGGAAGCCGAAGACCCAGTTGATCTCACGCGGCTTGCGGAACGCGCCGGTGAAGAACACGCGCATCATGTGCACGAGCATCGCGGCCACGAAGACCAGGGCGGCCCAGTGGTGGATCTGGCGGATCAGCAGACCGCCGCGGATCTCGAAGCTGATGTCCACCGTGGAGGCGTAGGCCTCCGACATCCCGATGCCCTTGAGGGGCACGTACGAGCCGTTGTAGACGACCTCGGCCATCGACGGCTTGAAGAACAGCGTCAGGTAGACACCGGTCAGGATGATGATGATGAACGTGTAGAGGCAGATCTCGCCCAGCATGAAGGACCAGTGGTCCGGGAAGATCTTCCGCAGGTTGGCCTTGGCCAGGGAGTAGATCCCCACCCGGCCGTCCGTCCAGTCAGCCGCGGCCTCCCACTTGTTGGCAGGATTGGCGCGCGTGCTGGAGGGCTTGGCGGCACCGGTCGTGGTGCTGCTCGCGCTACTCATCGAGCACGCTCCCAGAAGCTCGGGCCGACGGGCTCGTCGAAGTCGCCGGTGGCGACCAGGTTGCCCTTCTCATCAGTGGTGATCTTCAGCTGCGGCAGCGGGTGGCCGGCCGGGCCGAAGATGACGCGCGCGCCGTCCGCCAGGTCGAAGGTCGACTGGTGGCAGGGGCAGAGCGCGTGGTGGGTCTGCTGCTCGTAGAGGCTGATCGGGCAACCGACGTGCGTGCAGATCTTGGAGTAGGCGAGGATGCCCTCGAAGCCCTTCTCCTTGGACTTCTCGTCCTTGATGTCCTCCGGCGCGATGCGCACCAGCATCAGGGCGTCCTTGGCGATCCGCTGCTGGAAGTCCTCGCTGTGGGTGGTCAGACCCTCAGGCATGGCGAAGGTCAGCGAGCCGACGATGATGTCCTCGGGCTTCATCGGCTGCATGGTGTTCATGTTGATGAGCTGCAGCGGCTGGGCCTCGGTCGCCTCCTTCCAGCCCGTCTCCTTGAGCTTCTTCTCCGGCAGCGGGCCCAGGTCGCGGAGCAGGACCACGCCGGAGAGCGGGACCAGCGCCATCGAACCGATGAGGGTGTTGCGGATCATCTTGCGGCGGCCGAAGCCGGACTCGGCGGCACCGGTCTTGAACTGCTCGATGACGTCCGCGCGGACCTCGTCGTCAGCCTCGATCGGGTGACGCTCGGCCGGCAGCTCGACGTCGGACATCAGGGTGCGGGCCCAGTGGACCGCGCCCGCGCCGATCATGAACAGCGCGACGCCCAGGGTCAGGCCCAGCGCGAAGTTCAGCGCGCTGATGTGACCGAGCGGGAAGACGTAGACGATCTTGTCCGGGTCGATGGCCACGTACGAGGCGATGAAGCCGATGGTGGCGAGCATCGAGACCACGAACATCAGCGAGACCTGGCGCTCGGCGCGCTTGGCCGCCCGCTCGTCGATGTCGGTGCGGCGGGGCTCGTGGGCCGGCAGGCCCGGGTCGGCGAACGGGTTGCCGTGGTCGGCCACCTCGCCGGCGGAGCCGTGAGACTCCGGGAGGTTCTCTTCTGACATGTCGTGGCTCATGACTTCTTGGCCTTGGTGGTGTGGGCGGCGACCCAGATCGCGACCGCGATGAGCGCTCCGAGACCGAAGATCCAGCCGAACAGGCCCTCGGTCACCGGACCGAGGCTGCCCAGGGTGAGACCGCCGGGGTTGGGCTCATCGTTGGTGGTGTGGCGGACGAAGGCCACGATCTGCTTCTTCTGCTCCTCGGGCATGGTGGTGTCCGGGAAGGACGGCATGTTCTGCGGGCCGGTCTGCATGGCCTCGTAGATGTGCTTGGCGTCCACGCCCTCCAGGGAGGGGGCGAACTTGCCCTTGGTCAGGGCACCACCCTGGCCGGCGAAGTTGTGGCACTGGGCGCAGTTGGTGCGGAACAGCTCGCCACCCCTGGAGATGTCCTCCGGGTTGGTCGAGTTGTACTGCTGGGGCTCGGGCGTCACCGGGCCGGGGCCGAGGGAGGCGACGTAGGCGGCGAGCTGGTCGATCTCGGCCTGCGTGTAGATGTTCTTCTTGCGCGGCACCTGGGCGCCGGGCTGCTGGGCCGGCATGCGGCCGGTGCCGACCTGGAAGTCGACAGCGGCGGAGCCCACGCCGACCAGGCTCGGACCGTCGCTGCTGCCCTGGCCGTTCAGGCCGTGGCAGGAGGAGCAGCCCACGGCGAAGAGCTTCTTGCCCTCATCGATCGCGAGCGACTGCGCGGCGACGTCGGCCTGCGCCTTGTCGGCGGGCGCGAACGCGGCGTACAGCCCCCCGGTTGCCGCCAGGGCGAGAAGTAGGACGACCAGCGCCGCCAGTGGGTGGCGCCGTCGTGCGGAGAGCTTTTTCACGGAATAACCCCGGTGTCAGGATCTGGTCGACTGGTGGGTGCACCCGGCGGCCGGTCTGGCCGGCACGAGGTTGCCTGTCCAAGGCTGCGCGCGCGGTCGGTCGGTGGGAGCTTCGGCACCGGCAGAAGCGGCCCGTCGCCGGTGAGGGCGGGGGCCGCAGCCGGTGGCCAGCGACCTGATCAGCTGGTTACTTGATCAGGTAGATGGTCGCGAACAGGCCGATCCACACGACGTCGACGAAGTGCCAGTAGTACGACACGACGATCGCGGCGGTGGCCTGCTCGTGCGTGAAGCGCTTGGCTGCGTACGTCCGTCCCAGGACCAGCAGGAAGGCGATCAGACCACCCGTCACGTGCAGGCCGTGGAAGCCGGTGGTCAGGTAGAACACCGTGCCGTACGGGTCGGAGGACAGCGAGAGGCCGTCCTTCTTGACCAGTTCGGTGTACTCGAAGACCTGGCCGCCGATGAAGACCGCGCCCATCATGAACGTGATGATGAACCACATGCGGAGCTTCTTCACGTCACCGCGCTCGGCGGCGAACACGCCGAGCTGGCAGGTGAGCGAGGAGAGCACCAGAACGGTGGTGTTGACCGAGGAGAACGGCACGTTGAGGGCGTGAGCCTTCTCGGTCCAGAACTCGGCTCCCTTGACGGAGCGGAGCGTGAAGTACATCGCGAAGAGGGCCGCGAAGAACATCAACTCGGAACTGAGCCAGACGATCGTTCCGACGCTGACCATGTTCGGTCGGTTGACCGATCCGTGCGCGTGCCCGGTTTCTACTGCTGTTGCTGTCGCCACGACGGACATTATGTCGGTCCCTTATTCCGTCTTCACGCCGGGGGGTGTCCCTCGGAGTGTCCGGTGCGTGCGGTATGCCCGCTTGGGGGGCGACGGGGCGTCCGTACGGCGGCTGAGCAGCGGGGTGTCCCTTTTCTGACGGTTCCTCGACGGGGCCCGGGAGCCCCTTGTCCGGCGCGTCGGTGCACGGTCGGCGCAACGCCGGGGGTAAGGAGGGAAGGGTGTCATATCGGCCATACGGGTGGACCGGCCGGGCCCGGGTGACGGGCTGTCCTCCGGGCGGGTGAGCCGCGGACGCGGCGGCTTGAGGAGGAACGTGCGCGAGGGGGACCCGGCCCCGGGGTAAACGGGAGTAGCATCCGGATCAGGTGAACGTGGTCCGGATCACACTTGAGGGAGCAGGGTCCATGGCGTACACGACCGACGAGACGCTCACCGTCCTCGTCTACAGCGACGACCGCAACACCCGCGAGCAGGTGCTGACGGCGCTCGGCCGGCGGCCCGCCGAGGATCTTCCGGAGCTGTCCTACCTGGAGTGCGCGACCACCCCCGCCGTGCTCAAGGCCCTGGAGAAGGGTGGAGTCGACCTCTGCGTCCTGGACGGCGAGGCGGTGCCGGCCGGCGGACTCGGCCTCGGGCGCCAGCTCAAGGACGAGATCTACGGCTGCCCGCCGGTGCTGGTGCTGATCGGCCGGCCGCAGGACTCCTGGCTCGCCGCCTGGAGCCGGGCCGACGCCGCGATCTCCCACCCGGTGGATCCGGTGGCGCTGGCCGAGGCGGTCGCCGCCCTGCTGCGGGCCCGGCTGGCCAGGCGGGCCCCCGTCGTCGGCTGAGCGGTGCCGTCTCAGTACGAGAGAAGGCAGGGCCGCGGGCGCCCCGCCGCTCGATAGGCTGGCTCCATCCTTACGGACGCCCCCCCGGACCGGGGGAACAGACGGAAGCTGGAGTCAGCCATGGTGAACGTGAACCCTGCGAACGGCGGTAGCGACCCCGCGCAGGTGGTCCGCACCTGGCCGGACCTCCTGGCGGCGCTGTTGAAGGGGGAGGACCTCGACCGCACGTCCACCGCGTGGGCGATGGACCGGATCATGAGCGGCGAGGCGTCCCCCGTCCAGGTGGCCGGGTTCATGGTGGCGCTGCGGGCCAAGGGCGAGACGGTCGACGAGATCGCCGGCCTGGTGGACGCGATGTACCGGCACGCCGAGCCGCTGGACGTCCCCGGCCCGGCGGTCGACATCGTCGGCACCGGCGGCGACCGGGCGAAGACCGTCAACATCTCCACCATGTCGGCGATCGTCGCGGCGGCCGCCGGGGCCAAGGTGGTCAAGCACGGCAACCGGGCGGCCTCCTCGGCCAGCGGCTCCTCGGACGTGCTGGAGAAGCTCGGGGTGGCGCTGGACCTCTCGGCCCGGCGGGTCGCCGAGGTGGCCGAGGAGGTCGGGCTCACCTTCGCCTTCGCGGCGAAGTTCCACCCCTCGATGCGGCACGCCGCCACCGCGCGACGCGACCTCGGGGTGCCGACCGCCTTCAACATCCTCGGCCCGCTGACCAACCCGGCGAAGGTCACCTCGCACGCGATCGGCTGCTTCGACACCCGGCTCGCCGGGCTGATCGCCGGGGTGCTCGCCCGGCGCGGGGCGACCGCGCTGGTGTTCCGGGGCGACGACGGGCTGGACGAGCTGACCATCACCACCACCTCGCGGATCTGGCTGGTGCGCGACGGGGCGGTCACCGAGAGCACCTTCGACCCGCGGGACGTCGGCATCGAGCTGGTCGGCATCGAGGCGTTGCGCGGGGCGGACGCCGCCTACAACGCGGACGTCGCGCGCCGGCTGCTGGCGGGGGAGCGCGGGCCGGTCCGGGACGCCGTCCTGCTGAACACCGCGGCGGCGCTGGTCGCGCTCGAACTGGGCGACGCGCCGCTGACCGAGCAGCTCGCGGCGGGCATGGCACGGGCGGCCGAGGCCATCGACTCGGGCGCGGCGCAGGAGCTGCTGCGGCGTTGGTCGGAGGCCACCAGCCGTAGCTGAGGCGGTAGTTGGGGAAGTGGCCGAGGGCCCGTACCGGTGCGCCGGTACGGGCCCTGCGGCTGTCCGGATGGTGGATATCCGTTTGACCACCCGACGGGTGCGACCTACAGTCTTGGCCAGGTCATGAGCGACAGCGTCAAGCCCCAGCTGGCTGTCCGGCAACCCTCCGTCCGTGGCGGGGTGCCCTGGGTGAGGACCGGGTCGCTCGGAATGCCGTCCGTGCGACAAGCGCGGACACCCGACGACTAGCACTCCCGGGGTCCCTTACCCCTGAAGGAGTGCATCCTCATGTCTGTCGCCACCGAAATCTGCGCCCCCCTCGCCGTTCTCGGCCATGACGTCCAGGTCCCGCTCGCCAGCGGTGAGAAGGTCGGCTACGCGGCGCTCGACTACGCGGCCAGCTCGCCGGCCCTCCAGCGGGTCTGGGACGACGTCGCCGCGTACGCCCCGTACTACGGCAGCGTGCACCGCGGCGCCGGGTACCTCTCGCAGCTGTCCACCGACCTGTTCGAGCAGAGCCGCCGGACCGTCGCCGAGTTCCTCGACCTGCGCGAGGACGACCAGGTGGTCTTCACCCGCGCCACCACCGACTCGCTCAACCTGCTGGCCGCCGCCCTGCCGGCCGGTACCCGGGTGTTCGCCTTCGAGACCGAGCACCACGCCTCGCTGCTGCCCTGGGCGCACGCCGGGCTGGAGGTCGGCTACCTGCGGGCGCCGCGCTCGCGGGCCGAGGCGGTGGCCGCCCTGGACGCCGCGCTGGCCGCCGCGCCCGAGGGGCCGAAGCTGCTCTGCGTCACCGGCGCCTCCAACGTGACCGGCGAGCTGTGGCCCGTCGCCGAGCTGGCCGAGACCGCGCACCGGCACGGCGCCCGGGTGGTGCTGGACGCCGCCCAGCTGGCCCCGCACCACCGGGTCTCGGTGCGCGAGCTGGACGTCGACTGGATCGCCTTCTCCGGGCACAAGATCTACGCGCCGTTCGGCGCCGGGGTGCTGGCCGGGCGGGCGGACTGGCTGGACGCGGCCGAGCCGTACCTGGCCGGCGGCGGGGCGACCCGGACGGTGGCCCGGGAGACGGACGGCTCGGTGGCGGTCGAGTGGCACACCGGCCCGGCCCGGCACGAGGCCGGCTCGCCGAACGTCATCGGCGCCTACGCGATCGCCTCGGCCTGCCGGGCGCTGACCGAGGCCGGCTTCGACGCGCTGGAGGCCCGCGAGCGACAGCTGGTCGACCGGCTGACGGCGGGCCTGGCGGAGATCCCGCAGGTCAAGGTGCTGAGCCTGTTCGGCACCGACTCGGCCCGGGTGGGCGTGCTGTCCTTCGTCGTCCAGGGCTGGAACAGCTCGCACTTCTCCGCGGCGCTGTCCGCCGAGTACGGCATCGGGGTGCGCGACGGCCTGTTCTGCGCCCACCCGCTGGTGCGCACCCTGCTCGGGGACGAGGATGCGGCGCCGTCCGAGTGCGGTGCGCCCGAGCCCTCGCTGCCGGGCGAGCGCAGCCTGAACGCGATCCGGGTGAGCTTCGGCGCCGGGACGCCGGACGAGCACATCGAGCGCTTCCTGGCCGCCGTCCGCGAGCTGGTCACGGACGGCGCGGCCTGGAACTACCGCAACGAGGGCGGGCGTTGCGTCGCCACTGTGCAGATCGACAGGGGCCGTCGCGAGGGCTGAGGCCGGGGGCGTTCGCTACTCGTCCAGGCCGAGGGCGAAGGCGGCCTCCAGGTCGTGCTGGGAGTAGGTGCGGAACGCGATGTGGGTCTCGGTGTGGACCACCCCCGGGACCTTGTTCAGCCGACCCGGGATGACGTCGGCGAGGTCGTCGTGCCGGCGCACCCGCACCATCGCGACCAGGTCGTAGCCGCCGGTCACCGAGTACACCTCGCTGACACCCTCGATGGCGGCGATGGCCTCGGCGATCTCCGGGATGCGGTCGACACTGGTCTTGATCAGGACGATGGCGGTGATCACTGTTCGGGCTCCTTTGTGGGGTGCCGTCAGCGTATCGGGCGTCAGCCGGGCCGGCGCGAGGGGTGGCCGACGACCGTGCAGGCGTAGAGGAAGCCCGCCGAGAAGCCGATCACGTGGACCAGGTAGGCCACGCCCGGCCCGGCCGAGTGCACCGACCACCACTGGAGGGCGAACCAGAGGCCGAGCACCATCCAGGCCGGGAAGCGCAGCGGCAGGAAGAGCAGCAGCGGGACGAGGGTGGTCACCCGGGCCCGCGGGTGGAAGCGCAGGTAGGCGCCGAGCACGGCGGAGATCGCCCCCGAGGCGCCGATCAGGACCCGGGTGGAGTCCGGCGAGTGGGCCTCGGCGAGTGCGAAGCCGTACGAGGCCAGGCTGCCGGCGGCCAGGTAGAAGAGGAGGTACCTGGCCCGGCCGACCCGGCGTTCGACGGTGGGGCCGAAGACGTAGAGGAAGAGCAGGTTGCCCAGCAGGTGCAGCCAGCCGGCGTGCAGGAACAGCCCGGTGAGGGCGGACACGGCCGGGTGCTTGCCCGGGGTGGGGGCGGCCGGGCAGCCGGGGACCGGGTCGGGGGCCTCGGCCAGCTGCTCGGCGGTCAGCGGGTGTCCGGCCAGCAGTTCGGCGGGGACGGCGCCCCAGCGCTGCTCGTACCGCTGCTCCGAGCAGACCCGGGCCTGGCCGGTGCCGTACAGCGGGTTGAGGCCGGCGGCCGGTCCGAGCAGGAAGACCAGGGTGTTGGCCGCGATCAGGGCGTAGGTGACGGCCGGGGCGGGCGCCGCCGGGCGGCCGTCCCGCGCGTCGGTGTGGTCGGGGGCCGTGAGCGCCATGCGGCCAGCATCCCTCCGGGCGCCGCAGGTGACACCGTGGTTTACGGCAGGTGGACTAGCCCGCGTTCTGAGGTGACCGGTGGTCGTGGCGGTTGCCCCAGGCAATAGGCTTGGGGCGGGCATTCCCGCCTCCCGCCGCCGACGCCGGGGCTCCGGGGGGAGCGCCTAGCCCGCCCAGGGACCACCCGAGAGGATCCCCGATGACCGTCCCCGCTCTGACCGCCGAGACGCGCTGGCGCTGCACGCTGTGCGGCAACCTCACCCGCTTCGACGTGACCCGCACCGCTCGGGTGACCGAGTTCCTGCACTTCGACCTGGCCGGCGAGTCCAAGGTCGAGGAGACCGAGGTGCTGAGCGAGACGATCGAGTCGGTGCGCTGCCGCTGGTGCAACGCGGTCGACCAGGTCGAGCTGGTGGCCCGTCCGGGCTCCGAGGGCGCTGAGGCCCCCGCCGACCAGGGCTGACCCCCTCCCCGCTGCGGTGGGCGGAGCGCGACGCGCCCGTCCACCGCACGGGACAATACAGACAAGACGCACGGAGCGTGACGACAGGGACGGCCATCGCCGTCACCCGCTGGACCAGGATCGGAGCCGAGGACGTGGTGGACGCAGCGAGGGAGCCCGCCGAAGCGCAGGGGCTTCAGCCCGCTGCGCCGGACGCCGAGCCCGTCCCGTCCGAGGCCGGCTCCCCGGAGGCGGCCCCCGCCGGGGCGGCTCCGGAGCGCGCGGCCGAGAAGCTGGACCGGCCGCTGCCCGAGGGGGTGCGCCGGCGCGTGGTCGGCCTGGCCTCGGACGCGCTGGGCGGACTGCCGCCCGGGGAACTGCCGCAGAGCCTGCGGCAGTACGTCAAGTTCACCCCCGCGCGGCGGGCCAAGTACGCGGCCACCGCGCTGGCGGCGGCGCTGGAGTCGGAGCCGGCCTTCCGGGTGCGGATAGCGGAGCGGCTGCGGCTGGGCCAGCCGGACCTGGTGAAGGCGCTGGAGTCGGGCGCCGTCCCGAGTGCCGCCGATCCGATGGACGTCGCGGCCGCCGCCTACCTGGTGCGCTCGGCCGGCTGGAGCCGACTGGTCACCGAGGCCGGCGAGGAGGCCGAGCGGGCCGGCGCCGAGGACGCGGCCGCGGAGGCCGGCCGGCTGGTGGAGAAGTTGCAGGCCGAGCTGGCCGAGGTGCGGGCCGCCGCCCGCGCGGACCTGGAGCGGCAGCGGGCCGAGTTCGAGAGCCTCCGGCGGGAGGCCGACTCGCTGCGCAAGAAGGTGCGCTCGTTGGAGAGCGACACCCGGCGGGCGCAGGCCGAGGCCCGGCGCCTGGCCGGGGAGCTGGAGTCGGTGAAGGCGCAGGCCGCCACCGAGCGCAGCGCGGGCGAGAGCGAGGCGCGGCGGCTGCGGCACCGGGTGTCCGAGCTGGAGAACGCCGCCGAGCAGGGCCGGCGTTCGGCCCGCGAGGGGCGCAGCGTCGAGGACATGCGGCTGCGGCTGCTGCTGGACACCGTGCTGCAGTCGGCGCAGGGGCTGCAGCGGGAGCTGGCGCTGCCGGTCTCCCAGATCCGCCCGGCGGACCTGGTGGAGGCCGTGGTGCCGGGGGCGGCCTCGCCGCACGACGTGGCGCGGCGCGGTCTGGCGGAGGACGACCCGGCGCTGCTGGACCAGTTGCTGGCGATCCCGCAGGTGCACCTGGTGGTGGACGGCTACAACGTGACCAAGACCGGCTATCCGACGCTGCCGCTGGAGCAGCAGCGGATCCGGCTGCTGGGCGGGTTGGCGATGCTGGCCCAGCGCACCCAGGCGGAGGTCACCTGTGTGTTCGACGGGCAGGACCTGGACGTTCCGGTGATCATGGCGCCGCCGCGCGGGGTCCGGGTCCGGTTCAGCCGGACCGGGGAGACCGCGGACGAGCTGATCCGCCGTCTGGTGCGGGCCGAGCCGCAGGGCCGTCCGGTGGTGGTGGTGTCCACCGACCGGGAGGTCGCGGAGGGCGTGCGGAAGGCGGGCGCGCGCCCGGTGGCGTCGGTGCTGCTGCTGAACCGGCTGGCACGGCCCTGACGGCGGGCAGGGCGGTGTGACGTCCGGTCAACGCCCGGTTCACGGTGGTGTGCGGATTCCGTGAAAGCGGAACGGGGGCCGGAGTTCACACGTTCGGGGGAGTGGCGAAACAGTTAGATCTTCACTAGGGTCTGGCGTCAAACCTATTTTCCGGAATCTCACCTGAACAGGCGAGTCCGATGGAAGAAGGAGCCGGTCCCTTGGCCTCCCACCGCCGTCCCAAGCAGCCGAGCCGCGCGCGGGTCTCCGTGCTCACCGCTGCCGCTGCGACCGCGGTCGCCCTCTCCGCCCAGGTGGCCGCGCACGCCGCGCCGCAGCCGAACAAGCAGGACGTCAAGGCGCAGATCGACCTGCTCCAGCAGGAGCAGGAGCAGGCGGCGGAGAAGTACAACGGCGCCAAGGAGCGGGCCGACCAGCTCCGCAAGCAGTCCGACCAGCTGCAGGACCAGGTCGCCCGCAGCCAGGACCAGATGACCCAGTTGCAGGCGGGCCTGGCCGAGGTGGCGGGCGAGCAGTACCGCACCGGCGGCATCGACCCGGCCGTCCAGCTGATGCTCTCCTCCGACCCGTCCGGCTACCTGGAGAAGGCCTCCAGCGCGCAGCAGGCCAGCGCCAGCCAGACCGAGGCGCTCAAGGGGCTGCTCGACCAGCAGCGCCGGCTGGACCAGGAGAAGGCCGAGGCCGCCGCGGTGCTGGCCTCGCTGGACTCCACCACCAAGGACCTGAACCAGGCCAAGACGGACGTCAACACGAAGCTGAAGGCCGCTCAGGACCTGCTGAACTCGCTCAGCGCCGCCGACCGCGCCGCGCTGAAGGCCCAGCAGCAGCAGGACGACCGCGCCTCGCGCGGCAGCGACCGGGTCGACCTCTCCAGCCTGCCGCCGGCCAGCGGCTACGCGGCCACGGCGGTGGCCAAGGCGATGAGCAAGCAGGGCTCCCCGTACGTGTGGGGCGCCACCGGGTCGAGCACCTTCGACTGTTCCGGCCTGATGGTCTGGGCGTACGGCCAGGCGGGCGTCTCGCTGCCGCGCACCTCGCAGGAGCAGGGCCACATCGGGACCGCGGTGACGCTGGCCACGGCTCAGCCGGGCGACCTGGTGATCTACGGCGGGGACATGCACCACGTCGCGATGTACATCGGCAACGGCATGGTCGTCCACGCGCCGCACACCGGTGACGTGGTGAAGGTGATGAAGGCCGACGCGATGTCGATCAACACGATCCGCCGGATCTGACGGCCCGACACGCCCGAGGGGCCCGTCCCGACCCTGTGATCCGCGCCACCCCGTGACTGTCGGGGTGGCGCTTCGGGTTTGCCCGTCCCTGGGCCGATTGATGAGAATCGATCAGCTTTACGTGTGTCGGCGATCACCATCGGTCATTTTCACAAAGGAACATGGATAATATTCTGTCTTTTTTCTGACAAGGATTTGAACGGATCACGGTTCAGTTACTAGGGTCGTGCTTCGAACCACCGCACTGTCGATCATCCAGCCTGGATGGCGGCGGTGGTTTCCGTCGAGTTCGCGAAACAGCGGGGCAGGTCGAAGCGACTGCCCGACAGGGGAGCCCAGTGGTCGGGGGCGCTGCGGAGCGGAGCCGGGGAACCACGTTCCTCCGGGGTGAATCGGCGCCAGGTCGGCCGGTGGAACGGCCGTGAGGCGTCGTAGGGCATGCTTCCGGCCCGAACCCGTCAGCTCACCCGGTAGGCGGCCGTAGGAAGAAGGAGTCCGCCTTCGTGGCGTCCCATCGTCGTCCCAAGCCCGCCGGCCGTGCCCGCGTCTCGATCCTGACCGGTGTGGCCGCCGCCGCCGTCGCACTGTCCGCGCAGACCGGCGCCCACGCCGACCCGCAGCCGACCAAGGATCAGGTCAAGGAGCAGGTCGACCAGCTCAACGAGCAGGCCGAGGTCGCGACCGAGAAGTACAACGCCGCCCAGGAGAAGCAGCAGGGCCTGGAGAAGCAGGTCGCCGGCCTGCAGGACCAGGTGGCCCGGCAGCAGGCGCAGGTGACCGACCTGCAGGGCGGGCTCGCCGAGATCGCCGGGGAGCAGTACCGCAACGGCGGCATATCCCCGACCGTCCAGCTGATGCTCTCCTCCAGCCCGGACAACTTCCTCAACCAGGCCGGTGCGCTGAACCAGGCCGGGGACACCCAGAAGAACCAGCTGAAGCAGCTCCAGGAGCAGCAGCGCAAGCTCGACCAGGACCGCACCGAGGCCCAGGGCAAGCTCACCGAGCTGGAGGCCACCACCCAGCAGCTGAAGGCCTCCAAGGACGAGGTCCAGAACAAGCTGAAGGCCGCGCAGGACCTGCTCAACACCCTGACCGAGCAGGAGCGCCAGGCGATCCAGCAGGCCGAGGCCAAGGCCGCCGCGGAGGCCCTGCAGAAGGCCCAGAGCGCGAAGGCCGCCGCCGACGCCCAGCTGAAGGCCGAGAGCGCGAACCTCGACGCCGCGAAGGCCACCGCCGACCGTGCCTCGCGCGACAACAGCCGCACCGACCTCGGCTCCTCGCCGGTCAAGGCCGCCCCCGGCAGCTCGCACGGTGCCGCCGCGCTGGCCGCCGCCGCCTCCAAGATCGGCAGCCCGTACGTGTGGGGCGCCACCGGCCCGAGCTCCTTCGACTGCTCCGGCCTGATGGTCTGGGCGTACGGCCAGGTCGGCGTGTCGCTGCCGCGCACCTCGCAGGAGCAGGCCAGCGCCGGCACCCGGATCGGCACCGACCTGTCCCAGGCCCAGCCCGGCGACATGCTGATCTTCTACGGCGACGCCCACCACGTCGGCATCTACGCGGGCAACGGCCAGGTGCTGCACGCTCCCAAGCCGGGCGCCTCGGTCCGCTACGAGGCCGTCACCAACATGCCGCTCACCGGCATCGTGCGGGTCTGACCCCCGCCAGGCGACTTTTCAGGCCCGGCCCTCCCACTGCGGAGGGCCGGGCCTGCGGCTTTTCCGGTGGATCGGGCAGATGTCCGATTGAGGGTCAAATATTCGGGTCCGGAGGGGTTTGGACTCACTTGCCCGGACTCGCTAACGTCTGCCACCGGACTCCCGCTCGACGGCCGCCCGCTGGGGCGCGGCCGCGGGGCCGCGCCGCAGGATCTGGAGCCGCTGCCGCCATGCCCGTGCACCGCCGTTCCCAACTGCTCGCCCGTGCGCTGGTACTGACCGCGGCCGCCGCCACCGTCCTCGGCGTGACGGCCGGCGGCAGCGCCCAGGCGGCCCCCGGGGGCCCGGACCGGCCCGACCGCGGCGACGTCAAGGCGCAGGTGGAGCAGCTGTACGACGAGGCCGAGCAGGCGTCCGAGAAGTACAACGCCGCGCAGGAGGCCCAGCACCGGCTCCAGGGCGAGACCACGATCCTCCAGGGAGAGGTCGCCACCGCCCAGGACCAGCTGAACCAGCTGCGCGGGGACCTCGCGACGGTGGCCGGGGCCGAGTACCGCAGCGGCGGGATGACCCAGACCGCCCAGCTGATGCTCTCCTCCGACCCCGAGGCCTACCTCACCCGCGCCCGCAGCCTCGACCAGGCCGCCGAGCGGCAGCAGGAGACGCTGCACGAGCTGATCAACCACCAGCGCCGGCTGGACCAGCGCCGCGCCGAGACCGCGGGCAAGCTCGCCGAACTGGACCAGGCCCGCCGCTCGCTGGCCGAGAGCAAGCAGCAGATCCAGCAGCGGCTGGCCGCGGCGCAGAAGCTGCTCAACGGCCTGGACGCCGGCGAGCGGGCCCGGATGGCCTCCCAGGACGCCCGGGACGCCGAGCAGCGCGCCACCCGCGGCGCCGACCGGCTGGACCTCGGCGACGCCCCGCCCGCCTCCGAGCGCGGGGCGGCCGCGCTGGCCGCCGCAGTGCGGATGATCGGATCGCCGTACGTGTACGGCGCCACCGGACCCCATGCGTTCGACTGCTCCGGTCTGATGTACTACAGCTGGCGGCAGGCCGGAGTGACCCTGCCGCGCACCTCGCAGGCCCAGGCGAACGCCGGGCAGCGGATCAGCCTCTCCGAAGCGCGGCCGGGAGACCTGGTGATCTTCTACCGGGACATGCACCACGTCGGGATGTACGCCGGCGGCGGGGTGATCGTGCACGCCCCCTACCCGGGTGCCAGGGTCCGGTACGAGAGCGTCGGCGCGATGCCGGTCGCGGGGGTGGTCCGGCTCTGAGCGCGACGCCTCCCGGCCCCGTGGAGACACCCGGCCGCGCGCTGTCCCGGCGCGGCGCGCTGCTGCTGGCGGTCGGCGGGCTGACCCAGCTGTCGCTGCCGCCGGCCGCCCCGGCGGTGCCGACGCAGCGGGCGGCCGATCCGCACGCCGAGGTGGCCGGGCTGCTGGCGGAGCGGGCGCGCTCGCTGCCGTCCTGGTCCGGGCTCACCGGAGCCGAGGCGGCCTACCGCAACCTGGTGCTCTCCCCGGCCGGCGGGCCGGACCGGCTGACCGCCGCCGCCGACCTGGTGGTGCGGATCGCCGGGTACGACGAGTACCCCGAGGTGTACCCGCGCCGGATCACGCTGGTCCGGGACGCCGGCGGCTGGCGGGTCGAGCGGGAGGAGGGCGCGAGCGGGCCCCCGGCGCTGTGGGACCTCGGCCCCGCCCGTACCGCGCCCGGCGCGCACTGCCTGGTGCTCGGTCTGGCCGAGGGGTCCGACCCGAGCGGCCTGGTCGCGGTGGGGGACCACGCGGTGCCGGCCGTCAGCGCGGTCTGGGGCGATGCCTGGCCGGGCCGGCTGCTGCTCGAACTGCCCGCCACCGAGGCGCAGTTCGCCCGGCTGCTGGAGGCCGACCCGGCGGGCTGGACGGGCATGGCGGCGGTCACCGTGGCCGCCCCCGGCGCGCCCCACCACACCCCCGCGGACCGGGTGGTGGTCAACCCCGAGGCGTTCGGGCGGCTCAGCGGGTTCGGGCGGCAGGTCGTCATCACCCACGAGGCCACCCACGTCGCGACCCGGGCCGACACCCGGGCCTGGACGCCGCTGTGGCTCTCCGAGGGCGTCGCCGACTGGACGGCCTACCGCGACTCCGGCCGCGAACCGCGGCAGATCGCCCCCGAGCTGGCCCGGGACGTCACGGCCGGGAGGCTGCCGGGCGCGCTGCCCGCCGACCAGGACTTCGCCGCGGGCGCCACCGGTATCGCCCAGGCCTACGAGCAGTCCTGGCTCGCCTGCGACCTGATCGCCCGCCACTGGGGGCCGGAGCGGCTGGTCGCCTTCTACCGGGCGGTCGGCGCGGAGGACGGGCGGGGCGAGGAGCGGGAACGGCGTACGGACCGGCTGCTGCGCGCCGATCTGGGCGTCGGGCTGGACGGGTTCACCGAGCTCTGGCGGGCCGAGGTGGCGGCCCTGAAGAGCTGGCGACCCTGAAGAGCTGGCGACCCTGAAGAGCTGGCGACCCTGAAGAGCTGGCGACCCTGAAGAGCTGGCGGCCCTGCAGAGCTGGTGGCCCGCGCCCTCAGCGCTTGGCCGGGGCGCCCGGGTGGTCGATGCCGTCCAGCAGGTCCTGCTCGTAGGCGATGCCCGGGCGCACCGGGTAGGAGGACGCGGGCGGCAGCGCCGGCGGCTCCCTCAGCACCACGGTGGGCGGCAGCGGCTCCGAGCCGCGGGTGGAGCGCCAGAGCCGGACGCAGGAGAGCACGGCGGCGGCCACCAGCAGCAGGTTGCGCAGGCTCAGCACGGTGACCGCCCACGGGTCGCTGGCCAGGACCTGGGTGAACAGGGTCGGGAACTCCAGCAGCGTGAGCGGGCAGGCGATCAGGATCAGCAGGGCCACCGGCCGCTGGCTGCTGTTGCGCACGGTCAGGCAGACCGCCGCGACGCCGATCAGCCAGACCAGGTACTGCGGGCTGATCACCCGGCTGGTCACCACGAAGATCAGCAGGGCGCACAGCGCCGCGTCGTACATGGTGGCCGCGTTGCGGCGGCGGGACTTGAAGCGCCACAGCAGCAGCCACAGGAAGCCGATCACGGTGCCGGCCATCATCACCTTGCTGATCACGCTGACCCACGGCCCGAGCATCTCGGGGGAGCCGTAGTTCATGGTGACCCTGCCGTCCCAGGCCCCGGCGATCCGGGCGAAGTGCAGCGGCAGCGCGCCGACCGACTCGACCTCGATGCCGCGGTCCGCCTGGAAGGTCAGGAAGTCGAAGGCGCCGTTCATCCCGGCCGCCAGCAGGAAGCCCACCGAGACGGCGGTGGCCGCGGCCAGCGTCCAGGAGCGGCGGGTGCGGCGGCCGGACGGGGTGCCGATCAGGCCGAGCAGCGGCCAGATCTTGACGATCCCGCCCAGGCCCAGCAGCAGCCCGCCCACCGCCGGGCGGCGGATCAGCGCCAGCAGGCCGGCCAGGGCGAGCGCGGTGACGAGGATGTCGAAGCGGTTGTAGATCATCGGGCCGAGCAGCGGGACGGCCACCACCCACATCCAGGCGCCGGTCAGCGCCCGGCCCCGGCGCAGGCCGGTGCGGATCAGCAGCGCGGCCGCGGCGGCGTCGGCGATGCCGCAGATCACCCAGAACGAGACCAGGTACGACCAGGGCAGCAGGCCCGGCAGCAGGATCACCAGGGCGGCGCCCGGCGGGTACTGCCAGGTCACGTCGTCGAAGGGGAAGGTGCCGGTCTGCAGCACGCCGTACCAGGCGTGGTAGATCATCCAGACGTCCGCCGTGATGTCGCCGCCGGGCGACTTCAGGACGCCGGTCATCAGCAGCACCAGTACGGTACGGGTGGCCACCCAGGTCGCGCCGAGGGCGGCGAGCGCCCCGAGCGGGCGGCCGAGTCGGCCGCGCGAAGAACCGGACTCGGTGGCCGGGGCCAACTCCACTGCGCTCCCTCGTTCGTCTCGTACGTCCTCACCGGAGGCGTCGTACTGACGGACGCCCGGGCCGCCGCATCCGCGGCCTAGGTACTAGGACTGACCCGGGGGTCAAACGGTTGCCGTGCGCGGTTCCGTTCCCGGCGGGTCATGGTGTTGACCTATCGTACGGATCACCCGGTGGTACAACGAGCACCCCCCGACCGAGCGAGCCGTGGCCTGATGCACAGAACCTTGATCGTCACCAATGACTTCCCGCCCCGTCCGGGAGGCATCCAGGCCTTCGTGCACAACATGGCTGTCCGTCAGCCTCCGGGGAGCATCGTGGTGTACGCCTCGACCTGGCGCGACGGCACCGAGGTGGCGCGGTTCGACGCGGAGCAGCCCTTCCCGGTGATCCGGGACCGTACGAAGGTGATGGTTCCCACACCCCGGGTCACCCGGCGGGCCGCCGAGATCCTGCGTGCCGAGCGCTGCGACTCGGTCTGGTTCGGTGCCGCCGCCCCGCTCGGTCTGATGGCGCCCGCGCTGCGCCGGGCCGGGGCCGGGCGGCTGCTCGGCATGACCCACGGGCACGAGGCCGCCTGGGCCCAGCTGCCGGTCTCCCGGCAGCTGCTGCGGCGGATCGGCGCGGGCACCGACGTGCTGACGTACCTGGGCGAGTACACCCGCTCCCGGATCGCCGCCGCGGTCGGGCCGCAGGCCGCGGCCCGGATGGTGCAGCTGCCGCCGGGTGTGGACGAGACGACCTTCCACCCGGACTCCGGGGGCGCCGAGGTGCGCCGCCGGCTCGGCCTGGCGGACCGGCCGGTGGTGGTCTGCGTCTCCCGGCTGGTGCCGCGCAAGGGCCAGGACACCCTGATCGAGGCGATGCCGCAGATCCTCGCGGACGTGCCGGACGCGGTGCTGCTGATCGTCGGCGGCGGCCCGTACCGGGCGGACCTGGAGAAGCTGGTGGACGCCACCGGCGTACGGGAGTCGGTGCGCTTCACCGGCTCGGTGCCGTGGGAGGAGCTGCCCGCCCACTACGGGGCCGGGGACGTCTTCGCGATGCCGTGCCGGACCAGGCGCGGCGGGCTGGACGTGGAGGGCCTGGGGATCGTCTACCTGGAGGCCTCGGCGACCGGCCTGCCGGTGGTCGCGGGGGACTCCGGCGGCGCGCCGGACGCGGTGCTGGAGGGCGAGACCGGGTACGTGGTGCCCGGTGGCTCGGCCCCGGCGGCCGCGGAGCGGATCGTCCGGCTGCTGCGGGACGAGGAGCTGCGGCGGCGGATGGGCGAGGCCGGGCGGCGCTGGGTGGAGCGCTCCTGGCGCTGGGACCTGCTGGCCGGGCGGCTGACCTCGCTGCTGGCCGGCTGAGGACGCACGAAGGGCCCGGGGACTTCCCCGGGCCCTTCGCCGTTCCTGTTCCCTACTTCTGGTAGATCGCCTCGATCTCGGCGGCGAAGTCCTTCAGCACGACGTTGCGCTTGAGCTTGAGCGAGGGCGTCAGGTGGCCGCTCTCCTCGGAGAACTCGGTGTCGAGCAGGCGGAACTTCTTGACCGCCTCGGCGTGCGAGACGGCCGCGTTGCCGTCGTCCACCGCGGACTGGAGGGCGGCCAGCAGGTCCGGGTCGTCGGCGAGCTCGGCGACGGTGGCGCCGGCGGGCTTGCCGTTGAGCTCCTTCCACTTGGGGAAGAAGTCCGGGTCGACGGTGATCAGGCAGGCGACGAAGGGCTTGCGGTCGCCGACCACCATGACCTCGCCGACCAGGGCGTGGGCCCGGATCCGGTCCTCGATCACGGCCGGGGCGACGTTCTTGCCGCCGGCGGTGACGATGATCTCCTTCTTGCGGCCGGTGATGGTCAGGAAGCCCTCGGAGTCCAGGGAGCCGAGGTCGCCGGTGGCGATCCAGCCGTCCTTGAGGGCCTCGGCGGTGGCCTGCGGGTTGTTCCAGTAGCCGGTGAAGACGTGCGGGCCCTTGAAGAAGACCTCGCCGTCCTCGGCGATCCGGACGGAGGCGCCGGGGACGGGCTGGCCGACCGTACCGATCTTCGGCTTGTCCCACGGGTTGAAGGCGGTGGCCGCGCAGGTCTCGGTCAGGCCGTAGCCCTCCAGGACGGTGAAGCCGATGCCCCGGTAGAAGTGGCCCAGACGCTCGCCCAGCGGGGCGCCGCCGGAGATGGCGTGGGTGGCCCGGCCGCCGAGGGCGGCGCGCAGCTTGCTGTAGACCAGCTTGTCGAAGACCGCGTGCTTGACCCGCAGGACCAGGCCCGGGCCGCCGGCGTCCAGCGCCCGGCTGTAGGCGATCGCGGTGTCCGCGGCCTTGTCGAAGATCTTGCCCTTGCCGTCGGCCTGGGCCTTGGCGCGGGCCGTGTTGTAGACCTTCTCGAACACCCTGGGCACGCCCAGGATCAGGCTCGGCTTGAAGGCGGCCAGCTCGGCGGTGACGTCCCGGATGTCGGAGACGTGGCCCAGCTTGATCGGAGCCATCGCCGGGGCGATCTCGGCGATCCGGCCGAGCACGTGGGCCAGCGGCAGGAAGAGCAGGACGGAGCTGTCGCCGGTGCGGAACAGCGGGGCCAGGCGCTCGACCACGTTGCCGCACTCGGCGAGGAAGTTGCCGTGCGTCAGCTGACAGCCCTTCGGGCGGCCGGTGGTGCCCGAGGTGTAGACGATGGTGGCGATGTCGTCGGGGCCGGCGATCGAGCGGCGCTCGTGGACCGTCGCGTCCGGGACGTCCTTCCCGGCCTCGGCCAGCGCGGCGATCGCGCCGCCCTCGATCTGCCAGGTGTGCTTCAGCTCCGGCAGCCGGTCGCGGACCTCCTCGACCACCGCGACGTGCTGGGCGGTCTCGGTGACCACGGCGACCGCGCCGGAGTCGCCGAGGATCCACTCGACCTGTTCGGCGGAGGAGGTCTCGTACACCGGCACGGTGATCGCGCCGGCCGTCCAGATGGCGAAGTCGAGCAGCGTCCACTCGTAGCGGGTGCGGGACATGACGCCCACGCGGTCGCCCGGCTCGATGCCTGCGGCGATCAGGCCCTTCGCGGCGGCGTGCACCTCGGCGAGGAACTGCACCGCGGTCAAGTCCTGCCAGCGGCCGTCCACCTTGCGGCTGAGCACCGCGACGTCCGGGTGCTCCTCGGCGTTCCGGTGCACAGGGTCGGCGAGGTTACCGCCGCTCGGTACCTGATAGAGGGCCGGAAGGCTGAAGTCGAGCAAGACTGCTCCTCGTTCGCGACGCTGCGGGACGGCAGGACGTTACTGCCCGGTAGGCAGCTTCGACCAGGGGGGTCGGCTCCGGTGTTCGAAGTGTCACACCCGGCCGGGTCGGACCTGGCCGTGACCGGGTCGTTCGACTGGCACCCTACGGCAGGTGCTTGGTGACCGGCCGGTAGCATGCCCCGCCGCCCGCTGCCACCCGGCTCGCGTCCTCGCTCTCCCGGTGCCCGTGCGGCCGAGTCGATCGCCGGTCGCGATAGCCTGCTCCGGGCGGATCGGGTCGAGCGCGCCTCGACCGGACCGGCAGGCAGAGGGACGAGGCGGAGGGCCATTCCATGGCGGAGCACACCAGGTCGAGCATCACCATCGACGCGACCCCGGCCACGGTCATGGCCGTGATCGCCGACTTCGCCGCCTACCCGGCCTGGACCGGTGAGGTCAAGGAGATCGAGGTCCTGGAGACCGGCCCGGAGGGCCGCGCCGCCCAGGTCCGACTGCTGCTGGACGCCGGCGCCATCCGCGACGAGCACGTCCTCGCCTACACCTGGGACGGCGACCGCGAGGTCGGCTGGACCCTCGTCCGCAGCCAGATGCTCCGCTCGCTGGACGGCTCCTACACCCTCGCCCCGCTGGCCGGCGGCCGCACCGAGGTCACCTACCAGCTCGCCGTGGACGTCAAGATCCCGATGCTCGGCATGATCAAGCGCAAGGCGGAGAAGGTCATCATCGACCGGGCCCTGGCCGGTCTGAAGAAGCGCGTCGAGGGCGACGCGGTCCAGGGCTGACACGGCGGATCGGGGGCTGGACGGCATGACGGCGACACGCACCATCCTGGTCAGCGGCGACTCGGGCGCGCCCACCGTGGCCGCGGCCACCGCCCTGCACGCCGCCCGGCGGGGCCACCGCACCTGGCTGCTGGCCGCCGACGACCCGCACCGCACCCTGGACTCCGTCCTCGGCACCCGCCTGGAACCCGAACCGGTCCACCACGCCCCGGGCCTGACCGTGTCCCGGATCGACGAGCAGGCCGCCTTCCGCTACGCCGTCGGCGAGCTGACCGGCCGGCTCAAGCCCGCCCTCGACCTGCTCGGCGCCGAACAGCTCGACCCCGAGGAGCTGACCGCCCTCCCCGGCATCGCCCGGCTCGCCCTGCTGCGCGCCCTGCCCGCCGCCGACCACGACGTCCTGGTCGTGCTAGCCCCGCCGCCCGCCGAGCTGATCGCCACCCTCGCCCTGCCCGAGCAGCTGGAGCGCTACCTGGACCGGCTCGTCCCCGAGCAGCGGCAGGCCGCCCGGGCACTGCGCCCGCTGCTGGCCGGGCTGGCCGGGGTCCCGATGCCCGCCGAATGGCTGTACGAGGGGCGCACCAGGGCCGCCGCGGTGCTCGCCGAGTCCCGCGCCGCGATCAACGACCCGGGTACCAGCGTGCGCCTGGTCGTCCCGGCCGACGGCCACCCGTACGAGGAACTGCGCCGGATCCGGGCCGGGTTCGCGCTGTACGGGCACCGGCCGGACGCCGTGGTGGTGCACGGCGGGCTGCCGCCGGCGGCCCTCGCCTCGCCCGACGCCTGGCTGGCCGCGCTGGCCCGCCGCCGCCAGGAGGAGCTGGACCGGCTCACCGCCGCCACCGACGCCCCGGTGCTGGTCACCGGCCTGGCCGAGGCGACCCTGGAGGCGGTCGCCGACCGCCTGTACGGGGACGGGCCCGGCCCCGAGCGGCTCGACCCCGAGCTCTGGACCGTCGAGGACCGGCTCGCCGAGGAGGGCCTGCTGGTCTGGCACCTCGACCTGCCCGGCGCCGACCGCGGCGAGCTGGACCTGGTCCGCCGGGGCGACGACCTGGTGGTCGGCATAGGCGCCCACCGCCGGGTGCTCACCCTGCCCTCCGCGCTGCGCCGCTGCACGGTGGCCGGGGCGGGACTGCAGGACGGGGTGCTCTCGGTGCGGTTCGCGCCCGACCCGGCGCTCTGGCCGCAGGGCTGACGGCCTTTCGGGCCTTTTCGGGGGTCACTTCCGTTCGGGTAGCGTCGGGCCCGAGGGCCGCGGGGTGCGGCCACGGCTGAGGAGGCGCCCGCGATGACCAGCACCGACGACCGCACCGAGCCCGACGGCGACCGCACCGCGCCGGGCGGCGACCGCACCGGGCCCGACGGCGGCCAGGCCCACCCGTTCGGGCCGGAGCTGGGCCCGCTGGTGGACGAGGTGCGCCGGTTCGCCACCGCCGTCGGCGAGAAGGCGCAGGAGACCAGCGCCACCACCCTGATCACCCTCTCCGGGCTGGCCGACCGTCTGCGCACCCAGCAGCCCGAGGTCTACGGCCACCTCGCCGCGGCCGGCACCGGGCTCGCCGCCGCGGGCGCCGAGCTGCTGGCCGCCTACCGCGCCGCGGTGGCCGGGCACGAGCGGCGCTGGACCGCCGGGTCGGGCGCACCCACCGAGAAGATCGACCTCGACGAGCCGGGCGGGGCCGAGGGGGCCGAAGAGGCTGACGAGCCGTCCGCCAAGCAGTGAATCCGTAACCTTCGGAGCGTGATCACGCTGCTTCCGTACGTCACGAAGAAGGAGATTAGATACGACTTTTGAAGCGTCGCGGCTGGGTTGTGCCAGAAATGTCTTCGGATAATGTATGCGAGGCTGTGTACGGGGGCCAGGGTTGGGCGGTAGCGTTCCGTCCAGCGGGAACGAGTGAATAGCTGAGGGACACATGGCTCTGACCATCGGCGTCGATGTCGGCGGGACCAAGATCGCGGCAGGCGTGGTCGACGATGCGGGCGCGATCCTGGCCCGGACCAGGGTGCCCACCCCGGCCGACCCGCAGTGGGCGGTCGACGCCATCGCGCAGGCCGTGCGCGAACTCAAGGAGCAGCACCCCGACGTCACCGCGGTCGGCGTCGGCGCCCCCGGGTTCGTCGACAGCAACCGCTCCACGGTGATCTTCGCTCCCAACATCGACTGGGAGAACGAGCCGCTGCGCGGCCGGGTCGAGGAGCTCACCGGTCTGACCACGGTGGTCGAGAACGACGCCAACTGCGCCGCCTGGGCCGAGTTCCGCTTCGGCGCGGCCGCCGACCACCAGGACATGGTGCTGATCACCGTCGGCACCGGCATCGGCGGCGGCATCGTCCTGGACGGCCGGCTGCACCGCGGCCGCTTCGGCGTGGCCGGCGAGATCGGCCACCTCAACATGGTCCCGGACGGCCTCCAGTGCGGCTGCGGCGGCAAGGGCTGCTGGGAGCAGTACGGCTCCGGTCGGGCGCTGCGCCGCTACGGCCGGGAGAAGTCGGCGGCCGACCCGGTGCGCGGCCACCGGATGCTGGAGCTCAACGACGGCGTCGCCGAGACCATCCGCGGCATCCACATCACCCAGGCCGCCGAGGAGGGCGACCCGCTCGCCCTGGAGTGCTACGCCGAGCTGTCCGACTGGCTGGGCCGCGGCATGGCCGACCTCGCCGCGCTGTTCGACCCGGGCGTCTTCGTCCTCGGCGGTGGCGTCTCCGACTCGGGCCGGCTGCTGCTCGACCCGGTCGCCAAGGCCTTCGAGCACTACCTGACCGGTGGTGTGCACCGCCCGCGTGCCGAGGTCGTCCTGGCCTCGATGGGCTCCGCGGCCGGCATCGTCGGCGCGGCCGACCTCGCCCGCACCTCCTGAACCACCTCTGAACCACCTCATGAGCCCGCCGGCGGCGGTGCGACCGGGCCCCGACCAATCCCGGACGCGCCGCCGCCGTCGCACTACGGTCGGACCCAGTGACGACACCGCACCGGGGAGGACCATGACCGCCGTCGCGCCCACCGAACCGCCGCCGCCCGGCCCGCGCCGGCTACGGCTGCTCAGCTACAACGTCCGCTCGCTGCGCGACGACCGGCGGGCGCTGGCCCGGGTGATCCGGGCCTGCGCGCCCGACCTGGTCTGCATCCAGGAGTCACCGCGCTACTGGCGGCCCGAGGGGCAGGCCGCCTGGCTGGCCCGGAGCACCGGGACGGCCGTGCTGGCCGGGGGCGGCCGCACCGCCGCCGGGCCGCTGCTGCTCGGCCGGCCCGGCGCGGTGGAACTGCTGGAGGTGCGCGACCGGCTGCTGCCCAAGACCCGCGGCCTGCACGCGCGGGGCTTCGCCGGCGCACTGCTGCGGCTGCCCGGCGCGGCGCCGTTCAGCGTCACCAGCTGCCACCTCAGCCTGGACCCGGAGGAGCGGTACGGGCAGTTCGAGCTGCTGCTCGATCAGCTCGCGATCGCCGAACAGGGCATCGTGGCAGGGGACTTCAACGAACACCCGGACGGGCCGGGCTGGCGGCTGCTGGCCTCGCGGCTGTGGGACGGGTACCCGACCGCGCCCTGGGGCGGCGAGTTCACGTCCGTCCCGGAGCACCCGTACCAGCGGATCGACGCCGTCTTCGCCACGCCCGGGATCACCGTCCTCGGCTGCGGGGTGCCGCACGGGCTGCCCGGCGTCACCGAGGCCGACCTGCGGGCCGCGACCGACCACCTGCCGGTGCTCGCGGTCGTCGAACTCCCCGAGGGCTGAGGCCGTCAGACCACCGCGCCGTTGTCAGGGTCCTCCGGCTCGTCCTCGTCGCGGTCGCGCATCCGCGTCACCAGGGTGACGAAGCCGCCCAGGAAGGCGGTGATCCCGACCCACGCGGGCCAGCCGGAGACCTCCCGCCAGACCACCGCGTCGATCAGCAGCAGGGCCGGGCCACCGAGCACGGCCAGCCAGGCGAACTTGGCGGTCACGTCGGCGGGGGGCAGCGGCGGGGGCTCCGGCGGGACGAAGTGGCCCTCGTCGGTCTCCTCGGCCAGCTCGAAGTCGCGCGGGCCGGCGCCGGCGCCGGCGGCCGGCAGCACCGGCCGACCGGAGCGCGGGCGGGGCTGCGGGGCCAGCTCGGAGAGGTCGTCCGGATCGCCCTTGGGGCCGACGCCGTCCTTGAAGCCGCCCTTGAGCTCGTTCTGCGCCCGGAGGTTCTCGACCTCCGGCCAGTTGGGGTTGGTGAGGTCGACCGGGTCGTCGAACTGGGCCACCAGGGCGGCGAAGATCGCGTCCTGCTCGGCCTGGCTGCGCTCGGGCGCGCGGCGCGGCCGGGAGTCCACGGGGGCGGGGGCCTCCGGTTCGGGGGTGTCCTCGGAGGGCGGGGCCGGCGCGGCGCCGTCCGCTCCCGTGCCGCTCGCCGCGGTGCCGCCCTGGATGGTGCCGTCCCCCTGGACGGTGGCGTCCTTCGGCACACCGTCCGTCCGTGCGTCGTCCGTTCGCGCCCCGTCCGTCCGCGCGCCGTCCTCGCGGGGCTTCTCGTCCCCGCCGCCCGCCGTGCTGCTCTCGTGCACTTCCGGCCCTTCAGCCATGGAGATCGTCGGATTCGACCCTGCCCGCACCCGCCGAGTGCGCGGGGGCCAGCCGTCGGATGAAGTCCAGGCTGCCCGCGAATATTTCCGCCGCGTCGTGGTCCAGCGTCGCGACGTGGAAACTGCGCTGGCACAGCCGCTCCGTCACATCGGTCGAGGATATCCGGGCCAGCACCAGTTCGGAGTTGGCCGGCGAGACGACGTGGTCCTGCGGGCTGTGGAAGAGCAGCACCGGCTGGGTCACCTCCGGCAGCCGCCGCTGGACCTCCTGCCACAGCCTGCTCAGCGACCAGGCGGCGTGCAGCGGCGTGCGGTCGTAGCCGAGCTCGTGCGTGCCCGGCCGGCTGATGTCGTCGGTGATGCCCGGCAGGCTCGGGACGAGGTGGCGGAGCACCGGAAGCAGCACGCTCGCGGGGTTGTCCGAGCGCACCGACGGGTTGACCAGCACCAGCCCGGAGACCGTCGGGCCGTGCAGCGCTGCCAGCCGCAGCGCCAGCGCGCCGCCCATCGACAGCGCGCAGACGAAGACCTGCTCGCACTCCTCGGCGAGGGCCAGCAGCTCGCGCTCGACCTCCGCGTACCAGTCCTCCCAGCGGGTGATCTGCATGTCCTGCCAACGGGTTCCGTGCCCCGGCAGCAACGGCAGCGAGACGGTGAACCCGGCCGCGGCCAGCTCCTCGGCCCACGGCCGCAGCGACTGCGGCGCGCCGGTGAAGCCGTGGCACAGCAGCACTCCCACCGGTCCGCCGCGGTGGCGGTACGGTTCGGCACCGGGCAGCAGCGGCATGGCGAACTCCTTCGCGGGCGGGTGGCGCTGGGGGAGGGAACGCTGAACGAGGTGCTGCAGGAATCCGCATCGTCCCATGCCCCGAGCCGGGACGTACACCCCCCAACGGCGGGCCCGGGCACAGCTCACGGCCGCGGGGCATTAGGATCGTCCGGTCCGCATAACAGGAGGCCCGGGTTGTTCTACCGACTGATGAAGATGATCGTCGCGCCGCTGCTGCGGATCTTCTTCCGGCCGTGGATCGAAGGTGAGGAGAACATCCCCACCGAGGGCGCGGCCATCATCGCGAGCAACCACCTGTCGTTCTCGGACTCCTTCTTCTTCCCCGCGCTGATCAAGCGCCGGGTCACCTTCATCGCGAAGGCCGAGTACTTCAACACCCCGGGCCTCAAGGGCCGGCTGACCGCCGCCTTCTTCAAGGGCGTCGGACAGCTGCCGGTGGACCGTTCGGGCGTGCGGGGCGCCGGCGAGGCCGCGATCCGCAGCGCCATCGCGGTGCTGGAGCGCGGCGAGCTGTTCGGCGTCTACCCCGAGGGCACCCGCTCGCCCGACGGCAAGCTGTACCGCGGCAAGGTCGGCGGCCTGGCCCGCGTCGCGCTGGCCACCGGCGCCCCGGTGATCCCGGTCGCCATGATCGACACCGAGAAGGTGCAGCCGCCCGGCCAGGTGGTCCCGAGCTTCGGCATCCGCCCCGGCATCCGGATCGGCCGCCCGCTGGACTTCTCCCGCTACCAGGGCATGGAGAACGACCGCTTCATCCTCCGTTCGGTGACGGACGAGGTGATGTACGAGATCATGCGGCTCTCCGGCCAGGAGTACGTGGACATCTACGCGACCGCCGCCAAGCGGCAGATCGCCGACGAGAAGAAGAAGGCCGACGCCGAGCGCCGCGCGGCCGCCCGTGCGGAGCGGGCCGAGGCCGCCGAGGCGGAGAAGGCCGAGAAGGCCGAGAAGCAGGAGCAGAAGGAGACCGGGTCGGCCTGACGGCCCGGGCCGGGCCCGGGGGAGGGGCTGGGGAATGACGGAGGGTGCGAGAGCCGGCGCGGTCGGCGGCACGGTGGCCGCCGGCGGCATGTCCGTCGAACTCCCGCTGTGGAAGGCCATCTCCTACTTCCGGGTGCTGGCGCTGTGCTACGCCCTGCTCCGGTACTTCAACTCCTACCTGCACTTCCTGCACCCCGTCGCCGGCTGGATCTTCCTCGGCGCGCTCACCCTCTGGACGCTCGCCAGCACCCGGGTCTTCGCCAATCCGCAGCGCTGCACCTGGTGGGTCCTGGGCTTCGACCTCACCCTCGCCGTGACCGGCATCGTGATGAGCGGGCTGACCGACGCCCCGGCCCGGATCAGCCACGGCGCGCCCACCCTGCCGACCATCTGGGCCGCCGGGACGGTGCTCGGCTTCGCCGCCAAGGGCGGCTGGCGCCCCTCGGCGGCGGCCGGCTCGGTGATCGGCGTCGCCAACATCCTCGGCCACGGCGGCCCGACCGGCGACAACATCCACAACATCGTGCTGCTGATGGTGGCCGGGGTCGCGATCGGGTACGTGATCGAGCTGGCCCGCGCCAGCGAGGCCACCCTCACCCGAGCGCTCCAGGTGGAGGCGGCCACCCGGGAGCGCGAGAGGCTCTCCCGGGACATCCACGACGGCGTGCTGCAGGTGCTCGCGCTGGTCCAGCGCCGGGGCGCGGAGTCGGGCGGCGGTGCCGGCGGCGGTACGGACTTCGCCGAGCTGGGCCGTCTGGCCGGTGAGCAGGAGCGCGCGCTGCGGGCGCTGATGACCGGCGGCCCGATCCCGGCCCGGCGCGGGCCGGAGGCCGACGCCGCCGAGCCGCGCGACCTGACCGCGCTGCTGCGCCCGTACGCCGACGAGCGGATCACGCTCTCCGCCCCCGGCACCCCGGTCCTGCTGCCGGGACCGGCCGCGAGCGAGCTGGCCGCGGCGGTCGGCGCGGCCGTCGACAACGTCCGCCGGCACGCGGGGGAGCGGGCGCGGGCCTGGATCCTGGTGGAGGACGAGCCGGAGGCCGTCACGGTCAGCATCCGGGACGACGGACCGGGCTTCGCCCCCGGCCGGCTCGGCGAGGCGGAGCGGGCCGGTCGGCTCGGCGTCTCCCAGTCCATCCGCGGCCGGCTGCTGGACCTCGGCGGCACGGCCGAGCTGTACTCGGTGCCCGGGGAGGGCGTCGAGGTGGAACTGCGCGTCCCGAGGGAAGGTGCCGAATGACCGAGCAGCCGACGACCGACCGGCCGGTGCGGGTGATGGTGGTGGACGACCACCCGATGTGGCGGGACGCCGTCTCGCGCGACCTGGCCGAGGCCGGGCTGGACGTGGTGGCCACGGCGGGCGACGGCGAGGAGGCCGTGCGCCGGGCCCGCGCCTGCTCGCCGCAGGTCGTCGTGCTGGACCTCAACCTGCCCGGGCTGCCCGGTGCCGAGGTGTGCCGCCAGGTGGTCGCGCACGATCCGGCGGTGCGGGTGCTGGTGCTGTCGGCCAGCGGCGAGCACCAGGACGTGCTGGAGGCGGTGAAGTCCGGCGCGACCGGGTACCTGGTGAAGTCGGCGGGGCGGGAGGAGCTGCTGGACGCGGTGCGCCGTACGGCCGTCGGCGACGCGGTGTTCACGCCGGGCCTGGCCGGACTGGTGCTCGGCGAGTTCCGCCGGCTGGCCACCGAGCCGGCCCCGGCCTCGGCGCCGGCCGTGCCGCGGCTGACCGCCCGGGAGACCGAGGTGCTGCGGCTGGTGGCCAAGGGCCTGTCCTACCGGCAGATAGCCGACCGGCTGGTGCTGTCGCACCGCACGGTGCAGAACCACGTGCAGAACACGCTGGGCAAGCTCCAGCTGCACAACCGGGTGGAGCTGGTCCGCTACGCGATCGAGCAGGGGCTGGACGACGACCTGTGAGCGGCTCCCGGGCGGGCTGCCCGGGAGCCGCGTGGGCCGCTCAGCCCCGTACGGCCGCCGCCTCCCGCAGCAGGGCCGCCACGATGTCCACGCCGTCGCGGGTGAGCACCGACTCCGGGTGGAACTGGAGGCCGGCGAAGCCGGGGCCGCGCAGGGCGTGGACGTCACCGGTGGCGGTGTCCCGGGCGACCTCGACGCCCTCGGCGGAGAGCCGGGCCGCGTCGGCGTCCGAGCAGCGCGCGGTGAAGGTGTTGTAGAAGCCGACCGTCCGCTTGGTGCCGAACAGGTCGACGCTCTCCTGCGCCCCCTGGTACGGGACGGCCTTGCGGCCGAGCGCGAGCCCGAGCTCGGCGGAGAGCAGCTGGTGGCTGAGGCAGACCGCGAGCAGCGGCGCGGTGCGGGCACCGGAGCGGACGGCTGCCAGGGCGTCCGTGACGACCGGGCGCAGCACCGCCATCTTGGGGTCGTCGGCGAGCGCCGGGTCGCCCGGGCCGGGGCCGAGCACCAGCGGGCCGCGGTGGGCCGCGACCAGCTCACGCAGGCCGGGCGCGTCGTAGCGGACCACGCCGACCTGGTGGCCGAGCGAGGTCAGCAGGTGGGCGAGCATCGAGGTGAAGGTGTCCTCGCCGTCCACGACCAGGGTCGGCTCGGGCTCGGTGACCCGGGCCGGGGCCTGCATCCGCAGCCAGAACGGCGCGAGGTCGGCGCGGCGGGCGTCCAGCGCGGCCTGCACCCGGTGGTCGTCGGCGAGCCGGGGCCCGGTGGGGCCGGACGGCCGGGCGGGGGCGGGCCGGGCGCCGATCGCGGTGAGCACCCCGGCGGCCTTGGCGTGGGTCTCGGCGACCTCGGACTCCGGGACGGAGCGGCGCACCAGCGTGGCGCCGACCCGGACGACCAGCCGCCCGGTGGCCGGGTCGATGTCGGCGGTGCGGATGCAGATCGGCGAGTCCAGCAGCTGCCCGCCGCTCGCCGAGCGCCCGATCAGGGCGAGCGCGCCGGAGTAGTAGCCGCGCCCGCCGGGTTCGTAGCGCCGGATCACCCGGGTGGCGTTCTGCACGGGGCTGCCGGTGACGGTGGCGGCGAACATCGTCTCGCGCAGCACCTCGCGGACGTCCATCGAGGTGCGCCCGCGCAGCTCGTACTCGGTGTGGGCGAGGTGGGACATCTCCTTGAGCCGGGGGCCGAGCACCTGGCCGCCGAGGTCGCCGACGGTGCACATCATCTTGAGCTCCTCGTCGACCACCATGGTGAGCTCCTCCAGCTCCTTGGGGTCGTGCAGGAACCGGAGCAGCGAGTCGAGGTCGGCGCCGCCGGACGGATAGCGGTAGGTGCCGGAGATCGGGTTCATCACGACGGTGCCGCCGCTCTGCCGGACGTGCACCTCGGGGGAGGCGCCGACCAGCACGGTGTCCCCGGTGTGCACCAGGAAGGTCCAGTACGCGCCGCGCTCCTGCTCCAGCAACCGCCGGAACAGCGTGAGGGCGAGTTCCGGCCGGAAGTCCTCCAGCGTCGCGTGGAAGTCGCGCCGGATCACGAAGTTGGCGCCCTCGCCGTTGCCGATCTCGTCCTCGATCACCCGGCGCACGATCTCCGCGTACGCCTCGTCGTCCACGTCGAAGGCACCGCCGGTCAGCGACACCGGCAGCTGCGGCAGGGCGGCGGTGAACCCGGCCAGCGGCAGGGCGTACTGCTCCTGGACGGCGAGGGCCCGCAGCGGGGTGCCGTCGTCGTGGGCCTCGAAGCCGCGCTCGCGGATCTGCCGGTACGGGACGAGGGCGAGCAGGTCGTGGACCGGGCCGGCGTCCGGGACGCCGTCGCGGACGGGCAGGTCGGCGAGGCGTTCGTAGTTGTCGACGGTGCCCAGCAGCACCTCGACGGTGTCCGGGGTGTGCCGGGGGGTGCGGCGGTGCAGCAGGGCGAAGGCGGGGGCGCCGGGGGCGGTGAGGCGGGCGAGCAGCTCGGCGGGGGTGGGCACGGGCGCGGGGGTGGGCACGGGTACGGCTTCCTTCCGGGTGGACTGGCGAGGCGGGTGCTGGGTCCGCTCCGGGAGGGCCGTCTGTCCAAACGCCGACGGCCGCCCCGAGGGGCGGCCGTCGTGTTCGTCTCAGGAACGCGCGATCTGTGGGCCACCCGAAGGGAAGGCCCACCACCAGCAGTGGGTGTGGAGCGCGTGCATGGATCGAGCGTAGCGGATGGTGCCGGGCGGGTGAGCGGGGTCACGGGAAACGTCCGAGATGTGTCTCATCCCTCGGGCAGTGGTCACGAACGGGTGGTGTCACCCCGTAGCCTTGGGTGCGTGACCGTGACAAATCTCCACACATGGCAGTCCCTGCCCGCGGCGCAGCAGCCTGAATGGCCGGACCACGAGGCTCTGCGCAAGACCCTTGCCGAGCTCGCCTCCTATCCGCCGCTCGTCTTCGCCGGTGAGTGCGATCAGCTGCGCGCCCGGCTCGGAGCCGTGGCGCGTGGGGAGGCGTTCCTCCTGCAGGGCGGTGACTGCGCCGAGGCCTTCGACGGCGTGTCGGCCGAGCACATCCGCAACAAGCTGAAGACCCTGCTGCAGATGGCCGCCGTGCTGACGTACGCGGCCTCCGTCCCGGTCGTGAAGGTCGGCCGGATCGCCGGCCAGTACTCCAAGCCGCGGTCGAAGTCGACCGAGACCCGCGACGGCGTGACGCTGCCGGTCTACCGGGGCGACTCGGTGAACGGCTTCGAGTTCACCCCCGAGTCCCGCATCCCGGACCCGGAGCGCCTGAAGCGGATGTACAACGCCTCCGCCGCGACGCTGAACCTGGTGCGCGCCTTCACCACCGGTGGTTACGCGGACCTGCGCCAGGTGCACGCCTGGAACCAGGACTTCGTGCGCAACTCGCCGGCCGGCCAGCGCTACGAGCAGCTCGCCCGGGAGATCGACAACGCCCTGGCGTTCATGAACGCCTGCGGGGTGGCCCCGGAGGAGTTCAAGACCGTCGAGTTCTTCTCCTCGCACGAGGCGCTGATCCTCGACTACGAGACCGCGCTGACCCGCGTGGACTCGCGCACCGGTGAGCTGTACGACGTCTCCGGCCACATGGTGTGGATCGGCGAGCGCACCCGGCAGCTGGACCACGCGCACATCGAGTTCGCCTCCAGGATCCGCAACCCGATCGGGGTCAAGCTCGGCCCGACCACCTCGGTGGACGAGGCGCTCGCCCTGATCGAGAAGCTGGACCCGGAGCGCGAGCCCGGCCGCCTCACCTTCATCACCCGGATGGGCGCGGGCAAGATCCGCGACCACCTGCCCACCCTGGTGGAGAAGGTCACCGCCACCGGCGCCAAGCCGGTGTGGATCTGCGACCCGATGCACGGCAACACCTTCGAGGCCTCCAGCGGTCACAAGACCCGCCGCTTCGACGACGTGCTGGACGAGGTCAAGGGCTTCTTCGAGGTGCACCGCGCGCTCGGCACCCACCCGGGCGGCATCCACGTGGAGCTGACCGGCGACGACGTCACCGAGTGCGTCGGCGGCGGCGACGAGGTGCTGGTCGACGACCTGCACCAGCGCTACGAGACGGCCTGCGACCCGCGGCTCAACCGCAGCCAGTCGCTGGACCTGGCGTTCCTGGTGGCGGAGATGTACCGCGGCCAGTAGGTCCTCACGGTCCTGCGGGTCCTTTCCCCCGCGAATGTGACGAAAGCCCCTCCGGATTCGGTGCTCCCGAGTCCGGAGGGGCTTTTTCGCGCCCGTTCTGCCAGGTAAGGTGAGGCTCAGTGAACTAAGGCTAGCCTTAGTCAAGATCCACTCCGACGCCTCACCCCGGGAGAGACCGCGATGTACGTGTGCATGTGCCATGCGGTCACCGAGGACCAGGTGAAGAAGGCGATCGACGAGGGGGCGAGCACCCCCCGCCAGATCGCCCGGGGCTGCAAGGCCGGGACGGACTGCGGGTCCTGCGTCCGCCGGATCCAGGGGCTGCTCGGTGAGCACGGCGCCCGGCCCTGCCCGACCGCCCGGCTGGCCGCCAGGCTGGGCCTGGCCGAGCCGGAGTTCCAGGGCGCGCCGGCCCCCGCCGCCCCGGCGGCTCCGATCGCCCCGGTGGTCGCCCCCGCGGTGGCCCCGCTGCGGGCGGCCTAGCCGGAGCCGGGGGCCTCAGGTCTCCGGCTGCTCGATCACCTGCGCGATGTAGAGCGCCTCGCCGAGCTTCTCCAGCAGTTCCAGCTGGGTGTCGAGGTAGTCGATGTGGTGCTCCTCGTCGGCCAGGATGTCCTCGAAGATGTTCGCGGACGTGACGTCGTTCTTGGCCCGCATCACCACGATCCCGCGCTTGAGGCGGTCGATCGCCTCGACCTCGATCTGGCGGTCGGCCTCGAACATCTCCTTGACCGTCTGGCCGATCCGGACGTGGAACAGCCGCTGGTAGTTGGGCAGCCCCTCCAGGAACAGGATCCGGTCGGTGAGGGTCTCGGCGTGCTTCATCTCGTCGAAGGACTCGTGCCGGGTGTACTTGGCGAGCTTCGTCCAGCCGAAGTTCTCCTGCATCTTGGCGTGCAGGAAGTACTGGTTGATCGCGGTGAGCTCGGCCGTGAGCTGCTCGTTGAGGAACTCGATGACCTCCGGGTCGCCCTGCATGCTGCTGCCTCCCTGCGCTACGTCCTGCGGTGGGGTCCTGCGGTGTGTCCTGTGCTGCGCATCCTGGCACCGTGATGGGAAGAAATTCCAGTAAGTTCACACTCACTAGGACATGTGTCGGAATATCCGATTTGGGTGGAACTCGGTGGGCACGCGATCGACCCCTGAGTCGTACGGGCAGGGCGTGAATCAGCCCGAAGGGGCGCGCGCCGGGGCCCGGCCGCCGTCTGTCACCATGGAGCCATGGGTCAGTCCGAACAAGAACCGCTTCCGCCGTCTGACCCGAGGCTCCCCCCGGGCCAGCGCGTGCAACGCGGCTGGCCCGCCCTGCACTACGGGCCGGTGCCCCGCTTCAAGCCGCTGAGCTGGGACCTCCAGGTGTTCGGCGCCACCGCCTCGGCGGAGAAGCACAGCTGGGACTTCGACGCCTTCAACGCCCTGCCGCGCACCACCGTCGTCGCCGACCTGCACTGCGTCACCAAGTTCTCCGTGCTCGGCAACGAGTGGACGGGCGTGTCCGCCGCCCTGCTGCTCGACCTCGTGCCCCCGGCGCCCGGCGTCACCCACGTCATGGTCTGGGCCGAGTACGGCTACAGCGCCAACCTGCGGCTGGCCGACTTCGCCGACGCCCGCACGCTGCTCGCCACCCACCGCAACGGCGAGGCGCTGACCGCCGAACACGGCTTCCCGGTCCGGCTGGTGGTCCCGCAGCTGTACGCCTGGAAGGGCCCCAAGTGGGTGCGCGCGGTGGAGTACATGCGGGCCGACCGGCGCGGCTTCTGGGAGGAGCGCGGCTACCACAACCTCGCCGACCCGTGGCGCGAGCAGCGCTACTCCTACCAGGAGGGGCCGGGCGACGGGCCGCTGCGCTGAGCGGCCGCCGTCAGAACAGCGAGAACCTGATCGTCACCGCGGTGCGCTGCGGCCGCCGCTCGCCGGCCGCCGGGGACTGGCCGGACACCTTGACCGAGCCGAACACGTCCCACCCGGTGGTCTGCACGGTGAAGCCCGCGGCCTGGAGCGCCTTCTGCGCGTCGTCCTTGGTCATCCCGGAGACGTCCGGGACCGGCACCATGCCCTTGCTGACCACCAGCGAGACCGCGGCGTTCTCCTGCAACAGCTGCCCGGCCGCCGGTGAGCTGCTGATCACCGAGCCCTCGGGCACGCTGTCGTTGTAGGTCTCGGTCACGGACCCCCTGGTCAGCTGGGCGCCGGCCAGCGCGGCGGCCGCGTCGTCCGCGGACCTGCCGGTCACGTCCGGCACCGCGATCCGCTTGGGGCCCTTGGAGACGGTGACCGTCACCGAGTCGCTCTTGCGGGCACGCGCGCCCACCCCGGGGTCGGTCGAGATGACCTCCCCGGTGGGGACGGACTCGCTGAACGTCTCGACGAACCTGCCGTGCATGCCCTCCTTGTCCAGGATCCGCTGCGCCTCGCCCCGGTCCTTGCCGAGCACGCTCGGCACCGAGCCGTACAGCCCCTCGGAGATCCCGTAGGTGGCGCCGCCGACCGCGAGCGCCAGGGCGGTCAGCGCGGCGGTCCAGATCAGCGGCTTGCGGGGGAGGCGGCGCAGCGGGTTCGGCCGGCGCGTACGGACCGGGGTCGGCTCGTCGTACGGGCGGGGTTCGGTGAGCAGTTGGTCCATCAGCTCCGGCGACATGTCCAGCGCGCGGGTGCGCTCCGTCGGCGGGGCGTCGGCGGGCCGGGGCAGCGGCCGGATCACCGAGGTCGGCTCGCTGGTCGGGTAACGCGGGCTCGCCTGGGTGGAGGCCGGGGGTTCGGCGTCCAGCTCGGCCTGGGTGAGGGCGCGGCGGACCCTCTGGAGTGCGGCGAGCAGCTCGACCGCGTCGTACGGGCGGGCGTCGGCGGTCCGGGCGCAGGCGCCGGCGACTATGGCGTCCAGTGCCGGGGGGACGGCGGGGGCGATCAGCGAGGGGGCCGGGACGTCCTCGTGCAGGTGCTTGTACATCACCTGGACGGGGTTGTCGCCGGTGTGCGGGCGGCGGCCGGTGAGCATCTCGTACAGCAGGATGCCGGCCGCGTAGACGTCCACCCGCTGGTCGGTGGGGGCGTCCGGGAGGATCTGCTCGGGCGCCAGGTACGAGACGGTGCCCAGGACGGTGCCGTTGGTGGCGGTGCTGACCGAGGTGGGCGCGCCGTCGGCGGTGCCGAGCACCCGGACGAGGCCGAAGTCGGCGACCTTGACCAGGCCGCCCTCGGTGATCAGCACGTTCTCCGGCTTGACGTCCCGGTGGACCAGCCCGGCCCGGTGGGCGGCGCCGAGGGCGGCGAGCACGGGCTCCAGCACGTCCAGCGCGGCCCGGACGGACAGTGCGCCGCGGTCGCGCAGCAGGTCGCGCAGGGTGCGGCCGGGCACGTACTCCATGGCGAGGAAAACGTTTCCGCCGTCCGCGCCCTGGTCGAAGACGTTGACCACGTTGGGGTGGGTGAGCTTGGCGACGGCCTTGGCCTCGCGGATGAAACGGGCGGTGAAGCCCTCGTCCCCGGCCAGCTGGGGGTGCATCACCTTGAGCGCGACCACCCGGTCCAGCCGGGTGTCGGTGCCCTTGTAGACGGTGGACATCCCGCCGGTCGCGATGCGCTGCTCGACCCGGTACCGGCCGTCGAGCAGGGTACCGATCAGGGGGTCGTGCAATGCCATGTCCACTCGGAGGAGTCTAGTGGGGCGGGTGGATGCCGGCCCCGGAGGACACCGCCGCCGGGACCGGCTTGTGACATGCGTGACGGATTCAGAACGCCGGGCGCTCCCGGACGTCCAGGTCGGCGCGGCCGGCCATCGCGGAGGAGGCCTCGGCGTGGAAGCGGCGCGGGATGCGGCCGGCCCGGTGGGCGAGCCGCCCGGCCTCGGCCGCGTGCCGCATCGCCTCGGCCATCAGCACCGGGTCCTGGGCGCGGGTCACCGCGGAGGCGAGCATCACCGCCGAGCAGCCCAGCTCCATCGCCAGCGCCACGTCGGAGGCGGTGCCGGCGCCCGCGTCCAGGATCACCGGGACGCCGGCGCCCTCCACGATCAGCTGGAAGTTGTGCGGGTTGCGGATGCCCAGGCCGGAGCCGATCGGCGAGCCCAGCGGCATGATCGCCGCGCAGCCGACGTCCTCCAGCTTGCGGGCCAGCACCGGGTCGTCGTTGGTGTACGGGAGCACCGTGAAGCCGTCGTCGACCAGGGTCTCGGCGGCGTCCAGCAGCTCGATCGGATCGGGCAGCAGGGTGCGCTCGTCGGCGATCACCTCCAGCTTCACCCAGTCGGTGCCGAGCGCCTCGCGGGCCAGCCGGGCGGTCAGCACGGCCTCGCCGGCGGTGAAGCAGCCGGCCGTGTTGGGCAGCACCCGGATGCCGTTGCGGGTCAGTACCTCCAGGACGGAGCCCTGGGTGGTGGCGTCCACCCGGCGCATGGCCACGGTGGTCAGCTCGGTGCCGGAGGCGAGCAGTGCGCGCTCCATGACCTCCAGGCTGGGCGCGCCGCCGGTGCCCATGATCAGCCGGGAGGTGAAGCTCGTCCCGGCGATGGTCAGCAGGTCGTCGGCCATGGTCAGCCTCCCTGTACGGCGGTGAGGATCTCGATCCGGTCGCCGGTGTTCAGCGCCGTCCCGGACCACGAACTCCGCGGCACCACGGCCTCGTTGAGGGCGGCGGCGACGCCGGTGTTGGACCGGCTGACGGTGGCCACCACCTCGGCGAGGGTGGTCGCGGCGGGCACCCGGCGGGGCTCGCCGTTGACGGTCAGGGCGATCTCGGTCATGCGGAGGCCTTCGCGACGGGGGATTCGGAGGAGAACCGGATGGGCGTGAACGGCTGTGCCAGATCCGGGAGTTCGCCGGTGGCCAGGTACTCGGAGACCAGGTCGGCGGTGACCGGGGTGAGCAGCACGCCGTTGCGGTAGTGGCCGGTGGCGGCGACCAGCCCGGGCAGCGCGGTCGGGCCGAGCAGCGGGGCGTTGTCCGGCGAGCCGGGGCGTAGCCCGGCCGCGGTCTCGGCGAGCGGCAGTTCGGTGATCCCCGGTACCAACTCGTGGGCATCACGCAGGAGTTCGTACACCCCGCCGGCGGTGACGGTGGTGTCGTAGCCCTGCTCCTCGGTGGTCGCGCCGACCACCAGCTCACCGTTCTCCCGGGGGACCAGGTAGAGGTGCCGGCCGCGGACGACGGCGCGGACGTTGCGGGACAGGAACGGCCGGTAGGCGTCCGGGACGTGAAGGCGCAGGACCTGCCCCTTCACCGGGCGGATCGCGGGCAGCACGCCGTCGGGCAGGCCGGGCAGCCGGTGGCTGTGCGGGCCGGCCGCGAGCACGACCTGCTCGGCGGTCACCGTCTCCCGCGTGCTCAGCCGGGCACCGACCGCGCGGCCGCCGTCGACCAGCAGCTCGACGGCCTCGGCCCGGTGCAGCAGGACGTTCGCGCGCTCGCAGGCGGCGACCAGGGCGGCGAGCAGGCGCCGGGGATCCACCTGGTGGTCGTCCGCGACGTGCAGGCCGCCGCGCACACCGGGGGCGAGCATCGGCTCCAGCCTGCGGGCCTCCCGGCCGGTCAGCCAGCTGGAGTCCAGGCCCAGCCGCTGGTGGAAGGCGTGCAGTTCGCGCAGTTCCTCGCGGTCGTCGGAGTCCAGCGCGACGGCGATCGTGCCGCACCGGCGGTAGCCGGTGTCCCGGCCGCCGCTCGCCTCGGTGAGCTCGGCGGCGAACGACTCGTACCGCTGGTTGGAGGCCATGCCGAGGCGCAGCAGCGGCTCCTCGCCGTACTGCAGCTCGGTGACCGGGGCGAGCATTCCGGCCGCGACCCCGGCCGCCCCGCCGCCGTGGGCGGGATCGACCACGACCACGTTCCGCACGCCGCGCTGCGCGGCGCGCCAGGCGACGGCGAGGCCGATGACGCCCCCGCCGATCACCAGGACGTCGGCGTGGGCGCCTGATGGCAAGCGTGACAAAGCTGCTCTTCTCCCTTCGCCGGTATGACCCGGATCAGGTTCGGACGGTCGCGGGCCGTGCCAGCCCGCCTCTCAGCCCGGTACGCCGGGCTCCCGTGTGGTGCACCCACCTTAACGCCGGGGGTCGGCCCGGCCGAAGGCCCGTACGAAGGGTGGACGGCCCGGGACGCTCCGGCCGCGCTGAGTACAGTGACGGGCGTGGCAGAGCTGAGCGGAACGGATCAGGTGGTCGTCGTCGGGGCCGGGCTGGCCGGGGCGCAGTGCGCCCTGAAGCTGCGGCAGGGCGGCTGGGCGGGGCGCGTCGTGCTGGTCGGCGAGGAGCCGCACGCGCCGTACGACCGGCCGCCGCTGTCCAAGGACGTGCTGCTCGGCAAGGCCGACTCCACCACCCTGGACATCGACTTCGCACAGCTCGGCGTCGAGCTGCTCACCGGCCGCCGCGCCACCGGCCTCACCCCCGGCGTGCTGCACACCGACGGCGGCGACCTCCCGTACGGCTCGCTGGTGATCGCCACCGGCGCCACCCCGCGCGCCCTGCCCGGCGCCGAGCGGGCGCACCTGCTGCACACCCTGGACGACGCCCTGGCGCTGCGCGGGCTGCTGCGCCCCGGCCTGCGGCTGGTGCTGGTCGGCGCGGGCTGGATCGGTGCCGAGGTGTCCACCGCCGCGCGGCAGGCCGGCTGCGAGGTGACCGTGGTCGAGGCCGGCCCGGCGCCGGTGCCGGGCGCGCTGCCGGCCGAGGTCGGCGCGGCGATGGCCGCCTGGTACGCCGAGGCCGGGGTCGACCTGCGCTGCGGGGTCGGCGTGGCCGCCGTCGAGCCGGGGGCGGTCCTGCTGGCGGACGGCTCGCACCTGCCCGCCGACGAGGTGCTGGTCGGCGTCGGTGCCCGGCCCGCGACCGGCTGGCTGGCCGGCTCCGGTGTGGAGCTGGACGCCGCCGGCGCCGTCCTGGTGGACGAGCGCCTGCGCACCTCGCTGCCCGGCGTGTTCGCGGCCGGGGACTGCGTCAGCTACCCCTCGGCGCGCTCCGGTGCCCGGCTGGCCGTCCAGCACTGGGACCACGCGCTGCGGTCCGGCGAGGCCGTGGCCGCCGCCGTGCTCGGGGCGGAGGAGCCGTACGACCCGGTGCCGTACTTCTGGTCCGAGCAGTTCGGCCGGATGGTCCAGTACGTCGGACGGCACGCCGAGGGCGACGAGCTGCTGTGGCGCGGCGGCCCGCAGGACGCCGAGTGGTCGGTGCTCTGGCTGCGCGACGGCGTGCCGAGCGCCCTGCTGGCCGTGGACCGGCCGCGCGACCTGACCCAGGGGCGGAAGCTGATCGAGCGCGGCACGGCGCTGGACCGGGCCCGCGCGGCGGACCCGGCGGTGCCGCTGAAGGGGGCCGTGGCGTAGGGGCCTGGTGCGCGGGAGGGTTCAGAGGTGGCAGGCTGGTGCCGTGAGTGAGATCGATGCCAAGACTGACGCCCTGGTCCCCGAGTGGCTGTACCTGCCCGACATCTCCGAGCGGTGGGGTGTGCTGGTCACCGAGGTCCGCAACATGGTCAAGAAGGGTGACCTGATCGCGGTGCGCCGCGGTCCCAACAAGTCGCTGCAGGTCCCGGCGGCGTTCATCGACGACGACGGCCCGGTCAAGCACCTGGTCGGACTGCTGACCGTGCTGCGGGACAGCGGCCTCTCCGACGAGGAGATCATCGAGTGGATGTTCACCGAGGACCCGTCGCTGCCCGGCAGCCCGGTGCAGGCGCTGTGGGAGAACCGCGCCACCGAGGTCAAGCGCCGCGCCCAGGCCATGGCGCTGTGACGACCGACCCGCGGGCCCGGCTGGCCGACGCCCGGCTCTACCTGTGCACCGACGCCCGTCGCGAGCAGGGCGACCTCGCCGAGTTCCTGGACGCGGCGCTGGCCGGCGGGGTGGACATCGTCCAGCTCCGCGACAAGGGCCTGGAGGCCAGGCAGGAGCTGGAGGCCCTGGAGGTCTTCGCCGACGCCTGCCGCCGCCACGGCAGGCTGCTGGCCGTCAACGACCGCGCCGACGTCGCCCACGCGGCCCGGCCGGACGTGCTGCACCTCGGCCAGGACGACCTTCCGGTGCCGGCCGCCCGGGCGATCCTCGGCGACGAGGTGCTGATCGGGCGGTCCTGCCACGCCGAGTCCGAGGTGGACGCGGCGATCGCCGAGCCGGGCGTGGACTACTTCTGCACCGGCCCGGTCTGGCCGACCCCGACCAAGCCGGGCCGCCCGGCGCCGGGCCTCGGCCTGGTCTCGTACGCGGCGAAGCAGGCCACCGACCGGCCGTGGTTCGCCATCGGCGGGATCGACCTCGGCAACCTCGACGACGTGCTGGCCGCCGGGGCCCGCCGGGTCGTGGTGGTCCGGGCCATCACCGCGGCGGAGGACCCGCGGGCGGCCGCCGCCGAACTGTCCCGGCGGGTGCGCGCGGCGGTGTGACCGCCGCAGGGCGCGCCTCGGGGCCGCCGCCGTCCGCCGGTGCTGTCAGTACTTGCGGACGGTGGCGGCCTCGGCCAGCGCCAGCAGCACCGTACGGGCCCGTTCGTCCGCGAGCGGCGCCGCCTCCAGCGCGGCCAGCGACTCCCGCATCAGCTGCTCGATCCGCTGCTCCACCAGCTCGGGCGCGCCGCTGCGGGCGACCAGGTCGCGCAGCGCGGCGACCTCCTCGGCCGCCAGGTCCGGCGCGCCGAGGCGGGCGTCCAGGTGGCGGGCGTCGGCGGCGGGCAGGGCGCGCATCGCGTGCGCGACCAGCAGGGTGCGCTTGCCCTCGCGCAGGTCGTCCCCGGCCGGCTTGCCGGTGACGGCCGGATCCCCGAAGACGCCGAGCAGGTCGTCCCGCAGCTGGAAGGCCTCGCCCAGCGGCAGGCCGAACGCCCCGAGGGCCTCGACCAGCTCCGGCCCGGCCCCGGCGAGCAGCGCGCCGACCTGGAGGGGGCGCTCGATGGTGTACTTCGCCGACTTGTAGTGCAGGACGGTCCGCGCGCGGTCCAGCGCGCCCTCGTCGGTGGAGTCCCCGGCGACCGGCTCCAGCACGTCCAGGTACTGGCCGAGCATGACCTCGGTGCGCATCAGGTCGAAGACCGGCTTGGCGGCCAGCACCGCGGCCGGCTCCAGGCCCGAGCGCAGGAACAGCTCGTCGCACCAGATCAGCAGCAGGTCGCCGAGCAGCACCGCCGCCGAGGCGCCGTACTGCTCGCGGTCGCCGCGCCAGCCGCTGGCGCGGTGCAGGGCCTCGAAACGGCGGTGGATCGAGGGCAGGCCGCGGCGGGTGTCGCTGCGGTCCATCAGGTCGTCGTGCACCAGGGCGCTGGCCTGCAACAGCTCCAGCGCGGCCGCCGCGTTGGCGATCCCCTCGCCGCCGGCGGGCCCGCCGGCGGCGCGCCAGCCCCAGTAGCAGAAGGCCGGGCGCAGCCGCTTGCCGCCGTCCAGCAGGAAGTCGCGCAGCGCGTCGGCGGCGGGCACCAGCTGCGGCGAGATCCCGCCGAGCAGTGCGGACTGGCCGTCCATGAACGCGGCGAGGGCGGCGTTGACGCGGATGCGGACGTCCTCCACGTCAATGGGGTTGGCCGGCCGGGTGCTGGACGAGGTCACGATGAGGCTCCGCTGGTTCGCTGGGGTGCAGCAAGCGTAGCGGGATGGCTGGAACCGGACGTGCGAGTGGCTGCCGGGGCGGGTGGGGAACGGAACCGGAGGGGCATCCATTGCTTGTCCCACATGGTGGAACCGAGTTGTCCGGCCGCTTTGAAGGCCGGATAACCTGCCAGCATGGCACTCGGCATCGCTTCCACGAGATCGGATCGCGCACTGACGGTCCGCGAACTCCTGGCGGCCGGAAAGCGCTCCTTCTCCTTCGAGTTCATGCCCCCGCGCACGGAGGTCGGTGAGCAGAAGCTCTGGGACGCCATCCGGCGCCTTGAGCCGCTGGACCCGAACTTCGTCTGCATGACGTACGGTGCCGGCGGCTCCTCGCGCGAGCGCACCGTCAACATGGTCGGCCGGATCGCCACCGAGACCACGCTCACCCCCGTCGCCCACCTCACCGCGGTGGACCACTCGATCGCCGAACTGCGCAACATCATCGGCCAGTACGCCGACCAGGGGGTCCGGAACGTCCTCGCCGTCCGGGGCGACCCGCCCGGCGACCCGAGGGGCGAGTGGGTCAAGCACCCGGATGGCGTCACCTACGCGTACGAGCTGGTGGAGCTGATCAAGGGCATCGGCGACTTCTGCGTCGGCGTCGCGGCCTCGCCGAACATGCACCCGCGTTCGACCGACTGGGACGAGGACATCCGGCACTTCGTCGCGAAGATCCGCGCCGGCGCCGACTACGCGATCACCCAGATGTTCTTCGAGGTGGACGACTACCTGCGGCTGCGCGACCGGGTCACGGCCGCCGGCTGCGAGGCGCCGATCATCCCGGAGATCATGCCGGTGACCAACGCCAAGCAGCTGGAGCGCTTCCCGCAGCTCAGCGGCTCGGCCTTCCCGGCCGACCTGGAGGCGCGGCTGCGGGCCGTCATCGACGACCCGGCGGCGCTGCGGGCGATCGGCATCGAGCACGCCACCGCGATGGCCGAGCGGCTGCTCGCCGAGGGCGCGCCCGGTCTGCACTTCATCACGCTCAACCACTCCACGGCGACGCTGGAGATCTACCAGAACCTGGGCCTGCACCAGCGCTGACCCGAGCCCTCCAAGGGGTGTTCACGAGCCCGTCACCGTTCGAACGGTGACGGGCTCGGTCGTGTGCGGCCGGTGCCGCCGGGCCCGGGAACGCGATGCGGTACCCCGGCCGTTGAACCGGTACAGTCGCCGCACACGCGCGGCGCGCGCGGGCACGCGACTGGAGGTAGCGCGCGGATGGGCATCGGATACCTGCTGCTGTACGCCGCGTTGGCGGTGGTGGCGCTCTGGCTGGTCGCCGAGGTGCTGCTGCAGAACCGGGCGCCGCTGCACTGGCGGGCGCTCGCCCTGGCCGGCTTCCTCGGTGTGGCCGCCGGGATGGCCCTCGGGTCGGTCGTGGTGATCGGCGCCGGAGCGGGCCTGTTCGCGGTCGGCCAGGCCTTCGTCACCCTCTCCGTCAAGCGCGGCTACCAGGCCGGCTGGTCCCTGCGGAAGGCCGACGGCAGCCTGCCCGGTCCGCTCGCCAAGGTCCCGCTGCTCGGCGCCCTCACCGGCGGCGCGGCGGCGGTCGCGGCCGTCGAGGCTGCGAAGCCGCGGGTCGGCGAGGTCAGCGCGGTCGAGGAGGCCCCGGTCCCGGTCCCGTCGGCGGAGACGGCCGCCGAGTCCGTCCCCGAGGTCGAGCAGACCGCCGCCTTCGAGATGCAGGAGCTCGCCCAGGACGGCGTCTACGCCCCCTCCTACTACGAGCAGCAGCAGGCCCAGCAGCAGCCGCAGGACCCGTACGCCGCCGCCTACCAGTCCGGCTACGACCAGCAGCAGTGGCAGACCCAGCAGCAGCCCGCCTACGGCTACGACCAGCAGTCCTACGGCGGCTACCCCCAGCAGCAGGACCCCTACGGCGGCTACCAGCAGCAGCCCCACGACCCGTACGCGGGCTACCAGCAGCAGCCCCAGCCGTCCGCCTGGGACCCGAACGCCCAGCAGCAGTGGCAGCCCCAGCCCGACCAGCAGACCCAGGGCATCCCGCAGCAGGCGACGTACGACCAGAACTACGGCTACCAGCAGCAGAACACCTGGCAGCAGGGCTGAGCCGGGCGGCCCGGCGCTACGCCGGGCCGATCAGGCCGGCGGCGATGCAGGCGGACATGCCGACGCGGGCGAGCCCGCCGCCCGGGTGGGCGCCGCCGCCGATCAGGTAGAGGCCGGGCACGGGGGACTCGTTGGCGGCCTTCAGGCCGGAGGACGGGGCGGGCGAACCGGCGAGCACGGGCTGGGCGACCGCGCCGAACAGCGCGCCGGTCTCCCGGCGGGTGTCCTCCGGGGTGCGCACGACCCGCCACAGCACCCGCTCGCGCAGGCCCAGACCGGCCGCGTCGACGTGGGCGAGCAGCCGGTCGGCGTAGTGGTCGGCGAAGCCGGGCGCGGTCCAGTCGACGTCGTCCTGGGCCGGAACGGTCGCGGTCAGTACCACGCTCTCGTGCGCGTCGTCCGGCCGCAGCGCCGGGTCGTCGGGGCGGAGCACCTGCACGGTGGGGCGCTCACAGGGCGGCCCGGAGAGGCTGAGGGCGTTCTCCTCGGCGGCCGGGTCGGCCGCGTGCACCACCGTCCGGTGCACGGTGCCCTCGGGGCGGGGGCCGCGCAGGGCCAGCAGCACGCTGAAGCGGCCGGGCACCTCGACCGGCTCCCAGTCCTCGGGCCGCATCCCCGGCCAGTCGGCCAGGCCGTGCCGGAACAGGGCGCCCGTGTCCATCGCGGAGACCACCAGGTCGGCGTCGATCCGGCCGTCCGCCGTCTCGACGCCGCGCGCCCGGCCCTCCTCGACGATCACCCGGGTGACGGGCGTGTCGAAGCGGAACTCGACCTTGCGCAGCTCACAGCGCCGGTACACCGCGTCCGCCAGGGCGCGCAGCCCGCCCTTGACGTACCAGACGCCGAAGGACTGCTCCATGTACGCCAGCACGGCGGCCCCGGCCGGGGCCTGCCCGGGCGGCAGGCCGTAGCGCAGCGCGGGCTCGCCCAGCAGGGCGGTCAGGCCGGGGTGGCCGCCGAGCTGCCGCCGGGCCACGGTGTCGAGGGTCCACGGGACGGGCTTGCGCAGCCGGGCCAGGCCGGTGCGCGGAGGGACGGGGTACGGGTCGGTGCGCAGCGGCGTCGGGTCGGCCGGGAGGGGCTCCTCCAGCAGGGGGCGACGGGTGGCCTCCCAGACCGCGCGGCCGCGGTTCATCACCTCGCTCCAGAGGGCGCCGGAACCCGCGCCGAAGGCGGCGTCCAGGGCCTGGCTGACGCCGCCGCGCGAGGCGTTGGGCAGGCTGACGGCGGTGCCGTCGGGGAACAGGTGCCGGCTCTCCGGGTCCACCGGCGCCAGTTCGACCAGCTGTTCCAGCGGCTCCTTGCCGGTCTTCAGCGCGAGGTCGCGGTAGACGGCGGGGAGCGTGAGCAGGCCGGGCCCGGTGTCGAAGGCGAAGCCGTCGCGCTCGTAGCGGCCGACCATGCCGCCGTACGTGCCGCCCGCCTCGCAGACCGTCACCCGGTGACCGAGGGTCGCCAGCCGGGAGGCCGCCGCGAGCCCGCTCATTCCTGCGCCGATGATGACGATCTTTGCCATGGCACCCGATCCTAGGGCTGCCCGGCGTACGAACCCGCCTCGGCCGCCCGGGCGGCCCGGCGTTCGCGGCGGCGGGCGCGGAAGGCGCGGATCCGGCTGATCGCCAGCCACACCAGCAGCAGGCCGGCGGCCAGCAGTACGGCGGCGATCGAGGCGGCCAGCCAGGGGTGGAAGATCGCCAGGGTGACCAGGCCGGCCACCGAGAGGTCCTCCAGGAGGCTGACCACGATGTTGCTGGCCGGCTCGGGCGAGGTGTTGACGGCCATCCGCAGCGAGGCCTTCACCAGGTGGGTGACCAGCGCCGTGGTGCCGCCCATCGCGCCCGCCGCGACCTCGTTGAGCGAGCCCGGGTCGGTGCTCGCGAGCAGCGCGCCCACGACGGCCCCCGCGATCGGCCGGACCACCGTGTGGACGGCGTCCCAGACGGTGTCCACGTACGGGATCTTGTCGGCCACCGCCTCCAGCAGGAACAGCACGGCCGCCGCGACCAGCACGTCGGTGCGCTCCAGGGCGTGCGGGACGGACTCCGCCCCGGCGAAGCGGCCCAGCAGGCCGAGCAGCAGCACCACCGCGTACGCGTTGATGCCGCTGGCCAGTCCGCTGGTGAAGATCAGCGGCAGGACCGTCATCGCGTCCTCCTCCTCGCACTCCCGGTCCGCGCATCCGCGCGGTTCGCGGACCGGGGCCGGACCGCCCCGGCTCCGCCGTACCGTACCGGGACCCTGGGACGCCCCGGGCCGCCGCGCCGGTTCCGACCCCGGGACCTGGACCGGGCCGGGACTCGGGAGCGGGGCCGGAATCGTCTGAGTACGGATACTCAGATCCGCGGTTGAGTACCTCAGCGGATGGCCCCCCGACCTGCCGGGACGGGAAAGTGGTGGCACCCGGGAGGGCGGCGCGTCGGGCGCCGGGCCCCCCGGGGTGGCGGATCCGTCCGTCCTCTTCGGCCGGGAGGGCCCGGGGGGACGGCGGCGGATGGTCCGCCACGGGTGCCGGTCACGGGCCCCGCACCGCCGGCACGGGGCGGCGGAGCGGGCCGGGGGGAGACCGGCCACTGAACGGGGGAGTTCGCCTTCGCCGCCCGGTGGGGGGCGGCGGGGGTGAGGGCACACGGCGGCGGCGCGGCACCGGGGGAGGTCCCGCGCCCGCCGCCGGTACGCCCGAGCGCCGCTGCGCCACTTCGCCGCTGCGCCGCTGCACGGACACGCCGCTTCACCGTTGCGCCGACCGGGCGATGAGCCGGGGCCGGATTGTCAGTGGTGCCGTTCACGATGGGGGAGCACGGACCACCCGGTCCGCGCGCTGCCTCGGAACGGGGGAGACCATGACCATCAGCCATCCTGAGCCCGTCACCGCCCGCCTCCACTCCGCCGCCCTGCCGTACTCCCCGGGTCCCTCCGGTGACCGCTCCGCCAGCCGGGACGTCCACCCCGTGCTGCGCCGGGTCGCCGCCCCGCCGGCCGCCCTCGATCTGCTCGCCGACGCCCACCGCACGCTCGTCCGCGCTCGCGCGCTGGAGGACCCGCTGGAGCGCTACGCCACCGCCCACCTGGCCGCGCTGCGCACGGTGGCGGCCGTGCTGGCCGTGCGCGGACGGCCCGAGAAGAGCCCGCGAAGGCGCAAGGCCATCCGCAGCGCCTGGGAGGTACTGCCCGAGGTGGCCCCCGAGCTGGCCGAGTGGGCGGTCTACTACGGCGCCGGCGCCCGCCGCCGGGCCGCCGCCGAGGCCGGGATCCGGGGCGCCGCCTCGGCCCGCGACGCCGACGACCTGATCCGCAACTCCGCCCTGTTCCTGCGCCTGGTCGAGCGCCTGCTCGGCCTGCACGCGGCTCCGCCCGCGCCGCGGCTGCCGCTGGACGGCGAGGAGCCCCGGCCGTGAACGGAACGGCGACCCGTCGGCCGTGAACGGCGGGACACCCGTCACTTAAGGTGGAGGCATCCTGATCGATCTGCACGTGCCAAGGAGCCCGATCTTGTACCCGACGCGTCCCCGCAGTGCCCTGCGTACCGCCGTGGTGTGGGAGGTGGTGCGGGCAGCCCTCGAAAAGCGGGCGGCCGAGCTGGACCAGCCGGTGCTCGACGTGGTCGACACCGGCGGCGGCACCGGCAACTTCGCCGTGCCGGTGGCCAGGCTCGGCCACCGGGTCACCGTGGTCGACCCGAGCCCGGACGCGCTGTTCGCGCTGGAGCGCCGGGCCGCCGAGGCCGGGGTGACGGACCTGGTGCGGGCCGTCCAGGGCGACACCCAGACGCTGCCCGAGCTGGTCGCCCCAGGCACCGTGGACGCGGTGCTCTGCCACGGCGTGCTGGAGGTCGTGGACGATCCGGCCGAGTCGCTCCGCAGCCTGGCCGGGACCTTGCGCGAGGGCGGCCTGGTCAGCCTGCTGGCCGCCAACCGCAACGGTGCCGTGCTGGCCCGCGCGCTGGCCGGCCACTTCAACGAGGCCCGTACGGTGCTCTCCGCCGAGGACGGCCGCTGGGGCGAGCAGGACCCGATGCCGCGCCGCTTCACCGGCGAGGAGCTGAACCGGCTGGCCGAGGGCGCGGGCCTGCGGGTGGAGTCGGTGCACGGCGTACGGGTCTTCGCCGACCTGGTGCCCGGGGTGCTGGTGGACACCGAGCCGGGCGCGATGGACGCGCTGCTGAAGCTGGAGGCGGCGGCCGCCGCGCAGCCCGCCTTCCACGCCGTGGCCACCCAGCTGCACCTGCTGGCCACCCTGGCCTGATCCCCCGCGCCGGCCCCCGGTCGGGCCCCAGCCCGATCCCGGTCCGGATCCCTCCGGGGCCTCCCGCCGCCGTACGTTTCGCACACCGTCCGGCGGGGGTTCGGCTCCCGGACGACTGCCGGACACCCGGGCTCCTCCCCGGTGCGCTCGCGAACCTCCCCAGGTCCGGGCCCATTCCATTCGATCGGGCACTTGTCCGGGTCGTCCGGCGTTGAGACGGGTGCGGCCCCGCCCGGTCGAAGTGGCCCGTCCCACGCGGCGCAGACCACCCCGTAACGGGCCCACGGACCGTATGATCTGGGTAAAGCCGGAAAGCATGACAGCCGGATGCGTGGGGCATATGGACGACACGGGCCGGGTTCCCCCGCACAGGCGTCCGACCGTGTGCCCGATGGCTGATTGGACTTGCCGCCCCGACGCGGGGTGGCGGACCGGTCGCACCCGCGACCGACGAGTAGGAGGACTCCGTGCCGCTCTCGGAGCACGAGCAGCGACTGCTCGACCAGATGGAGCGAGCGCTGTATGCCGAAGATCCCAAATTCGCGTCAGCGCTTGAGGGAACCGGGCTGCGCACCTACACCCGTCGGCGGGTCTACCTGGCCGTCGCCGGTTTCGTGGTGGGGATCGGCCTGCTGATGGGCGGCATGGTCGTTCCGGATCAGATCTGGGTCAGCGTCGTGGGCTTCCTGGTGATGCTCGGGTGTGCGGTGTTCGCCGTGACCGGCTGGCGCCGCGGGCCCGCGAGCCAGGGCTCCGGCCCCCGTCAGGCCGCCGCCCCGCGCCGCAAGGCCGGGATGATGGACCGGGTGGAGCAGCGCTGGCAGCGTCGCCGGGACGAGCAGGCCGGCGGCTTCTGAGGGAGTCCTCCTCAGCCGTAAGGTTCGTGGAACGAGCGCCGGGGCGGGCAGTCGACCGACTGCCCGCCCCGGCGCTTCGTGTTCCCGCCGCCCCTCAGGACTCCGGGGTGGACCGCTTGCGCCTGGTGAACACCCGCCGCACCGGGCCGGTGACCGCCTCGACGGCCCGGCCGATCCGGGTGCCGACGGCCGCCCGGGCCGCCCGCACCGCGTCGGAGGTCCGCCACCACAGCTGCGCCGAGGACGGCGGCAGCAGCACCGCGCGGGCCCGACCGGCCCGCCCCGCGCCGGCCTGGAGCCCGCGCCGGGCGGCGCGCACGTCGGCGGCCAGCGGAGCCGTGGTGACCTGCCCGGGCGGGGCGTAGAGCACCCGCTCGGCGGCCAGCGCCAGCCGTCCGGCGGCGGCCGCCGAGTCCGCGTCCAGGTGCGCCGTCTCGGTGATCCGGCGGGCGGCCGAGCGCGGGGTGCGTGACTCGTCCGGGGGAATTCCGACGTCCCAGGCGGAGTCGACCAGCTCGTCCCAGGCGGCCAGCACCTGGGCGTCGGTCAGCTCGGCCGGGCCGTCCCCGCCGGGCCGGCGCCGCCCGCCGGCGCCGAGGCGGCGACGGCGCAGGGCCGTGCGCCAGAACATCGGGACGAGCAGCAGTGCGATCACCGCGAGCACCGCGGCCAGGGTGCCGAGCACCTGTCCGGACAGCAGCCAGGACTCCTGGGAGGCCTGCGAGACGGTCCTGCCCTTCGATCCGCACTCGCCCAGCTGGCGCTGCTTGGCGGTGCAGTCCGTGCTGGCGGTCGGCACCGGGACGGCCGCCGAGCTGGAGGCGGCGGCGGACGGCTGCTGGGTGGGCGCGGTGGTCGGGATGCTGGACGACTCCAGGTAGCGGGCCGGGACGCCGCGGCTCGGGGTCGGCTCGAAGCGCATCCAGCCGTAGCCGGAGAAGTACAGCTCGGGCCAGGCGTGGTACATCTGGCCGGTGACCGAGTAGACGTTGCCGCCCTTGCTGTTGCCGGGGGTGAAGCCGACCGCGACCCGGGCCGGGATCTTCAGCTCCCGGGCCATCGCCGCCATGGTGGAGGCGAAGTGCACGCAGAAGCCCCGGCGGTCGCGGAGGAAGACCGCGATCGCGTCGCCGCCGGTGCCGCCCGGGATGTTGGTGTCGTACGTGAACCGCGGGCCGGTGAACCAGTTCACCAGCGCCGTCGCCCGGTCGTAGTCGTTCCGGGCGTTGGCGGTGACGGCCCTGGCCTGCTCGGCGACCACCGGCGGCAGGTCGGACGGGACGGCGGTGTACCGGTCCCGGATGTCCGACGGGGCGGGCGGCGCGGTGCGCAGCTCGTCGGCGGTGGGCCGCAGGTCCAGCGCGGAGACCTGGTACCGCAGGCCGCGCATCGCCTTGTCGGTGGCCGGCACCACGGTGCGGGTCAGCGGGTCGAGCTTCCAGTCGCCGCGGTTGGGCACCTGCACGGTGGCCGCCGGGTACGGCATCGGCAGCCAGCTCTTCTCCAGCGGGCCGCTGATCTGGAAGTCGCCCTCGACCCGGGGGACGTTGGCGTCCTTGAGGCCCTCGGGGCTGGGCAGGTTGACCGGGAGGTCGTTGACGGTGGTGCTGCTGAGCTTCCAGTTGACGCCGTCGAACTGGTCCAGCGAGCCGGTGCGCAGGTAGACCTGGTCGGCCAGATCGCTGTCCAGGGTGTAGGTGAGCAGCTCGGTGTCGGTCGGCTTGGAGAGCGCGGCCTCCAGGCTGACCAGCGGGTCGAGGCTGGTCGCCACGGTGCCGGAGGAGCCGCCCTTGCCGGACGTGCCGCCGGAGTCGGAGTGCAGCAGCCCGCCGTCCCAGCGCGGCAGGAAGACCGGCAGCAGCAGCGCGAGCGCCAGTGCCAGCATGCCGACCTGCCGACCGCCGGGGTTGACCTGGCCGGAGCCCGTCGCGTCGCGAGGACCCCCGTGGAAGACCCGGCCCCAGCGGGAGACCCGGTCCTGGCCCTCGGCGAACAGCAGCACCAGGTAGCCGAGCGCGGCGAGGCCGAACCAGAACCAGCTGCCGTGGTCCCCGGCCAGGCCGTTGCCGACCGAGTACAGCGCCAGCAGCGGCAGCCCGGCCAGCGCCGAGCGCCGGTAGGTCACCGCGATGGTGTCCACCAGGACGGCGATCGCACCGACCGCGGTGACCAGGATCAGCCGCAGGCCCTGGGTGGGAGGCGCCGGGATGGCGTACTCCCTGATGTCGTCGAGGCCGGTGGAGAAGACCTGGCCCAGTGTGTGCATCGAGACCGGTCCGGGCAGCACGCTGCCGCCGAAGCCGATCACCATCAGCAGGAACAGCACCAGCAGCTGCGCGACCGGAACCGTCCAGCGGTACAGCGGGAGGCGGCGCAGGCCGGCGCCGACCGCCCCGATCACGGCGATCACCAGGACGGCGTGGGTGAGCCAGCTGCGCGTGGTGAGCAGCGGGATCATGCACAGCGCGGCGAGGGCGGTGGCCAGCGCCGAGTACACGGTCAGTTTGGCCCGGGTGGTCACGCGCCGGCCTCTTCTCGGTAGGGGGCGGTCGTCTTGGCGCCGTCGGCGGCCCGCCACAGGTCCGGTACGGAGTCGCCGGCCCGGACCGGCAGGACCGTCCAGCCCGCCTCGCGCAGCTGCCGGACCCGGTCGCGGAACTCGTCGCCGCCGGTGTTCGGGGCGAGCATCCGCAGGCCGGCCCAGGTGCCGGTGTCGATCAGGAAGGCGACCGCCCCGCCGGTACGGCTGCGCAGCCGGGCCAGCCGGGCGGTCTGCGCCTCGTCCAGCTCGCCGAGGACCGCGACCAGCAGGCCCTCGCCGCCGGCGCGCAGCGGCTCCTCGGCGCGGGTGAGCCCGCTGCCGTCGGACAGGTCGGCTACCGCGAGGGCGTCCAGGATCAGCCCGGAGGTGTCGGCGGCGTTGTTGTGGCCGCCGGTGCCGGGGCCGGGCACCCACTGGCCGGTGTCGGTCAGCAGCCGGGTCTGGTAGCCGCGCTCCAGCAGGTGCACGGCGACGGAGGCGGCGCAGCTGACGGCCCACTCGAAGGAGGAGGCCGGCCCGCTGCCCCGGTGGCCGATCTCGCGGGTGTCCAGCAGCACGGTGGCCCGGGCCTTCTGCGGCTGCTCCTCGCGGCGCACCATCAGTTCGCCGTACCGGGCGCTGGAGCGCCAGTGGACCCGGCGCAGGTCGTCGCCGGGCCGGTACTCGCGCAGGATCACGTCGTCGTCGCCGGCCAGCGCCAGCGCGCGGGTGTGGCTCTCGCCCTGGCCGACCCACTCGCCGCTGAGCCGTACCTGCGGCAGGGTCTGGACCTGGGGGACGACGGTGAGCACGTCGGCGGCGGTGAAGGCGCGGTTGACCTCGCACATCCCGAACGGGTCGGACAGCCGCAGCTGGAGCGGCCCGAGCGGGTAGCGCCCGCGCAGGTCGGAGCGGACCCGGTAGGAGACCTCGCGGAAGCCCTGCGGCTCGACCCGGTCCAGCACGAAGCGCGGGCGCGGCCCGAGCACGTACGGGACCTTGTCCTCCAGGAGGAGCAGCCCGGTGGGCACCCGGGAGACGTTGTCGACCCGCAGGTGGACCCGGGCCTCCTGGCCGGCGATCGCCCGGCGCGGGCTGAGCCGGCGTCCGCTGGCCACCCGGTAGCGGGTGTTGGCGACCACCAGGGCGGCCACCAGCGGCAGCCCGGCGAGCAGCACGCCGACGCGCAGCAGTGCGTCCTGGTCGAGCAGGTAGGCGCAGAGCATCGCGGTCAGTCCGGCCGCGAGGAAGGAGCGGCCCCGGGTGGTGAGGCCGCGGAGTCCGGCCCGCAGCCCGCCCGTCTGGTCGGACGAGGCCACCTCAGCCCCTCCGGACGGCCGGGCCGCCCTGCGGGCGCGGCAGCGGCAGCCGGGCGACCAGGTCGGTCACGATCTGTTCGGAGGTGCGGCGGCTGAGCTGGGTCTCGGCGGTCGGCATCAGGCGGTGCGCGAGGACGGGGACGGCCAGGCGCTGGATGTCGTCCGGGGTGACGTAGTCGCGTCCGTCCAGCGCGGCGGCGGCGCGGGCGGCCCGGACCAGGTGCAGGGTCGCGCGCGGCGAGGCGCCCAGGCGCAGCTCGGGGCTGGTGCGGGTGGCGCCGACCAGGTCGACGGCGTAGCGCCGGACCGGGTCGGCGATGTGCACGGAGCGGACCAGGTCGACCAGCTTGAGGATGTCGGCGGCGTGCGCGACCGGCTGGAGGTCCTCCAGCGGGTTGGCGCCGGAGTGCACGTCGAGCATCGCGAACTCGGCCTCGGGGCTGGGGTATCCCATCGAGACGCGGGCCATGAAGCGGTCCCGCTGGGCCTCCGGGAGGGGGTAGGTGCCCTCCATCTCGACCGGGTTCTGGGTGGCCACGACCATGAACGGCGAGGGCAGCTCGTAGCTGGTGCCGTCGATGGTGACCTGGCGCTCCTCCATGGACTCCAGCAGCGCGGACTGGGTCTTGGGCGAGGCACGGTTGATCTCGTCGCCGACCACGATCTGGGCGAAGATCGCGCCCGGGCGGAACTCGAAGTCGTGCCGCTGCTGGTCGTAGATGTTGGTGCCGGTGACGTCCGAGGGCAGCAGGTCGGGGGTGAACTGGATGCGTCGCACCGTGCAGTCGACGGACCGGGCGAGCGCCTTGGCCAGCATGGTCTTGCCGACGCCGGGAACGTCCTCCAGCAGCAGGTGGCCTTCGGCGAGCAGGACGGTCAGGGCGATCCGGACGGCCTCCGGCTTGCCCTCGATCACGCTCTCGATGTTGGCGCGGACGCGCTCCACGACCGCGGCGAGTTCGGGGAGCCCGGCCCGGTGGTGTTCGTTCGCCCTCTGCTCGCCCCCCGCAGGACTGCCGAGACCGGCCTGATCGCTGTAGCTCGTCACCCGTTTACGCTCCCTGGCACGCTGTGCCCGCCTCACCCGAGGCCGGACCCCACCCCATGCTTGACGCGGCCGTCCCGGGGGCGGTTCCGTACGCGGATCCGGCGCCGGTGAGGCGGCCTGCGGCCCGGCCGCCCCAGGTGGTTCGGGGTCCGACCGGCAGGCGCATTCTCCCCCGCGGGGTGGCCAGAAGTCACCATTCGGCCGTCCCCGAATGCCCGGACTCCGTTGGCCGGGCGGTCGCGCGGGTGAGCGGGTGTCAGGCGATCTCGCGCAGCAGGCCGGTGTGGACGTCGAAGACGAATCCGCGCACGTCGTCGGTGTGCGGGAGGAAGGGGGAGGTGCGCACCCGCTGCATGGACTGGCGGACGTCGCCGTCCAGGTCGACGAAGGCCTCCACCGCCCACTGCGGGCGCTGGCCGACCTCCAGTTCCAGCTCGCGGCGGAAGTCCTCGGTGAGCCCGAGCAGGCCGCACCCCGTGTGGTGGATGAGCGCGATCGAGCGGGTGCCGAGGGCGCGCTGGCTGATGGTCAGGGAGCGGATGGTGTCGTCGGTGACGACGCCTCCGGCGTTGCGGATGACGTGTGCGTCGCCCAGTTCGAGGCCGAGCGCCGCGAACAGGTCGAGGCGGGCGTCCATGCACGCCACCACGGCGATCCTCTGTACGGGGCGGGCGTCCATGCCGCCGTCCCGGAAGGTCACCGCGTACTCGCGGTTGGCCGTGACGAAGCGGTCGATGATGGTGGGGTTCTCGGAGTCGGCAGCGGCGGTCGGCGTGGGCCGGTCGGGGGTCACTGTCATGGGGGCGACGTTAGTGCGGGACCCGGTTCCGCGGTGGGGTGAAGAGCTACAGAACAGGCCGCTGTGATCGAGCGCATAGCGACAACGGGAGGGTTTGTCCGTCTGGTCCCGGAGTGGGTTCGCCCCCCTTCACCGGGTGGGGCGCGCGGCGTCCGCACGAGCCCCCGGGAGGGCGCTTCGACCGGCGCGTGCGGACGGCCGCGACCTGCGGCGATCGGTACCGCCGCCCGGGTGGTGCGCCGGAGCGGACCATTGACTGCCGGGGCCCGCGCGATAGAGTTGCGCCGCAGTTGAGCACACCCGCCCGAGCCCGTCAACCGGGCCTCGTCGGCCGGTGTGCCCGATCGACCCGGCCCGTGGCCTCCTCCCGCTCCGTGCTCACCTGGCGCACCTTCCCCGGCGCCGGGCGGCCACGCCTTCCCCCTGGAGCGGGCGGGGACCACGGGCCGCGTCGTCGTGCCGGGGGGCGGTGGGCGAGAATGGTGGGAGCTCCCGGACGTCGGGCTGCTCCGCACCGAGGAAGGGCGCCACCGCGCATGACCACCAACGAACCGGGTCCCAAGCACGTTCCGGTGATGCTGCAGCGGTGCATGGATGCCCTGGCCCCGGCGATCTCGCGCCCCGGCGCCGTGGTGGTGGACGCCACCCTCGGCCTCGGCGGGCACAGCGAGGCGCTGCTCACCCAGTTCCCGGAGGTCCGGCTGGTCGCGGTGGACCGCGACCCGCAGGCGCTCAAGCTGTCCGGCGAGCGGCTGGCCCCGTTCGGCGACCGGGCCACCCTGGTGCACGCGGTGTACGACGAGATCCCCGAGGTGCTGGAGCGCCTGGGCATCGACCGGGTGGACGGCATCCTGTTCGACCTCGGCGTCTCCTCGATGCAGCTGGACGAGGCCGACCGCGGCTTCGCCTACGCGCAGGACGCGCCGCTGGACATGCGGATGGACCAGACCCGGGGGATCAGCGCGGCGGAGGTGCTGAACACCTACAGTCACGGGGACCTGGCCCGGATCCTCAAGGTGTACGGCGAGGAGCGGTTCGCCGGGAAGATCGCCTCGGTGATCGTGCGGGAGCGGGAGAAGGAACCGTTCTCCACCAGCGCGCGTCTCGTCGAGTTGGTGCGGAGCGCCATCCCGGCGGCGACCCGCCGCACCGGCGGGAACCCGGCCAAGCGGACGTTCCAGGCGCTGCGGATCGAGGTCAACGGCGAGCTGGAGGTCCTGGACCGGGCGATCCCGGGGGCGCTGGACGTCCTCGCGATCGGCGGCCGGATCGTCGTGATGTCGTACCAATCGCTGGAGGACCGGCTGGTGAAGCAGTACCTCGCCGCCGGGGCGACCAGCACCGCTCCGCCGGGACTGCCGTTCATCCCGGAGGAGCACCAGCCCTGGCTCAAACTGATCACTCGCGGTGCCGAACTGGCCACGGAGGAGGAGATCGAGGAGAACCGGCGCGCCGCGCCCGTACGGCTGCGGGTGGCGGAGAGGATCAGGGACCGAAGCAGGCGGGGCTGAGTCCCGGCGGGGTCCGAAGGGCGGAGGAAAGCAGTGGGGCCGGTGGCCGGTGAGGTCCGGGCGGGGCGGGGAGGAATCCCGCAGGGCAGGGCGCGCATCACGGTTCGGCCGGGCAAGCGCCCGGTCCGGGGGCGCACACCCTTCGCGGTGCTCGTGGTGGTGCTGCTGGCGGCCGGGCTGTTGGGGCTGCTCGCCCTGAACACGGCGCTCAACGAGGGCTCCTTCGAGCTCTCCCGGCTGCAGCGGCAGACCACCACGGCGACCGACGAGCAGCAGAGCCTCCAGCACGAGATCGACCAGAACTCGGCCCCGGACGCGCTGGCCAAGCGGGCCGCCGAGCTGGGCATGGTCCCGGCCGGCGGGATGGCCTTCCTGGACGTCCCGAACGGCGGCAAGGTGATCGGCACGCCCGGACCGGCGCAGGACAGCCCGCCGGTGAAGCGGTCGACGGTGGAGCCGTGGCCGATGAAGTCCTCCCCGGCCGCGCAGTCCTCCGCCCAGGTCAGCCCCCAGCCCGCCCCGCCGCCGCCGGCCCAGCCGAGCGCGCCGCCGGCCACACAGGCGCCCGCCCCGCAGCCGACCCCGGCGGCCTCGGCCGGTGACTCGGTGATCCAGCTCAACCCGGTCTCGCCCGCGCCCGGGCAGCCCCACGCGAGCGGAGGTGCGGGTCGATGACCACGCCTCGTCAGCCCGGCTCCGGTTCGAGCCGCGGCCAGTCCCCGCGCGGTGGCGCGCCCCGTCCGTCCGCGGGCCGGGCCCAGCCCGCGAAGGGCCAGCCGGCCCGCGGCCAGTCCGGCAAGGGCCAGCCCGCGCGCAGCCAGTCGGCCAAGGCCCAGCCCGCCAAGGCGCAGCCCGCCAAGGGGGCCGCCGGCCGTACCCCGCGCACCCCGCAGCAGCGCCGCCCCGAGGGCCGTCCGCCGGCCCGCAGCCAGGCGGCGGTGCGGCCGCGCCCGAAGCCCCGTGGGCCGCAGCGTCCCAGGGCGCTCAAGCTCGCCGAGCCGAAGCGCCGGCTGCGGGTGATCACCGTGGTGCTGTCGCTGGTGTTCTCCGTCTTCGCGGGGCGTCTGGTGCAGCTCCAGCTGGTGGACGCCGACGCGCTGGCCGCCGACGCCAACACCAACCGCTACCTGAGCATCCCGATCACCGCCGAACGCGGCTCGATAACGTCCTCCGACGGCGTCGCGCTGGCGGCCACCGTCGACGCGTACGACATCACCGCCGACCCGGCGATGTTCACCCCCGAGGCGACCGGCATCCCGGACGCGCCGGAACAGGCGGCGGCCCTGCTGTCGCCGATCATCGGTGTGTCCAAGGACAAGATCGCCGCCGACCTGCACACCCCCAAGACCCGCTACAAGCGGCTCGCCGCCAAGCAGACCCCGGCCGCCAAGAACCAGATCAGCGACCTCAAGTCGACCCTGGAGAAGCAGGCCGGTTCGCGGGCCTGCCAGGTGCAGAAGAAGCTGCTCGGCAAGCCCGCCGACCAGGGCGGGCGCACCCGGGTGGACAACGAGTGCGCCAACCCGCTGGCCGGGGTGTTCAACCAGGAGACCCAGAAGCGGATCTACCCCGCCGACGGACTGGCCTCCAACCTCGTCGGTTTCGTCAACGGCGAGGGCGAGGGCGCCGGCGGGCTGGAGCTCCAGTACCAGAAGCAGCTGGCCGGCAAGGACGGCCACAGCAGCTACGCCCAGGCGGGCGGCCGGCTGGTGCCCACCGCCGGGGGCTCGATGGACCCGGCCGTGCCGGGCAGCGACATCAAGCTGACCATCAACCGGGACATCCAGTGGGCCGCCCAGAAGGCGATCACCGACCAGGTGGCCAACTCCGGCGCGGAGAAGGGCTACGTGGTGGTCCAGGACGTGAAGACCGGCCAGGTCATCGCGATGGCCACCGCGCCCGGCTTCAACCCGGGCGACCTGTCCACCGCCAAGCAGTCCCAGATGGGCAACCCCGCCCTGGTCGACGCGTACGAGCCGGGCAGCACCGCCAAGCTGATGAGCCTGGCCGCCGTCCTGGACTCCGGCACGGCCAACTGGGACACCAAGGTCACCGTGCCGAACCGGCTGGTCCGGGCCGGCCAGCAGTTCAAGGACGACGTCGAGCACGGCGACTGGTACCTGACCCTGGCCGGGGTGCTGGCCAAGTCCTCGAACATCGGCACCATCGAGGCCGTGGAGACCCTCGGCGGCGGCGACCAGCTGAAGGCCAACCAGGTGCTGGACGGCTACATGCGCAAGTTCGGCGTCGCCCAGCCGACCGGCCTGAACTTCCCCGGGGAGACCCCCGGGATGCTCAAGAAGCCGGAGGACCTGGTCGCCTCGGAGAAGTACAACATCTCCTTCGGCCAGGGCCCGCTCCAGATGAACGCGCTGCAGGCCACCTCGGTCTACTCCACCATCGCCAACGGCGGGGTGCGGGTCGCGCCCAGCATCGTCCAGGGCACCACCGGGCCCGACGGCAAGTACGTCCCGACCCCGGCGGGGGAGCAGACCCGGGTGGTCAGCGAGCAGACCGCCAAGACCCTCACCTCGATGCTGGAGTCGGTCGTCGACGACGAGCAGGGCACCGGCGGCAAGGCCGCCATCCCCGGCTACCGGGTCGCCGGCAAGACCGGTACCGCCAACCGGGGGGCCGCCGACGGCAAGGGCTACGACGGCTACACCGCCTCCTTCATCGGGTTCGCCCCCGCCGACAACCCCCGGTACACCGTCTCCTGCACCCTCCAGGGCCCGGTCAACGGCCACTTCGGCGGCCAGCTGTGCGGCCCGGTGTTCAAGCAGGTGATGGAGTTCACCCTGAAGACCATGCAGGTCCCGCCGAGCGGCAGCCAGGCGCCCAACCTGCCCGTCGAGTGGAAGCCGTGAGCGAACATGAGCAACCAGCGGGCCGGTCTGGACGGCGACGCGGCGAAGGCCCGGTTTGGCCCTGGGCACCCTTCGGCGGATAGCCTTCCCGCCGTGCCGAAACCCGATCAAATCACCGTGAGTCCGCCCCGCCCGACCGGGACCCCCGCCCTGCCGCTCGCCGAGCTGGCCGCCCGACTGGGCCTGCCGACCGTCGAGGGCGGCGCCGTCACCGGCGTCACCCACGACTCCCGCGCGGTGCGCCCGGGCGATGTCTACGTGGCCTTCCCGGGCGCCAACCACCACGGCGCGGCCTTCGCGGCCAAGGCCGCGGACGCCGGCGCGGTGGCCGTGCTCACCGACCCGGCCGGCGCCGAGCTGGCGGCCCCCACCGGCCTGCCGCTGCTGGTCGTGGACCGGCCCCGGGCCCTGATGGGCGAGCTGGCCGCGATCGTCTACGGCCGACCGTCCGAGCGGCTGCTGATGATCGGGCTGACCGGCACCAACGGCAAGACCACCACCTCGTACCTGGTCGAGGGCGGCCTGCGCGGCGCCGGGCGCAACCCCGGCGTCATCGGCACCGTCGAGATGCGGGTCGGCGAGGAGCGGATCAAGAGCGAGCGCACCACCCCCGAGGCCACCGACCTGCACGCGATCCTCGGCGTGATGGCCGAGAGCGGCGCCGACGCGGTGACCATGGAGGTCTCCAGCCACGCCCTGGTCTTCGGCCGCACCGACGGGGTGGCGTACGACGTCGCGCTGTTCAACAACCTCACCCCCGAGCACCTCGACTTCCACCCGGACATGGAGGACTACTTCCAGGCGAAGGCCCGGCTGTTCCAGCCCGGCAAGTCCCGCCGGGGCGTGGTCAACCTGGACGACGAGTACGGCCGCCGGCTCGCCGCCGAGGCCAAGATCCCGGTGAGCACCTTCTCCGCCACCGGCGCCGCCGAGGCCGACTGGCGGGCCGTGGACGTCAAGCTCGGCCCGACCGGCTCCACCTTCCGGGTGCTCGGCCCGGACGGCGCCCAGGCCGACGCGGCCGTCCCGCTGCCCGGCCCGTTCAACGTCTCCAACGCGCTGGCCGCGATCACCGCGCTGGTCGTCGCCGGGCTGCCGCTGGAGCGGGCGGTGGCCGGGGTCGCCGCCGTCCCCGGGGTGCCGGGCCGGCTGGAGCGGGTGGACGCCGGACAGCCGTTCGTCGCCGTCGTGGACTACGCGCACAAGCCGGACGCCCTGCAGGCCGTCCTCGCCTCGCTGCGCGAGGTCACCGTGGGCCGCCTGCACGTCGTCATCGGCTGCGGCGGCGACCGCGACCCGCACAAGCGCGGCCCGATGGGCGCGATCGCCGCCCGCCTCGCCGACACCGCCCTGCTGACCAGCGACAACCCGCGCAGCGAGGACCCGCTGGCGATCCTCGCCAGCATGCTGACCGGCGCCGCCGCGGTGCCCGAGGCCGAGCGCGGAGCCGTCCTGGTCGTCCCCGACCGGGCCGAGGCGATCCGGCTCGCGGTCGCCCGCGCCCAGGCGGGGGACACCGTGCTGGTGGCCGGCAAGGGCCACGAGCTCGGCCAGTACGTACGAGACGAGATCCGCCCCTTCGACGACCGGGAGGTGCTGCGCGAATCCATCGCGCGGACCGCGGCCGCGCGGGGCGACCGAGGAGTAGAGCAGCAGTGATCGCACTGACCCTCGCCGAGGTGGCCGCCGCCGTCGGAGGCACCCTGGACGGCGCGGACCCGGACGCCCTGGTCACCGGCCCGGTCGAGGTCGACTCGCGGAAGGTGAGCCCCGGCGGCCTGTTCGCGGCCTTCGTCGGCGAGCACGTGGACGGCCACGACTACGCCGTCACGGCGGTCGGGGCCGGCGCCGTCGCGGTGCTGGCCTCCCGCCCGGTCGGCGTGCCCGCCGTCCTGGTCGACAGTGTGGTGGAGGCGCTGGGCAGACTGGCCCGCGCCGTGGTCGCCCGCGCCGAGGGCACCGCCGTGGTCGCGCTGACCGGCTCGGCCGGCAAGACCAGCACCAAGGACCTGATCGCCCAGCTGCTCCAGCGCCACGGCGAGACCGTCTTCCCGCCCGGCTCGCTCAACAACGAGATCGGCCACCCGATGACCGCGCTGCGGGTCGAGGCCGGCACCCGGCACCTGGTCATGGAGATGGGCGCCCGGCACAAGGGCGACATCGAGTACCTCACCTCGATCACCCCGCCCCGGATCGGCCTGGTGCTCAACGTCGGCACCGCCCACGTCGGCGAGTTCGGCTCCCAGGAGGCGATCGCCGAGGCCAAGGGCGAGCTGGTCGAGGCGCTGCCCGCCGACGGCGCCGCGATCCTCAACGCCGACGACCGGCTGGTGCGCGCGATGGCCTCCCGTACCAGGGCGAAGGTGGTCCTGTTCGGGGAATCCCAGGACGCCCACGTCCGGGCCACGGACGTTCGTCTGGACGCCACCGGACGGCCATCCTTCACGCTCACCACCCCGGCCGGTTCCGCGCCCGTGCAGCTGCGCCTGTACGGTGAGCACCACGTCTCGAACGCCCTCGCCGCCGCCGCGGTGGCGACGGAGCTCGGGATGTCCGTCGACGACACCGCCGCCGCCCTGGGCGAGGCGGGTGCGCTGTCCCGCTGGCGCATGGAGGTCGTCGACCGGGCCGATGGTGTCACCGTCGTCAACGACGCCTACAACGCGAACCCCGACTCGATGCGGGCCGCGCTGCGGGCGCTGGTCTCGATGGGCGGCCGCGGCCCGGAGCGCCGACGCACCTGGGCGGTGCTCGGCGAGATGCGGGAGCTCGGCGAGGAGAGCCTGGCCGAGCACGACGCCATCGGGCGGCTCGCCGTCCGGCTGGACGTCACCAAGCTGGTGGCGGTCGGCGGACGCGAGGCGGCCTGCATGGAACTCGGCGCGAGGAACGAAGGTTCGTGGGGTGAGGAGTCGGTGCTGGTGTCCGACGCGGACGCGGCGGTCGAGCTGCTGCGCAGTCAGCTGCGGCCGGGGGATGTGGTCCTGGTGAAGGCGTCCCGTTCGGTGGGGCTGGAGAAGGTGGCCGAGGCCCTCCTGGCGGACGGTGCTGCCCGATGATGAAGCAGATCCTCTTCTCCGGGCTGATCGGCCTGGTCCTGTCGCTGGTCGGCACGCCCGCCCTGATCAAGCTGCTCGCCCGGCAGGGCTACGGACAGTACATCCGTGACGACGGCCCCAAGGCGCACCACAGCAAGAAGGGCACGCCCACGATGGGCGGCATCGCCTTCATCCTGGCGACCCTGATCGCGTACTTCGCCACGAAGGCGATAACGGGCGACAGCCCGACCGCCTCCGGGCTGCTGGTGCTCTTCCTGACCACGGGCCTGGGCCTGGTCGGCTTCCTGGACGACTACATCAAGGTGGTCAAGCGCCGCTCGCTCGGTCTGCGGGCCAAGGCGAAGCTGGCCGGCCAGTCCATCGTCGGCCTGGTGTTCGCCGTCCTGGCGCTCCAGTTCCACGACGACCGCGGGCTCAGCCCGGCCTCCCAGTCGCTGTCCTTCGTGCGCGACTTCACGTGGTCGATCGGCCCCGTGCTGTTCGTCATCTTCGCCTACTTCATGATCGCCGCGACCTCCAACGGCGTGAACCTGACGGACGGTCTGGACGGCCTCGCCACCGGCGCCTCGGTGATGGCCTTCGGCGCCTACACCTTCATCGGCGTCTGGGAGTACTCGCAGAGCTGCGCCTACTTCATCTCCGCCACCAACGCCTGCTACGACGTCCGGGACCCGCTGGACCTCGCGGTGGTCGCCGCCGCCCTGATGGGCTCCTGCTTCGGCTTCCTGTGGTGGAACACCTCGCCCGCCAAGATCTTCATGGGCGACACCGGCTCGCTGGCCCTCGGCGGCGCCCTGGCCGGCCTCGCGATCTGCTCGCGCACCGAGCTGCTGCTCATCCTGCTCGGCGGCCTCTTCATGATCATCACCCTGTCGGTGATCATCCAGGTCGGCTCCTTCCGGATGACCGGCAAGCGCGTCTTCAAGATGGCACCACTGCAACACCACTTCGAACTCAAGGGCTGGAGCGAAGTCCTGGTCGTGGTCCGCTTCTGGATCATCCAGGGCCTGTGCGTGGCCATCGGCCTCGGCCTCTTCTACGCGGGATACCGGGCGGGATGACGGACTTCGACTTCAGGAACCTGCCGGTCGTCGTCGCCGGCCTCGGCGTCTCCGGCATCAGCGCCGCGCGCGTCCTGCACGGCCTCGGCGCCCACGTCACCGTGGTCGACGGCGGCAGCGGCGAGGGCCTCAGGGCCCGCGCCGCCGAGCTGGAGGCCCTGGGCGTCGCGGTGCGCCTGGGCGACGGCGCGAGCCTGCCCGAGGGCACCGGGCTGATCGTCACCTCGCCCGGCTGGGCCCCCGACAGCCCGCTGTTCGCCGCCGCCGAGGCGGCCGGCGTCCCGGTCTGGGGCGACGTCGAGCTCGCCTGGCGGCTGCGCAGGCCGCTGCCGGGCACCGGCGAGCCCGCCCCCTGGCTGGCCGTCACCGGCACCAACGGCAAGACCACCACCGTCCAGATGCTCGCCTCGATCCTCACCGCGGCCGGCAAGCGCACCGCCGCCGTCGGCAACGTCGGGGTCTCGGTGCTGGACGCGGTGCTCGCCGAGGAGCCGTACGACGTGCTCGCCGTCGAGCTCTCCAGCTACCAGCTGCACTGGGCGCCCTCGCTGCGCCCGCACTCGGCGGCCGTGCTCAACCTGGCCCCCGACCACCTCGACTGGCACGGCTCGATGGAGGCGTACGCCGCCGACAAGGGCCGGATCTACCAGGGCAACACCGTCGCCTGCGTGTACAACCTGGCCGACCCGGCCACCGAGGCGCTGGTCCGCGAGGCCGACGTCGAGGAGGGCTGCCGGGCGATCGGCTTCGGCCTCGGCGCGCCGAGCCCGTCGAACTTCGGCGTGGTGGACGGCCTGCTGGTGGACCGCGCCTTCGTCGAGGACCGGGCCAAGAACGCGGCCGAGCTGGGCGCCGTCGAGGACGTCAACCCACCCGCCCCGCACAACATCGCCAACGCGCTCGCCGCGGCGGCGCTGGCGCGGGCGTACGGGGTCGAGCCGAAGGCCGTCCGGGAGGGCCTGCGGGCCTTCCGCCCGGACGCCCACCGGATCGCCGAGGTGGGCGTGGTCCGCGAGGTCACGTACATCGACGACTCCAAGGCCACCAACACCCACGCCGCGGCCGCCTCGCTGGCCGCCTACCGGCCGATCGTCTGGATCGCCGGCGGCCTGGCCAAGGGCGCGACCTTCGACGACCTGGCCCAGGGCGCGGCCGAGCGGCTGCGCGCGGTCGTGCTGATCGGGCAGGACCGGGCGCTGATCCGCGAGGCGCTGGAGCGACACGCTCCGGATGTGCCGGTGATCGAGGCGGCCGGGGGCCAGACTGGCGCGGTGGCGATGACCGAGGTGGTTCGCACGGCCGCGTCGCTCGCCCAATCGGGTGACACGGTGCTGCTGGCCCCGGCCTGCGCCTCGATGGACATGTTCACCAACTACGGCGAGCGCGGCGACCTGTTCGCGGCGGCCGTCCGGGAGCTGGGGAACGAGTAGCTGGCCGACGCCCAGGCGTCGTACGGAGAGAGTGAGCGGGGAGCGGTGGCGGGGCAGGGCAGGGCGGATTCCGGCGTTGGCAAGCGGGACGCCGCCGAGCCGTGGCGAGTGATCTCCGCCACCACGACCAAGTACAAGTCGGCCGGTCCTCTGGGACGGGTGCAGGCCCTCCGGGCCCGCGTCCGGTACTGGCTGGACCGGCCGCTCACGCCGTACCTGCTGATCGTCGGCACCACGCTGCTGCTGGTGGTGCTCGGTCTGATGATGGTCTTCTCGGCCTCGCAGATCCTGGCCCTGAACCAGCACCACACCGCGCAGTACTACTTCCTCAAGCAGTTGATCTCGGCCATCCTCGGCCTGGTCCTGCTGATCGGCTTCGCCTCCGTCCCGCTGGCGGTGCTGCGGGTGATCGTCTACCCGGTGATGTTCGGCGTGATCGGCGCGCTCGCGCTGGTCGCCGTGCCCGGCATCGGGGTGCGGATCAACGGCAACCAGAACTGGCTGAACTTCGGGTTCTTCCAGTTCCAGCCCTCCGAGTTCGCCAAGCTCGCGCTGGTGCTCTGGGGCGCCGACCTGCTGGCCCGCAAGCAGAAGGCCGGCACCCTCAACTCCTGGAAGCACCTGCTGGTGCCGCTGGTGCCAGGGGCCCTGCTGCTGCTCGCGCTGATCATGATCGGCGGCGACATGGGCACCTCGATGATCCTGGTGGCCATGCTGTTCGCGCTGCTGTGGATGGTCGGCGCCCCGCTGCGGCTGTTCGTGGCCACCCTCGGAGTGGCGGTCGTGGTCTGCACCGCCCTGGTGGTCACCGTCCCGCACCGCGCCGAGCGCCTGGGCTGCATAGGCATCACCAAGCTCGACCCGGAGGGCGCCTGCTTCCAGGCCCTGCACGGCGTCTACTCGTTCGCGCTCGGCGGAGGCTTCGGTACCGGCTTGGGCGCCGGCGTGGAGAAGTGGGGCCAGCTACCCGAGGCGCACACCGACTTCATCTTCGCCGCGACCGGCGAGGAACTGGGTCTGGTGGGGACGCTGTCGGTGATCGGTCTCTTCGCGGCACTAGGCTACGCGGGTATCCGTGTGGCCATCGGTACGAAGGATCCCTTCGTCAGGTACGCCGCGGGAGCCGCCACCACCTGGATCATGGCGCAGGCCGTGATCAACCTGGGGTCGGCGCTGGGACTGCTGCCCATCGCGGGCGTCCCGCTCCCGCTGTTCTCCTACGGCGGTTCCGCCATGCTGTCGGCCATGTCCGCGATCGGAGTGCTGCTGTGCCTGGCACGCAGCACCTCGGGCGCGAAGGCGGCCCTGGCCGCCCGGAGCAAGAACTCCCGGATCAGGAAGCGACTGGCCCGGGTGCTGCCACGACGACGAACCACAGCGCGCCCGGCCCCCGGGCCGGCACGCAGGGAGCGGTGAATTTCGGTGCATGTCGTACTCGCCGGCGGGGGGACCGCCGGTCACATCGAGCCGGCGCTGGCCCTCGCGGACGCCCTCCGCAGGCACGACCCGTCCATCGGGATCACCGCCCTGGGTACCGAGCGCGGTCTGGAGACCCGACTGGTGCCCGAGCGCGGCTACCAGCTGGAGCTGATCCCGGCCGTCCCGCTGCCCCGCAAGCCCACCCCCGAGCTGATCACCGTCCCCGGCCGGCTGCGCGGCACCGTCCGGGCCGCCCAGGAGATCATCGAGCGGGTCAACGCCGACGCCGTGGTCGGCTTCGGCGGGTACGTCGCGATGCCCGCCTACCTGGCCGCCAAGCGGGCCGGTGTGCCGATCGTGGTGCACGAGGCCAACGCCCGGCCGGGCCTGGCCAACAAGATCGGCGCCCGCTACACCGACTTCGTGGCGGTCTCCACCCCGGACAGCAAGCTGCGCGACTCCCGGTACATCGGCATCCCGCTGCGCCGGACCATCGCCACCCTGGACCGCGCGGCCGCCCGTCCGGAGGCCCGCCACTACTTCGGCCTCGACCAGAGGCTGCCCACCCTGCTGGTCTCCGGCGGCTCCCAGGGCGCCCGCCGGCTCAACGAGACGATCACCTCGATCGCCCCGCGGCTGCAGCAGTACGGCGTGCAGATCCTGCACGCGGTCGGCCCGAAGAACGAGCTGCCGCAGGTCGCGGACGTCCCCGGGATGCCGCCGTACCGCCCGGTGCCGTACATCGACCGGATGGACCTCGCCTACGCGGCCGCCGACCTGATGCTCTGCCGGGCCGGCGCCATGACGGTGGCCGAGCTGGCGGCCGTGGGCCTGCCCGCCGCCTTCGTGCCGCTGCCGATCGGCAACGGCGAGCAGCGGCTGAACGCCCAGCCGATGGTCAAGGCCGGCGGCGGCCTGCTGGTGGACGACGCCGAGCTGACCTCGGACTGGGTGCTGCAGAACGTGCTGCCGGTGCTCACCGACCCGCAGCGGCTCTGGGACATGAGCCGGGCCGCCGCCGAGTTCGGCCGCCGGGACGCGGACGACCTGCTGGTCGGCATGGTGTACGAGGCGATCCAGGCCCACCGGGGCGGTCGCCGTCGTGGCTGACGGTCGGCCCGCCGACCCCCTGGAGGAGCAACTGGAGGACGAGGAGTCCGCTCCTCGCCTCCGGCTCTCCAGGCGGGGCATCGCGGTGCTGAGCGTGCTCGGCGCCGCGGTGCTCGGCGTGCTGGCCTGGCTGGTCTTCTTCTCCTCGGTGCTGAACGTGCGCGACGTCGCCGTCCAGGGCACGCCGGACGGGAAGCTGACCTCGGACCAGGTCCGCGAGGCGATCGGCGGGCTGGCCGGCGGCCCACTGGCCAGGGTGGACCTGGACGGGGTCAAACACCGGGTGGAGTCGATCCCCCGGGTGGCGAAGGCCGAGGTGTGGCGCGGCTGGCCGCACACGCTACAGGTCAAGGTCGTGCAGCGCACCGCGGTGGCCGCCGTCAAGGGGGATGACGGTCAGTTCACCCAGGTGGATGCCTCCGGAGTGAGCTTCGCCACCGAGGCGGCCCCGCCCGAGGGCGTGCCGGTGGTGGAACTGCGGCTCAGTCAGCAGGCGAAGGACGTGGACGGAGTGATCTCCCGCGCCCAGCTGGTGCAGGGCGCCGTGTCGGTGGCCGCCGGGCTGCCGCAGGAGATCTCCAAGCGGGCCGGATCGGTGCTGGTGCACTCGTACGACGACATCGAGCTGCAGCTCAGCGGGGGTGCGACGGTGCGCTGGGGGAGCCCCGAGCAGAACGACCGCAAGGCCCTGGTGCTCGTGGCGCTGATGAAGCAGAAGGGCACCAACTTCGACGTGACCGCGCCGGAGGCGCCGGCGGTGTCGGGGTGATCCGCTAGATTCTGTGCCCGAGGGAGGGGTTGACGCCTGGGAGTGTCGGCCCGACCCTTGGTGGTCACCCCCGGTTTCGTATGCCGGCCGATGATCACATAGGCTCAAAAGAAAAGGGGAAGCTCGGCGTGTTCGTTGAAACACGTGCCCGGAGCCACCTAGTGTCCTGTGTCACCGGACTGTGTCCTTTGGCGATGTGACGGAGACACAGGACTAACCCTAAAGGTCAAGTTTAGGGTTGGGGTCGGCGGTCGGCATTTCGGACATTCAGTCAGAAACCAGGCTCCCTCCCCATCGACATCCGTCGGAACGGCCCCTCACCGGGCCTGTCCGACCCGGAAATTCGAGGCGAGAGGCCTTCGACGTGGCAGCACCGCAGAACTACCTCGCAGTCATCAAGGTCGTCGGAATCGGCGGCGGTGGTGTCAACGCCATCAACCGGATGATCGAGGTCGGTCTCAAGGGCGTCGAGTTCATCGCGATCAACACCGATGCGCAGGCCCTCCTCATGAGCGACGCCGACGTCAAGCTCGATGTGGGCCGTGAACTCACCCGGGGCCTCGGCGCCGGCGCCAACCCCGAGGTCGGCCGCAAGGCCGCCGAGGACCACCGCGAGGAGATCGAGGAGGTCCTCAAGGGGGCCGACATGGTCTTCGTGACCGCCGGTGAGGGCGGTGGCACGGGCACGGGCGGCGCGCCCGTCGTCGCCAACATCGCCCGCTCGCTGGGCGCCCTGACCATCGGCGTGGTCACCCGCCCCTTCACCTTCGAGGGCCGCCGCCGGGCCAACCAGGCCGAGGACGGCATCGCCGCCCTGCGCGAAGAGGTCGACACCCTCATCGTGATCCCCAACGACCGACTGCTGTCCATCTCGGACCGTCAGGTCAGCGTTCTCGACGCCTTCCGCTCGGCCGACCAGGTCCTGCTCTCCGGTGTCCAGGGCATCACGGACCTGATCACCACCCCGGGTCTGATCAACCTCGACTTCGCCGACGTCAAGTCCGTCATGTCGGAGGCCGGTTCGGCGCTCATGGGCATCGGCTCGGCCCGCGGCGAGGACCGCGCGAAGGCGGCCGCCGTGATGGCGATCTCCTCGCCGCTGCTGGAGGCCTCGATCGACGGCGCCCGCGGCGTGCTGCTGTCCATCTCGGGCGGCTCCGACCTCGGTCTGTTCGAGATCAACGAGTCGGCCCAGCTGGTCAGCGAGGCCGCCCACCCCGAGGCCAACATCATCTTCGGTGCGGTCATCGACGACGCGCTCGGCGACGAGGTGCGGGTCACCGTCATCGCGGCCGGCTTCGACGGCGGCCAGCCGCCGGCGATCGTCCGCGACCCGGTGGTGAAGTCCACCGCCCCGGAGCGCCCGGCCACCCCGCCGGCCGCCCCGGAGCGCCCGGCCGGCCGCCCGTCGTACGGGAGCATCGGCTCGGTGACGTCGCGTTCGGAGGGGGAGGCCCAGTCCGCCCCGGCCCGTTCGACCGAGACCCAGGCCACCACGACCGCCGCCGCCCCGGTGCCGCCGCAGGTGCAGCCGGCCCGGCAGCCGTTCGTGGAGAGCCCGGCCGAGGAGCTCGACGTCCCGGATTTCCTTAAGTGATCGATCGCGCGGTACACGCGGGTGCTCACTTCGCCTTCACCGACCGGTGGGGCGGGGTGAGCACTTCGCCGTACGGGGAGCTCAACCTCGGCGGCGCGGTGGGGGACGACCCGGAGGCCGTCCGGGAGAACCGGGCGATCGCCGCCCGCGAACTGGGGCTGAACCCGGCCGACGTGGTCTGGATGAACCAGGTGCACGGCGCCGAGGTCGCCGTGGTGACGCAGCGCCAGCCGCACGGGGAGGCCCCGACGGTGGACGCGGTGGTCACCGACCGGCCGCTCGCGCTGGCCGTGCTGACCGCCGACTGCACCCCGGTGCTGCTGGCCGACCCGGTGGCGGGCGTGGTGGGCGCGGCCCACGCGGGCCGGCCCGGGCTGGCGGCCGGGGTGGTGCCCGCGGTCGTCCGGGCGATGGTCGGGCTGGGGGCCGAGCCGGCGCGGATCACCGCCGCCACCGGCCCCGCGGTCTGCGGCCGCTGCTACGAGGTACCGGCCGAACTGCGCGCCGAGGTCGCCGCCGTGGTGCCGACGGCCTTCGCCGAGACGTCCTGGGGGACTCCGGCGCTGGACGTGCCGGAGGGGGTCGCGGCCCAGCTGGCCGCGGCGGGGGTCACCGGGCTGGTGCGCTCACCGGTCTGCACCCTCGAATCCGCCGATCACTACTCCTACCGCCGCGAGCAGCGCACGGGCCGGCTCGCGAGCTACGTCTGGTTGGGCTCTGAAAACTGATGACGAACGACATCTACGGACCGTTCCCGGGCGGTTCGGCCGGCTTTCCCGACAAGAACTGGCTCGAAGCCCTGACCGAGGGCCAGCGGGCCCGGTACGAGGAGCTCGGGACCAACCTCGAAGTGGTCGAGCGCCGGATCTCGGACGCCTGTGCGGCCGCCGGACGCCCGCGCGACGAGGTCACCCTGATCGTCGTCACCAAGACCTACCCGGCCGAGGACACCGCACTGCTGGCCGGCCTGGGTGTGACGGACGTCGCGGAGAACCGCGACCAGGACGCCGCGCCCAAGGCGGAGCAGTGCAGAAACCTTCCTCTCGACTGGCACTTCGTCGGACAGTTGCAGACCAACAAGGTCCGCTCGGTCGTCCGGTACGCGAACCACGTGCACTCGGTGGACCGGCTGCGGCTGGTCGAGTCGCTCTCGGCGGCGGTGCTCAAGTCCGGGCGCCCGGAGCTGGGTTGCCTGGTGCAGGTGGCGCTGGACAAGGAGCACGGCGAGGGCGAGCACCGCGCCGGAGTCGCTCCGGCGGACGTCGCCCGTCTGGCCGACGCCATCGCCGACACGCCCGGGCTGCGACTGGACGGTGTGATGACCGTCGCTCCGCTGGTCGGCCCATTGGCCGGAGACCCGGCGGGGGCGTTCGGCCGGTTGGCGGAAATCGCAACCGCCGTACGGACGGCCCATCCTGCTGCCACCATGGTCTCCGCAGGGATGAGCGGCGACCTTGAGCAGGCGATTGCCGCCGGGGCGACACATGTGCGCGTCGGAACGGCGGTACTCGGAGTGAGGTCACCCCTCAGGTAACGTCACCGGGTAAGTAGATCAGACTGCAGGACAAAATAGGACAGAATCTAGCAGCTCTCCGGAGCGCTAGCGAACCGTGGATCGCAGCTCCGCGGCCCCCACTCCACAACTCTGACAGGTCGTCGTCCTGACGCGCCGTCGTGGAGGGACCGCGGAATCCGCAGGCAGGGCCGTGGCCCGGCCGCCGGGACGGAGCTGGTCCGCACGGAGCGAGCGGAGCGAGCGACCATCGGAAGGTGCGCGTTCCGCGAATCAGTCACCGAGCGTCAGCGAGGTGGCCATGAGCGGAGGAGACAGGAGCATGGCCGGCGCAATGCGCAAGATGGCGGTCTACCTCGGCCTCGTGGAGGACGAGACGTACGACGGCCAGGGGTACGACCCCGACGACGACTACGACGCGGACCCCGAGCCGATTCGCACGGGGCAGCGGACCGAGGACATCCCCCGGCCGGCCGCCGCTGCCGCCGCCGCACCCGCCCCGGTCTCCTCGATCACCCCGCAGCCGGTCCCGGCGGCGGTGCCGATCCGACAGGAGACTCCGAGGATGGCCCCCGTGTCGTCCATCACACCCGAACGTCGCCACAACCTGGAGAAGAGCTCCCCGGTGATCATGCCCAAGGTAGTGAACGAACGAGAGCCCTACCGCATCACCACGTTGCACCCCCGGACCTACAACGAGGCCCGTACCATCGGGGAACAGTTCCGTGGTGGGACCCCCGTGATCATGAATCTGACCGAGATGGACGACACCGACGCGAAGCGCCTCGTAGACTTCGCCGCTGGACTCGTCTTCGGTCTGCACGGCAGTATCGAGCGCGTGACACAGAAGGTGTTCCTGCTGTCGCCTGCTAACGTCGATGTCACGGCGGAGGACAAGGCTCGGATCGCCGAGGGTGGGTTCTTCAACCAGAGCTGACCCGGCCACGACTTTACGTGTGGATCTGATCAACAGTCAGTGGTTGACGACAGGTGACGAGCGGCAGGCCCTAGGGCCCGGGACCGGGGAGAGGGAAACGCGATGGACATCGTGTGGGCGGTGCTCTACTACGCCCTGACCGTCTTCCTGGTGTTCCTGCTGGTGCGGCTGGTCATGGACTGGGTCTTCCAGTTCGCGCGTTCGTGGCGGCCCGGCAAGGCCATGGTCCTGGTCCTGGAGGCCACGTACACTGTCACGGATCCGCCGCTCAAGCTTCTTCGGCGGTTCATTCCGCCGTTGCGTTTCGGGGGCGTGGCGCTCGACCTGTCCTTCTTCGTACTGATGATCATTGTGTATGTCCTGATCTCGCTTGTGCACCCCTAGTCGTAGGTGAGCGATGCGACAGGATGCCGGTGTGCCGACGATCACGTTGAGGTGAAGAGATGCCATTGACCCCCGAGGACGTTCGGAACAAGCAGTTCACGACCGTCCGCCTGCGTGAAGGCTATGACGAGGACGAGGTCGATGCCTTCCTCGACGAGGTCGAGGCGGAGCTGACCCGCCTCCTCCGGGAGAACGAGGACCTGCGCGCCAAGCTGGCCGCCGCGACCCGCGCCGCCGCGCAGAACCAGGCCAACATGCGGAAGGAGCCGCCGCAGGAGGCGGCCCGACCGGCCGCTCCCGTTCCGGCCGCCATATCCGGTCCGCCGGTCCCCGGCCAGCAGGGCCCGGGCGGCCCGCAGCAGATGGGCCCCGGTGGTCCGCAGCAGCAGCAGATGGGCCCGGGTGGACCCCAGCAGCAGATGGGCAACCAGCCGCTCGGCCTGCCCTCCGGCGCGCCGCAGCTCCCGGCCGGCCAGGGCGGTCCGATGGGCCCCGGCGGTCCGCAGCAGATGAACCAGACCATGGGCGGCCAGCAGCAGCTGGTCCAGCCGATGGGCGGTCAGATGCTCCAGCCCATGGGCGGTCCCGGTGGCCCGCAGCAGATGGGCAACCCGATGGGCCAGGGCATGGGCCAGCAGCAGATGCAGCAGATGGGCGGCCCCATGGGCGGCCCGCAGCAGATGGGTGGTCCGCAGCAGCAGATGGGCGGCCCCATGGGCGGCCCGATGCAGCAGCAGGGCCCCGGTGGCGACAGCGCCGCCCGTGTGCTGGCGCTCGCTCAGCAGACCGCCGACCAGGCGATCTCCGAGGCCCGTTCCGAGGCCAACAAGATCGTCGGCGAGGCGCGCAGCCGTGCCGAGGGTCTTGAGCGCGACGCCCGGGCCAAGGCCGACGCCCTGGAGCGGGACGCGCAGGAGAAGCACCGCGTCGCGATGGGCTCGCTGGAGTCCGCTCGCGCCACGCTGGAGCGCAAGGTCGAGGACCTGCGGGCGTTCGAGCGTGAGTACCGTACGCGCCTGAAGTCGTACCTGGAGACCCAGCTCCGTCAGCTGGAGTCGCAGGCCGACGACTCGCTCGCCCCGCCGCGGATCCCCGCCACCGCGTCGCTGCCGCCGGCGGCCTCGTCGATGGCGCCGACCGGCGCGAGCGCGATGACCTCCGGTGGGTCGTCGTTCGGTGGCAGCCAGCCGTCGTTCGGTGGGAACTCGCCGTCCTTCGGCGGGCAGAGCTCCTTCGGCGGGAACTCGGGTGCGCCGAGCTTCGGCGGGCAGTCGAACGGTGGCAACAGCGGGGCTCCGCAGATGCAGCCGGCCGGGATGACCCAGCCGATGGCGGCCGTCCGGCCGCAGCCGCCGCAGCCGATGCAGCAGGCTCCGGCGCCGATGCGGGGCTTCCTGATCGACGAGGACGGCGACAACTGAGGTTGTAGCAGGGCCTTTTGAGGGGCGTCCCCCTTTCCGACCTCCGGGTCGGGGAGGGGGACGCCCTTTTTCGTGTCGGGGGAGCGCGGGGAGAGGGGTGGGGGCGTGGGGGTACGGCGAAGCCGCCGTCGCCCTTCGGGGCGACGGCGGCTTCGCCGGGGTGGGTCAGGCCTTGCGGAGCTGGAAGGCGAGGCCGAGGGACTCGTCGGCGAAGGTCTCGGAGTTCCAGTCGGCCGCGCCGGCGGCGAAGTCCGTGGCGAGGACCTCCTCGGCGACGAGGGGGCCGTGCTCGGCGATGGCCTCGGCGGTCTCCTCCGAGGTGGCGCGCCAGCGGAGGACGATGCGGTCGGCGACGTCGAGGCCGGAGTTCTTGCGGGCCTCCTGGATCTGGCGGATGGCGTCGCGGGCGATGCCGAGCCGCTTGAGCTCCGGGGTGATGGCCAGGTCGAGGGCGACGGTGGCGCCGGACTCGTTGGCGACGGCCCAGCCCTCGCGCGGGGTCTCGGTGATGATCACCTCGTCGGGGGAGAGGGTGATCGTCTCGCCGTTGAGCTCGACGTCGGTCTCGCCGTTCGCCCGCAGCTCGGCGGCCAGGCGGGCGGCGTCGGTGGCGGCGACCGCCTTGGCGACGTCCTGCACGCCCTTGCCGAAACGCTTGCCCAGCGCACGGAAGTTGGCCTTGGCGCTGGTGTCGACCAGCGAACCGCCGACCTCCGCGAGCGACTCCAGGGTGGAGACGTTGAGCTCCTCGGCGATCTGCGCGCGCAGGTCGGCGGGCAGCTCCTCCCAGCCCTGGGCGGCGACCAGCGCGCGGGAGAGCGGCTGACGGGTCTTCACGCCGGACTCGGCGCGGGTGGCCCGGCCCAGCTCGACCAGGCGGCGGACCAGCGCCATGTTCCGGGAGAGCTCGGTGTCGATCAGCGACTCGTCGGCCTGCGGCCAGCTCGCCAGGTGCACCGAGGCCGGGGCGTCCGGGGCGACCGGGACGACCAGGTCCTGCCAGACCCGCTCGGTGATGAACGGGGTGAGCGGGGCCATCAGACGGGTGACCGTCTCCAGCGCCTCGTGCAGGGTGGCGAGCGCGGCGGCGTCGCCCTGCCAGAAGCGGCGGCGGCCGCGGCGGACGTACCAGTTGGACAGGTCGTCGACGAAGCCGGAGAGCAGCTTGCCGGCGCGCTGGGTGTCGTACGCCTCGAAGGCCGCGTCGACCTCGCGGACCAGGGTGTTCAGCTCGGAGAGCACCCAGCGGTCGAGCTGCGGGCGGTCGGCCGGGGCCGGGTCGCTCGCGGAGGGGGCCCAGTTCGAGGTGCGGGCGTACAGGGCCTGGAAGGCGACGGTGTTCCAGTAGGTGAGGAGGGTCTTGCGGACCACCTCCTGGATGGTGCCGTGGCCGACCCGGCGGGCCGACCAGGGCGAGCCGCCGGCCGCCATGAACCAGCGGACGGCGTCGGCGCCGTGCTGGTCCATCAGCGGGATCGGCTGCAGGATGTTGCCCAGGTGCTTGGACATCTTGCGGCCGTCCTCGGCCAGGATGTGGCCCAGGCAGACGACGTTCTCGTAGCTGTTCCTGTCGAACACCAGGGTGCCGACGGCCATCAGCGTGTAGAACCAGCCGCGGGTCTGGTCGATCGCCTCGGAGATGAACTGCGCCGGGTAGCGCTTCTCGAACAGCTCCTTGTTCTGGTACGGGTAGCCGTACTGGGCGAAGGGCATCGAGCCCGAGTCGTACCAGGCGTCGATGACCTCGGGCACGCGGGTGGCGGTGCCGCCGCAGTCGCGGCAGGCGAAGGTCACCTCGTCGATGAACGGGCGGTGCGGGTCGAGGTCGCTCTGGTCGGTGCCGGTCAGCGCGGTCAGCTCGGCCAGCGAGCCGACGCAGGTCAGGTGGCCCTCCTCGCAGCGCCAGATCGGCAGCGGGGTGCCCCAGTAGCGGTTGCGGCTGAGCGCCCAGTCGATGTTGTTGTTCAGCCAGTCGCCGAAGCGGCCGTGCTTGACCGTCTCCGGGAACCAGTTGGTGGCCTCGTTCTCGCGGATCAGCGCGTCCTTGACGGCGGTGGTCCGGATGTACCAGGACGGCTGCGCGTAGTAGAGCAGCGCGGTGTGGCAGCGCCAGCAGTGCGGGTAGCTGTGCTCGTACGGGACGTGGCGGAAGAGCAGGCCGCGCTCCTGGAGGTCCGCGACCAGGGCCTCGTCGGCCTTCTTGAAGAACTGGCCGCCGACCAGCGGGACCTCGGGGGCGAAGGTTCCGTCGGCGAGCACCGGGTTGACCACCGGCAGGCCGTAGCGGCGGCAGACCGCGAGGTCGTCCGCGCCGAAGGCCGGGGACTGGTGGACGATGCCGGTGCCGTCCTCGGTGGTGACGTAGTCGGCGTTGAGGACGAAGTGCGCGTTCTCGATCTCGACCAGCTCGAAGGGGCGCTGGTAGTTCCAGTGCTCCATCTCGGCGCCGGTGAAGGACTCGCCGGTGGTCTCCCAGCCCTCGCCGAGGGCCTTGGCGAGCAGCGGCTCGGCGACGACCAGCTTCTCGTTGCCGTCGGTGGCCACCACGTAGGTGACCGCCGGGTTGACCGCGAGGGCGGTGTTGGAGACCAGGGTCCACGGGGTGGTGGTCCAGGCGAGCAGGGACGCCTGGCTGGCCAGCGGGCCGCCGGTGAGCGGGAAGCGGACGTAGACCGAGGGGTCGACCACGGTCTCGTAGCCCTGGGCCAGCTCGTGGTCGGACAGGCCGGTGCCGCAGCGCGGGCACCAGGGGGCGACGCGGTGGTCCTGGACCAGCAGGCCCTTGTCGAAGATCTGCTTGAGCGACCACCAGACGGACTGGACGTACGACGGGTCCATCGTCCGGTAGGCCTCGTCGAGGTCGACCCAGTACCCCATGCGGGTGGTCAGCTCGGCGAAGGCGTCGGTGTGGCGGGTCACCGACTCGCGGCACTTGGCGTTGAACTCGGCGATGCCGTACGCCTCGATGTCCTGCTTGCCGGAGAAGCCCAGCTCCTTCTCGACGGCCAGCTCGACCGGGAGGCCGTGGCAGTCCCAGCCGGCCTTGCGGGCGACGTGGTAGCCCTTCATCGTCCGGTAGCGCGGGAAGACGTCCTTGAAGACGCGGGCCTCGATGTGGTGGGCGCCGGGCATGCCGTTGGCGGTCGGCGGGCCCTCGTAGAACACCCACTCGGGGCGGCCCTCGGACTGCTCCAGGCTGCGCTGGAAGATCTTGTTGTCCTGCCAGAACGACAGGATCTGGTGCTCCAGGGCAGGCAGGTCCACCTGCGCCGGGACGGGGTTGTAGGAGCTGCTCATCGCGGGCGTCGACCTCCGGCGGATGCTGGGACTGGATCCTCCGGAGGGACGAGACGGCCTGGCCGCCCCGCGGTACCACCCTCCTTGGCCGCGGTGCTGCGTTGCGGCCCTCTTGTTTGGGCTTGCTGCCGGTTCTAGTGGGCCGCCGCGGGCTGCGCGGTGGCCGTTCTTCCGGCGGCTCCGGGGTGATCTTCCCGTCGTGCACACCCCCGGGCTCGCACCGTCCCCGGGTCGCTGGTGGCTGCGTACGTCGGTACTCGTCCCATCTGCGCCTTGCAAGGGCCAGTGTATCGGCCGGGCGAGACGGTTTGTCCAAACGGTTTTCCGGGGGTGGCCGCGGGGGCGGTTCCGGGGTGCTGGCGGAGGGGGCTCAGGGCGGTCGGAGGGGGTGGTTAGGCGGGGGTGAGGTGGGCACAAGTCTGTCAGCGCGCGGGGCGTGGCGGTTGGGGCGGCTGCCTGGGTGGGATCATCGTGAGGCGCCGGTATGTCATGTTGTGACCGGTTTTGATCGGGATTATCGTTCCGGCACTGGAAGCCGCCGGGAACCGGCGGCTCGATTCGTTCGTAGATGGGGTCGAGGCCATGGCTGAGAAGGCAATCGGCGCGGGTACCGCCACCAAGCGGGCACGCAAGGCCGTGGCGGCCGATCCAGGGGAGGGGACCGTGACCACTACCGCACCTCAGAAGAGCAGCACCGACACCGTCACCGTGCCGCGCGGCGCCGAGTCCGTCGACCCGGCCACGCTGCCGGTCCGCCCCGGCGAGGACCCGTGGACCACCGAGGAGGTCCACGAGCTGCACGACGAGCTGATCAGCGACCTGGAGCGGCTGCGGGGCGAGATCGACGCCGCCGACGCCGCCATCGCGGGCCTGATGCGCGACTCCAACGACGGAGCCGGCGACGACCAGGTGGACGCCGGTACGAAGAACATCTCGCGGGAGAGCGAGCTGGCGCTCGCCAACAACGCGCGGGACAGCCTCGCCCAGACGGAGCGCGCCCTGGAGCGGCTGGAGGGCGTCGGCTTCGGCACCTGCGAGTCCTGCGGACAGGCCATCGGCAAGGCCCGGATGCAGGCCTTTCCCCGGGCCACGCTGTGCGTGCAGTGCAAGGCCAAGCAGGAACGCCGCTGAAGCGGCCCACCAGGGCGACGCGGGGGGTCGGGCTTGCCGTACGCTCGACCCCGTAACGTCGCCTGACGCGTCCGTAGCGGTTTTCCGGACGGGTTCGGAACGGTCATCGGCCCAGCACCCTCCCCCGCCTCAGGCCCGGGGAGCTCCATCGGCAGCGGAGCGGATCATCAGTACGCAAGGTTCCCCCCAGACCCGGGACAACGCCGTCCCGAAGCCCGCCGATGACGTGGAGGCGGCCGTGACCGATCCCGCCGAGTCCGCCGATCCCGCCGAGCCGGCGGGGGGCGCCGAGTCCACGGGGGCCGCGGAGACCGCGGGGGCTCCGGAGCCGGCGCTCGCGACCGGTGCCACGGCGGTGGAGAAGCCCAAGGGCCCGCGGCGGGTCGGGGTGCTGCTCGTCGTCGCGGTGCTGGCCTTCCTGATCGACCTCGCCAGCAAGCTGCTGGTCGTCGCCCGGCTGGAGAACCACGCGGCGATCAAGGTGATCGGCGACGTCGTCACCCTCCAGGTCATCCGCAACTCCGGTGCCGCCTTCGGCATGGGGCAGGCACTGACCGTCGTCTTCACGATGATCGCCTCGGCCGTCATCGTGGTGATCTGGCGGATCGCCCGCAGGCTGTACAGCCTGCCGTGGGCGGTCGCGCTCGGGCTGCTGCTGGGCGGGGCGCTCGGCAACCTCACCGACCGGCTGTTCCGCGCGCCCGGCGTCTTCCGCGGGCACGTGGTGGACTTCATCTCCGTCCAGCACTTCGCGGTCTTCAACCTCGCCGACTCGGCGATCGTGTGCGGCGGGATCCTGGTGGTCCTGCTGTCGTTCCGGGGCAGCAACCCGGACGGCACCGTGCACCAGCAGCCGGAGAAGTAGGGCCCTCCCGCCCGCGGACCACCGGCGGGAGGGCCGGGGTCGCGTTTCCGGCATACTCGTACGGGTGAGTACCGCAGCGCAGATCCGAAGCCTCCCCGTACCCGACGGCCTGGAGGGCGAGCGTCTCGACGCCGCCCTGGCCCGGATGTTCGGCTTCTCCCGGACCAAGGCCGCCGAGCTGGCCGCCGACGGCAAGGTGACGCTCGACGGCGCCACGGCCGGCAAGTCGGACCGGGTGACCGCCGGTTCCTGGCTGGAGGTCGAGATCCCGGCCCCCGCCGCCCCCGTGCGGATCGTCGCCGAGCCGGTCGAGGGCATGCGGATCGTCCACGACGACGAGGACATCGTGCTGGTCGACAAGCCGGTCGGCGTCGCCGCGCACCCGAGCCCCGGCTGGACCGGTCCGACCGTGATCGGCGGGCTCGCCGCGGCGGGCTACCGGATCTCGACGTCGGGTGCCGCCGAGCGCCAGGGCATCGTGCACCGGCTGGACGTCGGCACCTCGGGGCTGATGGTCGTCGCCAAGTCCGAGCGGGCGTACACCGACCTCAAGCGGCAGTTCCACGACCGGATCACCGAGAAGCGCTACCACACGCTGGTCCAGGGGCACCCGGACCCGATGAGCGGCACCGTGGACGCGCCGATCGGGCGGCACCCCAGCTCGGACTGGAAGTGGGCGGTGACCCGCGACGGCAAGCCGTCGATCACCCACTACGACCTGATCGAGGCGTACCGGGCCGCCTCGCTGCTGGCCATCAAGCTGGAGACCGGCCGCACCCACCAGATCCGCGTCCACATGTCCGCGCTGCGGCACCCGTGCGTCGGCGACCTGACGTACGGCGCCGACCCGACGCTGGCCAAGCGGCTCGGGCTGACCCGGCAGTGGCTGCACGCCGTCTCGCTGGGCTTCGAGCACCCGGCGGACGGGCAGTGGGTCGAGTTCAGCAGCGAGTACCCGGCGGACCTGCGGAAGGCGCTCGACATCATCGCGGCGGAGAGCTGAGGTGCCGGCCACCGTCCGGGTCGCCGAGGGGGAGTCGGACCTGACGCTGGTGCGGGAGGTCCGGCGTGAGGTGTTCATCGTCGAGCAGAACGTGCCGGAGGAGCTGGAGTACGACGAGTACGACGCGACCTCGGTGCACCTGTTGGCCCTCGGGGCCGACGGGGCCCCGCTGGGCACCGGGCGGCTGATCTTCGGGGACCAGGCCCGGGAGCTGACCGGGGGCGTCGAGGGGCGGGTGCTGCTCGGGCGGCTCGCGGTCGTCGCGGCGGCCCGGGGGACGGGGCTCGGGGTGGAGCTGGTCCGGGCGATCGAGGCGGCGGGGCGCGAGCGCGGGGCCGTCGAGGTCGAGCTGCACGCGCAGGTGCGGGCGCTCGGGTTCTACGAGCGGCTGGGGTACGTGGCGGAGGGGCCGGTGTACGACGACGCCGGGATTCCGCACCGGACGATGACGAGGGTTCTGTAGCCGCGGGGTGGTGGGCCCCGGCCTTCCGCCTCGCGTGGTTCCCCGCGTCCCTTTCGGGGCGCGGGGAACTTTTGTCGGGGGCACGGGGAGTTTGGGCGGCGCGTGGTGCGGTGTGCGCGCCGGGGTGCGGGATCAGGCCTCGGTGGTGCGGAGGCGGGGGAGGGCGTGCGGGTGTTCGTCGCGTAGGTGGGCGATGAGCTGCTCGCGGACGTCGAAGCGGAGCTGGGCGGCGTCGTCGGGGGTGCGGGCGGTCATGGTGGCGCGGACGACGATGGTGCTCGGGGTGGTGTCGGTGACGTTGAGGGCCCACTCGGCGCCGTCCCACAGCGGGTGCCGCTCCAGGAGGGTGCGCAGGGCCGCGCGCAGTTCGTCGACCGGGGTGGTGTGGTCGAGGTGGAGGAAGACGGAGGCGAGCAGCCCCGGGTCGCGGCGGGTCCAGTTCTCGAAGGGCTTGCTGACGAAGTAGGAGACCGGGACGACCAGCCGGCGGTAGTCCCAGAGCCGGACCACCAGGTAGGAGAGGGTGATCTCCTCGACCGTGCCCTGCTGGCCCTCCACCACCACGGTGTCGCCGATCCGGACGGTGTCGCCGAAGGCGATCTGCAGGCCGGCGAAGAAGTTGCCCAGGGTGCTCTGGGCGGCGATGCCGGCCACGATGCCGATGATGCCGGCGGAGGCGAGCAGGCTGGCGCCGATGGTGCGCATGGCGGAGAAGGTCAGCAGCATCACGGCGACGGTGACCACGACGATCACCGCGCTGACCACCCGGCGCAGCATGCTGATCTGGGTGCGGACCCGCTGGACGCGGGCCGGGTCGTCGGTGACCGTCTCGTAGCGGCTGAGCAGGGCCTCCAGGACGGCGGCGACCACGCGGACGGTGAGCCAGCCGAGGGAGGCGAGCAGGAACAGCAGGACGAGGTGGTGCGCGCCGTCGTCGTTCTTCAGGTGGAGGATCCGCTTGAGCGGGTTGGCGGCGAGCAGCAGGGCCGAGACCACGGCGAGTTGGAGCGGGATCCGGCAACGGCGGAGCAGCGCCCAGACCGGGGCCCCGGGGTGGCTCACGCTGATCCGCTGGAGGGCCTGGTCGACGATCCAGCCGATCGCCAGGGTGGCGGCGACGGTGGCGAGCAGGGTGATCAGCGGCCAGAGCACGGGGACCTTCTCGGGTTCGGGGGAGCCGGGTGTGCCGTACGATACCGGCGTTTTACGGGGTGAACCGGACGAAAGGGAATGGCGGCTTTATCGGACGCCTACCGGTGCGGCGGATACGATCAACTCTCATGGGGATCGGTGGGGCATGGCGCCGCTGGCGCGGCCGGGGCGCGTCGATGCGGCGGAGGGTTCTGGCCGGTGCGGTGGCCCTGGTGGTGGTCGCCGGTACGGGCACGGTGGCGGTGGCGTCCGGCGGTGAGCAGACGGTCCGCCAGGAGGATCGTTTCCTCAGCATGCCGGAGACGCCCGGCAGCTCCCAGCAGGTGCAACTGGACACCTCGTTCTTCACCACCGGCACCACCCCGCGGCCGGCGGTGCTGCTCGCGCACGGCTTCGGCGGCTCCAAGGAGGGCCAGCACGACCGCGCCCAGCAGCTCGCCCGGCAGGGCTACGCGGTGCTGACCTGGTCGGCGCGCGGCTTCGGGCACTCGGGCGGCAAGATCGGCCTGAACTCGCCGGACCGCGAGGTCGAGGACGTCAAGCACCTGGTGGACTGGCTGGCCCAGCGGCCCGAGGTGGAGCTCGACGGGCCCGGCGACCCCCGGGTCGGCATCACCGGCCCCTCGTACGGCGGGGCGATCTCGCTGCTGGCCTCCGCGTACGACCACCGGATCGACGCCGTGGCGACGCAGGTCACCTGGTGGAACCTGGCCGACGCGCTGTTCCCGCAAGGGGTGCAGGGCTCCGGTGCGGCCGACGGCGTGTTCAAGAAGCTGTGGGCCGGGATCTTCTTCACCACCGGCGCGGCCGGGAACCTCGGGCCCTCGGGCGGTGCGCCGCGCGGCGGGAGCGGGCAGGCTCCGGCCGCGGACGGGCCGATCGGCTGCGGGCGGTTCCTGGAGTCGCTCTGCCAGATGTACGACCGGGTCGCGACCACCGGGCACGCCGATCCGGAGGCCGTCGCGCTGCTGGACCGGTCGAGCCCGTCCTCGGTGGCGGCGCAGCTCAAGGCGCCCACGCTGGTGGTGCAGGGGCAGCAGGACTCGCTGTTCCCGCTCGACCAGGGCGACCGGATCGCCCGGGCGGTGGCGGCCAACGGCGCGCCCGTCGCGGTGGACTGGTTCGCGGGCGGGCACGACGGCGGGACGGACACCAGCGCGCGGGTGGACGACCGGGTGACCGCCTGGTTCGACCACTATCTGAAGGGGCGCGGGAACGACACCGGGCCGGCCTTCCGGGTGACCAGGAGCGGCGGTGTCGACTCGATCGGCTACCAGGCCGTGCTGCGCGAGGCGACCGCCGACCGGTACCCGGGGCTGGACGGGACGGCCACGCGCTCGATCGAGCTGACGGGCGGGGAGAAGGCCCTCGCCAACCCGCCCGGCGGCTCGCCGCCGGGGATCTCGACGGTGCCGGGGATCGGCGCGCTCAGCCAGGCCGCCTCGCTCGGGGTCGGACTGTCGCTGGACTTCCCGGGGCAGAACGCCGCCTTCGACTCCGCCCCGCTGGACCGGCCGCTGAACCTGACCGGCCAGCCGACGGTGCCCGTGAGGGTGACGGCGGACCGGCCGGACGCGGTGCTGTTCGCGAAGCTGTACGACGTCGGGCCGGACGGCAACGCGGTGCTGCCGGAGCAGCTCGCCGCTCCGCTGCGGGTGACCGGCGCGGACGCGGGGAAGACGGTGACGGTCGCGCTGCCCGTGGTGGACCACAGCTTCCCGGCCGGGCACCGGGTGCGGCTGGTGCTGGCCTCCTCCGACCTGGCGTACGCCTCGCCGGGCGAGCCGGCCACCTACCGGGTCGCACCGGCCGGGCCGCTCACCGTGCCGACCGTCGAGCAGCTGGTCACGGGGTCGGCGCCGCTGCCCGCGCGGACCTGGATGCTGCCGGTGGTGGCCGTGCTGGTGGCCGCCGGGCTGGTGCTGGTGCCGCTGGTACGGCGACGGCGCTCGGCCGCCGGCGGGCCCGGGTTCGATCCGGAGCTGGCCGGGGTGCCGTTGCAGATCAGCGGGCTGAGCAAGCGCTACAAGGGAGCCCAGGACCGCTACGCCGTACGGGAGTTGAGCTTCCGGGTGGAGCAGGGGCAGGTGCTCGGCCTGCTCGGGCCGAACGGTGCGGGCAAGACCACCACACTGCGGATGCTGATGGGCCTGATCAGGCCGGACGAGGGGGAGATCCGGCTCTTCGGGCACCTGGTGCGGCCCGGGACGCCGGTGCTGTCGAGGGTCGGGGCCTTCGTCGAGGGCGCGGGCTTCCTGCCGCACCTCACCGGGCGGGCCAACCTGCGGCTGTACTGGCAGGCGACCGGCCGACCGGAGGCCGACGCGCACTTCGACGAGGCGCTGGCCATCGCCGGGCTCGGGGAGGCGCTGGACCGCGCGGTGCGGACGTACTCGCAGGGCATGCGGCAGCGGCTCGCGATCGCGCAGGCGATGCTCGGGATGCCGGACCTGCTGATCCTGGACGAGCCGACCAACGGGCTGGACCCGCCGCAGATCCGCGAGATGCGCGAGGTGATGATCCGCTACGCGGCCGGAGGACGGACCGTCATCGTGTCGAGCCACCTGCTGTCCGAGGTCGAGCAGAGCTGTACGGACCTGGTGGTGATGGACCGCGGGCGGCTGGTGACGGCCGGGCCGGTCGGGGAGATCATCGGGGCCGGTGAGCTGCTGATGATCGGGCTCGCCGACTCGTACGACCCGGAGCCGGTGGTCCGGAAGGTGGGCGCGCTGGCCGGGGTCGCCTCGGCGGAGGCCGTCGAGGGCGGGCTGCTGGTCCGGCTGGACGGGCTCGCCGCGAGCGGGCTGCTGGCGGAGCTGGTGCGGCTGGAGGTGCCGGTGGAGAGCGCCGGGCCGCAGCGGCGGTTGGAGGACGCGTTCCTGTCGTTGATCGGAGGTGGTGCGGCGTGAGTTCGGTGACTTCGGCGACTTCGGCCGATCACGCGCAGGGGTACCGGGTGGGCCGGACGCTCCCGCTGCGCGTGGAGGCGATGCGGCAGCTGCGCAGGCGCCGCACGCTGGTGATCGGCGCGGTGCTGGCGACGATGCCGCTCATCATCCTGGCCGCGTTCCAGATCGGCGGCACCCCCAGCCGCCAGAACCGGACCACCTTCATCGAGTTGGCCACCGCCTCGGGGCCCAACTTCGCGGCCACCATGCTGTTCATGGGCACCGGTTTCATCCTGGTGATCCCGGTCGCGCTGTTCTGCGGGGACACCGTCGCCTCGGAGGCCAGCTGGTCCTCGCTGCGGTACCTGCTGGCCGCGCCGGTGCCGAGGGCGCGGCTGCTGGCCCGCAAGTTCGCGGTCGGGCTGGCGTTCTCGGCGGTGGCGGTGATCATGCTGCCGGCGATCGGGCTGGTCGTGGGGACGGCGGCGTACGGGTGGGGGGACCTCAAGCTGCCCGCCGGGATGAGCCTGTCGGCCGGGGAGGCGCTGCCCAGGCTCGCGATCGCGGTGGTGTTCGTGTTCCTGAGCGAGATCGTGATCGCGGCGCTGGCGTTCTGGCTGTCGACGGTGACGGACGCGCCGCTGGGGGCGGTCGGCGGGGCGGTGTTCGCGTCGATCCTCACCGGGGTGCTGGAGGCGGTCACGGCGCTCGGCGACCTGCGGGAGTGGCTGCCGGCGCACTGGCAGTACTCGTGGGCGGACGCCCTGCAGCCGCAGTTGGAGTGGGGCGGCATGCTGCAGGGCGTCTCGCTGTCGCTGTCGTACGCGGTGGTGCTGCTGGCGCTGGCGTTCCGCGGGTTCGCGCGCAAGGACGTGGTGTCCTAGGCGCGGGGACGTGGTGTTGTAGGGCCGTTCGTCAGGCCGGGTCCGTGACGTCGCGGCGGGTGGCGCGGACCACCAGGGCGCCGAGGACGGCGAGGGCCAGCAGGACGGCGGCGAAGACCGTGGCACCGTCGGTCAGGCCCACCGCGTCGCTGAGGTAGCCGGCCGAGACGGGCAGGAGGCCCGCCGGGAGGTAACCGCCCACGTTGAGCGCGGCGTTGGCCTCGGCGAGGCGCTGCGGCGGGACGCCCGCGTTGAGCAGCGACAGGCCGCCGAGCTGGCCCAGGCCCTGGCCGGCGCCGGCCAGCAGCGCGGCGGCGAGCAGGACCGCCACCGCCTCGACGTGCACGGCGAGGACCAGGGTGGCCATGCTCAGCGCGGTGCTCAGTGCGCCGAGCGTGAGGATGGTGCGGCGGCGCAGCCGCTGGACGGCGAACTGCACCCCGGTGGCGGTGAGGAACATCGCGAACGCCATGGCGCCGGCCAGGATCCGGTCGGTGGTGCCGAGCAGCCCGGACAGCAGTGAGGGGCCGAGCGAGAGCACGAACGAGGTGGCGGTGATGCCGGGCGCGAACACCGCGATGCCCAGGGCGAGTTGACGGCCGTTGCCGCGCGGGACGCCGGGCACCCGGACCCACGGTCCGTTGCCGCGCGTCTCGGGGCGGCGCGTCTCGGGGCGGCGCGTCTCGGGGCGGCGCACCTTCGGGCGGTGCACCGGCATCCGCAGGACGACCAGCAGCGCGGTGGCCAGCAGCACGGCCTCGACGAGGAAGACGGTGGCGGTCGGCGCGGGTGCCAGCTCGGAGAGCACCCCGGCGAGCAGCGGGCCGAGCCCGGCGCCGAAGACCATCGCGCAGGAGGCGAGCAGGGCGGCGGTCCGCCGACGCTCGGGCCCGGCGACGTCGGTGACCGCGGCCATCCCCGCCGAGACGACGGCGCCGACCGCGATGCCGGTGAACAGCCGCGCCACGATGAGCGCGGCCACGCTGGTGGCGGTCGCGAAGATCAGGCAGGCGGCGAGGGCGAGCGCCAGGGCGGGGAGCAGCACGGGCTTGCGGCCGAGCCGGTCGGAGACCACGCCGGAGACCAGCAGCGAGCCGATCAGGCCGACGATGTAGAAGGCGAACACCACGGTCAGGGTGCCCTTGGAGAAGCCGATGTCGTGCTGCCACAGGACGTAGAGGGGGGTGGCGGCGTTCGACAGCACGAAGACGGCGGTGACCGGCCAGGCGGCGAGCCAGACCCACCACAGCGGGGCGGGGCGGGCGGGGTTCCGCTCGACGGCCTGGACGGGCGCGGTCCGGGTTGCGGGCATGACGGTGTCTCCCGATCGGTGGGCGGGCTGGGCGGCTGTGCAGCAGTACGAGTTGAGTCGAACTTAGCATGCAGTACGATTTGACTCGTACAGCGCGAGCGCGTCAAGAGGGATCAGTCAGGAGGAGTCGTCGATGTCAGCGACCACGGGTGCCGCACCCGCCGTCAAGGTGCTCCCCGAGCCGCCCGGCCTGCCCGAACCGCTGCCCGAGCCGGGCGTCGACGAACTGCGCCTGGAGACCGTGCTGGGCGCGCTCAGCGACCCGCTGCGGCTGACGATCGTCCGCAAACTCCTCCTGGAGTCCGAGGACTTCGACCACACCTGCGGCTGGTTCGGCCTCGACCGCCCCAAGTCCTCGCTCACCCACCACTTCAAGGCGCTGCGCGAGGCGGGGATCACCCGGCAGCGGCAGTACGGGCTGGAGCGCCGCAGCCATGTGCGGGTCGAGGACCTCAACGCGCGGTTCCCCGGGCTGCTCGACCTGGTGGCGGCCTGGAGCCCGCAGGGCTGACCCCGCCGGGCCCCGGCCGGTGCTCCGGCGGGGGATGCGGGATCATGGGTGGGTAGCTGACCTCCCCGTCGAAGGACCCCCAACCGTGGCCCAGATCGTCCTCTTCCACTCCGCCCACGGCCTGAGCCCGGTCGTGCACGCCGCCGCCGACCGGCTGCGCGCCGCCGGGCACACCGTGCACACGCCGGACCTGTTCGAGGGAAAGACCTTCGACGACAACGAGGCCGCGCAGGCCTACCAGGAGGAGATCGGCGGCAGCGACGAACTGCTGCGCCGCGCGGTGACCGCCTCCGCCCCGCTCTCCGAGGGCGGGCTGGTGTACGCGGGCTTCTCGCTCGGCGGAGCGATCGCGCAGAACCTGGCCCTCGCGGACGAGAAGGCGCGCGGGCTGCTGCTCCTGCACGGGACCTCGGACCTGCGGGAGGACGCGGCGACCTCGATCCCGGTGCAGCTGCACATGGCGGAGCCGGACCCGTTCGAGCCGGAGGACTGGCTGAACGCCTGGTACCTGCGGATGCTGCGCGCCGGGGCGGACGTGGAGGTGCACCGGTACCAGGGGGCGGGGCACCTGTTCACGGACCCGGACCTCGCCGACTACGACGCGGAGGCGGCGGAGCGGGCCTGGGCGGCGGCGCTGGACTTCCTGGCCGAGCTGGAGGACTGACGACCGGCCTCCGGGGCGGGCGGGTGTCGGTGGCCGGGAACGGGCGTGGATATCATCCGACGATGCTGAAGCTTCGCGCCCGTACGGTGGTCTTCGATATTGACGGCACGCTCTGTTTCGACGGGCGGACGATCGACGAACGGATCCTGGCGGCGATCGGGGAGTGCGAACGGGCCGGGTTCCGGCCGGTGTTCGCGTCGGCCCGGCCGGTCCGGGACCTGCTGCCGGTGCTGGGCGGGGCGTTCCCCGAGGCGATGCTGATCGGCGGGAACGGCAGCCTGGTGTCGGCCGACGGGCGGGTGGAGGCCCGGGCCGCGTTCGGCGCCGCCGGATTCGGTGCGCTGATGGAGGCCGTCGGGCGGCACGGGGCGACGTACTTCGCGGACGGGCCCTGGGACTACGCGTACACCGGCCCGGCCGACCACCCGATCCGCGGCCGGGTGGACCAGGGCGGTCTGGCGCGTCGGGTGGAGCTGGCGGAACTGCCCGAGGTGGTGAAGTTCCTGGTCGTCGGGGCCTCGGACATGGCGGGGCTGGCCGAGGTCGGGCGGGGGCTCGGGCTGACCGTCAACCACCACCTGGACGAGGCGATCATCGACTTCGCGCCCGGGGCGACCAACAAGTGGGAGGCGCTGCGGTCGGTGGGGATCGAGGAGTACGTCGCCTTCGGCAACGACATCAACGACCTCGACCTGCTGCGCAACGCCGAGCACTCGGTGCGGGTCGGCGCGCACCCGGGGCTGGACGGGGTCGCGCGGGTGACCGTCGCGGCCGAGCCGGCGGCGGTGGCGGCGGAGATCGCCCGGGTGGCGGCGGCCTGACGGCTCCGGCGGCCCTCCGGCAGTTCTACGGCAGGTCTACGGCAGGTCTACGGGCGGGCGGGGTCGCGGCGGGGGAGGGTCTGGCTGTAGACGACGCTGGTGGTGGTGCTGCCGAAGCCGGCGAGTTCGTCGACGAGGACCTCCAGGTGCTCCATGGAGGTCGCGGCCAGCTTCAGGGTGTAGCAGTCGTCGCCGGTGGTGCGCAGGCACTCCAGGATCTCCCGCCGCTCGGCGAGCAGCTGGTGCAGCGGTTGGTGGCGGTTGCCCGGGTACTTGAGGCGGACGACGGCGAGCGCCGGGTAGCCGACCTTGGCCAGGTCGACGGTGGCGTGGTAGCCGGTGATGACGCCCAGCGACTCCAGGTTCCGCACCCGTTCGGTGGTGGCGGACGGGCTGAGGTTGATGCGGCGGCCCAGCTCGCTGAGGGAGATCCGGGCCTCCCGCTGGAGCTGCTCGATGATGGCCCAGTCGACGTCGTCGAGATTCGCGGTCATCGGAGGATATTACCGGGGATTTCGCGGGTGACGGGGGTCCCTGCCGGGAGGATCGGGTTCCGTGCGGCATGATCGCCGCAATAGCCTCGGGGCATGCAACTTGGCGTCAACGTACCGAACTTCGGGCCGGGCACCGACCCCGGCGTGCTGCGCGAGTGGGCGCGGGTGGTGAAGGGGCTCGGGTTCGACCTGCTGATGGTGTCGGACCACGTGGCCGTGACGGCGGATGTGGCCGAGCGGTACCCGGAGCCGTTCTACGACCCGTTCACCACGCTGTCCTGGCTGGCGGGGGCCGGCGAAGGGCGGCTCCGGCTGGGGACGACGGTGCTGGTGCTGCCGTACCGGCACCCGCTGCTGGTGGCGCGGATGGCGAGCAGCCTGCACCGGCTCAGCGGCGGGCGGTTCGTGCTCGGGGTGGGGGTCGGCTGGGCGCGGCAGGAGTTCGAGGCGCTCGGGGTGCCGTTCGCCGCGCGGGGGCGGCTGACCGACGAGTACCTGGGGGAGCTGCGGAAGGCCTGGGAGGGCTCTTCGGCGCCGCAGGTGTGGGTCGGCGGGCACAGCGGGGCGGCTCTGCGGCGGGCGGCCAGGTTCGGGGACGCCTGGCATCCGCTGCGGCTGCCGATGGCGCGGATGCGGGCGGCCCTGGCGGAGCACCGGCTGCCGGGGTTCGCGCCGCGGATCGCCTTGAAGGTGACCGACGCTCCGGTCGATGAGGGCGAACGCCCCGCCGGGGTGGGGGACCTGGCGCAGGTGACGGGTGATCTCCGGGAGCTGCGCGAGCTGGGGGCGGAGAGCGTGGTGCTGGATCCGTACCACGGGGATCCGGAGGAGACCCGGCGGCCCGAGGCGGCATGGCGGGCGCTTGAGCAGGTGGTTTCGGGATGGGGGGCGGAACGGTGATCACGGCTGTCGACGAGGCGCTGCTGCGGCGCGCGATCGGGATCGCGGCCCGCGCGGTGGAGGCCGGGGACGCGCCGTACGGGTCGCTGCTGGTAGGGCCGGGCGGGGACGTCCTGGCGGAGGCCCACAACACGGTGCGGCGGGACGCGGACATCACGGCGCACCCGGAGTTGAAGCTCGCCCGGTGGGCGGCGCGGGAGTTGGCCCCGGACGTGGCCGCCGGTACGACCGTGTACACCAGCTGCCAGCCCTGCGGCATGTGCGCGGGGGCGCTGGTCCGGTCGGGGATCGGGCGGGTGGTGTACGCGCTCGCGACCGAGCAACTGGTCGAGCTCAACCCGGAGTCGGGTGCCTGGCCGGTGGTGGCGCAGGACGGGCCGGCGCTGTTCGAGGAGGCCCGCAGGCCGATCGACGCGTACTACCGGGCGGGTTGACGGTGGCGGACGGGCCCGACGCGGGGTGGAGTCGGCAAGGGGCGGGTGCGAGAGGCCGCGGGATCGTGGGGCCGGACGGTCCGGGGTCAGTGTTGGCCCGGGCAGGGGAAGTCGGGGTCCATCGCGTGCAGGAGCCGCGCGGAGATTTCGCCCAACTGCTTGATCTGCTCCGGCTCCAGTACGTCCACCACGAGTGACCGCACGTTGTTCAGGTGGCCGGGCGCGGCCTCGACCACCTGCCGGTATCCGTCCTCGGTGAGGACGGCGTTGGTGTAGCGGCCGTCGTCCGGGCAGGGTTCGCGGCGCAGGTGGCCGCGCTTCTCCAGGCGTGTGACCACGTGGGACAGGCGGGACAGCGAGCCGTTGGCCAGGGCGGCGAGCACACTCATCCGCATCGTGCGCTCCGGGGCCTCGGAGAGCCCGGCCAGTACGAGGTACTCGAAGGTGGTCAGACCCGAGTCCTGGCGGAGCTGGGCGTCGAGGGCGGCGGGCATCTTGATGAGCAGCGCGCTGAACGCCTTCCAGGCCTCCAGCTCGGATGCGTTCAGCCAGCGGGGCTCACCGTTGTCCATGCCGACGACCCTACAGGATGACTTGACGCTTCAAGTCGTGGCTCGTAGCTTATTGAAGCTTCAAGTCATCGAGCCTCGATCGGAACCTCCGTGAACGTCTTCCTCTGGGTCGTCGCCGGCCTCCTCGCCGCCCTGTTCCTCGCCGCGGGCGCCGGCAAGTTGCTCCAGTCCAAGGAGAAGGTGATCGCCAGCACGGGCCCCTGGGCGGAGGACTTCTCGCCCGCCGCGATCAAGGGGATCGGGCTGGTCGAGGTCCTCGGCGCGGTGGGGCTCGTCCTGCCCGCCGCCGTGGACATCGCCGCCGGACTCGTCCCCGTCGCGGCCGTCGGGCTCGCCCTGACCATGGTGGGTGCGCTCGTCGTCCACGGCCGGCGGGGCGAGACCAAGAGCCTCGTGCCGAACACCGTCCTGCTGGTGCTGGCCGTCGTGGTGGCCTGGGGACGGTTCGGGCCGTACGCGTTCTGAGGCGCGGAGGTCGGGGGTCGCGGCTGCGCGGGAAGTCGGACAGGCCGACTTCCCGCGCAGCGGCGCTTCACGGCCCCTCGCTCGGGGAGGGCGCGGAGAGTGCGGCACGATGGGGTCCGTGGCAGAGCGGAGACACGAGTACGCGCCGGCGGGGACGCTTCCGGGGTTGTTGCAGCGCGGCCGGGGGCTGGGGGCGCGGATGGCGGCGGAGGATCCGGCGGGCGCCGCCGACCTCGTCTACGGGTGCATCCGCTGGGAGTGGCGGTGGGATTCGCAGACCGACGACCGGCACCTGTACCTGGCGAGGTTGATCAGGGACCTGGAGCTGCCGCTCGGGCCGGTGGTCGAGATGCTGGCCCTGGACGAGGACACCCGGCGCCGGGCCGCGTACGTGCTGGAGCTGCTGGTGCGCGGCGGCTCGGCCGAAGCCAGGGCCGCGCTGCCGGGATACGTCCCGGAGCCGGAGGAGGAGGCACCGCCCCGGCACCGCCCGAAGCCGTCGGACGAGAGTGACGTGCCGGCCCTGATCGCCGAGCTGGAGCAGCACTGGGTGGACCAGTCCTGGTGCGGGCCCGACAGGCTCGCCGGAGGGCTGGCGCGGTTCGGGGCGAAGGCGGCGGGCGCGGCCTCGCTGCTGCGGCGGTTCTGGTTGTGGACACCGCACTCGTACGAGCGGGCCGCGTACCTGGAGGCGCTCGCGGCGATGGGGGCGGCGGGGATGGCCGAGGCGTACACGGAGTCGCTGTGGGACTGCGAAGTGCGAGCGCGGCTGCTGGGGGTCGGGCACGCCCCTGATCGGGCCGAGGTGCGGGAGCGGCTGGCCCACCTGCGGGACGATCCGATGGAGGAACCCGGGGTCCGTACGGCCGCCGCGGCGCGACTCGCCGGGCTGGCCTGGGCACCCTCCGTACGGGCGAGGGAAGCCCCCCGGAGGGGGCTAGAGTAGACGCGTGAACGTGTGAGTGATGGTCCGGACCCCAAGAGGCGGTCCGGGCCACATCCATTTCCAGGGGTGACCCCTGTGACCTGCACGTTCGCCGGCCCACCAGACCAGCACCAGAGCCTCCGGAGGCCCCGCCTTGAGCGATCAGCCGTTCGCGCATCTGCACGTCCACACCGAGTACTCGATGCTGGACGGTGCCGCCCGGCTGAAGCAGATGTTCAAGGAGGTCGAGCGCCTGGGGCAGACCCACGTGGCGATGACCGACCACGGGAACATGTACGGCGCCGCCGAGTTCCACAAGCAGGCGACCGACGCCGGGATCACCCCGGTCATCGGCATCGAGGCGTACGTCGCGCCGGAGTCCCGCTCCAACACCAAGCGCATCCTGTGGGGCCAGCCGCACCAGAAGCGGGACGACGTCTCCGCGTCCGGCGCGTACACCCACAAGACCATCTGGGCCCGGAACAAGGAGGGCCTGCACAACCTCTTCAAGCTGACCTCGCGCTCGTACGCCGAGGGCTGGCTGGTGAAGTGGCCCCGGATGGACAAGGAGCTGATCTCCGACCTGGCCGGCGGTCTGATGGCCACCACCGGCTGCCCCTCCGGCGAGGTGCAGACCCGTCTGCGGCTCGGCCAGTTCGACGAGGCGGTCAAGTCCGCCGCCGACTACCAGGACATCTTCGGCAAGGAGAACTACTTCCTGGAGCTGATGGACCACGGCCTCGACATCGAGAAGCGGGTCCGCGACGGGCTGCTGGAGATCAGCAAGAAGCTGGGCATCCCCCCGGTGGTCACCAACGACTCGCACTACACCACCGAGGCCGACGCCGGCGCGCACGACCTCCTCCTCTGCGTGCAGACCGGCAAGAACCTCTCGGACCCGGACCGCTTCCGCTTCGACGGCACCGGCTACTACATCAAGTCCGCCGCCGAGATGTACGCGCTGGACTCCTCGGACGCCTGGCAGGAGGGCTGCCGCAACAGCCAGCTGCTCGTCGCCTCGCGGGTCGACACCGAGGGCATGTTCAAGTTCAAGAACCTGATGCCCCGCTTCCCGATCCCGGAGGGCTTCGAGTCCGAGGCGGACTTCTTCAAGTCCAAGGTCTGGGAGGGCATGGACTGGCGCTTCCCGGGGGGCTACGACGAGGAGCACAAGAAGCTCGCCGAGTACGAGATGGACACCATCATCCAGATGGGGTTCCCGGCGTACTTCCTCGTGGTCGCCGACTTCATCATGTGGGCCAAGAGCCAGGGCATCGCGGTGGGCCCCGGCCGTGGTTCGGCGGCCGGTTCGCTGGTCGCGTACGCGATGGGCATCACCGACCTCGACCCCATCCCGCACGGCCTGATCTTCGAGCGCTTCCTCAACCCCGAGCGCATCTCCATGCCCGATGTCGACATCGACTTCGACGAGCGCCGGCGCGGTGACGTGATCCGGTACGTGACGGAGAAGTGGGGGTCCGACAAGGTCGCCATGATCGTCACGTACGGCACCATCAAGGCGAAGGCCGCCATCAAGGACTCCTCCCGGGTCCTCGGCTACCCGTACGCGATGGGTGACCGGATCACCAAGGCGATGCCGCCGGACGTCATGGGCAAGGGCATTCCGCTCTCCGGCATCACCGACTCCTCCCACCCGCGCTACGGCGAGGCCGGCGAGATCCGCGGTCTGTACGAGACCGACCCGGACGTGAAGAAGGTCATCGACACCGCGCGCGGCATCGAGGGCCTGATCCGTCAGCCCGGTGTGCACGCGGCCGGCGTCATCATGTCCGCCGAGCCGCTGACCGACCACATCCCGGTCTGGACCCGGCACACCGACGGCGTCACCATCACGCAGTTCGACTATCCGACCTGTGAGGGCCTCGGCCTTCTCAAGATGGACTTCCTCGGCCTGCGCAACCTGACGATCATGGACGACGCCGTCAAGGCGATCGAGAAGAACAAGGGCGAGAAGATCGAGCTGCTCAAGCTGCCGCTCGACGACAAGCCGACCTACGAACTCCTCGCCCGCGGTGACACGCTCGGCGTCTTCCAGCTCGACGGCGGCCCCATGCGCTCGCTGCTGCGCCTGATGAAGCCCGACAACTTCGAAGACATTTCGGCCGTGCTGGCGCTCTACCGCCCGGGCCCGATGGGCGTCAACTCGCACACCAACTACGCCCTGCGCAAGAACGGGCAGCAGGAGATCACCCCGATCCACCCGGAGCTGGAGAAGCCCCTGGAGGAGGTGCTCCGGCCCACCTACGGCCTGATCGTGTACCAGGAGCAGGTGCAGAAGGCCGCGCAGATCCTCGCCGGCTACTCGCTCGGCCAGGCCGACCTGCTGCGCCGTGCCATGGGTAAGAAGAAGAAGGAGATCCTGGAGGCGGAGTTCGTCCCCTTCCAGAAGGGCTGCCGCGAGCGCGGCTACTCCGACGCGGCCATCCAGGCGGTGTGGGACGTCCTCGTCCCCTTCTCCGGCTACGCGTTCAACAAGGCGCACACCGCCGGGTACGGGCTGGTCTCGTACTGGACGGCGTACCTCAAGGCCAACTACCCGGCCGAGTACATGTCCGGCCTGCTCACCTCCGTCAAGGACGACAAGGACAAGTCCGCGGTCTACCTCAACGAGTGCCGCAAGATGGGCATCCAGGTGCTGCCGCCGGACGTCAACGAGTCGGACTCGGACTTCACCCCGCACGGTGACACCACCGTCCGCTTCGGCCTCACCGCCATCCGCAACGTCGGCGGGCCGGTGGTCGACTCGATGATCCGGACGCGGAAGACCAAGGGGAAGTTCAGCTCCTTCCCCGACTTCCTGGACAAGGTGGAGTCGGTGGTCTGCAACAAGCGGACCGTCGAATCGCTGATCAAGGCGGGCGCCTTCGACTCGCTCGGGCACACCCGCAAGGGCCTGAGCGCGCAGTTCGAGCCGATGATCGACAACGTGGTCGGCGTGAAGCGCAAGGAGGCCGAGGGGCAGTTCGACCTCTTCGGCGGCGACGCCACCGCCGACGAGCCCAGCTTCGGGCTGGACGTCGTCTTCTCCGAGGAGGAGTGGGAGAAGTCCTTCCTGCTCACCCAGGAGCGGGAGATGCTCGGCCTGTACGTCTCCTCGCACCCGCTGCACGGCATCGAGCACGTGCTCGCCGACAAGGCGGACTGCGCGGTGGCGGACCTCGCGGAGCGGCCGGACGGGACGATCGTCACCATCGGCGGCATCATCTCGGGCCTCCAGCGGAAGATGACCAAGCAGGGCAACGCCTGGGCGATCGCCACGGTCGAGGACCTGGCCGGGTCCATCGACTGCATGTTCTTCCCGGCGAGCTACCAGCTGGTGTCCTCGCAACTGGTCGAGGACGCCGTGGTGTTCGTGCGCGGCAAGCTGGACAAGCGGGAGGACGTGCCGCGGCTGATGGGGATGGAGCTGTCGGTTCCGGACCTGTCGAACGCGCACGCCGACGCGCCGATCATCATCAACATCCCGAGCGGCAAGGTCACCCCGCCGCTGGTGGCCCGGCTCGGCGAGGTGCTCGGCAGCCACCGGGGCACCACCGAGGTGCGGGTGCGGCTGGAGGGCCGGGGCAAGACGACGGTGCTGCGGCTGGACCGGCACCGGGTGAAGTCGGACCCGGCGCTGTTCGGGGACCTGAAGCAGCTGCTCGGGCCGAGCTGCCTGGTGGTCTAGTACGGGATTCCGGAGCCCGGAGCCCGGGCCGCCCTCGCGGCGCCCCGGGCTCCGCCGTCCTCAGGAACCGCCGCCCAGCCCCGGCGGGACGGCCGTGTGCAGCGCCGAGACGAAGGCCGAGATGGCCGGGTGGGAGCCCGCGCCGGCCCGGAACGCCGCGCGGGTGCGGCGGTACATGGGCAGCCGGGTGAGGACGACGCCGGGCGGGGGCTCGGCGGTGCCCAGGTGGGGGACCAGGGCGACGCCCTGGCCGGCCCCGACCAGGGCCAGCACGGTGGTGAAGTCGTCGATCTGGTGCCGGATCCGGGGCGCGAAGCCCGCCGACTCGCAGGCGCGGACGGCCATGGAGTGGCAGAGCGTCCCGGGCGGGGACATGATCCAGGGCGCGCCGCGCTGCTCGGCGACGGTACCCGGGTGGCGGGCGGCCAGGTACATCGGCTCGGTGAAGACCGGGCGGGTCACCGCGAGGCCCGGCTCCGGGTCGGCCGGGACGAGGTCGTACTCGTGCACCAGCGCGACGTCCAGCTCGCCCGCGCGCAGCGCCGCGCCGACGGCCGCGGGGTCCACCTCGGTGACCATCGGCTCCAGGCCCGGGTGCCAGGCGGCGAGCTCGGCGAGCGCCGCCGGGATGATCGCGCGGGCCGCCGAGGGATAGGTGCCGATCCGCAGCGGACCGGCCAATCCCCGCTTGGCGTGGGCGAGTTCGGCGCCCGCCTGCTCCAGCAGGGCGAGCACCGACTCGGCGTGGCGGACCAGGTTGCGCCCGGCCGGGGTGAGGGTGACCCGGCGGCCGGTGCGCTCCAGCAGCGGGACGCCCGCCTCCTTCTCCAGGGCGGACAGCTGCTGGGACACCGCCGAAGGGCTGAAGGACAGTGCCTCGGCGACGGCCGCGATGGTGCCGAGGTGGGCGAGTTCGCGCAGCAGGCGCAGGCGTCGGACGTCGAGCATCAGCTCAGCTTACGAGAAGCGTCACCAACGTGAACTGGACCTGGGCGATCAGCGGGCCGCAGGATCGTGGGCATGGAACTCAAGGGCATCCACGTCCCACTGATCACCCCTTTCGCGGCCGACGGCTCCGTCGCCCTCGACGCGCTGGAGAAGCTCGCGCACGAGGTGCTCGACGCCGGGGCCGCCGGACTGGTCGCGCTCGGCACCACCGGCGAGCCGGCCGCGCTGAGTGCCGAGGAGCGGGACGCGGTGGTCGAGGTCACCGCGGCCGCCTGCGCCGCGCGCGGGGCGCAGCTGACCGTCGGCGCGTCCGGTGGCGACACCCGGGCCGTCGGCGAGGCGCTGGCCGCGCTCGGCGCGCGGGTGCCGCAGGCGGCGGCGCTGGTCACCACCCCCGCGTTCGTCCGGGCCGGCGAGGCCGGGACGGTCGCGCACTTCCGGGCGCTCGCCGCGAGCAGCCCGCTGCCGCTGGTCGTCTACCACATCCCGTACCGCACCGGGCAGCAGCTCTCCACCGCGGCGCTGCGCGAGCTGGCCGCGATCGAGGGCGTGGTGGGCGTCAAGTACGCGACCGGCGGGCTGGACCAGACGGCCGCCGAGCTGTTCGCCGACACCCCTGAGGGCTTCGCGGTGCTGACCGGGGAGGACGCCTTCCTGTCGCCGATGCTGGCGATCGGCGCGGCCGGTGGCATCCTGGCCTCCGCGCACCTGGCGACCGCCCGGTTCGTCGAGCTGTACGAGGCCTGGCGGGCCGGGGACGTCGAGCGGGCGCGGGAGCTCGGGCACCGGCTGACGGCCCTGGCGCTGTCCGCGTTCACGGCGCCGAACCCGACGGTGACCAAGGGCGTGCTGCACGCCCAGGGCCGCATCCCCACCCCGGACGTCCGGTTGCCGCTGCTGCCGGCCGGGGCCACTGAGGTGGAAGCGGCGCTGGCGCTCGTAAGTGGTCTGGACCAGTAGACACTCTCGCACCAGCACTCTCACACCGTGGAATACCAGGTCGCCCCACCCGTGTGACAAGGCATGATGGGCAGAGTGCGGCTGTGAACAGCATCTTTCATGAGGAGTAGTCGGAGATGAAGATCGGCATTGTGGGTGCCACCGGCCAGGTCGGCGGCGTGGTCCGCGAGATCCTGGCGGAGCGGAACTTCCCGGTGGAGCAGCTGCGGCTGTTCGCCTCGGCCCGTTCGGCCGGGCGCACGCTGCCCTGGCAGGGCACCGAGGTCACCGTCGAGGACGCGGCCACGGCCGACTACACCGGCCTGGACATCGTGATCTTCTCGGCCGGTGGTTCCACCTCCAAGGCCCTGGCCCCCAAGGTCGCGGCCGCCGGCGCCGTGGTCATCGACAACTCCTCCGCCTGGCGCCGCGACCCCGAGGTCCCGCTGGTCGTCTCCGAGGTCAACCCCGAGGCCATCGCCGACCGCCCCAAGGGCATCATCGCGAACCCGAACTGCACCACCATGGCCGCCATGCCCGTGCTGCGCCCGCTGCACGAGGAGGCCGGTCTGGCCGCCCTGGTCGTCTCCACCTACCAGGCCGTCTCCGGCAGCGGTGTGGCCGGCGTGGCCGAACTCCAGGACCAGGCCGCCAAGGTCGTGGAAGGCGCCTCCGGGCTCGCCCACGACGGCGGGGCCGTCGAGTTCCCCGAGCCCAAGGTCTACAAGCGGCCGATCGCCTTCAACGTGGTGCCGCTGGCCGGCTCCATCGTGGAGGACGGCTCCAACGAGACCGACGAGGAGCAGAAGCTCCGCCACGAGAGCCGCAAGATCCTCGGCATCCCGGAGCTGAAGGTCGCCGGCACCTGCGTGCGCGTCCCGGTCTTCTCCGGCCACTCGCTGCAGATCAACGCCCGCTTCGAGCGCCCGATCAGCCCCGAGCGCGCCGCCGAGCTGCTCACCGCCGCCCCCGGCGTCGAGCTGTCCGAGATCCCCACCCCGCTCCAGGCGGCCGGCCGGGACCCGAGCTACGTCGGCCGGATCCGGGCCGACGAGACCGTGGACAACGGCCTGTCGCTGTTCGTCTCGAACGACAACCTGCGCAAGGGCGCCGCGCTCAACGCCGTCCAGCTGGCCGAGCTGGTCGCCGCGGAGCTCAAGGGCTGAGGCCCGACCTGACGCCGTCGTGACGTTTGACGGGCCCCGTCGTTGTACGGGGCCCGTCATCGCGTTTTCGTGCCCCGTTGGGGCGCCCGTTGCGGGACCGGGACGTCCGCCGAGGTTCGGCGCGCGAGCCAGGGGGAAAAGGTGACCCAACGATCGGGCGGCCACGGGGGCCCCTCACCCCACCACGCCCGGACGGCGGGGCGCTCCACCCACCCCGGCCGACCTGCGAGGGCGAGTGGAAAGAGGTGCGCAGATGGACCGCTGTGTCGTCCTGGTGGACGCCGGATACCTGCTGGGCGCCGCCGCCAGCCTGCTCGCGGGTGATCCGTCCCGCTCCCGGGTCACCGTGGACCACACCGCGCTGATCACCGCGCTGCGCGAACGCGCCGAGGCCGAGACCGGGCTGCCGCTGCTGCGGATCTACTGGTTCGACGCGGCCCCCGACCGGCGCCCGATGCCCGAACACCGCCGGCTGCGGGTGCTGCCCAGGGTCACCGTGCGGCTGGGCGCGCTGACCCGGGCCGAGGGGCGCTGGGTGCAGAAGGGCGTGGACGCCGCGATGCACGCCGAACTCTCCGAGCTCGCCCGCAACCGGGCCTGCGCGGACGTCGTACTGATCACCGGCGACGGCGACCTGCTGCCGGGGATGATGACCGCCAAGGAGCACGGGGTGGCCGTGCACCTGTGGGCGTTGCAGGCCGCCGACGGGGACTTCAACCAGTCCGAGGACCTGGTGGGGGAGGCCGACGAGCGGCGGGTGCTGGACCGGGAGTGGATCGAGGGGTCGTTCTCGCTGCGGGAGAGCTCCAGCGTGTTCCCGGTGCCGGGGTCGGGCGCGGCCCGGCAGGAGATCGCCAAGATCCTGTCCGCCCCGCCCGCGACGGCGCTGCCCACCGTGGTGCCGCCGGTGGTCCGGCCGGTGGCGGCCGAGGCGGCGCCCGAGGCCCCCGCGGTGAACGGGCGGCCGCAGCCGGCCGCGGCGCTGCGGGTCGTCCCCACCCCGAAGGACCTCGCCGGGCGGGTCTCCGCCGCCGCGTCGGCCGCCCCGGTGGCGAACGGGCACGCCAACGGGCACGCCAACGGACACCTGGCGGCCGGGCCGGTACTGAGGTGGTCCTCCGACCGGGGCTGGGTGGACCGGCCCGCGCCGGAGCTGCCCGTCACCGCCGGGGACGGCCTGCCGACGCTGGCCCAGCTGACCACCGCCGAGCAGCGCTGGGCCGACCGCGAGGAGGACATCACCTCGATCGGCGGCGACGCCCACGAGGTCGGGCAGGTCTTCGCCAGACGCTGGACCGACCGGCTGGGGGACGTGGAACGGCTCACCGTGCTCTGGCCCGACTACCCGCGCATCCCGCACCGGGTCGACGGCGAGCTGCTGCGCTACGCCGCCCGCTTCGGGCTGCTCGCGCACAAGGACGACCAGATCGACGAGCACGACCGCTACGCCATTCGGGCGGGCTTCTGGAAGGAACTCGCGGCCCGGGTGCCGGGCGGGTCGATGGTGGTGGACGACTAGGGAGCGTTGGGGTCCCCTACTCCGTTCCGGTGGTTTCCGGTGATCAGGCCCCCTTGTCCGGTTCGCCCGTGTGAGCGCGTAGAGTCGTCGGTCGTGAAAGAGACGGCCGGGCGAGAACCCCAGGACACCCTGCCGTGCGTCGCCGTGCGCGACCTGGTCAGGACCTACCGCACCGGACGCGGCGGCGCCGCCATCGCCGAGATCCGGGCCAACGACGGCATCAGCCTGACCGTCCGGCAGGGCGAGATCTTCGGGCTGCTCGGGCCGAACGGCGCCGGGAAGTCCACGCTGGTGCGCCAGCTCACCGGGCTGCTGCGGCCGGACTCGGGCTCGGTCGAACTGCTCGGGCACGACATCGTGCGGCACCCGGAGCGGGCCGCGCGGCTGCTCGGCTACCTGGGGCAGGACTCCACCGCCCTGGACGACCTGACCGTCGTCATGGCCGCCGAGACCACCGGACGGCTGCGCGGCCTCACCCGGGCGCAGGCCCGCGGCCGGGCGGCGGAGGTGCTGACGGAGCTCGGGCTGGAGCCGATCGCCCAGCGGCCGCTGGCCAAGCTGTCCGGCGGGCAGCGGCGGCTCGCGTGCTTCGCGGCCACCCTGGTGGGGGAACGGCCGCTGCTCGTCCTGGACGAGCCGACCACGGGCATGGACCCGGTGGCCCGGCGGGCCGTCTGGTCGGCCGTGGACCGGCGGCGGGCCGAGCACGGGACGACGGTGCTGCTGGTCACCCACAACGTGATCGAGGCGGAGACCGTCCTCGACCGGGTCGCCGTGGTGGACGAGGGCCGGGTGATCGCCTGCGACACGCCCGGCGGGCTCAAGGCCCTGGTCGACGGCGACGTCCGGCTCGACCTGGTGTGGCGGGACGAGGCGCCGCTCGGCGTGCCCGCCGTCGCCGAGCTGGCCGAACGGGCCGAGCGCACCGGGCGCCGCTGGACCGTCCGCACCACCCCCGAGCAGGCCCGCGAACTGGTCGCCGCCGTCACCACCGGCCCGGCCTTCGCCGCCCTCGACGACTTCACCCTCGCCACCCCGAGCCTTGAGGACGCCTACCTCAAGCTGGGCGGCCGCCACGGAGGACTCGCCAAGTGACCCTGCTCTCGGTGTCCCCGAGGACCGACCGGTCGACGGCCGGGGCCGCCCCGCTCGCCCCCGCCGCGCGGCTGCTGCCCGCGCTCGCCGCGGTGTACCGGGCGCAGCTCGCCCGGGCGAAGGTGGCACGGATCCCGCTGCTGTTCGTGGCGACCTTCCAGTCCATCGGCATCCTGGTGATGATGCGGGGCGTCGTGGACGCCGGGCAGACCTCGGCGGCGCGCTCGGTGGTCGCCGGGTCGAGCGTGCTGGTGGTGGCGTTCGTCGCCCTGAACCTGCTGGCGCAGTACTTCGGGAAGCTGCGGGCCACCGGCGGCCTGGACCACTACGCGACGCTGCCGGTGCCGGCCGCCTCGGTGGTGCTGGGCGCGGCCGCCGCGTACGCCTCGTTCACGCTGCCGGGGACGGTCGTCACGGCGGTCGTCGGGGCGGTGATGTTCGGGCTGCCGCTCGGGCAGCTGTGGGTGCTGCTGGCGGTCGTACCGCTGGCCGGGGCCGCGCTGTCCGGGCTGGGCGCGGCCTGCGGGCTGCTCGCGCCGCGGCAGGAGATCGCGACGATGCTGGGGCAGCTCGGCATGTCGGCGGCCCTGCTGCTGGGCGTCCTGCCGGTGGACCGCCTGCCGCAGCCGGTGCTGTGGCTGCGGGACCTCCTGCCCTCGACGTACGGGGTGGAGGCGTTCGCGCGGACCTTCGCGCCGTCGCCGGACTGGGGGATGGTGCTGGTGGACCTCGGGGTCTGCGCGGGGGTGGGCGTGGTGTCGCTCGCGCTGGCCACCTGGGCGTACCGGCGGGCGGTCTCCCGGTAGGGCCCGTCCAGCCCGGCCCGGGCCCGTCCCACCGTGTGGGTGGTGGGGCCGTTCGGACGGCCGTCGTGAAACGATGGGGCCTGTGACCGTACCGAACACACCTCCGGATCCCGCCCACGCCGATGTGCCGGCGGCGGTGCCGGGTGCCGCGCCCGATCCGTTCGCGCCGCCGCCCGCGGCCGAGGCGTCGCCCGCCCCTTCGGCGGGGCGGCTGCTGCCCGAGGTGCGGATCGGGGCGGGGGTCGTGGTCGTCTGTCTGGTGGCCGGCCTGGTGATGGCCGGGCTGTGGGCCTGGCTGTCGCCGAAGGTGCCGCTGGTCGTGGACGGGGACCGGATCCTCTACGCCGACCCCGAGGGCGAGCAGCGGGCCGGGGCCGACGCGGTGTTCGTGCTGATCGGGCTGGGCGCGGGCGTTCTGACCGCGCTCGGGGCCTTCCTGGTGACCAGGCGGCGCGGCGGCGGGATCTCGGTCGCGCTGGGGCTGACGGTCGGCGGACTGCTCGGGTCGATCGGCGCCTGGCGGATCGGGCGGTGGTTCGGGCCGAGCGACAACCTGATCGGGGAGGCCCGGCGGGTCGGCAACGGCGGGCACTTCGACGCGGGCATCGACCTGGGGGCGCTCGGCGCGCTGCTGGTGTGGCCGATGGCGGCGATGGTGGTGCTGCTCGCCCTGTCGGCGGCGTTCGGGAAGCGGGAGGAGGACCCGCCGCCGTACTGGGGGGCTCCGGTCGGGTTCCCGGCGGCCGGTCCGGCGGGGGTGGATCCGGGGCCGACTCCGGCTCCGACTCCGGCTCCGGGACCGGCTCCGGCTCCGACGCCGGGCGAGGGGCCGTACGGGGCTCCGGCGCAGGGCCCGGGGGACCGGGGACAGGGCTGAGAAGACGTGGACGAGGCGGAAGGCGGGCCGGGTGGCCGGCCTTCCGCCTCTCGCCGTTCCGGGCCGCCTCTCAGCGGGCGATGGGCGCCGTACGGGCCCCGGTGAGGGTGATGAGGTCCGCGGGGGCCAGCTCGACCTCCAGGCCCCGGCGGCCCGCCGAGACGAAGACGGTGGGGTGGCCGAGGGCGCTGGCGTCGACCACGGTGCGCAGCGGGCGGCGCTGGCCGAGCGGGGAGATGCCGCCGAGGACGTAGCCGCTGCTGCGCTCGGCGGCGGCCGGGTCGGCCATGGCGGCGCGCTTGCCGCCGACGGCGGCGGCCAGGGCCTTGAGGTCGAGCTGGCCGGCGACGGGGACCACGCCGACGGTCAGGGTGCCGTCCACGTCGGCGACCAGCGTCTTGAAGACGCGCTCGGCGGAGACCCCGAGGGCCTCGGCGGCCTCCCCGCCGTAGGAGGCGGCGGCCGGGTCGTGGTCGTAGGAGTGGACGGTGAAGGGGACGGCGGCGGTCTCCAGGGCGACGGTGGCCGGGGTGCCCTGGCCGCCCTTCTTCGGCTTCTTGGCCATGCGGGGGTCCTGGGTCAGTTGGGGCTGAAGGACTGGCGGGTGAGGTCGACCGCCGGGAGCGAGGGCAGCCAGCTGAGGACGCTGCTCTCGCGGCGCAGCAGGTCGAGCTCGGTGCGCAGCCGCTGGGCGGTGTCGGGGCAGGCCAGCAGCCGCTGCTTGACCGGGACCTCGAACACCGAGGCGGCGGCGACCAGGTAGGAGAGCACCTGGGGGTCGTCCGGGAGCTGCTGGCGGCCGACGGTGCTGGCCTCGCGGGCCCCGGCCAGGCGCTTCTGGTAGATCCGGAAGGCCCGCTCCACCTCGGCGGCGAGGGCGCCGGAGCCCTCGCCGGGGCGCTCCTCGATCGGCTCGATCTCGCCGGTCAGGTACGGGCCGGAGGTGTCCACCGAGCGCAGCCAGAACCGGGTGGTGCCGGTGACCAGGAGCTCGTAGCGGTCGTCGGGCCGCTTCTGGGCGGAGGAGACGTCGGCGACGCAGCCGATGTGGTACATCGCCTCCAGCGGGTCGCCGGTGGCGGTGCCGAGCCGGTCGAGCGGGCCGGCCGGGCCGTCGTCCGGTCTGACCGGGGAGACCTCGCGGCCGTCCTTGATCGCGAGCACGCCGAAGCGGCGCGGTGCGTCCTCGGGCTGTTCGAGCAGGTCGGCGACGAGACGGCGGTAGCGCTCCTCGAAGACGTTCAGGGGCAGCACGAGGCCCGGGTAGAGCACCGTGTTCAGCGGGAAGAGCGGCAACCGTTCTGTCACGGCGGACAGCGTAGTTCCCCGGGCCGGGGCCTTGTCGCGGGGTTGACGCCGTCAGACCCGTCAGCCCCGCTGGAGCAGCCTGGTGGCGCCCGCCACGACGGTGGAGGCGAGCAGCCAGCCGATCACCACCAGCCCGGCGGAGATCCACTGGGTGATCCCTCCCGGGTTCCAGGCGCCCTGGTTGAGGTCGACGATCGGCAGCAGCTGGTTGAGGGTGTAGAGCACCGGGTTCCAGTGCGGGCGCTCGTCGGCCTTGAGCGGATCCATCGGGTGGGTGGTGAACCAGAGGCTGCCGAGCGCCCAGGCGAGCAGCAGCCAGGCGCCGGCCCGGCCGGGGCGGTAGCCGTAGCCGACGCTGACGTCCTGGGCCAGGCCCCAGATCCGGGCGGGCAGCGGCAGGGTCTGGCGGCGGCGCCGCTGCTTGGCGTACAGCACCTCGCGGGCGTCGTCGTCGGCTCCGTCGCGGCGCATCGCGGCGGCGAGCTGCTCGTAGGACTCCGGCTGGAAGTCCACCGAGGAGCCCTCCAGCCAGGCGATCCGCTGGCGGACGGTGAACGGCTCGACCGGGCGCAGGTTCTCGTAGACGAAGCCGGTCAGGCCCAGGTGCTTGCCGCGCGGCCAGGAGTCCGGGCGGTCGACGAGGTTGCCGATCCGGGCGCGGGAGAGCGAGACCGTCCCGGTGGGCCGGACCCGGCAGGTGAAACGCAGCTCGGGGGTGTGGATGCGGCGCAGCGAGAGCTCGTCGTCACCCTCCAGGTGGAACTCCCCGGAGATCAGGCAGGCCGCGTCGAAGCGGGAGTCGGAGAGGCGCACCTGGCCGAAGGCGCGGAAGGGGGTGCTGGGGGCGCCGGGCGGGGGGCTCTGGCCGTAGCCGGAGCCGTAGTAGCCGCGGGAGCCGGACCAGCCGCCGTCGGCGGAGCTGGTCAGGTAGAGGGTGTGGCTGACGTTGAGCCGGACGCCGTTGAGGCAGGTGCGGCTGTTCTGCGGGTCGCAGTGCAGCTGGGCGCCGCGGAGCGAGAAGCGGCCGCCGATCCGGGCCGTGGCGACGCTCAACTCGCCGTGGGTTTCCAGGCGTTCGGCCTCGAAGTCCTGGTGGACGGTCATTCCGTCGGCGGAGATGGCGCGGCCGAAGCGGTCGCCGCCGACGACGGCCTGGTTGAGCAGCAGGTCGGTGCCGATCCTGGCGTCGGTGAGCCGGATGCCCTCGGGGATCCGGCAGCGGGCCAGGTGGAGGTCGCCGGTGGTGGAGAGCCGGGAGGCCTCGATCCGCGGGATCAGGCAGTCGATCATGCGCAGGGTGCTGGCCGAGGCCTCGGAGACGAGGATCTTGTGTTCGAAGCGGCAGCCGCGCAGTTCGACGTACCGTTCGATGTGGCCGCCGGCCAGGTTGAGCGCGCCGGTGACGGTCACCCCGCTCATCCGCAGCGAGGCGACCCGCCCGGCGACGGGCTCCGGGCCGGCCAGCAGCAGATGGGCGAGCACCTCGGCGCTGACCATCCGCTCGGGGCCCCAGGGGGCGTCCCCGAAGGGGTCGTCGGTGTTGGCTCGGCCACTCCGGCGGTCGAAGATCTCACCCTGGCGGAAGGCCTCCCAGAGCTCCCGTTCGGTGTCGGTCCAGCCTTCTGGAGCGGATTCCGCCATGTTTTCCCCCGTCCCCCGTTCGTCTCGCCTTTCGTATCACGGACTGAAATACGGGACCAGCGATTCCGGCCACTCCTTACACTGGGTGGCGTGATCTCTCGAATCGACCTCCGCGGCTCGCTCGACGACCCGCGTGACCTGCTGCCCCGTGCCGAGTTCGACGTCGCGGCCGCCCTGGAGAAGGTGCGGCCGATCGCGGAGGACGTACGCCATCGCGGGGTCGCGGCGCTGATCGAGATCACCGAGCGCTTCGACGGCGTCCGGCTGGAGTCCACCCGGGTGCCCGCCGAGCAGCTGACCGAGGCCCTGGAGACGCTGGACCCGAAGGTGCGGGCCGCGTTGGAGGAGTCGATCCGCCGGGCCCGCGCCGTGCACGCGGACCAGCGCCGCACCGGGCACACCACGCAGGTGGTGCCGGGCGGCACCGTCACCCAGCGCTGGGTGCCGGTCGAGCGGGTCGGGCTGTACGTGCCGGGCGGGCTGGCGGTCTACCCGTCCTCCGTGGTGATGAACGTGGTGCCGGCCCAGGAGGCGGGCGTGACGGGCATCGCGGTCACCTCCCCGCCGCAGAAAGAGTTCGGCGGGCGCGTCCACCCGACCATCCTGGCGGCCTGCGCGCTGCTCGGCGTGGACGAGGTCTACTCCGTCGGCGGCGCCCAGGCGGTCGCGATGTTCGCCCTGGGCACCGAGGAGTGCGCGCCGGTCAACATGGTCACCGGCCCCGGCAACATCTACGTGGCCGCCGCCAAGCGGCTGTTCGCCGGCCGGATCGGCATCGACTCCGAGGCCGGCCCGACCGAGATCGCGGTCCTGGCCGACGACAGCGCGCTGCCGAGCGACGTCGCCGCCGACCTGATCAGCCAGGCCGAGCACGGCCCGACCTCCGGCTCCGTGCTGGTCACCGACTCCCCGGCGCTCGCCGACGCGGTCGAGGCCGAGCTGGCCGTGCAGGTCGCCAGGACCAAGCACAGCGAGCGGGTGGCCGAGGCGCTGGGCGGCCGGCAGTCCGGCATCATCCTGGTCGACGACCTGGAGCAGGGCCTCGCCGTGGTCAACGCGTACGCGGCCGAGCACCTGGAGATCCAGACCCGCGAGCCGCACGCGGTCGCCGCCCGCGTCGTCAACGCCGGCGCGGTCTTCATCGGCCGCTGGACCCCGGTCTCGCTCGGCGACTACGCGGCCGGCTCCAACCACGTGCTGCCGACCGGCGGCTGCGCCTGCCACTCCTCCGGGCTGTCGGTGCAGACCTTCCTGCGCGGCGTCCAGGTCGTCGAGTACGACCGGGACGCGCTCGCGGACGTCGCCGCGCACGTGGTCAACCTGGCCAACGCCGAGGACCTCCCCGGGCACGGGGACGCCATCAAGGCCCGGTTCGATTGGACGGTGCCGGGAGCATGAGCATCCGCATCGACGACCTCCCCGTCCGCGACGAGCTGCGCGGCCAGTCCCCGTACGGCGCACCGCAGTTGGACGTTCCCGTACAGCTGAACACCAACGAGAACCCGTACCCGCTGCCCGAGGAGCTGGTCGCCCGGATCGCCGAGCGCGTCGCCGAGGCCGCCCGGAGCCTGAACCGCTACCCCGACCGGGACGCGGTGGAGCTGCGCGAGGGCCTGGCCGCCTACCTGACCCGCACCACCGGCTTCCCCGTCGTCCGCGAGCAGGTGTGGGCCGCCAACGGCTCCAACGAGGTGCTCCAGCAGCTCCTCCAGACCTTCGGCGGCCCCGGCCGCAGCGCGCTCGGCTTCGAGCCCTCGTACTCGATGCACGCGCTGATCTCCCGGGGCACCGGCACCGCCTGGATCTCCGGCCCGCGCAACGACGACTTCACCATCGACGTGGACGCCGCCGTCACCGCCATCGCCGAGCACCGGCCGAACGTGGTGTTCATCTGCTCGCCGAACAACCCGACCGGCACCGCCGTCGAGGCCGACACGGTGCTGCGGCTGTACGAGGCCGCGCAGGCCGCCCGGCCCAGCCTGGTGGTGGTGGACGAGGCGTACGTCGAGTTCTCGCACCGCGCCTCGCTGCTGCCGCTGATCGAGGGCCGGCCCAACCTGGTGGTCAGCCGCACCATGTCCAAGGCCTTCGGCGCCGCCGGGCTGCGCCTGGGCTACCTGGCCGCCGACGCGGCCGTGGTCGACGCCGTCCAGCTGGTGCGCCTGCCGTACCACCTGTCGGCCGTCACCCAGGCCACCGCGCTGGCCTGCCTGGAGCACACCGACACCCTGCTCGGGTACGTCGGACGGCTCAAGGAGGAGCGCGACCGGCTGGTGGACGCGCTGCGGGGCATGGGCCTGGAGGTGACCGACTCGGACGCCAACTTCGTCCAGTTCGGCCGCTTCGCCGACACCCACGCCGTCTGGCAGGCCATCCTCGACCAGGGCGTCCTGGTCCGTGACAACGGCGTCCCCGGGTGGCTGCGCGTCACCGCCGGCACGCCAGCCGAGAACGACGCCTTCCTGGACGCCGTCCGCAACGTGATCAAGGAGCTGTAACCCGTATGTCCCGCATCGGACGCGTCGAACGCACCACCAAGGAGACCTCCGTCCTGGTCGAGATAGACCTCGACGGCACCGGCCGGACCGACATCTCCACGGGCGTCGGGTTCTACGACCACATGCTCGACCAGCTCGGCCGCCACGGTCTGTTCGACCTCACCGTCAAGACCGACGGCGACCTGCACATCGACACCCACCACACCATCGAGGACACCGCCCTCGCGCTCGGCGCCGCCTTCAAGCAGGCGCTCGGCGACAAGGTGGGCATCTACCGCTTCGGCAACTGCACGGTGCCGCTCGACGAGTCGCTCGCCCAGGTCACCGTGGACCTCTCCGGCCGGCCCTACCTGGTGCACACCGAGCCCGAGGGCATCGCGCCGATGATCGGCAGCTACGACACCACGATGACCCGGCACATCCTGGAGTCCTTCGTGGCCCAGGCGCAGATCGCGCTGCACGTGCACGTCCCGTACGGGCGCAACGCGCACCACATCGTGGAGTGCCAGTTCAAGGCGCTGGCCCGGGCGCTGCGCTACGCCGCCGAGCGCGACCCGCGCGCGGCCGGAATCCTCCCGTCGACCAAGGGTGCGCTGTGAGCAAGTCCGCGTTGATCCTCGTCTTCGTCGGCCTCTTCCTGGCCGGCGGAGTGATCTCCTTCTGGAAGCAGAAGCTGCCGAAGGGCGTCATCCTGGTGCTGGCCTTCGGTTCCGTGATGTGCCTGGCCTCCGGCCTCATGCGCCTGTAGACCCGCCTGGCCCCGTAGAGAGACTGGACACCTGAACATGGGCAAGAACGTCGTCGTCCTCGACTACGGCTCCGGCAACCTCCGCTCCGCGCAGCGTGCCCTGGAGCGGACCGGGGCGGACGTCACGGTCAGCTCCGACTACGACACCGCGATGGCCGCGGACGGCCTGCTCGTCCCCGGCGTCGGCGCCTTCGAGGCCTGCATGCGCGGGCTGAAGTCGGTCCGCGGGGACTGGATCATCGGCCGCCGGCTCGCCGGGGGCCGCCCGGTCATGGGCATCTGCGTCGGCATGCAGATCCTCTTCGAGAAGGGCGTCGAGCACGGCGTCGAGACGGCCGGCTGCGACGAGTGGCCGGGTACCGTCGAGCCGCTGGACGCCCCGGTCGTCCCGCACATGGGCTGGAACACCGTGGACGTGCCCGAGGGCAGCCGGATGTTCGCCGGCCTGGACCCGGAGACCCGCTTCTACTTCGTGCACTCGTACGGGGTGCGGCACTGGGAGCTGGAGGCCCACAGCGCGCGGATCAACCCGCCGCTGGTCACCTGGGCCACGCACGGGCAGCCGTTCGTCGCCGCCGTCGAGAACGGCCCGCTGTGGGCCACCCAGTTCCACCCCGAGAAGTCCGGCGACGCCGGCGCCGCCCTGCTGACCAACTGGGTCAACACCCTCTGACCGTCTGAGAGTTGTTACTGATGAGCCTTGAGCTGCTGCCCGCCGTCGATGTCCGGGACGGCCAGGCCGTCCGCCTGGTCAAGGGCGCCTCCGGCACCGAGACCTCCTTCGGCGAGCCGCTCGCCGCCGCCCTCGCCTGGCAGAACGCCGGCGCCGAGTGGCTCCACCTGGTCGACCTCGACGCCGCCTTCGGAACCGGCTCCAACTACGAGCTGCTGCGCGAGGTCACCGGCCAGCTGGACATCAAGGTCGAGCTGTCCGGCGGCATCCGCGACGACGAGTCGCTCGCCCGGGCGCTCGCCACCGGCTGCACCCGGGTCAACCTCGGCACCGCCGCCCTGGAGGCCCCGGAGTGGGTCGCCAAGGCCATCGCCGAGCACGGCGACAAGATCGCCGTCGGCCTGGACGTCGTCGGCACCACCCTGCGCGGCCGCGGCTGGACCCGCGACGGCGGCCAGCTCTTCGACGTGCTGGCGCGACTGAACGCGGAGGGCTGCGCCCGCTACGTCGTCACCGACGTCAACCGCGACGGCACCCTGACCGGCCCCAACCTGCAGCTGCTGCGCGACGTCTGCGCCGCCACCGACCGCCCGGTCGTCGCCTCCGGCGGCGTCTCCTCGCTGGACGACCTGCGGGCCATCGCCACGCTCGTCGGCGAGGGTGTCGAGGGCGCCATCGTGGGCAAGGCACTCTACGAGCAGAAGTTCACCCTCGAAGAGGCCCTGGAGGCGGTTTCCGGATGACGGATGGTCGGATCGTACGCGGTCGGGTCGGTGGATTCTCCCCCTGGGAGGAGGAGTTCGGCTACTCCCGGGCGGTCGCCGCGGGCGACCACGTGCACGTGGCAGGCTCCACCGCCTGGGTGGACGGCCGGATCGAGCACGAGGGCGACCCGTACGGGCAGACCCTCGCCGCCTTCGGCGTCGGGCTCAGGGCCCTGGCCGCGTACGGTCTGACCGTGGACGACGTGGTCCGCACCCGGATGTACATCACCCACGTCCGCGACGCCGAGGAGGTGGGCCGCGCCCACCGCGAACTCTTCGACGCCGCACGCCCGGTGGCCACCATGGTGGTGGTCGAGGGACTGATCGACTCCCGGATGATGGTCGAGGTCGAGATCGACGCGTACCGTGCCGGGCTGGCAAAGACCCTGGAAGGCAAACAGCCATGACCCTCGCCGTACGTGTCATCCCCTGCCTGGACGTGGACGCCGGGCGGGTGGTCAAGGGCGTCAACTTCCAGAACCTGCGCGACGCCGGGGACCCGGTCGAGATGGCCAAGCTGTACGACGCCGAGGGCGCCGACGAGTTGACCTTCCTCGACATCACCGCCTCCTCCGGCGACCGCGAGACCACCTACGACGTCGTCCGCCGCACCGCCGAGCAGGTGTTCATCCCGCTGACCGTCGGCGGCGGCATCCGGGCCGTCGAGGACGTGAACAAGCTGCTGCGGGCCGGTGCCGACAAGGTCGGGGTCAACACCGCGGCCATCGCCCGGCCGGAGCTGATCCGCGAGATCGCCCAGCGGTTCGGGCGGCAGGTGCTGGTGCTGTCGGTCGACGCCCGGCGCTGCGCTCCCGGTACGGAGACCGAGTCCGGCTACGAGGTCACCACCTACGGCGGGCGGCAGGGCACCGGGCTGGACGCCGTCGAGTGGGCGGGCCGCGCGGCCGAGTTGGGGGCGGGGGAGATCCTGCTCAACTCGATGGACGCGGACGGCACCAAGGACGGCTACGACCTGGAGATGATCCGGGCCGTGCGCAAGGCCGTCTCCGTGCCGGTCATCGCCTCCGGCGGGGCGGGCAAGCTCGGCGACTTCGCCCCGGCCGTGGAGGCGGGCGCGGACGCGGTGCTCGCGGCCAGCGTGTTCCACTTCGGGGACCTGCGGATCGGCGAGGTCAAGAACGCGCTGCGGGAGGCCGGGCACCCGGTGCGGTGACGCCCTTCCCGTACGAGGGCCCGCTGCTTCCGCGGCGGGCCCTCTTCCCGTGGGTCAGGACTCGCTCGGCTCGCCCTTGATCAGGGCGAAGGGCGCGCCGTTCGGATCGGCCAGCCAGGCGAGCCGGCCGACGTTCTGCACGTCCGAGGCCGACATCAGCACCGAGCCGCCGGCCGCCGTCGCCTTGGTCACCAGCGCGTCCACGTCGGAGGCGGCGAAGTACGGCGTCCAGGCGGCGGGCTGCTCCTCCTGCATCGTCGGGGCGATCCCGCCGAAGCCGGTCTGCCGCTGGTCGCCCTCGGACGTGGAGACCACCCGGTAGCTCATGCCGGGGGACGGCTCGAAGTTCTCCACCCGCCAGCCGAACAGGCCCTGGTAGAAGGCCGAGGCGCCGTCCGGGTCGGGGGTGTGCAACTCGGCCCAGACCAGCGCGTTGTCCTCGGAGACGGCGTCCAGACCTCGGGTGTTGCCGGGCTGCCAGAGCGCGAAGCGGGCGCCCTGCGGGTCCGTGAGCTGGGCCATCCGGCCCTCCTCCATCACGTCCGTCGGCGGGACCGTGACCGCGCCGCCGGACTGCTCGGCGGCCTTCACGGTGGCGTCGACGTCGACGGTGAGGAAGTACGTCGTCCAGGTGGGGCGGTCGCCCTTGTCGATCGGGCCGATGGCGCCCGCGGTCCTGCCGTCCAACTGCACGAAGCCGTAGCCCATCGCCCCCGGGATGGGCAGGAACGTCCAGCCGAAGACCTTGCCGTAGAACTCGGCGGTGGCGGGGATGTCGGGGCTGCCCAGGTCGATCCAGCAGGGCGAGCCGGCGGGGAAGGCGGTGGTCAGCATGAGGTGCCCCTTCGACGGAGGGTGACCGGACTGCCCGGATCGAACCCCGGCCACCTGCGAGTCTGCACCCGGGCACCGACATCCGCAGCCGGGGCGGCCCCTGGGGGCGTTGCAGTTCCTTGCGCTGCCACCTCGATACGTCGAGGTGGCAGCGCAGGCGGTTCGCTCAGGGCAGCGGCAGGGCGTGGCGGAGGGCCTCGACGGCGTCCGGGGGGCCGTCCACGGTCAGGGTGGTGTGGGCGCCGCGGCCGTAGGCGAAGAGGATCAGGTCGCCGGGGGTGCCGGTGAGGTGGACGGTGGGGGCGTCGGCGGGGCCGACGGTGAGGGAGCGGCCGTCGGGGTGGGTGAGGGTGAGGCGGACGGGGGTGCGGCGGCGGGCTTCCATGCGGGCGATGAGGGGGAGGCGGCGCCAGAGGGCCTCGGCGCGGCCTTCCGGGACGGGCAGGGGGGTCCAGTCCTCGGTGGCCCGCAGGACGTCCTCGGCGTGGACGAAGTACTCGACGGTGTTGGCCGCCTCGTCCGCGCCGGGAAGGGCGAACGGGGAGTAGACCGGCGGACCGGCCCGGAAGAGCCGTACCAGTTCCTCGTAGGGGCGCGACGCGTAGTCGTCCTGCACCCGCTGGGTCCAGCCGGCCAGGGCGCCGACCTTGATGCCGGCCGCCGCGTCGGGGCGGCGCTCCCGGATCACCAGGTGGGCGGCGAGGTCCCGGGTCGTCCACCCGGCACAGAGCGTGGGGGCGTCCGGCCCGGCGGCTGTGAGGAGTTGGGCGAGGCGGTGGCGTTCGGCGAGGGCGTGGTTCGACATGGTGGAAGCCTAGGTCGTGTCTAGGGGTGGAGCTGGCCGGTGAGTTTGGGGGCGCCCTGCTTGTTGCCGGAGGTCAGGGTGCAGGAGTAGTCGCGCCAGCCCTGTTGGTAGTTGACCAGGGCGGGGCCGAACTGCCGTGGGTAGTAGGTCCTTCCGTCGGGCTGCCTGGCCTTGGCGGCGGCCTCGGCCTGCTTGCAGCCGTCCCGCATGGCGAGGGCGATGGGGAGTTCTCCGGTGAGTCCGTCGGCCAGTGTGAGGTCGGCGATCACCTCGCCGTCGTGTTCGCCGGCGCAGGGGCGTTCCTCGGCGCGGGTGATCACCGGGCTCAGCTGCGGGTGGTCGAAGCAGGTGCCCACCGGGAAGAAGGCGTACGGGGGTTGCGGCTTGGTGGGGGTGGGCGTGGGGGTGGGGGTCGGCGTCGGGGTGAGTGTGGGGGTGGGCGGTGGTGGCGGTGCGGCGGCCGGCTCGGGGGCGTCCTGCGGCCAGAGCAGCACGGTGGCGACCACCGCCAGGAGCAGGGCCAGGACGGCGGCGACGGCGATGACCATGCTGCGGGACGGGCGGGAGGCGGCGGCTTCGGGCGGCTGCTGCTCTGAGGTCATGGCCACGAGGATGGCCCACCCGGGCCCCGCCCGGCAGGCGGTTCGCGGAACTCGCCCCGAACGGTGCGTCCCCGTACGGTTCACCCCCTGGACGGGCGCCCGGGTGCCGCGGCCGGGCTGACACAATGGCCCCATGTCCACCACACCCGCCGCCCCCGGCACCACCGCCCTCGACCCCGCGATCGCCGCGCGCCTCAAGCGCACCGAGGACGGCCTGCTCCCGGCCGTCGCGCAGCAGTACGACACCGGCGAGGTGCTGATGCTCGGCTGGATGGACGACGAGGCGCTGCACCGCACGCTCACCACCGGCCGCTGCACCTACTGGAGCCGCAGCCGCCGCGAGTACTGGGTCAAGGGCGACACCTCGGGCCACGTGCAGGCGGTCAAGTCGGTGGCGCTCGACTGCGACGGCGACACCCTGCTGGTCAAGGTCGACCAGACCGGTGCGGCCTGCCACACCGGCGACCGCACCTGCTTCGACGCCGACGTGCTCCCGCTCTCCTGACCCCAGCCCACTAGAAGAACTCCAGAAGGTGCCGCCGCTCATGGACCTCGAAGCCTTCCGCAAGCTCGCCGTCGACACCCGGGTGATCCCGGTCACCCGCAGGCTCCTCGCGGACGGCCTCACCCCGATCGGCCTCTACCGCAGCCTCGCCGAGGAACGGCCCGGCACCTTCCTGCTGGAGTCCGCCGAGCAGGGCCGCTGGTCGCGCTACTCCTTCGTCGGCGTGCGCAGCGCCGCCGTGCTGACCGCCGACGAGAACGGCGGGGCCCGCTGGCTCGGCACCCCGCCGGTCGGCATCCCCACCAGCGGCGACCCGTTGCAGGTGCTGCGCGCCGCCCTGGAGGCGCTGCACACCCCGCGCCACGCCGACGACGGCCTGCCCCCGCTGACCGGCGGCCTGGTCGGCTACCTCGGCTACGACGTCGTCCGCCGGCTGGAGAAGCTGCCCGACCTCAACCCGGACGACCTCAAGCTGCCCGAGCTGACCATGCTGCTGGCCACCGACCTCGCGGTGCTCGACCACAACGACGGCACGGTGCTGCTGATCGCCAACGCCGTCAACCACAACGACCTGGCCAGCGGCGTGGACGAGGCCTGGGCGGACGCGGTGGCCCGCCTGGACGCGATGGAGGCCGACCTGCTCAAGCCGGTCGACCCGGGCCTGGCCACCTTCACCCCGGCCGGCCCGGGCGAGGTGCACTCGCCGTTCGGCGGGGAGCCGTACCGGGCGGCCGTGGAGGTCGTCAAGGAGCGGATCCGGGCCGGGGAGGCCTTCCAGGTCGTCCCCTCGCAGCGCTTCGAGGCGCCCTGCCCGGCCTCCGCGCTGGACGTCTACCGCGTGCTGCGCACCACCAACCCCAGCCCGTACATGTACCTGTTCCGCTTCCCCGGGCCGGACGGGGGCGCCGAGGGCGGCTTCGACGTGGTCGGCTCCAGCCCGGAGGCGCTGGTCAAGGTCGCCGACGGCGAGGCGATGCTGCACCCGATCGCCGGCACCCGGCACCGCGGCGCCACCCCGCACGAGGACGCGGCGCTGGCCGCCGAGCTGCTCGCCGACCCGAAGGAGCGGGCCGAGCACCTGATGCTGGTGGACCTCGGCCGCAACGACCTCGGGCGGGTCTGCGAGCCGGGCAGCGTCGAGGTGGTCGACTTCATGCAGATCGAGCGCTACAGCCACGTGATGCACATCGTCTCCACCGTCACCGGCAGGGTCGCCCCCGGGCGCAGCGCCTTCGACGTGCTGACCGCCTGCTTCCCGGCCGGCACGCTCTCCGGCGCGCCCAAGCCCCGGGCGATGCGGATCATCGAGGAGCTGGAGCCCACCCGGCGCGGCCTGTACGGCGGCTGCGTCGGCTATCTGGACTTCGCCGGGGACTCGGACACCGCGATCGCGATCCGCACCGCGGTGCTGCGCGACGGCACCGCGTTCGTGCAGGCGGGCGCGGGCGTGGTCGCCGACTCCGACCCGCACGGCGAGGACACCGAGTGCCGCAACAAGGCGGCCGCCGTGCTGCGGGCCGTCGCCACCGCCAATACGCTGCGGACGCCGGAACTGTCGTAGCGCGTGAGGAGGCGGCCGATGTCCGAGGTGCCGCACGACGAACTGCGGTGGGGGTTCGTGTTCGACGCCGCCGTCCAGCTCCGGGAGGAGCTGGCGGGGCACGGCCGGGTGCTGTCCCGGGTCCTGGTCGACTTCCCGGCCGCACCCGGCCCGCTCGCCCCCGACCTGGCGGTGCTGGCCCCCGGAGCCGTCCACGGCGCCCGGGGCCGGTACGGGGCCACCGCGGTCGAGGCGGTGCTGGAGCTGGCGCGGCCGGGCCTGGCGGAGGCCGGACGGGCGTACGCGCAGAGCGGCGTGCCGCTGTACGTGGTGGTCGACCCGGCGGCGCGGGCGTGCACCGTGCACACCGCGCCGTCCCCCGAAGGGGTGTACCGGGAGGCCGAGCGGGTGCCGTTCGGCAACGACCTGTTCCTGCCGCTCGGCGACCGCACGCTGGTGCTGAGGACCGACGACTTCCCCACCGGAGCGGCCGCCCCGGGCACGGCCTGACCAGCGGACGGGCCCCGGGCGGACACCCCGGGTACCGGCGGGGGTGTCGGCCGGGGGATAGTGGACGGGTGACCGCTGCAGACCAGACTCCTGCCCCCGCCGCCCCCAGCCGCCGCACCCTCGGCATGATGCTGCTGCTGACCGTGCTGAGCGCCGTGCTGGTGCTGACCGCGGCCGGGCGGGTCTGGGCCGAGGGCCGGGCCGGCACATTGGACGTGTCCGTCACCGGCGGCAAGATCTCCGAACTGCCCGGCGGGCTGGCCCTGGTGGGCCTGGCCGCGGCCGTCGCGGTGTTCGCGGTGCGCGGCGTCGGCCGGCTCGCCGTCGGCGCGCTGACGCTGCTGGCCGGGCTGGGCGCGGCCGCCGCCTCGGTGGCCGGGGCCTCGGACACCGCCGCGCTGGACTCCGCCGCCTCCGGCAAGCTCGCCCTGGCCGGCTCGACCGCCACCGGGGTCTCGCACACCGGCTGGCCGTGGGTCGCGCTGGTCGGCGGGCTGCTGCTGGCCCTGGCCGGGCTGATCACCCTGCGCTACGGCCGCGGCTGGCCGGCCATGGGCAGCCGCTACGAGGCGCCGACCCGCAAGGCCCCGGCGAGGACCGACACCCCGGGTGACCTGTGGAAGGCCCTGGACCGCGGTGAGGACCCGACGGCGGTCTGACCTCCCCCGCATGTGACGCGATAGACCCGCCACCCGCTTTGGGGCGCCGGTGTGTGGCCCGGCACAATGGAACCCGTCAACCCGCCGGCGGCCCCGTAGGCCCGGCCGGGCCCCGAGAGCCAAGGAGCACCATCGATGGCAGCAGCAGCACACGGCCACACCCCCGCCGCCTGGACCGGCGTGATCATCTCGTTCGTCGGCTTCGGCATCGCGGGTGTCGCGATGATCCTGCCGTCGGTGCTGCTGACCTGTGTCGGCCTGGCGGTCGTCCTGGCCGGCGGGGTCGTCGGCAAGGCCATGTCGATGGCCGGCATGGGCCAGCAGCCCAGCGCGAACGTCTACAAGTCGGTCGAGGAGCAGCGGGCGGCCCGCGAGGCGCTTGCCGCGGCCTGACAACACGCTTTTCGCACATTGGAACGGCGGGCGCGCCACGCCCGCCGTTTCGTTCTGTCCGGGCCCGGCACGGGCAGAATCGGGGCGTGAACGCCGCCCCCACCACCTCCGCCCCGCCGCCCGTAGTGCGCCGGCTGGGCCCGCCGCTGGCCGCGCTGGCGGCGGTGGCCGTCCCCACCGCGTACGTCGCCGTGGTGGACCCGAACGCTCCCGGGCACTACCCCGACTGCCCCTTCCTGACCGCCACCGGCTGGTGGTGCCCCGGCTGCGGGGGCCTGCGCTGCGTCCACGCGCTGGCCCACGGGGACCTCACCGGCGCCCTGCACGACAACGCGGTCGCCGTCCTGCTGTTCGGCGTCCTGGCGGTGCTCTGGCTGCGCTGGGGCTGGGCCGCGCTGACCGGAGGGCCGCCGCCGAGGGTCTCGGTCGGGGCCCGGCGCTGGGCGCTGATCGTCCTGCTGGTGCTGGTGTTCGCGGTGGTCCGCAACCTGCCGGTGGGGGCCGGTCTCGCGCCGCCGGTGGTCTGAGCCGGCCGGAGCCGGACCGCCGTGGATCCGGTGAATCCGCAGCTGGGAGCCGCCGCCGGGGCGTCCCGCTCCGCGAGACGCGAGCCGGGCGGATGCGCCGCGCGCCCCCGGGTGCCGATACCATCGAAGTGCCGACGGGCCCCCGCCCGTCCGGCTCGCGCCGGGAAACCAGCATCAAAAGGGGCTGGCGGACCGGCAGATCTAGAGATGGGGGCTCCCGAGTGAGTGTGCTCGACACGATCATCGAAGGGGTCCGTGAGGACCTCGCCGAGCGGCAGGCCCGGGTTTCCCTGGACGAGCTCAAGGAGCTCGCGGCCAAGGCCCCGGCGGCCAAGGACGGCGTCGCCGCCCTCAGGGGCGACGGGGTCCGGGTGATCTGCGAGGTGAAGCGCTCCAGCCCGTCCAAGGGTGCTCTGGCCGCGATCGCCGACCCGGCCGCCCTGGCCCGCGACTACGCGGCCGGCGGTGCCGCCGCGATCAGCGTGCTGACCGAGCAGCGCCGCTTCGGCGGGTCGCTCGCCGACCTGGACACCGTCCGGGCCGCGGTGGACACCCCGCTGCTGCGCAAGGACTTCATCGTCACCGCCTACCAGCTGTGGGAGGCCCGCGCGCACGGCGCCGACCTCGCCCTGCTGATCGTCGCCGCCCTCGACCAGCCGGCCCTGGTGTCGCTGATCGAGCGCGCCGAGTCGATCGGCCTCACGCCGCTGGTCGAGGTGCACGACGAGGAGGAGATCAAGCGCGCGGTGGACGCCGGGGCGCGGATCATCGGCGTCAACGCCCGCAACCTCAAGACCCTTGAGGTGGACCGCAACACCTTCGAGAACGTGGCCCACGCCATCCCGGACAGCGTCGTCAAGGTCGCCGAGTCCGGCGTGCGCGGACCGCTGGACGTCATCAGCTACGCCAACCTGGGCGCCGACGCGGTGCTGGTGGGCGAGTCCCTGGTGACCGGCCGGGACCCGCGTGCCGCGGTCGCCGACCTGGTCGCGGCCGGGGCCCACCCGGCCGTGCGGCACAAGGACTGACGCGGTCCGGATGAAGATCGCCACCCGACTCGCCCCCGGCTGCCGCCCGCGCGGCTGCCGCGCGCCCGCACGCCGGGTGCTGGGGCGTCGGGTGCGGTACGTGATCGGCTGCGAGCCGGGGCAGGTGCCGGGGCGGCGATGGCGCGTGACGCAGGGCTGAAACCAGCCGGCGTGCACGGCTGGACCCGGCCTGCCCGCAGGGCTGGGTCCGGTCGGCAGCCACGACCGGAAACCAGCCGATCGACGTCACCGCCATCCGATTCTCCGTCAAGGGAAACCACCATGTCCGAGAAGGACTACCTGCCCGGTGCCCAGGTGCCGGACGCCCGCGGCTACTTCGGCGCGTACGGCGGCCGCTTCATCCCCGAGGCGCTCGTCGCCGCGGTCGAGCAGGTCGCCGAGGAGTACGAGAAGGCCAAGGCCGACCCGGCCTTCGCCGCCGAGCTCGACGCGCTGCTCAAGGACTACACCGGCCGCCCGAGCCCGCTGACCGACGTGCACCGCTTCTCCGCAGAGGCGGGCGGGGCGCGCGTCCTGCTCAAGCGCGAGGACCTCAACCACACCGGCTCGCACAAGATCAACAACGTGCTGGGCCAGGCCCTGCTCACCAGGCGGATGGGCAAGACCCGGATCATCGCCGAGACCGGCGCCGGGCAGCACGGCGTGGCCACCGCCACCGCCTGCGCGCTGTTCGGCTTCGACTGCACCATCTACATGGGCGAGGTCGACACCCAGCGCCAGGCGCTCAACGTCGCCCGGATGCGGATGCTCGGCGCCGAGGTGGTGGCCGTCAAGTCCGGCAGCCGCACGCTCAAGGACGCCATCAACGAGGCGTTCCGGGACTGGGTCGCCAACGTCGACTCCACCCACTACCTGTTCGGCACCGTCGCCGGGCCGCACCCCTTCCCGATGATGGTCCGCGACTTCCACCGGATCATCGGCGTCGAGGCCCGGCAGCAGGTGCTCGACCGCACCGGGCGGCTGCCCGACGCGGTGGTCGCCTGCGTCGGCGGCGGCTCCAACGCGATGGGCATCTTCCACGAGTTCATCCCGGACGCCGGCGTGCGGCTGATCGGGTGCGAGGCGGCCGGAGAGGGCGCCGAGACGCCCAGGCACGCGGCCACCCTCACCAAGGGCGACCCCGGGGTGCTGCACGGCTCCCGCACCTACGTCCTGCAGGACGAGGACGGCCAGACCATCGAGTCGCACTCCATCTCGGCGGGCCTCGACTACCCGGGCGTCGGCCCGGAGCACGCCTGGCTGAAGGACACCGGGCGGGCCGAGTACCGGCCGGTCACCGACGACGCGGCGATGCAGGCACTGCGGCTGCTGTCCCGCACCGAGGGCATCATCCCGGCCATCGAGAGCGCGCACGCGCTCGCGGGGGCGTTGGAGCTGGGGCGCGAGCTCGGGCCGGAGGCGACCATCCTGGTCTCGCTCTCGGGGCGCGGGGACAAGGACATGCACACGGCGGCGGAGTACTTCGGGTTGTACGACGAGCCGGGTGCCGGCAACGCGTCCGGCGACAACACCGCCAACGGGGGTAAGTGATCATGACTTCGAAGCTCAGCAGTGTGCTGGCGGCCGCCAAGGCCGAGGGCCGTGCCGCGCTGATCGGCTACCTGCCGGCCGGCTTCCCGACCGTCGACGGCGGCATCCGCGCGATCAACGCGCTGATCGAGGGCGGCTGCGACGTGGTCGAGGTCGGCCTGCCGCACTCCGACCCGGTGCTGGACGGCGCCGTCATCCAGACCGCCGACGACATCGCGCTGCGCGGCGGCGTGCGGATCAAGGACGTGCTGCGCACCGTCCAGGAGGTCGCCACGGCGCACCCCGGGGCGGCGGTGCTGGTGATGACGTACTGGAACCCCGTGGACCGGTACGGCGTGGCGCGGTTCGCCGCCGACCTGGCCGCGGCGGGCGGGGCCGGGTGCATCCTGCCGGACCTGCCGGTGGAGGAGTCCGAGGAGTGGCGCAAGGCGGCGGGCGAGCACGGGCTGGACACCGTGTTCGTGGTCGCGCCGAGCAGCAAGGACGAGCGGCTGGCCGAGGTCACGGCGGCGGGCAGCGGGTTCGTGTACGCGGCCGCCGTGATGGGCGTGACCGGTACCCGCTCCGCGGTCGGCTCGATGGCCGAGGACCTGGTCGCCCGCACCCGGGCCACGACGGACCTGCCGGTCTGCGTCGGGCTCGGGGTCTCGAACGCCGAGCAGGCGGCGGAGGTCGCGCGGTTCGCGGACGGCGTCATCGTGGGGTCGGCCTTCGTGAAGCGGATCCTGGCGGCCGGGGACGACGAGGCGGCGGCGCTGGACGGCGTGCGGGAGCAGGCCCGGGAGCTGGCGGCCGGCGTCCGGCGGCGCTGACGCCCGGTAGACACACGGTGCCCGACGGCCCGTCACTCCCTCGGAGTGGCGGGCCGTCGGCGTCGGGGGAGCGCGCCTCGCTCCGCGCGCCCGCCCGCGTCCACGTCGGCGTGGCCCCGAACGGGTGAACAGCGGCGGGGAGTCGCACCACCCGGGGTTGACCGGCGTTGAGAGGAGGGACGAGTGCACGAACCAGGTGTACGGGGGTGCCGGGCGAGCGAAGGGGTGATCTGGTGGCTGGTCTCCAACGGGCCGTGCTGCTGCGGGCGGCGGCCGCCGCGCTGACCCTCGGCGCCGCGGTGGGCGCGCACACCGAGGTCGGGCAGGCGCTGGCCAGGCGGGGCGCCGAGCGGGCCGAGCGGGAGGCGGTCGCGTGCGCCGAGGCGGCGCGGTGGGACGCGGCGCAGCGGGAGGGGCACGTGGCGCTGTTCGATCCGGCCCGGCCCGCGGGGTGCCACTGAGGTACGGGTGTTCGACATGTTCGGACAGAGCGTCACTCATCCGGCGTAATTCCTGAATGTGGAGGAACCGCCCTTCCTTCCTTACGGTTCATCAGGAAGTGAACGAGTTTCCCAAGGGGGGTTCCCTGATGGCCGGCCCGGAAGCGCAGCCCGGCGAGGAGTCGGCGCCTCGGGCGGCTCCGGCGGCTCCGGCCTGGAGCGAGTGGGTCGGCCTCGTCGTGCGGCTCGGCCTCGCGGTGGTCTGGGGCTGGGCCGGGCTGGCCAAGATCTCCGATCCCGCGGAGGCCGCCCAGGCCGTCCGCGCGTACGAGATCCTGCCCGAGGGCCTGGTCAAGCCGGTCGGCTACGGGCTGCCCTTCCTGGAGCTGGCGCTCGCCCTGCTGTTGGTGATCGGGCTCGGCGTCCGGCTGGTCGCCGGGGTGTCCGCGCTGCTGCTGCTCACCTTCATCGCCGGGATCGGCTCGGCCTGGGCGCGGGGCATCTCGATCGACTGCGGCTGCTTCGGCGGCGGCGGGCACGTCGACGCCTCGCAGACCGAGTACCTGCAGGAGATCCTGCGCGACACCGGGTTCCTGCTGCTGGCCGGGTGGCTGCTGTGGCGGCCCCGGACCAGGCTCTCGGCGGACGGCTGGCTGGCGCGCTGACCGTACCCCCACCCCCCACCTCCCCGACGAAGGCCCCCGACCGTGGATGTCAACGCAATGAGCGAGAAGAACCGAGAAGAGAAGCGCGCCGCCCGGGAGCGGATGCTGGAGCAGCGGGCGGCCGATGAGGCCACCTCCAAGCGCAGGAAGAAACTGATCGTGGGCGGGGCCGTGCTCGCGGTCATCGCCGCCGCCGTGATCACCGGCGTCGTGGTGCAGAACCAGCGCTCCAAGCCGGAGACCCCGACCGCCGCCCCGGCCGGGACGATCGGTGACAAGAACCTGGTCATCCCCGTCGGCGCGGGCAACGCGCCCTCCGTCCTCACCGTCTACGAGGACCCGCGCTGCCCCGCCTGCGGCATGTTCGAGCGCGAGTTCTCGGCGACCATCGACCAGTTGGAGGACGCCGGGAAGATCTACACCAACTACCACCTCGTGTCGTTCATCGACCGGGCCGTACCGGGCAAGGGCTCCAAGACCGGCGCCAACGCGCTGGCCTGCGCCCAGGACGCCGGGCACTTCCGGGACTTCCACGACGTGCTGTACCGCAACCAGCCGGACGAGACCAGCGACGCCTTCGGCGACAAGTCGGTCCTGCTCAACCTGGCCAAGCAGGTCAACGGCCTGGACACGCCCGAGTTCCAGGCCTGCGTCAAGGACAACAAGTTCGGCGGATGGGTGTCCGCGGTGCAGCAGGACTTCGACAAGTCCAGCTACAAGTCGACCCCGACCGTGCTGCTCAACGGCCAGCCGATCTACCCGAAGAACGGCGACGAGGAGATCACCCCGGCGAACCTGGTGAAGTGGGTGGACGCCGCGAACCAGGGCAAGCAACTGGGCACGGCGGGCTCGCACGGGCAGACCCCGGCCCCGACCAGCACCGCCTCGGAGGCCAACAACCCGTCCCCGGCCGCCGGCTGAGCCCGGGGCCCGTCTTCGAACTCCCGTCCCCCTGAGTTCGGACCCCGCCCGCCGCCCCCTCCCCGTCCGGAGGGGGCGGCGGTGCCCGTTGTTCGGCTTCTGTGACCCCGGGGGTGTCCGACGGGGCCGTCAGACCCTGTAGCGTCGGAACCGCCATGGATATCGCCTACATTCCCAGCCCGTCGCGGGGCGTCCTGTACCTCGGACCGATCCCGCTGCGCGCCTACGCCTTCTGCATCATCCTCGGTGTCGTCGTGGCCGTCTGGCTCGGCAGCAAGCGCTGGGTCGCCCGGGGCGGTGCCAAGCACACCGTCGGCGACATCGCCGTCTGGGCGGTGCCGTTCGGCCTGGTCGGCGGCCGGCTCTACCACGTGATCACCGACGGTGGCCGGCTGTACTTCGGCCCGGGGCAGAACCCCTGGAACGCCCTCAAGATCTGGCAGGGCGGCCTGGGGATCTGGGGCGCGATCGCGCTGGGCGCGGTCGGCGCCTGGATCGGAGCCCGCCGCCGGGGTGTGCCGCTGCCCGCGTACGCCGACGCCATCGCGCCGGGCATCGCGCTCGCGCAGGCGATGGGCCGCTGGGGCAACTACTTCAACCAGGAGCTGTACGGCCGGCCGACCACGCTGCCGTGGGGCCTGGAGATCGACAAGACGCTGCCCAGCGGCGAGGTCGTGAAGGGCGTCTTCCACCCGACCTTCCTGTACGAGTCGCTCTGGTGCGTCGGGGTCGCGCTGCTGGTGATCTGGGCGGACCGCCGGTTCAAGCTCGGGCACGGCCGGGCCTTCGCGCTGTACGTGGCCGCGTACACGGTGGGCCGGTTCTGGACCGAGTGGCTGCGGATCGACGAGGCGCACGTCTACTTCGGCCTGCGGCTGAACGACTGGACCTCGATCCTGGTGTTCCTGGGCGCCGTGGCGTACCTCGTGATCGTCGGGAGGAAGCGGCCGGGCCGCGAGGACCCGGCGAGCATCGATCCGGCCGCGCACGCGGTGGCGGACGGAGGCGACGCCGAGGCGGAGGGGAAGGCCGACAAGGCCCCGGGCAAGGCGGACGAGCAGGCCGGGAAGGCCTCGGGCAAGGCGGACGCGAAGGCGGACGGAAAGGCCCCGGGCGGCGGGAAGCCGTCCCGCTCCACGGACGGCGGACCGGCCGTCGCCGTCGCCGACAAGACCGCCAAGGACGTCGAGAACCCGACCTGACCAGGGCGTTGTCCCGGCTGAGGCCACCCTTCGCGAGCTTGCGAAGGGTGGCCTCAGTGCCGTTCGGACAGCCTAACTTTGCTGGAAGTGCGCAGGTCAGGCGGGCTACGGTCGACCCAGACGACCGAGGACGAGGGGAAGAGGACGATGAGCGCGATCACGCTGGAGGCCGAGTCGGCGCACCACCCGCGGATACCGGCGGCGGGGCACCACCGGGATGTCAACGGCGGCTGGCTGCGGCCCGCGGTGTTCGGGGCGGTGGACGGCCTGGTGTCCAACTTCGCGCTGATGACCGGTGTGGTCGGCGGGGCGGCGTCCAGCGGCACGGTGATCCTGACCGGGCTGGCCGGGCTCGCCGCCGGCGCCTGCTCGATGGCGGCGGGGGAGTACACCTCGGTGGCCTCGCAGCGGGAGCTGGTGCAGGCCGAGATCGAGGCCGAGCGGCTGGAGCTGAGCCGCAACCCGCACGGCGAACTGGCCGAGCTCGCCCAGGTGTACATCGGGCGCGGGGTCGAGCCGGAGCTCGCCCACGAGGTGGCGCGGCAGCTGACCGCCGACCCGGAGGCGGCCCTGGAGGTGCACGCCCGCGAGGAGCTGGGCATCGATCCCAACGACCTGCCCTCGCCGCTGGTCGCGGCCGGCTCCTCGTTCCTGTGCTTCGCGCTCGGCGCGCTGCTGCCGCTGCTGCCGTACCTGCTCGGGGCGACCTCGCTGCTGCCCGCCGTGGTGCTGGCGGCGCTGGGGCTGTTCCTGTGCGGCGCGGTGGTGGCCCGGGTGACGGCGCGCACCTGGTGGTTCAGCGGGCTGCGGCAGCTGGTGCTGGGCGCGGCCGCGGCCGGGGTGACCTACCTGCTGGGCTGGCTGATCGGCGGGCACGTCGGCTAGCCGATAGCACTGCACGACGCTGCATGATTATGCCGGGCAATGCGTGACGTTCCACACACGGACGTCTCGCGGTGCCCGGCATAGTCTCATCATCCGGGCCTCGGAGCCGCGGATTCGCATCCGCGGACCGGGCTACCGGGATGGAATCGCAGGCGTCCGTGATCGGTTCGTGTGGCGGTGCGATTTCGCCCCTGTTTCAGGCCGTGGGCGGTTGGGCACAATCGATAGCACGTGCACTGTGGCACGTCCTCTTCACACATCCCCTGACCTGCGTGCCAGTCCCGCCATGTGGACGGGATATTCCGCTTCTCGGGATCGTGGGCATCATGTAACTTGCACGACACCGCACCATCGCATCAGGGCCAACGTCGTCCCTACTTGCACCAACTTGCCGAAAGACGACGACGGGAGAGCCGATGCTGTCTGCATCCATGCACTCCGCCAACGAGCCCCAGGCCGGCGCCGCCCGCCCGCCCTACGCGCTCGTGCCGGATGCGCGACCTGCTGCTCAGGGCCTGTACGACCCGCGGAACGAGCACGACGCCTGTGGCGTCGGTTTCGTCGCCACACTGACCGGCATCGCCGACCACACCATCGTCGAGCAGGCGTTGAACGTCCTGCGGAACCTGGAGCACCGCGGCGCCACCGGCGCCGAGCCGGACTCCGGCGACGGCGCGGGCATCCTCACCCAGATCCCGGACGCCTTCCTGCGCGGCCAGGTCGCCTTCGAGCTCCCCGCGGCCGGCTCCTACGCCGTCGGCATCGCCTTCCTGCCGGACGACGACGAGGCCGACGCCGCCGCCGTCGCGCGGATCGAGGCCATCGCGGCCGAGGAGGACCTGACCGTCCTCGGCTGGCGCGACGTCCCGGTCACCCCGGACCTGCTCGGCTCCACCGCGCGCAGCGTGATGCCGCGCTTCCGGCAGCTCTTCCTGAGCAGGGACGGCCTGGCCGGCGTCGAGCTGGACCGGACCGCCTTCGTCGCCCGCAAGCGCGCCGAGCGCGAGGCCGGCGTCTACTTCCCGTCGCTGTCCGCCCGCACCATCGTCTACAAGGGCATGCTGACCACCGGCCAGCTGGAGCCCTTCTTCCCCGACCTGTCGGACCGCGGCTACGCCTCCGCGATCGGCCTGGTGCACTCCCGGTTCTCCACCAACACCTTCCCGAGCTGGCCGCTCGCCCACCCGTACCGCTTCGTCGCCCACAACGGCGAGATCAACACGGTCAAGGGCAACCGCAACTGGATGCGGGCCCGCGAGTCGCAGCTCGCCACCGACCTGATTCCGGGCGACCTGTCGCGGATCTTCCCGATCTGCACCCCGGACCACTCCGACTCCGCCTCCTTCGACGAGGTCCTGGAGCTGCTCCACCTCGGCGGCCGCTCGCTGCCGCACTCGGTGCTGATGATGATCCCGGAGGCGTGGGAGAACCACGCCACCATGGACCCGGCCCGCCGCGCGTTCTACCGCTACCACTCCAACCTGATGGAGCCCTGGGACGGCCCGGCCTGCGTCACCTTCACCGACGGCACCCAGATCGGCGCCGTGCTCGACCGCAACGGCCTGCGCCCCGCCCGGTACTGGATCACCGAGGACGGCCTGGTCGTCCTCTCCTCCGAGGTCGGCGTGCTCGACATCGAGCAGGAGAAGGTCGCCAAGAAGGGCCGCCTGCAGCCCGGCCGGATGTTCCTGGTGGACACCGCCGAGGGCCGGATCGTCGAGGACGACGAGATCAAGTCCGCCCTGGCCGCCGAACACCCGTACCAGGAGTGGGTCGACGCCGGGCAGATCCAGCTCGCCAAGCTGCCCGAGCGCGAGCACATCGCGCACACCCACGCCTCCGTCACCCGCCGCCAGCAGACCTTCGGCTACACCGAGGAGGAGCTGCGCGTCATCCTCGCGCCGATGGCCCGCACCGGCGCCGAGGCGCTCGGCTCGATGGGCACCGACTCGCCGATCGCCGCGCTCAGCGAGAAGCCGCGCCTGCTGTTCGACTACTTCGTCCAGCTCTTCGCGCAGGTCACCAACCCGCCGCTGGACGCCATCCGCGAGGAGCTCGTCACCTCGCTGCTGTCCAACCTCGGCCCCGAGGGCAACCTGCTGGCCGCCGAGTCCGCCGCCTGCCGCTCGGTCGGCATCACCTTCCCGGTGATCGACAACGACGAGCTGGCCAAGCTGGTCCACATCAACCACGACGGCGACCAGCCCGGCCTCAAGGCCGTCACGCTCTCCGGCCTCTACAAGGTCTCCGGCGGCGGCGAGGGCCTGGCCGCGCGGCTGGCCGCGATCGCCGCCGAGGCCGACGCCGCGATCGCCGACGGCGCCCGGATCATCGTGCTCTCCGACCGGCACTCCGACGCCGAGCACGCCCCGATCCCCTCGCTGCTGCTCACCTCCGCCATCCACCACCACCTGATCCGCACCAAGCAGCGCACCCAGGTGTCGCTGCTGGTCGAGGCCGGCGACGTCCGCGAGGTGCACCACGTCGCGCTGCTGATCGGCTACGGCGCCGGGGCGGTCAACCCGTACCTGGCCATGGAGTCGGTCGAGGACCTCGTCGCTCAGGGCGTGTTCATCCAGGGCGTCGAGCGCGAGAAGGCGATCAAGAACCTGATCAAGGCGCTCGGCAAGGGCGTGCTCAAGGTGATGTCCAAGATGGGCATCTCCACCGTCGCCTCCTACCGCGGCGCCCAGGTCTTCGAGGCCATCGGCCTCTCCCGGGACCTGGTGGAGGGCTACTTCGCCGGCACCACCACCAAGCTCGGCGGCATCGGCCTGGACGAGATCGCCAGGGAGACCGCCGCCCGGCACGCCAAGGCGTACCCGGCCTCCGGCATCCCCGCCGCGCACCGCGCGCTGGAGATCGGCGGCGAGTACCAGTGGCGCCGCGAGGGCGAGCCGCACCTGTTCGACCCGGACACCGTCTTCCGGCTCCAGCACGCCACCCGCACCCGCCGGTACGACATCTTCAAGCAGTACACGGACCGGGTGAACGAGCAGTCCGAGCGCCTGATGACGCTGCGCGGCCTGTTCCAGCTCGACGGGCAGGGCCGTGAGCCCATCCCGGTCGAGGAGGTCGAGCCGGTCTCCGAGATCGTCAAGCGCTTCTCCACCGGCGCCATGTCGTACGGCTCCATCTCCCGCGAGGCGCACGAGACCCTCGCCATCGCGATGAACCGCCTCGGCGGCAAGTCCAACACCGGCGAGGGCGGCGAGGACCCGGACCGCCTGTACGACCCCGAGCGCCGCTCGGCGATCAAGCAGGTCGCCTCCGGCCGGTTCGGCGTCACCTCCGAGTACCTGGTCAACGCGGACGACATCCAGATCAAGATGGCCCAGGGCGCCAAGCCCGGCGAGGGCGGCCAGCTGCCCGGCCACAAGGTCTACCCGTGGGTCGCCAGGACCCGGCACTCCACCCCGGGCGTCGGCCTGATCTCCCCGCCGCCGCACCACGACATCTACTCGATCGAGGACCTGGCTCAGCTGATCCACGACCTCAAGAACGCCAACCCGGCCGCCCGCATCCACGTGAAGCTGGTCTCCGAGGTCGGCGTCGGCACGGTCGCGGCGGGCGTCTCCAAGGCCCACGCGGACGTCGTCCTGGTGTCCGGCCACGACGGCGGCACCGGCGCCTCGCCGCTCACCTCGCTCAAGCACGCCGGCGGCCCCTGGGAGCTCGGCCTCGCCGAGACCCAGCAGACCCTGCTGCTCAACGGGCTGCGCGACCGCATCGTCGTCCAGACCGACGGCCAGCTCAAGACCGGCCGCGACGTCGTCATCGCCGCCCTGCTCGGCGCCGAGGAGTTCGGCTTCGCGACCGCGCCGCTGGTCGTCTCCGGCTGCATCATGATGCGCGTCTGCCACCTGGACACCTGCCCGGTCGGCGTCGCCACCCAGAACCCGGTGCTGCGCGAGCGCTTCTCCGGCAAGCCCGAATTCGTGGTCAACTTCTTCGAGTTCATCGCCGAGGAGGTCCGGGAGATCCTGGCCTCGCTGGGCTTCCGCTCGATCGAGGAGGCCGTCGGCCGCGCCGAGCACATCAACGCCCAGGCCGCGATCGACCACTGGAAGGCCGCCGGGCTCGACCTGGCCCCGCTCTTCCACGTGCCCGCGCTGCCCGAGGGCGCCGCCCGGCACCGCACCACCGCCCAGGACCACGCGCTGGACAAGGCCCTGGACAACCAGCTGATCACCCTCGCCGAGGACGCGCTGGAGCGCGGCGAGACCGTCCGGATCCAGCTGCCGATCCGCAACGTCAACCGCACCGTCGGCACCATGCTCGGCCACGAGGTGACCAGGCGCTACCGCGGCGAGGGCCTGCCCGAGGGGACCATCGACGTCACCTTCACCGGCTCCGCCGGGCAGTCCTTCGGCGCCTTCGTGCCCCGCGGCGTGACGCTGCGGCTGGAGGGCGACGCGAACGACTACGTCGGCAAGGGCCTCTCCGGCGGCGTCGTCATCGTCCGCCCGGCCCGCGAGGCCGCGGCCATCGGCAACGACGCGCAGAACCACGTCATCGCCGGCAACACCATCGGCTACGGCGCCACCTCCGGCCGGATCCACCTGCGCGGCAAGGCCGGTGAGCGCTTCGCCGTCCGCAACTCCGGTGCCACACTGGTCGTCGAGGGCGTGGGCGACCACGGCCTGGAGTACATGACCGGCGGCCGGGTCGTCATCCTCGGCGAGACCGGACGCAACCTCGCGGCCGGCATGTCCGGCGGCATCGCCTACGTCCTGGACCTGCGCCCCGCGAACGTCAACGACGGCATGGTGGGCATCGAGGCCCCCACCGCCGAGGACCGCGACTGGCTGCGCGAGACCGTGCAGCAGCACTACGAGGAGACCGGCTCCACCGTCGCCGCCGAACTCCTGGCCGACTGGGGCAGCGGCGTCTCCCGCTTCTCCAAGATCATGCCCACCGACTACAAGGCAGTGCTCGCCGCCAAGGACGCCGCTGAGCGCGATGGCCTCTCCGAGGCCGAGACCACTCGCAAGATGATGGAGGCGGCACATGGCTGACCCCAAGGGCTTCCTGACCACGCCCAAGCAGCTGGCGGAGCGCCGCCCGGTCGACGTCCGGATCAAGGACTGGAACGAGGTCTACGTCGAGCGCAGCCTCCTGCCGATCATCACCAAGCAGGCCGGCCGCTGCATGGACTGCGGCATCCCGTTCTGCCACAACGGCTGCCCGCTCGGGAACCTCATCCCCGAGTGGAACGACCTCGCCTACCGGGACGACTGGACCGGCGCCATCGAGCGCCTCCACGCCACCAACAACTTCCCGGAGTTCACCGGGCGGCTCTGCCCGGCGCCCTGCGAGTCGGCCTGCGTGCTCGGCATCAACCAGGACGCGGTGACCATCAAGAACGTCGAGGTCACCATCATCGACAAGGCCTGGGACCGCGGCGGGGTCACCCCGCAGGTCCCGGAGCGGCTGTCCGGCAAGACCGTCGCGGTGATCGGCTCCGGCCCGGCCGGCCTCGCCGCCGCCCAGCAGCTCACCCGGGCCGGGCACACCGTGGTGGTGTACGAGCGGGCCGACCGCATCGGCGGACTGCTGCGCTACGGCATCCCCGAGTTCAAGATGGAGAAGCGCCACATCAACCGCCGCATCGAGCAGATGCGCGCGGAGGGCACCCGGTTCCGCACCGGCGTCCACGTCGGCGAGGACATCACCGGGCAGCAGCTGCGCGAGCGCTTCGACGCCGTCGTCGTCGCGGCCGGCGCCACCACCGCCCGCGACCTGCCGGTGCCCGGGCGCGAGCTCAAGGGCGTCCACCAGGCCATGGAGTACCTGCCGCTGGCCAACAAGGTGCAGGAGGGCGACCTCGTCGACTCGCCGATCAGCGCCAAGGGCAAGCACGTCGTCGTGATCGGCGGCGGCGACACCGGCGCGGACTGCGTCGGCACCGCCCACCGGCAGGGGGCCCTTTCGGTCACCCAGCTGGAGATCATGCCGCGGCCCGCCGAGGAGCGGCCCGGGCACCAGCCCTGGCCCACCATGCCGATGACCTACAAGGTCACCTCCGCGCACGAGGAGGGCGGCGAGCGGATCTACTCCGTCAGCACCGCCCGATTCGTCGGGGACGAGGACGGCAACGTCCAGGAACTGCACCTCGTCGAGGTCGAGTTCAAGGACGGCCGGTTCGAGCCCGTGCCGGGCACCGAGCGGGTCGTCCCGGCCCAGCTCGTCACCCTGGCCATGGGTTTCACCGGCACCGACGTCAGGAACGGCCTGATCGAGCAGCTCGGCGTCGACCTCGACGCGCGCGGTAACATTGCCCGCGACGGCCGGTTCGCCACCAATGTCGATGGCGTGTACGTCTGCGGAGACGCCGGCCGAGGCCAGTCGCTGATCGTCTGGGCCATCGCGGAGGGCCGCTCGGCCGCTGCCGCGGTGGACGGATACCTGGGCGGCAAGACCCCGCTTCCCGCCCCGATCCGGCCCACGGACCGCCCCCTGGTGGTCTGACGGTCCGACCGGCCCCCGAACCCCCGGCGCCGCATCGCCGGGAGCTCAACCCGCTGCCCCCGCCAGTGTCGCCGGGCCAACGCGGTCTCCTGGCGCCTGCCCTCTTCCCCGACCAGTTGGAGGGCGGGCGCCGTCGCGTTCCCATCCGCGACGCCCCGCGACGCCCCGTGCGCACCGACAGCGGGTTCACAGCGGACTCCCAGGCTTCCCAACCGGCCGGAACCCGCCCCCGGACGGACTGTTGTTCGTCGGTGCCAGGTGGCAGACTGCGGCCGACGGCCGGGGGGCTGCGCGAGTGCGGAGGTTGACTTCGATGGGCACGACTCAGGCAGGCGGGGGCGCCACCGTACGGCGTCTGCTGCTCGGCACCCAGCTGCGCAAACTCCGCGAGGCCAGAGGCGTCAGCCGCGAGGAGGCCGGCTACTCGATCCGCGCCTCCGAATCCAAGATCAGCCGGATGGAACTCGGCCGCGTCGGCTTCAAGGAGCGCGACGTCGCCGACCTGCTCACCCTCTACGGCGTCGACGCCGAGCAGGAGCGCGCCAACGTCCTCGGACTCGTCCGCGACGCCAACGCCACCTCCTGGTGGCACGAGTACGGCGACGTGCTGCCCACCTGGTTCCAGAACTACCTCGGACTGGAGGAGGCCGCCGCCGAGATCCGCAGCTACGAGATCCAGTTCGTCCACGGGCTGCTCCAGACCCCCGACTACGCCCGCGCCGTGATCACCGCCGGCTGCCAGGGTCACGGCATCGGCCCCGAGGAGATCGAACGCCGGGTCGAGGTCCGGCTCAAGCGCCAGGACCTGCTCACCACCGAGCACCCGCCCCGCCTGCTCGCCGTCCTGGACGAGGCCGCGCTGCGCCGCCCCTGGGGCGGTCCGGAGCTGATGCAGGCGCAGCTCGACCGGCTGCTGGAGCTCTCCGAGCTGCCGAACGTCCGGCTCCAGGTGATGCCGCTCGGCTCCGCCGGGCTGAGCGCCGAGAGCGGCGCGTTCAGCGTGCTGGGCTTCACCGAGGCCGACCTCGTCGACGTGGTCTACCTGGAGCAGTTCACCACCGCGCTCTACGTGGACAAGCCCGCGGAGGTCGCCGAGTACCGGCAGGCGATGGACGGGCTGGCCGCCGACAGCCTCAGCCCCGAGCGGACCCGCGAACTCCTGCACTCGGTGCGCCAAGAGCTCTGACACATCAGTACGATGAGGTCCCATCAGGTCGGGCATGAGAGGGAACAGATGTCGTACTTCTCCGAGTTGGCGCTGCAGTACATCGACGGCGAGTGGTGCGGCGGCAGCGGCTCCTGGGACATCGTCGACGTCGACCCCTTCACCGGTGACAAGCTCGCCACCATCACCGTGGCCACCGTCGCCGAGGTCGACCGCGCCTACCGCGCCGCCGAGCGCGCCCAGCGCGACTGGGCCGCCACCAACCCCTACCAGCGCCGCCTGGTGTTCGAGCGCGCGCTGCGGCTGGTCGAGGAGCGCGAGGGGGAGATCGTCCAGGCGATCATGGCCGAGCTCGGCGGCACCGCGCTCAAGGCGGGCTTCGAGCTGTCCCTGGTCAGGGACATGCTGCGGGAGTGCCTGCACCTCTCGGTGGCCTCCGAGGGCCGGCTGCTGGCCTCGCCCGCGCCGGGCAGGGAGAACCGGCTCTACCGGCTGCCGGTCGGCGTGGTGGGCGTGATCAGCCCGTTCAACTTCCCGCTGTTCCTGGCGCTCAAGGCCGTCGCCCCGGCGCTGGCGCTCGGCAACGGCGTCGTCCTCAAGCCGCACCAGGAGACCCCGATCGTCGGCGGCGCCCTGATCGCCAGGCTCTTCGAGGACGCGGGCCTGCCGCCCGGCCTGCTGAACGTCGTGATCACCGACATCGCGGAGATCGGCGACAGCTTCATCGAGCACCCGGTGCCCAAGGTGATCTCCTTCACCGGCTCCGACCAGGTCGGTCGGCACGTCGCCACGGTGGCCGCCGCGCACTTCAAGCGCACGGTGCTGGAGCTCGGCGGCAACAGCGCGCTGATCGTGCTGGACGACGCCGACGTGGACCACGCCGTGGACGCGGCCGTGTTCAGCCGCTTCGTCCACCAGGGGCAGGTCTGCATGGCCGCCAACCGGGTGCTGGTCGACCGCGGCGTCGAGGCCGAGTTCACCGAGAAGTTCGTCGCCAAGGTCGCCTCGCTGACCGTCGGCGACCCGAAGGACCCGGCCACCCACATCGGCCCGCTGATCAACCCCGTCCAGGCCGACGCCCTCTCCGGGCAGGTCGACCAGGCGATCGCCGCCGGCGCCACCGCGCTGCTGCGCGGCGAGACCACCGGCAGCCTGATGGCGCCGACCGTGCTCACCGGCCTGGCCGAGGACGCGCCCATCCTGCAGCGCGAACTCTTCGGCCCCGTCGTGCTGCTGGTGCCCTTCGACGGCGAGGACGAGGCCGTCCGGCTGGCCAACCACACCCCCTTCGGGCTCAGCGGCGCGGTGCACACCGCGGACGTCGAGCGCGGGGTGCGGGTCGCGCAGCGGATCGAGACCGGCATGATCCACGTCAACGGCGGGACCATCGCGGACGAGCCGGGCGTGCCCTTCGGCGGGGAGAAGAACTCGGGCGTCGGGCGGCTCAACGGGGAGTCCACGGTGGACGCCTTCACCACGCTCAAGTGGATCTCGGTGCAGCACAAGCGGGCGGCGTTCCCGTTCTAGGACCGTGGGTGCGGGCGGCCCGGGCCTGCTGAGCGTTCAGGCGGCCCGGGCCCGCCCAGGGTTCATGCGGCCCGGGCCTCCCGGCGGTAGCCGCCGGGGGCCTGGCCGAACTCCCGCTTGAACGCCTTGGCGAAGGCGTACTCCGAGCCGTACCCGGTCCGCGCCGCCACCGCCGTCAGCGGCGCCTCGGACTCGCGCAGCAGCCGGGCGGCCGTGGTCATCCGCCAGCGGGTCAGGTACGCCATCGGCGGCTCGCCCACCATCGAGGTGAAGCGGCGGGCGAAGGCGGCCCGGGACAGGCCCGCCCGCTCCGCCAGCGACTCCACCGTCCACGCGGTGGCCGGGGCCTCGTGGATCGCCGCCAGGGCGGGGGCCACGGCGGCGTCCCGCAGCGCCGCCGCCCAGCCCGCGGCGGTCGCGGTCGGCTGGTCCTCGAACCAGGCCCGCAGGACGTACAGCAGCAGCGAGTCGATCAGGGCCGGGACGATCCCGGCCGAGCCGATCCGCGGGTTCTCCAGCTCGGCGCCCAACAGCTGGACGGCGGCGGCCAGTTCGGGGTGGCGGCCGTGCCGGGTCGGCAGGTGGATCAGGGCCGGCAGCTGGCGGACCAGCGGGTGCGGACGGCCCTGGTCCAGGTGGTAGTTGCCGCACAGCAGACTGGTGCGGGCGCCGTCGCCGCCCAGCGACAGGGTGCCGATCGGCGAGCCGGGGGCGATCCGGCAGGCCCGCGCCTCCACCGGAGGGGTCTGCGGGTGGTCGGCCAGCACGTGGCTGTGGGCGTCCCGCAGGAACACCACGTCCCCGGGGCTGAGCGGGACGGGCGCGCCGCACACGGCCGGATCCACCGGGACGAGCCAGCAGGTGCCGTACAGCACCACGTGGAAGCCGGCCCCGAGCACCGGGGGCAGGCGCAGGGCCCAGGGCGCGCGGCCCTCGGTCCGGACGGACGCGGGGTGCGCCGTCCGCATCGAGGCCAGCGCCTCGGTCAGGATGTCCATGCCCGCCTCCTGCGGCCGTGGTCGGCGTGTTCTCAGTCGACGGTCAGCACGACCTTGCCCTGGACGGTACCGGAGCCCACCAGCTCGTGGGCCCTCCCGGCCTCGGCGAGCGGGAAGGCCTCGGCGACGTGCGGACGGATCCGGCCCTCGTCGACCAGGGCGGCGATCGCCTCCAGCGCCGCGTAGTCGGGCTCGACCGCGATGCCCACGAAGCGGCGCCCGGCGGCCTCGATCGCGGCGGCGAGCTCCTGGTCGCCGAACTCCATGATGCTGACCAGGACGCCGCCGGGCTTCAGCACCTTCAGCGAACGGGTGTTCTCCGAGGAGGAGTCGAGGACGATGTCGACGTCCGCGACGGCCTCGGTGTAGTCGGTGGTGCGGTAGTCGATCACCTCGTCGGCGCCGATCTCCTTGAGGTAGGCGTGCTTGGGCTCGCTGGCGAGGGCGATCACGTACGCGCCGCGGGCCTTGGCGATCTGCACGGCCAGGTGGCCGACACCGCCGGCCGCGCGGTGGATCAGCACCCGCTGCCCCTCGGCGACCCCGGCCATGTCCACCAGGCCCTGCCAGGCGGTCAGCGCGGCCAGCGGGAGGGCGGCGGCCTGGGCGTGGTCCAGCGTGGCGGGCTTGCGGGCCAGCTGCCGGGAGGGCGAGGCCACGTACTCGGCGTAGGCGCCGGCGGCGCGGGGGAAGAACGGCATCCCGTACACCTCCTCGCCCACCCGGTACCGGGCCCCCGGGGCGGCCTCCTCGACCACCCCGGAGACGTCCCAGCCCACGGTGAACGGCGGCTGGCCCAGCAGCGGGTACACCCCCGACCGCACGATCGTGTCCACCGGGTTCACCCCGGCGGCCCGCACCCGCACCAGCACCTCCCCGGCCAGCAGCTCCGGCCGCTCGACCTCGGCCAGCTCCATGACCTCCGGCCCGCCGAACTCCTTCTGCACGATCGCCCGCATCGCTCTCTCCCTCACCCGGTCAACACCGGCCCCCCGTGGGGCCGTTCGTGATGTCCTCAACGATAGGGAGATCGACTGAGCGGCTGAATATCCTCCAGTCTTCGCCGGATGTCCGATCGTCTCGCCGGACGAGCGGCTCAGACCGGGTAGCGGAGAAGCGCGTCGGTGGCGAGTTCGAAGTCGAAGGGGGCCGGGATCGGCACGCGGTCGCCGAACCTGCCGATCCACCGCTGGTGGTAGCCGCTGCCGGAGGGCTCCGAGTAGAGGGTGATGTCGCCCTCGCGCGGGTCGATCAGCAGGTACAGCGGGATGCCCATCAGCGGATAGTCGCGGACCTTGCCGACCAGGTCGTTCTCCGGGTTCGACGGCGAGACGATCTCCACCGCGATGGCCGCCTGCTCGGCGGGCACCTCGTTGCCGCCGAGCTCGACGGCCGAGAGCGGGATGTAGGTCAGGTCGGGGTTGCGCAGCTTGCCGACGTTCGGGGAGGCGAGGTCGGTGTTCTCGCTCGGCATCAGGTCGGCGGGCCTGTGAGCCTCGAACTGGCGGCGGAGCGAAAGGAGGTTGAACTGGTGGAGCGTGCTCGGGGTCGCCGTGATGACGACCGTGTCGCCGGACACCTCGACCTTCCAGCCCGATGGCGGGGCCAGAGTGCGAGCGTACGAGAGGATTCGGTGGTTCGACTCGACCATGCGGAGCATGGTCCCACCGTTCCGGAACGGCGAGGTGCCGCCGGGTCGTGGGACCCGGCGGCACCTCGGCGGGATGCGACTAGAACACCGGCTGGCCGGCGCGGACGAGGCGCCAGGAGTTGGTGAAGAAGTCGGCGGGGTCGATGACGCCCTTGGCCTTGACCCAGGCGATCATGGTGTTGCGGATCTCGTCGGAGTTCGACCAGACCAGCTTGGCGTTCGCGACGTGCGGGAAGTTGCCGCCGCCGTTGGCGCGGTAGTTGTTGACGGCGAGGACGAACTGGGCGGCCGGGTCGATCGGCTTGCCCTGGAAGGTGAGGTTGAGGATCCGCTGGCCCTTGGGCTGGGCGATGTCGATGTCGTAGCTCAGGCCGTAGACCGAGTCGTAGTTGTAGTCCGGGGTGCTCTCGGCGCCGGTCATGGCGTCCTTGTCGACCGCGGCGCCCGGGGCGAGCTGGTAGTAGTACTTCGCCGAGAACTCCAGGTAGTCCTTGAGCTGGGCGCCCGTCAGGATGCGGGCCTCCAGGGTGTTCTCGTAGATGTACAGGCCGGCCGCGTCGCGCAGCTTGACCTGGCCGGACGGGATCAGCGCGGTGCGGTTGAAGGGCGCGGCCTGGGCCAGCACCGGCAGGTTGGCGTACTGCCCGCCCGCCAGCGCGTCCTTGACGGCGTCGGCCTGCACCTTGCCGATGAGGTCGATGATCGGGGTGGCCTTGAAGCGGGCGTCGGCGATCGACAGCTCGATCTTGCTGGTGCCGATGTTCTGGTTGACGTACGCCACGACCTTCTTGTGCTGCTCGGTGATGGCGTTGGCGATCTCCGGGTTCTCCGGCACGGTGTTGGAGTTCAGCACCCGGGAGGAGACCGAGACGACCTTCCAGGCGCCGTCGGCGAACTCGACCTCGAAGTCGAAGCAGCTCAGCCGCTGGCCCCAGCACAGCGGCTCGGAGAGCACGACCGTCCTGCCGGTCTTCTTGTTGACGATGAGGCGCTGCGGCACCTCCTTGTGGGTGTGGCCGACCAGCACCGCGTCGATGTCCGGCACGGTCGCGGCCATCTCGCCGGAGGCGTCCTCGGGCCAGGGCAGCTGGTCGCCGTAGGTGGTGGGCTCGTCGATGCCGGAGTGGGCGGAGACGAAGATGACGTCCGCGCCGGCCGCCTTCATCCGGGGCACGTACTTGGCGGCGGTCTCCACGATGCCCGGGAAGACCATCTTGCCGCTGACGTTGGCCTTGTCCCAGATCGCGATGCCGGGGTTGGTGAGGCCGAGGATGCCGACCTTCAGCGGCTTGCCCTCGCCCAGGTGCAGCTCCTTGATCACGAAGGGCGGGAAGGCCGGCTTCTCGTTCTTCGCGTGCAGCGCGTTGGCGCCCAGCAGCGGGAACTCCAGCTGGTCCTCGAAGGCCTTCGTGGTGGGGATGCCGTAGTTGAACTCGTGGTTGCCGAGCGCGGCGGCGTCGTACTCCATGAGGTTCATGGCGACGGCCATCGGGTGGTCGGGCACGTTGTCGCCGTCGGTGGCGATCGGCTCGATCCGGGCGAAGTAGTAGCTCAGCTGGGTGCCCTGGATGATGTCGCCCGAGTCGACGAGCAGGCAGCGGTCCCAGCCCTTCTCCTCGCGGACCTGGTTGGCCAGGGTGGAGATCTTGGCGAGGCCGACCGCGTTGTGCGCCTTGTCGACGTACTCGGCGTCGGTGAAGTAGTCCCAGTTGAGCACCCGGCCGTGCAGGTCGGTGGTGCCCATCACGGTGAAGGACTGGCGGCGGGGCTTGCCCTTGTTGCCCTTGTCACCCTTGGCGGCCGCCGTGTTCGGCTCGGCGGCCGCGGCGGCGGGGGCGGCGGCGACGACGGCCCCGCCGGCCAGGGCGGCGCCGGCGGCGGTGGCTGCGGACCGGGCGACGAAGTCACGGCGGTTCAGGGACATGGACGACTCTCCCGAGTGGGAACGACGGCGGATGGACCGTCAACTGGTGTGCGTACGAGGTGCGTCGGCGCGTGCGCCATGCGTTGACGCGCGTAGAAGGACGCGAGTGGAAGTGTGCCGTGCGGGCCGGGCCGATGGGTAGCCCTTCGACGTTGCCAACAGGTGAGATCTTGGCGACTCGTTCGTGACGAGGATGGGCGGGCCGGGAGGTGGTAGGGGATCAGGCCAGCTCGGAGCAGAGCTGCTTCACCTCGCGGCCCAGCTCCGCCGCCGGGTCCGGCGCGTCCGGGCCCGCCCACGGCAGCCAGGTCCGCGCCCGCAGGTAGCCGTCCACCGCGACCGGCAGCCGGTGGCGGACGATCCCGTCCGCCACCGGGCCGGGGCCGCACTCGCGCAGCGCGGCCAGCAGGGCGTCCACCCCGGCGGAGGCGGGCAGCGGGACGGTGCCCAGGTAGCCGGCGAGGACCTCCAGCTCCGGATCGCGCGGCGGCTCCGGGCGTACGGGCTCCGGCTCCGGCTGCGGGCGTACAGGCTCCGGCTCCGGCTCCGGGCGTACGGGGCCCGGCTCCGGCCGGGGTTCCGGCCGGGATTCGGAGGCCGGTTTCGGGTCCTGCTCCGGCTCCTCGGGCCCCTCGGGCCCCTCGGCCGCCCGGCCGGGCGTCAGCAGCGCGCCGACCCCGTACAGCCCGGCCACCACCCCCGGCCACCACGCCCCGCCCAGCCCGGCGAAGTGGAGCCCCAGCCCGACCGCGCCGCCCGCGCAGCCGACCAGGTTCCTGGTCGACTCCAGGTACCGCAGCGCCCACCGGCCCAACCCGTCACTGGTAGCCACGGATCTCCTCGAACACGCCGTCCAGCGAACCCGTGCCGTCGAACAGCTTGCCGCCGCTCAGGTCCGCGACCCCCTGCAACTGGCTCACCGCGGCCTCGCCGAACCTGATCGGGAACACCGGGATCGCCTTCTCCCCGGCCGGCAGCCCGTCGTGGAACCGCTTGAAGTCGGCGTCGGTGGCGCCCTCGTTGCTCTCCCCGTCCGTCATCAGCACGATCGAGGTGAAGCGGTCGTCCCCCGCGGCCGCCTGCTGCCGCTCGATCACCCGGTATGCCTCCTCCAGCGAGTCGTACAGCGCGGTGCCGCCCGAGGCCGACAGCGACTGCACGTCCGCGTTGATCGACGCCAGCTCCGCCTGCGGATCCGGCTGGCTGCCGGACGCCGGAACGGCGTGCGTCTTCGTCCACTTCACCTTCGACGCGAAGGAGAGCAGCGTCACCTCCTCGCGGTCCCGGAAGCGGCGCACCCCGCGGGTGTCGTCCGCGCCCGTCAGCCGGCCCAGCGCCGCCTTCAGCGCGTTCAGCCGCGAGCCCTCCATCGAACCGGAGGTGTCCAGCACGTACACCGTCCTCGACGGGCGGCGCAGCTCGTTCTGGTACGCGGCCAGCAGCCCGTCCGCGACCGCCCGCGTCCCCGGGAACGGCAGCTCGCGGCGCCGGTCCGCCGGCAGCTCCGACGCCGGGGCCGCGCCCGCCGTCACCGGGCGGCGCAGCGTCACCTCGGAGATGCGCTTCTGCACGTCCTCCTTCAGCAGGTACGAGGTCAGCCGCTGGAACGACTCGCGCTCGCTCTGCGCCGCCGAGGACAGCAGGGACAGCGGGTAGTCCGCCGACACCACCCCGTCCACCGGACGCACCACCGTCAGCCGCTGCTCCGGCGGCAGCGTCCGGTTCAGCGACAGCAGCACCGACTCGTAGTTCACCAGGGCGCCCACCTTGCCCGGCTCGGCCCGGGTGTACGCCTGCGCCAGCCAGCCCGAGGAGCCCGAGGTCAGCTTCTGGTCGGTGAAGAACTGCTTCAGCCGCGGCGCGGCCTTCTGCACGTCCGCCTCGGTCAGCGCCGCCTGCGCGCCGGAGAAGGCCGAGGCCACCGCGACCAGGCCGGAGAAGCCGGAGTTGGAGCGCGACGGGTCGGACATCCCGTACGGCAGCTTCCCGGCCGCGGCCGCGTCGCCGATCTGCGCCCAGGTGACCTTCGAGCCGTCCCCCCAGCCCAGTTCCCCCAGCACCGAGGTGCGCACCCCGACGGCCACCGGGGAGACCATCACCGGGGTCTCCGACAGCACCTTCGACTTCCCGGCCGGGTCGAGCCGCAGGTACTGGTTGGACGGGAACCAGACGGCGTCGTACTTGCCGTCCGCCCGGCCCGAGGAGACCGCGTCCGCGCCGTCCAGGGTGCCCGTCCAGGAGAACTGCACCGTCACCCCGGTCGCCTTCCGGGCGTCCTCCAGGACCGGTGCCAGGTCCTGGAGTTCACTGCCGGCCAGGATCCGCAGCACCCCGGGGCGGGCGGTCTCGGCGGGCGGGTCGGTGGGATTGGGGCGCGGGGCGGGGGTGCCGGAGGAGGTGCAGGCGGTGGCCGCCGCGAGCACCGCCGCCAGGACGGCGGTGATCCAACCGCGGCGCTTCATCGGGACGTTCACTTCTGGCCCCCCTTGGCCGCGGCGGTCAGTTTCTGCAGGATGTCCAGCGACGGGACCTGCCACTGCTTCACCTTCGCCGCCGCCAGGTTCTGGGCGAAGACCGGCTGCCTGGTGTTCTTCACCAGGTCGTTGAGGGCGTCGGGGCGGGCCTGCGGGCGGAAGCCGAACTTCGCCTCCAGGGTGCGCAGCGCCTCGTCGTCCTGGAGCAGGGCGGCGAGCTTCCGGCCGTTGTCGGTGCGGGCGATGATGGTGTGGTCGGAGTAGATCGTGGTGTCCGGGTACATCACCACCGTGTCCCCGGTCGACTGGCCCTGCGCCACCAGCGCGGCGACCTGGGACTCGTACCCGAAGACCAGCGGATTGCCGACGCCCGCCTGGAAGTCCCGGAACGGCTCGTCGCTGCTGCTCTTCTGGCCGCCCTGCATCGTGGTCGCCTGGTGCAGGACCGGCCGGGTGGCCTCGACGGCGGCGTCGTCGGACACCACCTGGTGGTTGTTCAGGATGTACGAGAGCAGCGCGACGTACAGCGCGCCCGAGGAGGAGCTCTCCGGATCGGTGGAGGTCACGAAGATCGGGCCGGCCAGCTCGGAGTGCTCCGCCGGCACGTTCAGCTCCTGCCACCTCCGGCCGGCCTTCAGATCGGCCACGTACTGGTCCATCTTGAACGTCCAGACGCCCGAAGCGTCCTGGGCCGCACGGTTGTTGTCCCTGAGGATCTGCGCCACCTCGGCGTGGGTGACGACCACCAGCGGGGAGTAGAACGGCACCAGTGGAGAGTCCTGCTGCCCCCAGTTGCGCTGGATCTCGCGGGCCGGCGCGGTGCTCGCCGGGAAGGCGAAGTCCAGCCCGGGCGTGCTCCTCGCCTGCTCGCTCATCGTCCAGGACCCGGTCGGGTCCGCGTGGACCTCCAGGCCCTGCTTCGCCAACTCGGCCTTCACTTCCGGGCTTTCGAAGAAGGACCGTTTCTCCGAACCGACCAGCCCGGTGACCGTCACCAGCTTCTTCGCCTCCGGCCCGTCGTCCGGGATCAGTGCGTACGTCACCCCGCCCAGCAGGGCCAGGGCCGCGAGCACCCCCAGAGCGCGTCGTCCCATCGCGAGCGTTTCCCCCTCGTCCGCTGCATCGTCCGGGTGGTCACCCGGGGGTGAAGAGCGTCTCGCCGGGCGGGGAGCGGAGGCGGAATCAACGATGAACCACGGGTGAACACCGTTTCACGGAATCGCATCGGCCGGTGGCGTCCGCACGGCCCTCGCACACCGGTCCGAGTCCGTGTCAGATTGTTCAACTCGCCTTACCGCAACGGTCATCCCGCAGTCCGGACCCGCGTCGTGGTTACGCGCCGGTAATGCCTACCCTCAGCAGTATGCGCCGAGCAAAAATCGTCTGCACCCTCGGGCCGGCCACCGACTCGTACGACCAGATCAAGGCCCTGGTCGACGCCGGGATGGACGTCGCCCGATTCAACCTCAGTCACGGCTCGCACGCCGAACACGAGGAACGCTACCGCCGCGTCCGCAAGGCCGCCGACGAGACCGGCCGCAGCGTCGGCGTCCTCGTCGACCTTCAAGGCCCGAAGATCCGGCTCGACACCTTCGCCCACGGGCCCGTACTCCTTGAACGCGGCGACGAGTTCACCATCTCCACCGACAACGGCGTCGTGGGGGACAAGGACATCTGCGGCACCACCTACGCGGGCCTCGCCGGGGACGTCAGCCGCGGCGAACGCATCCTCGTCGACGACGGACGCGTCACCCTGGAGGTCGTCGCCGTCGACGGGCCGCACGTGCGGTGCCTCGTCATCGAGGGCGGACTGGTCTCCGACCACAAGGGCCTCAACCTCCCCGGCGTCGCCGTCTCCGTCCCCGCACTCAGCGACAAGGACGTCGCCGACCTGCGGTGGGGGCTGCGCGCCGGCGCCGACCTCGTCGCGCTCTCCTTCGTCCGCACCGGGCGCGACATCGAGGACGTCCACCGGGTGATGGCGGAGGAGGGGCGGTTCGTCCCGGTCATCGCCAAGATCGAGAAGCCGCAGGCGGTCGAGAACCTGGAGTCCATCGTGGACGCCTTCGACGGCATCATGGTGGCCCGCGGGGACCTGGGCGTGGAGATGCCCCTCGAACAGGTCCCGCTGGTCCAGAAGCGCGCCGTCAAGCTCGCCAAGCGCAACGCCAAGCCGGTCATCGTCGCGACCCAGATGCTCGACTCGATGATCAACGCCTCCCGGCCCACCCGCGCCGAGGCCTCGGACGTCGCCAACGCCGTCCTGGACGGGACGGACGCGGTGATGCTCTCCGGGGAGACCTCGGTCGGCAAGTACCCGGTCGAAACGGTCAAGACCATGGCCCGGATCATCGAGGCCTCCGAGAACGACATCCTGGCCGCCGGACTGCCCCCGCTGACCGTCGGCAGCAAGCCGCGAACCCAGGGCGGCGCCGTCGCCCGCGCGGCCGCCGAGATCGGCGACTTCCTGCACGCCAAGTACCTCATCGCCTTCACCCAGTCCGGCGACACCGCGCGCCGGCTGACCCGCTACCGCTCGCCGATTCCGGTGCTGGCCTTCACCTACGAGCCGGCCGTGCGGAGCCAACTCGCCGTCACCTGGGGCGTGGAGACCTTCCTCGGCCCCTTCGCCCCGACGACGGACCAGATGGTCGAACAGGTCGACGCGGCCCTGCTGTCCCTGGGCCGCTGTCAGAAGGGCGACATCGTCGTCATCACCGCCGGCTCACCCCCCGGCCTCGCCGGCTCCACCAACCTCGTCCGCGTCCACCACGTGGGGACCCTGGACGACTGACGCTCCTCGGGCGGGGCGGCCCTTCCAGGGGGAAGGGCCGCGCCGCTCTCAGTACTTGGGGCCGATGTGGGCGTCCATGAGGGCGACGGAGTCCTTGCGGGCGACGGAGATGTTGAAGCCGCCATTGGACCGGGAGGCGGGCTTCCACTGGACGCCGACGGCGTCGAGGGTGGCGGTGAAGAGGCTGATGATGTCAGCTGAGGTGTTGGTGAAGAAGTAGCGCGGGTACTCGTAGCGCTTCTTGACGCCGTCCACGGTGCGGGTGGCCCAGTTGGTGATGCGGCAGCCGTCGGAGTGGATCAGGCCGCGAAGGAACTCCCACGGGTGTGCATCGACGATCTCCTGCTGCCAGGCGGCGAGGACGATCGGCCGCAGGTGCTTCGGGCCGGGGCCGTGCTGAGGGAAGAGGCACGGCCAGTGTTTGCTAGTGCTGACGATGCTGGTGCAGCCTGGAGCACTGACACGGTTGACCTTGTTGTGCGGCATGACGGCGGAGACGGCGCGCACGCACTCCTCGATGAGGCCGGGCCAACTGTCACAACAGGCGATGCGGAGGGCGTAGACCCTGCGGCGGCCCTCGCTGATGCAGCCGTCGCCGAGGTATAGGCCGAGGAGATAGGCGTAGTCGGTACGTGGGCGTGAGGGGTCGAGCCGGTCGTCGCTGGCCGGGCACTCGGCGGTCGTGCGCGGACTGGGTATGGCACCGGATGCCCAGTCGCGTATCGCGTATCGGGATATTCCGGTCGCACGGCTGACTTGGCTGAAGGTCAGGCCGGATGCGTGAAGGTCGAGCGCTCGCTGCCGCGTGGCCATGTCGTACATGTGGCCGAGGCTGCATGATTGGGTGAACGTTGGCACGCAAACGAAGAGAGCTTCACTCGGGCGAGTGAAGCTCTCTCATGACTGGACCGAATCAGTCTTCCTTCGATTCGAAGGAAAAGTGCCCCGAGTGGGATTCGAACCCACGCTGTATGGTGTTTGAGACCATCGCCTCTCCCGCTGGGCTATCGGGGCATCCGCGGTTTCGAAGGTTGCCTCCGACCCTGCGACACCAAACATACCGTGTCTAGGTACTCTCGTGCATGCAGTACCCCGCCGGAACTAGGAGCCCCGTGAGCACCGCCGACGAGCAGGCGCAGCCGCTTGAGACCGATTCGCCCCAGATCACCCGGATTGTGATCGCCGAGGACGAGGCGCTGATCCGTCTTGACCTCAAGGAGATGCTCGAAGAGGAGGGGTACGTCGTCGTCGGGGAAGCGGGCGACGGGGAGACGGCGGTGCGGCTCGTGGAGGAGCTGAGGCCGGATCTGGCGATCTTCGACGTGAAGATGCCGGTCCTGGACGGGCTCTCCGCCGCCGAGCAGATCCACGAGAAGCACCTGGCGCCGGTGCTGATGCTGACGGCGTTCTCGCAGCGGGAGCTGGTGGACCGGGCCCGTGACGCGGGCGCGATGGCGTACATCGTCAAGCCGTTCTCGAAGTCGGACCTGGTGCCGGCGATCGAGATGGCGGTGTCGCGGTACACCGAGATGCGGGAGCTGGAGAAGGAGATCGGGGATCTCACCCAGCGGCTGGAGACCCGGAAGCTGGTGGACCGGGCGAAGGGTGTGCTGCAGACCAAGTTCGGGCTGAACGAGCCGGCCGCGTTCCGGTGGATCCAGAAGACCTCGATGGACCGGCGGATGACGATGGCCGCGGTGGCCGAGGCGGTCATCGAGGAGGGCGAGGCCCAGGACCGCAAGAAGGCGGAAGAGGGCAAGTCCGAGTAGGACGTGGAGAGGGGCCCGGCGGATTGGATCCGTCGGGCCCCTTCGTCTGTGTGGTCAGTCCTCGCCGAGGTAGGCCTTGCGGACGGACTCGTCGTGCAGCAGGTCGGCGCCGGTGCCGGAGAGGACGATGCTGCCGGTCTCCATGACGTAGCCGCGGTCGGACAGCGACAGGGCGGCCTGGGCGTTCTGCTCGACCAGGAGGATGGTCGTACCGGACGCCTTCAGCTCGACGATGGTGGACATGATCTTCTGCATCATCAGCGGCGAGAGGCCCATCGAGGGCTCGTCCAGCATGAGCAGTTTGGGCTGGGACATCAGCGCCCGCCCCATGGCGAGCATCTGCTGCTCGCCGCCCGAGAGCGTTCCCGCGGCCTGCTTGCGGCGTTCGCCGAGGATGGGGAAGAGGGCGTAGGCGCGTTCGACGTCCGCCGCGATGCCGGCGCTGTCGGTGCGCAGGAAGGCGCCGAGGAGGAGGTTCTCCTCGATGGTCATCCGGGGGAAGATGTGCCGGCCCTCGGGGGAGTGGGCGAGGCCGAGGGCGACGATCTTGTGCGCCGGTACGGAGGCCAGGTCCTGTCCGTCGAAGGTGATGCGGCCGGCGGTGGGCTTGAGCAGGCCAGAGAGGGTGCGCAGGGTGGTGGTCTTGCCGGCGCCGTTGGTGCCGATGAGGGTGGTGACCTCGCCCTGGTTGACGGTGAAGCTGATGCCCTTGACGGCTTCGATCTTGCCGTAGGCGACGCGGAGGTCCTCGACCTCCAGGAGTGCGGTCACTGGTCGGTCTCCGTAACGGCGGGGGTGGTGCCTTCGAGCGGGGCGCCGAGGTAGGCGGTGATGACGCGTTCGTCGGTCTGGACGGTCTCGCGGTCGCCCTCGACGATCTTCTCGCCCTGGACGAGGACGGCGGTGCGGTCGCAGAGGTTGAAGATGAAGCGCATGTCGTGCTCGATGACGAGGATCGAGACGCCCTTGTCGCGGATGGCGAAGACGAGTTCCTCGGCGGCCCTGGTCTCCTGGGGGTTCATGCCGGCGGTGGGTTCGTCGAGCAGGAGCAGTCCGGGCTCGGAGGCGAGGGCGCGGGCGATTTCGAGCTTGCGCTGCTCGCCGTAGGGCAGGTTGCGGGCGAGGTGGTCGGCCTTCTCGGCGAGGCCGGTGAAGGCGAGGAGTTCCATGGCCTTCTCGCGGCCCTCCCTCTCGGCGCGGTGGTAGCCGGGGCCGCGGAGGATGGCGGAGAAGACGCCCTCCCTGGTCCGGGTGTGGCGGCCGACGAGGACGTTCTCCAGGACGGTCATGTTGGCGAAGAGCCGGATGTTCTGGAAGGTGCGGGCGATGCCGGCCTGGGTGACGAGGTGGGGCTTGGGGGGCAGGAGGGTGCCGCGGTAGCGGACGGAGCCCTCGGTGGGGACGTACAGGCCGGTGAGGCAGTTGAAGAAGGTGGTCTTGCCGGCGCCGTTGGGGCCGATGAGGCCGATGATCTCGCCCTCGCCGACGGTGAGGGAGACGTCGTTGACGGCGGTGAGGCCGCCGAAGCGCATGGTGACGCCGGTGACGTCGAGCAGGGGAGCAGCAGCGGTGGTCATCTGGTGGGTCACGCCCCTGCCTTGGTGAGTGCGGTCGGCTCGCCGGTGGGCGGGGCCGGGGTGGCGGCCTCGTGGAATTCGAGCTGTCGGCGCCGGTTGGGGATGAGGCCTTCGGGGCGGACGCGCATCAGGACGATGAGGGCGGCGCCGAAGGCGAGGAGCTGGTAGTCGGAGAGGAATTCGAGCTTCTTCGGGATGAGGAAGAGGAGGGTGGCGCCGACGAGGGGGCCGCTGATGGTGCCCATGCCGCCGAGGATGACGGCGGCGAGCAGGAAGGCGGAGTTGGGCGGCAGGGCGTCGGCGAAGGTGTACTGGTCGGGGGTGACGGTGTAGCTGACGTGGGCCTGGACGGTGCCGGCCAGGCCGGCGAGGCAGGCGCCGAGGGCGAAGGCGAGCAGTTTGAGGCGGAAGCCGTTGATGCCCATGGCTTCGGCGGCGGTCTCGTCCTCGCGGATGGCGACCCAGGCGCGGCCGATGCGGGAGTTGCCGACCCGGGCGAAGACGAGCACGACCAGGGCGGTGACCAGGAGCATCAGCAGGTAGTAGTTGGAGAAGCGGCCGAGTTCGATGCCGGCGACGGTGTGGGGTTTGCCGAGGTCGAAGCCGAGGATCTCCAGGTCGGGGATGCGGGGGATGCCGTTGGAGCCGTTGGTGACCTTGGGTCCGGTGGTGCCGTTGAGGTTGAGCATGGTGATGCGGAAGATCTCGCCGAAGCCGAGGGTGACGATGGCGAGGTAGTCGCCGCGCAGTCGCAGGGTGGGGGCGCCGATGAGGACGCCGAAGACCATGGAGACGGCGGCGCCGGTGAGCATCGCGGCCCAGAACGGGAACTGGACGTGGATGGGGGAGGCGGGGGAGCCGGAGACCAGGGCGGCGGCGTAGGCGCCGACGCCGAGGAAGGCGACGTACCCGAGGTCGAGCAGGCCGGCCAGGCCGACGACGATGTTGAGGCCGAGGGCGACGGTGGCGAAGATCAGGATGTTGGTGGCGACCGAGGTGTACTGGTCGCTGCTCTGGGTGAACGGGAAGCTCGCGGCGGCGGCGAAGGCGGCGCCGGTGGTGACCGGGCGGTGCTGGACGGTCAGTGTGCGGAGCCGGGTGATCAGGCCGGAGCGGGTGAGCGCGGCGGCGACGAGGGCGGCGAGCAGCAGGTAGCCGGTGAAGAGTTCGCCGTACTCGGTGTCGATGCCGAAGGTGATCGCGTACAGGCCGGCGCCGAAGGCGGCGATGATGACCAGGACTTCGACCCAGGAGGGGAGTCGGCGCGGCGGGGGCAGCGGGCGGTCGGCCTTGCCGAGGCGCAGCCAGCTGTTGGCGAGGTGGCCGAGTTGGAGGAGCAGGACGGCGCCGGCGGCGATGGCGAGGGCGCCGGACAGGGCGGTCATGACGGGGGCGACGGGCTGGTCGTCGGGGATGGCGTGGGCGCCGTACCAGCCGAGGGGGGCGGCGGGGAGGAGGAGGAAGAGCCGCTTGTCGAGGATGCGGACGGGTACGGCGGTGCGGCGGTCGAGGGGGAGGCCGAGGGCGCCGAGGACGGTGAGCAGGCCGCCGCCGGCGAGGATCCAGCCGCCGGGTTCGAGGTTGGCGAGGCCGCCGAGTTCGACGGTGATGGCGGTGACGGAGTAGGCGGCGACGGCGAGGGCGCCGGTGGCGGCGAGGAGGACGGCGTTGTTGCTGCGGGTGGGGGCGGCCCAGCGCAGTCCGGGGGTGCCCTGGGTGGCGAGGAGGAGGACGAGGGTGAGGACGCCGGCGGCGATGGCGAGCCATTGGAGGCCGGCGGGGGCGCCGGTGTAGGTGAGGTCGCCGGGGAAGTCGCTGGTCCAGGTCCAGGGGAGGGCGGCGGAGGCGGCGGTGGCGAGGGCGCCGAGGCCGGTGAGGGTCGTGGCGGCGCGGGCGGGGAGGGGGATGACCGGGGCGGTCTCGGTGGTGGTCATGGTGGTCACGCCCTGTCCGCGACGCGCTCGCCGAGCAGGCCCTGGGGCCGGACGAGGAGCACGAGGATGAGGAGTACGAAGGCCCAGACGTCCTTCCATGCGCCGCCTCCGAAGAGGTGCATGCCGGGCAGGTGCTGGATGTAGCCGGTGGCGAGGGCTTCGGCGAGGCCGAGGGCGATGCCGCCGAGCATGGCGCCGTAGATGTTGCCGATGCCGCCGAGGACGGCGGCGGTGAAGGCCTTGAGGCCGAGGATGAAGCCCATGCGGAAGTCGACCTGGCCGCTGCGCAGTCCGTAGGCGACGGCGGCGACGGCGGCGAAGGCGGCGCCGATGGCGAAGGCCATGACGATGATCCGGTCGGTGTCGATGCCCATGAGCTTGGCGGTGTCCGGGTCCTGGCTGGTGGCCTGCATGGCGCGGCCGGAGCGGGTGCGGGTGACGAACCAGCCGAGGGCGAGCATGCACAGCGGGGCGGCGATGATCAGGAAGAGGTCGCTGCGCTGGATGGTGACGGAGCCGAGGGAGAAGGGGTCGCCGGGGATCTTGGGGAAGACCCGGGCCTTCTTGGCGTCGGGGTAGAAGGAGAAGACGAGTTGCTGGAGGAAGATGGACAGCCCGATCGCGGTGATCAGCGGGGCGAGTCGGGGGGCGTTGCGCAGCGGCCGGTAGGCGAAGCGTTCGGCGGCGACGGCGGTGAGGGTGGAGACCAGGATGCCGGCGATGAGCATGAGTGGCAGGGCCAGCCACAGGGTGGTGCCGCCGGGGAGGGCGAGGTAGGCGGTCAGGGCGCCGAAGCCGCCGACCATGACGATCTCGCCGTGGGCGAAGTTGATGAGCTGGACGATGCCGTAGACCATCGTGTAGCCGATCGCGACGAGTCCGTAGAGGGCGCCGAGGATCAGGCCGTTGGCCAGCTGCTGCGGTAGGTCGTGCACCGCTGGGCCTCCGTAGTGCGTTCGGGGGTGTCCGCGTGGGTGGTGGATGTGGGCGCGCGCGGGGGCACTGGTGGCGCCCCCGCGCGCGTGCTGTGGTGCTGTGGTTCTTTGGCGGTAAGTGTTGTTGCTGGTCCGCTTGGTGACGGAACGTCAGTAGAGGGGTGTCAGCCCTTGAAGGTGCCGGACTTCTCCACGGCCCACTTGCCGTCCTTGACGGTGTAGACGGTGAGCTGCTTGTTGGTGGTGTCGCCGTACTCGTCGAAGGAGACGGTGCCGGTGACGCCGTCGAAGGTGACCTTCTGGACGGCGTTGCGGACGGCGGTGCGGGCGTCGCTGCCGGGGAGCTTGCCGTTGTTGTCCTTCACGACGTTCTTGACGGCCTGGATGATGGCCCAGGTGCTGTCGTAGGAGTAGCCGCCGTAGGTCTCGTAGGCGTCCTTGTAGCCGGCCGCCTTGTAGTCGGCGATGTACTTCTTGGCGGTGTCGAGGGATTCGACGGGCAGGCCGACGGCGGTGGCGAAGTCGCCCTGGCTCTTGGGGTTGAGCTTGATGAAGTCGGCGCTCTGGATGCCGTCGCCGCCCATCAGGGGGATGGTGGCGCCGGCGTCCTTGAGCTGGAGGGAGAGCGGGCCGGCGGCGGGGTACTCGCCGCCGTAGTAGACGGCGTCGGCGCCGGAGTTCTTGACCTTGGTGACGATGGCGGAGAAGTCGCGGTCGTCGGGGTTGACGTGCTCCTCGCCGACGATGGTGCCGCCGAGCTTGGTGAACTCGCCCTTGAAGGTGCCCGCGAGGCCGGCGCCGTAGGTCTTCTGGTCGTCGATCAGGAAGACCTTGGTCTTCTTGGCGTCGGTGTAGAGGAACTGGGCGGCGAAGGGGCCCTGGACGGCGTCGGTGGTGGCGGTGCGGAAGTAGGACTTGAAGGGCCGCTTCTTCTGGCCGGTGGCCCACTGCTCGCCCTGGCTGAGGGCGACGCCGGTGTTGGCGGGGGAGACCTCGACCAGGTTCGCGTCGTCGAAGATCTGCTGCATCGACTGCGCCACGCTGGAGTTGAGCGGGCCGACGACGCCGAGCACCTTGGAGTCGCCGACCAGTTGGGTGGCGTTCTGCTGGCCGGGGGCGGGCTTGCCGGTGTCGTCGAGGGCCTTGATCTCGAACTTGACGCCCTGGACCTCGTGCGCCTCGTTGGCCTTCTTGACCGCGAGGTCCGCGGAGTTGCGGATGCCGAGGCCGAGGGCGGAGAGGTCGCCGGTGAGCGGGGCGTCGACGCCGATGACGACGGTGACGTCGGAACCGCCGTTGTTGCCGCCGTCGGCGTTCTTCTTCTCACCGCGGGAGCCGCAGGCGCTGAGGCTGAGGGCGCCGATCACGGCAATGCTCACGACAACTGCTGAACGATGACGCACGAGGGTCCCCTTCGGTTCAGGAGGCGCCGCGCCTGAGTGGCGGGAGCCGGGATGCGCGGAGGGCCGGGCCCATTCCGGATGGCGCGGTGACTGGCCGTGACTCTAGGTGGTGTTGGGCGGCTCGGGCAGTGGTGTGGGCAGGCTGTGATTCTCTTGTTATGAGCACACAGACGAGTTGTCTCAGCATGCGGGCATTTTGGCTCGGCCGGTCCCGAACCATCCGGCCGCTGCGGGCTGGTGAGGCAATGTAAGGCCCAGAAATAGGGGTTGCAGCTGTTGCCGTCGATAATCGGACATCCGCGTCCGGCGTGCTGCTTTCGGCCATGCCTGTCCGCATTTCGGACAGCGAGGGCGCGACGAAGGGGCTCCGGGGTGCCCGTGGGCCCCGAAACCGCCGTTTACTCGGATTTCCTACCTGTTACGTAGCGTTACATTCGCTAGGGCCGCCGTCGATCGCGCCCGGACATGCCGCCGCCCCCTTGTCCAGACCAACGCCTGCCCAGGGTGGCGGAGGGTCAAACAAGGGGGCGGGAAAGGGACTTGATATCGACCGTACGGCAACTGTCGGCAGCCGCACGGTGGTTGCCGATCCGGCCTGAAGATCGCGCGGCCTACAGGTCGCGCAGCATGCAGGTCAGCCGGCAGCTGGTGATCCGCTTGCCGGTGTCGTCGGTGATCGCGATCTCGTAGGTGGCCGCCGTGCGGCCCTTGAACACCGCCGTCGCCACGCCCGTGACCAGACCGGAGGTGGCCGAGCGGTGGTGGGTGGCGTTGAGGTCCACGCCCACCGCGTACCGGCCCGGACCGGCGTGCAGCATCGCGCCGATCGAGCCCAGCGTCTCCGCCAGTGCCGCCGACGCGCCGCCGTGCAGCAGCCCGTACGGCTGCTGGTTGCCCTCCACCGGCATGGTGCCCACCACGCGGTCGCCGGACGCCTCGACGATCCGGATCCCGAGCTTCTCGCCGAGGTGGCCGCCGGAGAAGGTCTCCGGGTTCACCCCGAGCCGGGAGAAGTGGTCCAGCACGTCCTGCGGGACCTTCAGGACGGGGCTGGTGTCGGGGGCCGCGTCGGTCATGGGGGAACTCCTGCCGCTCGGGGGTCGCGTCGTCGTGCTGCCTGTGATCGTACGACCGTCCTACTCGCTGGTAGCGGCCGTGGCCCGATCGGCGCGGCGCCCCTTTTGTCGGTGCCGGGCCATAGGATCGGTGACCGGTAGTGGAATCGGCAGGAACGGACGTTGACGTGGCTACGCAGAGTACGGACAAGGGTGCGACGGGTGCCGGCGGGGCCGGCCCGCGGCCCCGGCTGATGCTGCTCGACGGGCACTCGATGGCCTACCGGGCCTTCTACGCCCTGCCCGTGGAGAACTTCAACACCTCCACCGGGCAGCCCACCAACGCGGTCTACGGCTTCGCCTCGATGCTCGCCAACACCGTCCGGGACGAGCGGCCCACCCACCTCGCCGTCGCCTTCGACCTCTCCCGGCAGACCTTCCGCTCCGTCGAGTTCCCCGACTACAAGGCCAACCGCGCCAAGACACCGGACGAGTTCCGCAGCCAGGTCGGCCTGATCGGCGAACTGCTCGACGCCATGCACATCCCCCGGCTGACCGCCGAGGGCTTCGAGGCCGACGACATCATCGCCACCCTGGCCACCGCCGCCGAGGCGGCCGGCTACGACGTCGACATCGTCACCGGCGACCGCGACTCGCTCCAGCTGGTCACCGACCACGTCACCGTGCTCTACCCCACCAAGGGCGTCTCCGAGCTCACCCGCTTCACCCCGGAGAAGGTCACCGAGAAGTACGGCGTCACCCCCCGCCAGTACCCCGACCTCGCCGCCCTGCGCGGCGACCCGTCCGACAACCTGCCCGGCATCCCCGGCGTCGGAGAGAAGACCGCCGCCAAGTGGGTCAACCAGTTCGGCTCCTTCGACGAACTCGTCGCCCGGGCCGACGAGGTCAAGGGCAAGATCGGCGAGAAGCTGCGCGACAACCTCGACTCGGTCAAGCGCAACCGGGTGCTCACCGAGCTGGTCCGCGACGTCGAACTCCCGCTCGGCGTGGCCGAACTGGCCCGCCAGGCCTTCGACAAGGCCGCCGTCGCCACCCTGATGGAGTCGCTGGAGTTCCGCAACGCCAACTTCCGCGACCGCGTCCTCGGCATCAACCCTGCGACGGGCGAGGAGGAGGCCGCCGAACTCGCCCCCGGCGTCGAGGTCGACGGCGAACTGCTCACCGACCCGGGCACGCTGGCCGCCTGGCTGCGCGAGCACGCCTCCGACGGCAAGACCACCGTCGCCCTGGCCGCCGTCTACCAGTGGGCGCTCGGCACCGGTGAGGTCTCCGAAGTGGCCCTGGCCGCAGGGGGGTTGGCCGCCTGGTTCGACCCGGCGCTGCTCGCCGAGGAGGACGAGCGGGCCTTCGCCGCCTGGCTCGCCGACCGGACGGCCCCCAAGGCCCTGCACATCGCCAAGCAGGTCATGCGCGCCTTCGCCGAGCGCGGCTGGACCATCGACGGCGTCGTCGCCGACACCGCCCTCGCCGCCTACCTGGAGAAGCCCGGCCGCCGCACCTTCACCCTGGAGGTGCTCGCCGAGGAGTACCTGGCCCGCTCGCTCACCCCGGCCCCCGCCACCGAGAGCGGCCAACTCGCCTTCGACGCACCGGAGGAGGACGAGGCCGCCGGCGCCCAGGCGCTCATGCTCCAGGCCCGCGCCGTGCTCGACCTCGCCGCGCTCTTCGACACCCGCCTCGGCGAGGTCGGCGCCGCCGGGCTGATGCGCGACATGGAACTGCCCATCGCCGCCCTGCTCGCCCGCATGGAGCGCTACGGCATCGCCGCCGACCGCGACTGGCTCACCACGCTGGAGGCGCAGTTCGCCGCCGAGATCCAGCGCTGCGTCGAGGAGGCGCACGCCGCCGCCGGGCACGAGTTCAACCTCGGCTCGCCCAAGCAGCTCCAGGAGATCCTCTTCGGCGAACTCGCCCTCCCCAAGACCAAGAAGATCAAGACCGGCTACACCACCGACGCCGACGCCCTCACCTGGCTCGCCACCCAGACCGACAACCAGCTGCCGGTCATCCTGCTGCGCCACCGCGACCAGGCCAAGCTGCGCACCACCGTCGAGGGCCTGCTCAAGACCGTCTCGCCCCAGGGCCGGATCCACACCACCTTCAACCAGATGGTCGCCGCCACCGGCCGGCTCTCCTCGCAGGACCCGAACCTGCAGAACATCCCGGTCCGCACCGAGGAGGGCCGGGCGATCCGCCGCGCCTTCATCGTCGGCGAGGGCTACGAGTCGCTGCTCACCGCCGACTACTCGCAGATCGAACTGCGGATCATGGCGCACCTGTCCGAGGACGAGGCCCTGATCGAGGCCTTCGCCTCCGGTGAGGACCTGCACACCACCGTCGCCTCCCAGGTCTTCGAGGTCCCGGGCGCCGCCGTGGACGCCGAGATGCGGCGCAAGATCAAGGCGATGTCCTACGGCCTGGCGTACGGGCTGTCCGCGTACGGGCTCTCGCAGCAGCTCGGCATCAAGCCGGCCGAGGCGCAGGGCCTGATGGACACCTACTTCGAGCGCTTCGGCGGCGTGCGCGACTACCTGCACCGGGTCGTCGAGGAGGCCCGCGCGACGGGCTACACCGAGACCCTGCTCGGCCGCCGCCGCTACCTGCCGGACCTCAACAGCGACAACCGCCAGCGTCGCGAGATGGCCGAGCGGATGGCTCTGAACGCCCCGATCCAGGGCTCGGCCGCCGACATCGTCAAGATCGCCATGCTGCGGGTCGACGAGGCGCTGCGCGAGGCCGGCCTCACCTCCCGGATGCTGCTCCAGGTGCACGACGAAATCGTGCTGGAGCTGGCCCCGGGCGAGCGCGAGCCGGTCGAGGCGATCGTCCGCGAGCAGATGGCGGGCGCCTACCCGCTGACCGCCCCGCTGGACGTCTCGGTCGGCGTCGGCCCCAACTGGGAGGCCGCCGCGCACTGACGAGGTGCCGCCAACGGGCCCGGACGCGCCCCGCGTCCGGGCCCGTCGTCACGATCCTGCCGCTCCGCCGCCCAGCGGGCACGACTGCGGGGGCGGGGTGGCGGTGAGGAGTTGCGAGTTGCTCGTGAACCCCACTACCCGCAGATGGGTAGTGGGGTCTTCTGGTGCTACTTCCGGGTGTTGGTGCGGCGGGTGGGTTCGGCCGTCGTCGGGTCTTCGGGCCAGGGGTGGCGGGGGTAGCGGCCCCTGAGGTCGGCGCGGACGGCTCGGTAGCCGTCGCGCCAGAAGCTCTCCAGATCGCCGGTGACGGCGGCGGGGCGGCCGGCGGGGGAGAGCAGGTGGATGGTCAGCGGGACGCGACCGGCGGCCAGGGTGGGAGTGGTGGTCCAGCCGAAGAGTTCCTGCAACTTGACGGCTAGCACTGGGCGTTCGGTGCTGTAGTCGACTCGTATCTTCGAGCCGGACGGCACGGTGATGCGCTCGGGGGCGAGTTCGTCCAGGCGGCCCGCCTCACCGGTGGCCCAGGGGAGGAGGCGTTGCAGGGCGGAGGTGGTGTCGATCCTCGCGAGGTCGGTGCGGCGGCGGGCGCGGGAGAGTTCGGGTTCGAGCCACTCCTCGGCGCGGTCGAGCAGTGCCTCGTCGCTGACGTCGGGCCAGGGGTCGCCGATGGAGGCGTGGAGGAAGGAGAGGCGTTCGCGTAGGCCGGGGGAGGGCCAGGTCAGGAGGGTGCTCACGCCCTCGCGGGTGAGGCCTTCGAGGAGGGCGGCGCGGACGAGGGCCCGGTCGGGGCGGTCGAGCGGCTTCTCGGAGAGTTCGATCGCGCCGAGGGACTCGACCCGGCGGGAGACGACTTCGCCTCGCCGGGTGTCCCAGTGGACCTCCTCCCGGGCGGTGAGCAGAGGCGCTCCGGCGAGGCGGGCGGTGTCCTCGTCGAGGGCGGCGGCGTGCAGGATGCGGGCGGAGTGCGAGCCCGCCGGGCGGTCGGCGACCGCGACGGCGAGCCAGGGGAGGGCGCCCAACGCGGTGCCGGGGGCGAGTTCGGCAGCCGTCCCGGAGGCCATCAGGTACGGGCTGCGCTCGCCGGGGGCGGGCTTGTCGACCCGGGCGCGGGCGACCCGTTCGGGGAAGGCGAGGGCGACGACGAGGCCGGCGGCGGTCGCATCGGGCAGCGGCGTGGCGGGTTCGTCGGAGGTGGCGCGCAGCAGTCGGCGGACCTCCTCGCGCCAGCGCCCGGTGTAGGGGTCGCGGGAGTCCTTCACGCTGCGCCACACCGCGCCGAGGTCGTCGCCGAGCGCGCGCGGTGGCTCCTCGGAGAGCAGCGCGACCACCTCGGCGGCCCGCCGGGCGCCGACGGCGGTGGCCCCGTCGACGAGGGCGCGGCCCAGGCGGGGGTGGAGTCCGGTGCGGGCGAGGCGCACACCGCGCGGCGTGGCCCGGCCGTCGGGGTCCACCGCGCCGAGGGCCTGGAGGGTCTGCCGGGCTGCGGCCATCGCCCCGGCTGGCGGGGCGTCGGGGAGGGCGAGGCCGGTGGCGTCCGGGTCGCCCCAGCAGGCGGCCTGGAGGGCGAAGCCGGTGAGGTCCGCGAGGGCGATCTCGGGCGTGGGGAAGCGGGCGGCGCGGGCGTCCTCGGCCTCGTGCCAGCAGCGGTAGACGGTGCCGGGGGCCTCGCGGCCTGCGCGGCCGGCGCGTTGGCGGGCGGCGGCCAGCGAGGCCCGTACGGTGACCAGCCCGGCGAGCCCGCGGGCGTGGTCGGTGCGAGGTTCGCGAGCGAGTCCGGCGTCGACCACGACGCGGACGCCCGGCACGGTGAGGGAGGACTCGGCGACGGAGGTGGCGAGCACGACCCGCCGTGAAGAGGAGGGGGTGAGGGCGGCGTCCTGGACGGCCTGCGGCGCGCGGCCGTGGAGCTGGAGCACCTCGGCGTCGACGCCGGCCAACTGACCGGCGACGCGGGCGATCTCGCCGACGCCGGGCAGGAAGCAGAGCACGTCCCCGTCCTGTTCGGCGAGTGCCCGCCGGGCCACGGCCGCGACGTGGTCGAGCAGCGCCGGGTCGACCCGGGTGCCGTGGGCGGGCCGGACGGCGCGCGGCGGCGGTGCCCAGACCACGTCCACCGGGTGGGACACCCCGTGCGCCTCGACCACCGGGGCGCCCCCGAGGAGTTCGGCCCAGGCCTCGGTGTCGGAGGTGGCGGAGGCGCAGACCAGCCGCAGTTCGGGCCGCAGCGCGGCGCGGACGTCCAGCAGGAAGGCGAGCGAGGTGTCGGCGTCCAGGTGCCGTTCGTGGCACTCGTCCAGGACGACCACGTCCACGCCGGGCAACTCCTGGTCGCGCTGGAGCCGTTGCAGCAGCACGCCGGTGGTGACCACCTCGACCACCGTCTCCGGCCCGACGCGACGCTCGCCGCGCACGGTGTACCCGACCCGGCCGCCGATGGCCTCGCCGAGCAGCCAGGCCATCCGTCGGGCGGCGGCGCGGACGGCGAGCCGGCGCGGTTCGGCGACCAGCACCCGGCGGGCGGCGCCGTCCGACAGCAGCCCGGCGAGGGCGAGTGGCACCAGCGTGGTCTTGCCGGTGCCGGGCGGGGCGGCGAGGACGGCGGTGCCGTGCCCGTCCAGCGCGCGGTGCAGGGCGGGCAGGGCGGTGCGGACGGGCAGTTCGCGCCAGGCCGGGTTCAGCAAGGCGGTCAGCCCCGCTCGGTGACGAAGATCGCCGTGCCGGGGATCAGCCGGCCGCGCAGCGGGGACCAGCCGCCCCACTCCTGTTCGAGGCCGGCCGGCCACTCGGGCTCGACCAGGTCGACCAGACGGAAGCCTGCGCCGACGAGTTCGCGGATCCGGTCGCCCAGAGTGCGGTGGTGCTCGACGTAGGTGGCGCGGCCGTTCTCGTCCTGCTCGACGTACGGGGTGCGATCGAAGTAGGAGGACGTCGCGGTGAGCCCCTCGACGCCGGGCTCGTCGGGGAAGGCCCAGCGGATCGGGTGGGTGACCGAGAACACCCAGAGCCCGCCGGGCCGCAGCACCCGGTGCACCTCGCGCATCAGCCGGTCGGTGTCGGCGCTGAACGGGACGGCGCCGTAGGCGGAGCAGGCGAGGTCGAAGGAGGCGTCGGCGAAGGGCAGCACGGCGGCGTCGGCCTGGACGACGGGGACGGGCCGGGCGCCGCGGCCGAGGTCGATCCGGCGGGAGTGCTGGAGCTGGCGGTGGGAGATGTCCAGCGCGACGGGGCGGGCGCCCCGGGCGGCGAGCCAGCGGGAGCACTGGGCGGCGCCGGCGCCGATCTCCAGTACGTCCTTGCCCGCGACCTCGCCGAGCAGCCGGGCGTCGGCCTCGTCCAGGCCCTCGGGGCACCAGGTGAAGCGGTCGTCGCCGAGGAACTCGCCGTGCTCGTCCTGGTACTCGTCGGCGTTGCGGTCCCACCAGTGGCGGCTGGCCCGGCTGCTCTCCCCGGCGCCGGCCGTGCGCCGCACCGCGTCGTCGCCCTCCTCCTCCGCGGAGGTGTCAAGATCGTGCAGGTCTGACTGGGGGGTGGTGGCCACGGTGACAATGCCCATCGCGTAGGGTATGGAGTGCGGAAGCGCCGCTGCCGCGAACCGGCCCGTGAGGGTTCGGCTCCTGGTGGTGGCATCCGGGGACAGGGCCCCTGCGGGCGCCGCCGCGAGGCGCGCAATCGGAGGATATGGCCTGATCCATACCAGGCTCCACCGTCTTGCCGTCCTTGGCATTGACCGTGCCTGGCCGTCCCCGTATGCTACAAGTTGCGCTGCGGGCCTGCGCGCCTCAGACGGAGCAGGTCGCGCTCGCATCTGTCGAAGACCCCACGGTCGCAAGACGGACGCCGGTTCTCGTTGTACGGGAATCCCGGTGCGCCGTGTTCTTGGCTGTCCGGCTTTCGGTGGGAGCGATACGGGCCCTCCGCGTGGCATTACCTACGACTTTCATGTCCGTACCGGAGCCCTTTTCCTAATGACGAGCCCCACCGACTCCTCCCTCAGCACCACCCCGCAGGTCGCGGTCAACGACATCGGCGACGCGGAGGCGTTCCTCGCCGCGATCGACGAGACCATCAAGTACTTCAACGATGGCGACATCGTCGAGGGCGTCATCGTGAAGGTCGACCGTGACGAGGTCCTCCTCGACATCGGTTACAAGACCGAGGGCGTCATCCCGTCCCGCGAGCTCTCGATCAAGCACGACGTTGACCCGCACGAGGTCGTCGCCGTCGGTGACAACATCGAGGCCCTGGTTCTCCAGAAGGAGGACAAGGAGGGTCGTCTCATCCTGTCCAAGAAGCGCGCTCAGTACGAGCGTGCCTGGGGCACGATCGAGAAGATCAAGGAAGAGGACGGCATCGTCACCGGTACCGTCATCGAGGTCGTCAAGGGTGGTCTCATCCTCGACATCGGCCTCCGTGGCTTCCTTCCGGCCTCCCTCGTCGAGATGCGCCGTGTCCGCGACCTCCAGCCCTACGTGGGCAAGGAGCTCGAGGCCAAGATCATCGAGCTGGACAAGAACCGCAACAACGTGGTCCTGTCCCGCCGTGCCTGGCTGGAGCAGACCCAGAGCGAGGTCCGCCAGACCTTCCTCACCACCCTGCAGAAGGGCCAGGTGCGCTCCGGCGTCGTCTCCTCGATCGTCAACTTCGGTGCCTTCGTGGACCTGGGTGGCGTCGACGGCCTGGTGCACGTCTCCGAGCTGTCCTGGAAGCACATCGACCACCCGTCCGAGGTTGTCGAGGTCGGCCAGGAGGTCACCGTCGAGGTTCTCGACGTTGACATGGACCGCGAGCGCGTCTCCCTGTCGCTGAAGGCGACCCAGGAGGACCCGTGGCAGCAGTTCGCCCGTACCCACCAGATCGGCCAGGTCGTTCCGGGTAAGGTCACCAAGCTGGTTCCGTTCGGTGCGTTCGTCCGCGTGGACGAGGGCATCGAGGGTCTGGTCCACATCTCCGAGCTGGCCGAGCGCCACGTCGAGATCCCGGAGCAGGTCGTCCAGGTCGGCGACGAGATCTTCGTCAAGGTCATCGACATCGACCTTGAGCGTCGCCGCATCAGCCTGTCGCTCAAGCAGGCCAACGAGGCCCTGGGTGCCAACCCGGCCGAGGTCGAGTTCGACCCGACCCTGTACGGCATGGCCGCCTCGTACGACGACCAGGGCAACTACATCTACCCGGAGGGCTTCGACCCCGAGGCGAACGACTGGCTGCCCGGCTTCGAGAAGCAGCGCGAGGAGTGGGAGCGCCAGTACGCCGAGGCGCAGTCCCGCTTCGAGCAGCACCAGGCCCAGGTCATCAAGAGCCGCGAGGCCGACGCCGAGGCCGCTGCCCAGGGTGACGAGGGTGCCGCTGCCGGTGTCTCCGGCGGTTCGTACTCCTCCTCCAGCGACGAGGGCTCGGGCGCCCTGGCCTCCGACGAGGCCCTGGCCGCCCTGCGCGAGAAGCTGGCCGGCGGCCAGAGCTGAGGCTCTCGCCCCCGCTAGCTGACAGCTAGGGAATGGGCCCCACCCGGATTTCCGGGTGGGGCCCATTCGTTTTTCCGTTCCCGGCGGTTCCCGGCGGTTCCGGGTGGTTCCGGGAGGTTTCCAAGTGGTTTTCGGGTGGTTTTCCGGTGGCTTTCGCCACCGTTTTCCCGCTTCGTTTTCCGCTTTTACTTATGTGTCCTTCATGTGAAGGAAAATGTGAGATGCCGCTCATTGCCCTGCTATAGGACGAAGTTCGGGTTACGCCTACATTGAGGGGAGCTGCCCGAAAGGCTCCTCCATGCGCAACCCCTCCTCCGCCGCCCCCACCGCAGTGGTCGGCGGCCGGCTGGCCGCGACAGGCCGGTTCTGCTTCCGCCACCGCCGCTGGGTGCTCGGCTTCTGGGCCGTCGTCCTGGTCGTCGGGGTGCTGATCGGGGGCCGGGTCTTCGAGGGCTCGGTGGCCGGGGCCTCCTCCGCCACCGCCGAGGCCGACCGGGGCACGGCGGTGGTCGCTGCGGCCGATCCGGTCAAGGGGACCGTGACGGCCCTGGTGGACGGCAGGCCGGTGGACGATCCGGCCGTGCGCACCGCCGTGGAGCAGGCCACCGCCGAACTCGCCGCCCTGCCCGGGGTCTCGTCCGCCCAGGACGCGTACGGCCCCGGACCGGGTGCGGCCGCGCTGCGGGCCGGTGACGGGACGGCCAGTCTGATCACCGTACGGATGGCCGACACCGCGAGCTCCGCGCAGACCGACGCCGTGACCCACCGGCTCGCCGCACTGAACGGGACGGGCGGGGCGCACGTCACCGTCGGCGGGGACCTCGTGCTCCAGCAGGAGGTCAAGAAGCAGACCGAGCAGGACACCCGCTTCGGCGAGATGGTGACCCTGCCGCTCACCCTGGTCGTCATGGTGCTGGTCTTCGGCGGGCTGGCCGCGGCCTCGCTGCCGGTGATCGGGGCCGTCGCCTCGGTGGGCGGGGCACTGCTGGCGATGTTCGGATTCAGCCGGATCATGGACATCGACACCAGCGTGCTGCCGATCGCCACCGTGCTCGGGCTCGGGCTCTCGATCGACTACGCACTGCTCATGGTGAATCGTTTCCGCGAGGAGCGCGGCCACGGCGCGGGCATCGCCGCCGCCGTCGAGCGCACCGCGGCGACCGCCGGGCGCACCGTCGCCTTCTCCGGACTGACCGTCGCCGTCGCGCTGTCCGGCCTGTTCGTCTTCACCAGCCCGGTGCTGGGCGCGGTCGCCGCGGCAGGGGTGAGCGTGGTGGTGATCGCGGTCGCCGCCGCGCTGACCCTGATCCCCGCGCTGCTCGGCTTCGCCGGCTCGCGGATCAAGGCGCCCGCCACGCCCGTCGCGGACGAGGGCTTCTTCAGCCGGACCGTCCGCCGGGTGCGCAAGCGGGCGGTGGCGGTCACGCTCGGCTCGGTGGTGCTGCTGATGGCGGCCGGGGCGCCGTTCTTCCACGCCGAGATGCGCAGCTCCGGCGCCGCCGTCCTGCCCGCCTCCTCGGCCGGGCGGCAGGTCGCCGACGCCGTCGACCACCGCTTCCCGCAGGCCGCGCCCGCGCCGATCACGGTGGTGGTCGAGGCCGGGGCGCCGGCCGCGCAGGCGTACGCGGACACGGTGGTCGCCGGGCTGCCCGGGGTGAGCGCCGTGCGGGCGGTGACCCCGGTGAGCGACACGGTGTCGACGGTGGACGTGCTGGTGCACGGGGACCCGCAGGGCGCCGGTGCCAAATGGGTGGTCGACGAACTGCGGGCCGACCGGGGCGGGCTGAAGACCTACGTCACCGGCGGCGCGGCCTCGGTGGTGGACTTCCAGGACGAGCTGCTCTCACGCGGGCCGTGGGCGCTCGGCCTGGTCGCGGCCGGGACGCTGGTGCTGCTGTTCCTGATGACCGGCTCGGTGGTGATGCCGGTCAAGGCGCTGCTGATGAACCTGCTCTCACTGGGCGCCTCGCTCGGCGCGCTGACCCTGGTGTTCCAGGACGGCTACTTCAGCGGGCTGCTCGGCTTCAGCCCGACCGGCGGGCTGGAGACCTTCATCCCGGTGCTGGTCTTCGCCTTCGCCTTCGGGCTGTCGATGGACTACGAGGTGTTCCTGCTCGCCCGGATCAAGGAACTGACCGAGCGCGGGCACGGCTGCGTCCGGGCGGTGGAGCTGGGCGTCCAGCGCAGCGGTCGGATCATCACCTCGGCGGCGCTGCTGATGGTGATCGTCTTCGCGGGCTTCGCGCTCGGGGACATGCTCATGGTCAAGCAGATGGGCATCGCGCTGGCCGTCGCCGTCGCGGTGGACGCCACCCTGGTGCGCTGCCTGCTGGTGCCGGCCGCGATGAGCCTGTTCGGCGAGTTCAACTGGTGGGCCCCGGCCCCGCTGCGGCGCCTGCACCGGCGTTTCGGGCTGAGCGAGCACGTCGAACTGCCCACGCTGGAGCCCGCGGCGGTTCCGGTGCCGCGGGGTGCTGCGGCCGAGGAGCCGGTGAAGGTCGAACTGGTGAAGGTCTAGACGGCCCGGGTGACGGCGGCGTACAGCTCGGCGGCGCAGTCCTCGACCGGGCGGCCGGCGGTGTCGAGCACCAGGTGCTCGCGGTCCCAGGGTTCGTACTCGCGGGTCGTGATGGCCGTCCAGTCCGGGAGTTCGAGGCCGGGGACGTCGACGGTGCGGTGCTCGGCCCGGCGGCGGTGCTCGACGGGGTCGGAGCAGACCGTCTCGGCCTCCAGGCAGCGGGCGCCGGCCCGTACGGCGACCTCGCGCCAGGCGGTCCGGGTGACGGCCAGCGGGTTGACCGACTCGGCGATCACGGTGAGGCCCTGGCGCAGGTGCTCCTCGGCCAGCGCGTAGGCGACGGCGTAGCCGACCGGGCCGAGCGGCGGGGCGAGGACGCCGGAGCGCAGCACCGCCTGCTCGATGGTGTCGACGCGCAGGTGGACGGCGCCGGTGCGGTGGGCCAGGGAACGGGCCAGGGTGGTCTTGCCGGTGGCGGGCAGGCCGCTGAGGACGATCAGCACCGGCCCATCCTGCCCTACCGTCGCGGCTTCACGACAGGCGGTCCAGGAGGGCGACGGCGGCGCGGAGTTGGCCCTGCTCGGTGGGGCTGAGGCGGGACTCGATGGCGCCGGCTATGTGGTGTTCCCGGCGGGCGCGCTGGTCGAGCAGGGCGGTGCGGCCGGCCTCGGTGGCGGTGATCAGCTGCTTGCGGCCGTCGGTGGGGTGGGGCTGCTGGGCGACCAGTCCGGCCTCGGTCATCAGGGCGACGGTGCGGGCCATCGACTGGTGGCGCACGCGCCGGCGGTCGGCGAGTTCGGCGACGGTGTAGGAGCGTGCGTCGCGCACCAGCAGGCCGAGGACGGCGGCCTGGTTCGGCGGCAGGTCGTCGCCGTCCCGCAGGGCGCGGACCAGGCTGCCGAGGGCGGCGCGCAGGTCGGCGGCGAGCTCCAGGGTGTCGGGGCGTGGGGCGTTCGGGTGCGGGGTGTTCGGGTGCGGGATCTTCGGGTGCGGGGCTTTGCTGGGCATGGGGGAAGTCTATCGGCAATATGTACAGCAATGCTGTACAGCCTTGCTGTACTGTTCCGAACATGCGAATCACCAAGTTCGGACACGCCTGCGTACGCATCGAGCACGGCGGCACCACCGTCGTCGTCGACCCCGGGATGTTCACCGACCCCGCCGCCATGGCCGGGGCCGACGCCGTCCTGATCACCCACGAGCACATGGACCACTTCGAGGAGTCCCGGCTGCGCGCCGCGCTGGAGGCCGACCCGGCACTGCGGGTGTGGACCAACAGTGCCGTAGCCGCCCAGCTGGAGGGCGTCGGGCAGCGGGTCACCGCGGTCGGCGAGGGCGACGCCTTCGAGGTCGGCGGGATCGCTGTCTCGGCGCACGGCGAGTGGCACGCCGAGATCCACCCGGACATTCCGCTGGTGAAGAACGTCGGTTTCCTCTTCGACGGCCGGGTCTTCCACCCCGGCGACTCCTTCACCCTGCCGCCGCACGCCGTGGACACCCTGCTGCTGCCGCTCACGGCGCCGTGGAGCAAGATCTCCGAGACGGTCGACTACCTCCGCGAGGCGCGGCCGCGCCAAGCCGTGCCGGTGCACGAGGCGGTGCTCAGCCCGATCGGGCTCTCCGTGTACACCCGGCTGGCCGGGCCGGAGGGGTTGGGCGCCGGCATCGGGCTGAACGTGCTCGGCGAGGGCGAGGGCATCGAGCTGGACTGACCGGTCCCGGTGGCGGTGGTGGCGGCGGTGGCGGTGGCGGTGCATCGGGAGCCGGGCTCACGCTTCCGGTGCCGCGCCGGTAGCCTGACGCCATGCTGAAGATCGGACTGACGGGCGGCATCGGCGCGGGCAAGAGCGAGGTGTCCCGGCTGTTCGCCGCGCGCGGCGCGGTGATCGTGGACTCCGACGTGATCGCCCGCGAGGTGGTCGCCCCCGGGACGGACGGTCTGGCGGCCGTGATCGCCGAGTTCGGCCCGCAGGTGCTGCGGGAGGACGGCACGCTGGACCGCCCGGCCCTCGGGGCGATCGTCTTCGCCGACCCGGAGCGGCTGAAGGCGCTGAACGCGATCGTCCACCCGCTGGTGCGCGCCCGCTCCGCCGAACTGGAGGCGGCGGCCGCGCCGGACGCGGTCGTGGTGCACGACGTGCCGCTGCTCGCCGAGAACGGGCTGGCGCCGCTGTTCGACCTGGTCGTGGTCGTCGACGCGGCCGACGAGGTGCGGCTGGAGCGGCTGGTCCGGCTGCGCGGGATGGCCGAGGAGGAGGCCCGCTCCCGGATGGCCGCACAGGCCACGCGGGCGGACCGGTTGGCGATCGCGGACCTGGTGATCGACAACGGGGGGCCGCTGGAGGCGCTCACGGCGCGGGTCGACGAGGTGTGGGCCGAGCTGGCCGAGCGGGCCGCGGCCTGAGACGGACGTTCGTGTGAGACGGTCGTTCGTGAGACGGTCGTCCGTTTCGGACGTACGTGCGCCCCAGGCGGCCAGGCGTCTCGGGTGGACGCACGTTCGTCTCGGGTAATCGTTCACGAGGCGGCGGCGCTCTTGGGACGCACGTCCGTTTCAGACGGACGTGCGTCCCAATCGGGGGCGCGCTTTGGTCAGACGTGCGTCTCAGACGGTGCTGAGCGGCAGCCGGGCCCGGACGGCGAAGCCGCCCTCGGGCGTCGGGCCGGCGTCCAGGGTGCCGCCGAGGTCGTCGGCACGGGTGCGCATCCCGTCCAGGCCGCGACCGCCGGAGGGCAGACTGGAGCCCGTGCCGTCCGCGCCGGTTCCGCCCGCGCCGGTTCCGTCCGCACCGCTTCCGTCCGCGCCGGTGGGGGAGTTGACCACCGCCAGGCGCAGCCCGTCCGGTGCGACCTCGACCGTGACGGCCACCTCGGCCGCCGGGGCGTGCTTGTGGGCGTTGGTCAGCGCCTCCTGCACGATCCGGTACGCCGCGTACTGCACCGCCGGTCCGGGTGCGGGCAGGCCGTCGTCCGGTCCGGTGAGGGTCAGGCCCACCGCCAGTCCGGCCTGCCGGGACTCCTCGACCAGGGTGGGCAGGCCGCGCAGTGAGGGTGCCTGGTCGGAGGCCGGGGTCAGCACCCCGAGCAGGCCGCGCAGTTCGGTGAGCGCCTGGAGGCCGAGCGTGCGGATCAGGCCGAGGGTCTCCCGTACGGCGGCCGGGTCGTCCGCCTGCGCGACCTGGCCGGCGCCGGCGTGCAGGGTGATCAGCGAGACCCGGTTGGACACCACGTCGTGCATCTCCCGGGCGAGCCGGGCGCGTTCGGCGACCACGGCGCGCTCCTCGGCGTGGGTCCGGGCCTCCAGCAGCAGCCGGTTGCGCTCGGCGAGCACGCTCACGGTACGGGCGCGCTGGTGGGCGGTCAGACCGAGGGCGAGCGGGACGGCGCCGAAGACCAGCGGGTCCTCGATCAGATTGGCCAGTGCGGAGGGGGTGCTGACGTCCCCGAGGTCGAAGGGGACGAACAGCCGCAGCTCGGCCAGCACGGCCAGGACGTACAGCGGCACGGTCGGGCCGCGCCGTGCGGCCAGTCCGTGCAGCGCCACCGCGAGCGGGAGTTGACCGCTGATCAGGGCGGCCGCGACGACCGCCGTCGGGTGGCGGCGGCGGAAGGCGAGGGCGAGGGCGCCGAGGGCCATCAGCCCCGCGTTGACCTGTGGCGAGGTGGTCGGGCCGAAGTCCGGGTCGTGTGCGGCGAGCGGGACGAGCACCAGCAGCACCACGGCGGTCGGCACGAGGGTCCGGACCGGGCGGGGCAGGCTCAGCAGCGGACCGGGCAGCGGTGCGGTGAGGTCGGCGGCCTGCTGGTCGGTGGGCTGGCGCATGAGGGGCATGTTTCCATACCGGGGCGGCACCGGGATGATCTTCGGATCGGCTGGCCGATCGGCTGGTCCGGGAGGGACTGGATCAGGACGCGCGGGGAAGGGGGGATGCGTGATGAATGATCGTTTCTCTGATGCGCGGGTCTCCGGCGAGCCGGATCCCGAGGTGCGGCTCTCCCCCCGGCCGCCCGTGGTCGAGCGGCTCTCGCAGTACAGCCGGGTCGAACAGCGGGAGATCCTCGGCCCCGGCGACGACCCGTACGGAGTCGCCTACACCGGGCTGAGATTCCGCTCCAAGGAGACCCACTTCGGCGTCCGGGCCGCCGACGGCCGGCTGATCGCGCACACCGGGCTGCTGCCGGTCCCGCTCACCGTCGGGGGTACCGACCTGGAGGCGATCGGTGTCGGCGGGGTCTGCGTCGCCCCCGACCGGCGCGGCGCCGGCCTCGCGCACACCGTGGTCGGGGCCGCGCTCGACCACGGGCGCACGAGCGGCTTCCGGTACGCGCTGCTGTTCTGCCGCCCGCCGCTGGCCGCGTTCTACCGGGGGCTCGGCTTCCGGGAGGTGGCCGAGGAGGTGACGGTCGAACAGCCGGAGGGCCGACTCGCGCTGATGCCGCTGCGCACCATGTGGCGGTCGCTGGCGGAGGGCGCGTCCTGGCCGGAGGGGCCGGTGCGGCTGCGGTCGCTGCCGATGTGAGGCGGCGGGGGCGTCGGGGCGGCAGGGGGTTCGGGGGTTCCGGGGGTTCGGGGGTTCGGGCCTATTCGGGCCAGGGGGAGCCGAGGATCGTCTCGGCGAAGTCGGTCCGGACGAAGTCCGGGTCGAAGTGGGCCAGGACGTCCGCCTTGACGTTGCCGAAGGCGGTCTGCGGCTTCGGCGAGACGCCCGCGTGGAAGGCCCGCAGGATGCCGTGCTTGAAGTCCGGGCGGGGGTGGGCCGCGACCACCGCGTCCCGGGCCGCCGGGTCGAGCTCCGCGTACCCGATGCCGAGCACGTCCAGCTCCACCCCGGCCGTGGTCAGCGCGATCTCCGGCTCCATGAACTCCGGGATCCCGGGCGTCGTGTGCAGCGCGATCGCCTCCCACACCAGGCGCACCCGGTGCGCGTCCACCCCGTGCCCGCGCAGGAACGCGGCCGCCGCCTCCGCGCCGTCCACCTCGAACCGCCGGCCGGAGGCGTGGTGCTCCGGGCCCAGCCCGAGGTCGTGGAACATCGCGGCCAGGTAGAGCAGTTCGGGGTCGAAGTCGAGGCCCCGGCGTTCGCCCTGGAGGGCGCCGAAGAGGTAGACCCGGCGGGAGTGGTGGTAGAGCAGCTCGGTGGTGGCCCCGCGGACCAGTTCGGTGGCCTCGGTGGCGAGCCTGCTGTCGGGGATCCGCACCCCGGCGATGTCGGTGGTCATGAGGTGGCCTCCAGGGTGGGGGTGGTGGTGTCCGCGTGGGCGACGGCGGCCGCGGCCAGGGCGCGGATCATCGGGTGGGCCCGGGTGCCGTCGCCGGACAGCTCGGGCTGGAACAGCGAGGCGAGGAAGAACGGGTGCTCCGGCAGCTCCAGGATGCGGACCTCGCCGGACTCGTCCGTGCCGCTGAACCGCAGCCCGTGGGCGCGCAGCCGGTCCAGGTGGGCGGAGTTGAGGCCGTAGGAGCAGTGGTAGCGCTCCAGCGTGCGGGTGGCGCCGAGGGTGCGCTCGGCCAGGGTGCCGGGGGCGATCACGATGGTGCCCTCGTGGCCGACCAGCGAGCAGGCGAGCGGGATGATCACCTGCTCCTCCTGCCGCCGGTCCGGGTCCGCCTCGCCGTGGACGGCCGCGGTGATGCCGCAGACGTTGCGGGCGTACTCCAGCACCGCGTGCTGGAACCCGGCGCAGGTGCCGAGGAAGGGGATGCCGCGCTCGCGGGCGGTCCGGACGGCGGCCAGGGCGCCGGCCTCGCTGCGGTACGGGCTGCCGGGCAGGAGCCAGACGGCGTCGAAGCCGTCCAGCGCACCGGGCGCTCCGGCGTCCCCGGTGGGGATCCAGTAGGCGTCCAGGACCAGCTGGTCGCGCTCGGCGAGGACGTCCAGCAGGCCGGGGATGCGGGCGTGCGAGCGAACGGCGGGGGAGCGGTCGCCGACCAGGGCGACCCTCGGGGTCAGGTAGGTCATGCCGCTATCCTGACCCCGAACCCGAGATCAGCGCCAACGATGATTTCTTACATCTCGATCAGATCGGTTGATGACTGCCGTGGATCCCCAGCAGCTGCGCACCTTCGTCACCGTCGCCCGCCTGGCCTCCTTCTCCGAGGCCGCCCGGGAGCTCGGCTACACCCAGTCCGCGGTCTCCCAGCAGATCGCCTCGCTGGAGGCCGACCTGGGGGCGGCCCTGCTGGTGCGCCGACCGGTCGGCCCCACCGAGGCCGGGCGGCGGCTGCTGGAGCACGCCGCGCCGCTGCTGGTCCGAATGGAGGCGGCGCGTGCCGACGTCGCGCGCCTGGTCGGCGCCTCGAACGCCCGGCTGGTGCTCGGGGCCACCCCGCTGGCGATCGGGGCGACCCTGGGGCGCGCGCTCGGCGAGGTGCGCCGGGTGTACCCGAGCGTGGAACCGGTCGTCCGGGTGCTCGCACAGGACGTGCTGCCCGCCCAGGTCGCCACCGGGGAGGTCGACCTCGCGCTGATCGACGGCCTCGCCGCACCCAGCGACCCGCTGCCGCTGCCCGACGTCGGCCCGCTGACCACCGTCGCGGTGGACGAACAGCCGGTCGCGGTCGCCCTCCCCGTCGGACACCCGCTGGCCGGCCGTACCGGGGTCGCGCTCGCCGACCTGTCGGCCGCCCGCTGGCTGGACGCGCCCGACCTCACCCCGACCGCGGCCCGGCTGCGCGCGGCCACCGGCGTCGACGGCTTCCGGCCGGCGGTCCGCTACCGGGGCACCGACGTGCGCGGACTGCTCGCCCTGGTCGCCACCGGCCACGGGCTCGCCCTGCTGCCCGAACCGGTGCTGGCCGGGGCGCCCGACGTCGCCCGCGCGCCGATCACCGAACCCCGGCTGGTGCACCGCACCGAACTCGTCCACGGCAGCCTCCCGGAGGGCCCGGCGGCGCTGCTGGCGCGGTTGCTGGACATGTGATGCCCCGCCGGATGTGGAGGGATGGTCGCCACTCGTTCACGTCCTGGGCCTGACGGTGGCCGCGCGGACGGTGCTGTCATGGGCACAGTCGCCCGGCGTCCGGCCGGGCCGGCCCAGGAGAGCGCCACCATGATGCTCCGTCAGCGTCTCACCGTCGTCGCCGCGACGGCCGTCCTCGCGGCCGCCGGGCTCGCCACCGGCACGGCCCAGGCCTCCGCCCCGGCGAAGTCCGCACCCGTCAGGTCCGGCTCGCTCGCGGCGAGTTGTTCGCAGGCGTACCTGCCGCTGCCCGACCCGTCCTGCACCCCCGGCGCGTACAACCCGGACGTCACGCAGGCCACCATCGGCCAGACCATCTGCGTCTCCGGCTGGACCGCCACCGTGCGCCCGCCGACCAGCTACACCAACGCGCTGAAGACGCAGCAGATAGCGCAGTACGGCTACGCCGACACCAACCTGTCGGACTACGAGGAGGACCACTTCGTCCCGCTGGAGCTCGGCGGCGCGCCGCGCGACCCGCGCAACCTGTGGCCCGAGCCGCGCTACGGCAACCAGCCGGCGCAGAGCAAGGACTCGGTCGAGACCAAGCTCAAGAACGCGGTGTGCGGCGGCAGGGTCAGCCTCGACGCGGCCCGCAGCGCGATCGCCAGCGACTGGACCACGGCGCTCAGCCGCCTGGGGCTGTGACCGCCTGACCGCCTGAGGTGCGCCGCCCGGTCCGTCCGGTCCCCTGTGCCGGACGGGCCGGGCGGCCGTCTGTGGTGGTGAACGCCTACCGGTACGGCCCGCAGGCGCTCAGCGCGCCGGGGTGGTGGTGGACTCGGTCGACTGACGAGCGTTCAAGTGCCCCGTCCCGGCGCTCGACATGACTGTTCCCTTTCCCCCGTGGCGTGCCGCCGTCCGGCCTCCCGACCCCTGTGATCAAGGGGCTGGTCAGCGGCGTTTGCGTCGACGGCGGTCGAAATTTATGCCACGGCGGCGCCGGGAGCAAAGCGGGATTTCGCTGCGGGAACGCGCGGACCCGGCAGTTGCAGCGCTCCGGTGGCGAAGATGTGTGCGGGTGGGTCGGGGGCCATGTGTGAACCGGGGTGACCACCGCAGGCGCGACGCGAGCACCGAAGCGCCGCTCCGATCGCCGGATCTCCGTTGCGGGCAACGGGACTGTCAGTGGATCACCGAGTTCGCCTCGGCAACTCCGCGTGCTGGGCGACAAAGCCCCGGCAATTGTCTACGCCAAGGATTTCCCGCAGCGACCCAAGCGCCGACCCGGGCCATCTGACCTGCGGCGTCGCCGCACCCTGCATCCCCGGCGGCGGCATCGGCGGCCGTCGGGGATGCGGGGCCACGTGTGACCAGTGGTTGGAGGGAACTGACACCTGTCGGCCACCGCGCCTATAGTGCGTGTTCGACGCGGCGTTCGAGTTGGGGACTCGGGGCCAAAAAGCTTCTGTCAGGGGGGACTTGATGGTTGATCTTGATTTTGAGCGGCGAATGAATCCATGGCTCTTCGACGGTGCCGGGAACCTGACGGAGGCGGCGAAGAAGCAGTTCCCCGACCTCGCGGCTGCGGCCTCCGGGACTGCGGCACCTGCCTACGCGCCGAGCGCGCAGTCGGCCGGACCGACCGTAACGGTGAGCGTGGAGGCGCTGACCCGGGCGGCGACCAATGTCGACACCCTGAAGACGAAGTTCACGCAAGCGTGCAAGCAGCCCTCGGCTCACGCGTCCGCGGCTGAGGGCCTCCCGGCCGGCTGGGCGCTGAGGGCGGCGATAGCCACCGCGAACAGCGTGTGGACCGATCAGGTCAAGGCGCTGGAGGGCGCGATCGGGCAGCTGGCCGAGGCCCTGCGTACCAACGCGGGTAACTATGCACGTGCGGAGCACGCGAACGCGCAGAACTTCGGGATGAGCTGAGTCGGGAATGAACTTCGAAGAGCTGAGGCACGCCCAGATATCGAGCCTCGACACCCTGGCCGGTGATTACGAGGCCATGGTCAGGAACTGGGGGTTCTCCACGGAACTGACCGGGGACGTGATCACCCCTCTGCAAGGGTCCGGTTGGAGCGGGCAGGCGGCCGAAGCGGCAGCGCAGAGCATCACGAACATCCGCAATGAGATCGACGCGGCCTTCGAGGAGGCCAGCGGCATCGCGAAGGCGCTGCGGGACGCTCACACGGAGATCGCCGGGGCCCGGTCCGACCTGGAAGCGGCGATCCGGTCGGCCGCCGACCAGAAGATGACGGTGGACAGCGGCGGTTCCGTCCACTGGCCCGCGGCGACCGGGCCGGAGAAGAACGATCCGGAGTACGCGACGTCCATCGCAACAAGGCAACGGCCGTTGCGAATGCGATCGCGAAGGCACTGTCCCGCGCGAACGAGGCGGACGCCGCGGCCGCGACCGCCCTCGCGGCGGACACCGGCAGCGACCGGACCGTGTTCAACAAGAAGCCCCTGGGAGGGGCGGCGGAGCAGGAGGCGAAGCAGGCTGTCGACCTGATGAGGCTCGGGGACAAGGCGAGCCCGACGCAGATCCAGCAACTCGAAGCGTTGCTGAAGGCGCACTCCGGCGACCGCGGCTTCGCGACGGCCTTCTACACCTCGCTCGGCCCGGAAGGGTTCCTGAAGGCGTACGGATCGATGGCCGAGTACAGCGGCTATTACGGCAGTGAGGCGACGAAGAAGGTCCTCACCGAGGTGCAGGCGGACCTCGGTCTCACCCTCGCCACGGCGACGAACGGGGACAAGCAGCCGCACCTGACGGAGGAATGGCAGGCGGGGCTGCGCAAGGCCGGTGCCACCCAGTACCGGCTGCTCCCCGAGCAGTTGCAGGGCGGAAACCCCTACGGGTACCAGATCCTCTCCAACATCCTTCGAACCGGCACGTACGACCCGCACTTCCTCAATCCGATCGTCGAGCACATGACCCAGCTCAGCGCGGAGAACCCGGGGCGCTGGGAGGACGCCGTCAGCAAGGGCGGTGTTCCGATCGTGGAGGCGTTCTTCCTCGGCAAGGACGGGTCGGGCATGAATCCGTTGTCGGGAGCTCTGGAAGGGCTCGGTCACAGCCCTGCGGCGGCGACGAAGTTCTTCCACGACCCGGCGACCGTCTACAACGAGGACGGCACGGTGAAGGCCACCGGCCAGCCGAACACCTACCTGAAGCAACTGACCGGCGCCGGGGTCAACTCCATCCTCCAGGACTTCCAGCCGGACCACGGCCCGCACTTCACGGCCGCGCCGCAGGAAGCGCTCGCACTCGGCCATGCGCTGGAAGCGGCCACGACCGGGAGGCCGTACGACACGACAGACGGTCCGATGCCCCCGCACACACCGGAGATGAGCGCGGTGATGAAGGAGGTGACCGACCGGTTCGGGAACACGGACGGGCCGGGGCTGCTGAAGAAGGGCGGGCTGTTCGAGAACATGGACTCCAGTTTCGGGCACATGGTGGCCTCGTACATGGGCGACGTTCAGACGGCGGTCGACCACAACAACCACGCCCTGCCGCTCAACGGAGCCGCGGCGAACCTGGACCAGGGGGCCACGCAGAAGCTGCTCGGAGCCCTCGGCCGCAACCCGGACGCCTACGGCACGATCGCGCAGGCGCAGCACGCCTACACCACGGCCTACCTCCAGGACATCATGTCGCACAAGGACAGGTACGGAGAGTTGTTCGGCGAAGCCATCACGAACGCCTCACGTCCGGGGGGCGAGGTGGCCGGGATCCTGACGGCTGTTGCGACGGACGAGGTCTACAACCAGAAGCAGCAGGAAATGGCCGCGTACAACGACAGCGTCGACAAGAAGGTCGGGTGGGCCAAGCAGGTGTGGACGGCCACTGCGGGCAAGGCATTCGGGGAGATCCCCGGTGCTGACAAGCTTCTGGCCTTCCCCACCGACAGCATTTTCGAGAACATCGCGAAGGGGTATCACATCGATACGTATGCGACTGACTTTGCGGCGGACTCCTACAACAGCGGGCGGAATGCTGCGGCGGGCGCGGCAGAGACGGCGATCAAGGATGCAGCCACTGGCAAGGGGCTGGATCCGGTCTACCTGGAGACGCTCGCCACCACAGCTGCCAATGGAACGAAACAGGGATTGGCGGACGGGGTCGTTCTGACGAGGGCGATCAATGCCTGAGACACCGGCTGGGACCTTCGATGCCGATGCGGGGGCTCGAAGGGGCTGGCGACCGCGGCGCCGTGCGGTGCTGGCGATGGTGCTGGCGGTGGTCGTCGGAGTGGCTGGTGGATTGTGGTGGTGGGAGTCGAGGGATCCCTTGACGTTGCCCGCGAGTGCCTGCTGGTCGCTGGTGGACCGCAGCGATCTCCGGGCGCTGGCGGGAGACGAGGGAGGGACGTTCACCGTATGGCACACGACTGGCGGCTACGACGACGATGGGTCGCGGTTCACGCCGGGTGTGAGGCACCAGACGTGCGGTGTCAAGGGGAACCAGCGTGTTCTGTTGACGATCGATGTCTGGGGAATGACTGAGGTCTTCTTTCACGGCGAGTACGAGCTGGGGCACAGGCCGGCGAGAGCGGACCCGGAGCGGCAGTTGGACCTGGGCCCTGACCTCAAGACATGGGTGGCCGGTGGTGCGGTTCGCTTGGCCTTCCGGTGCGACAACCTGGTCACCAGGGAGCAGGGCGTCGTCGCCCTGGAGATCTGGGTGCAGGAGGACGGCCGGATCTCCGGCGTCAAGAGCGCAGCGGCTCAGCAGGCCCGGCTGGACATCGCGTTGAGAGTCGCGAAGAAGTCGGCTGAATGGTCGCTCCCGTGCCTGAACAAGGTCACGTTCCCGGACCGGGCGACGGCACCTCCGCTCTAGGCGTGGGTGCCCGGGACGCCGAGTTGGGCGGCGAGCCAGGGGAGGGCCTGGGTGAAGGTCGCCGCGCCGGTCTGCCAGGTGTGCTTGCCGGAGCCGACCGCGTCGGTGGTGCGGATGCCGTCCTTCCTGGCGGCCGTCTCCAGGGCCTTGGCGGACTCGATCTGGCTGTGCTCCTCGTCGCCCTGGCCGAAGTAGCCGGAGACGCCCTGGTACTTGGGGTGGTGGGCGAGGACGGTCAGCGGGTCGTGGGCGGCCCAGGCCGCGGCGTCGCCGCCGTACAGCTCCTGGACGGTGTGGTCCTTGTCGCCGATGAACGGACCCTTGTCGCCGGAGAAGTCGCCGAAGTGGGTGAAGACGTTGGGATGTTCGACGACCAGGTCGAAGGCGCAGGTGCCGCCCATCGACCAGCCGGCCACGCCCCACTTGTGCGGGTCGGTGGCGGCGTTGAAGGTCTTCTGGACGAACGGCGGGACGTCCTTGAGCAGGTGGCTCTCGGAGTTGCCGTGCGGGCCGTCCACGCACTCGGTGTCCACCCGGAATCCGCCGGTGGCGTCCACGAACACCAGGATCGGCGCGAAGCCGTTGTGCTTGGCGGCGAACTCGTCGGCGGTCCTGACGGCGTTCCCGGAGCGGATCCAGTTGTCCGGCGCCGCGAACTCGCCGCCGATCATCTCCAGCACCGGCAGCTTGGGCCGGGTCTGGCTGCGGAACCAGGCCGGCGGCAGGTAGACCAGTTCCTGGCGGTGGGCGAAGCCGCTCGCGGTGTCCGGTATGTCGACCTGGACGATGCGGCCGGTCTTGGTCTTGCCGTGGATCCCGGCCAGGTCGGGCACGGTGATCTGGTCCGGCAGCGGCTGCCCTCCGAGCTCGCCGATCGCGTCGTCCAGCGTCGGGTAGTAGCCGGTGGCGACGTTGACGCTGTTCGCGACGCAGAACAGCGCCAGCACCACGGTCGGCGCCACCAGAGCCCGCCGCCACCACCGGGCCCCGCGCCACCCGAAGCCGAGCACGCTCAGCGCCGCGATCGCCACCCCGCTCCACAGCCACACCCCGAACGGGATCGGATCCGTGATCCCGGCCAGCGCGAGCACGGCGACGGCGGCGACCACGGTGATCGCCAGCGCCGAACCGAGCGCGATGGGCCCCCACTTGAGCCGCCACTTCCGGTCCCGCCAGCCCACCGCGGTCACGAACAGGGCGAGGGCGGCGGCCTGGACCGTCCAGGGGAACCAGCCGTCGAGCAGGGAGACGTTCATGCGCGGAGGCTAGGGGCGACGGATGAGAGGGGGCTGAGAGTCTGGGCAGCAACTGGGCAATTGCTGGGCAATACCTGGGAGGCGCGTCTGTATGCCGCTTGAGCAGGCCTGCGGCGCGCGGTGGACGGGCGGCCCCGCGTGGTGCGCGGGGCCGCCCGTGGGATGTCTCAGGGGGTGGTGGGGAAGTCGGCGGCTTGGATGCCGGCCACGAATGCCTGCCAGGCCTCGGGGGTGAAGCTGAGGGCCGGGCCGTGGGGGTCCTTGCTGTCGCGGACCGGGATGATGCCGGTGATGCCGTCGGCTACTTCGACGCAGTTGTCGTTCGGGTTGCTGGCGCTTGCCTTCTTCCACTGCACGGGGAGTGCGGAGGCGACAGGGAAGTGGGTCACTTGAGCGTGTCTCTCTTCTGTGTGATGAGGTTGCGAGACTGGTCGAGGTCCAAGGCGGTCGCCATGATTTCGTCGAACGCCGCTCGATAGATATCGACTTGGGTCGCGTCTTCAACCCAGTCGCTGCTGAGCATTCCGCTGAGCAGCACCAGGTCGAGGTCTCGCTGCCGAAACTCCAGGAGTGCGAACGGTCCGGTCATTCCGGGGTGCGGTGGTGCCACGGCCGGCATGACCTGAATCCTGATGTTGGGAAGCTGGCTGAACTGCAACAGCTTGTCCAACTGGTCAACCATGACGCCTGGGGCGGCACTCATGCTGAGGGTGGCTTCGTGAATCACAGCCCACAGCTTCAGCGGGTTCTCGGATCGAGTGAGAACGGACTGCCTGTTGATCCGGACCTCGACGCGTTCTTCGACGCTGGGCTTCTTTATCACGCCGCTGGAGATGATGGCGTGAGCGTACTGGCGAGTCTGAAGTAGGCCGGGGATGTAAGCGGACTCGTATGACTTGTTGCCGACAGCGGTCTCTTCGAGACGGATCAGATCCGTGTAGAGCGGGTTCAGTTGCTCGTATCCCGCCATCCAGCCCGGGCGCCGCTTGTCCCGGAGGATCTCGACGAGGACCTCCTTGAGATCCTCGTCGCACTCGTAGAAGTCGAGTAGGGCACGGACTACATCGGGCTTCAACTGGACGCGAGCGTTCTCGTACCGGCTGAGCTTCACCAGGTTGATGCCGTCGACTTGGGCGGCGACCTCCTCGGCGGACAGGTTCTTCAGCTCGCGAAGCCTTCTCAGCTCGGCGGCGATGCGTCGGTACCGCACGGCTGGCACTGCGACTGCCATCTACGTAACCCCTTCGGAACGCTCAGGGACCAGTGTGCATGCGAGTGGTGACGGCTCGCCACCACAAGGGAGAGCCTAGAGGGCCTACCTTGCTCTCGTATCTGAAAGTTTTCATATTTCGCTGACTTGTCTTGCGGTCTGGCACGGCGATGCTCCATGCTGTGAGTAACGGAGCGCTGGCTATGTGTGACGTTCATGGCGTGCGACTGTGACGCACCCTCCTGGGCGCTTCGTGCTGGATGCCATACGAGCCGCCGTGTCGGCTGCTCGGCCTTCTCCACTCATGTGTATGGAAGGTGACTTCGCCATGTCTCGAAACTCCTCCACCATCTGGCTCCCGCGTAGCCGCCGCTCCTCCGCGATCGCCCGCCAGCGGGTCGCCGTCCTGCTCTCCTCCACCCCGCAGGGGGAGCGCTTCCTCGACTCCGGGCTCCTGCTCGCCTCGGAGCTCGTCACCAACGCCGTTCTCCACGGCACTCCGGTCGGGCGTCTCATCTACCTCGCCCTCGATGTCGATCCCGACCGGCTCCGCATCGAGGTCCACGACGCCCGGGGTGACCGCCGACCCGCCCTCGCCGCGTCCGGTCTCGACGACGAGACCGGACGCGGCCTGCGGATCGTCGAATCCCTTGCCGCGCGCTGGGGTTGCTGCCCGCGCCGGCCGCTCGGCAAGATCGTCTGGTGTGAGGTGGCCGCATGAGGGTCGATCACGAAATCCGCGTGGAGATCCCCGGAGTGAGGCCGCCGATCACCCGCACCCTCACGTCCGAGGCCCTCGAAGCCATCTGGGACTCGATCTGCTTCCGCCCCATGCCCAGACTCCAGCACCAGCTTCTCGAACGCGTCCTCACCGGCCCGTGTGCCGAGCGCGACGTCATTCGCCACCTCGCTGCGAACCCGTTCCTTGCCCTCCCCTTCGGGCATTGCGAGTTGCGCATCAGTTGGGCGAACTCCGGCGAGGAGTCCGCGTGATCTCGGGGAGCGAATCCTCTCGATAGGCGTTTCCCCTGCGTGCTAGGTTCGAACGCGTTCAAATCGGATGGGTGCAGGGGGAAGCATGGTCGCGGTGCCGGTGAGTGCGCGATGGCTGTCCGGGATGGGGGTCGTGGTATTCCTGGTCCCCGTGGTGGCGATGGCGGTAGTGATCGGGCCTCGCGGAACGGTCCTCTACGTCTGCGGGCTGCTCTGTGCGGCCGCCTGTGCCGTGCCGGCCTTCTTCCGCTACCGGAACCGCTTCCGCGTCGCCTGCGCGGCCTCCGGTATGGGGATTGCCGCCGTCTCGGTGCCGCCGGGGCTCGTGGGGATCGTGGCCCTGATCCTGGACGGAACTTGGATCCTGTACCTGGCCTTCCTCGCCCTGCCGACCACCGCGATCGCCGGCCTGATCGCCGGGTTCCAGCGGGCCCGGGGCCGGGAGTGCGGGCGGCGGGCGGCCGTGGTCGCGTGGCTGCTCGTGGCGGTCACGGTGATCGGCTGGGCGTACCTCACCGTCCATGAGCTGACGTGGGAACAGCCGCTCAGCTCGCGGAGCTTCTAGGGCGCGCGGCGAGAGGGGAACCGTCCGGGTCGCGCGGTCGATATCCGGTTGAACGCGGCCCGTCCCTGTCTAGGGTGATCGAATGAGCGAAGAAGCGGTCTCCCTGCGTCCGATAGCCGAAGCCGACCTCCCGGCCTTCAACGAGCTGGTGAACGACCCCGAGGCGGCGGGCGAGTTCCAGTGGTACGGCTGGGGGGATCCTGACCGGTTCCGTCGCCGGTGGGCCGAGAACGGGCTGATGAGCGACGAACAGTGGGTGTTCGCGGTCACCGCCGGCGGCGAGTTCCTCGGCTTCGTCGCGGCCACCCGGAAGGGTCCGCGGCCGACCTCCCGGTACTGGAGCATCGGCGTGCAACTGCTCCCGAGGGCGCGCGGGCGGGGGATCGGCACCCAGGCCCAACGGCTCCTGGTGGACTACCTGTTCGCGTACACGCCGGTGATGAGGCTGGAGGCGGACACCGAGGCCGGCAACCTCGCCGAGCAGAGGGTCCTGGAGAAGCTCGGCTTCACCCGCGAGGGCGTGCACCGGGCGGTGAACTTCCGCGACGGCGCCTGGCGCGACATGGTCTTCTACAGCCTGCTGCGCACAGACGCCAGGCCGGAGCACCCGTAGGCGGCGAGTAGGTCAACGGGCGTTCCGTACAGGGTTCTTCAGCGCTCGGTGCGCCCGCTGCCACAGCCGTCCTCGAAGGCCGCGGGGACCGGCTCGGGGCCGGTGGCCGGGTCGCGGGTGAGCAGGTAGCGGGCGCCGGGGCCGGCCTGGGCGGCGCGGTCCTCGGCGTTGTAGAGGGCGCAGCGGGTGAGTGAGAGGCAGCCGCAGCCGATGCAGCCGGTGAGCTTGGCCTTGAGCCGTTCGAGTTCGGCGATCTGCTCGTCGATCCGGCTCTGCCAGGACGAGGCGACCTGGTCCCACTCGGTGCCGCTGGGGGCGGGGCGCTCGGGCAGCCGGTCGAGGGCGACCTTGGCCTCGTCCAGGGACAGGCCGACCCGCTGGGCGGCCCGGACGAAGGCGATCCGGCGCAACGTGCCGCGGGTGTAGCGGCGTTGGCCGCCGCCGGTGCGGGTGGCGTGGATCAGGCCGAGGCTCTCGTAGTAGCGCAGGGCCGAGGCGGCGAGCCCGCTGCGGGCGGAGAGCTGGCCGATGGTGAGCAGGTCGCTCGTGCGCGGGCCGGGCGTGCGGTCGCAGTGGGGTGTCGCGGTCATGGGCACCCACTGTAGCCGCTTGACCTCAAGCTGGCTTTAAGTTGCACGATCGTGGCATGACGACGAAGACGAGTACGGACACCGCCGTCCCGGCCCGGTTCGAGGACCTCCAGCCGCTGATGGCCCTGATGACCGGCGACGAGAAGCACGGCCCCGCCGCCACCTCCACCCTGGACGCCCTGTGGGTGCTGTACGACCGGGTCCTGCGGGTCACCCCGGCCACCGCCGAGGCCCAGGACCGGGACCGCTTCCTGCTCTCCAAGGGCCACGGCCCGATGGCCTACTACGCGGTGCTGGCCGCCAAGGGCTTCATCGACCCGGCCGTCCTGCCCAGCTTCGGCGGCTACGACTCGCCGCTCGGCCACCACCCGGACCGCACGCTGCTGCCCGGCGTGGAGATCGCCTCCGGCTCGCTCGGCCACGGCCTGCCGCTGGCCGTCGGCACCGCGCTGGGGCTGCGGGCGCAGGGGCTGACCGACCCGGCGGTGTGGGTGCTGGTCGGCGACGCCGAGTTCGACGAGGGCTCCAACCATGAGGCGGTGGCCTTCGCCGGCGCCGGCGGCCTGGAGCGGCTGCACGTGCTGGTGATCGACAACTCCTCCGCCACGCACGGCTGGCAGGGCGGGATCGCCCAGCGGTTCGCGGCCGAGGGTTGGTCCACCGCGACGGTGGACGGCCGCGACCACGAGGCGCTGTACCGCGCCTTCACCGCCGAGCACCCGGGCCGCCCGCACGCGGTGGTCGCCAAGGTCGAGCCGAAGGACGTCGTGGTCGGCTGATCGCCCCGACAGTCAGCCAAGTAGCCCGCCGAGAAAGGAACTTCACCGATGGACACTATGCGCGACCGCTTCGTCGACGTCACCACCCGCCTGCTGGACGAGGACCCCAGGCTGGCCGTGGTGCTCGCCGACATCACCGCCGCCGCCTTCGAGCCGGCCGCCGCGCGCCACCCCGACCGGGTGGTCAACGTGGGCATCCGCGAGCAGCTGCTGATCGGCGCGGCCGGCGGACTGGCGCTGACCGGCATGCGACCGATCGCCCACACCTTCGCCAGCTTCCTGATCGAACGACCCTTCGAGCAGGTCAAGTTGGACCTGATCCACCAGGGTGTCGGCGCGGTGCTGGTGAGCGCGGCCGGCTCCTACGACTGGCCGGCCGGCGGTCGCACCCACATGTCCCCGGGCGATGTCGCCCTGCTGGACACCCTGCCGGACTGGACGGTCCACGTCCCCGGCCACCCGGACGAGGCCGAGCAACTGCTGCGCCACGCCTACGCGGACGGCGACCGCAACGTGTACGTGCGGCTCTCCGCACACCAGAACGCGGCGCCGGTCGCCGTCGAGCCCGGCCGCTTCGCCACCGTCCGCACCGGTTCGCGCGGCGTGGTCCTCGCCGTCGGGCCGATGCTGGACGCGGTGCTGGCGGCCACCGGGGGCCTGGACACCACCGTGCTGTACGCGTCGACGGTGCGCCCGTTCGACGCCGCCGGGCTGCGCTCCGCGCTCGGTGAGCGGGCGGACGTGGTGCTGGTGGAACCGTACCTGGCGGGCACGTCGGCGAACGAGGCGCACGCGGCGCTGGCCGACCGCCCGCACCGGGTGCTGGGCCTGGGCGTGCCGCGCGAGGAGCACCGGCACTACGGCTCGATCCCGGAACACCTGGCCGCCTACGGCCTGGACGCGGCCTCGCTGCGGGAGCGGAGCGACACCTTCCTCCGGTGAGTCGGCTTCCTCCGGTGAGTCGGCTTCCTCCGGTGAGTCAGCCGGTCAGGACCACGGCCACCGCGTCCGCCGCCAGCCGCACCGCCGCCCCCTCCAGTGCCGCCGCCCCGAAGGCCGCCACCACCTCGCGCCCGGCGGCCCCCAGCGGCAGCGCGGCCTCGGCCGGCCCGAGGTTGACCGCGACCCGGTACGGCCCCCGGTGCACCACCAGCCAGCCGGCCGTCTCGTCGTACGCGACCCGCACCGCGCCCAGGTCCGGGTCGGAGAGCTCCGGCCGTTCGCGCCGCAGCCGGAGCAACGTCCGGTACCAGCCGAGGAGTTCGGCGTGCGGGGCGCGCCGGGGCTCGGTCCAGTCGAGGACGGAGCGCAGCACGGTGGCTGGCTCCTGAGGGTCCGGCACGGACTCGGCGGCCCAGCCGTGCTCGGCGAACTCCCGCCGCCGGCCCTGGCGGACGGCCTCGGCCAGGCCGGTGTCGGTGTGGTCGGTGAAGTACTGCCAGGGGGTGGAGGCGCCCCACTCCTCGCCCATGAACAGCATCGGGGTGAACGGCGAGGTGAGCACCAGCGCGGCGCCGCAGGCGAGCCGGCCGCCGGGCAGGCTGGTGGAGATGCGGTCGCCGAGCGCCCGGTTGCCGATCTGGTCGTGGGTCTGGAGGTAGCCGAGCAGGCGGTGTCCTTCCGACGTGGCGAACGGCCGCCCGTGGCTGCGCCCCCGGAAGGAGGACCAGGTGCCGTCGTGGAAGAACCCGTGCCGCAGCGTCCTGGCCACGGCGGCGAGCGGCTCGCGCGCGAAGTCCTCGTAGTAGCCCTGGGATTCGCCGGTGAGCGCGCAGTGCAGGGCGTGGTGGAAGTCGTCGCTCCACTGGGCGGTGAGGCCCTGGCCGCCGGCCTCGCGGGCGGTGGTGGTGTGCGGGGTGTTGCGGTCGGACTCGGCGACCAGGAACAGCGGCCGGTTGGTGGCGACCGCCAACTTCTCGACCTGGTGGGAGAGTTCCTCCAGGAAGTGGACCGCCCGGTCGTCCGCGAGGGCGTGCACGGCGTCCAGCCGCAGGCCGTCGATCCGGTAGTCGCGCAGCCAGGCCAGCGCGCTGCCGATCAGGTAGGCGCGCACCTCGTCCGAGCCGGGCGCGTCCAGGTTGACGGCCGAGCCCCACGGGGTGTGGTGCCGGTCGGTGAAGTACGGGCCGAAGGACGGCAGATGGTTGCCGGAGGGGCCGAGGTGGTTGTGCACCACGTCCAGGACCACCCCGAGGCCCTTGCCGTGCGCGGCGTCGACGAAGCGCTTGAGGCCCTCGGGCCCGCCGTACGGCTGGTGGACGGCCCACGGCGACACCCCGTCGTAGCCCCAGCCGTGCCGGCCGGGGAAGGGGCAGACCGGCATCAGCTCGACGAAGTCCACGCCCAACTCGACCAGGTGGTCCAGGTGTTCGGCGGCGGCGTCGAAGGTGCCGCGGGCGGTGAAGGTGCCGATGTGCAGCTCGTACAGCACCGAGCCGGGCAGTGCGCGGCCGCGCCAGCCGGTGGGGGACCAGCGGAAGGCCGCGTGGTCCACCGCCCGGCTGGGCCCGTCGGGGCCGTGCGGCTGCCAGGGCGAGCGCGGGTCGGGCAGCGGCGGGCCGTCGTCGAGGCGGAAGGCGTAGTCGCCCTCCGGGGCCTCGCCGGTCCACCAGCCGTCCCGCCGGGTGCAGCGGCTCAACTCGTGGTCGAAGCCGCCGATGTGGACGGAGACCCGGCGTACGGCGTACGGCGCCCACACCTCGTACCGCGGCATGCTCAACCCCTCCTCGTCAGCAGCGCCACCGGCAGGTCCGCCAGCAGCCGTGCCACCGGCACCGGACCGGCGGGGAAGTCGCGCAGGGTCAGCGCGTCCGTCCAGGGGCCGCCCGCCGGCAGCTCCAGCACGGCGTCGCGCCAGCCGCCCGACCGCTCCAGCCCGTACGGCAGCCGGGTGACGGCGGTGACCACGTCCTCGCCGCGGGCGAAGGCCAGCAGGTGGTCGGGGGCGGCCAGCGGCCGGTACGGGCCGAGCGGGCGGGAGCGGCGCAGGTGCAGGGCGGTGGCGGTGAGGTGCAGCTTCTCCCGGGCGAGGTCGCCGGGGCGCGGGGCGGCCGCGTCGGTGAGCCGGACGGCGAGCGCGCCGAGGTCCACCACGCCCCGGTTGTCCGGATCGACGAGGGTGTACAGCGGCTCCTCGCTGCCTTGGTAGAGGTCCGGCACGCCCGGGACGGTCAGGTGCAGCAGCGCGGCGGCCAGGGTGTTGGCGCGGGCGTACGGCGCCAGCGCGTGCACCATGCCCTCGATCCGGGGGAGCAGCCCGGGGTTGCCGTAGACGGAGCGGGCCCGCTCCTCCAGGGCCCGCTCGTAGCGAGGGTCGGGCGCCGTCCAGGAGGTGCGCAGCTTGGCCTCCCGGGCGGCCTTGAGCAGGGCGGCGACCAGCCGGTCCGGGCCGATCGGCCAGGCGGCGAGCAGGGTGTGCCAGAGCAGCCAGTCGGCGTCCCGGTCGGGGCCGGGGCCCGCGGCGGTGGACCAGGCGGCGGCCTCGGCGGCCCAGGCGTCGGGCTGCTCGGCGAGGACGGCCAGCCGGGCCCGGGCGTCGGCGCTGCGCTTGGTGTCGTGGGTGGAGAGCACCGTCATGCCGTGCGGCCAGTCGCGCTCCAGGTACCGGCACCAGTCGTGGAACTCGGCCGGCTGGAGCCCGGGCCGAGCGGGGTCGCCGCCGACCTCGTTGAGTCCGGGCAGCGCGTTCCAGCGGTAGAAGGCGGTGTCCTCGACGCCCTTGGCGGCCACCGCGGCGGCGGTCTGGGCGAAGCGCACGCAGAACTCGTCCCGGTCCGGGCCGCGCCCCAGCCCGCCGAGGGCCAGGGCGGCGACCAGCTGCTCGGTCGGGTCGTCGGAGCCGTCCAGGGCGGCCCGCAGCTGCTGCTCCGAGGCGGCCGGCACGGGCTCGCCCGGCCGGACGTACGGCCGGTACGCGGGGTAGTCGGCGAGCAGCCGGCGCAGTGCGGCGCGCAGCTGCCAGGGCGCGTGGTCGGCGTGCGCGGGGGTGCCGGCGCCGATCCGCAGCGCGATCCGCACCAGCCGTTCGACCTCGGCGGCCAGCTCGCCGCGGGGCCCGGTCAGGTCGGCGCGGCCGCGCCGGGCGGCCGCGATCGCCGGGTGCGGGTCCCGGCACAGGTCGCGGACGGGCCCGCCGTGCAGGAAGGACTCGTACGCCCCGGCGAGCCGGCAGGCGCCGGCGTGGTCGGTGAGCACGCCGTCGATCCGGCGCAGCGCGTCGTAGCCGGTGGTGCCGGCGACCGGCCAGTCCCCGGGCAGCAGCTCCTCGCCGGTGAGGATCTTCTCGACCACGGTGTACGCCCCGCCGGTGGCCCCGGCCAGGTTGCGCAGGTAGCCGCGCGGGTCGGCGAGCCCGTCCGGGTGGTCGATCCGGAAGCCGTCCAGCACGCCGTCGGCGTGCAGGCGCAGCAGCACGGCGTGGGTGGCGGCGAACACCTCGGGCTCCTCGACCCGTACGGCGATCAGCTCGTTGACGGTGAAGAAGCGCCGGTAGTTGAGCTCGGTGCGGGCCAGCCGCCACCAGGCGAGCCGGTACCACTGGCGGGCGAGCAGCTCGTCGAGCGGGAGGCCGGAGGTGCCGGGGCGCAGCGGCAGCTCGTGCCGCTCGTAGCGCAGCACCTCGCCGTCCACCTCCAGCCGGTCCAGGACGGCGCCGAGGCGGTCGCCCAGCAGCGGCAGCAGCACCCGGCCGCGCCCGGGGGCGTCGGCGGGGCCCGGCTGGGCGGTCCAGTCGATGTCGAACCAGCGCGCGTACGGCGAGTCGGGGCCGTCGCGCAGCACGTGCCACAGCGGCCGGTTGAGCCGTTCGGGGACGGGCACGGCCATGTGGTTGGGCACCACGTCGGCGATCAGCCGCAGCCCGTGCCGGTGCGCCTCGGCGGCGAGCGCGCGCAGGGCGGCCTCGCCGCCGAGCTGCTCGCTGATCCGGGTGTGGTCGACGGTGTCGTAGCCGTGGGTGGAGCCGGGGGCGGCTTCCAGCAGCGGGGACAGGTGCAGGTGGGAGACGCCGAGGGCGGCCAGGTAGGGGACGGCGGCGGTGGCGTCGCGCAGGGTGAAGCCGGGCTGGAGCTGGAGGCGGTACGACGAGGAGGGGACGGTGGCGGCCGGGCGGGGCTGCGCGGGCTCGGCGGCGGAGGTCATGTGTCCATAGGTACCCGGCCGGGCCCGCCGCCAAGACCCGCTGCTGATCCGAACAGGTGACCGTTAGGGCCACTCAGGCGGGCCTCAGGCGGGCCGCTGCAGCACCATCAGCGAGCGGTCGATGAGCCACAGCGCGTCCCCGGCCTTGACCCGGGCCCCGGTGCCGGGGGCGGGCAGCCGGGGCTGCGCGGTGTCGACCACGACCTGCCACTCCTGGCCGTGGCCGGCGGGCACGGTGAACTCCAGCGGCTCGAAGTGCGCGTTGAACATCAGCAGGAAGGAGTCGTCGACGATCCGCCCGCCGCGCCGGTCCGGCTCGGAGATGGCGTAGCCGTTCAGGAAGACGGTCAGCGACTTGGCGTAGCTGGCGCCCCAGTTGCGCTTGGTCATCTCCTCCCCGGCCGGGGTGAACCAGGCGATGTCGGTGAGGTCGTCGTACCCGCCGGAGGCGGACACCGGCCGCCCGTGGAAGAACCGCCGCCGCCGGAACACCGGGTGGTCGCGGCGCAGCCAGATCATCCCCTGGGTGAACTCCAGCAGCCGCGCCTGCGGCCCGTCGCCCTCGGGCCAGTGCACCCAGGTGAGCTCGTTGTCCTGGCAGTAGGCGTTGTTGTTGCCGAGCTGGGTGCGGCCGAGCTCGTCGCCGTGGGAGATCATCGGCACGCCCTGGGAGAGCATCAGGGTGGCGATGAGGTTGCGCTGCTGGCGCGCCCGGAGCTCCTCGACGGCCGGGTCGGTGCTCGGGCCCTCGACGCCGCAGTTCCAGGAGCGGTTGAAGGACTCGCCGTCCCGGTTGTCCTCGCCGTTGGCCTGGTTGTGCTTGTCGTTGTACGAGACCAGGTCGCGCAGGGTGAAACCGTCGTGGCAGGTCACGAAGTTGATGGAGGCGATCGGGCGGCGGCCGTCGTCCTGGTAGAGGTCGGAGGAGCCGGTGAGCCGGGAGCCGAACTCGGCGAGCGCGGCCGTCTCGCCGCGCCACAGGTCGCGCACGGTGTCCCGGTACATGCCGTTCCACTCCGTCCACAGCGGCGGGAAGTTGCCGACCTGGTAGCCGCCCTCGCCGAGGTCCCAGGGTTCGGCGATCAGCTTGGCCTGGGAGACCACCGGGTCCTGCTGGACCAGGTCGAAGAAGGAGGAGAGCCGGTCCACCTCGTGGAACTGCCGGGCGAGGGTGGCGGCGAGGTCGAAGCGGAAGCCGTCCACGTGCATCTCGGTGACCCAGTAGCGCAGCGAGTCCATGATCAGCTGGAGCACGTGCGGGCTGCGCATCAGCAGGCTGTTGCCGGTGCCGGTGGTGTCCTCGTAGAAGCGCTGGTCCCGGGCGAGGCGGTAGTAGGAGACGTTGTCCAGGCCGCGCAGCGACAGGGTGGGCCCGAGGTGGTTGCCCTCGGCGGTGTGGTTGTAGACGACGTCCAGGATCACCTCGATCCCGGCCGCGTGCAGCGCCTTGACCATGGACTTGAACTCCTGCACCTGCTGGCCGCGGTCGCCGGTGGAGGAGTAGGAGGAGTGCGGGGCGAAGAAGCCGACGGTGTTGTAGCCCCAGTAGTTGACCAGGCCGAGGTCGCGCAGCCGGTGGTCGCGGACGAACTGGTGCACCGGCATCAGCTCGATCGCGGTCACGCCGAGCTTGGCCAGGTGCTCGATCACCGCGGGGTGGGCCAGGCCCGCGTAGGTGCCGCGGATCTCCTCGGGGATGCCGGGGTGGAGCCGGGTGAGGCCCTTGACGTGGGCCTCGTAGATGACGGTGCGGTGGTAGTCGGTGCGCGGCGGGTGGTCGGTGCCCCAGTCGAAGTAGGGGTTGATCACCACCGAGTGCATGGTGTGCGGGGCGGAGTCGAGGTCGTTGCGGCGCTCGGGGGCGCCGAAGTGGTAGCCGTAGACCGCCTCGTCCCAGTCGATGTGCCCGCTCATCGCCTTGGCGTACGGGTCCAGGAGCAGTTTGGCGCTGTTGTGCCGCTGGCCCAGGCCCGGGTTGTACGGGCCGTGCACGCGGAAGCCGTAGCGCTGGCCGGGCTGGACGCCGGGGAGGTAGGCGTGCCGGACGAAGGCGTCCGTCTCGCGCAGCTCGACGGCGGTCTCCGATCCGTCCTCGCCGATCAGGCACAGTTCGATCCGGTCGGCGCTCTCCGAGAACACCGCGAAGTTGGTGCCGGCCCCGTCGTAGGTGGCGCCGAGGGGGTAGGGCGTACCGGGCCAGACCTGCATGGGTTCTCAACTCCCTTGGCGGAGGCGGAAACTGACATCTGGTCCGAAAAGCTGCCTGGACCCGGACGCGGTCTTCCCGGCCGGGCGGCCGGGCATGTGCGACGCCCGCGCGCCGTGACGCACGGCACAGCCCGCAATACTCCCCGAGGCCATCCCCGACAGCCGGGACATACCGCCGGGGTTCGCCCGAACGGGTGTCCAGCGCCCATTCCTATGAAAAGTGGGGCCAATGGGGTGCACGTGGCCCGGGAGGCTCGCGACATCCGGCTGCGAGCGGCTCGCGGCGGGCAGTACCCTTGATCGTCCGGCCGCCCGGCCGCCCCGTCGAACTCTCGACAGTCCGTCAACGGTCCCCGCGTCCGCGGGGGTCGGCCGCAGCAACCAGATGAGGTGGCGCATGGTGTTCCCCGCCGGCGGCCGAGGCTCCGGGCCCGACGGCCCCCACCGGGGCGGCACCCGCAGCGAGGCGCCCACGGTGGTCATGCGCCCCACCCTGACCGGCCGGGCCCTGGTGCCGGCCCAGGGCGGCCCGGTCGAAGTCCCCGCCCTCGCCTGGTCGGCCGGCGAATGGGAGGACGCCTACCAGCGGGTGAGGCTGTCCGGCCGCGCCTACGTCTGGCTCAACCTCGTCGAACAGCGGCTGCGCTCCCTGGTCGACGAGGTGCTGCACCCCATCTACGCCCCCGCCCACGGCGAGGACTGGGTCACCGCCGCCGCCGGGCCGGCCGGTGAGGAATGGGCCCACCGGGCCGGCGCCGTCCGCGAGGTCAGCCGCCGCAAGGGCTTCCTGCTCGACCCCGCCGACGACGACCCGCTGGTCTTCCTCACCCTGCCCCAGCTGCGCGAACTGATGGTCCAGCACTGGCCCTGCTTCGAGCCGTACCTGGCCGACCGGCGCGAGATCGAACTCGCCCTGGACGAGCTGGAGGTGGCCCGGCACGTGGTCTCCCGCAACCGGATCCTCACCCAGACCGTGCTGGCCCAGACCGAGCGCGCCGCCGCCCGGCTGCTCGCCGTCCTCGACGGCGGCGCGGGCGGGGTCCCCGCCGACGTCGTCGAGTCCCTGGTCGCCGGCCGGTACGCGGACGTGGTCGCGGTGCACGCCGACCGCGTCCGGCTCCAGCGCGACCTGCCGGTCGAGGACCTGCTCGACGGCGCCCGCCGCCTGGACGCGCTCGGCATCGGCCTCGGCATGCTCTGCCAGAACTACACCGGCAAGCGCCTCGTCCGGCTGGCCGGTGAAGGCTGCCGGGTCCGGCTGCTCTTCCTCAACCCGGCGAGCAGCGCGGTACGCCGCCGGGAGCGCGAACTCGGCATCGGGCGCGGCGAGTTGTCCCGCTCGATCGAGATGAACATCATGCACGTGCGCCGGGTGCGGGCCCGGCTGCACGACCAGGCCGGCTTCGAGATCCGCGTCTTCGACGAGACCCCGCGCTTCACCGCCTACCTGGTCGAGGGCCCCCGCACGGCCGGCCAGACGGGCGGCCGCCGCCAGAGCCGCGACCTCGGCGTCGTCCAGCCCTACCTGCGCCGCTCCCGCGGCATGGAGTCGCCCGCGCTGATCCTGCGCGGCGGAGCCGGCCAGCAGCCCGGCGGCACCGAGCCCGGACTGCTGGAGGTCTACCGCGAGGAGTTCGAGGGCGTCTGGGCGGACTCCCGGCCCGTCTCCTGACTCCCGGCCCGTCTCCTGGCTTCCGGCCCGTCTCCTGGGAGAAGTCTCCTGAGAAAAGGCGCTGGCCGGGCGGGTGGCGCGGCTGGAAGACTGCCCGCCGTGACCAGCCTCCCCGCCTGGACCCTGGAACCCGCAGGGCCCGAGGACCTCGAACCCGTCGCAGACCTCAAGGACCAGGTCATGCGCGCCGACTTGGAGCGCCTCGGCCGCTGGGACCCGGAGCGCTCCCGTCAGCGCGTCCGGAAGCACTTCTCCACGGCGCACACCTCCGTGCTGCTGGTCGACGGGGCCTTCGCGGGCTCCGTCAGCGTCCGCCCCGACGAACGCGGCGGACGCCATCTGGAGATGTTCTACCTGGCCCCACGCCTCCAGGGCCGCGGCATCGGCACCGCCGTCCTGCGCCACCTCCTCGCCGAGGCCGACGCCGCCGGGGACCCGGTGCGCCTGATCGTCCTGCGGGGCAGCGCCGCCCAACGGCTGTACGAACGGCACGGCTTCACCGTCGTCCACGAGGACCCGATCGACGTCTTCATGCTCCGGGAGCCCGCCGGGCGCGCTGTCTGACGCGGTAACGATTCGCCCGAACCGGCTGGTACGGCCCGCTTTCCGCGTGGTAGGTGTAGCCCCCGTGAAGATCACGGGGGATCACGGGGCCGTACTGCGCCTCGAAGACGTACACCGCACCTACGGCACCGGCCCGGAGGCCGTCCGCGCGCTCAGGGGGGTGAACGTCGAGTTCGCCCGCGGCACCTTCACCGCCGTCATGGGCCCCTCCGGCTCCGGCAAGAGCACCCTGCTGCAGTGCGGCGCCGGCCTCGACCGCCCCGACCGCGGCCGGGTCGTCCTCGACGGCACCGACCTCGCCGGACTCGACGAGACCCGGCTGACCGTCCTGCGGCGCCGGCAACTCGGCTTCGTCTTCCAGGCGTTCAACCTGGTCGGCTCGCTCACCGCCGAACAGAACGTCGGCCTGCCACTGCGCCTGGCCGGACGCCGGCCCGACCGCGCCGAAGTCCACCGCGCACTCGCCCAGGTCGGCCTCGGCGACCGCACCGGCCACCTGCCCTCCCAGCTCTCCGGCGGCCAGCAGCAGCGCGTCGCCATCGCCCGCGCTCTGATCACCCGCCCCCGCGTGCTCTTCGCCGACGAACCCACCGGCGCCCTCGACAGCACCAGCAGCCGCGACGTGCTCACCCTGCTGCGCGACCTCGTCGACCGCGAGGGCCAGAGCACCGTCATGGTCACCCACGACCCCGTCGCCGCCGCCCACGCCGACCGCGTCGTCATCCTCGCCGACGGCCGCATCGTCGACGACCTGTCCCACCCCACCGCCCAGCACGTCGCCGAGCGGATGACCGCCCTGGAGACGGCGGCATGACCTCACTCACCACCCTGCTGCCCGTCGCCACCGCGAGCCTGCGCCGCCGCAAGGCCGCCTTCGCCGGCTCCTACGTCGCCCTCACCCTCGGCGTCACCCTCGTCGCCACCACCGGCAGCCTGCTGAACGACACCGCCGGCGACGACTCCCCGCTCGGCGCGCCCTCCCTGCACAAGGTGCTCCAGTTCACCTCCGCGATGGCCGCCTTCGTCGCCGTCTTCGTCGTCGCCGGCACCTTCGCCTTCGCCGTCGCCCAGCGCCGCCAGGAGATCGCGATGCTGCGCGCCGTCGGCGCCACACCCCGTCAGATCGTCTGGCTGATCACCGGCGAGGCCCTCGCCGTCGCCCTCGCCGCCGCCCTCAGCGGCTGCCTGCTCGCACTGCCCGGGGCGCCCGCCCTCGCCGCCTGGCTGGTCGCCCGCGGCGCCGCCCCCGAGGGCTTCACCGCCCGCCCCACCGCCGGCCCCATGCTGCTCGCCGCCGCCGTCGGCCTGCTCGTCGCCCTGCTCGGCGCCGTCACCGCCGCCCTGCGCGCCGGCCGGGTCCGCGCCGTCGAAGCGCTCGGCGACGCCGCCGTCGACCGCAAGGTCATGACCCGGCCCCGCTGGGCCTTCGCCCTCCTCGGACTGCTCGCCCTGGCCGGGACCGTCGGCTACTACCTCGCCGCGCCCACCATGCCCGCCGCCCCCGGCGACCAGCCCGACGACCCGCAACTCGCCTCCCAGTGGGTGCTCGGCGCCGACCTGCTCACCATCACCGCCCTCGCCCTGTTCGCGCCCGTCCTCGTCCCCCCGCTGGTCCGGCTGCTCGGCGCCCCGCTCGCCCGCGCCACCGCCGCCGCCCCGCTGCTCGCCCGGCAGAACGCGCTCACCGCCGTCCGCCGCACCGTCTCCACCGCCACCCCCGCCTTCCTCACCATCGCGCTCACCGGCACCGTCGTCGGCTCCACCGCCGCCTTCGCCGACGCCATGGCCGCCCAGGCCCGCGCCACCGCCGCCGCCCGCTACGTCCTGAGCCCCGGCGCCACCCCGCTGCCCGCCGACGCCGCCCACCGGCTCACCGCCGCCACGCCCGGGCTGCACGCCACCGCCACCACGCCCACCGTGGTCACCGGTCTCGGCGCCGACACCGCCGCCTTCGCCGACCACGGCGAGGACTCGCCCGCCGGCGTGCCCTCCGCCGCCACCGTCGTTGACGGCGACCTCGCCACCGCCTGGACCCTGCCCGTCGTCGACGGCGACCCCGCCGACCTGCACGGCGCCACCCTCGCCGCCTCCACCCACCAGGCCCGCGGCCACGGCTGGAAACTCGGCGACCGGATCAACCTGCGCCTCGCCGACGGCACCGTCACAGGCCTGCGCCTCGCCCTCGTCTACCGCACCCAACTCGGCCTGGACGAAGTCCTGCTCAGCGGCGACGCCACCACCGCCCACCTGGCCGGCGCCCGCCCCGGCGCCGTCCACCTCGACGCCGAACCCGCCGACCGGCTCGGCGGCACCCTCGCCGACGCCCACCACCCCGGGCCCGACCCGGGCGCCCACTACGCCTGGATCGCCACCACCACCATCCTCGGCCCCGCCTTGCTCTACGCGCTGATCGCCATCGTCAACACCATGGTGATGAGCGCCGCCGACCGCCGCCGCGACTTCGGCGTCCTGCGCCTCGCCGGGACCCTGCGCCGCCAGGTGCTGCAGATGGTCGCGCTGGAGGCCGCCCTGGTCGTCACCACCGCCGCCGTCCTCGCCCTCGCCGTCACCGCGCTCACCCAGTACGGCACCACCGCGCTGCTCAACCACCGCATCCTGGCCGGCCGGGCCGACATCGCCCTCACCCTGCCCTGGCTGCCGCTCGCCACCGCCGCCGCCCTCTGCCTCCTGCTCGCCGTCACCGCCGGCGTCCTGCCCGGCCGGCTCGCCCTGGCCGGCCCGGCGACCACCCGGAGCGTGTCAGGAAGTTGGCTCTTACAAGATTTTCGTAATCGTTGATCGCTTCAACTCGCCTGTGGTGTCGGCTTGTTGGCGGTGGCAAGCTGGCTGTGTGTGTTGTCGTGGTGGGGGACCTGCTGCCGCAGCTGGCCGCGGTGCAGGTCGAGCGAGTGGAGGCCAGCGGGGACCTGCTGCGGATCACGGCCCGGACCAGGGATGACGCTCCGGCGGTGTGTCCGGCGTGCGGGCAGGCGTCGGACTGGGTGCATTCGCGGTATGTGCGGCATGTCG
>NZ_LFMD02000003.1:245147-397787 GCF_015776785.2 Kitasatospora sp. SUK 42 | reverse complement strand
CTACCTCGCGTTCCCGCCCGCGATAAGGACGGTCGTCTACTCCACGAACATGGTCGAGTCGATCAACTCCCGCCTGCGGAAGGCCACCCGCAACCGCGGCCACTTCCCCTCCGAGCAAGCCGCGTTGAAGGTCCTCTACCTCGCCGTCCGGGAGCAGATCACCCCCAGGGCACGCGACATCAACCACGTCGCCGCACACTGGAAGGAGGCACTGAACCAGTTCTCACTCTTCTTCGAGGACCGGCTCAGCATCCAATAATCCCACGGCACTTACACGAGATCGCTTACACGCCCACCACCCGGTGACGCGATCGGTGACCGGGGGCGGAGGGTGTGGTGGGCTGTCAGTACTCCCAGGGGTTCAGGACGGCAGCACCTGTCCGCGCCAAGTGCTTGACGTTGCGGCTGACGAGCGTCCAACCGTTTGCGATGGCCGTGGCCGCGATCAGCGCGTCGGGCGGATCGATGCTGGTGCCGGAGCTCTTGAGCCGATGGTGAACAGCGAGGTAGGCGGCGGCTTCCTGTTCGCCGATCACGGCGATCCGCCCCTGGTACTCCGCGCGAATACCATTGAGGACGTGTTCGAGTGCGGCCCGGCGCAGCGGATCGGAGGTGGCTTCGACGCCTGCCTCGATCTCCGCGACGGTGATGACACTGAGGAAGTGCCTGGGCGCCGGGACGGATCGAGCCCATTCGATGACGGCGGGGGCCGGCTTCGGCCGCGTGGTGAGCTCGGCGACCACGTTCGTGTCCAGCAGACAGGTCACTCGGGGTCTTCCTCGCCATCGTAGGAACGCGCCCCGAACTCCAGCCCTTCGAAGGGCGTTGTCAGGAGGAAGTCCAGGAAGCCGTCCGTTCCCAGCGTTGCCCAGCGGTGCAGCATCTCCGGCAGCGCGTCGATGTCGGTGTCGGCGAGTTCGGCGTCGAAGTGCCTGACCTGGTCCTCGGGCAGCGATCCGCGGATCTCTCTGATGGTCCGGAGCGGGTGGGACTCGTCGGGCCGGCGAGGGGGCACGGGCAGGTTCGGGGCGGTGCTCATGGCCGTCTCCTTCGGTAGGTCCGAGGAACAGCCTAGGGCCGCCGGGGCCGGGATCGGCGGCCCTGTCGGACGGGTTGTCGGTGGGGCGGGTGATGATAGGGGCTGATTCGCACAGTCGGACGGAAGGACACACCTGATGAGCTGGTGGCAGCAGCCACTGGTCGGCTTCGACCTGGAGACCACGGGCACCGACCCGGCCGTGGACCGCATCGTCACGGCCGCGCTCGTGGACACGGTCGGGGCCGCCCGGGTGGAGGCCGCGCACTGGCTGCTCGACCCCGGGGTGCCGATTCCCGCGGAGGCGGAGGCGATCCACGGGATCGGGGACGAGGTCGCGCGCGGCAAGGGGCGGCCGGCCGCGGAGGCGGTCGAGGAGATAGCCGCCGCGCTCTGCGAGCGGATCGCGGCCGGGCGGCCGGTGGTGGCGTTCAACGCGCCGTTCGACCTGTCGCTGCTGGACGCGGAACTGCGCCGGTACGGCCTGGCGACGCTCGCGGAGCGCCTCGGCGGACCGGTCGGGCCGGTGCTGGACGCGCTGGTCATCGACCGGGCCGTGGACAAGTACCGCAAGGGCTCGCGCACCCTGCAGCGGGTCTGCGAGGTGTACGGGGTGGAGCTCACCGACGCGCACGAGGCCGGCAGCGACGCGCTGGCCGCCGTGCGGGTCGCCGTCGCCCTGGCCGGGCGCTACCCGGCCGAGGTGGGGGAGGTCGCGCCGGCCGAACTGCACCGGCGGCAGGTCGACTGGTACCGGCAGTGGGCCGAGGGCTTGCAGGCCTGGCTGCGCCGCGGCAAGGACCCGCAGGCCGTGGTCGACCCGCGCTGGCCCTCCAGAGCCACCGGGTGACCGCGACCGTACGCCCGGCCCGCCCCGGCGACCTGCCCGGCTTCCTCGCCCTCGCGGCCGAGGTCGAGCACTGGTTCGGCCCGATGGTGGCCGAGCCCGGCTTCCACCGGGCCGTCGGCCGGAGCATCGAGGAGGGCCGGGCCACCGTCGCCGAGGACGGCCGGGGGCTGCTCGGCGGCCTGCTGTTCGGCACCGACGACGCCGAGCCCCCGCTGCACCACCTGCACTGGCTGGTGGTCGCCGAGCGCGCCCGCGGCACCGGCCTCGGCCGGGCGCTGGTCGAGGACGTGCTGCGCCGTCACGTCCGGGCCCCGGCCACCGTCGAGGTGGTGACCTTCGGCCCGGACCACCCCGGGGCGCGGACCAGCGGCGCCCGGGTGTTCTACGAACGGCTGGGCTTCACCCCGGCCGAGCCCGCCGCACCCGGACCGGAGGGCGGCTCCCGGCAGGTCTACCGGCTCAGGCTCGCCCGCCGACAGGACACGTAGGACAGGACGCGTAGGACGGGACGCGCAGGACAGGACGCGTAGGACGGGACGCGCGGGAGGAGACGCCTTACGACGCCGGGAAGTCGAAGGTGTAGCCCTGCGCGACCAGCCAGGGCAGCAGCTGCTTGAGCGCGGCCACGGTCTGGCTGCGGTCGCCGCCGCCGTCGTGCATCAGGATCACGCCGCCGGGCTTGAGCTGGTGCTGCACGGCGGAGACGATCGCGGGCACCCCGGGGCGGGACCAGTCGCGCGGGTCGACGGACCAGCCGAGGGAGGACATGCCGAGGCCCGCGGTGATGTGCTCGTTGTCGGCGTTGAAGCCGCCGCCCGGGGCGCGGAACCAGTCGACCCGGGTGCCGGGCCCGCCGGCCTGGACGATCATGTCGTGGGCGGCGGTGATCTCGTACACCGCCTTGTCGTGCGGGAGCTTCGCGAACGGCTGCGGGTGGTGGACGCTGTGGTCGCAGAGTCGGTGCCCGGCGGCGATGACGCGCTTGACCATGGCCGGGTTGGCGGCGGCGTTCTGGCCGATCTGACAGAAGGTGGCCTTCGCGTCGTACTGGGCGAGCAGGTCGAGGATCTGACCGGTGGCCGGGCCGGGGCCGTCGTCGAAGGTGAGCGCGACGGTGTGGCCGCCGGAGGCGGTGGAGCCGATCACCCTGCCCGGCCCGGTGTGCCCGGGCGGCGCGGCGGGGGTGGTGGCCGGGGCGCCCGGGGTGGCGCTCACGGGGCCGGGCGTGGTCGGGGTGCCCTCCGCGCTCGGCGCGCCGCCCGTGGAGGGGCTGCCGGAGGACGGCTTCGGGCTGTGCGGCCTCGGCGTGACCGGCGGCGCCGCCGGGCCGGTGCCGTTCGCGGCGTCCGAGCCGGGGGTGGGCGCGATGGTGCCGGCCGCCGTGCCGTCCGGTTGCGGCGGCTGGGCCGCCCCGGATATCGGGGACTGCGCGCCGGCGGTCGGCGGTTGCAGCGCCCCGCTGGCGGTGCCGCACGCGGACAGGCCCAGGACGGCGGCCGCCGCGATGCAGCCCGCGATCAGCCGGCGGCGGCCACGGGCCGTGCGCGGCGGGAGGGAGGGGCGGCGGGCGGCGGTCTCGGGCATGGCGGCGGCTCCTGAGGTGCGAAGTACGGTGCCGATCCTTCAGTCAGGATGACTGTGCGATAGGACGCCGATCGTAGATACCCCGGTTGCGTGCCGGACCGCTCAGCCCCCTGGGAGCCTTCTCACACCCGCCCGGTTTGTCCTCCGCCGTCGGAACGGGTACCGGCGCGCCGTCAGAACGGGTACGCGCCGTCAGAACGGGTACCAGCGCACGTCGGTGGCCCCCTCGCGCAGCGAGGCCACCCGGCGCCGGAACTCCGCCAGCGCCGCCGGGTTGCCGGCCGCCTGCTGCGCCACCCAGGAGGCGCTGGCGGTCTCCCGGGCCCCGCGCAGCACCGTGAAGCCGGGCCAGTCGCGCACGTCCCAGCCGTACGCCTCGGTGAACGCCGTGTACTCCTCGCCGGGCACGCCGTAGCGGTCGTGGCTGAGGGCGAGCACCACCAGGTCGTGTTCGCGCAGGTCGTTCGCCATGAACTCCAGGTCGAGCAGCACCGGCCCGTCCGGGCCGACGTGGACGTTGCGGGGCAGCGCGTCACCGTGGATCACACCGGGGTGCAGGTGCGGGGTGAGGTCGGGCAGGGCGGCCTCGAAGGCGTCCCGGCGGTGGCGGAGGAAGGCGACGTCCTCGGGGTCGACGTACCCCTCGGCGGAGGCCAGCCAGCGTTCGACGGGGGCGAGCAGGTCGCGCCGGCCGAGCGGGAAGGACGGCAGCGGCAGGGCGTGCAGGGCACGCAGCAGCGGGGCGAGGTCGACCGGGCGGGCCGGGCGGACGGCGGGGGCGAGCCGGTGCCAGAAGGTGACCGGGTGCCCGTGGGCCAGCTGCGGCTCGGGCGCCACCGCCTCGTACGGGCGGACCACCGGGACGCCCTGCCCGGCCATCCAGTGGGCGACGGTCAGCTCGCGGTGCGCCCGGTCGTACAGCTCGGGGCCGCGGCCGACCTTGGCGACCACGGCCGGGTCGCCGAGGTCGAAGACGGCGTTCTCGCCGAGCGCGAGCAGCCGGGCGTCGCCGGGGCCGGGCAGTCCGGCCGTCTCGCAGGCGTGGGCGAGCAGCAGCCGGGCGCGGCCCTCGTCGAAGGGGATCATGGCTGGGCTCCGTTCCGCCGGTGTTCGTCCGGAGGATGCCGGACGGTGATCATCATGACCCACGGACGCCGGGCCCCGCGCACTGCGGGGCCCGGCGTCGCCACGGCCGTACCGGGGGGAAGGGGGAGGAGGCCGGCGGGTGGTCCCGTGCCGGAGTTCCCCTCGGGGCGGGGTGGGGTTTTCCCTAACCCCCGACCCTGATTCCTCCTCCTCGGGGGTAGGGGGCGGGCTCCACCCTGAGGGGGAGCTGTCTCCACCCGGAGCACGAGGTCATCGAGCTTGCGCCCGGGGGACACTAGGGCGGGGCCGGTTCGGGGTGGCCCCACAACGGGGTTGGACTACGGGGGCTCCTTGCCGGGCGGCAAGCCGGTGCTCGTACGATGACGCCCAGACCTACTTACCTGCCGACCGGCTAGGAAGCTGAGTGCTTCCCGACGCCGGTCCTGCCGTCGCCCGGCGTCCCGTCCCCCAAGGGCTGCGGTGAACCATGCCCAGGAGGCATCACGAGCATGTTCCACCGACTAGGACACGTTGTCGTCCGCCGCGCCTGGTGGGTGATCGGCGCTTGGCTGATCGCGGCCGTCGCGATCATCGCGACCGCCCCGCCGCTGAAGGCCAACACCGACGAGGCCGCCTTCCTGCCCAAGCACTACGAGTCCATCCAGGCCATGGACCTCCAGCAGAAGGCGTTCCCGTCCAACCTCTCGCCGTCCGCGCTGCTGCTCTTCGAGCGCAACGACGGCGGCCAGCTGGACCAGAACGACGCGGCCGCCATGAACAAGGTCACCCAGGGCCTGGCCGACAAGAAGATCCCGCTGGTCGAGCAGGTGCTGCCGGTCTCGGAGAAGATGGGGTCCTACTCCAAGGACCACAAGTACGCGATGGCGCTGGTCTCCATCGACAAGAGCAAGATGCAGTCGGACGAGTTCACCGACGCCGCGAAGAAGCTCCGTGACGAGGGCAAGGCACTCGCCTCCGGCACCAACCTGAAGTACCAGGTCGGCGGCCCGGCCGCGACCTCGCTGGACCAGAAGGACTCCAGCAAGACGGCCGGCATGCTGATCGGCCTCGGCACGGTCGTGATCATCCTGCTCACCCTCGGGATCATCTTCCGCAGCCCGATCATCGCGCTGCTGCCGGTGCTCTCCGTGGTCATCTACTCCATGGTCGCCACCGGTCTGATCTCCGACGCCAGCAAGGTGTTCGGGCTCAAGGCCGACAGCTCGATGGAGCAGATCCTCACCGTGGTCCTCTACGGCGTCGGCACCGACTACTTCCTGTTCCTGATGTTCCGTTACCGCGAGCGGCTGCGGGCCGGGGACAACCGCAAGGAGGCCGTGGCCAACGCGGTCGGCCGGGTCGGCGAGGCCATCACCTCCGCCGCCGGCGCCGTCGTGGTCGCCTTCGCCGTGCTGGTCCTGTCCAGCCTCGGCATGTTCAAGGCGCTCGGCCCCTCCCTGGCCATCGCCGTCGCCGTCACCGCGATAGCCTCGGTCACCCTGGTGCCCGCGATCCTCTGCCTGATCCCCGAGAAGGTCCTGTTCTGGCCCTCCAAGGCCTGGCAGCGGGAGCCCTCGAACGCCCGCTTCGCCGCGATCGGCCGCGGCGTCGGCCGCCGCCCGGTGGTCGCCGCCCTGCTCTCCGGCCTGGTGATGGTCGGCCTCGCGGTCGCCGCCCTCGGCTACAAGGGCACCTTCGACATGGCCGGCAGCTCCATGCCGAAGGGCAAGGAGTCGATGGTCGTCCAGGACACCATGGTCAAGGCCTACTCGGCCGGCGCCGCCGACCCCGCCCACGTCTACGTGACCAGCGAGGACGGCAACAAGATCAACCTCGCCGGCCTCCAGGGCTACGTCAACGACCTCGGAAAGATCGACGGCGTCTCCAGCGTCGCCCTGCCCCACCCGGAGCAGGGGGTCAGCAAGGACGGGCTCACCGCCGACATCACCGTCGTCCTGAAGGACGAGGCGGCCAGCAACAAGGCCATCGACACCATCGGCGAGGTCCGCAAGGTCGCCCACGCCGAGGCGCCCGCGGGCACCAAGGCGCTCGTCGCCGGAACCACCTCCGTGTACAAGGACATCAACACGGCGATGGCCCACGACTACAGCCTGGTCTTCCCGATCGCCGCGGTGCTGATCATGATCATCCTCGGCCTGCTGCTGCGCAGCGTGGTCGCCCCCTGGTACCTGATGGCCTCGGTCGGCCTCGGCTTCGGCGCCACCCTCGGCGCCACCACCCTGGTGTTCCAGAACATCAAGGGCGAGGCCGGTCTGATGTTCATGCTGCCGATCCTGATCTACCTGTTCGTGGTCGCACTCGGCACCGACTACAACATCCTGATGATCGCCCGACTGCGCGAGGAGGCCCGCGAGGGCCGCGACCCCCGCGAGGCGGCCAGCCAGGCCATCCGCCACGGCGGTCCGACGGTGGCCGCGGCCGGCTTCATCCTCGCCGCGACCTTCGGCACCATGCTGCTGGCCGGCAACACGATGATGAGCGAGATGGGCTTCTCGATCGCCATCGGCATCCTCATCGCGGCCTTCGTGATGTCGATGTTCTTCACCCCGGCGCTCACCGCCCTGCTCGGCCACCGCGCCTGGTGGCCCGGCCACGGCGACAGCAGGGGCCCCGGCGAGGGCCCGGCCCCGCTGGCCGACGCGCACGGCGTGCCGGAGCCGGCCGGTCGTCGCTGATCACGGCCTGAACCACGGCTGAACGACAGGCGGCGCCCCGCTCCGGCGGGGCGCCGCTGCCCCCTTCCCGGAGGCGGCAAACGTGATCTGTCGGGCAGAAAAGCCCCCGGTCAATCGGGGTGTCGCCGTGCTACAGTCGACTCAGTTGCAGTTTTGGTTCCCATGAACGTATGTGTGCGCCTGCTGGTCTCAACCGACAGGCGCATTTGTTTTGTCCGGTGTTTCAGTCTCCGGATGGGGATCGCGGCTACTTGGGGATTCACGAGGTGTGAATCCCTGATGCCCCAATTAGAGGAGACGGTTATGGCTACCGGCACCGTGAAGTGGTTCAACAGCGAAAAGGGCTTCGGCTTCATCGAGCAGGACGGCGGCGGCCCGGACGTCTTCGCCCACTACTCGAACATCCAGGCCAACGGCTTCCGTGAGCTCGTCGAGGGCCAGCGCGTGGAGTTCGACGTCACCCAGGGCCAGAAGGGCCCGCAGGGCGAGAACATCCAGGTCATCGCCTGACGTCAGCCTTCACGCTGACACGTGATCCCGTGATCTCCTGATCCCGTGATCCTGTGAAGCGGGGGCCCGCACCGGACAACGGTGCGGGCCCCCGCCCATGCCGCCGTACGGCCGGGGCGGCGCACTCCCAGACGACGGCCGACGGGCCCGCGACCGCGGGCCACCGACCGACGGACGGAGACCCCGTGACCACCCCTGCCCGCCCGCCGCGCGACCGCGGCACCCGCACCACCGGCCAGAACCGCGGAGCCGACCAGGGCCGCGGCGCCGACCAGGCCCGCACCGGCGACCAGGCCCGCACCGGCCGCCCCCGCCGCAGCGGGGAGGGCGCCGATCGCCCGCGCAAGCCGCGCGGCCGCACCGGCACCCCGAAGAACGCCCGCACCGCCGCGCCCGAGCCCGCCGACTTCACCGTCGTCGAGGGCACCCCGGCCCGGCCCCCGGCGGCCACCTTCGCCGAGCTCGAACTGCCCAAGGCGATCCTCAGCGCGCTCACCCGCGAGGGCGTCACCGAGCCGTTCCCGATCCAGGCCGCCACCCTCCCCGACTCGATCGCCGGCCGCGACGTGCTCGGCCGCGGTCGCACCGGCTCCGGCAAGACCCTGGCCTTCGGCCTGCCGCTGCTCGCCCGCACCGCGGGGCGCCGCGCCGCCGCCCGGCACCCGCTGGCCCTCGTCCTGGTGCCCACCCGCGAGCTGGCCCAGCAGGTCACCGAGGCGCTCACCCCGTACGCCACCTCCGTCAACCTGCGGATCACCACCGTCGTCGGCGGCATGGGGATCAGCCGGCAGGCCAACGCCGTGCGCCGTGGCACCGAGGTCCTGGTCGCCACCCCGGGCCGGCTCGACGACCTGATCGGGCGAGGCGACGTCAACCTCTCCGACGTCGCGATCACCGTTCTGGACGAGGCCGACCAGATGGCCGACATGGGCTTCCTGCCGCAGGTCAGCAAGCTGCTGGAGCAGGTCGCCGAGGGCGGGCAGCGGATGCTGTTCTCCGCCACCCTGGACCGCAACGTCGACCGGCTGGTCAAGCGCTTCCTGAGCGACCCGGTGACCCACTCCGTCGACCCCTCGGCCGGCGCGGTCACCACCATGGACCACCACGTCCTCCAGCTGGAGCCCGCCGACAAGGCCTCCGCCACCGCCCACATCGCCTCCCGCGACGGGCGCGTGATCATGTTCGTGCACACCAAGCACGGCGCCGACCGGCTCGCCAAGCAGCTGCGCGCCAACGGCGTCATGGCCGCCGCCCTGCACGGCGGCAAGTCCCAGCCGCAGCGCAACCGCGTCCTCGACCAGTTCCGCGACGGCGAGGTCACCGCGCTGATCGCCACCAACGTGGCCGCCCGCGGCATCCACATCGACGGCCTCGACCTGGTCGTCAACGTCGACCCGCCGGTCGACCACAAGGACTACCTGCACCGCGGCGGCCGCACCGCCCGGGCCGGCGAGTCCGGCACCGTCGTCACCCTCGTGCTGCCCGAGCAGCGCCGCGAGGTCAACCGGCTGATGACGGTCGCCGGGATCCGCCCCACCGTCACCAAGATCCGCCCCGGCGACGCCGACCTGGCCCGGATCACCGGCGCCCGCACCCCCAGCGGCGTGCCCGTGGTGCCGGTCGTCCCGGCCGCGCAGACCGCCGTCGCGGACAAGCCCGCCGAGGCCAAGGCCGGCGCCCCGCGCCGCCGCCCCGGCAAGCGCTCCGGACTGCCCGCCGACGTCGACATGAACGGCAACCCGCGCCGCCCGCGCCCCAAGCAGCGCCTCGGCGCCGCGGGCGCCCAGGGCGAGCGCCCGCAGGCCGCCGGCTTCATCGGCCGCTCCTCGGGCCGCGCCCGGCCCGGCACCGGCTCCAAGTCCGGCTCCAACTACGGGACCGGCCGCCAGCGCCGCAAGGCCGACTGACCCGTTCCAGCAGCCCGATGGCGCGCACGGCCCCGGCCGCGCGCGCCATCGGCGCTTCCGCGCGCCGTCATCCGGACGGGTGGAAGGGGCCGGCTCCGTGAGCGGGGTCGGTGTCAGACTGTCGCCGCAGAGCGGTGACGGGTGGAGGGGCGCGGATGGCTGACGGCGGTGCGGACCTCGAAGCGGTCGCCGAGTACGACGAGACGCACGAGCTGACCGAGGACGAGATCATGAGCGCCGAGCCGGCTGAACCGGTGGCGGCGGAGTCGGTGATGATCACCACCTCGCTGCGGCTGCCCAAGCCGGTGATGGACGAGGTGCGGCGCCGGGCGCGGGAGCGGGGGCTGAAGCCGACCGCCATCATGCGGGAGTGGATCGAGGGCGCCGTCGCCAATGTGGACGAGCCGGTGCCGCTCAGCGTGATCACCGCCGCGGTGGCCGAGTACCAGCACCGCAAGGCCTCGTGACGGCTCAGGCGGCGAGGCTCGGGGCGGCGGTGCGGGCCGCGTCGTAGCGCTCCAGCAGCAGGGCCGCCACCTCGGGGGCCGGGCCGAGGACGCCGGCGAGCACGTCCGCTCCGGCGGCCGCCTCCGCGATGCGGTCCGGGAGGAGGCCCGGGGCCAGCAGGTACGGGGCGACGGCCGTGCGCTCGGCGCCGGCCGCGCGCAGGGCGGCGAGGGCGTCCGGGACGCGCGGGCCGGCGGCGGAGGCGTAGGCCACCTCGACGGCGGCCCAGCCGCGGGTGCGGCGCCACTCGGCGGCCACCGCGCGGGTCGCCGCGTCGGCGGCCGGATCGGAGGAGCCCGCCGCCGCCAGCACCACGCCCGTACGGGCCCGGACGGCGGGCGAGCCGACCGCCAGGCCGGCCTCGGCGAGGCGGCGGTCCAGGGCGGTGAGCAGCAGGGGGGAGGGGCCGAGCACGTCCGCCACCGGCAGCCGGGAACCCGCCGCGCGCAGGGCGGCCGGGATGTCGTGCTTGGCGTGGAAGGCCCGGTTCAGCAGCAGCGGCACCGCCACCGCCTCCGCCAGTCGCCCCACCACCTGGGGGATCCGCGGCGCGCAGTGGTCCAGGTACGCGGTGGCCACCTCCAGCCCGGGCCGCCGCGCCCGCACCTCCCGCACGAGCGCGGCCACCGCCGCCGCGTGGCGCGGGTCGCGGCTGCCGTGCGCGATCAGCAGGAGGGCGGGCGTCGTCATCGGTGCCTCACTTGGTGGCGGCCAGCAGGCCGCGGTTGCGCAGCACCCGGCGCTCGACCGGGGTGAAGACCAGCAGTTCGATGGCGATGCCGACGAACAGGATGAGGACGATGCCGAGCAGCACCCCGGACATGTCGGAGAGCTCGCGCTGGTCCTCCAGGAAGCGGCCCAGGCCCCGCCCGAGGTCGGGGGAGGAGGCGACCAGCTCGGCGGCCATCAGCGAGCGCCAGGAGAACGCCCAGCCCTGCTTGAGCCCGGCCAGGTAGCCGGGCAGCGCGGCCGGGATGAGGATGTGCCGGGCCCCGGTCAGGCCGGTGGCGCCGATGGTGCGCCCGGCCCGCAGGAACAGCGGCGGCACCTGGTCGATGCCGGCCACCAGCCCGTTGGCGATGGACGGGACGGCGCCCAGCAGGATCACCGCGTACATCATCGAGTCGTTGATGCCCAGCCAGATCACCGCGGCCGGCACCCAGGCGACCGACGGCAGCGACTGGAGGCCCTGGAGCACCGGCCCGATCGCGGTGCGCACCGGCCGGATGCGGGCGACCAGCAGGCCGATCGGGGTGCCGATGACGACGGCGAGGAGGAAGCCGGACAGGCCGCGCCAGACGCTGGTCCAGACGATCGAGAACAGCGTGCCCTGGTACCAGAGGTCCTGCGCGGAGTGCCACACGTCCGCCGGACTGGGCAGCTTGTACGAGGAGGTGAGGTGCAGGCTGTACGCGGCCTGCCACAGCGCGAGCACCACCAGCACGCCGATCAGCGGCGGCAGCGCCTTGCCGCGCAGCACCTCGCCGAGCGAACTGCGCTGCGCGGCGACCGAGTCGAGGGCGTCCAGGCCGGCGCCGACGCCGGCGGTGTCGGTGTCGTTCGCGCCCCGCGCGGCCTCGTCGTCCTGGTCCAGGACGGGGGTGGTGTCAGTGCTGGCCATGGCGACGGATCTCCCCACGCAGTTCTTCGGTGATCTCGATGGACAGGTCGGCCACGCCCGCGGACTCGATGCGGCGCGGCTGCGGCAGGTCGATCCGCCACTCGCGGGCGACCCGGCCGGGCCGGGAGGAGAGCAGCACGACGCGCTGCGCCAGGCGCACCGCCTCGCGCACGTTGTGGGTGACGAACAGGACGGACAGCTTCCGCTCGGCCCAGATCCGGGTGATCTCGTCGTGCAGCACGTCGCGGGTGATGGCGTCGAGCGCCGCGAACGGCTCGTCCATCAGCAGCACCTTGCTGCCCTGGGCGAGCGCGCGGGCCATCGCCACGCGCTGGCGCATGCCGCCGGACAGCTCGTGCACCCGCTTGCCGTACGCGCCGTCCAGGCGGACGAGTTCGAGGAGGCGCTCGGCCTCGGCGCGGCGCTCGGGGCGCGGCACGCCGGCCAGCTTGAGGGCGAGCTCGATGTTCTTCCCGGCGGTGAGCCAGGGGAACAGCGCGTGCTCCTGGAACATCAGGGCGGGGCGGCCGCCGGTCACCTCGATCGTGCCGCGGGTGGGCTGGTCGAGGTCGGCGACCAGGTTGAGCAGGGTGGACTTGCCGCAGCCCGAGGCGCCGAGCAGGGTGACGAACTCGCCGGGTGCGACGTCGAGGGTGATGTCGTCCAGCACGTGGGTCTGGGCGCCCGGGCGGCCGAAGGACTTGTGCACGTGCGAGATCCGGACGGCGGGCGCGCCGCCGGGGGCGTCGGCGCCGGGCGCGTCCGCCGAGGTGGTCAGTGCCGAGGTCATCAGGGCACCTCCTGCGTGAGTGGTCGTGGGCTCCTCCTCCGCCCGTCGGCGGGCAGGGAGGGGGGAGGGAGAGGGCTGCGGGATCGGGGCCGTGGTCCGGGCCCCGCCCACCCCGGTGGGCATCGATCGGGGATCGACCGGGCGGGCGGGGCCGGACCTCGGGGTCGGGGGGCGAACGGCGCCGCGGCGAACGGCGCCGCCGCGGGCGCTACTTGACGCCGAGCCCGGCGTCCGCGACGGCGGCCTGGCCCTTGGCGGCGAGGACCTTGTTCAGCAGGGTGAGGTCGTAGATGCCGTCCAGGTTGGGCTTCTTGAGGAGCCCGGCGGTCACGGCGTGGTCGGCCTCGGCCTGCAGGGTGTTCGCCAGCGGGTCGTCCAGGAAGTCGATGTCGGCCCAGGCCGGGTCGAGGACGGCCGGCTCCAGCGCGTTGCCGAGCTCCTTCTTGATCGCCTCGTTGGCGTCGGTTTTGGCCTTGTCCGGGTTCGCCTTGATGAAGGCGTTGGCGTTCACCGAGCCGCGCAGCACGGCCTCCACCACGTCCGGGTGCTCCTTGAGGAACTTCTGGGAGACGATGATGTTGGTGATCACGAACTTCTTGTCGGGCCAGACGTCCTTCTCGTTGAGCAGGACCTTCGCACCGAGGGTGACCAGCTTGGAGGCGGTCGGCTCGGGCACCCAGGCGCCGTCTATCGAGCCCTGCCGGTACGCGTCCGGGGTGACCTTGTTGTCGGTGCGCACCACGGACACGTCGCCCGCGCCGGAGGCCGCGTCGACCTTGTAGCCCTTGCCCGCCAGGTAGTTGAGCAGTGCCACGTCCTGGGTGTTGCCCAGCTGCGGGGTGGCGATCTTCTTGCCCTTGAGGTCGTCCAGCGAGGAGATCTTGTCCGGGTTGACCACCAGCTTGACCCCACCGGAGGCGGAACCGCCGATGATCCGCAGCGACTTGCCGTCGGACTTGGTGTAGCCGTTGATCGCGGGGGAGGGGCCGATCCAGCCGATGTCGATGGAGCCGGCGTTGAGCGCCTCGATCTCGGCCGGGCCCGCGTTGAAGACCTGGGTCTTGATCTGGGTGGAGCCCAGCTCCTTCTGGAGGATGCCCTCCTGGAGGCCGACCAGCGGGGTGCCGTGGGTCAGGTTGGCGAAGTAGCCGATCTTCACGGTGTCGGCGGAGAGCTTGGCGTCCGAAGCCCCGGCCGCGGCGGTGGAGTTGGGCGTGCCGCCGGAGGACTTGTCGTCCGCCTTGGAGCCGTAGCCGCAGGCCGACAGCAGCGCCACGGCGGTCAGGCCGGCGACGGCGGCGGCCGCGTGGCGTCTGATCCGACCGGCGTTGGGGCGGGAGAAGGTATGGGAGGGTGCCAGGTTCGGTGCCATGGTGAGTCCTGTTCGCGGACGGACCGTCAGGAGGCGGTCCCGGGCGGACGGTCGGGAAGGTGGTGCTCGCGGCGGTCGGGCGCCGGGGCAAGCCGGGCTGCCGTGGGGAGCGGCCCGGTGACAGGGCGGGATCAGCCCTGTCGGCCCACACATCGGGTCAGGCCGCCCTGGCCGCTGCCGAGGACGCCGCTGCCGATGCGGCCGCCTTCCTTGTCCATGCCCGAGAACGCCTCGCTGGGCATCAGACCCAGTCCTCCTCTTCGGATGCGTCGGGTGCGTCGGTGGTGCGTACGGTCTCGAAGGCCTCGCCCGCCATGCCGGCGGTGAGGGTGGTGCCGTCCGCCGGGTCGATCAGCAGGAACGATCCGGTGCGGCGGTTGTCGTGGTAGGCGTCGAGGGCCAGCGGCTCGGCGGTGCGCAGGCGCACGTGGCCGATGTCGTTGACGTTCAACCCCTCGGCGCCGCTGCGCTGTTCGAGGCTGTCGATGTCGATGCGGTAGGAGATCTCCTTGACCAGCGCCCGCACGGTGCGGGTGGTGTGCTTGAGCAGCACCTTGTCGCCGGCGCGCAGCGGCCGCTCGTTGAGGTGGCTGACGGTGGCCTCGATGTCCTTGGTCGGGGCGGGGGCCGCCCCGGCGGCGATGAGGTCGCCGCGGGAGATGTCGAGGTCGTCGGCGAGGCGGACGGTCACGGACTGCGGGGCCCAGGCGAGATCGGTCTCGCGGCCCAGCGCGTCGATCCCGGCGATGGTGGTGGTGTGGCCGGACGGCAGGACGGTGACGGTGTCGCCGACCCGCAGCACGCCGGAGGCCAGCTGGCCCGCGTAGCCGCGGTAGTCGGGGTGCTCCTCGGTCTGCGGGCGGATCACGTACTGCACCGGGAAGCGGGCCGGCTCGGAGCTCGGGTCGCTGCCGACCGGGACGGTCTCCAGGTGCTCCAGCAGCGTCGGGCCGCCGTACCAGTCCATGTGGGCGGAGGGCTCGACGACGTTGTCCCCGGCGAGGGCCGAGATCGGGACCGCCAGGACGTCCTCGACGCCGAGCGAGGCCGCGTAGGCGGTGAACTCGGCGGCGATGGCGGCGAACACCGGTTCGGCGTAGTCGACCAGGTCCATCTTGTTGACGGCCAGCACCACGTGCGGCACGCGCAGCAGGGCGGCGACGGCGGCGTGGCGGCGGGTCTGCTCGACCACGCCGTTGCGGGCGTCGACCAGGACGACGGCGAGCTCCGCGGTGGAGGCGCCGGTGACCATGTTGCGCGTGTACTGCACGTGGCCGGGGGTGTCGGCGAGGATGAACCGGCGCCGGGGGGTGGCGAAGTAGCGGTAGGCGACGTCGATGGTGATGCCCTGCTCGCGCTCGGCCCGCAGGCCGTCGGTGAGCAGCGCGAGGTCGGGCGCCTCCTGGCCCCGGTTGCGGGACGCGTGCTCGACGGCCTCCAGCTGGTCGGCGAGCACCGACTTGGAGTCGTGCAGGAGGCGGCCGACGAGGGTGGACTTGCCGTCGTCGACGGAGCCGGCGGTGGCGAAGCGCAGCAGGGAGGTGGCGGTGGCTTCGTGGCTGGTGGTGGTCATGGGTTAGAAGTACCCCTCGCGCTTGCGGTCTTCCATCGCGGCCTCGGAGAGCTTGTCGTCGGCGCGGGTGGCGCCGCGTTCGGTGAGGCGGGAGGCGGCGATCTCGGCGATGACGGCTTCGATGGTGGTGGCGTCGGAGTCGACGGCGCCGGTGCAGGACATGTCGCCGACGGTGCGGTAGCGGACCAGGCGGCGCTCGACCGGCTCGTCGTCCCTGGGCCCGCCCCACTCGCCGGCGGTCAGCCACATGCCGCTGCGGGCGAAGACGTCGCGCTCGTGGGCGTAGTAGATCTGCGGCAGCTCGATGCTCTCGCGTTCGATGTACTGCCAGACGTCCAGCTCCGTCCAGTTGGACAGGGGGAAGACGCGGACGTGTTCGCCGACGGCGTGGCGGCCGTTGTAGAGGGACCACAGTTCGGGGCGCTGGCGGCGCGGGTCCCAGGCTCCGAACTCGTCGCGCAGGGAGAAGACGCGCTCCTTGGCGCGGGCCTTCTCCTCGTCGCGGCGTCCGCCGCCGAAGACCGCGTCGAAACGGTTCTTCTCGATCGCGTCCAGGAGCGGGACGGTCTGGAGCGGGTTGCGGGTGCCGTCGGGGCGTTCGCGCAGCACGCCGCGGTCGATGAAGTCCTGGACGTGGGCGACGTGCAGGCGCAGGTTGTGCTGCGCCACGACGCGGTCGCGGTAGGCGATGACCTCGGGGAAGTTGTGGCCGGTGTCGACGTGCAGCAGGGAGAACGGGATCGCCGCGGGGTGGAAGGCCTTGAGGGCCAGGTGCAGCATGACGATGGAGTCCTTGCCGCCGGAGAACAGGATCACCGGGCGTTCGAACTCCCCCGCGACCTCGCGGAAGACGTGCACCGACTCCGCCTCCAGCGCGTCCAGGTGGGACAGCGCGAAGGGGGAGTCTCCGGCGCGGACCGGGCTGTCGGTCGCGGTGGTCATGCGAGGCCCCTCTCGGTCAGGAAGGCGTGCAGCTCGGCGGCGGACTCGGCGACCGCGCGGCCCCGCGTCTGGAGGCGCAGCTCCGGGTCCACGGGGGCCTCGTACGGGTCGTCCACGCCGGTCAGGCCGGAGATCTCGCCGGCCGCCTGCTTCGCGTACAGGCCCTTGACGTCCCGCTCGGCGCACAGCTCCACCGGCGTGGCCACGTGCACCTCCAGGAACTCGGTGCCGGCCGCCGCGTGCCGCTCGCGCACCGCGGCGCGCGAGTCCGCGAACGGGGCGATCACCGGGGCGAGGACCTTGACGCCGTTCGACGCCAGCTTCTCGGCGACGAAGCCGATCCGGGTCACGTTGGTGTGCCGGTCCTCGCGGGAGAAGCCGAGGCCCTTGGAGAGGAACTCGCGGATCTCGTCGCCGTCCAGGACCTCCACCCTGTGGCCCTCGGCGCGCAGCCGCTCGGCCAGCGCGAAGGCCAGCGTGGTCTTGCCGGCGCTCGGCAGCCCGGTCAGCCACACGGTGGCGCCGCGCTCGCAGGGGGCGGCCGTGCGGGCCGCCTCTGCGGCTCCGTCGGCTGCCAGGGTGTGAGCTGTCACGGTGTCTTCCTCACTGAATGGTTGACGATGGGTCAGAGGTGGATGCCGCACTCGGTCTTGCCCGAGCCGGACCAGCGGCCGGCGCGGGCGTCCTCGCCCTCGGCGGGCTTGCGGGTGCAGGACAGCGGCGAGCAGCCGATCGAGGTGTAGCCCTCCCACAGCAGCGGGTTGAGCAGCACGCCGTTGGCGGCGACGTAGGCGTCCACGTCCTCCTGCGTCCACCGGGCGATCGGGGCGATCTTGACCTTGCGGCGGCGGGCGTCCCAGGACACCACCGGGGTGTTCGCCCGGGACGGCGACTCGTCGCGGCGCAGCCCGGTGGCCCAGGCGTCGTAGCCGCCGAGGCCGCGGTTCAGCGGCTCGACCTTGCGCAGCGAGCAGCACAGGTCCGGGTCGCGGTCGTGCAGGTTCGGCCCGTACTCGGCGTCCTGCTCGGCCACGCTCTGGCGCGGGGTCAGGGTGATGACGTTGACCGGCATGGTCGCGGCCACCGCGTCGCGGGTGCCGATGGTCTCCGCGAAGTGGTAGCCGGTGTCCAGGAACACCACGTCCACGCCGGGGAACACCGAGGAGGCGAGGTGGGCCACCACCGCGTCCTCCATGGAGGAGGTGACGCAGAACCGCCCGCCGAAGGTGTCGGCGGCCCAGCGCAGGATCTCCTGCGCCGTGGCCTCCTCCAGTTCGCGGCCGGCCCGTACCGCCGTCTCCTCGTAGTCAGTCGCGGTGCTGCTCATGGGACGCACCCCCGTGGTTGGTCGCGGACAGCAGGCCGAGGAACTTCAGCTGGAAGGCCCGGCGGCAGCCGTGGCACTCCCAGGCGCCGTGCCCGGCCTCGGACGGGCGCAGGTCCTCGTCCCCGCAGTACGGGCAGAAGAAGGGGGCGGCACGCTCACTCATCGCCCACCTCGCTGCGCTCGGCGTTCGCTTCGCGAACACGCCCTGCCTGATTGGTTCTCCCCCAGCCTTCGGCCGGGGGGACCCCCATGCTGCACTCACTCACGACAGCTGCTCCTCGGTGGCGCGGGCCGCCCACTGGGCGAAGCGCTCGCCCTCGGTGCGGTCGGCCTGGTAGCGGGTCAGCAGGCGCTCGACGTAGTCGGGCAGGCCCTCGCTGGTGACCTTGAGGCCGCGGATCTTGCGGCCGAGGCCGGCCTCCAGACCGAGCGCGCCGCCCAGGTGCACCTGGTAGCCCTCGACCTGCTCGCCGTGCTCGTCGGTGACCAGCTGGCCCTTGAGGCCGATGTCGGCGACCTGGATGCGGGCGCAGGCGTTGGGGCAGCCGTTGATGTTGATGGTGAGCGGCTCGGCGAAGTCCGGCAGGCGCTTCTCCAGCTCGTCGATGAGGGTGCGGCCGCGCTGCTTGGTCTCGACGATGGCGAGCTTGCAGTACTCGATGCCGGTGCAGGCCATGGTGCCGCGGCGGAACGGCGAGGGGGTGACCCGCAGGTCGAGCGCCTCCAGGCCGGCCACCACCGCGTCGACGTGCTCCTCGGCGACGTCGAGGATGAGCATCTTCTGCTCGGCGGTGGTGCGCACCCGGTCGCTGCCGTGGGCCTCGGCGAGGTCGGCGATCCGGCCGAGCAGCTCGCCGTCGACCCGGCCGACGCGCGGGGCGAAGCCGATGTAGTAGCGGCCGTCCTTCTGCCGGTGGACGCCGACGTGGTCGCGCCAGCGGCTGGCGGGCTCGGCGGGGGCGGGGCCGTCGACCAGCCGGTACTTGAGGTACTCGTCCTCCAGCACCTGACGGAACTTCTCCACGCCCCAGTCGGCGACCAGGAACTTCAGCCGGGCGCGGTTGCGCAGGCGGCGGTAGCCGTAGTCGCGGAAGATGCCGATGACGCCGCCGTAGACGTCCGGGACCTCGTCCAGCGGGACCCACGCGCCCAGGCGCACGCCCAGCTTGGGGTTGGTGGACAGTCCGCCGCCGACCCACAGGTCGAAGCCGGGGCCGTGCTCGGGGTGGACCACACCGACGAAGGAGACGTCGTTGATCTCGTGCGCGACGTCCAGCAGCGGGGAGCCGGAGACCGCGCTCTTGAACTTGCGCGGCAGGTTGGAGAAGTCCGGGTTGCCGATGAAGCGGCGCTGGATCTCCTCGATGGCGGGGGTGCCGTCGATGATCTCGTCCTCGGAGATCCCGGCCACCGGGGAGCCGAGGATGACGCGCGGGGTGTCGCCGCAGGCCTCGGTGGTGGACAGGCCGACGGCCTCCAGCTTCCGCCAGATCGCGGGGACGTCCTCGATCCGGATCCAGTGGTACTGGATGTTCTGGCGGTCGGTCAGGTCGGCGGTGCCCCGGGCGTACTGCTCGGAGACCTCGGCGATCGCCCGCAGCTGGGGGACCGTCAGCCGGCCGCCGTCGATCCGGACGCGGAGCATGAAGTACTCGGCGTCGAGCTCGTGCGGCTCCAGGATCGCGGTCTTGCCGCCGTCGATGCCCTCCTTGCGCTGGGTGTAGAGGCCCCACCAGCGCATCCGGCCGCGCAGGTCGCTGGGGTCGATCGAGTCGAAGCCCCGGTGCGCGTAGATCGTCTCAATACGTGTCCGCACATTGAGACCGTCGTCGTCCTTCTTGAACTGCTCGTTGGCGTTCAGGGGGGTGAAGTGGCCCATGCCCCACTGGCCCTCGCCGCGGTGACGGGTCGCCTTGCGCGTCGCGGCGGGGCGCGGGACGGCGGGGCGGTCGGCCGAGGGCTCGACGGTCTCGGGGGAGGTGGCCATGGTGAAGTCCTTCGAGGCAGGTGGCGCTGGCGCCGGGTGGGTCGCTGGGCGTGCTCGGCGGTGCGGTGCTGCTGTGACCTGCGGATTTCTCAAGGCCGGAGAGAGCAGTGACCGGGACCGGGCGGGCGCCTGCGCATCCGCTTCAGCGGGGATGGCGGGAAGATCGGCGCAGGGAGCGGTGGTGCGGCGGAGTTGGGCTCAGGTCACCGGACAGATGGCGCTGGACACGCGAAGGAGATCGACGTGGAGTCGACCTACTAGGGTGGTTCCGGCGCTAGACATGGCAAGAGATTCGCACGGCGCGGGACTCGCGGTCCACTAACATCCGGATGCTGGACGCTGGAGTTTCGGCATTCGGGACAGCCGGGGGTTCCCGCCGCTCCGGGCCGGACGCCCGGTCACGCGCCCGTACACCCGGGGGAGATCAACCCGGGCGCCCCGGCCCGATACCGTTAGCCCTGTGCAAGCAGCAGGCGATACGAGCAGACCGAACCCCGAACGGCCCTCCCGGCGCCGGGGAAAGGGCTCCCGGCGCGCGGCCAAACAGGCCACCTGGAGCCGCACCGCGTGGGAGCTGGTGAAGGACACCACCAACACCTGCGTCGAGTACCGGGTCACCGGACTCGCCGCGGAGGCGGCCTTCTTCACCCTGCTGTCGATCCCACCGCTGCTGCTCGGCCTGGCCGGCACCCTCGGCTACCTCGACGGGTTCGTCGAGGCGGGCACCATCGCCCGGCTCAAGCAGGACATCGTCTCGGCCTCCGGAACGGCCCTGTCGGACACCTCCGTCAAGGAGGTCGTGATCCCGCTGCTCAACCAGGTCTTCGACGCCCCCCGGCCGGACCTGGTCTCGATCGGCTTCCTGCTGTCCCTGTGGTCCGGCTCCCGGGCGCTCTACATCTTCATCGACACCATCACCGTCATGTACGGCCTGGACGGCAAGCGGGGCATCGTCAAGACCCGGCTGATGTCGCTGGGCCTCTACTTCGGCGCCCTGGTGATCGGCTCCCTGGTGCTGCCGCTGCTGGGGGCCGGGCCCGGGCTGATCGAGAACGCGGTGCCCGGCATCTCCGGACTGGTGGGCGCCGCCTACTGGCCGGTCGCGATCGGGCTGCTGATCGTCTCGCTGACCACGCTCTACCACCTGGCCGTCCCGGTCTCCACGCCGTGGCGCGAGGACATCCCCGGCGCCCTCGTGGCCCTGGTGGTGCTGGTCTTCTGCAGCGTCGGCCTGCGGCTCTACCTGGTCAGCTCGGTCGAGGGCCCCTCGGTGTACGGCTCGCTGGCCGCGCCGGTGGCCGTGCTGCTGTGGATCTTCGTGGTGGCCCTCGCGGTGCTCATCGGCGCCGCCATGAACGCCGCCATAGACCGCCGCTGGCCCACCCTGGAGACCGCCGACGCCCGCGCGGAGAACGAGCGCGCCCAGGAGGAGGCGGCGGCCGCCGTGGTTCGCGAGGTCGCCGCCCGGCGGGCCGTCGAACGGGCCCGGCGGGCCCGCGAGCTGGGCCTGGCCGAGGGTGTCGAGGAGGAGTGGATCGAGGACGAGGGCGAGGACGTGGACGCGCCCGCCGAGTACCCCGAGCGGTGGGCCGACGTTTTGGCCGCCGACAACGTCCGCGGCCGCCTCACCGCCCGCCCCGGGCCGCACCACCGGCCCGCGCCGCCGCCGCCGGACAGCGACCGGCCGACCGGGCCGCCGCCGGAGCGGCAGGCGCCCAGCTACCCGCCCAAGCCGCCGTGGGAGCAGCGGTAGCCGGCGCCTCCGGGACGACGTCAACGGGCGTTGCCCCTCCCTCGGGAGGGGCCCCGCCCGTTGTGCTTCTCAGCCGTTGAAGGGGGGCTGCGGGGGCTGGCCGTAGCCGTGGGTGGGCTGCTCGGCGACCGGGGGATAGCCGTAGGAGGGTTGCTGGGGCCCGGTCGGGGTGTGGCCGTACGGGGGTTGCTGGGGCTCGGCGGGGGTGTGGCCGTAGGGGGGTTGCTGGGGCTCGGCGGGGGTGTGGCCGTAGGGGCGCTGCTGGGTCCCGGTGGGGGAGTGTTCGTACGGGGGCTGCTGCCCGACCGCGGGGTGCAGCTCGGTCGCGGCCCCGGGATCGGTGAAGGGGCGCAGCTCGGTCGGGGCTCCCGGGTCGGCGGCGGGGACCGGATCGCCGGTGCCCGGATTGCCGGAGCCGGGGCCGATGGGGGCGGGCTCGGCGGAGGCCGCGGCCATTGGGGCGGAGGCCTGCGGGGCGGCCGGCACCGGCAGCGGCTCGGGGCTCGGCTGCGCCGGGTCCAGGGCGGTGCGCCCGGAGGAGTCGCTCAGCTTGATCAGCAGCGCGACCATCAGCCAGTTCGCCAGCAGCGAGGAGCCGCCGGCGGCCAGGAACGGCAGCGCCTTGCCGGTCAGCGGGACCAGCCCGCTCACCCCGCCGACGACCACGAACACCTGGAGCGCGAGCGCCGCGGACAGTCCGGTGGCCAGCAGCTTGCCGAACGGGTCGGTCAGGCCGATCGCGGTGCGCAGGCCGCGCTGGATCAGCAGCACGTAGACCAGCAGGATCGCGGTCACCCCGGCCAGGCCCAGCTCCTCGCCGATCGTGGTGAAGATGAAGTCGCTGCGGCCGGCGAAGCCGATCAGCCAGGGCCGGCCCGAGCCGAGGCCCGTCCCGGTCAGGTGCCCGGTGCCGAGGCTGAACAGCGCCTCGGCGGGCTGTTCGGAGATCGCCTGGTCGCTGACCGGCGGGTAGTAGTTGAGCGGGTGCAGCCAGGCCTCGACGCGCCCGTGCACGTGCGGCTCCAGGGTGCCGACCACCGCCGCGCCGCCGACCGCCATCAGCAGGCCGAGCACCACCCAGCTGGTGCGCTCGGTCGCCACGTACAGCATCACGATGAAGACGCCGAAGAAGATCAGCGAGGTGCCCAGGTCGCGTTCGAAGATCAGCACCAGCAGGCTGACCGCCCAGATCGCCAGCACCGGCCCGGCGTGCCGCCCGCGCGGCAGGGTCAGCCCCCAGACCTTCCGCCCGGCCAGCGCCAGGGCGTCCCGGGACGCCATCAGATAGCCCGCGAAGAAGATCGTGATCGCGACCTTCACGAACTCGTCCGGCTCGAAGGACGGCAGTCCGGGGAGCTTGATCCAGCGCTTGGCGCCGAAGCTGTCGGTCGGGGAGAAGATCGGCGCGGTCAGCAGGATCAGCGCGCCCGCCATCACCAGGTAGACGTACCGCTGGAAGAAGCGGTGGTGCTTGACCAGGATGATCAGCGCGAGCGCCGCCGCCACCGCGATGAACACCCACATCAGCTGGGAGGGCGCGGCCGGGAGCTTCTGGTAGTCGCCCTTGGCGCTGTGTGCGGCCTTGTAGCTGAAGTCCAGCCGGTCCAGCAGCATCAGCCCGAAGCCGGTCAGGAACACGCCCAGCGGCAGGATCAGCGGGTCCGCGTACGGCGCGAACCGGCGCACCACCAGGTGGGCCACCCCGGCCAGCGCCCCGAGGGACAGCCCGTGCACCAGCAGCCCGGGCGGCATCTTGCCGGTCAGTGCCAGATCGGCGTCGATGTGGCCCGCCAGACAGACGGCCACCGCGAGCGCCAGCAGGCCCAGCTCGATGTTGCGGTGGCGCACGGCCAGTCGGCGGCCCTCGCCGCGTGCAGTGCTTTGCACCTCTTGTCGTCCCCTTGCTGTTCACCCGCGCGGCCGATATCGCCGACGGTGCATCCTGCCAGACGAACGTGACGTCGCGCCGGTTGCGCCTCCGGGCCCGGCAAGGGCAGAACTTTGCCCAGGTAAAGCTTTGTTGGGGTTCGGTAAAGCTTTCCTCAGGCTGCGGTATAGAGGTGGGCCCCGCGCGCGGCGGGCCCCGTCCGGGACGCCATCATGGCCGGGCGCCGCGGCCCCTGCCCGGCGCCGGCCGGACGGCGGCCGGGCTGCGGGTGCGGATGAGGTGGGCGGACGGATGAACGGCGCGGTGGACGGCCTGGCCGGCGGCGCGGCCCGGGTGCTCGCGTACAGCGGACCGCCCGCGTGGCAGTGGTCCGACCTGGCCACCTCCTGGACCCTCGAACCGCTGGTGCTCGTCCTCTCGGTGCTGCTCGGCGGCTGGTACCTGGCCGCGGTGCGCACCGTCCACCGCCGCGGCGGCGGGCGCTGGCAGCCCACCCGCACCGTCGCCTTCCTCGGCGGGCTGCTGCTGTGGATCTGGTGCACCTGCTCCGGCCTCGGCGTGTACGAGCGGATCCTCTTCACCGACCGGGCCGTGCAGGTCGTGCTGCTGCTCATGGTCGTCCCGCTGCTGCTCGCGCTGGGCGCGCCGGTCTCGCTGCTGGTCGAGTCCTCGCCGGAGCAGCGGCGGGAGCGGATCCTGAGGGCGCTGCGCAGCCGGCCGTCCAAGGTGCTGATGTTCCCGGCCGTCTCGACCGCGCTGCTGATGGCGCCGCCGTGGCTGCTCTACTTCACGCCCTGGTACGAGTGGTCGCTCTCCAGCGGGTTCGGGAACGTGGTGCTGCACCTGGCCCTGGTGCTGCTCGGCCTCGCCTACTTCTGGCCGCGGCTCCAGCTCGACCCGGTCGGGCACGAGTACCCGCACCTGGTCGGGTTGTTCATCACCTTCGCCGAGGTGATCTTCGACGCGGGCCTGGGGATCGTGCTGATCTACGGCGGCCACCTCGTCGCCGAGCACTACTACGTGGCGCTCGGGCGGCCCTGGGGGCCCAGCCTGGCGCAGGACCAGACCTGGGGCGGCAACGCGTTCTGGGTCCTGGGGGACCTGGTCGGGCTGCCGTTCCTGGCGGCGCTGGTGCGGCGGATGGTGGTGCAGGGGCGGGAGGAGATCAAGGCCGTGGACGCCGAGCTCGACGCCCGCTTCGAGGAGGCGGCCGCGCAGGCGCGGGCGGCGGGGCTGCCCGAGGAGGAGGAGAGCGGCATGCGGCCCTGGTGGCTGGACGACCCGAACCTCAAGCACCGGTACGGCGGGTAGGGCCGCTGGTTCCGGTTGGTTCCGGTTGGTTCCGGTTGGTTCCGCAGGTCAAAAACCAGTTGGCTCCGTCACGCCGCTCCGCTAGCGTGTGACGCGTCCGGTTCGGGGGCCGTTGGGCCGCCCGAGGAGTAGAGAGCAGGAGGTGAACCCCGTGGTCGTTGTCGCCCCGATAGCTGCCCTGGGCAGCACTCGCGTTCACCTCCTTTTCCCGGCCGCCGGCTGAGCCCTTCGCGCCAGCCGTAGCCCGCCGGGACCATCTCCTCCCGAAGGGCCACTGCGTTGTTCAACGCTGCCTCCGTTCCGTCGTTCTCTTCTTCCTTCTCCTCCGTTGGCGCCCCCTCGGACGCCCCCGCGCTGGCCGGCTACGGCTGGACGGCCGAGCTCGCGGAGCTGTTCGTCCCGCTCGCCGAGGCCGGGCTGCTCCCGGCCCGGATCGTCCGGGTCGACCGCGGCCAGTGCGACGCCGTCATCACCGACCCGGAGACGGGCGAGCCGCGCACCGTCCGGCTCGACACCCGGCCGGTGGGCGACGCCGACATGATCAACTGCCCGTGCACGGGCGACTGGGCCGCCGTCGACCTGAACGCCCGGCCGATGGCCGCCGTGGCCGCGCTGCTGCCGCGCTCCACCGCGATCATCCGCAAGGTGGCCGGCAAGCGCTCCGACGGCCAGGTGCTGGCCGCCAACGTCGACACCGTCCTGATCGCCTCCTCGCTCGCGGCCGATCCCGACCTCGGGCGGATCGAGCGCTTCCTCGCTCTGGCCTGGGAGTCCGGCGCCGAGCCGCTGGTCGTCCTCACCAAGGCCGACCTCGTCGACGACGCCGAGTTCATCCGGGCCGACGTCGAAGCGGTCGCGCCCGGCGTCACGGTCCTCGTGGTCAGCGCCGAGACCGGCGAGGGCATCGACGTGCTCCGCGCCTGCACACCGGGCACCACCGCCGTGATCGGCCAGTCCGGCGTGGGCAAGTCCACCCTGACCAACGCACTCGCCGGTGCCGAGGTGATGACCGTCCAGGAGGCCCGCGAGGTCGACCAGAAGGGCCGCCACACCACGACCACCCGCGAACTGATCCCGCTGCCCGGCGGGGGCGTGCTGATCGACACCCCCGGGCTGCGCGAGGTCGGCCTCTACGGTGGCGAGGGGGTGGACCTGGCCTTCGCCGACATAGCCGAGCTCGCCGAGGAGTGCCGCTTCCACGACTGCAACCACACCTCCGAGCCCGGCTGCGCGGTGCGGGCGGCCCTGGCCGACGGCACCCTGCCCCAGCGCCGGATGGACAGCTACCTCAAGCTCCAGCGCGAGAACGAGTGGATCGCCTCGCGCTCCGACGCCCGGCTGGCCTCGGAGCGGCTGAAGAAGTGGAAGACGATCAACAAGTCGATGCGCGCCGCGGGAGGCCCCGTGAAGCGCTGACACGGTAAGCGGTAAGGCGATGACCTGGTGGAGGGCGGCCCTCGGCGGCCGCCGGCCGCCCCCACCGGGCTCACAGGGAGCGGCACCCCATCGGGCAGGCCCGTTGCTGGCCTGCTGGCCCCCCGCGGGATGCGGATGGGTGCGGGGTAGGAAGGGTGGGTGTGCGCGGCGCGGGTGGGTGGTGGGCGCGGGTAGGAAGGGCGGGTGGGCCCCCCGCGGGATGCGGATGGGTGCGGGTAGGAAGGGTGGGCGGGTGCGCGCGGCGCGGGTGGGTGGCGGAGGGTGGGCGGGGGAGGGGGGAGGGGGACGAAGAAGAGGTGAGAACGGATGCCGCGAGGGGCTCTGCCGGCCCGTTCAGCGCGCTCCCGGCCCCTGCCCCGAAATCGGCCCCGGCACCGGGTCGGTGAGGCGCTGGAGGAGGGCGGCCGCGATGTAGCGCATCCGGCCTGTGGTCGTGCGCGGGTCGTAGCCGAGGTCGCGTGTCAGCGCTTCGTGCCGGGCCTGCAAGGTGGAGTGGTGCATGCCGAGTTCCGCCGCGGCGGCACGGACGCTGTCCGCTTCCACGAGCACGCGTAGGACCGTGGCCGAGCGGGCGTCGAGGCGCAGCAAGGCCCGGACGTCGTCGTGCGGGGCATGGGGGTCGTGGGCCTGCGCCAGCATGAGCATCGCGCCGAGGTCCGTCGCGTCGACGGTGGGCGTGGACGCGGCGGTCAGACGGAGTGCGATGATCGCGCCGTCCCACGACGCGGGCGCACGGTCGGCCCGCACCCACGGGCCCAGGCCGGCCCGGCCCGGAAGCGGCACGTTCCCCGTCGTGTCGAGGGTCGCGCGCAGGATCCCGTAGCGCGTCGGGAGGACCGCGGAGGGGGTGCCGGGAACCCGCTCGTCGACGCTGGTCGCGATCAACCGGATCCGAGTGCCTGCATCCAGGCGCAGCCGGGCCAGGGCCGTCGTGCGGTCGTTGACGGTTCGGGCCGCGTCGATGCCGATCTCCAGGGCGCCGCCCGCGTCGCGGCGCAGTTCGAGGAGTTCGACCGCGAAGGCGAGGCGCTCGACGATCATCACGTCGTTCGCGTGCGCGGCCCCTTCCCGCTCCAGCCACACGCTGCCGCTCGAACAGGGGCGGACGGGGAACCGCGGCTCCCGGCCGGTGCCGCCGTCCAGGAGCCGGCCTTTCGGATCGCGCCGGCTGGTGCGACTGTGCCGCTCGGCGCCGGCGACGGTGCCGGACAGGGCGGCGGCCCCGCGCAGGAGTCCGTCCAGGCCGACGTCTCCGGTGATCAGTGTGTCGAAGTAGGAGACGACCTTGAGGGCCTCACCCGCCTGTGGGTCCAGAGCGCTGATCCGGCCGATGAGTTCGTGCATCTCCCCAACGTACGTCGAGACCCCACCGCCGCCTCCGGCGATGACGGGGCCACACGTCGAGGAGGCCTGCCGGCCCGGCTCGGCGCGTGGCGGTCGCGGACCGCGCGAGGGAGCGGCCGCTGCGGCCGGTCGGACGCCGTGCTCCTGGACGCCGTGCTCCTGGACGCCGTGCTCCCGGGCGTCGTGCTCCCGGGCGCGCGAATGGCGGGCAAGTCCCTCGGATTCAGCCGCGTCCGGCGGTGGCCCGCGGCATGCGGGGAACGCGACGATGAACCGGACAGCGCAACCGCGTGGCGAGGAACGAGGGAGTTCCGAAGGCCGACGTCCTCGCCCGCCGCCGTTCGGTCCCGAGTCCTCAGCGGTCCTCTCCCCACGGCCGGCCGGCCCCTGGTTCGTCCGATGCCCCATGACCGGGCCACAGCGGTTCGACCCCGCCGCATCCAGGTGGGGGAGGCCGCCCGGAACGCTTGAGCGGCAGGCCTTCCTCAGCCTGTGACGAGGCGGTTCGCGGCGGCGCTGGAACGACGACCGGCGATCCCGGTCGTCCTGGAAAGTCTCAGGAAAGGCGAAGCATGAGAGCAGCACGGTTCCACGGCAAGGAAGACCTCCGTATCGAGGAGGTGCCGGAGCCCAGCCCCGGTCCGGGGCAGGTGAAGCTGCGCAACGCGTTCGCCGGTATCTGCGGCTCGGATCTCCACTTCTTCTTCCACCCCGAGTCACTGCCGTTCGACCTGGACCACCCGCACCCTCTGACCGGTGCCACCCTGCCGCAGATCCTCGGTCACGAGTTCTCCGGCACCGTCATCGAGGTCGGCGAGGGCGTGACGGACGTGAAGGTCGGCGACCGCGGCGCCGTCTACCCGCTGGCGGTCTCCTGTGGCGAGTGCGCGGCGTGCCGGAGGGGGTTGCCCTTCTCCTGCCGGCTGATGGGATCGCTCGGGTCGAACGTGGACGGCGGCGGCCTGGCGGAGTTCTCCACGTTCGACGCGTCGCTGCTGCACGTGCTGCCGGAGGGCGTGGACCTGCGGTTGGGCGCGCTCGCCGAGCCGATGGCGGTGGGGTGGCACGCCGTCGAGCGCAGTGGCGTCGAGCGGGGCGGTGCGGCGCTCATCGCGGGGGCCGGACCGATCGGCATCGGCGCCTGGTTCGCGCTCAAGGCCCGCGGTGTGGAGAGGGTGCTCGTGTCCGAGCCGAGCGCGGACCGCCGCGCGATCATCGCGGGCCTGGGGGCGAAGGTCGTCGACCCGGTGAACGAGGACCTCGCGGGTGCCATCGCCTCGCTCACCGATGGCCAGGGCGTGGACGTCGCGGTGGACGCCGCGGGTGCGGGGCCGGCGGTCACCTCCGCGCTGGCGGGCCTCGTCCCCGGCGGCCGGCTGGTGGTCACCGCACTGCACGAGCAGCCGATGGAGTTCCAGCCCACGCAGCTCATGATGACCGAGACGGAGATCATCGGTGCGGTCGGATACCGGCCCGAGGAGTTCGACGCGGTCATCGCGGCCATGGCCGACGGGGTCTACGACACCAGCGGCTGGGTGAAGGAACTGCCGTTGGAGGGCCTCATCGACGCGCTCCATTCGCTGCGTGCCGGCGTCGGGGGGAAGATCCTCCTCCAGGTCGGCTGAGCACCACCGAACGGTCCGGTGCGGACACCCGTCGGGGCGTCCGCACCGGACCTCGGCGGGTGTGCGGGCTCTCCGCGCGAACGGCTGATGCCGTCGGTTCGGAGCTCGGGGGAGAGGAGAGCCGGGGGAAAGGCGAACCGGGGGAGAGCGGTACAGGGGAGAGGGGAAGCCCCGGAACGGCAATGTCCGATTCCCGCCAGTCACCCCCCATCCGGTGCCGCAGACTGGACAGCGTGATCGACGACGACATCCGGTACCGAGCCGTGGACAGCCGCGACGCCCGCTTCGACGGCGTCTTCTTCACGGCCGTCACCTCCACCGGCATCTACTGCCGGCCGAGCTGCCCCGCCGTGACCCCCAAGCGCGTCAACTGCCGTTTCTACCCCAGCGCCGCGGCCGCCCAGGGCGCCGGCTTCCGTGCCTGCCGCCGCTGCCGCCCCGACTCCGTCCCGGGCTCGCCGGAGTGGAACCACCGCGCCGACCTGGTCGGCCGCGCGATGCGTCTGATCGGTGACGGCGTGGTGGACCGCGAGGGCGTCGCGGGTCTGGCCGACCGCCTCGGCTACAGCTCCCGCCAACTGCAGCGCCAGCTCACCGCCGAACTCGGCGCCGGTCCGATCGCCCTGGCCCGCGCCCGGCGCGCCCAGACCGCCCGCCTGCTGCTCCAGACCACCGAACTGCCCGTCACCGACATCGCGTTCGCGGCCGGCTTCGCCTCCGTCCGCCAGTTCAACGACACCGTCCGCGAGGTCTACGACCGCACCCCCAGCGGCCTGCGCGCCGAGGTCACGGCCGGGCGCCGCACCGCGACCCCGGCCGGCGGCCTCACCCTGCGCCTCGCCTACCGCGGCGCGATCGACAGCGACCACCTGATCGACTTCCTCGAACTGCGCGCCGTCCCCGGCGTGGAGGAGGTCGTGCCCGGTCCGCGCCCCGGCGCGCGCACCTACCGGCGCACCCTGGCGCTCCCGTACGGCCACGGCATCGCCGAGGTCGACGGCCTCGCGCCGGGGGAGCCGCGCACCCGCGGCTGGCTCGACTGCCGCCTGCTGCTCGCCGACCTGCGCGACCTGCCCACGGCCGTCCAGCGCCTGCGCATCCTCTTCGACCTGGACGCCGACCCGGACGCCGTCGACGCGCAGCTCGGCGCCGACCCGTTGCTCGGCCCGCTGGTGCGCGAGCGCCCCGGCCTGCGCTCGCCGGGGCACGTGGACCCGCACGAGCTCGCCGTCCGCGCCGTCCTCGGCCAGCAGATCACCGTCGGCGCCGCCCGTACGCTCGCGGGCCGGCTCGCCGAGAAGTACGGCACCGCGCTGCCCGAGCCCAACGGCGGCCTGCGGCTGCTCTTCCCCACGGCGGCGGTTCTGGCCACCGCCGACCCGGAGGACTTCGCGATGCCCGCCGCCCGCCGCCGAGCGCTCACCGGCCTGTGCGCCGCTCTGGCCGAGGGCGTGGTCCGCCTGGACGGCGGCGTCGACCGGCAGGACGCCGCGGCCCAGCTGCTGGCCCTGCCCGGCATCGGCCCCTGGACGGTCGGCTACCTGCGGATGCGGGCCCTTGCCGACCCCGACGTCTTCCTCCCGAGCGATGTGGGCGTCAAGCACGGCCTCACCCGGCTCGGCGCCCCCGGCGATCCGAAGTCCGCCGCCCGCGCGGCCGAGGCCTGGGCCCCCTGGCGCTCCTACGCCGTCCACCGGCTGTGGGCCGGAGCCTTGAGCGCCGACACCATCAGCCCCAGTTCCGGAACGGAGCACGCAAGCGCATGAGCACCACCGTCTACACCACCATGGAGAGCCCCTTCGGTCGGCTGCTGCTCAGCGGCGTGCTGCCCGAGGACGGCGGTCCGGCCGCCCTGGCCACCGTCACCGCTCCCGGCCAGAAGTACGCGCTGGCCGAGCCCGCCGACGACTGGGTGCTCGACCCTGAGGCGCTCGCCGAGCCGGTCGCCCAGCTGACCGCCTACTTCGCCGGTGAGCGCACCACCTTCGACCTCCCGCTCGCGCCCGAGGGCACCGAGTTCCGCCGTCGGATCTGGGCCGTGCTGGACGAGATCCCGTACGGCAGGACCGTCACCTACGGCGAACTCGCCGAGCTGGCCGGGCAGCCGCCGCGTACGGTCCGGGCGGTCGGCGGCGCGGTGGGTGCCAATCCGCTGCTGATCGTGCGCCCCTGCCACCGGGTGCTCGGCGCGAACGGCGCGCTCACCGGTTTCGCCGCGGGCGTGGACCGCAAGCGCTGGCTGCTGGAGCTGGAGAGCGGCACGCTCTTCTGAGGCTCCGGCCTCCTGGTACCCCGACCTTCTGACGCCCCGGCCTGCTGCCGGCTCAGTCCGAGTTCGCCAGATCCACCCGCCAGTTGTGGCTGCGCATGTGCCGCCCGGGCGGGAACTCGAAGTCCGTCTCGCCGAGCAGGGTGAACCCGGCCTTCGCGCAGACCGCGTTGGAGGCGGGGTTGTCCACTGACGGGAAGGCGTGCAGGTACCGGTGCGCGGCCTCGCGCCGGGCGGCCGCGACGGCCGCCCGGGTGGCGGCGACGGCGATGCCCCGCCCCTGGTGGGCGGGCAGCACGTTCCACCCCATCTCGTGCACCGTCGCGCCCTCCCACGTCCGGGTGCCGTAGCCGACCGTCCCGACGGACCCGCCCTCGGGCAGCAGCACGATCCGGTACATGCAGCCCAGGCCGGACGGGACGAAGTCCAGGTAGCGCCGGTGCCGGACGAGGAGCTGCTCCTCGGTCTCCGGCCCGCCGACGTGCTTCTTCATCTCCGGGGTGTTGACCCGGCGCAGCAGCGCGAGGTCGGCGTCGGTCCAGGGCTCGATCCGTATGTCCGCGGTGGTCATGGCGGGGACGGTAGCGCCCGCCGGGCCCGGGCGGCGAGCGGATTACCCGGTCCACCCGGCCTGCTCGGCCTGCCCGGTCGGTCTACTCGGCCAACGCGCCCGGTTCGGGCGCGGCCCCCGGCTCGGGCGCGGCCCCCGGCTGGGCGAGGGCGCGGGCGAGCTGTTCGAGCGCGGGCAGCGCGTGGACGACCGCGTCGCGGTCGGCCGGGGCGAGGGTGCCCAGGGCGGTGGCGATCCGGCGTTCGTGCGCGTGCTGCCAGTCGTCGAGCTGGCGCCGCCCGGCCGGGGTGAGCGCGATCCGGGCGGTGCGCCGGTCGCCGGGGTCGGCCTGGCGGTCCACGAACCCGGCTTCGAGCAGCTTGCCGACCAGCCCGCTGACGGTGTTGGGGGCGAGCCGCTGCCGGGCGGCGAGCTCGCCGACCCGCAGTGGCGCGGCGGCGAGGGTCTGGAGGAGTTCGACCTGCGCCATCGGCAGGGACTCCCACGGGTAGTCGGTGCGGATGCTGCTGCGCAGTGCGCGGCGGAGCCGGGTGACGGTGTCGGTGAGCCGCCGGGCGTGCTCGACCGCCGGGTCGGGGCTTTCGATGGCGGGGTCGGGAACACGTGGTGACGGCGGCATGGCGGACAGCGTATCGCCTGGTACCGACGGTTCCGGGGGCGCGGTCCGTCCCTCGGACGGGGGGTGGACGCTCCGCGAGACGCTTCGTATCGAGGTGCGATCTACTCGTAGAAAGAACATATCTGCATCCGATATATTCGTGGCATGAACGCCACCGCCTTTGCCACACGGCTGCTCACCGAGCGGCCCCGGCCGCGCGGCATAGCCGGCTGGCGCCACGCGCACTGGCTGGCCGTCGGCACGGTCTGCCTCGGCGCCTTCCTCGGCCAGCTCGACGCCAGCATCATCGCCCTGGTCTTCCCCGCCCTCGGCCGCCACTTCGACGCGGGCTTCGCCGCCGTCGAGTGGGTCGCGCTCGCCTACCTGCTGGTCCTGGTCGCCCTGCTGGCCCCGATCGGCTGGCTCTCCGACCTGGTCGGCCGCAAGACGATGTACATCGGCGGCTTCGCCGTCTTCGGCCTGTCCTCGCTCGGCGCGGGGTTCGCCGGCAGCCTGTGGATCCTGGTCGGCTGCCGGGCCGTCCAGGCCGTCGGCGCCGCGATGATGCAGGCCAACAGCGTCGCCCTGGTGGCACGCGGCGTCCCGGAGCACGCGATGCGGCGCGCGCTCGGCATCCAGGCCGCCGCCCAGGGCCTCGGGCTGGCGCTCGGGCCCAGCCTCGGCGGGCTGCTCATCGAGCACGCCTCCTGGCAGTGGGTGTTCTGGGTCAACGTGCCGATCGCCGCGTTCGGCATCCTGGCCGGCTGGTACCTGCTGCCCCGCACCCGTACGGAGGCACCGGAACCCCGCGCCCGCGAGGCCCGCACCGCCGTCGTGCCGGGGCCCCGCCGCGCCCACGGGTCCGACGACCCGCGCGAGTCCCGCTTCGACCTGCCCGGCATGCTGCTGCTCACCGGCGCGACCACCGCGCTGCTGCTCGCCCTGTCCACCGCCTCCGGCCTGCCGCTGCCCGGCTGGGCCGTCGCCGTCCTGCTGCTCGCCTCGGCCGTCCTCGTGGTGGCGCTGGTGCGCCAGGAACGGCGGGCCGCCCGGCCGATCCTGGCGCCCGGGCTGGTCAACACCCCGGGGGTGCGGTCCGGGCTGGCGGTCGCGCTGATCGGCTACCTGCTGCTGTTCTGCCCGCTGGTGATCGGCCCGGTGCTGCTCACCGGGGCGGGGGTGTCGACGGCCGGCGCGGGCCTGCTGGTCACCCTGCTGCCCGCGGCCTTCGCGCTCGCCGCGACGGTCGGCGGCGCGCTGCTGCCGCGGGGCTGGTCGGACGTGACGAGGTGCCGCTTCGGCGCGGCCGTCGCCGGCGCCGGGCTGCTGCTGTTCGCCGTGCTGCCGGTCTCGGGGGCGACGGTGGCGGGCCCGCTGCTGGTCGCCGGCTTCGGGCTGGGCCTGCTGCTGCCCGCCAACAACGCCCTGGTGATGCGGGCGATCCCGGCGGAGTGCTCGGCGGTCGGCGGCGGCATGGTGAACATGGCACGCAGCCTCGGTACGGCGCTCGGCATGGCGCTGTCCGTCCTCGGTGTCCACCTGGCGGGCGGGGCGTCCGGTGGGCGGACGGTGCTGGTCGTCCTCGCGGCCGTCGCGGTGGCCGCCGCCGCCCTGACCCGCCCGGCGGCGCCCGGGCGGTGACGGCTCGCCCCCCGGCTCGGCCCCACCCGGTGCGGACCCCGGACCAGCCCGGGTTCAGCCCCCAGGTTCAGCCCCGGGACGGGCCCTGCGTCACCGTCGTGTTCAGGGCGTCCTGGGCCCGGTTCAGGCCGAGCCGCACCAGCGTCTCCAGGGCGTCCGCGCAGCGGTCCAACACCTCCGGCATCGCGGCCAGCTCCTCGTCCGAGAACCGCTTCAGCACGTAGTCGCCGACGCTCTGCCCCTTCGGCGGGCGCCCGATGCCGAACCGCAGCCGGACGAAGTCCCGGGTGCCGAGGACGTCACCCACCGAGCGCGCCCCGTTGTGGCCGCCCGGCCCGCCGCCGCGCTTCAGCTTGCCGGAGCCGTACGCGAAGTCCAGGTCGTCCTGGACGACCACCAGGTGCTCCACCGGCACCCCGCGCCGACGCATCAGCGCGGCCACCGGGCGGCCGGACAGGTTGATGGTCCACAGCGGCTTGGCCAGCAGCACCCGGCGGCCGTCCAGCTCGATCTCCGCGACCATGGTGGCGATCCCGCGGCGGCGGAACCGGGCGCCGTGCCGCTCGGCCAGCCGGTCGACGGTCAGGAAGCCCGCGTTGTGCCGGGTCGTCCGGAACCACGGGCCGGGGTTGCCCAGCCCGGCGATCAGCCAGGGCGTGTCAGCGGTCATGACGGTCATGCGGGGTCTCCGGGGGTGGGGAACGGCGGACGGCCGGGGCGCGGTGTGGACGGTACGGAACCGCCGCCGCGCCCCGGCCGCCCGGGGTGCGTGGTGCGTGGTGCGGGTCAGGAGGCGGGCACGTCGGGGGTGGCGCCGCGCTCCTTGAGCATGTCGGTCATCAGCTCGACCTCGGAGGTCTGGGCGGTCACCATCGACTGGGCGAGCCGCTTCTCGACGTCGTTCTTCGCCATGTCGACGTAGCCCTGGGCCATCTCGACGCCGCCCTTGTGGTGCTGGATCATCAGTTGCAGGTAGAACACCTCGGCGTCCCGCCCGCTGAGCGAGCGCAGCTTCGCCATCTGGGTGTTGGTGGCCATGCCGGGCATCAGCGAACCGTCGTGGGCCTCGTAGTCGTGGCCCATCCTCATCCACGCCATCGGCTTGGCGGCCGAGTGCTGGGACAGCCCCCACTGGTCGATCCAGCCCATCATCATCCCGCGCTGGTTGGCCTGGGTGTTGATGATGTCGAAGGCGAGGGTGCGGGTCGGCTCGTCGGCGGTGCGGTCCCGGACGATGAACGACAGGTCCACCGCCTGCTGGTGGTGGGTCGCCATGTCGCGGGCGAACCCGGCCTCGGGCGAGTCGTCCGCCGGGACGGCCACCGAGGCCGAGCCGGAGGCCGACGTCCCGCTCGCGACCAGGGCGGGCACCCCGAGCGCCAGCGCCACCGCGGCGGCCAGCGCGGCCGGCCACCACAGCCGCCGGCGGCCGGAACGGGCGGACGGTTCCTGACCGGCCGCGTCCTGCTCCTCCACGGCGTCCACGGCGTCCACCGCGTCGTCGCGGCTCACATCTGCCCCATGGTGCAGGAGGCGCCCGGCTCCTGGGTCTGCTTGCCCTGGACGTACTTGGTGAAGAACTGGCTCACCCGCGGGTCGCTGGCGCTGTCCACGATCAGCTGGGTGCTCCAGGCGTTCAGGGTGATGGTGCCCTGCTCGTCCGGGTAGGGGCTCATCAGCGAGTACGGGGTGGCCTTGACCTTGTCGGAGAGGGTCTTGATGTCGTCCGGCGTGGCCTTGCCGTTGTAGGTGACCCAGACCGCGCCGTGCTCCAGCGAGTGGACGGCGCGCTCGTTCTCGACCGGCTGGTCGTAGACGTGGCCCATGCAGTCCAGCCAGATCGCGTTGTGGTCGCCGCCGACCGGCGGGGTCATCGGGTAGCTGACCTTGTCCTTGACGTGGTTGCGGCTCAGGTCGCCGAAGGTCTTCACACCCGGGATGTCCGCGTTGGCGGCGGCCTCCCGGTCCTTCTTCTTCTGGTTCTGGTCCATGACGACCCAGGTGCCGGTGGCGATCGCGCCGACCACCAGCACACCGGCCACCACCGAGGCTATGACCTTGTTGCGGCGGTCGCGGCGCTGCTCGGCGGCGCGCAGTTCGGCGATCCGGGCGCGGCGGTCGACGCCGCCCTTGCCGCCGGGCTTGTTGGACTGCTTGGAGGCGGAACCCATGATGGTTGTCCTTGTCCCCGCCGCGCACGGCTGGTGGCGCGGCGGTCGGCTGGAGTGGGAGGAGTGGCGGAGCCGCCGACGGGATGTCGGCGGTGGGTTCCGCTCAGGACCGGTGGACCTGGAGTTCGTGCAGATCGGGCGCCGGGTGCGGGCCGTCCAGCAGGCCTGCGGGCACCACCCGGGGCAGCGCCTCGGGCGCCGACGCGACCAGTGGCGACACGGCGGGCTGCGGCTGCGGCGGCGGGTTCGGCAGCTGCGCGTCCTGCGCGCAGTACGGGTGGCTGGAGCAGCCGTTGTTGCGCTGCGGCTGGCCGTCGGCGGTGCACAGGATCCAGTGACCCTGCTCCTCGGCGAACCGGGGGTGCTGCTCGGACGCCTTGGCGGCGCGGCCGGAATGGGCGGAGTGGCCCGAGTGGCCCGAGTGTTCGACGGGCAGGGCCACGACGGTGGCCTCGACGACGCTGACCACCGAGACGGCGCTCACCGGCGCCGGAGCCTGACGGGCGGACCCGCCCGCCGCCGTCGCCTGGCCCGCGCAGGGCAGGGCCGTCAGCAGCGCGACCAGCAGCATGACCAACAGCGCACCCGCCGGGCGGCCCGCCGGTGCGGCCCTCCCCGGTCGGGGGGAGCTGGGAGCCGACGCGGTCATGCGCACATTTAATCAGCCGAACGGGTGAAGCGATGCCCCTCCCGGGCCCTCATTTTCGCTGGCCCGCACCCCGCAATGTTCAGGAAACACCCTGCTCCGGGCACATCCGGCAAGCACGGACGGAACGGAAAAGGACGCGGCGGTGACGGCCCCGCGACCCCGGTGACACGGCGGTCGGTGAACCGGCAGGTGAACGCGGTGGCCGGGATGATCCGATCGGTGACCGGTTGTTGCCGAAACCCGGACAGCGTCGTTGCACTCGTAGACAATGACGCCAGTTCGGCCCCGCCGGGGGCGGCGCGACCACGGACCGACCAGGAGCCGCCAGATGGACAAGCAGGGTGCACCCGCACAGCCGCACCGGCCCGATGACGGTTGGTGGGACACGGTCTACGACGGCCCGGCGGGCACCCTCCCCGACACCCCGCACGCCGACCCGGGGGACGGCAGCGTGGACGACTGGTTCGACACGGCGGCCGGGCTGATCGGGCAGCAGCGCACGGCGGAGCCGGAGTTGGAGCCCGAGCTCGAACCCGAGGCCGAACCTCCGGCGGCGCGGGACAGCATCGACGACTGGTTCGACACCGCGGTCGGGGTGATCGAGGGGACCGCCGAGGGGGCCACCGGAGGGACCGCCTGGATCGGGCGCCAGCGCACCTCCCCCGAGAGCCGGCAGTTCCCGGCCCCCTCCGTCGCCGCCGACGCCCCTCAGCCCGAGCCCGAGCCCGAGCCCGAGCCCGAGCCCGCACCTGCGCCTGCACCTGCGTCCGAGCCCGAGGTGCCGCCCACCCCCGTCTCCCTGGAGAAGCCCGCCCCGGAACCGGCCCCCGAGCCGGAGCCCGAGCCCGAGCCGGCCCCCGAGCCCCCGGCCGCCCAGGAACCCGCCGAGGAACCCGTTCCCGAGCCGACCCCCGAGCCGACCCCCGAGCCCGAGCCCGACCACGCGCCGCAGCCCGACCCGGAACCGGCGCCCGCCGTCCCCGACCCGCGCCTGGCGATCCGCTCCCCGCGCGCCGACGCAGGCCCCGCCGTCCCGCACGTCGGCGGGCGCCCCCCGACGTACGGGCCCGAGCCGACGGCCGTACCGGAGGCGGATCCGAACGCGCTCGGCGCCGTCGTACCGGACACCGCGCTGGAGGGCGCCCAGTACGGCACGACCGTGCTGCGCGCCGTCTCCGTCCGGGGCGACTCCGCCCGTTACCGGGGCGAGCCTCGCCGGGACGGGCTGCTGGTGACCAGGTTCGGCGACGGCCCCGACGGGCTGCTGCTCGCCGTCCTCGCGGGTTTCGACCGCACGGGCGGAGGCGGCGAGGACGGAGGCGGTGAGGACGGGGCGCTCAGCGCCGGGGCCGTGGCGACCGGCACCGGCGAGGCCTGCCGCCAGCTGGCCGCCGCGATCGGGCGCAGCCGGGCCGGCCTGTCCGCCGATCTGCGCGACGGCGCCCGGGACCGTCTGCGCTACGGCCTCCAGCGGCTGGCCACCAGCGCCGCCGCCCCGCTGCGCGCGCTGGCGCCCCGGGAGGAGGGGGACGACTCCCCGTCCCCGGCCTCGCTGCACTGCCTGCTGGTGTCGCTGGATCCGGCGGCGGGCTACCGCGCGGCCTTCGGTGTCGGCCCGGGCGGCCTGTACCTGTTGCGCTCGGGGCACTGGATCGACGCGTACGCGGCCCGGCTGCTCCACCACCCGGACGGTCAGCCGTCCGCCCCCGAGGCCCCCGTGCCGGACCCGCGCCCGTTCCGCTTCCGTCTCGTCCCCGCGACCCCGGGCGACATCCTGCTGCTCTGCGCCCCCGGTCTGGCCCGTCCGATCGCCGACGAGCCGGCGGTCGCGCACTTCCTCTCCTCCCACTGGGCCCACCCCCACCCGCCGGGCACCGTCGACTTCCTCCGCCAGGTCCAGGTCCGCGCCAAGGGCTACGCCGACGACCGCACCGCCGCCGCCATCTGGACGGAGTGACCGGACGGACGGAGTGACCGGACACGGGAGGCCGGACACGGGGCCCGGCCCGCGTGAGGCCTCACGCCCGCAGGAGGATCCCGGCGACGGCGGTGGCCTGGCCGAGGGCGGCGTCGCGGTGGGTGCCGTCGAGGGCGATGGCGATGGGCACGGCGAGGCCGTCGAGGAGGGCGCGGAGCTGGAGGGCGCGGTCGGCGGCGGGGCCGGGGGTGAAGTGGCCGGTGGCGGCGCCCTCCTCGATGAGGGCGACCAGGTCGGCCTGCCAGGGGGCCTCGATCTCCTGCTGGCCGCGGCGGATCTCGGCGCTGGCGGGGGAGCGGCCCCACACCTCGACCCACAGGATCCAGCGCGGGTCGCCCGGCCCTTCGGGCAGGTAGAGGCGCAGGTAGGCGTCGAGGCGCTGCCAGGGGTCGAGCGAGCGGTCGGCGAGGGCCTCGTGGCGGCGGGCGCCGAGCTGGTCCTCGCTCCAGCGGAGGGTCTCCAGCAGCAGCTGGTCCTTGCTGCCGAAGTAGTAGAGCAGGTGTCCGGCGCTCATCTGGAGCTGTTGGCCGAGCCCGGCCATGGTGAGCTTGGCGAGCCCGTGTTCGGCGATCGCGGCCCGGGCGGTGGCGTAGACCTCCTCGCGGGGGCGCGCCGGTCGGCGCGGGCGGGGGTCGGCCATGGGGGCTGCTCTCCCTCGGTGGTGGGGGCTCAGAAGGCTACCCGGGCGGGAGCGTGCCGCTCCCGCCCGGGGGTGCGGACGTCAGAGCGCCTTCGGCTGCTGCTGGGTGATGCAGTGGATGCCGCCGCCGTTGGCGAAGATCTCGCGGGCGTCGACGAGTTCGACGGTGCGGCCCGGGTAGGCCTCGGCGAGGACCGCGGCGGCCTCCTGGTCGCGCGGGTCGTCGAAGGCGCACAGCACGACGGCGCCGTTGGCCACGTAGTGGTTGATGTAGGAGTAGTCGACGGGCTCGCCGTCCTCGTCCAGCAGGACGGTGGGGGCGGGCAGTTCGATGACCTCCAGCTGCCGCCCCCGGGCGTCGGTGGAGGCGCGCAGGGTGGCGACCAGGTCCCGGCAGACCTCGTGGTCGGGGTGGGCGGGGTCGGGCTGCACGTGGGCGACGACGACGCCCGGGCGGACGAACGAGGCGACGATGTCGATGTGGCCGCGGGTGCCGAACTCGTCGTAGTCGCGGGTGAGTCCGCGGGGCAGCCAGATCGCCTTGGTGGTGCCGAGGAAGGCGTGCAGCTCGGCCTCGACCTCCTCCTTGGTCCAGTGCGCGTTGCGGCCCTCGCCGAGCTGGACGGTCTCGGTGACCAGCACCGTGCCCTCGCCGTCGACGTGGATGCCGCCGCCCTCGTTGATCAGCCGGGAGGCGAAGCGCTGGACGCCCGTCAGCTCGCCGATGTGCTCGGCGATGTGCTGGTCCTTGTCCCAGCGGGCCCAGGACTGCGCGCCCCAGCCGTTGAAGATCCAGTCGGCGGCGGCCAGCGAGCCCTTGTCGTCGATCAGGAAGGACGGGCCGATGTCGCGCATCCAGGCGTCGTTGAGCGGGCGCTCGACGATCTCGACCTTCTCGGAGACGTACTCGCGGGCGGCCGCGGTCTCGCCGGTGTTGACGATCAGCGTGACGGGCTCGTACCGGACGATGGTGTCGGCGACGGCGGCCCAGGCCTGGCGGGCGGCGTGCAGGGGCTCGGGGCCGTCGAAGGTGGGGTTGGCGGTGGGGAAGGCCATCCAGGTGCGGTCGTGCGGGTGCCATTCGGCGGGCATCCGGTAGCCGAGGGAGGCGGGCGTGGGGGTGGTCATCGCGGAGTCCTTGGGGGTCAGAGGAAGTAGAGGCGGCTGAGCGAGACGCTGTCCGCGGGTTCGGAGCGCAGCGGCGAGCCGTCCAGGGAGACCAGCCCGGTCTCGGTGACCTCGACGTGGCCCGTCCGGGCGTTGCGGACCATGTCGCGCGGTCCGATGCCGCGGGTGCCGCGGACGCCGACGCGGCGGCGGCGGGTGGGCAGCCCGTCGGCGGGGCGGTCGAGGTAGGCGCCGTCGGCGGCGGCCTGGGCGACGAAGGCCACCGAGATGTCCGCGGCGGTCGCCCCGTGGGCGCCGAACTGCGGGCCCAGGACGAGGGGTTCGCAGCGGTCGGTGGAGGCGTTGGGGTCGCCGACCACGCCGTACGCGGGGAAGCCTGCCTTGAGGACGAGCTGCGGCTTGGCGCCGAAGTGGTCCGGGCGCCACAGCACGATGTCGGCGAGCTTGCCGACCTCGATCGAGCCGACCTCGTGCGAGAGCCCGTGGGCGATGGCCGGGTTGATGGTGAGCTTGGCGATGTAGCGCAGCACGCGCTCGTTGTCGTCGCCGCCGTCCGTGGTCCCGTAGGAGCCGGTGCCGTCGAGCGGGCCGAGTTCGGCCTTCATCTTGCCGGCCATGGCGAAGGTGCGGCGCACGGTCTCGCCGGCGCGGCCCATGCCCTGGGCGTCGGAGGAGGTGATGCCGATGACCCCGAGGTCGTGCAGCACGTCCTCGGCGCCCATCGTGCCGGCCCGGATGCGGTCGCGGGCCATGGCGGCGTCGCCGGGCAGGTCGACCTTGAGGTCGTGCGCGGAGACGATCATGCCGAAGTGCTCGCCGAGCGCGTCCCGGCCGAAGGGGAGGGTGGGGTTGGTGGAGGAGCCGATGACGTTCGGCACGCCCGCCATCTTCAGGACGTTGGGGACGTGGCCGCCGCCGCAGCCCTCGATGTGGAAGGCGTGGATGGTCCGTCCTTCGAGGACGCGCAGGGTGTCCTCGACGGAGAGGCACTCGTTGAGGCCGTCGGTGTGCAGGGCGACCTGGACGTCGTACTCCTCGGCGACGCGCAGCGCGGTGTCCAGCGCACGGGTGTGCGCGCCCATGTCCTCGTGCACCTTGAAGCCGGAGGCGCCGCCCTCGGCCAGCGCCTCGATCAGCGGGGCCTCGTCGGAGGACGAACCGCGGCCCAGGAAGCCGATGTTGACGGGCCAGGCGTCGAAGGCGTTGAAGGCGTGGCGCAGTGCCCAGGGGGAGTTGACGCCGACGCCCCAGACCGGGCCGAACTCCTGGCCGATGATCGTGGTGACGCCGGAGGCCAGCGAGGCCTCCATGATCCGCGGCGAGAGCAGGTGGACGTGGGTGTCGATGGCGCCGGCGGTGGCGATCATGCCCTCGCCGGAGACGATGGTCGTGCCGGTGCCGACGACGACGTCCACGCCGTCGAGGGTGTCCGGGTTGCCGGCCCGGCCGATGGAGGCGATCCGGCCGTCGATCAGGCCGATGGAGGTCTTGCGGATGCCCTGGACGGCGTCGATGACCAGGACGTTGCTGATCACGACGTCGCAGGTGTCGCGGACGGCGGCGGGCTTGAGGTGCAGGCCGTCGCGGGCGGTCTTGCCGAAGCCGGCCAGGAACTCGTCGCCGGGCGCCTGGGAGTCGGACTCGACCCGGACGATCAGGCCGCTGTCGCCGAGCCGGATCCGGTCGCCGGCGCGCGGGCCGTGGACGGAGATGTAGTCGTGGGGGCTGATGCTGGTCACGAGGGCATCTCCGTGTCGTCGAAGGCGGTCAGGTAGCCGGTGGCCCGGGCCTTCTCCAGGGCGGCCTCCTTCGCTCCGGGCGCGTCCAGCGGTCCGTCGACCAGGCCGGCGAAGCCGATCGCGACCCGCTCGCCGCCGATCGGCACCAGGCCGACCTCGACGGTGGCGCCGGGGTCGAAGCGCACCGAGGAGCCGGCCGGGACGGCCAGGTGGGTGCCGTAGGCGGCGGCGCGGTCGAAGGCGAGGCGGGGGTTGACCTCGAAGAAGTGGAAGTGCGAGGTGACCGAGATCGGCACCTCGGCGGTGTTGTGGACGGGGAGCAGCAGCGTCTCCTCGATCGGGTCGTAGCCCGCGCCGTCGCCGATGAGCGCGCCGCCGGGGGCCTCGTCGCCGAGCGAGCCGGCGCCCTTGAACGGGTCGTTGACCACGGCGAGGCGGGTGCCGTCCTCGAAGACGGCCTCGACCTGGACGACGGTGACCACGTCCGGCACGCCGGGCAGCACGTCGTCGGCGGTCAGCACGGAGCGGCCGGCCTCGATGGCCTCGGCCAGGCGCCGGCCGTCGCGGGCGGCCTCGCAGACGGTGTCCGCGATCAGGGCGGTCGCCTCGGGGATGTTGAGGCGCACGCCCCGGGCGCGGCGGGCGCGGGCCAGTTCGGCTGCTGTGAAGATCAGCAGCCGGTCCCGCTCGGTGGGGGTCAGTCGCACGGTTCCTCGCTCGCGGTCGCCGGGGAGGGGGGGTCGGCTCGGGGCCGGGGGCTTCCGGGGTGATGTTTAGAACGTCGTTCAAACATCTCGGGCCATTGAACCCGGACGGGGGCGCCCTGTCCAGCGTTGCCCGTTCGGGCGGGTCCGGCCTGTCGGGTGGACGGCCCGGCGGCTCGGCCCGGCGCGGCGGCCCGACGCTCGGCCCGGTACAGCGGCCCGACGCTCGGTCCGGTGCGGCGGCGTGAGGTGGTGTACGGACGGCGCGGTGCCGGCCGGGGCGCGCGGCGGTGCGGGTATGGGGCGCGCGGTCGGGCGCGCGGCCGGTGCGGGCGCCGGGTGTGCGCGGGATCGGGTGGGGGCTCCCTCGAAAACGGCCTCTGCGCTTCGCAAACCCGTCCGGCGCGGGCAGTTGGATCACGCGAACCTCCCCGTGCCCCTTTCACCCCACGTGATCGGACGCACACTGTTGCAAACGCCGTCAACTGGGCATGAGGATGGGTGGTCAGAACGAGGGGGCCACCCGGCCGGCGGGGGATCCGGAGGCGGGGGCCCGGATTTGAGGGCGGGGGCATGTTGATGGACGGTCAGTCGCGATTCCCGCGGCAGCGGACGAGTTCGGGCGACGCCTACCGGTCCGGGCCGGTCCAGGGCCCGGCCGTCGGCACCGGGACGACCCTGCCGGGCACGCCGGCCCCGGGCTGCGCACTGCACCGACGCCTGCACCTGACGGTGGACCCGGCCGACCTGGTCGCGGTGGGCGCGGTCCGGCACCGGCTGCGGACGGCGCTCAGCCACTGGGGGGTTCCGGAGCTGTCCGACACGGCCGAGCTGCTCTCCTCCGAGCTGGTCACCAACGCGCTGCAGCACACCGGCAAGGGTGCGGTCTTCGACGCGGTGCTCGGCTCGGACCACCGGCTGCGGGTCGAGGTGCAGGACGGTGCGAGCCGGCTGCCCGGGCGCCGCCGCGACCCCGAGGCCGAGTACGCGACCTCGGGGCGCGGGCTGATGCTGGTGGAGGCGCTCGCGGACTCCTGGGGCGTGCAGCTGAGAGGCGACGGCAAGGTCACCTGGTTCGAGCTGGTGCTGCCGTAGCCCCGAGCCGTCGTGGCCCGGATCCGTCATGAGGACCGAGTCGCCATGGGACCGAACCGTCGTGGGACCGGCCCGCCCGTTGGTCCGCCGCCCCGGCGCGGTCCGTGCGCGCGGTCCGCGGGATGCTTCGCCGCCGATCGGTACGTCGTCGAAGCAAGCCCTGAACAGAAGGCGGAGCGGAAGATTTCCGGACCCTTGGCATTGCCGCTCGGCCGAACATTGGACAGGATGGTGGGAATGTGTGTCCACGTGCGGGAAGTAGCGGGGAGGCCGAACCTCGACTGACCACCGCCCGTCGACACCGTCCGATCCAGCACGACCCATCACACCGCCACGCGGCCCGGCCGGACGGTCGGCGCGGTCCGACGCGGCAGCGGCAGGAGCAGCATGCCCACTGAGCCCGAGTCGCCGGGGCCGGCGCTTCCACCCGGCGCGCGCGCCGTGGAGCCGCCGCCCGCCGCCCGACAGCCCGCCGCCCGACCCCCGGCGCAGGCCTCCCGCCGCAACCCGCTGCGCCCGTCCCCCACGCTGGCCACCGGACGGCTGGCGCTCTCCGGCGGGCTGCCGCCGGCCTCCGCCGACAACATGCCGGACTGGCTGGAGCCCGCGATGGCCGCCAACGGCATCGGCTCCTTCGACTGGGACATCCGCCGCGACGTGCTGGAGGGCGACCCGCGGGCCTGCTCGATCATCGGCCTGGACAGCGTGGAGAAGGGCCGCTTCGACCGCACCGCCGCCTCCTTCCTGGCCCTGCTGCACCCCGAGGACGCGCCCGTGGTGCGCCGCCGGGTCGAGCGCGCGGTCTCCGAACTCGGCCAGTGCGGCGCCTACTACCGCACCGTCGGGTCGAACGGCGCCATGCGCGCGGTGCGCTTCCGCGGCCGGGTGCTCGCAGACGCCTTCGGCCGCGCCTCCCGGATGGTCGGCTTCGTCTGGGACGCCACCGTCGAACTGCACAAGCGCGACCGCGCCGACCGGCTCGCCCTGCTGCGCGAGGAGCGCTCCCGGTTCATCAAGGAGGCCGCGCGCGCCCTCTCCGAAGCGGTCACCGTCCGTGACGTGGCCCGGGTGTTCACCGAGCTGCCGCTGCCCGGGCTGCCGCCGGACGGCCTGGTGCTCGCCGCCTTCGAGGCCGGACGCACCCGGATCCTCGGCGCCTCCGGCTACCGCTCCGGGGCGCTCGCCGTCTGGGACCGCACCGTGCTGCCCGCCGGCCACCCGGCCGCCGAGGCGCTGCGCCAGCGGACGCCGGTCTTCATCTCCAGCCGCGAGGAGTTCCGCGGGGGCTACCCGGAGGTGTGGGAGCAGACCAGCCGGAACGGCCGCGGCTCCTGGGCGTACCTGCCGCTGGTGGCCAGCGGCCGGGCGATCGGCGTCTGCGTGGTCAGCTTCGACGACGAGCGGGAGCTGGACCCGGACGAGCGCACCCTGCTGTCCACCCTGGGCGGGCTGGTCGCCCAGTCGCTGGCCCGGGCCCGGCTGCACGACGCCGAGCACGAGCTGGCGGCCGGCCTGCAACGGGTGATGCTGCCGCGCACCGTCCCGTCCGTCCCCGGCGTCACCACCGCCGTGCGCTACCTCGCGGCCGGCTCCGGCCTCCAGATCGGCGGCGACTGGTACGACGTGGTGCCGCTGCCCGGCGGGCACGTCGGCCTGGTGATCGGCGACGTGCAGGGCCACGACGTGCACGCCGCCGGCATCATGGGCCAGCTGCGGATCGCGCTGCGCGCCTACGCCGCCGAGGGCCACCCGCCCGCCGCGGTGATGGCCCGCGCCTCCCGCTTCCTCGCCGACCTGGACACCGACCACTTCGCGACCTGCACCTACGCCGAGGTCAACGTGGACTACGGAGTGGTCTACGCCGTCCGGGCCGGCCACCTCGACCCGGTGGTGCGCCGCGCCGACGGCACCGCCGCCGTGGTGCCGGTGGCCGGCGGGCTGCCGCTGGGCATCGACCCGGACCAGGAGTACCGCGTCACCCGGTTCAGCCTGGACCCGGGCGAGACCGTGCTGCTGTGCACCGACGGCCTGGTCGAGGCGCGCGGCATGGACCTGGACGAGGGCATCGCCCGGCTCACCCGGGTGCTCGCCCGCCCGCTGCCCACCATCGAGGAGGCGGCCCGCGACCCGCTGGAGGAGCTGGCCGAACGGATCGCCTCCCAGGCCGCCGACTCCAGCGAGCGCGAGGACGACATAGCCCTGCTGCTCCTGCGCTGGGACGGCCCGGCGGGCGGGCTCGCCGCCCAGCAGCTGCGCCGCCGGATCGGCCAGGCCGACCTGGCGCGGATCTCCGAGGTCCGCGCCGAGCTGCGCGACGCGCTGCGCCGCTGGGGCGTCGCCGAGTTCATCGACACCGCCGAGCTGCTCTCCTCCGAGCTGGTCACCAACGCCATCCGGCACACCGACCGGGACGCCATGTTCACCGCCCGGCTCTACCGGGAGCCGGAGGCGGCCGGCGGCCGGGCCCGGCTGCGGGTCGAGGTGGAGGACGAGTCGGACCTCTGGCCGACCCGCCGGACGCCGGGCGAGCAGGCCTCCTCCGGCCGCGGGCTGATGCTGGTCGAGGCGCTGGCGGACGCCTGGGGCGTGGAGCCTCGCGGCTCCGGCAAGCGGATGTGGTTCGAACTCAGCGGGACGGGCGCGGCGGCCTAGCGGACTCAACGGCCTGGACGGGCTAGCCGAACTGCTGCTCCAGGTCCTTCAGCTTGCGCTCCAGCGAATCCAGCCGGGGCAGCGCCACGGTGTCCTCGTCGGGGGTGAGGTCGATGGTGCGCCGCTCCGGACGGGCCGGCAGGCCCGGCTGGACGACCGCGCCCTCGGCCGCCCCGACCTCCCGTGCACCGGTACCGGCGCCCACCTCCCGCGCACCGGCCGACGGCTCGGCCCCGGGTCCGCCGGCCGCGGGGGGCTCCGAGCCGGGTGCCGGCTGCCGTGCGGCGGCGCCGTCGCGGCCGCGCCAGTGGCCGATGCCGCGGTTGATCGCCCGGATCTCCGCCCGCTCGCGGCGGCCGGCCCGCTTGCGGCGCTCCCTCTCCAGGGCCCGCTCCCGCCTGTCCTCGCGGACCTCGTCCACCGCCTCGTCCAGGCTGCGCACGCCCTCCAGGAGCATCAGCGACCAGGCCGCGTAGGTCTCGCGCGGGGCGCGCAGCCAGCGGACGATGCGGATCTGCGGCAGCGGGCGGGGCACGAGGCCCTGCTCGCGCAGTGCCGCCCGGCGGGTCTGCTTCAGCGCGCGGTCGAACAGGACCGCCGCGGACAGCGACATGCCGGAGAAGAACTGCGGGGCGCCCGCGTGGCCCAGGCCGCGCGGGGCGTGCACCCAGTTGAACCAGGCGGAGGCGCCGGCGAAGAGCCAGACCAGCAGCCGGGAGCCGAGCGCGGCGTCGCCGTGGCTGGCCTCGCGGACGGCGAGGACCGAGCAGAACATCGCGGCGCCGTCCAGGCCGAACGGCACGAGGTACTCCCAGCCGCCGGACAGGCCGAGGTTCTGCACGCCGAAGCCGACCAGGCCGTGGAAGGAGAGCGCGGCGGCGACACCGGCGCAGCAGAACAGCAGGGTGTAGGAGGCGGCGCCGTACAGGGACTCCTTGCGGCGTCGCCGTTCCTCGGAGCGCTCCCAGGAGTCCGTGCCGGCGGTGGAGGTCGATCCCCGGTTGCGGGCCAGGGCCACCAGGAGCGCGGTGACCAGCAGCCCGGCGATTCCGGTGACGGCCCAGCCGAGCGGTATGTCGGACGATTTCATCGCCGGAACCAGCCTCGCTTTCCTGCGTCGCTTTCCTGCGTCGTGATGGCGGGGACCATCATGGCGGATGCCCGGCAGGGGAGTGGCCGATTCGCCGTGAATGCGCTGAGGAGAGGGATTTCTGGCACAGGGAAAATCGGATCGTGCGACTAATGCGGAGCGGATTGTTCCTGGAATTGCGGGCTTTACGGATTCGGAATCGGACGGATGTGCGTCAACGCCGCGTGACGCGCGGACAACCGGTGCACATGCCCTCCGGTTCCACGGTGTAGACGAGGCAACAGCTGGCCCGGGCCCGGTCGGTGTCCGGAGCGCCGACGCGGCCGGGCACCGGGAGCGCGAAGCCGGCACCGGGGGTGAAGGGGGCCGGGGTGGGGGCGGCGGTACCGTGCGCGCCGGGCGTGTGCGTCCCGGGCGCCGGGGGTGCCAGCAGCACGGACAGCTCGGCGCGCGCCCGCTCCTGCTCCCCGAGCAGCCCGCCCGCGTACCAGAGCCCCTCCACCACCGCGTCGGTGGCCATCGCCCACAGCACCCGGGGCCCGCGCCGCACCCGGGGGCCGAAGGCGGCCAGCACCGGAGCGAGGAACCCGCCCAGCGCGTCCCGCAGTTCGGCGGCCAGCGCGTCCCCGTCCGCCGCCGTACGGGCCTGCGGCGAGCCGCCCGCCGGATCTCCCGGCAGGCAGGCGAAGGCCTCCGGACGGACGGTCAGCTCCACCGCGGTGGGGCCGCGGCGCACCGAGACGTCGCCGGGGCCGAGCAGCGGGACGCGCCGCTCCAGGAACCACGGCACGGTGAACAGCAGCGAGACCGGCCAGACGAGGCGGTGCAGCCCGAACCCGGCCGCGACGTCGGGGCGCAGCGGCCGCCCGTAGCGGGCGAGGCCCTGCAGGGTGTCGTGCGTGACCAGCTCCTCCACCGCCTGCGGGTCCGCGACCAGTTCGGCGACGGGCAGCCAGCCGTCGCCGCCGCGGGGCGGGGCGCAGCGCACGGTCAGGGTGGGGGTGAGCGCGGTCAGCCGGTGGTACGAGGAGGCGCACGGGGTGGGGGAGTCCGGCGCGGGGGCCTGGCTGTGCGCCCCGGTGGTGCGGGGGGCGCGCGGCGCGGAGCCGGGCCGGGTGCTGCTCGCGGTCATGGGCGGCCCCATCGGGTCGAGCGGGGCCGCCGGTGGACCGCCCGGCGGTGCCCGGCCACCGCGGCGGCCGGGCCCGGCCGGACCGGGGCGCGGCGGTGCCCGGGGAACGGCAAGGCGACCTGGCCGGGATACTGCTCCTCCCGGCCAGGTTAGGCTCACCTTAGCTGATTGTTCCCCGGCTCTCGCGGGTGGTGCGCCCGTCCGGGGGAGGCCCCGGCGTGCGCCCGGTTCCCAGTTGGCGCGCGAGCCAGACCGGAACCCCGCCCAGGGCGTGCACCAGGCGGGCGGCCTCGGCGCGCAGCCGCTCGGCCTCGGCGGGCTCGGACACCTCGGCGAGCGCCGCGAGCGCCGGCGCCACCCCCACCGTGAAGCCGAGTTGCTCGCGCAGCCGCAACGAGGCGTCGAAGCCCTCCCGGGCGTTGCCGCGGTCCCCGCGGGCCAGCGCCAGGGCGGCCAGGTGTCGCCAGGTGTAGGAGCGCAGCAGTTCGTCCCCGCGCTCTCCCGCGCCCTCGTGCGCCCGGCGATAGGCGATCCAGGCGGCGCTGCGGTCGCGCAGCAGGTTCTCGGCGACCAGCCCGCGCCGGAAGTCCAGCAGCGGGCGGCCCGGGGCGTCCGGCGGCAGCAGCGCCGAGGTGCGGCCGAGGGCGGCCTGCGCCTCGTCCAGCCGGTCGCGCGGGCCGAGCACGCTGGCCACGTACGCGAGGAAGCCGCGGGCGCAGGCGGCGGCCGCGCGCTGCTCGGTGCCGGCCGCCAGCGCCTCGGCGAGCCGTAGCGCCTGTTCCGCCTGGATCCAGTGCCCGGCGGTGAACAGGCACTGCTCGATGAGGAGTTCGGCCCGCCCGAGGGCGGCCGCGGGGTCGTGTTCGGAGGCTGGTCGCAGCAGTTCGGCGGCCTCCTGCCAGCACCCCCGGGACCGCAGCCGCCACACGGTGTCGCCCGGTTCCTCCGCTGCCGCCCGCCCCCGCCCGTCCGGGCCGCTCGGGCCCCATCCGTGCTCCGACAACGCCACCTCCTTGTGTGCGCCATCCAGCAGGACGCGGACCTGCCCCTGGAGCCCTGCCGTCACGGCCGATCGCACGGCGACGGCAGGGCGAAGGCCCGCGTTGTGGCGGCAATTCAACACGGGGGCGAGCTTGTGCACCAGATCACGAGCGGAGGTTGTTGCTTTTGGCGGAGAAATGATCTAGTCAGGAGGGTTGGGCGCTCAGGAGGTCCAGCCGGTCTCCATCAGGGCCTCGGCGGCGCCGTTGGCGGGCTGCGGCACGCCCGCGAGGTCCAGGCTGAACAGGGCGACCAGCAGCTGTTCGCCGCGCACGGTGGCCTGGTGCGAGTAGCCGGCGAGGGTGAACATCGCGGCGGCCATCTCCTCCGCGTGCAGGGTCTGGAGCCACAGGCACTCGACCGACTTCACGTCGGCGGGCTCGGTCCAGGTGTCCACCTGGGCGACCATCCGGCTGCCCAGCAGGGTGACCCCGTCGCGTTCCTGGGCCTCGGTCAGCTCCAGGTCGTCGAAGCCGAGCCACTCCAGGTAGCGGGCGGCGGTGAACACCGCGTCCTGCGAGGTGCGCACCGGGTGCGGGCGGAACGGCGTGCGGGGGCGGAACGGGCGGGGGCGGCCGGTGGAGCCGCCGGGCGGCGCGGGCGGGCCGGACACCGGGGCGCTCATCGGGTGCGCCGGGTACGGGCGGGCGGCCTGCGGGTTGGGGGCGGCGAGCGGGGCGGCCGTACCGGTGCCGAGCCGGGTGGTGCGGTCCACCGGCAGCCGGACGGTGGCGCCGCAGTTGCAGGTGAACTCGGGCTGCGGCCACTGGTCGGAGCGGCCGCAGTGCGGGCAGCGCATGCTCAGCCAGGAGTCCTCCCAGGAGCGGAACCGCACCTGCACCGGCACCCCGCCCCGCAGCAGCGGCACCTTCAGCGAGGCGCCGCACGGACAGGGCAGCGAGGGCGGTTCGTAGAGGTGCTCGCGGCGGCAGGCGGGGCAGCGGATCGCCCGGGCGCCACCACCTGTCCCCGGCCCTGGCCGCGCGGGGTCGTGTCCGGTGAAGTCGTCGGGCAGTCCGGCCATCGCGGGCTCCGTCCGTCGGTGTCGGGTGGATGGTTCCCATGCTCCCCGAAACGTCCCGCTCTGGGCGCGGAATGGGGCAATCCTCAGGGACGGATCAGGGGAGGCTGCGCGGCGCGGGCGATGCCGAACCCTTCGCAGGGAGGATGCGGCGGGGAGGGCGCGCGGTCGGTGGACGGAGGGCGCACGGTCGGCGTACGAAGGGCGTGCGGGTCGGCGTACGAAGGGTTCTCAGCCCGCCGACCAGCGGTCCAGGTCGGCGGGGGTGTCCAGGTCGTCCGGCACGGCGACGTCCGCGCACTCGACCAGGACGAGTTCCGCGGCGTGCGCCGCCAGCAGGGCGCGGGCCCCGGCGTCGCCGCCGGCTCCCGCGGCCGCCTCGGCGAAGTGCCGGGCGCCGATCAGCACCGGGTGCCCGCGCCGCCCGCCGTAGGCCGCCGCGGCCAGTTCGGCGCCGGCCCGGTGCGCGGCCAGCAGCCGGGCCACCGCGGCCGGGGTGACGCCCGGGGTGTCCACCAGCATCACCAGCACCGCAGGGGCCCCTGACGGCAGTGCGGCCAGCCCGGCGCGCAGTGAGGAGCCCATGCCCTGCGCCCAGTCCGGGTTGGCCACCAGTCGGCAGCCCGGCAGGTGCGCGGTGGAGCGCACCCGGTCGCGCTCCGCGCCCAGCACCACCGTCACGTCCCGGCAGCCGCCGGCCCGCACGGTGGCCACCGCGTGCTCGACCAGGGGCCGGCCCGCGTAGCGGATCAGCGCCTTGGGCCGCCCGCCGAGGCGGCGTCCGCCCCCGGCGGCGAGGACCAGGGCGACGGGGGTGCGAGGGGTGGGGTCGTGCATGCGTCCAGGGTGCCCGGTGCGGGCGGGGAGCGCAGCCCTTCGGCGGGGTCTGGCGGAGTGTGAGCTTCGACATGCTCCTTGGCCTTCCCGTGGCGTCGGCTTGACCTGGTCTTGGGCGGCTGGTCTGCTGGTTCGCCGTCAACCCGCCCCTGACTCCGGGAGTTCTCCGTGCCCGCCCGCCGTACCTGGCTGTCCGCCGCCTCCGTGTTCCTGATATGCGTGCTCGCGCTGGTCGGCTGGTTGGTGGAGGGCCGCGACCACAAGTCGACCGGCGGATCCGCCGCCCCCGCCGGGGGCCTGGGCACCAGCCCGCTGCAGAACCCGGACGGCACCAAGCCGGGCCTGGCGCCGCTGACCTCCCCCGAGGACCGGAAGGCCGGCCGGGACCTCATCGCCAAGGTCGCCACCGCCTCCGTCGGCGCCAAGGACGGCTACGACCGCAACGAGTTCGGCCCCGCCTGGACCGACAACGTCGACGGCGTCCCGTTCGGGCACAACAACTGCGACACCCGCAACGACCTGCTCGCCCGGGACGGCACCGCCGTCGAGCGCAAGGACGGCTCGAACTGCGTGGTCACCTCGATGACCATCTACGACCCGTACACCGGCAAGACCGTCGACTGGACCAAGCAGCAGGCCACCAAGATCCAGATCGACCACGTGATGCCGCTCTCCTACGACTGGCAGATGGGTGCCAGCAAGTGGGACAAGGCCAAGCGGGTCCAGATCGCCAACGACCCGCTCAACCTGATCCCCGCCGACGGCTCGCAGAACGCCTCCAAGGGCGACTCCGGCCCGGCGTCCTGGCTGCCCGCCAACACCGACATCCGCTGCTCCTACGCCGTGCGCTTCGCCCAGGTCTCGCTGAAGTACCAGCTGCCGGTCACCGAGGCGGACAAGAAGGCCATGCTGGAGCAGTGCGTCTGACGAATCGTTCCGTCTGACACCCGGGGACCGGTGCGATGTGCCCCGGGCGGGTGCCGGGTGGTATTCGTGGGCGGTGCCCTCGTTGATCACCCGGCTCCCGCGGCGTGCCCTGCCCGCCCTCGCCGCCCTCGTCCTCACCCTGCCGGCCGGCTGCTCCGGCCCGGGCGGCCCCGGCGGCCCGGGCACGGTGACCCGGCCGCCGCTCGCCGAGCGGGTCGCCGCCACCGCCTCCCCGGCCCTGCGGGCCTTCTACGACCAGCGGATCGACTGGGCCCCCTGCTCCGACCGGGCCGGCGCCGAACCCGACGGACCGACCGTCCAGTGCGCCACCCTCAGGGTCCCGCTGGACTACGCCGACCCCGGCGGCCGGAGCATCGAGGTGGCCCTCGCCCGGCTGCCCGCCGCCGACCCCGGCGCCCGGATCGGCTCCCTCGTGCTCAACCCCGGCGGCCCCGGCAACTCCGGCGTCGGCATGGTCCGTTGGGGCTGGCGCGGCTACCAGGGCGCGCTGCGCGACCACTTCGACCTGGTCGGCTTCGACCCGCGCGGCGCCGGCGCCACCACCCCCGTCGACTGCCTGGACGACCGCACCCGCGAGAAGTGGAACGGCACCGACGACCCGTCCTACGACCGCGGCCGGGTCCTCGCCGACGCCTGCCGCACCCGGCACGCCGACCTCCTCCCGCACCTGGGCACCCGCGACGCCGCCCGCGACCTCGACGTGCTGCGCGGCGCCCTCGGCGAGCGCCGGCTCGACTTCCTCGGCCTCTCCTACGGCACCCACCTCGGCGCCCTCTACGCCGAGGAGTTCCCCGACCGCACCGGTCGCCTCGTCCTCGACGGCGCCGTCGAGCGCAGCACCGACCTGATGCACCTCAACGCCGAACAGGCCGCCGCCACCGAGACCGCGTTCCGCGCCTACGCCACCGCCTGCGCCGCCGGCGGCGGCTCCTGCCCCCTCGGCACCGACCCGGCCACCGCCCCCAAGCGGCTCGCCGACTTCCTCGACGGCCTCAAGGACCACCCGCTGCGCGCCGCCGACGGCCGTGAGGTCACCGCCGCGCTCGGCTGGGCCGGCGTCCTCGACGTGCTCGCCGACGGCCACCGCTCCTGGCCCCGGCTGCGCGGCGCCCTCGACCCGGCCGTCGAGCGCGGCGAGGGCGACGAACTGCTCAGGCTCGCCGACGGCGCCGACGACCGCGACGAGGACGGCCGCTACGACAGCCGCTGGGACGCCTTCGCGGCCATCCACTGCGCGGACGCCCCGCTGGCGCCCACCGACACGGACCTGCGCGCGGCCCTCGCCGACCTCGCCGCCCACGCCCCGCTGACCAGCGGGCACGACCCCCGGGGCACCCTGTTCACCCCGGACTGCCGCCCCTGGCCGTACCGTTCGCCCGAGCGGCCGCACACGGTGAAGGCGCCCGGCAGCGCCCCGATCCTGGTGGTCGGCTCCACCGGGGATCCGATCACCCCCTACCCGTGGGCGCAGCGGCTGGCGGCCGGACTGGAGCACGGGGTGCTGCTCACCCGCGAGGGCGACGGGCACACCGCGTACGACAAGAGCGAGTGCGTGCGCGAGGCCGTCACGGCGTTCCTGGTGGCCGGCCGGATGCCGGCGGCCGGGACGCGCTGCCCGTCCGACTGAGACCGACACCGAGAGGGGCGTGCCGCGCGAACGCGGCACGCCCCTCTCGGATTTCGGGCCCTGTGGAACAGCGGTTTCAGGACTTCGGAGCCGTCAGGTCGTAGAACGTGGTGCTGCCGACCGTCTTGGCGGTGAAGTGGCTGGTCACCCAGGACTCGATCTGGGCGGACTCGGACTCCTGCCCACCCTCGTCGCCCTCGCCGCCCGCACCGCCGAAGCCCCGGTGGGAGCCGCCGGCGATGAACCAGTGCACCTTGCCCTCCTCGACGTACTTCTGGAAGCCGGCCAGGCTGAGCGACGGGTCGGTGCCGTTGAAGCCGCCGAGGGCCATCACCGGCTCACCGGTGGCGAGTTGGTAGCTGGCGGCGTTCTGCGAGCCGGTGGTGGCGGCCGCCCAGGTGTACTGGTCGGCGCCGTCCTTGAGCAGGGACGCGGCCTCGTCGCTCACCTTGGCGCCGTCGAGCAGGCCGCCCATGCCGCCGCCGCCCATGCCGCCGGGGAAGCCGCCGGGGCCCGTGCCCTCGGAGTCCTGCGCGCCGGGGAAGCCGCCGGTGGTGCCGGGGGCGGCGCCCGTGCCACGCTCGTGGCGGCCGCCGGTGCCCTCGCCCCTCCCGGACCCGTCGGAGCCGTTTCCGGAACCTCCGCCGAACCCGCCCGGGAAGCCGCCGGGGAAGCCGTTCTGCCCGTGCGAGCCCTGACCGCCCTGACCGCCGGGGAAGCCCTGACCGCCCTGGCCTCCCGGGAAGCCCTGGCCGCCGGGGAAGCCCTGCCCGCCCGGGAACCCCTTGCCGCCCCTGTGCCCGCCGCCACCCGGTCCGAACGCGCCCTTCACGGACGGTCCGGCGGTGATGATCGAGCCGGTGTGCGCGGTGCCCACGGTGTCCACCGCGTACGCCGCCGGGCCGCCGAGCGCCGCGGCCAGGCCCACCAGGCCCGCCACCGAGGCGATCCGCGCGCCGACCCGCCCGGAGAGGTTCCCGGCGAACTGCCCGGCCACCAGCGCGACGGCCGCCACCAGTCCGCCGACCAGCACCGCCCAGCGCAGCCAGGGCACGAAGCCGGAGCTGCGTCCGAGCAGGACGAACGACCACACCGCCGTCACCGCGAGGGTCCCGGCCAGCACCAGAGCCCAGGGCAGCCGGTGCCGGGCCCGCCACAGCCCGTCCACGCCCATGCCGACCAGCGCCGCGACGGCCGGGGCGAGCGCCACCGTGTAGTACTGGTGGAAGATCCCGGACATGAAGCTGAAGATCAGCGCGGTGGAGACCAGCCAGCCGCCCCAGACCAGGAAGGCCGCGCGGGCCGTGTCGGTACGGGCGTAGCGGCGGGTCGCCCAGAGGGCGGCGACCAGCAGGATCAGCGCGGCCGGCATCAGCCAGGCGATCTGCCCGCCGATGTCACCGCCGAACATCCGGGTGATGCCGGTCTGGCCCCAGCCGCGGCCGCCGCCGGGCATCGCCCCGCCCGGCAGGTCGAGCCCGGCCGGCATCCGGCCGCCGCCGCCGACGCTGCCGCGCTCGTTGCCGTCGACCCGGCCGAGGCCGTTGTAGCCGAAGGTGAGCGACAGGAAGCTGTTGTCCTGCGAGCCGCCGACGTACGGGCGGGCCGAGGCGGGCAGCAGCTCGACGACCGCCACCCACCAGCCGCCCGCGACCAGCAGGGCCGCGCCCGCGAGCAGGGTCTGCCGCACCCGCCGCCAGAAGCCGGTGGGCGCCACGACCAGGTAGATCACCGCGAAGGCGGGCAGGATCAGGAAGGCCGCCAGCGTCTTGGTGAGGAAGGCGAGGCCGAACATCGCCCCGGTGAACAGCAGCCAGCGGGTGCCCGCCGTCTCGATCGCCCGCACCAGCCCGTACGCGGACAGGGTGAGCAGCAGCACCAGCAGCGCGTCCGGGTTGTTGAAGCGGAACATCAGCGCCGCGACCGGGGTGAGCGCCAGCGCGGCCCCGGCCAGCAGGCCGCCGAGCGGGGAGAAGCGGCGGCGCACCGTCGCGTACAGCACGCCGACGGTGGCGGTGCCCATCAGCGCCTGCGGGGCGAGGATCGCCCAGGAGGAGAGGCCGAAGATCCGCACCGACAGTGCCATCGGCCACAGCGAGGCCGGGGGCTTGTCGACGGTGATGAAGTTGGCGGCGTCGGAGGAGCCGAAGAAGAAGGCCTTCCAGCTCTGGCTGCCGGCCTGCACGGCGGCCGAGTAGAAGGCGTTGGCCCAGCCGGAGGCGCCCAGGCCCCACAGGTAGAGCACGGTGGTCGTGGCCAGCAGCGCCAGCAGGGCCGGGCGCACCCAGCGCGGGTCGTCCGCGCGGCCGCGCCAGGCGCGGGCCGGGAGGGTGCGCAGCCGGTCGGGCCAGGAGGCGAACCCCTTGGGGCCGACGGGCGGCAGGGGCTGCTCGGGGAAGAGCGGCGCCGGGTCCGGCTGCGGCACCTCCGGCGGCGGGTAGTTCGCGGCCTCGGGCCACCACGGATCGCCGGCCGGAGGGGAGTAGCTGCTCGTGGTCATGCGCCATACGCTCGGTGGCGTGCCTGAGAGAACCGTGAGACGGGTCTGTGAGACGGGTGTGATCTGCCGTTTCACCCGGACGGCGGGTGGTGTCAGGCGGTCGCGGGCATGGTGATGTGCTTGCCGAGCCATTCCAGGGCCGGGGGGATCTCCCGGGTCCAGGTGTGGAAGTTGTGGCCGGCGGTGTCCAGGGTGATGGTCGACATCTTGGTCGGGGCCTTGAAGGCGCCGACCATGGCCTGGGTCTCGGCGTAGTTGTTCTCGTCGTTCGCGGTGGTCAGCAGCAGTGAGACGGGCGCGGGCGGCTGGTTCTTGAGCCGCCACAGCAGGTCGTTCTCCTGCTTCAGCTTGTCGCTGCCGCCGAAGAGGTCGCCGGTGGTCGGGTCGTGGGCCGCGCTGTAGTAGCCGGAGAGGGCGACGGCCGCGCGGTAGGAGTCGGGCTTGCGCAGCGCGAACTTGAGCGCGCAGTAGCCGCCGGTGGAGTTGCCGATCACGGCCCGGTTGGACGGGTCGGTGCCGATCCGGTAGGTGGTGGCGAGGGCCTTGGGCAGGTCGGTGGTGAAGAAGGTCTCGACCTGCGGGCCGTTCGGGACGTCCACGCACTCGGTGTCCCGGTCGCCGACGAGGGTGGGGCGGGTCATCACCAGGATGGTCGGCGGCAGCTTCTTCTGCTCTATCGCTTCGAGGGTGGAGGCCGGGTACTGCATCAGCGAGATCAGCTTCTCCGGGGTGCCCGGGTAGCCGGTGAGCACCAGGGCCATCGGGAAGCGCTGCTTGGCGTAGTCCGGCTGGAAGTACTGCGGGGGCAGGTAGACGTACGCCTCGCTGCTCAGGCCGCTGCCGGCTCCTTTGACGTCGACCTTCTGGATCAGTCCGGAGCGCTCCGGGTCCGAGCCCTGGGCCGAGTAGAACTTCTGCTCACCGGTGACGGCCACACCGGAGGCGTTGGGGGAGTGGTCGACGACTGTGCCGAGCCCGCCGCTGGTGCCGAGCAGGTCGGTCCAGGAGCTGTAGAAGCCGAAGTAGCTGTTGGCGATCAGGCCCATGGCGGCCAGCACGGTGAGCTGGGTGGCGAGGAAGGCGCCGAACCGTCCCAGCCAGGACTTCCAGCCCTTCCCGCCGAGCCGCGGCCAGAACCACATGGTGGCGGCGAAGACGAGGATCGCGATGACCGAGGTGGCGATCTGGAGGGGGAGTCCGGTGAGGCTGAGCACGTGCCCGATCGTAGTTGACCTCCTGGGAGCGACCTGGGCGGCCCCTGGGAGTAATGGGCCGGTCATCGGTTGACCATGAGATTCCGTGACCGCCGTGAGGCGGCCCCGTGCGGGCGATCCGTGCGCCCGTAACGGACATATCGGGATGGGTGGTTGCTGTTGGGTGGCACAACACGCGTCGCACGGTGGCGAGTTCGGCCCGAACGGTTGACCACTTGAAGTGACCATGGCACTTTCGTGCGGGCGCGGGCCTCGGCGACCAGCCGGGCACCCCGCGATCCCCCACAAGGAGAGCCATGTTCAAGAGACTTGTCGCGGTGGCCGGTGCGAGTGCCGTCGTCGCGGGCGGGCTGGCCTTCGCCGCCGCCCCCGCGCACGCGGTCCAGGCGGCCGACCTGAACGCGACCATCGCGTTGAGCAACTGCTCGGCCTCGCTGGTCCGTTACCCCGCCTCGGTGGACGGCGACCGGGCGCTGATGCTCACCAACGGGCACTGCCTGCCGACCATGCCGTCGGCCGGCCAGGTCATCCAGAACGTGAGCGCCAGCCGCAGCGGCACCCTGCTCGACGGCGCGGGCAACAGCCTCGGCACCGTCCAGGCCGACCAGGTGCTGTACGCGACGATGACCGGCACCGACGTCGCGCTCTACCGCCTCACCGACACCTACGGCTCGATCAGTTCCAAGTACGGCGTCACCGCGCTGACCGTCAACGACGCGCACCCCGTCGACGGCGCCGCGATGTACATCCCGTCCTCGTACTGGAAGCAGGTCTGGAACTGCTCCGTCAACGGCTTCGTGCCCACCCTGCGCGAGGACCAGTGGACCTGGCACGACTCGCTGCGCTACAGCTCCGGCTGCAACACCACGCACGGCACCTCCGGCTCGCCGATCGTCGACTCCGCGAGCGGGCGGATCGTCGGCATCAACAACACCGGCAACGACGACGGCGCGATGTGCACCCTCAACAACCCCTGTGAGGTCGCCGCCGACGGCACGACCACCGTCACCAAGGGCCAGAGCTACGGCGAGGAGACCTACTGGTTCACCACCTGCCTGGGCACCAACCGGACCATCGACCTCACCGTGCCCGGCTGCCTGCTCACCAAGCCGGCCGGTACCGGCGCCGTCTCGGTCAGCAGCCCCGGTGACCAGTCCACGGCGGTCGGCACCGCGGTGAACCTCCAGATCAACGCCTCGGGCGGCACCGCCCCGCTGTCGTACAGCGCGAGCGGCCTGCCCGCCGGGCTGTCGATCAACTCCTCGACCGGCGCGATCACCGGCACCGCGACCACCGCGGGCACCTCCAACGTCACGGTCACGGTGACGGACTCGGCCGGCAGGGCCGGTTCGACCGGCTTCACCTGGGCGGTGAACGGCGGTGGCGGCGGCACCTGCACGCCGGCGCAGCTGCTGGGCAACCCGGGCTTCGAGACGGGTACGGCGGCGCCGTGGACGACGAGCTCGGGCGTGATCGACAACAGCGCCTCGCAGGCGGCGCACGGCGGTTCGTGGAAGGCGTGGCTGAACGGCTACGGCACCACCCACACCGACACGCTGGCGCAGACGGTGACGATCCCGGCCGGGTGCAAGGCGACGCTGAGCTTCTGGCTGCACATCGACACCGCCGAGTCGGGCTCCACGGCGTACGACAAGCTGACCGTGTCGGTGAACGGCACCACGCTGAAGACCTACTCCAACGTGGACGCCGCGGCCGGCTACCAGCAGCGCACCTTCGACCTCTCGTCCTACGCGGGCCAGAGCGTCACCCTGAAGTTCACCGGGACCGAGGACGCCTCGCTCCAGACGAGCTTCGTGATCGACGACACCTCCATCCAGACCAGCTGAGGCCGGCCGCCGCCCGGGGCCGTCGGCCCGTTCATGGACCACCGGCCCCGGGCGGTGGGCGCATCCCTATGCTGTTCGGATGATCAAGCCGATTGAGCTGGTGATATTCGACTGCGACGGCGTCCTGGTGGACAGCGAGGTGATCGCCGTCCGGGTGCTGGTGCGGCTGGGCGCCGAGCTGGGCTGGCCGCTGACCGAGGCGGAGGCGATCGAGCGGTTCGTCGGGAGATCGGAGGCGGCCAACCACGCGATGGTCGCCGAGCGGCTCGGGGAGGAGACCGCGACGGCGTTCGACCGGCGCTTCCGCGAGCTGCACGCCGAGGCCATGGACGCCTGGTTGACCCCGGTGGACGGCCTGCCGGAGGCGCTGGACGCGATCACCCTGCCGACCTGCGTCGCCTCCAGCGGCACCCACGAGAAGATGCGCCACACCCTCGGCCGCACCGGGCTGTACGACCGCTTCGCCGGGCGGATCTTCAGCGCCACCGAGGTCGGGCGCGGCAAGCCCGCGCCCGACCTGTTCCTGCACGCCGCCCGCACCATGGGCGTCGACCCGGCGGCCTGCCTGGTCGTCGAGGACAGCCTGCCCGGCGTCACGGCCGCCCGCGCCGCCGGGATGCGCTCGCTCGGCTACGCGGGCGGCGTCACCGCGGCGCAGCGGCTGGCCGGGCCGGGCACGGTCGTCTTCGAGTCCATGCGCGAACTGCCCGGGCTCATCGCCGCCCACCGGGGGTGACGGCCGCCGCCCAGTGGGTTCCTAGAGGAGCCCGAAGTCGAACTCCCCGGCGGCGACGGCGTCGATGAACGCGGTGTGGGCCGCGCGGTCGAAGGCGAGGGCGGGGCCGGAGGGGTCCTTCGAGTCGCGGATGCGGGAGCCGGATCCGGAGCCGCCAGGGGTGGCCACCTCGACGCAGTTGTCGTCCCCGGCGCTGTAGCTGGACTTCTTGAAGGTCGGCTGGGTCACTTGATCTTGTCTCTCTGTGCGGTGATGAAGGCGAGCGAGGAGTCGACGGACATGGCTTCCGCCGTGATCTCCTGGAACTTCGCCCGGTAGAGCTCCACATCGGCCGGATCCTCGACCCACAGGCTGCTCAGCAGCCCTTCGACCAGGACGACGTCGAGGTCCTTCCGCTGGGGGAATCCCATCAGCGCGAGTGCTCCGGTCATTCCCGGGTTGATCGCCGCGCCGACCGGCATGACCTGGATGTTGATGTTGGGCAGGCTGCTGAGCGTCAGGAGCCTGTCCAGCTGCGGGACCATGATCTCGGGGCGGTTGGCGTTGGAGCAGAGGGCCGCCTCGTGGATGACGGCCCACACCTGCACGGGGTTCGGGCGGGTCAGGATGGACTGCCGTGCCATGCGCACCTGGACCAGGTCCTCGACGGATCCGCCGGACCGGATGCGCAGACGGTCGATGACGATGCGCGCGTATTCGGGCGTCTGGAAGAGGCCGGGGACGAGGGCCGGCTCGTACGTCTTGTAGGTGGTGGCGTCGGCTTCCAGGAGGATCAGGTCGTTCGCGGTGGCGTTGATGACGTCGCGGTAGCTCAGCCACCAGCCGCGCTTGCTCCCGTCCTTCGTGATGGCGATCAGTCCGGCCCGGTAGTCCTCGTCGTCGCATCCGTAGTAGTCGAGGAGTTTGATGACGTCCTCGATCTTGGCCGCGGTGTGGGCGGTCTCGATCCGGGTGAGTTTGGGCTGGCTCATCCCCGTGGCCTCCGCGACCACTTCGGCGGTGAGCCTCCGTTCCTCACGGAGCTTCCGCAGTTCGCCGCCGAGCCTTCGTCGGCGAACGGTCGAGACTGCCATGCTGCCCCCTCCCGAGCTGTCGGCTGACCAGTCTGCCCGGGTGATGGGCGCCGACGCTACCGACAACTAGCAGGCCAGACCGCCGAATTGAGGTTCGATTTGTATATATGCGAGTCACCGCAAAGAAGTTGCGCCGAGCATCACATAGGCCCCATGCTGAGCGTAGCGAGTCGTGTGCGCTGAGTGTTCGTTGGCTCGTGATCTCGCCGTTGTCCGGGTCCTGTTGGCCGGTATGCGTCGACGAGTGGTCCACTTTCGTCCCCCCGCGGAGGTCTCTTCGTGTTCCCCCTCGAACTCCCCCCTGACCGGTCGGCCGCGCGCGAGGAGTTGTGCGGAGCAGCGCCGCGCGCCGGGTGGAGACCCGGGGGGCGCCGCCGGGTGGCCGTGAACCAGCACCCGTGCCCGATCGGGCCGGCCGGGGGCGACGCGTGCGACTCGTGACCGGCCTCGTCCTGCTCTCCCTCCTGCTCTTCGCCATCGCCGTCGTCGCCCTCGGCGCCCTGGCCGTCCTGCGGATGCCCCACCGCTCCGAGGACCTCACCGCCGCCCCCACACCCGACCGGGACCGTGACCGTGACCGGCAGCCGGTGGCCTGACCGCGGCGGGGCGTCGGACGGCCGATCCCGTGGTGCCCGACCGGTCGGCAGGGCTACGGTGGCGGCCGTGAGTACTTCGACCGGGGTCGTACGGCGGCGCGGCTCCCTCGCCGTGGTGTGGGCGGTGCTGCTCGTCGCGGTGGTGGCACCGCCGTTGGCGGTCGGCCCGGCGTTCGCGCACTCGGCGGCGCTGCTGCTGCCCGGACTGGTGGCGGCGATGGGGCCGGCCGTCCTGCTGCGGTCCGGTACGGCGCGGCGGAAGTCCTGGCGGGCCGACGGAACCCTGGTGCGGGCCCGTACCTGGACGGGCGTGCGGGAGGTGGACCTCGCGGCGCTCGCCATCGTGCGCGGCTGGGTGCTGCCGCGGCGGTCGGGCCCGCTCACCTACGTGTCCGTGGCCGACCGCTCCGGCCGGCGGGTGATCCTGGACGTCGACGACCGGGGCCTGAAACTGGTCGCCGACGCGGTGCGCCACCACGGCGCCGACTACCTCTCGTCCTGGGCCCTGACGATCCTGGGCCTGGCCCCCGCCCATCGGTTCGCCTCGGTCGGCCGCCAACTGGGCCTCGGCTTCATCGCGTTGGGCCTGCTCCTCATCGGCATGCTGCTGGCGGCGGCGATCGCCCAGTGCTGACCCGGATCAACCCGCCCGGTCGGCGGAGCGGTGGAGATGCTCCCGCCCGCCGGGATCCTCGAACTCGACGCTGAGGGGCCGGCCGTGCGCACGGCGATCCCTCAGGGCTTGCGCCAGGTCAGCGAGTAGCGCCGCAGCAGGTGCCACCGGTAGCCGACCCCGGGCAGCACCCGCCAGGCCGCCTGCCGCACCTCCCGGTAGGTCATCACCGGTGCGGTCGTCGGCATGCCCTCCGGGGTGGTGGCCCGCCGTACCGTCTTCACGGCCCGTACCAGTGGTGCGGCGGCTGCTCGCCGGGCCCGGTCCGCCGCCGACCCCTCCCGTGCGAGCCCGACCACCACCAGGACGCCGCCGGGGCGCAGCAGTTCCCGCATGCGGGTGAGGGCGGCCTCGAAGTCCATGTGGTGGATCGCGCTGACCGAGCAGACGAAGTCGAAGCCCTCGACGGGAAGGTCAAGGGTGAGGAAGTCCCCCTCCAGGAAGGCGGGTTCGAGGTGGGCGGCCCGCGCCCGGGCGACCATCTCGGCCGAGGTGTCCACCCCGACCACCCGTCCGCACCGCCGCGCCAGCCTCGACGCCAACAGCCCGTCCCCGCACCCCACGTCCAGCGCCGCCCCGCACCCCGGCGGCACCGCCCGCAGGATGCCGGCGTGCCGGGCCACGTTGGTGTTCCAGTACGGAGCCTGGTCGCGCGTCATCCCCACACCTCAGCGGTATTCGTGCTGCTGGCCGTCCGTCAGGGCCCACATCGGAGCCCAGGCGACATGATGCTCGATTCCTGTGGTCAGGGCCATCGAGCCGAGCGCCGTGATGACCACGATGCCGACTCATCGCGGCGCTGGTCTCGGTCCTCGTCGCCGGGGCCGCGCTGTCGGCCTCGCGGGGGATGTGCTCGTCGTCCCACTGGGGCGTGTGCTCGATCGGGATGGTGATCCGCCCCGCGCAAGCCCGTTTCAGGGGGCGGCCAGGGCGGCGTCGATGGCCGCCTCGGCGTGCAGCCGGGTGGTGGGGAAGACGGGCACCGGGCTGTCCTCCGGCCGGATCAGCAGCTCGATCTCGGTGCAGCCGAGCACGATTCCCTCCGCGCCGGCCGCCACCAGTTCGCTGATGACCTGCCGGTAGCTCGCGCGGGACTCCTCGCGGACCAGGCCGACGCACAGCTCCTCGTAGATGATCCGGTGCACCAGGGCACGCGAACCCGCCTTCGGCACCAGGACGTTCAGGCCGCCGGAGGCCAACCGGCCCCGGTAGAAGTCCTGTTCCATGGTGAATGCCGTCCCCAGCAGTCCGACCCGCCGGACTCCCGCCGCGCGTACGGCTTCGGCGGTGGCGTCGGCGAGGTGCAGCAGCGGGACGGAGACCGCGGCCTCGACCTGGTCGGCGACCTTGTGCATGGTGTTGGTGCAGATCAGCAGGAGTTCGGCGCCCGCCGCCTCCAGCGAGCGCGCGGCGTCGGCGAGGATCTCGCCGGCCTCGCTCCACCGCCCCGCCGCCTGGAGCCGCTCGATCTCGGCGAAGTCGACCGAGTGGAGCACGAGTCGGGCGGAGTGCAGCCCGCCGAGGCGGTTGCGGGTGAGCGTGTTCAGCAGGCGGTAGTACTCGGCGGTGGATTCCCAGCTCATGCCGCCGATCAGGCCGAGGGTCTTCATGGGAGCCATTTATAAGGCGAAAGAGAAAAGAAAGGCAAGTGTATAAGAATAACTTTTAAGGCCTCTCTCGCGGCACCCGGTGCTGCCATTCCCGGGTGAACACCACCGACCCGGCCTCCAGCGCCCGCAGCTGTACGACGCTGATGAAGTGCCCGGCGTCGCAGCGCAGTTGGGTGCGGGTCTGGACGGTCACGTCCCAGCCGATGTCCGGCCGCTCCAGCCGCACCGTGCGGTCGGAGCGGGCCTGGGCGCTGAGCGGGGCGCCGGTGAGGACGCGGTAGGCGGTGACGGTGTGCTCGTCGCGGACCAGGCCGTCGGGGTGGGTGCGGGTGCCGTCGCCGGCGGGGGAGAGTTCGGTGCGCCACTCGTGGCGGCCGATGTCGTGCACGGTGACGTGTTCGGGCCGGGCGGTGAGCGGCTCGGTGACGTGGATGTCCAGCAGGTCGGGCAGCGAGGGCGTCCCGAAGGTGATGGGCGCGGTGCCGATGTCGGCCGCGAGGTGGCGGACCGGCAGGCCGAGGGTGGAGCGGGACGGGTCGACGGCGTACCCGGTGTCGTCGGCGGGCGGCCACACCCACGGCCAGTAGACGGAGGAGAGGGCGAGCCGCAGCCGGTGTCCGGCGGGGACGGTGGCCGCGCAGGCGGCGAGCTCGACCTCGACCTCCGCGCCCCCCTCGCCCACGCCCCCGCCCGCCCCGCCGACGTCCAGCACCCCCCGGCTGAGCAGCTCCGAGGCGCCCTCCGGCCCGACCACGCAGAGCCGCGCGACCACCTGCGCCGGGGCTCCGCCCTCCCGCAGCCGCAGCCGCAGCGTCGGGGCGCCGAGCAGTTCGACCGGTTCGGGCAGCGGCTGGGAGTCGAAGCACACCGAGCGCCCGTCCTCCTCGCGCTGGTCCGGCGGCCGGTCGGCGGGGCGGCCGTGCGGGACGTAGGAGCCGGCGTTGAGGCCGGTGTGCTGCGGGGAGCGGACGTGGACGTAGCGGTCGTCGGAGGCGGTGCCGGCGGTGCTCAGCTGGCCGTCCAGGTCGTAGTGGATCTCGCGGACGTCGGGGGAGGGCCAGGCCTCCTCGCCGGTCCAGCGGGTGCTGATCCAGCTGCGCAGGGCGGGTTCCTTGAGGGCGCCGGTGTCGACGCCGCGCAGCCAGTGGTCCCACCAGCGCAGGGTCTCGGTGAGGGCGGCCTCGGGCAGGCCGTGCGGCCAGGGGCCGATCAGGGCGTGCGCGGTGGGGGATTCGGCGAGCAGCCGCAGGACGAAGGAGCAGGACGGATCGCCCCAGCCGGCCACCGCGAGGACGGGGACGGACACCGGCACGGTGGTGTCCCCGGCGGCGAGCCAGGTGTCGACCGGGGGTTCCAGGGATTCCAGCCGGGCCAGCCAGCCGGCCCGCCAGGCGTCGCCGAGGCGGCGCGGGTCCGGCGGGAGGGCGGCGTTGGCGACCAGGTCGGTGAGCCGGGTGTGCAGGTCGGCGGCGAGGACGGCGCCGCCGAGCCGGTGGCCGCCCTCGGGGCAGGCGGTGACCACGGCGCCGACGGTCTCCGGCACCCGGGCGGCGAGCCGCAGCGCGGTGGTGCCGGCGGCGCCGACGCCGAGCAGGCCGAGCCGGCCGTTGCACCAGGGGCGGCGGGTGAGCCACTGGACGACGGCGGCGCCGTCGGAGAGTTCCCGTTCGCTGCCGGGTTCGGCGGGCGCGCCGCCGGAGTCGCCGTGGCCGCGGGTGTCGACCCGGACGGCGGCGTAGCCGTGGCCGGCGTACCAGGGGTGGCGGCGGGCGTCCTCGGCGGCGGTGCGGTCGCCGAGGCGGTCGGCCGAGTACTCCAGCAGGGTGGGGATGGCCCCTTCGGTGACCGGACGCCACAGCCGGGCGGCGAGCTCGGTGCCGTCGGGCAGCGGGATGCGGACGTCCTCGCGGGTGGTGTGGAACGGGTACGACGGCATGGCCGCTCCCCTCGGGTCCCGGGCCGGTGAGCGCCGAGCGGCCCGCGGCACGGACGGGGGCCGCGCCGCGGGCGTCGGCAGTTCGACCCTAGGGGAGGAACCGGTGGATTTCCTGACGAAGGCCCCCGGCCTCCCGGGGAGGGCCCCCGCCGGTCACGGCAGCGGCGCACGGCGATTTTTGGCGGAAGGGAAACCGAGCCGTAATTGCGTATGACTTGCAACTACTCGCCCCAGGGGGGAAAGATGGCCCAGCTTCCGCCCGGATCACCCGAAGGGATCACAGAATGTCCAGCGCCGTAGGTGCCGCGCCCGTCAGATGGCGCGACCGGCTCACCCGCGAGGAGTGGCTGCGGCTGGCCGGGATGGGCGGCTTCATCCTCGCGCTGCACGTCGTCGGCTGGTTCACCCTGCTGGCGCTGGTCGCGCCCGAGCACTACGACGTCGGCGGCCAGGTCTTCGGCGCGGGCATGGGGATGACCGCCTACACCCTCGGCATGCGGCACGCCTTCGACGCGGACCACATCGCGGCGATCGACAACACCACCCGCAAGCTGATGGGCCAGGGCAAGCGGCCGCTGTCGGTCGGCTTCTGGTTCTCGCTCGGGCACTCCTCGATCGTCTTCGGCCTCTGCGCGCTGCTGGCCTTCGGCATCCGCTCGCTGGCCGGCCAGGTGGAGTCCGACGACTCGACGCTGCACAGGATGACGGGCCTCATCGGCACCACCGTCTCCGGCACCTTCCTGCTGCTGCTCGGCCTGATCAACCTGGGCGCCTTCAACGGCATCCTCAAGGTGTTCCGCCGGATGCGCGACGGCGAGTACGACGAGGCCGAGCTGGAGCGCCAGTTGGAGCGGCGCGGGCTGATGAACCGGATCCTCGGCAAGGTCACCCGGGCGGTCACCAAGCCCTGGCACATGTACCCGGTGGGCCTGCTGTTCGGCCTGGGTTTCGACACCGCCACCGAGGTGTCCCTGCTGGTGCTGGCCGGCGGCGCGGCGGCCTTCTCGCTGCCCTGGTACGCGCTGCTGACCCTGCCCATCCTGTTCGCGGCCGGGATGAGCCTGCTGGACACCATCGACGGCTCGTTCATGAACTTCGCCTACGAGTGGGCGTTCTCCCGGCCGGTCCGCAAGATCTACTACAACCTGACCGTCACCGGCCTGTCGGTGCTGGTCGCGCTGGTCATCGGCCTGATCGAGCTGATCGGCCTGGTCGGCGAGAAGCTGGACGTCACCAGCGGCCCGATCGCCTGGATCGGCGCGCTGGACCTCAACTTCGTCGGCTACGCGATCGTCGCCCTGTTCGTGCTGACCTGGGCCGCGGCGATCGCGTACTGGAAGTTCGGCAAGGTCGAGGAGAAGTGGTCGGCCGGTCTCGCGGCGGCCGAGTCGGAGTGAGCGCAGGGCCGAGGGGCCGTAGAACCGAGGGGCCGGTGACCGGGGTCTGGTCACCGGCCCCTCGGGGTTCTCCTGAACCGGCCGCTACCGCAGCGCGGCCAGCACCGCGTCCGCCATCACCTTCTCGCCGGTGGCGTTCGGGTGGAACGGCACGGCGGGCGAGCCCGGCAGCGCGCCCTCGATCCAGCGGTCGTCCGAGCACACGTCGTGCCCGAGGGTCGGTGTCGCGGTGTCCACGTACGTCGCGCCGTTCGCCGCCGCGGTGGACTTGAGGGCGGCGTTCAGCCCCTTGAGCACGCCGTACAGGTACTCGACGTCGCCCGGCGTCACCGGCTGGCGCAGCACGCACTTCGAGCCGTCGGCGGGCAGCACGGACGGGTAGCCGACCAGCAGGACCCTGGCCTTGGGGGCCTTGGCGTGGATGCGCCGGAGGGTGTCGGCGATCTGCGGGGCGATCGTGGTGGTGATCCGTTCGGCCAGGTCGTCGTTGCCGTACTGCCAGGACCACGTGCTCCAGTCCCAGTAGCCGTGGTGGTAGACGTCCTTGCAGGGCGTGCCGAGCGGGTTGACGACCGCGCCGGCGATGCAGGTGGCGACCAGTTCGCCGAGGCCCAGGTCGCTGGCGGCGAGGTCGTTGCCGCCGATGCCGAGGGTGACGAGGTCGGTGTCGCCGTTCACCGCATCCAGCTGCGGGTCGTTGACCTTGATGAACGCGTCGTACTGCGGCTGCGTCATGGCCTTGACCTTGGCGGCCGAGCAGGTGACGTCGGTGTACCCGCCGGCCTTGAGGGCGGCGGCGACGAGGTGGCCGTAGTTGTGGTCGGAGCGCAGGCACAGCCCGCCCGACTGGCCGGGGACTCCGGCGCCGGCGGCGTAGGAGTCGCCGAGGGCCACGTAGTGCCTCGGGGCGGGGGTGGCGGCCTGGGCGCTGGTGGAGGTGAGCGCGAGGGCGGCGCCGAGGGCGACGGCGGCGAGCGCGGTGGAATGGCGGAGTCGCCGGGAATTCCGGGCAGGGCGGAGCACGGTTCCTCCTGGGGGAGAGAAACGACGGGTGGGGGTCGTCGATCGACGGGGCGTACGGGTCGTGCCGAGCCGGGCCGCAGCTACTCGCAGGTAAGTTACTGCCAGGTTTCGCAGCCGTCCATGCCTTTGACGGAAATTCCGGAAATCCCGTCAGATGGCACCGGGTGCCATTTCGAATTTCGTCCGCCGGGTATCGGGCGCATTTCCGAAACGCGGTGGAGCGGAATTCGTGCGAGCGGTTGTTACCGACCGGTTGACCGGACGTCACCCCGGGCCGCAGTATCGGGCGCACACCGACGGCGGCCGCTCGGCGCGCCGTCCCAGTGGCGGCGCCCACCCCCGGCGTGCCGCCGCCGCGAGCCGCGACGGAGGACTGCGCATGGCCCTGGACGCCGACGTCATCGTCATCGGAGCGGGACTCGCCGGCCTCGCCGCCACCGCCGAACTCGCCGACGCCGGACGGAAGGTGATCCTGCTCGACCAGGAGCCCGCCGCCTCGCTCGGCGGCCAGGCCCACTGGTCCTTCGGCGGCCTCTTCCTGGTCGACTCGCCCGAGCAGCGCCGGATGCGCATCCGCGACTCGCACGCGCTCGCCTGGCAGGACTGGCTCGGCACGGCCGGCTTCGACCGGCCCGAGGACGCCTGGCCGCGCCGCTGGGCCGAGGCCTACGTCGACTTCGCGGCCGGCGAGAAGCGCTCCTGGCTGCACGGCCAGGGCGTGCGGTTCTTCCCCGTGGTCGGCTGGGCCGAGCGAGGCGGCCTCCTCGCCGACGGGCCCGGCAACTCGGTGCCGCGCTTCCACATCACCTGGGGCACCGGGCCGGGGCTGCTCGCCCCCTTCGTCCGCCGGGTCCGCGCCGCCGCCGCGCGCGGACTGGTCGACCTGCGCTTCCGCCACCGGGTCACCGGGCTGGCCGCCACCGCGGGCGCCGTCGACACCGTCACCGGCGAGGTGCTGGTGCCCAGCCCGGCGGCCCGCGGCGAGGCCAGCTCGCGCGAGGTCGCCGGACGCTTCGAACTGCGCGCCCAGGCCGTGATCGTCACCTCCGGCGGCATCGGCGGCAACCACGAGCTGGTCCGCAAGGCCTGGCCCGCCCGGCTCGGCACCCCGCCCGCCGAACTGCTCTCCGGGGTGCCCGCGCACGTCGACGGGCTGATGCTGGACGTCGCCGGCGCGGCCGGGGCCAGCCTGATCAACGGCGACCGGATGTGGCACTACACCGAGGGCATACGGAACTGGGACCCGATCTGGGCCCGCCACGGCATCCGCATCCTGCCCGGCCCGTCCTCGCTCTGGCTGGACGCGCAGGGCCGGCGGCTGCCCGTCCCGCTCTTCCCCGGCTTCGACACCCTCGGCACGCTCGAACACATCATGGCGAGCGGCCACGAGTACACCTGGTTCGTGCTCAACCAGCGCATCATCGAGAAGGAGTTCACCCTCTCCGGCTCCGAGCAGAACCCCGACCTGACGGGGAAGTCCCTGCGCGGCGTGCTCGGCCGCGCCCTGCCCGGCGCCCCCGGGCCGGTCCAGGGGCACCTGCGGCACGGACCGGACTTCGTGGTCGCGGGCAACCTCTCCGACCTCGCCCGCGGCATGAACGCCAGGACCCGCGAGCCGCTGATCGACCCGGACGAACTGCGCCGCACCGTCGAGGAGCGGGACCGGCAGATCGCCAACCCCTTCGCCAAGGACCTCCAGGTCACCGCGATCCACAGCGCCCGCCGCTACCTCGGCGACAAGCTCATCCGCACCGCCACCCCGCACCGCATCCTCGACCCGGCCGCCGCCCCGCTGATCGCGGTCCGGCTCAACATCCTCACCCGCAAGTCGCTCGGCGGCCTGGAGACCGACCTGTCCTCGCGGGTGCTGCGCCCGGACGGCGAGGTGCTGCCCGGCGTCTACGCGGCGGGCGAGGCGGCCGGCTTCGGCGGCGGGGGCGTGCACGGCTACCGCTCGCTGGAGGGGACGTTCCTGGGCGGCTGCCTGTTCTCCGGCCGTACGGCGGGACGGGCGGCGGCGCGGGCGGTGGCTTAGGGCCTGTCGGCCGAGGGCCCGTACGTCGGCGGCGTGGCGGTGCACCCCCTCCCCCGTCGGGGGCGCACCGCCACTGCTCGGGTCCAGCCTTCCGGAGCGGCGCCCGCGCGCCTATCCACTTTCGGCCACGGGACCGCAGCTTTTCGGATAGCCGGACCGCCCCACGGCCGTACGGACCGCCCCACGGCGGCACGGCGCGCTCCGTCAGGCGCGGCGGCGGACGGTGGCGATGGAGGCGGTGACGACCGCGGCGATCAGCCCGAGCAGGGCGAGCAGCAGGCCGATGACCAGTAGGACCGCCGCGCCGATGAGCTTGCCGGGGAGGACGGGGGAGCCGGTGCCGGAGTGCCAGACCACCCGGCCCCCGGTCAGCTTGGCGAGGTCGACGGTGCCCTGCTGCCCGTCCGCGGTCCTGAGCCGGGAGTCGATCGCCTCGTCCCGCCGGTCGCCCATCAGGAAGGCGCGGCCGGGCGGGACGGTGACGTCGAAGTCGTGGGCGCAGGTGCCGGCCTGCCGGTCGAGCGGCTCGTCCAGCGGCTGCCCGTTGAGGCTGAGCTGCCCGCCGGCGCAGGCGATGCGGTCCCCGCCGAGGGCCATCACCCGGGAGACGACGGGGTACGGGAAGTCCCAGGGGGAGTCGACGACGTGGATCTCGCCGCGCCGCACGTCCCGGGCCGCGACCCGGTCGGTCAGCATCCGGTCGCCCTGCTGGAGCGTCGGCCGCATCGCGGTGCCGTCCATCCGGTGCACGGAGTAGCCGCCGGTGAGCACCACCGAGAGTCCGAGGGCCGCGCACAGGACGCCGACCACCCCCACGGTCACCGCGACCCACAGGCCCCGGGCCCTCCGCTTCGGCATCCGTCCGTCCTCCTCCGGAATCCCCGGGACCAGTCCTCCGCCGGGGTGGGCCCGGCACGGGTGGCCAGCATCCTAGTGAGGGGCGCTCGCTCGGGCCGCACGCCCCCGGCCGGCGGGTACAGTGCCGGTGCGGGCACGCCCGCGGAGCAGGACCGCGGAGCAGAACCGCAGACCAGGACCGCCGACCAGGGGGAGTACCGCAGCCGATGAGCCGCCGAGACCGCGACCGCAAGCAGGGCTCCGGCTCCCCGGTGACCGTCACCGTCTGCCGGGGCTGCTGCTGCGGCACCGAGGCCAAGCACCCGGGGGTGGACCACGCGGGGCAGTACGAGCGGCTGCGTACGGCGGTCGGCTCGGCGGGGCGGGTGCGCGCGGTGAAGTGCCTGGACGTGTGCACCCAGTCCAACGTGGTGGTGGTCGGCCCCTCCGCGGAGGGCCGGGCGGCGGGCGGCCGCCCGGTCTGGCTCGGCTTCGTGCTGATGGACGAGATGATCGACGACATAGCCGCCTGGGTGCACGCCGGCGGCCCCGGCCTCGCCGATCCGCCGGGCCTGCTCGACCTCCAGCTGATCTCGGTCTCCCGCCGGGTCCGCGAGCAGCTGGCCGAGTGAGCAGACCGAGTGAGCCGGCCGCCCGGTCGTCCATGAGCTGACTGATCATCGGATCGATCTTGGGGCGGCCGCAGGGCCCGACCACTACCATGACCGGTGGCATCGAGCGGTTCCTTGCCCGGGGAGGAAGACGATGACGACGGTCTGCCGCATCTGCGCGGGCACCGGCCGGACCGCCGGTCTCAGCTGCCGGACCTGCCAGGGCACCGGTACCACCGAGGTGGGCGGTGGGGGCGGCAACTGCTTCCTCTGCGACGGCACCGGGGTCTACGTGCGCTACCGGGTGGACGCGATCGGCGCCAAGCACGCCTACCGGGACGAGATCTGCCGCACCTGCGACGGCACCGGCGACCGGGCCGAGACCCACTGGGGCGAGCCCTCCTCCTGACCGCGGTGGCCGCGACGGGACGTCAGACCACGTGGGCGACGGGGGCCATGATCCGACGTTGAATCGGTATGAACATGCTCTTTACCTAACCATGGTCGAACGTTGGTGTTCGAGTGGGGGACGCGCAGAGCCCCGTTCACCGGAAGTCCGCGTGTGGTCAACGCGTCGCTGACAGAGTCCCGCGCATGGATATCCCCAACATGGGCGTGCCGGCCAAGCTTGCCGACCGCATGAGCATGGCCGAGCAGCACGAGTACCTGCGGGCCCGCTTCTCCCGCCGCCGGATGCTGCGCGCCGGCGCCGTCACCGTGGGCGCCGTCGCCGTCGGCGGTGCGCTGGGCAGCGGGACGGCCTTCGCCGCCCCGGCGACCCCGCAGCTGCTGACCGGTGGCACGACCGCCGGCATCGACGGCGCGCTGGTCGCGCCGATCGGCCGTCACCTCCAGTTCGGCCCCGAGCCGGACACCCAGTTCCGCGTCTCCTGGCAGGTCCCGGCGCCGGTCAAGAAGCCGTTCCTGCGCTACGGCAAGACCCCGTGGGAGCTGAGCCACAAGGTCCAGGCCGAGGTCCGCGCCCTGCACACCCCGGCGCTGGCCCCGGGCAGCCAGCCGGTGGACCAGTACTACCTGCACGTGGCGCTGGAGGACCTCCGCCCCGACACCACCTACTACTACGGTGTCGGCCACGAGGGCTTCGACCCGGCCTCGCAGCAGCAGATCTCCACCCTGCACACCTTCCGCACCGCGCCCTCCCGCGACCACCGCTGGGGCAAGGTGTACGAGCCGTTCACCTTCACCGCCTTCGGTGACCAGGGCGTGAGCGACGACGCCAAGGCCAACGACAACATCATCCGGGCCCAGAAGCCGGCCTTCCACCTGCACGCCGGCGACATCTGCTACGCGGACCCGAAGGGCACCGGCACGGACCCGGACAAGGTCGCGTACGACGCCAAGACCTGGGATTCCTTCCTGGTCCAGACCGAGACGGTCGCCGCCGACATCCCGTGGATGGTCGCGTACGGCAACCACGACGTCGAGGCCTGGTACTCGCCCAACGGCTACGGCGGCGACAACGCCCGCTTCTTCCTGCCGAACAACGGCCCGGACCCGCGCACGGTCCCCGGCGTCTACACGTTCCGCTACAAGAACGTCGGCGTCATCTCCCTGGACGCCAACGACGTCTCGTACGAGATCCCGGCCAACCTCGGCATCTCGGCGAACAAGCAGACCAAGTGGCTGGAGCGCACCCTCAAGGACCTGCGCAACGACGAGACCATCGACTTCGTCGTGGTCTTCTTCCACCACTGCGCCTTCTCCACCACCGTCGCGCACGCCTCCGAGGGCGGTGTCCGCGAGGCCTGGGTGCCGCTGTTCGAGAAGTACCGGGTGGACCTGGTCATCAACGGCCACAACCACATCTACGAGCGCACCGACGCCATCCTGGGCAACAAGGTCTCGAAGCAGGTGCCGAGCGGCGCCACCATCGAGCCCGCGAAGGACGGCGTGGTCTACGTGACCGCGGGTGCGGCCGGCCGCAGCCTGTACAAGTTCGACGTGCCGGACACCTACGAGGGCCACGAGAACCACCAGGACGAGGTGAAGACCTACTACTGGGGCAAGGGCAAGGTGAAGGTCCCCGAGACCATCCAGTGGTCGAGGGTGCGCTACACCGGCTACTCGTTCATCAAGGTCGATGTGACCCCGGCCCGCCTGGGCCAGAAGTCGGTCATGAAGGTCACCGCGCTGACCGAGGACGGCAAGCAGATCGACAACTACTCGATCCTGCGCAAGGTCGGCGAGGGCTGGGACTCCGACCGGGACGACGACGGCCAGGGCGGCGGCTGGGGCTGGTAGTCCCCGAACGCGGCCGACGGGCCCCGGCGCCGGGGGAGGACCTCAGCGCCGGGGCCCGTACATGATCACGGCGACCCCGGCCAGGCAGATCAGCGCGCCCAGCACGTCGTAGCGGGTCGGCCGGAAGCCGTCCACGAACACGCCCCACAGCAGCGAGCCGGCCACGAACACCCCGCCGTACGCGGCCAGCACCCGGCCGAAGTGGCTGTCCGGTTGCAGCGCCGCGACGAAGCCGTACGCGCCGAGCAGCACCACGCCCAACCCGGCCAGCCACCACGGCCGTTGCTCCCGCACGCTCTGCCAGACCAGCCAGCAGCCGCCGATCTCGGCGAGCGCGGCGAGCACGAACAGGGCGACGGAGCGAAGGACGGTCATGGCCGCCCAGCCTACGTGGGTCAGCTCTGCCGGTACGTGGCCAGGAAGCGCCCGATCCGGTTCACGGCCGTCTCCAGGTCGTCGGCGCGCGGCAGGGTGACGAAGCGGAAGTGGTCCGGGCGGGGCCAGTTGAAGCCGGTGCCCTGGACGACGTGGATCTTCTCGCGCAGCAGCAGGTCCAGCACGAAGCGCTCGTCGTCGACGATCCGGTGCACGGCCGGGTCGAGCCTGGCGAAGGCGTACAGGGCGCCCTTGGGCTTGACGCAGCTGACGCCGGGGATCTCGTTGAGCGCCTTGACCGCGATGTCGCGCTGCTCGGTGAGCCGCCCGTTCGGCAGCACCAGGTCGTTGATGGACTGGTGGCCGCCGAGGGCCGCCTGCACGGCGTACTGCGCGGGCACGTTGGGGCACAGCCGCATGCCGGAGAGCATGGTCAGGCCCTCCAGGTAGTCGGTGGCGTGCTGCTTGGGGCCGGAGACGACCAGCCAGCCGCTGCGGAAGCCGGCCACCCGGTAGGACTTGGAGAGGCCGTTGAAGGTGAGGGTGAGCACGTCGTCGGCCAGGGCCGCCAGGCAGTGGTGCTCGGCGCCGTCGTAGAGGATCTTGTCGTAGATCTCGTCGGCCAGCACCATCAGGTGGTGGCGGCGGGCCAGGTCGAGGATGCCCTCCAGCAGTTCCTTCGGGTAGACCGCGCCGGTGGGGTTGTTGGGGTTGATGACGACGATCGCCTTGGTCCGGGCGGTGATCTTGGCGGCGATGTCGTCCAGGTCCGGGTACCACTCGGCCTCTTCGTCGCACAGGTAGTGCACGGCCTTGCCGCCGGCCAGCCGGACCGCCGCCGTCCACAGCGGGTAGTCGGGCATCGGGACGAGCACCTCGTCGCCGTCGTCGACCAGCGCGGTGACGGCCATCTGGATCAGCTCGGAGACGCCGTTGCCGAGGTAGACGTCGTTGACGGTGACGCCCTGGACCCCGCGCTGCTGGTAGTACTGCACCACCGCGCGGCGGGCCGGCAGGATGCCGCGCGAGTCGCTGTAGCCGTGCGCCTTGGGCAGGTTGCGGATGATGTCCTGGATGATCTCCTCCGGCGCCTCGAAGCCGAACGGCGCCGGGTTGCCGGTGTTCAGCCGCAGTACGGTGTGCCCGGCCTCCTCCAGCGCGTTGGCCTGGTCGACCACCGGACCGCGGATCTCGTAGCACACGTCGTTGAGCTTGCTGGACTGTCGAAACTCCATCTGCGGCCTCCCGACCGTCACCACCCGCTTCGTTGCTGCTGCTTTGTTCTACCAAGTGAGCACTTGGAAAGTCCAACCTCTTGGCTATGCTGATCCACATGTCACGCCGAAGCTACGACCAGTACTGCGCCGTCGCCCGCGCCCTGGACGCGGTGGGCGAGCGCTGGAGCCTCCTGATCGTCCGTGAACTCCTCGACGGCCCGCGCCGCTACACCGACCTGCACGCCGACCTGCCCGGCGTCTCCACCGACATCCTCGCCGCCCGGCTCAAGCAGCTGGAGGGCGACGGGCTCGCGGAGCGGCGCAGGCTGGAACGGCCGGCCAACGCGACGGTGTACGAGCTGACCGAGCGCGGACGTGAACTGCGGCCGGTGATAGAGGCCCTGGGGGCGTGGGGGCTGGGCGCCCTCGGCGAGCAGCGGCCCACCGACGCGGTGCGGGAGCACTGGTTCACGGCTCGGAGCGCGACCGTCGCGGGGTGACCCTGGCCGGATGGAGCGGGCCGGATGGGGCGGGCCGGTGGGGCGGCGGCAAGGCCCCCGTCGCCGGCCGCCGCCCCGTGCCCTCAGGATGGCGCGGGCCGATAAACGAACAGTGGACGCCGAATGAGCGCCGGCCCTTGTGCCCCGGCCCTTGGCGTCCAGACCCTCGGTACTCCGGCCCTCGCTGCTCCGGCCCGCAGGCGCACACGTACGATCGTCGGACCGCGGAGCCAACCCGGGAGAGCGGAGACCGTACGTGCCCACCACCCACCGCAGCTACGCCAGCTACGTCGCCGTCGGGGACTCCTTCACCGAGGGCATGTGCGACGACCTGCTGCCCGACGGCCACTACCGCGGCTGGGCCGACCGGGTCGCCTCGACGCTGGCCGCCGACGCCCCGGCCGACGGCTTCCGCTACGCCAACCTCGCCGTGCGCGGCAAGCTCATCGGCCAGATCCACGACGAACAGCTCGCCGCCGCCACTGCCATGGGCGCCGAACTCGTCACCCTGGCCGGCGGCCTCAACGACGTGCTGCGCCCCGGCTGCGACATCGACCGGGTCGAGCGGCTGCTCGGCCACTGCGCCGCCGAACTGGGCGCCACCGGCGCCACCGTGGTGCTGTTCACCAGCACCGACCCCACCCGCCGACTGGCCGGCAGCGCCCGGCTGCTGCCCACCATCCTGCGACTGAAGGCCTTCGTGCAGGAACTCGGGCAGCAGGACGGCTTCGCCGTCGTCGACCTCTTCTCCGCGCCCTGCTTCGACGACCGCCGGCTCTGGGCCGAGGACCGGCTGCACCTGTCGCCCGAGGGCCACCGCCGGGTCGCCGAGGGCGTGCTGGAGGCGCTCGGCCGCCCCGCCGCCTTCGACTGGCGCGCCCCGCTGCCGCCCGCCGCCCCGCGCGGCCGCACCGAGCGGCTGCGCTCCGACGCCCGCTGGCTGGGCACCCACCTCGGCCCGTGGATCGGCCGCCGCCTCACCGGCCGCTCCTCCGGCGACGGCCGCCCGGCGAAGCGCCCGGAGCTGGCGCCGTACCGCTAAGCCGCTTCGGGCTCCAGGACCAGGCTCGCCATCGGGGAGTGGGTGGTCCAGCCCAGCGTGACGTAGAGCGCCTGCCCCTCCAGGGTGCCGACCAGCACGCCGGTGCGTGCGCCGGTCTCGTACGCGGCGGACTGGAGCGTCCGCATCACCACGGAGCCCAGGCCCCGGCGGCGGTGCTCGGGGGCGGTGGTGATCTGGTCCGGCACCGCCACCCGGCCGTCCGCGGACAGGCCCGCCTGCCCGCGCGCGGCCAGGTGCCCGGCCTCGGTGCGGATCAGCGCCCGGAGCACTCCGCCGCGCTCCCAGGTGGTCACGGTGTAGCCGGCCGGGAGCTCGGGCCGCTCGGGGGTGAGCGGGGCGGTCATCAGGAAGCCCGGCTGGTCCAGCCGCCACCGCGGGCCGAGCCAGGGCCGTACGGTGTCGTCCCCGGCGAACAGCTTCAGCCAGGTGGTCGGCGCGGTGGTGGTCTCGGCGAGCTTGCGGACCTCGGCCTCGGTCGGTTCGGGCAGCACGTGCCGGGCCACCTCGCCGACGGGTGCGCCGACGTCGATGGTCCAGCCCCAGGGCTGGTCCACCGGTTCGGCGGCGCCCCGGGAGACGGTCCATCCGCTGATCCACATCCGGACCAGCTCTCTGATGTCCGACTGCCGCATACCGTCTACCCCCTGCTGTTGGTAATGGCCACTGAGTCGATCGGCACCTTACCGGCGTCGGGGTGGCCCTGCCCAGTAGGATTTGGCACTCGAAACACCCCGCTGCTGGAAGGACCCCGGAACGTGCGCGAGACCGAGCCGCCGCAGGACCGGACGGCCGCCGCGCCGACCCCGCTCCAGTCCGACTGCCGCAGCTGCTTCGGGCTCTGCTGCGTCGTCCTGCCCTTCGCGGCCGGCGCCGACTTCGCCGTTGACAAGGCCGCCGGCACCCCCTGCCGCAACCTCCAGGACGACTTCGGCTGTGGCATTCACGCCCGGCTGCGCGACAGCGGATTCCAGGGCTGCACCGTCTACGACTGCTTCGGCGCCGGGCAGAGGGTCTCCCAGGTCACCTTCGGCGGGGTGAGCTGGCGGGAGGAGCCGTCGAGCGCCCGGCCGATGTTCGACGTCTTCCCGATCGTGCGGCAGCTCCACGAACTGCTCCGCCACCTCACCGAGGCGCTCACCTTCGAACCCGCCCGCGCCGTCCACGCCGAACTGCGCGCGGCCCTGGAGGAGACCGACCGGCTGGCCGGCGGCACCCCCGAGGAGATCCTCGCCCTCGACGTCCCGGCCCACCGCGCGCGGATCGCCGAACTGCTGCTGCGCGCCAGCGAACTCGTCCGCGCCGCCGTCCCCCGCCGCCGCGAACACCGCGGCGCCGACCTCTTCGGAGCCCGCCTGCGCGGCGCCGACCTCCAGGGCGCCAACCTGCGCGGGGCCCTCCTCGTCGCCGCCGACCTCTCCGGCGCCGACCTGCGCCTGGCCGACCTCATCGGCGCCGACCTCCGCGACGCCAACCTGGCCGGCGCCGACCTCACCACGGCCCTCTTCCTCACCCAGATCCAGCTCAACGCCGCCCGAGGCGACGCCACCACCCGCCTCCCCGCCACCCTCACCCGCCCCACCCACTGGCCGGAGACGTCCACCTCCCCTGCGCCCGCCGCCTCGCGCAAGCCGCGTGGCGCGGCCAGGCCGCAGGGCGGCGGCCGTTCCGGCAAGCCTCGCAGGCGGTAGGGCGCGGGCCACCCCGGTTCACGGCCCGGGGTGGAGCGGATCCTCGGGTACGACTGCGGCGATCCGCACGGTCGGGGGCCACGGTGGTGCGGGCGCGAAGGCATGCACCACATTGACGGCCGGACGACCGGCCGCCGGGTCGCCCTCGATCCGAGTGGAGTAGAGCTCGACCTGCTGCGTGCCTTCGGTGACCGTGCGGATGTGGCGGCCGAGCCGGGGCTCGTGTTCCAGTTCGGCGCGCAGCGCCTCAAGGGCCTCGGTGACACCGAGTTCCTTGGCCCGTTGGGCGGCTCGATCGGTGACAACCGCGACCACCGTGCTGCCCGGGTCGTGCAGGTCGTGCGGGTCGTTCACTCGGCGCCCTGCCTGGCCAGCAGGTCGTTCACGGCCTCATTCACGGCGTCGGTCGCCTCGCGGTCGGCTGCGAGCAGTACCCGGCCCCGGTAGGCGGCGACGATCTCGGCGACCGCGACCAGGTCGACCACCGTGCCCACCTCCCCGACCTGGTCGAGCTGGTCGACCGGCACCCGGCGCAGCAGCTGCTCGGCGAGTTCGGCGTCCAGGCGCTCCGCGTCGCCGGGGAAGCCGTGGCCAGTCCGCAGCGCGGCCCGCAGTTCCTGAACCGTGTTCATCGGCGGCAGGCCCAGGCGGCCCCCACCGTGCCCGTGTTCGGCGGGCTGGGCACTCATTCCCACCAACCCCTTCCTCGTTGGCTCACCCGGCGCCGGGCCGGGCCCTGTGGTCCCAACGGTATCCGCCCCGCGCTGGTCCGTGGGGCCGCGCTTGACAACCTGCTGGGTTCTGAGGAGGGGCGGCCCTGCACAGGAAGTCGGCGGATCCGACTTCCTGTGCGTCACCCCGTGGGCTCGCGCAGGTGGACCGCGACGAGCGGGTCGCCGTGGAGGTCGGCCAGGTGCAGGGAGCTGCTGTCGGGGTCGTCGCGTTCGGCCCAGGTGCGGACGCCGTGGGTGTGCGGGTGGGTGCGGGTGGCGGCCAGGTCGGGGGTGTGGAGGCCGACCAGGGCGCGGTAGCCGTCCGCGGTGTGGTCGTGCAGCGCCTGGAAGCCCAGGGCGGCGTCCGCGTCGTCCACCCCGGGGCCTGGACCGGCCCACCGACGGGTCAGTCGGTCAGCAGCCGGGTGCGCAGGGCGTCGATCCGGGCGCGATCGAGGCCGAGGGTGCCGGTGAGGTAGGCCTCGACGGAGCCGTGGCGGGTGGCGAGGTCGGCCAGGGCGAGGCGGATCACGGTCTCCGGGGCGCGGCCGTAGCCGGGCCAGCGCAGGGTGCGGTCGGGGTGGGCGGCCCGCCACTCGGCGATGAGGTGCGGGGTGGCGAGTTCGGTGAGGGCGAAGTCGGCGGCGATGTCGTCCTCGGCGACGCCGAGCAGGGTGAGCAGCAGGGCGGCGATCAGGCCGGTGCGGTCCTTGCCGGAGGCGCAGTGGAAGACCACGGGGGCCTCGGCGTCGGCGATCACCTCCAGGGCCTGGCGGATCTCCTTCACCCCGTCCTCGGCGACCTCGGCGAAGCGGTCGGCGAGGTAGCGCCAGGGGTCGAGCTCCGGGTCGATCTCGGCCTGGTCGTACGGGCGGTGCTCGATCGAGAGGTTGTGGTACTCCAGCCCGTCGTACGCGGGCACCCGGCCCTTGGCGGCGATCTCCCAGTCGTAGCGCAGGTCGATCACGGTCCGTACGCCGAGGGCCTGGAGCCGGTCGAGGTCGGCGGGGGAGGTGAGCTTGCCGAGGGAGTCGGAGCGGTGGAGCAGGCCCCACCGTACGGTCCGGCCGTCGGCGGCCCGGTAGCCGCCCAGGTCGCGGAAGTTGTGCAGGGCTTCGAACGTGAGGTGACGCGTCGTCATGCGCGGCACTCTAGCCAGCGGTGTCAAGCGCCAGCGGTGTCAGGCGCCGGCGGTGTCAGACGCCGGAGCAGTACCCCCGGGCGAGCAGCGCGAAGGCGTGCCCGGCCTCGGCGACGGCCTCGGCGTGGAGGTCGTCGGCGGTGCGGCCGCCCTCGTGGATGCGCCGCCAGTTGTGCAGGGCGAGGACCCGCTGGGTGGCGGTGACCTGGGCGGCGAGCAGGGCGGCGGTGAGTTCGCGCGGCGCGGCGAGCTCGGGGGCCTCGCGCAGCGCCTCGGCGAGGGACTGTTCGGCGCGGGCCACGTAGGCGCCGACCCGGGCGGCCAGGCTCGGGGTGCCGTGGACGAGGGCGGTGAAGGCCAGCACCTGGGGGTGGTCGTTGAGGCCGGTGACCGGGTCGCGCCGGTCGAGGCCGTCGAGGAAGTCCCGCCGCAGGGCGTCGAGCACCGTCTCGCCGTCGGCCCGGCCCCGGACCACCTCGGCGGACTGCTCCTGGTGGTCGGCGAAGCGGTGGACGACCAGGTCCTCCTTGGTGGCGAAGTAGGTGAAGAGGGTGGGTTTGGATACCTCGGCGGCGGCCGCGACGTCCACCACCGACACCTGGTCGAAGCCGTGTTCCAGGAAGAGCGTGATGGCGGCCTCGGAGATGGCCTGCCGCGTCCGCTCCTTCTTGCGTTCCCGCAGTCCGCTCATGCCTCTCAGGCTAGCAGCGGGGTTGACCGAGTCAAGTTGTTGACCTGGTTCGACAATCGCGGGCTCAGGAGTCGAAGGAGTCCAGGATCCGGCGGACGGACTCCACCACCGGTGCGCCCGCCCGGACCAGCGAGGCCACCCCGGAGATGTTGCGCAGCGCCCGCCGCAGCACGGACGGCGAGGCCTCGGAGCCGTCGCCGATGGCCTCCAGCGACTCGTCCAGCACCTCGCGGTCCTCCGCCGGCACCTGCTCGCGCAACTGCCCGACGGCCGTCACGAGTTCGCGCAGCGCCGCCTTGGGGTCGACCGGACCCTGGTTCTTGACGATGCCGATGTTGTGGTCGCCGTGCTGGGTGACCGAGTCCCCGAAGTGGAAGGTGCTCACAGTGCGACCTGCTTTCCGATGTTGTGGTCCCCGTACTGGTTGATCCTGTCGCCGATGTGGACGTTCTCGACCTGGATCGCGAACTCCGCCTGGGGGTTGTCGATCGCCTCCATGATCCGCTGGATCAGGTCCTCGACCTGCCAGGCGTGGTGGCTCACCACGGCGGTGACCGAGGAGCTGGAGGTCTCGATGACCAGCTTGTAGAGCGGCTTCTGCCGCAGCCGGGTGACCAGGCGGTAGGTGAAGTAGGCGAGGAACCCGAGCAGCAGCACACCCGGGACGGCGGACGCTCCCGTGTTGTTCAGCGCGCCCCCGGTGAGCGCGTTGAGGAATCCGACGGCGACCAGGAACCCGATCACCTGCCGGACGTACCTGATGATCACCCGCGAGCGCTTGGGCGGCCACCACACCAGCTGCCGTGCCCGGGCGATGTGGCCGAGCGGGTACGCGTCCCCACCGACCCACAGCACCCGCCGGCTGACTCTGACGTCGATCACGCTACGTGCCAAGACCGTTCCCCCTACCGTAGTGGCGGGGAGAACCATAGCAACGGCCGCCGACAGCGCGGCCGGGGGTCCCCGTCGGCTCCGATCGGCCCCTACCAGCCGCGGTCGGCGAGGATCTCGCGGACCACGTGCCGGGCGTTGGAGGTCAGCGCCTGGTCGGTGTGGCGGTAGTAGGGGATCGTCACCAGGGCTATCGAGAAGGCCCAGGCGCGGCCGCGGGCCCACATGGCGTCGTCCGCGCGCAGGGCGGCCCGGAAGGCGGGGCGGGCGGCGGCGGGCAGTAGGTTCCAGGCGGCGATCAGGTCGGCGGTCGGGTCGCCGACGCCCATCAGGGCGAAGTCGATGACGGCGGCGAGTCGGCCGGTCCGGGAGACCAGCAGGTTGCCGGGGGTGAGATCGCCGTGCATCCAGACCGGCGGGCCGTCGTACTCGGGCAGCCGAAGGGCCTTGTCCCACAGGGCGGTTGCGGCATCCGTGTCGATCGAGCCGGTCAGCTGGGCTATCGCCGCGCGGGTGGCGCCGTCGCGGGAGGCGAGCGGGACGCTGCGGTGGCCGGCTGGGGCGCCCGCCGGGTTGACGGCGCGCAGGGCGTTGACGAAGCCGGCCAGATCGCGGGCCAGCGCCTCGGGCGCGGCCAGGGCGCCCGTCGCCGGGTTCGCGCCGTCGATCCAGCGCAGCACCGACCACTCCCACGGGTAGCCCGCGGCGGGCCGGCCGACGGCGAGCGGGGCGGGGACGGGCAGCGGCAACCGCGGTGCCAGCAGGGGCAGCCACTGCTGCTCCCGGCGGACGTCCCCGGCCGCCCACTCGACCCGGGGCAGCCGGACGGCGAGTTCGGGCCCGAGCCGGAACATCGCGTTGTCCGCTCCGGGAGAGCCGACGGGCGTGACCGGAAGGCCCACCCACTGCGGGAACTGGGCGGAGAGCAACCGCCGTACCAGGGCCGCGTCGACGACCGGTCCATCGGGGTGCATCCGGGCGGCAGCGCACATGCCCGGCAGCGTACAGCGCGGATCGCCGGCGCTCAGCCGGATTCCCGAACTGCGGGCCGGATTCCCGAACTGCGCACAACCCCGTGATCCCCGCCCGGTCGGGGGACGGCGGGCGGACGGCCAACGGATGCCCGGCGGCGCCCCGTTCCGGCTCGTCACACCCGGGCCGTTCCGGCTCGTCACACCCGGGCCGTTCCGGCTCGTCACACCCGGGCCGACCGGCTCGCCACGCCCGGCCGACGCGGGTCCGGCCGGGAGTCGTCACCGGTACCTGCCAGAATGCAGGGCGTACGGCCAAAGCATTGAAGGAGAAGGTGACCGGCTTCGTGACCACGCCAGTCGAACAGGTGGCCCGGCAGGCCCAGCAGGCGATCGAGCGCAAGATCGCCGAGGAACTGGGCGTCCGCGAAGGGCAGGTGAAGGCTGCTGTCGACCTGCTCGACGGCGGCTCGACCGTCCCCTTCGTGGCCCGTTACCGCAAGGAGGTCACCGGCTCACTGGACGACGCCCAACTGCGCACCCTGGAGGAGCGGCTGCGCTACCTGCGGGAGCTGGAGGACCGCCGGGCGGCCGTCCTGGAGTCGATCGAGGCCCAGGGCAAGCTGGACGACGCGCTGCGCGCCCAGGTGCTCGCCGCCGACTCCAAGGCCCGCCTGGAGGACATCTACCTGCCGTTCAAGCCCAAGCGGCGCACCAAGGCGCAGATCGCCCGCGAGGCCGGCCTGGAACCGCTGGCCGACACCCTGCTCGCCGACCCGACGCAGGACCCGGCGGCGCTCGCCGCCCAGTACCTCACCGAGTCGGTGGCGGACGGCGCCGCGGCCCTGGAGGGCGCCCGGGCGATCCTGACCGAGCGCTTCGGCGAGGACGCCGACCTGGTCGGCTCGCTGCGCGAGCGGATGTGGACCCGCGGCCGCCTGGTCGCGAAGGTCCGCGACGGCAAGGAGGGCGACGGCGCCAAGTTCGCCGACTACTTCGACTTCGCCGAGCCGTACACGAGGCTTCCCTCGCACCGCATCCTGGCGATGCTGCGCGGCGAGAAGGAGGAGGTGCTCGACCTCGAACTCTCGCCCTACGAAGGCGAGTCCGAGGGTGACCTGCCCGGCGAGAACGACTACGAGCAGCGGATCGCCGCCCGCTTCGGCATCGCCGACCACGGCCGTGCGGCCGACAGGTGGCTGGGTGACACCGTCCGTTGGGCCTGGCGCACCCGCGTCCTGGTCCGGCTCGGCATCGACCTGCGGTCCCGGCTGCGCGTCGAGGCCGAGGAGGAGGCGGTGCGCGTCTTCGCCGCCAACCTGCGCGACCTGCTGCTCGCCGCCCCGGCCGGCACCCGCGCCACCATGGGCCTGGACCCGGGCTTCCGCACCGGTGTGAAGGTCGCCGTGGTGGACGCCACCGGCAAGGTCGTCGCGTACGAGACGATCTACCCGCACCAGCCCGCCAACAAGTGGGACGCGGCCCTGAACACCCTGGCCGCGCTGGCGAAGAAGCACGACGTCGACCTGGTCGCGATCGGCAACGGCACCGCCTCCCGGGAGACCGACAAGCTCGCCGAGGACCTCCTCAAGCGCCACCCCGAGCTGAAGCTCACCAAGGCGATGGTCAGCGAGGCCGGCGCCTCGGTCTACTCGGCCTCCGCGTTCGCCTCGCAGGAGCTGCCGGACCTGGACGTGTCGATCCGCGGTGCGGTCTCCATCGCCCGCCGCCTCCAGGACCCGCTGGCCGAACTGGTCAAGATCGACCCCAAGTCGATCGGCGTCGGTCAGTACCAGCACGACCTGAGCGAGGTGAAGCTCTCCCGCTCGCTGGACGCCGTGGTCGAGGACTGCGTCAACGCCGTCGGCGTGGACGTCAACACCGCCTCGGCGCCGCTGCTCACCCGGGTCTCCGGCATCACCGGCACGCTGGCCGACAACATCGTGGCCCACCGCGACGCCAACGGCCCGTTCCGCACCCGCAAGCAGCTCAAGGACGTCTCCCGGCTCGGCCCCAAGGCCTTCGAGCAGTGCGCGGGCTTCCTGCGCATCCCCGGCGGCGAGGACCCGCTGGACGCCTCCAGCGTGCACCCCGAGGCCTACCCGGTGGTGCGCCGCATCCTTGCCGCGACCGGCGGGGAGCTGCGCGAGCTGATCGGCAACGGCGAGCGGCTGCGCGCGCTGCGCCCGGCCGACTTCGCCGACGACACCTTCGGCGTCCCGACCGTCACCGACATCCTCGGCGAGCTGGACAAGCCGGGCCGTGACCCGCGCCCGGCCTTCCGCACCGCGACCTTCAAGGAGGGCGTGGACAAGATCGGCGACCTTGAGGTCGGCATGGTGCTGGAGGGCGTCGTCACCAACGTCGCGGCCTTCGGCGCCTTCGTCGACGTGGGCGTCCACCAGGACGGGCTGGTGCACGTCTCGGCGCTGTCGAAGAACTTCGTCAAGGACCCGCGCGAGGTGGTCAAGCCCGGCGACATCGTCAAGGTCCGGGTGGTCTCGGTGGACGTGCCGCGCAAGCGGATCGGGCTCACCCTGCGGCTGGACGACGAGGTCGGCCGCGAGCGTGGCGACCGCGGCGGCGACCGTGGCGGCGACCGGGGTGGCGACCGGCAGGCCCGCCCGCCGCGCCAGGAGCGGCGCGGCGGCGGCCAGGGCAGCGGCCAGGGCGGCCGCGGCGGCCAGGACCGGCGCGACCGCGGCGACCGCGGTGACCGCGGCGACCGGGGCGGTTTTGGCGGCGGCGCACCGGCCAACAGCGCCATGGCGGACGCGCTGCGTCGCGCGGGCCTGACCGGTGGCGGCGACGGCGGCGGTTCGAAGGACCGCCGCTCCGGGCGCCGCTGAGCACCGACGGGCGTACGGCCGGGGCCGGTGGGTGCGGTGCGCGCCCACCGGCCCCGGCCGTTCCCGGCCCGGCCGTCACGCCAGGATTCTGTCCTTGGCCTTCTGGTACTCCTCGTCGGAGAGGACGCCCTTCTCCTTCAGGTCCGCCAGTTTCGCGAGGTCGTCGACGTGGCTGCGGCCGCCGCCCTCACCCGCCGGTGCGGCTCCGGCCGCGTCCCGGATGTAGGCCCTGACCGCGGCCTCGGACCGCTGGGCCTGTTCGGCGTCCCGCTTCCCCATGTCCTTGCCGCGGGCGATGAGGTAGGCGAGGACGCCGATCAGCGGCAGGATGATCACCAGGACCAGCCAGCCGGCCTTGCCCCAGCCGCCCAGGTCGTGGCTGCGGAAGATGTCCGTGATGATCTTGAACAGCAGGAAGAACCAGAGGATCCAGAGGAACAGCTCCAGCATCGTCCAGAAGATGTTGAGCACCGGGTAGTCCACGGCCAGCTGCAAGGTGTCCATGGCCGATTCATATCACCGCAAAACGGACATTGCTTCCTGTTGTTCGGCCGTTCCGGTGGTCTTCCGGCCGGGCGGGAATATTCCGGCCGGGGAGCGACCCCGGCGCCGGGGAGCGATCGCCGGGGAGGGGCGGCCTCAGCCCCGCCCGGCCCGCCGGCGCAGCTCCACCGCGAGCCCGACCAGCTCGCCCCACCAGGCGTCGTGCCCGGTCAGCAGCAGCCGCTGCGCCTCGGCGGCCGGGACGGTGCGGACCTCGACCACCTGCTCGCCGTCGTCCGGATTGGTCGGCACGGAGTCCAGCTCGACCTCGCCCCAGCCCCACAGCCAGGCCTTCTCCGGGTGCGGCTGCCACGGCTTGTACGGCACCGGGTCGTCGGTGCGGCAGCGGTGCGCGCCCAGCCAGTCCGGCTCGCCGAGCAGCCGGGCGCCGGCCTCCTCGCGCAGCTCCCGCTCCAGGCAGGCCTCGATGCTCTCGTCCCGCTCCCGGGTGCCGCCGGGCAGGAACCAGTGGTCCCGGTCGTCCCGGCAGAGCACCACGTCGCCGTCCGCGAACCCGACCAGGTGGATGTTGGTGACCAGCGCGTCCGGCGGCAGCACGGTCGAGAACAGCGCGTCGTAACGGCCCCAGGCCCAGTACTGCGGCGCGTGCAACGCCGGGAAAAGTGCGGCGAGTTCGGCGGCTCTGGTGGAGGTGTCGGTGCGGTCCGTGGTGTCTGTCATCATGACTCCTTCGTTGATGCCCCGGCTTCGGCCGGGGATTCGGGTGGCCGTTTCACCGCCAGGGCAGGACCGGCAATTCGGTGGGCAATCACCCGTCGATGTTCACAATCTGACGATGTATCTTGTAAACCATGGCGGCCACCCATGTGAAGCGGGCCTACAAGTTCCGCTTCTATCCGACCGATGCGCAGGCGGCCGAGCTGTCGCGCACGTTCGGATGCGTGCGGAAGGTCTACAACATGGCGTTGCAGGCTCGCACCGAGGCCTGGTCGCTGCGGGGCGAGCGGATCAGCTACAACGCCTCGTCGGCGATGCTGACGGCCTGGAAAAGGACCGCGGAACTGTCCTACCTGTCCGAGGTGTCGTCCGTGCCGTTGCAGCAGGCGCTCAGGCATCTTCAAGGGGCTTTTACGAACTTCTTCGCGAAGCGGGCCAGGTATCCACGGTTCAAGTCGAAGAAGAAGTCTCGTGACAGCGCCGAGTACACCACGTCCGCGTTCCGCTACCGGGACGGACGACTCACCTTGGCGAAGATGTCCGAGCCGTTGGCGATCGCGTGGTCCCGGCCGCTGCCCGAAGGGCGGTCGCCGTCCACGGTGACCGTGAGCCGGGACGCGGCGGGTCGCTGGTTCGTCTCGATGCTGTGTGACGATCCCGGCGTCGAACCCCTGCCCATGCTCGACAGCGCAGTGGGCGTCGACGCCGGAATCACCAGCCTGGTGGCGCTCTCCACTGGGGAGAAGATCGCCAACCCCCGGCATGAACGCCGTGACCGGGAACGGCTCGTCAGGGCTCAGCGGGATCTCGCCCGCAAGGCCAACGGTTCGGCCAACCGGGAGAAGGCCCGGCGCAAGGTCGCCCGCGTTCATGCGAGGATCGCCGACCGGCGCAGGGACTTCCTCCACAAGCTCACCACTCGACTCGTCCGTGAGAACCAAACGGTCGTGATCGAGGATCTGACGGTCCGCAACATGCTCAGGAACGGCAGGCTGTCCCGGGCCATCTCGGACGCGAGCTGGAGCGATCTGCGGACGATGCTGGAGTACAAGGCCCAGTGGTACGGCCGTGACCTGGTGACCATCGACCGGTGGTTTCCCAGCTCAAAGCTGTGCTCGGCCTGCGGAACCATCCGCGACAGGATGCCGCTGAACGTCCGCGCATGGGAGTGCGACTGCGGAGCGGTCCACGACCGGGACGTCAACGCGGCACGCAACATCCTGGCCGCCGGGCTGGCGGTCGCAGCCTGTGGAGACGGTGTAAGACCTCAACGGAGCACTCCGGGCGGGCGGTCGTCGGTGAAGCAGGAAGTAGTCCCACCGCTGCGCTCACGCGCGGCGGCTCAGCCGTGAGGCTGAGGGGAACCCCCTGCCCTTCCGGAAGGGGAGGAAGTCAATCGGTGATCGTAGTGCCGGCCGGGAAACGACGGGGGGCCACCGGGTGGACGAGGGTGATGTCGGAGGTGGAGATGGCGCGCGGTCGGCGGCGCACCGGTTCGCCCTGGTTCTCGGCCCAACTGCCCAGCGACATCTCGGCGGTGATGCCCGGTCCGAAGCCGGCGATCAGCCCGGGGGTGCCCTCGGGCACGCCGCCGTCGGCGAACAGTCGGGCGAGGGCGTCGAACACGACGGCGCTGGCGATGTTGCCGCGTTCGGTCAGCGTGGCCCGGCTGTAACGGAAGTTCGCCGGCTCCATGTTGAGGAAGTGGCACAGGTCGTCCAGGATGCGCGGACCGCCGGCGTGCACGATGTGGAAGCCCAGCCCGGAGACGTCCCAGCCGTGGGCCCCGGCCAGCGAGCGCAGCGCGGGCGCGAGCATCTCCATGGTGCCGGGCACCCGCTTGTCCAGCTGGAAGTGGAAGCCGGTCTCCTTGATCCCGTACGAGATCCAGTTCTCGGTGTTCGGGACGAGGTGGGAGCCGTTGCGTTCGATGTGCACGCCGGTGCCGCCGTGCCCGCGCATCACGACGGCGGCGATGGCGTCCCCGAACAGGCCGTTGGAGAGCAGCGAGCCGACGCCGAGGTCGGTCGGCTGGTAGCAGAGCGAGCAGAACTCGCAGGCGACGATGAGCACGTTGGCGCCCGGGTAGGCCCGGCAGAAGTCGTGCGCGCGGTTGACGGCGGCGCCGCCGGCCGCGCAGCCGAGCTGGGCGATCGGCACCTGGCGGGTGTCGGAGCGGAAGCCCATGGTGTTGATCAGCCAGGCGGTCATCGACGGCATCATGAAGCCGGTGCAGGACACGTAGATGATCAGGTCGACGTCCCGGGCCTCCAGCTCGGCGTGGCCGAGGGCGCGTTCGACCACCTCGGGGACGCGCAGCTTGGCCTCCCGCTCGTACACCTGGTTGCGGACGGCGAAGCCGGGGTGGGTGAGGGTCTCCTCGATCGGCTGGACCAGGTGGCGGGTCCGCACCCCGGTGTTCTCGATCAGCCGCAGGGCCAGGCCGAGTTGGGGGTGCCCGGCGTGCAGGGTGCGGGCCAGGTCGAGGGTCTCTTCGAGGGTGATGACGTGCTCGGGCACGGCGATGGCAGGGCGGCAGAGTGTTGCCATGGTGCGGGTCTCCCCATGGGGGCCGGCGCGGACCGGCGGGCGGCTCGGCGGAGGGCCGGTGGATTGCGTGGAGCGGTGCGGGCGCCGTGCGGCGGCGCGGGAGGTCACCAGGCGAGCGGCAGCGTGCGGGGGAAGCGCCAGATCGAGCCGGAGTTCCAGTCGAGTTCGGAGGGGTCGACGGCCAGGCGCAGCCGGGGGAAGCGCCGCAGCAGCGTGCCGATGGCGACCTGGAGTTCCATCCGGGCCAGGTGTGAGCCGAGGCAGTGGTGCTGGCCGTGGCCGAAGGTCATGTGGGTGGGGGTGCCGCGGTCGAGGTCCAGCTCGTCGGGGCGGTCGTAGACCGAAGGGTCCCGGTTGGCGGTCAGGTAGGAGACGTGCACGGCCTCGCCGGCCCGGATCAGCACGCCGCCCAGCTCGACGTCCTCGATGGCGACCCTGGCGATGCCCACGCCCTGGCGGAACGGGATGAAGCGCAGCAGTTCCTCCAGCGCGCGCGGCAGCATGTCCGGTTGGGCGCGCAGCTTGGCGAGCTGTTCGGGGTGGGTGAGCAGGGTGTAGGTGATGTTGCTGAGCTGGTAGGTGCTGGTGTCGTGGCCGGTGACCAGCAGCACCATGGCCATGACGGCCAACTCCTGGTCGTCCAGCAGTTCGTCGCCGTCGCGGGCGGTGGCGAGCGAGCTGACCAGGTCCTCGCCGGGGTCCGCGCGGCGGGCGGCGGTGAGCCTGGTGAAGTAGGTGCGCAGGCCGGCCTTGGCCTCCTCCTGGGTCGCGCGGCTGTCCGGGCCCATCCGCATCATGGCGACGGCCCAGGTGCGCAGCCGGGGGCGGTCCTGCTCGGGGATGCCCAGCAGTTCGCAGATGGTGGTGAGCGGGAGGCGGCTGGAGAGGAAGTGCACGAGGTCCGCGGGGGAGCCGTGTTCGGCCATCTCGTCCAGGTAGCCGTCGACGATCCGCTGGGTGGCCGTGCGCATCCGCTCGACCTGGCGGTTGGTGAAGCCCTGGGCGACCAGTCGGCGCAGCCGGTTGTGGGCGGGCGGGTCCATCAGGTTGATGGCCTCGGCCTGGGCGATCGCGGCGGGCGTCATCCGGGGCAGGTCGCGGCCGATGCCGGCGGCGCGGCTGAACCGGCGGTCGGTGGTGACCACCTTGACGTCCTCGTAGCGGGTGGCCAGCCAGGCCTCGCCCTCGCCGTGCGGCAGTCGGATCTTCGCGATCGGGGCCTCGGTGAGCAGCCGCTTGAGGAGGGGGTCGAACTCCAGGCCGTCGGTGTGGTGGAAGGGGCAGTCCCACACGGGGGTGGTGGTGGTCACGGGCCTGTCCAATTGTCCTCGTCGTGCCGGGTGGTGGCGCCCGAACGGCTTCTCCGATCAACGGTTGCTCCGATCCGGGCGCGGACATGCAGATGTTCCCCCATGGGCTGGCAAAAATGTGAATCCTGAGAGTGGTTCGCTCTAACGAGTGAGATAGCTGATTGTCATGCGAATTATCGTGACGGGGAGGGGAGTTGGTGTTCAGCGTTCCGAGGCGGGCGTGACCAGACCGGTCTCGTAGGCGAGCACCACCGCCTGGGCCCGGTCGCGCAGGTTCAACTTGGCGAAGATCCGGGCGACGTGGGTCTTCACCGTGGACTCGCTGAGGGTCAGTTCGCCCGCCAACTCGGTGTTGGACAGGCCGCGTCCGAGCAGGCTGAGCACCTCCGCCTCGCGCGGGGTGAGCGGGGCGAGGTCGCGGTGCAGCCGCGACGGTTCGTCGCCGGAGGGGTGCGGGGCGCCGGCCGCGAACCGCTCGACCAGGCGGCGGGTGATCGAGGGCGCGAGCAGGGCGTCGCCGGTGTCCACCAGGCGTACGGCGGCGGCGAGATGGGCCGAGGTGACGTCCTTGAGCAGGAAGCCGCTCGCCCCCGCGGACAGCGCCGCGTAGACGTACTGGTCGAGGTCGAAGGTGGTCAGCATGATCACCCGGCAGCCGGGGGCCTGGGCCAGGATCCGGCGGGCCGCCTCCAGGCCGTCCATGACGGGCATCCGGATGTCCAGCAGGGCCACGTCGGGCCGGTGCAGTACGGCGGCGGCCACCGCCTCGGCGCCGTCCGCGGCCTCGGCGACCACGTCGATGCCGCGCGCGGTGAGGATCATCCGGAAGCCGGTGCGGACCAGCTCCTGGTCGTCGGCGATCACCACCCGGGGGCGGCGTGCCTCTTCGGGGGCGTTCACGGCCGGTCCAGCGGGATGCGGGCGCGCACCCGGTAGCCGCCGCCGAGCCGGCGCCGGGCGTCCAGGTCCCCGCCGTACACCGCGACCCGCTCGCGCAGGCCGATCAGCCCGCGCCCCGCGCCGTCCGCCCGCTTCGGCGTGGGGGTGGACGAGCCGGAGAGCACGCTCGGCCCGCTGTTCAGCACCTCCACCCGCAGGTAGTGGTCCGCGTACCGCACCGTCACCTCCGCCGTCACCCCGTCCCCGTGTTTGAGCGCGTTGGTCAGCGCCTCCTGGATGATCCGGTACGCCGTCACGTCGACGCCGCCGGGCAGCGGCCTCGGCTCGCCGGAGATCCGGACCTCGACCGGCAGTCCGGCGAAGGCGAACCGGTCGATCAGCGGGCTCAGCCGGCTCAGGCTCGGCTGCGGCGAGAAGCCCTCCTGCTCCGGCTCCTCGGAGCCGTCCGCGGCCGGGGCGAGCAGGCCCAGCAGGTGCCGCAGCTCGGTCATCGTGTCCCGCCCGGCCGCCTCGACCGCGCCCATCGCGGCCGCCGCCTCCTCCGGCATGGTGGCCAGCACCTCGCGCGCGGCCCCGGCCTGGACGACCATCAGGCTCACGTTGTGGCTCACGATGTCGTGCAGCTCGGCCGCGATCCGCGCCCGTTCGGCGTCCACCGCGGTACGGGCGGCGCTCTCCCGCTCCCGTTCCAGCAGCCAGCCGCGCTCGCCGATGGCCTCGCGGTGCAGCCGCCGGGCCCGGGCGAGGGCCACGCCCAGCCAGCCGGCGCCCGCGCAGGCCGCACCCGCCACCGCGAGCGCGATCCAGTCCGTTTCCGTTCCCCACACCCCGTCAGCCTCCCAGGCCGGTGCTTGATCCACATCATCCGGGGGTGCCGCCCCCGTACATCTCCGGTACTACGGCCACCTGCGGTTACACCCGGGGTGGGACGTCCGGCCGGGGCGGCCGCGCCTACCGTCGTCCACCATGAGCAACGACCACGACGGGACCACCCGGCCGGACGACGCGCAGGTCGTCGTCGAGCTGTCCGGGGTGCACAAGGAGTTCGGCGACGCCAAGGCGCTGGACGGCGTCGACCTGCGGATCCGGGCGGGCGAGGCGGTCGCCGTGATGGGCCCCTCGGGGTGCGGCAAGTCCACCCTGCTGAACATGGTGGCCGGGCTGGACCGGCCCACCTCCGGCACCGTCCGGGTGCAGGGGCAGGACCTCGGGCAGCTGAACGAGAGCGGGCTGGCCCTCTTCCGCCGCCGCCACGTCGGCATGATCTTCCAGTTCTTCAACCTGATCGACGACCTCCCGGCCCTCGACAACGTCGCCCTGGCCGCCCAGCTGACCGGCACCAGCGCCAAGCAGGCCCGCCGCCGGGCGCTGGAGCTGCTCGACGAGCTGGGGGTGGCGCACCGCAAGGACGTCTACCCGGCCACCCTCAGCGGCGGCGAGCGCCAACGGGTCGCGGTGGCCCGGGCCCTGATGAACCGCCCGGCGCTGCTGCTCGCGGACGAACCGACCGGCGCGCTGGACAGCCGCTCGGGCGAGCAGGTGATGGACCTGTTGATCGACCTCAACCAGATCGGGCAGACCCTGCTGATCGTCACCCACGACCCCAACCTGGCCACCCGCTGCGCCAGCCGGCTGGTCGAGGTCGCGGACGGCAGGGTGGCGCGCGAGCGGATGCTGGAGACCCAGTCGTGAATGGTGGAGCCGTCTGGCGGGCCTCCCGGGGGGCCGTGAAGCGCCGCAGGGTGCAGACCATCGTGATCGGCCTGGTCGTCTTCTGCTCCACCGCGACCGTGCTGCTCGCCCTCGCGGTGATCAGCGCCGCCCGGGCCCCCTTCGACACCGCCTTCGAGGCCGAGCACGGCGCGCACGTCACCGCCGGCTTCGACCCGGCCAGGGCCTCGGCGGAGCAACTGGCCGCGACCGCCCACCGACCGGGCGTCGAGGCGGCCGCCGGGCCCTTCGACCAGACCGTGGTGACGATCCCCACCGACTGGATCGGCCACGCGCCGGGCCCGCTGACCCTGACCGGCAGGCCCGATCCGGCGGCCGCGCCGGTGGACCGGGTGACGGTGCTGGCGGGCCGCTGGGCCACCGCGCCCGGCGAGGTGGTCGTCGCCACCCCGGGGGGCGCCGCGGAGAGGTTCCTCGGCTCGTCGATCATCACCAACACCGGGCTGAAGCTCACCGTCGTCGGCTTCGCGACCGACATGAGCCAGTCCTCCGGCGGCTGGGTCACCCCCGAGCAGATGGCCGCCCTGCACCCCACCGCCCGGCAGATGCTCTACCGCTTCACCGACGCCGACACCGAGCAGCAGCTCACCGCCTCGCTCGGCGCCGCCACCGAGGGCCTGCCCCAGGACGCCGTCGCCAGCGCCCAGTCCTACCTGGTGCTCAAGCAGGCCTTCTCGGCGGGCGCGGACGCCTACCTGCCGCTGATGACGGTCTTCGGCGTGCTCGGTCTGATCGTCGCCGCGCTGATCGTCGGCAACGTGGTGAGCGGGGCGGTGGTCTCCGGCTACCGGCACATCGGGGTGCTGAAGTCGATCGGCTTCACCCCGCGCCAGGTGGTCACGGTCTACCTGACCATGGTCTCGGTGCCCGCGGTCGTCGGCACCGTCCTCGGGACGGCCGCCGGCTGGGTGGCCGCGTACCCGATCCTGGAGACCGCCTTCACCGGGATCTCCACCGGCACCGCCGTGATCGAGCCGGCCGGCTGGCTGCCCGTCGCCACCCTGCTCGGCGTCCCGCTGCTGGTCGCCCTCGCCGCCCTCGTCCCCGCCTCGCGCGCCCACCGGTTCTCCGCCGCCCAGGCGATCTCGGCCGGCAGCGCGCCGCGCACCGGGCGCGGGCTGAAGGTCCAGCGCTGGCTCAGCGGCACCCGACTGCCGCGCGCCGTCAGCCTCGGCCTCGGCCAGCCCTTCGCCCGCCCCGCCCGTACGGCGCTGACCATGGCGGCGATCACGCTCGGCGTGGTCACCGTGACGGTGACGACCGGGGTGACCGGCACCCTGGCCAAGTCCTTCGTCCCGCCCGACCGCAACACCCACATCGACGTGCTGACCGCCAAGTTCGCGGAGAAGAAGATCGAGCCCCGGCTGACCCCGGAGCAGACCGAGGCGATGCTGCACGCCACCCCCGGCGCCGAGCGGGTCTCCGTCCGAGGGCTCGTGCGGGTCGGCCTGGTCGGCCAGCCCCAGCTCGTCTTCGCCAACTTCTACGGCGGCGACGACATGGTCGACCACCAGCGGCTCCGGGTGGTCGAGGGCCGCCCGGCGACCGGGCTGGGCGAGATCGAGGCCGGGCCCGCCTTCCTCGACCAGCACGGCGTCAAGCTCGGCGACCGGCTCACCCTCGTCCTGGACGGCCGGCAGACCACCGTCACCATCGTCGGCAAGGAGCTCCAGGGCAACGCCAACGCGATCTCCTCCAACGCCGCCACCCGCGCCCTGCTCACCCCCGACCCGCACGTGGTCGAGTACGACGTGCGGCTCGCCCAGGGCACCGACGCCGCGGCCTACCAGAAGGCGATCACGGACGCGGACCCGAGCCTGACGCCCTCGATCGTCGCGCCGAGCACGGAAGGGAGCGTCGTCGCGATCCAGAGCTTCAGCACGACCTTCACCGTCCTGCTGTCGGTGGTCGCCGCGCTCGGCGTCTTCAACACCCTGCTGCTCACCATCCGCGAACGCCGCCGCGACCTCGGCATGCTGAAGGCGATCGGGATGACGCCCCGGCAGGTCGTCGCGATGACGATCACCTCGGTGGCCTGGCAGGGCGTGCTCAGCGGGATCATCGGCATCCCGCTCGGGATCCTGACGCACCGGCTGATCATCGAGCACGTCCGGATCATCGCCTTCACGGAGGGGATGATCGACGTCTGGGGTGCCCCGCTGCTCGCCGCCCTCGCCCTCGCGGGCGTCGCGATCGCCGTCCTCGGCGCGCTCGTCCCGGCCCGCTCGGCGGCCCGGCTGCCGATCGCCGAGGTGCTGCACAACGAGTGAGCCCGAAGTCGAGGGCGGCGGACGGCCGGTCGGACACCCCGACCGGCCGTCCGTGTTGTCCGAGCTTGCCGTATCGTCCGCCGCGCCCGCCGCATGGCTGACGCCTGCTCAGGACCGGGTGTTCGAGCGCCTATCATCGCGCCATGGCCACCGCTGAGCTGATCCGCATCGTCTCCCGCTCCTCACCCATGGCACTCGCCCAGGTCGACCGGGTCCGCGCCGAACTCGCCGCCCTGCACCCGGAGTTGCGCACCGAGGTGGTGCCGGTCACCACCTCGGGTGACCGCTGGACCGGCGATCTCGCCGCACTGGGCGGCAAGGGCGCGTTCACCAAGGAGGTCGACGCGGCGCTGCTCGCCGGGGAGGCCGACGTCGCCGTGCACTGCCTCAAGGACGTCCCCGCCGACCGCCCGCTGCCCGCCGGCACCGTCTTCGCCGCCTACCTGCGCCGCGACGACATCCGCGACGCCCTCGTCCACCCCGGCGGCCTGACCCTGGCGGAGCTCCCGCCCGGCACCCGGATCGGTACCTCCTCCGTCCGCCGCATCGCCCAACTCGCCTCCACCCACCCGCACCTGGAGTGCGTGCCGATCCGCGGCAACGCCAACAGCCGGCTCGCCAAGCTGGCCGCCGGGGAGGCCGACGCCCTGCTGCTCGCCGTCTCCGGGCTGGAGCGGATCGGCGAGCAGGGCCGTATCACCGAGATCCTCGGCATCGGGGCGATGTGCCCGCCGATCGGCGCCGGCATCCTCGTCCTCCAGTGCCGCGAGGACGACACCGCGACCATCGAGGCCGTCACCGGCCTCGGCCACCACGACACCTGGCGCGAGGCGGCGGCCGAACGGATGTTCCTGCACGTGCTGCAGGGCCACTGCAACAGCCCGATCGCCGGCTACGCCGAGGCCGAGGCGGACGGCCGCCTCTCCCTGCGCGGCCGGGTCTTCACCCCCGACGGCAAGCGGGTGCTGGACGCCCACGAGTGGGCGGGCGCGCTCAGCCCCGAGGACCTCGGCACCTCGGTGGCCCTGGCCCTCAAACGGCAGGGTGCGCAGGAGCTGATCTCCTCGATCCCGCACTGACTCGATCCCGCACTGAGACGTGAAGCCGGGGCGGGGCCGGGTGATCTCTTTGCCTTCGTGAACTGTTCCGCCGCGCCCGCTGCTGACATGATTCGGGGAGCGCGGCAAGGCAGCTGACGTTGGCTCAATCAGCAGCGGATCAGGCGGCGTTGAGCGAAAAAAGACGGAACGGGCACGCCGGGGGTGGACGTGGAACCGTTGAGACCCACCGATCCGACGACGGTCGGCGGCCGCTACCGGCTGCTGGCCCGGCTCGGCAGCGGCGGGATGGGGGTCGTGTACCTGGGCCGCTCGCCCGGCGGGCGGCTGGTCGCGGTCAAGTGCGTGCACTGGGACCTCGCCACCGACCCACGGTTCCGGCTCCGCTTCACCCAGGAGCTGGAGGCCGCCCGGCGCGTCGGCGGCTTCCACACCGCGCAGGTCGTCGACGCCGACCCGGACGGCGATCCGCCCTGGCTGGTCACCGCCTACATCCCGGGCCCGTCCCTGGAGGCGGCCGTGGCCACCCACGGCCCGCTGCCCGAACCGGTGCTGCGGGTGCTCGGCGCCGGGCTGGCCGAGGCGCTGGAGGCGATCCACGCCGTCGGGCTGGTCCACCGGGACCTCAAGCCCTCGAACGTCCTGCTCAGCGACGACGGGCCGAGGGTCATCGACTTCGGCATCGCCCGCGCCCTGGACGGCGCCTCCATCACCCGCACCCAGACCGTCATCGGCACCCCCGGCTACATGGCCCCCGAGCAGATCGCGGGCGAGCCGGTCGGCCCGGCCTGCGACCTGTTCAGCCTCGGCCGGGTGCTCTGCCACGCCTCCGGGAGCGACCCGTACGGGGGCGGCAACCCGCAGGTGCTGCTCTACCGGATCATGCACACCGAGCCGGACCTCACCGGCGTGCCCGAGGCACTGCGCCCGATCGTCGCGGACTGTCTGGCCCGTCGACCGGAGGATCGGCCCACGCCCGCCCAACTGCTGGCCCGGCTCGGGCCGCCCGCGTACGACGGGCCCACCGGCTCCTGGCTGCCGGAGGGGCTGCGGGCCGCGCCGGCGGTGCCGGAGGCGCCGCTGGTGGCTCCCGCGGGGCCCGTTCCCGCCGGTCCCGTTGCTGTCGGTCCCGTTCCCGCCGGTCCCGTTGCTGTCGGTCCCGTTCCCGTCGGTCCCGTTTCCTTCGGGCCCGTGGCGGACGGTCGCGTGCCCGCCACCAGGGTGCCGACCGTGCTGGCCGGGGACCCGTACGGCGCGGGCGGCTGGGCGCGGACCGAGCCCTCGGAGGCGGCGGAGGCCCGTCGGCGCAAGGCGCGGCGGCTGTGGGTGCTGGTGCCGAGCCTGCTGGCGCTGGTCGCGGTGGCCGTGCTGGTGCCGCTGTACCTGACCCGCGACCGGGGCGCCTCCGGCCTGGACAACGGTGGTTTCGTGGTCGCCAAGGACGACGGCAGTCCGCCCGACTGCGTGACCGGCGGGACCAGTGGCGGGGTCGGCGGCGCCAACCCCAGCCAGGGCCCGCCCGCGACCGTGCCCGACGGCACGCCGCACGCGCCCGGCCTGCTCACCCCGGGGGACCGGGACACGCTGACGCTGGGCCGGTCCCTGGTGCTCAGCTGGGACAAGACCGGCCCGGTGACCAGGGTGTTCACCAAGCTCCGCAACGATCCCTGGAAGGCCTCCGGCTGGCTCGTCTCGGCGAACTGCACCTTCAAGCCGACCGAGGCCGGGGTCTACCAGTGGGCCGTGGTCTCCTCCAACACCTCCACCGGCGGCGTCGCCAGCGGCTGGAGCACCGTGCGCTACCTGAACGTCCAGCCGGACGGCGTGACCGCCAACCCGGTCAAGCCCGCGCCCTCGGCCCCGCTGCTGGTGGCCCCCGCCGACCAGGCGGTGGTCCGCGCCGGGCAACCCGTCACGCTCAGCTGGGCCTCCTCCGGCACCAACTCCACGGTGAGCGTGCTGCCGCCGGGCTCCCGCGACTGGGACCTCCTGCCCTGGCAGTCCGGCCTGAGCACGACCTACACCCCGACCGCGCCCGGCACGTACATCTGGGTCGTGTACACCTCGGGCCCGGGGAACTGCACCGGCGGCCCCGTCGCCGGCAGTGACTGCGTGAGCGGGGCGAGCGAGCAGCGGTACCTGATCGTGCGGTGACGGGCGGTCACGCCCGTGGGCGCTTGTTCAGAACCGGCCGGGTGTTCGGGGCGTCCGTTGAGGCGTGATCAGTGCGTTGCTCGGCGGGATGCCGATGTTCTGGCCCGGGCTGCTGCTCTCGCTGGTGCCGGCGGCCCTGCTGAACCGGCCGGTGGGGCGGCTGCTGCGGGCCCACTGGGTGGTGGGCTTCGTGCTGCTGCTCGGGCTCGGCGGGGTGGTGGTGGCGACGCTGCTGCCGGAGGCGTTCGAGCTGTCGGAGGACGCCGTGCGGCACTGCACGGTGGCGGGCGGGCGGCCGCGCTCGCCGCACGAGCTGCTGCACGTACGGCACATCGAGCTCAAGCTGGCGACCTACGCCCCGGTGGGCTTCGCGGCCGCGCTGGCCGGGACGCGGCGGCGAAGGGCGGTGGCGCTGGCGGCCGCCGCCGTGCTCCCCTTCGCAGTGTCGGCGTTGCAGTACGCGGTGCCGGCGATCGGGCGGGACTGCGACGTGCAGGACGTGTGGGACGGCGTCCAGGGCGTCGCGCTGGGCGCGGCCCTGGGACTGGCGGCCGGCCCGGCGGTACGGGCGGTGCGGTCGAGGTCGCGCGCGGTGTGAACCGGGCCTTCGGATCCTGCGTGCGACGGGCCTCCCGGCCCTCTCCGCAATGGCCTAGGCTGCCGCCATGACGGGGCCTTTCGAATGCGGCGCGATGCTGGTCCGGCTGCTGGACCACCGTGGGCTCGGTGTGCCGGAACTCGCCGACCGCGCCGGGGTGATGGCGCCGGACCTCCGGGCGGTGCTTGCCGGGGCGTCCCCGGACGCGGAGCTCCTCCGGTGGCTCGCCACCGCGTTGGGGCTGCACGCCGTCGACCTGTTCGTCCTCGCCGGGGTGCCCGTCCCGGACGACCTGCTGCCGTGGGACGCCGCGGCCGCGCGGTGGGCGTCGGACATCGTGCAGGACGGGGTGCACCTCCCGGCGGCGGGTCGGCAGGTGCTCCTGGAGGTCATCCGTTCACTGCCGCGGGAGGAGCGGGATCCCGACCCGGAGCCGGCGCAGGTCAGACCGCTCTCGGACGGTCCGGGCGGGAGGGTCATCGGCATGACCCGTTGCCGGAACCTTCGCCTGCCGGGCTTGGCGCAGGCTCTCGCGGTGGTGACGCCGAGCTGTCTGGCGGCGTCCACCTACGGCCGGATCGGCGACGGAGGCAAGGACCTGACGCCACGCCTGGTCATGGACTTCGCCGCCCTGCTGGGGATCGACGCCCTCGACCTCTCCGCGCTGACGGGCGTCGCGCTGCCCGAGCCGCCCCCGCCGGCGGCGCCGGAGGCCGTGGACGCCGCGGCGCTGCTGTGGGAGGCGCGACGCCTGTCGGCCGCGCAGGCGAAGCTCGTCGCGGAGCTGGCGCGCGCGATGCGGCCGGCACCCCGCAACTGCTACCAGCTCAACCTGTCGGGGAGCGACGCTTTCCGCCCCCTGATCCACACACAGGCCTCGGCGGTGTGAACTACCCGTCGAGCAGCGGGAACAGGCGCGCCACGGCCGCGACCGGGCGGGCGCCGGCGGGGCGGGCGGCCGGGTCGGCCTCGCGGGAGAGGTAGCGGGCGAGGAGTCGGCGGATCTCCTCGCCGACGGCGGCGAGTTCGGCCGGGGTCAGGTGGACGACGGCGCTGAACGCCTCGTCCTGCTGCCACTCGACCGGGGCCTCGGCGCGCCGGGCGAGCCAGCGCTGGTAGCTCTCGTCCTCCAGGTCGCGTGCGAGGTCGCCGAACCCGTCTGCCGTTGCCTCCTGTTGGGGCTGGGGGAGTCGCCACGGCCGGGCGCGGCCGTCGAGCGCCGGGGCCTCCTCGATCAGCCCGTGCCGGGCCAGCTGCCGCAGGTGGAACGAGCACAGGCCGGAGCTGTAGCCGAGCCGGGCGGCCGCCTCGGTGGAGGTGAGGGTGCCGCGCTCGGCGAGCAGCTCCAGCAGCGCGGTGCGGACGGCGTGCTCGGGGAGGGCGCCGCTTCTGACGAGGTCTTCGGTCACTTTGCAAAGTCTGCTACTTTGCAAAGTTGACAGCAAATCCATTGAGGGAGCACCCGTGTCCGAGCTGCGCGACCGTCCGACCGTCCTGCGGATCACCGAGGTGGGGGAGGAGATCCTCCGCCGCACCTGCCGCACGGCGACGGAGGAGGACTTCGGCAGCGAGCGCCTGGCCCGGCTCATCGATTCCATGTTCGCCACCATGTACGTCGCCGACGGCTGCGGCCTCGCCGCCAACCAGGTGGACGTGGACCTGTGCCTGTTCGTCTACGACTGCACCGACGAGGAGGGCGTCCGGCACGTCGGCCACGTGCTGAACCCGGTGGTCGAGGAGCAGGAGCCCGGCCGCCGCCTGATCGAGGACACCGAGGGCTGCCTCTCCGTGCCCGGAGCCAACACCCAACTCGCCCGCCCGGCCCGCGCGGTGGTGCGCGGCGTCGACCAGCACGGCGAGCCGGTCGTGATCGAGGGCGCCGGCTACTTCGCCCGCTGCCTCCAGCACGAGACCGACCACCTCAACGGCGGGCTCTACATCGACCGGCTCTCCGCCCGCGACCGCAGGCGGATGATGAAGCAGACCGCCGACCGCCGCGAGAAGGTCTTCGCCGAGCGCGCCGCCAAGGCCGCCAAGGCCGCGAAGCTCGCCGGCGCCGAACGCTGACGCCGAGCGCTGACGCCGGACGCTAGGGTGGCGCGGTGACCGAGCCCGCGCACCTCGCCGCCGTCCGGGAGTCGTACGACACCGTCGCCACCGACTACCTCCGCCTGGTCGTCCCGCCGGAGGGCATGGATCCCGTCTCACGGGCGATGCTCGCCGCCTTCGCCGAGCTGGTGCGGGAGTCGGGCGGCGGCGAGGTCGCCGACCTCGGCTGCGGGCCGGGGCGGGTGACGGCGTACCTGTCCACCCTGGGGCTGTCGGCCTTCGGCGTGGACGTGTCGGGCGAGATGGTCGCCCTCGCCCGTCGGGCCTACCCTCAACTGCGCTTCCTGCGCGGCTCGATGGCCGCGCTCGACCTGCCGGACGGCGCGCTCGGCGGCATCCTCGCCTGGTACTCCGTCCACCACACTCCGGCCGACCGACTCCCGCAACTCTTCGCCGAGTTCGCCCGCGTACTGGCCCCCGGTGGGCACCTGCTGCTCGGCGGCCACGCCGGCGAGGCCCAACTGCTGCGCCCGGCCCGGGCGTACGGCCACCCGGTGTCGTACGCCTCGCACCTGGTCCCGGCGGGGCGCCTCGTCGAACTCGTCGAGGAGGCCGGGTTCACCGTCATGGCCCGGCTCGAACAGCCGAACCCGCAGCGGGGGGATCGATCCTACGTGTGCGTTCTGGCGTCCGCCGCAGGGGGCGGCTGACCGTTCCGGCGCGGAGGTCGGTGCTCCCGGGTGGCCGGACGGCTCTCCCGGGAGGCCGGGCGGCCCGATTCCAACCGGCGGGTTGGTGGCTTCGTATGCTGGATGCATGGCATGGGATACCGCGAAGACCAAGAGGCTGTTGCTCGACGCCGCCGTGGACGAGTTCGCCGCGTACGGGCCCGAGGGTGCCCGGATCGACCGCATCGCGGCCGCGGCCGGGGTCAACAAGGAGCGGATCTACCCGTACTTCGGCGGCAAGCGGCAGCTGTTCGCCGCGGTGATCCAGCGCGAGCTGGAACAGCTCGCCGCCGCCGTACCGATGGAGGAGGCGGACGGGCGGGCGGTGGATCTTCCGGAGTACGCGGGCCGGGTGTTCGACTACCACCACGACCATCCGCACCTGCTGCGCCTGCTGCAGTGGGAGGCCCTGTACGGCGATGCCGCCGCTCCGGTCGCGGGCGAGGAGCGGCGGGCCGCCCACTACGCCGAGAAGCTCGCCGCGGTCTCCCGCGCGCGCCGGGGGGAGGTGGATTCCGCGCGGGCAGGGGTGCCGCTCGCGCCCGAGGAGTTGTTGTACGCCGTCGTGGCGCTGGTCGGCTGGCAGTTCGCCGCGCCGCAGCTCGCCCGGATGATCCTCGGCGCTGCGGTGGACGAGGATCCGGCCGCCCGGCGCGCCGCCGTCGTGGACATGGTGCGCAGGCTCGCGCTCTGACCCGCCTCGGCCCCCATTTCCAACTGCTGGGTTGGAAATGGGGGCCGCTCGCGCTAGTGTCCAACTCGTCAGTTGGAGATTTTTCCGGACAAGGAGCCCCACCATGACGGTCATGTCCGCACGCCCGAACGCCGCCCTCGTCCTCATCGAGTTCCAGCGCGAGTGGCTCGACCCCGATCACGGCCGCCTCAACCACCTCGTCGAGGACCGCGGCCTGCTCGACACCGCCGTGCACGGCGCGGCCGCCGCACTGGCCGCCGCCCGCGCACACGGCGTCCCCGTCGTGCACGTGCCGCTCGTCCTCACCCCCGGCGCACCGGAACTGGAGAGCTGGACCCCGGCGCGGCTCGGCCTGCGCGCGGCGATCCCCAAGGCCGGCACCTGGATCCAGGGCAGCACCGGCGTCGAGTTCGCCGAAGCGTTCCAGCCCGCTCCCGGCGAACCGGTCGTGCGCGGCCGCGCGGGCGCCAGCGCCTTCGCCGGTTCCTCCGACTTCGACCTGATCCTGCGCCGCCTCGGGGTCACCGACCTGTACCTCGCGGGCTTCGCCACCCACGTCTGCGTCGAGTCCACCCTGCGCGAGGCCCACGACCGCGGATACACCGCCCACGTCATCCACGACGCCTGCGCGGCCTTCACCCGCGCCCAGCAGCAACACGTCCGCGAACACGTGATCCACCACTTCGGCGACGAGACCGACGCCGCCGCCTTCGCCGCCTCACTCGACGCCGTGACCACCGCACGATGACGGAGGGGAGTGCGCCGCGGCCGGAGACGGCCTGAAGGGGGAACGCGGATTCCCCGCCCGTCTCGGCGCGCCTCCCTGGGAAACCGCAGGACCGCCTCGAATTCCGCGAGGGGCACCTCCGCTGAGACTTCCCGGCATGGCGTTCTCAACCAGGGGACGGGGGGCGGTCGTCGGCGGCGAGGTGCGGTTCTGGTAGCTACTCGGCACCATCACCCCGAGCCTGCCCCTGCCAGTGGGCGAGGTTGTTCCGGATGACGACGGTTTTGACATGGTCCGGGCCCAGGACTCGCAGTGTGTCTGTCAGTAGGTCGGCGTACGCGGTGGCGGCGCCCGTCGGGTCCCCTGCCTCCCCCTGCCGGAAGGCGAGGTTGTTCCGGATGGTGAGGGTGTGGGGATGGTCCGGGCCCAGGACTCGCAGTGTGTCTGTCAGTAGGTCGGTGTATGCGGTGGCGGCGCCCGCCGCATCCCCCGCCTCCCCCAGCCAGTGGGCGAGATTGTCCCGGGTGCTGAGGGTGTGGGGATGGTCCGGGCCCAGGACTCGCAGTGCGTCTGTCAGTAGGTCGGCGTACGCGGTGGCGGCGCCCGCCGCATCCCCCGCCTCCCCCGGCCACCGGGCGAGGTTGATCCGGGCGGTGAGGGTGTCGACATGGTCCGGGCCCAGGACTCGCAGTGTGTCTGTCAGTAGGTCGGCGTATGCGGTGGCGGCGCCCGCCGGATCCCCTGCCGCCCCCAGCCAGTGGGCGAGGTTGTTCCGGGTGGTGAAGGTATGGGGATGGTCCGGGCCCAGGACCCGCAGCATGTCTGTCAGTAGGTCGGTGAGCGCGGTGGCGGCGCCCGCCGCATCCCCCGCCTCCCCGCGCCACCGGGCGAGATTGCCCCGGGCGGCGAGGGTGTCGACATGGTCCGGGCCCAGGTGGTGGGAAGCGCTGGTGGTGATATGGGCGAAGTGGTCGCGGGCTGCTACGACCTGGCCGATCTCGCCGAGGCTGTGGGCAGCCCGGTACAGCACTGCGTGCGCGTTGGGCTGGTACATCGAGTCCCCCGCGCAGTCGGCGAGGGTAGCGGTGTTGGCGCGCAAGGCCGCACAGAGGACCGTGTCGCGTTCAACCTCGGGCCACGCGGAGAGGAGCGCGTCAGCGGTCGTGCGGGCGAGGGCTTGGCGTTGGTCGGATGCCAGGGAGTCTCGGACGGCACGCTGGACGAGTTGGTGGACGCGGACCGCGGTGGCCGGGAGGTCGGGCGAGTGCTCGATGAGGCTGAGGCGACGAAGGGCGCTCAGGGCCGCTCGGGCTTCCGTCTCCGTCACCACCCGCTCGGGTGGCTGCTCCTCGGATCCGGCCGCCTCGCCGTCGCCCGGTCGGGCAGGGGGCCGTTGTCGGCCCAGGTGGGCGCGGGCCGGGCCGCTGGTGAGGACGGCATCGGGGATGCCGTTGGGGTCGAGGAAGGACACGAGGTGGAGCATCGGCCGGGCCAGTCCCTGCGGGCGGAGGGTGTCGGCGTGTTCGACCGACAGCGACCACGTGGCGGCGACGGTCACGGCCTGTTCGTCCGGCAGGCGGTCGGGGGCGGTGTCGCGCAGGACGGTGGTGCGGTCGGCGAGCAGGTGCCGGTAGGCGGCCGGGGTCATGCCGGTGTCGGAGAGCTCGGCGATGTAGGCGGCCGCCTGCGCGAGCGCCAGTGGGAGGTGGCCGAGGTCGTCGGCGAGCTGGTCCAACTCCTCGGCGGGGTGGGCGAGCCCGAACGGGTCGAGCACGCCCTTCAGGTAGGCGCGGGCCTCGGCGGGTGTGAAGACGTCGACGGGGATCAGCCGGCGGCCGCTGAGCAGGGCGGGATCCCGGCGGCGGGTCGTCACGAGTGTCCGGCCGGTCGGTGAGGCGGGTGGCCACAGTCCGGTCAGGTCGGCCGGGTCGGCGAGGTCGTCCAGTACGACCAGCCACCGGCAGGCGGGCGTGCCCGGCTTGGCCTCCAGCCAGGCCAGGAAGGCCTTCGCGGCGTGCTCCGGGTCCTCGGGCGCTGCCGAGCCGAACAGCTCGGCGGCGGCCCGGGCGTAGGCGTCGATGACTGCGGCCCTGGCGGCGGCGGTGACCCACACCAGCACGTCCACCTCGCGGCTCCGCATCGCGGTGCGGGCGTAGTGGGCGGCGAGCTGGCTCTTGCCGACCCCGCCCAGCCCCGCCAGGACACCCGCGGCCTGACCGAGCACGGCGGTGCCGCCTCCGGCCAGCGCCGCCGTGAGTCGGGCGGACTCGGCGCGGTCCTGGAAGTGGGCGGCCTGCGGGGGCAGGGTGCCGACCTGGTGCGGCCAGGCGGCCGGGGGCCTCGGCGCGGCATGTTGGTGGACCTGGCCGATCACACCGGCCGCGATGCCGCCGCCGGTCGCCGCGACGCCGAGCCCCGCCCCGGCCGCACTCACCGGGACGGATGAGGCACCGGGAACGGTCAGCCCCGGCCCGTCCCCGGCTGCGGAGGGTTTGCGGCCCCCAGCGTGACCGGCCCGTCGATCCGCACCGCCGCGACGGACCCGCCCTCGGCGTGGATCTCCACGGTGCCGCCGACGGCGATCCCGTCGCCGCTCGCGGACACCCCGCCCCCGCCGACCGCCCGTTCGGCGGCCTGCACTTCCTCCACCGCGGCCTTCAGGGCCGCCGCGAACTCCTCGTCCTTCTTCGCCGCGTTGTTGAGGCTCAGCGCCAGCCACTGACGGGTCTCGTCCGAAAGCTGCGCCCGGTCCTCGCCGGCCTCCTCGGCGACCTGCTCCAATGCCGGGTCCCCTCCGAGCTTGCGGCTCACCACGTCGTGCACGCGGTCCATCCCGGCCTCCAGCGCCCGGTCGACCTCCCCGTCCGCCCGTCCCGCGACCAGCCGCGCCTTCCGCACCGCCCACGCGAACACGTACCCAACCGCGATCTCAACGCCAGGAAACACCCGTGCCACCTTCAACCGGACCGGAAACCCACCCCCGACCGTACCCACAACCGGGCACTCGTGCAGGCCAGTTGAGACCACTTCCTGCCGGGCGACCCGAAGGCCGCCAACGTCGCGGCGCACGGCCCGGCCGGGCCGTGCGCACAGGGGGCGGAAACCCGACAGCTCGCGGTTGTACGGTTCCGGCCGGGAGGTGTCCTCACTCCGAGGCCTTGCCCGTGCCACCCACCCCCCACCAGCCGCGATCGCTGCCGCGCGCTATTCGGTGCAGTTGAAGCCCTCGACCGCACTGGGCGTTTCGGCGACGCCGGAGGGGAACTGGCCAAGGGCCGCGCAGGTGGCGGTGAGGTTGTCCGAACGGCGGACGATGGTGAAGGCCCCGGTGATCGGGCCGCTCGCGGGGGCGCCGCCGGAGGCCACGCAGTTGGTCACGCCGGTGGCGAGGCCGCCGGCGAGAGTGCCCTCGATGTCGTCGCAGGTGTAGGAGGGCCCGGCAGCGTGAGCGGGCGTGGCGGCCAGGACCGGTACGGCGGCGACCGCGAGAGCGGCGGCGATCGTGGCGGGGCGCAGACAGCGGCGGGCGAACGAACGGAACATGGTGCTTCCTTCTGGCGGACCGGCGGAGTGCCGGAGCGGGAGTCGAATGGGGGCGTGGTCGAAAAACCCGGCCCCGTCCGCAGTCTGTCCACGCACCGCACCCGCCGCCACCGGGCTGCGGCATTGGGAGGCGGGCGCTACGGCGCTCCGGTGGCTGACCGCCTCAACCGCCCTGTCGCTTCCGCTGGTAGTGGGCCCGGCCCTTGACGGAGTTCCCGCAGGTTCCCATGTCGCACCAGCGGCGGCGGCCGGCCCGGGAACTGTCGATGAACACCCAGCCGCAGCGCGGTCCGGGGCAGACGCGGGTGCGCTCCAGCGGCAGGGACCGGAGCAGGTCGTAGGCCCGCAGGGCGAGTTCGTGGTTGAGGTACTCAAGCCCCGAGGTCTCGACGCCGACTTGGAATTGCGGCGTCTGCCTGTGGACGGTGAGGCGGGCGTGGGCGGCGGCGCGCTTCCAGTGCTTCTCGACCTGGTCGACGGCCTCGGCGGGAGCGGTCGCGTCCTGGTGGATCAGTGCCGTGATGAGCGCGTGCAGGGCCTCGCGCAGTTCGCGGCTGTGGGCCAGGGCGATAGCGGCGCTGTCGGGTTCGGCCTCGGCGAGCCGCTGGAGGGCGGTGAGGTCGGCGGGGTCGAACTGGCCGGTGAGGGCGGCCCATTGCAGCAGGCGCGGGTAGCCGTCGAGCCAGTCGATCGACCCCGTCGGCTCCGCGTCACGAGCCGTGACCGTGTTGACCAGGTCGACGACGAGGTGCCCGCCGACCAGGTCGCGGGGTCTGAAGGTGTGCGCCTCGATGGTTCCCGTCATGCCTGACCGCCCTTCCCGCTCTTGCCTCACTCCGTCCAACCAGTGTACTGATGTTATCCGGTTGGAAACGGTGATCCCCGGCTGAAAGCTGAAAGGAGACGGCCATGGCTGCTGCCGCCGTCGAGCTCATCGCGGCCCCCTCGAACCTCGGCCTGCGCCCGCCCGTGCCAGGGCACGAGCCCGGTGCGTGGCGAGCACCGCAGGCGCTGCTGTCGGCGGGACTGGAGGCGCGGCTACAGCCCGCCCGGGTGGTCGAACTCGACCGCCCGCCCTACGACTTCGCAGCGCAGCCGCTCACCCGCATCCGCAACGGCATGACCATCCACGGGCACGCGCTGGAGCTCGGAGAGGCGGTACGAGCCGCCCTCGCCGCCTCCCGGTTCCCGGTCGTGCTGGGCGGCGACTGCAGCATCCTGCTGGGGTGCCTGCTGGGTGCCCGGCGCGACGGACGCTGCGGGCTGGTCCACCTCGACGGGCACAGCGACTTCCGGCACCCCGGCAACTCCGACGTCGCCACCTCCCCGTCCCTGGGCACGGCGGCCGGAATGGACCTGGCCCTGGCCACCGGCCGTGGAGAGCCGCTGCTCACCGAGTGGCCGGCGGTGGACGGGCCGCTGGTCGCGGACGAGGACGTCTGCCAGATCGGCGACCGGGAGAGCGAGGAGATCCCGCCGGTCACCCGGTTCACCGCCCAGGAGATCGAGCGGATCGGCATCGCCGAGCTGGGCGGGCAGGTCACCGCGTGGCTGGAGCGGCGCGGGCTGGACCGCGTCTGGCTGCACCTCGACCTCGACGTGCTCGACGAGCGCGTCCTGCCCGCGGTGGACACCCCGGGCAGCCCCGGGATGGACTTCCCCGAACTCGGCGCCCTCGTCTCGACCTTGGTCGGCACCGGCCGGGTGGTGGGGCTCGACATCGCCATCTACGACCCGGAACTCGACCCGGACGGCGTGTACGCCGCGCCCATCGTCGACTTCCTGACCTCCACCCTGGCCCGCTGAGTCGGCTCTGCCCCTGCGCCCAGGCGATCCCGACGAACGCGCCCCGCTCCCCGTTGGGCCCTGCGAAGTCGTCGGCATCGCTCCTAACCCCTGTCCAGCCGAACAGGGGTTCAGTAGCATGAACTCGCTTCCGCCCGTGGCATCGAGGGGACGAGTGACCGCCGTGAACGGTGTGACCGCAAGCAGCCTGGCCTTCGATGTCGTGGACATCGACGTGGACGTCGACCTCGCCCTGGACGCCGCCGGCGCCACGGACTTCCCGTTCCCGGAGGTTCCTCCCCGGTCGACCCTGGGGGTCGTCGACGCCGGCGCGCCGATCCTGATGCCGCCCACGCCGCAGGTCATTCAGACGTACGTCCAACTCGACTCGCCGGTCCTGATGGAGCCCGCGCCGCAGGTCATTCAGACGTACGTCCAACTCGACCCGCCGGTCCTGGTGGATCCCGTCCCGCCGCAGGTGACTCAGATGGTGATCGACGCCGTCTGACGCCCGCAGCCGCCCCCATGGACCAGAACCGCTACGAGCGCCCCTTCGACCGCTACCCCACCCGCCGCGAGCACGAGGCCCGTTGGGCCGAGCTGGCCCGCGCCCTCGCCGGGGCCGGGCCGCTGCCCCCGGGTGAATCATCGGCCCCCAAAGGCGAGTTGACGGTCCTCGGCTCCGGAATCGAGGCCGCCGGCTTCACCCGCGCCGACGAGCAGCTGATCCGCGAGGCCGACCACGTCTTCCACTGCGTGGCCGATCCGGCGACGGTCGTCCGCATCAACGCCTGGCGCCCCGACGCCTACGACCTCAGCGTCCTCTACGACGACGCCAAGGACCGCTACCTCACGTACGTTCAGATGACGGAAGCGGTGCTCCACTTCGTTCGCGCGGGCAGGCGCGTCGCGGCGGTCTTCTACGGCCACCCGGGCATCTTCGTCCTCTCCAGCCACCGCGCCGTCCGCATCGCCCGCCGCGAGGGCCACGCCGCCGTGATGCGCCCGGGCGTCAGCGCGTTGGACGTGCTCTGCGCCGACCTCGGCGTGGACCCGAGCAGCCCCGGCATGCAGACCTTCGAGGCCTCCGACCTGCTGATCCGGGACCGCCGGATCGACCCGGGCCTGCACCTGGTGCTCTGGCAGGTCGGCATCGTCGGCGAACTCGGCTACCAGCGCGCCGGGTTCAGCAACCGCCACCTGCCCGTCCTGCTGAACCGGCTGGAGGCGGTGTACGGCCCGGACCACACCGTGGTCAACTACATCGGCGCCCGCTACCGGGGCCTGGACCCGCTCACCGCCCACCACACCGTGGCCGAGCTGCGCGATCCGGCCGTGCAGCGCACCGTCACCAGCGCCTCCACCTGGTACATCGCCCCGGTCGAGGCCGCCCCTGCCGACCCGCAGGTGCTCGAACGCCTCGGTCTGCTCCAGCCCGGCCAGACCGTCCGCCCGCCGGACGGCCCGATGAGGGTCATCGACGACTACGGCCCGCGCGAACGCGAAGCCCTCGCCGGCTTCACCGACTTCCGCATCCCCGCCGGCTACCACTGGCAGCGGGACACGCCCGGCGCCCGCTTCGTCCTCGCCCTCGGTGAGGACGGCGCCCTGCGCGAGCGGTACGTACGGGAGCCGGCGGCGGCCGTGGCCGCGTGGGCGCCGCCGGAGCTCGGCGCGGCCGAACGCGCCCTGCTGGCCCGGCGGGAGGACCTGGCCGTGCAGGCCGTCGCCCGGGGCGTCGTCCACCGGCGGCCGACGCCGGAGGTGGCGCGGCGGCTGCGGACCCTGCTGACGCGCAAGGCGGAGGCCCGCAGGCTGGTGCGGGGCGAGGTGCCGGGCTGGCCCACGATCCGGCAGGACCTGGACACGGTCCTCGCCGGGGCGCTGTACCCGTGGACGGGCCTCTACGGCACGCCCGACGGTGAGCTCTCCGTCTACCTCCTCGGCCGCGCCACCTTCCCGCTCAAGCACCGGGCCTACGTCAACGGGCGGCGGATCGGTGAGGTGCGCTACGAGCACGGGGTGCTGAGCTGGCGCGGGGACGGAGAGGACGGCGGGGAGGGCGGTGGCGGCGAACTGCGCACGGAGTTCGGCCGGGACGGGCGCCGTCGGCTGATCGGCACCGTCCAGGGCCGCGAGGTGCGCCTCGCCGAGTACCTGCTGCCGGACGCGCCGCCGCTCGCCGACCTGGTCGGCGCCTACGAGGCGGAGGGCGTGCGGGTGGACGTCGCCCCGCCGCGCGTCCGGGTCACCGTGGACGGCGAGCCCGTGGCGGCGGCGGTCCTGGTCGGGTCGGCGGGCTTCGAGGTGGACGGCGTGACGGTGCCGTACGCGGAGGCGGTGGAAGCCGACAACGCGTGGCTGTACGGGTCGTACCGGCTTGGCGTGCCGGGCGGCGCGGAACTGCGGGTGGGGGAGGAGGGCGTCACGTTCGACGGACAGCCCCTCCCGAAGGCGGAGTTCAGTGGGCGCCGCCTGGTGTGGCGAGGTGGCCCGGAACGGCTGCCGGAGGCCGAACTCGCCTTCCTGCTCGATCCGATCACCCTGCACCCGATGCTGCACGGGACGCTGGTCGGCATGGTCCCGGTAGGGGAGGAAGAGGCCCGGCGCCTGGCAGCCCGCCCGCAGTACGGCATCCCGGCGGGCCCGTGGGCCCACCTCGTGGCACTGGCCGCCGAGGCGAGCCACGAGGGGGGCCTGTTCTGGTGGCACGGCTGGGAGCAGTCGGCCACCGCGCTACGGATGGTTCAACACGCGCTGCGGTAGGCGGGGTTGTAGGAGTTCGCCGAGGCGAACGCGACGAAGGCCTGCCAGGCGGTGGGGGAGAAGGTGAGGTGGGGGCCGGACTTGTCCTTGGAGTCGCGGACAAGGACGGCGGTGGTCGTCTCGGCGACCTCGACGCACTCGCCGCCTTCGTTGTTGCTGTAGCTGCTCTTGCGCCAGGCGATCTCGACGCAGGCGCCACCCTCGTTACCGCTGTAGCTGCTCTTGAACCAGGCAAGCTCCATGCTTCCTGACGGTACGCCAACGGCCCGCCGCCGGGAAGACGGTGGGCCGTTGAGGGGAGGTCGTCTCAGACCTCGGCAGTGGCGGCGAACGTCACGAACGCCTCCCACGCGGCCGGCTCGAAGGCCAGCTGGGGACCGCTCTTGTCCTTGGAGTCGCGCACGTGGACGACACCAGGCGTCTCGGCAACCTCGACACACTGGCCGCCTTCGTTGGTGCTGTAGCTGCTCTTGACCCACGCCAGCTTCGTGTTCATCGTTCTCCCAGCATCTTCTCGATCAAGGTCAGGGATTCCTCCGGCGTATGGGCCTGAGCCCTGAGAGCGCCGTAGCGTGCGTTCATGATACGGACTTCCTCCTGATCCGTAATCAGTCGACTGCTCTGTTGCGCCTCGATGTAGCCGGTCTGCGGCCGCCCCTTGGGGGTGATCAGGGTAAACGGGCCACCCAGCCCGGCGTGCGCGCCCCTGTTCAGCGGCATGACCTGGATGGCCATCCCTCGCATCTGTCCCACCGTCAGCAGATGGATCAGCTGTTCTTTGTGGACGTCCCAGCCACCCAGAGGCCGCAGGAGAATGCTCTCATCGATGACCCAGCTGAAGATCGCGCGCGGCCATCGCGTCAGGATTTCCTGCCGAGCGATCCTGGACGTTACCCGTTCCTCGATGACTTCTTCGGTCAGCAACGGCTGCCTCATCCCGTACAAAGCCCGCGCGTGCGCCTCGGTCTGCAAGAGGCCGGGGATCGCGTACATGCTGTGCTCGTGGATCTCGACCGCCACGGGTTCCAGTTCGACGTAGCCCCGGAACCAGGCCGGGTGCCGCACCCGGGCCTTGTTCCGCGCCCTCATCACGTCGTCCTTCGCGATGGCCAGCAGCCCACCCGCGTTGAGTTCTCTGTCCACTGCGATCAGGAACTCGGGCTGGGGGGTCCGCAGTCCGCGCTCCACCGCGCTGATCAGGTGTTCCCCGTAGCCGATGCGTTCGCCGAGTTCCTTCTGCGTCAGCCCGGCCTGCTCCCGCAGGAGCTTGATCTGCTTGCCGATCGCGCGGAAGAAGTCCGAGACCTCCCCCAAGTCCTCCGGGAGTTCCGTCCGCACGTCGTCATTGCCCGACCCGTTGCCGCTCGCCGCACCCATCGTGATCACCCTCCTGCGCCAGACGAAAGCCGTCCGCATCCATACAAGTACTCTCCGTGCTCGCGGAGTGCATGGTCAGCGTACGTCCGCGCCGCCACGCTTTTGCCCATGAAGTCCGAAACCCCCCTCGACAAACCGCGTTCCCACACCACCCTCCTCCACGCCACCCCCAAGGGCGCCGCCATCTGCCGACGCATCGCCAGGCGTCAACTCACCGCCTGGGGACTGAATTCGACGCACACCGAACCCTTCTACTCGGCGCTCCTGATCGTCGCCGAGCTCGCCGCGAACGCGATCATGCACGGACGCATTCCGGGGCGCGGGTTCGAGCTTCACCTCGCGCTCACCACCACCGTGCGCCGGGGCACGACCCTCCGCATCGAGATCTCGGACCCCCGGGGCGAACGTCTCCCCCTCCTCCCCAGCGTCCACACCCCCAACTCCCAGTCCGGGCGCGGCCTCGTCCTCATCAGCGCCCTCGCCGACCGCTGGGGCACCATCCCCCGCCACCCCAACGCCAAGACCGTCTGGGCCGAGCTCGACCTCGTCGCCACCCCCGATGCCCTCTGAACCCCGCCATAGCCGCCCACGCCCCACGTAACAACAAGAGGAGTGGGAAGTCGGCCCCACCGACTTCCCACTCCCTCCACCCGACGAACGGAGCAACCCCCATGACGAACAACGGGATTCATCAGAACGAAGAGGCCCGGCGCCGCCTCGGCTGCGTGGTGGTGACCACGCGCGCGGACACCGGCGCGGTACTGATGGTGCTGACCACGTACCGGGAGAAGCCGATCCTGCCCGGTGGCGCCGCGCACCCGAACGAGCTGATCGGTGCGGCCGCTGCACGGGAACTGCTGGAGGAACTCGGCCTGGTCCTCCCGCTCACCCACTTCATCGCGGTCGACCAGGTGGACGCCAACCGGCACTCGGGGGCGGTCGAGGGGATCAACGTCGTCCTCGACGGAGGCGAGCTGAGCGCCGAGGCGGCCGACGCCGTGACCGTCCCCGACACGGACGCGGCGCGGGAGGAGATCGCCGACGTGCTCTGGATCCTGCCCGCCGACCTCGACCGCGAGCTCGACCCCGCTCAGGCCGCCCGCGTGCGGCAGGCCCTCGCCGCCCGCGAGGCGGGCCACCGACTGCCCCTGCTGTTCAGGGGTGAGGATGTCAAGATCCCGCCGCCGGCACCGACTCCCGGGTGAACGGTGCCCACACGCGCCGCAGCCGAAGATCGAGAGGGCATGAAGGGGCATGGACATCATGCAGAAGCTTGTGCAGCAGGCCATTGACCAGCTGGTGGAGTCGGGTGCCGAGCTGGGCGTCCAGGTCGCGGTGTACCGGCACGGTGAGCTGGTGGTGGACGCGGTGGCGGGCGTCGCCGATCCGGAGAGTGCTCGTCCGGTCACCTCGGACACCCCGTTCTACAGCGCCTCCACCGGTAAGGGGGTGACCGCGACGGTGGTGCACGTCCTCGCGGAGCGCGGTGCCTTCGACTACGACACGCCGATCGTGGAGCTCTGGCCCGAGTTCGGCGCCCACGGCAAGGACGGGGCGAGCATCCGCCACGCGCTGACCCACTCCGTCGGCGTTCCGGCGGTGCCCTCCGACCTCACGGTGCGGGACCTGGCCGACTGGGACGGAATGTGTGCCCTGATCGCCGGCTCCGAGCCCTGGTGGGAGCCCGGGACCAGGACCGGCTACCACGCGGTGACCTGGGGTTTCGTGATGGGCGAGATCGTCCGCCGGGCCACCGGCAAGCCGATCTCGCACGTGCTGAGGCAGGAGGTGGCGGGTCCGCTGGGCATCGCCGACGAGCTGTTCTTCGGCGTTCCGGAGTCCGAGCTCGGCCGCCTCGCCCGACTTGAGGAGGCGCCCGGCAGCGCCGAGATGATGGCCGCGATGCCCGCCGACCTGCCGTTGTTCAGGGCCACGCCACCCGCCGTGACCCCCAGCGCCGCATACGGCAACGACCCCGTGGTGCTCACCTCGGACATCCCCTCGGGCGGCACGATGTCCGCCCGCGCGGTGGCCAGGATGTACGCCGCGCTGCTCGGTGAGGTGGACGGTGTCCGGCTGGTCCAGGACGAGCGGCTGCGCGAGGTCACGGCCCTGGCCACGGCCGATGTGGACCAGATGGTCGGTTTCCCGGTGCCGCGCGCACTGGGCTACAACCTCGGCCGGCCCGGAGCGGACCCGCAGCAGACGCTGAGCGTCTTCGGCATGCCCGGCATGGGAGGCAGCGCGGCGTACGCCGACACCGCGACCGGCATCGCCTTCGCACTGACCAGGAACCGGTTCTTCCCCGGCCCTTCCACCGCGGTCGACCGGATCGGCGAACTGGTCGCGAAGGCCGTCTCCGGCTGAGCCCCCCGGCCCTGGTTGCCGGGCCTGTACGGGCGGCGCAGGCTGGAAGAACCCAACAGGCCCGATGTGCCGGGCCAGGAGGCGAGGTTCACGATGAGCAGGCTTGAGGAACACATCACCATCGACGCCCCCGCACGGGAGGTCTGGGGGCGGCTGCACGACGTCGAGGCCTATCCGCAGTTCGTGGAGGGCATCCAGCGTGCTCATGCGCCCAGCAGCAACCGAGCCCATCTGGACGTGAAGGCCGGCGAGGTGCAGCGCGGGTTTGACGCCGTCCTCACCGACCGGGGCAACGAGCAGGTCCTCGCCTGGGAGACGCAGGGCAGCCCGGAGCTGAAGGGCACCCTCTCGGTGCGGTCGCTGGACCAGAACCACAGCCAGCTGCAGGTACAGCTGGAGTACGAGCCGGAGGCCATCCAGGACACCTTCGGCGGCCCGAAGGGCATGGCCCAGGTCCACCGGATCGAGAACACCGTCCGGGGCGGACTGGAGCAGTTCAAGAACATCGTGGAGTCGGAGCACTGACTTCCGAATCCCCGGCCTCATGGCCGGGGATTCCTTGAGCCCAGGAGTTCGGGGTCGTCCCTGACGGAAGATCAGGGATCTCCGGTGCCCCGACCCTGATGATCCCGGCGTCCGGGTTCGGGAGACTCGTCGTGCGGGCCGGGAACGAACCAGCGGTCCGGATGACGATCAGTCTTGGGGGATGGACCGCACGTGAACGCCTACACGAACCGCACCCGTTGGGCCGTTGTCGCCGCCGCCGCCGGCGCCCTGGCGGCCGCGCTGACGGTCGGGGCGGGCGCACCCGCGCTCGCCGTGGCGCCCGTCGCCCCGTCCACCGGTGCGCCCGCCGGCGCGTCCGCGCTGCCGCCGTTGGACCAGGCGGCCATCCGGGCCGCTCTCGCCAAGCGGCCCGCCGCCGACGTCTCGGCCGCCTTCGTGCGCGTCACCGGCTCCGCCGGGCGGTTCGAGGGCACCTCGGGGGAGGACGGCACGGACATCGATCCGCACGGCAGGTTCCGGATCGGGTCGGTCTCGAAGATCTTCACCGCCACCGTCGTCCTCCAGCTCGCCGCCGAGGGCCGGATCGACCTGGACGACAGCGTCCAGCGGTACCTCCCGGACTTCCCCTACGCGTCGGTCAAGGTCGGCCAGCTGCTCGACCACACCAGCGGACTGCCCGGCGGCGCCAACCTGCCCGACAAGCCCACCGGGCCCTGGGGTGACGGCACCACCACCTGGTTCGCCGAGCACCGCTTCGACTCGGCCACCCCCGGGCAGGTCCTCTCCACGATGGCCGGCCAGCCGCTGGGCTTCGTGTCCGGCACCGCCCAGCAGTACAACGGCATGAACACCTTCGTCGCCGGGCTGATCGTCGAGAAGGTCACCGGCCACCGCTACGCCGACGAGCTGCGCGAGCGGATCATCCGCCCGCTCGGCCTGCACGACACCTCCCTCCCGGACGCCGACGACCCGGAGCTGCGCCACGCCGCCACCCACCCGTACCTGACCGTCCCCGACGCGGACGGCGGCTCGCACCGCGTGGACGTGACCGAGCAGAGCCCGTGGCCCTGGGCCGAGGGCGGCATGATCTCCAGCGCCCCCGACCTGGACCGCTTCATGACCGCCCTGTTCCGGGGCCGCCTCCTCCCGGCGGCCGAGCAGGAGAAGCTGTTCACCGTCCCCGACGTGCCCGTCGCCGAGCACAGCAGCCACTGCCCGGGCGGCAAGGCGTGCATGAGCATGGGGCTCGAACGCCTTGAGGCCAACGGCGTCGTGGTCTGGGGCAAGACCGGCTCCCGCCCCGGCTCCACCAGCGGCGTCTTCGCCACCCGCGACCTCGCCCGCAAGATCGTGTACTCGGTGGACCCGACCGCCCTGAACGGCGCCGAGACCCCGTACGTCCTCGGGATCGTGGTCGCAGCCTTCGGCCCGGGCGCCAAGTCCTGACGGAGGTCCGCCTCCAGCCGCCTCCAGCCGCTTCCACCCGCCTCCACCCGCCTCCGCCTGTGTGACGACCGGCAGTTGGCTCGCACGGGGGAGGGGGTAGGGCCCCGCGGTGGAGGCGGTGCCAGGGCGGTGTCCGCGACGGTGGACGCATGCTGAAGAACATTCCGGTGGGCGACACCGAACGCCCCGTCCCCCGCTGGGCCCTGCGCCTCGCGAAGGCCCTCCCGTTCGTCCTGCTGCCGCACTGCCTGTGGCGGTTGCCGTTCGCGTTCGACTACCGGATGGGGACGATCGACCCGGCCGCGCCGGCCTACGTCTGGTGGGCGACGCCGTACGTGTTCGGACTGAGCGTGCTCACCGAGGCACTGGCGCTGCTCACTCTGGGGCTGGTCAGCGGCTGGGGTGAGGTGTTCCCGTCCTGGGTGCCGGTCCTACGGGGCCGCCGGGTGCCGCCGCTCGCGGCGGTCGTCCCGGGGGTGCTGGGCGGGCTGGTCCTGTGCGGGCTGTTCGACCTCCAGCCGCTCGCCTGGTTCGGCGTGCTCGACGAGGTCGGTTTCAGCAGCGGGTGGTGGGAGGCCCTGTGCCGGGTCTGCGTCGGCCCGGCCATGCTGTGGGGGCCGATCACCATCGCGCTGGCCGTCTCGTACTACCGTCGCCGACGCATCGCCTGAACCCCCGGACGCGCGGGAAGTCGGCCGGTCCGACTTCCCGCGCGCGGCGCGTTCGCGGGTCGGTGCGTCCGGTCGTACGCGCCGACCGCCGCGGTTCAGCTGCTCGTGTCAGCGGATGTCGTGGTCGGGGTGGGCCTGGTCGTACGCGTGCCGCGCCTCGGCGATGACGGCACGATGCGCGAGGGACCAGTCGGCGAGTGCCTTGACCAGATGGGTCAGGCCGGCCCCGGTCCCGGTCAGGCGGTAGTCGACCTGGGCCGGGACGGTCGGGTACACGGTGCGCAGCACGAGGCCGTCACGTTCGAGCCTGCGCACGGTGAGGGTGAGCATGCGCTGGGAGATGCCGTCGATGGCGCGCTGGAGTTCGCGGAAGCGGCGTGGCCCGCCGGCGAGTTCGACGACCACGAGCACCGACCACTTGTCGCCGATGCGGTCCAGGACGTCGCGGATGCCGCAGTCGGGGTGGTCTTCGCGTCCGCACGGGTCGAGTTCGGCCGGGGTGGTGGTTACTCCGGTGTGCGTGAGTGACATCGAACTGCCTTCTTGTGGCCGGTGGGCGTGCGATCGAGGATCAAGCGTAGTTACCGATGAGAACCACTACGGAAGACGTCGACTGATCATGATTCTGGTGACCGGAGCGAACGGAAATCTCGGCTCGGCCACTCTCGCGGCGCTGCACGCCCGCGGAGTCGTCGCGATGGGCGGCAGCCGCACGCCGGGCGAGGGGGTGCGGCGTCTCGACTTCGACGACCACGCGAGCCTCGACCTCACCGGGGTGTCGACCCTGGTGCTCGTCTCCGCCGGCTATGCCGAGGACGACCAGGTCATCGCCCGGCACACGGCGGTCCTGGACGCCGCCGTCCGCGACGGCGTCGGCCACGTCGTCTACACGAGCCTGACCACGGCCGGCGATCATCTCGGTTTCGCCCTGGCCCACCGTGCGACCGAGCACCTGGTGCGGGCGAGCGGGTTGCCGTGGACGATCCTGCGCAACGGCCTGTACGCCGAACTCTTCGGCGCTCTGCTGATGCGGGCCGGTGACGGTGTGGAGTCCGCGTTCGGGGAGGGTGCCCTGGCCGCGGTCCCGCGAGAGGATCTGGCCGAGGCCGCGGCGGTGGTGGCGTCGGATCCCGCACCTCACGGCGGGCGCGTCTACGACCTCGTCGGCACGCCGATCACGGCTGGTCAGGTGGCCGACGGACTCGGCGTCACGCATCGCTCCATCAGTCTGGGGGAGTACCGGCGCAGGCTCCTTGAGGAGGTGCCGGGGCTGCTGCCGTTCCAGCCGCCGATGCTCGCCTCGATCGCGACGGGCGTTCGGCACGGCTTCCTGGGCGGTACCGGGCCCGACCTCGCCGGCCTCCTCGGCCGCGCGGGCCGCGACCCCCTGGCCACGGCCGTCGCGGCGGCGTCCGCGTCCCGGGGGGCTTAGCGGGCCCGGGGAGCCTAGCGGGCCTGGTTCCCGGCGACGAGGGTGTCGGCCAGCCGCTCGGCGACGGCGGCGTCCAGTGGGGCGTGGCCGAGCAGGAAGCGGTACCAGAGCACTCCGTAGACCTGGTCCACGATCAGGTCCAGGTCGGCGTCCTCGGCCAGTTCGCCGCGGTCGCGGCCCCGGGCGAGGAGTTCGCGCAGCGCCTCGCGCCGGGCGGAGGTGAAGGTGCGCATCAGCTCGGCGAGGTGAGGGTCGCGGGCGGCCTCGCGGGCGAGCGTGCGCAGGGCCGAGGCGGTGGTGTCGCGTTGGGCGGCTTCGAAGCTGGTGCCGAGGAAGGCACGCAGGTCGGTGTGCAGGGCGCCGGTGTCCGGGCCGGAGACGTCCTGGTCGGCGCGGTCGGTCAGGGCGTCCAGGAGGACGGCGCCCTTGGAGGGCCACCAGCGGTAGACGGTCTGCTTGCCGACGCCGGCCGTGCGGGCGATGGCGTCGATGGTGACGGGCGTGCCGTCGGATTCGGCGAGCAGGCGCAGTGCGGCGTCCAGGATCGCCCGGTGGGCGGCCTCGTTGCGGCGGCGGCCGGTGTGGGGCCGGGTGGGCGGGGCGTCCTCGGCGGTCTGGGCGTCCTCGGTGGCCCGGGTGGACTCGGTCTCGCTCATCGTGGTCGTCCCTTCCTTTCCTTCTGCCGCTTGACAAGACTACCAGTCTCGACAAACATCATTGCCGGAACTAGCGGTCTCGACAAGATTCGAATCAGCCGGAAGGACTCCGACCATGAGCACTGCGTCAAACCTCTTCGCCGGACAGCGCGTCGTCGTGATGGGCGGCAGCTCGGGCATCGGCGAGGCGGCCGCCACCGCCTTCGCGGCGGACGGCGCCGAGGTCGTGGTCACCGGCCGCGACCGCGAGCGGCTGGACGCCGCCGTCGCCCGGATCGGCGGCAAGACCAGCGGACGGCAGCTGGACGCGACCGACCCGGCGGCCATCGCCGCCTTCTTCACCGACTTCGCCGAGGGCGGCACCGTCGACCACCTGGTGGTCGCGGTCAGCGGTTCGGCCGGCAGCGGCCCGATCGCCCAGCTCGACCTCGCCGACCTGGCCACCGGCTTCGACGCCAAGTTCTGGCCGCACGTGCGCGTCCTCAAGGCGGCGCTGCCGCACCTGCGCGAGGACGGCTCGGTCACCCTGATCACGGCCGCCTCCGCCCGTGCCGCCTTCCCCGGCACCTCGGGACTGGCCGCGATCAACGGCGCGCTGGAGGCGATGGTCCCGCCGCTGGCCGTCGAACTCGCCCCGCTGCGGGTCAACGCCGTCTCGCCCGGCGTGATCGACACCCCGTGGTGGGACCGCGTCCCGGCGGATCAGCGCGCCGCGCTCTTCGACGGCCTGGCCGCCACCACCCCGGTCGGCCGGGTCGGCCGCCCCGAGGACGTCGCCCAGGCGATCCTCCTGCTCGCCGCCAACACCTTCGTCACCGGCGTGGTGTTCGAGTGCACCGGTGGGGCGAACCTGCCCACCGGCCGCTGAGCGCGCGGCACGCCCCGGCCCGGGACCGCTCCCGGGCCGGGGCGTCGTCACTGGTCACCAGTGCGGTTCGACGACGGGCTCACTGCGAGCCGTACCGGGACAACCCCGGCCTCCGAGCCCCCTGGTGCGGCAGTCATGACACCTGCTGCGCACCCCGGGCCGTCACCACTCCGCCACCCGGTAGTCCTTCAGGAACACCCCCGACACCGGGTGCCCGGCCTCGCCCCGCACGATCGGGTCGTACACCCGGGCCGCGCCGTCGACGATGTCGAGCGGCGTGCGGAAGCCCTGGGCGGCGATCCGGGCCTTCTTGGGCGCCGGGTTCTCGTCGGTGATCCAACCGGTGTCGACGGCGCACATGTGCACGCCCCGCGCGGCGAGTTCGGCGGCGCTGGTGCGGGTGAGCATGTTGAGCGCGGCCTTGGCCATGTTGGTGTGCGGGTGCCGGGCGGTCTTGTTGCGGACGGCGAACCGGCCCTCCACCGCCGTGACGTTGACGATGTAGCGGGCGGGGTGCGGGGAGGCGAGCAGCAGCGGCAGCAGCCGGTCGCAGAGCAGGGCCGGGGCAAGGGCGTTGACCAGCTGGGTCTCCAGGACCTCCGCCGGGTCGAGCGAACCGAGCGTGGCGGACCACGAGTTGGCGGGCGCGAGGTCGGGCAGCAGCCCGGCCTCGTCGGTCAGGTCGAGCAGCGAGCCGGCGCCGGAGGGCAGTTGGGCCGCCTCGGAGAGCGGCCGGAAGCCGGGGGCGTGGGTGATCGCCCGGCGGTCGGCGGCGGGCAGCGCGTCCCGCTCGCCCGCGGCGAGGAGCGCGTACGACTCCGGCGGGCGGCGCAGCGTCTGCGCGGCGTTGTTGACCAGGATGTCCAGCGGACGGCCGTCGGCGCGCAGCCGCTCGGTCAGGCCGAGGACCTGGCGCGGGTCGCGGAGGTCGATGCCGACCACGGTCAGCCGGTCCCACCACTGCCCACTGCCCTCGGCGGCGCGGAAGCGGCGGACGGTGTCCTGCGGGAAGCGGCTGGTGAGGGTCAGCTCGGCGCCGTCGCGCAGCAGCATCAGCGCGAGCTGGAAGCCGATCTTCACCCGCCCGCCGGTGAGCAGCGCCCGGCGCCCGCGCAGGTCGGTGCCGAGGCCGCGGCGGGCGGTGTTGTCGGCTGCGCAGTGCGGGCAGAGCATGTGGTAAAAGCTGTCGACCTGCTGGTAGGCCTGTTTGCAGACGTAGCACTTGCGCGGTATTCGCAGCTCGCCGACCGGCCCTCCCGGGGTGGGGGCGAGCGGCGCGTCCTCACGGCGGTGCCGGGCGCCGGTCGCGGTGGCGGCGAGCAGCTCGGCGTCGGCCTGCCGCACGGCCTCCTTGGCCTCCTGGCGGCGGCGCTTGCGGCTCTCCATCACGAAGGAGCTGAGCTGCCGCTCGGCGTGCAGGCGGGTGCGGTCGTGGGACGGGAGTGCGCGCAGGCGGCCGAGGGTGCGGCTGAACGCGGCGAGTTCCTCGGGGCTCAGGCCCGCCGCACAGGCGGCGTCGCCGGTCGGAATGGTCGTGTCGAGCTGGTCGTGGTCGTCCCGGACCGTCATGTCCGCCCCCTCGTGCCGTACAGGTGGGAGGGACAGTAGCCGACGGTCCGGGACGATGGGATCCGAATTTCCGCGGGCCCGGCCCCGCTCGGGGCCGGGCCCGGGATCGGGGCTCAGCCCGCGTACTGGCTGAAGATCTTCGCGAACTCGTAGGGCTGCTGGGTGATGTTGGTGCACTTGGAGAGCGAGCCGCCGGTGCAGGCGTTGGCGTCGCGGGTGGCGTCCCAGAAGGCCAGCAGGCCCAGGTGGTTCTGCTTGGCGAAGGTCACCAGCTGCTGGGCGGCGGCCTGGTTGTAGATCTGGTGGTCATCGTTCTCGCCGATCATCGGGGTGACGCCGACCATGGACCACAGCTGGGCGTCGGTCTTCGCCGGGTAGAGCGCCTTGAGCTGGCCGAAGAGCGACTGGGCGGCCTGGACGGCGGCGTTGCCGTAGTCGGTGCCGGAGCGGTAGTAGTCCATCGCCATGATGTTGACCAGGTCGAGGTTGACCCCGGCGTCCCGGGCGGACTTGACGATGGCGACGCCTTCGCTGGTCAGGCCCTCGGGCAGGACGGGCAGGGTGAGCGAGACCTTGAGGCCCGGGTGGGCCTGCTGGAGCTTGGCGAGCGCGGCGGAGCGGCGGTCGTTGGAGGCGGTGTCGGCGATCGCCGCGCCCTCGATGTCGTAGTCGACGTAGCGCAGGTTGTAGGCGTTGACCACCGCGTCGTACTCGTTGAACAGCGAGTCCACCGTGGTGCAGGCGGCGGCGAGTTCGGTGCCGCTGGCGCCGCCGAAGGACAGCTTGACGTCGCCGCCGGCCGCGCGCAGCGCGTCGACCTGGTCCTTGGCCCAACCGGTGCGCGGGTCATAGGCGTTGAACCAGCTGGCCTTGCAGCCGACACCGGTGACGAAGCCCATGGTGTAGCCCTTGACGGTGCCCGCCTTGGCCATGTCGGGCATGGACGGGGTGGGCCAGGCGCCCATGTCGATGTAGGGGGCGACGGGCAGCGCGACGTTCGGCGGCGGGGTGCTCGGGCCGCCGGTGGGCGTGCCGGTGGGGCCGCCGGTCGGGGTGCCGGTGGGCGTGCCCGTGGTCGGCGGGGTGCTGGGGTTGCCGCCGCCGGGGCCGGTGAGCGAGACGTCGTCGGCGAGGTAGGCGCCCTGCCCGTACCAGCCGTGCAGGTAGACGGTGACGCTGGTGGTGCTCGGTCCGGTGGTGAAACTGGTGGACAGCTGCTGCCAGTTGGGGCCGCCGGCGGTCCAGGTGGCCGGGTCGGTGACGCCGCTGCCCGTCGCGCCGAGGTAGACGTACTGGCCCTGCACCCAGGCGCTGAGGTTGTACGTGGTGTTGGGCTGGACGCTCACGGTCTGGCCGCACTGCGCGGTGTCGCTCGCGCTGGCCGCGCCCTTGAGCGCGTAGGTGCCGCTGTGGGCACCGGAGTTGACCACGCTGCCGGTGCCGGCGGAACAGCTCCAGGGGTCGAGCGCCCCGCTCTCGAAGCCGGCGTTGGCGAGCAGGTTGGCGTCGGCGGCGGCGTTCCCGGCGAGGGTGGCGAGGCCGCCGGCGGCGAGCACGGTGGCGGCGGCGAGGCTCAGCAGTTTGGTCCGGCCGGCGGGGCTGCGGTGCGTGGGGGCGTGCTGGAGCGCGCTGGGCATGGGGGGTGCCTCTCGGGACGGTGGCCGCCCGCGCCGCGAAGGGGGGAGTCGCGGGGCGGGCGGCGGCATGGGGGCTGGTCCGGTGCGGGGAGGAGCGCGGTGCTGAGGATCAAACTGGACTAGACCAGCTGTGCACGTCAAGCATTTCCAGGCTTCCGGAGGCCCGCCTGGGGCAGGTTTTAGAGAGGGTTTACGGGACGGGTCGTCAGCGCGCTTCCCGCTCACGCCCCTACGGTGGGCCGATGACCATACGAACGTCTGACGATCCCTTCGACGGCCCGCGGATCTGCTTCCTCGGCGACTCCTTCGTCCAGGGCGTGGGCGACCCGGAGTTCCGCGGCTGGGTCGGCCGGGTGCTCCAGGCCGCCGCCCCCGACGCCACCGCCTTCAACCTCGGCGTGCGGCGCCAGACCTCGACACAGGTGCGGCAGCGCTGCTGGGCCGAGGTCGAGGCGCGCAGCCGGCCCGGGGACGACCACCGCCTGGTGCTCTCGGTCGGCAGCAACGACGCGGTCGTGGAGGACGGGGCGCCCCGCGTCGCGCACCGGGACACCCTGGCCAACGTCGCCGCCCTGCTCGACGGCGCCCGCGAACGCGGGATCGGCGCGCTGGTGGTCGGCCCGCCGCCGGTGGTCGGCCTCGGCGCGCCGCACCTGGAGCGGCTGCTGCGGCTCGTCCCCGAACTGGCCGGGCTCTGCGCCTCGTACGGCGTCCCCTTCGTCGACGTCACCGGGGCGCTGGCCGGGGACGCGGCCTGGGGCGCCGAGGCGCGGGCGGCGGACGGCGCGCACCCGGGCGTGCACGGGTACGCGCGGCTGGCCGGGCTGGTGCTGGACGGCGGCTTCGGGGAGTGGCTCCGGCGCGTTCCGTGGCGGGCTTGACCTTGAGCGCACTCCAAGGTGGAAGCTGGAATCCTTGATCCGCCACGGAACTTGATCCACCGTCGGATCCGTTCCACCCGCAGTGTCCGAAGCACTGCGAGTACAGCCGGAAACCAGACAGGAGCACCGTCATGCGCAACGCCCCGTTCGGCAGCAACGGCCCCGAGGTCGGCGTCATCGGCCTCGGCTGCATGGGGATGACCTTCGCCTACGACGTGCACAACCGGGACGACGAGAAGTCCGTCGGCGTGATCCGCCAGGCGCTCGACCTCGGCGTCACCCTGATCGACACCGCCGACATCTACGGCCCGTTCACCAACGAGGAGGTGGTCGGCGCCGCGCTGGCCGGCCCGTACCGCGAACGCGCCTTCCTGGCCACCAAGGTCGGCATCGTCCCCGGCACGAGCGGGCCGACCGCCGCCCGCGACGGCAGCCCCGAGCACGTGCGCCGCTCGATCGACGACAGCCTGCGCCGGCTCGGCACCGACCACGTCGACCTCTACCAGCTGCACCGGGTCGACCCGGCCGTCCCGATCGAGGAGACCTGGGGCGCGCTCGCCGAGACCGTCCAGGCCGGCAAGGCGCTGCGGATCGGGCTCTCCGAGGTGACCGTCGAGGAGATCGAGCGGGCGCAGGCGGTGCACCCGGTGGCCTCGGTGCAGTCCGAGCTGTCGCTGTGGACCAGGGACGTGCTGGCCGACGTGCTGCCGTACACCGAGGAGCAGGGCATCGCCTTCCTGCCGTACTCGCCGCTCGGCCGGGGCTTCCTGACCGGCAGCATCTCCTCCTTCGACGACCTGCCCGCCGACGACTTCCGCCGCCGGCTGCCGCGCTTCCAGCAGGACGCGCTGAAGGCGAACCTGGAGCTGGTCGGCAAGGTCCGGGAGATCGCCGAGCGGATCGGTGCCACGCCCGCGCAGGTCGCGCTGGCCTGGACGCTCGCGCAGGGCCGGTACGTCTTCCCGATCCCGGGCACCAAGACGCCGCGCTACCTGGAGGACAACGCGGGCGCGGCCGCGATCGAGCTCTCGGCCGCCGACCTGGCCGAGCTGGACGCGCTGCCGACCGCGACGGGCGAGCGGTACTGATCGCCGGAGCTCAGCGCTCCATGACCCACACCAGCTGCCGTCCGGTCTCGGCCGGAGCCCGGACGGCGGCCTCGGCCACCCGGTCGAGCCGGTAGCCGAGCTTGCGCGGGACGGCCGCGCTGGCGCCGTTCGCCTGGTCGCAGCGGATCTCCACCCGGGTGATCCCGGGCAGCGCCAGCGCGGCCTCGGTCAGCGCCCCGGCCGCGGCGGTGGCGATGCCCCGGCCGACGTTGCGGGCCGCGACCCAGTAGCCGATCTCCAGCGCGCCCGGGCCGATCCGCCCGTGCAGGCCGAAGGCGCCGACCACCAGGCCCGGTTCGGCGTCCAGACCGGCCAGGTACATGAAGTCGGTGCCGGCCTCCCAGGCGGCCGTCCCGGCCCTGGTCAGCTCGGCGGTCCGGGCCCGGGAGGGGGGCTCGGCCGCCCACTCCATCCAGGGCCGCAGGTGGTCCATGTTGGCCCGGACGGCCCGGTTCAGCGCGCCCGCGTGGGCGCTGCGGCGGCGGTGCAGCGAGAGGCCGCCGGGCAGCCGCAGCAGCTCGGGCGGCCGCCCGGTGGTCGCCTCCAGCGCGGCCCGGGCGGGCTCGCAGGAGCGTGGCTGTGCTTGGCTCATGGCGGCGATTATGTCCTTGGCCCGAACCTGTCAGCATCTGGTTTCCCCCGGGCAGGGGGAGCGCCCGCCCGCCACGGGCCCGGCGTGCCCATCGCGGGCCCGGCGCGTCAGAGCCGGATCATCACCTCGTCGAGCTCCTTGCGCCGCAGATCCGGCACCCGCGCCCCCTCGGCCGGGTAGCCGACCGGGATCACGTACGCGGCGCGCTCCTCGACCGGGCGGTCGCACACCTCGTTGAGGAACCGCATCGGGCTCGGCGTGTGGGTCAGCGTGGCCAGCCCGGCCTGGTGCAGCGAGGCCAGCAGCAGCCCGACCGCGATCCCCACCGACTCCTTGGTGTAGTACGGGCGCGGCGAGTTGGGCCCCTTGTGCACCTCGAACACCACGATCACGGCCGGCGCGTCCTCCAGGAACGGCTTCTGCCAGTCGGTGCCGATCGGCGCCAGCGCGGCCAGCCACTCCTCGGAGGCCCGGTGGCCGTAGAACTCCCGCTCCTCGGCCTCGGCCGCCTCGCGCAGCCGCCGCTTGCGCTCCGGGTCGGTGATCACCACGAACCGCCAGGGCTGGACGTGCGCGCCGCTGGGCGCCGTGCCCGCCGTGCGGACCGCCCACTCGATCACCCCGTCCGGGATCGGGCGGGTGGAGTAGTCGCGGACGGTCCGGCGCTGCGCCATCACGTCGTGGAAGGCCTTGCCGCGGTCCTCGGCCTCGTGGGCCGGCACCGTCATCGGGGTGAGCGGGACGGTCGGGTAGGGCGTCCCTGCCAGTGCGCTGTCAACCATGGCGCACAGCACAGCACATGACGGTCCCGCCGGGAAGAGGTCGAGACCAATTCCCGGCGGGACCGTCATGTGGCCGCCCGGTGCCGTGCCCGGTGCCGTGCCCGGGGTCAGAGCTCGTGCACCCGGCCGTCCCGGACCTCGATCCGCCGGTTCACCGTGACGGTGTCCAGCATTCGCCGGTCGTGGGTGACCAGCAGCAGGGTGCCGGTGTACGAGCCGAGCGCGGACTCCAGCTGCTCGATCGCGGGCAGGTCCAGGTGGTTGGTGGGCTCGTCCAGCACCAGCAGGTTGACGCCGCGCGCCTGGAGCAGCGCGAGCGCCGCCCGGGTGCGCTCGCCGGGGGAGAGGGTGCCGGCCGGGCGCACCACGTGCACCGCCTTGAGGCCGAACTTGGCCAGCAGGGTGCGCACGTCCTCCGGCGACAGCTCCGGCACGGCGGCCGCGAAGGCCTCCGCCAGCGGTTCCCCGCCCAGGAACAGCCCGCGCGCCTGGTCCACCTCGCCGACCACCACGCCGGAGCCCAGGGCGGCGCCGCCGCCGTCGAGCTCCAGCCGGCCGAGCAGGGCGGCCAGCAGCGTGGACTTGCCCGCGCCGTTGGCGCCGGTGATGGCGACCCGGTCGGCCCAGTCGATCTGGAGGTCCACCGGGCCGAACGCGAAGTCGCCGCGCCGGGCGACGGCCCCGCGCAGGGTGGCGACCACCGAGCCGGAGCGCGGCGCGGTGGCGATCTCCATCCGCAGCTCCCACTCCTTGCGCGGCTCCTCGACCACGTCCAGCCGCTCGATCATCCGCTGGGTCTGCCGGGCCTTCGAGGCCTGCTTCTCGGTGGACTCGGTGCGCTTCGCCTTGGCGTTCTTGTCGTTGTCGCCGCCCTTGCGGCGGGCGTTGCGGACGCCGTGCTCCATCCAGTTGCGCTGCATCTGCGCCCGGGCCTCCAGCGAGGCCTTGGTGTCGGCGTACTCCTCGTACTCCTCGCGGGCGTGCCGGCGGGCCACCGCCCGCTCCTCCAGGTACGCCTCGTAGCCGCCGCCGTACAGGTTGACCTGCCGCTGGTGCAGGTCCAGCTCCAGCACCTTGGTGACGGTGCGGGCCAGGAACTCGCGGTCGTGGCTGATCAGCACGGTGCCGGCGCGCAGGCCCTTGACGAAGGACTCCAGCCGCTCCAGGCCGTCCAGGTCGAGGTCGTTGGTGGGCTCGTCGAGCAGGAAGACGTCGTAGCGGGAGAGCAGCAGCGAGGCCAGGCCCGCGCGGGCGGCCTGGCCGCCGGACAGCGCCGTCATCGGCAGGTCCAGCGAGACCTTCAGCCCGAGCGAGTCGGCCACCTCCTCGGCCCGCTCCTCCAGGTCGGCGCCGCCGAGGTCCAGCCAGCGGTCCAGGCTCGCCGCGTACGCGTCGTCGGCGCCCGGTCGGCCCTCGACCAGGCCCTCGGTGGCCTCGTCCAGCGCGGCCTGCGCGGCCGCAACGCCGGTGCGCCGCGCCAGGAAGTCGCGCACCGACTCGCCCTCGCGCCGCTCCGGCTCCTGCGGGAGGTGGCCGACGTTGGCGCCGGCCGGGCTGAGCCTGAGCGAACCGCCCTCGGGGGTGTCCAGGCCGGCCAGCAGCCGCAGCAGGGTCGACTTGCCGGCGCCGTTCACACCGACCAGGCCGATCACGTCACCGGGGGCGACGACCAGGTCCAGGCCGGAGAAGAGGGTGCGTTCGCCGTGGCCGGCGCTGAGGTCCTTGACTACGAGTGTGGCGCTCATGATGTGGCCGATTGTAGGAGGAGCCGGCCCCCGGCCGGAAAAGCCCGGGGGCCGCGGCTGCGACAGCTGCGGCCCCCGGGGAGGCGGGAGCCAGGCGTTGATCACTCGGGCGTCTTGGTCGTACGTCCGTTTTGGTCGTACGTCCGTCTTGGCCACGCGCCTGGCTGGGTCGCACGTCCGTCTCGATTGCACGTACGGCTGAGTGCCGTACGTGCATCTTGGGCGCCGCCTCGGCCGTACGTGCGTCTAGGTCGTACGTGCGTCTCGGGCGTCGCCTCGGCCGTACGTGCGTCTAGGTCACTTGGCCTTCTTCGAGAAGTAGTCGAACATGTGAGCCGCCACGTCCTCCAGGTACGGGCCGGCCTCGTAGGTGTTGGCGCCGTTGCCGATGGAGGTGTCGCTGACCAGGGCCGGCTTGCCGTCCTTGGTGGCGTACCAGCCGCCGCCGCTGCTGCCGCCGGTCATGTTGCAGCCGATCACCAGCATCGCCGGGCGGCCCGGGTCACCGGCCTTCTTGGCCGGCTTGCCGCCGTCGCAGTGCTCCAGCTCGACGCCGTCGAAGGGCTTGCCCTCCGGGAAGCCGTAGTTGGCGACGCCGGAGAGCTGGTCGCGCGGGGCGTTGAACCACAGCGGCACCGAGCCGCCGACGGTCTCCTCCAGCGACTTGCCGTTCGGGTCGGGGTTGGCGACCTTGATGATGCCGAAGTCGTACTGGCTCCAGGGGCCGCCCTTCTCCGGATCGGCCTCGGCGGTCCACTGCGGCGAGACCATGCCGGCCGTCGCGTTCCACTCGCCGTACGGCTCGGCGTCCTCCAGCTTGGCCTTCTGCTTGTTGCCGTTGCTCAGCACGCCGTTGCTGTTGAAGGCCGGGGCGAAGGTGATGTCGGTGTAGTACTTGTTGCCCTTGCCGCCGTGCAGGCAGTGGCTCGCGGTCCACACCAGGTTGCTCTTGCCCGGGTTGGCCGGGTCGGAGACGACGGTGCCGGAGCAGACGTAGTCCTCGTTGCCGTCCTTGAAGAAGATCTTGCCGTTGACGTGCATGTTCTTCGGGAACGGGTGCGCCACGGGCTTGGCCGGGACGACGCCGGGCAGCTGGTCCGGCCCGGCCGGCGGCTGGGCGGCGGTCGGCTGGGCCGGGGCCGCGCCGGTCGGCTGGGCGGTGGGCTGCGCGGGCGCCTGGGTCGGGTCCTGGGCCGGCTGCGGCAGCGGCTTGGGTTTGGCGTTCAGCAGCTTCTGCAGCGTCCAGTAGCCCTTGGCCGCGGGAGTGATGACGTTCGCCTGGGCCCACTTGTCCCAGTCCTCTAGCTTCCAGGTCTTCAGCTCTTCGAGCGTCGGCAGCTTGATCGGAGCCGCGCCGGGCTTCCCGGACCCGCTCGCCGCGACCGAGGGCGCGGCGGTCTGGGCGCCGGCCGGGTCACTGTTGTCCGGCCCGCAGGCGGTGGCGACCACCATCGTCAGCGCGGCGACGGAGGCGCCGAGGACGGCACGGCTCGGCCGGGATATCGGTGACATGAATTCAAATCCCCCTGTTGACTACCGCCGTACGGCCGGTCGCCCGGGTGGGGACCGGGGCCGCGGCGGGTATGGCAGGTGAGGAGTCTGCCATGCGGCCGGGGAACTCCTGACACCCGGGCCCGGCCGGGACGGGGCCGTCACGGGATCGGCACCGGATCGGCACCCGGCCTGCGCCGGGGCCCTCCACCGGGCCCTCCACCGGGCCCTCCACCGGGCCCTCCACCGGGCCCTCCACCGGGCCCTCCACCGGGCCCTCCACCGGGCCCTCCACCGGGCCCTGTCCGGGCCCTGTCCGAGCCCTGCCCGAGCCCTGTCCGGGCTCCCCTCGGGCCCTGTCACCGGCCCTTCGCCGCCGCTCGGAAATTCGGTTGCACGCGCTCCCGGACCTCCCTAGCGTGGTCCGCGTCATCAGCCAGACAAGGAGAAGGCCGTTGCTCTACTGAGGTCCCGGGACACCGCCCCGCCGCGCAGGCACTGCCGCCGTCGCGTGGTGTGCGTGTGTGCGACCTCAGCCACGGCCCCGTGGCGCCTTCTTGCGCCGCCTTGTCCTCCAGCCGTTCCGGTCCCGCACCCGCGGTGTCTCCCCGTGTTGCTCACCACCCCCTTCAGCAACCGCCCGGGAGGCCCTACATGGCACAACCCACCACCGCCGTCCTCTGCACCGACCTCTCGTTCGAGTGGCCGGACGGCAAGCCCGTCCTCGACGGCTTCCACCTCGCCGTCGGCCCCGGCCGCACCGGACTGATCGGCCTCAACGGCGCCGGAAAGTCCACCCTGCTGCGGCTGATCGCCGGCGAGCTCACCCCCACCGGCGGCTCCGTCCGGGTCGCCGGCGAGCTCGGCTACCTACCACAGGGCCTCACGCTCGACACCGGGCTGCGGGTCGACGAGGCGCTCGGCATCCGGGCCGCCCGCGAGGCCCTGCACGCCATCGAGTCCGGCGACACCGACCAGCGGCACTTCGACGCCGTCGGCGACGACTGGGACGTCGAGGAGCGCGCCCGCGCCACCCTCGACCGGCTCGGCCTGCACCGCCTCGGCCTCGACCGCACCACCGGCGAACTCTCCGGCGGCGAGGCGGTGCTGATGCGGCTGGCCGCCCTGCTGCTGCGCCGCCCCGACGTCCTGCTGCTCGACGAGCCCACCAACAACCTCGACCGGTCCGCCCGCGAGCGGCTCTACGAGACGGTGGCCGGCTGGAGCGGCGTCATGGTGATCGTCAGCCACGACCGCGAGCTGCTCCAGCAGGTCGACCAGATCGCCGACCTGCGGGACGGCGAAGTCGCCTGGTACGGCGGCAACTTCACCGAGTACGAGCGGACCCTGACGGCCCAGCAGGAGACGGCCGAGCGGCTGCTGCGCAACGCCGAGGCCGACGTCCAGCGCCAGAAGCGGGACTTGGTCGACGCCCGCACCCGGCTGGAGCGCAGCGCCAGTTACGGCAAGAAGCGCTCCGTCACCCGCAACGACCCGCACATCTTCGCCGGGATGCTCAAGCGCAAGGGCCAGGAGACGGCGGGCCGGCTGACGGGCATGCACACCGAGCGACTGGAGGAGGCCAAACAGCGGCTCACCGCGGCCGAGGAGGCCGTGCGCGACGACGCCGAGATCCGGATCGACCTGCCGCGCACCGCCGTGCCCGCAGGCCGGACGGTCCTCACCCTGCAGAAGGTCCGGCTGCCCTACGGTGCCACCGTCGACCTCGACCTGCGCGGCCCCGAGCGGATCGCGCTGGTCGGCCGCAACGGCTCCGGCAAGACGACGCTGCTGCGCACCATCGCGGGCGAACTCTCCCCGCTGGAGGGGGAGATCACCGCCCCGGTGTCGCTGCGCCACCTGCCGCAGCGGCTCGACCTGCTGGACGACGGGCTCAGCGTCGTGCAGAACGTCAAACTGTTCGCCCCCGCCGCGGGGGACAACGCGATCCGGGCCCGGCTCGCCCGCTTCCTGTTCCGGGGCGGCCGGGCCGACCAGCCCGCCGGCACCCTCTCCGGCGGCGAGCGGTTCCGGGCGACGCTGGCCGCCCTGCTGCTGGCCGAGCCCCCGCCGCAGCTGCTGCTGCTCGACGAGCCGACCAACAACCTGGACCTCGCCAGCGTCCGCCAGCTCACCCAGGCGCTGGCCGCCTACCAGGGCGCGCTGATCGTGGTCAGCCACGACCTGCCGTTCCTACGCGGCCTGGGCCTGACCAGGTGGCTGGAGCTGGACGGCGAGCTGAGGGCGGTGGACCCGATGTAGCGGCTACTGCTCGCCCTGGTCCCCTCGGGTGTCCCCTTGGGCGTCCTCGGTGAGCACCCTGCGGGCCGTGCTCAGGGCCGAGTCCCTGAGCCCGGCCAGCTCGTCCGGGGTGAACACCGGGGTGCGGATGTCCGGCGGGATGCCGGGGCCGTCGAAGCTGGTGCCCCTGCGGGTGAGGAACTTCTCGTTCGGCAGCGCCACCATGAAGTCCGGCGAGAGGGTCTTGATCATCACGTCGGAGAAGACGCCCTGGGTGTTCTGGCCGATCCGGACCACGTGCGGGGAGCGGCCCATCAGGGCCTGGGTGAAGGTCTCCGCCGCGCTGACCGACGCCGAGGAGGTGAGCAGGGCCACCGGTCCGGTGAAGTGCGTGCCGCCCGAGGGCTGCACGGTGATCGGTTGCGGCCGGGTGTACCTGGTCGGGTCCGACGGGTCGTCGCGGGCCACCTTGCGGTAGGCGACGTACGGGCGGTCGGTGAGCCGGGAGGCGATCTGCAGCCCGAGCACGTCCGAGCCGCCGCCGTTGACCCGGACGTCGACCACCAGCCCGGCGATCCGGTCCGGGTCGGCCAGCAGGGCGTCCAGCGCGCGGTCGAGCTCCTCGGTCTGGGCGGCGAAGAAGCCGTCCGCGTAGCTGTTGAAGGAGTCCACCCGCAGGTAGCGGAGGCCGTCCGGGAGGTGGCCGACGGTCAGCCGTCCGGCTCCGAAGGTCCGCACCGGTCCGACGAGTTGGGCGGCGACGGCCTCCCGGGCCCGGGCCAGGTCGGCCTCCGTCGGCCGCTCGGTGCCCGGGCGGCGCCCGTAGAAGACACCGTGCGGGCGGTCGGTGACCCGGGCCAGGCTGGTGTGCGCGTCGCCGAGCGGCTCCAGCAGCCGGACGAACGCCTGCTGGAGTTCGTCGGGGGTGGTCGTCGGGCCGATCTTCCAGCGCTCCTCGGCGCAGCGGGCGGGCCAGTCGATCCGCTTGGCCGCGAAGAAGGGGTAGTTCTCCGCGAAGGTCTCGGCGAACCGGTCGAAGACCGAGAGCGGGTCGTTCGGTGCCGGCCGGGTGCAGAGCGCCGGCAGGGCGTCGAGCCGGTTCAGCGTCCTGGTCCCGGCCGCGCCCTCCTCGCGCTGGATCAGGGCGCCGGTGCCCTGCGGGGTGAGCGTCAGGGCGTTGTTGTCGATGACGAACCGGGTGGTGCCGTCGGGCCCGGGTGCGCCCCGACGGTCCGCCACGATCCAGCCCGGCACGCAGCTGTGCGCGGTCACGTCGTAGGTGGTCAGCCGGTCCCCGGCGACCACGGCCACCAGGCCGTAGCCGTCCATCCGCCAGACCCCCTCCACCGGGTTCCCGTGCTGACCCGGTGCCACCGTCGCCGCCACTCCGGGTGCCCCCACTCCGGTCGCGGCCACTCCGGGTGCCGCCAGCGAGACCGTCGCCCCGACTGCCGTCGCGAGCGCCACCGCCGTGGCCGCCGCCACCCTGCCCAACCCGTACCGTGTCATCCCCGGCCTCCCCGTCGAACCCGGCCTCCCCCGCGGAACCGCTCCGCCGCCTCGTCGGCGACGCTACGGCCGGTCCCGCCGCCCGGCGTCGTCCGATGGATGCGCCCCACCCCCGACTTTCGTCGGTGGTGCTCCCAACTCCCGTACGCTCCAGTACCATCGGCGGCATGCCAGCGCTCAACATCGAGTACACGGAGCACGAGCTCGCCGCGATCCGCGAGGCCGCCGCCGCGGACGGCAAGAGCGTGAAGGCGTACGTCCACGACCTGAGCGTGCGGGAGCAGCAGCGCCGGGTGTTCGTGGACCACGCGGTGGCGTTCTGGAAGTCGCACCAGGCGGAGTTCGACGCCGCGTTCCCGGAGGACGCCCCCGCCGCGTGAGCGCCGACGGCGGGTGGGGCGCGGGGATGCTGCTGCACGTCGACCTGCGCTGGCTGCTCGACGTGCAGGAGCTGGCCTCCCCGGAGGACCTCAGCGTGCGCGACTACTCGGCCCTTCAGGCCGCCGTCGCCCGGCACCGGGTGAACACCGCCCAGCTCGGCCACGACGCCGACCCCGCCTGGTGCGCGGCCACCCTGATGCACACCATCGTGCTGCTGCGCCCGCTGCCGGTGCGCAACAACCTGTACGCCTGCATGACGACGGCCGCGTACATGCACGCGGCCGGAGAGGGGATCGACCCGCCGTACGGGGCGCTGGTCGAGCTGGCCCGCGACATCGCCGAGGGCGGGGCGGACGTGTACGCGGCGGCCGACCGGATCCGCGCCTGGCGGATCTGAGCCCCTGTCGGGCCCCGGGTTTTCCGGCCCGGGCGTCCGGAAACCGTCGGCCGCCGCGTGGTGCTACGCCTTGGGCGTGGGCCGCAGCTTCGCCGCGACCAGCGTGCCCAGCCGGTCCAGCCCGACCACGAGCGCGGCCAGCACGATGAACTCGACGGTCAGCAGGGCGATCTGACCCCAGACGTAGCCGTAGCCCTTGGTGGTCGGGTCGAAGAAGAAGTACGGGTACGGCGTCGGGTAGTCGTCGAACAGCGCGTTGCGGGTGAGCACGATCGCCGCGTAGCCGAGCGGGAAGGCCAGCCAGAGCGGTACGTCCTTCCAGGCCGACGCGTTGCGCGGCTTCAGCACCAGCCAGTCGATGACCACCATGACCGGCGTGACGTAGTGCAGGAAGAAGGACGACCAGTGCGCGAGCCGGTCCGGCCCGCTGACCAGCCCGGGCAGCGGGTTGGCGCCGTGTTCGAGGAGGATGTGCGAGACCAGCCCGGTGATCAGTATGTACAGCGTGGCGGCGCCGCGCAGCCGGGGCGCGGGCGCGTCCACCGTGCCGCGCCTGGTCATCCAGTACACCGCGCCGATGAAGTAGCCGAGCACGATCACATTGCTCTGCACGGTGAAGTACACCAGTGGCGCGGTCCCGAGGGACAGGCCGAGGCCCGCCGAGAGCACGATGCCCATGCGCCACCACAGCGCGGGACGGGTCCGGACTGTCATGCGGCCGCCAATTCATTTCAGCCGATACGGGAGGTATCGGACGGTTGGGAGGGGGAAGGTCGCACTCTACTCGCTGGTCCCGGCCGCATGGAACCTGCGTGCGAGCGCCCCGGGGTCGCCGCCCGGCCGTCAATTCGCCCGTTGCCACGGCCGTCACTTCGGCAGGACGAACCCCGACTCGTAGGCCGCGATCACCGCCTGGGTGCGGTCCCGCGCGCCCAACTTGGCCAGCACGCTGCCGACATGGGTCTTCACCGTCTCCTGGCTCACCACCAGTTGCCGCGCGATCTCGCCGTTGTTGAGCCCGGCGGCCATCAGCCGCAGCACCTGCCCCTCCCGCTCGGTCAGCCGCCCGATCGGCCCGTGGTCTGCGGCGGCCGCCCGGCGGCCGTCCGCGCCGTGCCGCAGCGCGAGCTCGCGCACGGCCGCCGGGAAGAGCAGCGAGTCCCCGCGCGCGACCACCCGCACCGCCTGCACCATCTCCTCCGCCCGCGCCCGCTTCAGCAGGAACCCGGCCGCGCCCGCGCGCAGCGCGTCGTAGACGTGGTCGTCGTGCTCGAAGGTGGTGACCACCAGGATCCTCGGCGGCTCGGCCATCCCGCCGATCAGCTGCTCGGTGGCCCGGATCCCGTTGATGCCGGGCATCCGGACGTCCATCAGCACCACGTCCGGGCGCAGTTCGCGCACCAGCGGGACGACCTCGGCGCCGTCGGCGGCCTCGCCGACCACGGTGAGGTCCGGCTCGGCGTCGATCACCACCCGCAGGCCCGTCCGGACCAGCCGTTCGTCGTCCGCGATCACCACGCGGATGCCGTCCCGGCCGGTGCTTCCCGTGCTCGTGCCTTCCGTGCTCGTGCTTTCCGTACCCAGGTTTCCCGTACCCAGGTTTCCCGTGCTCATCGTGCAGTCCCTCCCACCGGCAGCCAGACGGCCAGCCGCCACGTCGTCCCGTCCTCGTTCGGCCCCGAGGTGCTGCCACCGCGCAGGGCCGTCACGCGTTCCCCGATCCCGCGCAGCCCGCGCCCGCCGCCGGGGCGGCTCGGGCGGGCGGCCGGGTCGAGCGGGTTGGTCAGCTCGATCTCCAGCCGGCCCGCGTCCAGCGCGACCCGCAGCCCGGCCGGGGCGCGCCCGGCGTGCCGCAGCACGTTGGTCAGGCCCTCCTGCACGATCCGGTACGCCTCGCGGGAGACCTCGGTGGGCAGCGCGCCCAGGCCTGGGGCCAGCTCGGCGTCCACCGTCACGCCGGTGCGGGCGAGTTGACGCAACAGGTCGTCCAGCCCGGCGAGGGTCGGGCCGGCCGGTCCGGCGTTGTCGGCGGTGTCCTCCTCGCGTAGTAGCCCGAGCACGGTGTCCAGTTCGGCGACGGCCGACCGCGCGGTCTCCTCGATCGCCCGCAGCGCCTCGGCTGCGAAGTCCGGGTCGGTGCGCAGCACCCGGGCGGCCGCCGAGGCCTGGATGCCGACCGCGCTGAGCGCGTGCCCGACCGAGTCGTGCAGTTCGCGGGCCAGCCGGTTGCGCTGGGCGAGCATGGTGGCCCGGCGCTCGGCGGCGGCCAGCCGCTCCTCCGGGGTCGGGCCGAGCAGCGCGGGCGCCCAACGGGCCAGCAGGGCGCCGCAGGCGGCGTTGGCGGTGAGGATCAGGAGCAGGACGGCGAGGCCGAGCGTGGGGCCGGTCAGCATCCAGTAGGGGAAACGGTCCTCCCAGAACCGGATGAGGTCCTGGGCCCCGCCGAAGCTGAACAGCAGCACCACCGCGAACGGCACCCCGGCCAGCGTCGTCCCGGCGACCACCCCGCCGAGGAACACGTGCAGCACGAACCAGAGCGCGGTGCGCCATCGGGCCGCCCACCCGCGGGCCGGCCCCGAGGCCAGATCCTCCGGCCGGTCCACCGCGCACAGCGCCCGTGCGGCCGAGCCCTCCAGCCCCCGGACGGTCGGCACCAGGGCGGTGACGGCCGCCATCGGCAGTGAGAGGAACAGCGAGAGGAACTGCATCTCCACCTGCCGGGCGTGCCCCTGGGCCGGGTTGAGCGCCCCGAGCATCACCACCGACAGCAGCCAGTACGGCATCAGCAGCGCGCCGCCCAGCACCAGGTGCACCCAGCGCAGCCGGGCCCGCCGCCCGAGCAACACCCCCGCCGTCCGCCGCAGCCGGCCTCCCGCCCCCGTGTTCATCTGGGTGACTCTACGTCAGGGGTGCCCGGAAGGGCCGCCCGTCCGAAGGCCGCCCGCTCGGAGGCCGCTCGTTCGGTCAGTGCCACCGCGCCGACCGCCAGCACCAGCACCCCGGCCACCACCTGGGCGGTCTGCACCAGGGTCAGCAGCCCGGGCACCGCCGTCCGCAGGTCGGTCACCCTGGTCGCGGTCGCGCCGAAAGCCACCGTCTGCCAGCAGCCCCAGCCGAACAGCGAACCGGCCGCCGTCCAGGCCACCAGCAGCGGCCCGAGCAGCCGCCGCCCCGGCCGGATCCGGAACACCGGCACCAGCAGCGCCGCCGGAGCGGCCACGGCCATCACCGCGATCACCGCGTTCATCACCGCCGTGCCCACGGCCCGCTCCTGTGCCAGCGCGACCGGCAGCCCGACCGCGCCGCCCGCCGCCCAGTACACCCGGGCCGCCGCGACCCCGAGGCCCAGCAGCGCCGCGGCGCAGCCGAGGCCGCGCTGCACGGCCAGGGTGGGGGAGCGCGGCAGGTCGCCGATCCTCTCGCGGAACAGCCCGGCCCAGCGCCGCCGGGCGTACAGCACGAAGGCGGTGATCAGCGCCAGGCCCTGCACCGCGAACCCGCCGTACACGAGCAGGAAGATCCAGCCGTCGAGGCCCTTGCCGTCGTCGTGCCGGTCGCCGTGCTCCGGCCCTACCAGCAGGGTGCCCAGCAGGAGCGGCGGCAGCGCGACCAGGACGGTGCCGAGCAGCCCGGTCGCCACCCACATCGGGAACGCCACCAGCCCGGCCGGCGCCCGCCGCCCCCATGGCCGTACGAAGGCCAGCGCGAGGGCCACCGCGATGGCGTCCATGCCGAAGGTGAGCAGGTTGACCAGCCAGAGCCGGTCCAGCTCGCCGGGGTCGCCCGCCCCCACGGGGTGCCCGGTCAGCCACAGGAGTTTGAGCGTCAGATACGGCACCGTCGCCGCCACGGCGGTCCAGGCCGCTCCAGCGCGCACCGCGCCTTCGTCGATCCTCATGCCCTCCACGGTCCCGCCGCGCCCCGGGCCCGGTCCTCCGCCCGGGGCGCGATCCCCCTCCCCCTGGTGGGGGATTTCCGGCCGGGGGTCTCTGGCCGGGGGATCCCCGGCTCACGCCATGCGGTGGATCACCCGCTCCTCGTCGTCGACCCGCCCGTCCGGGTCCGCCACCAGCCCGAGCCGCCCGGCGAGCCTGCGGGAGGGCAGGTTGTCCGCCCGGATGAGCGCGGTCACCGGAACCCCGGGGAACCGGGGCAGCGCCTCGGCCATCGCCGCCCGCGCCGCCTCCGCCGCGTACCCCGCGCCCCAGGCGGACGGACGGAACCGGTAGTAGAGGTTGAACACCTGCTCCCCGTCCAGCGTGTACAGACAGAGCCCGGCGAACCCGATGACCACCTCCGGCTCCTCCCGCGTCGCCACGGCGCAGTACCCCACCCCGTCCCGCACCCAGTCGGCGACGAACCCGTCCAGCATCTCCCGCGCCTGCGCGAGGTCCCGCTGCGGCCCGTGCGGGTTGTACCGGTTGGTCTCCGGATCCCCGTGGACGGCGAACACCGCCTCCACATCACCCTCTTGCGGCCGCGTGAGCACCAGCCGCTCGGAGACGGCAACGATCGCGCGAGCGCTGCGGTGGACAGTGGTCATGGCGCTTCCCCCGTATCATGCGTAATAGGTCGATCGCACAATAGACCATTACGCCACCAACCGCCCGCCCGATTTCCTACAGGATCGGCTCACACCCGATCGCCTTGCCCCCGGCGGCGAGGAACTGCTTCCAGGTCTCGTCGGAGGTGTCGAACAGGTATCCGAGCTGCCTGATCGTGCGGATCCGGAAATAGACGGGTCGATCGTGGCAGGTCACCACGATCTCGTCCCGCGGGATGGGACCAACCCAGCGCGCGCGGCCGAACGCCGGCGAGGTGTCCCGGTCGGTGGCGTCCAACCGGAGCCGGGGCTCGGTGGCGATGACGAGGGAGGAGGTGCCCTCGTGATCACCCTCCGGCGTGATCTCGCAGGTCCACAGTGGATCGGACCCGGCGGTCACGGCCTCCTTGTACCGCTTGCCGGGCGCGCGCTGGACGGTGATCCCCGGCAGGCCGCAGACGGCGTCGCCGTCGAGCTCCCGCTCGGCGGCGGCCGGGGTCAGCTCGCGCAGGGTGGGCAGCGGCGCCCTGCCGCAGCCGCGCCGGTCCGCGATGCGGTCGGCCGTTGACACGGCGAGCCGGGCGAACTTCAGGGCGTCGGGCTGCTTCTTGTCGTACACGGTGACCCGGGCCCACAGCCCGTTGGGACAGCCCTCGGGGAGCAGCGCCCACGCCTCCGAGCCACGGACGGCGCCGACCGCGCCGCCGTTCGCCGAGGCGGCGAACGTCCGGGCGCCGGGGGTGAACGGGAGGTGGAAGACGTCCTTGCTCTGGTCGAGGGACACCATGACGGTCCGGTCGTCGCCGAACATCCCGCCGGCCACCGTCACGGCGCACACCGCCGTGCCGCGGCTCACGTTCCCCTCGTACGGCTCCGCGCTGACCTTGCCCGACCCGAGCACGTCGTTCACCGCTCGTGAGTTCACCACGCCGTCGCACACGCTCTTCGGGCCGTAGTCGTTGGTCATGTCGTCCCTCAGCAGCACCCACCCGCCGATCGCCAGGCCGACCGCCGTCGCCACCACCACGGCTGCCGCGATCCAGGCCCGTACGCGCAGGGCGCGGGTGGTGAACCCGCGCCGATCGAGTGCCGCACTGATGCGTCCGGCAGGGCCCGCAGCGGAGTCGCCGGGCTTGTCGTCGTCCTTGGTTTCCACAGTCCGCTGCTCCCTCAGAGGATCGGCTCGCAGCCGATCGCCTTGCCGCCGGCGGTGAGGAACTGGCGTACGAGGTCCTTCTGATCGGAGAACAGGTAGTCCCCGCGGCCGCCGGCGAGGGCCGCTTCGTGGCCGCCGTCGATGGTGAAGTAGACCTCCCGGCCCTGACAGGTTGCGGCGTACGTGCCCCGGGCGACCAACTTCGCCCGCCCGTACGGGTCCGCGTCGGGGTGGGGGGTCGCGGTGGCGGCCCGCGGCTCGGTGGTGATCGCGAGGATCTGCGGCAGGCCGAGCTTGTTCGGCCCGCTGATCGTGCAGGTCCAGATCGGGTCGAACGCGGTGGTGACCTGCTGCCGGTACGCCCACTGGGCGTTCGGGTCCTTCGCGGGTGCGAGCCCGGGCAGGCCGCAGAGGTTGTTCCAGTCCGGGTCCGTCTCGGCGCCCCTCGCGGAGAGGCTCGTCGGTGCGGGGAGCACGTGGTCCGCGCAGGAGCGGTTCCTGGCTGCCCCGTTGGCGAAGGCGACGGCCAGCCTGGCCCTGGCCTCGTCGTGCCCCTCCACGTGGGTGCGCACCTCGGCGCGCAGGCCCTTCGGGCATCCTTCGGGAAGCAGGGCCCACGCCAGGTCGGGGGTCACCGCGCCGGCCGAACCGCCGGAGAACAGCCGGGCGTTCCCCGCGGCGAACTCACGAGGGCCCTCCTGGTTGGGCCTGACGGTGAACCACACCTCCTTCTTGCTGGTCTCGAACAGGCCTGAGGTGACCGTGGCGATGCAGGTGTTCCCGGTGGAGACCCCGGTCCGATCGTAGAATCCGCTCTTGTACTCACTGATCCGCCCGGGCCCCGCCGCGTCGTGCACCTGGTCCGCCGTGGCGGCCCCGTCGCACACGCTGCCCGGCCCGCCGACGTTCGTCAGCCGGTACGCAGCGAACCCTGTCGCCCCGGCCAGGATGAGGGAGAGTGCCAGCGTCACCACCACCAACCGCCTCTTCCGGGCGCGTGTGGCGGAGGTGCGTTCGGCGAGGCCGGCGGGAGTGCCCGAGTCTTCGTTGTCGTTGATCTTCACGGCCCTCACGCCTTGCCGAACGCGCTGTGGTAGGTGGTGTTGATTCCGTTGTTGTAGAACTCGCTCGCATCGTGCTGCAGCAGGTTCGGAACGGAGCCGGTGTCAGCGCTGTCCCAGCCGACACCGTATTGGCCCGCCTTTTCTTTGAGCATCCCTTCCAACTGGATGCGCCCCGCCGAGAACTTGGAACTCACATCAGCTGCGGTGCCTACGTCGACGCTGTCCTTGGCGGCATTGGTGTAATCGGCGGTGCCGATGTCGACGAGGCGCTGTGCCATGTCGCCCAGCGGCAATACCTTCGAGACGACCGGTAGAAGGCCCACCGGCGTCCCGGCCTCGTGGTAGAGCATCCTCTGTTGCCAGTCGAGGCCCGCCTTCCTCTCGTCCGCGTGGTCGGTGGCCGCCTTGGCGAACGCCGCGTCGAGACCACCGAGCGCCTGGGCGGACTCCTTCGTGAAGGCCTCCAACTTGTAGTTCGGGCGCCTCGTGCCATCGGGTTGGAAGGCCTCCGGTCCGTACTCGTCGAGGCGGCGGGCGATCTCCTTGGTCTCGGCCTGGTGGATGATCTGGAACGTGTCCGGGTCGTCCAGGGCGCCACGGATCACGCGCAGCAGTTGCTCCGGCTTGGCGGTCAGCCCGTTCGGCTGGGACGGGTGCTGCAGGTCCTTGCTGAGGATCTCGTGCATGTCCGGGGCGTAGTCGGCGAGCATCCTGGCCACCGGCTTGCGGAGGACCTCCGCCACCGTGGTGTCCTTGGGGTCGCTTCCACCGAGGGTCTTGAGCGTCTCGTCCATGATCCGCACGCCGACCTGATCGTGCGGAGCCGGGTGCTGGTTCTTGGCGGGGCCGTGGCTGGTCGTGGCGTCCTCCAGCATGTCGGCGAACAGCTTGTGGGAGGTGTCGCGCAGGACGTCCGTGGGGAGCTTGCGCTCCTGGTCCTCATCGAGCCAGTCGCGGTCCTTGAGCAGGTGGACGAGGTTCTTGTTCTGGCTGGGGTCGAGGAACGCCTGGGCCGTGTCCCGGTCGCCCTTCATCATCCTCAGCAGCGGGGCCAGCGGGTCACCGTTGCGGGGGTCGTAGGAGAACTGCGGGCCCCACAGGTCATCGCCCTTGAGCTTGGTGGAGGCCTCGTAGTCCAGCAGGTCGGTTCCGACCCTGCGCACGAAGGCCTTGTCGAACGTTCCCTTCGCCGCCATGAGTGCGGTGAGCGCCGGGTAGTTGTCGTTCAACCCCACTGCCCCGGGGGTGGGACGACGGGCGGCCGCGAAGAGGTCGGACTCCCAGTCCTTGCCCATGCCACCGTCGCGGGTGGCGGTGGCGAGGACCACGGACAGGTCGCCGTAGACGTCCTGATAGCCCTTGGCGTTGTGCTTGCCGTGGGCGAGGCCGTCCAGGATCTTGGTGTACTCCAGGAAGGCCTCCGGGCCCGACTTGGCCCCGTACTTGAGGCCGTTGAGCAGCGTGGTGGAGAAGTCCTTGTTCTCCGCGTTGGCGGCCAGCAGAGTCTCCAGCTCCTTGAGCTGGTCGTCGGTCAGGCCGCCGACCGTGGACATCAGCTCGGTGGCCCGCTTGGCGTCGGTGACCGGACCGGTGCCGCCCGGGGTGGGGTTGAAGGCGGTGTTGCTGGTGCCGATGTCGGTCTGGAGGTGGAGGGTGGCCCGCTGGTCGGCCGCGGTGGCCTTCTCGACGGCCTTGCTCAGGCGGTCCGAGATGGCCTTGGACTTGGCGGCCAGGTCCCGTGCCAGTACCTCGCCGTCGGTGTCGTTCCTGGCCCCCTTCGGCAGCGTCCAGCTGACCGTGCCGTCCGCGGAGACGGTCAGGTCCTCGGCCTGCGCGTCGTGGAGCGCCGCGTCGAGGTCGCGGCGGGCGGCGGCGAAGTCCTCGGCGGCGGTCTTCATGATCGCGGCGAGGGCGGTGGCGACGGCCGAAGCCTGCTTGAAGTCGCCGTCGATGCCCTGCAGCGCCTTGGTCGCCTCGTCGGCGGCCACGCCTTTCCAGCCGGCCCGCTGTGCGGTGTTGGTGAGGTCCTTGGCGACCCTGCCGTCCAGGGAGGTGAGGGCCTTGGCGACGCCGGACCAGGCCTCGGCGGCGTCGCTGACCGCGGAGAAGTCGGCCTCGTGCAGTTCCTTGAAGGACACCATCTGTCTGTTCCCCTGCCCTGACTAGCGGGCCGCGTTGAGGTCGGCGGCGGTCTTGGCCTCGTTGGCGCCGTAGAACCGCTGGGTCTTGTCGAGGTTGCCGGCGGCGTTGCCGAGCTTGTCGTGCAGGGTCTTGCACTGCTGCATCCACCGCTCGGTGCTGCTGGTGAGGGCGCCGCCGAAGGAGAAGCCGCGGATCCTGGTCGACGCGGTGCTCGCGTACTCGGTGAGGCTGTGCGCGCCGGGGCCGGCCTTGCCGTTGGCGTTGTCGAGGTCGGTGGCGATCTGCCGGGCTATCCCGGCCGAGGCGTTGAGCTCGTGAGGAGTGTCCAACTGGGTGGTGGCCAGGGGAGGCGGGATGAGTGGCACGGGGCTGCCACCGTACGGCGGAGCCGGATCGGCGTACGGAGACTTCTTGGTGGTGCTCGGCGTCGGGTCCGTGGCCGGCGCGACCGGTCCGGTAGTGAAGTACGGGCTGGCCATGTGTGCGCGATCCTCCCCATTCGGCGCAGCGGAAGTTCCCCCCTCCGCAGTGTGACGACCTTACAGGGGGCTGCCGTCAGTGCACCGACGCACCACCCGTGGTGCCGGGTGTGCGGGGAGTGACCGGGTTCACCAAGGGCTGGTCAAGGGGGATTTGGCGACTCGGCGCGGGGTGCGAGGTCTTGTTACCGGCCGGTCGCTTCCCTATCATCGCGAGTGTTACAGCTTTACTGTCAAACCCATCGGAAAGGGTTCAGCAGCCAGTGCGTGACACGAGCGGTGCGCCGGTGGCGAGTGGGCCGTTGGCGGGTGTGCGGGTCGTCGAGCTCGCCGGGATCGGGCCGGGGCCGTTCGCGGCGATGCTGCTGGGCGACCTCGGTGCGGACGTGGTGCGGGTGGACCGCCCGGAGCCCTCGCCGCTCGGGACGGACCCGGCGTACGACCTCTCCAACCGGAACAAGCGGTCGGTCCTGATCGACCTCAAGTCGCCCGAGGGGCCCGGGCGGGTGCTGGACCTGGTCGAACGGGCCGACCTGCTGATCGAGGGCTATCGGCCGGGCGTGGCCGAGCGGCTCGGGGTCGGGCCCGGGGCCTGTCTGGCGCGCAACCCGGCGCTGGTGTACGGCCGGATGACCGGCTGGGGCCAGCAGGGCCCGCGCTCCGCCACCGCCGGGCACGACCTCGGGTACGCGGCGGTGGCCGGGGTGCTCGGCCTGGTCGCGGGCGCCGGGGGCGCGGACGAGCCACCCGGCATCCCGGCCAACCTGCTCGGCGACTACGCGGGCGGCTCGCTCTACCTGGTCGTCGGCCTGCTCGCCGGGCTGCACCACGCCCGGACCACCGGCGAGGGCCAGGTGGTCGACGCCGCGATCGTGGACGGCGCCGCACACCTCGGCGGCATGCTGTGGGGGCTGCTCGCGGCCGGCCACTGGCAGGACAGGCGGGGCGTCAACCTGCTGGACGGCGGCGCGCCGTTCTACGCGATCTACCGGGCGGCCGACGGCGGACACCTCGCGGTGGGCGCGCTGGAGCCCCGCTTCTACGCCGAGTTCGCCCGCCTGCTGGAGCTCGGCCCGGACGCGCCCGACCAGTACGACCCCGCCCGCTGGCCCGAACTGCGCGCCCTGATCGCCGCGCGCTTCGCCACCCGGACGCGGGCGGAGTGGGAGGGCGTCTTCGCCGGTTCGGACGCCTGCGTGGAACCGGTGCTGACGATGCGTCAGTCTGCCGTGGACGAACACCTGTCGGCGCGCGGGACGTACGTGGAGGCGGGCGGCATCACCCAGCCCGCCCCCGCCCCGCGCTTCTCCGCGACCCCCGGCGCGCTGCGCCGCCCGCCCGCCCGGCCGGGCGCCGACACCGCCGAGGTCGCCCGGGACTGGGGCGTACCGGCGCTCGACCAGTGGGCTCCCGACTCCACAGCAGATCAAGGAGAGTAGCGTTGCAGCGCGAGATCTTCACCGAGCAGCACGAGGACTTCCGGGCCACCGTGAAGGCCTTCCTCGCCAAGGAGGTGCTGCCGCACTACGACCGCTGGGAGAAGGCCGGCATCGTCGACCGCTCCGTCTGGCTCGCGGCCGGCCGTCAGGGGCTGCTCGGCATCGCCGTCCCCGAGGAGTACGGCGGTGGCGGCGCCCCGGACTTCCGCTACGCCGCCGTGCTGGCCGAGGAGTTCGCCCGGGCCGGCGCCTCCGGGCTGGCGATCGGTCTGCACAACGACATCATCGGCCCCTACCTCACCTCGCTCGCCACCGAGGAGCAGAAGCGCCGCTGGCTGCCCGGCTTCTGCAGCGGCGAGCTGATCACCGCGATCGCGATGACCGAGCCCGGCACCGGCTCCGACCTGCAGGGCATCCGCACCCAGGCGTACGACCGGGGCGACCACTACCTGCTCAACGGAGCCAAGACCTTCATCTCCAACGGCATCCTCGCCGACCTGGTGATCGTGGTCGCCCGCACCACCCCCGAAGGCGGCGCGCACGGGCTGAGCCTGCTGGCCGTCGAGCGCGGCACCCCCGGCTTCGAGCGCGGCCGCAACCTCGACAAGATCGGCCAGAAGGCCCAGGACACCGCCGAGTTGTTCTTCGAGGACGTCCGGGTGCCGAAGGAGAACCTGCTCGGCGAGCTCAACGGCGGCTTCGTCCACCTGATGCAGAACCTCGCCCAGGAGCGGCTCACCATCGCGGCCGCGGCGATCGCCGGCGCCGAGTACCTGGTCGAGATCACCACCGACTACGTCAAGCAGCGCGAGGCCTTCGGCCGTCCGCTGGCCAGGCTCCAGCACGTCCGCTTCGAGATCGCCGAACTGGCCACCGAGTGCGCGATCACCCGGACCTTCGTCGACCGCTGCATCACCGAGCACAACCGCTACGCGCTCACCCCCGCCGACGCCTCGATGGCCAAGTGGTGGGCCACCGAACTGCAGAAGCGCACCGCCGACCGCTGCCTCCAACTGCACGGAGGCTACGGGTACATGAGCGAGTTCCCGGTCGCGCGGGCGTTCACCGACGGCCGCATCCAGACCATCTACGGCGGCACCACCGAGATCATGAAGGAGATCGTCGGCCGCTCCATCCTCGGCTGAACCCCCGTTCGAGCCGCCGTTCGCCTCTGCTCGCCCCCCTGCTCGCTCCCTGCTCCGAAATCCCGCTGAAAGGCGTTTCCATCGTGACCACCGAAGCGTACGTCTACGACGCGATCCGCACCCCGCGCGGCCGCGGCAAGGCCACCGGCTCGCTGCACGGCACCAAGCCGATCGACCTCGTCGTCGGCCTGATCCACGAACTGCGCCGCCGCTACCCCGAGTTGGACCCGGCCGCGATCGACGACATCGTGCTCGGCGTGGTCAGCCCGGTCGGCGACCAGGGCTCCGACATCGCCCGGATCGCCGCCATCGCGGCGGGCCTGCCCGACACCGTGGCCGGCGTCCAGGAGAACCGCTTCTGCGCCTCCGGACTGGAGGCCGTCAACCTGGCCGCCGCCAAGGTCCGTTCGGGCTGGGAGGACCTGATCCTGGCCGGCGGCGTGGAGTCGATGTCCCGGGTGAAGATGGCCTCCGACGGCGGCGCCTGGTTCGCCGACCCGATGACCGCGTACGAGACCAACTTCGCCCCCCAGGGCATCGGCGCCGACCTCATCGCCACCATCGAGGGCTACTCCCGCACCGACGTGGACGCCTTCGCCGCCGAGTCCCAGGCCCGCGCCGCCAAGGCCCAGGCGGACGGCCTGTTCGACCGCTCGGTGGTCCCGGTGCGCGACCGCAACGGCCTGGTCGTGCTGGAGCGCGACGAGTTCATCCGCCCCGGCACCACCGTCGAGACCCTGGCCGGCCTCAAGCCCTCCTTCGCCGCCATCGGCGAGGCCGGCGGCTTCGACGCCGTCGCCCTCCAGAAGTACCACTGGGTGGAGGCCATCGACCACGTCCACCACGCGGGCAACTCCTCCGGCATCGTGGACGGCGCCGCCCTCGTCGCCATCGGCAACCGTGAGGTCGGCGAGCGGTACGGGCTGCGCCCGCGCGCCCGGATCGTCTCCGCCGCCGTCTCCGGCTCCGAGCCGACCATCATGCTCACCGGCCCCGCCCCGGCCACCCGCAAGGCGCTCGCCAAGGCCGGGCTGACCGCCGCCGACATCGACCTGGTGGAGATCAACGAGGCCTTCGCGGCGGTCGCGCTGCGCTTCATCCGCGAACTCGGCTTCCGCCACGACCAGGTGAACGTCAACGGCGGCGCGATCGCCCTCGGCCACCCGCTCGGCGCCACCGGCGCGATGCTGCTCGGCACCGTGATCGACGAGCTGGAGCGGCGCGACCTGCGCTACGGCCTGATCACCCTCTGCGTGGGCGGCGGCATGGGCATCGCCACCGTCGTCGAGCGCGTCTGACTCCCTCCCTCCCCGGTAGACCTGGAGACCTTGAACCCATGAGCGACACCACCACCATCCGCTGGGAGCAGGACCAGGACGGCGTGGTCACCCTCGTCCTCGACGACCCCACCCAGTCCGTCAACACCATGAACGAGGCCTTCACCGCCGACTTCGAGGCCGTCGTCGAGCGCCTGGCCGCCCTCGGGGACGCGCTGCGCGGCGTGGTGATCACCTCCGGCAAGAAGACCTTCTTCGCCGGCGGCGACCTGCGGATGCTCTCCGCGGCCCGCCCCGAGGACGCCGAGGCCGTCTTCGAGAAGTCCATGCGGATCAAGCGCTCCCTGCGCAGGCTGGAGACCCTCGGCAAGCCCGTCGTCGCCGCCGTCAACGGCAGCGCCCTCGGCGGCGGCCTGGAGATCGCCCTCGCCTGCCACCACCGGATCGCCCTGAACACCCCCGCCAGCCGGCTCGGCCTGCCCGAGGTCACCCTCGGCCTGCTGCCGGGCGGCGGCGGGGTGGTCCGCACGGTGCGGCTGTTCGGCATCACGGACGCCCTGCTGAAGTTCCTGCTGGAAGGCCGCCAGTACCGGCCCGCGCAGGCGCTGGAGCACGGGCTGGTGCACGAACTGGTCGACACCCCGGAGGAGTTGACGGCCAGGGCGAAGGCCTGGATCGAGGCCAACCCGACCGCCGTCCAGCCCTGGGACGTCAAGGGCCACAAGATCCCCGGCGGCACCCCCGCCACCCCCGCCTTCGCCGCCAACCTGCCCGCCTTCCCGGCCAACCTGCGCAAGCAGCTGAACGGCGCGCCCTACCCGGCCCCGCGCAACGTGCTGGCCGCCGCGGTGGAGAGCGCCCAGGTCGACGTCGACACCGCGATGGTGATCGAGGCCCGCTACTTCACCGAGCTGGCCTGCGGGCAGACCAGCAAGAACATGATCCAGGCGCTGTTCTTCGACATGCAGGCGGTCAACTCCGGTGCCGGGCGCCCCAAGGACGTCGAGAAGCGGCAGGTCCGCAAGGTCGCCGTGCTCGGCGCCGGGATGATGGGCGCCGGCATCGCCTACGCCTGCGCCAAGGCCGGCATCGACGTCGTGCTCAAGGACGTGAGCGCCGAGGCCGCCGAGCGCGGAAAGGCCTACTCCGAGGGGCTGTTGAACAAGGCCATCGCCCGCGGCCGCTCCACCGAGGCCAAGCGCGACGCCCTGCTCGCCCGGATCACCCCCACCGCCGAGGCCGCCGACCTGGCCGGCTGCGACGCGGTCATCGAGGCCGTCTTCGAGAACACCGAGCTCAAGCACAAGGTGTTCCAGGAGATCGAGGGCGTCGTCGCGCCCGACGCGCTGCTCTGCTCCAACACCTCCACCCTGCCGATCGGCCTGCTCGCCGAAGGCGTCCAGCGCACCGGCGACTTCATCGGCCTGCACTTCTTCTCGCCGGTCGACAAGATGCGCCTCGTCGAGATCATCCGGGGCCCGCAGACCGGCGACGAGACGCTCGCCCGTGCCTTCGACCTGGTCCGGCAGATCGACAAGACCCCGATCGTGGTCAACGACTCGCGCGGCTTCTTCACCTCCCGGGTGATCGGCCAGTTCATCAACGAAGGCGTCGCCATGGTCGGCGAGGGCATCCACCCCGCCTCCGTCGAGCAGGCCGCCGCCCAGGCCGGCTACCCCGCCAAGGTGCTCTCCCTGATGGACGAGCTCACCCTCACCCTGCCGCGCAAGATCCGCGACGAGTACCGGCGCTCGGTCGAGGCCGCCGGCGGCAGCTGGACGCCGCACCCGGCGGACGCGGTGATCGACCGGATGGTCGACGAGTTCGGCCGCCCCGGGCGCAGCGGCGGCGCGGGCTTCTACGAGTACGGCGAGGACGGCCGCCGCGGCCGGCTCTGGCCCGGACTGCTGGAGCACTTCCCGCAGGCCGACGGCGCGGACCCGGCCGACGTCCCGTTCGAGGACCTCAAGGAGCGGATGCTGTTCAGCGAGGCGCTGGACTCGGTGCGCTGCCTGGAGGAGGGCGTGCTGACCTCGGTCGCCGACGCCAACGTGGGCTCGATCCTGGGCATCGGCTTCCCGGCCTGGACGGGCGGCGTGTTCCAGTACATCAACGGCTACGAGGGCGGCCCGGCCGGCTTCGCGGCCCGCGCCCGCGAACTCGCCGCCGCCTACGGCGAGCGGTTCGCGCCGCCGGCGCTGCTGGAGCGGATCGCGGCGGAGGGGCGGACCTTCACCTCCTAATGCTGTTGTCAAGCAGCCGCTGTGACAGGGAGCCCACGATGGAAGCACTGTCCGTCACGGATGAGGGCCCACAGGACGTTGACGCGGCGGCGGGCCAGGGCAAGGACAGCCTGGGTGTGTCGCTTGCCTTCGGCGCGCTTGCGTTCGTAGAAACGGCGGGACTCCTCGCAGCTGCGGATGCTGATGAGCGCGGAGGTGTAGAAGACGCGTTGCAGCCCGCGGTGGTAGCGCCGGGGGCGGTGCAGGTTTCCGCTGATGTTGCCGGAGTCGCGGGGCACCGGGGC
>NZ_LFMD02000003.1:190386-245137 GCF_015776785.2 Kitasatospora sp. SUK 42 | reverse complement strand
ATCTGGGCCACCTGTTCCTCCGGTCGTTCGATGCGTGCTGCTCGTCCGGACGACCTCGCCAGCGTGGTCCTACTCAGCGATGCACCCGAGGGGCTCGCAGCTCCTAATCAGCGGTCGAGTCGTCGTGAGACACCGGGCGGCCAGGTGACGTAGGCCATCAAGGGCAACCGACTGAAAGCCATACCCGATGTCTCTGGATCTCTGGACCTTACGACGGCCCGTCCAACCCACCAACAACGTAGGACCGACTGAGCGGCGGGCCTCGCGGTTGCTGGTGGCCCTGCCGGTTCTCGGTGGTCCTACCGGTTCTCGGTGGTCCTACCGGCTTTCCGCGGTCCCGGGTGAGGCCGTGCCCCGCACGGCCTCACCCAGTTCCTCCCGCAGCGACCGCTGGAACGCGGTGACCAGCGCCTGCGCGACCATCGGCTGGATGTGGTCGGTCAGCGCCTTCATCCGGGCCAGCTCCTCCGGGGCGGGCTCGCTCTCCCGGTACGGCTTCCACACCGTCTCCCGGAACAGCCGCTGCAACTCCCGGGCCGTGGCCCGGCTGTGCTCCAGCACCACCGCCCGGGCGGCCAGCAGCGTCTCCAGCGGGATCGGCACGTCCAGGACCCGCACGCCCAGCGGCAGCAGACCCGGGTCCACCCGGAACACCTCCGGGTCCTCCGTACGCTCCAGCGCCCCCATCGCGGCCAGCCGCTCCACCTGCTCCTCCGACAGCCCCCGCCCGGCCCGCCGCTCCAGTTGCGCCCGCCCCAGCTCCTCGGCCGCCTCGGGCGTCCAGGAGGCCACCAGCGCGCGGTGGATCGCCAGGTCCAGCGGCGTGCTGTCCTCCGGCAGCCGGGCCAGGTACCGCTCGATCGCCGCCAGGGTCAGCCCCTGCCGCTGCAACTCCTCGATCAGCCCCAGCCGGTCCAGGTGCACGGCCCCGTACAGGCCCACCCGGCGCGGCCCCAGCTCCGGCGGCGGCAGCAGCCCCTTCGTCCCGTAGAACCGCACCGTGCGCACGGTCACCCCGGCCCGCGCCGCCAGCTCGTCCACCGTCAGCCGCACCCCGTCGGCCACCACATCGCCCCCCACGACCCCGTCCGCCCCCATCTGCCGCCTCCGCGCTGGCACATTCCCGCTGTGACAGCAGCAGTGTGACAGCGCCGTGCGACCAGGTCCACAGCCCGTCCAGCCGCCACCGGCAGGGGCGGGACCGGCCGGTGGCGGGCGCATGGTGGGGCGGTACGCGCGACGCCCCTGCCCTTGGGTGGGCAGGGGCGTCGGTCGTGGCGGCGGCCCGGAGCCGGGGCGGCCCGGGACGGGTCAGACCAGAGTGGCGTGGTGGCGGCGGGTGACCTCGGGGTGGGCGCGGGTGTAGCCCTTCCACTCGTTGAGGCCGAAGTCGGCGAAGAGCGGGTTGTCCGGGTCCTCGGTGGCGCCGGGGGCGTGGTGGGCCAGCGGGAAGTCGAGCGGCTCGACGTGGGCGTCGAGGCGGGGGTTGTAGAAGAAGGGGACGGAGAAGCGCTCGCGGGCACCGGGCGGGCTGACCACGCGGTGGTTGGTGGCCTTGAGGTAGCCGTCCGTGGCCACCTCCAGCAGTTCGCCGAGGTTGACGACGAAGGCGCCGTCGAGCGGCGGGACGTCCAGGAAGGTGCCGTCCGGGCGCTCGACCTGGAGCCCGCCGACGGTGTCCTGGAGCAGCAGCGTGATGAAGCCGTAGTCCTTGTGGGCGCCGACGCCCTGGCCGGCGCCGTCCGGGGCGGTGCCGGGGTAGCGGACCAGCTTCAGGCGCAGGTGGGGGTGGTCCGCGAAGGCCTCGTCGTAGAAGTCGGGGCGGGCGCCGATCGCGGTGAGGAGTTCGTGCAGCAGACGGCGGGCGACCGCGCCGAGGTGGTCGATCCAGCCGAGCGCGGCGGTGCGCAGCTCGGGGAGTGCGGCCGGCCACTGGTTGGGGCCCTCCAGCCACCAGTACGGGGGCTCGCCGGTGCCGGGGACGTGCGGGGGCAGCTCGGCGCCGATGTCCAGCTGGTCGCGCCAGTCCTGGCTGCCGCCGGTGCGCTCGTCGCCGGTGCGGGTGTAGCCGCGGTAGTGCGGGGAGTTGAGGTTGCTCACGGAGAGCCGGTCGGCCTCGGGGAGGGCGAAGAAGGCGCGCATGGCCCGGGTGAGCGCGGTGGTCTCCTCCGGGGTGATGCCGTGGCCGACGAGCTGGAAGAAACCGACGCCGGTGGCCGCGGCGCGGAGCTCGTCGTGCAGCCGGAGGCGGTCGTCCGGGCTGCCGTCGGCGAGTGAGAGGTCGATCACCGGGAGGGCGTCGGGGGTGGTTGTGACGGGGCCCGCCGGGGCCGGGGTGGAGCCGGTTCCGGGTATGGGCGTGCGCTGCTGCGTCATGTGTGACATCCGCTGGGTCTCGTCCCGGCGCGTCCCGGTGGTCGACCGGGGGTGGCCGGAGCCGCGCCTGGTGCGGCGGGTGCTCCGGGAGCCGGGAGGTGGTGGCAGCCGCTGGGGCCGCCGTTGAGGGTGGTGGCGCGAGGTTCAGCCGGAGCGTCGACAGGACATGCTCGTCACGCGGAGCAGGTCCACGTGGCGGCGGCGAACAAGGATGAGCACCCCACCAGGGTAATTGACCCGTTCGGCGGCGGGCGAGCCCCCTGCGGCGGAGGGCCACCCACCAGTTGTCCGTGGCCCCTCAGGGTGCGGTGGCGTGGCGATCGGCGGCTCCTTTCAGGAGTTGTTGAGGTAGGCCAGGACGGCCAGGACCCGGCGGTTGTCGTCGTCGGAGGGCTGGAGGTCGAGGCGGACGAAGATCGACGCGGTGTGCTTGGCGACCGCCCGTTCGGTGATCACCAGCTGCTGGGCGATCGCCGCGTTGGAACGGCCCTCGGCCATCAGCGCCAGCACCTGCCGCTCGCGGGGGGAGAGGGTGGAGACCGGGCCGGCCGAGGAGTTGTGGGTCAGCAGCCGGGTGATCACCTCCGGATCCATCGCGGTACCACCCTGGGCGACCCGCTGGACGGCGTCGATGAACTGGGCGCCGTCCAGCACGCGGTCCTTGAGCAGGTAGCCGATCCCGCCAGTGCTGCCGGCCAGCAGCTCGCGCGCGTACAGCTGCTCCACGAACTGCGACAGCACCAGCACGGGCAGGCCCGGGTGGGCCTGGCGGGCCGCCAACGCCGCCCGCAGGCCCTCATCGGTGAAACTCGGCGGGAGCCGCACGTCCACCACGGCGATGTCGGGCCGGTCGGCGGCCACCGCGGCGAGCAGCTGCTCGCCGTTCTCCACCGCCGCGGTGACCTTCATTCCGCTGGCCTCCAGCAGCCGGGTCAGCCCGTCCCGGAGGAGGAAGAGGTCTTCGGCGATGACAACGCGCACGGGATCTCCAGGTTCACGATGGTCGGACCACCGGACGGGCTGCTGATCGCGAGCACCCCGTCGAAGGCGGCCAGTCGGCGTTCGGTTCCGCTGAGGCCGGTTCCCCGGGACGGGTCGGCGCCGCCGCGCCCGTCGTCGGTGATCGATATCCGCAGCAGCCCGCCACTGTGCCCTATCTCGATCCACACGTGCGAGGCCCCGGCGTGTTTCACCACGTTGGCCAGCAGCTCGCTCACCGCGAAGTAGGCGGCCGACTCCACCGGGGCCGGGGCCCGGCCGGGCAGGCCGCCGGTGAAGGTGACCGGCAGCGGCAGGTCCAGCGCGGTCGCCTCCACCGCGTCGGCCAGGCCCCGGTCGGCCAGCACCGGCGGGTGAATGCCCCGGACCAGGTCCCGCAGCTCGCTCAGCGCCTTCACCGAGGACGTCCGGGCCTCGGCCAGCAGCGGCCCGAGGGCGTCCGGGTCGTGCTTCACCTGCTCGGCGACGGTCAGCAGCATGCCCAGCGCCACCAACCGGGCCTGCGCCCCGTCGTGCAGGTCCCGCTCGATCCGGCGCAGCTCGGCCGCCCCGGCGTCGATCGTGTCCGCCCTGGTCCGTGCCAGGTGGCTGACCTGGCGGGCGAGCTCGGTCTGCCGGGACGGACCGAGCAGGGCCCGGGCGGCCTTCTCGTGCATCCGCAGGACGGGCGGGGCGGCCCACAGGGCGGCCAGCGGGGCGACGTAGAAGCCCATCCCGTAGACGATGAACAGCGGGAAGAACGGTCCGTTGCGGCCGAAGACCTCCAGGGCGACCGGGGTCAGCAGGACGACCGCGGCGGTGAGCAGCACGGCGAAGCCGGTGAGGAGCGCCCAGGCGAGGTCCCGCCAGGTCGCCGGGTCGGTCAGCCAGCCGCCCGACCGCAGCCGTTGCCAGGGGCCGGCCGCGTCGACCGGGCGGCGGTACGGCACCGGGAGCGGCCGCCCGCTCCACTGCCCGACGACCCGCCGGCTCTCGGCGGCGATCCAGCGGGTGCCGAACAGCGCGAGCACCACCAGCGAGGGCGCCAGCCAGAGCGCACCGACCCGGCCGGCCGGTGGCGCGCCGCCGTACAGGTGGGTCGCCATCACGGCGAGCGCGCCCGGGGCGAACAGCGCGGCCCCGACCGCCCGGCCGCCGCCCCCGGTGGCCCAGCAGAGCGCCCAGAGGGCGACCGGCCCCATCGGCACCGCCAGGATCAGCGGCCCGCCCGGCGCGAACGGCCGGGACTCGTCCGGGCCGAACACGGCGGCGGCCAGCAGCAGCGGCCCGGCCAGCAGCGAGACCAGCCCCGTCACGGCCAGCGTCACCACGTACCAGGCGCGCACGCCCTCGACGCAGGCCCGGCCCACCCGCCGACCCACCCTGCCGATCACTCCCGCCGTCATGACGAGCCCCCTCTCCGTTCCGGAGCCCCCGTCAGGGGGGCCTCGAAGCCTGGGTTCCGAACCCCGCAGGCCTCGGTCCCGATCTTTCGGTGGCTCAGTCTGCCCGCCGCGGAGGTCCGGCGCTCTAGGCCTGAACACCCAGTTCGGGGTGTATCTGGATACACCTCCGAGAGACCGTTCAGACGGCTGTCCGCGCCCCGCCGCCGATTCGTAGCGTCATGTCCCGTCAGCCGGCCCGGGCCTCCCGGTGCCGGACCCAGAACCGTGGAGGGCCCCGTGAACGCGCCGATCATCCGGATCCGCGGCGTCGGCAAGACGTACGACCGATCCGACGCCGCCCGCCCCGCCCTGGCCGGGCTCGACCTGGAGGTACGGGCCGGCGAGGCGCTGGCCGTGCTCGGCCGTTCGGGCAGCGGCAAGTCCACCCTGCTGAACCTGGTCGCCGGCCTCGACCGCCCCAGCGAGGGCGGCGTGGAGGTGGACGGCGTGGCGGTCCACGAGCTCGGCGAGGCGGCGCTGGCCGAGTACCGGCGGACGCGGATCGGCATGGTGTTCCAGTTCTTCAACCTGCTGGACGACCTGAACGTGGAGGACAACGTGCTGCTCCCGGCCCAGCTGGCCGGGATGCGGCGGGACACCGCCCGGGCCCGGGCCGGGGAACTGCTGGAGCGGCTCGGGGTGGCCCGGCACGCCAAGGCCTTCCCCGGCCGGCTCTCCGGCGGCGAGCGCCAACGCGTCGCGGTGGCACGGGCGCTGATGAACCGCCCGCCGCTGCTGCTGGCCGACGAGCCGACCGGGGCGCTGGACAGCGCCTCCGCCGCCGACGTCCGCGACCTGCTGCGCGGGCTCAACGCGGAGGGCCAGACGATCCTGCTGGTCACCCATGACACCGCGCTCGCCGAGGCCTGCGCCAACCGGACCATCGAGCTGCTCGACGGCCGGCTGGTCCGGGACACGGCGGCCGCGCCTGCCCAGGGTGGTGGCCGGTGAGCGCGCTCGGCAAGGTGGTCCGGGCGGGGGTCGGCCGCAAGCGGGTGCAGACCCTGGTCATGGTGCTCACCACGACGGTGTCGGTGATGGCGTGCATCCTCGCGGTCGGGCTGCTGGTCGCCGCCCGGGGCCCGTACCAGCGCTCCTTCTCCGACCAGCACGGCGCGCACCTCAACGTGCTGTACGACCAGACCAGGGCGAGCCCCGCCCAGCTCGCCGCGACCGCCCACGCGCCCGGGGTGTCGGCCTCGGCCGGCCCCTACCCGGCGCTCACCGTCCAGCCGCGCTCCGGTCCGGGGACCAGGTTCCCCGCAGCCGGCAGCCTGCTGCCGCCGATGACACTGGTCGGCCGGGCCCAGGGCGGTCCGATGGACGACCTGCGGATCACCAACGGCCGCTGGATCCAGGGCCCCGGCGAGGTGGTGTTCCTGGACGGGCACTCCCCGCTGGCCGTCGGCGACAGCGCCCGGTTCACGGACCTGCCCGGGCAGCCGACGCTCAAGGTCGTCGGCCTGGCCGCCTCGGTCTCCTGGAGCGCGGACGGCTGGATCGCCCCCGAGCAGGTGGCCGGGCTCACCTCGCCCGGCACGGCGCCCGCCGCCCAGTACCTCTACCGGTTCGCCCGGGCCGGCACCGACGCCGAGGTGGAGGCCGACCGGGCCGCGCTGGCCGCCGCGGTGCCGAGCGGGACGCTCGCCAGGGCGACGTCCTACCGGCCCGCCCAGGAGGAGGCCAACCGGACGGCCTCGACCTTCGTCCCCTTCGTCACGGCCTTCGGGGTGCTCGGTCTGGCCATGTCGGTGCTGATCATCGGCGTCGTGGTCAGCGGCGCCGTGAGCGCCGCCACCCGGCGGATCGGCATCCTCAAGTCCCTGGGCTTCACCCCGGCCCAGGTGGCGCGCGCCTACGTCGGCCAAGCGCTGATCCCCGCCGGGATCGGCACGGCGCTCGGCGTGTTCGGGGGCAACCTGCTCTCCGTACCGGTCCTCGGGATAGCCCACAAGGCCCTGCGCGGCGGTCTGCTCGGCATCCCGCCCTGGGTGGACGTCGTGGTCGCGGTGGTGGCCATGGGCGCCGTGGCCGGAACGGCGCTGGTGCCGGCCCTGCGGGCCGGGCGGCTGCGCACGGTGGAGGCCCTCGCGGTCGGCCGGACGGCGCCGGGAGCCAAGCGGGCCGCAGCCCTCGGTGGTTCGGTCCGGCCCGGAGCAGCGGGCCCGCTGTCCCGGATACGGGAGCTGATCGGCCGACTGCCGGTGCCGCGCGCGTTCAGCCTCGGGCTGGCCTCCCCGCTCAACCGGCCGGGCCGCTCGGCGACCACCGCCGCCGCGGTGGTGCTCGGCACGGTCGGGGTCACCCTCTGCGTCGGCCTGACGCTCTCGTTGGGCTCCCTCCAGGACGGCTTGGCGGCCGACCGCGCGGGCAAGGTCCTGGTCCAGACGCCGATCGAGGGCTCCGCCGTGCCCGTCGACCACGTGGACGAGGCGGCCGTGGCCAAGGCGATCGAGTCCCGCCCCGGCACCCGGGCCTGGTACAGCAGCGTGCCGACCCCGGTCACCGTGGCCGGGAACACCGGGCGCTCCGAGGTGGTCGCGCTGAGCGGCGACGCCTCCTGGAGCGGCTTCCAGCTGGTCTCCGGCCGGTGGTTCCACGGCCCCGGCGAGGTCGTGGTCAGCGCCTCCTTCCTGCGCGCCAACCAGACGAAGGTGGGCGACACCCTCACCCTCACCGACCACGGCCGCAGCACCCCGGCGAAGATCACCGGCGAGGTCCTGACCACCAACGACCTGGTGTTCCTGGACCGGGCCGCCCTGGCGCCGCTCGGCGGCGCGATCCACCCCGAGGCGATCGCCTTCCACATCGACCTCACCCCGGGCGCCGACGCGAAGGCCTACGCCGACGGGTTGGACGCGGTCGTGAAGCCGATGGGCCTGAGCGCCGACGAGGGCGGGCCGGGCATCAACATCGTGGTGCTGGCCATGAACACCCTGGCGGGCACGCTCACACTGCTGCTCTCCGTGGTCGCCGGGCTCGGAGTGCTCAACACGGTGCTGCTGGACACCCGGGAGCGGGTGCACGACCTCGGCGTGCTCAAGGCGCTCGGGATGTCGCCCCGGCAGACGATCGGCATGGTGCTCACCTCGGTCTGCGGCGGCGGTCTGGTGGCCGGGTTGATCGGGGTTCCGATCGGGATCGTGGTGCACCACCAGGTGATGCCCGCGATGGCCCGCGCCGCCGGGATCGGGGTGCCGGACGCGGACCTCACCGTGTTCTCCCCGTCGGTGGTGGGGCCGCTGATACTCGGCGGCCTGGTCCTGGCGCTGCTCGGCGCCGCCCTGCCCGCCACCTGGGCCGCCCGTACCCGGACGGTCACGGCACTGCGGACGGAGTAACGGCGGGGGAGGGCTCCTCGGGGCCGGGCCGGCCGGCCCGACCACGAGGCCCCCTCTGACCGGGCGGGGTCGGCTCAGGCGAGCTGCGCCCTCGGGAGAACCGCGGCCCCAGGAGAGCCGCGCCCTCGGGAGAACCGCGGCCCCAGGAGAGCCGCGCCCTCGGGAGAACCGCAGCCTCAGGCGAGCCGCGCCGCCGCGTACGCCTCCATGGCGGCGCGCTGGTAGGCGGCCAGCCCCGGGGCGATGGCCTCATACGCGGCGTTCCACTGCGCGTTCTCGGTGCAGGAGCGCGCGATCGCGAGGTACTCCTCCACCGAGACGGTCCGGATCTCGCCGAGCAGCTGGTACTCCTCGTCGATCATGTGCTGCGTGGGCTCGGCGTCGGCCGGGTGGCCGGCCGCCAGCAGCTCCGCCAGGCGGACCATCCGGGCGGTCCGCTCGCGCTGCCCGGCCTCGATCTCGGCCGGGGTCATCGCGGCGGTGGCGCGCCGGGCCGCCTCGGCCTGCTCGGGGAAGTCGCGCAGGCTCTCGTCGATGTCGGCGGGCTGGATGCCCTCGAACAGGTTCTCCGGTCGGTTGATGCTGGTCATGGGTGTGCCGTCCCTCCGGGAGCGTTCCAGGTCGGCGATCGTGCGGGAGACGGTGGCGGCCAGCGAGTCCAGCCGGTTGCGCTCGGCGACCAGCCGGAGGTGGTGGCCCCGCAGGGCCTCCAACTCGTCCACCTGGTCGCCGAGGATCCGGGCGATCTCGGACAGCCCCACGCCCAGCGCCCGCAGTACGAGGATCTGCTGGAGTTGCAGCAACTGCCGTTCCTCGTAGTAGCGGTGGCCGTTGGAGCCGATCCGGGCCGGAGGCAGCAGCCCGATCTCGTCGTAGTGCCGCAGGGTCCGGGCGGTCACCCCCGACATCCGGGCGACCTCGGCGATCGGCCAGGCCATGGCGGTCTCCTCTCGCACGTCCTTCGACGTCCGCACGTCCTTCGACGTCCGCACGTCCTTCGACGTCCGCACGTCCTTCGACGTCCGCACGTCCTTCGACGTCCACGTTCGCTTGGACCAGGGCCGGTTCCTCCGGCCCTGGTCACGACGGTAGAAGCTGCCGCAGCGGCAGCTTCAAGTCCGTAGCCGGTCCGTAGCCATCCGGCCCGGGCCACGGTTCAGGCGCCGGCGAACCAGTCCAGGGACTGCCCGTGCGGTCCGGTGAAGGCCACCGGCCGTTCGTCCAGGGCGAGGGCGAACAGTCCGGAGCCGGCCGGGGCCGGGTGGGGGAGGCGCTCCGCCACGGTCGGCAGAACGGAAACGGCCTCGTTGGAGATCCAGTGCCCGGGCAGCTCACGCATGGTCGCCGCGAACTCCTCCCGCGCCTCGGGCGGCAGGTAGGCGAGCACCGCGCTGTGGAACACCACCGGAGTCGCCCCCGCCGGGGCCTGCGCCACCAACTCCCGTACGGTCGCGTTGAGATCGCCGCGCACCAGCAGCGGCGGTTCGGCCCGGGCGATCCGGACGGCCCCGCGCAGCCGCTCCAGTCGGTGGGTCTGCTCCGGCCAGACCAGCGACTCCAGCCAGCGCATGTCCTCCTCGGCCCGGACGTCCAGCGGATTGAGGTCGATCCCGGCCCGCCACACCACCTCGGGCAGTCGCTCCCGGAGGGAGTCGAGCATCGGCACCGGCCCGCTCACCGCGCAGTCCAGCGTCACCGGACTGCCCTCGGCGCCGAATTCGTGCACCGGCTCGCCCGGTTCACCCGCAGCGCGGCCCGCAGGCAGGTACCGGTACCGATACCGGTCCGGGTACAGGCAGAGCCCCGCCGAGGCGCCCACCTCGATCAGCGCGAGCGGCTGCGGCAACGAGGCCAGCAGCGGCAGCAGGGTGGCGCAGCGGCCCGCCTCGTTGGTCTGGGTCCGCCGTTCCAGCATCGTCGCCGAGACCTCGTCCCAGCGCGCCGCCGTCCAGTCGCGGAAGGCCGGCCAGCCCGCCGTCACCGGCCCGCCCAGGTGTCGTACCGCGCCGAACAGCAGGTTCGGCTGTCGCTTCGCCGCCGGCAGGCCGTCCAACAGTCCGAGCAACTCGGCGTCCCCCGCGGCCCGCTCGGCCAGCTCCTGGTAGGTCGCCGAGTTGCCACGAGCCTCCCGCTCCGCAAAGGCCAGGTAGAGGCTGTCCGTGCCGCTGTCCATGGTCCGTACTCCCTATTCCTCGATCCGACTCGACGAACTCCTCGGCCCCCGAGCCGCCCCCCCCGCCCCGGCGGTGGCCCGGCTCACCGCCGCAACGGCCGGGCCTACCAGTGCGGAGCGCCGTGCCCCGGCTGCCAGTCCAGCCCCGGGTCCGGGCGCGGGCGGAGGGCGCGCACCAGCGCGGCGGCCGACCAGACGACCGCGGTCAGCAGCGCGTAGAACAGCAGCAGTGCCCAGAACGGCGTGGTGGACAGGCTCTGGTCCTCGAACCGGCACCACGCGTCCGGCGGCAGCCAGGAGGCCCCCGTTTCCAGCAGCCGCCCGCCGCCCGACACCAGGCCCTGCTCGCAGCGCCGGCCGTAGTCCAGCGACCGTACGTACAGCAGGCCGTACAGCGCGCCCGCCCCGGCGAGGGAGACGACGGCGGTGATGCCCAGGAGCATCGCCCGTCTTCGCCCGGCCGCCGTACGGATGTTCGTCACCGAGGCAGCGTACCGGCGCGGCCCGCCCGGAACGGCCGGATCACGGGCAGGCGCGGTGGGGCTCTCAGGGCACCCCGCCCCCGCCCCCGCCCCCCGACGGGAACCCGGTGGTCACCCGAGCAGACCGCCCATGTGCCCGTCCTCGGCGAGCAGCCGCCAGGAGCGGCCGGGCGAGGCGAAGGCCTCCGGGTCGACCGCCTCGACCAGCCGGTCCACCACCGTGCTCAGCAGCGACTGCGGGTCGAACACCGCCCAGGTGCCGTCACCCAGGCCGTGGTCCCAGCGCTCCCACTCGGCGCGCAGCCGCTCGTACGTCCACAGGGCGTAGAGCAGGGCGGAGAGATCGCGGTTCAGGTAGGCCTCGGGCTGGCCGTCGTCGTACCAGTCCGGCAGTTCGAGCCGGCCGGTGGCGCCGTCCAGGGCGATCGTGAGGTCGGTCGGCCAGTCCCCGAGCGCGAGGAAGTCCCGCTGGTACGGGCGCTCCTCCTCGCCGTCGAAGTACTCCGGGTACGCCTGCGCCATGGTGACCAGCGGCTCCTCGCCCACCCCGAACATCGCCCCGCCCAGCGGCAGCCCGACCTCGGTCAGCAGCCGCCGGGTCGGCGCGTGCACCAGGGCGTCGGGCAGCGCCTCCGGGCGGAAGCGGTGCACCAGGCCCGCGCCGCCGTCCTCGTCCGTGAGCGCGGCCAGCTCGGCCACCAGCTCCGCGCCGACCTCGTACGCGGGCCCGCCCGGCCCGCCCGGCAGCGCGCCCCAGCCCAGCGCCCTGACCAGCAGCGCCGTTCCCCAGTGCGCCGGCGGGGTCGCGGCCCGCCCGTACAGTCCCGGGTCGATCTCCCGCATCCGCCGTTCGGCCCCCGCCATCACCTCGGCCACCACCGCCGGTCCGCGCCGCCCGTCCAGGGCCTCCGGCCGCCGCGCGGCCTCGCCGACCGCCTCCACCTCCCGCACCAGCGCGGCCAGTGCGGTCAGGTCGGAGGCCAGCAGGTCCCGCTGCGGGCCGCCGTTGCCCAGGAACACCTCACCGCTGGTCCCGTCCAGCAGCACCAGGGTGCCGACGGCGGCGAAGGGCGTGCAGTAGTCCGTCTCACCGAGGACGAACAGCCGCTCCGCCCCGCCCGGGAAGGCCCTCAGCGGGCCGCCGTCCAGCGCCCCGAAGTCCAGGAAGGCACCGGTGGCCGGCAGCCCTTCGAGGGTCAGGAACTCCCGGCTCCCCGCGTGCACCACCCCACCCGGCACCCCGGCCACCCGCGCGCACCCCATGTGCCCCACCCTTCCCGGCTCCCCCTGACCCACCAGACCCCCAGACCCTAGCGGGCCCGCCCGACACCGGTGCTGCCCGACACCGACACCGGCACCGACACCGCCCGACACCGGCTCCGCCGCCGCCCGACACCGGCTCCGCTGCCACCGGCCCCACATCACTACGACGGCAGCGCCACCTCGTCGACGTTCCAGTGCTCCGGCAGGTCCGCGTCGCAGAACACACAGACGTAGTGCTCCTCGCGGACGATGCCGAGGCGCCCGCACGCCGGGCAGCGGCGGAACACCACCGGGTGCGTGAAGCCACCCGGGTGCGGCAGCCCGATCCGATCCAGGGCGGCGGCGACGGCGGGCCAGCTGAGGACGTCGGGGCAGTAGCCGGTGGACTGGTTGCTGACCGTCCGGACCTTCCAGCCCCCGCGGAACCCGCCGCCCCCACGGAACCCGCCGCCCTCACGGCTCGGGGGCCGGAACCCGATCTCCCCGGCGCTCAGCACCGGCTCCCCGCCCGCGCACGCCACGTGCTCGCTGCGGCGCGCGGCGAGCCGCAGCACCCCGCGCAGGTCGACCACGAAGGTGAACGGCTCCGCCAGTTCCGCCGCCGTCCGCGGCGCCACCCAGGCGGCGAACTCGTCCTCCGTCCGCACCGGTTGACCGCCCCGCCCGCCGTCCGCCGGCAACTCCCGCAGCTCCGGCGGGCCCACGTACCGGTACGCGCGCCCGAATCCCCCCTGGAGCTCCGCCGCGACACCCCGATCGCCCAGCGGCGCCGCTTCCGGCCCCGCGTGCTCGCCCATGGCGGAGCCGCAGGACGGACAGTGGCGCTCGGCGTCCCATCACAACTCCGGCCCGCCCCGCCGGGATCCGCCCTGAAGGAACCGACCGACGCTCCGGACGGCGGCGCCCCCGCGACCCTCGCACCGGACGGCCGTCCTCGCACCCTGCGTCACAACCATCACAACCGTCATACCCGTCGTACCCGTCGTACCCGCCACACCCGTCAGGCCCACCACCCCATGGATCCCCTTCCTAGAGTGGGGGCATGAAGCGCTATCTCCTGACCGGCACCCCGGGCGCCGGGAAGACCGCGATCCTGCGCCGACTGGAGTGGGAGGGCTACCCGGTGGTCGAGGAGGCCGCCACGGACGTCATCGCACTGCGGCAGGCCCAGGGCGAGCGGGAGCCGTGGACGGACCCGTCCTTCGTGGACGCGGTGATCGGCTTGCAACGCCTGCGGCAGGAACGGGCCGCGGCACTGCCAGGCGCGGTGCAGTTCTACGACCGCTCGCCGGTCTGCACCTACGCCCTGGCCCGCTACCTCGGCCACCCGGTCACCCCCGCCCTCACCCGGGAACTGGACCGCATCCGGGCCGAGGACGTCTACCAGCGGCAGGTCTTCTTCGTTGAGAGCCCGGGCTATGTCACCCCGACCGAGGCGCGCCGCATCTCCTACGAGGAGTCGCTGCGCTTCGAGCGGATCCACCAGGAGGCCTACGCCGAGTTCGGCTACGAGTGCCTCCCGATCGCCCCGGGCCCCCTGGTGGACCGGGTCGCCGCGGTTCGGAGCCGGCTGGCCTGAACCGCCCGGCGGTCAGGCGAGCCCGCCGGCCTTCCGGGCCGCCTGCTCCACGCGGTCGTGGTGGGACTGCCACCAGGCGGTGTCGCCGGGGGCGGTGTTGGCGCCGTCGGAGCGTTGGCCGATGGCACCGTCGACGAGTTCGCGGACCAGGTCGGCGTGGCCGACGTGCCGGTGGGTCTCGGCGATCATGTGGACGAGCACCCGGTGCAGGGTCTGCTCCGCGCGGATGCCGAACGGTATCCGGCCGATCGCGTCCAGCGGCAGCGCCTCGATGGTGGCGTCCGAGTGCGCCCACACCCGCCGGTAGCGTCCGACGATCTCCTCGGTGCTCTCGTCCGCCCGGGCCCACAGGTCGGCGTTCGGTTCGACCTCGTCGACCATCCACAGTGGGGTCGGCTCGGGGAAGGGACGTCCGAAGGTGGCGCCGAAGTACAGCGCCTCGGCCCCGGTGACGTGCTTGACCAGCCCCAGCAGGTTGGTCCCGGTGGGGGTGAGCGGGCGGCGGAGGTCGTACTCGGAGAGGCCGTCGAGCTTCCACAGCAGGGCGTCTCGGGCGTCCTGGACGTAGATCTGGAGATCGGCTTTGGGATCTGTCGCGTTCATGGGGCCAGTCTGCTGATCGCGGAAGGCCTGTCCATCGGTTTAATCGGCTGGACCGTGCTCAACTACCGTGCGTGGCCCGAAGAACCGCCAGGGAGCCGGGTCACCTGAGGGAGCCGGATCACCGCCGTACCCCTGGCCAGGTCCACCCCGGTGCGGTTCGGTGGCGCGCCGCTCTCGTCGTCGTCCCGCTGCATGAGCGAGGACTGACGCTCCTTGAGCTCGTGCTGCTTGCCCGCCGAGAAGGTGGCGTGCAGCTGCTCGAACCCGGTCGCGGAGACCTGTCCCTGACGGGCCGGGGTCCGCCAGGGCAGCAGCCCGGCCCGCCCCGCGCGCAGCATCAGCTGGTCGATCAGCGCGAGCGCGGTGAGCAGCACCACCAGCCCGGGCAGGGTGACGAAGACGACGAGTCCCATGCGCCCAGTATTCGCACGCGTCGTCGCCCGGAACAGGCCTACCGGACGGTAGTGCGATCCGTGCTGCGATCCGTGCTGCGAATGGTACGACGAACCGGTGCTGCGAGTCCGATTATCGGAATCGCCCGGTAGTCGCCAGGAAAGCAGCCCCGGCATAGCGCTTTCAGTGGCCCCGGTATGCCTCGGAGTAAACTTCCCTTAAAGTCGCTTACGCTCAGCCACCACCACTCGGCGGTACCTGCTAAATCCCCCGCAGGCAGAGCGAGTCAAAGCGGACATTTGTCTTCATTGCTCGCGTCCGACCGACACTCAAAGTATTGCCGGAGTATTAACGGAGCTTGTCATGTGATGCGCATCACATGGATGTCGCATCACGGTCGACCTATAGTCGAGTGGTAGGTGACTTAAGCACCAGTGGCCCCACGCAGCGTCGCGGGGAGGGCCCTTTTGTCGGCGATGATCTCCATGGCTCGTTCCATTCCGCCGAAAGCTGACTGAAAAAGTGAAGATTGGATCGACGTGTCCAAGTTTCAAAACCTTGCCGACTTGATGGGCTCGGGCGAGAACTCGGAGAACTCGGAGAACTCGGAGAACTCGGAGAACTCGAAGGATTCGAAGGCCGAGGATTTCGCCCTGGAGCCGGACGGTCGGTACCAGCTGTCGGCAACCACTGTCAGGGACACCTCCAACTATGTCTCCGACGTGCTGCGCGACGGCTTCGCGGGGCGTTCCGCCCGGGAGTTCCCGCTCCTGGTCGTGGGCTGGGGCAAGTGCCGGGTCGGATCGACCGCCATGACGAACCTCTTCGGAATCGCCGGCATCCCCGCGTTCTACCAGCCGGTGAAGACGATCGCCCGGCACCGGCTGGTGGGGCAGGCGGGATCGCCGTGGCAGCTGCCCGAGGGTGAGGGCGTCCTCTTCGCGAAGGAGATGGCCGGCCCGTACGTCCACTACGAGGCGGTCTTCAATCCTGTCGAATGCCTGCTGAATGCGGGGTGGCCCGCCGAGCGAATTCACCTCCTCGTTCTGGACCGGGAGCCGCGGGCTTCGCTCAGCTCGTGGATAAACAAGTGGCAGGATCGGATCGGCCGCGAACGCGTCGTCGAGAACTTCGTGCTCTCCTCGCTGAACTACTCGCGCATGCGGTCTTTCGCCGACCGGGCGGGCGTGCCCACCACGCATTTCCCGTACGAGGCGAGCCGGGCCCCGGAAGCCACTGTCGGGCGCATGTTCGACAGGATCGGAATCCCGGATCGCTACCAGGAGTCGATCCTGACGGGTTGGGGCGAGCGGGGCGACCTCAATTCCGCGAATTCCAAGGTCGTGCACCCGGTCGAGCCGGAGCCGTACGTCGTTCCCGGGCTCCACGGCGCAGGGGACGCCTACCGCTTCCAGCAGCGGTCCCACGCGGACCTCTCGGCGGGTGAGCTGGCCGCGGCGGACGGCGTCCGCGACGCCTACGAGGAATCCGTCCGACGCTGTGTCGAGGACCTGGACATCTCCGCCGAACTCGCCGGGAAGCTCTTCCAGTTGGAGCGCTGACAGTTCAACCCACCCGAAACCGGCATGCTGCCGCGCCGCCTTCCCTGGTCCGGTCCGTGGCGCGGCAGCAGCCTCACAGAGAGGGTACTCCGCGATGACCTCTGCCCGCTGGCTGGTCACTGCCACACCGCCCACGCCCAACGGTGACCTCCACCTGGGACACCTCTCGGGCCCCTACCTCGCCGGCGACGTCTTCAGCCGGCACCAGCGCCGCCTGGGTGCCGACGTCGCCTATCTCTCGGGGATCGACGATCACCAGAGCTACACGGAACTGCGGGCCGTACGGGACGGCCGCGGCGCCGCGCAGACCGCGGACTGGTACGGCACCCGCATCAGGCAGGCCTGGTCGGAGGCCGGGATCCGCTTCGACCTCTGCTCGATGCCCCGGACGTCCCCGCTGCACCGGACCCTGACGCAGGGGATCTTCCAACAGCTGGTCGAGCAGGGGGACATCGTCCCCCGGACCCGTCCACTGCCCTACTGCGTTCCCTGCGACAGGTGGGCCTACGAGGCCTACGTCGTGGGGGACTGCCCGCACTGCGGTGCCAGGGCCTGCGGGAACGCCTGCGAGGTCTGCGGCCTGCCCAACGACTGCGCGGACCTCGGGTCGCCGAGCTGCACCGTCTGCGGTGCCGACTGCGAACTGCGCGACTGCACCCGCCTCTACCTGCCGCTGGAGAAGCACCGGCGGCCCCTGGAGACCTTCTGGACGACCGCGCACATGAACCACCACCTGCGTGCGCTCTGTTCCCGGATCTCCGACGGGGGCCTGCCCGAGATCGCCGTCAGCCACCCCGCCGACTGGGGAATTCCCGTTCCCACCGCCGGGTACGCGGACCAGCGGATCTACGTGTGGTTCGAGATGGCGGCCGGATACCTCGCCGCGACCGGGGAGCTCGCCACTCGCACCGGGCAGGCCGCCTGGGCGGAGTCCTGGCGCCAGAAGGAACGTGTGGTCCAGTTCTTCGGGTTCGACAACGGCTACTTCCACGCCGTGCTCTTCCCGGTGGTCATGTCCGCCCACGACCGCGCGACCGTTCTCCCGGCGGCCTTCGTCAGCAACGAGTTCTACCGCCTCGACGGGCTGAAGTTCTCCACGAGTCGACAGCACGCCATCTGGATGCTGGACGCGCTCAAGGAGGTCGCGGCGGACCAACTCCGCCTGTACGTCTCCTGGGACCGTCCCAGCACGGGGCAGACGAGCTTCTCCTGGCCGGAGTTCGACGGGTACTTCCTCTCGGGCCCGCCCCGCCGGTGGCGGACCTGGCTGGCCGAACTCTCCCGCAGGCGCGCCTCGGCCGCCGAGATCGTCACCGCCGCCGAACTCCCCACCACCGCCGAACTCCCCACCACCGCGGGGACGTTCGGGACATGGGAGCGCCGGCTCTCCGACCGCGACCGGGCGCGTCTGGCCGCGCGGACCGGCGAGGCTCTGGACGGGGTGGACGAGGCCCTGTCCGTCACGGGTTTCTCGCCGCGTCGCGCGATCGCCCGGCTCGACGGCCTGGCCGACGAAGCCGCCGAGTTCGGCAGCGGGCTGGACACCCTGCTCGGCAATCCCGCCCTGCACGACGACTTCGTGGCCGGGGTGCGGGCGGAACTGTCGGCCGCCGCCGCCTTCGCCGCGGGCCTCTACCCCATCGCGCCGCAGCTCGCCCAGCAGCTGTGGGAGGGCCTGCGCCCCGGGGAGAAGGTCGAGGAGGCCTCGTGGCACGAGGTCCGGGCCGGCCTGGCCGTCCCGCTGTGGACCGGCGACCTCCTCGCGCAGTGCTCCCTGCTCCACCCGCGCACCGCCGGCGAGCCGGCCGCCACGAAGCCTGCGGCGCATGTCGGCTGAGGGGAGGGAGACGACCGTGCGCCCGATGGACCTGGTCGGGGTGGGGGTCGGCCCCGCGAACCTGAGCCTGGCCGCACTCGCCGAGCCCCTGCCGGAGCTCCGGACGCGGTTCCTCGACGCGAAGCCGGGCTTCCAGTGGCACCCGGGCTTCATGCTTCCCGGGGCGGAGCTCCAGGTGTCCTTCCTCAAGGACCTGGTCACCCTGGTCGATCCGACGAGCCGCTACTCCTTCCTCAACTTCCTCGCCGCGCACAAGCGCATCTACCGCTTCCTGGTGGCGAGCCGGAGCGGTTGCTCACGGCAGGAGTACGAGCAGTACTGCCGGTGGGTCTCCGAATCGCTGACGAGCGTGTCGTGGAACTCGGCGGTGGAGGAGGTGGACCTGGCGAACGACCGGACGTTCACCGTCCGTTGCGCGGACGGCCGGCGGCTGCGGGCCCGTGCACTGGTCCTGGGCTCCGGAAGGACGCCCGTGATGCCGGAGTGCGCGGAGCGGCTCCGCGGTCCGTCCGTGCTGCACAATGCGGAACTCGCCTTCGTCGACCCCGAGTTCGCCGGCCGGGACGTCGTGGTGGTCGGCGGGGGTCAGAGCGGGGCGGAGACGGTGCAGCACCTGCTCTCGGCGGAGGCCGGGCTGCCGCGGTCGATCACATGGTTGTCCAGTCGGCTGGGCTTCCCGCCGATGGACGACTCGCCGTTCACCAACGACTGGTTCACCCCGGCCTACGTCGAGTACTTCCGTCAACTGCCGTCCGACCGCAGGAGGAGGCTCCTCGCCCAGCAGCGCATGGCCAGTGACGGCGTCTCCGCCTCCCTGTTGCAGGCGATCTACCGCCGCCTCTACGAGCTGGACGTCCAGCGGCCCGGCCGTCTGCGCCACCGGCTGCTCGACCAGCGCCGACTGGTGGACCTCGCGAAGGACGGCAACCGCCTGTCGGCGACCATCCACGACACCGGCCTGGACGCCATCGAGTGCGTGCCGGCCGACGTGGTGATCTGCTGCACCGGCTACCGGCCCGAGTTCCCCGAGTACCTCGGGCCGCTGCGGTCCTGGCTGCCGCGCACCGCCGAGGGCTTCGAGGTGCAGGACGACTACTCGCTCGCGTGGGACGGCCCGGAGGGCCTGAGGATCTTCGTGCAGAACGCCGCCGAGCACACCCACGGCATCGCCGACCCGAACCTCAGTCTCGTCCCCTGGCGCAGTGCCCGCATTCTCAACTCCGTTCTGGGATACGAGCGTTACCCAACCAGTCAGTACGCCGCAACGGTCGAGTGGGAAGGCCCCGGCGCTCATGCCGGCGCCCATGCCCCGGACTTCCGTCTGGAGGAGGTGGGGAAGGTATGACGACGACACCGGCCCCGGTGATCCTGTCCTTCCTGCCCGGTGAGCACTCTCCCTCGGGCATGGTCGTACACGAGGTCACGGAGCGCCCGGACCTCGCGCAACGCCCCTTCTCGGCCTCGCGGTTCACGGTTCCGCCCGGGGCGACCAGCGAACTCGACCAGCACGAGGTGGCCGAGCTGTGGATGGTCGCCGCCGGCTGCGGAACGGTCCACTCCGAGGAAAGGCGCCTGGACATCGGCGCCGGGGACGTCGTCCTCCTCCCGAGCCGGGCCCCGCACCGGCTGGAGAACACCGGCTCCCAGCCCGTCGAGGTGTTCAGCGTCTGGTGGCAGGAGAACCGGTCATGACACTCGACCTCGCCATCGTCGGCGGCGGCGTCCTCGGCTGCCTCGCCGCCGACGAGGCCGCGCGCAGACATCCGGAGTGGACCACCGCGGTGCTGGACAGCCGCGCGCCCGGCTCGGGCGCCACCTCGTGGTCGGCGGCGGCCGACTTCCCGCTCGCCGCCACCGACGGCCACCGCGAACTCGTCCGGGCGAGCGACGACTACTGGCGGGAGGCCGTCGGCAGCCCGATCAGCCGGCTGGTCCGCCGCGTCCCGATGATCTACGTGACGGCCAGGGACCGGCTGGCCGCGCTGGAGGGACGCGTCGTCGACCGCGGTCTGCGGCCGGCCAACCGGTCCGAGCTCCGCCGGATGGCGGAGATCCTCCCCGACATGGTGCTGGTGCCGGACGAGGTGGTGGTCACCCACGACGAGCCGGGCTCGGTGCTTCCCGCGCGGGCCTTCGTCGAGGCGCTCCTGACCACCGGCCCGGCGGCGCGGACCACGGAAGTGCACCCGGGGCAGCACGTGCTCGACATCGAGTCGGCCGACGGCGTCTACCGCCTGCGGACGCCCGGGGTCCGGTGGGAGGCCCGCCGGGTCATCCTGGCCGTGGGCCCCTGGGAGGCCCCGGCCGTCAACGGGCGGGCCGTGGCCGCCCCACCCACCAGGGTGAAACGGGTGGCGGCCCTGCGGTCACGGCTCCCGGTACGGGTGGGCGACCCCCTGGTGTACTTCCTGGACGACGATCTCTTCGTCCTCCCGGTGGCCAGGGGTGTGGCGCTGATCAGCTTCTACCGCGACGTCTGGGACGTGGCACCGCACGGCATGGACGGCAGCGTGGACGGCTCGGACCTGGAGGAGGGGCTGCGTGCGCTCTCGGCGCGCAGCCGGCTGGCGGCCGAAGGAGTCGTCGGAGGCCAGGCCTTCTGCGACCGTTACACGGAGCAGCGCCTGCCCTTCGTCTGGACGACGGGCGAACTCCCGGGCCTGGCCGCGGTTCTGGCCGGGTCGGGCTCGGGCGTACGCCTCGGACCGGGACTCGCCCGGCGTGCCGTCCACGCGGTCGGCCGGGAGGAACGCTGATGTCGGGTGAACGCTGACGCGGGGCGAACGCCGATACCCGGCGAGCGCTGATGTAGAAGGAACGTTGATGCGGGAGGAACGCTGATGTCCGTCCAGACCCTTCGGGATCTGCTCATCGACCTGCGGCCGGCGGGACCGCCGCCGGAGGAGGTCCGACGGCGTCGGCAGGCCCTCGCCGAGTTCGTCCGGCAGGTCGAGCCCCGGGTGTTCCGGGCCGACGGCCGGACCGAACGGGACCGCCTGCGCGGGCTCCTGGGCTGGGACGACCAGTCGCTGCACACCTTCGTCAACTCCACGATGGTGGTCCACAGTTCGACGCACGTCAGCATGAACGCCTTCGCGCCCATGCTGACGTTCCCCTGGTTCTGCCTGCGGATGACCACCGCGGAGCGCGCGCTGCTCGGCCCGGGTTCGCCCTCGCACCTGCGGACCCAGGTGACCCACAACAACCTCAGCGACAACCGGTGGAAGCCGCACGTCTGGTGGCGGATCGACAGCAAGGGGGAGCTGCGCCGGACCCCGCTGTTCAGCAAGGCCCCACGCTTCGAACACCAGCTCCTGCTCTGCCAGCCGACCCCCGAGATCCCGACGGACGACCTGGCGGAGGGCGATCGCGAAGCGGTCGAACTGGCCGGCCGGGCGACGAACTTCGCGTACTTCGCGATGATCTACCGGATGTCGTTGGAACGGCAGGCCGGCCTCCACCTGCCGGACGGAACGGTCGAGGTTCCCATCGACCTGATGAACGCGTTCTCCCTGCACGGGAGCGACGCCTTCGCGGCCTGGCGCTCCGCGCTCCACCGCTGCGGCATGGGCCTGCGGCGGATCGGTGCGGACCGGGAGCTTCACGCGGTTCCGCAGGAGCGGGCCGACGAGTTCATCGCGGGCGATCCGCTCGTGGTCGACGACACCTCCATCTGCCCCAACTACGTGAACGTCGGCCAGGCCTACCGGCTCGGGCTGAGCGTGACCATGGGAGCCGAGAAGATGTCCGCCTACGAGGCCGAGATGAACCAGGTCCTGGAAGGTTTCTTCGAGGCGCTGGGGGAGGAGGTCACCACTCCGCAGTTCCTGGGCGTACGGAGCATCGACCTGGACCGTCTCGCCCCACTGCCGGAACCCGTGGTCTCGGGTCTGCGCCCCCTCGGGGGAAAGCCGTCGTTCCCGCTGTACGCGGCACTGTTCGGACCGCGGTTGACGCCCGCGCTGGATGCGGCGCTGGACCGGCCCGTCGGCGATCTGGCCGGCATTGTGACGCGGACGTGGTAGCACTCGGCCTGATACCCGAGGCCCGCGGGACGCGGGTGCTCGGGGTGGCCACGCTGGTCAACGCGCTGGGCAACGGCCTGTTCGCGGTCAGCAGCGTGCTCTTCTTCACCCGCTCGATCGGGCTGAGCGTGGCCACCGTGGGCCTGGGGCTCACCGTCGCCGAGGGAATCGGCCTCGTGGCGGGCCTCCCCGCCGGGGCGCTCGGAGACCGCATCGGACAACGGCTGGCCTACCAGGGCCTGTTGGCCGTCCAGGCGCTGACCATGGTCCTCTTCGTGTTCGTGCACACCTTCTGGTTCTTCCTGGTGGTGGCGGCCCTGTACGCGACCGGGCAGAAGGCCGCACGCGCCGCGAACAACGCACTGATCGCCCACACCGCGGGCGAGGACCGGGTCCGGGTCCGGGGGTACCTGCGTTCCGTCAACAACCTCGGCATGTCGCTCGGAGCGCTGGCCGGCGGTCTCGCGCTGTCGGTGGACACCCGGCAGGGCTACGTCCTGCTGATGCTGGCCGACGCCGCCACGTTCTGCGGTGCGACGGCCCTGATCTCGCGGCTGCCCGGCACCGGGGGCGAGCGCACCGGGCCGCCGCCGCCGCGGGGCTGGCCGGCCCTGCGCGACCGGCCCTACCTGCTCCTGACGGCGACCAACGGCGTGCTGAGCCTCCAGTACTTCGTCCTGACCCTGGGACTGCCGCTGTGGGTCGCGGAGCGGACCACGGCCCCACACTGGGTGGTCTCGGTCCTGCTCGCGCTGAACACCGCGCTGGTCGCGCTGGTACAGGTGCGGGCGGGCCGGCCCGTCCGGGACGTGAAGTCCGCCGTCACGTACCTGCGGCGGGCCGGCGCCGTGCTGCTGCTGGGCACGGCGCTCTTCGCCCTCTCCGGAAGCCTGCCGACGTGGGGTGCGGTCGTCCTGCTGCTGCTCGGCGTCGTCGTCCACACCCTCGGTGAGCTGTGGCACGCGGCGGCGGCGTTCGAGCTGAGCTTCGGCCTGGCGGCGCCCGGCGCCACGGCGCAGTACCAGTCCGTCTTCAACCTGGGCATGGGCGGGGCCGAATTCCTGGCACCGGTCATCGTGACCACGGTCTGCCTCGGGCTGGGCGGCTGGGGGTGGCTCGCGCTGGGGGCGGTCTTCGCGGCCACCGGGGCGCTCGCGGGACCGGTGGCGGACCGGGCCGAGCGCCGTCAACGGGTGCCGCTCTGATCCGCCTCCGTCCTCCCGCGCGTGTCCCGTCCCGTACGTGTCGCGTGTTCCGTCCCGCGCGTACCGACCCGAAAGGGAGCCCGATGCAGATCGTCGAGATCGACGACCACCTGACCGACGCGAACTGGCGCGAACTCTGGGAGTCGGACCCGGTACAGCACCCCTCCTACCTGGACCTGGAACTGGAGGCCGCCGCCGCCCACTTCCAACCGCTGTACTACCTGCCGCCCGACCTCCAGTACCACCACGATCCGGACTCGTTCCGCGGCTTCGAGCCGCACCGCCTGCTGGCGGGGGACGAGGAGGGCCCGGTCATGGGCCTGACCGTCACGGTCGACCGGTTCGCCGCCCACACCAGGCTGTCGGCGTTCGGCCGGCCGCTCTGCGTGGTGCAGAACCGCCACGCCCGCCCGGCACGGCTGAAGTCCGCGGCGCGCATGCTCCACCGGGAGCTGGAGTCGCTGCGCACCGGGAACGGCGCCGAGGCGTACCACGTGCGCGACTTCATGGTGGACGGGGAGGTGTCGCCCTTCGGCGAGTTGGTGCTGCGCGGAGGCGCGGTCTCGCGGCCGTTCTTCACCCAGGTGATCAACCTCTCCAGCCCCCTCGACGAGACGTTCCAGGCGTTCCGGGCCAACCTGCGGACGGTCATCCGCAAGCCGCGCCCGGGGCTGGTCGTCGAACGGATCTCCGGGCCCGACGCCGACGAGGAGCACCGGGACGTGCTGCGCGACCTCCACGTGCTGATGCGCGGACGGTCGGTCCGGCCACAGGCCTACTGGGACGCCGCACTCGCCTGTGTCCGGGCGGACCAGGGCTTCTTCCTCCTCGGCAAGGAGGACGGGGACTACGTCGCCGGCGCCTACTTCCCGTGCTCGGACGCGTACTGCTACTACGCCGCGGCGGCCCACGACCCGCAGCGGAAGGCCGCGGGGATCAGCCACCGGATGCTGTGGGAGGCGATCCAGTACGCGGAGAGCAGGGGGTGCACGTCCTTCGAGGTGGGGGACCGGGTCTACCCGGCGGAGCACTCCTGGGTCGACGGGAAACTGCACACGATCAGCCACTTCAAGTCCGGCTTCGGCGGTTCGTCCCGTGTGCGGCTGGACCTCCTCGTGCCGGGCAGGGGCTGACTTTCAAGGAAGGGAATGGCGGAGATGGAGAGTTCGATCTGCACCTGCTGGCCCGGCTCCACCGTGTGGCTGACCGGATTGCCGAGCTCGGGCAAGACGACCATCGCCCGTGCGGTGGCCGAGCGGCTGCGCGGCCTCGCACGCCGGGTGGAAGTGCTGGACGGGGACGAGATCCGCGCCGTCCTGCTCCCCGGGACCGGTTTCGGCAGGGAGGACCGGGACGCCCGTGTGCGGCGGATCGGCTTGATGGCCGAGGTGCTGGCACGCAACGGGGTGACGGTACTGGTCCCGGTGATCGCCCCGTTCGCGGACTCGCGCGCCGCGGTGCGCGAGCGGCACGCGGCGGCCGGCACCGAGTTCCTGGAGGTGCACGTGGCCACGCCGGTGGAGCTGTGCGCCGAGCGGGACGTCAAGGGCCTGTACGCGAAGCAGGCGGCCGGCGAGATCTCCGGCCTGACCGGCGTGGACGATCCGTACGAGGCCCCGGCCGCCCCGGAACTGCGCCTCCAGACGCACACGATGACGGTCGACCAGTGCGTGGACGCCTTGGTCGCGCTCCTCGCCGAACGGGGACTGGCGGCATGACGGCTCCGGCCGTGCCCGCTGTCGGCGGGCACGCGCTGTCGCACCCGTGCTTCTGACCCGCGACCACCGCCACGACCACCACCACGACCGCCACCACCCGCGAAGCCGCCCGTGGAGCGCACACCTCCCCGAGGCGGGCGCTACGGAGCGTGACGAATGAGGTGGGAGTGGCGGACTTGAATCTTTGCGAACGAATGTTCGATCCTGGGGGTGTGTCCGCTTTCGAATCTATTTTCGAATTTGCCACCGAGCAGCCCGCCCGCCCCGCGCTGCGGCCGGTGGCGTCGATCGCCGCGCCCGAGGACGGGCGGACGGCGGTGCGCGGCCTGCTGCCGGTGGCCCCCGCACTGCGGGAGGTGCTGCCGGACGGCGGGCTGCGGCGGGGCACGACGGTGTCGGTGGCGAACGAGGACGCCGGGCTGCTGCTGGCGCTGGCCGCCGGGGTGCGGGAGACCGGGGGCGGCTGGGCGGCGGCCGTCGGGCTGCCGGACCTCGGACTGGCCGCCGCCGAGGGGTACGGGCTGGACCTGCGGCGCCTGCTGGTCGCGGACGACCCGGGCCCCCACTGGCCCGAGGTGGTGTCGGTGCTGGCCGGCGCGGTGGAGCTGATCATGCTGCGCCCGGACGGCCCGGTGCCGCCGAAGCTGGCCGCCCGGCTGGGCGCGGTGCTGCGGCGCAGCGGCTGCGTCCTGCTGGTGGCCGGGCCGTGGCCGGGCGCGGCGCTGCGGCTGGGGGTGCGGTCCGGGCGCTGGTTCGGGCTGGGCGACGGCTACGGGCAGCTCGCCGGACGGCAGGTGGAGGTGGTGGCCGAGGGCCGGGGCTCGGCGGTGCGCGGCCGGACGGCCCGGCTCTGGCTGCCGGACGAGCACGGTGCGGTGCGCCCGCTCCGGGAGCGGCCGCAGGCCGTGCCGGAGCCGGCGGCACCCCGTGTGGCGGCGGTGGTCTGAGATGGCGGAGGACCGAACCCCCCGGGTGCTGGTCGTCTGGTGCCCGGACTGGCCGGTGGCGGCCGTCACCGGCGACGACCCGGTGGCGGTGACCGAGGGCGGGCGGATCCTCGCCTGCTCGGCGGGCGCCAGGGCGGCCGGGGTGCGGCAGGGGCAGCGGCTCAAGCTGGCCCAGCGGCTCTGCCCGGAGCTGGAGCTGCGCGACCGCGACCCGGAGGCGGAGACCCGCCGCTTCGAGCCGGTGGTCGCGGCGGTGGAGGCGTTCACGCCCCGGGTGGAGGTGATCCGCCCGGGCCTGTGCGCCATCCCGGTGAAGGGCCCGGGCCGCTACTTCGGCGGCGAGGAGGCGCTGGCGGCCCTGGTCGGCGTGGCGGTGGCGGAGGCGCTCGGCCGGCCGGCCGTCCCGGACGCCGTCCCCGGCGCGGTGACCGCCCGCACCCCGGAAGCCCCCCAGCCTCCCGAGGCCCCTCAGCCCGCCGAAGGCCCCCAGCCCCCCGAAGGCCCCCAGCCCCCCGAGGCCCCTCAGTCTCCCGGGGCTCCGCAGCCCCCCGAAGTCCCCCACGCCCAGGTCGGCGTCGCCGACGGCCTGTTCGCCGCCGTGCTCGCCGCCCGCGCCGGGGTGCTGGTGCCCGCCGGCCGTACGGCGGAGTTCCTCGCCCCGTACCCGGTGGCCGCGCTGGGCGACGAGGCGCTGGCCGAGCTGCTCGGCCGGCTCGGCCTGCCGACCGTCGGGGCCTTCGCCGCGCTGCCGCCGGAGTCGGTCGCGGACCGCTTCGGCCCGGCCGGGACGGCCGCCCACCGGCTGGCCCGGGGCCTGCAACCGCGCCCGCTGGTGCCGCGCGACCAGGAGCCGGACCTCGCCGTCGAGCAGCGCTTCGACCCGCCGGAGCCGCTGGCCGAGCCGCTGGTGTTCGTCGCCCGCACACTGGCCGAACGGCTGCACCGGCGGCTGGCCGGGGCCGGGCTGACCTGCCGCCGGGTGGCCGTCGAGGTGGCCTGCGCGGACGGCCGGACGGCCTCGCGGCTGTGGCGGCACGAGGGCCGGCTGTCGGCGACGGCGCTGGCCGAGCGGGTCCGCTGGCAGCTCCAGGCCTGGCAGGGCGCGGGCACCTTCGCCGGTGACCAGGAGGGCTTCACCCTGCTCCGGCTGGCCCCCGACGGCCTCTCCCCGGACCAGGGCCGCCAGCTCGCCCTGTGGGGCCAGGCCGTCGCGGACGACCGGGTGGAGCGCGCGGTGGCCCGGGTGCAGGCGGTGCTCGGGCACGCCGGGCTGCGCCGGATCGAGCCGGCCGGCGGGCGCGGTCCCGGAGAGCAGGCGGTCAGGGTGCCGTGGGGCGAGCCGTACGAGGCGGCGGTCCCGGCCGACGCGCCCTGGCCGGGACGGCTGGCGGACCTCTGGCCCGCCAGGGTGCTGCGCGACCCGGCGCCGGTGCGGGTGCTGGACGAGGCCGGGCTGCCGGTCACGGTGGACGGCCGGGCGGGGGTGTCGGCCCGGCCGGCCCTGGTCGTGGCCCGGGGCCGGGAGGAGCGGGTGGAGGGCTGGACCGGGCCCTGGCCTGCGGTCGAGTACTGGTGGGACCAGTCGCTCGCCCGCCGCCGGGCGCGGTTCCAGGTCGTGGTGGGCGGCGGCCGGGCGCTGCTGCTCACCGTGGAAGGGGGTGCGTGGTTCCTGGAGGCCGGCTACGACTGACGGCCGCCCGGCCGCTACCCGAGGGGGGAGCAGGACGCGCACGAGCACAGGACGTGCGCGGGAACGACGAAGGCGACCCCGATGGGCTTCACCAGCCACCCCACCCTCCCCTGGAGCGAGCTGCACCGCCGGCTGACCGGCGCCGCGCCGGACCGCACGGTCGTCCCGCTGCGCCGCCCCGCCGAGGAACCCCCCGCCGTCAGGACCGGGGCCGGGACCGGGACCGGGACCGGGTCGGGGAGCCCCGAGCCCTGGGCCGAACTGCACGTCCACTCCGCCTTCAGCTTCCTGGACGGCGCCAGCGAACCCGAGGACCTGGTCGCCGAGGCGGCCCGGCTGGGCGTGGAGACCCTTGCGATCACCGACCACGACGGCCTGTACGGCGCCGTCCGGCTCGCCGAGGCGGCCCGGGGGACGGGCGTGGCCACCGTGTTCGGTGCAGAGCTGACGATCCGTCACGAACGCTCCGTCGAGCACCTGTTGGTCCTGGCCCGTGACCCGGCCGGCTACCGCCGCCTCTCCGCGGCGATCGCCGCCGCCCAACTGGCCGGAGGGGCGAAGGGGCGCCCCGCCTACGACCTCGCCACACTGGCCGAGGCGCACGGCGGCCACTGGGCGGTGCTCACCGGCTGCCGTCTCGGGAGGGTCCCGGCGGGCCTCCAGGACGGCAGCGCCGAGCGCCGACTGCGCACCCTCACCGAGGCGTTCGGCCGCGAGAACGTCCACGTCGAGCTGATCGACCAGTGGCTGCCCGGCGACGACCGGCGCAACGACGCCCTCGCCGCGCTCGCCGCCGGGGCGAAGCTCCCCGTCGTCGCCTCCACCAACGCCCACCACGCCGGCCCCGCCCAGGGCCGCCTCGCGCAGAGCCTCGCCGCGCTGCACGAGCGCCGCACCCTGCAGGAGGCCGTCGGCTGGACCAGGGCGGCCGGCACCGCGCACCTGCGCTCGGGCCGCGAGATGGCCGCCCGACTGGCCCGCTTCCCCGGTGTGCGGCGGGCCACCGCCGAACTCGGCCGGGCCTGCGCCTTCGACTTCGCCCGGCTGGACCCCGAACTGCCCGGCTACCCCGTCCCCGAGGGCGAGACCGAGATCAGCCACCTGCGCGCCCTGGTCGCGACCGGCGGCCCGGCCCGCTTCGGCCCCGGCAACGCCGCCGCCCGCCGCCAGCTCGCCAAGGAGCTGGACGTGATCGAGGACCTCGACCTGGCCGGCTACTTCCTGATCGTGCACGACATCGTGGACTTCTGCCGGAGCCAGGACATCTGGTGCCAGGGCCGCGGATCGGCCGCCAACTCGGCGGTCTGCTACGCCCTCGGGATCACCGCCGTCGACCCGGTCCACTACAGGCTGCTGTTCGAGCGCTTCCTCTCCACCGCCCGGGACGGGCCGCCGGACATCGACCTGGACATCGAGAACCGCCGCCGCGAGGAGGTCATCCAGTACGTCTACCGCCGCTACGGCCGCGAGCACGCCGCCCAGGTCGCCAACGTGATCACCTACCGGCCCCGGCTGGCGATCCGCGACGCCGCCCGGGTGCTCGGCTACCCGCAGGGGCAGGTGGACGCCTTCAGCCGGCAGACCGACTTCCGCTCCGCCCCCGGCGCGGACGCCGTCATCCCGGCCGACGTGCTCCAGCTCGCCACCCAACTGCACGGCCTCCCGCGCCACCTGGGCATCCACTCGGGCGGCATGGTGCTCACCAGGGAACCGATCGGAGAGATCTGCCCGACCGAGTGGGCCCGGATGCCCGGGCGCTCCGTGCTCCAGTGGGACAAGGAGTCCACGGCCGCTGCCGGGCTGGTGAAGATCGACCTGCTCGGCCTCGGCATGCTCGCCGCCCTGCACGACACCTGCGACCTGGTCGCCGAACACCACGGCCTGCGCTACGACCTGGCCACCATCCCGGACGACGACCCGGGGGTGTACACGATGCTGCGCCGCGCGGACACCGTGGGCGTGTTCCAGGTCGAGTCCCGGGCGCAGATGGCCACCCTGCCCCGGCTCAAGCCGGACCACTTCTACGACTTGGTGGTCGAGGTCGCGCTGATCCGCCCCGGCCCGATCCAGGGAGGCTCCGTCCACCCGTACCTGCGCCGCCGCGCCGGGGCGGAGCCGCCCGGCTGCCCGCACCCGCTGATGGAGAACGCCCTCGGCAAGACCCTCGGGGTGCCGCTGTTCCAGGAGCAGATGATGCAACTCGCCATCGACTGCGCAGGGTTCACCCCCGCCGAGGCCGATCAGCTGCGCCAGGCGATGGGCGCCAAGCGCTCGCACGAGCGGGTCGCCAGGCTGCGCGAGCGGCTGCTCACCGGAATGGCCGAGCGCGGCATCCCGCCCGAGGTCGCCGAGGACGTCTACGGCAAGATCGAGGCCTTCTCCAACTACGGCTTCCCGGAGAGCCACGCGATCAGCTTCGCCTACCTGGTGTACGCCAGCGCCTGGCTCAAGTACCACTTCCCGGCGGCCTTCACCTGCGCCCTGCTGGCCAACCAGCCGATGGGCTTCTACTCGCCGCTCAGCCTGGTCTCGGACGCCCGGCGGCACGGCGTCCGGGTGCGCGGGGTGGACGTCAACGCCAGCGGGCCGCGCCCCACCCTGGAGCCGTACCGGGGGCCGACCCCGGTGCCGCCGCTGACCGCGGGGCGCCCGCAACCGGCGGTCCGGCTGGGCCTGGAGACGGTGCGCGGCATCGGCACCCCGCAGGCCGAGGCGATCGCGGCCGGCCGCCCGTACGCCGACCTGGAGGACTTCGCCCGCCGCACCGGCCTGCCCGCGCCCGCCCTGGAGGCGCTGGCGACGGCCGGGGCCTTCGACTGCTTCGGGCTGACGAGACGTCAGGCGCTGTGGGCGGCCGGTGCGTTCGCCGGGGTGTCGGCCGGCCTGCTGCCCGGCACCACGCCCGGCACCGAGGCGCCGGAGCTGCCCGGGATGAGCCCGGTCGAGGAGACCATCGCCGACCTGTGGGCCACCGGCACCTCCGCCACCAGCCACCCGCTCCAGCACCTGCGCACCCGGCTGGAGCGCGGCGGCGCGCTCTCCGCCGCCCAGCTCCCGGACGTGCCGCCGGGGGCGGAGGTGGTGGTCGGCGGCCTGGTCACCCACCGGCAGCGGCCGCCGACGGCCGGCGGAGTGCTCTTCCTGAGCCTGGAGGACGAGACCGGCCTGATCAACGTGATCTGCAACCGCCCGGTCTGGGAGTCCCAGCGCCGCACCGCCCTGGACCGGGCCGGCCTGCTGGTGCACGGCCGCGTCGAGCGCGACCGCGGCGCCACCAACCTGATCGCCACCAGGCTCACCCCACTCCGGATCGGCCTCTGAACGGGGCGGGCCTCACCGGAGAGGTTCTAGAGGGCGGGCTGTCGCCCCTTGCCGGGGGCGCCGGCGAAGGCCTGGGCGATCGGCAGCCAGGCCGTGGCGACCGGGCCGGTGGCGGTGAGGGCGAGGTCGTCGCGGTGGCGGCGCTGGGTGACCAGCAGGCAGAAGTCCAGCGCCGGGCCGGTCACCAGGTCGGCCGCGCCGTCGGGGCCGAAGGTCCACGACCCGCCGTCGGGGGCGGTCAGTTCGAGCCGGACTGGGGCCTGTGGGGCGGGCCGCCCGTGCAGGGTGAAGGCGAAGCCCAGGGTGCGCAGCCCCAGGTGGGCGATGTGTCGCAGCCGGGCGGTGGGCTCCCGGACGGCGCCGAGGGCGTCGGCGACGTCCTGGCCGTGGGCCCAGGTCTCCATCAGCCGGGCGGTGGCCATCGAGGCGGGCTTCATCGGCGGGCCGAACCACGGGAGCTTCACGTCGGCCGGGACGGCGGCCAGTGCGGCCTGAACCTGTTCCCGGCCCGCTCGCCAGCGGTCGAGCAGGGCGGCGGGTTCGGCGGCCGCCCCCTCCCGCGCCCCCTGTTCGACCGGGTCCGCCCCGGCTGCGAGGAGCCCGCCGAAGCGTTCCCCGGTGGCCGCGGTGAAGCCCTCGGCGTCCCGCGCGGCCAGCGCAGTCCAGTCGTCGGTCCAGGCCAGGTGGGCGATCTGGTGCGCGACCGTCCAGCCCTCGGCGGGGGTCGGCCGGGCCCACTCCTCGGCCGGCAGCCCGGCGACCAGTGCGTCCAGTACGGCGCTCTCGGCCCGCAGATCGGCCAACAGGCCGTGCAGGACCTCGGCGGCGCTCGGATCGGTCATCGGCTTCCCCTTTCCGGCAGGGCGGTTGCTACCGGCCGGTAGCCCGCGGTCGCACCCTACGCCCGGCCCGGCCGCCGCGTCGGACACTTCCCGGCAACGAACCGGAACACGCACGTCAGGACTCTCGCCACCGGACGCGACCCGTGTGACAATCGCGCGATGACAAGCGCGGACGCCCTCCCACCTGCGCAACCCGTCGACGACGCTGCGCAACCCGACGACCCCGAACTCGCCGTGCGCGCCGCCGAGCTGGTCCGGGACGCCGTGCTCGGCGACCTCGCCCGCCGGGTGGTGGCCGAGTGCGGCGCCGACGTCGGCCTGGTCGGTGTGCCCGAGCCGCTGCCCGGGAGCCGTGTCGACGGCGAGGGCATGGTGCTGCGCCACTGGGCCGGCACCCGGGCGGACCTGCTGCACGACGTGGAGGTCCCGGCCGGCCTCGGCCTCGGCGGGCGGGCGCTCGCCGAACGCTCGCCCACCTGGGTGCCCGACTACCGCGCGGCCACGACCATTTCGCACCACTACGACGCGGCCGTGGCCGCCGAGGACCTGTACGCGATGCTCACCGTCCCCCTGCTGGACGGCGACACCGTGCACGGCGTGGTGTACGCCTCGGTGCGCGCCGTCGTCCCGTTCGGGGACGTTCGGATCTCCGCCGTCGGCAGGCTCGCCCAGGCCGCGACCCGGGCGCTCGCCGGGGCCGCCGCCTGGAGCCGGGAGACGTCCCGACCGGAGCGGGGCCGACCGGAGAAGCCCCGACCGGCCGCCCCGGTACCGCCGTTGACCCCGCGCGAGCACGAGGTGCTGCGCTGGGCGGCGACCGGCCGGACCAACCCGGAGATCGCCGCCCGGCTGGGCCTGACCAGCAACACCGTGACCGGCTACCTCAAGTCCGCGATGCACAAGCTCGGCGTCCGCAACCGGACCGAACTCGCCCTGGCGGCGCGGGAGTCGGGCCTCATCGGTTGAGCCCCGAGGTCAGTGGGGCAGGTCAGTTGACCTGGCGCTCCTGCTCGCTCCAGTACGGCCCGCGCAGCCGGAACTTCTGCAACTTGCCGGTGGCGGTGCGCGGCAGCGAGTCCCGGAACTCCACCGAGGTGGGCGACTTGTAGCCGGCCAGCCGCTGCTTGCAGTGCGCGATCAACTCGGCCTCGGTGACGGCCCCCTGGCCCTCCCGGAGCACCACCAGCGCCTTGACCGTCTCGCCCCACCGCTCGTGCGGCACGCCGATCACCGCCACCTCGGCCACCGCCGGGTGGCTGTACAGGCAGTCCTCCACCTCGATCGAGGAGACGTTCTCCCCGCCGCTGATGATGACGTCCTTCTTCCGGTCCGAGATGGTCAGTTGGCCCTCGTCGCCGAGGGTGCCGCCGTCGCCGGTGTGGAACCAGCCGTCCCGCAGCGCCTCGGCGGTGGCCTCGGGCTGTTGCCAGTAGCCGTCCAGCACGGTGTTGGAGCGCACCAGCACCTCCCCGGAGGGGTCCACCCGCAGCCGGGTGCCGAGCGCCGGGGCGCCGGCCTGCACCAGCTTCTCGGCCCGCTCGGCGGCGGGCAGCGCGTCCCACTCGGCCCGCGAGCGGTTGACCGTGACGATCGGGGCGGTCTCGGTCAGGCCGTAGAGCTGCATGAACTCCCAGCCCAGCCGCTCCTCGACCTGCTGCACCACCGAGGTCGGCGGCGGCGCGCCGGCCACGATCATCCGCACCCGGTCCCGGCCGGGCACCGGGCCGTCCCAGTCGGCGGCCGCGTCCAGCACCATCTGCACCACGGCGGGCGCGCCGGACAGGAAGGTCACCCCGTGCCGCTCGACCCGCCGCAGGATCTCCGCGCCGTCCACCTTCCGCAGCACGATGTGCCGGGCGCCGAGTCCGGTGAGCGAGAACGGCAGGCCCCAGCCGTTGGCGTGGAACATCGGCAGGGTGTGCAGGTAGACGTCCCGGTCGTTGGCGCCGTAGTGCAGGCCCATCAGCGTCGCGTTCAGCCAGATGTTGCGGTGGGTGAGCTGAACGCCCTTGGGGCGGGCGGTGGTTCCGCTGGTGTAGTTGACGGTGGCGGTGTCGTTCTCGGAGATCGCGTACTGCCGTGGGGAGTTGTCGAAGTCGTAGAGCAGGGCGTCGCTGTCCGCGCCGAGCACGAACTTGTGCTTGGCGGTCACCCCGTCCATCGCGTCGGCGACTTCGGGATCGACCAGCAGCACGGAGGCGCCGCTCTGCTCGACGATGTACGCGACCTCCTCGGCCTTCAGCCGGAAGTTCACCGGCACCAGCACCCGGCCGTACCCGCTCACCCCGAAGAAGGAGGTGAGCAGCCGCGCCGAGTTGTGCGAGACGATCGCGACCCGCTCGCCCGGCCCGACGCCGAGCCGGTCCAGCCCGGCCGCCTGGGCCCGGGCGAGCTCGGCGATCCGCCGGTAGCTCAGCTCGCCCCAGGATTCGGCCGGCTGCACCGGCTCGTCGACGATGCCGACCCGGTCGCCGTAGACCAGCTCGGCCCGGTCGAGGAAGTCCATCACGGAGAGTGGAATCTGCATGGCCCCACTGTCCTCTCCGGCCCGCCCCCTGCACACCCCCGAACGGGGGTGTCACCCGGCCTCGTGAAGCCCGGCCTCGTGAAGCCCGCTCCCGTGCACCCCGACCTCGTGAACCCCGGCCGCGACCAGCGCCGCGACCAGCCGGTCCCGGGCCTCGGTCTGGGCGGCGATCCGGCGCTCCAGCACCGCCAGCCGCTCCCGGGCGATCCCCAGCACCCGCTCGGACGGCCGGCGGGAGAGCACGTCGCCGTCCAGGCAGCCGAGCAGCGGCCGGATGTCCTCCAGGGTGAGCCCGGCCGACACCAGCGCACGGATGTTGCGCACCCGCACGACCGCCGACTCGCCGTACTCGCGGTAGCCGTTCGGCTCGCGCTCGGAGTCGATCAGCCCGGCCTGCTCGTAGTGCCGCAACGCCCGTGCGGTACTGCCCGCCCGCCGCGCCAGCTCGCCGATCCGCACCCGTACGGCCCCCGCCCTGTTCGGGGCGTCAGCCCACCAGCGCGCCCCCGTCGACCGACAACACTACGCCGGTCACGAACGAGGCCTGCGGCGAGGCGAGTCGGGTGATCGCCCACGCCACCTCCTCGGGCCGGCCGATCCGGCCCAGCGGGGTGTGCTCCAGCTGCCACTTGCGCGTCGCCGCCCGCTGCTCGGGCCCGTACCCGGAGTGCTCGGCGATCGGGGTGTCGATCGCCCCCGGCGCGACCGCCACCACCCGGATGCCGCGCGGCGCCAGCTCCACCGCCCAGCTGCGGGTGATCGTCTCCAGCGCGGCCTTGCTCGCCGCGTAGACCGAGTTGGACGGCCAGCCGCGCTGCCCGACGGCGGTGCTGACGTTGACCACCACCCCCCGGCTCTCGCCCAGCGCCGGCAGCGCGGCCTGCCCGAGCAGCACCGGCGCGACCAGGTTGGTGGCCAACAGCGCCTCGACGCCCGCCCGGTGGTAGCCGCCGAGGCCCTGTCCGCTCTGCACGATCCCGGCGTTGTTGACCAGCACGTCCAACCGCCCGTACCGCGCCAGCGCCGCACCGACGATCGTCTCCGGTGCGTCCGGCCCGGTCACGTCCGCGACCAGTGGCTCGATCAGCCCCGGGTGGGCGGTCGCCGTCTCCGCCAGCGGCTCCGGCCGCCGCCCGACCGCCAACACCCGCGCCCCCTCGGCCGCGAAGGCCCGCGCGGTCTCCCGCCCGATCCCCGTCCCGGCCCCGGTGACCACCACGACCCGACCCTCCACCGCGCTCACTTCGTCCATGCGCCAACCCTCCGACCCTGCCGCCAGCGTCAGGGTCAAGCCGGAGCGGCGGAGTTGTCGGTGCCGTCCGTCACCATGCGGCGTATGAGCACACCGGAAGCCGCACCGGAGCCCGAGTCCACCCCGTTGACCATCTGGGCCGCCGCCCATGACCTGCCGGTGGTGCGCCGCGGCGTGATCCTGCCGGACACCCGCGAGGCGGCCGCCCGCGCCTGGGCCGTAGAGCAGGAGCCCGCCCCTCCGCTTGCTGAGCCCGGCGCGAACAGCGGGCCCGAGGCCCTGCCGCCCGCCCCCTCCGGCTGCTAGGAAGGTCACAACGCACGGTTCAGCACGGGGAGCACAGCCATGAACGACCACCGGCCCGCCCGCACCGCACCGGGAGCGCCCGCGTGACCGTCACCGCGCCCCCGACGGCCGAGGGCCTGCTGCTGCGGCCCTTCGAGGACGCCGACGCCCCGGCGCTGGTCGAGGCCTACCGGGACGAGACGCTGCGCCGCTTCACCCGGAGCCCGGTGGCCGACGCCGAGGAGGCCGCCCGCTGGCTCGGCCAGCAGTACGAGGGCCGGGCGGCGGGCACCCGGTACAGCTTCGCCGTCCTGGAGGCGGGTGAACTGGTCGGCCAGGTGGTGCTCAAGCGCGGCGCCCCCGGCGGGGAGACGGCCGAGGTGGGGTACTGGACGGCGGCCCCGGCCCGTGGCCGGGGAGTGGCCCCGCGCGCGGTGGAGGCCCTCACCGTCTGGGCCTTCGACACCTTCGCCGCGGACGGCCTGGTCCGGATCGACCTGCTGCACGAGGGGGACAACGCCGCCTCCTGCCGGGTCGCGGAGAAGAGCGGCTACGCGTTCACGGAGATCGTCCCGGCCTTCCCGCCCTACCCGCTGGACGGCCACCGGCACTCCCGGAAAAGGCTGGACGAGGCCCAACGGCACAGGTCAGAGTAGGCGCATGGCTTCTCTGGTACGACATGTGACGATCGATTGCGCCGACCCGTACGGCCTGGCACGGTTCTGGGCCGAGGCGCTGGACGGCACCGTGGGGGAGGACGACAACCCGGGCGACGAGGAGGCGGTGGTGAACTCCGCCGGTGCCTCGTTGCTCTTCATCCGGGTGCCCGAGGGCAAGTCGGTGAAGAACCGGGTGCACCTCGACCTCCAGCCGCAGGACCGCAGCCGGGACGAGGAGGTGGAGCGCCTGACCGCCCTGGGCGCCACCGTGCTGGCGGACCACCGCACCCCGGACGGCAAGGGCTGGGTCACCCTCGCCGACCCGGAGGGCAACGAACTGTGCGTCGAGCGCAGCCAGGCCGAGCGCGTCGCCACCGGCAACGCCTGACCGCCTGACCGGTTGGCCGGCTGAGCGGTTGGCCCGCCGGCCGCCCGTTCGACCGGTCAGTCCGGCCACTCGCCCCTGGCCGCCCGCCAGTTCCACGAGGACTTGCGCGGGCGGCCGTTCAGTTCCCCGCGCCCGGTGCACCAGAGCAGGACCTCCGCCGGGTGCGCGTCCGGCTCCTCCGGCGCGTCCGGGAAGAGCCGGTCGAGCACGAAGCGGCACAGGTCGGCGGGCGGCCGCCAGGTCAGGCCGAGGCCACCGGTGATGTCGTGGGTGTGCAGCAGGGTCTCGGCGACGCCCATCGCGGCGAAACCGAGCGGCTCGCAGGGCCCGTGGTGGTAGGCGCGCAGCTCGGGCGGGGCGGCGTCCAGGGCGGTGGCGAGGAGCCGGCCGGCGGCGGTGACCACGGTGAGCACCTGGGCCGGGTCGGCCTCGGGCCGGACGGTGAGGTCGAGCGGGAGGTAGCGCTCCCGGGGCCGGGCGGCGAGCTGGCCGGCGTAGGCGAGCAGGTCGTGGGCGATGTGGGCGGCCGTCTCGCGGCAGCTCCACTCCAGCGGCCCGGCGGGGACGTTCCAGTCGCGGTCCCCGGTGTGCGGGGCGAGCGCCGCCAGCGAGGCGTCCAGGGCGGTTCGTACGGCGTCACCATTGCGCATGATCACTCCTTCGGCGGACCGTCACACGATAGGCGTAAGCCCCGGGCAGTCGCTGGGAGTTCATCCGATAATCGACTCTGACCGGTGCGTCGAGCGCGCCTGCGCCCCCACCGCCGGGCAACACCCCAGGGCAACACCACCGAGTAACACCACCGAGCAACCAGGCAGGTACCCCATGGCCAGAATCGCCGTGATCGGCGCCAACGGAGGCATCGGCAGCGCCATCGTCGCGGAGGCGGCCGCCCGAGGCCACGAGGTCACCGCCGTGGTCCGCGACCCGGACCGCTACCAGGGCGCCGCCGCCTCCGTGGAGCGCGGCGACGTGCTGACCCCGGCCGACGTGACCCGGGTCGCGGGCGGGCAGGACGTCCTGGTGAGCGCCGTCGGCGGCGGCGACGGCCCGGGCCACGTGGCACTGATCGAGCCCGCCGCGCGCTCCCTGGTCGAAGGCCTGCGGGCGCTCGGCGACGGGGCGCCCCGGCTGATCGCGGTCGGCGGCGCGGGCAGCCTGGAGACCGCACCGGGCGTACGGGTCTGGGACGCCCCGGGCCTGCCGGAGCCGCTCCTGCAGATCATGCACGCGCACGGCGCGGCGCAGGACTACTACCGGGCGGTCTCCGACATCCGCTGGACGGTGCTCAGCCCGGCCGCCGAGATCGGCCCGGGGGAGCGGACCGGCCGCTACCACACCGGTCTGGAGCAGCTGCTCACCGACTCCGAGGGGCGCAGCCGGATCTCCATCCCGGACTACGCGGCCGCCCTGCTGGACGAGATCGAGCAGCCCGAGCACATCGGGGAGCGCTTCACCTGCTGCGCCCTCTGACGAGGCGCCCCGTGGCAAGGCGCCCTGTAAGAAGGCGCCCCGCGACGGGGCGCCTTCTCGCGGTAGCGTCAGCCCAGCTGGACCGACCGCTTGGCCAGCCCCATCCAGAACCCGTCGATGACGCTGCGCTGGCTGCCGAGGTCGGCCTCGCCGGCACCGAGGGTGACGAACAGCGGGGCGAAGTGCTCGGTGCGCGGGTGCGCCAGCCGTCCGGCCGGGGCCTTGTGCTCGAAGTCGAGCAGCGCGTCCAGGTCGTGGGCGTCCAGGGCCCGCTTGCCCCAGTCGTCGAACTCGGCCATCACCGAGGTGATCCGGCCGTCGCTGCTGAGCGCCCGCAGGTTGTGGGTGAAGAAGCCGCTGCCGATGATCAGCACGCCCTCGTCGCGCAGCGGGGCGAGCTTGCGGCCGATCTCCAGCAGCCGCTGCGGGTCGAGGGTGGGCATGGAGATCTGGAGCACCGGGATGTCGGCCTCCGGGTACATCTCCACCAGCGGCACGTAGGCGCCGTGGTCGAGCCCGCGGTCGGGGATGTCCTGGACGGGCGTGCCGGGGGCGCGCAGCAGCTTGCGCACGCGCTCGGCGAGCTCCGGCGCGCCGGGGGCGGCGTACTGGACCCGGTAGTAGTGCTCGGGGAAGCCCCAGAAGTCGTAGACCAGCGGGACGGTCGTGACGGCGCCGACGGCCAGCGGGGCCTCCTCCCAGTGGGCGGAGACCATCAGCACGGCCTTGGGCCGCGGCAGGTCGGCCGACCAGGCGGCCAGCTCGCCCGGCCAGATCGGGTCGTCGGCGAGCGGCGGCGCGCCGTGCGACAGGTACAGGGCGGGCATGCGCTCGGGGGCCGCGGCGCTCATGGCGTCCTCCTCGGGGTCGAACCGTCGCGAGTAGTTCAAATTTGAACCTCTCCTCCAGACCGTACACCCTTAGTTCGAATTTGAACAATGGGAGTACGCTTCACCCCATGTCCTCACTGAACGAACCCCGCTGGCTCGACCAGGACGAGATGGCCGCCTGGCGGGGCTTCGTCACCGCGAGCAACCTGCTCAACCGACGGCTGGAGCGCCAGCTCAAGGAGGACTCCGGCCTCTCGCACCAGCAGTACGAGATCCTGGTGCACCTGTCCGCCGCCCCCGGCGGATCGCTGCGGATGACCGAGCTCGCCGACAAGCTGGTCACCTCCAAGAGCGGCCTCACCTACCAGGTCACCCAGCTGGAGCGGATCGGCCTGGTCGCCCGCCGCTCCTGCCCCAGCGACGTGCGCGGCGTCATCGCCGAACTCACCGACCAGGGACGGGAGACGCTGCGCCAGGCCGCCCCCGGGCACGTCGCCCTGGTGCGCGAGCTGCTGATCGACGTGCTCACCCGCGAGCAGCTCGCCGTGCTCGCCGAGGGCCTCGGCGAGGTCAGCGCCCGGCTGAGGCAGGACGACACGCCCTAGCCAGGCCCTACTCCCCGAGCGTCGCCGCCCGCTCCCGCAGCAGCTCCCGCTCCCGCTCGTTGCGGGTCAGCTCCGCGGCCCGTTCGAACTCCGCCCTGGCCTCCGCCGCCCGCCCCAGCCGGGCCAGCAGATCGCCCCGCACACTCGGCAGCAGGTGGTAGCCGCTCAGCGCCGGCTCCGCCGCCAGCGCGTCGACCAGCTCCAGCCCGGCGGCCGGCCCCCGGGCCATCGAGACGGCCACCGCCCGGTTCAGCGCCACCACCGGCGAGGGCGTCAGCACGAGCAGCCGCTCGTACAGTGCGGCGATCGTCCCCCAGTCGGTGTCCCGGTACCGCCGCGCCTTGGCGTGGCAGGCGGCGATCGCGGCCTGCACCGAGTACGGCCCGGTACCCGCCCGCTCCAGGGCGTCGAATCCGCGCCGGACCAGCAGCCAGTCCCAGCGGGCCCGGTTCTGCTCGGCCAGCAGCACCGGCCGCCCGTCCGGTCCGGTCCGGGCCGCCGTCCGCGAGGCCTGGAACTCCAGCAGCGCGGCCAGCCCGTGCACCTCCGGCTCGGCGGGCATCAGCCCGGCCAGCACCCGGGCCAGCCGCAGCGCGTCCTCGCACAGTTGCGGGCGGAGCAGGTCGTCCCCGGCGGTGGCCGAGTAGCCCTCGTTGAAGACCAGGTAGACGACCTCCAGCACCGAGGACAGCCGCTCCGCCCGGTCCCGCCCGTACGGCACCTCGAAGGGCACCCGTGCCTGCGCCAGCGTCCGCTTCGCCCGGACGATCCGCTGCGCCACCGTCGACTCGGGCACCAGGAAGGCCCGGGCGATCTCCGGGGTGGTCAGCCCGCCGAGCAGCCGCAGGGTGAGCGCGATCCGGGCCCGCGCCGACAGCACCGGGTGACAGGCGGTGAAGATCAGCCGCAACAGGTCGTCGTCGATGTCGTCCGGCTCCACCGGCTCCGGCGGCGGCACGTCCTCCAAGGACCGCCCCACCTCGGCGAGTTTGCGGGCGTACACCTCCCGACGGCGCACCAGGTCGATCGCCCGCCGCTTGGCGGTGGCCGTCAGCCAGGCGCCCGGGTTGTCCGGGACGCCCTCGCGCGGCCACTGCTCCAGCGCGGCCACCAGCGCGTCCTGCGCCAGCTCCTCGGCGATGCCCACGTCCCGGACGATCCGGGCGACCCCGGCGATGATCCGCGCGGACTCGATCCGGAAGACCGTCTCGACGGCCGCGGCCGACTCCCTCTCCGTCACGGCCACCCATCAGAGCAGCCGACGGCGAGGGAGGCAACCGCGGGCGTGATCGTCACCGCGGGGGCTGCGGCATCTCCTCGATCTGCCGGAGCTCCGCCTCGACGGGCCAGTGCACCGGGTGGACGCTCAGGAAGCGGCGGGTCCACTCCAGCGCCTCGGCCTTGTCCTTGCACTGCAGGATGGCGTAGCCGCCGACGACCTCCTTGGTCTCGGTGAACGGGCCGTCGGTGTAGCCGACCTTCCCGTCGTTCCAGGTCAGCCGGGTGCCCTGGGAGGTCGGGGTCAGCCCGGCGGTCTCCAGCATCACCCCGGCCCTGGTGATCTCCTCGAACAGCGCCCCCATCCGCTGCTCGAAGCCCGGGTCGGGCTCCCAGCCCTCGCGGGCGTTCTCGTCGATGCGGACCAGCGTCATGAAGCGCGGCATGGCGACTCCTCGGTCGGACGGGCGGGGTCCCTCCCCGCCTCTCACCCCTGCGTCGAACGGGCGGGTGCCGGATCGACACCCGTCCTGAGGAATTCTTCCGCCGGTTCCGGTTCCGGGTCCCGCGGGCTGAGCCGTCCGTGACCGGGCCCGGGTCCCGCGGGCTAGCCAGTCCGTGGCCAGGCCAGTCCGTGGCCAGGCCCGTCCTTCGCCGGGCCCGTCCGTCGCCAGGCCCGGCGAAGGGCGTCCCTACCCCCGGGCCTTCGGCCGCAGCTCCGGCGGCAGCGGCTGCGCCCCGGAGAGCCGGACGGCGGTGCCGCGGGCGAGCTCGAAGGCGGCCGCCGGGTTGTCGGAGGCCGTCCACGGCTTGCAGCCGCAGTACGGGCCGATCGCCCGGAACTGCTCCAGCGCGACGTCGTACAGCTCCGCCCGGCCCGCGTAGTCCGCGAGCAGGTGGCGCAGCACGGTCAGCCGCTGGTCGTCCGGCCGGACCTGCGCCAGCGCGGCCGCGACCTGCTTGAGCCGGCGCTGCCGCTCGTCGCCGGTGAGCGAGCCGAGGGTCTTGCGCAGCTCCAGCTCGTGCAGCGCGTGCAGGTAGATGCCGGGCAGCGGGCTGCCGGCCGGGGCCGTGTCCATCGCCCGCTCGGCGAAGGCCGTCATCTTCCTGTCCGAGCCGAACCACTTGGCGCACCAGTACTGGAGGGCCTGCACGTGGCCCGCGTAGTGGTGCGGCGCCCGAGCGGCCAGGCCGTTCCACAGCTCCTCGAACTGCTCGGGCTGGTACTGCGCGCCGCGGGCGGCGGTGACCATGACCACCCAGGGCGCCGGGTTGGCCGGGTCGAGCAGCGAGGCCCGCTTGGCCGCCTCGATGGCGGCGGGCAGCATCGCCCGGAAGGCGTTCATGTCCTCCTCGGGCACCTCGTGGCCGTACTTGCCGCCCCGGATCGCCCAGGCCGCGTGCACCATCCGGTTGGCCTCCAGGGCGGCCGCCTCGCAGTCGCCCGGGTCGGCCGCGCGCCAGGCCTTGAGCCAGGCGTCGTCCTGGTCCGCGATCGAGTCCAGCAGCTCCAGCCGGGACCAGCGCTCGTCCCAGTCCTGCCCGGCGGCCGCGACGTACTCGGCGGCGGCCCGCCAGTTCCCGGCCCAGGCCGCGTCGGCCACCGCCTGCGACTCCTTGCGGCGGTGCGGGGCCGGCGGCGGGCCGGCCCGGTCGGCGTCGAGCCGGTCGAAGGGGACGAGTCCGTAGGCCGGGGCGTCGAACTCGGTCCGGCTCCAGGTCGCGGCCTTGGACTTCCTGGCCCTGGTCACGGCGGCGGATATCGCGATGACCAGCACGATGATGATCAGATGTGTCACGGCCGAGCATCATCCCTGGTCGCGAGGGGTGCGGGCAACGTGGTTCCAACCGCTCGCCCGGGGTGGATTTCCGTGCCAACATGCCCCATATGGGGACGATCCTGCACGGCACTCTGGTCACCCTCCGCCCGGCCACCGCCGACGACATCCCGGAACTGGTGGCGATCCGCAGCACGCCCGAGGTGTTCGCCCGCTGGCGCGGCGGCGACGACCTGGCCGACGTGGTCGCGGGGGAGCTGGAATCGCCCGACACCGAGACCTTCGCGATCGAGCTCGGCGGCCGGGTGGTCGGCGCCGTCCAGTGGTACGCCGAGAACGACGACGAGTACCGGCACGCCGGGATGGACCTCTACCTCGACCCGACGGTGCACGGCCTGGGTCTGGGCACCGACGCCGTGCGCACCATGGCCCGGTACCTGGTGCACGACCACCACTACCACCGGCTGGTGATCGACCCGGCGGCGGACAACGCGGCCGCGATCCGCTGCTACGCCAAGGTCGGCTTCCGCCCGGTGGGCACCATGCGCCAGTACGAGCGCGGCCCGGACGGCAGTTGGCACGACAACCTGCTGATGGATCTGCTCGCGGACGAACTGCTGGACGGCTGACGGCGGTTCACCGCGGCTCCGGGGCCCGGTGCAAGGGTGTACAGACATCTTGTCAGCCGATCGCCCTGACCTGTACAGACACCTCACCGCCACAGGAGCGATCGGAACTGCTCTCCTGGCGTTCTTCCCGACGTACCGAGCGGTAGCTAGCGTTCCCCCGCCAATCCCCGGCGGCCGGTCACCCCGGCGCCGGGCCCACCGGATTGACGGATCCCTCCCCAGGAGAACGCCCATGCTCTCGCGTCGCACGGCCACCGCCCTCACCTCGGCGGCCGCCGCCGCACTGCTGCTCGGCGGCACCGCCCCGACCGCATCCGCCGCCTCGGCGAGCCCGACCACGCTGTCCGTCCTCGCCTTCAACGTCGACCTCGGCACCGCCATCGTCGACAGCACCCAGAACGAGCAGGCCGCCCGCCGCACCCCGGTGATCGAGCAGCTCATCCGCCAGCACAACGCCGATGTCGTCATCCTGGACGAGCAGTTCAACAACAGCTCGACCGCCGACATCAACACCAAACTCGCCGACCTCTACCCGTACCGCACCCCGGTGGTCGGCCAGACCTGTTCCGGCGGCGGCTGGACCGGCGTCAGCGGCAACTGCTCCAACTCGTGGTTCGTCATCAACGGCGGCACGATGATCCTCTCCAAGTACCCGATCACCGCCCAGTACGCCCACGTGTTCAGCAACTCCACCTACGGCACCTGGGACTACCACGCCAACAAGGGCGCGGCGCTGGTGCGGGTGAACAAGAACGGCGGCACCGCCTGGGTGGTCGGCACCCACCTGCAGGCCGACGAGTCCGGCACCTCCACCGACACCACCCAGTCCACCCGGCTCGGCCAGCTCGCCGAGATCCGCGCCTGGGTCGACGGGATCGCCGGCAGCGGCGCCCCGGTGCTGATCGGCGGGGACCTCAACGTCGAGTACTTCCACGGCCAGGGCCGCGGCGACTACACCAACGCCCAGAACGCGGTGAACGGCGTGCTCGGCACCCCGGCCACCGACCCGAGCCAGACCCGCACCACCATGGACTGCCCGGTCTCGTCCTGGTGCCAGTACATGGCGGGCGTCGAGACCTTCCCGGCCGACTACCGGGACGACCTCGACTACATCGGCTACCTCAACGCCCCGGGCCGCCCGGTGCCGACCGCGATGTCCAACGTGAAGGTCGACTTCGACCCGCAGGCCGGCTGGGCGCCGGGGCAGCTCGACACCAACGCGCCGAGCGACCACTACCCGGTCGAGGCCACCTTCCAGCTGAACTGACCCGCCGCGCCGGTGCCTTGACGTCAGACCAGGTCGGACACCGGCTCGGGCCGGGCCAGGTCGGACCGGGTCAGCCCGGACCGGGCCGGGTCGGATCGCGTCAGGGTGGCCGGAGCCGGATTCGGAGCCGGATTCGGGCAGCCGCAGGAGCGCCGCACCACCAGCTTGGCCGGGAAGGTCCGGGCCCCGGCGGCGCGGCGCTCGGCCCCGCCGAGGACGAGCTCCAGCGCGGCGCGGGCCATCTCGTCCTGCGCGGTGGTGACGGTGGTCAGCGCCGGACCGGCGATCACCGCCTCGGCGATGTCGTCGAAGCCGGCCACCGCGAGGTCCTCCGGCACCCGGATGCCGAGGTCGTCGGCGGCCCGCAGCAGGCCGATCGCCTGGTCGTCCGTCGCGCAGAACACGGCGGACGGCCGGTCGGGCCGGCTCAGCAGGGTGAGCGCCTCGGCGTGTGCCCGGACCCGGTCGAACGGCGCCGCGGTGAGCCGCCCCTCGACGGGCAGCCCGGCCTCCGCCAGCGCCGCGGCCCAGCCGGCCGTCCGCCCGGTGACCGGGTCGTGCGGGCTGAGCGCCAGGGTGCCGCCGAAGCAGTGCACCTCGGGGTGGCCGTGGCCGAGCAGGTGGCGGACCACCTCGCGGGCGCCGCCCTCGTCGTCCGCCACCACGGCCACGCCCTCGGCGGTCTCCGCCCGGTGGTGCAGCAGCACGACCGGGGTGCCGTCGGCCGAGTCGAAACCGGTCAGCCCGGGGGTGGCCGGGTCCTGGGTGACCAGGATCAGGCCGTCCACCTGCATGCCGAGGAAGGCCCGGATGTAGTGCGCCTCGCGCTCGTCGGCGTAGTCGGAGTTGCCGATCAGCAGCAGCCGGCCGTGCTCGGCGGCGGCCTGCTCGACCGCGTGGGCCAGCCCGGCGAAGAACGGCTGGCGGGCGTCCGGCACGACCATCCCGAGCAGGTTGGTCCGCCGCCGGGCCATCGCCTGGGCGACCCGGTTCGGGCGGTATCCGAGCTCCTCGACCGCCGCGAGCACCCGGGCCCGGGTGGCCGGTGCCACCGGGCGCGGCCCGTCGTTGATCACATAACTCACGACCGCCGTGGACGTCCCCGCCACCCGCGCCACATCGTCCCGTGTCACCCTCGCCATGACCATTGAGCCTACACAGCCCCTCCGACCAGCCCCTTTCCCCTGTCGGTGGCGATCCCCGGACGGCCCTCCCGGCTTGCGGGGCGGGTGGCGCCGTGCCGAGGCTGGCGGGACGGGCGGCAGCCGGTGCCGCCGCTGCCGACCGTGGGAGCAGGTCGATGAGCACGCCGCCGCACCGCCGCACCGACCGGCCGCACCGCCGCACCGCCCGGCCCCCGCGCCCGACGGCCCGGCCGCGGGTCCGCCTCCACACCCGGGTGCGGGCCGTCAGCGCGACCCGGCCGAAGGTCAGGCCCTGGAGCGCGTACGCCGTGGTGGTGGTGATCGCGCTGTCCGTCACCGCCGGGCTGCTGTTCTACCTCAACGAGCGCTCCAGCCGCGGCCACGCCCAGGTGGTGGGCGCCGCCCCCGGCCCGGACCTCCTGGAGGTCGACGTGCTGCTCCAACGGGTCGACCCGGCCGCGCAGACCGTCACCGCCAAGGTCCTGGTCCAGCCGCACGGCGCCCTGCGGGTGCCGGGGGACCAGCTGGTCCCGGCGCAGGACGTGGTGCTGGAGACCACCTCGCTGGAGCAGACCTCGCTCAGGTATCCGGCCGGGCAGCGGATCGGTTCCAGCCCGGTGTCCTTCAGCCTGTTCGACGGACGGGTCACCGACTACCCCTTCGACGGCTACCAGGTGCAGATCGGCTTCCGGGCCACCGCCGGCGGGAGGCCGGCGCCGGTGGTGATCGGGGTCGAGGAGGCCGACCCGTTCTTCGCCTTCACACCGGGCGGGACGGAGACCGAGGGCGACGCCGCCCAGGTGACGGAGCGGATCAGCCGCTCGCGCAGCACCTTCATCCTCGCCTGGTTCATGATGGCGGCGATGTGGGCGCTGGCCCTGGCCGTGCTGCTGGCGGCCTGGCTGATCGTCCGACAGCGGCGCGGGATCGTCTGGCCCGCCCTCGGCTGGATGGCGGCCACCCTGTTCGCCCTGGTCGGCATGCGCAACGCCGCGCCCGGCAGCCCGCCGATCGGTTCGCTGCTGGACTACGCGGCGTTCTTCTGGGCGGAACTGCTGGTCGCGGTCGGGCTGATCATGGTCGTGGTGCGCGGCGCCCGGGTCGAGGGCGCGCACCGGCCCCAGCCCCTCTAGTAGGCGTAGTCCGCGGTGACGTCCGCCGAGAGCCGGAGCGCCCGTTCCGCCCCCGGCCCGCGCAGTGCGAGCAGGGTTTGGGCGAGCGCGTCCACGGCGGCCAGGTGGGCGAGGCGGCTGGCCGTGGTCTCCAGTCCGAAGACCAGGTCCTGGCCGCCCGCGACCAGGGCGCGGGTGGCCGTCTCGGTGAGCGGGGAGCGGGCGTAGCTGGTGAGCGCCAGCACCTCGGCCCCGGCCTCGCGGGCGCGGCGGGCCGCGTCCACCACGCTGCGGGTCGAGCCGGTGTGGCTGACGGCCAGGCAGACGTCGCCCGGCGCCAGTGCGGCGGCGGCCAGCTGGGCGGTGATCGGGTCGGCCGGGGCGTCGACCAGCAGGCCGAGCGCGCGCAGCCGGTACGCGAGGTCCAGCACCACCGCGCCGGACAGCCCGGCGCCGACCAGCACCACCCGGGAGGCGCCGTCCAGCAGCCCGGCCGCCGCGCGCAGGTCGCCCGCGCCGAGCGTGGCGGTGAGGCCGTCCAGGGCGGCCCGGGCGGCGCGCAGGGTGTCGGCGAGCGCCCGGGCCGCGGGGTCGTCGGCGTCCCCGGTGGTTCCGGCCTCCCCGGTCGCGCCGGGGGCCCCGGCGGGGGAGGGGGCGTGCAGGGCGGCGGCGATCTTCAGCTCCTGGTAGCCCCGGAAGCCGAGCCGCTGGCAGGCCCGGACCACCGAGGAGGGGGCCGTCCCGGCCAGCGTCGCGACGTCGCTGACGCTCAGGTGCACCAGGCCGGTGCCCCGGTCCAGCACCACCTGGGCGACCCGCGCCTCGCTGCCGCGCAGCTCGCCGAGCCGGGCCCGGATCCGGGCGGCGAGCTGGGACTCCAGGGGCGTGAATTCGGAATGTCCTTCCATGGGTCTAGGGTAGCGTGGAATTCGGTTCCAAGTGGTTCCGGACGGTTCCACACGGTTCCGAGCGGTTCCAAGCGTTTTCACGCCCGTCGCTGTCCGGCGGGCCGTCGGAGGGGAGCTTCGTCATGTCTGGACTCGGATCGGCCGTGCCGGCGGCCGTGCTCGCGGCGGCCGTGCTGCACGCCGTGTGGAACGGGCTGGCGCACCGGATCCCGGACAAGCTGGTCGGCTTCGCGCTGATCAACCTGACCTACACCGCCTGCGCCCTGGTCCTGGTCGCGGTCAACCCGCTGCCGGCCGCCGCCTCCTGGCCGTACCTGCTGGCCTCGGTCGCGGTGCAGGTGACGTCCACGGTCCTGCTGCTGCGGGCCTACCAGCTGGGCGACTTCGGGCAGATGTACCCGATCGCCCGCGGCTCGGCGCCGCTGCTGGTCGCCCTGCTGTCCGTCACCGTGCTCGGCCAGCACCTGGGGGCGGGCGAGCTGGTGGGCGTGGCGGTGATCTCCTGCGGACTGATCGGGCTGGCCTTCGCCCAGGGCATACCCGGGCGGGCGCAGCTGCCCGCACTCGGGGCCGCCGCCGGTACGGGCGTGATGATCGCGCTGTACACGGTGCTGGACGGCAGCGGCGTCCGGCACGCCGGTACCGTCGGCGGCTACGTGGCCTGGCTGTTCCTGCTCCAGGGGCCGACGCTCGCGCTGATCGTCCGGGCCCGGCGCGGCCGTTCGCTGTTCACCGGGGTGGGCCGGGTGCTGCCGGTGGGCATCGCGGGCGGGGTGCTGTCGCTGACGGCGTACGGCCTGGTGGTGTGGGCGCAGTCCCGGGGCAACCTGGCGACCATCGCGGCGCTGCGCGAGACCAGCATCGTGATCGCCGCGCTGATCGCCACCGTGGTGTTCCGGGAGCGCCTGGGACGGCTGCGGTTGGCCGCAGCCGTCACCGTGCTCGGCGGGATCGCCGTGCTCGAACTCGCGCGCCCCTGACGCCCGGCCGGTGCTACGCGGCGTCGGGCACGATCACGGTCAGCGACGTCTCCTGCAACAGGAAGCCCAGCGACTCGTACACCCTGCGGGCCGGGTTGCCCTCGGACACCACCAGGTGCACATCGGCGAGCCCGCGTGCGGCGGCGTCCGCGATCGCCAGGCGCAGCAGGTCGGCGCCGAGGCCGCGGTAGCCGCGCTCCGGGTGGCGGAAGACCTCGGCTATCCACGGAAGGCCGTCACGGTCGGTCAGCACCAGCCCGCCGACCACCCGGTCCTCGGCGTCCACGGCGAGCAGGCTGGAGGGCAGCACCGGGCCGATGGCCTTCCCGGAGAGCAGCGGGCCGATCCGCTCCGCGACCGCCTGGGCGTCGTCGCCGGGGAAGTGGTCCACGTGGCCGGGCGCGAAGGCGGCCCGCCAGGGCTCCAGCAGTTCCTCGGGCGCGCGGTCGCAGGGCACCGCCCGCAGGCCCTCGCGCAGCGGGGCCCCGGCCCAGTCGGCGGGCGGCGGATCGGCGCGGAGGTCGCGCCGGAAGCTGTGGGCGTGCCGGAGCACCTTCGCGCCGCCGTCCACCAGCCGCCGCCCGAGTTCGGGGGTGCCGGAGACCACCCAGCCGGGCAGTTCGGTGCGGATGAACTCCGCCGCGTCCACCGATTCGTCCAGTACCTCCAGCAGGTCGGCCCAGGGCCGACCCTCCCGCTCGCCCAGCTGGTAGCGCAGCACCGGCGCCCCGTCGCTGCCCTGCTTGACCACCCAGTCCGGCTCGGTCATGGCCCCACCTCGTCCTTGAGATCGTTCGTCGGCGGCTCATGCTCACCAGATTCGGACGTTCGGGGCAACAGGTTTTCGGCGGCGGCCCTCCGGGCGGCGGGTGTTCAGCCCACCGTGGCCGCGCGGAGGCAGAGCACGTCCGGCAGGTGGGAGATCAGCAGCGTCCAGGTCTCGCCCTCGTCGCGGCTGCCGTACACGTCGCCGGTCCGGTTGCCGAAGTAGATCCCGGCCGGGTCGGCGTCGTCGGTGCGCAGGGCGTCGCGCAACACGATGCCGTAGTGGTCCTCGCCGGGCAGGCCGTTGGCGAGCTGCTCCCAGCTGGTGCCGCCGTCGGTGGTGCGGAAGACCCGGCAGCGATGGCCGGGCGGGATGCGGTCGTCCGAGCCGCCGAGCGGGAAGAGGTAGGCGGTGTCGCCCCGGCGGGGGTGGGCGGCGACGGCGAAGCCGAACTCGGCGGGCAGCCCGTCCACGATCGAGCGCCAGCTCCCGCCCCAGTCGTCGCTGCGGTAGACGCCGCCGTGGTTCTGGAGGTAGAGCCGGTCGGGGTGGACGGGGTCCGGGGCGATCTTGTGAACGCACTGGCCGAACTCGGGGTACTGGCTCTCCGGCGGGAAGAACTCGGCCCGCAGCCCGGTGTTGGAGGGGGCCCAGCTCTCCCCGCCGTCCTTGCTGCGGTAGACGCCGCCGCTGGAGACGGCGACCAGCAGCCGCTGCGGGTCGCGCGGGTCGGTGAGGATGGTGTGCAGTCCCTGGCCGCCGTAGCCGGCGCCCCACTCGGGCCGCTGGGGGTGGTTCCAGAGCGACTCGACCAGGCCGAACGTCTCGCCGCCGTCGGTGGAGCGGAACAGCGCGGCGGGCTCGGTGCCGGCGTAGACGACCCCGGGGGCCTCCGGCCCGGCCGGCTGGAGCTGCCAGACCCGGGTGAGCGAGGCGCCGGTGGACCCGGGGAAGCGGATCGCCGGCCGCGACGGTTCGTTCCAGCTCGCGCCGAGGTCGTCGGAGCGCCGGACCGAGGGCCCCCAGTGACTGCTGTCGGCGCCGACCAGCACCCTGGTCCGGCCGTCGCGGCGGTCGATCGAGACGGAGTAGATCGCGTTCATCGGGAAGTGCGGCCCGTTGAAGTCCCAGTTCAGCCGGTCGCGGCTGCGGCCGAGAAAGAGGCCCTTCTCGGTTCCGACGGCCAACAGCACCTCGGTCATGCCTCACACCACCTGGTCACGAGTACGGCCCCCGGGACGCCTCCTCCCCGACTGCCAGTGTCCCGCCGTCCACCGATGGCCACACTTCGCCGCGCCGCCCCTCCGGGGCCGCTGCTACCCCCGGCAGCCCTCCAGCAGCCGCAGCCACACCTCGCTGATCGTGGGGTACGACGGGACGGCGTGCCAGAGCCGGTCGATGGGCACCTCGCCGACCACCGCGATGGTGGCCGAGTGCAGCAGTTCGGCGACCGCGGGGCCGACCAGGCAGGCGCCGACGATCACCTCCCGGTCGAGGTCGAAGACCGCCCTGGCCCGGCCGCGGTAGCCGTCGGCGTACAGCGAGGCCCCGGCGACGGAGCCGATCTCGTGGTCGACGGCCTTGACCCGCAGCCCCAGCTGCTCGGCGGCGGCCAGGGTGAGGCCGACGGCGGCGACCTCCGGCTGGGTGAAGACGACCTGGGGCGCGCCCGCGAGGTCTGCGGACGCGGAGTGTGCGCCCCAGCGCGAGGTGTCCAGCGCGAGCCCCTGGGCGCGGGCGGCGATCGCCGCGCCGGTGATCCGGGCCTGGTACTTGCCCTGGTGGGTGAGCAGCGCCCGGTGGTTGACGTCCCCCGCCGCGTAGAGCCACTCGCCGTCCACGCCGAGCACCGTGCAGCTGTCGTCCACCTCCAGCCAGCCGCCCGGGTGCAGCCCGACCTGCTCCATCCCGATGTCGGCGGTGCGCGGCGCCCGGCCGGTCGCGTACAGCACCTCGTCGGCGGTCAGCGTGTCGCCGTCGCCGAGGGTCAGCACCACCGGCCCGGAGGCGTCCGGGCGCTCCAGCGCGGTGACCTCCGTGCCGAAGCGCAGGTCCACCCCCGCCTCCCGCAGGCCCTCGGCGACGAACTCGCCTGCGAAGGGCTCCATCCGCGGCAGCAGCCGGTGGCCGCGCACCAGCAGGACGACCTCGGAGCCGAGCGCCCGCCAGGCGGTGGCCATCTCCACCCCGACCACCCCGCCGCCGACCACCGCCAGCCGCTTGGGGACGGTCGCCGAGCCGGTCGCCTCCCGGTTGGTCCAGGGGTGCGCGTCCGCCAGGCCCGCGACGCCGGTCGGCAGCACCGGGCGGCTGCCGGTGCAGACGGCGACGGCGTGCCGGGCGGTGAGCACCCGCTCGCTGCCGTCCTCGGCCTCCACCGTGACGGTCCGCACGCCCGCCAGCCGGCCGTGGCCGCGGACCAGCTCGATGCCGGTGTCCCGCAGCCACTGCACCTGGCCGTCGTCCTTCCAGTTCGAGGTGAAGGAGTCCCGCCGGGCCAGCACCGCGGCCGCGTCCAGCCGCCCGCCGCCCACCGCCTCCCGGGAGCCGGCCACCGCGCGGGCGTCGTCCAGCGCGGCCACCGGGCGCAGCAGCGCCTTGCTCGGCATGCAGGCCCAGTACGAGCACTCGCCGCCGACCAGTTCGGACTCCACGATCACCGTGCGCAGCCCGGCGGCGACCGTCCGGTCCGCCACGTTCTCGCCGGTCGGCCCGGCCCCCAGGACGATGACGTCGTACTCCTCGGTGGTGCTGCTGGTCATGCCCGTCCTCCGTGGTCTCACTGGCCGCCCCGCGCGTGCGGCGGGGGCTGCGGCCGCCGTTGGTCCCGTACCCGAGCCTGACCCGGACCGCCTCCGGCGGCCACTCCGCGCGCCCGGGCACGACGTGCGCCCCATCCTGCGCCGTCGAGCCTCCTCCGCGCGGGTGAACACGCGAACGCGGACACGACCTAGACCGCCGCGAGTTCCGCCAGCACCGCCGCCGTGTCGGCCGGGCGGGAGAACATCGGCCAGTGCCCGGTGGGCAGTTCGCGCAGCTCCCAGTTGGGCCCGGCCATCGCGGCGAAGTACGGGTGGCCGGCCGCGATCATCTCCCGCACCTGGTCGAGGGGGAAGGAGCAGGACACCAGCGCGTGCGGCAGCGCGGCCGCGGCGCCGGTCAGCCGCAGCTCGTCCCGGTACGCCCCGACCGGGTGCGGGGTGAGCCGGGTGCGGATCCGTTCCAGCGCGGCCCCGTCCAGGCCCTCCAGGCTGGAGCCGTGGGATTCCATGAACTCCCAGGACGGCATCGGGAGGCGGCCCTCGACCACCGCGGCGTCGGCCGCCGCCCGGAAGTCGGGCTGCCACAGGTCGTACACCGAGGTGCCGTCGGGCATCGGACCGCTGTCCAGGTAGACCACCCGGCGGATCCGCTCGGGCATCCGGTCCGCGACCCCGCCGACCGGGGCGCAGGCGCCGCTGTGCGCGACCAGCACGACGTCCCACAGGTCCTCGCGCACCAGCCGGTCGGTCAGGTCGGCGATGTGCTCCTCCAGCCCGAACACGCCCGGCTCACCGGCCCGTTCGGCCAGTCCCGGCAGGCTCACCGGGTGGACCGCGTGCCCGGCCGCGCGCAGTGGCGCGGCCACCTCGTCCCAGGCCCAGGCACCGAGCCAGAACCCGGGAACCAGTACGAACGTGCTCATGGCGGATCGCTCCTTCCGTGGTGGGACCCCCGTCACCCCGGACTCTAGGATCGAATCCGGACAGAACTCACCCGGATTTCCCGGCCCGGAGGCGGCGAACCCGATGGAACACCCGATCAGCCGTGTGCTCGCCCTGCTGGAGCTGCTCCAGGACCGCCCCGGCCTGACCGGCGCCGAGCTGGCCGCCCGGCTGGAGGTGGACGAGCGCACCGTGCGCCGCTACGCCGCACGCCTGGCGGAACTCGGCATCCCGGTCCGGGCCGAGCGCGGCCGCTACGGCGGCTACAGCCTGCTGCCCGGCTACCGGCTGCCGCCGCTGATGCTCAACCCGGACGAGGCGGCCTCGGTGGTCCTCGGCCTGCTGGCCGGCCGCAGCTCGGGCCTGTCGGTGGGGGAGCGGGCCGCCGAGAGCGCGCTCGCCAAGATCCAGCGGGTGCTGCCGCCGCAGCTGCGCGAGCGGGTCGCCGCCGTCGAGCAGACGCTGGGGCTGAGCGCCGCGCCCGCCGACGGCCCCAGCCCGGCCGCCGCCGCACTGTTCACCCTGGCCGAGGCGGCCCGGCGCAGGCGCCGGGTGCGGCTCGCCTACCGGGACCGCGAGGACCGGCGGAGCGAGCGCGAGTTCGACCCGTACGGCCTGGTCTTCCACTCCGGCCGCTGGTACACCACCGGGCTCGACCACCGCAGCGGAGAGCCGCGCACCTTCCGGCTGGACCGGATCGAGCGGGTCGAACCGGGAGATGCGCGGTTCGAGCCGCCCGAGGACTTCGACCCGGTGCAGCGGGTGGTGGAGTCGCTGGCCGGGGCGCCCTGGCGGCACCGGGTGGAGGTGGAGCTGCACACCACCCTGGCCGAGGCGCGGCGCCGACTGCCGCCCGCGGTCGGCACGCTCACCGAACTCGCCGGGGATCGGGTGCTGCTACAGGCCCGGGCCCAGAACCTGGACGGCGTGGCGGTGCTGCTGGCCGGCCTGGGGTGGCCGTTCACCGTCCGCGAGCCCGCCGAACTGCGGGCCGAGGTCCGGGCGCTCGCGGCCAGGCTCGCCGCCTGGGGCGAGGACCCGCCGTGACGGCGCGGCGAAGGTCGCGGCGGAGGGCGCGTCGAAGGACACCGCGGAGGGCACCGCGAGCGGCGCCGCGAAGGGCATGACGAAGGCCCGGGGAGCAACGGCGGTTTCTAGTGGTCGTTGCAACACGTGGTCGGTTGTCTAGGCCGCGAGGAGTTTAGCCAGGCGCTCGGCTGGGGTTTCCCAGCCGAGCGTCTTGCGTGGACGGCGGTTGAGCTGGTCGGCGACGGCCGCCAGGTGTTCCGGGGTGTGGACCGACAGGTCGGTGCCCTTGGGGAAGTACTGCCGCAGCAGTCCGTTCGTGTTCTCGTTCGAGCCGCGCTGCCAGGGGCTGGCCGGGTCGCAGAAGTAGACCGGGATGTCGGTGGCGAGTGTGAAGTCGCGGTGGCGGCCCATCTCGC
>NZ_LFMD02000003.1:172515-190376 GCF_015776785.2 Kitasatospora sp. SUK 42 | reverse complement strand
TGTCAGCGGTGGCGCCGCCTTGTTCCTGCCGGACGAATTGCGCCCGTAGAGCCAACGCCTACCGGTCCGGTCGTTGATACCGAGGACCCGGCACGCCTCGGCGTTGGTGTAGCCCTGCTGCATGAGCCGGGAGTATGCCTCCCGCTCCCGGCTCAGCTTCACAGGCCCCTGAGCCGTCCGGTCCTCGCGGATCTCGAAGTCCAATACATCCCCTGAACTGGGGTGTTGCAACGACTCCTAGAACCCAAGAACCGCTCCCCGGGCCTTCGACGCCCGTACGGGTCAGGCCTGCCCGTTGGCCGCCTGCTCCTCCGCCACCTTGCGCTTCACCTCGGTCATGTCCAGGCCGCGGGCCTGGCCGATCAGGTCCTCGAACACGTGCTCCGGGAGCGCACCGGGCTGCGAGAACACGAGGACGCCCTCACGGATGATCGCCAGCGTGGGGATCGACTGGATGCCGAACGCGGAGGCCAGCTCCTGCTGCGCCTCGGTGTCCACCTTGGCGAAGACGAGGTCCGGGTGGCGCTCGGCGGCCTTCTCGTACACCGGGGCGAACTGGCGGCACGGCCCGCACCACCCGGCCCAGAAGTCGATGAAGACGAAGTCCTTGCCCTCCGGGCCCGGGACGATCTCGTCGAAGTTCTCCTTGGTCAGCTCGACCGTGTTGCTCATCTCGCGAATCCTTCCCTTCCGAAGGTGGCGGTACAGGCCATGTGCCTGCCAGAACGGCTATGCCCGGTGGGGTATTCCCCGGCTCTTCCCGCCCTCCTCGTCCTTCCCGCGTTGAGCAGGCTGCCACCGTCGACCGTACAGAAGGGTGTCCGGTCCGCGCACCGACGCGGGAGGCGACCCGTTCCCATGCGCACCACACCCCGCACCCGCCGGTCGACCGTCACCGACGGCGACGGATCCACGCTCCGCCGCCACGGCCGGGACGGGAACCACCCCTCCGGGGCCTACGGCCACGGTAGCCGCGCCGCCACCCGGCCGCCCGGGCGCGTGCCCGGCACCCGGCGGCGCCGGGCCCCTGGCCACCGCCCTCGACCAGGAGGCCCGGGTGCGCAACGATGAGATGGTGACCGGGAAGCACCCCGCCGGCGGCCCCGCCGCGCACGGCACGGGGGCCGCGGACGAGGAGCTGATGCGCGCCCTCTACCGCGAGCACGCCGGTCCGCTCCTCGGCTTCGTGCTCCACCTGGTCGCCGGCGACCGGCAGCGCGCCGAGGACGTCGTCCAGGAGACGCTGCTCCGGGCCTGGCGCAACCTCGACCGGCTCGACCCGGCGGCGGGCTCGCTGCGGCCCTGGCTGGTCACCGTCGCCCGGCGGATCGTGATCGACGACCACCGCAGCGCCCTCGCCCGGCCGCGCGAGGTGGACGCGGCGGCGCTGGAGCTGGTGCCCGCCGAGGACGAACTCGACCGGACCCTGCGGATGATGACCGTCGCGGACGCGCTCGGCGACCTCTCGCCCGCGCACCGCGAGGTCATCGTCGAGACCTACCTGAAGGGCCGCACCGCCAACGAGGCGGCCACCGCACTCGGCATCCCGGCCGGGACGGTACGGTCGCGGGTGTTCTACGCGCTGCGCTCGCTCAGGCTCGCGCTGGAGGAACGGGGAGTGACATCATGACCGCCCACCCCGACCCAGCCCGCCCCGTCGGTTCCGGGCACCTCGACGCCGGCGCGTACGTCCTCGGCCTGCTGGAGCCCGCCGAACGGGCCGCCTACGAGCGGCACCTCGCCGACTGCCCGCGGTGCGCCGAGCAGGTGGCCGAACTCGGCTTCGTCGAGCCGCTGCTGGCCGAGTACGCGGACGCCGCGAGGGCCGCCGGCCGGGATCCGGCCGAGCCCGCCCCGCAACCGGACCGGCGGGTCCTGGACCAGCTGGTCGCCGAGGTCACGGCCACCCGGCGGCGGGGCCGGGTGCGGCGACTGGTGCTGGCCCTGGCCGCCACCGCGATGGTCGCCGCGGGCCCGGCCGTCACGGCCGCGGTGCTCTCCGCCGAGTCCACGCCCGCCGTGGTCGCCGTCGCCGAGCAGTTCAGCGGCACTGACCCGACCACCGGCGCCAAGGCCACCGTGGGCGTCGACGGCGAACCCTGGGGGAGCCAGCTCAGCCTCCAACTCTCCGGCGTGCACGGCCCGTTGACCTGCCGACTGGTCGTCGTCTCGCACACCGGAGAGCAGCAGACGGCCACCACCTGGAGCGTCCCGGTGGCCGGCTACGGCGGCCACGACGCCGGTGACGTCCTGCGCACCACCGGCGGCACGGCCCTGTGGCCGCGCGACATCGACCACTTCGAGGTCAGGGTCCAGAACACCGACGCCCTGCTGGTCTCCGTCCCCGTGCACCGCAGCTGACTCGCAACCGCGGGGCAGCCCGCGTCGGTGTCACCCGGTGATGACACCGAAGGCCCGTACCGCCCGACCAGCGCATTTCGCGGCGCCCGCCGAAGGCCCGTACCGCCGACTCCGCGTCACCGGGGCGTACCGGTCCGACGGCGGCCGGCTCCGGCTGGCCTGGTGTTCACGCTGGGTGCGGCGCACTCTGGAGGGGTAACCGATGGAGGTGATCCGCCATGCAGACTCTGGTCGGTTGGCACATCGAGATGGAGTTCCGAGAGGACGGCCCGCGGACGACCGCGGCCGCCCTGCTCCGGCTGGGCGACGGGAGCGAACTGCGGGCCCACGGCTACAGCAGCCGCCACCCCTCCGACCCCGAGCAGCTGAGGGTCGGCGAGGAGATCGCGGGAGCCCGAGCGCTCAACGACCTCGCCTCGCAGCTGCTCACCAAGGCCCACGGGGAGATCCAGGAGGTCAGCCCGGTCCCGACCCACCCGCTGACGTGACCACCCGCCGTCAGTCGGCGCGGTACGTCAGTTCGCGGTACGTCAGTTGGCGCAGTACGAGGCCGGCGGCAGCCACTCCGGCCCGACCAGCCGCTCCAGCTCGTTCGGCGTGATCCGGATCCCGACCGTCCCGGCCAGCCCCACCTTGAAGCGGCTGCGGGCCAGCACGATCAGCGCCGTCAGGCCGTACTTGTTGATCAGCGAGATGCGGTAGCGCGCGGTCGCCTCGGCGTCGCAGAGCCGTGCGCGGGCCGGGAGCCGGCGGCCGGTCGGGTGCCCGTGGGCGTCGCAGGAGCAGATCAGCACCTGCGGGTGGCGCCGAATCCGTTCGGCCTCGCCGGAGTGGGCGAGGGTCCACACGCCGAGCGCAGGACCGTCGGCCACCACCCAGAGCTGGGAGTCCTGCCGGCTGCCGTCGTCGCCGAAGGTGGTCAGCAGGAGGTACCTGCCGTCGGCGAGCCGGTCGGTTCGGTCGTGCACGGTGTCCTCCCTTCCGGTGCGGGGGACGGGTCGGTGCCTCACGCGGGTCCGGGTGAGCACACCCGCCCCGCGGGCCCCTCCATTCTCGCCCCGGGCGGCCGGCACTTCGAGGGGACGGGGCCGCTCGTGTGGGGTGGGCCGGAGCGGTCCGGCCGGGGGAAGGCGAGCGGCCCGCCCGGTGCTCCGTGGAGGAGACCGGACGGGCCGCGTACGCACCCGAGTCGCCCCGAGGGGCGGTACCCCGAGAGGGATCAGTGCACCAGCACCGGCACCTCGTTGCTCTCCGCCGAACCCGAACCCGCACCCGCGCCCGAGCCGGGCCGACCGGCGTTGATGAAGGTGAAGGCGACCACGGCGGCCGCCACCAGGATTCCGAAGGAGACCCAGATCGCGGTGGTGAAGCCGTGCACCATGCCCTGGAACTGCATGGCCTTGGCCGCCGCCGGGGAGGTGACGGCGGTGGCGTGCGAGGTCAGCCAGCTGGTGGTGGCGCTGGCGGCGATGGTGTTCAGCAGCGCGGTGCCGATGGCGCCGCCGACCTGCTGCGAGGTGTTGACCATCGCGGAGGCGACGCCCGCGTCGCGCGGCTGGACGCCGTGCGTGGCGAGGCTCATGGCCGGCATGAACGCGGTACCCATGCCGAGGCCCATCAGGACCAGGCCGGGCAGGATCAGCGCGGGGTACGAGGTGTCCAGGCCGATGTGGGACAGCAGGAACATGCCGACCGAGGCGACCAGGAAGCCGGGCGCCATCAGGTAGCGCGCCGGGACGCGGGTCATCAGCCGGGCGCCGATCTGGGTCGAGCCGGTGATCATGCCCGCCACCATCGGCAGGAAGGCCACGCCGGTCAGAACCGGGCTGTAGCCGAGCACGATCTGCATGTAGTAGGTCAGGAACAGGAACAGACCGAACATGCCGATCACGGCCATGCCCAGCGACAGGTACACCCCGCCGCGGTTGCGGTCCAGCACCACGCGCAGCGGCAGCAGCGGGGCCTTGACCTTCCGCTCGACCAGCACGAACGCGGTCAGCAGCACGACGGCCGCGGCGAACAGGCCCAGGGTGCTGCCGGCCGTCCAGCCGCTGGACTCGGCGCGGGTGAAGGCGTACACCAGCGAGACCAGGCCGGTGGTCACCAGCAGGACGCCGGGGACGTCCAGCCGGCTGCGGTTGCGGCCCTCGGCGGGCTCGCGGATCACCATGACGGCGCCGACGGCGGCCACGATGGCGAACGGGATGTTGACGAAGAAGGTCCAGCGCCAGTTCATGTACTCGGTCAGCAGGCCGCCGAGGATCAGGCCGATGGCGCCACCGCCACCCGCGATCGCGCCGTAGATGCCGAAGGCCTTGGCGCGCTCCCTGGCCTCGGTGAAGGTCACCGCCAGCAGCGACAGCGCGGCCGGCGCGAGCAGCGCGCCGAACACGCCCTGCAGTGCGCGGGCGCCGAGCAGCATCGCGGTGTTGGCCGCGGCGCCGCCGAGCGCGGAGGCGAGCGCGAAGCCGGTCAGGCCGACGATGAAGGCGCGCTTGCGGCCCCACAGGTCCGCGATCCGGCCGCCGAACAGCAGCAGGCCACCGAAGGCCAGGGCGTAGGCGGTGATCACCCACTGGCGGTTGCCGTCGGAGATGCCCAGGTCCGTCTGCGCGGACGGCAGGGCGATGTTCACGATGGTGGCGTCGAGGACGACCATCAGCTGGGCGAGGCCGATGAAGATCAGCGCCTTCCAGCGCCGGGGATCGGGCAGGGTCGCCGGTCGGGCGTCGGTTTCAGGCATGGGGGTACTCACTTCGCGGTGCGTGGTGCGCGAGAAACGGTCAACTTCCGCACGGGAACGGCAGGTTGCCGTACGGGTTCCGTACGGGTGCAGGGGCGCGCGCGGGCGTCCGGCGGCGGTGCCGGTCAGCGGCGCGGTGGATGGAGGCTGGTGGGTCGGATCTGTGGTGGTGGGTCCAGGTGGTCGGTCAGTCCCGGGAGCAGAAGTCCTCGAAGGTCGCCGCCCGGCCGGGCAGCACCGAACGGGCCGGCGTGCGCAGGCCGTCCAGGAACAGCTGCAGGTGCCGGTGGCCGAAGTCCTTGATCAGCCGGCAGGAGGTGCCCGGCAGCGGCCGGGTCATCTGGCTGATCGCGATGAACAGGTCGCCGTGGTCGACGTCGGGCCGCAGTTCGCCCGCCGTCCGGGCGCGCTCCATCAGTCCGCTCACGGCGGCCTGCAGGCGCACTCGGATCTCGGTCAACTCCGGGTCGTCGGGGTGGACGGCACTGGTGAAGACCGCGCTGAGCCCGCCGACCTTCTCTTCGACGGCCGCGTGCGCGAACCGCTGCAGAGCCTCGAACGGACCGTTGCCGTCGACCGCGTCCGCCTCGACCGTCGCCGCCTCGGCGAGGGCCAGGATACGGTTCTTGGCGAGCAGCGCCACCTCGCGGATCAGCGCCACCCGGTCCGGGAAGTTCCGGTACAGCGTGGCATTGCCGACCCCCGCCCGCTTCGCGATCTCGTCCAGCGGCACATCCGCACCGTGCTCGACGAACGCGTCCCGGGCCGCCAGCACGATCCGCTCCCGGTTCCGGCTCGCATCCGCGCGCAACTTCGGCGCACGCACACACCCTCCGGTCCGGGCCGACTCGACGGCGACGGTGGTCACGACGACTGCTCCTCCAGTTTACCGGGGAAATTCTCCCCGCTTCTGCCAACCTACTCGCAAACGGGGAATCCGTCCCCGGAATTTCCGCCCTTAATGTGACCTGCGTCACTATCGCTCGTGGGTGGGCGGGGTCAGCTATCGTCGAAGCCAAACGCCCCGTAACCACTTGCCGGTGTGCTCGTTGCTCCGGGGGGTGCCTAGGCGAAGGAGGAGGGCCCGTGACTGCGATCTCCGAGCGCCCGCAGATGCTGCCTGAGCAGTTCGAGGAGTTCGCCCGTCACATGGGTCGGACCGTCGAGGGCATCCGGCTGGAGTTCATCAACGGGAAGTTGGGGATCAAGCCCGTGCCGGACGGGGACCATGGCCGCATCGTCCAGTGGCTCAACCGAATCTGCATTCAGGCCCGGCCGGAGCTCTATCTGCATGATCAAGGACTGAGGCTTCAGGGGTACCGAGGCGGGCATGCCCGGCCGGACGGCACGCTCGCGGATGCTGACGCCTTCGTCGGCTACGGGGATTGGGCGCCTGCTGGCGAGGTGCTGATGGTCGCGGAGGTCACCTCCTACGACTCCGATACCGACCGCCGCGACCGCATCGAGAAACCCCGCGCCTACGCCGAGACCGGCATCCCGGTCTACCTGCTGATCGACCGGGACTCCGCCGAGGTCATCGTCCACAGCCAGCCCGACGGCGTCCGCTACGAGACCGTCCAGATCCTCCCCTTCGGCAAGACCGTTCACCTCCCCGACCCGGTCGGTATCTCGCTCGACACGGAGCCGCTCAAGAACTGGGTGCGCTGACCCCGGCCATGCCTCCGCCGGGGTGGTACCTCCTCCGGCCTAGGCTGAGGGCGTCCCGGGCGGCCGGTGGGCCGTGGGAGTCGGGAGGGGCCCGGCGGCCGGGTGGGCGAGGAGGCTCGCGATGGGCAGCGGTGAGATGACCGCCAGTGCGCGCTGCGTGGCGGCCGTTCCGTGCTGGGTGAGCCTGATGGCCCGGGACCTGGAAGACGCCAAGGGGTTCTACGGGCCGCTGCTCGGCTGGGAGTTCGAGCCGGGTCCGGACCGCTTCGGTCCGTACGTGCACGCGGTGACCGGCGGGGAGGCGGTGGCCGGGCTGGGGGTCGCGGGCTTGGGGGCGGTGCCGCCCGCCTGGACCAGCTACTTCGGGACGGAGAGCGCCGACGCCGCGGCCGACGCGGTGCGCGAGCGCGGCGGGACCCTCGCGGTCGGCCCGCTGGCCTTCGACGCCGGGCGGGTGGCCTTCGCGGCGGACCCGGCCGGGGCGGTCTTCGGCGTCTGGGAGGGCCCGCTGGGCCGGGCCCGGAGGCTGGACCTGCCGGGCGCGCCGGTCTGGATCGAGCTGCGCACCCCGGACCCGTTCGCGGCCGCGCTGTTCTACGGCGAGGTGTTCCGCTGGGACGGCCGCGACCCCGAGCACTTCGAGGTCCGCTGGGAGCACGACCGGGTGGTGCTGCGGGCGGAGGGGCACAGCGTCGCGGCGCTGGCCAAGGAGCAGGCGGGCGGCCCGGCGGGCATGCCGCCGCACTGGGAGGTCTCCTTCGCCGTCCCGGACACCGACCGGGCGCTGGCCCGGGCCGTGGAGCTGGGCGGTTCGGCGATCGGGCCGGCCTTCGACTCCCCGTACGGCCGGGTGGCCCGGCTGCGGGACGGCGACGGCGCCCGGTTCGCGGTGATCAGCCCGAAGGACTGATCGGCCCCAAGGACTGATCGACCTCAAGAGCCGACCCGCCCCAAGAGCTGATCCGCCCCAAGGGCCGATCACCGCGAACCGGCCGCACGCCGAGCGCCCTCACCCGTCGAGTTCCGCACGCTCCGCCCGCACCCGCTCGCCCAGCGCCGCACGCTCCGCCGCGGGGAGTGCCTTGCGGGCGGCCGGGAACAGCGCCTCCTCCTCCCTGGCCAGGTGCCGTCGCACGGTGTCGGCCAGGCCGCGCAGCAGGGTGTCGAAGGCCGGGTCGGCCGGGCCGAGCCCCTGGAGGTCGGCGAGGTACTGCCCGATCGCCAGGTGGTCGTGGATGCTGCCGAACACCAGCCCGCCGCCGTCCGGCACGTCGTGCTGGATGGCCGGGAAGAGGTGCTCCTCCTCGGCGGCGCAGTGGGTGAACAGCAGGTCGGTCAGCCGGGTCACCAGCTCGCCGCGTTCGGCGGCGCCGCTCGGCGCCGCCTCGATCCGGTCGAGCAGCTCGGTGACCGCCCTGTGGTCGGCGGTGAACTCGCCGAGGATGTCCGGCCTGCGGCTCATGTCGCGCCCGCCTCTCGTACGGGATCAGGGTGATCCGCCCCCGTACCCTCCAGTATCCGGCGCCGCGCCCTGGAACCCCCGGCTCAGCCGTCGTCCCGCCGTCCGGCGAGGGCGAGCAGCCGGGCCTGCGGGCCGGCGTCCGCGTCCACCGTCACCGGCTTGTCGAACAGCCCGCTGCCGGAGAGGTCCCCGTAGCCGGTGAACTGGCCGAGCGCGAAGTCCACCAGCTCCTCCGGGAGCCGGGTGTGCCGCCCGATGCCCTCCGCGAGGTCCCAGCTGTGGATCACCAGGTCGGTGGTGAGCTGGTCCAGGTAGTACTGCCCGGAGGCGTCCCCGTAGGAGAGGTGGACGGTCAGCTCGGTGGCGCCGGGGACGGCCCAGGCCTGGACGGCGGCCTCGGCGGCCTTCGTCCAGGTGGCGACCGGGTCGTCGCCGAGCAGGTCGCCGTCGAAGCGGTCGCCGACCTCGGCGATGGTGGCGCCCATCAGCAGCTCGGGCACCCAGAGCAGTTCGTTGACGAGGTGGTTGACCAGGTCGCGGACCGACCAGTCGGTGCACGGGGTGGGGGTGTCCCACTGGTCGGGCGTGATCAGCCGGATCCTCTCGCCGAAGGCGGCCACCGCCTCGGAGAAGGGCGTGCCGGGCTGCGCGGACCGCTGGTACTGCCTGCGTTGAGTCATGGCTCCACCCTGCCCGCCCCGGGACGGTGGCGCTAGTCACTCGCGATCTTACGGTCCGTTAGTTGTTCAAATTCGAACTCCGAGGTACGGTCGAAGAGCGGCCGGTTCAAATTTGAACAATGGCGCCGGATGGCGCCAGGCCCCGTCACCACACCCCCCTTTGTCCTGCGACGACCGACCCCGATCGATGGAGACGCGCATGCCGAGCAGCAGCCCGAGCACGACCGCCGCCACCAACCCCGCCACCCGCACCGCCCTGGAGGGCTCCGGGCCCGCGTCCACCTCCCCGCACGCCTATGACGTCGGACTCCTGCTCCTGCGCCTGGCCCTCGGCCTGACCATGGCCGCGCACGGCAGCCAGAAGCTGTTCGGCTGGTTCGGCGGCGGCGGGATCGACGGCACCGGTCAGTTCTTCACCATGAGCGGCTACCCGGCGGGCAACGCCATGGCCGTGGTCGCCGGCCTCACCGAGACCCTGGGTGGACTCGCCCTGGCCGTCGGCCTGTTGACCCCGCTCGCGGGCGCCGCGCTCGTCGGCACGATGATCAACGCGCTCGCCGTCACGTGGGGCGGCGGGTTCTTCGCCCCGAAGGGCAACGAGTACGAGCTGCTGCTGACCGCCGGTGCCGCCGCCCTCGCGCTGACCGGCCCGGGCCGCTACGCGGTGGACCGCTTCCTGCCGGTGCTGCGGGCGCACCGCCTGGCGTACGGCGTGGCCGCGGTGCTGGTCGGCCTGGCGACGGCCGGGGTGATCCTGCTGCTCCGCAAGTAGCCGCTCGGCGGGACAACTCGCCTGCGTGGAGGCCGTGGTGACGATCAGTCACCACGGCCTCCACGCGTTTCCCGCGCAAACCGCGCACAGCCCGGAGGCTTCCCAGGGTCATGTGAGGTGTGCCATTGTACATGTCACACTCCCCACCGTGTCCGCGGCGGCGCCACCCGTGCACCGCTGTCAACGGTCCTCGTCACCCCCCACCGGCCGCGCCCCCATCGCGGCCGACGACGGCCCGGAGGCCCCCACGTGAGTCCCGTACGTCCGCTGCGGCTACCGCAGTTGGCACGACTGCTGACGCTCGCCCTGACCCTCGTCCTGGCGATCGGCCTGTTCGCCCCGAGCGGCCACGCCGCCCCCGCCCCCGACTCCGCACGCGGCGGCGCGGCGCCCGCCCGCACCACCCCCGCCCTCCCGGCCCCGCAGCCGGCCGCCGGGGCGCCCGAACGCGGCGACGACCAGGGGAGGTTGGCCTCCGCGGACCGGCGCTCCCCGCTCCCGCTGGACACCCGCCCCGCCGAGGCCCGGACGCCCGCGAAGCCGCTCGCCCGGGCCGCCCAACAGGCCTGCAACGTCGCCGACTTCACCGGCCGGACCGGCAGCGCGCTGGTCCAGCAGATCAAGTCCGTCGACACGCAGTGCATCAACCAGCTGTTCCAGCTCACCGGCACCGACGCCAACGGCGCGTTCCGCGAGGAGCAGATGACCACCGTGGCGTACGCGCTGCGCGACGCCTCGGGCGGCTACCCGGGCGACGACAGCACCGCCGTCGGGCAGTTGGTGCTCTACCTGCGCGCCGGGTACTACGTGCAGTGGTACAACTCCGGCGCCGTCGGCAGTTACGGAACCACCCTGCAGACCGCGATCCGCGCCGCGCTGGACGCCTTCTTCGCCGGCGCGCACTGGAACGACGTCAGCCAGGCCAACGCCGCCATCCTGGGCGAGGCCGTCACCCTGATCGACAGCGCCCAGGAGAACACCCGCTACCTGTGGGTGGTCAAGCGGCTGCTGAACGACTACTCCAGCGCCACCTGGAACCCGGCCGGCATGGCCAACGCGGTGAACCCGGTCTTCACCGTGCTGTTCCGCGGCCACCAGCTGCCCGACTTCGTCGCGGCCGTCCAGGCGGACCCGAGCGTGCTGGACTCGCTGTCCGCCTTCGTGACCCGCAACGAGGACCAACTCGGCGGCGACTACGGCGTGCTGGAGTACAACGCGACCAAGGAGCTGGCCCGCTTCCTGAAGTACACCGCGCTCCAGCCGAAGGTCCGCCCGCTCACCAAGGCGCTGGTCGCGCAGTCCGCGCCGAGCGGCCGCACCGTCTACCAGTGGGCCGCGGCCGCCGAGGCGGTCGGCTACTACGACGCCGCCAACTGCTCGTACTACGGCACCTGCAACGCCGCCGACCAGCTCAAGTCGGGCGTGCTGACGGTGAACTACACCTGTAGCCCGAGCATCAAGCTGATCGCCCAGGCTCTGGACGGCACCCAGCTCAACACCGCCTGCACCAGCCTGACCGGCCAGGACGCCTACTTCCACTCGGTGGTCCGCGACAACGGGCCGGTCAAGGACGACAACAACACCACGATCGAGGTCGTGGTCTTCCACTCCTCCTTCGACTACCAGGTGCTGGCCGCCGCCATCTACGGCATCGACACCAACAACGGCGGGATGTACCTGGAAGGCGACCCGGCGGCCGCCGGCAACCAGCCGCGCTTCCTCTGCTACGAGGCCGAGTGGGTCCGCCCGGCCTTCCAGATCTGGAACCTCAACCACGAGTACACCCACTACCTCGACGGCCGCTTCGACATGTACGGCGACTTCAACGCCGGCATGACCACCCCGACCGTCTGGTGGGTCGAGGGCTTCGCCGAGTACGTCTCCTACTCGTACCGCAAGGTCACCAACGACGGCGCCGTCGCGGCGGCCGCCAAGCACACCTACAGGCTGAGCGACCTCTTCGACACCGCCTACGGCGACCAGGACCGGGTCTACCGCTGGGGCTACCTCGCCGTCCGCTACATGGTGGAGCAGCACCGCGCCGACGTGGACGCCGTGCTCGCCAAGTACCGGGTGGGGGACTGGGCCGGCGCCCGCACCCTGCTCAAGACCACCATCGGCACCCGCTACGACGCCGACTTCGACAGCTGGCTGACCGCCTGCGCGAACGGCGCCTGCGCCACCACCCCGACCGTGCCGCAGGTGCCCGAGTGCACCGCCGCCGACACCCGCCAGCTGGGCGCCGGCTGCGCCCGCAGCAACGTCGCCGCCACCACCGGCAACTACGCGCACTTCTACCTCCTGGTGCCGGCCGGCACCCAGCAGGTGAAGATCACCACCAGCGGCGGGACGGGCAACGGCGACCTCTACTACAACCCCGGCGGCTGGGCGTACACCAACGCCTACGCGGCGCGCTCGGCGGGCCCGGACAACTCCGAGACGCTGACCGTCACCAACCCGCCGGCCGGTTACGTCTACTTCAGCCTCTACGCCCAGCAGGGCTTCAGCGGGGTGACCGTCACCAGCCAGTTCTGACCCGAACCCGTGAGCGGCCGCCCCGGCAACCCCGCCGGGGCGGTCCCGCGCTCCTGCCGCCGCTCGGCGGCCGTCGCCTGTCCCGCCCGTCCGTCCCCGCCGTCCGCCCCCGCCGCCTCACTCGCCGATCCGCACCAGCGCCAGGGTGATGTTGTCCGGCCCGCCCTCCTCGATCGCCGCCTTCCACAGCTCGAAGGCGGCCCGGCCGTCGGCCCGCTCGTCCGCCCGGTGCGACCGGGCGATGAGTTCGGCCAGATCCTCCTCGGGCACCGGGTCGGTCAGGCCGTCGCTGCACACCAGGTAGCGGTCGCCGACGACCAGCGGCGCGGCGCGCACGTGCGGCTCGACGTAGGTGAGCCCGAGCGAGCCGCCCAGGGTCTGGGTGACCACCGAGGTGGTGCGCCGGCCGGGCGGCAGCGGCGGGCTGTCGTCCACGCTCACCCGGTGCAGCCCGTCACCGGTGATCCGGTAGACCCGGCTGTCGCCGACGTTGAAGGCCACCACCTGCTCGGGCAGCAGCACCAGCCCGGCGACCGTGGTGCCCATCGCGGCCAGCTCCGGGTGGTCGGCGGCGGCCGCGTACACCGCCCGGTTGCAGTCCTGGAGCTCCTCCCGGACGGCCTCCTCGCCGTCCAGCCCGCCCCCGGTGGCGGCGAGCCGGCGGGCCACCAGGGCGCTGGCCACCTCGCCGCCGGGGTGGCCGCCCAGTCCGTCGGCCACCGCGACCACGCAGGGCGGGCCGAGCGGGAAGAGCAGGGTCTGCGGGTTGGTGGTCACGGTGGCGCAGAGCGTCCACGGCCCGACCGCGAGGCTGTCCTCGTTGTGCTCCCGCACCAGGCCCTCGTGGCTCAGTGCGCTCACCGAGATGTACGGCGCCATCGGTTCGCCGCCCTTCCGGAGCCGTTCTGCCGTTCTGCTGTTCTGCTGTTCGCCGGAGCCGTCCTCCCGTCGCCGGAGCCGTCCTCCTGCCGTCGGAGCCGTCCTCCCGGTGTCGGTGTCCCGCCTTCCATTGTCGGGGGGAATAACGATCCGCACCCAGGTGCTAAGGTGGTTGAAAGTTGGACTACCTGAGACGTGGGAGAGCATCATGCAGTTCGGAATCTTCTCCGTCGGCGACGTGACGACCGACCCGACCACCGGCCGCACCCCGAGCGAGCACGAGCGGATCAAGGCGATGGTCGCGATCGCCAAGAAGGCCGAGGAGGTCGGCCTGGACGTCTTCGCGACCGGCGAGCACCACAACCCGCCGTTCGTCCCGTCCTCGCCGACGACCATGCTCGGCTACATCGCCGCGCAGACCGACCGCATCATCCTCTCCACCTCGACCACGCTGATCACCACCAACGACCCGGTGAAGATCGCCGAGGACTACGCGATGCTGCAGCACCTCACCGACGGCCGGATGGACCTCATGATGGGCCGCGGCAACACCGGCCCGGTCTACCCCTGGTTCGGCAAGGACATCCGCCAGGGCATCCCGCTCGCGGTCGAGAACTACGCGCTGCTGCACCAGCTGTGGCGCGAGGAGGTCGTGGACTGGCAGGGCCGCTTCCGCACCCCGCTCCAGTCCTTCACCTCCACCCCGCGCCCGCTGGACGACGTGCCGCCGTTCGTCTGGCACGGCTCGATCCGCAGCCCGGAGATCGCCGAGCAGGCCGCGTACTACGGGGACGGCTTCTTCCACAACAACATCTTCTGGCCCCAGGAGCACACCCGGCGGATGGTCGCGCTCTACCGCGAGCGCTACGCCCACTACGGCCACGGCACGGCCGAGCAGGCGATCGTCGGCCTCGGCGGGCAGGTGTTCATGCGGAAGAACTCCCAGGACGCGGTGCGCGAGTTCCGTCCGTACTTCGACAACGCGCCGGTGTACGGGCACGGGCCCTCGCTGGAGGAGTTCACCGAGCAGACCCCGCTGACCGTCGGCAGCCCGCAGGAGGTCATCGAGCGCACCCTCGGCTTCCGCGAGGCCGTCGGTGACTACCAGCGCCAGCTGTTCCTGATGGACCACGCCGGCCTGCCGCTCAAGACGGTGCTGGAGCAGCTCGACCTGCTCGGCGAGGAGGTCGTGCCGGTGCTGCGCGAGGAGTTCGCCAAGGGCCGCCCGGCCGAGGTGCCGGACGGGCCGACCCACGCCGCGCTGGTCGCGGCCCGCAACGACGCGGACGAGAAGAAGAACGAGAAGGCGGAGGTGGCCAAGTGACCGTGTTCAAGCTGGCGGTGGTGAGCGCCGGACTGAGCAAGCCGTCCTCGACGCGCCTGCTGGCGGACCGGCTCGCCGAGTCGACCGTACGCCAACTCGCCCTCCAGGGTCGGGAGGTGGAGGTCACCGTGGTCGAACTGCGGGACCTCGCCGGGGACATCGCCAACAACTTCGTCACCGGCTTCCCGGCCGCCGCGCTGCGCGGGGCGATCGAGGCGGTGACGGACGCGGACGCGCTGATCGCGGTGACGCCGATCTTCACCGCCTCGTACAGCGGCCTGTTCAAGTCCTTCTTCGACGTGATCGACCAGGACGCGCTGACCGGCAAGCCGGTGCTGATCGCCGCCACCGGCGGCACGCCCCGGCACTCGCTCGCCCTGGAGCACGCCGTGCGGCCGCTGTTCAGCTACCTGCGCGCGGTGGTGCTGCCGACCGCCGTGTACGCGGCCACCGACGACTGGGGCGCGGCGGGCGACGGCCACACCGACGGGCTGCCGCGCCGCATCGACCGGGCGGCGGGCGAGCTGGCGGCCCTGCTGGCCGGCCGCACCCCGGCGGAGCCCTCGCTGCCCGAGCAGGTGGTCCCGTTCGCCGAGCAGCTGGCGGCGCTGCGGGTCTGAAGCCGGGGTCCGAACCGGACCGGGGGCGGGTGCGCGACGAAGCGCACCCGCCCTTTTCCCGTGCCGGAGGAGGCGCCCGTGAGGGCCTGCCACTCGAACGGCCCCGTCGGAGGCTCCTCCGACGGGGCCGTTCGACCCTCCGTGAGGGCCGTTCGGCTGTGTGTCGATCGTGCCGGATTGTCCGCTGTGCGATGTAATCGTTGGCATGATCAGATTCATGCTGCTCCGAAACGCGGCCATCGTCGCCCCGCCCGGCTGAAGCTGAAGGTCGGGCACCACCCGCGGCGGATCCTCGACGACCGCCGCGCCCAGTGGGCAGCCACCCCGGTGTCCTGAACCCCGGCGTCCTGAACCCCGGCGTCCTGAGGAGGACCCCCACCATGCAGGCCGAACCGCAAGCCGTGCTCTCCCCGCTGACCAGCGCGGCCGTCTTCCTGGTCCTCACCGTCGAACCCGGCGGCGAGGACGCCGTCCGCGAACTGCTGCCCGACCTCGCCGGACTGCGCCGGGCCATCGGCTTCCGGGCCCCCGAGGGCGGTCTCACCTGTGTCACCGGCATCGGCTCCGACGCCTGGGACCGGCTCTTCGCGGGCCCCAGGCCGGCCGGCCTGCACCCCTTCCGGGAGGTGGCCGGCACCCGCCACCGGGCCCCGGCCACCCCCGGGGACCTGCTGCTGCACGTGCGCGCCGAGCGGATGGACCTCTGCTTCGAACTGGCGGGGCGGATCGTCGACCGGCTCGCCGGGGCGGCCACCGTGGTCGACTCCGTCCAGGGCTTCAAGTACTTCGACGACCGGGACCTGCTCGGTTTCGTGGACGGCACCGAGAACCCCGAGGGCCGGGCGGCCGAGCGCGCCGCCGTGGTGGGGGAGGAGGACCCGGAGTTCGCCGGCGGCAGCTACGTCGTCGTCCAGAAGTACCTGCACGACATGGACAAGTGGAACGGGCTGAGCGTCGAGGAGCAGGAGGGGGCCGTCGGCCGCACCAAGCTCGCCGACATCGAGCTCGCCGACGACGTCAAGCCCGCCGACTCGCACGTCGCGCTCACCGTGATCGCCGGCCCGGACGGGGAGGAGCGGCAGATCGTCCGCTTCAACATGCCGTTCGGCTCCTTCGGCTCCCAGGGCGGCGGCGCCGAGGCCGGCACCTACTTCATCGGCTACGCGAGCGACCCCGGGGTGACCGAGGAGATGCTGCGCAACATGTTCGTCGGCCGCCCGCCGGGCACCACCGACCGGCTGCTCGACTTCTCCACCGCCGTCACCGGCTCGCTGTTCTTCGTCCCGACGGCCGACTTCCTCGACTCCCCGCCGCCCGCCCCCGGCGCGGCCGCCCCCGTCGCCGGGACCACCGCCGGGACCGCCCCCGCTCCAGCCCCCGCCCCCGGGGACGGCTCGCTCGGCATCGGCAGCCTCAAGCAGACCTCCTGAACAGGACCCCGCCCATGAACAACCTCCACCGGGAACTCGCCCCGATCTCCGCCGCCGCGTGGGAGGAGATCGAGGAGGAGGCCCGCCAGACCTTCAAGCTGCACATCGCCGGCCGCCGGGTGGCCGACGTGAACGGCCCCGAGGGCGCCACCCTCGCCGCCGTCGGCACCGGCCACCTGACCGGCATCGAGCCGCCCCTCGACGGCGTCCAGGCCCACGCCCGCGCCAGCCGCCCGGTGGTCGAGCTGCGGGTCCCCTTCAGCGTCGGCCGGGCGGCCGTCGACGACGTCGAACGCGGCTCCCGGGACTCCGACTGGCAGCCCGTCAAGGACGCCGCCCGCACCCTCGCCCTGGCCGAGGACCGCGCCGTCTTCGAGGGCTACGGCGCCGCCGCCATCGAGGGCATCCGGGCCGCCTCCAGCAACCCGCCGGTCCAGCTCCCCGAGGACGTCCGCGAGTACCCCGAGGCGGTCAGCCGCGCCCTCACCGCGCTGCGCCTGGCCGGCGTCGGCGGCCCGTACTCCCTCCTCCTCGGCGCCGCCGCCTTCACCGCCGTCAACGAGACCAGCGACCACGGCTACCCCGTCCACAACCACCTCGCCCGCCTGCTGGACGGCGACATCATCTGGGCCCCCGCCATCGAGGGGGCCTTCCTGCTCTCCACCCGCGGCGGCGACTTCGAGCTCTTCCTCGGCCAGGACGTCTCCGTCGGCTACCTCGCCCACGATGCGGAAACGGTTCAGCTCTACCTCCAGGAGTCCCTGACCTTCGGCGTGCACACCGGAGAGGCGGCCGTGGCCCTGGACGGCCCGGCGCCGGCGGACGGCACGCGGGCCCCCGGACACCTGGAAGGGTACTGAGTGCCTTTACCAGGGGTACTGAGTGCCGTATTCTCTCGGTGGAGCCTCTGACGCCAGTCGAAGAGAGCCGACACGGCATGCCGGTCCAGGTGGCGCTTGCGGCGCGCGGGTCGCGACCGGGCCGGACTTGGCACTCAGTACCCTCGGCATGACCTGAGGCCATGGATCCAGTGCATCCGTGCACCCGTGACAGGAGAACCGCTGATGAGCTTGAGGATCGTCGTCTGTGTGAAGTACGTGCCGGATGCGACGGGTGACCGTCGTTTCGCGGACGACCACACCACGGACCGGGAGGGCGTGGACGGCCTCCTGTCGGAGCTGGACGAGTACGGTGTCGAGCAGGCGCTGCGGATCGCGGAGGCGAACGAGGGCGCCGAGGTGACGGTGCTGACGGTGGGTCCGGACGATGCGAAGGACGCGCTGCGCAAGGCGCTGTCGATGGGTGCGGACAAGGCCGTGCACGTGAACGACGAGGACATCCACGGTTCGGATGTGATCGGGACGTCGGCGGTGCTGGCGAAGGCGCT
>NZ_LFMD02000003.1:0-172505 GCF_015776785.2 Kitasatospora sp. SUK 42 | reverse complement strand
TGCCCCGCGACTCCGGCAACATCAGCGGAAACCTGCACCGCCCCCGGCGCTACCACCGCGGGCTGCAACGCGTCTTCTACACCTCCGCGCTCATCAGCATCCGCAGCTGCGAGGAGTCCCGCCGTTTCTACGAACGCAAGCGCGCCGAAGGCAAGCGACACACCCAGGCTGTCCTTGCCCTGGCCCGCCGCCGCGTCAACGTCCTGTGGGCCCTCATCCGTGACGGACAGTGCTTCCATCGTGGGCTCCCTGTCACAGCGGCTGCTTGACAACAGCATTAGGAGGTGATGAGTTCGGCGGGGCGGTGGGGGATGGTGGGGGTGCCGGCCACTTCGTGGAGGAGGGAGAGCAGGAGTTCCTCGTAGGTGGAGAGGGGGCGGGCGAGGGTCCAGTTGGCGGTGACGGTGCGGGGGGCAGGGCCGGGGCGGGCGTGGAGTTCGGCGAGGACGCCGTGGATGAGCTCGAAGCGGACGGAGCATCGAGGGACCAGGCTGACGCCGAGGCCGATGCGGACGGCTTCCCGGATGCTCTCCGTTCCCCACAGGTCGAGGGTGCGCACGCCGACGAGGTCCCAGGTGTGCAGGAGCTCCAGCAGCTGTCGTCGGGTCCGGGAGCCCGGTTCGAGGAGGAGGAAGGACTCGGAGGACAGCTCAGCCGGCGTGACCTCCTGCCCGGCCAACGGATGGTCGGGCGCGCAGATCAGCACCATGTCGTCGCTGGCGAGTTGCTCGGACTCGTACCGACCCGGGGGCAGCGGGCCGTCGGCCACGCCGACGCCGATCCGGCCCTGTTCGAGCGCGTCGGCCAGGCACTCGGGGCTGTTGACGGCCACGGTGAACAGCCCGTCGGGTTCGCGGCGCCGCAGCTCCCGCATCACCGCCGGCAGCAGGTAGGCGCCGACCGTGGTCGTGCTGCCGACCACCAGGCGCTCGATCGGCCAGCGCGCGGCTGCCTGGACGGCGCCGACGGCGTGATTGGCCAGTGCCAGCATCTCCTTGGTCTGGGCGAGCAGGACCCGTCCGGCCGGGGTGGGACGGATCTTCGGGCCCGAGCGGTCGACCAGGACGGTTCGTAGGGACGTCTCCAGGTTCTGCACCTGCTTGGAGACCGAGGACTGACTCAGGAACAGCACCTGGGCCGCCGCGGAGAACCCACCACATTCGATGACCTTCGCGAAGATCGCCAGCTGGTTCAGGTTGAGTCGCATCACGGCCCCGATCGCGTGGATGTGGTGCAGGGCATTCGGGCCTGAGGGCCGCGGGACAGGCTTCCGCAGTTCCTGTCACCCCCTGGTGGGGGCCATAGCCCCCAAGCAACCCGGAGAATACCTGTTCGGTTGTCACAATTGCGGGGCGGACCGGTGTTCGTCGATTCGGGGGCTCAACTCGACTCTCCGAGCTCCGACGGTGATCTCTCCTGACCGGAGCGAAGCATCCTTCGATCACAGCGATGTGATGGTGCGTCAGCTATCGCCATGAAGGGGTGCCGACGTCGGCCGGTGCGGTTGTGGCGGTTCGTGGCGACTGATGCCACGTCAAGTACGCCTTCCTGCATACCCGTCGGGCGATCGCCGGTGCGTGCACTTGTGGCCCTTCGGGGCGCTGCTTCCGGTGGCGGGTGAGGAGTGCGGGGTGTCGCGCGGAAGATAACGGATTGGCAACGCGGCGGGACGAAACCTCCGGCGGCCCATCTCTATACGTGTCCGGCCCGGTTGGGGCCGACGGTTTCGAGAGAGAGGGGTGTCACCATGTGGAAAGCATGCTCCGGCGGCAGGTCGCCGGTGCCGACTCCGTACGAACTCTTCGCGCTGGGAAGGGACGCGGGGCGGAGCGGCGGCCACTGGGCCGCGGTGCGTCGGGCCGCGCCCCGCCCCGGCCATCCGGGTCGGCGCGCTCCCGGGGGGCTCCGACGGCGGGCGGAACGTCCGGACGAACGGGCGCTGAGGCCCGCCCGCTGACGCCGGCCGATCCCGTGCCGGCGACGCACGGCACCCGGTGCGCCCGGGCCCGTCCCGCGCTGCCGTGTCATCCCCTCGTCGGCCGCGCCGTCCGTGGACCGTTGCGCGTGGGTCATCACCGCGCGGACCACCGAGGCCCACCCGGACCGGTTCCCGTGGGTTCCGCGCGGCCCTGATCCTCCGGGTGCGATGGAGGAGGAGCCCCATGTCATCTTTGAGGAAGAAGCGCCGACGGGGAACGGCCGCGGCCGCCTACGGCCTCCCCCTGGTGAGCCGCCTTCCGAGGTCGTTCGCCACCCTTCTGATCATCGTCGCGATGATCCTCACCGCGGCGGCCCTGGTGTATCCGGTGGCGAAGTCGGCCGGTGCCTATCGCAGCGCCCCGGTGAGCGATGACCAAGGGGTGGTGCAGACGCCGACCGGGCCGCTCACCGCCCTCGACCGTGACTTCGTCAAGCGGGTGCGGCTGGCCGGACTGTGGGAGATCCCCGCAGGCCGGATGGCCCTCGCGAAGGGCACCAGCCCCGAGGTCAAGGTGGCCGGCCAGCACCTGGTCCAAGGTCACACCGACCTCGACAAGGCGGTGTTGACCGCCGCCCGGACCCTGAACCTGGACGTGCCCAGCCAGCCCTCGGCACAGCAGCAGGGCTGGCTCAAGCAGTTGGATGCCGCGCAGGGCGGGGAGTTCGACGAACTCTTCGCGAACCTCCTGCGCAGCGCCCACGGGCAGGTGTTCGCGGTCGTGGCCCAGGTGCGCGCCGGCACCCAGAACTCCACGGTCCGGGATCTGGCGAACACGGCCAACGGCACGGTGCTCGACCACATGAACGTCCTGGAGGACACCCGACTCGTGAAGTTCGACAAGCTCACCGCGCTGCCGACCGGTTCGGCCGCTCCGTCCGCGAGCAGCCCGTCGGCGCTCGCCGGATCGACCCGCTAGACGACGACCCAGATGACGGCTGTCCGCGGCCTGCTCGGCAGGCCCGATTCCGCCTGAGGAGTGCGAAGAACATGAAGTCTCATAAACGTGGCACGTCGAAGAGAAGGGCCGGCGCCCTGCTGTTGGCGGGAATCCTCGGTACCGGCGCTGCAGGGACGGTCGCGGCGGTGGCCTTCGCCGGTCAGCGTCCTTCGAGTGAGTGGTCGGCGTCCCCGCAGGTCGGTACCGTTGCCTGCGCCGACGCCGGGGTGGCCCTGAACGAGGTGCCGGAAGCGTCCCAGGACGCGGTGGACAAGAACCTCGCCGAGCTCGACGTCCAGGTGGCGGACGCGTACAACCGGCTGTCCGCGCCCCGGTCGGGTGACAACGAGGACCGTGTCCTGGGCGACCTCGCCAACAAGCGCGCGGAGACCCTGAAGAAGCTGTCGGGCAGCGCCGGCCCGGACTCCGGTCTGCCCCAGGACCTCTCGGGGATGGCGAAGTGCGTGGTCAGGCACGACCTGGTGGTCGAGGACTCGGCCACGGGGTACAGCGTCGACGGTGAGGGCGGGGTCCTCGCTCGGACCAAGCCGGCCGAGCAGGCGAAGTCCCTCCCCAAACGCGGGTTCGTCGACATACACAGCGTCTCCCCGAACGTCCCGACGACCGTCGGTAAGGGGCCGGCCACCGGCTCCTTCACCTCCCGGTGCGGGCGCAACGAGAACCGCCACCTCAACCCCGACAACGTGATCGTCGCCCCCGGCGTGAGCAACGGGGCGCACCACATGCACGACTACGTGGGGAACCTGGCCACGGACGCGTTCTCCTCCAACGCCAAGCTCGCCACCTCGGGCACCACATGCTCGAACGGGGACCAGTCGGCGTACTACTGGCCCGTGCTGCGGGTCTTCGACGGCACCAACGAGAAGGACGCCAAGGCTCCCGGCGGCGGCAAGGACCGGAACGTGGGACGGATCCTCACCCCGGCCGAGGCGGACATCACGTACACCTCCAGCACCGGGAACCCCGTCCAGCCGATGACCCGGTTCCTGCGCATCATCACCGGCGATGCCAAGGCCTTCACCAACGGGCCGGCGAACGTCCGGGCGTCGTGGAGCTGCACCGGCTTCGAGAACCGCCAGGTTGTCGGCAAGTACCCGATCTGCCCCCAGGGGAGCAGGGTCGTCCGGACGCTGAAGTTCCCGGACTGCTGGGACGGCAAGAACATCGACAGCGCCAACCACCGGACCCACACCGCGTTCTCCAACGCTTCGGGCGCGTGCCCGAAGAACTTCAAGGCGATCCCCCAGCTGGTCGAGCGCGTCGCCTACGACGTGCCGGTCGGAGTCCGGTACGCCGTCGACAGCTTCCCCGAGCAGCTGCACAACCCGATCACCGATCACGGTGACTTCATCAACAACATGAACAAGGGCCTGCTGGACCAGATGGTCAGTTGCATCAACCAGGGGCGTCGCTGCGGGTGACCCCTTCCGGGCCGGCCCGCGGCCCGCGCAGGGCAGGGCAGGGCAGGGCCCGGACCGGAGCGGAGCGGGGGAGCGATCGCGACTCCCCGTGCCGTCAGCGCCGGGATCCCGACATCCGATTCGACAGCAGGTTCAGGACGAGGCCGGAGGGCTCAGCAATGGTGAGAGGGCAGAGGCGGTGGCCGTCGCGGTTCGGCCCGGTACCGCGGGGCGTCGCGCGGGGCGTCGAGCGGGCCGGCCGGGCGCGCGCGGCGGCCGAGGGCGACCAGCCTGCGGAGGGCGGTCGCAAGCGGTCGAGCCCGTGGTCGCTCCTGCCGCCGCTGGCGGCGGGCCTGGGTGTGACGGCCGTCGTCGTCGACCCCAGACTGCAGTCGTTCCTGATGTACGCCGTCGGGGTGCTCGCACTCGTGTCGTTGACCTCCGCGGTCCTGTGGGGGCTGGCGGCGACCGACCGGCTGATCCTGAGCCCGGTCCACCGGCTCGTCGCGCAGACCGTCCACCGTGCGATGGGCGTCGCGGCCGTCGTCTTCCTGGTCCTGCACGTCTGGATGAAACTGATCATGGGACAGATCGGCGCGCTCGCTGCCTTCGTGCCGTTCGCCGACCCGGCCCGACCGCTGCTCCTGGGACTGGGGACCGTCGCCGGCTACCTGTTCCCCGCGGTGGCGCTCGCCGGGGCGGCCCGCGGGAGGCTCGCCCGCTCGGGTGACGCGCGCCGGTGGAGGGTCATCCACCTCGTCTCGTACCCGGCCTGGGGCGCGGGCCTGGTCCACGGGCTGCAGTCGGGCCGACTCGCGCCCTCCTGGGTGGTGCTGCTGTACGGCGTGGCCGTCGTGGGCGTGATCGTCGCGCTCACGCTCAGGCTGCTCCTCCAGGACCGCTCCGGCCCGCGCCAGGTCCCCGTCCGGCTGATCCCGCCGGAGGCCGGCGGCCCCGAGGTCGCTGTCCCGCGCCTGCCGGTGGTCACGAGCCCCGAGATCACCGTCCCGCGTGTTCCGGTGGCCGCCGGGCAGGCCATGGCCGCTGGTCCGGGCCTGGCCGTGGGGCGGGGCGTGGCCGCTGGTCCGGGCCTGGCCGGCATCGGACTCGGACGTCGGCGGCAGGACGGGTGAGCGCCTTCCCCCCACCCGTCATCTGGTTCGGACGGCCGGTCCTGTTCGCAGGCCTGGAGAGCCTGGAGCGGGTCGACTACCGCTCCCACCTCGTGGTCCACGGTCAGCTGCCGGCGCTGCGTGCGGAGGAGCTGGCCGAGCTGGCCGAGAACGTGGACCTGCGCGGCCGGGGAGGTGCCGGATTCCCCTTCGCCCGGAAGCTCAGGGCGGTCGTCAGGGCGGTCGCCCGGCGCCGCACCAGGCCGGTCGTGGTCGTCAACGGAACGGAAGGAGAACCGAGTTGCCTGAAGGACACCACGCTGCTCCTGCGGACCCCGCACCTCGTGGTGGACGGTGCGCTGATCGCGGCTGCCGCGCTGGACGCGGAACAGGTGGCGATCGGCGTCACGCGGACCGACACCGAGGAGTCCCTGCGCCGGGCGCTGGCCGAACGGAGGTCGGTGAAGCCGCCGGTGACGGTTGTGCGGCTGCCCGAACGGTTCGTCACGGGCGAGGGGAGCGCCCTCGCCCGCGGCATCACCAACGGGCTCGCCCTGCCCCGGGGAGGTGGCGTGCGCACCAGCGACAGCGGTGTCGGGGGAGCCCCCACGCTGCTGTCCAACGCCGAGACGTACGCTCAGCTCGCCGTGGCGGCCCGGTGGGGTGCGCTGCCCTACCGGGAGATCGGCACCCCCGAGGAACCTGGCACGGTGCTGCTCACGATCGCCGGCTCGACTGTGGTCGAGACCCCCACCGGTGTGCCGCTGGAGACCGTTCTGGCGGCGTGCGGCCTGGACGTCGGACAGGGGGTCCTGGTCGGCGGCTACCACGGGAAGTGGCTGACCCCCGAGGCCGCCCGCTCGGCCGTGGTGTCCCGCCAGTCCTTCCAGCGACTCGGAGGGGCGCTGGGCGCCGGGGCCGTCCTGCCGCTGCCGGAGACGACCTGTCCACTGTGGGAGGTCGTCAGGATCTCCCGCTGGATGGCGGACGAGACGGCAGGCCAGTGCGGGCCCTGCTACCTGGGGCTCCCCGACCTGACCGCGTCCCTTGAGGACCTGGTGCGCGGCGGTGGCCAGCGCGCGCTCGACCGGGTGCAGGCCAGGATGCGGGCGGTCACCGGTCGGGGGGCGTGCAGCCACCCCGACGCCGCCGCCCGTTTCGTGGCCTCGTCCCTGGCCGTGTTCGACGACGACCTGGTCGCGCACTCGTACCAGGGAGGGTGCGGACGGCCGTCGCAGGACGTCCTGCCGCTGCCGGAAGTCGAGAGCGCCGGCACCATCGTGGTCGACTGGACGCTCTGCGAGGCCCACGGCCTGTGCACCGGCGTCCTGCCCGACGTCATCCGGCTGGGCGCGGACGGATTCCCCGCCGCGGGCAGGATGCCCGTACCCGCGCGGTTGCTCTCCCGCGCGGCGCGAGCCGTCGACCGTTGTCCCGCGCTCGCGCTGCGGATCCAGTGAGGCCGGCGCGGCTCCGGGCGCTGCCGCTCCTTCCCGAGCGTGGCCCGTGTGGCCCGGGGCGCTCGTCGCCGCGACGGGCCGATCGAGAGGTTCCGGAGGGCTATCGACCCTGAAATCCACGTCCCGTGTCCGCGGACCGGCGTTCGACGCCGGACGGGATCACCGGAGACGCGCACATCCACGGAAGGCCGGATTCCACCGATGGAAAGGCAAGGAACATGTTGACGAAGCGATACGGACTGGTCGGGCTCTGCCTGCTGCTGGTCGGGCTCGTGGTGATGGCCCTGTTGAGCAGCATGAGCAGCAGCGCGAAGACGCCGTCCGGGTCGGGCTCCGACCAGCTGGTGGGCGCGCAGGACGCCGCGCCGGCCGGCAGCGGATCCTACGGCGCGTACGACTCCTACGGCGGTGGCGGAGCGTCGCCGTCCGCCGGAGGTCGCTCCAGCGGCGCGTCGGCGGTCGGGGGCCAGGGCGGGGGCCAGGGCGGGGGCCAGGCCGGGGGAGCGCTGACCGTGCGCAACGACGCCAAGCTCGGCATGGTCGTCACCGACGGCAATGGCTTCACCCTCTACCGGTTCGACAAGGACACCGCCAAGCCCCCGATGTCCACCTGCAACGACGGCTGTGCCAAGACCTGGCCGCCGGTCTCCACGGACGGCACGACCGCGGGGAGCGGGATCGACGCCGGCGCGATCAGCGAGGTCACGCGGGCCGACGGATCGAAGCAGCTGACGCTGGGCGGCTGGCCGGTCTACCGCTACGCGCAGGACACCGCGGCCGGCGACACCAAGGGCCAGGGCGTCGGAGGTACCTGGTTCGCCCTGGCGCCCGACGGCAAGAAGGCGGCCGCCGCGGCCACCGGTGCGTCGACCTACCCGTCGGACACGCCGACCGGTGCGGCGCCGAAGCCCGAGCCGGCGCAGCCCGCCCCGGGTGGGGCCCAGGTCTCCGTGACCGCCCAGCCGCAGCTCGGCTCGATCGTCGTGGACGCGCGCGGCATGACGCTGTACCAGTACGCCAAGGACCCGTCCTGGCCGATGCGTTCCCTGTGCGAGGGCCAGTGCGCGATGACCTGGAAGCCGGCGCCCGCCGTCGACCCGAGCCAGGTCAAGGGCGTGGACCCGAAGCTGATCGGCAAGATGCAGCGCTCCGACGGCACCTGGCAGTTGTCCGTCAACTGCAAGCCCGTCTACACCTACGCGGGTGACAACGCCCAGGGTGACGCCAACGGGAACGGCAAGGACAACCTGTGGTCGGCCATCAACCCCGCCGGAAAGCCGGTGACCGGTAAGTGACGGCCGGGGACTTCACCGTGGCGGCCGTCCGGTCGCAGAGGACCGTCCGTCGCGCGCTCCAGTGGCTCGCGCTGATCGTCCTGCTCGTCCTGGGCGTCGTCGAACTGCTCGGCGGTGCACAGGGGTTGCTCGCCCCGCCGCGGGCGTCGGCAGACGCCGCCCGGGCCTCGGTGGAGGACCTGGCCCAGCGGATCGGCTGTCCGGTCGACATCACCGCCGACACCGTGGACCTCCGCCAGGGGCTGTGCACCCTCGGCGACGACGAGGTCTGGATCGCCACCTTCCCGACCACCGGGGCCCAGACGGCCTGGACGTCGGGGGCCGAGGCGTACGGAGGCTCGTACCTGGTGGGCGACCGGTGGGTGGTCGTCCTGTCCGACACCACGGCGGACCTCCTGCACGCGAAGTTGGGCGGGGTGATCACGGGCGGCGCCGACCACACCGGGCACGCCGACCACGGCGATCGCGGCGACCGTACCGATGACACCGCCCACGACCCGTCCGGGGCCGACTGACCCTGGCGAGCGTTTGACCGATGGGGTGGTGGCGATGCCACGGAGACTCCCGCGGGCCCAGGCCCGCGGGAGTCTCCGTGGCATCGCTGTCCTGTCTCTGACGATCTGGTCCCTGTCTCAAATGATCTGGTCCGATTCGCTCGACGTCTCAGGTGATCTGGTCCGCCCGCCGGAGTCGCGGGACCGGCGCGACTCCGGCCAGGCCGGCCAGGCGATCCGAGCTGCCGTAGCGGGCTCATGTCGCCGGCGGTGGCGGCTAGGAACTCGCCGATGCCGGGCATGCCGGCGATCACCTCGGCGAGTCGGTGCCTGTCGCGTCGATGGTGATGAGTCGAACACGCCCTGGCTAAGTACTTTCTGACGATGCGACAGGTGACGGTGGCGGGTGCCGCCCTTCCGTCACAGTGTCATCGGTTGCGGTGCGCTGCCGATTCGGAACATGCCAAACCCGAACCGGCATTTCTGTTATGGCCATGGCGCCGGCCGTGAGGTGGGGACCGACGGGACCAGTGGGGTCTGCAAAGACACGGGCCGCCGAGCGACCCGGCGTCCTCGCGCACCGCCCGACGGGCGCCGCTCGCTATTCGGTTTGGGAATGGGCGGTTGGGCGGCGGGCAGGGAGACGTTTGCCCGAACGCCGCTCGGCTGGTGTGCTGTGGACCACTCTCCACCGCCTCCCGACGGCACGGCAGCCGTCCGGCACCGGTGTCGTCCAACCCGGTCAGGCCGAGGGCATCGACCGACGTCACGCCCGCCGCGACCGGATGCCCCCGCGCCCGTCCACCCAAGAGCCGCCAGGTGCAGTGCCGCGCCTGCCCGCCTCGCCGACAACCGAGCCACGCCCGACCTTCCCCGGCCCCGTGCTGCGGCCGCCGTACCCCTGGTGCGCGCGACCTGTCCGTCACGGGCAACCAGACCTGAGGAGAACACATTGACCGTGCGTTCCGACGACTACGGACTGGGTCTGAGTACCTTGAGCGACGTCGAGCTCTCCGCGGTCCTTCCCGCCACGACCGCCACCGACACCTCCCGTGTAGGAGAGGTGATGGCCGAGGCCTTCACCCGCCACCACGGCGCGGTGCTGGCTTACGCGCGCAGCTACTGCCGTGACCCGCAGACCGCGCAGGACCTCGCCGCCGAGGCCTACGCCCGTACGTACATGTCGGTGGCGCGTGGCCACGGACCGCGCCACGCCTGGCGTCCCTACCTGATGGCCTGTGTCCGCCGCACCGCGATGGAGTGGAGCAGGCACTTCGCCCGGCGCGTGTTGCTGCCGGAGGATTTCGAGACCTGGGTCGAACACCTTGCCGGGGACGCGGAGACCGAGGCCGCGCTGCTCGCCACCGAGGAGACCGCCCTGGTCACCAGGGCCTACCGCTCCCTTCCCGAGCGGTGGCAGGCGCTCCTCTGGCTCACCGTCGTGGAGGGGGAGCCGGCGGCCGCCGTCGCGCAACGGATGGGGATGACACCGAGCGGAGTGCGCTCCCTCGCCGCGCGGGCCCGGGAGGGACTGCGCGAGGCCTACCTGCGCGAGGACGTGGACGAGGCGGCCGAGCCGGCGTGCCGCTACTTCATCGCCCGCAGGGCCGAGGCCATCCGGTGCCCCGGCCGACGGCGCGGCCCCGAACCGGCCCGGCACCTGGAGAACTGCGAGGGCTGCGCCCGGGTGGCGGGGGAGGCCGACCGCGCCAACCACTGCGCGGTGGAGGCGGCGCCGACCGCCCCGAGCCCCGAGGCCGCGCGGCGAGGCCGGCGCCCGGTCCGGCGTCGGTGAGGAGCCGTCCTCGACACGCACGGCCAATGCGAGCGGTTCGACTGGAAGTCCCTCAAGGTCGACGACAGCCGCTGTGCCTGCCCGGACGGTGTAACTGTCCTCGCCGGTGCGCGTCCAGGTGACGCCTTCGTCGTTCGAACCAGTGCCATCGAGGCGAATCCGGAGGGCGAACTTCCAAGGCCGGCATCCCACCATGAAGTGACGGTTGGCCGGGGTCGGACCGTCGCTACGCCACCGCGTAGCACCCACTGAACTGCGAGAGCCGCACCGCGACCCGAGCCTGGTTCCCAGGAGTTGTGGTCATGGGCAACCATCACGGGCTCGGGTCGGACCAGCGCTCGGTGTGGGTGTCGGCCCGCGGCCGCCTGGGGTGACACCACCGCCCGGATCGGCAGGGAGGTCGGCCTGACCGCGGACGGCGTCAACCACCACCTCGCCCGGCTCAGCCGCCGGTGGCGCGTCCCCAACCGGACGGCGCTGGTGGGGCGGGCGTACGCGTTCGGCGTCCTCGTGGCCGCCGGCGCCTGCCCGCCGCACGTGACGGCTGTCAACCGGCCCGGCGCAGGTGTCGGGGCCGGACCGGGCGGGGTTGCGGACAGCGTCGGCGGCGCCGACAGCACGGGCTGCTCTCGCCGATCGCGGTCAACGGCAGGACCATCACGACCACCGCGGACGGCTGTTCGTCCACCTCCCCGGCGGCCGGCGTCTCGCGACGGCTCCCGTCCGGCTGATCGAGCCCGCTGCCGGGAACGGCTCGCGCGGCACGGAGAAACCATTCTAATCGCGAGGTCCCCAGGCCGAGCGCCTCCGCGAGCTGCTGGACGGAGCGGCGCTGTGGTCGGCGCACCCGGCCCCGCTCGATGTCGCTGATCGTCCTCACACTGACCTGGGAACGCCGGGCGAGTTCCTCATGTGTGAATCCCACTTCACGACGAAGCGTCCTCAGCATGCCCCCGAATGCCGAATCCCCTTGTTGTGCCTTCGACACGTCACCCCCAGAATCTTGGCGCGTGGGAGCGCTCCCACACCCATCGGGAGCGTAGCAGCACCTCATGCCCAGGTCAGCCGCGAAACGCGGCAGTGGCTCATACCGGAACAACGAAACGTGACGGACGTTCAGTTCGAAGCCGTCCGAGGCCTTCAGGCCGAGGCACGGACCGTCAGTTCGGTCGGAAGGATCACCTGGCGACGCGGCCGCCCGGGTTCGGCGATCTCGTCGAGCAGCAGCTGAACCATCAACCGCCCCATCGCCTCGGTCGGTTGGCGAACACTGGTGAGGGGCGGCTCGGTGCTACGGGCGATGACGGAGTCGTCGAAGCCGACGACGGCCACGTCTCCCGGCACGCGCCGCCCGGCCTCGCGCAGCGCCCGGAACGCGCCCACGGCCATCAGGTCGGAGGCGCAGAACACGGCATCGAGGGTGGGCATTTCGGCCAGGAGCTCGCACATCGCCGCGTAGCCGCCCGCCTCGGTGAAGTCGCCGTGGGCGACGAGCGCGTCCTCCGGAGCGAGGCCGGCCTCCGCGAGCGCCTCCCGGTACCCCGCCAGGCGTGCCCCGGCCGCCTCCATGGCGAGCGGCCCCGTGATGGTGGCCACTCTGGTGCGGCCGCGCCCGACCAGGTGTCGGACGGCCGCCCGGGCCCCGCCGGCGTTGTCGGCGTGGACGTAGCTCAGCGATTCGCGCTCGGACCGGCGACCGCCCAGCACGGCCGGCATCCCGAGCTGTTCGAGCAGGTCGGGCAACAGGTCGTCCTGGCGCACCGAGACCAGGAGCACCCCGTCGACCCGACGCGCGGTGAGGTAGCGCGTCAGACGCTCGCGCTCGTCCTCGTTGCGGACCAGGGTCAGCAGCAACTGAAGGTCGGTCGACGCGAGTTCGTCGGAGATCCCGGTGATGACGTCCGCGAAGTACGGCTCCGACCTCAGCCGCGCCAGGCTCTCCGGGACGACCAGGGCGACGACGTCGGTGCGCGAGGTCACCAGGGACCGTGCCGCCTGGTTGGGTACGTAGCCGAGCTCGGCGACGGCGTGCTCCACGGCCTCCCTCGCCCTGGCGCTCACCTTGGGCGAACCGTTGATGACCCGGGACACCGTTCCCCGGCTGACTCCCGCGCGGGCGGCCACGTCCTCCACCGTTGGTCGCGCGGCAGACCGGGCGTCTCCGGGGCCCGGCCTGTCAGTTCGGGTCATGATCACACTCCGGTGTGGCTCACTCTCGGGAGTGGCCATCCTACACGGAGTGAGAGCGCTCCCACCGGCGCTTCCACGGGCGCTTCCACGGGCGCTCCCACGGGCGCTCCCACGGGCCCGGCCCGTCGGCCGGTCGGGAGGGTGTCCGACCGGCCGACGGGACCGGCGGTCACAGGGGCATGCCCTGCCAGCCGCCGAGGTTGGTGGGCGTCGTGCCCGTGCGGTAGTAGACGCGGCCGTCCGTGCCGATGGCGAACACGTACAGGACGCCGCCGCCGTCGACGATCGTGGTCGGGTAGTCGAGGACGGTGCCGCCGAGGTCCTGCCAGGCGCCGTAGCCGGCGTTCGGGGCGGTCTGGGCGGTGGTGCTGACGCCGCCGCCGCCGTTGCGCTCGAACAGGACGACCCGCCCGCCGAGGTTGGCCATCGCCGGCTCGCCCACGCCCTTGTGGCCGCCGAGGGGTGCCGGGGACTGGCTCCACGGTCCGCCCGGCTGGGTCTGGTAGCTGACGAGCATCGCGCCGGTGCCGGCCTCGCGATAGGCGAGTTCGATGCGGCCGTCCTGGTCGAGCGCGGCCTTGGGCGGGCTGGCCGGCCGGGAGTTCGGGATCGGCCCCGGGCCGTTGATGGCGTCGTTCGGAGCGGTCTGCCACCAGTTGACGACCCCGTCGCGGGTGCTGGCGAAGACCTCGATCCTCCCGACGCCGTTGCGGATCGCGGTGACCGGGTCCTGGATGTCGGTGCCGTGCAGGTCATCCCAGGTGGTCGTCCAGGCGCCGTTCGGGCTGGTCTGCCGGATCGCGCTGAGGCCGCCGCCGCCGTTCTTGAGGAAGAGCTCCAGCCGGCCGTCCTGGGAGGCGACCACCGCGGGCACGCCGACCTGGCCCGCGTTGTTGAGCCCGGCGTTGGGGTTGCCGAGGTCGGCCCAGCTGTCCCGCCACACGCCGTTGGGCGTGGTCTGCGGGACGGAGACGATGTGGTGGTCGGTGAGGCGGCGGGCGAAGACCTCCATCCGGCCGTCCGCGTTGGTGCCGACGGCTATGCTCGGCGCCAGCCGCCCGCCCGGGTCGGCGAACGGTGCCGGGCCGCCCCAACTGCCGTCCCCCTGGCGCCAGTACGTGTAGAGGGAGCCCGCCCGGACGACGAAGACCTGCGGCCGGCCGTCCTGGTTCAGCCCGGCCCAGGAGGTGCCCCGCGACCAGCGGTAGTACATCCGGGAGAACCAGGCGGTTTCGTAGTTCCCCGAGTGGTCGTGGCTGGCGTACTCGGAGACGAACACGCCCTTGGCGTCGACCGTTGCCGGGTCGAGGTTCACCGGGCAGTCGCTGATGTTGTAGTCCCGGTAGTTCACCTGGATCAGCGAGCCGCCGTACTGGCTCGCCGCCACGCCCGCGAACTTCGCGGCGGAGATGTGGTCCGAGTGGTCGTCCTTGTAGCGGGTGTCCGGGAGTTCGTCCTGGGCCCGGAGCACGGTCGGCTGGTACGTCACCATGATCTGCCGCAGTACCTCGACGACGTCCGCCGCCGTGTAGGTCGACGGCCCGGACAGCGGGCTGTCCTTCGGGACGACCGTGGTGTCGGTGCCGCCGTTCAGCACGTTGGCGAGCCCGGCGTCGTGCAGGTTGAGGAAGATCAGGTGCACCGGCCGGTCCTTGAGCATGTACCGCTCGACCTGCTTGCCCGCGACCGTCCACGCCTCGACCGTCCAGTGCCCGATCTCGTCGGTCGCCGGGTCGTTGTCGCCGACCCCGGTCATCCGGGAGTAGGCGTTGACGGCGCCCATCTGGCGGTTCCAGGTGCGCAGTGGGTCGCCGGCGGGGTCCCAGCAGCCGCCCACGCACGGGTCACCGGTGATGTTCCCGGCGGTGACGAACACCGTGACGGACGGCGTGCCGTCGCCGAGGGCGTTGGACAGGTCCGGGTTCATGAACAGGATGTCGTCGTCCTCGTGGGCGACGACCTGCATGAACAGCGGCCCGGAGCCGGCGGCCATACGTGCGGCCGTACCCGTACCCGTACCCGTACCCGTACCCGTACCCGTGGCCGCGGAGGCGCGGGTCGCGGTCCCCTTGGCCAGGACGGGTGCGGCGAGGGCGGTCAGCGCGAGGGAGGTGAGGAGTTGCCGTCGTCCGATTGCCATGTGATTTCCCCTCATTCGAGATTCGAGGTCGGCAGGTGATCACGCCAGGAGGAGATTGGCGGATTGCAGGGCGGGAAGTGCCCGAGACGGTATATCGCAAATCCCGTCAGGCGCGACAGTCAACTGACGTGCAATCAAGTCACTCCGTCTGTTTCTCGCCGATCTTGCCTGTTCGGCACAGTTTCTGCTGGAACTTCCCCATGGTTTCCGCCTGATGTTCCTCCTGGCGAAATCCGGGGCGGCGGTGATTGCATGGTGGATGGCGAGCGGGCTCCGAGATTTCTCGGCGCATTCTCGGACCTCCTCCTTCGGGAAGCGGATCGCCGCCATTTCTTCGTCACCCGAGCCATGCGGGAAAATGGTTTTCCGTACCCGGCGAAAGGACTCCTGTGCACGTCGCCCACCGCCCACCGCGGGGCCGCCTGTCCGCCATGACGGCAGCCGCCGTCGTCCTCGGCGCGTTCGCCGCCCTGCCGCCCGCGGCCCCGGCGAACGCGGCCGCCGGCTGCGGGCCGGTCCCCGCCGCGCTCCCGTCGGGCCCGGGCGCGCCGCGCCCCGAGTCCTCGGCCTGGACGGGGAGTTGGGGTACCGCCATGAGCCTGGCCGGGCCGCCGGCATCCTCGGGCGTGACGGGGCAGCAGACCCTGCGCATGGTCGTCCACACCAGCATCGGCGGCAGCTCCGCCCGGATCCACCTGGTGAACACCTTCAGCCCGGACCCGGTGACCATCGGGCACGTCACCGTCGCGGCCCAGGACAGGACTTCCGCCCGGAACGGGAACCCGGCCACGGCGGCGGCCACGCCGGTCACCCTGACGTTCGGCGGTTCGGGCCGCACCGTCGTCCCACCCGGCGGCGAGGTCTACAGCGACCCCGTCGCCTTTCCGGTCACCGCAGACGAGAACCTGCTGGTCAGCCTCTGGCTGCCCGACGGGGTCACCACCGCGCCCTACCACCCGTACACGCTCACCACCTCCTACACCTCCGCCCCCGGCGACGGTGCCGACCGCACCCAGGACACGGGCGGCACCAACCTCTCCACCCCGTACGCCTACTGGGCCTTCCTCGGCGGCCTGGACGTCACGGCCGCCGGCAGCGGCGGGACGGTGGTCGCCCTCGGCGACTCGCAGGTGGACGGCGGGCACACCAACCAGGACTCCAACACCCGCTGGGCCGATGACTACGGGCGCGCCCTCAGCGCCCGACCGACGCCCGAGGGCATCGTCAACAAGGGCATCTCCGGCAACCGGATCCTCACCGACGGGACGGGAGGACGCGTCGGCTTCGGTCAGAGCGCGCTCAACCGCTTCGACCGGGACGTCCTCTCCCAGACCGGAGTGCGGAGCGTCGTGCTCTACGAGGGCATCAATGACATCACGATGGACGACGCCTCCGACTCCGCGCTCGAATCGGGGATCCAGCAGCTGGCCTCACGCGCGCACGCGGCCGGGCTGCGCTTCACCGTTGCCACCATCCCCGCCTTCCAGGGCTACACCGACTACACCGCCGCCCGCGACCGGGTGCGCCAGTGCGTCAACGACTGGATCCGCACGACGACGGCCATCGACGGCTTCCACGACTTCGACCAGGCGACCCGCGACCCGCTCAACCCGAGCGCCGCGTTCGCCGGTTACGTCTCCTCCGACCACCTGCACTTCACCACCAACGGGAACACGGCCCTCGCCGAGGTCCTCACCCCGCGGCCCGCCCCGACCAGCCCCTCCCACACCTTCTCCCAGACGACGGCCGGAGCCTTCCACGGCAAGGGCATCGGCGACCTCGTCGCCCGCGACGACTCGGACGGGCACCTGTACGAGTGGGCGGGGCTGGGAGACGGGTCCTTCACGGCCAGGACCGACCTGACGGCCGGCTGGGGCGCGTTCTCCCAGACCACCGCCGGCGATTTCCGGGGCACCGGCCGCGCGGACCTGATGGCGAGGGAGGACGCGACGGGCAACCTGTACATGTGGCCCGGTAACGGGGACGGTACCTTTGCCGGTCGCGTGCTCGTGACCGATGGGTGGGGTCCGTTCTCGCAGACGGTCGCCGGCGATTTCCGGGGGACCGGTCACGCGGACCTGATGGCGAGGGAGGACGCGACGGGCAACCTGTACATGTGGCCCGGTAACGGGGACGGTACCTTTGCCGGTCGCGTGCTCGTGACCGATGGGTGGGGTCCGTTCTCGCAGACGGTCGCCGGCGATTTCCGGGGGACCGGTCACGCGGACCTGATGGCGAGGGAGGACGCGACGGGCAACCTGTACATGTGGCCCGGTAACGGGGACGGTACCTTTGCCGGTCGCGTGCTCGTGACCGATGGGTGGGGTCCGTTCTCGCAGACGGTCGCCGGCGACTTCCGGGGCACCGGCCGCGCCGACCTCATCGCCCGCAACGACACCTACGGCGTCCTCGACGAATGGATGAACACGGGCGGAGCCTCCTTCTCCCACGCCTTCCGGCTCACCGACGGCTGGTGACCGGCCGGTCGGCCCGTCCAACTCGTCCAACTCGTCCTACCCGGCCCATGCGCTTGCGCGGGACCACCGTTCGCAGCGGTGGCCCACCGGGCGGGGCGGCTCGCCGATGGCGAGGAGGACGTCCAGCAGGTCGCCCGGGGCCTCGGCCGTGACGTCGTGTCCGGCGGGCAGGTCGTGCACCGTCCACCGCGGGTGATGGGCCAGGTGCCGGCCGCGGCCTTCCTGGGCAAGGGCCACCCGCCGACCGTCTGGAACCGCTCGGCCGGCAAGGCCGAGCAGCTCGTCGCCAAGGGCGCGACCCTCGCCGACCCGGTCAGGAGCGCGGTGGGTCCTAACAGAAGCCGCTGCGGGCGTGACTGTCGAGCTCGGTGCTCGTTGGTCGGTGCGTGGGGAAGAGGGTGTCTCGGCCTTCCTGCCTTCAGGGACGGGTCGGGAGAGACGGGGCCACGCGCTCTAGGGGCGGGTAGAGTTCGCCGGGCCAGTCAGCGTCGTCACGCAGCAGGGCGCGGGCCAGGCTGCGGTAGAAGAGCAGGACTCCGGGTTCCTTGGGGGAGAGGTGGCCGCGCTCGGCGAAGCGCGAGGCGGCGCCTCGTTGGACTGCCTCCAGGCCGTGTCGGTCCTCGCCGTTGATCCGGGCGGCATACGCCTCCGCTTCCTTGCGGACGGCCTCGCGGTCCTGGCCGTCGAGCAGGGCGGAGGGCATCAGCACCCCGCCGCGGACCAGGGTGCGGTCGATGGAAGTCGGAAGGAGGCTGAGCCAGATCACCATGTCACCAGAGGCGGCCAGGCTGCCCGACGGGAAGACGAAGAAGCCGTACAGGTGCGCGCGTTCCTCCTCGGTGAGGTCGAGGACCACCGGCTCCAGCGGCTCCGCGTAGCGCACCCGCATGCTGTCGGCCCACGGCGAGTCCGCGCGGACCGTCGTCCGCGCGCTCCCGGGCGTGGTCGGTTGCAGGGTCTCCGGGTGGAAGCCCATGACGTGGTAGTTCTCGTGCGCGTTCTCGACGGCGATCTTCCAGTTGCAGTGCCACTCCTCGGTCCAGCCGGCCACCTGGGTCAGCTCCGGCAGCCGGTAGTTGACCAGGTCCTCGCCGATCCGCCGCAGATGGGGCCCCAGCGGCTCGGCCGAGGCGTCCAGGTTGACGAACACGAACCCCTGCCACTCCTCCACTGCGAAGGCGGGCAGCCGGCACGCCGCCGGGTCGAAGGCCGGATTGCGCTTCATATGGGTGGCGCCGACCAGGCGGCCGTCCAGAGCGTAGCGCCACAGGTGATAGGGGCAGGTGAAGACGTCGGTCCGCCCCGTGCCCTCCTCCACCACCGGCATCAGCCGGTGCCGGCACACCGGCGAGAGCCCGTTCAACGCCCCGTCCTGGCCGCGTACCACCACCACCGGTTCGCCCGCCACCGACAGGGACACGTAGGACCCGGTCTCCGCCAGCTCGTCCACGTGCGCGACCAGCACCCAGGAGCGGCCGAACACCAACTGCCGCTCCACCTCCCACAACTCGGGCGACGTGAACGCCGCCGGCGGCAGGCTCAGATCTTCGGCGTCCGGCCCCAGATACCGCTCCAGCTCCGCCGTGATGTCCCCGATGTCCACGTCGGTCCTCCCTTCGGTCCGGCTTCGTCCGGTTCCGGCCGAGGGTGGCCGCGCGCACTCGTGAACCGGTCGGATCGCGATGGACCCGGCCTCGTCGCCGCCGCGCGCCGCCTCCATCCGCCCTGGGCGATTTCTCCAGCGCGGCTTCCGACGATCCGTTCATGTACGGGGCTGACCTCACCGAGATCCACGACCTGATCCACGAGAGCCGCGGCAAGGACTATGCGGCCGAGGCGCACGACCTCACCCGGCGGGTGCGCGCGTTGCGGCCGGACGCCGACTCCCTGCTCGACGTGGCCTGCGGCACCGGGGCGCACCTGCGCCACTTCGGCGGCCTCTTCGACCGGGTCGCCGGTCTCGAACTGTCCGAGCCGATGGTCCGTGCCGCGCGCCGGGCGCTGCCCGACGTTCCCGTCCACACCGGAGACCTGCGCGACTTCCGGCTCGAAACCCGCTTCGACGTGATCACCTGCCTGTTCGGGTCGCTCGGCTACGCCACCGACGCGGCCGAACTCCACGCCGCCCTGGCCGCGTTCGCCCGGCACCTGACGTCCGGGGGAGTGGTGGCCGTCGACCCCTGGTGGTTCCCCGAGACCTACCTCGACGGTTACGTCTCCGGGGATGTCGCCACCGTGGCGGGGCGCACCGTCGCCAGGGTCTCGCACTCCGCGCGGGCGGGCGACGCCTGCCGGATGGACGTGCACTACGTGGTGGCCGACGCCCGCACCGGCGTCCGGCACTTCACCGAGACCCACCGAATCTCGCTGTTCCCCCGCGCCACCTACGAGGCCGCGTTCCGGGCGGCCGGCCTCGACGTCACGTACGTCCCCGGTCTGTACGCCGGCCGCGGTCTCTTCCTCGGGACCGCCCCGGTGGTCCCGTGACACCCGCACCGCGCCCGACGACGACCGATCCGACACCCAACCTGGGAGCAGCATGCGCGTCCTGTTCGTGACCTCCCCAGGCCTCGGCCACCTCTTCCCGACCATCCCCCTCGCCCAGGCCTTCCGCGCCGCGGGCCACCGGGTCCGCTACGCCACCGGAGGGCTCAGCCTCGCCGCGGCCGAGGCCGGGTTCGACGTCGTGGACGTCACCCCGGACCTGGACTACCTGCCGGTCTACCTGCCCCAGGAGAGCGGGGACGGCGTTCCCACGGACCACCCGATGTTCGCGGAGGACCCCGACGACGCCGAACTCGCCACGCTCTTCGCGCGGGTCTCCGGGGTCATGGTGGACGGCGTCCTCGCGGTGGCCCGCGACTGGTCGCCCGACCTGGTGGTCGCGCCGCCCCTGCAGGCGGCCGGCCGGCTGGTCGCCGCCGCGCTGGGCGTGCCGCTGGTCGAGCCCCGGCTCGGTTCGTACGACAGCGGCGCCCGTCTGCGCACCCTGCTCCGCGCCGGGACGGCACCGCACTGGGACCGCCACGGCGTCACCGGCGAACCCACGGCCACGGTTGCGCTCACCACCCTCCCCCCGAGCCTCACCGCGTTCCTCCCCCAGGACCGCCGCACCCCCGGGGCCGGGCTGCTGCGCCACGTGCCCTACAACGGCGGGGCCGTGCTGCCCGGCTGGTTGACGGAACGCCCGCGGGCGCCCCGGATCGCCGTCACACTCGGCACCATCGAGGCCCAGTGGGGCGGCATCACCATCCTGGAGCCGCTCCTGAAGGCCGCCCGGGGCGTGGACGCCGAGTTCGTGGTCACGCTCGGGGGCGGCGACCCGGGGCTCCTGAGTGACGTCCCGCCCAACGTCAGGCTGGTCGAATGGGCCCCGCTCGACCTGCTCCTGGACACGTGTGCCGCGATTGTTCACCACGGGGGCAGCGGGACCCTGCTGACGGCGGCCGCCGCCGGGATCCCGCAGTGCGTCATCCCCCGCGGTTCGTACCAGCAGACCGGCGCCGACCTGCTGCCGGCCCGGGGCATCGGGCTCGTGGCCGAGGCCACCACCCTCGGTGCGGCCGAGTGCCGGGCCCTGCTCCGGGACGACCGCCTGCGCGAGAACGCCCGGCAGGTCCGGGCCGAGCTGCTCGCCATGCCCACCCCCGCCGAGACGGTGGCCCGGCTCGCCGAGTCGCTCGGCTGAACACCCGGCCCGCCATCCGTGCCCCCGCGCACCCGATCCAGGAAGCCGAACAGATGCAGACAACCACCGATCTGACGAAGGCCGGGCGGCCCACCGAGGAGGCCCTGCGCCGCTACCGGGACCAGGGCTTCGTCCACTTCAAGTCCGTGCTCCCCGCCGACGAGGTGGCCGTGTTCCGGGCCGCCGCCGACCGACTCCTCGCCGAGGAGGGCCCGCAGACCTGGGGCGCCTCCGAGGAACAGGCCCAGGTCCACTACGTGGAGGCGGCCTGGCGCAAGCACCCGGACCTGTGCCGGCTCGCCCTGCACCCCGCGGTCACCGGGCTCGCCGAGTCCCTGGCCGGCGGGCCGCTGCGCCTCTACGGCACCGACGTGCTGAAGAAGGAGCCTCGGGTCCACCTGCCCACCGTGGTCCACGACGACGAGCCGGGCCTGCCGCTCGCGGGCCTCACCCGGACGCTAACCGCCTGGATCCCGCTGGTGGACGTGCCCGCCGACCGCGGCTGCCTGGTCTACGTGCCCGGCTCGCACCGGCGCCCGGAGGAGCACCGCCAGGTCCACCTGGCCGGGTTCCAGGACTACCGGCCGATGGAGGAGGTCTGGCCCGAGTTCCCGTTCAGCCCCCGGGTGGCCGTTCCGATGCGCGCCGGCGACGTGGTCTTCCACGACTTCCGCACCGTGCACATGGCCGCCGTCAACACCGACGGCGAGCGCCGGCTCGCCTTCGCCGCCGTCTACATGGACTCCGACGCCACCTACCGCCCCGGGGTGCAGGACCACCCGGTGGCCCACCTGAAGCCGGGCGCGCCGGTCGACGGCGAGCTCTTCCCGCTGATCGCGGCCGGTCCCGGCGGCGCCTCGTGACCACGGCGTCGGCCCGGCTCGGGGAGCGGCTCCAGCACGAGCACGGACTGCTCTGGCTGCACCGGATGAAGGGCGACCCGTACGCGGCGCTGCTCTGCGACGTCGACGAGGACGCGGGGCCGCTGCGCGAGCGCGTCCGCGCCGCCGGACCGCTGTGGCGCTCCGCCACCGGCCCGTGGGTGACGGGGGATCCGGCCATGGGCGCCGCGCTGCTCGCCGACTCCCGCCTCGTGCCCGCGCCGGTCCTGCCCGGCGACGGCGACGACGGCGCCGGCCCGCGCCCGGCTGGGCCGGTGCCCCCGCCCGAGGCCGTCCGGGTTCGCGTACCGGACGCCCTGGGGCCGGAGTTCGACCTGGTCACCGAGGTGGCTGAACCGCTGGTGGCGGCGGCCCTGGCCGAGGCGTGCGGGATACCCGCGGACGAGTACGAGGGGTTCGCGCGGGCCGTCAGGGCTTGCGGCACCGCCCTGGACGCGACGGTGTGCCCCCAGCGGCTGGACACCACGCGGCGCCTGCACACGGCCGCCGATGCGCTCCGCTCCCTGCTGGCCGCGGTCCCCGGCGCCCCGGTACCGGCGACGGTGGTGGCCGCCGCCCGTACCGGCGCCGACCTGATCGTCCGGGCCCTGCTCCGGGCCCGGTTCCCGCTGCCGCCCGCCGCGGTCGGCCCAACGGTCGCGGACGCGTTGCGGGAACGGCCGCCGGTGTGGATCGCCCCGCTGGTGGCCCGCGCCGAGGTGCCGCTCGCCGGAGAACGGATCGCCGCCGGCGAGCGGGTGGCGGTGCTGATCGGCGACGGCGACGGCCACGGGCACGGCCAGGACCACGGCCAGGATCTCGCCCCGTTCCGCCGGGCCCTGGCCGAGGGCGCCCTCGCCGCGTTCGCAGCCCGGTACGCCGAGCTGCGCCCCGCCGGCCCCGCGGTGCGCCGCCCCCGGGCGCCGCTGACCCGGGGACCGGCCCGGGTGCCGGTCCGGGCCACCGCGGCCGCGACGGGCGGAGGCGGCCGATGAGGGTCCTGTTCGCCTCGCTGGAAGGCAGCCACTTCCAGCTGCTCGCACCGCTGGCGTGGGCGCTGCGCACCGCCGGGCACGAGGTCCGCGCCGCCTGCGTCCCCGACGTGGTGGAGACCGTCACCCGGACCGGGATCACGGCCGTCCCGCTCGACTGCCCGCCGTGGTACGAGGGCCTCGGGCCGTTCCACCAGGAGGCCATCGCCCACTTCGGCACCGCCGACCAGCAGCGGGAGCCGGACCGCCAGGACACCTGGGCGGACCAGCTCGGCTACGAGAGCGTCATCGTCCCCGCCCTGAACTCCCGCCTGAACTCTGACCAGCTGATCGACGAGCTGGTGGCCTTCGCCCGGCACTGGCGGCCGGACCTGGTCATCTGGGAGACGCTGTGCCTGGCCGGCCCGGTCGCCGCGCTCACGGTGGGGGCGGCCCACGCCCGCGTGGTGTCCGGCCCCGAGCTGGCCATGCAACTGGGCACCCGTCGGGAGTTCCTGCGACTGGCGGCCGAGCAGCCGCCCGAACACCGCGAGGACCCGACGGCGGAATGGCTGGACTGGACCCTGGAGCGCCTGGGCGCGTCGGCCCGCTTCGACGAGTCGGTGCTCACCGGCCAGTGGACCGTCGACACCCGCCCGGCCGGTCTGCGCGAGGACCTGGGCGTGCCCACCGTCCCCGCGCGCTACGTCCCGTACAACGGCCGCTCCGTCGTGCCCCGTTGGCTGCGCGAGCCGCCGGCGCGGCCCCGGGTCTGCCTCACCCTCGGGGTGAGCATCGACGGCGGCTACGGCCTGTGGGACCTCGACGCGGTGCTCGCCGGCATGCTGGACGCCCTGGCCGACCTGGACGTCGAGGTGGTCGCCGCACTCTCCGAACGGCAGCGCGCCCACCTGCCGCGGCTCCCGGGCACCGTGCGGGTGGTCGACCACGTGCCGATGCACGACCTGCTGCCGACCTGCGCGGCCGTCGTGCACCACGCCGGTTACCAGACCAAGGCCACCGCCGAGTTCCACGGCGTGCCCCAGGTCCTCCTCACCGGCTGGGAGTGGGTCACCGAGGCCATGGGTGAGGAGTACGAGAAACAGGGCAACCTCCTTGCCCTGCCGCTGCGTTCGTTCACCCGCGACCGCTTCCGGGAGACGGTCGCGCGGGTGCTCGACGAGCCGTCGTTCGCCGAACACGCACGACGGCTGCGGCGGGAGATCCAGGAGTTGCCGACACCGAACGAGGCCGTCACCGTCATCGAACGGCTCACGGCCCGTCACCGGAAGGGAGAAGGAGCGGCATGACGCTCACGGAGATCGTGGCGGAGCTGGGGCGGTACCTGGACGAGGACGCCCCCCGGGTGAGCCTGTCCCCGGCGGCCTTCACGTCGCCGGAGCTGTGGGCGGCCGAACGCGAACGGGTCTTCGGACGCTCGTGGCTGCTGGCCGGTCATGTCGGCGACCTGGCCGAGGCGGGCGCGTCGGTGACCCTCGCGCCCGCCGGCCGGCCCTTCACCGTGACCAGGGAGGAGGACGGGGTCCTGCGCGCCAGGTCCGCTACGGGCGCGCGCCGCCCGCCCACGTCGGTGGAGGAGTGGCAGGGCTTCGTCTTCGTCAACGCCGCCCCGGATGCCGAGCCCCTGGCACCCCACCTGGGCCGGATCGGCGAGGAACTCGCCGCCTACCGGCTGACGGAGATGACGCCGGTCACCGGCTTCACCGAAGTGTGGCGGTGCAACTGGAAGATCGCGGTGCAGAACGCCCACGAGAACTACCACGCGATGGGGCTCCACCCGACGACCGTCGCGCTGATCACCCCGCCCGGCGGAGCGATGGAGGTGCGCAGCGATTCCCGTTGGGTCACCCGGCTGCTCAGCCCGTTCCGGGAACCGTTGGCGTCCACGGCGCTGCCGCTCAGCGCCGATCAACGGGCCACCATGTACAACTGCGCGGTGTTCCCCTCCGCGAGCCTCGCGGCGTTCGGGGACTCGGTGGTCTGGATCAGCATGATCCCGCTCGCCATCGACCGGATCGAGGTCCGGGGCGGAGTGCTGACGCATCCGGCCGCGCTCGACGGCCAGGACCTGGACGCGCTCCGCGAGGAGAGCGCGCGCAGCGTCGCGGTGGTGAACCGGGAGGACCGGCTGGGCATGGAGGCCGTCCAGCGGGTGGCCGGCTCCCGGTTCGCCGAGCGCGGCCACCTGTCCCCGAAGGAACCCGGGGTCCTGGCCTTCTACCGCGCCCTCGCCCGCGCGCTGCTGGCCGGCTGACGCCGCGGGGCGTCAGCCGGTCGGCCGCTCGGCGGCCGCGGACTCTAAGGTGATGGCCTCGAAGGCCCTGGGGTCGAAGCCGCCGACCTCCGCCAGCGGGATCACCTCGAAGCGCAGGTGGGGGCTGAGCGGGTTCCCGTACAGCAGGGTGTTGAGCTCCTCGTGCGAGTCGACCCGGTAGATCAGCAGTCCGCCCGAGGCGCCGACCCGGATCCAGTTGTGCCGGATGACGCCCTTGTCCACCAACTCCTTGATGTACGCGAAGCCTTCGGGGAGCCGCCGGCGGAAGTCGTCGGCGGAAATGCCGGTGGGGGACTGGGTCGCCAGGACCGCGAACAGCGCCATCGCTCCTCCAGGATCGGGATCTCGACGTCCGAGTCTGGGCGGCCCCGGTCACCGATCGGTCGACGACCGCTGGAGCGGACGGTCCGGGGGCGACCAGGGCACGTCGCCGGATGCTCGACCGGGCGCGGGCAGGCTCGGCCGGGTGAACTCCTCGCTCCCTGCCGACCGCTGGCCCAAGACGCCCTTTCCGCGCCCGACGAGATGGCTCGTCACCGGGGCCGGCGGGCTGCTCGGGCACGAGGTGACGGCGGCGCTGGCCGCCGAGGGCGTGACCGCGGTCGCCCTGGACCGGCGGGCTCTGGACGTCACCGACCCCGACGCGCTCGTCGAGGCCTTCGCCCGGCACCGCCCCGACCTGGTGGTCAACTGCGCGGCCTACACGGCGGTGGAGGCCGCCGAGGCGGACGAGGCGCGGGCGCTGCGGGTCAACGGGGACGGGCCGCGGCAGCTGGCCGCACTGTGCGCCCGGCACGGCACCCGGCTGCTGCACCTGTCCACCGACTACGTCTTCCCCGGCGACGCCGACTCCCCGTACCCGGAGGGGCATCCGACCGCCCCGCGCAACGCCTACGGGCGCAGCAAGGCCGCGGGTGAGCGGGCCGTCCTCGCACTGCTGCCGGACCTCGGCGCGGTGGTCCGCACCGCCTGGCTGCACGGTGCGCACGGCCGCAGCTTCGTCGGGGTGATGGCCGAACGGGCCAGGGCCGGCCGGACTGTCGACGTGGTGGCGGACCTGGTGGGGCAGCCGACCTGGGCGGCGGACGTCGCGCGGCTGCTGCTCGCGCTCGGCCGGACCCCGGGCGCGCGGGGCGTCTTCCATGCCACCAACGCCGGCCGGGCCAGCTGGTACGAGCTGGCCCGCGAGGTGTTCCGGCTGGTCGGTGCCGATCCCGGCCTGGTGCGGCCGGTGCCCGCGGCGGCCGTCGCCGGCTCCGCCTCCCGGCCGCGGTACACCGTTCTCGGCCACGACCGCTGGCACGAGGTGGGCATCCCGGCCCCCCGGCCCTGGCGGGAGGCGCTGGCCGAGGCGCTGTCGGCGGCGCCCCGGGAGGAACCGGACCGGCCCCGCTGACGGCGGGGCCGGGTGCCGATTCGGCCGGCTCAGCCGGCCCAGGCGGCCCGCCGGTGCCGGTGGGTCAGCCCTTCGAGGACCGGGACCAGATCGGCGGGCGAGGGCATGGCCCCGATCTCGTCCCGGAGCCGCGCCGCCCCGCGCGCGAACGACGGGTCCTTGAGCACCCGGGTCACCAGCCCGTGCAGCTCCGCCGGGGTCAGCGGACCGGTGCCGGACCAGCGCACTCCCGCCCCTGACCACTCGATCAGCTCCGCCCGGGGGCGCAGGTCCCACAGGTCGTTGGGGACGACGACCTGCGGGACGCCGTGCACCAGCGCGTTCTGCGCGGTGCCGAAGCCGCCCTGGTGAACGATCGCGGAGCAGGACGGCAGCAGCGCGTCCAGTGGGACGAAGTCCACCGCCCGGACGTTGTCCGGCAACGGGCCGGCCTCGGCCAGCTGCGCCGTGTCCAGGGTCGCCACCACCTCCGCGTCCAGCTCGGCCAGTGCCTCCAGCAGCACCGGCACGGAGGTCCGTTCGCCGCCCATCACCTCGCGGAAGGAGATCCCGAGGGTCAGGCAGACCCGGGGCCGGCGCGATGGTTCTCGCAGCCACGGCGGCAGCACCGCCCGCCCGTTGTACGGGACGTGCCGCACCGGTACCCAGGGCAGGTCGGTGGGCGTGCGCAGCGCGGCCGGCGCGGGGTCGAGGGTCCACTGACCGGTCACCAGGTCTTCGCTGAACCCGCCGCCGTACCGGGCCGCCGTCCAGTCCAGCCACTCGGCGAGCGGGTCCTCGCGCAGCTCCCCGGGCCGGGCGGTCAGCGACTCCCGGTGCCGTCGCCGCATCGTGCCCACCAGGTCCAGGCCGTAGAGCAGGCGTGCGTGCGCGGCACCGGCGGCCCGGGCGGCGACGGCCCCGCCCATCAGCAGGGTGTCCCAGACGACGAGGTCGGGACGCCAGCGCCGGGCCAGCGTGACCAGGTCGTCGACGGTCTCCTCGGCCGAGAAGTTCTGGAAGATGGCGGAGGTCATCACGGTGAACAGGCCGTCGAGGAAGTCGGGCGTCAGGCGCTCGGGCCGGTCCTCCGTCATCCGCATGAGCTCCTGGGCGTCGGGAGGGTCCGTCAGGCGCGCGGCCGCCCGCTCCTGCCGGCGCCGCAGCTCCGCCACGGACTCCTCCTGGGCGAGCGGCGGTCCCACCGCGGTCGCGGGCAGGCCGGCCGCGACGATGGTGTCCAGCAGGTCGGGCTGGCTGGCCACGCGCACCTCGTGGCCGGCGGCGCGCAGCGCCCACGCCAAGGGCACCTGGACGTGGAAGTGGGCCTTGGCGGCCACGGTCACAAATAGCACTCGCATGGGGGCGAGCGTAGGAAGGCGGCCTCGACCTCTCCTCGACGCGTTCTCGACCTCCGTTCCCGGCCCCGTCCGTCGGGGGACGTCACCGGGCGGGCAGCCACGCCTCGTCGTCGGTGGCGTGCGCCAGCACCCGCTGGAGGAGCTCGCGCAGGGTCTCGACCTCGTCCGGGTCGAGGTCGCCGAGCAGGTCCGCCTCCACCCGCGCGAGCGGGCCGTCGATCCGGGTCAGCATGTAGCGGGCCGTGTCGGTGAGTTCCAGCCGGCGCGAGCGGTCGTCGGCTCCGGGCCGGCGGCGCACGTGGTCGGCCTCGACCAGTTCGTCGACGAGCCGGTGCACCGACTGCCGGGCGATGCCGAGCTGACGGGCCAGGTCCGCCATGGTCAGCCCGGGTTCGTGGGACAGCTGGGCGAGCAGGCCGTACTGACGGACCGTCAGATCGTAGTCGTGCAGGTGCTCGTCCACCCGGCGCGTCGCCACCGTGCTGGCCACGGCCAGGAGATAGGGGATGTGGGTCCTCAAGGGCGGTTCACCTCAACCGGGGGAGCCGTGATCGTTTCCCTTTCGACGGTACGTCATGTCCCGCTTTGGCGCCGACCGGCGCGGTGCTCGGCGACCAGGCGCTCCAGGACCGGCACCAGCTCCCGGGGGGCCGGCGTGCCGAGCAGCTCGGCCCGCACCCGGGCCGCGGCGCGCGCGAACGAGGGGTCCTCCAGGACCCTGGTCACCATCGCGCGCAGCCGGCCGGGGGTCAGCTTCTCCGGCGGGCAGGTCAGGGCCAGGCCGACGGCCCGGGCCCGCTCCGCCCGCGGGGTGTTGCACCACATCCGGGACGGCACCACGACCTGCGGCACCCCGTGGGCCAGCGCGGTGAGGAAGGTGCCGGCGCCCCCGTGGTGGATGACCGCGGAGCAGCTCGGCAGCAGCTCGTTCAGCGGGACGAAGTCCACCGCGCGCACGTTCGGCGGCAGCGGCCCGATCGAGGCCAGCTGTTCGGAGTCGAGCGTGGCCACCACCTCCACGTCCAGGTCGGCGACGGCCGCGAGGAGGTCGCCGACCGACGCCTGGTCCCCGCCGACCACCTCGCGGAACGAGACGCCCAGGGTGAGGCAGATCCGGCGCCGGCGGGGCGCCTCGTCCAGCCAACCGGGCACCGCCGCCGGGCCGTTGTACGGCACGTAGCGGACCGGGACGCGGGGCGTGCGGAGCGGCAGGGCCAGGGAGGTGGGCACCGGGTCGATCGTCCACTGCCCGACCACCAGCTCCTCGTCGAAGCCGCGGCCCGGACCGGTCATCCCGTACCGCTCCAGGACCTGCCCCAGCCACTCCTCCAGCGGATCGTCCCGCAGCTCGGCCGGCCGCCGGCCGAGCACGGCCAGATAGCGCTCGCGGAGCAGGCCGACCAGGTCGAGGCCGAACATCAGCCGGGCGTGGGCGGCGCCGCAGACCCGGGCGGCGACCGGTCCCGCGAAGGTCATGGTGTCCCAGACCACCAGGTCCGGCCGCCAGTCCCGGGCGAACGCGACCAGGTCGTCGATCATCCGGTCCGGCACCGTGTTGCGGTGCACCAGCGGCGTCCAGGTGGCGAAGACACCGTGCAGGTGGTCGGCGGACAGCCGGGCCGGGCGGATCTCGCCCGGATCGAGGACCCGCAGCCAGGCGTCGTCGCGCAGTTCCTCCGGCAGGCCCGACTCGTCGGGGTTCATCTTGGCCGCGACGTACAGCGGTTCGCCGACCGGCACCGCGCTGAGGCCGGCCCGCGCGATGGACTCCGCCGCGTCGGGCTGGGTGGCGACGCGGACCTCGTGCCCGGCGGCGCGCAGCGCCCACGCGAGCGGCACCTGGGCGGCCACGTGGGTGGCGGCGGCGAACGGCTGGAACAGGACCCGCATCTGGGCGTTCCCCTCTCGGACGGGCCGGCGCGGTGGTCGGCGGTTCGGCGGTGGTCGGCGGTTCGGCGGTGGTCGGCCCGGGTCTAGGTGAGCGAGAGGCCGCCGTCCACCGGCAGCACCAGGCCGTTGGTGTACCCGGCCTCGGGCCGGGTGAGCTGGACGATCCACCAGGCGATCTCCTCGGGGCGGGCGACCCGGCCGCTCGGTGTCCGGGCGGCGGTCTGCTCCAGGAACGCCGCGTACCGCGGATCGGCGCCCGGGCCGCCCGGCGCCGGCTCGGGGGCGGTGTCGGTCACCCCGGGTGCGAGGCCCACCACCCGGATGCCGCGCGGGGCCAGTTCGACGGCCCAGGACCGGGTGAGGAAGTCCAGGCCGGCCTTGGTGGCCCCGTACAGGCTGTTCTCCGGCCAGGAGCGCAGGCCGAGCGCGCCGGCCGAGCCGATGTTCACCACCGTGCCGGAGCGTGCGGCCAGCGGCGCGAGCGCGGCCCGGGTGAGCAGCACCGGCGCCAGCAGGTTGGTGTCGAGCTGGCGCCGCGCCTCGGCCCGGTCCAGGGCATCGAGCGGGCGGTACCCCAGCGCGGCGGCGTTGTTGACGAGGACGTCGATGCCGCCGAGCTCGCGCACGGCGGCGTCGACGATCCGCTCCGGGGCGTCCGGGTCGGTGAGGTCGGCGACCAGGGTGTGGACGCCCGGGTGCCCGTCGGCGGCCTCGGCCAGGGTGGTCGCGGTGCGGCCGACGACGAGCACCCGGTCCCCGTGCGCGGTGAAGGCGCGGGCGGTGGCCCGGCCGATGCCGGTGCCGCCGCCGGTGACGACGATCCCGCGCGGGGCATCGGCCCCGGACCGGCCCGGGTGGTCGGTGTTCTCGGTTCGTGTGGTCATGCCGGACAGGATCGGGAGCGGGCCTCGCATCCGCCTCGACCCTCGCGCAGCGGCGGGGCGTGTCCGACGATTCCAGTCGGGCTCGCGAATCGTCAGACACGCCCCAGGACCCGGTGGTCAGCCGCCGGCCGCGAGCCCCGCCAGGTCGGCGGCGAGCTCGGCCGGGGTCGGGGCCGCCGCCACCTCCTCGCGCAGCCGCCCGGCCGCGGCCCGGTACGAGGGGTCGTCGAGCAGTCGCTCGATGCCCGACCTGATCGTCGCCTCGTCGGCGAGTTCCCCGGAGACGTGCAGCGCGGCCCCGGTGCCGGCCACCCGCTCGCCGGAGATCCGCTGCTCGGCGGCGAAGCTCGCGATGAACTGCGGCACCCCCGCCCACATGGCCGTCAGCGAGCTGCCGCCGCCCCCGTGGTGCACGACCGCCGAGGCGCCCGGCAGCAGGGTGGCCAGCGGTAGGCGCTCGGCCACCCGGACCGGGGGCGGCACCGGCCCGAGCTCGGCCAGGTCCCGGGCGGTGGCGGTGACCAGCACCTCCGCGTCCAGGCCGTCGAGGGCGGCGACGATCCTGGGGAGCAGGCAGGAGTCCGGCCCCGAGACGGTGGACAGCGCGGTGGACCAGGTGACGACGACCCGGGGCCGCTCCGGGCGCCGCGCGGTCCACGCGGGCGCGGCCGCGGTGCCGTTGTACGGGACGAAGCGGACCGGCAGCCGTTCGGCCTCGACCGGCACCTTCAGCGACCCCGGGTTCGGGTCCACCACCCGCTCGATCATCGACACGTCGAACGCGCCCAGGCCGTACCGGGGGAACGAACCGCTGTGGTCGGTGGGGACGATCCGCATGTGCTCGGGGTCGTGCGGGCTCGCGGGCCCCCACAGGCACAGCGCTGACGGCACCCCGAGCAGCTTCGCCACCAGCAGCCCCTCCAGACTCCCGGGGTCGTGCAGGACCAGCTGTGGCCGCCAGTCCCGGGCGTGGGCCACGGCCGCGTCGAAGCCGCGGGCGGTCGCCTCGGCGAGCCCCGGAGCGGTCCGGGTCTCGAAGTGCGCGAGGTCGAACGCGTCGAGCCGGTCCAGCCGGTCACCCGTCACCGGGTGCGGCGGCAGCCACGGGTACGGCCAGATCCCGGCCACCGCCTCCGCGTGGTACTGCAGCCGCAGCCGCAGGACCTCCGGCATCCCCGACAGGACAGGCACGGGCAGCAGCCCGCACCGGGCGACCGGATCGGTCTGGGACGGGTCGCACAGCACCCGCACCTCGTGGCCGGCCGCCTGGAACGCCCACCCGAGCGGCACCAGCGCCGCGTACTGGGTGGGCCAGGAGGACACGGTGAACAGCACCCGCACGGTCGGTCCCCCCGTCTCACTTCGCGCCGAGCGCGGTCCACACGTCGGCGTCCATCCACCGGGGCAGGGTGTCCTCCCCGTTGGTGCCCTTCTCGACGAAGACGATGTTGTGGTACGCGTGCACCCCGACCACGCTGCTCTGGGTGGGGGTGGGGTTCGTGACGGTGGGGTCCCGGTGCTCCCGGTGGTGCAGGTCGTCGATCAGCTCCTTGACCAGCCCGAGCGAGGTGTCCGGGCCGGCGACGCCGCCCGGGCTGCCGCCGAAGTCGGAGTAGTAGGCGGTCTGCAGGTCCTCGACGACGTACAGGCCGCCGGGCCGCACGTGCGGGAAGAGGGCCCGGAACGAGGTGCGCACGTGCTCGTTCAGGTGGCTGCCGTCGTCGATGACGATGTCGAACGGGCCGTGCTCCCGGGCCAGTTCGGTCAGGAAGTCGGGGTCGTTCTGGTCGCCGACCAGCGCCGTGAGCCGGGGTTCGGAGAGCGAGGTCTTGTCGTACAGGTCGAGCCCGAAGACGGTGCCGCGGGGGAAGTAGCGCTTCCACATCTTCAGCGAGCCGCCGCCGAGGTCGTCCTCGAACCCGCCGATCCCGATCTCCAGCACCCGCACGGGCTGGTCCCGGTAGCGGGCGAAGTGGCGCTCGTAGTGCGCGGTGTACCAGTGGAAGCTGGCCCACTTGTCGGAGCCGTACCGGATGGACAGCTCCCCGAGCTCCGGGGCGCGCCCGGTGCAGCCGGCCGTCAGGGTGGCGGTGGCCTGGGCTGCCGCGCGCAGCACCGTGTCCATCTCGCCGAGGAGTTCCCGCAGTTGACCGGGGTCCTCGGGGGTGGGCATGAAGGTGTTGTGGAAGTCCCCGGTGCGCGGGGAGTCCACCGGCCCGAAGAGCCGGCGGAGCAGCCCCGCGGCGGTGAAGGTGATGCGCGAGCGGACCTTGGCGGACTCCTCGGCGACCAGCCGGACCGGCTCGTCGCGCACCACGCGCAGCGTGGCCGAGTGCCGCTCCCCGCCGTGGGTGAGGTCGAGCGCCACGTCGACGGGGGCGGTGTTGGCCGGCTCCGGGCAGCGGAACCGCACCTCGTCGACGAGCACCCGGGCCACCTCGGACAGGCCGACGTCCTTCAGTAGGGCGTCGATCTCGTCGTCGGAGTCGGCTCCGGCTCGGATCAGGCGTCGGATCAGGGCGTTCTCTGCGGCATCCACCATGGCGGCGTCCCATCGGTCCACGAAGCGGTCCCGACCACCGTCGACGGAACGCCTGGAGAGCGGCTCGACCGCCGCTGAACGCCGCCGGGCCCCGGCCTCAGAAGTCCGCGCGGTGGTCGGCCACCCACTGCGCGAAGGTGCGGGCGGGCCGGCCGGTGACCCGCTCGCAGGTCGGGCCCACCGGGACGTCCACCGGGTCCTGGAGCAGCCAGTCCACGGCCTCGGCCGGCATGCCCTGGCCGAGCCACAGTTCACGGGCCGCGGGCACGGTCAGCTCCTCGAAGCCGATGTGCCGGCCGAGGACCTCGCCGAGCACCCGCACCTGCTCGTGCTTGGACAGCGACTCCGGGCCCGCGAAGGCGTACGCCCGTCCGGCATGTCCCTCCTCCAGCAGGGCAGTCAGCGCCACGTCGGCGATGTCGGCCTCGTGCACCGGGGCGCTGCGGGCCGCCCCGAACGGGGCGCGGACGGCGTTCTCGGCCCGGATGGTGGGGGCCCACCAGGACAGCAGGTTGGTCATGAACTCGCCCGGTCGGACATGCGTCCACTCCAGTCCGGAGGCCTCCACGGCCCGCTCCACCACGCTGTGGTGGTCGCCGCTGTAGTCCCCGGCGGCGTACTCGGCCGCGATCGACGAGAGCACGACGATCCGCCGCACCCCGGCCTTGGCGGCCCGGGCGGTGAACTCCTCGGCAGTGCCGGGGAGCGGGAACAGGAAGGCCCGGTCCACCCCGGCGAGGGCCGCGTCCAGGCTCGACGGATCCGCGAGGTCGCCGCGGACCACCTCCACTCCCGCGGGCAGTGTGGCGCGCTCCGGCGTGCGGGTCATCGCGCGCACCGGCACGTCCGCCGCCAGCAGGCCCGCCACCACGTGCCGGCCTACGTTGCCGGTGGCTCCGGTCACCAGAACGGTCATGGTCTCGTCTCCTTCTGCTTCTTCTCGGGTACTGAGCTTCGTCGTGTTCAGGAGGCTTCGGGCGCGGCTTCCGCCGCGACTTGAGCGCCCGTCGAGCGGCCGTTGCCATCGTCGTGGCGCCTACGTACGTTCCACGTCACGATCCGGGAGGAACCATGAGCGGCACGGATGGACGGGTGGCCGTCGTCACCGGGGCGACCAGCGGGATCGGCCTCGCCGTGGCCCGAGCGCTGGGCGCCGGGGGACTGCGGGTCTTCCTCTGCGCCCGGGACGGTGCGGCAGTCGCCGACACCGTGACGCTCCTGCGGGAGGAAGGGGTGGACGCCGATGGGCGGAGCTGCGACGTGCGTTCCACCGAGGAGGTGGACGCCTTCGTGCGCGCCGCCGTCGACCGGTTCGGCCCGATCGACGTCCTGGTCAACAACGCGGGCCGCAACGGCGGTGGGGCCACCGCCCAGTTGACGGACGAGCTGTGGCTGGACGTCGTCGACACCAACCTCACCAGCGTGTTCCGGGTGACGAGGGCCGCCCTGACCAGCGGCGGCATGCTGGACCGCGGCCGGGGCCGGATCGTCAACATCGCCTCCACCGGCGGCAAGCAGGGCGTGGTGCTGGGCGCGCCGTACTCGGCCTCGAAGCACGCCGTGGTCGGTTTCACCAAGGCGCTGGGCCTGGAACTGGCGAAGACCGGCATCACCGTCAACGCGGTCTGCCCCGGCTACGTGGAGACGCCGATGGCCGAGCGGGTCCGGGCGGGCTACGCCGAGGTGTGGGGCACCACGCCCGAGGCGGTGCTCGAACGGTTCGAGGCGAAGATCCCGCTGGGCCGGTACACCACGCCCGAGGAGGTCGCGGGGCTGGTCGGCTACCTGATCACGGACACGGCGGCGCCGATCACCGCCCAGGCCCTCAACGTGTGCGGCGGGCTCGGCAACTACTGAGCGTGGCCCGGTCACGGCAGCTCGTCCCCGCCCCCGTCCCCGGTGCCGACGTCTGGTTCCGGGGGCGCGGGCGTTCCCTTGAGCTCGTGGAAGCCGGGGGTGCCGGCCAGCAGCAGGATGGCGTCCCACAGCCGGCCCGCCTCCTCTCCGCGGGGCACGCGGGAGAGGACCGGCCCGAAGAAGGCCACCGGAGGACGGCCGGGCCGTGCCGGGTCGGTGACGGCCACCACCGGGGTGCCGGTGCGCGGGCCCAGCAGGCCGAGGGCTTCGGCGTGTGAGGCGCGCAGCGCCGCGTCGTGCCCGGTGGAGGTGCCGGCCGCCGCCAGGGCGGCCGGCAGACCGGCGGCGGCAAGCGCCGTGGCCGGGTCGGTGATCCAGCGCCGGCCGCTGCCGGCCCACAGGGCGCGGTGGAAGCGGACCAGGGCGTCCTGGCCGTGGGCCTGCCGGACGGCGGTGGCGATCCGCACCGGGACCAGGAGGTAGCCCTCGGGATCCCCTTCCGGGTCGTCGTCGCGGCCCTCGTTGAGGAGCGCCAGGCTCATCAGGTGCCAGCGCGGCGCCAGCGGGCGGACCCGGGCCGCCTCCCGCAGCCAGCGGGAGGTCAGCCAGGTGTAGGGGCAGGCGGGGTCGAACCAGACGTCCACGGTGCGGGCGTCGGGGCCCGGCGCGCTGCGGTCGGTCACGGTGGCTCCTTCAAAGGAGATGATGCTTCGTCAGAAGTGGCTACTACGCTGAGGCGTTGCGCATGCCGCGGATCCCGGCCGTGACGCCCAGCATGGCGATGGCGCCGGCCGCGAGGAATCCGTACAGCACCACCGATTCGATCAACTGCCCGTCGAACAGAGCGCGTTCGGCCTCGACCACGTGGGTCACCGGGTTGATCCGGCTCAGCACGTAGAGCCAGGTCGGCGCGGCCGCCTCGGTGATCGGCAGCAGCACCCCGGAGAGCAGCAGCAGGGGGAAGAAGACCACCTGCTGTACCCCGTAGAACAGGGTCTGCCGGCGGCGGGAGTGGAGCGCCAGGGTGAAGGACAGCGCGCCGATGCCGACGCCGAAGACGCCCAGCAGCACGAGCCCGGCCAGGGCGCCCGGCAGGTGCAGCCGGAAGTCGGTCGGCAGCAGCAGGAGGAGGATCAGCAGGGCCTGGGTGAGCAGGACCACGACCTCCTTCAGCGTCCGGCCGACCAGCATGGCGGCCCGGTTGAGCGGGGTGACGAGCAGCCGCTCGAAGGCGCCCGAGGAGATCTCGTTGAGCAGCGAGGCGCCCGCCCCCGCGGTGGCGGACAGGCCGAGCAGGACGAGCATGCCGGGGACGAACCACTGCCAGGGCGAGCCCGCGCCGGCCGGCCCGCCGCCCGCGCCCGGGCCCGCGCCCGAGTTGGAGAGCAGCGGCGCGAAGAGGGCCAGCAGCAGGAACGGCAGCATCATCGTGAAGAGCAGGCCGACGGGCTGGCGCAGTTCGGGCTTGAGTTCGCGGGCGAACGCGGTGCGGGTGTCGGTGAGCACCTTCATGGTCAGGCTCCCTGGTGAGGGGTGGTCGGGATGTCGGCGTCGGCGCTCTCCCGGAGGGTGCGGCCGGTCAGGGTGAGGAAGACGTCGTCGAGGGTGGGGCGGGCCAGCCGGGTGCTGTGCACCCGGATCCCGGCCGCGTCGAGGTCGCGCAGCAGCTCCGGCAGCCGGACGTCGCCGTCGGAGGTCCGGACCCGCACCTCCCGGTCCTCGACGGTCACCTCCCGAACGGCCCGCAGGGTGCGGGCTCGGGTGGCGGCCGGGCCGGTGTCGGCGGGGTCGGCGGTCGTGAAGGTGATGAGGTCACCGGCGAGTTCGGCCTTGAGGCGTTCCGGGGAGTCGTCGGCGATCACTCGGCCGTGGTCGACGACAAGCACCCGCCCGGCCCACAGGTCGGCCTCCTCCAGGTAGTGGGTGGTGAAGACGATGGTGGCGCCGAGGTCCTTGTGCAGGCGCAGCACGTGCTCCCAGATGTTGGCGCGGCTGTGCGGGTCGAGCCCGGTGGAGGGCTCGTCGAGGAAGAGCAGGGCCGGTTCGTGGACCAGGGCCATGGCGATGTCGAGCCGGCGGCGCTGGCCCCCGGAGAGGGTGCCGACCGTCCGCCGGGCCAGCCCTTCCAGTTCGAGGGCGTCCAGCAGGCGTTCGGCCCGGGCGTGCGCCTCGGCACGGCGCAGGCCGTACGCGCGGCCCTGGGTGACGAGTTCGTCCATGACTCGGAAGCCGGTGCCGGCGCTGTTGCCCTGGCCGAGGTAGCCGATCCGGCGGCGCACCCCGGCAGGGTCGGCCACCACGTCGTGCCCGGCGACGGTGGCGGTGCCCGCGGTCGGCGGGAGCAGGGTGGTGAGCATCCGCAGACTGGTGGTCTTCCCGGCGCCGTTCGGGCCGAGGAAGGCCACCACGGAGCCGGCCTCGATGTCGAGGTCGAGACCGCGGACGGCTTCGACGGTCTCTCCCTTGGCGCGGAAACTTCGGGTGAGTCCGCGGGTGTGGATCATGAGGTCTCCCGTACGGGGGCGTGGAGGGGGCGCGGAGGTCACGGCTGCCGGGCGGGGCCGATCGGAGCGGCCCCGGGCAGGCGGAGGAGAAGTCAGCTGCTCCGGGCTCTTGACTTCTGAGAGCTTAGAAGCGTCAATAACGTCACTGTCAGGACCGCTGACAGTCTCCTTCCCGCCCTCGGAATCCCGTTCGAGCGCGCCGCGTACCAGCGACCCTCCACCGGCCCGCCAGCGACGGACCCCAGGCTGATCGCCGACGGACGATCGGCCGCAGGCCGCACGGGAAGGTCGGTGAACCCCATGGCAGGACTCACGCGCAGACGGTTGATGGAACTCTCCACGATGGCCGGGGGAGCCACGCTGCTCGGCGTTCCGGCCGTCGCCGCCACGCCGGCGGCCGCAGCGCCGGTCACCCTGGGGCCGGTGGTCCTCGGCCCGGACGACCCCCGCTACACCGAACTCACCACCCGCGGGCACAACGGCCGCTTCACCGGCTCCCCGGACGTGGTGCACCTGGTCGGCTCGCCCGGGCAGGTGGTTGCCGCGGTCGGGCAGGCCGCGCGGGACCGCAAGCGGATCGCGGTCCGCAGCGGCGGCCACTGCTTCGAGGGTTTCGTCGACGACCCGGCCGTCCGGGTCCTGATCGATGTCTCGGAGATGACGGACGTCTCCCACGACCCGGAGCGGCAGCTCTTCGCCGTCGCGGCCGGCGCCACCCTCGGGCGGGTCTACCGCACGCTCTACCTGGGCTGGGGCGTGACCCTGCCGGGCGGCAGCTGCCCCGGCGTCGGGGTGGGCGGCCACGTCGCGGGCGGCGGCTACGGGGCACTGTCCCGCCGGTACGGGCTGGTCGTCGACCACCTGCACGGTGTCGAGGTCGTCGTCGCGGACCGGTCCGGCCGGGCCCGCCTGGTCACCGCCACCCGGGACTCCACCGGGCCCGAGCGTGAGCTGTGGTGGGCCCACACCGGCGGCGGAGGAGGTAACTTCGGGGTCGTCACCCGCTACCTGTTCCGGTCGCCGGGCGCCGCCGGCGCGCCGGGCGACCTGCTGCCGAAGCCGCCGACCGCGGTACGCTCGGTGTCCCTCGGCTGGCAGTGGCAGGACCTGAACCAGGAGGCGTTCGCCCGGCTGCTGCGCGCCCACGGGGACTGGCACCAACGGCACGCCGGTACGGACACGCCCTACGCCGACCTGTCGAGCGGCCTCACCCTCGGCCACCGCGCCGCCGGGCGGGTCTCGGTGGACGCCGCCCTCGACGCCTCCCGCCCCCGCGCCCGGGAACTCCTGGACGCCTTCGCCGCCGAACTGACCGTCGCGGCCGGCGTCCCGCACACGGCGACCACCGCCGTGACGCCGTGGCTGAAGTCGGTGCTGGGCGTGGTGCAGTGGCCGGGCGGCGCCCGGTTCAAGTCCAAGTCCACCCTGCTGCGCAAACCCTGGTCCGACCGGCAGATCGCGGTCCTGCACGACCACCTGAACCGGGGCGGCGAGGAGTTCTCCACCGCCGGCGTCTACCTCACCTTCCTCGGCGGACGGATCAACACCGTGCCCCAGGACGCCACCGCCCTGCCCCACCGGGACAGCCTGTTCAGCGTCGTCCACGAGACCCTGTGGGGCGAGCCGGAGCAGACAGAACGCCACCTGGCCTGGGTGCGCGGCCTCTACCGGGAGCTGCACGCCGACACCGGCGGCGTCCCGGTGCCGAACGAGGCCAACGGCGGCGCCTACGTCAACTACCCGGACACGGACCTCGCCGACCCCGGCTGGAACATCTCGGGCGTGCCGTGGAGCGCCCTCTACTACCGGGACAACCACCGGCGGCTGCAACGGGTCAAGGAACGCTGGGACCCGCTGGACCTGTTCCACCACGACCTGGGCATCCGGCCGGCCGGCTGACGGACGGCGGTGAGCCCAGCCCAGCGGTTTTCGAGTCACCGACCAGAGCCGGCCCCGACCCTGGCTCCGCTGACCGACAGCGGAGCTGGAGGAGGACCATGTCACGTCCCGGAACCCACCACACCGAACACTCGATCACCGTGTCCGCGTCCCCGTGGCGCGTCTACGACCTGATCGCCGACGTCGGCCGCTGGCCGGAGACCTTCCCGCCCACCGTGCACGTCGAACACGTCGAACGGGGCGACACCGAGGAACGCATCCGGATCTGGGCCACCGCCAACGGCGAGGTGAAGACCTGGACCTCGCGGCGGCTGCTGGACCCCAGCCGGCTCAGCGTCCGCTTCCGGCAGGAGGTCTCCCAGCCCCCGGTGTCCGCCATGGGCGGGGAGTGGATCGTCGAGCCGCTCACCGGCACCGAGACCCGGGTGCGTCTGCTGCACGACTTCCGGGCCGTCGACGACGACGCCGAGAACGTCGCCTGGATCCAGCGGGCGGTCGACCACAACAGCGGCGCCGAACTCGCGGCCCTGCGCACCGCCGTCGAACGCGAGGAGGCCGGGGCCGGCCTGGTGCTCACCTTCGAGGACACCATCGCCTTCGACGGCGACGTCAAGGCCGCCTTCGCCTTCATCGACGAGGCGCACCGCTGGCCCGAGCGACTGCCGCACGTGGCCAGCGCGGAGCTGACGGAGAATCAACCAGGCCTCCAAGTCCTGGAGATGGACACCCGGGCGCCGGACGGCTCCACCCACACCACCCGGTCCGTCCGGATCTGCTTCCCGCACGACCGGATCGTCTACAAACAGCTGCGCACCCCCGCGCTGATGACCGCCCACACCGGACAGTGGCTGTTCCGGGTGGACGGCGAAGGGGCCCGGATCACCTCCGTGCACACCGTGGTCCTCAACGAGGAGGCCGTCCCGGCCGTCCTCGGACCGGATGCCACCCTCGCCGACGCCCGCGCCTTCGTGCGCGACGCGCTGGGCCGCAACAGCACCACCACCATGGAGCACGCCGTGGCGCACGCCGGCCGACCGCGGGCGTAGCACGACCAAGGGTGAGGGGAGGGCCGGGACAGCCGGCCCTCCCCTCACCCGTCACTCACGCCTTCGGGCCGCCGAGCACCGCCTCGGACAGCCAGTCCACCGCGTCGGGATAGGTGAACGGGTGCATGAACGCGCCCGCCCGCACGTCCCGGTAGAGCCGCGACAGCGGATGCGCCCCCGCGTAGGAGGCGCCGCCGATCACCACCAGGCAGTCCGAGACGATGTCGGGCGCCAGCCGGTTCACCATCAGCTTGGCGCACTGGAAGTCGGCCATCATGCGCCGCCCGCGCTCCGCCGGATCACCGTCGAAGCCGTACGCCAGCCAGTCCGCCACCGACAGCGTGCCCGCCACCGTCGTGCGCAGCGCGTACAGCCGGGCCTCGATCTCCGCGAGCAGCGTGCGCGTCGCGGCCCCCGCCGCCGAAAGCCCGCCCCGCTTGGCGAGTTCGGCCACCACGACGTCCCGCGCCGCCTGTGCCACCCCCGCGTAGATCCCCAGCATGGTGATCGAACTGACCGTCTGGCCCGCCAGGGACGCGTCCGACTGCTCCCCGACAGGCCCGCGCAGGAACACGTCCCCGGCCCGGATCGGACAGTCCTCCAGCACGACGTCCACGGTGCCGGAGGCCCGCATACCCAGCCCGTCCCAGTTGTCCAGGACGGTCAGGCCCGGGGTCCCGCGCGACAGCACGGCCGCCGCCGAGCGGGCCACGCCGGCCACCTCCACCTGCGCAGAGACGACGAAGTCGGTCGCGAACGGCGCCATGCTCGCCAGGGTCTTGCGGCCGGTCAGCACCCAGCCGCCGTCCGGGGCCGGCCGCAGCCTGGTCACCACCCGGCCGCCGGGGGCGTCCTTGACGGTGGTGCACACCACGGCCTCGCCCGAGCCCATGCCGCGCAGCAGCCGCTCCGCCAGCGCCCGCGGCCCGTCGTCGCCGTGCCGCCACTCGTGGGTGAAGGTCAGCCCCCGGCTGAGCTGCATGTGCAGCGCCAGCGCGGTCGACGCGTCCGCCTCGGCGACCGTCGTCAGTGCCAGGGCGACGTCGTGCAGGGAGGTGACGCCCAGGCCGCCCAACTCCCGCGGCACGGTGGCGCCGAGCACGCCGCCGGCGCGAAGGGCCGCGAACACCTCGGTGCGGAAGACCCCCTCCCGGTCGGCCTGCCGGGCGCCGTCCCGGATCGCGTGCAGGTGCCCGGTGAGCTGGTCCATCAGGGCCCGGCCGGCCGCGGTCCTCGGCGTGCGCAGGTCCGCCGTGACCGCCCGGTACCCGTTGTGTGTCGCCATCGCGTTCCCGCTTCCTTCGCTCGACATCCGGCCGCCCGGTGCGATCGGGACGGCCTCGATGATGTCCGGTGCGGTTCGACGACCGTTCGAAAGCCGCTGCCCCGTCCTGGAGTTCGGCCGGTCCGGCCGGTCAGGCACCGGTCTCCCGCAGATAGCGGTCCAGCGCCCGCCGGTGGTAGCCGGGCCCGAAGGGCGGCCCGGCCGACCCGGGCACCAGCCGCCGAAGCTTCGCCACCGACGGGCAGTGCGAGAAGGCGCTGTCCCCGCCGCCGACGAGTTCCTCGGCCGCCTCCAGGCCCAGCCGCCGCTTCAGGTGGACCACCAGGTCCCGGACGTCCACGCAGTCGCCGGAGGCCACGTTCACCGTCTCGTTGCGCACACCCGCGGCGAGCAGCCCGTCCACGAGCCGGACGAAGTCCGCCACGTGCAGCAGGTCGCGCCGGGCCCCCGGGTGCACCCGGACCAGCCCCGCCCTGACCTGCGCCAGCAGGGCCGGCACCAGCCGGAAGTCGGGCTCGTGCGGCCCGAGGACGTACGCCAGGCGCAGCACCAGGTGTTCGACGCCGGACTCCCGGATCACGGTCTCCAGAGCGTGCTTGTGCCGGCCGTAGCGGGTGCTGGGGACGAGCGGGTCGTCCTCCCGCCCCCGGCAGCCCGGGCCGCCGTACATGCTCACCGTGGAGAGAAAGACCAGCAGGTCGCCCCGGTTGCGGCAGCGCGCGACCGTGTCCCGCACCAGCGCGGCCTCCCGCTCGTGCTCGGAGTCCGGCAGGTGCTGGCGGGGCACGCCCGCGGCCAGCACCGTCACCCCGGGGTGGGCCTCGCGCAGCGGCCACAGGTACCGGGCGATGAATCCCTTGCCGATGATGTCCATGACCGCGTCACCCTAGGGCGTGGGTGCCACGCCCCCCTCGTGCCCGGCTCGAAGGCCCGCCCGGACCCGGCCACGGGAAGTCGAGGGGTGATCGAGGGGGCCTGCCTAACGTCCTTCCTCATGACAGCGAGCATGACCGACGGCGAGTTGGGGCGTGTGCTGCTGACCCTGCGCGGCGTGCAGTGGATCCTGGGCACCAAGGGCGATCCGTACGCGCTGCTGCTCCGTGCGGCCGGCGACGACCGCGCCGAACTGGGCCGGCGGGTCCGCGAGCGCGGCCCCCTGTACCGCAGCAGTGCCGAGGCGTGGGTGACGGCGGACCACGAGGTGGCCACCGCCGCGCTGGCCGACCGGCGGCTGACGCCCCGGTCCCCGGGGGCCGCCACCCCGGCCGGTGAGCCGGCCGGCGAACCGGCGCCCTGGGACGTTCCCGCCCTGCACGAGGTGCTGCCGCTCGCCGAACTGCCCACCGGACTCGACCGCGAGGAGTACGAGCGGCTGGCGCGCTGGGCCGAACCGGTCCTCGGCGAACGGGCCGTGGGCCGCCTGCGGGCACCGGCCGTACGGGCCTACCGGAGCCGGGCGGCTGCCCTCGGCGAGCGGTTCGACCTGGTGGACGACCTGATCCGGCCGGCCACCACCGAGACGGCTCGGGTGCTGCTCGGGCTGCCGCGGCACCGGGCCGAGCGCTTCGCCGAACTGTGCGGCGCGACTGCCGGAGCGCTGGACGCGACGCTCTGCCCGCCCAGGCTGGACACCGCCCGCCGGCTGGGCGCCGCCCTGCCCGAACTCCGCGCCCTGCTCGCCGAGACGGTCGCGGACGCCGAGAAGGCAGTCGCCGGGAACACGTACGCCGGGAAGACGGTCGGGCGTGCGACCGGGGGCGGCCTGTCCGGCCGGCTGCTGCGGCTCCCGTCGCCGGACGGGCGTCCGGCGGCCGCAGCCGACGAAGTGCTGACCGTGAGCGTCCTGCTCGCGACGGTCGGCGTCGACGTCACCACCACGCTGGTCGGCAACGCGCTTGCCCTCCTGCTGGACCACCCCGAGCAGTGGCGGGCCCTGGTCGAGGACCCCGGGCTCGCCACCGCCTGCGTCGCCGAGACCCTGCGGCACGCGCCGCCGGTCCGGCTGCGCCGCCTGCACGCCCGGCAGGACCTGGAACTCGCTGGGACCGGGGTGGCCGCCGGTGAGGAGGTGGTGGTGCTGGTCGAGGCCGCGCACCGCGACCCCCGGCGGCACCCCGACCCCGACCGGTTCGACCTCCGCCGGCCCGCCCACGACCGCCGGCTGCTTCCCGAGGACGGCCACCACGGTGGTCTCGTCGGCCCGGCGGCGCGGCTGGCGGCCGACGCGGCCCTGCGGGCCCTCGCCGCGGAGCTGCCCGACCTGACCCGTACCGGCGAGGTGCTGCGCCGGCTCCGCTCACCGATCACCAGCGGGGTGCTCCGCTTCCCCGCCGCCCGCCACGGAACCGTCCGGCGGCAGATCCTGCCCCGGGCCCGATGAATCCCGAGGAAGGCCCCATGTGCCGTGTCTGTGGAGGACCCGTCCGTCAGTTCTTCGACTTCGGGCGCCAACCACTGTCCGACGCCTTCGTGGACCCGGAACGGGTCGACGAGGAGTACTTCTTCCGGCTCGCCGTGGGCATCTGCGAGTCCTGCGGCATGACCCAGCTCCTGGAGGAGGTCGCCCGGGACCGCATGTTCCACGAGGCCTACCCCTACCACTCGTCCGGCTCGGCCCACATGCGGCGGCACTTCGAGCAGACCGCCGCCCGGCTGTCCCGTGACCACCTGCGCGGGCCCGACCCGTTCGTGGTGGAGATCGGCTGCAACGACGGGGTGATGCTGCGCGCCCTGGCCAAGGAGGGCATCCGCCACCTCGGCGTGGAGCCCTCCGGCGGCGTGGCCGAACTCGCCCGCCAGCAGGGCGTCCGGGTCCGCTCCGAGTTCTTCGAGGAGGCGACGGCGGCCGCGATCCTGGCCGCCGACGGCCCCGCCGACCTGGTCTACTCCGCCAACACCATCTGCCACATCCCCTACCTCGACTCCGTCTTCCGGGGCCTCGACACCCTGCTGGCCCAGGACGGCGCCTTCGTCTTCGAGGACCCGTACCTCGGTGACATCCTCGAACGCACCACCTTCGACCAGATCTACGACGAGCACTTCTACTTCTTCACCCTGACCTCGGTGCGGAACGCGGCCGCCCGCCACGGCTTCGAGGTCGTCGACGTCGAACGGCTGCCGGTGCACGGCGGCGAACTGCGCTACACCCTCAAGCGGGCCGGCCGCGGCACCCCGAGCCGGGCCGTGGCCGAACTGGCCGCCGAGGAGCGGCGCAGGGGGCTGGACAACCCCGAGGTGTTCGACGAGTTCGCCGTCCGCATCGAACGCATCCGCACCGAACTGACTACGCTGCTACGGAAGTTGCGAGCGGAGGGCAAGCGGGTCGTCGGCTACGGCGCCACCGCCAAGAGCGCCACCGTGACCAACTACTGCGGCATCGGACCCGAGTTGATCGAATGGGTCTGCGACGTGACCCCGGCCAAGCACGGCAAGCTCATGCCCGGCTCGCACATCCCGGTCCGCCCCAGCGAGGCCCTGGCCCACCCCTACCCGGACTACGTGGTGCTGTTCGCCTGGAACCACGCCGAGGAGATCACGGCCAAGGAGCGGCTGTTCCGCGAGTCCGGCGGGCGCTGGATCGTCTACGCGCCGGAGGTCCGCGTCATCTGACCCCGCACCACCCCACCGCCGGTCCCCGCCGGCGCCACCACCAGCAACGAGGACGGTGACATGGAGTCGCGACAACTCGCCGTGGCCGGCGCGTTCGAGTTCCGGCCGGAGGTCTTCACCGACGAACGGGGGCTCTTCGTCTCCCCGTTCCAGGAGACGGCCGCCCGCGAGGCCCTGGGGCATCCCCTGTTCCCCGTGGCCCAGACCAACCACAGCCGCTCCCGGCGCGGCACGATCCGGGGCGCCCACTACACCCTCACGCCCCCGGGGGTCGCCAAGTACGTGTACTGCGCGCGCGGCCGGGCGCTCGACCTGGTCATCGACGTCCGGGTCGGCTCGCCCACGTACGGCCGCTCGGACGCCGTCCTGCTCGACCAGGAGGACTTCCGCGCCGTCTACTTCCCGGTCGGCGTCGCCCACGCCTTCGTGGCCCTGGAGGACGACACCGTGATGTCGTACATGCTCTCCGGCGAGTACGTCCCCGAGCACGAGCTGTCGCTCTCCGTCCTCGACCCGGCGCTCGGCCTGCCGCTGCCGCGCGACGTCGACCCGGTCATGTCCGAACGGGACCGGGCCGCGCCGACCCTGGAGACGGCCGAGAAGAGCGGCACCCTCCCGGAGTACCGCGCGTGCCTCGACCTCGAACGGGCACTGTGCGGCCGCCCGGCCCGATGACCGCCGGGCCGCGGACGGGCGCCGTCGCCGTGATCGGCGCCACCGGCTGGGTCGGCGGCGCGGTGACCGCCGCGTTCGGCCGGGCCGGCCGGCCCGTGGTCGAGGTCGCGCGCCGCCGTCGGCCCCCGGACACCGCCGGCCGGCGCTTCCACGCCCTCGACGTCGCCGCCGCGGACCCGGCCGAGCTGGCCGCACTGTTCGCCGAGGCCGACGTGGACACCGTGGTCAACGCGGCCGGCGGCTGGGTCACCGGAGCGGCCGAGAACGAGCGCGCCCACGTCCGGCTGGTGGAGAACCTGCTGGCCGCGTGCGCGCGCACGCCCCGGCCGCCGCGCCTGGTGCAGATCGGCTCCGTGCACGAGTACGGACCGCTGCCCGCCGGCACCGCCGTCGACGAGGTCCGGGCGCCGAACCCCGGCTCCGTCTACGCCCGCACCAAACTGGCCGGCGCCGAGGCGGTACTCCGCGCCACCCGCGAGGGCGCGGTGGACGGCGTGGTGCTGCGCGTCGTCAACCTGTGCGGCCCGGGCGCCGCGGCGGGGTTCCTGGGCGCCGCGGTCCGCCTGCTGCGCGCCGCCACCCCGGACCGCCCGGCCGAGCTGACCGTGGCCGACGCCCACCGCGACTACCTCGACGTCCGGGACCTGGCCGGCGCCGTCCTCGCGGCCGCCACCGCCCCGGTGACCGGCCAGGTGATCAACGTGGGTCGCGGCGAGGTGGTACCCGTGAGCCGTCTGATCGACCTGCTCGTCGCCGCCGCGGCCCCGCCGCCCGGCGCGGTCCGGCGGCGCACCGCCCCGGTCGACTCCCGGGGCGGTGACTGGACCCTCGCCGACATCGCCCGCGCGGCCCGGCTGCTGGGATGGCGACCGCAGGTGGAGCTGCCCGCCTCGATCAAGGACATGTGGAACGCGTCCCGTACGGACCACCTGGAGCGAGCATGACCGAAGCAACCGCACGACCCGCGAGCCGGCGGCGCACCGCCGCCACCCCCCTGCGCGTCGCCGCCTCGGCCCGCGCCCGGCCCGACGGGCCCGCCTTCCGCCAGGACTTCCACGACTGGTTCGCCGAGGCCGCGAAGCGCACCTTCACCTGGGTGGAACGGGTCCCGCTGGACGAACTCGCCGGCTGGCGGACCGACCCCGGCACCGGCAACCTGCGCCACCACACCGGTGGCTTCTTCACCGTGGAGGGCCTGGAGGTGCGGATCCCGGACGGCCCGGTGCCGGCCTGGAGCCAGCCCATCATCAACCAGCCCGAGATCGGCGTCCTCGGCATCCTGGTCCAGGAGTTCGACGGGATCCTGCACTGCCTGATGCAGGCCAAGGTCGAACCCGGCAACGCCAACGGGCTGCAGATCTCGCCGACTGTGCAGGCCACCCGCAGCAACTACACCGGCGTCCACGGCGGCCGGCCCGTACCGTACCTGGAACTGTTCCGGGACCCAGGCCCGGACGGCCCGCTGGTCGACGTGCGCCAGTCCGAACAGGGCTCCGCCTTCCACCACAAGCGGAACCGGAACATGGTGGTCGAGGCGTACGGGGACGTGGAGGTGCACGAGGGCTTCCGCTGGTTCACCCTCGGCGAGCTGCACCGACTCCTCGCCGAGGACGACCTGGTCAACATGGACGCCCGGACCGTGCTGTCCTGCCTGCCGTTCGCCGACGCCCGGCTCGCCCGCGAACTTGGCCCGCCCGACGACGAGTTCCGGGCGGCCCTGTTCCGCTCCTGCGACCCGTCCGCCGGGGCCCGGCACTCGCTGGACTCCGTGCTGAGCTGGATCACCGAGGCCCGCACCCGCACCGAGGTTCGGGTGCGCCGCGTCCCGCTCGCCGGACTGCCCGGCTGGCACCGCACCCCGGAGCGGATCTCGCACGAGAGCGGCGCCTTCTTCGACGTCATCGGCGTACGGGTGGAGGCCGGCGGCCGGGAGGTCGCCCAGTGGGCCCAGCCGATGATCGAACCGCACGGCACCGGCGTGGTCGCCTTCCTGACCCGGTCCATCGACGGGGTGCTGCACGTCCTGATGCACGCCCGGGTCGAGGCCGGCTACACGGACGTGGTGGAACTGGCCCCCACCGTCCAGTGCACCCCCGACTCCTACGCGCACCTGCCGGGCAGTGCCCGGCCGCGCTTCCTCGACGCGGTGGAGGCGGCGGACCCGGGCCGGATCCGCTTCCGGTCCGTGCTCTCCGAGGAGGGCGGACGCTTCCACCACGCCCGCAACCGCTACCTGATCGTCGAGAGCGACGCCGACACCGACGTCGCCCCCGACGATCCCGACTACCGGTGGATGACCGTGCACCAGCTCGTCGAGCTGCTGCGCCACAGCCACTACCTGAACATCCAGGCCCGCAGCCTGGTGGCCTGCCTGCAGAGCCTGCTCGTCCCCGGCGAGCCGGCGCCGACCGTGGAGAGGAAGGTGCCGTGATGCACCCCGACAACGTACGCCCGGTCACCCGGTGCCGGGTCTGCGAAGCCTCGGACTGGCAGGAGGTGGTCTCCTTCGGCGACGTGCCGCTGGCCAACGCCTTCCTGGAACCGGCCGCCTCCTACGTGGACGAGCCGGCCTACCCGCTGGGCGTGGTGTCCTGCCGCTCCTGCCGGCTGATGAGCGTCACCCACGTGGTCGACGCCGAGGTGCTGTACCGCACCTACAGCTACGTCACCTCGGACTCCGAGACCATGACCCGGCACATGGCGAGGGTCGCCGACCTGTGCCGGGAGCGGGCCGGCCTCGCCGCCGGCGACCTGGTGGTGGAGCTCGGCAGCAACACCGGCCAGCAGCTCGCCGCCTTCGCCCCGCACGGGGCCCGGCTGCTCGGCGTGGACCCGGCCCGCAACCTGACGGCCGCCGCCGACCGGCTCGGAGTCCCCACCGTGCCCGAGTTCTTCACCGCCGCCACCGCCGGGGCCGTCCGCCGGGACCACGGCCCGGCCCGGATCATCCTCGGCCGGCACGTCTTCGCCCACATCGACGACCTCGCCGGGGTGCTCGCCGGAGTGCGGGAGCTGCTCGCGTCCGACGGCGTGTTCGTCATCGAAGTCCCGTACGCGGTCGACCTGTTGGAGAAGAACGCGTTCGACACCATCTACCACGAGCACCTGTCGTACTTCCTGGTCCGCACGCTGGACACGCTGTTCACCCGGCACGGCCTCAGTCTGTTCGACGTGCAGCGACTCCCGGTGCACGGTGGTTCCCTTCTCGCGTTCGTGGGACGCACCGAGCAGGGGCGGCCGGTCGGCGCGACCGTCGGGGCGCTGATCGCGGACGAGGAACGGGCGGAGCTCGGCAGCGAGGCCGGCTACCGGGAGTTCGTCCGCGGCGTCCAGGTCGTCCGGGAGGAACTGCCCACCCTGGTGCGGTCCCTGGTCGAGGAGGGCAACCGGGTCGCCGGGTACGGGGCGTCGGCCAAGGGCACCACGATCCTCAACATCTGCGGGCTCGGCCCGGACGAGGTGGCGTACTGCACCGACACCACCGTCCTCAAGCAGGACAAGGTGCTGCCCGGCACCCACATCCCGGTGCGCAGCCCCGACTGGGCGCGGACCGACCCGCCGGACGTCTACCTGATGCTGGCGTGGAACTACGCCGACGAGATCCTGCGCAAGGAGGAGGCCTTCCTGCGGGCCGGCGGCCGGTTCGTGCTGCCGTTCCCGAAGCCCGTCATCGTCTCGGCGGACTCGCTGCGCTGACGGCACGCCGGCGCCGGCGGCCGGACGAGCGAGGCCCGGCGGAACGTCACCAGGACGTTCCGCCGGGCCTCGCTCCGTGCTCAGGGCCGGTCGTCGCGGGTCACGTACCGTTCGCGCACCCGCCACTGCCCGTCCTCGACGACCAGCAGGTCCTCGCACACGCACATCAGCAGCAGCCGGGGGTCCTCGCCCCGGCGGGTCGCCACCACCTGCACGTACGAGCGCACCCGCACCGAGCCGTCCGGCGCCGGGTGCTCCACCGCCGCCGTGGACAGCACGTGCCGCCGGACCTCGCCCCCGGCAACCAGGGCCGCGTGCGCGGTGCGCACCCCGGCGGCCAGGGCGGCGCGGCCGCGGACCGGCTCGGGCAGCGACGGCGGCGCGAACAGGCCGTCCGCGGTGAAGGTGGCGGCCCACGCCTCGGCCTCGCCGGAGTCCAGCAGCTGCATCTGCCGGGCGTAGAAGTGCCCCAGGTCGGCGCAGAGCGCCGGGTACGCCTGCTGCGCCGGGCTGACGGTGTCCGTCATGGTTCTCCCTCCTCGCCCGCGGGATCGCGGGACGCTGCCCGGATGTTCGCGCCCGCGCTTGGAGCCGGGCTGGTGCCCGGGCCCGCCTCCGGCTCCAGCGCGGCTCCACCGTTGTTCCGGAGCCGGCCGGGAGGATCCGGAGCCCGACGCCGTGGCCGGCTCAGACCCGAGGCCCCGGCCAGAGGTTGCGGCCCCGAGGTTGCCGCCCCGAGGTTGCCGCCCCGACCCGATGGAGGTGCCCTGTGCGGCTCATCGACCTGTCCTCGCCGGTGGACGCCACGCTCTGGGAACCCGATCCCGTGGAGCACGAGGTCCTCACGCCCCGCGAGGGTGCCGTGCACATGAGCGAGGAGATGCGCACCCACTTCGGCATCGAGGTCGGCCCCGACGAACTGCCCGACGGTGAGTTCCTCTCCCTGGACCGCCTCACCCTCACCACCCACACCGGCACCCACGTGGACGCGCCCTCCCACTACGGATCGCGGGCCGGCTACGGCGACGGTGTGCCGCGGCACATCGACCGGATGCCGCTGGACTGGTTCCTGCGGCCCGGCCTGGTCCTCGACCTCACCGACGCGCCCACCGGCGTCATCGGCGCGGACCGGCTGGAGCGGGAGTTCGCCCGGATCGGCCGCCGCCCCGCTCCGCTGGACATCGTCCTGCTGCACACCGGGGCCCAGCGCCACCAGGGCACCCCGAAGTACTTCACCGAGTTCGCGGGCCTCGACGGGCCGGCCGTCCACCTGCTGCTGGACCTCGGCGTCCGGGTCATCGGCACGGACGCGTTCAGCCTGGACGCGCCGTTCGGCGACATCATCGCCCGCTACCGGGCCACCGGGGACCGCTCGGTGCTGTGGCCCGCGCACGTGATCGGCCGGGACCGCGAGTACTGCCAGATCGAGCGGCTCGCCAATCTGGAGGCGCTGCCCGGCCCGGACGGCTTCCGGGTCTCCTGCTTCCCCGTCAAGGTGGCCGGGGCCGGGGCCGGCTGGTCCCGCGCGGTGGCGATCGTCGACGAATGAGCGGCCGCCGCCCGTGACCGCACCCGCACGCCTACCCGCACCCGCACGTGTACCCGCACCCGCATCGAAGGAGTCCGATGTACGGTCAGGACCTGGCGGAGGTCTACGAACTGGTCTACCGCTCGCGCGGCAAGGACTGGGCCGCGGAGGCCGCCGAGATCACCCGCCTGATCCGGGAACGGCTGCCCGGGGCGGACTCCCTGCTGGACGTCGCCTGCGGCACCGGCGCCCACCTGGAGACCTTCGCCGGGCGCTTCGGCCACACCGAGGGCCTGGAACTCGCCCCGGCGATGCTGGAGCGCGCCACCCGCCGGCTCCCCGGGGTGCCGCTGCACCGGGGCGACATGCGCGCGTTCGACCTCGGGCGCCGCTTCGACGCGGTGGTCTGCCTCTTCACCGCCATCGGCTACCTGCCGAACCTGGCCGGCTTGCGGGCGGCGGCCGCCGCGATGGCCCGCCATCTGCGGCCCGGCGGGGTGCTGGTGGTCGAACCCTGGTGGTTCCCGGAACGGTTCCTCGACGGGTACGTGGCCGGTGACCTCGCCAGTGACGAGCGGCGCACCGTCGCCCGGATCTCGCACTCCACCCGACACGGCCGTACCACCCGCATGGAGGTCCGGTTCGTGGTCGGCGAGGCCGACGGCATCCGGGAGTTCACCGAGATCGACCTGCTCACCCTGTTCACGCAGGAGGAGTACCTGGCCGCGTTCGCGGACGCCGGCTGCCCGGCGGAGTACCTCCGGCCGGACTGGACGGCGCGGGGGCTGTTCGTCGCCCGCCGTGACTGACACCGGCGGCGGTGTCGAACCGGGTGCGAGACGGATGCGAGTGCCGTCGGCTGGGATCGGAGCCTGCCGGCGCCCGTCCGAGCCCGCCGGAGCTTGTCGGAGCCTGTCGAAGACGAAAGGAAGAGAGTTCCTGTGACCACTCGCGTATGGGGATATCTGGACGAGTACGCCGCGGAACGGGAGGACATCCTCGACGCGGTGGACACCGTCTTCGGCTCGGGCCGGCTGGTCCTCGCCGACGGCGTCCGGTCGTTCGAGGAGGAGTTCGCCGCCTGGCACGGCGTCCCGCACTGCGTCGGGGTGGACAACGGCACCAACGCCGTCAAGCTCGGCCTGGAGGCCCTCGGGGTGGGGCCCGGGGACGAGGTGATCACCGTCTCGAACACGGCCGCCCCGACCGTGGTCGCCATCGTCGGCACCGGGGCGACCCCGGTCTTCGTCGACGTGGGCGAGGACTACCTGATGGACGTCTCCCAGGTGGAGGCCGCCATCACCCCGCGGACCCGCTGCCTGCTGCCGGTCCACCTGTACGGCCAGTGCGTGGACATGGCGCCGCTGGAGGAACTCGCCGAGCGGTACGGCCTGGCCGTGCTGGAGGACTGCGCCCAGGCCCACGGCGCCCGTCATCACGGCCGCCCGGCCGGGACCATGGGCCGGGCCGCCGCCTTCTCCTTCTACCCGACGAAGGTCCTCGGCGCGTACGGCGACGGCGGCGCCGTCCTCACCTCCGACGCCGAGGTCGACGGCGCGCTGCGCCGGCTGCGCTACTACGGCATGGAGGAGCGGTACTACGTGACCGCTCTGCCCGGCCACAACAGCCGGCTGGACGAGGTCCAGGCCGAGATCCTGCGGCGCAAACTCCGACGCCTGGACAGCTATGTGACGGCTCGTCAGGACATTGCCCGACGCTACGCCGTGGGGCTCGCCGACACCGAGCTGGTCCTCCCGGAGACGGCCCCCGGCAACGAGCACGTGTACTACGTCCACGTGGTGCGCCACCCGCGCCGGGACGAGATCATCGAAGCGCTGCGGCCCCGGGGCATCGAACTCAACATCAGCTACCCGTGGCCGGTGCACACCATGACCGGCTTCGCCCACCTCGGTCACGGGGAGGGCTCGCTCCCCGTGACCGAGCGGCTGGCCGGTCAGATCTTCTCGTTGCCGATGTACCCCTCGCTGACCGCGGACGCCCAGGACCGGGTGATCGAGGCCCTGCGCGAGGTGCTCAAGGATCTGTCCTGACCGGCCGGTCCGTCCCGTCCGCCGCCGGCCGGGAGAGCCGGGCCGCGTAGAGCCCGTTCTCGCTCCGGCTCAGCGACCGCAGCGCGGTGGCGTGCGGGACGAAGTCCGGGTGCCCCACCGCACGTCGGAAGGAGTCCCGGTCCCGCCACACGGCGAGGTTCACGTAGCCGGCCGGGTCGTCCACCTCCCGCAGCAGGGTGTGCCGGACGAATCCCGGCTGCCGGGCCATGAAGGCGGAGGTGCGGTCGAAGACCTCCTCGAACTCCTCGGCCGGCCCGTGCACGGTGAACCGGTTGACGAACGTCACCTCGGCGCCGCCGGGTGCTTCGGGGGACACGTGCTCTTCGTTCGGCATGGCGGGATCGTCCTCGTCTCGTGTGGGCGGATCGGTGGGCGGGGTGTCCGGCACTCCGCCCGGGCGTCTGCGCGCGGCAGCCGCGGACGCGTGCCGCCGAGCCTGACGGCCGGCTGTGGAGGATGCCTCGACAGCCGCTGACCGCCGTCGCGGGCCCGGCGGGACCTGCCGGACGCGCCTCAGCGCACCGCCGCCTGCTGGACCAGCGGCCGGGCGACCAGCGCGTCCTCCCGCCGCTCCCGCGCGTAGGCGCGGGCCAGCCGGTCGAAGACGTAGCGGCCGATCCCGTCCCCGCACCGGTCGGTGGCCAGCAGGTGGTGGTCCGCCAGCTCCTCCAGGATGGTCTCCAGGTCCTGGGCAGGGCGGCACAGCAGCTCGGCGGCCCGGCTCGCGGTGAACGGCGTCTCGTCCACCTCGCTGAGCAGCCGGAAGACCTCCTGTTCCGCGCTGGTCAGCCCGTGGTAGCTCGCCTCGAACCGGGAGCGCACGTCCAGCTCGCCGAGCCGGGCCACGTCCAGGATCCGGGGCGTCGCCCCGAGCCGGTCGGCGAGCACCGCGAGCGAGAGGCCCGGCCCCGCCGCGAGCCGCCCGCCCACGCAGCGCAGGGCGAGGGGGTGACGGCCCAGCAACTCGACGATCCGCAGCGCGGCCTCCGGCTGCCGCTCGACGCGCTGGCGGCCGGCCAGGGCCGCCAGGATCTCCAGGGCCTCCTCCCGGGGCGGCGCGTGCAGTTCGACGTGCTCGGCCTCCACCAGGGCGGCCATCCGGCGGCGGCTGGTGACCAGCAGCGCGCAGCGCGGGTCGGCGGGCAGCAGGTGCCGGATCCGGGCCGAGGACTCGACATCGTCCAGCAGCACCAGAATGCGCCGCCCGGAGGTGCGGGAGCGGAACAGCGCCCCGCACTCCTCCAGGCTCTCCGGGATGCGTGAGGCCGGGACTTCGAGGGCCCGCAGGAAGCCGCGCAGCACCTCGGCGGGGTCGCGCGGCTCGGTGGAGGAGCCGCGAAGGTCCGCGTACAGCTGTCCGTCGGTGAAGCGGGTGCGGAGCATGTGGGCGAGGTGCACGGCCACCGCGCTCTTGCCGATCGCGGGCGATCCGCTGATCACGCCGATGCGGGCCGCGGTGCCGTGGGCCTCGGGGCCGTCCGGCTCGCGCAGCGCCGCCTCCAACTCCTTGAGGACGGCCTGCCGGCCGACGAACCCGGCCAGTCCGGCGGGCAGTTGGGCGGGTATCCCGATGGACTCCGGCGGCGCGAGGGGCGGCGCCGGGAAGACCACGGCGGGCGGCAGGAGGGTGGGGGAGGGGGCGGGCGCGGGCGCGGGCGTGCGCTCGCCGGCCGGGGCGAGGGCGGGCGCCACCGGTGCGGGCTGCGGGCCGCGCGGCTCCGGGGGTTCGGCGGGCGAGTCGGAGAGCAGGGTGTACTGGAGCCGGGCGAGGTCGCTGCCCGGTTCGAGCCCCAGCTCGTCGATCATCTTCTGGCGCAGGATCCGGTACACCTCCAGTGCCTCGTGCCGGCGGCCGGACCGGTGCAGGGCCACCATCAGCAGCCCGTGCAGGTGTTCGTGCAGCGGGTGGGCCAGGACCAGCGCCTTGAGCTCGCTGATGAGTTCGCGGTGCCGGCCGGTCTCCAGGTCGGCCTCGATCCGCAGTTCGAGGATGCGGAAGCGCAGTTCCTCCAGCCGGGTCACGTAGGAGAAGAGCCGTCCGCCGGTCTCGACGTCGGCGAGGGCGGGGCCCCGCCACAGGGCCAGGGCCCGCTCGAAGCTCTCCAACGCCGCCGTGGAGTCGTTCCGCAGGAGGAGCTCCTGGCCCCGCTCGGCCTCCCGCTCGAAGAGGCTGACGTCGAGGCTGTCCTCCGGGATGCTGAGGATGTAGCCGCCCGGCTGGGTCTGCAGGAGGTTCCCCAGGCCCTGCTTCAGTAGGAGCTTGCGGAACTTGTAGATGTACGTCTGGAGGGTGGTGACCGCGCTCGGGGGCGGGAGTTCGGGCCATAGCTCGTCGATCAGTTCGGGCGCCTGCACCACGGTGTCGTGCCGCAGTATCAGCAGGGATATGACCTGACGCGGCTTGGGCGCGGTCGGCATGATGTTGCGCCCCCGCCACAGGATCTCGACGGGGCCCAAAAGCCGGAACTCCAAGATGTTCCTCCTGTTCAGGTGGGTCCTGGCATCTTGTCGTGCTCGAAGCGGAGGGTTGGGGGCGCTCCGGATGAGATCGAGCACGCACCTCATCATCAGGTGATCGTCGTGACTTCACCGTAAGTCCTTGAATACACCTGGTCAATGACGGGCAGCGGGCCCGGAGGTGACGGGCGGAATCGCTGACAAAAGGGCTAGATGTCCCGTTTGTCTGGTTTGGTATTTCCTGTCGAAGGAAAAGTTCCCGTAAAGTCCAACCGATCAGGCGGTGGCGGATATTCGATCCGGCGGGCGCGCGGCCGCGGTCGCCGCTCGGTGCTCGCCAGCTCGTGGGTTCCGTCCTTCGGCAGGGGTCGACAGTTCGAACGCCGAGCGATCCCTTCCCGCCGCCACCGCCACGTCCGCCACCCGCCACGACCGGCGTGGGCACCGCCTTCCCGGCCCCGGGCCGCATCGCCGCGCAGGCGTAGTCTCCGGCCAACGGGCCTCGTGTGCCCGCCTGTTCGAGTGGTCCTCCAGCGGGATTCGAACGGGGGAGCGTCCCACCGGACGACCGGATCGGACGTCAGGGCCGCTTCCGGAGCCGCCGCCGGGCCCCCTGACGACCCTCCACGGGCCATTGAGCCGAATGCGAGCCGGTCCGCGCACGATCCCTCCGTGGACATTACCGCTGACGCCGGCCCGGAGATCCGCAGCGTCGGGACCGGAGCAGAGAATGCGGATGAACGACCGAAGGTAAAGGGAGGGGCGGAATGAGAGCGCCGGAGAATCGCCGCGCGGTCATCACCGGAATCGGGATCGTGGCACCTGGTGCGATCGGTGTGAAGCCGTTCTGGGAGCTGCTGACGTCCGGTCGGACCGCCACCCGCACCATCACCGCGTTCGACCCCTCGCCGTTCCGGTCCCGAATGGCGGCGGAATGCGATTTCGACCCGGCGGCGGAAGGGCTCACGCCCCGGCAGATCCGGCGGATGGACCGGGCCGCGCAATTCGCCGTCGTCGCCGCCCGCGAAGGAATCCAGGACAGCGGCATCGACCCGGATGCCCTGGACCGTTCCCGGGTCGGCGTCGTCATCGGCAGTGCCGTCGGCTGCACCACCAGTCTGGAGAACGAGTACGTCGTCGTCAGCGACAGCGGGAGCCGGTGGCTGGTCGACCACACCTACGCGGTGCCACACCTGTTCGACTACTTCGTCCCCAGTTCGATCGCCGCGGAGGTCGCGCACGACCGCATCGCGGCGGAGGGCCCCGTGTCCCTGGTGTCGACCGGCTGCACCTCCGGCCTGGACGCGGTCGGCCGGGCCGCCGACCTCATCGTGGACGGCACCGCCGACGTGATGGTGGCCGGCGCCACCGAGGCCCCCATCTCGCCCATCACCGTGGCCTGTTTCGACGCCATCAAGGCGACCAGCCCCTACAACGACCGGCCGGCCGAGGCGTCCCGGCCCTTCGACCGCACCCGGCGCGGCTTCGTCCTCGGCGAGGGCGCCGCGGTCTTCGTTCTGGAGGAGCGGGAGCACGCCCGCCGCCGGGGCGCCGAGGTCTACGCCGAGATCGCCGGGTTCGCGGCCCGCTGCAACGCCTTCCACATGACCGGACTGTCCCCCGACGGACGGGAGATGGCGGAGGCGATCCGGGCGGCACTGGCGGAGGCCCGGACCGACCCGTCGGAGATCGACTACGTCAACGCCCACGGCTCGGGCACCCGCCAGAACGACCGGCACGAGACCGCGGCCTTCAAGCTCAGCCTCGGCGAGCACGCCCGCCGCACCCCGGTCAGCAGCATCAAGTCCATGATCGGTCACTCGCTGGGCGCCATCGGCTCCCTGGAGATCGCCGCCTGCGCCCTCGCCATCCGGCACGGCGTGGTGCCGCCCACCGCCAACCTGCGCGAGCCCGACCCGGAGTGCGACCTCGACTACGTGCCGTTGGAGGCCCGTTCGGTGGCCGTGTCCGACGTCCTCACGGTCGGCAGCGGCTTCGGCGGCTTCCAGAGCGCCATGGTGCTGACCGAGCCCGGCAGCCGGGGACGGGCCGCCGCGTGAGCGGGGCCGACCCGGTCGTCACCGGGATGGGCGTGCTGGCCCCGACGGGCCTGGGCCGTGACGAGCACTGGACGAACACCCTGGACGGCGCCTCGGCGATCGGCCCTGTCACCCGCTTCGACGCCGACCGCTACCCCAGCCGGCTCGCCGGCGAGGTCCCCCGGTTCGTCCCGGAGGAGCACCTGTCCAGCCGGCTCCTGCCGCAGACCGACCACATGACCAGGATGGCGCTGGTCGCCTCCGACTGGGCGCTCGCCGACGCCGGGGTCGATCCGGCCGCCCTGCCCGAGTACGGGGTCGGAGTCGTCACCGCCGCCTCCGCGGGCGGGTTCGAGTTCGGCCACCGGGAGCTGGAGAACCTGTGGGGGCGCGGCCCCGAATACGTCAGCGCCTACCAGTCCTTCGCCTGGTTCTACGCCGTCAACACCGGACAGATCTCCATCCGGCACGGGCTGCGCGGCCCCGCCGGCGTGCTGGTCACCGAACAGGCCGGCGGCCTCGACGCCCTGGGCCAGGCCCGCCGCGACCTGCGCCGCGGCCAGCGGATGGTCCTCGCCGGCGCGGTGGACGGATCCCCCTGCCCCTGGGGCTGGGTGGCCCAGCTCAGCACCGCCCGGATGAGCCGGCGGACCGACCCCACCCGGGCCTACCGCCCCTTCGACCCCGAGGCCGACGGCTACGTGCCGGGCGAGGGCGGCGCGTTGCTCGTCCTGGAGCGCGAGGACGCGGCCCGCGCGCGGGGAGCCCTGGACGACGGCCGCTGGTACGGCCGGATCACCGGCTACGCGTCCACCTTCGACCCGCCGCCGGACTCCGGCCGGCGCGCGAACCTGCTGCGCGCCGCCCGAGCGGCCCTCGACGACGCCGGGCTGCGGCCCGGCGACATCAGCGTGGTCTTCGCCGACGCGGCCGGCACCCGGGCGGAGGACGCGGTCGAGGCCGAAGCCCTGCGCAGCCTCTTCGGCCCGTACGGCGTACCGGTCACCGCCCCCAAGACCATGACCGGGCGGCTGAGTTCGGGTGGCCCCGCGCTCGACGTGGCCACGGCGCTACTGGCCCTGCGCGACGGCGTCATCCCCCCGACCGTCAACGTCGCCCGGCCGCTGCCCGATCACACCCTCGACCTGGTGACGAGCCCGCGCCGGGGCCCGCTGAGTACGGCGCTGATCCTCGCCCGCGGACACGGCGGGTTCAACTCGGCTCTGGTCGTGGCCGGACCCGGCGGGCCCCCGTCCGATCCCACCCAACCGTGACCGGAGAAGAGACCACCATGACCCAGCTGACCACCGACCGGCTCCTGGCGATCCTGCACGAGTGCGCCGGCGAGGGTGACCCCCTGGAGCCCACCGACCAGCCCGAGGAGCTCGACTTCGCCGTCCTGGGCTACGACTCGCTGGCCCTGCTGGAGACGCTCAGCAGGCTGAAGCGCGAGTTCGGCATAGACACCGAGGAGGATGAGTTCGCCGCCGTCAGGACCCCCGCCGAGCTCACCACGCTCGTCAACCGCCTCCTGGCTCGGTCTCCCTCCGCCTGACGGCCCTCGCCACACCCGACGGCCGCACCCCCCGACGGTCATCGGCGGCGGCACCACCCCGCCCTGACAGCACGCCGGGCGGCGCGGTGCCCCGACAAGACCGAACTGGACACCCGATCGGCGCCGGGCCAGGGACTTCGCTGCGGCGGGAGCAACGGCGGTGTGAACGACCCGGCGTGATTCTCCGGGGCGTGGACGGAGGCACCGGCTCGGTCCCTCGCCCGCTCGATGTGGACCTGTTGGCCTGGCGGCGATGTCGAGAGTTGTCGAAAGCAGGTCGATTCGTTCATTGCCCCAACAGCTCAACCACGTCACCCAGGCCATGAGAGACCTGCGTGAGGAGAAGCGCCGCAACCTGTTCGACTACCCCGGCGGCGACGACGAATACTCCGAAGCCCTCGAAGTCCTCGTCGACGAACGCCGCCGCCTCGCCGCCCTCCCACAACACCCCGCCAAGTGGGTCGACGTCGAAACCGGCCAGACCTTCGCCGACGCCTGGAACCAGGCCGACCAGGAACACCGCCGCCAGCTCCACCTCGGTCTCAAAGCCCGTCTCCACATGACACCCGACACTGAAGGCTGGTACCTACCCGCCGAACTCGAAGCACGCGTAGGGCAGCTGGAACGTGCTGGAAGCTCGGCGTAGTTCGCGAAGCGGACGAGCAACTGGCGGCCGTCATCGACAGGTTTGACGAGCCGATTCCGCGTGGGGGAGCGGCTTCGGGCGGATCTGGCGGTAGTTCGGGCCGAGATCACCGAGCTGCGAGAGGAGAACGAACGCCGAACTCAAGGGGCGTCTCGGGATGAACTCGACGGACTCCCCGACGCCGCTGTCCAGCGGCGGTCTGGTCAAGGAGAGGGCGCTGCGCAGACGGTCCGGGCTCGGGCCGGGCAAGCCCAAGGGAACTGCTCCGGGTCGCCGAGCCGGACGACACCAAGGTCCATGTCCCAGTCGCGTGCGCGTCCTACGCGGCCGACCTCTTTGGGGCATCCGTGCGTTCACGGTGGCCGGCGCCCCGACCGCATCGCAGTCGGGGCCTTCGTCATGCACGGGTATCAGTCAAGTCCTGGTCTCACTTGCTTCGGTCGGACGGTCACCAGATGACCGCGCCGATCCGCCGTACGGCCTCTTCGATCGACGCGGTGTCCGCGCACACGGTCAGCCGTACGTAGCCTTCGCCGCCCGGCCCGAACCCTGTGGCCGGGATGCCAAGCACCGCCGCGTCCTCCAGCAGCCGCTTCGCGAACGCCTCGCTGCTGTAGCCCGGCGGGCAGCGCACGAGGCAGTAGAAGGTGGCGTCGGGTCGTAGGACGTCGAGGCCGGCCCGTTCGAGGCCGTCGCACAGTAGGTGCATCCGGGTACGGTAGGTGTTCCGCAGGTGCTCGGGGTATCCGGCGGTGTCGCCCAGGGCAGCGACGGCGGCGTGCTGGATCGCCGCGAACGTACCGGAATCGGTGTGCGTCTTGACCGTACGTAGGGCATTGACGGCCGACGCGTTGCCTGCTGCGAAGCCCACCCGCCAGCCCGGCATGTTGTACGCCTTGGACAGCGAGTGGAATTCGATAGAAGCGTGCCCATGTCTCGTACACCGGATAGGCCGGGTCGGGCACCAGCACCACGTCACCCGGGTTCACATAGGCCAGCGCGAGGTGCGCCATAGCCTCCTTGCTGCCGAGCGTGACGAGTACTTCCGAGTCCGGGTCCGCCCGCACGGAGAAGCGCCGTGCCAGGAAGGCGGCGGCCGCTTCTCGTAGCTAGGCCGTGCCGCTATAGGGCGGGTAGCGGTGCAGCTCCGGGTCCTGTACGGACCTGCGCATCGCCTCCACGATGTGCGGTGGGGTGGGCAGGTCGCAGTCGCCCACCCCCAACGGGACGGGGGCCACACCGGCTTGGTCCGCGAGTGCCCGTACCCGGTCGATGAACGAGAACAGGTAGTCGTCTGTGAGCAGTAGACGTGCGGCAGGTTGTGGCACCCAACTCCCCTTTTCTCGCAGCGTGTTGTGGCCGGTTGGTCGCCTGGCCCGGTTCAGGCGTCTTCTGCGGGCGAGATGAGCGGGAATCCCGACACGTCTTCTGCTCGGCGTGACACGTGCAGTGTGGTGTGGAAGTAGCCCTCGCTCTCCTTGCCCCGAGGGTCCTCCCCGGCCGCGGTCACCGCTTCGACGGCGTACTGCTGCTCACGCGCACTGGTGAAGCGGCGTTGCGGAAAGGTGTGCGCAGGGTCCTTCTGGGTGATCAAGCCGTACGGAGCCAGCCCCTCGGCGATCTCCTGGTACGAGCCCGTGCGCAGCACGAACGCGGCGACCCACACAGGGCCGTCGGCGTTGGCCAGGAGCGGCTGGAAGGTGCGCGGGGTGAGGAAGCTGGCCCCGCCCGTGATGGTGATCAGGTCCGTGTTCCGCACGGCCCCGAGCAGTGCGGCCGAGGGCGGCGCGGTCTCCAGGTTCTCGTCGAAGGCGTCGTCCAGGATGCCGACGGCACGCGCGTACGAGACCGCGTTCGTGGCGATGTCGAGCCCGATCACGCGGGCGGCGTCCGGGCGTCGGTGGGCCGCGTAGTAGGACCGGTCCCATGCGGTCAGCTCGGCGGTCGTGAGCGCCGCCGCCTGCGGGGACGTGTAGTGGGCGTACAGGTCGTCCAGGGTCAGGTCGTGGTTGAGCAGCGCGGCGTTGATGCCGTAGGAGCAGCAGATGTCCAGTACGGTGACCGGCCGCCCGGCGCGAAGTCGCTGCCCGAGGGCTGCGGTCATCCGGCGGAAGACGCCCTGCGCGTGGTGCGGCGTCTGGTACTCCAGGGGCCTGAACGTCCGGAAGAAGGCCCGGGGGTCCGGCTGGTCGTACACGTCGTCGAACGGAGTCCGGCCCCCGAGGCCGGGCGTGGCCGGTGTGCCTGCCTCGGCGGTCGTGGGCTCCGCCGGGTCGGCGTCCTGCGCATGCGTCATACCGCACGCCTCCTCGTCACGGGTCTTGCCGACCGTCCCGCCAGTATTGGTGCTTTACCGTGCCGATAGGAACAGAGCGCGGAGGAAATCAGCCATGTGAGCGGCTCCGCCAAAGGTCAGGACGCTCCTGATCACCCGGATGCTCGGACGGACATGTGGAGCGGCGTCCTCGATGTCCATGACGAGGTTCTTTGCGGTCTGGGCCACCCAGGCCGCGGTCGGGTGGGTGGTTGCGCCCAGGATCCGGATCCGGCGGTTGGCGTGCTCGATCGCGGTGAATACGCACAAGCGGTCCCGGACAGCGTGACAGTCTCGAAGAAGTCGCAGGCCAGCAGTGCATCGGCCTGGGAACGCAGGAAGTCGGCCCAGGTGCACCCCGAGCACGAGCGGCTCATCATGCAGGCGCCGGTAGCACCAGTCGGGATCCACGAAAGCGTCACCGGTCTTCGGCTCACCAGGTCACCGGCAGGGTGTGCAGGCCCACGAGGTTCTCGTTGTCCTTGAACGACAGCTCCGCCGCCGGCACCGCGAGCCGCAGCGCGGGGATTCGGCAGAAGAGGGTGCCGAGGGCCACCTGCAGTTCGACGTGGGCCAATGCGCTGCCCAGGCAGTGGTGCGGCCCATGGCCGAGCGCCAGGTTCGGCGACGGCGGCCGGCCGAGGTCGAGCCGGTCCGGGGCAGGGAAGACCGACGGGTCCCGATTGGCGGCGTCCAGTTGGATCAGCACTCCTTCACCGGCCCGGACCGGGGTGACGCCGATGACGATGTCCTCGGTCGCGACGCGAGTCATGCCGTTGTGAGCGACCGTCGTGTAGCGGAGCAGTTCCATCACGGCCTCGGCGATGTCCTCCGTGGCACGGAAGGCGGCCAGTTGCTCCGGATGCGCGAACAGCGCCGCCACAGCGGTGGCGATCGTGTACGCGGGCGTGCCGTGGCCCGCGTGGAACAGCAACTGCGTGGTCGCCACGGCATCCTGGTGGCTCAGCTCTCCGGACCGAATCCGCTCGACCATCACCCGGCCCACCACGCCCCTTCCCGGAGAGCGCAGTTGTGCCTCCACCAAGCGATGGAAATAGCTCTCCAGCGCGTCCAGCGCCCGGGATGCCTCGTCCGGCCGCGCGGTGCGCGACGCCACGGTGCGGCACAGTGCGTGCAGCACTTGGCGGTCCTCCTCGGCGTCCACCCCGAGGACCTCGCAGATGACGCCGATCGCGACCGGCGTCGCGAAGGCGGCCACGAGGTCGGCCGGACGAGGGCCCGCGAGCATGGCGTCGATGGCGTCGTCGACGATGCCCTGCACCCGGGGGCGCAGCGCCTCCATCTTCCTCGGGGTGAACTCCCGCATCAGCATCGCCCGCTGGGCCCGGTGTACCTCGTCCTCCCGCAGCGGGTACGGCAGCACGCGCTCCAGTTTGGCCGCGGAGGACGCCGAGGAGTGCGGAAACCCGGGGAGCCGGGCGTCCCCGCTGAGCCGGGACCCCCGGCTCCTTCGGCATGCCGGTGCCCAGGGCAGCCAGTGCCTCTGGTCCATGTACCGCCCGATCCGCGCCTGCGGCTGACCCTGCTGCTCGGCTTCGGCTTCGGCTTCCTCGCCCTGGTCGGTGCCACCGCCGGCGAAGCCACCCAGGCGGTCGGCTCCCTGCTGCTCCTCGGCCTGCTCGCCGCACCGGCCGGCGCCGCAATCCGCCTGACCGACCGCCCCTTCCACGCCCTCGCACTTTCTGCTGGCCTCGCGGTCGCCGAGATGTGGGGCGGCCTGCTGCTCAGCGCCGAAGCCCCCAAGCTCCCGCCGAGCTTCGCCATCATGGCCACCGCCACCGCCCCGGCGCCGACCACCGCCACTACCTGATCTGCCGCCAGTGCGGGATCAGCGTCCCTGTGGATGCTCAACGCAGTCCAAGGCGGCGGTGGCTACCGGGTCGATCCGGACACGGTGTTCCGGTCGTCAGTGCGGTTCCTGGGCTGGCGAGTTTGCGGGGTCGCCTGCCGAGGTTCCTGCGGTGAAGGTCCTGCGATAGGCATCCGGAGTGGTGCCGAGCGCGTCGTGGAAGTGACGGCGCAGAGCCACTGAGGTGCCGAACCCGCCCAGCGCGGCAATGCGCTCGATCGTGAAATCGGTCGTCTCCAGTAGTTGTTGGGCCCGCCGGACGCGTTGACTGTTCAGCCATTCCAACGGCCTTGCACCAGTACGCTTCACGAAGTGCCGGTGCAGGGTGCGCACGCTCACCCGCGCGTGCTGTGCCAGTTGCTCGACCGTGAGCGCCTCGGCAAGGTGCTCCAGCGCCCACTGCAACGTGGCACCGAAATCATCGCTGCCCTGCGGTGCCGGAACAGGGTCGATGTACTGCCGCTGGTTGCCTTCTCTCTGCGGCGGCGCAACCAAGCGTCTCGCCACCTGGTTGGCGACGTGTGCGCCGTAGTCTTTCCGCACCAGGTGCAGGCACAGGTCGATACCCGCGGATTTCCCAGCCGACGTCAGGACGTCACCGTGGTCGATGTACAACGGCGCCGGATCGACGACGATCTGCGGATGCCGTTCGGCCAGCGCCGGCGCGTGCACCCAGTGCGTCGCGGCGCGGCGCCCGTCGAGCAGTCCCGCTGCGGCGATGACGAATGCACCGGTGCAGATCGAGGCGATCCGCGCGCCTCGTCGCGCCGCCTCTCGCACAGCGTCCACTAGACCGGGTGCGGGAGTAAGTGCCGCGTCATGGCATGCCGGGATGATGACAGTGTCTGCGGCAATCATGTCGTTGTAGGTGTACGGAGTCGAGGCCGTGAACCATTCATCGATGCGGGCGCTGGACGGGCTGCACACCTTGAACGTGTACCAGTCGGTTCCGGTCAGATCGCTGCGGTCGGTGCCGAAGATCGCGCAGGGAGCCGCCAGTTCGAAGATTGGAACGCCGTCGCTGAGTGCCAACGCCACCACATGAGGCATGTCCGAAATTGTAACAGCAGTGACACATCGGTCACTGTTGCGCGACGCGGATCCTAGCGACCGTGGACGCATGACCGAAAAAGAGCACTGTCCCCGCCCGTTGCGCGACGGTCCGGCCCAAGCGGCACGAGATCGCCGCTGCGACGTCACCGATCCAGACGCGCAGGTCGCGCTGTCGGCCGCGCGCGAGCGGAGGGGCGGACCGGCCGGCGCGGCAGTGATCTTCATGTCGGCGGCGGCGGCGCTGGGAACCTCCACCATCTACGTACTGCAGCCCTCGGTCGCGCAGGTCGCAGGCTCGCTCGGGTCGCGGATCGCCGAAGTCGGCCTCGCACTGGCCCTGGGCCCGATCGGCTACATGATCGGCCTGGCCGTACTGGTTCCGCTCGTGGACCGCTACCCACCCAACCAGGTCATGGCTGTCCAGTTCGCTGTGCTCGGCACCGCACTCGGGTTCAGCGCCCTCGTCCGAGGCATCCCGTCACTCGGCGCGTTGGCCGCTGTGACTGGCGCCTTCTCTGTGGTCGGTGCGGGCATGAGCTCCATCGCCGGACGGCTGGCACAGCCTCACCGGCGCGCTACCACGCTGGGAATCGTCACGTCCGGAATCTCAGCCGGGATTCTGTCCGGGCGCATCGTCGGTGGACTCCTCACCGACCACTTCGGATGGCGCGGCATGCTCTGGATGTTCGCCGCTGGGTGTGCCGTATGCGCGCTCTGCTGCCTGCTCGTGCTGCCAAACGCGCGCAACGCGGCAACCGGAGGCCTGTTCAACAGCCTTCGTTCCCTACCTGGGCTCTTCGTCCGGTACCGGGTCCTGAGGCTCGCCGCACTGCGGGGCGCGCTGTGGTTCTTCGGATTCTGCACCGTCTGGGCAGGCCTGGCAGCCGCGCTCTCCCAACCACCCTTCACGTACTCGCCCGAGCGGATCGGCGTATACGGGCTCGCTGGGTTGTCCGGGATCGCCGCTACCCAGATCGCTGGCCGATCCACTGACCGCATCGGTGCCCGAAAGGTCATCCTCGTCGGCCTACTCCTGGCATCTACCGCTGCGCTGGCGAGCTCGTTCACCCTCCACAGCGTGATCGCCACACTGGCCTGCCTGGCACTCTTCGATGCCGGCCTGTTCGCAGCACAGGTCGCCAACCAAAGCACCGTCCTGGCGATCGACCCCACCGCACCCGCTCGATACAACAGCGGATACATGGTGGTCTACTTCATCGGCGGAAGCCTCGGCACAGCACTCGGCCCCACTGTCGTCACAAGGTTCGGCTGGTCAGCAGCCACGCTCGCCGCCACGGCTGCCTTCCTGGCTGCCACAGCCCTGACCCTCGCGAATCGACCTGACCAGACGCCGTCTGCCAACCCCGTCACCGGACACCAGCGGGTGTGACGCGTCGATACGGGGAGAGCGGTGCGGGCGCAGTCCGGGTCCTTGCCAGTCAGCGCCGGTCGGCCCCCGCCCGGGCGGCGCGCCCTGCCATCGGGCTCGGTCTCGGCAGCGAGTAACTCGGCAGCGACGGCGCCCTCGTGGTGTTCACTGCCGCTGCCGGGGGTGACCTCGGCGTCGCTGTAGATCACGGTCTCGGGTTCGACTGCGACGCTGGTCCGCTGATCGAGGCGGGCGAAGTCGTCGCAGGCGCTGGCCCAGCGGTGCCGGATCGTGCTCGGCTGCGCGGACGGAAAGACGAACCAGGAGGTCGCCGCCGAGCTCGGCATCTGGCCGCAGACGGTCGGCAAGTGGCGGCGGCGCTTCCTGGAGCGCCGGCTGGAGGGGCTCGCGGATGAGCAACGCCCCGGCGCTCCACGGAAGATCAGTGACGAGCGGATCGAGGAAATCGTCGTCGCCACCCTGGAACGCACCCCGAAGGACGCCACCCACTGGTCGCGGGCGTCGATGGCCGCCGAGACGGGGCTGTCGAAGTCCACGGTCGGCCGCGTCTGGCGGGCCTTCGGGCTCAAGCCTCACCAGGTCGACACCTTCAAGCTGTCGAAGAACCCGCAGTTCATCGACAAGGTCCGCGACGTGGTCGGGCTCTACCTGGACCCGCCGGAGCGGGCCCTGGTCCTGTGCGTCGACGAGTCGGGTCGGACCGGGGCGCGGTAGCACCGTTTCTGGTATTCCGTTTCCCCGGCCCGTCCGCCGAACCGGACAGGCCCGTCTCCGAGCATCCGGCTCTCCACGTGTTCTTGCCGCTGAGTCAGCTGACGGCAGCTGGTGGAGTTGTCCATGGTGTGGGAATGTGCAGTCCCCGGTATCGGTAGCGAACTACCGCCACCTCTTGGGGTTTGAACAGCGAGATCCCACCCTCGGTCGGCCGTCTCCCCGGGAGGAAGCGGCGGATCAAGGACGCCCACGAGACGCGGGGGTGCCGTTTGCGCAACCAGCGGGTCACTCGACGCCAGGCGTACTCATCGAGGTAACCGAACGTGGCTGCGGACACGCCGTGCCGGAAGTAGGCGCACCAGCCGCGCAGGACAGCATTCAACTGTCTTAGCAGTTCGGACAGATGCCGGTGTTTCGATCTGCCGGTGATCGCCCGAACCTTGTCCACGATGGAGGCCAGGGCCTTCTTCGAGGGGTAGGTGTAGACGACCTGCCGGGCAGTGCCTCGTTTCCGTCGACGCTGGATGCGCCAGCCCAGGAAGTCGAAGCCCTCGTCGATATGGACCACCTGCGTCTTGGTTTCCGACAGGCGCAGGCCCATCGGCGCCAGGACCGCTGCGGCCTCGACCCGCAGAGCCTCGGCGTGCTCGCGTGTGCCCGACACCATGACCACCCAGTCGTCCGCGTAGCGGACGAGGCGACACATGGGCAGGCCACGCTTGCGACGCGCGGTGCGCTGATAATCCGAGCCGTAGCTCTGCCAGATCTCGGCGAAGTACTCGTCGAGGGCGGACAGGGCGATGTTGGCCAGCAGCGGGGACAGGATTCCTCCCTGCGGCGTACCGGTGATCGAGGCGTCCGCGGTGCCGTCAGCGTGCATGATTCCGGCCTTGAGGAACGCCTTGACCAGGGCCAGGACCCGCTTGTCTCCAATCCGCGCCCGCACCCGGTCCATAAGGGCCGAGTGTGAGATCTCGTCGAAGCACGCCTGGATGTCCGCTTCCAGGACCCACTGGTAGGAGCGGGATCCGAAGAAGTGGATTTCGGCGATCGCGTCCTGGGCCCGCCGTTTGGGGCGGAACCCGTAACTGCACGGGAGAAAGTCCGCCTCAAAGATCGGCTCCAGTACCAGCTTCAGAGCCGCTTGCACGACTCTGTCACCCACGGGAGGAATGCCCAAACGGCGGAGCTTTCCACTGCTGCCGCCCTTCGGGATCATCACCTCCCGCACGGGGAGCGGGGTGAACGTCTGCGACTTCAGGTCCCGACGCAGACGATCTACAGGCTCGTCGGCTGGGACGCCTACTTCGAGCAGATCGTGTCACCGCCTCGTAACAGTCAGCGATGATCAAGGAGCGGCACAGGATCGGGCCCACCGGCCGGGACCGCGCGGCGAAACCCCGGACGGGCATCGCTCCGGGTGAGAGGTTCGCCTGTTCGGCTCAGCGAGGATGACGGCCAGGAGACGGCGCCCGGAGACCTTCCTACCGTTGGACCCCGGGAGGCTGCATCCCCGCGGAGCCCGGCCGAGGACCTCTCGCCCGTCGGCCACCGCTCACGCCGAACCCGGCAGTCGACTTCCACCGTGACCACGCAGGGTCCGGGTCGAAGGAGATGAAGGACATGAACACCACGCGCACCGCCCGCACGCCCGCGACACCCGCACTGAACGGGTGCCGGACATCACGCCGCCGCCTTCGGGCACGGATCGGGCTCGCCGCGACCGCCACGGCCCTGTCGCTGCTGCCGATCGCCCCGTCCACCGCCAGCGCGGCATCCCACCTCCCGCTCACACAGATCGTGCGGGAGGCCAAGGTGAAGGCGCAGCAGGAGCACCCCGGCTCGCAGTTCTACGACGCGGACGCCGTCCTGCTGACACCCACGACCAACCCCAATGACGTCCAGGCCTGGTGGATCCGCTTCCGGGCCAAGGACTCGGAGCCGTCCTTCGAGTACAAGTACTCGACCACCGGTCAGTACCAGAGCACGCAGCCGTGGAGCGTCCCGATCGGGATCCAGGCCATCTCCCCGTTCACCATGACGGAGGTCCAGGCCCACGATCTGGCCGTCAAGGCCGGGCACACCGGCGCGTTCAAGCCCCTGTACCTCAATGAGCCCGTCGTGCAGAACCCGCATCCCACCTACTACTTCTGCATTCCCAGCGAGGGCAGGACGGTGGCGGTGGACACCGTGACGGGCCACGTCACCACGCCGTGGCCGTGCTAGTGACCACGGTGTGAGCCCTGTTCGGTGGCCGTCACCCAGCGGGGGTGACGGCCATCGGCGGCTGGCGACCCTTGCCCTCCGCCCGCTCGGTGCCGCCGACCGGGCGGGCGATAAGGGTCGCTGGCCTGGAGCGCGAAGGGCCGGCTGCCGCCGGTCAGCCGGGCCCGGGTACGAGCGGGGGCCGTGCCGGTTCGGCCGGTCGCCGCGCACCCGCGCTGACCGTTGCGGCCAGCATGCTCTGTGTCGCCGGCATCGCCCCGGTGGCGTCCCGCGGGTCCGACAGCGGAGGCCGCTGTGACGCACGAACCCCGTCCCGGGCCACCGGGTGGGGCCGGCCGGCCCCACCCGGCAGTCCGGTCCGGGCCGACCGCCTGCCCCGCCCCGCGGCGCACCGCCTGCCGGCGCGGCACCGGGCGACGGCCCGGACAGCCGGCGTTCCCACCTCGCGGGACCGTGGTGACACGGTGACACGGTGACACGGTGGCAGCGGGCGCCCGGCGAACGCGCTGGCGCCGGTCCGGCAGGGCGGCCCGCAGCCGGGGCCGGTGCGCCTCGAAGAGCGCCGCCCTCGAAGATTTCTCGTCCACCGTGTCACATTCCCTCGTCGCCGGGGCCAGAGCAGCAGAGGCCACCGAGCGACGCGGCGGCGAGCAGATCGACTCCCCTCGACTCCCGGCCCGGGACGAGTCGGAGACGATCGTGACGAACACCCCCGAGACCGAGGACGTCGACGCCGCCCGCACCCCGGCCGGTGCCGAACTCGGCCACCGCACCTGGGAGGTGGGCCGGTGAGGGGTGCGGCCGTTATCGATACAAGGATGAAACGCCGGTTACCGGAATCTGCCGGTACCGATGAACGGATGAAACTCCCCCCAGACGAGAACCTGACATCCCGCTCCTACGGTGCCGTGCATGTCACAAACACATGGCCGGATCGACGGTCACCGCGACAGGATCCGCGGCCGAGCGCGCACCCGGTTCGTCCTGACGACAGCCGTGTTGGCGGCGGGCACGGTGCTGGCTGCGCCCGCAGGAGCCGCCGGGCACGCCGCGAAGGACGGGGCGGCCACCACGAGCCGGGTGGTCGTCCATCCGGAGGCGGTCACGGCCGCGCAGCAGCAGGCCGTCCTGGACCACTGGACCCCCGAGCGGATGGCCGCCCTGACGACGCCGTCGTCCGACAATCCGCCCAAGGCCGCTCCCGACGGTGCTCCGTGGACCGGCGCCGACGCCCTCAGCAGGACGGTGGGCAGACTCTTCTTCACCGACCACGGGGAGGACGAGAGCTGCACCGCGACCGTCGTGAACAGCGCCAACCGCAGCACCGTCGTCACGGCGGGGCACTGCGTCAACAGCCCTGACCTCCTCGGTGAGAACGACGAGTTGCTGTCGAACGAGATGTTCGTCCCGGGTTACCGCGATGGTCTCGCGCCGTACGGCAGGTTCGTCGCCCGCGCCGGGGTCGCCGACGCGACCTGGCTCCTCAACGACGAGCAGAACGCCCTGAAGTACGACGCGTACGACCAGGCGTTCCTGGTCCTGAACACCAACACCGCGGGCAAACGCGTGCAGGACGCGGTCGGCGCCGCACAGCGCATCGGCTTCGACCGGCCGGGCAGCGCCCCAGTCCACGAGTTCGGCTATCCGCGCGAGGCCTCGGGCGATCCCACCCGCGCGGGACTGCCCGAGTACACCGGGGCCAGGCTCGCCCACTGCGTGGGGCAGACCCGCGAGTACCCCGGCACCGTGGAGCACCCGGAGCCCCGGGGCGAGTGGGGCGCCCCCTGCGTGATGGGCGGCGGCTCCAGTGGCGGTCCCCGCGTCGCCGACTTCGACCCCTCCTCCGGGATCGGCACGGTGGTGGGTGACAACACCCAGGGGGCCTTCTTCGACTCCTCGGGCCGGGTCTGCGCCCGCGGCGACGAGGCCTGCACCCGACACCTGGTCGGCCCGCAGTTCACCTCCGCGATCACGAAGCCGCTGTACAAGGCCGCCGAACGCTCCTGAAGCGTCGGCGGAGCCGTGCTCGAAACGAACCGAACCCAACCGAGATTGGCGACGATGTCAACCACACACCGAGCGTTCCCCCGCACGTTCGCCGCCGCGGGAGTCCTCCTGCTGAGCGCGACCACGGCGGCCGTGCTGCTGCCGAACACGGCCTTCGCCGCGGAACGGGAATCCGTCACCACGCATTCCGGCGCCACGACCGAACAGGAGCGCAGCCGGATCGACGCCTACTGGACCGCCGAGCGGATGAAGCTGGCGGGCGCCATGGTCCCCGAGATCACCCCCGTGCCCGAGGACGACAACACGCCTGACGATCCGCAGCCGCTTCCCGCGAACACACCGGATCCCGGAGCCACCTGGACGCACGGCGGAGCGGTGGACAAGAGCGTTGGCCGGCTCTTCTTCACCTTCTCCGACGGCTACGACGGCAGTTGCACCGCAACGGTCGTCACCAGTGCGAACCGCAGCACCGTCATCACGGCGGCGCACTGCCTGAGGGGCGTCGGAGCCGCCGCCACCGACGCGACGTGGAACCACAATCTCTATTTCGTGCCCGGCTACCGCAACGGCACGAAGCCGCTTGGCGGCTTCAGCATCAAGGAGGTGGCCACCTCCTCCCGCTGGGACGCCGATCCGGGCAGGACGACCTCGGCCGATGTCGCCGTCGCCGGCTACGACACGGGGGTCCTCGTGGCGAACCCTTCGGCCGAGGGCCGACGGATCGCGGATGTCACGGGAAGCCAGCGGATCGCGTTCACCAAGCCCGCCAAGGACGAGTTCGTCCACACCTTCGGGTACCCGAAGGACCGGCTCAACAACCCCGACGCCAAGTACGCCGGGTCACGCATGATCCATTGCGCCGGACCGGCCCAGTCCGGACCCAAGGCCCCTCTTCTGTGGGGTGAGTCCTGCGACATGTCGCACGGGGCGAGCGGCGGCCCCCACTTGGCACAGTTCGACACCCGGACCGGCACCGGCACCGTCGTCGGCGTCACCACCACCAGTGAGGACCTCGCGGGCGGCCCGACCAACACGCTCTACGCCACGCGCCTCGGTGACAGCGCACACCGCCTCTACACCTGGGCGCAGGGTCGCGCGGCCTGACTTCTCGTCCGGCCCTGTGCGGCCGGCCACCGGTGACCTCGGTGGCCGGCCGTACAGGCGGTGGCGATCAGGGGTTGTGCGCCCGGGCGATCGGGAGGCCATCAACCGGACGACGGTCATGGGGCACGCCGCCGAGCGCGGCCGAGGACGCGGCGGTCGATGGCGGGAGTCGGCCCTTGATGAAGAGAGACGATGCCAAGAAGCGGCTGAACCGCATGCACGATGCTGTCGGGAGGGTAAGCGACGTTCATGGAGCGTGGTAAACCCACCGCTCGGGGTGGAAGGACGGCCGCCCAGCGTAGGCCTGCCAGCCTGGTGGCGGTGCCGAAAGTTCTACAAAGCAGGTCGATTCGCCATTGACCCGTTGCCCGCGGAGCCGATCAGGCGCGAGCACAGGCCACGTGAGCCGATGTGAGCGGGCCCTGGGCTGGTGTCGTGCGGTCAGCCCAGGGCCGGTGTCGGCGTATTCGTCAACTGTAGGAATTCGATGGTTAGTTAATGTCGAAATCGAACGCCGCGGTGACGGGGGCGTGGTCGCTCCAGCGCTCGGCGTGGGTGTCGGCGCGTTCGACGTAGGCCTCGACGGCCTTGGCGGCGAGGCCGGGGGTGGCGACCTGGAGGTCGATGCGCCAGCCGGAGTCGTTGTCGAAGGCGCGGCCGCGGTAGGACCACCAGGAGTAGGGGCCGGTGCGGTCGGGGTGGAGGGCGCGGACGACGTCGACGTAGCCGGCCTCGTCGTAGACGCGGGAGAGCCAGGCGCGTTCTTCGGGGAGGAAGCCGGCGGACTTCTGGTTGGCCTTCCAGTTCTTGAGGTCCTCGGGGCGGTGGGCGATGTTCCAGTCGCCGCAGACCACGACCTCGCGGCCGTCGGCGGCGGCGCGGGCGCGCAGGGCGGTGAGGTGGACGAGGAACTCCGCCATGAAGCGTTCCTTCTCGTCCTGGCGCTCGGTGCCGACCTCGCCGGAGGGGAGGTAGAGGCTGGCGACGGTCAGGCCGGGCAGGTCGATCTCGACGTAGCGGCCGGAGTCGTCGAACTCCTCGGAGCCGAAGCCGATCGCGGTGCGCTGCGGCTCCTGGCGGGAGAGGACCGCGACGCCGGCCCGGCCCTTGGTGGCGGCGGGTGCCCAGATCGCGTGCCAGCCGTCCAGGTCGCGCAGTTCGACGGGCAGCTGCTCGGGTTCGGAGCGCACCTCCTGGAGGCAGATCACGTCCGCCTCCGTCCCGGCCAGCCACTCGACGAAGCCCTTCCTGGCCGCCGCCCGGATTCCGTTCACGTTCACACTCGTCACCACGATCACCCGAGCAGCCTACCCAGTGCCCGAGCCGGCCCCGAAGCGTGACGCGCGGTGACCGGGGCGTGCGTCGGTGCGGGCGTGAACGCGGCGTGAATCCGTGTCGCGGTCGCATCAAGCCGTGCCATTGGTCTTGACCATCTCCGGACAGAGCCCCTAGGGTCACTTACTGCAAGGACCTTTAATAAAGAAGGACGGATAAAGGCCCGCTCTCCCACCTGCCGCGACTGCGAGCAGTGGGCCCGGGTTCCGCCCTCCTTGTCGTAGGGCGGACAACACCAGGGTGGAGGACACGGTGGGGACGACAGGACAGCTTTCGGCGGTGCCGGAACCGAAGTACTGGCACCTGCGCACGGTGCTGCTGCGGGCCATCGACTCGGAGTTCTCCACCGGTCAGGTCATGCCGAACGAGCGTGAGCTGGCCGCCCGCTTCGGCGTGGCCCGGGCGACGCTGCGGCAGGCCCTCGACCAGCTGGAGCTGGAGGGCCGCCTGGTGCGACGCCGGGGGATCGGCACGCTGGTCGCCGCCCCGCGGGTGGGTGTCCCGGTGAACCGGCAGGAGGAGGGCTGGCCCGGTGTCGGGCGCAGCCAGGCCTGGCGCACGGTCGACTGCACGACCGCGCCCGCCTCCGCGCAGCTGGCCCAGAACCTGGGCATCGCCGAGGGTGCCACCGTGCACACCGTCCGCCGGGTCCGGCTGGTCGAGGGCCGTCCGATGGCCACCGAGTCGCTGCACGTGCCGGCCTCCGCGCTGCCGCACCTGCCGGGCTTCAGGGCCGAGAGCGACCGGGCCCGCTCGGTGCTGCGCCAGCTGGAGCGCCTGGAGGTGGACGGCGAGTCCCGTGCCGTCGAGCTGGGTGTCGCCGAGGCCGCCGAGGCCGTCCTGCTGGAGCGCTCCCCGGGCACTCCGGTGCTGGTGATGACCACCCAGTACGCCTCCGCCGGCCGTTTGGTCGCGCTCGCCGTCTCCACCTACCGGGCGGACACCTGCAAGCTCACCTTCGGTGAGACCGGCCTGGTCGAGGTCACCCCCGTCGGCGCGGCGGCCGAGGTCCGCACCGCCTCCTGAACCATTTCCGACACCCTCAGGTCGAGGCCCGGACGCCCCAGCGGCGTCCGGGCCTTTGCCGTTGCGCGGGCCGTTGCGGCGGCCGTTGCGGAGACGGGCCTGCGGCCCCGTCCCACGGCCCCGGCCCGCCGCTCCGCCCGACCCGCCCCGGGTCTACGCCCGCGGTGGGTCGACGGCGAAGAGCTGGTCCTCGACGTGGTCCATGGCCACCCGCAGGGCGCCCATGGCGACGACCTCCGAGCCCAGCGCCGCCAGCGCCACCTCGGGCGCGCGCAGGGTGAACTGGGCCAGGCGCTCGCGCAGCGGCTCCAGCACGCCGTCCAGCCCGGCCGCCCAGCCGCCGACCACCACCAGCTGCGGGTCTATGGCCAGGACCAGCGCGGCGACGCTCTGCACCAGGCGGGTGAGGAAACGGTCCATCGCGACCTTCGCGACCTCGTCGCCCTCCCGGGCCAGCCGCAGCACGCGGGCGACCGCGGCCTCGTCCAGCGGGTTGAGCGGCTTGCCGGTGGTGGAGAGCAGCCGTTCCGGGGTGACCTCCTGCCCGAGCAGGTGGAGCGCGCCGATCTCGCCGGCCGCGCCGCCGAAGCCGCGGTGCAGCTTGCCGTTGATCAGCGAGCCGGCGCCGGGGCTGAGACCGGCCATGACGAAGACCACGTCGTCGGCGCCGACCGCCGCGCCCTGCCAGTGTTCGGCGATGGCGGCGAGGTTGGCGTCGTTCTCGATCAGGACGGGGCAGCGGAAGGAGCGCCGCAGCCGGGCGCCGAGGTCCAGGCCGGTCCAGCCGGGCATCGCGGTGCCGAGCTGGATGGTGCCCTCGCGGTCGACGATGCCGGGGGTGCCGATGCCGACGGACCACAGGTTGTCCCGGGAGATCCCGCCCTTGCGCAGCACCTCGGCGACGGCGGTGCGGACGGCGGCGAGCCGTTCCTCGGCGTCGAGGGTCTCGTCCACCGGCTTGAAGTGACTGCCCACCACCTCGCCGGTGAGGTCGGCGAGGATGACCCGGATGTCGTGGACGCCGATCTCGATGCCGAGGATGTGCCCGGCCTCGGCGCGGAAACGGAACCAGCGGGCCGGGCGGCCGCGGCGGCCGGTGCCCGGCTGGCCGTCCTCCCGGGGCTGTTCGACCTCGGCCACCAGGCCGGTCTCGACCAGACCCTCGATCACGCCCTCGACGGTAGGCCGGGAGAGGCCGGTCTCGCCGACGAGCTGAGTGAGGGTCACGGAGTGGCCGGTCCGCAGCGCCCGAAGCGTGACCGCCGCGTTGATCCGCCGCAGCAGCGAGGAGTCTCCTCCGGTGAGCCGATCCGCCAATGCGATGCCCTTCGCCGTTCGCGCGACTGCCCTGGCGCGCGGTGTCGAGTGCGCGGAACCCACCGAATGGCCCGCGGGGGGTGTGCCACGGAACGCGGCACGGGCGGCGCGGCGCCGCCCGCACGAAGGCCCGGTGGACAAGCCGGAGCCTACCCGGGTACCTGCCCGGGCCGCGAGGATTCCCGCAGCTCACCCGGGCTTCGGTATCGAAATGGTACTGATCGGGTGGCGGTGCGTGACCCGGGCTTCACCGGTTGGTCACGGGCGGGCCGAAGCCGGGGAAGCGGGACCGTACGGACCGGCGCGCTCGCATCGGCAGCAGGGATTCGATGCTGGGCCAGGAGGCCGACAGCACGCGGCGGACGGAGCCGACCGAGCCGATCGACAGCACGCTGCCGGCCGATCCGAGGGAGAGTACGGATCCGGCCGAGCCGATCGACAGGACGCTGCCGGCGGAGCCGATGGACAGGATGCTGCCCGCCGATCCGAGGGAGAGCGCGGACCCGACCGAGCCGACCGACAGCACGGAGGTGACCGAGCCGATCGACAGCACCGCGCCGATGGAACCGATGGAGGCGATCGAGCCCAGTGAGGCCCGGGAGCGGATCGAGCGGATCGAGCGGATCGAGCGCACGGAAGCGGCCATGGCGTTGATCGTAGCCCGCTGACGGTGGCCGTCCAGCCTTGGTCCGGACCAGCCGTCGGGCGCACGGTCGGGTCCTGCCGCCGGACGCACGGTCAGGTTCAGTCCACCCGGGCGGCGAACAGCCCCTGCCCCAGCAGCCCCATCGGGTGCCCGTCCTCCGGCAGGGTGAGGACGGTCGGGCACCCCGCGGCGGTGAGCGCGGCCCGCCACCGTTCGGCGGGGTGGGCGGTCAGGCCGAGGGCGTCGCCGGTGATCAGCAGGTCGAGCTGCTCGGCGACGGGTGCGAGCAGCAGCAGCCGGCCGCCGGGGGAGAGGAGGCCGACCAGCGCCGGGACCTCCTCCTCCGGCCGCCCGGTGGCGGTGGCCACCACGACGTCGTAGCGGCCGCCGTCCGGGGTGAGGTGGTGGTCGGCGTTCTGGCGGGGGCGGGCGGCCAGGGCCCGGGCGATGCCGGTCTCGGAGCCGTCGCGGTCGAGTTCGAGCACCCGCAGCGGCTCCGGCCCCTCGTGGGCCTCGGCGGTGCCGCGCACCAGCGCGCCGAGGGCGGCGCCGAGGTAGCCGCGGGCGGCGGCCCAGCGGACCGGTGCGGCGGCGGGCCGGGGTGCCTCGGCGCCGGTGATGAGCCGGGGCAGCCGCAGCGCGCCGCGCCGTACCCGGTCCAGGGCGGCGGCCGGGCCGAGGCCGTCGGCCCAGGCCTCGGCGGCCGGACGCCAGGCCTCGCGGACCTCGGCCGCGGTGAGTTCGGGCCCGCCGTGGAAGATCGGGCCCTGGGCGCCGCCGTCGTGGCGGGCGATCAGGCCGTGCCGGGCGAGCGCGTCCAGCCAGCGGCCGACCCGGGGGCGCTGGGCGGGGGTGACGAGGGCGGTGGCCAGCAACTCGGGCTCGGACCAGCCTCGTTGGGGTTCGGTGAGCACGCCGCCCTGCTGGAGGGTGTGCAGCAGCGCGGTGAGGACGGCCCGGTCGAGGTGGGCGCCGAACTCGGTGACCTGTTCGGCGGTGACGCCGATGCTGTGCTTCCAGGCGGCGGCGGTGGCGGCCGTGGCGTCGGCGCGCAGCCGGCGGTCGGCGGCCTCGGCCTGGCTGTGCGGGGCGCGGACGTGGGCCAGGACGGCGCCGAGCGCCTCGACGGCGGCGTACACGTCGTCCTGCCGGGGTTCGGGGCCGACGTGCAGGACGAGCCGCAGGGCGCCGAGGTCGTGCTCGGCCAGGCCGGGCCGGCGGCTGAGCCGCCAGAGCAGGGCGGAGGGCAGGCTGAGGTGGGTGGTGCCGTTGGCGGCGACGGCGGCGAGCTGGGCGTCGGGGTGCTGCTCGGGGTCGGCGCAGTGCACGGTGCCGCCGGCCAGCAGGGTGGCGAGGGCGAGCTCGACGGCGAGGTCGGTGGCGGGGTGCAGCAGGGTGTGCCGTATCGGCGGCGGGCCGAGGACGCCGGCCCAGTGCCGGAGCCGCTGTTCGGCGGCCCGGGCGGCGGAGGGCGGCAGGGCGGCGTGCTCGGCGACCCGCTCGGCGAGGGTGCGGGGCAGGCCGCCTGGCGGGGAGACGCCGAGCAGCAGGCCGATGCCGCTGATCGCGCGCCCGTCGGCGACGACGGCGGGCCGGTCGCCGAGTTCGCGCAGCGCGCTGACCAGGGCAGGGGTCGAGGACACGGTGATCACTCCGGGGTGCGGGGGGAAGCCGCACTACTGAACCACGCGCCCGGGCCGGAAGCGGCCGTGAGCAGGTCAAACTTCCGTAATGATTTTCATATCAGCTAACCAAGCGAGTGGAGCGATCCCGACAGGAAAGCACCGGAACTTCACATTCCGTAACCGCTGTGCGATCCCTTGACAGGTGGTTCGGGTGCTGGGTTACTTGGCCTGGGCTTGCCCTGACCGAACGATCGGTTGGGCGCCCGTGATCGGCCGACCTGCGAAGGAGCGACGATGACCGGCAGCGCACCCGAGACCGGCAGCGCACCCGACCCGCGCCCACGCCTGCCGCGCCGGCGCCTGGGGGAGCCGATCCCGCCCGCACTCCTGGACGCCGGCGAGCGGATGGGCGTCGACGAACTGCGCGCCCACCAGCTCACCCGACTCCGGGCCACCCTGCGGCACGCGTACGACAACGTCGAGCTCTACCGCCGCAAGTTCGACGCCGCGGGCGTGCACCCCGAGGACTGCCGCACCCTGGACGACCTCGCCCGCTTCCCCTTCACCACCAAGGCCGACCTGCGCGAGGGCTACCCGTTCGGCATGTTCGCCGTCCCGATGGAGAGGGTCCGCCGGATCCACGCCTCCAGCGGCACCACCGGCCGGCCGACCGTCGTCGGCTACACCGAGAACGACCTGTCCATGTGGGCCGACGTGGTCGCCCGCTCGATCCGCGCCGCCGGCGGCCGGCCCGGCCACAAGGTGCACATCGCGTACGGCTACGGGCTGTTCACCGGCGGCCTGGGCGCGCACTACGGCGCCGAGCGGGCCGGCTGCACGGTCATCCCGGCCTCCGGTGGCATGACCGCCCGGCAGGTGCAGCTGATCTGCGACTTCCGCCCCGAGATCATCATGGTTACCCCGTCCTACCTGCTCACCCTGCTGGACGAGTTCGAGCGCCAGGGCGTCGACCCGCGCGAGAGCTCGCTCCAGGTCGGCATCTTCGGCGCCGAGCCGTGGACGGAGGAGATGCGGCGCGAGATCGAGGAGCGGCTCGACCTGCACGCCGTCGACATCTACGGCCTCTCCGAGGTGGTCGGCCCCGGCATCGCGCAGGAGTGCGTGGAGACCAAGGACGGGCTGCACATCTGGGAGGACCACTTCTACCCGGAGGTGGTGGACCCGTTCACCGACCAGGTGGTGCCGGAGGGCGGGAGCGGCGAGCTGGTCTTCACCTCGCTCACCAAGGAGGCGCTGCCGGTCATCCGCTACCGCACCCGCGACCTCAGCCGGCTGCTGCCCGGCACCGCCCGCCCGGCCTTCCGGCGGATGGAGAAGGTCACCGGGCGCAGCGACGACATGATCATCCTGCGCGGGGTGAACCTCTTCCCGACCCAGATCGAGGAGATCCTGCTGCGCACCCCGGGCGTCGCCCCGCACTTCCAGCTGCGGCTGACCAGGCAGGGGCGGATGGACCACCTGACGGTACGGGTGGAGGCCCGCCCGGAGTCGTCCGCCGAGCTGCGGGAGGCGGCGCGGGCGGGGATCGTCCGGGCGGTGAAGGACGGGGTGGGCGTCTCGGTCGCGGTCGAGGTGGTGGACCCGTACACGCTGGAGCGCTCGGTCGGCAAGATCAGGCGGGTGGTGGACGAGCGCGGGTGAGCGGGTGTCCCGGCACGGGCTCTATGCTGCGGGGCATGCCGAGTGAGCTGCCAACTCTCCAGGCGGGCGCCGATCTTGCCTTCATCCGGCGGGAGACCGAGCTGAAGCCCGTCCCCTTCGTACCCGAGATCCGACTGCACATGGCCGAGGACGCCATCGCCCTGTGGGAGACCACCGAGCGCGAGCGCGGCGGGGCCGGACTGCCGCCGCCGTTCTGGGCGTTCGCCTGGGCGGGCGGGGTCGCGGTCGCCCGCTACGTGCTCGACCACCCCGAACTCGTCGACGGACGGGCGGTGTTGGACATCGCCGCCGGATCCGGACTGGTCGGGGTGGCGGCCGCGCTGCGGGGGGCGAAGGACGTCCGGGCCGCCGAGATCGACGCCTTCGCGGTGTCCGCCATCGGCCTGAACGCCGAGGTCAACGGCGTACGGGTGGACGGCGCGCTGGTCGACCTGGTCGACGGGGACGGCGCCCCGGCCGAGGTGGTGCTGGCCGGGGACGTGTTCTACGAACGGGCCATGGCCGCCCGCTTCCTGCCGTTCCTGGAACGGGCCGCCGCGCGCGGGGCCACCGTGATCGTCGGCGACCCGGGCCGGGCCTACCTGCCCCGGGACCGGTTCACGGCGGTGGCGGCGTACCAGGTGCCGGTGGTCGCGGACCTGGAGGACACCTCGGTCAAGACCACCACGGTGTGGCGCCTCGGCTGACCGTCCACGGGCTGAAATTCCGGGTGGCGGGGCGGAACGGCCTGTTAGACAGGCCGCCATGACCGAACAGATCGCGCTGCGCCCCGCCACCTCCGACGAGATCCCCGCCGTGCTCGCCCTCTGGGCGCGGGCCGCCAAGGGCACCAGCATCACGGACGACGAGGCCGGAGTGGCGGCGCTGCTCGCCCGGGACCCGGACTGCCTGATCGTCGCCACGGCGGCGGACGGCCCGGCGGCGGATGGCTCGGCGGCGGCCGGCCCGGCGGTCCTGCTCGGCACCGTCATCGCGGGCTGGGACGGTTGGCGCTGCCACCTCTACCGCCTCGCCGTCGACCCCGGGCACCGTCGCCGGGGCATCGGCGCCGCCCTGCTGGCGGCCGCCGAGGAGCGCTTCGCCACCCTCGGCGGCCGTCGCGCGGACGCGATGGTGCTGGACGACAACGCCCTCGGCCACCGCACCTGGCAGTCCGCCGGCTACCACCCCGAGCCGCAGTGGAGCCGCTGGGTCAAGCCACTGGCGAGCTGACGCCTTGGACCCTTTGGTCCCCTTGGGCCTTGTCAGTCCAGCCAGCCGCGCTGGGCCGCCTTGAGCCCGGCTTCGAAGCGGCTTGACGCGTCGAGCCGCTCCATCAGCGCGGCCATCTGGCGTCGGACGCTGCGGGCCGAGATGCCCAGCTTGCGGGCGGCGACCTCGTCGGTGACGCCGGACGCGAGCAGCGTGAGCAGTTCCCGCTCGGTGTCGCCGAGTCCGGTCCGGGCGTCCTTGGACTCGTCGACGCCGAGCGGGCTGGCGGCGCGCCAGGTCTGTTCGAAGAGGGTCACCAAGGCGGCGATGATCCCGGCTTCGCGGGTGCACAGGGCGCCGAGCCTGGTGTTGGACGGATCGATCGGGACGACGGCGACCTCGCGGTCGAAGACCAGCATCCGCGGCGGCAGCGTCGGGCAGGTGCGGACCTCGCCACCCTCCTCGGTCATCCACCGGGCGTAGGCGAGGGTCGCGGGGTCGTGGTGCGCGCTGTTCTGGTAGAGCGTCCGGAGCGAGACCCCGCGGCGCATGGCCGCCTCGTCCAGTGGCCGGGAGGCGTCCAGGCTGGCCTGCGACTGGGCTCCGCCCGGCATCACCGACAGGCACTCCTCGGAGACCTCGCGCGCGAGGTTCTCCAGTTTGAACTGGATGGCGTCCAACCCGACCAGGCGCTCGGTCGTGGCGGACGGGGCGTCCGGTCGCAGGTCGGCGTACTCGGCGATCGCGCGTGCCGCGGCGGCCCGTCCCAGTTCGAGCTGCTCCCGGCGGTGTGCGAGCTCCTCCTCCTGCCGCCGCAGGAGGAGTTCGAGGCCGAGGTCAGGGCTGACCGGCTGCAAGGTGCCGGGCAGGTCCCGGGAGGGACGCAGGAGCCGTAGGTCGGCGAGCCGGTCCAGGGCCTCGCGCGCCACGCTCTCCGAGATGCCCAGTTGATCGCAGAGCTTCTGCATGCTTCCGCCCGGATCCGAGAGCATCGCCCGGTAGACGGCCTCCGCCGTGCTGTCCAACCCCAGAATGACCAACATGACCCACCCCCGGTCGCGTGGCTATTAAATTCGCCACCAGCATAAGGTTCTTGACCTCAGCCGATCAAGTGGGTTGCAGGGGGTAGGGGTTGGCGTTGGTGAACCGGGCGCGCAGATTGAATTGACAACGATGCGACTACTAAAATCGCCTTGGGCACTCTGAGCGCCCCGGACGATCGGAGGCGGCCGACATGGAGAGACTGGAAGACGGCAACCCGGAGCACCTGCACCCGATCCCCGGCCGCGCCCGGAAGATCGCGGGGCGGCTCGACGCCCTCATCCAGGGCGAGGCCTCCAGGGCCGGAGGGAGAGCGCCCGGATACCGGGAGCTGGCCGAGCGGATCAACCGGATCGCCGGACGCAACGTCATCTCCAAGGACACCATCCGCAATCTGCACCAGGCCTCGACCCAGAACGGCCACGCGCCCAACCCCACGGTCGAGACGCTGGACTGGCTGGGCCTCGCCTTCGGCATCCGTTCCGGGGCCACCTACTTCCTCGACGACGCGCGAGCGGCGCTGGTGGGCGAGCAACTCCAAGGCCTGGAGCGGCTCGCGGGTCTACGGGCCGTCCTCGGGAACGCGGAGGTGGTCGGCCTCGCCCAGCGCGCCTCCGGGCTGTCCGACAACAGCCTCCACATGCTGGTCGCACTCGCCGACCGGCTGAAGGCGTTGGAGGAGGAGGCGTCCGGCGCGACCGGCGGCGACCGGGATCGATCTGACGGGAGTGGAGAAGGCCTTCCGGGATAAGGTGAGTGACGGTTCGTCGTCCACCTACACGAAATCCACCTACACGAAGGATCCGCCGTTCGCCATGCCCGTGCCCCGGAACCTGCGCAGGCGGTGCGAGGGCATCCTCGCCGGGATCGAGCTGCCCGACCCGTTCACGGTGGACGGCTTCCGGGAGGAGTTGGCGCGATCGCGGGGCCGGCCGATCGCGATGGAACCGCTGCCCGAGCTCGGATCCGACGCCCCCTGCGGCCTGTGGATCGCGCTGCCGAGCGTGGACGTCGTGTTCTACGAGCAGCACACCAGCCCGGCGCACCAGGACCTGATCAAGCTGCACGAGCTGGGCCACCTCCTGCTCGGCCACACCGGCAACCTCGAACTGTCCCGACTGGCCGGCCTTTTCACCGAGTTGACGCCGGAACTGATAGCGCAGGCCCTCGGCCTGGCCCGGAGCAACTTCGCCACGGTGGAGGAACAGGAGGCCGAGATGATCGCCGTGCTCCTGGCCGACCTGGCCGGTGCCGACCGAATAGGCACCCCGTCCTCGCGTCGACTGGCCGCCAGCCTCGCCCACCCGATCCGCCGGCTGCGAGGCTGGCGAGGAGACTGATGGACACCCACTCCCAGGTCATCCTGCCCGTGCTGCTGTGGACAACGGTGATCTGGCGGGCGCCGTCCGCGCTCCGGGGCTCGCGCCCGTCCCGGTTCCTGTGGGGGTCCCTCGCCGGGATGGCCGTCATGATCAGCATGATCCCGCCGAGCGTGGAGCACCTCGTCCGGGCCTGCACCGGATCGCCGGACCTGCCCGTCCTGATCAAGCACCTCGCCGGGCTGGCATCCACCTACCTGATGGTGGAGTACGTGATCGCGGTCCACGGCCGCGGGCCGCGGCGAAGGGCGGTCGAGTGGATCCGGATCGCCCTGGTGGTGGCGGCCGCGTCGGCCCTGACCGTGCTGTTCGTCTTCTTCTTCCAGCACGACCCTGACCCAAGCCGTCCCGCGACCCTGGTGACCGACGTGCACCTCACCGACCCGGCCGTCCGGGCGTACGAGGGCATCTTCTACGCCTACCTCGGGACGTCCTCCCTGCTGTCGGCCAAACTGTTCTGGTCGAACCGGCGCAGTGTGCCGCCGGGATTGCTGCGGGCCGGACTCCTGCTCCTGACAGCCGGATTCGGGGCCGGCGTGGCGTACACGCTCTACCGGGTGTACTTCCTCGCCCGTCAGACCGCACCGCCGGCGGACGGACTGGGGCCGTACGACCTCGCCTCCCGGATACTCCCGGTGGCCGCCCTGCTCCTGATCCTGCTCGGGCTCGCCCTGCCGCCGCTGCGGACCTTCGCCCGCTACCTGGGTGACCAGTCCGCGCTGTGGCGACTCCACCCCTTGTGGTCGGACCTGATGGAGGCCGCACCGACCGTGGCGTTCGGTCCCAGGGTCGGGCGGACCCGCGACCTGTTCACGTTCGGCGACCGGACCCTCGACGTGGCCCACCGCGCCTTCGAGATCCGCGACGCCGCGCTCGTCCTGCGGGACCGGGCCATCGCGATGGGCGCGGGGCGACCTGACACCGCCGACGCACCGTACGACGGCGAGGACGCCCGGGCCCGCGCCGAAGCGGCGTGGCTGTTCGCCGCCCTCCACCCCGAACCGCGGGCCGGTGCCGCCGACACGCTCCCGGGCCCTGCGCGCGCCAGGACGCCCAGCGAGGAGGTGGCGTGGCTGCTCAAGGTCGCGGCCGCCTACGCGCCGCTGCGCGCGGGCGCGAGGCCCTCAGCGTCCTGATGCGGTCAGGCCGGATGCGGACGGGGGAGAAACCTTCCGCCGCCGTCCGCCCCCCAGCAGGATGGTGATCAACGGGATGGCGGTCGATCCGCCAAGTACCAGCGTCTGAAGGGCGCTCGGTCCCGATCGCCGTTCGTTTCCTGGGGGAAGCAGCATGTCCAAAATCGTCCGACTGGTCACCGCCGCGCTCACCACCGTCGCCCTGTCCGGAACGGCGATGCTCGTCGTGTCCGCCGTCTCCGGGATGGCGACCCCGGTCGGCATCGGCTGGGACTGACCTGGTGGTTCCCGTCCATCTCACCTTGATGCCGACGGGACCGAACACGCCCACGGAGGACGTGATCCACGCCCTCGAAGACATCCTCTGGGCTCACGCGACACCTGAAACCGCCATGGAACACCTCCGGGTGCGGGCGGTCCCGAGGGGGATCGGGATCGTGCTCTACATCCGTGCCGCCACGACCGAGGCCGCGCGAGCCAGGGCGCGGCGTCTCGTGGCCGACGCGCTCGCCGCGTCGGGCATCGGCTTCGACGGATACACCGTCATCTTTCAGCACTGACCGCACCGGCAGCGCCGGTAGCCGACGTCGCACCGTCGTTCGCGCGCCGCCGGCCGTCCACTCATGCCTCGAACAGGAGACACCTGTGCACTACTTGCGTTCCGCGACCCGGGCGACCTCGGTCCTCATGGCCGCCGGGCTGTCCGCCCTCGCCCTCGGCGCCGGCCCGGCGAGCGCCCAGCCGACCGGATCCACTGACCCCACGCCGTCCGTCAACGTCGTCGACAACGACAAGGGCGGCGCCGGCCAGGGGCCGAGCACACCGATCAGGACCCAGCGCTCGACCGCCGACGGGGTCGCCTCCACGCTGGCCGTCGGGCCGAAGATCACCCGCTCCGAGGTCATCGCCCGCGCGCAAACCTGGGTGGACAAGAACCTCCAGTACAGCGGGAACGCCACGTACCAGGGCTACCGCACGGACTGCTCCGGTTACGCCTCGATGGCGTGGAAGCTGGGCACCCCCGGTCTGGCCACACCGGATTTCGTTCCCAGTGGTGTCGCCTCCTGGCTCAACAGCAAGGAGGACCTCAAGCCCGGTGATGCCCTGCTGAACGATGCCTCGGGCGCCGCCGGACACATCGCCATCTTCAACGGGTGGACCGACGGCACGCACACCTCTTACGACGCCTACGAGTTCACCGGTAGCGGCGTTCACCACCGGACGATCCCGTACCCCTACTTCTCCGGCTACGGGACGTTCAAGCCGGTCCGCAACAACAGCGTCATCGACGCGACTCCGTCGGGGATCGGTGTGTACCGGGCGGCGGATCGGACGTTCTACGTGGCGGACAGGAACGGTGCGGACGTCGGTCGGAACATGTTCGGGAATGCGGATGACATGCCGTTGGTGGGGCATTTCGCGGGTCCGGGGCGGGACACTGTCGGGGTGTACCGGCCGGCGACTCAGGAGTTCTTCCTGACCGGTGACAACGCGAACGTGGCTGTGTACACGGTCTTCGGGAACAAGGACGACGTGCCGTTGGTGGGGGACTGGGACGGTACGGGGAAGCAGACGATCGGGGTGTACCGGCCGTCCGAGGGGGCCTTCTACCTGACGGTGGACAACCTCACGCCGAAGTACCGGGTGACGTTCGGTAATCCGAACTGGAAGCCGATCGTGGGGAATTGGAGTGGGACGGGTAAGGACACGGTCGGTGTGTACGACCCGGACACCCAGACGTTCCACCTGTCGGACGCGAATGTGAACGGGCCTGCGAACGATGACCACCGGGTGACGTTCGGCAATCCGGACGATGTTCCGATCAAGGGTGACTGGGACGGTTCCGGGACGGACAAGGTCGGTGTCTACCGGCCGAGCACCCAGGAGTTCTTCGGCGCCGTCAACGGCGGTCAGCTGCTGGCCAAGTACGGCAACCCCGGTGACAAGCCCCTCACCGGCCACTGGAACTGACTGACGTAGCGGCACATCTCTGATTCACCCGTTGATCGCCGGCCGGCCGCAGGTCCTCCCGCGGCCGGCTCCGCTCAAGGAGCCCCGTTGTTCAAACAGCACCGATCAGGCCTGCCGTTCCGTCGAACGCTAGGCGCCCTCACCGTCACCGCCGCACTCTGCGGTGTCGTGCCCGGAGCGGCGGGCGCCGCTTCGGCGCAGCCATCCGGCCTGCGCGACGTGACCTATCGCGGACACCACTTCGCGGTCCCCTCCGACTGGCAAGTGGTGGATCTGGCGGCCGACCCGGGCACCTGTGTGCACTTCGACCGGCACGCCGTCTACCTCGGCACGCCGGGCGTCAGGCAGGACTGCCCGGCCCACTTCCAGAGCGGGCGGACCGAGGCTTTGCTCGTCGAGCCGGACGAAGCCGCCGCCCCCGGAACCACCGTCAACCCCGTGGCGCATGAACTGAAGGCGGTCACGGGTGGTCTGCGCGTCACCGCCACCTACGACACGGACCAGGAACTCGTGCGGAGGATCCTGGCCGACGCGGGCTTCCCGACCACCGCCCCCGCCCAGCCGCGTGCCACCGCACCCGATGCCGCGGGCCTCGCGGCGACGGCTGCCGCCGCGCTTCCGGCCGACGTGACCACCTTCACGGGCAAGGGTTTCGACGCGTGCGCCGCCCCCGACTCCGGGACGATGAGCGCCTGGCGCGCCAACTCACCGTACGGCGCCGTCGGGATCTACATCGGCGGTCCGAAGCGGATCTGTGCGCAGCCCAATCTCACGGCCGGCTGGGTCCAGCAACAGGCCGCGGCCGGCTGGCGGTTCATGCCGATCTACGCCGGACTGCAGTCCTCCGGGATCACCTCGCCCGGCAGCCAGGGCGCCGCCGCCGCCGACGACGCCGTCGCACAGGCGGCCGCCCTGGGCCTCGGCCCGGGAAGCGTGCTCTACGAGGACATGGAGGCCTACTCCTCCCAGTACTCCGGGGCCGTGCTCGGATACCTGTCCGCCTGGACGGCCGAACTGCACGCCAGGGGCTACAAGTCGGGGGTCTACAGCAGCTCCGACTCCGGAATCGCCGATCTGGCCCGCAACATCGGCGGTGGCTACAACCTCCCCGACGTCATCTTCATAGCGGCCTGGAACGGCGTCGCCGACACCAACGACCGGAATGTTCCCGCCAGCGCCTGGACCGGTCACCAGCGGATCCACCAGTACGCGGCAGATGTCTCGGAGAACTGGGGCGGCGCCGGTCTGCGCATCGACCGGGACTATCTCGACGTCGTTGCCGGCCGGCCCCAGTCCGCGACTCCGTCGGGGATCGGTGTGTACCGGGCGGCGGATCGGACGTTCTACGTGGCGGACAGGAACGGTGCGGACGTCGGTCGGAACATGTTCGGGAATGCGGATGACATGCCGTTGGTGGGGCATTTCGCGGGTCCGGGGCGGGACACGGTCGGGGTGTACCGGCCGGCGACTCAGGAGTTCTTCCTGACCGGTGACAACGCGAACGTGGCTGTGTACACGGTCTTCGGGAACAAGGACGACGTGCCGTTGGTGGGGGACTGGGACGGTACGGGGAAGCAGACGATCGGGGTGTACCGGCCGTCCGAGGGGGCCTTCTACCTGACGGTGGACAACCTCACGCCGAAGTACCGGGTGACGTTCGGTAATCCGAACTGGAAGCCGGTCGTGGGGAATTGGAGTGGGACGGGTAAGGACACGGTCGGTGTGTACGACCCGGACACCCAGACGTTCCACCTGTCGGACGCGAATGTGAACGGGCCCGCGAACGATGACCACCGGGTGACGTTCGGCAATCCGGACGATGTTCCGATCAAGGGTGACTGGGACGGTTCCGGCACGGACAAGGTCGGCGTCTACCGGCCGGACACGCAGGAGTTCTTCGGTGCCGTCAACGGCGGCCAGCTGCTGGCCAAGTACGGCAACCCCGGAGACAAGCCCCTCACCGGCCACTGGAACTGAGGCGACTCCGAGATGTCGATGTCCACGTCCAAGCGGTTGATCAACCTTGCCGCCGCGCTCACGGTCACGATGGGCCCGCTGTCCCTGCTGGCCGCCCAGCAGGCCTCGGCGGCCTCGGTGGCCACCTGGGACAAGGTCGCCCAGTGCGAGAGCAGCGGCGACTGGACCAACGTCCACCACACCTCGACGACGACCTACTACGGCGGGCTGCAGTTCGACGCCGCCACCTGGAACGCGTACGGCGGCCAGCAGTACGCGCCGTACGCCAACCAGGCCACCAAGATGCAGCAGATCCTGATAGCCGAGAAGGTGCTCGCGGTCCAGGGGGAGAGGGCCTGGCCGCACTGCGGCCCCCCGGTCGGGCTCGGGGCCGATCACGCCACGCCGTACCCGGCTACGCCGTCGGGGATCGGTGTGTACCGGAAGGCGGATCGGACGTTCTACGTGGCGGACCGGAACGGTGCGGACGTCGGTCGGAACGCGTACGGGAATGCGGACGACATGCCGTTGGTGGGGCATTTCGCGGGTCCGGGGCGGGACACGGTCGGGGTGTACCGGCCGGAGACTCAGGAGTTCTTCCTGACGAGTGACAACACGAACCTGTATTCGTACTCGGTTTTCGGGAACAAGGATGACGTGCCGTTGGTGGGGGACTGGGACGGTACGGGGAAGCAGACGATCGGGGTGTACCGGCCGTCGGAGGGGGCTTTCTATCTGACGGTGGACAATCTCACGCCGAAGTACCGGGTGGCGTTCGGGAATCCGAACTGGAAGCCGGTCGTGGGTAATTGGAGTGGGACGGGCAAGGACACGGTCGGTGTGTACGACCCGGACACCCAGACGTTCCACCTGTCGTACGCGAACGTGAACGGGCCTGCGAACGATGACCAGAAGGTGTCGTTCGGCAATCCGGACGACGTTCCGATCAAGGGTGACTGGGACGGTTCCGGGACGGACAAGGTCGGCGTTTACCGGCCGAGCACGCAGGAGTTCTTCGGTGCCGTCAACGGCGGCCAGCTGCTGGCCAAGTACGGCAACCCCGGTGACAAGCCCATCACCGGCCACTGGAAGTGATCTGGAGTTGACTCGGTGACACTCATACAACGCATGGGCCGGGGCCTCGTGTCCGCGGCCACTCTGGCCGGACTGACCGTCCTGCCGGCGGGTTTGGGCGCGGCGCCCGCTTCGGCGGCACCGGCCGCCGTCACACCGCCGACCCCGGTGAACCTCAACGTTGCGGGTCCGTTCGTGGATTCGTTCCGGCAGGATCCGGCGCTGAACACGGTGCCGTTGCGCGGGCTGAACGTGGGTCTGGATCAGCGTCAGCAGGGCAGCGCGCGGACGGTGTCCTGGACGAGGACCTCCGGCCGGTGGGACACGGTGGCGCCGCCGGACGCGTCGGCCGTTCAGGTCAGTACGGTCGGGCAGCCCAACCGGCTGGTGTTCACCCAGGGCGTCTCGGCGGTCATGCTGGGCGCCCCCGTGATCGCTGACGCCGGAGGGACGTACACCGTGTCCACGGTGGTGGATCCGTCGGTCGGGGACACCACTAGCGGTGACTGGGCTTCGGTCGTGCTCAGTCGCAGTCACCGTGCCAACGGGTACGTGACCAACGGGGACGTCGATCTCGGGCTGATTGTCACTTCGGCTGGCAAGCTGTCGTTGTTCCACGGTGGGGGTGGTGAAACTCCGTTCTGGCAGGGGGCGGTGACACCGGCCGAGCGGTATGCGGTGTCGCTGAGGGTGTCGACCGGCGCCGACAAGGCCGTGACCCTGACTGTCAACGGCACCGCGTTCGCGATCACCGGTCCGGCCTCGGTTGTCCGCTGGCCGAGTAGCTCCTTCCTGTACCTCGGTGCTTACCTGTCCAATCCGGGCGAGTTGACCACTTTTGGTGACGGCACTGGGACCGGTGTGAACGTCAGCCGGATCGACGCGAGTGCCACGGCCAGTGCCAAGCCGTTCGTGGACACCTTCGACGGTGCTCCGGCCGGTAGTGACAACGGGCTCAATGACGATCTGAGCGCTCGCCAGCCCACCTTGGTCTCGGCCAACTACACGCCGGTGTCCGGCACCAAGGGTCTGGCGGTGACGCCTCCGGTGGGTTCGGTGCGGGTCAACAGCCCGGCTGCTCCCAATGTGCTGTCCTTCCCGCAGGGAAGCGCCGCTGTCCGGTTGAACAAGCCGGCCACCGCCGATCTGTCGGGCTCGTACACGGTGCACGCCCGGCTCACTCCGGCCGTCGGCCGTACCAGTGGCCCGGACGCGGCCACGCTGCTGGTCAGCAACGCCTCCGGGGCGACCGGGGCGGTGGATGCCGAGGACGTCGCACTCGGCCTGCGGGTCCAGGCCGACGGCACCCTGGCGCTGTACCAGGGTGGCCAGACGCTGCCCCTGCTCACCGGCGCCGTCACGCCCGGCTCCGACACGTACGACGTCTCCCTCGCGCTCACCGGCGGCACCGCCCGACAGGCCACCGTCACGGTCAACGGCACCACCGTCTTCGCCGGTCAGACTCCGGCCAACCTGCCGCGCGACGGCTACGTGCACCTCGGCTCGCAGCGCACCACGCCGGGGACGGTCGGCACGGTGGACGATCTGCGGGTCAGCATGCTCGGCGGGCTCGACTACTACGGCTACTACGACATCATGGACCCGGGGGAGAACATCGACCACAGCCCCGAGGTGTTCCCCTGGACGAACATGAACAGCTTCGTCAACCAGGACCTCACCGATCCGCGCTACGCCGGATTCCTGGACTACTGCCGCCCCGCCTCCTGCGTCCTCGACGTCAGCAAGGTGGTCGCGGAGCCCGACCCGACCAGGGGCGGCAAGAACCGGCCCGTCCCGGACGCCCCGGCGGCCCTGGCCGCCCTGGCCTCCCGGGTCGGCGCCAACCTGGACAAGATCTCCGTGATCTACACCCTCGACGAGCCGTACTACCAGGGCTTCTCCGCCGCTCAGGTGGAGACCGAGGTGAACCAGGTGCGGGCCGCCTTCCCGGGCAAGATGCTCGCCTACACCACGGACGCGTACAACCTGACCGCGCCGGTGCCCAGCGGGGCCGACCTGGTCGGCTTCGACAACTACTGCCCCGGCCGCGCCACCATCGAGCAGAACCTGGCGGCCCTGCAGGGCGCGCTCGCCTCGCCCGACCAGCACCTGGTGCTGTTCCCGGAGTCCTTCAGCCAGAACGTCAATGGCTGCGAGACGGCCACCGACGCGATCATCGCGAAGAACAACGCCGACTACCGGGCCATCGCCGCCCAGCACCCCCGGGTCGTCTACCTGCAGAACTTCCGCTGGCTCAACTCCCAGCAGCCCACCGACAGGCCGCTGACCACCCAGCAACAGCAGCGGATCGGCGCGGCCGTCGTCAACGCCACCCCGACCCCGGCACCGGCGGGCATCGGCATCTACCGGCCCGGTGACCACAGCGTCAGCGAGAACAGCCACAACGACGTCTACCTCGGCACCTCCGGCACCTCGCCGCTGTTCACCAGTACGGACGACGTCGCGCTGACCGGCCACTGGAACGGACCGGGCATCGACACAGTCGGCGTCTACCACCCGTCGACGTCGACCTTCGTGCTGCAGGGCAGCGACGGCACCACCTCCACGTACGTGTTCGGCAAGTCGGGGGACTTCCCGGTCGTCGGTGACTGGAGCGGGCGGGGCCGCACCACGATCGGCGTCTACCGACCGGGCGACCGGACCTTCTACCTGAGCGACGACAACGCGACCACTGCCTCCCGGGTCACGTTCGGTGACTCCACCTGGACCCCGCTGGTCGGCAACTGGAGCGGCAGCGGCCGCACCACCGTCGGCGCGTACGACCCCGACACCCAGACGTTCCACCTGCGCGACAGCAACACCGCGGGCCCCGACGACCACACCTACAAGTTCGGCAACCCCGGCGACCTCCCGATCAAGGGAGACTGGGACGGCAGTGGCACCGACACCGTCGGCGTCTACCGCCCCGGTGACCGGTCCTTCTACGGCTCCGCCAAGGACGGCACCATGGCCGCCTACAGCGTGAAGTTCGGCAACTTCGGCGACCGGCCACTGGTCGGCAACTGGGGCTGACCGAGCACGGCATGATCGCGCGGCACCGTGGGGCACGTGCCCCACGGTGCCGCACTGCTGTGGTCAGCCGCGCAGGCCGGCCAGCCAGGCCTCGACCTCGTCGGAGCGGCGGGGGAGGTCGGCGGAGAGGTTCTCGTTGCCGTCGGCGGTGACCAGGATGTCGTCCTCGATCCGGACGCCGATGCCGCGGTACTCCTCCGGCACCGTCAGGTCGTTCTCCTGGAAGTAGATGCCCGGCTCGACGGTGAGCACCATGCCCGGCAGCAGCTGTCCGTCGACGTGCTCCTCGGCGCGGGAGTGGGCGCAGTCGTGGACGTCGAGGCCCAGCATGTGGCCCGTGCCGGCCAGGGTGAACCGGCGGTGCAGGCCCAGCTCGTAGACCTTGTCGGCGGTGAGGTCGCCGAACAGGCCCCAGGAGGTGAGGTGTTCGGCGAGCTCGCGCTGGGCGGCGTGGTGGAAGTCGCGGAAGTCCGCGCCGGGCCTCACCGCCGCGATGCCCGCCTCCTGCGCCGCGTACACGGCGTCGTAGACCTTCCGCTGGATGTCGGTGAAGCGGCCGGAGACCGGCAGGGTGCGGGTGACGTCCGCGGTGTACAGGTGGTTGGTCTCCACGCCGGCGTCGAGCAGCAGCAGGTCGCCCGGGCGGGCCTGGCCGGTGTTGCGGACCCAGTGCAGGGTGGTGGCGTGCGGGCCGGCGGCGGCGATGGTGCTGTAGCCGACGTCGTTGCCTTCCAGCCGGGCCCGGACGAAGAAGGTGCCCTCGATCAGCCGCTCCGGCGTCTCGGTGTCGGTGCCGAGGACGCGCACCACGTCCTCGAAGCCGCGCGCGGTCGCCGCGCAGGCGAAGCGCAACTCGGCGATCTCCCATTCGTCCTTGACCAGGCGCAGCCCGGACAGGAAGACCTCGAACTCGGCGTCCCGCTCGGCGTCGGATCGCTCCCGCAGGGCCTCCTCCACGCCCGCGTCGTACCCGCGCAGAACACGCACCGGGCCGGTGGCCGCGCCCAGGTCTCCGTGGACGGTGCGCACGTCCCGGCAGGGCAGACCGAGCAGCCGCTCGCTCTCGGTCAGGCTGTCGCGGCGGCCGTCCCACAGCTCGCCGTGGGTGTCCAGCCAGAACTCGCCGTTCTCCACGTCGGAGCGGCCGCGCAGGTAGAGCACGGCCCGGTGGCCGCTCTCGCCGGTGGGCTCCAGCACCAGTACGGCGTCCTGGGACTGGTCGCCGGTCAGGTAGGCGTAGTCGGAGGACGCGCGGAACGGGTAGTCGGTGTCGTTGGCCCGCACCTTGGGGGTGCCGGACGGGACGACCAGCAGCTCGCCCGGGAAGGCGGCGGACAGCGTGGCGCGGCGGGGCCCGGTGTACGCGGCCTGCGCTGTCGGCTCCAGGTCGCGGCGCTCGGTGTCGGCCCAGCCGTGCCTCATGCTCTCGGCGAGCTCCTCGGTCACCCCGCGGGTGAGACCGTTCTTCCGGTACTTGATGGGCTCGGTGGGCTCGGTCACTGCGGACTCTCCAGAGGGGTGGGGAGATGCGGCGCATCGTCGCGTCGATCTGCCGGGTACGTAACAAGCGTTTTGTACCGTATATCGAACTGCGCTCGAAGAGAAGAGCCAGGTCCCGGCGGCCCCCTCCCGGGTCCGCCTCACCGCTCCCGGTCCGGGAAGGCCACTGAGGCGCCAGGGGAGAACCCCTGACGCCTCAGGTGGAGCCGAAGGGCGCGGCCGGCCCGGGAGCGCTTCTCAGGCCGGACGAGGTGCCGGGCCCCGTCGAGTCCTGAAGGAACCGGTCGCCTACGCGGTCGTGCGCTTGAGGGCCCGCGCCCGGATGGACTCGGGCAGCGCGTCGGCGGCCAGGAGCCGTGGCAGCAGGTCCGGTTCGAGTGTCATCGCGCGGAAGACAACTGCGGCGGTCACGTCGTGGTCGGGCCGGTGCACGAGCTCGACGGGGTCGCCGGCCCGGATGGATCCCGGCTCGATCACGCGCAGGTAGGCGCCCGGCAGCGCGGCCCGGGTGAACCGCTTGATCCAGCCTTCCTGCTCCAGCCACCCCTGGAACGTCCCGCACGGGATCCGTGCGCACGACACCTCCAGGAGCACCTCCGGTCCGACGCGCCAACGCTCGCCGATCAGGGCGCCGTTGACGTCGAGACCGGCGGTCGTGAGGTTCTCCCCGAAGACGCCGTTGGTGAGCGGCCTCCCCAACTCGTCCTCCCAGCCGTCGAGATCCTCGCGGGCATAGGCGTAGACGGCCTGATCGGAACCGCCGTGGTTCTTCACGTCGTAGACGCGGTCGCCCACGAGACCGACCTCGCCGGTGCCCTTGGGCCCGGGGGCGATGACCGCGACCGGCCCGTCGACGGGCTGTTTGTCGATGCCCGTCGAACCGATGCCCTTCCACGGGTTGGGGCGGGGCTTGCCGACATTGACGGAGAGCAGCTTCATGTCCACGACGGTACGGACCTCCGCGGGCCGGGGCGAGTCATTTCCCTGCCGTCCCTGGGATTCGATCGTGCCCGCGTGGATGCTGCTGGCCGAGGGGCCGCCGCCCTCATCCCCTGAGGTCGACCGCACGCGCAGGCGGATCCCTGGACCCGGAAGGCCAACTGGGTGCAGGGCACTACCCCAAGGATCAAATGGTGCCGAAGTCGCCGGACTTGACGCCGGTGATGAAGGACTGCCAGGCGTCCGAGCCGAAGGCGAGGTGCGGGCCTTCAGGGTCCTTGCTGTCACGGACGGGGAGGATGCCGGGGAGGCCGGGCGCGACCTCGATGCAATTGCCACCACCGCTGCTGTACGAGGACTTCAGCCAGGAGTTGGGCTTGGCGGCCGCAATGGGGAACATGGCGTGGAACTCCTTGAGACGCGCGCGGATGAGAGCCAGCGAGTCCGCACATGAGAGGGCTTGGACCTGGAGCCAATCGTAAGTCCTGCCGAGGGAGCGGATGTTGCCCTGGTCTTCGCGCTCGACATAACCCCGTTGGATGGTTTCGAGGTAGGCCATCCATGTCCCGGTTGGGGTGGTCAGGAGCGTGAACGGCAACAGTGAGGGAAGGTTCTCACCAAGGCTGGATGGCGCGATCTGCAACGTGACGTGCGGAAGGGCGGCCACGCTCTGAAGCCGGCGAAGCTGTTCGGCCATGACGAAGGGGCCGCCGACGGGCCGGAGGCAGCTCTCCTCCATGACAATGCGGATCGAGGGAGCCGGGTCCTGGTAGAGCACGGCTTGCCGGGCCATGCGGACATTTACGCGTTCGCTGACCTTGTCCTGAGGGATCTCGCCTCGCCGGGCCTCGGCGTCGACGATCGCGGAGGCGTAGGCCCGCGTCTGGAGCAGCCCGGGGATGACGTTCAGCTCGTAGATCTTGAAGGCGGTGGACTTGCGCTCGTGCTCGATGAAGGCGACGAATCCGCCGATCAAGGTGCTGCTCTTGGCGGTCCAGTACAGGAGCTCAAGCGCTCCACAGGTGTCGAGCTCCTTGTCGCACCGCCGGACGAGATTCAGCGGCGCGGGGCGGTCGCCGTTCTCGATCATGGAGATGAGCGAGTCGCTGTAGTTGATCCGCTGTCCGAGCCCGATCTGAGTGAGCCCCCTTGCCTTGCGGAAGCGTCGAAGCTGGACGCCGATGGCCGCGCTCGGGGATGAGGTGGGGTCAAGGTCCTGCTGGGGCATGGTGATCACGCCATTCCACAGTGCTGGCTGTCAAAGTGAAGCTCTTTCAATGCTACTTGCGATCGGCCACTCTTGGTGAGGAGTTAGCAACAGAGAGGAGTTATTCCGTGGATATGACGAACACTCAATGTGGCGAAAGCATCATCTGGCGGCGAGACTTTCCGCCCTGCCGGTGTCCGCAGTGCGGCGACTCGGTTCCCGAGGCGCGGATGAGCGCTGCGACCATCGCCCCTGCGGCGCCACCCGTGCGACGGGTGGCGCCGCCGTCCAAGCCCTACCGCCCCTCCTCCATCGGCGAGCGGGTCTTCGACCTCCGCTCCGGGCGTTGGGCCGCCTTCATGGGGTGGCAGCACGGACGCGCCTTCCTCCGGCCGATGGGTGGAGGCGTGGAGTGGGACACCGAAGCGCGTTGGATCACGAACTCCGAACTGTGAGATGCCCGATGAACAGCATGATCGACAAGATCACGGCGGAGGAGCGTCGTACCGCCGCCGACATCCTCGACGACCTCCAGGCCGTCCTGAACGCCGCCGGCGTGAAACTCCCGTCGCTCGGCATCGACTGGCGCTCGGCCAAAGCCACCGGCGTCATCCTGATCGACCTCGGGGCCGCGAGGCCGGACGTCATCGAGCGGCTGGTCGTCGTCCTCCGCAGAGGTATGCGGCCGTAGTCGGAGCCGGCGCCATCGCCATGGGAAGTCTCGCGCTCGCGGCATCGGTTCTTCTGATGATTCCCGAGAGCGTTTCCACTTCTGCGAGCGCCTTGGTGTTCGTCCTCATCTTCCTCGCCACCTCAACGGGCGGATTCATGCTCGCAGCGGGATGGATGAGGGTGCGCACATAGCGGCGCGGGCTTCGAGGTTGCTCGAAGCCCGCGCCGAATATCGTGCCTCTCAGGCGCCGTTGAGGGCGTAGCTGCGGAAGGTTGCCAGCAGGGGCAGCACTTCGGTCTTGCTCGGATCCTCCGTGACGGCGCGCATGGCGTCGATCACGGTGTGGGCGATGACCTTGATGACGGCGAGGTCGTCGGCGGCGGCGACCGTCGCCCATGCCTGGAGGGTCCGGGTGACCAGGGCGCTCATCCTCGCGCCGATGTTGGCGCTGACCGCGTCCGACAGCTCGGCGATCTCCTCGTCGCTCATGCTGGAGCGCAGGCCGAAGGCGAGCGCCATCAGTGTGTCCATCGCGTGCTCGCCGTACGCGGCGACCAGCGCCGGTAGCGACCGCTCATCGGCCCCGCCCGCCGCAAGGGCGGACAGGGCCTCGTCGTCGTCCTTCCACGCCGCCTCCAGGGCGGCCAAGGCCCGCAGGGCCTCGTCCATGGTCAGCCCGTCTGTCATGGGAGGAACGGTATTGAGCCAGTACCCCACTGCACGAGGTTTGGGGGCCGGGATCACACCTTCGAGGGAAGCGGGGGCAATTCCGGCCGATGGACGTGTGCGAAGTGCTCCGCGTCCCAGGTGCCGCCCAGCTCGGGGGCCAGGGAGGACAGGGCGAGGGCGGCGAAGTCCTCGGCGGTGCCCGCGCGCTCCGGCAGGGCGCCGAGCAGCGGGGCGCCGGCGGAGCGGGGGAGGTCGGCGAGGTTGCAGCGTTCGGCGAGGCCGGGGGAGGCGGGCCAGGAGCCGACGAGGACGCCGGCGAGGGGGAGTGCGCGGGCGGCCAGGGCCTCGGCGGTGAGGGAGACGATGTTCAGCGTCCCGAGCCCGGCCGAGGCGACCAGCAGCACCTCGGCGTCCAGCCCGGAGTCCAGGACGGCCCTGGCCTGGTCGGCCAGCGTTCGGCCCTCGTCGTCGTAGCGGACCAGCAGGCCGCCCGCGCCCTCGACCAGCACCAGGTCGTGGGCGGCGGCGAGTTCGGTGACCGCCGAGGCCGCCTCGGCGGGGGAGAGGTACGGCATTCCGGCGCGGCGGGCGGCGGTGTCGGGTGCCAGCGGCTCGGGGTAGCGGACCAGCTCACGGAACGTCAGATCACCTGCCAGGCGCCGCACTTCCGCCGCGTCGCCGGGCTCGCCGGGTGCGACACCGGTCTGTCCGGGCTTGAGCACCGCGACCCGCTGTCCGCCGCGCAGCGCCGCCGAGGCGAGGGCCGCGGTGGCGACGGTCTTGCCGACGTCCGTGTTCGTTCCCGTCACGAACAGGATGCGCGCGCTCATCCGGCCACCGCCGCGGCGGTCACGGCGGCGGCGATCCGTGCCACGTCCCCGTCCTCCGTCACGTAGGGGGGCATGGTGTAGATCAGGTCCCGGAAGGGGCGCAGCCAGACGCCCTCCCGGGCGGCCGCCTCGGTCGCCGCCGGGACGTTCACCGGGTGGTCCAACTGGACGACGCCGATGGCGCCCTGGACCCGTACGTCGTGCACGCCCGGAACGTCCGCGGCCGGAGCGAGGCCCTCGGCCAGTCCGGCCTCGATGCGCTTGACCTCCACCGCCCAGTCCTGCCCGAGCAGCAGGTCCAGCGAGGCGTTCGCGACCGCGCAGGCGAGCGGGTTGCCCATGAAGGTCGGCCCGTGCGCGAGCACCGGCATCTCGCCGCGGCTGATGCCGTCGGCGATCTCGCTGGTGCACAGTGCGGCGGCCAGCGTCAGGTAGCCGCCGGTGAGCGCCTTGCCCAGGCACATCACGTCCGGCGAGACGCCCGCGTGGTCGGCGGCGAACAGTGCGCCGCTGCGCCCGAATCCGGTGGCGATCTCGTCGAAGACCAGCAACACCCCGTACCGGTCGCAGAGTTCGCGCAGCATCCGCAGGTACGCGGGGGAGTGGAACTGCATGCCGCCGGCGCCCTGGACCACCGGCTCGACGATGACGGCGGCCAGCTCGTCGGCGTGACGTGCCATCAACTCCTCGAACTGCGCGGCGTATTCGGGATCGAGAGGAGCGTCGAACCCGGCCGGCGGCTGCGGCGCGAAGAGCTGCCCGGGCAGCACTCCGCCCCACAGGTGGTGCATCCCGCCGTCCGGGTCGCACACCGACATCGGGTGGAAGGTGTCGCCGTGGTAGCCGCCGCGCCAGGTCAGCAGGCGGCGCTTGGCCGGGCGGCCGACCGACTGCCAGTACTGGAGGCACATCTTCATCGCCACCTCGACGGACACCGAGCCCGAGTCGGCGAGGAAGACGTGCCGCAGCGGCTCCGGGGCGATCTCGACCAGCCTGGCCGCGAGCCGGACGGCGGGCTCGTGGGTGAGCCCGCCGAACATCACGTGGCTCATCCGCCCCAGCTGCTCGCGCACCGCCTCGTCCAGCACCGGGTGCCGGTAGCCGTGGATCGCCGCCCACCAGGACGACATCCCGTCGACCAGCTCGCGCCGACCGCCCGCCACGGGCTCGGCCAGGCGTAGCCGTACGCCCGAGGCGGACTCGACCACGTACGGGGTGACGGTGCCGGGCATCGGCCCGTACGGGTGCCAGACGTGGGCGCGGTCGAGGGCGAGCAGGGTGTCCGCGGACAGCATGGTGCGTGGTTCTCCCGGATTTCCGGTGGGTGGTGGAACGGGTGGAGCTGGTGGAACGTGTCAGGCGTTGGGCGCGAGTTCGGTGCCGGCGCCGCGGCGGCGGACCTTGACGAGGTCGCTGCGCAGCTCGTCGTCCGAACCCTCCGAGGCCGACCCCTCCGAGGCCGGGGCCTCCGGAGCGGTGTGCGCGTGCCCGCCGCACGGGCCGCAGCCGCCGCCGCTGCCGCAGGCCGAGGCCGCGGTGCCGCAGGAGCCGGCGGCCTGGGCCGCCTCGGCGAGGTCGGCGCGGTGGCGCGGCAGGGTGGCCTCGCCCGCGCCCTCGACCTCGAAGCCGGCGTCCTTGATCATGTCGAGGTCGGCCTGGCCGGCCTGGCCCTCGCTGGTCAGGTAGTCGCCGAGGAAGATGGAGTTGGCGATGTGCAGGCCGAGCGGCTGCATCGAGCGCAGGTGCACCTCGCGGCCGCCGGCGATCCGCACCTCGGTGTCCGGGTTGACGAAGCGGACCATCGCCAGGATGCGCAGGCAGCGCTGCGGGGTGAGGTTCCACTCCTTGGCGAGCGGGGTGCCCTCGAACGGGATCAGGAAGTTGACCGGGACGGAGTCCGAGCCGAGCTCGCGCAGCGCGAACACCACGTCGACGAGGTCCTCGTCGCTCTCGCCCATGCCGGCGATCAGGCCGGAGCAGGCGGACAGGCCGGCGCCGTGCGCCTTCTGCACGGTGTCCACCCGGTCCGCGTAGGTGTGGGTGGTGGCGATGTCGCCGTAGGTGCCCTCGGAGGTGTTGAGGTTGTGGTTGTAGGCGTCGGCGCCGGCCGCCTTGAGCCGCTCGGCCTGGTTGTCGGAGAGCAGGCCGAGGCAGACGCAGATCTCGACCGCGGGGTCGGCCTCCTTGATGGCGGCCATGGTGTCGGTGACCCGGTCGATGTCACGGTCCGTCGGGCCGCGGCCGCTGGCGACCAGGCAGACCCGCTTGGCGCCACCGGCCACTCCGGCGCGGGCGGCATCGGCGGCCTGGTCCGGCTTGAGCCAGGTGTACTTGAGGATCTCGGCCTTGGACCCCAGCCGCTGCGAGCAGTAGGAGCAGTCCTCGGGGCAGAGCCCGCTCTTGAGGTTCACCAGGTAGTTGAGCTTGACCCGGCGGCCGAACCAGCGGCGGCGCACCTTGCCGGCCGCGGCGACCACGTCGAGCAGCTCGTCGTCGGTGGTGGCGAGGACGGCCAGCGCCTCTTCCCGGGTCGGGACTTCGCCGCGCAGGCCCTTGGCGGTGAGGGTATCGAGCAGATCCATGGGGCCGATCCTGCCTGCTGGCGCGCGAACGGCGCCAGAGCAAACCCACCAGAAGATCCCCGGAAGGATGTGCCGATTGCCACAGTGTCGAAGCTCACGGCGTCACTGCTGGTCACGAGCTTGACGGCCGCGCGGGGTGATGGTTACCGGCGGGTAGGGTGGGGGTGTCGCGGACGAAGATCGACGACCCCCGACCCAGTGATCCACGCCACCCCGAAGGTGCTTAGAATCTGCGCCATGACCACGCAGGGGGAGCGCACCCCGATTCCGGGAGAAGGCCAGAACGGCCAGAACGGCCAGGCAGGGCAGGCGGAGCAGGCAGGGCAGGCAGGGCAGCGGACCGGCGGGGGCGCCGGTGCGACCGGGGGGACGGAACGCAGGCGCGGCCGGCGGCTGTCGGGCCGCCGGGCGGTGGGCTGGGTCGTCATGGTCGGTGTGGTCGCGGCCGGCGGATGGATCATCACCCAACCGACGCCCGGCGACTACATACCCGGCCTCGGCCCGTCCAAGAAGGACGCGTCCAAGACCCCGCCCGTGGTGGGTGCCCCGCCACCGCCCACCGACCCCGCGGCCCTCAACGCCGACAACCTGTTCCCCGCCCAGCGCCCGGTCGAGGCCGCCGGCTACAAGGCCCGGCGCGGCGGCATCCGGCAGGGCGAGAAGTGCGACGAGGTGCTGCAGGACGGTACCCAGGAGCTGCTCAAGGACAGCGGCTGCCAGGCCTACCTGATCGTCAGCTTCACCGGCGTCGACCGCCCGGTGCTCAGCAGCGTCACCCTGCTGCGCTTCGCCGACCAGACCTCCGCTGCCAAGGCCACCGACGCCCTGCGGGCCAAGCCCGGTGCCGTCGCCTTCATCCTCGCCGACGCCTCCACCGCGCCCGCGCAGTCCGGCGGCGCCAAGCCGGGCGGTGAGCGGGTGGAGGCGGTCGGGCGCTACGTGACCGTCACCAGCTCCCGGGCCGGCGACGGCCGCCCGGCCGGCACCCCGGCCTCGGGCGGCGCCACCGCCCCGTCGTCCCCGGCGCCGAGCACCTCGGGCGGCGGCGAGCCGAACCTGGACGAGGCGACCCGCGCGCTGTCGTACGCGGCGGGCCAGCCGTTCGTCTGGATGTAGTCGAGGGGTGTGGCCGACCCGGCGTGAGAAACCGGAAGGGGCCCGGCGCGAACCGCGCGCCGGGCCCCTTCCGCGTGCTCCTGCCCGGTCAGCCGCCGAGCCGGTCCACCGAGGTCACCCGCAGCACCGCCCGGCCCTCCTCGTCCGAGCCGTAGAGGTCGACCTCGGCGCTGATGCCCCAGTCGTGGTCGCCCTCCGGGTCGTCGAAGATCTGCCGGACCTTCCAGGCGGAGTCCTCCTCCTCGATGATCAGCATCTTCGGGCCGCGCGCGTCCGGGCCGGTGCCGAGGTCGTCGTACTCGTCCCAGTAGCCGTCCATCGCGTCCGCCCAGCGGTCCGCGTCCCAGCCGTACTCGCCGTCCAGCTCGCCGAGTTCGTCCCAGTGCTCCAGGGCGCACAGCTCGACCCGGCGGAACATCTCGTTGCGCACCAGCACCCGGAAGGCGCGGGCGTTCGCCGTGACCGGCGCCGGCTTGTCGTCCAGCCGCACCTCGGCGGTGGCCGCCTCGGTCGGGTTGGCCAGCTGCTCCCACTCGTCCAGCAGGCTGGAGTCGACCTGGCGGACCAGCTCGCCGAGCCAGGCGATGACGTCCTTGAGGTCGTCCGTCTTCACGTCCTCGGGGACGGTCTGCTCCAGGGCCTTGAACGCGCCGGCCAGGTAGCGCAGCACGATGCCCTCGGTGCGCGCCAGCTCGTAGAAGCCGACGTAGTCCGAGAAGGTCATCGCCCGCTCGTACAGGTCGCGGACCACGGACTTCGGCTGGAGCTGGTGGTCGCCGATCCACGGGTGTGCCCGGCGGTACACCTCGTAGGCGTGGGTGAGCAGCTCCTCCAGCGGCTTCGGGTACGTGATCTCCTGGAGCCGCTCCATCCGCTCCTCGTACTCGATGCCGTCCCGCTTCATCTCGCCGACGGCCTCGCCGCGCGCCTTGTTCTGCTGGGCGGCGAGGATCTGGCGCGGGTCGTCGAGGGTCGCCTCGACCACCGAGACGACGTCCATCGCGTAGGACGGCGAGGTCGGGTCGAGCAGCTCGAAGGAGGCCAGGGCGAAGGTGGACAGCGGCTGGTTGAGCGCGAAGTTCTCCTGGAGGTCCAGGGTGAGGCGGACGATCCGGCCCTCGGCGTCCGGCTCCGGCAGCCGCTCCACCACGCCGCCCTCCAGCAGCGAGCGGTAGATCGCGATCGCGGTGCGGATGTGGCGGCGCTGGGCGGCCCGCTCCTCGTGGTTGTCGGTGAGGAGCTTGCGCATCGCCTCGAAGGCGTTGCCCGGGCGGCCGATCACCGACAGCAGCATCGCGTGGCTCACCTTGAACCGGGAGACCAGCGGCTCCGGGTCGGCGTTGATCAGCTTCTCGAAGGTCTCCTCGGTCCAGCCGACGAAGCCCTCCGGCGCCTTCTTGCGCACCACCTTGCGCTTCTTCTTCGGGTCGTCCCCGGCCTTGGCGATCGCCTTGTCGTTCTCGATCACGTGCTCCGGCGCCTGGGCGACCACCTGGCCGACGGTGTCGAAGCCGGCCCGGCCCGCGCGCCCGGCGATCTGGTGGAACTCACGGGCGCGCAGGATGCGCACGCGCTGCCCGTCGTACTTCGACAGGGCGGTGAACAGCACCGTGCGGATCGGCACATTGACGCCGACGCCGAGGGTGTCGGTGCCGCAGATGACCTTCAGCAGGCCCGCCTGGGCGAGGCGTTCGACCAGTCGGCGGTACTTCGGCAGCATGCCCGCGTGGTGCACGCCGATCCCGTGGCGGACGTAACGGGACAGGTTGCGGCCGAACTTGGTGGTGAAGCGGAAGTTGCCGATCAGATCGGCGATGGCCTCCTTCTCCGCCTTCGAGCACATGTTGATGCTCATCAGCGACTGGGCCCGCTCCACCGCCTCCTTCTGCGTGAAGTGCACGACGTAGACCGGCGCCTGGCCGGTCTGGAGCAGCTCCTCCAGGGTGTCGTGCATGGTGGTGCGGCGGTACTCGTAGAACAGCGGCACCGGGCGGGTCGCGTTGCGCACCACGGTGGTCGGACGGCCGGTGCGGCGGGTCAGGTCCTCCTCGAAGCGGCGGACGTCACCGAGCGTCGCCGACATCAGCAGGAACTGCGCCTGCGGCAGCTCCAGCAGCGGGATCTGCCAGGCCCAGCCGCGGTCCGGCTCGGCGTAGAAGTGGAACTCGTCCATGACCACCTGGCCGATGTCCGCCCGCGCGCCGTCGCGCAGCGCGATCTGGGCCAGCACCTCGGCGGTGCAGCAGATGATCGGCGCGGTCGGGTTCACGCTCGCGTCGCCGGTCATCATGCCGACCTGCTCGGTGCCGAACATCTTCACCAGGTCGAAGAACTTCTCCGACACCAGCGCCTTGATCGGCGCCGTGTAGAACGTCCGCTGCCCCTCCGCGAGCGCCGCGAAGTGCGCCCCCGCCGCCACCAGGCTCTTGCCCGACCCGGTCGGCGTCGCCAGGATCACGTTGTTCCCGGACACCAGCTCGATCAGCGCCTCCTCCTGCGCCGGGTACAGCGTGATCCCCCGCTCCTCCGCCCAGGCTGCGAACGTCTCGTACAGCGCATCGGGCGTGGCGGGCTTCGGCATCAGATCAAGGAGGGTCACCCGGCTATCTTGCCTGCTCGCCGCCACCCCGGGCAAAGCCCGGGGCCGGGACGGTCGGCTCAGAAGGCCGCGGCGGGCGCCTGCTCGGCCAGCTGCGGCGCGTTCGTGCAGCCCTGGGCGCGGACGAGCTCCTTCGCGGCGCGCAGGGCGGCGTCGATGCGGATCTGGTGGACCTTGGTGGCGGGGGTGTCGGGGGACCATGAGTCGCCGGTGACGGTGATCAACCGGTACGGGAAGTTGGTGCGGGATCCGTCGTCCTGGACGAAGTCGCAGCGCACCAGTACCTGCACCGTTCCCTCGTGGAAGAGCCAGCCCTGGGCGCTCGGTCCGAAGTCGAGGTGCGCGGGACGGGCCGGTTCCCAGCCGCCGGCCTCCGCCACGGTCTTGGCGCGTTGGAACTGCTCGTCGCGTCGGCTGGTCTCGATGCTGGCGAGCGAGCCGGCCTTGCTGTCGCCCTGCTTCCGGGTGATCTCACAGGCAGGGGCCTCGCCGAGGAGGTTACGGTCCGCGAAAGAGCCCTTGCCCTGCCAGGCGATGGCCCTGTAGCCCTTGCCGGTCAGCGCCGCCAGGTCGTCGTGCGTGAACGTGTTCCAGCAGGCGCTCTGCGGCACATCGGCGGCCTGCGGGGGCTTCCAGTACCAGAACCCGCCGCCGACGCCGGCGACGAGTACCGCCGTGCCGAGCGCGATCAGCAGGATGCGGCGGCGCGGGCGCTCAGCCATCGGCCTTCTCCTTCGGGAGGTCGGGGACAACGGGCGCGGAGACGGGCAGCTGCACCTGGTTGCCGCACTGGTACTCGGCGACGGCGACCCGGGCGATCTTCAGCGCGATGTCGCCGTACGCCTGACGTCCCTTGGCGGGCGAGGAGGCGTAGAGCTCATCGCTTCCGACGTCGACGCGGAAGTACTGCGGCGCCTTGCGCTTGGGGTCGTCCCCGGTGGGGACCTGGAAGTCACACCGCACGTAGAGCCGGACGCGGTGGTCCTCGCCGGTCGTGGCCAGCCCCACCGAGCCGGGACCGAAGTCCAGCGCTGCCACGCGCTGGCCCCGGGAGGCGTCCTGGGCGCGATCGGCGTCGATCCCGTCCCACGCGGCGGTGACGTCCACCGACAGGAGCCAGCCACGGTCACCGTCGTCTCCCCGCCAGCCGATGCGGCAGCTGGTGCTGCGGATCAGCGCCTCCTCCGGAGACATCGGCGTCAGCATCCGGGCACGCGGCACGATGTCGAACACCTCCCCGTACTCCCCGGCCAGCGGCGTCAGGTCGTCCTTCGACAGCACCGACCAGCACGCGCTCTGCGGGATCTCCAGCGACCACCACGGCTTCCAGACCCACAGCCCGCCGCCCACGACGACGGCCACGGCGAGGACGCCGGCCAGCCATCGCCGCCGCCACCAAGGAGGCGGTGGCGGCGGATCGTCGGGCGAGCGCGGGATGATGTGTGCGACGTCGACCATGGATCAGCGGCCTTTCAGGACTTCACGGGGGCGACGGTGACGTGGTCGACCAGGTGGATGTCGGGGCAGCCCTCCCGCTGGACGACCTCCTTCGCGAGCTTGAGGATGAAGTCCGCCCGATTCTGGACCAGTTCGCGGGCTGGGCGCGCGGGCACCCGTGGATCGCCGGTCACCATGATCGAGACGTTGGTGCGCCGACCCGAGTCGGGGACGGGACACGGGAAGATCAGCGAGGCATTCACCGAGTCGACCCAGGCCTTCGCGTGGTCTCCGACGGCGACTTCCGTCGCTCTGCCCTGTGCGATGTCGTCGGCCATGCGTGCCTGGTCGTGCTGGTAAAGAGAGCCGTCGGTGCGCATCACCGTGGCGTCGATGGCAGCGAGGCCTCCCCTGGGCGACCAGGAGACCGAGCACTCGGCGAGCGGGTTGGCCGCCGATAGGTCTCCCTGGACATGGGCCACCGCCTTCCCGTCGTTCCCCACGAACGGTCTGATGGCCTCATGGTCCAGCACCCCCCAGCAGGCGCTCTGCGGCAACTCGACGGACTGCCACGGCTTCCAGACCCACAGCCCGCCGCCGACAACGGCGGCCACCGTGAGGCCGGCCAGCCAGGGCAGCGCCCGCCGCCACCAGGGCGGCGGTGGCGGCGGATCGTCTGGCGACGACGGGATGATGTGTGCGACGTCGACCATGATGAAGTCAGCTCCCGTTCCCCATAGCGAAGTTGTAGTCGGCGATTCCGGTCTTGAAGCCGTTGACGGCGTCGTCGCCGGCGCTCGGGGCTATGTCCTTGGTGAGTTTCGGGTCGAATCCGGCCGAAGCGGCCGCCTGTTGTACGGCGTTGGCCGCGGAGTCCGACGTCTGCTGCATGGAGGAGCCCGCCGCGTTGCTGGCCTGATGCTGGGCCTGGCTGGTGGTGTCGACCTTGTACGAGGCCGATACCCCTTCGATGAGTTTGTCCACTGCGAAGTTCCCCACGCCGCTGACCCCGGGGACCGGGACGAGCCCCAAGGCCTTGCCGCCCGTGAGCTCCCAGCCCTTCTTGACCCAGCCCGCTCGCTCATCGATGGCCTGGTTGTAGGCGGCGTCGCTCTGGTGGTGCTGCGTGTGGATCTCATCGGTCTTGGCGCTCGTGATGATGCCGGCGACCTGCCCGCCAGGCGTGACGACGTTCTTGAGGGCGGCATTCAGGTCGCCGTGGTCCGACGCGTGCGCGATGACGTCCTGGATCTGCGCTGTCGTGTACGCCTGCTGTGCGGTGGCGATGGCGGCGAACGCTTCGGGGTTGCGGCCGAGGGTGGCGAGCAGATCCTTGGCGTTCGCGGGGTCGAACTTGATGGGGACCCCGTTCGACGGCAGGTCGATCTTGGTGGGGCTGATGGAATGCTGGATGTCACCCATGTAGGACGCCATCATGTCCCCGAGGACGGGGTTGAGGCTGTTGAAGGGTGCCGAATCCCCCTTCAACAGGGCCGCGCCGTTCTCGCCGCCGAACCTGTCGATCACCGCATTCATGACCTCACCCATCTCCTTGCTGTGTGGGGGGAGGGGCGCATCAGGGGTGTCGGAGCCGCGCCCGAGGGTGGCCGCCTCCAGGGCGTGGCCGAGGTCGATTACCTCGTGGGGGTTCGCCGTGCCCGGGTTGGGGCGCGGCGGGTACATCGCGTCGATGAGGATCGAGCGCGAGCCCTTGTCGGTGAACATGTCGAGGTAGTGGTTCGCCCCGCCCGAGCTCTTGACCGTCCCGTCCGGGTTGTAGGTGTCGACCGGGTCGTGGAAGAACTTGGTGGCCGCTTCCGGGTTGTGGCCGAGACCGTCCAGCACCGCGCTCAGCGGGTTGAAGCCCTGGATGTTGCCGTCCTTGTCCGGCACGCCGATGAACTTGAGCGCGGTGTACGGGTACGCCGTCTTGGTGCTCGGCTCCCAGCGCATCGGGTCTTCCTGGCTGAGCTGGGTGATGTGCTGGGCGACCGGGACGAGGAAGTGCGCGTCGTACTTCCCGTTCCGCAGCAGGTTGGCCATGATCTGGTAGCCGTACGGGCTGTGCGCCGGGTCGGCACCGGGTGGGACGGGGATCTGCTTGGCGCCGGCGGCGCGGAACTTCGTCTCCCACTCGTCCGAGACGTGCAGCGGCTGCTTGGTGTCGGTCGCGGTGGCCAGGGTGAGGCCAAGACCCTTCTGGATGCCGTCGAGCGCGGCGGACCGGGCCGGGCTGTTGGCGTAGTCCGCGCTCTGCGCCATGGCGCCGTACTTGGCCATGAAGGTCGCCGGATCCTGGTTGCCGTAGAAGGACGAGGCGAAGCGCGGGTCGCCGTTGTGGTGGTCCAGGATGGTCTGGAGGTGCTGGAGTTGGGCGTCGGTGGCCTTGTCGCCGAGGCTCATGATGTAGGTGGCCGTCTTGGCCTCTTCCTCCGGGAGACCGCCGACCGGGTTGGCGTTGAACGCGGTGGCGTCGCTGCCGGTGTCGTCGCCCAGGGCCTTGGCGGCGTCGAGGTCGGCCTCGGTGGCACGGTCGACCGCGTCGCTGATGGCCTTGGCGGCGGTCTCGGCCTTCGTCTTCCAGCTCTTGGCGTACTCCGGGTCCCGTTTGTCCTCTTCGGTCTTGGGCGCGGGCCAGGCGACCGCGCCCGCGTCGTCGACGGTGAGGCCGGCGGTGGTGGCGCTGTGTATCGCGTTCGTGAGGTCCTGCTTGGCGGCCGTGATCTCGGTGTGGGCGTCGCGGAGGGTCTTGGCCAGGGCCGAGGCCTCCTCGAAGGCCGCGTGGATCTGGTCACGGGCCCAGGTGAGTTTGGCGTCGGCGAGGCCGGCGGCGTCGCCGTGCCAGCCGGACTGCTGGATGGTGCCGATGACCTCGCTCTGCATCCGCCGGGTGAGGTCCCACTTGCGGACCAGGGTCTCGAAGTCGCCGGCCGCCGTGGCGAGGCTGCCGAGGTCGACCTGCTTGAGCTGACTGAACGTCACCATGCTTGTGCTGCTTCCCCCCGATTGCGCCGCGGTTAGCCCTTGGCGCCCTGTGGCTTGTTGAAGTTGGCGTGGATGTCCGACTCGGTCTTGCTGTAGTTCCGGGCGGTGGTCTGGAGGCTGGTTCCGATGTCGCCGACGGTGGTCTGCAACCCGCCGGCCTGGTTGGACCACGTGCCCCAGGTGGCGGTGAGTGCGCCGCCCAGCGCCCACCCCTTGAGCGTGCCGGCGGCGGCGTTGACGTGCTCCCCGGGCTGGGTGCACTCGGTCTTGACGGAGTCGCGCAGGGCGAAGGCGTTCTGCGCGGCCTGCTGGAGCACGGCGGTGTTCACGGTGACGGTCTTGCCGCCGCCCGCCGGGTTCAGCGACACCGGGGCGGCGTTGCCGCCGGCCAGGTCCGGGAACTGCTTCTTTGCCGCTTCGGTCAGATTGCCCTTGTCGTCGAAGAGCCATGGATTCATGCGGCGCTCGAAATCGAGGTCTGCCACTTCTTCTTACCCCCCAGGTGAAGATCGGCATGGAGCGTAGTGGAAGCGCCACGGGGTTGCCGGGCACTTCGCTCGGAATGGTCGAACATCTCCCCGAATTCGGGGAGTTGGTGTTTTCGATATTGAATTCAGATGAAATCAAGGTGAACTGCAACAGGAATGGGGCGGCGAGGTTGTGCCGAGTCGCACATTGCCCGGGGTGTGGCGGGCGTGCCAGAGTGCCGGGCATGACCCTGCCTCTCGCATCCGAAACGCGTTCTGCCGACCTCGCTCCCGGGCGGGTGTTCGACTGGCTCGACGAGGCCGCCGGGTTGCGGGCCGAGGCGGGGCTGACGCGGGCCTTGCGCAGTCGGGGGGCCGGGGACGAGGTGCTCGACCTGGCCGGGAACGACTATCTGGGGCTGACCAGGCATCCGGTGGTGACGCAGGCGGCGGCGGAGGCCGCGCTGCGGTGGGGCGGGGGGTCGACGGGGTCGCGGCTGGTGACCGGGACGACGGCGCTGCACACCGAGCTGGAGGAGGAGCTGGCCGCGTTCTGCGGGGCGGAGGCCGCGCTGGTGTTCTCCTCCGGTTACACGGCCAACCTCGCGGCGCTCACCGCGCTCACCGACCCGGACACGCTGATCGTGTCGGACGCCTACAACCACGCCTCGCTCATCGACGGCTGCCGGCTCTCCCGGGCGGACGTCCACCGCGCCCCGCACAGCGACCCGGGCGCGGTCGCGGAGGCGCTGGCCCGGCGGACGCGGCGGCGGGCGCTGGTGGTCACCGACTCGGTGTTCTCGGTGGACGGCGACGCGGCTCCGCTGCGCGGGCTGTCCGAGGCCGTCCGGGCGCACGGCGCCGCGCTGCTGGTGGACGACGCGCACGGGCTGGGCGTGCTCGGCCCCGGCGGGCGCGGTGCGCTGGCCGCGGCCGGGCTGGCCGGGCAGCCGGACACCGTCGCCACCATGACGCTGTCCAAGTCGCTCGGTTCGCAGGGCGGTGTGGTGCTCGGCCCGCGCCGGGTGATCCGCCACCTGACCGAGACCGCCCGCACCTTCATCTTCGACACCGGCCTCGCCCCGGCCGCCGCCGGCGCCGCCCTCGCCGCCCTGCGCCTGCTGCGCGCCGAGCCCCACCGCGCCGACCGCGCCCGCGAGGTCGCCCGCACCCTCGCCGCCCGGCTGACCGCCGCCGGCCTGCACGCCTGCGAGCCGGAGGCCGCCGTGGTCTCGGTGCGGGCCCCGGGCCCCGAGGCCGCGGTCGCCTGGGCCGCCGACTGCCTCCGGGCCGGGCTCGCGGTGGGCTGCTTCCGGCCGCCGTCTGTCCCGGACGGCATCTCCCGGCTGCGGCTGACGGCGCGCGGGGACCTGACGGACGCGCAGATCAGCGAGGCCGTGAGGATCGTCGCGGAGCTCGCGCCGGTCGGAGCGCGCGGTTAGGCACTGTCCGGCCTAGCGGTTAGTCCACCAGCGCCAACGCGCCGCCGCCGCTACGGCGCGGCGGTGCGTTGGCGGTGCTGCGCGGCCTTGGCGCGGTTGCCGCAACCCGACATGGAGCACCAGCGGCGGCGGCAGGCGGGGGACTTGTCGTAGTAGCGGCCGCTGCAGCCGTTGCCGGTGCAGATCTTGAGGCGGCGGCGGTCCTCGCTGCCGAGGATCTCGGCGGCGTCCACGGCGATCAGGGTCAGGGCCGTGGTGGCGTCCGCCGGTCGGCGGGTGTGCCGCAGGGTCGGGAGGCCGTCGTGGACGGCGAGTCGGGGCGGGTGGTCGGCGGCCCGGGCCAGCCAGGTGTTGATGACCTCCGCCGCCTCCACCGGGAAGCGGGTGCCGTCGACGACCGCCCGCAGGCCGTCGTCGACGGCCTCGCGGAGCCGGACGGCCCGTGCGAGCAGCTCCTCGTCGACGGCAAGGCGTTCGGCCGGGTCCCCGGCGGGTGGGGCGGTGTGTTGCCCGGCCGCGGCGAACCAGGCCGTCAGGTCGTCGGGCTCCAGCAGGAGTTCGCGGCCGCCCCGGTAGCGGTCGCGGAGGGTGTTCACGAAATCGACGCTGGGCCTGCCGCCGTACCAGACCCAGTCGCGGCTGCTCTGCCGACTCTCCATAACCGCATGATAGGTTACGGCGTCAAGTAACCACATATATGGTTACGTCGATGCGGAGGGGGCGCCGATGGGGAAGAGGCAAGGGGCCGACGGGCGGGTGTGGCTGCTGGCCCTGGGGATGTTCGCGATCGGGACCGATCTCTTCGTCGTCTCCGGGCTGCTGCCCGACGTCGGCCGCGACCTGGGCCAGTCCACGGCCTCGGCCGGCCAGATCACGACGGTCTTCGCCGCCACCTACGCCGTGGCGGCCCCGCTCCTGGCGAGCCTCACCGCGCGGGTCGAACGGCGGGTCCTGCTGCTCGCCGTGCTCGCGGTCTTCGCGCTGGGCAACGCGCTGTCGGCCCTCGCGCCCGACTTCGCCGTCCTGCTCCTCAGCCGGGTGATCACCGGCGCCGGCGCGGCGCTCTACTCCGCCACGGCCTCGGCCGTCGCGGCGCGGATCACGCCGTCCGAGCGGCGCGGCCGGGCGCTGGCGGTCGTGTACGCCGGCATGACGAGCGCGATCGCGCTCGGTGTCCCGCTGGGCAACGAGATCGGGGCGCTGGCCTCGTGGCGCTGGGCGTTCGGGTTCGTGGCGCTGCTCGCCCTGATCACCGTCGGCGGTCTGGCCGGGCGCCTGCCGTCGGTCCCGGGCGCGGCCGGGCTGACCGTCCGGCAGCGGCTCGGGGCGGTCCGGATCCGCCGCGCGCCCGGCGCGCTGATCACCACGGCGCTGTGGATCGTCGGGACGTTCTCCCTCTACACCTATCTCGGCACCGTGCTCGACACCGTCACCGGCGTCGGCGCGGACGGCCGCTCCTGGCTGCTCCTGCTGTTCGGCGTCGGCAGCTTCGCCGGAGTGCTGATCGGCGGGCGGCTGGCCGACCGGGTGGACGCCCGGCGCGCGCTCCCGGGTACGGTCGGCGCGCTCGCCGTCGTCCTGGTGCTGCTCGCACCGGCCCTGCACTCGGTGGCCGGGGCCGCCGTCGGACTGCTGCTCTGGGGCCTGGTGCACTGGCTGACCTTCCCGCTGATCCAGCACCGGCTGCTGGCGATCGGCGGCACGAACGGCGACATGCTGCTCGCGCTCAACAACAGCGCCGCCTACCTGGGGCAGACCGTGGCGGCCGTGGTCGGCGGGCTGTTCGCGAGCGCCGGACGGCTCGACCGACTCCCGCTCGCCGCGGCGGGAATCATGCTCCTGGCGGCGTTGTGCGCGCTGGCGACCGGAGGGCCGCGGGCGGCCGAGGAGCCCCGGGCGGTGACCGAAGCGGGACGGCCCCAGCGGGTGGGCGACTGAGGTGCGGCTCCCCGGGCTACGGCCGCCCCGGCGCGGGCCGGTACCCGGCGCTGGAAAGCCGCTCGGGGGAGGGGCCCCGGAGGGCATGATGGCGGGATGGCTGATCTGCGCTGGGACGACCACGCCGGGTGGCTGCTCGACCCGGCCGACGACGAGGGCTGCCTCCCGGACCTGTCCATCGCGGACACGACGGTGGCGGACTGGCAGGCCTTTCTCGACCTGGTCGAGGAGCGGGGCTGGCCCTACGACTACGTCGTGGGCTGCTTCGAGATGCCGCTGCCGCGGGCCGAGACGGTGCTGTCCCGGCCGCCGGGTGTCGTGTGCCCGATCCTGAGCGTGCGGCCGGGCTCCGAGGTCGGTGTGGTCTTCCGGTTCCACAGGGCGGAGCGGATCGACTTCGACGTCTACCTCGACCAACTCCAGGGCCAGGAAGGGCTGGACGTCCTGTGCGGGTTCCTGGCCGCGATCGGACGGCGGCTGGGTACGTCGGTGCCGACGTACCCCGAGGGCGGGTGCACGGGGAAGCCGTTCCTCGGGTTCGACGTCGCCGCTGACCGGGTCCGGGTGTGGACGCCGCCGGACGAGTGACCCGGGCCCCTAGGGCTGCCCGGCCACCAGCAGCGCCTCCGCGCCGACCGGCCGGTATCCGGCGGCCTGGAAGGCGCGGACGCTGGGGGCGTTGCCGGGGGCCTGCTGGGCCCAGACCGTCCCGCCCTCCGGCAGCAGGTGCCGGGCCGCCGTGGCCAGGGCGCGGCCGAGGCCGCGGCCGCGGGTGTGCGGGTCGACCTCGATCGCGCACTCCCAGCGGCCGCCCGGCCCCCGGCCGAGGATCAGCACGCCGCCGTCGGCCGTGAAGACCCGCACGTCGTCCCGGTAGTGCAGCGCCCGGACCACCCGGGGGTGTTCGCGGTCCTCGATCTCGGCCAGCGGCAGCGGCGGCTCGCCCGGGAGGCGGTCGGCGACGGAGAGCAGGTCGATGTTGTTGACGGTCCGCCCGGTGCGCTCGGCGAAGGCGGTGAGGAAGGGCGGGCAGAGCGGCGCGGAGAGCGGATCGCCCGGCACGGCGGCGAGCGTCCCGTGCACCCAGGCCGGGTCCTCGTCGGTGAACACCACGGCGTGCGCGGCGAAGGACAGCACCCCGGTGTCCCGGGGCGACGGCTGCGGCACCACCGTCACCGTCCCGTCCGGCGGCGGGAACACCCCGCCCGCCGCGTCCGTCAGGATCTCCGCCAGCCCCCGCACGCCCATCAGGTTCCCCTCCCTGGTCAATGAGGTTCCAGCCTAGTCGATCACCGGGCTCCGGCAGGGAGTTGGCACGGCGGCGGCCCGCTACCGCTTGCGGGCCCGGCTCGGCTGCACCCGGGTGGGCTCGCCCGCCGCCTTGGGATGGTCGGGCGGGTACGGGAGTTCGCCGAGGCCCTCGTCGCGCAGCTGCTTCTCGTACAGCTCCAGCAGCCCCTCCAGCCGGAACGCGTGCTCCTCCATCCCGGCGTTCAGGTCCCCGAGTTCGGCGAAGCGCGCCGGGACGGTCCGCAGGTCGAAGTCCTCCGGGGCGGCGTCGTCCAGCTCCTCCCAGCGCAGCGGGGTGGAGGCGGTGGCGCGCGGGCGGGCGCGCAGGGAGTAGGCGGAGGCGATGGTGCGGTCGCGGGCCATCTGGTTGTAGTCGACGAAGATCCGCTCGCCGCGCTCCTCCTTCCACCACGCGGTGGTGACCCGCCCGGGCATCCGCTGCTCCAGCACCCGGCCGAGGGCGATCACGGCGTGCCGGCCGTCGGTGAAGGTCCACTCGGGGGCCAGCGGGACGTAGACGTGCAGGCCGCGCCCGCCGGAGGACTTGGGCCAGCCGCGCAGCCCGTACTCCTCCAGCAGGGCGCGCAGTTCGTGGGCGGCGCGGACGGCGTCGTGGAAGTCGGTGCCGGGCTGCGGGTCGAGGTCGATGCGCAGTTCGTCCACGTGGTCGGTGTCGGAGCGGCGCACCGGCCAGGGGTGGAAGGTGAGGCAGCCCAGGTTGGCCGCCCACAGCACGGCGGCCGGTTCGGTGGGGCAGATCTCGTCGGCGGAGCGCCCGCTGGGGAACTCGATCCGGGCGGTGGGCAGCCAGTCCGGCAGGCCCTTGGGCGCGCGCTTCTGGTAGAAGAACTCGCCGTCCACGCCGTCCGGGAAGCGCTGCAGCGTGGTGGGCCGGTCGCGCAGCCCGCGCAGCACCCCGTCGGCGACGGCCAGGTAGTACTGCGCGACGTCCAGCTTGGTGAAGCCGCGCTCGGGGTAGTACACCTTGTCCGGGTTCGACAGCCGGACGGTCCGCCCGGCGACTTCCAGTTCCACGGCTGAGCCCATGCCCCACACGCTAAGCGTGCGGTGCCCGGCGCGCGCCCCGGGGCGAACCGGGCGAGGATCGGACCCATGGACCTGCCCGTGATGCCGCCGGTGGCGCCGATGCTCGCCAAGTCGGTGGCCAGGATCCCGCCGGGGATGCAGTACGAGGCCAAGTGGGACGGCTTCCGCACCATCGTGTTCCGCGACGGCGACGAGGTGGAGCTCGGCAGCCGCACCGGCAAGCCGCTGACCAGGTACTTCCCCGAACTGGTCGAGGCCTGCAAGCGCGAGCTGCCGCCCCGCTGCGTGCTGGACGGCGAGGTGGTGATCGCCCGGGACGGGCGGCTGCGCTTCGAGGAGCTGCTGGAGCGCATCCACCCGGCGGCGAGCCGGGTCAGGCTGCTCGCCGAGCGGACGCCCGCCTCCTTCGTCGCCTTCGACCTGCTCGCCCTCGGCGACGACTCCCTCCTGGGCCGCCCGCTCTCGGAGCGCCGCCCGGCCCTGGAGGCGGCCCTGGCCGGCGCCGCCGACCCGGTGTTCACCGCCCCCGCCTCCACCGACCGCGAGCTCGCACAGGCCTGGTTCGCCGAGTACGAGGGCGCCGGGCTGGACGGGGTGGTGGCCAAGCCGCTGGACCAGCCGTACCGGCCGGGGGAGCGGACCATGTACAAGATCAAGCACGAGCGCACCGCCGACTGCGTGGTGGCCGGCTACCGCGAGCACAAGAGCGGCCCGGTCGTCGGCTCGCTGCTGCTCGGCATCAACGACGCCGAGGGCAGGCTCCAGCACGTCGGCGTCTGCGCGGCCTTCCCGATGGCCCGCCGACGTGAACTCGCCGAGGAGCTGGCCCCGCTGCGCCTCGACGACCCCTCCCAACACCCTTGGGGCGCCTGGGCGGAGGAGTCCGCGCACGCCGAGGGGCGGCTGCCGGGCGCGGTCAGCCGCTGGACCGGCGGCAAGGACCTCTCCTGGATCGCGTTGCGCCCCGAGAGGGTGGCCGAGGTCGCCTACGACCACATGGAGGGCACCCGCTTCCGGCACACCGCGCAGTTCCGCCGCTGGCGGCCGGACCGCACGCCGGGGAGCTGCACCTACGAGCAGCTGGAGGAGCCGGTCTCGTACGATCTGCGCAAGGTGCTGGGGACCTGACGACCCGTCATCACCGGGGCGACATCTCGGTCGAGTCGGGCTCCTCGGTGGGCGACAGGGTGTAGACGTTGTTCGGCGAGACGATCCGGGTGATCGCCCTGGCCAGCAGTGTCGAAGGCTGCGAATCCTGGCACGGCACATCGGTGTTGATCAGGATGACCAGCGAGGCCCGTGCCGACGGCAGGTACACCATCACGGCCTGGTAGCCGGGCAGCGAGCCGTTGTGCCCGAGCCAGCCGTGGATGGTGAACAGCCCGAAGCCGTAGCCGACGTCGGGCACGCCGGTGTCCTCGAACCTCAGCCGCTGCGCCTGGGCGGCCTGGCCAAACAGCGGCGTGCCGGTGGCGAGCGTCCTCGACCAGCTCCGGAGGTCGCGCAGGTCGGAGATCGCCGCGCCGGCGGCCCAGATCCAGGACGGGTTCCAGGTGGTGGTGTCCTGGAGCGATCCGTTGGTCGCCAGGATGGTGTAGCCGCGGACGTGCGGGTCCGGGAAGGCCGCGTCGGTCGGGAGGACCGTCCTGTCGAGCCCGGCCGGGCCGAAGACCTGGGCCTTCAGGAAGTCGCCGAGCGGCTGCCCGGCGACCTTCTCGACGACCAGGCCGAGCAGGATCGTGTTGGTGTTGGAGTACTCGAACCTGCTGCCCGGAGCGAAGTCCGACGCGTGCCGGTACGCGTACGCGAGCAGCTGGTTCGGGGTGTAGGCGCGGTCCGGGTGGCTGAACAGGGCCCGCTCGAAGTCCGGGTCCTCGGTGTAGTTGTACAGGCCGCTGCGCATGGTGCCGAGCTGGCGCAGGGTGATCGCGTCGCCGCCGGGCACGTCGGGGACGTACTTGGCGATCGGGTCGTCCAGGTTGAGCCTGTTCTGGTCGGCCAGGCGCAGGACGGCGCTGGTGGTGAAGGTCTTGGTGATGCTGCCGACCCGGGTGGACAGGTCGGGTGTCATCGGCGTTCCGGCGATCTTGTCGGCGATGCCGAAGGCCCGCTGGTAGTCGCCGTCGGGGGTGCTGTAGCCGATGATCGCGCCGGGGATCGAGGCCTGGCTCATCACCTGCCTGATCGTGTCGTCGAGCTCGCTCGTGACGGCGGGCGTGAGCGCCACCACCCCGCCGGGCGCGGTGGGGCCGCCGAGGGCCATGGACGGGCTGGATCCGCCGGTGTCGCCGAGGGCCGCGGACGGGCCGAGCGCGGCGGGTTCGGCGGTGACCGCCCGGCCGCCGGCCGACCCGGGGTGCTGCGCGCCGCTGGAGCAGCCGTAGACCGCGAGCAGACCGGCCAGCGCGAGGGCGGCCCCGCGGCGGCGGACGGCCCCGCGGCGGCGGACGGTCCCGCGGCGGAGGGTGGCCCCGGGTCGGGGACCGGTCCCGGGGCGAGGACGGGTCCCGGGGCGGGGAGGGGTCGGGCGCGGCCGTCGGGTGCTGGTCATCGGTAGAGGCGCCTCTCTGGGGGCGGATCTCCGGGGCGGACGGCCCCTTGGCGAGAAGCGGCCCCGGAGCGCTGCTCCACGGGGCCGCGGGGGAGCGCCGCCACCGTAAGCACCGGCGTCGCCAGGCCGCGCGCCGGTCGCGGCGCCGCTGGCCCGAACGGATCCAAGCCCACCCGAGTGGCCCGACCCGGCTGGCGGTGCGATGTCAAGTACCCCGGCCCACCCGCCGGTTGGTGTCGGCACCGGACGCCCGCGCTCCGCCGGACGGGTGAGCACCGGCATGCCGCGCCCGCCCCCGGCCGCAGCTCGGGCACGATCGTTTAGCCCTGCTGTGGCCGCCGTTAAGAATTCCTCGATGGACCGCACCCGCTCTCACCAGGCAGATTTCTGCCTGCCCGGAGCGTGTCCGTCGGAAGCGGCCGAACCGGGCCCCGTCGGCCTGCCCCGCACCCGCGGGCCGTCCCAGATCCGCACGTCAGGAGCCGCCGCCCGTGAAGGCACTCGTCAAGCAGAAGGCCGAGCCCGGGCTCTGGCTGATCGACGTCCCCAAGCCCGAGATCGGCCCCGGCGAGGTGCTGATCAAGGTGCTGCGGACCGGCATCTGCGGCACCGACCTCCACATCCGCAAGTGGGACGGCTGGGCGCAGCAGACCATCAGGACCCCGCTGGTGCTGGGCCACGAGTTCGTCGGCGAGGTCGCCGAGATCGGCGCCGGCGTCGTGGACATCGCGATCGGCGACCTGGTCAGCGGCGAGGGCCACCTGGTCTGCGGCAAGTGCCGCAACTGCCAGGCCGGCCGCCGCCACCTGTGCCGCAACACCATCGGCCTGGGCGTCAACCGCGACGGCGCGTTCGCCGAGTTCGTGGCCCTGCCCGCCTCCAACGTCTGGGTGCACCGGGTGCCGGTCGACCTGGACGTGGCCGCGATCTTCGACCCCTTCGGCAACGCCGTGCACACCGCGCTGTCCTTCCCGCTGGTCGGCGAGGACGTGCTGGTCACCGGCGCGGGCCCGATCGGCATCATGGCCGCCGCCGTCGCCAAGCACGCCGGCGCCCGCAACGTGATGATCACCGACGTCTCCCCGTACCGCCTCGACCTGGCCCGCAAGGTCGGTGCGACGCTGGCGCTCAACGTCGCCGAGCACACCATCGAGGAGGGCCAGCGGAAGCTGGGCCTGCGCGAGGGCTTCGACGTCGGCCTGGAGATGTCCGGCCGCCCCGAGGCGATGCAGTCGATGATCGCCAACATGACCCACGGCGGGAAGATCGCCATGCTCGGCCTGCCCGCCGAGCAGTTCCCGGTGGACTGGGCCTCGATCGTCACCTCGATGATCACCATCAAGGGCATCTACGGCCGCGAGATGTTCGAGACCTGGTACGCGATGTCCGTGCTGCTGGAGGGCGGCCTGGACCTCAGCCCGGTGATCACCGGCCGCTACGCCGCCTCCGCCTTCGAGGACGCCTTCGAGGACGCCGCGAGCGGCAACTGCGGCAAGATCATCCTCGACTGGACCGCCTGAGCCCCCGCGAACCGCTAAGGAGACCGCCGTGTTCGACAACGTGCGCGCCGACATCGCCACCACCCTGGACGAGATCCGCGAGGCAGGCCTGTTCAAGCCCGAGCGGGTGATCGGCACCCCGCAGAGCGCAGCCGTCACCGTCACGGGCGGCGGCCGCCCCGGTGAGGTGCTGAACTTCTGCGCCAACAACTACCTCGGCCTGGCCGACCACCCCGAGGTGCTCACCGCCGCCAAGGACGCCCTGGACCGCTGGGGCTACGGCATGGCCTCGGTCCGCTTCATCTGCGGCACCCAGGACGTCCACAAGGAGCTGGAGGAGCGCCTCTCGGCCTTCCTCGGCCAGGAGGACACGATCCTCTACTCCTCCTGCTTCGACGCCAACGGCGGTGTCTTCGAGACCCTGCTGGACGACCGCGACGCCGTCATCTCCGACGCGCTCAACCACGCCAGCATCATCGACGGCATCCGGCTCAGCAAGGCCCGCCGCCACCGCTACGCCAACCGCGACATGGCCGACCTGGAGCAGCAGCTCAAGGAGACCCAGGACGCCCGCCGCCGCCTGATCGTCACCGACGGCGTCTTCTCGATGGACGGCTACGTCGCCCCGCTGCGCGAGATCTGCGACCTGGCCGACCGCTACGACGCCATGGTCATGGTGGACGACTCGCACGCCGTCGGCTTCGTCGGCGCGGGCGGCCGCGGCACGCCCGAACTGCACGGCGTGATGGACCGGGTGGACATCATCACCGGCACCCTGGGCAAGGCGCTCGGCGGCGCCTCCGGCGGCTACGTCGCCGCCCGCCGGGAGATCGTCGCCCTGCTGCGCCAGCGCTCCCGCCCGTACCTGTTCTCCAACTCGCTGGCCCCGGTGATCGCGGCCGCCTCGCTCAAGGTGCTCGACCTGGTCGAGCAGTCCAACGAGCTGCGCGAGCGGCTGGCGGCCAACACCGCGCTGTTCCGCACCAGGATGACCGAGGCCGGGTTCGAGATCCTGCCCGGCGACCACCCGATCGCCCCGGTGATGATCGGCGACGCGGCGAAGGCCGGCCGGCTCGCCGAACTCCTGCTGGAGCGCGGCGTGTACGTGATCGGCTTCTCCTACCCCGTGGTGCCGCACGGCCAGGCCCGCATCCGGGTGCAGCTGTCCGCGGCGCACTCCACCGAGGACGTCGAGCGCGCCGTCGCGGCCTTCGTCGACGCGCGCGCCGCGCTCGACGCGTAGGCGCCGCACGAGGTACCGCCGGGCAGGCGGCACAGAGACCGCCCGTGGGCCGGTCCGCTCGGAACCGGACCGGCCCACGGGCCCATGAACGCCGTGCGGCGGAGGTGATGCGATGCGCCTCCGTCGTGCGGTCCACCAACCACCTGCCCCACCCTCCCGCTTCGGGGGCGGGACGCCGGCCCGGCCGACGTCCCGCCCCCGTCGCGGTTCCCGGGGTCGGCCGGTCAGTCGTCCTCGTTCTGGCCCTGGTCGTCGCCGTCGCCCCGGTGGCGCCCGGTGGGCTTGGCGAAGACCTGGGAGTTCTCGACCGGCGGGGTGTTGACCCCGGCGACCAGGTTGCCGCTGGTCGAGCCGAACACCACGGTGTCGCCGGAGGCGTCCACGAAGGGGGCGACGGAGGAACCGTTGCCCGGCGAGCCGTCCGGCGCGGTGGCGACCCGCTCGGTGCGGCCGGTGCGCAGGTCCTGGCGGTAGACGTCCCAGTCCGGGTGCTGAGGGCCGGGCACCAGGTTGTCGGCGGCGGACGCGAAGTAGAGCCAGCGGTTGTCGGCGGTGATGGAGCCGTGGTCGGAGGAGCCGACCGAGCTGGTGCCGGGCAGGCCGCCGCTGACCTTCGTCACGGTGCCGGTCCTCAAATCCCGGACGTGGAGCACGGTGTGGTACCGGTGGCCGTTGGTCGAGCCGCCGGGCTCGGGCAGGGCGTAGATCGCGCGCCGTCCGTCGGGGCTGATCGTGGCGTCGAAGCTGGCGTAGCCGAGCTTGCCGTCGAGGTCGAGGCTCGCGGCCGAGAGCTTCCCGGTGGCCACGTCGTAGGTGTAGTAGACGCCGGTCGTCGGGGTGGCCGCCAGGTTCGGCCGGGCCGGGTTCTCCGGGGTGGCGTGGAGCGCGGCTTCGGCGGCGCTCGGGGCGAGCTCCACGTCGGCGGACGCGGCGGACGCGGCGGACGCGGCGGCTTCGGCCGCCGGGGCGGCGAGGGCGGGGGTCTGTTCGGCCGGCAGCAGGTCGGAGAGGGAGGAGAAGCCGATGGTGCGGCCGTCCGCGCTGATCGTCGGACGGACCGACAGGCTCTCGCCCGGCCTGCCGTTGACGTCGCGGGAGACCAGGCGGGTGGTGTGGGTCCGGCGGTCGGTGAGGTAGATGTTGTACTTCAAGGTGTAGGGCCTGGTGAGCGAGGGGGCGTCGCCCCCGGCGGTCGCTCCGGTGGCTGCTCCGGAGGTCGCCCCGGAGGTCGCCTCGACGGTCGGGTCCAGGTCGGTCCGGGAGGACACGAAGGCCACGTAGCGGCCGTCGGCGCTGAGCGAGGGCTCGTACGAGGCGTGGAACCGGTCGGTGTCGGCGCCGGTGGGGCTGCCGCTGACCAGCTCGGTGCGGCCGGTCTTCCGGTCGCGGAGGTACACCTCGGTACGCCCCTTGACCTGCACGCCCGGCACCACGTTGTCGGCGTCGCTGTCGAAGGCGACGTAGCGGCCGTCGCCGTTGATCGCGACGTAGTCGGTGAAGCCGTCCAGCGCCTGGCCCGAGTCGGACAGGTTGACCCGCTCGGTGCGGCCGTTGCGCAGGTTCGTCACATAGGCGTCGCGCCCGCGCAGCGCGGGCTGGGGCACCAGGTTCCTGGCCCAGGAGGTGAACAGGGCGTAGTGGCCGTCGGCGCTGATGCCCCGGCTCGACGACTGGCTGTCGGGTGCGGCGCCGTTCAGCCCGGTGCTCACCTGGGTGGTGCCGCGCGGAGCCGGGTCGGCCTGGGCGGGCGCGGCGGCGGCCGCGAGTACGGCGACGGCCGCGAGCACGCTGCCGGTGCCCGACAGCCACCGGTTGCGGGTCGTTCGGGTGGTGCGCGTCATGAGGTCTGTCCTCCCCCAGTGATCGCCCGGCCGGGCTCCCTCCCGGCGGCGGGCTCTCGGGAGAGCCAAGCGCGGGGTGGACGAACGGTCAACAGCTGAGATGAATCCAATCTGAAGATACGTCAATAGACGTATGTGGTGCGGGGATCGGTGTTCCGGCCCGATCCCCGTACCGGAGCAGTTCAGAGGCGGCGCAGGAAGACGTCCGTGAAGGTGTTGGTGTCTCCCGGCACCAGGTTGCCGTCGTCGGCGTTGAAGATCACCGTGTCGCCGGCGGCGTCCACGTACGGGCTGGAGGAGTAGGCGGTGCTCTGCGAGCCGTCCGCGGTGAGGCTGACCCGCTCGATCCGCCCGGTCCGCAGGTCGCGGCGGAACACGTCGCCGGAGTTGTTGGTGTCGCCGGGCACCAGGTTCTCCGCGTCGGAGTCGAAGTAGACCCAGCGGTCGTCGGCCGTCATGACGGGGTTGTAGGAGCCGCCGGTGGTCTTGGTCCCGGGCAGGAAGGTGTTGACCTGGGTGACCTTGCCGGTGGCCAGCTCCAGGGCGTACAGGTCCATCCGGATGCCGTGCGAGCCGGGCTTCCCGGCGCCGTAGGTCGGCAGGCCGTAGAGGGCGAAGCGGCCGTCGGGGCTGATCCGGGCGTCCGAGCCGGTGCCGCGCAGGCCGCCGGTGGCGTCGAGACTGGCGCCGGTGATCTTGCCGGTGTCGGCCTTCCAGACGTAGTACGGGTAGAACCTCGGCCCGGCCAGCTCGGGAGTCCCAGCGGTTTCGGCGGCTGCGGCGGGACGAGGTTGCCGGCCCGGGAGGTGAAGCCGACGGCGGAGCCGTCCGCGCTGATCGTCGGGCGGAAGGAGTTGTTGTCGGCGCTTCCGCCGTCGAAGCCCGTGGTGACCAGCCGGGTGGTGTGGGTCCAGCGGTCGGTGACGAAGACGTTGAACTTGCCGCGGTGCACCCCTGGAGTGAGGTCGGTGCGGTCGGAGGAGAAGGCGACGTAGCGGCCGTCCGCGCTCAGGGTGGCGTCGTGGGCGCTGCGGATCGTCTCGTCGTCGGTGGTGGCGAGGTTGCCGGTGGAGATCAGCTCGGTGCGGCCGCTCCAGCGGTCGTGGACGAAGACGTCGCTCTCGTGCTTGGCCTGGCCGGGCACCACGTTGGTGGCGGCGGTGCTGAACGCCACGAACCGGCCGTCGGCGCTGATCGAGGCGTCCGAGGTGGGGGCGTTCAGCTTGGAGGCGTCGTCGGCGACGCTCACCCGCTCGATGTGGCCGTTGCGCAGGTCCCGCACGTAGACCTCGTCCGCGTTCGGGGTGCCGTCCTCGGGCAGCAGGTTGGTGGCGGTCGAGGTGAACAGCGCGGAGCGGCCGTCCGCGCTGAGCCCGAGCGCCGACGAGTAGCCGTTCAGCTGCTCGCCCTTGAAACCCTCGCTGACCCGGGCGGTGTCGCCCTTGGGCGGCCGGGCCTCGGCGGCGGGCATCACCGCGCCGGCCACGACGGCGGCCACCAGGACGACGCCGGTACGGGCCAGTCGGCGGCGGGAACGGGCGTTGGTCATGGATCATCCTCCCCAGATGAGTGCCGGGCCCTGGACACCCCCGCGGCCTGGCTCGGGGAAGAGCCAAGCGCCGAGCGGCCGGGGCGGTCAACGGAGCGGAGGGATCTCGGCCGGAAATACGCCACCGGTGGTATCCCGCCCTCCGCCCCTGTGATCCACCCGGTGGGGCGGATCACAGGGGCGGGGGGTCAACGGGCTTCTCCCGCAGGGGAGTCAGGGCCTCACAGGCGGCGCAGGAACACGTCCTGCAGGATGTTGGTGTCTCCCGGCACCAGGTCGCCGTCCGAGGCGTCGAAGACCACCGTGTCGCCGGTGGCGTCCACGTACGGGTTGTGGGAGGAGGCGGTGCTCTGCGAGCCGTCCGCGGTGAGGCTGACCCGCTCGATGCGCCCGGTCCGCAGGTCGCGGCGGAACACGTCGTAGGCGTGGTTGGTGTCGCCGGGGACGAGGTTGTCGCTGTCGGATTCGAAGTAGACCCAGCGGCCGTCCGCCGTCATGACGCCGCCGGAGGAGTCGCCGTTCGCGGTGGTGCCCGGCAGGCCGGCGTTCACCTGGGTGAGCCTGCCGGTGGCGAGCTCGTGGACGTACGCGTCCAGCCGGGCGTTGCCGCGGCCCGTCAGCAGGCTGTAGACCGCGTAGCGGCCGTCCGGGCTGATCCGGGCGCCGTAGGCGGCGTCGTTCAGCCGCCCGGCGCCGTCCAGGCTGGCGCCGGTGATCCTGCCGGTGTCGGCCTTCCAGACGTAGTACGGGTAGTAGCGGGGCCTGCGCGCCAGCCCGGGGGCGCCGGCCTCGGCGGAGGCGGCCGGGGCGTCGGGGAGCAGGTTCTCCGCCCGGGAGCCGAAGCCGACGGTGGAGCCGTCCGCGCTGATCGTCGGGGAGAAGGAGTTGGCGTCGGCGGCCCTGCCGTCCGCGCCGACGGAGACCAGCCGGCTGGTGTGGGTCCAGCGGTCGGTGACGTAGACGTTGTTGGTGCCGCCCGCCCCGCCCGGGGCGAGGTCGCCGCGGTCGGAGACGTAGGCGACGTAGCGGCCGTCCCGGCTGATGGACGGGCTCGTGGCGTCGAAGGGGCTCTGGTCGCCGGTGCCGGGCAGGCCACCGGCGGAGACCAGCTCGGTGCGGCCGGTCCAGCGGTCGCGGACGAAGACGTCGCCGAGGTGCTTCGGCTGGCCGGGCACCACGTTGGTGGCACTGGTGCTGAACGCCACGTACCGGCCGTCGCCGCTGATCGAGGCCTGGAAGGTCATGCCGTTCAGCTGGGAGCCGTCGTCGGCGACGCTCACCCGCTCGATGTGCCCGTTGCGCAGGTCCCGCACGTAGATCTCGTTCAGGTTCGGGGTGCCCTCCTGGGGCAGGAGGTTGGTCGCCGTCGTGGTGAACAGTGCGGAGCGGCCGTCCTCGCTCAGGCCGAGCGCGTGCGACGGGCCGTTGAGCTGCTCGCCCTTGGGGCCCTCGCTGACGCGGGCGGTGTCGCCCTTGGGCGGGCGGGCCTCGGCGCCGGGCATCGCGGCGCCGGCCACGGCCGTGACCGCCAGGACGGCGGCGGCGCGGGCCAGCCATCGGCGGGTGCGTGCGGTGGTCATGGATCATCCTCCCCAGATGACGTTCCGGGCCCAGGACCCCCGCGACCCGGTTCGGGACGAGCCAAGCGCCGCGCCGGGCGGGCGGTCAACGATTGGGAGCGATCTCGTCCGGAAATGCCCCACCGCCCGTGGTTGCGGCCGAAAGCCCCCGCTCCGCCGGGGGCGCTCCCCGGCCCCGGACGGCCCGCCCCCGCCGCGCTGGCAGAATTGGCCTGTGATCGACGCACGACGGCTGCGGACCCTGCGGGCCGTGGCGGACCACCGGACGGTGACCGCCGCGGCGGCCGCCCTCTACCTGACCCCCTCCGCGGTCTCCCAGCAGCTGGCCGCGCTGGAACAGGAGACCGGCCACCACCTGCTCGCCCGCGAGGGCCGGGGCGTGCGCCTGACCGCCGCCGGGGAGATCCTGCTCGGCCACGCCGACGCCGTGCTCGCCCAGCTGGAACGCGCCGAAGCCGACCTCGCCGCGTACAGCGCGGGCGTCGCGGGCGAGGTCACCGTCGCCTCCTTCGCCACCGGCATCTCCCACGTGCTCGCCCCCGCGATCGGGCTGCTCGCCGAACGCGCCCCGGGCGTACGGCTCAAGGTGCTGGACGCCGAGGGCGACGCCAGCCTGCCGATGGTCCTGGACGGCCGGGCCGACCTCGCGGTGGCCGTCGAGTACCGGGGCGCCCCGCGGGCCGACGACGCCCGGCTCACCCGCGTCCCGCTCTACGCCGAACCCTTCGAGGCCGTCCTGCCGCTGGCCCACCCGCTGGCCGCCGAGGAGGGGCCGCTGGCCGTCGCCGCCCTCGCCGGCGAACCCTGGATCGGGCCCTACCCGGGCAACCCCTGCCACGACGTGGTCCTGCTGGCCTGCGAGCACGCCGGCTTCCAGCCCCGGCTGCTGCACTCCTCCGACGACTTCCGCGCGGTCGTGGCGCTCGCCTCGGCCGGCGCGGGCGTCGCCCTGGTGCCCCGCTCCGCGCTGCGCGGCGTCGACCTCTCCCGGGTCGCGGTGCGCCCGCTCGACAGCGACCTGGCCACCCGCAGGGTCTTCGCCGCCGTCCGGGCCGGCGCCGACGGGCACCCGCTGCTGCGGCCCGTCCTCGACACCCTCGCCGAGGCGGCCGCCTCCGGGGCCTGAGCGCGGCACCAGGGTCAGGCGCGCGCCGGGCTGCCGTCGGGGCGAAGGCCGGCGAACTCGTCCAGGACGGCGACCCGCAGCTCGTGGGCGCCGTCCGTGCGGGTCCACTCGTAGTAGAGGTACCAGCGGCCCCGCGCGGAGACGACGTCGGCGTAGCGGACGTCGAGCCAGGGGCCGTCCGGGGTGAGGCGGCGCCAGGTGCGCAGGTCGGTGGAGGCGGCCAGGCCGCAGCGCTCCTCGTAGTTCCCGGCGGCGTCCGCCCCGCCGTCGTAGAGCGCGAGCCAGCCGCCCCGGCCGTCGGGGAGGACGGCGGTGATCCGCGACTCGTAGCCGTCCCAGGAGCCGGCCGGGCCGACGTCCAGGGCCTCGGCGGCGCGGCCGGGTGCGGCGGTGAAGCGCAGGCCGTCGGGGGAGAGCGCGAGCGCGGTCGGCTGGACGGTGAGGCCGGTGGTGTGGATGTCGGCGGTGGCGTGGGCGCGGTCGCGTTCCTCGGCGGTGAACGGCCGGGCGCGGGAGACGGTGGTGAACAGGTGGACGCCGTCGCCGGTTTCGAGCAGGTACGGGTCCTTGACGCCCTCGGTGCCGGTGCCGGCGGCGGTGAGCACGGGGGTGCGGGTGGAGAGGTCGAAGGACTCGGGGGCGGCCGCGCTCAGGGCGTCGATGCGCCAGCGGTTGTCGGCCGGGTCGACGTAGCTGAGGTGGAGCAGGTAGCGGCCGTCGCGGCGCAGCAGGGCGAGGCGTTCCATCGAGGGGGAGCCCAGCTCGTCGCTGCGGACCGACCACAGGTCGCGGAAGCCGACGCCGTCGTGGCTCTCGGCGACGGCGCAGCGCCAGCCCCGGTCGGGCCCGCCCGCCGCGCCGCGCGGGCGGCGCTCGCGGTAGGTGAGCAGGAAGCGGTCGCGGTCGGGCTCGTACCGGACGCCGGGGCAGCCGGCCCAGTAGCCGGGTTCGGGGCGCTCGGGTGGGCGGACGAGGTGGGAGGCGGTGAGGTCGGGGGCGGCGGGCAGGGCGGGATGCGGCATCGGGACCGTCCTTCGGGAGGGAGGCATCGGGGAGTTTCTATCAGATCGATCAAAAGTCTGAACTGTCCGTGCTGATCGGCGGTCGACCGGCTGACCTGCTCCTTGCTCTCTTCACCTGCCGATCTCCTGTGAAGGCGATGTTTCGCCCGATGGCGATCACACGACACCGACTGGCCCGGCCTTGACCGGGCCCCGGAGAGCGCGGCTAGCTTCTTCTCAGAGTCGATCAAACATCGAGCGACCACGACCCGAGGAAGCCCCGCCCCGATGACCGCCCCCACCACCGACGCACCCGGCTACGCCGGTCTGGGCCTCTACGTCGGCGACCTCCACAGCCACTGCGGCATCAGCTACGGCCACGGCAGCATCGAGGACGCCTACGCCAACGCCAGGCTCCAGCTCGACTTCGCCAGCGTCACCGGCCACGGCTGGTGGCACGACCTGCCCGAGCGCACCCCCGAGCTGGCGAGCCTGGTCGACTACCACACCGAGGGCTTCGCCCGGCTGGACCGGCTCTGGGAGCACGTCCAGGACGTCACGGCCGCCGTGCACCAGGACGGCCGGTTCGTCACCTTGCAGTCCTTCGAGTGGCACAGCCTCGCCTACGGCGACCACTGCGTCTACTTCGACGGCCCGCGCGGCGAGATCATCCGGGCCGCGAGCCTGGAGGACCTGCGCGCCCGGCTGCGCGTGCTCGGCGCCCGGGGCGTACGGACCTGGGCCCTGCCGCACCACATCGGCTACGGCCCGGCCCGCCGCGGCATCGACTGGGCCTCCTACACCGAGGAGTTCTCCCCGGTGGTGGAGATGATGTCGATGCACGGCTGCGCGGAGTCGGACGAGGCGCCCCGCGACTACCTGCACACCATGGGCCCGCGCACCGCCGCCGGAACGGCCGTCCACGGCCTGCGCCTGGGCCACCGCTTCGGGCTGATCGGCTCCACCGACCACCACAGCGCCTTCCCCGGAAGCCACGGGCACGGCCGACTCGCCGTGTGGGCCCCGGAGTTGACCCGCGAAGGAATCTGGAACGCCGTCCAGCGCCGCCGCACCTACGCGATCACCGGCGACCGCATCCTGCTCGCCACCTCCGTCAACGGTGCGCCGATGGGCGCCGAGACCGCCTCCGCCGACCGGCGCCGGATCCGCGTCACCGTCCGGGGCCGGGACGCCCTCGACCACGTGGAGCTGCTGCGCAACGGCGTACCGGTCCACCGGATCAGCCGACCCGAACTCCTCGCCGGAGCACGGGCGTCGGACGCCTTCACCGGCACCCTGGGCCTCGCCGTCGGCTGGGGCCGGCGCGGCGAGCCGGTGCACTGGGACGTCACGCTGCGGATCGAGGGCGGGCGGCTGCTGGACGTCCAGCCCCGGCTGCGCGGTTCGGAGACGGTGGCACCGGCCGAGGCCGAGCCGGACACCTACCGGCCCTCCTCGTGGGAGCGCACCGCGCCGGGCGAGGTCCGGCTGCGGACGGTCACCGACGGCAACCCCAACACCGCCACCGACAGCACCCAGGGCCTCTCCCTGCGGGTCGAGGGCGACCCGCGCACCCGGCTGCTCGCCGTCGTGAACGGCGTGGAGACCGTCCACACCGTCGGCGAGCTCCTGGACGGCGCGCGGACCGGCTTCACCGGCGGGTTCGTGTCCGGCGCCTACCGCTTCGACCGGGCGGTGCCCGACCGGGAGGCGACCGCCGAACTCGACCTGACCGACGAACGCCCCGGCGGCGACGGGGACTTCTACCACGTGCGGGTACGTCAGCTGAACGACCAGTGGGCCTGGTCCAGCCCGACCTGGGTGGGACCGGCCGACTCCTGTCGGCGGGCCGGCTGACCCGACCCCGGGTCAACCGGCCGTGCCCACCGGTCGCCCGTTTCCGAACCCGAGAAGGAGAACCATGTCCCGCCTGCCCGGCCGCCTCGCCGCCGCCGTGCTCACCGCCGCCCTGGCCGTGACCGCCGCCGCCCCCGCCTCCGCCGCCCCCGCCGCGCAGTCCGACGGCACCGTCGTCTTCGCCGACGACTTCGAATCCGGCACCGTCTCCGCCTGGACCCGCCAGCGCGTCGACGGCAACGGCAGCATCACCGTGGCCCCCGCGCCCGCCGGAGGCAGCGGCCTGGCCGCCCGCTTCGACGTTCCGAACGACGGCGTCTCCTACCGCTCCGAGGTCGCCGTCAACTCCCTCGGCTGGGGCAGCTACCGCTTCGCCCTCGCCGACTACCTGCCCGCCGACTGGGTGCGCACCCCCACCGAGACCATCCTCGCCCAGTGGCACGGCTACCCGCTCGCGGACGGCAGCGACACCAAGCCGCCGATCGCCCTCACCCTCAAGGACGGCAGCTGGCGGCTCAAGGTGCACTGGCTCACCGACCCCACCACCGTCCAGGAGGCGGTGATCCCGCTCGGCGACGCGCAGTTCGACCACTGGAACCAGTGGGCGTTCGACATCACCTGGTCCACCGACACCACCCCCGGCGCCATCACCGTCTACCGGGACGGCGTGCAGGTCGGCGCCTACAACGGCCTCAACAACTACCACCAGAACCAGTCGCCGTACTTCAAGACCGGGATCTACCGGGCCAACTGGAACCCGGCCAAGAACATCCCCTACCCCACCGGCGGGCCCGACGTGGTGGCCTGGAGCGACAGCGTCGTCGTGACCAGGTACTGACCCGCCCCCCACCACCGATCGAGCCCCGAGACCCGAAGAGGTAGCACCACCATGAGCGACGCAGCCCGCCACCGAGGCCTGCCCCTGCCCCGACGAGGCTTCCTCGGCCTGAGCGCCGGAGCGGCCCTGCTGGTGGCGGGCTGCCGCTCCGCCACCGAGGACGCCGCCGGCGGGGCCCCCGCCTCCGCCACCGCCTCCGCGCCGGACCTCCAGATCGTCTACGGCGCCGCCCCCGACCCGACCCAGCTGCTCCACCGCGGCCCCGACACCCCGGTGTTCGCCAACCTGGTGCTCGACCGGCTGGTCGACCTCGACCCGCAGACCCTCCAGCCGGTGCCCTGGCTCGCCACCTCCTGGGAGTGGAACACCGACCGGACCAAGGTCGTGCTCAAGCTCCGCGAGGACGTCACCTTCCACGACGGCCGCCCGCTCAGCCCGGACGACGTCGTCTTCTCGCTCACCGGCGCGGCCAGGACCTCCCAGGTCAAGCCGCTGCTGGAACGCCTCGCCGACATCCGGGCGAGCGCCCCGAACGAGGTCACCCTCACCCTCGCCAAGCCCACCAGCAACCTGTTCGACGCCCTCGCCTTCAACCCCGTGGTGGACGCCCGCAGCTACGTCGACGGCAAGGCCGCCGAGAAGGTCAACGGCACCGGGCCCTTCACCTGGCAGGCGTTCAAGGGCGGCAACCAGCTCGACCTGGCCCGCTACGACCGCTACTGGCAGAGCGGCCAGCCCCGCTTCGAGCGGATCACCGTCCGATCGGTGACCAGCAGCCAGGCGGCGCTCTCCGCCCTCCAGTCGGGGCAGTCCCACCTGATCGGAGCGGTCCCCGGGCGCGACCTCAAGGTGCTCGCCGGGAACTCGGCCGTCACCGTGCAGTCCGCCCGGGCCTCCTACCAGCAGGCGTTCCTCGGCGCCAACGTCACCAGCAGGCCGTTCGACGACCGGCGGGTGCGCCAGGCCCTCCAGTACGCGGTGGACCGCGAACGCATCGTCGCCCAGGTGTACGGCGGCTACGCCGAGGCCAGCAGCCTGCCCTGGCCCTCCAACACCCCCGGCGTCACGCCGGACCAGGTCTCGCGCTACCCGCACGACCCGGAGAAGGCCCGAGGGCTGCTCCGGGAAGCCGGCGCCGAGGGCGCCAGGGTGCCGCTCACCGCCGCCAACTCGCCGGTGTTCAGCTCGCTCGTGGAACTGGTCAAGTACGACCTGGAGCAGGCCGGGTTCGGCGTCGACGTCCAGCTGCTGGACAACGCCGCCCTCCAGCCGAAGATCCAGCAGGGCACGCTGGAGGGGCTGTTCATCGCCAACCACGGAATGGTGAGCGTCTCCCCGCTGAGCGGGATCACCGTCTCCGGCCCGCTCCAGGTCGGCCGGAACACCTCGCACGTCACCGACCCGGCCTACGCCGACCTCCAGTCCCGGGCCTTCGCCGCCGCCGACGAACGCGCCAGGGCGGACGTCAACCACGAGCTGTCCGAGTACCTGCTGACCGAGTCCTTCCACATCACCCTCGCGCACGCCTGGGAGACCTACGCCTTCGCCTCCTCGGTGCACGGCGTGGCGACCAGCGCGCTCGGCTACCTGCGGCTCGGCGACACCCGGCGCACCGCCTGAGGCCGCCTGCCCGTCGCGCCGTCCCAGGGCGACCCCCACCGCCCTGGGGCGGCCCTTCCGACCCACCTGGAGTACCCCCGTGCCCTACTGGACCAGAAAGGCGGCCGGCGCGCTGGCCACGCTCTGGCTCGCCTCGGTCGCCGTCTTCCTGCTGCTGCGCCTGGCCCCCGGCGACCCGGTCTCCGCCGCGCTCGGCGCCGAGGCCGACCAGGAGCAGCGCGACCGGCTCGCCGACAGCCTCGGCGTCGACCGGCCGCTGCCCGTCCAGTACCTGGGCTGGCTGCACGGGCTGCTCACCGGCGATCCGGGCAGCTCCTTCCACTACCGCGAACCGGTCACCCGCCTGATCGGCCAGAGCGTCGGCAGCACCGTCCAACTCGCCCTGGTCGCAGGCCTGCTGATGCTGCTGCTCGGCCTGCTCCTGGGCGTCGCGCTGGCCTCCGAGCACCGCGGCCGCCTGGCCCGGCTGCTCGACCCGCTGGTCACCGCCCTGCTGGCGCTGCCGGTGTACGTCACCGCCGTGCTGTTCGTCTTCGTCTTCGCGGTGCTGCTGCGAGTGCTGCCCGCCGGCGGCGAACGGGACCTCCTCACCGCGCCCGACCTCGCCGTCCAGTACCTCGCCCTGCCCGCCGTCGCGCTCGCCCTGCCCGGCTCGGCGGTCCTGGCCCGGCTGCTCGCCACCGAGCTGCGCCGCACCCGCCAGGAGGAGTTCGTCCTGACCGCCGTCGCCAAGGGGGCCTCGCCCCGGCGCGTCCTGGCGCGGCACGTGCTGCCCAACAGCCTGGCGCCGTTCTGCGTCGAATTCGGCCTGCACCTGGGCGAGTTGCTGGGCGGCGCGGTGGTCGCCGAACAGCTCTTCGCCCGACACGGACTCGGCCAGCTGCTGCTGGACGCCATCAACCAGCGGGACTACCCCGTCGCCCAGACCCTGATCATGCTCGCGATCGCGGTCGCCGTGCTCGTCCAGCTCGGCTCGGAGCTGCTCGTCGGCCGACTCGACCCGCGGATCGCCCGCGCCGGCACGGGGGAGGCCCGATGACCGTCACCACCGCTCCCGTCCGTCGCCCGTCACTGCTGCGCCCGCTCCCGCCCGCACTGCGCACCCCGCGCGGGCGCACCGGTGCGCTGCTGGTGCTCCTGGTGGTGCTGCTGGGACTGCTCGGCCCCCTGCTGCTCGGTACGGACCCGTACCAGCAGGGCCGGGACGCCCTGGCCGGGCCCTCCTGGGACCACCCGCTGGGGACCGACGAGGTCGGGCGCGACCTGCTGGCCCGGGCACTGGCCGGGGTCCGCACCGAGCTGCTGGTCTGCCTGCTCGCCGTACCGGCGGCCGCCGTGCTCGGCACGCTGCTGGGGCTGCTCGGCGGCCTGAACCGGCTGCTCGGCGAGCTCGTCCAACGGCTGTTCGACCTGCTGCTCGGGCTCCACGGGCTGCTGCTCGGGCTCGCCCTCGCCCTGCTGGTGCGCCCGGGGCTCGGCACCGTGGTGGCCACCATCGTGCTGAGCGCGCTGCCCTCCTTCGGGCGCCAGGCGCGCGCGGCACTGCTCGGCCAGCTCGCCCGCGACCACGTGGTGGCCGCCCGGGTGCTGGGCGTGCCGCGTGGGCGGATCCTGCGCCGCCACGTGCTGCCGAACGTCGTCGACGCGACCACCGCGCTGCTGGCCGTGGCGATGGCGCACGCGGTCAAGATCGAGGGCGGCCTGAGCGTGCTCGGCCTCGGCGTCCAGCCGCCCGCCCCCGCGCTCGGGGCGATGATCAACGCGGGCTCCAAGTACCTGTTCCTCCAGCCGGGTTACGCCCTGACGCCGGTCGCCCTGCTCGGCCTGCTGGTGTTCGGCCTGACCCTCCTCGCCGACTCGTTCAACCGGGAGAGACTGCGTTGACCGCGACCGACACCGACCGGGCCTCGGCCGCCGCCACCGTGAGCGGGGCGCCCCTGCTGGAGGTGCGCGGCCTGCGCGTCGCGGCGGGCGGCGCCGAGGCGGTGCGCGGGGTGGACTTCACCGTGCGGCCGGGCGAGATCCTGGGCCTGGTCGGCGAGTCCGGCTCGGGCAAGACGCTCACCGCCCTGGCCGTCAACCGGATGCTCCCGCCGGGCTGCCGCACCACCGCCGGCACCGTCCGCTTCGACGGCACCGACCTGCTCGCCCTGCCCGAGCCCGCCGTGCGCGCGGTGCGCGGCCGCCGGATCGGCATGGTCTTCCAGGACCCGCTGGCCTACCTCAACCCCCGGATGCCGGTCGGCCGCCAGCTCGCCGAGGCCGCCCTGGTGCACGGCGCCGGCCGCCGCGAGGCCCGCGCCCGGGCGCTCGAACTGCTCGGCCTGGTCGGCATCGACGGGCCCGGGCGCCGCTACCACGACCGGCCGCACGAGTTCTCCGGGGGCATGCGCCAGCGCGTGCTGATCGCGATGGCGATGGCCAACCGGCCCGAGCTGCTGATCGCCGACGAGCCGACCACGGCGCTCGACCCGAGCACCCGGGTGGAGATCCTGGACCTGCTGGTCCGGCTGCGCGACGAGACCGGCACGGCCGTCCTGCTGATCACCCACGACCTGGGCGTGGTGGCCCGCAGCTGCGACACCGTCCAGGTGATGTACGCCGGGCGGATCGTCGAACGGGCCCCGGCGCGTGACCTGTTGGCCGGCCCCCGGCACCGGTACACCGCCGGGCTGCTGGCCGGGGTGCCCCGGCTGGACGGCCCGCCCGGCGCACCGCTCACCGTGATCGGAGGGCGCCCGCCGGCGGCCGGCGAGGCGTCGCCGGGCTGTGCCTTCGCACCGCGCTGCGCGGCCGCCGTGGAGCGCTGCACGAGCTCGGAGCCGCAGTGGTCGGGCGCCGGCGAGTCCGGCTTCGCCTGCCATCTGCCGGTAGTGCGAGCCGAGGTGACGGAACGTCAGAAAGCGGTGGAGCGGCGCGTGGAGCGGGCCGAGGAGCCCGTCCTGGTCGCCGAGGACCTCACCGTCCGCTACGGCCGGCGACGGCCCCCCGCCCTGGAGGGCGTGAGCCTGAGCGCCGCACCCGGCCGGGCGGTGGGAGTGATCGGCGAGTCCGGCTCCGGGAAGTCCACCCTGGCCCGCGCACTGCTCGGACTGCTGACCCCGCACACCGGGACGGTACGGGTGGCCGGCCGCTCCTGGGCCGAGGCCGGGCGCGCCGGGGAGCGCGAGCTGCGGCGCCGGGTGCAGATGGTCTTCCAGGACCCGTACGCCTCGCTCAGCCCCCGGATGACCGTGCGCGAGGCACTGGCCGAACCGCTGGTCGCCCACGGCCTGCGGGACCGGCGGGATCCGGCGGAACTGTGCGAACTGGTCGGCCTGCCCGAGGCGGTGCTCGACGCCCGGCCGCACCGCCTCTCCGGCGGCCAGCGCCAGCGGGTCGCGATCGCGCGCGCCCTCGCCGTCGACCCGCAGGTGCTGGTCGCCGACGAACCGACCTCCGCCCTGGACGTCTCGGTCCAGGCGCAGATCCTCAACCTCTTCGCCGACCTGCGCGAACGGACCGGCGTCGGGCTGGTGTTCATCTCGCACGACCTCGCGCTGGTCCGGCACCTGTGTGACGACGTCCTGGTGCTCCGGCACGGCCGGGTGGTCGAACGGGCCCCCGCCGCCGAGCTGTTCGCCGCCCCCGCGCATCCGTACACCCGGGAGCTGCTGGCCGCCGCCAGCCCTCCCTCCCGTCCCTGATCCGACTCTGGAGAACCATGCCTGCCGTGACCCCCTCGCGTCGCCAACTCCTGCTCGGCACCGGCGCGGTGGCCGCGCTATCGGTGCTCGGCCCGCCCACCGCCGCCGCCGTCGCGGCGGACGCTGGGCCGGACGTCACCGAACTGGGGCCCGGGAACGCCGACTTCCCGCTGATGAGCGCGACGCTGATCGGCGAGACCCTGTGGATCGGCTCGCGCAACCTCGCCCCCGCCCGGGTGGTCGGCTACCACCTGCCGACCGGCACGGTCACCGCCACCGTCGAACTGCCCACCGGCAACTTCGTCCAGGGCTCGGCCGCCCACGGCGGCGCGCTCCACCTCGGGGTCACGGACGCCCCCGGCGAGGCCAACCTCTACCGCTACGACGGCACCCTGACCGCGCTCGGGAACGTGCCCGGCGCCGACGTCCGGGACGTCGCCGTCGCGCCCGACGGCACGGTCTACGCGACCGGCCGGCAGAAGGGCCGCGCCGCCGGACCGGGCCTGTACGCCTGGGACCCGGCCACCGGCGCCGTCACCGAGGTCGCCTCCCCGGCACCGAACGCCACCCAGGGCCGCGCCGTCGCGGCCACCGCGACCCACGCCTACCTCGGCGTCGGCAGCAACCTCGCGGGCGGCGGGGGAGCGACCGGGGCCGCCCTGTACGCCGTCGACCGGGCCACCGGCGCCGTCACCGACATCACCCCGCCCGAACTGCGCGGCGACACGATCATCCGCCGGATCACCGTGCTCGGCGACGACCTGCTGGCCGTCTCCACCGAGGGCGCGCCCGCCCACGTGGCGCTGCTCGACCCGGCGAGCCACCGGGTTCTCAGGGCCTTCGCCGTCCCCGGCACCAAGAGCGTGACCAACTTCCAGCGGCGGGGGGACACCCTCTGGTTCACCTCCACCGAACACGGGGTGCTGTGGCGGCACGACCTCGCCACCGGCGCGCTCGACCAGCTCGCGGTGCCCGTGCCGGAGGGCAACTCCTGGGGCCTCGGCCGGCTCGGCGACACCCTGGCCGGGGTCACCGAGGGCGGCACCGCGTGGACCCTGGACCTCGCCACCGGGGCCGTCGCCACCCGGGACCTGGTCGAGGCGGGCGCGCCCGCCTCCGCCCAGCTCGGCATGTCGGTGGCGGCCCGCGCCGGGCGGGTGTACGTCGGCGGCAACGGCTCGCTCGCCCTGCACGACCTGGCCGCCGGAACCGTCCACAAGCTCCCGGTGCCGGGCGAGGCCAAGGACACCGTGATCCTCGACGACGGCACGCTCTACCTGGGCGTCTACTCCTCGCAGGGCATCTGGCGCTACCGCCCGGGGGCGGACCCGGCGCCCGTGCGGGAGGCGGCGCTGCCGCAGGAGCAGAACCGACCGCAGGTGATCCGCTGGGACGCCGACAGCGGTCTGCTGCTGCTCGGGATCCAGGCCGACACCACCGGCGGCGGCTCCTTCGTCACCCACCGCCCGGGCAGCGGCCTGCCGACCGTGCACACCGACCCGCTCGGCCCCGGCCAGCTGGTGCGCGCGGTGGCGTCCGGGCACGGGCAGGCGTTCCTCGGCGGCGACAACGCCAAGGCGACCGGCCCGCGCGGCGACCTGGCCGCCTGGGATCCGGTCGCCGGGCGCGAGCTGTGGCGCACCGCGACCGACCTGGGCGCGGGCGTCAGCAGCCTGGCGGTCCACGGGCACACCCTGTACGGCCTGACGGTGAACGGTCGGGCGTTCACCGTCGACCTGTGCGGGTCGGGGCGGGCCGGGTTCACCCCCGTGATCGGGCGGCGGGCGGACCTGGGCGCGGTGGCCGGCACCAATCCGCGGCTGCTGGTCAGCGGTGGGGCCCTGTACGGGATCAGCGAGCGGACGCTGTTCCGGCTGGACCGCGACACCCTGGCCGCCACCGTGCTGGTCGAGGTGGACGCCGAGTGGTACAGCGGCGCCCGGCTGGCCGCCGACGAGGCCGGGGTGCTCTACACCCTGCGGGGGCGTGAGCTGATCGCGGTCCGTCCGTAACCCGGCGGCCTCGTGAACCCGGTGTCCTTGTGGTGAGGGGCCGACCCCGGCGGGTCGGCCCCTTTCGTCAGTGCGCGGCCTGCGGCACGAAGCGGGCGAACGGGTCGGCGACGGCCGTGCAGTGCTCGGACAGCAGGCCCCGGAACCGGTCGAGCAGCGGCGCGTGCCGGGCGTCGACCGAGAGGTTCACCAGCTCGCCGGGGTCGGCGGCGAGGTCGAAGAGCTGCTCGCGGTGGTCGCCCCAGGCGTAGCACACGTACTTGTGTCGCCCGGCGCGGACCATCCGGCCCAGGGCGTTGTTGAAGCCGGGGATCTCCCAGCGGGTCTCGACCACCACGCTGTCGTGCGGTCGCGGCGCGCGGACGCTGCGGCCGGGCAGCCCCTCCGGCGCTTCGAGGCCGGCCAGGTCGCAGAGCGTCGGGATGAGGTCCAGCCCGGCCGCCACCAGCCGCTCGTCGACGGCGCCGGAGGCCACCCCGGGCCCGGCGACCACCAGGGGCACCCGCACACACTCCTCGTACAGGGCCCACTTCTGGTTCCAGCGGTGGGCGCCCGCGCCGTCGCCGTGGTCGGAGCTGAACACCACCACGGTCTCCCGGTCGTGTTCCCCGAGTGCCGCCAGCAGCAGCCCGATGTGGCGGTCCACCCGCTCGACCAGGGCGTAGTAGGCGTGCCGGTAGCGGCGCCAGTCGTCCTCCCGCCAGTCGGCGGTCGGATGGGTGTGCGGCTGGGCCAGCCGGGCGAGCCGGGGCAGCGCGGGGTCGTACGGCGCGGTCGGGAAGTTGGCCGGTAGCGGGGGGAGTTGCGGGACGGGCGGCGCGGGCGGGAGCGGGCCGGTGCGCGGGTCCTGGCCGCGGGCCCACTCGCAGATGCCGTGCGGCTCCAGGAAGGAGGCGACCAGCAGGAACGGCCGGTCGCGTGGTGCGCGGACGAACTCGGCGGCGGCGCGGGCGAGTCCGGCGTCGTCCCCGCCGGCCGGGTGGATCCGGCGGAAGCCCCGGCCCTCGGGCAGGTCGATCTCCGGCAGGTGCCACTTGCCGCCGTAGCCGCAGTCGTACCCGGCCTCGGTGAACAGCCGCCCCAGCAAAGGGTCCTCGGGGCCGCCGGTGTTGCCGGTGACGCCGACGGTGCTGGGCAGGCGGCCCGTCATGAGGCTGGCGCGGGAGGGCGTGCAGAGCGGCTGGGCGCAGTAGGCGTTGGGGTAGCGGGTGCCGGCGGCGGCCAGCGCGTCCATCGCGGGGGTGCGCAGGTACGGGTTCCCGGTGGCGCTCATCGCGTCGGCGGTCTGCTGGTCCGTCAGGATCAGGACGACGTCGGGGCCTGTGTGCTCGGGCATGGGTCAGGCCATCCGTTCGTAGGTGCGCCGGTCGAGCGCCTGGTGCAGCGGTGCGCCGCGCAGCCAGCGTTCGAACTCGCCGACCACCAGGTCGCCGAGGCGGCGGCGCTCCAGCTCGCGGCTGCCCGCGAGGTGCGGGGTGACGACCACGTTGGGCAGGGTGAACAGCGGCGAGCCGGGCGACGGCGGCTCGGGGTCGGTGACGTCCAACACGGCGAAGAGGTCCGGGCGTTCGGCGAGGACCTCCAGCAGCGCGGGCTCGTCGAGGACGGCTCCGCGTGAGGTGTTGACGAGGGTGGCGCCGGGCTTCATCGCGGTCAGCAGTCGCCGGCCGACGAGCCCGCGGGTCTCCGGGAGCAGCGGGGTGTGCACGCTCACCACGTCGGCGGTGGCGAAGAGTTCGTCGAGTCCGACGGCCCGCACCCCCGGCGGTGTCGGGGCGTACGGATCGTGCGCGAGGACCCGGACGTCGTAGTCGCGCAGCATCTCGCAGACCAGGCGCCCGGCCGCGCCGAGCGACAGGACGCCGACGGTGGAGCCGTACGCGCCCGGGGTGCGGGCGGCCGGGACGGCGGCGCGGGCCGCCCGGGCGGCGAGGACGTGGCGCCAGCCGTCCTTGAGGGCGTAGACGATCTGGGCCACGGTGAACTCCGCGACCGGGACGGCGTTGGCGTGGGCGGCGGTGACGATCGGGATGTCCGCCGCCCAGAACGCCTCGCCGGCGATCCGGCGCACCGATCCCGCGGCGTAGAGCACCAGGCGGAGGCGGGGGAGCCGGGCCAGGGCGGGGGCGTCCAGCACCGGTCCGCCCCAGCCGGTGAACAGCACCTCGACCTCGCGCAGCGCCTCGGGTGCGGCGGCCAGCCGCTCGGCGCTCCACACGCCGTGGTCCGAGGCCGGGTCGGTCACCAGCTCGGCGCGGGCGGCGACCCGGGCGCGGGCCTCAGGGCCGTAGACGTCGGGGAAGCGCGCCGGGTCCATCGCGAAGGCGGCGGTCGGCATCCGGGTCTCCTCAGGTCGCTGGCGCGCACGTCGGATCGCCGGCGCGCAAGGAGTTTCTATCATAGTGAGAAATAGTGGGGGATCCGGTGTCGGCGGCCCGGCCCGGCCCACCCGGGCCCGGCCGCGTTCGGCGGCTGACCGGGTGATGAAGGCGGCTCACCGCGTGATGAAGGTCGCCCCGTCCGCGAGCCGGACGGCCGCCGCGGCCGCGCCGACCAGCTCCGTGGTCGTGCTGTGCACCACCACCAGGCGCGGCAGGACCGGCACCCGCCCCTGCAGGCGGCTCTCGATCGCGGCCGGCAGCTCGCCCCCGCTCTCCCAGAACAGCCGCCCGCCGAGGGCGATGAGCTCGGGCGCGAGCAGCGCGCTCAGGTTGGCCACCAGCAGCGCCAGGTCGTCCGTGAGCTCGCCGATCAGCCGCACCGCCGCCGGGTGGCCCTCCCGCCCCAGCCGGAACAGCTCGGCCACCCGCTCGGCCGGGGTGCCGGACACCGTCAGCCCGGCCTCGGTGATCCTCCGGTCCACCGCGTGGTCGCCGATCCTCGCCTGGGTGTCGCCGGTCCGCCCGAGCGGCCGGTCGAGCGCCGCGTGCCCGGACATCAGGTGGCCGAGCGCCCCGGCCGCGCCCAGCCGCCCCCGGTGCAGCCGGCCGTCCAGCACGATCCCGGCGCCGACCTCGATGCCCACCACGACGGCCGCCAGGTCGCTCACCCCGGAGGCCTCCTCCGCCTGCTGCACGGCCAGCGCGACCAGGTTGACGTTGCTCTCGACCGCGACCGGGACGCCGTACCGCTCCTGGAGCAGCGCCCCCAGCCGCAGCCCGGGCCACTCCAGCGCGGGCGCGAACTCCACCAGCCCGGTGCGGTCCCGGACTACCCCGGGCACGCCCGCCACCAGGGCGCGGGGCGGGCCGGCGTGCCGCCCGGCCCAGGCCCGCAGGTCGTCCACCAGCGCGAGCAGGGGCCCGGTCAGCTCGGCGGCGGTGGTCTCCCGCGGTCCGTCCGGGCCGGGGAACGCCCAGTGGTGCTCGGCCTCGTGCAGCACCGTGCCGTCGAGGTCGGCCACCACGCCGACGATCCGGCGCGGGCGCATCGCGACCGCCAGCACGGTCTGCGCGCGGGCGTTGTACCGGATCAGCTGCGGCGGCCGGCCCCCGCTGGACGGCGCCCGGACGGCCTCGACCTCCACCAGCCCCTCGGCCCGCAGCACCTCCACCAGCCGGTGAACGGTCGCGGTGCTCAGCCCGCTCTCGGCGGCCAGCCGCTGCCGGGACAGCGAGCCGTGCCGCCGCAGCACCTCCAGCAGGACGGTCTGGTTCACCTGCGCGACGGTCTGCGTCGTGGCGGTGGCCGGGGTGCGGGTCGGGGGCATGGGGCGCTCCTCGGACCGGGTCGGGGCCCGGGCGGGTCAGGACTTTGTCTCAGTTTGAATATATCCTTGCGCAGCACCCGCGCGGGCCGCACCGCCCGACGTCATCGCCCACGCCACCGACCGAGGAGCCGCCGTGCCGATCGCCTTCTCCACCCTCGGCGTCCCCGGGCTGCCACTGGCCGAGGCCGCCGGGCTCGCCGCCGAGCACGGCTGGGACGGGCTCGAACTGCGCTGCGCCGCGGGCGAGTCGGTCCACCCGGAGATGACCGCCGGGGAGCGCCGCGCCGCCGCCCGCACCCTGCGCGCCCACGGCCTCACCCCGCTCGCGCTCGCCTCCTACATCGGCGTCGCCGCACCGGGACCGGACGCGCCGGTGACGGACGCGCTCCGCTCCCACCTGCACCTCGCCGCCGACCTGGGCGCGGCCGCCGTCCGGGTCTTCCCCCGTGGCGGCGACGGCCCCCGGGCCGAGGCCGATGCCCGCGCCGCCCGACGGCTCGCGGAGGTCGTGGAGGACGCGCGGCGGCTCGGCGTGCGGGTACTCGTGGAGACCCACGACTCCCACCGGAGCGGACGGGCGGTGGCCGCACTGCTGGAGCGCGTCGCCCACCCCGCCGTCGGCGCGCTGTGGGACCTGATGCACACCCACCTCGCCGGCGAGACCCCGGCCGAGTCCCACGCCGCGCTCGGCCCGCACCTCGGCCACGTCCAGGTCAAGGACATCGCCGGCCCGCAGGACCTCACCCCGCTCCCGCTCGGCGCCGGCGTCCTGCCGATCGCCGACTGCCTGGGCCTGCTGCCGCGGGCCGCCTGGGTCTGCTGGGAGTACGAGGCGCCCTGGCACCCGGCCGCCGCCCCGCTGCCCCCGCTCCTCGGGGCCGGCGCCGCGTTCCTCGCGGCGGCGGGCCGCGGTCTTCCGGGCGGTGGCCTACCGGGCGGCGGCCCTGGAGCGTGAGGCCTCGATCTCGGCGTAGGCGTCGGCCTTGTTCGCCCAGTGGGAGCCTTCGACGGACTTCCCGGGTTCGAGGTCCTTGTAGACCTCGAAGAAGTGGGTGATCTCCTGCAGGTCGTGCCGGGGCATGTCGTCGATGTCCTGCAGATGGGTGAAGCGGGGGTCGTGGGCCGGCACGCAGAGGATCTTCTCGTCCGGTCCCTTCTCATCGGTCATGACGAACATGCCGATGGCGCGGCAGGTGATGCCGCATCCCGGGAAGGTGGGCTCGTCGACGAGGACGAGGGCGTCGAGGGGGTCGCCGTCTCCGCCGAGGGTGTCCTCGATGTACCCGTAGTCCGCCGGATAACGGGTGGCCGTGAACAGCATCCGGTCCAGGCGGATCCGTCCGGCGGCCTTGTCCATCTCGTACTTGTTGCGCGACCCCTGAGGGATCTCGACGACCACCTCGAAGTCCATGTCGGCCTCCTTCGCGATCCGCGGCGTCCGACGGCATCGACGGCACCACTGGCATCGACAGCACCATTTTCGAGTGGACCGCCCGCCGCCGCATGCCGGGTACGCGATTGCCCTAACCCCCGTGGAGAGCTCCAGTCCCCGGGGTTAGCCTCGGTCTGAAGCTCCCGGGCGGCTGATTCGCGCGCCCGGCGCCCAGGCACGACGTCAAGGAGGGCGGCATGGCTGGGGTCTTTCCCGCGGGCGCATCCGTTGCGTCCGCACCCCTTGCGGCCGCACCCGTGTTGACCGGGTCGGGCCGAACGCTGCTGGTGATCGTCGCGGTGATCGGGGCGGGAGCCCTGATGGTCGCCTGGGCGCTCGTGCGCCAGGTCCTGGCCGCGGACGAGGGCACCGAAACGATGCGGCGGATCGCCGGGGCGGTTCAGGAGGGTGCGAACGCCTATCTGAGGCGCCAGTTCCGCACCCTGGCCGTCTTCGCCGGCGTGGTGCCCCTGGTGCTGTTGCTGCTGCCGGCGGACAACTGGGGGCAGCGGATCGGGCGTTCGGTGTTCTTCCTGGTCGGGGCCGCCTTCTCGGCGACGACGGGGTACGTCGGGATGCAGCTCGCGGTGCGCAGCAACGTCCGGGTGGCCGCGGCGGCCCGGGCGGGGACGGAGGCCCGGGCGGAGACGGCGCCGGTCCCGGCCGTCGACGCCTGGGAGGAACCGACGGCGGCGTCGATCGTGCGGAGGGTGTCGTACCGGGCGATGCGGATCGCCTTCCGCACCGGTGGAGTGGTGGGGATGTTCACCGTGGGGCTGGGCCTCATGGGGGCGGCGACGGTGGTGCTGATCTACCAGGCGAACGCGCCGAAGGTGCTGGAGGGCTTCGGCTTCGGCGCGGCGTTGCTGGCGATGTTCATGCGGGTGGGCGGCGGGATCTTCACCAAGGCCGCCGACGTGGGCGCGGACCTGGTGGGCAAGGTCGAGCAGGGGATCCCCGAGGACGATCCCCGCAACGCGGCGACGATCGCCGACAACGTGGGTGACAACGTGGGCGACTGCGCGGGGATGGCGGCCGACCTGTTCGAGTCCTACGCCGTGACCCTGGTCGCCGCGCTGATCCTGGGCGGAGCCGCCTTCGGCGACAACGGGCTGACCTTCCCTCTGGTGGTGCCCGCCATCGGGGTGCTCACGGCGGTCCTGGGCATCATGACGGTCTCCCCGCGGCCCACGGACCGCAGCGGGATGACCGCCATCAACCGGGGCTTCTTCGTCTCCGCCGCGGTGTCCCTCGCCCTGGTGGCCGGCGCGGTCTTCGCGTTCCTCCCGGCGCGCTTCTCCGGTCTGCACGGGGTGCCTGCCGAGATCACCCGGCACGCGGGCAGCCCGCGGGTGTTCGCCCTGGTCGCGGTGGTCATCGGGATCGTGCTGGCCGCCGTCATCCAGCAACTGACCGGCTACTTCACCGAGACCACCCGCCGCCCGGTACGGGACGTGGGCAAGTCCTCGCTGACCGGGCCGGCCACCGTGGTGCTCTCCGGTGTCGCGCTCGGCCTGGAGGCGGCGGTGTACTCCGCCGTGGCCATCGGAGCCGCCGTCTACGGCGCCTTCCTGCTCGGCGGCGGCTCGCTGATCCTGTCCCTGTTCGCGGTCGCTCTGGCCGGGACGGGACTGCTGACCACCGTCGGCGTGATCGTCGCGATGGACACCTTCGGCCCGGTCTCCGACAACGCCCAGGGCATCGCGGAGATGTCCGGGGACATCACCGGCGCCGGCGCCCAGGTGCTCACCGAACTGGACGCCGTCGGCAACACCACCAAGGCGATCACCAAGGGCATCGCCATCGCCACCGCGGTGCTCGCCGCCACCGCCCTGTTCGGCTCCTACACCGACACCATCGCGACCGCCGAGGCGCAGATCGGCCCGGCCGCCCACGGTTCGAGCCTGAACCTGGCCATCGACCAGCCCGACAACCTGGTCGGCCTGCTGGCCGGAGCCGCCGTCGTCTTCCTCTTCTCCGGTCTGGCGATCAACGCCGTCTCGCGCTCCGCCGGCGCGGTCGTCTTCGAGGTCCGGCGCCAGTTCCGCACCCGGCCCGGCATCATGGACGGCACCGAGCGGCCCGAGTACGGCCGGGTGGTGGACATCTGCACCCGCGACGCGCTGCGCGAGCTGGTCACCCCGGGCCTGCTCGCCGTGCTGACCCCGATCGCCCTCGGCTTCCTGCTCGGCGTCGGTCCGCTGGGCTCGTTCCTGGCCGGAGCGATCGGCGCGGGCACCCTGATGGCCGTCTTCCTGGCCACCTCGGGCGGTGCCTGGGACAACGCCAAGAAGCTGGTCGAGGACGGTCACCACGGCGGCAGGGGAAGCCCCGCGCACGCGGCCACCGTCATCGGCGACACGGTGGGCGATCCCTTCAAGGACACCGCCGGACCGGCCATCAACCCGCTTCTGAAGGTGATGAACCTGGTCTCCCTCCTGGTGGCGCCCGCGATCGTCAAACTCAGCTTCGGCCCGCACGCCAGCCTCGGCCTCCGGCTGACCATCGCCCTGCTGGCCCTGGCCGTCGTCGTCCTCGCCGTGTGGATCTCCAAGCGCCGGGGCATCACCGTCGGCGCCGACGAAACGCCCACCGACACCCGCGCACCGGAGGAGCCCGCGCCCGTCCGCTGACCAGCCGCCGACCGCCGACCGCAGGCCGGCAGGCGGGATCGTTCCGGGGGCTCCGGTGCCGGGTGGGTGGCGCACGGGACCCGGTGCATAGGGTGGGGGGCGATGGTGTCGGTGCGTACGTGTGGAGAAGCTGATGAATTCGACCCCTGTCCCTGGCGATGGCCTTCTTCCGGTGGGGGTCATCGGGCTCGGTGACATCGCACAGAAGGCGTATCTGCCGGTTCTGGGCGGGTTGCCGGGACTGGACGTCCGGTTGATGACCCGGGACGGGGCGAAGCTGGACCGGATCGGGGACGCATACCGGATCGGGGCCGAGAAGCGGTTCACCGATCTCGGGGAGCTGATCGGGAGTGGGATCCGGGCGGCGTTCGTCCACGCCGCGACCAGTCAGCACGTGCCGATCGTGGAGCGGCTGCTGGCCGAGGGCGTGGACGTGTACGTGGACAAGCCGCTGGACTACACCCTGGACGGCTCGCAGCGGCTGGTGCAGCTGGCCGACCGGACGGGCCGCTCACTGATGGTCGGGTTCAACCGGCGCCACGCGCCCGGCTACGCGCAGGCGCTGGAGCGCCCCCGGGATCTGATCGTGCTGCAGAAGAACCGCGAGGGCCTGCCCGAAGCCGCCCGCACGCTGGTCTTCGACGACTTCATCCACGTGGTGGACACGCTGCGCTTCCTCGCCCCGGGCGAGATCGAGCACGTGGACGTCCGGGCCAGGACCCGGGACGGGCTGGTCGAGCACGTGGTGCTCACGCTCGGCGGGGAGGGCTTCACCGCGCTGGGCGTCATGAACCGGGTCTCCGGCTCGACCGAGGAGGTGCTGGAGGTCTCCGGCGGCGACTCCAAGCGCGAGGTGCGCAACCTGGCCGAGGTGATCGACCACCGGGGCCAGCCCACCGTCCGCCGGCGTGGTGACTGGGTGTCGGTGGCCCGCCAGCGCGGCATCGAGCAGTGCGTCCTGTCGTTCCTGGACGCCGTCCGCGCCGGGCGGAGGGTCGACGCCCACGACGCGCTGCGCACCCACGAGCTGTGCGAGCTGATCGTGGAGCGGATCGGGCAGGGCTGAACGTCCATCGGATCGGGCGGGGCTGAACGCCGAACAGGTCGGGCGGGGCTGAACGCCCACCGGATCGGGCAAAGCTGAGGGAAAGCTGGGGAAAAGCTGGGAGCAGGCTGGGAATCGGCTGCAATGACGGGTGATCAAGTCACCTGGGCGGAACCGACAGTTCACTGACGGGGTCTTGTCGGGGCTTTTTCTACGCGCGTATCTTGAACGGCGACGCGGAGGACGGGTGTTCGTCCTCCGCTTTCTCTCCGTCTTCTCTCTACGCGAGTAGCGCGCGCTTCTCCTCAGCGCGCCTCCCCCGGACCGCCGTGCCACACCAGTGCCGCACGTCGGAGCTAGGAGCCATGTCCCGGTGACCACCGCCCCTGCACCCCGCCCCCGCAGAGCCGCCCTGCTGCGCGCCGCCATCGCCCCGGCCGCGCTCGCCTTCTCGCTGGTGCTCGTCCCGCTGCCGGCCGCCAACGCCGCCGGGGCGGCCGCCGCCCCGCCCGCCCCGACCGAGGCCGGGCCGCTGCGGATCCACGACATCCACGGCACCACCCGGATATCCCCGCAGGCCGGGAAGCCCGTCACCGGTGTGCCCGGGATCGTCACCGGCCTGCGCGCGTACGGCAGTTCCAAGGGCTTCTGGATGCAGGACCCGAACCCGGACGCCAACCCGGCCACCAGCGAGGGCATCTTCGTCTACACCGGCGGAAACCCGACCGTGAAGGTCGGCGACTCGGTGCTGGTGAGCGGCAAGGTCACCGTGTACTACCCGAACTTCAACGGCGGCTCGCAGTCCCTCACCGAACTCAGCGGCCCCGCCGTCACCGTGCTGTCCTCCGGCAACCCGCTGCCCGCCCCGGTGGTCGTGGACACCCGCAACATCCCCGGCCGCTACGCCCCGCCGGCCGGCCCGGACGGCACCATCTCGTCGGTGCCGCTCAACCCGGAGAAGTACGCCCTGGACTTCTACGCCTCCCTGGAGAGCATGCTGGTCCAGGTCAAGGACGTCCGGGTGGTGCAGGCCACCGACAAGTACAACGAGCTGTGGGTCGCCGCCGACAAGCAGGACCAGCGCAGCAAGCGCGGTGGCCTGCTGTACGAGTCGTACAAGGAGCCCAACGTCGGCCGCCTGATGGTGCAGCAGCAGGCGCCGGTCTCCCAGCAGCCCTTCCCGGTGGCCAACGTCGGCGACGAGCTGACCGGCACCACCACCGGCCCGCTGGACTACAACCAGTTCGGCGGCTACACCATCGTGGCCGGCACCCTGGGCACGCTGAAGGACAACCACCTCCAGCGCGAGGTCACCCCGCAGGCGGGCGAGCGCGAACTCACCATCGCCACCTACAACGTGGAGAACCTGGCCGCCACCAATCCCGACGCCAAGTTCGCCCAGCTCGCCCAGGGCATCGTCACCAACCTGCGCTCGCCCGACATCGTCGCCCTGGAGGAGATCCAGGACAACAACGGCGCCAAGAACGACGGCACGGTGGACGCGAGCCAGACCGTCGCCAAGTTCCTCGCCGCGATCAAGGCGGCCGGCGGCCCGGCCTACGACTGGCGCTCGGTCGACCCGCAGGACGGCAAGGACGGCGGCGAGCCCGGCGGCAACATCCGCCAGGTCTTCCTGTTCAACCCGCAGCGGGTCTCCTTCACCGACATCCCCGGCGGCAACGCCACCACCGCCGTCGGCGTGACCGGCGCCGGGGCCACCGCCGCGCTGACCGCCTCGCCCGGCCGGATCGAGCCGAACGACGAGGCGTGGACCAACAGCCGCAAGCCGCTGGTCGGCCAGTTCTCCTTCCGAGGCCAGAAGGTCTTCGTGATCGCCAACCACTTCAACAGCAAGGGCGGCGACCAGGGCATCGACAGCCGCTTCCAGGCCCCGACCCGCAGCTCCGAGGTGCAGCGGATCAAGCAGGCCACCGTCGAGCAGACCTTCGTCGCCAAGCTGCTGGCCGCCGACAAGCAGGCGAAGGTCGTCTCCGTCGGCGACTTCAACGACTACCAGTTCTCGCCCGCGCTCGCCACGCTCACCAAGGGCGGCGTGCTGCGCGACCTGGTGAACGAACTGCCGGAGACCGAGCAGTACTCGTACGTCTACCAGGGCAACTCGCAGGTGCTGGACCACATCCTGGTCAGCCCCGAGGTCGGCTACGCCAAGTACGACATCGTGCACATCAACGCCGAGTTCGCCCAGCAGGCCAGCGATCACGACCCGCAGGTGGTCCGCATCAAGCCGTGACCCGACCTGCGGTTATCCTGCCTCCGCCACCGGTGACGGCCGGCGGCGGAGGCGGGATCGCGGAGCGGGGGCGGACGTGGCGTACCGGATCGAGCGGATCGGGCGCGAGGACTGGCAGCGGCTGCGGAAGGTGCGGCTGGCCCAACTCCTCGACACCCCCATGGCGTTCGGCGAGCCCTACGAGTACGCCCGGCACCAGGGCGAGGGCAACTGGCGGGCCCGGACGAACTGGGTCAACGAGCCCGACAAGATCGGCCTGGTCGCGGTGGACGACACCGGCGAGTGGGTCGGCACCATGCTGTCGGTCCCGAACGGGGAGCACCCCCGGGCCGTCGACCTGATCGGCGTCTGGGTGGACCCGGCGCACCGCGGCCGCGAACTCGGCGTCGCCGACGCCCTGTTGGACGCCGTCCTCGCCTGGGCCCGGGTCCGGCGCGCCGGGCGGATGCTGCTCGGGGTGCACGAGGCCAACCACCGCGCCGCCGCCTTCTACCGGCGGCGCGGCTTCGCGTACACCGGCGGCGAGACGCCGTACGTGCTGGACCGGGAGGCCCGGATCCTGGAGATGGCCCTCCCGCTGGAATGAGCTCCGCACGGCCCTCCCGTACGGAGCTCCCGTACGGGAGGGCCGTCGCCGTGCTCAGCCCACGTAGTCGGCCAGGTGCTCGCCGGTCAGCGTCGAGCGGGCCGCGACCAGTTCGGCCGGGGTGCCCTCGAAGACCACCCGGCCCCCGTCGTGGCCGGCGCCGGGGCCGAGGTCGATGATCCAGTCCGCGTGCGCCATGACCGCCAGGTGGTGCTCGATCACGATCACCGACTTTCCGGACTCCACCAGCCGGTCCAGCAGCCCGAGCAGCTGCTCCACGTCCGCCAGGTGCAGACCGATGGTCGGCTCGTCCAGGACGTAGACCCCGCCCTTGTCCGCCATGTGGGTGGCCAGCTTCAGCCGCTGGCGCTCCCCGCCGGACAGCGTGGTGAGCGGCTGGCCGAGGCTCAGGTAGCCAAGCCCGACGTCCGAGAGCCGCTGCAGGATCCGGTGCGCGGCGGGCAGCTTCGCCTCGCCGGCGCCGAAGAACTCCACCGCCTCGGCCACCGGCATCGCGAGCACCTCGCTGATGTCCCGGCCGCCGAGCCGGTACTCCAGCACCGCGGCCTGGTAGCGCCGGCCCTCGCAGTCCTCGCAGGTGGAGGCCACCCCGGCCATCATCGCCAGGTCGGTGAAGACCACCCCCGCGCCGTTGCAGGTCGGGCAGGCCCCCTCGGAGTTGGCGCTGAACAGGGCCGGCTTCACGTCGTTCGCCTTGGCGAAGGCCTTGCGGATCGGGTCGAGCAGCCCGGTGTAGGTGGCCGGGTTGCTGCGCCGGGAGCCCTTGATCGCGCCCTGGTCGACGTACACCACGCCCTCGTCGGCGGCCCCCGACTGCTGACCCAGCGAGCCGTGGATCAGCGAGCTCTTGCCCGAGCCCGCGACCCCGGTGACCACGGTGAGCACCCCGAGCGGCACGTCCACGTCCACGTCCCGCAGGTTGTGGGTGTTCGCGCCGCGGATCGCCAGCTTCCCGGTCGGCTTGCGGACGGTGCCCCGCAGCGCCGTCCGGTCGGCCAGGTGGCGGCCGGTGACGGTGCCGCTGGCGCGCAGCCCGTCCACGCCGCCCTCGAAGCAGACCGTGCCGCCCGCCGTACCGGCCCCCGGGCCGAGGTCCACCACGTGGTCGGCGATCGCGATGGTCTGCGGCTTGTGCTCCACCACCAGCACCGTGTTGCCCTTGTCCCGCAGCCGCAGCAGCAGGTCGTTCATCCGGCTGATGTCGTGCGGGTGCAGGCCGGTGGTGGGCTCGTCGAAGACGTACGTGGTGTCGGTGAGCGAGGAGCCGAGGTGGCGGATCATCTTGACGCGCTGCGCCTCGCCGCCGGAGAGGGTGCCGGAGGGGCGGTCGAGCGAGAGGTAGCCGAGGCCGATCTCGACGAAGGAGTCCAGGACCTGCCGCAGCGCGGTGAGCAGCGGCGTGACCGAGGGCTCGTCCAGGGCGCGGACCCAGTCGGCGAGGTCGCTGATCTGCATCGCGCAGGCGTCGGCGATGCTGATGCCCGCGATCTTCGAGGAGCGGGCGGCCTCGCTGAGCCGGGTGCCCTCGCACTCGGGGCAGGCGGTGAAGGTGACGGCGCGCTCCACGAAGGCCCGGATGTGCGGCTGCAGCGCGTCCTTGTCCTTGGACAGCATGGACTTCTGGATCTTGGGGATCAGACCCTCGTAGGTGAGGTTGACACCGTTGACCTTGACCTTGACGGGCTCCCGGTGAAGGAAGTCCTGGAGTTCCTTCCTGGTGTACTCGCGGATCGGCTTGTCCGGGTCGAGGAAGCCGGAGTTGGCGTACACGCCGACCGTCCACCAGCTGTCCGGCTTCCAGCCGGGGATGGTGATGGCGCCCTCGGCGAGCGACTTGGTCTCGTCGTAGAGCTGGGTGAGGTCGATGTCGGAGACGCTGCCCCGGCCCTCGCAGCGCGGGCACATGCCGCCGGTGATGCTGAAGCTGCGCCGCTCCTTGACCGTCCTGCCGCCGCGCTCGACGGTGACGGCGCCGGCGCCGCTGATCGAGGGGACGTTGAAGGAGAAGGCCTTGGGGGAGCCGATGTGCGGGGTGCCGAGCCGGCTGAACAGGATGCGCAGCATCGCGTTGGCGTCGGTGGCGGTGCCGACGGTGGAGCGGGGGTCGGCGCCCATCCGCTGCTGGTCGACGATGATCGCGGTGGTGAGGCCCTCCAGGACGTCCACCTCGGGGCGGGCCTGGGTGGGCATGAAGCCCTGGACGAAGGCGCTGTAGGTCTCGTTGATCAGCCGTTGCGACTCGGCGGCGACGGTGTCGAAGACCAGCGAGCTCTTGCCCGAGCCGGACACTCCGGTGAACACCGTCAGGCGGCGCTTGGGGATGTCGACGCTGACGTCCTTGAGGTTGTTCTCGCGTGCGCCGTGCACACGGATCAGGTCGTGGCTGTCGGCGACGTGCGGCTCGGCCATCGTTGTCTTCGCTCCCTGTCGGTCGGGCGGGCAGGTGGGGTCGGGTGAGTGGTCGGGCAGGTGGACGCAGGCCCGCCCCGGCGGTCGACGCCGGGGCGGGCGGGGGCTCAGCGCACCTCGTTGAAGCGGATCATGTTGCCCGCGGGGTCGCGGAAGGCGCAGTCGCGGATGCCGTACGGCTGCAGGGTCGGCTCCTGGACGAGCTCGGCGCCACCGGACTTCAGCCGGTCGAACACCCCGTCCAGGTCAGCGGTGGCGAGCACCAGCCGGGCGTGCGTCCCCTTGGCCATCATCTCGGTGATGGTACGCCGTTCCCCCTCGGTGATGCCCGGGTCGGCGAAGGGCGGCTCCAGCACCAGCGAGACGCCGGGCTGGTCGGCGGGGCCGACGGTGATCCAGCGCATCGGGCCGCCGCCGACGTCGTTGCGGACCTCGAAGCCGAGCAGGTCGCGGTAGAAGGCGAGGGAGGCCTCGGGGTCGGTGTGGGGGAGGAAGGTCCAGTGGATGGTGATGTCGCTCATGGCCGCAACGCTAGGCGGGGCCGCCGTTCCGGCGCTTCTCGAATCCTGATCGGTTCAGCAGTCCTGATCGGACCGGTAGTCCTGATCGGTCCGGCCGGCAACGGGTCGTCGCCGGCCGGACCGCCCCTGCTAGCAGTCGGGGATGGTCGTGCCGTTGTTGTCCTTGGCGGTGTCGTTGCCCCAGCGCGAGAGGTAGAAAGCGGACACCCACTGGCCGGCGGGGCCCCCGTCGGCGTCGGTCCTCAACCACCAGTGGTTGTAGCTGCTGCCGTTGGACATCTCGCGGCCCCAGGCCTTGCAGTAGACGTAGACCGTGCCCTGGTACAGCGTCCCGGTGGCGTTGGTGGAGGTCGGCGAGGCGTAGACGCTCGCGTTGGCGAAGGTGTCCACCCAGTACTTGCCGGTGGCCGGCGGGGTGCCGCCGCCCGGGCAGGTGGGGATGGTCGTGCCGTTGTTGTCCTTGGCGGTGTCGTTGCCCCAGCGCGAGAGGTAGAACGCGGACACCCACTGGCCGCCGGGGCCGACGTCGGGGTCCGTCTTCAACCACCAGTGGTTGTAGCTGCTGCCGTTGGACATCTCGCGGCCCCAGGCCTTGCAGTAGACGTAGTTCGTGCCCTGGTACAGCGTCCCGGTGCTGGTGGTGGAGGTCGGGGAGCCGTACACGGGCGCGTTGGAGAGGGTGTCCACCCAGTACTGGCCGCTGTTCGACGGGGGAGGGGTCGGCGTCGTGGGCGGCGTCGGGGTGGGGCTGCCGGGGCCGTACAGCCGGATGGCGCCGTAGTAGTCGCCGTGCGAGGAGAGCGCCGCCACCTGGACGTAGCCGCCGGAGTAGGGGGCCTCGACGATCCAGCCCTGCCCGAGGTACATCGCGACGTGGTGGATGGTGGAGGCGGTGCCGCCGAAGTACACCAGGTCGCCGGGGAGCAGCGGTGCCGTCCCGTCCGCCCGGTAGTAGCGGGCGACCGCCCGGGAGGTCGGCCACTGGGTCCGGGTGGTGCCGTTGATGACGTCCTCGCCGACGGCCAGGTCGTAGGCGTAGCGGACCATGCCCGAGCAGTCCAGGCCGCGGACGTTGCAGTCGTCGGGCGCACCGTTGGAGGGGTCGCAGAGGCCGTACGTCGGGCCGGGCTGGGAGCCGTGGCCGCCGCCCCACGAGTACGGGGTGCCTATCAGCCCGCAGGCGGAGCGTACGGCGGCGGTCGCCTGCGACGCCGCACCGGTGGAGAGGACCCCGCAGGCGGGCGCCGCCTGGGCCTCGCCGGCGCCGGCGAAGAACACTCCGACCGACACCAGCAGTGACAGCAGGGCAGCCCATCGTAAGGGTGCAACGAGCCGTCGCGACAGAAGGTTTACGCGCGTAGTCATGGTTGCGCATCCTTTCGGAATCACTGACTCCGGGTCAATGGTTGCGTCGTGCGCATCTTCTGTGGTCGAAGCACCCTTCGGCTCGCGGGTCACGGGCGTGGCAACTACCGGCAACCGCACGGCATCCCGCAGGGGAACGGTGGGAGCAGTCGCCCGGCCGGAGCCCCTGTCGATCCACCCGCACGGGCCCTTTCTCCACCGGTGCGCGCGGACCGGGCGGCGCGAGCCCGGCCCTGGAAAACAAGCAGGCATGATTGCTTTTTTCTTCGGCCGGTGCCACGCTGCTGCCCGGCGGTGCCCGCGGGGCGCCGTCAACCCACCGGCAGGGGAGGCGCATTGGCGCGCGAACGCTCGGTACTGCGGATCGGCAACGCCTCGGGGTTCTACGGGGACCGCTTCGCGGCGGTGCGGGAGATGCTCACGGGTGGGCCGCTGGACGTGCTCACCGGGGACTACCTCGCCGAGCTGACCATGCTCATCCTGGCCCGGGACCGGTTGAAGGACCCGTCGCTCGGCTACGCCCGGACGTTCCTGCGGCAGATGGAGGAGTGCCTCGGCCTGGCGCGCGAGCGCGGGGTGCGGATCGTGGTGAACGCGGGCGGGCTCAACCCGGCCCGACTCGCCGAGGAGCTGCGGGGGTTGGCCGGGCGGCTGGGTGTCGAGGCGGCCGTGGCCCACGTCGAGGGCGACGACCTGCTGTCGCGCCGGGCCGAACTCGGCCTGCCCGACGGGCTGTTGGCGGCCAACGCCTACCTCGGGGCGTTCGGTGTCGCCGCCTGCCTGGCCGAGGGCGCGGACGTGGTGGTGACCGGTCGGGTCACCGATGCCGCGCTGGTCGCCGGTCCGGGCATCGCCCACTTCGGCTGGACGCCCGCCGATCTGGACGCCCTGGCCGGGGCGGTGGTCGCCGGGCACGTCCTGGAGTGCGGGGCGCAGGCGACGGGCGGCAACTACGCCTTCTTCCGCGAACACGACGTGGACCACCCCGGCTTCCCGCTCGCCGAACTGCACGCCGACGGCTCCAGCGTGATCACCAAGCACCCCGGCACCGGCGGCGCCGTCACCATCGGCACCGTCACCGCCCAACTCCTTTACGAGACCGGCGGATCGCACTACCCCGGCCCGGACGTCACCGCCCGGCTGGACACCGTCCGGCTCGCCGAGGAGGGTCCGGACCGGGTGCGGATCGACGGCGTGCGCGGCGAGGCCCCGCCGCCCACCCTGAAGGTCGGCCTCAACCGTCTGGGCGGCCACCTGGGCGAGGTGGTGTTCGTGCTCACCGGCCTGGACGTCGAGGCCAAGGCCGCCCTGGTGCGACGGCAGTTCGAGGCCGCGCTGCCGACCGGGGCCCGTCCGGCCGAACTGCGCTGGACGCTCGCCCGCACCGACCACCCGGACGCCGCCACCGAGGAGGCCGCCTCCGCCCTGCTCCGGCTGACCGCCCGCGACCCGGACGCCGCCAGGGTCGGGCGCGAACTCGGCAAGACGGCCGTGGAGTTGGGTCTCGCCGGATACCCGGGCTTCCACCTCACCGCCCCGCCCGGCCCGGGCGCGCCGTACGGGGTGTTCACCGCCGCGTACGTCGACGCCGAGCTGGTCGAGCACACCGCCGTTCTGCCGGACGGCCGCCGGATCGCCGTCCCACCTGCTCCCGTCACCGCCCAACCGGGTGAAGCGGCAGCGGAGTTGCCCGAACCGCTCCCCGCCGGCCCGACCCGCCGCGCCCCGCTCGGCCTGGTGCTCGGAGCCCGCAGCGGCGACAAGGGCGGCGACGCCAACCTCGGCGTCTGGGCCCGCGGCGAGGACGGCTGGCGCTGGCTGGCGCACACCCTCACCGTCGACAGGTTGCGCGAACTCCTCCCCGAGACCGCCGAGTTGCCCATCGCCCGGCACCTGCTGCCGAAGCTCAGGGCGGTCAACTTCACCATCAACGGCCTGCTCGGCGAGGGCGTCGCCGCCCAGCACCGCTTCGACCCGCAGGCCAAGGCCCTGGGGGAGTGGCTGCGCTCCCGGCACCTCGACATCCCGGAGGTTCTGCTGTGACCGCCCTGTCCACCCGTGTCGACCCGGCCGGGCCCGAGTTCGCCGAGCACCGCGCCGCGATGCTCGCCAAACTCGCCGACCTGGACGCCGAGCACGCCAAGGCGCTGGCCGGCGGCGGCCCCACGTACGTGGAGCGCCACCGCAGGCGCGGCAAGCTGCTGGCCCGCGAGCGGATCGAGCTGCTGGTCGACCAGGACTCGCCGTTCCTGGAGCTGTCCCCGCTGGCCGCCTGGGGCAGCGACTACCCGGTGGGCGCCGCGCTGGTCACCGGCATCGGCGTGATCGAGGGCGTCGAGTGCGTGATCACCGCCAACGACCCGACGGTACGCGGCGGCGCCAGCAACCCCTGGACGCTGCGCAAGGCCCTGCGCGCCAACGAGATCGCGCTGACCAACCGCCTCCCGCTGGTGAACCTGGTCGAGTCCGGCGGCGCCGACCTGCCCAGCCAGAAGGAGATCTTCATCCCCGGCGGCGCCCTGTTCCGCGACCTCACCCGGCTCTCCGCCGCCGGAATCCCCACCGTGGCCGTGGTGTTCGGCAACTCGACGGCCGGCGGCGCCTACGTGCCCGGGATGTCCGACCACACCGTGCTGGTCAAGGAGCGCGCGAAGGTCTTCCTCGGCGGCCCGCCGCTGGTGAAGATGGCCACCGGCGAGGAGGCCGACGACGAGTCGCTCGGCGGCGCCGAGATGCACGCCCGCACCTCCGGCCTGGCCGACCACTTCGCGGTGGACGAGGCGGACGCGCTGCGGACCGCCCGCCGGATCGTCGCCCGCCTCGACCACCGCAAGCCGGGCCCCGGCCCGGACCCGCTCGCCGAGCCGCCGAAGTACGACGAGGAGGAACTGCTCGGCATCGTCCCCGGCGACCTCAAGGTGCCCTTCGACCCGCGCGAGGTGATCGCGAGGATCGTCGACAGCTCCGACTTCGACGAGTTCAAACCGCTCTACGGCACCAGCCTGGCCACCGGCTGGGCCCGCCTGCACGGCTACCCGGTCGGCATCCTGGCCAACGCCCAGGGCGTGCTGTTCAGCCAGGAGTCCCAGAAGGCCGCCCAGTTCATCCAGCTGGCGAACCAACGGAGCACCCCGCTGCTGTTCCTGCACAACACCACCGGCTACATGGTCGGCAGGGACTACGAGCAGGGCGGCATCATCAAGCACGGCGCGATGATGATCAACGCCGTCGCCAACTCCGGGGTCCCGCACCTGTCGGTGCTGATGGGCGCCTCCTACGGCGCCGGCCACTACGGCATGTGCGGCCGGGCCTACGAGCCGCGCTTCCTCTTCTCCTGGCCGAGCGCCAAGTCCGCGGTGATGGGCCCGCAGCAGCTCGCCGGGGTGCTGTCGATCGTCGCCCGCCAGTCCGCCGCCGCCAAGGGGCGGCCGTACGACGAGGACGCGGACGCGGCGATCCGGGCGATGGTCGAGCAGCAGATCGAGGCCGAGTCGCTGCCGGTGTTCCTCTCCGGCCGGCTCTACGACGACGGCGTGATCGACCCGCGCGACACCCGTACGGTCCTCGGCCTGTGCCTGTCCGCGATCCACAACGCGCCGGTCGAGGGCGCGCGCGGCTACGGCGTCTTCCGAATGTGAGAGGTCACGTGATCACCAACCTGCTGGTCGCCAACCGGGGCGAGATCGCCCGCCGGGTGTTCCGCACCTGCCGGGAGCTCGGCATCGCGACCACCGCCGTCCACTCCGACCCGGACGCCGACGCCCCGCACGTGCGCGAGGCCGACGCCGCCGTCCGGCTGCCCGGGGCCGCGCCCGCCGACACCTACCTGCGCGGCGAGCTGATCGTGCGCGCCGCGCTCGCGGCCGGGGCCGACGCCGTCCACCCCGGGTACGGATTCCTGTCCGAGAGCGCCGGGTTCGCGCAGGCCGTCCTGGACGCCGGCCTGCTCTGGGTCGGCCCGCCGCCGGCCGCGATCGCCGCGATGGGCTCCAAGACCGCCGCCAAGCGCCTGATGGCCGAGGCCGGGGTGCCCGTCCTGGGCGCGCTCGTCGAGCCGGTCGAGGCCGACCTGCCGGTGCTGGTGAAGGCCGCGGCGGGCGGCGGCGGCCGCGGCATGCGCGTCGTGCGGAACCTCGCGGACCTGCCCGCCGAACTCGCCTCGGCCCGGGCCGAGGCGGCCAAGGCCTTCGGCTCGGACGAGGTGTTCTGCGAGCGCTACCTGCCCACCGGGCGGCACGTGGAGGTCCAGCTGCTGGCCGACGCGCACGGCACGGTCTGGGCGGTCGGCGACCGCGACTGCTCGCTCCAGCGGCGGCACCAGAAGGTGGTCGAGGAGGCCCCGGCCCCCGGCCTGCCGGCGGACGTACGGGCCGGGCTGCACGCGGCGGCCACGGCCGCCGCCCGGGCGATCGGCTACACCGGCGCCGGGACGGCCGAGTTCCTGCTCGCCGAGGACGGCCGGTTCTTCTTCCTGGAGATGAACACCCGCCTCCAGGTCGAGCACCCGGTCACCGAGGCGGTCACCGGTCTGGACCTGGTCGCGCTCCAACTCGCCGTGGCCGAAGGGGAGAAGCTGCCCGGACCGACCCCGCCGCCGACCACCGGCCACGCGATCGAGGCCCGGCTGTACGCCGAGGACCCGGCCAAGGACTGGCAGCCCGCCACCGGCACCCTGCACCGCTTCGAACTCACCCTCCCGCACCGGGAGTTCACCGGCACCGGGATCAGGCTGGACTCCGGTGTCGCGGACGGCGGCGAGATCACCCCGCACTACGACGCGATGCTCGCCAAGGTGATCGCCTGGGCGCCGACCCGCGCGGCCGCCGCCCGCCGCCTGGCCGACGCGCTGGCCCGCGCCCGGATCCACGGGCCCGCCACCAACCGCGAGCTGCTGGTCCACGCGCTGCGGCACCCGGCCTTCCTCGCCGAACACCTGCACACCGGCTTCCTCGCCGAGCACGCCGCCGAACTCACCGCCCCGGCCGCGGACGGTGTCGAGCGCGCCGCCCTGGCCGCCGCCCTCGCCGACGCCGCCGCCCGTCCGGGCGCCTTCCCCTCCGGCTGGCGCAACCTGCCCTCCCAGCCGCAGCTCAGGCGCTACCGGGCGGCCGACGGCACCGAGGCGGAGGTCCGCTACCGCCACACCCGCTCCGGCCTGCGGGCCGAGGACCACCCCGGCGTCGAACTCGTCAGCGCCACACCCGAACAGGTCGTCCTGCTGGAGGACGGGCTCCGGCGCACCTACCGGATCGCCCGCTACGGCGACCGGGTGTACGTCGACACCCCGGCCGGCGGCACCGCGCTCACCGCCCTCCCGCGCTTCCCCGACCCCGCCGTCCGCACCGACCCCGGCGCGCTGCTCGCTCCGATGCCCGGCACCGTGGTGCGCGTCGGCGCCGCCGTCGGCGAGGCCGTCACCGCCGGGCAGCCGCTGCTCGTCCTGGAGGCGATGAAGATGGAGCACCGCGTCAACGCCCCCGCCGACGGCACCCTCGTCGAACTCCTCGCCGCCCCCGGCCGGCAGGTCGAACTCGGCACCCTGCTCGCCGTCGTCAAACCCTCGGAACCGGCCGAACCCGCCACCGTCCGAGCCCCCCGGGAAGCCTGAGCCCCGAGAATTCCGAGCCCCGAGAAGCCTGAGGAAGGACCCGCGCATGTCCACCATCGGCAGTCAGCTCCTCGAAACCCCCGAACGCACCGCCCTGCGCCGGGCTGTCGGCGACCTCGGCCGCCGCTACGGCTCCTCCTACTACCTCGCCAAGGCCCGGGCCGGCGAGCCCGCCGAAGAACTGTGGGCGGAGGCCGGAAAGGCCGGCTACCTCGGCGTCAACCTGCCCGCCGAGTACGGCGGCGGAGGCGGCGGCATCACCGACCTCGCCATCGTCCTGGAGGAACTCGGCACCGCCGGCTGCCCGCTGCTGCTGCTCATCGTCTCCCCGGCGATCTGCGGCACGGTGATCGCCCGCTACGGCACCGAGGAGCAGAAGCGGCACTGGCTGCCCGGACTGGCCGACGGCAGCCGCAGGATGGCCTTCGGCATCACTGAGCCGGACGCCGGGAGCAACTCGCACCGGATCTCCACCGTCGCCCGCCGCGACGGCGAGGACTGGCTGCTCACCGGCCGCAAGGTGTTCGTCTCCGGCATAGACCACTCCGACGCCGTGCTGTTCGTCGCCCGGACCGACGACGCCCGCACCGGCAGGCTCAAGCCCTGCCTGTTCGTCGTCCCGCGCGACACCCCCGGCTTCGAGTACCGGCCGATCCCGATGGAACTCGTCGCCCCCGAGAAGCAGTTCCAGGTCTTCCTGGACGACGTCCGGCTGCCCGCCGACTCCCTGGTCGGCGACGAGGACGCCGGACTGCTGCAACTGTTCGCCGGCCTCAACCCCGAGCGGATCCTCACCGCCGCCTTCTCGCTCGGCCTGGCCCGCCAGGCGCTCGGCAAGGCCGTGGAGTACGCGAAGACCCGCACCGTCTGGTCCACCCCGATCGGCGCCCACCAGGGCCTGGCCCACCCGCTCGCCCAGTGCGCGGTGGAGATCGAGCTGGCCCGGCTGATGACCCAGAAGGCCGGGCTGCTCTACGACGCGGGCGAGGACCTGGCCGCCGGGGAGGCCGCCAACATGGCCAAGTACGCGGCCGGGGAGGCCGCCGCCCGTACCGTCGACCAGGCGGTGCAGACCCTCGGCGGCAACGGCCTGACCCAGGAGTACGGGCTCGGCGCGCTGCTCGCCGCCACCCGGGTCGGCCGGGTCGCCCCGGTCAGCCGGGAGATGGTGCTCAACTACGTCGCCCAGCACACCCTCGGCCTGCCGAAGTCCTACTGAGTCCATCCGGGGGTGCCGCGCCCTCCGGAAGGGTGAACACGTGCCGTCGGCGAGGGGGGAGGAGGCAGGTCCCGCGGGGGTCGCTCCACGGCGAGGGGGCGGGCGGCCGTGGTGCGCGCCGCCCGTTCGGGCGCCCCGGCGGCCACCGTGCCACGTACGCGCCGTCGCGGGTTCCGCACAATGGCCCAGCCACCGCCCTTACTGTCCGTATGCTCCTGAACGCGCCTCGAACCGAACCCTCGCCAGTTTTGTTGCTGCGGCAACTTCCGTCTAGGAGGCATACCTTGGTGTTCCTGAGCGAGTTCCCGGACGTTCCAACGGTCGATCTGCCGATCCACCAGGCGGTACTCGGCGCCGCAGCCGAGTACGGGGACCGGCCCGCCCTGATCGACGGCCTCACGGGGGAGGAGGTCAGCTACACCCGGCTCGCCGACTCGGTCGAGCGGGTCGCCGCCGGGCTGGCCGAGGCAGGGGTGCGCAAGGGCGACGTAGTGGCCCTGTTCAGCCCGAACTCGATCGCCTACCCGATGGCCTGCTACGGCGCGACCCGGGCCGGTGCCACCGTCACCACGGTGTCCTCCATGAGCACCCCCGCCGAACTGGCGGTCCAACTGGGCGACAGCGGCACCCGCTGGCTGATCACCGTCTCCCACTTCCTGCCGACCGCCCGTACGGCCGCCGAACGGCTCGCCGCCGAGGGCCGCCCGCTGACCGAGATCATCGTCCTGGACGGCGCCGACGGCCACCGCTCACTCGCCGACCTGCTGGCCGCCCCCGGCCCGGGCCCCGACGTCCCGATCGACCCGGCCGAGGACATCGCCGTCCTGCCGTACTCCAGCGGCACCACCGGCCTGCCCAAAGGAGTGATGCTCACCCACCGCTCGATCGCCACCAACCTCGCCCAGACCGACGCCCTCTACCGCCCCACCGACGGCGAGCGGGTGCTCGCCGTCCTGCCGTTCTTCCACATCTACGGCCTGGCGGCACTGCTCAACCAGCCGCTGCGCTGCGGCTCCACCGTGGTCGTGCTGCCCCGCTTCGACCTGGAGCAGTTCTGCCGCACCATCGAGCAGCACCGGGTGCAGGCCCTGCTGGTGGCCCCGCCGATCGTGCTCGCGCTGGCCAAGCACCCGGTGGTGGACCGCTACGACCTCTCCTCGGTCGAGTACCTGCTGTGCGCCGCCGCCCCGCTGGACCAGGAGCTCGCCGACGCCTGCGCCAGCCGCCTGGGCCTGCCGCACCTGCTCCAGGGCTACGGGATGACCGAGCTGTCCCCGGTCACCCACCTGGTCTCGCCGAAGGAGAGCGCCCCCTCGCCCGGCTCGGTCGGCCGGATGGTCCCCTCCACCGAGCTGAGGGTCACCGCCCTGGACGGCTCCGGCGCCGACCTCGGGCCCGGCGAGCGGGGCGAGCTGCTGATCCGCGGCCCGCAGGTGATGAAGGGCTACTTCGGCCGACCCTCCGACACCGCCGCGATCGTCGACGCCGAGGGCTGGCTGCACACCGGCGACATCGGCTACGTGGACGGGCGCGGCTACCTGCACATCGTCGACCGGGTCAAGGAGCTGATCAAGTACAAGGGCTACCAGGTGGCCCCCGCCGAGCTGGAGGCCGTGCTGCTCGGCCACCCGCAGATCGCCGACGCCGCCGTGATCGGGGTCCCGGGCGCCGACGGCACCGAGTGCCCCAAGGCCTTCGTGGTCCGCGCGCCGGGCAGCGGCCTGACCGCGGAGGACGTCACCGGGTACGTCGCCGCGCACGTCGCCCCGTACAAGAAGGTGCGCGCGGTGGAGTTCGTGGACGCCGTTCCCAAGTCCGCGGCCGGCAAGATCCTCCGCCGCGAACTCCGGGCCCGGGAGGCCGAGCGCGCGGGGGCCCCTTCCTGACCGGCCCCGGCGCACGAAGAGCGCGGCCCGTCTGTGAGGATCGACCCTCCGCGCCCCGAACGGAACAGGAACCGCCGCCCGCCATGACCAGCCACCCCGCCGTCCGCACCCCCAGACAGGACCGCAGCCGCGCGACCAGGGCCCGGCTGCTCGCGGCCGCCGTCGAGTGCCTGGCCGAGCTGGGCTGGCAGGGCTCCACCGTCACCGTGGTCGCCGAGCGCGCCGGCGTCTCCCGGGGCGCGGCCCAGCACCACTTCCCGACCCGCGAGGGACTCTTCACCGCGGCCGTCGAGCACGTCACCGCCGAGCGGCTGGCGGCCGTCCGCGCCCACGCGGACGAGCTGCCGGCCGCCGGCCCCGACCGCACCCGCGCCGTGGTCGACATGATCGTCCGGCTCTACACCGGCCCGCTGTTCCGCGCCGCCCTGCACCTGTGGACCGCCGCCGCCACCGAGGAGGGCCTGCGCGAGCGGATCGTCGCCCTGGAGGGCCACGTCGGCCGGGAGGCCCACCGGGCCGCCGTGGAGTTCCTGGACGCCGACGAGAGCCGCCCCGGCGTGCGTGAATCCGTGCAGGCCACCCTCGATCTCGCCCGCGGCCTGGGACTGGCGAACCTGCTGACCGACGACAGTCTGCGCCGTTCCGGAGTGATCCGGCAGTGGGCGGGCGTTCTGGAGAGTACGCTGCGGCCGGTACGCCCATGACGCCCGTACAAGTGAGCGGCCGGATGCCCCCTGACCAAGGGGTCGCCGGGCGGCCGATGTCCGTGCAGTCTGGAGAAGAACCCCGGCCGGCACGGACCGCGAGGCCCACCCCGGCCGGGCACGAGCCGAACCGGGGTGCTGCCTGAATGCACGGACACGAGTGGGACGCGACCGCCGCCGACTCCGCGCCGGACGGCGATACCGCACGCCCGGAGGGCCATCGACTGGTCCCGCTCGCGACGGTGCTGCTCCAGTCCGACGGCCTGATCCTGCACTGGAGCGAGGACGCCGAGGCCTTGGTCGGCTACACCGCCGAGGAGGCCGTCGGCAGCTACGCGGCCCAGCTGCTCACCGACGGGACCGACCGCCCCGAGGTGCTCGGCGTGTTCCAGCGGATCGTGGCCGGCACCGGCTGGTCCGGCGTCTTCCCGGTCCGCCACCGCGACGGCCACCGGGTCGAACTGGAGTTCCGCACCTACCCGATCGCCGGACCGGCCAAGACCCTGCTGGTGCTCGCCACCGCCTCCGACGTCCGCGCCCTGCACGCCATCGAGGCCGACATGGCCGTACTCGACGGCATCTTCGACCGCTCGCCGATCGGCATGGCCGTCTACGACACCGACCTGCGCTTCATCCGGCTCAACGAGGCGCTGGCCCGGATGAACGGCGTCCCCGTCGCCGGCCACCTCGGCCGCCGGATATCCGCGGTGCTGCCCGGCATCAACAGCGCCGAGATCGAGCAGATCATGAGACAGGTGCTCAAGACCGGCAAGCCCGTGGTGGACGCCCGCTCGCACGGCCGCGTCCCCGGCGACCCCAAGCGGGACCAGGCCTGGTCCGCCTCCTACTTCCGGCTGGAGGACTCCACCGGCAAGGTCTTCGGCGTCTGCTCCTCGATCATCGACGTCACCGAGCGCTCCCAGGCCGAGGCCCGCGCCGCCCGCGCCCAGGAGCGGCTGGCCACCATCGCCGAGGCCACCGCCCGGATCGGCACCACCCTGGACCTCCAGCGCACCGCCGAGGAGCTGATCGAGGCGGTCGTCCCCCGGTTCGCCGACTTCGCCACCGTCGACCTGCTGGAGCCGGTGCTGCGCGGCGCCGAACCCACCCCGATCCCCGCCGACCGGTCCGTCACCCTGCGGGCCGTCGCCGTCGGCGAGAACTACGAGACGGGCCTCGCGCACGCGGTGGACACCGTCGGCGACACCTCCGAGTACTCGCCCGACCGCAGCTACACCCAGTGCCTGCGCAGCGGGCGGCCCCTGCTGCGCGCCCACGTGGACGAGGAGGCCCTGCGCGGCCTCGTGGCCAGCGAGGACAGGGTCGCCCCCGGGATCGCGGCGGGCATCCACTCGTACATGATGGTGCCGATCTCCGCCCGGGGCATGGTGCTCGGCGGCTCCGAGTTCATCCGGATGCGCAACCCCGAGCCGTTCACCGACGCCGACGTGGCGCTCGCCGAGGAACTGGTGGCCCGGACGGCGCTGGCGCTCGACAACGCCCGGCTCTACCGGCGCGAGCGGGAGACCGCCCTCACCCTCCAGCGCAGCCTGCTGCCGCAGGAGATCCACCGCACCCTCGGGCTGGAGATCGCCTACCGCTACCTGCCCAGCAGCGTGGTCAGCGAGGTCGGCGGCGACTGGTTCGACGTGGTGCCGCTGTCCTGCGGCCGGGTCGCCCTGGTGGTCGGCGACGTGATGGGCCACGGCATCCGGGCCGCCGCCACGATGGGCCAGCTGCGCACCGTCGCCCGTACCCTCGCCACCCTCGACATGCCGCCCGAGCAGGTCCTCACCCGACTGGACGAGACCGCCTCGGGGATCGGCGAGGGCCAGTTCGCCACCTGCATCTGCGCGGTCTACGACCCGCTGGAGCGCACCGTCCAGATCGCCTCCGCCGGGCACCTGCCGCCGGTCTGGGTCGGCACCGACGGCGCCCCCCGCACGATCGAGGTGCCGCCCGGCGTGCCGCTGGGCGTCGGCGGGGTCGCCTTCGAGTCGATCGAGGTGCCGCTCCCCGAGGGCGGCACGCTCGCCCTCTACACCGACGGCCTGGTCGAGCGGCGCGGCCAGGACCTCGACGACGGCATCGACCTGCTCGCCCGCACCCTGGCCGAGCCCGGCCGGACGCTGGAGGAGAGCTGCGACGCCGTCCTCGGCGCGCTGGTCACCGACGGCACCGAGGACGACATTGCGATGATCATGGGCCGGGTGCTGCCGCTGCCCGCCGACCGGATCGCCACCCTGCCGCTCACCGGCGGCGGCAGGGTGCCCGGCAAGGCCCGCCGCTTCACCCGCGCCACCCTGGAGGGCTGGGGCCTGAGCGCGCTCTCCGACTACGCCGAACTACTGGTCAGCGAACTGGTCACGAACGCCCTGCTGCACGCGGAGGCCCCGCGGCGGCTGCGGCTGTTCCGCGACCGGGTGCTCACCCTGGAGGTCTCCGACGCCGGCGGGGCCACCCCGCAGCTGCGCCCCTTCGCCGAGCAGGACGAGGGCGGGCGGGGGATGTTCCTGGTCAGCGAGCTGGCCCAGCGCTGGGGCAGCCGGGTGACCAGGGACGGCAAGGTGGTCTGGGCCGAGCTGGAGCTGCCCTTCGGGGCCTCGTAGCGGCGGCGTCTCGCAGTGGCGGTTCCCGGAAGGGGGCTCCTGTGACGCGGGAACGGCCGCCCCCTCGGGGGGAGCGGCCGTTCTCACCTGCTGTCACGCGCCGACGCTCTCCTGCGCGGCCCGCCCGGGGGCCTCGACCGGCTCGCCCGCCGCCGGTGCGGCGGGTATCCCGCGCAGCAGCCGCCAGGCCAGCGCGGCCGCGGCGATCAGCAGGGCCCCGGCCAGCAGCCCGGCGCTGTTCATGCCGTGCACGAAGGCGTCCTGGGCACTCGCCAGCAGCGGCCGTGCGACCTCCGACGGCAGCCCGTTCGCCGCCTCCACGGCCGCGCCCAGCGACTCGCCCGCCCGGGCGGCCGCCTCCGGGGTGGTCCCGGCCGGGACGGTCAGCCCGTTGGCGTAGATCGAGCCGACCACCGAGCCGACCAGCGCGATGCCGAGCGCGGTGCCCAGCTCGTACGCCGTCTCGGAGACCGCCGAGGCGGCGCCGGCCTTGTCGGCGGGGGCGGCGGAGAGCACCAGGTCGGCGCCGAGCGTGTACACCACGCCCTCGGCGGTGCCGGTCACCAGGAAGGAGGCCGCCAGCAGCAGGTAGGTGGTGTCCTGCTCCAGCCAGCCCAGCGCGCCCGCGGCCAGGCCCATGGCGAGCAGGCTGACGGTCAGCGCCTTGCGGGCGCCGAAGCGCCGGGCGATCCGGGCGGTGAGCAGCCCACCGGCCACCGAACCGGCGAAGGCCGGCAGCTCCGCCAGGCCCGCCTGGAGCGGCTCGTAGCCGCGCACCAGCTGGAGGTACTGCGAGACCACGAAGATCACACCGGACAGGCCGACCAGGGAGATCAGCGAGGCCGTCACGGCGGCGGTGAACCGCCGGTCGCGGAACAGCCGGACGTCCAGCAGCGGGGTCTCCAGCCGCAGCTGGCGGCGGACGAAGGCGGTCAGCGCGGCGGCGCCCAGCACGAAGGCGACCGGGACGTCCCAGCGGGCCACGCCGTGCGCGGCGGCCTCCTTGATCGCGTACACCACGCCGATCACACCGGCCATCGACAGCGCGACGCTCAGCACGTCCCAGCGCCCCGGCTTCGGGTCCCGGGACTCCGGCAGCAGCCGGGCGCCGAGCACCAGCAGCAGGACCAGCACCGGGATGTTCAGCAGGAAGACGGAACCCCACCAGAAGTGGCCCAGCAGCAGCCCGCCGACCACGGGCCCGAGCGCGGCGCCGGCGGTGGCGGCCGCGCCCCAGATGCCGATCGCGGTGGCCCGCTCGCGGTCGTCCGGGAACAGGCTGCGGATCAGGGACAGGGTGGACGGCATGATCGTCGCCCCGGCGACGCCGAGCAGCGCGCGGGCCAGGATCAGCCAGCCCGGGCCGGGCGCGTAGGCGGCCAGCAGCGAGGCGGCGCCGAAGGCGGCGGAGCCGCACAGCAGCAGCTTCTTGCGGCCGATCCGGTCGCTGAGCGCGCCCATGCTGACCAGCAGGCCGGCCAGCACGAAGGAGTAGGAGTCGCCGATCCAGAGCAGCTGGGTGCCGCTGGGGCGCAGCGTCTCGCTGATGGAGGGGATGGCGAGGGAGAGCACGGTCGCGTCCAGCGCGACCACGGTGACGGCCAGGACCAGGACGGCGAGGCCGGTCCAGCGCTGGCGGGCGGTCAGGAGGTGGGCAGGGCTGCTCATGGGGTATCGGTTTCCGGTTTCCGGTCCGGGGTGCTGTGGGCCGGGGGGTGGGGGGTGCGGGCGTCCGGCCGGCGCAGCGCGCCGCCGAGGAACAGCTCGGCGAGCGAGAAGGCGGCCTCGCGGGGGGCGAGCCGGCCGTCCTGGATGGACCAGCCGATGCCGGCGACCAGGTCGAAGAAGGCCTCGCTCAGCCAGGCGGCGCTCAGTTCGATCCGGAACACGCCCTCCTGCTGGCCGCGCAGGAAGAGCGCGTGCAGCCGGGCGATCTGGACCTCCCAGAGGTCGTTGATGTCGTCGTGCTCGTAGAGCTGGTTCTCGCCGGCCAGGAAGGCGCAGAGCATGGCGTCCGGGACGGAGGCGTCGACGAGGCGGCGCAGCGCGGCCTCGGCGTCGCCCGCCCCGGTGTCGGCGGTGTCCAGCGCGGCGGCGAAGCGTTGCAGGCCGAGCAGACCGACCTCCCGGATCAGCGCGTCCCGCCCCGGGAACAGCCGGTGCAGGGTGGCGCGGCTGATGCCCGCGGCGCGGGCGATCTCGTCCATGTGGGCGGTGGGGCGGCGGGACAGCACGCCGACGGCGGCTTCCAGCACGGTGTCGCGGTCGGTGGCCATGCGTCGAGTCTAAGCCAAATGAGACAGTCATGTCTCAGAATTGATTTCGGGGTCTCGACTGAGTCATCGACGATCGGTGCCGGGGCAGCAGAAAACCGGGGACGGCGGATGCGCCGTCCCCGGTCGGGGTCCTGGTGGCCTCGTGGCCGGTTCAGCTCTGGTTGTAGAAGCCGGTGTCGTCGAGCGGCCGGTCGATCACCATGACCTCGACCTCGGCCGGGGTGAGCAGGAACACCCGGCGGGCGATCCGCTCGATGCCGCCCCGGGTGCCGAAGATCAGCCCGGAGGCGAAGTCGACCATGCGCTTGGCCTCGGCCTCGTCCATCTCGGTGAGGTCCATGACCACCGGGGTGCTCGCCCGGATGTGCTCACCGACCGTGCGGGCCGCCTCGAAGCCCGTGGGCCGCAGAGAGACGATCTTGGCGGGCGCGGGGACGGCCGGAACCGTCTCCTGATCGACCCACTCGTCCTCGTACACCGCGGCCGGGTAGTGTCCCGAGGGCATCAGCCACCCGTTGTGGTGCTCGTCGCGAAGTGCTCCCATGCCGCGCCTCCCTGCCTCGTCCCGTCCTGGTCCCCCGGGGTCGCGTGTCGGTTTTGACACGTCATCCACTCGTCGGAACTGTCCGAGTATCGCACTGTTCACCGGTCCCGTGCCCGCTCGCGAGCCCCGTACGAGTCGTGCCGCGCCGGAAACCCGGGTTGATCCGGGCATTATCAGCGACGCGGCGCGGCATCGTACGGTTGCGCGCGTAGACGATATCGGTCGCGGTCGTCGGGCAATTGACCTTCTGTCAACAATGCGGAAACGATTTCATTCGCCGGTGGAACCGTCCACCAGTTCCCGCAGAAGATCGGCGTGTCCGTTGTGTCGCGCGTACTCCTCGATCATGTGGACCAGGATCCAGCGCAGCGTCACCTCCTCGCCGCGGCGCAGCCGCTTGCCGACGGTGTCCAGCGGCAGCCCGGCGGCGGCCCGGCGGGCGCCCTCGACCTCGGCGCGCCAGACGGCGAAGTCGGCGGCGACGTCGGCGGTGTCGACGTCGTCGAAGTCGGCGTCGTCGTTCTCCGGGGTCCAGTAGTGGCCGGTGGCGATCTCGGCGCCGAGCAGGATGCCCTGGAACCAGTGCCGTTCCACCTCGGCCATGTGCCGGACCAGCCCCAGCAGGGAGAGCGTGGACGGCGGGACGGAGCGCAGCCGCAGCTGGTCGTCGGTCAGGCCCTCGCACTTGAGGGCGAGCGTGCTGCGGTGGAACTCCAGCCAGGCGGTGAGCATGGCGGTCTCGTCGGCGGCCATCGGAGGGTCAACCCGCGGGGAGAGTTCGGTCATGGCGGACATCCTGGCCCGCGACGGGGCGCCGCCGCGACTGAATTGTCGGGCGGTGCCGGGGTCGCGGCGGTTACATCCGGTCCCAGGACTGGTTCGGGGTGCCGTTGTACTGCCACATTCCGCCTGCGCTATCCGGCGGCGCGGGAGCGGTTCGCGGCCGCCCGCCAGAGCCCGACCAGGCTGCCCACCACCAGCAGCGCGATCGCCCCGGCCGACACCAGGAAGGCCGTCGAGCCCGGGCGGCTCGCGCTGGCCGCCGCGACCACGTACACGGCGGTGGTCGGCACCACGCCGATCAGGGTGGCGAGGAGGAAGGGGAGGAAGCGGACCCCGGAGAAGGCGGCGCCGTAGTTGCCGGCCTGGAAGGGCAGGCCGGGCAGCAGCCGCAGCACCAGGACGCTGCGGAAGCCCTGGTCGGTGAAGCGCCGGTCCAGCGCGCCGAGCACCCGCCCGCGCAGGTACGGCCGCAGCGCGTCCCGTCCGAGGCCCCGGCCCAGCGCGAAGGCCAGGGCCGCGCCCAGGGTGGTGCCGAGCACGGCGAGCGCCACGCCCTGCTGGATGCCCAGCAGCAGCCCGGCGGCGGCGTTCAGGGCGGGCCGGGGGACGAAGGCGAGGGTGCCGACCGCGTAGACGGCGGTGAACAGCGGGGCGAACCAGTAGCCCGGCAGCCGGTCCGCCAGCCCGCCCGAGACCAGGTCCGTCGGGCTCCACAGCAGCAGCGAACCGGCGGCGGCCCCCAGCAGCACCACCAGCAGGCCGAACCGCCACCAGGGCGAGCGGGCCGGCGTTTCCACGGCGGGCTCGGCGGCGGGATCCGCGGCGTGGTCGGCGGTGTTCGGCGCGGGGGACGTCGTCGCGGTGATAGGCACGGGCACGCGCCGAGCTTAAGGCCTGCGGCCGGATCGACACCGACGACCATGATCGGCAGGATGGCGGCCGGGTCCGGCTGGGCGTACGGCGGGGTGGGGCCAGCCACACTCCTCACCCGACCAGGGCGGACGCGGGCCCCGGACGGTGCAGAGTGGGGACCCACCGGACGGAGGAGGGGGAGGGTCGATGAGGCGGCTGGGTTCCTGGGCGGCTGCGGCGGCGGTGGGGTTCGTCCGGGCGTGCGTGGTGGCGGCCGTCACCCTGCTGGTCCCGGCGGTGTGGGCGGGTGCGGTGGCGCTGGGGGTCCACTGGGGGCCGGCGAACCCGTGGTCCTGGCTGCTGCCGGCGGTGCTGGTGGCGGCGGGCACCCTCGCGCTGTGCCGCCCCGTGTGCCGGGCGGTGCGCGCGCTGGTCGCGCGGTGGAGCGGCACCGGGCTCCCGGCCGGGTACCGGCAGGCCCCGCCGGTGACCAGGATGTCCACCGGCTTCTGGTGGAACGGCTTCACGTACGAGAAGACCCGGCGCGACGCCCTGCTCGACCAGCACTGGCGGATCCGCTGGCGCGACCCGGCCAACCTGCGCGACCTGTGGTTCGTCGCGGTCGCCGTCAGGCCGTGGTCACGGCAGGTTGCGGGCCATGACGATGCGCTGGACCTGGTTGGTGCCCTCGTAGATCTGCGTGATCTTCGCGTCCCGCATCATCCGCTCCACCGGATAGTCCCGCGTGTAGCCGTACCCACCCAGCAACTGCACCGCGTCCGTGGTCACCTCCATCGCCACGTCCGACGCGAAACACTTCGCCGCCGCCCCGAAGAACGTCAGATCCGCATCCCCACGCTGCGACTTCGCCGCCGCCACATACGTCATCTGACGAGCGGCCTCCAGCTTCATCGCCATGTCCGCCAGCATGAACTGCACACCCTGGAACTCCGCGATCGCCTTCCCGAACTGCTTGCGCTCCTGCACATAGCCCTTCGCGTAGTCCAGCGCCCCCTGAGCGATCCCCACCGCCTGCGCCGCGATCGTCACCCGGGTGTGGTCCAGCGTCCGCATCGCCGTCTGGAAACCCGTACCCTCCGCACCGATCATCCGATCAGCCGGAATCCGCACATTGTCGAAGTACACCTCACGCGTCGGCGAACCCTTGATCCCCAGCTTCTTCTCCGGCGCACCGAACGACACCCCCTCGTCGCCCTTCTCCACCACGAACGCCGAGATCCCCTTCGAACGCATCGAAGGGTCCGTCACGGCCATCACCGTGTAGAACTCCGAAACACCCGCGTTGGTGATCCACCGCTTCACACCGTTCAGCACCCAGAAGTCCCCGTCACGCACCGCACGCGTCCTCATCCCCGCCGCGTCCGAACCCGCCTCCGGCTCCGACAGGCAGTACGAGAACATCCCCTCACCCCGCGCCAGCGCCCCCAGGTACTTCGCCTTCAACTCCTCCGAACCCGCCAACTGCACCGGCAGCGAACCCAGCTTGTTCACCGCCGGGATCAACGAGGACGAACCGCACACCCGCGCGACCTCCTCGATCACGATCACCGTCGCCAGCGCGTCCGCCCCCGCACCGCCGTACACCTCCGGCACGTGCACCGCATGCAGATCGTTGCCCGTCAGCGCGTCCAACGCCTCCTGCGGGAACCGCCCCTGCTCATCCACCTCCGCCGCGAACGGAGCGATCTTCGCCTCGGCCAGCGAACGCACCGCCTCACGGAGCATCTCGTGCTCCTCGGAGATACGGAAGAGATCGAA
>NZ_LFMD02000035.1 GCF_015776785.2 Kitasatospora sp. SUK 42 | reverse complement strand
GCGGTAGCCCGCGGACCACGGCCTGACCGGCGCGGCGGACCGCCCCTGCGGGCGGTCCCGCCGGACCGGACGCCGCGCCGGAACCAGACAGAGCCAGAGACCAGGACCACGACCGAGGAGGAGTCCCCTTCCATGACCTACGTCATCGCCCAGCCCTGCACCGACGTCAAGGACAAGGCCTGCATCGAGGAGTGCCCGGTCGACTGCATCTACGAGGGCCAACGCGCCCTCTACGTCCACCCGGACGAGTGCGTCGACTGCGGGGCCTGCGAGCCGGTCTGCCCGGTGGAGGCCATCTTCTACGAGGACGACGTCCCCGAGCAGTGGGCCGCCTACCGGGCCGTCAACGTCGAGTTCTTCGACGAGCTCGGATCCCCGGGCGGCGCCGCGCAGCTCGGGCTGATCGGGCGCGACCACCCGACGGTGGCCGAGCAGCCCGTCCCGGCGGCGTGACCGGGGCGGCGGGGAGGCCCGCGCGGCCGTCGGTGCGGGTGCGGGTGCCCGGCAAGGTCAACGTCACGCTCGCGGTGGGCGAGCGACGGCCCGACGGCTACCACGACCTCAGCACCGTGTTCATGGCGGTCGACCTCCACGACACCGTGCTGGTCCGCCCCGCCGAGCGGATGTCCGTCACCGTCCGGGGGCGCGGCGAGGGCCGGGTGCCACTGGACGAGGACAACCTCGCCGTACGGGCCGCCCGGCTGATCGCCAAGGAGACGGGCCGGGAGCGGGCGGCCGAGATCCGGATCGACAAGAGCATCCCGGTGGCCGGGGGCATGGCCGGCGGCAGCGCGGACGCTGCCGCGACCCTGGTGGCCTGCAACGAGCTCTGGGGCCTCGGGCTCTCCTACGAGGAGCTGAGGCTGCTCGCCGCCCAGCTCGGCAGCGACGTCGCCTTCCCGCTGCTCGGCGGCGTCGGCCTGGGCACCGGCCGGGGCGAGTGCCTGACACAGCTTCCGGAGGCCGGGGCCGGGGCGTTCCACTGGGTCTTCGCGGTCGCGGAGGACGGGCTGAGCACCCCGGAGGTGTTCCGCGAGCACGACCGCCTCCAGGAGCTGCGGGAGGTGCCGCCGCCCGCCGGGGAACAGGAGCGGGCCGCGACCGTGGCCGCCGTGGTGCGCGCGTTGCGCGGCGGTGACGCCCGCGCCCTCGCGCGGATCGCGGAGCGGGGCAACGACCTTCAGCCGGCCGCCCTCTCCCTGCGGCCCGAACTGCGCCGGACCCTGCGGCTGGGCCGACAGGCCGGCGCGCTGGCCGCCCTGCTCTCGGGCTCCGGGCCGACCTGCGCCTTCCTGGCCGAGTCGGCCGGGGCCGCGGCCGGGCTCGCCCGGGTGCTGTCGGCCTCGGGCAGCTGCCGCGAGGCGCTCGCCACCACCGGCCCGGTCCCCGGCTGCCTGTCGGCCGGGTAGCCGCCGCCGGACGCACGACGAGGGGTCGCCCCGGGAGTTCCCCGACGCCGTCGGCCGATTCGGGCCCGTGCGTGACGTCGGCCTTCAGGACCCGGTCGCGGTCCTGAAGGCCGACGTTGTCGTTCGTGGCGGACGGCCTCGGCCTGCCCTCCCGGGTGACCGGTGCGGGGTCCCGGTCGTTGCACACCGGGGGTCGCCGCCTGCCGGTCGGGGTGACCAGGGAGCCGGAGGTGCGCGCGTCATGGGGTTGGCCGAGGATTCGCAGGAGACCGCGGCGAGCGGGCGGACGCGGCGTCAGTTCCTCGCCCGCGCCGCCGCGCTGGGCGGGGCTCTGGCCGTCGGGCCCGCGGCGGGTGCCGCCGCGCTCCCGCATGGCGCGGGCACCGGCGCCCGCAGCGGCTCCGGGCGGACCGTGGCGGTCCTCGGCGGCGGGGTCTCCGGGCTGAGCGCGGCGCACGAACTGGCCGAGCGCGGCTACCGGGTGACGGTGTACGAGTACTACGCCGCGCTCGGCGGCAAGGCCCGCAGCATGGACGTGCCGGGCAGTGCGACCGGCGGCCGCCGGTCGCTGCCGGGCGAGCACGGCTTCCGGTTCTTCCCCGGCTTCTACCGCAACCTGCCGGACACCCTGCGCCGCATCCCCTGCTCCGGCAACCCCGGTGGCGTCCACGACAACCTGCGCGACGCCACCCAGGCGCTGCTGGCCTACGACGCCCCGCGCCCGGGCCTGCTGCTCCCGTTCCGGACGCTCACCCGCCCGCTCGACCTGGGCGACCTGGCCCCGGACGCCCTGCGGCGGACCCTGGCCGGCGCGCTGGACGAGGTGCTGCGCCTGCCCGCCGACGAGCTGACCTACTTCGTGGACCGGGTCCTGGTCCACCTGACCAGCTGCGATCTGCGTCGCGAGCAGCAGTGGGAACGGGTGCCGTGGTGGGACTTCATCAAGGCCGGGCGGATGTCCCACGACTACCAGCGTCTCCTCGGGGTCGGCCTGACCCGGGACCTGGCCGCGACCAAGGCCGAGCAGGCCAGTACGCGCACGGTGGCCCGCACGATCATCGAGGCCTTCCTGCTGAACGGGCTGCTGGGGCGCGGCGTCGACGGACAGCCCGACCGGGTGCTCAACGGCCCCACCAGCGAGGCCTGGATCGACCCGTGGGCGGCCCACCTGTCCGCGCTGGGCGTCGAGTTCCGGACCGGGACGGAGGTCCGGGAGGTGCTGTACGCCGACGGCCGGATCACCGGGGTCCGGGTGGCGCCGGCGGGCGGCGGCGTCCCCGAGACGGTGCGGGCCGACTACTACCTCAGCGCGCTGCCGGTCGAGCACGCCCGCGCCACCTGGGGCCCGAACCTGCGCGCCGCCGATCCCCAGCTGGCCCGCTGCGACGCGATCCGTACGGACTGGATGACGGGCATCCAGTTCTACCTGCGCCGCCCGGTGCGGCTGGTGCACGGCCACGCTGTCTGCCTGGACTCCCCGTGGTCGCTCACCACGGTCAACCAGGCGCAGTTCTGGGGCCGGGACTTCGCGGCCGCCTACGGGGACGGAACGGTGCGCGACTGCCTCTCGGTCTGCGTCTCGGAGTGGGACCGGCCCGGGATCCTCTACGGCAGGACGGCCAAGGAGTGCACCCGTGAGGAGGTGGCCCGCGAGGTCTGGGCGCAGTGCCGGCGGGCCTTCGACCGACCGGGCGCCGGGTGGCCGGCGGACGCGGACGTGCACTCGTGGTTCCTCGACCCGGCCGTCACCGGTCTGGGCGGGCCGGCGCCGGCCAACCGCGAGCAGTTGCTCGTCCACCCCGCCGGAACGCTCCACAACCGGCCCTCGGCCGCGACCGCGGTGGGCAACTTCTTCCTGGCCGGCGACTACGTGCGCACCGACGTCGACCTGGCCACCATGGAGGGAGCCAACGAGTCCGCGCGGCGCGCCGTCAACGCCCTGCTGGACGCGGACGGTTCGACCGCCGAGCGCTGCCGGATCCGGCTGCTCTTCCGGCCCCCGGAGCTGGAGCCGCTCAAGCTGGTCGACGAGGCCCGCTACCGCCTCGGCCTGCCGAACGCCCTCGACCTCGGGTGACAGGCCGCGGCCCTTCTCCTTCGACGCCTGCGGGGCTGACCAATCATCCGGATACGAACTGTTGTTGATCGCCTGTCAACCGGCGCCGCATAGCGTCCCTCCCACATCCCGGCCCGAACCGCGGGCCGGCCGACGGAGGGACAACTTCCTTGCTGCGCAAGACTCGTGCTGTGCTGGCCGGCGCGACCGCCGTCCTGGCGCTCAGCCTCACCTCGACCACCTTCACCGCCTCCGCCGCCGGCGACCAGAGCGGTATCGACGCCTGTGCCCGCGAGGCCAAGTACGCCGGTTTCGCCAAGGACAAGTCGGGCGAGGGCCGCAACGACGACGCGATCTACGCCGTGGCGATCGCCATGGCCGAGTCCGGCTGTAACCGCCTGGCCGTCCACACCAACCTGCCGACCGACCCCGACCCGGGCACCAAGGACCTCGGTGCCTGGCAGATCAACGAGCGCTGGTACCCCGAGGTCCACGGTCACGACGCCGGGATCGTCACCGCCGAGAACTGGCAGGACATGGGCTGGTCGGCCCGCAAGGCCTACGCGATCGACAACGACGGCACCGGCCGCGGCTGGGCCTCCTGGGCGGCCTGGCACCTGGGCACCTACCAGCAGTACCTGGGCCAGGCCCGCGACGCGGTCTACCGCGTCTGGTAACGACCCCCGGCAGGGCCCGGACGGCTGCCTCCCCGGCGGCCGTCACGGTGTCGCCTCCCGCCCCGGGCCGCGCTCGTGGCCGGGCTTCGACAGGCGTCAGGGCCTCGGCCGCGTCCGCGGTCGAGGCCCTGACGTTCGGGTGCCGATCGGCCCCGGCTACCCGGTCGCCGTCGCGTTCACCGGTCGCGGGTTCACACCGGATCGAGCAGCAGCGCCAGTGCGTCGGCCGTCGCCGGGTGCCGGGCCAGCAGCGCCGAGCCCCCGGACGCCTCGTCGACGGCCCAGCCGTCGTCGCAGCCGAGCAGCTCCGCCAGCGCGTCGCAGGTGGCCGGGTGGCCGGCGAGCAGGTCGACCCCCTGGCGGGCGGCCGGCCGGGCGGGGCCGGCGGGGATTACGGCCGGAGCGCGCCACGGCGGCACCCAGGCGTCCAGGGCGGCGAGTTGGCCGGGGAAGACCCGGCCGGCCTCGCGGGTCAGCAGCGGTGCCAGGTCCGCGCCGCCGGCGCGCAGCGTGGTGATCAGGACGGGCAGCCAGGGCAGCAGGACCCGGTCCGGCAGCCGGGCGAAGGCGTTGGAGACGGCCTCCACGACGACGTCGACCAGGCCGGGCACCGGCTCCAGGGCGTGCAGGAGACCGCTGAGGTAGCGGGGGTAGGCGGGCAGGACCAGCGGGTTGGCGAGCAGTTCGTCGCAGCGCCCCCTCAGCTCCTCCCGGGACATCCGGCCGAGCTGGACCTGCGCGGCCCACAGCAGCGCGGTCTTGGCGGGCTCCTCCGGGTGGGACTGGGCGACGGCGAGCTCCAGCTGGGTGCGGTCGCTGCCCAGCGACAGGGCCAGGCCCTCCATGCTGAACAGGAATCCGAGCATCGCCGCGACCTGGCGGACCGTGGCCGCCTCGTCGGTGAACGCCGTCGGGAGCAGGGTGCAGTAGTGCGCGTACCCGGTCTTCGCGAACTGCTCGATCCACTCCGGCAGGACCGGCTCGGTGGTGCGGTAGAAGGCCAGCAGTTCCCGCACCCGGCGCAGCACCTCGGGGGCGCCGTCGACGCTGCGCTCGGTGGACAGGACCTGGAGGGCGCGGGTGCCGAGCTCGTCGGCGAGGCGGCGGCTGCCGAGGTACAGCGTGGCGTCCTCGACGGTCCGCAGGACCACGGCGGCGTCCGCCTGCGGGGCGTTGGCCTCGCGGCGGAGGCGCTGCTCGACGACCTGTTCGAGGCTGACGCCCTCGTAGCCGAGCTCGATCAGGGCGCGCTGGTGGGTGCCGAGCGCGAGGTCCCACGACTCCTGCACGGACTGCTCGCCGAGCCTGCGCTCGCCCATGATCGGGCGGGCGGCGCCGGGCGGGAGCAGGTGGCGCAGCATCCACAGCACGTCGGAGCACGGCTTGAGCCGCGGGTCGGACTTGATGTCCAGCAGGGCGCGCTTGACGCCGCGCTGCTGGAGGTTCAGGCCGAGCGGGGCGAGCCGGTCGTGGACGTCGCGGGCCAGCGGCGGCAGCGACTCGTAGCCGACCTGCCCGATCCGGTCACCGCCCATCATGATCTCGACCAGGCGGCGCACGTCGCGCCGGCCGGGCACGGTGTCCTTCTCGATGCAGGTGACCGCCGCGTCCTGGAAGTCGTACGGGGTCGGGCGGGCCCGGTCGCGCAGGCCGGCGAGCAGGATGGCGGTCTCGTACACCGCGATGGCGTCGGCGGTGGAGGCGAGGTAGCCGTTGCGGCGGGCGGCGCGCACGATGTCGACGGACCAGCCGAGCAGTTCCTGCCGGTCGAGGGGGTCGAGGACCGGCGGGCGCCGCAGGAACCCGGACAGCATGTCGGCGGACTCCGCGCCCACCTCCGGGGCGGGGGCGGCGGTCTTGCGGGCCCGGGAGGCCTTGGTGCCGGCCTGGCCCTTCAGCCGGTAGGGCTGGGTGCGGGTGCGCTTGAGGTTCTTCTCCCACTGGGCCGCGGCGATCGACACCGATCCGCGTTCGAGGCCGAACTGCGCCTCGATGGCGGTGTGGCTGGAGGGGATCAGCCCGTACTGCCACTCGGTGGCGGTGCGCGGGGGCACCGTGAAGGTGTCGGTGCCGTGGACGCCGAACTCGGCGACACGGCTGGCGGCGTGGTAGGCGCCGCACACGTACACGCAGTCCGCGGGGTCGGCGCCGGTGGCGGCCAGGTGCTCGCGGATGCGGGTCCACATGTACCGCTCGCGGTCCTCGTCCACCCGGACCCGGTCGGTGTCGCCGGGCGCGAGCCGCCGGAAGAGGCTGCCGATCAGGAACATGACCTGCCGGTAGGTGCCGTGGTCGGCGTCGCCGAGCGGCAGCTCGACGTACTGGTGCCACCACTCCGACCAGTGCCGCACCTTCCCGTGGCGCAGCAGGTGCTGTTCGAGGTCGGCGAAGCGGGGCCGGAGGTCGCCGAGTTCGACGCCGACCGCGTCGCCGTGCAGCGCGGCCTCCGGCTCGGCCGGCGCCGCGTCCGGGTCGGCGGCCCCGGCGTCCTCGCGCAGGGGCTGCCACTGGAACACGTGGTCCGAGGACCGGTCGACGAGGACCAGCTCGACACCGGGCGTCTCCAGCGCGTACGCGATGGCCTGGTACTCGGCGGAGGCCTCGGTGATCGGCGCGACGACGGACAGCGGCGCCCAGGCGGCGGGGAAGCCGTCGACCCGGGTGGCGAACGCCTGCACGGCCACCGGCAGGCGGCAGTTGCGCAGCTCGGCGAGGAGCGGGGCCATGTCCTCGCACAGCTCCAGGAACACCGTCCTGGGCTGCTTGACGCGCAGCCGGCGGGCCATGGCGGTGGCGGAGGCGGGGGAGTGGTGGCAGACCGGGAAGACCTCCAGCGGCTCGCGCAGCGCGCGGTCGACGTCGTCCACGAGGCCGCGCAGGATGCCGTCCAGCGCGCCGGGCGCGCCGGCGAACGCGGCGGCGGCGTCGTGGAGTTGGACGCGCAGCGCGTCGAAGGTGTCGGGCGCGGGGTGCCCGCCGTCGGCGGGCACCCGGGTGGCCGTGCCGCTCATGCGAGCGCCTTGAGGGTGTCGAGGCCGCCGGCCAGGAACTCGGGCCACTCGCCGCCCTCCTCCTCGCTGCGCGGCTTGACGGTGTTGGTGAGGTACTTGGTGAGGATGGCCGAGTCCTCGGGGGCGCGGCGGGCGAGCGAGCCGACCAGCGACGAGCCGAGGGTGGTGGCGGTGAGCGTGCGCTGGCCGAAGAAGGTGCCGTGGAGCACGGCGTCCTCCAGGACGCCGATCTGCTCGGCCGTGGACAGCGCGGACTCCAGCCGCTGGTCGTCGCTGCCGGCCGTGGCGGCGACGTCGCGCAGGTCGCCGAAGCTGCGCAGCAGCACGTCCAGCAGGGTGGGCGGCACCTCCAGGTCGATCTGGTGGCGGCGCAGCAGTTCCTCGGTGCGGAAGCGGACGATCTCCGCCTCGCTGGCCTTGTTGGTCACCACGGGGATGCGCACGAAGTTGAAGCGCCGCTTGAGCGCGGAGGACAGGTCGTTGACGCCCCGGTCGCGGCTGTTGGCGGTGGCGATGACGGAGAAGCCGGGCTTGGCGAACACGATGCCGTCCTGGCCTTCGAGTTCGGGCACCGAGATGTACTTCTCGGACAGGATGGAGATCAGCGCGTCCTGGACGTCGCTGGTGGAGCGGGTGAGCTCCTCGAAGCGGCCGATCGTGCCGGTCTCCATCGCGGTCATGATCGGCGAGGGGATCATCGACTCCCGGGACTGGCCCCGGCCGATGACCATGGAGACGTTCCAGGAGTACTTGATGTGGTCCTCAGTGGTGCCGGCGGTGCCCTGCACGACCTGCGTGGAGTTGCGGGAGACGGCGGCGGCCAGCAGCTCCGCCAGCCAGCTCTTGCCGGTGCCGGGGTCGCCGATCAGCAGCAGGCCGCGGTCGGAGGCGAGGGTGACGACGGCCCGCTCGACGATGCCGCGCTCGCCGAACCACTTCTGCCCGATCTCGCGGTCCAGGCCGTCGGAGGGCTCGGAGCCGAGGACGAACGTGCGGATCATCCTCGGGGACAGCCGCCAGGTGGAGGGCTTGGGGCCGGTGTCGACGGACTCCAGGTAGTCCAGCTCGTCGGCGTACTTGATCTCGGCGGGGGCGCGGAGCATGTCGGACATCGGGTGGGCGCCTTTCTGTGGCGTGGTGGCGGGGAAGGTCAGGGGGGAGGGTCAGGTGAGGAAGGTCTTGAGCTCGTGGACGAGCTTGCCGATGTGGCCGGAGAGCACGGGGGTGCCCTGGTCCTTGAAGCGTTCGCGGAACCACGGGTTGACGCTGCCGCGGCCCGAGCTGGTCACCGATCCGACCGGGATGAACTTCGCACCCGAGCGGTGCACGGCGGCCATCTGCTCGAACAGCTGCTCGCTGCTCCACTCGTAGAAGTCGGAGATCCAGACCACCACGGTGTTCCGCGGTTCGGCGATCTTCGGCCGGGCGAGCGCCATGGCGACCGTGCCGTCGGTGCCGCCGCCGAGGTCGGTGCGCAGCAGCGTCTCGAAGGGGTCGTGCACCCACGGGGTGAGGTCGACCGCGCGGGTGTCGTAGGCGATCAGGTGCACGTCGACCTTCGGCAGGCCGGCGAAGATGCTCGCCAGGATGGTGCAGTTGACCATCGAGTCGACCATCGAGCCCGACTGGTCCACCACCACGATCAGCCGCTGCGGTGTCGTCCTGCGCGCGGTGCGCCGGTAGTAGAGGCGGTCGACGTAGAGGCGTTCGTCCTCCGGGCTCCAGTTGACGAGGTTCTTCTCGATGGTGCGCTTGAGGTCGAGGTTGCGGAACACCCGCTTGGGCGGCACCGAGTGGTCGAGCTCGCCGACGCTCGCCTTCTCGACCTGGGTGCGCAGCACCTCGGCGACCTCGTCGACGAACCGCCGGATCAGCTTCTTGGCGTTGGCGAGGGCCGTGCCGTCGAGATTGCCCTTGTCGCGCAGCAGTTGCTCGATCAGCGACATGCTCGGCGTGAGCCGGGAGGCGAGTTTGCTGTCCGCGAGGACTTCGCGCAGGCGCATGCGCTTGACCAGGTCGGCTTCGAGATCGGCGAGTTCGGGGCCGATCACCGGGATCAGCGTGGACAGGTCGGGGCTGCCGGAGCCGGCACCGGTGCCGGTGGGGCTCGGGCCCGTCCCGCCGCCACGCCCGGCGCGCAGGGCTCCGGGCGGGCAGCCCATGGCCCGCTCCAGCCAGCCGGCGTCGGCCTGCCAGCGGGACAGCTGCCCGGCGGTCACCGCGCCGGAGCCGGTGGCGAAGGTGTTGAGGAGGACCTTGGAGAACAGCGCCGCGCGCCGCACCTCGGCGGAGCGGTCCCGGCCGCCGTCGGCCGCGCCGGCGTCGGGTGCGCCGCTCTCGGCCGTGCCGGCGTCCGGTGCCGTCAGGCCGTCGATCTCGGCGGCCAGGCCCGGGTGCCGCTGGACGACGGAGTCGATGGACGTGCGGGGGTCCAGCAGGCCGGCGGGCAGGCCGAGGTCCTCCACGACGGCCAGGCTCGCCGTCTCCAGGGAGGCCTGCTCCACGGGGTCGAAGAGGCCGGCCAGCAGGCGCCAGTAGAGGACCTGGCGGCGGTTCTCGTCCGGTGTCGGGCCGGGGCCGGCCGCGGGTATGAGGTCGTCGGTCATGTCCGCAGCAGCTTTCCGGCGCGCTCGCGCAGCACGGCCACGGCCTCGGTGGCGGCGGCCTCGGCCTTGGCACCGGCCTTGTCGGCGGTGCCGCCGGCCCACGCCCCGGCGTGCACGGCCGTCGTCTTCCGCTTGACCGGGGTCTCCACGGCGAGCGGCTGGAGGCGGAACGCCCCGGCGTCCCAGCGCAGCAGCCCGATGCACGCCGTGGACGCGGCGACGGCCTGCGGGGTGAGGGGCCCGGCCGTCGGGATGCGGCCGGTGTCGACGGCGACCGGGTGGCCGGCCAGGGTGAACGTCAGTGCGCCGTCCTCCGCCTGGGCGGTGTACCCCTCCAGGAACACCGGTTCGGCCAGCCGGACCGGGTGCCGCTCCAGCGGCGCGACCGCCGCGCCGACGGTGGCGGGCAGGACGGCCCGGGCGGTGGCGAACGGGTCGGCCGCCTCTCCGGGCCGGGCGCACTCGTCGCGCCACAGCAGGTCGCCCTCGGCGGTGACCGGCATGTCGGTCAGGTCCATCGTGAGGCCCTCACCGGCCGCCGCGAGCAGCGACAGGTGCGGGCGCAGCAGCTGCCAGACCCCGGCGCCGACGACACTGTCCGGCTTGGGGGCCGACACGGACGCCCGGACGAGGTGCGGCGCGGAACCGTCGGCCGGCTCCAGCACCGCGTGGACCTGCGCCTGCGCGGCCGTGGCGTGCTCGTGCAGGTCGACACCGAGCGGCAGCAGCCGGCCGGTGACCGTCCCCGCGGCGGCGGCGCCGGCCGCCCCCGGGTGCGTCAGCAGCATGGCCCGCGACCACAGGTCCGCCCACCGGCGCACCGGGATCCGCTCCAGGTTCGCGCCCGGGCACGAGGCGGCGAGCTCGCCGGCGAACCCGTCGAGCAGCACCCCGAAGCGGCGCAGCGCCGGATCCGGGAGCATCGCGGAGACGACCGGCGCGGCGCCGGAGACGATGTCGTGGTCCATGCCGCGCCAGCCGGACCGGGCCAGGTCGGTGAGCCAGGACCGGGCCGCCGCGAGCAGGTTCGGCGAGGCGGGACGGCCCGGACCGGCGGCCGTCCACGCGCCGCGCCCGCGGCCGGTGGCCTCGCCGACGGTGGCGGCGAGCGCGTCGTGCGCGGCGCCGAGCAGCGCGGTGCGGGCGGCGGCGAGCACCAGGAGGT
>NZ_LFMD02000034.1 GCF_015776785.2 Kitasatospora sp. SUK 42 | reverse complement strand
GCCCAGGTGATGTCGCGCGCGTCGATGAAGTAGCGGCCGTCGAAGGAGAGGAACACCTTGCGTTCGGTGTCCTTGTCGGGGAGCCAGCTCTTGTGCCACTGCACGACGGTGCCGGCGCCGTCGAGCTTGGGGAAGTAGAGGCCCTCGCGGCGTTCGGGCTGGTGGTAGAAGGCGTGGCCGTTGTCCAGCCGGTGATTGGTCCTGATGAGGAGGTCGCTGTCGATGACGCGCTCGAAGAGGCGAACGGGGAAGTTGGTGCGGGCGACGACCTTGGGCTCGACGTAGTGCACGTCGACCTCGTCGGCGTCGACGTAGCGGCCGGGGTCGCCGGCGAGGCGGTGGAAGGTCTTGCGGACCGTGTCGGGGCCCTCGAAGCCCTCGGTGAAGGCGGTGAGATCACCCTCCTTCTCCTGCCGGTACCAGGTGGTGCGGGAGAAGTCGTCGAAGGCGAAGGCCTCCAGGGTGGTCCCGGCGGCCAGGGTGCGGCCCGGGACCTCCAGCAGGTAGGGCTCGTAGATGAACTCGATCACGCGCGAGCGCGGTTCGTAGAGCTTCGCGGTGACCCGTACGCGCCCGGTGCCCGGGGCCAGACTGGCCGCGGGGTCGGGCGCGGGCGCGGCCGCCTGCGGGACGGCGGGGGCCCAGGCGGTGCAGGTCAGGTCCTGGGCGCCGCCGTTGACCTCCAGCACGAGCGGCTGACCGGCGGCGGCCCCGGCGGGAGAGGCGAGGCCCAGGATGCAGTCGGACAGGTCGTTGATGGCCTTCAGCCGCCCGGTGCCGCCCTGGACGTACGCGCGCCAGGTCTGACGCCAGTAGGAGGTGTCGGAGCCGGTGTCCGGGAACTTCGGGCGCAGGGTGACGGCCGCCCCCGCCTTGGTGCCCTCCGCGGTCAGATACAGGCCGGTGGCGACGTGCCAGATCCGCGACTGGGCCACCCGGAACCGCTCGGCCACCCACAGCTGCGGCTTCTCCGCTCCTTCCCGGACGAGCTCCACCACACCGCCCTCCGCCGCCGTGGCAGCCCGCGCCACCAGGGAGGGATCACGGTGGAGGCGGAGAACGAACGGCTCCGCGGGCCAGTCGACGAGCATCTCAAGCAACCCTTCAGCAGGCGTACATGACGGACTGCCAGCCATGATCACCCAGGCCACCCTGCGGGCACCAGCACACCTGTACGCCAGGCCCGCCCCACGGGCGGGGCCGACCTGGCGGGCGGGTGCGAAAGCTGGGACGATCGTTGCAGGTGGCTGTACGTCACCCTTGCGGAACTGAAAGTGATCGGAGATGGGGACCATGGCAGAGCCCACCCCGGAGGAAGTCAAGGCGTTCAAGGAACGGTACGCCGCGTGGGAGGCCGCGAAGAAGGCAGGGAAGGACCCGGGCCCGCTGACCCTCCTGGACGGCGTCACCCAGATTCCGGCCGACGGCGAGTACATCATCGTCCGCGATGACGAGATCCAGGGAATCGTCGAGGGCTGATCACACACCCGTCGTCGAGTGCGGCTCACCGGGCCCACGGGGTCTCCACGGCGGCGTCCTCGAAGTACACGACGGCGGTGAGCAGGCCGCGGGTGGGCTGGAGGATGTCGCGGTGCAGCCGGACCTCCCGGGTACCGGGGGCGTTCACGGAGCCCTGGTTGTGCCGGTTGAGGACGTAGACCACGTTGGGGCCGAGCAGCACGGTCAGCCTTTGCCGCCGGCCAGGACCAGGGCGACGGCTCGGGCGGGCAGGGAGACGAGGGTGCTGGTGTACCAGTCGGCGGGGCGGGTGTCGGTGGTGTTCCGTCCGGTCACTGCGTCCTCCCGGGGTGGGCGGGTGAGTGTGAGGGGCCGGGCGCCCGCCCGCCGTCTCCCCTGGGGTTACAGGAGGTTCAGCGCGTCCAGGGCGAGGTAGGCCGCGGCAGTGTCGGTCAGTGCGCCCTGGCGGAGCACGCGGGCGCGGAACTCGTCCAGGGCGAGGGTGACGACCTCGATGAACTCGGTGCACTCCGGCTGTGGTTCGGCGACCCTGACGCAGTCGGTGGCGAAGAAGGCGAACCGCAGGGCGTTGGAGTAGGCGTCGTGCCAGTACGGGCCTGCGGAGTGGATCTCACCCTGGTAGCCGGTTTCCTCCAGGAGCTCCCGGGCGATGGCGTCCACCGCCTGCTCGCCGGACTCCAGGAAGCCGCCGGGCAGTTCGTACAGCACGCGGTCGGGGCCGGGCCGGTACTGGCGGGCGAGGATGACCTGCCGGTCGGGGGTGAGGGCGAGCACCGCGCCGGCCGGGCGCTCGCGTTTGAGGTAGAACTCCTCCTTCCGTCCGTCGGGCAGTTCGAAGTCGACGCGGTCGACGGACCGGCCGAACTTGCTGAAGACGGTGGCGCGTTCGATCTCGCGCCACGACGCAGTGGTGTCGGTCATGGCCAGGACTGTACGGGCCCGGCCGGGCTCTGGGCGCCCGCCTGCGCTGCCGCTTCGCCTCCCGGGCCTTCACCACCCCGGGCCCTTCGCCCCGTAGCCGGCGGAGCGTGCGCAGGCCCTCCTTGATGAGATGGGCGCGGTGCGGGCGGGGGTCGCCGGCCAATCCGGCCCCGGCCTCCGCGTGGTGCCCGGCCGGGGCTTGTCAAAAACAAACGCCCTGGTCACCGGTTCACCCGAATGGCCGGTACGGATGAGGACGGGTGCCCGTGTGCCTAGGCTGGGGAACGCGGGGCCGGCGCTGCGCCCGGGACCACGTCACCGGCATGCGGGGGCGCACGGGGGAAGCCGTTCCGAAGACATCGGACGAGCAGGTCACGGCGCTCGTGAGCCCGTGATCATGTCCGGGCCCCGCGTTCCCGGAAGGAGCGAATCACGATGACGTCTGTCACCGCACCGACGCAGTTCCTTGTCCTGTCCGAGGCGGACCTGGACAAGCCGCTCCAGGTCCAGCTCAACGGGCTGGTCGTGGTGGACCTGGAGACCAACCCCAGCATCGGATCCGACTGGCGCTACGAGCCGCTGATCGGGGTCCCGGAGCAGTTCGAACTGCTCAGCGACGCCGAACTGTCCGGCAAGACCCCCGGCTCGTCGGGAGCCCACACCTTCCTGTTCCGCGCCGTGCGGCCCGGGGGCGGGGAGCTGAGGTTCCAGCACGAGCTGCGGGGCAAGCCGGACGGGAAGCCGATCCAGTTCACCATCAAGGTCGTGCAGCCCAATACCTGAGCGCGGGGGATCTGGGCGGTACCGCCCGGGAGCTGGGCCTTCGACCGGGCCCGCGCCGAGGCCAGCCGGTGCGGTGGCGCCGCCCTCTGGCCGTCCAAGCAGGACGCTCGGTTGGGAGGACCCAGCCGAGCGTCTGACTGAACTCCTCGCCGCCCGGACAGCCGGCTACGCCTCGCAGCGGCCTCTGGAATCCACCCGGGCTTCGGCTCAGACTTCGCCGAACTCGCCACTGCGGACGGCGGAAACGAACGACTCCCAGGCCGCGACCAGGAAGACGAGGGCCGATCCCTCAGGGTCCTTCGAGTCACGAACAGGGGCGAAACCAGGGAAGTCGGCAGCGACTTCCACGCAGTCACCGCCGTTGTTGGAGTACGAGGACTTGACCCAGGAAGCGCCGGACAGGTCTACACGGTCGGTCACAACGCTCCTCAGGCTTCGCCGAACTCACCGCAGCGGACAGCAGCGACGAACGACCCCCACTCCTTGATCGGAAAGACCAAGGACGGCCCCTCCGGGTCCTTCGAGTCACGGACCGGCATGACACCCGGGTAGCCGTCTGCAACTTCAATGCAGCCACCCTGCCCGTTGCTGTACGTGCTCTTCCGCCACCCGGCGCCGGTCAGGTCAACTTCGGTGGCATTCATAGCCCTTCCGTGCCCGCCCCCGCTCGCACAAAACGCTCGGCTGGGGAACCCCAGCCGAGCGCCTGACTGACTCCTCGCGCTCTGGACAACCGACCACGTGTTGCAACGATCCCTGGTAGCGGCTCAGACTTCGCCGAACTCGCCACTACAGACGGCGGCAACGAACGAACCCCAGGCCTCAACCGGGAAGACCAGGGCCGGTCCGTTAGGGTCTTTGGAATCTCGGACAGGCATCACACCAGGGAAGCCGGGTGCTACCTCCACGCAGTTGCCCCCGTTGTTGCTGTAACCGGACTTTCGCCACCTGGCGTCGGTCAGGTCAAGAGTGGGGCTGATCATTCAAAGTCCTTCCGAGCAGCACGGATCAGGTCGAGCGAAGCCGCTTTGGACAGTGACTCCACCTGGAGTTGATCGTAGTCACTGTCCCAGGCTTCCACCGTCCTGCGCCCCCGCTCCACAATGCCACGCGCCTGAGACTCGGCGTAGCCGACAACCGGGCGAAACCGAGACCGGACTCGTCCTCCCCCTGCGCACCATCCTCACGATCGACTACGTGCCCGCCGCCCAGTTCCCCGAGGACCTCAACCTCGTCTACGCGGGCGGCGTCGTCACGCCCCCGCAGGCCGAGGCCGTGCGCCACCACCAGCCCCCGGAGGAGATCCGCGCCCTCCGCTGGATGCCCCAGTCCAGGCTGCGCGACGCGATGGCGCCCGACCAGTACCGGCGCGTCCAGGACGCCTGGGACGCCTGGGAGCACGGCGCAGGCCTGCCCCTCCTCGTGAGCGGCGTCCCCGTCCCGGTCAACTGACCAACACCGCCCAACCCCTCCCCGGGCTCCACCGTCCGGGGAGGGGCCATCACTTCCACAGAGAGACAGCGCATGGCTTCAGCAGCCGACAAGGCACCCACCGGAACGTGCGGCTGCACCAGGCGGGACCTGGGCGGGTGCGTGGGCGACCTCAACCTCCCACCCCTGGGCGGACGTTACCGGGGAGGCCCCAGCGGCCGGACCGGCATCCTGATCGACCTGCACCGCATCACCGACCCCGCCACCGGCGTCACCCACTTCACCCAGGCCACGTTCCGCGACGACGACCCTTCCGTCCGCACCAGGATCTGGTCGGTCAAGTGCGCCGGCCCGCCGAGGGTCGAGTCGATGGCCGCCGAGGCCCGGCCCCTCTCGGAGGAGGACTTCGCCGACCTGATCGACCGCTACGACCGCGGAACGTCCCTCTCCGACCTGTGCCGGGAGCTCCACCGCTCCACCGTCTGGCTGGAGACCCGGTTCCGCGAGCGCGGCGTCAGGCTCCGCACCCCCGCCGAGGCCCGGAAACTGTGGCGCCAGCAGAAACGCGCCCGGGGCGCGGTGCCCAGGAGCGTCTGAGCAACACCGTCAGAGGGAGGTGGACAGCGCCACGTGCCGCCACTGGTCGAGTTCGCGCCGTACCAGGTCCAGCTTCGCCTCGACGCGCTCGATGGCGTCCGCGCCCAGCTGGAGGCGCAGCGGGGGTTCGGCGGTCTCGGTGATGTCGACGATGGCCTTGGCGGCCTTGGCCGGGTCGCCGGGCTGGTGGCCGTTCTTGTCGGCCATCGTCTCGCGCATCGGTCCCGCGCTTTCGGTGTAGTCGGCGATGGCGGCCGGCTCGACCCGGAGGCTGGCGTCGGTGAGGAAGTTCGTGCGGAAGCTGCCCGGTTCGACGATGGTGACGCGGACTCCGAGGGGGGCGAGTTCGCCGTGGAGTGCTTCGGTGATGCCTTCGAGGGCGAATTTCGAGGCGCCGTACAGGCCCATGGCCGGTGAGGTGGCGATGCCGGCCATGGAGCCGATGGTGAGGACGTGTCCGGAGCGCTGGGCGCGCAGGGTCGGCAGGGTCGCGCGCAGCGTGTTGAGGACGCCGAACACGTTGACGTCGAACTGCGCGCGGGCGGCTTCGTCGGAGACCTCCTCGATGGCGCCGACGATGCCGTAGCCGGCGTTGTTGACCACGACGTCGATCCGGCCGAACCGGTCGAGCCCGGCCTGGACGGCGGCTGTCAGCTGCTCGGGTTCGGTCACGTCCGCGTTCACCGCCAGCAGGCCGTCCGGTGTGTGGGGGTGGGCCTTGAGCACCGCCGATGCGTCCCTGGCCGTGGCGATGACGCCGTGTCCTCGGTCCAGTGCCTCGCGGGTGATCTGTGCGCCGAGTCCCCGTGATGCGCCGGTGACGAACCAGATGCTCATGTTTCTCCCCTGTTCCGGTGGCCCCTGGTGGCTTGGCGGGCCGACGGGTCGACGTTAGCCCTTGGAGTTCGCTCTAGATCAACAGCTGTGTGGCAGCGGGGCCTCGGTTCCCCGGGGGCGCGGGGGCCGGGTCGTCGCTTCCCGGCGACGGCCATATAGCTGAAAAACGAGGCGTTGTCCAGGGCATCGGCGGCGCGTCGCGACGGGATTCGGCGGGCGTGACATCGAATGGAATCTTCCGATTGTTCGTCAACATGCTATTCGGAGGATGCGATGAAAGCTGCCAGTGTTCTCCTGGCCGCCGCCGTGATGAGCGGCCAGCTGGCATTAGGAACCCCGGCGTTCAGCGCCGCCGGCAAGGACCCGGACATCACCACCGCGTGCGCGGGCACCGTCAGCGGGAGTACCTTCACGCTGAGCGCGGACTGCGACACGACGGTGACGCTGACCGTCCCGGACGGCTTCACCGTGGACGGGGCCGGGCACACGATCACCGCGCACGACGCCAATTCCGGGGCGAGCGACTTCTTCCACGGCCCGGTGCTCACCAACGCCGGGTCGACGATGAACCTCAACGACCTCACCGTGCGCGGCACCGGCTTCGCCTTCCACTGCGACAACGCGAACCCGACGGTCGGCGTGCAGTTCACCGACGCGAGCGGCTCGATGAGCGACGTGCGGGTGCTGGACATCACCCAGCACTCGGACTGCCTGACCGTGCACAGCATCCTGATCCGCTCCACCGTCACACAGCAGACCGTCACGATGGCCGACGTCACCGTCTCCGACTACCAGCGCACCGGCCTGCTGGTGATGGGCAAGGCCACGGTCGACGTCGGCGGCAGCACCTTCGGCCCGCCGGACCTGACCGTCCCCAATCCGGGCCGCCTCGCGCAGAACACCGTCCAGTACGGCTCCCCCTCACTGCCCGGCCCGACCGGCGGGACCTTCGCCGACAACACCGTGTACGGCACCGCCTTCGGGACCCCCGCGAACGCCTCCACGGCGATGCTGATCGCCAACGCCGACGGGTTGACCATCACCCGCAACACCTTCACCGGCGCCGGGACGGACATCGGCATCGCGATCGTCAGCTCCCAGAACGTCACCGTGTCCTACAACGCGATCGACCGCGGCGCCCCCGACCGCCCCGGCTTCCAGGACGCGTACGGCATCGGGGTCAGCGTCGACGACGCCTCCGCGCCGACCACGGCGCTGATCTGCAACACCTTCGCCGGCTGGAACGAGAACCTGGAGAACATCACCCAGCCGCCCTGCATCACCACCACCACGGTCCCCTGCCAGCCCGTCGACCAGCCGTACAACGCCACCCTGCACGCGACGACCGAGAACCCCTCGCCGCAGCTGACCTGGAGCCTGGTCACCGGGCCGATGCCGCCGGGCCTGACGCTGAACGCGGACGGCACCATCACCGGCACGCCGACCGTGGCCGGCACCTACACGATCACCGTGCAGGTCTCCGACCCGGTGGACGGCACCTCCACCAGCGAGGTCGTGCTGTGCATCACCCCGGTGGTCGCGCCCGGCATCGAGCTGGCGAAAACGGTGGCGACACCCGGCCCCTACTCCGTGGGGCAGACGGTCACCTACTCCTACACCGTCACCAACACGGGCGGCGCGGAGCTGACCGGCGTCCAGGTGACCGACGACCACGTCACCGGCATCAGCTGTCAGTCGACCACCCTGGCGCCGTCGGGCAGCCCCGGTTCCACCACCACCTGCACCGGCACCTACGTCATCACCGCGGCCGACGGTGCGGCGGGCTCCGTGACCAACACCGCCACGGCCAGCGGCGTCGCGAACAGCGTGACGATCACCTCCCCGCCGGCCCACCTGACCCTGCCGGTCGGAGCGTCCCGCATCACCCTGGAGAAACGCGTGCTCTCGTCCGGCCCGTTCACCATCGGGAGCAGGGTCGAGTACACCTACACCGTCACCAACACCGGCAGCACCCCGCTGACCGGCATCACGGTCACCGACGACCGGGTCACCGGTGTCACCTGTGACACGACCACGCTCGCCCCCGGTGCCAGCACCGTCTGCCACGGCACCTACACGATCACCTACACCGACGCCATCGCGTGCAGGACCGGCAAGGGCGACCGCGGCGGCGGCGACCACGACCGGCACTGCACGGTCACCAACGTGGCGACCGCGACAGGAACCGACCCGCAGGGCGAGCACATCACCAGCGAGCCCGCCAAGGCCACCGTCACGGTGGACATCAAGCACCACTGCCACGGCAAGCCCGACGGCAAGGAGGGCTGCGACAACTGGGCCGCACTCGACGCCCGCTGAGACCCGGCCGACGCAAGGACCCCTCGTAAGCCGCTCCACAGCGCCCCCTCCGGACCCCCCGACACGCTCGGCCCCGGAGGGGGCGCAGCGCGTCCGCGGGCCGCGGGGCGGCGGTCCTCGACTTCTACGAGTCCGTCCACCGCTCCGCGGCCCGCCTCGACGGCTGGAACGTCGGCGGCGAGGCGGGGCGCGGAGCGGTTCCGGTGAAGGAAGTCGCGATGGTACGGGTCATGCCGCGGTGGGGGCGCCCGCGACGCGGCGCTCGCCGCCGTTTCGCTCCTGCCAGAAGCGGTACACCTCGACGGCGTCCTCGCGCTCCTCGTGGCGCATCGGCAGTCGGCGTTCCTGCCACGGCTTGGCGAACTCGCCGTAGAAGGTGTCCAGTTCGAAGTACTTGCGGTCGTCGACGTAGTGGGGCTCGTAGGCGTCGCGAGTGGTGAGGAAGACGACCTCGTCCGGCGAGCAGTAGTACAGCGAGCCCAGGCACATCGGGCAGGGGTGGGCGAGCACGTAGATGGTGGTGCCGGTCAGGTGCTCGGTGCCCAGCTTCGTGCAGGCCTCGCGGATGGCGAGGATCTCCGCGTGCGCGGTGGGGTCGTTGGTCTGGGCGACCTTGTTGGGGCTCTCGGCGAGGATCTCGCCGTCCTTGACGATGACGGTCGCGAACGGGCGGCCGCCCTCGGCGACGTTCTGGCGGGCGATGTCGATGGTGCGCTGGACGAAGTCCATGAGGGG
>NZ_LFMD02000033.1 GCF_015776785.2 Kitasatospora sp. SUK 42 | reverse complement strand
AAACACGCGAAAACAACCCGGCGCGAACCGGGAAGTGGTGTTTCAGAGGATTGGCCGCCCCGGGACCGTCCGCGCAGATGCGTGTCCGGTGCTCCCAGCCGAGCGACTGGTCGACAGTACTCCCACTCCGCGCCCGACACAAATGCTCGGGGCGGGCGTGACCGGCCCGCTCACCGTGCGTCGAGGAACTCGATCACGCGCCGCGTCAGGAGCGCGGAAGCTTCCGGGTCGCGGGACGGCAGCGGGCTGTCCGTGAACAGGTGCTGGTCTCCGAGGTACAGCAACAGCTCCGCGTCGGCGGAACCGGAGACGAGCACGTGGGCGGCTTCGAGGTCCTCGGCGAAGAACGGATCGGTCTGCGCGGGAGCACCCCGAGTGGGAAGCCCCCGTAGACGATCTGCCCGGGCAGGTTCCCGGCCGCGCGGACGCCACGCTCGATGATCTCGCCGAAGCCGACCTGCTGCGCGTGACCGACGCCCTCCTCGATGGAGTCGAACGTGCGCCCGTCGAACAGGTCGGGGCCGTGCACGGTATGACCGGCCGCACGCAGCTCGTCGGCGAAATTGAAGCACTGTGTCATGTGATCGCCCGAACGGGATCTAGCCGGGATGGGCATGGAACCTGCTCAGCGCCCAAATCACGAGGAGGTCGAGTGTCACCAAGATGATCGACCACACCGGATAGTACGGAACGAACATGAACTGGGTGATCAGGCTGATCGCAGCTGCCGTCACCCCCGCCCACCGACCCCAGCTCCAGCCCGCCAGCACCCCTGTGCCGGCAGCCGACAATGCCACACCGACCACCAGATGGACCCAGCCCCAGGAGGTCAGATCGAACCGGTAGGCGTAACCGGCTGCGGAGAACAGGCTGTCGTGCGCAATGCCGGCCACACCTTGGAGAATGCTGAGCGGGCCGCTCACCGACAGCGCGATCCCCGCAAACATCGAAGGGCCGGTGACCGTCCCGCCGGTATCGGCTTCTGCCTGCCCTCGCCGTCCGTCAGGCCTCTCTGTCATGATCGCTGCCTTCCTGTCCGGCGTGACCACTCCCGCACTCCACATGCGAGGACAGTCGCGCTCCTCTGACAGCGTCACCCGGATCCGTCGGCGCCGCGACCGCGCCGAGCCACCGCTCGGCCGGCGGCCGGAAGGAGATAGCACCGCTGTACGAGCAGGTGTTCGCAGAGTCGCCGTACTTCGAGGGCCCCGGCGACCTGGCCGGGTTCCTGGAGGGCTACGAGGCGTTCCGGACCATGCCCGGCTTCCGACTGGTGCTGGCTCGCTCAGGTCCTGCCCTGGTCGGGTTCGCCTTCGGCGTCCTGCTCCAGTCGGACAGCCGTTGGTGGCATGGCCTTCTCGAAGGTGCAGGGGTGGAGCACGTCACGCTCGCGGTCCGGCCCGAAGCACGGGCTGCGATGAGGATGTACGAAGCTCTCGGTTATCGGGAGTTGGGCGACAAGGACCCCGCTCGGGAAGGCGCCCCGGTCTACCGCTACATGGTCCGCTAGTGGCTTGCCACGCGGTCTTGGCCACAACGGCTCTCGCCGGAGGTCGAGCCGTCCGACCGGTCGGTGTGGAACCGGTGAAAACGGTGGTTGGTCACGGGCGGGCGCCAATAGCGTGGCCGCATGGATGATCAACAGCTGCTCCACGCCTCGTCCTTCGGCGCGGCGGCCGTCGCGTACGCCGAGCACCGCCCGGACTACGCGCGGGACGCGGTGCGGTGGGCGCTCGAAGCGGCGCCCGGCAGGCGGGTGCTGGACCTCGGGGCCGGGACCGGGAAGCTGACCGCCACGCTGGTCGCTCTGGGCTTCGAGGTGGTCGCGGTCGAGCCCGACCCGGCGATGCTGGGCGAGCTGCGCCGCTCGCTGCCGACCGTCCGTGCGCTGGCGGGCAGTGCCGAGGCGGTTCCGCTGCCGGACGGCTCGGTCGACGCCGTGCTGTCGGGCAACGCCATGCACTGGTTCGACATGGCCGTCGCGGGGCCCGAGATCGCCAGGGTCCTGTCCCCCGGCGGGGTCCTGGCCGGTCTGTGGAACCTCATGGACGACGAGGTGGAGTGGGTCGACGGGCTCGCGCGGGTCGGCGGGAGCGCGGCCGTCGGCCCGCGGGACACGCCGGCCAGGTGGCGGGTCGAGACCGCGGGGATGCACCTTCCGAAGGACGGCTCGCCCGCCCGGTTCGGTTCACCGGAGCAGGCCGCGTTCCCGCACGGGCAGCGCCGCACCGCCGACTCCCTCGTGGCGACCCTCGCGACGCGCGCGGGGGTCCTGGTCATGCCGGAGGAGGAGCGGGAAGCCCTGCTCGGCAGGATCGGCGGCTTCCTCGCGGGCCGGCCGGAGACCGCCGACGGCGAGTTCACCCTGCCACTGCTGACCGGCGTGCTGCGCACCCTGCGGCTGTGAGGCGGCACCCGCACACCCGGGGGCGCACCGAGGTCACCGCTCGGCGGGCGGCCGGTCCTGGTCGGGCCACACGGAGATGTGGTCGTGTTCGAGGACCAGCCGCACCCGGTGCGCCAGGCCCAGCGACTCGGTGAACTCACGCGGCAGCTGGAGCCGGCCGACCCGGTCCAGCACCGTGTACTCCTCGGCGGTGAGCGCGCCGTCGGCGCCGGTGTCGGCCCGGTGGCGCAGCACCTCGGTGGAGGTGCGCCCGTCGCGGATGCGGACGGTGCGGCGGACCTGGTCGGCCACCAGGGCGTCGTGGGTGACGATCAGCACGGTGGTGCCCAGCTCGCTGTTGGCGGTGCGCAGGGCGCCGAAGACCTCCTCCGAGGTGGCGGTGTCCAGTTCCCCGGTGGGCTCGTCGGCGAGCAGCAGCCGCGGCCGGTTGGCCAGGGCGACGGCGATGGCCACCCGCTGCTGTTCGCCGCCGGAGAGCATGGCCGGGGTGCGGTCGGCGGCCTGGGCGATGCCCATCAGGTCGAGCAGTTCCATCGCCCGGGCGGCGCGTTCCTGGCGCGGTGCGCCGACGTAGGCCATCGGCATCTGCACGTTCTCGCGGGCCGTCAGGTAGGGCAGCAGGTTGCTCGCGGTCTGCTGCTGGACCACCCCGACGGTCCGGCGCCGGTAGGCGGTCCGCTCGCGGCGCTTGAGCGCGCCCAGGTCGGTGCCGTCCACGACGGCGGTGCCGGCGCTGGGGGTGTCGAGGCCGGCCAGGATGCCGAGCAGGGTGGACTTCCCGGAGCCGGAGGCGCCGACCAGGGCCAGCAGCTCGCCCTCCCGCACCGTCAGGTCGAGCCCTTGCAGGGCCTGCACCTCGACCCCGCCGCGGGCGGTCGAGCCGGTGCGGTAGATCCGTACGAGGCTCTGGCACTCCACCATGGGCCGGTCGGCCCGGCTCTCCGCCACGGCCCCGGGTCCTTCGGTCGGTCGGTCGGTCACAACGCCTCCCCCAGTCGTAGTACGGCGCCCAGTCCCCGGCGTCGGCTGATCGCCGCCTCCAGTGCGGCGGCTGCCGGCACCAGCACGGCCAGTGCGATGCCGAGCAGCGTGACGGTCGTCCAGTCGATGTGTGTGGCGGGCTCGAACGGCCCGCCGGTGAGGGTTCCCAGCCGCAGGCCGGGGCCGAGCGCGGCGGGCAGCAGCAGTCCGAGCGCGGCGCCGCCGACCGCTGCGGCGAGCAGCAGCGGGAGCAGGTGCAGCAGGTGCAGTCCGAGTACCGCGCGGCTGCCGATGCCCAGGGTGCGCAGGTAGGACGTGGTGCGGGCGCGTTCGGCAGCGCTGAGCAGCAGGTCCAGGGCGAACGCGCCCAGCGCGAGCAGCAGACCGAGGCCGGTGGTGACCTGGAAGGCGAGCTGGACCGAGCGGACCAGCCCGTCCGTGCGCAGCGCGTCGAGTTCCTCGGCGGGGTCGCGGAACTCCACCGGCGCCCCGGTCCCGCCGGTGGGGGCGAGCTGGGGGGCGGCGGCCGCCCGTACCGCGGCCGGGTCCAGCGGCGGTCCGCCGGCCGCCGGGTAGAGGAGGAGGGCGGACGGGTGGCCGGGCTGTGCGGGCAGGAGCCGCGCGGAGGGGCCGGTGAACAGCAGCAGCGCGCCGTGCTGCGGCCGACTGCCGAGCACGGGCCCGAGCACCGGGTCGCGCAGCGCCTCGGGGGGCAGGACGCCGACGACGTGGACGAGGGCACGGCTCATGCCCAGCGCCGACACCTCGAAGCTGCCGTCGGGGAACCGGGCGGCGAGGTCGGGGTCTGCGAGGGCGGTGAGCACCGCCTCGGTGCCGCCCTCGCCGATCCGGCCGACGGGTGTGTTCGCCGCGTCGGAGGCCAGCAGGGCGCGGGCCACCGGGGAGTTCGGTGCGGCGGCGCCGAGTTCGGTGGCGTCCAGTCCGACGAGCTGGGCGCCCGGGAGGGCGCTGCCGTCGTCCTGCGAGGTGAGTTCGGCGGTCGCACCGGTGACGGTCACCTGGTGGCCGACGGTGGGGGCCTTCGACAGGTCGCCGGACAGCCGGTCGCGCGGCCCGACCAGGGCGGCCGCCGCCCCGCCGGTGCGCCAGTCGGCGGTCTGCGCACGGCTGTCCGCGAGGGTGCGCGAGACCATGCCGCCGAAGACGCCGTAGCCCGTGGCCAGCACCAGCACCACCAGGGCGAGTGCGGCCGCGCCGCTCTGCGTGCCGGCCCGGGCGAGCGCCACCAGCGGGACCAGGCCGCGCGAACGGCGCGCCCAGCGGGTGGCCCACAGCAGCAGCGGGGGCAGCAGACGGATCAGGGCCAGCACCATGACCAGCGCCAGGAGGACCGGTGCGGAGGCGAGCTGGAGGTCGATGCCGGAGCCGGTGAAGGCGCTGCGGGTCCGCAGCGCGACCAGTCCGCCGGCGGCCAGCAGCAGCACCAGGGCCTCCAGGACGAGGCGGCGCGAGCGCGGTACGGCCCGGACCCGTCCGGCGGAGGCCAGCAGGGCTGCGGCCGGGGCGCACCAGACCAGCAGGGCGGCGATCAGCACCGGCACCGGGGATCCCAGGGCGGCGCCCGGCGGCGCGAGCAGCCCGCCGAGCACCCAGCCCACCGCGACGCCGGGGCCGACCGCCACCGCGGCCTCCGCCAGCAGGCGGCCAGCGATCCCGAACAGTCCCGCGCCGCGGGAGAGTTGGAGCGCGAAGGCGCCGCTCCGGCGTCGGACGCCGAGCCGTGCGGCGGCGACGGCGGTGGCCACCACCACGGTGAGGACTCCGGTGAGCGCGAAGCCCTGGAGCTGCTCGGTGCGCCCGCGTTGAACCGCGAACGCGTCCAGTTCCGGGGTGAGCCGGTCGGTGATGGCGAGTGCGGGCAGCAGCTGGCCGGCCAGCTGGTGGACGTCCGGGTTGCCGGAGCGCAGTCCGGCCAGGGCGGAGCGGAGTTCGGCGATCCCGGTCGGGGTCGCGGCCGGTCCGGAGCGGTCGACGGCCACCGGCACGTCCCAGACCACCTGGAGCGGGGTGCCGCGCCCCGCGGCCTGCCGCATCCCTCCGGCGCTGGTCAGCAGCTGGCCCGCCAGCGCCTGGCCGGGGTCGGCGTTCACCGTCCAGGGTGCGACCAGCATCGGGGACTGCTGCCAGAGCCGGCCGGCGCCGTGGTCGGTGCGGAAGACCCCGACCAGGACCACCGGGGCGCCCCAGGGCTGCCCGCTCAGCTCGAACTCCTGGCCGACCGTCAGGCCGAGCCGGTCCCGGGTCTGCTCGGAGGCCGCGACCTCGATCCGGGAGGCCTTCCCGGACGGCGCGTCCTGATCGGTCGGCGGCCTGCCCTGGACGTACTCGACCGGCCCGCTCGAACCGTCGGGCTGGGCGTAGACCAGGCTGAACTGCGGCGGCTTCCCGTAGGGGGTGGGCATCCCGGGCCCCAGCGCCGACACGGCTTCGGTGGTCACCCGGGCCTTCGGCCGGCCGAGCGCGGCGGCCAGCGGCGGGGCCGCGGCGGCGCGCAGCGCGTCGCCGCCCTGGTCCAGGTCCCGGTCGAGCGTGTCCCTGGCGGCCGTTCCCACCGAATGCGCCAGCACGACGGTGACGGCACGCGCGGAGATCAGGGGCCCGGTGAGCTGGGCGCGGTCCACGCGGTCCGCGAGCGAGCCCGCCGCGAGCCGGTCGAACCGCGGCGGCCAGCTCAGCGGGATCGCCGTGAGCAGGACGGCGAGCAGCGCGAGCACGGCCGCCACCGGCCAGGCGATCCGCGCCTCGCGCCGGATCAGGCGCAGTGTCAGCATGTGGGGCTCCCCCCGTCGGAACGTCCGTCCTCGGGCGCGGCTCTGCGTGCGGCTTCCCTTACCGCGATACGTGCGGCTTCCCGCTTGGCGGGGCGTGCGGCCTCCCGCGCGGCGGCGTGTACGGCCTCCCGCGCGGCGGGGCGCCCGGTCACGGCCGTGCACCGCCGCCGCGCCACCCGGCTCATCCGTCCTCCCCCGCGCGCAGGGCCCGGACCAGGTCGACCCGGGCCAGCAGCCTGGTGAGGACCAGCACCGCGAGGGCCAGCAGCACGCCGCTGGCCAGCGCCGTGAGCACGGCGGCGGGCCGGCCCGGGGCGACGGCCAGGGCCGGGAACAGCGACCTGGCGCCGTCGTCCAGCACGGTGAACGGCAGCAGCAGGGCCGCCAGCAGCAGGCCCAGCAGGCCGCCGAGCAGCACCGGCGGCGCGGTCACCGCCACCTGTTCGGCGCGCAGCAGCGCGGTCAGGTCGCCGCGCCGCACGCCCAGGGCGCGCAGCACCGCGAACTCCCGACGGCGGGCCCGGACCGCGCTCACCGTGTGCAGGACCAGGGCGGTCACCGCGAAGAGCGGCGCGGTGACCATGACCAGCAGCCAGGCGCAGCGCAGTCCGGACCTGAACGGGTCGTCCGCCAGGGCGGCGGCGGTCTGGAGGGCGCTCTGCGTCCGGCCGAACCCGGCGTGGCCCTGGACGGCGGCCAGGGTGGCCGCCGGGTCGTCGCCGGCCAGCCACCAGGCGGCGTCGACGGGTGGCTCCGCCCCGATGAACGCGCTGGTGGCGGCGAGTGCGCGCAGGTCCAGCAGCAGGTGGCCGTGGTTCCGTTCGTAGCCGGGCAGGGCGTCGAGCTCGCCGGTGATCCGGATCTGCTGGACGCTCTTGCCGTCGTGTTCCCAGTCGAGTCGCAGGGTGTCGCCGACCTTGGCGTTCGCCTCGTCGAGCAGGGCGCGGTCGGCGAGCGCGGGCAGGACGGGGGGCGTCGGTGTGCCGGTGCCGGTGCCGGTTTCGGGCAGCACCGCGAGGACCACGTCCGACCCCGTCAGGTACCGGTGGCCCACCGGCAGGTGGGAGCGCACCACGGTGTGCAGCAGCGTGGATCCCCGGCTCTCCCCCGTGCAGGCCCCGGCGTCCCCGGAGACGCCGCCGTTGCGGGGGTCGGGCACGGTCCCGGGGCATTCGAGCCCGGCTGGTTCGACGAGGTCCGTGCCGGAGCGGGACCAGGCCTGCCCCGGCGGAAGCGCGAGGTCGGTGCGCCGGTCGCCGGTGACGGCGCTGACGCGCGGCAGGAGCAGGTCGAGCGTGGTGCGCTGGGTCAGCTCGCCGGGGAAGTGGACGCCGACCCGGGTGAGCGTCAGCGGATAGGCGCGGCGGCCGCCGTCGGCCAGACCCGCGGTCACGACGTGGGGGCGGCCGTCGGCCGTCAGCGGGACCGTCAGCCGGTCGGTCAGCCCGTTGGCGTCCTGGATCCAGAGTTGCAGGCTCGGACCGGGGTCCGGGACCGGCGGGTCGGCGGTGGCCTGGACGGTCAGCTCCAGTGCGGTCGGCTCGCCCGGCAGCGCGATCCCCTGGACGGGCGGGGCGGTCAGCGGGGCCAGCAGCTCAGGGACCCGGCGGTCGGCGAGGTCCGCTCGCAGCGTCGGTATCCCTCCGGCGGCCGTGGCGGCCGCGGTGTCGATGGCGACCGTCTGCACCAGGGTGCTGCCCAGGTAGCCGGACCGCTCGGCCACCGGGGTGGCCCCCTTCACGCCCGGCAGGCCGGCCAGGGCGGCGTGCCGCTGCGCCTGCGGGCCGGACACCTCGGACAGCCGGAGGTCCGCGCCGACGGTGAAGGCCGCCCGGTCGCGGTCGCTGGTCGGCAGTGCGGCCAGCACCCCGGTGGCCAGGCTGCCGCAGGCCACCGCCAGCAGCGTCACCAGGACCGGGACGGCCTGGCGGCCGGTGTCGCGGCTCAGCCGCCAGGCGCCCAGCGGCAGCACCAGTCCGCGGGCCCGGCCGGCCGCCCGTTCCAGCAGCCGTCCGACCATCGGCAGCAGCCGCAGCAGCAGGACGGCGCCGGCCACCGCCATCGCCACCGGGGTGAGCACCAGCACCAGGTCGACCCAGGAGTCGAACCCCGCGCCCGAGGTCCGCACCACCACGCCCCGGTAGCGGCGCAGTTGGAGGAATCCGAGGACGGCCACGGCGAGCAGCCCCAGGTCCGCGCCGGCCCGCTGCAACCCCAGTCGGCGCGATCGGCGCCCGCGCAGCGCCCGTTGGGCGCCCGGGTCCATCGCCTGCCGGGCGAGCGGCAGCAGCAGGGCCGCGCCGTGCACCAGGACGGCGAAGCCCGCCGTCCACCAGGCCGTCCGGCCGTCTCCCGCAGCCAGGCCGTGCACCCCGGCGCCGCGCAGCACGGCGGCGAGCAGCGGCTCGGC
>NZ_LFMD02000032.1 GCF_015776785.2 Kitasatospora sp. SUK 42 | reverse complement strand
GATCCTGATCCGGAGCGCGTCGGCACCTCGTACACGAGGGAGGGCGGGTTCCTGCACGACGCGGACCTGTTCGACCCGGCGTTCTTCGGGATGTCCCCGCGTGAGGCGCTGGCCACCGACCCGCAGCAGCGGCTGCTGCTGGAGACCGCCTGGGAGGCCCTGGAGCGGGCGGGCATCGACCCGGCCACCCTGCGCGGCAGCCGGACGGGCGTGTTCACCGGCGTGATGTACAACGACTACGGCTCCCGGCCGCAGCTCCCGCCGGAGGACTTCGAGGGGTACCTGTTCAGCGGCAGCGCGGGCAGCATCGCCTCCGGCCGGGTCTCGTACACGCTGGGCCTGGAGGGGCCGGCCGTCG
>NZ_LFMD02000031.1 GCF_015776785.2 Kitasatospora sp. SUK 42 | reverse complement strand
GCCACCTGGCCGAGCGGCTGCCGGAGTACATGGTGCCGTCGGCGTTCGTGGTGTTGGACGCGCTGCCACTGACCTCGAACGGCAAGCTCGACCGGCGGGCCCTTCCGGCCCCCGAGCAGGCTGCGGCCGCCCCTGGCCGGGCCCCGCGCACCGCGACGGAGCACCTGCTCGCCGGGCTGTTCGCCGAGGTCCTCAGGGTGTCCGAGCCCGGGTTGGACGACAGCTTCTTCGACCTCGGCGGGCACTCGCTGCTGGCCACCCGACTGGTCGCCCGGGCACGGTCGGTCCTCGGCGTGGAGCTGCGGCTGGGAGACCTGTTCGACGCGCCGACGGTGGCCGAGCTGGCGGCGGCGGTGGACGGCGCGGGCCGGGCGCGGCCGCCGTTGGGGCGGCGCGAGCGGCCCGAGGTGCTGCCGCTGTCCTTCGCGCAGCGCCGGCTGTGGTTCCTGCACCGCATGGAGGGGCCGAGCGCCACCTACAACATTCCGCTGGCGCTGCGGCTGTCGGGGGATCTCGACCGGCGGGCGCTGGAGCAGGCCCTGGCGGACGTGGTCGAGCGGCACGAGAGCCTGCGTACCGTCCTCCCGGCGATGGACGGCTCGCCGTGCCAGCGGGTGCTGGACATCGACGAGGCCCGGCCCCGGCTGCGGGTGACCGAGGCGGGACCGGACGAGCTGCCGGACCGGTTGGACGTGGCGGCCCGGTACGGCTTCGACCTCGCGGTGGAGCCGCCGCTGCGGGCCGAGCTGTTCGAGGTGTCCGTGGACGAGCACGTGCTGCTGTTGGTGGTGCACCACATCGCCGGCGACGGCTGGTCGACGGCGCCTCTGTCGCGGGACCTTGCCGCCGCCTACGCGGCGCGCGTGGAGGGAGGCAAGCCGGAGTGGTCGCCGCTGCCGGTCCAGTACGCCGACTACGCCCTCTGGCAGCGGGAGCTGCTCGGCGACGGCTCGGACCCGGACAGCCTGCTGAACGGCCAACTGGCCTACTGGAGGGAGCGGCTGACGGGCTTGCCCGGACAGGTGGAGCTGCCGTTCGACCGGCCTCGGCCGGCGGCCATGTCCCACCGGGGCGCCCAGGTGCCGGTCCGGATCGACGCCGAACTGCACCAGGGCCTGCGCGCGCTCGCCCGCGACGGCGGAGCCAGCCTCTTCATGGTGCTCCAGGCCGGAGTGGCCGCTCTGCTGGGCAAACTCGGGGCGGGCACCGATGTGCCGATCGGCATCCCGGTCGCCGGACGTACCGACGAGGCTCTGGACGAGCTGGTCGGCTTCTTCGTCAACACCCTGGTACTGCGCGCCGACCTCTCCGGCGATCCGTCGTTCACCGAACTGCTGGGCCGGGTGCGCGCCGACGCGCTGGCGGCGTACGCGCACCAGGACGTGCCGTTCGAGCACCTGGTGGAGGCGCTGAACCCGACCCGGACGCTGGCGCACCACCCGCTGTTCCAGACCATGCTCGCCCTGCAGAACGC
>NZ_LFMD02000030.1 GCF_015776785.2 Kitasatospora sp. SUK 42 | reverse complement strand
TCAGTCGGTCCTACGTTGTTGGTGGGTTGGACGGGCCGTCGTAAGGTCCAGAGATCCAGAGACATCGGGTATGGCTTTCAGTCGGTTGCCCTTGATGGCCTACGTCACCTGGCCGCCCGGTGTCTCACGACGACTCGACCGCTGATTAGGAGCTGCGAGCCCCTCGGGTGCATCGCTGAGTAGGACCACGCTGGCGAGGTCGTCCGGACGAGCAGCACGCATCGAACGACCGGAGGAACAGGTGGCCCAGATCTGGGCGGGCACGGACATCGGCAAGACCCACCACCACTGCGTGGTCCTGGACAGTGAGGGCAGGAAGCTGCTCTCGCGCCGGGTCCTGAACGACGAGCCGGAGCTGCTGTCCTTGCTCGCCGACGTACTGGCTCTGGAGGAGGACGTGCTCTGGGCGGTCGACGTCGCCGACGGCATGGCCGCCCTGCTGATCAATGTGCTCCTCAACCACGGCCAGCAGCTGGTCTACATACCCGGCCTGGCGGTCAACCGGGCCTCGGCCGGCTACCGGGGCATGGGCAAGACCGACGCCAAGGACGCCGTCGTCATCGCCGACCAGGCCCGGATGCGCCGGGACCTGGCCGTGATCCGGGCGGACGACGAGCACGCCGTCGAGCTGAGGATCCTCACCGACCGCCGCTCCGACCTGTCCGCTGACCGCACCCGCAAGGTCAACCGGCTTCGCGGCCAACTCACCGGAATCTTCCCGGCGTTGGAGCGGGTTCTGGACCTGGGCAACGTCGGTCCGCTGATCCTGCTGACCGGCTACCAGACCCCGGCCGCCCTGCGCCGGACCGGCCGCAGCCGCCTGGAGACCTGGCTGCGCAACCGCAAGGTCCGCGGCGCCGACACCCTGGCCCAGGCCGCCTTGGAGGCGGCCGAGCGCCAGCACACCACCGTCCCCGGGGAGAAGATGGCCGCCCAGGTGGTCCACACCCTGGCGAAGGAGGTGATGGGCCTCAACGAGCAGATCGCCGAGATCGACAAGCTCATTGCGGCCCGGTTTCGTGACCACGACCTCGCCGAAGTGATCGCCAGTATGCCCGGCATCGGCCCGCTGCTGGGCGCCGAGTTCCTGGCCGCCACCGCCGGCGACATGAGCCGCTTCCCCAGCGCCGACCGCCTCGCCAGCTTCGCCGGAGTCGCCCCGGTGCCCCGCGACTCCGGCAACATCAGCGGAAACCTGCACCGCCCCCGGCGCTACCACCGCGGGCTGCAACGCGTCTTCTACACCTCCGCGCTCATCAGCATCCGCAGCTGCGAGGAGTCCCGCCGTTTCTACGAACGCAAGCGCGCCGAAGGCAAGCGACACACCCAGGCTGTCCTTGCCCTGGCCCGCCGCCGCGTCAACGTCCTGTGGGCCCTCATCCGTGACGGACAGTGCTTCCATCGTGGGCTCCCTGTCACAGCGGCTGCTTGACAACAGCATTAGGAGGTG
>NZ_LFMD02000002.1:2122185-2206767 GCF_015776785.2 Kitasatospora sp. SUK 42 | reverse complement strand
GGGGGAGGGTCAGGGCGCGTCGGTCGGGGCCTGGACGGGCGGGCCGGTGAGCAGGGTGCCCGTGTCGGAGTAGGGCCAGCCGTTGGGGACGCAGCCGTGCAGGCCCTTGATCTGCTGCATCATCACCGGCGCCGGGGCGCCCGGGCCGGGGCAGTCGACGTGGCCGTTGCCGAGGATGTGGCCGACCTCGTGGTTGATCGCGAGGGCGTGGTAGAGCTCGGGCTTGCCCTGGTAGAACTCGGACAGCTCGGTCCAGCGCTTGAGGTTGACCACGACCTGGTGGCCGACGCCGCAGTTGACCCAGCCGCCGGTGTCCAGGCCGTACTGGCCGCAGATCCGGTCGGTGGACTGCGGGGTGGCGAGGTAGACCGTGAAGTCCACCGGGTCCTCGGGCATCCGCTGGAAGGACGCCGTGTTCCCGGCGGCCCAGCCGTGGCGGGTGTCGCCGAGGATCGCGTCCACCTCGGCGGCGAACTGCGCGGGGCTCTCCTGGAGCCCGTTCTCCACCCGCACCTTGTAGCGGTACAGGTGCTCCCCGGTGCCGAAGCGGGCCGAGCCGCCGGGGGCGGTGGTGAAGGCCAGCGGCGCGGGCCCGTCGCTCCCGCGCCACGGCTGCCACCACAGCAGGCCGGCGGCCAGGGCCGCGACCAGCGCCAGGGCGGCGGCGCGCTGCCAGGGCCGTCCGCGCCGCCAGAGCCGCCCGGGTTGCCAGCGGCTGGTGCGGGTGGCCGCCGTCATCGGCCGCCGCCCGCTATTCGGCGGTCGTCGGGTCGGGCTTCGGTCGGGGCCTGGGTGGACATGGCGGTGGGACAGCTCCTGAGCGCGGTGGGTCGGGCGGTGGGTCGGGGGAGGGGGCGTCAGAGGGGACGTCAGAGGGAACGGGCCGGTTCGCACCGGCGGTTCAGCCGGTCGCGAGCGGACGGATTGCTCCCGGGACGGGAGGGGTAGTCGTCCGGGCGCTGTGCCGGGGCGGAACCCATGGGTGGTCAGCAGGCGATCACGGCGGGGCCGCGGTCGTTGATCGGTTGTTGATCGGGAGGCGGCACAGTGGTGTGCACATGCATTGAGCGTTGGCCCCCGAGGAGAAGATCCATGCCCAACCCGCTGTCGTCCAAGCCCCGTTACGTCGGCGCCGCCTGTCTCGTGACGGTGGCCGCCACCCTCGGGCTGAGCGCCTGCGGCCCCGACAACTCGGGGAGCGACAAGCCCGCCGCACCCGCGACGGCGGCCGCGAGCCCCGCCGCGCCGACGGCCACGGTGCCCGCGCCGGCGGCCACCCCGTCCGCGCCGGGGAAGGCGCCCACGGCGGCCGCGCCCGGCAGGACGACCCCGGCCGCCCCGGTTCCCCCGGTTGCGACGGGGGCGGACTGCACGGTCGACGACCTGCGGATCACCGCCCAGGACAACACCATCGACACCAAGGAGGGGGTGGTCACCGTCCAGATGCACAACAAGGGCTCGCGGGAGTGCCGGGTCAACGGCTTCCCCGGGGTCGACCTGAAGGTGTCCGGAGGCAGCATCTCGGTGCCGCGCAAGGCCGAACAGGCCGTCTCGGGCCAGATCCCCCCGGGAGGGGACGCGGCCTTCAACATCTACTTCCAGGTCAACACCACCGGCGGCACCGGAGTGAAGCCCACCCAGATCGTGGTGACCCCGCCGAACGACACCCACCAGGTGACCCTGGCCTGGCCGGGCGGCTCCTTCCCGGTCGACAACCCGGACCACCCGAACAGCGGGACCAAGCTTGAGGTGGGGCCGGCCGGCAAGGTCGGCTAGGGCCCGTCCGGCGGATCCTTGCCGGTGCCGGTGCCGGTGCCGGTGCCGGTGCCGGTGCCTGCCGTGCTCGCCGTAGCCGTCCGGTCGGGGCGGCCCGCTTGTCGTCCGTCACGGTGTGGTGCTTTCCCGGCGGCCCGGCGAAGGTCGGGGCCAGTGTGCTCGGGCCCGATCAACAGGCGGTCAGGGCGGGTGCGGGGAGGCCCCAGTCGGGCGCCGGTGCCCGTTGGTTCCCGGGTCCACTCGAAGGTGCCACCCGTGCGGCGTGTCCCTGGGGAACGCGGCCCGATTCCGCTGTCGTAGTGCGGGTCCACCGGTCGACGTGCGGGTCACCGGTCGACCACCACCGGCACACCCGACGAAGCAACGGAGGCACCGTCATGTCCATCACCACCGTCCTCACCGTCGACGGCATGAGCTGCGGCCACTGCGAGAAGACGGTCAGCGCCGGGCTGGCCGCCCTGCCCGGCGTCACCGAGGTCGTCGCGGACGCGCCGAGCGGGAGGGTCACCGTGGCCTCCGCCGGGCCGCTGGACGAGGCAGCGGTGCGCGGCGCGGTGGACGAGGCCGGGTTCACCCTCGTCGGCCGGGCCTGAGGCCGCCGCCGTGGGGCCCGCCGGCGGGCCCCACGGTCGTCTTCCGTCCACCTGTGGCGGCCGTGCGGGCTCAGCCCATGCTCTTGGCGCCGTCCAGGGACTCGCGGATGATGTCGGCGTGGCCCGCGTGCTGGGCGGTCTCGGCGATGATGTGCATCAGCACCCGGCGGGCCGACCACTCGGTGTCCGGCTGGAACCAGGGGGCGTTCGGCAGCTGCCGGGTGACGCCCAGGTCGGTCAGGGTGGCCACCAACTCGTCCGTGCGGCGCGCCACTTCGGCGTAGTCGGCGAGGACGCCGGCCAGCGTCTCGCCCGGCAGCAGCCGGAACTCGTCGGCGCGGCGGGCGAAGTCCTCCTCGGTCCAGGTGGTGAAGTCGGGCATCGCGGAGGGGCCCTCCACGATGAAGTTCGCCCACAGCCGCTCGACCGAGGTCACGTGCTTGATCAGGCCGCCCAGACACAGCTCGCTCGCGGTGGTCCGCAGGCCGGCCTGCTCGTCGGTGAGGTCACGGGTGGTGAAGCGCAGGAAGTGCCGGTGCTTCGCCAGGGCCACCAGGAAGTCGGCGCGCTCGCCGGTGACGGCGGGGGTGGTGGTCGTGCTCGCGGTCGTGCTCGTGGTCATGGTGGTGGCCCTTCCGTTCGGTTTCCTGCCCCTTCGGACGAGAACCACGCTACGGACCATTGCGGCCACTTTCCGTCCTGAATTCCGACGAGAATGGCAGGCATGGCGAACACCAGCACCCGTACGCTGCGACTGCTCTCCCTGCTCCAGAACCACCGCTACTGGCCCGGCGAGGAGCTCGCCGAGCGGCTCGGCGTCTCCCTCCGCACCCTGCGCCGCGACATCGACCGGCTGCGCGAACTCGGCTACCCCGTCGAGGCCCGGCGCGGGGTCGACGGCGGCTACCAGCTGGCGGCCGGCGCGGCCCTCCCGCCGCTGCTCATCGACGACGAGGAGGCCGTCGCCCTCGCGGTGGGCCTGCAGGCGGCCGCGGAGAGCCCGGTGGAGGGCGTCGCCGAGGCCTCCGTCCGGGTGCTCGCCAAGGTCGTGCAGGTGATGCCGGCCCGGCTGCGCCGCCGGGTCGAGGCGCTGCGCGCGATGACCGTCCCCGTCGACTGGGGTGCCTCGGCCCGCGCGGGCGTCGACCCGGACACCCTCACCGTGGTCGCCCTCACCTGCCGCGACGCCGAACGGCTGCGCTTCTCGTACACCGCGGCCTCCGGGCAGCGCACCGAACGGCAGGTCGAGCCGCACCGGCTGGTCAGCCTCGACCGGCGGTGGTACCTGGTCGCCTACGACCTCGACCGGGCCGACTGGCGGACCTTCCGCCTGGACCGCCTCGCCACCCCTCAGGGCAGCGGTGCCCGCTTCTCCCCGCGCCCCCTGCCCGCCGCCGACGCCGCCGAGTTCGTCCGTTCCGGCCTCAACGGCGTGCCCCGCCCGTACCGCGTCGAGGCCCTGGTCGAGGCCCCTGCCGCCCGCGTCCGCCCCCACGTCGGGCACTGGGGCGAGGTCGAGGAACTCGACGAGGACGGGGGCCGCTGCCGGCTCCGGATGACCGCCGACTCCCTGGACTGGCCCGCCATGGCCCTCGGCTCGCTCGGCGCCGAGTTCCACGTCGTCCACCCGCCCGAACTCCGCGCCCTGATCGCGGACTGGTCCGCCCGCTTCGCCCGCGCGGCGGGGTAAGCGGTGGGACGGATCCCGGGGGCCCCTCGTGCCGGCGGTGCCCGTGCGGACGGGCTCAGGGGGCGATGGACTCGATGGTGACGCGGAGGCGGTGGAGGGCGGCGGGGAGATCGGCGAGCGGGGGCGTGGCGAGGGCGAGGCGGATGGCGTTGGGGTGGTGCGGGGTGGTGGCGAAGGCGTCGGCGGTGGAGATCAGGATGCCCTCGGCCGCGAGCAGCTCGGCGACCCGGTCGGGGCGCTGGTGGGGCTCCAGGGTGAGCCACTGGATGTAGGAGGTGGGGTGCGCGGTGACCGGCAGCCCGGCGAGGGCGGTACGGGCGAGGCGCTGACGGGCGGCGGCGTCGGCGCGGCGCTGCTCCTCCAGGCGGGTGACCGTACCGTCGGCGAGCCAGCCGGTGGCGAGCGCGGTGGTCAGGCCGGGGGCGCCCCAGGCGGCGGCGCGCAGCTGGGTGGTGGCGGCGCGCAGATGGCGGTCGGGGAGGACGGCGAAGCCGAAGCGCAGACCGGGGGCGACGTTCTTGGACAGACCGGCCACGTAGCAGGTGCGGTCAGGGGCGAGGGCGTGCAGCGGCGGGGGCGGGGCGGCCTCCAGGAAGGCGTACGTGCCGTCCTCGATCAGTGTGCAGCCGTGCTCGGCGGCGAGGGCGGCGAGCCGGTCGCGCCGGGCCCGGTCCAGCACCCAGCCGAGCGGGTTGTGGACCGTCGGGATCGTGTAGACCGCGCGGACCGGGCGGCTGCGGCAGAGCCGGTCGAGCGCGTCGAGGTCAGGGCCCGCCGGGGTGACCGGGACGGGCGCCAGGTCGAGCCCGTGCGCGGTGGCGAGCAGCTTGACGCCCGGATAGCTGAGCGCGTCCACGGCGAGCACGTCACCCGGGCGGGTGAGCGTGCGCAGGACGCAGTCCAGCGCCTGCTGCGCCCCGCTGGTGAGCAGGACGTTCTCCGGCGCCGTGTCGACCCCGCGGTCCAGCAGGTACTCGGCCACCACGGCACGGTCGTGCCGGTGCCCGCCCGGCGGCTGCTGGCGCAGCAGCGCCTCGGCGTCGCCGCCGGAGGCGAGCGCGCGCAGGGCCTGGCGCAGCAGGTCGCCCTGGCCGGGGGCGAGCGGCTGGTTGAAGGAGAGGTCCGCGACCCGGGGCACCGGGAGGGCGCGCGAGGGTTCGAGGCCGTCGTAGCCGGAGCGGGTCCGGACGAAGGTGCCCCGGCCCTGCTCGCCGACCACCAGCCCGGCGGCGGCCAGTTCGGCGTACACCCGGGTGGCGGTGGCCAGGGCGATCCGGCGCTCGCGGGCGAGCGTGCGGTGGGTCGGCAGACGGGTGCCGGCGGGGAGGGTGCCGGAGCGGATGGCGGCGGCGTACTCGTCGACGATGGCCTTGTAGGAGGGCGGTCGCATGGGGGCCTGCCGTTCGGAGGGGGCGGTGCGGTGGGGGGCGGTGCGGTGGGGGTCTCGTGGTGGGGGGCGGAGTGTATCCAGGACAATAACTGGATTGTCCTGGGCGGTTGTTCCTAGCCTGCGAGGTGAAGGCACCACGGCGAAAGGGAGCAACCGGCCATGACCGTCCGCAGCGAGCGGGACCAGCACGTCGTCACCCTCACCATCGACCGGGAGAAGAAGCTCAACGCCCTCGACTACCCGACGATCGACGCGCTGCTCGCCGAACTCGACCGGATCGACGCCGACGACACCGTCCGCGCCGTCATCCTCACCGGCGCCGGGCAGCGGGCCTTCAGCGCGGGCGCGGACATCCCGTCCCTGGCGGGCAGCATCGCGGGCGGGGCCGAGCAGGCGCTGCGCGAGTTCGTCCGGCGCGGCCACGGGCTGACCCGGCGGATCGAGGAGTTCCCGAAGCCGATCATCGTCGCGGTCAACGGGCTCGCGTTCGGGGGCGGCTGCGAGATCACCGAGGCGGCGCCGCTGGCGATCGCCGCCGAGCACGCGACCTTCGCCAAGCCGGAGATCTCGCTCGGCTTCCCGCCGCCCTTCGGCGGTTCGCAGCGGCTGCCGCGCCACGTCGGCCGCAAGCGCGGCCTGGAGCTGATCCTGACCGGCGACCCGATTCCGGCCGCCCGGGCCGCCGAGCTGGGGCTGGTCAACTCGGTCGTCCCGGCGGACGAACTCCTCGACGCGGCGCGCGACCTGGCCGCGCGCATCATCCGGCACGCGCCGACCGCCGTGGCGGCCTGCCTGCGGGCCGTCACCCGGGGGATCAACCTGCCGATCGACGAGGGCCTCGCGGTCGAGGCGGCGGCCTTCGCGGCCACCGTGCCGACGGACGGGGTGCGGGACGGACTGCGGCGGTTCCTCGACCGTTCGCAGGGTGCCCGCTGACCTTCCCTCCGGTTGCCGGGCGTCGTTCGGCGCCGTGGGCCGGCAACGTGGATCGGCGATATTCGCTTGGCGGGAGCGACCGGCGGGGCGATCATGGCGAGATGTCTGAACTGCTCGGGCGTGTGAACGCCTTCCGCGCCGCCTTCGCCCGCCGCCAGGCGGCCGAGACCGTCGAGCTGCCCGAGTACCCGGGGGTGTTCGCGGTCCGGGACATGGAGTTCGCCCTGTCCCACGAGCACAACCACCTGGTCGTCACCGGCCCGGGAACCGACCCGGCGGCCCTGCCCGGGCTGGCGGCGAGGTGGCTCGGGCCGCGCCGCCAGTACGCGATCGCCGCACTGGAGGAGGAGCCGGGGGAGCGGGCCACCCCGGTGCTCGCCGAGGCCGGGTACGAGCGGAGCACCGCCGTGGTCCTGGCCCGGGACACGGCCGGCTGCGAACTGCCCGAACGAGCGGCCCGTCCGGCCGAGCTCGCCGAACTGCGGGCGGTGATCCGGCGCCAGCAGTCGGAGTGGTACAAGGGCGAGGAACTCGGCCGCCAGCTCACGGACCGCCGCGCGGCCCGGCTGCGCGGTGCGGAGCGGGTGCACTTCCTGGCCGCCCGGACGCCGGACGGCGAGGTCGCGGCCTGGGTCGACCTCTACCTCGACCCGGTCGCCGGGCTGGCGCAGGTGGAGGACCTGGTCACCGCCTCCCCGCACCGCGGTGCGGGATACGGCGACACCCTGCTCGCCACCGGCCTGGCACTGGCCGCCGAGGCCGGGATCCCCCAGCTCTTCCTCCTCGCGGACGCGGCCGACTGGCCGCGCGAGTGGTACGGGCGGCGCGGCTTCACCGAGATCGGCCGCAGCCACTCCTTCCACTCCCGCTGAGGCTGGTGGTCGGACTGTACGAGGTGTGGCGCGGTGGTGCAGGCGCGGATTCGCCCCGGTGATGCGCATGCCCTCGGCGGCGTGAAGGCCCTTGGGCGTGAAGGCCCCTGACACCCCGCGCCCCTCCGGCGCGCCATCCGTCAGGGAACGGCGGGCGCGGCGGGACCGACGGGCGGTGGCGTCCGCCGGTTGCCGCGGTGTCCGGCGACGGTGTCGGCGAAGGCGCGGGCGAGCGGGCCGAGGGTCTCCCAGTCGTGGACGGCCCAGCCGACGGTGAGCGCGGGCAGGTCGGGCAGCGGGAGCAGCCGGAGGCCGGGGTGGCCGGGGCCCTGCCATTCGGGGAGCGCCGGGACGACGGCGTGGCCGAGGCCGAGCTCGGCCAGGAGGATCGCGGTGTCCCAGTCCGTGACGCTGGTGTCGAAGATCGGCCGGATGCCCGACTTGCCGAGCCAGTCGTCGAGTTGGGAGCGTGACACCGAGTTCTGCGGCAGCCCGATGAGCCGGGCGTCCTGTAGGTCGGCGGGTTCGATGCGCTCCCGGGCGGCGAGCGGGTCGCCGGCCGCGACGGCGAGTACCCAGGGCAGGTCGGCCACCGGCCGCTGGTCGATGCCGCGGACCGGGGTGCCCATGGTGATCCAGGCGAGGTCCACGTGGCCGGCGTTGAGCGCCTCCAGGCAGCTGCGGCTGGACACCCCGGTCTGGAACTCCAGGCTGACCTGCGGGAACCGCTGCCGGAAGTCCACCACGGCGGCGGACATGAAGTGCCGGATGCTGGTGGCGCCGGTGGTGATCCGTACGGATCCGCCCTCGCCGCGAGCGAGTTCGGCGATGGTGCGCAGGGCGCGGTCGATCCCGCCGAGCCCGCCGGCCACGGCGGTCTGCAGGAGGCGCCCGGCCCGGGTGGGCACCACGCCGCGCGGATGGCGTTCGATCAGGGTGAGGCCGAGTTCGCGCTCCAGCCGCTTCACGTGCTGGCTGACGGCGGACTGGCTGCACGCCAGGTCGCGGGCGACGGCGCTGAGGGAGCCGGCCCGGCAGACGGCGGCGAAGACGCGGAGGTCGTCGAGGGTCATGGACACCCAAGGTAATGCTTGGAGGTTTCTCAGCAAACCGGTGGATTGACTTGGGTGTTGGGGTGGATCGATCATCGATGGCAGGGCCCGCGAGAAGGGCGGCAACCCGCCCGCTGCCTTCGCGGCGCTCCGGACGCCGGGGCGGGGGCACGGCGGGTGCCGACCCGCATGAGTTGAGTGCGTCGGGTGCGTCGGGTGCGTCGGGTGCGCTGCGTGTGTGAGGTGCGGAGGGGAGCGGAACGCGGTGGCGCCATCGGCTGATGGACCGCCCCTCCTCCGGCGTCCCGGACGGGCGCCGGCGCCGGAAGAGGGGCGGTCCACGAGGTCAGGCGCCGGTGAGCGCCGCCGGCGCGTCGAACGTCCCCCTGAGGGAGGCCGACAGGTCGCGGGCCTCGTGCTCGGTCATCCGGGGGGTGTCGTACGGCAGGGCGTTGACCCAGCGCTGGGTCAGCCGGGCGATCCGCTCGCCGTACCGCTGCGCGGTGATCAGGTCGCCGCGCGAACCGGCGTGCTCCGGCCCCTGGTCGGCGTGGCTCTGGCTCATCAGGCCCAGCCAGGAGCCGAGCCGGTTCACGTCGTCGCGTGAGCCGCCGCTCCAGTTGTTGCCCGGCATGTCGCCGACGCCGATCCATTGCATGCCCATCTGCGCGGCGAAGACCGCCAACTGCTCCAGGACCGTCAGCTTGTCGCCGCTCTGCGACGCGGACATGGTGAACCCGCCGGCCAGCTTGTCCTTCCACGCCTGCGTGGTGAACGGCGTGAACGCCGCCTCCATGAAGGCCTTGAACACCGCCGACACGCTGCCCATCAGCGTCGGGGAACCGAGGACGATCGCATCGGAGCGCCCGAGCAGTGCCATCACCTCCGCGTCGTGCCAGCGGCCCGCGTTGACGTCCTCGGCCCGGATCTCGGCGAGGTGCACCCGGGCACCCGGCACCCGCCGCGCCCCTTCGGCGAGGTGCTCGGCCAGGACCCGGGTGTGTCCGTGCACCGAGTGGTAGACCACCGTCACCGTGGCGGTCGGCCCGTCGTGCGCGCGGTCGACGTCATTGACTGTCATGACTCTTCACTGCTCCCGTTCGTGGGAAGTTCCTGCCTGCCCACTCATCACAGCCTGCGTACGGCACGGCATCAACGCCGAACTTCGGCACCCAGCGATCGGTCACACCGATCGATCGGGCTAGCCTGGCCCCGTGGACAGGATGGAACTGGAAGCATTCGTCGCGGTCGCGGAGGAACTCCACTTCGGCCGGGCCGCCGCTCGCCTGCACCGGGGGCAGCCCACCGTCAGCGAGGCCGTCAGGCGGCTGGAGAGCACCCTGGGCGGGCGGCTGTTCCACCGCACCAGCCGACGGGTTTCACTGACCGGTCTCGGCGAAGCGCTGCTGCCCGACGCCCACGCCGCCCTGGCCCAGCTGCGCCGCTTCCAACAGCGCGGCCGCTCCCTGGCCGCCGGCGACCGGGCCGGCACCACCCTCGTCGTCGGTCACGCCGAATACACCGGCCACCAGCTGCTGTTGCGCTGCCTGCCGCAACTGCGCGAGCGGTTCCCGGACGTGACGATCGTGCCGGAGGCCATGCCGACCACGGCCCAGCTCACCGCCCTGCGGGCGGAGACGATCGGGCTGGGCATCGGCTGGGCGACCGGCGGCATCACCGGCGTACGCGCCAGGGTGCTGTCCACCGAGAGGTTCATGGCGCTCGTACCCGCCGCCCACCCGCTCGCCGGGCGCGCCGAGCTGAGCGCGTCCGAACTGTCCGCCAGCGACCTGCTCACCTGGCCCCACCAGATCAACAGCGGCCTCTGCGACCGCCTGCTGTCCGCCTTCAGCATCGGCGGGGCCGACCTGCGCATCATCAGGACCGCCGACAGCGTGCACGCCATCGCCGCTCACGTCGCCGCGGGAACGGGCATCGGCATCACCGTCGAGTCCGCGCTCGACCACCAGCCGCCCGGCCTGCGCGTCATCCCCCTCACCGGCCCTTCGACCACCGTCGACCAGGTCGTCCTCACCCCTGCCGAGCCGTCGGACACCGCCGAGGCACTGCGCGACCTGCTGCTGAACGCCTCGGGGGAGGCTCCCACCGGCGGTCGGTGAACGGTGAACACGGTGCGGTCGTGGAGCTGTCGAGTCCGCGGCCACCGTGCTGCGCTCAGCGGGTGCCGCCCGTGGCGGAGCCGCGTGCCCGGCCCTGCGCCTCGGCCGCCCGCAGGGCGGCGGCGATGTCGTGGAAGCCTCGCCGTTCGGCGTGGGCGCGGGCGGTGGTGCCGTCGGCGTCCGGGAGGAGCGGATCGGCGCCGTGGGCGAGGAGGACGTCGACGATCTCGCGGTGGGCCGGGCCGCCGTCACTGAGCAGGACCGCCTCCAGCAGGGCCGTCCAGCCGAGGTCGTTGACGTGGTCGACGTCGATGCCGGTCTCGTCGAGCACCGCGCGGACGTAGGCGACGTGCCCGCGCTCGGCGGCCGGGATCACCGAGACCCCGCCGTAGCGGTTGCGGCGGGTGAGGTCGGGGCCGCCGGGGAGCAGGGCGCGCATCATCGGGACGCTGCCCGTGATGCCGGTGACCAGCCACGGGCTGTTCAGCTGGGGGTCCTGGGCGTTGACGTCGGCGCCGGCCTCGACCAGCAGGCGGGCGGCGGCGACCCGGTCGGCGAAGGCGGCCCGCAGCAGCGGGGTCCGGCCCTCGGTGTCCCGCACCTCGACGCTCGCGCCCGCCGCGAGGGCCGCCCGGACGGCGTCGAGCCCGCCGCGCTCGGCGGCCTCCAGCAGGGACCGGTCGGCGGGGGACGGCGGGCGGGCGGTCATGACGGGGCTCCTCCACGGGGTGTGCTCGCACGGGGTGTGCTGCTCCACGGGGCGTGCTGCGTACGGGGCTACGTCATCAGCTTGAGGCCTCCCGGCGGTCGGTGGTGTCGGCGGGGTGGCCGGGAGAGTACGGCGGAACGGTGGACGGCCGGGTCAACCGATCGGATGACCCGGCCGTCCACCGTTCACCAGGAGAGTGGGTACCGGACCGGATGCCCGCCGATCCGGCCGGGCAGCAGACCGATGACCACCAGCAGCCCGGTGGCCAGGGCGAGCAGCGGGAGGAAGGGCAGCGGGTGCGGGGCCTGCAGGACCACGATGACGGCGGTGGCCGCGGCCGGGGAGTGCGAGAGGTGGGTGAGCATCATCGCGCCCAGCGCGAGCCCGGCGGCGATGGCCGCGCCCCAGGCGGTGCTGCCGGTGACGGCCCGGGTGGCGAAGCCGATCACGGCCGACAGCAGCTGGCCGCCGATCAGGTTGCGCGGCTGCGAGATCGGCAGCCCGGGAGCGCCGTGCACCAGGGCCGCGCTGGCGGCCAGCGGCGGGATCAGTAGCGGCTGGTCGAGCAGCACACCGACCCCGACCAGGAGGAGCAGGGCGCCGATGGCGAAGACGGCGGCCCGCAGCGCGTGCAGCGGGTGCGGGCGGGGTGTGGCGGCGGTCGGTGCCGTGGTGGTCGGTGCTGCGGTGGGTGGTTCGGTGGTTCCTTCGGTGACGGACGGTTCGGTGGCGGGCGGTGCGGACAGCGGCGCGGGCATGCGTGAGCGGCTCCGGATGGGGGACGGGGACCCGCAGATGATAAACAGACTGTTGAAGGAAAGGTAGGACGTTTTGCCTGCTGGACAAATCGCCGAGACAGAATCCGGGGAGCATCGCATGACGACACCGACAGTCACACCCGCAGCCACACCGGCACCGTCCGTCACCGTCTTCCGCGACGTCCGCCCCTTCGGATCGGACCGCGCCGTCGACCTGGTCGCCGTGGACGGACTGCTGGTCGAACGGGTGCCGGACGGGGTCGAGCCGGAGGTGGTCGAGGGCGCCGGCCGGATCGCGCTGCCCACCCTGGTGGACGCGCACATCCACCCGGACAAGACCGCCTGGGGCGAGCCCTGGTACAGCCGCCGCCAGGCCGACTCGCTGCCCGAGTACGTCGAGGGAGACGTCGACCTCTACCGCCACCAGGGCACCCCGCTCGCCGATCGGGCGTACCGGCTGCTGGCCCACGCCGCGACCCGCGGCACCCGTGCGGTGCGGGCCCACGTGGACGTGGCGCCCGCCTACGGGCTGTCTGGGGTGACCGGGCTCGCGGAGGTCCGGGACCGGCTGGCCGGAGTGCTGGACGTCCAGCTGGTCGCCTTCCCGCAGCACGGGGTGCGGCGCACTCCGGGCGCGGGCGAGCTGCTGGCGGAGGCGGCGGCGAGCGGGCTGATCGACGCGGTGGGAGGCATCGACCCGGCCGGGTTCGACGGCGGTGCGGACGGCGAGGGGCCCGCCCAGCTGGACCTGCTGTTCGGCCTCGCGGAGCAGCACGGACTGCGGCTCGACATCCACCTGCACGACGGGGGCGAGCGCGGCCTCGGCCCGCTGCGCGAGATCGCCGAGCGGACCAGGGCGGCCGGACTGGCCGGGCGGGTCGTGGTCAGCCACGCCTTCTGCGTACCCGAGCTGTCCGGCGCGCCACTGACCGAACTGGCCGAGCTGCTGGCCGAGTCCGGGGTCGGCCTGACCACCGTCGCGCCCTCCGCCCACCAGGTGCTGCCGTTCCGTGAGCTGCGCGCGCACGGGGTGAAGGTCGGGCTCGGCTCGGACGGCGTCCGGGACTCGTGGAGCCCGTACGGCAACGCGGACATGCTGCACCGGGCCCACCTGCTCGGCTGGACCACCGACGCCCGCACCGACGAGCAGCTGGCCGACTGCTTCGCCCTGGCGGCCGACGGCGGCGCCGAGCTGCTGGACCTTCCGCCGGTCACCCTGGCGCCCGGCTCGCCGGCGGACTTCATGCTGCTGTCCGGCGAGTGCCTGCCCCAGGTCGTGATCGACCTCCCGGCGCGCGAACTGGTGGTCCGCGCGGGCCGCGTGGTCGCCCGCGAGGGCGAGCTGACGGCCTGACGGCGGCCGCCCGCTCGTCTATCTGGCGTCGGTGCGTCCGGCGTCGGGCAAGGCGAGCGGGCCCGGCTCGTCATTCGTGCTCAGAGCTTCTCGGCCGCGCGGACCCGGTGGAGGTGCACGAGCAGGTCGTAGGCCGGGCCGATGGCGAGGGTGGGCAGCGGGTCGCGTTCGAAGGTGGTCCCGGCGTCGTAGGTCGGGCGGGGCGTCGCCAGCCAGGCGCGGGCCGCGCTCGGGGTGCGGCGCAGATCGAGGTAGTAGTCGCCGGTCCGGACCCGGTCGAGGGTGTACTCGGTCATGTCCGGTGTGGCCGGGGGAACGGTGGTCGTCCGCCAGTCGTCGGCGAAGACGTCCTCCTCGGTGAGGAAGGAGCCCTGGCCGAAGGTGACACCGATGCTGCGGTAGCCCGTGCCGAGGGCATCGCGCAGCTGGCAGCCCTGCGGCTTGGGGTACAGCTCGGGGTCGGAACTCAGGTAGCCGGCGTGGCCGTTGTGCGCCGAGAGCAGGATCCCGTCGCCGTGGAGGCGCCGCCACCAGAGGACGTTGTCGGCCATCGCGCGGTCGCGGAGCTGCTGCGCCGCGATGACGGACGAGTGGTCCTTCTCCGGGTCCATGGTCGTGAAGGCGAAGGTCTGGGCGATGTTCCGGGCGTGCTGCACGGCCCACTCGTACTCCCGGTCGCCCTCGGCCCCGGCCGCCGCGACCAGCTCCAGCGCCTGCTGGGCCAGGGCCGCATTGCGTTTCCGCTCGGGCAGCGGCAGGTTCTCCAGGTAGCCGAGGCCGTCGTCGAACGGCCTGAGCCCGGCGTACAGTTGTTCGACCTTCGGCAGGGCGGCAGGGGCGGACCCGCGGAGGTAGCCGGTCACCCGGTCGAAGAGGTGGTCGCCGAGCCCGGGCAGGCCCAGGTCGTCGCCGACGAAGTGGACCGGGCGCCGCGGATGTCGGCGGTTGTGGTCGCGCATCCAGGCGATGAGGTCGGCGAACTCCTGTCGGTGCCACGGCGATCGGGCGAGGGCGTGGTCGGCGAGCTGGCGGGCGTCGCCCCCGCCCTGGCCCTGCACATAGGCGTCGATCAGCAGACCGGCCGACCAGCTCGCCTCCAGGACGAAGGTGGTGAACCCCCGCTCCTCGACCAAGTGGCGGAACACCCGGTGCTTCAGGGCGAAGAACTCGTGCGAGCCGTGCGTGGCCTCGCCCAGCCCGACCACCCGTGCCTCGCCGATCATCGCGTCCAGCGCCCGCAGGTCGTCGCTCGGGCCGCCGGGCTCGGTGGATCGCAGAGGGTGGGCGAGGCGCGCCAACTCGTCGATGGGCGCTGGCTGTTGCGGGGTTTCGGCGGTTGTGGACGCGGATGCGGCTGTGGCTGCGGCCGGGGTCAGCACGGTGGTGGTCGCGACGGCCGCGGTGGCCGCCAGCAGTCCTCGGCGACTGATCGGCATGCCGGGTACGGTCATGGGCGCTACTCCTCGGATGGACGGATTCAACTTCCCGGTCTGCGTCGGCCGGTGAGGGAATCCTCGCGAGAGGAGGGGCCGGGGCGCGCTGGGGACGGCCGCCGATTCGGCCGGGGGGATAACCCCCGGGGACGCGTGGTGACCGGGGCGTGTGACTGTGCGGCGGCATCGGTGGAGGCCGCTTCGGTGGGTCTGGTGGGGTCAGTGACAGAGGAGACGGAAGGTGTAGCCGCGGTGCTGGAGGGTGGTCAGGACGGTGGGGAGGGCGGCGACGGTTTGGCTGCGGTCGCCTCCGCCGTCGTGCAGGAGGATGACGGAGCCGGGTCGGACGGCGGTCAGGACGCGTTGCTCGATGGTGTGGATGCCGGGGCGGGACCAGTCGGCGGGGTCGACGGTCCACAGTTTGATCGTCTTGCCCAGCGCGGCCGCTCGGGCCCGGACGGTCTTGTCGACGAAGCCGTAGGGCGGGCGGAGACAGGTGGGGGTGCGGCCGGTCCGGGCGCGGATGGCCTGGTCGGTGTTGAGGATCTGGGCGTTGAAGTCGGCGAGGGAGAGCGGCCGTAGGTCGGGGTGATCCCAGCTGTGGTTCTGGACGCTCTCTCCCTGATGGACGGCCTGGTCGGTCAGGCCGGGGTTCGCGGTGACGTTCTGGCCGATCTCGAAGAAGGTCGCGGGCACGCGGTACCGCGCCAGGACGGCGAGGATCTGGGCGGTGTACTGGGGGCTCGGGCCGTCGTCGAAGGTGAGGTAGACGACCTTGGGGTCGGCGGCCGGGGAGGTGGCGCCGGCCGAGGCCAGGGTCGCGAGGCCGAGCCCGGTGGCGAGGAGGGCGGCCACGGCACCGGCCATCGGCCGGAGCGGGCGGGCGCGACGGGAGCTGCGAGGCATGGTGGGCTCCGGGGTTGTCCTACCGGGAGCGGTCGTGGACAGCCGCGACCCCGGGCGCCGCTGGCGTCGGGTGAACGGAGGCGCGCCCCAGGTGAGTTCCTCTTCCTCACCATCCTCTGCCCGGCCGCTCGGGGTTGCACGTCGGCAATCTCGGTTAGGGTGCGGACCGGCTGCGCCTGGCCATCACAGGGCCGGCGCGAGGGGAGGGCGTCATGGGCGACGGTACGCGCGGGGCGGAAGTGAACGGCGGTGAGGGCATCGAGTGGCTGGCGGACACCGGCGGAGCGGTCGGCGGTGTGGTGTTCGCCCGGGGCATTCCACCCGAGGAGCTCGCCCGGCGGATGGGGGCCGATCCGGCGGCCGTGACCGGGCCGATCAGCGGAACGGAGATCTGGGACCTGGACATCGAGGTCTACCGCCCCAGTGGCGACGGCGACGGCGTGATCCGGGTCGGGGAGGCGGCCGGTTGGTCCTTCGCGATCGAGTACGGCGACTCGACCGGCGGTGAGCTGCTCACCGAGATAGCGCGCGACGGCGTGGAGGTGGTCCACTTCCGGCCGATGCCCGAGCAGCAGCCGGCCCTGCTGGACTACGCCCGGGACGGTGCCGTGCTGTGCGGCTTCGGCCTCGGCGAGGAACGCTGGCGCTGGGGGCAGGAACCCGACCTGCTGGTGCCGGAGCTGGTCGCCGCGTTCGCGCTGGCGGCCGACGGCGTCACCCCCGTGCGCCCCGGGGGCGAGTCGTGCGCGGCCGTCCGCCGGCGCACCCTCGGTGCCGTCGGGCGGCGGTTCGGGCTGGACCTGCCCCGGGCGGTGCTGGGCGAGCTGCGGCTCCCGGCCTACGTGGTGCGCGGCACGCCGGACATGGAGCTGAGGTGAGCCGGGGCGAAGGGTGGTGACGGTCATGGCGGGGCTCCTTCCCGGGCCCCACCGGCGGGGCCCTGATGACCGTCATCCTCTCCGGAACCGGGCGCCCCGTACCTGTGCCGATCGGGAGGTTCCGGGGGAGGGATTCCCCGGTAAAGGGTGCCGATCGGCAGCTGTGCATCACCCGGGAGCGACGGTTACGGTCACCGTGAAGCTCCGCTGATTCGGCGGGCAGACCACGGCCTCGCCGCAGCTCGTGCGGTGCGCGGTGAGGCGGGCGGTGCCGGGTGCCTCGGCCCGGTAGGTGGCGGTGACCAGGCCGCAGCCTCCGCCCGGGCGACAGGAGGGCGCGGGCGAGCTCGTGCCCCCGGTGGCGACCAGGGTCTGCGGGCCGTCGCCGACCGGCGGGGACCAGTAGGTGCTGTGCAGTTCCACCCGCAGCACGGTGCCGGGGGTGACCCGCACGGTCGTGCCGTCGGCGTGCTCGTCCAGGACCAGGGCGGACGGGCCCGTCGTACCGGACGAGGCGGCGGGCTGCGGCGTGGAGGAGATCGCGGAGGATTCCGCGGGAGAGGGGACGGAGGACGAAACGGACGACGAAGCGGGAGCGGAACAGGAGGCCGCCGCCACGCAGAGCAGCGCGACGGCCGTACCGAGTGATCGAGTGGACAACAGCCCTCCTACCGGAGGTCGAAAGCCGAGGGCGGGGAGCAGGAAGCCTACGGCCAAGGAGCGGAACGACACGGAACGCCACCGCCGGGGCGGACCGTAACGGCCCGTCCCGGCGGCGCTAGGGGCGATCTTGGCGGTGGGTCAGGAGACCGTCACGTCGTCGTAGTAGGTGTACGTCGGGTCCCCGGGGTAGTTGTCGTCCACGTTGGTCAGGGTCAGCGTGTAGCTGTGCCCCGGCGTCACGGTGCCGGAGGCGGACTGCCAACCGAGGCCGTTGGTGCAGGTCTTGGCGAGCACCGTGGAGGTGGTGTTGGCGGTGTTGTCCTTCAGCGTGGCGGTCGCCCAGTCATAGGTCACGGTGTCAGGGCAGGTCACGTCGTACCAGAAGGAGACCTTGCTGCTGCCGGTCGGCGCGGTGAAGGTCTGGCTCGCGGAGGAGGTGGTGCTGGGGTTGGTGGAGCCGAGCATGGCGCCGTAGCTGCCGGTGTGCTTGGCCGCGGTGGTGGCGGTGGCGTTGCCGACGGTGGTCCAGCCGTTGGTGGTGCCGGTCTCGAAGCCGCCGTTGGTGATGCCGCCGCTGCCGCCCGGTCCGCTCACCGTCCAGCCGAAGGTGGTGGAGCCGGAGGCCCCGGTGCCGTCCGTCGCCGTCACTGTGACGCTGGAGCTGCCGGCGGTGGTCGGGGTGCCGCTGATCAGACCGGAGGTGGAGATGGACAGGCCGGCGGGCAGACCGCTCGCGGAGTAGCTCAGGGTCTGGCCGGAGGCGCTGTCGGTGGCCGACATCTGCAGGCTGACGGCCGTACCGGTGGTGCCGCTCTGGGCGCCGGGGTTGGTGACGGTCACGGTGTTGCCCGTCGTGCCGCCGACGATCGGGTGCGACATCTCACAGCCGCCCGCGCCGCCGTTGAAGTCGTTGGCCCAGGTCGACTGCATGGCGAAGCTGCCGGTGGTGAAGCCGACGTTCGCGGAAGCGCCCTGGCCGGTGCTGATCCAGGCGCACTTGTCGCCGTTCTCGGCACCGGAGCTGTCGGTCCAGCCGCCGGCCGGGTTCTGGTCGGTGATGGTCTCCGCGTACTCGTGGCCCTCGACGATGGTCACGCCGTCGAGGGTGCCGGCCGAGCCCGCGTTGACGTAGCCCTGGCCGCAGCTGGAGCCCGCGTCGGTGACGTACGGAAGGTTGGTGAAGGAGAGCTGGCCGTACGGGGAGGAGACCGCGCCGCCGGTGAGCGTCGAGTCGCCGGTGTAGTCGTGCCAGGCACAGAAGTTGCCGGTGGCGGTGTTGAAGCCGTCCGGCGTGGTGCCGCTGGGTGACACGACGACGTACTGGTTGTTGCGGTTGGCCGCGGCGGTGGTGTTGCCGAAGTGGCCGGACGCCTTGACCGCCTCGGCGCCGATCTGGTTGCCGTTGGCGGAGGCCGGGGCGGCGGAGGAGGTGTCCACCCAGACGCCCGCGAGCGCGCCGCCGGTCGGGTAGCCGACGTGGGCCGCGTTGCTCGGGCAGCTCTGGGAGCCCGAGGCGATGCCCTCGCAGTACTGGGTCATGACACCGGACCAGAGCTCGTTGCCCGTGCCGATGCCCTTGAACAGCTGCTGCAGGCGCGGCGCCATGCCCTGGGAGTCGCCGCTGAGCGTGGTGTTGCCGTTGGAGTCGGTGCCGGAGCCGCCCCACTGGGAGCCCCAGAACACCAGGTAGACGTGCTCCGGACCAGTGGTCACGCCGATGCTCGGACTGCCCGCGCCGCCACCGTAGTTGAGGTCGGCGGTCGAGGTGGCGGCGTGCGAGGACTCGTGCCCTCGCTGGGGGACGGCGCCGTGCCGGTAGGGGTGGTCGGCGCGCACCGAGGGGGTGGCGGCGCCGTCGGGCTGCGCCTGGGCGGGCGCCGCGCTGAAGCCGGCCATGGCGAGGGCGAGCGCGGCGATGCCGGTGAACGCCGCTCGCCTGGCCTGACGGGGGGTGGGGGGTCGACCCATGTGAGGGTTGCCTCTCTCATGCCGGCCACCCGGGCACCGGTCGGTGGCGGGTGGTCGTGATGGACAGGGAGAGGCCGGAGGCGGTCCGGATGCCTTGGTGACCCGCCGCACGCGGATCAGCGGGGGGAAAGGCCCGCCTCGGCCGCCGAGAAGCAAAGCAGTCAGCGGAATGGAGGGTCAACGGGCCTGACGGTAAAGGGAATTACGGTGAATGCCGCGTAATGGAAAAGGTGCCATGCCGAGGGCCGGTCGGCGGCTTCGTTCAATTCGGCTGAACTGTATGAGAGGTGCTGTGAACAGTATGAACTCCGCCACCATCAAACATATTTGACGGTATGAGGGCGGTAAGAATCAAGAATGCGGAGACCCGGCGGTGGACGGGAAGGGTACTGCTTTGGGTGCGTACGGACCTGGATTGTGGTCCATGGGCTACTTCAGGTACGACGTCCGGGTGCCCGGCCCGGGTGCCCGGCGGCAGGGCGGTAGGGCTGTCATCCCGTGGCCGGGTTGAACCCTCACCCGGTCGGCCGGTGGCAGCCCGTGCGGCGCGCGCCCCCCGTCCGGGGCTTCCAGCGGGCGTCGGCGCGCCGGGGCCCCTAGGGTCTGTGGTGCGCCGACGGTGCCGAGCGCCGGGCGTACGCCGCCCTGCCGCCCTGCTGCGCGCCGGGGTGCCCGGCCCAGCCTGAGGGCCGCCCGAGCAGTTCGAGGGGCGCCCGGCCAAACCGAGAGGTGGACCGCTCCATGCACACCGTCGTCCGCGGCACCGGCGCGCTCGGCCTGGCCGTCCTGCTGCTGGCCCCCGTCTCCGGCTGCCAGAGCGACAGCCCCTCCGCCGCCGAGCCCGTGCCGGCCTCGCCGGCCACCGGGGCGGGCGCCAGTGCCACCGGCCTCGCCGCCCAGGAACTGGCCTGGCACGCCTGCCCGGCCCCGAGCACCTCCCAGGGCGACGGCACGGCGCCCGCCAGCGACTGGCAGTGCTCCACCCTCAAGGCCCCGCTGGACCACGACAAGCCGGACGGCCCGACCATCGACATCGCGCTGATCCGCAGCCCGGCCAAGGACGAACAGCACCGGCTCGGCTCGCTGATCTTCAACTTCGGCGGCCCCGGGGCCTCCGGCGTCGCCACCCTGCCCGCCCTGGCCTCGACGTACGCCTCCCTCAACACCCGCTACGACCTGGTGAGTTTCGACCCGCGCGGGGTCGGCGCCAGCGCCGGGGTGAAGTGCCTGGACGACCAGGGGATGGACGCCAGCGCGACCGTCGACAACACGCCCGACACCCCGGCCGAGGTGAAGGCCCTGGACGAGAGCAACGCGCAGTTCACCGCCGCCTGCGAGCGCAACTCCGGCGCGGTGCTGCCGTACGTGGACACCGAGAGCGCCGCGCGGGACCTCGACCTGATGCGGCAGGTGCTGGGCGACGAGAAACTGTCCTACTTCGGCATCAGCTACGGCACCCAGCTCGGCGGCGTCTACGCGCACCTGTTCCCCAAGGAGGTCGGTCGGGTCGTCCTGGACTCCGTGGTCGACCCGACGAAGGACCCGGAGCAGCTCGCGCTCGGCCAGGCCCAGGGCTTCCAACTCGCCTTCGAGGACTTCATGAAGGCCTGCGCCGCCCAGCTCGGGGCGTCCTGCCCGACCGGCGCGGGCGGAGCCGAGGGAACGGCGAAGGTCACCGGGCTGCTGGAGAACCTGGAGCAGTCCCCGCTGCCCACCGCGAGCGGCCGGCAGCTGACCGAGGGCCTGGCCGTCACCGGCATCGCCGGAGCCCTGTACAGCAGGGAGACCTGGCCCGCGCTGGCCGTCGGGCTCACCGAGGCGATGCAGCAGGGCGCCGGCGACACGCTGCTCAAACTGGCCGACGCGCTGCTCGGGCGGGACGCGCAGGGGCACTACAACAACCTGAACGCGGCCAACCGGGCGATCACCTGTGTGGACGCGCGGCAGCGCTACTCGGACCAGGACGTGGAGCAGAAGCTGGCCCAGTTCCGGGCCGCCTCCCCGGTGTTCGGGGCGTTCGCGGCCTGGGGCCTGACCGGCTGCACCGGCTGGCCGGTGGCGGGCAAGACCGACCACCCGGAGGTCTCCGCCGAAGGCGCCGCCCCGATCCTGGTGGTCGGCACCACCGGCGACCCGGCCACCCCGGTGGAGGGCGCCCACGCGATGGCGCAGCAGCTCGGCCCGGGCGTGGGCGTCACCGTCACCCTGACCGGCGAGGGCCACGGTGGCTACAACACCGGCAACCCGTGCCTCAAGCAGACCGTGGACGCCTACCTGCTGGACGGCACGGTGCCGGCGGACGGCACGACCTGTAGCTGAGCGCCGCCGGGCGGGCGGGAATTGGCTCAGCGCAGTGGGTGTTGATTGGCCCTGGAGGGCGGTCCACCCGCCGCCTAGAATCGTCGGCGTGACCACGAAAACCACCAAAGTCGACTTCTACTTCGACCCCATCTGCCCCTTCGCCTGGATCACCTCCCGGTGGATCCTGGAGGTCGAGCAGCAGCGCGAACTCGACCTCAACTTCCGGGTGATGAGCCTGTCCGTCCTCAACGAGGGCCGCGACCTGCCCGAGCGCTACCAGGCCCTCATGACCACCGGCTGGGGCCCGGTCCGGGTGTGCATCGCCGCCGCCGAGAAGCACGGCGCGCACGTCCTGCGCGACCTGTACACCGAGCTCGGCACCCGCCTGCACAACCAGGACCGGCCCGTCGACGACACCCTCATCCGCGAGGCCCTGGTCGCGGCCGGCCTGCCGGAGGAGCTGGCCGAGGCGGCCGGCAGCACCGAGTACGACGTCGCGCTGCGCAAGAGCCACCACGAGGGCATGGACCCGGTCGGCGACGAGGTCGGCACCCCGACCATCCACGTGGACGGGGTCGCCTTCTTCGGCCCCGTGCTGACCGCGATCCCGCGCGGGGAGGAGGCCCTGCGGGTGTTCGACGGCGTGCGGCTGCTCGCCGGGTACCCGAAGTTCTTCGAGCTCAAGCGCACCCGGACCGGCGAGCTCGACTTCTCCTGAGAACCGACGACCGACAGCCGGCGACCAACGGCCGGCGCCTGGCGCCTGAGGGTCGGCGCCAGGCGCCCGGCAACTGAAGGCTGACAGCCGGCGGCGTGTCCCGGCCCGAGGGCCGGGGCCGTCAGTTCCAGTGCCCGCTCACGGCCGAGGCGGCGCTGTCGAGGTGGAGGTCGACGAAGTGGAGCAGGCCCGGTGGCGACGCACAGCCGCTCGGCCACCGCCTTCCGGTCGGCATCCCCGGCCCGCGGCTCCAGCCCGGCCTGCTGGTCGTGCTGGTCGTGCTGTTCCTGCGAGGCCGTTCGTACGGCCGGCTGTTCCGCGTCGGTCATGGCGCGACTCCAGAGCACGGCCGGTTCGGCCGTCCGGGCCCGGGCAAGTGCTGCCCCGGCGATGGTCGTTGTCGAGGCCGGGGTGGATCAGGCCGGGTTCACCTTGAGGCTGGCCAGCCCGGCGGCGGCCACCTTCGCCATCGACCGCAGCTCCTGCTCCAGCACCTCCCGCCCCTTCGGCGTCAGCCGCACGGGCCGCTGGCGCGGCTGCGCCCCGGCGTCGTCCGCGGGCTCGATCAGCTGCTTGGCCTCCAGGCGGCTCAGTGCCCCGTAGAGGCTGCCGGGGCCGAGCCTGGTGCCGACCAGCCGTTCGATCGCGGTGTTGACCGCGTAGCCGTGCAGCGGTCCGTCGGCCAGTGCGCAGAGCACCAGGGTCTGGGCGTCGTACGCCTGCATGGGGTCACTCCCTCGATTCACGCCGTGCCCGGTTCACGATACTCCGCGGCAAGTACTACGTGACCGGTACTACGTGACAAGTACTACGCGGCATGTACTATTTCACTCATGGTCGACAAGGGGAGTGCGGCGGCCCTCGGATGGGGTTGGCTGCCGGTGGCTTCGGCGCTGGTCGTGGTCGGGTTGCCGGCCGGGCGGATGCCGATCGGGGTGATGGACGCGCTGGGCCGGGCCCTGCCGGCGGAACGGCTGCTGGTCGAGCACGTGGCGCCGGGGGTGCCCTGGCCGCCGGACGTGCCGGCGCGGAGCGGACGGAGCGCACGGGGCGGTGCAACGCGATGAGCAGGGCGCAGGTCCGGGCGCTGTGGGCCGCGTTCGCGCTGGCGGTGGGGTTCACCGCCTTCGCGTACGTGACCACCCAGGTTCGGCCGCTACGGGCCGCGAGCCCCTGGCGGGCCGATCCGTACGACGCGGTGGTGTCGTTCACGCTCTTCCTGGTGCCCGCGCTGGCCGGGCTGTCGGCCGTACGGGCGTGGCTGTGCCGGGGCGGTGGGCCGCAGCCGGGGTACCGGGTGGACCAGTTGCTGCGCGCGGCCCGACTGGGCGTCGCGATGGTCGCGGTCACGGCCGCCACCGACGTGACGGCGGCGGTGCTGCGGGCGGAGCGCGAGCTGTGGGACGGCCGGACGGCCTGGCTGATCGCCGCACTGCTGCCGCTCGGCGCGGGCGTGCTGTGGTGCCTGGCCCTGCTGCGGCGGGCCGTCCGCGAGCTGCCGCCCGAGGAGCGGCGGCGGCCGGGCGGCGACTGGCTGGACGACCTCGTTCTGCTCGCCGCGCCGCTGGCCGACCTCGGGGCCGTCGCCCGACTGCTGCGCCGCCACCTGGTGGCCGCCGCGGCCGCGCTGAGCCTGCTGGCCGGGGCACTGGTGGTCACCGGGCAGGCGGTCGGCGAGGGCTGGCCCGGCGGGCTGCTCGCGCTGGCCGAGCTCACCGTCTTCGGCAGCGGATTCTTCGCCTTCTGCCTGCTGTGTGACGCCCTGCTGCGGATCGCCGCGCCACCGCGCCCGCCCGGCGCGGCCCGGGCCGCCGCCTTCGCGGCCGCGCTCGCCGTGCCGGTGAGCGGTGGCCTGCGGGAGGCGGTGTGGTCGCTGGCCGGACTGCCGGGGGAGGTGGACACCCCGGCCAGGCTGCTGGCGCTGATGGCCGGGTGCGCGGTGCTCGCGGGCACGGCGACCCTGGGCGCGGTACGGGCGCTGCGGGCGCGGCGGACGGCGTAAGGGCGGCCCGGTGAGCGCTCGGCCCCAGCCGCCCGCCCCCGGTCCCGCCCCAGCCGCCCGCCCCGGTCCCGCCGCTCGGCCTCCCGTCCGGGCCCGGACGGGCCGACCATGGAGGGGAAGCCCCGAGAGGCGGTGAGCGTGGATGATCGTACGAGCGCGCCTGCACGCTGCCCGGCACCCCGCGACCCCGCCCGGCCCCCGCCCGGGCCCCGGTCCCGGCGCCGGCGGCCCGGGCCAGCGCCCGGGCCCGGGCGGCACCCCGCCCAGGCCGCCCGCCCCCGGCTGGCGCCGCTGGCTGCTGCCCGGCGCCGTCCTCGTGACCCTGATGCTCCTCGTCCTGTTCTCCAACCCCGGCAAGACCGGTGCCCGCTACGGCTACACCGACTTCCTCAACCGGGTCGACGCCGGCCAGGTGCAGACCGTGGACGTCACCGACACCGGCGGCGTGAGCGGCGTGCTCAAGGACGGCACCCGCTTCACCAGCCAGATCCCCACCGCCCTGGACACCTCCCAGCTCAGCCACGCGCTCTCCGACCAGCACGTGAACGTCACCGCCACCCGCTCCAGCGGCGGCGGCTCGATCTGGTCCACCCTGCTGCTGTTCCTGCCGCTGCTGATCTTCGGCGGGCTGTTCCTCTGGTCCGGCCGGATGGCCGCCCGTTCGCTGGGCGGCGGGCTGAGCGCGATCGGCCGCTCCCGGGCCAAGATCATCGAGGCTGAGCGGCCGAGCACCGGCTTCGCCGACGTGGCGGGGTACGAGGGGGTGAAGCAGGAGGTCAGCGAGGTGGTCGACTTCCTGCGCAGCCCGGAGCGGTACGCCGCCGCCGGGGCCAAGGGGCCGCGTGGGGTGATCATGGTCGGGCCGCCCGGCACCGGCAAGACGCTGCTCGCCCGGGCGGTCGCGGGGGAGGCCTCGGTGCCGTTCCTCTCCGTGACCGGCTCCGGTTTCGTCGAGATGTTCGTCGGCGTCGGCGCCTCCCGGGTCCGCGACCTGTTCGAGGAGGCCCGCAAGCGTGCGCCGTCGATCATCTTCATCGACGAGATCGACGCCGTCGGCGGCCGTCGCGCGGGCGGCTCCCGGATCGGAGGCAACGACGAGCGCGAGCAGACCCTCAACCAGCTGCTCTCCGAGATGGACGGCTTCGACCAGAGCACCGGCATCGTCGTGATCGCCGCCACCAACCGGCCGGACGCGCTCGACCCGGCCCTGCTGCGCCCCGGCCGCTTCGACCGGCAGGTCACCGTCCCGCTGCCCAACCAGGCGGAGCGGGCCGCCATCCTCGCCGTGCACACCCGCGGCAAGACCCTCGGTCCGGACACCGACCTCGACCGGATCGCCCGCGGCACCCCCGGCTTCTCCGGTGCCGACCTCGCCAACCTGGTCAACGAGGCCGCCATCAACGCCGTGCGCGCCGATCGCGCCACCATCACCGCCGCCGACCTCGACGACGCCCGCGACCGGGTGCTGCTCGGGCGGCGGGAGTCCTCCAACGCGCTGCTGCCCGAGGAGCGGCACGCGGTGGCCGTGCACGAGTCCGGGCACGCGCTGATGGCCGCGCTGTGCGAGCACGCCGACCCGGTCGCCAAGGTGACCATCCTCCCGGCCGGGGTCGCCCTCGGCGCCACCGAGCAACTGCCCGAGGCGGAGCGGCACCTGTACAGCGAGGGCTACCTGACCGACCTGCTCACCGTCCAGCTCGGCGGACGGGCGGCGGAGCTGGTGGTCTTCGGCGAGGGCTCCACCGGCGCCGCCAACGACCTCGCCAACGCCACCTCGGTCGCCACCCGGATGGTCCGCGAGTTCGGCCTCTCCCCGGAGCTCGGCCCGGTCGGCTACTCCTCCGGCTCCTCGCAGTACCTCGGCGACCACCCCGAGGACCTGCTGCGCCGCCCGTACTCCGAGCAGACCCAGCGCGCCGTGGACGAGGCGGTGGCCGGACTGCTGCGCGGCGCCGAGCGGAGGGCCGTCGAGCTGCTGCGCGAACACCGGCACCACCTGGACGAGTTGGCGGCGCTGTTGGTCGCCCAGGAGACGGTGGACGGCAAGGTGGTGCTCCGGATCCTGAAGCAACCGGCACCGGAGCCCCACCCTGAGCTCCGACCTGAGCCCCGCCCCGAGCTCCGACCCGAGCCCTGACCCGAGCCCTGACCGTCGTACCCCGGGCCGCGGGCAGGCGCTCGAACGGGGTCAGGCACTATGGGCCTGTAGCACTGCGAATGGCCCGAGCACTACGGAGTCGACCATGACCGAACGCCTGCCCGCCGACGTCCAGCGGGAGATCGCCCTCGCCCTCGGGGTGGCCCCCGTGTCCGACCCCGCGAAGGAGGTCGAGCGCCGGGTGGCCTTCCTGGCCGACCAGGTACGGGCCTCGGGTGCCCGCAGCCTGGTGCTGGGCATCAGCGGTGGCGTCGACTCCACCACCACCGGGCGGCTCTGCCAGCTCGCCGTCGAGCTGCTGCGCGCCGAGGGCCACCAGGTGTCCTTCACCGCGATGCGGCTGCCCTACGGCGTCCAGGCGGACGAGGCGGACGCCCAGCGCGCGCTCGACTTCATCCGGGCCGACGAGGTGCTGACCGTCGACATCAAGCCCGCGACCGACGCCGCCCTGGAAGCCCTCCTCGCCGCCGGGCTCACCTTCAGCGACCACGCCCACGAGGACTTCGTGCGCGGCAACGTCAAGGCCCGCCAGCGGATGGTGGTCCAGTACGCGGCGGCGGGCGCCCACGGCGGGCTGGTCGTCGGCACTGACCACGCCGCAGAGGCGGCCGTCGGCTTCTTCACCAAGTTCGGCGACGGCGCGGCCGACGTGATGCCGCTCTCCGGCCTGACGAAGCGCCAGGTGCGCGCCGTCGCCGCCGCCCTGGGCGCGCCCGCCGACCTGGTCGGGAAGGTCCCCACCGCGGACCTGGAGAATCTCGCCCCCGGCCGCCCCGACGAGGAGGCCCTCGGCGTCCGGTACGACGCCCTGGACGACTTCCTGGAGGGCCTGCCGGTCAGCGAGGACGTCTTCCACACCGTCCTCGGCCACTACCGCCGCACCGAGCACAAGCGCAGCCTGCCCGTCACCCCGTCGCAGGAGCGGACCCAGCGGTGACGGACCGCTACGCCCGGGCCGCCGGGGCCGTCCTCGGGTAGGCCGTGGGCGACGCCCTCGGCGCCCCGTAGGGGTTCGGCCCCGCCGGTGCCCGCTACGGCCTGGCGGCGATCCCCCGGCGCTGGAGCGAACCGCTGCACGTGCCGCTGCCGGGGTTCGGGGAGCGGATGCTGCGGGTGCCCGAACTGCTGGACCTGGTGCGGCGTCTGACAGAGGGGCCGGTGCCGGGGGCCGTCCGTTCCTGAGCGGGACAGCAGGACAGCCGGGCAGGTGATCCGTTGATCCGTTGATCGTTTGTCTATCGCCGCTGCCTACCGTCGGCCCGACAACGCACCACGTTCGATTTCAGGAGCCTCCGCTGTCCAGGATCATCACCACCGCCATGCCCGCGCTCGGGCACACCGGCCCGCTGCTGGCCATCTCCGCCGACCTCGCCGCCCGGGGGCACGAGGTGGTGTTCCTCGGGGGCGCGCGGTTCGCCGGGGCGGCCGCGCGGGCGGGGGCGCGGTTCGTCGCGCTGCCGGCCGAGGCCGACTTCGACGACCGTGACCTCGACGCGAGCTTCCCGGGGCGGTCGGAGCTGCCGCCCGGGCCGGAGCGGATCGCCTTCGACGTGCGGCGGGTGTTCCTCGACCCCGTCCCGCACCAGTACCGGGCGCTGCTCGCGGTGCTGGCGGAGTTCCCGGCCGAGACCGTGATCGCGGACGCCTTCCTGCAGGGCGCGCTGGCGCTGGCGCTGGGCCGGCCGAAGGGGGAGCGTCCGGCGCTGATCGGTGTCGGGGTCACACCGTCGATGCTTCCGAGCGCGGACACCGCTCCGTTCGGGCTGGGGCTGCCGCCGATGCCGGGGGAGGAGGGCAGGGCCCGCAACCGGGCCCTCCAGGAGGAGCTGGACCGGCGTGGCGAGCCGTTGCAGCGGTACGCGGAGAGGGTGTTCGCCGAGGCGGGCGTCCGGTTGCCGGAGGGGCCGCGCGGACGGGCCGTGGTGGCGGTGCCGGACGTGTTCGTGCAGCTGACCGTGCCGGGCTTCGAGTACCCGCGCAGCGACGCGCCCGCCTCGTACCGGCTGATCGGCGCGCTGCCCGGCGCCGTCGGCGGGGAGCGGCCGCTGCCGTCGTGGTGGGGCGAGGCGACCGGCGAGCGGCCGGTCGTGGTGGTGACCCAGGGGACGCTGGCCAACACCGACCTCGGGGAGCTGATCGCGCCGACCGTCGCCGCCCTGGCCGAGCGGGACGTGCTGGTGGTGGCCGCCACCGGGCGCCCGGACGGGCCGCAGGTGCTGGCCGGGCTGATGGGCGGCCGACTGCCGGACAACGTGCGCGCCGTGGACCACGTCCCGTTCGAGCGGCTGCTGCCGCACACCGACGCGCTGGTCAGCAACGGCGGCTACGGCGGGGTGCAGACCGCGCTGCGGTACGGGGTGCCGGTGGTGGTCGCCGGGGTGAGCGAGGACAAGCCGGAGGTGGCGGCCCGGGTGCAGTGGTCGGGCACGGGGCTCGACCTGCGTACGGGCCGCCCGGCGCCGGAGGCGGTCGGCTGGGCGGTCGAGCAGGTGCTCGGCGAGGGCCGGTTCCGCGAGCGGGCCCGCGCGCTGGGCGCGGAGTTCGCGGAGTACCGGCCGTTCGACACCATCGCCGGGCTGGTGGAGTCGCTCGCCCGCTGAGGCCGGGGAGACGACCCCCCGGGTGGCGGTCCGTCAGTCCCCGTCGGCGTCCGGCTCCGTGCTGGGCGTGACGCCGCCCTTGGCGATGCCGAGCTTGGCCTCCGCCGTGGTCCAGTCGGTGGCGATCGCCTGCTGGGCCGCGGTCAGGGTGACCTGCCCCTTGCAGATCGCGGTGTGCAGGTGGGTCTCCACCGAGTCCTTCGGGTTGTTCGGGCCCTTGCCCGGAACGTGCCCGGGGGAGGGCGGCTGGACCCACAGGTTGCGCGGGTCGTTGGGGTCGCCGCCGAGCTGGAGGCTGATCAGGTGGTCGTACTCGGCGTCGCCCATCGGGCCGGTGTAGCCGTAGGACTTGGCGTTCTCGGTCTTCTCCTTGCCGGTGATGTTCACCGGCGGGCGGATGGTCGAGGTGTAGCCGCCCGGCTTGCAGATGGTGTCGTTGATGTTGCCCTGGTTGACCGCCGGGCTGATCGCCCCCGGGGTGCAGTTCGGGTCGGGCAGCGGCTGCTTGTCCGCGGTGTAGCGGTAGTGGCAACTGCCCGGCGCGGGCTGCGGCTGGGCGTCGTACGAGCTCTTCGGGCCGGGCCCGGTGACGATCGCGGCCGGGACGGGCTGGGCGGCGTCGCCGGCGGCGGCCGGGGTGGAGCCGTGGGCGGACTCCTTGGCGTGGCCGCCGTCCTTGGCGGTGGTGTGGCCGCCGCCGGACGAGCAGCCTGCGGCTGCGGCGAGCAGGACGGCCGCGGCTATGGCCAGGGCACCTCGGACGGGAGCCGGCACGGGGTTCCTCCAGGTCGTTGCGATGGGACGGGCGGCCGGCCGGCGGTGTGCACCGGTGGCCGCGCCAGCGGACACTACCGCGTCGAGGGGGCCGAAAGGGTGACGCCACGTCCGGGCGCTGGAGGACCGTCACGGGCGCGCGGAATCGTTTCCGCGACGGCACGTCACCCGCCGGGGTCGCGGCGGGTTCCGTGCCTGTCGGCATCATGAAGGATCCGTGGTCGAACGGAGCCTGAAGGAGCCGGGCCGAGCCTGAAGCCGAGCCGAGCCGAGCCGAGCCGGGCCGCCCGCCGCGGGCGGCCGGGCCCGCGGCTACCCCGCCGCGATCCAGTCGGTGATCAGGTCGTCCAGCACCCCCAGCGGCAGGCTGCCGTGCCCGATCAGCTGGTGGTGGAACTCCCGGACGTCGAAGCGCCCGCCGAGCGCGGCCCGCGCCCGCTCGCGGTGCCGGACGATCTCCCGCCGCCCGATCAGGTAGGCGGTGGCCTGGCCCGGCCAGGCGATGTAGCGGTCGATCTCGTTGCGGACGTTGGCCTCGGGCGTGGCGGTGTTCTCCCGCATGAAGGCCATCGCCCGCTCCCGGGACCAGCCGTACTGGTGCAGCCCGGTGTCCACCACCAGGCGCACCGCCCGCAGCGCGTCCATCGACAGCATGCCGAGGCGGGACAGCTCCGAGCCGTACAGGCCCATCTCGTCCGCCAGCCGCTCGGTGTACAGGCCCCAGCCCTCGACGTGGGCGGTCAGCTGGCCGCTCGGCTTCTGCCGGAACTCCGGCAGGTGGTGCAGGGTCTGTGCGACGGCGATCTGGAGGTGGTGGCCGGGCACGCTCTCGTGGAACGCGATCGCCTCGTACTCGTAGCTGAACCGGCTCTCCGGGCGCAGCGTGTTGATCCAGTGCGTGCCGGGCAGCCCGCCCGGGCCCGGCGGCTGGTAGTAGGCCAGCGGCGCGGTCTCCGCCTCGATCGGGTCGATCTCCCTGATCACGCAGTCGGCGATCGGGTACGGGTGGAACCAGTCGGCCGAGGCGCGGCGGGCGCGCTCCAGGGCGTCGTCCACCAGGGCGATGATCTCGGCCGCGCTGCCGAAGCGCAGCGAGCGGTCCTCGCGCAGCGCGGTCAGGACGGCGTCGGTACCGGAGAGGCCGAGCACCTTGCCGCCGAGCTCGGCGAACTCCTCGCGCAGCGCCGCCACCGCGTCCAGGCCGGTCCGGTGCACCTCCTCCGGGCTGAGCCCGGGCCGGGTGAAGCGGGAGACGGCGTCGGCGTAGCCCTCGGCGCCGCCGGGCACGTGGCAGACGCCGGCCTCCTCGTCCGGGCGGGCGCCCGGTGCCAGCTGCTGGGCGAGTCCGCCCCGGTAGCGGGCCACCGCCGGCCGGACGCCGTCGCGCACGATCGCCCGGGCCCGCTCGAACTCCCGGCGGCCCTGGAGCGGGCGCAGCAGCTGGTCCGCGGCCGGGCCGGCGGCGAGGTAGCCGTCCAGCTGGGTGACGGCGGCGTCCACCCCGCTGCGCAGCGGGCGGCGGCCCTCGGCGGCGGCCTCCACGGCGCGCCGCAGGGCGGCGTCGAAGTAGCCGGGCAGGGCGGCCAGCCGCTCCAGGTAGGCGTCGGCGCCCTCCTGGTCGACGGTGGTCATCGCGAGCGAGGTGAACACCTCGTTGTGCGGGGCGACGATGGTCGCGGAGACGCTGAAGTCGGCCAGTCCGTGGGTGATCAGGCCGGTGCCGTTGTCGATCAGGCGGGCGAGCACCCGGTGGGTGATGCGGTCCTCGCCGGTCAGTCCGTCCAGGGGGATCGCCGCCAGCCGCGCCCCGAAACCCCGGAGCGCCTCGCGGTGGCGCAGCGCGGCCGCGCGGGACGGGTCGGGCACCTCGTGGGCGTAGCCCTCGACTCCGCTGAGGCTGGCTTCGAAGGGGTTGTGGCGGTTCTCGGCGGCGAAGAACTCCTCGGCGAGGGAGGCGAGTTCGGCCTGGTGGGAGTCGGCGTGGGAGTCGGTGTTGGAGTCGGGGTGGGAGTCAGGACGGAGGTGGGGGTGGTCGGTCGACGGGCTGGTCGGCTGGTCGTTCATGGGTCGCTCCCGGGTCCGGTGGGGTCAGTGCGACACGTGCGACACGGGTTCCCTGGGGCGCCCCGATCGGGCCGATTATTGGGAGTCGGCGACGGCGCGGTCAATACGCTGAGAAGGGAAAGGAGTTCCGTTCGCAGGTGGTGAACGCGCCGCCGCCGGCCGGGGTTTCAGCGCGACGGGCCCAGCGGTGAGGCCCGGGTGCTCCCGGGTGGATCAGCGGTAGGACTCCGGCGCGGCCGGCTTGCCCGCCTCCTGCACCTCGACCAGGTAGCGCCAGCTGTCCGGCCGGCTGCCGTCCCGGTCGGTGAAGCCGTACTCCACGGCGAGCTGTCCGCTGGAGAGCGACTGGCCGTTCCAGCGGGCGACCTCGGGGTCGGCGGCCAGCGCGGCGACCGCCCGGCCGACGAAGTACGGGGTCTCCGAGATGCCGAAGTGCGGCTCCTGGGCCAGCGCGTCGCGCCAGTTCTCCTCGGTCACGCCGAAGTGCTCCAGCATGATCTCCGAGCGCATCCAGCCGGGGGTGAGCGCCACGGCGGTGGCGCCGCGCGAACCCAGCTCGTGGCCGAGGGAGAAGGCCATCCGCAGCACCGAGGCCTTGGCCAGGTCGTAGAAGAAGGAGTTGCGGTACCTGGCGCGGTTGTACTCCTCCGTGCCGTCCGTCATCTCCACCACCAGGCCGCCCGGGTTCCGGAGCAGCAGCGGCAGGGCGTGGTGGCTGGTGATCGCGTGCGTCTCCACCGCCAGGCGGAGCAGCCGCAGACCGTCGTCCAGGTCGTGCTCCCAGACCGGGGTGTCCCAGCCGAACAGCTTCTCTCCGCCCCAGATGTCGTTCACCAGGACGTCCAGCCGGCCCTGCTCGGCCTCGATCCGCGCCACCAGGGCGGCCACCTGGGACGGCACCAGGTGGTCGGTCGGCACCGCGATGCCCCGGCCACCCGCCGCGGTGACCAGCTCGGCGGTGTCCTCGATCGTCTCGGGGCGGTCGTACTCCGAGCGCTGCTCCCGGGTGGTGCGCCCGGTCACGTACACCGTCGCGCCCGCCGCGCCGAGCTCGACCGCGATCCCCCGCCCCGCGCCCCTGGTCGCTCCCGCGACCAGGGCGGTCCGACCGTTCAGTGCCCCTGTCATCCACTGACCTCCCGTACGTACGGTTGTGCTCATGACCGTGCCGGCGTCCGCCGCCCGTGGGCGAACGCCGGCACCATCCAAGCGCGGGGGTCTGACAACCGGCGGCGGAGCGCGCGATCCGGCAGGTCAGCGGTCCGGCAGGTCAGCGGTCCCGGGAGGGCGCTCAGGCCTGCTTGGCGGCCTTCGCGACGGCCTCCTTCTCGTGCTTCTCCTTGATCCGGACGGCCTCCTTGCGGACGTCCACCTGGTTGGCGCGCTCGTGCTGGAGCCAGAGCGGGTTCTCGGCCTTGATCGCCTCGATCTCGTCGGTGGTGAGCGCCTCGGTCACGCCGCCCCGGGCCAGGCCGGAGATCGACACACCGAGCTTGGCGGCGACCACCGGGCGCGGGTGCGGGCCGTTCTTGCGCAGCTCCTGGAGCCACTGCGGCGGCTCGGCCTGCAGCGCGTTCAGCTCCTCGCGGGAGACCACGCCCTCCTGGAAGTCGGTCGGCGCCGCGTCGAGGTAGATCCCCAGCTTCTTGGCCGCCGTGGCCGGCTTCATGGTCTGGCTGGTCTTCTGCTTGAGCGATGTCATACGGACAAGGGTAAGGGAGTGCGCGGGCGCTCCCGGTCACGGTCGGTAGCCTTGCCCTGTGACAGACATGCAGGTGAACCCGTCCTTCCGGCTCGCGTACGTCCCGGGCGTGACCCCCGGCAAATGGGCCCGGGTCTGGGGCGAGCGGCTCCCGGACGTACCGCTCGACCTCCTCGCGGTGGCCGCCGCCGACGGCGAGCGCACCCTGCGGGAGGGCACGGCGGACGCCGGGCTGGTCCGGCTGCCGGTCGACAAGGACGTGCTCAGCGCCATCCCGCTGTACACCGAGACCACCGTGGTGGTCTTCCCCAAGGACCACTGGCTGGCCGCCGCCGAGGAGGTCACCCTCGGCGACCTCGCCGAGGACGTGGTCTTCCACCCGCTCGACGACACCCTCGGCTGGGCCGCCGACGCGCTGCCCGGGCGCCCCGCCATCTCGCGCCCGGAGACCACGGCGGACGCGATCGAACTGGTGGCGGCCAACGTCGGCGTGCTGCTGGTGCCGCAGTCGCTGGCCCGGCTGCACCACCGGCGGGACCTCACCTACCGGCCGGTGGTCGAGGCGCCGCAGTCCCAGGTGGCGCTGTCCTGGCCGCAGGAGCGGACGACGGACCTGGTGGAGGAGTTCATCGGGATCGTCCGCGGGCGTACGGTCAACAGCTCGCGCGGGCGCGGGGCCGGGCAGGAGGCCGCTCCGGCCGGCTCGGCGAAGAAGAAGGCGGCGCCGCAGCGCAAGCCCCAGACGCAGAAGGCCGGCGGGCAGCCGAGGTCGGGCGGGCAGAAGCCGAAGGCGGCGGGGAGCGGCCGGGGAGCGGCCGCCGCCCGGCGGGGGAAGCCCAAGCGGCGCGGGTAGCGTAGCGTCGGCCCCGTTTCGAGGAGCCCGCGGCCGCAGGGCCGCGGTGGGAGGAGCGGGGCACATGTGGCATGACCTGATGGCCGTCCAGATTCCGATCGTGGAGAAGGTCCTCCGTACGATCGCCGTCTACGCGCTGATCCTGATCCTGTTCCGGCTCGCGGGGAAGCGCGGGCTGGCGGGGCTGAACACCTTCGACATGGTGGTCGTGTTCCTGCTGTCCAACGTGGTGCAGAACGCGATCATCGGCAACGACAACAGCCTGCTCGGCGGCGTGATCGGGGCGGTGACCCTGGTCGCGGTGAACTCCGGCGTCACCCGCTGGCTCGCCCGCGACCCGCGCGCCGCCCGCTTCCTGGAGGGCACGGCCACCACCGTCGTCCGGGACGGCAAGCTGGTGCCCGGAGCGCTGCACGACCTGGCGCTGCGCCCGTCCGAGCTGGAGCACGCGATCCGGCTCCAGAACGGGGACAACGTCAGCGGTGTCGCCCGGGCCCGGCTGGAGCCGGACGGGCAGCTGCTGGTCACCCTGAAGGGCAGCGAGCAGAGCGCCACCCGGGGCGACCTGGAGGAGCTGCGGGAGCGGCTGGCGGCGATCGAGCGGCTGCTGGCCGAGATCGCCGCCGACCGCCGGCCGTAAGGCCTGCTCGGCGGCCCGGGCCCTCAGGTGTTCGTGCCCGCGGTGGCGAGGGAGTCGGTCCGGCGGCGGCGCGCGGCCGGGGCCGCCGCCAGGGCGAAGCCGATGGCGGCGGCGAGCAGGTGGCCGACGGTGGTGAACTCCGGCAGCGGGCCCGGCCAGTGGCCACCGCCGCCGCCGAGCGGCCAGGCGATCACGAAGAGGGCCCAGGGCAGCCGGGCCCGGCGGGGCAGGGCGAGGACGGCGAGCGCGAGGGCGGCCTGGGCGCCGTAGCTGATGCCGTAGTCCGAGGCCTGGCGGACGTCCTCCGGGTACCAGCCCTCGTGCAGCGCCAGCAGGATGACCACGGCGGTGACGAGCGTGGCGCCGATGTGTCCGGCGAGGAACACGGCGACGGCCCGCAGCTTCCCGTAGCGGTGCTCGACCCAGGCCAGGCTGACGCAGACGCCGAGGCCCAGGGTGATCATCGTCGAGCCGAAGCCGGTCGAGAGGACGTCGGCGAGCGTGCCGTCGAACAGCAGCGCGCTGCTGAACAGCGCGCGGACCGGATGGTCGTGGAGGTTGTCCAGGTTGGTGCTGATGTAGGCCCGCACCGTGTCGGCCCGTTCCTCGGAGAGCCCGTACGCGATCCAGACGTGGCCGAGCAGGAGCAGCCCGACGAAGCCGAGCGTCAGCGGCGAGCGGCGCGGATACCGCCGGACGGCGCGCAGCAGCCCGGCCAGGAGCCCCAACGGGTTTCGAGCGTTCATGTTCTGACGGTGTCCCGGTCCGACGGCATGGTTCCGGCCGCCCTCGGTGCGGCCGGCCACGCCGGGACAGTACCGAAGTCCGATGAACGCCGAGGCGGCTGCCCTCACCTCGCCCGGCGGGTGAGGGTCGCCGTGAAGGGGCGGGGGGAGAGGGAGGAGCTGCGGTGGGGGCGGACGGACTGGTGGGGGGTGGGGGTGACGGTCCAGCGGGAGGCGATGGTGGCGATGGCGAGGGCGGCTTCGGTGGTGCCGAAGGTGTCGCCGATGCAGCGGCGGGCGCCGAGGCCGAAGGGGGTGTAGGTGCCGGGGGCGGGGCGGGCGGTGGTGAGCCAGCGGTCGGGGTCGAAGCGGCCGGGGTGGGGGAAGAGGTCGGCGCGGCGGTGCAGCAGGTAGGGGCTGTAGAGGATGGTGGCGCCGGCCGGGACGCGGTGGCCGCCGAGTTCGGTGTCGGCGGTGACGGTGCGGCTGAGGATCCAGGCGGGCGGGTGGAGGCGCAGGGTCTCGCTGACGATGCGGCCGGTGAGCGGGAGGGAGGGCAGGTCCTCGTGGCGGGCGGGGCGGCCGTCGAGGACGGTGTCGAGCTCGGTGTGCAGGCGCTCGCGTACGGGCGGGTTGGCGGCGAGGAGGGTCCAGGCCCAGGAGAGGGTGGCGGCGGTGGTCTCCATCCCGGCGAGCAGGAAGGTGACGACCTGGTCGTGGATCTCGTTGTCGGACAGGCCCCGCCCGTCCTCGTCGCGGGTGCTGAGCAGCACGGAGAGCAGGTCGTGGTGGTCGGTGCCGGCGGCGCGGTAGTCGGCGATCAGGCGGCGGGTGATCTCGCGGAGGTCGCGCCGGGCGCGTCGGAAGCGGCGGTTGCCGGGGGTGGGGATCCGGTCGGCGCCGGGCAGCGGCAGCATGATCCGCCGGGCGACGCCGCGGGCGACCGCGTCCATGCACGCGTGGACGGGCAGCGAGCCGGCCCGTTCGTGTGCGGCGAACAGGCAGCGGGCGGTGACGGCGGTGGTGAGGCGGTACATCGCGGCGGGCAGGTCGATCACGTCGCCGTCGCTCCAGGGGGCGGTGGTGCCGGCGATCTCCTCGGCCATCATGGCGGCGTAGCCGGGCAGCCGGTCGCGGTGGAACGCGGGCTGCAGCATCCGGCGCTGGCGGCGGTGGTCGGCGGCGGGGCAGGTGGCGAGGCCGTTGCCGAAGACCTCGCGGGCCTTGTCGAGGATCAGCCCGCCCTTGTCGTAGGTGCGGTCCTCGGTGAGCAGTTGGCGCACCAGGTCGGGGTGGCAGGCGACGTAGGCGTCGAGCGGGCCGAGCCGCAGTCTGACGAGGTCGCCGTGGGCGGCCAGGCCGGCCACGAAGTCGTACGGGTGGTGGAGGAGGGCGGGGGCGTGGCCGAGGAGGGGGAGCGCGCGGGGGGCGGTGGCCGAGGTGTACTGGAAGGTCGGGCGGTACTGGGTGGGCACGGGCGTCACCTCGGGAGATGGCCGGATCGAGTGGTGATCGGGATCTATCCCGGCGCCCACGACCGAAACGATCGAGGACCGGGGGCGGGTGGCGTGAACGCGGGGGCGTGTGCCGAACGCCGGTGCGCCGCCGGAGATGTGACGATCCGATCGGCGACCGGGGCTATCCGAGGGCGGCGCCGCGCGCCTACACTGCGAGCCCGGCGCGATTACCGGCCGGTACTACCGGGCAGTACGAGCCGGGCGGCGGAAGGTCCGGCGGGGAGCGGGGAGTTGGGATGACCGACGAGCGGACGCACGCGTTCACCGACGACGCCCTCGGCGCGCACGACGCGGTGGCGCTGGCCGCGCTGGTCCGGGCCGAAGAGGTGAACCCGCGGGAGCTGGTCGCGGCCGCCGTGGCCCGCGCCGGGCGGATCGACGGTGCGCTGCTGCCCGTCGCCCACGCCTCGTACGACCGGCCCCGGATCAGCCGGGAGGGCGTCGGCGGCGAGCTGTGGGGCGTACCGACCTTCCTCAAGGACAACGTGGACCTGCGCGGACTGCCGACCGCCATGGGCAGCGAGGCCTTCCGCGCCCGCCCGGCCCGCCGCAACGCGCGCTTCACCGACCAGTTCCTGGCCACCGGCCTGGCCGTGCTCGGCAAGACCCGGCTGCCCGAGTTCGGCCTGAACGCCTCGACCGAGTTCGCCACCGCCCAGCCGGTGCGCAACCCCTGGAAGCCCTCGCACTCGGCCGGCGCCTCCTCGGGCGGGTCGGCGGCGCTGGTGGCCTCCGGCGTGGTGCCGATCGCGCACGCCAACGACGGCGGCGGGTCGATCCGCATCCCGGCCGCCTGCTGCGGCCTGGTCGGGCTCAAGCCCACCCGGGGCCGGCTGGTGACCAACGCGCAGGGCGGCAAGCTGCCGGTCAACCTCGTCACCGACGGGGTGCTGACCCGCTCGGTGCGCGACACCGCCGCCTTCTTCGCCGCCGCCGAGCGCCACCACCGAAGCGCCCAACTGCCCCCGCTCGGCCTGGTCGAGGGCCCGGGGCAGCGCCGGCTGCGGATCGGCCTGGTGGTGGACTCGCCGATCGCCAAGACCGACGAGCCGACCCGCCGGGCCGTCGAGGAGACCGCCGCCCGGCTGGAGGCGATGGGCCACCTGGTCGAGCCGACCACCCTGCCGTTCGGCGAGGAGTTCTCCCGTGACTTCCTCGCGTACTGGGGCTACATCGCCTGGGTGATCGCGCTCACCGGCCGGCTGATGCTCGACCCGTCCTTCCGGGCCGGGAGGCTGGACGGCCTCACCACCGGGCTGCGCCGCCGCTTCCAGTCCGAGTTCCCGCGCACCCCGGGCGTGCTGCGACGGCTGCGACGGGCCGAGGCGGTGTACGCGGGGATCTTCCACCAGCACGACGCCATCCTCTCCCCGGTGCTCGCCCACACCACCCCGCCGATCGGCCACCTGAGCCCGAACGTGGCCTTCGACGAGCTGATCGAGCGGCTGCTGCGCTACGTCGCCTTCACCCCGGTCAACAACGTGACCGGCGGCCCGGGCATCGCGCTGCCCACCGGGGCGGCGCCGGGCGGCCTGCCGATCGGGGTGCACCTGTCGGCCGCGCACGGGCAGGAGCGGCTGCTGCTGGAGCTCGCCTTCGCGCTGGAGGCGGACCGGCCCTGGCGGCGCATCCAGGACTGACCGCGACCGGCCGGCCGCGACCCGCGGACCCATCGGCCGCGACCCGCCTACCCGCCGACCCACCGGCCGCGACAGGTCACGACCGCCTGACCGGCCACGACCAGGGGTCACCAGGGATCACGAGGCCGCCAGGGCCCGCGCCGCGTGCACCTCGTGGTGCAGCCGGGCCAGCGCGCAGTTCGGCGACAGTGCGTCCGGGTCGGCCTCCGGCAGCGCCGCGCCGGTGCGCAGCGCCTCGGCCAGGTCGGCCAGCTCCCGGGCGACGGTGGCGACCTCGGCCGTGGTCGGTACGGGCGCGCCGTGCTCGACCCGCACCCGGGCGGCGGTGGTGGTGTCGACGATCCGCTCGACCGCGATCACCAGCGGCCACCAGGCCTCGGCCCGGGCGCCGACCGGCGGCGGCTCGGTGAGCGCCCGCTGGAACTCGCTGCGCACCGTGGACAGGTCCCGGTAGAGCCGCCGCCGGTGGCGGGCCCGGCCCGGTTCGTCCCGCCCGGGGGCGGTGGTGAAGGCCAGCGACACGTACGCGGCGGTGTCCTGGACGGCGTCGGCCAGCCGGTCGCCGATCCGGGTGTGCCAGGACTCCGGCCACAGCAGGTAGCCGACCAGCAGCGAGATGCCGCAGCCGATCAGTGAGTCGTAGAGCCGGGGCAGCACCAGGCGGAAGCCCTGGTGGTTGAGCAGGTCGGAGAGCAGCAGGATCACGGGGGTGATGGCGGCGGTCTGGAAGGCGTACCCCTTGACCGACAGCGCGGGGATCAGCATGGCCAGGGCGGCCATCACCGGTACGTCCCACCAGCCGTGCGGCACCTCGGCGAGCACCGGCACGGCGATCAGCAGCCCGCCGGCGGTGCCGAGCGCGCGCAGCACGGCGCGGGAGAACACCGAGCCGAAGTCGGGCTTCATCACGAAGGTGACGGTCAGTGCCACCCAGTACGAGCGGGGCACCGCGATCACCGAGACCAGCACCTGCGCCAGCCCGATGCACAGCGCGAGCCGCAGCCCGTAGCGCCAGGAGGCGCCGGAGAGCAGCAGCGCGCGGGCGGCCCGCCGGGCGCGGATCTCCAGGCCGGCGGGGCGGCCGAGCCGGTCGTCGACGGCGTACGGGTCCGGCGCGACCTCGTGCACGACGACGGAGGCGTGCCCGATCGCCTGGGCCAGCGCGCGGGTGGAGGGGCCGACCGGTTCGGGCAGGTCGGGTGGTGGGGCGGGGCCGGTGCGGCCCTGTTCGACGGCTTCGGCGAGGGCTCGGACCGCGGCCGGGTAGGCGGGTGGCAGCGGGCCGTACTCGGGCGGGCGGAACTGGACGGCCGAGGCGCCCTCGACCACCGGGACCAGCGCGTTGAGCTGGGCGAGCAGCCGGGCGAGGGTGGCGGAGCGGCCGTGTCGGCGGGCGCGGCGGGCGAGCAGCAGGTCGTAGGAGTGGTTGAGCGACTGGGTGAGCGCCCGGCGCCTGCCCTCGTACGCGGCGGAGCCGGTGGCCTCCAGCAGTTCGGCGGCCGACCGGTAGGTGTCGGCGACGACCGTGCGTTCGGGGGTGCCGCCGCGCAGCGGCCAGGCGAGCAGGGTGAGGGCGAGCACCAGCAGGCCGCCGAGCAGCAGCAGCGCGGGCGGCAGCCACCAGGGCGAGGGGAGCGGAAGTCCGGCCCCGATCACGGCGTTGAGCAGCAGGAGCAGTCCGGAGACGGAGGCGACGGCTCCGATCGAGGAGATCATGCCGGAGACCAGCGCGACCACGGTCAGCACCGCGACGGCCGTCCAGCCGGCGCCGTGCGCCTGGGCGCCCAGCAGCACGCCGAGGGCGCCGAACAGTTGCGGCACGGCGATGTTGAACACCCGCATCCGGTAGGCGTCGGCGGTGTCGCCGATGACGCCGGACAGCGCGCCGATCGAGACCAGCGCGGCGTCGCCGGGCCGCCCGACGGCGGTACCGACCGCGAGCGGGGCGGCGAGCGCCACCGAGGCGCGGGCGACCGCGGCCCAGGGGATCGGCGCGTTCCGGGGCCGCAGGCCCTCGGTCAGCCAGGGAGGAGGGGCGAGCCGGGTGCGTGCCACAGTCCCAAGCTACCGGCGGGCGGGCGGCGAGGGCTCGGCGTCGACCGTGCGCGGGCGCCGCGGGGCCGGGTGTAACGGGGCGCCGAGGCGGCGGGTTCAACCCGTGAGCCGCCTCTCGCGCTTATGTCAATTCTCGAAACATACCCGTGCTTATGTCAGTCTCCGAAACATAAAGCGAAGCCTGGAAGGCGTTGTGAGCTGCGCTGATTTCCCAATCGGTAACCAGCCGGAAAGGGTTGACACCATTAGTTGGTCTAGTCCAACGTATGGGGAGCGCGGTTCGCCAATGGCTGATGCTGGGTGAGTGGCCTTGCCAGGCGGGTGAGTTGACCCCCTGACGTGGTGCTGTTCCGTGCTCGGGGGCAGGGGCGAGAAGGAGCGCATGCGGACGGGACCGCATCCGCGCTCCGAATTCCCCACGCGGCCGACGACCGGCCGCCGATCCGCCGTGTCCGCACCGAGCGCCCCAGGACGCGCTGAGTCGACTACGAACCATGGAGTGACCGCCCATGCCGAGCCCTGACGAACACCCCGACGCACTCCCCGACGGGCCCGCCGAGGAATACCTGTACCGGGCCGCCACCGAGCGCCCCTACTTCAGCGCGGACACCGAGAGCTACCTGGCCCGCACGGCGCTGCGCGAAGTGCGCAAGCGGCTCCCCCTGCGGGTGCTCTCCGAGGAGGACTTCGCGTTCTGGCAGACCTACGGCTACGTCGTGGTGAAGCAGGCGATCCCGGCCGAGGCCGCCCGGCGCCTGCTCGACTTCACCTGGGACTTCCAGGGACTGTCGCCCGACCGCCCGGAGGACTGGTACCGCGAGCGCGACTACCGCGACGAACTCGACCAGCACCTGCACATCTACGGCTTCGTCGAGGCCTACCACCACCAGCTCATCTGGGACAGCCGCCAGGCGCAGCGCGTCTACGACGCCTTCGTCGACGTCTGGGACAGCGAGGAGCTCTGGGTCACCCTCGACCGCCTCAACCTCAACCCGCCGAACGTCCGCAACCGCGACCGCGCGCTCATCGAGCCCACCGACAAGGGCTTCGACATCGAACTGCACTGGGACGTCGACACCACCCAGGGCATGCTGCCGCAGCGCGTCCAGGGCATCATCGCGCTCAACGACACCGCGCCCGACCACGGCGGCTTCCAGTGCAACCCGGAGCTGTTCCGGCGCTACAACGAGTGGCAGGCCGCCCAGCCCGCCGGCCGCGACCCGATCCGCCCGGACGTCGACCGTACGGAGTTCCCGGTGGTCCGGCCCGAGTTGAAGGCCGGCGACCTGCTGATCTGGAACGGTCTGCTCGCCCACGGCGTCGCCCGCAACACCTCCGAGAACGGGGTGCGCGCCGTGCAGTACCTGTCCATGATGCCCGCCCTGGAGGAGTCCGAGCCGCTGCGCCGCTCCCGGGTCGAATCCTGGCGCACCCTCGGCACCCCGGACTGGAACCGCACCCTGGTCGGGGACGCCGAGAAGCCCGAGGCGCTGCGCTACGGGCCCGCCGAACTGACCGAGCTGGGGGAGAAGTTGCTCGGCCTGCGGTCCTGGAACGGCCACGTCCGGGAAGAGACGCAGGAGCAGCCGGAGTCGACGGGGGAGCCGGAATGCGCGACATCTGCCTGACCCTGCCCACTAACCGCGAGTGCGCCGGCACCATCACCGCGATCGGCGCCGAAGCCGCCTACGCCGCCCGGCGGTTCGGCGTCCGGGTGCACCTGCTGGTGCTGGACTCCGCCGACCCCGCCAGTCGCGCCCGGCACGCCGAGGCGCTGGCCGCGCTGCCGCCCGCCGAGGGCGTGGTCGTCCACCACTTGGACGAGGAGGACCAACGCGCCTTCCTGCGCGAGGCGATCGAGCGCTCCGACCTGCCCGGGCCGGACAAGCTGCTCGACCTGATGCTGCCCGACGCCGTCTCCTACGGCGCCTGCACCAACCGGGCCTTCCTGCTCGCCGCCGCGCTCGGCTGCGCCTCGGTGCACCGCCGCGACTCCGACAGCCGCTACCAACTGCTCGACGGTGAACCGGTGTTCCCGATCGAGCACGAGCTCGCCACGATCGGGCTCAAGGCCGCCGACGCGGCCGCCGCCGTCACCGAGCACACCCTGGACCCGGCGCACGCCGACAAGCCGGTCGCCCTGGTCGGCGCCTCCTTCATCGGCGAACTCTCCGTCGACCTCGGGGAGATCCGCGACCTCGACCCGGAGGCCTACCACGACGTGGTCGCGCTCTGGGCGCCCACCGGGGCCACCGAGGAGCAGCGGCGCGAGCTGGTCGCCGAGTCCTTCGTCGGCGCCGGCAGCGAGCCCTTCACCGGCGACCGCGCCGTGCTCGACCGGCCCGACATCTGGCGGATCGACATGTGCAACATCGCCCTCGACCGCGAGGTGTACGAGCGCGTCCCGCTGCCGCCCGCCACCGACACCATCGGCAGCGACTACTTCCTGCACCACCTCGTCCACGACGCCACCCTGCCCGGGGTGACGCACAACCGGCACATCGTCAACTACTACACCGCGGAACGGCGTACCGGCCGCGGCTTCACCGCCTACCAGGAGCGCTACGCCAAGTTCCTGCTCTCCATGCTCTACCTCCACCCGGTCTACGCCGAGATGGAGGAGGCCGGCGCGGCCCTGCTCGACGAGCGGCACCGCGTCCGGCCCGAGGCGATCGCCGAATCCGCCCGCCGCAGCGCCGCGACGGACCGCGCCGAGAACCACCGGCGGCTCGCCGAGCTCGACCGCTGCTACCGACGACTGGGCGGGAAGTACGCCGAGTTCGCCGACCACCTGGCGTCCCTGCGGACGCGTCTGCTCGACGAGGCGCAGGCGGACATCGAGGACTTCGCACTGCTGATCGACGCGTGGGGCCCGCTGGTGCGGGCGAGCAAGGCCACCCCCGCCGACCGGCTGCCGCGCTAGCCGGACCGGGAGTTCACACGTGATACCTCAGACCACCGAACCGCGCCCGTCGGCCGACCACGGCAGGGCCCCGCACCAGAAGGCGGGCCACCCGCGGCCCGAGGCCGCCCGGAAGACCAGCCACCGCGCCCCGACCACCGCGGCCACCGAGCACGCGGACAGCGCGCCCCGCCCCGACCAGCACGACCACGGCGCTCTGCGTGCCGCGCTCGCGGCCGCCACCGAGGACACCATCGTCTACGACCTGGACGGCATCGGGCGTCAGTACGCGGCCCTGTGTGGGGAACTGCCCGGCGTCGCGGTGCGGTTCGCGATGAAGGCCTGTCCGGTGGACGAGGTGCTCGCCCACCTCGCCGGGCTGGGTTCCGGGTTCGACGCGGCGAGCCCGCAGGAGATCGAGCAGGCGCTGCGCACCGGCGTGGCGCCCGGGCTGGTCCACTACGGCAACACCATCAAGTCCGATCGCAACATCGCCGAGGCCTACCGGCTGGGGGTGCGCGAGTTCGCCACCGACAGTCTGGAGGACGTCGCGGCGATCACCGAACACGCCCCCGGCTCCCGGGTGTTCTGCCGTCTCGCGACCACCGGTGAGGGTGCGTTGTGGGGCTTGAGCCACAAGTTCGGGTGCTCGCCCGAGGACGCGGTGCGGGTGCTCGGCGCCGCCCGCGCCGCGGGGCTGGTGCCCTCCGGCTTGTCGGTGCACGTCGGTTCGCAGCAGATGACCGCCGAGGCGTGGGGTGCGGCGATCGATGCTCTGGCCGCGGTGCTGGAGGCGCTCAACTGGCGTGGCATCACCCCGGAGCGGATCAACCTCGGCGGCGGCCTGCCCGCGCTCGGGGTGCTGGACCGGCTGGGCCGTGCGCTGGAGCCGCCGTTGGACAAGATGTTCGCGGTGATCCGTGAGGGGATGGAGCGGTTGCGCGCGGTCAACGGGGCCCCGCTGGAGTTCCTGGTGGAGCCCGGGCGTCACCTGGTCGCCGACCACGGTGCGATCCGCGCCCATGTCGCCCGGCTCTCCTCGCGTCACCGTCTGGACGGCACGGGTGAGGACTGGCTCTATCTGAGCTGCGGGAAGTTCAACGGTCTGTACGAGATGGACCAGTTGCAGTACCGGCTGGAGTTCCCGACCCATCCGGGCGGGCAGTTCGTCAACGCGGTGGTGGCCGGTCCGACGTGTGACAGCGACGACGCGTACGGGCAGGACGGTGGCCGGGTGCGGGTGCCGCGCGCGCTCGCCTCGGGCGACCCGGTCTGGATCCACTCCTGCGGCGCGTACGCCACGGCCTACGCGACCCGCGGGTTCAACGGCTTCGCGCCGCTGCCGTACACCTGCGTCGGCGGCGGCACGGACGGAGGCGCCGCATGACCGACACCCGCATCCGGCTGCTCCGGGAGGAGGACTGGGACGCCGTGGTCGCGCTGGAGGAGCGCGCCTACGCCGCGAGCGGCCTGTCCGAGGGCCGCGAGGCGCTGCGCTCCCGGCACCGGGCCTCGCCCTCGACCTGCTTCGTGCTGGAGCACGAGGGCCGCTGCGGCGGCTACCTGCTCGCCCTGCCGTACCCGCTGTTCCGCTGCCCGGACCTCAGCCTGGCCGAGGAGGGCGGCGTACGGGCGGACAACCTGCACGCCCACGACGTGGTGATCGCGGAGGAGCTGCGCGGCCGGGGCCTGTCCCACCGGATGCTGCGGCACCTGGAGGGCACCGCCCGGGCGGCCGGCTACCGGACGCTCTCCCTGGTCGCGGTGCGCGGTTCGCACGTGCTGTGGAACCCGCTCGGCTACCGGGCCCGGCCCGAGGTCGCCCTGCCGGAGAGCTACGGCTCCCGCGCGATCTACATGGCGATGCCCCTGGACCCCGTCCCGGCCGACCCCGTTCCGGCCTGGCCGCTGCCGCACTCCACCGACCCGATCCCCGGGTCCCCACCCAGAGCCGAAGTGGGCTGATGCACATGTCCCCCGTTCGCGACGAGTTCCGCCGGTCCCAAGTGGCCATCGGCGCACTGTTCTTCGTCCTCGGATTCCAGTACGCGACCTGGGTCTCCCAGGTGCCCGCGCTCAAGGCGCGGCTCGACCTGGGCGAGGCCCAGATCGGGCTGCTGCTGATGACCTGCGGTATCGGCGCGGCGGTGTCCTTCCCCCTGGTGGCCGTGCTGATGCGGCGGCTGGGCTCCCGGCTGCTCTCGGTGGTGTCCGCGCTCGCGCTCGGGGTGATCCTGCTCGCGCTGTCGGTGGTGCCGAACTACCCGGTCACCCTGCTGGTGCTGTTCTGCGACGGTGTCGCGGTCGGCGCCCTGAACGTCGCGATGAACGCCCAGGGCGCCGCCCTGGAGGCGCGGTTCGAGCGGACCACGATGTCCCGGCTGCACGCCACCTTCAGCGCCGGCTCTCTGCTGGCCGCCCTGCTGGCCTCGGGCGTCAACGCCTTCACCGGCACCCTCGCGGCGCACTTCGGGCTGGCCGCGCTGCTGCTCGCGGTGCTGGTGGTGGCCGCCCGGCCGGGGCTGCTCGCGGACGGGCCGCAGCAGGACGAGGCCGCCTCGTCGGCGGAGAAGAAGGAGCGCAAGGGCTTCGCCCTGCCGGCCGTGGCGACGCTCTGGATGGGCCTGGCCATGGTCTTCGGCACCGTCACCGAGGGCGCCATGAACGACTGGTCGGCGCTCTACCTCAAGGACGTGGTGCACGCGGGCGGCGGGCTCGCCCCGATGGGCATCGCCGTGGTCTCGGTGATGATGGTCTGCGCCCGGATCTTCGCCGACGGCTGGCGCACCCGCTTCGGTGACGGCAGGCTCGTACGCGTCGGCAGCCTGCTGGCCGGGCTCGGTCTCGCCCTCGCCCTGCTGGTCGGCGGCGTGGTGCCGACCCTGCTCGGCTTCGCCTGCGTCGGCCTGGGCGTGGCCGCGGTGACCCCGTGCGTCTACGTGGCCGCCGCCCGGCAGGGCTCCGACGCGCTCTCCCTGGTCGCCGCGATGGGCACCACCGGCCTGCTCGCCGGCCCCGCCGTGATCGGCTTCATCGCCGGTGCCACCAGCCTGGTCTGGGGCATGGCCGCGGTCGCCGCCTCGGCCGCGATCGTCTCGCTCTGCGCGACCCGGATCCGCTGGCCGCAGCGGGAGGCCCCGGCCGAACCGGCCGACGTCCGTCTGGCCGCCGACCCGACCTGAGCCCTCCCCGGGCGGGCGCTCCTCAGACCTCGCCCGGCACGTTCGCTCCCCCCGTGGCGGCGTGCCGGGCGAGTCGTTCCCGCAGCGCGGTCAGCCGGGCGATCTCGGTGTCCAGAGCGGTCAGCCGGGCCTCGATCACCGGGGCGAAGGTCTCCGGGCCGGGGGCGTCCGTGCAGCGCCGCGGCGGGTCCTCGGAGAGCAGGTCCAGGCGGTGGACGCGGCTGACCAGGTCGTCCACCGTCAGTCCGACGGCCAGCAGTTGACGGATCGCCCGGACCCTGGCGACCTCGGCGGGGCCGTACTCGCGCTGGCCGGAGGCGGACCGGGCGGGCGGGGGCAGCAGCCCGCGCTCCTCGTAGAAGCGCAGCGCCCTGGGCGTGGTGCCCGCCGCTGCCGCCGCGTCGCCGATCCGCATGCCGCCTCCCGGGGTCAGAGCTCCACGACGGTCGTCCCGAAGGTGTCTCCGGTGAACAACCGGGTCAACGCGTGGGGGGCCCGATCGATGCCCGTGACCGGAGTCCACGGGACGGTGATCTCCCCGGCGCGCAGCCAGCCGCCGAAGCGCTCGCGCCACTCGGCCTCCAGGTCCGGGTGGTCCAGCAGGGTGAAGCCGCGCAGGCTCGCTCCGAGGGTGCAGATCCGGAAGGCGTCGATCACCGTGGGCGCGCTGCCGCCCGGGAGCTCCGGGTCGAGCTGCCCGGACAGCGCCCCGACCAGGGCGATCCGGGCGCCTCGGCGGGCCGCGTCCACGGCGGCGGTCAGCTGCTCGCCGCCGACCAGGTCCAGCACCACGTCGACGCCGTCCGGCGCGGCCTCGGCGAGCTGCTCGGCGAACGGCCGCCCGCCGGGCACCAGCACCGCGTCGTAGCCGAGTTCGGCGGTCAGCCGCTCCGCCTTGGCGGGCGAGCGGGTGGTGCCGATCACCCGGGCCGCGCCCAGCAGCCGGGCGAGCCGGCCGGCCACCGTGCCGATCGCGCCCGCCGCGCCGAGCACCAGCACCACGTCGCCCGGGCGCACCTCGGCGGTGCGGGTCAGCCCGCCGTAGCCGGCCGAGGCTGCGGAGATCAGGGCCAGCGGCTCCGGGAAGTCCGGGGGGACCGGGGTGAAGTGCCCGGCCTCGGCGAGCGCGAGGTCCCGCCAGCCGTACGAATGGGTGACCAGGTCGCCCGGGCGCAGCGGCCCGTCCCCGGGCGCGGCCAGCACCTCGCCGAGGGCCGGGCCGAACAGCGCGTCGCCGGGGGCGATGTGCGGCATCGGCAGGCCGGAGCCCTCGCCGCTGATCAGGGTGCGCAGCCCGGGGAAGACCAGGAAGGCCCGGTTGCGGACCAGCACCTCGCCGGGCCCGGGCGCGGGCAGCGCCTCCTCGGCCACGGTGAGGTCCTCGGGGGTGGGCAGTCCGGCCGGTCGGGCGGCCAGTCGGACGACACGGGCGGTGGTGGGCAGGGCCATGGCGGCGCTCCTCGCAGCGGAAGGGGGGGTGTGCGGCGGCCGGTCGGCCGCGCGGTGCCCGGACGCTAACCCCTGACCCGTGCGTCAGGGTCAAGTCGCCCGGTGCGGCCGGTGCGCCCGGTGTCTGACGGTCTGTCGTGGTCCAGGTCACCTAGAGTCACCTGCGGTACGGCCGCACCGCTGTGAGCCGCACGAGGAGGAGCCCATGACCGAGCAGCCCCCCGAGCCCCCCGAGCCCTTCGAGCACGTCGACGAGGACTGGCGGACCGCGCTGGCGATCGTCCCCCACCCCGACGACATGGAGTACGGCGGCGCCGCGGCCGTCGCCCGCTGGACCGCCCAGGGCAAGCGGGTGGTCTACGTGATGGTCACCAGCGGCGAGGCCGGGATCGACTCGATGGACCCCGGGGAGTGCGGGCCGCTGCGCGAGGCCGAGGAGCTCGCCTCGGCGCGCGTCGTCGGTGTGGACACGGTCGAGTTCCTCGGCTACCCGGACGGGGTGGTGGAGTACGGGCTGCCGCTGCGGCGCGACATCGCCCGGGTGGTGCGCCGGCACCGCCCGGACATCGTGATCACCAGCAACTTCCGCGACACCTACGGCGGGAGGACGCTCAACCAGGCCGACCACGTCGCGGTCGGCCGGGCCACCCTGGACGCGGTGCGGGACGCCGGGAACCGCTGGGTGTTCCGCGAGCTGCTCGCGGAGGGCCACGAGCCGTGGAACGGCGTGCGGCAGATCTGGGCGGCGGGCTCGCCGGGGGCGAAGCACGCGGTGGACACCACCGGGTCCTTCGAGCTGGGCGTCGCCTCGCTGGCGGAGCACAAGGCGTACCTGGCCGGGCTGGGCGCGCCGGGCGGGGGGATGGCGGATCCGCGGGAGTTCCTGGAGGGCGTGGGCCGGGGCGCGGGCACCCGGCTGGGGACGCGCTTCGCCGTCGCGTTCGAGGTGTTCCCGCTGCGCTGAGTCAGGCGTCCGTGCCGGTGTCGTCGCCGGTGTCGTTGCCGGAGCCGGAGCCACGTCGGCGCCGGTGGCGCAGCACCTGGCGCAGCAGGAGGGCCGCGACGAGCACCCCCAGTCCGACCGCGAACCAGAGCTGGTAGTGGACCGCCGTCCGGTACACGGTGCCGATGTTGGCCCCGGCGACGTAGCCGACGGTTCCCCAGACGCCCGTCCACAGCACGGCGCCGAGCAGGTTGAACAGCAGGAAGGGGCGCCAGGGCATCCCGATCGTCCCGGCGATGACGCCGTTGTACTGGCGCAGCCCGTCCACGAACCGGGCGACGGTGACCACCTTGCCGCCGTTGCGGGCGAAGAAGGCGTCCGCGCGCTCGATCCGGGCCTCGGTGAGCAGCACGTAGCGGCCCCAGCGGTGCACGAAGGCGCGCCCGCCGGTGTGGCCGATGAGATAGCCGAGGCTGTTGCCGAGGGCGGCGGCGCCGGCCGCGATCAGCAGGACGGCGGCGAAGTCCAGGTGCCCGCTGCCGGCGTACACCGAGGCGAGCACCAGGATGGTCTGGCCGGGCACCGGGATGCCGCAGTTGTCCAGCAGCACGAGCAGCGCCACCGCGAGGTACCCGTAGTGGTCCAGCAGTGGCGCGAGCCCGGCCAGTGCCCCGGGCAGCGGGGTCGTCGGCGCGGACACCGTCCGTCACCTGGGGCGGCCCCGGATTGGCGGGGGAGTCGGTCAGAGCTCCGCCTGGTGGGGTTCGATGTTGCAGTCGGGGCCGGGGTAGATCAGGCCTTCGTGGCCGTCCTCGAAGCGGACCACGTACGGCGGCTCGCCGTTGGTGCCGCGCACCTCGATGATCTCGCCCTTCTGGTCCGTCATGCCCACCGATCTGCTGTGGATGTGGAGCTGGTCGCCTACCTCTGCGTGCATGATCTGCTCCTCCGGTCGTGGTGGCCGCCCGCGCGGCGGTTCCGCTTTCCACTGTGCTGCGGGGGCGGCGGGCTCGCAACGCCTCGGGCGGACGGGACGCGAGCGGATCGCGTGGCGGGTGTCAGCGGGTGGATGGCTGTTGCGTGAGGTAGCCGCGCACCAGCCGCTTGCATTCGGCGATCAGCGCCGGATCGCCCTCCGGGTCCCCGCGGAAGGCGAGTTTGAGCACCGCGTCGGCGGCCTCCAGGGCGACCCGCAGGGTGAGCGTGGTGGCCGCCGGGTCGCCCGCGGAGAACAGCCCGCCGCCGAGGGCCTGGAGCCGCAGCGCGACGGCGGTGTTGTTGTCGACGCCCGCGTCCAGCAGGTGCTGTTCGTCCCGGACCCCGGAGGGCGCCGTCGTGCCCGCGAGCCCGAAGTCGACCTGGCCGAAGCCGGGCACGGCGCGCTTCATCGCGACGAACTCCTCCACCGCGAGGTCGGTGAAGGTGGCCGCGCCGACCGGGGCGGCCCCGGCGAGCCGGTCGTCGAGCCGTTGGAGGTAGTGGTCGAGGTTGCGGGTGGCGAGCGCGGCCAGCAGGTCCTCCTTGCCGGCGAAGAACTGGTACAGGGTGCCGATCGGCACCTGGGCGCGCTGGGCGACCTCCTTGGTGGTGAGCGCTGTCGCCCCGACCTCGTCCAGCAACCCGGCGCAGGCGTCCAGGATGCGGCCGTACCGCTCCTGGCTGCGCTGCTGGACCGGCCGCCGCCTGGTGACCGGTCCGGGGCTGTGGTGACTCCGAGTGTCCGCGCTCATGAACTCACTGTGCCGCATCGGCTGTTCCGGCGACGAATCACCGGGGCGGGGAAAGGCCCGAGTTGCCGCTGTGGAAGGAATCCAGTGGTGGCCGGAGCTGAACGGCACGGTGGCGGGAAGGTGTCCAGGGGTTGGCATTGGTCTTGTCGTGGACGCGAAGGCCGGTTCATACTCCTGAGGCGGATCACTTTGTGTGATCAACTTACTTCGCTTGGTGATCATCGTGCATTCAGGTGATCACGGATTCAGCCGTCCGTGGCGATGACAGGCGACACCGCCGCCACCCGAGGTCTGGACGAAGCCGTGTGCCTTCCCGCCCCTACCGCGCCCCGTGCCGTGTCCCGTACCGAGTCCCGTTGTGCGTCCCGTCGAACGGAAGGAGGGGGTCGGTTCGGTGACCCCGCACTCCGGAGGGCGTGAGGCCCTCGACACCGAGCACCGCCGCCAGTTCCTGGAATCCGGCTACCTGATACTGCCCGGGCTGCTGCCGGAAGCCCTGCGCGAGCGCCTCGCCCCCGAGGTCGACCGCTGGGTGGACGAGGGCCTGCGGGCCCGCTCGATCGCCGCCTGCACCGACCCGGACCGGTACGGCCCGCCCCCGCTGCTGGAGCTGGAACTCCCCGCCCACGGCGAACTGCTCACCCACCCGCCGCTGCTGCGGGCGCTGACCGGGCTGATCGGGCCGTCCTTCGTCTTCCACCACCTGCACAGCGACCGCCACGCCCCGGACATCCCCGGCAAGGCCTGGCACCACGACTACGAGCCCAACGACCGGGCCGACCCGTCCCTGCTGATGGTCCACGCGCTGCACTACCTCGGCGGCCTGGACGAGAAGGTCGGCAGCCTGGCCGTGCTGCCCGGTTCGCACCGGCACGCCGCCGGCAAGAGCGCCTACGCCCGCCACGGCACCGCCGAGCTGCCCGGCGAGGTGGTGATCGACCGGCTGCCGCCCGGCTCGACCGTGCTGCTCAACTCGGCGCTGTTCCACGCCCGCAGACCGGCGGCCGACGGGCCGGGCAGACCCCGCTACTTCGTCGACGCCTCCTACTGCCAGGTGGGAGCGCGCTGGCGCCCGGTGAAGCCCTACTGGCGGCGGATGCTCGCCCGGGCCCGCGAACTGGACCTGGCCGACCGCCGGTGGCCCGAACTGTTCGCGGAGCGCCACTTCACCGAGTACACCGGAACCGTCTGAGGAGCACTGCCGTGGAGATCGTCACCGCCGTCGCCTACCCCGAGGTCCACGACGCCTTCCTGCGGGACCACCCGGTCGGGCGGGCCCACGAGGCGAACAGCAACATGTACGGCGAGGAGAACCTCGACCGCGCCGACCGGATCCCCGGCGGCTGGTGGCGGGTGCGGCTCTCCCGGGCCGACGTCCTCGGCGTCGTCCTGCCCTGGCACCTCAGCGAGGGCGGCGAGCTCGAACTCGTCCCGCGCTCCGGGCTGACCGTCGGCCAGGCGGCCGACCGCATCCGCTCCGGCGGCACCGCCTGGGCCGCGGCCAATCCGGTCTGCGCGGCGAAGCTGCGGCTGCTGCGTTGGGCGCCGTTCACCCCGCTCTTCCTCAGCACCGGGCCGGTCGACCACCCCGACTACGGGGACCTGCTGGTCCGGGAGGGGCTGATCCACATCGACGGACTGCACCGCATGCTGGCCTGGGAGTTGGCCGGGCGGCTGCCCGGACGGGCCGTGCTGGACGGCTACCTGGTGGGCGACCCCGGGGTCCTCGCCGGGGCGGGGCTGTCGGTGCGGCCGGGACGCGGCGGCAGGGCGGAGCCGCCGGAACGGGTGGTCCGGGCGGGGGACGAGCCGGCGTGACCGCCGCGACGCGACACCTCCGTGCCACGCCCGCCACCGGCTCGCTGAGCGCGCTCCTGTCGGGCCTCGCCCGGGCCCACCCCGACCGGCCCGCCCTCACCGACGGCGTCCGAGCCCTCGACTACCGCACGCTCGACGCCGCAGCCGGGCGGATCGCCGCCCGGCTGAACGCCGACGGCACCGGGCGCGGCGACCGCGTCGCCCTGCTCGGCCCCCGGGACGCCCGGATGCTGGTGCTGCTGCACGGGGTGCTGCGCTCCGGCGCGGCGGCCGTGCTGGCCGACCCGGACTGGTCGGCGGCCGACCTCGCCCGGCGGCTGGCGGCCGTCCGGGTCGGGCGGGTGCTCGCCACCGAGGCCGGGCTCGGCGGCGAGGCGGTGGACCTGGAGGCCGGCGCCGGCGGTGAGGCCGACTCCGGCGCCGAGCCGGCGGGCTTCGAGCCGGCGGGCTTCGGGCCGGCGGGCGAGGACCTCGCCTACCTGTCCTTCACCTCCGGATCCAGCGGCGAACCCAAGGCGGTGGCCGTCACCCACGCCAACGCCCTGCACTACGCGCACGCGCTGGCCGAACGGCTCGGACGCACCGAGGCCGACCCGCCCCGCCTCGCACACGTCACCACCCTGGCCGCCGACCTCGGCCACACCGCCTGGCTGCTCGCCCTGGCCACCGGCGGCTCGGTGCACGTCGTCCCCGACCGCCAGGTGCGCGACCCCGAGGCCTTCTGGGCCTCGCTGCGCCGCGCCGGGGTCGACACCCTCAAGACCACCCCCTCGCACCTGACCGCCCTGCTGGACGGCCGCCCCGACGGCACCCCGCCGCTGCACACCCTGCTGCTCGGCGGCGAGGCCCTGCCCCGCCCGCTCGCCGCCGCCCTGCTCGACGGCGGCGTCACCGAGCGGCTGGCCAACCACTACGGACCGACCGAGACCACCGTCGGCGCCACCTGCTTCCTGGCCACCGACGCCCGTCAACTGCCCGCCGGGGAGCCGACCGTACCGATCGGCAGCGGGATCGGCGAGGTTCTGCTCACCCTGCTGGACGCCGAGGGGCGGGAGGTGCCGGACGGCACGGCGGGGGAGCTGCTGATCGGCGGGCGGGGCGTCAGCGCCGGGTACTACGGCCGACCGGCCGAGACCGCCCGCAGCTTCGTCCGGCACGACGGCCGGCCGATGTACCGCACCGGCGACCTGTGCCGCCGGCGGGCGGACGGCGACCTCGTCTTCCTCGGCCGGGTGGACCGCCAGGTCAAGGTCCGCGGCTACCGGGTCGACCTCGCCGAGGTCGAGCGGGCCATGGACGGCCACCCGGGCGTCGCCCGCTCGGCGGCGCTGCTGCGCGAGACCGGGCTCGGCGGCCAACTGATGGGTGCCGTACGGCTGCTGGAGGGTGCGAGGATCGACGGCCTGGCCGAGTTCCTGCGCGACCGGCTGCCCGGCTACTCCGTGCCGCAGCCGATCCTGGTGCTGCCCGAGTTCCCCGTCGGGCCGAACGGCAAGCTGGACCGGCGGCGGCTGGGCGAACTGGTGGCCGAACTGGTCGAGGCCCGCGCGGAGCCGACGGCGGAAGGCCCGGCCGAGGACGGTCTGGTCGGGGAGATCGCCCGGTTCTGGGCCGGCGCGCTCGGACTGCCCGCCATCGGGCCGCGGGCCGACGTCCTGGGCCTCGGCGGGGACTCCATCCTCGCCATGCGCACCATCGCCTTCCTGCGCCGCTCGGGCCGACGGGTCGCCTACGAGGACTTCTACCGGCACCCGACCGCGGCCGCCCTGGCCCGCGCCGCGGTGCCCGCCGCCACCCCGCTCCCGGCCCCCCGGAGCGGCGGCGGAAGCGGACGACTCGCCCCGGCCCAGCGCTGGTTCTACCGGCAGAAGTCCCTCGCCGACCCACGGCACTGGAACCAGTCGGTGCTGCTGCGCTGCCGCACCGCCGTCGACCCGGCCGCCCTCTCCGCCGCCGTCACCGCCGTCCTGGAACGCCACCCGGCGCTGCGCCGCCCGCTCTCCCCGGACGGCTACGGCCAGCCCCGGGCGGCGGCCGGGCTCGACCCGGTCTCGTACTCCCGCATCCCGCGCGCGGCGGACGCGATCGCCGGGACGATCGCCGGGGTCTGCACCGAACTGCACCGCAGTCTGGACCCGTCGGCCGGGCGGCTGCTGCGCGCCCACCTGTTCTCCGGCCCGCCCGGCACCGACGACCGGCTCGCGCTGATCGCCCATCACCTGGTCGTCGACGGGCTGTCCTGGCGGATCCTGCTCGACGACCTGGCCCACGCCTACCGGGCGGCGCTCGACCGGAAGCCCGCAGAGCTGCCGCCGACCGCCGACTTCTACCGGTGGGCGGCCGCCACCCCACCCACCCCTCCCGCCCCTCCCGCCGCCACCGCCGCCGAACCCGTGGAGCGGAGCCGACCGGCCGCGCTCAGCTGGGCGCTGGACGCCACCGCCACCGCCCGACTGATCGGCCGGTACGGCGGCGGCGCCGGGCTGGAGGCGGCGCTGCTCGCCGCCTTCGCCGGAGCCGTCGGCGAGTGGCAGGGCGAGCCCCGGCTCGCGGTCGAGGTGGAGACCCACGGCCGGGACGCCACCGGCGACCCGGGCGAATTCCTCGACACCGTCGGCTGGTTCACCGCCGTCAAGCACGTCGAACTGGACACCCCCGCCGAGCCGGCCGTGGTCGCGCGACGGCTGCGTGAGGCGCCCGTCCGGCCGATGGACGCGCCCGGCGACCGCCCGGCCGTCGGCTTCAACTTCCTCGGCACCTTCCGGCTGCCCGAGGAACCCGCACTGGACTGGACCGTCGCCGACGAACAGGCGGGCCAGGCCCGCTGCGCCGGCGGCGACCCGCTGTACCGACTCCGGCTCACCGCACGGGTGGTGGAGCAGCGGCTGGTCGCCGACCTGGTCTACGGCCGACCCGGCGTGCCGCACCCCGACGCCGAACGGATCGCCGCCCGCTTCGCCGAGGCCGTCGCCGGGCCGGACGCCGAACGGCCCGTCCGGGCGCCGCTGTCCACCTCCGGGCAGCTGCTGCACGCGCGGGTGCCGCTCACCGCCCGGGCGACCGTCCGGGAACCGGCCCGGGTGCTGCTCACCGGCGCCACCGGCTACCTCGGGCGGCACCTGCTGGACGCCTTCCGGCGGCGCGGCGCCGAGGTCACCTGCCTGGTGCGGGCCGCGGACGACGCCCGGGCCGCGGAACGGCTGACGGCCGGACGGGCCCGGGTCGTCGCCGGGGACATCGACCGGGACGGCCTCGGCCTCTCCCCGGCCGGGCTGCGGCAGGCCCGGGGCGTCGGCATCGTCGTGCACGCGGCGGCGGACGTCCGACTGGTCGCCCCGCCCGACGCGCTGGAGCGCACCAACCTCACCGCCGTGCGCCGACTGCTCGACTGGATCGACGAACACGCCCCGGCGGCCCGCCTCCACCACGTCTCCACGCTCGCCGTCTCCGGCGAGGTCGACGGCCCGCCGCGCCGCTTCAGCGAGGCCGACCTGTGGATCGGGCAGCACTTCCGCACCCCGTACGAGCGCACCAAGTACCGCGCCGAACAGGCCGTCCGCGCCTGGGCGGCCACCGGGCACGCCGCCTACCTGCACCGCAGCGGCCACATCGCGGCGCACAGCCGCACCGGCGCCTTCCAGGCCAACATCGGCGACAACCGGATCTACCAGCTCGTCCGCGGCTACCTGCTGGCCGGCGCCGCCCCCAGCCGCCCGGACACCGCCTTCGCGTTCTCGCACGTGGACACGGTGGCCGCCGGGATCGCCGCGATCGCCCTCGACCCGCACGCCGCGCCCGGCGCCTACCACGTCGAGACCCCGTACGAGACCCCGCACGACCTGCTCGTCGGCTGGCTGGCCGCGCACGGCCACCGCGTCCGGCTCACCGACGAGGAGACCTTCGCGGCCGCCCTCGCCCGGGCCGAGCGGCGGCACCCGACGGCCGCCCGGCTGGCCGCCGCCTGGGCCCAGCAGCAGGAACGCAACGTCCGGGTGGACAGCGCCCGCACCAACGCCGTGCTCGACCGGCTCGGCGTCCGCTTCACCGAACCCACCCCGCAGTGGTGGTCGGCCGCGCTCACCTGGGCCGCCGAGGCCGGCTACCTGCCGCCCCGCTGACCCGATCCAACCGATGGCGAAAGGCAGACTCGTGTCCCAGCTCTCCCCGGTGCTCAAGCAGGCCACCCCCGTCGTCGCCGTACGCGGCGAAGGCCTCCACCTCTACGACGCCGACGGCCGCCGCTACCTCGACTTCACCTCCGGCGTGGGGGTGACCAGCACCGGCCACTGCCACCCCAGGGTGGTCGAGGCCGTCCGCGAACAGGCCGGCCGGCTGCTCCACGGGCAGTACACCACCGTCCTGCACGACCAGCTGCTCACCCTCACCGAACGGCTCGGCGAGGTGCTGCCGGCCGGCCTGGACTCGCTGTTCTACGCCACCGCCGGCACCGAGGCCGTGGAGGCCGCGCTGCGGCTGGCCCGGCACGCCACCGGGCGGCAGAACGTGATCGTCTTCGAGGGCTCCTTCCACGGCCGCACCATGGGCGCGGCCTCGCTCACCACCGCCGGGACGCGCTACCGGGCCGGCATCGGCCCGTTGGCGCCCGGGGTCGCGGTGGCGCCGTTCCCGGCCGCCTTCCGGCTGCGGCTCTCGCTGGGCCTCTCCGAGGACGAGGCGGTGGCGTACGCCCTGCGCGGGCTGGACGAGGTGCTGGCCACCGTCTCCGCGCCCGCCGAAACCGCGGCGATGTTCGTCGAACCGGTGCTCGGCGAGGGCGGTTACGTCCCCGCCCCGCCCGGCTTCCTCGCCGGACTGCGCGAGCGCGCCGACCGGCACGGCATCCTGCTGGTCTTGGACGAGGTGCAGACCGGCTTCGGGCGGACCGGCCGCTTCTGGGCCCACCAGTACGAGGAGGGCGTGCGGCCCGATGTGCTGATCACCGCCAAGGGCCTGGCCAGCGGCTTCCCGCTGTCCGCGATCGCCGCGCCGACCGGGCTGATGCAACGCGCCTGGCCCGGCTCGCAGGGCGGCACCTACGGCGGCAACCCGGTGGCCTGCGCCGCCGCCCTGGCCACGCTGGACGTGCTGCGCGAGGAACGGCTGGTCGAGAACGCCGCCGAACAGGGAGCCCGGCTGCTCGACGGCCTGCGGACGGTGGCCGCCGGGGCGCCCGCCATCGGCGACGTCAGGGGCCTGGGGCTGATGGCGGCCAGCGAGTTCTGCCGGCCGGACGGCTCGCCGGACCCGGAGGCCGCCCGGCGGGTCCAGCAGGCGGCGGCCGACCTCGGCCTGCTGCTCCTGCTCTGTGGGGTCCACCTCAACGTCGTCCGGATGATCCCCGCGCTGGTCGTCACGGCCGGGCAGGTCGACGAGGCGCTGGCGCTCTGGTCGAAGGCCGTCGCGGCCGGGGCCCGGTAGGGGGAGAGGCGGATGAACGAGCACACGGTGACCGAAATCGGCTGGAGCAGCCTGGAGTTGGAGGCCCGGCGGGAGCTGTGGTCGCTGGCGCTGACGGACCGCGAGCGGCAGGAGCTGTGGGCCGGCGCCCACGCCGGGCGCTGGGCCGCGGCCGCGCCGGTCCGCGAACGGCTGCGCGCCTTCGTCCGGGAGAGCGCCGGCTCGGTCGGGCTCACCCATGTCGGCAACCTGATGGACCCGGCCCTGCCGGAGAAGGAGATCACCGAGGCGCTCTCCCTCCTGCTGCGGGACTACGGCCGGATCGTGCCGCAGAACGGGCGCGGCGACCTCACCTCGGTGCTGCGGGACCAGGACGGCGACGGCAACACCGAACTGGGCTTCCACTGCGACACCTGCGACCTCCTCGTCCTGCTCTGTCTCCAACCCGCCTACCACGGCGGCGGGTTGACCAAGCTGGCGAGCGCCCGTCACGTGCACGACCTGATCGGGCTGGAACGGCCGGACGCACTGGCCACCCTCCGCGAGGAGTGGACCTTCGACCGGACCGGCCGGGCGGGCCCCCAGGTCGTGGTCACCCCGATCCTCTACTCCCGGAGGGACGGGACGATCGGCTGCTACTACCAGACCCGCACCGTCCGCTCCTCCCCGGACCGTGGCGGCCCGGCGCTGACCGACCGTCAATGGGAGGCGCTCGGCGTGCTGGACGAGGTGCTCTACCGGCCGGAGATCGCCTTCGGCCTGCCGATGGCCGCCGGAGACCTGCTGATCATCCGCAACAGCAGGGTGCTGCACGGGCGTTCCGCGTACGTGGACGAACCGGGGCCGCACGCCCGGCGGATGCTGCGGATCTGGTTGAACGAGGGGGAGACGTGGGCGCCGTGAACGGACGGATCGCGCTGGTGACCGGAGGCGGCAGCGGGCTCGGCCGCGCCTCCTCGCTGGCCCTGCTGTCGGCGGGCTGGACGGTGGTGCTGGCCGGGCGGCGCAAGGAGGCGCTGGAGGAGACCGCCGCGCTCGCGGACGCCGGGCCCGACCGGGTGCTGGCCGTACCGGCCGACATCCGCAGCCCCGAGGAGGTCACCCGGCTCTTCGACGCCGTCCGCGACCGGTACGGCCGGCTGGACCTGCTGTTCAACAACGCGGGCGCCGCCGCCCCGCGCCGGCCGATCACCGAGACCCCGTTCGCGGACTGGAACCGGGTGCTCGACACCATCGTCACCGGCAGCTTCCTCTGCGCCCGCGAGGCCTTCCGGCTGATGAGCACCCAGACCCCGCAGGGCGGGCGGATCATCAACAACGGCGCGCCCTCGGCGCACGTGCCCCGCCCCAACTCCGCCGCCTACACGGCCGCCAAGCACGCCGTCCTCGGCCTCACCAAGGTGCTCGCCCTGGACGGCCGCCCGTACGGCATCTCCTGCGGGCAGATCGACGTCGGAAACGTCGCCCCACCGGACGGCCGTCCGCAGCCGGCCGCGATGCAGGCGGACGGGACGATGGCGGTGGAGGCGACCATCCCGGTGGAGCGCTTCACCGAGGCCCTGCTGCTGATGGCCTCGCAGCCGCCGGACACCGTCATCCAGTCCCTGGTGGTGCTGCCGGCCACCATGCCGTTCGTCGGGCGGGGGTGAGGCGGTGCTGGTCAGCGCCCGCTCCTTCGCGGACTACCGCGCGATGTTCGCACTCACCGAGCGCGACCTGGAACAGCGCATCCTCGACTGCCCGGCCGGCGCCGCGAGCTTCGTCGCCGAGGCCGGGCGGCGGGGGGTCGACGCGGTGGCGGTGGACCGCGAATACGCCTTCCATCGGGAGGAGTTGGGCCTGATGGTGGAGCTGGAGACCAGGTTCAAGTGCCCGACGCTGGTGCGGGAGGCGAAGGACTTCGTCTGGTCCTGGTACGCGGACCCGCACGACCTGGCCCGCCAGTGGATCGGCAACGCCCGGCTGTTCCGGGCCGACATCGCCGCCCGTCCGGAACGCTACATCGCCGGCGAGCTGCCCGAACTCCCCTTCCACAACGGCTCCTTCGACCTGGTGCTCAGCTCGCACCTGCTGTTCTCGTACGGCAACCGGCTGGGGGAGGACTTCCTCCGCGCCGGGCTGCTGGAGCTCGCCCGGGTGGCACGGCGCGAGGTCCGGATCTTCCCGGTCACGGTGTACGACACCGGCGAACGGCACCCGGGGCTCGACCGGCTGCGCGAGGAGCTCGGCGGGCTCGGGATCGCGAGCCGGGTGGAACGGGTGGCCTACGAGTTCCAGCCCGGCAGCGACGAGCTGCTGGTGCTCTCCTGCGCCCGGTACCGGGCTCGGGCACGGACCGTCCCACCCGGGGCGGCCGCCGTCGACCCGGTGCGGTGGCGCCACCGGGAGGGCGGCGCCTGAGGCCCCGTTCGGCCGGGCAGCGGAATATCCGCACGACGGAGGCCCGGCCGCTCCGCTACGGTGCGATCATGGTGAACTTCGTACTGGTCGCGGGCGCGCGGCTCGGGGCCTGGGCCTGGGACGACGTGGCGCCGCGGCTGCGGGCGGCCGGGCACGGCGTGCACCCGTTGACGCTGTCCGGGCTGGCCGAGAAGCGGGGCACCCCGGCCGGGCAGCAGACCCACGTCCGGGACATCGTGGCCGAGGTCGAGCGCCTGGACCTGCGCGAGGTCGTCCTGGTCGGCCACAGCTACGCGGGCGTCCCGGCCGGGCAGGCCGCGGGGCGGATCGGCGAACGGCTGGCCCGGATCGTCCTCGTCGACGCCGCCGTCCCGGTCGACGGCGAGTCCTTCGCCCAGGGCTGGCCGGACGGCGGACGGGAGCTGGTCGGGGAGCTCGCCGCCAACGGCGGCCACTGGCCGCGCGCGACCGCCGCCCACTTCGCGGGCCATGACCTGACCGACGAACAGATCGCCCGCATCGTCGCCGGCTCGACCCCGCACCCGGGCGCCACCCTCACCGAGCCCGCCGCCCTGACCAGGCCGCTCGGCGAACTCCCCGGCACGTACGTCCTGTGCCTGCCCGCCGGCGAGGAGCCGTCCGCGCAGGACCTGGCCGAGCTGCCGGCCGGCGAGCACTGGCGCCTGGTCGAACTGCGCACCGGCCACTGGCCGATGTTCTCCCGCCCGGGCGAACTCGCCCGCATCCTGCTCGACGCCGCGGGCGCGGGGGAGATCGGAGCATCCTGAGAAACGCACGCGACGAGGCCGCACCCGCCGAGCGGGTGCGGCCTCGTCGACGGAGCGTCAGACCGCCGCCGGGGCGTCGGCCTCCTCTTCCTCCGCCGCCTTGACCGGCTTCGGCCGGGCGAAGTACTGGTAGCCGATCGTCAGGGCCGCCAGGGCCGCCCCGACGCCGCCGGTGACCGCGAAGCCCCAGGCCGGGGCGGAGTGGTCGATGACGGCCCCGGCCAGCGGCGCGCCGATCGCCGCGCCGATGGTCATCGCCGAGCCCTGCAGGCCCGCGGCCTGGCCGACCACCGAGGCCGGCACCGCCCGGGTGACCTCCTCGGAGGCCGAGGCGAGGGTCGGTGCGCACATGAAGCCCGAGGGGAGCAGGGCGAGGGCGAGCCAGAACCAGCCCCCGTGGCCGATGATCCCGACGGGGGCGATGGTGAGCCCCATCAGCAGCATCAGCCTCGGCAGCCGCCAGGGCTTGCTGGTGGCGCCGTGCCAGAACCCGCCCACCATGGAGGCCGCGCACCAGATCGCGACGCAGATCCCGGCCCACCCGGTGGAGTCGATGTCGCGCAGGACGGCGGTGATCGAGATCTCGCTGCCGGCCAGGACGAGGTTCGCCGCCATGCTGACGCCCAGGACCAGCAGGAAGCCGGGGCGGAGCCAGAGGCTGAGCCCGCTCGGTTCCGGGGCCGCCGAGTCCTTGGTGCCGGCCGTCGCCCCGCCGGCCTCCAGGGGAGGGGCGAGCCGGGTGAGCAGCAGCCCGGCTCCCAGGTAGAGCACGCCGATCCCGGTCATCGTCGCGGTGGCGTCGTTCACCATGGTGATGGCACCGACCGCGATGGACGGTCCGACCATGAACACCACCTCGACGAGGATCGCGTCGAGGGCGAACGCCTTCCGCTGGTGCTCGGAGGGGATGCGCGTGGCGATCGCCCGACGGATGGTCGTGAACACGGGCAGCCCCATGAACCCGGCCACCAGGGACGCCGCGAGCAGCCACGGATAGCTGAGGTAGGGCGCGCCGACCCAGAACACGGCGTCGACCGCGCCGGTGACCAGCACCACCGGGCGCACGCCGAAGCGGTCCAGGGAACGGCCCAGCAGGGGTGCGCCCATGGCCCCGCCGACGGTCAGCATCAGGTCCGCGAGCCCCGCCGCGCCGTAGCCGCGGTCCAGGTCGATGACGACGTGCAGGGCGAGGGCCATCGAGGCCGCCGTGAACGGGAGGCGGGCGAGCAGGCCGACGAAGAACAGGGTGCGCGCTCCGGGGAGCGCCAGGAGTCCTCGATAGGACGCGAAGGCCTTGAACATCGGTCACTCCTCCCCGACGCGGACGAGCATCTTGCCGGTGTTGTCGCCCCGCATCACGCCGAGGAACGCCTCGACGACGTGGTCGAAGCCCTCGACGATCTGCTCGTCGGCGACGATCCGTCCGGCCTGCAGATGGGGCGTCAGCCAGGACTGCGCCTCCTGCCGCAGGTGCATGAAGTGCCGTACCTGGTAGCCGCGCAGGTGGATGCTGCGGTCCGAGACGGCGTAGAGGTTCCGGGGGGCGGACGGCGGCCGGTCGGGGTGGTTGTACTGGGAGATCGCGCCGACCCAGGCGATCCGGCCGAACTCGCGGGTGGCGCCGATCGCCGCCTCCAGGTGGTCGCCGCCCACGCCCTCCAGCACCGCGTCGACGCCGTTCGGGGCCACCTTCGCGAGCAGTTCGGCCACGGGCCCGTCGTGGTAGTCGAAGGCCGCGTCGAAGCCGAGCCGCTCGACCACGTGACGGGCCTTCGCCGCCGAGCCGGCGCTGCCGACCACGGGCCCGGCGCCGGCCAGCTTCGCGATCTGGCCGGCCACGCCGCCGACCGCGCCGGCGGCCGCCGAGACGTAGACCGCCTCCCCGGACTGGACCCGGAGGATCTCGCGGACGCCCACGTAGGCGGTCAGGCCGGTCGCGCCGAGCACCGACAGGTACGTCGCCGTCGACACGCCGGCCGCGGGCCGGATCACCCGTCCGTAGCCGTGCCGGATCAGGGAGTGCGTGCTCCAGCCTCCGCCGTGCTCCACCAGGTCGCCCACCTTGAGGTCGGGGTCGCCGGAGCGCACGATGCGGCCGATGGCCCGGCCGTACCCGAGCGGTTCGTGGAGCGGCCACTCCTCGTCCATGAGCTCGCGCATGTACGGGTCGACGGACAGGTAGATGTTCTCCGCCAGGGCGGTGCCGGGTTCGACCGCGGGGAGCGGATGCTCCACGACGGCGAAGTGTTCGGCGCCGGGAGCGCCGTCGGGTCGCGCCACCTGGTGCACGGCGCGGAAGGTGGAAGACATCGTCTCCGTCCTGGGGTTGGGGGCTGGCGGGTGTGGGAAGCGGGATCGGGGCGCCTCAGTGGCGGTCGGTGTCCTGGTCCGGGTACAGGAACATCGGGGACAGGCGCCGGTCGGTGGAGTCGGCCGGTTCGCCGGAGTGTACGAGCCGCCCGCCGCCGCCGCCCAGACCGCCCGGGACCCAGTACAGGCCCAGGCACGCGTCCCAGGACTCCGTGAGGCCGGTCTCGACGTTCACCGCCACCTCCTCGCGGGGGACGACCCGTTGCTGGGCCACCGCGCCCTCGGCGGCGCCGCGGCGCAGCGCGTCGGCCCACTGCTCGTCGGAGACCAGCCAGCCGCAGGTGATGCCCCGGCTGGCGAAACCGGCGTCGGGCTTGAGGATCAGGTGCTCGCGGCGCTCACGGCAGTCCGCGACCACCTCGTCGAGCCCCGCCGCACCCGGTACCAGGGCGCGGGTCCACGGCAGCACCCGGTCCACCATGTCCCGTTCGTCCTGCGACATGTGACCGCGCAGCCGGGGGTCCGACAGGTACGCCAGGAACCGCTTGTTGTCGATCAGATCGCACTCCAGCGGGGCCCACAGCGCGACCTGTCCGGACCGGTGAGCATCCCGCAGCCGCACCGTGGTGCGCCAGGCGTCCGGGTCGTCGACGACCTGGTCCAGGTCGAACAGCCGGTACACGAGGTCCACCCGCCGGCCCTGGAAGCGCACCTCGGAGGCGGTCACCTCCAGCTCGTGGACCTCGCCGATCCGGCAGTCGAGCCCCTCGGCCTCCAGCAGGCGGTGCAGCAGGAACCACGAGCCCTCGGCGTAGAGGTCGAGGCCGCCCGTGCCCTCGACCATGGCGATGACCGGGTCGCGGCCCGAGGTGACGGGGGCGGCGGAGGACCGCAGCGCTTCGGCCAGCAGCTTGGTCTGCTTCAGGTAGTGCAGGCCGTGCGCCGTCCCGAACTCGCGGAAGGCGTCGTTGGCCCAGAACATGTCCGCCAGCGGCTCCACCCACTCCTGGCCGCCCACGGATCCGCCGACGTTGAACTCCAGGATCCGCAGCGCCTCGCCGTCGTGGTAGGAGTCGATCCGGCCGAAGCGCGACGGGCTCTGCTGCTCGAACTCCCCGACCAGCTCGGCCTTGCGCGGGTCCAGGCCCAGCGCTTGGCAGGTCCGCGCGACGTCGCCGTCGAACAGCCGCTTCGGCAGGGCCGTCAGCAACTCGACCGTGCCGAGCAGATCGGCTCCGAAGGCGCGCAGCTCCGACTCGGGGTAGACCAGCGGCCGGCTCAGGTACCGGGCGCGCTTCAGGTCGGCGAGGACGGGGTGCTGCCGGGGGTCGATCGACTGCAACGGGCTGCCGGGCCTGGCGAGTTCCGCGTTGAGCAGCGCGGACACCGGTTCCTTCGCCATCACGACTCCACCCGCCGGTCGATCACGCCGCGGACCTTGCCGCTGACCGGGTGGCGCGGCAGCTCGCCCTCGCCGAGGCATTCCACAGCGAAGTGGAACAGCAACTCGTCCTCCTCCCATTCCTGCTGCCCGCCGAGGAGTTTGAACTTCGACTCCAGGTGCGCCTTCACCTCCGCCGGATCCAGCGGGCGGGTGGACTCGGTCCGGATCACGATGGACTCGTGCCGGTCGCGGGAGGCGATCTCGATCTGCACCTCGGAGACCTCGAAGGCGGCCAGCTCGGCCACGACGTCCCCGTAGAGCATGGTCTGGGCGTGGGCCTTGATCTGTCCGTCGGAGCGCCCCAGGTACTCCAGCACCCGGCCGCTCAGGCCGCAGCCGCAGCTGTGCTCGTAGATGCGGCCGATGTCGCCGATCCGGTAGCGGATCAGCGGCCCCTCCAGCTTCTGCAGGCTGGTCACCAGCAGTTCGCCGACCTCGCCGTCGGGCAGCGGCCCGCCCTGCTCGTCCACCACCTCGATGAGGTTGTAGTCGTCGCAGACGTGGTGCAGCGTCCCGCTCATCTCGGAGCACTGGTAGCCGAGTTGGGCGCCGTCGTTGGCGGCGAGGATGCTGGCCACGACCTTGGCGCCCAGCTCGTCGCGGAGCCACTGCTTGTCGGTCTCCATCATCGGGCTGCCGCCGTACAGCACCTTCTCGATCCGCAGCTCGGGGAAGGCGGCCTTGGAGGCCCGCAGCACCGGCAGCAGCAGGGAGGGCATGCCCAGCACGGCGTTGGCGTCGAAGCTGCGCACCAGCATCAGGATGTGGTCCGCGTTCGCGCGGCCGCCGACGGTGTAGGTCTCCACCGGCATCCGGGAGAGCTCGTTCTGACTGGTCACCAGTCCGCCGTAGAGCTCCCCGCCGAACAGGGTGTTGATGACCCGGTCGCCCGGCCGCAGGCCCAGCGCGTACAGCACCGGGATCGCCTCGCGGATCATGTTGGTCCAGTCGGCGCGCGAGTAGACGATGTACCGGGGGGTCCCGGCGGTGGCGCCGCTGCGCAGGACCTCGCCGCTGGGCCGGTCGCCGCTGTTCAGGTCGGTCGAGGTCGGCAGGGAGTGCTGCTCCAGGTCCGCCTTGTCGAGGATCGGCAGCCGCTGGAGGTCGGCGCGCTCCGTCACCCGCGGCAGGTCGAGCCCCTGGTAGTACGGGGCGCGCCGGGCGCGCTCGACGAGGTAGCGCAGGCGCGCCGCGACCCGGCCGTCCAGCCCGTCGGCGGCCGCGGCCCGGGCCTGGGCCAGCGTGGTGCCCGGCAGGTACTCGCGCCGGGACAGCCCCTGGGCCCAGCCGGAGGTGCAGTCGAGCCGGAAGCGCCGGGCGTCGACGTCGGCGTCCGTGGTGGCGCCGCCGACCGCCGGCAGCGGCGGGACGTCGACCACGACGGCGTCCGGGAAGGACTCGCCCGGCTCGGCGGTCCGCAGGGCGGGCAGCGGGAAGCCCGGGGCCCGCAGCAGGTCCTCGACCGTGCGCCACCACTGCGGCCGTGCGGTCCGGACGATGACGTCGTCGCCGGACGCCCAGGCCAGCAGCAGGCCGCGCAGTGCCGACTCGGCGGCGTCCGGCGCCGAGTCGTCGAAGACGACCGTGCCGACCGGCGAGAAGGCGATCACGTCGTCGCTGTCCGTCAGCGGACGCCACGGGTACTGGCTCACGCCGCCGAAGAGCTCGTCGAGCCCTTCGGCCAGTTCGTCCGTGCGGAACAGGAAGGCGACGCCGGCGTCGACGAGCGCCCGTGCCGCCGGCGAACCGGGCTCGCGCGTCAGCGCCTGCTCGACGTGTTCGACGGCCAGCAGCAGATCGGTCGGGTGGTACGGCCCGGCGCTCGCCGGCTGCGTCCCGGCAGCCGAGTGGACCGGGGTGGTGGTGGCGGTCACGGCCTGGGACCTCCTGGGGTGTGGGCGGGCTCGGGCTGGCTCACGCGGATGGAGCCGGCACAGTCCGCGAGGAAGCGGGCGAGTTCGACGGGATCGGGGTGCGAGGCCTCGATGAAGGCGGGGACCTGCCATTCCTGGTAGGTGATCCGGGCGGATCCGCCGTCGGACCCGGTGCCCGGGTCCTCCAGCAGGTGCAGCCGGTCCAGTGCCGGGTGGTCGCGCAGCCGCTCGGGCACCTCGGTCCGCCAGGGGCGGGACGGGTCCAGCCGGTGCCCGGGGAAGATGGCGAAGCCGTGGTACCGCCCGCTCGGCGCCAGGGGGGCCGGTCGGGGGAGGCCGAGCCGGATCGCGACCTCGTGGTGGCCCAGGTGGACTCCGGTGTGCCGCAGGTGGGAGGTGACGATGCCGCCGCCGCCGAGCCGGTTCGCGACCTCCAGGAAGACCAGCTCCCCGGCGGCGGTCTCGAAGAACTCCAGGTGGATGCAGCCGGCCTCGATCCGCAGCGCCTCCACCACCCGCTCGGTGAACGCCGTGTGGCGCGGGTCGGCGGGCAGCTGCCCGGTGGCGATGGGGGCGCCGGCGGCGAAGTCGACGGGCTTGCCGATGTACCGGCTGACCACCAGGTCCGTCACCTGCCCGGCAGTCACCAGGCCGTCCGCGTGGAAGAGTTCGCCCTCGATGTACTCCTCCAGCTGGTACTCCAGCGGATCGGGCAGCTCCCGGTGGTGGGCGAGGGCCTCCTCGGCCGTGGCGTGGATGGTCACCCCGTCGCTGGAGGCGCCCTGCCGCGGCTTGACGACCGTACGGCCGGTCCACGGCAGCCGCCCCGAGGCCGGGGGAGCCGCCACGAACCGGGGGTGGCGCACGTCGGCCTCGACGAGCGCCCGCTTCATGGCGACCTTGTCGCGGATCAGCTCCAGGCGCGCGCGGTCGGGGCCGGGGATGCCGAGGTGCTCGCGCACCGCCGCGGCTTCGAGGATCCCGAACTCGGACAGCGCCAGCACCTGCTCCCAGCCGTCGGCCCGGTCGGTGCGGGCGATGATCTGCTCGGCCAGCCCGTCCGGGCCGTCGAGCACCACGCGCCCGCACCGCAGCGACGGCGGGATCTCGGCGATCGAGTCGGCCGTCCCGAAGTACGTGACGTCGTGCGCCTCGTGGTCGATCGCCAGGTGGTAGCCGATCTTCCGGTACGGGACCTGATGCATCACCAGGATCTTCACAGTCGACACTCCAAGGCCGTGATTCCCCAGCTGAAACCCATCGCGCTGGTGGCCAGCAGGATGAGGTCGCCCTCGCGCACCCGGCCGGCGTCCACGACCTCGCGCAGGGCGATCAGGGTGTCCGCGCCGCCCATGTGGCCCTGCCGGTCGTAGGCGAACACCGACTTCTCCTCGGGCAGGCCGAGGGCGGCCATCAGCCGCTGGTGCATCCACTTGTCGCCGTGGTTGATCAGCAGCAGGGCGACGTCGTCGAGCTTGGCGCCCGCCGCCCGCAGCGTGCGGTCCACCAGGTTCCGGAAGTTCTCGACGTAGGCGTCCGCCAGGCCGCGCCGGTGGGGCTCCTGCTGGATCACCACGCCGTCGGCCCGGTGCTCGCCGTGGTAGTAGTCGGCCCAGCTGCCGTCGGTGCGCATGGCGGAGTGCACGAGGGTGAAGGCCCCCGGGCCGGCGGTCACCAGGACGGCGGCCGCCGCGTCGCCGAAGTTGAACAGGTCCAGGCTCGCGGGGTCGGAGCGGTCGACCAGGCGGCTCAGCCGGTCGCCGATCAGGATCAGGGCGTAGCCCGAGCCCTGGGCGTCGAGCCGGTCGCCCGCGATCTGCAGGGCGGCGGCACCCGCGTTGCAGAAGTTGCCGACCTCGAAGCAGTGCGCCTGCTCGATGCCCAGCGCGTGCGCGACCTTGGCCGCCGGGGACCAGAACGGACGGTCCCACTGGCCGGAGCCCGCGTAGATCACGGTGCCGATCTGCTCCGGGGCGACCCCGGTGCGGTCCAGGACCTCGCGGGCCGCGTCCCGGGTCAGCTCCCACGCCGCCTCCCCGTCACCCAGCCCCGGGAACCCCGGGGCGTGGGTGACGGCCAGGATGTCGGCCACCGGCACCCCGGAGGCGGCGTGCAGATCCTGCACGTCGACCCGCCCCGCGGGGTACCGGACGGCGAAGTCCGCTATGGCGCTCACTGCACCCGCTCTTCGACCGGCGCCGCCTCGCTGTCCGCCGACTCGATGCTGACGCGGTGCACGGTGCGGCCGACGCCCGGCTCGACCTCGGTCGCGATGTGGTACGTCGTGCGGGTCTTCCAGATGACCAGGTCGTGCGGGGTCCACTGGTGGGTGTAGACGTGGCTCTCGTCCGTGATCAGCTCGTCCAGCAGCGAGAAGAAGGCCTCGTCCTCGTTGGGGTCGAAGCCCTCGACGCCGGCCATGTACTCCCGGCTGCCGTACACGTACGGGCGGCCGCTCTCCTCGTCCTTCAGGATCACCGGGTGCTGGACCGGCGGGTGCTCGAAGTCCGCCTGGGCCCGGAACTCGGCCACGGACAGGCCCACGTGCTCCGGGCGGATGCGCAGCCGCTTGCTCACGGTGTGGTTGCCGGTCTTGTCGGCCAGCCGCGCCTTCCACTCCTCGGGCAGGCGGTCGTACACGTCCTTCGCGCTGGCGAACTTGGTGTGCCCGCTGGTGGACGGCACGTTGAAGCCGTACAGCATGGTGAACGGCGCGGGATCGGCCACGAAGGTGGAGTCCTGGTGCCAGAAGTTGCCGACCCGGGCGACGCCGACCGGCTTGCCGTCCTTCTGCTCGTTCGAGGAGATCATGATCTCCTCGTACTCCGGGTGCCGGTACTTGCTGATCACGAACGGCACCGGGCGGCCCAGCCGCTTGGCCAGCTCGATCTGCTGCTCCGGCGTCAGGTCGATCGAGCGGACCACGACCACGTCGTGGGCGTGCAGCGACTCGACCAGCTCGGCCCACAGGGCCGGGTCCTGCAGGGCGTCGTAGTCCACACCGGTGAACTCCGCGCCGACGAACGGGGTGCTCAGCTTCTTCTGGGTCATCGCGATTCCTCCGCTATCCGGGACGAGGGGTCGTAGGCCTTCAGGCAGTGCTGCAGCGACTCGGCGAAGTTCGCGATCTGTTCCGGAGTCCGGAACGGGGCGACCGTCACGCGGTAGCGCTCGCTGCCCGCGGGCACAGAGGGGAAGTTGATCGGCTGGACGTAGATGTCGTGGTGCTCCAGCAGCAGGTCGGCCACCTTGCGGACCCGCTCGGCGCCGCGCACCATCACCGGGACGAGGTGGCTGTCGGCATCGAGGAACTCGATGTCGCGGGCCCGCAGTTCCGCCTTCATCAGGGCGGCCTTGTCGGCCAGTTCGGCGCGCAGCCCGGCGCCCTTCTGGACGATGTCCAGGGTGCAGAGCGTGGCGTCCATCGAGGCCTGGGGCAGCGCGGTGGTGAAGATGAACCCGGGCGCCTTCGAGCGCACGTAGTCCAGGGCGACGTCGGGGCCGACCACGTAACCCCCGACCGTGCCCAGCGCCTTGCCGAACACCCCCTGGATGAAGGTGGCGCGGTGGTCGCCCAGCTCCTCGCTCAGGCCGGCGCCGGTCGCGCCGCGCACCCCGATCGAGTGGGTCTCGTCCAGCCAGGTCAGCGCCCGGAACTCCTCGGCGAGGTCGAGGATCTCCGACAGCGGCGAGGTGTCGCCGTCCATGGAGTACACGGACTCGAACACGATGAGCTTCGGCAGGTACGACGGCGTCGCCGCCAGGCGGGCGCGCAGGTCGGCCAGGTCGTTGTGCTTGAACACCTGCTTGCTGGCGCCGGATCGGACGATGCCCTCGATCAGCGAGCGGTGGTTGAGCGCGTCCGAGAACACCACCATGCCGGGCGTGGCGGCGATCAGGGTGCTCAGCGACTCGAAGTTGGCCACGTAGCCGCTGGAGAAGATGAGCGCGCGCTCCTTGCCGTGCCACTCGGCCAGTCGGCGTTCGAGCTCGACGTGCGCCACGCTGGTGCCGGCGATGTTGCGGGACCCACCGGTCCCGGTGCCGTGCTGGGCGATCGAGGCCATCTGCGCCGCGATCGCGTCGGGGTGCTGACTGAGCCCCAGGTAGTCGTTGCTGCACCAGACTTGCACCAGTCGGCCGTTGTGCCAGGTGTGGCCGGGCTCGGCGGCCTGGTGGGCGACGGGCAGGAAGTCCCGGTAGAGCCGGTTGGCCCTGAGTTCGTCGAGCTGGATCCGCAGGGGGTCCAGGACCGACGTGTCCATCGGTGTTTCCAGGATCTCGGCAGTCATTCGATTCTCCGCAAGCAGTCGGGATCCGTTCGGGGCGGCGGGGGGCTGTGGTGGTGCCGCCGTGAACCAGAGTGCCGACTGTGCTTCCCGTTCCGATCCCGCGAGGCTCCCTGGAGGGATCCGCTCCGTTTCCGGGCGGGGTACCGGGCGGGTGGGGCCTGGGGGCCGAGTGTTGCCGCGGTGTAACCGACGCCGCGTCAGTGGCGCTATTCGTACGCAGGGAATGCCCGGTTGCTCCCGAATCAGCGCGCTCGCGGGCCCGCGAAGTGTTGAAACCGGGCAATGCACAGGTGATATCGCTCCTTAGATCCAACACGGCACTAGAATGTGGACAGTTGTGCCATCGGTGCTCGTTTATGGGGGGAGGGAAATCGTGGGCAAACCTCGGTTCCTGCTGTTGGGGCCATTAGAGGTGTGGGCGGGGGAGAGGCGGGTACCTCTGGGCGGCAGGGTGAACGAGAAGGTTCTGACCCTCCTGCTCCTCGCGCCCGGACAGGTCCTGTCCGTGCCGCGGATCGTCGAGGGCATCTGGGGTGACGCACCGCCGGAAACCGCCACGCATCAGGTCCGCAAAGCGGTGTCGAACCTGCGCACCCGGCTTCCCGACGGCAAGCTGCTCATCGAGACCGCCGGCAGCGGATACCGCATCGCGATAAACGACGAGGACCTGGACTCGACGAGGTTCGTCGGGGCCGTCCAACGCGCGCACGCCCTGCTCGGCGAAGAGCGCAACGCCGAAGCGGCGGTGGAATTCCGCGCGGCCCTGGGCCTGTGGCGCGGCCAGGCTCTCGACGACCGCGGGAGCGCGGTCATCTCGGCCGCGTCGGCGGCCCTGGAGGAGCGCCGGATGGCTGCCCTCGAACAGCTGTTGGCCCTGCGGATGGATTCCGGCGAGGGCCCGGAACTGATCGGCGAACTGCGCGACCTCATCGCGGCCAACCCCCTGCGGGAACGGCTGTACGGCCACCTGATGCTCGCCCTGTACCGGTCCGGACGGCGGGCGGACGCGCTCGACGTGTTCCGGTCCGTGCAGCGGCTGCTGCGCGAGGACCTCGGGGTCGATCCGGGCCCGGCGCTGATCGGCCTCCACGAGGCGGTGCTGAGGGACAGCCCGGACCTGCTGATCGCCCCCGCGGCGCCGCGTACGGCCCCCAAGGCGGCCGGACCCCCGCCCCACCGGCCGCCCACGATCCCCCGGCTGCTGCCCAACGACCTGCCCGACTTCGTCGGACGGACGGCGGAACTGGAGGCGGTCGTGGCCGCCGCCGCCGAAGCCGAGTCGGCGGGCGGCCGGATCGTCGCCGTCGACGGCATCGGCGGCTGCGGGAAGACCTCCTTCGCGATCCGGGCGGCCCACGCGATCGCCGGGGCGTTCCCGGACGGCCAGATCTTCATCGACCTGCAGAGCCACAGTCCCGACGAGGAGCCGATCAGCGCGAACGCCGCGCTCGGCATCCTGCTGCGGGCCCTCGGCAGGCGGCCCGACGAGATCCCCGACGACCTGCCCGGCCGCACCAGCATGTGGCGCAACTGCCTGACCGGGCACCGCTACCTGCTGGTCCTGGACAACGTGCGGGAGGTCGGCCAGATCCGGCCCCTGCTGCCGGCGACCGCGGGCAGCATCGCGATCGTGACGAGCCGCGCCCGCCTGGTGGACCTCGACGGCGCCCGGTGGGTGTCGCTGCGGGAGCTGTCGCCGCTCGAAAGCTCCGCGTTCCTCGCCCGGACGCTCGGCGCCGACCTCGTCGCCGCCGACCTTCGCGGCGCCCGGGACCTCGCCGAGTTCTGCGGCCACCTCCCGCTGGCCCTGCGGATCGCCACGGCACGGCTGCTCAACCGCCCCGGCTGGACACTGGACCGGATGGTGCGCAGGCTCGCCGACCAGGCCAGGCGACTGGACGAGCTCAGCAGCACCGACCGCAGCGTCGAGGCGACCCTGCGGTCCTCGTACGACGCCATGGAACCGCCCGTCCGCACGGCGTTCCGGCTCACCGCCCAGCACCCGGGCGGCGCGCTCGACGTCCACTCGGCGGCGGCCCTGCTCGGCCGCGACCTGCCCGCCGCCGACTCGGCGCTGGAATCCCTCATGGACGCCCGGTTCCTGCAACTGCGCAACGACGGCCGCTACGGATTCCACGACCTGGTCCGGGCGTTCGCGCTCAGACTGTGCGACTCGGACGGCGAGGCCGGCATCGCCCTGCGCCGGCTGCTCGACTTCTACTGCCAGGCCAGCGACGACGCCTGCACCCGGCTGTTCCCGTACTGGCGCCGGCTGGACACCCCCTTCCGGCCGGAGACGCCGAACCTGCCCCGGTTCCCGGACCACGGCGCCGCCCTGGACTGGCTCGACCGCGAGCACGCCGGCCTGATCGCCGTCGTCCGGCGCGCCGAGCAGGAACGCCTGGACCTGCACGCCGCGTACCTCGCCCGCAACCTGGTCTACTACCTGAACCTCCGCGGCTACTTCGAGGACTACTACGAGGTCGCCAAGATCGCCGTCGCGTGCGCCCGGCGCCTCGGCGACTCGTCGCTGCTGCTGCTCAGCCTGTCGAACCTGGCCGCGGTCTGCTGGAAGGTCGGCAGGCTCTCGGAGGGCGTCGCGGCCGCCGACGAGGGGCTCGCCGCCGCCATCGCCATCCGCGACGCCCACGCCGAGGCCCGCTGCCGGGGCACCCTCGGCATGCTGCTGACCACCGTGGGCACGTACGAAGCGGCCCTGCCGCACCTGGAGCGGAGCATCGCCCTGGGCACCGAGACCGGCCTGCTGCGGGAGACCGCCGAGTCGCTCACCGTGCTGAGCATGCTCCACGAGCACCGCGGCGACTACCGCCGGTCCATCGAGTCGGCCCGCACGGCCGTGGACCTCAGCCGCCGGCTGCACGCGGTCGAGATCGAGATCACGGCCCTGACCGACCAGGCCGTCGCCCACCTGCGCTCCGGGGAACTGGCGCAGGCCCGGGCCTGCGTGGAGCAGGCCAGACCGCTGTCGGACGAGTCCAAGCTCCCCGGCAACGTCGCCCTGCTGCTGGCCGTCTGCGCCGAGGTCGAGGCCCTGGGCGGGGACCTGGCGGCGGCGGCCGGGTCGGGCGCGCGCGCCCTGCGCCTGGCCGAGGCCAGCCGGACGCCGGTGCGCCAGGCGGCGGTCGCCAACATCGTGGGCCGGGTGCGGATCGTGGTGCAGGACTGCGAAGGGGCGCTGGAGGCGCACCGCTACGCCTACCGGCACGCGAGCGCGATCGGGTACCGGATCGAGGCGGTCCGCGCCCTGGAGGGCATGGAGGCGGCGGCCGCCCTGCTCGAAGCCGGGGAGCAGTGCGGTCCGGGGCGCGCGCGGCTCTGACGCTCCCCGCGTCCTGGGCGCCTCGTTCCCGGCATCCCGTACCGCCCGATCGGGCGGGTATCGAAACGGGAACTGCGCGGGATAGCCATGCCCAAGGCTGTGTGAGGTATGTGAAACGGATTCATTCAAGAGGGGACCTGACAGGGCATGGCCAAGAAGATCGTGGGCCCGGACCGGGGCGGCTCCGCCGCGACACGCGCATGGGGTCCGGCGGAGCCGTGTGAGGCGTGTGCCGGCGCCGGGCGGTCCGGCGGCGGTGCCGACATCGGGCCCAGCTGACCGTACGGAGCCCTGCCCGAGCCCGCCCCGGTCCCCACCCCGGGGCCGGCCCCGGTCCCCGCCCGAACGGAAGGTTCTGGTCCTCATGCACATCGGCACAGTCCGCAGGATCCTGACGAAGGCGGGCATCGTGGCCGTCGCCGCCACCACGCTCGGCGCCGCCACGACGGCCGGAGCGGCAGCGGGCCCCGACGACGTCACCGGTGCCGGGACGCACGCCCAGTACGGCGGGACGGTCCGCATCGCGCAGCGGCCCAACGACAGCCCGAACGTGATCTGGCCGTTCATGGACGTCAACCAGGTCACCTCGATCAACATCGGGGAGTTCCAGCAGTACTTCTTCAGACCGCTGTACTTCGCCGGGCGGGACGACAGGATCGCCATCGACGACGACCTGTCGCCGGCCCGGGCCCCGATCTGGAGCGAGGACGGGAAGACCGTCACCATCCGCCTCAAGGACTGGAGATGGAGCAACGGCGAACAGGTCACCGGCCGTGACGTCCAGTTCTGGATCAACATGTCCAAGGCCGAGAAGGACCACGACGGCTACTACACGCCGCCGATGACCATCGCGGGCACGACGACGAACTACTTCCCGGACAGCGTGGTGTCCACCAGGGCCACGAGGCACGGCATCTCGATCACCTTCGACCGGCAGTACAACCGGACGTGGGTGCTGCAGAACGTCCTGACGACGATCACGCCGATGCCCAGGGCCTGGGACGTCACCGGCCCCGACGGCGCGAGGGGCCGGTGTTCCTCGGACGACTTCGACGCCCCGACGCTGAAGGCCGACTGCGACCCGGTCTTCCGGTACCTGAGCGCGGCCTCGGTCGACAAGAAGACCTTCGCGACCAACCCGCTCTGGCAGATCTCGGACGGCCCCTGGAAGCTCAAGTCCTATGACGCGGCGTCCGGTTCCTACGCCATCGTCCGCAACAGGGCCTACTCCGGCGTCCACAGGCCGTACCTGGACGAGGTCGACTTCGTCCCGTACAAGAACGCCGAGACCCAGTACGCGGACCTCCAGGCCGGCGTGTCCAGCCCGAACGCCCTGCAGATCGGCATCCTGCCCAAGGCGCACGCGGCCCGGTACGACGAGAACGACCTCCAGGCGGGCAACCCGCTGGCCGGGCAGGGCTACCACATCGCGCCGCTGACCTACCTGGACTCGATCAGCTACTACCAGCTCAACTTCCGGAGCACCCGGCACGGCAAGCTGTTCCGGCAGCCCTACTTCACCAAGGCGCTCCAGGACTCCTACGACCAGCAGGGCGTCATCAACGGCGCCCGCAAGGGCTGGGGCCACCCGACGATCGGCGCCGTGCCGTCGATCCCCGCGGGGAACCCGCTGTCACCCAACGCCCAGCAGCACCGGATCAAGTTCGACCTCGCCGAGGCCCGCGGCCTGATGGCCGCCAACGGCTGGGACCTGAGCACCACCCCGGCCGTGTGCCGGAACCCGGGGACGGGCCCGGGGCAGTGCGGTGCCGACATCGCCGCCGGCGACAAGGCGGAGTTCGACCTGGACTACCAGGCCGGCAACGCCGACCTGCCGGGGATCATGGCCTCCTACCGGTCGAACCTCGCGCAGTCGGGGATCTCCGTGAACCTGGCCGAGGTGGCCGTCGACCGCCTCCAGAGCGAAGCGTCCCTGTGCACCCCGGCCAACCCCGACGGCTGCGCCTGGGACGCCGCCCTGTACGGCGGCTGGGTCTACTCGCCCCAGCTCTACCCGACCGGCGACTCCCTCTTCGCCACCGGCGCCGCGGCGAACGTCTGGGGCTACTCGGACCCGCACCTGGACGAGCTGATCGCCAAGTCGATCACCAGCAACGACCTCCAGGACATGTACGCCTACGAGGACTACGTCAACGACCACCAGCCGGTGATCTACACCGACGACATCGTGGCCATCTACGAGGTGGCCAACGGCCTCCACATGCCGGTCCAGGACCCCTTCGAGGGCTACCAGCCGGAGTTCTGGTACTACACGAAGTGATCGGCCGGAACACCAGGGGCCGGGTCCATGACCCGGCCCCCTCGGCGAGTAGTCGGACCGGTAATTCCCGTAGCAGGTCGAGTAGTTGACGTCGCGCCACTTCATGGTCCCGCCAGTGGAGCGGTCGACCGCCCGGCGCGGGCTCTCCGGTTCCGGTTCCGGCCCTCGCGCTCGTTGCGGGCGGTGACCCCGGGTCGCAGGTCATGTGCGGTGCGTGCCGGGTCGGTTGGTGGCCGTGGGCATGCGTGGACGGGCGGAATGGGGGAAAACGACAGGCAGGATCAGTTGTCTGGTACTGCTGTCGCGGAGGATCCATGCGCCGGGACGGACGGATCGTTAACTTCTTGCTGGCACTGCTGAGCAGGGACTGGGTCGGAGTGCCGGTCGCGCTGCTGGTGGCAGGGGCGGGCGGCGTCCTGATCGGGCTCGACGGGGCCTGGGCGGTGGCGCTCGGTGTTGTCGTCGTGGCTGTGGGTGTGGTGCTGGCGGCCGGTGCCGTGCGTCACCTGGTGCTGGTGGCCCGCGAGGAGAGGGCCCGGCCGATGCCGGGGAAGCTGGTCGACGTGGGTGGTCACCGGATGCACGTCCTCGCCGAGGGGGAGGCGGGGGGCGGGCCCACGGTGGTCTGGATGCCGGGTGTGCACGCCCCCGGCGAGGAGCTTGGCCGGCTGCACACGATGCTGACGCCCCTGACCCGGTCGGTCCTGGTCGACCGGTTCGGCTCGGGCTGGAGTGATGTCGGCCCCTTCCCCAGGACGACGGCGGGCGAGGCGGGGGAGCTGCTGGCGGCGCTGGAGGCGGCGGGGGAGAGGCCCCCGTTCGTGTTCGTCGGCCACTCCTTCGGGGGACTGCTGGTCGCGAACGCGGCGAGGCGGCGGCCGGATCTGGTGGCCGGGCTCGTCCTGCTGGATCCGACGCCCTCGGACGTCATCGCCTTCGCGCCGCCCAGCCGGCTGGTCGTGAGGATGCGCCGGGGGGCTCTCCTGACGGCGGTGCGGCACCTGTTCGGTGCGCACCGTGGCCGTGGCGGCCGGACCCGCCAGAGCTGCGCCGCCGCGTCGATCTTCGCGGAGCTCTCGCCGTCCGGGCTGGCCAGGGTGGGGTGGGAGACCGTGGTCTACGACGGGGACCTCGGGCACCTGCCGCTGGTGCTGGTCGTACCCCCGGACCTCAAGGAGGGCGAGACCTTGCTGGGGGCCGCCCGGGACGCGGTCGAGGTCGAGCGGATCGGCCGCTTCTACCTCCGCACCAGGACCCGTTACCTGGCCACGACGACCGGGGCCCGGGTGGTGTACACACCGGACGGTACCGGCCATGACTTTCCGCACGAGGAGCCCGAGTTCGTGGCCGATGTGGTCGGCGGCCTGGTGCGCGAGCTGCGAGTGACCGGTCGATGACCCTCGGCGCGGAGCCCCCTGCCGTTCCTCCCCTTTCACGGCAGGTGGCGCACGAACGCGGTGGCCCCCGGTAAATAGGAATGTTGAACTAATAGTCCATTTGGTTGATGCGCGTACGGCAATCCGTGGTACTTGAGCGGGTTGGGGACACTCGCATGAGTGAAGTTGACCGAGATTGTTTGGCCTCGATGTACCTGGCTCGACTACTGTGGCGGGCGAGGTGGGCGGTCGACCCCATAGGCTGAGGAATTCGGTCCGGAAAGGCAATCGCGAATTTCAGAAGTGGGAGCCTCCGTCCGCTCAGCTGTGCGCTGCTCCGGTGTTCGCAATTTCCGGAGTCCCTGTCATGCGTCCGCGTAGAGAAAGGATGGAGCATCATGCCACCCGTCATCCCGCCCTTCCTGGTCGGTCTCATCGTCTCGCCCCTGGCCAAGCGGCTGCTCAAGCCGCTGGTGCGTGGCGTCGTCAAGACGTCCGTGGGCATCGTCCTGGAGGTGAAGCAGGCGGCCCACGAGGCCGGGGAGAACATCCACGACCTCGCGGCCGAGGTCGCCGCCGACATGGTGGCCGCGCAGTCCTCCGGCGACGGTCACCGTGCCGCCGACGGTGCCGCCCCGAGCGCGGAGAAGGGCGAGGCCGTCGACCGGGGCGACGACGAGGCGAGGGGCCAGAGGGCCCGCGCTGTTGCCACTGCCGGCAAGGCGCACTGACCGCCGGACAGTGGCCCGGCCCGCCGCCCGGGCGCACGCCCTCGACGGATTCCGGAACAATTCGCCCGAACGGCGGTCGGCCGTGCGCCTGATGCCGCAGCGATTCTCCCCAGAACTTCCACTCCGTCGCACTTTTCCGTCGTGCCCGTGTCGGAATGTTGCGACCTCCGCAAACAGGTGATCGTACATATGCCGTCTCTGCTGGGTGTCTCAGCCGGATATCGCTCCGTGGATGTGGACGTGCGCCCGCGCTCGGTCATTCCGGGCCGCCAGCGCTGGGACGTCAAGCCGGTGCTCGGCCGGCCCCAGGCTGCCGAAGTCCTCGCCGCGACCCTGCGGCGCGTCCCCGGGATCACCGAGGCGCAGGCCAGTCCGATCACCGGTGGGGTCCTCGTCCGGCACGACGCGGGGGTGAAAGCCGCCGACGTCGGTCGAATCGTCCGCAGAGCCGTCACCCAGGTCGTGGAGGGCATGGCCGGCCGGGGGTGTTCGGCGCCGGCACCGCCGGCCGCCAAGCCGGCTCCGCGGGTGCACCGAGGCGGTGTCGTGCGCCCCGCCCTCGCCGTCGGGGGCGGGGTGACGGCCGGCATCGCGCTGATCCGCGGGTCGGCGCTGAGCAGGCAGCTGGTCGCGCTGGGCGGCGTGGTGGCGGCGACCGCGGCCGTCCTGCGGAAGGCCTGGCGGCGAGCGGTCGACGCGACCCGGGAACTGCCCGGGGACGGAACCGCACGGCACCCCCTGCTGGAGATCGTCGGACCGTACCGCCGACGCCTCTACCGTGCCGCGGCGCTGTCGGCCGGCTGCCAGATCTCGGAGATGGTGCTCGCCGCTGTCATCGGCTGCACCGCGGTGGTGCTCACCAAGGGCGAGCTCGCGCCGCTGGTCAGCTTGGGTTTGACCACCGCGTCCGCCCAGCTCTGGTGCCTGGCAGGGCTGGTGGTCGCGACCTGTGGCGCCGTGGCGGGCCTCTCGTACGCCTCGAACCTCCAGTGGCGCGGGCTCGGCCAGGACGTCGAGCACGACTGGCGGGGCCGCACCTACGCGCACGTGCAGCACCTCGAACTGCGGCACCTGGAGGGCGAGCGGACGACCCGGGTGGCGAGTGCGCTCATGGACGACGTCGGCCAGCTGGGCGCCTTCTTCGCCACCTCCGCCAACGACGTGGTGCAACTGGGCACCAGTCTGGCTCTCCTGATCCCGGTGTTCCTGCTGCTGGCACCGCAGATCGCCTGGATCGCGTTCCTGCCCATTCCGGTCGTCGCCTGGCTGTCCGTTCACTACCAGGACAAGGTGACGGCCGACTACGCCGTCTCCGGCGAGCACCGGACCAGGCTGCACAGCCAGCTGGTCAACACGCTGGAGGCCGGCGCCACCGTCAAGAGCTTCTGCACCGAGGACTACGAGGCCGAGCGCATCGACCGGCTGGGCGAGGCGGCCCAGGACCACAGTCGGCAGACCGACCGCAGTACGATCCGACACGCCGAGATCGTCCGGGCCTGCACGACCGCCTCCCTGACCGGCATCCTGCTGATCGGCGGCCGCTCGGTGCTCAACAGCAGCCTGCGGTCGGAGGTGCTCATTCCACTGATCGGCCTGCCGCAGATGGCGATGATGCGGATGAACCGGCTCGGCGGCATCGTCGACCAGTACCAGCGCACGCTGGCCTCCTACGACCGGGTCCAGCGGCTGCACGCCCTGCCCGTCGAGACCGACGGAACCGGCGGACCGCTCGGCGCCGAGAAGGTGCAGGGGGAGGTCGTCCTCAAGGACGTGACCTTCGGCTACCCCGGCCGGCCCCCGGTGCTGACGGACTTCTCGCTGACCATTCCCGCCGGGCGGACCACCGCTCTCGTCGGCGCCACGGGCTCCGGGAAGACGACGATCGCCAAACTGCTGATGCGCTTCCAGGACGCCGAGTCCGGCACGGTGCTGCTCGACGGGCGGGACGTCTGCGACCTGCAGCGCCGGGACCTGCGTGAGGCGATCGGATTCGTCGCCCAGGACCCGTTCCTCTTCGACGGCACCATCGCCGACAACATCCGCTACGGCAGCTTCCAGGCCTCCGACGAGGCCGTGGTCGAGGCGGCCACGATGGCCGAGGCGCACACCTTCGTCGCGGCGCTGCCGGACGGCTACGACACGCTCATCGGCGAACGCGGCGCCGCGCTCTCCGGCGGCCAGCGGCAGCGGATCGCCCTGGCGCGGGCCATCCTCAAGGACTCGCCGGTCGTGATCCTCGACGAGGCCACCTCCGCGGTGGACAACGAGACCGAGGCCGCCATCCAGCGCACGCTCCGCACCTTCGCGGCCGACCGGACGATGGTGGTCATCGCCCACCGGCTCTCCACGGTCCGCCACGCCGACCTGATCTACGTCATGGACAAGGGCGGCGTCGTCGCCGAACAGGGCACCCACGACGAACTCCTCGCCCGGCACGGACTCTACGCGTCCCTCTGGCAGCTCCAGGCCGGCGAACTCGCCGCCTGACCGCAGCAGCCGCGCCACCCGCCACCTGCCCGCCGACCGCGTGACATCACCGCGGTCGGCGTGTGCAGGCGCGTCCTCACGCCTGCCCACACTTCTGGAGGTACCCCCATGTCCCGTCGCGTCGGCGACGTCCTTCCCCTGACGGCGGCCCAGCGCGAGATCTGGCTCGCCGAGCAGCGCTCCCGGACGGCGATTCCGGCCTATCGCATCGGCGAGTACCTGGAGATCCACGGTCCTGTCGACCCGGAGCTGTTCGAGACCGCGCTGCGCCGGGTGGTCGACGAGGTCGACGTCCTGCACGTGGGCTTCGTCGAGGACGGAGACGGTCCGCGCCAGGCCGTCCGCGGGACGTGGGACCGGGGGCCGGTCTTCCTCGACCTCAGCGCGGAACCCGCACCGCTCACGGCGGCCCTGGCGTGGATGGAGGAGGACCGGATCCGCCCGCTCGACCTCGCCCGCGATCCGCTGTTCAGCCATGCGCTGATCAGGCTCTCGCCGACGCGCCACCTCTGGTACCAGAGCTACCACCACCTGGTGATGGACGGGTACGGCTACGTCCTCGTCCGACAGCGGGTCGCGGAGACGTACACGGCGCTGGCCGAGGGCCGGGAGGCGCCGCCGTGCGCGTTCGGTTCACTGGACGACCTGGTGGCGGCGGACGCCGACTACCGTGCCTCGACGCGGTTCGCCACGGACCGGGCGTACTGGATGGAGAGGTTCGCCGACTGCCCGGCCCCCACCCGGATCAGCGACCGGGCTCTGGACGGGCCTGCCCGGTCCGCGCGCCGAACCGGGGAGTCGGAGGTCCTGCGCCCGGATACGTTCCGGGCCGCGGCCGGGCGTGCCGGAGTCCGGTGGTCCCGTCTGCTGATCGCGGCGGTGGCGCTCTACGCTCACCGGCTGACCGGCTCCCGGGACGTGGTGCTCTGCCTTCCCGTCACGGGCCGGCAGGGATTCGGGCCCGAGCTGATGTCGGTGCCCGGCGCCGTATCCAACACGGTGCCCCTGCGCCTGGCGGTGCGACCCGACATGAGGTGGCGCGAACTCGTCGCACAGGTGTCGGGCGAGGTGGACGCGGCCCTGGCGCACCAGCGTTATCGGAGCGAGGACCTGCTCCGGGATCTCGGCGTGCCCGGCTCCATCGGGACGGCATTCCCGCTGATCGTCAACATCATGGCCTTCGAGTCGGAGCCGCGCTTCGCGGGACATGCCGTCACGGTGCACGACTTGTCCGAGGCGCCGACCACCGACCTGGCCGTCTGGGCGTTCGCCCACCGGGACGGCAGCGGCCCGCGGCTGGTGCTCAACGGCTCGCCGGACGCCTACGGCGACGACGAACTCGCCGCGCACCAGCAGCGGCTTTCGGCGCTGCTGGAAACCATCGCGGCTTGCGAGCCGGACGAGTTGGTGGGCCGGATCGATGTGCTCACGGCCGAGGAGCTGCGAGCGCTGCAACCGGTCGGAGTCGGCCTGAGCGGGGGGATCCCGGAGAACAGCCTGACCGCGCTGTTCGAGCGGCAGGTTCGGGTGGATCCGTCCGCTGTCGCGCTCACGGACGGCGAAGTCTTTCTGACGTACGGCGAGTTGAACGCGCGGGCGAACCGGTTGGCGCACGCTCTGGTCGCCCGTGGGGTGGGGCCGGAGCGGTTGGTGGCGCTGGCTCTGCCGCGTTCGGTGGAGCTGGTGGTCGCCGTCCTGGCTGTGCTCAAGGCCGGCGGTGCGTACGTTCCGGTGGACCCGGAGTACCCGGCGGCCCGGATCTCCTATCTGCTCCAGGACGCCCGGCCCTCGCTGCTGGTGACGACGCATGGAATCGGTGAGTTGCCGGGTGGGGAGTCCGTGGAGCGGTTGCTGCTGGACACCGTCGACCTGGCCGGGCTGCCGGACACGGATCCGGGGGTCCTCGTCGATCCGGGCCATCCGGCGTATGTCATCTACACCTCGGGTTCCACGGGCAATCCCAAGGGTGTGGTGGTCCCGCACCGGAACGTGGTGCGGTTGTTCGGTGCGACGGAGGGGCTGTTCGGTTTCTCCGCGGAGGACGTGTGGACGCTGTTCCACTCGTACGCGTTCGACTTCTCGGTGTGGGAGCTGTGGGGGCCGCTGCTGTACGGCGGTCGGCTGGTGGTCGTGGACTACGAGACCAGCCGCTCGCCCGGCCGGTTCCTGGAGCTCCTCGCCCGGGAGCGGGTGACGGTGCTCAACCAGACGCCGTCCGCCTTCTACCAGTTGATGCAGGCGGACGCGGAGGCGCCGGAGACGAGTCGTGAACTCGCCCTGCGCACGGTGGTGTTCGGCGGTGAGGCGCTGGAGCACGCCCGGCTGGCGAGCTGGTACCAGCGGCATGCGGACGACGCGCCGCGGCTGGTCAACATGTACGGCATCACCGAGACCACGGTCCATGTCACCTCTGCGGTGCTCGACGGCTCGGGCACCGTGGCCGACCAGATCGGCTCCCCCCTCACGGACCTACGGACGTACGTGCTCGACGGCGCCCTCCGGCCGCTGCCCGCAGGTGTGCCGGGGGAGTTGTACGTCGCGGGCGCGGGGTTGGCGCGCGGCTACCTGAACCGGCCGGGCCTGACCGCCGGGCGGTTCGTCGCCGACCCGTACGGGCCCGCGGGCTCCCGGATGTACCGCAGCGGCGACGTGGTGCGCCGGGCGGCGGATGGCAGCCTGCGCTACGTCGGCCGCGCCGACCAGCAGGTGAAGGTGCGCGGCTTCCGCCTCGAGCTCGGAGAGATCGAGGCGGCGCTGGCCTCCCACCCCGGCATCGCCCAGGTCGCCGTGCTGGCCCGGCAGGACCGCGCCGACGACACCCGGCTGGTCGCCTACCTGGTGCCCGCCGCGGACGCCGCCCCGCGCCCGGCCGACCTGCGCGGCCACCTGGCCGAGCGGCTGCCGGAGTACATGGTGCCGTCGGCGTTCGTGGTGTTGGACGCGCTGCCACTGACCTCGAACGGCAAGCTCGACCGGCGGGCCCTTCCGGCC
>NZ_LFMD02000002.1:2026700-2122175 GCF_015776785.2 Kitasatospora sp. SUK 42 | reverse complement strand
GAGTCCAAGACCAACGTCGCCACCGCTCGGGGGCGCGCTCGGAGCCGCGCCCGCCCCGCCGCCCGCCCCACCGGACGGGTCGACGATGCACTCGATCCGCCAGTCCACACCCAGCGCGTCGGACAGCGCCTGGCGCAGCACGTCGTCGCTGTTGCTGCCGACGAAGCTGTCCCGGGCGCCGGCGTTGATGAACGAGACCTGGAGCGTGCTGCCGTCGAACCCGGCCACCTGGCCGTTCTGGCTGAGCAGGATCCAGGTGAAGCGGCGGCGGTTCTTCACCGCCTCCAGGATCTGCGGCCACAGCTGCCGGATCTGCGCGGCGCCCTGCTGCGCGGCCGCGGACGGCTGGCCGCCGGGGACCGCGGCGGGTGCGGGCGGCGCGGCCTGCACCGGCGCGGGGGCCGGAGCCGGGGCCGGGGCCGGCTGGGCGGCCTGCGGCTGCGGCACGGGCGCTGCGGCCGGGGCCGGGGCACCGCCGGCGGGCGGGAAGCTGCGCGGGATCGGCCAGGCGCCCGGTGCGGGCGCGGCGGGTGCGGGCGGCGCCTGCACGGGCTGCGCCTGGACGGGCGCGGGCGCCGGGGCGGGCACGTCCATCGCCGGGGCGGCGTCTCCCCCGGGCACGGCCACCGGCACGGCGACCGGGGCGGCCATGGGCGCCGCCACCGGAGCGGCCACGGGCGCCGCCATCGGGGCGCCCAACGGCGCGGCCGCGGCGAACCCGCCCGCCGCCGCCCGCCGCTCCAGCTTGTCCAGACGCGCCTGCAACGACAGCTCGTCGCTGTACGCGCCCGGCAGCATCACCCGGGCGCAGATCAGCTCCAGCTGCAACCGCGGCGCCGCGTTGCCGCGCATCTCGGTCAGCCCGGTGTTGACGAGGTCGGCCGCCCGGCTCAGCTCGGCCGCGCCGAACGCGTCCGCCTGCGCCTGCATCACCGCGACCCGGTCGGCCGGGGCGTCGATCAGCCCCTTCTCCCCCGCCTCCGGCACGGTGGCGAGGATCACCAGGTCGCGCAGCCGCTCCAGCAGGTCGGTGACGAAACGGCGCGGGTCGTGCCCGCCCTCGACCACCCGGTCGATCACCTGGAACACCGTCGCCCCGTCGTGCGCGGCGAAGGCGTCGACCACCTCGTCCAGCAGCGCCGAGTCGGTGTACCCGAGCAGCGCCGTGGCCATCTGGTAGGTGACGCCCTCCTCGTCGGCACCGGCCAGCAGCTGGTCCATGACCGACATGGAGTCACGCACCGAGCCCGCTCCGGCCCGCACCACCAGCGGGAAGACCGGGTCCTCGACCTGGATGCCCTCGCGCCCGCACACGTCCGCCAGGTAGTCGCGCAGCGTGCCGGGCGGGACCAGCCGGAACGGGTAGTGGTGCGTCCGGGACCGGATCGTCCCGATCACCTTCTCCGGCTCGGTGGTCGCGAAGATGAACTTGAGGTGCTCCGGCGGCTCCTCGACCACCTTGAGCAGCGCGTTGAACCCGGCCGAGGTCACCATGTGCGCCTCGTCCAGGATGAAGATCTTGTACCGGCTGTGCACCGGCGCGAAGAACGCCCGCTCGCGCAGCTCGCGCGCGTCGTCCACACCACCGTGCGAGGCCGCGTCGATCTCGATCACGTCGATCGAGCCGGGCCCGCCGGTCGCGAGGTCCCGACAGGACTGGCACTCCCCGCAGGGCGTCGGCGTCGGCCCCTGCTCGCAGTTCAGGCAGCGGGCCAGGATGCGCGCGCTCGTCGTCTTGCCACAGCCGCGCGGCCCGCTGAACAGGTACGCGTGGTTGACCCTGTTGTTGCGCAGGGCCTGCTGGAGCGGAGCGGTCACGTGCTCCTGCCCGATGACCTCCGCGAAGGTCTCGGGGCGGTAGCGGCGGTACAGGGCTAGGGACACACCACCGACGATATCGGGACGGACCGACAAACGCGTCGCCCCTCACCCCCCGGCCCCGTCCCGCACGGCCCCGCACGGCCCCGGGAACGCAAAGACCCCCCGTGCACCCGCCAGAGCCCTCCTACCCTTGCTGCCTTCCGGCCCTGGGGGGGTTCAGAGAGATGACGCCACACGAGGGGCTGCCCCCCACAGTACCGGATTCCCGCCCCAACGATCCACAGGCCACCCCCACCCTCCCGCCTGCGGGATCGATGGTCGCGAGCACCCCGAAACATGTACTAAGCTCTCCCTCGGAGGATTCGCCTAGAGGCCTAGGGCGCACGCTTGGAAAGCGTGTTGGGGGCAACCCCTCACGAGTTCGAATCTCGTATCCTCCGCCTTCACGAAGGCCCGGACCGCTCAGCGGTCCGGGCCTTCGTCGTCTGCTGGGACGGGCCGGTGGTCCCGGCCTGGAACAGGGCGAACCAGCTCTCCGTTGCGGCGCTGTCGTGACGGGCACCGACGTGGCCGGACCGAACGACCCCGCCGCGAAGCCCCGCCGAAAGCTGTTGATCAGAAACGGTTCAGGTTCTCATCGGCAGGAAGGATCTTCACCGGGGTCGCCTGGTCCGCCTCGGTGGTTGTGGCCGCGTCGGCTGCTTCCCGGAAGGCGAGGACCGCCTCGCCGTTCTCCCGCGCCCAGGTGGTGAGCAACCTGATGGGCTCCTCCAGGGTTCGCCCCAGATCGGTCAGGCCGTATTCCACCCGCGGCGGCGCCTCGGCATACGCGTGCCGCTCGACGAGCCCGTTGGCCTGGAGCCGGCGCAGCGTCTGAGTCAGTACCTTGCGTGAGATGCCGCCACTCAACTCGACCAGCTCGCCGTGGCGCAACGGGCCGTCGGTCAGCGCGAAGAGCGTGACCATGGACCACTTGCTGGCGATGATCTCCATGGCCAGGAGAGCGGGGCAGTCGGCGAGGAAGGCGATTCCGGGTCGCTGGCTCATACCCCGAAGGTTACCTGGAGGTACCTATCGGCCGCCTATCGTCGTCGAGGTGCGCACGTCCCTTGCTCGCATCTCGCACGATTGAGGTTTCAGCCGTGTTCGTCTCCCTTGCCGTCGTCACTGTGTTCATGTCGGCCGTTCTCCTGGTATCGGCCGGGGCCAAGTCCCTGCGGACGCGGCACATCACCGAGCAGATGTCCACCCTCGGAATACCGCAGGGCATGATGGCTTTCCTGATCGGCGCTCAGATCGCGGGCGCGGCCGGTGCGATCGCCGGACTCTGGTGGGGACCCGTCGGAATCGCCGCTGCGATCGGCCTGACGCTCTATTTCGCCGGGGCGGTCGCCTCCCACCTGCGAGTCGGCGACCGCAAGGGCGCGCTTCCGGCGGTGGTCCTCACCATGGCCTCCATCGCCCTGATCGCACTGCGCGCCGCCACCCTCTGATCCGCCGAGAGCAAGGACCCCGGCGGACGGCACCGAGGAGAATTGGAAAGCGTGTTGGGGGCAACCCCTCACGAGTTCGAATCTCGTATCCTCCGCCTTCGCCCGCCAGGGCAAACGAAAGGCCCCGACCGGTTGGCGGCAGTTTCCAGGGGCCTTCGTCGTCTCGTGGTTGCAGTTCTGGTTGCGGTCGGCCGGCAACCGGCTCCTGGATCGTCAACGCCTTCCGCATCGGGCCACACCTCGGCCCGCCCCGGCCGCGGGCAGCATCAGGATGAAGACCGCCGCCACCGCGACCTCGTGGTTCCCCCGGGCAATCCCCGCCTGCGGTTGACAGCCTCAAGGAGGCGGGCGAAGTGTTGATAGCAGGGAGGAGGCCCCGACCGGAACCACGACACCGTCCCCGGTCTCCGCTGGAACACTCCGGGACCGGCACACGCGGAGGCGTCTCGCCATGTCCTTAGTCACCGTACCGACCAGGCTCGCGCCGGCCGCCACCGGTTCGGGCAACCTCACCGCCGTGGCTGCGGTCGACGCGAACGGTGCCATCTACTTCACCTGGTGGCCGCTCGGCCAAGGTGCCAACGGCTTCACGGAGCTGCCGGGCAACGGCCGGACCGGCACGGCCCCCGCCGTCGCACTGGTCGGCCCACAGCACAACTACCTGTACGCCCTCGTCAAAGGCATGGGCGACACCGCCGACCTCTACCTCAACCAGGGCGTCCTCGGCGGCAACTTCACCGGCTGGAACGACATCGCCTTCGCGACCAGAACCGCCCCCGCCATCACCGCCGCCGACAACACCATCGCCATCGTCGCGACCGACCCCAACGGCCACATCTTCTACAGCCACTGGCAACAGGGCGGCGCAGGCACCCCCTTCGTCGAACTCAACGGCGACGGCCAGACCGACGCCGCCCCCGCCGCCGCACTCGTCGGCCCACAGCACAACTACCTGTTCGTGGTGGTCAAGGGCCTCGATGGCAACCTGTACGTCAACCAGGGCGTCCTCGGGGGCGCGTTCGTCGGTTGGAACCCCTTCTCCCCGCCGCCTCCGCCGCCGGTGAAGCCGGTCATCGATTCCTTCACCGCCGCACCGGTTCCGGTTCCGGCAGGCGGGACCGTGACGCTGAACTGGAGCGTGTCGAACGCCGCCAACATCTGGTTGTTCTACCAGAATGCCGGAACACCCCAGGGTGCCTTCTCCGGTGTCGGGACCTGGAAGGACAAGGCTGTCGCCAGTATGTCGTTCAACAGTCAGACCTACGACACCACCTGGCGGCTGACCGCCGCGAGCACCGACAACCTGTACACCCACCAGGACCTGTTCGTCCCCCTCGCGAAGGGCAACCCGCCTCCCCCCGCCACCGGTTCGCTGTTCGCAACGCTGGCCTTTCAGACGCTGGCCAGTATCCAGCCGACCTTCCCCGTCACCCTCACGGTGTCCGGCAGCCGCGTCGGCGCGCCGAACCCGCCGAAGGCCGGGGACACCTTCCAGGCCTCCACCACCGCGCAGGTACCAACCGGGAGCCCGCGCGAAGTACTCACCGTCAACCCCAGCGGCCTGAACCAGGGGACCTGGAACGTCACTTACACCGCACCCGGGGTCATCAATCCGCACACCTGCCCCAACGTCCAGGTACCCGGGATCTCCACCTACGACGTCAGCGGTGCCCAACCGACCTGCACCCAGGGCCTGTAGCGATTCGGCGCCGTCATCGCGACGTGAGCCCCGCTACGCTCGGTCTCGAAGTCCCATGCGGTGACAGCCCATTGCTCGGGCATCGTGAGGTCGAGACGCTCGCCACCGGGCCGGAAGGGCGCGTTCGTCCGGTCGTCGCGACGGCCCGGACCGCAGTGCGGTCCGGGCCGTCGGGTTCCCGGCGCGGCGGTCAGGGCGGGGTCACGGGGTGCGGGCCGGCTGCCGACGGGTGGCGCCACCGGCGGGGGACGGGTCGGGTACGGAGTGGGTGGCGGGCGGGGCCGGGCGCAGGAGGAGGGCGCAGGCGAGGGCGGCCAGGAGGGTGAGCGAGGCGGACACGAGGAGGCAGAGCCGCATGCCGTCGAGGAAGGAGCCGCTGAGGGCGGTGAGGGCCTGGTCGGTGGCGGTGCCGAGGTCGAGTCCGGCGACGGCCGCGAGCCCGTGGTCGCGGGCGGTGTCGAGGACGCGGCTACCGGTTTCCGCCGGCACGCCGGCATCCGCCAGGCGGCCGGGCAGCGCGTCGAGGGCGCGCGTGGTGAGCAGGGCGCCGAGGACGGCGGGGCCGAGGGCGCCGCCGACCTGGCGGAAGGCGTTGTTGCCGGCCGCGGCCATGCCGGCCAGGTGGTGCGGGACGGAGGAGACGGCGGAGGCCGTCATCGGAGTGAGGACGGCGCCCATGCCCAGGCCGAGCAGGACCAGCCGCCAGGCGAGCGAGCCGTAGGAGGTGTGGGCGTCGATGCCGGTGAGCGAGAGCAGCGAGCCGGCCGTCAGCACCAGTCCGACGGTGATCATCACGCGGGCGGGCACCCGGTGCATCAGCCGTCCGACGGGGATGCTGGTGACGAGGGACGTCCCGGCCATCAGGACCATCCGCAGTCCGGCCTGGAGCGTCGTCAGGTGCTGCACCATGCCGAAGTACAGGCTCAGCACGAAGAAGAAGCCGATCAGCCCCAGGAAGCTGATCATCGCGACCAGGGCGGTGGCGGTGAACGCCGGGCTGCGGAACAGGGCGAGGTCGAGCATCGGGCTCGCGCTGCGGTGCTCCACGACGACGAACACGATCGCGCTGAGCACGCCGAGCACCAGGGCCACGACCGCGGCGGGCTCGCCGAACCCGTTCGCGCCGCCCTCGATGACGCCGTAGACGACCGCGGTGACGGCGACGGCCGCGCTGATCTGGCCCGGCCAGTCGAGCCGACGACCGTGCGGCGCGCGCGAGTCGGGCAGCAGGAACGCCGAGACGACCAGCACGATCAGGGACACCGGGACGGGCAGGAGGAAGATCCAGCGCCATTCGACGTGTTCCAGCAGCCCGCCGGCGATCAGCGGGCCCACGGCGAGCGAGGCCAGCAGGGACATCGCCCACAGTCCGATGAACCTGCCGCGCTCCCTGTGGTCGGGGACGGCGTGGCTGATCAGGGCCAGCGTGGTGGGCAGCAGGGCCGCCGCCCCCAGTCCGGAGGCCGCCTGCCCGGCCCACAGCATCTGCACCGAGTCGGACGTCAGGGAGATCGCGGCTCCCAGCGCGCAGAAGGCCATGCCCGCCTGGAACACCCGCTTGCGGCCGTGGACGTCGCCCCACACACCGGTGGTCAGGATCAGCGCGGCCATCGGAAGCACGAACGCGTCCGGCACCCAGGACAGCTGGGCCGTCGAGGCGCCCAGTGCCCGCTGGATCGCCGGCAGGCTCACCGACACGGTGGTCACGGGCAGGTAGGCGACGAAGACGCCCAGGCAGGCCATGACGAGCGTGGCGGCCCGTCCGGCCCTGGGGCCTTGCGTCGTGGCGATCGTTGCGGAGTTCACGAGGACTTTCCTTCGACTGCGGGGGTGCCTCGCCGGCACCGGCTGCTGGACGGGCGCCGCCGTCCGGCATGCGCCCCGCTCCGGGGCCGGGCACACCGGCGGAGCCGCCGACCAGCTTCGGCCCCGGGGGCGGCGATTCCCCAAGCGATCCCGGCCGGTGTCACACAACCCTCAGATCCGCTCGTGTCCGTGTGATGATTTCGCCATGCCTGACGAGCTGGACCACAAAATCATCCACGGACTCCACTGCGCCCCGCGCGTCTCCTTCCGCCGCCTCAGCGAGGTCGTCGGGGCGTCCGAGCAGACCGTGGCGCGCCGCTACAACGCCCTGCGCCGCGACGGGGTCCTCCGCATCGTCGGGCTGAGCAACCCGGCGGCCGACGGCCGGGCCGAGTGGGTCGCGCGGCTGCACTGCCGCCCCGACTCCGTGGGGCCCCTCGCCGACTCGCTCGCCCGCCGGCCCGAGGTCGCCTACGCGAGCATCGCCTCGGGCGGGTCCGAGATCATCTGCGTGATCCGCTCACCCGCCGGCACGGCCCGGGACGACGTCCTCCTGCGACGGCTCCCCAAGGCCGCCTCCGTCCTCGACCTGAGCCTCGACCTCCTCATCCACGCCTTCGGCTCCCCCGGCACCGGCGGCTGGACCCGCCGGGAGGGTTCCCTCACCGACGACCAGGTACGACTGCTGACCGCGGACCGCCCCACCCCCGCTGGCCGCCCCCTCCCCCCGCCCGACGAGGACCTCCCCCTCCTCGAAGCCCTGGCGGAGGACGGACGCGCCTCCCACACCCGCCTGGCGGAGGCCACCGGCTGGTCCAAGCCCCGCGTCGCCCGCCGACTGGAGGCCCTCGAAGCCACCGGCTCCCTCGTCTACGACGTCGACACCCTGCCCGAACGCCTCGGCTACGAACTCAACGCCACCCTCTGGCTCCAGGTCGCCCTGCCCCGGCTCCAGCAGGTCGGCGAGGAGCTCAGCAGGCACGACGAATGCGCCTTCGCCGCGGCCACCAGCGGCAAGCACAACATCATGGCCATCGTCATCTGCAAGGACACCCCGGACTTCTACCGCTACCTCAGCAGCCGCTTCGCCCACGTCGAGGGCATCAACGGCTACGAGATCAGCGTCCGCGTCCGCCGCCTCAAACAGGCCGCCTCCCTCATCCACCACGGCCGCCTCGTCCACCCCTCGCTCGCCTGACCGCCGGGCACCGCCCACCCTTCCGGCGCGCATGTCGGGACCGGACGTGTCTACCGTGGGCTGGGAGGGCTTGCTGCTCCACGGCAACAAGAGGCTGCGCCGGGGATTCCACCGCGCCGTTCCGGTCCAACGGAGGCAAGCCATGACAGCGACGACCGCGCACCCGGTACAGCAGATGAAGACACCGAGAGCGGCGGCCGTGGTCGGCATCGTCTTCTCCGTGCTGCTGGCCGCCGCCATCGTGCTCGTCCGCGTCGTGTTCCCCGCGCTCCCGCCCGGCACGGAGCAGTGGCACGCCAGTGCCTCCGGTCGGCAGGCCCTCCGGTGGGCACTGGCCCTTCTGCCGTTCGCCGGCATCGCCTTCCTGTGGTTCATGGGCGCGATGCGGGCCTACGTCGGCGCGGCCGAGGACAAGTTCGTCTCCACGGTGTTCCTCGGCAGCGGCGTGCTGTTCGTCGCGACCCTGTTCGCCCTGGCCACGACGGCGGGCAGCCTGCTCGAACTGGCCGAAGCGCAACACGGCGCACCGACGCCGCAGCTGTGGCAGTCCGGCCGCCACCTCACCTACACCCTGCTTTCGAGCTACTGCATGCGCATGGCCGGCGTGTTCACCCTCTCGACCACGACGATCGGCCGCCTCCTGGGGCTCTTCCCCCGCCGGCTCGTGTGGCTCGGCTACGCGGTCGGCCTCGTCCTCCTCTTCGTCGTCACCACCGTGCGCTGGTCCGAGCTGGTCTTCCCGTTCTGGGTCCTGGTGGTCAGCTGCCACATCCTGATCGCCCAGCGCGGGACCGGGTAGGACCCGGTAGGCCCGGGTGGGCCCGGGTGGGCCCGGGTGGGTCAGGGCTGCGGCTGGAGGAGCAGTTGCCGGAGTTCGGCGGTGCACATCATGTAGCCGTCCGGGGTCGGTACGTGGTCGAGGTAGTGGGCGAGGTCGGCGCCCAGGGCGAACACCCGTACCGGGGTGCCGGCGGTGTGCGCGGACTCCACCACCCTGCGCACGCCGTCCATGACGGCCGGGTGCCGGGTCTGGTAGGACTCCGCCACCAGGTGGTTGCCGCGGTCCGCGGCCAGGTAGAACTGCACCAGGTCCTTCACCCCGACGAACAGCTCGCTGGCGCCCGCGGCGCAGATCTCCGCGGTGGCGTGCACCGCCGCGGGTGTCTCGATGAACGCGGACAGGGGTACGTCGGCGGGCAGCTCCAGGTGCTTCCTGAGCTGGGTGAACTCCTCGGCGTCGTTGAGGAACGGCACGGAGAGGTGCACGCGGCCCGCCTCGTCGCCGAGCCGCTCGCGCAGGGCGCCGAGCACGGCGTGCAGCGCGTCCCGGTAGGCGGTGGAACCCAGGAGCCAGCGCGCGCCGTGCAGGCCCAGCTCGGGGTTGGGTTCGACCGCGACCGGGGCCAGCTCGGTGACGCTGGCGGCGTGGTCGGAGCGGAGGTCGAGAAGCCTCAGGACCAGCCGCTGGCCGGGCAGGAGCGCCTCGACGAAGGTGCACAAGCGGTCCGCGATGGCCCGCCCGTAGACCGCCGTGTCGGCCGGGCCGCCCTCCAGGGAGTCGAGCGGACTCAGTGCCGCCGCCAGGCAGAGGAACTCCTCCCGGATGAAGAAGGAGCCGACCCGTCGCGCGTTCGGCCCGCACGAGTTGATCGTGCGGATGTCCTGGAGGTCCGCGATGACCGCGCACGCCGAGCCGAGATCGCCCGGCGAGGGGCTCCGGGGCTCCGAGCCCGGATCGGCCCCGGCGGTCGTGCCGGGGCCGATGACGATCGAGCCGTCTTCGAGGTCCAGGGTCACTTCGCCGACCAGGTGGGCGAGGTCCTCCTGGTCGACACGGAGCACGGGGATGCCCCGGCCACGGCAGAGGGACTGCATGTGGCCGGTCAGCCCGCCCGAACCGCAGACGACCGCGCGGGCGGCCACGATCGCTTCGTACAGACCCGCTTCCAGGGAAGGGGCGACGAGAACGGATCCCTCAAGCGGAGTTCTGGTGCGATTGCAGGTGCCTCGCAAAACGCTCTGCGTACCACCGGTCAGCAGGAATCCCTGAATCCGTCGCCCGTTCAACTACTCCTCCAAATCTACGGCGTTCGCTATCCCCAGTTGTCGGCGCAGCTGCCGTGGTGTCACGGAGACATCGGTGAGCCGTTCGACGGCGGCCCGGTTGACGGCCACCCTCATCAGCCGGTCCTGCCGGTCGGCGTCCGCCGGAAAGGCCGGACGTCCACGCATGGAGCGGATGCAGGCTTCCAGCCGGGAATCGAGCAGCTCCCGCTCGCTCCGGATCCGTGAGGCCATTCTCCTCACCTCCAGAACGACAGCGTCCTCGAATCCCCCTCGGGCCGCTTCCTCCAAATTGCCGACACCACCCCGGCGTTGGTCAGCGCTTTGAACCAATACGGCCTCTTCCAGTTCCAGTTGCTCGATCGCGTGCGCGGCGACCGCGATCGACTGGTTCTTGATGGCGGCGAGGTTGAAGGCGAACGCACCGGTCCGGCCGTTCCGTACGATCTCGTCCCCCTCCCTCAGCACGCCGACCGCGGAGACCGGACCGGCCGGCTCCCCGCCGGGGCTCAGCAGCGTCCCCCGTTCGTCGACGTCCAGGCCGCGCCCGGTGCGTTCGTGGGGCGCCGCGATGCCCTTCCGGAGGAGGTTCCTCCAGAGCGGTTGGTCGACCCTGCCGTAGTCCGACTCCCGGCCGAAGTTGGACACCACCAGGTCGGCCTCGATGGCGCGCCCGCCTCCCGGTTCCTTCTCCGACCCACCCTCCGGGGGCGCGACCGACACGACCAGCCGGCCCGACTCCAGCGGGGTGATCCCCTCCACCTTTCCGACGACCAGCTCCACCCGCCCGTCCGCCCCGCGCATCCCGCGCTCGACGACCGCCATCGTGTACTCCACCGCCCCGACCCGCACGGCGGCTATCGCGGTGCCGAACTCGTCCAGCAGGCTCCGCAGTTCCGCGGAGGGTATCCGCTCGATGGCCTCGGGAAGGTGCGGCTCCCACGCCTTGGCCACCCGCTCCGCGACCACCACCGGATCGACGTCGGGATGGTCCCGGGCGACCGACGCGCACGCCGCGTCCCACTCGGTCCGGACCCGGGCGAGGAACTCCTCGCGATTCCGGTAGGGCTCCAACAGCGATGCCGGACAGGGAAGTCGTAACACCCCGTGCTCGTGGCCACCGGGGTACGCCCGGAACATCGTCCCGGTCCTGGAGATCAGATGGATCCTCCCGGTGTGACCCTGCCGCAGCAGGAGGCCCGCGGAGTCGTAGGCACTCAGCACGGAACCGACGATCGCGACGGTCGCCCCGGAGGGGAGTTCCGTGAGCTTCCGGATGCCGGACGCGGAGTACGGGTTCCGCACGAAGGACCCGTGCTTGAGCACCTCGGCGGCGAACGGCGGCTCCCTGAGTTCGAGACCGGTCGCGAGCACCACGCGCTCGGCCTGGAGTACGGCCATCTCCGAACTCCGGCCGGCATCGGTCGTGGTGAACCGACGTATCGTCACCTCGATTCCCGTGGAGCGCACTTCCATGTCGACGGCCTCGCCGTCCGCCTCGACCAGCACGACGCCGGGGCGGGCTTCGCGCCCCGCCTCGGCCAGCCGGTCGCACAGGTAGTCCTGGAAGAGCCGTCGGGGCGCCGGGCCGTGCTCGACGAACCGGTGCCCGGCCCAGGGCTCCGGCCAGCCCCCGCGGTCGGCCTCGCCGTTGGCCCAGTGGACGAAGTCGAGGACGTCCTCCCGGAACACCGACATCCGGCCCGCCTGGATGTTGAACACGTGGTCCCAGGGGTTGCCGTTCCGGTGGTAGGCGACACCGGCGGAGCGGTAGTCGGATCTCCGCTCCAGCAGGACGATCTCGATCGGTCTGCGCGCGAAGTGGAGCATCCTGATCGCCGTGGCGGTGCCCGCCAGGCCTGCCCCGACTATGAGAACTCTTGGGCGGTGCTTGCTCGTTCGACTCATGGTCAAGCCTCCCCGTCGAAGGATGGGAACCCGGCCCTGCCGTCCCGTGCAGGGCGCGGGAGCTGCTGACGAAGTGCGACTTTGAAGGAGGGAGGTGCTGTCCGGACTACGGCGTTCCACCCTCTCCCGGGGCTGATCCCCGGCAACGCGGCCATGGACGTCACGTCCGCGCACAAGGCTAGGGGCCGGCCCCGGTGCCTGAGGTCGTATCGTGCCGAATGGTGGCGAACAACGCCGCAGTCGCCTCCGGGTGCGCACGGGGTCGTCCGCATCACAGGGCGCCCGGGGAGGCGCATGCGCCTCCCCGGCCCGGCCGCTCCCCGCACACCGTCGACCTCCGCCTGCGCAGCGTCTTCCGGAAGCTCGACCTCGGCTCCCGCGTCGAACTCGCTCGCCACGCCCGCCTCCGGCCGGCCGGACCGCCGCGCAGGCCGGCGGCGGGCTGATCCCGCTACCCGCCGGCCCGCCCGACGGACCGGGCGGTGTCGAGGCGGTGCAGCTGGTCGGCGTCGAGGCGCAGCTCCAGGGCCGCGAGGGACTCCTCCAGTTGCGCGACGGAGCTGGCGCCGATGACCGGGACGGTGGGCACGGGGTGGGCCAGCAGCCAGGCCAGCACGACCTGGTTGACGGTGGCCCCGGTCTCGGCCGACACCTCGGCCAGGACGGCCAGTTGGGCCTCGGCGACGGGCCACCGGTACTGCTCGGCGAGCGGCCGGTCGGGGCGGCTGTAGGCGCCGCCGAGGAGCGGGGAGTAGGCGAGCAGCACCGTCCCCGGGTGGTCCGCGAGGTGGTCGAGCAGGTCCTGGTCGGCGTGCCGCTGGATGCCGAAGTCGGCGTCCGGCCGGGGCCGCAGGTAGGTGTGGCGCTGCTGGACGAACCGGTAGCCGGGCCAACCGCGCGCCGCGGCAAGACCGTTGGCGGCATCCACCTCGGCGGCGGTGTGGTTGCTGCAGCCGAGGTGGACGGCCTTGCCCTCCGCGACCAGCTCGGCGTAGGCGCCGAGGGTCTCCTCGACCGGGGTGGCCGGGTCGGTGACATGCGCGTAGTGCACGTCCAGGCGGTCGGTGCCGAGCCGGCTCAGACTGCCCTCCACCGCCCCGCGCAGCACGGGCGCGGACAGGCCCTCCAGGTGCTCGGGGTACGGCAGTCCGGGCACCGGGCGGGCGCCGGACTTGCTGGCGAGCACCAGGGAGTCGCGGTTGCCGCGGCGGGCCATCCAGCGCCCGAGCAGCTCCTCGCTCTCGTGGCCCGTCCCGCCGGGGGCCCAGACGGCGTAGTTGTTCGCGGTGTCGACGAAGGCCCCGCCGGCCTCGGTGAACCGGTCCAGGATCGCCGTGGCGGCCTCCTCGTCCACGGTGGTGCCGAAGGTCATCGCGCCGAGGCACAGGGCGCTCACCGTCGGCCCGTCAGGTCCGGTACTGCGCTGGAGCATTGATCGTCCTCCGTTCGGGTGTTCGAACCACCCGGACGCTACCCGAGCGGTCCGCACCCCGCCCGCGGATGTCCGATTCCTTCAAGACCGCCCGCCCGGCCGCCGCCTACCGTGGCGGCCATGAACAGCACACCCGCACCGCAGCTCGCCTTCATCGGCCTCGTCGTCTCCGACATGGCCGCCTCGATCGCCTTCTACCGGCGGCTCGGACTCGTCTTCCCCGAGGGTTCCGAGCGCGAGCCGCACGTCGAGACCGAGCTGCCCGGCGGGCTGCTCCTGGTGCTCGACACGGAGGCGACCATCCGTTCCTTCCACCCCGCCTGGCGCCCTCCGACCGGCGGCGGCCGTACGGCGCTGGCGTTCCGCTGCCAGAGCCCGGCGCACGTGGACGCGGTGTACGAGGAGCTGGTCGGCGCCGGCCACCACGGGGAGCTGAAGCCCTGGGACGCCTTCTGGGGCCAGCGGTACGCCGTGGTGCACGACCCGGACGGCAACGGGGTCGACCTCCTCGCGCCGCTCGTCTAGAAACGCCTAGGGCCCCAGCAGCACCGTCACCGGCAGCCCCGCCAACTCCCGCACCTCGCGCGCCAGATGGGACTGGTCCGCATAGCCCGTCCGGGCCGCCGTGTCGGCGAGCGGGACGCCGGCGCGGGCCAGGCCGAGGGCGCGCTGGAGGCGCAGGATCCGGGCGAGCGTCTTGGGACCGTAGCCGAAGGCGGCCAGCGAGCGGCGGTGCAGCTGCCGGGCGCCGAGCCCGACCGCCTCGGCCGTCGCCGCGACGCCGTGCCCGGCAGCGAGCGCCCGGGCCACCGCCCGTACCAGCGGGTCCTCGGGCGGCGCCTCGGCCGCCAGGCGCAGCGCCAGCCGCTCCAGGGCGGCGGCCGGGTCGGCCGCGGCGTCGATCCGCTCGGTGAGGCGCCGCACCTCGGCGGCGGGCCGCAGGTCGGCCAGGTCGACCCGCCGGTCCCGCAGTTCGTGCGCGGGCACTCCGAGCAGCGCGGGGGCGGCGCCGGGACGGAGACGGACGCCCGCCCACGGTCCGCGCTGCCCGGGCCCGGGGCGGAAGGCCCGGGTGTCGGGGCCGGCGACCAGCAGTCGGCCCTCGGTCCACAGCAGGTCCATGCAGCCGTCCGGCAGCACCAGCCCGTCCGCGCCGCCACCACCGCTGTCGGCGCCCGCGCCCTTCGTCCACACCACCGCACCGGGCAGCCGGGACGCGCGCTCCGCGTAGTCGGTGGACATGCTCGAAGGCTACGCGCCCCGGACAGGCCGACGGCCCCGACCACACGAGCCGCACGAGGCAGCCGGGGTGGTCGGGGCGATCAGGGCCGTCCGGTCCGTCGGGGCGCGGGCTCAGCCCGCCGCCTCGACAGCGGACTCGGCAGCGGGCTCGGCGGGCGCCTCCGTGCCGCCCTTCGCCCGGTCCCGCATCAGGACCAGGGTGAGCGCCGCGGCTGCCAGGACGGCGACGCCGCCCGCCGTGAAGGTGGTGGAGGTCGCGGTGTTGAAGGCCTCGCGGGCGGCGCCGGCCAGGGCGTGGTCGCCGGTGGCGGCGGAGACGGCGAGCGCGTCGGTGATGGCGTGCCGGGCGGGCTCTGGGGCGTCGGCGGGCATCGCGCCGGTGTAGGTGCTGGAGAGCACGGTGCCGAGGATGGCCACGCCGAGCGCGGAACCGGACTGCTGGATGGTGTCGTTGAGCGCGGAGCCGACGCCCGCGTGCTCGCCGGGGATGGCGCCCATCAGCGCGTTGGCGGCGGTCGGCATGCCGAGGCCGGAGCCGATGCCCAGCACCAGCATGGCCACCGCGACCTTGCCGAAGCCGTCGCCGACCGAGAGCGTGGCCAGCAGGACGAACCCGGCGGAGATGATCACCATGCCGACGGAGGTCAGCACCCGGGCCGGGACCTTCCTGCCGAACGCGGCGCCGACCGCGTTGAACACCAGCGAGGCGATGGCCAGCGGGATGAAGGCCAGGCCGGTGTCGGTGGGCGAGAAGTCCAGCACGAACTGCACGTACTGGGTGAGCACCAGCATCAACCCGCCGGTCGCGAAGGTGAGCAGGACCAGCGAGAAGCTGGCGCCGGTGAAGACCCGGTTGCGGAACAGCATGAGCGGGACCATCGGCGAGTCGGTGCGGACCTGCCGGACGGCGAAGCCGGTCAGCGCGGCCACCGCGACGGCGAGCGCGCCGAGGGTGTTGACATCGGTGAAGCCGTCCCGGGGCAGCACGATGATCGACCAGACCAGGGCGGTCATGCCGACCATCGACAGCACCATGCCGGGAAGGTCGGGTCGGCGCCACGGCCCCTTGGACTCCGGCATCAGCAGGACCGCGGCGAGGATGGCCACCGCCGCGACCGGCACGTTGAGCAGGAACACCGCGCCCCACCAGAAGTGCGCGATCAGCGCGCCGCCCAGCACCGGGCCGCCGACCAGGCCGACCATGGCCACCGCGCTCCAGGCGGCGATCGCCTTGGGCCGTTCCTCGTCGTCGAAGACGGTGATCAGGATGGACAGGGTGCTGGGCATGACCAGCGCGCCGCCGACGCCCATCAGGACGCGACCGGCGATCAGCTGGCCCGGGCTGTCGGCGACGGCCGCCACCAGTGAGGCCGCGCCGAACAGTGCCAGGCCGATGATCATCACTTTTCGTCGCCCGAAGCGGTCGGAGAGGCTGCCCGTGGTCAACAGCAGCCCGGCGAAGACCAGGATGTACGAGTCGATGATCCACTGGATGTCCTGCGCGCCGGCCTTGAGGTCCTCGGCGATCGGCGGGATGGACACCGTGAGCACCATGTTGTCGATCACCAGCACCAGGCTGCTGAGACAGAGCACGATCAGGATGAGCCAGCGACGCGGGTGACGGTCCACCGCGATTCCCCCTTCGATGAGCCGCACGGAAGCCGTACGGAGGTCGTCGTGGGCCCACCGTCCACAGCCCCCGGCCGTACAGTGTGCGCCACGCCGAACACTGTACGGACGCCGCACACTGTTCGCAAGGCCGCACAGTGTGCGACGCGGGCCTATGCTGGACCGACCGCACCCGGACGAGGGAGCAAGTGGAAGGAGGGTCTGATGACGGCCCATTCGGAGGACGCCCCGACGAACAGCCGGACCGGCTCGCAGCCGACCGTCACGTCGCCGTGGAGCCGGCCGCAGCGGCGGCGCGAGCAGCCCGCCCTGAGCCGCGACCAGATCGTCGCCGAGGCCCTCGCGCTGCTGGACGCCGACGGCATCGAGGCGCTGAGCATGCGCAAGCTGGGTGCCCGCCTCAACGCCGGCGCGACCTCGCTGTACACCCACGTCGCCAACAAGGAGGAACTGCTCGCCCTGGTCGTCGACCAGGTCTTCGGCGAGCTGTCGATCCCCCAGGCCGAGGGCGCCGAGGACCCGAAGGTCTGGCGCGCGGCCCTCATGGACTGCGCCCAGGTCATGCGCGCCCTCATCATGCGCCACCCGTGGATGGTCTCGGTGATCGGCGACGCCGGGATGATCTACTTCGGCCCCAACTGGATGCGCATCTCCGAGGACGGCCTGGCCCTGATGGAGGCCGCCGGCTTCGGACTCGCCGAGGCCAACGACGCGATGAGCGCGATCATGGGCTACACCGTCGGGACCGCCTGCGTGGAGGCCTCCTGGCTGAGCGCGCTGAACAAGAGCGGCGAGGACGAGCAGGAGTTCATGAACCGGATGCTGCCCGCCGTCATCGAGGCCGCCAAGGACTACCCGCGGCTGCACCGGCTGTACACCATCCAGGTGCCGGCCGAGATCGACGAGGGCCGGGACAGCGGCTTCACCCGCGGCATCTCGGTGATCCTGGACGGGATCGAGGCGGCCTGGGCCGCGCGACGCGACAGCTGAGCCCGGACCGCCCCGACGGGCGTCAACTCCCGCTCAGCGCCTGCACCTCCGCGTAACCCGGCACCGGTCCGACCGGCTCGCCCGCGGCCACCGCGCCCGCCGTGGCCACCGCCGCCGCCAGCGCCGCCCGGTACAGCAGCGATCCGAGGCTGACCCGGGCCACCCCGAGCCCGGCCAGCTCGGCGAGGCCCGGACCGGTCGGCGTCCAGAGGATGTTGAGCGGGACGGACACCCGGCCGACCAGCCGGGCGATCGCCGCCGACTCGGCCAGTCCGGGGACGAACACGCCGTCCGCACCGGCCTGCTGGTAGGCGTCCAGGCGCCGCACGGCCTCCGCCTCCGGGTCGTCGTGGCCGCACCAGTGGGTGTCGGTACGGGCGTTCACGAACAGCTCCGGCACGGCCGCCTTCACCGCCGCGACCTTCGCCGCGTGGAGGGCGGACGGCGCCAGCGTGCCGTCCGCCCGGCCGTCCTCCAGGTTGATGCCGACCGCCCCGGCCCGCGCCAACTCCACGGCGAGGGCGGCGACCTCCTCCGGATCGTCGCTGAACCCGGACTCCACGTCGACACTGAGCAGGAAGTCGTCCCGGCCGAGCCGGCGGGCCAGCCGTACGGTCTCCGCCCGGGTGGCGGCGGCGCCGTCGGGCAGCCCGGCGGCGGCCGCCACGCCCAGGCTGGTGGTGCCGATCGCGGTGTGGCCCGCGGCGGCGAGGGCGACGGCCGAGGCGTGGTCCCAGGCGTTCGGGAGCAGCAGCGGGCGGCCGGGGCGGTGGTGCAGCGCGGCGAACGGGGTCATCGGGGCGGGGTGGGTCATCGGGTCTCCTCCTTCGTGAACGCGCCGACGGAGTCGGCGTAGTAGCCGGACGATCCGGCCAGGTGGCAGACGATCTGCCGGAAGCTCCAGCCCGTACCCGGCGAGTCGTCCAGCCGCTCCTCCGGCAGCGCGGCGACCCGCTGGGCCCAGATCCGTCCGATCCGGGTGAGCCGGCTGCGCGCCTCGTCCAGGTCGGCGGCGGTGAAGGGCGCCAGATCGGCCGGGGTGGTGACGTTGGAGGCGTGCCAGTGGTCGGGCTCGGTCGGCTCGCCGGCCAGCCGGGCCTCCAACTCGGCCAGGTGGTCGAGGAGATGGTCGGTGATGCGGCGAACGGCCTTGTGCGGCGTGTAGGTTCGTCCGTCGGCGTTGACGATCGGACGGCCGTCCCAGGCCGTCCAGGTGGCGGCCAGGGTGAGCACGTGGCCGATCGACTCCGGGATCAGGGCGGCGAGTTCGGCCTTCCCCAGGGCCCGCTCGGGCGGCGTCGACCCGTCCGACGGGTCGGAGGCGCCGTACAGGATGCCCTCGGCGATGGCCAGGGCCTGCGCGCGGCCGGGGCAGAGCCGGGGCGGGGCGCCGAAGGTCAGCGGCTCACGGCCCGGCTCGCGGTCCCGCTCCTGAGCGGCTGCGAGGTCCAGCAGGACGTGCGCCCCCGCGGGTACGGCGACCCCGGCGACCTCGGTCGCCCGGGCGGCGACGCGGCGCATCGTCCGTACCGGCGGGTCGTCCCACAGAGTGGCGGCCGGACCGCCGGTACCGCGGCGGACGTGCTCGACCAGGCTGGCGGTGGCGTCACAGGCCTGGACCAGCAGGCCGATCCGGTTCGCCGCGGTCTCCTCGTCGGCGTCACCCATCGCGGGCAACAGCCGGGCCACCGCCGCGTCCGCCTCGGCGTCATTCCGCTCGGCACCGCCGGGCGAGGTACCGCCCCGCTCGGCACCGCCCGGCCCCGGCAGGAAGTACGCCCGGGCCACCGCCCTGACGTCCCGGGCGACGGCCTCCGGCTCGGCCAGCCCGAGCGCCGCCGCGAGCACCCGGACCACCCGCAGCCGTACGTCCGGCTCGAAACCTCCCGCCGCCAGGATCCTCAGCGCACCCGGGTCCAGCCGCTCCAGGTCGGCCAGCACCAGCGCCCGGCGCCGGGCGTGCGCCTCACCCGCGCTGAACCGGGCGACGGTGGCCCGCAGCCAGGCCACCGTGCCGTACGGGCCGGGCTCGGCCGGCAGCGGGACCAGCGCCGGATCGGCCAGGGCGGCGGTCACCTCCTCGTACCGGGAGAAGGCCTGTTCATGGCCCGGAAGCGACGGACTCACCGTGGAAGTCCCCGTGGAAGTCGCCTTCGAAATCGCCGTGGATTCGCTCATGCCGCCATCGTCGGCCCGGCTCGTTTCGGCCCCGGCCGAACTGTCCCGGGCCGACCATGGCGGTATGTCGGATCATGGAGACATGCCCCAGGACCACGGCGGCCCGGCCCTCGCCGCCTTCGCCGCCCTGCTCGCCGACCCCACCCGTGCCGTCTTCTGCAGCGCCCTGCTCGACGGCCGCGCCTGGACGGCCGGTGAGCTCGCCCGAACCGCGGGCGTCGCACCGTCCACGGCCAGCGAGCACCTGTCCCGGCTGGTCGCGGGCGGACTGCTGGCGGAGGAGCGGCAGGGCCGGCACCGCTACGTCCGGCTGGCCACGCCCGCCGTCGCCACCCTGCTGGAGGACCTCACCGCCTTCGCCGAGGCCTCCCACGGGGGGCGGCCGGCGCCCCGGAACCTGCGCGAGGCGACCCGGCGGAGCGCCGAGGCCCGCGCCCGGACCTGCTACGACCACCTGGCCGGGGGGCTCGGCGTGGCCGTCGCCGACGCGCTGCTCGCCCGCGGTCTGGTCACCGCCGAGGCCGGGCTCGCCGTCACCGAGCGCGGCCACGCCTGGCTGGCCGCGCAGTCCATCGAGCTGCCACCGCGTGCCGGCCGCCCCGGCGGACGCCCGGTGGTGCGCAGCTGCCTGGACTGGACGGAGCGCCGCAGCCACCTCGGCGGGGCGCTGGGCGCGGTGCTCTTCCGCACCGCCCTGGACCGTGCCTGGGTGGAGCGGATCGGCTCCGGACGGGCCCTGCGGGTCACCCCGGACGGCGGCCGGGCGCTGCGCGAACTCCTCGGCGTCGAACTGTGACTCCCGCCGAGCAGTGACGCACGTGGCACCATGCCGCACGTGGCACCGTGCCGCACGTGGAACCGTGACGCACCCGGGCGGGCGGTCACCCCATCGACTTCGCCCCGTCCAGCGACTCCCGGATGATGTCCGCGTGCCCGGCGTGCTGCGCGGTCTCGGCGATGAGGTGCAGCAGCACCCGCCGGGCCGACCAGCTCGCCCCCTGCTCGAACCAGGGCGCCGGCGGCAGCGGGTGGGCGAGGTCGAGGTCGGGCAGGCCGCGGACCAGCTCGTCGGTCTCCCGCGCCACCCGCTCGTACTCGGCGAGCAGCCCGGCCAGCGTCTCGCCCTCCGCCATCCGGAACTGCTCCGCCCAGTCCTCTCCGCCGCTGCCCCCTCCGCCGCTGCGCATCGCCTCCGCGCCCCCGGTGATGAACCGCGTCCAGATCGCCTCGACCGCGGCCACGTGCTTGATCAGCCCGCCCAGGGAGAGCTCGCTGGCCGTGGTGCGCCGGGCCGCCTGCTCGTCGGTGAGGTCACGGACGGTGCGCCGCAGCAGGCCGCGGTGCTTGCCCAGGGTCTCGACGAATTCCTCGCGCTCCCCCATCAGACGTCCACCGTCCTCGGCCGCTCGCCCACCGCCCGGCCCGGGTCGATGAGCGCGAAGCCCGCGCCCTGCGGGTCGCCGACCGCCGCGAACCGGCCGAACGGACTGTCCATCGGCCCGAAGTACACCGTGCCGCCGTGTTCCGTCACCCGCTCGGTCGCCGCGTCGGTGTCGTCCACCCCGAAGTAGACGCTCACGTACGAGGGCGCCTCGGGCGGCAGGACGTCGCCCTCCGCGCTCATCCGGCCCAGCACCGGCCGGTCGCCGACCTGGAACAGCTGGTAGTCGACCTCCTCCGAGTCCATCTTCCGCACGCCGTACGGGAAGACGGCCGGGAAGAAGGCGTCGGCCTTCGCGGGCTCGCGGGTGATGACCTCGGCCCAGCTGTACGCGCCGGGCGCGTCCTGCCGCTCGAAGCCGCTGTGGCTCCCGGCCTGCCAGACGCCGAACTCGACGCCGCCCGGGTCCTTGGCGAGCACCATCGTGCCGAAGTCGCCGACCTGCGTCGGCCCCGTGACCACCTCGCCGCCGTTGCCGCGGATCCGCTCGGCGGTGGCGGCGGCGTCCGGCGAGGCGAGGTACAGGCACCAGGCGGGGTTCGCCTGCCGGCCGGGCGTCGGCGGCACGAGTGCGGCCACCGCCTTGCCGTCCGAGAACGCCCGCGTGTAGGTGCCGTACTCCGACGAGCTCTCGCCGAAGGTCCAGCCGAGGACGTCACCGTAGAAGGCCTTGGCGCCCTCCAGGTCGGTGACCGTCGCGTTGGCCCAACAGGGTGTGCCCTCAGGTAGCGCAGCCATCTCTCTGCCCTCGTGTGTGGCGGCGGGCGCGCGTCGAGAAGCACACGCCCCTCGAATCGACAGCCTAGCCACGGGAGCGCGCACCCGCGCGGGGGCGGCCCCGCGCGGGTGCGGCGGCGAGGGCCGCCTCCGCCCGCGGCCTCAGCTCAGTGGCAGGCGCAGCGAGGCCGTGCCGAGGCCGGTCGGGCCGAGCGGCAACGCACCGGTGCGCGACCGGGGCACCTCCCCGGCCGCCGCTCGGACCCGGGTGGCCGCCGCGAGGTCCCGCTCGGCTCCGAAGTGCCGCTCCAGGTCCTCGGTACGGTACCGACGGCAGCCCTCGTGCCAGTTCAGCACGCCCGCGAGCCAGTTCTCCAGCTCCCGGACGTACCCGTCGAGCACCTTCCGGGCCTCCGCGTCCAGCCCCAGGTCCTCGTACAGCACCGGGAGTTCCTTCTGCGCGACGTGCTGGAACTGGTCCAGCCGCGAGTGCATCAGGTCGTCGACGATCCGGACCGCCGACGGGTAGTCGCAGGAGAAGAAGTTCTGCACCACCAGGACGAGGTTGTGCAGCTCGCCCTCGTACTCGACCTCCTTCTGGTACGAGAAGAGGTCGTTCACCATGGCCCCGTAGTCCATGGCGGAGTTCTCCAGGGCGCGCACCGAGCCGTGCCGGTACGCCTCCTCCGGCACGGTCCGGCCGTGGCCGAGGCGGCTGAGGGCGGTGGTGAGCTCGGAGCCGAAGGTGGAGCGGCGCATCTCCAGGTAGTCCACCGGGTCCGGGACGCGGTGCTGGATCTGGTTGGCCAGCTCCCAGATCCAGCTCGCCGTCATCACCTCGACGGCCTCGCGGAACCGGCCCCGGGCCTCGACGGTCATCGGGCCGGCGGTCCGCTCCCAGAGGTCGGCGAGGCCGCGCTCCAGTGCGTTGGCCGGCTCGGGCACCGGGCCGCCGTCCAGCGGCATGAACAGCGGCAGTCTCGCGTTGGCGGCCTTGGCTCCGGCCAGGTCCCGGGTGCGGCCGAAGACCCTGGGGAAGTAGTCGTCCGCCCAGGTGCCCCAGGCCAACCAGGCCGAGGCGATGTCGAGTTGGTCGGCGGTGGCGTCCGGGTGGAGGCCGGCCGCGCAGAGCGCGAGGTCGTAGTCGCGCATCGACTCGGCGTCCCAGATGCCGGAACCGGGCACACCGGGGTGCTCGGACAGCAGGCCGACCCGGTCGGCCCACTCGACCACCCGGTCCCGCGCGCCGTCCAGGTGCGGGCTCAGCGTGAGGGTGAACGGCAGCCTGAACTCCGGCAGTTGGACCGGACCGACGGCCTGGAACGGCACATGGGAGTGCGCCCGGGCCCGCCGCCGCTCCGACCGGGCGGCACCGGACGTGGCGGCACCGGACCCGGCGGCATCCGGCGGGGCGGTCGCGGGAGCACTCGCGGCACCCTTGCGCAGGATGTCCAGCGCCGAGGTGCCGATCCCGCCGATCGCGTACTGGTCCCACCAGTTGCCGGTGGCGGACTGGCCGGGCAGCCCCGGCAGCCCGCCGCCGGCGCCCGGCGCCACCTCAGTGGCCGAACCCGCCCCCGCGCCACCGCCGTTCATGTAGCGACTGGACCGCAGGTGCCACTCGTGCCCGCCGGCCTGCCAGTCCTGCAGGCCCTTGACGTACGCCATCACCCGCGCGCAGCCCTCCGGGTCGAGCCCGGTCTCGGCGAACAGCACCGGCAGTTCGGTGAACACGGTGTTCTCGAACTGGTGGAGCCGCGAGGTGAGCAGGTCGTTGACCGCGTCGGCGGCCTCCTGGGTGGAGCACTCCAGGAAGCGCTCCAGCACCAGGATGCCGTTGCTCAACTCGCCCTCGTCCTCCACCTCCCGCTGGTACGAGAAGATGTCGTTGCGCAGGTGCACACCGTCCGAGAAGGCGTCCATCAGCACCCGCAGCGCGCGCGAGCCCGAAACCTCCTGCGGCACCTCGGCGTTCGCCGCGTACTCGACCAGCTGCGCGGACCACGGCGCACCGCCGACCTTGCGCCGCATCTCGATGTACTCCACCGGGTTGGCGATCCGGCCCGCGTTGATGTTGGCGAGCTCCCACAGCGACTCGTCGAGCAGGTTGCGGGTGCTCTCGGCGAACCGGATCCGCCAGTCCTCGCCCATCGCCGGAACGGTGCGCCGCCACAGGTCGGCCAGACCCGCCTCGACCGGGTTCTCCGGCTCGGGCACCGGAGTGGCCGGATCGGCCGGCATGAACAGCGGCAGCCGGTCGAGGTGTGCCTTGCCGGCCTCGCGGTCGTTGGTGCGCTTGTACATGTCGAGGAAGTGGTCGTCGAAGAAGAAGACCCAGACGTACCAGTCGGTGACCAGCGACAGCACCTCGGCGGAGGCGTCGGGGTGGGTGTAGGCGCAGAGCAGCCCGTAGTCGTGGGCCTCCAGATCCGCCTGGTCCCAGATTCCCGATCCCTCCAACATGCCCATCTCCCGGGCCCATCCGGTGGAGTGGGCCCGCGCCTCGTCCAGATGGGGGTTGAGGCGCGCCGGGTGCGGCACGTAGAAGGACGGCAGTTCGAACGGCTGGGTCACGGCGGGCGGGCCTTTCTGGACGCGTCGATCGATTGGACCAAGAATGACCCGCCGCCGACTCCCCGCACCGACACAACAGAAATAGTCATATGAGACGACTCATCAACCCCACCCCTCCCACCCCGCCCCCTCACCCGCCCCACAGACAGCGGGCGGATGCAGCGCCTCAGTCCTCCGGCCCGGGTGAAGTGCCGTTCACGGCGAAGCCGTTCACCGCGCCGTTGAACTTGGTGAAGCGCACACCGGACCCGTCGGTGGACGGCTGCCGGTCGGGCGCGGGCTCACCGTCCCCCAGCAGCTTCTCCCGGATCAGCCTGGCCTGCTCCGGCCGACCGGCCGCGTGGATCGCATCCGCCACCCGGTGCACGTAGACCTGCCCCGCCGGAGAGTCCCCCTCCAGCTCCGCGTCGGCCAACATCCTCTTCAGCGGACCGACCACTGGAGGCCCCGCATCCGGACCATACGGTCCACCGGGTTCCCCGGGCCCGACCGGGCCCGCCGCATCCCCGTCGTCACCCTCGTCACCGTCGTCGTCCGGGAACGGACCCGCCCCGAACACCAGGTGCTCGTACAACTCGCTCACGGCCTCGTCGTTGGCGGCCGCCGAGAGCTGGGCGAGCGGGCCGATCAGGTCGACGGCCTCCGTGATCCGATCGTCGTTCCGAGCCAACCACCACACCACCGCGCTGCCGGGCGACTTCAGCACGTCGTCGCCGAGGTAGGCCCGCTTGTTCTGCTCGTGCCGCCGCTCGTGCTCCCAGACCTCCTCGGTCTTGCGCACCTCGGACAGCTTCCCCAGTCGGCGCCGGTCGTCCTCGGAGAGCCCGAGTTCCACCCGCCCGCCCATCGCCTCCACCAGCCTCGACCTGTCCTGGCTCTGCGTGCCGAGCACACCGTTCAACCGGTGCTGCAGCAGATCCAGCCGACCCGGCACCTCGCGCTCGGTCACCGCCCGGGCGCGCTCCAGCACCGTCTCGACCGCCAGGCCGGCCGGGTCGGCGTGCACCAGCCCGGTGGCGTTCGGAACCGGACGCCACCAGACCGTCGCCGAGAAGTGGAAGTCGTAGTCCGGCACCAGGCTCGGCAGCGCCACTCCGACCACCCGGGTCCTCTCCCACGGCGGCTCGTCCGACATCGCCCTCGGAGCCCGTGCCGACGCCAACACGGCGGCCAGGACGACGGCCACCACGGCCGGCACCACCCACAGCCACACCGGCCACCGTGCCACCACCCCGAGAGTGACGATCACCAGCCCCGCCGCGAGGGCCAGCCCGACCAACGGGATCTTCCCCGCACTCTTCACAGTCCTCTCCCCCCGGCCGCTCCGACCAACGGTCCGATCCCCTGCGCCCGGTCGATCATCCGACAGAAGCGACGCGCCACCTCGTCCCTGCTCGGCAGCTCCGGAGAGCCATCCGGCTCGGTGGCCCAGCGGCGCGCCAGCAGGTAGTAGCGGCTGAGCACATCGATATCGCGGTCGGCGGCCTCGACGAGGATCCTCATCAGCCGCTCGCCCCCGTCCCGTTCCTGCCGTGCGGCCGACAGCCACGCGTTGACCCTGTCGGCCTTCGGGACCGCCGCCGAGAGCACCCCTTGCCAGCCGCGCCGTACCTCCGCCGGTGGCACCCACCCGGGCAGCGACTCCACCAGCTCCAGGAAGATCCCGACGTCCGACACCCAAGGGCTCGGCCTCTCCAGCCCTTCGCAGAGCCGACCGAGCAGCCTCAGGTACAACCGGCGCTCCGAGCGGGCCAGTCCGAGGAGCCGGCCCCGGGTTTCCGGGGCCCGCCGCGCCAGATGGTGCAGTCGGACCAGGGCCTGCTCGGGGTGGCTCGGTGCCATCACCTCCGAGCAGACCCCGGCCAGAACACGAGCGGGAGCGGACTTCAGCTCCCCCTTCGTGACCTGGTCGTAGATCCACCCTCGAAAGTCGGAGCCGTGCTGCTCGTGTGTCAGCCCCTGCTCCAGGATCGCCCGCGCCTCGCCCCCGAGAGCCGGGTCGTCCGCCCACTCCCCTGCGAGCTGCTGCAGCACGTTGAGCTCCCCGGTCCGCAGGCTCTCCTCGGTGAACCGAAGAAGGACCCTGGTCCGATCCTCCGGACCGAGGTAGCCCCGTCGGTCCTGAACCGCCTCTGCCGCCCAGGTCCCGAACTCGTCCCGAAACCCAGGAAAGTAGGTCCAGAAGTGCGACCGGACCGCTCCGCCGTACGCCAGCTCCTTGAAGCGGATCCGTCCGTCCTCCCCCACTTCCGCCGACAGCTCCTTCAGCCGCTCGGCCAGGTCGGCCCGCTCGAAGCCCGGCTTCTCATCGGGGCTGTGCTCAACCCGTTTGAGCAGCGCCTCGCTGTGCTGGAAGAGCGCCTCGGGCCGCGCCCCTTCGAGCATGGCGGCGGCCAGGAACAACGCCCGTTTCCGCCCCGAGTCGAGTGTGGCCACCTTCCGTGCCACCTCCTCGCCGCGCTTGCCCAAGGCGGCGAACGCGGCGAGGAGCCAGCCGTGCACACCGGCTGCACCGTTCAGTTCCCGCGCCTGAGCAGCCAACCGCGCGAACCGGTGGACCTCGCGCATCGCCACCGTGGCAAGCCCGTCGAGACGCTTGAACTGTCGGAGCTCCACGGGGTCGTACGGCACGCCTTCGGCATCGAGATGCCTGCGCAGCACCGCCAGCGTGCGGGGCCGGCTGATCTCCATCACGTTCGCGTGGAACTGAGACAGGTCCAAACCGTCGGTAACCGAGGGAAGTACCGCGGCGAGTCTGATCTTCAAGTTCTCTGCCTGACCCATGAGTTCGCCCAGAAGCTCCCAGGCTTTCAGGCCGGCATCCGGCCCGATCGACGACAGGTCGAGCAGCCAGAAGTCCCCTTTGGCCAGGTCGGGACGGTCCTCCGGATTGTCGGAGAACGGGATCTCGACCAACCCCCGATCCCTGCCCGCAGCCTTGTGAAGCGCCATCACGGCAGCCGTGCGACGCCCGCTCCCCGGCGGTCCGGTGACCAGCATCACCCGGCCCGGCTCTGCGAGGCCGTCCTGCAGCCTGCCGAATCCGGGTGGCGGGACGAACCGCGCGCTGAGCATCAGCCGCTGGTCCAGGGCCACCGACCGCGGATCCTTGGCCGGTTTCCGCGTCCACTGTGCTCCGGCACCGCCGATGATGATGTTCTGGTCACCGCTGCCGGTGTTGGTGGGCCCCTGTGCCGTCCCGATGCTGGCACCGCTCACCGCTGCCGCTCCTCGCGGTCCCTCCGGCCGCCGAAGTCGTTGTTCACCGTGCCGTGTTCCACGTAGTTGCTGCCGTCGCCGTGGAACTCGACCCCGCCGTGCCGCACGGTGATGTTCTGCGGGCCGCTGCCGGTGTTCACCTGGCCGCTCGCGTTGTTGATGAACGTCCCGACGTCCCGCCCCACGCTGCCGATGCCCCCGCTCTGCTCGTGCCGGTAGTCGCGGGCCTGCACCACGGTGCCGTCCACCCAGCCGACCTCGTTGTGGACCTCGGAACCTCCGCCCTCCTCGGCCGACCGCCCTTCGGCTTCGGCGAGTTGGGGCAGGGCCTCGGCGAGGTCGTCGCCCAGGCGCCGGAGGCCTGACTCCGCGTCGCGGTTGTCGAAGCGGCGGTACTGGCAGTCGGCCAGCTCGGCGATCTCGGGCGGGAGCTTGTGCCGGTCGAGCCTGGTCGTGCGGCCGACCAGCACCGGGACGACCAGGGCGCCGGCCCGGAACGCCTCGGCGATCTCCCGCCGGGTCCAGTCCTCCGGGTCGTCGAGCGCGCGCAGGCCGTCCGCCGTACGGGCGTCGGCCCAGTCCTCGCCGATGACGGCGATCAGCACACTGCACCGGCGGACGGCGGTCAGCAGGTCCTGCGGGTAGCGTCCGCCGATCCCGATCGACTTGCTGGCACGGAACACCTGTTCGGTGCCGAAGCGCTGGGAGAGTTCGCGCTCGATCAGGGTGGCGGTGCTGTCCTCGTCCTTGGTCCGGTAGTTGACGAAGATCTCGGGCATGACGAATCACCTCTCCGGTGAGTGAGGGGTACGGATGGGCGGCCGGGGGCGGGCCTGGCTTCGGGACCGGCTACGGGTGCAGCGCCCGGGCCAGCAGGGGCTGGAGGTCCTGCACGGAGCGGCTGGACCGGAACCGGTGCAGTTCACGGGCGAGCCGCTGGACGTCGGACCGGATGGTGGCCGAGTGCAGTGCGGAGACGGTCGGGAGGAGTTCCGCGGCGAGTTCGCAGGCGTGTTCCGGTTCGCCCGCGCCCGCGTGGGCAAGCGCACGCCGGAGGCCGTACCGGGCGCGGCTGCGGACGGCCTGCGCCGGGATCCTGGGGTACTCGCGGTCGAGCACCTCGGCGGCCTCTCCGGGACGGCCGAGGTCGTGGAGGCACCAGCCGGTGACCATGGCCGCCGGGTCGGCCAGGTTGGTGGTACCGAGGACGGGTGCGCCGCCGCCTTCCTCCGCGTCGGCCCGGGCGAGCAGTTCCCTGGCCCGGTCGAGGCTGCGCAGGCAGGCGTCGCGGTCCCCGGCAAGGGCGTGCCCCTGGGCCTCCCGCTGGGCGGCGAGGCCGCGGATCCGTGGTGGCAGGTCCCCGCCCTGGGCGGGTTCGACCAGCTGTACGGTCTGTGCCGCGTCGCCGGCGTAGAAGGTCACCAGGGCGCGTCTGACCAGCGCGTACGAGGCGAGGTCATGGTCTCCGCCCGCCTGGGCGAGCTCGACGGCCCGGGCGGTCCACCACAGGGCCGCGGCGTCGTCCCCGGCTTCCTGGGCCATCCAGCCCGCGTACTCGGCGTACCGGGCGGCGAGCACCAGCAGCCGGCCGCGGTTCGTGGCGTCGGCCTGGACGGCCAGCTCGCGCAGCGTACGGGTCTGGACGGTGAGCAGCGGGAGCAGGGTGCCGGGGGCGCTGGTCTGGCCGAGCCGCCGCATCTGGTCGAACTGGGTCCGGAAGATCTCGACCGGGGCGGACTCCGTGACGGCCGCGACCGGGGCGGGCGGCGCCGCGGACGCCACTTCCACCGTTGCGGCGGCCGGCGGCAGGGCGTCAACCGGTGGCAGGGCGGCGGCGAGCCCACCGCCGAGCAGTGAGGTGGCCCCGGCCGCGAGCAGTTGCCGCCGCCCCAGCCCGCCGGCCCAGCGGATGCCTTCGCGGTCGACCCGGCCCAGCGGCTCCCCGCCGCCACCGCTGCCACGGTCCGCGGTGCCGCCGCGCCGTCGTCGTGGTCCGGTGGGCTGGAGCAGCCGTTCCAGCTCGCCATCGGCCGCGAGCTGGGCGTCGCAGCGCCGGGCGAACTCGGGCGGCGGCGCCTTCTGCCCTCGTTCGATCTTGCTGAGGTGCCCCTTGCTGTAGCTGAGCAGTTCGGCGAGCCGGGTGAGGGTGAGCCCGGCGGCGATCCGCCGTCTGCGGAGTTCCGGGCCGAACTCCTCGGACGGCTTTTCGAGCATGCCCATGCCAACCCCCGTTCTGGATCCGATCGCCCATGCGTCCGCCGCGTCGTGGGCCGGAAGCGGTCACCCCTCGCTTCCGCCTGAATCTTGGCATGCGACCGAGCCGGTCAAACGGGGTTCGACAGGGTTTCCCGTTTCCTCTTTCCCGGTCGAATGACCATGCGAACAAAACGAGTTGGCGACATGTCCACCAGCACGAACACCAATCCGAGGGAACGTCAGGCCGTAACGGCGGGAGAGGCGGCGGGAGCGAGATGGAGGACGATGACCATGGCGGGGGCGACGGACGTCGGAGCGCTCCCCGTCCGGCAGCCGACTGGTCGAATCCGGTCAGAGTCGGTCCAGGTTGGTCGAACACAGCACTGACCCGGCGCACGCGCTGGATGTGACAGGCGCGGACAAATATTCTTCCGCGCCCCCTCCACAGAGCCCCCGGCAACCGCTCCGCCGACGAACAAAGCAGGCATCACAAGGCCCTGGAGGAACAGCAAGAGTTCCCCTGCTACGGGCGTGTTGACCACCGCCGCCCTCGCCGCGTCCACCAGACTGGACGCCGACCCTGCGTCAACTCCGTGGAGGGCTAAACCCCATGAACGTCACCGTTCGGCTCGCCCAGCAGCCCGAGGCCGACGAGCTGCTCGGGCGCAGTGCGCTCGCCGCGCTCGTCGGCATGCTGCTGGACCAACAGGTGCCGATGGAGTGGGCGTTCACCGGCCCGCTGACCATCGCCCAGCGCCTCGGCCGGGACGACCTCGACGCCCACGAGATCGCCACCTACAACCCGGAGGAGTTCGTCGCGCTCCTCTCCGCGAAGCCCGCCGTCCACCGCTACCCGGCCGCGATGGCGAAACGGGTGCAGCAGCTCTGCCAGTTCCTGGTCGCGCAGTACGACGGCGACGCCGCCGCGCTGTGGAAGGACATCCGCACCGGCAAGGAGTTGCTCAGCCGCCTCAACGCCCTCCCCGGCTTCGGCAAGCAGAAGTCGCAGATCTTCCTCGCCCTGCTCGGCAAGCAGTACGGGGTGCGGCCCGAGGGCTGGCGCGAGGCCGCCGGAGCGTACGGCGAGGAGGGCTCGCACCGCTCGGTCGCCGACATCACCGGCCCCGAATCCCTCACCCTGGTACGGGAGTTCAAGCAGGAGATGAAGCGCGCCGCGAAGGAGGCCAAGGCCGCCGCCAAGCCGCGCACCACCAGCCGGACGGCCACCGCGGGCGCCGCCACCCGGTAGAGCCGCCCCGGTGGCGGAGCCCACCGCGGTACGGCCCACGGCCGGCCCTCTCCGTGAACGCCGAGGGCCCCGGCCGCGCGGCGCGACCAGGGCCCTCGTCGGACACCCCCCGGGACACCCCCACCGGAAGCCCCCCGGGACACCCCCACAGGGCCCCCGAAGAGGGCCGTCAGACCAGGACGGGCTCCTGCTCCGCCACCTCGTCCTCGACCGCCGTCCCCTTCCGCCGCGGCAGCGCGAACATCAGCAGGAACACCGCGAGCAGCACCCCCACGACCCACCACATCGCGTGCGTGAACGCCCCGCCGAAGGCCGTCCCGACCGCCTCCGGTGCGACCACGTCGTCCATCGCCCCGAAGAAGGCGACCGACACCAGCCCGAGCCCGAGCGCGTTCCCCACCTGCTGCACGGTGTTGATCAGCCCCGAGGCCGACCCGGCGTGCCGGCGCGGCACCTCCGACAGCACCGCGTCGGTGATCGGCGCGACGATCAGGCCCATCCCCAGGCCCATCACGGCCAGCGGCAGCACCATCTGCCAGGGCGTGACGGACGTCCCGTACCGGTCGGCCTCCCAGATGTAGGTGAGCACGCCCGCCGCCATCACCAGCGCGCCCGCCTGGAGCACCTTGCGTCCGAACCGCGGCACCAGCTTCTGCACCGACAGCCCGGCCGCCGTGGAGACCGCGATCGAGAACGGGATGCCGGTCGCCCCCGCCTTGAGCGGGCTCCAGCCCAGGCCGATCTGCATGTAGAGCGTCCAGACCAGGAAGTAGATGCCGAGCGCCACCCCGAAGGCCAGCTGCACGCAGATCCCGGCCGCGAAGCTCTTCACCCGGAACAGCGACAGCTCGACCAGCGGCGAGCCGTCCCGCCGCGCCTTGGCCTTCTCGTACACGACGAACAGCGCGAACACCGGCAGGCTCCCGGCCATCGACAGGTACCCCCAGAGCGGCCAGCCGGCCTCGCGCCCGTGCGTCAGGGGGTAGATCAGCATGAGCAGGCCGAGGCTGGCCAGCGCCACGCCCACCAGGTCCAGCTTGAGCGCGTGCTCGGCCTTGGACTCGTCGATGAAGCGGCGGCCGAGCAGCAGCCCGGCGATGCCGACCGGCAGGTTGATCAGGAAGATCGGTCGCCAGGCCAGGCCCAGCGGGTCCCACTCGGTGAGCAGCGCACCGATCATCGGACCGGAGACCGCGCCCAGCCCGACCACCGCACCGAACAGGCCGAACACCTTGCCGCGCTCCTCCGCCGGGAAGGTCGCGTGGATGATCGACAGCACCTGCGGCACCATCAGGGCCGCCGTCGCGCCCTGCAGCAGCCGCATCGCGACCAGCATCTCCGGGCCGGAGGCCAGCCCGCACAGGGCGGAGGCCAGGGTGAAGCCGCCTATCCCGATCAGGAAGACCCGCTTGCGGCCGTGGATGTCGCCCAGCCGTCCGCCGGTGATCAGGCCGATCGCGAAGGCCAGCGCGTAGCCGCCGGTCACCCACTGGATGGCGCTGAAGGAGGCGCCGGTGTCCTCCTGGATGCTCGGGATGGCGATGTTGACGATGGTGACGTCCACCAGGTCCATGAAGGAGGCGACCATCACGATCGCCAGCGCGATCCACCTCCGTCGGTCCGTGCCCGCGGGCTCCGCGGTCCTCATTCCGTACTCCTCGCTCTTCTGCACGGCCGGAACGGTAGCGGGGATGTAGGTCAGGACCTGTCCTGGTTGATCCGGCATGCTGGAGGGCATGAGCGACACCCCGGCCCGGCTGCTGAACCTGCTGTCCCTGTTGCAGACCCCGCGCGAGTGGCCGGGCAGCGAGCTCGCCGAGCGGCTCGGTGTCAGCCCCCGCACCATCCGGCGCGACATCGACCGGCTGCGCGAGCTCGGCTACCCGGTGCGGGCCACCATGGGTGCGGTCGGCGGCTACCGGCTGGTCGCGGGCACGGCGATGCCGCCGCTGCTGCTGGACGACGAGGAGGCGGTGGCCATCGCGGTCGGGCTGCGGGCGGCGGCCGGGCACGCGGTGGTCGGCATCGAGGAGGCCTCGGTACGGGCGCTCGGCAAGCTGCTCCAGGTGCTGCCGGGCCGGCTGCGGCACCGGGTGGGCACGCTCAACACCGCCACCGTCCCGCTGCTCACCGGGGACGGCCCGACCGTCGACCCGGAGGACCTCACCCTGCTCGCCGGCGCCGTCACCACGCACGAGCGCCTGCGCTTCGCCTACCGGGCCCGGGACGGCGCCGAGACCCGCCGCAACGTCGAGCCCGAGCGCCTCGTCTCGACCGGCCGCCGCTGGTACCTGATCGGCTACGACCTGGACCGCGAGGACTGGCGGCTCTTCCGGGTCGACCGGATCACCGAACCCTTCGCCACCGGCGCCCGCTTCACCCCGCGCCCGCTCCCCGCCGAGGACCCCGCCGTGTTCGTGGCGACCAGACTGCACCGCAGGTCGCCGAAGCACTCCATGGTCGCCACCGTCCACCGCCCCGCCGCCGAGGTCGACGGCTGGATGCCCTGGACCGGGGACTACGAGCTCGAACCGATCGACGACCGGAGCTGCGTCCTGCGCTCCCGCGCGGACTCCCTGAAGTGGCTGGCGGCCGGACTGCTGATGCTGGACTGCGACTTCGAGGTGCACGAGCCCCCGGAGCTGCGCGAACACCTGCGCGCCCTCGCCGCCCGCGCCGGCCGGGCCGCGGAGAGCGGACAGGAGAGCGGGAGCGGGAGCCGGAGCGGGAGTTAGGCCGGGACCCGGCACCAGCCGTTCCCCGAGCGGAACCGGAGCACGCCGTCCCGGTCGGTCACCAGCACCCGTTCACCGCCCGGCCCGACCGTCCGGGCCACGGCCCGACGGCCCGCCCGCACGTCCTCCTCGGGCAGCCGCCGGACCTCGACCGGACGATCAGGTGTCGTCGCCGGGCGTCAGACCCCGTACTCGCCGGTCAGCAGCGCCCGCCCGAGGGTGTGGAAGGTGATGTTGAAGCCCACCTGGGCCGGCGGGGTGTCGGGGGTGACGTCGAGCTTCTCCACGTCCAGCGCGTGCACCGCGAAGACGTACCGGTGCGGGGCGCCGGGCGGCGGGGCGGCGCCGTCGTACGTGTTGCCCGGGAAGTCGTTGCGGCCGTGGAAGGAGGCCTCGCCCGGCAGGCTCCCGTCCGACGAACCGGCGCCGCGCGGCAGTTCGGTGGTGTCGGCGGGCAGGTTGAGGGCGAGCCAGTGCCACCAGCCGGAGCCGGTCGGCGCGTCCGGGTCGTAGCAGGTGACGGCGATGCTCCTGGTGCCCTCCGGCAGGCCCGACCAGGCCAGCTGCGGCGAGAGGTTGCCGCCGGAGTAGACGAACTCCTGGCCCAGCGTGCCGCCTTCGGTGAAGTCCCGGCTGCTCAGCGGAAAGGACGGCACCTGCGGCAGGAACTCGTACGGCAGCGGCGGACGAACACTCATGGGGTGGTCACCTCTCAACGGGCCGGTGTCGGCCGTGAACCGGCCGACACCGATCACTGTAATGGGGTGCCCGTACGATCCCGGCGCCCCTAGAGTCGAGGTCATGGCCGCCTCTCTCACCCGCCTGCTCCTGGACTCCCGTCGCGCACTGCTCACCATGCTCGGCCTCCAGGCCGTCATCTGGTCGGTGCAGGTGGTGAACTGGCTGGACGACTACGGGCTGTCGCGGGACTTCGGCCTGCGCTCGGAGCGGGTGGACGACCTGCCCGAGATGTTCACCATGCCCTTCCTGCACTTCAGCTGGGACCACATCGTGGCCAACTCCGTACCCCTGTTCGTGCTCGGCTTCCTGGCCGCCTACCGGGGCATGCGGAAGTTCCTGCTCGCCAGCCTGGTGATCACGGTGTCCGGCGGGCTGTTGGTCTGGCTGCTGGAAAGCCCGAACCACGTGACGGCCGGCGCGAGCGGCATGGTCTACGGCTACTTCGGCTACGTGGTGCTGCGCGGAGTCCTCGATCGCAACGTGCTGGACGCGGTCGTCGGCATCGTCGTCGCCGCGGTCTACTCGACCATCCTGATCGGCGTCCTGCCGGTCGCCCAGGGCGTCAGCTGGCTGGGCCACCTCGGCGGGCTGACCGGCGGACTGGCCGCCGCCGTCCTGCTCCGCAGCCGGCCGGCCCCGAATCCCGCACCGGCGGTCCCCGCCCCGAACAGCCCTCGCGCGGCCCTGCTCAAGGAACTCGACGACCTGGGCCTGTAGGGGGTGCCGGGCCGCCCGGCGCGCGAGGTATAGACCATTCCCACCCCTGCGGCTAGCGTGAACAGCGCACCTTCCCCCAGCTCCGGAGCCGCACCGTGGAGTCGTCCGTCCTCGCCTTCGCCACCGACCTGCTCGACGAGGGCGCCGACACCTTCTTCGGCAACCTCACCGACCGCGCCGGGGTCGGCGGCGTCACCCTCGCCTCCGTCTACCACGAGGCCCGGGACGTCTTCCCGCACAACCCCCGCCGGGTGATCCGCTACCTGGAGCCGGGCGCGGCCTACTTCCGCCCCGACCCGGTCCGCTGGCAGGGCCGCCGGCTCGCGCCCGTCCCGTCCACCGCGATCGGCGACCGCGACCCCTTCGCCCAGGCCGCCGAGGAGGCCCGCCGCCGCGGCCTGAAGCTGCACGCCTGGACGGTCTTCTGCCACAACGACCGCCTCGGCTTCGCCCACCCCGACTGCGCCCCGGCCAACGCCTTCGGCGACCGCCACCTGACCGAGCTGTGCCCGGCGAACCCGGAGGTCCGGGAGTACGCGCTGACCCTGGTCACCGAACTGGCCCGGTACGGCGTGGACGCCATCCGCGCCGAGTCCCTGCACTTCCACGGCCTGCGCCACGGCTACCACCACGAGCGCTACTTCGAGGAGCTCGGCCCGACCGCCGAGGCCCTGCTCGGCGTCTGCTTCTGCCCGCACTGCCGCGCCGCCGCCACCCGGGCCGGCGTCCCCGCCGAGCAGGTCGCCGAGGTGGTCCGGACCGAACTGCGCCGCCGCCTGGCCGACCAGGACGCCGCCGCCGAGCCCGCCGACCTGAGCGCCCTCGCCGACGGCGCCTTCGCCGCCTACGTGGACGCCTCCACCGCCACCGTCACCTCGCTCGCCGCCGAACTCACCGAGCAGGCCCGCCGGCACGGCATGCGGCTGAGCTTCATGGACGGCGGCGGCCCGGGCAAGGGCTGGCTGTCCGGCATCGACCTGCCCGCCCTCGCGCGGGTCACCGACCAGATCGAGACCCTCGGCTACGCGAAGACCCCGGAGGCCGTCCGGGAGAAGGTCGCCGCCTTCGCCCTGCACGGCGTCCGCCCGGAGCGGATGGCGGTGATCCTGCGCCCGATGGCCTCGGACTGCGACGGCCCGGAGAACCTCGCCGCCAAGCTCGCCACCCTGCGCGAACTCGGCGTCCCGGAGGTCGAGTTCTACAACTACGGCCTGATGCGCCTGTCCTCCCTCGACCGGATCGGTGCCGCGCTGGGCGGCTGAGCCGCCGTCCGGGTCACCGCCTGGGCCACCGCCTGGGTCACCGTCGCCGCTTGGAGGTCCCGAACAGGCTGCGCGAGATCTCCTGCCCGAGCTGCCTCCCGGCCGAGCGGGCGAAGGACTTCACGGTCGGGTTGCTCAGCAGCGCGCCGAGCAGCCCGCCCGCGCCTTCCTTCTCCCTCGACGGCGCCCTCGACGGCGCCCGCGTCGGCGCCCGCTCCGGTTCGACCGGCACCGCCTCCGGCCGGGGCGCCCGCGCCGCCAGCTTCTCGTACGCCGACTCCCGGTCGATCGCGTCCCGGTAGCGCGCCGTCAGCGGCGAGGCGTCCACGACCGCCCGCAGCGCGCCCGCCTCGATCGGCCCCATCAGCGACTGCGGCGCCCGCAGCCTGGTCGCCGCGACCGGCGTCGGCGCGCCCTTCTCGGAGAGGACGGTCACCACGGCCTCGCCGGTGCCCAGCGAGGTGAGCACCGCGCTGAGGTCGTACGAGGAGCGCGGGAAGGTCGAGACGGTGGCCTTGAGCGCCTTGGCGTCGTCCGGGGTGAAGGCGCGCAGCGCGTGCTGCACCCGGTTGCCCAACTGCGCGAGCACCTCGGAGGGGACGTCCCGTGGCGTCTGGGTCACGAAGAAGATGCCGATGCCCTTCGAACGGATCAGCCGCACGGTCTGGGTGATCGCCTCCCGGAAGGCCTTGGAGGCGCCCTTGAACAGCAGGTGCGCCTCGTCGAAGAAGAACACCAGTTTGGGCTTGTCCAGGTCCCCGACCTCGGGCAGCTCCTGGTAGAGGTCGGCGAGCAGCCACATCAGGAAGGTGGAGAACAGCCGCGGCCGGTCCTGCACGGCGGGCAGTTCCAGCACCGAAACCACGCCCTTCCCCTCCCGGGTGGTGCGCAGCAGCTCGGCGGTGTCGAACTCGGGCTCGCCGAAGAACGCGCCGGCGCCCTCGTTCACCAGCACCGTGAGCGCGCGCAGGATCACCCCGGCGGTGGCCGCCGAGAGGCCGCCGATGGTGCGCAGCTCCTCCTTGCCCTCGGGTGAGGTGAGGAAGCCGATCACGGCGGTGAGGTCCTTGAGGTCGTACAGCTCCAGGCCCTTGCTGTCCGCGTAGTGGAACACCAGGCTGAGCGAGGACTCCTGGGTCTCGTTCAGGTCCAGCACCTTGGCCAGCAGCAGCGGCCCGAAGCTGGTGACGGTGGCCCGGATCGGGATGCCCGCGCCCTGCCCACCGAGCGAGTAGAACTCGGCCGGGCAGCCCTGCGGTGTCCAGTGCTGCCCGACCTCGGCGGCGCGGGCTCCGGTGCGTTCGCTCGGCACACCGGGCGCGGCGATGCCGGAGACGTCGCCCTTGATGTCGGCGAGGAACACCGGCACGCCCTGCGCGGAGAGCTGCTCGGCGATCAGTTGGAGGGTCTTGGTCTTCCCGGTCCCGGTGGCCCCGGCCACCAGGCCGTGCCGGTTGAGCACGCCGAGCGGGACGCGCACCTGGGCGTCCGGGTAGGCGGTGCCGTCCAGCAGCACCGCGCCGAGGTCGAGCGCGGGCCCGGTGAAGGCGTACCCGTCGGCGATCTCCCGGACGGCCGGCGGGGTGAGGGCGGAGGACATCGGTGCACACTCCTGGGCGGATCGGGACTCGGGAACGGAACCCGGGAAGGGAACCCGGGGACGGAAACTCGGGTACGGAGCCCGAAAACAGGGGCGAAAACGGAACGCCGTGAGAGCCCGGGAACGGAATTCGGGAACGGAACCCGATCGGAACCGGGCCGGTGTTCGCGACATTTCCCATCAAACAGCCGCATTCGTCCACCCGCAGTTCACACCCGTGCGCGTGGCGGCGTCGCGGCTGCTGCGCCATCCGCCGCCCAAACGGTAGGCTTTCCGTGTGATCTTCAAGCGCATCGGCAATGGGCGGCCGTACCCGGATCACGGCCGGACGAGCACCCGCCAGTGGGCTGACGTCGCCCCGCGTCCGGTGCGGCTCGACCAGCTGGTGACCACCAAGGGCCAACTCGACCTGGAAACCCTGCTGGCCGAGGACTCGACCTTCTACGGGGACCTCTTCGCCCACGTGGTGAAGTGGCGCGGCGACCTCTACCTGGAGGACGGGCTGCACCGGGCCGTACGGGCCGCGTTGCAGCAGCGCCAGGTGCTGCACGCCCGTGTCCTCGAAATGGACTGACGGCCCCACCGCGGGCCAACCGGACCGCCCCCTCGCCACCCGGCGGAGGGCGGTCCGTGCGTACCCCGGTACCCCCTTTCGGGTACCGGGGTACGCCAGATGATGATCGTTTAGTACCTTCGCTCTCGTACGGCACTACGCTGCTGACTACGGCCGCCACCAGGGGATCCGCCCGCACCCGGGGGACACCCCTGCCCGGCCGCTCCGTCATCCCGACCCCGCCCTGGCACGAGGGGGAGACAAACCGTGAGCATGTTGACTCCCCAAGGCCTCAAGGGGAAGCAGTACCGCGTCACCGGCAACGCCTATCCGCGGCTGGGCCGGCCCCCGAAGAAGAGCCGCAAGGTGATCGCCGCGCTCGCGGGCCTGCTCGCCCTGGCGTTGATCGGCCTCGGCGGAGTGCAGTTGTACGACATCTTCCGCGGCAAGGACAAGAACTCCTCCGCGCAGGCCTGTGCGACCGCGTCCGGCAAGCCGCTGGCCGCCCCGTCGCCGGGCGCCCCCGAGGCCTCCGGCGCACCCGCCGCGGCCGCGGGCGACCCGCACGCGGTCCCGCAGGCCTCCGCCGTCACGGTGAACATCTACAACGCCACCACCAAGGCGGGCCTGGCCGGGCGGACCGCCGAGGAGTTCAAGAAGCGCGGCTTCACCATCGGCAAGGTCGGCAACGCCCCGGCCGAGCTGGACAAGAAGGTGCCCGGCACCGCCCAGGTGATCGCGGGCCCGTCCGGTGCCGGCGCCGGCACCCTGGTCAGCTCGCAGATCGCCGGGGCGACCGTCACCGCCGACGCCCGCACCGACGCCAGCGTGGACTTCGTGATCGGCGACAGCTACAACGCCCTGCTGGACGAGACCCAGGCGGCCGCCGCCCTCGCCCTGGCCACCAAGCCCACCCCCGCCCCGAGCACCACCGGCAGCTGCTGAGGCAGACCGACGACGCGGAGGAGCCCCCCGGCAGACGCAGTGCCGGGGGGCTCCCCTTCGTTCGGTCGTTCGGTTCTTCTCCCGGGAGGCTCAGCCCGCGGTGCCGTACAGCCGGTCGCCCGCGTCGCCGAGGCCGGGGACGATGTAGCCGTTCTCGTTGAGCCGCTCGTCCAGGGCCGCGGTGACCACGGTGACCGGCAGGCCGGCCAGCTCCCGCTGCACCACCTCGACGCCCTCCGGCGCGGCCAGCAGCACCACGGCGGTGACGTCGGTGGCACCGCGCTCGATCAGCATCTTGATCGCGGCGACCAGGGTGCCGCCGGTGGCCAGCATCGGGTCGAGCACGTAGACCTGGCGGCCGGAGAGGTCGTCGGGCATCCGGGTGGCGTAGGTGGAGGCCTCAAGGGTCTCCTCGTTGCGCACCATGCCGAGGAAACCGACCTCGGCGGTCGGCAGCAGGCGGGTCATCCCGTCCAGCATGCCGAGGCCGGCCCGCAGGATCGGGACGACCAGGGGGCGCGGATAGCTGAGCCGGGTACCGAGCGTGACCGCCACGGGCGTGGTGATCTCCACCTCGTCGGTGCGGACGTCCCTGGTGGCCTCGTAGGCGAGGAGGGTCACCAGCTCGTCGGTCAGGCGACGGAAGGTCGGCGAGTCGGTGCGCTCATCGCGCAGGGTGGAGAGCTTGTGGGCGACCAGGGGGTGGTCGACGACGTGGAGACGCATGTATCGAGGTTAGCCCGGTCCTGGACGCCCGTACGACACGCCGTGCCACGACCGCCCGCCGTCCGGGGTGATGTTTCGGTGACACGCCGTGACGCATCGCCGATGTCGGGACGCTAGCGCCTTCTGTGGTATCAATCCGCCCGTTCTGGGAATGTCACGTCTTATGACGAGCAACCCGAACGCCGGGGACGGCTCGGCGGAGGAGCCCGTCGGCGGGGCGCCCCTTCGCGCCGGTCCGCCGCAGGACCCTCCGGAGACCGAGGCGGAGCGCCGCAAGCGGCGGGCCGTCTTCCTCCGCGAACTCGCCGAGGCGCGCGAGCTGAGGGAGCGGGTCCAGCCCCGGCGGACCAAGGAGCGGCGGATGCGCGAAGCGATGCGCATGCGAACCTTCCGGATCTGACACGGATCCGACACGGATCCGGCTCCGCCCCGGCACCGGTCCGACGCCGCTCCGGAGCGACCCCGGAGCGCCCCCTGCGCACCCCCGGACGACCGAGGCGCGGCCCCCACGGGTGTTCGGAGCAAATTTCGACCGGCTTCGGACGGAACCGACGCCGTTCCGCCGTCCGCCGCTCGGGCCTTCCGACACGACCTGCGAAGACGCGCTGCCGAACACCCCCCGCGAGGGCGGGCTTTCTGTCACGATTCCGATGGGACGGTCCGAACAAGCGGACCGCCTCTGGCGCGGGGGCGGCCAGATTTTCGCGTCGCCCAAGCGCGCCGACAGCCGAGACCGATGATCTTGGGAGTGTCCCTGGTGGCGTACTTCGCTGCAGTGCTTGCTCGCACCGAGGACGGGTGGGATGTGAGCGAGACGGAGCTCGACGACGTCGAAACCCTGGCCGATCTGGCCGATCTGGCCCGCGACTCCGCCCAGGACGACGACAGCGTCCTGATCTTCATCGAACAGGAGGACTCCTGGTTCGCCATCGTCCGGGTGGACGGTGAGGACGACCCGCGGATCTTCGTGTCGGACGGTGCCGCGGCCGCCCGCAGCTCCTACGGCTCCGTCCTCACCGACGAGCTGGTAGACCAGGCCGGCGAGAGCGAGTTCGGCGACCTGGACCACCTCCTCGACGAGGACGAGGAGGCCGAGGACCAGGACGACGAGGACGCGGACGCCCGCGGCGGCGTCCCGGTCGGACCGCTGGGCGACGCCCACCTGCTCACCGAGTTCGGCCTGGCCGGCGACGAGCTGCTCGCCCTGAGCGGCGAGGGCGCGGTGCCGGGCGACGCCCTGGAGGAGATCGCCGAGGCGCTGGGCTGCGGAGAGGTCCTGGAGGCAGTCCGGTAGCGGGATCGGTCCGCACCGGTGTCCACCACCGGATGCCCGACACTGGATGCCATGCAACCCGCGTCCACCCCGCTGACCGTCCCGTACGTCCCGCCACTGCCCGCCCCCGTCCGCCCCGACCCGGTCCGCGACCGCTGGGCGGCGCCGATGCGCCTCGCCATCGCCGAGGCCGCCCTGGCGCCGGCCACCGGGGACGTACCGGTCGGGGCGCTCGTCCTGGGCCCGGACGGCGAGGTGCTCGGGCGCGGCCACAACGAGCGCGAGGCGGTCGGCGACCCGACCGCACACGCCGAGGTGGTCGCGATCCGGCAGGCGGCGGGAAAGCTCGGAGAGTGGCGGCTCAGCGGCTGCACGCTGGTCGTCACGCTGGAGCCCTGCACGATGTGCGCCGGCGCCATCGTGCTGTCCCGGATCGACCGGGTGGTCTACGGCGCCCTCGACGAGAAGGCCGGTGCGGCCGGCTCGCTCTTCGACGTGATGCGCGACCGCCGGCTCAACCACCGCCCCGAGGTGATCTGGGGCGTCCTCGCCGAGGAGTGCGGCGAGCAGCTGCGCGACTTCTTCGGGACCCACCGCTGAGGCCCCTCACCGGCCCCTCCGGGATACGGATTTCGTGACTGCGCCACCCGTCCGGTAGAGTTCCCCTCGGTAGCGTGTCCGAGCGGCCAAAGGAGCACGCCTCGAAAGCGTGTGTGGGGGCAACTCCACCGTGGGTTCGAATCCCACCGCTACCGCTCGAAAGCCCGAAGGCCCGTCCGATCCGGACGGGCCTTCGGCGTTTCCACGCACCCTCGAACGCGACACGCCCTCGAACACGACGCGCCCCGGAACGCGGAAAGGCTCCGCACTCCGGGCTGATGACCACCACTGCCCGGCTCGTACGGAGCCTGGAGGGGGGAGCGGTTCGGGGGGACTGACCGCTCCCCCTGCGGAGTCCCACAACCGGGGCCGCGTCGGGGGGATGCCGCGGCGCCCGGTCCCACAGCGGGGGCTCCGGATCCACGTACCGGGGATTCCTGCCAGATCCTCGGTACGTCATCCATCCTGCCGCCCCGGCCTCATCCGGGCACCCGGAGAAAGGCCCCACTCGCGGGGACCTTCGTCCCGCCGGACGAACGCGTCGCACACTTGATAGCCCGTCCGGTGGATAAGCTGCCCTTACCGGACCGCTCGGGGACCCTGATGACGGCGGCCCACAGCTGGGAGGAAGGTCACGATGGCGCAGGCGAAGAAGATCGGCATGGTCCTCCTGCTCATCTTCGTGCTCTATTCGATCGTCACGTCACCGTCCCGGTCCGCCCAGCTCGTCCAGCTGGGCTTCGAGGGCATCTCGAACGCGGCCAAGGCGGTGGGCACCTTCATGACCGGCCTGATCAAGTAGCGGACGCCCTGAAGGCGGCCCCGGGGCACCCGCTACGGTGGGCGGGACCCTCTACCCCCGTCCGCGAGGAGCGGCAATCGTGATCCGGCACCTGGTCCTGTTCAAGCTCAACGAAGGCGTCGCCAAGGACGAAGAGCGCGTGCTCGCCGGCGCCGAGGCGTTCGCCGGGCTCGGCGAGCAGATCCCCGAACTCCGTGAGTGGGAGTGCGGCTGGAACACCACCGAGCGGGACATCGCGTACGACTACGCGATCAACAGCCTGGTCGAGGACCGCGAGGCCCTGCAGGCCTACCTGACCCACCCGGCCCACCAGGCCGCGGCGGGCCACTGGCGCGAGTTCGCCACCTGGGTGATCGCCGACATCGAGGTCTGACACCCCGCGGCCCGTCCCCCGGACGGACCGTCCCGCCCCGCCCGGCCAGCCGGGCGGGGCTTCCTGGTCCGTCCCGGAACGACCCTTGCGGCGCCCCGCCGACACGGCCGGTGGAGATCGAACACTCCACCAACACACCTCCATCGGGTGCTTGCCCGACCTGCGCCCACCTTGTGATGCTATGACCGGTTTTGCCGGACATGGCCAGCAGGCCACGACACCCGATCCGCAGGGCCCGCCGTTGTCGACATTGGGAGGGGTGACGTGTCCGTGGACGAGGTGCTGGCTGCGATCATCAGCCCGGCCGGCGAGCTCCGCCCGGACGGGCTGCGCGGCCCCGGCGGCCGGCCCGTCGTGGACGTCCGGACGCTGACCCGGGTGCTGTTCGAGCGACTCGCCGAGCTGCCCCCGAACACTCCCGAGCGGGAGCGGGTCCGGGCCGCCCTGATCGAGGTGAACATCCCGCTGGTCCGCTACGCGGCCACCCGCTTCCGCAGCCGCAGCGAGCCGATGGAGGACGTCGTCCAGGTCGGCACCATCGGCCTGATCAACGCGATCGACCGCTTCGACCCCAGCCGCGGCGTCCAGTTCCCCACCTACGCGCTGCCGACCATCCTGGGCGAGATCAAGCGCTACTTCCGGGACAACGTCCGCACCATGCACGTCCCGCGCCGGCTCCAGGAGCTGTGGGTCCAGGTGAGCGGTGCGATGGAGGAGCTGACGGTGCTGCACGGGCGGGCGCCCAAGGTGCCCGAGATCGCCGCCAGCCTGCGGATCCCCGAGGAGGACGTCCGGGCCTGCCTGGACGCCGGACGGGCCTACAACGCCGCGTCCCTGGAGGCCGCGCAGGAGCACGAGGGCGGGCTCGCCCTGCTGGACCGGCTCGGCTACGAGGACTCCGCGCTGGCCGAGGTCGAACACCGTGACATGGTCCGCCACCTGCTGGTCCAACTCCCCGAGCGGGAGCGGCGGATCGTGATGCTGCGGTTCTTCGCCAACCTCACCCAGTCGCAGATCAGCACCGAGTTGGGGATGTCCCAGATGCACGTCTCCCGGCTGCTCTCACGGATCCTGACGAGGCTTCGGACCGGCAACTCCTGGGAAGAATGAGATTGCAGCGCGTTACCCCGAAGTGACAAGTTGCGACGTTCGGGTTTGCCGTGGACCGTGTTCCGGTATGGAGGGGGTTGGGCCCTCGCCGGGAACCTCCGTGCGTCGGCCCCCGTTCAGCTGTCAGTCACAAGGGGGTGGGTGCATGTCCGGAGAGCTGGGCACTGCGGAGATCCACGCTGGTCAAGCCAAGGGCACGGCGGTCGCCGAGGACCCGGTCCCGCACCAGCGGGCCGAGTCCCCCGAGCAGCCCGGGTCCGGGGCACCACCGGAGACGCCGCCCGGCTCCGGGCTGGACACCCGGACGCTCTCCCGCTCGCTGTTCCTGCGGCTGGCCGTGCTGGAGCCCGGCAGCGAGGAGCACACGTACGTCCGCGACACCCTGATCGAGCTCAACCTGCCGCTGGTCCGGTACGCCTCGGCGCGCTTCCGCAGCCGCAACGAACCGATGGAGGACATCGTCCAGGTCGGCACCATCGGCCTGATCAAGGCGATCGACCGCTTCGACCCTGAGCGCGGGGTGGAGTTCCCCACCTTCGCGATGCCCACCGTGGTCGGCGAGATCAAGCGCTTCTTCCGGGACACCAGCTGGTCGGTCCGGGTGCCGCGGCGGCTCCAGGAGCTGCGGCTGGCGCTCACCAAGGCCGGGGACGACCTGTCCCAGCGGCTGGACCGCTCCCCCACCGTCGCCGAACTGGCCACCTGCCTGGGCGTCAGCGAGGAGGACGTGGTCGAGGGCCTCGCGGTGGGCAACGCGTACACCGCCAGCTCGCTGGACTCCAGCCCCAGCGAGGAGGACAGCGAGGGTCCGCTGGCCGAGCGGCTCGGTTACGAGGACCTCGCCCTGGAGGGCGTGGAGTACCGGGAGTCGCTCAAGCCGCTGCTCGCCAAGCTGCCGCCGCGCGAGCGCCGGATCATCATGCTGCGGTTCTTCGGGAACCTCACCCAGTCGCAGATCGGCGAGGAGATCGGGATCTCCCAGATGCACGTCTCCCGGCTGCTCACCAGGACGCTGACCCAGCTCCGCGAGGGGCTGATCAGCGAGGGCTGAGCACCTGGTCCAGCCGGATCCGGCCAGGTTCGGCCGGGCTCAACCTCAGTCGCCGTCCAGGAGGTTGGCGCGCAGCCCGGTCAGCACGTCCTCGTCCAGCCCGAGCCCCTCCCGCCAGAACGCGTCGAAGCCGCCCCAGCCGGCCCGGACCTCCGCGAAGGCCGCGTCGAGGTAGCCGCGGTCGGCCCGGAACACCGGCAGGAGGAGCTCGGGCTCGCGCATCAGACCGCGGCTGCCGAAGTCGTCCAGCGCCCGGTCGACCACCGGGGCGGAGCGCGCGTTGGTGAGCAGGTAGTCGGCGGTCACGGTCTCGCGGCCGACACCCAGGGCGGTCAGCACGAGTGCGGCGGCCCAGCCGGTGCGGTCCTTGCCGGCCGAGCAGTGGAACAGCAGCGGCACGCCGCCCGGGACGGCCAGCAGGCGCAGCAGGGCGGCGAAGCGCTCGCGGGCCACTTCGTCGGTGACGAACCAGCGGTAGAGCCCGGTCATCATGGCGGCTGCCCGGCCGTCGCCGAGCAGGGCGCGCTGCTTGCGCGGGCTGCGGTCGGCCAGGGCCTGGTGCACCGTCGCGTGGATGTCGAAGTCCGCTGCCAGCAGCGGCAGGTGGTGCATGGCGACGTCGTCGGGCAGGCGGTCCCGGCCTGCTTCGCGGACCTCGTCCTCGCTGCGCAAGTCCACCACCCCGTGCAGGCCGAGCGCACCCAGCGGGCCGAGGTCCTCGGCGGTGACATGGTTCAGGCCATCACTGCGCAGGGCCACACCACCACGAATCACCCGTCCGTCGGCCGTCAGGTAGCCACCCAGATCACGAGCGTTGAGCGCGCCGCGCAGACCAAGACTGCGCCCGACCAGCCCGGTTTCATCCGACTTATCAGTAACAATCCGTACGTCCCCGATCCGATCGCCCCCGGTTCGCCGATCGGCCACCCTCGCACCCCCATTGCATATTCGGACTGTCACATGGCACAGCGGTGCCCGATATTGCATGAACCTGCCCGGTAGCGCGGCGAGATGTGCAAGAGTGTCATGCGCAACGACGACAGTGTAGGTGTCCTGCCCGCCTGCCCGATCGGATGCAGTCGGTAACCAGGTGTAGCACTCGGCTTCCGGTTTTTCATTTTCAATTCACTATTTGCATCGCCGGTCCGGTTACGGTCACAATCAGCGCCTCCATGGCTTCGCCATGAACGTTGGTAACAGGTTCGCTGCACTCTCGCCCTTTTGGTCACTGGCACCGCCGGCCCTCGACCAGGATGGGCCCGGGCAGCCTGCTGCCCGCGAACAGCTACACGGGCAGGCAGGCGCCGCGCAGCGCCGCGTCTGCACCAAGGGGAGGATCACCATGGGTCGAGCGACCCGAAGAGTCGCCGCCTGCGCGGCGGCAGTTCTGCTGGCCAGTGGCCTGCAGACCACCCTGGCCTACGGCGACACCACGCCGCCCAGGATCGACCTCACCGTCCTGGTCATCGACGACGGGGGACCGTCCGTCGCGGCGATCACGGCCGAGCTGAAGAGCCAGGGGACGCCGTACAAGGTCGTCAGCCTCAATGACACCAACCGCCCCGTCATCAACTCCGCTTTCCTGAGCGACACGGTGAACGGGCAGCCCCGGGGGAAGTACCAGGGCATCGTCCTGCCCAATGAAAACCCCTTCCCCAACAGCGCGGCCGAGATGGCCGCGATCGCCGGCTACGAGGCCGCTTTCAACGTCCGGCAGATCGACGCCTACACCTGGGCCAACCCGGCCGTGGGACTGAACTACGCCCAGAATCCGGGATTCGTCGGAACCCTCGACGGAATCCAGGCGGCCACCACCACGGCCGGAACTGCGGGGCCGTTCGGGTACCTCAAGGGAAACGTCCCCTTCGAGGACAACGACCCGACGGTCAGCGAGAGTTACGGCTACCTGGCGACCCCGCTCGCCACCCTGCCGACCGGCGCCTCCTTCGTCCCGATGGTCGACGCGGCGATACCCGGCTCGACCGCGCGCGGTTCGCTGGTCGGCGAGTACACCCACGACGGCCGCAAGGAACTGGTCGTCACCTTCGTCTACAACCAGTACCAGCAGCAGTACCGGCTGCTGGCCCGCGGCATGGTCGACTGGCTCACCCAGGGCGTCCACCTCGGTTACGACCGCAACTACTTCGCCACGCACGTGGACGACGTCTTCCTGGCCGACGACCGCTGGGACACCACCCTCAAGTGCACCCCCGGTGACGTCACCTGCCCGCCCGGCACCCCGGACACCGCCAACCCGATCCGGATGAGCGTCGACGACGCGAACCACCTCAAGCAGTGGCAGACCGCCAACAACTTCACGCTGGACATGGTGTTCAACGGAGGCGGCAGCGAGGACTGGAAGGCCGACCACCAGACCACGGTGGACCCGACGGCCAGCCAGATGATCACCGATCAGAACAGCTACCGCTGGGTCAACCACACCTACACCCACCCGTACCTGGGCTGCGTGCAGGACGTCACCGTGGTGCCGTGGCGCTGCAGCAAGAACGCCTCGGGCGCCACCGTCTGGGTCGACCAGAACACCATCTCCACCCAGATCAAGAACAACTTCGACTGGGCCACCGCCAACGGCCTGAAGGTCGACCCGCAGGTCCTGGTCACCGGCGAGCACTCCGGCCTGCTGACGGCCCCTCAGGAGACCAGCGACAACCCGTACCTGGCGCCCGCCCTGGCCGCCAACGGGATCAGGTTCACCGGCAGCGACGCCTCCCGCGAGCCCGCCCAGCGGGCCGTCGGGTCGTCCACGCTGACCGTGCCGCGGTACCCGATGAACGTCTTCTACAACGCCGGCACGGCGAAGGAGGAGACCGACGAGTACAACTGGATCTACACCAGCAAGGCCAACGGCGGCAGCGGCGTCTGCGAGAACAACGCCAACTCCACGTGCCTGCCGCAGCCGCTGGACGACAACACCGGCTACCAGTCGTACATCGTGCCGCTGGAGGCCCGGATCGACCTCGGCCACGTGCTGAGCAACGACCCCCGGCCGCACTTCGTGCACCAGTCCAACCTGTCCGAGGACCGCATCCTGTACCCGGTGCTGGAGAAGATCCTCGGCACCTACCGGTCGCTGCACGCCGACAACACCCCGATCGTGAACCTCGGCGAGCGCGAGATCGGCCTGGAGTTCCAGCGCCGCGCGGCCTGGAACACGGCCCTCGCCTCCGGCCAGGTCACCGCGTACCGGGTCGGCAACACGGTGACGGTCAACGCGCCGGCCGGTGTTCAGGTCCAGGCCACCATGCCGACCGGAACTGCTCAGAAGCTGGTCATCGGAACGACCGGGTTCGGTTCGTCCTACGCCGGTACGCTCTCCGGTTGGGTGTCCCCGGGCGCCCTGCAGAGCACCGTCACCCTGCAGCTCCCGTCCGCGCCGACCGCTCCCGCCGCCGTCGCGCCGAGCGTCGCGGCCAAGTCCGTCCCGGCGCCCGTCCCGGCGGACAAGAAGGTCGTGCCGCAGGGCGTCGCCACCCCCGTCCCGGTGGGCCCGAGCGACACCACCCGCAAGCCCGCGCAGTCCCTCGTGCCCGGAAGCGGAACCCCGGTGCCCGGTAAGGGCGTCGCCAAGGGCGATGATGCCCGTGGCGGCGACGGCCAGGGCGACCGGACCGGCAAGGCCTCTGGGGGAGCGGCCTCGCACGGAGACACCACCGGACGCTCCGGCAACCGGTAACCCGTACCACCCGATGGCGGGGTCGGGCCGGGCGACCGGTCCGACCCCGCCATGGCTCCCGCTCCGGCCACCCAGTCCGGACAACCGACGCAAGAACAGGAGGGGGGACAGGAGATGCGCGTCACCCTGCTCACCGAGGGGACGTATCCGCACCAGCACGGCGGTGTGAGCGTCTGGTGCGACCAGCTCGTTCAGGGCATGCCGGACGTCGACTTCGACGTCATCGCCGTCACCGGGACCGGTCAGGAACCACTGGCCTGGGAACTGCCCGCCAACGTACGGTCCGTCACCACGGCGCCGCTGTGGGGCCCGGCCTCCGAGGCCAGGCCGCCGCGCGGCAAGGAGATGCGGCGCTTCCTCAACGCCTACGAGCGCTTCCTCCACTCCATCCTCGACCCGGTCTACACCACCCACTTCGGCACCGAGCTGTACGGCTTCGCCGACCTCGCCCGGCACGGACTGCTCAGCCCGGCGCTGCGCAGCGAGCGCGCGCTGCGCACCCTCCAGCACGTCTGGACCCGCGACTACCTGCCGACCGCCGTCTCACGTCCCACCATGCACGACGCGCTGAACGCCACCGACCTGCTGGAGCACGCGCTGCGACCGCTGTCGGTCGAGCCGCCGCAGGACGGCGTCGCCCATGCGGCCAGCGGCGGCCTGGCCACCCTGCCGGGGCTGATCGCCGCCCAGCAGTACGGCGTACCGTTTCTGCTCACCGAGCACGGCATCTACCTGCGCGAGCGCTACCTCGGCTACCGCACCGGACCGTACCGCTGGCCGGTCAAGGCGCTGCTGCTCGGCTTCTACCGGATGCTCGCCGAGGAGAGCTACCGGGTCGCCGCGCTGGTCACCCCCGGCAACCGGTACAACCGGCGGTGGGAGGAGCGCGGCGGCACGCCCTCCGCGCACATCCGCACCGTCTACAACGGGGTGGACCCGGCCGCCTTCCCGCCCGCGGGCCCGGAACCCGACACGCCGACCCTCAGCTGGGCCGGCCGGGTCGACCCGATCAAGGACCTGGAGACGCTGATCCGGGCCTTCGCCATCGTCCAACGCGAGATCCCCGAGGCGCGGCTGCGGCTCTTCGGGGGCACTCCCAAGGGCGGCGAGGCCTACCGGGACGGCTGCATAGCCCTGGCCGCCGAGCTCGGCATAGCCGACTCGGTGGCCTTCGAGGGCCGCGTCGCCGACATCACCGACGCGTACGCGGCGGGCAACGTGGTGATGCTCTCCAGCATCAGCGAGGGCTTCCCGTTCACCCTGATCGAGGCGATGTCCTGCGGCCGCGCGACCGTCTCGACCGACGTCGGCGGGGTGCGCGAGGCCGTCGGCGACACCGGCCTGGTCGTCCCTCCGCGCGAGCCCGAGCCGATGGCGGCCGCCGCGATCGAGCTGCTGCGCGACCCGGAACGGCGCGCCCGGCTCGGCGAGGGGGCCCGGCTGCGGGTCATCGAACAGTTCACGCTCCGCCAGAACATCGACGGCTTCCGGGGGATCTACACCGAACTCCTCGGCACCGCCCGCTGGATGCCCGGCGGCATGGTCGCCGTCACCGACCAGGCCCCCAGCCCCGACTGGGACCAGCAGCTGGCCGCCGCCCAGCCCCAGCCGAGCGAGGTCGGGGCGTGAACGAGCGAACCACCAACAGGCGCGTGTACCGCACAGAGTGCAGCGAGGTGGACGCATGAGCGGTCCCATCCGGCTGATGCCCGGCGAGGGCGGCTCCGAGCGGACGATGCAGCTGCGCACCCTGCCGCTCAAGCGCCGCCGTCCGGCCGCGTCGAACGAAGCCGAGCCCGCCGAGGAGCTCGGCCTCTCCGCCGACCCGCTGGACGAGCTCGCCGAGCGCCTGCACGACGTCTGCGCCGACGCCGTCCACCCGTACGAGATCGCGGCCTTCCTGGAGTCCGACGGCCTCTCCGACGAGCAGGCCGCCCTGCTGTACGGCCGCCCCGACGCGTTCACCGTCGCCGAGGAGCTGTTCGAGAAGGTCGAGCGCCGCTACCCCGGCCAGAGCTCCGAGTTCGCCAACCCCTGGCGGGCCGACCCCTGGCGCTGCGTGGTGCGCGGCCTGGTGTTCGCCCTTCCCGGGCTCGGCTACCTGCTCGGCGCCAACCTGTTCGCGACCGCCCGGATGCGCTTCGGCCTGCCCTCGGGCATGCTCGCGCTGTCCATCGCCACACTGGTCAGCTGGGGCTTCAACCAGGCGCTGGCGCACCGCGCGTACCGCTGGCTCAGCCGGCTGCGCCGCCGGGACGCCGCGGTCTGCCTGGCCGTCGGGGCGCCGGTCGGCGCGCTGCTCGCGGCCACGGCCGCGTACGTGGTCGGCGGGCCGCTCGGCGCGCTCTGGTTCGCCGCCGGGCAGTCCTGCTACCTGGGCGCGGCCACCGTGCTGCTGGTGCTCGGCCGGGAGAAGTTCCTACTGCTGGCCCTGGCTCCGGCCACGGTCGGCGCGGGCGTGGTGCTGGCGGCGGACGTCCCGCAGACCGTACGGACGGTCGTGCTGATCGCCTCGACGGCGCTGGCGGTCGGCCTGGCCGCACGGGAGCTGTTCGGGTGCATCCGCGGCGGCGAACGGGACGACGTGGCACTGCGGCTGCCGATCCGTCAGGAGGTCCCGCACCTGCTGTTCGGCCTGGCCTGCGGCGCGCTCACGCTGATCGCCGGCCTCGGCGAGACCATCCACCAGGCCGTGCAGGCCTCCTCGCACGCCGTGCACACCGCCGCCCAGGCCGTGCACGCCGGCGATCTCCCCGTGCACGAGGTCAGGACCACCCCGACCGGCCCCGCCATGATCGCGCTGACGCTCAGCCTCGGGCTCGCCGAGTGGCTGCTCTTCCGCTACCGGGCGATGGCCGTGGCCGCGCTGCGCACCAGCCACACCACCGGGCAGTTCACCCGCCGCACCGGCGGGATCCTGCTCGGCTGCCTGTTCATCTACCTCACCACCGTGGCCGCGCTGGACGCCGCCGCGACCGTGCTGTGGCCGGGCGCCCCCGCGCTCGGGGTGCCGCAGCTCGGCGCGATGCTGCTCCTCGGCGGCTCGCTCTGGCTGGCGCTGCTGCTGAACGCCTTCGGGTTCAGCTGGAGCACCGCCCTCATCTGTCTGGCAGCCGCGGTCGCCGAGAGCGCCGGGCTGCTGACCGGTGCGGATCCGATCGTCCTGCAGCTGATCGGCTGCGGGGCGGCCGCCCTCGTCCTCACCGCCCTCGCCGGGCCCGCGCTCGGCCGCACCACCCAGCACCGCTGAACACCTCGAAGATCACGCACGCCCGAATTCGCGTGCAGCGCTGTACCCGCTCCACAGAGACACCCATCAGAGACACACCCATCGGACCACCGGCGGCCGACCCCCCAACAGAAGGTCGGGCCGTCCGTACATCGAGAAAGCGAATCCCGCATGAGCAGCGTCGCGGTTACCGGAGCCGAGGGCTTCATCGGCTCCCACCTCGTCGAGACCCTGGTCGCCGACGGGCACCACGTCCGCGCGATGGTCCAGTACAACTCCTTCTCCTCCTTCGGCTGGCTGGAGACCCTGTCGCAGGAGGTGCTGGACTCGGTCGAGATCGTCCTCGGCGACGTCCGGGACCCGGGCTCGGTCAACGGCCTGGTCAAGGGCACCGAGGCCGTCTACCACCTGGCCGCCCTGATCGCGATCCCGTACTCCTACCGCGCCCCCCACTCGTACGTGGACACCAACGTCACCGGCACCCTGAACGTGCTGGAGGCGGTGCGCCACCTGGAGATCCCCCGCCTGGTGCACACCTCGACCAGCGAGACCTACGGCACCGCGCAGACCGTGCCGATCACCGAGGACCACCCGATCAACACCCAGTCCCCGTACGCCGCCTCCAAGGCCGGCGGGGACCGGCTGGCCGACAGCTACCACGCCAGCTTCGAGACCCCGGTCGTCACCCTGCGCCCGTTCAACACCTTCGGCCCGCGCCAGTCGATGCGCGCCGTCATCCCGACCGTGATCGCCCAGGTCGCGGCCGGCCAGACCGAGATCACCCTCGGCGACCTGCGCCCGACCCGCGACTTCACGTTCGTCAAGGACACCGCCAACGCCTTCCGCACCGTCGGCACTGCCCCCGCCGAGGCCGTGGTCGGCCGGACCTTCAACGCCGGTACCGGCGGCGAGATCTCGGTCGGCGACCTGGTCACCCTGGTCGGCAAGCTGATGGGCGTGGACCTGGTGGTGAAGGAGGACGAGCAGCGCATCCGTCCGACCAACTCCGAGGTGATGCGCCTGGTCGCGGACGCCACCCGGCTGCGCGAAGCCACCGGCTGGGCCCCGCGGTTCACCCTGGAGCAGGGCCTGGAGCAGACCATCGAGTTCTTCCGCGACCCCGCCAACCTGGCCCGCTACAAGACCGACATCTACAACGTCTGACCCGCCGTAAAAAGATCATGCTCGTCCTGGTAACCGAGGTTCGTGTCCTACACATCCTTTCCGTGGGGGAAACACCATGCACGCAGTGATCCTGGCCGGCGGCAAGGGCGTCCGTCTCCGCCCGTACACCACCGCGCTTCCCAAGCCTCTCGTCCCGATCGGCGACCAGCACGCGATCCTTGAGATCGTGATGCGCCAGCTCGCCGCCGCGGGCTTCAAGACCGTCACCCTGGCCATCGGCCACCTCGGCCACATCATCCGCGCCTACGTCGGCAACGGCTCCCAGTGGGGCCTGCGGGTCGGCTACGCCGTCGAGGACAGCCCGCTCGGCACCATGGGCCCGCTGCTCACCATGCAGGACCGCCTGCCCGAGCACTTCCTGGTGATGAACGGCGACATCCTCACCGACCTGGACTTCGCCGGGGTGCTCAAGCACCACGAGGCGTCCGGCGCCCCGCTGACCATCGCCACCTACGCCCGCCAGGTCAAGATCGACTTCGGTGTGCTGACCGCCGCCTCCGGCACCATCACCGGCTTCCAGGAGAAGCCCAGCATCGACTACCGCGTCTCGATGGGCGTGTACGGCGTCTCCCGCGCGGCGCTCGCCAAGTACACCCCCGGCCTGCCGCTGGGCTTCGACGAGCTGGTGCTCGACCTGCTGGCCGCCGACACCCCGCCGGCCGCCTACGACTTCGGCGGCTACTGGCTCGACATCGGCCGCCCCGACGACTACGACCGGGCCAACGCCGAGTTCTCGTCCATCCGCCCGGTCCTGATGCCCTTCGAGTCGGCCGTGCCCGGTCCGGTGGAGCTGCCGATCCCGGCCGCCCGCACCGCCCCGGACGACGCGATCGACCAGCCCGCCGCCGCGGGCGCCGACAGCGACGGACGGGCCGCGTGAGAATCCTGCTACTCGGCGGCGACGGCTTCCTGGGCCGTCACGCCTCCACCGTCCTGCGGTCACTGCCCGGTGCCACCGTGCTGACCGCGGGCCGGCGGCCCGCCCACGACCTCCGGCTGGACCTGGCCACCGCCCAGGCCGGCCCGCTCGGCGAGGAACTGGCCGCGCTGGCCCCCGACGTGGTGGTCAACTTCGCCGGCGCGGTGGCCGGCAGCGCGGTCAAACTCGCCGAGGTGAACGCCCGCGGCCCGGCGGTGCTCTGCGAGGCGCTGCGGTTCGGCGCCCCGAAGGCCCGTCTGGTGCACATCGGTTCGGCCGGAGAGTACGGCGTCTGCGCCGAAGGCGAGTCGCTGTCCGAGGAGGCCGACGCCCGCCCGGTCGGCGTGTACGGCGCGACCAAGCTGGCCGGCTCCCTCGCGGTGGCCGGCTCGCCGCTGGACGCGGTGGTGCTGCGGGTGTTCAACCCGGTCGGCCCGGGAGCCCCCGCGGGCTCGCTGCCCGGCCGGCTGGCCGCGGAACTGCGCCGGGTGGCGCCCGAGGGCACCGACGGCGTGATCACGGTCGGGGACCTCTCCGCCTACCGCGACTTCGTCGAAGCCCGGGACGTCGCCCACGCGGTCGGCCTGGCCGTCACCGCCGACCGGCCGCTCCCCCGGGTGCTCAACCTCGCCTCCGGGCGTGCCCGCCAGGTCCGGGCGATCGCCGACGGACTGGTCGCGGCGGCCGGCTTCACCGGCCGGATCGACGAGAGCGGGGCGGGATCCGAGCGCTCGGCCACGGTCTCCTGGCAGCAGGCCGACGTGTCGGCCGCCGCCCGGGAACTCGGCTGGCACCCGGTGACCGACCTCGCCGACACCCTGCGCGACCTGTGGCTCAGCACCGCCGAGCCCGCACCGACCCCGGTGGTCGCATGACCACCGGGATCCACCCCGACGGCCGCCTGCTGGTGCCGCTGTACGTCCACCCCGCGGTGGACCCGGCGGCCTGGCGGGCGGTCGCCGCCGCCGACCCCGCCCGGATCGCCGCCGTGGTGCTCAACCTCGCGGACGGTCCGGGCGAGGCGCCGGACCACGTCTTCGCCGAGGCCGCCGGCGAACTCCGCGCCGCCGGGCTCCCGTTGATCGGCTACGCCGACACCGACTACGGCCGGCGGCCGCACGCCGCCGTGGTGGCGGACATTCTGACGTACCGTCAGAGGCACGGCATCACCGGCGTCTACCTCGACCAGGTCACCACCCACCCGGGCGCGTTGGCGCACTACCGACGGCTGGCCACCGCCGCCCGGGCGGCCGGCTGCGGCACCGTGGTGTTCGGCCACGGCGAGCACCCGGACCCCGGGTACGCCGAGGTCGGCCTGGCCGACCTGCTGGTCACCTTCGAGGGCGACTGGGACGCCTACCGCGCCATGACGCTGCCGCTGTGGACCGGCCGCCACGCGGCCTCCCGCTTCTGCCACCTGGTCTACGACGTCCCGGCCGAAGCCGCCCAGGACGCCTCCGCACTGATCGCCGCCCGCCGAGCCGGTGTCGGCTGCGCCGTGCCGGGTGCCGGGGACAACCCCTGGCGCACCCTGCCGTACGGCCTGGCCGCCGCCGAACTGACCTGACCCGATCCGGAGTTCGACTACCGTGAACCGCCGTACCCGGCTCCTGCCGGCCGCCCTGGCCCTCGCCACCGCCACCGCCCTGCTGGTCAGCTCGTGCAGCAGCTCGGGCTCGGAGGACGACCAGGACTCGGCCGACGGCACCCCGAGCAGCCCGCCCGCGGCCACCGCGCCGAGCACTCCCGGCGCCTCCGGCACCCCCGGCACCACCTCGGCCCCGGCCACCCCCGGCTCGCCCAGCGCCCCCGCCGCGGCCACGCCCCCGGGCACCCCGGCCGGCACCACGCCTCCGGGCACCCCGCCGGGCTCCGCCACCCCGCCCGGCAGCCCCACCCCGCCGCCGGCCGGCGCCCGCTGGCAGCCCACCCCGGGGCTGACCTGGCAGTGGCAACTCGGCGGCTCCGTCGACCAGTCGGTGGACGTACCGGTCTACGACATCGACGGCTTCGAGAACGACGCCTCGGTGGTGGCCGCGCTGCACGCCAAGGGCCGCAAGGTGATCTGCTACATCAACGCCGGCTCCTGGGAGGACTTCCGTCCCGACTCCGCCGCCTTCGCCAAGTCCCTCCAGGGCTCGGACACCGGCTGGAAGGGCGAGAAGTGGTTCGACATCCGCAAGCTCGACCAGCTGAAGCCGCTGATGGCCGCCCGCTTCGACATGTGCAGGAGCAAGGGCTTCGACGCCATCGAGCCGGACACCATCGAGGCCTACAACCAGAACAGCGGCTTCCCGCTGACCCCCGACGACCAGCTCAAGTACAACCGGATGCTGGCGCAGCTCGCGCACGAACGCGGCCTGGCCATCGGCCTGAAGAACGACCTGGACCAGATCCCCGCGCTGCTGCCGGACTTCGACTTCGCGGTCAACGAGGAGTGCTCGCAGTTCGACGAGTGCGACCGGGTGTCGCCCTTCGTCAAGGCGGGCAAGGCGGTCTTCCACGTCGAGTACAAGCTCGACACGGACCAGTTCTGCGCCAAGACCAAGGCGCTGGGCTTCAGTTCGATGCAGAAGAAGCTCGACCTCAACGCCTGGCGCAAGCCCTGCTGAGGCCGGTGCTTCCCGTCGCGCGGGTGACCCGGACCGGGGCCACCCGCGCGAGGGTCACTTGACCGCCAGCCAGACGACGGCACCCAGGACGGCCAGGGCGACGACGGCGATCACCGCGATCACGCCGGTGCGACTGCCGCTGTTGCCGCCGCTGCTGTAGGTGGAGACGGATCCCGGTGCCTGGGGCGCCGGGCTCTCGTCGACGAACGCCCGGAACATCTGGGTGCTACCGGCGGGGTCGTACTCGTTGTCAGCCATGGCAGGGACTCTAACGAATCGGCGCACCTCAGGCACACCCCGGACCCCTCGTCCGGCGGCCGCACCACTCCGACGTGCGACGCCGGTACGACGGGCGCGTGAAAACGACGCCGATCCCGGAATGGGCTGCCGCACAATGAGGTTGACTTCCTCCATGACCGGAATGCACCGCCGGGTGAGCCTCGGCACCTCCGACCTGTCCGTCTTCCCGCTCTCCCTCGGGGGCAACGTCTTCGGCTGGACGGCCGACGAACAGCAGTCCTTCGCCGTCCTGGACGCCTACGCGGCGGCCGGCGGCAACTTCATCGACACCGCCGACGTCTACTCCTCCTGGGCCCCGGGCAACATCGGCGGAGAGTCGGAGACCGTCATCGGCAACTGGCTGCGCAGCCGCGGCAACCGCGACGACATCGTGATCGCCACCAAGGTGGGCATGCACCCCGAGGCGAGCGGCCTGGGCGCGGCCACCATCAAGTCCGCGGCCGAGGCCTCGCTGCGCCGCCTGGGCGTCGACCGGATCGACCTGTACTACACCCACCGCGACGACGAGACCCCGGTCGAGGAGTTCGTCACCGCGCTGGACTCGCTGGTCCGCGAGGGCAAGGTCCGGGCGGTGGCCGCCTCCAACATCTCCGCCGAGCGGCTGTCCGAGGCGCTGGCCTTCGCCGAGCGCGAGGGCCTGGCCAGGTACGTCGCGGTCCAGCCGCACTACAACCTGGTCTCCCGCGGCACCTTCGAGGGCCCGCTGGCCGACGTGGTCGCCGAGCACGGCCTCGCCACCGTCCCGTACTACGCGCTTGCCTCCGGCTTCCTGACCGGCAAGTACCGCCCGGGCGGTGCGGAGGTGGACAGCGCCCGCGCCGAGGGCGCCGCCCGCTACCTGGCCGACCCGCGCGGCCCCCGGGTGCTGGAGGCGCTGGACAAGGTGGCCGCCGAGCACGGGGTCGAGCCCGCCACGGTGGCGCTGGCCTGGCTGACCGCCCGTCCGACGGTCGCCGCCCCGATCGCGAGCGCCCGCACCGTCGAGCAGCTGCCCCCGCTGCTGGCCGGCGCCACGCTGGAGCTCACCGCGGAGCAGACCGCCCTGCTGGACGAAGCCTCCGCCTGAGCACGCGACCGGGCCCCGACGGCGATCCAGCCGTCGGGGCCCGGTGCGTTCCGCCGGCCCTACGGCCGTCCGAAGTGGGTCGGGTAGTAGCCCGAGCTGAGCGTCGATATCCGGACGGTCGTGCCCGGCCGGGGTGCCTCCACGAACTTTCCGCCGCCCAGGTAGATCCCCACGTGGTGGATCCCCGAGGCCCGGCCGCTGTCCGACCAGAACACCAGGTCACCGCGGCGCAGCTGGCCCGAGCTGATCGGCGTGGTCGCCGCGTACTGGTCGTCCGCCACCCGCGGCAGGCTGATGCCCGCGCGCCGGTAGGCCTGCTGGACCAGCCCCGAGCAGTCGTAGCCCGACGGGCCGTTGCCGCCCCAGACGTACGGCTTGCCGAGCTGGGCGAGCGCGTAGTCGATGGCCGCCTCCATGCTCCCGGAGGCCGGCGTGCTGTTCGAGGAGGGGCGGGTGCTCGGCTCGCTGGGGGCCGGGGCGGAGCCGCCGCCGGACTGGCCGGTGCGGCTCGCGTAGACGTCGTAGTGGCTGGTCCAGCGCCACTCGCCACTGCTGTTCTTGAACCAGTACTTCGAGCCGTCCCAGCCCTGGCCCGGCACGGAGCCGGAGGCCGAGCCGTTCGAGACGGACTGGCCGCCGGAGCTCCCGGAGCCGCCGGTGCGGTCGGTGTAGACGTTGTAGTGGCTGGTCCAGCGCCACTCGCCGCCGTCGTTCTTGAACCAGTACTTCGAACCGTCCCAGCCCTGCTGGCCGGCCGCGGCCTGCGCGGACCCGGCACCGGCCGTCAGGCCGACCACGCCGGCGCCCGCCAGCACGGTGGTGGCCAGGCAGGTACTTCGCACCGCCCGGTGTATTCGGCCGCCGCCCACCGCCGCGGCCTGGGCGGTGCGCGGCCGGGCCGCGCAGTTCGGGCAGCCGCAGCCGGTGATCGCGGGGATGCTGCCGAGGCGCTCCTCGAAGCCCATCAGGCCTGAATCCGCGCCGGCTCCGGTACCGGGTTCGGCGTAGGCGCCGGTGGCTATCCTCATGCGGGTCGTCCTTCCTTCCGCCCGGCTCGGGCGGCCGGGGGCGGTACCGAGGCGGCCACTCCGGCCGGCGCGACGAAGGCGACGAGCAGCTGCTCCATCAGCGCGCTGCGGGCGGCCTCGTCCAGTTCGTGCGCGGTCGCCCGCTCCAGCCGGCGCACGGCCAGCGCCGCCGCCTCCACCGCGTCGTCGACCAGCACGGTCCGCAGGCCCGCGTCCAGGTCGGCCAGCCGACGGCGCCGCATCGACTCGGCGACCTCGGGGGCGTAGTCCAGCGCCAGCGGTTGCACCGAGTAGACCTCCAGGCCCGCGGGGGCGGCCTCGGCGGCCAGCGCCCGGGTCATCTCGTCGGCGAACCACTGCCCGTCGCGCAGCGCGGGCCCGGGCGCGGCGTTGCTGTCGCACGGCAGGGTGGACGCGGTGCGGGTGAGCACCGCCTGCACCTGCTCGCGCAGGTAGCTCTCGTGGTCCTCGATCGCGAGCAGCGCCCGGGCGGTGTCCTTGACCCGCCAGACGATCAGCAGCCGGACCACGATCGGGGTGCCGGTGCGGTCGACCACCTTGACCGACTCGCTGCGCCAGTGCCGCAGCCGCACGTCCACCCGGCGGCGGCGCAGCAGCGGGTTGACCCAGACCAGACCGGTTCTGCGGACGGTGCCCCGGTAGCGGCCCCAGCGGGTCAGCACCCGGGTCTCACCGCCCGCGTTGGCCAGCAGGCCGGCGAGGGCGAGCACCACCAGCAGCCCGGCCGCGCCGGCCGCGGCGACGGACCGGACCTCCACCTCGGCCTGGCCGCTCTCCTTGGCGGCGGAGCCGCGCAGATCGGGCATCCAGTCCCAGTGCGGGATCACGCCGGTGCGCAGCAGGACGAACAGCACCCCGGCCAGTCCGATCAGCACGGCCAGCACGGGGATCCAGCCGGGCAGGGCGGTGGCGGACTGCTCGCGCAGCGCCTGGTCGGCGCGCGGGGGGCGGCGGGAGGTGGCGGCGGCGGGGGCGCCGACCGGGGCGAGGTCGGGGAGTTCGACGGTCTCCGGGGCGACGGTCTCCAGCGGGTCCCGCAGGTCGGTCGGGCTGGCCTGGGAGGGGGCGGGAACGACGGCCAGCGGGGTGGTCACCGGGCCGCCGTCGGCCGGGCCGACCGGCCTGGCGACCTTGGCCACGTTGACGGTCACTCCGGCGGGCGCGGTGACGGTCGCGGTCTTGGCCATCGGGCTGGCGCCGGAACGTTCCGGCAGTGCCGGTGGGAACGACTTGGGCAGGTTGTCGGGTCGCTGCGACGAATCGCGGGTGACGTCCATGCACGGATCCTCTGGGTCGGTGTGTCGCGCAACGGGCGGCCCGGATCTGACGGGCAGTGCCAGAGTCAGGCTAAGTTCATACGTCATCAAATGCGACATTTGAGCTAGGTGTGTCGACATTTCCTGACGAATCGTCCAAGACTGACTCATCTGACGCGCAGGCACATGAGCGGATGGTCGGGATGGTTCGGCGCGGGTCAGCGCCACCGGGAGCCGGGCCGGCGCTGGAGGCGGGAGCGGCGCTCGGGGTCGGCAGGGCAGGGACGGCGGGGGCGGTCGGTGAGGACGGCCAAGGCGGCAGCCGTACGGGAAACCTGTCGGCTCATCCGGCTCTCCTTCGCGGTCGGCTGCCGGGGCGGCGGGCGGTCTGGAGCAAGATCGGACAAAAAGGAATCACGATCCTGGGCCGGTCATACCGCGACACCTGGGCTTTTGGCCGCGTCCCACCCGTTTGGCGGTCATCCGTGCGGCAGGACGGGATGTACCCGAAACAGCTGCATTTCATCCACTAGGAGGCAATAGATCCCACCCGAACGGCCCAGCGGAGCGCCCGGGAGAGGGGAGGCTCCGGCCAATCCGGCGGGCACCAGCGTCCAGTACCTGACCATTCATCGGAGAACTCTGTTCGAATAACCCGCCCGCTCAGTAGAGTCGGGCTCCGTGACTATGGACCCCGTACTCGGCAAGCGCGGTCACGCGGCCGTGGAGCCCCACGACCCCGCCGTCGCCGAATACTTCCGCCGGCACCTGTTCGAGCACGATCCCGGTGTCCGCGGCCCGGTCGGCGACACCGCGGGCGCGGCACTCACCGAAGCCCGGCCGGCTTAGCAGGAGGCGGCGCGGTGCCCTTCGACCCCGCGGTCATCCGCGCCAGCTTCGCCATCGTCGAACGCCGCGCCGACCACCTGACCACCTTCTTCTACGCCCACCTGTTCAACCACAACCCCGGGCTGCGGTCGCTCTTCCCCGCCTCCCTGCACGAGCAGCGGGACCGGATGTTCGCCGCGCTCACCCGGATCGTGCTGCGGCTGGACGATCCCGAGCGGCTCACCGAGTACCTGCGGGCGCTCGGACGCGACCACCGCAAGTTCCAGGTCGCACCCGAGCACTACCCGGCCTTCGGGGCCAGCCTGATCGCCGCGCTGCGGCAGTGCTCCGGGCACTACTGGACGCCGGAGACGGAGAAGGCCTGGACCGAGGCCTACACCGTGATCGCCCAGGTGATGACCGGATCCGCCGCCGGCCTCCCGGAGGACGACCCCGCCTGGTGGGAGGCCGAGGTCGCCTCCCGGCGCCGGGCCGCGCCGGACCTGGTCGTGCTCACCATCGCCCCGATGCGCCCGTACCCCTTCACCGCCGGCCAGTACGTCACGATCAGCAGCCCCCGGGCGCCCCGGGTCTGGCGGCCGTACTCGATCGCCAACGCGCCGCGCTCCGACGGCGGCCTGGAGGTGCACGTGCGGCGGGTGCCCGGCGGGCTGCTGAGCACCCTCCTGGTGCAGGACGTGATGCCCGGCGAACTGCTGCGGCTCGGACCGCCGCTCGGCGACGCGGTGCTCGCCCCCGCCTCGCGGCGGCCGCTGCTGCTGGTGGCCGCCGGCAGCGGCTGGGGGCAGACCAAGGCTCTGCTGGAGCAGCTCACCGCCGAACAGCCGGAGCGCGAGGCCACCGTGCTGCTGGCGGCCCGCTCGGCGGCCGGACAGTACGACCTGGACACCGTCCGCCGGATGCTCGTCCGCAATCCCCGGCTACGGGTGCTCACGGCCGTCCCCGGCCCGACCGCGGGACCGGACGGGGTCACCGCGCTGCTCCGGGAGACGCTGCGGCGGCACGGCGACTTCGCCGGCTGGGACGTCCACCTCAGCGGCCCGCCCGAGCTGGTCGCCGAGCTCGCCGAACTGCTCCGCGCCCTGCCCTCCGCACCCGGGCTGATCAGGCACGACCCGGCTCCGCTGACCTTCAACCGGGACCGGCCGCTGACCAGCTCGGACTGGTTCCTGGACCACCGGGACGTGCCGTGGATCAACCGGACCGATCTGGGGTGATCCGGGACACATGACCGGGACGGGCAGCCGGGGCAGGTGACCGGCGCCACAACGGGAGAAGCCCCCGGCCGGTGGCCGGGGGCTTCTCACTGGTGCGCTCAGCAGGATTCGAACCTGCAACCTCTTGATCCGTAGTCAAGTGCTCTATCCGTTGAGCTATGAGCGCAAGGAACGGGCGAACCCGATCTTGCGGAGGTTGTGGTGCGCTCAGCAGGATTCGAACCTGCAACCTCTTGATCCGTAGTCAAGTGCTCTATCCGTTGAGCTATGAGCGCTCGCCCTGGTGACCGTGGCCCCCGGGGCGTTGCGGGGACAACATTACATGACCTGCGACGCGGGGCGAAATCGATAAGCCCGGGGCCACCGGCGGGCCCTCGTCGGACCGACCGGAGGGCGGCCCCGGAGGGGGCGGGCGGCGAGCCCTGGAGTGGGCGGAGGGCTGCCCCGGCGCGGGCGGGCGGCCGCCCCCGGGCATGCGAAGAGCCCCGCCGACAAGATCGTCGACGGGGCTCCCGGTTGGCGGAGGCTGAGGGATTTGAACCCTCGATCAGGAATAACCCCGAAACCGCATTAGCAGTGCGGCGCCATAGACCGGACTAGGCGAAGCCTCCCCACATGGACCACGCCCGCGTGCAGCGGACCCGTTCCGTGTGTCAGTGATGATGCCACAACCGTGGGGCTCGGCACCAACCACCGCCCACGTTACTAGGCGGGTCGTCCCCGCCGCAAAGAAGAATGAGATACTGCCGACTCCGGAGGAGCTGCCCTGAGCCGAGGAGACCTGTCGACGTGAGCAGCAGGCCGATCCGAGGCGCTGCTCGCCTCGCCGCCATACTCGACGCCCTGCCCGACGCGTTGTTGCTGGTGAACAGCAACGGCACCGTCGTCGACGCCAACAGCGCGGCGGTCCAGGCGCTGCAGGCGCCGGGCACCTCACTGGTCGGCATGGGCGTGCTGGGCCTGCTGCCCGAGTTCGATCCCAGCCGGATCCCCGGCTCGATGCGCCCGGCCACCCGGGACGGCGACGCCCCCGACCGCCCGGTCCGGATGACCGCCCACCGCACCGACGGCACCACCTTCCCGGTCGAGGTCTGCGGCAACGACTTCGTCGACGAGAGCGGGGACTCCTACGCGCGCTCCCCGCTCGCGCCGTACGACCCGTACCGGGAGGGCTCGCGCTCTCCCTCCTCCTCCGACCTGCTCCTGCTGCTGGTCCGCGACCTCTCCGGCCGGCTCGGCGTCGAGGCCGAGCTGCGCCGCCAGCACAAGCAGACCGAGATGATCCTGCGGGCCGCCGCCGAGGGCGTGCTCGGGGTGGACCTGGAGGGGCGCTGCGTGCTGGTCAACCCGGCCGCCGCGCACATCCTGGAGTACCGGGCGAGCGAGCTGGGCGGGCGCGAGCTGCACCCGCTGATCCAGCACTCCCGGGCCGACGGCACCCCGCTGGCGCTGGAGGAGTCCGCGCTGCTGGACACCCTGACCTCCGGGCGCAAGCACCGGGTGCGCGGCACCGTGCTGTGGCGCAAGGACGGCCGCCCGGTCACCGTCGACCTCACCACCGCCCCGGTCCGGGACGGCGACCAGCTGGTCGGCGCGGTGATGACCTTCACCGACCGCAGCCGCGAACTCGCCCTGATCGCCCGCAACACGCAGCTCACCGCCGTCCTGGAGGGCGAGCTGGGCGGTGCGCTGAGCGCGCTGAACCAGCGGCTGGACGCGCTCGCCGCCGACCCGGCCGGGCAGCTCTGGCCGGAGGCCAACTGGACGCTGCGCCGGCTCGCCGACGAGTGCCGCCGGTTCGGCAAGCTGATCGACGACGTCCTCGAACACCAGCGTTCCGAGACCGGGGAGAGCGGCCCCGCGGAGGTCCGCGGCTCCGTGGAGGGCCGCAGCCCCAAGGACGACAAGGACGCCGGGGCCGACAAGACCGCCAAGGACGGCAAGGACCCCAAGGACGGCCGGGACGCCGAGGACGGACGGAAGGCCGCGAAGCGGGTGCCGGTCGGCCTCGACAAGGTGGTCCGCCGGGCCGTCGAGGAGGCCGGTGCGCTGGTCGGCCCGGGCCGGGTGCGCTTCTCGGTGCACGCCGCCGCGGTCGAGGTGATCGCCGACGAGCGGCGGCTCGCCCGGGCGCTGGCCCACCTGGTCGCCGACGTCAGCGGCACCGGCCTCGCCCTGGACGACCCGGGCGTCCCCTCCCCCGGACTGGCCGTCCCCGGCCTGTCCGCTCCCGGGCTGGGCGCCCCGCCCGCACCGCCCGCGGCCGCCGAGCCCCCGACCGTCGTCCTGGCCGCCGCCCAGCGCGGCGAGGTCGCCCGGGTCGAGATCCGCGGCCCCGGCGTCGGCGGCAGCCCCGTCCACCTGCCGATAGCCCGCGCGGTGGTCGAGCGCCACGGTGGCGTGCTCCAGCCGCACGAGCTGCCCGGCAAGGCCGGGACCACGTACGTGGTCGAGCTGCCTCTGGACCCGGCCGCCGCGAAGGCCGCCGCCGAGCGTGCGGCCGCCGAGGGCCGTTCGGACCGGCCGAAGGAGGGCGACAGCGCCGTCCTGCCCGAGCTGCCGGGAATCCCGCAGCTGCCCAGCAGCGGCGAGGCCGCCGAACCCGCCGCGGACGCCGAGCGGCCCGCCGCCGAGACCCCGGAGCCCGAGCCGGCGCCCGCCGAGGAACCCCCGGCCGAGCGCCGTGGGCGGCGCGGCCGTCCCGCCGCCGAGGAACCCCCGGCCCCCGCCGCCCCCGCCGGCCCGGCCGACCAGTGGCCCGACGCCCCCGCCCGGGTCGAACGGGCCGTCCCCGAGCAGTGGAACGGCACCGGGAACGACCCGGCGTACGGCCGCCGGGGCCCGGCCGGCCCGGAGGCCGAGCGGACCGACCCCTGGGGCAAGGACGACGGCCGCTCCGGCCCCGCGTACGCCGTACCCGTCGAGGGCGGGCGCCCGCCGCAGGAGCGCCCCGCCGGGCGGGAGCCGCTCGCGCTCGGCCCGGCCCCCGCCGACGCCGCCGGCGACGCCCCCGCGCAGTCGGGCGACGCCCCTGTCGGGGAGGCGGGCGAGGCCAAGCCGCGCCGACGTCGCGCCCTGCCCTCCGCCGAGGACTCCTCGGGCGGCTTCGCGCTGCCCGGGATGCCCGAGGCCCCGGCGTACCCCGGCCTGGAGCACGCCCTGCCCGCTCACGCTGCTGGAGTTCCCGACCCTGTTGGAGGCCCCGGCCCCCGCGCAGCAGGGCGGCCCCGCCGCGCTGGAACCCGCCCGCCCGGCCCTGCCCACCGCCGAGGAACAGGCCGCTCCCCGGCCGGTCGGCAGCGGCCTGGCCGAGCTCGCCCCGCCGCGCCCGCTCGGGACCGCGCTCGACACCGCGCCCGGTGCGGCTCCGGTGCCCGCCCTCCCGCCGGTACCGGCCGAGGCCAGGACCGCCCCGCGCCCGATGGCCGAGCTGCCCGCCGCCGAGGCGCCGCTCCCGGCCGAGCGGCCGTCGGCCCCGACCGGCGAACTGGCCAACACCCGTCGGCTGCTGGTCTGGCCCGAGCCCGACCCGGCCACCAACCAGGCCCTCCAGGCGCGCGGCTACCTGCCGGTGATCGTCCGCTCCCGCGAGGAGGTGGACGCCCAGGTCGGCGGCTTCCCCGCGGCGCTCTTCGTCGACCCGCTGACCAGCCCGATCACCCGTACCGCACTGCAGTCGCTGCGCACCGCGGCGCTCAACCGCCGCGTTCCGGTGCTGGTCACCGCCGGTCTCGGCCAGGCCACCCGGGACGCCGCGTACGGCGCCGACCCGGCCGTGCTGCTGCGCGCCCTCGCGCCGCGCGACGGCGAGCACCACGCCCCGCGGGTGCTGCTGGTCGAGGGGGATCCGGACATCGCCGCCGCGATGATCAGCAGCCTGGAGCGGCGCGGCATGCACGTCGAGCACGCGGTGGACGAGAACGACGCGGTCGCCCGGGCCAGCAGCGTGCAGCCCAACCTGGTGGTGATGGACCTGTTCCAGATCCGCCGCCGAAGGGTCGGCCTGCTGGACTGGCTGCGCGCCAACGACCGGCTGCACCGCACCCCGCTGGTGGTCTACACCTCGGTCGACCTCGACCCGCGCGAACTGCCCCGGCTGCGCACCGGCGAGACGGTGCTGTTCCTCGCCGAGCGCTCGACCAGCGAGGACGTCCAGTCCCGCATCGTCGACCTGCTCGGGCGGATCGGCGCGATGGGCGAGGCGGGCGTCGCCGCCGCGGGCTGATCCCGGACGCACGCAGGAGGGCCGGCCCCGTTCCGTACGGGACCGGCCCCCCTGCTCGTCCGCCACTCCTCAGTCCGCTACTCCTTGCCGAGCACCGTGACGTCCAGCTCGTCGGCCGCGTAGCCGGCCCGGATCACCTTCTTGTCGAACTTGCCGACCGAGGTCTTCGGCACCGACTCGACGATCGCCCAGCGCTCCGGCAGCTGCCAGGAGGCGACCCGCTCGGCCAGGAAGGCCCGCAGCTCCTTCAGCCCGACGGTCGCGCCCGGGCGCAGCACCACGGTGGCCAGCGGGCGCTCGCCCCACTTCTCGTCCGGTACGGCGACCACGGCGGCCTCGGCCACCTCGGGGTGGGCCATCAGCTGGTTCTCCAGGTCGACGGAGGAGATCCACTCGCCGCCGGACTTGATCACGTCCTTGGCCCGGTCGGTGAGCGTCAGGTAGCCGTCGGCGGTGATGGTGCCCACGTCGCCGGTGCGCAGCCAGCCGTCCTCGGAGAACTTGTCGTCCGGGCGGACCGGGTCCTGCCCGGCGCCGCCGTAGTACGCCCCGGCGATCCAGGGGCCGCGCACCTCCAGCTCGCCCGCGGCGACGCCGTCGTGCGGCATCCGCTCGCCGCCCGGGCCGATCAGCCGGGCCTCGACGGAGGCCGGGAAGATGCCCTGGGTTATCCGGTACGGCCACTCCTCCTCGGGGGTGAGGCCACCCGGCGGCTGGGCGAAGCAACCGAGCGGGGAGGTCTCGGTCATGCCCCAGGCGTGCAGCACGCGGATGCCGTGGCGCTCCTCGTAGCCCTTCATCAGCGAGGGCGGGCAGGCGCTGCCGCCGATGACCACCATGCGCAGGCTGGAGGTGTCGTAGTCGCCCGCGTCCAGCTCGTCCAGCAGGCCGCTCCAGATGGTCGGGACGGCGGCGCTGACGGTCGGGCGGACGGCGGCGATCATCTCGGCCATCGGCTTGGGCTGGAGGAAACGATCCGGCATGAGCAGGTTGGCGCCGGACATGAAGGCGGCGTGCGGGATGCCCCAGGCGTTCACGTGGAACATCGGGACCACCGGCAGCGCGGTGTCGCGCGGGGTGAAGGCGAAGTTGTCGCCGGTGTTGACCTGCATGCAGTGCAGGTAGACCGAGCGGTGGCTGTAGAGCACGCCCTTCGGGTCCCCGGTGGTGCCGGAGGTGTAACAGAGCACGGCGGCCTGGCGCTCGTCGATGTCGTGCTGCCACGGGTAGTCGGTCGGCCGGCCCGCGATCAGTTCCTCGTAGTCGTGCACCCCGCCCGCGAAGCCGGCCAGCAGCGAGCGGTCGCCGGGGCCGGCCACCACGATGTGCCTGAGGGTGGGCGCCAGCTCCGGCAGCACGGCGGCGAGCAGCGGCAGGACGCTGCCGTTGACGATGATCACGTGGTCGGCGGCGTGGTCGATGATGAACGACAGCTGCCGCGCGGGCAGCCTCAGGTTCAGCGTGTGCAGCACCGCGCCCATCGAGGGGACGGCGAGGTACGCCTCCAGGTGCTCGGTGTTGTTCCACATCAACGTGCCGATAACACTCGACTCGGTGCAGCCGAGTTCGTCGCGCAGCGCCCAGGCGAGCTGGGCGGCGCGGGCGCCGACCTCGGCGTACGTCCGGACGACGGGTCCGGTGCCGTCCCAGGTGGTGACGGTCGAGCGGGCGTGGATCGTGGACCCGTGCTCCAGGATTCGGGCGACGGTGAGCGGTACGTCCTGCATCGTGCTGAACACGGGTCCTCCTTGACCTGGTGGCACTGACGGCTCCAGCGGCACACCTACCGGGCGGTAATGCGCGCGGACGTGCCCGATTGTGCCGCCCCGCCGGTCCGCTGTCAGTACCTCGATCCCGTTGCACGGATCACGGATTCGCCCCGATTTCTCCCTCCGCCCTCCTCCTGCCCGTTTTCTCCCGCTTCCGTGTGCCCTTTGTCTCCCTCGTCTCCCTCGTCGCCCTCGCCTCCCGCCGGCGCGGCCCTCAGGAGGCGGTGGGGCCGTCGACCTGGTCGCGGTCGATGGCGAGGGTGGCGCCGGCGTAGGTCTCCTCGACGTTGCCGTGGTACTGGTGGACGCGCTGGTGGGCCACCCAGAGGTCGGCGGCGAGGGCGCCGGAGCCGGAGGTGTCGGCCCGGTCGTCCCAGCGGGCGTACCAGAGGCCGTCGGGGAGCGGGGAGCTGCCGGCCCGGGCGGCGGCGGCGAGGTCGGCGACGCCGGAGCCGAGGCTGGAGTAGAAGCCGGAGCGGTACCCGCCCGAGTGCAGGGCCTGGGTCCAGCCGAGGGTGAAGTCGACCACGGCCTGGCCGCAGGCGGGGTCGCTCATCGGGTAGGCCTCGATGTCCAGGTAGACCGGGCTGCCGTTGCCGAAGCCGAGCGCCCTCATCGCGCCCACGGCCTCGCCGGCCTCGGCGCGGCCCTGCTGGACGGCGTTGGCCGGGTCGATCCGCTTGGGCTTGTGGCTCAGCTCGGCGCACGGCGCCTGGAGGCCGACGTGCACGGGCAGGAACCGCCAGCCCATCGCCCGCGCCTGACGGACCCACTCGGCGGTGAGCCTGGCCTGGCCGCAGGCGCGCTGGGAGCCGCTGACGTAGATGCCGATCGCCTCGTACGGAGAGGCGGAGCGCCAGGCCAGCAGGGTGCCGAGCGCGGGTGCGTCGCAGGCGTCGAAGGCGGGGCCGGACCAGTCGTCACGGATCCGGGGCGGGCCGTGCCGGTCGGGCAGCGTGACGGTCCGGATACGGGGGAGGGTGACGGCCCGGGTGGCGGCCTGGGCGCTCGCGCCCGTTCCACCGGTGGCCAGCAGGAGCACGAGGGTGGCGGCGAGCAGGGCCGCGGAGCGGAGATGGCGCACCCGGCCTTGATACTGACGGACCATCGGACGATTGCGTCAACCACGCCGCGGGGCCCGCGCGAGTCCACCCTTTCGGACGCACCCGTCCGTATCCGTCCCGTTTCCCGCCCGGCCACTGTAACGAGCTTGCTGGTTTATCACTCCTTACGGCAAACTCATCAGTATGCCCACCTCCCATACCAGCGAAACCGCTGCGCCCACCTCGGCCGCCTCGGTCGCCGAGGCCCTTGCCATGCCGCCCGCCCCCAAGGGCGAGCCTGCCGGCGAGCGGGGCAGCTGGCGACGAGGTGGGGAGCCCGGCTCCGCGGCGCCCCCGGGGGTGCACCCCGGCCGATCCAGCGGCCGGTTCGGCAAGGTCCTGCGGCGCCCGGAGAGGATCCCGGCGCCGCTTCTCTGTGTCGTCGCGATGTTCCTGGTGCAGACCGGCATCGCGCTGTCCAAGCCGCTGTTCGGCCCGCTCGGGGTCAGCGGCACGACCTTCCTGCGGCTGGGCTTCGCCGCGGTCGTCCTGCTCGCCGTCACCCGGCCGAAGCTGCGCGACAAGCGCCCGCGCGACCTCGCCGCGGCCGCGCTGCTCGGCGTGGCCTCGGCCGGAATGACCTTCCTGTTCGCCGGGGCGATCGACCGGCTGCCGATGGGCACCGCCGCGACCATCGAGTTCCTCGGCCCGCTCGCCGTCGCCCTTGTCTTCGCCCGGCGCGCCAGCCACCTGGTCTGGGCACTGCTCGCGGCGGCCGGCGTGGTGCTGCTGACCCTGCTCGGCGAGGGCGAGGGCGGTAGCTCGCTCGACCCGGTCGGCCTGCTGTACGCCTTCGGCGCGGCCGCCTGCTACTCGGTGTACATCCTGTTCACCGACAAGGTCGGCGCCACCTTCCAGGGATTCCAGGGCCTCGCGGTGTCGATGACGGTCGGCGCGCTGGCCCTGGCGCCGTTCGGGCTGGGCGAGGCCTGGAACGGGCTGACCGCGCCCGGCGCCTCACCGGTGCTGCTGCTCGCCGCGGTGGCCGGCGTCTCACTGCTGCTGCCGGTGATCCCGTACGCGCTGGAGATGACCGCGCTGCGCCGGATGCCGCAGCGGGTGTTCAGCGTGCTGGTCAGCCTGGAGCCGGCGGTCAGCGCGCTGGTCGGGCTGGTGGTCCTCGGCCAGCTGCTGGGGGCGGCGCAGCTGGCCGGGATCGGCTGCGTGGTGGCGGCCAGCGTGGGGGCCACGCTGACCGGGCGGCGCTGACGGGGCGGTGCTGACGGACCGTCGGGCTCCGACGGCCCTTCGGCTTGACCGCCTTGCGGCTCTGCGGCCCTACGGCCCTACGGCCCTACGGCCAGAGCAGGGTGCGCGACCACTCCGGGCTGCGGACCGGGCCGCTGCGGGTGTAGCGCAGCCGGACGTGCCGGCGCTGGGCGTCGCCCTGCCAGAACTCCACCTCGTGCGCCCACAGGGTGTAGACCGCGTGCCAGGGCGCGACCGCGTCCGGAGTGACCTCCAGCCGGCGACGGGCGACCGCCACCGCCTCGTCGTACTCGGCCAGCGAGGCCAGCGGCTCGCTCTGCCGCCCGACCAGCGCACCGACCCGGGCGGCGGGCGAGCGGGTGGCGAACTCGGCGGCGGCGACCAGGTCGGCGGCCCGCTCGACGGTGCCACGGACCCGCACCTGGCGGCCGAGCTGCGGCCAGTAGACGGTCAGCGCGGCGGCCGGATGGTTGGCGAGCTGGCGGCCCTTGGGGCTGTCGGCGGCGGCCGAGAAGTTCCAGCCGGTGCCGGCCGCGTCCATGTCGCGCAGCACCAGCACCCGGGCGTCCGGCACGCCGTCCGCGTCGACGGTGGAGAGGGTGAAGGCCTGCGGGTCCAGCACCCCGGCGTCCAGCGCGGTGGCGAGCCACTCCACGAACAGCGGGCCGGGCTCGGCGGGGGCCGCCTCGTGGTCGAAGGACGGCAGCGGGCGGGCCATCGGCGGACGGCCGAGCAGCAGCTCGGGGACGGACCTGGTCCCGGGCCGGCGCTCGTCCAGTGGCACCGGACCAGCCTCCGGTACAGGCCTGGCTCCGTCCGAGCCGGTCAGGCCCTCGTCCTCCGCCGCCATCGCACGCCCTTCCTTCCGGTTGCCGCGGTCGTCCGCCCCGGCCGGGCCATCCCTTCCGGGCCCAGGCACATGGTGCGTTGTCGGAGCGCAACCGTACCGCCGTGGGCCGACGGCTCCGGGCGCGGGCCCTCGGTGGACGGATCCGGGCCGGTCGGACGGGATGCGGGCGGGCGCGGACGGGGTGCGGAGGGGGGCTCGGACGGGCGGGGCGGCTCCGTCGATCCGGCGCCGGACGCACCCGTGGGCGGTGCCGATGGCGGCACCGCCCACGGGGCCGGCTTCACGGCGACCCTTTCCGCTGGCCGGTCAAGCTCTGTTCTTCGGTCCCTTTGATCCGTTCGATGCGTGCGGCGCGTTCGCTCCGCTGGTCCGCGACCGGGCGGAGTTCCGCCCGGTGACCGCTTCGGGCCCTGCCCGGGTGCTCAGCTCACCCGCGGCCGTCCACCTCCGGCGCCCCCGCCTTCGGTGGTGCCCGGGGCGGTCAGCGGAAGGTCGGGGCGAGGACGACGTTGCCGTCGTCGGCGGCGGCACCAGCACCCGCCAGCAGCGATCCGGCCACCCCTCGGGGGTGGAAGCAAGCCATATGAGCCTCCAAGAAGCTGTTCATCGTGCCATGGTCAAGCAGGAAGGTGCGGGAGTTCGCCGGCCGGACGAACACTCGCTGGCTGCGACGCCGGGAGACAGACTTCCGCAACAAATCGACAAAGCACTAGCCGACAGGGCCGTTTTCGCCCGTTAGCGTGATATCCAGCGCAGCCGCGCATAACGGCGAAAAACCCGGACAGCACATCGGCGACACGCCTCTGACCTGCGGATTTCATCCTCCAGCGCCCGCTCGCCCACCTCCCGGACCAGGCGCTTCGCCGCCGCGCGAACCACCGAGCGCACCACCCCGGCGCAGTTCACTGACGCACGCGCCCCCTGGAAAGTTCGATCACCCTCCCATGTCGACTTTCCCAGCCATTCATAGACCATCGGAAAGTCGTACGGAAAATGCGCCACATCGGAGACCGCGGCGATGTGACGTGAATCCGACTGGTGAAAAATCAGACCATCTTGCCCGGATTGAGAATGCCCAGCGGGTCGAAGACCGCCTTCAGCTGCCGTTGCAGGTCCAGCGCCACCGGCCCCACCTCACGGGCCAGCCAGTCCCGCTTGAGCAGCCCCACCCCGTGCTCCCCGGTGATCGTGCCGCCCAGCTCCAGCCCGAGCGCCATGATCTCGTCGAAGGAGCGCTGCGCCCGTGCCGTCTCGTCCTGGTCCGCGGCGTCGAAGATCACGATCGGATGGGTGTTGCCGTCCCCGGCGTGGCTGACCACCCCGATGGTCAGCGCGTTGCGCTCGGCGATCCCCGCGACGCCGTTCAGCATCTCGGCCAGCCGGGAGCGCGGCACCGCCACGTCGTCGATCATCGTGGTGCCCAGCCGATCCAGCGCGGGCAGCGCCAGCCGCCGGGCGGCCAGCAGCAGATCGGACTCCGCCTGGTCCTCGGCCGGCACCACCTCGGTCGCCCCGGCCTCCCGGCACAGCTGCGCGACCCGGGCCAGCTCGGCCTCCCGGTCCGGCCCGTCGAAGGCCACCAGCAGCAGCGCCTGGGTCGACTCCGGCAGCCCCATCCGCCCCAGCTCGTTGACGGCCCGCACCGAGACCGCGTCCATCAACTCCATCAGCGACGGGGTCAGGCCGCGCGCCATCACCTCGCAGACCGCCGCCCCGGCCGTGTCCGCGCTCGGAAACTCCGCCGCCAGCGCCAGCTGCGGGGCCGGCGCGGGCCGCAGCGCCAGCACCGCCCGGACCACCACGCCGAGCGTGCCCTCCGAGCCGACCAGCAGCCTGGTCAGGTCGTACCCGGCCACGCCCTTGGCCGTCCGGCGCCCGGTGGTCAGCAGCCGCCCGTCGGCCAGCACCACGTCCAGCCCGAGCACGTACTCGCTGGTGACGCCGTACTTCACGCAGCACAGCCCGCCCGCGCCGGTACCGATGTTGCCGCCGATCGTGCAGGACTCCCAGCTGGACGGGTCCGGCGGGTAGGAGAGCCCCGACTCGGCCACCGCGCGCGAGAGTTCGGCGTTCACCACGCCCGGCTCCACGACCGCGACGCGGTTCACCGGATCGATCTCCAGGATCCGGTCCAGCTTCACCATGGACAGCACGATGCACCCGTCCACGGCGTTCGCCGCCCCCGACAGCCCGGTCCGCGCCCCCTGCGGCACCACCGGCACCCGCAGCTCCGTCGCGGTGCGCAGCACGTGCTGCACCTGCTCGACCGTCTCCGGGAACACCACGACGGCGGGCGTACCGGCGGCGCAGAACCCCGCCATGTCCCTGCTGTAGCCGGCGGTCACGTCCGGATCCACCACCACGGCCTCCGCCGGGAGGCCCCGCACCAGCCGGTCCGTCAGATCACTCATCGCCGCCTCCACTCGCCCCCGAGCCGCCTCCACCTCCGCACTCTGCCCGCCGGGAGGTGCCCGGGCAAGTGGGCCCCGCGGCCGGACGGCGGGCCGGTCCACCGCGACGGAAGGCGGGGACGGCGAGGGCGGTCAGGCCTGCCGCGCCGGTGGCGAGGGCGCAGAGGACGGTCGGCAGGGCGGCGCCCGCGGTGTCCGCGAGCAGACCGAGCAGGCCGTTGGACAGCACCAGGGCGGCGCTCTGCACCAGCGTCAACAGCGCCTGCACCCGGGAGAGATGGGAGGGCGGCGCACCGCCGAGCACCAGCGGGCCGAGGTGGCAGGCGAACAGCCCCGAGCCGACCCCGACCACCGTGCCGCCGCCCACCGCCACCGCCGGGTCGGCGGCCAGCGCCAGCAGCGCGATGCCCACCGAGGCCGTACCGAGCCCGGCGGCCGCCCCGACACCCGCCCTGGCCAGTCCGCCGCGCCAGGCGACCAGCACCGCCACCGCGAGCACCCCGGCCGCCTGACCGCCCGTCACCAGGCCTGCCGCCCCCGCCGTCCAGCCGCGCTCCCGGACGAGCAGCGGACCGAGCAGGGACACCACCGGCAGCAGCGCCCCGGCGGCGGCGCCGGTGAGCAGCAGCGCCACCCGCAACAGCGGATCGCCCAGGGCCAGCCGGACTCCGGACGCCGCCTCGCGCAGCAGCCCCGTCCGCGCGACGGGCGCGGGCTCCCCCTCCCCCGGCCGGATCCGCAGCAGGACCAGCAGGACGACCCCGAAGCTCACCGCGTCCACCGCCGCCGCGCCGGACAGCCCGCCGGCGGTGACCAACAGGCCGCCCACCGGCGCCCCGAGCAGCACGGCGACCTGCCCGCCGGCCTGCCGCAGCGCGAGCGCCCGAGGCAGCCGGTCGGCGGGCACCAGCCGGCGCGGCATCGAACCGCTCGCCGGGAGGTGGAAGGCGTCGACCGTCCCGATCACGGCGGCCGCCGCGACCAGCAGCCACAGCGGCGCGCTGCGGCCGGCCGCCACGAGCGCCAGTACGGCGGTCGCGCCCAGCATCACCGTGTCCCCGACGAGCAGCACCCGACGGGCGCCGAACCGGTCCGCCACCGCGCCGCCCAGCAGGACCAGCGCCGTACGCGGCACGGTGATCGCCGTCAGCACCAGCCCGGCCGCCCCGCCGCCGTGTGCGGAGGCGGCCCAGCCGAGGGCGAAGTACAGCGCGGCGTCGCCCAGCAGCCCGGCCTGGACGCCGGCCAGCCAGCACAGGTACGAGCGGGGCAGCGCGCCGGCGGCGGTGGCGGTGGCAGTGGTCATGCCGGGCGACGCTAGGACCCTCGACCAGGTCGAGGGCAAACAGCGGACGGCCGCGAGCGGGAACTCCGGCGCCGCGCGGGCCGGTTGGGCCACCCCGGCCGGGGGGAATCCGCGCCGGAACGCACCGAGGGCGGGTGCCGAACGATCTCGGCACCCGCCCTGAGCAGGTGTGGTTCTCCTACCGGCGGAGAGCGTGGGATTCGAACCCACGGTGACGGGTCACGCCACGACAGTTTTCAAGATTATTTGGCGCGCCGCCTTTGGCATGTCGCTTGGCCTGCGACGGAGCATAGCGGCCCGCAGCCTTCTAGGCCCAGCGTTCCACGGCCGTTCCGTGGCCTGCATCACAGCCGACGTCACAGGTCGTGCCCACCGGCTGGCTCGGCTCCCACCTACCAGTTGGCAGCAGCGCATCTCCGCAGGTCTCGCGATGCGACAACCAGCACTGTCTCTCATTCGGATGTCTAGATTGGACATGGGATCATCTTGAACATGTCGGCACCCATCACCCCCCTTGACCCACCACTCTCTGTAGCCGGGCTCTTCGCCGGCATCGGAGGCGTGGAACGGGGCCTTGCTGCGGCGGGGATGCGAACCGAGCTGCTGTGCGAGATCTGGCCCGCAGCGCAAGCCGTCCTCCGCCAGCACTTCCCCGAAGTGGAGCTCCACGACGACATCTCAACGCTGAAGAGCTTGCCGCCCGTGGACGTGGTCACTGCCGGATTCCCCTGCACCGACCTCTCGCAAGCAGGGCGTACCGCCGGCATCCACGGTGCCGCCAGCGGTCTTGTGAAGCACCTCTTCGAGCTGCTTGAGAAGGCGTCGCCAACGTGGGTCGTCGTCGAGAACGTGCGCAACATGCTGGCACTCGACCGCGGCCAAGCCATGAACTACCTCGTCGAGGAGTTCGAGCGCCTCGACTACTGCTGGGCGTACCGTCTTGTCGACTCGCGCTTTACCGGCGTGCCTCAGCGCCGCCAACGGGTGATCCTCGTCGCTTCCAAGAAGGGGGCTAACTACAAGGACCCGCGCCAGGTCCTGTTCGCCGACGAGGCCTTTGAGTGGGACCCCACTCAGTACCACCAGGACGCGTACGGTTTTTACTGGACGGAAGGCAACACCGGACTGGGGTGGGCTCAAGACGCGCTGCCCACGCTGAAGGGCGGATCAGGCCTGGGTATCCCGTCCTCGCCCGCGCTCTGGATCCCGAACGCTCCAGTTGGCAGGGCGATTGTCACACCCACTATCGAGGATGCCGAGGCCCTGCAAGGCTTCCCGAGAGGGTGGACTGAGGCGGCGCAGCAGCATGGTCGCGCCGGGAACCGCTGGAAGCTCGTGGGGAACGCTGTGACTGTCGGTGTTGCCCGCTGGGTCGGCCGTCGGCTCGTCGATCCGGGCGAGCCCCTCGACGTGCCAGAGCTTCTTCTCCCGACAGGGTCGCGCTGGCCCACAGCTGCCTGGGGTGATGGCCAGCATCGCTGGGCTGTAGACATCGGCCTGTGGCCGGAACGCCACCCCTATCAGCATCTGCTTGACGTCGTAGCCGCTGATGGCGTGTCGCCGCTCAGCTATCGGGCGACTACTGGCTTCTACAACCGGCTCCTCAAGAGTCGGTTGCGGTACGACGAGGCCTTCGCTATCGCGCTCAAGTCACACTCAGAGCACATGGCACCCATCGCAGCATAGTGCGACGAGCTGCCACGGCAGCGCCGGATGCTGTGAACTCGACGCGCCCCTCGACTGTCGCACGGCCAAGTAGGCTACCAGTGTGACAGTCGAGGAGAACCTGGCGGGCCTGAGCGAGATCCTGAACGACGTTCCCAATCACTCGGCGCCTAGCGTGAAGAAGTATCGTGCTCTTGAGCATTTTCTTGCGCCTCTCCTAAATTTGGAACCCGCAGCAACCTACGCAGCCCATGCCAATAAGGATGGGAATCTGTATACGCGCGTAACGCAGTCAGCCCGCGCGATAGCTGCAAAGTTCGCAATCCCGGTCATCCTTCGCACAGACCAGGACCCGTCGATGATGCATGCCTGCAAGCGTGCAACCTGGAATATGAAGCGGCCTACGCTACTCATCCAACAGGGAGCAGACGGGACAACCTGGGGCCTTCGATACGGCTGCACGAGACTCGACGACAGCTTCGGCCTCGCACTCCTGGACCTTGTCGAAGAACAATTCGGATCGTTCGAGCGCGATACGCTAACCACCGATCCACAAAGTATCCCTGGCACCAGCAGGGAGGACGCCCTCCCTGGTGCCCTGCAGCCCCAAAGCGGCCTACTCCTCTTGCGGCTTGATGGCTCGACGATCGACCTATCAGCAGTCGACCCGACCGTGATCAGCCAAGCGGTCGCGCCCATTATTGCTGATCCAGAGATCCTTGAGGCCTTGGCCGGCGGACTGAACGGCGCCGAGATTCTGCGGGGAATCCAAACCAGCCTCCGCCTAGCCGATCTTGAGAGAGCAACCGACGAGCTCAGGACCATGCTCTCCGATCCCAGCCTGCGCGAGCAGCGCTACCAGGAATGGTGCCAACGCTACGGATGGGCATTTGGCAATATTTATGTCATCCAAGATTCAGTCCGCAACATTACTCGCGGCGATTCCGTAGATGGCCTGCTGAGCCAAACGGCAAATGGCCTAAGAGACATCTACGAGCTCAAGCGCCCAGACATGGATGCCATAAAGTATGACGAGACCCATAAGTCTTACTACTGGTCCGCCGATACGTCGAAGGCGATCGGGCAATGCCATCGATACCTAGATCGCTTGCATGAGGCAGCTGCTACAGGCCTACTGGACCACCCAGAGATCATTGCCTATCACCCTCGTGCAGTCATTGTGATCGGACGCTCGACAGAGTGGTCTATTGCACAACTTCGGGCTCTTCATGGGCTCAATGCAAGGCTTCACAGCATTACCGTCATCACGTACGATCAACTGCTTGCTCAGGCAGATCAACTGGTTCGAACTCTCCGAGGGTGAAGTACGGATGCCCTGTAACTAACCCCATGACCGCAGCATCCCTTCGATGGAACACCAGCGGGGGCGGGCAGATCGGCAACATCGACAGCCCGCCCCTACCAATCGCCAAATGAGCTTGTGCTTGTCGCGGTGCAGGCCTCAAGAAGGAAGCATCCCGCGCCGACCAGCCGGAGATCATGTACCTCTGCTGCGGGTAGGCCATGGACCCTTACACGGCCCCGGCCGGCATGTCGGCTCCGAGCCTGACGTTCTCGATGGACTCAACGTCTTTCAAGAGCATCAAGATTCGCGACCGCGCGGCGCCGAGCGGGAGGCCGACCGGGCCGACACCGCCTGAAGGAGGCCCGAATGACCACCGAGGACGACGACCCGTACGACACCTGGGACGACTGCAGCGACATCGACGGGCCGACCCGCGCCGAGGAGAAGGCGTACGAGATCGCCCTCGACGTCGCCGACGAACAGCGCCGCGCCGAGGAGGAGCGGGCCGCAGGCCCGAAGCCCGGTCACACCGAGACGTGCGAGGGCTGCCACGGCACCGGAGGCGGCTACGAGGACGAGGTCTGGGACGACGACGCCTGCGACGTCGTCACCGTTAACCACGACCGCTGCCCCGAGTGCGGCGGCTGCGGCTTCTACGACTGCGACGGCACCTGCGAGACCGACCAGGACTGACCCGGCCCGCCCGGTCGGCCGTGCCGTCCGCACCCCCGCCGCAGCCGACGGCCCGGGGGCGCGGGCGGCGCGGGGACCGGACAGACCGGATCCGTACCTCCCTGAAGGGACCAGCACATGGCCGACCCTCACGCCCTGTATTTCAAGGACGTCCTGACCGCGCTCGGCGCCAGCGCCGACCGTCCCGAGTCGTTCGCCCAATACTGCAACGACGACGGCGAGCAGATGCTCGCCGAGATCTTCATCCAGCTCGACAACGACCGCGCCAAGGCCGCTGGCCACCCGCACGGCCTGGGCTTGTTCTGGAACCAGGTCACCGGCTGGCTGTGGATGCGCGGCACCAGCGACGGCCGTCTCTCCAACGAGCAGCCCCTGGTCCTCGCCTTGGTCGCCACTCCCACCAGCATCGCCGCCGCCGTCGACGCCCTCCTGACCGATCGGGCCACCGAGCCTCCCCTGCTCGGCGAGGACGCCTCGGCGACCGCCTACCCTGCGGTTGAGGACCTGGCCGCCGCGGCCCGGTCCACCGAGGACGACGACCAGGTCCCGCTCGACATCTGACCTCCCACAACCGTTGGGCGGTCTGCGCCCGACGTCTTCCGTGGCTCGGGCCGCCCTGCTCCGCACGAAAGGAGCTTCGTTGAGCACCGAGCCCGCGCACCCGAACGTGATCCCGTTCCGGCCCGAACCCGCCGAGGTCAAGGCCGCCGAACAGGCCGTCATCGGCGCCGCCCTGCTCGACCCCGTCCAGATCCCCGCGCTGGCCGCCCAGCTCGGCGGCCCCGGCGCGTTCTACCACCCTGCGCACGAGACCATCTGGCGCGCCATCACCCTCATGGCCGACGGCGAGCGCCCGGTGGACCCGCTGTTGCTGACCGGTGTCCTGCGCGCGCAGGGCGACCTCGTGCGCATCGGCGGGCCCAGCTACCTGCACGCCTGCGTAGAGGCCACTCCGACCGCGGCGAACGGCGACTACTACGCCGAGATCGTGCGCGTCGCCGCCGAGCGCCGCCGGATCAACACCGCGACCAGCCGCCTGGCCCACATGGCCGGCGACGGTGGGGCCGACCTGGACGACGTGCGCGCCGCCGCCCTAGCCGCGCTCGCCGACCTCGCCACCGGCGAGAGCTGGCTCGACCCTGTTCCGCTCGGCTCCCACGGGACGCTGCCGACCTTCCCCGTCCGCGCCCTGCCGAAGTGGGTCGGCGGGTACGTCGAGGCTGTGGCGGAGTTCACCCAGACCCCGCCCGACATGGCCGCCACCATGGCCCTCGCCGCCTTGTCGACGGCCGCCGGCGGGCGGGTCGGGGTGGAGATCCGGCCCGGCTAGCGCGAGCAGTCAAACCTCTACCTGGTGTGCGCGATGCCGCCGGCCAGCCGCAAGTCCGACGTCTCCGCGACCATGACCGCACCGATCTACCGCGTCGAGGACGAACTGCGCACCAATGCCCGGGCCCGGATCATCGAGGCCGAGACCGCCAAGGAGACCGCGCTCGCCGAGGTCGACGCCCTCATGGCCAAGGCCCGCAAGAACCCCGACCTCGACCGCGCGCACCTGGTCGCCGAGATCGCCGGCGCCCGGATGCTCGCCGACGAGATCGTCGTCCCGCCAAGCCCGCGCCTCACCCTGTCCGGGGACATCACCCCCGAGACCGTCACCCACCAGCTCGGCGTCCACCGCTGCCTGGCCGCGCTCTCCCCCGAGGGCGACGTTCGACAGCATCGTCGGCCGCTACAGCAGCAAGCCCAACCTCGGCGTGTTCCTCCAGGCCCACAAGGGCGAGCGCCTGCAGGCCGACCGGATCACCCGCGAGCAGCCCACCGTCGACAAGCCCGCGCTGACGATCGGTGTCACCCCGCAGCCCGCCGTCCTGCAGGAGCTCGGCGCAGCCCCCGGTGCCCGGGACCGGGGCCTGCTCGCCCGCTTCCTGTACTCCCTGCCGCCGTCCAACCTCGGCTACCGCAAGATCCGCACCACGCCCGTCCCGGAACAGGTCGCCTCCGCCTACGACCTGCGCCTCACCACGCTCCTGCACACGCTCACCGCCCTCGACGAGCCGGTCACCGTCAAGATGACCGAGGCCGCCGACCTCGCCGTGGAGAAGCTGCAGGAGAAGTTCGAGGTCCAGCTCCGCCCGGACGAGCCGCTCGCCCACATCAAGGACTGGGCCGGCAAGCTGGTCGGCCACATCGCCCGCGTCGCTGTCCTGCTCCGCCTTGCCGACCACGTCAACGGCGACTGGCGCGCACCCGTCGAGGCCGCCACCGTCGACCGGGCCGCCGAGTACTACACCGCCCACACCCTCGCCGTCTTCGACCTCATCGCCGCCGACCCCGCCACCGAGGACGCCCACGCCCTCCTCCAGTGGCTCCGGCGCCCGAAGAAGGACGACACCCACCGCACCCACATCAAGGCCCACGACGCCGTCGCCAGCAGCCGCCGTTTCAAGAAGGTCGCCGACGTCGAACCGGCCCTCGCTCTGCTCGAACAGCACGGCTGGCTCCGCACCGACCAGCCGCCCGCCGGCGGTCAGCGTGGCCGAGCCCCGGCCATCACGTTCCGTGTCCACCCGGCCGTGAACACCCCCACGGACGGGGTCGAGGCCCCATAGCCGTCAGGGATGTCAGGGAAAAGCCGAATTTCCCTGACATCCCTGACAATCCCTGACGCCCTGCCAGGAGTCAAAGCCGCAGGTCAGCGATTTTCCCTGACATCCCTGACGATTTCCGCCCTCCGCCTCCGTACGCGAGAGGGCCGGTAACACTCCGCAACCACCATTCGCACCCGCCGATGGAGTCGCCGCTATGCCCACGCAGGACCCGAAGCTCAAGCTCGCCGCCGTCCTCGAAGAGCTGGAGATGTCCCGCTCCGCCTTCTACCGCATGGTCGCCCGCGGGAAGGCCCCGAAGCTCATCAAGCTCCCCAACCAGCAGATCCGCGTGCGCCGCAGCGACCTCGACGCCTGGTGGGCCGCGCAGGAGCAGAACGCCGCCGCCTGACCCGCGCCCGCCCTTCCCTCGCAGCCCCCGGCCGATCGGCCGGGGGCTGCTCTCTTTCTGGCGCCCGATTGCTCACCTACGACGTCCAGATCCACGCCATCCGCGATCTCGGACGCGGTCGACGGCCGCACCAACTCCGCTGGCGCGTGGGGAAGAACCCCCACTCCGCGACCTTCGCCACCTTCCCGCTCGCCGACGGCCGGCGGGCGGAACTGCTGACCGCCATGCGCAAGGGCGAGCAGTTCGAGACCGAGACCGGACTGCCCGCGTCCGAGTTCCGGAAGCTGAACCAGGTGTCGTGGTTCGCCCACGCCAAGGAGTACGCCGAGGCGAAGTGGACGCGCTCGTCCGCGAAGAACCGCGCCACCCGGGCGGATGCCCTGGCCACGCTCACCGAGGCGCTGGTGACGGATCGTCGCGGGAAGCCGGACCGAAAGGTTCTCCGCCGTGCGCTCTCCTGCTGGGCGTTCAACTTCTCCGAGCACCTGGCCGAGCCGCCCGAGGAGATCACTTCAGCCTTGGCCTGGGTGACCAAGAAATCCATCCCTCTGGGCCAGTTGGAGGACGCCGAGAACGTTCGCCGCAGACTGGAGGCCATCGCCCGGCTGCTGGACGGGAGCGTCGCCGCAGACACCACGCTCACCCGGAAGCGGATGGTCTTCAACAACGCCCTGCGGTATGCGGTCGAGCGCCGACGGCTTCCCAGCAACCCCCTCCAGTTCGTCGACTGGACACCGCCGGCCACGAGCGACGAGATCGACTTCCGATGGGTGCCCAGCCCGGCGCAGGGCCGCGCGCTGCTGGACGCCGCCGGGCAGGTCTCGGCCCGGGGGCGGCACCTGCGGGCGTTCTACGGGTGCATCCTGTACGCCGCCACGCGGCCGGCCGAGGCGACGAACCTGCGGCTGGTCGACTGCACCCTGCCGGAGAGCGGGTGGGGCGAGCTGGTGCTCGGCAGCAGCTCGCCCCGGGTCGGCTCGCGCTGGACGGATGACGGCCAGTCGCACGAGGAGCGCGGCCTCAAGCGGCGGGCCCGGAATGCCACCCGGGAGGTGCCGATCCCGCCCGTGCTGGTCCAGTTGATCCGCGAGCACGTCGACGCGTACGGGGTGGCACCGGACGGCCGGCTGTTCCGGGCGGCGCGGGGCGGGCGGCTGCTGACCAAGGAGACCGCGGCCGTCTGGAAGCGGGCCCGGGAAATCGCCCTCACCCCAAAGGAGCTGAAGACCAAGCTCGCCGAGGTGCCGTACTCATGCCGCCACACCGCCGTCTCCGGGTGGCTGGCGGCCGGTGTCGACCAGACCGAGGTGGCCCGGCGGGCGGGGCACAGCGTGGCGGTCCTGCTCCGGTTCTACGCAAAGGTCATCAACGGGCGGCAGGAGCGCGCGAATGGCCTGATCAAGCGGTTCCTCGACGGCGAGGAGCCTGCCGCGTAGGGCCCGAATCCGTTCCACGGGCGTTCCACACAGGGTGGTCTGGAGGGGTATCCGGGTGGGACAGCCCGGGACGGAATCGAAAAGAGCGGGTATCGGCATATAGCCGATACCCGCTCTGATCAGAGCTTTCCCCACCAGCGGAGAGCGTGGGATTCGAACCCACGGTGACGGGTCACGCCACGACAGTTTTCAAGACTGTTCCCTTAGGCCGCTCGGGCAGCTCTCCAGGCGGAGGTCAGCCTAACGGGTCCGGCGGGGTTCGGCGCACACGATTCCGTGTGCGCCAGGGTCACTGGTCGCCGTCGCGCTGGCCGAGGGTGACCTTGGTGTTGAACGTCTGGCCGTTGCGGGTGTACTCGACGTCCACGGTCTCGCCCGGCTTGTGCGTCCAGATCCGGCTGACCAGGGCGGGGCCGTTCTCGATCGGGGCACCGCCGAGCTTGGTGATGACGTCGCCCGGCTTGAGGCCGGCCTTGTCCGCCGCGCCGCCGGGGGTGACGGCCGGCTGGCCCTGGATGTCGCGGGTCTGGATCTGCGCGCCGTCGCCCTTGTAGTCGTCGTTGCGCAGCACGTCGAGCTTGGCGTAGACCGGCTTGCCGGTCTTGATCAGGGTGTCCGCGACCCACTTGGCCTGGTTGATCGGGATGGCGAAGCCCAGGCCGATGCTGCCGGCCCGGCCGTTGGCGGAGGCGTTGGACTGGATCGCCGAGTTGATGCCGATCACCGAACCGCTGGAGTCGAGCAGCGGGCCACCGGAGTTGCCGGGGTTGATCGAGGCGTCGGTCTGGAGGGCGTTCATGTACGAGGCCTGCGAGCCGGTCTCGTCCCCGGAGGCGACCGGGCGGTCCTTGGCGCTGACGATGCCGCTGGTGACGGTGGACTCCAGGCCGTACGGCGCACCGATCGCGACGGTCGCGTCCCCGACGTTGACCTTGTCGGAGTCGGCCAGCGGCAGTGGCGCCAGCTTGCTCTTCGGCGGGTTGTCGATCTTGACCACGGCGACGTCGTAGCCCTCGGCGTGGCCCAGCACCGAGGCGCTGTAGGACGTGCCGTCGGAGAACTTGACGGTCAGTTTGCCGCCGTTGAGGGTCGGCGCGACCACGTGGTTGTTGGTGAGGATGTGGCCCTCGGTGTCGAAGACGAAACCGGTGCCGGTGCCCGACTCGGTGCTGCCCTGCGCCTTGATGGTGACGACGCTGGGCAGCGCCTTCTGCGCGATGGCGGCGATCGAACCGGGGACGGGCTCGTTCTTCTGGGTGTTGCTGGCCTGGACGGTGGTGCTGCGGTGGTCGTCCGCCGCACTGCTGCTGTTGGTGTGGTTCGTGGCGACCACGCCGAGCGCGCCGCCGGCCACACCGGCGACCAGGGCCACGGCCGCGAGCAGGGCGACCAGGCCGCCGCGCTTGCGGCGCGGGCCACCGGGGCCGGTCGGACCGCCGGGGTAGTCGGCCGGGTAGCCGAGCGGGCCGTTCGGGCCGCCGGGGTAGCCCGCGCCGCCGGAGGTGGCGTCATGGGCGGGGCCCCAGCCGCCGAGCGGCTGGCCGGCGCCGAACGGGTGGTGCCCGTGCGCGGCGGGGGCGGCAACGGCCGGAGCGCCGTAGGGCTCCTGGGCGCCGTAGGACTCCTGCGCACCGGTGGCCGGGACGCCGTGGGTCGGGGTCGCGTACGGGTTGGCACCCGACGGCAGGGCCGCGGCGGGGGCGGCCGCCGGGGCAGCAGGCGGGGCGGCGGGCGGCGCGGGCGGCAGAACCGGCGGCGGGGCGTCGATGTAGCCGGTGGCCGGGTCGACGGCGGGCTCCTCCGCGGCGGGCGCGGCCGGAGCCTCCGGCGCGGGGACCTTGGTGAAGGCCACGGTGGGCCGGTGCCCACCCTCCGCCGAAGCGGCCTCGGCGACCGGGGCCGCGTCAACGACCGGGGCCGGAGCGGCCTCGGCGGACGGGGCGGCATCGGCGACCGGGGCCGGAGCGGCCTCGGCCGTCTCGGGCTCCGGGACCCGGCTGAACGCCATCGTCGGCGTGTGGCCGCCCTGAGCGGTGCCCTCGGAAGCGGTGCCGGCCGCCTCCCGGGCCCCCGCGGGCTGCTCCCCCTGCGGCCCGGTGGGCCCAACCTCGCGCTCGGTGCTCACGGACGACCTCCATAGCTGACTGAACCAAGGACCATAGTTTTTCGCACTGCCGATTCGATTGCCGTAAGGACCCCTCTGAATAACTCATAAGAATCCTTAACCGGCGCCGACGACCGGACACGACCGGACAAGACCGGGCACGACCGAGGGCTCCCCAACCCCCCACCGGGCGTCCGCGAGGCGGACCGCGGCCTCCCGCCCTTTGGCGTTCGTCCCCGTGCCGGTTAGCCTGACGCTCCTAACTGACACGCGGGAGCTTGGACCGACCAGGCTGAGAGTGCGCATGTCGACCGTACCGCCAGGCGAGCCGCCGGCGGACCGTCGAGGGGGCGCTGACCGCCGGAACCTGTCCGGGTAATGCCGGCGTAGGGAGTATCGGCCATGCCGCCTGCTTCGCCATCCTCTTCTCCGGGCGCGCCCGCGTCCAAGGATTTCCCCGAACCGAACGCGGCCACGGCCACCGACACGGCCACCGCCACCGCGGTGCTCGACGAGCGCGTCGAGGCGCCGCTGGTGCTGGACACCGAGCCGCCCCGCACCCTGCGCTTCCGGGACCACTTCGCGCTCTGGATGAACCTCGGCGTCAGCCTGATCGGCTTCTCCACCGCCGCCACCGTGCTCGGCGCCCGGGGCAGCGAGCTGTCGCTGGCCGCCGCGGTGACCGCGATCGTGACCGGTACGGCGGTCGGCACCGCGATGCTCGGCGTGGCCGCGCTGATCGGCGCCCGCACCGGTGCCCCCGCGATGGCCAACCTGCGCGGGCTGTTCGGCACCCGGCTGTCGTACCTGCCGACCGTACTGAACATCGTCCAGTGCATCGGCTGGGGCGTGTTCGAGCTGCTGACCATCTCGGCGGGCGCGCAGACCGTCGCCCACACCACCGGCTACCGCTGGCTGTTCGTGCTGCTCGCGGGCGCGCTGACCACCGCACTGACCATCTGGCCGCTGGGCGCGATCGCGGTGCTGCGCCGCTTCGTGGCCGGGGCGGTCGCGGTCGCGATGGTGTACTTCACCGTCCAGCTGGGCCGCCAGGGCGTGCCCGACCCTGGCGCGGGCAACTGGCACGGCTTCCTGGGCGCCACCGACGCGATGATCGCGGTGTCGATCTCCTTCGTGCCGATGGCCGCCGACTACACCCGGCACTCGCGCACCGCGCGCTCGGCCTTCTGGGGCAGCTTCTCCGGCTACACCGTCGCCCAGGTCTGGTGCTACGTGCTGGGCCTGATGGCGCTGCTGCAGTCCGACGGCGACCCGAGCCGGATCTTCGACTCCTTCCTCGGCGTCTGGGCGGGCTGGCTGTTCCTGCTGGTGCTGGTGCTGCGCGAGACCGACCAGTCCTTCGCCAACGTGTACTCGACCGCGATGTCGATCCAGAACCTGCTGCCGAAGGTGGACCGCCGGGTGCTGAGCGGCGGGATCGGCGTGCTGACCACCGTGCTGGCGCTGCAGATCGACAAGTTCACCGACACCTACAGCAACTTCCTCGGCCTGATCGGCTCGGTGTTCGTGCCGCTGCTGGCGGTGCTGGCGGTGGACTACTTCTTCGGCGCCGGCCGGCACGGCTGGGACCTCTCCGAGCGGGCGCCGTCCCGCTGGCTGATGCTGCTGCCGTGGCTGCTGGGCTTCGTGGTCTACCAGGTCATCGCGCCGACGCCGGTCGCGGGCTGGTGGACGGACGCCTGGACCTCCGTCCAGGAGGCGCTGCACTTCACCCCGCAGGAGTGGACCTCCGCCTCGCTGTTCGCCTTCCTGGTGCCGGCTCTGGCCACCTGGGCGCTCACCCCGCTGACCCGGCGCACCGCGCACGCCTGAGCAGCACCCCCGAGCGGCACCCCTGAGCAGCACCCCTGAGCAACGCTCGGGGCGACGCTCGGGGCGGCGCCGCCGAGGCCGGGGAGGCGAAGACGGTCCCGCAGGTTGGGACCGTCTTCGCCTCCGCGTCACCTCCGCCACCTATCGTTGGGGCCGTGACCAGCCCAGACCTGTCCTCGGCGGCGGCGCGCACCGCGCCGCCCGTCCAGGTGATCGCCCACCGCGGTTCCTCCCACGCGCTGCCCGAGCACACCCTCGCGGCCTACCGGCGCGCGCTCGACGAGGGCGCCGACGCGGTCGAGTGCGACGTCCGGGTCACGGCCGACGGCCAGCTGGTCTGCGTGCACGACCGCCGGATCCGCCGGGTGTCGAACGGCCAGGGCACCGTCTCCGCGATGACGCTCGCCGAGCTGGAGGCGTACGACTTCGGCGCCTGGAAGACCGGCCGCCCCAGCACCGACCCCGAACTGCGCGGCGTGCTGCGGCTGGAGCGCCTGCTGGAGCTGGTGGTGGAGTGCGGCCGCCCGGTGGACCTCGCGATCGAGACCAAGCACCCGGTGCGCTACCGCGGCCGGGTGGAGGCCGAGTTGCTGCGGATGCTGGAGCGGTTCAGGATCGGCGCGGCCCAGGAGGGCGACCGCCCGTCCGCCCGGATCATGAGCTTCTCCTCGATCGCGCTGAACCGGGTCGCCGCCACCTCGCCGCAGTACCGCCGGGTGTTCCTGTTCGAGCGGATGCTGCCGCTGCTGGGCCGGCTGCGCGAGGGCTCCCCGCTACCGGGCGGGGCGCGGATCGCGGGGCCGGGCATCGAGTTGGTCCGGGCCCGGCCGCAGCTGGTGACCAGGCTGCGCGAGCTGGGGCACCAGGTGCACGTGTGGACGGTGGACGAGCCGGCCGACGTCGAGCTCTGCCTGGAGCTCGGGGTGTCCGCGATCATCACCAACCGGCCCGCGGAGGTCCTGGCACAGCTCGGCCGGTGATCCGTCACCGGGTCGGCGGCCGTACCGGTTCAGCCTGATCGCTCTCGTCGGCAGTCAAACCTTCCGCGCACGTTATTGCCGGAATTATTGCACTCGGGCGACAGAGGGTGAGCACGGAATGACCTCTTGTCGACCCTGGGTCGCGCTGCCGGAAATGGACTCGCGGGATCCCCGGATGGTCGTTTCCGACGCATTACCAAGGGGCATCCATCCCTCGGCATACGCTGAAGGAGGTCCGGGGGTGGCGTTGATGGTGGCGCGTGAAGTGCCGACTTCATCGACCATGGCAGTGCCGCACGGCCCAGCGAGTGTCGGGGTCGCACGGCGCCGACTGCGTCGAGATCTGGGTGACCGGCAGATACCGGAACCGGTCATCGATGATGCTGTTCTGATCCTTTCCGAACTGTTGAGCAACGCCTGTCGATACGCCCGTCCGCTCGGCCCGCTGCCGGCCCTCGTCCGGGGCTCCCGGACCGGGCTGGTGGACCAGCTGCTGGTCGGCGTCCCCTCCGGGACGCACTCCCCGACCGGCGGCCGGGAGCACGAGGAGGACGCGGCCGAGCCGGACGGCGGGGTGCTGGTCCGCTGGCAGATGCACGCCGACGGCGTGCTCACCCTGGAGGTCACCGACGGCGGCGCGACCACCCGGCCGCTGCCCGCCAGCCCCTCGCTGACCTCGCGCGGCGGCCGCGGCCTGGACATCGTCGACCAGTTGGCCAGCGACTGGGGCGTGCGCGACGCGCCCGGCGAGGTGACGGTCTGGGCGGCGCTGCCCGCGCGCGCCCGGCACGCCCGGCGCACGGGCGGTGACGCGCGCAGCGCGTAGGACGCGCGGCGACGCGCGCAGGACGGGCCCCGCGGCACGTCCGTACGAGGCCCGCCCCGGCGCGTTCCCGCGCGCCCGGGCAATCTCAGTAGGCTTCCCCGGAGCAAAGACCACCGTTCCCCGGGAGAGCCGCACCATGGGCAAGAAGGCCGCCAAGAAGGCGCCGCAGCGCCAGTCCACCACCGCCGTCACGGGCGAGATCCCCGTGGTCGGGGCCCGCGAGGACTGCCCCTGCGGCTCGGGCCGCCGGTACAAGGCCTGCCACGGCCGGGAGGCCTCGCACGCGGTGCAGGAGCTGGTGCACCGCCCGTTCGAGGGCCTGCCGGGCGAGGCCGACTGGGTGGCGCTGCGCGAGCTGGTGCCGGCCGCCACCGTGCCGCTGACGCTGGCCGCCGGGGTCGCCGGGACCGCGAACGGCGAGGTCCCGTCGGTGACCCTGGCCACCGTGCTGCCGCTGGCCTGGCCGGCCCTGCGCCGCCAGGACGGCTCGATCCTGCTCGGCCTCCAGACCCAGTCCTCCTCCGGCGACCTCAGCCGCGACCTCGCGGACGCCCTGGAGCTGGCCCTGGCCACCGAGCCGGGCAACCCGGTGCCCGCCCGCCGGACCGTCCCGGGCGGCCGCCGCCTGCAGGACCTGCTGGACACCGCCGCCGACTTCACGCCCGCCGTGCACACCGGCTTCGAGTTCTGGCTGGAGGACGCCGAGACCGCCACCGGCGAGGTCGCCGCCTCCCTGGAGCGCGCCAACGCCTCGGCCATCCCGACCGAGAAGCTCGACAGCGTCGACTCCGCCTACTGGTGCGGCACCCCGGACAAGAACCACCTGCGCTGGGTGATGACCGTGTCCGAGGAGAAGCTGCTGGACGCGCTGGCCCGGCTGGACACCGCCGGTGAGGCCTCGCTCGGCCCGGACACCCGCCTGGTCGGCTCCTTCCGCGCGCACGGCCTGACCGTCCCGGTGTGGGACCTCCCGCTCGCCATGACCGCCGCCGACTGCGAGAAGCCGGCCGCCGAGTTCGGCGCCCGGCTCGCCGCGGTGCTCGCCGACGCGACCCCGCTGACCGCCGATGAGCGGCGCGCCCGCGCGAACCTGGTGAACCGTCAGGTCACCTTGAACTAAAGCGAGCGGGATCCGGGTGATACGCGTCACATTGTCGCCGTGAAGGCGCAATTTCCGGGCCTGGAGGGCGTCTTGGAAATTGGCGCGGGCGCGGATCCTTGTTACTGTCTAAAGAGTCCGGCCGCTGGTGCATCCCCCGTCGCCAGCGGCCGGATCTTTTGTTTTCCGGAAGAGCGCAGGACCGGGCGCCGAAGTTCGACGCGAACCGCCGCCCCGTCAGTACGCCGAGCGTCCGCTGTCCAGCCGGACCGTCGCCTCCACCAACTCGCCCAGCAGCGGCCCGACCTGCGGCAGCCAGACCCCGCCGCCCACGCTCGGTCGCGGCGGCAGCACCCAGCGCACCCGCCCGGCCGCACCGCCGGGCGGCAGCGGCAGGAATCCGCCCGGCCCGTGGTAGCGCAACGACCCGGGCACCCAGGGGAGTTGGGCGAGCATCTCGCCCAGTGCGTCGAGCGAGTACGGGGCCACCAGCAGCGCGTAGCGGCCCGGCATCGCGAGCACCGGGCCGAGCGGCAGCCGCAGCGCGCTCAGGTAGACCAGCGCCCGCGCCCCGGCCACCGCGGGCAGGCTGACCGCCGAGACCGCCGAGCCGGTGGCGGCCAGCAGCGGCGCGTCCGGGCTCTGCCGCTCCCACCACCAGCGCACCATCCGGGCGTCCGTGGTGGCGGCGAGCAGCGAGGGGTCGTGCGGGTGCGCGCCGGGCACCACGCAGTCCGGGTCGCCGCAGGAGCAGCGCCCGCCGCACAGCACGGCGCCCGGCACCACGGGCCAGCGGTGGTCGACGGCGGCCGTCAGGGCCGCGGCCAGCCGGGCGGACGACTCCTGCGACCGGCTCTTCGGGTTCTCACGCATGGCGCTCGTTCCTTTCCCTGACCGCTCGGTTCGCTCCGCCCCGCCGGCAACGCCGGGGCCCACCGTTCGGGCCCGCGGCGACACGGCCCCGGCTGGGAAGGAGCGGGGCGGGCGGTACGACGGACGGCGCGGCTACGGCGTGGAGCACGGTGTGGAGCACGACATGAGAAGGGCCGCGCACTGGAAACAGCCCTTGGAACGAGAATCCCGTACGCGACCGGATGGACGCCGCCCGGGCGCGCTTGGTTCCACCGTACGAGTGAGAGACTTCCGGCCAGCCCGGTGCGCGGGCGGCGTGGGCATACGATCCGGACGCCGCCTGGCCCGACCTCTCGGTTCTGCCCGTTCCCGGACCGCTCCATGCCTCCGGACCCGACCGGCGCGCGGCCGAACCCCGCACGCCGCCCGACCGGGTCGCGATGGATGTGGAACCGGCCACCGCGTTGTCCTGGATCTGGACATGCCCCGAATGGCCTGTGTAGAAGTGGTGGCATTGCTGTCGATCAATGACGAGTAGTAGCGAATCGAGGCGAAACACGCCCTTTGGCCGTGCTCGCTCCACACTGGGCCGCATCTGGGGGTTTCGCATGGCACGTAGCACCGCGTCAGGAGTGGCGGCATGACCGAGTCCCACCCGTCGACGTCCCACCCGTCGCCGATGACCGCCGAGCTGGGCGAACCCGGCTGCGCAGGCGGGCTCACCGTCCTCGACCCGCCGGGCCTCCCCGGCCCCGCCGACACCCCGGCCACCCCGGGCGGCACGGCGGGCGACGCACCGGGCGGCGCGGCCGACGACCGCACGGCGCCGTCCGCCACCGTGCAGGACCGTTTGGCCGGACGTCTGTCCGATATCACCAGCCTCCACGAGCACACCGAACGGCTCGCCCGTGCCCGCGGCCTCACCGCCACCCTGGACGCCGTCCTCGCCTCCGGCGCCGCCCTGCTCGGCGCCAGCCGCGGCGTGCTGGTCACCCTGATGCCGGGCGGCGGCCCCGGCCAGCCCGTCGGCTTCGGCCTGGACCGTGCCAGCCTCGGCGCGCTGGAGACCGTCCCGACCGAGCAGAGCCTGCTCGCCCGGCTGCTGAGCGAGCAGGACCGGCCCGAACAGCTCCAGTCCACCGACCTCGCCGAGGACCCCGCCATCGGCGGCCGGCTGCGCGAACTCGCCGTCCACCTCGGCCTCGGCGGCGCCTTCGGCCTGCCGCTCGCCACCGCGGAGGACGGCCCGCTCGCCTCCGCCCTCTGGTTCTACGACCGGCCCGCCTCCCCCAGCGAGTGCCAGCGCGAACTGGCCCGCCACTACTGCGAGATCGCCTCCCCGCTGCTCGCCAAGCAGCTGGAGGCGGAGCGGGTCCGGCGCACCACCGACGCGCTGCGGCGCGGCCTGCTGCCGGACCGGCTCCACCAGCCCGCCGGGCTGCGGCTGGCCGCCCGTCTCCTCCCGGCCGGCCTGGACCGCTCCGGCGGCAGCGACTGGTACGACGCCATCCCGCTGCCGGACGGCACCGCCGGCCTCACCGTCGGCTCCGTCTCCGGCGACGGCCCCGGCGCGGGCCCCGGCTCCGCCGCGGGCGCGGCCGCCGCGATGGGCCGGATCCGGGCCGCGCTGCGGGCGTACGCGGTGCTGGAGGGCGAGGACCCGGTCTCCGTCCTGGGCGACCTGGAGCTGCTGCTCAAGACCACCGAGCCGACCCGCACCGCCACCGCCGTCTACGCCTGGGTCGACCCCGAGGAGCGCCGGATCACCCTGGCCGGGGCCGGGCACTGCCCGCCGATCCTGGTCGGCCGGCACGGCGCCGAGTTCGTGGAGACCTCGCTCTCCGCCCCGCTGGGCATGCTGACCTGCTGGGAGGCGCCCGGGGTCGAGTTCACCGCCGAGCGCGGCGACACCCTGCTGCTCTACACCGAGGGTCTGGCCCGCCGCTGCGGCCCGACCCTGCACGCGGGGCAGGCGTACCTGCGCCGGGCCGCCGCCGACGCCCCGCGCGACGTGCGGATCGACCCGGACCGCCTCTGCGCCCACCTGCTGGCCGTCTGCCCGGGCCCGGACGCCGCCACGGCGACCGACGACCTGCTGCTGCTGGCGGCCCGCTTCGAGTAACGGTTCGAACCCGGAACAGACGGGCGGCCGGGCGTCCGTACCATGGACGCACGGCCGCCCGCGCGTGTCGCGATCCGACACCTCCCCCCGAGGGCGGCGGTACCACCCCCCTAGGAGGCGTTGCACGTGACCGAGGACCGTACCCCCGCGGTGGCCGAGAACCCCGAGGCCGAGGGCGGCGAGGAGCCGCAGGAGTTCAAGGGCCGCAAGAACGGGCTCTACGGCGAGATCTCCGACGAGCTGGCCGCCTCGATGAAGTCCGGCTGGGCCGACACCGAGCTGCACGGCCTCTCCCCCCTCGCCCAGGCCCCGTACGCGGCCGAGCGGCGCGCCGAGCTGTCCGCCGCCCACCCGGGCGTGCGCCTGGTCGTCCCGGCCGGCAACCTGCGGGTGCGCTCCAACGACACCGACTACGCCTTCCGCGCCTCCAGCGAGTACGTGCACCTCACCGGTGACCAGACCGAGGACGCGGTGCTGGTCGGCGAGCCGACCGGCGCGGCGGGCCACGAGTTCACGCTCTACCTGCTGCCCCGCTCCGACCGCGAGAACGGCGAGTTCTGGCTGGACGGCTACGGCGAGCTGTGGGTCGGCCGCCGCCACAGCCTGAGCGAGCAGGAGCAGCTGCTCGGCCTGCCGGCCCGCGACGTCCGCAAGGCCGCCGAGGAGCTGGCCGCGAAGGCCAAGGACTCCGCCGTGCCGACCCGGATCGTCCGCGGCTACGACGCCGGTCTGGAGGCCGCCCTGGCCGACGTGCTGGACGCCGACGGGGACGCCGAGTTCAAGGAGTTCCTGAGCGGCCTGCGGCTGGTCAAGGACGAGTGGGAGATCGGCGAGCTGCGTGCCGCCTGCGACGCCACCGTCAAGGGCTTCACCGACGTGGTCCGCGAGCTGGGCCAGGCCGTCGCCACCTCGGAGCGCTGGATCGAGGGCACCTTCTGGCGCCGCGCCCGGGTCGAGGGCAACGACGTCGGCTACGGCACCATCGCCGCGGCCGGCCCGCACGCCACCACCCTGCACTGGGTCCGCAACGACGGCGACGTGCGCCCCGGCGAGCTGCTGCTGCTCGACGCCGGCGTGGAGACCAACACCCTCTACACCGCCGACGTCACCCGCAGCCTGCCGATCGACGGCCGCTTCACCGAGCTGCAGCGCAGGATCTACGACGCCGTGTACGACGCCCAGGAGGCCGGCATCGCCGCGGTGAAGCCGGGCGCCCGCTTCCGCGACTTCCACGAGGCCTCGCAGCGCGTCCTCGCCGAGCGGCTGCTCGCCTGGGGCCTGCTGGACGCCTCGGTGTACGACGTCGAGAAGGTCCTGGAGCTCGGCCTGCAGCGCCGCTGGACCCTGCACGGCACCGGCCACATGCTCGGCCTGGACGTCCACGACTGCGCCCACTCCCGCCGCGAGGAGCACGTCGACGCCCTGCTGGTGCCCGGCATGGTGCTCACCGTCGAGCCCGGCCTGTACTTCCAGCAGGACGACCTGACCGTGCCGGAGGAGTACCGCGGCATCGGCGTCCGGATCGAGGACGACATCCTGGTCACCGCCGACGGCAACGAGAACCTCTCGGCCGGCCTGCCCCGCCGCTCCGACGAGGTCGAGGCCTGGATGGCCTCGCTCGCCTGAGCCGCACCACGCTGAAGGGCCCGGCCTCCCGAGGCGGTTTCTAACGGTCGTCGCAACACGTGGTCGGTTGTTTAGGCCGCGAGGAGTTTAGCCAGACGCTCGGCTGGGGTTTCCCAGCCGAGCGTTTTGCGTGGGCGGCGGTTGAGCTGGTCGGCGACGGCCGCCAGGTGCTCCGGGGTGTGGACCGACAGGTCGGTGCCCTTGGGGAAGTACTGCCGCAGCAGGCCGTTGGTGTTCTCGTTGGAGCCGCGCTGCCAGGGGCTGGCGGGGTCGCAGAAGTAGACCGGGATGTCGGTGGCAAGGGTGAACTCGCGGTGGCGGCCCATCTCGCTGCCCTGGT
>NZ_LFMD02000002.1:1849959-2026690 GCF_015776785.2 Kitasatospora sp. SUK 42 | reverse complement strand
CCGCGGTGAGCGGTGGCGCCGCCTTGTTCCTGCTGGACTCATTTCGCCCATAGAGCCAGCGCCTACCGGTCCGGTCGTTGATTCCGACGATCCGGCAGGCTTCGGTGTTGGTGTAGCCCTGCTGCATGAGCCGGGAGTATGCCTCCCGCTCCCGGCTCAGCTTCACAGGCCCCTGAGCCGTCCGGTCCTCGCGGATCTCGAAGTCCAAAGCATCCCCTGAACTGGGGTGTTGCAACGACTCCTAGAACCCAAGCGAGCAGTGGGAGGCCGGGCCCTCGTGCGTCCGGGGGTCAGCGCTGGACGGTGGGCCGGAGCGCGACGGTCGCGCCGGAGTGGCCGTCCGAGTCGCCGCCGACCTGGATCTCCACCGGACCGGCGCCGCCGGTCCGCTTCAGGCCGACCCGGAACGTGTACTCGACCGGGTCGCCCTGCATGACGCCGACCAGCTGGGCCGGCGCCACCCCGAGACGCCCGTTGCAGTCGGCGGTCACCTCGAAGGACTTCCACTCGTTGCCGACCTTCGCCTCCATCGTGACGTCCGAGCCGGTCAGGCCCGCGCCGGAGGGCAGGGACAGCCGCACCACCGGGCGCAGCAGGGCCGGCCCGTCCGGCGACGAGACCTTGAAGGAGAACTCGGTCGGGGCCTTGCCGACGACCAGCGCGGTGGGGTCGGACACCGAGTTCACCACCGGGCGGTGCTGGTCGACGACCGACGTGGTCACCACGCTCTTCGTCATGACCTTGAGGGAGGCCGGCAGCACCGCGTCCGCCTCGACCGCCAGGCGGCCCGGCTGGTTGCCCGCGTCGAGGAGCATCCGGTACTCGACGGTCCGGCTCTCGCCCGCGGCCAGGGTGAAGGCCGCGTCGTCGCCCGTGCCCGCGTAGTCCATCCCGCCGCCCTGGCTCAGCGAGGGCATGGCCTTCCAGCCCGAGGCGTCCTTGCGCTCCAGCGTGCCCTGCGCCATCGCGAGGGCCTGCTGGCAGGGCGCGCCCTCGTACTGCTGGGTCGCCACCACCGGGGCCACGCTGCGGGTACCGGTGGCGTCGTTGTTCTTCCAGGTCACCGAGAAGGAGACCTGGTCGCCCACCTGGATCTGCCGGCCCTCGTTGAGGCCGTCGAAGGTGATCGCGATGCCGCCGCCCTCGGTGACGGGCTTCGCGTCCGCCTTGGTGGCAGGCTTGGCGGGGGCGGGCTTGGCAGGAGCGAGCTTGGCGGGGGCCTTCGGGGTGGTCTTTGCCTGGGGCGCGACGGCCTCGGTCGTGGCGGCCTCGGCGGCAGGGGTCCCGGTGGCCGGGGTCGCGGCGGCCGGGGTCGCGGCGGCGGCAGTCGGCTCGGCCGGGGCGGCGATGGCCGGGACGGCGCCCGCACCAGGCGTGGCCACGGAGGTCGTCGCGGGGACGGAGACGGGAGCGGAGGCGGCGACGGACGACCCGCCGTCGGTCGGACCGCAGGCCGTGACACCGACGGCGGCGACGATGGCCAGCGGGACGATCTTCGCAATACGGGCGATAACGGACGCGCTCATGTGACAGTCCCCCAAGGAACATGGTGATGGTGGTGATCGAATGAACGGGCGCCCTGTCGCGCCCCGAGGAGCCAGCGGCCCGAGCCCCGGCCCCGCCGGCTCGCTCTCCCCGCCTCTCACCCTGATAGACGTCCATCCCGGCGGGGGGTTGCAGGTGGATCCGAAAGTTTTTCCGCGACCTCGCCCCGGAACGCCGAAAGGCGCCGTGACCAGGGAGATCCCTGTTCACGGCGCCTCTGCGACGGCCGGTGGCCGGCTACTTCACGACCGTCACCTGGACGGTCGTCCCACCGAGCTGGGTCAACGGGCTGGTGCCGTCGTACGGCAGCGTCGCCTTCGCCCGCAGCGGCATCGACCCGGGTCCGTCGGCGGGGGTGAGGGTCATCCGGTACGTGACCGTCCGGCTCGCGCCCTGCGCCAGGGGGAAGGCGGCCTCCTTGCCGCTCATCGCGTAGTCCATGCCACCGCCCGGCGACAGGATCGCCTGGACCCAGCTGCCGTTGTCCTGACGTTCCAGCTTGCCGGCGTTCATCGGGATCAGGCCGTCCGGTGTTCCCGGGTAGTCTTCGGTGAAGACCGACGGCTGGACCGCCGGGTAGTCGGTCCGGCCGGTGTTGCGGTACGTCACCGTGAACGTCACCGGCGTGCCGTTCGTGGACACCGGCTGCCCGGCGCCGAGCCCGTTCACCGTGACGGCGATGTCGCTGTCGCTCGCCGGAGTCCCCGACGGCGTCGCCCCCGCCACCTTGTGGCCGCTGACGTCCAGGCTGTTGACGATCGACTGCAGGCCGGCCTGGTAGTCGGCCTTGAGGCCGGCTGCCGAGACGAACACATAGTCCTTGGGCAGCGCCCACATCTGTGCCGTGAAGGGTGACTTGCCACAGGTCACCTGCCACTGCGACTTGCGCGCGGGGCGGCCGGAGACGGTGGGGGTGCTCTTCGTCGGACCGACGGAGGCAACCTCGCCCGCGGCGGCATTGTGGGGGTTTCCCCAGACCGGGCAGTAGGGCTGGCTGCTCCAGCCGGCGTTGTCGTCGAGGAAGCTGACCGACGGCCAGAGCGTCGGCTCCGCGTCGTAGACCGCGAGGTCCACCCCGTACGGCTCGCAGATCTGAGCGTCGGCGTCCTGAGGCGCATCCGGGCTCAGGATGCAGAGGTGGGAGGTGTTCGGGACGGTAACGGCCCGCCAGCCTGCCGGGATCTTCAGCTTCACGCCGCGGAACGTGTACGACGTCGACGGGCCGGTCGGCACGTTGGCGGTGGCCGACGCGCTGGAGGACGGAGTGCTGTCGGCGAGGGGGACGTCGGTCTCGGGCTCGTTCGTCGGGGTGGCGGAGCCGGTGTCGGTGGGGGTGGCCGACGCGGTCGGGGTGACGGCCGGCTCGGGCGTCGGGCTGGGCGAGATCGACACGGTGGCTGCCGGGGGCGGGACCTCGTGGTTGGCCACCGGGGAGCCGTGCAGGGTGACCACGCCGATCGCGGCGGCGGCGGCCAGGCCGAGCAGCGGCACGGTGACGGCGTACACCGGGCGCAGTCGGCGGATCCGGCTCTTCGGGGGCGCGGCCGGGCGCAGGTCGTGGGCGGTGATCAGGGAGGTGCGGGCGGTCATCGCTTCGCGCAGCAGCCGTTCCGTCGCTGTCTCGGCCGGCCCGTCACCGTCTCCGCTCTTCCCGCGGGGGTCCTTGTCGGTCATCGAACCTTCTCCAGGTGCTTTTCCAAGGCGTCCAGGGCCCGGCTTGCGGTGGACTTCACGGCACCCCGGGACAGTCCCAGGGTCTCGGCTATCTGCGCCTCCGACAGGTCGGACCAGTAGCGCAGCACCAGCACCTCACGCTGGCGGGTGGTCAACTCCTGCATCGCGACCAGCACCCGCCGGTGCTCGTCGTTGAGCACGGCGTGGTCCTCGGCGGACGGTGCGTCGGCCTCGTGCGGCGGCACGTACTCGCGGGCGGTCTTGCGGCGGCGCAGCATCGAGCGGGCGCCGTTGACCACCGAGGTCCGCAGGTAGCCGAGCGCGTTGTCGAGGTCGTCCAGCTCCTCTCCGTGGCGCTGGTAGAGCTGGGTGAAGGCCTCCTGCACGACGTCCTCGGCCAGGTCCTGGTGGTCGACCAGGAGCACGGCCATCCGCACCAGGCCCAGCCGGTGGGCGTGGTACAGGTCGGTCAGGGTGGGCCGGTCCTCCGCCGGCTTGCGGCCGCCCCGCAGCAGCCGGAAGCCGGAGCGGCGCTGCGCCGCCTGCTGGTCGGTGGTGAGCTCGGAGGCCGGCTCGCCGGCCTCCTGCGCGCCGAACAGCGCGACGACCACTCCACGCACGGAGAAGCCGCGCCCCCACCTCGGCGCGACGATCGGCCCGATGGCCATGGACATGTGCGGTTCTGCTTTCCCCCAGGACGGTGTCGGTGTTCGCCGGACCGTCAGGTCACCTGATCAAGATCGTGATCGGGGAGATGCTCCCAGCCGCCCTCGGCCCGGTTTCCTCCGCCCCCGTACTGATGGACGTGTGGCGGGGGTAGAGGTTGCAGGGGGATTCGAAGGAAGTTCCGAACTGGCCGGGACGGCTACACTCACCGGGATTCCGCCACCCGTGAGCAGGGGGTTCGCATGGCCGAGCAGTCCGTGATGGCCGGGCAGGACGTCGAGGGCAGCCCGGTCGGTGCCGGTGCCGACGCCGCCGGACCGGGATCACGGCCGGTGGCCGTCGTCATCGGGCGGCGCCCGGAGCCCGTGCACGATGTCGCGGTGTACGCCTTCGAGGGCATGGCGCCGTTCGAACTCGGGGTGGTGGTCGAGGTGTTCGGACTGGCCCGGCCCGAGCTCGGCGGACTGCTGGCCACCCCCTGGTACGGGCTGAAGGTGTGCGCCGACCGGCCCGGCACGGAGCTGGACGCGGTGGGCGGCTTCGCGCTGACCGCCCGGCACGGACTGGACGACCTGGCGGCGGCCGACACCGTGGTCGTCCCCGGGGTGCGCAACGCCTTCAGCGGCGAAGTCTCCCCCGGGCTGGTCGAGGCGCTGCGGACGGCGCACGAGCGCGGCGCCCGGATCGTGTCGATCTGCTCGGGCGCCTTCGCGCTGGCCGCCGCCGGACTGCTGGACGGCAGGGAGGCGACCACCCACTGGCGCTACGCCGAACTGCTCCAGCGGCGCCACCCGGCGGTGCGGGTCAACCCGGACGTGCTGTACGTCGACAACGGCGACGTGCTCACCAGCGCGGGCAGCGCGGCCGGGATCGACCTGTGCCTGCACCTGGTCCGCCGGGACCACGGCGCCAGGGTGGCCAACAGCGTGGCCCGCCGCTTCGTGGTGGCACCGCACCGGGACGGCGGGCAGGCGCAGTTCATCGAGGCGGCGGTGCGCCCGGTCGCGGAGGAGGACGACAGGATCGCCCTCAGCATGCGGTGGGCGCTGGACCACCTCTCCGCACCGCTGACCGTCACGGTGCTGGCCCGCGCCGCCCGGATGTCGGACCGGTCGTACCTGCGGCACTTCACGGCCCGCAACGGCACCAGCCCGATGCGCTGGGTCGTCACCCAGCGCATCGCGGCCAGCCTGCCGCTGCTGGAGTCCCCGGAGGGGTCGGTCGAGGAGATCGCCGTGGCGGTCGGCTTCGAGAGCTCAGCGACCTTCCGCCACCACTTCGGCAGGGTGATGCGCACCTCCCCGACCGCCTACCGGCGCTCCTTCGGGCGCGGGGTGGCGTGACCGGCGGCTACTTCGCCTCGTGCCGGTCGGCGTTGGCGAGGATGGCGTCGTGCAGCCACTGCGCCAGGCCCGGGGCGATCTCCTCGTAGGTGGTGGTCCAGCGCCGGTCCGAGACGTACAGCCCGGCCAGGCCGCGGTGGATGGTGAAGGTGCAGTCGTAGAAGTTCTGGCAGATGTGCTGCCGGTGCGCCTCGGCGAGGTCCATCGCGGCGGTGCCTCCGGCGGGCTCGCCGGCGGTGAGCGCCGCGGCCAGGCGGGTGTTGAGCTCGGTCATCTCGGCCTGGATGCGCTGCCAGTCGGCCTTGCCGTAGCCGCCGGTGCGGCGCTGGGACTCCGCCCAGGCCTCGGTGTCGCCCCAGCGCTGCTCGGCCTCCTGCTCCCACTCCTCGCGGTAGCCCTCGCCGAAGATCTCGAACTTCTCTTCCGGGGTCAGCTGAATGCCCATCCTGCGTGCCTCCATGGCGTGTTCGACGGCTGTGGCGAGTTCCTGGAGGTGCCTGATCCGGTCGGTCAGCAGTCGGTGCTGCCGCCGGAGGTGCTCGCTCGGGCTGACCGAGTCGTCGTCCAGGATCGCCGCGATCTCCTCCAGGGGGAATCCGAGCTCGCGGTAGAACAGGATCTGCTGCAGCCGGTCGAGGTCGGCGTCCACGTACCGGCGGTACCCGGCCCGGGTACGGCCGGCCGGGGACAGCAGGCCGATCTCGTCGTAGTGGTGCAGGGTGCGGACGGTCACCCTGGCGATCTTCGCCACGGCGCCGACCGAGTGGCCCTCACTGGTCATCGGGGTTCCTCCCTGGTGCTGACCACCACCCTCCGCTCTCACGTCGCGTGAGGGTCAAGCCCTCACCCGCGGAGGTCGTCAGGCCCCGGCCGCGACCAGGTCCCGCTCGCGCCGTCGGCGGCGCCCGTCGCCCCCGGCCGGGGGCCGCGGCCGGCGGGTCCGCTGGGTGGGCCACAAGAGCACATAGGCGGCCGAGACCACCACGAAGGCCAGCCGGACGAAGCCGCGGGCCGAGTCGGACGGGAGGAGCAGCGTGCCGCCGTACAGCGCGACCAGCGCGATCCAGCTCCACCACGGGACCAGCCGCTTCTGCCCGACCGCGTCCCAGAGCAGGGTGCCGAGCAGGATCGAGGCGGTGTAGTACGTGTAGACGCTCGGGTCGAGCAGGATCCGGGCGTCCGCGCCGAGCAGCACCACGGCGGGCCAGCGGCCGCGCCAGACGGCGATGCAGCCGAGGCCGATGCCGAGCGCGAACTGGGTCGGGCGGTCCCACCAGGGGGTGGACGGGTCGGTCACCCCGAACCAGCGCAGCGCGGAGGCGGGCTGGTTGGGGATGGTGAACTTGGCGGCCGCCATGGTGTCCAGGTTGCCCAGGTAGAACGGCAGCCAGGCGATCGCCACCAGGGCGCAGAACCAGAGCGCGGCGCGCAGCCAGGCGGGCCGGGGCAGGGCCAGGAGCAGCGGGGCGAAGGCGATCGCCCAGGGTTTGGAGTCCACCGCCAGCGCCAGGAAGACCGCGACCTGGGTGGGTTTGCCGCGGGCCAGGGCGTGGGCGGCGAGGGTGGTGAAGAACAGCGCCAGGACGTCGTCCAGGTGCGCGAAGCGGACCGAGACCTCGACCCACATCGGGATGAACGCCAGCCCGGCTATGAGCAGCCGCTGCTGGAGCCGGCGGTGGTTGGTGCCGGTACCGAGGTAGTACAGGGCGGCGGTGCGGCCGATCAGGACCAGCATCACCAGACCGAGCCCGGCGCTCACCGCCTCGGCCAGCAGTTCGCCGACGTGCGGCGGGAACGGCGCGGTGAGCCGGGCGGCGGCCAGGCTGACCGGGCCGATCTGCAGCTCGGGGTGGTGGGCGTAGAGCGAGAGGCCGCCGTCCGCCTGGCCGCTGAAGAGCAGCTGCTCACCCTGGCGCAGGTAGTGCCAGGAGAAACCGCCGCTGGGCTCGACCAGGAAGAACCAGAGCACCGTCCAGGCGGTCAGCAGGACGTGGTGCCGACGCAGCGGCAGGCCCGCTATCCGCCCGGTCGTGGCTTCGTAGTCGGTGGTGGCTCGTGCCGTGCGTACTCCCACCCGTACCTCTCCCCGCCGGTTCCGCCCCCCTCCGGCCGGACATCCTATGTGACCGAGAAGTACCGCCCGTGCCACCCGGATGTCCGTGCGAGCGGACGTCCGGGCGGCGCGGGGGTACTCGGGGAACGACCCCCGAGGGTCAGCCCTGCTGGCCCGACTTGCGGCGACGCAGCACCACGAGGGTGCCGACACCGGCGACCAGCACGGCACCGCCGGCGGCCGCGATCGCGGTGGTGTGATCCCCGCCACCGGTCGTGGCGAGGGACTTGTCCGCGTTGTTCGCGGTGGTCTTGGCCTTGGTGATGGCGGCCGGGGTGATCTTCGGCGGGGTGACGTTCGGGTTCTGCACCGGGAAGTCGATCGGCTGCTGGGTGTCGGTGCTGCCGGACGGCGCCGGGGTGACCGGCGCACCGGAGTCGGACGGCGCCGGCGACTGCGACTGCGACTGCGACTGCGACTGCGACTGCGAGGCCGACGGCGAGGCGGTGCCCGTCGCCGGGGTGGTCGGCTCGGTGGTCGGCTCGGTGGTGGGCGCCGCGGTGGTGGGCACGGTCGTCGGCGCCGTGGTCGGCGCGGTGGTGGTCGGCGCGGCGGTCGGCTCGGTGGTGGGCGCGGTCGGCGACGCGCTGGTGGTCGGCGAGTGGGTGGCCGTGGGCGAGCCGCTCGCGGTGGGGCTCGGCTTGCCGGTCCTGGTCGGGGTGGGGGTCGGGCTGGGCTTGCCGCCGCCACCGGCCTTGATGGTGAAACCGGCGCCCCTGATCCCCTCGCAGCTGAAGTGGCCGTGGTCGTTCTCGTCGTCGGCGTCGGCCGAGAAGACCACCGGCACGACACCGGCCTTGCCCAGCGGGGCGTTCTTGGTGAAGGAGGCGCGGACCTTGATGTCGATGTGCTTGCCCTGGGCGACGTAGAGCAGCGAGTCGTCGGACGCGTCGCCGTCCGTGACGGCGCCGAGGAACATCAGCACGCCGTCGTCGTCGCCGTCACCGCCACCGGGCGCGACGACGGCGGTCTTCCAGGTGCCGCCGCCGATCAGGCCGGCCGGCAGCTGGTATTCGAGCTTGAGGTCCTTCGCCTTGAGCGAGCCCGCCTTGTTCTTGAACTTGAGCAGCGGGAGGGCGACGAAGTCGCGCTTGGTCGAGTTGTCGATCCGGAAGGTGAACTCGCGCGAGTCACCGCCGGCGATGAAGGTGTCCGGAACGCCCCGGACCGAAAGGTCGAGGTTGTGGCGTGCCGCCTTCTCCGCCGGTGCGGCGGCGGCGGACGGGGTGCCGGTGGTACCGACGGCCATGGCGCCCTGGGCGCCGGCCAGCACGAGCGAGGACGCGAGTGCGGCGGCGCCGGCCAAGGCGAGACTGCGACGTATGGACAAGGAGACCTCACGGAAGTGTCCGGGCGAGGCCCGGGCGCGAGGGGGCGGTCACAGACGCCGCGTACCCCCCGCGAAGCTGAAAGTCCGACGGAGATTACCGAACGATCCAGCCACTCCGGAAGGCGGGTGCCATGCTGCGGGCCACTCGTGGAACGACGGTGCCCGAATCACCCAACTCCGTCCTTCGGTAAGGCTTTTGCTCTTTGCCAAAAGATGACCGGGGGGTGACGGAAGCACGTCCGTGGGACCGTGGCGCACGGTGCCCTTTTGGCGTGAAACCGTCACCCCCCGGCCGGGTGGAGTTCAGCCCGCGAAGAAGGACTTGGCCGCGACCAGCGCCCGCTCGTCGTGCAGCACGTCCCCCGGGCGGCTGCCGTTGCCGAGCAGCAGGCCGCCCCAGCGCATCCCCATGTACTCGGCGGTCAGCCGGAGCGTGCCGGCCAGCGGATCGGCGGCCCCGTCCCGGCCGGCCAGGACGGTGACGCCCCACAGGGTGGCGCCGGCCGTCCGGGCCCGGAAGTCCAGCCCGGGCACCCGGAGCCAGCCCACCCAGTGGTCCAGGTAGAGCTTGGCGGGGGTCGGCAGCGTGTACCAGTACAGCGGGGCGACGAAGACGAGGTCGGTGGCGGCGAGGGTGGCCTCCAGCAGGGTCCGTTCGTGGCCCTCCGGCTCGGGGTAGCTGCCGCCGCCGGCGTGCCGGAGGTCCTGGAAGGGCGGCAGCGGATGGTCGGCGAGGCGCAGCCAGCGCTGCTCCGCGCCGACCGGCAGGCTCGACTCCGCGGCCAGCCTGGCGAGTTGCACGGTGTTGCCGTCGGGGCGCGCGCCGGCGTCGAGGAACAGGAAACGGCGCGGCGCCTCGGTGTGGAACGACTGATCGGACATCGGTACTCCCCCATCCGGGTACTGCGGACGCAGGTTCGAGCACATACCGCGCGCCGGATATTCCGCGCCCGTGTCCGGTATGTGAGGCCGTGTCAGTTCGCCAGCCCGGCCCGGCGGCGGGCGGCCTCGGCGACGGCGGCCCAGTCCTTGTCCCCGTCGCCGTGGGCCAGCGCGTCCAGGAAGGCGTCCCGCAGGATGCCGCCGAACGGCAGCGGGACGTTGCGCTCGGCACCGGCCTCCAGGGCGAGGCCGACGTCCTTGAGGCCGAGCGGCAGCCGGAACCCGGCCGGCTCGTAACGGCGTTCGGCGATCATCCCGCCGTAGCCGGAGTGGATCGGCCCGGGGAAGAGCGTGCCGGCGAGCATCTCGACCAGGTCGGTGGGCCGTACGCCGTGGGCCTCGGCCAGGCTGCACGCCTCGGCCAGCGACTCGATCGCGCAGGCGATCAGGTAGTTGGCACTGATCTTGGCGGTGTTGGCCTGCCGGGGGCTGTCGCCGAACCGCCAGGTCCGCTCGCCCATCGCCGCGAACAGCGGCTCGGCCCGCTCCAGCAGTTCCGGTGCGCCCGCGGCCAGGATGTTGAGCCGCCCCGCCGCCGCGACCGGGGGCCGGCCGAGGACGGGCGCGGCGACGTAGCCGATGCCGTGCTCGGCGTACAGCGCCTCGGCGCGTTCGGCGAGGGCCAGCGAGACGGTGGCCATGTTGACGTGCAGGGTCGCCTTCGCGCCCGCCAGCAGACCGGGGTCCAGCAGCAGCCGCTCGACCGCCTCGTCGTTGGCGAGCATGGAGACCACCGTGTCGGCGGCGAACACCTCGGCGAGCGTGCCGGCCGCCTCCGCACCCTCGGCCACCAGGGCGGCCACCGGCTCGGGCGAGCGGTTCCAGACCCGGACGGCGTGACCGGCCCGCAGCAGGCTGCCGGCCATGCCCCGGCCCATCGAGCCCAGCCCCACGAAGCCGATCGTCGCCCCGCTGCCAGTCGTCGCCCCGGCCATCTGCACTCTCCCGTCGCCGTAACCGCCCGTCCGTTTCCGGCTGACTGTACGTCAGGGGCGGCTCGACACCCGGTTGGCCGGGCCCGCCGCGGGCTACGCGACGCGGGCCGGCCGCTGGGGACGGCCCGTGGGGGCGCCGCGCTCCAGCTCGGTGACCACCCGGTGGCGCAGCAGCTCGTACTGGGCGTGCAGCCGGCCGGGCCGGGGGTGGCGGGCGACCGCGCGGCCGGGGCCGACCAGCTCGTTCGGCCCGAACTGCTCACGGGTGAGGTCGATCTCGAAGCCGGTGCCGAAGCGGTTCCACCAGTGGAGGTCCGTCCGGACCCCGTCGACGTACACCTCGCCCATCATCAGCTCGCCACCGAGCAGGTCGTGCACCACGAGGGCCGTCACCCCGCACTGGCCGCGGGCGGGATTGTCGGGACGCCAGTGGGCCAGGTCCTCGGGCGCACAGGTGTCGACGCCCCAGGAGGAGCGGATCGCACGTTCGATGTCGTTGAGGGTCCACGCCGTCATACCGGGAAGCCTGCCACGCGGCACTGACAACGACACCGGCTTTTCAAAGGGTCACCGCCTGTTCTGCGACGACCCTCCCCGTGTTCACCCGAACGAGGAGGCGGCGGCACCCCGTCCGGAAGTACGTCCGGCCGGTCGGCCGCCGTGCCGGCGGGCCGACCGGCCGGAGCGGGTCACTTCGACAGCGCGGCGACGCCGGCCTGCGCGAACTGCTCGTCCAGGTCGCCGCTGGGCGCACCCGCGACGCCGATCGCCGCGACCGGGGCGCCCTTGGACTGCACCGGGGCGGCGCCGGCCAGGAACAGCGTGCCCGGGATGTCCTTCAGGTTCGGGGCCTGGGCCAGCCGCTTGGCCAGCTCCGAGGTCGGGGCGTTCCAGGAGACCGCGGTGAAGGCCTTGCGCTCGGCCGACTCCGGGGCCTGCGGGCCGGCGCCGTCGCCCTTGAGCAGGACCCGGGTGACGCCGTCCCGGTCGACCACGGCGACCGAGACGTGCTGGCCGGCCTTGGTCGCCGCGTCCAGGGCGGCCTGGGCGGCGCGGGTGGCGGCGTCGATGGTCAGGCCGGTGGTCTCGGTGAGGTTCCTGTTCTGCGTGTCGCTCTTCGCGGCGGCCTGGACGGCCGGGGTGTCGGTGGTCTCGGCGCTGGCCGAGACGGCGCCCACGCCGGCGGCGGCGAGAGCGGCGGCGGCGACGGTGCCGGTCAGCACCCGGGTGCGCACGGAGGTCTTCTTCATGGTCCGGCTCCTCAGCAGATCTGCGGGGTCAGCGGGGTGTGGGGGCCGCCACGGCGGATCGGGCCGCGCGGCGGGTACGGGGGCCGGGCGGTGGGGGGACCGCCCGGCTCTGTTCCGATCCTCCGGCCGGGCACCGGTCCGCGGCATCGACGGTCCGGCGCGACCGTCCGGGCATGATGGTGGACGGCGCCGTCAACCGATCGGCTGATGCGGGACCCGGCCGGACGGGCCACCATCGAGGGATCGGTGCAGGTCGGTGCGCCGACCGTGTCGTACCGCGTCCGTACCGCGCAGGCACCGGGCCGGGCCCCCGCCCGGCCGGGCCCGTACCGCCAGGAGCCATCCGTGCCGCAGCCCCGCCCGTCCACCGGTCGTCCGGTCGGCGGCCCCACGGTCGACGGCCCTGCGGTCGGCGGCCGTGACGTCGGGGACCCGGACGCGGGCCGGCTGGCGCTGCTGCTGGACTCCGCGTTCCTGCTGCTGCTCGCCGCCGCGCTCAGCCGCTACCTCACCCACCACGCCGGGAGTCCCTGGATCCCCTGGGTGATCGGGCTGAGCGCGGCGCTGGCCGTCGCCCAGCCGGCCGCCTCCTGGCTCGACCGCCGCCGCCCGGCCGCGCAGGGGCGTCCGCGCCGGTGGCCGCTGGCGCTGGTGGTCGTGCTCTGGGTGGTGCTGGTGCTGCTCGCGCCGAGCTTCGCCTGGTGCGCCGTCCCGCTGATCTACAGCGCGCTGCGGGCGCTGCCCGCGCGGGCGGCGATCCCGCTGGTGGCGGCGCTGACGCTGCTGGTGGTGATCGCCGAGATCCGGCTGCCCGGCGGCGCGGACGCCACCCTGGTGCTGCTGCCGCCCGCGGTGGCCGCGCTGGCCACCGGCGTCTTCCTGTTCATGGCCCGGCAGGCCGCCCGGCAGCGGGCGCTGATCACCGACCTGGTCCGCACCCGGCGCGAACTCGCCGCCACCGAGCGGCGGGAGGGCACCCTGGCCGAGCGCGAGCGGCTGGCGATGGAGATCCACGACACCCTGGCGCAGGGCCTGTCCAGCCAGCAGATGCTGCTGCAGGCCGCCGAGCGCACCTGGGACGCCGATCCGGCGACCGCCCGCACCCACGTCCGCACCGCCGCCGAGGTGGCCGGCCGGAACCTGGCCGAGGCCCGCCGTTTCGTCCACGACCTCGCCCCCGCCGAACTGGCCGACGGCCGCACCCTCGACCGGGCACTGCGGGCGCTGGCCGAGCGGGAGTCCGCCGAGAGCGGGCTGCCGGTCCGCTTCCACCTGGACGGCACGCCCGTCCCGCTGCCCGCCGCCGCGCAGTCCGCGCTGCTGCGGATCGCCCAGGGCGCGCTGGCCAACGTCCGGGAGCACGCCGGGGCCTCGGCCGCGGCGATCACCCTGTCGTTCCTGGGCGACCAGGCGGTGCTGGACATCGCCGACGACGGACAGGGCTTCGAACCCGCCGCGGCCCGTTCCGGGGGCACGCGCGGCCACGGCCTGCCGGCGATGCGCGCCCGGCTGCGGCAGCTGGGTGGCACGCTGACCGTCGAGAGCACCCCCGGCGAGGGCACCGTCGTCTCCGCCGCGATCCCCCTGGAGCCCCGATGAACGCGACCCCTGTCCGGCTGCTGGTCTGCGACGACCACGCGGTGGTGCGGGCCGGCCTGCTGGCGCTGCTGGCCAGCGCGGGGGACATCGAGGTGGTCGGCGAGGCGAGCACCGGGGAGGAGGCCGTCGCGCTGGCCGCCAAGCTGGATCCGCAGGTCGTGCTGATGGACCTCCAGCTCGGCGAGGGGATCGACGGCGTGGAGGCGACCCGGCGGATCACCGCCGCTCCGGGCGGACCGCACGTCCTGGTGCTCACCACCTACGACACCGACGCCGACATCACCCGGGCGATCGCCGCGGGCGCCACCGGCTACCTGCTGAAGGCGGAGCGGCCGGAGGAGCTGTTCGCCGCCGTGCACGCGGCCGCGCAGGGCCGGACGGTGCTCTCGCCGCCGGTCGCCTCCCGGGTGATGGCGCAGATGCGGGCGCCCTCGCCGCAGCTCACCGAGCGCGAGCAGGACATCCTGGAACAGCTCGCGCAGGGGCTGGGCAACCGGGAGATCGCGCGGGCGCTGTTCATCAGCGAGGCGACGGTGAAGACGCATCTGGGGCGGATCTACGACAAGTTGGGCGTGGACACCCGGGCCGGCGCGGTGGCGGTGGCCAAGGAGCGGCGGCTGCTGCGCTGAGCGGGGGCGCGGCCCGGTCCGCGGGTGCTCGCGGGGCGTTTCGCGGGGGCGTTCGAGGGGTGTTCGCGGGGTGCTCTCAGGGCGTTTCGCAGGGAGCTCGCGGGGTGTTCTCAGGAAGTTCGCGGCCGCTCGGCCCGCCGCTGCGCTGGGCGTTCGCGTGGTGTCACTGTGTGCTGCCATGATGCTCGGAATGTCGGGTTCCAGGTCGGCACGCCTCCGGGCGCCCGACACGTCCCGGGCGGGCACGGCAGTCGTACGGCGCCCTGACGGACCCGTAACCACCTGGTCCGACGGCCGTCGAGCCCGGTCCCGATGGAGGCCGGGCCGGTCTTCAGGTTTGTGGATTTTTCGTGGATCTCACTATTGACAAACCAACCACGCGGTTTGTTAGCGTGGACCAACGACGTCCCCGGAGGTGGGGACTCGCCGGGTCTGTGCGGACCGCCCTCGCCGGAGGGCGTTGGCAGGGGGGAAAACGGCGGGACGGCCGGGGTGTCGGGGGGAGCGGCAGCGCCGAAGCCGCGCGACGAGGCGGCGTGGAGCGGGTTCGGGGGGACTCGCTCCACGCCTCCCCTGGAAGGCCGGGCGGCGGACCCCCGGTCAGATCAGTGCGCTCCAGTACGGGCAGTGCACGTACGGCAGCGGCGCCGGGCCGATGCCGCCCTCCCCGCGCGACAGGATCGGACGCTCAGCGCCCAGCCGCTCCGAGCGGGCCACTCCGGGCGAGTCCGCCACCAGCCCGATCTCCCCGAACTCCCCGACGTTCAGCACCAGCTGGTAGCCGTCCGGAGTTCCGGCCGCGACTCCCGGGCGGTCCCGGCAGGCGTTCACCGAGGTGATCGTCCAGCCGCTCCGCCGCCAGTGCCGCTCCACCGCGCCCACCAGCTCCGCCCGCCGGGCCTGCGAGACGACGGTGAGCAGGTCGCGGCCCCGGGTGACGTACCAGAGCACCTCGGACCCCCGCCCCGGGAGCGGCAGTCGCGATCCCGACCGGGGCGCCGCGTCCTGCCAGACCGGCGTCGGCCGGAGGGCGTCGAGGGTGCCCTGGAGGAGGGTCTCGCAGCGCTCGGCGGCGTCGAGTTGATCGACGGTCGCGCCCGGCACCGGCGCCGCCCACCAGGCGGGCGCGGGCGCCGCGCCACCGCGCCGACCGCCCGGGCATCCGAGGTTCAGTTCGGCACCACCTGACTGCACAGGGCCCTCCGTACTCCCCCGGGCGTTCGACCCGGGCAGGCGTTTCTCCCCTGCATGGACGGCGGCCGGGTGCGGACAGTTCCGGCCCTCACGGTTCCTGCACGAGTGCACTGCACCGCACGGTGCAGTTGGATCACGCGGCCTCGCCCAGGACCCACCGCCCGGGTGGAGAGCGCCCGGAGCACACCGCCGCCCCGGTGGCAAGGCCCGTCGCAGAACGGCCGATTACCGCGCATGGTGATCCCCGTCAAATTGACTGAACGTCAACTTGCGAGGTGACACTGCCCTGTCAGCTTCACCCGCAAGGAGAAGACCATGCGCATACTCTTCACCGGCCCCGCCGCGGCCGGCCACCTCTTCCCCATGGTGCCGACCGCACAGGCACTGCGTGCCGTCGGGCACGAGGTCCTGTTCGCCTCCGGGCACCCGACCGAGCAGCTCCGCTCCGCGGGCTTCCCGGTCATCGAGATCGGCGACGGCCGGAGCCTGCGGGAGCTGTTCGAGGAGCGGACCGGCGGCAAGCTCGAATACGTCAACCAGGACAAGACGCAGGAAGAGATCTACGACATGGCGGCCGCGATCTTCGCGCACGCCTCCCGCCCCTCCGTCGACCACCTGCTGGAGGCCGCTGGAGACTGGGGCGCCGACCTGCTCGTCCACGACTCCTTCCACGCCGCTCCCCCACTGGTGGCGGCCCGCCTCAAGGTCCCGTCGGTGGTGCACAACTTCGGGGCCAGCCCCGGCCTCCCGATGGTCGGCCTGATCGCCTCCCACGTCTCCGACCTCTACGCGAAGCACGGTCTGGAGGGACCGGCCGACTCCACCGCGCTCAACGTCGGCCCGCTCGGCGGCGACCCGACCGGCCTGTCGATGCGCTACGTCCCGTACAACGGCGGCGGGCTGGTCCCGCCCGAGTTCCTCCGGCCCGCCGACCGCCCGCGGATCGTCGTCACCCTGGGCACCGTCCTCGCCGAACTCGACGGCGTCCGGGCGGTCGTGCGACTGGTCGAGGCGGCGGCCGCGGTCGACGCGGAGTTCCTCCTCGCCGTCGGCGGCGCCGACCTCACCCCGCTCGGCACCCTGCCGGCCAACGTCCGCGCGCTGCCCTGGGTCCCGCTCAACGAGCTGCTCAGTCGCGCCGACGCGCTGATCCACCACGGCGGTTCGGGCACCATGCTGACCGCGCTGCAGGCCGGGCTGCCCCAGCTGCTGCTCCCCCAGGGCGCGGACCACTTCGCCAACGCCGACGCCCTCACCGCCACCGGCGCCGCCCTGCGCTCCGCCTCCGACGCCGTCGACTCCGCCCTGCTCGACCGGCTGGTCAACGACACCGGCCTCCGCGAGGCCGCCCACCGCCTCCGCTCCGCCAACGCCGACCTCCCCACCCCCGCCGCCCTCGTCCCCACCCTCGAATCCCTCACCACCCGCTCCTGATCCTCCTTCCCCGCCCCAGGCAGGGCCGCCTCTCCACCGGCCCTGCCCGGGGCGCCGCCGTCGACGAGCTCGCCCAGCCCTCGCCGGCGCCGGTGGACCGATGTCCGTGGAGGTGCCGCGCACGAGCCCCGATCCGTACGCCCCGAAGGCGCCGCCCGCGCGCCTCCGGACGGTCGGCCGTCCCTTGCCCGGCCGATTGGTCTAGTCCAAACTGATCGTCAGCCGAAGCCTCGCGGAGTCGGCCGCGCACCACCGCGTCTCCCTGAAGCCCGATGAAGACCGACGAAGCGATCCGGCGACGAAGCCGTCCGGCGACGAAGCGATCCGGCGACGAAGCGACGAACACCGCGATCCACCACGGAAGGGTCCGAGCAGTCATGGAAGAGCGCTTGGCCGACCACTCTGCGGCGGCGCCCCCGCAGATCCAGGACGGTCCCACCGGGGAGCCGGCGATCTGGTCCCGCAACTTCGGGTACTACTTCACCGCCCGCAGCGCGGGCCTGCTCAGCTGGGCCATGCTGCCCGTCGCGGTCTCGGCCGGCCTGCTCAGCGGCGGGTACGGCCTGAACAGCGCCGGCTACTCGATGGCCTTCCTGATAGGCCCGTTCGCCGGCCTGGTGCTGTTCGGCGGGGTGCTCGCCGACCGGTTCACCGCCCGCCGGATGATGATCGGCGCCGACCTGACGAACCTCGTCGCCCACGTGCTGCTCGCCTTCCTGTTCATCCACGGCATCGACCACCTCTGGCAGCTGTACACGCTGCTGGTGGTGGCCGGCACCGCCAACGCGATGTTCCAGCCGGGCGCCTCCTCGACCGTCCCCCTGGTCTCCCGGGACGTACAGGGCGCCAACGGGGTGCTGCGCACCTCCGAGGCGCTCACCGGCCTGGGCGGCCCGGCGCTGGCCGGCGTCATGGTCGGGCTCGGGGCCACCGGCTGGGTCATGGTGATCTCCGCCGTCGCCTACGGGACCAGCGCGGTCTGCCTGTTCGCGCTCCGCCTCGGGGTGGTGCCCGCCCCGCCGGCCGGCGAGAGCCTGTGGCGCAACCTGGCCGTCGGCTGGCACGAGTTCCGCTCCCGCAGCTGGCTCTGGGGCGTGATCGTGATCTGGATGGTCTACGCCGTACTGTCCTGGGGGCCGCAGCTGTCGGTGGCCGCCAGCGTCATCGTGCCCGAGTACGGCGCGACCGCCTTCGGCCTGGTCAACTGCGCGCTGGGCGCGGGCACCGTGGCCGGCGGTCTGCTGGCGATCCGCTACAAGCCCGCGCGGCCGCTCGCCGCCGGGGCGGTGGCGATGACGGCCTACCCGCTCTACCCGCTCGGCATCGTGCTCGGCGCGCCGGTCTGGGTGCTCGCCGCCGCCCAGGTCGCGGTCGGGGCCGGGATGGGCGTCTGGGGCGTCATGTGGGCCACCAGCGTGCAGACCCAGGTGCCGGGCGAGGTCCTCAACCGCGTGCACGCCTACGAGGTCGCGGGCTCCGTCGGGATGTACCCGATCGGCAGCGCGCTCGCCGGCCCCGCCGTCAACGCCTTCGGCACCGACCAGGTCCTGGTGGTCGGCGTCGTGGTCGCCCTGCTCACCGCCGCCGCCCTCCTCGCCGCCCGCCCGATCCGCACCCTGGGCCGGGTTCCGGCCCGCACCTGAGCGAGGTGGCGCCCGCGTCCGGACGCCCCTCGGCCCCCGCGCACCACGCGCCCCCGGACGGTCCGCACCCCTGGTGCTCAACTTCCGCCGTGCCCCTTCAGATCGGCGTACTTGACCACCTGGTAGGTCAGCACGCCCAGCCCGGCGAATTCGACCGCGGACACGGCGATCAGCCAGCCCGCGTTCCCGCCGTGGGCCCAGAAGAGGCCGATCGCCACGAACGAGGAGAGGCAGAACACCAGCAGGTCGGCCGCCAGTTGCAGGTACTTCCGGCTGACCCGCCGGTCGTCCGTGCGGTGCGCGACCTCCCAGCCGAACAGCACGTGCCGGCCCTCGACCACGTCGGCGACACGGGGAGCCAGCTCGTCGCGGACGTACTGGCCGATGGCCGAGATCTTGTGGTCGTTGACCAGGTAGGTCCAGCCGAGAAGGAACGTCACGGGGGGCAGCAGCAGGAGCCGTTCCGGATGCCCGTCCGACTGGAGGGTGGCCGCGAGGACGGCGGCCAGCGAGGCGAGTGTGGCGTAGATGAGGTTGTCCCGGAACCCGATGCGCTGCTTCTGCTCGTCCTTGAGGCTCGTGTACTCGGCCAGCAGGACCTGCACGGAGACGCTCTGCTCCTGAGGTGTCACTGCCCCTCCCCATCCGACACCGGCGGAGGGTCCATCCTGCCCGACCAGGCGTTGACGGGTCCAGGTGTCCGATCCCACTCGCGGTCTCGCCCGTCCCTGACATCGCGTGCGACATCTATAGTATGACGCTATGTCAGGACTGGCGGACTACCGGGTGCGGGTGGCCCGTGCGCGGGTCGCGGGCTACATCCCACCGACCTTCCACACCACGGAAGTCGGCAGTGACGACCAGGCCGAGACGACGCAGAAGTCGTACCGATGGCTCCTCGACCAGCTGGCCGAGTGCCCGCCGCGGACGTACCTGGTCGACGGCGTGGCCGGCAGCGGGAAGAGCACCCTGGTCACGCACATGGCGACCGACCTGCTCGCCGCCGACGTGGCCTGCGTCCGGGTCAACCGCGAGACCCTGTCGCAGGGCATCGACCTGCTCGGCGATCCGGAGAAGTTCGGCAGGGCCATGCGCCCGGCGGAGGTGGACGAACGCCTCTGGAAGTCACGGCTCAAGCACCGCAAGTGCGTCTACCTCATCGACGCCATCAACGAGTTGGAGGGCGAACTCGGCGCGGCGGAGATGCGGTTCGTCCGCCTCCTCCTGGACGGTTCGCACAGCTACCCCGTCCTGGCCACGTCGCGGACCGAACCGGACCAGCTGGGTTCGGCGGACCTGCGCTTCGTCAAACGGCTTTCCATCGCTCCGCTGACGGACGCGGAAGCCGGCGGGTACCTGCGGGATCGCGGCCTGGACCCGGGCTCGTCCGTCAAGGAGATCCGCGCGGCCGGCATGGACGGCGCCATCTGGAACCCGCTCCTGCTGTCGCTGCTGGCGGATCTCCTGCACACGAAGGCCTCCGACACGTCGACCGAAATACCCCGGTCCCGGGCCGAGTTGCTGCGCTCCACCATCCGCCGTGGCCGCAAGCCCCGGCACGCCGCCCCCGCGGTGGACCGCCTGAGGGGACAGGGACTGCACCTTGAGTCCGTGCTGTGCGCCGCGACGCTCGTGGTGGCGGCCGGCCGGAACGACGGCAGCTTCTCCCGCAACGACCTCCGGGCGATCCTCGACCAGGTCTGGGACGACCAAGCCCTGCTGGACGAGCTCATCGAGGAGTTCCTGAACACCCAGATGGTGGCGGCCGGTCCGACCGACCTCCGCGGGGACCAGCCCTATCGGCTGCTGCACCAGTCGATCGTCGACTTCGGCCTGGCACTGGGCTGGCAGAACACGGACCCGCCGCCGCTGGCCTTCGACCTCGACCAGTGCATCGGCGACTGGCTGGGGCTCCAGGAGGACACCGACCGCGCGGTCTCGACCCTGCTGGAGCACATGGACCACCTGCGTCCGAGCGTGCTCCTCGATGTGGTCATCGCCAACCGCGGGCGGCTGTCGGAGGAGTCCCGAAGACGGCTCTGGCAGAGCCTCGGCAAGTTCTTCCGCAGCGGCCGCAGAGGACGGGACGACCTGGCGAGGTCGCTGGGCCGGGCTCCCTACAGCGTCGTGCAGGAAGGGGTGGAGTACGGACTCCTGGACGAACTCTGGTTGAAGGACCCGCAGATGCTCCCCCATGTCCTCGAAGCGCTGCGCCAGGAATCCCTGACACCGGAACACCTCCAGCAACTGCGGCGCCGCAAGGAGCGATCGGACCGGGAGCAGGGCGAGACACGGGCCCCCGTCTCGGTCTGGGCCGCGCCCTCCGACGGCCTGGTGCTCACACGCCGCAGGGCCCTCGCCGAGGACCCGGACCCGGCCAAGCGGGTCAGGGCCGCGTTCTGGCTGGCCCGCCACTGCCCCGACGACGCGGTGGCACCACTCAGCACCGTCCTGGCGACGGACACCCAACCCGAGGTGCGGGGCGCCGCGGCCACCGCGATGGGGCACCTCGGGAACGCGGACGCCGGGCCCGCTCTGCGGACGGCGCTGGAGAGCGACACCGTCGCCTCGGTGAGAGGAGCCGCGGCCACCGCACTGGGCCTCCTCGGGGACGTGAGTGCCGGGCCCGCGCTGCGGACGACGCTGGAGAGCGACACGGGCGCCTCGGCGCGGGGAGCCGCGGCCACCGCACTGGGCCGGATCGGAGACCGGGGCGCGATCACCGTCCTGACGGCGGCGGTCGAGGCGGACGCCATGTCCAGGGTCCGGGGCGCGGCCGCGAGCTCCCTGGGGCGGCTCGGGGACGCCGCGGCCGCCCCCACCCTGCGCGCGATCATCGAGAATCCGGAGGAGACGTTCAACACCCGGGGCGCCGCCGTGTGGGCTCTCGGCGCGGTCGTCTCCGATCCTCAGCTCTGGCTGATCCCCTGCGCCGAGAGCGCCCACAACCACAACGGGCCCGACCTGAAATCAGCGAGGATCTTCCGCGGGGCGATCGTCAACCTCCTGGCCCGACAGGCCTCGAACGAGGACGTCCGGCACTGGCTCAACCGGGTCGCCCGCAACGACACCGACCATCTGAACCGGACGGCGGCGGTCAGGGGGCTGTCCCTCGCCCACGTCATCAGCAACGAGCTGATCCGGTTCCTGATCGACCCCGACAAGCCCCGCGACGACGGCCGGAGGCGGGACACCGACAACGGCGTGCTCGGCGTCACGGGTGCCGCGGTCATCGAGATGTTCGGCTACGACCCGGTACGCGCCAACCGCCTGGTTCCATCGGTGGTGGAACTGCTGACCGATCCGGTCACCTGGAGCCACACGGTCAGCGCGGTGCTCTATCCACTGCCGACACTTCCGCTGGACGTCTCCCAGCGCATCATCGGGCAACTGGAGGAGGCGGCCGAGTCGAGGCCGGACAGCAACCAGTACCTCCAACCGCGGCTGGCGGTCCACCGGAAGATCAATCAACGGCGGCAGGACGTGGCCGCGGACATGCGGCGCCTCAGAGAGAGACCCGAGGAGATCATGAGGGGATTCCGGAGCGCCGCACAGCCTGCGGCGCGGCCCGAGGCGGAAAGGCCGGGGGCCTCATCCCCGGAACCGGAGTACGACGTCGCCGTCATCACCGCGGTCTCGGTCGAGTGGACCGCGCTGAGGCGACAACTGCGCACGCAGGAGATCCAGGAGACGACGATCCAGCGGAACGGCCGCTACTACAGCGCGTTCACCCTGGAGGGAAGCCAGGGACCGGTCCGCGTCATCGCGGCCCAGTCGACGGACAAGGGAGGCCAGTCGGCGGCCGCCCTGACCCGGGACATGATGGCCGACTTCGGCTGCACGCTGGTGCTACTGGTCGGCGTCGCCGGTGGATTCGCCCAACGCGGGGTGGAGCTCTACGACGTCCTGGTCGGGAAGACCGTCCACAACTACGACCCCGAACGGATCCAGGCCGGCGGCGGCGGAGAACGCCCGCAGTCCTACAAAGCGGACGCGCAACTCATCCGCCTGGTGCAGCACCTGCACGCGGGCGCCGAATTCGAGACGGCACTCGAAGGCCGCGCCCTTCACGTGAAGGACTACGCCAGCGGCGAGAAGGTGATCGCCTGGGAGGACGCGCCACTGCGCCAAACCCTGCTCTCGATGTCCACCGACGTCTACGGAATGGAGACCGAAGCCCACGGAGCCATGCACGCGGTCTGGGAGACGAACAAGCCCGCCGCGCCCGTGGGCGCGGGCATCATCAAGTGCATCAGCGACCTCGGCGACGAGGCGATGCGGGAGGACAAGGAGTCGAAGCAGCAGCACGCCGCGACCATCGCCTCCCGAATCGCCCTCCAGGTCCTCGCGGAATTCCACCGCCCCTAGCCGGTCCGGACAACAAAAAAGCCGCAGGTCAGATGACCTGCGGCTTTTACCACTGGAGCGGGCGACGAGAATCGAACTCGCGCTCTAAGCTTGGGAAGCTCATGTTCTACCATTAAACTACGCCCGCTTGATGAGCAGTCAGAAACCGCTCGATCCGGTTTCACTGTACCCCATCCGCGACTGTGGTTGCACAGGTGATGCCGGGACGTGGTGGAGCGGGGTGGGGGTGGGTGGGGGGCGTACTGTGTGGGCCGCGTGCGAGTGCTCCGGTGGAGTGGGGGCGGGGCGGCGAGCCACGGTGAGGAATGTCCGGAACATCCCCTAATGTGTCGCTGTCCCGGGGCCTGGCCGCCGGGGCGCGATGAGTACGGGTGAGTACTGGGTTAGGGATGGGAAGGGGATCGATGGAGCAGCGCGCCGTCGTTCGTTGTGCCGAGGGGCACCTGTTCAGCACCACCACGTTCCCGATGCAGAACCTCGGTCCCGGGCGGCTCGGGCCCGGGCGGTTGATCCGCTGTCCGCAGTGTGGACGGCTCCGGAGCTCGGTGCTGGCCGACGTGCAGGAGCTGTCCGGGCCGCAACTGGCGCGGGCGATGCGGTTGGAGGCCGCGGAGTTCCTGGCCTGACGGCCGACGGAAGGAGGGCGGGGCCCCGGGCGGATTCGTCCGGGGCCCCGTCGTGCACGTAACCTCGAAGGCGTGCTGCTCTCTGACAAGGACATCCGGACCGAAATCGACCTGGGCCGGGTCTCCATCGACCCGTTCGACCCAGCGATGATCCAGCCGTCGAGTATCGACGTGCGCCTCGACCGCTTCTTCCGCGTGTTCGAGAACCACAAGTACCCGCACATCGACCCCTCCGAGGAGCAGCCGGACCTGACCCGGCTGGTCGAGCCGGAGGGCGACGAGGCGTTCATCCTGCACCCCGGCGAGTTCGTGCTGGCCTCGACGTACGAGGTCATCACGCTGCCCGAGGACGTGGCCTCCCGGCTGGAGGGCAAGTCGAGCCTGGGCCGCCTGGGCCTGCTCACCCACTCCACGGCCGGCTTCATCGACCCCGGCTTCAGCGGCCACGTGACGCTGGAGCTGTCGAACGTCGCGACGCTGCCGATCAAGCTGTACCCGGGGATGAAGATCGGGCAGCTCTGCCTGTTCCGGCTGTCCTCGCCGTCGGAGCACCCGTACGGCTCCGAGCGCTACGGCTCGCGCTACCAGGGCCAGCGCGGCCCGACGCCGTCCCGCTCGTACCTGAACTTCCACCGCACCAAGGTCTGACCGCAGGGCCCACGGAGCGCACGCACGACGGGCGGCCACCCCTCACCGCGAGGGGTGGCCGCCCGCGGCGTTGTCAGGCCCGCTCGGGGCTGGTGACCGCGACCAGCTCGGTGCCGTCCTCGGACAGCCGCAGCTCGGCGCGCAGTTCGGCGAGCTCGCCGAGGTGGTGCAGGTGGGTGCCGCCGCAGGAGATCCGCGCGCCGCCCTCGGGAAGCTCGCAGTGCCACTCGCGGCGGGCGGTGAGCTCGGGGCCGGGCACCTCGATGCGGACCGGGGCGTCGGCCGCGACCCAGGCGGCGAGCCGCGCGTTGACGGCCTCGGTGAGGGCGGGCAGGGCGTCGGCGAGGGCGGGGAACTCCTCGGTGGCGTCCACCGTGAAGCCCTTCTTCTTGAGCGACTTGCCCAGCCGGTAGGTGTCCGTGCTGGCCTCGGTGTCCATCACCGAGCTCGCCATGGCGAGGCTGTCGAAGTCGGGGTTGCCGAAGGCGTCCGAGCGGCCCGGGTCCTTGCGCCAGCGCGGGGCGAGCGCGGCGTTGAGGGCGAGCGCGAGCAGGTGGCAGCCGCTGTGCGAGGCGCTGAGGGCGGCCCGGCGCTCGGTGTCGACGGCCAGGACGGCGGTGCGGCCGACGAGGTCGCCGGGGTCGGTGTCGAGGACGTGCAGGACCAGCCAGGACCACTCCTCGTCCCCGCGCCGGACCGGGATCTCGGCGCCGGCCAGCGGCGCGCCGCCCTCCGGGCCGACCGCGCCGGTGAGGCAGTCCACCACGGCCAGCTCGGTGCCGTCGACGGTGAGGGTGCCGAGGTCGGCCGGCTGGTCGGGCCAGGTGTGGTCGAGCGGGTGGAACGGCGTGGCCTCGGTCACCACGGCGTACCGGCCGTCGGCCAGCGGGTGCACCGCGAGCACCGGAGACTCGCCGGTCACCGCCCCGGCCGGGAAGCTGACGTGGGTGGTGGGAAGGGTCATGCCTGGCTCCGGTGCATCTGGGCGGACGAGGGTGGGCGGGCCCGGCGGCGCACCGCCCGGACCCGCCCCCATTCTGCCCGTCGCCCCTCAGCCCAGTGTCGGCAGCTTGATCAGCACCAGCAGCGCGACCAGTTGCAGCGCCGAGGCGGCCGCGGCCTTGCCCCAGGGCAGGTCGTGCACCCGCCGGACCATGACGGTCAGCAGGTACGCGCAGAGCATCCAGGTGGCCCAGCCGACGAGCTGCACCACCGCGCTGCCGGAGGGCAGCACCAGGTCGAGCAGCAGCCGGGGCGCGTCGGTCAGCCAGCCGATCAGCGCGGCCAGGCCGACGGTCGACTTCCAGGGGCCGTCGCCGCCGAGCTGGCGGGCCAGCGCGTAGGTGACCGCGCCGAAGATCCCGCCGGCCAGGGTGAAGCCGATGGCGGCGGCGACCAGGCCGGTCAGCGCCACGCTGAAGGTCGAGTTGACGATGTCGTCGTGGGTCAGGCCTATGCCGAGCACCGCGAGCACGCCGTACAGCATCGAGACGGTGAGCGCGGGCAGCCACACCTGGTGGTCCCGGGTGCGGTCGAAGGTCGCGGCGGGGCTGCGGAAGATGCCGACGAACAGCTCGCGCCACTGCGGTCGGGGCCCGGCGGCGTGCGGGGAGGACTGGCCCCCGGCCCGGTAGACGGTGACGTTGTCCTGGCCGTACGGCGGCTGGGCCTCCTGGCCGTAGGGCGGCTGCTGGTCGTGCCCGTACGGCGGCTGCTGTTCCTGCCCGTACGGCGGCTGCTGCCCGTAGCCCCCGTCGTCGTGGTAGCGGGGCTGCCGGCCGTAGTAGCCGTGGTCCTGCCCGTACGGGTCGCCGGTCGGGAACGCCCGGGTGTTGCCGGGCCGGTCCGCCGCGTACGGGTCGCCGTGGTCGTACCCGTCGCCCGCCGTGCCGCCCGGACCCCCGGCCGGACCGCCCGCCGTCGGGTGCGGGGCCGTGAAGTACTCCGGCCCGTCCGTCCGCCCGTGCCCCCCGGGCGCCCCCGCCGGCGGCGGAGGACCCGGCCACCCGCCCCGCGGGCGGTCGGCGCCCTGACCGCTGTCGTATCGATTACCAGCCACGCTCCGAAGGTACCCGTCCGGCCCAGCGCGCGTCGGCCCCGGACGGAGCCGGGGCCGGTTTGCAGCGAGCCTGAGACGAACGGGTCCGAAAAGCCGCCGTCGGACGCCCCCGGAAGCCGCTACCGCTGTGCGGTGACGGACGGTCCGTGTACGGCCGCGGCCGCCGCGGTGCCGGCCGGGCAGCCGCCCGGGCCGGCCGAGGTGCGCACGGCACCGACCGGCAGCAGGGTGCCGCAGGCGATCCGGATGCCGCTGGGCAGCTCGTTGTCGGACTCCACGATCGCGCCGTCGCCGATCACCGCGCCGTCCAGCGCCGAGCGGTCGCCGACGGTGGCGTAGGCGCCCACGATCGAGTCCTTGACCAGGGTGTCCGGGCCGATCACCGCGCCGGGCAGGATCACGCTGCCCTCGACGATCGCACCGGCCTCGACCACCGCGTCCTCGGAGACCACGGTGCCGCCGCTGAGCACCGCGCCCGGGTGGACGGTGGCACCGGGCAGCAGCAGGGCGTCGCCGGTCGGGCCAGGGACGGCCGGGGAGTCGACCTTGCCGAGCACGAGGTCGGCCGAGCCGCGGACGAAGGCGGCCGGGGTGCCGAGGTCCAGCCAGTACGAGGTGTCGACGACGCCGCGCAGCAGGGCGCCGGTGGCCAGCAGCTCGGGGAAGGTCTCGCGCTCGACGGACACCTCCCGGCCGGTCGGGATGCGGTCGATCACGGAGCGGGTGAAGACGTAGCAGCCGGCGTTGATCTGGTCGGTGACGATCTGCTCCGGGGTCTCCGGCTTCTCCAGGAACTCCAGCACCCGGCCGTTCGCGTCGGTCGGGACGAGGCCGAAGGCGCGCGGGTCCTCCACCCGGGTGAGGTGCAGGGTGACGTCGGCCCCGGCGGCCACGTGGCCGTCGCGCAGGGCGGCGATGTCGACGCCGGAGAGGATGTCGCCGTTGAAGACGAGGACCGGCTCGTCGGGGCCGCAGGTCAGTCCGGTGGCGGCGTTGCGGATGGCTCCGCCGGTGCCCAGCGGCTCGCGCTCGGTCAGGTAGACCAGCTCGATGCCGTACGGGGTCCCGTCCTGGAAGTGGTCCTCGAACACCTCGGCCAGGTAGGAGGTGGCCAGCACGACGCGGGTGACCCCGGCGGCGGCCGCACGGGCCAGCTGGTGCGCGATGAACGGGACGCCTGCCACCGGCAGCATCGGCTTGGGGGTGTGGGTGGTCAGCGGACGCAGTCGCGTGCCCTTACCACCGACCAGCATGATCGCCTCGGTCATGGTCTGCGCTGTTCCCCTTGTGTCTCTGCGGCCCGGCCCGGCGGGCCGATACCTCCGTCGGTGGTCTGGACCCGTCCGGAACGGGTCGACCGGATCGCAGCCGGCCTGGCGCCTACTGTATTTCCTTCCGACCGAATGCCCGTCCGGAGGCTGTGCGATTGGCGTCACCCGCCGTCCACCCGCCGGCCCACCCGGTGTCGGCCGGAGCGCCGAAAGCCCGGCCCGGTGGGCGCGTTGGCGGCGCTCACCGGGCCGGGCAGTTGTAGCAGAACTGTCGAACAGCGGTCGCTACGCGTCCACCGTCGCAGGCTCCTCGGTCCCGGCCGGCGGGGTCGCCTTGACCGAGTCGAGCAGCAGCTGGGCCACGTCGACCACCTTCAGGTGCTCCTTGGCCGCGCCCTCGTTCTTCTTCCCGTTGACCGAGTCGGAGAGCATCACCAGGCAGAACGGGCAGGCGGTGGAGACGATGTCCGGGTTGAGCGACAGCGCCTCGTCCACGCGCTCGGTGTTGATCCGCTTGCCGATGCGCTCCTCCATCCACATCCGGGCGCCGCCGGCGCCGCAGCAGAAGCCGCGCTCCTTGTGGCGGTGCATCTCCTGCTGGCGCAGGCCCGGGACCTTGTCCATGATCTCGCGCGGCGGGCTGTAGACCTTGTTGTGGCGGCCCAGGTAGCAGGGGTCGTGGTAGGTGATCAGGCCCTCGACCGGGTTGACCGGGACGAGCTTGCCCTCGTCGATCAGGTGCTGCAGCAGCTGGGTGTGGTGGATGACCTCGAAGTGGCCGCCCAGCTGCGGGTACTCGTTGGCGAGGGTGTTGAAGCAGTGCGGGCAGGTGGCGACGATCCGCTTGGTCGGGGCGTCCTCCAGCGCGGCGTTCAGCGTCTCGACGTTCTGCGCGCCGAGCATCTGGAAGAGGAACTCGTTGCCCAGGCGGCGCGGGGAGTCACCGGTGCAGGTCTCCTCCTTGCCGAGGATCGCGAACTTGACGCCCGCGGTGTGCAGCAGCTCGGCGAAGGCCTTGGTGGTCTTCTTGGCGCGGTCCTCCAGGGCGCCGGCGCAGCCGACCCAGTAGAGGTACTCGACCTCGGCGGGGTCGATGTCCTCTCCGATCACCGGCACCTCGATGCCGGTCTCCTTCTTGAGCTCCTTGACCCAGTCCAGGCGGGCCTTGGTGGCCATGCCCCACGGGTTGCCCTTGTTCTCCAGGTTCTTGAGCATCGTCCCGGCCTCGGTCGGGAAGTTGCTCTCGATCATCACCTGGTAGCGGCGCATGTCGACGATGTGGTCGACGTGCTCGATGTCCACCGGGCACTGCTCGACGCAGGCGCCGCAGGTGGTGCAGGACCACAGCACGTCCGGGTCGATGACGCCGTTCTCCGCGGCGGTGCCGATCAGCGGGCGCTCGGCCTCGGCCAGGGCGGCCGCCGGGACGTCCTGGAGCTGCTCGGCGGTGGCCTTCTCGTTGCCCTCCGCGTCCTTGCCGCCGCCGGCCAGCAGGTACGGCGCCTTGCCGTAGGCGTGCTCGCGCAGGCTCATGATCAGCAGCTTCGGCGAGAGCGGCTTGCCGGTGTTCCAGGCCGGGCACTGCGACTGGCAGCGGCCGCACTCGGTGCAGGTGGAGAAGTCGAGGATGCCCTTCCAGGAGAAGTGCTCGACCTGGGAGACGCCGAAGACGGCGTCGTCGGCCGGGTCCTCGAAGTCGATCGGCTGACCGTTGCTGGTCATCGGACGGAGCCCGCCGAGCGCGGTGCCGCCGTCCTCCTCGCGCTTGAAGTAGATGTTGAAGAAGCCGAGGAAGCGGTGCCAGGCCACGCCCATCGAGGGGTTGAGGCCGATGGTGATCGCCCACGCGAACGAGATGCAGATCTTCAGCATCGCGAACAGGTAGACCAGGTTCTCCAGCGTGCCGTGCGACAGCCCGCTCAGCGCGGAGACGATCGGGTACGAGACCAGGTGCTCCGGGCCGTACGAGTCGACGCCGGCCAGGGCGCCTTCGAGCGCGCGGAGCATCAGGATGCACAGGCCGATGCCGAGGATCGTGTACTCGACGTAGAAGGCCTGCCAGGCGATCGAGCCGGCGAACCGGGACTTGCGGCCCGACCTGGACGGCAGGCTCATCAGCCGGATCACCATCAGGGTGGCGATGCCCAGCGTGGTCAGGGTGCCGACCAGCTCGACGAAGAGCTGCCAGATCATCCAGTGGCCGATGATCGGCAGTTCCCACTCGGCGTCGAAGAGCTGGCCCATCGCGTTGACGATGGTCAGCACCAGGCTGAAGAAGCCGACCGCGACGAACCAGTGGGCGACGCCCACGATCCCCCAGCGGTTCATCCGGGTGTGGCCGATGAACTCGGTCGCGAGGGTCTTCACCCGCTGGGCGGGCCGCCCGAAGCGGGTGGAGTCCGGCGCACCGGTCAGCACCACCTTGAAGATGTGCCACGCCGCACGGAGGGCGAGCGCGGTGCCGATCACGAAGGTGACCAGCGAGATGACGATCGCTGCTAGTTGCATCGCTCTCCGTCTCCTGCGGCTTGCGGTTGAGCAGTCTCTGCGGTTCTACGGTCTTCGAGTGAGTGTACTGGTCGGTAACTTGCCGGGCCGACGGCCCGGACATTACCGGTCGGCAACAGTTCCCCAGAAGGTTCCCAAGCTATGGCGGCAGTCACTCGACAGTCACGCGGCCACACCCCGGGGTCCCCGCCGACCGCCACTCCCCCGCCCGCCGGGCGACCCCGCTCAGCAAACTTGAGCGACACGCGCTCATAGCTGTTGACGCTCCCGGCCGAGTCGTGCATCCTTGAGCCTGTAAAGCTCAACTCTCCTGTGGAGGTATCTACGATGGCACGCGCGGTCGGCATCGACCTCGGTACGACGAACTCGGTCGTCAGCGTTCTCGAAGGTGGCGAGCCCACCGTCATCACGAACGCCGAGGGCGCGCGGACCACGCCGTCCGTCGTCGCCTTCGCGAAGAACGGCGAGGTCCTGGTCGGCGAGGTGGCCAAGCGCCAGGCGGTCACCAACGTCGACCGCACCATCCGTTCGGTGAAGCGCCACATGGGCACCGGGTGGAAGATCAACCTGGACGGCAAGGACTTCAACCCGCAGCAGATCTCGGCCTTCGTGCTGCAGAAGCTGAAGCGGGACGCCGAGGCGTACCTGGGCGAGACCGTCACCGACGCCGTCATCACCGTCCCGGCGTACTTCTCGGACTCCGAGCGCCAGGCCACCAAGGAGGCCGGTGAGATCGCGGGCCTCAACGTCCTGCGCATCGTCAACGAGCCGACCGCGGCCGCCCTCGCGTACGGCCTGGACAAGGACGACCAGACCATCCTGGTCTTCGACCTCGGCGGTGGCACCTTCGACGTCTCCCTGCTGGAGATCGGCGACGGGGTCGTCGAGGTGAAGGCCACCAACGGTGACAACCACCTCGGTGGCGACGACTGGGACCAGAAGGTCGTCGACCACCTGGTCAAGACCTTCCAGGCCGGCCACGGCGTCGACCTGTCGAAGGACAAGATGGCCCTGCAGCGTCTGCGCGAGGCCGCCGAGAAGGCCAAGATCGAGCTGTCCTCGTCCTCCGAGACCTCGATCAACCTGCCGTACATCACGGCCTCCGCCGAGGGCCCGCTGCACCTGGACGAGAAGCTCACCCGCGCCCAGTTCCAGCAGCTGACCGCCGACCTGCTGGAGCGCTGCAAGATCCCGTTCCACAACGTGATCAAGGACGCCGGCATCTCGCTCTCCGAGATCGACCACGTCGTCCTGGTCGGTGGCTCGACCCGTATGCCGGCCGTCGCCGAGCTGGTCCGCGAGCTGACCGGTGGCAAGGACGCCAACAAGGGCGTCAACCCGGACGAGGTCGTCGCCATCGGCGCCTCGCTCCAGGCCGGTGTCCTCAAGGGCGAGGTCAAGGACGTCCTGCTGCTGGACGTCACCCCGCTGTCCCTGGGCATCGAGACCAAGGGCGGCATCATGACCAAGCTCATCGAGCGCAACACCACGATCCCGACCAAGCGTTCCGAGATCTTCACCACGGCCGAGGACAACCAGCCGTCCGTGCAGATCCAGGTCTACCAGGGTGAGCGCGAGATCGCCGCGTACAACAAGAAGCTCGGCATGTTCGAGCTGACCGGCCTGCCGCCGGCGCCGCGCGGCCTGCCGCAGATCGAGGTCACCTTCGACATCGACGCCAACGGCATCATGCACGTCGCCGCCAAGGACCTCGGCACCGGCAAGGAGCAGAAGATGACCGTCACCGGCGGCTCCTCGCTGCCGAAGGACGAGGTCGACCGCATGCGCCGCGAGGCCGAGCAGTACGCCGAGGACGACCACAAGCGCCGCGAGGCCGTGGAGACCCGCAACTCCGCCGAGCAGCTCGTCTACTCGACCGAGAAGTTCATCGCCGACAACGGCGACAAGCTCCCGGCCGACGTCAAGACCGAGGTCGAGACCGCCATTGGCGAGCTCAAGGAGGCCCTGAAGGGCGAGGACATCGCGAAGATCCGCGAGGCCTCGGAGAAGGTCTCCACCACCGCGCAGAAGCTCGGCCAGGCGCTCTACGCCAACGCCGACGCCGCTGGTGCCGCCGCCGGTGCCGCCGGTGCGGGCGAGTCCACCCAGGCCAAGGACGACGACGTCGTCGACGCCGAGATCGTGGACGACGAGAAGCCCAAGGGCGGTGCGTCGGCATGACGGACAAGCCGCAGGGCGGCAAGCCCGGCGACGACTCCGCCGCCGAGGAGGCCGTGGTCAAGGCTGCCGAGGAGGCCGCGGCGGCGGGTGCCACCAAGGCCGCCCCGGAGGGCGACGAGCTCGCCACCGCCAAGCGCGAGCTGGCCGAGCGCACCGGCGACCTGCAGCGCCTGCAGGCCGAGTACCAGAACTACCGCAAGCGGGTCGAGCGCGACCGGCTGACCGTCCGCGAGATCGCGGTCTCCAACATCCTGGAGTCCCTGATCCCGGTCCTGGACGACATCGGCCGCGCCCGCGAGCACGGCGAGGTGACGGGCGGCTTCAAGTCCGTCGCCGAGTCCCTGGAGACGGTCGTCGCCAAGCTGGGTCTGCAGCAGTTCGGCAAGGAGGGCGAGCCCTTCGACCCGACCCAGCACGAGGCGCTGATGCACAGCTACTCCTCGGACGTCACCGAGGACACCTGCGTGCAGATCCTCCAGCCCGGCTACCGCATCGGCGAGCGGATCATCCGCCCGGCGATGGTGGCCGTGGCCGAGCCCCAGCCGGGCACCCCGTCGACGTCCGCCCCGGACGCCGACACGAAGTCCGCCGAGGACAAGTCCGACGGTGGCTCGGACAGCTGACAACCTGTGACAGCTGACACCCTGTGCGCTGCGGAGTCGTATGCCGGCAAGTCGAGCGGCCGGCTCCGCAGCGCGCTGTCAACGGCGTGCCCTCCGGCCGCTGTTGACAGCGCAGTGACGATGGACATCGGGAGGTGGCGGAAGCCGTGAGCGAGCGCAGCGAGCGAACCATTCAGAGGTGCGCGTACCGCGAATCGGCTGCCAGGTGGAGCGAGGTGGGCGCATGAGTGGCAAGGACTACGTGGAGAAGGACTACTACAAGGTCCTCGGCGTGCCCAAGGACGCCACCGCCACCGAGATCAAGAAGACCTACCGCAAGTTGGCGCGCGAGTTCCACCCCGACGCGAACAAGGGCGACGCCAAGGCCGAGGAGCGCTTCAAGGACATCTCCGAGGCGTACGACGTCCTCTCCGACGAGAAGCGCCGCAAGGAGTACGACGAGGCCCGCAGCCTCTTCGCCAACGGCGGCTTCCGCACCGGCGCCCCCAACACCGGCAGCTACAGCTTCGACTTCGGCGACCTCTTCAGCGGCAGCCAGGGCGGCGGCAGCGGCGGGATCGGCGACGTCTTCGGCGGCCTCTTCAACCGCGGCGGCACCCGGCAGGCCCAGCCCCGGCGCGGCGCCGACGTCGAGACCGAGGTGACGCTCTCCTTCGAGGAGGCGGTCGACGGCGCGACCGTCCCGCTGCGGATGACCAGCCAGGCCCCCTGCCGCACCTGCAACGGCACCGGCGCCAAGTCCGGCACCACCCCGCGGGTCTGCCCGACCTGTGTCGGGGCCGGCACCGTCAGCCGCGGCCAGGGCGCCTTCGCGCTCTCCGAGCCCTGCAAGGACTGCCGCGGCCGGGGCATGATCGTCGACGACCCGTGCACCGACTGCCACGGCAGCGGCCGCGCCAGCTCGGCCCGCACCATGCAGGTCCGCATCCCGGCCGGCGTCCATGCCGACCAGCGGATCCGGCTCAAGGGCAAGGGCGCCCAGGGCGAACGCGGCGGCCAGCCCGGCGACCTCTACGTCACCGTGCACGTCGACCCGCACCCGGTCTTCGGACGCAAGGGCGACAACCTCACCGTGACCGTCCCGGTCACCTTCCCCGAGGCCGCCCTCGGCGGCACCATCGAGGTGCCCACCCTGAACGGTCCGGCCGTGAAGCTCAAGCTGCCCCCGGGCAGCGCCAACGGCCTGACCATGCGTGCCCGCGGCAAGGGCGCCACCCGCAAGGACGGCACCCGTGGCGACCTCCTCGTCACCGTCGAGGTCGTGGTGCCGCAGCACGTCACCGGCGACGCGCTGAACGCCCTGGAGCAGTACCGCGAGGCCACCGCCTCCGACGACCCGCGAGCCGCCCTCTTCCGGGCGGCGAAGGGAGCGTGACGACCAGATGTCCCCGAACCCGATGAACCCGATCGACCCCGACCGCCCGATCGGCCCCGGTCTCGGCGAAGGCCTGCCCGGCGACGCCCCCCGCCGAACCCGGCGTGCCTCGGCCCCGCCGCAGTACGTGCTCACCGAGGACACCCCGGTGTACGTCATCTCGGTCGCCGCCGAGCTGTCCGGCCTGCACCCGCAGACCCTGCGCCAGTACGACCGCCTCGGCCTGGTCTGCCCCGACCGCACCGCCGGCCGCGGCCGCCGTTACTCCGCCCGCGACATCCAGCAGCTGCGGGAGGTCCAGCGGCTCTCGCAGGACGAGGGCATCAACCTGGCCGGAATCAAGCGCATCATCGAGCTGGAGAACCAGGTCACCGCCCTGCAGTCCCGCATCAGCGAACTGGTCGACTCCCTCGACGGCGCGGCCGCCGCCCTCCAGCAGCGCGAGGCCGCCGTCCACGCCTCCTACCGCCGCGACCTCGTCCCGTACCAGCCGCCCACGCCCCAGTCCAGCGCCCTCGTCGTCTGGCGCCCCAAGCGCTGACCGGAACGTCCTCACCAGCCGCCGGCCCCTCCAGTTCGGGGGGTGCCGGCGGCTCGGTGTTGGTGAGAGAGTGACACTCTGACAAGCTGGCCGGACAACCGCACGGTCACACGTCACTGGATTCGCCGCCTGAGCCTCCAGTGCTGGCCGATCCTGAACAGCCTCGGATAAACGGCAAGGAGCCGAAGATGAGTGGACGGGCTCAACTCGGTCCCACTGCGGGTGGGGCTCCCGTTCTGTCACCGGAGGCCCGGGCACTCTACCTTGAGATCGTCAAGGCCGACGGGCGCGTTCCATCCGATTCCCCGTGCCACCGGAATGCCCTCACCGAACTGCTGGAGATCGGGCTGCTGATGCCCGACGCCGGTGACCGCAGCGAACTGGTCGCCGTCGATCCCGCACAACTCTCCGCACGGCTGAGCGGCGCCTGGCAGCGGCAGGCCCTCGACCTCCTGTCCCGGGCCGTGGCCCTGCCCGTCGAACTCCATGAACTCTCCCAGGAATTCCACGCGCCGGAAAAGGGCGGTGGCGCGATCGAGTACGTCCAGGGAAAGGTTCTGATAAACCAACGGCTCGATCAGCTCTTCACGACCGGAACTGAGGAAACACTCGCTCTTCAGCCCGGCGGGCCGCGTCCGCCCGAATTGTTGGCGGCCATGGTCGAACGCGACGTGGACGCACTCAATCGGGGCACGTCAATGCGCACCATCTACCACGCCAGCACGCGCTACCACCAGCCCACCAGAGATTACGTCGCCAAACTCGCGACGGCGGGCGGACAGTTCCGCACCCTGGACGAGCCGTACACCCGCCTCATCGTCATCGACCGACGGGTGGCCGTCATACCGGTGGCCGACGACATGACGCTGGCGGCGTTCATATTCGAGCCGGTGATCGCCAACTATCTGGTGGAGGAGGTCTTCGAACCCAGCTGGAACCGGGCCCTGGAATTCAACGGAAAACGCGCCGTACCGCAGCAGGTGGTGTCACGGCTCCGCCAGACGATCATCGACCTGATGCTGGCCGGGATCAACCACCGGGTCATCGCCCGCCGCCTGGGAATCAGTGAACGGACCCTCGCCCGGCACATCGCCGAGATGAGGGAGGAGTACAACGTCGAGTCACTGTTCCAACTCGGCTACGCGTTGGCGCGCGCCGCCGAGCACTCTCCGGGCTGAAGAACGTCCGGGCCGAAGAACGGACGAACGGGGCAGAGGGCTCGCCACAACGGCTCCGAGTCACAACGGCTCCGAGCGACTCCGACAGCACGGCGGTCCTGCCGCGGTCACGCCCAGCCGATGTCCAGATCCTGGGTGCCACCCACCGACTTGGCCGTCGCGACTCCCTCGGAGGGAACCGCGGAACCCGCGTACGCGCTGTAGCCCGCCAGGGCGGTCATGCCGACGACCGACATGAGTACGGCCTTGCAGACAAAACGGCGCAGACGAGACATGCGCCCACCCCTTTCCTCGCGCACACTGCGCCGACCAATAGAGAATCGCTAGCGTTCATATGCTGCCTCAAGTCGTACAGGCATGCCAAGCATGCCTACGCGTCATCTCCCTGCCAGGCATCCACATGACACCGGTGAAGCCTGGACGCGTAGGCCCTCAGCGATGGACGATCAGTTCGCTCTCGATGGTCCGGCAAAGCCTCCTATCCTGGCAATGTTCAGTCAAATGCGCCATCATCCCCCGTCCCCCGTAGGCCTTCCAGCTTGATCGTCCTGCATTCGACCAATGCTCGGATCAGACCGGAAGGCGACTTCCCCGGAGTCGACATGACCGAGCCCTACCTGCGTCACCACGACAGCCAGGCCCCTGAGGGTCGGCGTGCACGTGTGTTCCTGGCCGCGCCGCTGATGCGGCTGACCGGCCCGGCCGACAGTGTCGTGACCCTCGCCAGCCGGACGCGGCTGACGACGCTCCGCACCACCCTGCTCCGCAGCGGTGCCGCCGTGTACAGCGCGCACCACAGTGACGCCTGGACCGTCGCCGGCCGGGCCCCGGAGCCGCGCGTTCCGTCCGACTTCCGTGCCCTGCAGTCCGCGGACCTGGTGTTCGCCTACGTCGGAGCTCCGCTCTCGGCCGGCGTGAGCCTCGAACTCGGCTGGGCGTCGGCCCTGCGGAAGCCGATCGTCCTGCTCGTCGACGAGGCCATCACCCACAACCCGCTGATCGCCACCATCGAGCAGGTCGCCCCCGTCCTGCCGCTGGTCTTCGACGACACCTGGTCGCAGGAGGCCCTCAACCACACGGTGGAGACCGCCCTGGACTGGGCCGGCATGGCGCTCTCCCTCCGCGAGGGCTTCTGGACGGCGCCCGGCGACCAGTTCAACGTCCCCCGTCAGCAGCAGTCCCCGGTTCCCGGCTTCTGGCCGACCGGTGCCGCCACCGGCTGAACGGAGCTCCCTCACCGGACTCCCCCCGGCCGGGTTCCCCGCATCTGCCAGCCCAGTTGGAACAGCGTCTCCGCGTCGTACAGCTCACGCAGCCGGGCGATGTGACCGGCCACCGTCCGCTCGCTCAGCCTCATCCGACTGGCGATCGCCCGCTGCGTGAGCCCCTGGCCCAGCAGGCGGCCCACCTGCTCGTGGACGGCGGGCCCGGAATCCGCGGCCAGCGACTCCCAGTCCACGATCCGCGCCTGCCGCCACTGCTCCTCGAAGAGCGCGACCAGGTAGACGACCACCGCGGAATCCTCGACCACGACGGCCACCTCGTTGTCGGCGGCCACCGACAGCAGGGCCACGGAGCGGTCGAAGATCATGATCCGGCTGAACGGGGCGTCCAGGACGCGGACCTGCGAGCCGGCCCTCACGGTCGTCACCGCGAACTCGATGTCCTCCTGCTCCGACCGGGCCCGCGGGCCGTGGATCATGCGGATCGAGCCACCGCACTCGATGTAGCGGCGGGTGTGGGCCAGTGAGTCCTCCCGGTGTTCCGGTGAGTGGGTCCGGCCCGGCTGGGCCGCCAGGATGTCGTGGGGGAAGTCCTTGGTGAACTGGGAGATCACGTGCCGGACCTGCTCCAGCCCCGCCACCCGTCGCACCCCGTTCCCGGGCTCCGCCCGGCGGGGTGCCGCGTCGTACGCCTGGGTCAGGTCCTCCAGGAGGTCCGGCACGAGGGCCGCCCTGGCGAGGAGCCGTGCGCTCTCCTCCCGCAGTTCCGCACCGATGCGCTCGCTGACGGCCCGTGGGTTCACCGCGCTGTAGGCACCGTCCGCGACACGGAGGACGAGCAGGCCGAGGTCGGCGAGCTGTTTGACCGCCGCCTCGTCCTCGGGCCGGATCCCGGCGATCCGGATCCGGCCGCCCTCCCTCAGGATCTCCCGGTAGAGCTCGCGCGCGGCGGCACCGGGCAGGTCGAACACCATGTCAGACATTGCGGGATCCCCTCATCTGCCAGCCGAGTTGGAACAGTGTCTCGGCATCGTGGAGCTCGCGCAGGCGGGAGATGTGGGCGGCGACGGTGCGTTCGCTCAGGCCCAGCCGGGTGGCGACGGCCCGCTGGGTGAGGCCGCGGGCGAGCAGGCGGCCGATGCGGACGGTGGTCGGGGGCGGGGCGGTGAGGTGGTGGTCGACGGGAGTGGCGCGGGCCCAGTCGCGTTCGAAGCCGGCGACCAGGTAGGAGACGGTGGTGGGGTCGGTCAGGAAGGCGGCGTGGGTGAGGCCCTCGGCGGCGGGGATGACGGCCACCACGCGGTCGAAGACCAGCATCCGCTCGTACGGTTCGGTGAGCACCCGGACCTGGGCGCCCTGCCTGGTGCGGAGGGAGATCTGCCGCAGCACGGAGCGGTCGGCGAGGGTGACCGGCTGGTAGAGGGTCCGCATCGAGCAGCCGCGCCGGAGCAGGGAGAGGTCCTGGGCGAGGGTCATCCGGAGGCCTTCGAGGGGGCGCGGACCGGGTTGGGCCGCGAGGAGTTCGTCCTTGCACTCGGAGGTGAGCTCGGCGACGCGCTGGCGGATGTCGCTGACGGTGTCGAGGTGGACGACGTCCACGGCGGCCGGTTCCGCGCAGTCGCCGGACACCCCGGTGCCGCCCGGCCCCTCCGACCCGTCCTGCCCGTCCGACCTGTCCGGCCCGTCCGGCCGCCGGACCGCCTCGTAGGCACGGGTGAGCGGCTTGAGGGCGTCCGGGAGCCGTTCGGCGTTCAGCAGCAGGCGGGTGGCGCGGGTGCGGAGTTCGGCGCCGAGGCGGTCGCCGAGGGCACGCGGGTTGGCGGCGGTGTAGCCGGTGGCGGTGGGGGTGAGGAGGCCGCGGGCGACGAGGGCCGCGACGGTGGGGCGGTCGGCGGGGGCGAGGTCCTCGGGGCGCAGTCGGCCGCCGCAGCGGACGGCGGTGAGGTAGAGGGCGCGCTCGGCAGGGCCCGGCTCGTCAGTCATCGCGGGCGCCCCTCATCAGCCAGCCGAGCTGGAAGAGGGTCTGGGCGCCGTAGCGGTCCCGCAGGCGGGAGATGTGGGCGGCGACGGTGCGTTCGCTCAGGCCCAGCCGGGTGGCGACGGCCCGCTGGGTGAGGCCGCGGGCGAGCAGGCGGCCGACCCGCTCGGGGATGGTGCGGGCGGGGCCCTGGCCGAGGGTGGCGGTCTCGGTGGTGTCGGCGCGGGCCCAGTCGCGTTCGAAGGCGCTGATCAGGAAGGCGATCGCGGCCGGGTCGCTGATGAAGGCGGCGGTGCTGTTGTCGTCGTTGGCGGAGATCACGGCGACGTGGCGGTCGAAGACGATCAGCCGCTGGAAGGGCTCGTCGAGGACGCGGATCTGGGAGCCGTGCCGGGTGACCTCGTCGGCGTAGGCGAGTGCGGGCGGGTCGGCGAACGCGACCGGCTGGTAGATGGTGCGCAGCGAGCAGCCGCGCTGGAGGAGTTGGACGTCCTGGGCGAGGGCGACCTGCAGGGTCTCGGCGGGCCGGTGGCCGGGCTGGGCGGTGAGGACCTCGGCCCGGCAGTCGGAGACCAGTTGGGAGATCCGCTGGCGGATGTGGACGTGCCCCTCGACGTAGACGGCGCCGCCGGAGCCGCCGGACGGGCGGGGCATCGCGTCGTAGGCGCGGGTGAGGCCGTCCAGGGCGCCCGGGAGGTTCTCCGCGCGGACCAGCAGCCGGGTCGCCTCGCTGCGGAGTTCGGCGCCGAGGCGGTCGCTGACCGAACGCGGGCTGACGGCGGTGTAGCAGCTGTCCATCGGATTGGCCATCACCAGGCCGATGTCGAGGAGCTGGTGGAGCGCGGCCTGGTCGGCTTCGGCGAGGTCGTTGCACGGGATGCGTCCGCCCTCGGCGATGATCGCCAGGTAGAGCTGGCGGGCGGCCTCGTCGGGTTCCTCGCCTGCGGGGACCGCATGGTGCGGCGCGACCGCCGGTTCCGCCGTCACGTCGCACTCTCCCCTGATGGTGCCCCGCCCCGTACCCGCGGGCCGCGGTGCCGGTGCCGGTGCCGGGCGGGCTCACGGTACCGGTCGGACGGCGGACCCCCGGGCCCGGGTGCCGTCGCACACCGGTGTCCGGGGGCCGCCGTCAGCACGCCAATGCCAAGGCGCTTCCGTCGAGGCGGAGCAGCAACGCCTCGCCGGATCCGGCCGGTGCCCATCACCACACATGGACTCCGGCCGGTGCTCTTCCCCCCCGTTCCACGGCTGCGTGACGTCGCACCCGTGGTCAGACCTGAAGAGCAAGTCGCCACCATCGGGCTGCGGTTGCCCGGACGACTTGGCGTACCTCCACCCTCACAGCGTCACGGCCGGTGAACAAGTGCCGCCCGAGTGCAGGTTCGCGCAATTGCAGCTATCTGCACGACGGTGGGGGTGCGGAGCCCGGGGCGGCGGGCCGGATTCCGGAAAAGACCGAGGCCAGGGCGGGGAGTTGGGGGCTTGCGCCGGCGCGGACGGTTGGCCGTGCACCGTCAGGCCACAGGTGCGCGTTCCTGCAACAGCGGCGTGCTCCTGAGCTGGTGCACCGTCCCGGCCGAACGCCCGGCCGGACGGTCACCGCCCCTGGCCTGCCCTGGCCTGCCCTGGCCTGCCCTGGCCTGCCCTGGCCTGCCCGGATCAGCGCGCCAGCAGCCGCCCGCGCACCAGTCCCGCCGCCGTGCCGCCCGCCGCGAGCACCCAGGCGGTGCACAGCAGCAGGTAGAGCCCGACGGCCAGGGCCGTGAAGCCGCCGAAGCCGGTGTGCCGGGCGAGCGCGGAGGCGCCGGTGACGCAGGTGCCGACCGGGAAGGTGTACGCCCACCAGGTCATCGCGAACGGCATCCCGGCCCGGCGGGCGCGCAGGTTGGCGGCGAGCGCGACGGCCAGCCAGAGCACCGCGACGCCCGTCACCGCGATCCCGTACAGCTCCGCCAGCGGCAGCATCGTGGGCGCCAGCGCGGGCAGCACCGGGCGGGCGGCGTCGGCGAGCTGGTGGATCGCGGTGACGGACTGGCCGAGCGGCCCGAGCACCAGGAACAGCGAGGGGGTGAGGGCCAGGGTGGGCAGCTTGCTGTGGAACAGCCCGGTGAACACCACCGGCAGCAGCACCAGGGTGGCCAGCAGGCCGACCCCGAACAGCGCCCAGCAGCCGTACAGCAGGGCCTGTTGCGGCAGCCCGGCGGGCAGGTGCGGGACCAGCGCCGGGCCGGTCGCGGCGGCGACCAGCGGGGCGACCACCGGCAGCAGCCAGGTCGGGTTGGCCTCCAGGGCGGACACCCGGTGCCGGGTGATCATCAGGTACGGGATGCCGCCGGCGACGGCCAGCGCGTACAGGGTGCCGACGCTCCACAGCACGGCGTCCAGGACGACGGCCGGACCGGTGCCGATGACGTGCGAGCCGACCAGCAGGGTGCCGAACCCGACCGCCAGCAGCGCCATCGGCGGGCAGCCGTAGAAGACGGCGGTGGCCGGGTTGTCCAGCAGCTGGGCGCGGGCCGCCTCGCGGTGCCGGGTGAGGTGGACCAGCCGGGCCGCGGCCAGCACCAGCAGGGCGGCCAGTCCGAGCGCCCACGCCGCCTCGCCGAAGCCGGCCAGCCCGGGCGGCCGGACCGGCAGGGCGGCGGCGCCGTTGGCGATGATCGCGGTGCCCATCACGGCGGCGTACCAGTTGGGGCCGAGCTGCGCGAGGTCGATCCGGGAGAACCGGGAAAGCCGGGAGAGCCGGGAGAGCCGGGGGCCGGCGACGGCGGGGCTGGTGAGCGGGTGGACATCGGCCGAGGTGAGCATGGGTCCACCGTCGCCCGGCGGGCCGTCCGCCGGTAGCGCCGGGAATTCTATGGGGGCATAGCCTGGACCTATGGCTCTCTCCTCGCACGTCCCCGAACTGGGCGCCCTGGAACTGCTGCTCGCGGTGGCCCGGCTGGGCAGCGTCGGACGGGCGGCGGCCGAGCTGGGCGTCAGCCAGCCGACCGCGAGCGCCCGGATCAAGGGCATGGAGCGGCAGATCGGCGTCCCGCTGCTGGACCGCTCGCCCCGGGGCAGCCGGCCGACCGAGGCGGGCCGGCTGGTGGTCGAGTGGGCCCGGCAGGTGGTGGAGGCGGCGCAGGCGCTGGACGCGGGGATCGACGCGCTGCGCGAGCGGCGGGACGCCAAGCTGCGGGTGGTGGCCAGCCTGACCGTCGCCGAGTACCTGATGCCGGGCTGGCTGCTGGCGCTCTCCCAGGCCAGTCCGGGGACGGCGGTGACGCTGCGGACGGCGAACTCGGCGGAGGTCGCCGGGCACGTGCTGGCAGGGGAGGCCGACCTCGGCTTCGTCGAGGGCCCGTCCACCCCGCCCGGGCTGGCCGGCGCGGTGGTGTCGACGGACCGGCTGGTCGTCGTGGTGGCGCCCGGCCACCGGTGGGCGCGCCGCCGCACCCCGCTCACCGGGGCCGAGCTGGCGGCCACCCCGCTGGTGCTGCGCGAGCCCGGCTCGGGCACCCGGGAGGTGCTGGAGACGGCGCTGACGCCGTACGGGGGCGCGGCGCGGCCCTGGCTGGAGCTGGCCTCGTCCACCGCGCTGAAGGCGGCGGCGATGACCGGGGCGGGGCCGGTCTGCCTGAGCGAGCTGGCGGTGGTGGAGGAGCTGGCGACCCGGCGGCTGGTCGAGGTGCCGCTGGCGGAGGAGCTGGACCTGCGCCGGCCGCTGCGTGCGGTGTGGCCGGCCGGGCGGCGGCCGAGCGGGCCGGCCCGGGAGCTGCTGGTGCTGACCCGGCGGAACGCCGGACTCCAGAAGAGGGCCGCGGCCGGGAAGGGTTGAGTGAGAAAGGTTGAGCGGAATAGACTCAACTTAGTGCATGCTGTACGTAGCACTAGTGAAGGACGACGAGGGAGGATCCCCCAGCAGTGGACGCCAGCAAGTTCACCACCAAGACGCAGGACGCCCTGTCCGCCGCGATCCGGCAGGCGGGCACGGACGGCAACCCGGACGTCAAGCCGGTGCACATCCTGATCGCCCTGCTGGAGCAGCCCGAGGGCATCGCCCGGCCCCTGCTGGAGGCGGTCGGGGCGAACGCCGCCCGGATCGACGCCGAGGCCCGCCGCCAGCTGACCGCACTGCCGAGCGCGATGGGCTCCACCGTCGCCGCCCCGCAGCTCGCCCGGGACACCATCGCCGTGCTCACCGAGGCCGGCAAGCGCGCGGACGACCTGGACGACCAGTACGTCTCCACCGAGCACCTGCTGGTCGGCCTGGCCGCCGAGGGCGGGCCGGTGGCCGAGCTGCTGGTGCAGCAGGGCGCGACGCCCAAGGCGCTGCTCGCCGCCTTCAAGGACGTCCGGGGCAGCGGGCGGGTCACCTCGCCGGACCCCGAGGGCACCTACAAGGCGCTGGAGAAGTACGGCACCGACCTCACCCAGGCCGCCCGGGACGGCAAGCTCGACCCGGTCATCGGCCGCGACCACGAGATCCGCCGGGTGGTCCAGGTGCTCTCCCGCCGGACGAAGAACAACCCGGTGCTGATCGGCGAGCCCGGCGTCGGCAAGACCGCCGTGGTCGAGGGCCTGGCCCAGCGCATCGTGGCGGGCGACGTGCCGGAGTCGCTGCGCGGCAAGCGGCTGGTCGCACTGGACCTCGGCGCGATGGTGGCCGGCGCCAAGTACCGCGGCGAGTTCGAGGAGCGGCTGAAGGCCGTCCTGAACGACATCAAGGACTCCAACGGCCAGGTCGTCACCTTCATCGACGAGCTGCACACCATGGTCGGCGCGGGCGCCGGCGGCGACTCCGCGATGGACGCGGGCAACATGCTCAAGCCGATGCTGGCCCGCGGCGAGCTGCGGATGGTCGGCGCCACCACGCTGGACGAGTACCGCGAGCGGATCGAGAAGGACCCGGCCCTGGAGCGCCGCTTCCAGCAGGTGCTGGTCGGCGAGCCCAGCGTGGAGGACTCGATCGCCATCCTGCGCGGCCTCAAGGGGCGGTACGAGGCGCACCACAAGGTGCAGATCGCGGACGCCGCGCTGGTCGCCGCCGCCACCCTGTCCAACCGCTACATCACCTCCCGCTTCCTGCCCGACAAGGCGATCGACCTGGTCGACGAGGCGGCCTCCCGGCTGCGGATGGAGATCGACTCCTCCCCGGTCGAGATCGACGAACTCCAGCGCGCCGTCGACCGGTTGCGGATGGAGGAGCTCGCCCTGGAGAAGGAGTCGGACCCGGCCTCCGTCGACCGGCTGGCCCGGCTGCGGCGCGATCTCGCTGACCGCAACGAGCAGTTGAGCGTGCTGACGGCACGCTGGGAGCAGGAGAAGAAGAGCCTCAACCGGGTCGGCGAGCTCAAGGAGCGCCTGGACGACCTGCACGGGGCACTCGAACGGGCCCAGCGCGACGGGGACTTCGAGCGGGCCTCCAAGCTGATGTACGCCGAGATCCCGGCCGCCGAGAAGGAGCTCACCGACGCCCAGGAGCGCGCGGCCGACCAGGACGCCTCCGCCTCGATGGTCAAGGAGGAGGTCGGCCCGGACGACGTGGCCGACGTGGTCGCCTCCTGGACGGGCATCCCGGCCGGCCGGCTGCTGGAGGGCGAGAGCGCCAAACTCCTGCGCATGGAGGAGGAGTTGGGCAGGCGCCTGATCGGCCAGAAGGAGGCCGTGCAGGCCGTCTCGGACGCGGTGCGCCGCACCCGCTCCGGCATCGCCGACCCGGACCGCCCGACCGGCTCCTTCCTCTTCCTCGGCCCGACGGGCGTCGGCAAGACCGAACTCGCCAAGGCCCTGGCCGACTTCCTGTTCGACGACGAGCGGGCGATGGTCCGGATCGACATGAGCGAGTACGGCGAGAAGCACTCGGTCTCCCGCCTGGTCGGCGCCCCGCCCGGGTACGTCGGCTACGAGGAGGGCGGCCAGCTCACCGAGGCGGTCCGCCGCCGCCCGTACAGCGTGGTGCTGCTGGACGAGGTGGAGAAGGCCCACCCGGAGGTCTTCGACGTGCTGCTCCAGGTGCTGGACGACGGCCGGCTCACCGACGGCCAGGGCCGCACGGTGGACTTCCGCAACGCGATCCTGATCCTCACCTCCAACCTGGGCAGTCAGTTCCTGGTGGACCCGGCCACCCCGGAGGACCGGAAGAAGCAGCTGGTGCTGGACTCCGTCCGGGCCGCGTTCAAGCCGGAGTTCCTCAACCGGCTGGACGACATCGTGGTCTTCGACCCGCTGGGCACCGCCGAGCTGAGCCGGATCGTCGACCTCCAGGTGGCCCGCCTCGGCGAGCGGCTGCGCGAGCGGCGGCTCACCCTGGAGGTCTCCGAGGCCGCCCGCGACTGGCTGGCCCTCACCGGGTACGACCCGGCGTACGGCGCCCGCCCGCTGCGCAGGCTGGTGCAGTCCGCGATCGGCGACCAGCTGGCCCGGGCGATCCTGTCCGGCCAGGTGCACGACGGGGACACCGTCCTGGTCGAGCGGGACGAGGAGGGCGACCGCCTCACCGTCCGCGGCCGCGGCCCGCTGGAGAAGTAGGACGCCGCCACGACCGGTACGGGCCGCTCCCCCACCCCCCGTGGGGGAGCGGCCCGTTGCGCTACCGCACTACTCCACCGCGGCCCGCCGCGAACGCCGCGACCGGTCCCGCCAGGTGCGCGCCAGCCGGTGCAGCTCGGCGCCCTGAGCCTCCGACAGGTTCCAGGTCTGGCTGAGCAGCCGCAGCGTGGAGACCCTCGGGCAGGACACCCCGCGCTCCAGGTCCCGGATCGACCGCACGCTCAGCCCCGACGCCTCGCCCAACTGCTCCTGCGTCATCCCCCGGTCCAGCCTGATGTTCCGCAGCAGCGCCCCGAGCGACGCGCCCTCCCCGGTCACCGTACGTTCCATCCCCGCTTCCCCCTCAGCTCACGACACCTCACGCCCCCGCCCGGTACGAACCCTGCCGGGGGCGAGTTCCGTCGCACGCTAACCGCATCCGCGCGGCCCGGCAGGCGAACCCGTCCGCCGGGCGCGTGACTTGGCTCACGCACGCTCCGGGGCGCCGCCCGGCACCCGTCAGACCGGACACCGTGAGTGACTTTCCGTCACCCTGTGCACGCGGACGAAGATCGACGCACCCCCGGGTGCCCCTGTGAGCGGGGCCCCGAATGAGGCAGGATGGGAGGTGGAAGGGCGGCCTCTCATTGCCGGCCACCACGTGCACTGAGGAAGAGGACCCCCATGAGCATCGACCCGTCGTCCATCCCGTCGTTCGGCGTTCCCCAGGGCGGCCAGCCCGGCGGCCAGGGCGATCGGCCGGCCGGCCCGCCGCCGATCATCGTCCCGGACCAGAACCTCGTCGCCCAGCTGCTCGACCAGATGCAGCTCAAGCACGTCGTGGACGACGAGGGCGACCTCACCGCTCCCTGGGAGGGCTTCCGCGTCTACTACATGTTCCGCGGCGAGCAGAAGGAGCTCTTCGCGGTGCGCGCCTTCTACGACCGCGCGTACCCGCTGGAGAAGAAGGGCGAGATCCTCGACCTGATCGACGAGTGGAACCGCGAGACCCTCTGGCCCAAGGTCTACACCCACACCCACGAGGACGGCGTGGTCCGGCTGATCGGTGAGGCCCAGATGATCGTCGGCACCGGCGTCAACCTGGACTACTTCGTCACCACCGCCGCGAACTGGACCCAGGCCGCGGTCGGCTTCGAGCAGTGGATCGTCGAGCGCCTCGGCCTGCAGAAGGACATCGAGGGCGAGGAGGGCGACGGCGAGGGCACCGAAGAGGCCTGATCCCGCCCCGGCACGCACCCTGCGGCCCGGCCCCCGGCACCCCGGGAGCCGGGCCGCACTGCCGTCATCGGGCGCTCTCCGGCCGTCACCGGGCCGCCCCGCCTCCTGTTTCCGGGTCGTCCTTGTCCCCGGCCACCGGCTGTCCCAGGATGGGCGCGACGACCACGCGTGAGGAGCCACCGATGGGTACCAGGCCGCTGCTGAACCGCCGACTGGCCGGAATGGGAACGACGATCTTCGCCGAGATGTCCGCGCTGGCCACCGCCACCGGATCGATCAACCTCGGCCAGGGCTTCCCCGACACCGACGGGCCCGAGGAGGTCCGCGAGGCGGCCGTACGGGCCCTGCGCGAGGGCCGCGGCAACCAGTACCCGCCCGGCCCCGGCATCCCCGAGCTGCGCACCGCCATCGCCGAGCACCAGCAGCGCTTCCACGGCCTCGCCTACGACCCGGACACCGAGGTGCTGGTCACCGCCGGCGCCACCGAGGCGATCGCCGCCGCCCTGCTCGCCCTGCTGGAGCCCGGTGACGAGGTGATCGCCCTCGAACCCTTCTACGACTCCTACGCCGCCTGCATCGCGATGGCCGGCGCCACCCGCCGCCCGCTCACCCTCCGGGCCCCGGACTTCCGCCCCGACCTGGACGAGCTGCGCGCCCTGATCACCCCGCGCACCCGGCTGCTGCTGATCAACACCCCGCACAACCCCACCGGCACCGTGCTGACCGCCGAGGAGCTCGCCGGGATCGCCGAACTCGCCGTCGAGCACGACCTGCTGGTGATCACCGACGAGGTCTACGAGCACCTGGTCTTCGGCGCCGTCCACCACCCGATCGCCGCCCTGCCCGGCATGCGCGAGCGCACCGTCTGCATCTCCTCGGCCGGCAAGACCTTCTCCTTCACCGGCTGGAAGGTCGGCTGGGTCACCGCGAGCCCGGCGCTGGTCTCGGCGGTCCGCACCGCCAAGCAGTACCTGACGTACGTCAGCGCGGGTCCCTTCCAGTACGCCGTCGCCGAGGCCCTGCGCCTGCCCGACGGTTACTTCGACACCCTCCGCGCCGACCTGCTGCGCAAGCGCGACCTGCTGCTGGACGGCCTCACCGCTGCCGGCTTCCGCGCCTTCACCCCCGAGGGCACCTACTTCATCACCACCGACATCACCCCGCTCGGCGAGAAGGACGGCATCGAGTTCTGCCGCGCCCTCCCCGAGCGCTGCGGCGTCGTCGCCATCCCCAACGCCGTCTTCTACGACAACACCGAAGCCGGCCGCAGCCAGGTCCGCTTCGCCTTCTGCAAGAAGGACGAGGTCCTCCAGGAGGCCGCCGCCCGGCTCCGGAGGCTCTGACCGGCGTCAACTCCGGTCCTCCGGAGTTCTCCTGATCATGTGTCATGACGTCTCCGGGCCCCGCCATACCCTGTCCCGCCCCGCCCGTTGCAAAGGAACGAGACCCTCCGGTTGGGAGTTGCGCGCCCACGGCGCACGCGAGCACCAGCGCGCCCCCGTCGAACGGGGCCGTCCCGGCCCGACACCAGTTCTGATCCGACCCCAACTCACTTGATCCACATGCCCTGTTGCCGCCGACGTGGCAATGTCGTCAGCATGCCCGGCACCGCCCGACCGCCCTCCACCTCCCTCGCGTGGAGGGCGGTGGAGCATGCTGCGCACCGTCGGCGCACTACCGGCGCGCACGGCGCACAACCCGGTCGCAAGGGCGCACGCTGTGCAAACTCGCACACCGGGTCGATCAGACCCGGGGAGCAGGTGTGCTCGAAACGGTGAATGCTTGACAAAGATGGGTAAATCACCGACGGACCCGACGTATTCGTGCTTCTCTGCTGCTGAATCTCCAGCCGGAATCCTTCCTTCCACGGTCGGCCGCGCCCAGGGCCGCACAGCCGCGAACAGCCTCGCCATCGCCTAGGCCTACTCGCTGCTGCTCGGCGGGCGCGCACGGAGCTGAAACGCGGAGCCGAGCATGCTCACCACACTGCAGACCTCCTACACGGACACCCGCGCCGGTGACCTCGCCTGGTGCCTCGGCGGCGACCCGCTGCCCGCGCTCGCGGTCCGCGACCTGAGACTCGACGGCTGTCTCCCCGGCACCTCCGGCACCCTCCAGCTGCGACTGCTGGGGGCCTCGCACCAGGTGGTGATCAAGGCCGGCCCCGGCGAGTGCCTGGAGACCGTCGCCTGCCTGCCCGGCCGCCGCACCCCGCTGCCGGCCCGGGTGGCCGAGCAGGTCGGCGGCTGGGAGTACGAGTTCGCCGCCCGGATCGAGGCCCTGCCCCCGCACGACTTCGCGGCCCGCGCCCAGGAGTTGCTCGCCCTGGTCGAGGGGCACCCGCGCGGCCTCGCCGGGGTCTTCCCGGGCGACCCGAGCGCCTTCACCGCCCTGGTCACCCAGGGCGGCGAGAACCGGCTGCTCTGGCGGACCTGGCACGCCTACCCGCAGGAGGGGCAGCTGGTCTGCACCCGCTCCTCGCTGGTGGTGCCGAGGGCGTGACGCGCCGACGCCCCGATCCGGACAGAGGCCGCACAGCGCGGGCCTACGAATCGTACGCAGGAACGGTTCGTCAATCTGGCGGCCCTCACTGTCCGTCAAATGGGCGCAGCTATCCGTCCCGCACGTCCCCTAGCGTTTGTTCGTGATCAACCATCCGGCCGGTCCGCCCGCCCACCCGCGAGTGGACCTCCACGACGGCAACCCACCCCGGCCCGGGCGCGACCTCATCCCCCTGCCCACCCGCCGTCGGCCCCGGCTGCGCTCCCGCCCCCGGCTCGCCCGCCTGTCCGTCCTGCTGGCCGCGTTCATCTGCGCGGCCTGCGGACTCGTCTACGAGCTCGAACTCGTGGCGCTCGGCGACTACCTGCTCGGGGACGCCGTCACCCAAACCTCGGTCGTGCTCTCCGTCATGGTGTTCGCGATGGGCCTCGGCTCGCTGCTCGCCAAGCGGTTCACCAGCCGGCCCGCGACCGGCTTCGCCCTCGTCGAGTGCGCCCTCGCGCTCACCGGCGGGCTCTCCGTCCTCGCCCTGTACTCCTGCTGGGCCTGGCTCGGCCGCTACCAGGCCGCGATGGTCGGCCTCACCTGCCTGATCGGCACTCTGATCGGCGCCGAGATCCCCCTGCTGATGACCCTCATCCAGCGGATCCGGCGCGAGGACGCCGGCCGCGCCGTCGCCGACCTGTTCGCCGCCGACTACGTGGGCGCCCTGATCGGCGGCCTCGCCTTCCCCTTCCTCATCCTCCCCCGCCTCGGCCCCGGCGACGGCGCCCTGCTCACCGGGGCGGTCAACGCCGTCGCCGGGGCCGCCGTGGTGCTCTGGCTGTTCCGCGAGGAACCGGCCCCCCGGATACGACGGCTGCTCTGGGGCGGCTGCCTGGCCGTCCTCGCCCTGCTCGCGGCCGCCGCGGCCGGCTCCGACGCGATCGAACGCGCCGCCCGGCACGCCCTGTACGGCGACCAGATCCGCTACGCCGCCCACGGCCGGCACCAGGAGATCGTGCTCACCGGCCCCGCCGAGGGCCCGCTCCGGCTCTACCTCGACGGCCGGCTCGCGGTCTGCGGACCCGACGAGTACCGCGGCAGCGAGGCCCTCGTCCACCCCGCCATGGCCGCCGGACCGGACACCAGGGTGCTGCTGCTCGGCGGCGGCGACGGCCTCGCCCTGCGGGAGGTGCTGCGGCACCGCGGGGTCCGCTCCGTCCGGCTGGTCGACGCCGACCCCGCACTCCCCCGGCTCGCCCGCACCGACCCCGGGCTCGCCGCCCTCACCGGCCACTCCCTGGACGACCCCCGGGTCCGCACCACGGCCGCCGACCCGATGGCCTGGCTGCGGGGCACGCCCGACGAGGAGTACGACGTGGTGGTCGCCGACCTGCCCGCACCCTCGGACGGCGGACCGGTCACGTTCCACTCCCAGGAGTTCTACGGCCTCGCCGCCCGGCTGCTGGCCCCCGGCGGCCGGATCGCCGTCCGGGCCGGCGGGGACGAGGAGGGCCTCTGGCGGATTGAGTCCGGCCTGCGGGCAGCGGGGCTGCGGACCACCCCGTACGCCGTCCAGGGCGGCGCCACCGCCACCTGCCGCCCCGGCCCGCCGGACGCCGCCCAGGACTTCCTCCTCGCCGCCGCCACCCCGCCGCCGCTCACCCTCGCCCCCGACGCCCCACCGCCCCGCGCCCTCACCCCCACCGACCTCCACACCTCCGCGACCCTCCTCACCACCCTCCGCCCCACCCGCCCACCGGCCCCCCTCACCCTCCTCGGGCCCCGCTGACGCCCTCCAGTGGCGGGTGAGGACCCGGCGCGGCCCGGTCGGCAGACTCTGCGGCCCCTCGGCCTCCGCTGACGCCCCAGCGGCGGGCGGGCCACCGCAGGCGGCAGCGGGCCGGCGGGGCCCGGTCGGCAGGCTCTGCGGCCCCTCGGCCTCCGCTGACGCCCCAGCGGCGGGTGGGCCACCGCAGGCGGCAGTGGGCCGAACACGGGCGGCGCCCGAGCCGCAGAGGGCGGGGAAAAGTCGGGCAGTGGAGGTGGGGCCCCGGCTGACGCCGAGCAGCGGAGGCTGGGGCAAGGCGGGCGGTAGTGGTGGGACCCCGGCTGACGCCCCAGCGGCGGGCGGGCCACCGCAGGCGGCAGCGGGCCAAACACGGGCAGCCCCCAAGCCGCAGAGGGCGGGGGAAGGTCGGGCGGGGCGGGTAGGGGACCCGGCGGGGCCCGGTCGGGAGGCTCTGCGGCCTCTTCCTGGGCCCCGCTGAGGCCTGCGGCCGTGGGGGCGGGCGGTGTCCGAGCGATGGGGGGCGGGGAAAAGTCGGGCGGTGGTGGGTGGGGACCGGGCGGGGCCCAGTCGGTAGGCTCCGTGACATGGAGCATGAGGTTGTCGTCCCGATGTCCGCAGAGCTGGTGCGGCAGGCCTTGCAGGATCCGGCGCTGCTGGCGCGGAGCGTGCCGGGGCTGAGCACCGAGCCGGCGGCGGTCGGAAGTGGGCCGGCCGAGGAGATCGGCGGGCGGCTGAAGCTGCGCGTCGGCGGCTCCACGATCACGTACAAGGGCGTGCTGTCGCTGATCGAGGGCCGGGAGGGCGTGCTGACCGTGCTCGCCGAGGGCGAGGAGGCCCGGGGCAGCGGGGAGGCGACCGCCACCGTGCGGGTCAGCGTCCTGCCGGGCGCCGAGGACGGCACCTCGACGATCCGCTTCACCGGCGACCTGAGCGCCACCGGTCGGCTGACCGAGTTCGACGCCGAGACCCTGGACACCACCGGACGCCGCCTGCTGGACCGGTTCGCCACCGCGCTCACCTCCCCGGAGGCCGGGACCGAGCCCGAGGCGGACCTCGACGGCGACGGCGAGACCGTCGAGGAGACCGCCGAGGAGCAGGCCACCGAGCGGCCGGACGCCGAGGTCGTCTCCATCGAGGAGCACCAGGACCAGCCCGGCGAGGACCTCGACGACGACCTCTCCGACCTGATCGCCTTCTCCGACGCCGACGCCGAGCGCTTCGGCCTCCCGACCGGCTCCGCCGACGACGAGGACGAGGACGAGGACGAGGACGACGAGGACGGGGACGAGGACGACGAGGCCCAGGGCGGCCACCAGGACGAGGTCGCCGAGGAGCTCCCCGTCGAGCCCCTGTTCGCCTACGAGGACACGCCGGAGCTCAGCGGCCCGGTGCGCCGCAGCATCGTCGGCCGGTCGGCCGAGGAGGTGGACCACGCCCCGCCGCGCGGCCGCTACGCCCCGGCGCTGCCGGCCCGCAGCGCGCGGGCCCGGGCGGCGTCCCGCTGGGGCGGCGAGGCCGGCGGCATCGTGGTGCCGGGCACCGGCGGCCGCAGTGCGGTGCCGTGGGTGATCGGCGGCTCGGTGGCCCTGCTGGGCGGCGCGGTGGTGCTGGTCAGGGCGCTGCGTCGGCGCTGAGCCGGGAGACAGGGCCTAGACTGAACGCTCATGAGCAACGACCGCGACGCCCTGCTGGCACAGATCAAGGACAAGGCCGTCGTGCACGGCAAGGTCACCCTCTCCTCCGGCAAGGAGGCCGACTACTACGTCGACCTTCGCCGGATCACGCTGGACGGCGTGGCCGCCCCGCTGGTCGGCCGGGTGATGCTGGACGCGACCTCGCACCTGGAGTACGACGCCGTCGGCGGTCTGACCCTGGGCGCCGACCCGGTGGCCACCTCGATGCTGCACGCCGCCGCCGCGCGCGGGCGTCAGCTGGACGCCTTCGTCGTCCGCAAGACCGGCAAGGCGCACGGCCTGCAGCGCCGGATCGAGGGCCCTGACGTGAAGGGCCGCCGGGTGCTGGCGGTCGAGGACACCTCCACCACCGGTGGCTCGGTGCTGACCGCCGTCGAGGCGCTGCGTGAGGCGGGCGCCGAGGTGGTCGGCGTCGCGGTGATCGTCGAGCGCGGTGGCGCGGCCGCCGTCGAGGCGCAGGGCCTGGAGTACGTGACCGCGTACGACCTGGCCGACCTGGGCCTCTGACCCCCGCGGACACCCCGCACACGGACGCACGAAGCGAAGGGCCGGGCCCTGTTTCACGTGAAACCACGTGGAACGGGGCCCGGCCCTTCGTCGTCCGTCGCCCGGAGGTTCAGCCTCGCCCGGGGGTTCAGCCTCGCCGGTGGCGCCCGCTGCCGGCCTGCGTGGCCTCGGCGGCGGCCTCGGCGCCGCCCGCCTTCTTCTTCTTCCGCTCCCGCATGACCTCGATCAGGATCGGCGAGATCGACAGCAGGACGATCAGCAGCACCGCCGGGATCAGGTACTTGTCGATCACCGGGGCGAGCGCGTCACCGAAGAAGTAGCCGATCAGCAGCATGGACTCGGTCCACAGCACACCGCCGACGACGTTCCAGACGAAGAAGGTCTTGGCGGGCATCTCCAGGGTGCCGGCCACCGGGTTCAGGAAGGTGCGGATGATCGGCATGAAGCGGGCCAGCACCACGGCCTTGCCGGAGCCGAACTTGTTGAAGTACTCCTCCGCCTTCACCACGTACTCGCGGCGGAAGATCTTCGAATCGGGCTTGTCGAACATCTTCGGCCCGACCTTGACGCCGATCAGGTGCCCCAGCTGGGCACCGGCGATCGCCGCGATCGGGCAGCCGACGAGCAGCACGGCTATCGGCAGCTTGGCGCCGTCGCCGAGCACCGAGGAGGCGGCGTTCGAGGCGGCGACACCCGCGAGGATCAGCAACGAGTCGCCCGGGAAGAAGAAGCCGACCAGCAGGCCGGTCTCCGCGAAGATGATCGCGATCAGCCCGATGGCGCCGAGGGACGAGATCAGGGATTTGGCGTCGAGCAGGTTGACGGCCAGCTGGTTGTAGTCCACGGGCGCAGGATAGCGGGCGCATCTTGCCGGTGACTTCCGGCCGAGCCCCGTCGACGGGTTCCGGTCGAGTGCCCCGGTCCGACGTCCCGACAGGCGGGCTCCTGCTGACCTGCGGGCACGAGTCTGGGAAGATGGCCCAGGCGTCCGGTCCGCGGCGGTCCCACCCTCATGGCCGTACCGCGGTGGCCGCCTCGAACCTTGGTGCCGGAGAGCCACACCGCAGCGCCGCGCGTCGGCGGGCCGGCACGGAGTCGTCACGAAGGCGTACAAAGCGTCGGACAGCACCCGTCCGTACGCCGCAACCCGACAGGAGCGGATCGCATGCCCATCGCAACTCCCGAGGTCTACAACGAGATGCTGGACCGGGCCAAGGCGGGCAAGTTCGCCTACCCGGCCATCAACGTCACCTCGTCGCAGACGCTGCACGCCGCACTGCGTGGTTTCGCCGAGGCCGAGAGCGACGGCATCATCCAGATCTCGACCGGTGGCGCGGAGTTCCTGGGCGGCCAGCACAACAAGGACATGGTGACCGGCGCGGTCGCGCTCGCCGAGTTCGCGCACATCGTCGCCGCCAAGTACGACATCACGGTCGCGCTGCACACCGACCACTGCCCGAAGGACAAGCTGGACGGCTACGTCCGCCCCCTGCTGGCGATCTCCGCCGAGCGCGTGGCCAAGGGCGAGAACCCGCTGTTCCAGTCGCACATGTGGGACGGCTCGGCCGAGACCCTGTCCGACAACCTGGCCATCGCCCAGGAGCTGCTGGCCCAGGCCGCCGCCGCCAAGATCATCCTTGAGGTCGAGATCACCCCGACCGGCGGCGAGGAGGACGGTGTCACGCACGAGATCAACGACGAGCTGTACACCACCGTCAACGACGCCGTGCGCACCGCCGAGGCGCTGGGCCTGGGCGAGAAGGGCCGCTACCTGCTGGCCGCCTCCTTCGGCAACGTGCACGGCGTGTACAAGCCGGGCAACGTCGTGCTGAAGCCGGAGCTGCTGCGCGAGCTGCAGGACGCGATCGGCAAGCAGTACGGCAAGACCGACCCGTTCGACTTCGTCTTCCACGGCGGCTCGGGCTCCTCCGCGGAGGAGATCGCCACCGCGCTGGAGAACGGCGTCGTGAAGATGAACCTGGACACCGACACCCAGTACGCCTTCACCCGCCCGGTCGCCGGCCACATGTTCGCCAACTACGACGGCGTGCTGAAGGTCGACGGCGAGGTCGGCAAGAAGAACACCTACGACCCCCGCACCTGGGGCAAGCTGGCCGAGGCCGGCATGGCCGCCCGCGTGCGCGAGGCCGCCGAGCAGCTGCGTTCGGCGGGCAAGCGCCTGAAGTGAACGCGCTGACCGCGTGAGACGCGCGTGCCCCCGGCGGTCCTCCGCCGGGGGCACGGTCGTCTCCGTCAACGCTTTCGGACTACTGCTTGAGCTCCGCGTACGCCTCCGCGCTGCTGTCCTTCAGGAACTGCCAGCAGCGGGTCTCCTCCTCGGTCTCCTTGATCGCGCCGGCCGCCCGGGCGAGCGCCGCCAGGCAGCGCAGGAAGCCGCGGTTGCCGCGGTGCTCCCACGGCACCGGCCCGTGGCCCTTCCAGCCGTTGCGGCGCAGCGCGTCCAGGCCGCGGTGGTAGCCGGTACGGGCGTAGGCGTACGACTCGACGTAGCGGCCGGCCGCGAAGGCGTCGTCGGCGAGCATGGCCCAGGCCAGGCAGAAGGTCGGGTACTCGGCCGCCACCTGGGTCGGTGAGGCCGACTCCTCCGCGAGCATCCGGTAGGGCTGCTCGTCCTCCGGCAGGAGGGTCGGTTCGGGGCCGTCGAGTAGGTTCCTGTGAATCGCCATGCAGTGCAGTCTGCCATCCGGGACCCACCGGTCAACCGCCGTGCCCGGGATCGGCACCACCCTCACAGGATCACCCTGGGGTCAGTGCCGGACGGTCACCACGATCTTGCCGACCTGTCCGTTGGCCTCCATGTGCCGGTGGGCGTCGACGATCTCCTCCAGGTCGAAGGTGCGGTCGATCAGCGGCGCGAGGGTGCCCGCGCGGAGCCCGGCGTGGACGAAGTCCTGGCCCCGGCGGAGCGCCTCCGGGTCGGCGACCAGGGCGGACAGCGCGTAGCCCCAGACGTTCAGCGGCCAGTTCATCGGCAACGGCGCGGGCCTCGGGTCCAGCCAGCCGTAGACGATCAGCACTCCGCCGCGCGCGACCAGCGTGGCGAGGTCGGCCAGGCCCGGACCGGCGACCGGATCGAACACGATCCGCGCGCCCGCGTCCCCGGTCACCTCCCGCACCTTCGCCACCAGTTCGGGGCCGCCGTCCGCGACCACCACGTGGGCGGCGCCGACCGCCCGCAGCCGGTCGGCCTTGGCCTCCGTCCGGGTCACGGCGACCGGGACGCCGCCGAGGGCCGTCACGATCTGGATCGCGGCGACGCCGACGCTGCTGGAGGCGGCGGTGATCACCACGTGGTCGCCGGGCGCGATCCGGCCGACCTCGACCAGCGCGCCGTAGGCGGTCAGGTAGGACAGCCAGACGGCCGCCCCGGTGACGGCGTCCATGTCCGCGGGCCGGCGCAGCAGGGTCGTCGCGGGCACCACCACGTGATCGCCGTACACGCCGGCGTGGGACATTCCGGTGCCGGTGGCCAGGACGCTCACCGCGTCGCCCGGCGCGAAGCCGTCCACCTCGGGGCCGAGCGCGACCACCTCGCCCGCCGCCTCCGCGCCGAGCCGGGAGCCCGGCAGGGTCGCGTCGTACCAGTAGCCGCCGGAGCGGAACAGCGCCTCGGCCCGGTTCAGGCCGATCGCGTCGATCCGGACCAGCACCTCCCCCGCACCCGGGTCCGCCAGCGCGACCTTCTCCAGCCGCAGGACCTCCGGTCCGCCGATCTCGTCGAACAGCACGGCCTTGCTCTCCATGACGCCCCCTCCCCTGTTCGGCGCGCGTTTTCCGTGCACCGTTCTGATTTAGCGCATCGCACTCTAATGCAGCGCTGTACGATGTCAAGCGTGGAAGATCGGAAACCGGGCCGACGCGCCCGCCTGCGGGCCCAGACCACCGCCGAGATCAAGCGGATCGCCCTGGAGCACATGGCCGAGCAGGGCGCCGACGCCATCTCGCTGCGCGCCATCGCCCGCGAGATGGACATGAGCGGCAGCGCGATCTACAGCTACTTCGACACCCGCGACGACCTGATCTCCACACTGATCGGCGACGTCTACACCGCCCTGGTGGAGGCCGTGGAGGCCGCCCGGGACGCGGTGCCCGAGGACGACCCCGGCGGCCGGATCGTGGCCTGGGGCGAGGCCCTGCGCGCCTGGTCGCTGGCCAATCCGCAGGGCTTCCGGCTGCTCTACGGCGATCCCGTGGCCGGCTACCGCCCGCCCGTCGAAGGCCCCGCCCCGGAGGCCGCGGGGCGTGCCTGCCTCGGGCTGGTCGGCCTGGTCGCGGCGGCCTGGCCGAGCGCCCGGACGTCGCAGGAGGACCCGTCGGCGCGGTGGAGCGACTTCTCCGAGGACCTCGCGGCCAAGGTCCGCGAGCGGCACCCGGACCTCCCGCCCGCCGCCGTCGCCCTGGCGCTGCGGCTCTGGGGGCGGATGCACGGCCCGGTCGCCCTGGAGCTGCACGGTCACCTGGGCCCGCAGGCGCACCACCCGGACCGTCTGTACAGGCTCGAACTGCTCGATCTCGTCCGCTCCCTGGGGCTGCCGGGCAGCTGAGGCCCGCATACCGGGTACGTGGACATTCACCCGTTCGCATGCCAAGGTGTCGGTCGTGCCCGCAGCCCGACCCGCCAGCAGGCGAGCCGCCCCGGCTCGAAACCCCCGCGGCGGCCGTAGACGCCGCCGGGCACGCCGCAGAGTCGGGCCTGGCATGCTCACGGCACTGGTCGCCGCGGTGCTGGTGCTGGGCGCCGCCGCCTTCGCGCTGAACCGGCCCTCGGGCCCCGCCGCCCCCGCACCGACCGCCCAGGCCCGGATCGCCCCGCCCGCCGAGCAGGCGTCCGTCCCGACCCCGCCGCCGGCCGAGCCGCCCGCCCCGGCGCCCACGGCGACGCCGACACCCACGCCCACGCCCACCGCGCCGGACCCGGGCCCCACCAAGGGCGCGGGCACCTTCAGCACCGCCCCCGCCACCGCCAAGCCGGTCGGCAACGGCACCGTGCGCCGCTACCGGGTGGAGGTCGAGAACGGCATAGGCATCGACGCCGCGTCCGCCGCCGCACAGATCCACGGCATCCTCGGCGACCGGCGCGGCTGGACCAACGACCACAGGAACGGCTTCCAGCTGGTCGCGAGCGGTCCGTACGACTTCACCGTGAAAATCGCCTCCCCGGCCACCGTGGACCGGATCTGCGGCGCCTCCGGCCTGGACACCCACGGCGAGGTCAACTGCAACGTCGGCAACCAGGTGCTGGTCAACTCCAAGCGCTGGAACACCGGTTCGCCGCAGTTCAGCGGCCCGCTGGACGACTACCGGGCGCTCATCGTCAACCACGAGGTCGGCCACCGGATCGGCCACGGGCACGAGACCTGCCCCGGCCCGGGCAAGCCGGCGCCCGCGATGATGCAGCAGATCTACGGCCTCAAGGGCTGCGCGCCCAACGCCTGGCCGTACACGGCGGAGGGCACCTACCTGAGCGGGCCCGCGGTCCCGTAGTACGACGGAGTTGAGACCCGATCGGCAACCCTCCGGCACCACCACGGCCTACCCTGCGGTCATGACCACTGCCCAACGCCGAAAGCCCACCGCCGTGTTCACCGCCGCCGTGATCGCCCTCGGCGCCGCCGCCTGCTCGTCCTCCTCCGGCGCCGGCACGGGCGGCGGGCCGCTCTCCTACGACCGCGTCCGCTCGACCGCCCTGGACCTGTTCAAGAACAGGTCCACCGCCTGCCCGTTCGGCCTCGACTTCACGAAGGCCGCGGCCGACGCCGGGATCGGCGGCGCCGTCGCCCCCGCCGTGACGGACGGGCGGTCCGTCAAGGGCAACGCCGGCGACGGCGTTCCGGCCCAGCCCTGGCCGTCGGGAGCCACCCACCCACCGACCATGACCGAGATGCCGGCCACTCCCCCGAGCGCCCAGATCACCTGCTCGTACACGGTCGGCCCGTCCACCGTCGACGTCGAGCTGCTGGCCGTGCCGAAGACCGACTACGGCGTCAGCATGATGCTGCCCGCGATCCAGCGCGCCGGACTGCTCAGCGTGGACCAGCTCAGCCGGTTCGCCGGCGACCGGCCCGCCGTCGGGCAGACCAGGCTCACCCCGGGCCAGGGCACGGCCGCCGTCTCCCGCGTCGCCCTCCGGGGCGAGGGGGACCTGGTGCTGCTGCTCTCCCAGAACACCGCCGGAGCCGACCCGGACCCGGCCCTCGCCGGCGAACCACTGCGCAAGGCCGCCGAGACCCTGGCCGGACAGCTGCACTGAGGCCTGTCCGATGAGGCCTCAGTGCAGGACCGGCAGGTACTCCCGCAGGTCGCTGCGCTCCCCGGAGGCCGACACCTCGGCGTCCGCCAGCGCCGCCGCCCAGTCCGTACGGCCGGTGGCCAGCCGGATCCAGGTCAGCGGGTCGGTCTCGACCACGTTCGGCGGGGTGCCGCGGGTGTGCTTGGGCCCCGGCACCGCCTGGACCACCGCGTACGGCGGGATCCGCAGCTCCACCGCACCACCGGGCACCCGGTCGGCGAAGGCGTCCGCGAGCAGCCGGGTGGTGGCGGCGACGGCCTGGCGGTCGTGCGGGAACGGCTCCTGACCGAGCGCGGCCGCCAGGTCGTCGGCGTGCACCACCGTCTCCACCAGCCTGGTCACCAGCAGGTCGGCGAGCAGCATCGAGCCCACCCGGACCTCCAGGCGCCGCGTCGGGTCGGCGGCCTCCGGGCGCTCCAGCAGCCCGGTCAGCGCGTCCGCGGCCCGGCCGAAGGCCGCCGCCACCGACTCCGCGCCGCCGCCGAACTCCGCCGCCGCCCGCTCCCGGGTCTGCGCGTCCAGCCCGGACGCGACGGTGCCGACCGCGGCCACCCAGCCCGGCAGGTCCAGCGGCGGGCGCCCCTCCAGCGGGTCGTCCAGGTGGGCGGGGAGGAAGTCGAGCTGGACGGCGAGGTGCGCGAGCAGCTCACGGACCCGCCAGTCCCCCAGCCTGGTCGGCAGGTCCAACTGCGCGTCGGTGAGGCCCTGCACGACGGAGCGCAGCGCCCGCGTCTGGGCGGTCAGCGCGGCGCGGACCTTCTGCGGCTGGTACGTACGGGACTTGGGAGGCATGCGCCCCAACATACGCCGAGGGGCGGACGGTTCAGTCGAACCGTCCGCCCCTCGGTCAGGGCCCGATCAGGCCAGCAGGGCCTCGATGACGCCGGTGTGGGCGTCCTTCAGCTCGGCCAGCGAGACGGTGAACTGCCCCTGGACGTCCAGGCTGTCGCCGTCCACGACACCGATCCGGGTGGCCGGCAGGCCACGCGCGATGCACATGTCGTTGAAGCGGAGCTCCTCGCTGCGCGGCACCGCCACGACGGCGCGGCCGGCCGACTCCGAGAACAGGAGGACGAACGGGTCCACGCCCTCGGGCACGACGATCCGCGCGCCGTGGCCGCCCTTGAGGCAGCTCTCCACCAGCGCCTGGCCGAGACCGCCGTCGGACAGGTCGTGCGCGGCGTCGATCATGCCGTCGCGCGAGGCGGAGATCAGGATCTCGCCGAGCAGCCGCTCGCGCTCCAGGTCCACCTTGGGCGGCAGGCCGCCGAGGTGGTCGTGGACGACCTGCGACCAGGCCGAGCCGCCGAGCTCGTCCTCGGTGTCGCCGAGCAGGTAGAGCAGCTGCCCCTCCTCGGCGAAGGCGACCGGGGTGCGGCGGGTGACGTCGTCGATGACGCCGAGCACCGCGACCACCGGGGTCGGGTGGATGGCGACCTCGCCGGTCTGGTTGTACAGCGAGACGTTGCCGCCGGTGACCGGGGTGCCGAGGACCAGGCAGGCGTCGGCCAGGCCGCGGGTGGCCTCGGCGAACTGCCACATCACGTCCGGGTCCTCGGGGGAGCCGAAGTTGAGGCAGTCGGAGACGGCGAGCGGCTTGGCACCGCCGGCCGCGACGTTGCGGTACGCCTCGGCCAGGGCCAGCTGGGCGCCGGTGTACGGGTCCAGCTTGGCGTAGCGGCCGTTGCCGTCGGTGGCGACCGAGACGCCGAGGTTGGTCTCCTCGTCGATCCGGATCATGCCCGAGTCCTCGCCCGCCGAGAGCACGGTGTTGCCGAGCACGTAGCGGTCGTACTGGTCGGTGATCCAGGACTTGGAGGCCTGGTTCGGGTGGCTCGCGACCTTCAGCAGGTCGGCCTTGAGGCCCTCGCCGGTGGTCGGGCGGGCCAGCCGCTCGGCGGTGGGGGCGTCGGCCTGCAGCGCGTCCTGCCAGCTCGGGCGGGCGTACGGACGCTCGTAGGTCGGGCCCTCGTGGGCGACGGTGCGCGGCGGCACGTCCACGACCAGCTCGCCGTGCCAGAAGATCTCCAGGCGCTCGCCGTCGGTCACCTCACCGATGACGTTGGCGATGACGTCCCACTTCTCGCAGATCTCCAGGAAGCGGCCGACCTTGTCGGGCTCGACGATCGCGCACATGCGCTCCTGCGACTCGCTCATGAGGATCTCCTCCGGCGAGAGCGTGTGGTCGCGCAGGTGCACGGTGTCGAGGTCGATCCGCATGCCGCCGGAGCCGGCCGAGGCCAGCTCGCTGGTGGCGCAGGACAGGCCGGCGCCGCCGAGGTCCTGGATGCCCTTGACGAGCTTCTCGCGGAAGATCTCCAGGGTGCACTCGATCAGGAGCTTCTCCTGGAACGGGTCGCCGACCTGGACCGCCGGGCGCTTGGCCGGCTTGGTGTCGTCGAAGGTCTCGGAGGCCAGCACCGAGACGCCGCCGATGCCGTCGCCGCCGGTGCGGGCTCCGTACAGGATGACCTTGTTGCCGGCGCCGGAGGCCTGCGCGAGGTGGATGTCCTCGTGCTTCATGACGCCCACGCACAGCGCGTTGACCAGCGGGTTGCCCTGGTAGCAGGAGTCGAAGACGACCTCGCCGCCGATGTTCGGCAGGCCCAGGCAGTTGCCGTAGCCGCCGATGCCCGCGACGATCCCGGGCAGCACGCGCCGGGTGTCCGGGTGGTCGGCCGCACCGAAGCGCAGCGGGTCCATCACCGCGACCGGGCGGGCGCCCATCGCGAGGATGTCGCGCACGATGCCGCCGATGCCGGTGGCCGCGCCCTGGTAGGGCTCGATGTACGAGGGGTGGTTGTGCGACTCGACCTTGAAGGTGACCGCGTAGCCCTGGCCGACGTCGACCACACCGGCGTTCTCGCCGATGCCGACGAGCATCGCGTCCGAATCCGGCTTCTTCTCGCCGAACTGCTTCAGGTGGACCTTGCTGCTCTTGTACGAACAGTGCTCGGACCACATGACCGAGTACATGGCGAGTTCGGCGCCGGTCGGGCGGCGGCCGAGAATCTCCCGGATGCGCGCGTACTCGTCCTGCTTGAGGCCCAGTTCGGCCCAGGGCTGGGCCGCGTCCGGGGTCTGCTCGGCGTTCTTGACGGTGTCGAGGCTCATCAGGCGTTCACCAGCTGCTTCAGGACGGAAGTGAAGAAGCCCAGGCCCTCGGTGGTCGGACCGGTGAGCGGCTCCACGGCGTGCTCCGGGTGCGGCATCAGGCCGACGACATTGCCGGCGGCGTTGGTGATGCCGGCGATGTCGCGGTACGAACCGTTCGGGTTGAGGTCCAGGTACCGGGCGACGACCCGGCCCTCCGCCTCCAGCTCGTCCAGGACGCGCTCGTCGGCGACGAAGCGGCCCTCGCCGTTCTTCAGCGGGACGACGATTTCCTGGCCGGCCGAGTAATCCCCGGTCCAGGCGGTCTCCGCGTTCTCGACGCGCAGCTTCTGGTCGCGGCAGACGAAGTGCAGCGAGTCGTTCCGGTGGAGCGCGCCGGGCAGCAGGTGCGATTCGCACAGCACCTGGAAGCCGTTGCAGATACCGAGGACCGGCATTCCGAGCTTCGCCTGCTCGATGACGGTCTCCATCACGGGCGAGAAGCGGGAGATCGCGCCGCAGCGCAGATAGTCGCCGTAACTGAATCCGCCCGGCAGGACGACGGCGTCGACCTGGTGGAGATCCTTGTCACGGTGCCAGAGGGCGACCGGCTCGGCACCGGCCAGGCGGACCGCGCGCTGGGCGTCGCGGTCGTCGAGGGAGCCGGGGAAAGTGACGACGCCGATGCGGGTGGTCACTTCGCCGCCTCCTCGACCCGGACGGTGAAGTCCTCGATCACGGTGTTGGCGAGAAACGTCTCGGCGGCTTCGCGGATACGGGCGAGCGCGGCGTCGTCGACCGGGCCCTCCACTTCCAGCTCGAAACGCTTGCCCTGGCGGACGTCGGCGATCCCGGTGAATCCGAGACGGGGCAGTGCACGCTGCACCGCCTGTCCCTGGGGGTCGAGGATCTCCGGCTTGAGCATGACGTCGACTACGACGCGTGCCACTGGCACTCCCGGTGGTGTCTTCGGTGAGGCGGGGGAACTCCAGACTACCGGCCGTTTCGGGCAGGATTGCTGGCCGGGGAACGTGACGCGCGTAGACCCGGAACCCTTACGCCGCAAGGGATCCGACACCCCCGCCCCCCGCCCGGATCGAACCGTTTCTGCGGTTTCACGGCCCCGAACAGGCATCCGCGAAGAACACCCGAATACGGCACTTGGGGACAGATCGACCCGTCCCGCACATCGGTATCCGGGAGTCGCGCGAACACTCGTGAATATCCGGAAAAGAATGCCGGACTCTTCGATTTCGACCCCCTTCGGGTGCAGAATAGGGCCACCTGTCGCGGCAAGTGCTGCGTATCCGGCGGGCCACCAGGCCTGCCCGTGTGCGCTTGCGCGAGTTGGTGCACATCAGGCCACCGGGCGTACCCGCGAACCGGCGACCGAATTGCCCGAGAGGATTGACACCCATGGCTCAGCGTGTAGTTGTCACGCTCTCCGACGACCTGGACGGCGGCGCCGCCGCGGAAACCGTCCACTTCGGCGTCGACGGGAAGTCGTACGAGATCGACCTGTCCGTGGACAACGCGGAAAAGCTGCGGGAGGCCCTCGCGCCGTTCGTCGCGGCCGGCCGTCGTCAGAGCCGCACCGGAAAGTCCTTCCGCCGCACCGCGCTCACCCCGGACCCGGCCGCGGTCCGCGCCTGGGCCCTGTCCCGCGGCATGGAACTTCCGGCCCGCGGCCGCATCCCCAAGCACGTGTACGAGGCGTTCGCCGAGGCGAACTGACCTCCCGGGGCACCGCCCCTGGTCGCCCTGCCCGCCCGGACCGAAAGGGTGGGGCGACCACCCCGAAAGATGCTGTAGAGTATTCCTCGTCGCCGCAACGGAGAGATCCGAACAAGGCGGCGGGTGCCCCACCAGGCACCATGCGGACGTGGCTCAGTTGGTAGAGCATCACCTTGCCAAGGTGAGGGTCGCGAGTTCGAATCTCGTCGTCCGCTCGCAGTGCGCGAGCACAGCACAACACAATAGTTGGTCCTGCGGACGTGGCTCAGTTGGTAGAGCATCACCTTGCCAAGGTGAGGGTCGCGAGTTCGAATCTCGTCGTCCGCTCCAGTACGAAGGCCCCCTCGATCGAGGGGGCCTTCGGCGTTTCCCGGAACTTCCCGGGCACTTCCCCGCCGCCGCTCCGGTTCCACCCCCATGACATTTGTCATCGCCGACCCGTGGATCCGCACCGACGGTTCATGACGGCGCGCACTGCCCGCGCGGCCCGGCCGGCGGAAGGCTTGGGGCATGGAAACGAGCCAGCCCTCCCGCTCCGGCGACAGCGTGATCGAGGTCACCGACCTGCACCGCCACTACGGCACCGGTGCCACCGGGTACCACGCCGTCCGAGGCGTCGACCTGACCGTCCGCCGCGGTGAGCTGTTCGCCCTGCTCGGCACCAACGGCGCCGGCAAGACCTCCACCATGGAGGTCATCGAGGGCCTGGCCGCGCCCACCGGCGGCACCGTCCGGGTGCTCGGCCGGGACCCGTTCAGGGAGCGCGCCGACGTCCGCCCCCGGATCGGCATCATGCTCCAGGAGGGCGGCTTCCCCGGCGAGCTCACCGCGGCCGAGACCGGCCGCGTCTGGGCCGGGATGACCAGCGGCGCCCGCCCGGTCGCGGAGGCGCTGGAGCTGGTCGGCCTCGGCCACCGCGCCGGCGTCCGGGTCAAGCAGCTGTCCGGCGGCGAGCGGCGCCGGCTGGACCTCGCGATGGCCCTGCTCGGCCGTCCCGAGGTGCTGTTCCTGGACGAGCCCAGCACCGGCCTCGACCCGGAGGCGCGCGCCTCCGTCTGGCGGCTGGTCCGCGAGCTGCGCGCCCAGGGCACCACGGTGCTGCTCACCACGCACTACCTGGAGGAGGCCGAGGAGCTGGCCGACCGGCTGGCCATCATGCACGGCGGCCAGGTCGTCACCAGCGGCACCGTCGCCGAGGTGATCGCCGACCGGCCCTCCCGGATCACCTTCGAACTCCCGGAGTTCGCCGGGGCCTCGCTGCCCGTCCTGGCCGGGGCCGAGATCGGCCTCGACGGCCGCAAGGTCACCGTGCAGACCGTCAGCCTCCAGGACACCCTCACCGACCTGCTCGGCTGGGCCCGGCACCACGGAGTCGTGCTCGGCGCCCTGGACGCCCGCAGCGCCTCGCTGGAGGAGGCCTTCCTCGCGATCGCCTCCGAGGCCGCCCACCAGAGCCCCCCGCAGGCCCCCGCCGCCCCCTCCCGCCCCGCCCGCCGCCGCCTGATCGGATCCGCCCGATGACCACCGCCGTCCCCACCGCCACCACCGCCGGCCCGCGGAGCACCACCGTCCGCCGGCTGCTCGCCCTCGGCCGCGCCGAGGCCACCCTGCTGGTGCGCAACCGCACGGCCCTGTTCACCGCCCTGGTGCTGCCGCTGCTGCTGATCGTCACCCTGCACAGCACCCTCTCCAAGGAGGCCGAGTCCAACCCGGGGCTGGACGTCGACTCGCTGCTGGTCTACGGCGCGGTCGGGATGATCCTGGCCTTCGTCGTGTACTACAACCTGACCGCCGCCTACGTCGGGCGGCGCGGCGAGCTGGTCCTCAAGCGGCTGCGCACCGGCGAGGCCCGGGACATCGAGATCCTGCTCGGCACCGCCGTCCCCTCGCTCGCCCTCGGCCTGATGATGGCCGCCCTGATCGGGATCGGCGGCAGCCTCGGCCTGCACCTGGCCGTGCCGGTCAACCCGCTGCTGATGCTCATCGGCCTCGTCCTGGCGCTGGCCACCATGATCGCCCTGGCCGCGCTGTCCAGCGCCTTCACCAAGACCGTGGAGAGCGCGGGCATCACCACCCTGCCGGCCATCCTCGTCATGCAGCTCGGCTCCGGCCTGTTCGTCCCGCTGGAGGTCATGCCCACCCAGCTGGCCGACATCTGCCGTCTGCTGCCGACCACCCCGGCCTTCCAGCTGATCCGCATCGGCTGGTTCGGCACCGACGGTTCGGCCCCCGCGACGGACTTCCTCGGCAGCTGGGGCGCCGCCGGCTCGCACCTGATCACCGGGGCCGTCTGGCTGGGTCTGGCGGTCTGGGGCGCGGTGCGCTACTTCCACTGGGAGCCGCGTCGCTGATTTCCGACGGCATTTCGGCAGAATCCGAAGGACCTTTCCCCGTTCGACCTCTGATATGAAGGCAACGACACGATCGTGATCGAACGGGGAGAATCGACGATGCAGGTCCGGGGGCCGATCCGCCGTTGGAAGGGCTACCGCCAGCCCCAGCGCGCCGAGGTGTACCTGCGCTGGTCGCTCTACGCGGTGGCGTGGCTCGTCCTCCTGGTGAACCTCGTGGTCAGCGCCAGCCCCAGGAACTTCCCGGACCACACCGCAACCGTCCGGGTCGCCCTGCTCGTCACGCTGGCCGCGGTCCTGGTGTCCCTGCCGACGTTCCACACCTCGCTCGACCACTACCTGGGGCGGCCCGGCCGGTACGCGCGCTGGCTGGTCGTCAACACCGCCGTCACGGTGACCGGCGCCTGGGCCGTCGTGCTGCTCGGCCCGTCCGCCGGCGGCTCGCCGGCGGCCCCCTACGGCGCGCCGTTCACCGCGTCCGTCGCCACCTCCCTGCTCCTCCTGGCCCTCGGGCCGTTGAGCGTCGCGCTGCCACTGCGCTGGATCTGGATCGCGGTGGTCGGCCTGCCGCTGGTGATCCTCCCCGGGATGCTGCTGGCCGGAGTGAGCACCGCCACCACGGCCGGGTTGCTGACCGGCGTGACGGTCGGCCACGCCCTCCTCGCCGCCACCAGTCGCAGCCTCGCCTGGCTGGCCGCCATCGTCTGGGAACTGGACGCCGCCCGCGAGGCGCAGTCCCGCCTGGCCGTCGCCGAGGAGCGGCTGCGCTTCTCCCGCGACCTGCACGACGTGATGGGCCGCAACCTCACCACCATCGCGCTGAAGAGCGAGCTCGCCGTCCAGCTCGCCCGGCGCGGGCGCCCCGAGGCCGCCGACCAGATGGCCGAGGTGCAGCAGATCGCCCAGGAGTCCCAGCGCGAGGTCCGGGACGTCATCCGCGGCTACCGCACCGCCGACCTGCACGCCGAGGCCATCGGCGCCCGCGCGGTGCTGCGCTCGGCCGACGTCGCCTGCGAGATCGACCTCGGCGAGGGCGCCGACCGGCTGCCGCCCCCGGTGCAGTCGGTGCTCGGCTGGGTGATCCGCGAGGCCACCACCAACGTGCTGCGGCACAGCGAGGCCGCGCACTGCCTGATCCGGCTGCGGCAGGAGGACGGACGGGCCGTGCTGGAGCTGGAGAATGACGGGGTGCCGGACGTGCCGCTCCCCTCCCAGGGCGGCGGCACCGGGCTGCGCGGCCTGCGCGAGCGGCTCGCCGCCCACGACGGCGAGCTGACCGTCCCGACCGCCGCACCCGGTTCCTTCCGGATGCTCGCCACCGTCCCGCTGCCAGGCTGAGAGAGGCCGCCCGATGACCGAGAACACCGCGCCCGTCCGCGTCCTGCTCGCCGACGACGAGCACCTGATCCGGGGCGCGCTGGCCGCGCTGCTCTCGCTGGAGGACGACATCGAGGTGGTCGCCCAGGCCGGCTCCGGCCCGGAGGCGCTGGCGATGGCCCAGGCGCACCGGCCCGACATAGCGGTGCTGGACCTCCAGATGCCCGGCAAGGACGGCATCGAGGTGGCCACCCGGCTCCGGCAGCTGCTGCCGGACTGCCGCTGCATGATCGTCACCGGCCACGGCCGCCCCGGCTACCTCAAGCGGGCCCTGGAGGTCGGGGTGCGCGGCTTCCTGCCGAAGACCGTCTCGGCGGCCGACCTGGCCGGCATCATCCGCACCGTGCGCTCCGGCGGCCGGTACGTGGACCCGGAGCTGGCGGCGGACGCGATCAGCGCCGGGGAGACCCCGCTGACCCCGCGTGAGACGGACGTCCTGGAGCTGGCCGCGGACGGCACCTCGATCGCGGAGATCGCCGAACGGGCCGCGCTGTCCCAGGGCACCGTGCGCAACTACCTGTCCTCGGCGGCCACCAAGCTGGGCGCGGAGAACCGGCACGCGGCGGTGCGGATCGCCCGCGAGCACGGCTGGATCTGAGTCGGATCCTCGAAGCCGTACCCGCGGGCGTCACACGGGCGTCAGGCCCAGGTGGTGCCGGTCAGCCGCTCGTACACCTCGATGTACTTGGCGCGGGTCTGCTCGACGATCTCGGCCGGCAGCTCCGGCGGCGGCTGCTCGCTGTAGCGGTCCCAGCCGGAGGCCGGGGAGACCAGCCAGTCGCGGATCAGCTGCTTGTCGAAGGACGCCTGCGAGCGGCCCGGCTGGTACTCGTCGGCCGGCCAGTAGCGGGAGGAGTCCGGGGTGAGCACCTCGTCGCCGATCACCAGCTCGCCCTCCAGCAGGCCGAACTCGAACTTGGTGTCGGCCAGGATGATGCCGCGGTCGCGGGCGATGTCGCGGGCCCGGGCGTAGACGTCCAGGGTGGTGCGGCGCAGCCTGGCCGCCAGCTCGGCGCCGATCCGGCGGGCGGTCTCCTCGTAGGAGACGTTCTCGTCGTGCTCGCCGACCTCGGCCTTCAGCGCCGGGGTGTAGATCGGGCCGGGCAGCTCGGAGCTGTTCTCCAGGCCCTCCGGCAGGGCGATGCCGCAGACCGTCCGGCTCTCGTTGTACTCGGCCAGGCCGGAGCCGGCCAGGTAGCCGCGGGCGACCGCCTCGACCGGGACCATCTCCAGGCTGCGGCAGATCAGCGTGCGGCCCTTCCAGTCGGCGGGGGCGCCGGCCGGGAGCTCGGTGGAGATCACGTGGTTGGGGACGATGTCGGCGATCCGCTCGAACCACCACAGCGACAGCTGGGTGAGGATGCGCCCCTTGTCCGGGATCTCGTTCGGCAGCACCCAGTCGTGGGCGGACGTGCGGTCGCTGGCGACCATCACCAGCTCGCCCGATCCGGTGCGGTAGAGGTCGCGCACCTTGCCGGTGTGCAGGTGGACCAGGCCGGGTACCTGGACCGGCTCGGGCTTGGTGACAAATCCGCTCAAGGTGTCTCAGTCCTCAGGGGTCGTTCACGGGCGTGGGCACCGCGAAAGGGGAGGTCACTGCCCCCGCAGTCTTTCACGCCCGCCGAACCGGAGGACCGCCGCCCGATTCCGTCTGGTTTTTGCAGAGGCGGTCCAGCAGGTTGGCGGTGGCCCGCTGGATCCGCTCGTCGGTGAGTCCCGGGCGGCCCAGCGCGGGCGACCAGGCGAAGGTGCCGGCCGCGAAGACGTACGCGCCGCTGGGCGCCCGGTAGAGCGAGGTCTCCTGGTAGCGGGTGCGGCCGGACAGGTCCTGGTACGGCGAGTGCGCCAGCAGCACCCGCTCGGTGTGCTCGGGCAGCGCCACCTTGGGGTAGTACCGGTCGGCCTCCCCCGCGACCAGGCCGGGCAGCTCGTCCCCCTCCTGCAGCCCGGTGCCGTCCCACAGCCAGTGCGCGGTGTGCCGGGCGATCAGCGGGACGGGCGCGGCGACCCGGCCCGAGTACTGCACGCCGAGCAGGTGCTGCTCGGGCTCCCCCGCGTCCCGCCAAAGCGCGCTGGCCGCGCCGGGCACCCCGGCGGCCGGGTTGCCCGGCCGGACCTTCTGCCGCTTGCGGCAGTTGAGCAGCCGGTTGGGCTCGCCGGAGGCGGCGTCGGTCAGCTCCACCCGCCAGTACATGGTGTTGGCGGACAGGAACACCAGCGAGGTGCCGCCGTCCCGGGCCCGCTCGGCGGCCCGGCGCATCGGCTCGGACCAGTACTCGTCGTGGCCGGGGAAGACCAGCGCCCGGTGCTCGGCCGGGTCCACCAGGCCGGCGTGCAGGTCGGTGGCGGTGGCGTAGGAGAGGTCGTAGCCGTAGCGCTCGGCCCAGCGGATGAAGTCGTACGCGTGGCCGACGTGCAGCGGCAGCCCGGCGGTGGCGTGCGGGCGGTCGAAGGAGACGGTGACGGCCGCCTCGGGCTCGCCGACCAGGCCGCCCCGGCCGTCCCAGGCGTGGTAGAGGCTGGCGCCGGTGCGGCCGTCCTCGGGGAACAGGTTGTACGCCTGCCAGGTCACGTCCGGGAGCACCAGGAGCAGTTCGGCGGTGCGCCCCTGGTCCGTGTGGTCCCGCACGGTGAACGGGATGTGGCTGCGGTGCAGCATGTCCGCGGTGGTCAGCACGGCGACGTACGCGCCGGGCTGCCAGTGCGCCGGGATCTGGAGCCGCCAGGAGTGCCACCAGTGGTGGCAGGAGACCGTCCGGTCCACCACCAGCGGGGCGGGCTGGGCCAGTCCGGAGATGTTCGGGGTGGAGGTCATGTGGCGGGCGCCGTCGCCGCCGTAGTGGCCGATGCGGTAGACGTCCACGGTGAACTCGCGGGGCGGGTTGACGGTGACCCGGAAGTCCACCGAGCCGCCGGGTCGGACCACCCCTGCCGAGGCGAAGCCCTTGATCTGCTGGTCCACGTCGTTGGAGCTCTGCGGGGTGCCGACCGGCGGCTTGGGCCGCCGCACGCCGGCCGTCAGCGGCTGCTGGCCGGGCGCGTCCACCGAGACGTACCAGGGCACGGCGCCCTCGGCCCCGGCCAGGTACTGGTCCGGGCTGCGCAGCCAGGGCAGCGGGCCCTGGCCGAAGGGGTCGGAGACGCTGTAAGCGTGCGTTCCTGACTCCCAGCGGCGGTTGAGTTCGGTCACCACGCGCCCTCCCAGGTGCACTTCCGCCGGGTTGGCACGTGCCCCCCGGATGTGCGTGCGGTCTAATACACCACACCGCGCTGGCGCTGCGTCACCCCGCGGTAGCAATTCGTGTCGGGAATCTCGCGCGCCGTCCGGGCGGGGCCTCCGGCCTGCGGAGACGGCCGGCCGCCGGGCAACTCGGGGGCGCGTGGCGGGGCTCCGAGCGCCGTCCCCGACTCCTGGGGACTCAGAGCCGCACGGGTTTCTCCAGCCGGACCTCGGCGGCGTCCAGCCAGGCCCGCAGCGGGCCGTCCTGGCCCTGTTCGACGGCCTGGGCGACCGGGCCGGCCAGGTCGGTGCGGCGGACCCCGCCGAGCTGCAGCACCGGGCCGTCCAGCCAGTCCAGGCCGGGGGCGCCGCCGGCGGTGTCCACGGCGGCGCAGCAGACCATCGCGGTGACGTGGTCGACCAGCAGGTCGCGGCCGGTGCGGTCGGGTTCGAGCAGCGGGGCCGGGGTGGTGGTGCGGGCCAGCTGGGCGGCGAGCGCGGCGGCCAGCCGCTCTCCGTCGCCCTCGGCGAGCCGGACCAGCAGCCGGGTGAGGGTCGGGGCGCCGGGGCGGGACTGCGGGGCGAGCCGGTCCAGGGCGGACTGCAGGGCGGCAGCCTGGGCCCGCCAGCCGGCGTCCACCACGTCGGCCGGGTAGTCGGACCACTCCAGCTCGTGCCAGGCCCCGGCCGCCGGGCGGCCGAAGAACAGCTCGGCGGCGAGCCGGGAGACCGCCCGGTCCACCGTGCCGGGCTCCTCCAGCAGGTCGCAGGCGGGGCGGTCGCCGAGCCGGCTGCTGTAGCCGTCGGCCAGCCGGTCGCGGCGGGCGAGCTCGGTGAGCGCGGCGGCCACGCCGGCGTTGAGGTGGGCGGGGTGGCGGCCGAGCCGCCAGGCGGGCAGCGCGACCCGGGTGAGCAGCCGGTCCCAGCCGGCGTAGGCCAGTCCGACCTGTTCCTGGGCGGCGATCCGCAGGCCGTAGTCGACCGTCCTGGCCTGTTCGGAGGCCCAGCTGGCGACGGACCGCTCCAGCTCCGCGGAGTGGCCGCGGCAGGCGCCGAGCAGGCGGCGGGTGATCCGCCGGGTGACCTCGTCGGCGAGCCCGGCCGGTCCGCGCCGGGGCGGCAGGGGCGGGGCGGCCAGGGTGCCGCCGCCGAGGCCGGGGGCCGTGCCCCGGCCGGAGTCCAGGCAGGCGTCCAGGCTGCGCAGGAAGCGGCGGGCGGCGGCGATCTCCGGGTCGGTGGAGGCGGCGGTGCCGGCCACCACGGGGGCGAGCAGGGCGCGCAGTTCCCCGGCCCGCATCCACCACAGGAAGGGCGAGCCGATCACCAGGACCGGCGCGGGCGGTTCGGGGTGCGGCCGCAGCGGGCGGGGCCGGCGCACCGGCGGGACGTCCTCCAGCCAGCTGTCGCAGTCCGGGGTGAGCGCCACGGCGGAGGGCGCGGGCACGTTCAGCCGGTCGGCGAGTTCGTCGATCAGCCGGTACAGCTCGGGGGCCTCGGCGCGCCCGACCTGGACGGCGGGGGTCCGTGGCGGGACGGCCAGGCGGTGGGCGCGGGCGGTCAGCCAGGCGACCAGCAGGCTCAGCGCGGCGACCGCGCAGACCACCCAGCGGGCGGCGTCCCAGGCGGCGGCGTCGGAGGCGCCGGGCGCGCCGATCCGGCCGGTGAACCGGCCGGCGAGCAGGACCACCGCGGCGGCGGTGGGCAGGGCGGCGGCGGCCAGGGCGAGGCCCCGGACCCGCAGTACCGCCTGGGCGTGAGCGCGCGCGGTATCGACTACGGCCATACGGTGCGGCACCCCCTTCGGAGCCCTCGGGCGCCCGGCTTCGGGCCCGGAGCCGACTCGAAATGATCAGTTCCGACCGGGAAGCGGAGGCGTCCGATCCCCGGTAGTGCATGCTGCGTGGCGCTACTGACATTTTCGACGCCCCGGTCCCGGCAGGCGTTCCGGATCGCCCCGGTTTCCACTCGTCCCGGTGACGTCGCCCGAATTCCGGACGTCCGCGACCGGTCGGTGCGGAGCACCGGGCGAACACCCGGCCGAACGCCGTCCAGCATCCCCCCGCGGGCACAGCGCTACCCGGCGGCGACCCCGGCGCGCGGCCGCGTCGCACTGCGATCCAGCGCACCATAAGGCCGGGCGCCCGGCTACGTCAGCCGGATGCGGGGGCTATCACCCGATGGGCTGGATTCCGACCGCCGAACGGTGCGTCGGGCCCCGGAACCGCTCCAGCACCGGAAACGCCGAGGGCGCTGCGCCCATGGGGTTCAATCCCACGGGGCGCAACGCCCTCGGAGCACCGCCGCCGTCAGACCCGCCTCAGGAGGTGGCCGCCTTCAGTGCGATGTCGGTGCGGTGCTGGCCGCCCTTGAGGGAGATCCGGTCCACCGCGGCGTACGCGCGGTCGCGCGCCTCGGCCAGGTCGGCGCCGGTCGCGGTGACCGACAGGACGCGGCCGCCGGCGCTCAGCACCCGGCCGTCCTCGTCCGCCTTCGTCCCGGCGTGCAGCACGTACGCGGTGCCGTCCGCCTCGGCCTCGGCCAGGCCCTCGATCGGGTCGCCGGTGCGCGGCGCGGCCGGGTAGCCCTCGGAGGCGACGACCACGGTGACCGCCGCTCCCTCGTCCCAGCGCAGCGGCTCCAGCTGGTCCAGGGTGCCGGTGGCGGAGCCCAGCAGGACGCCGGCCAGCGGGGTGCGCAGCCGGGCCAGCACGACCTGGGTCTCCGGGTCGCCGAAGCGGGCGTTGAACTCGATCACCCGGGTGCCGCGCGAGGTGAGCGCCAGGCCCGCGTACAGCAGGCCGGAGAACTCGGTGCCGCGGCGGCGCAACTCGTCGACGGTCGGCTGCAGGACGGTGTCCAGGACCTCCTGGACGAGTCCGTCCGGCGCCCACGGCAGCGGCGAGTAGGCGCCCATGCCGCCGGTGTTGGGGCCCTCGTCGCCGTCCAGCGCGCGCTTGAAGTCCTGCGCGGGCTGGAGCGGCAGCACGGTGGTGCCGTCGGTGATCGCGAACAGCGAGACCTCGGGGCCGTCCAGGTACTCCTCGATGACCACGCGCTCGCAGGACGCGGCGTGCGCCAGCGCGGCCTCGCGGTCGGAGGTGACCACGACACCCTTGCCGGCCGCCAGGCCGTCGTCCTTGACGACGTACGGCGCGCCGAAGGCGTCCAGCGCCTCGGCGGCCTCCTCGGCGGTGGTGCAGACGTAGGAGCGGGCGGTGGGGACGCCGGCCGCGGCCATCACGTCCTTGGCGAACGCCTTGGAGCCCTCCAGCTGCGCGGCCGCGCCGGAGGGGCCGAACACGGGGATGCCGGCCGCGCGCACGGCGTCGGCGACGCCGGCCACCAGCGGGGCCTCCGGGCCGACCACCACCAGGTCGCTGCCGAGCTTCGCGGCCAGCTCGGTGACCTGGGCGCCGTCCAGCTGGTCGACCGGGTGGACCGTCGCCACCCGGGCGATCCCGGCGTTACCCGGGGCACAGTGCAACTCGGTCACGGAGGGATCTTGGGACAGGGAGCGGCACAGGGCGTGTTCGCGGGCGCCGCCGCCGATGACGAGGACCTTCACGCCAGGCAGCGTAGTCGGTGGCCGGTTCCGGCCGCTCTCCGGTCCCGTCGGATCCTCCAGGGGAAGGGGCCCGTACGCCCTCGACATCGGAGGATCCTCCAAGCCCGACCGGGCTTGTTGTGCGGCGGGTGCCCGGGTCAGGACGGCGGGTCACCGGACCCTCGCTCGGACGGGTGAAATCTCGCCGCCCGACGCAACCCGCTCACCACGGGTTCCGGTGGCCGAAACCGGTAACGATCACCGTGGAAGCGCCCCCACGGTCAGCCATTTGGCGGTAAGAAGTGCTGTTGGACAACCAACGGCGGACGTCATGTCAGCCGATGCGCCGCCAGACCAAGCCGCCCGCCCGCCACAGGGAGCCCCACAAGGTGAGCCAGCCGGAAATGCAGCCCGAGGAGAGTGCCTGGGGCAAGGAGATCGGTGAGGAGGACCCGCCCGTCACCGCCGTCGCCAGGCGGGCCTCCACCCGCCGCCGGACCGATCTGAGCACCCGACAGTTCCCGCTCGGGGACTGGGGCGAGCCCGCTGAACGGCTGGAGGAGCTCTACCGCTGGTCCGAGGAGCGGGCGGTCGAGGCGATCGAGTGGTACCGCCGGGACCGGGTCTGGAAGCGCCGCTGGGCCCGGCTGCTGCGCTTCGGCTCGGCCGGCTTCGCGCTGGGCGGGGTGACCGCCCCGCTGGCGGACCTGACCGGCGTCCTCCCGCACGGCACCGGCTGGGGCTACGTGGGCTTCGCGCTGGCCGCCGCCTGCTACGGCGCCGACCTGGCCTTCGGCCTCACCTCCGGCTGGATGCGGGACGTCTCCACCGGCCAGGCCCTGCAACGCCGGCTGGAGGCCTTCCAGTTCGACTGGGCGTCGGAGTGCGTGCGCGAGGTGCTCGGCCCGACCGAGGGCACCGCGGGCGAGGCCGCCGAGCGCTGCCTGGGCGTGCTGCGCCGGTTCTGCGAGGACGTCTCGGACATGGTCCGCACCGAGACCTCGGAGTGGATGCTGGAGTTCCGCGCGTCGATGACCCAGTTGCCCACCCAGGGCCCGGGGACCTGGGGCGGGCGCTCCGAGCCCGGGGTGGGCGCCCAGGTGCGGGTGCTGCCGCCGCCGGGCACCCGGCCGACGATGCCGCGCCAGCGGCCGCCGGAGGGGCCGCTGCGGTAGGGGCTCAGGCGAAGACGATCATCGAGCCCTGGGTGAGGCTGCGGGTCGCCGCCGCGTACAGCCCGGACCAGGCGTGCCGCTCCCGGGCGAAGGGGTGCAGGTCGTCGATCGGCGGTCCGAACGGCTGCTCCAGGCCGGTCGGGCCGAGCGGCCTGGTCGGGTCCGGCGGGTTGAGCGGGTCGATGCCCAGCGCCGGTGCGACGGCCTGCAGTTCGCGCAGCAGCCCGTGGCTGGAGCCGAGCGGGCCGCCGGAGGCGAGCAGCGTTTCGTCCACCAGCGGGCTCGGGAACTCGATCGGGACGTACGCGCCGGCGTGGTCGAAGTGCCAGATCAGGTGCGACTGTTCGGCGCTGCTCTCGAACATCTCCAGCAGCTGTTCGTAGTCGCCGCCGAGCGAGTCGACCGGGGTGATGTCCAGTCCGGTCAGGCCCAGCAGGTAGGCGCGGCGCAGGAAGTGCAGCGAGTCGTAGTCGAAGGCGGCTATCGGCTCGACCGCTCCGCTCAGCCCGGGGACGTACTGGTAGACCGGCACCTCGGGCAGCCCACGTGAGGTCAGCACCGCGTTGTAGAGCGCGAGGTCGTCCCGGAAGGGGTTGTCGGGGCTGTGGCTCAGCACGTCCACCAGCGGGACGAGCCAGAGGTCGCAGGCCATGGCCGGCAGTTCCTCTCCGGGCGGCGGGATCGCCCGCGGGGCGGGGCGACGAGGGGGGCGGAGTCGGTACCCGGACGGCCCTTGTCCGGGCGCCGGTTCGACGACCGCCCACCCTACCGGCCCGGCGCCGGGCGCGGGTCGGGCCGCCCCTGCGGGAGCTCGGGCCGGCCCTATGACGGCGGCTCGGGCAGCCGTCGGCCGAACCGCGCGTACGGCACCCAGCGCGGCTGCGGCACCAGTCCGAGGCCGAGGCCCAGTTCACGGCCCAGCTCCCGGCCGATCTCCTCGCCCCGCCGGGGCCGTTCAGGCCAGGCCGCCACGGGTTCGGGCACGGGTGCCGGCACCTGCTGCGGCGAGGGCGCGGCCGGCTCGACCGGGACGGGCAGCGGGTCCGCACCGGCGGTCTCGGCGAGCAGCCCCAGCACGGTCACCGTGTCCAGCGACTGCCCGGCCAGCCCGGCCAGCAGCCGGACGGTGAACAGGTTGTACTCGCTGATGATCCGGTGCGCCCCGGTCAGGTCGCGGGCCGCGACCGTCTCGACCAGGTCCAGGTGGCGGTCCCAGCAGACCCCGGCCAGGGTGGGCATCGCCCGCAGGTAGGGCGCGGCGAACATCCAGGACTGCACCCGCAGCCAGTCCAGGTAGTCCACGATCCGGCGGTTGCCGAGCAGGGCGGCGACCTCCTGCCAGAACCGGCGGTCGCAGCCCACCATCACGTCCAGGTTCCCGGACCGGGCGGCCCGCACCGCGGCGTCGGCCCGGCGGCGCAGCGAGGGCAGCCGGGTGATGTCGGGCAGCACCCGGCGGGCGGCGAACTGGCGGAAGAAGCTGTCGGTGAGCAGCACCCGGGACTCGAAGATCTCGACGAAGTCCTCCCAGCACAGCTCGGGGACCGTGAAGCCCCGGTGGTGCTCGGCCCGCAGCAGCCCCTGGGCGCCGAGGTCGACGAGTGCCTCCCGGGCCGGGGTCGCGGAGACGCCGTACAGGTCGGCGATCTCCTTGACGGTGAAGTTGCGGCCGGCCGCCAGCCGGCCGGCCATCATCTCCTCGCGCAGGGCGCCGGCGATCTGTTCGCGCAGGCTGTTGCGCTGGATGACGGGACGGGGGGTGTCGCCAGCGCCGGTGCCGGACATGCGCGCGACCTCCTCGGGCAGGCCGCCGTGCCGACCCGCGACGGACCGGCCGACGAGCGGCGGGGAACACGACGAGTGCTCATCTTCTCAAACCGGGTCGGAATAGGTATGAACCAACCCTCCCGAACGCCGCTCGAACGTCACCGGAGCCCCGCCGGAGCCCCGACCCGGCCCCCTCCGAGAACGCTCCGGGCACCCTCCGGGAGCGGTTCGGGAACCCTCCGGCGCCCCTGCGGAACGCCCCTGCGGAACGCCGCTCAGCACGCCGCTCAGCGCTGGACCGGCGCCGGGATCCCGAGCAGCCGGTCCCGCAGCACCGGGAAGTCCTCGCGCGCCCTACCCACCTCGGCCGGATCGAACTCGACGGTCAGCACCTGCTCCTCCTCCCCCGCCTCGGCCAGCACCCGGCCCCACGGGTCCACCACGATGCTGTGCCCGGCCTGCTCGACCCCGGCGTGCGTCCCGGCGGTGTTGCAGGCCAGCACGAAGGCCTGCTCCTCCACCGCCCGGGCCCGGGCCAGCAGCGTCCAGTGCTCGCGCCGCCTGGCCGGCCAGGCCGCCGGGACCACCAGCAGCTGCGCCCCGGCGTCCAGCAGCGCCCGGAACAGCTCGGGGAAGCGCAGGTCGTAGCAGGTGGCCAGGCCCAGCGTGCCGAAGTCGGTGGGCGCGGTGACGATCTCCTGCCCGGCGCCCATCACCACCGCCTCGCCGCTGTCGAAGCCGAAGCGGTGGATCTTGCGGTAGGTGTGCACCAGCTCGCCGTCCGGGGCGAACAGCATCGAGGTGTTGTAGATCGGTCCGTCCGGATCGCGTTCGACGATCGAACCGGCGTGCAGCCAGACCCCGGCGGCCCGGGCGGCCGCCGCCATCGCGTCCGAGGTGGGCCCGTCCAGCGTCTCGGCGCCCTCCGACCAGAGGTCGTACGCGAAGCCGCCGAGCGGCCACAACTCCGGCAGCACCACCAGGTCGGCGCCCTGCTGCGCCCGGACCAGCGCCGCCGCCCTGGCCCGCCGCTCGGCGGGCGGCTCGGCGTCGGAGACCGCGAGTTGGATCAATGAAGCGCGCACAGTACCACCGTCCACGACAAGAGACCTACGATCGTCACCCGAAAGCGCTGCCCAGCTGTCTCCCGGCAGCGTAACGTGCGGTTAGCGCGTGCGCCCGGAAGCCGGACCATCCCGGCCGACCGCGATGGCCGGGCACGACCGTAGGAAAGCTGACGGAGGGCCGGAGATTCCCGTGACGGACAACCAGACGGTGCAGGCTTACACCGAGGCGTGGACCCAGAGCATCGAGTCCATATCGGAGCTGGTCGCCCCCCTCCCCGAGGGCTCCTGGAACCGGGCCACCGAGTGCTCCGGCTGGTCGGTCCGGGACGTCGTCTCGCACGTGATCGCGGTCGAGTCCGAGCTGCTGGGCGACCCCCGCCCGATCCACTCGCTGCCGCGTGACCTTCGCCACGTGACCACCGAGTTCGCCCGCTACGTCGAACTGCCGGTCGACAAGCGCCGCTGCCACACCGCGCTGGAGATGACCAGCGAGCTGGAGTACACGATCATCCGCCGCTCCCGCGCGCTGCGGGGCGCCAAGCAGACGCCCGACGAGTCGGTGCGCTGGCCGGCCGGCCCGCTGGCCCGGGACGTCCCGTACCACGAACTGCTGCGGCTGCGGGCCTTCGACGTCTGGGTGCACGAGCAGGACCTGCGCCGGGCCCTGGAGACCCCCGGCAACCTGAACGCGCCGGGCGCGCTGATCACCCGGGACGTCCTGCTGGAGCAGCTGCCGAAGGCCGTCGCCCGCAACGCCGGCGCCCCGGCCGGGACGGCCCTGGTGGTGGACGTGACCGGCCCGGTGGAGTTCCTGCGCACCGTCCGGGTGGACTCCGCCGGCCGCGGCACCGTGGACGAGTCGATCAGCCTGGCCCCCGACGTCCAGCTGACCATGGACTGGGAGACCTACCTGCGGCTCGCCTGCGGGCGCGGCCGGCCCGGCCCGGTGAAGGTCGAGGGGGACCGCGAGCTGGCCGACCGGGTGCTGGCCAACTTCTCGGTCACCCTCTGACGGTCCCGGGGGTCCGGGCGGCGGCCGCTCAGACCGCGGCCGCGACCTTCCGGCGCAGCCGCAGCACCATCACCGTGCCCGCCGCCAGCGGGACGTACAGCCAGCAGAACGCCCAGCGGAAGGCGTCGGCCGAGTACGTCCCGGCGCCGGCCGGGGAGAGCGCGTCCAGCAGCACGCCGATGCCGAACAGGGTGATCATCGTGCCGATGAAGCCGCCCATGTTGACGATCCCGGAGGCGGTGCCGAGCCGCTCCACCGGGTTGCGGGCGCGCGCGTAGTCCAGCCCGACCAGCGAGGCCGGGCCGTTGCTGCCCATCACCAGGATGATCCCGACCAGCAGCCAGGTCGGCGGGTGCCCGCCCGGCCAGGCCAGCACCAGCGCCCAGCCGAACCCGGTGGCCGCGACGACCCCGAGCACGATCGGCATCCGGGCCCGGGCGGTGCGGGACAGCACCCGGCCGAAGACGAAGCCGCAGCTCATGTTGGAGAGCACCAGCAGGGTCAGCAGCCCGCCGGCCTCGGCCCGGGTCATGCCCTGCGCCTCCACCAGGTAGGGCAGGCCCCAGAGCAGGCCGAAGGCGTTGCCGGGGAACTGGGTGGTGAAGTGGATCCACAGGCCCAGCCGGGTGCCCGGCTCCCGCCAGCAGTCGAGGACCTGGCTGCGGACCTTCGGCCGCTCCCGGTGCTCGGCCGGCCGTACGGGGGCCTCCTGACCGGGCGCGTCCTTGAGGAACAGCGCGACCAGCGCGAACACCGCCACGCCGAGCAGCGCGATCGCGGCGAAGGTCGGCGTCCAGCCCTCGCGGTGCAGGGCCTGGGCGAGCACCACGGTGGTGACCAGGTTGCCGCCCATCCCGACCAGGCCGGTCAGCTGGGCGACGAAGGGGTTGCGGGCCGCCGGGAACCACCGGGCGGCGATCCGCAGCACGCTGATGAAGGTCATCGCGTCTCCGCAGCCGAGCACCGCCCGGGAGGCGAGCGCGGGGGCGAAGGCGGAGCTGAACGCGAAGGCCAGCTGACCGGCGCTCAGCAGCAGCACGCCGAGCAGCAGCACCCTGCGCGGCCCGAACCGGTCGACCAGCAGGCCGACCGGGACCTGCATGGCCGCGTAGACCAGCACCTGGAGGATCGAGAAGGTGGAGAGTGCCGAGGCGCCGATGCCGAAGCGCTCGGCGGCGTCCAGTCCGGCCATGCCGAGGCTGGTGCGGTGGATGACGGCCAGGAAGTAGACGCTGACGCCGATGGACCAGGCCACCCAGGCGGCACGACCGCCGGGCGGGGAGGGCTCGGCGGCCGGGCGTCCGGCGGCCGGGGGCTCGGCGGTGGATCGGGGAGCGGGGACGGACAGGGACGGGACTGAACGGGCTGGCTCCACGGTCATAGTTCCGTCCAGACTAGTCATCCCATGATGGGAGGCCCAGAGGGGGGTGGACGGCCCGTGGAGCGGGCCTCAGCCGGTCACCGTCCAGGACACCGACCTCGTCATGTAGCGGTCCCGGAAGGCCTCGTCGCGCACCCAGTCGGTGTTGTCCCGGACGGTCGCGGTCACGGTGGCCGTCCGGCCGGGGGCCAGCACCAGCTGCGCGGTGTCCAGCCGGCCGCCGGCCGCGGTCGGCGGGACCACCGGGACGCCGTCCACCTTCCACTCCACCTCCAGCTGCCGGGAGCCGGACAGCGACAGCGGCCGGACGTCCAGCGTGGGCCGCCCGGCCACCTCGCCCGGCGGCGGCGACGGGGCGTCGGTCGGCCGGACCTTGCGGTAGATCTCCTCGATGATCGCCTCGCGCGAGGGCAGGTTGTAGGAGCTGCCGAGGGTGCGCATCACCGAGTCGGGCGTGGGCCGGTAGAGGCCGTTGGCGCCGCGGTACGCCCCGATGGTCCCGGAGCCGTCCGGGGACACCGCGCCCAGCCAGCGCCACCACTTGGTCTGCTTCTTGCGCATGTCGTCGGAGTTGAGGGTGGAGAGGTTCGGGTAGTCGGCGTCGTCCGGGGCGCTGTCGTACTCGTCGCCGAGGTCCCCGACGGTGTGCCCTATCTCGTGCTGGATGATCCGTCCGGCGTCCGGGCTGCCCCCCGCCAGGGTGGTCACCCCGGTGCCCCCGGCGCCGCCGTACTCGGTGGAGTTGGCCAGCGCGATCAGGTACTGCGGCCCGGTGCCCTCCCCGGCGTAGCGGGCGGTGGCGGCCTCGTCGGCGCAGAGCAGCCGGGCGGTGCCCTCGCACCAGAAGTGCATGCCGAGCGGGGTGGCGGGGGTGCGGCGGCTCTCGGTCTCCGCGATGCCGGAGACCGGGGAGACCACCTCGACCCGCCGTATGTTGAAGAACCCCTGGTAGGTGCGGAACGGCTCGATGTCCATCAGCGAGTGCCAGGCCTTGTCCGCCTGCTGCCGGAAGAGCTCCTGCTGGTCGGCCGTGTAGCCGTCTCCGAGCAGGACCAGGGTGATCCGGTTGGTCGGGTCCCCGGTGCTGCGGACGTCGAAGGTCGGGGCGGCCACCGGCAGCCGCTGGTCGGCGTGGAGCGCGGCGGGCGGCGGCACCGCCCGGTCGACCGGGGCGTCCGCGCCGATGACGCCGAACGGCGAGGGGCCGACCAGGTCCAGGACGGCCGGGAGTACGGCGGTGGACACCAGTACGAGTAGGGCCGTGGTCCGGACGAGACGGCCAGGGGTGCCAGCAGGCATACGGGTGCGTCCTCGGTGCTCCGGTCACCCGGCGTCGCCCGGGTGGTGGAGCGAAGACGTACCCGGACCGGCGTGTCGCCCCAACCGGCCGACGCAAATGTCACCGAACTGGCCGAACGATCAGCTTCATCCCAGTCATACCAATGATTCGTTCGAACCCATCGGAACCACTCCGGGGGCCCGCCGGGAACTCCGCGAAAAAAATTTCCGGACCCACCTGCAACCCCCGGCGGGGATACGCGTCTGTACGGGTGAAGGCGGGCAGAGAGCGAGACCGGCGGAGCCGGGGGGCGCTTCCGCTCGGCAGGAGCGGAGCCGGTCGTCTTCACCTACACACCGTCAGACCCATGACCCTGGGGAGTCACGTCATGCGTACGTCCGTTATCACCCGTTTTGCGAAGAACGACCGCCCGCTCTCCGGCCGCCGCCGTCTCGCCGCCCTCGCCGCTACCACCCTTCTCGTCGGCGGCGTCCAGTTCCTCGCCACCGACACCGCCTGGGCCTGCGCCGGTCCCTACCCGGTGACGGCTCCCACCTCGGCTCCCACCGCTCCAGCCGTCACCCACGACGGCGAGCTCCAGGCCGGCTTCCACCAGACCCGGGACGGCCAGACCCTCACCGCGGGCGGCCCGAAGGTGGAGGTCGGCGTCGGCATCGCCAACTTCACCGGCGCCCCCTACGAGAACGTCGCCGCGGCCATCTCGCTGTTCAACCCCGTCCCGGGCGCCGGTCTCCGCCCCCAGGACTTCACGGTCGAGGTGGCCTCGGGCGGGACCTGGAAGCCGGTCTCCCTCGAACACGGCTGCGACCCCTCGCTCCACACCACCGCCACGCCGGCCACCGTCATCAAGCACCTCGAAAACGGCCGCGCCGAGCACCGCCTCTTCCGGATCGGGCTCTCCTCGAAGGCCCCCAAGGAGCTGAAGTCGATCACGGTCAGCGTCCTCGGGCAGGCTCCCCACTCGAAGGCGGTCGGCAGCGACTCCTACCTCACCTTCCCGGTGGCGCACCCCGCCGCGCCCGCCCCCAAGCCGACCGCCACCGCGAAGCCCACCACCCCGGCCAAGGCGAAGCCCGCCGCGCCCGCCGCCGACCAGGCCCCCGCCCAGGCGGACACCACCCCCACCGCCGTTCCGAGCGCCACCCCCAGCGCCGCACCCGCCACCACCGCGCCGGCCGGCACCCCCGAGCTCGCCCACACCGGCGCCTCCACCACCAACACCTTCCTCGCCCTCACCTCCGCCGTCCTCCTCGCCCTCGGAGCCGGCGTGCTGACCGCCGTCCGCCGCCTGCGCACCCGGCGCTGACCGGCGGGCGGGACGACGAAGGGGCCCTCCCCCGCACGGCGGTGCGGGGGAGGGCCCCTTCTTCCGGTCTACCGGGGCGTCAGCCCCAGGTGATCAGGCGCTTCGGGCGCTCCAGCAGCGCGGCCACGTCGGCCAGCACCTTGGAGCCGAGCTCGCCGTCGACCAGCCGGTGGTCGAAGGAGAGCGCCAGCGTGGTCACCTGGCGCGGGACCACCTTGCCCTTGTGCACCCACGGCAGTTCCCGGACCGCGCCGAAGGCGAGGATGGCCGCCTCGCCCGGGTTGAGGATCGGGGTGCCGGTGTCGACGCCGAAGACGCCGACGTTGGTGATCGTGACGGTGCCGCCCTGCATGTCGGCCGGCGAGGTCTTGCCCTGGCGGGCGGTCTCGACCAGCTCGCCGAGCGCGGTGGCCAGGCCGCCGAGGGTCCTGGTCCCGGCGTCCTTGATGTTCGGGACGATCAGGCCGCGCGGGGTGGCCGCGGCGATGCCGAGGTTCACCTGGCCCCTGATCACGATCTCCTGGGCCGCCTCGTCCCACTGGGCGTTGATCTCGGGGTGCCGCTTGATCGCGGTGAGCAGCGCCTTCGCGACCAGCAGCAGCGGGCTGACCCGGACGTCCCGGCCCAGCTCGCCGCTCTCCTTGAGCCGGCGGACGAACTTCATCGTGCGGGTCACGTCGACCTGGACGAACTCGGTGACGTGCGGGGCGGTGAAGGCCGAGGCCACCATCGCCTGCGCGGTCGCCTTGCGGACGCCCTTGATCGGCACCCGGACGTCGCCCGCGGCGGGTGCGAACACCGGTACCTCGACCGGCTCGGCCACGACGGCCTCGACGACCGGAGCCGCCGGGGCGGCCAGGGCCGCGGCGTGGGCGTGCACGTCCTCGCGGGTGATCACACCGTTCGGACCGGTCGGGGTGACCGCGCGCAGGTCGATGCCGAGGTCCTTGGCCAGCTTGCGCACCGGCGGCTTGGCCAACGGCCGCTCCCCGCCCGGCACTTCGACGCCGGGGGCCGGAGCCGCCGGAGCCGCCGGGGCCGCCGGGGCCGCGACGGCCGGCACGACCGCGGCGGGCGCCGCCGGGGCGGGCTTCGACGCGGTGACCGTCGTGGTCCTGGTGGTCGTCCGCCGGGCCCGGCGCTGGGCGGTGCCGGTGCGCGGGCCGTACCCGACCAGCACCTCGCGCCGCTCCGGCTCGGCCTCCGCGGCCGGCGCCGCGGCAACGACGGCGGGTGCGGCGGCCGGTGCGGCCCCCGCCTCCCCGGCGACCGCCACGGAGATGATCACGGTGCCGACGTCGACCGTCGCGCCCTCGGGGAAGAAGAGCTGCTCGACGACCCCGTTGAACGGGATCGGCAGCTCCACCGCCGCCTTGGCGGTCTCCACCTCGCAGACGACCTGCCCGTCGGTGACGGTGTCACCGGGCTTGACGTACCAGCTGAGGATCTCGGCCTCGGTGAGGCCCTCGCCCACGTCGGGCATCTTGAACTCGCGGAGCGAGCGAACTTCGGTGGTCATCTTCGCTCCCCGGAATCAGTACGCGAGCGCGCGGTCGACGGCGTCGAGCACGCGGTCCAGGTCGGGCAGGAACGCCTCTTCGACCCGGGACGGCGGATACGGCGCGAAGTAGCCGCCGACCCGCAGGACCGGTGCCTCCAGGTGGTAGAAGCACCGCTCGGTGAGCCGGGCGGCCAGCTCGGCGCCCATGCCCAGGAACACCGGAGCCTCGTGCACCACGACGGCCCGTCCGGTGCGCTTGACCGACTCCTCCAGCGTCGCGAAGTCCACCGGGGTGAGCGAGCGCAGGTCGATGACCTCCAGCCGGCGGCCGTCCTCCTCGGCGGCCGCGGCGGCCTCCAGGCAGACCTTGACCATCGGGCCGTACGCGATCAGCGTCGCGTCCGCGCCGGGGCGGACCACCCGGGCGTCGTGCAGCCCGAGGTCGGCGGCGGCGCCGACCTCGCCCTTGTCCCAGTAACGCCGCTTGGGCTCCAGGAAGATGACCGGATCGTCCGACTCGATCGCCTGGCGCAGCATCCAGTGCGCGTCGTGCGCGCTGGACGGGGTGACCACCCGCAGGCCGGCGGTGTGCGCGAAGTACGCCTCGTGCGACTCACTGTGGTGCTCGACCGCGCCGATGCCGCCCGCGTACGGGATGCGGACGGTGACCGGCAGCTTGACGTGCCCGAGCGCCCGGGCGTGCATCTTGGCCAGCTGGGAGACGATCTGGTCGAAGGCCGGGTAGACGAAGCCGTCGAACTGGATCTCCACGACCGGGCGGTAGCCGCGCAGCGCCAGGCCGATCGCGGTGCCGACGATGCCGGACTCGGCCAGCGGGGTGTCGATCACCCGGTCCTCGCCGAAGTCCTTCTGCAGGCCGTCGGTGATCCGGAACACGCCGCCGAGCTTGCCGATGTCCTCGCCCATCAGGACGGTCTTCGGGTCGTTCTCCAGCGACTTGCGCAGCGCCTCGTTGAGCGCCTTGGCAATGCTGAGCTGACCGGCCATCAGTGGTTCTCCCCCGCCTCGAAGGAGGCCGCGTACTCGATGTACTCGGCCCGTTCCTCATCGACCTGAGCATGCGGCTCGCTGTACACGTGGTCGAAGATCAACGTCGGGTCGGGGTCCGGCATGCTGCGCACGCCCTCGCGCACCCGCAGCCCGAGCTGCTCGCTCTCGGCGTCGACGGCGGCGAAGAACTCCTCGTCGGCCAGGCCCTCCTTCTCCAGGTGGGCGCGGAGCCGGGTGATCGGGTCCTTGGCCTTCCAGGCCTCGGTCTCCTCGGCGTGCCGGTAGCGGGTGGGGTCGTCGGAGGTGGTGTGCGCGCCCATCCGGTAGGTGAAGGCCTCGATCAGCACCGGGCCGTTGCCGCTGCGGGCGTGGTCGAGCGCCCAGCGGGTGACCGCGAGGCAGGCCAGCACGTCGTTGCCGTCGACCCGCACGCCGGGGAAGCCGAAGCCGGAGGCGCGGCGGTACAGCGGGATCTTGGTCTGGGTGGTGGTGGGCTCGGAGATCGCCCACTGGTTGTTCTGGCAGAAGAACACCACCGGGGCGTTGTAGACCGAGGCGAAGGTGAACGCCTCGTTGACGTCGCCCTGGCTGGAGGCGCCGTCACCGAAGTACGCGATCACCGCGTCGTCGGCGCCGTCCTTGGTGATGCCCATCGCGTAGCCGGTGGCGTGCAGGGTCTGCGCGCCGATCACGATGGTGTAGAGGTGGAAGTTCTTCTCGTTCGGGTCCCAACCGCCGTGGTTCACACCGCGGAACATGCCGAGCAGGTTCAGCGGGTCGACGTCGCGGCACCAGGCCACGCCGTGCTCGCGGTAGGTCGGGAAGGCGTAGTCGCCGGTACGCATGGCCCGGCCGGAGCCGACCTGGGCGGCCTCCTGGCCGAGCAGCGAGGCCCACAGGCCCAGCTCGCCCTGGCGCTGGAGCGCGGTCGCCTCGCCGTCGAACCGGCGCACCAGCACCAGGTCGCGGTAGAGGGCGCGCAGCTCCTCGGGAGTGGTGGTGAGGGGGTAGTCCGGGTGCTCGACCCGCTCGCCTTCCGGCGTGAGCAGCTGTACGAGCTCCGGCTGGGCGTCCGTCCCCGTGGCGCGGAGGGTGTCAGGGACGCCGGGGGCCGCCTTCTTGCGAGCCCTCGCCGTGCTTTTGACGGTCACGTTCACTCCTCGGTCTGTCCGGCCGCCCGGGGTCGCCGGTGACCGGTCCGGTCACCGCCTCGCGGGGCGCGCGTGGGTGTGCGCACCTACTGCGTGGCAGGTGGTGATCCTGTTCCGACGGCGTCCCTCACGAGAACGTTACCCAGCGTCCGCCCTTGGCGCGCTTGCGCTAGGACGTCCTACTTGTTCAGGGCCCACGACCCCGAGGGTGCTGCGCCCGGCTCGCCGTCGGATGGGTGGGGGTGACGGTCGGCGTGACGCAGCTCTCAATTCGAGCGCCTTCAGGACACCAGCGCACGTTATCCGGGCAGACGCCCGTACGTAAGGGGGTTCTCGGTATCTGTTTCGGTCGGCTCTGGCCGGATCACGTCTTTACGGCGATGTGAACGATAGGTCTTCTGTACGGTGATATGGGAGGCTTTGGGCGTGACTGACAACGGACGAATCAGGGTGTTCCTGCTCGACGATCACGAGGTCGTCCGGCGGGGTGTGCACGATCTGCTCTCGGTCGAGGACGACATCGAGGTGGTCGGCGAGGCCGGCACGGCCGCCGAGGCGCTCACCCGGATCCCCGCGGTGCACCCCGACGTCGCGGTGCTGGACGTCCGGCTGCCGGACGGCAACGGGGTCGAGGTCTGCCGGGAGATCCGCTCCCGGCTGCCGGAGATCAAGTGCCTGATGCTGACCTCGTTCTCGGACGACGAGGCGCTGTTCGACTCGATCATGGCGGGCGCCTCCGGCTACGTCCTCAAGGCGATCCGCGGCACCGACCTGATCACCGCCGTCCGGGACGTCGCGGCCGGCCGCTCGCTGCTCGACCCGGTGGCCACCAGCAGGGTGCTCGCCCGGCTGCGCGACGGCGGCGAGAAGGAGGACGAGCGGCTCTCCCAACTCACCAAGCAGGAACGACGGATCCTCGATCTGATCGGCGAGGGGATGACCAATCGTCAGATCGGGAACGAGTTGCACCTGGCCGAGAAGACGGTGAAGAACTACGTCTCCAGTCTGCTCGCCAAGATGGGCATGGAGCGACGCACCCAGGCGGCCGCTTTCGTGGCACGGCACCAGGCCGATCACCAGTACTGATCAAGCCGCTTCACAAGTCTGACGGTTTGTCAAGGGCCCCCACCAGGGGGCCATAACCTCTGCACGTGACTTTCAGCCAGACCCTCGCCTGCGCCCCGGCCCGCCCCGACCTCTCCGCCCCGCCGATAGGGACCCTCAGCCCGCCCGTCCCGCGCAGCGCACTCGCCGAGGTCCTGGCCCGCTACCGGGTGGGGCGGCTGCTGACCGCCGAACCGGTCGCCGAGGGCCTGCTCAACCGGGGTTACCGGGTCACCACCGAGGCCGGCACGTACTTCCTGAAGTGCTACGTCGACGCCGCCACCGCCAACCGTCCGAAGATCCTCGCCCACCACCGCGCGATGACCGACCTGCACGCCCTGGGACTGCCCGTCGCACCCCCACTGAGCTGCGCCGAACGCGCCGGCACGGTGGCCGGCCTGGGCGGCCGGCTGTTCGCGCTGTTCCCCTGGGTCGACGGCCGCCACCGGCACGGCACCGAGCTCGAACCGCCGCAGTGCGACGCGCTCGGCACGCTGCTCGGCCGACTGCACGGCGCGCTCGACGACGTCTGCGCCCCCCTCGACCAACCCCCCGGATACCAGAGCGCAGACCCGCTCGACAGCCTCGAACTCGCCCGTGACCTGCGGCGCCGCGCCCGCGAGCACCGCCCGTACGGGGAACTGGACGAGCTGGTCGAACAACGGCTCACCGAACGGCTGGATCTGCTCGCCGAACACACCCGGTGCCGCCCCGCCCCGAGCACCGCCCCGCCCACCGGCTGGACCCACGGCGACTTCCACGGCCTCAACCTGCTGTACGCACAGGGGCCCGACGGCGGGCCGGTCACGGCCGTGCTGGACTGGGACAAGCTCGGCCCGCAGCCGCGCGCCGAGGAGGCCGTCCGCGCCGCCACCCTGCTCTTCAACGACCGGGCCACCGGCGTCCTCGACCTGGTCCGGGTCCGCCGCTACTCCCAGTCCTACCGGGCCTCCGGCGCCGCCACGGCCGAGCACCTGGCCGCCGCCGTCCACCGGGTCTGGTGGGAGCGGCTGAACGACTTCTGGATGCTCCAGTGGCGCTACCAGCGGGGCGACCACCGGGCCGACCCGCTCTACCCCGCCTCGGCGGGCCAGTTGGCGTGGTGGTGCCAGGAGTACGAGCAGGTCCTGGACGCCTTCGCCAACTGAGCCCGCCGACCCGTCAGGGGGGCGTGGGCTGCGTGCCGCCGGTCGGCTTCGTGGTCGCCGGCGGCTGATTGGTGGGCGGCGTCACGACGCCACCGCCGCCCCCGCTGCCACTGCCACTGCCCCCGCCACTGCCGCCACTGCCGCCGCCGTTGCCGTTGCCCCCGCCCGAGCTCGGCGCCGTCGGCCCCGTGCTCGCCCCACCGGTCGCCGGCGCGGTGGCCGTCGGAACGTGGGTGGCGGTCGGCGTGTTGCTCGGCGACGTGCTCGGCGTGTGCTTGTTGTTGTTCGGCGGCGGCGACATGTTGTTGCCGCCGCCCGTCCCGCCGTAGTTGCCGGGGTCGGTCGGCTGCTGCGGCCGCTTGGTGCCGGGGACCGTCGCCTGCGGGCTCTGCTGGCCGGTCTGGGCCGGGGCGGTCGGCTCGGCGGTGCTGACCGCCGGCGCGGGCGTCGTGGGCGTGTCCGTCACCTTGCCCTCGGTGCCGCCGCCGTTGACCGCGAACGCGATGCCGACGCCGGCCGCGACCAGCACCGCGACCACACCGGCCACCCAGCCCCACGGCCCGCGCCGCCGGCCGCCGTCGTCCTCGTCGTCGTGCTCGCCACCGCCGCCGTACGGGCCGCCGGCCCCCGGGTAGGGCGCGGCGGGGTTCGCGCCGCCGGCCACCGGCGCGTACGGCAGCACCGAGGTCTGGTCACCCGCGCCGACCGCGCCGAGGACCTGGGTGGCCGCCGCCTGGTCGGGCCGGAGCACCTGGGTGGCGCCGGTGTCGCCCGGCAGCCCGGCCGTCGGACCGGCCCAGAGCCCGGCCGCGCCGTGCATCTCGCGCAGCGCGTGCTGCACGTGGGCGCGGAACTCGTCGGCGTCCTGGAAGCGGTCGTCCGGGTTCTTGGCCAGCGAGCGCAGCACCAGCGGGTCCAGCCCGGCGGGCACCCGGCTGTTGGCCTGCGAGGGCGGCACCGGCGGGTCCTGGACGTGCTGGTAGACCACCGAGAGCGGGGTGTCGCCGGTGAACGGCGGGCGCAGCGTCAGCAGCTCGTAGAGCATGCAGCCGGCCGCGTACAGGTCGGAGCGGTGGTCGACCGCCTTGCCGAGCGCCTGCTCGGGCGAGAGGTACTGCGGGGTGCCCATGACCATGCCGGTCTGGGTCATCGTGGTGGCCCCGCCGGTCAGCGCCCGGGCGATGCCGAAGTCCATCACCTTGACCGCGCCGTTGTTGGTGATGATCACGTTGGCGGGCTTGATGTCGCGGTGGACGATCCCGTTCCGGTGGCTGTAGGCGAGCGCCTCCAGCACCCCGGCGATGATGATCAGCGCCTGGTCGACCGGCGGCGCCTCCTCGTCCACCAGCAGCTCGCGGACGGTCCGGCCCTCGACCAGCTCCATCACGATGTACGGCGTGGACTCGTCCCCGACGTACTCCTCGCCGGTGTCGTAGACCGCGACGATGGAGTGGTGGTTGAGCGCCGCGACGGCGTGTGCCTCGCGGGTGAACCGCAGCCGGGCGACGTCGTCCTGGGCCAGCTCGCCGCGCAGCAGCTTGACCGCGACGGTGCGGCCCAGCCGCACGTCCTCGGCGGCGAACACCTCGGCCATGCCGCCGCGGCCGAGCCGGTGGGTCAGCCGGTAGCGGCCGTCGCCGGCCGTGCCCAGCGGCAGGGCGGTGCCGCGGCCGGGGGTCTGCGGCCCGCCCGTCCGTCCGACCGGCGGCAGCGCGGAGGTCGCGGCTTCACTGCCCGGCCCGGGGATCCTCGGCGTACCGCCGGTCCGTCCGTCCACTCGGGCACCCGCCTCGTCGTCCGGCTGCTGCGTCTGTGCCATCGCTCCTCGCCCCGGGCGGTCGCTCGGAATCGCGGTGCCCTGTCGCTTACGTATCCCCGAACGCTACCGCTTCCCGGACGTGCCCGTGGCACCCCCCAACCGGCCGGAAACCGTCAGAGCAGGCCATTCCGGTCGGCCGACGGCCCCACGACCAGCACCGCGGCCGGCCGCGCGGAGTGGCCGACCTTGCCCTTCGTCTTCTCCTCGGCCTTGTTGACCACGATCGCGATGATGATGCCGGCCAGCACCAGCACGCCGACGATGATCCCGATCACCACCACGGCCGTGGAACAGCCGCCGGACTGCTTCGGCTGCTGGTACGGCGGCATCGTCTGCGGCGCCGGGGCGTGCATCGGCCGCTGGAAGGGCTGCGGGGTCTGCGGGGCCTGCGGGTGCGGGGCCTGGTAGGCCGGCGGGGGCGTCCGGTACTGCGGCTGCTGCGGCGCCCCCTGCTGGAGGTACTGCGGGTGCGGGGCCTGGTAGGCCGGCGGCGGGGTCCGGTACTGCGGCTGCTGCGGCGGCCCCTGCTGGAGGTACTGCGGGTGCGGGGTCTGCGGAGCCTGCGGGGCCTGCGGAGCGGCGTGCACCGAGCGCGGGCCCTCGTTGATCACCAGCGGGGTGCTGGCCTGGAGCTGGTGCCCGCTGCCGCCGCCCTTCAGCTCCGCGATCAGCCGCTCCGCCTCGTCCCGCATCGCGGCCGCGCTCTGGAAACGGTGCGCCGGATCCTTGCGCAGCGCCTGGGCCACGAAGGCGTCCACCGCCGGGGTGATCGAACGGTTGAGGCCGGAGGGCGCCGGGGGCTCCTCCTGGACGTGCTTGTAGGCGATCGAGAAGGCCGAGTCGCCGTCGAAGACCAGCTGGCCGGTGAGCATCTCGAAGAGCATCACGCCGACCGAGTACAGGTCGGAGCGGGCGTCCACCGGCTTGCCGAGGGCCTGCTCGGGCGAGAGGTACTGCGGGGTGCCGACCACCATGCCGGTCTGCGTCATCGAGGTGACGCCGGATTCCAGCGCCCGGGCGATGCCGAAGTCCATGACCTTGACATTGCCCTTGCGGTCGAACATGACGTTGCCGGGCTTGATGTCGCGGTGCACCAGGCCCATGTCGTGCGAGGCCTCCAGCGCGTTCAGCACCCCGACGACGACCCGCAGGGCCTCCTCGGTCGGCATCGCGCCGTACTCGGCGACCGCCTCGTTGATCGCCTCGCGCAGGCCCTTGCCGTCGATCAGCTGCATGACGATGTACGGCGTTCCGGAGCCGTCCGGGGCGACGTCCTCGCCGCTGTCGTACACCGTGACGATGTTCGGGTGCTCCAGCCGGGCCACCGCCTGGGCCTCGCGGCGGAACCGCTCCTTGAACGACTCGTCCCGGCCCAGCTCGCTGTGCATGCTCTTCAGCGCGACCGGCCGGCCCAGCACGCTGTCGTACGCGAGGTGCACGGAGGCCATGCCGCCCTCGCCCAGCAGCCGCTGCAGCACATAGCGGCCGTTGCCCAGGGAGAAGCCCTCGACCGCCGCGTTGCCGTGCTCGCTCATGGTCCTCTGCTCCCCCTCGGCGCGGCCGTGCTGCCGCAACCGTGACGTTCGGTCTCGTCGGTGCGTGATGGGCCCGGCCCGTCGGCCTGACGGACCCCTGTCGCGGCGGCTCGCCCGGCCGGCGACAGGGGTCAGGGTATCGGCTCCCGCCGACGGTGATCGGCCCAGGGGCGTTCGCGGCCCCGGGCCCGCAACGCCGTCCAGCGGCGGTGCGGGCCCGGGGCGGATCGTCGTGGCACGTCCGGTCCCCGCGGCGGTCCGGAGGCCCGGTCCGCGGGTCGGTCCGCGGGGTCGGCCTACAGGTACGGGCCGGAGCGGATGCCGCGGCCGGGGCCCGGCTCCTCCTCGTCCGACTCCCCGCCGTGCAGCCCGGGCGGCAGCGCGCGGCGCATCTGCTCCAGCTGCGCCCGCGCGGCCATCTGCTGGGCGAACAGGGCGGTCTGGATGCCGTGGAAGAGGCCCTCCAGCCAACCCACCAGCTGGGCCTGGGCGATCCGCAGTTCGGCCTCGGTCGGAATGGTGTCCTCGGTGAACGGCAGCGAGAGCCGCTCCAGCTCGGCGACCAGCTCCGGCGCCAGTCCGAGCTCCAGCTCCTTGATCGAGCTGGCGTGGATGTCCTTCAGCCGGGCCCGGCTGGCCTCGTCGAGGGGCGCCGCCCGGACCTCCTCCAGCAGCTGCTTGATCATGCTGCCGATGCGCATGACCTTGGCGGGCTGCTCGACCATCTCCGTCACCGGAAGCTCGCGCGGCACGCCGCCCTCGTCGTCACCCTCCCCCGCCGGCCCGGCGAACCCCTGGCCCACGGGCAGCCCGTCCGGTCCGACGATCAGCACCTTCTGGCCGTCCTGCGACTGCCCGCCGGCGGCCCAGAGGGGCTCCTGCGACGAGCGCTCGTTCATCGGATTCGTCATGAACAACATTCTCTCTCACTGGGGTTGGTCGGGCGGAAGCCCCCGTTCGTCCCGCCGTCCTGCGCCACCCGTGACGACGGTACGCTCCCGCGCGCCGCCCGGGAATCCGTACGGATACTCAGTTCCCGTTCCACTCCTGCCGACTGCCCCCGCCCTCCCCCTCGGGCCCGCCTCCGTACGACCCGCGCCCGGGCACCCGGTGGAACCCGCCCCGGGCCGGGCGCGCCGCTCCGAGAACCCGCACCGAACCTCCACGATCTCCGTGCGCCGCCACGGTCCGCATCGGCCCGGGCGCGCTCGGCCACCGTCGCCTTCTTCAGCCCTTCCGCAGGCGCAGGCCGATCAGCCCGAGGCCGCAGCCGATCAGGCCGAGGCCGACACCGAGGGGCAGCTGGAGGGTGGACGGGTCCTGCCAGCGGGCGGGGAGGACGGTGGGGACGGCGGCCGCGAGCGGCTGGCCGGAGGCCGCGGCGGTGTCCGGGGCGACCGGGGCGTCCGTGCCGCCGTCCGGTTGGTCGGCCGTGACGCCCTGGTCCGGGGCCTGCTCGGGAGCCCGGTCCGGCGCCTGGTCCCGGGCCTGCTCGGGTGCCTGCTCCGGCGCCTGGTCCGGCGCCTGTTCGACGGCCTGCTCGGGAGCCTGGCCGACGGCCTGGTCCGGTGCCTGCTCGGGAGCCTGCTCCGGCGCTTGAGCCGGTGCCTGCGCCGGTGCCTGCTCCGGTGCTTGAGCCGGCGCCTGGTCCGGTGCTTGAGCCGGTGCCTGCTCCACGGCGCGGTCCCAACGTTCCGGCGCCGACGCCGGGCGGTGCCGGTGGGACCAGGGGCCGACGCCGTCCGGACGCGGCCGGGACCCCGGGGGCTGCGGCGGCACGGCCGACGGGGTCTGCGCACCCGTGGGCGAGGGCTCGACCGCGGCCGGCACCGCCGGAGGGGCCGAGGCCGGCGCCGGACCCGGGGGAGAAGGGGAGGGGGAGGGCGCGGCCCTGCCCGACGGAGCCACGGTCACGCTCGGCGAGGGTTCCGCCACCGCCGCCACCGCCGCCGTCGCGGCGGCCAGCGGAAGCGTGAGCCCCAGCACGGCCGTCACGAGCAACCGCCGGGAACGGCCCGGACGGCCCGGACGGCGTGGACGGCGTGGACGGCCAGGGCGGCCCGGAAAGCACGGGCGACGGCAGGTACGACGGTGGTTCGGCGCGGCGGGCAGCGGCCCGAGGGATGCGTGTGGAGATGCGGCCACGGTCGGAGTCCTTCCGACGGCCGACCGCGCCCGGGGGGCGGGGATCGGCGGCGGGACTGCTCCGGACTAGCCTCACACAAACCGACTAACGCGGCATTTCGGACATCCTGTCCACCATCGCCGCCCCCGCCGCCCGATGCCCGCCGGCTCAGGCCTTCAGCACGACCTTCCCGACCTGCTCCCCCGCCTCCAGCACCCGGTGCGCCTCCGCGGCCTCGGTCAGCGGCAGCACCCGGTCCACCACCGGCTTCACCACCCCGGACTCGATCAGCGGCCACACGTGCTCCCGCACCGCCGCCACGATCGCCGCCTTCTCCGCCAGCGGCCGCCCGCGCAGGTTGGTGGCGATCACCGCCGCCCGCTTGCGCAGCAGCGTGTTGAGGTCCAGCTCGCCCTTCACCCCGCCCTGCAGCCCGATGACCACCAGCCGGCCGTTGACCGCGAGCGCCTCCACGTTCCGCTCCAGGTACTTGGCGCCCATGATGTCCAGGATCACGTCCGCCCCGGCCCCGTCGGTGGCCTCCCGGACCGCCTCGACGAAGTCCTGCTCGCGGTAGTTGATCGCGATGTCCGCGCCCAGCGCGGTGCACCGGGCCAGCTTCTCCGCACTGCCGGCCGTCACCGCGACCCGCGCGCCGACCGCCTTGGCCAGCTGGATCGCCATCGTCCCGATGCCGCTCGCACCGCCGTGCAGCAGCACCGTCTCGCCCGGCCGCAGGTGTGCCGTGAGGAAGACGTTGGACCACACCGTGCAGGCCACCTCCGGCAGCGCCGCGGCCTGCTCCGGGCTCAGCCCCTTGGGCAGCGGCAGCAGTTGCCCGGTCGGCACCGCGACCCGCTGCGCGTAGCCGCCGCCCGACAGCAGCGCGCACACCTCGTCGCCGACCGCCCAGCCGGACACCCCCGCGCCGAGCGCCACGATCCGCCCGGCGCACTCCAGCCCGGGGTAGGGCGAGGCGCCGGGCGGCGGGTTGTAGGCGCCCTTCCGCTGGAGCAGGTCGGCACGGTTGACGGCGGTGGCCGCCACCTCGACCAGGACCTCGCCCTCGCCGGGCACCGGGTCGGGCACCTCGGCCCACACGAGCGCCTCGGGACCGCCGGGTACGGGAATCGTCATCGCATGCATGCCCCGAACCTACTGCGCTTCACGGCAGTTCGGCCGTCAGGCCCCGCCCAGGCCGGTCGAGCGGATGACGATCACCCGGTCGGTGAGCTGCAGCACCGCGGCCTCCGGCTCGGTGTAGTTGAGCACCCGCCGGCCCCGGACCACCGCGACCACCAGTTCCTCGCACTCGCGCGGACTGTGTCCGGCCTCGGCCCGGGTGACCGGGCGCTCGACCACGTCCAGCCCGTTGCCGTACGTCAGCAGGTCCTCCATCACCGCCCCGGCGTGCGGGCTGAGCATCGACAGCCCGAGCAGCCGCCCGGCCGAACTGGAGCTGGTGACCACGACGTCGGCGCCGCTCTGCCGCAGCAGCGGCGCGTTCTCGTCCTCCCGCACCGCCGCGACCACGGTGGCGGCCTTGTTCAACTGGCGCGCGGTCAGGGTGATCAGCACGGCGGTGTCGTCCCGCTCGGGCGCGACCACCACCCGGGCCGCCGTGGGCAGGCCCGCGCGCACCAGGGTGTCGGTCCGGGTCGCGTCGCCGACCACGCCGACCAGGCCGTGCTGCGCGGCGGTGTCGACCACCTTGCGCTGCGGGTCGACGACGACGATCTCCTCCTTCTTCACCCCCTGGCCGAGCAGCGTGTCGACGGCGCTGCGCCCCTTCGTCCCGTAGCCGATGACGACGGTGTGCTCGCGCACGGTGGACCTCCAGCGGTTCAACCGCCATTGCAGGCGGGTCCGTTCGGTGAGCACCTCCAGCGTGGTGCCGACCAGGATGATCAGGAACACCACGCGCAGCGGGGTGATCACGAAGATGTTGGTGAGCCGGGCGGTCTCGCTGAACGGCGTGATGTCGCCGTACCCGGTGGTGGAGAGCGTCACGGTCGCGTAGTACGCCGCGTCCAGGAAGCTGAGTTCACCGCCCGCGTTGTCGTTGTAGCCGCCCCGGTCCAGGTAGACGATGACCGTGGTGGCGACCAGGACGGCGAGCGCCAGCAGCAGCCGCGAACCGACCTGCCGTACGGCCGGCTCCGCCCGCCGGGCGGGCAGCACGATCCCGGCGTCCGCCCACGGCTCCGTCCCCGGCGCCGAACCGCGTCGCAGCCTGCTCATGCGCACCTCTCCATAGTGGGCTCTCCCCCGGCCTCCGGCCGGGGGCACCCCCGTCGCCCGCTCACGGGACCTCCACCAGTTCGACCGTCTCCCCCGCCGCCGAGCCGCCGGGCGGCACCACCGCCAGTGCCTCGGCGCGGGCGAGGCCGCGCAGCATCGCCGGTCCGTCGAAGGCGATCGGGACGACACCGCCCGCGGCGCTCCGCACCGGCTGCAACCGGGTGTCCACCGGGTGCCCGGGCAGCGCGACGGCCGCCGGGGCGAGCGCGGGCGCGGCGGCGGTGCGCCCGCTGCGGGCGTGCAGCAGCGGCAGGACGAGCGTGACCACGCCGGCGACGGCCGCCAGCGGGTTGCCGGGCAGGCCCACCAGGTGGCGTCCGCCCGGGAGTTCGGCCAGCAGCATGGGGTGCCCGGGCCGCACGGCCACACCGTCCACCAGCAGTCGCGCCCCGGCCTCGGCCAGCGCCCGGTGCAGGAAGTCCACCGGCCCGGCGGCCGTTCCGCCGGTGGTGACCACGACATCGGCGGTGGAGTGCCGCAGCGCGTCCCGCAGCAGCCCGAAGTCGTCGCGGACGCACCGGACTTCGTCCACCTCCGCACCGGCCGACCGCAGCCAGGGCGGCAGCAGCGGGCCGAGCGCGTCCCGGACCAGTCCCGGCCCGGGGACCCCGGCGGCGAGCAACTCGTCGCCGAGGACGAGGACTTGGACAACCGGTCGGCGCCGGACGGTGAGCCGGTCGTGGCCGCAGGCGGCAGCCAGGCCGAGCACCGCCGGGCCGACCGCCGTCCCTGCCGGCAGCAACTCCTCGCCCCGGTGGCACTCCTGGCCGCGCGGGCGGACGTCCTGGCCGGTGGTCAGCGGGCGGGGCCCGCGGTCGTACAGCAGCGCGCCCTCCGTGCGGCCGTGCTCGCGGCGCAGTACGGCGGTGGCACCGGCGGGCAGTTGGGCCCCGGTGGCGATCTCCACGGCGCCGCCGTCGGCCAGCGGCGCCACCTCGGTACGGCCGGCCAGCACCCGCCCGGCGACCCGCCAGGGCCCGGGGCCGGCGACCGCCCAGCCGTCCATCGCGGAGGTGTCGAAGGCGGGCAGGTCGGTCAGCGCGCCGAGCGGTTCGGCGAGGGTGTGCCCGAGCGTCTCGGCCAGCGGCAGTCCGAGCGCGGGCAGCGGACGCGATCCGGCCCGGCGGGCGGTCTCCCGGGCCCGTACCCAGGTCAGCACGCCGGGGCCGGTGGCGGGGGCGGCCACGGTGGTCTGTCCGACCGTGCTCACGGCTCCTCCGGCGAGGCGGCTGCCCAGCGCTCGGCGAGCGCCGCCGTCCGCCGGGACGCCTCGGCGACGGCCTCCGGCCCGCCGCCCTGCTGCGCGGCCGCGTAGCCGATCAGGAAGGCGGTCAGCGGCGCGGCGGGCCTGGCCACCCCGTGCGCGACCACCCGGGCCACGTCGAGCAGTCCCCGGACGTCCACGTCCAGGTCGATGCCCAGGTCGGCCTTGACCTCGGCGATCCAGTCTTCCAGCGTGCGCTCCATGCGCCCATGCTGCCTGATCGGCGGTTTCGCGGTGGTGTTCGCCCCGTGTGCGGCGCGCGTCGATTCCCTCACGATCCCGCATCGGGGGCCGTGGGCCCTCAGGACCCCTCGCGCCGCCGGGCCTGTTCGAGGTCCTCCCAGGTGTCGCAGTCGTGGGCGACGTCGTCGACGTCGGCCACCGGGATCCGGGCGAGGCCTCCGGTGAGCCGGCGCAGCGGCAGGCCGGCCGGCTCGCCGAGGGCGGCCAGCGCGCCGCGCAGCGGTGCGGTGCGGTAGGCGGCGGCGAGCGGCTGCTCGCGTCCGCCCGCGTCGACCAGGACGGCGGCGTCCGCGTCCGCCCCGGCCTCGTCGAGGGCGGTGACCAGCCGCTCGACCGTCCGCCGGTCCAGGAAGGGCAGGTCGGCGGCGAGCAGCAGCACGGTGTCGGCGGTGACCAGGTCCAGCCCGGCCGCGACGGCGGCGACCGGCCCCCCGCCGGGCGGCTGCTCCCTGGTCCAGCGGACCCCGTCGCGCCCGGTCGGCCGGGCCGGGCCGACGACGGCGGTGGTGCGGGCGCCGGCGCAGGCGGCGAGCACCCGGTCCAGCAGGGTGGTCTCCCCCACGGTCAGCCCGGGCTTGTCGGCGCCGCCGAGCCGCCGGGCGGCCCCGCCCGCCGGGACGATCGCATCGTACGGCGTCATGCGGCCAGTATCCCGTCCGGAAGGCCCTACTCCTCGACGTCCTCCGGGGAGGAGGCCCTGGCGGCGGTGTTCGCGGCCGCGCCCAGCTGGAGGAAGGACGGCAGGGTCAGCTCCCCGTACCGCGCGTTCATCGCCGTGACCAGCGCCTCCGGGTCGTCCGGGTGCTCGGTCAGCAGCCGGTCGAAGTCCTGGAGGTACTCGCCGGTGAAGCCGATCACCCGGGCCGCGTCGTCGCCCTGGTCGGGGGCGCGGTGCCCGGCGATCACCCGGTCCGCGCCGAGGTCGGCGATCCGGCCGAGGTTGTGCCCCCAGATGGTGCGCTGGGCCGGGGTGGTGTCGGCGGTCCACACGTGGGTGCCGTTGGCGACGAAGTCCCCGGCCACGACGGTCCGGATGCTCGGCACGTGGACCACCGTGGACTCCCCGCAGTCGGCCTGGCCGAGCAGCAGCACCGGGATGACCTGCCGGTCGAGCATCAGCGGCTGCGGCAGCAGCGGGGCGGGGATCAGCGGGTGGTCGGGGATGTCGTCGCCGTACACCGGCTTCCACTGCGCGACCTTGGCGGCGACGGTGCTCCGGATGCCCTCGACCACGGCCGGCGCGGCCAGCAGCTGCGCCTCGGGGAAGAGCTTCAGCACCTCCTCGGCGCCGAAGTAGTGGTCGGGGTGCTGGTGGGTGACCACGATGGCGAGCAGTCGGCGGCCCTTGCCCGCGACCCACTCGGCGAGTTCGCGTCCGGCGCTGCGGGTGAGCTGGGCGTCCACCAGGATCGCGGTCCGCTCGCCGAGGATCAGCGTGGAGGTGGCGAAGAAGGCCGACTCGGGGCCGGTGAAGACGGCCACCTCCAGCGGTCGGGCGGGCCGCTCGGCCTCCCCTGCGGTGCCGGTCGCGGCACCGGTCCCGGCGCCGGTCGCGGCGGCGCCGGCCTCGACGGGCTCGGCGTCCGCCCGCTCCGCGCCGGGGCTCTCCTCGGGCGGGGACGACGTCACGGGCTGCTCCCTCTGGTCGGCGGTCGGATTGTCTGCGCCCTACAGCATGGGAGCACCGATGGCCGAATGCCCGGAAGGCGCGCCCGGCGGGGCATGCCTTCCGGGCCTGAGGATCACGTCACACCGCGACGCGGGCGGCGAGCTCCTTGCCGCGGCGGGCGGCCTGCTCCAGCGCCTGGGCCTTGGACTCGGCGGCCTGCGGGACGAAGTCGGCCATCGCCGGGACGTTCGCCGCGAGGGTGAACTCCGGGACGATGAAGTCGACCTCCAGCCCGAGCATGCCGGTCAGCACCTTCTCCAGGTAGGTGGTGACGAACTCGAACGGCTCCCGCGGGGCGCCCGGCGCGTACGAGCCGCCGCGGGCGGCGACCACGGTGACCGGGGTGCCCTTGGCGGAGGGCTCCTCGCCGGCGGTGCGGCCGACCAGGATCACCTGGTCCAGCCAGGCCTTGAGGGTCGAGGGGATCGTGAAGTTGTACATCGGGGTGCCGATGACGACGGCGTCGGCGCCCTCCAGCTCGGCCATCAGCTCCTCGCGCAGCGCGAAGGCGGCGGCCTGCTCGGCGCTGTGCGCCTCGGCCGGGGCGAAGCCGGCGGTGATGCCGTGCAGCTCCAGGTGCGGGATCGGCGCGGCGGCGAGGTCCCGGTGGATCACCGTGCCGTCGGGGTGCTCGGCCAGCCAGGCGGCGCGGAAGGCGGCGGTGACCTCGCGGGAGACGGAGCCGTCGGCGACCGCAGAGGAGTCGATGTGCAGAAGCGTGGGCATGCGGAACCTCCAGAGAATAAGTAGCTGCTGTTTCCGTTGCAGCTGCAAGTACGGTAGCAGCTTACTTTTCTATAGTCACTAGCGGCAGGTCTAGTACGCTGGAGGCATGGCCGAGCACGAGGTAGTGACCGAAGGAGCCCCTTCCACCGCCGACGTGTGCGACGCGGGCGCCCACAACGCGTGCGTCAACGTCGACCTGGCCCTCAACCGGGTGTTCACCCTGCTCGGCAAGCGCTGGACCGGCCTGCTGCTGGGTGTGCTCAACAACGGCGGCCCCGCCTACTTCTCCGAGCTGCGCCGCGCCGTCCCCGGCATCAGCGAGCGCATGCTCTCCGACCGGCTGACCGAGCTGACCGAGGCCGGGCTGGTCGTCCGCGAGGTCGACCCGGGCCCGCCGCTGCGGGTCAGCTACCGGCTCACCGAGGGCGGCGTCGCCCTGAAGCCCGCGCTCAACGAACTGGCCGTCTGGGCCGACCGCTACCTGCCGGAGAGCGCCCTCAGGGGCGGCTGCTGACCGGTCCCCGCCCCCTTGAACGACGAAGGGCCCGCCCGCCGGAGTACGGCGGACGGGCCCTTCGCCCGTGGAACGTGACGGTGGTCAGCGCTTCCTCGCGCCCCCGCGCAGTCGCGCCACCCGGTCGGAGACGCCCCAGGACGTCACCCGCCAGAGCGCCTCGACGACGATGCTGCGGCTCATCTTGGACGCGCCCAGCTCGCGCTCGACGAAGGTGATCGGCACCTCGGCGACCTTGAAGCCGGCCTTCACCGTGCGCCAGGCCAGGTCGACCTGGAAGCAGTACCCGGCCGAGGCCACCTCGTCCATGCCCAGGCCCAGCAGCGTCTCCTTGCGGAAGGCCCGGTAGCCGCCGGTGACGTCCCGGATCGGCACGCCCAGCATCAGCCGCGAGTAGGTCGAGCCGCCGCGCGACAGCAGCAGCCGCGACTTCGGCCAGTTCACCACCCGGCCGCCCGGCACCCAGCGCGAGCCCAGCACCAGGTCGGCGCCGCGCAGCGCGCTCAGCAGCCGGTCCAGCTCCTCGGGCTGGTGCGAGCCGTCCGCGTCCATCTCGACCAGGACGTCGTAACCGTGGTCGATGCCCCAGCGGAAGCCCGCGAGGTAGGCGGCGCCCAGGCCCTCCTTGCCCTTGCGGTGCATCACGTGGACGCATCGGTCCTCGGCGGCCAGCTTGTCGGCCAGCTCGCCGGTGCCGTCCGGGCTGTTGTCGTCGGCGACCAGCACGTGGACCTCGGGCACCGCGGCGCGCACCCGGCCCACGATCCGCTCGACGTTCTCCGCCTCGTTGTAGGTCGGGATGATCACCAGGACCTTGCCGAGATCAGCAAAACTCTGCTGGTTCACGGTCACGTACAAACCTCTCGGCCGATGGCGGGGAGTGTCAGAACACCGTCGCCCGCACTCTGGAAACGCGGCCCCACCGACAGCCCACCGACGGGACGACCGTGGTGGAGATTGCTGTGCGGGGCGGAGACTACTGCGTCCTGGCATCCTACTACCGCGCCCGGGAACCACCGGTCCGACCACGGCACTCCCACCTGATGCCCACCGTTTCCCCCTGGGTGGTGACGGTCGGCTAGGGTCGGTGACCTTGCCCGTGCCCGGACCCGCCCGCACGCCGGGGCCACCCCGGCGATCCGGCACACCCGCCAGACAGCGAAGGAGTAGGACCGCGCGCATGGACAGGCTCGTCAACACCGTCCGCCCGTACGCCTGGGGGTCGCTCACGGCCCTGCCCGAGCTGCTGGGACAGGAGCCCACCGGCGAACCGCAGGCCGAGCTGTGGATGGGCGCCCACCCCGGCGACCCGTCCCGCGCCGACCGCGGCGAGGGGCCCCGGCGGCTGGACGAGCTGATCGCGGCCGACCCCGAGCGCGAGCTGGGCGCCGCGAGCGTGGCCAGGTTCGGCCCGGCCCTGCCCTTCCTGTTCAAGGTGCTCGCCGCCGGCATCCCGCTGTCCATCCAGGCGCACCCCACGCTCGACCAGGCCCGGGCCGGCTTCGCCGCCGAGAACGCCCTCGGCATCCCGCCGGACGCCCCCGAGCGCAGCTACCGCGACGCCAACCACAAGCCCGAAATGGTGTGCGCGCTGGGCGAGTTCGAGGGCCTGTGCGGCTTCCGCCGGCCCGCCGAGGCGGCCGCGCTGCTGGCCGGACTCGCGGTGCCCGGGCTCGCCCCGGTGATCGACCGACTGCAACTCGCGGACGAGTCCGAGGCGTTGCGCGGCGCCCTCGCCGCCGCCCTCGCCCTGGACGCGGACACCGTCCGGCGGACCGCCGAGGAGCTGGCCCGCACCCTCCCGGACGGCGACCACGCCCCGTACGCCCGGATCGCCGAGGACTTCCCCGGAGACCGCGGCGTGATCGCCGCCATGCTGCTCAACCACGTGCGGCTGCGGGCCGGCGAGGCGCTCTACCTGGGCGCCGGGGTGCCGCACGCCTACCTGTCCGGCGTCTGCGTCGAACTCCAGGCCAACTCGGACAACGTGCTGCGGGCCGGCCTCACCCCCAAGCACATCGACGTGCCGGAGCTGCTGAAGGTCGTGGTCTTCGAGCCCTGCGCACCCGAGGTGCTCCACCCGGTCGCGGTCGAGGCCACCCCCGGCGAGCAGCTCTACCCCGTCCCGATCGACGAGTTCCGGCTCTCCCGCTTCGAACTGGACGGCGTCGACCGGGAGATCGACGGCCGCACCCCGCAGATCCTGCTCTGCACCGGCGGCGCGGTACGGCTGACCTCAGCCGACGGCACCGTGCTGGACCTCGCCCGCGGCCAGTCCGCCTTCCTGCCGGCCGTCGGCACCCCGACCCGCCTCTCCGGCACCGGCAGCACGCTCTTCCGCGCCACCGTCACCGTCTGACCCCGGCAGTCGAGGGCCCCTGGGCCCGTCCGGCGAGAACCCGCCGGACAGGCCCCAACGGCCGCGCGACCGGCGGTAATTCGGTTGACCCGGCCGCGGGGCGCCGCTGCACTGTGGCAGGGCACCACACGTCGTGGTGCCGGCATCCCCAGGAGGCAGCGGTAGCAATGCAGATCCGTCCCACCACCGACCAGGACCGCGACCTCTTCATCGACACCGTCCACGCCGCGTTCGGACGATTCCCGGAGACCCCGACCGAGGGCGGCGGCGGAGTCTGGTGGGCGGCGACCGAGACGGGCCGCAGCCTGCTCGCCGTGGCGGCGGACGGGCGGCCCGCCGGCACCGCCGGCGCGTACTCCTTCGAACTCACCCTGCCCGGCGAGGTCGTCGTCCCGGCCGCCGGGGTGACCTCCGTCGGCGTGCTGCCCTCGCACCGGCGCCGGGGCGTGCTCACCGCGATGATGCGGCATCAACTCGCCGACGTGCGGGCCCGGGGCGAGTTCCTCTCCGTGCTGCTGGCCTCCGAGGCCGTGATCTACCGCAGGTTCGGCTACGGGCCGGCGACGTACACCCAGCGGCTGACCGTGCCGCGCCACCGGGCCGACTTCGCCGCTCCCCGGGCCGGCGGCCCGGACACCGGCACGGTCGAGCTGCTGCGCCGCGCCGAGTGCGTCGACCTCCTGGAGGAGGTCTACGACCGGTACCGCCGCGCGCAGCCCGGCGCGCTGTCCCGGCCGCACCACTGGTGGGCCCTGGGCGCGGGGCAGCCCCCGGTCGCCCCGGCGCCGCGCTACGTGGCCGTCCACCGCGACGCGGACGGCGTCCCGGACGGCTACGCCAGCTACTCGCTCGACGGCGCCACCCTGACGGTCGACGAGGTCGTCGCCGTCGACGACACCGCCCACACCGCCCTGGCCCGGTACGCGCTCGGCCACGACCTGGTCACCGAGGTCGTGTTCAAGCACTTCCCGCCGGAGCACCCGCTGCGCTGGCAGCTCGCGGACTTCAACGCCGGCCAGCTGACCGGCCACACCGACTGGCTCTGGGTGCGGCTGCTGGACGTCCCCCGCGCACTGACCTCGCGCGGCTGGTTCACCGACGGCGAGCTGGTCCTCGACGTGGACGACCCGTTCCTCGGCGAGCACCACCGCCACCTGCTGACCGTCCGGGACGGCAAGGCCGACTGCGTCCCGACGGACCGGGAGCCCGACCTCTCCCTGGACGTGAGCGACCTCGGCTCGATCTACCTCGGCGGCACCGCCCCGAGCGCCCTGGTGCGCGCCGGGCACGTCCGGGCCCACCGCCCCGGCGCGACCGCCCTCGCCGACGCCCTCTTCCGTGCCGAGCGCGCCCCGCACTGCCTGCACTGGTTCTGACCGCACGCACCTCGCCCGTCGGGAGCGGCCGCTCCCGACGGGCGAGGTGCGTGCGCGAGCCCGGTCAGTCCCGGGTCATGTCGACGAAGCGCGAGTAGTGGCCCTGGAAGGCCACCGTGATGGTGGCGGTGGGGCCGTTACGGTGCTTGGCGACGATCAGGTCGGCCTCGCCCGCGCGCGGGGACTCCTTCTCGTAGGCGTCCTCGCGGTGCAGCAGGATGACCATGTCGGCGTCCTGCTCGATCGAGCCGGACTCTCGGAGGTCCGAGACCATCGGCCGCTTGTCGGTGCGCTGCTCGGGGCCACGGTTCAGCTGGGAGAGCGCGATGACCGGGACTTCCAGCTCCTTGGCCAGCAGCTTGAGGTTACGGGACATGTCCGAGACCTCCTGCTGGCGGTTCTCGGCCCGGCGGGAGCCGCCGGACTGCATCAGCTGGAGGTAGTCGATGACGATCAGCTTGATGTCGTTGCGCTGCTTCAGCCGGCGGCACTTGGCGCGGATCTCCATCATCGACAGGTTCGGCGAGTCGTCGATGAACAGCGGTGCCTCGCTGACGTCCGGCATCCGGCGGGCGACCCTGGTCCAGTCGTCGTCCGTCATGCTGCCGGAGCGCATGTGGTGCAGCGCGACCCGGGCCTCGGCGGACAGCAGGCGCATGGCGATCTCGTTGCGCCCCATTTCGAGCGAGAAGATCACGCTCGGCAGCTTGTTGTGGATCGAGCAGGCCCGGGCGAAGTCCAGCGCGAGGGTGGACTTACCCATGGCGGGGCGGGCCGCGATGACGATCATCTGACCGGGGTGCAGCCCGTTGGTGAGCTGGTCGAAGTCGGCGAAGCCGGTCGGCACTCCGGACATCTGGCCGTTGCGGGAGCCGATCGACTCGATCTCGTCGAGGGCCCCCTCCATGATGTCGGCGAGCGGCGCGTAGTCCTCGTTGGTGCGCTGCTCGGTGACGGCGTAGATCTGCGCCTGGGCGGCGTTGACGATCTCGTCCACGTCGCCCTCGGCCGCGTAGCCCATGCCGGCGATCCGGGTGCCGGCCTCGACCAGGCGGCGCAGGACGGCGCGCTCGTTGACGATCTGGGCGTAGTACTCGGCGTTGGCCGCGGTCGGGACGGAGTTGACCAGGGTGTGCAGGTAGGAGGCGCCGCCGACGCGCTGCAGCTCGCCGCGCTTGGTCAGCTCACCGGCCACGGTGATCGGGTCGGCCGGCTCGCCGCGGGCGTACAGGTCGAGGATCGCGCCGTGGATCATCTCGTGCGCGGGCCGGTAGTAGTCGGCCGGCTTGAGCACCTCGACCACGTCGGCGATGGCGTCCTTGGACAGCAGCATGCCGCCGAGGACGGACTGCTCGGCGGCGAGGTCCTGCGGGGGGACGCGCTCGAAGCCGTCCCCGCCGCCCTGGCCGCCGTCCTCGCGCTCGTCCCGGCGGTCGCGGTCGCCCTTGCCGTTCTTGAAGCCGCCCTTCCGGAAGCCCTCGCCCCGGCCACCGCCTTGGCCGCCCTGGCCGTTCCGGTCACCCTGGCCGTTCCGGTCACCCTGGCCGCCGCGGTTGCGGGAGACCGGCAGCCGGTCGCCGGGACCGTCCGGGAAGGGCGCGTCGTCGAAGGCGCCGGCCGGGAAGGGGTCCTCGGCGGTCTGCCAGTCCTCCTCCGGCGGCGGGGCGTCGTGGTCGTCGTACTGGGGGCCGGTCACGCGTGTTCCCCGATCAGCGAGTGGTGCGAAGTTGGAGCGGGCCTTGCCGGTGGCTGGGTGGAGCGGAGCCGCTCCTCTTTGTACGCCACGGCTCCGACAAATCGGACGCCGGGGCGGGCGGAAGTGTCGGGCGGAGGGCCCACGCTAAGGCGCCGGACGCCCTCGCGCCAAGGCGGTTATCCACAGGGGGTGTGGATGAAGGGCCCCGACCTGTGGAGAACTGCCGCAAAGCTGTGGACGCCCCTGTGGAAGTCCCTGTGGATAACCGGACGATCGATCCACCGTCAACCGGCTGACCTGCGATTCCCCCGTCCCGGGCCTGTGCATGAGAAATTCTTCACACGCCGTCGGACGGCTGTGGGCACGGAGCGCGCCGGGTGCGTCGCTCAGGATTTCGAGTAATGACCGAACTGTCATGGTGTCCATTACCTGTGGATGAGTAACCTGGAGCCCATGACCGCCGCCCCCACAGCGCCCTCCAGACGCCGGCACGACCGCGAGATCCTCGCCCTCGCCGTCCCGGCCTTCGGCGCACTGGTCGCCGAGCCGCTCTTCCTGATGGCCGACTCCGCGATCGTCGGCCACCTCGGCACCCCCCAGCTGGCCGGGGTCGGGGTCGCCTCCGCCGCCCTCACCACCGCGACCGGCGTGTTCGTCTTCCTCGCCTACGCCACCACCGCCGCGGTGGCCCGCCGGATCGGTGCCGGGGACCGCCGGGGCGCCGTCCAGCAGGGCATCGACGGCCTCTGGCTCGCGATCGGCCTGGCCGTCCCGGTGGTCCTGCTCACCCTGCTGCTGGCCCCCTGGGCGGCCGAGGTGCTGGGCGCCTCGCCGACCGCCGCGCCGTACGCCGTGACCTACCTGCGGATCAGCTCCCTGGGCATCCCGGCGATGCTCCTGGTGCTGGCCGCCACCGGCGTGCTGCGCGGCCTCCAGGACACCCGTACGCCGCTGCTGGTGGCCGTCGCGGGCTTCACCGCCAACATCGGCCTGAACGCCGGGCTGGTGTACGGCGCCGGGCTCGGGGTGGCCGGCTCGGCCTGGGGCACCGTGCTGGCGCAGACCGGGATGGCCGCCGTCTACCTGGTCGTGGTGGTCCGCGGCGCCCGCCGGGAGCGGGCCACGCTGCGGCCGGACGCGGCGGGCATCCGGGCCGGCGCCCGGGCGGGCGGTCCACTGCTGGTGCGGACGGTCAGCCTGCGCGCGGTGCTGATGCTCGCCACCGCGGTGGCCGCCCGGCTCGGCGACGACCAGGTGGCCGCGCACCAGATCGCCATGACCCTGTTCAGCTTCCTGGCCTTCGCGCTGGACGCCATCGCCATCGCCGGGCAGGCCATCATCGGCCGCTACCTGGGTGCCTCGGACGTCCCCGGCGCCCGGGCGGCCACCCGGCGGATGGTCGAGTGGGGCCTCGGCTCCGGGGTGGTGCTCGGCCTGCTGGTGGTGCTCGCCCGCCCGCTGTACGTCCCGCTCTTCACCCCCGACCCGGTGGTGCAGGGGCAGCTGCACACCGCCCTGCTGCTGCTCGCGCTCAGCCAGCCGGTGGCCGGGCTGGTCTTCGTGCTGGACGGGGTGCTGATGGGTGCCGGGGACGGCCCGTACCTGGCCTGGGCGGCGCTCGCGACCCTGGCGGTGTTCGCCCCGGCGGCCCTCCTGGTGCCGGCCGCCGGCACCGGTCTGGCCGGGCTCTGGTGGGCGATGAACCTGTTCATGCTGGTCCGCGCCGCCTTCCTGGTGGCCCGCGCCCGCGGCGGCCGCTGGCTGGTCACGGGCGCCGTCCGGGGCTAGGACCTGCCCGGGGCTGGGGCCGGCCCGGGGAACGACCGAGGGCCGGACTCCCCGGGAGGAGTCCGGCCCTCAGGCGACTGCTACGGAACTCAGGCAGCGACGACGGCGATGTCCAGGTTGGCCAGGACGTCGGAGTGCAGCTTGACCGAGATCTTGTGGGTGCCCACGGTCTTGATCGGCGAGGCGATCGCGACGGCGCGCTTGTCCACAGCCGGGCCGCCGGCGGCCTTGATGGCCTCGACGACGTCGGCCTGGGTGACCGAGCCGAACAGGCGGCCGGCCTCGCCCGAGCGAACGGCCAGCTTGACCTGGACGCCCTCAAGCTTGCCCTTGACCTCGTTGGCGGCCTCAAGGGTCTGGATCTCGTGGATCTTGCGGGCGCGACGGATGGCGTCGACGTCCTTCTGACCACCCTTGGTCCAGCGGATGGCGTAGCCACGCGGGACCAGGTAGTTGCGGGCGTAGCCGTCCTTGACCTCGACGACCTCGCCGGCGGAGCCGAGACCCGGCACCTCGTGAGTGAGGATGATCTTCATTACAGGGTCACCCTCTCTTAGCGCGCGGTGCTGGTGTAGGGCAGCAGCGCCATCTCACGGCTGTTCTTCACGGCCGTGGCGACGTCACGCTGGTGCTGGGTGCAGTTGCCGGTGACCCGGCGGGCACGGATCTTGCCGCGGTCGGAGATGTACTTCCGCAGCAGGTTCGTGTCCTTGTAGTCAACGTAGTTGACCTTGTCCTTGCAGAAGACGCAAACCTTCTTCTTCGGCTTGCGAGCAGGCGGCTTCGCCATTGTGTGCTCCATTTGGGGTTCACGGCCCGGCGGGCGTCCGGGGACGCCTGCGGCCGGGCCGCACGAAATCTGTCAGCTCTTTAGAACGGGGGCTCTTCCGAGAAGCCGCCACCGGACGGGGCACCCCAGCCGCCGCCCTGGTTGCCACCGGACGGAGCGCTGGACGCCCACGGGTCGTCGGAGGGGCCGGACTGGCCGCCACCGGAGTTTCCACCCCAGTTGCCGCCGCCCTGCTGGCCGCCACCGCCGCCCCAACCGCCCTGGCCGCCACCCTGCTGGCCGCCGAAGCCGCCGCCGGGACCGCCGGGGCCGCCGGACCGGTTGGCCCGGGTGACCTTCGCGGTCGCCGACCGCAGGCTCGGGCCGACCTCGTCGACCTCGACCTCGAAGACCGTCCGCTTCTCGCCTTCCTTGGTCTCGTAAGACCGCTGGCGCAGTCGGCCCTGCACGATGACGCGCATGCCGCGCTGCAGCGACTCGGCCACGTTCTCCGCCGGCTGACGCCAGACGTTGCACGTGAGGAAGAGGCTCTCGCCGTCCTTCCACTCGTTCGTCTGACGGTCGAAGGTGCGGGGGGTGGACGCGATGCGGAACTTCGCGACCGCCGCACCCGACGGGGTGAAGCGCAGCTCGGGGTCGTCGACGAGATTGCCGACGAGGGTGATGACGGTCTCGCCTGCCATGGTGGTGATGACCTCTCGGGAAGATGTCCGTTCACCGCTGTTTCACGTGAAACAGCGGACGCGAGCTACCCGAGACCCGAAGGCCTCAGAGGTGGCTCAGTGGGTGTCCGGGCGCAGGACCTTGGTCCGCAGAACCGACTCGCTCAGGCCCATCTGGCGGTCGAGCTCCTTGACGACCTCAGGCGTGGCCTTCAGGTCGATGACCGAGTAGATGCCCTCGGACTGCTTGTTGATCTCGTAAGCCAGACGGCGACGACCCCAGGTGTCGACCTTCTCCACCTTGCCGCCGCCGTTGCGGACGACAGTGAGGAAGTTCTCGATCAGGGGGGAGACAGCGCGCTCCTCGACCGAGGGGTCGAGGATGACCATCACCTCGTAGTGACGCATGAGTAACCCACCTCCTTTGGACTCAGCGGCCACGGTCTCTCCGTGGCAGGAGGGTTGTGCGTAGCGTCGGCACCGGTGCGGTGACGACTCCGGCACACCGTAGCGGCCGGGTCGGACAGTCGGCCCCCGCTCACCCGGAAGGGGCGTCGCCCGGAAGAGGGCGCAAGGGGGCACAACTACACCAGTGCAGACGAGCAGCCTACCCGCACCCGGACGGCCGAACAAAACGCATAGGGGTTGTGAGTGCGGCCCAACCGCCGCAATCTGGACGGAACGGGATTCCTGCCCGTTCGTCTCCACGCCAGGAGGTGGGACACATGGCCCAGTCCGTCCACCGCATGCCCGCGCTCACGCTGAACACCGACGGCCACCCGCACCCCCGCGAGAACACCCTGGTGGCGCTGACCACCGTGCTGGGCGTGATCGCCTTCACCACCTCGTTCTTCCACAACCTGCACCTGCTGACCTCGTGGACCGGTCTGGCCGGGATCGTCACGGGCCTGTGGGGCATGTTCGTCTCGGTCACCACCGCCGAGCGCTTCGTCCTGATGATCACGCTCGGCGCCGCCGCGATCGGCTTCTACCTCGGCATCGCCCGCGGCGGTCTCTGGGGCTGAGCCCCCGGCGCACTCCGGGCCGGGACCCCGGCTCAGGAACCCCAGGCGCCCCCGGCGCGTGTCTGCAACAGACAGGTACGCGACGGGGGCGCCGTCACGCCCGCACCGACGGGCGCCGGGGCCCCGGACGATAGGGTCACCCGGAGAACCTGGGGCCACCGCAGCCCGACCGACGAGGAGCACCGAGCAATGAGCCTGCGCCTGAGGACGATCACCCGCGAGGAGCACCTCGCCTTCATCAGGAGCCGCGCCTCGGCGAGCCACATGCAGGTGCCGTCGTGGGGCGACGTGAAGGCGGAGTGGCGCTCCGAGTCGATCGGCTGGTTCGACGAGCACAACCAGCTGGTCGGCGCCGGCCTGGTGCTCTACCGCCAGCTGCCCAAGCTCAAGCGCTACCTCGCCTACCTGCCCGAGGGCCCGGTCATCGACTGGTTCGACCGCGACCTCGACCGCTGGCTGTCGCCGATGCTGGCGCACCTCAAGTCGCAGGGCGCGTTCTCGGTGAAGATGGGCCCGCCGGTGGTCATCCGCCGCTGGGACGCCCCCACCATCAAGGAGGCCATCGCCGGCAAGCAGGCCAAGCGCCTGCGCGACATCGAGGCCGACTGGTACGAGGCGCGCGCCTTCGAGGTGGCCGACCGGCTGCGCAAGGCCGGCTGGCTGCAGGGCGAGGACGGCGGCGCCGGCTTCGGCGACGTCCAGCCGCGCTACGTCTTCCAGGTGCCGCTGGCCAACCGCTCGCTGGACGACATCCAGAAGGGCTTCAACCAGCTCTGGCGCCGCAACATCAAGAAGGCCGAGAAGAGCGGCGTCGAGGTGTTCCAGGGCGGCTACGACGAGCTGCCGATCTTCCACCAGCTCTACCTGGTCACCGCCGAGCGCGACAAGTTCACCCCGCGCCCGCTGTCCTACTTCCAGCGGATGTGGAAGGCCCTCACCGCCGAGGACCCGAACCGGATGCGGCTCTACATCGCCTACCACGACGGCGAGCCGCTGGCCGCGACGACGATGCTGGTGGTCGGCGAGCACGTCTGGTACTCCTACGGCGCCTCGGCCAACCACAAGCGCGAGGTCAAGCCCTCGAACGCGATCCAGTGGCGGATGATGCGCGACGCCTACGCGCTCGGCGGCGGCGTGTACGACCTGCGCGGCATCAGTGACACCCTGGACGAGAACGACCACCTGTTCGGCCTGATCCAGTTCAAGGTCGGCACCGGCGGCCAGGCGGCCGAGTACCTCGGCGAGTGGGACTTCCCGCTCAACAAGCTGCTGCACAAGGCCCTCGACCTCTACATGTCCCGCCGCTGAGGAGGCTGACCCGATGACGCTGTCGCTCTACCTCGACACCGAACGCTGGCGCACCCACCAGCGGTCCGTCCTGACCGAGTTCCCCGGCCTGGTCCCGGTCGCCAAGGGGAACGGCTACGGTCTGGGCAACCACCGGCTGGCCGAGGAGGCGACGCTGCTCGGCACCGGGGTGCTGGCCGTCGGCACCGCGTACGAGGCGGCGGACGCCGCCGAGTGGTACGGCGGCGAGCTGCTGGTGCTCACCCCGTACCGGGTCGGTGAGGAGATACTGCCGCTGCCGCACGCCCGGGTGATCCGGACGGTCGCGAGCCTGGCGGCGCTGCGCGCGCTGCCCGGCGCCCGGGTGGTGGTGGAGTGCATGACCACCATGCGCCGGCACGGCGTGGGCGCGGAGGACCTGCGGACGGTCGCCGCCGAGCTGGACGGCGTCTCCTTCGAGGGCCTGGCGCTGCACCTGCCGATGGACCGGCCGGACGGCTCCAGTCCGGTCGAGGAGGTCGCGTACTGGGTGGACACCGCCCGGGCGGCCGGCATCCCGGTGCACACCGTGTTCGTCAGCCACCTCGGCGCGGCGGGCATGGAGCAGCTGGCCCAGCGCTACCCGGACACCGTGTTCCGGGCCCGGATCGGCACCCGGCTCTGGCTGGGCGACCACAACGCGCTGGAGGTCCGGGCCACGGTGCTGGACGTCACCCAGGTGCGCAAGGGCGACCGCTACGGCTACCGCCAGCACCCGGCGCCGTCCGACGGCCACCTCCTGGTGGTCGCCGGCGGCACCGCGCACGGCATCGGTCTGGAGGCGCCCAAGTACGTGCAGAGCATGGCCTCCCGGGCCAAGGGCATCGCCCGGGCCGGCCTGGCGACCGTCAACAAGACCAAGTCGCCGTTCCACTGGGCGGGCAAGCAGCTCTGGTTCGCCGAGCCGCCGCACATGCAGGTCTCGCTGCTGTTCCTGGACGGGGAGACCAACCCCCCGGCGATCGGCGAGGAGCTGGGCCTCCAGGTCCGGCACACCACCACGCACTTCGACCGCGTGGTGGACCGCTAGAACCGCTGGACCCGGCTACGGCTTCTCGGCCGGCTCCGGCAGTTCGGGCTCGTACAGCCACTGCTCGGGGCCGGCCGGCGCGTACCTGGCGTAGCTCTCCTCCTCGCGCAGCCGCCGGGCGGTGCCCAGCACGAACACGTCCGGGGCGCCGTCGAGCACCCCGCCGGAGGGGTCGTCGCTGCCGTCCCAGCGGACCGGGTCGCGGTCCGGGTGGAGGGCGTCGCGGACCACCAGCACGACCAGGTAGAGCGTGCCGAGCAGGTGCAGCGCGATCGCGAAGTGGTACCAGGGCTCGCCGATCCCGTGCTGCTTGGGCCCGGTGACGAAGCCCAGGTGCGACCAGATGCCCAGGGTGTAGAGCACCTCGCAGGCCTGCCAGATCAGGAAGTCCCGCCAGCGGGGCCGGGCCAGCGCCGCCAGCGGCACCAGCCAGAGCGCGTACTGCGGCGAGTACACCTTGTTGACCAGCACGAACAGCGCGACCACCAGGAAGGCCAGCTGCGCGACGCGCGGCCGCCGGGGCGCGGAGAGGCCGAGCCACGTTATGGCCGCGCAGCCCAGCACCATCAGCACGGCGATGTAGAGGTCGAGGTCGACCAGGCCGGCGCCGCGGTTCTGCATCAGGATCAGCCAGAACGAGCCGTAGTCCTCGCCGCGGTGCTTGCTGAAGACGTAGAAGGTCGACCAGCCCTGCCAGTTGGCCAGCATGATGGGCAGGTTGACCACCAGCCAGGCGCCCGCCGCGCCGCCCAGCATCACCCGGAACTCGCGCCACTTCCCGGCCCGCCAGCAGAGCACCAGCAGCGGGCCGATCAGCAGCACCGGGTAGAGCTTGGCCGCGGTGGCCAGACCGATGAACACACCGGCCCAGCCCGGCCGGGCACCGGACCACCAGGCCATCGCCACGGCGGCCAGGGCGACCGCCAGCAGGTCCCAGTTGACCGTGCCGTTGAGCAGCAGGACGGGCGCGAGCGCGAACAGCAGCGCGTCCCAGGGGCGGCGCCGGTGGGTGCGGGAGAGCGCCACCGCGGCGACCACCGCGCAGGCCATCAGCAGCCCGGCGTTGATCACCCAGAACCACTGCTCCTGGCTCTGCGGGGTGCCGCCGCCGGGCGTCAGCCAGGCCGCGACCTGCATGAACAGGCCGGTCAGCACCGGGTACTCCAGGTACTGGAGGTCCCCCGAGGTGCCCGGGATGCGGTCCACGTACGGGTGCAGCCCGGCCGCGAAGCCGCGGCCGGAGAACAGGTGCGGGATGTCGCTGTAGCAGGCGTGGATGTACTGCGGCGAGCCCGGCTGGAACCAGGCCTGCTGGTAGCAGGGCAGGTTGTGCGCCATGCCGAGCACCGAGACCACGATCACCGCGAGGGCCAGGAAGCGCGCCGGGATCCACCAGGAGACGCCGAGCAGCGCCCGCCGGCCGGGCGGGCCGCCGAACAGCTCGCTGCCGGCCGCCGCCACCGGGTCCTCGTCGGCCGGGACGACGACCGTGTTGGGCGGCGGCGCGGCCGTGGCGACGGCTGCCGGGGTGGGCCCTGCGGCGGCGCCGGGACCGTCCGGGCCGACGGTTTCGTCACGATCGCTCGACGTCATGCCGGACATCCTGCCGCACCATCCGCACCGGGACGAGGAGGACCCCGCAACGGTCCGCGGCGGTCCACCGGGACCAGTCCCGCGAATCGTGACGAAACGGCGGTGGCGGCCCTCCGAGGAGGACCGCCACCGCCGTTCACCGTCTCACTGGTCGGACCGGTAGGACCGGCTCGGGGCTACGGCACCGTCCCGCCCGGCGCGCCGCCTCCGCCGGCGGTGGTGGTCGGGGACGGCTTGCCGCCGCCACCGGTACCGCCGCCATTACCGCTGCCGCCACCGGTACCACTGCCGCCACCGGTACCGCCGCCACTACCGCTGCCGCCACCGCTACCACTGCCGCCACCGGTACCGGTACCGCCGCCGTTGCCGCCGTTGGTGGGCGTCGTGCAGAACACGAGGCAGCTGTCCGACGGCTGCGGCGGCCTGCCGGTGTGGGTCGGCGGCTGGGTCGGCTGGCAGTCCACCCCCGGCACGCAGCCCCCGCCCTGGGTGGGCTGCGGCGGCTGCGGGCGCTCCGGCTGCTGGGTGGGCTGCTCCGGCTGGGCCGGGGCCGACGGGGTGTCCGTCGCGGTCGGCGACGGCGGGGCCGTGGCCGTGGCCGTGGCCGGCGCGCCGGAGGAGTCCACCTCGGTGCCGACCGGCTGCGGGGTCGGGAAGTCCATCTTCTTCTCGTTGGCCAGCGCGGTCTGCATGTACCGGGTGAAGATGTCGGTGGGGATGTCACCACCGTGGATGTCCTTCTTGCCGGCCGTTCCGTCGAGCGACTCCCGCTTGTGCTCGCTGGGGTTCTCGCGCCACATCGCGACGCTGGTCACCAGCTGCGGGGTGTAGCCGACCCACCAGGCCGAACGGCCCTTGTCGGTGGTACCGGTCTTACCGGCCACCGGGCGGCCCAGGGCGTTGGTCTTGGAACCGGTACCGTTCTTCGCCACGTTCACCAGCACGTCGGTGACGTTGTCGGCGACGGCCGGCTCCAGCGCCACCTTGGTGTCCTTCTTGCCGAAGCCCGCACGCTCCTTGCCGGCCACCTCGACCTTGGTGACCGAGTAGGGTTCGGCCTCCTTGCCGCTGGCGGCGAGGGTGCCGTAGGCGGTGGCCATGCGGATCGGGCTGATGGTGGAGGTGCCGATCGGGAAGGTCGCGGTCTTCGGGTCGGTCAGGCTCTCCCGCTTGACGCCCATCTGCACCGCGATGTCGGCCACGTTCTGGCCGCCGACGTCCTGGCCGAGCTGGACGAAGGGCACGTTGTACGACCACTGCATGGCCTGCCGCAGCGAGACGTAGCCGCGCTTGCCGGTGTCCTCGTTCTTCTGCCGGTAGGGCTTGCCGTCGTCGCCGATCACCAGCGAGCCGTCCGCCTTGCGGATCTCGGACATGTCGTCGGACAGGTAGCGGCTGTCGGCGTTGATCCGCTTCGGCTTGCCGCTGTCGTCCTTCGCGGTCTGCACGCCGACCTGCATCGCGGCGGACAGGACGAAGGGCTTGAAGGTCGAACCGACCTGGACGCCGGTCGCCTCGGCGTTGTTGTCGTAGTGGCCGTTCTCCACGCCGTCACCGCCGTAGATGGCGATCAGCGCACCGTCGCCGGGGCGGACGCTGGCGGCGCCGAACTGGACGAAGGTGTCGTTGTTGGGCCGCTTCTTCGGGTCGAGGTTCTCGGCCTTGACGTCGTCGACGGCCTTCTTCAGGGCGTCGACCTTGTCCTTCTCGAAGGTGGTGTAGATCCGCAGGCCGCCCTTGTCGAGCAGCTGCTGGGTGATCGTCTTGTCGGTGGCCATCACGTACCGGTTGGCGGTGTCGACCAGGTAGCTGATCTCACCGTTCATGTTGGAGCTGGGCTTCAGCGTGACCGGCTCCGGGAAGGCGGTGCACTTGCCCCGCTCCTCCGGGGTGATGGCCTTGGTCTTCACCATCTGGTCGAGGATCCAGGACCACCGGCCCTGCGCCCGCTCCTTGTTGGCCGGGATGCTGGGATCGAAGTAGGCCGCGCCCTTCAGCAGGCCGGCCAGCATGGCGCTCTGGCAGAGGTCGAGGTCCTTGGCGTTGACCCCGTAGTAGGCCTGCGCGGCGGCCTGGGCGCCGTTCGCGCCGCGGCCGAACCAGCTGGTGTTGAGGTAGCCCTTGAGGATGTCGTCCTTCTCCATCTTCTGATTGATCTTCAGCGTGATGAAGAACTCCTTCACCTTGCGGCTGAGGGTCTGTTCCTGGCTCAGGTAGGCGTTCTTGACGTACTGCTGGGTGATCGTCGAGGCGCCCTGGGTCTCTCCGCCCTTCGCCATGTTGTAGACGGCGCGGAGCATGCCCTTGGGGTCGATGCCGCTGTCGGTGCGGAAGCTCTGGTTCTCCGCGGCGATCACGGCGTTCTGCAGGTAGGGGCTGATGTCCTTGAGCTCGACGATCTGACGGTTCGTCTCGCCCTTGCGGGTCATCTCGCTGCCGTCGGCCCAGTAGTAGATGGTGTTCTGGGTCTGCATCAGCTCGTTGGCGCTCGGGACCACCGTGGTCTGGTAGACGTAGAAAATCCCGCCCACGCAGACCGCGAAGAACAGCAGGAAGCCGCTCAGCCACTGCTTCCAGGACGGCAGCCAGCGCCGGACGCCGGTCTTGCCGAACCGCGGGTAGTCGATGAAGCGCTTCTTGCCGGGGCCGGCGGCCGCGGCGGCGGAAGCGGCGGCGGCTCCCCGCCGACCGCCCCCCTTGCCCTTCTTCTGCGCGGCCTTGCGCATCTCGGCCCGGGTCATCCGGGGCTGCTGGGCGGTCTCCCGTTCTCCCGACTGGCGCCGGCGGCCGAGCCCTTCCGAACTCAGTTCGTCGGGACCGGATCCCCCTCGACGGCCTCCGCCTCCCGGGGGCTGCTGCCCGTTACCGCCCGGGTTGGGCGTCCTTCGCCGTCGCTCGCTCATCTTCCAGCCACTCCTCGCCAGGCCGATCCGGCCTGAAGGCAGGGTTCAGGTCCGATGCCCGGACCGCCCTAACCCCGGAGGTGGTCCTCGTGCACACGCGACAGCGTACGCAGCACGGAAATACAACTAATCGGGCATCAACCGCCAATGCCCTCAAAACGGCGTCAGATCATTACACGCCCGTTGCCAAGCCCACCCGCGCGTCGGCTTGTGATCACATTCACGCGTGCCCCCCTTGCCGGTTGCGGAGGCCGGGTTTACTGTTCTCGATATATCGAGCCGATACATCGGAACGGTATACCGCTCCGATACGTTGAAGCGGTACACCGCGGGACGCATCGGCCGGACCGAGGGTCGAGAGGAGGGAGGACGGCAGTGGGCAGGCGCTCAGGAGTGCTGGAGTTCGCCGTTCTCGGCCTGCTCCACGACGCCCCGATGCACGGTTACGAGCTGCGCAAGCGGCTCAACATCCTGCTCGGGACGCTGCGGGCGCTCTCCTACGGAACGCTCTACCCGTGCCTGAAGAGCCTGGTCGCCCAGGGTTTCCTGGTCGAGGACAACCCGGACGTCGAGTACGTCCCGGCCACCGCGCTCAACGGCAAGCGGTCCAAGATCGTCTACCGGCTCTCCCCCGAGGGCAAGCAGCGCTTCGAGGAGCTGCTCGCCGACTCCGGCCCCGACGCCTGGGAGGACGAGCACTTCGGCGTCCACTTCGCGTTCTTCGGCCAGACCGACCGGGCCGTGCGGATGCGCGTCCTGGAGGGTCGCCGCAGCCGGCTGGAGGAGCGCCTGGAGCGGATGCGCAACTCGCTGGCCCGCGCCCGCGAGCGGTTCGACGACTACACCGTCGAACTCCAGCGGCACGGACTGGAGTCGGTGGAGCGCGAGGTCCGGTGGCTCAACGAGCTGATCGAGACCGAACGCGCCAACCGCACCGGCCGGACCGGGCCCGCCACCGGCGGGAACACCACCGCCGGCACCGACCAGACTTCGGACGGCCGTGGCCAGGAGACAGGGTCCCCGGACCCGTCCGGGCCACCGTACGACCGCCCGGGGCGCTCCGCCCAGGAGCGCTGACACCGCGTCAGCCCCGTGCCACGCGGCAGGAGTGGGCGCCTCGCGCCCGTACAAGCAGTCATTCGAAGAAGCAGGACGAGTGCCGTCACCCCCGGCGGCCCTCATGAGATCACAGGGAGCAACCGGAATGGGTTCGGTTCGCGTAGCCATCGTGGGCGTGGGCAACTGCGCCGCGTCGCTGGTGCAGGGTGTCGAGTACTACAAGGACGCCGACCCGGCCGGCAAGGTCCCCGGGCTGATGCACGTCCAGTTCGGTGACTACCACGTCCGTGACGTGGAGTTCGTCGCCGCCTTCGACGTCGACGCCAAGAAGGTCGGCTTCGACCTGGCCGACGCCATCGGCAACAGCGAGAACAACACCATCAAGATCTGCGACGTGCCGCCGACCGGCGTCACCGTCCAGCGCGGCCACACCCTCGACGGCCTGGGCAAGTACTACCTGGAGACCATCGAGGAGTCGGACGAGGCCCCGGTCGACGTCGTCCAGGTCCTCAAGGACCAGCAGGTCGACGTCCTGGTCTGCTACCTGCCCGTCGGTTCCGAGGCCGCGGCCAAGTTCTACGCCCAGTGCGCCATCGACGCCAAGGTCGCCTTCGTGAACGCCCTGCCGGTGTTCATCGCGGGCACCAAGGAGTGGGCGGACAAGTTCACCGAGGCCGGCGTGCCGATCGTCGGTGACGACATCAAGTCCCAGGTCGGCGCCACCATCACGCACCGCGTGATGGCCAAGCTGTTCGAGGACCGCGGTGTCATCCTTGAGCGCACCATGCAGCTGAACGTCGGCGGCAACATGGACTTCAAGAACATGCTGGAGCGCGACCGCCTGGAGTCCAAGAAGATCTCCAAGACCCAGGCCGTCACCTCGCAGATCCGCGACCGCGAGCTGGGCGCCAAGAACGTCCACATCGGCCCGTCGGACTACGTGGCCTGGCTGGACGACCGCAAGTGGGCCTACGTCCGCCTTGAGGGCCGCGCGTTCGGCGACGTCCCGCTGAACCTGGAGTACAAGCTCGAGGTCTGGGACTCCCCGAACTCCGCCGGTGTCATCATCGACGCCCTGCGTGCCGCCAAGATCGCCAAGGACCGCGGCATCGGCGGCCCGATCCTGTCGGCCTCCTCCTACTTCATGAAGTCCCCGCCGGTTCAGTACTTCGACGACGAGGCCCGCGAGAACGTCGAGAAGTTCATCCGCGGTGAGGTCGAGCGCTGAGCGCAGCGCGGTTCGCGGCTGTTGAGCGCAGTGCGCTGAGCGGCTGACCGCTCCTAGCTCCACGGAGGGGCCCGTGATCCTGTGATCGCGGGCCCTTCACCTTTTCCCGGCCAATGTTTCACGTGAAACGGCGACCGGTTCCGTGGCACTCTGGGCGGGTGGCGATCACCGAGAACGGCAGCACCCACCAGTCCGCGCACCGCGCCACGCTCCTCGGCCTGCTCCGGGGCCGCGACTTCCGGCGGCTGCTGACCGCCCGGGTGCTCTCCCAGCTCTCGGACGGCGTCTTCCAGGTCTCGCTCGCCGCCTACGTGGTCTTCTCCCCCGAGAAGCAGTCCTCCCCCGCCGACATCGCCTCGGTGCTGGCCGTGATGCTGCTGCCGTTCTCGGTGATCGGCCCGTTCGCCGGGGTGCTGCTGGACCGCTGGCGCCGCCGCCAGGTGCTCTACTTCGGCAACCTGGCCCGCTTCGGGCTGGGCCTGTGCACCGGCGCGCTGCTGCTGGCGGAGGCGCCGACCTGGCTGTTCTTCGCCTCGGCGCTGCTGGTCACCGCGCTCAACCGGTTCATCCTGGCCGGGCTGTCCGCCGCCCTGCCCCGGGTGGTGGAGCAGGACCAGTTGGTCACCGCCAACGCCCTCTCCCCCACCCTGGGGACGGTCGCCGCCGCCTCGGGCGGGGGCATCGGCTTCCTGCTCCACCAGCTGATGGCCCCCGGCCCGGAGGCGGACGCCGCCCTGGTCACGGTCGCCTCGCTGCTCTACCTGTCGGCCGCGCTGGCCGCCCGCCGGATGGACCGCGACCTGCTCGGCCCGGAGCAGCACGGCGACCACCCCGCGCTCAGCCGGGCGCTGGTCCGAGCCGCCGTCGAACTCGGCGCGGCCGTACGCCACTTGAAGCGGGACTGCCGGCCCGCCGTGCACGCGCTGGCCGCCGTCACCGCCGCCCGGTTCTGCTACGGCGTGCTGATCGTGGTCGTGGTGATGCTCGCCCGGTACACCTTCAACGACCCCGCCGACAGCGCGGCCGGGCTGGCCACCCTCGGCCAGGCGGTCGGCCTCTCCGCGGCGGGCTTCTTCATCGCCGCGCTGGTCAGCCCCTGGTGCACCCGGCGGCTGGGCCTGGCCGGCTGGATGACGGCCTGTCTGATCGCTCCGGTGGTGTTCGTCCCCGCCCTGGGCCTGTTCTTCGCCCCGGTGCCCTGCATGGTCGCCGCGCTGCTGCTCGGGGTGGTCACCCAGGGCACCAAGATCTGCGCCGACACCGTGGTGCAGGAGTCGGTCGAGGACGAGTACCGCGGTCGGGTCTTCGCCATCTACGACGTGCTGTTCAACATCGCCTTCGTGGCCGCCGCCCTGGTCACCGCGCTGGTGCTGCCGCTGTCCGGCCGCTCGGTCGGGGTGGTGCTCGGGGTGGCCGCGGTGTACGCGCTCACCGCGGTGCTCTACCTGCGGGCCGCCCGGCGCTCCGGCCCGCTCCCCGGCGACCTGCGGCTCTGAACCCGGCCCTGTGACCGGCCTTGGGGACCGACCCCAGGGACCCGCCCCTGAAACCCCCGTGTCCCGGAACGGAAACCGGTTCGTCCCGAAAGCCCCTCACGGTCTCCGAACGGATTGCGTCCGACCCGGTCGCTAAGGTACGTACACCTGTCGGAGCGACAGCACTCGGTCCCGGGGGGACTAACTGATGAGCACACCGCCCAACCCGTACGGGCCGCCGCCGCCCGCCCAGGCGGCCGTGCCCGCCCCGCCCGGGTTCGGGCCTCCCCCGCCGTCGTACGGGCAGCCTCCGTACGGCCAGCCGCCCCACACCCAACCACCGTACGCCCAACCGCCCTACGGGCAGCCTCCGTACGGGCAGCCCCCGTACGCCGCCCAGCAGCCGCCCGTCGGGCGGTACGGCTACCCCCAGCCCGCCGCGGCGCCCGGCGGCAGGCGCGGCCTGCGGTCCAGGCTGAGGATCGCCGGCGCGGTCGGCGGCTCCGTCGTGCTGGCCGTCGGCTACTTCGTGGCCGGCCCGAGCGTCAGCAGCGCCAAGCCCGGCGACTGCGTCCGGGTGACCGGCTCCCGCCAGGTGGAGATCGTCAACTGCACCGACTCCAAGGCGAATTACCGGGTGCTGTCGAAGTTCACCGACACCACCGACGTGAACCGCTGCCGACAGACGCCGCAGACCGTCACCGCCGTCTCGGGCAAGAGCGGCCGCCGCTGGAACAAGCGGCGGTACGTGCTCTGCCTCGGCCCGCTGACCCCCACCACCACCGGCAAGCCGCCGGTGAAGACGTACTGACCTCGTACACCGACATCCTCATCCGGGGGACCCCTTGTCCGTTCCGCCTCCACCCCAGATGCCGTACGGCCCACCGCCGAACGACGGCAACCCGTACGCCCCACCGCCGAACGACCACAACCCGTACGCCTCCGGCGGCCCGTACGGCGCCCCGCCCCCGCCGGGCTACGGCTACCCGGCCGCCCCGCCGCCGGACCAGCCGTACGGCGCGCAGCCGCCCGGCTACGGCTACGGCTACCCGCCGCCGCCCCCGATGGACGCGCCGCACTGCCGCTTCTGCGGTGGCTACCCGGCGGTGGACGCCAACGTCCGCGGCCACCAGGGCCTGGTGCTCCTGTACCGGATGCTGCGGATGCCCGGCCCGTTCTGCCGCACCTGCGGAACGGCCACCGTGCGCGACATGTCCGCCCGGACGCTGGTTCAGGGCTGGTGGGGCTGGGCGTCGGTGATCCTGACCCCGATCACCCTGCTGATGAACCTCAGCGCCAACGGGAAGATCAAGCGGCTGCCGCCGCCGATGCCGGGCACCCACGGCCCGCAGCTCGACCCGGGCGTCCCGCTGGGCCGGCGCCCGCACATGGCCATGCTGCTGCTGCCGGTCTCCCTGGTGGTCACCGTCCTCCTGGCCGCCACCGGTGTGCTGGGTCCGAAGAACGACGTCGACACCCCGGTCTCGTCCTCGACGGTCTCGCCCACCCCGTACACCTTCTCGCCGTCGCCGTTCCCGTCCTACACCCCGCCGGTCGTCCCCAGCCCGACCTTCACCCTGCCGCCGCTGCCGAGCATCACCCTGCCGCCGGCCACCACCCCGACCGACTCCGCGGACCGCGTGGACGACGCCAAGCCCGGCGACTGCCTGCGCAACGAGAACGGCACCAGCGAGACCACGGACACCCACCCGAAGGTCACCGTGCTGCCCTGCACCGACGCGAAGGCGCAGTACAAGGTGGTCTTCAAGTACCTGACCACCTCCGACGAGAAGGTCTGCAAGCAGCAGCCGAAGTCGGACAGCTGGTACATCAGCAAGCACCCCAACTTCCCGGTCCTGGACTACGTGCTCTGCCTGAAGCAGCTCAGGTGACCCAGGGCACGCAGGAGGGGTGGTCCGGCGAACGGACCACCCCTCGCGTCGTGTTCGGGCTCAGCCCTGCTGCTCGGCCCACCAGGCGTGCAGCGCCGCGACCGCCGCGTCGTGCTCCATCGGGCCGTACTCCAGCCGCAGTTCGAGCATGTGCTTGTACGCCTTGCCGACCATCGGACCGGGCTTGATGGCCAGCAGCTCCATGATCTCGTTGCCGTCCAGCGCCGGGCGGATGGCGTCCAGCTCCTCCTGCGCCTTCAGCTCCCCGATCCGCTGCTCCAGGCCGTCGTAGATGCGCGACAGCGCCGCCGCCTTCTTGCGGTTGCGGGTGGTGCAGTCCGAGCGGGTCAGCTTGTGCAGGCGCTCCAGCAGCGGCCCGGCGTCGGTGACGTAGCGGCGCACTGCGGAGTCGGTCCACTCGCCGCCGCCGTAGCCGTGGAAGCGCAGGTGCAGCTCGACCAGGCGCGACACGTCCTCGGTGAGCTCCTTGGAGTACTTGAGCTCGCGCATCCGCTTGCGGGTCATCTTGGCGCCGACCACCTCGTGGTGGTGGAAGGAGACCCGGCCGTCCGACTCGAAGCGGCGGGTGCGCGGCTTGCCGATGTCGTGCAGCAGCGCGGCCAGCCGCAGGGCGAGGTCCGGGCCGTCCTGCTCCAGGTCGATGGCCTGCTCCAGGACGGTCAGCGAGTGCTCGTAGACGTCCTTGTGCCGGTGGTGCTCGTCGCGCTCCAGCCGCAGCGCGGGCAGCTCCGGCAGCACGTACCCGGCCAGGCCGGTGTCGACCAGCAGCCGCAGGCCCTTCACCGGGTACTTGGCGAGCAGCAGCTTGTTCAGCTCGGCCTGGACCCGCTCGGCGGAGACGATGGTGATCCGCTCGGCCATCTCCGTCATCGCGGCGACCACCTCGGGCGCCGGGTCGAAGTCCAGCTGGGCGGCGAAGCGGGCGGCCCGCATCATCCGCAGCGGGTCGTCGGAGAAGGACTCCTCCGGGGTGGCGGGGGTGCGCAGCACCCGGGCCTCCAGGTCCTCCAGGCCGTGGTGCGGGTCGACGAAGCCGCGGCCGGGCAGGTCGACGGCCATCGCGTTGACCGTGAAGTCCCGGCGGACCAGGTCCTGCTCGATGGTGTCGCCGTACGTCACCTCGGGCTTGCGCGAGGTGCGGTCGTACGCCTCGGAGCGGTAGGTGGTGATCTCGATCAGGAAGGACCCGTCGGCGGTGTCCTTGCGGGCGCCGACGGTGCCGAAGGCGATGCCCACGTCCCAGACCGCGTCCGCCCAGCCCTTGACCAGCTTGAGCACCTGCTGCGGACGGGCGTCGGTGGTGAAGTCCAGGTCGTTGCCGAGCCGGCCGAGCAGCGCGTCCCGGACCGACCCGCCGACCAGCGCCAGCCGGTGACCGGCCGCCTGGAACCGGCGGGCGATCTCGTCGGCCACCGGTGACACCCGCAGCAGCTCTTGCAGCCCCATGGTCTGGGCCTCGCTCAGGCCTGGAACGGCCTGGACGGCGGTGCTGGAACGGTCGGTGCGCGCGGTGGGCTCATTGGCAGTGGACACGGCTCACAAGGGTACGTGGCCCGGCAGGTCAACCGCCCGCGCGTTTTGGGCGTCTCACCCCACAGCCCGCAACACTGCGCGCCGGGCTGGATCGTTACCATGCCGGTGGACGAGTCTCGGGCACCGGACAGGGGATGCGGTGCCGCGCGCCGCCACGTCGGCGGAAACCTCCGCGGCGGCAGCGCGGCGAACGGCGTCGGGCGAAGAGCGTCAAGCGGGGAACGTCGGGCGACAGCGCCCTACGGACAGCATCAGCAGCGAGCGATCGAGAACGGCGAGGGCGAAACGAGTGAGTGAGCCGACACGGCACTCGGGCCTGGGGGCGCACCGACAGCCTGGACGGGCCAAGGGCCCCGCCGAACAGCCCGCCGGCGGACGGGGCCAGGGCGGCCGCGCCCGCCGCTTCGCCGCCGCCTGCGCGGCCGCCCTGGGCCTGTTCACGGCCGCCCCCGCCGTGGCGCTGCCGGCCGGCGGCAACATCCGCCCGGCCGCCGACGCCTCGGCCACGGCGGAGTACCCGGTGGCCCTGACCATCGAGACGGTGACCCCGCAGGTGGCCGCCCCGAACGGCACCGTGACCATCACGGGGCACGTCACCAACACCGGGAAGTCGGCGATCAAGGGCGCGCACGCGGCCGTCCGCAAGCCGGTCTCCAGCAAGCCGCTGCAGCGGCGCAGCGAACTGGCCGCGGTGGCCGACCGCTCCGCGCCGAGCGACCGGGACGGGGTGGAGCTCGACAGCCCGCAGTACGCCCTGCCGGAGCTGAACCCCGGCCAGAACCAGTCGTACACGCTGAGCGTCGCGGTGAGCGACCTCGGACTGTCCGAAAGCGGCGTCTACGAGCTGGCGGTGGACGCCTGGGGCGCGACCGCCGAGAACGGGCGCGACCGCGCCCTGGGCATCGCCCGCACCTTCCTCCCGTACAACCCCGGCGGCGCCGACGCCCAGCCGACGAAGGTCACCACGCTCTGGCCGCTGGTGCACGCGCCGGTGCTGGCCGCGCAGACCTCCGCCGACAACGACCAGACCGCCCCGGTGCTGCGCGACGACAGCCTGGCCGCCGAGTTCGCCCCGGGCGGTCGGCTGTACGAGCTGGTGGACACCGGCTCCAAACTCACCGGGCTGACCTGGGTGGTCGACCCGGACCTGCTGGACACCGCGTTCGCGATGACCAACAAGCAGTACCGGGTGCAGAAGCCGGGCACGGAGAACTCCGGCAAGGCGGCCAAGGACGACAACACCGTCCCCGGCACCGGCTCGGCCGCCGCCGCGGCCTGGCTGGACAAGCTGCGCGCGGCCGTCGCCAAGCCCGGCAGCCAGGTGATCGCGCTGCCGTACGCCGACCCCGACCTCGCCTCGATCGCGCACAACGGCTCCGACCTCGCCGGGATGGGCACCGCCCTGAACAAGGCGGCCACCGCCGGCCGGCTGACCGTCGAGGGCCGGCTGTCCGTGGACACCCGCTCCGACGTGTCCTGGCCCTACCAGGGCCACCTCGACCAGCAGATCGCCGGCATCGCCCGGCAGGCGGGCAGCGGCCTGGTGCTGGTCAACGGCGAGAGCATGCCGGAGCCGGACTCGGTGAACTACACCCCGAACGCGCTGCGCCCGATCGGCAACGGGCAGAACGCCGTGGTCGCCGACGAGACGATCACCGCGCTCCTCCAGAAGGACCTGAGCAGCCCGAAGGACCAGACCGAGGCGACCCAGCGCTTCCTGGCCGAGACCTTCGCGATCACCCACGAGCAGCCGCAGAACCAGCGCGGACTGCTGGTCATGCCGCCGCGCGAGCTCACCGCCGACACCGCCAAGGTGCTGGCGGGCGCGCTGCAGGCGGCCGAGAAGTGGACGACCCCGGTGAAGCTGGACACGCTGGCCCAGTCCACGCCGGACCCGAAGGCCAACACCGTCGTCCCGGCGCCCACCGACTACCCGACCCAGGCCCGGGCCTCCGAGCTGTCGGCCTCCGACCTGAGCAGCACCGACGACATCCAGCACAACCTGGACGTCCTGATGCGGGTGCTCACCCTGCCGCAGCGGGTGCGCGGCCCGTTCAGCGCCGCCATGGTCCGCTCGCTGTCCACCGAGTGGCGCTCCCAGCCGGCGGCCGGCGCCGCCTACCGCGAGGGCGTCACGAAGTACCTGCAGGACCTCACCGACGCCGTCAAGGTACCGCCGAAGACGGCCGTCACCCTGGCCGGGAACACCGGCCAGCTCCAGGTCAGCGTGCGCAACGACCTCACCCAGACGGTCACCAACCTGAAGCTGGTGCTCACCTCGACCCAGCCGAACAGGGTGTCGGTGGGCAAGGCCGAGGAACTGGTCCTCCCGGCCGCGCAGAGCGTCACCCTGCGGTTCCCGGCCGAGGCGCGCAACAACGGCCCGGTCACCATGACCGCCCAGCTGTGGACCACCGGCCCCGACCCGCAGAAGTACGGCGCGGCGCAGGTGTTCCGGGTCGAGGTCACCTCGGTGACCAACGGGGTGCTGTACGTCTTCGCGGGCGCCGGCCTCCTGATGCTGCTGGCCGCGCTGCGCTTCGTCCGCCAGCGCAAGCGCCGCGGGGGGCGGCCGCACGAGGACGGCGACCAGCCGGTCGGCGACGGCCCGGCGCCGGACGCCGACGGGGACACCGCCGGGGGCGCCGCCGAGGACGCCGCCGGGTCCGGGCCGGACGCCCCGGCGGAGGAGTCCGCCGGTGGCGGTCCAGCGCAGACACCGCGCGCCAGCAGCCCGGATGGCCGGGATCGGGCCGCCGGTGATGAGAAGGTTGGTCCTTGATACCGCCGACCACCCGCACCGCCGGGCCGGCCTCCCCCCACGACAGCGAAGAGGTGACATGACCGGGCGCAGCGAGGAGCGGCCGCCGGGCCGCGGTGAGAGCCGGCCGGGCGCCGAGTCGCCGTCCGGCGACTGGTACGTGGCCGACACCTACGCCCAGGACCCGTACGCCGACGCGTACGGGAACCCGCGGGACGGCCAGGACCCGTACGGCCTGCGGGCCGCCCGGCCCGTCGAGCAGCAGCCGCCGGCCACCGCGTACGACGTGCCGCCGCAGCTGCCGCCTCAGGGCGGCGGCTACCCGACGCCGGTGCCGCCGGCCCCGCAGACCCCGTTCTCCCCCCCGGTGCCGCCGATGCAGCCCGGCTGGGACACCCCGGTGCAGGCCGCCTGGCCGCAGCAGCCGACCGCCCCTGCCGCCCCCGTCGTCGAGACCCGGTGGGGCGGCGAGCAGCCGCAGCCGCAGTGGGGCGGCGAGCAGCCGCAGTGGCAGCCGGGCCCGGCGCACTCGGCCTGGGACACCGAGACCACCGAGTACGTCGGGGTGGACGCGCTGTTCGGCAACCGGACGGAGGCCGCGGCCCAGCCGCCGGTGCCCCCGCCGGCCCCTCAGCCCGACCCGGCCCAGTCCGCTCCGCAGGCCGTGCCCCCGGTCGCGCCCGGCTTCGGTCCGCCCCCGCCGATGGGCGGCTACCCGGGGCAGCCGCAGCAGCCCCACCAGCCGCAGTACGGCGTCCCGGACGGGCAGCGTCCCTTCGTCCCGCCGATCGAGTTCGACCCGCCGCTCTCCGAGGAGGAGGCCACCATGCAGGTGGCCGCCGTCGCGGTGCCCCCGGCGGTCGAGCCGCTGGCGGACCTCGCCGAGGAGCACGCCGCGCAGCAGGAGGTCGCGGCCGGGCCGACGGCCCCGGCGCCGAGCGGCGGTGGCGGCAAGGTCGCCTCGCTGCTGAACTCCAGCGCGATCATGGCGGCCGGCACCCTGGTCTCCCGGGGCACCGGTTTCCTGCGGACGATGGTGATCGCCGGAGCGATCGGCATCGCGGTCATGGGTGACTCGTACAACGCGGCGAACACCCTGCCGACCCTGCTGTACATCCTGATCGGCGGCGGCGCGCTGAACGCGGTCTTCGTACCGCAGCTCGTGCGCAGCATGAAGAACGACGAGGACGGCGGCACCGCCTACGCCAGCCGGCTGCTCACCCTGGTGATGGTCGGGCTCGGCGGCGTCGTGTTCCTGGCGGTGCTCGGGGCACCGCTGCTGGTCCAGCTGATCGCCCACCCGCTGATGGTGGACCCGGCCTCGGCCGACACCACGGTGGCACTGGCCCGGTACTGCCTGCCGACCATCTTCTTCATGGGCATCCACGTCGTGATGGGCCAGATCCTCAACGCCCGCGGCCGCTTCGGCGCGATGATGTGGACCCCGGTCCTCAACAACATCGTGGTGATCTTCACCTTCGGCGCGTACATCTGGGTCTACGGCGGCTACAACGGCACCCAGGTCTCCCCGGAGAACATCTCCGCGGAGGGCGTCCGGCTGCTCGGCCTCGGCACCCTGCTCGGCCTGGTGGTCCAGTCGCTGGCGATGATCCCGTACCTGCGGGCGGCCGACTTCCACTTCAAGCCGCGCTTCGACTGGCGCGGCCACGGCCTGGGCAAGGCCGCCCGGCTGGCCAAGTGGACCTTCTTCTTCGTGCTCGCCAACCAGGCGGGCTACCTGGTGATCACCCAGCTGGCCACCGCCGCCGGCAGCGCGGCCGAGAAGAGCGGCCACGGCGGTGTCGGCCTCTCGGCCTTCTCCAACGCCCTGTTGATCTGGCAGCTCCCGCAGGCCGTCATCACCGTCTCGATCATGAGCGCGGTGCTCCCCCGGCTCTCCCGGGCGGCGGCCGACGAGGACGCCGGAGCCGTCCGCGACGACCTCTCCTACGGGCTGCGCACCACGGCGGTGGCGGTCGTTCCGGCGGCCTTCCTGTTCCTCGCGCTGGGCCCGGCGATCGGCCGCTCGATCTACGCGGTCGGCGGCGGCGCCACGGCCCTGGACAACGCGACCAACGTCGGCCTGATGCTCTCGGCCTTCGCGCTCGGGCTGATCCCCTACTCGGCCCAGTACGTGATGCTGCGCGGCTTCTACGCCTACGAGGACACCCGGACGCCGTTCTCCAACACCGTCTGGGTCGCGGCCTGCCAGGCCGTCTTCTCGCTGGCCTGCTGGCTCGTGCTGCCCCCCGAGTGGACCGTGACCGGGATGTCCTTCGGCTACGGCCTCGGCTACGCCATCGGAGTGGCGGTCGCACTGCCGAAGCTGAAGAAGAAGATCGGCGGGCTGGACACCAAGCGGATCGGCCGGACGTACAGCCGGCTGGCCGCCGCCTGCGTCCCGGCCGCGGTGGTCGGACTCGGCATCAGTCTGGCGCTCCAACAGGTGCTCGGCGGCTGGATGGGCAGCGTGCTGTCGGTCGTCCTGGCCGGCGGCGTCCAGCTGGCGGTCTTCGTGTTCATCGCGAAGCGCCTGCGGATCGAGGAGTTGAACGCCATGCTGGGCATGGTCCGCGGCCGACTGGGCCGCTGACCCTTCCACGACCGGCCGGACGAGCGGACGCCCTGACCGGGCGTCACCGGGGGCGACGCCCCCCTCCGCCCGTCCGGCCGTCTCCTGAGCCGCCACCTGCGGCCGGGACCGCCCGGGCCACCAGATGGCGGCCCGGTGTCGAATCTGCACCACATCTCTCCACCGGTGCGCAACCGAGCGGGCCCCTCAGCGGTCGTACCCGGTGGAGAAGAGTGGGCACAATTGTCCTGGAGCACAGGGCGGCCGATCCGCGCGCTCCAGCGACTCTCTCAGGCCGGGGCGACACAAGGGGAGGCAGGACCACGGTGGCTGATGGCACCAAGGCGGTCGTCGACACGTCAGCAGCTGATGCGTCGGCGAACGAGGCCGCGCTGGCTGCGGCGATCGACGAGCTTGAGGGCGGGAAGACCGCCCCGGCGGGCGCCGCCGACGCCCCCTCCGCGGACGCTTCCACGGCCTCCGCCGACGCCCCCTCCACGGACGCCTCCACGGCCGACGGCCAGGACGCTCCCGCGGAGCCCGACGAGGAGGCCTCCTCCGGCGAGGAGACCTCGGAGATCACCGCCCCCCTCTCCGCCCGGGAGATCGCCGCCGAACTGGCCGCCGGCTCGGGCTCCCCCCGGAAGAAGGACACGCCGGCCCCGGAGCCCGCGCCCACCGGTCGCCGCCCCACCGACCCGCAGCCCACGATCGACCCCCGCGACACCGCCACCCTCCCGCGCACCCTCCCCGCGCCGATGCGGCACAGCGGCGACATGATCGGCCACCGGTACCGGCTGGAGGAGTGCATCTCCCAGACCGAGACCTTCAGCAGCTGGCGCGCCGTCGACGAGAAGCTGCGCCGGGCCGTCGGCGTCCACCTGATGGCCTCCGGCCACCAGCGCGCCCGCAAGGTGCTGGCCGCCGCCAAGTCCGCCGCCCTGCTCGGCGACCCCCGCTTCGTCCAGGTCCTGGACGCCGTCCAGGAGGGCGAGCTGGTCTACGTCGTGCGGGAGTGGCTGCCGCACGCCTCCGACCTCGCCAGGCTGATCGCGAACGGCCCCATGGAGCCGCACGAGGCGTACCAGATGGTCCGCCAGGTCTCCGACGCGGTCGCCGCCGCCCACCGCCGGGGCCAGGCCCACCTGCGGCTCACCCCGCGCTGCGTGCTGCGCACCGACAGCGGCCAGTACCGGATCAACGGCATCGCGGTGGACGCCGCCCTGCGCGGGCTGCCCGCCGACGAGTCCGCCGAGGACGCCCAGCGCGCCGACACCCGGGCGATCGGCGCCCTGCTGTTCGCCGCGCTCACCCACCGCTGGCCGTACCCCGAGGACCGCTACGACCTCCAGGGGCTGCCGAAGGGCCTCCAGAACGCCGCGCCGGACCAGGTCCGCGCGGGCGTCCACAAGGGCCTCTCGGAGCTCGCCGCGCGGGCCCTGTTCGACCACCCGCCGCACCACGCCGAGCCGATCACCACCCCGGAGGAGCTCGTCCGGGCGATCGCGCAGCTGCCCCGGATCCGCCAGCCCGAGCCGGAACTGCCCGCCTTCCCGACCCCGCCCCGGCACAACACCCACGCCCTGCCCACCGCGCCCAACCCCACCCGGGTGGCCGATCCGGCGGTCGCCCCGCTGCCGGCCTCCTCCCGGCCGACCGCCTCCCGGCGGACCAGGCGGCGGCTGCGCCGGGTGGTCAAGGCCACCGCCTGGACCGTCGCGCTGGGCGCGATCGGCGTGGCCTCCTGGCAGTTCGTCGACAACCTGCGCAACACCGGGCCGGTGATCACCTCCCCGGAGCAGTCCATCAGCTCCACCGCGCCGTCCGCGCACCCGACGACGCACGCGCCGGTGCCGCTCACCATCAAGAACGCGCAGTCGTACAACCCGATGGGCGATTCCCCCGAGGGCAAGGACAGCCTCGGAAAGGCCTTCGACGGCGACGTGAACACCGCCTGGACCACCAACTGGTACAACGACCAGTTCGGCCCCAAGCCGCCCTCCCTCAAGTCGGGAACCGGCCTGATGATCGACCTGGGTTCGCCGCAGTCGGTCTCGTCGGTGAACGTCCAGTTCCTCGGCGAGCACACCGCGGAGCTGCGGGTGCCCAATGCGGCCGCCGCCGCCAGCCCGATGGACGCCAAGCCGGACAGCTTCACCGTCCTCGCCAGGAAGACCGGCGCCAACGCCGACTTCACCCTCGACTCCCCGGTCACCACGCGCTACCTCTTGATCTGGCTGACCGCTCTGCCGAAGGATGGCGACGGCAGGTTCCAGGGCAAGGTCGCCGAGGTCAGGGTCTCCGGCTGACCGCACGGCCCGCGCACCGGACACGACGGCAGGGGGCCGAGGGGTGACAGTGGCGGACGACGACGCGACGCTGCTCTCCCGGCACGTCGCCGGCGACCCGGAGGCCTTCGGGCTGCTGGTGAACCGCCACCGCGACCGGCTCTGGGCGGTCGCCCTGCGCACCCTGGGCGACCGCGAGGAGGCCGCCGACGCCCTCCAGGACGCCCTGGTCTCCGCCTTCCGCGCCGCCGCCGGCTTCCAGGGGCGCTCGGCGGTCACCACCTGGCTGCACCGGATCGTGGTCAACGCCTGCCTGGACCGCGCCCGGCGCAGCGCCACCCGCCGCACCACCCCGCTGGACGAGGACCCACAACGGCTGGACATCCTGGTCGGCGCGGCCGAGCCGGCCGACTCCCCGGTGGTGCGGGCCGAGGTGCGGCGCGAGCTGACCGCGGCGCTCGCCGAGCTGCCCGCCGAACAGCGGGCCGCGCTGGTCCTGGTCGACATGCAGGGCTACCCGGTCGCCGAGGCGGCCGAGCTGCTGGGCGTCCCGGTGGGCACCGTGAAGAGCCGCTGCGCGCGCGGCCGAGCCCGGCTGCTGCCGCTGGTCCGGCACCTGCGGGAACAGGATGTTTCACGTGAAACACCGGGCCCCGGCGCACCGGACCGCGGCGCACCCGGGCCCGGCGCACCCGGCACTCCCGGCACGGCCCCGCCGCCGCTCCGGAACACCCAGGGGAACCCGACGGGCCCGCGTACCGTCACAGGGACGGGCCCGACCACCGGCCGGACGATGCTGGAAGGAGACGCGAGCACGCGATGACCGCCCACCTCTCCTCCCCCGAACCCGCCGACGCCCACCCCTCCGTCGAGGAGCTCGCCGACCTCGGTGAGGGCCTGGTCGAGTCCGCCGAGGCCGCCGAGGCACTGCACCGGCACCTGGACGGCTGCGCCGAGTGCCGGGAGACCGCCGACGCGCTGGACGAGGTGCGGGCGCTGCTCGGCTCCGTCGAGCCCGAGCCGATGCCCGCCGACGTCGCCGTCCGGCTGGACGCCGCGCTGGCCGAGGCGGCCGCGGACCGCCGTACGGACGCCACCGCCGAGGCCCCTGCCCCGGCAACGGCGGTACGGGCCGCCGCGGGGCCTTCCACGCCCTCCGGGCCCGCCTCCGCACCCCCGGCCCGCCCCACCGCGGCCACCGGCCCCGGTCGGCCCCGCCCCCGCCGCCGACGGTTCGCCCTGCTGCTCGGCGCGGCCGCCGCACTGGCCGCGCTCGGCCTCGGCGGGGCCCTGCTGCTGCACCCCTCCGACTCCTCCAGGAGCGCCACGGCCGCCGTCGCCCCGGCGGGCGTGCCCACCCCGCAGAGCCTCCCCGGCACCCCGGGCACCGTCTACCAGGACGACCGGCTCGCCGCGCAGATCCAGCAGCTGCTCGCCCGCTCCGGCGCCGAGCCCGGGCTGCGGGCCACCGGTCCCGCCGCGTCCGGCGGCGCCCAGCCCGCCGAGGGCGCCCGGCCGGAGCTCTCCGCGCCCTCCGCGGCCGAGCCCTCGCCCTCCGGCCCCGTCCCCTCCTCCGGCGACTGCCGGGCCCCCGCCCCGGGCACCCCGCTGGCCACCGACCGGGGCAGCTACCGGGGCACCCCGGTCGAGGTCCTGGTCTTCCCCGCCCCCGGCCGTCCCGACCACGTGGACGTCTACCTGCGTCCCGTCGACTGCGGCCCGGTCCTCCTGCACCGGACCGTCCCGAGCCACTGAGCGGGCCCGTTCCCATGCGATCGACGACCAGGACGCCACGACGCTCCCGAACTTCGGGCACCTGGTACTGATCCGCCTGGGAATGCGGGAGACTGGTCAGTCGTTGTCCCGGGCGGCGGAGCAGGACCGCCCTCCCCGCAGCAAACGCGGGTCGCGATGCGAACCAGGAGAAGCAGTGAGCGACGTCCGTAACGTGATCATCATCGGCTCCGGCCCGGCCGGGTACACGGCTGCGCTCTACACGGCCCGTGCCTCCCTCAAGCCGCTGGTCTTCGAAGGTGCCGTCACCGCCGGTGGCGCCCTGATGAACACCACCGAGGTCGAGAACTTCCCGGGCTTCCGGGACGGCATCATGGGCCCCGAGCTGATGGACAACATGCGGGCCCAGGCCGAGCGCTTCGGCGCCGAGCTGGTTCCGGACGACATCGTCGCGGTCGACCTCACCGGTGACATCAAGACCGTCACCGACTCCGAGGGCAACGTGCACAAGGCCCGCGCCGTGATCGTCACCACCGGCTCCCAGCACCGCAAGCTCGGCCTGCCGAACGAGGACAAGCTCTCCGGCCGCGGCGTCTCCTGGTGCGCGACCTGCGACGGCTTCTTCTTCCGCGACCAGGACATCGCGGTGGTCGGCGGCGGCGACACGGCCCTGGAGGAGGCGACCTTCCTCTCCCGCTTCGCCCGCAGCGTCACGATCATCCACCGCCGGGACACCCTGCGCGCCTCCAAGGCGATGCAGGAGCGCGCCTTCGCCGACCCGAAGATCCGCTTCGAGTGGGACAGCGCGGTCGAGGCCATCCACGGCGACCCGAAGCTGACCGGCGTCACCCTGCGCGACACCACCACCGGCGAGACCCGCGAGCTGGCCGTCACCGGCCTGTTCATCGCGATCGGCCACGACCCGCGCACCGACCTCTTCAAGGGCCAGCTGGACCTCGACGCCGAGGGCTACCTCAAGGTCGACGCCCCCTCGACCCGGACCAACGTCGAGGGCGTGTTCGGCGCCGGCGACGTCGTGGACCACACCTACCGCCAGGCCATCACCGCCTCCGGCACCGGCTGCTCCGCCGCGCTGGACGCCGAGCGCTACCTGGCCGCGCTGGACGACCTGGAGGCCAAGGCCGCCGCCGTGGCGGTCTGACCCCCCGCGCCACCGACCGACCCCCGGCGGGGGTGTTCCACGTGAAACGCCCCCGCCCCCGGCCAGGCAGAAACAGAACGGGCCCGCCCGTTGTTCTCCTGGCAGCAGCCCCCTCCGTCCGAACCCGAGGAGTTCCCGTGGCCGGCGCCACCACCACCGTCACCGACGCGACGTTCAAGGCCGACGTCCTGGACAGCGAGAAGCCCGTACTGGTCGACTTCTGGGCCACCTGGTGCGGCCCGTGCCGCCAGGTCGCCCCGATCCTGGAGGAGATCGCGGCCGAGCACGGCGACAAGCTGACCATCGCCAAGCTCGACGTGGACGCCAACCAGCAGACCGCCGCCGAGTACAACGTCATCTCGATCCCGACCCTGATCCTCTACAAGGGCGGCCAGCCGGTGAAGTCCATCACCGGTGCCCGTCCGAAGGCCGCGCTGCTGCGCGAGCTGGACGGCCTGATCTAGGTCCCCCGGTCACCGACCGAACGGCGGCGGGGCTCCCCACACCGGGGAGCCCCGCCGCCGTCGTCCTCTCCGGGGGGCGCGCCTGGAACGGACGCAGCTAGAACGGACGCAGCGCCGGCTCCTTGCGCCCGCCGAGCAGCCGCTCCAGCGCGCCCTCCACGTCCCCGCGCCAGGACAGCGTGGTGCGCGCCTCCAACCGCAGCCGCGGGTACCGGTGGTGCGGCCGTACGGTCTTGAAGCCGACCGCGAGCAGGTGATCGGCCGGCAGCACGCAGCTGGTCGGCGTCGGGCCGACCGAGCCGAAGGCCTCGACCGCCCGCACCCCGCGCCCGAGCAGGTCCTTGGCCACCGCCTGCACCAGCACCCGCCCGAGCCCCTGCCGCTGGTAGCCCGGCAGCACCCGGCTGACCATCAGCTGAACGGCGTCCGCCGAGACCGGGCTGGTCGGGAAGGACTGCGAGCGGGGGACGTAGGCGGGCGGCGCGTAGAGCACGAAGCCCGCGGGCTGGTCGTCCACGTACGCGATCCGGCCGCAGGACCCCCACTCCAGCAGCACCGCGGAGATCCACCCCTCCTTCTCCAGCTCCGGCTTCCCGGACTCCACCGCCTCCTTCGCACTGACCGGGTCCAACTCCCAGAACACACAGGAGCGGCAGCCCGTCGGCAGGTCCTCAAGGTTGTCCAGCGTCAGCGGAGCGATCCGGCGTCCCATGACCCGTACCTCCTCCTCCCTCTCACGGTCGAGCATTCCCCCACGAACGCCGATGGGTGCATGTTTCACGTGAAACAGCGCTCACGCGGAACATGCACCCATCGGGTCGTCGCCCTCGGCTCAACCGGGCTCAGCCCTGCGACAGCCGCAGACCGTCCTCGCCCGGAGCCATGCTGTCCAGGATCCGGTTCAGGTCCTCCACCGAACCGAACTCCAGCACCACCTTGCCCTTGCCCAGCTTGCCCGCGCGCTGCGACACCTCGACCTTGACCCGGGTGTCGAAGCGGTCCGACAGCCGGCTCGCCAGGTCGTTGAAGGCCGGGGAGTTCAGCTTGCCCGCCTTCGGCGCCTGGCGCTTGGGCTTCTTCTCCTCCTCCGGACGCATCAGCATGACGATCTCCTCGACGCTGCGCACCGAGAGGCTTTCGGCGATGATCCGCGCGGCCAGCTGTTCCTGGACCTGGGCGTTCTGGATCCCGAGCAGCGCCCGCGCGTGTCCGGCCATCAGCGTCCCGGCCACCAGCCGGCGCTGGACCGACGCCGGCAGCTTCATCAGCCGCAGGGTGTTGGAGACGTGCGTGCGCGAGCGGCCGATCCGGTCCGCCAGCTCCTCGTGGGTGCAGGAGAAGTCCCGCAGCAGCTGGTCGTAGGCGGCGGCCTCCTCCAGCGGGTTCAGCTCGGCCCGGTGCAGGTTCTCCAGGAGGGCGTCCAGCAGCAGCTTGTCGTCCTCGGTGGCCCGGACGATCGCGGGGATCCGCTCCAGCCCGGCCTCCCGGGAGGCCCGCCAGCGGCGCTCCCCCATGATCAGCTCGAAGCGCTCGGCTCCGACCTGGCGGACCACGATCGGCTGGAGCAGTCCGACCTCCTTGATGGAGTTGACCAGCTCGACCAGCTTGTCCTCGTCGAACACCTCGCGCGGCTGGCGCGGGTTGGGGGTGATCGCGTCCAACGGCAGCTCGGCGAAGAAGGCACCGGCCACCGGCGCCGACAGCGACCGCTCGGCCTGCTTCTCCGCGGCGGCCCTGGCCGCCACCGTCCCACGGCCGGTCGGCAGCGTCGGCACCGAGGCCGGCGCTGTCGTCCCGGTCGCCACCACCGAGGCCGGTGCGGGCGCGGCCTTCGCGGGCTCTGCCGCCACCCCGCCGTCCACCGGCGCGGCAGGGCGGATCAGCGCCTCAAGCCCTCGTCCCAGACCCCTGCGACCACTCACCGATTGCCCTCCGTCGTACCGTGCTGTGCCACCGGGGCTCCGTACCCCTGTTGTCCGCCCCGTTGCTGGCCCACCAGCGAACCGCCCTGGACCACCGCGCGCAGCGCGAGCTCGCGGGCGGCCTCCAGGTACGAGAGCGCCCCGGTCGAACCCGGGTCGTAGGTGAGCACCGTCTGCCCGTAGCTGGGCGCCTCCGAGATGCGTACCGAGCGCGGGATCGCCGTGCTCAGCACCTCCTGCTGGAAGTGGGTCCGGACCTCCTCGGCGACCTGGGCGGCCAGCCGGGTCCGGGCGTCGTACATGGTGAGCAGGATGGTCGAGACGTGCAGCGCGGGGTTGAGGTGCGCGCGCACCAGCTCGACGTTGCGCAGCAGCTGGCCGAGGCCCTCCAGCGCGTAGTACTCGCACTGGATCGGGATCAGCACCTCCTGACCAGCCACCAGGGCGTTGACCGTCAGCAGGCCCAGCGAGGGCGGACAGTCGATCAGGACGTAGTCCAGCGGCTGCTCGTAGGCGGCGATGGCGCGCTGCAGCCGGCTCTCCCGGGCCACCAGCGAGACCAGCTCGATCTCGGCGCCGGCCAGGTCGATGGTGGCGGGGACGCAGAACAGCCCCTCGACGTCCACGACCGGCTGAACCACGTCGGCCATGGGCTTGCCCTCGACCAGGACGTCGTAGATGGACGGCACCTCGGCGTGGTGGTCGATGCCGAGGGCGGTGGAGGCGTTGCCCTGCGGGTCGAGGTCGACCACCAGGACGCGCAGTCCGTGCATGGCGAGCGAGGCGGCCATGTTCACGGTGGTGGTGGTCTTGCCCACCCCGCCCTTCTGGTTGGCGACCACGATCACCCGGGTGGCGGCGGGCCGGGGCAGGCCCTCCCCCGCTCGGCCGATCGCCCGAACCGCAGCCTGGGCAGCCCGTGCAATGGGCGTGTCATCGATCTGGTCGATGGTCTCCGAGTCCTGCATGGGGGTCAGTGTTTCACGTGAAACCTGAGCGGCAACAGTCGCCGCCCGGTCACGGCGAAGGATGCCTGAGAGCAAGGAGCGACGTTTCACGTGAAACACCATGCCCGCTATGCCGGAAATCTGACGTTGCGACACTCCGGTGTTCCGACGTCGGCCGGACCGTCACCTGGAAGACGACGGGCGGTCGGCTCCCCCGTTCCCGGAGGGCCGACCGCCCGTTCCCGTACGTGTCCGGCGTCACCCCCGGACAGGCCCCGAAGGCCTCAGCGACCGCGGCGCCGTCCGCCCCGGCCCCGCTCGCCGCCGCGGGCGTTCGCGTTGCGGTCGGCCCGGGCCATCTTGGCCCGCCGGGTCGCGGCCTTCACCCCGCCCGGGCTCTCCCCCGCCTTGACCTGGACCACCCGGGTCGAGGTCTCCAGGGTGCCCTCGCCGACCGAGATCACGGACCACTCGACCGCGCCCAGCTTGGCCAGCCCGGCCCGGGAGTCGGCCAGCTCCTGCTCGGCGCTGTCGCCCTTGAGCGCCAGCATCTGCCCGTGCGGACGCAGCAGCGGCATCCCCCAGCCGGCCAGCCGCTCCAGCGGCGCCACCGCCCGGGCGGTCACCACGTCCACCGCGAGCTTGCCGACCATCTCCTCGGCGCGGCCGCGCAGCACCGTGACGTTCTCCAGCCCCAGCTCCCGGACGACCTCCTCCAGGAAGGTGGTCCGCCGCAGCAGCGGCTCCAGCAGGGTCACCGAGACGTCCGGCCGGGCCAGCGCCACCGGGATACCGGGCAGGCCGGCGCCGGAGCCGACGTCGCACAGGGTGGAGTCGGCCGGCAGCAGCTCGGCCAGCACCGCGCAGTTGAGGACGTGGCGGTCCCACAGCCGGGGCACCTCGCGCGGGCCGATCAGCCCGCGCCGGACGCCCGCGGTGGCCAGCAGCTCGGTGTAGCGGACGGCGGCGTCGAAGCGGTCGCCGAAGACCTCCCGGGCGGCGGCCGGCGCCTCGGCCGGCACGTCCGGTTCGGGTGCCTCAGGTGCCCCGGGCGCTTCGGTCGCCAGCTCCTCACCGGCCGGGTTCACGTCCGCCCCCGGACGGCCGGCGGCCGCGCTCTCCGTGTCCATCTCGACCTCTCCGATCCCCGGATCCACCGACCCGCTCAACCCACTGTTTCACGTGAAACGTCCCCCGCCGGGGCCCGGCCCCGCGGAAGGGACGACGACCCCGCCCGCACGAGGCGGACGGGGTCGCGTCCGGTGAAGCTCACCGGCCACCGTGGTGGCCGGTCATCGTGCTGCCGGCCTCAGGCCGGGAGCACGACCACGCACCGCTGGGGCTCCTCGCCCTCGGACTCGCTGCGCAGACCGGCGGCCGCGACCGCGTCGTGCACGACCTTGCGCTCGAAGGGCGTCATCGGCCGCAGCTTGACCTGCTCGCCGGTGCTCTTGGCCTGCTCCGCGGCCTTGGCACCCAGCGCGGCCAGCTCGGAGCGCTTGCGGGCCCGGAAGCCGGCAATGTCCAGCATGAGACGGCTGCGCTCGCCGGTCTCCCGGTGGACGGCCAACCGGGTCAGCTCCTGCAGGGCCTCCAGCACCTCGCCGTCCTGGCCGACCAGGCGCTGCAGCGCGCGGTCGTTGCCGTCGCTGACGATGGAGACCAGGGCACGGTCGCCCTCGACGTCCATGTCGATGTCACCGTCGAGGTCCGCGATGTCGAGCAGACCCTCCAGGTAGTCCGCCGCGATGTCGCCCTCCTGCTCCAGGCGGGCGATGAGGCTCTCGTCGGCGCTGGCGGCGGCCTCGGCCTCGACGGCGGAGGTGGTGCCTTCCGTCACTGATGGACTCCTTCGGAGTTGGGCCCGTCTGGCGGGCCGGGAACGAAGCTCTTCGGGGCTGCCGCAACAGGCCGGGGGCCGGTCAGGACTTCCTCTTCGGCCGCTGGCCGCCACCGCGCTTGGGCTGCTGCCGGGTGCCCTGCTTGGTGCCGCCGGGCTTGGCCGCGCCCTGCTTGGCCTCGGCCGGCTTCGCGGCGGGCTCGGACGGGGCGGTATCGGACGGGGCGGTGTCGGCGGGCTGCTCCACCGGGGTCACCTCGTCCGGCTCGGCGGTCTGCGGCTGCGTGGCACCACCGTGCTGGCGCTGGGCCTTGGTCTGCCGGCGGGGCTGCTGGCGGCGCGCCTGCACCGACTCCTCGACCGTGGCGACCGCGGAGGCCTCGGCGTCGAGGGCCGCCTTCGACGGAGGCAGCATGCCCCAGAGCGCGCCCTTGATCTCGGTGCCGTCCGGACGCAGTCGGCCGGCCTTCTTCAGCCGGTCCTGCCGCTCCTGGAAGGCCTTGCTGCCCGGGGTCGGGTTGTTGTGGATGACGACCAGCTGCTGGCCCATCGACCAGACGTTGGTGGTCAGCCAGTAGACCAGGACACCGACCGGGAAGTTGATGCCCATCACGGCGAACATGACCGGGAAGACGTACATCAGCATCTTCTGCTGCTGCATGAACGGCGTCTTCACCGTGAGGTCGACGTTCTTGGTCATCAGCTGGCGCTGGGTGACGAACTGCGACAGCGACATCATGACGATCATCACCGCGGTGACGATCTTGACGCTGGTCTCGCTGCTGCTGACGAAGGTCGCGGACAGCGGGGCGCCGAAGATGTGCGCCTTGCCGGCGCTCACCAGCAGGTCACCGTGGATGACGCCGATGTCCTGGCCCTTGGCGACCTTGGCGAGCACACCGTAGAGGGCGGTGAAGAACGGCGCCTGCACGATGATGGGAAGGCAGCTGGAGAACGGGTTGGTACCCGCCTCCTTGTACAGCTTCATCATCTCTTCGGACTGGCGCTGGCGATCGTTCTTGTAGCGCTCCTGGATGGCCTTCATCTTCGGCTGGATCGCCTGCATGGCCCGGGTCGCCTTGATCTGCTTCACGAAGAGCGGGATCAGGCAGATCCGGATGACGACCACCATCGAGGCGATGGCCAGGCCCCAGGCCCAACCGCCGTCCGGGTTGAAGATATGGCTGTACAGCGAGTGGAACTGGACGATGATCCAGGACACCGCGGTGTACAGGGGACTCAGAAAACCGAAGGTCACCGGTCAGGCTCCTTGGACAGGTGGATTGGCCGCTCGGGGCCAATGGTCGCCGGGCCCTCGGGGTCCGGACCGGCGGGGGTGGCGGTCACCGGCTCGCCGATGGCGGACCGGCTGCTCAGCCAGTCGCGCAACCGCCGGTGCCACACCGGATGCTTGCGCGGCGGGACATGATCGACCCCGCCGGGCGTCCACGGATTGCAGCGCAGGATGCGCCACACGGTCAGTCCGCCGCCCTTGACCGCCCCGTGCACCTTCACGGCCTCGTAGCCGTAGTGCGAGCAGGAGGGGTAATAACGGCAGACCGGACCGAGCAGTGGGCTGATGGTCCACTGGTAAACCCTGATCAGACCCATCAGCAGGTACTTCATCGCCCTGCTCCCGTCGGCGCCGTGGCGGCGGGCTCGGCCCTCAGCAACCGTTTCAGCGCCGCGTCCAGGTCGCGTTCGAGCTCCTGGTACGAGGCGGTGGCGGCCTGGGGCAGCGCACGCACCACTATCAGGCTACCGGCGGGCAGCCTGGACAGACGATCACGGATGAGATGGCGCAACCGGCGCTTGACCAGATTGCGAACGACCGCCGGGCCAACGGCCTTGCTCACGACGAAACCCGCACGCGCCGAAGGAGTCCCCTCGGCGACGTGCGGGCGGGAGTCGCTGGTCCGGTCGGTCTGCCCCTGCGGGTCACCGTCTCTGCTGAGATGGACGACCAGAAGGGGCCGGCCGGCCCGGCGACCGCGTTTCACCGCGGTCGCGAAGTCCTGGCGCCGCCGCAGCCGATTCTCGGAGGGCAGCACAACAGACTCTGGCGTGGATCAGGCGGACAGGCTGGCGCGGCCCTTGCCACGGCGGGCAGCCAGGATGGCGCGGCCGGCGCGGGTACGCATACGCAGCCGGAAGCCGTGGGTCTTCGCGCGACGACGGTTGTTCGGCTGGAAGGTGCGCTTGCTCACTCGGGGGCTCCTGAGGTGAATCGTAGGATGACGGGGGGTCGCTTGGCCGTCACCGTGCGTCCGCGTGATCTCCCCTGATTTCGGAAATCCGGCCCATCGCCCCAGTTCGGCTGGGGTCTGAGGCAATCCACGGCGCCCGTGCTGCGCGCCTTATGGAGCGGGCGGACCCGCGGACATGCGGCAGCGGCCATCGACAACTCGACCTGGTTACGGTACGCGGGACGGGGCGCGAGGGTCAAACCAGCCGTTCACGGAGCCCCTTACCCACAGCCTGTGGACAACGACTTGATCCGTCCCTGTTCGGTGACTACCGTTGCAGGACTTGTCTGGTTTGTTCTTGGAAAGCGTGCACCAGTGGCTGATGTCAACAGCGACCTCGTCCCGGTCTGGGCGAGAGTCGTCGACCGGCTGGTCAACGACCCCGATATCGGGGAGATGGACAAGCAGTGGGTGCAGCGCACCCAACCGATGTGGATGATGCACGACACCGCCCTGCTGGCGACCCCCAACGAGCGGGCCAAGCAGGTGCTGGAGGGCCGGCTGCTGCCGCAGCTGACCGACGCCCTCAGCCGTGAGCTCAACCGCCCGGTCCGGATCGCCGTGATGGTCGACGCCAACGCCGCGCCGACCACCCCCGCGCCCGCCGCCCAGGCCCCCGTCGAGCCCTACCCCGGCCCGTCCGAGGAGGACTCCGGAGACTACGGCGACCAGGACTACCAGCAGCAGCCGTACGGGCAGGACTACGAGCGCCCCCGCTACGACACCGGCGGTTACGACACCGGCGGCTACGAGCAGCGCCCCGCGCCGTACGGCGGCCAGCCGGCCCAGCCCTGGTCCGGCTACCAGGAGCCGCAGGCGCCCTACCGCGAGCCCGAGGAGCCCGAGCCCCGCCCGGCGCCCCGGCCGCTGCCCAGCCCTCCCTCGACCACCCAGGGCGACCTCTTCGGCGGCGCGTACGGCCCCGGCCCGAACGAGCAGCCCCGCACCGGCGCCGGCCGCCGCTCGCACGGCTCCCGGCCCGCCGGCGGCCGCCCGGCCGAGAAGGCCGCCGCCGAGCGCCCCGCCGTACCCGGCGTCCCCGCCCCGCCCGGCGCTCCCCCGGCCGGCGGCTCGCGCAAGGACGAACCGGCCGCCCGGCTGAACCCCAAGTACCTGTTCGACACCTTCGTCATCGGCGCCAGCAACCGCTTCGCGCACGCGGCGGCGGTGGCCGTCGCCGAGGCCCCGGCCAAGGCGTACAACCCGCTCTTCATCTACGGCGAGTCCGGGCTGGGCAAGACCCACCTGCTGCACGCCATCGGGCACTACTCGCGCAGCCTCTTCCCGGGCACCCGGGTGCGCTACGTGTCCTCGGAGGAGTTCACCAACGAGTTCATCAACTCGATCCGGGACGGCAAGGCGGACACCTTCCGCCGCCGCTACCGGGACATGGACATCCTGCTCGTGGACGACATCCAGTTCCTCGCGAGCAAGGAGTCCACGCAGGAGGAGTTCTTCCACACCTTCAACACCCTGCACAACGCGAACAAGCAGATCGTCCTCTCCTCGGACCGGCCGCCCAAGCTGCTGACCACGCTGGAGGACCGGCTGCGCAACCGCTTCGAGTGGGGGCTGATCACCGACGTCACCCCGCCGGAGCTGGAGACCCGGATCGCGATCCTGCGCAAGAAGGCGATCCAGGAGCAACTCAACGCTCCCGCCGACGTGTTGGAGTTCATCGCGTCCCGAATCACCCGCAACATCCGGGAGTTGGAGGGTGCGCTGATCCGGGTCACCGCCTTCGCCAACCTCAACCGGGCGCCGGTGGACCTGGAGTTGGCCGGGATCGTCCTCAAGGACCTGATCCCGGGCGGGGACGAGGACGCCGGCCCGGAGATCACCGCGCAGGTCATCATGCAGCAGACCGCCGCGTACTTCGGCCTGGGTGTGGACGACCTCTGCGGATCCTCGCGCAGCCGGGTGCTGGTGACGGCCCGCCAGATCGCGATGTACCTGTGCCGGGAGCTCACCGACCTCTCGCTGCCGAAGATCGGCGCGCAGTTCGGCGGCCGCGACCACACCACGGTGATGCACGCGGACCGCAAGATCCGCTCGCTGATGGCCGAACGGCGCTCCATCTACAACCAGGTCACCGAGCTCACCAACCGCATCAAGAGCTAGGCGCGCCACGGGCTTTCCACACCCGTCCACACCCGTCCACACCCGTCCACGGGCCCCGGCCGGCCTCCGAAGGGCGTCAGGAGCGATCCTGACGCCCTTTTGGCACATCCACAGGTGTGTGCGGCGCGGCGGCTGGGCAGGGATGGCGTCGACGGACGTTCCACCAGTCCACAGCCCGCGCCGAACAACTGACCGGTGATTCGAAAGCCGGGGGCGCGCGAGGCCGTTGTCCACAGGACAGGCCCCCTCCCCGCGGTCCACAGGCCGGGGAGTCCGGAGTTATCCAGAATTCGTCCACAGGCCCGTCGCCGCTACGCTCTTCCGCGCAGGTCAGGTGCCTGTGGACTTGTGCACAACGGTTATCCACAGGGTGTGGACAATTGACGGGTCCCCAGTGGGCCGTCCGGGTTATCCACCGGTTGTCCCCAGGGTGAGGTCGGTTATCCCCAGGTTGTCCACAGCGTGATCCACAGTTCGACAACCGTGAGCTGGCGTTCACACCCTGGTGTGAAAGGCGTCACGAAAAGTTGACCGGCGCCCGTGGATAACCGGGCCCGGATCTGGGGACAGTCCTGGGGATAACCTGTGGATACCCTGCGTGCCCTGTGGGTAACGCTCGGCTGTCCACAGCGCGGCCTGCCCGTCCACAGCCGCCGTCCACACCCTCTGTGGACAAAAATCGGGCCCTGACCTGCGGAAACGGGGTTATCCACGGTTTCCACAGGCCCTACTACTACCGCTACACAGATAGACCGTGAGCCTGCTTTCAAAGTGGGTGGGCCCGAAATCTGTGGACAACCGCTCCCCGACATCTGTTCGGCTTGCTTCCGCCCGTCTGCCCCGTCTGTCGGCGGAGTACGTCAGACTGTCCTTGGCAGCTGGAAGCGGAGTGGCAGAGCTCGGTGGACAGCGGAACCGACGATCAAGACCAGACGAACCAGAGTGCGAGCGGGAGCGCTCGATCCAGGAGGCGGTTACCGGTGAAGTTCCGGGTGGAGCGTGACGTCCTCGCGGAGGCGGTGGCCTGGGCTGCCCGCAGCCTCCCGGCACGGCCGCCGGTGCCGGTGCTGGCCGGCCTGCTGCTGACGGCACAGGACGGCAGCCTGGCGCTGTCCGGCTTCGACTACGAGGTCTCGGCCCGGGTCGAGCTGGAGGCGGACATCGAGGAGGCCGGCACCGTCCTGGTCTCCGGTCGACTGCTCAACGACATCTCGCGCAACCTTCCCAACAGGCCTGTGGAGATCTCCACCGACGGCCAGCGGGTCAGCGTGGTCTGCGGCAGCTCCCGCTTCACCCTCCCCACCCTGCCCGTGGACGAGTACCCGGCACTGCCTCAGATGCCGACCGCCACCGGCACCGTCTCCGGGGACGTCTTCGCCTCGGCCGTCAGCCAGGCCGCGGTCGCCGCCGGCCGGGACGACACCCTGCCGGTGCTGACCGGTGTCCGGGTCGAGATCGAGGGCGACCGGATCACCCTGGCCGCCACCGACCGCTACCGCTTCGCCGTCCGCGAGCTGCTGTGGAAGCCCGAGCAGTCGGACATCTCCGCGGTCGCCCTGGTGCCCGCCAAGACGCTGCAGGACATCGCCAAGTCCCTGGGCAGCGGCGACAACGTCTCGATCGCGCTCTCCTCGGGCGGCGCCGGCGAGGGCCTGATCGGTTTCGAGGGCGCCGGCCGCCGGACCACCACCCGGCTGCTGGAGGGCGAGTTCCCCAAGTTCCGCAGCCTCTTCCCGACCGAGTTCAACGCGATCGCGGCGATCCAGACCCAGCCCTTCCTGGAGGCGCTCAAGCGCGTCTCGCTGGTCGCCGAGCGCAACACCCCGGTCCGTCTGAACTTCGAGGAGGGCGTGCTGACCCTCGAAGCCGGTTCGGGCGACGACGCCCAGGCCACCGAGCGGATCGAGGCCTCCCTGGAGGGCGACGCCATCTCGATCGCCTTCAACCCGGGCTACCTGGAGGAGGGCCTCAAGGCCATCGACTCCCCCTTCGCCCAGCTGAGCTTCACCACCCCGACCAAGCCGGCCCTGCTCAGCGGCAAGGTCTCGGTGGACGCCGAGGAGGACAAGGCGTACCAGTACCTGATCATGCCGGTCCGCCTCTCCGGCTGATTCCGGCTGGTCCCGGCCGACACCGGCTCTCCGGTCGGGCCCACCGGCTCCGTCACCCACAGGCTGTGCACACCCGCTGTGCACAGCCTGTGGACGTCTCCCCCCGGTCGGCCCGACCACCGGGAGTCCGCCGTCGCCGGAAGCGTAGGCTCGGGGAGTGCGGCAACGGCGCCGCCGCCAGGCAACGCCCCACAGTAAGGATTTGGTCATGGAGCTCGGCCTCATCGGTCTCGGCAAGATGGGCGGCAACATGCGCGAGCGGATCCGCCGCGCCGGCCACACCGTCGTCGGCTACGACCGCAACCCGGAGATCTCCGACGTCGAGAGCCTGCAGGAGCTCGTCACCAAGCTCCAGGGCCCGCGCGTGGTCTGGGTGATGGTTCCGGCCGGTGCCGCCACCCAGGCGACCGTCGACGAGCTCGCGGAACTGCTCTCCCCCGGTGACGTCGTGGTCGACGGCGGCAACTCCCGCTGGACCGACGACATCAAGCACGCCGAGACGCTGGCCGCCAAGGGCATCGGCTTCGTCGACTGCGGTGTCTCCGGCGGCGTCTGGGGCCTGGAGAACGGCTACGCGCTGATGTACGGCGGCGACGCCGAGCACGTCGCCAAGGCCCAGCCGGTCTTCGACGCCCTCAAGCCGGAGGGCGACTTCGGCTCGGTGCACGCGGGCGCGGTGGGCGCCGGGCACTTCGCCAAGATGGTCCACAACGGCATCGAGTACGCGATGATGCAGGCCTTCGCCGAGGGCTGGGAGCTGCTGGAGGCCGCCCCCGAGGTCACCGACGTGCGCGAGGTCTTCCGCAGCTGGCAGGAGGGCACGGTCATCCGCTCCTGGCTGCTGGACCTGGCCGTCCGCGCCCTGGACGACGACGAGCACCTGGATAAGCTGCGCGGCTGGGCCGCCGACTCCGGTGAGGGCCGCTGGACCGTCGAGGCCGCGATCGACCACGCCGTGCCGCTGCCGGCGATCACCGCCTCGCTGTTCGCCCGCTTCGCCTCCCGCCAGGAGGACTCGCCGCAGATGAAGATGATCGCCGCGCTGCGCAACCAGTTCGGCGGCCACGCGGTCGAGTCCAAGTAACCAGCAGGTTCTCCACAAGAAGGCGGGCGCAGTCCACAGCCATGCACGTCGCGCACCTGTCGCTCGCCGACTTCCGGTCGTACGCCCGGGCCGAGGTTCCCCTCGACCCGGGCGTGACGGCCTTCGTGGGCCCCAACGGCCAGGGCAAGACCAACCTGGTCGAGGCGATCGGCTACGTCGCCACCCTGGGCAGCCACCGGGTCGCCACGGACGCCCCGCTGATCCGGCTGGGCGCCGAGCGGGCGGTCATCCGCACCTCGGTGGTGGACCGCGGCCGCTCCACCCTGGTCGAGCTGGAGCTGACCCCGGGCAAGGCCAACCGGGCCCGGATCAACCGCTCCGACAACGTCCGCCCGCGCGACGTGCTGGGCCTGCTGCGCACCGTGCTGTTCGCCCCCGAGGACCTCAGCCTGGTCAAGGGCGACCCGGGCGAGCGCCGGCGCTTCCTGGACGAGCTGCTGACCGCCCGCGCGCCCCGGCTGGCCGGGGTCCGGCAGGACTACGAGCGGGTCCTCAAGCAGCGCAACGCCCTGCTGAAGACCGCCGCCATGGCCCGCCGGGCCGGCGGCGGCAAGGGCGCCGACCTGTCCACCCTGGAGGTCTGGGACGGCCACCTGGCGCGGGCCGGCGCCGAGTTGACGGCCTTCCGGATCCAGCTGGTGGCCGCCCTGCAGCCGCTGGTGACGGCCGCCTACGGGCAGCTGGCCCCCGGCGGCGGCGAGACCGCCCTGGAGTACCGCAGCTCCTTCGAGGGCGAGCTGCCGACCAGCCGCGAGCAGGCCGAGGAGCAGCTGCTGGGCGCGCTGCAGACGGTCCGCAAGCAGGAGGTCGAGCGCGGGATCACGCTGGTCGGCCCGCACCGCGACGAGCTGGTGCTCAGGCTCGGCCCGCTGCCCGCCAAGGGCTACGCCAGCCACGGCGAGTCCTGGTCGTTCGCGCTCGCGCTGCGGCTGGCCTCGTACGAGCTGCTGCGCGCGGACGGCGGTGAGCCGGTGCTGATCCTGGACGACGTCTTCGCCGAGCTGGACGCCGCCCGCCGGGACCGGCTGGCCGAGCTGGTCGCCCACGGCGAGCAGGTGCTGGTGACCGCGGCGGTGGCCGAGGACGTGCCGAAGGCGCTGGTCGGCGCCCGGTTCGCGGTCTCCGACGGCGCGGTCCAGCGCATCGACGCCTGATCCTTCGTACCTCCACCACCGGCACGGCCCGCGGCGCGGGCAGGTGCCGCCGTCCGGCGTCCGTGCGCTCCCGTAGGCTGGACGGCTCATCGGGTTGTCCACAGGCTGGGGAAAGGAGATCGCCGTGAGCGAGTCGGCGGAGAACTCCTCCCGCACCGCGGACCCCGGCGCTCCCGCGCCCACCGGCGCCGACCTCGCCCGGTCCGCCCTGCGGGCCGCCCGCGCCCAGGCCCGTCAGCGCGGGGAGCAGGTCCAGCAGAAGCGCGAGGCGCGGCGGCACGGTCTGCGCAGCGGGGCCCGCTCGGACGGCCGTGATCCGGTCCCGCTGGGGGCGGCGCTGAACCGGCTGCTGACCGAGCGCGGCTGGGAGTCCTCGGCCGCGGTCGGCGGGGTGATGGGCCGCTGGCCGCAGATCGTCGGCCCTGACATCGCCGCCCACTGCCACCCCTCCTCCTACGACGAGGCCGCCGCGGTCCTGACCGTGCAGTGCGACTCCACCGCCTGGGCCACTCAACTGCGCTGGTTGGCACGGCAGTTGGTGGCACGTCTGAACCACGAGCTGGGCCACGGCACGGTCAGGACCATCAAGGTGCTCGGCCCAGCCGCGCCCGCCCGCGGCTACGGCCGGCTGCGCGCGCCGGGGAGCAAGGGCCCCGGCGACACCTGGGGCTGACCCGGCCGGCCCGGCCCGGGATCGGATGGCGATCTTCCGGAACCCCTGACGGCCCTTCCAGGCGCTCCGAGCCCCCCTGTCGAGTATCGGGACATGTGCAGAGGGGATTCAGGGCGGCATATCTGCCTTCAAGGGCTGCCAAACGCCCATCTATGTCAGTCGTACCGGTAGACTGAGAGCCAAACACTGTTGCTAGTGGCAACCGAGTCGTAACGCCGTGGTCGCACGCCCGCCCGCACGGGGAGGGAATGCGGCCCGTGCTGTGCCAGAGAGGGCGCTTCGTGGCCGATTCCGGCAACCCCAGCCAGACCCCAGACCAGACCGACCAGGCTTCCTACACCGGTAGCAACATCCAGGTGCTGGAAGGCCTCGACGCCGTCCGCAAGCGCCCCGGCATGTACATCGGTTCCACCGGCGAGCGCGGCCTGCACCACCTGGTGCAGGAGGTCGTGGACAACTCCGTCGACGAGGCGATGGCCGGGTACGCCACCACCATCGACGTCACGATCCTGGCCGACGGCGCCATCCGCTGCGTCGACGACGGCCGGGGCATCCCGGTGGACATCGTCCCCGGCCAGGACAAGCCCGCCGTCGAGGTCGTGCTCACCGTCCTGCACGCGGGCGGCAAGTTCGGCGGCGGCGGCTACGCCGTCTCCGGCGGTCTGCACGGCGTCGGCGTCTCGGTGGTGAACGCGCTGTCCACCCGGCTCTCGGTGGAGATCCACAAGGACGGCCACATCTGGACCCAGGACTACAAGATGGGCGCGCCGACCGCCCCCCTGGCCAAGGGCGCGGAGACCGACCGCACCGGCACCACGGTGACCTTCTGGGCCGACCCCGAGATCTTCGAGACCACGGTCTACTCCTTCGAGACCCTCTCCCGGCGCTTCCAGGAGATGGCCTTCCTCAACAAGGGCCTGTCGATCTCGCTGACCGACGAGCGCCCCGAGCACGTGGACGAGGAGGGCAAGCCGCTCTCCGTCACGTACAAGTACGACGGCGGCATCGCCGACTTCGTCGCCCACCTCAACTCCCGCAAGGGCGAGGTCATCCACCCCTCGGTGATCGACTTCGAGGCGGAGGACAAGGACAAGGCGATCTCGGTGGAGATCGCGATGCAGTGGAACTCCTCCTACACCGAGGGGGTCTACAGCTTCGCCAACACCATCCACACCCACGGCGGCGGTACCCACGAGGAGGGCTTCCGCGCCGCGCTGACCGGCCTGGTCAACCGCTACGCGCGGGACAAGAAGCTGCTCCGCGAGAAGGACGACAACCTCTCCGGCGAGGACATCCGCGAGGGCCTGACCGCGATCATCTCGGTCAAGCTCGGCGAGCCGCAGTTCGAGGGCCAGACCAAGGACAAGCTCGGCAACACCGAGGCGAAGACCTTCGTCCAGAAGGTCGTCAACGAGCACCTCGCCGACTGGCTGGACCGCAACCCCAACGAGGCCTCGGACATCATCCGCAAGTCCATCCAGGCCGCCACCGCGCGCGTCGCCGCCCGCAAGGCCCGCGACCTCACCCGCCGCAAGGGCCTGCTGGAGTCCGCCTCGCTGCCGGGCAAGCTGTCCGACTGCCAGTCCAAGGACCCGTCCGAGTGCGAGATCTTCATCGTCGAGGGTGACTCCGCGGGCGGCTCGGCCAAGCAGGGCCGCGACCCCCGCACCCAGGCCATCCTGCCGATCCGCGGCAAGATCCTGAACGTCGAGAAGGCCCGGATCGACAAGGTGCTGCAGAACACCGAGGTCCAGGCGCTGATCTCGGCCTTCGGCTGCGGCATCCAGGAGGACTACGACGAGTCCAAGCTGCGGTACCACAAGATCGTCCTGATGGCCGACGCCGACGTCGACGGTCAGCACATCCGCACCCTGCTGCTGACCCTGCTGTTCCGCTTCATGCGGCCGCTGGTCGAGGCCGGGTACGTCTACCTCGCCATGCCCCCGCTGTACAAGATCAAGTGGGGCAAGGACGACTTCGAGTACGCCTACTCCGACCGCGAGCGCGACGCCCTGATCGCCGCCGGGGTCGAGGCCGGGCGCCGGCTGCCCAAGGACGACGCGATCCAGCGCTTCAAGGGTCTCGGCGAGATGAACGCCGAGGAACTGCGGGTCACCACCATGGACGCCGAGCACCGGCTGCTGCTCCAGGTCACCCTGGAGGACGCCGCCCGCGCCGACGAGCTGTTCTCCGTGCTGATGGGCGAGGACGTCGAGGCCCGCCGCTCCTTCATCCAGCGCAACGCCAAGGACGTCCGCTTCCTGGACGTGTGACGCCTGCACCCCAGGCCCCGCACGTACCAGTCCGCGTGAAAGGAAACTGACCACCAGTGGTCGACGACAACCGTCCCGAAGGCGAACAGCCCGAGACCCCCGAGGCCGCCGAGGCCACCGCCCAGGCGACCATGCGGATCGAGCCGGTCGAGCTCGAAACCGAGATGCAGCGCTCGTACCTCGACTACGCGATGAGCGTGATCGTCAGCCGTGCGCTCCCCGAGGTCCGCGACGGCCTCAAGCCGGTGCACCGCCGCGTGCTCTACGCGATGTACGACGGCGGGTACCGCCCCGAGAAGGGCTACTACAAGTGCGCCCGCGTCGTCGGCGACGTGATGGGCAACTACCACCCGCACGGCGACACCTCGATCTACGACACCGTGGTCCGCCTGGCCCAGCCGTGGTCGATGCGGATGCCGCTGGTGGACGGCAACGGCAACTTCGGCTCCCCGGGCAACGACCCGGCCGCGGCCATGCGCTACACCGAGTGCAAGATGATGCCGCTGGCCATGGAGATGATGCGCGACATCGACGAGGAGACCGTCGACTTCGCGCCCAACTACGACGGCCGCTCCCAGGAGCCGACCGTCCTGCCGGCCCGCTTCCCCAACCTGCTGGTCAACGGTGCCACCGGCATCGCGGTCGGCATGGCCACCAACATCCCGCCGCACAACCTCCGCGAGGTCGCCTCCGGCGCGCTCTGGTACCTGGAGAACCCGGAGGCCTCCGCCGAGGAGCTGCTGGAGGCCCTGATCGAGCGGATCAAGGGCCCCGACTTCCCCACCGGCGCGCTGATCGTCGGCCGCCGCGGCATCGACGACTACTACCGCACCGGCCGCGGCTCGGTCACCATGCGCGCCGTGGTCGAGGTCGAGGAGATCCAGGGCCGCCAGTGCCTGGTGATCACCGAGCTGCCGTACCAGGTCAACCCGGACAACCTCGCGCTGAAGATCGCCGACCTGGTCAAGGACGGCAAGATCGCCGGCATCGCCGACGTCCGCGACGAGTCCTCGTCCCGCACCGGCACCCGCCTGGTGGTCGTGCTCAAGCGCGACGCGGTCGCCAAGGTCGTGCTCAACAACCTGTACAAGCACACCGAGCTCCAGACCAACTTCGGCGCCAACATGCTGGCCCTGGTCGACGGCGTGCCGCGCACCCTGTCGCTGGACGCCTTCATCCGGCACTGGGTCAACCACCAGGTCGAGGTCATCGTCCGGCGCACCACCTTCCGGCTGCGCAAGGCCGAGGAGCGCGCGCACATCCTGCGCGCGCTGCTGAAGGCCCTGGACCTGATCGACGAGGTCATCGCGCTGATCCGGGCCTCGGCCAGCGCCGACGCCGCCCGCACCGGCCTGATGGGCCTGCTCGACATCGACGAGCTCCAGGCCAACGCCATCCTGGAGATGCAGCTGCGCCGCCTGGCCGCCCTGGAGCGCCAGCGGATCATGGACGAGCACGACGAGCTCCAGCGCAAGATCGACGAGTACAACGCGATCCTGGCCTCGCCGACCCGTCAGCGGGAGATCATCTCCGAGGAGCTCACCGCGATCGTCGAGAAGTACGGCGACGAGCGGCGCTCGACCCTCATCCCCTCCGACGGCGACCTCTCCATCGAGGACCTCATCGCCGAGGAGGACATCGTCGTCACGATCACCCGCGGCGGCTACGTCAAGCGGACCCGCTCCGACCTCTACCGCTCGCAGAAGCGCGGCGGCAAGGGCGTGCGCGGTGCCCAGCTCAAGCAGGACGACATCGTCGACCACTTCTTCGTGACGACGACCCACAACTGGATCCTGTTCTTCACCAACAAGGGCCGGGTCTACCGCGCCAAGGGCTACGAGCTCCCGGACGCCGGGCGCGACGCCCGCGGCCAGCACGTGGCCAACCTGCTGGCCTTCCAGCCGGAGGAGCACATCACCCAGGTGATGGCCGTCCGCACCTACGAGGACAAGCCGTACCTGGTCCTCGCCACCCGGGCCGGCCTGGTGAAGAAGTCCGCGCTGAAGGACTACGACTCCCCGCGCTCCGGCGGCCTGATCGCGATCAACCTGCGCCAGGACGAGGAGGGCCGGGACGACGAGCTGATCGGCGCCGAGCTGGTCTCCGCCGAGGACGACCTGCTGCTGGTCTCCAAGAAGGCCCAGTCGATCCGCTTCACTGCGACCGACGACGCCCTGCGGCCCACCGGCCGCGCCACCTCCGGCGTCAAGGGCATGGCCTTCCGCGAGGACGACGAACTGCTCTCGATGAACGTCGTCCGTCCGGGCACCTACGTCTTCACCGCCACCGACGGCGGGTACGCCAAGCGCACCGGTGTGGACGAGTACCGTGTCCAGGGGCGCGGCGGCTACGGCACCAAGGCGGCGAAGATCGTCGAGGGCCGGGGCTCGCTGGTCGGGGCGCTCGTGGTGGACGACACCGACGAGATCATGGCGATCACCCTGTCGGGTGGGGTGATCCGCACGAGGGTTTCCGAGGTTCGTGAAACCGGACGTGACACGATGGGCGTCCAACTGATCAACCTCGGGAAGCGCGACGCGGTCGTGGGCATGGCCCGCAACGCGGAGGCCGAGGACGAGGAGACGGCGGAGGACGAGGTCGGGGACACCGAGTCCACCGAGACGGCCGAGGGTACGGGGACGGCGGTCGGCGGAGACGCCGAGGTCTGAACCGAACCGCAGACCGGTGCCGTCGCGTCCAGAGAGTGGACGCGGCGGCACCGGACGCCGACCAGTTCCGGGCAATCCCGCCGGGCGCTGGATGACGAGTGACGGACCAGGGCGGCGCCGCCCTGGTGGGAAGTGCGGGAGGACCAGGTGAGTGGAGCCACGGGTGCTGCGGGGGGACCCTCCGGCGGCCGTCCGGGCGCGCAGCAGGGTGGGGGGTACGGCGTGCCGCAGCCGCCGACCGAGCACCCGGCCGCGTCCACCTCGCTGATGCCACCGGTCGGCGGAGCGGGCCAGAGCGGAGCGACGTACGGGGGCCAGAACCCGCCCCCGCCGGGCGGTGCCGCCCCCGGCGGGGCCGGCTTCTCACAGCCGACCACCTACGCCAAGGGGCAGCCGACCCCGGCCCGGGGCACCCGGACCGGCAACACCCCGCCCGGCGGGACCCCCGTCGCCGGGGCGGCGCGCCGCCCGGCGGGCGCCCCCGCGACCGGCGGTGGCCTCGGCCGGACCCGCAAGGCCAGGCTGCGGGTGACCAAGGTCGACCCGTGGTCGGTGATGAAGGTCAGCTTCCTGCTGTCGCTGGCCGTCGGCATCATCATCATCGTGGCCTCGGCCGTGCTGTGGATGACGCTGGACTCGCTCGGCGTCTTCGACTCGCTGACCAAGACGCTCAAGGACGTCACCGGCGGCGGCGCGGAGAACGCCAGCAGCACCCTGAACCTGATGGACTACATCGGCTTCGGCAAGGTGATGATGTTCACCACGTTGATCGCCGTGGTCGACGTCGTGCTGCTGACGGCGCTCTCCACGCTCTCGGCCTTCATCTACAACGCGGCGGCCGGCTTCACCGGCGGCGTCGAGCTGACCCTGGCCGAAGAGGACTGATCCGGCCGGAACCTGACCATCGGTCAGTTGACCGTCCACGGGCGGAATGTGCGGGCCCCGCAGGCTGTTGCAGCCGGCGGGGCCCGTCGGCATTTCGGGTGACAGCCGGTACCCCGCGGCGCGCCGCCCGGAAACGGGCCGTCCGCGGTGGGATTAGCTGGACGCCGCCCGTTCCCGCTTCTGGGAGTGCCGCAGGCCGCCCCCGGTCCGCTCGACCGGGTCAGCTGAGGTTCCGCAGGACGACTGGACGGAGGCGTGGGGTGGCGAAGCTCGCAGGTCAACTGGTCGAAGCCCTGGACGGGCTGTTGGGGATCCCGGTACCACTGCGGGTGCAGGTCTGGGACGGCAGCGTCGCCGGGCCGCCCGGGGCGCCCACCGTGGTGCTGCGCAACCGCCGGGCGCTGCGCCGACTGGTCTGGCAGCCGAACGAGCTGGGCCTCGCCCGGGCCTACGTCGCGGGGGACCTGGACCTGGCCCCCGGCACCGACCTGTACGAGACGCTCTCCGCCGTCGCCCGCTTCTCCGAGCGGCCGGAGATCCGCACCATGGCCCTCGGGCCGCGCGACGTCGTCGGCGCCGGGGGCCGCAAGGTGCTGGCCGCCGTGCTGCGGGCCGGGGCGCTCGGCCCGGAGCCCACGCCGCCCCCGGAGGAGGTCCGCAGGGCCCAGGGCCGGCTGCACAGCCGCAGCCGGGACCGCGAGGCCATCAGCCACCACTACGACGTCGGCAACGAGTTCTACGGCCTCGTGCTGGGCTCGTCCCTGGTGTACTCCTGCGCCTACTGGACGCCCGAGTCCAAGAGCCTGGAGGCCGCCCAGGAGGCCAAGCTCGACCTGATCTGCCGCAAGCTCGGCCTGCGGCCCGGGATGCGGCTGCTGGACGTCGGCTGCGGCTGGGGCTCGCTGCTGCTGCACGCGGCGAAGCACTACGGCGTCACCGCGGTCGGCGTCTCGATCTCCAGGGAGCAGGTCGCCCTGGCCCGTGCGCGGGTCGAGGAGGCCGGCCTCGCCGACCGGGTCGAGGTCCGGCTGCAGGACTACCGGGAGATCGCCGACGGCCCGTTCGACGCGATCTCCAGCGTCGGGATGGCCGAGCACGTCGGCTCCGAGCAGTACCGGGTCTACGCCGAGGGCCTGTACCGGCTGCTGGTGCCCGGCGGCCGGCTGCTCAACCACCAGATCGCCCGCCGCCCGGACATCCCCGGCGAGCCGCACCGCACCAGCCCCTTCATCGACCGCTACGTCTTCCCCGACGGCGAGCTCTCCCCGGTCGGCTCCACCGTGGCCCGGCTGGAGGAGGCCGGGTTCGAGGTCCGGGACGTCGAGTCGCTGCGCGAGCACTACGGGCTCACCCTGCGCGAGTGGGTGGCCAACCTCGAAGCGCACTGGACGGAGGCGGTCCGGCTGGTCGGCCTCGGGCGGGCCCGGGTCTGGCGGCTGTACATGGCCGCCTCGGCGCTCGCCTTCGAGCAGAACCGGATCGGCGTCAACCAGGTCCTCGCCGTCCGCAGCACCGAGGAGGGCGCGGCGGGCCTGCCGCCCACCCGTGAGGAGTGGCTGGTGCGCCCGGCCGCAGGGGGTCCTGCCGCAGCCCCCGCGGTGACCGTCGCCGAAACGGATTTGGGAGATTCGCGGTCGGTCCGCTAATCTTTCAGTGCGGCAAGGGCCTATAGCTCAGACGGTTAGAGCGCTTCCCTGATAAGGAAGAGGCCACAGGTTCAAGTCCTGTTAGGCCCACCACCGCGAAGGGCCCGGAGTGATCCACTCCGGGCCCTTCGGCGTTTTCGTGGATCGGCCAGGTTCCGGTAAGCTCTCTTTTCGGCGCGGGCCTATAGCTCAGACGGTTAGAGCGCTTCCCTGATAAGGAAGAGGCCACAGGTTCAAGTCCTGTTAGGCCCACCACCACGAGGGGCCCGGAGTGATCCACTCCGGGCCCTTCGGCGTTCCCCCGGGAAAATCCCCGTGCCCCCGGCTTCCGGACCGCCCTGGGGCGGTTCCAGGGCCGCCTGTCGGCCGGTGTGGACGGGGGCTCCGCCGACGGACCGCGTGCGGACGAACCGTGTGCCAGGAGGTGTGGCGTCAATCCTCCGACCGGACCGCCGGGTTGACCGCGCCGGTGGCTGGTCACGATTGGGATACCGGTGTGTATCATCGGCCGCAAGGGCAGTCTGGCACCCGGCCGCCCGTTCGCGCTCGAAACACATCTGGACTCGTCGGCCCGGTCACTCGGACCGGGAGCACCGGCTCTTGAGTCCACAACGCAAGAAGGACGAGGTCCCGCGGTGAAGAAGCTCCTCCTGGTCGCCCTGGTCGCCCTCGGCGGCTTCTTTGTCTACCGTCAGGTCCAGGCGGACCGCGCCGAGCAGGACCTGTGGACCGAGGCCACCGACCCGGTCCCGGCTGGTCGCTGAGGCCCCGGACGATCTGACGATCGACGGTCTTCGGAGGCGCCCGACCGCGCCTCCCCAACCGGTCGGTCCGGTCGATTGACCGGACCGACCGGTTCTTCCAGGGGAACGGCGCCGGGAACGGCGTCGGAACCCGGTACGCTAGTGCCCGTTGGCACGGGCCGTGCCATCGAGGGGCATTAGCTCAGTTGGTAGAGCGCTGCCTTTGCAAGGCAGATGTCAGGAGTTCGAGTCTCCTATGCTCCACAGCGCCACGAGGGCGGCTGACCTGGAATGACGGGTCGGCCGCCCTCGGTCGTTTCCGGGGGTGCCCGCTAGGGCTGCGGGCGGTCGTCCCCGGTGGGCCCGTCCTCGGTGGGTTCGTCCCGGGTGGGCGTGGCGTCGGTGGTCCCGGCGGCCTCCTCGGGCGTGGCACCGTTCACCGGGGCGGTCGCGGCGTGTGCGCCGGCCGGCCGGGCCGCCTGCGGGGCCGGGGGCTCGACCAGCCACTCCGGGTTGCTGTGCCGGCGCCACCACTGCCAGGCGACGATGCCGCCGCCGATCGCCAGTACGCCGGCCACCGCGAGGCCGGTGGCCCAGCCGTTGCACCGCTCCTTGCGGGCGTTCCGGGCGGCGATCTCGCTGATCTCGGCCGAGCTGACGTTGCCGTGCAGGGCGGTCAGCGCGGCGGCGCCGCGGGCCTGGGCCTCCTGGGCCACCGGGGTGACCGCGGCGCGGGCCTGGTCGGCGGCGCGGGCGGCGGACAGACGGGCCGCCAGAGCGGTCTCCTGGGCCCGGTGGAGGGCCTTCAGGGCGTTCTCCTGGGCCTCGGGCGACAGGCTGGCGAAGGCCTGCACGAACTGCGGGGCGAGGTGCCGGTCGTACTGGACCCGGAGGCTGTGGGCGGCCTGGGCGGCCTTCGGCCCGAGGGCGTCCAAGGCGGGCCCGAGGCGCTGCTTGGCGCCGTCCGCGAACAGCACGGCGGTGTCCCGGGTCCTGGTGGCCGTCTCACGGGCCGAATCCGAAAAGCTCACGAGTCTCTCCTCCTGGGTGGCGTCCTTTATGCACATATCCACCTGAATGCTGATCATGCATCCGGATTTGTCCACTGGCACCCCGGGTGGGCCGAGCGGGGCCCCTGCGGGGGGCTTCGGGGGGTGGTGGGTCGTGAGGGCGGGAGGTGGCCCGGGCAGGACCGCTGGGGGCGCGAGGGCGGGAGGTGGGCCGGGCAGGACCCCTGCGGGGGCTGCGGGCGGCAGTAGGCTGGCGGCTTCGGTGGTCGCGTACGGGAAGGGGAACCGGTGATGCTCCCGGACGAGTCGCGGTCGGCGGCGGAAGGGTCCCCGGAGGGCGGGCTGCCCGGGTGCTACCGGCACCCGCAGACGGCCACCGGGGTGTCCTGCACCCGCTGTGAGCGGCCGATCTGCCCGCAGTGCATGGTGACCGCCTCGGTGGGCTTCCAGTGCCCGGAGTGCGTCGGCAACGGGCACGCCGGGACGCGGCGGGCGACCACCCGGTTCGGCGGGGCGCTGACCGTGGACGGCGGGCTGGTGACCAGGGCGCTGATCGGCGTCAACCTGGTGGTCTGGCTGCTGGCCGCCTACGTGCTCACCCCGAGGCTGGGCCAGATCTGGTCGCTGTTCAGCGCCGGGGGGGACATCCGCGGCGGCCCGGCCGGCGTCGCCGACGGCCCGCACGAGTGGTACCGGCTGCTGACCGCCACCTTCCTGCACCTGGAGTGGTGGCACATCGGGATGAACATGCTGGTGCTGTTCTGGCTCGGCCCGCCGCTGGAGGAGGCACTCGGCCGGCTGCGCTTCCTGGCCCTCTACCTGCTCTCCGGCCTCGGCGGCAGCACCTTCGCCTTCCTGCTGGCCGGGAACCTGATGGACTCGTTCGGGGCCTCCGGGGCGGTCTTCGGCCTGATCGGCGCCACGATCGTGATGCAGCTGCGGATCCGGGGCCCGCTCGCCCCGGCGATGGCCTTCCTGGTCTTCAACCTGGTGGTGACCTTCTCCCGCTCGAACATCGACTGGCGCGCGCACCTCGGCGGCCTGGCGCTGGGCGCGCTGACCGCCTTCGGCCTGATGTACGCCCCGCGCGAGCGCCGCGGCCTGGTGCAGGGGCTGACGCTGGCCGTGGCGGTGGCCGTGGAGGCGGCGATGCTGTTGACCGGGATGGCCCTGTACGGCGCGTGACGCCCGGACGTTTGTCCACAGCGGGTGCGGGGTTGTGCACAGGCTGTGCGCCGACCCTCCTGTGGACTGTTGTTCTACGCGTGTCCTCCTGTGCGGTTCCCCCGTTCCTGAGGGGTTGTGCACAGCTGTGGACGACCGGAACCGGAAAAGTTATCCACAGGCTGTGAGGACTTTTCCCCAGTGTGGATAACCATGTGGATAAGCGCGACAGTCTGATGGTGGGGATAACCGACCGGGCTGTGGGGCCGTCGGACCGCCGGGCCCGGACCGCACCGGGACATGCCTGACCGCCGCTCCGGGGCCCGCGATCCGAAGCGGCGGAAGGAGCCCCGTGTCGGGCCCTCAGGACGCGCGGAGCGTCACTTCCACTGGGTGGAGACGCCGAACCCCGCCGCGATGAAGCCGAAGCCGACCAGGATGTTCCAGTTCCGCCAGCTCTCGACGGGGTAGTTCCCGCTGGTCACGTAGTAGGTGACGATCCACACCAGGCCGATCAGGAACAGCGCCAGCATCAGCGGGGCGACCCAACCGCGCCCCGAACTGATCTTCACCGCGGCCGTGGTCGGCGGGGTGTAGTCGGACTTCTTGCGGAGTCGAGACTTCGGCACGAGGTGCTCTCCTGTCGATGCGCTGTGAGACCGCGCGGACGTGCAGCGGGCGAGGCGCCGACGGTCGGTGGGGGAGAACGCTCAGGGACCGCTCCCGCACCCGCCACCGGCGTCCGTTAGCGTAGTGGCTCAGCGGGTCTCGCGGAGATAAGGGTACGGTGACTAATTTGTCGATTCCCCCGGGGAAGGCCGCTACCCGCCCCTCCGGCACCCGAATTGTCGGACGCGCCCTGACCTGTGCCGTCTTCGCGCTCGCCGGTCTGCTCTTCTACATCAGCGCGCAGACCGCCCGCGGCACCGACCTGCGGACCGACAACTCGCTGCTGAGCCTCGGCGACGTGGTCCGCCAGCGCAGCTCGCAGAACCAGCAGGCGCAGGCCCAGCTGGCCGACCTCCAGGCCCGGGCGCAGCAGCTCACCGAGAGCCAGGGCCACGACCCCGCCGACACGGCGCGGCTGGACGGCCTGCGGCTCGGCGCGGCCCTGGAGCCGCTTCAGGGCGGCGGCCTGACCGTCACCCTCAACGACGCCCCGCCGAACGCCACCGCCCGCATCCCCGGCGTTCCCGAGCCCGGCGTCAACGACCTGGTCATCCATCAGCAGGACATCCAGGCGGTCGTCAACGCGCTGTGGCGGGGTGGCGCCGAGGGCGTACAGGTGATGGACCAGCGGCTGGTCTCCACCAGCGCCGTCCGCTGCGTCGGCAACACGCTGCTGCTGCAGGGGCGGGTCTACTCCCCGCCGTACGTGGTCAAGGCGGTGGGCCGGACGGACGCGCTGCGTACGGCCGTCGACGCGGACCCGACGATCCGCAACTACCTCCAGTACGTCCAGGCGTACGGCCTGGGCTGGAAGGTCCAGGAGAGCGGCGACCTCACCCTGCCCGGTTACTCCGGGACCACCGAACTCCGGTCCACGGGCGGCCAGCCGTAGCGGACCGTCCTCGCGGGCGCGGATCCCGGGTCTACTCTTGACCCCAGTCCGTTACGTCGAGGGAGCACCATGTACGGCTGGATCTGGCGTCACCTCCCGGGGAACACCCTGGTTCGGGCCACCATCTCGCTGCTCCTGATCCTGGGGATCGTCTACCTCCTCTTCACCTACGTCTTCCCGTGGGCGGAACCGCTGCTCCCCTTCGGCGACGTCACAGTGGACGGCGGCGACGGGGCCTCGGCCGGCTGACCCGGCGTGCCCCGGTACTTCCACCCAGCACCGCATCCCACGGAGACCACGCGACCATGACCACCCAGCCGACCCCGCCCCGCATCCTGGTGGTGGACAACTACGACAGCTTCGTCTTCAACCTGGTCCAGTACCTGTACCAGCTCGGCGCCACCTGCGAGGTGGTGCGCAACGACGAGGTGACCGTCGAGCACGCCGTCCGCCGGTCGGGGGACGAGGGCTTCGACGGGGTGCTGCTCTCCCCCGGCCCCGGCGCGCCGGAGGAGGCCGGGGTCTGCATCGAGATGGTGCACCACTGCGCGGGGATCGGGCTGCCGGTGTTCGGCGTCTGCCTGGGCCTCCAGTCGATCGCGGTCGCGTACGGCGCGGTGGTCGGCCGGGCGCCGGAGCTGCTGCACGGCAAGACCTCGCCGGTCGAGCACGAGGACGGCGGCGTGTTCGCCGGCCTGCCCTCGCCGCTGACCGCGACCCGCTACCACTCGCTCGCCGTCGACCCGGCCACGGTGCCGGACGAGCTGGTGGTCACCGCGCGCACCGGCAGCGGAGTGATCATGGGCCTGCGCCACCGCGAACTGCCGGTCGAGGGCGTGCAGTTCCACCCCGAGTCGGTGCTCACCGAGGGCGGGCACCGGATGCTCGCCAACTGGCTGGCGGAGTGCGGCGACCCGCTCGCCGTCGAGCGGTCGGCCGGGCTCGCCCCGGTGATCGGCCGGGGCTGAGCGGCGTGACCGCGGTGCGCCCGGAGGGGCGTTACCAGCCGGAGGCGGGCCCGTACGGCGGCGGGGAGTACGGAGCCCAGGGGTACGGAGCCCACGGGTACGGCGAGCCGTACCCGTCGGAGCACCCGGCCCAGGCCGCGCCCGAGGACGCCTGGGGCGTGTACGAGCAGGCCGAGCAGCCCGTCGCGGGCGGGCCCGAGTACCCCTGGCTGCCCGACCAGACCCTCCAGCTGCGCCTGCCCGCACTCGACGGGGCCGCGGCCGAGCCCGCCCCGCCCACCGGCGGCCGGGCCGAGCGCCGACGGGCCGCCCAGGGCCGGACGTCCGTCCGCTCGGGCGGCGGGCGCCGCCGGGCGAAGGGCCGGGCGGCCGGGCGGGCGCGCCCCAAGGAGTCCGTCGCCGTGGTGGCCGCGCGGTTCGGCGGCGAGCTGTGCATAACGCTCGGCCTGGTGATGCTGCTGTTCGTCGCGTACCAGCTCTGGTGGACCAACGTGCAGGCCGACGCGGCCGCCGACGGCGCCCGCAACCAGCTGGAGCAGCAGTTCGACGCCCAGCCGCCCGCCCAGCCGGGGCAGCCGGCCCCGGACCCGAACAAGCCCGAGGTGTTCGAGCCCGGCAAGGGCTTCGCCATCATCTACCTGCCCAAGCTGGGGCTGAAGTTCCCGATCGCCGAGGGCACCTCCAAGCCGTCGGTGCTCGACAAGGGCCTGGTCGGCCACTACACCGGCACCGGGATGCCGAGCGACAAGTCCGGCAACTTCGCGCTGGCCGCGCACCGCAACACCCACGGCGAGCCGTTCCGGTACATCAACGAGCTCGGCAAGGGCGACAAGATCGTGGTGGAGACCGCCACCGGGTACTACACCTACGAGATCACCGGCGGCATCCCGGAGACCTCGCCCAACAACGTGAGCGTGATCAAGCCGGTGCCGAACGGCGCCGGGTACGCCGGTCCGGGCCGGTACATCACGTTGACCACCTGTACGCCGGAGTTCACCTCCAAGTTCCGGCTCATCGTCTTTGGCAAGATGATCGAGGAACGGCCGCGCAGCCAAGGCAAGCCGGCCGCGATCACGGGCGGATAGCCGCCCGCAGGCCCGTTCGAGGGGGAGCAGCGCAGATGCGGCACGACGGCACCGAGCAGTCGATCGAGCTGGCCGAGGAGGCCTTCCCCCCGCCCCCGGACGGGGCGAGGGGGAAGCAGCGGCGCGGACGGGCCCGGGCGCTGGCCGCGCTCGGCGTCTTCGGCGAGCTGCTGATCACCGTGGGCCTGGTGCTGGGCCTGTTCGTGGCCTACTCGCTGTGGTGGACCAACGTGCAGGCGGACCGCTCCGCCTCGGCCGCCTCCGACAAGCTGCGCAACTCCTGGGCCGCGGGCCCGACCCCCGGTGCCCCGGCCGTGCCGGGCGCCGCCCCCGCCCCCGGCACCGCGCCCGGCGGTGCCGCCGCGGTGCCGCCGCCCGCGATCGGGGACGACGTCGGCTTCCTGCACGTCCCGGCGATGGGACGGGACTACCAGGTGCTGATCCGGATGGGCACCTCCGCCGACGTCCTGGACGAGGGCGTGGCGGGCGTCTACGAGCAGCCCTACAAGGCCGCGATGCCCTGGGACGAGGCGGGCAACTTCGCGCTGGCCGCGCACCGGGACGGCCACGGCGCCAAGTTCCACGACCTGGACGCCGTCCACAAGGGCGACGCGGTCGTGGTCGAGACCAAGGACAAGTGGTACGTCTACAAGGTCGACAACACCCTGCCGGAGACGTCCAAGTACGACACCGGCATCGTCGCGCCCGTCCCGGTCAGCTCCGGCTACGCGGGCCCCGGCCGCTACATCACCCTGACCACCTGCACGCCGGTGTACACCTCGCGCTACCGGATGGCGGTCTGGGGCAGCCTGGTGCGGGTGGACGACATGGACGCCAAGCGCACCCCGCCGCCGGAGCTGCGGCGCTCCTGAGCCCCTTCCCGGCCCTTCCCGGCCCTTCCCGGCCCTTCCCGGACCCTCCGGAAGCCGCCGGAGCCGCCGGGAAACGCCAGGAGGAACGCCCGAGGGCCCGTCGCAGTCGCTGCGACGGGCCCTCGGGCGTTGGTGACCGGGTCAGCCCCAGGGGAACCAGGGCTTAGGGGTGGTCTCCTTTGGGTGGGGTGGTGGTGGGGTCGCCCCCTTTGGGCGGCTCGGCCGCCTTCGTGAACAGCTGGACCTGGGTGTTCGGGTCCAGCTGGGTGCCGGCCGGCGGGTTGGTCATCTGGACCACCGAGGTCGGGTCCTGCGGGCCGACGATGGTGTAGCCCAGGTTGAGCTTCTGCAACTGGGCGATGGCGTCCGACAGCTTGACGTTCTGCAGCGGCGGGACGGTGGCCTTGTCCGGCGCCTTGTAGATGGTCAGCGAGATCTTCGTGTTGGCCGGCGCCTTGGTGTTGGGCGAGATCGACTGCGAGGCCACGGTGTTGACCTTGGTCGGGTCGTTGATCGGCGTGGTCTTCGAGGTGTCGACCTGGAAGCCGAGGCTCTGCAGCTGGTTCTGCGCGTCGTCCTTCTGGGCGCCCACCACGTTCGGGACGGTCTGCTTGGCCTTGCCCTGCGAGACCGTCAGCTTGACCGGGGCGCTCGGGTCGGCGGGCGTGCCGGCCGCCGGGTCCTGGGCGATGACGGTGTCCTGCGGGGCGGTGTCGTCGTCCTTGTACTCGGGGGCCCCGACGTTGGTGAAACCGGCCGCGGACAGGGCCTGGAGCGCCTGGTCCTTGGGCTTGCCGGTCACGGTCGGGATCTGGGACTTGGCCGGACCGGAGGAGAGCTGCACCGTGATGGTGGCGTTCTCGGCGATCTGGCCGCCCGCCGCCGGGTTCTGGGCGCAGACCTGGTCCTTCTTGACGTTGGTGTCCGGGCAGGTGACCTTGTCGCCCTCGGTCACCACCAGCTTGGGACCGGCTGCCGCGGCGGCCGTCCTGGCGTCGGCCAGGCTCTTGCCGACCAGGTTCGGCGCGGACACCTTCGGGGTCTCCTTGGTGCCCTTGTCGCTGAACATCGCCTGGGCCACGAAGAAGGTGCCGACCAGGACCAGCACGGCGGCCACCGCCAGCACGATCCAGGAGGTGTTGCTCTTCTTCGGCCGGTCCTCGCCGCGCCGGCCGCCGCCCTGGCCGTAGCCGTCGTCGTAGCCGTCGTGGCCGTCGCCCGCGGCGCCGGCGTAGGTCTGGCCGTAGCCGTCCTCCTGGTAGCCGCCCTGCTGCGCGGAGGCCTGCGGCAGCAGGGTGGTCGGGCCGCCGGGCTGCTGGGGCAGCACGTTGGTCTGGCCGTACGGGTCGTGCTGCTGCGGGTAGCCGTTCTGGTCGTAGCCGTACCCGGCCGGGCCCATGCCGTAGGCGGCCTGCTGGGCGGCGGCGACCGGCAGGCCGTCGAGGAAGCGCTCGATGTCGTCGCGCATCTCGTCGGCGCTCTGGTAGCGGTAGTCGCGGTCCTTGGCGAGCGCCTTCAGCACGATCGCGTCGATCTCGGGGCGCACCTCGGGATCGAAGACGGACGGCGGCTGCGGCTCCTCCCGGACGTGCTGGTAGGCCACCGCGACCGGGGAGTCGCCGACGAACGGCGGCCGGACGGTCAGCAGCTCGTAGAGCAGGCAGCCGGTGGAGTAGAGGTCGGAGCGGGCGTCGACCTGTTCGCCCTTGGCCTGCTCGGGCGAGAGGTACTGGGCGGTGCCGATGACGGCCGAGGTCTGGGTCATGGTCATCCCGGCGTCGCCCATCGCGCGGGCGATGCCGAAGTCCATGACCTTGACGTTGCCCTGCCGGGTCAGCATCACGTTGGCCGGTTTGATGTCGCGGTGCACGATGCCGGCCCGGTGCGAGTACTCCAGGGCCTGGAGGATGCCGATGGTCATCTCCAGCGCGCGCTCCGGCAGCAGCCGGCGGCCGGAGTGCAGCAGCTCGCGCAGCGTCGAACCCTCGACGTACTCCATCACGATGTACGGGATGGAGATGCCGTCGATGTAGTCCTCGCCGGTGTCGTACACGGCGACGATCGCGGGGTGGTTCAGGGACGCCGCGGACTGCGCCTCGCGGCGGAAGCGGGCCTGGAACGACGGATCCCGGGCCATGTCGGCCCGGAGCGTCTTCACTGCGACGGAACGGCCGAGCCGGGTGTCATGGGCGAGGTACACCTCGGCCATGCCGCCGCGTCCGAGGACACCGCCGAGCTCGTACCTGCCGCCGAGGCGACGAGGCTCTTCCATAGTTCCGACCCTCTCCCTCACCCGCCGGTGAGGTTGTGACGTAGGTGTCCCCGCACGCTCTGGGTGACGCCGCGCGCGCCGCGACCGGTTCTCCGGCCGGGCCGCGCGCCGCCTCGCGGGCGGCAACGGGCACACCCGCTGCTGGCGGATACGCTACCGGTCGCACCGCACCGGACCGGAGTCAGCCGTCGGCCGATATCAGACCGGTATCCGGACGGTGGCGCCGAATCGTGACATTCGCCTCACCTCTCCTCCCGGCGGCTACTTGCCGAGGGCGGCCTGCATCACCGCCTTGGCGATCGGGGCCGCCAGCCGGCCGCCGCTGATGCCGTCACGGTTGTCGGAGCCGTCCTCGACCACGACCGCGACCGCGACCGACTGGCCGTCCGGGGTCTTCGCCCAGGAGGTGAACCAGGCGTACGGCAGCCCGGCGTTGTTCTCGCCGTGCTGGGCGGTGCCCGTCTTGCCACCGACCTGGAGACCCGGGATCTGGGCGTTCTTGCCGGTGCCGTCCTGCACCACCGAGACCATCAGGTCCTGCATCTTCTGCGCGGTGGCCGGGCTCATGGCCTGGGAGAACTGCTTCTCGGTGTGCTTGGAGATGGTGGTGAGCGAGGCGGAGCGCTCCGAGTCGACCAGGTACGGCTGCATCAGGCTGCCGTTGTTGGCGATCGCGGCGGAGACCATGGCCACCTGCAGGGGGGTGGCCCGGGTGTCGTGCTGGCCGATCGAGTCCTGGGCGGTCTGGTCCTGGCTGGGGCTGCTCGGGAAGACGCTCTTCTCGGCCCGGACCGGGGTGTCGACGGTGCTGTTGAAGCCGAACTTCTCGGCCTGCGCCCGCATCTTCTCCTTGCCCAGGTCCGCGCCCATCTTGGCGAAGACCGTGTTGCAGGACTGGTCCATCCCGGACTTGACGGTGGCGTTCCCGCAGCGCTCGTTGGGGCTCTCGTTCTTCAGCTCGGTCTTGGTGCCGGGCAGGACGTACGGGTCCGGGGTGTCCGTGGCGTCGTCGATGCTCTGGTACAGGCCGTTCTCGAACGCGGCGGTCGCGGTGACCAGCTTGAACGTCGAGCCGGGCGGATAGGTGTACTTCAGCGCCCGGTTGTCCATCGGCTTGTTCGGGTCGGCGTTGAGGGCCGTCCAGGCGGCGCCGTCGTCGTTGCCGGCGATGGTGCCCGGGTCGTAGGACGGGGTGGAGACCAGGGACAGGATCGCGCCGGTCTTCGGGTCGAGTGCGACCACCGCGCCCTTCTTGTCGCCCATGGCGTCGAAGGCGGCCTTCTGGACCTTGGGGTTGATGGTCGTGACGACGTCGCCGCCGCGCTTCTGCTCGCCGGTCAGCATGTCCAGGGTGTTGCGGAAGAACAGCCGGTCGTCGGTGCCGGAGAGGATGCCGTCCTCCAGGTTCTCCAGCCCGTTGGAGCCGTAGGCCTGCGAGGAGTAGCCGGTCACCGGAGCCCACATCGGGCCGTTGACCCAGGAGCGCTTGTACTTGTAGCGCAGGCCGTTCACGAAGTCGGAGTTCGTCACCGGCTGGCCGCCGGCGATGATGTTGCCGCGCGGGTGGGCGTAGCGGTCGTACAGCTGGCGCTTGTTGTTCTTGTTGGAGGCCCAGGCGTCGGCCTGGACGCCCTGCACCCAGTTGGTGCGCACCATCAGGGCCAGGATCAGCACGAGGCAGAAGATCGAGACCCGGCGGATCGGTTTGTTCATCGGGCGGGTCCTCCCTGGCCCTCGGTGGCCGGGGCCGGTTCGGCCCCGGGTCGGCGGGCGCTGTCGCTGATCTTCAGCAGGATTGCGACCAGCGCCCAGTTGGCGACCACGGACGAACCGCCCTGGGCGAGGAACGGCATGGTCATACCGGTCAGCGGGATCAGTCCGGTGACCCCGCCGGCCACGACGAAGACCTGGAGCGCCATCGCCGAGGAGAGTCCGACGGCGAACAGCTTGCCGAACGGGTCGCGGGCGGCGAGGGCGGTGCGCAGTCCGCGCTGTACCAGCAGGGCGTACAGCAGGAAGATCGCCATCAGGCCGGTCAGGCCCAGCTCCTCGCCGAAGGAGCCCAGGATGAAGTCGCTCTTGGCGGCGAAGTTGATCAGCCAGGAGCGGCCCTGGCCGAGCCCCGAGCCGGTCACCCCGCCGGAGCCGAGCGCCATCAGCGACTGGCCGATCTGCTCGGTGGCGCCCTTCGGCGGGTTGGGGCCGAAGGCGGCCATCGGGTCCAGCCAGGCGTCGATGCGGACCTTGACGTGGCTGGTGGTCATGGCGACCGCGACCGCGCCGCCGACCGACATCAGCAGGCCGAACAGGATCCAGCTGGTCCGCTCGGTGGCGACGTAGAGCATCACCACGAACAGGCCGAAGAACAGGAAGGACGTGCCCAGGTCGTTCTCGAAGATCAGGATCAGCAGGCTGAGCAGCCAGATCACGACGATCGGGCCGAGGTCGCGGCCGCGCGGCAGGTACAGGCCCATGAAGCGGCGGCTGGCCAGCGCCAGGGCGTCCCGCTTGACCATCAGGTAGCCGGCGAAGAACACGGTCAGGACGATCTTGGCGAACTCGCCGGGCTGGATGGAGAAGCTGCCCATCCGGATCCAGATCTTCGCGCCGAAGTCCTCCGCCCGGGCGGGGAAGAAGGCCGGCGCGGCGAGCAGCACCAGCGCCACCACCATCGAGATGTAGGTGTAGCGCTGGAGCACCCGGTGGTCCTTCAGCAGCACCATCACGCCGATGAACAGCGCCACCCCGAGGGCCGACCAGATCAGCTGGTTGCGCGCCGCCGGGAAGTTGCCGCTGAGCAGCTTGCCCGCCTTGTCCAGCCGCCAGATCATCACCACGCCCAGCCCGTTCAGCAGGGTCGCGATGGGCAGCATCAGCGGGTCCGCGTACGGGGCGAAGCGGCGCACCAGCAGGTGCGCGACCAGCGCCAGGGAGCCCATTCCGAGGCCGTAGCCGAGCATCCCGGCCGGCAGCTCGGAGTCCATCGCCAGGCCCACGTTGGCGTACGCGAGGATCGGCAGCAGGACGGCGAAGACCAGCAGCGCCAGTTCGGTGTTGCGCCGGTTCGGCGCGCCCTGGAGCGAGATGGTGGTGTTGCCCCGGCGCCGGGGCGCGGTGCGCTCGGCCGTCGCCCGGCGTCGGCCCGTGCCTCCGCCGCGGTCGGTGTCGCCGCTCAGGTTGTAGCTGCTCACGTGGTGACCGCTCCCTGACGGCCGGCAAGCCCGCTCCGGGCGGACCTATGTCGGATCACGGACGTCACTGCTTCGGGCAGGCTTCGGCCCGGCTGCGCTCGTCGTCGGTCAGTTGGGGTTGCTCGCTCGGGGCGGCGGCGGCCGGCGGGGCGGTGTTCTGCGGAGCCGGCGTGCTCGGGGCGGTCGGTGTCGGAGTCGTCGTCGGGGTGCGCGGCTTCTCCTTCTCGCCCGCGGGGGGCGGGGTGGCGGCCACGAACGAGGCCTTGCTGGCCTGGGTCGCCTGGGCGCCCTGCGGGGCCGGCGCGGTCGCCTTGGCGGCCTTCTGGCAGAGCTGGACCCAGCCGTCGAGCTCCTGCACGGTCGTGCGGGCGTCGGTCAGGCTGTTGACCGAGATGGTCTTGTTCACGTGGGCGCGCTGGTCCTGCGGCAGCCACTTCAGCGGGATGTTGCTGTAGGAGTCGTGCACCGAGGACAGGCTCAGGCCGGCCAGGTTCTGGTTGATGCCCTGGTAGACGGCGACGTGGTCGCCGTCCTCGCCGATGTAGTACTGGCCCTGCGTCCACTGGTAGCCGAAGAACCCGGCGCCGCCCAGCAGGCCGAGCGTGACCAGGACGGCCAGCGAGATGGTCAGGCCGCGGCGCTTGCGCCTGGGGGGCTGGTCCTCGTCGAACTCCTCGGTGCCGTACACCGAGGGCTCGCCGGAGCCGTAGCCGTACCCGCCCTCGTAGCCCTCGGCGGGGCCGAAGCCGTTCGACCCGCCCTCGTAGCCCTCGGCCGGGCCGAAGGCGCCCTGGGGGCTGCGGCCGAGGCCGGCGGCGCGGCCGGCCGGGGTGTCCGGGATCGAGCGGTCGGCGGCGGAGGACGGCGGGGTTTCGGCGACCGCGCCGACGACCACCGGGACGTCGCTGAACTGGCCGCTCATGGTGTCCGTGGCGCCGACGTCGATGACGTCCGCCACGATGCAGGTGATGTTGTCCGGACCGCCGCCGCGCAGCGCGAGCTGGATCAGCTCCTGCACGGTCTGCTCGGGCGAGTAGTAGCTGCCGAGGGTGTCCTGGAGGGTCTGGTGGCTGACCGGGCCGGAGAGGCCGTCGGAGCAGATCAGGTAGCGGTCGCCGGCCCGGACCTCGCGGATCGACAGGTCGGGCTCGACCTGGCCGCGGCCGTCCAGGGCCCGCATCAGCAGCGAGCGCTGCGGGTGGGTCTCGGCCTCCTCGGGCGTGATCCGGCCCTCGTCGACCAGGCGCTGCACCCAGGTGTGGTCCTGGGTGATCTGCACCAGCGAACCGTCGCGCAGCAGGTAGGCGCGGGAGTCGCCGACGTGCACCAGGCCCATCCGCTGGCCCGTCCACAGCATGGCGGTCAGCGTGCAGCCCATGCCCTCCAGCTGCGGGTCCTCCTCGACCATCTGCCGGAGCCGGTCGTTGGCGCCCTGGACGGCGTCGCCCAGCAGGGTCAGCAGGTCGGCACCCGGCACGTCCTCGTCCAGCCGGACGATCGAGCCGAGCACCTCGGAGGACGCGACCTCGCCGGCCGCGGCGCCGCCCATGCCGTCGGCCACGGCCAGCAGCCGCGGCCCGGCGTAGCCGGAGTCCTCGTTCCCCTCCCGGATCAGTCCCTTGTGGGAGCCGGCGGCGAAGCGCAGCACCAGGGTCATGCGACCTGTGCCCCCCTCTGGGTCATGGACGGGTTGCTGTCCCTCATGCGCTACTACTTCCGCAGTTCGATGACGGTCCTGCCGATACGGATCGGCGTGCCCGGCTGGAGCGGGGTGGGCGCGGTCAGGCGCTGCCGGTCCAGATAGGTGCCGTTGGTGGAGCCTAGATCCTCGACCGTCCACTGCCCAGTCTGATCCGGATAGATCCTGGCATGCCGGGAGGACGCGTAGTCGTCGTCCAGCACGATGGTGGAGTCGTGCGCGCGGCCCAGCGTGATGGTCTGGCCCTGGAGCGCGACGGTGGTCCCGGCCAGCGAGCCCTGGACCACGACGAGCTGGGTCGGGGCCCCGCGGCGGCGGCCGCCGCCCTGGGTCTGGCCCGCGCCGGGGCCGCCGGGAGCGGGCGTCGGACGCCCGGCGGCGGTGGTGGCGGTCGCGGGGCCGCCCGACGGGGCGCTCGTGCCGCGGCGGGAGGTGCGGGGGTTCACCTTGGTGCCGAACAGGTCGCTGCGGATCACCTGGATCGCGACGATGACGAACAGCCACAGCACGGCCAGGAAGCCCAGCCGCATGACCGTGAGGGTCAGTTCTGACATGACCGTCCCGCCAGTCGGTGAGCGAGGCGCGCGAACAAATCGGACACTACCCTTCGACCTGCCGGTAGACGATGGTGGTGGATCCCACGACGATTCGGGAGCCGTCGCGGAGCGTAGCGCGCTGGGTGTGCTGTCCGTCCACCACGATGCCGTTGGTGGAGCCCAGGTCGAGGACCATCGAAGGGGTGCCGGGGCGGATCTCGGCGTGCTTGCGGGAGACCCCGGGGTCGTCGATCCGCACGTCCGCCTCGGTCGAGCGGCCGAGCACGCAGGCCGCGCCGGTGATCTGGTGGCGGGCGCCGTTCACCTCGACCCAGCGGCGCATCGAGGTGCCGTGGCCGGCGCCGGGGAAGGCGCGGACGTTCCCGCCGGCCGGCGGGGCCGGGGGCATCGCGGGGGGCGCGGCCGGCGGCGGGGGCGCGTTGTACTGCCCGGCGCCGGTCTGCTGCCACGGTGCGCCGGGGGCCGGCGCGGCCGGCGGGCGGTCGTAGCCGGGCTGCGGCTGGGCGTACTGCTGGGGTTCCTCGGCGGCCAGGGTGCGGCTGCGCACCCGGTACAGGCCGGTGTCCAGGTCGTCGGCCTTCTCCAGGTTCACCTGGAGCGGGCCCATGAAGGTGTACCGCTGGGCCTCGGCGTACTCGCGGACCATGCCCGCGAGCTCGGTGCCGAGCTGCCCGGAGTAGGGGCTGAGCCGCTCGTGGTCGTGCGGGCTGAGCTCGACGATGAAGTCGTTCGGCACGACGGTGCGGTCGCGGTTCCAGATGCTCGCGTTGTTGTCGCACTCGCGCTGCAGCGCACCGGCGATCTCCACGGGCTGGACCTCGGACTTGAACACCTTGGCGAAGGTGCCGTTGACGAGACCCTCAAGCCGCTGCTCGAACTTCTTCAGCATTCCCATGGGGCACCCCCTTCCAGGGTTCGTTCGCCTGCCTGCCGACCGGATCCCAGCGGGGAGTCGGTCGCGCCTACTTGCGGTACTTCCGTACTGATCGTATCCACGCCGGGCCCTTCCGTACGGTTCCCGGACCGCGTGGTGCCCGGGGGTGGGCTCGGACACACAGGGTGACGCATTCCGGGTGCGGCACGCCAGGTGTGCCCGTCGGAGCCGCCGCCCACCCCTCGATCGTCCGTTCGTCGTGCCTCTGTTCGGCTGCCGCAGGCGTCTCCGGGATACGGATTCGGAGCCACCCCGCAGGTCGTGCTAATGTTTTCCACGTCGGAAGGGCCGCCCGGAAGGGAAGCCGGACCGAGGAAGCGCGAAGGCCACATGGTACCGAGCGGTTCCGAGGATCGGACGGCAGAGAAGACAACACCCATGCGCGGGTGGCGGAATAGGCAGACGCGCTGGATTCAGGTTCCAGTGCCCGAAAGGGCGTGGGGGTTCAACTCCCCCCTCGCGCACAGCGAAGCCCCGCAGATCTTCGGATCTGCGGGGCTTTCTCGTTCCCGGGGTCCCGGGCTCCGGGCCCCCGGTCAGGAGCGGTTGGCGGGCAGTTCGGCGCGGACCTCGAAGCCGCCGTCCTGGGTGGGCCCGGCGGTGAGGGTGCCGCCCAGCAGCTGGGCGCGCTCGCGCAGGCCGACCAGGCCGTGGCCGCCGCCCGGAAGGGGCTCGGCGGGGTGCACCGGCGGCGCCCCGTTGCGGACCTCGACCCGCAGCCGGCGGCCCTTCGCCCGGACCCGCACGTGCACCGCCGCCTCCGGGGCGTACTTGGTGATGTTGGTGAGGGCCTCCTGGACGGTGCGGTAGGCGGCCCGTTCGACCGCCTCCGGCCACGGGCGGTCGCCCGGGTTCAGCTCGGTGTCGGCGGCCAGGCCGCTCTCCTCGATCAGCCGGGGCAGGTCGGCCAGCCGGGGCTGCGGGGCGAGCGGGGCGTCCGGGAGCGGGCCGCCGGTGCCGCGCAGCACCCCGACCATCTGCCGAAGTTCGTCCAGGGTCCGGACCGAGAGCTCGCGGATGGTGCGGGCGGTGGTCGAGGCGGCCGGGTCGGCGGTGCTCACCTGGAGCGCGCCGGCCTGGATGCTGATCAGGCTGACCTGGTGCGAGACCACGTCGTGCATCTCCCGGGCCAGCCGGCCGCGCTCGCTGAGCAGCACCCGCTCGGCGAGCAGCCGGCTCTCCCGCTCCTGGCCGCGGGTCAGCTCGTCCAGCCTGGCGGCCAGCTCCCGGCGGGTGCGGGCGAGCAGGCCGGTGGCGGCCGGGCCGGCCGCCAGCATCACGGCCTGGATGGCGTTGAGGGCGTTGTCCCGGCTCAGGTCGAGGGCGGTGGGGGCCACCGGCCAGTGGAAGAACTCGACCAGGGTGAACAGCGTGCCGCAGGGGAGCAGGATCCGGGGGCTGGGGCGTTCGGAGGCCACCGTGTAGACGGCGGTGATCGGGGCCAGCCAGATCTCGTCGACCCAGCTGCCCGGCATGGTGAGCAGCAGCACCGTCACCGGGAAGCGGCGGCGCAGGCACAGCGAGACGGCTGCCAGCGTGGAGAGCGCGATCTGCCACCAGGAGGCCTCCCGGGCCACCAGTGCGGCGTCCACCAGGGAGTAGAGGACGGGCAGCAGCAGCATCAGCCAGGGGGCGGTGCACCAGGCCGGCAGCCGTCGGGACGGCAGCTGGTCGACGGCCGTCATGCCCCGTTGCCGGGCTTGGGCCGGACCAGGCCGGCCCGGTGGGCGAGCACGGCGGCCTGGACCCGGTTGGCGGCGCCGAGCTTGCCGAGGATCGCGCTGATGTGGTCCTTGACCGTTCCGGTGCCGAGGAAGAGCCGGTCGGCTATCTCGGCGTTGGACAGGCCCTCGCCGAGCAGCGCGAGCACGTCCAGCTCGCGGACGGTGAGGGTGCGGGCCAGCGTGGTGGCCTCGGCGTCCGGGCCGCCGCCGTCCACGTAGCCGCCGATCACGGTGCGGGTGACGGTCGGGGAGAGGATGTTGCCGCCGGCCGCGAGCACCCGGACGGCGTGCACCAACTGCTCGGGGGCGGTGTCCTTGAGCAGGAAGCCGGCCGCGCCGGCCCGCAGCGCGGTGCCGATGTACTCGTCGGTGTCGAAGGTGGTGAGCATCGCCACGGCGGGCGGGTCGGGCAGGGCGCGCACGCGGCGCAGCACGGAGATGCCGTCGAGGTCCGGCATCCGGATGTCGAGCAGCACCACGTGCGGGCGCAGCCGCTGGACGTGGTCCTCGGCCTGTCCGCCGGAGCAGTCGCCGACCACCTCCAGGTCGGGGGCGGAGCCGACGATCAGGCCGAGGCCGGAGCGGACCAGGATCTCGTCGTCGACGATCAGCACGCGGGTGGTGGTGATGGTGCCTCCTCGGTTCGGGCGGCCGGGTTCGGGCGGTCCGCGGGGGTGCTTTTGAGGGTAGGGCCAGTGGTGGCGGGGTGCCGAACGCGTGACGGGGGTGTACCCCCGCCGTTCGGCGGGGGGGGGAATCGGCTACCCGG
>NZ_LFMD02000002.1:1746665-1849949 GCF_015776785.2 Kitasatospora sp. SUK 42 | reverse complement strand
GGGGGTGTCCCCCCGCCGTTCGGCGGGGGTGGGAATCGGCTACCCGGTTCACGCAATTCTCAGGAATGGTGGTGAACCATGGAGTTGGCTGCCCATTTATGGGCCCTCCTCCCGGCTGGGCGGTAGGTCCGGCCGGGTGGTCGGTCAGTCCGTCGGGCCCGTGCGGGCGCCCGGCGCCGGGCCGTGTGCGGATGCGCCCCACCATCTGATCGTTTGGAATTGAGTTGTGTCGTCCACTGTGAAGTCGGAGCCGTCCGCCACGTCCCACGGGCCCCGGCCCGTCACCATGCTCGACCGCTGGCGGCCGAGGGCCGCCACGGCGTCCGTCTGGTACCTGAGGCTGCTCGCGCTGCTGAACGTGGCGACGGTGCTCCTGGTGCCCTTCCGCGACCAGGTCAGCGAGCACAACGAGGGTGAGTACTTCACCCCGTACCTGATGACCTCCGGTCTGGCGGCCGCGGTGCTCTCGATCTTCCTCGCCGTCGCGATGCGGCGGCGCAAGCGGGCCGCGTGGATCTTCAACGCGGCGCTCAGCAGCGTGTTCGCCCTGCTCTACCTGGCGGCCATGGTGCTGCCCGGCGAGCGGTTCAACAAGCATCCGCTCAACTACGTCTCGACGATCCTGACCTGCCTGTTCGTGCTGGCGCTGCTGATCGGGCGCAAGGAGTTCATCTCCAAGGGCGACCGCTCCAACCCGAAGACCGCGGCCGCCACCTTCGTTGGCGGGCTGGTGTTCGGCGGTGCCGTCGGCGCGCTGCTGGTCTGGCCGACCAACGAGCTGGCCGGCGCCGACTGGTGGGACCTCTTCCGCTACTCGGTCGGCCGGATGATCACCATCACCCCGTCCGAGCACCTGCGTTCGGTGATCGCCGCCCCGACCTGGGTGAACGCGGCGATCAACGCGATGGGCGCGGTGCTGTTCCTGCTGGTGCTGTACGTGGCCTTCCGCAGCCCGCGCGGCAAGGAGCTGCTGAACCCGCAGGACGAGGCGAAGCTGCGCGAGCTGCTGGCCAGGCAGGGCGAGCGGGACTCGCTGGGCTACTTCGCGCTGCGCCGGGACAAGGCGGTGATCTTCTCCCCCAGCGGCAAGGCGGCGGTGACCTACCGGGTGATCGGCGGGGTGTCGCTCGCCTCGGGCGACCCGATCGGCGACCCGGAGGCCTGGCCGGGCGCGATCGACGCCTGGCTGGCCGAGGCCCGCGAGCACGCCTGGGCGCCGGCCGTGATGGGCGCCTCCGAGGAGGCCGGGGTGATCTACGCCCGGCACGGGCTGGACGCGCTGGAGCTGGGCGACGAGGCGATCGTCGAGCTGGACGAGTTCTCGCTGGACGGCCGGGCGATGCGGGTGGTCCGGCAGGCGTACAACCGGGTCAAGCGGGCCGGGTACACGGTGCGGATCCGCCGCCACGAGGACATCTCCGAGGCGGAGATGGCGCAGCTGGTGGCCAAGGCCGACGAGTGGCGCGACGGGGCGACCGAGCGCGGCTTCTCGATGGCGCTGGGCCGGCTCGGCGACCCGGCCGACGGCCGCTGCGTGATGCTGGAGTGCCACGACGGGGACGGCGAGCTCAAGGCGCTGCTGAGCTTCGTCCCGTGGGGCCCGGACGGGCTCTCGCTGGACCTGATGCGCCGGGCCCGGGACACCGAGAACGGCCTGATGGAGTTCATGGTGATCGAGCTGCTGCAGCGCGCCGACGAGGTGGGGCTGAAGCGGGTCTCGCTGAACTTCGCGATGTTCCGCTCGGTATTCGAGCGCGGTTCGAGGCTCGGCGCCGGCCCGGTGCTGCGGCTGTGGCGTTCCATCCTCGGATTCTTCTCGCGCTGGTGGCAGATCGAATCGCTGTACCGGGCGAACGCCAAGTACCGGCCGATCTGGGAACCGCGCTACCTGCTGTTCGAGAAGAGCAGTGAGATTCCGCGCATCGGCATCGCGAGCGCACGCGCCGAGGGGTTCATCGTCGCGCCGAGTCTGCCCGCCCTGTTCCGTCGCCGGCACGCCGGGGCCACCGTGGTGGCGCCCCGCGTTCCGGTGGCGGCACGGGACGGGAAGGGGTAGCCCTCCGTCGGGGGGCGGAGGGGGGCCCTCGGTCTTAAGGGGGTCCGGTGGGGGGCGTGCCCTCCCTCCTGAGGATGACCCGTATCCCCATCCGTGCCGATGTGGATTTGTTAACAGGCTTCTAATGTTGGGGTAGCTGAGAAGTTCGGGATTCGGGAGAAACGCTTGTGAATCACAGGACCCACGCGGGGGGCGTGCGAAAGGGGCCGCTGGCGGTAGCCAGAACGGCCGCTGTCGCCGAGTGGGGGACGTTGTACCTGACGGTCCGGAACGCGGTGGCCCGGAAGAAGTTCGCCGCTGTTCCGCTGGCCACGCTGGCGACGTTTCTGATCCTGCTGTTCAGTGTCGTCCAGCACCTGCCGGGGGGCGAGCGCTTCGTCAACCACATCGGTGTGGTGCGGGCCTCGCTGCCGCTGGACGTCTCGCTGCTGCGGACGCCGCTGTCGTTGTACGTGCCGGCCCTGGACCTGCCGGTGTGGGGGGCACTGGCCCAGGTGTTCGTGGTCTTCGCGATCGCCGAGATCGTGCTCGGCCGGAGGATGACCCTGGTGGTCGCCTACGCCTGCACCCTGGCGGGCACGCTGTTCGCCCGGGTCGGGGTGGCGGTCGGGCCGGGCCACCTGTTCGGCTTCCCGAAGTGGGTCGCCTACGTGCGGGACACCGGGCCTTCGGCCGCGGTGGTGGCGCTGGCGATCTGCATCGCGTTCCGCACCCGGGCCTGGTTCACCGCCGGCCTGGTGGTGGTGCTGATGGTCGGCGAGGCCGTCGTGCTGCCGAACCTGGCCGGCCTGGAGCACGTCGTCGCGGTGATCACCGCGCTGCTGATCGCCGTCTCGGTCGAGGTCTTCGGGGACTTCTGGCCGCGGGTGCTGGCCGGGGTCGGCGCCGCCACCTCGGTGGCCGCGGCCGCCTCCCGGGAGGTCGCGGTGGAGGCCCGGCGGCGCAGCGCGGCGGGGGCCCTCATCCCCTGAGCGACGCTCCACCCGGTGTGGGGGCCGCGTACCCGGTCGTGCCGGGACGCGGCCCTCACGCGTGCGGGAGGGGGAGCTCGAACCAGACGACCTTGCCCACCGCCTTGCGGGCGGTGCCCCAGCGCTCGGCGAGCTTGGTGACCAGGGTGAGGCCGCGGCCGGTCTCGCCGAGCTGCTCGGCCGGCTCCAGCGAGGGCAGGTTGTGGTTGTCGTCGCTGACCTCGACCAGCAGCTTGTCCACCCGGATCAGCTGGAGCTGGACCGTGTCCCGGGCGACCCGCACGGCGTTCGTGACCAGCTCGCTGACCAGCAGCTCGGTGGTGTCGCTGAGCGCCTCCAGGTGCCAGGCGGCCAGCTGCTCGCGGACCAGCGAGCGGGCCCGGCCGACCTCCCGGTGGTCCACCGTGAGGTCCCAGGTGGCCACCTTGGACGGGGCGACCCCGTCGAAGCGGGCCACCAGCAGGGCGACGTCGTCCTTGCGGTCGTCCGTGTGCAGCCGCCGCAGCACCTCGTCGCAGGCCTGCTCGGGGCTCTGCTGCGGGTCGATCAGGTTGCCGCACAGCGCCGCCAGGCCTGCTCCTATGTCCCCGCCCCGGACCTCGACCAGGCCGTCGGTGCACAGCACCAGCATCGAGCCGTCCGAGACGTCGATGGTCTTGGCGACGAACGGCACCCCGCCCACGCCGATCGGTGCGCCGGCCGGGATCTCCAGCAGCTCGCCGGTGCCGTCCGGGTGCACCAGGACGGGCGGGACGTGGCCGGCGCTGGCCAGCTCACAGGTCCGGTTGATCGGGTCGTAGACCGCGTAGAGGCAGGTCGCCAGGTGGTCGTCGCCGAGCTTCTGGGCCAGGTTGTCCAGGTGGCGCAGCAACTGGCCGGGCGGCAGGTCCAGCGCGGCGAGGGTCTGCATCGCGGTGCGGAAGCGGCCCATCGCGGCCGCCGAGTGCAGGCCGTGGCCCATCACGTCGCCGACCACCAGGGCGACCCGGCTGCCGGGCAGCTGGATCGCGTCGAACCAGTCGCCGCCGACCTGGGCCTTCGGGTCGCCGGGCAGGTAGCGGTGGGCGATCTGCACGCCGGGGATCTGCGGCGGGCGGGTCGGGATCATCGAGCGCTGCAGGGTGGTGGCGACCCGGGCCTCGGCGCGGTGCAGCCGGGCGTTGTCCAGCGACAGCGCGGCCCGTACCGCCAGCTCCTTCAGGGTGGCGGCGTCGCTCTCGTCGAAGGGGGCGCGGTCGGGCAGCCGGAGCAGCTTGAGGATGCCGAGCACGGTGCCCCGGGCGGACAGCGGCACCACCAGCATCGACCGGCCGGAGACCACGGGGGCCAGCCGGGCGCCGCCGAGCGCGATCGCGTAGTCGACCGCGACGTCCGGGCTGACCACCGGGACCAGCACCGGCTGGTTCAGTTGCAGGGCCATCCCGGGCGGGGTCCGGCGGGGCATGCTGACCAGGGAGCCCTCGGAGAGCACGTGGTCCCAGGCGCCGACGGCCTCGTTGTAGACCAGGGCGACCCGGCGCAGCATGGTGTCGTCGTCCGGGCGGGCGGCCGGCAGTTCGGAGTCCGAGATCAGGCCGTCCACGAGGTCCACACAGGCGAAGTCGGCGACCCGGGGGACCAGCACCTGGCACAGCTCGCGGGCGGTGAAGCCGAGGTCCAGGGTGGTGCCGACCTTGCCGCCGACCTCGTTCAGCAGGGCCAGCTGCTCGCCGGCCTGGCCGTTGGTGAGGAACGGGCCCAGCCGTCCGCTCGGTGGGCCGGCGGCGCCCGCGGGAGCGGGCACGGGGACGGGCACGACGGCGGGGGCGTGCTCGGCCCGGCGCGGCGGGAGGCCGTGGGCGGACGGCTCGGCGGCCTGCGGCCCGACGGCGGTCTGCGGCTCGATGGCGGTCTGCGGCTCGATGGCGGCTCCTCCTCCGGAGCGTGGCGGTACCTCCCGGCCGTTGGCCGGGGGAGGGACGGCCGGCGGGCCCGCCGCCGTGCCGACGGCGGCGGTGGGCTGGACGACCTCGCGCTGGGTGGGCAGCGGACCGGACGGGCCGGGCGGACGGCGGCCGGGTGCGGACTGCTCGGGTTGCGGCGGCGGGCCGACCCGGGCGGCGCGCTGCTGGGGCGTCGGGTAGCGGCGGCCGAGCCCGGCGGCCGCGTTCCAGCCGCAGCGCGGGCAGCCCGGCCCGGGTCAGCGCCGCCAGCAGCGGCGCCCGGTGGGCGGCGGGCAGCAGCCGGGCCAGCGGTTCGGGCGGCTCGCCGTCGGCCGGGGTGAGGGCCGCGGTCAGCGCGTGGAAGCCGCCCCGGGCGGCCGGGGCGGCGGCGAACGGCAGCAGGCGCTCGCCGAGCGCGAGCCGGGGCCCGGCGGTGCGCAGCGGGCGGGCGTCGGCGGCCAGGGCGAGCAGTCCGCCGGGCGGGCCGGGCAGCGGGTAGGCCCACCAGAGCACGTCGCGCTGGTGTTCCTCGCGGTCGGTGACGGTCAGCCGGCCGGCCCAGGGGCGGCCCTCGGCGGTCAGCTCGGCCAGGGTGTCGAGGGCGTCGCAGGGGCGGCGCACCGCGCAGCCGCCCTGCATCCGCTGCTCCACGGCGGGCAGCAGGCCCGAGGCGGAGCGGTCGAGGGCGGTCTCGGCGCGGTGCCCGAAGAGTTCCTCGGCGGCCCGGCTCCACTGGGCGATGCGTCCGGCCCGGTCGACCAGGACGAGGGCGAGCCGTACCAGGGCGGCGACCCCGGTCCGGTGGTCGCCCGGTGCGGCCCCGGCGTCGGCCGGACGCGGTGTGGAGTTGGACTCGGCCACCATGGATTCGGTCTGCTCCCGCCTGGCCGCCACGCCTGGAGGCGGCCGTTTCTCCGGAGGAAGGCACGCTGTGCGGATACCAGCGAATCACGGACCGGGCCGGACTCGACACCGAAACGGGGAGATTCCTCAGGATCGGTTGCGTGTCACGTGCCGCGCGCCGGTTCACACCCCCGCTTCACCCGGACGGGGCTTACGCCGACGAGGGTAGGGTGGCAGGCCGGGCCGCCCGTGCGGCGGCACCGCAGGACGCAGCCGGCCGGACCAGACAGAGGCGAGAAGTGAGCGCACAGAGCCCCGTCCGCTGGACGGACCCGGAGCAGCAGGCGCTGGAGGAGCGGGTCGCCGCGGCCGAACTCGCCTGGCTCAGCATGGACGTGGACGTGCAGACGCTGCGGGTCGAGATCGACAACTTCGCCCTGATCCACCATCAGCTGCTCGGCCCGCTGTACGCCCGGCTGGACGAACTGGAGGCGCTGGTCGCCGAGGCGGTCGCGGCCCGCACCGGCCGGCCGGAGGACCTGCGACGGGCCGCCGAGGCCCGGCAGCAGGTCGAGGAACTGCCGGACCTGGACGCGCTGTTCGACTCCGTGCAGGAGAAGTCCCGGGAGCGGTCGGGGGAGGGGGCCGGGCCGGAGCCGTCCGAGACGGCTCCCCCGCCGCCCGCCGCGCCGGCCCGGGTGCGGCCCGGCAGGGAGGCGCAGCGGCTCTACCGCGAGCTGGTCCGCCGCGCCCATCCGGACCTGACCACCGACCCGGCCGAGCAGCGGCGCCGGGCGGACTTCCTGGTGCGGGTCAACGAGGCCTACGCGTACGGCGACGCCGCCGCGCTGGAGGGCCTGACCGCCGAGTGGTCCACCGCGCCGGAGGCCGCGCCGGCGCTCGACTCCCCCGACCGGCCGGGCTGGCTGCGCCGCAGGCTGGACTGGCTGACCGCCAAGATCGCCGAGACCGCCGCCGAGCAGGTCCGGCTGGAGCAGACCCCGATGGGCCAGCTGCTCGCCCTCGCCCCGCAGGACCCGGACCGGCTGCTGGAGCAGCTCGCCGAGGAACTGCTCGCCAAGGCCGCCGCTCAGCAGGCCGAACTGGAACGACTGCTCGGCGCCCCCGCGCACCCGCCGGTGGGCGAGAATGACCAGGACCCGACCTCCTCCCGGCCTTCGGCCGGGCGGTACCCCCCTCAGGAGAGCCACACGATGTTCCCGCAGATCCCCACCACCGACGCCGCCTCCGTGCCGGCCGACGCCGCTCTGCTGGACGTGCGCGAGCAGGACGAGTGGGACGCCGGCCACGTGGAGGGCGCGCTGCACATCCCGATCGGCGAGGTGATCGCCCGGATCGGCGAGCTGCCCGACGAGAAGCTGTACGTGCTCTGCCGGGTCGGCGGCCGCTCCGCGCAGGTCGTCCAGTACCTGGTGCAGCAGGGCCGGGACGCGGTGAACGTGGACGGCGGGATGTACGCCTGGGAGGGCGCGGGCCGTCCGATGGTCAGCGGCGGCGGGCAGGCTCCCTTCGTCCTGTAGTCACACCGGCCTGTAGTCACACCGGCGGCCCCGGTGGCGTACGGCAGGATGGGCGCGCGACGCGCCGGTAGCGGGCCGGTGGCGCGCCGACCGGCGGGGGAGGCCATGACGGAGACCACGGACCGGCCGGCCCTCGGACGGGCCTGGTCGCGGCCGGCGCAACTCGTCCTCGGCCTCGCCGCGGCGGTGCTGCTGAGCGGTACCGGCCTGTTCCTCGCCGCGGTGTTCCTGCACGTCGCGCCCGCCAACTCGCTGTCCCGGAAGTACCGGGACGAGGTCGACGGCGTGGTGTACCCGGAGTTCGAGCAGAACTGGAAGCTGTTCGCCCCCAACCCGTTGCAGCAGAACATCGGTGTGGACGCCCGGGTGCGCACCGCCGCGGACGGCTCCGACGCCCGCACCCGCGACTGGATCGGGCTGACCGCGCAGGACCTCGCCGCCGTTCGGGGCAACCCGGCGCCCAGCCACGCCGACCAGAACCTGCTGCGCCGGGCCTGGGACTTCTACGACGGCTCGCACGACCCGCAGGACGAGAAGCCGGTCGGCCCGCGCGGCAGGCTCGCCGAGCAGTACCTCAAGCGGATCGCGCTGCAGCGGATCGGACGGGCGGTGGACGGCGAGCGCGTCGTGGAGATCGAGTTCCGGGTGACCTCGACCACCGTCCCGCCGCCGGCCTGGAGCGGCGAGGCGGCGCCGCCCGCGCCCAAGGTGCGGGAGCTGCCGTGGTGGCCGGTCGAGGACGAGGACTACCGGGGGCTCGGGTGAACGAGGCGTCGGTGCGGGAGCCGGGCCTGACGCCCGGTATCCCGCACCAGGGCGGGCCGCCGCCCGCCTCCGTGGCGGCCCCGGGCGGGCCGGGGCCGGCGCTCGGCCGGGCCCTGGCGGCGTTCACCGGGCGGGCGCTCGGGCGGCACCAGGCCGCGGTGGTGCGGATCGGCTTCGGGCTGGTCTGGCTCACCTACCTGCTGCGCGAGTGGCCGCACCGGCGGGTGCTGTACGGCGACCGCTCGCCCTGGTCGATGGAGCTCGCCCAGCGGCTGCTGGCCGACAACGGGGCGTTCACCGTGCTGCCCTGGTTCGGCGGCCGGCTCTGGTTCGAGCTGGTCTACCACCTGGCGGTGCTGGCCGCGCTGGCGGTGCTGCTGGGCTGGCGGACCAGGGCGAGCACGGTGCTGTTCCTGGTCACCGTGCTGTCGTTGCAGAACCGCAGTGTCCTGCTCGGCGACGGCGGGGACAACGTCGTCCACCTGATGGCGGTCTACCTGGTCTTCACCCGCTGCGCCGAGGTGTGGTCGCTGGACGCTCGAAGGGTGCGGCCGGGGTGGGGCGGGGTGGTGCTCTGGGCGCTGCTCGGCGCGGCGCTGGCGGCCGGTCAGTTCGGCGGCTTCTCCGGCGACAGCCTGACCTGGACGGGCCCGACCTTCCCGTACCTCGGCTGGTCGCCGCTGTTCTGGGGGCTCTGGGCGGTGGCCGGGCTCTGGTGGCTGCTCGGCCGGCTGCGGCCGCTGGGCGAGCCGCGGGCGGTGCTCGACGCGCTGGCGAACATGGTGCACAACTGCGCGATGCTGGTGATCGCCGCCGAGGTGGTGCTGATCTACGCCACGGCCGGCTGGTACAAGGTGCAGGGTTCGCGCTGGCAGGACGGCACCGCGCTGTACTACCCGCTGCACCTGGACTACTTCGCCCCCTGGCCGGGGCTGTCCGCGCTGCTCGGCTCGGCGCTGCTGCCGGTGTTCCTGATCTCGTACGGCACGGTGATCCTCCAGGTCGCCTTCCCGTTCACGCTGTTCAACCGGCGCGTCAAGAACGTGCTGCTGGCGGTGATGATGGCCGAGCACCTGGGGATCGCGGTGGTGCTCGGGTTGCCGGTGTTCTCGCTCGCGATGATCGCGGCGGACGCGGTGTTCCTGCCGACCGGGGTGCTGCTCGGGGCGGCGGCGTGGCTGCGCCGGATCCGGCGCGGGGCAGGCCGATCCGAGTCGTAGGGCGTGTCCTGCGGATCTCCGCCGTGTCCGCGACGTCAGGGCACGCCCTAGGATGTCGCTATGTCCTGGTTCGACGCCCTTCGCGACACCGCGCGGACCGGACTCACCCTGGACCGGGCGCTCACCGATCCCAAGCGGGCTGTGCGCGGGGCGGTCGCGGTGGCGCTGGTGCTCTTCCCCACGCTCGCGCTCGGCGGGGTCGCGCTGGCGACCTCGGCCGCGATGGGGGCGTTCATCGCCGGTTCGGCCACGTTCCAGCGCAGCTTCCGGCCCCGGGCCAGCCTCGCCGTCGCGGCCGGGGTCGGGCTCGGCATCAGCACCTTCCTCGGCTACCTGGCCGCCGGGGTCACCGGGTTGTTCCCGGTGCTGCTCGCGGTGTGGGCCTTCGGTGCCGGGCTCGCGTGGGCGATCGGGCCGACCGCCGGGGTGGTCGCGGCCAACACCGTCTCGGTGATGCTGATCGTCGTGCAGCTCCCGGTCAGTACGACCGCCGCGCTCGGGCACGGGCTGGTCGCCGCGCTCGGCGGAGTCGTCCAGGCCGTCGTCATCACCGTGTGGCCGATCGGGAGTTGGAGCGCCCAGCGGGACGCCCTCGCCGACACCTATGCCGAACTCGCCGACTACGCACGGAGGTTGAGGCAGGATCCGATCGCGCACGTGGATCCGGCGCCGTTCATGACCGCCCGTTACGCCTCCGCCGTGACGCCCTGGCAGGACCGCCACCGGCCGCCCGAACTGCGTGGCCTGCGCGGCATCGCCGAGCGCATCCGGCCCACCCTCGCCGCGCTCGCCGACCCCAAGGTGGGCGCCCCCGAGGAGGGGCCGGAGCGCGACCGGGCCCGCGAGGTGCTGGCGGCCTCCGCCGAGGTCATGGACGCCCTCGCCCGGGCGATCCGCACCGGCGATCCGGTACGGCTCCCCCGCTCGGCGCCCTCGCTCACCCTGGTGCCGCCGGACGACGGCCCGCGCTTGCAGGGGGCGGCCCGGCGTTCCTCCCGGCGGCTGACCGGGCTGCTGCGGAAGGCCTCGGACACCCTGGAGCGGAACGACGCGGACACCATCACCACGCCCGTGGTCGGGGCCGGCGGGGCGCTGCACAAGCCGTCGATCTCCCGGATAATGCCGGTCGCGCTGCGGGCCGTACGGCGCCAGGTGCAGCCGCATTCGGCGATCTTCCAGCACGCCGTCCGGCTCTCCGGGGTGGTCACCGTCTCCTACCTGGTGGCCCGGCTGGCCGGGTTCCAGCACGGCTACTGGGCGCCGATGACCGCCGCGATGGTGATGCGGCCGGACTTCGCCCAGACCTACAGCCGGGGTGTCGCCAGGCTGGCCGGGACGGTCGTCGGGGTCGCCGCCTCGACGCTGGTGGTGCAGCTCCTCCACCCCGGGCAGTGGGTGCTGGCCGCGCTCGCGGTGGTGTGCATCGGCGGGTCGTACCTCGCCTTCCGTACGGGGTACGCGCTGACCACGGTCGGGATCTCGACGTACGTGGTGTTCCTGCTCGGGCTTCAGGAGGGGAACCCCCTGGTGACGGCCGTCGAGCGGGTGGGGCTCACGCTGCTCGGCGGTTCGATCGCGCTCGTGACGTACGCGCTGTTCCCCACCTGGCAGACCGCCCGGCTCGGCGAGCGGCTCGCCGAGTGGCTGGCGGCGGCCGGGCGGTACGCGGCGGCGGTGATCGCCTGTTACGAGCGGCCGGCGGCGTCGCGGGGGCGGGTGGTGCGCAGCGCGCTGCTGGACTCGCGGGAGGCGCGGTCCGAGCTCATCCAGGCGATGCAGCGGGCCGACGCCGAGCCGGGACGGCACGAGTCCGGGCTGACCGGGGTGAGCCGGCGCCAGATCGACCGGGCCCGGGCGGCGGTCGGGCACCTGGGGCGGGCGGCGGTGCTGCTGGAGGCGCACCTGCCGGGGGAGGACGCCGAGCCGGTGCCGGGCGCGGCGGAGTACGCGGAGGAGCTGCAACTGACCACGGCGCTCGCGGCGGCGGCGCTGCTGACCGGGCGTCCGGTGGAGTTCGGGGCGGTGCGGGAGGCGCAGGCCCGGCTGGAGGAGGGCCTGGCGCAGGCGCCGGCCGGGGTGCAGCGGGACGTGCTGCGGGCGGGGACGCGGCTGGTGGGGCAGGCGCTGAAGGACCTGGAGCGGGCGCTGCGCGGCAGCGCGAAGGGGGACGTGCCGTAGGCCCCCGCGCCCCCGACCGGGTGTCGGGGGCGCGGGGATGTTTCACGTGGAACATGCCCCCGAGGGGTCAGGCGGCGGCGTGGGCCGCTTCGAGCCAGTTGGTGAACTCGCAGGCGAAGTGCCACTGGTGGCCGGTGGGGAGGAGGTCGGGGGCGGCCTCGGGGAACTGGACGGTGAGGCGGATCCGCAGGCCGTCCGGGGTGTCGGCGAACTCGTGCATCACCCGCAGCACCTCGGTGCCGTCGGCCAGGGTGCCGGTGCCGCCGATGCGGACGGGGAAGGCCTCGTGGCCGGGTCCGGCGATGGGGACGTCGTCGTGGAAGCGGAGGAGGAAGCGGGCCGGGCCGGTGCCGATGGTCTCGATGATCTCGACCCGCTCGCCGGCGGAGTCGGCCAGGTAGTGCTCGGGGTTGGCGGCGAGCAGGGCGGTGCGGTCGCCGGCCCGCAGGCGGCCCTGCCACCAGGCGAGGAAGCCGTCGGCGTCGATGCCGGTGGCGGTGAGTTCGGTGACGGCGGTGCGCCAGCGGCCCCCGGAGGCGCGGGCCCAGCCGGCCAGGTCGGCGTCGGAGGCGGTGGTGTCGGGGGTGAGCAGCTCGCGCATCCGGTCGTCGCCGAGGCGCTGCTTCAGCAGCCGCAGGGCGGCGCGGGCGCGGTCGAGTTCCCAGGCGAGGACGGCTTCGCGCGGCCGGGGGGTGCCGTCGAGCTCGGTGCGGACGGTGAGCGGGGTGCTGGTCGTCATGGCGTCGCTCCTCGAAGAGGACGAATAGGCGGAGAGATTTTCTCCGCTTCGTTGGCGACGCTAGCATAGGTGGAGAGAAGTTCTCCGGATAGGGGTCATGACATGAGGGCCGACGCGGCACGCAGCCGGCGCAGGATCCTGGACGCCGCCTGCGAGGTGTTCCTGGAACGGGGGCCGGACGCCCCGCTGGACGCGGTGGTCCGGCGGGCGGGCGTCGGCCCCGCCACCCTCTACCGGCGCTTCCCCGACCGGGAGGCGCTGGTGCGCGCACTGGTCACCGACCTGCTGGCCCGGCTCACCGAGGCCGCCGAGGAGGCGCGGCGGGCCGAGGACGACCCGTACCTGGCACTGCGCCGCTTCGTGCACGCGGCCGCCGACCTGCGGATGGGCGCGGCGATCGTGGTGCTGCTGGAACACCTGGTGGTGGACGGGGAACTGGCGGCCGTCCGCCGGGGCACGGTCACCGCGGTCGAGGGCCTGCTGCACGCCGCCCGGGACGCCGGACGGCTGCGGGCCGACGTCGGGATGGGCGACCTGGTGCTGCTCTGCGTCCGGCTCTCCCGCCCGCTGCCGGGCGCGCTGGCCGCGCTGGACGCGGACGGCTCGCTGGTCCACCGGCACCTGGACCTCGCACTGGCCGGGCTGGCCGCGGCGCCCGGCGACCAGGAGGGCGCGCCGCGCCGGGCGCTCGGCTTCGACGAGGTGATCGCCGCCGCCGGCCGCCCCGGCGAGCCCGGCCCGACCGGGGTGGCAGAGTGAACCGCATGGACGACGAGGCGGTACGGGCGTGGCGGGCGGCGGAGCGGGAGCCGGAGGCGGTGCTGCTGGACGGGTTCCACGCGCTGAAGCACGCGCTGCGCTTCGGCGGTGACGTCCGCCGGGTGCTGACCGCCGACCGGGCCGCGCTGCTGGCGCTGGCCGGCGAACTGGCACCGGACGTCGCCCCCGCGCTGGACGCGCTCGCGGTGGAGCTGCCGGAGGACCGGCTGCGGACGCTGGCACCCCGGCTGCACCCGACCGGGGTGATCGCGCTGGCGCTGCGCCCCTCGGCGCGGGCCAACCGGGAGGCGCTGGCGCACCGTCCGCGCCGGGCGCCGGTCGTGGTGCTGGAGAACCCGCGCAACCTGGGCAACGTCGGGGCGGTGATCCGGCTGGCGGCCGGATTCGGCGCCGCCGGGGTGGTGACCACCGGCGACCTGGACCCGTGGCACCCGACCGTGCTGCGCGGCAGCGCGGGCCTGCACTTCGCCACCGCCGTCGAGCGGCTGGCGCTGCCCGAACTGCCCGCCGGGCCGCTGTACGTGCTGGACCCGGAGGGCGCGGACATCCGGGACCTGCCGTTCCCGGACGACGCGCTGCTCGCCTTCGGCACCGAGCGGCACGGCGTCTCGGCGGAGCTCAAGGCCCGCGCCGACCACCTGGTCGCGGTGCCGATGCAGCCGGGGGTGTCCAGCTTCAACCTGGCGACCAGCGTCGCGATGGGCCTGTTCCACTGGATGTCCGGCAAGCGCTGAGGCGCGGCGCCCGACCGCGGGCGCCGCGCCTCAGAGGGGACGTCAGGGGACGTCCCGCCCCGGAGGGGACGTCAGGAGACGTCAGGAGAAGAGGCGGCGCCAGGTGTCCTGGCCCGGGTAGCCGTCGGCCTCGCTGCCGCGCCAGCCCTGCGCCTGCTGGAACGCCTGGACGGCCCGTCGGTCGGCCTCGCCCCACTGCGGGCCGGGGCCGACGCTGTAGTAGCCGCCGTAGCCCTTGCGGACCAGCTGCTCGCCGAGCTGCCGGACGTAGTCGTTGTTCTGGCCCGGGGCGAAGTACTGCGCGCCGGGGAAGGCCGTGGTGCCGGTGGGCGGCGGGGGCGGCAGTGGGGTGCCTCCGCCGTCGATGTTGCGGCCCTTGCCGTTGACGAGGTAGTCCCAGGTGGCCTTGCCGGGGATGCCGTCGGCTTCGCTGCCGGTCCAGCCCTGTGCCTGCTGGAAGGCCTGGGTGGCCTTGCGGTCGGCCTCGCCCCAACGCGGGCCGGGGCCCTCGGAGTAGAAGCGGGACCCGCCGCGCTGGGCGAGCATCTGGCCGAGCTTGGTCACGTACGCGTTGTTGGCGCCGGGCCCGAACTTGTCGGCACCCGGGAAGGCGTTGGTGTCGGTGGGCGGCGGGGGCGGGAGCGGGGTGCCTCCGCCGTCGATGTTGCGGCCCTTGCCGTTGACGAGGTAGTCCCAGGTGGCCTTGCCGGGGATGCCGTCGGCTTCGCTGCCGGTCCAGCCCTGTGCCTGCTGGAAGGCCTGGGTGGCCTTGCGGTCGGCCTCGCCCCAACGCGGGCCGGGGCCCTCGGAGTAGAAGCGGGACCCGCCGCGCTGGGCGAGCATCTGGCCGAGCTTGGTCACGTACGCGTTGTTGGCGCCGGGCCCGAACTGGTCCGCACCCGGGAAGGCGTTCGAGGTGGTGCCGCTGCCGTTGCCGCCGTTGCCGCCGCTGGACAGACCGGTGTAGCGGTAGGGCACGTAGGAGCCGGAGTTGTTCCAGTAGGCGTACGGGGTGGAGCGCTTGATGGTGTTCGGGGAGGTCTGCTCGTAGGAGATGTACCGGGTCTGCGAGGAGTCGGCCCAGCCGCCGAAGATCGTCACGTGCGAACCGGCCTGCGGGTTGGCCGCGTTGTTGTAGATGAGCACGTCGCCGGGCTGGAGGTCGCTCTTGCCGATCCGCTCGGCGAAGTTCGGCAGGGTCCAGGTGGTCTGGCTGCTGCCGAGGCCCCAGGCCATCGAGACGAAGCCGGAGCAGTCCTGGCGGTAGCCGTCCGACCAGTAGCGGCTCATGCTGTACGGCACGCCCTGGTCGACCCAGCTCTGCGCGCGCTGGATGATGTCGGCGCGGGTGACGGGCGCCGCGGTGGCGCGCGGGGCGGCGAAGGTGCGGGCGCCGGGTGCCTGGCCGTACAGGCCGCTGACCTCGCCCTGCGGGGTCTGCGGGGTCTTGGCCGTGCTGCTGCCACCGCCCGGAGTGGGACTGGGGGCGGGGGCTGCGGTGGCGGAGCCGGCGGCGGCCGTCCCGCCGCCGATCGCGGTGCCCACGGCGGCCATCAGCACGGCCGCCCGGCGGCGCATGCTGCGAGCCGCGGGGTGACCGCCCTCGTGCACCGGCGCGGCGTTCCTCCGGGCACGGCGGCGCGCACTGCAGCCCCCACATATGCAGTCCTCCTCCGGTTCGACTTCGTCGAAGGCCATGAGTGGGGACAGGGGTTCGGTAAGGGTCATGCTCCGCCTCTTTCCTGCGGTCTTTCCTGGTCAGCGCCTGACGACGAGACAGGAATGGCCTTCCCGGCCCTGATCCGCGTGTTATCGGGACCAAAGTCCCAAAGTGGGGCGGAAGTGTCATGGTGGATTAGGCCGAACGGGTGAGGACCGTTCCGTTTCCGGGCGTGGCGGTGGCCCGGTGGAACCAATGGGGCCGGTACGGACCATGAGTCCGGATCAGCGCGGGTCGGCGGGCGAGTACTCGGGATCCGTCCAGGTCAAGGGGGTGGCATCGACCAGCTCCAGAACGCCGGTGACGGTGAGTTCGACCATCCGCTCGGCGCCGGGGGCGGACTGCCGGGCCTCCTCGGACCAGTCGGTGCGGGCCTCGCCGGTGACCAGCAGCGCCCCGCCGGTCTCCCAGTCGGGCAGCAGCAGGCCGGCCCGGGGATCCAACTCCAGGTTTCCCAGCGTCATGAACATGCTGTTGCCGGGGTATTCGGGCCAGCGCAGCCGGTCCGGTGCCACCGCCTCCAGGAAGCCGGGGAGGCCGCCGCGGTGCGAGGCGTCCACGGTGCCGTCCGGGCCGGTGGTGGCGATGAAGAAGGTGTCCGCGGTGGCCGCGAACAGCCGCTGCCCGGTCGACAGCGCCGGGCCCGCGGCGACCGTGCGGGGCGGGCCGGCGTCCGGGCGGTCCAGCGGGGTGCGGCGCTGGATGTACTTCGGGCAGTTGGCGACCACCTCCTGGGCGTGGATCCGCAGTCCGCCCCTGCCGTCCGGGGCCGAGTGGCCGTTGAGCCGCATCCGGCGGCGGCCGGCCGGGTCCAGGGCGATGGTGCCGACCCGGGCCGGGCGGGCCAGCGCCCCGGCCAGCGGGTCGGCCCCGGCCGGGCGGGCGGCGACCGCCAGGGTGCGCTCGTCGGGGGCCTGGAGGAAGCCCGCCGGGCCGGACAGCTGGGTGGCCCAGACCTGGCCGTCCTGGTCGGCGGCGCCGACCACCAGCATCCGGCGCTCGGTCAGGAAGCGGGCGGCGACGGCCGGAACGGTGCTGCGGATCGACCGGCCGGCGTGGTCGGCCCGTTCGGTGCGGCCGGCCCGGGCCTGGGCGGCCCGCTCGCCGGGGTGGTAGGGCGTGCCGACGGCGGTCATGGTGTCCTCCCTCCGGCCCGTCTAGAAGAAGCCGCAGGTCGGGGCGGTGGCGTCGGGCGCGACGGCCTCCGTCCCGTCCACCCCGGTGCGGGTGTGGATCTCCAGGCGGATGCCGTCCGGGTCGGTGAAGAAGATGCCGCCGGAGGCGGAGCCCTCGCTGTGCGGGACGACGCCGTCGTGGGCGAACCCGGTGCCCAGTTCGCGCAGCAGGCGTTCGGCGGCGCGGACCTCGTCGAGGCTCTCCACCTCGAAGGAGAGGTGGTGCAGGCCGGGGGCCGCGGTGGGGAAGGCGCCGGTGCTCTGCTGCCAGAGCGTCACCACCAGGCGGCCGTCGCGGCCGAGCAGGGCGTAGCGGCGCTCGGCGTCGGTGCCCTCCTGGGCGACTTCGAGGCCGAGCACGGCGCGGTAGAAGTCGATCGAGCGGGCCAGGTCGGTGACGTTCAGGCCCACGTGGCCGGTCTGCAGGGTGCGGAGCAGGGTGCCGCTGGACATGCCTGGTCACTCCCGGGGCTGGGGCGTCCGGCCAGGCTCCTGCCTAACCGGTACTCGTGAGGTTATGGGTTAGGTGATGGAGCGTCAACCGTTTCCCGAAGGTGAAGTGGTCGGTTGATCCGGAGGGGGGAACGCAGGAGCCCCGCCGGACCTGACGGTCCGACGGGGCTCCCGGGGCGGCAGGGGTCAGGCCCACTCCCAGCGGATGCCGATGTGGCCCGGCTGTTGGTCCGGGGCCAGGACGTGGGCGCTCGCGGAGGCGCCGATCCACAGCTGTTCGCGCCGGTGGTCGACGTCGGCGCCCGGCTCGCGGTCGTAGCGCTCGCAGTGCACCGGGACGGCCGCCGGGTCGAAGTGCACCTGGAGGACGTACTCGCGCACGGGCGTGGCGAAGCGGCGGCTGTACTCCAGGGTCGGGCCGCCCGGCGGGATCTCCACCTCGTACTCGAAGACCGTGCTGTCGCCGAGCCCGAGCGGGCGGTCCAGCATCAGCTCGGCGACGGTCAGCCCGGCCTCCGGACGGCGGCGGACCCGGCCGAGCCGGCCGTGCCGCACCGAGGTGACCTCCGGGCAGCCGGTGGCCTCCTCGTCGGCCTTGTGCACGACCAGGCAGCGGCCGACGCCGCCGACCGTGGCGCGCACCACCTGGCGCATCCGCAGCAGGTTGGCGCGCCGCTCGGCGTCCACGTAGTACGAGTCGTGGATGCTGAGCCGCTCCAGCTCGCCGGCCGGCGGGGCGTCCAGCTCGGCGAAGATGGCGGCGATCTCCTGCTCGCCCGGCCAGACGTCCTCCAGCCCGAGGTGGCTGGTGTTCGCGGCGGCGGCCCAGCGGCCGCGCGGGCGCGGCGGGCCGAGCAGCGAGGAGAGCGAGCTGTGCGGCAGGCCGAGCAGCTCTTCGAGCAGGTGGACGGCGCGCAGCGAGCTGGCCCGTTCGGGCTGGCTGCGGCCGCGGCGCCAGTAGCTCAGCGTCGTGACGCTGACCCTGACGCCCCGTCCGGCGAGCGCCGCGCGGATCCGGTCCAGGCTGAGGCCGCTGGACTCGATGGCCAGGTGGAGGGCGTCCGCGAAGCCGCCGGCCGGGGCCGGGCGTCCGGCGGACGGTACGGGGGCCGGGGCGGCCGGCGCGGGGACGGTCGGGCCGGGGCGCTCCGTACCCGATCCGACGAGACGGAGCCGTGCGGCGTCCTGAGGCTGCTGTGCGGCCATGCGGTGACCCTCCCCACCAGGTGAGTTCGGCGGGACCGGTTCGGCGCCGGGGCGCGCCGCCAGCGGCTTCACCGAGCTTTGGGGAACCCTATGCACGGTCGAGAGGCTACGTCATCAGTCGTGCGTATGACAGTGGTCACGACGGGTGAACCGGATGGTTATCGATCTTGAAACAGTCCGGAAACACGGGGGTCCGCCGGTGGCCGGCCCCGGAAAGCGGACACCGCCGGGGCGGGCCGTGTCGGCGCCGCCCCGGCGGGGGCCTGGAGGGTGTTGCCGGTTCCTACCGGCCGGTGATCACTGGACGTTCAGCGCGACGTCGTCGATCACGAAGCTGGTCTGGTTGGAGCCGTCCTCGGTGCCGGTGAACTTGAGGGTCACGGTCTGGCCGGCGAAGGAGGTCAGGTCGACGGTCTGCTGGACGTAGCCGGCGGCCGCGTTCACGTTGGACCAGGTCTTCAGCGTGGTGCTGTTGGCCTGGAGGGTCAGCTTGTCGTACGCGGTGGTGCCGGTCTCCGCGGTGTCGATGTGCAGCCAGAAGGTCAGCTTGGCGGAGGTGCAGCCGGTCGGGACCGAGACGGTCTGCGACAGGGTGTCGGTGTGGGTGGTGCCGTAGCCGTCCAGCCAGGCCTTCCAGCTGCCCGAGTGGGCCGGCTCGGAGGCGCTGTTGTCGATGACGCCGGAGGAGGTCGTCCACGGGGCGGCGGTGCCGGTCTCGAAGCCGCCGTTGCCGATCAGCTGGGCGGGGGTGCAGCCGCCGGTGGGCGGCGGGGTGGTGCTGCCGCCGCCGAGCAGGGCGGTGGTCAGCTGGTCGGCGGCCGGGGAGCCCCAGCCGGTGACCTGGTCGTAGCCGGTGCCGGCGGAGTAGTCCTGGTTGGCGCCGGTGGTCACGTCGTGGAAGGCGCTGCCGTAGCTGCTGCTGTTCGCGACCGAGTACAGTCGCGGGCTCGCCTCGCCGAGGACCGGCTGCCCGGCGGCCTTGGCCTTCTGGTTGAACTGGGCGGCGTAGCCGGACCACAGCGGCGCGGCCGCGCTGGTGCCGCCGTAGACCTGCCAGGCGCCGGCCGTGTAGATCGCGAAGCCGCTCGCCGGGTCGGCGTTGGAGGAGACGTCCGGGACGGTGCGCATGGTGCCGTTGACGCCGGTGCCGGTCTGCCAGGCCGGCTTGCTGAACACGGTGGAGACGCCGCCGCCGGCGGTGCTCCAGGCGCTCTCCGAGGAGTAGCCGTTGCCGCTGGTGACCTTGAGGTTGGTGCCGCCGACCCCGGTCTGGTGCGGGCTGGACGCCGGGAAGTCGACGGCCTTGACGGTCGAGCCGCTGGTGGAGCGGGTGCAGTCGCGCGAGCCGTCGTCGCCGGAGGCGGAGAAGATCGAGATGCCCTGGGCGGCGGCCTGCTTGAAGGCGTTGTCGACGGCCGTCATCGAGGCGGCGGTGGTGTCCGGCTCGCAGGAGCCCCAGGAGATCGAGATGACCGAGGCCCGGTTGTCGGCCACGATCTTGTTGGCCATGTCGATCTCGCCCTGGTCGCTGTTGGGCGCCTCGTAGACCAGCTGGGTCGCCTTGGGGGCGGCGCCGCGGACGATCTCGCTGTCCAGCTCGACCTCGCCCTGGCCCTGGCCGGGGGCGGAGTCGTAGGAGGCGCCGTCCACCGAGACGGTGGTGACGGCCGGGCCGCTCAGGCCGTACTGGGAGTCGTAGGTGGTCAGGTTCGAGGACTGGTAGCCGTCGAACTCCCAGAGGGCGACGGTGCTGCCCGTGCCGTCGGCGCCGGTCTTGTTCAGGTTGTAGGCGCCGTCGTACTGGGCCGGGCCGAAGCCGCTCGGCGTGGCGGTGGCGGCGTTCGGGGTGACCGAGTTCGGCTTGGCCAGGCGGTTCTTGCGCACCGCGTGGTTGTCCAGGCCGCTCACGCCCTGGACCACGGCGGCCAGGTCGGAGGGGATCGAGGCGGCGTCGTCGTTGGCGAAGAAGGCGCGCTGGAGCTGCGGGTCCAGGTAGGAGCTCTCGTGGGTGCCGAAGGCCTGCGAGATCTGCGCGGTGGTGCCGCGGGCGTTGACCACCTGGCGGTTGGCGCTCACGTCGGTGACGGTGAGGCCCTGCTGGGCCAGGTACGTCCTGACCTGGTCCACGGACTGCTGGCTCGGGCCGAACTGGGCGGTGAACTGCTCCGGCGTCAGGTACTTGCCGAACTCGGGCGAGCCGGGGGTGGTGACGGCGGTGAGGAAGCGGTCCAGGGCGTCGGGGTTGCGCAGCTTCAGGTTGACGGACACCGAGATCTGCTGCTCGGCCGGGACGTCACCCTTCTTCTCCGAGTGGGCCACCGCGGGGTTCACGGTGTTCGGCAGGGCGACGCGCGGGGTGGCGTGCGGGGTGGGAGCGGCCTGCGCGGTGGAGACGCCGAGCGAGACGGCGGTCAGCGGCAGGACGGCTATCGCCGCGGCGAGAGCGAGGGAGCGGGGGCGCAACGTGTCCTCCTCTGGCCGGCTGTGGGGGCCGGCAGGGGCCAGGCGTTCCGGGGTAGAACGCTGGCTAGAACATGACAGAACAGCTGCGCGAGGTGGCTCATGGCCAGGCAATTCGTTGCTAAAAAACAGTCAACTGTGGAGGTGTCGGAAATCGGTGGATCCATACAGTGAATGGCCGTGAATCCGGAACCGGTCCATGCCAATTCCGGTGCGGGGCCCGGACGTAGAATCGGAGGGAGCCGAGGGAGAACGATGACTGACGTGATGGCGGACCCGAGGGACCCGCGGCCGCTGATCGGCGAGCCGCTGGCGCTGGACCTGCTCAACACCCGCTGGGCCGGAACCCCCGTCAACGATCTGCTCACCGGCGTCGAGGGGTACGGGATCTGGCTCTCCTCCGCCGGGCTGGGCGGGCGCTGCGCGGCCGACGAGGAGGGCCTGGCGGCGATCCGGCAGGCCCGCGAGGCGATCGTCCTGGCGGCTCAGGACGCCCGCGAGCAGGGCGAGTTGAGCATGTCAACCCGCTCCGCGCTGGACGCGGTGCTGGCGCACGGACGGATCCGGCGGAGCGCCGGTCCGGGCGGCGCCGAGGACCGGACCGAGGTCGACGGGCCGCAGTGGCTGGCGCCCTGGCTGGCGGTGGACGACTTCCTCACGCTGCTCGGCCAGGGGGCGCACCGGGTGAAGCAGTGCGCGCACGAGGCCTGCATCCTGCACTTCTTCGACGCCTCGCAGAACGGGCGCCGGCGGTGGTGCCGGATGGCGGTGTGCGGGAATCGCGCGAAGGCCGCCCGGCACTACGTGAAGGCGCGGGGTTAACGGACGACGGTCACCGCCCGGCGGTCCGGCGGCGGCCCGGCGGGTGCGCGGCGGCCCTCGCGCACGCACCCGCCGGACGGTCCGTCAGGCCGCGCCCAGCCAGTCGGTGAGGGCGGCGGTCAACTCGCGCTGGCCCGGGTCGACGGCGCCCCAGGCGACGTAGCCGTCCGGGCGGATCAGCAGCACGGTGTCGGCGAGCTTGCCGTGCGGGTCGGCGGGGGCGGCGGAGACCATGCGGTCCGCCCAGGGTTCGGCGGCGGCCAGTTCGTCATTGCTGACCAGCACGAACTTCCCGGCGCGCAGCGCCTCGTAGAGCCGCTCGGGGCCGGCCGGCTCGCCCTCGGCGGGCTTGCTCAGGGCGGTCAGCCGCAGGTCCGGGACGCGCTTGCCGACCTGCGGGTGGGCGTCCCTGGGGGCGGGGTAGGAGATGTCGATGCCGGAGACCAGCCGGGCGCCGCGCTCGGTGAGCAGGTCGAGGTGGCTGCCGAGCGCGGTGAGCGCCCCGCGCAGGGCGCGGGTGGGGGCGGACTCGGCGAGCGCGAGCCGGATCAGCGCGCCGGAGGTGCGCAGCACCATCCGGCCGACCGGGTGCCGCTCGCTCTGGTAGGTGTCGAGCAGCGCGTCGGTGGCCCGGCCCTGGAGGGCGGCGGCGAGCTTCCAGGACAGGTTGGCGGCGTCCTGGAGGCCGGTGTTCATGCCCTGGCCGCCGGCCGGGGAGTGGCAGTGGGCGGCGTCGCCGGCCAGGAAGACCCGGCCGGAGCGGTAGTTGGGGGCCTGGCGCTCGTCACTGTGGAAGGTGGAGCTCCAGCGGACGTCGTGCAGGCCGTAGTCCTCGCCGGAGGTGGCCCGGACGACGGCGGTGAGCTCCTCGGGCGTGGGGGTGGTGCCGTCCGAGCGCTGGGCGTGGCGGTCCCAGGCGATGATCCGGTACCAGCCGTCGCCGAAGGGGACGATGAAGGAGAAGCCGGCCTCGTTGGCGCCGACGGTGATCGCCTGGGCGGGTTCGCGCTCCAGCCGGACGTCGGCCAGGGAGACGGAGTCCACCACGGACTCGCCGGGGAAGGGGATGCCGAGCAGCTCGCGGACGGCGGAGTGGACGCCGTCGGTGCCGACCGCGTAGCGGGCGCGGTGGCTCCGCCCGTCCTTCGTCTCCAGGGTCACGCCCTCGGCGTCCTGGTGCAGCCCGGTGACCTCGGCGCCGCGCTCGATCACGGCGCCGGCCCGCTCGGCGCGCTCCTGGAGCAGCCGTTCGACGTTGTACTGCGGGGTGATCAGGACGAACGGGAAGCGGGTCGGCAGCGACTGGAGGTCGATGGTGAAGCGGTCGAACATCTTCAGCGCGCCGAGCGGGCGGCCGGTGGCGATCAGCTCCTCGGCCAGGCCCCGGGCGTCCAGCAGCTCCAGGCTGCGGGCGTGCACGGCGAAGGCCCGGGTGAGGTTGGACTCGGCCGCCCGCTTCTCCAGGAGGGTGACGCCGACTCCGGCGGCGGCGAGGTCGCCGGCCAGCAGCAGTCCGGTCGGTCCGGCGCCGACGATCAGGACGTCGGTTTCGGTCGTCGGCTTCACAGCCATGTCTCAGCTCCCGTTGTTCGGAGGGCGGTTGGACGCCGTTCACGGCGTTCTCCCAGCCTCCATCATCGCGGGCGCGGTGAGAGGCGTGAACCGCCGGGCCCCCGGTGGCGGATGGCCACCGGGGGTCGGCGGTTCACTCGTGGGTCAGGCGTGGCGGCGGACCTCCACCGTGCGGAACCGGTTGGCGACGAACGCGCCGTCGCAGTAGGCCGAGTTGGCGGCCGGGTTGGCGCCGGTGCCGTGCAGGTCGGAGAAGGCGGCGGTCTGGTTGGGGTAGACGCCGCCGGTGAGGTTGAGCGAGAGCGAGACGCCGGCGTCCAGCGCGGCCTCGACCAGCAGGGCCTCCACCTCGGGCGAGGTGGTGTAGCCGGTGGCCGTCATGGCGCCCTGTTCCCGGACCGTGGTGCGCAACAACTCGACGGCGGCGGGGGTGGATTCGACGGCGACGGCGAAGGAGACCGGGCCGAAGCACTCGGTGCGGAAGACCGAGCGGTCGTCCGGCTTGTCGGCGTTGAGCTTGACCAGCGCGGGGGTGCGGACGGTCGCGCCGGGGAAGTCGGGCGAGGTCACCGCGCGCGGGGCGAGGGCGAGTTCGCCGTACTCTCCGCCGGCCGCGGCGGCCGAGCGCTGCAGCACGCCCGGGTTGACCACGGCGCCGAGGATGGCGGCGGCGCGGGCGTCGTCGGAGAGCAGGCCCTCGATGGCGGCGGCGAGGTCGCCGACGACCTGGTCGAAGGACTTGTCGCCCTGGTCGGTGGCGATGCCGCCGCGCGGGATCAGCAGGTTCTGCGGGGTGGTGCACATCTGGCCGCTGTAGAGCGAGAGCGCGAAGGCCAGGTTGCCCAGCATGCCCTTGTAGTCGTCGGTGGAGTCGATCACCACCGCGTTGACGCCGGCCTTCTCGGTGTAGACCTGCGCCTGCCGGGCGTGCTCCTCCAGCCAGTCGCCGAAGGCGGTGGAGCCGGTGTAGTCGATCAGCTTGACCTCGGGCCGGACGGCGAGGGCCTGGGCGACGGTGCCGCCCTCGTGCTCGGCGGCCAGGCAGACCAGGTTGGGGTCGAAGCCGGCCTCGGAGAGCACCTCGCGGGCGGTCCGCACGGTCAGCGCGAGCGGCAGGACGGCCCGGGGGTGCGGCTTGACCAGCACCGGGTTGCCGGTGGCCAGCGAGGCGAACAGGCCCGGGTAGCCGTTCCAGGTGGGGAAGGTGTTGCAGCCGATCAGCAGCGCGAGGCCGCGCGGGACGACGGTGAACTCCTTGGTCATCACCAGCGGCTCGCGCTTGCCCTGGGGCTTGGTCCAGTCGGCGCGCCGCGGCAGCCGGGTCTGCTCGGCGTAGGCGTAGGCGACGGCCTCCAGGCCGCGGTCCTGGGCGTGCGGGCCGCCGGCCTGGAAGGCCATCCCGTAGGCCTGGCCGGTGGTGTGCATGACGGCCTGGGCGAACGCGTGGGAGCGGGCGTTGATCCGGTGCAGGATCTCCAGGCAGACGGCGGCGCGCTCCAGCGGGCCGGCGGCGGCCCAGCCGGGCTGGGCGGCGCGCAGCGCGGAGATCAGCGACTCCGGATCGGCGTGCGGGTAGGTGATGCCCAGCTCGACGCCGTACGGGGAGGCCTCGCCGCCGACCTGGTCGCCGTCGGTGGGGTGCCCGTCGAGGACGAAGGGCTTGCCGAGCAGGGCGTCGAAGGCGGCCTTGCCGTCCGCCGGGCCGCTCTCGCCGTACGCCTTCGGGAACTCGGGGTACGGGGACCAGTAGTCGCGCTTGGCGGCGGCGGCGAGCGCGGCGTCCAGGGTGGCCTGGTGGCGCTCGACCAGCTCGCTGACGAGGGGGTGGGTGACCGCTGCGGACATCTGTGCGCTCCTCAGAGGGGAGGACGGGACAAGCCCAGAGTAACCGAACGATCGGTCGGCTCACGAGGGTTCGGCGGACGGATCGAGACGGATCGAGACGGAGCGCGGCGGATCGCGACAAAAGAGTGGGGGCGCGTCCGCACGGGACACGCCCCCTGGGGGTCGGACGGCAACGGTCTACGGCACGCCGAGCTCGAAGAGCACGTACCCGGCGTACCAGCCCGAGGCCACCGCGCCGCTGCCCAGCACGGCGGCCAGCACCGGCCAGCTGAGCTTGCGCATCCCCACCGCGAGCGCGATGAACAGCGGGAACGCCGGCAGCAGGTAGCGCGAGACGTTGCCGAAGATGCCCAGGCTCCCGAGCACCGAGACGATCGTCGCCAGCGTGTAGGCGGTCAGCACCAGCGGCGGGCGCAGCCGCACGAGCAGCACGATCAGCACCGGCAGGCTGAGCACGATCAGGGTGGCCAGCAGGTCCGGCACCGGGAAGGCGAAGGGGTAGTCGTTGCGGCCCAGCAGCACCCCGCGGATCGCGTGCCAGGTGCCCTGGCCCCCGTCGAAGTAGTGCAGCCAGGCGTCGTGCTGCAGCCGGAAGTAGCCGCCCCACTCGCCCGTGCGCCAGCCCACCCAGGCCACGTAGCCGAGCAGGCCGACCGGGGCCAGCACCATCGCGACCAGCGGGCGCAGGACGCCGCTCTCCCGTCGGTACAGCTCGACGATCGCGGCCAGGCCGACCGCGCCGATCAGCGCCGCCGAGGTCGGCCGGTTGAGCCCGGCGACCAGGGTGATCACCCCGGCCGCGATCCACTGTTTGGTCATCACGCAGTAGCAGGCCCAGGCGGCCAGCGCGACGAAGGTGGAGTCCGAGTAGACCGCCCACTCGGCGCCCGAGCCCGGGGCGATCGCCCAGATCCCGGCCGCGATCACGCCCGCCCGGGGGCCGGACAGCTTCTCCACCACGGCGTAGATCCCGGCGGCCGCGAACAGCGAGGCGACCACCGAGACCAGCATCCCGGCGCCGTACAGGCCGAGGCCGGTGACGTCCGAGGTCAGCCGCATCAGGCCCGGGTAGAGCGGGAAGAAGGCGGCCGAGTTCTGCTCGACGTTGAAACCGATCGGCCCGTTCGGGATCTCGACCAGCGCCGGGTGGTAGCCGAACTGCGCGACCTGCTGGTACCACCAGCCGTCCCAGGTGGCCAGCACGTCCCAGGGGTTGGCGCCGCCGCCGAACCGGGCCGGCTTGGTGGCGTAGTCGCCGGCGAAGGAGAGCAGCTTCATGAACACGGTGAAGCCGATCAGCTTCAGCACCGCGTAGCACCACACGGCCGGACCGAAGCGGACCACCAGGGCTCGGCCGCGTTCCTGCCAGGTCTGCGGGACGTCCTCCGGGCCGCCGCTGCGCTGCTCGGGCACGTCGGAGGCGACTGCCGGTATTGCGTTCATCAGCTGTGGACCCCAGCCTGCTGGACGTGGACGATCGTCCGCAGAGTCTAGGGGTTCCGCCCCCTCACTGGCATGGACCAATCGGACCGGAACGGACCGGTCGACCCGATCGCGTACCGCGCACGGAGGCCGGGGATACTCGGAGGATGGCCGATCACACCACGCGCCCCGCCTACACCGTGGAGTCACTGCTCGCGGTGACCGTCGACGTGTTCAACGAGCGCGGTTACGACGGCACCTCGATGGAGGACCTGTCCCGGGCGGCCGGGATCTCCAAGTCCTCCATCTACCACCACGTCCGCGGCAAGGAGGAGCTGCTGCGGCTGGCCGTCGGGCGGGCGCTGGACGGGCTGTTCGCGATCCTGGCCGAGCCGGCCGCGGTCGAGGGCCCGGCGGTGGAGCGGCTGGAGCACGTGGTGCGGCGCACCGCGGAGGTGCTGCTGGCGGAGCTGCCGTACGTGACGCTGCTGCTGCGGGTGCGCGGCAACACGGCCACCGAGCAGTGGGCGCTGGAGCGGCGGCGGGACTTCGACCACCAGGTCGCCGAGCTGCTGCGGGCGGCGGTGGCGGACGGTTCGCTGCGCGCGGACGTGGAGCCGCGGCTGGCCACCCGGCTGCTGTTCGGGATGATCAACTCGATCGTGGAGTGGTACCGGCCGGGCCTCAAGGCGGCCGACGGGGTGGCGGACGCGGTGGTCCACCTGGCCTTCGACGGGCTGCGGGCCCGGTAGGCCTCAGTCCGGGGGCACCTGGTCGGTCTCCTCGAAGACCAGCATGGTCCGGGTGCCCAGCACCTGCGGGATGGACTGGATGCGGTTCAGCACCAGCTCCCGCAGGGCGTGGTTGTCGGCGGTGTGCACCAGCAGCAGCACGTCGAAGTCTCCGCCGACCAGGGCGATGTGGGCGACCCCGGGCAGCTCCAGCAGCTGCTCGCGCACGGTGCGCCAGGAGTTCTGGACGATCTTCAGGGTGATGTAGGCGGACGCGCCCTGCCCGGCCCGTTCGTGGTCGACCCTGGCGGTGAAGCCGCGGATGACGCCGTCCTCGACCATCCTGGAGATCCGGGCGTACGCGTTGGCCCGGGACACGTGCACCCGCTCGGCCACCGAGCGGATGGAGGCGCGACCGTCCTGCTGCAGCAGCCGCAGGATCGACCGGTCGACCCGGTCGAGTCTGGACATCTGTTCAGCCGACATGACCCCCCACCCCCACCGATTGGACGCACTGCCACCAGTCGACCGCCGCTCGGGCCGAATGTCCACCACCTTGTCACGCTTCTGGTCAAGATGAACAGACGACCGAACAATCGGTAGGGAGCCCCCCGCCATCCATGGAGGTGCCCCGAGATGACCGTTCTCGACCACAGACACCACACCGGCCTGCCCGGCTGGCTGCCCGGGGCCACCGCCCCGCGCACCGACCCGGCCCCGCTCCTGCCGGACGTCTCCCCCGTCCGGGTGCTCGGCACCCCCGGGCTGGAGAAGTACGACCCGGCGCTGCTGCGCGAGCTGTACCGCCGCCTGGTCGTCGGCCGGCGGTACAACCAGCAGGCCACCACCCTCACCAAGCAGGGACGCCTCGCCGTCTACCCGGCCTCCACCGGCCAGGAGGCCTGCCAGGTCGCCGCCGCGCTGGTGCTCGGCGAGCGCGACTGGCTCTTCCCCAGCTACCGCGACACCCTCGCCGTGGTCTCCCGGGGCGTCGACCCGCTGGAGGCGCTGACCCTGCTGCGCGGCAACGCCCACACCGGCTACGACCCGCTGGCCAGCCGCACCGCCCCGCTCTGCACCCCGCTCGGCACCCAGGCCCCGCACGCCGTCGGGCTGGCGCACGCCGCCCGGCTGCGCGGCGAGCCGGTGGTCGCGCTGGCCATGCTCGGCGACGGCGGCACCAGCGAGGGCGACTTCCACGAGGCGCTGAACTTCGCCGCCGTGCTCAGGGCGCCGGTGGTCTTCCTGGTGCAGAACAACGGCTACGCGATCTCCGTCCCGCTCAGCGCACAGTCCGCCGCGCCCAGCCTGGCGCACAAGGCCGTCGGCTACGGCATGCCGGGCCGGCTGGTGGACGGCAACGACGCGCCCGCCCTGCACGGCGTGCTCACCGAGGCGGTCGAGCGGGCCCGCGGTGGCGACGGCCCGACCCTGGTCGAGGCGCTGACCTACCGCATCGACGCCCACACCAACGCCGACGACGCCACCCGCTACCGCACCGAACCCGAGGTGGCGGCCTGGCGGGAGCACGACCCGATCCTGCTGATGGAGCGTTCGCTGCGCGAACTCGACGTGCTGGACGACCGGTTGGTGCAGGAGGCGGCGGACGAGGCGGAGGCGCTGGCGGCCCGGATGCGGGCCGAGTTCCATGCCGACCCGGAGCTCGACCCGATGGCGCTGTTCGCCCACGTCTACGCCGAGCCGACCCCGCAACTGCGGGAGCAGGCCGCCCAGTTGTCCGCCGAGCTGGCCGCAGAGGCCGAGGTGCAGCACTGATGTCCACAGCTACTCCCGTGCGCACGAGCTCGATGGCGCAGGCGCTCAACTCGGCGCTGCGGGACGCCCTGCGCGAGGATCCGACGGTGCACGTGCTCGGCGAGGACGTCGGCGCGCTCGGCGGCGTCTTCCGGATCACCGACGGCCTGACGGCCGAGTTCGGCCCGGACCGCTGCCTGGACACCCCGCTCGCCGAGGCCGGCATCCTCGGCACCGCGATCGGCATGGCGATGTACGGGCTGCGCCCGGTGGTCGAGATGCAGTTCGACGCCTTCGCCTACCCGGCGCTGGAGCAGCTGTTCTCGCACGTCGCCAAGATGCGCAACCGCACGGCCGGCCGGCTCCCGCTGCCGATCACCGTCCGCATCCCGTACGGCGGCGGCATCGGCGGCGTCGAGCACCACAGCGACGCCTCCGAGGCGTACTACGCCAGTACGCCCGGTCTGCACGTGGTCACCCCCGGCACGGTGGCCGACGCCTACGGGCTGCTGCGCGCCTCGATCGCCTCCGACGACCCGGTGGTCTTCCTGGAGCCCAAGCGGCTCTACTGGGGCAAGGCCGAGTTCGATCCGGCGGCGCCGGTCGAGCCGATCGGCCGGGCGGTGCTGCGGCGCACCGGCACCTCCGCGGTGCTGATCACCTACGGCCCCTCGCTGCCGGTCTGCCTGGAGGCGGCCGAGGCGGCGAAGGCCGAGGGCTGGGACCTCGCGGTGCTGGACCTGCGCACCCTGGTGCCCTTCGACGACGAGACGGTCTGCCGGGTGGTGCGCTCGCTCGGCCGGGCCGTGGTGGTGCACGAGGCGAGCGGCTTCGGCGGCACCGGCGCGGAGATCGCCGCGCGAGTCACCGAGCGCTGCTTCCACCACCTGGCCGCGCCCGTGCTGCGGGTCACCGGCTTCGACATCCCGTACCCGCCGCCGATGCTGGAGCACCACCACCTGCCCGGGGTGGACCGGATCCTGGACGCGGTCGCCCGGCTCCAGTGGGAGGACCGAGGATGATGCCCGTCGTGCGGGAGTTCCGGCTGCCCGACCTCGGTGAGGGGCTCACCGGGGCGGAGGTGGTGCGCTGGATGGTCGAGGTCGGCGAGGTGGTCGCGGTCGACCAGCCGGTGGTGGAGGTGGAGACCGCCAAGGCCGTGGTGGAGGTGCCCTGCCCGTACGGCGGGGTGGTCACCGCGCGGTACGGCGAGGTGGGCGAGGAGATCGCCGTGGGCGCGCCGCTGGTGACGGTCGCGGTGGCGTCCGCGTCGGCCGCCGTACTGCCGGAGGCCGCCGCACTGCCTGAGGTCTCCGCCGCGCCGGTGGCCGAGCGGGCCGCCGAGGTCGAGCGGCCGCTGGTCGGGTACGGGGTCGCCGAGCCGGGGCGGGGCGGGCGACGGCGCCGGGTCGGCGCGACGGCTCCGGTCGCGGTGGCCCCGGTGACTCCGGTGGCTCCGGTGGCCCCGGCGGCTCCCGTCGTGGTGCCGGTGATCTCGCCGCTGGTGCGGCGGCTGGCCCGGGAGCAGGGGGTCGACCTGGCCGCGCTCACCGGGAGCGGGCCGGACGGGCTGATCCTGCGGGCGGACGTCGAACGGGCCGTCGCGGCCAGGGTGGCGGTACCGGCGGCGGTACCGGTGGCGCCCGCCGTGGTGGAGGGCGTCGTCCCGCTGCGCGGGCTGCGCAAGGCGGTGGCCGAGAAGCTCAGCCGCAGCCACCGGGAGATCCCCGCGGCGACCTGCTGGGTGGACGCGGACGCCACCGAACTGATGGCGCTGCGACGACAGTTGAACGAAACCCCGGGCCCGAAGGTGAGCGTTCTGGCGCTGCTGGCGCGGATCTGCACGGTCGCGTTGGCGCGCTTCCCCGAGCTCAACTCCAGTGTGACCGAGGACGGTTCGGGCATCATCCGGCACTCGGCGGTGCACCTGGGCTTCGCCGCGCAGGGCGAGCGCGGCCTGGTCGTCCCGGTGGTGCGGGACGCGCACTCCCGCACCACCGAGCAACTCGGCGAGGAGCTGGGGCGGTTGACCGAGGCGGCGCGCGGCGGCTCGATCTCCCCGGCCGAACTGACCGGTGGCACCTTCACGTTGAACAACTACGGGGTGTTCGGCGTGGACGGCTCCACCCCGATCCTCAACCACCCGGAGGCGGCGATGCTCGGGGTCGGCCGGATCGTGGCCAAACCCTGGGTGTACCAGGGTGAGTTGGCGGTGCGCGAGGTGACGCAGCTGTCGTTCACCTTCGACCACCGGGTGTGCGACGGCGGGACGGCGGGCGGGTTCCTCCGCTTCGTCGCGGACTGCGTCGAGCATCCGGGGGTGCTGCTGCGGCAGTTGTGAGCGCATGCGGCGGTCGCCCTGGGTGTGCTGCTCGGCACACAGGGCGGCCGCCGCGCGTGCGAGAGTAGCGCGTTCCGGGGCCGGGCGTCAGGGCTTCGCGCGATTCCTCGGAGGAGCGGTTCGGGCGTGCCACGCTGCCTAGGCGCCAGCAGAGACGAGCCAGGTGGCGCCGGCCGGTCGGAGGCGAAACGATTCTCTTGGGTACTCGAAACATAGCGGTGAAGTCCCGTGGACCACTGCTGATCCGCACCGGGCGCGGCTCGGCGGGGGCCGCCTCCGTCCCGGGCCTGCGGGAGCCGGCGGCGGAGCTGGAACCGGAGCCGGCGGCGGAGTTGGAGCCGGAGTTGGAGCCGGAGCCGGAGTTGGAGCCCGTTCCGCCGCCGACGGCTGCGCCCGCCGCCATCGAGGCCGGCGGAACCGCCGAACTCCCCCTCACCACAAGGGACGTCGAGCTGATCCGGGCCAGCCTCGCCGTGGTCGAGCCGGTCGCCGACCGGGCCACCGGCCACTTCTACGCACTGCTCTTCCTGCACCACCCCGAGCTGCGCGCGCTGTTCCCGGCTGCCATGGACGTCCAGCGCGACCGCCTGTTCCGCGCCCTGCTGGCCGCCGTCGGCGGCGTCGACGACCCGGCCGCCCTGCGGGCCCGGCTGGGCGCGCTCGGCCGCGGCCACCGCCGCTACGGCGTCCTGACCGGCCACTACGCCCAGGTGGGGGAGTGCCTGGTGCAGGCGCTGGCCCGGTACGCGGGCCACCGCTGGGACGTCGGGACGGAGTTGGCCTGGCGCCGGGCCTACCGGCTGGTCTCCACCCTCATGATCGAGGCCGCCGAGGAGGCCGCCCGCACCTCGCCGCCCTGGTGGCACGGCGAGGTGGTCCGGCACGAGCGCCACACCCCGGACGTCGCGGTGATCACCGTCCGCCCGGACCAGGCGTACCCGTTCCGGGCCGGCCAGTACTGCGCCCTGGAGACACCTTGGTGGCCACGGGTCTGGCGGCACTACTCCTTTGGCTCGGCGCCCCGCCCGGACGGGCTGCTGACCTTCCACGTCAAGGCCGTCCAGGCGGGCTGGGTGAGCAACGCGCTGGTCCACCGGGCCGCCCCCGGGGACGTGCTGCGGCTGGGCCCGGCGGCCGGTGCCATGACCGTCGACCACACCGCCGGGGCCGATCTGCTCTGCCTGGCCGGAGGCACCGGGATCGCCCCGGTCCGCGCCCTGGTCGAGGAGGCGGCCGCGTACGGCGTGCCGGGCCGCCGGGTCGAGGTGTTCTACGGGGCCCGCCGCGCCGCCGGGCTGTACGCGCTGGACGGCCCGGACGGGCTGCGCGAGCTGGTCGGCCGCCACCCCTGGCTCACGGTGCGGCCGGTGCTGTCCGGCACCGGCCCGGCCGGCGGCGCGCTGACCGGCGAACTGCCCGAGGTGGTGGGCCGGTTCGGTCCCTGGGCGGGCCGGGAGGCGGTGCTCAGCGGCCCGCCCGCGATGGTCCGCCGCGGCGTCGGCGTGCTGCTGCGCTCGGGCGTGCCGGCCGAGCGGATCCGGCACGACCTGGTCGGTGAACTGGCGGCGGGCTGAGCGGCCCGGGTCAGCCGAGGTCGGGCGCGAGGAGGGCGCGGATGCCTTCGACGTTGGACGCCAGGTACGCCCGCAGCCGGGGCGGGACGATGTTCACCGAGGTCACGCCCTCGCGGGTGAACGGCAGCCGGACCACCTCGTACTCGCCGTTCGGGTCCGACACCTCGGGCCCGTGCCGCCGGCTGAGGTCCATCGAGGCCAGTCGGCAGACGAAGAAGTGCTGCACCTTGACCCCGTGCGGGTGGAGCAGCGTGCCGTCGTCGTGGTGGGTGTGGCTGATGGTGTCGACGAAGGCGGGCACCACGTCCACGATCTTTCCGCCGAGTTCCTCGTCCACCTCGCGGTGCAGCGCCTCGACCACCGTGCGGTCGCCGCGCTCGACCCCGCCGCCGGGGGTGATCCAGTACGGGTGCGGCGCTCCGGGCCGGACCCGCCGGATCAGCACGATCGAGGCCGGGCCGTACGGGTCGTTCGGGTCCAGTTCCAGCAGGATCGCCCGGGCGGTGCGCTTCACGATCGGGCGCGGTGGCGGGGTTCGGTTGTCGGGGCCCATGGCGACCTCCGGGGCTGGAGCGTTGTGCGGGAGTCTCCCGCGCCGGGCGCGGCTCGAAACGCCGACCCGGTCGGGTGCATCCGTTCGGGGTCCCGCTGTGCTCCAATACTCAACCATCGGGCAAATCGGAGCCTCCCCTCCGCTTGTCCGCTCTGGGCATGGACCGGACGACGGCCGGTGCGAGGGACTCGGGCTTGGGGGCTGGGTGCGCCATGGATCAGACAGCGGAACCATCCGAGAACGCGGCGGCGCCGAGGACCACGACGGTGCCGAGGACGACGACGGCGTCGAGGAGCGCCGCGGCCCGGGCCAGGGCGTCCCGGGGGCCGACCCTGATCGGATCCGTCCAGCGGGCCCTGCGGCTGCTGGAGGCCGTCGGCGGCTTCCGCCAGGGCGCGACCGCCAAGCAGCTGGCCCGCGAGGCCGGACTGCCGCTCGGCACCGCCTACCACCTGCTGCGCACCCTCACCTACGAGGGCTACCTCCGGCGGGCCGACGGCCGGTTCTTCTACGGGGAGTCGGCGGTCGGGTTCGGCCGGGCGGACGACGGGGCCGACGGCCGGGGCTCCGGCTGGCAGGGCCTGCGGGAGCGGATGCAGTGTTTACGGGACGAACTCGGTGCCGCCGTCTACTTCGCGCGCTACCGGGACGGCGAGGTCCAGCTGGTGGACGTCGCCGAGGACCCGTCCCGTCCCGCCGTCGAGCCCTGGGCGGACTTCCGGGCCACCGCCCACGCCCACGCGATCGGCCAGTGCCTGCTCGGTCAGCTGCCGGAGGAGGACCGTCGTGACCACCTGGCCCGGCACCCCCCGGTCGGGCTCACCCCCTCGACCCTCACCGAGGAGGCCGTCGTGCTGCGGCGGCTCGCCTCGCTGCGGCCCACCATGCCGGTGCTGGAGCGTCAGGAGTACGTGCTCGGCACGGTCTGCGCGGCCGTCCCCATCACCATCGGTCCGCTGGTGGCCACCATGGCCCTCTCGCTCCCCGTCGCCGAGGCCGACCGGCTGCCCGCCGTGGCCCGTCAACTTCGCTACAGCGTGGGGGCGATGGGCCCGTCGTTCGTATTCTGAGGTTTTTCGTTCAGGTTCTGAAGTATCTCGATCAATCTAGGACATCCCTTGTGCCACTTGGGTTCTTCCTCGTTCACCATTTGAAAAAGCACACCTTGTCCACTACATCCCCAAACGTGGACGATGAGGATCGAACGTGGATTGCTTGCATAAAACCGTCGAAAACATGTCCGGCCGCCGACGGGACCCTCAGCACACCGTTGGCCGGGCAGAAGAGAGGTACTGGCGCCATGCAGCACAGCACAGTCCAGGGGCACCTGGTGATGAACCTCGTGGTCTCGCCCGAGCTGTCCTTCAGCATCGTGGTGGACCTGGCGTACGAGCCGGGTGACCCGTACGCGGTCCGGTTCACCTTCCACCTGCCCGGTGACGCCCCGGTCACCTGGGTCTTCGCGCGTGAACTGCTGCTCGACGGTCTGAGCGGGCCGGCCGGCGAGGGCGACGTGCACATCCACCCGGTCGGCGGGGAGCTCTCCGAGGTCTGCATCAACCTGCACTCCCCCAACGGCGACGCGCTGCTGCGCTCCCCGGCGACGCCGCTGATCGCCTTCCTGGCCCGCACCGACCGGCTGGTGCCGATGGGTCAGGAGCTCACCGGCCGGCAACTCGACGACCAACTCGCTGACATCCTCAGCGAGAACGCGGGGTGAGCGGACCGGAGGCCGCTGCCGCCGGAGGCGGGAAGGACGGAACGACGAAGGGGCCCGTACCCGGTGGAACGACCGGGCGCGGGCCCCTTCCGTGTGTGCGCACGACCGTCGTCAGTCGTCGTCCAGGGCCAGGTGCAGGCCCCAGGAGACCAGGCTGATGATCAGTGAACCGACCAGCGCGGAACCGAAGTTGACCACGTGGAAGTCCAACTGGAGCTTGGTGGACGCCCAGGAGGTCAGCATCAGCATCAGGGCGTTGATCACGAAGGTGATCAGGCCCAGCGTGAGGATGAACAACGGGAGCGAGAACAGCTTCACCACCGGCTTGATCAGCCAGTTGATGAGGCCGAACACCACCGCGACGCCGAGCACCGTCAGCGTCTTGTGCTGCCAGTCGGCCTTGCCCTGGGCGAGTTGGATGCCGCTGATGATCCAGGCGGCGACCCAGATGGCCGCCGCGTTGATCAGTGTCTTGATGACGAAACCCTTCATGCCGACCAAGACTGGCAGGCGCCCGGCTCCGGGGGAAGCTCCCCTTTGCCGAGTTGGTGTTGAATGCGACTGGTCCAGGAGGTGGACGGGACGAGGGAGGACGTCAGAGGTGAAGCTGTTCCGGCTGGACGAACTGGACGCCGAACGGTCGGACAACGACGGCGCGTACCTGCGCTTCCTGCGGGAACCGCGGATGTCCGCCGGGCTGTACGCGCTCTCCCCGGGCGACACCGACCCGCAGACCGCGCACGACCAGGACGAGCTCTACCAGGTGGTCAGCGGCCGCGCCGAGCTGACCGTCGGCGCCGAGACCGCGACCGTCGGGCGCGGCACGGTGGTGTACGTCCCGGCCGGCACCCCGCACCGGTTCCACCACGTCACCGAGGAGCTGCGGGTGCTGGTGGTGTTCTCCCCGCCGGAGGGCTGACCGCTCGGGGCCGACCGTTTAGGGTCGCGTCATGAGCACCAAGACCCTGACCGAGGAGCTCTGGGCGTCGATCGAGCCGATCTACGCCGAGATCCTCGCGCACCCCTTCATCGGCGGCCTCACCGACGGCACCCTGCCGCGCGAGGCCTTCCGCCACTTCGTCGTCCAGGACTCGCACTATCTGCGCGACTACGCCCGCGCGCTCGCCGTCTGCGCCGCCAAGGCACCCGGCGAGGAGGACGTCCGGGCCTTCGCCGACGACGCGGTCGGCGCGCTGGCCGCCGAGCAGGGCATGCACGCCGAGTTCCTGACCGCCTTCGGCGGCAGCGCGGAACAGGCCGCCGCCGAGCCGGTGCTGCCCACCACCCGCGCCTACACCAGCTACCTGCTGGCCACCGTCTACGGCGGCTCCTTCGCCGAGGCGCTCGGCGCCGTGCTGCCCTGCTACTGGATCTACGCCCGGGTCGGCGAGGCGCTGCTCGCCCAGGGCTCCCCGAACCCGCTGTACGCCAAGTGGATCGCCACCTACGGCGACGAGGCGTTCCAGCTGGTGGTGCGCCGGGTGCTGGCGCTCACCGACCGGCTCGGCGAGGAGCTCTCCGCGGCCGAACGCCGCAAGGTGGTGGAGCACTTCACCACCACCTCGCGCTACGAGTGGATGTTCTGGGACGCCGCCTGGCGGGGCGAGACCTGGCCGGTCTGAGCCGCACCCGGGCCGCACCCCCGCCGCTTCTCGGGGGTCGTTCCGGGGGGTCGGGTCGGGGTGATCTCGGGGTTCTCTCCGGGCCGTCGGGCCTCGTTCCGCCGCTTGCGCCCCCGTACGATCGAAACATCGAGAGAAAGCAGCGGGATGCGGCACCGGACGGCAGCCGGCCCCGAGGGGAGAAGAGGAACCGACATGGCTGAGCTCTGGAAGTCACTGCCCTCCTGGGTGCGCAACATTGTCATCCCGGTGCTGGTGCTGATCCTGGCCTGGAACATCATCGCCTTCGTGTTCGGCGTGGTCGGCGCCCTGCTCAGCATCCTGATCAAGCTGCTGGTGGTGGTCGGCATCGCGGCCGCCGTGGTGATCCTCGTGAAGAAGGCCGCCAGGAACTGAGAACCCCCACGGAGCACTCCACGGAGCACTCCGCCGAGGCCCGGCACCCCGTCCGCGGGGGCCGGGCCTCGGCGTTCTCCCCGGCGCCGCCATCTGGACCAGCGGCGATCGGCTCGCTACGGTGTTGGGCGTCATGTGCAGGCAACACCGCCTGCGACGCGGGAGCTCGGAGCACCGGGCTGAGAGGGCGCTGACCGGACCGTCGACGGACGGACCGATGGCTGCGTCGACCGCAGGAACCTGACCGGGTAATGCCGGCGTAGGGAGTTAGAGGTCTGATGACCACGTTCGAAGCACAGCCGCAGTCTGCCCAGAGCGCCCCGAGCAGCACGGGCACCGGCTACCCGACCCCGGCCTGGCGCAAGGCCTACCGCGAGGGGTCCCGTCCCGACCTGCGGGTCCCGTACCGCGAGGTGCGGCTCACCAACGGCCGGTCCGTCCCGCTGTACGACACCTCCGGCCCGTACACCGACGGGGCGTACGAGGCCGACGTGCGGCGCGGCCTGCCCGCCCTGCGCGACGCCTGGATCCGCCAGCGCGGCGACGTCGAGGAGTACGACGGCCGCGAGCCGCGCCCCGAGGACGACGGCATCAAGCACACCTCGCCGCGCGGCGGGAACCTGCGCAACCTGGACGCCGTCTTCCCCGGCCGTCCGCGCCGCCCGCTGCGTGGCCGCGGCGGCGCCGCCGTCACCCAACTCGCCTACGCCAAGCGGGGTGTGGTGACTCCGGAGATGGAGTTCGTGGCCCTGCGCGAGGGCCTGGAGCCGGAGTTCGTGCGCGCCGAGGTGGCCCGCGGCCGGGCCGTGATCCCGGTCAACGTGAACCACCCCGAGGTGGAGCCGGCGATCATCGGCACCAACTTCCTGGTGAAGATCAACGCCAACATCGGCAACTCGGCCGTCACCTCCTCGATCGAGGAGGAGGTGGAGAAGATGACCTGGGCCACCCGCTGGGGCGCCGACACCGTCATGGACCTCTCCACCGGCCGCAACATCCACACCACCCGCGAGTGGATCCTGCGCAACTCCCCCGTGCCGATCGGCACCGTGCCGCTCTACCAGGCCCTGGAGAAGGTGGACGGCAAGGCCGAGGAGCTGAGCTGGGAGGTCTACCGGGACACCGTCATCGAGCAGTGCGAGCAGGGCGTCGACTACATGACCGTCCACGCCGGCGTGCTGCTGCGGTACGTCCCGCTCACCGCGCGCCGCAAGACCGGCATCGTCTCGCGCGGCGGCTCGATCATGGCCGCCTGGTGCCTGGCGCACCACCAGGAGAACTTCCTCTACAGCAACTTCGAGGAGCTCTGCGACATCCTGGCCGCCTACGACGTCACCTTCTCGCTCGGTGACGGCCTGCGGCCGGGCTCGATCGCGGACGCCAACGACGAGGCGCAGTTCGCCGAGTTGCAGACCCTCGGCGAGCTGGGCCGGATCGCCCGCGAGCGGGACGTCCAGGTGATGATCGAGGGCCCGGGCCACGTCCCGATGCACAAGATCAAGGAGAACATGGATCTCCAGAAGGAGATCTGCGACGAGGCGCCCTTCTACACCCTCGGCCCGCTCACCACCGACGTCGCCCCCGGCTACGACCACATCACCTCCGGCATCGGCGCCGCGATGATCGCCTGGTGGGGCACCGCGATGCTCTGCTACGTCACCCCCAAGGAGCACCTGGGCCTGCCCAACCGGGACGACGTCAAGACCGGCGTGATCACCTACAAGATCGCCGCCCACGCCGCCGACCTGGCCAAGGGCCACCCCGGCGCCCAGGCCTGGGACGACGCCCTCTCCGACGCCCGCTTCGAGTTCCGCTGGGAGGACCAGTTCAACCTGGCCCTCGACCCGGAGACCGCCCGCGAGTTCCACGACGAGACCCTCCCCGCCGAGCCCGCCAAGACGGCCCACTTCTGTTCGATGTGCGGCCCGAAGTTCTGCTCGATGAAGATCAGCCAGAAGATCCGCGACGAACACGGCGACGGCTCCACCGCGGTCACCACCGACTTCGACGCCGAGGCCCTGGCCGGCATGGCCGAGAAGTCCGCCGAGTTCGCCGCCCAGGGCAACCGGGTCTACCTCCCCCTCGCCGACTGACGTACCGACGAGCGCTGTCCCGGAGAGGCCTTTCGCCTCACGGGACAGCGCTTCGTCGTCGGGCGTGGCTCCGTTGCGGGGATGTTGTGGGTCAGGCCGTGTTCGCCGCCAGGGCCAGGACGTCCTTGTTCCCCTCACCCCAGTGCGCGGTCATGACGATCTCATCGATCTTCCAGCCGGTGGCCGTCCTGGCCAGCCCGAACCGATACGTGCCGTAGAGGGTCCACTGCGGCGATCCGTAGGGGTTGGCCAGCCGGTGCGAGGACTGGAAGGAGGCGGTGAGCACCCCCCGATCGCGGGACGAGGTGGCCGCAGCCACGGCGGCCCAACTCCGGCTCGTCCGCGCGCGTCACCCGGCGGACGGCGAACTGGCACGGCTGATCGACGACCTGGCCGCTGCCGGCCGGTCCTTCCGGACCCACTGGGCGGCCGGCGATGTGGAACTGCGGGCCGCCGGGGACAAGAACCTCAGACACCCCGATGCCGGCGTGCTGGCGCTGCACTACGAGAACTTCGACCTGCCCGGGGATCCAGGCCAACGCATCGTCGCCCTCAGCCCGGCGCAGGACCCGGCCACCGAGACCGCCCTGCGGCACCTCGCCGCGTCGGCCCGCACCGCTCAACCACCCCAGCCGGCAAGCCGTCGAAGCCAAGACGGCTCCGACGGCCGACAAGGGCCGGAAACCAGGAACCGGTACTGACGCGTCCCCGCCGACTGACCTCGGCAGCGGCTGTGGCTCGGGAGTCCGGACCGACTCCCGGACCACAGCCGTTTTCCGCGCGTGCGGAGGACCAGGCGATGTTCGTAGCACTTCCGGGTGTGCACCGGCCGGGCTAGTATTACGTGGTAGCGGTATTACGTAGTACAGGAGGTGGGAGATGCGGCTCAACAGCAAGGGACAAGTCACCATCCCCGCGGACCTTCGCGAGAAGTGCGGTCTGCGCCCTGGCGATGAGGTGGACGTCATCGAGGAGGGCGGTGTCCTTCGGATAGTGCGCCGGGAGGGGCACGGCACCAGAGGACAGCGGGTGGCCCGCCGGATGAGGGGAAGCGCTGCGGGCGGAATGTCCACCGACGAGATCATGGAGCTACTGCGTGGCGAGTAGCCGGTTGAGGCTGGTCGGCCCGGGCCAGGGCCGACCAGTGACGTTGGTCGACTCATGTGTGCTGCTGGACCTGATGACCGACGACGAGAACTGGGCCGACTGGTCGGAGTCCGCACTGTCCGCGGCCCAGGACGAGGGGGAGGTGGTGATCAACCCGATCGTCTACGCGGAGGTCTCGGTGGCGCACGCCGCGATCGAGGACCTGGACGCGGTCCTGCCCGCCGAGGACTTCGCGCGGGAGCCGCTCCCCTACGAGGCAGGGTTTTTGGCAGGCAAGGCCTTTCTGCTCTACCGCAAGCGGGGCGGGCAGAAGACCGCGCCGCTGCCCGACTTCTACATCGGAGCGCATGCGGCTGTGCGGGGATACCGGCTGCTCACGCGCGACGCCTCGCGCTATCGGACCTACTTTCCGACCATCGAACTGATCTGTCCGTAGCCCTCCCCCTCGTCGTCGAGCGGTGGCGCGGTGCCTGGTTGTGGGTCGGCCCTGGTACCAATGTCGCCGTGAATCAACCGAACGACACCGCACCCGACCTCGCCGAGTGGGTCGACGACGGCCGCGACTTCATCCGCCGCGTACTGGTGGCCCTGGACAAGCCCGCGGACCTCATGCAGACCCATCCGGGCGTGGCGGTCCGGGTCGTCGACGAGGTGCTGGCCGAGCCGGCGGCCGACCCGGCGCCGTCGCCCGAGGACGAGTGGAGCGCCAACTTCAGGCTGATCATGTGGTTCGCGGCCGAGTTCCTGATCACCGTGTACGGAGCCAGGTGGGAGTGGACGGTCGACGCGTCCTCGCCGTTGGGGGGCCGCTGGGTCGTGACGGGACTGCCGCATCCGCTCGGCCAGGAGACGCTTCCCGTCGACGTCCCCTGGCTGGCGAACGCGGCGGCGGTCAGCGGCAACCTCAGCGTTGTGAACGTGATCAACCAAGCGATCCAGCTGTCCATGATGCGGGTCTTCCGGTGATCGAGTGACCTCTCGACGCCGCGACGCCGCCGGGTCAGGCGGTGGCGGCGTCCTCGGGGTACCAGCGGAGTTCGACGGTGTTGCCGTCCGGGTCCCGCACGTAGAGCGAGGTCGCCGTGCCGCGGGCGCCGTAGCGGGGCACGGGCCCCTCCAGCACGGTGAAGGCGCCCGAGTCGACGACCTCCTGCCAGTCGAGGGGTTCCACGGAGAGGCAGAGGTGGTCCATGTTGGACTCCTGCCGCGGCCGCTGGACCAGGTCGATGATCGTCTCGGGTGTGACCCGCACGGAGGGGAACGGCACCCCGCCCGCCCGCCATTCGTCGACCTGGACCGGTTCCAGGCCGAGGAGCCCCGCGTAGAAGTCCAGGGACCGCTCGATGTCGGCGACGTTGAGGACGAGGTGGTCGAGGGCGACGACACGCATGGTGATCGGCTCCGTTTCCGGTGTGCTGCTCGGGACGATCTCCACGATGCTCCGTTCGGCGCCGCGCATCAACGGGGGCGCGCCCCGCCCGGTTCAGGAGATCGCGCGGAGGCGGGCCGGTGCCGGGCGGGTGAGCCGGTCGAGGTGGGCGGCGGTCTCGGGGTCGGCGGGGAGGAGGACGAGGAGCTGCTGGTTGTCGGCGCTGAGGTCGAGGGTCTCGCGCAGCAGCCGGAGTTCGGGGCCGGAGGGGTGCCGCAGGCGCAGGGTGCCGCGCCGGGGGACGAGCTGGTTGCCGAGGCGGCGGGTGAACTCGGGCCCGGCGACGGGGGCGAGTTCGCTGCTGAGCCACTCGGAGTTCTCGGCGGAGGGGCCGATCCAGAGGTCGAAGGCCTGTTCGTCGGCGATGTCGTCCCAGTCGGCGAAGAGGGTGCGGGCGCGGGGGTCGGTGAACACGTACCGGGTGAGGTTCGGCGCGGGGTGGTCGAGGAGCCCGGCCGCGCCGAGGACGGCGGCGTAGCCGTCGGTGTGGGCGAGGACGTCGCCGAGCCGGTTGGTGACGGCGGCGATGCCCGGTTCGAGCAGCCGGAGGGTCTCGCGGACGCTCGGGCGGACCTCGCGGGAGGGCGGGGCAGGGCGGACCAGGCTGGGGCAGGCGCCGCCGGTGATCTTCGCGAGGTAGCGCAGGTGGGTGCGCTCGGCGGGGTCGAGGCTGAGGGCGTCGGCGAGCGCGTTGAGCACGGGGGTGGAGGGGTTGCGGTCGCGGCCCTGTTCCAGCCGGGTGAGGTACTCGACGCTGATGTCCGCGCGGATGGCCAGGTCGGAGCGGCGCAGCCCGGGTGAGCGGCGGCGGCCGTGGTCGGGCAGGCCGAGCGTCTCGGGCTGGATGCTGTCGCGCTTGGCGCGGATGAAGTCCCCCAGTGGTGTGCCCATGTGACGAATGTACGGCTCACGGGCGCGCGGAGGGTGGCCCTGGGAGGGCCAGCCTGGGCACGGTCTGGTTGCCGTGCGGCCGGGGGCCGAGGGTGGTGGCCATGGAGAAGAACACGTACAAGCTGGTCGTCCTCGTCGGTAGTGTCCGGGAGGGCCGTTTCGGCCCGGTGGTGTCCTCGTGGGCGGCCGAACAGGCCGCCGTGCACGGGGGGTTCGAGGTCGAGGTGGTGGACCTGGCCGAGGTGGAGCTGCCGCTGGCCCTTCCGGCCGCCCCGCCGAAGTTCGCGGGCGCCGACTACCCCCGCCCGGCCGGTATGGCGGGGCTGACCGGGGCCCTGGAGGGCGCGGACGCCGTCCTGATCGTCACCCCGGAGTACAACCACAGCTACCCCGCCTCGCTGAAGGCCGCCATCGACTGGCACTTCACCCAGTGGACGGCCAAGCCGGTCGCCTTCGTGAGCTACGGCGGCGCGGCCGGCGGCCGGCACGCGGTGCTGCACCTGGAGAACGTGCTGACCGAGCTGCACGCGGTGACGATCCGGGACGGACTGTCCTTCCCGAACTACTTCACCGCCTGGACGGACGGCCGGCCGGACGACCCGCAGGCGGCCGGCTACGCCAAGACGATGCTGGACCAACTGCACTGGTGGGCGGGCGCGTTGAAGAACGCCCGGGCCGCGGCCCCCTACCCGGCCTGAGACGGAGGACGCGATGGAGTACACGAAGCTGGGCGGCACCGACCTCGAAGTCAGCCGCATCGCGCTCGGCTGCATGGGCTTCGGCGGCAACGGCCGCGGCCACAACCCCTGGGCCCTGGACGAGGAGGCGGCGGCGCCGGTCTTCCGGCGGGCCGTGGAGCTGGGCATCACCTTCTGGGACACCGCCAACGTGTACGGCGGCGGCGCCTCGGAGGAGCTGGTCGGCCGGGCGGTGCGCCGGTTCACCCGGCGTGAGGACGTCGTCCTGGCGACCAAGGCGGGCCTGCCGATGCACGACGGCCCGGGCGGCTCCGGGCTGTCCCGGCGTGCGGTCCTGGAGCAGGTCGACGGTTCGCTCGCCCGCCTCGGCACCGATTACCTCGACCTCTTCCAGCTGCACCGCTTCGACCCGGCGACCCCGGTCGAGGAGACCGTGGCGGCCCTGGCCGAGGTGGTGGCGGCCGGGAAGGTCCGGTACGTCGGCGCCTCCTCGATGTGGGCCTGGCGGTTCGCGAAGCTGCAGCACACCGCGGCCCTGGCGGGCGGCCCGGCCTTCGTGTCGATGCAGCACCAGTACAGCCTGGTGCAGCGGGAGGAGGAGCGGGAGATGTTCCCGCTGCTCGCCGACCAGGGGGTGGGCAGCCTGGTGTGGTGCCCGCTCGCCTCGGGCCGGCTGGCCCGCCCGTACGGGCGGTCGACGGCCCGTTCGGCCGGGGATCCGGTGGCCGGGCGGTTCTTCGGGGACGTGGACCGGCCGATCGTGGACGCCGTGCAGTCCGTCGCCGAGGCCCGCGGTCTGCCGATGGCGCAGGTCTCGCTCGCCTGGGTGCTGGGCAACCCGGTGGTCACCGCCCCGATCGTCGGCGCGACCCGCCCGGGCCACCTGGACGACGCGGCGGCCGCGCTCTCCGTCGACCTGGGTGAGGAGGAGCGCGCGGCCCTGGAGGCGCCGTACACGCCCCGCCTCCCGACCGGCTTCTGAGCGCGGGGCCCGCCCTACGGCGGCAGCAGCCCCCGGGGCACGCCCTACGGCACCAGCAGCCCCCAGGACAGCGCCCAGGGCAGGAACGCCGCCCCGGCCAGCAGCAGCGCGCCCAGCCGGGCCCGGTCGAGGCGCGGCAGGGCGGTGGCTGCGGCGGCCCGGCGCCGCAGCGAGGCGACGGCGGCGACGGCGGTCGACCCGACGGCGACCAGCGCGAGCAGCTGGACGGCCAGCCAGACCACCGGGCGGCCGAACAGCACCGGGCCGGTGACCACCGCGGCGGTGATCCCCAGGAAGAACAGGTAGCCGAGCGCGCCCAGGAGGGCGGCGGTGCCGGTGACGGCCGCCCAGCGGGCGGCGCGGGGCAGCGCGGCGGGGCGCGGACGGCGGCGGATCCGGCGGGCGGCGCCGGTCAGCACGTAGCCCGTGAAGCCGGCCAGGCAGAGCAGGGTGGCGACGGCCTCGGCCCCCGAGGATCCGTACCAGGGCAGCGGGGCGAGCGGTCGGCTGAGGGTGTCCTGGTGCGGGGCCGGGTCGGCGGAGGCGGTGGGGAGGGCGGTGGTGAGCCGGTGGATCCAGGCGGCCTCGGTCTCGGCGTAGTTCGCGGGCAGCAGGTCAAGGTGGTCGTAGCCGTCGTCGCGGGTGAGGTGGAGGTCGTGCCGGACGCCGGGGACCGTCCGCAGCGTGTAGTGGGTGTTGCCGGCCCGGTCGAGGGCCTGGCGGATGATCGCCGCGCTCTCCTCCGGGGCGGCCTCGCGGTCCAGCGCGCCCCACTCGGCCAGCACCGGCTGGTGGACCCGCTCCCACACCGGCACCGGGTCGTAGTGGGCCTCGGGGAAGAGCCCGGCGTCGGCGAGCCGGCGGACCGCGCTGTCCGACAGGGCGTGGCGCAGCGAGCCGGACACCCCGGCGTGGTGCAGGAAGCCGTCGTACGCCCAGGCCTGCTGGCGGGCCGGGGTGAGGCCGACCGCGCCGGCGGTCACCAGGTACGCCACGTCGGAGGAGCGGGTGGCGGCGAGCGAGACCACCCAGGCGCCCTCGGAGAAGCCCCACAGGCCGACGTGGTCGGGTGCGACCTCGGGGCGGGAGCGCAGCAGCCGGACGCCGGCCAGGGCGTCGTCGGCGAGCTGCCCGTAGTCGCGGTGGGTGGTCGAGTAGCCGTCGGTGCGCTTGTCGTAGATCAGCGTGGTGATGCCGCGCCGCGCGTACGCCTCGGCGGCCGACCGCAGGTCGCCCATCGGGCCCGGGCCGCCCCCGGCGACCATGACCAGCCCGGGGCCGGGCCCGGGGCCGGGGCCGTCGGCCGTCGCGGGCGGGGCCAGCACCAGGCCGTGCAGGACGGTGCCGCCGGCGCCGGTGAAGTCGACCGGAGTGGCGACCGGGTCGGTCGAGCCGGTGGCGTGCGCGGGTCCGGCGTCGCCGAGCAGCCCGAGCAGGGCCGCCAGCAGGGCCGCCAGCAGGGCGACGGTCGGCAGCGCCACCGCTGTGGTGCGCGGCGGTCTGGTCCGTACGGTGCTCATCGCTGGTCTCCCCCAGGGCCGGGTCCGTTGAGGGCCCCATCCTGGCGGGGCGGCGGCGCCCGGGAGGTGGCGGAGGTGCCCGGATCGGGGGCGGGTGGCTCCCCCGGGGGTGAACTCCCGTGTGGTGAAGACGGGTTGGGCTGGACTCAGCCGACGTCGTCGGGGCTGGTGAAGGCCGGCGGGGTGTAGCCGGGGCCGGTGAAGTCGGGTCGGCCGTCGGAGCCGGTGATGCCCTCCGGTCCGGGGCTGGTGAAGGCGGGCGGGGTGTAGCCGGGGCTGGTGAGGTCGGGCCCCGGGCTGGTGAAGTCCGGGCTGGAGTAGCCGGGGCTGTTGAAGTCCGGGCTGCTGTAGCCCGGTGCCGGGCGGCCGGGGACGGCCGGGAGCCTGCTGTGCAGGTAGGGCAGCAGGCCGCGTTCGCGCAGGGCGGCGCGCCATTCGGTGCGGGCGTCGGCGAGTTCGGCGGCCAGCTCCCGGTCGGTGCCGGGCGGGGCGGGGGCGGCGCCGTCGCGTATGGCGGTGAGCAGCAGCCCGATGACGCCGACGGCCATGGCGGCGACCCCGGCGGCGAGCGCGACCCAGCCGGCGGTGATCAGCGGCCGGGCCAGGGCGATCGTGGGGTCGGCGGCCTGGAGCAGGTAGCCGACGAGCAGCAGGACGAGCGCGGCCGCCCAGGCGAGGATCGGCGTGAGCACCGTGAGGGCGGGGAACAGCCCGGCGCCGCCGTTGGCGGAGCGCAGTTGGCCGAGGAGTCCGGGGGCGGCGGGTGCCGGGCCGTCCGCCGTCGGGGGCGTGGCGCGCAGGCTGTCGCGGAGCGCGGTGTAGTGCGCGTACTCGGTGGCGGCCGCGGCGTTGACGCCGTCGGCGTCGCGCAGGGCGAGGGAGCGCAGTTGCTCGGCCGTGGGCGCGCCGGGCGCGCGGAGGGCGGGGAGGACGGTGCGGTCGCGCAGGGCTTCGCCGAGGAGGCGCTCGTACTCCGGGCGGTCCTCGGCGTGCAGCGGCGGGGGGTTGGACATGGGGACCCCGTTCATGCGGACCCCGACCGGTGGCGAGGGCGCGGGACCCTCAGGGTGTCGGGGTGGGCGCGGAGGCTGGCCGCCGGATGGACGGCCGGGTGTGGTGTGCCTCATGGTAGGGGCGGGTGCGGCCGTGCTGACAGTCGGTTTCCGGAAGTTCGCGCCCCGGACCGCGCGCGTGCGGCGGCCCGAGCGCCGGGAACAACTGTTCCTGCGGTGCGGTCAGTTGATGGGCAGCCGGGCGACCAGCAGCCGTCCTTCCATGGTGACGCCGCCGTCCATGGCCACCGCGAGGTCGTCCGCGTACACGTACGGGCCGGGGATGTGCGGCGGCTGGCCGTCGTCGTTGTGCACCGCGCCGGTGAGGTACGGGATCGGGCTGTGCCCGTGCACGATCCGGACACCGCCGAAGGTGTCGAGCAGCTCGTGGACGGCCATCGGCCCGGCGTCGCCGCGGAAGGCGAAGCGCTTGGTGAAGCGGCGGAAGCAGTCCCACCACTCGTCCACGCTGCCGTCGGAGAGCAGGCTGTGCACGGCGTCGTTGACGTCCGGGATGGAGTCGCCGTACTCCAGGTACGCGGTGGTGTCGGAGTGCAGCAGCAGGTGCCCGTCCTCCAGCGCGATGGCGGGCAGCCGGGAGAGCCAGCTGATGTGGTGCGCCTCCAGCCGGTCCAGGTCGTTCTGCTGGCCGCCGTTGAGCCGCCAGGCGGCGAGGAAGGAGGCGGTGCCGGCGGTGGACTGGACGGGTTCGTCGCCGTACTTGGCGGCGCCGAGGAAGAGCAGTTCGTGATTGCCCATCAGGGCGCGGCAGTAGCCGCCGGCCGCGGCGGCCTCGGCGGCGAGCTGCATGACGAGGTCGATGACGCCGATGCCGTCGGGGCCGCGGTCGGTGAAGTCGCCGAGGAACCAGATCCGGGCGCGCCCGGCGGACCAGTGGCCGTCGGCGTCGATCAGGCCCTGGTGGTGCAGTTCGGCGCGCAGCTCTTCGAGGTAGCCGTGCACGTCGCCGACGACGTACACCGGGCCGGGCGGCTCGCCGGGGCCCGGGGCGGGGTACGGGTAGGTCGGCGCGGAGGGGTCCGCGAACGGCGGGCCGAGCTCGATGGTCGGCGGGTCGTCGCGGTCGGGGATCCCGAGGGCGGGGGAGGGCTGGTCGGGCAGGGTGGGCTCGTAGCCGGTGTGCTCCTGGCCCTCGTAGCCCGGGTGCCCGGTGTGCTCCTGGTTCTCGTAACCGTCGTACCCCGGCTGCTCCTGGCCGTCGTACCCGTTGTCGGCGTAGCCGTTCTGCTCCCCGTGCGAGAACACCGGGGCGTGGTCCGCGCCCTGCGGCCCCTGGGCGTGCACGGTGTGGCCGTGCCCCTGGCCGTCGGTGGGCCAGTGCTGTTCCAGGTAGCGGGCGCCGCCGTACCCGCTGTAGGTCTCCGCGTCGTACGGCGTGCCCTGGTAGCCCGGGGCGGGCTCCGGTTCGTAGTAGGAGCCGTACGGCAGCACGTCGAGGTCCGGCTGGTGGCGGGGGCCTGAGTGGGGGTGCTCGGGCCCGGGGAAGCGGTCCTCGGGTGTCATTCGCCCATCATAGGAAGACCACTCTCCCGCCGTCGTCACCTGGTGGGTATCCAATCCTCCGGAGCGTCAGCCGGGCCGTCCCGCAAGGTCCGTTTTGTCCCGGCTCGTTATGGTCTCGGCACTGCCTGGTCAGGTTATCCGCCCGATTTGAGCGCGGTCTAGACCTCACCTGAGGGGGCTGTGCCTGGCCCGGGCCGGGGCTGTGCCTGGCCCGGGTGAGGGCCGTGTGTGGCCCGGCGGGGCTAGGGCCTGGCCGGCGGATCTTGCCGGGCCCAGGGGAGAACGCCTAGGGGCGCGCATGCCCAGGGGCGCACGCCCTACACCTCGCCCGGGGGCCGGGGCGGGCTGACGGTGGTGCGCGGGCTCCGTCGCTGGGAGGACGCGCGGACGATCAGCTCGGTCGGCATCAGGGTGCCCGGCGGCGGCCCGGTGCCGGCGGTGCGGAAGCGCGGTGGGAAGAGCCGGGCGATGTCCACGCCCGTCCCGGAGTCGACGCCCTCGATGGCGTCGATGAGCAGGTTGACCACGGTGGTGCCGATCTTGCGGGGCTTGAGCGAGAGCGTGGTGATCGGCGGCTCGGTGGTCGCGTAGACGTCGCTCTCGCTGCAGCAGACCAGCAGCAGGTCGTCCGGCACCCGCAGGCCGTAGCGGCGGGCGGCGGCGAGCAGGTCGGTGCCGTTGGGGTCGAACAGTCCGTAGACGGCGTCCGGCCGGTCGGGGCGGGCGAGCAGCCGGTCGGCGGCGACGGCGCCCGCGGCGGGGTCGTGCGCCGGGTAGGTCTCGTACACCGGCTCCTGTCCGACCTTGGCGCACCAGCCGAGGTAGGCCTCGGTGGAGAGCCGGGTGTAGGTGTCGGTGCTGGTGCCGGTGAGCAGGCCGATCCGGCGGGCGCCGGCCTCGGAGAGGTGGTCCAGGATGCCGAGCACGGCGGCCTCGTGGTCGTTGTCGACCCAGGCGGTGACCGGGCAGTTGCCGGGCTTGCCGTCGCTGACCACCGGGACGCCGGACCGGTACAGCTCGCTGACCAGGGGGTCCTGGTCGGGCGGGTCGATCACCACGGTGCCGTCCAGGGCGATGTTGCCCCAGACGTCGTGCCGGGAGGAGGCGGGCAGCACCACCAGCGCGTAGCCGCGGCCCAGGGCGGCGCTGGTGGCGGCCCGGGCCATCTCGGCGAAGTACGCGAACTCGGTGAAGGTGAACGGCTCTTCACCGTAGGTCGTGACGGTCAGCCCGATCAGGCCTGACCGTCCGGTGCGCAGGGTGCGGGCCGCCGCCGAGGGGCGGTAGCCGAGGCGCTCGGCGACTTCGCGCACCCGGCTGCGGGTTTCGTCGGGCAGGCGGCCCTTTCCGTTCAGCGCGTCGGAGACGGTGGTGATCGACACTCCGGCGGCTGCTGCCACATCCCGGATGCCGGCCCGCTCCAGACGCCGTGAGGTGGTGGGACGCCGACCGCTCTGGTTGGCTGCTGCTGTCATGGCGGACCGATCGTATGGCTCCTGACAAGGGTCTGTGACCGGCGCATCGGAAGCCTTTGGAGATACGTTTCTCCATGAGTGAGCCGGGGTGCGCCCCTTCGATCCCCGCCCGAAACCGGCCGTCTTACCTCTGACATGTGCCAAAGGAACCGGGCAGAATGGCTGATCTGTACCTGTAACCCGACCGGGCATCTCACTCCTACGGGTGAGGGCGGGTCGGTATCGTGCAAGGCACCCGACCGGGGTGGTCCGGGCGCGTTCCGAGATCCCGGGCCACGGCGGCGACCCCGACCGTGGCAGGGCGGGCGGACCGGAGAGACACGAAGGAGTACGACCGTGAGCAGTGGTACGTCAGCGCAGGGCCCCCGTCTGCGTACGACCCTGGACGGCATCCCCACCTACAAGCCCGGCAAGCCGGCCGGAGCCGACGCCTACAAGCTGTCCTCGAACGAGAACCCGTACGCCCCGCTGCCGGGCGTGCTGGAGGAGGCCGTCGCCGCGGCCGGCTCGTTCAACCGCTACCCCGACATGGGCATCAGCGAGCTGACCGCCGTGCTGGCCGAGCGCTTCGGCGTCCCCGCCGAGCACATCGCCCTCGGCACCGGCTCGGTCGGCGTCGCCCAGTCTCTGGTCCTCGCCACGGCCGGCCCGGGCGACGAGGTGATCTTCGCCTGGCGCTCCTTCGAGGCCTACCCGATCATCACCCAGGTCGCCGGTGCCACGCCCGTCCCGGTCCCGCTCACCGCCGGCGGTGACCACGACCTGGACGCGATGCTCGCCGCGATCACCCCAAACACCCGGCTGGTCTTCGTCTGCAACCCCAACAACCCCACCGGCAACGTGATCCACCGCGCCGAGCTGGAGCGCTTCCTCGACGCCGTGCCGAGCGACGTCCTGGTGGTCGTGGACGAGGCGTACATCGAGTTCATCCGCGACCCCGAGGTGCCCAACGGCATCGACCTCTACCGCGACCGCCCCAACGTCTGCGTGCTGCGCACCTTCTCCAAGGCGTACGGCCTGGCGGGCCTGCGGGTCGGCTTCGCGATCGGGCACGAGCCGGTGGCCAACGCCCTGCGCAAGACCGCCGTCCCGTTCGGCGTCAGCCAGCTCGCCCAGAACGCCGCCGTCGCCTCGCTGCGGGCGGAGGAGGCGCTGTTGGAGCGGGTCGAGGCGCTGGTCGAGGAGCGCGCCCGGGTGGTCGCCGGGCTGCGCGAGCAGGGCTGGGAGATCCCGGACTCGCAGGCCAACTTCGTCTGGCTCTGGCTCGGCGAGCGCTCGGCGGAGTTCGCCGCCGCGTGCGCCGAGGCCGGGGTGATCGTCCGGCCGTTCCCGGAGGGCGTGCGGGTGTCGATCGGCGAGGTCGAGGGCAACTCGATCTTCCTCTCGGTGGCGGAGGCGTTCCGCAAGACGCTCTGAGGGCCGCCAGGGCGCCGAGGTTCGTTCCTTCCGCAGGGGCGCACTCCCGTACGGGGTGCGCCCCTGCGGCTTTCCCGCCCCGCCGCCTCCCGGATGGCTGTGCATTGCTGGGAGGTGGCTGGGAGTTCCGCCAACGAACGGCCACGCCGCGGCCAAGGCGACCGTACGAACTGACCGTTGTGTCCGCAATGCCCGGATGCGGCCGGTCAGTCTTCTCCCAGCCCGTGCCCAGGGCTCCGCAAGAGCTCCCCGGGAAGCTGTCCGCCATGAAGGTGCTCCCACGGCGGCGAGGCGCCGTCCTCGTCAACTCCGCGCTCGGCGTGGCCCTGCTGGGCGGTGCCGCCCTGGTGTACGCGACGGTCGACGGCAGCGGCGGCTCGGCCGCCGCCAAGCCGGCCGCCCGTACCGCGACGGTGGCCAAGGGCACGGTCCTGGCCACCGTGTCCGGAACCGGCACCCTGGTCTCGCCGACCGACGCGGCCCAGGACTTCGCCACCGGCGGGCGGCTCACCGCGGTCAAGGTCGCGGTGGGGGACGCCGTCAAGAAGGGGCAGGTGCTCGCGACCGTCGACACCACGGCGGCCCAGCAGCAGGTGGACGCGGCCCAGGCGGCCCTCACCACGGCCAACGCCAACCTCACCAAGGCGCAGGCCGGGGTCACCACGACGACCACCGAGCCGCTGCCCGCCACCGACCCGACCGGTGGCAGCGGGGGCAGTGGCACCGGCGGTGGCGGAGGTCGCGGGGCGGGCGGGAGCAGCACGCCCGCTCCGCAGACCACCACCGTCACCACCACCAAGGTCGACGACGCGGCCGTGGCCCAGGCCCAGCAGCAGGTCGCCACCGCGCAGACCAACCTCACCAACGCCCAGCAGGCGCTGGCCGGCACCACCCTGACCGCCTCGGTGGACGGGACGGTCGCCTCGGTCTCCGCGAAGGTCGGCGACACCGTCGGGGCGGGCGGCTCCTCGTCCTCGTCCTCGGCATCGACCAAGTCGACGGGCACGAGCGGGAGTTCCGGTTCGCCGAGCGGCTTCATCGTGCTGACCAACCCGACCGGGATGCAGGTCACCGCGGACTTCTCCGAGCTCGACTCGCTCAAGCTGAAGAAGGGCGAGGCGGCGACGGTCACCCTGAACGCGCAGTCCGACACCAAGCTCAACGCGACCGTCCTGTCGGTCAGTTCGCTGCCGGTCAGCGGTTCCTCCGGCGGCGGCGCAGGCTCCTCCGCCGTCCAGTACGCGGCCACGCTCCAGTTGGGCGGCGACACCAGCACGCTGCGCACCGGCCTCAGCGCGACCGTCCAGGTGATCACCGGTGAGGCCGACAACGCGCTGTCGCTGCCCACCTCGGCCCTGTCGGGCACCGGCAGCAGCCGGACGGCGACGGTGGTGCACGAGGACGGCAGCACCGAGCGGGTCAACGTCACGGTCGGCGTCGAGGGCGACAGCACGGTGCAGGTGACCTCCGGGCTGAAGGAGGGCGACAAGGTCGAACTGCCCAGCACCAGCGGCGGCAACGGCTTCCCGAACGGCTCCTTCCCGGGCCTGGGTGGCGCCGGCGGCCGGGGCACGGGCGGCGGCGGTTCCATGGGCATCCCCGGCGGGGGTGGCGCCGGTGGTGGCGGCGGCCGGGGCGGTAAGGGCTGAGCATGCGTCACGTCATCGACAACCGCGTCCCCGCGCACCCCGTACCGGTGATCCGGATCCGCCGGCTCACCAAGTCGTACGGGCACGGCGACGCCACCGTGCACGCGCTGCGCGGCCCGGACGACCCGGAGACCGGCGGGCCGGCCGGCGTCGGCCTGGACATCGAACAGGGCGACTACGTCGCCGTGATGGGCAGTTCGGGCTCCGGCAAGTCCACCCTGATGAACATCCTCGGCTGCCTGGACGTCCCGACCTCCGGCCGCTACCTGCTGGACGGCATCGACGTCGGGCACCTCGACGAGCAGCAGCTCTCGCTGGTGCGCAACCGCAAGATCGGCTTCGTCTTCCAGTCCTTCAACCTGATCCCGCGCACCACCGCCCTCGCCCAGGTCGAACTGCCGCTGGCCTACGCGGGGGTCCGGACCGCCGAGCGGCGCCGTCGGGCGATGGCCGCGTTGTCGCTGGTCGGCCTCGCCGAGCGGGCCGGCCACAAGCCCAACGAGCTCTCCGGCGGCCAGCAGCAGCGCGTCGCGGTGGCGCGGGCGCTGGTGACGGCGCCGGCGCTGCTGCTCGCGGACGAGCCGACCGGCAACCTGGACAGCCGGTCGACGGAGGAGGTGCTGGCCCTGATCGACGGGCTCAACGCCACCGGCCGCACCGTCGTGCTGATCACCCACGAGGACGAGGTCGCCCGGCATGCCAAGCGGGTGCTGCGGCTGGTCGACGGGCAGATCGTCGACGACGTCCGGCAGGCGCCGGTGGACGGGCCGCCGCCCTTCCTGTACGAGGCGGAGGTGCGGGCGTGATCCTCTGGCAGACGCTCCGTTTCGCGGTGGGCGGGCTCGCGGCCAACAAGGTGCGTTCGGCGCTCACCATGCTGGGGGTGCTGATCGGTGTGGCCTCGGTGATCCTGCTGCTGGCGGTGGGCAACGGCTCCTCGCAGGCGGTGAAGGACTCGATCACCTCGCTGGGCACCAACTCGCTGACGGTGAGCGCCGGTTCGGCGGCCGGTGGCTCGCGGGCCACCTCCTCGGTGAAGAAGCTGACGGTCGCCGACGCCAAGGCGCTGGCGAGCGACGGGGACTCCTCGGCGATCAAGTCGGTGGCGCCCGTCGTCACGACGAGCGGCACGGCGCTGTACGGGAACATCTCGTACAGCCCGGGGTCGATCGTCGGCACGTACCCGGCGTACTTCGAGACCGCCAACCAGAAGGTGGCGCACGGCGAGTACTTCACGGACGACGACGTGCTGGGCTCGCGGAAGGTCGCGGTGCTCGGTGCGACGACGGCCAAGCAGCTGTTCGACACCGAGGATCCGGTCGGCAAGAAGATCGTGCTGGGCGGTACGCCGTTCACGGTGGTCGGCGTGCTCCAGGCCAAGGGCGGCAGCGGATTCACGGATCCCGATGATGTGGTGATCGCACCGCTGCCGACGGTCCAGAACGCGTTCACCGGCTTCGGGCCGGTCAACCAGATCCTGGTGCAGGCCGCCTCCGCGGACACGACCACGGCGGCGCAGGCCGAGATCACCCGGGTGCTGCTCGGCACCCACGCGATCGCCGACCCGAGCAAGGCCGACTTCCGGATCACCAACCAGGCCTCGCTGCTCACGGCGAGGGAGAGCACCACCAAGACCTTCACGGTGCTGCTGGGAGCGGTGGCGGCGATCTCGCTGCTGGTCGGCGGGATCGGGATCACCAACATCATGCTGGTGACGGTCACCGAGCGGACCAGGGAGATCGGCATCCGCAAGGCGCTCGGCGCGCCTCGTGCGGTGATCCTCGGGCAGTTCCTGACCGAGTCCACCCTGCTGTCGGTGATCGGCGCGGGGCTGGGCGTGGCGGCCGGGCTGATCGGCTCGCACTTCAGCATCGTCGGCATCAAGCCGGTGGTGATCCCCGAGTCGGTGCTCGGCGCGTTCGGCATCGCCGTCGCCATCGGGCTGTTCTTCGGCAGCTACCCCGCCAACCGGGCCGCGTCGCTGCGGCCGATCGACGCCCTGCGGCACGAGTAGGAGGACCTCATGAGCCACGAGATCGCCACGGTCGACACCCATGCCGCCCAGGTGGCCCTCCTCTCCACCCCGCCGGACGCGCGGGACGTCAGCGCCGAACTGGCGGCGCCGCCACGGCGGAAGCTGCCCTGGCTGAGCCTGGTGCTCGCGGGCGGGGTGATCGCCACGGGGGCGTTCGCGGGCGGGGTGTGGTTCCAGCAGAACCACGGGAGCAGTGGGGCGACGGGCAAGTCCGCGCGGGCTTCGGCGGCTCCGGCTGCTGGGGGGTACGGGCAGAACGCCGGTCGGCGGGGTGGCCAGGGCCAGGGCCAGGGCCAGGGCGCCGGGCAGGCCGGCTTCGCACGGGGGACGGTCAAGGCGGTGGACGGCAACACGGTGTACCTGACGGACGCCAACGGCAACACCATCAAGGTCACCACGGGTGACTCCACCAAGGTCCAGCTCAACAAGGAAGGCAAGGTCGCCGACCTCCAGCCGGGGCAGAGCGTGACGGTTGTCGGCACACCGGACTCCAGTGGCGGCTACAACGCCACCCAGCTCGTCGAAGGCGCCGCCGCTGGCGGCGGGTTCGGCGGTGGCGGTGGCGGTGGCGGTGGCGGTGGCTTCGGCGGCGGTGCCCCCCGAAACTCGTCCGGCGGCTGACCCCCGGAAGCAGGTCGGACGACCGCGAGGCCCTCGCCCTCCCGAGTGGGCGAGGGCCTTCGCGTGTTCAGTGGCGGTCGTCGATGCCGATCAAGAAGGTCACCGGTGCCACGCCTCGTCCCTCTCCAGGTCGCGGAGCAGGTGGAGGAGGTTGATCAAGGTGCTGACGGGAGCGTTCCCGAAGTCGATCAGGAGCCGCCCGTCGAGCGTGGTCTCGCCGGGGGAGGCGGAGCCCCAGAGGAGTCCGTAGGGAATGCCGCGCTGCTGGGTAGCCTCATCGAGGGCTCCGAGCGGTCGACCATCTCGATCCGAGTCGTGCTGTTCGATGTGGATACGCTTCCGGTCAACCACGAGAACTTCACGTATGTCGAGGGCCCAGTTCCTGAGCTCGACACAGCGCAGATGGATTCAGGCCTGGACAGTGTGCTCTACGACGCACCGGCTCACACTGCCCAGTTTCGCTCCCTGCTCAACCGGATCGATTCAGCGGCTCTCTCGGAGGAGGAGTCCCGGGAGTTCATTCAATCCATCAAGAAGGATATGGAAAGCAAAAATGCCTAACTCCACCTGGCAGAAGTCCAGTTACTCGGCTGCGAACTCCGAATGCGTCGAGGTCCGTGTTGTCGATGGAGCGGTCGAACTCCGTGAGTCCGACGATGGCGACGTGATCGTCCGCACCACGCCCGTCAAGTTCGCGGCGTTTCTCCAGGGCGCCAGGGCCGGCGAGTTCGACCACCTCACCACCAACTCCTAGCGAACTCTCCCGGCGGCCCCTTGCTGCTCGCAAGGGGCCGCCGGTGGCATCAGACCGCCCCGAGCGCGGCGGCCACAGCCTCCCGCACCGCCACCTCGCCAGGGGCGGGTCGGCCCGCAGCGGCAGCCATCTCCGCGAGTGAGGTCATCTCCACCTCGGGCAGCCCGCAGGCCGTGAAGGCCGAGAACTCCGCCAGGTCCGGTGCGACGTTCAGGGCGAACCCGTGGCTCGTCACGCCACCGCGAATCCTCATGCCGATCGAGGCGACCTTCCTGTGCTCCGGCGTCCAGACCCCGACCAGGCTCTGCGCCCTGGGCGGGGTGTCGCGCCGAACGGCCTCCAGGCCCAGCGAGTCCAGGGCATCGATCAACCCCTGCTCCAGCCAGTGCACGACATCCCCCGGGCCGCGCTCACGGAGGTTCATCACCAGGTAGCCGATCAGCTGCCCCGGTCCGTGGTAGGTCGCCTGGCCACCCCTGTCCACCTCAACCAGGGGTATCCCGCCCTGCACGGGCAGCTCATGACGCGGTGTCCGTGCGCTGTAGGTGATCACCGGAGGATGGCTGAGCAGCACCAGTCGATCCGCGATCAACCCCTCCTGGCGCTGTCGGACCCAGGTGCCCATCTCCTCAACCGCTTCGGTGTAGGGGATCTCTCCCAGGTCGACCCGTTCCAGCCCGCGCTCGCTCACACTCGCCCCTCTCGGCGCCAGCCCCGTTCGATGGACAGGTCGAGCGTACGCCGAACGAAGGTACGACCGGGACGAACGGGCTCTGGTGCGGCCCCAGTTGCACGCGCCGGCGGGCCGGATCGTCCGGACGCGAGCAACCTTTCGCCCCGCTCGCGGCATCTAACTGATGTCAGGGCCACGGGGAGGGAGGGGTGCCGCACGCGGGGTGATGCGATTCGAGTGCAAACCGCCGAATTTTGCCACGCCCATGAAGTTCGTATGCAATTTGTCTCTTCGAAGTCAACTCAATCATCTGTTGCACGGCCGTGACAGTCGCGCACGAAAAACCGTTCGACCAGCGGTGGTTGGGAGTTAGCATTCCGGGATGGAATCGAATCTCCCTCCGATACGGAATTCCTCCGATGACGCGGATCCCCGCCCGGCCCGCAGCACGCCGCTTCGGCTGGCCCGCTTCGGTGCGACCTTCCTGGGTGTGAGCGTCGTGTCCGGTGTGCTGCTGGCGGGCGTCGCCCTGCCCGCCGCCGGTGGCATCGGGCTGGCGGCCAAGGGGACGGCGGAGGGCTTCGACGACATCCCCGACGACTTCAAGACCCCGCCGCTCACCCAGGCCACCCAGATCTTCGACGCCAAGGGCGGCCTGATCGCCAAGGTCTACGAGCGCGACCGCACCGTCCTCACCGCCGACCAGATGTCGCCGTTCATGCGGCAGGCCCAGGTGGACATCGAGGACGCCCGGTTCTACGAGCACGGCGCCGTCGACCTCAAGGGCATCCTGCGCGCGGTCGGCAAGAACGCGGAGAGCGGTACCGCCTCGCAGGGTGCCTCCACGCTGACCCAGCAGTACGTGAAGAACGTCAACGTGGAGAACGCCGGGGACGACCACGACGCCGTCCTGGAGGCCCAGCGCAAGACCCTGGGCCGCAAGATCCAGGAGCTCAAGGTCGCGATCAAGCTGGAGGAGGAGCTGCCGAAGGACCAGATCCTCACCAACTACCTCAACATCACCTTCTACGGGAACGGCGCCTACGGCGTGGAGGCCGCGTCCCAGCGCTACTTCGGCAAGAACAACAAGGACCTGACCATCGCCGAGGCCGCCACCCTCGCCGGGCTGGTGCAGAACCCGTCCCAGTACGACCCGAAGCTTCACCCGGTGGCCGCCCAGAAGCGCCGGGACACCGTCATCGACAAGATGCTGGAGAACAAGCACATCACCGCGGACCAGGCCAAGGAGGCCAAGGCCGCGCCGCTCGGCCTCAACTACCGCGATCCGCAGAACGGTTGCATCACCGCCAAGGCCGGCATGGGCTTCTTCTGCGACTACGTCCGCCACGTCGTCAAGCAGGATCCGGCCTTCGGCAAGAGCGCCGAGGAGCGGAAGAAGCTCTGGAACACCGGCGGCCTGAACATCTACACCACGCTGGACCCGGACAAGCAGGCCGCCGCCCAGGACGCGGTGAGCAGCAAGGTGCGGGTCACCGACACCGTCTCCGCCGCCGCCACCATGGTCGAGCCCGGCACCGGCAAGATCCTCGCCATGGCCCAGACCCGCCCCTACGGTCTGGTGAAGGAGAAGAACCAGACCGTCGTCAACCTCAACGTCGACGCGGCGATGGGCGGCGGCAACGGCTTCCAGCCCGGTTCCACGTTCAAGCCGATCGTCGCGGCCGCGGCACTGGAGGCGGGCCTGTCGCCGACCCAGGAGTACTCGTCCCCGAACTCGCTTGAGTACCCGACGATGACGACCTGCGAGGGGACCTGGAAGAACGAGGGCAGGCCCAAGACGGTGGTGCCCAACGAATCCGCGAGAGAAAAGGGCCCCTACCAGCTGAAGGAGGCCATGGCCCTCTCGGTCAACACCTACTTCGTGCAGATGGAGCAGGAGATCGGCCTCTGCGCGGTCAAGCAGATGGCCAACAAGCTCGGCATCACCACCAAGGCCAGCGGCAAGCCCCTGGAAGAGGTCCCCGCGATGGCCCTGGGGGTGGAGGAGATGAGCCCGCTGACCATGGCCAACGTCTACGCGACCTTCGCCGCCGAAGGGACGTACTGCTCCCCGATCGCCATCAACAAGATCACCACGGTGGAGGGCAAGGACGTCCCCGTCCCGGCCGGCCACTGCGAGAAGGCCTTCTCCGAGAAGACGGCACAGGCGCTGAACACCGTCCTGAACGGCGTGACCGAGAACAGCGGCACCGGTGCTGCGCTCAACCTGGAGGACAACCGGCAGATCGCCGGCAAGACCGGCACCTCGGACCGCAAGCGAGCCGCCTGGTTCAACGGCTACACCCCGCAGCTCGCCACCGCCGTCTGGCTCGGCGGCCCGGCCGGCGGGGTCGAGATGCGCGACATCACCATCAACGGGAAGTACCACACCGAGGTGTTCGGCGCCGACGGCCCCGGACCGATCTGGCGGGACGCCATGAACCAGGCCCTGCGGGGCGCGCCCAAGCAGTCCCTGCCGATGGCCGACATCCCGGACCCGGCACCCAGGTCCGACCCGGGCAAGGCCGGGACCGGCACGGGCTCGCCGTCCACCACCCCGTCCGGCTCGCAGCACTGACCACAGCACCGACCACAGCACTTCGCCCCGTCGAGCACCGGCTCGGCGGGGCGAAGTGCTCGGGCCCGATGCTCAGTCGATGCAGAACTCGTTGCCCTCGACGTCCTGCATCGGGATGCACGACTCGTTGACACCATCGGCGTACAGGGTCTGCAGGTGCACCGCACCGAGCGCGACCAGTCGTTCGCACTCGGCCTCAAGGGCGGCGAGGCGCTCCTCACCCACGAGCCCGGTGCCGACCCGAACGTCGAGATGCACCCGGTTCTTGACGACCTTGCCTTCGGGAACGCGCTGGAAGTACAGGCGCGGGCCCACACCCGTGGGGTCTATGCAGGCGAACGCCGAATCCTGGCGCTCAGGCGGCAGCGAGCGATTGAAATCCTCCCAGGAATCGAACCCCTTCGGCGGTGGCGGCACGACATACCCCAACACCTCGCACCAGAAACGGGCGACGCGCTCGGGGTTCGCACAATCGAAGGTGACCTGGAACTGCTTGACCGATGCCATCGGGCCACCCTAGCAACGGCAAGGGGGGGTACGCTTCTCAATTACCGTTGCGCATTTACGTGTTGGCGCGGTGAAAGGCCATTCGGTCAGCCCGGTGCATCCGTCGAATCCCGGCCCGCCAACCACTCCCGCCAGACATGCCGGCTGTTCGGCAGATCGGGGCGGTCGAGGAGCCAGAGCACGTACCCCGCCTGGCACCGGGCCCACGGGCTGTCCGACTCGGCGGCGCGACGGAGCCTGTCGCGCAGGTCGGCGCCGTCGACGGCCCGGGCTATCCGCGCGTACTCGCGGTCCTTGCAGCGGTGCGCCCGGTGGACGACGATCTCGACCAGATCGGTGAGCTTCGCCCTGCTCGCCTCGTCCAGACGGGCGGCGGCCAGGTCCCGGATGAGGCTCTGCTTGGTGCCCCACGCCTTCGCGTGGCACGTCCACGCCTGCGGGTACTTCGCCTCCCACTCCAGGAAGAGCAGCGCATAGGGAAGCCCCGGCCAGGTCGCCAGTTCACCGGGGTCGAGGGCCTCCCACAGCCCATCAGGCAGTGAACGCCTCCGGGCCTGGTAGTACACCTGGAACGCCTGTCGAAGGGCCGAGTCGTGGCGTTGCTCCTCCGTCCCCAGGTGGGACGCCAGCCACAGCGTCTCGTTGTACCGGGCGAGTGCCTCCGAGACCTTCCGCCGGGCCTCGGTCAGTCGGACGAGCGCCGGGCCCCTCTCCTGCGGATCATCCGCTATCAGGCCGAATGCCCAGCCCAGCCGCTCGTCCCACGCGCGAGCGTCGTCCGCGTCTGCCATCACGTTCTCGGCCACACGGCCGATCATCCCCCAGCCCCGCCGTATTCCTCCAGGGTTTATCCGCCCGGAAATCACCACCGGGTGGGGCCGTTCCCGCAGCCCGGTGAGCCGGCCCCACCCCACCCCCTTCCTGCGCCGCCTCCCCGCAAGTTTCGTCCGCCCCGGCCCTTGCTCCTCGCAACCTGGCGACGGTACACAGGAGTTGGCGGTCCCCGGCGCCTCCAACTCCCCGCCGAGAGGTCGTGGTCATGATGGGGCGGATCGAAGACGAGAAGTACGGCAGACCGATAGGGACGGGGGACTGGGTCGTCGGGCCGGACGGCGTCCCCGTGGTGATCCGACTGCGTGAGGACAGCTTTGGATCGTTCCTGGACGGCAGCGACCCGGGGGGCGACATCTTCGGCGTCGTGATCGTTCTCGTGGGCATCACCGTGACCGTCCTGGGGAACCTGGTGTACGCCGTGGTGCGGCGGCGCCGTGGGGGGCACCCCTACAACCTGAGCATCAAGGTCGGCCCACCGGAGCCGCGCACTCTCGTGATCGGTTTCAGCAGGCACAAACGGGCGAAGGAACACGCCCAGCGTCTGATCGCCGACATCCGCGAACACGGCGCGGCCGCAGTGCCCCTCACCCCCGAGGTCCGGTGAGTCCTGGTCGCCCCCGGGCGGCCGTGCCCGCGAGCGCTCCCGGGCGCACCGCCGCCGTTCACCGGGCCGGGCCCCGGGTGGCGCCGTGGCCTACGCTTCGAGGCCCAACGTTTTCACCAGCTGGGTGAGTTCGGAGTGGAAGAGCTTGTCCGGCGAGAGTGTCTGGGTGCGCAGGTGGCCGTAGATCTCCAGGGCGATCAAGCCGTGCAGGTGGCCCCAGATCCGCATGGCCAGGGCGACCCCGGCGGGCGGTAGCGCGGGGAAAGCCGGGCGGACCTTGTCGAGCAGGCCGGGGTCGAAGTCCTCCCAGTCGAACTCGGCGTCCCCGTGGGGCTGTTCGTAGCCGGCCCAGGCCGCTTCCGCCAGTGCGGTGACGCCGACGCAGACTCGCCGGGCGGCGTCCGGAGCGGCGCCACCGTCGGGGGCGCGGTAGCCGGGGACGGGGTCGCCGTAGATCAGCCGGAAGCCCTCGGGGTTGGCCAGGGCCCAGCCGCGGAAGGCGTGCGCCCAGGCCTGGATCCGCTGCGCCGGGGCGTCCTGGGCGGAGGCGGACCAGGCGGCGTCGACGGCGTCGGCGAGCGCCGTGTAGACGTCCGCGATGAGGGCGGTGACCAGGTCGTCGCGGGTGGCGAAGTAGCTGTAGATGGCGTTGGCGGTCATGCCCATCTCGCGGGCGATCGCCCGCAGGGTGATCGCGTCGGGGCCGCCGGTTCCCATCAACTCCAGTGCGGTGCTCTTGATTTCGGCGGTCGTCTCGGCCCGGAGCCGCTCACGCCGTCCAGTGCTTCGGGTGCCTGCCACCGGCTCACTCTACCGCGTCACCACACTGATTGCCGTGTGAAAACTTCACGCCGTATAGTTCCCTCTCGGCGTGAGGACAGCGGTCCTCGCACCGTCCATCCGGCACGACCACGGCATGAATCAAGGGGAGAACCATGCACATCGGCGTCATCGGAGCCAGCGGCGTCATCGGCAGCCGCATCGTCACCGAGGCCCTCCAGCGCGGACACCGCGTCACGGCGTTCAGCCGGGACGCCTCCGCGATCACCGACCCGCGCGAGAACCTCAGTTGGGCCAGCGTCGACGTCCTCGACGCCGCGAGCATCGCCGCCGTCCTGCCCGGCCTGGACGTCCTGATCAGCGGCTACCAGCCCGGGAACGCGGCCAAGGACTTCGACGACGCCGTCCGGCGCGCGATCGCCGACCCGACCGTCTACGCGACGGCTGCCAGGGCCCTGCTCAAGGCCCTGGACAGCCACCCCCGCACCCGGCTGATCGTCATCGGCGGCGCCGGCAGCCTGGAGATCGCGCCGGGCGTCGTCCGCACCGACCACGAGGAGCTCGTCCACGAGGCGCTCGACGCACTCGGCCTGCCCCGCGAGTACACCGCAGCCGTACTCGGCCACCGCGACGCGCTGAACGTCCTGCGCCTCTCCAACCGCCTCTGGACCTACTTCAGCCCGGCCGAACTGATCGCCCCGGGCGAGCGCACCGGCCGCTTCCGCATCGGTGGCGACCAGCCCGTCCTCGACGCCGACGGCCGGAGCCGCATCTCCGCCGAGGACGCCGCCGTCGCCCTGATCGACGAGGCCGAACTCCCCCGCTTCGTCCAGCGCCGCTTCACCATCGGCTACTGAACCGACACTTGGGGGAGCCCCCAGGGGCCCCTTGCTCCGCGCAGGGGCCCCCGGGGGCGGGTCGGTGGTGGGGCTGGCCCCACCCCTTCGTGCGTCCAGCCCCGTACCCGGGCGTCCGGCCGCTCCGTAGCGTCGTCACCACCACGACCCGGAGGGACCGAACCCATGGCCGCGACCGTCGACAACTCCCGTACCCAGGACGCCTTCTCCACCGTGAGGAAGTGCGTCGCGCTCTTCGGCGCCGTCAGCGCGATCGTCCTCGCGGTCACCGCCGTCATGGCGCTCACCGGCCACCGCACGACCGCCTTCCTGTGGATCCGGGGGGTGATCCTGCTGGCCGCCGCCCCGGTCGTCCACCGGATGGCCGTCCGTGCCGCCGAGGGCTCCCGCCGGGCCTTCGACCGCCTCCGCACCGTCACCGCCGTCATGCCGGTCGCCATCATCGGCGTCGATCTCGTCCCGGGCCTCTGCCCGCCCTGGTACGCCGTCCTCCAGGGCCTCTCCGCCCTCGCGCTGATCGCCGTCGCCGTCCTCACCCGCACCGCCCGCCTCGCCGGGCACGGCGAGGCCTGACCGGGCTTGACCAGGCTCGGTCGGGCTTGATCGGCTTAATTCGGAGGACCCCGGTGATCCGGATCCCCTAGGGTGAACGCGCCCAGGGCGGCCGTCTACCGCCCGTCGTCGTGGCGCGAGCAACGCGTCCGCAAACCCGGGGAGTTCCCGTCATGGCCCGTACCCTCGTCGCAGACCTCCGTTCCCACCTCGACGAGACGGTCACCGTCTACGGCTGGGTGAACACGCTCCGGCTGCAGAGGCGCATCCAGTTCGTCCTCGTCCGGGACCACACCGGCCTCGTGCAGGTCACCCACCCGCGGGGTGGGGAGCACGACGTGATCGAGTCCGCCTTCGAGCGCGTGACGGTCGAGTCCGCCGTGAAGATCACCGGCAAGGTGGTCGAGAACCCGCAGGTCAAGCTGGGTGGACTGGAGATCGTCCCGGAGCACGTCGAGCTCGTCTCGCTCGCCGAGCCCAAGCTGCCGATCGACGAGAGGACCGGCATCGACCAGCGCCTGGACTGGCGCTTCCTCGACCTCCGGCGGCCCTCCCAGCACCTCGTCTTCGACGTCCAGACCACCGTCGAGCAGGCGATGCGCGAGGTCGCCGCCGAGGAGGGCTTCACCGAGCTGCACACGCCCAAGCTCATGGGCACGGCCTCCGAGTCCGGCGCCGAGGTCTTCGAGGTCGGCTACTTCGACCGCACCGCGTACCTCGCGCAGTCCCCGCAGTTCTACAAGCAGATGGCCATCGCGGGCGGCATCGACCGGGTCTTCGAGATCGGGCCGGTGTTCCGCGCCGAGCCGTCCTTCACCTCGCGCCACGCCACCGAGTTCACCGGTGTCGACGTCGAGATCGCCTGGGTCGACGGGGTCGAGGACGTGATGGCCTTCGAGGAGCGGATGCTGCACCGCGTCCTGGCCGCGGTGGCCGAGCGCCACGGCGAGGCGATCGCCGAGCACTTCGGCACCGAGGTGGTCGTCCCCGCACTGCCGTTCCCACGGATCACGATGGCCGACGCCCTCGCCCGGCTGCGGGCCACCGGCTGGGACCGGGAGGGCGTCAAGGACGACCTCGACCCCGAGGGCGAGCGCACCCTGCACCGGCTGATCGCGGAGGAGAGCGGGCACGAGTTCGTCTTCGTGACCAGGTTCCCGGCCTCCGTCCGGCCCTTCTACCACCTGCGGCCGGAGGAGGACCCGAGCGTCACCGAGTCCTTCGACCTGCTGTGGAAGGGCCTGGAGATCACCACCGGCGCCCAGCGCGAGCACCGCCACGACCGCCTGGTCGCCCAGGCGCGGGAGAAGGGCATGGACACCGGTCCGCTCTCCGGGTACCTCGACTGCTTCCGCTACGGCACCCCGCCGCACGGCGGCTTCGGCCTCGGGCTCGGCCGGCTGCTCATGCTCGCCCTCGGCCTGTCCTCGCTCCGCGAGGCGACCTTCCTCTTCCGGGGGCCGCACCGCCTCGAACCGTAGGACCTGGTCGGTCCGGCGCCCCGCTCCCGGGAGTCCTTCCCGGGGGCGGGGCGTTCACTGTGCGCGGTCGAATCCGTACGCACACCAAGCGAGCCCGCACCGAGGGGCTTGTCGTGCTGAAACCGCCGGATAAGGTGTTAATCCAACATTCATCGATGTCGCATAGCCTCCGGAAGCTAGCCTCATGCTGAACGCCATCGTCCGATCGGGAGGCGAAACCCCCGTGCAAGGCACTGTCACCACACCGGGCGGCTCCAACGTGGCCGGGGGCCAGGGCGAGGCGTTCCTCCTCGTCGTGGACGACGAGCCGAACATCCGCGAACTGCTCGCCGCCTCGCTGCGGTTCTCCGGGTTCCGGGTGGCCTCCGCCGCGACCGGGACGGAGGCGCTGGAGCTGATCGCCGCCGAGCGGCCGGACCTCGTGGTGCTCGACGTGATGCTGCCCGACCTCGACGGGTTCACCGTGGTCGAGAAGCTGCGGGAGCGCGCCAGCCGGGGCCAGATCGCCGCACCGGCGCACGGCCACCCCGGCGACCCCCTGCCCGTGCTGTTCCTCACCGCCAAGGACGGCGTCGGCGACAAGGTGCAGGGCCTGGCCGCGGGCGCCGACGACTACGTCACCAAGCCCTTCAGCCTCGAAGAGCTGATAGCCCGGATCCGCGCGATCCTGCGCAGGGCCGGCGGGCCGGCCGAGGACGGGCGGCTGATGGTCGCCGACCTCACCCTCGACCCGATCGCCCACGAGGTCACCCGGGCCGGCGCCACCGTCTCGCTCTCCCCGACCGAGTTCAAGCTGCTGCACTACCTGATGGCCAACGTCGGCCGGGTGGTGTCCAAGGCGCAGATCCTCGACCACGTCTGGGCCTACGACTTCGGCGGCGACCTCTCCATCGTCGAGTCCTACATCTCCTACCTGCGCCGCAAGCTCGACTCCGGCCCGGCGCACGGCCCCAAGCTGATCCACACCGTGCGCGGCATCGGCTACGCGCTGCGCCGCCCCCCGCAGGGCTGACCGGTCCGTCCCGTGTTCGCCCGGTTCTCCTCCCGGCTGTCGCTGCGCGCCCGGCTGCTGGTGCTCGCGCTCGCGCTGGTCACCACCGGGCTCGCCGTGAGCGACGCCTTCGTGCTCGGCACCGTACGGGCGCAGCTGGTCGAGCAACTGGACGAGCAGCTCCAGCGGTACGGGCTGCCGCTGTCGCGCAAGCCCCCGGCCCAGGTGACCGCGCCGACCGTCGGCAAGCCCGCCGTCGCCGGACGGCGGATCAGCCTGCCCAGCCAGTACCTGGTGCAGTACCTGTCCTCGGACGGCAAGGTCCAGGCGGTCATGCGCCAGCCCGTCTCGGACAGCGACCCGGCGCCGCAACTGGCCGGGCTGGACCCGACCCGGACCGCCCCGGACATCCCCTTCGACCTGCCCGACCAGCGCGGCCACCACAGCTGGCGGGTCCTGGTGCTGCCGCTCCAGCCGCCCCGGCCCGCCGCCGGGGCGGGCGGGTCCGCCCCCGGGTCCAGCGCCTACGCCTCGCCGACCACCAACCCGACCTACGTCATGGTGGCCGTCTCCCGCGAGGACGTCGACGCCACCACCGACAAGCTGCACACCTCCTTCCTGGCGATCGGCGGGGCCGTCCTGGTGCTGATCGCCGCACTCGGCTTCTTCGCCGTACGGGCCGGGCTGCGGCCGCTGCGGCGGATCGAGGAGGGCGCCGCGCGGATCGCCGCCGGCGAACTGTCGCACCGGATGCCGGAGCTCTCCCCGGGCACCGAGGTCGGCCGGCTGTCGATCGCGCTCAACGGCATGCTCACCCAGATCGAGGCGGCCTTCGCCGCCCGCGCCGAGTCCGAGGCCCGGATGCGGCGCTTCGTCGCCGACGCCTCGCACGAGCTGCGCACCCCGCTGGCCGGCATCCGCGGCTTCGCCGAGCTGTACCGGATGGGCGCGCTGCCCACCGAGGCGGACGTCACGCGGACCATGACCAGGATCGAGAGCGAGGCCGACCGGATGGGCGCGCTGGTCGAGGACCTGCTGGTGCTCGCCCGGCTCGACGAGGAGCGCCCGCTCGACCTCGCCCCGATGGACCTGCGCACCCTCGCCGCCGACGCCCTGCACGACGTCACCGCCCTGGACCCGAGCCGGCCGGTCGCGCTCACCGGCCCCTCGGGTACGGGCGCGCCCGGCGCGGCGCCCGTCCTCGGCGACGAGGCGCGGCTGCGGCAGGTGGTCACCAACCTGGTCGGCAACGCGGTCAAGCACACCCCGCCCGGCACCCCGGTCCGGATCGGCGTCGGCGGCGGGGCGGACGGCGTCTGCCTGCTGGAGGTCGCCGACTCCGGGCCGGGCCTCACCGAGGAACAGGCCCAGCGGGTCTTCGACCGCTTCTTCCGGGTCGACGCCTCCCGCAGCCGGGACAACGGCGGCGGCGCCGGACTCGGCCTCGCCATCGCCACCGCCCTCACCCGCGCGCACGGCGGCACCCTCACCCTGGACACCGCCCCCGGCGAGGGCGCCACCTTCCGGGTCGAACTACCGGCGAACGGCTGACGGGTTTTCCGGCGGATTTTGTCGACTCGTCAATTTCCCCACCCGCCCCGGAAAACCGAATGGAACGAGAGAATCCGCATGCCTATGATCATCCTCCGCCGGATGGTCAAGAACCGTCCGACGAAACGGACTCTGCTTTTCGTTCGCCCTGAAAGAGGTCATGTTGAACCTCCGCCGTACGGTGGTCTCGGCCGCCCTCGTCGCCGCCGTGATATCGCCCGCAGCCGTCTTCTCCGCGGCGCCCGCCTTCGCGGATTCGGCTCCGGCGGCGCCGACGCACATCGACAGCGCCGCGCTCGCCGCGCTGGAGAAGGCCCAGAAGGACGCGTTCGCGGCCCTTGACGCGGCCCACGTCCGGCAGGCCTCCGCGCAGCAGAACTTCGAGGTCTTCAAGGCCGACCCGCAGCCCTACCTCATGTGGGTGGTGCGGGCCAAGGCCGAGGTCGAGAAGACCGCCGCGGCGTCGGCCGCCGCCGAGAAGGAGATCGAGGCGGCCTCGCTGGCGTTCGGGTCCGCCAAGCCGGAGGAGCTGGACAAGGCCCGCGAGCGGTTGCAGGCGGCAGCCAAGGCCGCCAACGAGGCGCACGACGCCGACACCAAGGCCAAGGCCGCCGTGACGGCCGCCGAGAAGAAGCTGAACGACGCCCTGGCCGCCGAGAGCGCCAAGGTCGCCGAGGCGGAGAAGGCCGTGGCGGCCGCGAAGAAGGCCTACGAGACGGCCAACAAGGCGTACGCCGACGCGCAGGCGGCCGCCTACGCCGAGCAGGAGGCGGCCGAGCGGCAGAAGAACCAGACGCCCGCCGAGCAGCCCGCGGAGCAGCCGGCCGAGCAGCCGGGCACCGTCACCCAGGCCGCGGACACCACCGCGTCGCCCGCCTCGACCAAGTCGACCAAGTCGACCGTCGCCGCGAAGACTTCGACCTCGTCGACCTCGTCGACCACTCCGGCCAAGGCGGTCACCGGCTCGCCCACCGAGCTCGCCGAGACCGGCTCCAACCCGGCCACCCCGTACCTCGCCCTGGGCTCCGGCCTCGCCATCAGCCTCGGCGCCGCCGCCCTCCACGTCTCGCGCCGCAAGCCGGCACGCTCCACCTCCTGACCCCGCACCCCCGAACCGCAGGACAGGCCGCCTCCCGGCCCGCCCTGCGGTTCCGCGCTCTCCGGGCTCGAAACTCCTCGATCGAGTGAACCCGCCGCCGTTCGCCCGAACAGCCCCATGGTCGTGTGCGACCGTGCTGCCGTTGCTTGTGCGGACTCGCACGGGCTGATCACACTGGACGGGAAATGGGGTGTTCCCATGAGCGCGCTCGTTGCCGAGAGGGCCGTCGCCGAGAGGACCGTCGCCGTGAACCTGGACCAGGTGCTGTGGCAAGTGTGGAAGTCCCTGGACGTGCCCGAGGGCTTCCGAGCGGAGATCATCGAGGGGACGATCACATTGTCACCCACCGGCAGCAGTCGCCATTTCGATGTCAACAACCGGGTTCTTGAGGATCTGTTCGTGCATTTGCGCGGCAGTGACTGGAGGCCGGGGAACGACTGCAACGTCATCGACGGGTTCAAGGTGCTCATCCCCGACGTGTTCGTGGCCCAGAGGGAGATCGAGGAGATCGACCACCCGGAAGGCAAGGGCCTGCTCGCTTCCGGTGTTCTCCTCGTTGTCGAGACCGTCTCTCCAGGCGCCGAGAACCGCCGCCGTGATCACGTCGTCAAGCGTCGTGCCTACGCCGCCGCCGGCATCCCGGTGTACGTGATCATCGATGACCACGACGACGGTGGCGCCGTGACCGTCCTCACCACTCCCGACCCCAAGCGCCGTGACTACAACTCCTCGACCCGGGTCCCGTACGGCAAGGAGGCCGTGATCCCGGAGGGTCCCGCCAAGGGCTTCGTGATCGGCCCCGAGATCACTGGAGGGCCCCGTGCCTGACCCGGGTGTTTCGTTCAAGCGGGACCTGTCCGAGTGGCGGATCGCCCTGGTGGCCTGGCGGCTGCTGGTGCTGCAGGCGGCGGATCCGGTGGTGGGGGCCGGGATGGCGGAGCACTCGACGTACCGGGCACATCCGTGGCGGCGGGTCGAGCACACGCTGGGGAGCGGGCGGCGGCTGTTCTACCAGGACGCGGAGACGCTGCGGCGGGAGGTCGCGCGGCTGAACCGGTCGCACAAGCGGATCCGCGGGACGATGGCGGACGGGCAGCCGTACGACGCGCGGGACGCGGCGACCAGGGTGTGGGTGCTGCTGACGCTGTTCGAGTGCGTGGTCACCATGCGGCGTCTCGGCGGGGACCGCTACGACGCCGGGCAACTGGAGCTGGCGTACGCGGAGTTCAAGGAGGCGATCGCCGCCTTCGACCTGCCCGAGCAGGAACTCCCCGCCACGGCGGCCGAGTTGCCCGCCTACTTCGCCCGGTACGCCCGCGAGAGGCTGGAGTTCACCGAGGCGGCGCGCTACCTGCTGGGCGACATGCTGCGCGAGGCGCCCCGGCCGCGCCGGCTGTGGTTCCTCGGGGACACCGGGTGGCGGATCACCCGGGTGCTGGTCGCCCGGGTGATCACCGACCTGACGGTGGCGGACCTGCCGCCCGCCGTGCGGGAGCGGTTCGGGCTGGTCCGCACCCGTCGGGCCGCGCTGCTGTCCGTCCTGCTGCACCGGGGTGCCGGCGCCGTCGTCCCCCGGCTCCCGGACCGGCTGCGCTACCGCTCCCCGGAGGAGCACCGCCCGCCCCGCCTCCCCCGCCAGCCCCGGTCGGGCGGGGACGCGCGCGGGCCCCGGGTGGACCGGTTCTTCCGCGAGGTGCTGGACCAGACCGGCGACGGCTTCATCACCGTGCACGACCTGCGGGCGATGGCGCACAACGTGTGCTGGCAGCTGGAGCTGGACGAGGCGGGCGAGGCCCGGGTGTACGAGGCCTTCGAGGGCTGGTGGGAGCAACTGCGCGCGGCGATGGACGCGAACGGGGACGGGAAGGTCAGCCGGGAGGAGTTCGTGGCGGCCACCCTGGCGGGCTGCGACCGGGACGAGGCCTACCTGGAGCGGGGGCTGCTGCCCGCGCTGCGGGCGGTGTTCACGGCGGCCGACACCGACGGCAGCGGCTTCCTGGAGTTCGACGAGTACCGGGTGGTGTTCGGCGGGCCGCGCGTCCACCCGGCCGAGCTGTCGCACGGTTTCCGCCAGTTGGACGTGGACGGGGACGGGCGGATCACGGTGGAGGAGTTCCTGCACGGCTTCACCGAGTTCTTCACGGCCCGCGCCGACTCCACCTCGGGCGCCCAACTGCTCGGCCGCCCGTAACGAACCGCCCGTCACGAGGCCACCCGTCACGAACCACCCCTGACGACCCTGCTCACCCGTAACCCGGCGCGCTCCTGTCAAGCGGCGTCGAGCCCTGTCAAGCGCCGGTTCGGCCAAGACGTGGCCGGGTTCCGCCCCGGCGTTCGTTGCCCCGACCAGGGCCGGCTCCGCAGACTGGGCGTGCCGCGGAGCGCAGCGTGACGCACCGCACACGGCTGAAAACCCCACCCCACCTGCATTTCCCTCGTAAGGATGATGGATACTGGCCCTTGTGAACGTGTTCACGTTCACAAGCGGACAAGCTTGTGTGGTTGAGCAGCGGTCTACGGCTATAGATGAAGTTTGTCCTGAACTGCTCCATGTGGAGCTGCCTGGAGAGAGGGCGACGTGGAACTGGCAATCGCTCACGAGACCATCGCGCGATGGCAATTCGGCATCACGACCGTCTACCACTTCCTCTTCGTCCCGCTCACGATCAGCCTGGCCGCCATCGTGGCCGGGCTGGAGACCGCCTGGGTGCGGACGAACAAGGAGAAGTACTTCCACGCGACGAAGTTCTGGGGAAAGCTCTTCCTCATCAACATCGCGATGGGCGTCGTCACCGGCATCGTCCAGGAGTTCCAGTTCGGCATGAACTGGTCCGACTACTCCCGCTTCGTCGGTGACGTCTTCGGCGCCCCGCTCGCGATGGAGGCGCTGATCGCCTTCTTCTTCGAGTCCACCTTCATAGGCCTGTGGATCTTCGGCTGGGACAAGCTGCCGAAGAAGATCCACGCCGCCTGCATGTGGATGGTCGCACTCGGCACCGTGCTCTCCGCCTACTTCATCCTGGCCGCCAACAGCTGGATGCAGCACCCGGTCGGCTACACGATCGACCCGGCCACCGGGAAGGCGCAGCTCACCGACATCGCCAAGGTGCTGTTCCAGAACACCACCCTCACCGTCGTCTTCCACACCCTGACCGCCGCCTTCCTCACCGGCGCCGCGTTCATGGTCGGCATCGCCTCCTTCCACCTCTGGAAGGCCAAGCGCAGGCCCGAGACCGCCGACCCCAAGAAGACCGCCGTGATGCGCACCTCGCTGCGGCTCGGCCTGGTGCTCGCGGTCGTCTTCGGCGCCGGCACCGCGCTCAGCGGCGACACCCTCGGCAAGGTCATGTTCGAGCAGCAGCCGATGAAGATGGCCGCCGCCGAGGCGCTCTGGGACACCCAGTCGCCGGCGCCGTTCTCGATCTTCGCGGTCGGCGACGTCAGCAAGGGCCACAACTCGGTCGCCCTGGAGGTCCCCGGGGTGCTGTCCTTCCTCGCCCACAACGACTTCAGCTCCACCGTCCCCGGCATCAACGACACCGCCGCCGCCGAGGCCGCCCAGCACGGCGGCGACCCCAAGGACTACATCCCGAGCGTCTTCGTCACCTACTGGGGCTTCCGCTTCATGATCGGCTTCGGGATGACCTCCTTCGTGGCCGGCCTGATCGGCCTGTGGACCACCCGCAGGAAGCTCTTCCTGCACCCCGAGTTCCGCACCGGCGACACCGAGGTGCCCCGGCTGATGCTCACCCCGAAGCGCGAGATGGGCCCGCTGCTCACCAAGTGGAGCTGGCGGATCGGCATCCTGACCATGGGCTTCCCGCTGATCGCCAACAGCTTCGGCTGGATCTTCACCGAGATGGGCCGCCAGCCCTGGGCCGTCTTCGGCCTGATGACCACGGCCAGCGCCGTCTCCCCCAACGTCAGCGTCGGCACCCAGATCGGCGCCCTGGTCACCTTCACCCTGCTCTACGCCGTCCTCGCCGTCGTCGAGGTCCGGCTGCTGGTCAAGTACGCCAAGGCCGGCCCGGTCGTGACCGAGCAGCCCCCGGCCAAGGACCCGTCGCTGCGCGGACCGTCCTCGGACGAGGACGCCGACAAGCCGCTCGCCTTCGCGTACTGAGCCACCAGGACCACTGGGGAACTGAGGATCTGACATGCAACTCCACGACGTCTGGTTCGTGCTGATCGCGGTCCTGTGGATCGGCTACTTCTTCCTGGAGGGCTTCGACTTCGGGATCGGCATCCTCTCCAAGCCGCTCGCCCGCAACACCGCCGAGCGCCGGGTGCTGATCAACACCATCGGCCCGGTCTGGGACGGCAACGAGGTCTGGCTGCTGACCGCCGGCGGCGCCACCTTCGCCGCCTTCCCGGACTGGTACGCGACGCTCTTCAGCGGCTTCTACATCCCGCTGCTGATCATCCTGGTCTGCCTGATCATCCGCGGCGTGGCCTTCGAGTACCGGGCCAAGCGCGACGGCGCCCGCTGGCAGCGCAACTGGGAGGAGGCCATCTTCTGGACCTCGCTGCTCCCGGCCTTCCTGTGGGGCGTGGCCTTCGCCAACATCGTGCGCGGCGTCGACATCGACGCGCAGAAGAACTACGTCGGCACCTTCTGGGACCTGCTCAACCCGTACGCGCTGCTCGGCGGCCTGGTGACGCTCACCCTGTTCACCTTCCACGGCGCGGTGTTCGCGGCCCTCAAGACCGTCGGGGAGATCCGCGAGCGCGCTCGCCAGGCCGCCCTGAAGGCCGGGCTGGCGACCGCCGTGGTGGCGCTGGCCTTCTTGGTCTGGACCCAGGCCGACAGCGGCAACGGCCGCAGCCTGGTCGCGCTGGTCATCGCCGTGCTGGCCCTGCTCGGCGCCATCGCGGCCAACCAGATCGGCCGCGAGGGCTGGGCGTTCATCCTCTCCGGGGCGACCATCGTGGCCGCGGTCGCGATGCTCTTCCTGGCGCTCTTCCCGAACGTCATGCCGTCCACCCTGAACGACGCCTGGAGCCTGACCGTCAGCAACGCCTCCTCCGCGTCGTACACGCTCCGGCTGATGACCATCGTGGCGGCCGTGTTCACCCCGCTGGTGCTGCTCTACCAGGGCTGGACCTACTGGGTGTTCCGCAAGCGGATCGGGGTCCAGCACATCCCCGGCCACGCCCCGGCCGCCGAGCTCGAACAGGTCTGACGCCGTGAAGCCCGTCGACCCCCGACTCCTCGGGTACGCCCGCACCACCAGGGCCTTCCTCGCCGGATCCGTGCTCCTCGGCGCGGCGGGCGCGGCCCTGGTGGTCGCCCAGGCGAGCCTGATCGCCGAGATCGTGGTCCGCGCCTTCCAGCGCGGGGCCGGCCTCGGCGAGCTCACCACCCCGCTGGTGCTGCTCGCCCTCACCGCCGTCGGGCGGGGGCTGGTCGGCTGGCTCACCGAACTCACCGCGCACCGGTCCGTCGCCCGGGTGAAGTCCACCCTGCGGCGCCGGCTGCTCGACCACGCCACCGCGCTCGGCCCGTCCTACCTGGCGGGCCGGCGCACCGGCGAGCTCACCACCCTCGCCACCCGCGGCATCGACGCGCTGGACGACTACTTCGCCCGCTACCTGCCGCAGCTGGCGCTGGCCGTGGTCGTCCCGGTCGTCGTGCTGCTGCGGATCGTCGGCGCCGACTTCACCTCGGCCGCCGTCATCGCCGGGACGCTGCCGCTGATCCCGCTGTTCATGGTGCTCATCGGGATGGCCACCCAGTCCCGGATGGACCGGCAGTGGAACACCCTCTCCCGGCTCTCGCACCACTTCCTCGACGTCGTCGCCGGGCTCCCCACCCTCAAGGTGTTCAACCGGGCCCGCGCCCAGGCCGCCACCATCGCCCGGATCACCGCCGACTACCGCCGCGCCACCCTGCGCACCCTGCGGATCGCCTTCATCTCCTCCTTCGCGCTGGAGCTGCTCTCCACCCTGTCCGTCGCGCTGGTCGCGGTCACCATCGGCTTCCGGCTGGTGGACGGCACGCTCGACCTGGAGACCGGACTGCTGGTCCTGGTCCTCGCCCCCGAGGTGTACTTCCCGATCCGCCAGGTCGGCGCGCTCTACCACTCCAGCGTCGAGGGCCTGACCGCCGCAGACGAGATCTTCCGGGTGCTGGAGACCCCGCTGCCCGCCGCCGGTACCACCCCCGCCCCCGCCCTCACCGGGGCCGTGATCGCCGCCGAGGGCCTGACCGTACGGCACCCGGGGCGCGCCGTGCCCGCGCTGGACGGCGCCGGGCTGACCCTGCGGCCCGGGTCCACCACCGCCCTCACCGGCCCGAGCGGGGCCGGCAAGTCCACCCTGGTCTCCGTCCTGCTCGGCCTCACCGCCCCCGAGGCCGGCACCGTCCGCATCACCGCCGCCGACGGCCGGACGTACGACCTCGCCGAGCTGGAGCCGGCGAGCTGGCGGCGGCAGATCGCCTGGGTGCCGCAGCACCCGCACCTGTTCGCCGGAACGGTCGCCGACAACCTGCGGCTGCACCGGCCGGACGCCTCCGACGAACAGCTGTGGACGGCGCTGCGGGCCGCGCACGCGCTCGACTTCGTCACCGACCTGGCCACCGAACTGGGGGAGGACGGCGCCGGGCTCTCCGCCGGGCAGCGCCAGCGCCTCGCCCTCGCCCGGGTGCTGCTCGCCGACGACCGGCCGCTGGTGCTGCTGGACGAGCCCACCGCCAACCTCGACGGCGCCTCCGAGGCGGCCGTCGTCGACGCCGTCCGGGCGCTCGCCGAGGACCCGGCGCGCACCGTCCTGGTCGTCGCCCACCGGCCCGCGCTGCTGGCCGTCGCGGACGAACGGGTCCGGCTGGCGGGGCCCGCCGCCACCGTGGTGTCCGAGCCCGTCACCCCGCTCGCCCACAGCGGGCGGCCGACGCCCGCCCCGGCACAGTCCGAGGAGCCCGAGGCCGAGGCCGGCACCACCCCCCGGCTGGCGCTGTCCGTCCTGCTCGGCGCGCTCGCCCTCGGCTGCGCCGTCGCCCTGATGGCCACCTCCGGCTACCTCATCTCCCGGGCCTCGCAGATGCCCCCGGTGCTCTACCTGATGATGGCCGTCACCTCGGTGCGGGCCTTCGGCATCGGCCGCAGCGTCTTCCGCTACGCCGAGCGGCTGGTCTCCCACGACGCCGTGCTGCGCACCCTCGGCACCCTGCGGGCCGCCGTCTACCGGCGGCTGGCCGCGCTCGCCCCGGCCGGACTGCCCGCCTTCCGGCGCGGCGACCTGCTCTCCCGGCTGGTCGCCGACGTGGACGCGATCCAGGACCACTACCTGCGCTGGCGGCTGCCCGCCGCCGTCGCGGGCGTGGTCGCGCTGGCCTCGGCGGTGGCGATGGGCCTCTTCCTGCCCGCCGCCGGGGTGGTGCTCGGCCTCGGGCTGCTGCTCGCCGGGGTGCTGGTGCCCGCGCTGGCCGCCCGCTGGTCGGCCGGAGCCGAGCGGCGGCAGGCCCCGGCCCGCGGCCGGCTGGCCACCACCGTCGTGGACGCCTTCACCGGCACCGCCGAACTCACCGTGGCCGGCGCGCTGCCCAGCCGGCTGGCCGCCGTCCGCACCGCCGACGCCGCACTGACCGGGCTGGCCGCCCGCTCGGCCGCCACCACCGCGCTCGGCACCGGGCTGATCGCGCTGCTCACCGGGCTGACGGTGGTGGCGTCGGCGGTCGTCGGCATCCAGGGGGTGCGCGACGGCGTGCTCGCGCCGGTCTGCCTGGCCGTGGTGGTGCTGACCCCGCTGGCCGCCTTCGAGGCCGTCACGGGCATGCCGCTCGCCGTCCAGGCCCGCCAGCGCAGCCGCGCCGCGCAGGCCCGGCTGGACGAGGTCCTGAACGCCGAGGCGCCGGTCGCGGAGCCTCAGGGCCCGTCGGCCCTGCCCGAGCACCCGCTGCCGGTCGCGGTGCGCGGGCTGACCGTACGGCACCCCGGGCAGACCGCGGACGCGCTCACCGGGGTCGACCTCGACCTCGCCCCCGGCCGCCGGATCGCCGTGGTCGGCCCGTCCGGCTCCGGCAAGACCACCCTCGCCCAGGCGCTGCTGCGCTTCCTGGAGCCGGGCGCCGGCGCGGTGACCTTCGCCGCCGGCCGTCCACAGGCTGTGGACAGCCGGGAGCTCGCGGGCGAGGACGTCCGCCGGGTCATCGGCCTCTGCGCCCAGGACGCCCACGTCTTCGACAGCTCGCTGCGGGAGAACCTGCGGCTGGCCCGCCCGGACGCGGACGAGGACGCGCTGCGCGCCGCCCTCGCCGCCGCCCGGCTGCTGGACTGGACGGACGGCCTGCCGGAGGGCCTGGACACCATGGTCGGCGAGCACGGCGCCCGCCTCTCCGGCGGCCAGCGCCAGCGCCTCGCGCTCGCCCGGGCACTGCTCGCCGACTTCCCCGTCCTGGTCCTGGACGAGCCCGCCGAGCACCTCGACCTGCCCACCGCCGACGCGCTCACCGCCGACCTGCTGGCCGCCACCGAGGGCCGCACCACCGTGCTGATCACCCACCGGCTGGCCGGGCTGGACGACACCACGGTGGACGAGGTGCTGGTGCTGGACGGCGGCCGGGTGGCCGAGCGCGGCCGCTGGTCGGAGCTGGTCGCCGACCCGGACGGGCGGCTGCACGCGATGTGGCGGCGGGAGCGCGAGGCGGACGGGCTGCCGGAGCCGGTCGGCGCCGTCCTCGAATCGTGATCACCGGGGGCGGTGTCCGGCCGTGGCGCCGTCCTTCGGATGAAAACCGTACAAACTAGGCTTTCTGCATGGACCCCACGCCGGACCTCCCCGAGGCCACCCCCGACCCGACACCTCATCGGGTGCCCGAGATCGCCTCGCTCGGCCTGGACACCCTGGTCACCGAGGTCTCGGAGCGTCTCCAGTCGGCCGCCGCCGTCACCGACCGGATGCAGCGGCTGCTGGAGGCGGTGGTCTCCATCGGTGCCGGGCTCGACCTGCACGCCACCCTGCACCGGATCGCCACCGGCGCCGCCGAGCTCGTCGACGCCCGGTACGCGGCCCTCGGCGTGATCGCCCCCGGCGGCACCGGGCTGGCCGACTTCATCCACGTCGGCATCGACGACGACACCGCCACCGAGATCGGCGAACTGCCCGCCGGCCGCGGCGTCCTCGGCGCGCTCATCGACCGCCCCGAACCGCTGCGGCTGGCCGACCTCGGCACCGACCCCCGCTCCTCCGGATTCCCGGCGCACCACCCCCAGATGCGGACCTTCCTGGGCGTGCCGATCCGGGTCCGCGCGGAGGTCTTCGGCAACCTCTACCTCACCGAGAAGAAGGGCGGCGGCGCCTTCACCCCCGAGGACGAGCAGGTGGTCCACGCGCTCGCCGCCGCCGCCGGGGTCGCCATCGAGAACTCCCGGCTGTACGAGGAGGGCCGCCGCCGCGAACGCTGGATCGCCGGCGCCGCCGCCGTCACCACCGCGCTGCTCTCCGCCGAGCAGGCCGAGGGCGCGCTGACCGTCGCCGCCGAGCAGGTGCGGGAGCTGGCGGACGCCGCGCTCGGCATGATCCTGCTGCCCACCGGCCCGGTCGGCGAGGAGGACGGGCAGATGAGGGTCGCCCACGCCTCCGGCGAGGCCGCCGAGTTCGTCCGCGGCGAGCTGCTGCCCAAGAACAGCTTCGCCGCCCGGCTGCTCGCGGGGGAGAGCGTCCACCTGGACGACATGTCCAGCGACCCGACCGTGGTGATCCGGCTCGCCCGCAGCTTCGGCCCGTCCATGGCCGTCCCGATGGTCGCCCGAGGGCGGGTGCTCGGCGGGCTCTGCGTCTGGCGCCCGCGCGGCGCGCTGCCGTTCACCGACTCCGAGAAGCAGCTCGCCGAGACCTTCGCCTCGCAGGCCGCGCTCGCCCTGCGGCTCGCCGAGGGCCAGCGCGACCAGCAGCGGCTGGCCGTCTTCCAGGACCGCGACCGGATCGCCCGCGACCTCCACGACCTGGTGATCCAACGGCTGTTCGCCACCGGGATGATGCTGGAGAGCGCGGCCCGGCGGGCGGTCGTCCCCGAGGTGCGGACCGGCATCGGCAAGGCCGTGGACGAGCTGGACGCCACCATCCAGGAGGTCCGCACCACCATCTACGCGCTCCAGCACGACAACCACGGCGACGCCCCCGACACCCTGCGCACCCGGGTGCTGCGCGAGGCCAGCCAGGCCGCCGCGGCGCTCGGCTTCAAGCCCTCGGTGAGCTTCGTCGGGCCCGTGGAGAGCCTCGTCGGCGAGAAGACCGGCCGTCAACTGCTCGCGGCCCTGCGCGAGATGCTGTCCAACACCGCCCGGCACGCGCGGGCCTCCCGGGTCGGCGTGGAGATCGACGCGACCGTCCACCTGGACGACGCGGGCCGGCCGGTCGGTGGCGACCCGGAGTCGCTGGACAGCGGCGGGCGCCCCGGCGTGCTGCTCACCGTGACCGACGACGGCATCGGCATCCCGGAGGGCGGCCGGCGCAGCGGACTGCGCAACCTGACCCGGCGGGCCGAGGCGTTCGGCGGGGACGCCTGGCACGAGCCGGGCCCGCGCCGCAAGGGCACCCGGGTGCGCTGGACGGCCCGGCTCTGAGCCCTGGCCGGAACCCCGTCCGTTCGATCGGTGAAAGCTGAACGAGAGAGAACTTCCCGACCAACAGCGCAAGTTGTGAACGTTCTGGGCTTTCGGGGGTTCCGTGTGCACACATAGCTTGTCATCCGTCTCGGAGGGGAACACCGGACGGAGGGGCAGTGGACGCTTCCGGCCGCGGTCACACCGCAGCAGGGGCAAGTCGAGGGGGATTCCGGACCGAACGTGCTCCGGACGGGCGTTACCGCTGGCAGTTGAAGGCGCCCAACGGCCGGGTGGTGGCCATCACCGCCGCGCTGTTCGAAACACCCGGCGAGGCCGAGCGGGGTTTCGACGACCTGCGCACCGCGGCCGCCGAACTCACCGCGCGGATCACCCACGTCCGCGAGGGCATCGGCTGGATCTGGGTCGTCCCGGGCTCCCGCAACCTCCCCGAAGTGCGCTCCAGCCGCGCGTACGAGCGGTACGCGACCTGCCAGAACGCCTTCCGGCGCTTCGTCGTGCTGCTCGCCAAACAGCAACCGCGCGAACTGACCGAGCGGGCCGGGACGTTGAGACGCTCCGATGGCCGCTGAGCGGCGCGGTCCGCGGCTGCTGATCGTGCCCGCGGCCGACCGCTGCCTCGGCTGGGCGCTGCGCGCCGCCAACGGGCGGCCGCTCGGCGTCGGCGTGCGGACGTACCGCAGCGAGGAGGAACTCGCGGAGGCGGTGCGTGAACTGATCATCGAACGGACCGCCCTGCGGTGCTCGATGGGGCAGTCCGAGGGGCGGCAGTGGGTGTGGTCCGCCTACCTGCCGGTCCTCAGCACCCGGCCCGGTGCGGCCGGCGCCGTGCCGGTCGCGCGCAGCGCGCGCGGGTACCTGCGGCGGGACCAGTGCCAGGCCGGTGTCGAGGGTTTCCTGACCGGACTGCAGTGGGTGGGGCAGGAGTTGCGCCGGGGTGGACGGGACGGCCGCTGGCCGCTGTGACCCGTCGGTCGCGCGTGCCCCGATGGTCGCCTGTGCCCCGATCACCGCTTGTGCCCCGATCGTCATCGTGTGACCCGTTGGCCGCCCCGGCGGCGTCCGTCCGTGCTGTTCCGGTGAAGCGCAGGTTTCCGGCAACACCCCGAGCAGCCTCCTGGAGAAGAACGTCGACCGGGTTCGGAGCCCTGGGTATGCCCCTGTCACGTCCACGCTGACCAGTGCCTAAACCTCGTCGAACCGATGAGTCGACATTCCCCACCCGGGCTCGACCACCCTTTCGGCGGAACCTCCCTGGCCGACAGGATCAGCACTGCCGGAAGGGCCGCAGCGGACGCGGCCGCCGGCCCCGGACTCCCAACCAGGGCCCGGGTAACGCGATGTACGTCTCTCCCTCGGAGGAAGAGGAACATGCGTAAGACCGCTGCCAAGCTGCTCGCCGTCGCCGCCCTGGCGACCTCCCTCGCCACCGTCGCCGCCGGCACCTCGGTCGCCGACCCGGCGAGCCTGCCCAACTCCCAGGACATCGTGGGCGTCGGCTCGGACACCACCCAGGCCGTGCTGAACCAGCTCTCCACGGACTACAACGCGACGCTGACCGACCCGAACGCGCCGCACCTGTACAGCTGGGACGCGATCCCCACCGGCACCATCACCACCAAGTCCGGTGCCACCCCGATCACCCGCCCGAACGGCTCCGGCGCCGGCATCACCGCGCTGAACGGCAACACCAGCGCCACCGTCGACTTCGCCCGTTCCTCGCGCGCCCGTCAGGCGACCGACCCGGCCACCGACGACTTCATCGCCCTGGCCAAGGACGCCGTGACCTGGTCCGCGGTCAACGGTGGCCACGCCCCGGCCAAGCTGAGCGCCGCCCAGCTGAACGCGATCTACGCGTGCACCACCACCAACTGGACCCAGATCGACCCGACGCTGCCCAGCGCGACGATCCACCCGATCCTGCCGCAGGCTGCCTCCGGCACGCGTTCCTTCTTCCTGGGCGCCATCGGCAACCCGACCCTGGGCTCCTGCGTCGTCACCGGCCCGCAGGAGAACGAGGGCGTCGACCCGCTGCTGCTCAACGACGTCGACGCCGTGTTCCCGTACTCGGTGGCCCACTACCTCGGCCAGACCGTGGGCGGCCACAGCACCCCGGCCGACTCCGTCGGCAACCTGACCCTGCGCAACATCTACGTCAGCCCGACCCTGACCCTGGTGCCGGTGACCAACAACGTCATCACCACCAACTTCGCCAACTCCTCCTTCGGCCGCGTGGTCTACAACGTGGTCCGTGACGCCGAGTGGACCGCCACCGACGCCCACGGCACCGCCCTGCGCGCGATCTTCGGCCCCGACGGCTGGATCTGCAACGACGCCGTCGCCAACGCCGACCTCAAGAGCTACGGCTTCCTGCCGACCCCGGCCTGCGGCACCGCCTACTGATCCACCCCGCTCCTCCCGGCGGCCGCGGGTCCTCGACCCGCGGCCGCCGGCCCGGTCCCCGCACCGAATCCCTCCCTCTCCCAAGGAGTTCAGCATGTCCCGCATCTCCGCCCGGCTCGTCGCCGCCGGTGCCGCCGCCGTCCTCTCGCTGACCGCCCTGAGCGGCGCCGCCGCCGCCGACACCGCCCCGGTCACCGCGACCGGCAACGCCGTGATCAACGAGAGCAACACGTTCCTCCAGTCGGCGGCCGGCAACGGCGTCGTGATCATCCCGCTGCCGCAGGCCACGCCCTCCTACGACAGCACCACCGGCTTCTCGGCCTCCTTCCCGGTCGCCGGCGCCAGCGTCAACCTGGCCGGCTACTACGGGAACGTGCAGCTGGGCGGCAGCCTGCTGTTCATCGACTTCGCCACCGGCAAGAGCGTGACCTTCAAGCAGATCGCCTTCAGTGCCGACGACTGGCGCGTCACCGGCGTTCCGGCCGGCGGCACCACCCCGGTCCCGCTGCTGAAGCCCGCCGGCGTCGTGCGCACCACCAAGTCGGGCACCACCCAGACGCTCAGCGCGTCGGACCTCAAGGTCGACGCGAACGGCGCGCAGTTCCTGGACACCCAGCTGAACACCACCTTCTTCACGTCCGGCCAGTCGGTGGGCTCCCTCTCGCTCACCGTCGTCAACGGCTGACCCTGCTCGACGGCGTACACGGGCCCGTACCGGCAGGTACGGGCCTCTTCTCGTCGGATGCCGTAACCGTTATCAGACCGTGCTCATGAGGAAGGGTCAACTCCGCTACGGAGTCGCCACGTTGGGGTCTCGTACACGCTGGCGACCGGATCCGGCCACTTCTGGCTGGCCGAATGGATGTGTACCGGAATCGCTTGCCGGCCGCAGCCCGACCCGCCCTCCCGCGCCGCGTCCCCAGCGGTGCGGACTTCGCACGGAGGTGCCCGCCATGAGAGTCCGACTGCCCGACCGGACACATCCGAGACGGTGGCGTCGCCGACTACCGGCGATCACGTTGGTCTGGTCGGTGGTGGTCGCCCTCGGGGTGGTGCCGATCGGCCTCGGGACGGCCCCCGAGGCCGTTGCGGCGTCCTCCGGTTCGGCCGTGACCGTGCCAGGGCCCGAGGTGTGGATTCCGGACGCCCAGTCCTACGGTCCCAAGGGGAGCGTCACCGTCTCCCAGACCAAGGACCTCTCCAACCAGGTCATCCAGGTCTCCTGGAGCGGCTTCACCCCGACCGTGGACTCCAACGCGATGCCGGTCGTGCTCACGCCGCCCAACGGCAACGCGGCGTACTACCCCGTCCGGGTGTACCAGTGCCGCGGCACCGACCCCAAGATCACCGACTGTTACGGCAGCACCCTCTTCAACGCCGACGCGGCCGCAGGGTTCAACCAGAAGACCCCGGCCCCCGGCACCACCACGCCCGACTTCCCGAGCAACATGGTGCTCGCCCCGACCGGTCCGGACGGCTCGGGCGCGGTCAACATCGAGGTGTGGACGGCCAACGAGAGCAAGAACCTCGGCTGCGACCCCACCCACCCCTGCTCGATCGTGGTGGAGCCCAACTACGGCGGCGACAGCCGTGCGATCTGGAACCGCAAGGGCCTGTTGGACTGCAACAACCACGACGCCGACAACATGATCGAGTACGGCACGGCCTCCGACTTCGTGATGCAGGGCGCGAACCTGCGCAACAGCAACAAGACCAACGAGCAGTGCGCCTGGAACAAGCACGTCACCATCCCGCTGCAGTTCGCGCCGACCCCGGCCGCCTGCCAGGCCGGCCACGCGGACTTCGAGGCCGCGGGCCTGGAGATGGCGAACCGCGCGATGATGCAGTGGCTGGCCGGTCTGTGCCAGGGTGACAACCCGCTCAACGTGCGCTACAGCCCGGCCGGCGGCGAGCCCCAGGCCCGCGCGGGCTTCCTCGGCGGCGGCAACGGCATCGCCCTGACGGCCCGCCCCGACACCCAGTCACCACCCGCCAGGCCGTACGTGTACGCGCCCCTGGCGACGAGCGGCATCTCGGTGGCGTTCCTGGTGGACGACCCCGTCTCGGGGCGCCAGATCAGGGACATGAAGCTCAACGCCCGCCTGCTGGCCAAACTGCTCACCCAGTCCTACGCACCCGTGGGCAACGACGTCATCGCCTCGGTGAAGGGCAACCCGACCTGCATCTTCAAGGATCCGGAGTTCCAGAAGCTCAACCCGCTGCCCCCGAGCAGCGGCCTGGCCTGGCCGGCCAACTGCGATGCGGGCTTCACCAGCCCCACCGTCATCGGCGGCACCTCGGACTTCACGTACCAGCTGACCTCGTGGATCGCCTCCGACCCGGACGCCGTGCGCTTCCTCGACGGTGAGCCCGACCCGTGGGGCATGCACGTCGACACCTTCTACACGCGCCCGGCGTTCTCGGGCTACCCGGTCGACGCCTTCGTCCGCCAGGACTCCAGCGGCTTCGTCGGCGCCACCAAGGACCCGCTCAACGTCTGGAAGCAGTACGAGTGGAACCCGCTGATCCTGGGCCTGTCCAGGGTGGCGCGCACCATGCTCTCGGGCACCTCCACCTGCTCCAACACGGACCCGAAGGCCGACGGCACGCACGCCGCGTGCCGCTCCCAGCTCGCGGGCGAGCGCACCCTGTTCGCCATCATGGACTCCGGGCAGGCGAAGGCCTACTCGCTGCCCGAGGCCCAACTGCTCAACCCGGCCGGCGACTTCGTCTCGCCCGGCACCTCCACCTTCCAGGCCGCCGTCGCCGACATGCCGACCGACCCGGCCACCGGCGTGCAGCAACTGCCCTACGGCACCCCGGACACGGCGTTCTCCCGGGACCAGCACGCCTACCCGCTGACCACCGTGCAGTACGCGATGGTGCCCACCCAGGGCGTCGACACCGGCAAGGCGGCGAGCATCGCCAAGTTCCTGCGCACCGTGACCACCAGCGGCCAGGTGTACGGCATCCAGCCCGGCCAGCTCGCCAACGGCTTCCTCGCCCTGACCAGCGCCCAGCGCCAGCAGGCCCAGGACGCCGCCGGACACGTCGAGGCCCAGGACGGCAAGCTGCCCGGCAACCAGGTCGCCCAGCCCACTCCGCCGTCCGGCGGTGACAACGGCACCACCGGCGGCTCGGGGAACACCGGCACGGAGACCTCGGGCACCGGCGGTACGGCCGGCGGCACCAGCCCGGTGAGCAACGAGGGCGGCGGTTCCGCCGCGGGCGGCACCGGCACCGGTTCCTCCGACGGCCTGTCGTCCTCCGGCACTTCCGGCGCTTCCGGCACCTCCGGCACCGTCGGCGGCACGGGCGAGACCGCGGGCGGCGCCCCGGCCGCGCCGGGCGCCCCCGCGGCGGGCGCCAAGCCCAGCGCGAGCGCCACGCCGACCAGCGGACCGCTGGCCGCCGCCCCGGTCGCGGCCGGCACCCCGGCCCCGGACCGGCCCGGCGCCGCCCGGCTGCTGCTGCCGATCGCGCTGATCGGCGGCCTGGTGCTGCTGGTCGGCGGACCGGCCGCGCTGTTCCTCGGCGGCACCCCGGCCGGGGCGAGGGCGCTGGCCGGAGCCCGGACCCAGTGGTCGCGGCTGCGCCGCAGGCCCTGACCCGGTACGCCCACCGCTCGGCGGGGCCGCCGTCCCGGCCCCGCCGAGCACTTCCCTCCCCCGAGGTAGCGCCCCGGACCCTCATCGAGCACGCCCGTTCCCGAGTACGGAGAGCACACATGACATCCGCCGCTGAGCCCGCGGCACCGTACGCCGGGTCGCCAGGCCGACCCGACCACGGGCCCGACCAGGACGTCCCCCGCGTCATCACCGCTCCCGCGACCCCCGGAGACCGGGTGTTCCGCGGCGTGCTGCGGATGGCCGGCCTGTCGGTGTTCGCGATCATGGGGCTGATCGCCTTCTTCCTGATCCTGCGCGGCTCCGACGCGCTGCGCGCCGTCGGCCTGTCCTTCCTGACCGAGCAGAAGTGGCAGACCGCCGCGCACAACTTCGGCATCGCCGCCGTCCTGCCCAACGGCCTGCTGATCGCCGTGATCGCGCTGGTGATCGCCGTTCCGGTGGCCCTCGGCACGGCGATCTTCATCTCCGAGTACGCCCCGGTGCGGCTGCGGGCCGCGCTGATCTCGCTGATCGACCTGATGGCGGCGATCCCCAGCATCGTCTACGGCCTGTGGGGCCTGTTCTTCCTCCAGCCGCGGATCATCGGCTTCGTCCGCTGGATGGCCAACCACCTGGGCGACACGATCCCCTTCCTCAAGGTGCGCACCGGCGACATCGGCACCTCCTACACCTCCTCCACCTTCATCGCGGGTGTGGTGGTCGCCCTGATGATCATTCCGATCATCACCTCGCTCAGCCGGGAGGTGTTCTCCCAGGCCCCGCAGGGCGAGCGGGAGGGCGCGTACGCGCTGGGCTCGACCCGCTGGGGGATGGTCCGCACGGTCGTGCTGCCCTTCGGCAAGGGCGGCGTGATCGGCGCGGTGATGCTGGGATTCGGCCGGGCGATGGGCGAGACGATCGCCGTCGCGCTGATCATCTCGCCGAACTTCAAGGCCATCACCCACATCCTGGAGAACGGCGCCAACTCGATCTCCGCACTGATCGCGCTGCGCTTCGGCGAGTCGGACACCCTGTCGCTGTCCGCGCTGATGGCCGCCGGTCTGGTGCTGTTCGCGCTCACCCTGCTGGTCAACGTGGCGGCCGGCTTCGTGATCAACCGGTCCCGCTCCGGCTCCGCGACGGCGGACTGACCATGACGGACCGTCAGACCGCCCGCCACCCGAACCGAGAGGGGACGACCCGATGACGACGCTCGACCTGCCGCCGGTCGCGGCCCCGGGGCCGGCCGCCGACCCCGCGCCCACCCAGGCCGCAGCCCCCCGCCCCGAACGGAAGGTCCGGCTCGGCGGCATCACCCGCGAGGACGTGTTCACCGTCGCCGGCGCGGCGATCGGCTCGCTCGCGCTGAACTGGATGCTCTACGAGCGGGTCCTGCCGTTCAGCGGCGCCTTCGGGTTCCTGATCTGCTGGTACCTGCTGTTTCTGGCGGGCTACTTCGCCCTCGGCCGGCTCCAGTGGCACCGGCTGATGGTGCGCGACCGGCTGGTCGGCGTGGTCGCCTGGAGCTCCGGGCTGCTGGTCGTCGCACTGATCGTCGACCAGATCGGCTACGTCCTCAGCCGCGGCTCCGAAGCCGCCCAGCACCTCAACTTCTTCACCCAGTCGATGGACCACACCGGCCCGCTGAACCCGATCACCGACGGCGGCGCGCTCAACGCCGTCGTCGGCTCGCTCGAACAGCTGGGCCTGGCCACGCTGTTCGCGGTGCCGCTGGGCATCGCGGCGGCGGTGTTCATGTCCGAGGTCGGCGGCCGCATGGCCCGCCCGGTGCGCACCCTGGTCGAGGCGATGACGGCGCTGCCGTCCATCGTGGCCGGCCTGTTCGTCCTCGGCGTCGTGATCATCACCTTCGGCTTCGAGAAGAGCGGCTTCGCCGCCTCGCTCGCCCTGACCGTGATGATGATGCCGATCGTCACCCGGGCCGCCGAGGTGGTCATCCGCCTGGTGCCCGGCACCCTGCGCGAGGCCTCGTACGCGCTCGGCGGCAGCCAGTGGCGCACCGTGTGGAACGTGGTGCTGCCCACCGCCCGGCCGGGCCTGGTGACGGCGGTCGTCCTCGGCATGGCGCGCGGCGTCGGCGAGACCTCGCCGGTGCTGCTCACCTCCGGGTTCACCTCGCAGTTCAACGGCAACCCGTTCTCGGACCACCAGGTGTCGCTGCCGCTGTACATCTGGAACTACGTCAAGCAGCCGTACGACGGCATGATCGCGCGCGGATTCGCCGCCGCCCTGACCCTCATGATCGTGGTGCTGATCCTCTTCGTCACCGCGCGCGTGCTCGGCGGCCGCCGCCCCGGGCAGCTGACCCGCGCCCAGAAGCGCCGGATCGACCGCGACGCCCGGCGACTGGAGAAGGCCGCCGCCGGCGCCGTCGCCCGCCCGTACGCCCTCCGGCCGCAGGAGCAGCAGTGATGTACCGCCCAACCGCTTTCCGTACCAGAGGAGTTCACATGTCGAGGGGCCTCAGGCGCTCCATCGCCCGGCTGCTGGCGGGGGTGCTGTCCCTGCTGCTCGCCGGAGCCTCCGTGCTGCTGGGACAGACCCCGGCGTACGCGGCCACTTCGCTGAGCGCCGACGGCTCCAGCTGGGCCGGCCCGGCGATCGACCAGTGGCGGCAGGACGTCTCCCCGCAGGGCATCCAGATCAACTTCAACCCGATCGGCTCGGCGGCCGGCCGCAACCAGTGGGCGATCGGCCAGGACGACTTCACCGCCTCCGACGTGCCGTTCCGCTCCGCGCCGGACACCGGCCTCGGCCAGGCCGGCCACGGCGCCGGCTCGGGCGAGCGGGAGAACCCCGTCTACGGCTACTCCTACGTGCCGATCACCGCGGGCGGCACCACCTTCATGTACAACCTGGTGGTCGCCGGCAAGCAGGTCCGCGACCTGCGGCTGTCCCCCCAGACCATCGTGGACATCTTCACCGGCAAGATCACCAACTGGAACGACCCCAAGATCACCAGCGACTACGGCAAGGCGCTGCCCAGCCTCCAGATCACCCCGGTGATCCGCTCCGACGGCTCCGGCGCCACCGCGCAGTTCACCCGCTGGATGGAGCACACCCACAAGGACCAGTGGGACGCCTACTGCCAGTCCGTCAACGGCGTCTCCTGCGGTGACTACACCGAGTTCTTCCCGCCCTCCGGCCGCATGGTCGCGCAGAACGGCTCCGACGTCGTGGCCGGCTACATCAAGGCCCCGTCCAACGTCGGCACCATCGGCTACGACGAGTACGCCTTCGCCAAGCGCAGCAACTGGCCGGTCGTGAAGGTGCTCAACCAGGCCGGCTACTACTCGCTGCCGACCGCCTCCAACGTCGCCGTCGCGCTCACCGCCGCCAAGATCCGCGGCGTGGACGACGGCACCCCGGCGACCGACCCGAACTACCTCCAGCAGAACCTCGACGGCGTCTACACGATGAACGACCCCCGCGCCTACCCGATCTCCAGCTACAGCTACCTGATCGTGCCGCGCGCCGGGACGCCGGCCCCGCCGCCGCGCTTCACCAACGACAAGGGCGCCGCGCTCAGCCGCTTCCTCGCCTACGTGCTCTGCGAGGGCCAGGGCGAGGCGGACGGCCTCGGCTACTCGCCGATCCCGCGCGGCCTGGTCCGCGGCGGGCTGTTGCAGACCAAGAGCATCCCGGGCAACGCCAGCCCGGTCGACCCGGACACCCTCTCCAACTGCGCCAACCCGACCTTCAACTCGGCCGGTGAGCTGACCGTCCTGAAGAACGCGCCGATGCCGAGCCCCTGCGACAAGCAGGGCAGCCCGCTGGACTGCACCGTGCAGAACGGCCAGCCGGTCAAGACCGGTGCGGGCTCCGGCGGTTCGAGCGGCGGCTCCGGCGGCGCGGCCGGCGGCTCCGGCGGCACTGGTGGCACCGGCGGTTCCGGTGGCACCAGCGGTTCCGGTGGATCCGGTGGTTCCGGCGGAAGCGGGGGCGGCGGCAACGGCACGGCCGGCGGCACCGGTGCGGGCGGCTCCGGTGGTACGGGCGGTACGGGCGGCGCGGCCGCCGGTGACCCGAACGCGGCCGGCGGCGCCGGCGACGGCTCCGGCGGGGACCAGATCGACCCGCAGACCGGCCAGGTGGTCGCCCGCGGCCGCGGCGGCTCCACCGAGGTCGCGGCCAACGTGGTCGAGGTCGGCGGCAAGCCGGAGGACTGGACGCTGTCCACCCTCACCGCGGTCGAACTGCTCGCCGTGGTGCTGGTGCCGCCGCTGCTCGGCCGCCGTCTGCTGCGCCGGCGCAAGAGCTCGGACGGCGCCTCGTGACCGCCCCGGTGCTGGAGAAGCCGGTCGTCGCACCGGCGCCCGTGACCCCGGCCCCCCGGGCCGCCGCGCCCGCCGCCGTCACGCCCGGGCGGCGGCGCTTCCTCCAGGGTGCCTGGGCGGTCAGCCTGCTGGCCGCGCTGGTGCTGGGCTTCGTCGGCTACCTGTTCACGGTCTCGCACGTCCAGGAGCGGCACTACCAGTCGACCGCGTACAAGACCTTCAAGGACCAGCTCGCCCGGGCCGTCGCCCCGACCGGCCCGGCCGCCGACGGCGAGCCGGTGGCGCTGCTGGACATCCCGGCCATCGGCCTGCACCAGGCCGTGGTGGTCGAGGGCACCGCCGGCCGGGACCTCATGCGCGGCCCCGGCCACCGCCGGGACACCGCGCTGCCCGGTCAGGGCGGGGTCGCGGTGGTCTTCGGCCGCGGCGCCACCTTCGGGGCGCCGTTCGCCGAGCTGTCCAAGCTCCGGGTCGGCGACAAGATCGAAGCCACCACCGGGCAGGGCAAGTTCACCTACACCGTCAACGTGTACGGCGACGGCGACCACCCGATCAGCGACCCGGTCCGCAACCGGCTGGTCATGGTCACCGGCGACTCCGACTGGATCCCCGGCTCCACCGTGATGATCGGTGCCCGGCTCGACGGCGACCCCGAGCAGAACCCCGGCGGCCGCCCCTCGACCGTCCCGTACGACAAGGCGCTGGCCGCCGACAAGGGCGCGCTGGCCGCGCTGCAGCTGTGGTCGCTCGCCCTGCTGGGCGCGGTGGTCGGCGCCCTGCTGCTGGCCCGGTACTGGCGCCGCTCGGCCGCCTACCTGAGCTTCGTGCCGGTCGTCGGCGCGGTGCTCTGGGCGGTCTACGAGAACGCCGCCGCCCTGCTGCCCAACCTCTACTGACGCGCGCCCGGAGGCCGTACCGATGACCGACACCACGCACCAGCCGTACGACGCGGCGGCCGACCCGGCCGCCGACACCCTCACCCTCCCCCCGGTCGTGGACGCCCGCTCCGGCGACGAGCCGCTGGCCGGGCTGGAGACCCGGGACGTCTCCGCCTGGTTCGGCAGCCACAAGGTGCTGGAGCGGGTCTCGCTGGGCATGCCGGCCGGCGAGGTCACCGCGCTGATCGGCCCGTCCGGCTGCGGCAAGTCCACCTACCTGCGGATCCTCAACCGGATGCACGAGATGATCCGCGGCGCCGCGCTCGCCGGCGAGGTGCTGCTGGACGGCGACGACGTCTACCGCCCCGGCCGCCGCCCCGCCGAGGTGCGGCGCCGGATCGGCATGGTGTTCCAGCGTCCCAACCCGTTCCCGGCGATGTCCATCCAGGACAACGTCTCCAGCGGGCTCAAGCTGGCCGGGATCAAGGTGTCCAAGGAGGAGCGCCAGCACCTGGTGGAGACCAGCCTGCGTCGCGCCGGCCTCTGGGACGAGGTGTCCACCCGGCTGCACACCCCGGGCGGTGCGCTCTCCGGTGGCCAGCAGCAACGCCTGTGCATCGCACGGTCGTTGGCCGTCTCGCCGGACATCCTGCTGATGGACGAGCCGTGCTCCGCGCTCGACCCGACCTCCACCCGGAGGGTCGAGGAGACCATCGCCGAACTGCGCGGGCGGCTCACCATCGTGATCGTCACCCACAACATGCAGCAGGCCCAGCGGGTTTCGCAGAGCTGCGCGTTCTTCCTGGCCACCCACGACACCCCGGGCCGGATCGTCGAGGCCGGGCCGACCGAGCAGATCTTCGAGAACCCGCGCGACCAGCGGACCTCGGACTACGTCAACGGCCGCTTCGGCTGAGCCCGTTGAGGTTCCCTGGAGCGGCTGCCGTCCGACCGCCGGTTACCGGCTACCGGCCAGCAGCCGCTCCAGCACCGCGGCGACGCCGTCCTGCTCGTTGCTCACGGTGTGCAGCGGCACCGCCGCCAGCACCTGCGGGTGCGCGTTGGCGACGGCGTACGCGGTGCCGGCCCAGGCCAGCATCTCCAGGTCGTTCGGCATGTCGCCGAAGGCCACCACCTCGCCGCGGTCGATCCCGTGCTCGGCGCACCAACGGGCCAGCGTGCTGGCCTTGGTGACACCCGGCGCGCTGATCTCCAGCAGGGGGATCGGCGCGGAGCGGGTGATCTCGGCCAGGTGCCCGGCCGCCGCCCGGGCCTCGGCGAGGAAGACGTCCGGGTCGAGGTCCGGGTGCTTCGCCAGCAGCTTGAACAGGCCCCGCACCGGGCCGCCGTCCGCCAGCAGCTCCTCGGCCGGGCCGATCGCGCGGACCTCGGTGTCGCCCCACATCAGCACCTCGTACCCGGGCTCGCGGGCCCACCCGTCCGGGTACTCGAAGGCGAAGGCGGTGCCGGGCAGCTTGGCCCGCAGCGCCTCGACCACCGCCAGCGTGGTGCCCTCCGCCAGCGGGAAGTACTCGACCAGCTCGCCGCGCCGCACGTCCACCACGGCGCCGCCGTTCGAGCAGATCGCCACCCCGTGACCGCCGATGTGCGGGCTCACCTGCTGCATCCAGCGCGGCGGCCGCCCGGTCACGAACACCACCTGCACCCCGGCCGCCTCGGCCGCCGCCAGGGCCGCGGCGGTGCGGTCGCTGACGGTGCCGCCGGAGCAGAGCAGGGTGCCGTCCAGGTCGGTGGCGATGAGGCGGGGGGCGGTGCGGGGTTCGGTCACCGGTCCATCTTCGCCCATCGGCGGTGCCCGGTCACCGTCGAGGCCCCCGGTCCACGGGCGGCCGACCCGGGGCGGGTTCCGGCCCTCCAGGCGCCGTTTCCGGCCGATTCGCCCCCGTCCGGGGTGTCGCTCCGGGCCGAACGGGCAGGACTTTCCCGGTCACCCCGTCGGCAGGAAGAGCCATGCCCACTCGCCAGCTCCGCGACGCTCCGCCCCCGACCCACCGTCCCGTCGCCCCTGCTCTGGACGCCCCCGAGGCCTCCCGCGAGCCGGTCCTGCTCGGCGACGTCCTCTTCCACACCCTCGCCGAACTCGCCCGCCGCACCCCGGACCCGGCCCCCGCCCTCCCCACCCAGCGCACCCGCCCGCACCCCTAGGGCGGCCCTGGCGTTCGGGTTCCGTGGCGGAGACGACGGAAACGGCCCGCAGCGCGTGCACGCTGCGGGCCATCCGGGTCAGTCCAGTTGGGCGAGGCCCTCGGTCGCGATCCGCTCGAAGACGGCGAGGTCGTTCTCGAAGATCGAGTCCGGGACGGGCCAGTGGATCACCAGCTCGGTGATGCCCAGCTCCCGGTAGGTGCCGGCGAAGTCCACGAAGGCGTCCAGCGACTGGAGCGGCTTCTCCGCGGTCGAGCCCTGGAGCAGCATCTTCTCCAGTGTCGCCACGTCCCGGCCCTTCGCCTCGCAGGCCGCCGCCAGCTTGCCGATCTGCTGGGCGATCACGGCGGGAGCCTGCTCCACCGGCACGTCCGCGGGCCCCTTCGGGTCCCCGTACGTCACCCAGCCCTGCCCGTACTCCGCGGCCAGCCGCATCCCGCGCGGCCCGGCGGCCGCGACGTAGAACGGCACCCGCGGCGTCTGCACGCACCCGGGGATGTTCCGTGCCTCGACGGCCGAGTAGTACGTGCCCTCCCGCGTCGTGGCGTCGTTCCTCAGCAGCTCGTCCAGCAGCGGCAGGAACTCCCCGAACCGGTCCGCCCGCTCCTTCGGCGACCACGCCTCCTGCCCCAGCGCCGTCGCGTCGAAGCCCGTCCCGCCGGCCCCGATCCCCAGCGTGACCCGCCCGCCGGACACGTCGTCCAGCGTGATCAGGTCCTTCGCCAGCGTCACCGGGTGCCGGAAGTTCGGCGAGGTCACCAGCGTGCCGATCCTGAGCCGCTCGGTGGCCGTGGCCGCCGCCGTCAGCGTGGGGACGGCCCCGAACCACGGCTCGTTCTGGAACGACCGCCAGGACAGGTGGTCATAGGTGTACGCGGCGTGGAACCCGAGTTCCTCGGCCCGTCGCCAGACCTTCTGCCCCTCGGCCCATCGGTGGATGGGGAGAATCACCGTACTCAGTCGCATGCCCCCGACCCTACGGGAGTCGTCAGCGGCAGCGCCCTCGGACTTGAGGACCTCTCTTGTCCCGAATGAAGCCGGTGCCGCGCCCCGGCCCGGATTCCCCTCCAGGACACGACCTCCGGTGCGGACCGGCCTCCTGTCGGATTCAACGCCGCAGCCAGCTCAGCAGGGTCGTCGCCGTGAACACCGTGCCCGACGCCAGCCAGACCGCGCGCGGGGTCAGCCACCCCGGGCCTTCCAGGGGCCGGGACTGCGGGACCGGAGCCAGCAGCGCGTCCGCGAAGGCCTGGGCGGTCGGCGGTCGGTCCGCCGGCTCGACGGACATCGCGGCCCGTAGCAGCAGGGCGACGTTCGGTGGGAGCTCCGTTCCGGCCGGGAGCGCCGGCAGCGTCGAGGCGGTCGGCCGGTCGGTCATCAGGGCCGCGGCGCGTCCGCCCGGGCCGAACGGCTTCTGCCCGGTCAGCAGCTCGTAGGCCACGACGGCCAGCGCGTACACGTCGGCCCTCCCGTCGAACCCGCCGGTCTGGAAGGCCTGTTCCGGTGCCATGTACGCGGGCGTGCCCGTGGTCACCGTCAGCCCGGACGCGTCGGCCAGTTGCTTCGCGCTGCCCAGATCCGCCACCAGCACCGCGGCGGGCGCAGGGCCGGTGGCGAGCAGCAGGTTGGACGGCTTGACGTCACGGTGCACCACGCCCGCCTCGTGCAGGACCTGGACCGCGTAGCCCGCCTCCGCGGCCAGCCGCAGCGCCTCCTGCGGGTCGCACTGCCCGACCCGGTCCGCCAGGGTGCCGCCGCGTACGTAGTCCATGACGAAGTAGGGCCGGTCCTCCTGCACCCCGACGTCGTGCACCCGGACCACCCGCGGGCTGGCGATCCGGCGCAGCAGCCTCGCCTCCGCCAGGAACCGCTCGCGCACATCGGCGTTGGCGGCCCAGTTCTCGGCCAGCACCTTCACCGCGACCTCGGTGTCGAGCTCCGGATCGTAGGCCTTCCAGACCGTGGCGAAGGAGCCGGCTCCGAGCCGCTCCAGGAGGAGGTAACGGCCGAGCTTGCGCATGTGGCAGCATTTTGCCGGAGTCGGGGGGAGCGCGGAACTCCCGTACGACGGGCGGGATGCCAGGCGGGACGGAACGGGGGGATCCGGGTGTTCGAGGAAGGCGAGCTGGAACGGCTCGTGGCGGCTGCTCAGGCGGGGGACCCCGGGTCGACGGAGTACCTGCTGGCCAAGCTGCGGCCGGTGGTGCTGCGCCGCTGCTCGCGCTTCCTGCCCCACCACGCCGACGCGGAGGAGGCGGCGCAGGACGCGCTGCTGTCCATCAGCACGCACCTGGGCGAGTACGGCGGCCGCGGGTCCTTCCTGGGCTGGGTGACGGTGATCGCCTCGAACGCCGCCCGGTCCACCTACCGCTCGATGCGCCGGCGCGCCGAGGACAGCCACGCCGACCTCCCCGAGCCCGTCGACCCGCGCACCACCAGCGTCATCGCCGGGACCCGGCTCGACCTGATGGAGGCGCTGACCGCGCTGGAGCAGCGGCACCCCACCCTGGTGGAGTCCTTCGTGCTGCGCGACCTGTGCGACCTGACCTACGCCCAGGTGGCCGAGGAGCTGGACACCCCGTTGGGCACGGTCAAGGACCGTATCCACCAGGCTCGCCGCTTCATGCGCGAGCGCCTGGCCACCGGTCTGTGAACGGCGGTCCCGCGGCGGGCGGCGGCCGCGCCGCCGTCCGGCCCCGGTCCGCCGTCGCCGCCCTGGTGGCGGCCGCCGCGCTCGGGCTGGCGACCGGCCGATTCCTCCTGCCACCGCCCCCCGGCACCACCACGCACCCGGCAGCGCGGTCGGGTGCCGCGGTCGGCGGGGCATCCCAGGGCGCGTCCGCTCCCGCGACGCCCGGCGTGTCCGGCCCGACGCCCGCGCCCTCGGCCTCCGGCTCCGCCTCGCCGACCGGTGCGACCGGGCCGGTGACGACCGCGAACCTTCTGGAACCCGCGGCGTTCAGCCCGGACGTCGGCATCGGGCAGATCCACGTCACCGACCGGTACGGCGACGGGGCTTACGCCAACGTGGCCTGCTCCGGCGAGAAGACCCTCAAACAGACCCTGGGCGGTCCCGGTGCCCACTTCCGCGGACTGATGACCAGCACCCGCACCGACCCGGGCGACCTCACGCGGGCCGCCGACCACGCCGACCAGGTCGCCCGCGAGGTCGCCGCCGCGGCCCAGAGCCCTTCCCTGGCACAGAACTTCGCCGAGCGTCTGCTGCTGGAGGAGGTGCCCTGTCAGGAGGAACCGCCAGGGCACTGGGTCTACGGAAGGACCACGACGCTGCAGCTCGCCCCGGACGTCACCGCGAGCTGGATGGGCGCCTACCAGGGATCCCTCAACACCAACGGCACGGCGCCCGAGGGCAAGGAGCCCTGCGGCGGCATCGCCGTGCTGCGCAGCGGCAGCCACTACGGGGTGCTGGAGGTCGACGCCTGCCTGGGGACGGCCGCGATGGACCGCGTCGTCAGGACCGCTCTGTCACAGCTGTGAAACAGCCGGTCCGGGCTCCAACTTTCCCTCCTCCGGCGGCATCTCCCCGGTTGTACGAGGACGCAGCAGGCGTCCCGACCAGCAGGGGGACCAGATGACCGAGAACCAGGCCGTCCAGCAGAAGTCCGTTCGCCGCAACCGGGTCGCCGCCGCGGCCTGCTTCGCCGCCGCACTGATCACGGCCGGCGTCGTCGGCACCCAGTCGGCCACCGCCGACGGGGCCGCGCAGCGCACCGCGGTCGCCGCCCACCCGGCTGCGGTTGTCGCGCCCGGACTCGGCTCCGCCGCCCTCGTCCAGAGCGAGGACTTCCAGCAGGGCCTGAACCCGGTCGGCGCGACCATCGCGCTGACCGGACGTCAGGGGCTGTCCGCGTGCTCCGGCGAGGAGACGATGCGTGACCTGACCAAGGGCAAGGCCACCGCGTACGCGTCCGTGACCTGGACCTTCGACACCAACGGCCGACTGACCGAGTCGGCCGCGAGCGCCCCCACCGGGACCGAGGCCGCCACCTGGGAGCAGCAGCTCGTCGCGCTCGTCCAGGACTGCCAGGACGAGCCCGCCGGCCACTGGTACTACGGTGCGGCCCACACCCTGACCGTCACCGGCGGCACCGCCCACTGGTACCCGGCCTACAACGGCGACGGCACCGTCAGCGGCGGGGTCGCGGTCCTGCGCAGCGGCACCAGGGTCGCCGTCGTCGAGCTCACCAGCCAGCCCACCGGCGCCCCGGCGTACGTCGAAGGCATCGCCACCGCAGCACTGAACCGCCTCTCCTCCTGACCGGCAGCCCGGCTCCGCCCGCGCCGCCGGGCGGAGCCGGCCCCGAACCACTCGGCACGGCACGGGTTGTACGCGGCGTGGAACCCGAGTTCCTCGGCCCGCCGCCAGACCTCCTGCCCCTCGGCGACCTCGGCGACCTCGGCGTGCCGGTCGTGCCGGTTGTGCACGTCGTCGGCCCGGGTCTCGCGGCCGTGGCCGCCCGACCCCTAAGGGAGGCCGCTCCCGGCGTCATACCAGAGCAGCATGCGGCCTCGTCATTCCAGCCCATGGTCCTTGCGGCGGGGGCCCGTTACGTTGAGGGCGTGTCCACTGCTGTCATCAAGACCGAGGGCCTCACCAAGAGGTTCCCCCGGGTCACCGCGCTCGACCAGCTCACCGTCGAGGTGCGGCCCGGGGTCGTCGGGCTGGTCGGGGCCAACGGGGCGGGCAAGTCGACCCTGATCAAGATCCTGCTCGGGCTCGCCCCGGCGACCTCCGGCCGCGGCGAGGTGCTCGGGCTGGACATCGCCACCCAGGGCTCCGAGATCCGCGAGCGGGTCGGCTACATGCCCGAGCACGACTGCCTGCCGCCGGACGTCTCCGCGACCGAGTTCGTGGTGCACATGGCCCGGATGGCGGGGCTGCCCGCCACCGCCGCCCGCGAGCGCACCGCGGACACCCTGCGGCACGTCGGCCTGTACGAGGAGCGCTACCGCCCGATGGGCGGCTACTCGACCGGCATGAAGCAGCGGGTCAAGCTCGCCCAGGCGCTGGTGCACGACCCGAAGCTGGTGCTGCTGGACGAGCCGACCAACGGCCTCGACCCGGCCGGCCGGGACGAGATGCTGGGTCTGATCCGCCGGGTGCACACCGACTTCGGGATCTCGGTGCTGGTCACCACCCACCTGCTGGGCGAGCTGGAGCGCACCTGCGACCACCTGGTCGTCATCGACGGCGGCAAGCTGCTGCGCTCCTCCTCCACCGCCTCCTTCACCGAGGCGACGGCCGTCCTCGCGGTCGAGGTCACCGACCTCCCGGGGGACACCGTCGCCGATCCCGGCGCCGCCGTCCGCGAACGGCTGGCCGCGGCCGGCCTGGGCGTCCAGTCCGAGGGCCCGCACCTGCTGCTGGTCCGGCTGGCCGGCGAGGACACCTACGACACCATCCGCGACACCGTCGCCGAACTCGGCCTCGGCCTGGTCCGGTTGGAGCAGCGCCGGCACCGGGTCGCCGAACTCTTCACCGACGCGCAGGACGCGCAGGACGCGCAGGACGCGCAGAACACCCAGGACGACGAAGGAGGTACGGACGATGCCGCAGCCTCCTGACGCCAGGCCCGCCGACACCGGCGTCATCCACGACATCGGTTACCGCGGCTACACCGGCCCCCGCCTCGGCCGCGCCTACGCCGCCCGCTCGCTCTTCACCCAGAGCCTGCGCGCCGCCTACGGCCTGGGCCGCTCCGGCAAGTCCAAGGTGCTGCCGATGCTGGTCCTGGGCGCGGTCACGGTCCCCGCGGTGATCTTCGTCGCGATCGCGGTCGCCCTGCACCGCGACGAACTCCCGGTCGAGTACGCCGGATACCTGTCCAACCTCGGCCTGGTGATCTCGATCTTCCTCGCCTCCCAGGCGCCGGTGCTGCTCTCCCGGGATCTGCGATACCACACCGTCCCGCTCTACTTCTCCCGCCCGATCACCCGCACCGACTACGTCCGGGCCAAGTTCGCCGCCATGGCCTGCGCCCAACTCCTGCTGATGGTCGCCCCGTTGCTGGTGCTGTACGCCGGCGCGCTGCTCGGCGGGATGGACTTCGCGCACAACACCGGGCAGTTCCTGTACGGCCTGGCGGCGGCGGTGCTCTACGCCCTGGTGCCGACCTCGGTCGCGCTGGTGATCGCCGCGAGCACCCCGCGCCGGGGCTTCGGGGTGGCCGCCATCATGGGCTACCTGGCGGTCAGTTCGACGGTGGCCGCCATCGCGGTCGGTCTCAGCAGCCCCGGTACCGGCGGCTCCGACGCCACCCAGTGGACCGCGCTGATCTCGCCGAACGGCCTGGTGGAGGCCCTGGTCAACGAGGCGTTCGACCTCGGCGCCGGCTTCGACCGCCGGCACGCCCCGGGCGGGCTCGGCCTGGTGGTGTTCGCACTCGTCGCCGCGCTCATGGTGGCCGGTTCGTACCGGCTGCTGCTGCGCCGCTATCGGAACGTATAGGGGGGCGGCATGGCCACCATCACCATCGACAAGGTCTCCCGCTGGTTCGGGAACGTGGTCGCGGTCAACGACATCACCATGTCGATCGGCCCCGGCATCACCGGCCTGCTCGGGCCCAACGGCGCGGGCAAGTCCACCCTCATCCACATGATGAGCGGCTTCCTCGCCCCGTCCAGCGGCGCGGTCACCCTGGACGGCGCGCAGATCTGGCGCAACCAGCAGGTGTACCGGCAGATCGGCCTGGTCCCGGAGCGGGAGTCGATGTACGACTACCTGACCGGCTGGGAGTTCGTCCTCGCCAACGCCGAACTGCACGGCCTGCCCCAGCCCGGTGCCGCCGCCCGGCGGGCCCTGGACCTGGTCGAGATGGCGTACGCCAAGGACCGCCGCACCGGCACGTACTCCAAGGGCATGAAGCAGCGGGTCAAGATGGCCTCCGCGCTGGTCCACGACCCGTCCGTGCTGCTGCTGGACGAGCCCTTCAACGGCATGGACCCGCGCCAGCGGCTCCAGCTGATGGAGCTGCTGCGCCGCTTCGGCGCGGACGGCCGGACGGTGCTGTTCTCCTCCCACATCCTGGAGGAGGTCGAGCAACTCGCCCGGCACATCGAGGTGGTGGTGGCCGGACGGCACGCCGCCTCGGGCGACTTCCGCCGGATCCGGCGGCTGATGACCGACCGCCCGCACCGCTACCTGGTCCGCTCCAGCGACGACCGCCGGCTCGCCGCCGCGCTGATCGCCGACGGCTCGACCACCGGCATCGAGGTGGACGAGCGGGAGCGGGCGCTGCGGATCGAGGCGGTGAACTTCCAGGGCTTCACCACCCTGCTGCCCAGGGTCGCCCGGGAGGCCGGCATCCGGCTGTACACCGTCTCCCCGGCGGACGAGTCGCTGGAGAGCGTCTTCTCGTACCTGGTCTCCGCGTGACCGCCGCACCGACTGCCGCGCCGACTGCCGTGACCCGGCGCCAGGACTTCACGACCCGGACCCAGGAAGGGGCCGACCGACCATGAACCCCACCGTCGCCAGGCTGACCCTGCGTGGCCTGCTCGGCCGTCGCCGCGGCGCCCTGCTGCTGGTGGCCCCCGCCCTGCTGCTGATCATCTCGGCGATCGCGAGCCGGTCGAGCGGCGACGCGCACGACCTGACCGTCAAGATCCTCGGGCAGCTGGACCTCGGCACCCTCGTCCCGATCCTCGGCCTGGTGATCGGCACCGGGGTGATCGCCACCGAGATCGACGACGGCTCGATCGTCTACCTGCTCGCCAAGCCGCTGCCGCGCCACCGGATCATCACCACCAAGCTGGCGGTCGCGATCGGCGTCACCTGGCTGGTCGCCGCCGTGCCGACCCTGCTGGCCGGGCTGCTGCTGTACGGGACGAAGGACGGCGTGGCGCTCGGCTACACCGTGGCGGTGCTGGTCGCCGGGGCGGCGTACAGCGCGCTGTTCCTGCTGCTCGGCGTGGTCACCCGGCACGCGGTGGTGGCCGGGCTGGCGTACGCGCTGGTCTGGGAGTCGCTGTTCGGCAACTTCGTCCAGGGCGCCCGGACGCTCAGCATCCAGCAGTGGGGCCGGGCGGTCGCCGAGGCGGTGGCGGGGGACACCGCGATCGGCGCCGACGTCTCGCTCGGGGCGGCCGTCCCGCTGCTGCTGGTGGTCACCGTCGCGGCGACGGTGCTGGCCTCGGTGAAGCTCGCCGGGCTGACCCTGGCCTCGGAGGAGTAGCCCGCACCGGGCCCGGCCTCGGAGGAGTAGCCCGCACCGGGCCCGGCCTCGGAGGAGTAGCCCGCACCGGGCCCGGCCCCGGGGGAGCAGCCGCCACCGGGCCCGGCCTCCAAGGAGTGACCGGGCCCCGGGCGGGCGGCCGCTACAGCGTCCGGTTGCGCCCGGCGCCCCAGCCGGCCGCGCCGACCACGACGGCCAGCACCAGCATCAGCACCAGGGTGGTCTCCCAGCCGCCGGTGAGCTGGTGCAGCGCGCCGGCGCCGACCGGGCCGGCCGCCGCGACCAGGTAGCCGATCGCCTGCGACATGCCGCCCAGCTGGGCGGCACCGGCCGCGGTGCCGGTGCGCAGCACGATGAACGCCAGACCCAGACCCAGCGAACCGCCCTGGGCGACGCCGAGGATGGTCGCCGACACCCAGGCGGCGGAGACCGGGGCGACCAGCAGCATCGCGATGCCGAGCCCGTTCAGGGCGGCCATGGTCACCGCCAGCGTGCGCTGGCTGGTCATCCGGCCGGCCATCAGCGGCACCAGGAAGGCGCCGGCCACCTGCACCAGGTTGGAGAAGGCGAAGACCAGGCCGGCCTGGCCGCGGTCCATGCCGTGGTCGGCCAGGATGGTCGGCATCCAGGCGACGAGGGTGTAGACCAGCAGCGACGAGATGCCCATGAACAGGCTGATCTGCCAGGCCAGCGGGGACTTCCAGATCCCCTCGATCGGCGTGGCCGACTGCTGCACGGCCGCGGCCACCGCCGTCTTCTCCTGCCGGGAGCGCAGCACCTGCGGCAGCCAGGCCACCGCCGCGATCAGCGCGAGCAGCGACCAGGCGCCGAGCGAGGCCCGCCAGCCGCCGCCGAGCGCGTGCTCCAGGGGGACGGAGGTGCCGGCGGCGAGGGTCGCGCCGATCAGCATGGTGGTCGAGTAGACGCCGGTCATGGTGGCCGCGCGGTCCGGGAACTCCCGCTTGACCAGGCCGGGCATCGACACGTTCAGCACCGCGATGGCCACGCCGATCACCACGCAGCCGAAGTACAGCGCCGCCACCGAGGGCAGCACCCGCAGCAGCACGCCCGTGCCCAGCAGCAGCACCGCGCCCAGCACCACCCGCTCGACGCCGAACCGGCGGGTCAGCCGGGGGGTGAGCGGGGCGCCGACGCCCTGGAACAGCACCGGGACGGTGGTGATCAGCCCGCCGGCGGTGGCGGACAGGCCGAAGGTCCGCTGGATCTCGTTGACCATCGGGGAGACGGCGGCCAGGCAGGCGCGCATGTTCAGCGCGACCAGCACGATGCCGGTCAGCAGCAGGACGGGGTGCGCCAGCCGGGAGCGGACGGGGAGCGGGGCAGGGGTGGTGACAACCGGCTGCTGGGCACGGGTGACGGCCATGGGTGTGCTGTTCTTTCGTGAATGTGCGTGGATGCGGACGGCGGAAGGGGAGGCTCGCGCCGTCCTACTTCCGGGCCGCGATGGTCGCGAGCAGCTGCTCGACGGCCGCGGTCGGGCCGGCGAGCAGCGCACGACACGCAGCCTCGGCCCGGTCCGGGTCACCGCTCTCGATCGCGTCGACCAGGGCCTCGTGGGTGGCCACGACCGCCTCGGGCATGTCGTGGTCGCCGAAGGCGGAGGTCATCGCCTCGCGCACGGAGGCGCCGAAGTAGCGGTACACCTCGGTCAGCGCGGGGTTGTGCGCGGCCTCGACGACGGCGGTGTGGAACTCCAGGTCGTGTTCCACGGTGGCCTCGCGGCTGGCCCGCTCGGGGTGCGTCGCGAAGATCTCGGCCTCGCGGGCCAGCGCGGCCCGCATCCGCCGGACGTCCTCGGGGGTGTGCCGCAGCGCGGCCAGTCGGGCGCCCTCGGTCTCCAGCGCGGCGCGGACCTCCAGGACGTCCCGGATGCCGGAGCGCTGGACACCGCGCAGCACCGCCGCGGGGTCGCTGGTGGACCGTACGAAGGTGCCCTCGCCCTGCCGGGAGACCAGCATTCCGGCGTGCACCAGCACCCGGATCGCCTCCCGCACGGTGTTCCGCCCGACCTGCATCTGCTCGGCGAGCTCGTGCTCGGTGGGGATCTGGGAGCCCACCGGCCAGGTGCCGTCGGCCAGCCGGTCCCGCAGCTGGTCGATCGCGGTGTCCACCAGGGAACGCCGTCCGGCCGCCTGCAGGCCGTTGCCGTCGCCGCTCATGCCGGACCTCCCTCCGCGAACACCACTCATCGGTCGTCGGTCATCCTACAACCGCTTGCCCGGTCATCCTACAACTGGGGAGGAACGGCACATGAACGTCCGCCACCCGCCGGATCGGCGGG
>NZ_LFMD02000002.1:1679666-1746636 GCF_015776785.2 Kitasatospora sp. SUK 42 | reverse complement strand
GGGGGGGAGGGGCGGCGGGGTGCGTCGGCCGGGCCCATCGGCGGCCGGCTCGGCGATCGGAACAGCGGCCGGGTCAGCAGGCCGGATCAGCGGTTGGGGAAGAGGCGTTCCAGGACGATCGCGACGCCGTCCTCGTCGTTGCTCGCGGTGACGTCGTCGGCGACGGCCAGGAGCTCCTCGTGGGCGTTGGCCATGGCCACGCCGTGCGCGGCCCAGCCGAACATCGGGACGTCGTTCGGCATGTCGCCGAAGGCGATGGTGTCGGCGGCGCGCACGCCCAGGCGGCGGGCGGCGACGGCCAGGCCGGTGGCCTTGGAGAGGCCCAGCGGCAGCAGCTCGACCACGCCGGCCCCGGCCATCACCACGCCGACCAGGTCGCCGGCGGCGCGGCGGGCGGCCTCGGCGAGGGCGTCGTCGGTCAGGCCGGGGTGCTGGATGTAGAGCTTGCTGACCGGGGCGGAGAGCAGCTCGCCGCGCTCCACCCGGACGACCGGGAGGTCGGAGCCGATCAGCAGCTCGTAGCCGGGGCCGGCCAGCACCTGGCCGTCCAGGCCGTCCTGGTTGGAGGCGATGGCCAGCGGGCCGGTCTCGCTCTCGATCTTCTCGATCGCGATCGCGGCGAGCCGGCGGTCCAGGGTGAGCGAGGTGAGCAGCTTGTGCGCGCCGGCGTCGTACACCTGGGCGCCCTGGCCGCAGACCGCTATCCCGGTGTAGCCGATCTCGTCGAAGACCGGGCGGGCCCAGACGGCCGAGCGGCCGGTCACGATGATGTGCAGCGCGCCCGCGCCGGTGGCCGCGGCCAGGGCGGCGCGGGTGCGCTCGGAGACGGTCTCCGTGCTGGTGAGCAGGGTGCCGTCGAGGTCGGTGGCGACCAGCCGGTAGGGCAGGTCGCCACCGTTCGGGTGTGCGGTCGAGGTCACTTGACCGGCTCGATGACGGTCCGCCCGCCGAGGTAGGGCCGCAGCGCCTCGGGCACGACGACCGAGCCGTCGGCCTGCTGGTGGTTCTCCAGGATCGCCACGATGGTGCGCGGCACGGCGACCAGGGTGCCGTTCAGGGTGGCGAGCGGGCGGGTCTTGCCCTCCTCGCGCATCCGGATCGACAGGCGGCGGGCCTGGTACTCGGTGGTGTTGGACGTCGAGGTGACCTCGCGGTACTTGCCCTGGGTGGGGATCCAGGCCTCGATGTCGAACTTGCGCGCGGCCGAGGAGCCGAGGTCGCCGGAGGCGACGTCGATCACCCGGTACGGCAGCTCCAGCGCGTTGAGGAAGTCCTTCTCCCACTGGAGCAGGCGGCGGTGCTCGTTCTCCGCGTCCTCGGGCGTGGTGAAGACGAACATCTCCACCTTCTCGAACTGGTGGACCCGGATGATGCCGCGGGTGTCCTTGCCGTAGGTGCCGGCCTCGCGGCGGAAGCAGGACGAGTAGCCGGCGTAGCGCAGCGGCAGCTTCTCGGCCTCGATGATCTCGTCCATGTGGTACGCGGCGAGCGGGACCTCGCTGGTGCCGACCAGGTACCGGTCGTCCTCGGCGAGGTGGTACACGTTCTCGGCGGCCTGGCCGAGGAAGCCGGTGCCGTCCATGGCGGCCGGGCGGACCAGGGTCGGGGTGATCATCGGGGTGAAACCGGCCGCGGTGGCCTGGGCGATCGCCATGTTGACCAGGGCGAGCTCCAGCAGCGCGCCGACACCGGTCAGGTAGTAGGACCGGGCACCGGCGACCTTGGCGCCGCGCTCGGTGTCGATCGCGCCCAGGATCTGGCCGAGCTCGACGTGGTCGCGCGGCTCGAAGCCCTCGGCGGCGAAGTCGCGCGGGGTGCCGATCTCCTCCAGGGTGACGAAGTCCTCCTCGCCGCCGACCGGTGCGGCCGGGTCGATGAGGTTCGCCAGCGAGCGGAGCAGGCGGTCCGCCTCCTCCTTGGCCGCGCCCTGCTCGGCGTCCGCGGCCTTGACCTCGGCGGCCAGGTCCTTGGTGCGCTGGAGCAGGGCGGTCTTCTCCTCGCCCTTGGCCTGGGCGACCTGCTTGCCGAGCACCCGCTGCTCGCTGCGCAGTTCGTCGAAGCGGCTGCCCGAGGACCGGCGCCGCTCGTCGGCGGAGAGGAGGGCGTCGACCAGGTCGACGTCCTCGCCACGGACGCGCTGCGAGGCGCGCACTCGGTCAGGGTCCTCACGGAGCAGGCGAAGGTCAATCACAGGGCCAAGCGTACCGGTCGGCCGTTCCTCCACCGGTACCGGTTTTCCCCTGGGGATAACTCGACCGGACCTGTGGATAACTCCTGTGGGGAACTCGCCGGGGGCGGGTTATCCACAGGCCTGGCCTCGGGGCTGTGGATGGATGGGGAGGATCGCCCTCCGCTCACCGGAACCAGGGAATTGAGGTTTCAAACCTCAATCAACCCTCTCGGGTGAGGGAATTGAAGCACTCGGACGGGTGATTTACAGGCAAGCGGGTGACTCTGGTCGGATTAGTCATCTCTGCGACGTAAACCGATGGTCCGATCGCTTCTGGGCAATGGCTATACCGGTTTGTCGACTCATCCCCAGGCCTGTGGATAACTTCCGACTGTGGACAGCGGGAAGGCCTGTGGACAGCGGCCTCCGCTCCCGGGCCGTCCTGTGGATGACGGTGCGGTCACCCGCCCCGTCTGATCGGCCCGGTCGAAAACGATCGGAAAAGGTCGGAAAGACGTCAGGAGAAGTTCAGATGTCCCCGCGCCCGTCGAGCGCGCGGGAGAGCCAGTCCGCCGCCGAGGCGAAATCCTCGTCCGAGGTCCCCGGCCGCCGGTGCTTGGACGCCTGCCGGTCGGCGCGCGGATAGGAACCGAGGAACCGCACCTGCGGGCAGATCCGCTTGAGGCCCATCATCGCCTCGGCCACCCGGCGCTCGGACAGGTGCCCCTCGCAGTCGATCAGGAAGCAGTAGCTGCCCAGCCCCTCGCCGGTCGGCCGGGACTCGATCCGCATCAGGTTGACCCCGCGCACCGCGAACTCCTGCAGCAGCTCCAGCAGCGCACCCGGGTGGTCGTCCGGCAGCCAGACCACCATCGAGGTCTTGTCCGCGCCGGTCGGCGAGGAGACCCTCCCCGGGCGGCCGACCAGCACGAACCGGGTGGTCGCGCTCTTCGCGTCGGCGATCTCCTTGACCAGCGGGTCCAGCCCGTAGATCGGCGCGGCGAACTCGCCCGCGAACGCCCCGTCGTACCGGCCCTCGGCGACCAGCCGGGCGCCGTCCGCGTTGGAGGCGGCCGACTCCCACGTGGCGTCCGGCAGGTTGGCCGCCAGCCAGCGGCGCACCTGCGGCTGGGCCACCGGGTGGCTGGTCACCGTCCTGACCTCGGACAGCTCGGTGCCCGGCCGCACCAGCAGCGCGAAGGAGATCGGCAGCAGCACCTCGCGGTAGATCATCAGCGGCGCGCCGGCGGCCAGCTCGTCGTTGGTCGCGGTGACGGCGCCCTCGACCGAGTTCTCGATCGGCACGAACGCCCCGGCGGCCTTCTCGCAGCGCACCGCGTCCAGCGCCAGCGCCACCGAGGACAGCGGCACCAGCTCCCTGGTCCCCGCCTCGGGCAGGGTGTGCAGCGCGGCCTCGGTGAAGGTGCCCGCCGGGCCGAGGTACGTGTAGCGGGTGGCCGACATGACGCCTCCGTTGGGGCTCGGGTACTGCACGTGCGGGTGTGCCGAAGCAGTCACCATAACGAGTCCGCGGCCCCGGCATGAAAGCGTTTCAGTGGCCGGGACCGCAGGTGGTGGGGCGGGGTGGGTGGTGCGGGGTGGGGCGGGGCTACCCCTCCAGCAGCTGCTGCCCGAGGTAGCCGCCCGCCGGGGCCCCCGGCGGAACGGCGTACAGCCCGCTCGCCTCGTGCCGCAGGAAGCGGGACAGCCCGTCGCCCCGGGAGAGCTTGCGCTGCACCGGGGTGAAGCCCCTGCGCGGGTCGGCCTGGAAGGCGAGGAAGAGCAGCCCGGCGTCCGGCGAGCCGTCCGGCAGCAGGCCGTCGTGGTACGAGAAGCCGCGCCGCAGCATCGCCGCCCCGCCGTTGCTCGCCGGGGCGGCCACCCGGACGTGCGCGTCGGAGGGGATCGCCAGCGCGCCGTCCGGCCCCTGCGCGGACAGGTCCACCGGGGTGCCCTCGCCCGAGCCGGCCGGCGCGTTCAGCGGCGAGCCGTCCGACTTGCGCCGCCCGATCACCCGCTCCTGCCGGTCCACCGGGAGCTCCTCCCAGTGGTCCAGCAGCATGCGGATCCGCCGGAACACCAGGTACGAGCCGCCCGCCAGCCAGGCGGGCTGGTCGCCGCCGGCCCCGCAGAACACCTTGGCGGCGAAGCCGTCCTCGGACGGCTTGGGGTTGTTGGTGCCGTCGACCTGGCCCATCAGGTTGCGGGCGGTCACCGGCCGCGCCGCGGCCCCCGGGGTACGGGCGAAGCCGGCCGACTGCCAGCGCAGCGAAGCCGTCCCGACCGCCAGCCGCTGGAGCACCCGCAGGGCGTGCACCGCCACCAGGGCGTCGTCGGCGCCGATCTGGACGAACAGGTCGCCCTCGCCGCGCGCCGGGTCGAGCGCCTCGCCGGGGAAGGCGGGCAGCGGCTCCAGCGCCGCCGGGCGGCGGTCGGCCAGTCCGGCCTTGTCGAACAGCGTGGCGCCGAAGCCGAGCGTGACGGTGAGCGAGCAGGGCCCGGCGTCCAGCGCGACCTGGTTGTCGAACTCCTCGGCCGGCTCCCCGGCGGTCAGTCGCTCGGCCGCCGCCGTCCAGCGTCGCAGCAGGGTGCGCAGCCCGTCCCGGCCGACGCCGCCGGCCAGGTCGAAGGCGGCCAGCTGCGCCCGGGCCTGCGGCGGTTCGAGGATGCCGGCCTGGTGCTCGGCGCGGAACGGCACCCGGCCCGCGCCCAGCGCGGCGCCCGCGGGCGCGGCACCACCGGCGGTGCGGTCCAGGGCGACCGCCCCGGCCACGCCCGCCCCCGCGCCGACCAGCAGTCCGGCGCCGGCCGTGCCGAGCAGCGCCCGCCGGGTGAAGCCCGGTCGGTCCGCCGGGCCGCGACCGGCCGGGAGCTCAGTCGAACGCTGGGCCGGAAGCTCAGCCGGGAGCTCCTCGGAACGTTCCTCCACCGTGCTCATCCGATGCTCATCCGATCTTGAACTGCTGGGTCGGCGTGGTCTGGTCGATGTCCGAGGAGCGGATCTGCACCGAGACCACCCAGGTGCCGGCCAGCGGCAGCTGCGCGGTGCCGCTCCAGCGGCCGGTGCCCTCCGCGGTGAGCGCGACCGGCAGCGGGCCGAGGTCGCGGTCCGGCAGGGTGAAGGCGAGCTGCACCTCGGGGACGTCCACCGGCTGCCCGTCCGCGCCGTCCAGCGCGAGCTTGACCTCGTTCGAGCCGGTCCGGGCCGGGTTGACGGTGACGGTCGCGGTGCCCTTGGCGTTCGGCGTGCGGCCCTTGGTGTCGTACGGCAGCTTGAGTTCCACCGTGCGCCCCGGCTCGGTCGGCGCCTGCGGGCCGGCGGCCGTCCCGCCGGCGGCCGGAGCGGCGTTCCCCGCGGCCTTGACCTCGTTCGCCACCCGCCCGGGCGGGGAGTTGGTGAGCATCGTGGTGACCGCCAGCACCGCGACCGCGACCAGCACCTCGACCAGCACCGAGCGGCGCAGCCCGGCCCGGGTCGGGGTCAGCCCGCGCTCGCGCCCGGCGCTCTCCCGGGCGGCCCGCTGGCGGGCCAGCTGGGCCTGCCGGACCGGGTCCTCGCCGCCGGCGGCGGCCCCGACCCGCACCGGGACCTCGGCCGCCTCGACCTCGACCGCCCCGGCCTCCGCCGTGTCGACCTCCGCGGCCTCGGCCGGGGTCGAGCGCAGCCGGGCCAGCCAGCTGCGGGAGGTCCAGGCGACGCCGAGCATCGCGACCACGCAGCCGGTCTTCACCAGCAGCAGCTTCCCGTACTCGGTGCCGGTCAGCGCGCTCCAGCTGCCCACGCCCCGCCAGGCCTGGTAGAGCCCGGTGGCGGCCAGCACGGCGACCGCGGCGAAGGCGGTCCGCGAGAAGCGGTCCACCACCTCGGCCCCGACGCCCTCGCGCAGCGCGACCAGCAGCGAGGCCAGCCCGCCCAGCCAGAGCGCCATCGCGATCAGGTGCAGGATGCCGAGCGGCAGCGCCAGCCAGACCTGGATGCCCACCGAGGCGTGGTCGGCGCCGGCCCAGGTCGCGGCGAGCGCGATCGCCAGCACCAGTCCGGCCACGCCCAGACCGAGCCGGGCCTCCCGCTGCGGCCGCTCGGCGGCCCGCAGCTCCAGCTCGCGCAGCTCGGCGGCCTCGGCGTCCTCGCCCTCCGGGGCGTCCGCGGCCGGCGTGGGGGCGGTCCGCGGCGGCTGCCCCAGCTGCCCGACCAGCAGCGACAGGAAGATCCCGCCCGCCGCGAGCAGCAGCAGCCGGGCGGCCAGCGCGGTGCCGATCCGCTCGTCCAGGGTGGCGCGCATCAGCGACAGGTCGAAGGCCTGCCCGATCCCCGAGCCGCGCTCGTACGGGCCGCGCAGCATCAACACCGCGACGGTCGAGGCCAGCAGCGCCGTCCAGCCGGTCATCAGCAGCCGCTGCACCGGGCGCCTGGTCGCGCCGGCCGGCCAGCAGACCAGAACGAAGGCGGCGGCCCCGGCGAGCAGCGCGAACGCCGCGTACGCGACGGCGCGACCGGTGCCGTACAGGGCGGCGACCAGGCTGTCGGCCTTGGCGCCCTGGAGCGCGGCGGCGGACACCGAGGTGTCCGAGGGGGCGCCGATGGAGAAGGTGAACGCCCCGCCGACCGGGTGCGAGTCCGCCGAGACGGCCCTCCAGGCGACGGTGTACGTGCCGTTGGCGAGCCCGCTGTTCAGCCCGACCCGGGCGGTGTTGTCCCTGCCGTCCGCGTGCGCGGGGTTGCCGGTGTCCACGGCCTTGCCGGCCGGGTCGAGCACCCGGACCGAATCGCCGGACAGCGACACCGTCTCGCTGAAGGTCAGGGTGACCGCCTGGGGCGCGGTGGCGACCACCGAGTTCTGCCGCGGGTCGGTGGACTCCAGGGTGGCGTGCGCGGAGGCCGGTGCGGCACCGGCGAGCATCAGCGCGAGCAGTGCGCCGAGCGTGGCGAGCGCCCCGGCGATCCGCTGCGGGACGATCCGGCGGTGGGCGGCTCCGTACGGGCGGGCCTTGTCGAGGCTGGCCGACTCCATGGGTGGCGGATCCCCTAACTCCGGCCGGGCCGGTAGGTGAGCTCCTTGACCGGCACCTTGACCGAGATGGTGCCGGACTTGGCGAAGGTGAGGTCGAGCTCCAGTTGGTCGCCCAGGGCGGGGGCCTTCTGCCAGCCCATGATCATGAGGTGGGTGCCGCCGCGGGCGAGCTCCAGCGCGCCGTGCGCGGGCACGTCCAGGCTCTCCACCTGCTCCATGGTCGAGGCGGTCGAGCGGTGCATGGTGACCGACTCGGCGGCCGGGCTGCTGACCTTGACCAGTTGGTCCGACCCGCCGTCGTTGCGGACGGTCAGGTAGCCGGCTCCCATCCCGCCGGTCGGCGGCAGCGGGATGTAGGAGTCGGCCACGCTCAGCTTCGCCGGGCCGTCGGCGGTCGCGCCCCGGTCGTCCGTCCCGCAGGCGGCCAGGATGGCGCCGCCGCCGAGGGCGGTGGCGACCACGGCGCCCAGCAGGGCCGAGCGGCGGAAACGTCGGGTGGCCGTGGTCGCGGTCACCGCCGTCACGCCGCGACCCCCTTGGCGAGCAGCGGCAGGTCGTGCTCGTAGGTCTTCTCCTCGGTGCCGCTCATGTAGAGCACGTGCGCCTTGTCGTCCGAGGGGAGGAAGGCCAGCACCTGCGCGCCGTGGGTGGAGGTGACGGTGCCGTCCGCGTTGACCACCGGGTCCTCGATCATGATGCCGAGCGACTTGGCGGCGGTCTTCACCTTCTCCAGGTCGCCGGTCAGGCCTATGAAGTCGGTGCCCATCGAGTCCAGCCAGGTGCGCAGCACCTTGGGGGTGTCGCGCTGCGGGTCGGTGGAGACGAAGACGACGTTGACCTTCTTTCGGTCCTCGGCGGACAGCGCCTTCATCGCGACGCCGATGTCGCCCATGGTGGTCGGGCAGACGTCCGGGCAGCTGGTGTAGCCGAAGAACAGCAGGGTGGCCTTGCCGTTGGTCTGCTGCCGCAGGTCGTAGGGCTGGCCGGAGGTGTCGGTCAGCTGGAGGTCGGGCTTCTCGAAGTTCTTGGCGAGCTTGGTGCCCTGGTACGGGCTGTCCTCCTTCTGCCGGGTGACCTTGGCGGCGTTGGAGTCGCCGCCGGAGGAGCCGCAGGCGGAGAGCGTCAGGGCGGCGGCCAGGGCGAGGGCGGCGGCGCCGGCCAGACGGGTGGTGCGGGTGGTGCGGGGCATGGTCGTTCCGATCGTGCTCGGTTGGCAGCCGGCGGGGCCGTGTCGTCACGGCCCCGCCGGCGAGGGGTCAGGAGGCGGAGCCGCTGCTCTTGCGGCGCAGGCCGAGCACGCCGACGGCGGTGCCGATCACGCCGACCACGATGCCGACCACGCCGAGGGTGCGGGCGGTGCCGTCGCTGGACTTGCCGTTGCCGTCGGAGGAGGCGGCGGCGTGGGCGTCGGCGCTCGGGGAAGCGGTGACGCCGTGGCCGTCGCCGTCGGCGGCCTTGGTGAGCGCCAGGACGGGGGCCGGGTGGGCCGGCTCGGGCTGGCCGGCCGGGGACTCGTCGATCCAGCGGACGACGTCGCCGTTGTCGTAGGTCTGGAGGGTCTTGAAGACCATGGTGTCGGCGTCGGCCGGCAGCGGGCCGAGCGAGACCCGGAACTCCTGGAACTGGCCGGGGGCGATCTTGGTGCCCGCGTCGGCGGTCCAGGTGATCTTGGAGACGGCCTCGGTGACGTCGCTGCCGTGCACCTTGAGCGGCTTGTCGAGCTTGGACTTCTCGACGGCGGCGGTCCAGCCCGGCAGCGGCAGCGTCCGGACGGACGCCAGCGGGTGGTCCAGCGGGAGGTTGACCTCCAGCTTCACGGTGCTCGCCGTGTCGCTCTCGTTCGGCACCCGGAAGTCGACGGCCGTGTAGCCGCCCTGGGCGGCCGAGCCCGGGTTCACGGTGACGTGCGCGAAGGCGGGGCCGGCCAGCGCCACCACGGAGGCGGCGGCGGTCAGGGCGACGGCGGCGATACGACGGGCGGGAAGGGAACGCATGATGCGGGTCTCCGATCGGAGCTCGGCGGCCGGCCGGGCCGGGCGACGGTGGGACCGTGCGCCGGTGGGGCCGCGCGTGGGGACGTGTGGAGGCGGTGCAGGGAGACCGCCCGGTGGCCGGGCGGAGGTCCGGACGCCGCGCACACCCGGAACCCGGTACCGCTCACGGGTACGGGCAACGCCGGGTCAGTACGCGAGGGCCCCGCACGGCGGACCGCGCCGCACCACGCTGTGCCGCAGCACCGCACCCGCCGGGATCGGCCGCTCGCCGTCCCCGGCCCCGAACCGGCGGGCCGGGCCGGCCACGCCGAACAGGCCGCGCAGCAGCGCGGCCACCAGCACCAGCGCCGAGCGCAGCGGCGCCGCCCAGTGCTCCCGGGCCGCCGAGGCGGCCACCCGCACCAGCCGCCACAGCGCCGCCTCGCCGCGCCGCAGCCACCAGCCCGCCACCAGCGCGGCGGCCAGGTGCCCGGCCAGCATGGACGGCGTCATCCCGAACACGCCGTCCTGCCACCAGGGCGCGGCGGTGTAGGCGTGCGGGTCCAGGCCCGCCGAGGAGACCAGCTGCTCGGGGGACGTGCCGTCGGGCAGACCGATCAGCGTGCCGGGCCGGGCCTCGTTGCAGATCAGCCGGCCGGCCGCCTGCGGCACGGTCATCGACCCGCCGTGGTGCATGCCGGCGCCGTTCAGCCCGTGGAAGCCGTGGAAGAGGCAGTGCAGTCCGAGCTGCCCCGCGCCGAGCGCCCCGGCGATGGCCGGCAGCGAGCGCTCCCGCCCGCCGCACGCCACCGCGAACACCAGCACCGCGGCGAAGCCCGCCGCCAGCGCGGCCGGCGGGACGTCCCCGCCACCGCCCAGAGCGTGCCCGGCGGCCGCTATCAGCGTGCACACCAGGGCGAACGGGACGGCCCGGGCAAGCCTCAGGTCCCAGGCGGCGGTCCCCACCGGCCGAGCCGGTTCTGGGGTGCCCGGGAACGGGGCGGCGGGGAGGGCAGTCATGGCCGGGCCATCATCTCATCGCGTACACCGCCGACACGGGCAGGGTGGGAAATCCCTATGAATGCCCCGTTCGGCGGCGGCGTGGAGGGGTGGGTGTGCGCCCTTCGGCACAGAGCCCGTCCCCAGTCCATCCGCCGAACGGGCGGTAGCGCCCCCCGGGCACGGTTCACCGGCGAATCGCCCGGAGATACCTAGTTGTATGTGGAGCCGCAGCCAGGAGGGACCTCCCGTGGACATCTGGTGGACTCTGCACCTCAAGCGCGACCCGGCCAGCGTCCCGCTGGCCCGGCGCATCCTGCTCGGTGCCATGGCCACCGCGGGCGTCGACCCGCAGATCGCCGACGACCTCGGGGTCGCCCTCAGCGAGGCCTGCGCCAACGCCGTCGAGCACGGCGCCGCCGACCGCCCCGACGACGGCTTCCAGGTCACCGCCTCGATCTGCGGCGACCGCCTGCGGATCGAGGTCACCGACTCCGGCCCCGGCCTGCCCGGCCCCGCCGCCCCGCCCGCCCGCCGCCCGGCCGCCCCCGCCCCGGCCCGCCCGGCCGCCCCCGGCCGCGGGCCGCACCGCTCCCGCCGCGGCCGCGCCACCGTCCCGGCCCGCGTCCTCACCGCGCACCGCCCCCGCTACGACGGCCACCCGTACGACACCCACGTCCTCCTCCGCCGCCCCGCGGCCCCCACGCTGCGCCCCGTCGACCTCGACGCCCTCCCCGACCTCACCGCCGAGTCCGGCCGCGGCCTCTTCCTCATCCACGCCCTCACCGACCACGTCCAGCTCCGCAACCACCCCCTGCGGGGCGCCATCGTGAGCTTCGACAAGATCCTCAAGTGGCAGGACGACGCCCTGCTGCGCGCGGCCTCGTAGGGCCTGTCCTCGAACTCGCGTCTGCGGGGCGGCGTTGGGGCGCGCACCTCGCCGCCCCGCTGCCCCGTCGGACGGACGACGGGAGTTCGACGGCAGGCACCAGCGCCGTCAGCCCCGGCCGGTCCCGGTTGCCGGGGGTCGGGGACGGTCGGACGATGGGGGGCATGATGCACCAGATGCGAGCCGAGTACGGCGCTGGTGGGGAGGCCGGCGGGGTGCGGCTGTGGCACATGGTCCGGGGGTCGCAGAGCGTGGCGATGTGCGGCCGTGAGCTCGACCCGGCGGCGCCGGTGCGGGAGGCGGTGGACTGGGGGAGGACCGCGGAACTGTGCTGCCACACCTGCGGGGCGTACTTCCTGCGCGAGACGCCGTATCTGGCCTCGGAGCACCCGTAGGCACCTGGCGCTACCGTGCTCGGCATGGAGGAACCACTCGTCCGGCCGCGGTCGTTGACCCGCGAGTCCGCCGGACTGCGCTCCGGTGCGCCGGGGCTGATGGAGCACGTCGACCGCTTCTGCGCGCTGGTCGAGCGGGTGGACCCGCTGATCCACGCCTTCGTCCCGGAGCCCGGACGGCACGACCGGTTGCGGGCGCGGGCCCGGGAGTTGGCCGCGCGGTACCCGGAGCCGGGCGGGCGGCCGCCGCTGTACGGGGTGGCGGTGGGGGTCAAGGACATCGTGCACGTGGACGGGCTGCCCACCCATGGTGGATCCGCCCTGCCGCCGGGGGTGCTGGCCGGGCCGCAGGCCGCGGTGGTGGACCGGCTGCTGGCGGCGGGGGCGCTGGTCGCGGGCAAGACGGTGACCGCCGAGTTCGCCGCGAGCGCCCCGGGCCCGACCCGCAATCCGCACCACCCGGGGCACACCCCGGGCGGCTCCAGCAGCGGTTCGGCGGCGGCGGTCGCGGCGGGGCTGGTGCCGCTGGCGATCGGCACCCAGACGGTCGGCTCGGTGATCCGGCCGGCCGCGTACTGCGGGGTGGTGGGCTTCCGGCCGACGTACGGGCGGATCCCGATCGCGGGGGTGATCCCGAACGCGCCGAGCCTCGACACCCTGGGCGTCTTCACCGCCGACCTGGCCGGTGCGGCCCTGGCCGCCTCGCTGCTCTGCGACGACTGGCGGGCGGTGAACGATCGGGTGCCGGCGCGGGTGCCGGGCCCGCCCGTGCTCGGCGTGCCGGACGGCGGCTACCTGGAGCGGGCCGAACCGGCCGCGCTGCGCGCCTTCGAGGAGCAGGTGGAGCGGCTGGCCGGGGCCGGGCTGACGGTGCGTCGGGTGTCGCTTTTCCCCGACTTCGCCGAGATCACCCGGCAGTTGCAGACCGTCAACCGCTTCGAGCTGGCCCGCAGTCACGCCGACTGGTTCACCCGCTTCGGCGGCCTGTACCGGCCGGAGACGGTGGCGAGCATCCGGGTCGGCCAGGGCGTCGCGGCCGAGGACCGCGCGGCGGCGCTCCAGTTCCGGGGGCGGCTGCGCGAGCGGGTGGCGGGGGCGGCGGCCGCGGCCGGGGTGGACCTGTGGCTGGCGCCCTCGGCGACCGGCGGCGCGCCGGAGGGCCTGCACGGCACCGGGGACGCGGTGATGTCGCTGCCGTGGAGCTACCTCGGCCTGCCCGCGCTGAGCCTGCCGGCCGGCCGGACCGCGGACGGGCTGCCGCTCGGCCTCCAGGTGGTCGGTGCGGCGGGCGGCGATGAGCGGCTGCTCCTCCAAGCCGCCCTGCTGGAGCGGGTGCTGACGGATCGTTAGGCGAGGGCCGGATCCGCCGGGTCGGCGGCCTCGGCGCGCAGCAGGCGCAGCAGGAGGCGGCCGGCCCGCTGGTACGGGGCGTCGTCCTCGTGCAGCACGGCCTGCGAGTTGGCCGTCTCCAGGATCGCGATCAGGGCGAAGGCGAGGTCCCCGGGGTCGGTGTCCGGCCGCAGGGCGCCGGCCGAACGGGCCCCGGTCAGGGCCTCGGTGATCAGGCCGTGCCACTCGTCGGCGCAGTCGGCCAGGGCGTCCCGGATGGCGCCGGGGCGGGCGTCGAACTCGGCGTTGACCTCGTAGAAGAAGCAGCCGCCGGGGAAGACCCGGGCCCGGGAGTAGGCGAGCCAGCTCTCGCAGAGGGCGCGGGCCCGGGCGAGGCCGGGCGGGGCGTCGGCGACCGGGGTGACGACGGCGTCGGCGAAGATCCGGCGGGCGGCGCGGACGGTGGCGAGCTGGAGCTCCTCCTTGGAGCCGAAGCCGGCGAAGACGCCGCTCTTGCTGAGCCCCAGGTCGGTGGCGAGGCGGCCGATGGAGAGCGCGTTCAGGCCCTCGACGGAGGCGATCTCGACGGCGCGGCGCAGTACCGCCCGGCGGGTCTCCTCGCCGCGCAGGACCCGTCCGTCGGTGGTCGATCCGGCCATCGTCCGCCCTCGTTTCGTTCTCTCGGTGGGTGTCACCCAGGGTAGTGCTTGGGCGGTGGCACGTTCCAAAAACTGCACGAACGATCGTGCTAATATCTCGCCCCGAGTCAGGACGCAGAGAGCAGGGAGACCCGATGGACCCGGCCCGGGCACTGATCCGCACCGCCCTCAACCCCGCCGCCCGCATCGCCCCCGGCCTGGCCGGGCGGGCGGCCTTCGAACTGTTCCAGCACCCGCTGCGGCGCAGCAGGGTCCGCCCCGCCGAGCAGGAGGTCCACCGCCGGGCCGTCCTCGAACCGCTGGCCGTGGGCGGCAAGACGGTGGTCGGCTACCGCTGGGGCGGCGGCGAGCGGCCCGTCCTGGTGCTGCACGGCTGGCGCTCCCGGGCCTCCCGCTTCGCCCCGTACGTCCCCCGGCTGCGGGCGCTCGGCCTCAGTGTCCTGTCCTTCGACGCGCCTGGCCACGGTGACTCCGGCGGAAACGCCACCAGCGTGCTGGAGTTCCACGAGCTCGCGCTCCAACTCCAGGACAGGTACGGGCCGTTCGAGGCGGTGATCGCGCACTCGCTGGGCGTCTGCGCCGCCTTCGGCGCACTGGCCGACGGCCTGCGGGCGGACCGGCTGGCGGCCGTCGCCGGAGTGTCCGAGGTCGGCTTCTTCCCGGCCGCCTTCTGCGCCGGGCTCGGCCTGAACCCCGCCGTCGAGCGCGCGCTGCGCGGCCGGATCGAGCGGGGCCTGTTCGCGGGGGACGCCGGGGCCTGGGAACGCTACGACGCCGCCCGGCAGGCCGCGGTGATCGGGCTGCCGGTCCTGGTGCTGCACGACGAGGGCGACGACGTCGTCCCGCTGCGCCAGGCGCACCGGCTCCAACGGGCTTACGGGGAAAGGCTCGACCTGGTGGTCACCCGGGGGCTCGGCCACCGCCGGATCATCGCGGAGCCGACCGTCGTCGACCAGGTGATCGGTTTCATCTCCGCCGGGCAGGAGGTCGCCGCCGGTTCCTAGGACCCGTCGGGCGTCCGGCGCTCGGGGCCGCGCGGCTCGTCGGGGAAGCGCGGCCCGCCGATCAGGTAGAACAGTGCGGCGGTCGGAAAGCCGAGCGCGGCGGCCAGCAACACGATGAACTGCCAGATCATCTTCCGCTCCTCGTCAGTCCCGGGCCGCCCGGAGGTGGTCCCCCACCGGACCGGCCCTGATCGGCCGAGTCGTTCGCTCGCTCTCCGACGGTATGGCCGGACCGCCCCCGCTGCCACCGGACACCCGCCCGGCGCCTCCTCCGGATTCCGTGCGGTGCGGACGCGTGAGGGCCCGGACCGTGTGGTCCGGGCCCTCGGGAGCGGTCGGGTCAGTGGGCGTCGGTGGGGATGGTGCCGAGGCGGCCGGCCTGGAAGTCCTCCATGGCCTGCTGGAGCTCGCGGTGGCTGTTCATGACGAACGGGCCGTACCAGGCGACGGGTTCGCGGATCGGCAGGCCGCCGAGGAGCACGACCTCGAAGTTGTTGTCGCGGGAGTCCTGCTTCTCGTCGGCGCGGATGGTGAGGGAGTCGCCGTCGCCGAAGACGACGGCCTGGCCCCGGTGGAAGGGGCGGTGGTCCTGGCCGGCCGAGCCGTTGCCGGCGAGGCCGTAGGCGAGGGCGTTGAAGTCGGAGCGCCAGGGGAGGGTGATCTGGGCGCCGGGGCTGATCGAGGCGTGGATCATGGTGATCGGGGTGTGGGTGACGCCGGGGCCCTGGTGGCCGTCCAGCTCACCGGCGATGACGCGCAGGAGCGCGCCGCCGTCCTCGGTGCTGAGGAGCTTGACACTGCCGCTGCGGATGTCCTGGTACTTCGGGGCGATCATCTTGTCCGAGGCGGGCAGGTTGACCCAGAGCTGGAGGCCGTGGAAGAGGCCGCCGGACCTCACCAGCGACTCCGGAGGGGTCTCGATGTGCAGCAGGCCGGAGCCGGCCGTCATCCACTGGGTGTCGCCGTCGGTGATGGTGCCGCCGCCGCCGTGCGAGTCCTGGTGGATGAACGTTCCGTCGATGATGTAGGTGACGGTCTCGAAGCCGCGGTGCGGGTGCCAGGGGGTGCCCTTGGGCTCGCCGGCCGCGTAGTCCACCTCACCCATCTGGTCCATCATGATGAACGGGTCGAGGTACTTGGTGTTGATCTTGGCGAAGGCGCGGCGGACGGGGAAGCCCTCGCCTTCGTAGCCCTCGGGGGCGGTGGCCACGGTGAGGACCGGCCGGGCGCTCGCGACGGCCGGGTCCGGCGTGGTGACGCGCGGGAGGGTCAGCGGGTTGTCGACGGTCACGGCGGGCATGTCGGCCTCCTTCGGGGGTTCTTTGGCCTACGTGCACGAGAGTAGTTCAATCCTCAACAACAAGCAAGTTGAAAGTTGAACTATGTAGTGACGGAGGAGCGCGGGGCTCCTCTCCCTCCCAGGATGGGGCGCTCTGGTGCCCCGCGCACCGCGGGGGCGGATGTTCCTGCGGCTGTCAGCCGTACATCCGGTGCATGGTGAAGTCGACCATCTGCTCCACCGCCTTGGCGTCGAACACCATCCGGTGCTCGCCCTCCATGTCCAGCGCGAAGCCGTAGCCGGTGGGCAGCAGGTCCAGCACCTCGGCGCCGGTGACGGTGAAGTGCTTGGAATCCTTGCCGGCGTAGCGGCGCAGCTCCTTGAGCGAGCTGAACATCGGGATCACCGGCGTCGGGGTGTTGTGCAGCGCGAGGAAGCCGGGGCGGTCGCCGCGGGGGCAGTGCACCTTCGAGGTGATGAAGATGGCCTGGAAGTCCTCGACCGCCATCGAGCCGGTGGTGAAGGCCCGGACCGCGTCCGCGAGCGAGGGCGGGGAGGGCTCGGGGTAGAGGGACTGCTGGGGCGCCTGTGCCTGCGCACCGTACGCGTCGGGTCCGGGCATGCCGTTCATGCCCGGCTGCGGACCCGCCTGCTGCTGGTAGGGGTCACCCGGGTATGCGTTCTGGTCATATCCGTACACACGGACAGGCTAGCGGGAGGGCACCCTCCCGCGCTGGCGCCGATCCTGACAAGGAGTGGTCGTCCTCGCTGTGGGACGTGACCACGTTCATACCGGATTCACCGCAGGGGGCTTGCCCAAGTTACCGCTGGGTAGCATCATGATGCCTACTGGTGGGTACGGGGCGCCCGAACGCGGCGGTCTCCCGGAAGCGACGAACCGGAGAAAACGGCCATGGGTCACTACAAGTCCAACCTGCGGGACGTGGAGTTCAACCTCTTCGAGGTGTTCGGTCGCGACCAGGTGTACGGCACCGGACCGTTCGCGGACATGGACGTCGAGACCGCGAAGAACATCCTGAGCGAGATCTCGCGCCTCGCCGAGAACGACCTCGCCGCGTCCTTCGCCGACACCGACCGCAACCCGCCGGTCTTCGACCCGGAGACCAACACCGCGCCGGTCCCGGCCGCCTTCAAGAAGAGCTACCAGACCTTCATGGACGCCGAGTGGTGGCGCCTGGGCATCCCGGAGTCGATCGGCGGCCAGGTCACCCCGAACTCGCTGATCTGGGCCTTCGCCGAGCAGATCCTGGGCTCCAACCCGGCCATCTGGATGTACTCCTCCGGCCCGGCCTTCGCCGGCGTCATCGCCGAGGAGGGCACCGAGGAGCAGCTGGAGGTCGCCAGGCGGATGACCGACCGCCTGTGGGGCTCCACCATGGTCCTCACCGAGCCCGACGCGGGCTCCGACGTGGGCGCCGGCCGCACCAAGGCGATCCAGCAGGAGGACGGCTCCTGGCACATCGAGGGCGTGAAGCGCTTCATCACCTCGGGCGAGCACGACATGTCCGAGAACATCATCCACATGGTGCTGGCCCGCCCCGAGGGCGGCAAGCCGGGCACCAAGGGCCTGGGCCTGTTCATCGTCCCGAAGTTCGACTTCGACTGGGAGACCGGCGAGCTCGGCGAGCGCAACGGCGTCTACGCCACCAACGTCGAGCACAAGATGGGCCTCAAGGCCTCGAACACCTGCGAGATGACCTTCGGCGCCAAGCACCCGGCCAAGGGCTGGCTGCTCGGCGAGAAGGTCGACGGCATCCGCCAGATGTTCAAGATCATCGAGTTCGCCCGCATGATGGTCGGCACGAAGGCCATCGCCACCCTCTCCACCGGCTACCTGAACGCCCTGGAGTACGCCAAGGAGCGCGTGCAGGGCGCCGACATCTCGCAGTTCCTGGACAAGACCGCCCCGCGCGTCACCATCACCCACCACCCGGACGTGCGCCGCTCGCTGCTGACCCAGAAGGCCTACGCCGAGGGCATGCGCGCGCTGGTCCTGTTCACCGCGTCGGTCCAGGACGACATGGCGGCCGCCAAGCTGCGCGGCGAGCACGACGAGGCCGCCGAGCGCCTCAACGACCTGCTCCTGCCGATCGTCAAGGGCTACGGCTCGGAGAAGTCCTACGAGCAGCTCGCCCAGTCCCTCCAGACCTTCGGTGGCTCCGGGTACCTGCAGGAGTACCCGATCGAGCAGTACATCCGGGACGCCAAGATCGACACCCTCTACGAGGGCACCACGGCGATCCAGGGCCAGGACTTCTTCTTCCGCAAGATCGTCAAGGACGGCGGCCAGGCGCTGACCGCGCTGTCCGAGCAGATCCAGAAGTTCCTCGGCGCGGCCGAGGGCGGCGAGGCCCTGGCCACCGAGCGCGAGCTGCTCACCAAGGCCCTCGGCGACCTGGACGCCATCGTCGGCAAGCTGATCGCCGACCTGACGGCCGTCGAGCAGGACGTCAAGAACATGTACAAGGTGGGCCTCAACACCACCCGCCTGCTGATGGTCTCCGGCGACGTCGTGGTCGGCTGGCTGCTGCTCCGTCAGGCCGCGGTCGCCCTGGCCAAGCTGGAGGCCGGCGCCTCGGAGAAGGACGTGCCGTTCTACCAGGGCAAGGTCGCGGCGGCCCGCTTCTTCGCCAAGAACGTCCTCCCGACCGTCGCCCCGCAGCGGGCGATCGCCGAGGGCATCGACAACGAGATCATGGAGCTGGCGGAGGAGGCCTTCTAAGCCTCGCCCACCCGTCACCCGCCGCCACCCTCCTCGGGGCACGCTGCGCGTGGCACCTCCTCCGACCGCCTGACGAAACCCTCACACCGAAGGGCCCGGCTGCCACCGGGCCCTTCGGTGTTTCCGTGCCCCGGTGTCCGGAACCGTCGTGCTCAGGCGCTCCGCAGTGCTCAGGCGCTCCGCAGTGCGGTGAGGGGGTCGGTGCGGGCGGCGCGCAGGGCCGGGTAGAGGCCGGCGAGCAGGCCGACGACCGTGCCGATCAGTGGGGCGGGCAGGGTGGTGGCGGGTTGGAGGACGGCGGTCCAGTCGCGGGCGGCGGCCACTCCGACGACCGTCACCACGCCGAGGCCGGTGCCGATCAGTCCGCCCAGGGTGCCGAGTGCCGTCGACTCGGCCAGGAACTGGGCCGCGATGTGGCCGGTGCGGGCGCCCAGTGAGCGGCGCAGGCCGATCTCCTGGGTCCGTTCCATCACGGCGACCAGCGTGGTGTTGGCGATCCCGACCGCGCCCACGAGCAGGCAGATCCCGGCCAGCGCCAGGAACAGCCCGGTCAGGTCGGAGGTCACCGTGTCCTGGAGGCTGTGCGGGTCCGGCGGTGGGACGACGGTGAACGCGTTCGGGGTGTCCGGCCGCAGGGCGAGCGGGAGTTGGTCGGCCACCACGGTCGCGGCGCCGACCCGGGTGGCGACCAGGCCCTGGACCCCGCGGTCCGCGTCCGGGGCCGGGTTGCCGTACCGCTCCAGTGCCGTACTGGCCGGGATCACCATGCCGAGCAGGGCGGCCGGCTGGCGGCGGACGTCCGAGTAGATCCCGATCACGGTGTACGGGACGTGGTCGATGAAGACGGCCGGCTGGGCGTCCAGCCGGCTCACCCCGAGGCGCTTGGCGGCGGCCTCGCTGAGCAGGACCACCGGCTGCGCGGTCCGTTGCACGAAGTCGTCCATGGTGACCCCGGCGGACAGGGTCGGTTCCATCGCGGCGACCGCGCCCGGGGTGGCCGCGAGCAGGGAGAGCCCGGTGCCCTCGCCGGGGCCGTCCGGGTGGCGGGAGATCACCGGGGAGCCGGGCACCGGCCACCAGACGCCGCCGGCCTGCACGCCGTCGATCGCGGACATCCGGCGGTCGGTGTCGGCGGGGAAGTCGCTCGACGGGTTGGTGCCGGGGGCGAGGCCGTCGGTGCTCGGGCGGTCGGTCACGGTGACGGTGGTGGCCTTGGTCAGGCTGAACCGCTCGCCGATCTGGCCGGTGGCGGTCGCGGTCAGGCCGAGCACGGCGACGAACGCGCCGATGCCCAGGACCGTGCCGAGCATGGTCAGCACCGAGCGGCCGGGGCGTTGGAGGATGCCGGAGAGCGCTTCGGAGAGCAGGTCGCGGAGGCTGAGGCGGGAGGGCGGCTCGGGGAGCACGCTACGGCGGCTCACCGGGCGTCCCCTGCCGGCTGGACGGCTTCGGCCTCGTTGAGCACGCCGTCGCGGATGGTCACCCGGCGTTCGGCGCGGGCGGCCACGGACGGGTCGTGGGTGATCACCACCAGGGTGAAGCCCTGCGCGTGCAGCGCGTCGAACTGCGCCAGTACCGCCTCGGCGTTGGCCGAGTCCAGGTTGCCGGTCGGTTCGTCGCACAGCAGCAGGCTGGGCCGGTTCACCAGCGCCCGGGCGATCGCCACCCGCTGGCGCTCGCCGCCGGACATGGTGCCCGGCAGCGCGTTTGTGCGGTGGCCGAGGCCGGCCAGGTGCAGTGCCTCCAGGGCGGCGGTGTGGCGGGCGCGGCGCGGGGAGCGGTTGTAGACCTGGGCGAGGACGACGTTCTCCTCGGCGGTGCGGTGCGGGAGCAGGTGGAAGGACTGGAAGACGAAGCCGATCCGGCGCCCGCGCAGGGTCGAGCGGTCCCGGTCGCGCAGGCTGCCGGTGTCGATGCCGTCCAGCTCGTAGCGGCCGGTGGTGGGGGTGTCGAGCAGGCCGAGCAGGTGCAGCAGGGTGGACTTGCCGGAGCCGGAGGGGCCGGTGACGGCCAGGTACTCGCCGCGGTGGACGGTCAGGTCGCAGGGGTGCAGCGCGACCACGGGCGGGCGGCCGGGGTGGGTGCGGCCGACGCCGGCCAGGGCGATGACGGGCGGTTCGGCGGCCTCGGCGGCGGGTGCGGTCACTTGCCGACCACCACCTGGTCGCCGACGCGCAGTTCGGCACCGTCCGCCGGGGTGACGGCCACCATGCCGTCCGCGGTGACACCGGTGGTCACCGGGACGGTGGTGCGGTTCCCGGCGGCGTCCACCCTGGTGACGGAGGTCCGGCCGGCCGCGTTGGTGGATATCGCGGCGACCGGGACGGCGGTGACGGGGGCGCCCGCCTTGTCCTTGAGGACGGTCAGACGGACGTTCTTGCCGCTCATCGCCGCGGGCAGCGGGGTGCTCGGGGTGATCGTGAGCGGGATGTAGCTCTGGCCGCCGGGCTGGTTGCCCGGTGCCCCGGCCGCCGGAGCGCCGGGCTGGCCGCCTGGGGCCCCGGCCCCGGAGCCGCCGGAGCCGCCGCCGGACGTACCGCCGAGGGTGATCACCTTGCCGGCCGGGGGAGCGGTGGTCGGGGCGCCGACCTCGGCGATGGTGCCGGGGATGGTGGTGTTGGTGTCCTCGGCGAGGATCTCGACGGCCATGCCCGCTTTGACGCCCGCCGCCTGGGTGGGCGTCAGCTGGCCGGTGACGGCCAGGCCGCCGCTGGTGAGCGACAACAGGGTGCCGGCGGCGGGCGAGCCGACCGCGCCGTTGACGGCGGTGACGGCGGCCGGGAGGGTCGGTACGAACAGGACGTGGGCGGCCGGGACCATCGGGCCGTTCACCGACCGGGCCCTGGCCAGGGCGGCCTGGTCGGCGGTCAACTGCTTCCTGGCGTTGGCGAGTTGCTGGTCGAGGTCGCCGGTCGGGGCGGGGGCCTGGCCCTGCGGCTGCGGCTGCGACTGTGGCTGCCCCTGGCCCTGGACCTGGCCCTGCGCCTGCCCCTGGGTCTGCGGCGGGGCCTGCTGGGGGGCCTGGGGCTGGTTCGCGGCGTTCTTCTTCTGCGCGGTGAGGTTCTCCACCGTCTGCCGGTCGGTGTCCACCGCCTTCTGCGCGGTGTCCACGGCCTGCTGGGTGGTGGCGCCGGTGGTCGGCGCCGGGTAGCCGAGCTTGCGGTAGAACGCCGTCACCGCCTCGGCCGTGCCCGCCCCGTACGAGCCCGTCTCGTCGTCGCCGGTGGAGTAGCCCAACCCGGCCAGTGCGGCCTGGAGTTCGGACACGTCGGGGCCGGTGTTGCCGGGCTTGAGGTCGCGGTAGGCGGGCACCGCGCCGGGCAGGGCGAACAGCGGTTGCCCGGACACCTCGGCGAGCAGTTGCCCGGCCGCGACGGTGTCCCCCGACTTCACCGCCAGCTTGGAGACGAACAGCTGGGTCACCTCGGTCGAGGCCGAGGCCGGGACCACGTCGTACTGCGTCGGCGGGTACACCATCGCGCGGGCGGCGAGGGAGCGGGTCAGCACCTGGCTGACCACCGGTGCGGTGAGCAGGCTGTTCGGCGGGGGCGCGGTCTGCGCGGCCCGCTCGGCCGGAGACTTCACCAGCGTCGCCGCCCCCACCCCGCCCACCGCCACCAGCGCGGCGGCCAGCGCCACCCCCAGCAGGACCCGACGCCGCCGCGCGGCCCGTGAACGGGCGGGCGGCGCGGCGTCCGGTTCGTCCGCCGTGCTCGTCATCGTGGTCGACAAGGCACCCTCCCCGAGGACTTCACTGGGGACAGTGTTCTCACCCGGTCGTCTGGTCGGCGTCAACAGCGTTGTTTCCTTCAGTGGTTGGTGGAGCTTGTGGCGCTCCCGGTGGAGCCGGCGACGCCCCCGGTGGAGCCTCCAGTGGCACCGGAGACGAGCCCGGCGGCCCGGCGGACGAGGTCGTCCAACCGCTGCCGCTGGTCCGCGAGCTGCGCGGCGTGGGCCTCGACGTACCGCTTCCCGTAGGCGGTCTGCACGGCGACGATCGTGCCGACGGTGTTGCCGGCGAGCTTGCACCGCAGGTCGGCGGTGGCGGTGGCGATCTCCTCGGGAGCGGGGCCGGCCGCCGCCCGGGCCTCCGCCGTCGCGGGGTTGTCGGCCGGCGGGTGCCATTTCGGGTCGGAGATCGCGGCGACCGGGTCCGGGTAGTCGTACCCCTCGTCCTTCATGCACCGCGACCAGGCGGCGTAGGCGGCCGTGATCCGGGGATCGTCCGCCGGCACCTTCGGGCCGCCGTCGGGCATCGCGCCCTCGCCGTAGGCGAGCCCGTCGGCGTCGTGGAAGGCGTCCAGGCCCTGCCGCGCGCAGCCGCCCGGTGGCACCGGCCTGCCGTCGAGGGAGGGGACGGCCTGGCGGGTGGCCGGGTCGATGCCGCTCAGGGCGATCTGCTCGGCGGCGGACGCGGGGGGCCGGGTGTCGGCCGGGGCGCTCTGGTTCGCGAACCGCACGTTCAGGTCGTAGCCGCGGGCGCCCGCCCGGTCGGTGTCGAAGTAGCCGTACAGCGTGCCCCGGGTCCGCCGGGCGCGCTCCGCCTCCTCCTCGCCGAGCACGGTGGTCGGACGGCCGGCGAAGCCGAAGCCGCGCATGCACTCGGCGGTGACCGCGTCCCGGGCCTGGACCAGCAGCCTGTTCTGGGCCGGCGTCACCAGGTAGGGGTCGGTCGGCAGGCCGACCTGGCCCGCCTCGGTGATCGTGGGCACCGCCCCGAGGGCGGGCGGTCCGGCCGGGGCCGAACCGTCCCGGGCGGTGCAGCCGCTCATCAGCGCGGCGACGAGCACCCCGGACGCGATGATCCGTAATCGGGCCATCGGGCGTCTCCTCTCCCCACCTTCGTACCGGACGGGCCCGGTGCTTCGCCCGCGCACCGCTCCGATCCTTGCCCACCGGCGGCCGGGAGAACAGGAGGTTCCGGAGGAACTTCCGGCTGGGTTCCGAAGGCTCTGCGAAGGCCGCTCCGAAGGCCACTCCGAAAGCCCTCCCGCCCTCGACGACCGGGCACGACCAGGACGGATTCCCGGGTGTACGACGTCCGTTGTGGCGCCGATCGACGGTTGTGTCCGGGTTGCTCAGCCATTGCGAGCTGTCTGATCGGGTGTCCGGGTACGGGCATATGCTCAAGGTGCGAAGCCGACTCCCCATCCGGCTTCGGCCCTCCCTCAACCCAGGAGCAGTATGTCGACCGCCGCCCGCCGGGCATTCTTCGACCGGACGCACACCGACGATCTGATCGCGTTCCTCGGCACCTCGCCGTCCCCGTACCACGCGGTCGCGAGCGCCGCCGAGCGCCTGGAGAAGGCCGGCTTCCGGCAGGTCGCCGAGACGGACGCCTGGGACGGGGCCGCCGGGGGCCGCTACCTGATCCGCGGCGGCGCGCTGATCGCCTGGTACCTGCCGGAGGGGGCCGGCCCGGAGACGCCGTTCCGCGTGGTGGGCACCCACACCGACTCGCCCAACCTGCGGGTCAAGCCGCTGCCGGACACCGGCTCGGCCGGCTGGCGGCAGGTCGCCGTGGAGATCTACGGCGGGGTCCCGCTGAACACCTGGCTCGACCGCGACCTCGGCCTGTCCGGCCGGCTCGCGCTCAAGGACGGCAGCGCGCGGCTGGTGCAGCTGGACGAGCCGCTGCTGCGCGTTCCGCAGCTCGCCATCCACCTGGACCGCCAGGTCAACGACGGCATGAAGCTCGACCGGCAGCGCCACCTCACCCCGATCTGGGGCCTCGGCCCGGTCGACGAGGGCGCGCTGATCGCCTACGTCGCCGAGCGGGCCGGCGTCTCCGCCGACCAGGTGGCCGGCTGGGACCTCATGACGCACGACGTCCAGCCCGCCTCCTACCTGGGCCGCGACCGCGAACTGCTGGCCGGTCCGCGCCTGGACAACCTGCTCTCGGTGCACGCGGCCACCGCCGCGCTCGCGGCCGTCGCCACCGCCGGGACGGAGCTTCCGTACGTCCCCGTGCTGGCCGCCTTCGACCACGAGGAGACCGGCAGCGAGTCCGACACCGGCGCGCAGAGCCCGCTGCTCGGCACCGTGCTCGACCGGACGATCCACGCGCGCGGCGGCACCACGGAGGACCGCGCCCGGGCGCTGGCCGGCACCGTCTGCCTCTCCTCGGACATGGGCCACGCCGTCCACCCGAACTACACCGAGCGGCACGAGCCGGGCCACCACCCGCTGCCGAACGGCGGGCCGATCCTCAAGGTCAACGTCAACAACCGCTACGCGACGGACGGCACCGGCCGGGCGGTGTTCGCGGCCGCCTGTGAGAAGGCGGGCGTGCCGTGGCAGACCTTCGTGTCCAACAACGCGATGCCCTGCGGTACGACGATCGGCCCGATCACGGCGGCGCGGCTGGGCATCAAGACGGTGGACTGCGGCATCGCGGCGCTGTCCATGCACTCGGCGCGCGAGCTGTGCGGGGCGGAGGACCCGTATCTGCTGGCGAGCGCGATCAAGGCGTTCCTGGAGGGCTGAGGCCCGACTGAGGACCGAGGCCTGACGGAGGCCTGACTGAGGTCCGACGAAGAGGCGGGGCCCGGCGTTTCGGCCGGGCGCCGCCTCTTCGTTCGTCCGGTTACTCCATCCCGGCCAGGACCAGCGGGAGGCGGCGGGCGCCGTCGGCGACCAGCTTCACCGGCACGCCCCAGTCCTGCTGGTGCACGTGGCAGGCCGGGAACTCGATCTCCGGGTCGTCGTCGCAGGAGGCCGCCATCGCCGAGACGTGCAGCACGCCCTCGGCGACCTCGTCGGAGAGCACCAGCTCGCGGGAGAGGTCGGTGTCCGCGCCCGCGCCGGAGACCAGCAGCTCCGGCGGGGTGGAGCTGACCAGCAGCCGGGTGGACGGGCCGTAGCGCTCGTCCAGTTTCTGGCCGCTGGGGGCGGAGAAGACCACGTCCAGCCGGAGCGTGCCCGGCGCGACCTCGGTGGCCGCGCGCTGGGTGCGGTGGGCCACCGACTCCACCCGCACCGCCTCCTCGGGCAGCCGCAGCCGGGTCAGCCGGTGCCGGGCCGACTCGACCACCACGATGTCGCCGTCCACCAGCACCGCCCCGGAGGGCTCGCGCAGGTCGGTCGCCAGCGTGCTGACCTCGCCGCTCGCCGGGTCGTAGCGGCGCAGCGCGTGGTTGTAGGTGTCGCTGACGGCCACCGAGCCGTCCGGCAGCACGGTGACGCCCAGCGGGTGCTGGAACAGCGCCTGGCCGGCGGCGCCGTCACGGTGGCCGAAGTCGAACAGCCCGGTGCCGACGGCGGTCTCGACCGCCTTGGTTTCACGTGAAACCGAACGGAGCGCCGAGGTCTCGGAGTCGGCGACCCAGAGCCGCTCGCCGTCCGCCGAGACCGCCAGCCCGGACGGCTGGGCGAACCAGGCCTCGGCGGCGGGGCCGTCCACCAGGCCCTCGTTGGTGGTGCCGGCCGCGACGCCGACCGTCCCGGTGGCCGGGTCGTACGACCACAGCTGGTGCACACCGGCCATCGCGATCCACACCCGGCCGTCGAACCAGGCGACGTCCCACGGCGAGGAGAGGTCCACCTCCAGGGCAGGACCCTCGCTGGGCGAACCCTGCCACCACTGGCGGCCGGTGCCGGCCAGGGTGGCGACCGCGCCGTCGGCCAGCCGGACACCGCGCAGCGCGTGGTTCACGGTGTCGGCGACGATCACGTCGTACTCGTGGCCCTCCGGCAGCAGCGCGAGGCCCTGCGGCTCGCTGAACCGGGGACTGGTGCCGTCCACCAGACCGCGCTGCCCGTCACCGATCCGGCGCACCACCGTCTCGCCGTCCTCGGCCAGCTCGACCAGCGAGTGGTGCCCGGAGTCGGCGACCAGGAAGTGGCCGTTCGGCAGCCGGACCGCCTTGCCGGGGAACTTCAGGGCCCCGGCGGTCGGCTCGGGCGCCACGTACGGGCCGTCGCCGCGCCGCAGCGTGCCCTTGGCCGCGTGCTCCGCCTCCAGCTCCTCGACCAGCCGGGCGATCGCGTGCGCGTGCCCCTCCCCGGCGTGCTGGGCGACCACGTACCCCTCCGGGTCGATCACCACCAGCGTCGGCCAGGCCCGGACCGCGTACTGCTTCCACGTCGCCAGCGCCGGGTCGTCCAGCACCGGGTGGTGCACCTCGTACCGGGCGACCGCGTCCACCACCGCCTGGTGGTCGGCCTCGTGCACGAACTTCGGCGAGTGCACCCCGACGATCACCACGGTGTCGCGGTGCTTCTCCTCCAGCTCCCGCAGCTCGTCCAGGACGTGCAGACAGTTGATGCAGCAGAAGGTCCAGAAGTCCAGGATCGTGATCTTGCCCCGGAAGTCGGCGAGCGTGAGCTCCTTGCCGCCGGTGTTCAGCCAACCGCCTGCCCCGACCAGCTCGGGGGCGCGTACACGTGCACGAGATGCCATGCCTTCATCCAACCGCATGGCGGGTGCGAGGAATTCCGAGCTCGCCCCCTGCGACCGGAGTCAGCACACGCGGAGGTCGGTGACGGACTGGGCGGCGACCTCGTAGCGGCACAGGCGGCCGTTGACCCACAGGGCGACGTCGAGCTGTTCGCCGGGCCTGCTCAGTTCGGCGAGGAGCCGGTCGGAGAAGGCGTCGAGCTCCTCGGGGGTGACGTGGTGGCCGGTGAACCGGGCCGTGTGCTGGATTGGCAGTTCGCCGGCGCGGTGGGCGATGTCCCACAGGATGGTGTGGGGGGCCTCGTCGCGGACGGGGATGAGGCGGGCGGTCCGGGCGGGGTCGGCCGGGACGGGGTGAAGGTTCGGAGTGAGATCGGCCGGGAGCACGGATGTGGTGGGGGCCTCGGCGGCCCACCAGACGTCCAGCTCGACGGCCGGGGGGAGCTCGGGGCCGAGGGCCGACCGGGTGTCGGTCCAGTAGCTGGTCAGGCTGTCGGCGTCGACGTGGAAGGCGCTCTCCACCAGGCCGGTGCGGCGCTGCCGGGCGATGATCTCCCGGCACTGGGCGCGGAGCACGGCGAAGGTGTCCTCGGGGTAGGGCGCGGACTTGGCGGGGGAGAGGTGCAGCCAGTGGTCGTAGACGTGCCCGCCGGGGGAGCGGGAGGGGTCGACGGCGTCGCGCGGGTCGGTGGAGACGGTGACCCACATCCGGCTGCGGCCGTCGGCCGAGACGACCTTCCCCCAGATGCCCGACCCGCCCCCGGACGCGATGCCGAACTGCTCGGCCAGCTGCTCGGCGGACGGCGCCCGGCCCTCGGGCCAGCGCAGGTACAGGCCGGCGTCCACGGACATGGGGGTGCTCCTCGGGAGTTCCGGACGGCGTCGGGGCTCGGATGCTACGGGTGCGGAAGATCGGCCTGCCAGCGGATTTCGCCGTCCTGGGTGTGCGGGGTGGGGTGCAGGCCGAGGGCGTGGGCGACGCGGGTGGAGGCGTGGTGGTCGGGGTGGATGTGGGCGACGGCGGTGGTGGTGCCGGTGGCGGCGAGGTGGGTGAGGAGGGTGCGGGCGGCTTCGGTGGCGAGGCCGCGGCCCTGCCAGGGGGTGCCGACCACCCAGGCGAGTTCGGTGGCTTCGGGGCGGACGGTGGCCTGGACGTAGCCGGTCAGGGTGCCGTCGGCGCGCAGTCGCAGGACCCAGTTGCCCCAGACCTCGGCGGGGTCGGGGGAGCCGGCGGCGAGCCGGGCGCAGCGGGCGCGCATCTCCTCGGGGGTGGCCGGGCGGCCGCCGGTGAAGGCGTGCAGGCCGGGATCGGCGAGGGCGGCGGCCAGTTCGTCGGCGTGCTCGGGGGCGAGCGGCGGCAGGTCGAGGCGCTCGCTGCGCAGCGGGGCGGTGAGGTCGGTGAGGTCGGGACGCATGGCGGTATTGAACGCCGTTGCGCGGCGGTGCTTCCCGTGGGGGCGGGCGGTCGGGTCGAATGGGGGCCGAGAGTGACGGAGCGGAAGAAGGAGTCTGTGGTGCGGTACCTGGTCAGGGAGAAGCTGTTCGCGGTCGGCGACGACTACTGGATCGAGGACGACCGGGGCCACAAGGCGTACCTGGTGGACGGCAAGGTGCTGCGGCTGCGGCACACCTTCGAGCTGAAGGACTCGCACGGGCGGGTGGTCGCGGTGGTGAAGGAGAAGATGCTCACCGTCCGCGACGCGATGAAGATCGAGAACGCCGACGGCGAGGTGATCGCGACCGTCCGGGAGAAGCTGTTCACCCCGTTCCGCGACAAGTACCTGGTGGAGCTGGCCTCCGGTGGCGAGCTGAAGATCCACGGGAACCTGATCGACAAGGACTACCGGGTCGAGAACCACCACGGCGACGAGCTCGCCCGGGTCTCCCGCAAGTGGTTCCGGATCCGTGACACCTACGGGGTGGAGATCGCCGACGGCGCGGACACCGGTCTGCTGCTGGCCATCGCGGCCTGCGTCGACCACCTGGTGGAGGAGGAGCACTGAGGTGACCGGCCCCCGGCCCACCCGTTGATGGTGTAACGGTCCCATAGGTAAGGGCGATTGACGGACCATCGGACTGTTGCGACGGTTCGCTGCGGCGCCGGGGGCCGGCCGGTAACGTACCGGCATGGATGACCTCGAAGAACGCGCCAATGTCGTCGCGTCCGGTTCACCGCGGGTCGGGGCGGGGGTGGGCGTCCGACGGCGCCGCGCCGACGACCTCGCCGACTGCGTCCGGGTGTTGGCCGACGTCCACGCCGCCGACGGCTACCCCGCCGACTGGCCCGAGCGCCCCGCCGCCTGGCTCACCCCGGAGGGCCTGCTGGCCGCCTGGGTCGCCGAGGCGGACGGCCGGCTCACCGGGCACGTCGGCCTCTCCCGCAGCGGCCCGGGCGGTGTCGCCCCCGGTCTGTGGAGCCTGCGCACCGGCGGGCGCCCGGAACTCACCGCCGTGATCGAGCGCCTCTACGTCGACCCGGGGGCGCGCGGCCGGAACACCGGCGCCCGCCTCCTGGAGCGAGCTGTGGCACACGCGCGGGCGCTCGGCCTGCACCCCGTGCTCGACGTGCTCGCCACCGACACCGCCGCCCTGGCCCTCTACCGCCGCCTCGGCTGGACCCCCCTCGGCCGCGGCGAACAGCGCTGGCCCTCCGGCCGCACGGTCCTCCTCCACTGCTTCGCCGCCCCGAGGGGCCGGGCGGAGGAGCCGTAGGGCGTCCGGCTCCAGGGCGCGGCCGGTGGGCCGGCAGGTGTCCGGTTTGCTGGGGCGGCAACAAAGCTTGCCGGTACCGGAAGGGTGGCCGCAGCCTGGCGGTGGAGGTGAGCGCGATGAACGAGACGATGACGACGGAGCTCCACGACGCGGTGGTGGTCGGCGGTGGAGCGGCGGGCCTGAACGCCGCCCTGGTGCTGGGCCGGGCCCGGCGGCGGGTCGCGGTGGTGGACGCGGGGGAGCCGCGCAACGCCCCGGCCGCCCACATGCAGGGCTTCCTGAGCCGCGACGGCATGCCCCCGGCGGCGCTGCTGGCGGTCGGGCGGGAGGAGGTCGCCCGGTACGGGGTGGACCTGATCGACGGGCGGGTCGAGCACATCGAGCCCGCCGCGTCCGAGGAGACGGGCTACGTGGTCCACCTGGCGGGCGGGCCGGTGCTGCACGCGCGCCGGGTGGTCGTCGCCACCGGGCTGCGCGACGGGCTGCCGGAGCTGCCGGGCCTGGCCGAGCGGTGGGGGCGGGACGTGCTGCACTGCCCGTACTGCCACGCCTGGGAGGTCCGCGACCGGCCGCTCGGCGTGCTCGGCACCGGCCCGGGGGCCGTGAACCAGGCGCTGCTGCTGCGCCAGTGGTCGGCGGACGTGGTGCTGCTCGCGCACACCCTGGAGCTGACCGGCGCCGAGCGGGAGCGGCTCGCCGCCCGGGGCGTACGGGTCGTGGAGGGCCGGATCGTCCGGCTGGTCTCCGACGACGGGCGGCTGCGCGGCGTCGAGCTCGTGAACGGGCAGGTGGTGCCGCGCGAGGCGGTGTTCGTCTTCCCGCAGCCGGTGCCCCGGGACGCGCTGCTGTTCGGCCTGGACTGCGCGCGGGACGACAACGGCTGGGTCACCACCGACCGGACCGGCCGGACCAGCGTGCCCGGCGTCTGGGCGGTCGGCAACGTCGCCGACCCGCGCGCCCAGGTCGTCACCGCCGCCGGGATGGGCGCGGCGGCCGCCTTCGCGCTCGACCACGACCTCGTGGCGGAGGAGATCGACCGGGCGGTGGCCGAGCACCGCGCGTCCGGTGCCGCCCTGCCCGCCTGAGCGGCGCGGCTTCCGTCAACGCACGACAACGCACGACAGGAGAGGTGACGTCATGTCCTCGCACCAGCACAACCAGCAGCACAACCACCAGCACCACCACCACGGCCAGGCGCCCGCCGCCGACCTCGACTGGGACGCCCTCGCGGTGCACCTGGAGCAGGAGGGCGAGCTGCGCGCCGGTGCGATCGCCGAGGCCGGGTGGTGGCTGCAGGACCTGGCCGGGGAGGGCTCCGTCCGGAGGGTGCTGGACGTCGGCAGCGGTCCCGGTGTGATCGCCGGACTTCTCGCCGAGGTCTTCTCGACGGCCGAGGTGGTCGCCGTGGACCAGTCGGCCGCCCTGCTGGAGCGCGCCCGGACCCGCTCGTGCGGTCGGCTGGACATCCAACAGGCCGATCTGCCCGCCGAGTTCGACAAGCTCGGCGAGGCCGACCTGATCTGGTCCGGCAACGCGATCCACCACCTCGGCGACCAGCAGGCCGCGCTCACCTCGCTCGCCGGGGTGCTGCGGCCCGGCGGCCTGCTCGCCGTCGCCGAGCGCGGCCTGCCGCTGCGCTACCTGCCCCGCGACTTCGGCCTCGGCCGGCCCGGCTTCCAGGCCCGGCTGGACGCCGCGCACGAGGACGGCTTCAGCGCCATGCGCGCCGAACTCCCGGACACCACCGAGGAGATCGAGGACTGGCCGGCCATGCTCACCCGGGCCGGTCTCACCCCGACCGGCACCCGGACCTTCCTGGTCGACCATCCCGCCCCGCTCTCCCGCCCGGCCCGCGAGCACCTCCACGTTCAGCTCACCCGGCTCCACGAGCAGCTCGCCGAGACGCTCGACGCGCAGGACCGGGCGACCCTGGAGGCGCTGCTGGCGGAGGACGCGCCCACCGGCATCCTCAACCGGCCGGACGCCTTCTACCTGTCGGCGATGACCGTCCACACCGCCCGCAAGGGCTGACCGCGCCGCCGCCCCGCCGCCCCGCCGCCGCCCCGCCGCCGCCCCGCCGTCGTGTCAGGAGGCGAGGAACTCCGCCACCGCACGGGTGAAGGCGGCGGGGTCGTCGAGCCAGGGGTAGTGGCCGGCGGCGGGCTGGACGGCGGTGCGGGCGCGGCGGAAGAGCGCGGCGGTGGCCCGGACCGCGGCGGGACACGGATCGGGATCGTACTCGCCTGCCAACAGGAGTGCGGGGAAGGGCAGTTCGGCGACGGCGGCGCGGACCGCGGCCGGATCGTAGCCGCCGCCGTGGTAGGCCGCGGCGGCCTCGGGGTGGCTCTGGCCGGCCCGGGTGGCCTCGTGGGCCCGGGCGGCGGCGTTCCAGTCGCCGTGGAAGAGCGGAGCCAGGTCGTCGGGGTCGGCGGCGCCGCCCGCGAAGGCGGTGCGGACGGCGGCGAGGGCGGTCGGGCACCACTCCTCGCCGGTGCCGCCCCGGGCGGCGACCGCCGCCCGGTAGTGCTCCTCGGTGGCGGTGCTGCCGAAGACCCGCAGGCTGGGTGTGATGAGGGCCAGCCGCCCGGTGCGGTCGGGGTGGCGCAGGGCGTACAGGGTCGCGAGCGAGCAGCCGGCGGAGTGGCCGAGGACGTCCGCCCGCTCCAGCCCGAGGTGGGCGCGGAAGGCCTCGACGTCCGCCACCTGCCGGTCGACCCGGTAGCTCGCCGGGTCGGCGGGGCGTTCGGAGCGGCCGGTCCCGCGCAGGTCGAGGACGTGCAGCGCACGGTGCGCGGAGAGGCCGCCGAGGTCGCCGAGGTAGGCGGAGTCGCGCATCGCGCCCCCGGCGAGGGCCAGCAGCGGCTCGCCGTCGCCGAGGATCCGGTAGGCGAGCCGGGTGCCGTCCGGGCCGGTGAAGGTCGTCATCGGGTGATCATGGCAACCGGCCGCTCGGCCCGGCAAGGAACGTGCCCGATCGCGGGCAGGCGGACGGGCACCGGTACGAACGGGCACGGCCACGCGAGGGCACCGGCGGGACGGACACCGCCGCGGGAGGCCCGGGGTACCGTCGGGGCATGACAGCGAACGCGCAGGGCTTCGTCGTGGTGACCACCACCCACGAGAGCGAGGAGCAGGCCCGGTCGCTGGCCTCCGCCGCGGTGCGGGAGCGGCTGGCGGCCTGCGCGCAGGTCTACCCCGTCCGGTCGGTGTACTGGTGGGAGGGCGAGGTGCAGGACGCCGAGGAGTGGCGGATCGACCTCAAGACCCGGGCCGAACTGGCCGACCGCCTCGCCGGGTTCGTCGCCGGGCGGCACTCGTACGAGACGCCCGAGGTGATCGCCGTACCGGTGGTGTCCGGCAGTCCCGACTACCTGGACTGGGTGGCCGAGGAGACCGCTCCCCGGTAGCCGCCCGGGCTCAGGACGTGATCTCCAGGAAGGCCAGCACCGCCAGCACCCGCCGGTGGTCCTCCTCGGAGGGCGGCAGGTCGAGCTTGAGGAAGATGTTGGCGGTGTGCTTCTTCACCGCCCGCTCGGTGATCACCATCCGCTCGGCGATCGCCGCGTTGGAGCGCCCCTCCGCCATCAGTTGCAGCACCTCGCGCTCCCGCGGGGTCAGCCGGTCCAGCGGCTTCTTCCGTTCGGTGTTGCTGACCAGCATGGCGATCACCTGCGGGTCGAGCGCGGTGCCGCCGGCCGCCACTCGGTGGACCGTCTCGACGAACTGGTCGGGGTCGAACACCCGGTCCTTCAGCAGGTAGCCGATCGAGCCGCTGCCGTCGGCGAGCAACTCCTTGGCGTAGAGCTGCTCGACGTACTGGGAGAGCACCAGCACCGGCAGCCCGGGTATCCGCCGCCGTGCCTCCAGTGCCGCCCGGAGGCCCTCGTCGGTGAACGTCGGGGGCAGCCGCACGTCGACCACGGCCACGTCCGGGCGTTCGGTGAGGAGGGCCTCCAGGAGGTCCGGCCCGGTGTCCACCGCGGCCACGACCTCGAAGTCGTAGGCCTGCAGCATCCGGACCAGACCGTCCCTCAGGAGGAAGAGGTCCTCGGCGAGTACAACTCGCACGGCAGCTCCATGGTCAGGGTCGTGGGGCCGCCTTGCGGGCTGCGGACGGCCAGGACTCCGTCGAAGGTAGCAAGCCGACGTTCGATGCCGCGCAGACCGGTGCCGCGCGACGGGTCGGCCCCGCCCGTCCCGTCGTCGGTGACCTGGGCCTTCAACAGGCCGTCCGTGTACCAGAGTTGGACGTCGACGTGGGCGGCCCGGGAGTGCTTGGCGGCGTTGGTGAGCGCCTCGGAGACGGCGAAGTAGAAGGCGGACTCGACCGGCGCCTCGGGGCGGCCCGGAAGGTCGGCGGAGACGGTCACGTCCAGCGGGCTGTCCATGCCCAACGCCCGTACGGCGTCGGCGAGTCCGCGGTCGGCCAGGACCGGCGGGTGGATGCCGCGGACGAGGTCGCGCAGCTCGTTGAGGGCGGTGGCGGAGGCCTGGCGGGTCTCGGCGAGCAGTTGCTTCGCGGCCTCCGGGTCCCGCTCGACCAGCCGCTCGGCGACGCCCAGGTTCATGCCCATGGCCACCAGCCGGGCCTGCGCGCCGTCGTGCAGGTCCCGTTCGATCCGGCGCAGTTCGGCGGCCTGGCTGGTCAGCGCGTCGCGCCGGGTCTCGGTGAGGTGGGCGACCTTGCGCTGGGCGGCCAGCGCCTCGGCGCGGGCGGTCGGGCCCAGCAGCGCCCTGGCGAGCGCGGTGTGGCCGCGCAGCGCGCCGGGGGCGATCGCCAGGCCGAGCGGGATGATCGGCAGCCCGAGCAGCGCGGCGACCCGGGCGCTGCCGGGGTCGGTCACATGGACCCACAGGTACCAGTTGTTGCCGCCGAGGCCGGCGATCGGCTCCCAGAGCCAGGGCGACAGCACGCCGAAGACGCCGTAGGCGAGCACGGCCAGCGGGAACAGCGCCACGGTGAAGCCGATCATCGGGTCGACGAGCAGCCAGAGCAGGTCCCGCCAGGTGGCCGGGTCGGCCAGCAGCGCCTGGCAGCGCAGCCAGGCGCCCCGGAAGCCCGGTTCGACCTCGGGCATCGGCAGGTAGGGGTCGCGGATCCCGGTGTCCGTCCAGCGCCCGGCCAGCGTGCGGCGCAGACCGGCCAGCCGGCGGACCGCCAGGGTCGTCGGCAGCATCAGCAGCACGCCCACGCCGAGGCCCAGCAGGCTGGCGGTGACGGAAGCCGCGGTGAGCAGCGCCAGTTGGGGCAGTACGAACGCGGCCAGTGCCGTGCTGTGCGCCATGGCCCGTACGCTGCGGCGCGGCGGGCCGAGCCGGTTCCACCCGGTGTCCCGCGCCCCGCTCTCCGCTCCGGTTCCGGTCGTGTCGGTCATGACCGTTCCTCCCCCTGTGTGACGGCCTCGCGGCCTGGGACCTACCCCTCGTCCTGCGGCTTCGACCCAAGACTGACGGAGGGCGGTCACCCCGATCACTGGGCCCTGGACCACTCTTGCGGGTACCTGGGTACACCATCCGATCGACGTCCGGAGGCCCTGCTCCGGCCCGCCGCCGACGGAACCGCGGGAAGCGGCGGTTCGGCCTCCGTGCCGGACACGGCCGAGGTCAGGCGGCTGTTCGACCGGGTCGTCCCCGGGCTGCTCGCCGAGCACCGGATCCCCGGGGGCGGTGGCCGTGGTGGTCGGCGGGCGCGCTGGACCTGCTCGGCTGACCGCGATCGGCGGACAGCGGAAACCGGCGTACGGGGGCGGCGACTTCCGCTCCCCGTACGCCGGTTGCCGTGCTCCAGCCGTCGGTATCAGCTCTCGGTGCCGGCCGTCGGTATCAGCCCTCGGTGCCGCCGAAGCGGGCCGTCCAGGCCGCCAGCTCCTCGTCCGTGATCTTGGCGAACAGCACCGGCGGCACCGTGAACGGCGTCCCGGCCGGGACCAGGTCCAGCGCGCGGGCCTCCGCCGCGTCGATCCAGGCGCGGGTGGCCGCCGGCGAGTCCTCGGGCAGGGCGAAGGCCCCGCGCATGGCGGCCGCCGCGGTCGGGATGAACGGCTCGGACACCACCGCGTACAGGTGGATCAGGTTCATCGCGGTCCGCAGGGTCAGCGCGGCCGCCTCCGGGTCGGTCTTCACCTGGCGCCAGGGCGCCTTCTCGTCCAGGTAGGCGTTGCCCGCGCTCCACAGCGCGCGCAGGGCCTGCGCCGCCTTGCGGAAGTTGAGCCCGTCCAGCTGGGCCTCGTACTCGGCGAGCAGGCCGGCGACCTGCTCGCCGAGCCGCTGCTCGGGCTCGCCCGCCGCGTGCCCGCCCGGGACGTCGTCGCCGAAGCGCTTGCGGCTGAAGGAGAGCACCCGGTTGACGAAGTTGCCGAGGGTGTCGGCGAGGTCCTTGTTGACCACCGAGGCGAAGAGGTCCCAGGTGAAGCTGGAGTCGTCCGACTCGGGCGCGTGCGCCATCAGGAAGTAGCGCCAGTAGTCGGCCGGCAGCAGCTCCAGCGCGACGTCGGTGAAGATGCCGCGCTTCTGGCTGGTGGAGAACTTCCCGCCGTAGTACGTCAGCCAGTTGAAGGCCTTGACGTAGTCGACCTTCTTCCACGGGCGGCGCGAGCCGAGGATGGTGGCCGGGAACATCACGGTGTGGAAGGGGACGTTGTCCTTGGCCATGAACTCGGTGTAGCGGACGGTCTCGTCGGCCTCGTACCACCAGGACTTCCAGTCCCGCAGGTGCCCGGCCGGGGCCGCGTCCGACCACTCCTTGGTGGCGCCGATGTACTCGATCGGGGCGTCGAACCAGACGTAGAACACCTTGCCCTCGGCGGCCAGTTCGGGCCACACGTCGGCCGGCACCGGGACGCCCCACTCCAGGTCACGGGTGATCGAGCGGTCCTGCAGGCCCTCGGTCAGCCACTTGCGGGCGATCGAGGAGGCCAGCACCGGCCAGTCGTCGCCGTGGGCGTCGATCCACTGCTCGACCTCCTCGGTCAGCTTCGACTGGAGCAGGAACAGGTGCCTGGTCTCCCGGACCTCCAGGTCGGAGCTGCCGCTGATCGCCGAGCGCGGCTCCAGCAGGTCGGTCGGGTCCAGAACCCGGGTGCAGTTCTCGCACTGGTCGCCGCGAGCCTTGTCGTAGCCGCAGTGCGGGCAGGTGCCGACGATGTAGCGGTCGGGCAGGAAGCGCGCGTCGGCGTTGGAGTACACCTGGCGGATCGCGCGCTCCTCGATGAAGCCGTTGCGCTGGAGCTCGCGGGCGATCTCCTGGGTGATCTCCCGGTTCTGCGGCGAGGAGCTGCGGCCGAAGTGGTCGAAGGACAGCCCGAAGCCGTCGTACACCGCCTTCTGCGCGTCGTGCGCCTGCGCGCAGAACTCCGCGACCGGCAGTCCGGCCTCCTGGGCGGCCAGTTCGGCGGGCGTGCCGTGCTCGTCGGTGGCGCAGATGTACAGCACCTCGTGGCCGCGCTGGCGCAGGTAGCGGGAGTACACGTCCGCCGGGAGCATCGACCCGACCATGTTGCCCAGGTGCTTGATCCCGTTGATGTACGGAAGGGCGCTGGTGATCAGGTGCCGAGCCATCCTCGGATGCTCCGATTTCTCCCGCACACGCACCCCACCCGGAGTGCTGTGCCAGGCGCAGGGGTCCACTGTGGGCTGCCAAGCCTACCGCCGTCGCGGGTGCCGACCGTCCGGCGTCTAGGCCGTCCGGTGGCAGGGCGCTCCGGCGTCCAGGCCGTCCGGTGGCAGGGCGCTCCGGTGGCAGGGCCGTCCGGTGGCAGGGCGCTCCGGCGGCTGGGCCGTCCGGTGTCAGGGCCGGCTGAAGTCGGCGTACCGGTCGAACTCCCCGTCCTTCACCCCGCGGACGAACGCCGCCCACTTGCGCGGCGTCGTCCGCACGACCACCTCGGGCAGGTCCGACTCGCGGATCTCCACCAGCTCGCCCGCCGATCTGACCTCGACGCAGTCGGTGCTCTCCCCGCTGGCCGACGCCTTGCGCCACCCGTTCATGCGAAATCTTTCAGTAAGGCCCGGATGAAGTCCCGGGACTCGTCCGTCCCGAGCGCGATGGCCGCGGTCTTCTCCTTGATCTGCCGGTAGGAGTCCAGTTCCGCTTCGGTGTGCACGAACTTGGGCCCGTGGGTGAGGTCGATCTGGAGGGTGTCGAGCTCCGGGACCGGCCCGCGGGCGAGGTAGAGGCTCTCCCCGGAGCCCGTGTAGGTGGGCACGCTGAACGGGATCACCCGGATCTCCAGCCCGGGCCGTTCGGAGTTCGTCAGCAGGCTCCGCAACTGCTCGCGCAGCACGTCCGGACCGCCGAACTGCATCCGCAGCGCGGACTCGTGGAGGATCGCGCTGTACGGCTTCGGAGTGTCGACGAAGATCTGCTGGCGCCGGATCCGGAACGCCATCCGGACCTCGGCCTCCGGCTTGGCCTGCGGGGGGAGCCGCTCGAACACCGCCGCCGCGTACGCCGGGGTCTGCAACAGGCCCGGGATGAAGGTGCTGTTCAGGATGGACAGCGACTCCGCGTGGTGCTCCATCTCCGCGATGTCGATGATCCCGCTCGGCATCTTCCCCCGGTAGCCGTCCCACCAGTACTTGCGCCGGTCCTGCGTCATCGCGAGCAGCGCGTCCAGGTACGGGCCCTCCTCGCAGCCGCAGACGCGGGCCCAGATCCGGAGCCGCTCGGCGCTGATGCCCGACTTCCCGTTCTCCATCTGGGAGATCTTGGGGAGGTCGGTGCCGATGGTCGCGGCCAGGCTCTTGGGCGTCACGCCCACACGCTCGCGCATCTTGCGCAGCTCGATCCCGAGGCGTTGCTGGCGAACGGTCGGCGACAAGCGGGGTGGCATGACTCTCTTCTCCGGATCGCGCGGCTTCGGTCGGGCTTCGGTCGATGCTTCCGGTGAAGTGTGCCGTGGAGACCCGGCCCGAGCTAGCGAAATGAGGGATACCCCACGATGGAGTGAACGTGCACTCGCTCGGTAGCAACTCTGGCACCCTGACCCTATGGTCGTCCGTGTCACTCGCTGACTTGTTTTTGGCTAAACAGTCGCCGCGTCGCGCTGAGCAGCGCCAAGTCTCCGGGTCGCCAGTCAGTGCCAACCGCATGGTCAGGGCGTTCGACATCACCCACCGGAGGCAGCCGTGTCCCTTCCCCCGCCTCTCCGCCCCACCCGTCTTCCCCTCCGCACCGCCCCGCGCCGGTGAATGCCCTTCTCGTCGCGGCGCTGTCCTCCCTCCTGCTCGCCGTCCTCTTCGTCGGCTGGCTGGTCTGGCTGGTCAGCGTCCAGACCGGCGAACCCCGGCCGGTGAACCCCGAGTTCGCCGCCCGCCGCTCCGCCCGCGGTGACCGCGGGCAGGGCTGGTGATCGCCTGACCGCCTGTCAGCCACGTGAAAGGCGTTCCGTCAGGCGGGACTTGGCGGCGGGCCATTCGTCGGCGAGCATCGAGAAGTAGGCGGTGTCCCGCCAGGCGCCGGTGGCGCGGAGCCTGTCGCGGCGGTGGGTGCCCTCGTACTGGGCGCCGAGGCGCAGGATCGCGTTGCGGGAGCGCTCGTTGAGGGCGTCGGTCTTCCAGAAGACGCGGCCCATGCCGAGGGTCTCGAAGGCGTGGACGAGCAGCAGGAGCTTCGACTCCGAGTTCACGGCCGTGCGCCAGACCGAGCGGGCGTACCAGGTGCCGCCGATCTCCAGGTACTCGTTCCGCGCGCTGAAGTCGTAGTAGCCGGTGATGCCGACGGCCCTGCCGCTCGCCAGGTCGATGACGGCGAACTTCACCGCGCTCCCCTTGGCCGTCTCCGCGATCCGGATGTCGAGGATCGCGCCGAGCTCCTCCTCCGTGGTGGGCGGGAGGAAGGGGATCCAGCGCCAGACCTCGGGGTCGGGGCCGACGGTGGCCCAGAGGTCGGTGAGGTGGCGGCGCTCCAACGGCTCCAGGCGGACGTGGGTGCCGGTGAGGGTGACGGGCGTGGGCAGCTTCGCGGTCATGATCAGAACGTAGCGCCACTCTGCACTAGGGGCAATAGATATCTGAACTAGTGCAAATACTGAGGCAAAGCGAAGGGCCCCGCGGGACGGTGCGTCCCGCGGGGCCCTCGAAGAGCGAGCTCAGGCTCAGATGAACGAGTTGATCTGGATCGTCTCGTCGCGGCCCGGGCCGACGCCGATGGCGGAGATCGGCGCGCCGGACATCTCCTCCAGCGCCTTCACGTACGCCTGGGCGTTCTTCGGCAGCTCGGCGAAGGACTTGGCCTTGCTGATGTCCTCGGTCCAGCCCGGCAGCGTCTCGTAGATCGGCTTGGCGTGGTGGAAGTCCGACTGGTTGTAGGGGAGCTCCTCGACCCGACGGCCGTCGATCTCGTACGCGACGCAGACCGGGATCTGCTCCCAGCCGGTCAGCACGTCGAGCTTGGTGAGGAAGAAGTCGGTGAGGCCGTTGACGCGGGTCGCGTAGCGCGCGATGACGGCGTCGAACCAGCCGCAGCGGCGGTCGCGGCCGGTGGTGACACCGCGCTCGCCGCCGATCCGGCGCAGCGCCTCGCCGTCCTCGTCGAGCAGCTCGGTCGGGAACGGGCCCGAGCCGACGCGGGTGGTGTAGGCCTTGAGGATGCCGATGACCCGGTCGATCTTGGTGGGGCCGATGCCGGCGCCGGTGCAGGCGCCGCCCGCGGTCGGGTTCGACGAGGTCACGAAGGGGTACGTGCCGTGGTCGACGTCCAGCAGGGTGCCCTGACCGCCCTCCAGCAGGACGACCTTGTTGGCCTTCAGCGCCTCGTCCAGGACGAGGGTGGTGTCGGCGAGGAAGGGCTTGATCTTCTCCGCGTAGCCCAGGTACTCCTCGACCACCAGCTCGGCCGGGATGGCGCGGCGGTTGTACAGCTTGACCAGGATCTGGTTCTTGTCGTGCAGCGCCGCCTCGATCTTCTGGCGCAGGATCGACTCGTCGAACAGGTCCTGGACCCGGATGCCGACGCGGTTGATCTTGTCCGCGTAGGTCGGGCCGATGCCGCGGCCGGTGGTGCCGATCCGGCGCTTGCCGAGGAAGCGCTCGGTGACCTTGTCCAGGGTGCGGTGGTAGGGGGTGATCAGGTGGGCGTTGCCCGAGACCAGCAGCTTGGAGGTGTCGATGCCGCGCTCGTTCAGGCCGTTGAGCTCGGAGAGCAGCACGCCCGGGTCGATGACGACGCCGTTGCCGATCACCGGCGTGACGTTCGGGCTGAGGATGCCGGAGGGGAGCAGGTGCAGGGCGTACTTCTGGTCGCCGATGACCACCGTGTGACCGGCGTTGTTGCCGCCCTGGTAGCGGACGACGTAGTCGACGGAGCCGCCGAGGAGGTCGGTGGCCTTCCCCTTGCCCTCGTCTCCCCACTGAGCGCCAACGAGCACGAGTGCCGGCACAGGCGTACACCCCTTCCGGTTGGGGCATCCTGCGTAGGCCGCAGTCTGCCCCGAGATAGACGAAGCCCCTGGCGCAATGGCGCAAGGGGCTCTTGCACCGAGAGATTACCTGAGGAAGGACCGGTCGTGTCGTCCCTGTCCACGCCTGCGAACGGCGGCCCCGAGCCGCTTCTGCTGCTCCTCGACCCGGTGGCCCGGCAGACCGACGGCGAGTCGGTGCGGATCGCGAAGGACGTGCTGTGCGGGGGTGCGGACGTCAAGGTGGCCTATCCGGAGAGCCCGTCCGAACTCGACCGGGTGCTTGCGCACAGAGGTCGGCGGCGACCGGTGGTGATCGGTTCCGACCTCGCCCTGCAGCGGGTGCTCCAGGCCCTGCACCGCCACCGTGAGCTGGGCTCGGATCCGGTGGGAATGGTTCCGGTTGGCCGGGTGGAGGAACTGGCGACGGCCCGCGCGCTCGGCGTGCCGGGGGAGCCGGTGCGGGCCGCGCGGGCGGTGCTGTCGGGCGCGCCGCGCAAGCTCGACCTGCTGGTGGACGACGGCGGGGGCGTGGCGCTGGCCGGGGTGCGGATCGCCGGCGGCGGTGCACGCCGTCCGGTGGGCCGAACGGGCGGCTGGCGTTCGCTATGGGCGAAACTGGCTGCGGCCGAGCAGGCGAACGCACTCACCTCCGAGATTGCCGAGCACAGCCCCCGGGTCCGGGTCGAGGCGGACGGCCGGCTGCTCGCGGACGTGCACCGGCCGGTCCGGCTGGTGCAGCTGACCCTGCCGGGCGCCGCCTCCGACGGCTCCGGCGTGCTGGAGGTGGTGGTCCGCGCGCCCGGCGCCCTGGTGCGGGCCCGGGCGGCGAGCGTCTCGGTGGTCGGGCGCGGATTCGGCTACGAGGTGGACGGCCGCCCGGTCGGGCCGGTCCGGGCCAGGACCTGGACGGTGCACCCGGGCGCGTGGGCACTGCTGCTGCCCGCCGCGTGACCGCCGGGTGAACCCCGGGTGAGCAGGCTCACGTTCGGCGGCGCCCGCACCACCACCGCTCCGTACACGGAGTTCCCCAACGGGCGCGAACCGCAAGGCCAACCGCCGTCCGCCGGAATTCCCCCACCCGAAATCCCCGCCCCGTAAGGGGTTTTGTCTACGCGCGTTACTCGTCGGCCGCCCCGCGAACGAGGGCTCCCGGGTTCCGGAAGCCCTGGTCAACTGCCCTAGACTCGAAGACGTGCCACGTGGTGACGGAAGACTCAACCACGATCTTCTTCCCGGTGAGAAAGGCCCCCAGGACGCTTGTGGCGTCTTCGGTGTCTGGGCTCCCGGCGAGGAGGTCGCCAAGCTCACGTTCTTCGGCCTTTACGCCCTGCAGCACCGCGGTCAGGAATCCGCGGGCATCGCAGTGAGCAACGGCTCCCAGATTCTCGTCTTCAAGGACATGGGACTCGTCTCCCAGGTCTTCGACGAGGCCTCCCTGGGGTCGTTGCACGGGCATATCGCCGTCGGACACGCCCGCTACTCGACCACCGGTTCCTCGGTCTGGGAGAACGCCCAGCCGACCTTCCGGGCGACCGTGCACGGTTCGCTGGCCCTCGGGCACAACGGAAACCTGGTGAACACCGCCGAACTGGCGGCCATGGTCGCCGAACTGCCCGGCGAGGAGCACGTCTCCCGCTCCGGCCGGACGGCGGCGACCAACGACACCGACCTGGTGACCGCCCTGCTGGCCGGCCACCCGGACCTCTCCATAGAGGAGACGGCCAAGGTCGTGCTGCCCAAGGTCAAGGGCGCCTTCTCGCTCGTCTTCATGGATGAGCACACCCTCTACGCCGCCCGCGACCCGCAGGGCATCCGCCCGCTGGTGCTCGGCCGGCTGGAGCGCGGCTGGGTGGTCGCCTCCGAGACGGCGGCGCTGGACATCTGCGGCGCCTCCTTCATCCGCGAGGTCGAGCCCGGCGAGCTCATCGCCATCGACGAGAACGGCATGCGCAGCAGCCGCTTCGCGGAGGCCAAGCCCAAGGGCTGCGTCTTCGAGTACGTCTACCTGGCCCGCCCGGACACCAGCATCGCCGGCCGCAACGTGCACCTCTCCCGCGTGGAGATGGGCCGCCGGCTGGCGAAGGAGGCCCCGGTCGAGGCCGACCTGGTGATAGCCACGCCCGAGTCCGGCACCCCCGCCGCGATCGGCTACGCCGAGGCCAGCGGCATCCCGTACGGCTCCGGCCTGGTGAAGAACGCCTACGTGGGCCGCACCTTCATCCAGCCCAGCCAGACGATCCGCCAGCTCGGCATCCGGCTCAAGCTCAACCCGCTGCGCGAGGTCATCGCCGGCAAGCGCCTGGTGGTCGTGGACGACTCGATCGTGCGCGGCAACACCCAGCGCGCCCTGGTGCGGATGCTGCGCGAGGCGGGCGCCGCCGAGGTGCACATCCGGATCTCCTCGCCGCCGGTGAAGTGGCCCTGCTTCTTCGGCATCGACTTCGCCACCCGGGCGGAGCTGATCGCCAACGGGATGTCCGTGGAGGAGATCGGCCGCACGCTCGGTGCCGACTCGCTCGCCTACATCTCGATCGACGGCATGATCGAGGCCACCGCGCAGCCCAAGGACCGGCTCTGCCGGGCCTGCTTCGACGGGGAGTACCCGATGGAGCTGCCGGACCCGGCGCTGCTCGGCAAGCTCCTGCTGGAGGCCGAGATCAAGGGCGGCCAGCAGAAGCCGGCCGTCCGCGGCAAGCCGACCAGCGGCAGCGACCTGGACGGCGTCCAGTCGCTGCTCGGCGGGGCGGGCGCGGCCGACGCGCTGCGCCGCCCGTAACGAGCCCACGGTGGGGTCCCGCGAACCGGGGCCCCACCGCCGTTCCACCCCGGCTGTTCAAGAACCACCCCCACCTGACCCGAAAGGGCCGCACGCAGTGACCAGCAACCAGAACGGCGCCACCTACGCCGCCGCCGGTGTCGACATCGAGGCGGGCGACCGCGCCGTCGAGCTCATGAAGCAGTGGGTGAAGAAGGCCAACCGCCCCGAGGTGGTCGGCGGTCTCGGCGGCTTCGCCGGCCTCTTCGACGTGTCCGCCCTCAAGGACTACGAGCGGCCGCTGCTGGCCTCGGCCACCGACGGCGTGGGGACCAAGGTGGCCATCGCCGCCGCCATGGACAAGCACGACACCATCGGCCACGACCTGGTCGGCATGGTCGTGGACGACATCGTGGTGTGCGGCGCCGAGCCGCTGTTCATGACCGACTACATCTGCGTCGGCAAGGTCGTCCCGGAGCGGGTCGCCGCGATCGTCAAGGGCATCGCCGAGGGCTGCGCGCTGGCCGGCTGCGCCCTGGTGGGCGGCGAGACCGCCGAGCACCCGGGCCTGCTCGGCCCGGACGAGTACGACGTCGCGGGCGCCGGCACCGGCGTGGTCGAGGCCGACGCGCTGCTGGGCGCCGAGCGGGTCAGGGCCGGCGACGTGGTGATCGCGATGGCCGCCTCCGGCCTGCACTCCAACGGCTACTCGCTGGTCCGCCACGTGCTGCTGAACCAGGCCGGCTGGAAGCTGGACCGCAAGGTCGAGGAGTTCGGCCGCACCCTCGGCGAGGAACTGCTGGAGCCGACCCGGATCTACTCGCTGGACTGCCTGGCGCTCATCCGAGCCACCGAGGTCCACGCCTTCTCGCACGTCACCGGCGGCGGCCTGGCGGCCAACCTGGCCCGGGTGATCCCGGACGGCCTGCACGCCCGTCTGGACCGCGGCACCTGGACCCCGCTGCCGGTCTTCCGGACCGTCGCCGAGGTCGGCCAGGTGGCCACCCTGGAGCTGGAGAAGACGCTCAACATGGGCGTCGGCATGGTCGCGGTCGTCCCGCCGCACTCGGTGGACGCGGTGCTGTCGATCCTGGAGGACCGCGGCGTCGAGGCCTGGCTGCTGGGCGACATCGTCGAGCGCACGGACGAGCACGAGGGCGGCGCGACCCTCTACAACGCCTACGAGGGCTTCACCGCGGGCTGACCGGCCCCGTGGACGGCAGAGGGCCCCTCCGGTGCGCCGGAGGGGCCCTCCCGTGCGTCAGGGCCCGTACGGGCGGAACACGGGAACGCCGAAGACCGGCCCGGCGCCCAGGGCGCCCGGACCGGTCTCGCGAAGCTGCTGGTTACGCGCGCCGGGAGGCCTGCGACGGCCCGGTGCCCGGCTCGGTGTCGTCCTCGTCGTCGAGGTCGGCGTAGCGGGCGGCGTACTCCGCGTACGGGTCGTCGTCCTCCTCCTCTTCGATCGGCTCCGGGTCGATCGAAGCGGTGGACGGCGATACGCCCAGCTCGTTGGACAGACGGTTAGCGTCGAACCCGCCGCTGTTGTACTTCAGCTCGCGGGCGACCTTCGTCTGCTTGGCCTTGGCCCGGCCGCGCCCCATGGGTCGACCCCCTCAACGATGGGGCTCACGGCCCCGAGTCTGACACGTGTTCATGATCAGGACCGGCCTGCCCGAATGGGAGGACCGTCCCTTGGAGCATTAACGGTACCTGTTTCCGCCGCTGGACGGTACGTCGTCGGTGTGACGTGGCGCGCACCGACTGCACCCGAGACCAGGTCTTCCCAGGTCAGGGGAGGTTTTGCGGCGTTTTGCGCGCTGTCCGGAGGTGTCTGAGGTCCGTCGTTCCGGGACTGATTATCCCCCCTAAGGGGGCCTCGGATCACCCGTTCGGGCGGAGAAGTGAGAATCCGGTTCCACATCGTGATGCGCGGGGGGCCGCACGAGGCGGCCCCCCGCGCATCCGGGGTCCGGGCGGAGCCGGATCAGCCGCGGCGGGCACCCGGCAGCAGGACCGAGCGCAGCGCGCTGATCTCGCGCATCCGCTTCTCGGCGAGGCGGTCGGCGGCGACCGCCGGCGGGACGCCGTCGGAGGCGGCCCGGGTGAAGATCTCCAGGGTGGTGTCGAAGATCCGGGTGGCCTTGTTCTTGGCCCGCTCGAAGTTGAAGCCGTCGATCTCGTCGGCGACCTGGATCACGCCGCCGGAGTTCACCAGGTAGTCGGGGGCGTAGAGGATGCCGCGGCCCGCGAGGTCCTTCTCGACGCCGGGGTGGGCCAGCTGGTTGTTGGCCGCGCCGCAGACGATCGAGGTGCCGAACTCGCCGAGCGCGGCGACCGTGTCGTCGGTCAGCGCGCCGCCGAGGGCGCAGGGGGCGTAGACGTCCAGCTTGGCCTGGAACAGGGCGGCGGTGTCGGCGACCACCTCCACCTCCGGGTGAGCGGCGCGCACCCGGTTGACGGCGGCCTCGAAGGGGTCGGTGATGACGACGGTGGCGCCGTCCGCGACCAGGTGGCCGACCAGGTAGTGGCCGACCTTGCCGACGCCCGCGACGCCGACCCGCTTGCCGCGCAGGGTCGGCTGGCCCCAGCGGGCCTGGGCGCTGGCCCGCATGCCCTGGAAGACGCCGAAGGCGGTCAGGATGGAGGAGTCGCCGGCGCCGCCGTGCTCGGGCGAGCGCCCGGTGACGAACTCGGTCTCGCGCGCGATGACGTCCATGTCCTGGACGTAGGTGCCCACGTCGCAGGCGGTGATGTAGCGGCCGCGCAGGGACTCGACGAAGCGGCCGTAGGCCCGGAGCATCGCCTCGTTCTTGTCCTTGTTGGGGTCGCCGATGATGACGGCCTTGCCGCCGCCGAGGTCCAGACCCGCCAGGGCGTTCTTGTAGGACATGCCGCGGGACAGGTTCAGCGCGTCCTCCAGGGCCGCCTCCTCGGAGGCGTACGGGAAGAAGCGGGTGCCGCCGAGGGCCGGGCCCAGTGCGGTGGAGTGGATGGCGATGATCGCCTTGAGGCCGGAGCTGCGGTCGTGGCAGAGGACGACCTGCTCGTGGCCGTCGCCGGGAGCGCCGTCCTGCTCGGTGCGGAAGATCCTGCTGAGCACGCCGGGTGCGGGGTGCGTGGCGGGTGTCTGTACGTCGGTCACTGTGGTGACTCCAGTAGTGAGGGAAGGCCCGCTGCTGTGGTGCGGGCGCCTAGGGCGAAGCGTAGTCGCGCAGGGGCCGCCGATCGGCCGGGTCGTCGGAGCTGGTGCCGGTTGTCCGAGGGGTGAGACGGGAAGTGGTACGGGGTGCGGGCGCGAACGGTTCGGGGGCGCGCCCTCCCGGGGCCGGTCGGCGCGTGCGACCATGCAGGACGTGACCGTCGTACGCACTTCCGTACAGCCGCCCTACGCCGCCCACCTGCGGGTCTACGAGCCGCTGGCCGCCTATCCGGAGCCCGAGCGGGCGTACTGGCAGGCCTACGCGGCGGAGCACGGGCCGGACGCGGAGGCGGCGGAGCAGCCGGTGGCCCCGGCGGTGCTGGAGGAGCAGCGGGAGGCGCTCGCGGAGCTGGCCGCCCGGACGCCCCGGCCGCTGCCGGAGCGGGAGAGCGGTCGGGCGTACCTGCGGGTGGTGGACGGCGTACTGTACGTCTGCCCGTGGGCCACCAGGCTGCGCAGCTGGCAGGCGCTGGAGGAGCTGCGGGAGGGGGCTCCGGTGGCGCTGCTGGACACCGCGGTGCCGCCGCTGGCCCGGGCGGCCGCCGAGGCGGACCGCGAGCGCTGGCGGGCGGAGCACCCGGACGCCCGGCCGTGGATCCTGACGAGCCGGTGGGAGGTTCCGGTGCGCTGGTTCCTGCCGTTCGGGGACGAGGACCGGTGCTTCGTGCCGGAGGGTGGGGTATCCAGGAGGACGGGGGAAGGAGGGGAGGGGGAGCGGGCGCGGCCGGCGGCGCTGTTCTACCTGGTGCCGATGGCGCAGGCGCGGCGGCGGGTGGCCCGGGCCTTCCGGGCGCTGCGCGAGGCGGCGCCGGACGGGGAGTTGGTGCAGGGGGCGGAGCAGGTCGGGCGGTGGCTGGAGGAGTTCCACCCGCGCTCGCTGGTGGAGTTGGACTACGGGGGGCTGGTGCATCTGCTGGGGCCGGAGCGGCTGTTGGCGGACCGTTCGGCGGGGGAGCTGGAGGAGGGGCTGCGCGCGCTGCGGGCGGGGGAGGCCGCCGAGGCGCTGCGCGCGTACGGGGAACTGACGGTGCGGTGGCGGCGGGTGCTGGCGCTGCGGAACGCGAACTGACGTCGGACCGCCCGTGTATGACTGTAAGAGTCCTTCGTCAGAACCTTCCATGACCAAGGTCCTGGTTCGGGTCAATACCTGCCGAACGTGACACTACTCACCGTTGACGCGAACTTACCCCTATGTGCAAAAATGGGACAACCAGCCCAACTTCACGTGAGCGTGCCCACTTTTGGGTGGTTCTGGAGTCGATGCGTGCTTTGCGGGGAAACGGAGGGTCTGGTCCGCCTGTAACCGGATGTCACTGTCGAGTGACTGTCCGCTATGGGATGGTCCATCGCCATCCGTCGGCCTTGAACCCGTGAGGGGTCAATTTTGGCGGTTTGGTCGAGAGGGCTGGACGGATGGTGTAGTTGTAGACACCAGGACAAGCCGTTCGTCCTATAACCGACTCGGCCCGTCTATGCCATTTCGGGCATCGCGGGCCAAGGTGCAGAATTTGAAGGATAGAACCGCCCTGGTTCGGTTCTCCCGAGGAGGCCGCTCATGACCGCTCGTACCCCTGATGCTGAGCCCCTGCTGACGCCGGCAGAGGTTGCCACCATGTTCCGCGTGGACCCGAAGACGGTCACCCGCTGGGCCAAGGCGGGCAAGCTGACGTCCATTCGCACGCTCGGCGGTCACCGCCGTTACCGTGAGGCGGAGGTGCGCGCACTGCTGGCGGGGATTCCCGCTCAGCGCACCGAGGCCTGATAGGTCAAAGGCTCTTTAAAGGGGCTGCCAACCGGACTCCGCCGGGTCCGGTTGGCAGTCCCTTTGTCGTGTTCGGTGCCGCGCGCCCGTCCCGGCCAACCTTTCGGAATGTTGAACTCCGGATAACGATTTGATGCGCATGGGGCGGGGGGGATTTACAGTGAATACCTGTGCAATTTTACATATTAAATTAGCGAGGCTCGGAAGGGGTCGTCCCGGGCCGGCTCTCCGGGGAGGGCGGGTGACGACTGTCACACGGTCTGTCACTTGTGGTCTAGACCTAGTTCGGGGTAGAGGCCGAACGGTCAAAAGCGAGAGGCCCGGAACCTGACGGTTCCGGGCCTCTCGCACTGCGGCGATCCCGACGGGACTTGAACCCGCGACCTCCACCTTGACAGGGTGGCGAGCTAACCAACTGCTCCACGGGACCAGATTTCTGATCTCGTTCACTCGCTTGCCGCGCTGCGAACAAGACAGATCGTAGCCCATGGTGGGCCCCCAGGTCGAACTGGCACCTGAAGGCCCACCCGCAGCTCACAGTGCTGCTCCGGCTCAGAGCGCCGCCCGGGCCGCCTCCATCGCCTTCATGATCCGCTTCTCCGAGACCGGGCTCGGCGTGCCCAGCCCCTGGGCGAAGAAACTGACCCGCAGCTCCTCGATCATCCAGCGGATCGCCCGCACCTCCTCGGAGGGCTGCCGTCCGGCCGGCACCGCCGCCAGCAGCTCCCCGTACGCCTGCTGCACCTGCTGCACCTTCAGCAGCTGCTGGGCGTCCCGCTGGGGGTGGTTGGGCAGCGCCTCCAGCCGGCGGTCCACCGCCAGCAGGTAGCGCTTGAGATCGGGCAGCCGCTGCCAGCCGGAGGCCGTCACGAAGCCCGGGTGCACCAGCGAGGCCAGGTGCAACCGGACGTCGTTCACCGCGTTCAGCAGCACCGGGCTGCTCACCGTCTTCAACCGGGTCGAGGCCTTGTGGAAGGCGATCAGCGCGGTGGCCGTCTTCAACGTGGTGTCCGCGGACAGGTCGTACAGGTCCGCGCGCACCTTGTCGTGCAGCTTGCCGAAGGCCGTCTCGTCCCAGGCCGGGCCGCCGGCCAGGGTCATCAGCCGGTCCGTCGCGGCGGACACGACGTCCTCGAACAGGGCGTTGATCGAGCCGTGCGGGCTGTGCGAGAGCGCCAGCTTCGCCTGGTTGCCCAGCCGGCCCTGGATCGACTTGGCCGGGGAGGTGGTGGTCAGCATCAGCAGCCGCCTCGTCCCCTCCCACATCGCCTGCGCCTGCGCCTGCGGGGTGTCGAACAGCTTGACGCCGACCGCCTGGCCCTCGTCCACCAACGCCGGGTAGGCGCGCAGCGAGTGGCCGCGCGAGCGCTGCTCGAAGGTCCGCTGGAGCACCGGCAGCGAACCCGGCCAGGCGGTCAGCCCGCTCTGCTCGATGCCCTGGCCGGAGGCGGCCGAGGAGAGCGTCTCCTTCAGCTTCGGCTTGAGCTTCAGCCGCAGCTCCTCCAGGTCCTTGGACTCGGCGAGCCTGCTTCGCCCGTCCACGACCCGGAAGGTCACCTTGAGGTGCTCCGGCACCCGCTCGTCGTCCCAGGCCTCCGGCGGCACCGTGACGGCCGTCAGTCGCTTCAGGGCGCGCTCCAGGGACGGCAGCAGTGGCTCCTGGCGGTCCCTCACCTCGCGCAGCGCCGCCTTGGCGAAGTCCGGCGCCGGGACGAAGTTGCGCCGGATCGCCTTCGGCAGCGACTTGATGTACGCGGTGACCAGCTCCTCCCGCAGACCGGGGATCTGCCAGTCGAAGCCCTCCGCGGTGACCTGGTTGAGCACCGGCAGCGGGATGTGGACCGTCACGCCGTCCGCGTCGCTGCCGGGCTCGAACTGGTAGGTCAGTTTGAAGCGCAGCTTGCCCTGCTGCCAGTGGTCCGGGTAGTCGGCCTCGGTGACGCCGCCCGCGGCGTCGTTGATCAGCATCGACTTCTCGAAGTTCAGCAGGTCCGGCTGCTCGTGCCGGGCCTTCTTCCACCAGGAGTCGAAGTGCCGGGTGGAGACGATCTCGTCGGGCAGCCGGGCGTCGTAGAAGTCGAACAGGGTCTGGTCGTCCACCAGGATGTCCCGGCGGCGGGCCCGGTTCTCCAGCTCCTCGACCTCGCCGAGCAGCTTGCGGTTCTCGGCGAAGAACCGGTGGTGGGTCTCCCAGTCGCCCTCGACCAGCGCGTTGCGGATGAACAGCTCGCGGCAGAGCTCCTGGTCGATCTTCCCGAAGTTGACCTTGCGCTGGGACACGATCGGCACCCCGTAGAGGGTCACCTTCTCGTACGCCAGCACCGCGCCGGCCTTCTTCTCCCAGTGCGGCTCGCTGTAGCTGCGCTTGAGCAGGTGGCCGGCCAGCGGCTCGACCCACTCGGGCTCGATCTTCGCGTTGATGCGCGCCCAGAGCCGGGAGGTCTCCACCAGCTCGGCCGACATCACCCAGCGCGGCGGCTTCTTGAACAGGCCGGAGCCCGGGAAGACCGCGAAGCGGGCGCCGCGGGCGCCGCCGTACTCGCGCTTCTCCACGTCGAACAGGCCGATGTGGGAGAGCAGCCCGGCCAGCAGCGACTGGTGGATCCGGTCGGCGTCCGGCTCGGCGTCGGGATGCGGCTCCTCGATCGTCACGCCCAACTGCTTGGCGACGGTGCGCAGCTGGACGTAGATGTCCTGCCACTCCCGTATCCGCAGGTAGTTGAGGAACTCGGCCTTGCACATCCGGCGGAAGGCCGAGGAGGAGAGCTCCTTCTGCTGCTCCCGGACGTAGCGCCACATCGCCAGGTAGGAGAGGAAGTCGGAGGTCTCCGAGTTGAAGCGGCGGTGCCGCTCGTCGGCGGCCTGGCGCTTCTCGGCGGGGCGCTCGCGCGGGTCCTGGATGGACAGCGCGGCGGCGATCACCATGACGTCGCGCACGCAGCCGTTCCGGTCCGCCTCCAGCACCATGCGGGCCATCCGGGGGTCCACCGGGAGCTGGGCGAGCTTGCGGCCGAGCTGGGTGAGGCGCTTGCGCGGGTCCTTCTCGTCCGGGTCGAGCGCGCCCAGCTCCTGCAGCAGGTGGACGCCGTCCTTGATGTTGCGCGAGTCCGGCGGGTCCAGGAACGGGAAGGCGGAGATGTCGCCGAGGCCGGCCGCGGTCATCTGCAGGATGACCGAGGCCAGGTTGGTGCGCAGGATCTCGGCGTCGGTGAACTCGGGGCGGGAGAGGAAGTCCTCCTCCGAGTACAGCCGGATGCAGATGCCGTCCGAGGTGCGGCCGCAGCGGCCCTTGCGCTGGTTGGCGCTGGCCTGACTGATCGCCTCGATCGGCAGCCGCTGGACCTTGGTGCGGTGGCTGTAGCGGGAGATCCGGGCGGTGCCCGGGTCGATCACGTACTTGATGCCGGGGACGGTGAGCGAGGTCTCGGCCACGTTGGTGGCCAGCACGATCCGGCGCAGGCTGGAGCGCTGGAACACCTTGTGCTGCTCGGCCGAGCTGAGCCGGGCGTACAGCGGCAGGACCTCGGTGTTGCGCAGCTTGAGCCTGGTGAGGGCGTCGGCGGTGTCGCGGATCTCGCGCTCGCCGGAGAGGAACACCAGGATGTCGCCCGGGCCCTCGGCCTGGAGCTCCTTCGCGGCGTCGCAGATCGCCTGGACCTGGTCCCGGTCGCGGTCGGCGGCGTCGTCCTCGTCCCCGTCGGCCGCGTCCTCGGCGATCGGCTGGTACCGGACCTCGACCGGGTAGGTGCGGCCGGAGACCTCCACGATCGGGGCGTCGCCGAAGTGGCGGGCGAAGCGCTCCGGGTCGATGGTCGCGGAGGTGATCACGACCTTGAGATCGGGGCGGCGGGGGAGCAGCTGCTTGAGGTAGCCGAGCAGGAAGTCGATGTTGAGGCTGCGCTCGTGCGCCTCGTCGATGATCAGGGTGTCGTACTGGTGCAGATCGCGGTCGGTCTGGATCTCCGCGAGCAGGATGCCGTCCGTCATCAGCTTGACCAGGGTGTCCCGGCCGACCTGGTCGGTGAACCGGACCTTCCAGCCGACCGCCTCGCCGAGCGGGCTGTTCATCTCCTCCGCGACGCGCTCGGCCACCGTACGGGCGGCGATCCGGCGCGGCTGGGTGTGGCCGACCAGGCCGCGCACGCCCCGGCCGAGCTCCAGACAGATCTTCGGGATCTGGGTGGTCTTGCCGGAGCCGGTCTCGCCCGCGACGATCACCACCTGGTGGTCCCGGATCGCCGCCAGGATCTCGTCCTTCTTCTGGCTGACCGGCAGCTCTTCGGGATAGCTGATCGTCGGGACGGCGCCGCGGCGCTGCTCGACCAGCAGCTCGGCGCGGTCGATCTCGGCGGCGATCTCGGTGGCGATCTTCTGCCGGGCCTCGGGTTTGCGGACCTTGCGGGCCCCCTCCAGCCGGCGCCCGATCCGCACCTGGTCGCGCAGGGTCAGCTCGGGCAGGCGGGCGGCCAGCTCACCGATTCCGGGGCCCTCGGCGGGCGCGGGGGCGGACTGGACTGCGGGAGAACTCACTGCGGGCATCCCTCTAGGTTCGCAAGGAGGTACGGCGGAGCGCACCTCGGTTTTCGAGCCCCTCCAGTGTCACAGCCGCCGACGCGGAATCGCGAACGACGGGCAACGGTCCGCGGGCGATCCGGACTCTGGGGGGTTGAGGAGGTGCTCATGGGAGCCCAGAAGACCGCACGGGACGAGGAGTTCCGGGCGTTCGCCGGCAGCGCGTGGTCGCGGTTGCTCAGGACGGCCTATCTGCTCGCGGGGGAGCGGTACGGCGCCGAGGACCTCGTCCAGCAGTCGCTGGAACGGGCCTACGTCGCCTGGGGCAGGGTGCGCGCGGCGGACGACCCGCACGCGTACGTCCGCCGGATCCTCATTAACGAGCACGCCCGGCGGTTCCGGCGCAGACTCACCGAGCACCTGGTCCACGACGTCCCCGACCGGCCCGCACCGGCCGGGGACGACCCGGACGACCGGGCCGTGCTGCTGACCGCGCTCGGCGCCCTGCCGCCGCGCCAGCGCCAGGCCGTCGTGCTGCGGTACTGGGAGGACCTCTCCGAGGCCCAGACCGCGGTGGCGATGGGCTGCTCGGTCGGGACGGTGAAGAGCCAGGCCGCCAAGGGACTGGCCAAGCTCCGCGCGGCCTCCTCACTCAACGGAATGACCAGCGCCGGAGGCGGAAGATGAGCAGGGACTTCGAGGGCGGGACGACCGGTGACGAGGCGGCGGCCGCGAGCGGGCTGAGCGACCTCGCCGGGAGCGTCGAGATCGGGGCGGTGCCGTACGACAGCCTGGTCGCCGGGGGGCGACGCAGACTGCGGCGCCGGAGGCTGCTGACCGCCGGGGCGGCGGTGGCGCTGGTCGCGGCGGTGGCCGGCGGGGGGACGGCGCTCGCCGGGTACGGGCGGGACGGCGGCACCACCACGGTGGCCGCCGCCTCCGCGGGGACGGCCGCGCCGAGCACCACGCCGACCGCCGGCCCGACACCCGTGGCGACCCCGACCGCGACGCCGACCCCGACCGCCCCCGTCCGGGACCCGTTCACCCCGATCCGGGTCAAGCTCGGCGAGGGCACCGCGAACGGTCACACCTGGCAGGCCTGGGCCGCCCTGTGGCCGGCCGCCCCCACCAAGGAGGACGCCCACCGGCAGGCGCAGCTGATGTGGGAGGACCGGCACGCCGCCATCCCGCAGCTGCCGAGGTCGACCGACGCCGAGGTCGACCGCGGCTGGCGGCCGGACAAGGACGAGGTGAACCTCTACCTCACCCTGGACGGCAAGCGGCAGGTCGACGACAGCACGCACCAGACCGACGTCCCGGGGACGCCGGGCGACGAGGACGCCCCCGGCGCCGTCACGTCCGTCGCCGGAACGATGCTCGGCCTCAAGGGCGCGGAGATGGGCGACTCGCCGGTGGTGATCCAGGGCGTCACGCCCAAGGTCGCCAAGGTCGTGGTCACCTGGAGGAGCGGCGGCACCACCGAGGCGGTGCCGGCCACGGTGGGGGGCTCCCGCACCCGCTGGGTCGCCATCGCCAAGAAGCCGGGCTCCGAGGCCAAGTCCTTCGTCTACTACGGCGCGGACGGCGAGGTCCTCGGCACCGACTCCGGCTGGTTCCGCTCCTCCTGACCCCCGGAGCGCACCCCCGAAGCCCTGAACCCCCGAGCGGCGGCGGCCCCGTCGGCTGCCGGTCGGGGGAGGGGGAACGGCGAAGCCCCCGTAGCGAATCCGCTACGGGGGCTTCCCCTATGGTGGCCAGGGCCGGGGTCGAACCGGCGACCTTCCGCTTTTCAGGCGGACGCTCGTACCAACTGAGCTACCTGGCCGTACTGCACCGTCTCTTACGAGACGAGCGATCCCGACGGGACTTGAACCCGCGACCTCCACCTTGACAGGGTGGCGAGCTAACCAACTGCTCCACGGGACCTAGTAGTGGCGAACCACTCAGGTCTTGCGGCACTGCACAAACTTTACAACGGTACTGCGTGCCCCCAACGGGATTCGAACCCGTGCTACCGCCTTGAAAGGGCGGCGTCCTGGGCCACTAGACGATGAGGGCTTGTGGCCTCCCGTTGCTGTTTCCAGCGCTTGGGGACGACGAGAAGCATATGGGATGAGGGGCGGATCGCCAAAACGGGTTCCGGCCGGGTGGGGGTACGGGCCCGCGGGGAGGGGTCAGGACCAGCCCAGTTCGTCGAGCTCGTGGTCGTCGAAGCCGAAGTGGTGGGCGACCTCGTGGATGACGGTGGTGCGGACCTCCTCGACCACCTGCTCGCGGGTCTCGCAGTGGCGCAGGGTGGGGCCGAGGTAGATCAGGATGCGGTCGGGCAGGACGCCCGCGTACCACTCGCCGCGTTCGGTGAGCGGGGTGCCCTCGTAGAGGCCGAGGAGCTCCGGGTCGCCGGGGTCCGGTTCGTCCTCGACGAAGATCGCGACGTTGTCCATCATGGCCGCGAGCTGCGGGGGAATCAGGTCCAGGGCATCACTGACCAGCGTTTCGAACTCTTCCCGGGTCATCTCCACCGGATCATTGTCGGCTCTGGGGTGACGGCGTGCCAGGCAGCGGGCGGCGGTGTTCGCGGCGGTGTTTGATGGGGCTATGGCGACCTCGGAGGACGCGCGGGCGGCTCGGGCGACGGCGCCCGGCCGGCCGCCGGTGCTGCGCGGGCAGGGGCCGGTCGTCGCGGTGGTCGCGGTGGGCGGTGCGGTCGGGGCGGTGGCGCGGTACGCGGCCGGGCTGGTCCAGCCGACCGGGGCGACGGCCTTCCCGTGGACGACGCTGCTGGTCAACGTGGTCGGCTGCGCGGTGATCGGGGTGTTCCTGGTGGCGATCACCGAGGGGCGTCCGGCGCATCCGCTGCTGCGGCCCTTCTTCGGTACCGGGGTGCTGGGCGGGTTCACCACCTTCTCCACGTACGCGGTGGACATCCGGCGGCTGCTGGTGGCGGACCGGCTCGGGCCCGGGCTGGCGTACCTGGGGCTGACCCCGCTGGGCGCGCTCGGTGCGGTCTGGGTGGCGGCGGTGCTGACCCGGCGGGTGGTCGGCCGGGCCGGTCGCGGCCGCGGGGGCGGTGCCCGGTGAGCCGGCTGAGCGGGCCGGCGCTGCGGCTGACCGTCCTGGTGGGCGAGAGCGACACCTGGCACCACCGGCCGCTGTACAGCGAGATCGTGCACCGGGCGCGGGCCGCCGGGTTGGCCGGGGCGAGCGTGTTCCGGGGGATCGAGGGGTTCGGCGCCTCGTCGCTGGTGCACACGGCGCGGCTGCTGTCGCTCAGCGAGGACCTGCCGGTGGCGGTGGTGGTCGTGGACGAGGAGGAGCGGGTGCGGGCCTTCCTGCCGCAGCTGGAGGAGCTGGTGGCGGAGGGGCTGGTGCTGCTGGACCGGTGCGAGGTCGTCCGGTACGCGGGCCGGGCGGCCGGCGGGGGAGCGGGCGGGGCGTGAACTGGCTGCTGGTGGTGGCGGGCGCGGTGGTCGGGGCGCCGCTGCGGTACCTGACCGACCGGGCGGTGCAGTCCCGGCACGACTCGGTGTTCCCGTGGGGCACCTTCACGGTGAACGTGTCCGGCTCCCTGGTGCTCGGCCTGGTGACCGGGGCGGTGGCGGCCGGGGCCGCCACCTCGCAGGTCCAACTGCTGCTCGGGACGGGCTTCTGCGGGGCGCTGACCACCTACTCGACCTTCTCGTACGAGACGCTGCGGCTGGCCGCGTCCGGCGCCGGGCGGTACGCGCTGGCGAACGTGCTCGGCAGCGTGGCGGCCGGGCTGGTCGCGGCGTACGCGGGGGCGGGGCTGGCCTCGGCGCTCTGGGGCTGAGGGGGGCCGCCCGGGCCGTCGGTGCGGCGGCGTTCCGGTGCGAACTGTCCTGCCGCCCGTGTCCCGCCGGGGCGCCCGCGCGTTGGGCACCGAAAGCGGCCGCGCGTCAGTGGGCGGCCCGGGTGGGGCGGTAGAGAGGGAGCTCGGTGGCTTCGGTACGGGCGGTGCGTTCGGCGCGGGCGGTACGGGCAACGGCGGTGCTGGCGGTGGCCGGGCTGGGGCTGACCGGGTGCATGTCGGTCGGGCCGGCGGCGGAGGAGAAGCACGGCGGGGCGGTGCCGGTCGGCCAGGCCGGTCCGGTGGGCAGGCCCGGCCCGACGGGCGGCCCCTCGGCCACACCGGGCACCGGGCACCCGGGGGGCGCGTCGGGGCGCCCGGAGCGGCCGGGGGGCCTCCAGGCGGAGAACGCGCCGACCGGGGTCACGGCCACGACGACGGGCGAGGTCTCGACCGGCGCGCCGACGGGCGTGGTCGCGGTGCCGGCCGGGGGCGTCCCCGAGAGCGCGACGGGCGGCAGCGGCGCGACGGGCGGCGGGAACGCCAGCCCCGCGCCCCACCCGGGAGGTGGTGCGGCCGGCGGTGGCGCGACGGCGGGCTCCGGCGGCACCAGCGGCACCGGTGAGGGCCGTTCCGGCGGCGCGGTCGGGAGCCCGTCGGCCACCCCGAGCGGCCGCCCGTCCACCAGCCCGGAGCCCGAGCACAGCCCGCCCGCCACGACCGTCCCACCGGCCCCGGAGCCCTCCTCCGGTAGCTCCGGTTCCTCGGCCCCGAGCCCGCGCGCGGGCGGACATTAGGGGGTTGGCCTGGGCGTTTGCCTCCGATCCCGAGGCTCGTCTATGGTGGTAGATCGTTCGTTTGATTCATTTGACTGGCGCCCTATTCCCATCTGGCGCCCTTGGCGCGTTCCGGCGATCCGTGGCTGACCGCATAGAGGCGGTTGTGAAACAGAACCCCGGACTTTGGCGCGTGCCACTTCCGGAAGGTTTTGCATGTCTCTCGTTGACGACGCCCGCTTCGCCATGCCCGCGAACGAGGCCGCCGCCGATGTCACCGATTCCACCGACACCACCGAACTGACCGCCGAGGTCGAGGAGATGGCCGAGCAGAGCGCCGTCGAGACCGTCGAGGAGACGGTCGAGGACGCCGAGCCCACCATCACCTTCGGCGACCTGGGCCTGCACGACGACGTCGTGCGCGCCCTCGCCAAGCGCGGCGTCACCACCCCGTTCCCGATCCAGGCCGCGACCATCCCGGACGCCCTGGCCGGCAAGGACGTGCTCGGCCGCGGCCGTACCGGCTCCGGCAAGACCCTCAGCTTCGGCCTGCCGCTGCTGACCCGCCTGGCCGACGGTGAGCGCACCAAGCCCAAGCACCCGCGCGGCCTGATCCTGGTCCCGACCCGTGAGCTGGCCATGCAGGTCGCCGACGCCCTGGAGCCCTTCGGCTCGGTGCTCGGCCTCAAGCTCAAGGTCGTCTGCGGCGGCACCTCGATGTCGAACCAGATCTACGCGCTGGAGCGCGGCGTCGACATCCTGGTCGCCACCCCCGGCCGTCTGCGGGACCTGCTGAACCGCGGCTCGGCCAAGCTGGCCGACGTCCGGACCGTCGTCCTCGACGAGGCCGACCAGATGGCCGACATGGGCTTCCTGCCCGAGGTCACCGAGATCCTCGACCAGGTGCCGGCCGGAGGCCAGCGCCTGCTGTTCTCCGCCACCCTGGAGAACGAGATCGACACCCTGGTCAAGCGCTACCTGAAGAGCCCGGTCACCCACGAGGTCGACCCGTCGGCCGGCGCGGTCACCACCATGACCCACCACATCCTCGTGGTGAAGCCCAAGGACAAGGCGCCGATCACCAACGCGATCGCCGCCCGCAAGGGCCGCACGATCATCTTCGTCCGCACCCAGATGGGCGCCGACCGCGTTGCCGAGCAGCTCATCGAGGCCGGCGTGAAGGCCGACGCGCTGCACGGCGGCATGACCCAGGGCGCCCGTACCCGCGTCCTCGGCGACTTCAAGGACGGCTACGTCAACGTCGTCGTCGCCACCGACGTCGCCGCCCGCGGCATCCACGTCGACGGCATCGACCTGGTCCTCAACGTGGACCCGGCCGGCGACCACAAGGACTACCTGCACCGCTCCGGCCGCACCGCGCGGGCCGGCCGCTCCGGCGCCGTCGTCACCCTGGTGCTGCCGCACCAGCGCCGCGGCGTCTTCCGCCTGATGGAGGACGCGGGCGTCGACGCCAGCCGCCACATCCTGGACCACGCCTTCGACGCGGAGGTCGCCCGGATCACCGGCGCCCGCTCGCTCACCGAGGTGCAGGCGGAGAGCGCCGCCAACATCGCCGGTGCCGCCGAGCGCGAGCTCGCCGACATGACCCGCCAGCTGGAGCGCGCGCAGCGCCGCGCCACCGAGCTGCGCGAGGAGGCGGACCGCCTGGGTGCCCGTGCGGCGCGCGAGCGGGCCGAGCTGGGCATCGAGGACGAGGCCCCGGCCGCCGAGGAGGCCGCCGAGGGCGCCGCCGCCGAGGCTCCGGCCGTCGTCGAGGCCGCTGCCGCCGCGCCGCAGTCCGAGGAGCGCGCTCCGTCGTACCGCGAGGCCCGTAGCGAGCGTCCGGCCTTCAGCCGGGACCGTGACCGCGACGACCGCCGCTCCGGTGGCTTCAACCGCGACCGCGGTGACCGTGGCGACCGCGGCGGCTTCGGCGGCCGCGACCGTGACGACCGTCGCTCGGGCGGTTTCGACCGTGACGACCGTCGCTCCGGTGGCTTCAACCGTGACCGTGACGACCGCCGTTCCGGTGGCTTCGGCGGCCGTGACCGTGACGACCGCCGTTCCGGTGGTTTCGAGCGTGACGACCGTCGCTCCGGTGGCTTCAACCGTGACCGTGACGACCGCCGTTCCGGTGGCTTCGGCGGCCGTGACCGTGACGACCGCCGCTCGGGCGGTTTCGAGCGTGACGACCGTCGCTCCGGTGGCTTCAACCGTGACCGTGACGACCGCGGCGGCCGCTCCTTCGGTGACCGTCCGGCCCGCTCCTTCGGCGACCGCCCGTCCTTCGGCCGGGACCGCGACGAGCGCGGCGGCGGCAGCAGCAGCCGTCCGTTCTCGCGCCGCGACGACCACCGCTCCGGCGGCCGTCCGCAGTCCGACCGCGGTGGCTTCAACCGTGACCGCGGTGGCTTCGACCGCGACCGTGGCGGCTTCAACCGCGACGACCGCAAGCCGCGCTGGAAGAACTGACCCGGTACGACCGGTGATCGACCGCCGGTCGCGCTGAGAAGGTCGCACTGAAAGAACGCCGAAGGGCCCGCTCCGTCACCCGGAGCGGGCCCTTCGCGTTCCCCCGGCACCTCCCGGGCCTCGTTGTTCTGGGGGTGAGAATAACCTGTGGCGCGCGAGGGCGGAGCTCCCGTAGCGTCGCGGACATGAGCAGCAGACTGCACGACGTGGCACGAGTGAACGAGGAGATCGCCGCGCGGGGGAGCTACCGGACGGCCGGGGGCGAACTCGTCCAGGTGGGGGAGCAGTTGACGGCGGCGAAGGCCGGCACGGTGTCGTACGCGCCGGAGGCGCTGGACGCGCTGCTGGCCGAGGACGGACGGGGCCCGGGGCCGCTGGCCGGGCCGGCGGAGGTGACGGCCGAGGGGAGCGTCGAGGCCGCCCGGCGGCTGGTCGGGGCCGGGGCCGGGCCGGTCGGGGTGCTGAACTTCGCCTCCGCGCGCAACCCCGGCGGCGGCTACCTGCGCGGCGCCCGCGCCCAGGAGGAGGACCTGTGCCGCAGTGCGCTGCTGTACGACTGCCTGCTGGAGGCACCCGACTACTACGAGGCGCACCGGGCCTCGACCGACCTGCGGTACAGCCACCGGGTGATCGTCTCGCCGGCCGTCCCGGTGATCCGCGGCGGGCGGGGCGACCTGCTGGCCCGGCCGTACCCGGTCACCTTCCTGACCTCGCCCGCCCCCAACGCCGGTCAGCTGGAACGGCGTTCGCCCGGTACGGACGTCCGGGGCGTGCTCGCCGAGCGGGCCCTGCGGGTGCTCGCGGCGGCGGCCCGGCACGAGGTCCGGGCGCTGGTGCTCGGCGCCTGGGGCTGCGGGGTGTTCCGCAACGACCCGGCGGAGGTCGCCGAGGCCTTCGAGGGCGCGCTGGCCCGGTACGGGGCCGCGTTCGACCGGGTGGTGTTCGCGGTCTGGGACCGCTCGCCGGTCTCGGCGAACCGGGCCGCCTTCGAGGCGCGGTTCGGTACGGCGGCCCGGTGAGCACCGGGCCCCGGGCCGAGGGCTGAGCCGAGCGCCGAGCCGGTCAGCGCTTGCAGGCCTTGCAGGCGGACAGCGCCGTCGCGGCCGTCGAGGCCGCCGCGACCACACCGGTGACGGCGAACACGGACGGCCAGGCGCCGATCCGCTTCGCCAGCGGGTGCGAGCCGCCGAAGGCCGCCACGTACAGGCCGGTCAGCGCCGCCGCCGCGGCCGTGCCCGAGCTGCGGCGCCACTGCGCGGCCGCCCCGGCACCGGCCACCGCCAGCACCGCGCCGCCCAGTTCGCGTCGGCCGGTCCAGCGGGCCACACCGTAACCGCCGACCAGACCGCTCGCCGCGGTCAGCGCGGCGGGCGCGGCGGCCGAGAGCACGTTCGGGACCTTCGCCATCGTCGACTCCACTCGTTGGTCGTAGGGCTGCGTCGGCTTCCGACCATAACCCGGCGAACGGGCCGCCCGGCCGGGCCCCCTGGTACGGGGCCACCGGGCGGTCCGCAGTGGGAGGATTCGAACATGACTGACAGCGTTACTGAGAGCGGGATCGAGAGCGTGACCGACCGCGCGGCCGACGCCGCGGTCACCGACGGCCGCTACCGGATCCGCAACGTCGGCAGCGGCCTGCTGCTGGAGGTGGCCGACGGCTCCCGGCGCAGCGGCGCCCGCGTCCGGCTGGGCGCGGAGGACGGCTCCGAGGCCCAGCTCTGGCAGCTCGCGCCCGTGCACCCGGGCGGGGCGCTCTTCCACATCGAGAACGCCGCCAGCGGCAAGCGCCTCGACGTCACCGGCGCCTCCCCGGAGGACGGCGTCCCGATCCAGCAGTGGTCCGCCAACGCCTTCGGCGCGCAGGAGTGGCTGCTGGAGGCCCACGTCGACGCACCGGGCACGTACACCGTCACCAGCTTCATCAGCGGCAAGCCCCTCACCGCCGCGGACACCCCCGGCGCCCCCGTCCACCAGTGGGAGGACGTCGACGCCCCCACCCAGTGGTGGCGCTTCGAACGCCAGGGGTAGCGGTCGGGGCGAACTCCCGCCTGCGGGGCGACGCCGGGTCAGACCGAGAGGTTGGCGTGGAGGGCGGCGAGTTCGGCCTCGGTGACGCCGTGGGAGCGGAGGTAGTCGGGGACGGTGCCGTGGTGGGTGCGGATCCAGCCGAGGGAGGAGGCGATGAGTTCGGCGCTGACCGGGCGGGAGACCCGCTCGGTGCCGGTCTCGTCGATGTACGGGGCGGGGCCCTTGTCCAGGCCGAGGCCGACGTTGGAGAGCAGGTAGTCGGCGGTGATGTCGGCGTCGGAGGCGCCCAGCAGGGACTGCAGGACGGCGATGGTGAGGCCGGTGCGGTCCTTGCCGACGGCGCAGTGGACGACCACCGGCAGCGCCTGAGGGGTGGCCAGATGGCGGACCACCGCGGCGAGCGAGCGGCCGGCCGTCTCGGGCATGAAGAGGTAGAGGTCGGCCTGGTCCTCGGGCCAGGGGAGGTCGACGTCCTCGCGGTTGGCGGGCAGGGTCGGCACGCTGAGGGTCTCGTGGTCGAGGCCGTGCCGCTGGTCCGGCCAGATCTCCTGCTCGAACGGGCTGCGCAGGTCGACCACCGTCCGCAGGCCGAGGGCCTTGAGCTTCCGGGCGCCCTCCTCGGTGAGCGTGTGGAGGGATCCGGAGCGGTACAGCACGCCCCGGCGGAGGGAGCCGATCCCGCCCGCGTCACGGAAGTTGCGCACACCGGGGATGTCGATGAAGGCGTCGGTCATGGCCTCCACCGTACGGGCGCGGGCGGATCGGCGGAAGGAAACCGGAGGGGGCTGTTCGCTGAAGGGCACGCCCCGGCAGGCGCCGTCACCGCCCGCCGGAGACCTCCAGGAACGCACCGGTGGTGTACGAGGCGGCCGGGGAGAGCAGGAACAGGATCGCCTCGGCGACCTCCTCCGGCCGCCCTCCGCGCCGCATCGGCAGGTTGGGGGCGACCCGGTCGACCCGCCCGGGCTCGCCGCCGAGCGCGTGGATGTCGGTGTGGATGAGGCCCGGGCGCACGGTGTTGACCCGGATGCCCTCGGCCGCGACCTCCAGGGCCAGTCCGCGGGTCATCGAGTCCACCGCGCCCTTGGCGGCCGCGTAGTCGACGTACTCGTTGGGCGAGCCGATCCGGGAGGCGGCCGAGCCGACGTTGACGATCGCGCCGCCGCGCCCGCCGTACCGGGTGGACATCCGGCGCACGGCCTGGGCCGCGCACAGGAACGGGCCGGTGATGTTGGCGGCCCAGATCCGGTTCAGCCGGTCCTCGTCGATGTCCTCCAGCCGGCACTGCCTCTCCAGCGTGCCCGCGTTGTTCACCAGCCCGGTGAGCGCCCCGAGTTCGGTGTCCACCGTGGCGAACAGCCGCTCCACCTCGGCGGTGCGGCTGACGTCGGCGCGGACGGCGAGGGCGGTGCCGCCCTCGGCCCGGATGGCGTCCACGACGGAGGCGGCGGAGGCCTCGTCCGTACGGTAGTTGACGCAGACCCGGTAGCCGCGGCGGCCGGCCAGCAGGGCGGTGGCGGCGCCGATGCCGCGGCCGGCGCCGGTGACGATCAGGACCTCTTCGGGGGTGGTGGTCGACATGTTCCGCACGTTACACGGGGGTTCCGCCGGCCTGGGCGGCCGCCGCGGCCCGTAGCGCCGCGATCTTCGGGGCGCGGCTCTTCGGGGAGTCGAGGCTGAAGCCGCGGGCGTCGCCGAGCTCGTCCCGGACGAACGCCTCGGTGCGGGCCACCGCCTCGCGCAGCGCGTCGTCGAGCGGGACGAAGGACAGGTGGACGATCTCGGCCCGCTCGGGGTCGTACTCCCAGAGGCCCACGATCCGGCCGCGGTCGAGCACGAGGTGGGTCTGCGGGTCGGTCTCGGAGCCGAAGGCGCGCCCGGCCCGGCCGGCGGGCAGCGGGCGGGCGGCGTCGGCGGGGTCGAGCAGCCGGGGCAGGTCGCGGTGCAGCAGGTGGATGCCGTCGATGCCGGCCAGCAGGGTGTAGTGCGGCTCGGCGGGAACCACGAACCCGGCGAACTCCTCGGCGAGTTCGGGCGGCAGCAGGAGCTCCGACCCGGGGGCGACCGGGACCGGCCCGGCCTCGGCGACGGCCTGCCGGGCGGTGGCGGCGCTGAAGCCGGAGAACCAGCGGAAGTGCTTGAGGGTGGCCGGGCCGGCCCAGGAGAAGTAGCGGCGGGCGAGGTCGACGGCGTCCCCGAGGACCGGCTGGTCCCAGCCGACGTAGCCGTAACGCTGCTGGTCCAGGCGGCCGTTGACCGGCACCCGGCGGATCCGGCCGCGCGACTGCATCAGCCCGAGGGCGAGCGGCAGGGTCGTCGCCAGGCCGCGCTTGCGGCCCGCCTCGCCGAGCGGCCGGACGGCGTCGCCGACCGCCTCGCGGATCGTGGTCGGGTCCAGCGGCCCGCCGCCGGCCAGGGCCCGTTCGACGGCCAGGCACAGCTGTTCCACCTCGTCCCGGCCGACCCCCAGGTGCTTCTGCGCCGCGGCCAGTTCGCCCGTCGGGGCGGCCGCGCCGACCGCCAGCCCGAGCGCGAAGTCGTCGGCGGGCAGCACGTAGGTGCAGCCGCGCGCGGACGGCAGCTCGTGCACCCGCAGGGCGGCCAGCTCGGCGTCCACCTCCGCCCGCCCCAGCCCGGCCCGGGCGAACAGACCCAGGTACGGCGCCGCGCCGCCCACCGAGCGGGCCCAGCCGGTGGCGGCCAGCACCTCGGCGGCGGAGGCCCCGGTGTGCGGGCGGTCCAGCCACTGCCGGTGCGACCACCAGGCCCGCAAGGTGCCGGCGCCGACGGCTTCCAGGTGGGGATCGTGCTCCATGGGGCCAGTATCGGCGGCCGGGCCGGTCCGGACCGGAATTCGCTGGCCCGGCGCGGCCCGTTCCGGAGAGGATGCGGTACCCGGCCGTCCGTTCGAGAGGAGCCCGCCCTGCCCGCCACCCCCGGCACCGTCCTGCTGTCCGGCATCGTCGGCTCCACCGCGTACGGCTTCGCCCACGCGGGCTCGGACGTCGACCGGCTCGGGCTGTTCGCCGTCCCCACCGAGGAGTTGCACGGCCTGGACCGCCCGGCCGAGTCGCACGTCACCACCGCGCCGGACGTCACCCTGCACGAGGCCGCCAAGTGGTGCCGCCTGGCGCTGTCCTGCAATCCGACCGCCTCCGAACTCGTCTGGCTGCCGGAGGACCTGTACGAGAGCGTCACCCCGCTCGGGCGCGAGCTGATCGGGATCCGCTCGACCTTCCTCAGCGGGCCGGCCGTCCGCAAGGCCTATCTGGGCTACGCGGAGCAGCAGTTCCGCAAGCTGCTGGCCCGCGACACCACCGATCCCGCCACCCGCCGCCGGGCCGCCAAACACGCCCGGCACCTGGTCCGGCTGGTCGAACAGGCCGTCCGGCTGCACGAGACGGGCCAGAACGTGATCCGGCTTCCCGATCCGGAGCACATCCGTGACCTGGGCGAACGCATCGCGGACCACCCGGCCACCGCCGAATCGCTGCTGGCCGGCGCCGCCGAGCGCCTCGCCCGCCCCGGCGTCCTGCCCGCCGCCCCCGACCGGCGCCCGGCCGAGGACTGGCTCCGCCGGGTCCGCGCCGCCCACTACGGCCCGCTCCGGGAACGGCCCCCCGCCACCGGCGCGCCCGGTGAATCCACTGGCGGAGCCCTGGCCCCCACCGGGTAGGATCGCCGTGGCCCTCCCCAACCGGGACCATCGGGATCGAGTGGGGACCAAGGGCCGCGGGCCGCTAGCTCAATTGGCAGAGCTGCGGACTTTTAATCCGTAGGTTCAGGGTTCGAGCCCCTGGCGGCCCACCGCCGAGGCCCGGGTCGGATGGTTCCGATCCGGGCCTCGTGGACGTCTCAAGCCACGTGAAGTCCTCCGTGCCCCGGCCTCCGACTGGGAACCACCGTCGCTTCGTTCCCAAATCGGTCCCATCGCTGGCACTTTGACGGCGAACCGTTTCGGCTTGATCGGTTCGTGTGTTTCGCTGGCCGCTACAGACCTGTCGAACGCGGGCCGAACGGTCCGGGACCCGGGGGACGCACCATGGCCGAGCGCACCGAGCAGCCGGAGGGCACCGAGCCGTCGGAGAGCACCGAGCCGTCGCAGGGCACCGGGCGGCAGCCCGGCGGCCGGGCCGCCGCCCGCAAGGCCGCGAGCGGTGGCGGACCCTCCCCGGTGCTGATCGCGGGCCGGGTGGTGGCCTGCACGGTGGGCTTCGCGGTGTTCGCCGCGAGCGGGGTGGTCTGGTACGAGTACAAGGCGCTCACCGACGGGATGACCACGTCCAGCGTCATCGCGGAGACCAGGAAGGACGCCCCCAAGCACCTGGACAACTCGGTCAACCTGTTGCTGATCGGCCTGGACAGCCGCAAGAACATGGACGGTTCGGACATCGATCCGCAGTTCATCCAGGACGAGCTGCACGCCGGCTACAGCTCGGAGATCGGCGGCTACAACACCAACTCGCTGATCCTGCTGCACATACCCGCGAACGGCGGCAAGGTGCAGTCGGTCTCCATCCCCCGCGACGACTACGTGATGATGTACAACGGCGACGGCTCCCAGCAGGGCATGGGCAAGATCAAGGAGGCCTACGGCAACGCCAAGGACAAGGCCGAGCCGGCTTTGCGGGCCAAGGGCCTCAAGGGCGCCGACCTGGAGAAGGCCGGCCGCGACGCGGGCCGGGCCGCCACCA
>NZ_LFMD02000002.1:1623574-1679656 GCF_015776785.2 Kitasatospora sp. SUK 42 | reverse complement strand
GTGGACGTGTTCAACGCCTCCTCGGCCGCCGGGGTCTCCTCCGGCAACGAGGCCAAGGCCCTGGTCGGGATGGGCTTCAAGGAGGGCCGCACCGGCCCCGCCGCCGGCAAGCCCAGGACCACCACCGTCACCTACGGCAAGGGCGCCAAGGACGCCGCCGAGCAGGTCGCCGCCCGCTACGGCGTCACCGCCACCGAGTCCGCCTCGGCCGCCGCCGACCACGTCGTGGTCACCCTCGGCAGCACCTTCACCGGCGTCGCCGCCGACAAGCCCGCGGCTCCCAGCGCCCCGGCCACCGGCGACCCGGCCGCCAACCTGCCCATGCAGGGCCCCAAGGTCGAGGCCCAGTCCGACGGCGGCATCCCCTGCGTCTTCTAGAGGCCGCCGCGTCCTCCGGAAGCCACCGAGTCTTCCAGAAGCCGCCGCGTCCTCCGATCACCGCGGCGGTGATTCCCCGTCCGAATCGAGTGGTTTCGGGCGGTCTTTCGCCGGGTTCCCCAGTGGCCGACCGGGTTGTTGGTGCACCAGAGGTCCGTGATCATCTTGGGCCTAAATATGATCGGAAGCCACGATGGTCGGTCTGTACTGACTTTCGTATGTGCAACCTGGGAACGGGCTCGTCCGTCTCCTCTGTGTGCGGTGCGCCAGATCGTCCGGGGCGTCGCTTCCGTCGGTGAAAGGTACGCGCATGTCAGGTCGCAGGGGCGAGAGCCCGGCTCGGGGCGAGGGCACGCCCGACGCGCTCGCGTCGGAGGGCCCGGAGGGCGCCGTGCCCCCGCCGCGCTCCGGCGGCCGGGCGGAGGCCCGCCGTGCCGCGCAGGGCAGGGGCGGCGGGAAGGCGGAGGCGGCCAGTGGCGGCCGGGCCGCGGCCCGCCGCAACAGCAAGCCCAAGAAGAACGTGAAGAAGATCGTCGCCTGGTCCGCGGCCGGCGTGCTGGTCCTGATCGCGGGCACCGGCGGCGCGATCTACTACAAGCTGAACGCCAACATCAAGACCTTCGACTCCGACGCGGTGTCCACCGACCGCCCGCCGGAGGCCAAGGCCGACGCGGACGGCAACAAGCCGGTCAACCTGCTGCTGATCGGCTCGGACAGCCGGGGCAAGAACAACGCGGACCTCGGCGGCGGCGAGGACGGCGGCGCCCGCTCGGACACCACGATCCTGCTGCACGTCTACGCCGACCACAAGCACGCCGTGGGCATCTCGATCCCGCGCAACGCGATGGTGCAGATACCGCCCTGCAAGCTGCCCAACGGCAAGTGGACCAAGGGCGGCAACGACCTGTTCAACGCCGCGTTCTCCATGGGCGGCAGCGACGACGGCAACCCGGCCTGCACCCAGAACACCATCGAGAAGGTCACCGGGATCCGGATCGACCACACCATGGTGGTCGACTTCAACGGCTTCGCCGCGATGACCAAGGCCGTCAACGGCGTGGACGTCTGCCTGCCGAAGCCGATCTACGAGGGTGACATCAACCCCAACCTGCACAAGAAGGGCAACCTCGTCCTCCCGCAGGGCAAGCAGACCGTCCAGGGCCAGCAGGCGCTCGACTACGTGCGGCTGCGGCACGGCATAGGCGACGGCTCGGACATCGGCCGGATGAAGCGCCAGCAGGCCTTCCTCAGCTCGCTCGCCACCAAGATGAAGAAGGACGGGCTGAGCCCCACCAACCTGCTGCCGCTCGCGGACGCGGCGACCAAGTCGCTGACCGTCGACCAGGGGCTGGACTCCGCGGACAAGCTGCTCTCCTTCGGCATGTCGCTGAAGAACATCGACATGCACGACCTCAAGTTCGTGACCGCGCCCTGGCGCTACCGCACCCAGGACGCCAACATCGACCTGGTCCAGCCCGACGCCAACAAGCTCTGGGAGACCCTCAGGGCCGACCAGACCATCGACGGCCAGAACGCCACCGGCCAGCAGCCGGACGCCCCCGGCAGCGGCACCAGCTCGGCCCCGCAGCAGCCCGCGCCCAGCACCTCGGCCGCTCCGCCCGCCCCGGCCGGGGACGCGGCCAACTCCTCGATCAAGGTGGCGGTCTACAACGGGACGACCGTCAACGGCCTGGCCGGCAAGGGGACGGAGCAGCTGAAGGCCGCCAAGTTCGTCGCCAGCACGGCGGGCCAGGGGTCGAGCACCAAGCTGAAGACCACCACGATCGAGTACGGCTCCGGGCAGAAGGCGAACGCCGAGAAGGTCGCCGCGCTGTTCCCGGGCGCCAGCCTGGAGCCCAGCAGCGCGCGCGGCATCTCGGTGATCGTCGGCCAGGACTTCGCGGCGGCCATGGGCATGGGGTCCGGCGCGGCACCCACCAGCAGCCCGGCCGGCGCCACCCCGGGCGTCCAGGCGCCCCCGCAGCCGCTGCCGACCACCGTCACCAACGACGCCCGCTCGGCGGACGACGACATCTGCGCGAACACCACCTACGGCAGCGGCGGCTGACCGCGCACACCGGGACGGCGGGCACGGCCCCGGGGCGCACGAGCCCCGGGGCCGTGCCATGGTGGCCGTGGAGGGGGACCACCGGCCACCGAGAGGCGGACCCCATGCCCGAGATCGCCATGCAGTTCGACATCGCCGCCCCGCAGGCCGTCGTCCTCGCCGCGCTCACCACGCACGACGGGCTGACCAGCTGGTGGACGGACGCCGTGGACCGCGAGGGCGACGTGCTGCTGTTCGACTTCCCCGACGTCCCCGAGCCCTTCCGGCTGCGCCTGGAGCGGTCCGGCCCGGACCGGGTGGTGTGGGCCAACGCCGGGTCCTTCCCGCCGCACTGGGCCGGCACCTGGATCAGCTGGGAGCTCACCGACCAGCCGGACGCGCCCGAGCGCACCCGGCTGCTGTTCCGGCACGGGGGCTGGCAGCCGGGCAGTGAGGAGGGCGTCCCGATGGTGGCCGGCACCTGGGCCGAACTGCTGGTCCGGCTCAAGGACTACGCGCAGAGCGGCAAGGTGCAGCCGTTCTTCGTCACCACCCGGCACCACGACGAGGAGTGAGCGGCCGCTGACCGGTCGCCGACCAGTCGCCCGCCAGGGCGCCGTCCGGTGGCGGGAACGCGACGGCGGACCGAAGGTGGGCGGTGTACCGCCGTCCGCGCGGACGGCACCACCGGGCGGGCCGAGCCCCCGCCCGTCCCGACGACCCCAGCCGGCCACCACCGCCTCCGGGAGGCCCAGCAATGCCCGTAGTCACCGATCCGTACACCCCCGGCACCCCGTGCTGGGTCGACCTGATGGCGAGCGACCAGCAGGCCGCGCTCGACTTCTACCGCGACCTGTTCGGCTGGCAGGGCAAGGTCGGCCCGGCCGAGTTCGGCGGCTACGCCGTGTGCACGCTGGGCGGCCGCCCGGTCGCCGGGATCATGGCGCAGTCCGGGCCCGAGGGCCAGCCGCCGCCGCCCGTCGCCTGGACCACCTACCTCGCCTCGGACGACGTCGACGCGACCAGGGCGTCCATCGCCGGGGCCGGCGGCACGCTCCTCTACGACCCGATGGACATCGGCACGATCGGCCGGATGCTGGTCGCCGCCGACCCGACCGGCGCGGTGTTCGGGGTCTGGCAGGCGATGGACTTCATCGGCGCGGGCGTGGTCAACGAGCCCGGCGCGCTGGTGTGGAACGAGCTCAACACCGCCGACACCGGGGAGGCCGGCCGGTTCTACCAGCCCGCGCTCGGCCTGCGCCCGGCCACCATCCAGGGCATGGACGGCTACTACTCGCTGAACGTCGGCGACCGCACGGTGGGCGGCATGCAGGAGATCCCCGGGTACCTGGCGGCCGGCACCCCCTCGCACTGGATGACGTACTTCTCGGTGGACGACACCGACTCCGTCGTGGACGCCCTGGTCAAGGCGGGCGGCTCGGTGATCCAGCCGCCGTTCGACATGCAGTCCGGCCGGATGTCGGTCGTCCAGGACCCGCAGGGCGCGCTCTTCGCGGTGATCCAGGCCCCCGAGGCGCAGATGCCCGACTCGCCCTGATCCCGTGCGGCACACGGAAGCCGCCCTTCCGGCGACGCGCCGCCGGGAATGGGCGGCTTCCCCCGCGTTCCCGGGTAAGACTGCACCCATGCTGGGGCTACCGGACGACATCCGTGCTTTCCTCTTCGACCTCGACGGGGTGCTCACCCAGACCGCGAAGGTGCACGCCGCGGCCTGGAAGGACACCTTCGACACCTTCCTGCGCGCCGAAGCAGCCCGCACCGGCGGGCAGTTCGTCCCCTTCGACGCCGTCATCGACTACGACACCTACGTGGACGGCCGCCCGCGCCTCGACGGCACCCGGGCCTTCCTGCGCAGCCGGGGCATCGACCTGCCCGAGGGCACCGAGGACGATCCGCCGAACGCCCGTACCGTGCAGGGCATCAGCCGCGCCAAGAACGAGACCGTGCTGCGGCTGATCCACGACGAGGGCGTGCGCGCCTACGACGGCTCGGTCGCCTACGTGCACCGGCTGCGCGCGCTCGGACTGCCCAGCGCGGTGGTCTCCTCCAGCGCCAACTGCCGGGCGGTGCTGCGCTCGGCGGGCATGCTGGAGCTCTTCGACGTGATCGTGGACGGCGTGGTCGCCAAGCAGCGGCGGCTGCCCGGCAAACCCGCCCCGGACACCTACCTGTACGCCGCCCGCGAGCTGGGCGTCGAACCCGCGCACGCGGCCGTCTTCGAGGACGCGCTCGCCGGGGTCGCCTCCGGCCGGGCCGGAGGCTTCGGCGCGGTGGTCGGGGTCGACCGCACCGGGCAGGCCGCCGAACTGCGCCGGGACGGCGCCACCGTGGTCGTCCAGGACCTTGCCGAACTGCTGGGGGAGAAGGAATGAGTCCCGGGGACAACTTCGCGATCGACCCGTGGCAGATCGCCGAACACGGCCTGGACCTGGGCTCGTTGGCCCGCGCCGAGTCCGTCTTCGCGCTCTCCAACGGCCACATCGGCCTGCGCGCCAACCTGGACGAGGGCGAGCCGCACGGCCTGCCCGGCACCTACCTCAACGGCGTCTTCGAACTGCGCCCGCTGCCGTACGGCGAGGGCGGCTACGGCTATCCGGAGTCCAGCCAGAGCGTCATCAACGTCACCAACGGCAAGATCATCCGACTGCTGGTGGACGACGAGCCCTTCGACCTGCGCTACGGCGAACTCCTCAGCCACAAGCGCTGGTTGGACTTCCGGGAGGGCATGCTGCACCGCGAGGCCGAGTGGACCTCCCCGGCCGGCCGGACCATCCGGGTGCGCTCCTCCCGGCTGGTCTCGCTCACCCAGCGCGCCATCGCCGCCATCGAGTACAGCGTCGAGGCGGTGGACGGGCCGGTGCGGATCGTGCTCCAGTCCGAGCTGGTCGCCAACGAGCAGCTGCCCGGCGGCCCCGAGGGCGACCCGCGCGCCGCCGCCGTCCTGGAGGCGCCGCTCCAGCCCGAGGCGCACCACGCGAGCGACACCAAGGCCGTCCTGGTGCACCGCACCCGCTACAGCGGCATCCGGGTCGCCGCCGGGATGGACCACGTCATCGAGGGCCCCGAGAGGCTCGAAACCGTCGCCGAGGCCGAGGCCGACCACTGCCGGATCAGCGTCACCACCGTGCTCGAAACCGGACAGCGGCTGCGGCTCGCCAAGTTCATCGCCTACGGCTGGTCCGGCACCCGCTCGCTGCCCGCCGTCCGGGACCAGGTGGAGGCCGCGCTGAACGCCGCCCGGTACACCGGCTGGGACGGACTGGTCGCCGAACAGACCGACTACCTGAGGGAGTTCTGGGAGACCAGCGACGTCGAGATCGACGGCGACGTCGAGCTCCAGCAGGCCGTCCGGTTCGGCCTCTTCCACGTCCTGCAGGCCGGCGCCCGCAGTGAGGAACGGGCCATCCCCGCCAAGGGGTTGACCGGCCCCGGCTACGACGGGCACAGCTTCTGGGACACCGAGACCTTCGTCCTGCCGGTGCTCACCTACTGCCTGCCCAACGCCGTCAGCCAGGCCCTGCGCTGGCGGCACACCACCCTCCCGCTCGCCCGCGAGCGCGCGGCCCAACTCGGCCTGGCCGGCGCGGTGTTCCCCTGGCGGACGATCCGAGGCGAGGAGTGCTCCGGGTACTGGCCGGCGGGCACCGCCGCCTTCCACATCGGCGCCGACATCGCCGCCGCCGTCGCCCGCTACATCCGGGCCACCGGGGACGAGGAGTTCGAGCGCGCGTGGGGCCTCGAACTCCTGGTCGAGACCGCCCGGATGTGGCGCTCGCTCGGCCACCACGACGTCGCCGGAAAGTTCCGGATCGAGGGCGTCACCGGCCCCGACGAGTACAGCGCCGTCGCCGACAACAACGTCTACACCAACCTGATGGCGCAGACGAACCTGCGCGCCGCCGCCGAGGCCGCCACCCGCCACTCCCACGAGGCCGCCGCCCTCGGCGTCGACACCGAGGAGACCGCCGCCTGGCGCGACGCCGCGGCCGCGATGTACATCCCGTACGACGCGGACCTCGGCGTCCACCCGCAGGCCGACGGCTTCACCCACCACCAGGTCTGGGACTTCGAGGGCACCCCGCCCGAGAACTACCCGCTGCTGCTGCACTACCCGTACTTCGACCTGTACCGCAAGCAGGTGGTCAAGCAGGCCGACCTGGTGCTCGCCATGCAGGTCCGCGGCGACGCCTTCACCGACGCCCAGAAGGCCCGCAACTTCGCCTACTACGAGCGCCTGACCGTCCGCGACTCCTCGCTCTCCGCCTGCACCCAGGCCGTCATCGCCGCCGAGGTCGGCCAGCTCGACCTCGCCTACGACTACACGGCCGAAGCGGCGCTGATGGACCTGCACGACCTCGGCGGCAACACCCGCGACGGCCTGCACATGGCCTCGCTCGCCGGGGCCTGCATCGCGCTGGTGGCAGGCTTCGGCGGCCTGCGCGACCACGGCGACACGCTCTCCTTCCGGCCCCGGCTGCCCTCCGGACTGTCCCGGCTCGGCTTCTCGCTGCTGGTGCGCGGGCAACTGCTCGGCGTCCGGATCACCCATGAGGGGACGACGTACACGCTGCGCCGGGGCGATGTGCTCCACCTGCGGCACGACGGCACGGCGGTGCAGGTCAAGGCCGGCAACCCGGTCACCCTGCCGACCACCGTCCCGGCCGCCCAGGAGCGCTGCGCCCAGCCCCCCGGCCGTGAACCCGCCCGCCGCCAGGCCCAGGCCGGCCTCGTGGTCGGCAAGCTCGGCCAGCAGGACCACCTGGCCGCCGAATAGCCCGCGTCCACCCGTCGCCCGCCCGCGCCTCGCCGCTGCTCACCCGTTCGGCCCGCCCCGGGTGCACCCGGACCCTCCCCGTCGGAGGGTTCAGGTGTCCCGCGGCGACCGAAGGAGTGCACCCGTGGCGAGCGTGGCCGAACAGATGGTGGAGGTGCTCCGGCAGGCCGGGGTGGAACGGGTCTACGGGGTCGTGGGCGACAGCCTCAACCCCGTCGTGGACGCGATCCGCCGGGCCGACGGCATCAGCTGGGTGCACGTCCGCAACGAGGAGGCCGGCGCCTTCGCGGCCGCCGCCGAAGCCGAGCTCAGCGGCCGCCTCGCGGTCTGCGCCGGCTCCTGCGGCCCCGGCAACGTCCACCTGATCCAGGGCCTGTACGACGCCCAGCGCAGCGGTCTGCCGGTACTCGCCCTCGCCTCGCACATCCCGTCCGGCCAGATCGGCACCGGCTTCTTCCAGGAGACCCACCCCGAGCGGGTGTTCACCGACTGCAGCAACTGGTGCGAGATGCTCTCGGCCCCCGCCCAGCTGCCCCGGCTGCTGCGGGTCGCCATCCAGCACGCGCTCGGCTCGCACGGCGTCTCGGTGCTCGCCTTCCCCGGGGACGTCGCCGCCCTGCCCGCCGCCGGGCCCGCCGGCACCAGCCACTTCCTCACCGAGCAGGCCGTCGCCGCCCCGCCCTGGTCCCAGGTCCAGGAGCTGGCCCGGCTGCTCAACGCGGCCCGCAAGGTCGCCCTGTTCTGCGGCGCCGGGGTGCGCGGGGCGCACACCGAGGTGATGGAGGTCGCGCAGGCGCTGAACGCGCCGGTCGGGCACTCGCTGCGCGGCAAGGAGTGGATCCAGTACGACAACCCGTACGACGTCGGCATGAGCGGCCTGCTCGGCTACGGCGCCTGCCACGAGGCGCTGCACTCCGCCGACCTGGTGCTGCTGCTCGGCACCGACTTCCCGTACGACTCCTTCCTGCCGCAGGCGCGCACCGTCCAGGTCGACCACGACGCCACCCGGCTCGGCCGCCGCACCGCGCTCGAACTGGCCGTGCACGGCGACGTCGCCGCCACCCTGCGGGCCGTGCTGCCGCTGCTGGACGCCAAGTCCGACCGCACCTTCCTGGACACCATGCTGAGGAAGCACTGCAAGTCGCTCGAAGACGTGATCGGCGCCTACACCCGGGACATCGAGAAGCACGTGCCGATCCACCCCGAGTACGTCGCCTCGGTGCTGGACGACGTCGCCGCCCAGGACGCCGTGTTCACCGTCGACACCGGCATGAACAACGTCTGGGCCGCCCGCTACCTCCAGCCCAACGGCCGCCGCCGGGTGATCGGCTCCTTCCTGCACGGCTCCATGGCCAACGCCCTCCCGCACGCGATCGGCGCCCAGCTCGCCTGCCCCGGACGGCAGGTGATCGCGATGGCGGGCGACGGCGGGATCGGCATGCTGCTCGGCGAACTGCTCACCGTGGCCAAGCACCGGCTGCCGGTGAAGACGGTGGTGTTCAACAACGGCGCGCTCGGCATGATCAAGCTGGAGATGCTGGTCTCCGGCTACCCGGAGTCCGAGATCGACAACGGGGACTTCGACTACGCGGGCATCGCCCGGGCGATGGGCATCCCGGCCAAGCGCGTCGCCGAACCCGCCCGGGTCCGGGAGGTCCTGGCGGAGGCGCTGGACCGGCCCGGCCCGGCGCTGGTGGACGTGATCACCGACCCCAACGCGCTGTCCATCCCGCCCTACATCACCGCCGCCCAGCTGAAGGGCTTCGCGCTGGCGGCCGGCCGGACGGTGCTCTCCGGCGGCGTCGGACGCATGATCGACCTGGCCCGCAGCAACCTGCGCAACATTCCCCGGCCCTGAGCGGGCTCTTTGGGGGCTCTTGCCTCTGAGGCAAGATTCTTGCCCGTGAGGCACGCCGGGTGTCCACTGGGTACATGACCAGCAGCTCCACCGGCGCCCACGACCCGGCCGACCAGCTCGACGACCAGGAGGTCGTCGGCCTCGCCGCCCGTCTCCGCGAGCACCGGCTCAGCAGCCGCCTCACCCTGGAGGTGGCAGCCGCGCGGGTCGGACTCTCCCCAGCGTATCTGTCCCGACTGGAGACCGGCCGCCGGCAGCCCTCGCTGCCCGTGCTCCTCGGCCTCGCCCGCGCGTACGGAACCTCGGTCTCCGGCCTCCTCGGCGAGGCCATGGTGGAGCCCGACCCGGTGGTCCGCGGCGGCGCCATCGAGCCCGGACGGGCCGGCGGCTGGGGCTACCGCCGCGCCGGTGCCCCCGGCCGCGCCATGCAGGCCCTGCGGGTGCAGGTCCCGCCGGGCGTCCAGGACACGGTGGTCCGGGTCCACCCCGGCGAGGAGTGGCTGTACGTCCTGCGCGGAGCGCTCCGTGTCACCCTCGGCGACCGCGTTCACCACCTCGCCGTCGGCGACTCCGCCCACTACGACTCACTCACCCCGCACTGCATCGCCGCCGAGTCCGAGGACGGCGTCGAACTGCTCTTCGTCCACACCCTGTTGCAGAGCCCCGGCGGCGAGCTCTGCCTCGGCGGCGGCCCCGCCGTGACCCACTGACCTGCCGTCAGACCCCTTGGAGGAGATCCCCATGGCCGATCCCACCACCACCGCCGCCGCCCCGGCCGATCCCACCACCACCGCCACCCCGGCCGGTGCCGCCGACACCGCCGCCGGCCCGAAGACCATCGACGCCGGCAAGTGGGCCAACAAGCGGGTCTACCACCGTCTGGTGATCTACACCGTGGGGTGCCACGCCTTCGCCGGGTTCATCATCCTGCTGTTCGAACTGGGCAGCCGCAACAAGTAGCCACCCCTCACCCTCCCGGGCCGACGGCACCCCTGCCGCCGGCCCACCCTCGTGCCGCCCCTTTCCCCCCGTTCACGCCCCGCGCAGCAGCTCGCAGAGGGCGTCCAGGGCCGCCGGGAAGGCGTGCTCCGGCGGGGCGGCGTAGCCGATCACCAGGGCGGGCGGGCCGCCGTCCCCGCCGTCCCCGCCGTCCCCGCCGGGCGGGCCGGCGCGGTGCCAGGTGAGGCCGCTGAGGGCGAGGCCGACGGCCTCGGCGCGGGCGAGCAGCTCGGCCTCGGGCGTGGAGCCCGGCGGGAGCTGGAGGACGGCGTGGAGCCCGGCCGCTATGCCGGTGACCCGGACGTGCGGGGCGTGTTCGGCGAGGGCGGCGACCAGCCGGTCGCGGCGGCGCCGGTAGTGCAGGCGGCAGCGCCGCACGTGCCGGTCGTACGTCCCGGAGGTGATCAGTTCGGCGAGGGTCAGCTGCTCGATCACCGGGGACATGGTGTCGGCCATCGTCTTCAGCCGGGCGACCGGTTCGACCAGCGCGTCCGGCAGGGCCAGCCAGGCGAGCCGCAGGCCCGGCGCGAGGCTCTTGGAGGCCGTCCCGGCGTACACCACCCGCTCCGGGTCGAGCGCCTGCATCGCGCCGAGCGGCTGCCGGTCGTAGCGGAACTCGCCGTCGTAGTCGTCCTCGACCACGTACCGGTCCTGCTCGCGCGCCCACCGCACCGCGGCCGCCCGCCGGTCGGCGGCCAGCGGCGCGCCGGTGGGGAACTGGTGGGCGGGGGTGAGCAGGGCGGCGCCGCAGCGGGCGTCGAGGAGGTCGACCCGGGCACCCCGCTCGTCCAGCGGCAGCGGCACGGTGGACAGCCCGGCCGCCCGGATCAGCGCGTGCTGCGGCGGCAGCCCGTACGCCTCGACCGCGACCGACCGCGCCCCGCGCTCCCGCAGGGCCGCGCAGAGCAGGCCGAGGCCCTGCTGGACGCCGCCGCAGACGAGCAGGCGGTCCGGGTCGGTGCGCACGCCGCGGACCCGGGCCAGGTAGTGGGTGAGCGCCTCGCGCAGTTCGATCCGGCCGAGCGGGCCGCCGTAGCCGAGGGCCTCGTGCGGCGCGGTGGCGAGGGCGCGGCGGGTGGCGGCGAGCCAGGCGGTGCGGGGGAACAGCGAGAGGTCGGGGCGTCCGGACATCAGGTCGTGCCGGACGCTGCGCCGCCGAGGCCCCGCCGGGGCGGTCCGTCCGCCGCGGACGGGGACCGACCGCCGGGCGACCGTGGTGCCGGAGCCCTGCCGGGAGCTGAGCCAGCCTTCGGCGGTGAGCTGGCCGTACGCCTCGACCACGGTGTTGCGGGCGATGCCGAGGTCCTCGCCGAGGGCGCGGGAGGACGGCAGCCGGGTGCCGGGCGTGAGCCGGCCGTCCTGGACGGCCTCCCGCAGGGCGTCCTCCAGCGAGGCCCGCAGACCGGCACCGGCGGCCCGCCGTTCGCCGAGGTCCAGGTGCAGGTCGCCGCCGAAGGAGGTCCAGGAGGTGCTCACGGCCTCATTGTCGCCTGCCCGGTTCCGGGCCGGGGCGGCCGCCGTGCTGTGCTCCCGGTCGGCTAGCGTCCGTGACGGTTGACGTCCCTGACGGTTTCCGAGGCGAGGAGTGACGGGGTGGGCGGGGAGTTCCTTCCGGACGAGTGGGCCGGGCGCGCGGAGCGCTTCGAGGCGGAGCGGCCCCAACTGCGGGCGGTGGCCTACCGGATGCTCGGGTCGGTGGCGGAGGCCGAGGACGCCGTGCAGGAGGCGTGGCTGAAGCTGAGCCGCAGTGACGTGGGTGAGGTGCGCAACCTCGGGGCCTGGCTCACCACGGTGGTCGGCCGGGTCTGCCTGGACCAGTTGCGCTCCCGCGCCTCCCGCCGGGAGGACCCGCTGCCCGAGGGGGAGGAGGGGTGGGTACGGCTGCCGGACCCGGTGGTCGGCGGGCTGGGGGCGCTGGACCCGGAGCACGAGGTCCTGGTCGCGGACTCGGTGGGCATCGCGCTGATGGTGGTGCTGGAGACGCTCTCCCCGGCGGAGCGGGTGGCGTTCGTCCTGCACGACCTGTTCGACGTGCCCTTCGACGGGATCGCCGAGGTGCTCGGCCGTACCCCCGCCGCCACCCGGCAGCTGGCCAGCCGCGCCCGCCGCCGGGTGCGGGGCGCCACTCCGCCCGCCGACTCCGACGACGCCCGCAAGCGCGAGGTGGTGGAGGCCTTCCTGGCCGCCGCCCGGGGCGGCGACTTCGACGCCCTGCTGACCGTGCTCGACCCCGGGGTGGTGCTCCGCTCGGACGGCGGCACGCTGGTGCCGAGCGTGCTGCGCCGCGGCGCGGCCGACATCGCCGCGCAGGCGGTCACCTTCGCCCGCTTCGCGGCCGAGGCCCGCCTGGTGCTGGTCAACGGCTCGCCGGGGGTGGTCGCCTTCGCCGACGGCCGCCCGCTGTCGGTCATGTCCTTCACCATCCACGACGGCCGGATCACCGCCCTGGACATCCTCACCGACCCGACCCGTCTGGCCGCCCTGGGCCTCACCGCCTGATCCCGTGCCGAGCCGCCCCGGACCGACCGGTCCGGGGCCCGGTCAGGCCGGGGGAGCGGTCACCTGGCAGATCACGACCAGTTCGAGGCGCGGGACCACGTAGTACGCGAACAGGCCGTCCGCGACGTCCATGTAACGCATCGGCTCGCCGCTGCCCTGGTAGGTGGTGCCGTCCAGGTGGAGCGCTGCGGCGGCCCGGACGAGCTCGTCGGCCTTGGATTCGACGGCTGCCAGGAATCCGGCCGGGGCCCCACCGGCGACCGCCTCCTCGCTGGGCAGGTACTCCCAGCTCCAGCTCACCCGTTCACCGCCGAGAACGCCGCGCGGTAGAGCTCGGCGACCGCCACCGCGTGCGCCCGGCACTCGTCGACGGACGGGGCGTGGTTGGCCAGGTAGTTCGCCCGGTGGTAGGCCTTCGCGGACTCCGGGAGCCTTTCGATCTCGACCACCGTGGCCCAGTGGGAGACGAAGGCGTGGATCGGGCTGAGGCTCCCGACCGCGATGGCCTCCGCCATGGCCCGGGTCTGCCCTTCCACCATCTCGGGCAGCCGGTCCGGGGCGACGACGGCGAGCGCGGCCTTGACCGCGGCCGGGGCCTTCTCGGGCCGGGGAATGGTCTCGACTCCGTCCGGCAGCGGCTGACTCATGGGACGCTCCTCTCCTCCCGGGCGAGCCTACTCGCGAACCGGTGCGCCGAGGGCCGTCCGGCGGGGTGCCGGACGGCCCTCGGGGCGGGGTGGTTCAGAGCGACAGGTAGACCGCGCTGCCGACGCCGGCGAGGAAGCAGTAGACGGCGAACGGGGTGAGGCTGCGGGTCTCGAAGTACTTGGTGAGGAAGCGGACCGAGATGTAGCCGGCCACGAAGGCGGCGACGCTGCCGGCGGCGACGGGGCCGAGGACGGACGAGTTCTCGGGCTTGAACAGCTCGGGCACCTTCAGGACCGAGGCGGCCAGGATGACCGGGGTGGCGAGGAGGAAGGAGAACCGGGCGGCGTCCTCGTGGTGCAGGCCGCGCAGGATGCCGGCGCTCATGGTGACGCCGGAGCGGCTGATGCCGGGGAAGAGGGCGAGGATCTGGGCGGCGCCGATCCAGGCGCCCTGGCCGTAGCTGAGCCTGGTCAGCCGTACGTCGGAGGCGATCGCCGGGTCCAGGCCGGGCTCGTCGACGGGGGCGGCGTGGCCGGCCCGGCGGCGGCCGTTGCCGCCGCGCTTGAGGCGTTCGGCGCCGAGCAGCACGAGGCCGTTGAGGGCGAGGAAGACGGCGGCGGGGACGGGCTTGCCGAGTGCGTGCCGCAGCGCCTTCTCCAGGACGAGGCCGGCGATGCCGACGGGGATGGTGGAGATGATGAGCAGCCAGGTGAGCTTCTCGTCCCGGGTCTGCACCCGGCGGTGCCGGATCGAGCTGAGGAGGCCGCTGACCACCCGGACCCAGTCCCGCCAGAAGAACACCACCAGGGCGAGCGCGGTGGCCAGGTGGAGGGCGACCAGGGCGGCGAGGTAGGAGGAGCCGTCGGCGGTCATGTCGAGGTCCCGCTGGATCTTCCCGCCGAGCAGGGCCGGGAGCAGGATGCTGTGGCCCAGGCTGGAGACCGGGAAGAGTTCCGTCACACCCTGCAGCAGGCCGACGCCTATCGCTTCCGGGTAGGTCAGGGTCGACATCGCGCACCTTCGCTCGGAGTCTGCGGCCGACCGATTCCGGCGGCCCCCGCGAAGCTACTACGGGCATGTAGACGCCCGGCAGTCCCGATGTCAGAAGTTCATCGAGCGTACGCCCGGGCGACACCGGATCCGAGTTTCCCGAGCAGGACCCAGGGGAGGGGCGCGGTGGCGGCCGGCGCGGCCCGGTGCACGGCGCCGCCGAGCAGCACGCCGGCGGTCGTCGCGAGCGGGGCGCCGACCAGCGGCAGGGCGACGGTCAGCACGGCGGGCAGCAGTACGGACGGGCGGTGCGGGCGGCGGGTGCGGCGCAGGCGTTGCGGGCGTTGCGGGCGTTGCGGGCGTTGCGGGCGGTCCATCGGGGCCTCCTCCGGAGTCGGCGGACGCCCACGATGCCGCCTCCCGCAGCGTCAGGTTCAAGCCCGCCGCGGGCCCCGCGGGTTCACAACGCCACCCGCCGCCAGCCCGACCCGTCGGCGGGCACCGGGGCGGTGGCGAAGTCGTAGCGCAGCAGCTCCGGCCCGAGGGCCAGCAGGGAGATCGAGGAGGAGCCCCAGATCCGTCCGTCGCCGAAGTCCCGCCGCTGGATCAGCGCCGCGTCCTCGTCCAGCGCCAGCCCGTCGCCGGTGACGATCGGCAGCCACGCGCCCCAGGCCCGCGCGGCCGGGTCGTCGCCGGTCGGTTCGGGCCGGGGCGCGGCGGCGAAGCGGGCCCGGAAGTGTTCGGTGCGGGCGGCCATCAGCGCCCGGATCCGCTCCGAGGCGGTGCGGTTGGCGGCCGTCCCCTCCAGCCCGTCGTTGATCACCACGCTGAGGCCGACGGGCAGTTCGCGCTGCTCCAGGGTCCCGCCGCCCCAGCTGGTGACCGTGGCGCCGTCGGGGCGGACCAGGACGAGGTGGAAGGGGTCGTACGGGGTGAGGTCGAGGTGTCCGATCCCGCCCTCCCGGACGGCGGTGAGCGGCAGTTGGCCGCGGCTGAGCCGGGTGTCGGCGGGGGCGAGCGGGCCGAAGCCGTTCAGCAGGCAGGCGGCGGTGCGCCGGTCGGGGTCGACGGCCAGCCAGGTGCCGCCGGCCGTGAGGTCCAGCCCGCCGAGCAGCCGGGGGCGGTCCGGCCAGTGGTGCTCGGGCGGCAGCCAGTGGCGCCCCAGGTACTCGTCCCGGACGGAGAGCAGCAGCACCGGCACCGGCGCCTGCGGTTCGATGCTGACGAACGCCGTGCACACGACCCTGTTCCCCCTGGTCTCGCCCTCGGTATGGGTTCTCCCAGCGATCCTCGCACGCCCGTTCGCGCCCCGGAAGTGCGCCGTTCACCCCCGTAAGCGCCCTGCGGGCGGTCCTGCGGGCCGTCCCGCGAGCGGCCCGTAAGTGGCCCAAGGAAGCGGGCGCCGAACGCACCAGGACGGCAGGCCACCACGCTCCTAGGCTGGTGGTCATGACGACGAACGAGACCACGAACGGGGCCCCGGTGCCGGCCCCCGAGCAGCGCCTGCACATGCACAAGCTCGCCCCCGCCTTCTACGAGGCGGTGATCGCCATGGACCGGGCCTCCCGGCAGGGCCTGGACCCGGTGATCGCCGAGCTGGTCAAGGTGCGCGCCTCGATGATCAACGGCTGTGCCTTCTGCATCGACATGCACTCCGCCGACGCCCGCAAGCACGGTGAGCAGGACCACCGCATGCTCTCCCTCCCGGCCTGGCGCGACACCCCCTGGTTCACCGCCCGCGAGCGGGCCGCCCTCGCGCTCACCGAGTCCGTCACCCTGCTGACCGAGGGCCACGTGCCGGACGCCGTGTACGCGGAGGCCGCCGCGCAGTTCGACGAGACCGAGCTGGCCCAGCTGATCGCGCTGATCGTGACCATCAACGCCTGGAACCGGATCAGCGTCTCCACCCGCATGAGCCCGGCCGCCAAGTGAGCGGCCCCGACACGGCCGCCCAGCGGGAGAAGGCCAGGCTGCTCCGGGAGCTGCACCGTCCGGGTGAGCCGGTGGTGCTGGCCAACGTGTGGGACGCGGCGAGCGCCCGGCTGGTGGCCGGCGCCGGGGCGCGCGCGGTGGCGACGGCCAGCGCGAGCGTCTCCTGGTCGCTCGGCAGCCCGGACGGCGGCGGCGCGGACCGGGAGCAGGTGCTGGCCCGTACGGCCGAGGTGGTCCGGGCGGTCGACCTGCCGGTCACCGCGGACCTGGAGAGCGGCTACGCGGACACCGCCGCCGGGGTCGGCGAGACCGTCACCGGGCTGCTCGCCACCGGCGCGGTCGGGGTGAACCTGGAGGACGCCGGGTACGACCCGCGGGAGGCCGCCGAGCGCATCGCGGCCGCCCGGGCGGCGGCCGACGCGGCGGGCGTGCCGCTGTTCGTCAACGGGCGCACCGACGTGTTCCTGCGCGGCCTGGGCGAGCCCGAGGGCCGGCTGGACGAGGCCGTCCGCCGGCTGCGGCTCTACGTCGAGGCGGGCGCGGACGGCGTGTTCGTCCCCGGCGTCGCCGACCCGGAGACCATCGCCGCCCTGGCCGCGGCCGTCCCCGCCCCGCTGAACGTGCTGGCCGCCCCCGGCTCCCCGTCGGTCGCCGAGCTGGCGGAGCTCGGGGTGGCCCGGATCAGCCTCGGCCCGGGCCTGGCCGAGGTGGCGTACGCGGCGGTCCGCCGGGCGGCCGAGGAGGTGTACGCGAGCGGCACGTACACCGGCCTGGACGGCGGGCTGACGTACCCGGAGCTCAACGGGCTGTTCACGGGCCGAGCGGCGGGAACGGGGGCCGGCTGACCGTACGGGGGGCGGTCAGACGGTCCCCGCTCGGCGGATCGAGCGGCTCAGCCGAGCTGTCCGCTCAGCCGAGCTGTCTGTTCAGCCGATCTGCCCGCTCAGCCCCGGGTGGGACATCTGGTTGGTGCCGATGGCCTCCACCGCCCGGGCGGCGCCGCCGACCACCGGGAGCTTGCCCGCGGCGTGCAGGGCGAGGTCGCCGGGGGAGAGGTTGAGACCGTCGGTGATGCCGCCGGTGGCGTCCGGCGAGCTGGCGGTCTGGGAGGTGGCGGACGCCGCCGGGGCGGCGAGGGCGAGGCCCGCCATGGTGAGGGCGGCCAGGGTGGCGAGTTTCTTCATGCCCTGCCGAACGACCGGGCCGCCCTCAGGTAACCGGGTCGTTCAGACTGTCACCCACAGCGTCCGCACCGCGTTGCTGACGAACGAGGCGATCGGCTCGTTCACCCTCCCCTCCGCCAGGGCCAGCCCGGGGAAACGGGTGAACAGGTGCCGAAGCGCCGTCTCCGCCTCCAGCCGGGCCAGCCCCGAGCCGAGGCAGAAGTGCGGGCCGTGGCCGAGCGACAGGTGCCGGGCCGGCTGCCGGGTGAGGTCGAAGCGGTCGGCGTCCGGGTAGTGCCCGGAGTCCCGTCCGGCCGCCGCGTACGAGGCGAGCAGCGCCTCGCCGCGCCGGATCACCACGTCGCCGACCTCGATGTCCTCGATCGCGTAGCGCAGCGGGAACTGGCCGACCGGCGAGTCGTAGCGCAGCGTCTCCTCCACCACCGCCGACCACGGCTGCGCGCCCCCCAGCACCAGCCGCAGCTGGTCGGGGTGGGCGAGCAGGGCCCGGACGGCGTTGGTGATCAGGTTGAGCGTGGTCTCGTGCCCGGCGACCAGCATCAGCAGCAGGGTGCCGACGAGTTCGGCCTCGCTGAGCCGGTCGTCGGCCTCCCGGGCGGCTATCAGGGCGGTGGTCAGGTCGTCGCCCGGTTCGGCCCGCTTGGCCGCCACCACCGAGGCCAGCAGCGCGTTGAGGTCCCGCTGCGCGGCGACGGCCGCCTCGGGGGTGGCCGCGCTGGAGACCAGGGTGTCGGAGAGCGCGTGCAGCTCGTGCTGCTGTTCCACGGCCAGGCCGAGCAGTTCGCTGATCACCTGCATCGGCAGCGGGTAGGCGAAGTGCTCGCGCAGGTCGAACTCGCCTTCCAGCCCGGCGACCCCGTCCAGCAGCGCGATGGTCCGGGCCTCGATCGCGGGTGCCAGCGCGGCGATCCGGCGCGGGGTGAAGGCCTGGCTGACCAGTCCGCGGAGCCGTCGGTGGTTCTCGCCGTCGGCGGTGATCATGCCGGGCACGGCGACGAAGTTGAGCAGCGGCCAGCCCGTCGGCAGCCGTCCTTCCCGGAAGGTGGTCCACAGTCCGGGGTCCTTGCCGACCCGGGGGTCGGCCAGCAGCGACTGGAGGGTGTCGTGGTGGGTTACCGCCCAGACCACCACCCCGCCAGGGAGCTCCACCAGGACCGCGGGGCCGGCTGCCCGGAGTCGGGCGTTCTCGCCGTGCTGGTCGCGGCCGTGGGGGTCGAGTCTGACGGGCTCGGGGCGGGTGCCGGGGGAGTCGGCGGTGGAGTCCATGCGGGCCTCTCGGGGGCTGGCGGGCGGGGCGGGGTGAAGGCGCTGTACAGCACCGGGAGGGCGACCAGCGCCCGTGACCACGGGGACGGCCGCCAGGCCAGTTCGACTGCGGGGACGGCGAGTTGGAGGTCGGGCAGGCGGTGCAGCAGGGTCTCGACGGCGGTCTCGACGATGATCCGGGCCGGGTGCTGGGCCGGGCAGACGTGCCTGCCCGCGCCCCAGGCGAGGTGGGCCCGGTTACCGCCGAGCGAGCCCTGCGCGGCGCTGGCGGTGCCCTGGGCGGCCGGGTCGGCGTTGGCCGCAGCCAGGCCGAGCACCAGCATGTCGCCCGCGCTGATGTACTGGCCGCCGAGCACGGTGTCGCCGGTGGCCCAGCGGCCGGGGAAGTTCTGCGTCGGAGGGTCGCGCCAGAGCACCTCCTCCAGCGCGTCGGAGACGGTGAGCCGTCCGCCGGTGAGGGTGGCCCGGAAGCGCCGGTCGGTGAGCAGCAGCCGCAGCGTGTTGCCGATCCAGTTGATGGACGTCTCGTTGCCCGCGACCATCAGCACCACCAGGTGGTGCGCCGCCTCCTCGTCGGTCAGCCCGGCCGGGTGGGCGAGCAGCCAGGAGGTGAGGTCGGCGCTCGGGGTGGCGCGGCGGTGCCGGACGAGTTCGGTCAGGATCGCCTGGAACTCCCGGCTGGCGCGGACCGATTCGGGCCCGCTGTCCACGAAGTGGCTGATCAGCTCGATCACCCGCGGCCCGGTCTCGGTGGACAGGCCGATCAGCTGGGTGGAGACCAGCAGCGGCAGCGCGCGGGCGTACTGGGCGATCAGGTCGGCGGTGCCGTCCGGGCCCCAGCTGTCGATCAGCCCGTTGGCGGCCGCCTCGGTGGTCTCGCGCAGCTGCCGGTGGTCGATCTGGGCCAGGGTGTCCGAGACGGCGGCGCGCAGCCGCTGGTGCTCGGCACCGTCCAGGTTGAGCAGGGTGGGCCGCCAGGCGGTCATCGGCAGCAGCCGGGAGTCGGCCGCCAGCCGGCCTTCGGCGGGCACCCGCCAGTGCCGGGAGTCCTTGGAGAACAGGGCCTCGTTGCGGGTGAGTTCGAGCAGTTCGGCGTAGCCGAGGACGAGCCAGGCCTCGACGCCGGGCTCCAGCTCGATCGGCGCGACCGGCCCGTAGCGCTCGCGCAGCCGGGCGTACAGGCCGTGCGGGTCGTCGGCGACGGCCTGGCCGTACAGCGGGGTCAGCGGGACGCCGACCGGCAGCCCGCCGCCGTAGGGGACGCCGCCGTGCGGAGTGCCGGCGCCGTGCGGAGTGCCGGCGCCGTGCGGGGCGCCGTCACCGTACGGGGCGCCGCTGCCGTACGGAGTGCCGGCGCCGTGCGGGACGGGGCAGCCGGAGGACTGCGGCGGTTCGGGGGCGGTCATCCGGGCAGCTCCAGGAGCGAACTGCGGTGCAGGTGGTCCACGAAGTCGATCAGCAGGTCGTACGACTGCCGCCGGTCGCGTGCGTCGCAGTACAGGATCGGCACCTCGGGCAGCAGGTCCAGCGCCGAGCGCAGCTCCTCCTCCGGGTAACTCGGCGTACCGGGGAAGGTGTTGACGGCCACGGCGAAGGGGATGCGCTGCTCCTCCAGCCGGCCGAGCACGTCGAAGCTCTCGTCCGGCCGGCGCAGGTCCACCATCGCGATGGCGCCGAGCGCGCCGCGCGACAGGTCGTCCCACAGCGGCCAGAACCGCTGCTGTCCGGGCGTGCCGAACAGGTACAGCGCGAGCCGGGGGTTGAGCGTGATCCGGCCGAAGTCCAGCGCGACCGTGGTGGTGGTCTTGCCGCTGTGCCCGGTGAGGTCGTCGACGCCGCTGCTGGCGGCGGTCATGGTCTCCTCGGTGCGCAGCGGGGTGATCTCGCTGAGCGAGCCCACCAGGGTGGTCTTGCCGACCCCGAACGGGCCGGTGACCAGGATCTTGACCGCGCCCTGCACCGAGGCGGGCAGGTACTGCGGCCCGGCCGGAACGTCGGCGGGGGCTTCAGCGGAGTTGGCGGAGGCCAACGAGCACCTCTTCCAGGAGGGTTGTGGGCAGGCGTTCGGCCTGCGGGACGGGCGGGAGCACCTGCACGGCGCCGAGGTCCCAGAGGTCGCCGACCAGCACCTTGACGACGCCGAGCGGCAGCCCCAGGTGGGCCGCCACCTCGGCGACGGAGAGCAGGCTGTGGCAGAGCCCGAGGATGCGCCGGTGCTCGCGGTTGAGCAGGACGTGCTCGGGCAGTTCGGGGGGGTCGGGTAACGCGCTGACCAGGCTCTCGATGGCCAGGTCGGAACGGGTGGGGCGGCTGCGCCCGCCGGTGATGACGTAGGGCCGGACGGGCCCGCTCACCGGTGGCCCCCCGCCGCGTGGTCGACGCGCGGCGGGCTGGTGAGGTGGGTGCCGATCCGCTCGACCAGGACCTGCATCTGGTACGCGACCAGCCCGGCGTCCACGGCCTCGCTGGTCACCACGGCCAGGTGCGCGCCGGCCCCGGCGGCGACGATGAACAGGTAGCCGCCGCCGTACTCGATGATGATCTGGCGGGTGGCGCTGCCCGGCCCGCCGAAGCCGGCCGCGACGCCGCGGGCCAGCGACTGGAGCCCGGAGCAGGCGGCGGCGAGCCGTTCGGCGTCCTCGCGGGCGATCTCGGCGCTGCGGCCGATCTCCAGGCCGTCGTTGGAGACGACGACGGCGTGCTGGACCTGCGGGACGGTGATGATGTCGGCGAGCAGCCAGCCGAGATCAGGGGCGGTGGTCATGGAACTCTCCGGAGCGCTGGGGAAGTCGGGGGAAGCGGGGCGGGAAGGATCAGTGGGGGCCGGGCGGGGTCTGGGCCTGGGCCCGGGCGGCCGATCGGCCGCTGGCGGTCCCCGCCTGGAACATCGCCATGAACGCCTGTGCGTCGCGGGCCGAGCGGTACGGCGGCTCGGGCGGCGGGGGAGCGGCGTGCTGGGCGGGGCGGCCGGCGCGGTCGCGCCGATGGCTCCGGCGGGGCAGCGGCGGCGGGGTGTTGCCGGTCGCGGCGGGCCGTCCGGGGGGCGGGGTCTCCACCAGGGGGTGGCCGGGCGTGGGGGCGCCCGTCCGGGGTCCGGCGCCGAACGCCCGGTCGTCCGGCCCGAGGCCGGGGACGGTGGGCGGCAGCGGCTCGGTGAGCAGGGCGTTCGGCAGCAGGACGACGACGCGCACGCCGCCGTACGGTGAGGGCGCGGAGCTGAGGGTGACCCGGAAGCCGTACTGCTCGGCGAGCCGGCCGACCGCGGCCAGTCCCAGCTGCGGCACCTCGCCGAGCCGGGAGACCTCCAGGGTGCTGCCGCCGGCGAGCGCGGCGGCGGCCTTGGCGACGGCCTGTTCCGGCATGCCGACGCCGCCGTCGTCGATCTCGATCACCGCGCCGTTGTGCACCGGCATCAGGGTGACGAACACCTGGGTGCTGGGCGGGGAGTAGCGGGTGGCGTTGTCCAGCAGTTCGGCGATGGCGTGGATCAGCGCCTCGGCCGCGGCGCCGACCACCGCGGTCTCGATCCGGCTGCGCACCACCACGCGCTGGAACGGCAGGATGCGCGACTGGGCGCCGCGCACGACGTCCTCCAGCGTGACCGGTTCCGGCCAGTGCCGTCCGGCCCGGGCGCCGCACAGGACGGCCAGGGTCTGGGCCAGCCGGGCCTGTTGGGCGGCGGCGTGGTCGGCCTTGAGCAGGCCCTCCAGCAACGCCGGGTCGTCGTGGGTGCGTTCCATTTCGTCGAGCAGCGCCTGCTGGTCGTGGGCCATGACGAGGATGCGGCGGGCGACGCTGAGGAAGGCCCGCTGGGTGGAGGCGGTGTGCTCCTGCTCCTGCTGGACGGCGGCCAGCTCGACGCCCCGGCGGGCGAGTTCGGCGGTCAGCTGCTCCTGGACCCGGGCGAGCTCGTCGGTCAGCCGGTCGGCCCTGTCGCGCTGGGTGACGGACACGGCGCGGCACCGCGCGGCGGTCACGAGGGCGAGGACGGCGAGCACGCCGGTTGCCGTTACGCACCACTGAGTCATCGTCACGCCGCGAATTCTAGGGTGATGATCCTACGAAGGTGTGAACGGATCTCGCCAAGTGACTGGATCTCGTCAATATCGTCTCAATACGCCGTCAATCCTGCGTCGTTCGAACGCGATCCCGCCGCTCCGACAGGGCGTCCGGCCGTCGCGTCCAGGGCCTTCCGACCCCCTCCGGTGTGACGGGAGGTGGCTGATTCGCGTCCCGGGTTGTGAGGGGCGCGTGTGCACGGTGTTACGGAACGGGCGACATCCGGTGCAGGAGCAGCAGCGCCACGTCGTCCGGCCGGGAACGGCGCTCGGTCACGTTCAGGGTCAGCAGGTCGGCCAGCCGCTCCAGCGCCGGCTCCGGGCCGATCCGCCCCGGACCGGCCTGCCGGGCCCACAGCTCCAGCCCGCCGAGCATCCGCTGCACCGACTCGTCGTAGTCCTCCTCGCGGTCCTCGACCAGCCCGTCGGTGTACACCAGCAGCGTCTCGCCGCCCTCCAGCCGGTCGACGGCCAGCGGGTAGGGCTGCCCCGGGTCCACGCCCAGCGGCGGGCCGCCCGGCAGGTCCAGCTCGACGGCCGCGGCGTCGACGGTGATCCGCACCGGCGCCGGGTGCCCGGCCCGCGCCGCGGTCAGGCTGCCGTCGGCCGGGTCCAGGGTCAGGTAGAGGCAGGTCGCGAACAGCTCGGTGTCCAGCTCGGCCAGCAGCCGGCTGGTCCGGGCCAGCGTGGCGGCCGGGTCGTGCCCGTCCGTCGCGTACGCCCGCAGGCCACTGCGCAACTGGCCCATCACGGCGGTGGCCTCCGCGTTGTGGCCCTGCACGTCGCCGATCACCAGCCCGATCCGGCCGTCCGGCAGCCGCAGCAGGTCGTACCAGTCGCCGCCGATCTGCATGCCCTCGGTGCTCGGCAGGTAGCGGGCGGCGCTGGCCACCCCCGGCAGCCGGGGCAGGGTGCGCGGGAGCATCGCGCGCTGCAGCTCGCTGGCCCGGTGGTGGTGGGTGTCGTACAGCCGGGCCCGCTCCAGGGACTGCGCGAGGATCCCGGCGAACGCCGAGTACAGGGTGCGGTCCTCGCGGCTGAACGCGCGCTCGGTGGCGAAGGTGATCAGGCAGGAGCCGACCTGCCGCCCCGAGGCGACCAGCGGCAGCACCGCCCAGGCCGCCGGGGCGAGCGCGTCGCCGCGCCGCGCCGTGCGGCCGGGCTCGCTGAACAGCGGGGCGGAGCGGGCCAGCGAGTGCTGCATCATGCCCTCGGACAGGTCCGCCAGCCTCGTCAGCTCGGCACGGCGCGGGCCGCCGTACACGGTGTGCGAGACCGGCAGCAGCCGGCCCTCGTCCACCAGGTCGAGCACGATGCCGGCGGCGCCGAAGGCCGGGCGGACCACGTCGGTGACGGTCGCGGTCACGTCCCGTACGGTCACCGCCCGCGACAGCGCCCGGGTGAGCGACAGCAGCAGCGCCGTCCGGGCCCCGGCCGCGGAGGCCTCCGGGGCCTCCGCGGCCTCCGGGAACTCGGGAGTCCTCCGGCGGTTCGCGTCGGAGAGCAGCCCGGCGATCCGCACCGGGCGGCCGTGCACGTCCAGCATCACCTCGCCGGACTCCTCGACCCGCGCCACCCCGCCGCCGTGGCGCAGCACCCGGTAGCCGATCCGGTAGTGGCCGCCGCTCGCCAGCGCCTCGGCGAGCGCGGCCTGCACGTCCGGCAGGTCCTCGGGGTGGACTATCCGCTCCAGCTCGGGGGCGCTGCCGTCCGGGGTCGCGGGCCGCCCGGCCACCCGGAAGGCCGCCGCGTCCCAGTAGCTCTCCCCGGTGACCAGGTCCCGCTCGAAGGCGCCGTGCCCGGCCGCCCGCACGGCGAGCGACAGCAGCGGGTGGGCGAGCGCGGCGTCCGACTCCGGGGCCGCCGCCTCCCGCGGCGGCCGGACGTCGGAGTGGTCCAGCAGGTGGTGCAGCCGGTGGCCGCAGGCCTCCGCGATGGTCTCCAGGACGTCCAGGTCGCGGCGCGGCACGGTGCCCCGGTGGGCCAGCGCCAGGGCCAGCACGCCGACCGGCATCCCGTCCACGGCCATCGGCAGGGTGACCACCGCGACCATGCCGGTGCCCATGCCGGCGTTCCGGTTCGGGTAGTCGACGCTGGTGTGCTCGGGGCTGAGCAGGTACGGGCGGCCCAGCTTGAGCGCCATCGCGGCGGGCAGGTCGCTCTTCGGGTCGACGGTGCTGTAGCGCTCGTGGGCCCAGGCCGGCAGCCCGTGCGAGGCGGTCAGCCGGAGCATCCCCGCCGAGTCCAGCAGGTAGAGCGCCGAACCCTCGCCGGTGATCCAGCCCGGGCCCTCCGCCAGGACGGTGCCGAGCAGTTCGGCGGCGCTGGTGCAGCCGAGTAACAGGCGCACGCAGCGCATCGCGCTGCGGGGGGCCGGACCGCCGCTCGGCGTCCGACTCTCGTCCTCGGAGGGGGGCACTGAATCTTCATACCCCATTTCCACAGCCGGTGACTGGCGACGGCGGCAGGAGGTTCATCCGGCGGTGTCGGGGCCGGCCGCGCCCAGCCGGCGCACCAGCACCAGGGTCCGGTCGTCCGCGACGTCCTGCGCCACCGTGTGCACCAGCCGCTGCGCCGCGCCCCGGACCAGCTGCTGCTGCGGCCGGTGCGTGCGCACCTCCGGCTCGGCAGCGGCCAGCAGCCGGCCCACCCCCTCGTCCAGGTCCCGGCCCGGCACCTCCACCAGGCCGTCGCTGAACAGCAGCAGCGAGTCGCCGTACGACAGCCGCCCCGACACCGCCGGGTACGGCGCGCCCGGCACCAGGCCCAGCGCCGGGCCGCCGTGCTCGGACGCCTCCCAGCCGCGCAGCCGGCAGTACCGCACGGGCGGGGGGTGGCCGGCGTTGAACAGCCGGTAGTGGCCGGTCGCCGGATGCAGGGCGAGGTGCACGGCGGTCGCGAAGTCGTCCTCCCAGCCCATCCGGACCAGGTGGTCGTTGGCCGCCGGCAGGAATGCCTCCGGCGCCACCCGGCCCAGCAGCATCGCGAACGCCCCCGACAGGTGGGTCGACCGGGCGGCCGCCCGGCTGCCCTTGCCGGACACGTCCACCAGCACCAGCTCCAGCAGGTCCTCCTCCGGGCGGTGGGCGCAGAGCAGGAAGTCCCCGGAGAACGACGCGCCCCCGGCCGGGGCCAGCGCGCTGTCGAAGTGCCAGTCCAGCAGCCGCTCCGGCAGCCGGCCCAGCGTCCGGTTGTGCTCGGCCAGCTCCAGCAGCATCGAGTCGCCCTGCGTCCCGCGCAGCCCCAGCCGGTGCCGGAACCGGTTCGCCGTCAGCACCGTCGCCCCCGTGCAGGCCAGCACCACCGTCACCCCCAGCCGCACCCCGCGCGGGTCCTGCACCACCGGGCCCAGCACACTGCCCGCCAGCGCCGCGCACACCAGCACCAGCAACTGGCCGCGCCGCAGCACCAGGCCCCCGACCACCACCGGCAGCACCAGCGCCGAGGACGGCCACCCGTACGGCATCAGGACCGGCAGCACGCTCAGCGCCGCCGTCACCCCGAGCAGCACCCCCAGCGCCACCCGCCCGGCCCGTATGTCCCCGTCCAGCAGGCGCCCGTACCAGCGCCGCACCCTCGCTACCAGTGCGGGCACCTGGGACCTCCGCGAAGGCGTGGGCGGTCCCCTGTCATGACCACCAATCAGCCCGGCCACACTAACCCCTCCACCCACAACCCCCACACACACACCCGCCTGCCGCCGTCCGCGGGCCCCCACGCACAAGCCCACCGCCCGGCCTTACCGCAGCTACCTCCGCGCCGGGCGCGAGAAACCGGCGAGCCCGACGTCTGACGCGTCACCACGCCCCGATCCGCTCCGGCCCGGGCCGGCCGCCCCTGTCCGACGGCCTGCCCAGACCGCCCCTGCACGAGAAGTCGGCAGGTTCGACTTCTGGTGCATCGCCTCCCGCCCGGCCTGTTCGGGCCCGGGTCGGCTCGCTCCTGCCGCTGCTGCGCGAGAAGTCGGTGGGTTCGACTTCTGGCGCGGGCTGCTGGTGTCTCGGCGCACCGCGACACCTCGGCGGTTGTGCCTGCTTGAGCGCCCCGCGACCGTTGCGCTGGAAGTCGGTGTGACCGGCTTCTCGGGTCGCCACCTCTCCTGCCGCGCAGGAAGTCGGCCTGGTCGACTTCTGGTGCGTGCGGTGCCGGGTTCTGGCGGCCTGTCATGCACGCACCTGTTGCGCAGGAAGTCGGCGGGTCCGACTTTTCATGCATCGCCCAGCCTGATCTGTTCGGGCCTGGGCTGGCTCGCCCCTGCCGCTGTGCCCTGTTCGCGCCGCCGTCCCCACCTCGCGGCTTCTGCGTGCGGGTCAGGAGGCGGTCGTTGTGGGCCAGGTGTGGAGGCTGGTGGTGAGGGTGGTGATCAGGCGGTCGTGGGTGGTGGTGAGGTCTTCGGCGAGTTGGAAGGCGCCGGCGATGGAGAGGGAGGCGAAGCCGTGGGCGAGGGAGCGGACGGTCCGGGCGGCGTGGATGACCTCGGGGCCGTCGAGGCCGTACCCGCGGAGGACGGCGACGATGACGCCGACGAGGCGGGCGGCCGCGCGGGTGAGGTCGTCGTCGGGCTGGGGGGCCTGGGGGAGGGCGTTGTAGCGGTGCGGGCGCCCGGTGGCGTACGCGTGGTAGGCGCGCAGGACGGCGGTGACGGCGTCGTCCCCGCTGCGCCCGACCGCGGCTTCGGCGAGCCGGTCGGCCAGCTCCTCGGTGACCCGGACGGCGATCAGCCGCCGCAGTTCGGTGAGGCCGCCGCTGACGTGCTTGTACAGCGAGGGGGTGGCGACCCCGGCCCGGGCGGCGACGGAGGCCAGGGTGAGGGCTTCGACGCCCTGTTCGTCGATGAGGGCGAGGGCGTGGTCGACGACCTGGTCGGGGGTCAGTCCTACGCGGGGCATGGTGTCGGGTCCTTCGTGCGGTCGGGACGGCCGGGTGCTCAGGCGAGTTCGGCGAGGAAGGGGAGCAGGGCGTCGGCGGTGGCCTGCGGGTTGTCGGCCATCGGGTAGTGCCCGGACCCTTCGATCATGACCTTCCGCGCGCCCAGTGCCGCGGCCTGACGGTCGGCGACGGCCGCCGGGTCCGGGAAGTCGGGGTCCTTGGCGCCCATCAGGACGAGCGAGGGGCAGCGTACGGCGGCGCACCAGCCGATCGGCGCGGAGTCCCCGGTGACGTGGCCGCGGGTGGCGGTCTTGCGGCCGGGGGTGCGCAGGTCGGCGACCAGGCCGTCCACGTAGGTGTCGAGGTCGGCGGGCCGGGGGCCGGGGAAGGCCATCTTGCGGAGGTAGAAGCCCCAGGTGGCGGGCCAGTGGACCATCGCGGTGCCCATCACGGCCATGACGCCGCGCATGAGGGCGTTGGACCGGTGCTCGACGAAGGAGTCGATCAGCGCGATCCCGGCGACCCGCTGGGGCGCGTCCCCGGCGAGCTTGACCACCGTCGCGCCGGTGTAGGACTGCCCGACCAGGACGGCCCGCTCGATGCCGAGGTGGTCGAGCAGGGCGAGGACGTCGGCGGCGATGGCGGCGGGGCTGTAGTCGTCCCAGACGATCGAGGTCTCGCCGAAGCCGCGCAGGTCCATGGTGATGACCCGGTGGCCGGCGGCGGTGAGCAGCGGGTGGAGGTGCCGGTACGCGCGGCGGGTGTCGAGCATTCCGGGGAGCAGGACGACGGGGGTGCCGTCGCCCTGCCGGGTGTCGTCGTAGGCGAGCCGGCCGCCGGTGACGTCGAGGTACTGGGTGCTCGGGGTGATGGTGCCGTTCATGGCGGGCCTCCGCTGGTCGCTGCTGCCGATAGCCATAAAGCTACGGCTATTAGCCTTAGCCGTCAAGCGCCCGCCCGGCGCGGAGGCGCCCCCCGCTCAGGCCCCCTCGACCCGGAACGGGTCGTGCTCGCTGAGCAGCTTCTCCAGCCGGGCCTGGTCGACCCGGGCGACGGTGTCGCTCGACTCCTGCCGGTCCCGGATCACCTTGGCCAGCGTGAACGCGGAGGTGACGCTGTAGAGGAGTCCGATCCCGAGGAAGGCCCGGGTCCACCCGTCGACGGGCAGGTAGGCGATCCCGGCGGCGAGGGCCGTGCCGGAGATCGCGAAGGAGAGGACGGCCTGGACGAAGTACGCGGCCGTGGTGCGTGTCTGCATCGCTGTGCTCATGGCGTCAGGATGCGGCGGTCCGGCCGGGCCGCACATGAGTACGGGCACTCAATCGGAGCCGGGTGGTCGGACCCTGCGATTGAGGGGTCGTTCGTTGACGGCCGATCACCCGTTCCACAGTCGTCCCGGACGGATGGCTTGGAATCAGAGCCTCCTAGGATTAACGTTTGATAACGCAGCGCGGTCGTCAACGCCGTACCCAGACGGCACCGTGCGCCGTCGCCTAATCCCGCCGGCCGGCCTCCGGGCAGGTCAGGGAGCCGGGGAACCACGTTCCTTGGGGTGAATCGGCGGGGCTCCGGCCCGGCCGTAGGAGACCTTCCTGCTCCGAACCCGTCAGCTAACCCGGTAGGCGCGAAGGAAGGAAAGGAGCGCGCCTCCCGTGGCGTCGACGCACACCCCGGCACACCCGGCCGGCCCCGCAGCCGGTACCCGGCTCCTCGACCACCCCGGCCCGGACGGCGTCGAGTCCGACGGCGCCGCCCCCTTCGGCCCGGAGGCCGAGACCAGCCGCCACCGGCTGCCGCGTCAGACCCGTGGAGCCTCCCCGCTGCTCGGCGTCACCGCCGTCGCCGCCACCCTGGGCGCCACCGGCTTCGCCTCCGCCACCCCGGCCGCCGCCCCCGCGATCGAGGCCCCCGACGAGGCCCCGGTCGCGCTCGCCGCCGACCCCGGCCTCGCGCTCGCCGCCCGGATCCAGCAGCAGGCCGACAGCCAGCGCACCGCCGCCGAGGAGAGCGCCCGGCTGCAGGCCGCGAAGGAGGCCGAGGCGAAGGCCGCCGCCAAGGAGGCCGAGGCCAAGCGTGCCGCCGAGGAGGCCGAGCGCGCCAAGGCCGCCGCCCTCACCCTGCCGGTGAAGGACTACGACCTCTCCGCCCACTACGGCCAGAGCGCCCGCTACTGGGCCCACCTGCACACCGGCCTGGACTTCGCCGCCGACACCGGCACCCCGGTGTACGCGCTCGGCCAGGGCACCATCACCTCGGCCGGCTGGTCCGGCTCGTACGGCTACCGCATCGTCGAGACCCTGCCCGACGGCACCGAGATCTGGTACTGCCACCTCTCCTCGATCATCAAGGGCGCCGGCCAGGTCGTCTCCGGCCAGCAGATCGGCAAGGTCGGCGCGACCGGCAACGTCACCGGCCCGCACCTGCACCTGGAGGTCCGCCCCGGCGGCGGCGCCCCGGTGGACCCGGAGACCTGGCTCCGGCAGCGCGGCCTCAACCCCTGACGCGTACGGGAAGGCCCCTGGAGACCGCCGACGGTCTCCAGGGGCCTTTCCGCATCCGGGCAGGTGGTGTCACTCCGGCGGCAGCTGCGCCAGGTACGCGTCGATCTCCTCCGGCCCCGGCTCCGGCGCGAGCTCCGGGAACTCCGTGACCAGCAGCCGCGGCAGCCCCGGTACCGTCCACCCGCCGATCAGGTCGAGCGCCGCCTCGGCCGCCGCCTCCTCGAACTCCCCGAAGTCACCGGCCAGTTCGTCCGGCATCGGCCGGCCCAGCGCGGTCAGCTCGGCCAGGTTGCGGTAGCTGCGCCGCATCAGGCCCTGCTCCAGCAGCCGCCGCGCGCCGTCGGTGGCCATGCCGACCGACAGCACCCGGCCCGGCCCCCAGCCCTGCTCGTCCGGTTCGTCCAGCCAGCCGGCCGGCACCAGCGCCTCGTACCCGGCCAGCCGCTCCTCCTCGTCGAGCCCGGCGAAGTCGGCCAGCCACGCCCGGACCGCCTCCTCGTCCGTCGTGTCCACCCCGTGCGCGTGCAGCAGCAGCGCGTACAGCCGGGGCCAGGTGACCAGATCGGCGCGGCGCAGCAGCCCGGCCGCGACCTCGCCCTGCCACTCGGCCTCGGCGTGCAGCCGCTCCTGGCGCTTGGCGTTGAGCCGCTTCGCCGCCCGCTGGTGGTCGACCAGCAGTCGTACGGCGTCGCCGTACGCGAGCGGGTCGGCCTCCGGCTCGGGTTGGACGTAGAGGTGGAGCCGCTCGTAGAGCAGGTGCTCCACCGCGTTGGAGGTCAGTTCGGGCCAGCCGTCGTGCATCCTGCCCTCGCCCAGCTCCAGCAGCGCCAGCACCGTGCGCAGCGGCGCCTCGGCCACCGGCGCGCGGCCCTGCTCGGCCGCCCAGTCGAGCAGGTCGGCGGCCCTGGTGCGCGGGGCGAGCCGCAGGTCTTCGTCGTTCATGCCTCGAACGGTAGCCGCCGGACGCCGGTAGGGTCGGCAGCCATGGTCCCCGTACGACTCACCGGCCCCCGGCTGGCCATCCGCGAGTACCACCACACCCCGGAGGACGTGGACGCGCTGCACGCGCTGTTCGGCGACCCCGAGGTGACCCGCTACCTGCCCTTCGGGCCGCGCGACCGCGAGACCTGCGCCGACCAGATCGAGCTCTACCTGGAGGAGGCGATGGCCGAACCGCGGGACACCTACCGGCTCGCCGTCTGCCGCCGTACGGACGCCGAGGACCCGGCGGACGCGACGCCGATCGCGCACGCCGGCCTCACCCTCGGCCCGCACCTCTCCGCCGACCTCGGCTACGTGCTGGCCCGCGAGGTGTGGGGCCGGGGCTACGCGGGCGAGATCGTCGGGCTGCTCCGCGACCTCGCCTTCGGCCCGCTCGGCCTGCACCGGCTGGCCGCCCGGGTCGACGTGGACAACACGGCCTCCGCCAGGGTGCTCACCGGGCTCGGCTTCCGGGAGGAGGGGAGGGCCCGGCACGACCAGTACAAGGGCGGTGTCTGGTCCGACTCGTACCGCTACTCGCTGCTCGCCGACGAGTGGCCCGGACCGACGGCCTGACGGGCCGGTGACCAGGCACCGGCCCGACGGGGGGTTAACCCCACCCCCGATCCGCCGGTCCCCCTGATGGCCCCACGGCCTTCGGCCGGGCCAGACTGTGGGACGTCAGCACGTACGAACGACCGCGAGAACGAGGGGCCGGGGCCGGAGATGAGCAGCAGCCGAAGCACGTGGGACCAGGAGTGGGACGTCCACGACGGTTACGGCGACGGCGGCCCGCACCCCGCCCGGGCCCGCCGGACGGAACAGCCGCCGGCCTTCTGGCGGGCGCCGTTCTCCGCGCACTACTACCGCGAGGTCGGCTACGTGCTCACCGGCCTGCCGGTGGCGATCGTCGGCTTCGCCGTCTCGATCATCATGTTCTGCTTCGGCTTCGGCACCTTCGTCACCGTCCTCGGCCTGCCGGTGCTGGCCGGCCTGACCAGCTTCGCCCGCGGCCTCGGCAGGGCGGAGCGGGCCCGGGTGCGCGGCCTGCTGGCGCTGGACGTGCCCGGCCCGGCGCCGGTGCGGCAGGTCCGCCAGGGCGGCTGGGGTGCGGTCACCGCGCGGCTGGCGGACGCGGCGGGCTGGAAGGCCGTGCTGTACCAGGTGGTGATGTTCCCGTGGGCGGTGTTCAGCTTCTCGGTGACGCTGGTGTTCCTGCTGCTCGGCTGGTTGATGGCGCTCTACCCGGTCTACCACTGGGTCTTCGCGACCTACACCCCCTGGCGCGGGGCCCAGCTGTACGACTTCACCGACAGCGACCACGTCCGGCACGTCTACTACGTCGAGGGCGCCTGGCAGATCGCCGTGTTCTCGCTGGTGGGGCTGCTGCTGGTCGGCCTCACCGCGCAGCTGGTCCGCGGCCTGACCAACGTCAACCGCGCCGCCGCCAAGGGCCTGCTCGGCCGCTGAGCCCACCGGGCCCCGCCCCAGCCCCTTCCCTAGCCCCCCGCCCCCGGCCCCGCCCGCGTCCCCGGATGCGGGCGGGGCCGGCCCGTGTTCGGATGACCGGGTGGCCGCCGCACGCACTCCCGCCCCGGGCCCCGACGTCCTGGTCACCTCCCGCCCGCTCGACGAGTACTGCGCGCTGTTCGGCCTCACCCGCGCCGGGCTCGCCGCCCTGCCCGGTCCGCTGCTGGACTGCCCCGGCGGCGCGGCCGGCCTGGCCGCCGAGGCGCGCGAGCTGGGCTGCCGGGTGATCGCCGCCGACCCGGCGTACGCGCTGCCGCTGCCCGAGGTCGAGGCCCGGGCGGTGGCCGCCCGGGCGGCGATGGCCGCCGCGATGGCGGCCCGCCCGCACCTGTACCCCTCGCCCCGCCCGTACGGCCCCCACCTCGTGGAGCGCTACCTGCGCAGCTGGGACCGCGCCCGCCGGCTGTTCGCCGCCGACTCGGCCGCCCACCCGCAGCGGTACGTGGCGGCCGCGCTGCCCCGGCTGCCCTTCGCGGACGGCGCCTTCGCCCTCACCCTGAGCGGCTACCTGCTCTTCGCCTACCCCGAACTGTTCGGCCCCGAGGGCCAGTTGGCCGCCCTGACCGAGCTGGTCCGGGTGACCTCACCGGACGGCGAGGTGCGGGTGCAGCCGCTGTCCGACGGCTACGGCCGCCGCTGCGGCCACCTCGACCGGCTGCGCCACGCGCTCGGCGAGCGCCGGGTAGCCAGCGAGGTCCGCCGCTTCCCCCGGGCCGAGGACGGCCGGACCCGGAAGGTACTGGTGCTGCGCGCGGCCGACCATCGCCGCCGGGCGGAATGTAATAGTCACTAGGCTTATTCGCCCCTATACTCGCCGCATGACCGAGACGACGATCCGGCGTGCCGACACGGCCGACGCCGACCGACTCACCGCACTGATCCAGGCCTCCGACGCCTACCGCGGCGAGTACTTCGCGATGATCGACGGCTACCGGGTGACACCCGGCTACCTCTCCCGCCACGAGGTGTTCCTCGCCGTCGACGCCGACACCGACCGGCTCCTCGGCTTCTACGGGATGATCCGCGAACCGGCCGAGCTGGACCTCATGTTCGTCGCCGACGAGACCCAGGGGCTCGGCATCGGACGGAAGCTGATCACCGACATGCTCGACCGCGCCCGGGTGGCCGGGATCGCCTCGGTCAAGGTCGTCTCCCACCCGCCCGCCGAGGGCTTCTACCTGCGGATGGGCGCCGAGCGCACCGGCACCCGCCCGCCGCAGGTCAGGACCCCCTGGGCGCAGCCCGAACTGCGCTTCACCGTCTAGGAACCGTCGCCCTGGGAACCGTCGCCGTCCGGCGACGCGGACGGCGACGCGGCCGAGGGCGCAGCCGGCACTGACGCCGCCGGAACCGGCTGGCCCGCCGCCGGCTGCGCCGGGACGAAGGCCGTCTCCTGCAGCCGGGACAGTATCTTCTCCGCCAGCCAACTGCGGTCCGACCCGTACGGGATGCCCTGCGGGTCGACCAGCTGCGCCGCCACCGCGTCCCGCAGCCGCTGCGCCTCCGCGCCGGGCAGGAAGGAGAGCAGCCCCCGGGCGGCCAGCAGGGCGTGGTACTGCTCGAAGCCCGAGCGCGGGTGCTCGATCGCGTCCAGCACGCTCGGCAGGTCCGCCAGCGAAGGGTCGCCCTGCATCAGTGCGAGGGCCTGGATCCGGCGGCCCTCGGAGCCGTCCGCGAAGAGGTCCCGCACCTGGTCGGCGGTCAGCGCCGAGCGCCGCGCGGTCGAGCGGACCTCCGCCACCACGCCCTCCGGCCCGGTCGGGGATCCCGCGGAGGGCGGCAACTGCGCGGCCAGCGCCGCCGGTTGCGCCGCGCTGTCGCCGAGCAGTCCGAGCTGGTGCATCGCGCGCATCCGCAGGTCGTCCGCGCCGACCTTGTCGCCCCGCCGGTCGCGGTCCTGGCCGGCGAGGAAGAGGTCCAGCGCCTGGTCCGCGTCGGTCAGCACCCGCGGCAGCGCCAGCCTGGTCACCAGCCAGCCGGCCAGGAAGCCGAAGACCAGGAAGTACAGCACCAGAGCGGCCGCGAACGGCACCGCGGCGCCGTCCTCCCCGCCGAGCGCGGGTGCCAGCGCCGTACCGAGGTCGTGCAGCCGCTCGCCGAGCGAGCCGAGCTGGGTCAGCCCGACGCCCAGCAGCACCTTGGTGAGCCAGTCCGAGACCTGCTCCAGGTTGGTGTTCGGCGCGTACGAGCCCTGCGGCTCGTCGGAGCCGCCGCGCACCCGGGGTACCCCGAACAGGAAGCCCAGCGCACCGCCGAGCACCGCCGAGGCGCCGGCCACCACCAGCCCGCCGCCGAGCGCCTGCCAGGCGTCCTCCCGGCCGAGCGAGAACAGCAGCAGCCCGAGCAGGCCCGTCCCGACCGGCACTCCGGCGGCCGTCCAGTGCACCGCCCGAAGCGCCGACGTACCGACCCGCCGTCGCGCCTTCGCCATCGCCCACCCCCTGTGTCCGCGCCACTCCGCTCCGGAGTCCGCGCCGACTCTAGCGCCGCGGCCGGGGGCCGGGAACCTTGGACGGCCGGAAACGGGGGCGCCTGAAAACGCAGACGACCCGCGGGCTGCTCCTCGACGCCGGCCCGTGCACTGGCCTGGCGCCGAGGCACCGGGGATGTACCGGTGAGCCCGCGGGCCGGGTGACTGCTGTGGATTTCGCCTGCCGGAGGCCAGGGGCCTCACCCTGCGCAGGCAGGGGCGGCTCTAGCGAGCAGCCACCTCACGCATCCTGATGGAACTCAACTCAGGATCACCTCCTTTCAGTGTGGGCCCACCATAGGCACCCCAATGTCCGGAGGGCAACGGATTATTCGCGGCTCAGACGCTCTTCACCTTCTCCTGGAACTTGGTGTAGTCGATCACGTTGTCCGGCGAGGGCACCGTGATGGTGAGCGGCTTGTCGAAGTCGGAGAAGTCGATCTTGCCGGCGTCCTTGCCGGTCGTCTTCTCCATCCGGATCGGGTAGGGCTTGCCCTCGGTGGCGATGTGCAGCAGCGACTGCTCGCCCTTGGTGTCCTTCATCTTGAGGCTGAAGGTCTTCACCCCGTTGACGGTGCCCGCGGTGCCCTTGCTGGGGGTGCCGTTGTCCTCCAGCATCTGCTTGCCGGCCACGGAGAGGTCGCAGAGGTCGATGAGGTCCTTCATCTTGGCGTCGTTCTGGAAGCCGGTCAGGTAGCGGCCCTTGAACAGCTCGGCGACCGCCTCGCCCTTCGGGCCGCCGAAGGTCTTCCAGAACTGCGCGTCCGGCTTGATGAAGTACTGCTTGCCGTCGCTGATCAGCTCGTACGAGCCCATGCCGGGCATGCCCATCGAGCCCTGGCACTGGCCCTTGCGGTCCATCGCCAGGCTGATCGTCATGGTGCCGTCATCGGCCCCCATGCTTCCGGAGATCTTGAGGGCGGTGGCGGAGGCCAGCGCATCCTTCGCCTTCTTCTCGATCTCCTGCGCGGACAGCTTGTCGGTGTCCAGCGCGGCCGCGGTGGGCGTCGGCGTCGGGGTCGGCGTGGGGGTGGGGGTGGGGGTGGCGGCCGGAGTCGCGGCCGCCGCGGCGCTGGTGGCCGGCGCGGAGGCGGAGTCCGCGGTCTTGTCCTTGTTGTCGCCGCAGGCGGCCGTGCCGGCCCCCAGGAGCAGGCAGATCGCGGCGGAGGCCGCAAGGCGCTTCGACAGCATGAGGTGCTTCCTTATCCAGGGCACGGCCCAGCCGTCCCCCAACTGGATGAATTTTTCCTCAGCAGTATCGGTGAGTCCTCTGACAGCGGATCTTGGATCGGACGCCTGTTACCGCTTCGTGGCATGAACGTGCTCTGCCCGTGTCGGGGCATGCGAAAAGGCCCGGAGGAAGAATCCTCCGGGCCTTTTCGGCTACTGAGTAGCGGGGACAGGATTTGAACCTGCGACCTCTGGGTTATGAGCCCAGCGAGCTACCGAGCTGCTCCACCCCGCGTCGGTGAACACAACAATACGTGGAAGTCGCCGAGATGGGAAATCGGTTCTTCAGGCAGCCCCCTCAGCCCCTCGGTCCGCCCCCCGGGCCGCTCCTCGGGCCGCCCCTAGGACCGCCGGTCGCGGCGCGCGGCGTGCCGGGCCGAGCGGGCCCTCGTCCAGGCGGCGAAGCAGACCAGCGCCGCGAAGCACGGCACCATCAGCACCCCGTACACCACCAGGAACCCGTCCGTCCCCAGGTCGGCGGCGGCGTTCCAGGTGCCGTGCAGCACCATCGCCAGCAGCAGCCCGACCGGTGCGGCCAGCCGGGCCAGCCAGCGCCGCCCGGTGGTGAGGGCGACGGCCAGGCCGATCCCGGTGAGCGCGGTGAACAGCGGGTGGGCGAAGGGGGAGAGCAGGGCGCGCAGCACGAAGGTCTGCACGGTGGAGTCGAAGTCGCGCAGGCTGGGCGGATCGCCCAGGCCGATGCTGTCCAGCCGGTGCCGCTGGTCGCTGCTGAAGGCCCGGCCCAGGTAGAGGGCGTTCTCGGTGAAGGCGAAGCCGCAGGCGGCCATCCCGCCGAGCACCACCCCGGCCGCCAGCGTGCGCGGCCGGGAGCGGCCGTGCGACGCCCCGCCGGAACGCGGGGCGGGGCGCAGGTAGGGCAGCGGCCGCAGGTACGGGCGCAGCCGCAGCCCACCCCGGGCGCGTGGCCCGCGCCCGCACCGTCGCCGGCGCGGGCCGCAGGACGAGGGAAGCCGGTGCAGCAGCGGCGCGCAGGGGCGCCCGGTGCGGCGGCCGCGGCAGCGCAGCCGCTGGCCGAGCGGGAGGAGCAGCACCAGCAGGGCGGTGGCCTTGGCGCTCTCCTCGATGACCGGGGTGGCGACCCCGGCGCCCAGCAGCTCGCCCAGCGGGCCCTGGTGCGAGGTGAGGTACCTGGAGGCCCAGTTGTTGGCGAGGATCGCGACCGTGGTGGCTGCGCAGGCGCCCCAGCCGAGGCAGAACACGGTGTGCCGCAGCGGCACCCGGGCGGTCAGGTTGAGCCAGGCCAGGCCGCCGAGCACGAAGGGCAGCGGCACCATCGCCAGGCCCAGACCGACCAGCAGCCCGGCGGTGCCGGTCTGCCGCTGGACGAGGTGCAGGATCAGCACTCCGCAGCCGACCAGGGTCAGCACGGCGGTCGCGGTGACGGAGGAGAGCGCCATCGAGCGGCCGCCGCCCGGCGCCGCCACGGGTAACCCGGGCAGGGCGGCCACGACGGTCGCGGCGGGCGGGGACACACCGATCGGGCGGGGCAGCAGCCGGTCGGCCCGGCGCCTCCGGGGCCCCGGGATGGTCCGGGTGTCGCCGGTGCGCGGAACCGTCTCCGGTGCGTCGGCGGCGGTGTGGACGGGCGTCCGGGGCCCGCCGCCGGGCGGGTCGCCCATGCGGCACAGGGTAGGACACACCGGGCGCCCGTCGGGAGGACTCGGGACGGATCCCCCCGCGGGGGCACGGCCCCCGGCCGGGTGCGCCGCCGTCCGTTCGAACGGCGGCGGACGGCTCAGCGGCGGCGGAACAGCAGGTCGTGGACCACGTGGCCCTTGGCGATCCCGGCCCGTTCGAACTTGGTGAGCGGTCGCCAGTCCGGCCTGGGCGCGTAGCCCGGAACGCTGCCGTCCGGGTGGTCCGCGGGCTCCAGCCAGCCGCTGCCGTCACCCTCGGGGTGCAGGTTCTCCAGCTCCGGCGAGGCGGACAGCACGGTCAGCATCTGCTCCGCGTAGTGCTCCCAGTCGGTCGCGCAGTGGACCAGGGCGCCGGGGGCGAGCCGGGGCAGCACGAGGTCGAGGAAGGACGGCTGGATCAGCCGGCGCTTGTGGTGCTTGGGCTTGGGCCACGGGTCGGCGAAGTAGACCCGCAGCCCGGCCAGCGAGGCGTCCGGCAGCATGTCGCGCAGCAGGATGACGGCGTCGCCGGCGGCCAGCCGGACGTTCTCGGAGCCGTCGCGCTCCAGCATGCCGAGCAGGTTGCCGTGGCCGGGGGTGTGCACGTCGGCGGCGAGGATGCCCGTCGACGGGTCGGCGGCGGCCATCGCGGCGGTGGTCTCGCCCATGCCGAAGCCGATCTCCAGGGTGACCGGCAGCTCGCCGAACAGCTCCCGCAGGTCCAGCGGAGTGCCGTCGATCGGTATGCCGTACCGCTCCCAGCTCCGGTCCAGGGCGCCCGCCTGGGCGTTGGTCATCCGGCCCCGGCGCGGCTGGAAGCTGCGGATGCGCCGCTCGCGGTGCTGGGCCTCGGTGGCCTTGTGCGGGTACATCGGCGCGGGGTAGGCGGCCGGCGCGGCGGACAGCCGGGCGGACGGCGAGGGCTGGGGGATCGGGGCGGTGGCAGTCACAATCAACCGAGTCTACGGGGCGGCGCGCGGCGCCTGTCGGGGTGTGTGACCGGGCTCATCCGCCCCTCGCTCACGGGGTTCATCCGCGCCCGCTCACGCGGTTCAGCCACCCCCGCTCACGCGGTTCAGCCGCCGGCCTCCAGCGCGGCCAGCGCCCGGCGGGCCACCTCGCGCCCGATCGGCAGCGAGGCGGTCGCGGCGGGGGAGGGGGCGTTCAGCACGTGCACCGTACGGCGCGGGGAGCGCGGGTCCTCGGGGTCGAAACCGGCGAAGGCGAAGTCGTCCAGCAGCGAGCCGTCCCGGGCCACCGCCTGGGCGCGTACCCCAGCGGTGGCCGGCACCAGGTCGTCGGCGGTCACGGCGGGCAGCAGGCGCTGGACGGCGGTGGTGAACGCCCGCTTGGACAGCGAGCGGTGCAGCTCGCCCAGCTCGTACCGCCAGTGCCGCCGGAGTATCCGCCAGGTGCCGGGGAAGGCGAGGGTGTCGGCCAGGTCGTACGGGCGCACGGTGCGCCAGCGGTAGCCCTCGCGGGCCGCCGCGGGCACCGCGTTCGGGCCGACGTGGACGTCGCCGTGGATGCCCCGGGTGAGGTGCACGCCGAGGAAGGGGAAGGCCGGGTCGGGCACCGGGTAGACCAGTCCGCGCACCAGGTCCCTCCGGTGCTCGGCCAGTTCGTAGTACTCGCCGCGGAACGGGACGATCCGCACCCCGGGGTCGTCCCCGGCCAGCCGGGCGATCCGGTCGCTGTGCAGCCCGGCGCAGTTCACCAGCACCCGGCAGCGCAGCTCCCCGGCCGTGGTGCCGACCGTCACCCCGTCCCGGCGCCGCGCCACCGTCCGCACCCCGGTGCCGGGCCGCAGCTCGGCGCCCGCCTCCTGGGCCAGCCGGGCGTACGCCGTCGCCACGGCCGGGAAGTCGCAGATGCCGGTGGTGGCGACGTGCAGCCCGGCCAGACCGCTCACCTCCGGCTCGTACCGGGCGATCCCGGCCCGGTCCAACTCGGTGACGGGGATGCCGTTCGCCCGCCCTCGCTCGGCCAGCGCCGCCAGCCGGGGCAGTTCGGCGGGGTCGGTGGCCACGATCAGCTTGCCGGTGACCTCGTACGGGACGCCCTGCTCGCGGCAGAACGCCACCATCTCGTCGGCGCCCGCGACGGCGAACCGGGCCTTGTACGAGCCGGGCCGGTAGTAGACGCCGCTGTGGATCACCCCGCTGTTGCGGCCGGTCTGGTGCGCGGCGAAGCCGGTCTCCTTCTCCAGCACCGCGACCCGCAGCCCCGGGCGCGACCGGGTCAGCGCGTACGCCGTGGCCAGCCCGACGATCCCGCCGCCGACCACCGCCACCTCGACCTCGTCCGCCACGCCCGCTCCTCACCGTCGTTGGGGCCTCGCTGCCGATGCTGGCACGGCGCCGGGTCCGGGTCGAGACCGCGTGGTGCGCGGGTTCCGCCGGTTCCCCGCGCGACGGTCGGCCCGTGAAGGCTCCGCCGCGCGGATACGCGGTCCCCGCTCGTTCGCGTCGTGGCACGTCAGGGTGGGCGGCGTCCCCGCCGCCCACTCCCGGGTGTCGGCGGAGCCTCCTCCGGCGGCTCCGTCCGAGCTGCCGCGGCCGGCCCCCCGACCTGGCCGCGGCACGGTGCGCGGGATTCCCCCGGAACCCCGCGCACCGTCCTTCCCCCTACACCTCCCAGGGCCAGCCGGCGTCCGTTCCCGCCTCCAGCAGCGGGATCAGCCGGAAGGCCGCGTCGCCCAGACCGCCGAAGGTGTGTCGGTTGGTGCCGCCGCTGGGGCCGTGGCCGGGGGCGTAGCCGGCCAGGTTCCAGGTGTAGACCGGGACTTCGGCCGGGACGGCGGCGAGAGGATCGCTGCCCTGGTAGCCGGAACCGGTCTGCTCGTCGGTGACGATGACCACCCGGTCGTGGCCCCGGTAGTGGGCGCGGACGGCTGCGGCGGTACTGGTGCCGCCGAGGTTGGAGAAACGCTCCAGCACCCGCAGCACCGCCTCCCCGCGGCCGACCTCGACCACCCGGCTGTCGGAGCCGAACTGGACCAGGTCCGCCTCGGCGGCCCGGACCTTCAGCGCGGTGCCGAAGATCGCCGCCGAGTCCGCCCGGTTGAGCTGCGTCCCCGCACCGGGCCGGTCGAACATCGAGCCGGAGCGGTCCACCAGGATCAGCGTCCGGCCCGGCAGCCCGGGCACGTTGGCGAGCGAGTGGCCGAGCGCCGTCTCCAGCGCGTGCCCCCAGCGCAGCGAGGGCGCGTGCCGGTGCGCGGCCAGGTAGCGGAACGGGAACTGGCGCGAGCGCCGCACCTCGCCCGGGTCGGAGATCCGTCGGGCCACCTCGGCCGCGACCGCGTCCGACACCCCGGCCTGGTCGAAGTTGCGCAGGTTCCGCACCAGCGCCATCGGGCCCATGGACGGGATGACCGCCTCCCAGACCGCCGCGTCCAGCGGGCCCTGGAGCCAGCCGGCCAGCGCCTCCCAGGTCAGCCCGGCGGCGGCCAGCCGCTCGGCGCCGTCCTTCGCGGTCACGGCCGCCCGGCGTTCCTCGACCGGCAGCGCGAGCAGTTCGCGGTTGGCGGTCAGCAGCCGGTCGGTCGAGGGCGGGGTGGCCTCCTCCGGGCGGTGCCGGCGGTCCAGCGCGTGGGCGAACAGCGGGCCCTGCCAGGGCTTCTCCGGATCCGGCGAGGGGTGGGTCAACTCCAGTACGTCGCCGAAGCGGTAGCCCTTGGCCGCGGTGTCGTACTTGAGCAGCGAGCGGGCGTCGTACAGCCGCCGCACCGCGTCCGCGACGCCGCGCTTGAGCGGCTTGGGCAGTGCCCGGCCGTAGCGCGAGGTCCAGTACGCGAGCAGCTCGCCGGGCTCGTCGGCGCGCCGCAGCACGGCGTCGACGGCCTGCCGGGAGTGGCCGTGGGCGCCCGCGTCCAGCCGGGCCCGGGTGAACTCGGCGGCGCCGACCAGCGCGGCGGTGCGCAACTGCGCGTCGTGCCGCAGCCAGCGCAGCAGCCCGAGGGTCCACTCCGGCTCGGTGACGGCGAGTTCGCGCACCAGCGCGGTGTAGCGGTCGTCGCGGTCGCCGCCGCGCTCGTAGAAGGTGTCCTGGCCGACCATGTTGGCGACCGACAGGAGGAAGAGTTCGGACTTGCGGTCGCGGACGTGGCCGATGCCGCCCTGGTGGGTGCGGCCGTGCCGGCCGGTGGTGGCCACCGGCGAGCTCGGACCCGCCTTGGCCCTGCGGACGGTGTTGAACCTGGACATGCTGCAGCCCCCCTCGGCGTGCTGGTGGTGTCGACGGGAGGGAGGCGTGCAGCGGTGAGGGGTGCCCGAGATCGTGCCGGCCGTTGGACGGCCGACCTCGGCGGAGGTGTATGCCTTGTGCTCTGTCCGATTGAGCTAGCGGCCGCGCTCGCGCACGGCACGCCCGGGACTCGAACCCGGAACCGCAAGATCCGAAGTAACCCCCGCCTGCGCACCGGGCACTCCGAAGCGCACCGCCTCCCGAGATCAAAAGTGGCCGCGGTCGATGGAACTCAGCTTCACCGCGCCCCGCCGGGGGCACTCGACCGAAGTAACCGCTGCCGTCGCACCGGGAGGTGCGGAAACCTATTCACGTGTGGGTGTCCAGAGTTCGAGGACGGCTGAGGTGACGTAGCCGCTCTCCCGACTGAGCTACACCGGCCCGAAGCCGGTGGCGGGACTCGAACCCGCGACCTGCCCATTGACAGTGGAAGTAACCTCTGCCTGCGCACCTGGACAGGAGAGACCCTAGCCAGGCCCCTCCCGCAGGCGCATCCCATTTATCTCCGGTTCCACGCCGCTCACGCCGCTCGGGCGCTGCTCACACAGCTCGGGCACCGCTCACGCCGGCGCGACGATCACCGCGCGCGCCCGTTCCGTCAACTCCCGTACCCTGCGCTCACCCTGGAACGGCTCCAGGCGCCGCAGCATCTCCACCACGTACTCCCGGCTGCGCTGCGAGGAGATCCGGCCGGCCACCTCGACGGCGCGTTCGCCGGCGGCGACCGCGGCGTCCAGGTTGCCCGCCTCGGCCTCGGCCATCGCCGAGACCACCAGCCGCAGGCCGTGCGAGCGGACGAAGCCCTCGGTGGGCTTGGCCAGCGCCTCGCGGGTGAACTGCCGGACCTTGGAGGGCACTCCGAGGTCGCGGAAGCACTCGGCGGCGTCCGCGGCGAGCCGGTCGTAGGCGTAGAAGTCGATCCACGCCGGATCGGGATCCCCGGCGCGCGCCCGCTCAAGTGCGCTCTCCGCGGCGCCGAGTGCCGTCGCACACGCCGCCGCATTGCGGGCCTTGGCCTGCGCCCGGGCCTCCACCAGGTGGAAGAAGCTCATGGTCCGGGCGGTGGCCAGGCCCCGGTTGCGCTCCAGCGCGGCCTGCGCGAGGTCGACGGCCTCCTCGGCGAAGCCCCGGTAGCCGGCCTGCAGGCTCATCGAGGCGAGCACGTACCCGCCGAGCGGCACGTCGGCGGCGGCCCGGGCGAGCCGCAGGGCCTGGATGTAGTAGCGCTGAGCGGCCTCGTGCTGCCCGGTGTCGAAGGCCATCCACCCGGCCAGTCTGGTCAGTTCGGCGGTCGCGCCGAACAGCGCCCGGCCGACGGCGTCGCTGTACGAGGCGAGCAGCAGCGGCGCCGCCTCCACCCGCAGGCACTCCGGCACCATCGACGAACGCCAGTCCCCGCCACCGTACTTGGAGTCCCAGCGGCGCGCCTCCTGGGCGGCCTCGCGGAGCTTGGCGGCGTCCGAGTGGCCGACCCGGTAGGAGGAGGCCTCGCTGGGGGAGCGCGGCACCTCGCGGGCCACCGAGCCGTCCGCCGGGGCGATCAGCCAGCGGGAGACCGGAGTCGCGTACGCGGCGACCGAGAAGGTGCCGGCCAGGCTGTCGCTCCAGCGCCCGCCGCCGGGGCCGCGGCGCAGTTCGAGGTCGACCCGGAACAGGTCGGTGGCCGAGCGCACCGCGTCGGCGACCTCGCGCGGGAAGGCCAGGCCGAGTTCGGGCGCCGGGTCGGTGTCGCCCAGGCCGATCTCCTCCAGCGGGACGGGCCGGCCGAGCTTGCCGCCGATCGCGGTGGCGATCAGGTGCGGGACAGGCCCCTGCGGGACCATGCCCTTGCTGACCCAGCGGGCCACCGAGGTCTTGTCGTAGCGCAGCGTCAACCCGCGCTGCGCGCCCAGGTCGTTGACCCGGCGGGCCAGTCCGGCGTTGCTGATCTGGGCGAGGGCCAGGAGCGTGCCGAGCCGTTCGTTCGGTCCTCGTGGGCTGACGGTCATGGTGGCGGCGGCACCTCCTGCGGCCTTGTGCGCGGGGCCCGGGCGGCACCGAGCCGTAGCTGCTGTACCTAGAGTAGTCGGACGCGTTCCGACGGTTAAGAGGCCGCATTCCGGATGGCGGGATCGCGCACCCGGCGGTCCCGCGCGGGGCCGCCGAGGGGGTTGGTCCGGACCACTCGGAGCGGAACGGCCGCGCCGCGCGCCGGAGTCCCGTGCTCCGGTCCCGTGTTCACGTGCGCCCGGCCGTGCCCCCTGGCTCGACCGGCTGCTCGGCGATTCGCTGGTGGTCGTGGGTCGGCCCGCCGTCGAGGACCCGGCGGGCCGGGGGATGCCGCCGTCTCCATCCCCGCGGGCGGCGGCGGAGTCCGGGAGGGCATGCGGATGCCCTCCCGGGCTGGACGACGCCTTTCGGCCATATCGCGATGCCCATGCCAAAAAGGTTCGCCCCGGGCGGTCCGGGCCGGGGAGGGGGAGGCCCGGCCCGCTCGATCCCCGCTCCGCCCGGGCCGGCCGCCGAACCGGCGTACGGGCATCGCCGAGCTGTTCCCGGGCCCGCGCCGACAGCGCCCCGATCCACCGGGGATCCACCGCCCGGCCCGCGCCGAATCGGAAGCGGAACCGACAACACCCGCCCCGGCGGCGCCCCGTGGTGGCACGATGTCTCCTGACGGCGCGCCGGAAGAGGGACACGCCGGAAGCGGGCACGCCGGAACGCGCGTGCGCGGCGCGCGGGTGCAGGTCCTCGTCCGGTGGAGGCGCGATGCGGTGGCTGACGGGCTGGAGCACGGGCACGCCCCGGGCGGGCACACCGGCGCACGAGGCCCTCGCCGCAGTCGCGCCGATCGCCGCGCGCCCCCTGTGGACCGGCCCCAACCCGCTCTGGGCCGTCGGAGACTGGCGGCCCGAGGAGATCCGGCTGGCCACCCTCCGCCCCGGCGCCCCCGCCACGGTCAGCACCGGCCCCACCGCCCCCGACCCCGTCGAGGACACCCCCGCCACCACCCGGCTCGCCGTCCTCGGCCACTGCGGCGCCACCGACGCCGAGCTCGCCGCCGGCCTCGCCGCCGCCCGCGGCGGCGCCGTCCGCCACCTGACCGCCTGGCCCGGCAGCTACACCGTCGTGCTGCGCACCGGCACCCGCTCCACCCTGCTGCTCGCCGACCTGGTCGGCGCCCAGCCCGTCTTCCACACCCCCTGGGCCGGCGGCACCGCGTACGCCACCGCCGCCCTCCCGCTCGCCGACCTGGTCGGCGCCCCGCTGGACACCGGCCACCTGGCGGCCCGGCTCGCCTGCCCGGAGTCCCCGGAGGCGCTCGGCACCGGCACGCCGTACCTGGGCGTCCAGCGGGTGCCGCCCGGCCACGTGCTCGCCATCCGCGGCGGCCGCCCGTACCTCGACGCCTACGACGCGTCGCTCGGCGCCGAGCAGCCGCGCGACGAGGCGCCCGCCGTGCGCGAACTCACCCGCGCCCTGCTGGAATCCGTCCGCTCCCGGGTCCGCACCACCGCGCCCGCACCCGGCCCGACCGGGCGCGCCCGGCTCGGCGTCGACCTCTCGTACGGCACCGCCTCGGCCACCGTGGCCCTGCTCGCCGCCGCCGTACCGCTGCCGCCGGTGCCCTCGGCGGCCACCGCCGCACCGGCGCTCGCCGCAGGGGCCGGCACGGCGGCCAGGACCGGTGCGGTCAAGGGCTCCTGGGCCCGCGCCGCCGACCGGGAACCGCCCGCCCCCGAGCAACTGGCCGCCGTCACCCTCGGCGAGACCGAACCCCCGGCCACCCTCGCACTCGCCCCCGACACCCCCCGGCTGCGGCACACCGTGCTCGACCCCGGCCCCGACACCCTCCCGTACGCCGGACTGCGCGCCGCCCCGCAGCCCGGCCGGCTCACCGACGAACCCGGCCCCGAACTCGTCGCCGCCGCCCGCGCCGAGGCCCGCTTCGGCGCCGGCGGCACCGACCACCTCACCGGCTACGGCGCCCGCCAGGTGCTCGACGGTCACCCGGCCCGGCTGGCCGACCTCATCCGGGCCGGGCGGCCCCGCGAACTGCTGCCCCCGGTCGCCGCGCTGGCCGGCGCCGACCGGGCCGCCGCGGGCGTGCTCGCGGGCGCGCTGCGCACCCCGCTCACCGTGGTGCGGGCCGCCCACCGGCTCTCCCGGATCCGCTACGCCGAGGCGCTGGACGAGGCCGCCGCCAGACTGGCCGCCCGTCACGTCCCGGACGGCGGCGGTACCGCGGGCCACCGCTCGGCCGCCGACCTCGCCTGGTGCGTGCCCGGCCCGGCCGCCCGCTGGCTCTCCGACGAGGCGCTCTCCTCGGTGGCCCTGCGCCTTCGTCTGGCGGCGCGCAATTCGGCGCCCGAGGAACACCCGGGCGCGTACCGGGCCCGGCACGCCCTCTACCGACAGGCGCGCTCCTACCGCACGCTGGTGCACGCCACCGAACAGCCCGGCCAGCGGCTGCACGCGCCCTTCCTCGACAACCAGGTGGTCCGCGCCGCCCGGCTGCTCCCCGACGACGTCCGTCTCCAACCCGGCGCCCGGCACGCCCTGCTGCACGCCGTCCTCACCGGCGCCGGCCGCACCGACCTGCCCCCCGACTGGGGCCGCGGCCCCCGCCCCGACCGAGCCGCCCCCGCCCGGGCCGGCCTGCGACTGGCCGCCGACGGCCTCGCCGAACTCTTCGACGCCCCGCTCCTCGCCGAGGCCGGACTGATCGACCTCCCCGCCGTCCGCGCCCACCTCGCCCGCTCCGCCGACCCCGCCACCCCGCTCTCCCCGGCCGCCCTGGCCGGCCTCGCCGAGCTGGTCTCCACCGAACTCTGGCTCCGCCGCATCCGCGCCCGCCGCCACGGCGCCTGCTGGACCGGCCTCCCGCACCCCCGCCTCCCGGCCCTCACCCCCTGAGTCCCGGGCGCGGCGCCGATCGGGTCGGCTCCGCCTGCCCTCCGGCGCGGCTGCCGGGGGCCGTCCGTTCCACCCCCCCCTGCCTTCGCCCACGTTCGCCCGGCCCCCGACCCCCCTCCGGCGCGGCTGCGGGAGGGGGCCCGGGCGGGCGGTGATGATGGCGGGGTCGTGGGTCCGGGGTGAGGAGCGTGGGCGGTGGCCGGTGTGGGCGCGGGGCAGGACGTTCCCGTGGTGCTGTCGGTGCTGGGGCGGCCGCCGACGGGGCGGGTGCCCGGGGTGTTGGCGGCGTGTGACGGGTCGGACGGGTCGCTGTGGGCGCTGGACCGGGCGATGACGGAGGCGGAGCTGTTCGGGCTGCCGCTGTACGTGCTGGCCGTGGTGAACCCGGCGCCGGCCGGGTACCCGCCGGGGATGGCGGAGCTGGTGCAGGAGAGCGTGGAGACGCTGGTCGAGAGCATGGCGGACGGGCTCCGCCGGGCGGTGGCCACCGTGCTGCGGCAGCGGGTGCGGCCGTTCGCGGGGGAGATGTCGCTGCACGTGGTGCTGGGCAACGTGATCGAGGTGCTGCTGGAGGCCTCGGCCCGGCAGCACACCCTGGTGGTCGGCACCCGGGGCAACGGGGGCTTCGCCCGTCTGCTGCTGGGTTCGGTGAGTTCGGCGGCCGTGCACCACGCGGCCTGCCCGGTCCTGGTGGTCCCCGCCCCGCCGGGGCCGTGAGGGGGCCGCGAGGGGGCCGTTGACGGAGCCCGGCGGCGTCGGGCGGTGTCGGGAATGTACCGAGATGGTTCATCGTTCACCTATCCGGTTATCCGGTACACCGACGACACGACGCCCCTGGAGTTCTCCCGCATGAAGGTCGAGATCTGGTCCGACATCGCCTGCCCGTGGTGCTACATCGGCAAGCGCCGCTTCGAGCAGGCCCTGGCCGAGTTCCCCGGCAAGGAACGGGTCGAGGTCGTCTACCGCCCGTACCAGCTGGTTCCGGACGCCCCCGCGACGGCGAGCCCGCACCGTGCCTGGCTGGCCGAGCGCTACGGCCCGCAGTCGGTGGCGATGGACGCGCGGGTGGCCGAGCTGGGCCTGGCCGAGGGCATCACGTACGACTTCGACGCCGCCCTGCACGCCAACACCTTCCTGGGCCACCGCCTGCTGCACCTCGCCGAGTCCGAGTACGGTGCCGAGGTGCAGGGCCGTCTCAAGGAGGCGCTGATGAAGGCGCACTTCACCGACGGCGTGGACGTCGGCGACCGCGCCGCGCTGGCCGACGTGGCCGTGGCGGCGGGTCTGGACCGGGAGCGGGTGACGGCCTACCTGGCGGGCGACGAGGGCGCCGCCGAGGTCCACGCCCAGCTGGCCGAGGGCCGGGAGCTGGGCATCACCGCCGTGCCGACCTTCGTGTTCGAGGGCAAGTGGGCGGTCCAGGGCGGCCAGGAGGCCGAGACCTTCCGCAAGGTGCTGGAGCAGGTCGCCGCCGAGATCGGCGAGCGCCGGCCGGCCCCGGTGCCGGTCGCCCCGGCCGGGGAGGCCTGCGCGGACGGCTCCTGCGCCATCTGACACCGCTCCCGCACCACCGGCCGCCGGACCACGGCCCCGTCAGGGGCCGGACCCGGCGCCGATCCGCCCGGGGCCCGTCCCAGGAACTCTCAGGAGCACCTGAAGCGGGCCTCGGCCCAGTCCGCGATGTTCAGCGCCGACCAGATCCCGTTCACCGGGGTGACGACCAGCCGGATCGACTTCTGCCCGGCCAGCGGCACGTGCACCGGCACCGCGTCGTCCCCGACGGTGAGCGTGCGGGAGTGCCACAGGGTGCTGCCGTCGCCGCCCTGGACGGAGAAGACCACCCCGCCGGGCGTGAGCGTGGCGTCGTCGACCCCGGCGACCGCGTCGAAGGACGTGCAGCTGCGGTTGAGGTCGATCAGCGTGGTCGCGGGCGCGTGCACGGTGATGGCGTGCGCGTGGTTCTCGCCGCCGATCCACGCGTCGTCGTGCTGCCAGAACTTGTCGCTGCCCTTCTGCCGGATGCTCGGTTCGGGTGGCGGCACCCGGTTGTTGCCGGGCTTGAACACGGGCAGCGAGTCGACCCAGAAGTCGGTGGTCGCGGGCGTCGTGGGTGGTGAAGTGGGCGGCGTCGTGGGCGGTGTCGGCGGGGCGACGGTCGGGTCCGGCACCGTCGGCAGGGTCGGGGTCGGTACGACCGGTACCTCCTGCGACACCGGCGGCGTCGGGGTCGGGTCGACCGACGGCCCGACGGAAGGCCCGGGCACCGCAGGGCTGCGCGTAGTCGGCGGCCCGCTCGTCGGCTTCTGGGTGGCCGCCGGGGCCTGGCGCCCCCGGGCCGTCGCGGACGGCTGCGGGCTGAGGTTCGGGCTCGGGCTCGACGAGGGCTGGTCCGGGGCCGGGGCGGCGTCACCCGGGGCCTGAGCCGGGGCCTGGGCGGCCGAGGCGGCCGGGGCGGGCGGAGCGGGCGCGGGTGCCGCCGAGACGGGGGCGGTCGACGCGGCACCGGCCGGGGGAGCGGCCACCGGAGGCTTGGGTTCGGGCGAGCCGGTCAGCGCGTACGCGGCGGCGGCCGCCGCGGCCACCGCCACGGCGGCGGCGATCCCGGCCTTGGCGGCGGTGCCCAGGCCCTCGCCGGCCGCGCCGCCGGCCCCGCTCCCACCACCGGAAGCCGCACCTGCCGAACCAGCTGCACCAGCCGCACCCGCGGTCCCCGAGGACCCGGCCGAAGCCGCCGCCGTCCCCGCCGCGGCCGCACCGCCGACCGCGGCGGCACCGCCCACGGCGGCCGCGGCGGCGCTGAACCCGCCGACCCCGACCCACACCAGCACACCGCCGGGCAGCAGCGCGCGCAGACCGGTGTTGATCTCGGTCAGCTCCAGGCAGGCCGCCGTGCAGCGGTCGCACTCCTTGAGGTGCCGTCCGACCTCCGCCGAGGCCCGCTTGCGCAGCGAGCCGCGCGCGTACGCCCCGAGCCGGTTGGCGTACGCCTCGCAGGTGCTGTCCTGGCTGCCGGAGACGTGCGCCTGCAGGAACCCGGCTGCCAGCCGGTCGCGGGCCCGGTGGGCCTGGACGGCGGTGGCGTTGGCGGTCTTGCCGAGCATCACCGCGACGGTCTTCGGCGACTCCCGCTCGACCTCGGTGTGCCAGAGCACCACCCGGTCGTCCTCGGGCAGTTCGGCGTAGGCCTGCATGACCATGCGCTGGTCGGCCATGGCCATCGCCCAGGCGTCGGCGCCCGGGTCGGCCAGGTCGAGGTCGACCACGGCGGCCGAGCCCTGCGCGAACACGCTGAAGTCGTCGACGAGTTGCTCGCGCCGCTCGCTGCGGGTCCAGGCGGCGGCGACGTTGCGCACGGCGGTCAGCAGGTAGGCGCGGACGGCGAACTCCGGCCCCTTGCCCGCCCTGAGGGCCTGCAGGGTGCGGGCGAAGACCTCGCCGGCGAGGTCCTCGGCGGTGAAGCTGTCCCGGCAGCAGGTGCGCGCGTAGCGGCGCACCGAGTCGACGTGCCGGCGGTAGATCTCCTCGTACGCGGTGTCGTCGCCGGCCCGGACCCGGGCGGTCAGTTCGGCGTCGGAGGCCGGGCGCTCGCCGTCCACCGGGTCGGCGGGGGCGGGCACGGTCGGTCGGGCGGGGCGGCCGGCGCCGACGAACGCCTCGGGGGCGACCCCGCCCCGGCCGGCCGGGGCCTGTCCGGGCACCCGGTTCGGCGGCAGCGCGGCGGCGGAGGCGGACAGCGACTCGCGGCTGGGCATGCCGGCCTGGTCGGGGACGTGGCCGGCGCTCGAACCGGCTGCGGCGCCCGGAACTTGGGCGGCTCCGCTGCCGCCGGGGCCCGCGGCGGACCCTTCGGCCGTGCTACCGGAGAGGCCTCCGAAGTCGAGGCCGTACCCGTAGTCGTTCTGTTCTTCGGCGCTCACAACGGACCCCAGATTCCACGACAGCCCCCGCAGTGTGGAAGGGTGCGCGGGAGTGCGTAGGCGCACGGTTTCCCGACGTACGGCGCCGACGGCGCGCGAAGGGCGCGCATCGGGACATTGGCTCCAACCACGGGCAAAGGATGGCATAGCGCAGGGACGGGCGGTAGCCGGACCGGCCGGTACCCACTCTTCCGAGGGGCCGTCGCGGATGTGTTCGCCCAGCGTGCGGCGATGGGCCGTGCGTCGCCCGTACCCGGCGCGCGCGCCGTGCCCGCGCGCCGGTCTCCTGTTCAACTCCCTTGCCCGGACGGCGCGTCGGCCGTGTCGCCCGGCGATCCGACCACGCTCCGAACGGTGCGTCAGCGCGCCCGCAGGCCGTCCAGCAGGATCTGCAACAGCCGGTCCGACGGCCCGGAAAGCGATTGACCGTCCGTCTGCGGAGCAACGGCCGCGAAGCCGGCCACGGCCGGTACCGAGACCGCCGGCCGGGCCGCGTGCACCGGCACCGAGGCGGTCAGCACCAGCACCACGTCCGACACCGTGACGCCCGGCCGCAGTTCGCCCGCCGCACCGGCCCGCGCCACCAGCGCGGCCAGCAACTGCAACAGCAGTCTGGGGTCGGCGTCGGCCGCCGAGGGTTCGACCGGGGCCCCGGACCGCGCCTCCTCGCCGCGCAGGTCGAAGCGGACGGCCGCCGGCGGTTCCGGCGCCCGCTGCTCCGGCACCCGGCCCAGCTCCTCCGCGTACCGGAACGCCTCCGGCGGCAGCAGCCGCCCGGCGCCCGTGCTCACGGCCCGGGCCAGGTACCCGGCCAGCGCCTCCCACGCACCGTCGCCGCCGTACAGCGACTCCCGGGCCTGCGCGGTCAGCCAGGCCACCTCCTCGGCGGCGATCCGCTGGACCAGCACCTCCTTGCTCGGGAAGCGCCGGTACACGGTGCCGACGCCGACCCCGGCCCGGCGGGCGACCTCCTCCATCGGCGCGTCGTAGCCGAACTCGCCGAACACCTCCCGGGCGGCCCGCAGCACGCTCTCCAGGTTCCGCCGGGCGTCCACCCGCAGCCGGGCCCCGGGCACCGGCACGGCGGCCGGTGACGGCTCCGTCCGGTACGGGACGGCCGAGTACGACACCCCGTCCTGCCTCGGCAGGTCCGCCGGGCCGCGCTGCTCCGGCACCATGCCCTGTCCGGCGTGCGGTGCGCCCGCCCGACCCAACACCTGCTCCTGCTCCATCATCCCAACTCTCCCCCGCAGGCGTCCGAATCCGGACCCTGTCGTCGCCCGCCCCTGCACCCCCCGGTGCAGCTCAGCCCGTCAGAAATGACCTGATGACCCATTGCTCGTGCCGCCCGTCCGATTTCGGTGACCACGGTCGTGCCGCCGGGCCGCCTTCACGTCCGGCTCGGCGCGTCGGCACCGTCCGGGGCCCTGTCCGGGAACTACCCTTCCCCGGATGACTGTCCCCCAGTCGGGTTCTCACGCCAACGCTGGAACTGGCCGTAATGGCCGCTCCACGGTGCGTCGCCGCCGATTGTCATGGCGGTGGCCGCTCCGGTACACAATCCGACCATAGTTCACGCCTCTTCGCGGCCGAAAGTGCGTCAGAAAGTCGCCCGGCAAGCACAACTGACCACCATGGTCACTTCCGTGGCAACCAGCCCCGTACGGACTGTGGACAAGACCACCTCCGGCGGTCCTTCATAGGGGGCGTGATGGGGGGACACCCCCGGCCGCGGGGCCGGGACGAGACGCCACATCGGCAGGAGGTGCACCATCAGGATCCTGATCGCCGGCGGCGGCTGCGCCGGGATGGCCACCGCGCTCCACCTCCAGCGCGGCCTGCGCGAACGGCTGCGCCGAGGCGAGGTGGAGATCACCGTCGTCGAGCCCCAGGCCTACTTCACCTACCACCCGCTGCTGGCCGAGGTCGCGGCCGGCTCGATCGACCCGAGACACGTGGTCGTCCCGCTGCGCCGGATCCTGCCGGACTGCCGGGTGGTCACCGCCCGGATCACCCGGATCGAGCACTTCGCCCGCCGTGTCCTGGCCGACGTCGCGAGCCCCGGCGAACCCCCCGTACCGGTCGAACTCCCCTACGACATCCTGGTGGTGGCCCCCGGCTCGGTCTCCCGGACGGCCCCCGTGCCCGGCCTCGCCGAACACGGGCTCCGCTTCTCCACCGTCGGTGAGGCGGTGAACCTGCGCAACCACGTGCTGGAACAGCTCGACCTCGCCTCCGCCACCCGTGATCCCGCCCTGCGCCACGCCGCGCTCACCTTCGTCTTCGTCGGCGCCGGCTACGCGGGCGTCGGCGCGCTCGCCGAGCTGGAGGACATGGCCCGCACCGCCGTACGGACCTATCACAACGTCCGGGCCGAGGACCTGCGCTGGGTGCTGGCCGAGGCGACCGACCGGATCCTGCCCGGCGAGGCGTCCGACCTCGCCGAGCACGCCCTCGGCCAGCTGCGCGAGCGCGGCGTCGACATCCGGCTGGGCACCACCCTGGAGTCCGCCCTCGGCGGGGTCGTCGCGCTCTCCGACGGCAGCCGCTTCGAGGCCCGCACCCTGGTCTGGACGGCGGGCGTGCGGCCCTCCCCGCTGCTGCGCGAGAGCGATCTGCCGCTGGACACCCTCGGCCGGGTCCGCTGTCTGGCCACCCTGCAGGCCGTCGGCCCGGACGGACGCGCGCTGCCCGGCGTCTGGGCGGCCGGCGACTGCGCCGCGGTGCCCGACCCCGACGCGGACGGCGCCCCCTGCGCGCCCAACGCCCAGCACGCCTTCGCCCAGGCCGAACTGCTCGCCCGCAACATCGCGGTGGCCCTGGACGGCGGACCGCACGCGCCCGGCCTCGTCGGGTACCGGCCGGGCCCCGCCGCCTGTTCGACCTCGCTGGGCCTGCGCCGGGCCGTCGCCCACACCCGGCGCGGCGGCCGGCTCACCGGACGGCGGGCCTGGTGGCTGCACCGGGCCCGGCACCTGTGGCGGCTGCCGAGCGCGGAGCGCCGGGTGCGGGTGCTGATGGACTGGGTGTTCGGCGGGGTCTTCTCCCGGGAGACGGTCTCGCTGGGGGCGATGGAGCACCCGCGTACGACCTTCGAGGACGGTTTCGACCCAGGGTCCGGCCGGCCGCCCGGCGCCGGGCCGGAAGCCCCGCGGTGAGTTCCCCGGCGCCCGCGCTGCGGCGGGCGGTCCGATGAACGACCCGACGGCCACGCCGGGCGCGCGACTTCCGGAACCGGCCCTCCGCCTGACAGGATCAGCCCGAACTGGTCATTACCCCGTGTGCTGTGGCGCACACAAAAAGTGATGTTATGCCTGGAAAACGAGGAAGCGGCCGTCGTTTGAACCTCATGCGCTGGAGCGCCCGGCTCACCGGAGTCCCCTGGCGTGCCGCCCCGCCCAACGGGGCCGGCACCGACGAGGGAGCGCCCGCCCCCGAGGGCGTCGTCGTGCCCAGCCCCCGCGACCCCACCAGCCTCGCCACCGCCGCCGAACTCCTCGACCCGCACAAGCCCCAGCACCTGCGCGAGGTCCTCAACCGCATCCCCGCCCCGGTCGCCGTCACCTACGGACCGCTCCACCAGCTCGGCTACGCCAACCGCGCCTACCGCGAACTCTTCGGCGACCGCCCCACCGGCCTGCCCGCCGGCGAGGCCCTCCCCGAACTCGGCACCATGGGCGTCCTACCCCTGATGGACCAGGTCATCCGCGGCGGCCGCCCCCGCAGCGTCAAGGCCCGCTGCATCCTCGGCCTCACCGGCAACCGCTACTACAACGTCTCCTGCGTCCCGCTCGGCAACGGCGACACCTGCGACACCCGCGACACCCCCGTCGAGGGCCCGCCCGCCGGAGTCCTGATCTTCGCCGCCGAGGTCACCGACCAGGTCCTCGCCGCCGCCCGCCTGCGCGAAGCCGAACGCCGCCAGCGCGAGGCCGCCGTCACCCTCCAGCGCAGCCTCCTCCCGCAGAAGCTCGACCAGCCGGCGGACCTGCGGGTCGCCGCCACCTATCAGCCGGGCGGTGCGGAGGCCGCCGTCGGCGGCGACTGGTACGACGTGATCGCCATCGACGGCGGACGCACCGCCCTCGTCATCGGCGACGTCATGGGCCGCGGCCTGCGCGCCGCCGCAGTGATGGGCCAGCTGCGCACCGCCGTGCGCGCCTACGCCCGCCTCGACCTGCCCCCGCACGAGGTGATGCGCCTGCTCGACGGCCTCGCCATGGAGATCGACGCCAACCAGATCGCCACCTGCACCTACGCCGTCTGGGACCCGCGGCGCCGCACCCTCTCCTACGCCTCGGCCGGCCACCTCCCCATGCTGCTCCGCTGCCCCGACGGCACCATCCTGCGCAGCGAGGAACAGAACGGACCCCCGCTCGGCACCGGCGACGGCCTGCACGTCTCCCACACCCTGCGCCTGCTCCCCGGTACGACCGGTGTTCTCTATACGGACGGCCTGGTCGAACGCCGCGACGAGGACATCGACCAGGGCCTCGACCTCCTGGCCCGCACCCTGACCGGCGCCATCGGGGCCCCCGAGGTGATCTGCGCCCGGCTGCTCCGGGCGATGGGAGTGACCTCGGAGCACGACGACGACGTCGCGGTCCTGGCCTTCCAGCTGCCGGCAGAGGAAGGTGCGGCGACGGTGCGGGCGGCGCTTGACTCGGCCACCCCAGAGGTCTAGTGTTCTTCGAGCTGCCTGGCAGGGAGCACCGGACACGCATCTGCGCGGACGGCCCCGGGGTAGCCAATCCTCTGAATCACCACTTCCGGTTCATGCCGGTCGTTTCGCTTTTCGCGTTGCGGCTCGGTGTCTATTTGGCGTGCGCGTTTTATCGGATTGCGGTCGGATTCGCTTTTCGGAGCGGTGATCGGCTAGAGTTTGAAACGTCGGACAGGGCGTCAAGCCCCGGAAGACACCGGCGAGTTGGATGACGAAGCCCCGGAAACGGAGCGGAAAACATCTGATAAGCTGGAAACACGAAAGAACGAAGCGCCCGGAGGGCCCGCTGGAAGGCGGCTCGAAGGAAGCGTCCGTTCCTTGAGAACTCAACAGCGTGCCAAAAGTCAACGCCAGATATGTTGACATCCCCGGCCTCAGATTCTTCTGGGGTTGGAGATTCCTTTTGAAATAACACTAGCGAGGACG
>NZ_LFMD02000002.1:1425328-1623564 GCF_015776785.2 Kitasatospora sp. SUK 42 | reverse complement strand
GCCCTGTGAGGGGTGGAGTTGACCGGTACTAATAGGCCGAGGGCTTGTCCTCAGTTGCTCGCGTCCACTGTGTTGTTCTGAAACAACGACCCCAACCATTCGTGGTTGGTGCGGTTGACAGTTTCATAGTGTTTCGGTGGTCATAGCGTGAGGGAAACGCCCGGTTACATTCCGAACCCGGAAGCTAAGCCTCACAGCGCCGATGGTACTGCAGGGGGGACCCTGTGGGAGAGTAGGACGCCGCCGAACAATTATTCAGAAGAGCCCTCATCCGGGAAACCGGATGGGGGCTTTTCGCATTTCCGTTGACGTATCGTCGGTACATGGACGATCAGACAGCGGTCATTGCGAACAACGTGCTCCGCCCCGAGCAGCGCGACGGCGCCCTGCGTGTTCTGGCGGAGGCCCAGACGGTGGACGGTCGGGCCGCCGTGTCCGAGCAGGGCCGGCTCCGGCTGCGTTCCTCCGCCGAGACGCCCCGCCCGGGCGTGACCCACTTCCTCCCGACCGACGACGACACCGTTCTCGGCTACGGCCAGCTGGAGGTCCCGGAGGTCCCGGAGGGCCCGGCCGCCAACCCCGCCGCCGAGCTGGTGGTCGACCCGGCCGCCCGCGGTCGCGGGCTGGCCCGTCCGCTGGTGGACGCCGTGCTGGAGCAGGCCCACCTGGCGGGGCGCGACGCGGTGGACTTCTGGGTGCACGGCGGCCACCCGGCGGCCCGGCACCTGGCCGAGGCGTACGGCGCGGAGCTGGTCCGAGAGCTGCGGCAGATGCGCCGCACCGGCCCGCAGACCGAGGAGGTGGCCCTCCCCGAGGGCATCGAGCTCCGCACCTTCCGCCCGGGGGAGGACGACGCCGAGTGGCTGCGGCTGAACGCCGTGGCCTTCGCCCACCATCCGGAGCAGGGCGCCTGGACCGAGCAGGACCTGGCCGAGCGGCTCGCCGAGCCGTGGTTCGACCCGGCCGGCTTCTTCCTCGCCACCCGCGACGGCAGGCCGGTGGGCTTCCACTGGACCAAGGTGCACCCGGCCACCGCCACCGAGCCGGAGCTGGGCGAGGTGTACGTCGTCGGGGTGGACCCGACCGAGCAGGGCAGCGGCCTCGGCCGGGCGCTGACCGCGGCGGGTCTGCGGTACCTGACCGGCTCCGGTGCGGGGGAGCGCGGGCTGGAAACCGTCCTCCTCTACGTCGACGCCGACAATCCGGCCGCCGTCCGGGTATATGAACGACTGGGATTCACCATTCACGAGGTGGACCTCATGTACCGCGCCCGGTACCGGGCCGACCGCCACCAGCGGCACCGGGCGAACCGCTCGGCCTAGCCGTCCCGGACGGCCGGGCCGTACCGAGCGGACGCGGGCGGGGGGCGGAAGACGGCACCGCCCCTTGCCCCGACCGACTCAGCTTTCCTCCTGGCCATGCGGTGTTTACCGTGGATTCAATTGCTGCCGCGAAGATCACAGGATGAAGTCCGTAGTGTCTCGCTCGTGCAGAGTCGACCGCCATTCGCCGGCCGGTCCTGTACGGACCGCGCCCGGTGGGTGGGCGCTGTCCCCGGGAGCCACCCGGGGCGAGGACGACGGCCCGCAGAGCCATTCGCGTCCGGACGCCGTCCTGCTGCTGGAGGAGCTGGAGCTCATGAGCATCCCCCGCCCCGTCTCTGCCCCGCTGTCGCCAACGGCCCGGATGTCCAGTTCGCTGGGTGTCCCTCCGGAGCTGCCGGCCACGGACGAGCAGGAGTTCGAAGTACTGCCGCAGGGCCGCTTCCTGGACCGCGAGCGGAGCTGGCTCGCGTTCAACGAACGCGTCCTTGAGCTCGCCGAGGACCCGGAGATCCCGCTCCTGGAGCGGGCCAAGTTCCTGGCGATCTTCGCCAGCAACCTGGACGAGTTCTTCATGGTCCGGGTGGCCGGGCTCAAGCGCCGCATCGCCACCGGCGTCGCCCAGCGCAGCGCGTCCGGCCTCCAGCCGCGCGAGGTGCTGGACCTGATCTGGACCCGCTCGCGCGAGCTGATGGCGCGGCACGCCGCCGCCTTCCAGCAGGAGGTGCTGCCGGACCTCGCGACCGAGGGCATCGAGGTGGTGCGCTGGTCGGAGCTGGCCGAGAAGGAGCAGGCCAGGCTCCACACCCTGTTCCGGCAGAAGATCTTCCCCGTTCTGACCCCGCTGGCCGTCGATCCGGCGCACCCCTTCCCGTACATATCGGGACTCTCCCTGAACCTGGCCGTCGTGGTGCGCAACCCGGTGTCCGGGCACAAGCACTTCGCCCGGGTGAAGGTGCCGCAGTCGCTGGCCCGCTTCCTGGAGGCCTCGCCCCAGCGGTACGTCCCGCTGGAGGACGTCATGGGCGCGCACCTGGAGGAGCTCTTCCCGGGGATGGAGGTGTTGGCCCACCACGCCTTCCGCGTCACCCGCAACGAGGACCTGGAGGTGGAGGAGGACGACACCGAGAACATCCTCAAGGCCCTGGAGAAGGAGCTGATGCGGCGGCGCTTCGGCCCGCCGGTCCGGCTGGAGGTCGAGGAGTCGATCGACCCCTACATCCTGGACCTGCTGGTGCGGGAGCTGAACATCACCGAGGCGGAGGTCTTCCCGCTGCCCGGGCCGCTGGACCTGACCGGGCTGTTCGGGATCGCCGAGCTGGACCGTCCGGAGCTCAAGTACCCGAAGTTCGTGGCGGGCACGGCCCGCGGGCTGACCGACGTCGAGTCCGCCTCGCAGCCGGACATCTTCGCCGCGATGCGCGAGCGCGACGTCCTGCTGCACCACCCGTACGACAGCTTCTCCACCTCGGTGCAGGCCTTCCTGGAGCAGGCCGCCGCCGACCCGGACGTGCTGGCGATCAAGCAGACCCTGTACCGGACCTCGGGAGACTCGCCGATCGTGGACGCCCTGATCGACGCGGCCGAGTCCGGCAAGCAGGTGCTGGTCCTGGTCGAGATCAAGGCGCGCTTCGACGAGCAGGCCAACATCAAGTGGGCCCGCAAGCTGGAGGAGGCCGGCTGCCACGTGGTCTACGGCCTGGTCGGGCTGAAGACGCACTGCAAGCTGTCGCTGGTGGTCCGCCAGGAGGGCGACACCCTGCGCCGCTACTCGCACGTCGGCACCGGCAACTACCACCCGAAGACGGCCCGGCTGTACGAGGACCTCGGCCTGCTCACCTCCGACCCGCAGGTCGGCGCCGACCTCTCGGACCTGTTCAACCGGCTGTCCGGCTACTCGCGCCGCGAGTCCTACCGCCGCCTGCTGACCGCCCCGCGCGGTCTGCGCGACGGGCTGGTCTCGCGGATCCACAACGAGATCGCCCACCACAAGGCGGGCCGGCCCGCGTACGTCAAGATCAAGGTCAACTCGATCGTCGACGAGGCCGTGATCGACGCGCTGTACCGGGCCTCGCAGTCCGGGGTGCCGGTGGACGTCTGGGTGCGCGGGATCTGTGCGATCAGGCCGGGCGTGCCGGGGCTGAGCGAGAACATCCGGGTGCGCAGCGTCCTGGGCCGCTTCCTGGAGCACTCCCGGATCTTCGTGTTCGGCAACAACGGCGATCCGGAGGTTTGGATCGGCAGCGCCGACATGATGCACCGCAACCTGGACCGCCGGATCGAGGCCCTGCTGCGGATCACCGACCCGGCGCACCGCGCCGAGCTGTCGGGGCTGATCGACCTCGGGGTGTCGGACGAGACCGAGTCCTGGCACCTGGGGCCGGACGGCACGTGGACCCGTCGCACCCAGGACGCCGAGGACCGGCCGCTGCGGCACGTCCAGGACCTCCTCATCGACTCGCGCCAGCGCCGCCGGGCCGCCACCTCGCGCTGACGCGTCCACTGATGCGAGCCGCCGGAGCAGTCGGGTCCCCCCGGGGCCCCGAGGGGACCTGCTCCGGCGGTCGGCCACCAGCTCCGGGGAACGGCCCCGGGGGAACGGGGATCTACCACGCCATGACCGATGCGCCGATGACGGCCCAGGCGGCGTCCACAGCGACCGCCGGGGACATCCTTTCCCGCCAGCTCACCGCTCAGGCCGGGGCGTTCCTGCGCGCCCTGCCGCTCGCGGTGGGCGAGGTCGGCGCCAGACCCGGTTCGGCCGCGGTCGTCCCGGCGACCGGTACCGCCGATCTGCTGCGGGCCGTGCGGCGGGTCGGCGGGCTGCTGCACACCTTCGGCGCCGTCTTCGAGCAGAGCTGGGCGCAGGAGTCGCGCACCGAGCTGCGCTGGCTGCTCAACCTGCTGGCGCTGGAGCCCGGGTACGTCCGTCGCTCGGCCCGGCTGCTGGGCGCGCTGGACTCGCTGAGCGGCACCGATCCGGACGGCACGGGCATGCTGGCCGGGCACGCCGGCGCCCCCAAGGCGCGGGCGCTGCTGGACCGGCAGCTGACCCTGGCCCGGACGAGGGCCCACTCCACGGTGCTCCAGGAGCTCCGCTCGGCCCGGCTGCACGCGCTGGCGGACCGGATGACCCTGCTGGTCGGTGACGCGCCGCTGCTGGAGGCGGCGGGCGGCCGGGCGCCGGCGGTGCTGCTGCCGCAGGCGGCCGCGGCGTTCACCGCGCTGGCCGCCGGCGCCCAGCAGCTGCCGCTGCAACGGGCCGCGACGCCGTACGGCGGGGACGGGTTGCGCCGACTGGGCACGGTGTCGGTGGCACGCGGCGCGGGGGACGCGGACGCGGCGCTGGCGGCCGACGACGCGCCCTGGTCCCGGCTGCGGATCCTGGTGAAGCGGGCCCGGTACGCGCTGGAGGTGTGCGCCCGCCCGTCCACCGAGCTGGACGAGCTGGACGCGGTGCTGGGCCGGCACCAGGAGGCGGCGGACGCCGCGGTGACCGCCGCCACCGCGGCGCGCACCCCGCGGATCACCCCCGCGACCGCCTACGTGCTGGGCGTGGTCCATGCTGATCAGCGACTGGAGGTGGAGGCGGCGCGGTACGCCTTCGGCCGCCGGTGGTCCGACCTCCCGCCCGGCCCGGACGGCTGGCTGGAGCTCCCCCCTGCCGAGGGCTGGGGGCATTCCCCCGCACCACGGACGGTCTGAATTGCGCGATCGCCTGAACACCGGGCGGCCGGCGGTCCCGGCCCCGGCCGGGACGGGCCGCGCCCCGGTGATCCTGGCGGCGGGCGCGGTGCTGTGGCTGCCCGGCCGGCCCAAGCCCAGCGGTCGGCTGGGGCGGCCGCGGATCGCGGTGATCCACCGGCCCAAGTACGACGACTGGAGCCTGCCGAAGGGCAAGCTCGACCCGGGCGAGGGCGTGGTCGAGGCGGCGCTGCGCGAGGTGTGGGAGGAGACCGGCTTCCACTGCCTGCTCGGCCCGGAGCTGCCCGCCCAGCACTACCCGGCGCAGGGCCGTCCGAAGGAGGTCCGGTACTGGGCGGCGGTGCCCACCGGCGGGGCCTTCCGGCCGAACCGGGAGGTGGACCGGCTGGAGTGGCTGCCGGCCGGGAAGGCCCGCGCCCGGCTGACGCACGAGCGCGACCGGTTGCTGATCGACGCGCTGCTGGCGATGCTGGGCGCGGGGCCCGTACGGACGGACGGCGTCCCACCGGTGAAGGAACAGTGGAAGTGATCTTCCTGCGCCCTTGCCGTGACGCAACCGTTACTACGTGACGTAGTTTCCTGTCATCCGTTCGAGGTTCACTCCCCGTTCACTTGTGACCGGCTGTCGTGTCACTTACCCGGCCTAACTTCGGGTCTACCGGAGGGCCGAACGGGCCCCGGACCACAGCAAAACCCGCTCGGCGCCGTACACGTACGGCCCTCGCAACGGGCAATGCCACAGAAAGGGACACCCCTGTGAAGCTCCAGCGGAACGGCCGCTCCAAGGCCCTCGCCATCGGTGCCATGGCGCTCGTCAGCTCGCTGTCGCTCGCTGCCTGCGGGTCGGACAACAACAGCGGCTCCACCGCCTCCGGCGGTTCCAGCGGTTCCGCTGCCGCCAGCGCCATCAACTGTGGCAAGCCCGGCTCGCTGATCGCCGCCGGCTCGACCGCCCAGGGTGCGGCGATGGACGTCTGGAAGACGTCGTTCAACGCCGCCTGCTCCGGCACCACGATCAACTACCAGGGTGGCGGCTCCGGCGCGGGCATCCAGCAGTTCAACCAGGGCAAGATCCAGTTCGCCGGTTCCGACTCGGCCCTCAAGCCGGCCGAGGTCGACGCCTCCAAGGCGGTCTGCACCGGTGGCCAGGGCATCGACCTGCCGATGGTCGGCGGTCTGATCGCGCTCGTCTTCAACGTCGACGGCGTCGACAACCTGGTCCTGGACGCCCCGACCGCCGCCAAGATCTTCGACTCGCAGATCACCAAGTGGAACGACCCGGCCATCGCCGCCCTGAACCCGGGCGCCAAGCTGCCGGACGCGGAGATCCAGACCTTCCACCGCTCGGACGACTCCGGCACCACCGAGAACCTGACCAAGTACTTCGCCGCCGCCGGCGGCGGCGCCTGGTCCTACCCGGCCGGCAAGGCCTGGGCGGGCAAGGGCGGCCAGTCGGCCAACGGCAGCGCCGGTGTCTCCGCCCAGGTGAAGCAGGTCAAGAACTCGATCAGCTACGTCGAGCTCGCCTACGCCCAGACCAACAACCTGAAGAGCGCCGCGATCAACACCGGTGCCTCCAAGCCGGTCGCGGCCACCGCGGAGAACGCCGCCAACACCTTCGCCAAGGCGCAGATCGCCGGCACCGGCAGCGACCTCGCGCTGAAGCTCGACTACGCGACCAAGGAAGAGGGCTCCTACCCGCTGGTCCTGGTCACCTACGAGATCGTCTGCGACAAGGGCAACAAGGCCGAGACCCTCGACACGGTGAAGTCCTTCCTGACCTACACCATCAGCGACGCGGGCCAGAAGGCCGTCGGCGAGAAGGGCTACGTCCCGCTGCCGAAGACCCTCACCGACAAGGTCAACAGCACCATCGCGACCCTGGCCTGATCCGACAGGACCACCGGTGGGACGGCCCCGTGAGCGAGGGGGGCCGGGGCCGTCCCGCCGGAACGCACCGATCCAGCACCAACGTCCGGGGCACCGCCGCCATGGTGCCGACCCCCTTCCGGGGCGGCGCCACCAGACCGGAGTAGACCAATGACTTCATCCTCCCCTGCCGCCCCGCGAGGCAGGGAACGCCGACCGCGTGACAGCCGGGTCGGCGACAAGATCTTCATGAACCTCGCCCGTGGCTCGGGCATCCTGCTGCTGGTCATCATGGGCGCCATCGCCGCGTTCCTGACCTGGCGGTCGGTCCTGGCCCTCAGCACCAACGAGGGCAACTTCCTCACCACCTTCGAGTGGACGCCGGACGCCCCGAAGCCGGTCTTCGGCATCGCCGTCCTGGCCGTCGGCACCATCGTCAGCGCCGTCATCGCGATGGTGATCGCCGTCCCGGTGGCCATCGGGATCGCGCTGTTCATCTCGCACTACGCGCCGCGCCGGATCGCCCAGCCCTTCGCCTACCTGGTCGACCTGCTCGCCGCCGTCCCCAGCATCGTCTACGGCCTCTGGGGCGCGCTCTTCCTGGTCCCGCACATGGACGGCCTGACCAGCTGGCTCAACCAGTACCTGGGCTGGACGTACATCTTCGACCAGACCAGGACCGGCACCCCGCGCAACCTGTTCACCGTCGGCATCCTGCTGGCGATCATGGTCCTGCCGATCATCACCGCGGTCTCCCGCGAGGTGTTCCGCCAGGTGCCGCGGATGCACGAGGAGGCGGCGCTCGCGCTCGGCGCGACCCGCTGGGAGATGATCCGCACCGCGGTGCTGCCGTTCGGCCGCCCCGGCATCATCTCGGCCTCGATGCTCGGCCTCGGCCGCGCGCTCGGCGAGACCATCGCGGTCGCCGTGGTGCTGTCCGCCAGCAACGTCCTCTCGCTGCACATCCTGGACGCGGGTGGCGGCACGTTCGCGCAGAACATCGCGCTGAAGTTCGCCGAGGCCGGTGACAACGGCCGCAACGCGCTGATGGCCTCCGGCCTCGTCCTGTTCGTCATCACCCTGCTGGTGAACGGCGCCGCGCGACTGATCATCGCCCGCCGCAAGGAGTACTCGGGGGCCAACGCATGACCGCGGCAACGACTTCCGTCACGGCGGACGCCCGGCCGATCAGCCGGAAGCTGACCGCCAACCGGCTGCCCAAGTGGGCCCCGGCCGCCATCGCCGTCGGCTCGATCGCGGTCGGCTGCGGGATCGGCGCCGTCGGCGGCCTGGAGAGCCACCTGCAGTGGGGCCTGATCTCGGCCGTGCTGTTCCTGCTGGGCAGCTACCTGGTCTCGGCCCAGGTCGAGGGCCGGCGCCAGGCCAAGGACCGGTTCGCCACCTCGGTGGTCTGGGTCGCCTTCATCCTGGCCGTCGTCCCGCTGGTCTCGCTGACCTTCTACACGGTCCAGCAGGGCATCTCGGTGGTGAATGGGAACTTCCTGAGCCACTCGATGAGGGGCGTGATCCAGTCGGGCCCCGGCGGCGGCATCTACCACGCCCTGATCGGCACCCTCCAGCAGGTCGGCCTGGCCACCCTGATGGCCGCCCCACTGGGTCTGCTGACCGCCGTCTACCTGGTCGAGTACGGCCGCGGCAAGCTCGCCAAGGCCGTCACCTTCTTCGTCGACGTCATGACGGGCATCCCGTCGATCGTCGCCGGTCTGTTCATCCTCTCGCTCTGGAACCTCGCCCTGGGCTTCAGCTACTCCGGCTTCTCGGGCAGCCTCGCGCTGGCGATCCTGATGATCCCGGTCGTGGTCCGGTCCACCGAGGAGATGCTCAAGCTCGTCCCGAACGAACTGCGCGAGGCCTCGTACGCGCTCGGTGTTCCGAAGTGGAAGACCATCCTGCGGATCGTCCTCCCCACCGCGATCGGCGGCATCACCACCGGTGTGATGCTCGCGGTCGCCCGCATCACGGGCGAGACCGCCCCGGTGATGATGCTGGTGTTCGGCGCCGACGCCATCAACACCAACCCGTTCGAGGGGCCGCAGCAGTCCCTGCCGATGTACATCTGGCAGCAGTACTCGATGGTCAACAACGACTTCGGGTACGCCCGCGCCTGGGGTGCCGCGCTGGTGCTGATCGCCTTCGTGATGGGGCTCAACCTCATCGCCCGGGGCATCGCACGCTGGCGCTCGCCCAAGGGCGGGCACTGAGCGACCGACTGACGTACGACACAGCATTCATTAGCGGCCGACGGCCGCGGGCGAGAGAAGTAATGATCATGGCCAAGCGCATCGACGTCAGCGGACTGTCGGCCTACTACGGCACCACCAAGGCCATCGAGGACATCTCGATGAGCATCGAGCCCCGCTCGGTGACCGCCTTCATCGGCCCCTCCGGCTGTGGCAAGTCCACCTTCCTCCGCACCCTCAACCGGATGCACGAGGTGATCCCCGGCGCCCGGGTCGAGGGCAAGGTCCTCCTGGACGACGAGAACCTGTACGCCTCCAACGTCGACCCGGTCGCCGTGCGCCGCTCGGTCGGCATGGTCTTCCAGCGCCCGAACCCCTTCCCGACCATGTCGATCTACGACAACGTGGTCGCCGGGCTGAAGCTCGCGGGCGTGAGGAAGAAGGCCGTCCTGGACGACGTGGTGGAGCGCTCGCTGAAGGGCGCCAACCTCTGGAAGGAGGTCCACACCCGGCTGAACAAGCCGGGTGCCGGCCTCTCCGGCGGTCAGCAGCAGCGCCTGTGCATCGCCCGCGCCATCGCGGTCGAGCCGCAGGTCCTGCTGATGGACGAGCCCTGCTCCGCGCTCGACCCGATCTCCACCCTCGCCATCGAGGACCTGATCGGCGAGCTGAAGTCGCAGTTCACCATCGTCATCGTGACCCACAACATGCAGCAGGCGGCCCGTGTCAGCGACCGCACCGCCTTCTTCAACCTGTCCGGCGTCGGCCAGCCGGGCAAGCTGATCGAGCTGGACGACACCCAGCGGATCTTCTCCAACCCGTCGGTCCAGGCGACCGAGGACTACATCTCCGGCCGCTTCGGCTAGACCGCCGGACCCCAGCCGTCCCGCGGTGCTGCATGGCGGTGCCGCCGCGGGGCACGAGAAAGGGCCCGCCCCCGAGATGTGGGGGCGGGCCCTGCCTCTTTCCGGCCGTCCGGGGCGTCAGCCCCAGAACAGGTGAACGAACCAGTACATCAGCGCTGCGACGATGGCGGCCGCCGGCATCGTGATGAACCAGCCGAGCACGATGTTCTTCGCGACGCCCCAGCGCACCGCGCGGATCCGCTTGGTGGCCCCCGCGCCCATGATGGCGGCGGTGATCACGTGGGTGGTCGAGATCGGCGCCTTGAAGACGAACGACGTGATGTACATGACCGCGGCGGAGGTGGCCTCGGCGGCGAAGCCCTGCGGCGGGTCCAGCTCGATGATCTTGCGGCCGAGCGTCCGCATGATCCGCCAGCCACCCGCGTAGGTGCCCAGCGAGAGCATGGTCGCGCAGGAGATCTTCACCCAGACCGGGATCCCGCCGCCGGACTGGTGGCCGGAGATGGTGAGTGCCATCACGACGATGCCCATGGTCTTCTGGGCGTCCTGCAGGCCGTGGGCCAGCGCCATCGCGGCGGCCGAGGCGGTCTGGGCGACCCGGAAGTTGCGCTTGGCGCGGTGCGGGTTGGCCCGGCGGAAGATCCACAGGATCGCCAGCATCACCAGGAAGCCGCCGACCAGGCCGACCACCGGCGAGACGATCATCGGGATGACGATCTTGTCGATCACCCCGCTCCAGATCACGTCGACCCCGCCGGCCAGCGCCGCGCCCACCATGCCGCCGAACAGGGCGTGCGAGGAGGAGGACGGCAGGCCGAAGTACCAGGTGACCAGGTTCCATGCGATCGCGCCGACCAGTGCGGCGAAGAGGATCGCCATCCCCTGGTTGCCGGTCGGGGTCTCGATGATTCCCTTGGAGACGGTGTGCGCGACCCCGCTGCCCAGGAACGCGCCGGCCAGGTTCATCACGGCGGCCATCGCGAGCGCGGCCCTCGGGGTCAGCGCCCGGGTCGAGACCGAGGTGGCGATCGCGTTCGCCGAGTCGTGGAAGCCGTTGGTGTACGTGAAGAAGAACGCAACGCCGATGACGGCGATGAGTGCTGCCATGTCCACGAGGGTCAGGACTCCTTGACGGCGATGGTCTCCACCGTGTTGGCGACGTGCTCGAACGCGTCCGCCGCCTCCTCAAGGACGTCCACGACCTGCTTGAGCTTGAGCACCTCGATGGCGTCGTACTGACCGGAGAACAGGTGGGCGAGCAGCTTGCGGTGGATCTGGTCGGCCTGGTTCTCCAGCCGGTTGACCTCGATCCAGTACTCGGTGAGGTTCGACATGCTGCGCAGGTTCGGCATCGCCTCGGCGGTGAGTTCCGCGGCGCGCGCCAGCACCTCGATCTGCTGCTCGATGCCCTTCGGGAGCGTCTGGATGTCGTAGAGGACGACCAGGTCGACGGCCTCCTCCATGAAGTCCATGATGTCGTCCAGCGACGAGGCGAGGCTGTAGATGTCCTCGCGGTCGAAGGGCGTGATGAAGGAGGAGTTCAACTGGTGGAAGACGGCATGGGTGGTGTCGTCCCCGGCGTGCTCGGCGGCGCGCATGCGCTCGACGATCTCCGCGCGGGCCGACACGTCTGATCCCAGCAGCTCCAGAAGGAGCTTCGATCCGACGACGAGGTTCTCCGCGGCTGCGGCGAACATGTCGTAGAAACTCGTCTCCTTCGGGGTCAGGCTAAAACGCACGGAAATCTCCGATGTGCGGGGTAGGGACTGAACGATGCTAGGTGCAACCAAGCGCAATCGCGCAAACGGGGTGATGCCGGAGGAGGCGGAACCTCCCCTTCCGTTCGGCTGCCGCACCGGCTGATCCGGACCGCACGGCCGTGTGCGGACGTGAGCGAGCGTAGCGAGCGAACCGTCAGGAGGCGCGCTTTGAGCGGAGCGTCCGCCGAGCCGGGCGGGGCGGGCGCCGAGCCCAAGTCTGGCGGAACCCCGCCCGGATCGCCCCCGTCGTGCAGGAGGAGGAACGGGGCGCCGCTCAGACGGGTGAACCGCGCGACGGCCCGCACCGGGCCCCCTCGGCACCTGCCGGATCGGCCGTCGGAACACCACGGGAGGCCCCGGTGTTGGACACTGGAGGCCGACGCAGCCACCAGGCACCCAGACGAAGGCGGGCCGATGACCACGACGCAAGCGCGCACCGAGCCGGACCACGCGCACGGGACCGACCCCCACCCCGGCACCCCCACCACGGCCGTCCCCGAGGCCGCCGGTCACCACGGCGGCCCGCACGGCTACAGCGCGCAGAAGGACGCGCACCTCAAGCGGCTGCGCCGGATCGAGGGCCAGATCCGCGGCCTCCAGCGGATGGTCGACGAGGACGTCTACTGCATCGACGTGCTCACCCAGGTCTCGGCCAGCACCAAGGCCCTGCAGTCCTTCGCGCTCTCCCTGCTGGAGGAGCACCTGCGGCACTGCGTCGCCGCGGCCGCCGAGCAGGGCGGAACCGAGCTGGACGCCAAGGTGGCGGAGGCCTCGGCGGCGATCAGCCGACTGCTGCGCAGCTGAGGCCGGGGCCCGAAGGCGGGCCCTAGCCTTCGCCCTCCCGCTCGGCCCGGCCGGGGTCCACCCGGTCCAGCAGCACCTCGTCGATCCGTTCGGTCGGCAGCCGGTCGCAGGAACTGGCCGTCGCGGCGATCATCAGCTCGCCGGCCAGCTCGATCTCGTCGAGGGCCGCGTCGTCGTGGCCACCGCTGCGGCCGCCCGTGGACGACACCACCTGCACCACCCCTTCAGCGCCTCGCCAGCCCGGGCGGCAGCCACCCGATGTCCAGCCTAGGCACTCCGGGGCCCGTCCACATGGCACGGACGGGCCATCTCGGCGCCGCCGAAACGGGTGGCCACCGCTCCCCGGACGGCCACCCGCTCCGGCGGCGCCCCGTCTCGCCCCGGCGCCGGAGCGCTGCCCCGGCGGGCTACTTCGGGCTCTCCGAGGGCTTCATCTGGTAGATGTCCGAGGCCGGCGGCTCCGCCGCGTCGACCGGCTTGCCGAAGTCCGACAGCGAGGTGGTCGAGGTCACCTTCACCTGGTCCTTGGCCTCCTTCGACCCGGCCACCCCGGCGAAGGTGAACACCTCGACCACCTTGTGCAGCCGGCCCTGGTCGTCCAGCCAGGCGTCGTACGGGACCTCCTTCGCGGTGAAGGTCTGCGCGCCCATCCGCAGGCCGTCCCCGCCCCGGCCGCCGGTCGCGTCGGCCGCCTTGGACAGGTCCAGGGTGCCCCGGTAGTGGTGCAGCACGGTCCCGTCCACGGTGTCGGTGCCGACCAGCTCGGCCTTCTGCACCCCGCGCAGCGCGCCCGCCGCCGAGGCCGGGTCGGTGGCGCCGCTGCTGACCAGGTTGCCGTCCGGCAGCTGACGCACGTCCAGCTTGACCCACTTGCCCTCGGGCACCTTGGCGCCGCTGTTCTGCAGGTAGACCGTGCCCGGCAGGACCACCTCGACGATCCTCCCGGTGGTCGCCGCGCCCGGCGGCACCTGGACCTCCAGCCGGCCGATCCGCTTCACGTAGTCGTAGCCGCCGGTCCCGGTGAACGAGGCCTTCTTCTCGGCGGACTCGGTGACCAGCTCGGTGGCGGTGTGCGCCGAACCGGTGCGGCCGGTGATGTCGGCGGCGCCCCGAACGGCCGTCAGCGGGTCGGCGGCCAGCTGGTCCGGGGCACCCGACTGCTGGTCGGAGGAGCCGGCGCCGGAGTGGCCCGAGCAGCCGGCGGCCCCCGCGGCCAGGGCGGCGGCGAGCAGGGCGGCCCCGGCCGCCGAGCGCAGGTGCGGACCCGGACGGCGCGCTGGCCGCCCGGTGCGCTGCTGGTCGGTCATCTTCATCCTCGCGACAACCCCCTCGGGCCCGACTGCCCCGCCGACGGCGGCACCGGCTGAGGCACCGGGTGGGCAGAGCTCTTTCCGGGTAAACGAGTTGGGGCGCGAAGGGTTACGGGGCCGGGGGAGCGGAGCACGTCGCACGACGGGCCCGGGAGCGTTACGGTGAACCACGTGCACAGTGAGCTGCCGGCCGCGCCCGGCACCACCCGGATGCCCGAGCACCGCGTCGCGATCAGCGAGCGCGGTTCCTTCGCCTTCGCGACCTGTAGCTGCGGCTGGTACGCGCCGGCCCGCCGCTCCCGGGACCTGGCCCGCCGGGAAGGCGGCGGGCACCTGGCGGAGAACGGCGGCGGGGAGCTGGATTAGGCCGCGAGGTCGGACTCCGGCGGCTGCTCCTCGGCGCGCACCGCCCCGCGCCCGCGCCGACGGCCGCGCGCGACGGCCCCGCCGCGGCCCGCGCCGCCGCGCTCCGGGGCCCGGATCAGCGGGGCGACGGCCGTCCGGCTCAGCGCGTGGCAGAACGGCACCAGCACCGCCATCGCGATCGGTGCCAGCAGCAGCACCACGGCGACCGCGAGCGCGAAGCCGCCGATCACGTCCGTCGGGTAGTGGACGCCCATGAACATCCGGCAGAAGCCCTGCAGCAGGGCCAGACCGCCGGCGATCCAGCCGAGCCTGCGGTTCACCAGGAACAGCGCCACCGCGACCGCCATCGTCATGGTCGAGTGGTCGCTGACGAAGGAGTGGGTGCCCGCCTTGCCGTCCACCAGCACCAGCAGGTCGGGGTGGTCGACGAAGGGGCGCGGGCGGTTCACGATCGCGGCGATCGGCAGGTTGGCCAGCTCGGCGACCGCGACCGAGAGCGGCACCCAGAGCAGTCCGGCGATCGCCACCGGCGCGTCCGGGCGGCGTCTGGCCTGCAGCCAGCCCACCAGCCCGAGCATCGCCAGGCCGATCAGGATGCCGTACTCGCCGACCCACGAGACCAGGTGGTCCAGCCACCGCGGGGAGCTCTTGGCCAGGCCGTTGACGGCGCGGAGCAGGCCGAGGTCGGGGTTGGTCGTGTCGGCAAGCGGCGTCGACACGCCGCACCTCCTTCTGGTCCGCTGCATCTGGTCGTTCGGCCGGGGCCCGCCCGGCGGGGAAAAGCTGACGAGGGGCCACCGGACCCAACGTCAACGCCGGGACACAGCGTTCCACGGGAACGCGCGGTTATGGAAACTTGACTCAGCGTCCACAGCGCGCACACAGGTCCCCCGGGGCTCAGCCGTTCCCGACCGGGCGTCCCGGCCCGGTCGGGGCCGCCGGGGCCGCGAGCGCGGGCTGGGCCGGGGCGGTCGTCGGGCCGGCGGTGGGGGAGGTCGTGGCCTGCGGGTCACCCGGACGGCTGGGGGCGTTGACCGCGCCCTGGCTGTTGCGGGTCGGCAGCGCCTGGGCGCCGTCCGAGGTGACCCGGGTCGCGCCGATGTACTCCCTGGTGTCGATCTTGTCGTAGCGGATCACCGCCCCGGTGTGCGGGGCGTCGAGCATGTAGCCGCCGCCGACGTAGATCCCGACGTGGTGGATGCTCCGCGGATCGCTCAGGTCCGTCGCCCAGAACACCAGGTCGCCAGGCCGCAACTGGTCGCGCGACGGGTGCGGGCCGGCGTACCACTGGTCGTTGGCCACCCGGGGCAGCTCGATGCCCACGCTCTCGAACGCCGCCTTGGTCAGCCCGGAGCAGTCGAACCGCCCGTTGTCCGCGGCCGTGCCGTCACCGCCCCACAGGTACGGCGTGCCGAGCTTGGTCTGCGCGAAGTAGATCGCGGCCGCCGACTGCGAGGACACCTCCACCGGCGCGGTCGACGCGGTGAAACTGCGGGCCATCGCCTGGATGTTCCGCACGTAGCCCTGGGTCTCCCGGTACGGCGGCACCCCCCTGTTCTTCGTCACCGCGTACGGGCCCGCGTTGTAGGCGGCCAGCACGTTGGCCTGCGGGTCGCCGGGCACATTGGCGACGTCCTTGGCGAGCGCGCAGTCGTAGACCGCCGCCGAGGCGATCGCGTCGTACGGGTCCCAGACGTCCTTCCTGCCGTCCCCGTTGCCGTCCGTTCCGTACATCGCCCAGGTGCCCGGCATGAACTGCGCCATTCCCTGCGCGCCGACGCCGGATTGGGCCTTGGGATCGAAACCGCTTTCCTGGTACAGCTGCGCCGCGAGCATCGGCGGGGAGATCTCCGGGCACAACGTGCCCCACTTCTGGATCGTCTCCTGGTAGGCCGCCGGGACCGTACCGGGAGAGAGGGCGGAACGATTCGCCGCCTGCTGCGGCGTCCCGCTTGCCGCATATGTCCCCATCGTCACCAGGCCGAGGAAGCCGAACGCGACAACTCCCGCAGCGACGGCGGCAGTACCGCCCTTCCGGAGTACCATCAGCACCATCCCGACGAGTCGTCAGTCGAAGTGTCCCGGAAGGCGTTGCTCACCGCAATCATCAGAGATACAAAGAGTGAGCGCTATCCTTCGTACGGTGGACATCCTCGCGTACGTGTCCGGTGCCTCACGACCAATCTGCGAGAAGTAGCCAAGTCGACATCAGATCTGGCCAAGAATAGGCACCGACCCTTCGCGCGGGCGGGGTCAGGGCCCTTGAATTTGCCTGATCGGGCGGTGAGATGGAAATGAACCTGAGCAGCGTGCACACCCATGCGGTCGGCCACCTGGCCGAGGACCCACCCAAGAAACCGAATATCGACACCATCATCGGCGGGATCGCCCCGGACTGGGGCCCGTTCGCGAGCCTCGGCTCGGAGGCCCGGGTGATGGTCGAGGTCATCATGGCCGTCGCCATCCTGGTCTGCCTCGGCATCGCGGTCTGGGGCGCGGCCAAACAGCGGATCGGCGCGACCGCGATGCGCGACAGCTTCGGCGCCGAACAGGGCAAGGGGCTGATCATCGCCGGGCTGACCGGCGTGTTCATCATCGGATCACTCGGCACTCTGTTCACCATTGTCTACGGCATGGCTATCTGACGATCAGACAGCAGTGAGTCGGCCAGACTGAGGACGGGCCCCCGCCCGGACGTCCCAGCGGCCGACCGCCCAGGAGTCCACCCCCGTTCCCACCCTCCGCCCGCGCCCGCCCCCGGACGGAGAGCCCCCGGAGCCGCCCCCGGCTCCCAGCACCAGGAGGGCCGCCGTGCCGTTGTCCGACGACCAGCCGCACACCCGTACGCGGCTGCCGGTCGGCGAACAGCCCGTATCCACGCCGACCCTCCGTCAGTCCAAGCCGCTGCGCACCCTGCTGACCGTCCTCGTGGTGGTCACCCTGCTCGTGGTGGCCATCTCCATCGCCAACCGCGCCAAGCCCGCCCCCGGCAACGCGGGCGGCTCCGCCGACCACGCGGCGGCCCCCACCGCCCCCTCCGGCGCCGGCCCCGGCCCCAGCGGCGACCAGCCCGTCGGCACCACCGTCAACGGCATCCCCTCCGGCTACCCGCACAACGAACAGGGCGCCCAGTCCGCCGCGACCAACTACGCGGTGGCGATCGGCTCCACGGACATGTTCCGCACCGACAGCCGCCACACCATCATCGCCACCATCGCCGACCCGGGCGCGGCGGGGGGACTGCAGAGCCGACTGGACCAGGGCTTCACGCCGGAGACGGCAGCACGGTTCGGTGTCGACGCCCAGGGGCAGCCGCCCAAGGGCTTGACCTTCGTGAGTCGGACGATTCCGGTCGGTTCCAAGAACAACAACTACACCGCGGAGAGCGTCAAGGTCGACGTTTGGTGCACTGGCTTGTTCGGGCTGGCCGGTGAGCGGTCGACCAAGCCGGTTTCCGAGGAATGGTTCACGCTCAGCCTCAGCCTGCGGTGGACCGGAACGGACTGGAAGCTCACTGACTACAGCCGAGTGGCGGGCCCAGCACCTGTCCCGCCAGATCAGCAAGCCGCGACTGCGGAGGAGATCACTGGTGCCGTCGAGCAGTTCGGAGGCTTCCGCTATGCCCGCTGACGGTAACCCCGGCCTTGTCAGGAGGACTGTCGGCCGCGTGACCGGGTTGGCGCTGTTCGGCGCCGTTTCGGTCCTGCTGACGGCCAACCGTGCGATCGCGGACCCCGCACCCACACCCACCCCCGGCTCCGGGGGCACCAACTCGAGCTGCCCGGGAGTTCCCCTTCCCGGGAACGACGTCTACTGCGCCCCGCCCGGTGGTGGTGGATCGCTCCCCGGGAGTGGCACCGTCAGTAACGTCACCGATCCGCTCGGGTCGCTGGCCAAGGGGTGTGCCCAGGCGGCGGCGTGGGTGGTGCGGAACCTGTCGGGGGCGATCGACGGGACGACGCAGGTGGACTTCACCAATGCGTCGTTCCTGCAGCAGTACGCGGTGGTGTTCGCGGTGTCGACGGTGATCACGCTGGTGCTGTGGCTGCTGGCGGTGACCAAGCGGGCGGTGCGGGGGGCGCCGCTGACGACGGCGATCTCGGAGGCGATCGGCTTCCTGTGGCTGACCGTGGTGGCCTCCGCGTTCACGCCGCTGATCCTGTACACCGTGGTGAGCGTGACGGACGGGCTGACCAAGGCGATCGCGGTCGGGACGAAGTCGGACACCGGGACGTACCTGGGCGGGTTCGCCGACACCCTGGAGAAGGGGAACGTCGGCGGCGGGCCGCTGATCCTGGTGCTGGTGTCGCTGGTGGCGGTGCTGGCGGCGGCGGTGCTCTGGATCGAGCTGCTGATCCGGGCGGCGATGCTGTACGTGGGCGCGCTGCTGGGTACGGCGGTGTACGCGGGGCTGGTGGACAAGCAGATGTGGAAGCACGTGCGCCGGTGGGCGGGGGTGATGGTGGCGGTGGACCTGGCGAAGCCGATCATCGTGGTCATCCTGGGCCTGGCGGGTGCGGTGGCGACCGGGGCCGGGGCCAGCGACGACTTCTCCCGGGTGCTGTCCGGGCTGGCGATCCTGTTCCTGTCGATCTTCGCGAGTGCCGCGGTGTACCGGTTCGTCCCGGGTTTCGGCGACGAGATGATGAACATGCGCCGGGCCCGGGCCAGTGCCGTGCAGGCCGGTTCGGCGATGATCAACGGCACCGCGAACCTGATGAAGCAGGGCATCACCACCCACGGCGACCGCGGTCAGCAGGCGGCCGGCGGGGGCGGTGGCGGTGCGGGCGGCGGCTCGGTCGCGCCGGGCATCGCCGCGCACGCCGGCCGTACGCCCGCCCCACCGCCGCAGGCCGGGCCGCCGCAGGCCCAGGTTCCGATCCGCGACAGCAATCCAGCGAAGGGGGGGTGACGGGTAAGTGAGCAGCGAACCGCTCGGCCAGTACGGTGCCCAGTACGCCCAGCCGTACGTGCACCAGCGCCGCACCTACCTGATCGGCAAGGCCCGCCCGAACGCGCCGATCGGCCGGAACCGGGAGTCCGGCGAGATCCTGCTGATCATCTTCGGGGCGTTCCTCGGGATGCTCTGGGGTCTGATGATGCCGATCCTGCCGCTGAGGATCGCCGGTCTGGTCGGCCTGCCCCTGCTGGCCATCGCGGCGGTCTACGTGCCGTACCGCAAGCGGACGTTCTACAAGTGGGTGGAGATCAACCGCACCTACCGCCGGACGGTCCGCAGCGGGCGCGCGGTGTGGCGTTCGGAGGCGATGGACGCGGGCACCCGGATGGACGGCCGTGAGGTGGAGATCGGCCCGCCGCCCGGGGTGGGGCGGCTGCGCTGGCTGACCGCGCCGTTCGGGCCGGACGAGGTCGGGGTGCTGATGCACCTGGAGCGGCGGACGGTGACGGCCGCGATCGAGATCGAGGGCCCGGGCGTCGGGCTGCGCGACTCGGAGGACCAGGAGGCGCTGGTCGACCGCTTCGGCACGCTGCTGAAGCACGTCGCCAACGGGGACGGCTTCGTGACCCGGTTGCAGATCCTGGCCCGTACCCTGCCGGCCGACCCGGACGCGCACGCCAAGGACGTCGAGCGGCGCGGCGACCACGACGCGCCGCGCTGGCTGCAGGAGTCGTACGACCAGTTGCAGTCGATGGTCTCGACCTCCTCGGAGCAGCACCGGGCGTACCTGGTGGCCTGCATGCACTACACCCGCGACCTGGCCGCCGAGGCGCACGCGATGGGGCGCAGTGCCTACGAGAAGCGTGCCGCCGGCGGCCCGTCCCGGGACGACGACGGGTTGGCGGCGGTGATGGCCCGCGAGCTGACCGACATCTGCGCCCGGCTGGCCGAGGCGGACATCCGGGTGCGGCAGCCGCTGGGCCAGGCCCGGCTGTCCTCGCTGCTGCACTCGATGTACGACCCGGACCACCCGATCGACCACATCCAGGCGATGTCGCGGCGCAACGCCTGGCCGGCGGAGCTGGACGCGACCCACCCGCAGTACCTTGAGGCGAAGACCCGCGAGTCGGCGACCCGGGAGCCGTGGTGCCACGCCACCGCGTGGATCAAGGAGTGGCCGCTCACCCCGGTGGGCGTCAACTTCCTGGCGCCGCTGCTGGTGCACACCCCGGACGTGATCCGGACGGTCGCGGTGACGATGGACCTGGAGCCCACGGACGTCGCGATCGAGCGGATGCTGACCGAGAAGACCAACGACGAGGCGGAGGCCAGCCGGGCGGCCAAGATGAACCGCACGGTCGACCCGCGCGACCTGGCGCACACCGGCCGGGTGGATCAGCGCGGTGACGACCTGGCGTCGGGCGCGGCCGGGGTGAACCTGGTCGGCTACATCACGGTCTCCTCGCGCAACCCCGAGGCGCTGGCCCGCGACAAGCGGACCATCCGGGCCTCGGCCGGCAAGAGCTACCTCAAGCTGGAGTGGTGCGACCGCGAGCACCACCGGGCCTTCGTCAACACCCTGCCGTTCGCCACCGGCATCCGTCGCTGACGGCGGCGTCCGCCCACCCCACCGCGCTCGTCCATCCCTACCGCTGGCACCAGGAGGCCGCCCATGGCGCTCGGCAACCTCACCGACGCGTTCACCAGCCTGATGTTCGGCAAGGTGGAGACCACCCGGCTGCCGGTGCGCACCTCGACCGGCCAGGCGCAGGCGGTCTACCTGCCCACCGCCGCACCGGGGTTGGGCGACTCGGGGGTGATCATCGGGCGCGAGGTGTACAGCGGCAAGGGCTACGTGTACGACCCCTTCCAGTTGTACGGGCAGCAGCTGCCGGCCCCGCACTGGCTGGTGCTGGGGGAGTCCGGCAACGGCAAGTCGGCGCTGGAGAAGACGTACGTCCTGCGGCAGTTGAGGTTCCGCGACCGCCAGGTCGTGGTGCTGGACGCGCAGGGCGAGGACGGTGTCGGCGAGTGGAACCTGATCGCCGAAGCGCTGGGCATAAAGTCGATCCGGCTGGACCCGTTGGCGGCCCGGGACGGCGGGGTGAAGCTCAACCCACTGGATCCGGCGATCACCCAGACCGGCCAGCTGTCGCTGCTGCGCACCATCATCGAGGTGGCGATGGGGCGCGGTCTGGAGGAGCGGGCCGGCTTCGCGCTGAAGGCCGCGCACGCCCATGTGGTGGCCTCGGTGAAGGATCGTCAGCCGGTGCTGGACGACATCATCGACACCCTGCGCAACCCCGACCTGTCCTCGGTGGAGTCGCTGGGCGTGGCGGTGGACGAGGTGCAGTCCTGGGGCCTGGACGTGGCGCTGGTGCTGGACCGGCTGGTCGACGGTGACCTGCGAGGGATGTTCGACGGGTCGACCACCAAGGGCATCGACCTGGACGCCCCGCTGATCGTCTTCGACCTCTCGCACATCGACCGCAACTCGATCGCGATGCCGATCCTGATGGCGATCGTCGGGGTGTGGCTGGAGCACACCTGGATCCGGCCGGACCGGAAGAAGCGCATCTTCCTGGTCGAGGAGGCCTGGCACATCATCAACAGTCCTTTCGTGGCACAGCTGTTCCAGCGGCTGCTGAAGTTCGGGCGACGGCTGGGTCTGTCCTTCGTCGCGGTGGTGCACCACCTGTCGGACGTGGTGGACGGCGCGGCGGCCAAGGAGGCCTCGGCGATCCTGAAGATGGCCTCGACCCGGACGATCTACATGCAGAAGGCCGAGGAGGCGCGGGCCACCGGCCGAGTGCTGGGCCTGCCGCGCTGGGCGGTGGAGATCATTCCGACCCTGTCGCCGGGCATCGCGGTCTGGGACGTCAACGGCAACGTCCAGGTGGTCAAGCACATCATCACCGAGGCCGAGCGGCCGCTGGTGTACACCGACCGCGCGATGACCGAGGACGCGGTGGCCGAACGGACGCGGGCCGAGCGGCAGTTGGCGGCCGAGCCGGGGGTCTGAGTCGAGGCTTGAGCCGCGGCCGGGCGGTGGTCCGCAGGCGGTGCGCCCCCGCCGGATGGCGATGGTTCGTCAGCAGGTAATCCTCTCGTTACGTTCGACCTCCTGACAGCTACGCGCGTTGACCCTAGGCTGCACAGGCGCAACATCTTGCCCGCACGCCGGCGCTCCAGTCGCCGGTGCTCCCTCCGAGGTGCAGGGGACCCCCTTCATGCTCACCGTCAGATCCCGACGGACGGCGCTCGCCGTCGTCGCCGCCGCAGGTCTGTTCGGCACGGTGGCCGTGCCGACGGCCGCTCAGGCCGCCGATGCCAACGCCAAGCGCCACAAGACCGTCAACCTCCAGTTGCTGGCGATCAACGACTTCCACGGCAACCTGGAGCCCCCGGCCGGGTCCTCCGGCACGATCAAGGAGATCGACCCGGCCACCGGCAAGGAGGTCTCCACCCCGGCCGGCGGCATCGAGTACCTGGCCACCGAGCTGCGCCAGGCCCGGATCCCGGCCGACGACTCGATCACCGTCGCCGCGGGCGACATCGTCGGGGCCAGCCCGCTGACCTCCGCGCTGTTCCACGACGAGCCGACCATCGAGGCGATGGACAAGCTCGGCCTGGACGTCACCTCGGTCGGCAACCACGAGTTCGACCAGGGCGCGGCGGAGCTGCTGCGCAAGCAGGACGGCGGCTGCCACCCGACCGACGGCTGCTACGAGCCCGGTCGCACCTTCAAGGGCGCCAACTTCAACTACCTGTCGGCCAACGTCACCGACGAGAAGACCGGCAAGCCGCTGCTGGCCCCGTACTGGGTGACCAAGTCGCAGGGCGTGAAGATCGGCTTCATCGGCGTCACCCTGGAGGGCACGCCGAACATCGTGACCGCCCAGGGCGTCCAGGGCCTGAAGTTCGCCAACGAGGTCACCACGATCAACAAGTACGCCGCGGAGCTGAAGGCCAAGGGCGTCAACTCGATCGTCGCGCTGATCCACGAGGGCGGCTACCCGGCCAGCGGCGTCTACAACTACGACTGCGGCGCGGCCGGCCAGGGCATCTCCGGCCCGATCGTCGACATCGCGAAGCGGATCGACCCCGCGGTCGGCGCCATCGTCACCGGCCACACCCACAACGCGTACGCCTGCAGCATCCCCGACCCCAACGGCGTGCCGCGCTCGGTGACCAGTGCCGCCTCCTTCGGCCGGCTGTTCACCGAGATCGACATGAAGCTGGACAAGACCACCGGCGAGATCGTGCGCCCCTCGGTGAAGGCCGAGAACCACGTGGTGCGCCGTACGGTCGCGAAGGCTCCGGACATGACGGCGCTGATCGACCGCTACTCCAAGCTGGCCGCCCCGATCGCCAACCGTCCGATCGGCTACATCTCCTCGGACATCAACGGCCGCGGCAGCAGCGACCTGGAGAAGCCGCTGGGTGACGTGATCGCCGACGCGCAGCTGGAGGGGATGGCCCCGGCGGACAAGGGCGGGGCGCAGGTCGCCTTCATGAACCCCGGTGGCATCCGCTCCGACCTGGTCTACAAGGCCTCGGGCAGTGAGGGCGACGGCGTGGTGACCTACGGCGAGGCGTTCACCGTCCAGCCGTTCACCAACATGATGCAGGTCAAGACGCTGACCGGCGCCCAGCTGATCCAGCTGCTCCAGCAGCAGGTGAGCGGTCTCAACGACGCCGCGCCGAAGATCCTCCAGGTGTCCTCGAACCTGCACTACACCCTGGACATGCGCAAGACCGGTGCGGCCCGGCTCCTGGTCGACTCGGTCCGGCTGAACGGCGCGCCGGTCGATCAGGCCGCCAAGTACCGGGTCGCGGCCAACGAGTTCCTGGCCGGTGGCGGCGACGGCTTCCCGGCCTTCGCGGCGGGCACCGACAAGCTCGTCGGCGTCTCCGACCTGGACGTCTTCACGGCCTACCTGGCGGCCCACAGCTCGGCGGCCTCGCCGCTGAAGCCGCCGGCGAGTGACCGGATCAGGATCCTCGGCCCGGGCAGCGACATCGACTGACCGTGAGCCGGACACGGGGGCGGGCGGGGCGCTGTCGGGGCGCCCCGCCCGCCCTGCTGTTGGCGCAGGCTATTCGGGGGCGGGGCCGCCGGGCAGCCGGACGGTGGCCAGCGCGCCGGGGCCGCCGTCCCCGGCCGGGCCCAGCGTGACCTCGCCGCCGGCCTCCCGGACGCTCTGCGCGACGATCGACAACCCCAGGCCGGAGCCCGGCAGCTGGCGCGAGGACGGGGAGCGCCAGAAGCGGTCGAAGACGTACTGGAGCTCGTCCGGCGGGATGCCGGGGCCGTGGTCGCGGACGGTCAACACACCCTGCTGGAGCCGGACTTCGATGGTGCCGCCGGGCGGGCTGTACTTGACCGCGTTGTCGAGGAGGTTGATCACGGCCCGTTCCAGCCCGGCCGCGTCGCCGTTCACGTACCAGGGTTCGGTGGTGGTCTCGAAGACCAGGCCGGGGCCGCGCAGCTTCGCCCGTTCGACGGCCCGCCCGGCGATCTCGTGCAGAGCGACGACGGTGAGGTTGGGGCCGGTCTTGGGGGTGTCGGGGCGGGAGAGCTGGAGCAGGTCGCCGATCAGCACGGTGAGTTCCTGCATCTGCGCCTTCATGTTGCCCAGCAGCTTGGTCTTGGTCGCCGGGGGCAGCGGTCGGCCGGTGTCGTCGCTGCGGATCAGCAGGTCGACGTTGGTGCGCAGGGAGGTCAGCGGCGTGCGGAGCTCGTGGCCCGCGTCGGCGATCAACCGGGTCTGCCGTTCACGGGAGTTGGCGAGGGCGGTGCTCATGGAGTTGAAGGAGGTGGACAGCCGGGCGATCTCGTCGTCGCCGTTGACGGGGATGGTGGTGCCGACCTCCTCGGTGCGGGCGATGTGCTCGACGGCGTCGGTGAGCTGGTCGACCGGCTTGAGCGAGGAGTGGGCCACCAGACGGCCGGCGACGGCGGCGAGCAGGATGCCGCCGAGGGAGACGGCGCCGAGCAGGATGGCGAGGCCCTGGAGGGACTGCTCGATGGACTTGGTCGGCGTCGCCACCATCACCAGCACGGGCTGGGCACCGGCGGTGCGGAAGACGGAGATGCGGACCATCGCGGGGTCGCCGTTGGTGTAGTGGCCGTCCCGGATGATCGACTGGCCCGGCTTGAGCCGGAACGCCTGGACGTCGTCCTTCTGGAGCGCGATCGCGTTGCTCGCCATCGGCGGCAGGCAGACCTGGGTCGGATCCGTCAGGACGTACTGGGTGTCCCGGGGGACGGGGCCTCCGGTCACCTCCGGCGTGGAGCTCTGGACCTCCTGGAGAGCCCCTTCGGGCGTGCTGGGACAGGAGGGGAGGTGGAGGAACACCCCGCGCGGCTTCGGCGCGTTGCGCAGTTCCGTCTCCACCTGGCCGTAGAGCTGCCTCTCCACGATGAACCAGCAGGCCAGCGCCGACATCGCGATGGCCACCGCCACCGCCGCCGCGCTCAGGAAGGTGAGGCGGCCGCGGAGCGAGCGCGAGCGGAGCCAGTGGCTGACGCGCCGGCGCCGGGGGGTGCGGGGTGGTGCCAGGGGCGGGGGCGGAACGGTGGTCACGCGCTGGGGCCGGTGGTCGGGCGCAGGGCGTAGCCGACGCCCCGTACGGTCTGGATGAGGCGTGGCATGCCGCCCTGCTCGGTCTTGCGGCGCAGGTACATCACGTACACGTCCAGGGAGTTGGAGGAGGGCTCGAAGTCGAAGCCCCAGACCGCCTTGAGGATCTGCTCGCGGGTGAGGACCTGGCGGGGGTGGGCGAGGAACATCTCCAGGAGCATGAACTCGGTGCGGGTGAGTTCGACCGGCTTGCCGGCCCGGGTGACCTCGCGGGTGGCGGTGTTCATCCGCAGGTCGGCGAAGGCGAGCACCTCGCTCTCGTCCTCGGCGGCGGCGCGGGCGGCGGCCTCGGTGGCGAGGGCGTTGCGGCGCAGCAGGGCGCGGACGCGGGCGAGGAGCTCGTCGAGCTCGAAGGGCTTGGCGAGGTAGTCGTCGGCGCCGACGTCGAGGCCGGTGACGCGGTCGCCGACGGCGTCGCGGGCGGTGAGCATCAGCACGGGGACGGTGTCGCCGCGGGAGCGCATCCGGCGGACGGCGGTGAGGCCGTCCATCCGGGGCATCATGATGTCCAGCAGGACGAGGTCGGGCCGGTCGCGTTCGACGGATTCCAGCGCCTCGTAGCCGTCCGTGGCGGTGGCGACCTCGTAGCCCTCGAAGGCGAGGCTGCTCTCCAGGGCGTCCCGGAGCGCGGGTTCGTCGTCGACCACGAGGAGCCGGGCGGAGGTGTGGCCGGCCTCGGAGGGGGTGCGGTCGTCGGCGGACGGGGTCATGGGCTGGTGCCCTTTCTCGTCGGGTGGAGGGCCTGCTGGGAGCAATTCTCCGTCGAACGGACGGCGACTTACAGGTTCTGGCCTGCTTCGAGCTTCGGCAGGACCTGCTTGATGTCGTTCATCGGGATGGCGAAGCCGAGACCGACGCTACCGGCGCTGCTGCCGCCACCGCCGGAGGAGCCGGAGCCGCCGGGCGCGTACATCGCCGAGTTGATGGCGATGACCTGGCCGTTGGCGTTGATCAGCGGGCCGCCGGAGTTGCCGGGGTTGAGGGCGGCGTCGGTCTGGAAGGCCTTGTAGGTCGTGGTGCTGCCGCTGTTGGACTGGGGGGCGTTGCCGCGCGTTCCGGGCAGGCCGGGCAGGAAGGGGAGGCCGAAGCCGCCGTTGTTGCTGGTGCTGCCCTCGTCGAGCTGGACGGTGACGTCGCGGTTCTCGGCGCTGATGATGCCGGAGGTGACGGTGCCGGTGAGTCCGTCGGGGTTGCCGATGGCGACGACGGGGTCGCCGACGGCCACGGTGGAGGAGTCGCCGAGGACGGCGGGGGTGAGGTTCCTGGCGCCGGTCGCGGTGATCACGGCGACGTCGAGGGACTTGTCGGTGCCGGTGACGGTCGCCGGGGCGGTGGAGCCGTCCTTGAAGGTGACGGTGATCTGGCCGCCGTCGGCCGCGGTGTCGATCACGTGGAAGTTGGTGAGGATCCGGCCGTCGGTGTCGAGGACGACGCCGGTGCCGGTGGCGGTGCCGTTGCCGGTCTTGACGGTGATCTGGACGGTGCTGGGCGAGACGGCGGCGGCGATGGCGGGCACGTTGGCGCTGCCGTCGGAGCGGGCGGAGACGGGGCTGGCGATGGTGCCGACGCGGGTGTCGGCGGACTGCCGGTCGGAGGCGATGACCCCGCCGGTGACCCCGCCGATGACGGCGGCGATCGCGGCGACGGCGGTCGCCATGGCGAGGCGTCCGCGCAGCAGGCCGCGCCGGGCCCGGTGGCCGGGGCCGCCGGGGCCCTCGGGGCCCGAGGGGTGGCCGAGCAGGGTGGGCGGCTCGGGCGGCATGGGCGGGGGAGGCGGCGGTCCGTCGAAGGCGCCGCCGGAGTGGTCCTCGCGGTAGCCGTACCCGGTGCCCGGGTCGGCGCCGGGGGCCCAGGTGTTGCCGCTGTTGCCGCCGCCGAGCACGGTGCCCTCGATCACGCGGGGCCGGTCCGGGTCGTACTGCTCCCGGTAGGGGTCGTACTGCTCGCCGGGGTGCTGCTGCTCTTCGCTCATGCCGACCAAGCTCCGCCCGGTGGATGAGGACCGGATGAGAAGCGGCTCAGAAGGGCCCGAGAAGCCCGTTGGGTTCTCATAAAGCCTGGTCAGGCCGCCTGTGGAGCGGAACCGGCGGCTCCGCTCCCAAGTGGTGGCGGCTACTCCGCCGCGGCGCGGCCGGGCGCGGTCCCGTCGCAGCCGCAGGAACGGCGGATGACCAGGCGGGCCGGGAACTTGCGGACCCGCTCGGTGTCCGAGCCGGGCACCATCAGCGAGTCGTCCAGCACCAGCTCCACGGCGGCCCGGGCCATCGCGTCGCGGTCGGAGGCGACGGTGGTCAGCGGCGGGTCGGCGAGCGCGGCCTCCGGCACGTCGTCGAAGCCGGCCACCGCGAGGTCCTCCGGGACCCGCAGGCCGACCTCGCGGGCGGCCCGCAGCACGCCGATGGCCTGGTCGTCGGTGGAGCAGAAGATCGCCGGCGGCCGCTCCGGCGAGCGCAGCAGGGCGAGCGCGACGTCGTACGCGCCGTAGCGGTGGAAGGGCGCGTCGATCAGGTGCGGTTCGGTGGGGATGCCGTGCGCGTCCATGGCGCGCTGCCAGCCCTCGACGTGGTCGATGACCGGGTCGCCGGGGGCGGGGGACTCGACCGGGCCGCCGAAGCAGGCCACGTACGGGTGCCCGTGCACCTCCAGCAGGTGGCGGACCACGGCCTCGGCGCCGTCCACGTCGTCGGTGACCACCGCGACGTCGTCGATCGCCTCGGGCCGGCGGTGCAGCAGCACCACCTTGGCCCCCTCCATGGCGGCGAACTCCTCGGCGGCGCGCTGGGAGGGGCCCTGGCTGACCAGGATCAGGCCGGAGACGCGCATGCCCAGGAAGGCGCGGACGTAGTGGACCTCGCGGTCGTCCACGTAGTCGGAGTTGCCGATCAGCACGAGCTTGCCGCGCTCGGAGGCGGCCCGTTCCACGGCGTGCGCCATCTCGGCGAAGAAGGGCTGGCGGGCGTCCGGGACGACCATGCCGATCAGGTTGGTCCGGCGGGAGGCCATCGCCTGGGCGACGCTGTTCGGCCGGTAGCCGAGCTGCTCGATCGCCGCGAGGACCTTCTCCCGGGTCGCGGGCGCGACCGGGCGCGGCCCGTTGTTGATCACGTAGCTGACGACCGCGGTCGAGGTCCCAGCCAGTCGGGCTACATCGTCGCGCGTCACCTTGGCCACGGAGGGAGTCTACGCGTGTGGCCTCCGGGGCGGCAGTGGGATCCGGGGCCGTCTCCGGAGGGCATCCGGGGCAATGCGGACAAGCCGGGCGGGGGGCGGGCCCGCCCGGCCCGTTTCAGGCCTCCAGCGGCGTCGAGGGGCGCTGGGCGAGCTCCGGGCGCTCGCCCTTCTCGGCCTTGTCCGGTACGACGAAGCGGTAGCCGACGTTGCGCACGGTGCCGATCAGCTGCTCGTGTTCGACGCCGAGCTTGGCGCGCAGCCGCCGGACGTGCACGTCCACCGTCCGGGTGCCGCCGAAGTAGTCGTAGCCCCAGACCTCCTGGAGCAGCTGCGCCCGGGTGAAGACCCGGCCGGGGTGCTGGGCGAGGTACTTGAGCAGCTCGAACTCCTTGAAGGTGAGGTCGAGTGCCCGGCCCTTGAGCTTGGCGGAGTAGGTGGCCTCGTCGACCGAGAGGTCGCCGTTGCGGATCTCCATCGGGCTGTCGTCGGTGGCGACCTGGAGCCGGCCGAGCGCGAGCCGCAGCCGGGCCTCGACCTCGGCCGGGCCGGCGGTGTCCAGCAGGACGTCGTCGATGCCCCATTCGGCGGTGACGGCGGCCAGGCCGCCCTCGGTGACGACCAGGATCAGCGGGCAGCCGATGCCGGTGGAGCGCAGCAGCTGGCACAGGCTGCGGATCTGCGGCAGGTCGCGCCGTCCGTCGACCAGGATGACGTCCGCACTGGGGGTGTCCACCAGGGCCGACCCCTCGGCGGGGGCCACCCGGACGTTGTGCAGCAGCAGGCCGAGCGCCGGCAGCACCTCCGCGGAGGGCTGTAGCGCGTTGGTGAGGAGGAGGAGAGAACTCATACCCGGTGGTCCCCTTTCCGGGTCGTCGCGGTCGCTTCCGGGCCGTCGTCACCGTCGGACGGCGCAGGGCCGGGAAGGTGTCGCGCGCAGCGCGCCCCGGGAAGGGCGTCGGTGGGCGACGTGAGGGCGGGGGAGAGGACGCCTGTCGGGCGTGCGCCGGGGGTGTGGACGGCGCGGCGGCGGGCGCGCTCGGGGTCCCGCAACCCCTGGCGCACCGTTTCTGCCCTGCTCATCCCGCGAACCCTCCGGTCTGGGCCGGTGCCGGGCGGCGGCCCGGCGCCGGGGTGGCGACACCCCGCCGGACCGGCACGTCCTTGTGCCGCGAGAAGCGGGGCGGTTCCTGCTGCCCGCCGGGGGTGGGCCGACGAATCGCAAGAACGTCCGTACTGGCGTCCTTAAAGCACAAAAGGACCCGGGGGCGACTCTGCCCGGATCCCTCTAGGAGGACGAGGATAGCCGACGGCCTCCCGCGCCGGGAGTGCGCGAACCCGGCGGTTCGCCCAATCCGGGCGTGCGCCGGGTGAGCCTGGACACAGCTTCGAACGCGCCCGGGGATTGGTCCGGCCAGGGCGATTGCCGGTCGTGGTGGCGGACACGCCATCATGGGACGCACATCGGCGGCGCCGCGCGTTCCATCGTTCGGGTGATCGGGCGGCCGCCCCCGGTGGAGAGCCGGACCGGGGCACCGGGACCGGACGAGGACGAACAGAAGGGGTGGCCCGATGGGCGCGACCACCGAGCCCGCGAGCGGCGCCCGGGTGCGCGGGACGATCCGCTACTGGGCGGCGGCGAAGTCCGAGGCCGGACGGGCCGAGGAGCCGTACGAGGCGGCGACCCTGGCGGAGGCGCTGGCCGCGGCCAAGGAGCGGCACGCCGACCGGCCGACGTTCGTCCAGTTGCTCGGGCACTGCTCGTACCTGGTCGACGGCGCCCAGGTGGGCGGCCGGGACCACACGACCATCGCCCTGATCGAGGGCGGGACGGTGGAGGTCCTCCCGCCGTTCGCGGGAGGCTGAGCGGCGTGACGGACATGAACAACCCGAACCGCGGCGGCTACGGCGACTGGCCGCAGCGGCCCCAGCAGCCCTACCCGCATCCGCAGCAGCACCAGCCTCAGCACCCGTACGGCTACCCGGTGGACGACGAGGCCGCGACCACGCTGCTGCCCCCCGTGCCCGCGCTGGACGACGCGGCGGCCACCACGCTGCTTCCGCCGGTGCCTCCGATGGACGCGGCGGCCACCACGCTGCTGCCGCCCGTCCCGCCGATGGACGATGCGGCGGCCACCACGCTGCTTCCGCCGGTGCCGGCCTCCGGCGCGATGCCGGCGGCCCCGCCGCAGCACCGGCCGCAGCCGCCGTACCAGTCTCCGCAGCAGCACCAGCAGCACCAGCAGCGCCAGCAGCAGCAGCCGTCCAGGGCCCGGCACGCGGCTGCGGCGCCGCAGCAGGCCCCGCAGCCGACCGCGCCCGCCGCGCCCGCCTTCGACCCGCCGACCATGACGCTCAAGCGCCCGGTCGTCCCGGCGCCGGGCGCCCCCGCCGCGCCGCCGTACCAGGCCGTACCGGCGCAGCCGGTGCCGGTCGCCGCGCCGCCCGCCGCCCCGCGCGGCCGGACCGGTTCGCCGATCATCGACCCGGGCCTGCAGCCCGCACTGATCACCGCCGGTCTGGCCGCGCTGCTGGCGGGCGGTGCCGCGCTCGGCCAGGTGGCGCTGGCCCTGGTGGTGGCGCTGTTGCAGGTGCTGACGGCGGCCGGCTGGTTCCGGCTGAACGGCATGTGGCCGGCCCGGCAGGGCATCCTGCTGGCCGCGCTGGCCGGGCTCACCGCGGACGTGGCGGTGCTGCTGGCGGACTCCGACGGTTCGGCGGCGGCCGTGGTGGGCACCCTGGGCGGGTTCTTCCTGCTGGTCCTGGTGCTGCAGACGTTCCGCCCCTCGGACCCGAAGGAGCGGTTCTACGCGCTGACTGTGCTCGGTTCGGCGTCGGTGGTGACGGCGCTGTGCACCACGCTGCTGCTGGCCGACTGGGTGCCGGCCGGGGTGGGCGCGGTCGCGCTGGCGACGGTGCTGGCCGCGGCGCCGCTGCCCGGTCCGAAGCAGCTGGGCCCGGTGCTGGGCCTGGTCGCGGCGGTGCTGCTGGGCTTCCTGGTGGGCGCTCCGGTGGCCCTGGGGGCGCTCGCCGGGCTGGGCGCGCTGGTCGGCCGCCGGGTCGCGGCGTACGACTTCCCGTCCCGCTTCGTGCACATGACGGCGGGCGTGGCGCTGCCGCTGGCGGTGGCCTCGCCGCTGATCTGGATGGCCACCGACCTGCTGGCCGGCTGAGCAGGATTCGTCACACCCGCGTCCCGTCCCGGAACCACCGTCCGGGGCGGGACGTCGTACGGTCTTGCGGGAGCGGTCGCGTCAGGGCGGCCGCCGAGGGAACAGCGACGAAGCACGGACGAAGCACAGCGGACGACGACGGCGACCGGCGACGACGGGGGACACGATGCGCGGATGGCTGAAGGCCACGATCGGCCTGGTGGTGCTCTCCGGGCTGCTGCTGGGCGCCGACCGGATCGCGGTCGGCGTGGCCGAGGACGAGGCCGCCGACCGCATGGTGAAGAGCGGCCGGATGGGCCAGCGGCCGGACGTCTCGATCGAGGGTTTCCCGTTCCTCACCCAGGTGGTCTCGCGGAGGCTGGACGACGTCCGGATCTCCTCGGACGGCCTGACGGTGGAGAACGACGGCCACCAGGTGGCGCTGCACTCCTTCAAGGCCAGGCTGTCCGGCGTCTCGGTGGGCGACAGCCTGAACACCGCCACGGTGGCCACCGGCAGCGGCAGCGGCGTGATCTCCTACCCGGACCTCGCCCAACTGCTGCCGCCGGCCTCCCAGTTGCTGGGCGGCGTCCAGCTGCCGGTGGGCGGCAACTCCCGGCTGAACCTGTCGTACGGCGGGCCGGGCAAGATCAAGGCCTCGCTGGGGCCGGTCTCGGTCGGCGAGGCCACCGTGCGCAACAACGGGAACACCATCACGGTGGAGGGCCTGAAGCTGAGCTCGCTGGCCGAGGTGTTCTCCGGGCTCGGCAACAAGAAGATCGAGCCGGCCGGCTTCACCCTCGACTCGATGCCGGCCGGGCTGAGCCTGGCCGCGCAGAACGGTGTGACGCCGCTGCCGGAGGGCCTCCAGCTGTCCTTCGAGGGCAAGGACGTGAAGCTCCTGGGCTGAGGCCCGCCCCCGCCCGCCCCCGCCAGGGCCGCACCCCGGACCCGTTCCGCTCCGCGAGACGCGCTGTCCAGCGCGGACCGCGGAGCGGCGTCGTTTTCGCCCGAAGTGCGCCACCGGTTGGCCCGGAAGCGGTGCCCGGCAGACCATGTGCAGGCCAAATCCCACGATCCGACCGTTTCGATCCCACCATTCGATACGCTGATGACAGCGGGCCCCGGGTGTCCCTAGCATCGTCGGCATGAAGCGACAGACGGATCTCACGAAGCGGCGGGCGGTCGACCTGTGCCGCGTGGCCGCCTGTCTGTGTCGAATGCGCTGAGTCGGCGTCCTGGCAGGGCAGTTGTGGCCCGCCGCCGATCTTCCCGGTGACCTTTCCCGGCCGTTGCGGCGGGCGGTTGCCGTCGTACCCCGCAGTTCCCCGCCCGGTCCCCCGGTTCGACCGCTCCGTCCCAGTATTCGGACAGGAATTCGGACCGCTTCCTCCCGGGCACCCTCGCAGCACCTCCTGAGCAGCACCTTCCGCCAACCGCCCTCGGATGGAGAACACCACCATGAGCCGCAGCGACGTCCTGGTCGACGCCGACTGGGTCCAGGCCCGCCTGGACGACCCGAAGGTCGTCATCGTCGAGGTCGACGAGGACACCTCCGCGTACGACAAGAACCACATCCGCAACGCCGTCCGGATCGACTGGAAGCAGGACCTCCAGGACCCGGTCCGCCGCGACTTCATCGACCAGGCCGGCTTCGAGGCGCTGCTCAGCGCCAAGGGCATCGCCAACGACGACACCGTCGTCCTCTACGGCGGCAACAACAACTGGTTCGCGTCCTACGCCTACTGGTACTTCAAGCTGTACGGCCACGGCGACGTCCGCCTGCTGGACGGCGGCCGCAAGAAGTGGGAGCTGGACTCCCGCGACCTGGTCGCCGAGGTCCCGGCCCGCCCGGCCACCGAGTACAAGGCGCAGGCCGCCGACTCCTCGATCCGCGCGTTCCGTGACGACGTGATCGCCGCCATCGGCAACCTGAACCTGGTCGACGTGCGCTCGCCCGACGAGTTCTCCGGCAAGCTGCTCGCCCCGGCCCACCTCCCGCAGGAGCAGTCGCAGCGCCCCGGCCACGTGCCGAGCGCCCGCAACATCCCGTGGGCCAAGAACGCCAACGACGACGGCACCTTCAAGAGCGACGACGAGCTCAAGGCCCTGTACGAGGCCGAGGGCATCGACCTGGCGAAGGACACCATCGCCTACTGCCGGATCGGCGAGCGCTCCGCGCTCACCTGGTTCGTGCTGCACGAGCTGCTGGGCCAGCAGAACGTGAAGAACTACGACGGTTCGTGGACCGAGTACGGCAGCCTGGTCGGCGTGCCGATCGAGCTCGGCAGCAACTGAGCCCCCGGCTCGACCCGTAAGTCAGAAGGGAAAACCAGACATGTGCGGTGCGAAGGCCGGCGGCCCGGACCTGGCAGGAGTTGACGTGGCGAACGAGACGATCATCCAGGGTTCGGTGACCCGCGACGGTGAGCCGGTCAACGGCTACGTCCGGCTGCTCGACGAGGGCGGCGAGTTCACGGCGGAGGTGCCCACCTCGGCGACCGGCCAGTTCCGGTTCTTCGCCCGCCCGGGCAAGTGGACCCTGCGCGCGCTGGTGCCGGGCCAGACCGTGGACCGTCAGGTGGTGGCCTCCCAGGGCACCGCCGTCGAGGTCGCGATCGCGGTCTGACCTGGTCGGCGAGTACGACGACAGCACCGCGGGCCCCTGCCGAGCAGGGGCCCGCGGTCGTACCGTGGAGAGGTGCAGACGAGGCGCCGGCGGCGCTACTACTACGCCATGATGGGCGTGTGCCTGGGCCTGTTCGTCCTGGCCTGGGGCGTGGTGCGGTTCTTCTCGGTCGGCGCGGCGATCGGCATGTGCGTGGTGGCGATGGTCATCCCGCCGGCCGCCGCGGTCTTCGCCAACAAGCGGGACCCGGACGACGACTGGTGGAACGACCCGCGCTGGGACGACCCGAAGTGGGACGAGCCCGGTCACGACCGGGACCGCCCCGACCACGAGCCGCGCGACTCCTAGGACCTGCCCTGGGGCCTGCCCGCCTCAGTACACGAGCGCCTGGACGCCGTCCGCCATGATCTCGCTGACGAAGACCTGGGCGCCCGCGATCCGGACGCCCTCGACGGTGTCCTTCTGCTCGATCCCGCGCCGGGCCGCGCACTGGGTGCACAGCGTCACCGAACCGGAGGCCAGGATCGACTCCAGCAGGTCCGGCAGCGGCGCCGCGTGCGGCAGCTCGAACTCCGCGGCCCTCCCCGGCAGGGCGAACCAGGAGGATTCCCCGGTCAGCCAGAGCGAGACATCGATCCCGCTGGCGACGGCCACGGCCGCCACCGTGAACGCCTGCGAGCACCGCTCCGGCGCGTCCGCTCCGGCCGTGACCTTGATGACCAGTTTCTTCGACATGGCGCCACCCTAGAGGGCCCGCCACCCCCGTCCACGGTCATCCCGGAATCCCTTGGGCAAACCTTGGGCAGCGCCCGGAGACCGGCGCGAATCCCGACGTGGTGGGGCTCACCGCGACCGGCCGGAGCACGGCGGATAGAGTGAGCGCGAGCAAAATCCACCACACTGTCGCTGCCTGGGAGCCCCCCGTGTCCGGTCTCGAATGGTTCTTCGATGGTCTGCTGGCCCTCATGGCCGTGCTGATCACCTGGTTCGCCATCTTCTCGGTGATGAAGCTGTACCAGGGCCAGCGCTGAGCCTGCCGTACGGTTGACGCAGACCGCACCGACCACGACAGCGACCAGGAACATGATCGAGATCCCCTCTGACCTCCACAAGGACGTCGTCCCGCTCGCCTTCCTCCTCGGCACCTGGGAGGGCGCGGGCGTCTACGACTTCCCGGGCACGGAGAAGTGCAACTTCGGCCAGGAGATCGTGATCCGGCACGACGGCCGCCCCTTCCTTGAGTTCCGCTCCCGCACCTGGGTGCTGGACCAGGAGGGCGAGAAGGTCCGCCCGCTGGAGAACGAGCACGCCTTCTGGCGCATCACCAGCAACCAGGGCGGCACCAGCGGTGCCCGGGGGATCGAGATCTCCTCGGTCCGCGACGACGGCACGGTCGAGATCTGGTACGGCGAGCTGGCCGACGGCAAGCCGCAGGTCGACGTCTCCACCGACGCGGTGGCCCGGATCGAGGGCTCCCCGGAGTACTCGGGCGGCAAGCGGCTGTACGGCTTCGTCAACGGCGAGCTGCTCTGGGTCGGCGAGAAGGCCGCCCCGAACGTGCCGCTGCGCCCGTACATGTCCGCCCAGCTGAGGAAGGTGCTCAGCCCGGCCCAGCTGGTCAAGGACGTCAACGACCTGCCGGACGACGGCATCGCCTTCTTCAAGTAGGCACCGTTCTGCGCGAGGTGGGGACCGGCCCTGGGCCGGTCCCTACACTTGCATCAGGACCCCCGACCTTGGCAGGGACAGCACCGTGGCGGACACCGGCACCACCGACTGGCAGCTCTCCGGCGACTGGAAGGCCGACCTGCGCGAGCGCGGCTACCGGCTGACCCCACAGCGGCAGCTCGTGCTGGAGGCGGTCGACGTCCTCGACCACGCCACCCCCGACGACATCCTCTGCCACGTCCGCAAGACCGCCAGCGGCATCAACATCTCCACCGTCTACCGGACGCTGGAGCTGCTGGAGGAGCTCGGCCTGGTCTCGCACGCCCACCTCGGCCACGGCGCCCCGACCTACCACCTGGCCGGCCGCCACCACCACCTGCACCTGGTCTGCCGGGACTGCGAGAAGGTCACCGAGACCGGCACCGAGATCGCCCAGCCGCTGATAGACCGGTTGCGGGAGCAGCACGGCTTCGACACCGACCTCAAGCATTTCGCCATCTTCGGCCGCTGCGCCGACTGCGCCGCCGGGCGTACGGACGGCCAGTCGTAAGCTGGCCGGTATGACCGGTCTGAAGAGCCCGCTGCTTGCCCTGCCCGGAGCCGTCCCCGCCGAGGGGCCCGACGAGGGCGTCGCCGCCCACTACGGCGACATCTTCCGCGAGCAACGCAACCTCGCCCGGGGCACCGGCTTCGTGGACCTCTCGCACCGCGGCGTGGTCACCGTCACCGGCGCGGACCGCCTCTCCTGGCTGCACCTGCTGCTCACCCAGCACGTCAGCGAGCTGGCGCCGCAGCACGCCACCGAGGCGCTGGTGCTCTCCCCGAACGGGCACGTCGAGCACGCGCTGTACCTGGTCGACGACGGCACCACCACCTGGGCGCACGTCGAGCCCGGCACCCAGGACGCGCTGGTCGCCTACCTGGAGAGCATGAAGTTCTTCTACCGGGTGGAGGTCGTCGACGCGACCGCCGACTACGCCGTGGTCCACCTCCCGGCCGGCTCCACCGCCCCCGTCGAGGGCGTCGCCGCCGTCCGCGAACTCCCCTACGGGCGCGACCTGTTCCTGCCGCGCGCCGAGCTGGCGGAGCTCACCGCCGGGTACGGCCCGGCGGCCGGGGTCTGGGCGTACGAGGCGCTGCGGATCGAGGACCACCGGCCGCGGCTCGGCTTCGAGACCGACCACCGGACCATCCCGCACGAGGTGGACTGGCTGCGCACCGCCGTCCACCTCCAGAAGGGCTGCTACCGGGGGCAGGAGACCGTCGCCCGGGTGCACAACCTGGGCCGCCCGCCGCGCCGGCTGGTCTTCCTGCACCTGGACGGCACCGAGGAGACGCTGCCCCCGCACGGCACCGAGGTGCGGCTGGCCACCGACCCGGACGGGCGGGCGGTGGGCTTCGTGACCTCCTCGGCCCGGCACCACGAGCTGGGGCCGATCGCGCTGGCGATCGTCAAGCGGAACGTCCCGGTGGACGCGGTGCTGCTGGCCGGGACGGTGCCGGGCACCCAGGACGTGATCGTCCCGCAGTAGCGGGCGGCACCGGTCGGTGGCGGCCGGTGCCGGTCAGACCTCGACGAGGACGGTGAACGGGCCGTCGTTCACCAGCGCCACCCGCATGTCGGCGCCGAACCGGCCCGTCTCCACCTTGGCCCCGAGCGCGCGCAGCTGGGCGACCACCTCGTCCACCAGCGGTTCGGCGACCGGCCCGGGGGCGGCGGCGTTCCAGGTGGGGCGGCGGCCCTTGCGGGCGTCGCCGTAGAGGGTGAACTGGCTGATCACCAGCAGCGGGGCGCCGAGGTCGGAGCAGCTCTGCTCGACGCCGTCCTCGTCGGCCGGCAGCAGCCGCAGCGTCCAGAGCTTGCGGGCCAGTTGGGCCGCCTTCGCCGGGGTGTCCTCGTGGGTGACGCCGACCAGGACGCACAGCCCGGGCCCCTCGATCGCGCCGACGGTCTCACCGGCCACGGTCACCCGGGCCTCGGTCACTCGCTGCACCACTGCTCGCATGCCGCCATTGTGCCGGAGCGCCGTACGGCCCCCGGAGGGTCCCCGGGGCGCAGATGAGGGGCGCGTGCGAGTGGTGCGCGCGCCATGCGGTGCGCGCCTGCGCAGGTTCGGGCGCCACTTTTGCTGCGGAAAGGCCCGGTCATATCAGCCACCCCCGTTCGCCAGGGGGCCGTTCGGGTGCACGGGCGGTGCGCGCGCGCCGGGTGGGGTGGCACGCTGGTGGACCGTAGGGAGGGCCCGGCGCGCCTGAAGGTCCGCCGCACCGGGCCGGGGTTCGGCCGGGCGGTCGAGCCGGTGGGTCTGGCGTTCTGGCCGGGGTCGTCCCGGCGGGTGGTTCCGGCCGGGGAACGGAATCCTCCGGGCCCCCGGGCGCGCCGCCGGACGGGACGCGGGGGTCCGTCGGGGACGGGCCGGACCGGCGGCAGGGACGGGGTGTCGCGAGCGGGCGGGATCGGACGACGGCAGGTGGCTGGATGATGGACACGAGCAACGCGGCGTGGGAGCGTCCCGGGCGGGTGGTGCCGGGCCCCGGGTCCCTCTCCTGGGGGGAGGGCCCGGACGGCGAACCGGAGCTGGAGCGGCTGGGCCTGGACCAGCTGCGGATCCTGCGCCGGGAGACCCTGGAGCAGGAGGCCGACCTGTCCTACCTGCGGCGGCTGCTGCACGGGCGGATGGACATCCTGCGCGCGGAGCTGGACCGGCGCCCCGGCGGCGGCCCGGCCCGCAGCGCCGGTACGGGCTGGGCCGAAGCCGTGGGCGAGGAGCCCGGGCACGACCTGCTGGACCGGCTGCCGGCCATCCTGACCGACGCGCCCTCCTCGGTGCGGCGCTCGGCCCGGCACGTCACCCTCGGCCCGCCGCGCACCCGGGAGTCCCGGCTGGAGGCGGACGCGCTGATGGGCGACGTCCAGCTCGCCGACCTCGCGGCGCACCCAGCCGAGGAACTGCTGGCCGCCCTGGAGCGGCTGCGGGCGCACGAGCGGGAGGTCTCGGGACGGCGCCAGCGGCTGCTGCGGACGGCCGACGGTTGCAATGCCGAGATCACCCGCAGGTACCGTGATGGGGAGGCACGGGTCGACGACCTGCTCACAGGGGGGCCGCTCTGACCGGGTGCGTTGCCGTGGGCGGGTGGGGCCCGGCCTCCTCCCGGCCCACCCTCGCCCCGGAAGGCTCCCGATGCCCCAGTCCGCCACCCCGTCCGTGCTCGCCGAGGTCATACGCTCGGGCTTCACCGAGGGCCGCCACCACGGCTCGCTGGTCCTGCTCGCCGCGGACGGCTCGGTCGAGTTCTCGCTCGGCGACCCCGACGCGCCGGTCTTCCCCCGCTCGACGGCCAAGCCGTTCCAGGCGGTGGCCACGCTGCGGGCCGGGCTGGCGATCGAGGGCGAGCTGCTGGCGCTGGCGGCCTCCAGCCACTCCGCGGAATCGTTTCACCTCGACGGTGTCCGGGCCATCCTCGGCTCCGCCGGCCTCGACGAGTCCGCCCTGCGCACCCCGGCCGACCTGCCGCTGGACGAGACCGAGGCGGAGCTGCTGCTCGGCGCCGGTGGCGGGCGCGCCCCGATCCTGATGGACTGCTCCGGCAAGCACGCCGGCTGGCTGGCCGCCTGCGTCGCCAACGGCTGGGACACCGCGAGCTACCTCGACCCGGCCCACCCGATCCAGCTGCTGGCCCGCGAGGCCCTGGAGGAGGGCACCGGCGAGGCCCCCGCGCACGCCGGGGTGGACGGCTGCGGCGCCCCGCTGCTGGCCGTCACGCTGACCGGCCTGGCCCACGGCTACCGCGGCCTGGTGCTGGCCGCCGAGGGCACCGCGCAGCGCCGGGTGGCCGACGCGATGCGCGCCCACCCCGAGTACGTGGCCGGCAGCCGCCGGGCCGACACCTGGCTGATGCGGGCCGTGCCGGGCGCGCTGTCCAAGATGGGCGCCGAGGCCGTCCAGGTGGTCGCGCTGCCGGACGGGCGGGCGCTCGCCTTCAAGATCGAGGACGGCGGCGAGCGGGCCCGGGGCCCGGTGCTGGCGGCGGCGCTGCGTCGGCTCGGGGTGACCGGCGCGGACGACACCGTCGAGCGGATCGGCGCGGCCCCGCTGCTCGGCGGCGGTGCCCCGGTCGGGCAGGTCAGGGCGGCGTTCTAGCCGCCGGGGTGCGGGCCGGGCGGGGCCGGTGCACGGTGGACCGGGGGCCGTCGCACAGCTGAGGGAGTCCGCCATGACCGACCACGTGTACCGGGTGACCGAGATCGTCGGGTCCTCGACCGAGAGCGTCGACGCCGCGATCCGCAACGGGGTGGAACGGGCCTCCCGCACGCTGCGCAACCTCGACTGGTTCGAGGTCTCGCAGGTCCGGGGCCATCTGGAGGACGGCCGGATCAAGCACTACCAGGTGTGCATCAAGGTCGGCTTCCGGCTGGAGGACTGACAGGGCTGACAGGGCTCACCGGGCTGACAGGACTGCGCGGGCCGAGCGGGCTGCGAGGACCCGGCCGCCGCCGGACACGACAGGGGCCGGGCTCCGCGGACGAATCCGCGAACCCCGGCCCCAGGCTGTCCCGACCTACCTCGAACTGCCCTGATCGAACGAGATCGGAACGACGGCTCAGTGACCGCCCTGCTCCGCGAGACGCTTGATCGAAGCGGTGACCTCGGCCTCGGCCTCGGCGCGGCCGACCCAGTTGGCGCCCTCGACGGACTTGCCCGGCTCCAGGTCCTTGTAGACCTCGAAGAAGTGCTGGATCTCCAGGCGGTCGAACTCCGACACGTGGTGGATGTCGCGCAGGTGCTCCCAGCGCGGGTCGGTCGCCGGGACGCACAGCAGCTTGTCGTCGCCGCCGGCCTCGTCCGTCATGTGGAACATGCCGATGGCGCGGCACTTGATGAGGCAGCCCGGGAAGGTCGGCTCGTCCAGGATGACCAGGGCGTCCAGCGGGTCGCCGTCCTCGCCGAGCGTGCCCTCGACGTAGCCGTAGTCGGCCGGGTAGCGGGTCGAGGTGAAGAGCATCCGGTCGAGCCGCAGACGGCCGGTCTCGTGGTCGACCTCGTACTTGTTACGAGAGCCCTTCGGGATTTCGATAAGGACGTCGAACTCCAACGGTTCCTCCAAGGTAGGGACTGACAGAATCCAAGTGTCTCCTACGGGAGTGAGTGCTCAGGAAAGGGGCCGGTCGGTGGGAGCTGGGGTGGGGGCGGCGCGCCGCCGCAGGGGGACGGCCGTCGGGTTGTTCGGAGCGGCCCTGCTGGTCGCCGGAACGGTCCTGACCCCGGTCGGTGCGCATGCGCAGCCGTCCCCGACGTCCGGCGGGCACAGCGCCGAGCACGGTGACGACGACAACCAGGGCGACCACGGCGGCCGGGACGGCGGCGACGGCCGCAAGGGCGACCACGGGAAGGGCAAGCCCGGCCCGAGCGGCAGCTCCAGCCCCAGCTCCAGCCCCAGCTCCGGCCCCGGCCGACGGGCCGAGCCGCCCCTCGTATCCGGCGGCAGCGACTCGCCGACCACGCGCCCCGCACCCGACACGGGCGCCGTCCTGGCCGGCGCCGAGAACGGCCCGGAGGCCGCCGCCCCCACCGCGCAGGGCCTCCAGCAGGCGCTCACCGCCGCCCTCGCCGACAAGAGCCTCGGCACCGTGACCATCGCCGTCGCGGACGCCGCCGACGGCCGGCTCCTCTACGGCTCCGGGGAGAACACCCCGGCCACCCCCGCCTCCACCACCAAGCTGGCCACCGCGGTCGCGGCCCTCTCCGTGCTCCCGGCCGACACCCGGCTCACCACCCGGGTGGTCCGCGGCGCGGACCCGGGCACGATCACCCTGGTCGGCGGCGGGGACCCGACGCTCACCGCGCTGCCCGCCGACCAGGTGCAGATAGGCGGCCAGCCCGCCGACGCCGACACCGCCCCCGCCTCGCTGGAGGCGCTCGCCCGGCAGACCGCCGAGGCCCTCAAGGCGGCCGGCACCACCACGGTCAGGCTGGACTACGACCTGTCGCTGTACGCGGGCAACCCGCAGCACCACAACCACGACGCGGCGAACATCGCGCTGGTCGTCCCGCTGATGGTGGACGAGGCCAGGAGCGACCCCAGGAGCCGTGAGGACGCCCCGGCCCGGGTCGCCGACCCGGCCGGCGCGGCCGCCGACGCCTTCGCCGCGCTGCTCGCCGCCCAGGGCGTCACCGTGGAGGGCAAGGCCAAGTCCGCCGCCGGCCCGGCCGCCGCCGAGGCGCCCGTCCTCGGACGTGTCGACTCGCCGACGGTCGCCCGACTGGTCGAGCGCCTGCTGACCACCTCCGACAACCAGCTCGCCGAGGCGATCGCCCGTCAGGTCGCCCTCGCCGCCCACCAGCCGGCCAGCTTCGAGGGCGCGGCGGCCGCCGTCACCCAGGAGCTCACCCGGCTCGGCGTGCCGATGACCGGCGTGGTCCTCAACGACGGCAGCGGCCTGCACCCGGGCAACGCGATCCCGCCCGCCGTGCTGGTCCGGCTCCTCGCCCTGGCCGCCTCCGACCAGCACCCCGCCCTGCGCCCGGTCCTCACCGGCCTCCCGGTGGCCGGCTTCACCGGCACCCTCAACAAGCGCTACGGAACCGGCTCCGGCGCCGCCGACGCGGCGGGCCTGATACGCGCCAAGACCGGCACCCTCAGCGGCGTCAACACCCTCGCCGGCACCGTCGTCGACGCCGACGGCCGCCTCCTCGCCTTCGCCGTCATGACCCGCACCACCGCCCCCGCCGACACCGCCCGCGCCGCCATGGACCGCATCGCCGCCCGCCTCACCACCTGCGGCTGCCACTGAACCGGCCTGACGGCCGGTCGGTCTGAACGAGCGGTGCGGGTTCCGATCGTCGGTGGCGGGCCGAACTCGGCGGTGCGGGTGCGGCCCTGACGGCGGACCACCCGTCGTCCGCGGAGCGGCTTCGCCGGCCCGGGCCGGTCGGGCCGCGCCCCGCTGTGCCGGACTCCCGGCCGGGGGAGCGCCGCGGACCCAGTGAGGATCCGCGGACACGCCCCGGGGGCGGAGGAGGGGGCCGGGCGGTGTCTCGCGCTCCCGTCGGCCACGGCGCTCGCCGACCGCCGCGGCCGGTCCGGCCGCCTCGGCGGGCACCGCGCACCGCCCGGCCCGCCGGGCCTGGGGCCTGTCTTCGAACTCGCGTCTGCGGGGCGGCGCTCCCCCAGCCTCCGGCCGGGAGGTGCCCCCACCTCCGCCTTGCGATGCACGTACCCCAACGCCGCCCCGCCCGCCCTCCGGGCGGACGACGGGAGTTTGAGGACAAGCCCTGGTCGGGGCCAGACCGGCCGGTCCGAACGCCCCCGTCAACCGGTCGGGTTCGGGTTGAAGTGGCTGCTGGAGCGGGCAGGGGAGGTGTGGGTCGGGTGTTCGGGTCGGGTGGCTGCCGTTGGTGGTGGTGAGCACGTACGGTGAGGGCATGACGAGCGCGAGCGGCGGGGCTGACATGGTCGACTGGAATCTCGCGGTCGCAACCGCGACCAGGCTGGTGCGGCCGGGGCCGGAGGTGAGCCGGGCGGAGGCGGCGGCGGTGGTCGCCGAGCTGCGCCGGCACGCCCTGGAGGCGGAGGAGCACGTCCGGGCGTTCACCGGGATGCGGTCGAGCAGTCTGTCCGCGGCCGCCGCGACGCCCGTGCTGGTGGTGGACCGTCCGGGGTGGGTGCGGGCGAACGTGGCGGGCTTCCGCACCATCGTCCGGCCGCTGGTGGAGAAGTTGCAGGCGCGCCGGGCGAACAGCGCCGCGGCCGGGGTGTTCGGTGCGGTGGGGGAGAAGGCCACCGGGATCGAGGTGGGGGCGCTGCTGGCGTTCCTGGCGACCAAGGTGCTCGGCCAGTACGAGACCTTCGCCCCGGCGGAGCCCTCGCTGGAGGCCCCGGACAGCCCGGCGGCGCTGTTCGACAAGCCGCGGACGGGCCCGGAGGGCCCCGGCCCGGGCCGGCTGCTGCTGGTGGCGCCGAACATCGTGCACGTCGAGCGCGAGCTGGACGTCGACCCGTCCGACTTCCGGCTCTGGGTGTGCCTGCACGAGGAGACGCACCGTACGCAGTTCACCGCGGTGCCGTGGCTGCGCGACCACATCCAGTCGGAGGTGCAGTCCTTCCTGGCCGAGACGGACGTCGACCCGGGCGCCCTGCTGGACCGCCTGCGGGACGCCGCGGGTTCGCTGGGCGCCGGCCTGCCGGGGACGGGTGGCCGGGAGAGCCGGGAGAGCGCCTCCTCGGCGAACCTGCTGGAGATCGTCCAGTCGCCCGCGCAGCGCGAGATCCTGAGCCGGCTGACGGCGGTGATGTCGCTGCTGGAGGGCCACGCGGACGTGGTGATGGACGGTGTCGGCCCGGCCGTGGTGCCGACGGTCGCGGAGATCCGGGAGAAGTTCCAGCAGCGCCGCGACCGGGGCGCGAACCGGCTGGACCTGGTGCTGCGCCGGCTGCTCGGCATGGACGCCAAGCTGCGCCAGTACCAGGACGGCGCGGTGTTCGTCCGGGCCGTGGTGGAGCAGGTCGGCATGGAGGGGTTCAACCGGGTGTGGACCTCCCCGAACACGCTGCCGACCAAGGACGAGATCCACGACCCGGCCGCCTGGATCGCCCGCGTCGCCCGCTGAGGCCCGGCGAGGGGCGGAGGCCGGGGCCGGGGCCCCGGCGGTGGCGGTGGCGGTCAAACCTGCTCGTACGAGTGGTCCAATCGGGCGCTCGGCGGGTGAAGATACGTTTCTCCATTCACCCGAACGTGGGACGGTGGTCGTACCGGTGGCGCGGGTGGCGTAGCGGGTCGCTCCTTTCTGCCACCATCTGTGAGCGCCCGGTAACAGGGCGCGCACGCAGGTGCGCGGTCCGCCGCGCCCCGTCGCAGTCCTGTCCCCCTCCGCCGAGGAGTCGTCCGCCGTGGGCCCACATCCCGCCGTCGCCGCGATACGCCTGGCCGTTCGCCGTACGCTCACCGACCTCGCAGCCGAGGCCGGTTCCACCTTCACCGCGCCCGTGCGCGAGCCCCGCGAGCGCCCGGCCGGGGCGCCGCTGGTGGGTGCCGCCGTCGGCACCACCCTGATCGGCAACGCCGCGCGCCACCCGTCCGGGCTGCCCCGCACCCCGGCCGCCCCCGGCTCGCCGCTGGTCCTGGTCGCCGTCAGCGGCGGCGCGGACTCGATGGCGCTGGCCATCGCCGCCGCCTTCGAGGCCCCCAAGATCGGCCTGCGGGTCGGCGCCGTCACCGTCGACCACGGCCTCCAGGACGGCTCCGCCGAGCGCGCCGCCCAGGTGTCCGAGCGGCTGAGCTCGCTCGGCCTGGACCCGGTCGAGGCGATCCCGGTGCGGGTCGGCCGCACCGGCGGCCCCGAGGCCGCCGCCCGGGACGCCCGCTACGCCGCCCTGGACGAGGCCGCCGACCGCCACGGCGCGATCGCGGTGCTGCTCGGCCACACCCGGGACGACCAGGCCGAGACCGTCCTGCTGGGCCTGGCCCGCGGCTCGGGCGCCCGCTCGCTGGCCGGGATGCCGGCCCAGAAGGGCCGCTACCGCCGCCCGCTGCTGGAGCTGGACCGGGCGGCCACCCGGCAGGCCTGCTCCGCCCAGGCGATCCCGGTCTGGGACGACCCGCACAACTGTGATCCCGCCTACACCCGCTCCCGGGTCCGCCACGAGGTGCTGCCGGTGCTGGAGAAGCACCTGGGCGGCGGCGTGGTGGAGGCGCTGGCCCGTACGGCCCGGCTGTTCCGTGACGACGCCGACGCCCTCGACCAGTGGGCCTCCCTGGCCGAGCGCGACCTCCGTACGGGCGAAGGCGCCCTGGACGCCGTGAAACTGGCCGAGCTGCCCTCCGCGGTGCGCCGCCGGGTGCTGCGCCGGGCCGCGCTGCGGGCGGGCTGTCCGGCCGGGGACCTGTTCGCGCGGCACCTGGAGGCGGTGGACCAGCTGGTCACCGGATGGCGTGGTCAGGGGCCGCTGCACCTACCCGGGGGCGTCGGAGCCACCCGCAGGTGTGGCACGCTGGTCTTTCGGCGGCAGGGCGACTGACGGGCGAGGCATGTCCCGGGGGAGCAGGCCGCCGGCCACAAAGACCCCGAACGTTTGAGGACGTATCCCCGGTGGACCAGAACGACATGGGCGCTGACCTCGCGAAGGTGCTCATCAGCAAGGACGAGATCGACGCCAAGCTCCTTGAGCTGGCCGAGCGGATCGACCGGGACTACGCAGGCAAGGACCTGCTGATCGTCGGCGTCCTCAAGGGTGCTGTGATGGTCATGGCCGACCTGGCCCGGGCCCTGCACTCGCAGGTCACCATGGACTGGATGGCCGTCTCCTCGTACGGCATGGGCACCAAGTCCTCCGGCGTGGTGCGCATCCTGAAGGACCTGGACACCGACATCGCCGGCCGTGACGTCCTGATCGTCGAGGACATCATCGACTCCGGTCTGACGCTGTCCTGGCTGCTGGGCAACCTGGGCTCGCGCGGCCCGGCGTCGCTGGAGGTCTGCGCCCTGCTGCGCAAGCCGGACGCCGCCAAGGTCGAGATCGACGTGAAGTACGTCGGTTTCGACATTCCGAACGAGTTCGTGGTCGGCTACGGCCTGGACTACGCGGAGAAGCTGCGTAACCTCCCGTTCATCGGCACCCTCGCCCCGCACGTCTACGGCGGCTGAGAGCCCGTTCGGGCTACGGGCGGGAACAGTAGGTCGTTCCCGCCCGTTGGACCGGGGGACAAAGAACCAAAGCCGTGTCGCCGTGCTCCCGCCATGGGTGGGTAGGACTGCGGTACGGTCCAATAAACCGCTCTTCACATGAGCACCGACCGGATGCGCCGCGGCCCCCAGCCTCACGGCGCCGTTGAGTGGCAGGAGGGACGGGGCGGCAACGCCCCGCATGGATGGACGTCAAGCGATACTTCCGTGCGCCGATCATGTGGATCGTGCTGGCCGTCCTCGCCGTCATCGTACTGATGCAGGTCGTTTCGGATTCGAACGGCTACAAGACGGTGGACACCGGTCAGGTGGTCGCGGCGATCGACGCGCACAACGTCAAGTCGGCGCAGATCACCACCGGTGATTCGAACACGATCAAGATCCAGCTGAAGGACGGCGCCACGCTGTCCAACGCCGGCACGGGCAAGGTCCCGTCCGGCAGCAAGTTCCAGGCCTCGTACATCGGCGACCAGGGCGTCGCCCTCGCCGACAAGCTGCAGGCCCAGATCAACGACAAGGACCCGAACACCCTCGCCGAGGGCTACACCGTCAGCCCGGAGAAGCAGAGCACCTTCGTCAGCCTGCTGCTGTCGATGCTGCCGATCGTGATCATCGTCCTGGTCTTCCTGTTCCTGATGAACCAGATGCAGGGCGGCGGCTCGCGCGTCATGCAGTTCGGCAAGTCCAAGGCCAAGCTGCTCACCAAGGACACCCCGAAGACCACCTTCGCCGATGTCGCCGGTGCCGACGAGGCGGTCGAGGAGCTCCACGAGATCAAGGAGTTCCTGCAGGAGCCGGCCAAGTTCCAGGCCGTCGGCGCCAAGATCCCCAAGGGCGTGCTGCTGTACGGCCCGCCCGGTACCGGCAAGACCCTGCTGGCGCGTGCCGTCGCGGGCGAGGCCGGGGTGCCGTTCTACTCCATCTCCGGTTCGGACTTCGTCGAGATGTTCGTCGGCGTCGGCGCCAGCCGGGTCCGCGACCTCTTCGAGCAGGCCAAGGCGAACGCCCCGGCGATCGTCTTCGTCGACGAGATCGACGCCGTCGGCCGGCACCGCGGCGCGGGCCTCGGCGGCGGTCACGACGAGCGCGAGCAGACCCTCAACCAGCTGCTGGTCGAGATGGACGGCTTCGACGTCAAGGGCGGCGTGATCCTGATCGCCGCGACCAACCGCCCCGACATCCTGGACCCGGCGCTGCTGCGCCCGGGCCGCTTCGACCGCCAGATCGCGGTGGAGCGTCCCGACCTCCAGGGCCGTCTGGACATCCTCAAGGTGCACCAGAAGGGCAAGCCGATCGCGCCCGACGTCGACCTCTCGGCCGTCGCCAAGCGCACCCCCGGCTTCACCGGCGCCGACCTGTCGAACGTGCTGAACGAGGCGGCGCTGCTGACCGCCCGCTCCGACAAGAAGCTGATCGACAACGGCATCCTGGACGAGGCGATCGACCGCGTCGTGGCCGGTCCGCAGAAGCGCACGCGGATCATGTCCGACAAGGAGAAGAAGATCACCGCGTACCACGAGGGCGGTCACGCCCTGGTCGCGGCGGCCTGCCAGTACAGCGACCCGGTGCACAAGATCACCATCCTGTCCCGCGGCCGGGCCCTCGGCTACACCATGGTGCTGCCGGACGAGGACAAGTACTCCACCACCCGCAACGAGATGCTCGACCAGCTGGCCTACATGCTGGGCGGGCGCGCGGCGGAGGAGCTGGTCTTCCACGACCCGACCACCGGCGCCTCGAACGACATCGAGAAGGCCACCGCCACGGCGCGGGCCATGGTCACCCAGTACGGCATGACCGAGCGCCTGGGTGCGATCAAGTTCGGCACCGACAACTCGGAGCCGTTCCTGGGCCGCGAGATGGGCCACCAGCGCGACTACTCGGAAGAGGTCGCCGGGCTGGTCGACGAAGAGGTCAAGAAGCTCATCGAGAGCGCGCACAACGAGGCCTGGGAGATCCTGGTCGAGAACCGCGACGTGCTCGACAACCTGGTCCTGGAGCTCCTGGAGAAGGAGACCCTGAACAAGGAGCAGATCGCCGAGATCTTCGCCCCGGTGATCAAGCGCCCGGTCCGCCCGGCCTGGACGGGTTCGTCCCGCCGCACGCCGTCCACCCGGCCGCCGGTGCAGTCGCCGAAGGAGCTCGCGCTCACCAACGGCGCCGCGTCCGCGGACAGCGTGCCGGTGGACATCGTGAAGCTCCCGCCGCTGCCGACGTCGGAGCCGCCGACCGAGGGCTGATCACGGTTTCCGCAGGGAATGGATGCCGCGTCACCGGGGTTTGTACCCTGGAGGCGCGGCATCCGTGCTGTTCAGCCAGAGTCTTCACACGAGTAAGCGAGGCCCGCATGATCGACCCGGTGACGCTCGACGGTCCGCCCGCCGTCGGGACCTTCGACCAGAAGCGGGCCGAGAACGCCATCCGCGAGCTGCTGCTCGCCGTGGGGGAGGACCCGGACCGCGAGGGCCTCCTGGAGACCCCCGCCCGGGTCGCCCGGGCCTACAAGGAGATCTTCGCGGGTCTCTGGCAGGAGCCCGAGGACGTCCTGACCACCACCTTCGACCTGGGCCACGACGAGATGGTCCTGGTCAAGGACATCGAGCTGACCTCGGTCTGCGAGCACCACCTGGTGCCGTTCCGCGGTGTGGCGCACGTCGGGTACATCCCGTCCAGCAACGGCAAGATCACCGGCCTGTCGAAGCTGGCCCGGCTGGTCGACGTCTACGCCCGCCGCCCGCAGGTGCAGGAGCGGCTGACCAGCCAGGTCGCCGACGCGCTGATGCGGATACTCGAGCCGCGCGGGGCGATCGTGGTGGTCGAGTGCGAGCACATGTGCATGTCGATGCGCGGCATCCGCAAGCCGGGCGCCAAGACCATCACCTCCTGCGTGCGCGGCCAGCTGCGCGACCCGGCGACCCGGGCCGAGGCGATGAGCCTGATCATCGGGCGGTGACGGAACCGTCCCCCGACCCGCCGGCCGGACCGGCCGGCGGGTGGTCGTCCACGGGCCTCAGCCCATGTGGGTGCCCAGCCATTCGAGCGAGGCGGGCAGCTCCCTGTTCCAGCTGTCGAAGTTGTGCCCGCCGTCGTCCAGGTAGAGCGAGTCGACCTTGAACTGCGGGTTGGCCGCCGCGGTCCGGGTCGCCTCGTCGACGAACTGGACGGTCTGCTGGTAGTCCGACTCCTTGCGGGTGGAGACGACCAGGATGTTGAGCGGCGGCACCGGCAGGTTCTGCAGCCGCCAGGCGAGGTCGTGCTGCTGGGTGAGCGCCTTGTCGCCGTTGAAGAGGTCGCCGCCGGTGTAGTTGTCCTGGCGCACGGTGAAGTCCCCGTGCAGGCTGACCGCGTTGCCGTAGACGTTCGGGAAGCGCATCGCCAGCCGCAGCGCGCAGGAACCGCCGGTGGAGAAGCCGAAGGTGGCCCAGGAACCGGCCGTGCGGCCCACCCGGTAGGCGCTGAGGACGGCCTCGGGGACGTCCTTGACGAACCAGGTCTCGGTCCGCGGCCCGCCGGGGACGTCCACGCACTCGGTGTCCCGGGTCGGGACGACCGCCGGGCGGGCCATCACCAGGACGGTCGGCGGCATCTTGCCGGAGCGCTGCATCTCGATCGCGGTCTGGGCGAGGGGCAGGTCCTGGATCAGGTTCAGGGCGGTGCCCGGGTAGCCGGAGAGGGCCAGCAGGACGGGGAAGCGGACCAGGGCGAACTTCGGGTCGAAGTACTCGCGCGGCAGGTAGACGAACAGCTGGTCGGAGAAGCCGGTCTCCTTGCCGCTGACCCGGACCGACTCGATCCTGCCGACCTCCTCGGGCGTGCCCTTGGGCAGGTTGCCCACCGCCTCCAGGCCGCCCTCGTCGGTGGGCTGGATCAGGGCGTCGGCGGCCGTCGCGCCGCCCTTGTGGTTCTCGTTGCCGGCCAGCGCGAGCTTGGCGCCGCCGGGGCTGAGCAGGTCGTCCCAGGTGGTGTAGAACCCGAAGGAGTTGTTCACCGACAGCGCCAGCACGGCCAGGGTCGAGACCTGAACGACCGTCAGCAGTCCGATCCGGCCGAGCACCGGCAGCGGGCGCTGCCGGGCCAGTCTGGGCCAGATCCACAGGGTGGTGAGTAGGGCCGCCGCGCCGAGTGCGAGCAGCGAGTTCACCAGCGCTTCGCTGGTCAGTTCCATGCCGTCGGCCTTCCGGTGGGGCACTGTCGGTGCAGGCTTCATCGTCTGGCGGCCCGTCAGGCCGGGCCACCGCGGCTAGGCTGTCCGGGCGCCTCCGGGTCGGCCGGGAGGGCGGGGGAGACCAGGGGCAACCGGCGCCCTAGAATGCGGCGTCCACCGTACGTAACGCGCGCCTGGGGGTCTGGTCGCGCCACGCGCCGGTGGGCCCTCCACTCCCACCCCCGGCTCAACCCGCAGCGCATCCATGGAACCGGTTTACCGTCCGTTTCCGGATCCTTGGTATGCGCATTGCCTGATGAAGGAATAGGCATGAAGGTCCATCACACGTGGTCCACCGAAGTGACCGGACACCGCACCGCAGCCTCTACGCTGAGCTTCCATGAGCGTTCCCGTGTCCGTTGAGCCGAGCCCCGAGCAGCCGCCGCGCCGCAAGCGCGGCCTGCAGACGCTGCGCACCCAGGCGGCGGCCGTCCCGAGGGCCTGGCTCCCGGGCGCGGTCGGCTACGCCTGTCTGCTGATCGGGCTGGTGGACATCGCCAGTGCGGTGTTCCCCAAGCTCCGGCACACCAGGATGCACACCTTCGCCGGGCAGCTGCCCGGCGGCACCACCAGCCTGGCCGCGGTCGGCACGCTGATGGTCGGCATCCTGCTGGTGCCGCTCGCGCACGCGCTGCGCCGGCGCAAGCGGCGGGCCTGGCGGGCGGTCTGCGTGCTGCTGCCGCTCAGCGCGGCGCTGCACATCGTGCGCTGGCACCAGATCGGCCCGGCGGTGGTCTCGCTGGTCGTCCTCGTCGTGATGCTGCTGCACCAGCGCGAGTTCTACGCCAAGGCCGACCCGCGCACCCGCTGGCGCGCGGTGGCCAACCTGGTCGTCATGGGCGCCCTCAGCGTGCTGCTCGGCCTGCTGATCGTGAGCACCCGGACCAGGTACGAGTTCGGCCACCCGGGCCTCACCGAGCGGCTGCAGCACGTCGCGTACGGGCTGTTCGGCTTCGAGGGGCCGATCCGCTACACCAACGAGCGGATGTCCGACCTGGTCGCCTACCTGCTCGGCGGCCTCGGTCTGCTCACCGCCTTCACCACCGCCTACCTGGCGCTGCGCCCCGGGAAGCCGAAGCCGGAGCTGACCGCCGAGGACGAGGAGAAGGTCCGCGAGCTGCTCAAGCGGCACGGCGAGCGCGACTCGCTCGGTTACTTCGCGCTGCGCCGCGACAAGAGCGTGCTGTTCTCGCCCACCGGCAAGGCCGCGATCTCCTACCGGGTGGTCTCCGGCGTGATGCTCGCCTCCGGCGACCCGGTCGGCGACGTCGAGGCCTGGCCGGGCGCGATCAAGGTGTTCATGGCCGAGGCCCGCGAGCACGCCTGGGTGCCCGCCGTGATGGGCTGCAGCGAGGTCGGCGGCGAGGTCTGGACCCGCGAGGCGAACCTGGACGCCCTGGAGCTGGGCGACGAGGCGATCGTCGACACCGCCACCTTCTCGCTCGCCGGCCGGGCCATGCGCAACGTCCGCCAGATGGTCAAGCGGATCGAGCGCAACGGCTACTCCTGCAAGGTGCGCCGGGTCTCCGAGCTCACCGCCGACGAGAGGTACCGGATCGCGGACGCCGCCGCCCGCTGGCGCGGCACCGACACCGAGCGCGGCTTCTCGATGGCGCTGGGCCGCTTCGGCGACCCGCTGGACGACGACTGCGTGGTGGTCACCGCCCACAGGGACCCGGAGGAGGGCGAGAGCGGCGACGACCTCAAGGCCGTGCTGCACTTCGTGCCCTGGGGGCCGGACGGCATCTCGCTGGAGCTGATGCGCCGCGACCGCGCCGCCGACCCGGGCCTGAACGAGCTGCTGATCGTCGCCGCCCTGCAGGCCGTGCCCGCCATGGGCGTCCGCCGGGTGTCGCTCAACTTCGCGATGTTCCGCTCGGCGCTGGCCCGTGGCGAGCGGATCGGCGCCGGCCCGGTGCTGCGCGCCTGGCGCGGACTGCTGGTGTTCCTGTCCCGCTGGTTCCAGATCGAGTCGCTGTACAAGTTCAACGCGAAGTTCCAGCCGGAGTGGGAGCCCCGCTTCCTGGTCTTCCCGAACACCCGGGACCTGCCGCGGATCGGCTTCGCCGCGATGCAGGCGGAGGCCTTCATCACCCTCGGCATGCCGCGCTTCGGCCGCAAGCGGCAGCGTGAGGGCCTGATGCCCGTGCCGTCGGCCCGTGAGGTCACCGAGGCCGCCTGAGGCCGTCCGGGACGCCTGAGCGCCGTCCGGGGCCCCCGCCGAGAATCCTCGGCGGGGGCCCCGTTCGATAATGGGCGCATGAGCAATACGTCGCCGTTCTCCCTGCCGACCGGGCTGCCGCGGCTCGACCGCTGCGCCGTGATGGGTGTGGTCAACGTCACGCCCGACTCCTTCTCGGACGGCGGGATGTGGTTCGACCCCGCCAAGGCCATCGCGCACGGGCTGGCCCTGCGGGCCCGCGGCGCGGACCTGGTCGACGTCGGCGGCGAGTCCACCCGGCCCGGCACGACCCGGGTGCCCGAGGAGGAGGAGCTGCGCCGGGTGCTGCCGGTGGTGCGCGAGCTGGCCGCCGCCGGGGTCGTGGTGTCGGTCGACACCATGCGCGCCTCGGTCGCCGAGCGGGCCGTCGAGGCCGGCGCCGCGATCGTCAACGACGTCTCCGGCGGGCTCGCCGACCCGGCGATGGCCCGGGTGGTCGCCGAGAACGGCGCGCCCTTCGTGGTGATGCACTGGCGCGGGCAGTCCGCCGACATGGACCGGCTGGCCGTCTACGACGACGTCGTCCGCGACGTGGTCACCGAGCTGACCGACCGCATGGACGCCCTGCTGGCCGCCGGGGTCAAGGAGGACCAGCTGATCCTCGACCCGGGCCTCGGCTTCGCCAAGACCGCCGAGCACAACTGGGCGCTGCTCGGCCGGCTCGACGCGCTCACCGCGCTCGGCCGTCCCGTCCTCGTGGCGGCTTCGCGCAAGCGGTTCCTGGGTACGCTGCTCGCCGACCCGGAAACCGGGGAGCTGCGCCCGGCCCGCGAGCGGGACGACGCGACGGCGGCGGTCTCGGTGCTGTCGGCCCAGGCCGGAGCCTGGGCGGTACGGGTGCACGACGTGTCCGGCACGGCGGACGCCGTCCGCGTGGTCGCGGCATGGCAACGCGCGGCACGGCTGGGGTGAGGGAGGGTCTGTGACAGGTGACGGCAGGTTGAGCGGCGGTACGGCCGGGAAGGCCCCCGAGGCGGACCTGGAGGCGGTGCTCGCGGCGAACCGGGCGCTCTACGAGGCGTTGGAACGGGGGGACGTCGAAGCGGTCGAGGACGCCTGGCTGGGCGCCGAGTACGCGGACGACAAGGGCGGCGTGGTGTGCGTGCACCCCGGCTGGCCGGTGCTGCGCGGACGGGCCCAGGTGACCCGTTCGTACATGCTGATCATGATGAACACGGAGTACATCCAGTTCTTCCTGACCGATGTCGAGGCCGAGGTCCACGGAGATGTGGCCCTTGTCACGTGCACCGAGAACATCCTCTCCGGCGGAGAGGCGGAGGAGGAGGGGGAACTCGGTCCGCTGATCGGCGGAAAGGTCGTCTCGACCAATCTGTTCCGCCGGACCCCGGCCGGGTGGAAACTCTGGTCGCACCATGGTTCACCCGTTCTGACCAGCGGGGACGAGGACGACGAGGACTGATTCCGGCGGATGCGGGAAATCGGTGCCGGAAGGTCGCCCGGGTATTTCCGGGTGGTCACCCAACGTTCACGTCAATCGCCATTTCGGTGTGCGTGGCGACGGTTCGTGCCGGGTAGGACGGTCAGGTGTTGTCTGCGCTCGCGGGTAGATTCGAAACGGAGTGGCGGGCATGCCGCCCGCCGTCGCCCCGCCCGCCCACGCCTTTCTCCGGGTGGGGCCCGTCCGACTGGGAGCAGTGATTCGTTTGCTGGACCGCGTCACCCTGCGGGGGCTGCGAGCCCGGGGCCACCACGGCGTCTTCGAGCGTGAGCGCATCGAGGGCCAGACCTTCGTGGTCGATCTCGTGCTGTACCTGGACACCCGCCCTGCCGCGGCCGGAGACGACCTCACCCGCACGGCGCACTACGGCATCGTGGCCGAGGAGGTCACCGCGATCATCGCCGGGGACCCGGTCGACCTGATCGAGACCCTGGCCCAGCGCATCGCCGACCAGTGCCTGAAGCACGAGCCGGTCGAGGAGGTCGAGGTGACCGTGCACAAGCCGGACGCCCCGATCACCGTGCCGTTCGACGACGTGACCGTGACCATCCACCGGGGCCGCGCATGACCCCCACAGCGCGCCTGGTTTCCGATGTAGAGGACATAGCTCGATGAGTACCAGCGACCCGACCACCGCGCCGAACGCCTTCGACCTGGAGAGCCGGGTGGACTCGGCCGACACCACGCTGCACAGCCAGCGCTGCGCGGTGATCGCGCTCGGCAGCAACCTGGGCAACCGGCTGGACACCCTGCAGGGCGCCGTCGACGCGCTCGCCGACACGCCCGGGCTGAGGATCAAGGCCGTCTCGGCGGTCTACGAGACCGAGGCCGTCGGCGGCCCGGCGGAGCAGCCGAACTACTACAACGCGGTCGTCGTGCTGCGCACCTCGCTGCCCCCGCGGGACCTGCTGGAGCGCGGCAACGCGATCGAGGACGCCTTCGGCCGGGTGCGGGAGGTCCACTGGGGGCCGCGCACCCTGGACGTGGACATCCTGGCCTACGAGGGTGTCGTCAGCGACGACCCTCAGCTGGTCCTGCCGCACCCGCGGTCGCACGAGCGGGCCTTCGTGCTCGCCCCGTGGCTGGATGCCCAGCCGGAGGCCGAGGTGCCCGGGCACGGGCAGGTCGCCGCGCTGCTGGAGGCGCTCGGCGGGCCGGACGCGCAGGGTGTGAAGCGGCGTGACGACATCCGGCTGACGCTGCCGGAGTAAGGGGCTCCGCGGGCCGGCCGGGGAACTCGGCGAGGGGGCCCGGCCGTACGAGTAGATGTCCGCCCGGCCGGGCCCGGTACGGTGGCCTGGCGCCTCCGCGTCGGGCCACCGGGCGGGCGGCCGGCTCTGGTACCCCGGGAAGGACCTCCTCCGAGTGAAGCTGCTTCGCCTCCGCCTGCTGATCGGGATCACCGCTGTGACGGCGGCGCTGTCCTGGGCCGGCTCCAAGCTGTGGGCCTCCCTGGACACGCTGCCGGCCGTGCCGGCCGCGGCCCCGGTGGTACTGGCGGCGGTGGCGGTGATCCTGCTGGCGACCGCGCTCTCGCTGCGGTCCCGGCTGAAGGCGGTGCGCGAGCGGCAGCCCGGCGCGAAGCGGGTCGACCCGCTGCTGGCGGCCCGGGCGGTGGTGCTGGGGCAGGCCAGCGCGCTGGTCTCCTCGGTGGTGACCGGCATCTACGCCGGGGCCGGGATCTACCTGCTCGGCGAACTGGACGTGCCGGCCCGCAAGGACCAGGCCGTCACGGCCGGGCTCGCGGTGCTGGCGGGGGCCGCGGTGATCGCCGCGGCGCTCTGGCTCCAGCACGTGTGCAAGCTCCCCGAGAATCACGACGATCCGAGCGGTCCGGCGGCCTCACATCACTGACCAGGCCTTTTCTCGTGATCTTGAGTGAAAAGCCGGGCACGTGCGGTAAAGACCGCACCCTGTCAAGGGCGGAAGGGGACCCTGGGCTGACACGGCCCCAATTCGCACGCTAGTTTCTTGGCATGTCTCGCGGACGCCACCGTCATTCCTCCGTCCTCGGCCGGGTCTTTCCCCCCACCGCCGCCGGCGTACTGCTGGTCGCCGCACTGGCCGCTCTGCTTTTCAGTCAGGACACCATCCTGGTGCGCTCGGTGGGCGTCGCGGCGCTGATCGCGACGCTCGGCTTCGCCGTGCTGCTGCGCCAGCGGGACAAGGCGGCCCGGGCGGCCGCCGAGATGTCCTCCGCGCAGCGGCTGCGGGCCGAGGAGCGGTTCGAGGAGCAGCTGGCCGAGGCCGAGTACGCGGCCGAGGTCGCCGAGGAGCGGGCCACCCGGTTCGGGCGGCGGCTGACGGCGGAGAAGTCCCGGCTGGCGAAGGCCGAGACCGAGATCGCCCGGCTGCTGCGCGAGCGGGCCGTGACGGTGGCCGAGCAGGCGCTCAAGGAGGCCGAGGCGGCCCAGCGGGCGCTCGCCGCGAGCCGGCCCAAGTACCCGGCCAGTCCGGCCGCGTTCGTCCGCGCTGCGGCCGTGCTGCGGATGCTGGAGCGTCAGGCGGCGGAGCAGGAGGCTCGGCGGGAGCGTACGGCGGGTGCGGAGGTCGCGCTGAGGGCGCCCGCGACGGCGTCCCGGATCGGCACGGCCGTGCCGGCCGCGCCGGCGCCCAAGCCGGTGTCCGTGCCCGCCCCGGTGGCGCCCTCGGTGCCCACTCCGGCGCAGGCGCCGCTGGCCCAGGCGCCGGTGGACCCGGCATCGTCGGCGCAGCCGCCGGTTCCGCCCACGCCGCTGCGCCCGGCGCTGACGGCGACGGTCGGCCAGCTCGGCGGCGCACAGAGCGCGCCGACCGCGGCTCCGGTGCCGGCGGAGCGGCAGCGGCCGCGCCCGGGGCAGTCCGGCCAGGCGCGCGGGCAGGGCTTCAGCTTCTTCGGCCGCAGCCCGGGTGCGGCGGTGCGGGCGGCGGCTCCGGCGCCGGCGGTGGGCAGCATCGCCGAGCTGGGGGAGCGTACCGACCTGGCGGACGTGGTGGGCGACGAGGCGGTCGCGGCGAAGGCGAAGGCCGAGGCGCAGGAGGCCGCGGAGTCGGCGGGGCCGGCCGTGCCGGGCGGCGAGCGGACGGCGGAGTCGGCCGGGGCGGCGGAGCAGGACGGGCCGGCCGTGGTGGACCTGACGCCTGAGGACGAGACCGAGCTGATCCAGCTGCCGGAGCTGCGCGCCTCGCGCTGAGGCCGCCCGGAGCGAACGCGACGGCGCGGGAGTCGGTACGTACCGACTCCCGCGCCGTTCGGTTTCCCGGGGACCGTGGGGTGCGTCAGGCCTGCCGGGGGTGGGTCAGATCTGGACGCCGAAGTCCTGGGCGATGCCGGCCAGGCCGGAGGCGTAGCCCTGGCCGACCGCGCGGAACTTCCACTCGCCGTTGTTGCGGTAGAGCTCGCCGAAGATCATGGCGGTCTCGGTGGCGGCGTCCTCGGAGAGGTCGTACCGGGCGATCTCGGCGCCGCCGGCGGCGTTCACCACGCGGATGTAGGCGTTGCGGACCTGGCCGAAGTTCTGGCCGCGGGCGACGCCGTCGTAGATGGTGACCGGGAAGGTGATCTTGGCGGCCTCGGCGGGCAGGCCGGCCAGGTTGACGTTGATCGACTCGTCGTCGCCCACGCCCTCGCCGGTGCGGTTGTCACCGGTGTGCACGACGGTGTTGTCCGGCGTGCTGGTGTTGTTGAAGAAGACGAAGTGCGCGTTGGACAGCACCTTGCCGTCCGCGTTCAGGACGATCGCGCTGGCGTCGAGGTCGAATTCGGCGCCGGTCGTGGTGCGGACGTCCCAGCCCAGGCCGACACTGACCGCGGACAGGCCGGGGGCCTCCTTGGTCAGCGAGACGTTGCCACCCTTGGAGAGGCTCACTGGCATGGCGATTGCAGTCCCTTCGTTCGCTTTTCCCGGGAGAACGCAGTACTCCGGCGGCTTGGTTCCGCGCGGGCCGTGAATTCTTCGTGCGGTGTCAAGGCCGGGCAAAGTACGGGCAAAGCAGTGGTCCGGGACGGGGGATCAGGGGATCAGACGCGCGGGAAGCGGCCCTGGAGCGACCAGATGTTCGGGTTGTCGGCCAGGTCGGGGTGCATGTCGAACAGGTCGGCGAGGGTGTCCTGGAGGAAGTCCCGGGCCTCGCGCCGCAGGTCGCTGTGGCGGACCACGACGGGCGGCTCGTCCGGCAGCCAGGTCGCGGTGATCTCGACCCAGTTGAAGCGGCGGGCGAAGCGCAGCAGCTCGGTGTTCTGGGTGAAGTCGAGGTCGGCGGTCTGCACCCGGGCGGCCCGGGAGCCGTCCGGGTCGCGGTCGAGCTGCTCGACGATGTCGCACAGCGCCCAGGCGAAGTCCAGCACCGGGACCCAGCCCCAGCGGGTGGAGACCTCGGCCCCCTCGGCGTCCAGGTAGACGTCGCCGCAGAAGAGGTCGTACCGCAGGGAGCGCACGGGGGCGGTGCGGTAGTCGGTCTGCGGGGGGTCGGGGAAGCGGTTGGAGAGGGAGTAGCCGAGCTCGATCACGTAGGCCATTGTCCGGGCTCGGCGGGCGGTCGGGTAACCGGGTGCGTGGGCGGGCGGTCGGGGCGCGCGGTCGGGCGTGGGGGCGCGGGGGCGCAGGGGGTGCGGGGGCGGATAACCGGGTGACCGGGCGGGCGCGGCGCGGGATGATGGGCGCATGTTTGAGCCCGTCCGCGTACGGGGTTCGGTGGTCGTCCCCGACGCCGAGCTCGTCTGGCGCTTCTCGCGTTCCTCCGGCCCCGGTGGCCAGCACGTCAACACCTCCGACTCCAGGGTCGAGCTGCGCTTCGACCTGGCGGCCTCGGGGGCGCTGCCCGAGGTGTGGCGCGAGCGCGCCCTGGAGCGGCTGGCGCACCGGCTGGTGGACGGTCGGGTGCTGGTGGTCCAGGCCTCGGAGTTCCGTTCGCAGTGGCGCAACCGGGAGGCGGCCGCGGCCCGGCTGGCCGCGCTGCTGACCGAGGCGTGCGCGCCGCCGCCGAAGGCCCGGCGGGCGACCCGGCCGAGCCGGGGGATGGTCGAGCGGCGGCTGTCCAACAAGCGGCACCGCTCCGAGCTGAAGCAGGGGCGGCGGGCGCCGCGCGGCGAGTAGGAGGGCCGGTTCAGCCGAGGGTGCGGTAGCCGCCGCGGAAGTAGAGCAGCGGGCGGCCGCCCGGGTCGGGGACCACGGCCTCCAGGACGCGGCCGAGCAGCAGGGTGTGGTCGCCCGCGGGTATCCGCTGTTCGGTGCGGCACTCGACGGTGGCCAGCGCGCCGTCGATCAGCGGGGCGCCGGTGTGCGGACCGCGGCGGTGCGCGGTGTCCGCGAACAGCAGCCGGTCGCTGAGCCGGCCCTTCATGGCGAAGCGGGAGCCGAGCGTCTTCTGCCCCTCGGCGAGCACCGAGACCGCCCAGGTGTCGGTCCGGGAGAGCACCTCGTCCATCCGGGAGTCCTCGCGGACCGAGATCAGCACCAGCGGCGGGTCCAGCGACACCGAGAGGAAGGACGTGGCGGTCATGCCGATGTCCTCCCCGTCCTCCGGGTCGTGGACGGTCACCAGGCTCACACCGGCGGCGAGCTGGGAGAGTGCTGCCCGGAACTCGTCGGGCGTGGCGTGGGGGGCAGCTTCGGGCTGCGGGGACGAGTACACGTACCGCACGGTAGTCGGCGGTCGTGGGAAACGGCATCGGGCCGTGGTCGTAGGACCACCGGCGCAGCCGCAGGGGTACTCCCGGTGACCGGACTCACTCTCAGGAGTGAAGCGAGGGGGTTGGCGGGCCCAGGGGGCTTCAGTGGGAGGCCGATGCGGTCGACGACGAGAATTGTTCCGATGGCGCTAGATGTCCCGCTATGGGACGGATGAACTGATTAAAGGCGCATTAGTGTCGTGTGATTTAAGTCACAAGTGGCGGCCTATTGCTGACCGAGCGTGCCGAACGCTGTGCTCGCTGTGATTCAGTTCTTCTGGCAATCGGACGATAACCAATCAAGAACTATCCGAAGCAGCCGGGGAGCCCCCGCATGGAAGCCGAGTCGGAGCCGTACGTCCGTCTCGCGACCCTCCGCACCTTGCACCGGGTCGTGGCGGACCTCAACGCTGCCCGCAGCCTGGCGGGCACGCTGCAGGCCGTCGTCGAGGGCGCGGTGCACGGGCTCGGCTTCGACGCCGCCGCGGTCAGCCTCGTCCGCCCGGACGGCGACCTGGTGGTGGCGGCCGTCTGGGAGCTGGAGGAGAGCCCGATGGGCGGGCCCTCGGTGCTGCTCGGCCAGGTCGGCTCACGGGAGTCCTGGGACCGGCTGCTCGGCGTCAGCGACCACTGGGGCACCCTGCGCTTCCTGCCGTACGACCGCGGCTGGGCCGTCGCCAGCGACATCCCGCGCTGGATCGGCGACGGCCCGCTGCCCGTCTACGCCAACGACTGGCACCCCGCCGACGGGCTGCTCGCCCCGATGTACAGCGCCGGCGGCGACCTGCTCGGCGTCCTCTCGGTGGACCGCCCGCGCAGCGGCAAGCGGCCCGGGGCGTGGACCCGCGAGGCGCTGGAGATGTTCTCGCTCCAGGCCTCCATCGCGATCGGCAACGCCCGGCTGCGGGCCGAGATGCAGCGGGCGCTGGCCCGGCTGGAGAAGGAGCAGCAGGCGCTGCGGGCCAGCGAGGAGAGCTTCCGCCAGGCCTTCGAGTACGCGCCCAGCGGGATGGCCATCACCGAGCTGCACGGCGCCGGGCGCGGCCAGCTGACCAGGGTCAACGACGCGCTCTGTCGCCTGCTCGGCCGCCCCCGGGCGGTGCTGCGCCAGCAGAGCTTCGCCGACCTCGTCCACCCCGAGGACCGGGCGCTGCTGGAGCGCACCAGCGCCGAGAGCGGCCGGGCGGAACTGCGGCTGTCCCGGCGGGACGGCGGTTACCAGTGGGTGTGCCTGCGCAACTCGATCGTGGCGGACGCGGCCGAGGGCCCGAGCTTCCTGCTCACCCACGTCGAGGACATCGAGGACCGCAAGCGCCACGAACTCCAACTCGCCCACCGGGCCAGCCACGACGCGCTCACCGGCCTGCCCAACGGCGCCGAGCTCAAGACCCGGCTGGCCCGGCGGCTCTGCCCCGATCCGCAGCCGGTCGGCGCCGCCGCCGAGTCCGGCGAGGCCGGCTACCCGCAGCCGTACGGCTACCGGGCCGACTCCTACCACGCGCACACGGCGTACGAGGGTCTGGAAGGGGTGGACCCGTACGCCGGCCCGGTGCACGGCTACGGGGCGGGCGACGGCAGCTGCCCGCTGCCCGGCCTCGGCGCGGGCTTCGGGGAGCACGTGCACGCGGTGATCCCGGCCGAGTTCGGGCCGGGCGGCGAGGTCTGGTCCTCGCCGTTCCGCTCCGGCGGGTCGGCCGCGGTGGAGAAGGGGCTCGCGGTGCTCTTCTGCGACCTGGACGGCTTCAAGTCGATCAACGACCGGTTCGGGCACAACGCGGGCGACTCGGTGCTGGTCGAGGTGGCCCGGCGGCTGAGCGGGGCGGTCCGGGACGGTGACACGGTGGCCCGGCTGGGCGGCGACGAGTTCGTGGTGCTGGCCGACGGGATCGGCCGCGAGGAGGCCAAGGACCTCGCCCACCGGCTGCGCAACGCGATCATCCCGCCGATGCGGATCGACGGGCGGGCGATGCGGGTGGGGGTGAGCCTCGGGATCGGCTGGGCCGGCTGCGGGATGAGCATCGAGGAGGTGCTGCACACCGCGGACGAGCGCATGTACGACGAGAAGCGGGCGCGGGGCGGCGCCGTGCGCGGGGCCCGGGGCGAGCGCTCCCACCGGCGCGCCGGCTGACGCCGGAGGCCGTCCGGGCCGGGTTCGCGCAGGTCGGCCGGGTGCCGGGTGCCCGGGGGCGCACAGGTTACCCATGAGTTGTCAAGGGGTCTTTCACCGCTGTCAGGAACGGCAGGTAGGGTTCCCGGGACGACAGCGTCCATGATCTGTGCCGCCCGCAGCCCGGCGGCGCACCGGATGGGGGAGCAGACCACCGTGACGACCGCCGGCGACAACGGAGTGCCCGAGGGCCAGGGGGGCGGTGCCCCGCAGGACGACGACCCGTTCGGCTACCTCTACCGTCCGGCCGACGGCTCCACCGGGCAGCCGGCCGAGCCGCAGCAGGGTGTTCCCCGGACGCCGTACAGCCGGCCGATGGAGGTCGGGCGCGCGCAGTACGGCCAGCACTACCAGCAGGGGGCGCCGCCGCGCGGCCAGCAGCCCCCGTACGGCCAGCCCGGCGCGGCGCAGCCCCCGTACGGGCAGCCGCCGCAGCAGGCCCCGTACGGCCAGCCGGGGGTGCCCCCGCAGCAGGCCGAGTACGGCGCGCCCACCCAGCAGACCCGCTACGCCGAGCACTCCCGGCCGCAGCCGGGGGAGGAGCGGCCGAGCAGCGGCCGGAGCAAGGGCGCGGTGATCGGCGCGGTCGCCGTGGTCGCGGCGATAGCGATCGGGGCCGGGATCGCGCTCTCCACCGGTGACCCGGACAGCGACAAGACCGCGAAGGGCGGCACCACGAGCGCCGCCCCGCCGGCCCCCACCACCGCGGCGGCGTCCGCCACGGCCACCGCGGCCTCGCCCTCGGCGAGCGCGACCGTCGCCTCCGGTCCGTCGACCGTGGACGCGGGCCAGCTCCAGGCGCAGAACGCGCCGTCCGCCAACACCGTCAAGGGCGCCAAGTCCGCGGACGGCAGCTACCTGACGCTCCAGCAGGGCGGCACGGTGACCTGGACCGGCGAGATCGCGACGGCCGGGACGTACAAGCTGACCGTGCACTACAACAACGCCGGGGCGGACGTGAGGGGCGCGGCCTCGGTGAACGGCAAGGACTGGCCGAGCGGCCTGGCCTACCGGAACTTCTCGCCGGGCAAGGACCCGGCGTCGTCCTGGTACACCACCTGGATACTCCCGCAGTTCCAGGCGGGTTCGAACACGGTCGCCTTCACCGTGCCCTCCGGACCGATCCTGATCGACCAGATCACCGTCGAGCCGAGCAGCTGAGGCCGCCCCGGACACGACTCGGCCGCCCTTCCCCGTGGGGGAGGGCGGCCGTCGCGTTCCGCGGGCCGGTCAGGCGGCCCTCACCCGGGCGGACTTGAGCCCGGCGTGCCCGACTCAGACGGGCTTCACGGTGGCGAACCGCTCGCCGCCGAGGACCCAGCGGCCGTGGCGCATCACGGCGACCAGGTCGTAGCTCTCGGAGTCGACCACGGCCAGGTCGGCGAGCTTGCCGGTCTCCAGCGAGCCGATCGAGTCGCTCAGGCCGAGCAGCCGGGCCGGGGTGGCGGAGAGCGACTCGACGGCCTGGTTGAGGGTCAGGCCGTTGATGGTGACCGAGCGCTTGAACGCCACGTCCAGGGTGAGGGTGGAGCCGGCGATCGCGCCGCCCTCGACCAGCCGGGCGACGCCGTCCTTGACCTCGACCTGGAGCGGGCCGAGCGGGTAGAGGCCGTCGCCCATGCCGGCGGCGCCCATGGCGTCGGTGATCAGGGCGACCCGGGAGGCGCCGGCGGTGCCGTAGGCCAGGTCGAGGACGGACGGGTGCAGGTGCACGCCGTCGTTGATCAGCTCGACGGTGACCCGCTCGTCCTCCAGGAGGGCGACGATCGGGCCGGGGGCGCGGTGGGCGATCCCGGGCATGGCGTTGAACAGGTGGGTGGCGACGGTGGCGCCGGCCTCGATCGCCTCCAGGGTGGTGGCGTAGTCGGAGTCGGTGTGGCCGACGGCGGCGATCACGCCGAGGTCGGCGAGCATCCGCACCGAGTCCAGGCCGCCGGGCAGCTCGGGGGCGAGGGTGACCATCCTGGCGTGGCCGCGGGCGGCGTCGACCAGCTTGCGGACCAGGGCCGGGTCGGGGTCGCGCAGCAGGTCGGGGCGGTGGGCGCCGCAGCGGTTGTGCGAGATGAAGGGGCCCTCGAAGTGGATGCCGGCCAGGACGCCGTCCTCGACGAGTTCGGAGAGGACGGCGGCCTGGCGGGCGACCTCGTCGATCTCGCCGGTGACGGTGGAGGCGACCGTGGTGGTGGTGCCGTGTTCCAGGTGGGTGCGGGCGGCGAGCAGGGCCTCCTCGGCGATGCCGGAGGCGTAGGACGCGCCGCCGCCGCCGTGGACGTGCAGGTCCACGAAGCCGGGGACGACGGTGAAGCCGGTCAGGTCGAGGTCGCCGGGCTCGGTCTCGCCGCCGAAGCCGGCCAGGCGGTCGCCTTCGACGGCCAGGCGGTCGCCCTCGACGACGCCGCCGGGCAGGACCAGTCGGGCGCCCGCCAGGGCAGTACGGTCACGGTCCGCGGTGGTCACGCGGTCACCTCCATGGAGAGCAGATCCCAGGCGAGCAGGCCAGCGCCCAGGGACGCGGCGGTGTCTTTGAGCATGGCGGGGACGACCTTCGGGGGCATCTGGAAGGTCAGTCGCTCGGTGACCGCCGCGCGCAGCGGAGTGAAGAGCGTGTCGCCGGCCTCGGCCAGCCCGCCGCCGACGATCACCGTCGACGGGTCGAGCAGGCTCTGGGCGAGCACGATGCCGTCGGCCAGGGCGTCGATCGCGTTCTGCCAGACCGCGAGGGCACGGTCGTCCCCGGCGTCCACCGCGGCGGCGCAGGATGCCGCGTCGGCGTCGGGGTCGCCGCTGGCCTCGGCCCAGGCGCGGGAGACGGCGGAGGCGGAGGCCAGCGTCTCCAGGCAGCCGCGGGCGCCGCAGCCGCACTGCGGTCCGCCCGGGCGGACCACGACGTGGCCGATCTCGCCGCCGTAGCCGTGCGCGCCGGCCTCGATCCGTCCGCTGATGCCGATGGCGCCGGCGATGCCGGTGCCCAGCGCGATGAACAGGAAGCGGTCGACGCCCCGGCCGGCACCGAGCCGGCCCTCGGCCAGGCCGCCCGAGCGCACGTCGTGGCCGAGGGCCACCGGTATCGCGGGGCCGCCGTCGCCGGTCAGGCGCTCGCCGAGCAGCTTGCGCAGCGGGAGGTCGCGCCAGCCGAGGTTGGCGGAGTAGACCGCGACGCCGTTCTTCTCGTCGATCGTGCCGGGGACGGCGACGCCGGCCGCGAGCGGGGCAGTGCCGAAGCGGCTGCGGCCCTCGTCCGCGAGGTCGGCGGCGAAGTCGAGGATGGCGGCGACGACGGCGTCGGTGCCGTGCTCCCGCCCGGTCGGTCGGCGTGCTTCGAACAGCACGGAGCCGTCCTGGGCGAGCAGCGCGGCCTTCATGCCGGTGCCGCCTACATCGAGTGCGATGACGTGCTTCACGGAGGACAGTTTCCCTTGGGCGGGTCGAAGAGGTCTAGTCCAGTTGTCGGATTGGTCTGGTCCATACTGGGTGAGCTTTGTCTCGGCTGCGGGCGGTGTGCGGGGTTTTGTGCCCCGGGTGCTCCTCGGCCGGGCCGTGGCCGCGCCGTGGCCTCGCCGCGGGCCCGGGAGGCGGGTTCGGGTGGCGGGGTCCGGGGTGTTGCGCATCGTGCAATGAAGCCGGGCACTTCGGTAACTACTGGTCGGGTGGGGCCGAGTGGTGTGGACCAGTGGACGGAGGGTTTGGCAGTGTGGCGCTCCCCCCTGCCGGATTCCCTCCTCCGGCCGTAGTTCATTCCCCTGAAGGCGGTACCCGCGTTGGACAGGCGCGCCCACGTTCCCACCCGTGTGCTCGGTACGGCGTTGGCCGGAGCACTGGTGCTCACCGCGGTCAGCGCGTGCAGCGGGCAGGACGACGGGCCCGTCACGCTCAAGCTGGTCGCCGCGGACTACGGGGAGAGCGTCGAGACCAGCTCCAGCCACTACTGGGACCAGGTCGCCAAGGACTTCGAGGCCGCCAACCCCGGCATCAAGGTCCAGGTCGAGGTGGACACCTGGACCGACATCGGCAAGAAGGTCGACGACATGATCGCGGCCGGGAAGTCGCCGGACCTGCTGCAGACCGGAGGCTTCGCGGAGCAGGTCGCGGCGGACCGGCTGTACTCGGCCGCGGACGTGCTCTCGATGGACACCCAGGCGAAGTTCATGGACAACTTCTCGCACGCCGGGCAGGTGCTGGGGACGCAGTACGGGATCCCGTTCGTCTCCTCCTCGCGGGTGCTCTTCTACAACAAGGCGGTCTTCCGGCAGGCGGGGATCACGCAGCCGCCGACCACCTGGAACGAGCTGCGGCAGGCGGCCGAGAAGATCAAGGCGAAGGTGCCGGGGGTGACCCCGTACGGGCTGCCGCTGGGGCCCGAGGAGGCGCCGGCCGAGTCGATGCTGTGGACGCTGAGCGGGGGCGGGAGCCTCTCGGACGACGTCGGCAACTACACCATCGACAGCACCGAGAACCAGGCCACGTTCGGCTGGCTGAAGAGCAACCTGGTGAACACCGGGCTGACGTACCCGGACCCGGGCAAGATGAACCGCACGCCGGTGTTCCAGGACTTCGCGTCCGGGAAGGTCGCGATGCTGAACGGGCACCCGACGCTGCTGCGGATGGCGACCGCCGGGAAGATCGACTTCGGGACGGCGCCGATCCCGAAGAAGGACGGCGTGGGCAAGACCGGGAGCCTCGGGGTCGCGGACTGGATGATGGCGTTCAAGGCGAACGGGCACAAGAACGAGATCAAGAAGTTCCTGTCGTTCGTCTACTCGCGCGAGAACCAGCTGAAGTTCGACGAGCAGTACAACCTGCTGCCGGTGACGCAGGACGCGTTCACCCAGATGTCGTCCGACCCCAAGCACGAGGACCTCAAGCAGTTCGCGGTCGGGCTGACCAACGCGAGCTTCTACCCGTTCGGGGATCCGGCCTGGGGCGACGTCAGCAGCCGGATCAAGGCCGGCATCGGGCAGGCGGTGACGGGGGATCCGAAGCAGGTGCTGGCGGGGATCCAGGACGCGGCGGTGAAGGAGGCGGCCCGGGTCCGCAAGTAGGACCCGGGGCGCCTGCGCCGGAGGGTCTCAGGGGAGCGTGATGGCGTAGGCCTTGCGGAGGGTCTCGTGGACCGTCCAGGTGGTGCGGTCGCCCTCGCGCAGGACCGCGCAGTCGCCGGGGCCGACGTCCAGGGTCGGGCCGTCCTCGATCTCGATGGTGGCCCGGCCGCTGAGCACCACGAACATCTCGTCGGCCTCGACGTCGGTGACCACGCCCGGGGTGATCTGCCAGATGCCGCGCAGCTGGCGGCCGTCGGGGGACTCGGAGAGGACCTTTCCGGTGACCTCGGGGGTGCCGGAGACGATCTGGGACGGGTCGAGGGGCTCGGGTTCGAGGTCCGCGTCGGGGATGTGCAGGGCGAAGCTGGTCATGAGGGCGACGGTAGTCGGCGCCGGGGGCTCGTGAGGGGCGCAGAGTGTGTCGGGGGCGGGCGGGAGAATGACACTCCGTAGTTTCCTGGCGTGACGGGCGGAGGTGTTCCCGGTGGGCGAGCTGAGTGAGCGGGACCGGGCGGTGCTGGCGCTGGAAGGGCGGCAGTGGCGGACGGCGGGGGCCAAGGAGCGGGCGATCCGGGAGGAGCTGGGGCTCTCCTCCACGCGGTACTACCAGCTGCTGAACGCGCTGTTGGACCGGGAGGAGGCGCTGGCGTTCGCGCCGGTGCTGGTGAACCGCTTGCGGCGGGTGAGGGAGGCCCGGCGGGCGGCCCGTTGACGGGGGCGGGCGCGGCCGGTGCGTTGACGGGGCCTTCGGGGTATGGGCGTCGGTATGGGATTCGAAGAGATGGTCGGGCCCGTCACCGCCGCCGGGCGGGACGGGGTGCGGGCGGTTCTGGCGGCGCCGGGGGACGCGGTGGTCGCGTTGGACTTCGACGGGACGTTGGCGCCGATCGTGGCGGATCCCGAGCGGGCGCGGGCCCATCCGGGCGTGGTGGGGGTGCTGCGGACGCTGGCGCCGGTGGTGGGGGCCGTCGTGGTGGTGACGGGGCGCCCCGCGGGCGTGGCGGCGGAGTACGGGGGGTTCGCCGGGGTGCCGGGGCTGGTGGTGCTGGGGCACTACGGGGCCGAGCGGTGGGAGGCGGGCGAGGTGACGGCGCCGGAGGTGCATCCGGGGGTCGCGGCGGTGCGGGCGGCGCTGCCCGGGGTGCTGGAGCGGGTGGGGGCGCCGGAGGGGACGTGGACGGAGGACAAGGGGCGCTCGGTGGCGGTGCACACCCGGCGGACGGCCGCGCCGGAGGAGGCGTTGGAGCTGCTGCGGGCGCCGGTGGCGGAGTTGGCGGCCGAGTACGGGCTGGTCGTGGAGCCCGGGCGGCTGGTGCTGGAGCTGCGTCCGCCGGGGGTGGACAAGGGGGCGGCGCTGACCGGGTTCCTGCGGGAGCGCGGGGCGCGGTCGGTGCTCTACGCGGGGGACGACCTGGGGGACGTGGCGGCCTTCGCGGCGGTGGAGAAGCTGCGCGGGGAGGGCGTGGCGGGGCTGCTGGTGTGCGCCGGTGCGGTGGGGGACGCACCGGTGCGGGAGCTCGCCGACCGGGCGGACGTGGTGGTCCGGGGGCCGGAGGGTGTGGTGGGGCTGCTGGGCGCCCTGGGGGAGGAGCTCAGAGGGCGTTGAGCTGGTCGAGGAACCACTGCTGCGGGGGGAGCGCGGTGGCCGCGGCGGCGAGGCGCTTGGTGCGGTCGGTGCGTTCCTCCCGGCTCATGGTCAGGGCGGTGTTCAGGGCCTCGGCGGTGGCGATGACGTCGTAGGGGTTGACGGTGAGGGAGGCCTCGGCGAGTTCGGCGTGGGCGCCGGCCTCGCGGGACAGGACGAGGACGCAGCCGTCGTCGGACACGACGGGGACCTCCTTGGCGACCAGGTTCATGCCGTCCCGGATGGGGTTGACCAGGACGACGTCGGCCAGCCGGTAGGCGGCCAGGGAGCGCGGGAAGTCGTCGTTGACGTGCAGGATCAGGGGCTGCCAGGCGGGGGTGGCGAACTCGGCGTTGATGGCCTCGGCGAGCTCCTGGACGGCCGCGGTGTAGTCGCGGTACTCGGCGAGGTCGGTGCGGGACGGGTAGGCGAAGGCGATGTGCACCACCCGGCCGCGCCATTCGGGGCGGGTGCGGAGCAGGTGCCGGTAGGCCTGGAGGCCACGGACGATGTTCTTGCTCAGCTCGGTGCGGTCGACCCGGACGATGGTGCGGCGGTCGCCGACGGCCTCGCGCAGGGCGGCCAGGCGTTCGTCGACGTCGGGGCGGTGGGCGCGTTCGCGCAGGAAGTCGGCGTCGGCGCCGAGGGCGTGGACGCCGAGGGCCGTGGTGCGGCCGTCGTGCGTGACGGTGAGGGCGCGGTGGTCGACGGTGGCGCCGAGGAGGTCCTCGCAGCAGGCGGCGAAGGCGCGGGCCCAGCGTTCGGTGAGGAAGCCGGCCCGGTCGGCGCCCAGGATGCCGGTGAGGACGGCGCGGGCGACGTCGTCGGGGAGCAGCCGGTAGTACTCGGGCGGGGCCCAGGGGGTGTGCGAGAAGTGGCCGATCCGCAGGTCGGGGCGGATCTCGCGGAGCAGGGCCGGGGCGAGGGAGAGGTGGTAGTCCTGGACGAGGACCGCGGCGTTCGGGGCGGCTTCGGCGGCCAGGGCCTCGGCGAAGGCGGCGTTGTACGCCTGGTAGGCGGCCCACTGGGTGCGGAACCCGGCGTCGAAGGAGGGCGCGGTGGGGGTCGAGTAGAGCAGGTGGTGGACGAACCAGAGGGTGGAGTTGGCGACGCCGTTGTAGGCGTCGGCGAAGGTCTCCGGGGCGATGTCCAGCATTCGGACGGCCAGGCCGCCGACGTCGTGGCCTGCCAGGTCGAGGCGGCCGTGGGGGGCTTCCCGGGCGGCTCTGCGGTCCGCGTCGTTCAGGGCGGCGCAGACCCAGACGGCGTTCGGGTCGTCGATCGCGGACAGGCCGGAGACCAGGCCCCCGCCGCCTCGGCGCAGGGTCAGCGTGCCGTCGTCGGCGGTGCTGAACGACACCGGTCCCCGGTTGGAGGCCACCAGGACGGGGGCGGTGCCGGTCACACTCGAACGTTCGGTCGTGAGATCGCCCATGGTTGGCATGTTGCCGGGGGGTCGGCGTGGCAAACCATTCGACGGCGCCATTCAATGGCGCTTCGCGTACTCGGGGACGGTGTGCATCGGGGGGCGTTCGAGGGCGGTCACGGGGTGGGTGTGGGCGGTGAACTCGCGCGTGTCCGGATCGCGGGTGAACTGGGTGAGGTGGGGGTGGACGAGGTCGGCGGAGGCCTTGAGGCGGTGGGTGCGGTCGAGCCGTTCCAGGGCGGTGCGGTAGATGGTGGCGGCCATCCGGCCGAGGGCCTGGCCGTCCTGGTGGCGGTGGTGCCGGACACCGACGTCGACCTGGGCCAGGGCGTCCAGCCCGACGAGTTCCAACGCGTCGACCAGCAGGCCGAGTTCGACGCCGTATCCGGTGGGGAAGGGCAGCCGTTCGAGCAGTGAGCGGCGGGCCGCGTACTCGCCGCCGAGGGGCTGGACGAAGCCGGCGAGCTCGGGCCAGTGGAGGTTGAGGAGGGGGCGGGCGACGAGTTCGGTGACCCGGCCGCCGCCGGCCGGGACGATCGCGCCGGTCTCCGTCTCCAGGGGGCGGTCGTACATGGCCTTGACCAGCTGGATGTTCTCGTCGGTCAGGAGGGGGCCGATGATGCCGGAGACGAACGCCGGGTCGAACTCGCGCAGGTCGGCGTCCACGAAGCAGACGATGTCGCCGTGGGTGACCAGCAGGGAGCGCCAGAGCACCTCGCCCTTGCCGGGGACGGCGGGCAGCCGGGGCAGGACGGCGTCGCGGTGCTCCACCCGGGCGCCGGCCCCGGCGGCGACGGCGGCGGTGGCGTCGGTGGAGCCGGAGTCGACCACGACGAGTTCGTCGACGAGGGGGAGGCGCTCCATGAGTTCGCGGCGGATGGTGCGGACGATGTCGCCGACGGTGGCCTCCTCGTCCAGGGCGGGGAGGACGACGCTGACGGTGCGGCCGGTGCGCCGCTTGGCCTCCAGCAGGGTGTGCACCGGCCGGTCGGCCGCGCTCCAGGAACGGCGGTGCAGCCAGGACGCCGCCTGTGGGAGGAGTGCGGGGGTCGGTTCGGCGGGCACGGACTCTCCTCGGCGGGTTCGGTGGGACGTGTCATCTCGCGTGGCGGACGGTCCCGTTCGGGGTTGACGCCTTCGGATACAGTCTTCGTACAGCGGTCGGACCTTTGCACGCCGGGGTCTCCGCTGAGCACCACCACAATTTCACAAGCTCATCCAGAGGGACTGAGGGAACGGCCCGTTGACGTCCCGGCAACCTTCTCGCTCGGCTGTCGTCGACAGGCCCCGGCGGGACAGGTGCCAATTCCGGCCTGTGGCGCGACCGCGTCACGGGGAAGATGAGGAGAGAGGCCTCCGCCATCATGGCTATCGACACTGCCGCACCCTCCCCCAGCCTTCGGCCGGGGGTACCCCCAACCGTCGACCTCGGCCCCGCCGCCGCGCTGTCCTGTCGGGAGTGCGGCACCCGCTTTCCGCTCGGTCCCAGTTTCGCCTGCCTGGAGTGCTTCGGGCCGCTGGAGATCGCGTACGAGTTCGGCAGCGAGGGCGCGGAGGAGCTGCGCAAGCGGATCGAGGCCGGTCCGACGTCGATCTGGCGCTACGCGCCGCTGCTGCCGGTTCCGGCCGACGTCGCCTCGAAGCCGAACCTGAACCCGGGCTGGACCCCGCTGGTGAAGGCGGACAACCTGGGCCGGGAGCTCGGTTTCACCGCGCAGCTGCACATCAAGGACGACTCGGGCAACCCGACGCACTCGTTCAAGGACCGGGTGGTGGCCTGCGCGATCGAGGCCGCCCGGGCGTTCGGCTACACCACGCTGTCCTGCTCCTCGACCGGCAACCTCGCCGGCGCGGTGGGGGCGGCGGCGGCCCGGGCCGGCTTCCGTTCGTGCGTGTTCATCCCGCACGACCTGGAGCAGGGCAAGGTCGTGATGGCCGGGGTGTACGGCGGCGAGCTGATCGGCATCGAGGGCACCTACGACGACGTGAACCGCTTCTGCTCGGAGCTGATCGGGGACCCGGCCGGTGAGGGCTGGGGCTTCGTGAACGTCAACCTGCGCCCGTACTACGGCGAGGGCTCGAAGACGCTGGCGTACGAGATCTGCGAGCAGCTCGGCTGGCGGCTGCCGGAGCAGATCGTCATCCCGGTCGCCTCGGGCTCCCAGCTGACGAAGATCGACAAGGGCCTGCAGGAGCTGATCAGGCTCGGGCTGGTGGAGGACCGGCCGTACCGGATCTTCGGCGCCCAGGCCGAGGGCTGCTCGCCCGTTTCGGGCGCGTTCAAGGCGGGCCGGGACGTGATCAAGCCGGTCAAGCCGGACACCATCGCCAAGTCGCTGGCGATCGGCAATCCGGCGGACGGCCCGTACGTGCTGGACATCGCCCGCCGTACCGGCGGTGCGGTGGAGGACGTGACGGACGCGGAGGTCGTGGCGGCGATCCGGCTGCTGGCCCGGACCGAGGGGATCTTCGCCGAGACCGCGGGCGGGGTGACCGTCGGTGTGCTGAAGAAGCTCGTCGAGACCGGTCAGCTGGACCCCTCCAAGGAGACCGTCGCGATCAACACCGGTGACGGCCTGAAGACGCTGGACGCCGTTTCCGACGCCGGGATGACCGCCGTCATCCGCCCGACGCTGGAGTCCTTCCGCTCCACCGGTCTCGCGTCCGCCTGAACCACCTCTCACCCCCCGCTAGGAGAACCATGAGCGCCAACGTCCGCATCCCCACCATCCTGCGCACCTACACCGGCGGCGTCGCCGAGGTGACCGCCGAGGGCGTCACCCTGGCCGAGGTCATCGCCGACCTGGAGAAGAACCACGCGGGCATCTCGGCCCGCATCCTGGACGACGCGGGCAAGCTGCGCCGCTTCGTCAACGTGTACGTGAACGACGACGACGTGCGCTTCGAGCAGGGGCTGGAGACCGAGATCAAGGACGGCGCCAAGGTCTCGATCATTCCGGCGGTGGCCGGCGGCTGCTGAGTCGTTCCGGGCCGTGTTTCGGCCGCCCGTGCGTACGGAATTCCGCTCTCCGTACGCACGGGCGGCCGCTCGTATTTCGGCTGGAATATTTCCGAGTCAAGTCGGAGTAGAGTGTGGCTCGAATGGGAACAGGGTCGCCCCTCCGATCGTGCGGTGTTTCGCCGGAGGTCGTCCGGCCGCTGGGACCGGTCCGGGGCCGGGGCCGTGAAACATGTCAGGCAGATGTCAGAATTCCTGCGGGGATTTGAGTAATTCGTCCGCTATGTCCGGTGCGGAATGCCGACTTCCTTCCGATTTGCTCGCTGTTGTCTCTTGACGGGGCTTTGGAATTACCGGCGGCTGGCCCTGTTGCAGAGGGCGTCGATCCGGATACATTCAGCCGCGGTCGACGTAATCACCCGCTCACCGGAAGCCGCCCGGCGTTCCGTGCGGGGGGTTGCGGCGTGCACGGCTGGGCTCAGGGGGGGTTCCCCGGGCCGGCCTTCAACCAGACCCGGGCCCGCGACCTGCGGGCGCGTGAAGGGCCAGCACAGCACTAGGGGAGTTCGGAATGGCTCAGGGCACCGTCAAGTGGTTCAACGCGGAGAAGGGCTACGGCTTCATCGCGGTCGACGGTGGTGCGGACGTCTTCGTCCACTACAGCGCGATCCAGATGGACGGCTACCGCACCCTCGAGGAGGGCCAGCGGGTCGAGTTCGAGATCTCCCAGGGACAGAAGGGCCCGCAGGCGGACATGGTCCGCGCGGTCTGACCCCCTTCCGCTCCAGGAGCTCGGCGCGGCCCACGGCTGGTGACCACTCGCTTCTCGGCGGGCCCGTACGACACGCGTCGTACGGGCCCGTTCGCGTTCCCGGAGGGGCTCAGCGGCGGCTCGCGGGTTGGCGATTGGGCTTGCACTCGACCACCCGGAGTGCTAATCATTGGCGTTAGCACTCTCAGCTTGAGAGTGATAAGCGGACCGGGTCGGTGAGGTCTCGGGGAGCGGTAGGGGAAGGGACCCCCGCACACCCGGACCGTCCGTCGCGGGCACCCCTTGGTCCGAGCAGTCGACCGTGTCCCGGAGGACCACTTCAGATGGCCAAGATCATCGCCTTTGATGAGGAAGCTCGCCGCGGCCTTGAGCGTGGCATGAACCAGCTCGCCGACGCGGTGAAGGTCACGCTCGGCCCCAAGGGTCGCAACGTCGTGCTGGAGAAGAAGTGGGGCGCCCCCACCATCACCAACGACGGTGTCTCCATCGCCAAGGAGATCGAGCTCGAGGACCCGTACGAGAAGATCGGTGCGGAGCTCGTCAAGGAGGTCGCCAAGAAGACGGACGACGTCGCGGGTGACGGCACCACCACCGCCACCGTGCTGGCCCAGGCCCTGGTTCGCGAGGGTCTGCGCAACGTCGCCGCCGGCGCCAACCCGATGGCCCTGAAGCGCGGCATCGAGAAGGCCGTCGCCGCCGTCTCCGACCAGCTCCTGGCCCAGGCCAAGGACGTGGAGACCAAGGAGCAGATCGCCTCCACCGCCTCCATCTCCGCCGCCGACACCCAGATCGGCGAGCTGATCGCCGAGGCCATGGACAAGGTCGGCAAGGAAGGCGTCATCACCGTCGAGGAGAGCAACACCTTCGGCCTGGAGCTTGAGCTCACCGAGGGCATGCGCTTCGACAAGGGCTACATCTCCGCCTACTTCGCCACCGACCTGGAGCGCATGGAGGCGACCTTCGAGGACCCGTACATCCTCATCGCCAACTCCAAGATCGGCTCGGTCAAGGACCTGCTCCCGCTGCTGGAGAAGGTCATGCAGAGCGGCAAGCCGCTCGTCATCATCGCCGAGGACGTCGAGGGCGAGGCCCTGTCGACCCTGGTCGTGAACAAGATCCGCGGCACCTTCAAGTCCGTCGCCGTCAAGGCCCCGGGCTTCGGCGACCGCCGCAAGGCCATGCTCGGCGACATCGCCATCCTCACCGGTGGCACCGTGATCTCCGAGGAGGTCGGCCTCAAGCTGGAGAACGCCGGCGTCGACCTGCTGGGCACCGCCCGCAAGGTGGTCATCACCAAGGACGAGACCACCATCGTCGACGGTGGCGGCGACAGCGAGCAGGTCGCCGGTCGCGTGAACCAGATCCGCGCCGAGATCGAGAACAGCGACTCGGACTACGACCGCGAGAAGCTCCAGGAGCGCCTCGCCAAGCTGGCCGGCGGCGTGGCCGTCATCAAGGCCGGCGCGGCCACCGAGGTGGAGCTCAAGGAGCGCAAGCACCGCATCGAGGACGCCGTCCGCAACGCCAAGGCCGCTGTCGAGGAGGGCATCGTCGCCGGTGGTGGCGTCGCCCTGCTGCAGGCCGGTGTCGCGTTCGACAAGCTGGAGCTGGACGGCGACGAGGCCACCGGTGCCAACATCGTCAAGGTCGCGCTGGAGGCCCCGATCAAGCAGATCGCGACCAACGCCGGCCTTGAGGGCGGCGTCGTGGTGGAGAAGGTCCGCAACCTCCCCGCCGGTCACGGCCTGAACGCCGCCACCAACGAGTACGTCGACCTGGTCGCCGAGGGCATCATCGACCCGGCCAAGGTCACCCGCTCCGCGCTGCAGAACGCCGCCTCCATCGCGGCGCTGTTCCTCACCACCGAGGCCGTCATCGCCGACAAGCCGGAGAAGGCCGCCGCGGCCGCCGGTGGCGGCATGCCGGGCGGTGACATGGACTTCTGATCCTGATCGCTCAGATCGGATCGGCTGGTTCCTCGTCCGTGTGGGCGGCTCCCTTCGGGGGGCCGCCCACACGGCGTTTCGCGGCAGTCGGTGCTTCGAGAGAGGATGGACGGATGGCTTCCGACGACATCGAGACCGCCCTGCACAACGCCCGGGCACTGATCCTGGCCGACCTCACCGCGCGGGACGTGGCGGACGCCGCCGTCGTCTCGCTGGTGGAGCAGGCCGTCACGCACCGCCGCTGGTGGCTGGAGCAGTGGCCGGACGGCACCGAGTACGTGCTCGGGCTGGTCGCCCAGGACGTCCAGGACGCGCTGCTGGAGGCGTACGGGCGGTGGCCGCTGTGCACCGCCTGCGCGGCCGACGGGGACCCGCACGCGTTGAGCGTGGAGCCGGAGCTGGGGCCGGAGCCGCACTGGGTGTGCGGCAAGCAGGGCGCGGTGGTGGCGCCGGTGGGGGAGCTGGTCTAGAGCCCGTCGAGCCCGTCGAGTTCGGCCGTCAGGTTGGCGCGGGCGGCCGCCGTGAGGCGCTCGTGCGCGGCGGGGGTGCGGTAGAGGGCGGGGAGCGCCAGGATCCCGCGCAGGACGGCGGCCCGGCCGGCGCGGAAGTCGGGCTCCGGGACGAAGCCGTACTCCTCGCGGACGGCGGCCGCGTACGCCGCGTACTCCTGCGGGGCGCCGCCGAGGACGGCGAGGTCCGCGTCGCAGAGCACCTCGCCGTTGCGGTCGCCCGGGGCCGGGTCGTGGGTGACGGTGAGCAGGACCAGTCGTTCGACCTCGGCCACCAGGGCGGCGGGCAGTCCGGCCGCGGTCAGCGCGCGGTGGGCCAGGGCGGCGCTGCGCTCCTCGTTCTCGGTGCGGTCGGGCCGGTAGACGGCGTCGTGGAACCAGGCCGCGAGCCGGACGGCGTCCGGGTCGGCGGCGTGGTCGGCGAGCCCGTCGACGTGTCGCAGCACGGCGCGCAGGTGTTCGACGGTGTGGTAGCGGCGCTGCGGCTCCGACCAGCGGCGCAGCAGCTCCCGGCCGTACGGTTCGGGGTCGTCGGTGGCGCCGCGGCGGTGCAGCAGGGTGGTCCAGTCGGCCAGCAGGTCCTCGGTCGCGGTAGGCATGCGGCTCATTGTGGTGGCTGGTTCCGATGGACGGGATGTGCCGGTCGACGATATATGTAGACGTATGACAGAACGCTCCATGCAGGAGCCAACGCTGCTTCTGCTCACCGCGCTGGCCGATGCCCCGAGGCACGGCTACGCGCTCATCCAGGAGATCGCCGCGATCTCGGACGGCCGGGTCAAGATGCGCACCGGCACGCTCTACGGGGCGCTCGACCGGCTGCTGACCCAGGGTCTGATCGAGGTCGCCGCCGAGGAGGTGGTGGACGGCCGCGCCCGGCGCACCTACGCACTGACCGACACCGGGCGGGGCGCGCTGGCCACCGAGGCCGAGCGGCTGAGGACCGTGGCCGCCGAGGCCGAACGGCGGCTGTCCGTCGCCGTCGCCGTTCCGAGGGTCAGGGGGGCCTTCGCATGAGCATGGCCGATTCGACCGTCGCCGTTCGAACGGCACTCGCCTTCTACCCGGGCCGCTACCGCCGTGAGCGCGGTGACGAACTGGCCGTCGTCTTCGCCGACACCACGGCGGAGGCGGGCGTGGCCGCCAAGGTCCGGGAGCTGCTCGACCTGGGCGCGTACGGGCTGCGGATGCGCACCGGGCTGACCTCGACGTCCCGGGGCGGGCGGCTGGCGGTGCTGGCCGCACCGCTGGTGGCCGGGGCGGCCGGAGGGCTGGCGGCGGGCCAGGCGCTGCTGAACTACCTGGAGTCCGGCATGCCGATCGGGGGCTGGGGGCTGCTGCACCTCCTGCCCTACTGGGCCCTGCTGGGGGCGGCGATGCTCTCCGCCGTCGCCGCACTGCTCGGGCGGTGGACGGCGGCGAAGCTGCTGGCCGGGGTGTCGGCGCTGGCGGCCGGGGTCGACCTGGTGTGGTCGGTGAGCGGCGCCGTCGTCCAGCCGCTCTGGTACCTCCTCGAAGCCTTCCAGTGGGACGGCCCGTTCGTGCTCTGGGCCCTGCTGCTGCTGGCCGCGCCGAAGGACGCGTTGCCGGTGCCGACCTGGCGGGAGCGGGGCCTGCTGCTGGCCGCGGCGGTGCTGACCCCGGTGGCGGCGTTCGCGGACAACGTCTACACCAGCTGGTACGAGCTGGACACGCAGTGGCGGGCGCTGATGATCGTCGTCCCGCTGCTGATGGCGTTGACGGCGGTGCGCGGCTGGTACCAGGTGTCCGTTCTGGGGCTCGCCGTCCTGCCGTGGGCGCTCGGCGTCAACCTGCACGGGCTCTGGCAGCAGGAGGGTGGGGCCTGGAAGCTGCTGCCGATGGCCGTGGCGACGGTCTCGGTGGCGATCGCGCTGGCTCTGGTCGGCCGGCGGAAGGGTCCGGACGGGCGCCAACTGGCTTGAGCGTTCGGACGGCGGGGTCGCCGGGGGCGGGCGGATGTGGCAGGCTGTCGAATATGTCTAGACCAATTTTCGAAGTCATCGCGCTGACGCCCCAGGACGCCCAGGCCGCCGAGTCGGGCGGCGCCGACCGGCTCGAACTGGTCACCGACATGGCCTCCGACGGGCTCACCCCGTCGGTCGAGGACTTCGCCCGGATCCGGGCCGCCGTCGGCATCCCGCTGCGCGTCATGCTCCGGATCCGGGACGGCTTCGCCCCCGGCGACCTGGACGAGCTGTGCGCCCGGGCCTCCGCACTGCGGGCCGAGGGTGCCGAGGAGTTCGTCCTCGGCTTCCTCGACTCCGAGGGCGCCGTCGACCTGGCCGCCACCACGGCCGTCGCCGAGGCGATCGCCGGCTGCCGCTGGACCTTCCACCGGGCGATCGACCACAGCACCGACCGGGCCGCCCTGCGCGCCGCCGTCGGCGCGCTGCCCGGGCTCGACACCTTCCTCACCTCCGGCGCGGCCGCCGGGGTGGACGCCGGGCGCCAGGTGCTGGCGGCCGAGCTCGCCGACGCGGGCGAGCCCGGGTACGCCCAGCGGATCCTGATCGGCGGCGGCCTGCGGGCCGAGCACCTCAAGGAGCTGCGGGCGGAGGGCTTCGACGCCTTCCACGTCGGCGGCGCGGTGCGGGTCGACGGCTGGCAGACGCCGGTGGACGCGGCCAAGGTCGCCGAGTGGCGGGCGCTCATCGACGCCTGAGCGTCGTGTTCTGCCCGGAGGGGCCGGTCCCGTGTCCGGGGCCGGCCCCTCCGTTCCTCAGCCGAGCTGCGAGGGCAGCGGCTCGGCGTGCAGCACCGTCAGGCCGGAGACGGCGCGGGTCAGCGCCACGTACAGCCGGCGCAGGCCGGTCCGCTCGTCCGGCTCGCCGGCGACCACCGCGGCCGGCTCGTCCAGCACCACGTAGTCGTACTCCAGGCCCTTGGCCAGCGAGGCCGGGACGAGCGTCAGCCGGGCCTCGGCGCTGGTCTCCGTACCGGGGGCGAGGTGCGGCAGCCCGGCGGCGGTGAGCGCCTCGGTGAGCAGCGGGATCCGGGCGTCGGCGGCGATCAGGCCGGTCGAGCCCTCATGCTCCAGCGCCTCCCGGCAGGCTTCCAGAACGGCCTCCGTCAGCCCCCCGTCCGCGATCTGGCGGATCGTCAGCGATCCCGGCGTCTCACGGACGGAGGTGGCCGGGGCCAGGCCTGGGGCGATCACGGGCAGCAGCCGGGAGGCGTACGCGATGACCTCCTCCGGCACCCGGAAGCCCTTGGTCAGCTCCTCGACGTGCGCCTCGGGCTTGCCCAGGTGGCGCAGCGCGTCCGGCCAACTCGCCGTCGCCCAGGGGGTGGTGCCCTGGGCGAGGTCGCCGAGGACGGTGGCCGAGCCGGTGGTGCAGCGGCGGCCGACCGCGCGGTACTGCATCGGGGAGAGGTCCTGGGCCTCGTCCAGCACCACGTGCCCGAGCGAGGGCGTGCGCTGCACCAGGTCGGCGGCCTCGTCGACCAGCACGGCGTCGGCCGGCGTCCAGCGGGCGGTCTTCACCGAGCGGCCCGGCTTGGGCCACAGCACCGCCTGCTGCTCCTCGGGGGTCAGCACGCCCTCGGCGCACTCGGCCAGGAACTCCGGTTCGGAGAGCAGCCGCAGCACCAGCTTGGCCGGGTCGACGGCCGGCCAGCACTCCTTGACCACGGCCTTGACCGCGCTGTTGCGGGCCACCGCGTCCTGCACCCGGTCGTCCGGGGCCTCGCCGCCCTGCTCCATCTTCAGCAGCACGGCGTGCGCGATGCGCTGTGGCAGGGCGTCCCGGGCGGCGCCGTAGCGGACCTCGCGGCCCTTCAACTCCTCGATGATCTCGACCAGTTCGTACACGGGTACGCGCCACCGGCGGGAGCCGCGGACCACCACGCAGGGCTCGGTGGGCAGCGTGATGCCCGCCCGCACCGCCCGGCGCAGCACCTCGGACATCCGGGCGTCGCCCTTCAGCCGGGCCGCCTCCGGGTCGTCCTCGCCCCTCACCTCGACGTGCGCGACCAGCTGCTGCACGGTGGCCTGGGCGACCTCCAGCTCGCCGAGGGCGGGGAGCACCTGCTCGATGTAGGAGAGGAAGGCGTTGTTCGGGCCGATCACCAGGGTGCCGGTGCGGGCCAGCCGCTCGCGGTGCGCGTACAGCAGGTACGCGACGCGGTGCAGGCCGACCGCGGTCTTCCCGGTGCCGGGTGCCCCCTGGACGCAGATGGTGCCCGTGATGTCGGAGCGGACGATCTCGTCCTGCTCGGGCTGGATGGTGGCGACGATGTCGCGCATCGGGCCGACGCGGGGCTTCTCGATCTCGGCGGCGAGCAGGGCGGAGGTGGTCTCCCTCTCGGCCGGGTCGGTGAGGTGCTCGTCCTCGTAGGCGGTGAGCTCGCCGCCGGTGTAGCCGAAGCGGCGGCGGCGCTCGACGTCCATCGGGGCGGTGCGGCTGGCCCGGTAGAACGGCTGGGAGACCGGCGCGCGCCAGTCGATCACCATCGGGTCGCCGTCGGCGTCGTGGACGTGACGGCGGCCGATGTAGAAGTTCTCGCCCCCGCCGCCCTCGCTGAGCTCCTCGCTGATCGCGTGGAGGTAGTCGAGGCGGCCGAAGAACAGCGGGGTGTCGGCGAGGTCGGCCAGGGCGGCGATCCTGGCCTCGATCTGGTTCTGGAGGATGACGGCGGTGACCCAGGTGCCGGTCACGTCGCGGATGTCGAGCGACTGGACGTCCTCGCGCATCGCTCGCAGCGCGGCCCGGGACGCGGCGAGGTGGTCGCGTTCGCGCTGGAGGGGGTCGGTGGTGGGGGTGGCGGGCACAGCGAACCTTCCCGGCTGCCCCGGAGGCGGGCGCAGCGGATCGATGGAGCTCACGGTGAGGACAGCCGACCGGTTGCCGTGCGGTCGACACCTCCCCCGGCTGCCTGCGGGACACCGGCAGGTACCACGGTTCGGGAGGGGGCAGACGGACGATCTTAGACCCGTCCGCCCCGGGGTTCCAGCCCCGCCGGTCGCGGGGGCCCGGCCCGGAGGGGCCCCGGGTCGCGCTCCCGCGGGTCTCAGGGTTGTGCTCCTGCGGGTCTCAGGGTCGCGTCCCCGCAGGTCTCAGGGCCGTCCGTACACCTGGAGGACGACCTCCGTCCTGGTGGATGCGGCCTTTGGAGTGATGCCCGGAACAGGTCGGGTGCCTACCGTTGAAGACATGAGCACCCAGAACCGCACCCCCCGTACCGGCCCGGCCGGCGCCACCGCCACCCAGGGGCGCCACCGCAACCCGCTCAGCACCGCCGTCCGCAACGTCGGCATCGCCCTGGACACCGCCGCGCGCGTGATCTTCCTCGGGCGCGACGGCGTCCGGTACTGATCGCCGAGGCCGTCCGCTGTTTCCGGTGGAAACAGCCCGGAGGCCTGCCGTCACCGGCGCTTCCTGAAGCCCCACCGTGACCGTTCGACCGCTGTGCCGCCCTGCTGCTGCGGAACCGGCGGGGAATCGGCCTCCACCGGCAGGGATCCGTTCTCTTCGCCCGGGGAGGGGGAGCCGGCCGCGTACTCCGCGACGAAGTTCCGCACACCGAGCAGCTGCTGGTTGATGCTGTCCCGCTTGCTGGTGAGCTCGGCCAGCTCGCGCTGGGAGTCACCGAGCAGCTCCGTGGCCCGCGCGTTGGCCGCCGCGACGATGTCATCGGACTGCCGCTGGGCCGTCTCGACGGTCTGGACGGCCCGGCGCTCGGCCTCGGTGCGCAGCTTCTCGGCCGCCAGCCGCAGCTCTTCCGCCCGGTGCTCGATCTTGGACAGGCGCTCCTCGGACTTGGCCTGACGGGCGGTGATGTCCCGTTGGGACTGCTCACGGCGCTTGGCGAGGTTGGTCTCGAAATCGATCGCGGCCTGGGCGGCCTTGGTGCGGGTCTCCTCGAAGAGGGAGTCCGCCTCCTCGCGCTTGTTCTGGGCGTCCTTGTCGGCCTGGGCACGCAGCCGGGCCACCTCCGCCTCGGCGTCGGTGATCTTCTGCCGGGCCTCCTCATCGGCCTGTTCCCGGACCCGGGCGGCCTCGTCACGGGCGGCGGTCCGGAGCTGTTCCGCCCGCTCCTCCGTTTCGTCGAGCTGCCGGAGCCGTTCCTCGGAGACCTGCATGGCCTCGGCCACGGCCCGGAGCTGTTCCTCCTGTTCCCGGGCGATCCGCTCGCGGTCGACCGCGCTGTCCGCCTGTTCCAGCTCCACCTCCAGCTTCTGGCAGCGTTCCTCCGCCTCGGCCTGGGCCCGGCGGGCCTGTTCCAGTTCGAGGCTGACGCGGGTCCGGCCGGCGTCTCGACCGCGGGTGCGGTGGGACGCCGGCCGGGACCGGGCACGGCACGTGTTCTCAGAGCACGTCGTCCGCGTCGATGATGCGGTACGCGTAGCCCTGCTCGGCCAGGAAGCGCTGCCGGTGGGCGGCGAAGTCCTGGTCCACGGTGTCGCGGGCGACCACCGAGTAGAAGTGGGCCGCGTGCCCGTCCGCCTTGGGGCGCAGGACGCGGCCCAGGCGCTGGGCCTCCTCCTGGCGGGAGCCGAAGGTCCCGGAGACCTGGATGGCCACGGTGGCCTCGGGCAGGTCGATCGAGAAGTTCGCGACCTTGGAGACCACCAGGACGCTGATCTCCTTGTTCCGGAACGCGTCGAAGAGCTTCTCGCGCTGGGCGTTGCTGGTCTCGCCCTTGATCACGGGGGCGTCCAGGGCCTCCCCGAGCTCGTCCAGCTGGTCGATGTACTGGCCGATGATCAGCGTCTGGTCGTTCTCGTGCTTCTTGACCAGCGCCTCCACCACCCGCCGCTTGGTCGCCGTGGTGGCGCAGAAGCGGTAGCGCTCCTCCGGCTCGGCGGTGGCGTACGCGAGCCGCTCGGAGTCGGTCAGGGTGACCCGCACCTCGCAGCAGTCGGCGGGCGCGATGTAGCCCTGCGCCTCGATCTCCTTCCACGGGGCGTCGAAGCGCTTGGGGCCGATCAGGCTGAACACGTCGCCCTCGCGGCCGTCCTCGCGCACCAGCGTGGCGGTCAGGCCGAGCCGGCGGCGGGCCTGGAGGTCGGCGGTGAACTTGAAGACCGGCGCGGGCAGCAGGTGGACCTCGTCGTACACCACCAGGCCCCAGTTGCGGGCGTCGAACAGCTCCAGGTGGGCGTAGACGCCCTTCCGCTTGGTGGTCATCACCTGGTAGGTCGCGATGGTGACCGGGCGGATCTCCTTCCTGGTGCCGCTGTACTCGCCGATCTCGTCCTCGGTGAGCGAGGTGCGCTTGACCAGCTCGTGCTTCCACTGGCGGGCCGAGACGGTGTTGGTGACGAGGATCAGCGTGGTCGACTGGGCGTGCGCCATCGCGGCCGCGCCGACCAGCGTCTTTCCGGCGCCGCAGGGCAGCACGACCACGCCCGAGCCGCCGTGCCAGAAGCCCTCGACGGCCTGCGCCTGGTACGGGCGCAGCTGCCAGCCGTTCTCCTCCAGCTGGATCGGGTGCGCCTCGCCGTCCACGTACCCGGCGAAGTCCTCGGCGGGCCAGCCGAGCTTGAGCAGCACCTGCTTGATCTGCCCGCGCTCGGAGGGGTGCACCACCACGGTGTCCGGGTCGACCCGGGCGCCGACCAGCGGGGCGATCTTCTTGGAGCGCAGCACCTCCTCCAGCACCGGCCGGTCGGTGGTGGTGAGCACCAGCCCGTGCGTCGGGTGCTTGAGCAGCTGGAGCCGCCCGTACCGGCCCATGGTGTCCGCCACGTCGACCAGCAGCGCGTGCGGCACCGGGTAGCGCGAGTACGTCACCAGGGCGTCCACCACCTGCTCGGCGTCGTGCCCGGCCGCTCGCGCGTTCCACAGCCCGAGCGGCGTCACCCGGTACGTGTGCACGTGCTCGGGCGCCCGCTCCAGCTCGGCGAACGGCGCGATGGCCCGACGGCAGTCGGAGGCCTTGGGGTGGTCGATCTCCAGGAGAAGAGTTTTGTCGCTCTGGACGATGAGTGGTCCGTCGTTCACGCGGGGGAGCCCTCCACTGGCTGACCGGCTGGATTGACCGGCGGGATTGACGCAGACCCTCCAGTGTCGCTCATCGCGGGTGTCGCGCGGGAGACTGCTTCGAGTGACCACCGTGTGGGCTTGGTCGTTGAGCTGGTCATGAAGAACTCGAAGCGTGTTCTCACCGCTCTCGCCCTGATGGGCTCGGCCCTCGCCGCCACCGCCTCCTCGGCCGGTTCCGCGCATGCGCTCGCGGGGATCGGGGAGGGGCCCGGCGGGTTGCTGGCGGCTCCCGGATTCCTGATCGCGGAGACCGCCACCGGGGGGTCGATGCCGGTCGGGCAGTCGCAGATCGGCAGCCTCGCGGACAAGGTGGTCCAGGAGAAGATGAAGGAGGGGCAGGGGCACTGACGGGGGGTCGGCGCTCCGCGGCTATTCGTCCAGTTCCGCGACACCGGTGATGCGGTGGAGGGCGAAGGTGCGGAGTTCGTCGGCGTGGTGGTCGAAGGCGGTGACGAAGCCGCCTTCGACCTTGACCGGGTCGATGATGCGCTGGCTGGCGATGCCCTCGGCGTTGAGGTAGCCGATCCACATGCGCTCGCCGAGGAGGACGGCCGTCTGGAGGGCGGCGAGGGTCTCCGCGGCGGCGGTGCGGGGGAGGTGGCGCGGGTCGGGGGTGGGCTCGCGGCGGGAGGCGGTGGCGGCGCGGTCGCCGGCCCGGATGGCCTTGATGGCGGCGGCGAGCAGGGTGTCGTCAGGGGTGGGCGGGCCGTCGGGGACGGGCACGGGCGCCGTACGGGGCGGGGTGCGGTGGCTGTCCGGGCGGGTGATCAGCACGTCGCCCTCGGCGGATTCGGCGGCGGGCGCGTAGCCCATGGTGCGCAGGGCGGCGAGCAGGACGTCCGGGGCGGCCTGGGAGGCGAGGACGGTGGGGGCGAGCAGCCGCAGCCGCAGGTCGGCGGAGCGGCGGTCGGCGAGGACCTCGCCCAGCAGGGACGGGTCGTCGCAGCGCAGGTAGGAGGAGGCGGCGCCGACCCGCAGGATGCCGTGGCGGCGGGCGACGTCGTCGATCAGGTAGCTCAGCGGCTGCGGCACGGGCGTGCGGCTGTGCTGCGCGAGGAAGGTCTGGAGGTCGGCGGCGGTGCGTCCGGCGTCGAGGGCGCGGCGCACGGAGGCCGGGGTGAACCGGTAGACGGTGGCGCCGCCCTTGGACTCGATGTCGGCGCACAGGGCGAGCGCGTGGGCGAGCGGGGTGAGCAGCGGGCCGGGGGCGATCGCGGTGAGGTCGGGCTGGAGGATCACGTGGTCCAGCGGCTGCGGCAGCAGCGGGGCCAGCACCTCGGCCGGGTCGCCCTCGGCGGTGAGCAGGGCGCGGGCGGGGGCGGCGAGGGCGCCGCGGCCGGTGATGCCGAGGAGTTCGGCCTCGGCGAGGGCCCAGGTGGTGAGGTCGTCGCGCAGCTCGCGCCCGTCCGGGCCGGTGGGGCCGCCGCGCAGCGGGCGCTGCCAGCGCAGGGTGGGGAGCAGTTCGTCGGCGGTGGCCGGGGTGCCGGGCGGGAGTTCGGCGAGCAGGGCGAGGGCGGCGCGGCGGACGGACGGGGCGAGGGTGCGGTCGAGTTCGGGGCCGAGGGCGGCGCGGGGCTTGCCCTTGCCGTCCGGGGTGCCGGTGAGCGCGGGGACGCGGGTGGCGGCGAGCCAGGCGCCGGCCAGGACGGACCAGCGTTCGGCGGTGTCCAGTTGTAGCCAGGTGTCGTACGCCGGGGTCGGCGCCCAGCACTCGTCGGCTTCGCCGTCGGGGGCCAACAGGCCTGAGGTGTAGGAGAGTTCGAGCCAGAACGCGGCCTGCTGCTCGGTGCTCTCCAGGGCCTGGGCGGCGCGCTTGAGGTCCCGTACGCCGAGGCCGCCGGCCCGCAGGGTGGGCGGCGGGGTGAGGCCCCAGGTGTCGAGGAGCTCCTCGACGGTCTTGACGGCGGTGTGCGCCTGGCCGGCCGCGGCGCTGTCCACAGCCTGTGGATCGCGCGGGGGAGCGGCGGGCGCGGGTTCGGGCTGGACCGGCTCGACGGTGCGGTGGGTGCGGCCGCCGCGCAGGTGCAGGGCGAGCTCGCGCGGCAGCACGACGCTGCCCGGGCTGCTGGGCAGCAGCAGGCCGCGGGCGAGCAGCCACTCGACGGGGCTCTGCGCGTCCTCGGCGGTGACCGGCCGGGTGGCGTCCGGGACGGTGCCGGTGGGCGGGCCCCAGACCAGCCGCTCCAGCAGCCGCCGCGCGGCCTCGGGGGCGGTGTCGAGCAGTGCGGCGCAGCGGGCGCGGTCGGTGAGCAGCGCGGTGAGGGCGGCGACGGCGGTGACCGGGTCCGGGGTGGCCGGCTGCCCGGCCGAGGCGAGCAGCTGCTGGAGCCGGGCCGGGGACATGCCGATGGTGGCGTCGGCGAGGGTCGGGCCGAGGCCGGTGCGCCCGGGGTTGGCGGCGGTCGGGGCGAGCGCCTCGCGGACGGCGAGGACCAGCCGCAGGCCGTTGTCCGGGCCCCAGAGCAGCGCCCGGTCGCGCAGGGTGGCGATCGCGCGGGGGAGCGCGGCGGCGACGGCGGACCGGTCGGCCGGGGTGAGCGGGGTGGCACCGGGGTGCGGCTTGACCTTGGCCGGGCCGGTCAGCAGGGTGCGGACGGTGGTCAGGCCGGTGCCGTCCGGGGCGGTGGCCAGGGCCTCGGCGACCTGCAGGGTGAAGCGGTCGAGCCGCTCCAGGGCGCGCAGCGCGGAGGCGCGCGAGGAGAGCCGCGCGGACAGCTGGGTGAGGTCGCCGGGGACGGGGTTGAGCAGGTCGGGGCGGGAGCGGAGCAGGGCGGCGAGCGCGTCGTCGGGACGGGCGCGCAGCTCCTCGGCGAGGGTGCGGGGGCCGGTGGTGGACCTGCCCTGGCGTTGAGGGCCCTGCTGTGTGGTCATTCGACCTAGGTTAGTCGGGTGGGCGGACGGCGGGGTGTCCTCGTGAGCGGCGGAGCGGTGTCCTCGTGAGCGGCGGAGCGGTGTTCGGGCCCGGTGGAGCGGTGTCGGGTGCCCGGTGGACTCGCGTGGTCGGGGGCGGGGTGGGTAGCGTCACGGCCGAGGGCGGTTCGGTGGGCGGCCGGGTACGGGCGAGGCGGGGTGTCGGTGATGACGGACGGCGAGTGGTGGCGCAAGAGCGGGCCGTGGAGCGAGCGGGCGGCCTCTTCCGGGTCGGCCGGGGCTTCCGGCCCCTCGGCCTCTTCCGGGCCTTCCGGTCCGTCCGGCTCCTCCAGCCCTTCCGTGCCGTCGGCTGAGAGCGCGCCGAGCGCCGCCGAGGCGGAGGACAGCGTGTACGGCGCCCCGTCGGCGCCGGCCGCGGGCGGTCTGCAACAGGTCTCGCTGGATCTGCCGGGCGTCACCGGGCCCGAGGACCGCTCGGCCGTGATCCCGCCGCCGACGGTGCAGAGTTCGGGCCCGTGGACCATGACGATGCTCGACTTCTCCGACACGCCGCAGCCCGCGCCGAAGCCGATCCCCGAGCAGCGCGCGGGGGAGGAGGCCGCGCCCCCGGCCGCTGCGCCCGCCCCGCCCGCGGCGGGCTCGAAGCGGCAGCGGAAGGCGCGGGCCAAGGCCGTGCCCGCCGCCAACCAGGGCAAGGGCTCGGCCAAGGGCGCCCGCAGGCCGTCCCCGCTGATCCTGCTCTCCTGCGGCCTGCTGGTCGGCGGCGCCGTGACCGGCTTCTTCCCGGCGATGCTGGCGGGCTGGGGCCTCGGCTACCTGTCCCGGCAACTCTCAGATCTGATGCGCAAGTTCGTGATCCTCGGGATTCCGCTGGCCACGATGAGCGCGAGCACCCTGTTCGCGATGCAGCGCGCCAAGGAGGCCGGCGGTGCCGCCGGGGTGCAGGCGGGCTCCCCGCTGGGCCAGTTCAGCTGGTCGATGGCCCCGGGGGTGCTGCGGACGTCCGCGGTGATCTCGGCGGTTGTCCTGCTGCTGCTCAGCATGCGCCGCCGCCCGTCGTAGCAGGGCTGAGACCGCGGCGCATCAACTCGGCTGCTGCGCCGCCATGGTGAGGATCCCCTCGGTGACGGCCGCCGGGTCGTCGGTGGGCAGGGCGTGCCCGGCGCCGGGGACGATCTCGACCCGGGCGGCGGGGGCGAGGCGGTGCAGGCGTTCGGCGACGCCGCGGGAGTCGTGCAGGGCGCTGCGTTCGCCGAGGAGGAAGAGGGCGGGGGCGCTGAGGCGGCCCAGTTCGTCGTCGGTGAGGGTGGTGGCCAGGGGCAGGCGGCGGCGGAAGCCCGTGGAGGCGCGCATCAGGGTCATCAGCTCGGTGTCCAGGATGGCGCTGTTGCCGACCGCCCGCGCCAGCCGGGGCCGGAGGGCGCGCGGGGCCAGGGCGGCGAGGCCGCCGAGGACGAGCCACCTGTAGAAGCGCCGGCCCACGTCGGCGAGGCCGGCCGGGTCGACGAGGGTGAGGCCGGTGGTCCGTCCCGGGTGGCGGATCTGGTGGTGGAGGGCGATCCAGCCGCCGTAGGAGCAGCCGACGAGGTGGGCGGCCGGGACGTCGAGGGCGGTGAGGAGTTCCTCCAGCCAGTCGGCGGCGTCGTGCCCGTCCTTGATCGGGGCGGTCTGCACGCTGGCGCCGGGTTCGCCGATGGTGTCCACGGCGATGACGGGGTGCTGTCGGGAGAGTTCGTCGAGGTGGCCGTGCCACATCAGGGCGTTGCCGCCGGAGCCGGGGAGCAGCACGATCGGTTGCCCCTGCCGGGGGCCGGTGCGGTGGACGCGGGTGGTGCCGAAGTCGGTGGGGACGTCGATCGACGTCCGCTGCCCGGGCCAGAGCCGGGTCAGCGCGCGCTCGTAGGCGGCGCGGTAGCGGTCCTCGGCCTTGCCGTTCCTGAACTCGCTGATTCGCATGGTACATGTGTATCACATGCATGATACGGGTGTACCAAGAGTGGGAGGGCGAACCATGGAGGCCATGTCATGACCGGGAAGGTCGACCACGAGAAGCGCCGGCGGCAGATCGCCGAGGCCCTGCTGCGCATCGCGGACACCGAGGGTCTGCAGTCGGCCAGCATGCGGGCGGTCGCGACCGAGGCGGGTGTCTCGCTGCGCCTGGTGCAGTACTACTTCACGACCAAGGAGGGCCTGCTGCTGGACGCCTTCGCCCGGCTCGGCACCCAGCTCCAGGCCCGGATGCAACGGTGGATCGGCGAGGCGCGCGCCCCCCGCGAGGTGGTGACCGCGATCCTGTCCTGCATCCTGCCGACCGACGCCGAGAGCCGCCGGATCACCCGCACGTACACCGCCTACTACACGCTGGTGCTCACCGACGCCGAGGCGATCGGCAAGCACGGGGTGAGCCAGCCGGACCTGCTGGAGAGCTTCCTCGTCAAGCAGCTCCGCGCGGCCCGGGAGGCCGGGGAGATCGCGCCGGAGCGGGACGTCGAGATGGCGGCGGCCGGACTGCTGGCCATGGTCAACGGCCTGGGGCAGAGCGTGCTGGGCGGCCAGCGGGACGGCGAGGCGGCGCTGGCGATCCTCACCCACCACCTGGACGAGCTGTTCCTGCCGTCCGCCGGCGGCTGAGTACGGGGGTTAGCACCCGTACGGGACGGGTGCTGTCCCCGTTCTCCCGGGCGGCGCGCCGAACCAGACTCGGAGCATGCTCACACAGTCCGTGACGACGACCGAGACCCCCGCCCCGCAACGCCGGGGCGGCGGCAGCGACTTCGCCCAGCTGAGCCGCCGGATCGCCGCCGAGGGCCTGCTCGACCGGCGCCCCGGCTACTACGCCGTCCGTGCGGGCCTGGTGCTCGCCGCGTTCCTCGGCGGCTGGTACGCCCTGTTCGCGCTCGGCGACACCTGGTGGCAGCTCGGCCTGGCGGCCGCGATGTCCGTCGTCTTCGCCCAGCTCGGCCTGCTGTCCCACGATCTGGCGCACCGGCAGGTCTTCGACAGGCGGCGGCCGAGCGAGATCGGCGGCCGGATCGCCGCCAACCTGCTGATGGGCATGAGCTACGGCTGGTGGATGAACAAGCACACCCGCCACCACGCCAACCCGAACCACGAGGAACGGGACCCGGACGTCTCCCCGGACCTCGTCGTGTGGTCCCAGCGGCAGGCCCGCCAGGCGAGCGGCCTGGCCCGGTTCATCGGCCGCCGGCAGGCCTACCTGTTCTTCCCGTTGCTCCTGCTGGAGGGCCTCAACCTCAGCTTCAACAGCTTCCGGGCCCTGCGCAGCCCCACGATGAAGCGCCCGCTGCTGGAGGGCGCCCTGCTGGTCGCGCACTTCGCCGGGTACCTGGGCCTCGTCCTCGCCGCGCTCCCGGCGGGCAAGGCGGTCGCCTTCCTCGCCGTGCACCAGGCACTGCTCGGCGTCTACCTGGGCTGCGTCTTCGCCCCGAACCACAAGGGCATGCTGATGGTGACGCCGGACATGAAGCTCGACTTCCTGCGCCGCCAGGTGCTCACCTCGCGCAACGTCCGCGGCGGCCCGGTCATCGACTCGGTGATGGGCGGCCTCAACTACCAGGTCGAGCACCACCTCTTCCCCAACCTGCCGACCCCCGCGCTCGGCCGGGCCGCCCGGATCACCCGGGAGTTCTGCGCGGAGAAGGGCATCCCGTACTACGAGACGGGCCTGCTCCGCTCCTACCGCGAGATCCTCGGCCACCTGCACCGGACGGGCGAGCCGATCCGCTCCGGCGACTGAGGACGCCCGCCCCGCGCAGGAAGTCGGCCCCGCCGACTTCCTGCGCGGATCGGGGCCCTCTCAGCGTCCTGCCTCAGGGGCCTGGGCATCCTCGACCAGGGGCGTTGTGGTGTCCTTCGGCATTCCGAGGTTCTGCGCCGACATGATCACCGTTGCCCGGTACCGGGCCGGATCGGCGATCACGTCCTTGAACGTGGTCCCCGGGCAGGCCGTGTCGATCAGGAGCGTCTGTTCGTAGGGGCGCTGGCCCACCGGAAATCCGATGGCCGGGAGGCCGTTGACGGTGGGGGTTCCGTCCGTGGCCGAGGGCGTGCCGGCCGGCTTCGTCGTCGCGACGATCCTGCCGTCCCTGAGGAGCAGGCCGGTGGGCGGCACCTCTCCGATGGGCACGGTGAGCATGGTCTTCGGGTCCGACGCGGTGATCCGGTACGAGAGCGTGACACCTTGTTCGTCCACCGTCGCGGCGGTCACGACGAGGTGCACGGGGTCGCTGTCAGTGGACTGCGCCACCGGCGGAGCAACGCTGGTTCCGCAGGCGAGGGAGCGCTTCTGACGCTCGATGGGCGCCGAGTCCCTTCCGGGAGGCGACCCCGCTGAGCCGCACCCGGCCAGCAGGAGCACGGTGGAGACGCCGTACAGGACCTTCTTCACACTGGCTCTCCTTCGGAAGTGGAGGTGACGGCGGTGCGACGCGGCGCGGGGTGCACCGGTTCCAGTGCTTCGCAAAGCGTGCTGGGGGATTCCGAGTTGGGGTGACGTACTGCGCTGTGGTGGATCGGGGGTCTGGCCAGTGTCCTTCCGCTGGTCGGGGCGTTGGTACGGGCGGGCGTCGTCCGGGCGCCGGTTCCGACAGTCGTAGCCGCACCGGTCGCCGGTGCGGTGACCGGGAAGGGGAAGAGCATGGCCACGTACAACACGGAGATCCACACGGGCGGCGGGGGCTGGCAGGAGGACTCGCCCCTCACGCTCAGCATCGGCAACCGTGGGGACGTTGTCGGTAACGGTGCTCCCGAGGCGGGGACCACCGTCACGTGGAACAGCCCCAACGCGGGGGCGGGCAACGTCACCTTCTTCGACGACGGCAACAGCTTCCGGGGTACGGCCCAGTTCCCGAATGAGGGCCCGGTCGAGTACCGGGGCAGCCTGGCCGACTGATCGGCGAATGCCAGTGGAGCAGGAAGTCGGCCCCGCCGACTTCCTGCTTCGGTTCGCTCAGGGGATGTCGGCGATGGCGACGGTGGTGGTGCGGTCGTCGGCCTCGGTGAGGAGGGTGCCGCCCGGGGCCCAGATCGCGGAGCGTCCGCACCCGGTCCAGGGGCCGGCCGGGCCGACGTGGTTGGCGAGGACGACGTGCAGGTTACGGTCCTTGGCGATGCCCGGGTAGACCGTCGCCCGCTCGTGGACGCCGTTGCCGGTCCCGTAGAGGGAGCTGGCGAGGTGCACGTGGCAGCCGTCGGCGGCTTCGCGGGCGGTGAGGTCCGGGAAGTGGTTGTCGTAGCAGGTGGCGAGCGCGAAGCGGAGACCGCCGAGCTCGAACCGGCCGTCGCGGTCGCCGGGGGCGAAGACGCCCTGCTCGTTCTCGTAGAGGTGCTGCTTCCAGTACGTGGTGATCAGCTCGCCGTCGCTCCCGAGGACCAGCGTGCCGATGGCGGGGAGAGGGCCGCCGGTGGGGACGGCGCAGTTGACCACGGTGGTGATTCCGGTGGCACGGAGGGCGTCGAGGCGGGGGTCGTCCGGGTGGACCCAGAGGCGGGGATCGCCGGCCAGGGCGTCGAGTTCGTACCCGGTGAGGGCCAGCTCCGGAAAGACGATGAGTTCGGCGCCCTGCGAGCGGGCCTGCCCGGCGAGATCGGCGAGCTGCTGGACGTTGGCGGGTATGTCGCCGGGGACACAGGTCAGTTGGGCGGCAGCGATCTTCATGCGGCCCAGCATGGCACGCCGCCGGGGAGGTAATTCGATGGCGCGCACCGCGCCGGAGCACCGACCCTGGGCGGCGTGACAGTGCCCAAGCATGAGATCCGCGCTCTCCACACCGACTCCACGGTGACCGTCTACCAGGCGTACACCCCGGAGATCGGGCTGCCGGCCGCGCGCGACGGCCGCTTCCCCGAGGCCTGGAAGCGGGACCGGATGACGTGGATCAAGCCCTCGTTCCTGTGGATGATGTACCGCTCCGGGTGGGCCACCGGCGAAGGCCAGGAGACCGTCCTCGCCGTCGAGATCACCCGCGAGGGCTTCGAGTGGGCCCTGGAGCACGCCTGCCTGACCCACTACGAACACGGGATCCACGAGGACCGCGCTTCGTGGAGGAGACAGTTGAAGCGGGCCCCGGCCCGGGTGCAGTGGGATCCCGAGCGTGACCTCCACCTGCAGCCGCTTCCGCACCGCTCGCTGCAGCTGGGCCTCGCCGGGCGAGCCGCGGGCTGCTACGCGGACGACTGGGCGGTCTCGATCACCGACGTGACCGACCTCGCCCGCACGATCCACGCCCACGTCAGAGCCGGTGAGGTGTCCGTGGCCCGGGAGCTCCTGCCCGCAGAGCGCCCATATCCCGTGGACGGCGCGGCAACGGCTCATCTGCGGCCCTGAACCCGCCAGGTTCTGTCCGGCCGGTCGTGCGAAGGTGCTCAGGGGGAGCCGGCGGTGACGAGGACGTCGTCGATGACGGGGCCGTGGTGGTCGGCGCCGGTGGTGCTGGCGAAGGTGAGCTCCGTGGTGGGGTTGGCGGCGACGAAGGTGAACTGGCGCCTCGCGTAGCCCATGTCGGCGTGTGACCTGCCGGTGGTGTCGAAGGAGAAGTCCTGGCGGTCCTGGCCGTCGACGAGGGCCTTGCCCGTCTTCACCGGGGGATTGTTGTCCGGGTTGCCGGCGAGGGCGTACGTCACGGTGTAGGTGGTGCCGGGTGTCGTGGTGAAGGTCTGGTTCACGGCGCCGGCGGCGTTGAGGTCGACGGACTGGTCGCCTTCGGTGGCCTGCCAGGTGCCCTGGCCGATCAGGTCGACGGTCTGGCCGGTGACCAGCCAGGGGCCGATGGACTGCCCCGGGTAGTACGGGGTGAAGAGGTTGACGGGCGCCCGGGGGTACTCGAAGCTGCCGTCGTCGAAGCGGCTGGGGGTCCGGGCGGAGGTCGGCGAGCCGATGGCCAGCATGGCGGCCACGGTCATGGCGGCGGCGGACAGGCGCGATGAGGACATGGATCCCTCCAGGGGACAGCGGTGCGAAGGGCCGACCGGCTGGACGTCGGGCGTCCCGCCTGCGTGATGTCCGCAGGTTGGCCGACGAGTTGACGGACCGACGGGCCGGCTGGCCGGAGCAACGCAAAGGTAGGGCACCACATCGTGTGCGCAGCATCGTCCGTCCGAGTGACGGGGGCGCTCGCGTGTGGCGATGCGCGTGGGAGTGCGTCAAGCCGCCCGGCTCAGCCCCTGGTCTCGGTTTCCGATACGCCGTCAGGACGATGCGGGCGGAGGGCGGTCGTCCTCGATGGCGACGGCGGCTCGCGCGGTCGCGTGATGTCCTGAGCGGGCCGGGAGTCCCGGCGCATCGTGCACGCCCCGTTTGAGGAGTCGCCTCGTGAACTCGCCTGCCCCGTACCGGTTCCGCTCCGCTCGCCGCGGAGCGGTGGCCGCCGCCGTCGCCGTGGCCGCCGGAGCCCTCACTCTGGGGTCGCTCGCTCCGCCGGCTGTCGCCGCGTCCGGAGACGGCCCCGGCCTCGCGAGGACGGATGTGGTCCAGCAGCGGTTGAACGCCCTGGTCGCCGACGACGGTCAGCCCGGGGTGCTGGCGGCCGTCCGTGGTCGGGACGGTCGCACCCGCAACTACACGGCGGGCGTGGGCGATCTGGCGAACGGGGCGAAGGTACCCGTCGACGGGCAGATCAGGATCGGCAGCAACACCAAGACCTTCGTCGCGGTCGTCGTCCTCCAGCTCGTGGCGGAGGGCAAGGTGGATCTGGACGCCTCCGTCGACACCTACCTGCCCGGCCTCGTCCACGGGGACGGCATCGACGGGCGGAACATCACCGTCCGGCAGATCCTCCAGCACACCAGCGGACTTGCGGACTACACGTCGTTCCTTGAGATGTCCGGCGCCGACCAGTACATCGAGCCGCGCGCCCTGCTCGATGTCGCCCTCGCGCACAAGCCCGACTTCGCCCCCGGAGCGGGATGGAAGTACAGCAACACGGGTTACGTGGTGGCCGGCCTGATCGTGCAGAAGGTGACCGGGCGGCCCGTGGGGGAGGAGATCACCAAGCGCGTGATCGACCGGATCGGTCTGCGCCACACGTACTTCCCCGCTCAGGGGGACATGACCATCCGTGAGCGCCACCCGCACGGCTACCTGTCGGAGAAGCCGGGCGATCCGTTGCAGGACATCACGGAGATGGACCCGTCCTGGGCGTGGGCCGCAGGGGCCATGGTGTCCACCAACACGGATCTGAACCGTTTCTTCTCCGCCCTGATCGGCGGAGAGCTGCTGCCCCCGGCGCAGCTCACCCAGATGCGGACCACCATCCCGGCCGAGTACATGGGCCCCGGCGCCCGCTACGGCCTGGGCATCGAGAGCCACCCGCTTCCCTGCGGGGGACTCTCGTGGGGGCACGGCGGCAGTCTCCCCGGTTACACCACGCGCGGTGGTGTGACGGAGGACGGCCGCGCCGCGAACATCGCGGTGACCACGCTTCCGTCGCACGAGGTCAAGCAGCGCGTCGCGGACGCGGCTGACGCGGCCCTCTGCCGCTGAGTGATCGGGTGGCCGGGCCACGGCAACCTGGCCCGGCTCCACCCGTTCCGGTGCTGCTCAGCCCTGCTTCTCGAAGCCCGCCAGCAGCCCGCGCGGGTCGAACGTCACCCGGATCCGGACGATCTTCCCGCCCTCCACGTGCATCCAGTTCGCCGTCGGCGCCGGCGGCGCGATGCCGGTGCACAGGTCGAACCAGGTGATCACCTCGTCGCCCTCGGCCACCCGCACCTTCACGTCGATCTTCTCCAGCACCTGCCCGAGCCCCTTCAGCCCGGCCAGTACCTCCTCCACTCCCGACGCCGTCCCCAGCGCCCCGACGAAGTCGACATCCTCGGCCAGCAGCCCCCGCATGGTCTCGAACTCGCCTGCCTCCCAGGCGGTGAAGTAGGTCTCGGCAAGCTCACGCGCATTCCTCGTCGTCGTCATGCCCCCATCCTCCCGACCACCTCGGCTATCCGTCCAACAGATAGATCCGATGCCAGCTATCATCAACAGTTATGGAAATGCATCAGCTGCGCTACTTCGCCGCCGTCGCCGACGAGGGCACCTTCACCGCCGCCGCCCATCGCCTGCACGTCAGCCAGTCCGGCATCAGCACCCAGGTGGCGAAGTTGGAACGCGAGTTGGGGCAGCAGCTCCTCGACCGCTCCGGCCGCCAGGTCCGCCTCACCCCCGCGGGCGAGGCCGTGCTTCCACTGGCCAAGAACGCCCTGGCCACCCTCGACGCCATCCAGCACACCGCCGCCGAGTTCGCCGAGGCCGTCCGTGGCCGGGTCCGGCTCGGCATGATCACGGGCTGCTCGATCCCGCCCTTCCTGGACACCGTCGCCGACCTCGGCCGCACTCACCCCGGCATCGAACTCAGCCTGCACGAGGGCCACTCCGACGACCTCCAGTCGCAGGTCCTGGCCGGCTCCCTCGACCTGGCGCTGATCGGCTACGCGGGCGAGGTCGCGTCCGGCCTGGAGAGCACCGTCGTCATCGACGAGCCGATCGCCGCCGTCCTCCCCGTCGGCCACCCCCTCGACCGGGCGAAGCTCCGACTCACCGACCTCCGGGGCGAGAAGATCCTCTGCCTCTCCTCGGGCACCGGCATCCGCGCCGCCTACGAGGACTCCTGCCGCCGCCGGGGCGTCGACCCGCGCGTGGACATCGACGCGAGCTCCCCAGCCGCTCTGCTCCGCCTCGCCGAACGCGGCGCGGGCGTGGCCGTCCTCAGCGCCTCCTCCGCCGGCGCCGGTCTGCGGGCCGTCCCGCTCGCCGACGCCGCCACGCACGCCCGGCTCGGCCTCATCGCCCGCCGCGACCAGCAGTCCCCGGCCGTACGCCTGCTCCGCGCGAAGCTCCAGGCGGCACTGCGCTGAGACGCGGTCGGGAGTACGGCCGAAGCCGCGGCCGAAGCCACGGCGGGGAACGCCCGGAACGCGAACCGGCCCGGCGTGGGAGGGGCGCACGCGGCCCCTCCCACGCCGGGCCTTCAGGTCGTCAGTTGCGCACGAGGAGCCAGGCGCCCACGCCGCCGCAGTAGGAGCCGTTCCAGGTGGTGGTGTGGTAGCCGGCCGGGATGGGCTGGTAGGGGCAGACCCACAGCCCGGGCCGGGCCAGCTGCGTGAACCAGGAGCCGATCCCGCCGCAGCCGTTCAGCTGGTGGTTGGTGTTCACGTACCCGGGCCAGATCGGCGAACCGGCGCAGGTCCACTGGCCGTCCCGGGCCCGGTTCATGAGCCAGGCGTCGATGTTGGCGCAGCCCATGCCGTTGCCCTGGTGGGCGGTGATCACCCAGCCGGGCGGGATCGGCGAGGTGCCGCAGGTCCACAGGCCGTCGACGGGCAGCCGCATGTACCAGGAGTCGTAGCCGTCGCAGCCGGTGGGGTTGTGGCCGGAGAGCACGTACCCGGCCGGGATCGGCGAGGTGGCGCAGGTCCAGATCCCGTCCCGCACGGGCTGCTGGTACCACATGCCGGCCCCGTTGCAGCCGTTGTTCGTGTGCATGGTGAGCACGTAGCCCGGAGTGACGGGTGCGCCCCGACAGATCCATCCGGCTCCGGCGAGACCGGGTGCGGCGGGCCGGGCGGCGGCCCCGGACGAGGCGACGTGCCGGGCGCCGCCGTCGGCCGCGGGGGCGGCACTGGCGGTGCCGGCGGAGAGGCCGGTGAGGGCGGCCACCATCAGTGCGATGACCCTCGCGATGGAGGCGAGGCGGCTCAGGAGGCTTGTTTTCGAAGGACGTTCCTGCAGGCGGTGATGCGTTTCGTTCACTTCACATCAGTCCTATCGGGCAGGTCCATAGGGCACCGCACGACGGCCGTGTGGCGCCGGGGTTGTGGAGCAGGAGCGACCCTAGCCGGAGCCGGAACGGGTTGAATACGGCGCCATGGTCACGTCATGAACTTGGCCTGGAAACGTCCCTGACCGTCAGTCAAGCCATGACGGACACCGACGAGTTCGCCGCTGCGGTCACCTCGGATCGCGCCCGGAGGCGGCCAGCGCCCGCTCCCATGCCGAGGCGGTGTCCAGCAGTGCCACCGGGTCGGCGAAGCCCCCGTACTGGCGGAACAGTTCGGCGTTCTCCGCCACGATCTCCCCGGCCAGCAGGGCGAGTTCCTCGTCGACCTCGATCCGCCCGCCGGTCGCCCGGGCGACGTCCCAGCCGTGCAGCAGCAGCTCCAGGACCAGCATCCGGGCGATCCCCACCGCCGGGAACGGCGAACCGCCCAGGTCGACGTCCCCCTCCCAGGCCGCCGGATCCTCCCAGGCCGCGACCGCCCGCTCCAGCTGCGCCGCGTACGCCTCGCGCCAGTCGGCGTCCGCCGTGAAGTCCCGCGCGATCAGCTCCCCGGGGAGGTCGACCCGCCGTGCCCGGTGCTCCAGGCCGTGCGAGGTGTAGAGCACCCAGTGGTTGATCAGGGCGCGGGCGTCGAACTCCGCGCAGGGCGTCGGCCCGTCCAGCGGCAGGCCGGCCGGGACGGCGGCGGCGACGCCGGCCGCGACGGAGGCGGCCCGGGCCAGGAGGGGGTGCATCGGGTGGTGAGCGTTCATGCCCCGATCCTGCCGACGGCCCCGCCGCCCGGTCTTGAAGAAACGCGACGACTAGCCTGGCCCGCATGGCCTCCCCGCACCCTCCCCACCTCGGCCGCGGCGTGCTCCACCCCGCCCGGGCGGCCGAGCTGATCAGCGTGGACCGGCTCGCCCCCGCCCCCGACGTGGCGCGGTTCGTCGAGTACTACTGGCTGGTCCGCTGGGACCTGACCGGCCACGCCCCGTACGAGCAGAAGGTGCTCGCCCACCCCAACGTCCACCTGGTCTTCGAGGCCCCGCGCGCCCGGGTGTACGGGGTGGACCGCTCGGTGTTCGTCCGCCGCCTGGAGGGTGCCGGGCACGTGCTGGGCGCGCGGTTCCGCCCCGGAGCCTTCCGCCCGTTCGCCGGGCACCCGGTGGGCGACCTCGCCGACCGGTCCGTCCCCGCCGCCGAGTACTTCGGGCCCGAGGCGGACCGGCTCAACGAGGAGTTGCTCGACGGGGGACCGCTCGGCGGCGAACCGGAGGCCCGGCGCGCCGACGCCTTCCTCCGCCCCCGCCTCCCCGCGCCCGACCCGGTCGCCGAGGAGGTCGCCGCCGTGGTGGACCGGATCACCGGCTCGCCGGACCTGTGCCGGGTGGACGAGCTGGCCCGCGAACTCGGCCTGACCGTCCGCCGTCTCCAGCGCCTGTTCGCCGAGTACGTCGGCGCCTCCCCGAAGTGGGTGCTGCGCCGCGCCCGCCTCCACGAGGCCGCCGAACGGGCCCGTACGGACGGCGGGCTGGACCTGGCCGCACTCGCCGCCGAACTCGGGTACGCGGACCAGGCCCACCTCACCCGGGATTTCACGGCCGCCGTCGGTGTCTCCCCGGGCCGCTATGTCAGCGCCAACTAGCCGCGACGCCAGGGAAGTTCGGGGCTGACCGGCGCACGCGCGAACGGCTCGCCGGTCGACCGCGCGTAGGCCATCCGCTCGCGCACCTCGCCGAGCTCGACCGGACTTCCGCGGGGGCCCAGGCCCACGGCTCAGGCCCCCAGGAAGCGCTGGAGCTCGTCCAGCATGAAGTTGGCGCCAGTGTACCCGATCCCCTGGAACCAGAGCTGGTCGTCCACCGGGAACGCCCGGTGCGCCTTGACCGCCCCGAGCGCCTGCCAGCCCGGGCTCGCCAGCGTCGCGTTGGTGCCGGCCCGGCCCGGGTCGCCGTACGTGGCGTACAGCAGCAGGTCGCCGTCCGCCTTGGCGAGCTGGTCCGGTGGCACCTCGAAGTCCGACTGGTCGACGTTCTGCGCGTCCGGCCGCCCCACCTGGGCGTCGGCGAGCACCGTCCCCGGGAAGCTCTGCCGCCCGAACACCCGCATCCCGCCGCCCTCCACGAACCGCACCAGGCTCACCCGGTGCCCCGACAGCTTCGCCGCCGCCAGCGCCTGCACCACCTGCCCGGCGTGCTTCTGGTACGAGGCGACGAAGGCCGCCGCGGCCGCCACCCGGCCCAGCGCCTGGGCGTGCAGCTGGAAGTCGGACTTCCACGACGCCCCGGCGGTCTGGGTGAGCACCGTCGGCGCGAGCTCGCTCAGCTGCGGGAACCAGTCGCCGTCGCGGGTCTGGTTGGAGAGGATGAGGTCCGGCCGCAGCAGCCGTACGGCCTCCAGGTCCGGCGCGCCGGACGGGCCCACCAGGCGGATGCGCGAGGTGCGGGAGGCCGGCCAGTAGTCGGGGAAGCGGGTGTCCGCGGACGGGAGGGCGGCGCCGACCGGGGTCATGCCCAGGGTCAGCGCGGAGTCGAGCACGTCGGTGTCCAGCACGACCACCCGCATCGGCTCGCCCGGCACCACCACCGGGCCGGTCGCGGCGTTCACCGTGACCGGCGGCGCCGGGGTGGGGGAGGGGCCGAAGCCCTCCTCGGGCGGCGGCGGGGCCGGCTGCGGGGACGTGCACGCCGCGAGCGTGGCCCCGCCGAGGCCGGTGAGGAACGTACGGCGGGCGATCCGGGGCACCGGCCGGCCCGGCATCGGCGGCGGGTCCTGCGGCGACGGGTCCTGCATCGGCGGTCCTCGGGAGGCTCGGCAATGGACGAGGGCGCGTCGATTATGTCCGAAATGACACCTAAAGTGCCGTTAAGCGTCCACCGGCTCCACCGTCGCCGCCCAGGGAGCGCCCGGAACGACCAACGGCGTGCCCGTCACCGGATCCGGCACCACCACCGACTCCAGCCCGAACACCTCCCGCACCAGCTCCGCCGTCACCACCTCCCCGGGCGCGCCCTGCGCCACCACCCGGCCGTCGCGCATCGCCACCAGGTGGTCGGCGTACCGGGCGGCCTGGTTGAGGTCGTGCAGCACGGCGACGACCGTCCGGCCGCGCTCCACGTTCAGCCGGCGCACCAGGTCCAGCACCTCCACCTGGTGCGCGATGTCCAGGTAGGTCGTCGGCTCGTCCAGCAGCAGGATGTCCGTGCCCTGGGCGAGCGCCATCGCGATCCAGGCGCGCTGGCGCTGCCCGCCGGACAGCTCGTCCATGCTGCGCTCGGCCAGCTCCGCCGTCGAGGTGCGCTCCAGCGCCTCCGCGACCGCCGCCTCGTCCTCCGGCGACCACTGCTGCCACCAGCTCTGGTGCGGCTGGCGGCCACGCGACACCAGGTCCGCCACCGAGATGCCCTCCGGGGCGGTCGGCGACTGCGGCAGCAGGCCGAGCCGCTGGGCGATCCGCCTGGTCGGGATCCGGGCCAGCTCCTCGCCGTCCAGCAGCACCGAGCCCCGTACGGGCTTCAGCAGCCGGCCGAGCGCCCGCAGCAGCGTCGACTTGCCGCAGGCGTTCGGGCCGACGATCACCGTCACCCGGCCGTCGGGGATGCGGACGTCCAGGTCCTCGACGACCGTGCGCGCCTCGTAGGCCAGGGTGAGGCCCCGGGCCTCCAGACGGGGTGCGGACATCAGGAACCTCCACGGCGGGATCGGATGAGCAGCCACATCAGGTACGGCGCGCCGACCATGCCGGTCACCACGCCCACCGGCAGTTCGGTCGGGGCGAGCAGGCGCCGGGCGATCAGATCGGCGAGGACCACCACCAGGGCGCCGGTCAGCGCCGAGCACAGCAGCGGGACCTGCGCGGAACGGGCCAGCCGCAGCGCGATCTGCGGGGCCATCAGCGCCACGAAGTCCACCGGCCCGGCGGCGCCCGCGGCGCAGGAGGCCAGCACGATGCCCAGCAGCGCCATGCCCAGGCGGATCCGGTCCAGCCGCAGCCCGAGGCCGACGGCGGTCGCGTCGTCGAACGAGATCGACCGCTGGGCGCGCGCCGCCCACAGCGCCACCGGCAGGGCCGCCAGCAGCACCCAGGCCAGCCAGCCGGCCTGGTCGAAACCGGCACCGTTCAGGCTGCCGGTCATCCAGACCTTGGCGGCCTGCGCCTGGAAACCGTCGCCCTTGGTGAGGAACACGGAGGTCAGGGACGACAGGGCGACGCTGATGCCGATGCCGATCAGCACGAAGCGCTGCGCGTGCAGCCCGCGCCGCCAGGCCAGCGCGTACACCAGCAGCCCGGCCACCAGCCCGCCGCCGACCGCCGCGTACGGGGCCTCGCCGGTCGAGCCGACCACGCCGTACGCCATCAGCCCGACCACGGTCGCGGTCGCGCCCCACGTCACGCCCACCACGTCCGGGCTGGCCAGCGGATTGCGGGCCACGGTCTGGATCAGCGCCCCGGCCAGCCCGAGCGCCGCCCCGACCAGCAGCCCGACCACCACCCGTGGCAGCCGGAACTCCCCGACCACCAGCTCGTCCGGGCTCGGCTGCCCCAGCACCACCTTGACGACCTCGCCCGGCGACACGGTGGACTCGCCCAGGCAGAGGGAGGCCACCACGGTCGCCGCCAGCGCCACCAGCAGCCCGCCGGCGGCCAGCGCCGAACGCCGGTGCAGCAGGAACGACGCCCGCCCGGCCCGCACCACGGAGTACCCGCGCAGGGAAACGGAGCTCATGCGGCGACCACCTTCCGCCGCCGGACCAGCGCCACCAGCACCGGGACGCCGACCAGGGCCGTCATCACGCCGGCCGGGACCTCGGACGGCGGGAACAGCACCCGGCCGAGGGTGTCCGCGAGCAGCAGCAGGGCGGGGCCGAGGACGGCGGAGAAGGCGAGGACCCAGCGGTGGTCGGCGCCGGCGACGGCGCGGGCGGCGTGCGGGACGGCGAGGCCGATGAAGGCGATCGGGCCGGCGGCGGCGACGGCCGAGCCGGTCAGGACGGTGGCGCCGAGCGCGCCGACCGCGCGGACCAGGCCGGTCTTCGCGCCCAGGCCCTTCGCGGTGTCCTCACCGAGCGCCAGCGCGTCCAGCCCGCGGGCCACCGAGACCACCAGCACCGTCCCGACCGCGAGGAACGGCAGCAGCTGCCAGGCGACGTCCGCCGTGCGCCCGGAGAGCGAGCCGACATGCCAGAAGCGGAACTGGTCCATGGTGGCCGCGTCGGTGGTCAGCACCAGGGTGTTGAGCGAGGCGATGAACGCGGACATCGCCGAGCCGGCCAGCGCCAGCTTGATCGGGGTCGCCCCGCCCCGGCCGCGGCCGGCGAGGCCGTAGACCAGCACGGTGGCGACCACCGCGCCCGCGAAACCGAACCAGACGTACCCGGTGAGGGTGGAGATCCCGAAGCCGGAGATGGCGACCACCACGCCCGCCGCCGCACCCTGCGAGACGCCGAGGATGCCCGGGTCGGCGATCGGGTTGCGGGTCAGGCCCTGCATCACGGCCCCGGCCAGGCCGAGCGCCGCGCCGACGGCCAGCCCGACGACCGTCCGGGGCAGCCGCAGCTCGCGGATCACCACCGCGTTGGCGGAGTCGCCGCCGTGCAGCAGCGCGTCGACGGTCTCGGAGAACGGGACGGTCCGGCTGCCGACCGCCAGACTCAGCAGCACCGCGACGGCCAGTACGGCCAGCGCGGCGGCGAGCCACGGTATTCGGCCGCGCGGCGTACGGCGGGGGGTGCGCCGTGTACCGGGTGGTGCGGGTGTGTCGGTCATGGGCCCTCTCCGCAGACAACTCAGGCAAACCTAAGTTCCGCCTCCGAGCCGGGGCAAATCCCCTCGTCGTCCGCGTCGTCGCTCGGTTAGCCTGACGGCATGCCCGCGATCCCACCCGCCCCGCTCACCGTCGGCTTCGACCTCGACATGACGCTGCTGGACACCCGTCCGGGTATCCGCGCCACCTACGAGGCACTCTCCGCCGAGACCGGCACCTACATCGACTCCGACCTCGTGGTCACCCGGCTGGGCCCGCCGCTGCTGGAGGAGATCCGCAACTGGTTCCCGGAGGACGAGGCGGAGCGGGCCGTGAACCGCTACCGCGAGCTCTACCGCGACCACGCCTTCGCCCCGACCGTGGCCCTGCCCGGCGCGCACGCCGCCATCGAGGCGGTCCGCGCCCGCGGCGGCCGGGTCGCCGTGATCACCGGCAAGTACGAGCCGAACGCCCGCCTCCACCTGGAGCACGCCGGGATGGCGGCGGACGCGGTGGCCGGCGACCTGTGGGCCGAGACCAAGGGCGAGGTGCTGCGCGAGTACGGCGCGAGCATCTACGTCGGCGACCACCTCGGCGACATCCGGGGCGCCCGGCACGCGGAGGCGCTCGCCGTCGCCGTGGCCACCGGCCCGTACGGCGCGGACGAGCTGCGCGAGGCCGGGGCGGACGTGGTGCTGGCCGACCTCACCGGCTTCCCGGACTGGCTCGCCGCCCACCTCGGCGAGGCCTAGGCCCCTACCTGACCGGTCAGGACTCCACCCGGCGGCGCTGCGCCCGCGCGTTCAGGAACAGCCCGGTCAGCGCGGACAGGAAGCCGGCCGGCATCAGCATGCTCAGCCAGTACGCGGCCGTGGGCAGGGGCGTCAGGTGCAGGAACAGCGGGACGAAGGTGACCAGGGTGGCGAGCGCGCCGAGGCCGAAGACGACCGCTCCGGCCTTGACGTAGACGTCGCCGGGGTCGGTGCTCTGGCTGCTCACGTCGGTTCCTTCCGCAGGGTTGTGCTGGGGCGCTCCCAGTCTGGCAGAGCGGCCGCCGGGGCCGCCCATCGCAGCGGCCCGGTCACGTTGCGCAGTTTCCCGGGAGCTGAACGTTTTGATCCCTGCTGGGCGGGGGTATGCAGGGGGTGCCGAGGGGCGCTCACAGGTGCGTCCCGTGTCCTCAGATCCGGGGGTGTGAGCCGATGGACTGCGCCGAGCCGCGCCCCGGCCGTGCCAGTACCGGGTCACCCGGGACCGCGAGATGCGCGCGCCGCCACCGCCACGAGCGGGCCCCGGAACGCGGATCCATCGCGGAACGCGGATGAGGCATTGACGGACCGTTAGTCTGCTCCTGACAACGTGCTGACCGTGAGCGCCCGCGGGCGCGGAGCCGAGGTCGGCCGTCTTCTTTCCACCACCACCCAGTGATCCCCGGCCCGGGCCGGGATCCCTCACACCCATTCGAGGACTGTTCGAGATGCCCACCGGCCAGGTCAAGTGGTTCAACGAGACGAAGGGTTTCGGCTTCCTGTCGCGCGACGACGGTGGCGACGTCTTCGTCCACACCAAGGCGCTGCCCGCCGGTGTCACCGTGCTGAAGCCGGGCCAGCGGGTCGAGTTCGGCGTGGTCGCCGGTCACCGCGGGGACCAGGCGATGGCCGTGCAGCTGCTGGACGCACTGCCGTCGGTGGCCGCGGCCCAGCGCCGGAGCGCCGACGACATGGCGCCGATCGTCCAGGACCTGATCACCACCCTGGACGCGGTGCTGCCCGGCCTCCAGCGCGGCCGCTACCCGGCCAAGCCGACCGGCCAGAAGCTGGCCGGCCTGCTGCGCGCGGTGGCCGACCAGTTCGACGTCTGACGGCCGGCCGGGCGGGAGCCGTCGGACGGCCTCAGACGAACGCGAGCGCACCCGGGTCGAGCGGGGGCACCAGCCCCTCCGCGGCGGCCCGGGTGAGCAGCGCGCGGACGGCCTCGTAGCCCTCCTCGCCGAGGTCGGCGGTGAACTCGTTCACGTACAGCCCGATGTGCTGGTCGGCGACCGCCGGGTCCATCTCCTGGGCGTGCGCCAGCACGTACTCACGGCTGGCCGCCGGGTCCGCCCAGGCCTGCCGGACGGAGTCGCGGATCGTCCCGGCGAGCTCGCGCAGCCGCTCGGCGCCCAGTGAGCGCCGGGCGACGATCGCGCCGAGCGGGATCGGCAGGCCGGTCTCCCGCTCCCAGGCCTCGCCCATGTCGGCCAGGCTGTGCAGGCCGTACTGCTGGTAGGTGAAGCGGGCCTCGTGGATCACCAGGCCGGCGTCCACCCGGCCGTCCCGGACGGCGGGCATGATCTCGTGGAACGGCAGGACGACGATCTCGCCGAAGCCGCCCGGTACCGCCTTTGCGGCCCAGAGCCGGAACAGCAGGTAGGCGGTGGAACGCTCGGACGGCACCGCGACGGTCTTCCCGGCGAGGTCCGCGGCGGAGCCCACGCCCGGCCGGGTGAGCACCAGCGGGCCGCAGCCGCGCCCGAGCGCCCCGCCGCAGGGCAGCAGCGCGTACTCCTCCAGGACCCAGGGCAGCGCGCCGTAGCTGATCTTCAGCACGTCCAGCTCGCCGCGCTCGGCCAGGCCGTTGGTGATGTCGATGTCGGCGAAGGTCACCTCGGGGGCGTCCGCCCCGGTCACCCGGCCGTGTGCCCAGGCGTGGAAGACGAAGGTGTCGTTCGGGCAGGGCGAGTACGCGATGCTCAGCCGTTCAGCCACGGCCGGCCTCCTCGATCAGTTCGTGGACGGGCAGCGCGGCGAAGGCCCGCTCCAGGGCGGCCAGCGCCTCGCCGATCCGCCAGGCGGCCCGGTCGCGCGGGCCCACCGGGTTGGACACGGTGCGCAGCTCGAAGGCCGGAACGCCGTGACGGGCGGCGGCCTCGGCCACGCCGAAGCCCTCCATCGCCTCGGCCGCGGCACCCGGGTGGCGGGCGGCCAGCGCGGCGGCCCGCTCCGCGCTGCCGGTGACGGTGGAGACGGTCAGCACCGGGCCGGTCACGGCCCCCAGGGCCTCGGCGGCCAGGGCCACGGCGGCCGGGGGAGGGGTGTGCCGGGTGGTGCCGAAGCCCAGCTCGGTGACGTCGGCGAAGCCCTCGGGGGTCTCGGCGCCGAGGTCGGCGGCCACGATCGCGTCGGCCACCACGGTGGCGCCGACCGGGGCGAGCGGGGCGAAGCCGCCGGCGATCCCGGCCGAGGTGACCAGGCCGTACGGGTGCGCCGCGAGCGCGGCCGAGGCGGCCGCCGCGGCCGCGGCCGGGCCGACCCCGGCGGCCAGCACGTCCACGGGCGCGCCCGCCGACCGGTGCAGCGTGCCGCCCGGCAGCGGCAGGTCGTCCGCCCCGCCCGGCAGGCCGCGCAGCACGGCCTCGGCCTCGGCGGGCACCGCGACGACGACGAGCAGCCGGGCCCGCTCGGGGCCCGGCCGCTCGGGATGCGCGTCGGCGACGTGCGCGGTCATCGCGGGACCGTCAGCCGTTGTCCTTGGAGTTCAGCTGGAAGTACCAGACGGCGATCGGGTTGTCCGAGTTCTGGTCGGCCTCGACCACGGTGACCAGCGTCTTGCCGCTGGCGTTCAGCAGCTTGGTGGCCGACTGGGCGCCCGACCAGGTCGTGCCCTTGGCGTACGAGAACAGGCTGTAGCGGCCGCCCTGGCCGGTCGAGCCGCCGTTGGTGAACGCCCACCAGCCGGTGTCGGCCACGTTCGGGCTGACGCCGACGCCGACCCGGTCGCTCGCGACCACGGGAGAGCTCGGGAGGGTGCCGTCCTTCAGGGCCTGGGTGGCCTTGTCCTGGCACTCCTGCTGCAGGTCCTCGGTGATCGGGCTGCCGCCGTTCCAGCACAGCGGGTCCGCGACGAACGAGGAGTTGCCGACCTTCAGGGTGGCCCGGTGCGAGATGTGCTCGGTCTGGCCGGCAGCGATCGCCACGGAGGTGCCCACCGTGGCGGCGCCGACCACGACGACGGCGCCGAGGGCGGCGATGACACGGGAATTGAGGCTCATACGTCAGAATCTACCGGGCCCGGCCGATCACGCTACGCGGGGGTGGGGCACCGCGTGTTGCCGCACCTCCTGCGCACGCCCCGCCGCACGCCTCGCCGTGCGCTCGCCGGGCGCTCGCCGGGCGCCGGAATCAGGCCACCCGGGGCGCGGCCGGGTGCCGCCGCAGGCCCAGCCGCAGCAGCGAACGGGCCGTCCACAGCAGCATCACACCGACCACCCCGGCGGCGATCGACAGGCCCAGCACCCCGTTCAACGGCAGCAGGATGCCGACCCCGCCGCCCGCCACCCAGGACAGCTGCATCAGCGTCTCCGACCGGGCGAACGCCGAGGTCCGCACCGCCTCCGGGACGTCCCGCTGGATCAGCGCGTCCTGCGCCAGCTTGCCCAGCGAGGCCGCCATCCCGGCCACCCCCGCGACCAGAACCACCGTCAGCACCCCGTACCAGAGCGCGGCCGCCGCCGTCACGAGCGTCGCCAGCAGCAGCATCACCGTGACCGTCGCCTCCTGGCCGCGGGTGCGCAGCCAGGAGCCCAGCACCGAGCCCAGCGCGTTGCCTGTCCCCGCCGCCAGCGCCACCACGCCCAGTGCCACCGTCGGCCGCAGACCGCCGATCGGCTCGCTGCGCAGCAGGAAGGCCAGGAAGAACACCAGGAAGCCGACCAGCCACTTCATCGCCGCCATCGCCCGCAGCGCCAGCACCACCGACGGGCCGACCGTGCGCAGCGAGGCCTTCACGGGCGGGGCCTTGTGCTGGATCAGGTGCGAGCCCTCGCCGTGCACCTCGGCGTGCAGGACGGCCCGCTGCTCGCCCTTCGCCGAGTCGACCTCGTGCGGCAGGTGGAAGGCCAGCAGGGTGCCGATCACGAACACCAGGAAGGCGCCGCGCAGCGGCCAGCCCGGCCCGATCAGGTGCAGCAGCCCGCCCACCCCGGCCGCCACGCCGGTGGCCAGCAGCCCGGCCAGGGTGACCCGGGAGTTCGCCTTCACCAGGGACAGCCGGCTCGGCAGCAGCCGGGGCACCACGACGCTGCGCACCACCCCGTACGCCTTGGACGCCACCAGCACGCCCAGCGCCTCCGGGTAGAGCGCCAGGCCGCCGCCGGAGATCACCCCGGCCATCGTCCAGGCCAGCACCGCCCGGGCCAGCATCGACGTCGCCATGGCCGCGCGGCGGCCGTGCGGCAGCCGGTCCAGCAGCGGGCCGACCACCGGGGCCAGCAGGGCGAACGGGGCCATCGTGATCAGCAGGTACAGCGCGACCCGGCCGCGGGCCTCGCCGGTGGGCACCGAGAAGAAGATGGTGGAGGCCAGCGCGACGGTGATCAGCATGTCGCCGAAGGAGTTCAGCGCGTGCAGTTCGATCAGCTTGGCGAGGCCCGACTCGCCCGCGCCCTCGGCGGAGGTGGCCCGGCGGATCCGGCGGCCGGTGCCGTGCACCACCTTGCCGGTGCGGACGCCGGCGGCGGAGGCGGTGCGCACCAGGAGGTTGCGGTGGGGCTCGGGGACTTCCTCCGGGAACCCGTCCGCGAGCTCCTCGGGCAGGTCCTCGGGCAGGTCGGGCTCCGCCAGGCCCACGCGGGCGGCGGACGCCTCGGGACCGTCCGCCGACTGCGGTTCGCCCGCAGCGGGGACGGGGGGCTGCGGTCGCGGCACGGCGTCCGGCTCGTCGGGGCCACCGACCCGGGGGACGCGCAGTGCGTGCTGCGACGGGTTCTCGTCCGCCACATGCCCATCCTGCCCCAGATTCGCCGCGCCGACGCGGGATTCTGCTCCGGTCGGCGCGGCCCCCGGAACGATCCGCTCCGCCCCGGACTGTGCCGGGGCGTCGACCGGCGGGTAGCCTGCCCAAGGTCCGCCCGCCGGGGCACCGGGGCGCCGGAGGCCGGATGAGCGGCGCGGTCGGTACCCGAGGCGGTCCCGGGTCGCGCAGAATGGACGAGGGACCACCGAGCCGCGACGGAATGGGCAACACGCCGTGGGCGACAGAAGAACTGGGAGAGAATCGACGCCGTGAGTGCTGCGATGCGAAGCCGTACCCCCGACCGGCTCTGTGCCGAGGCCGTCGAACTCGCCCGCCAGGCCGCCGAGGAGGCCGTGGGGCCGGAGGCGGTCGGGCCGCACCTGGGTGTGCAGGCGGACGCCGACCGGGTCGTCACCCACAGCTTCGAGTGCCTGGACGCCGCGTACCGCGGCTGGCACTGGGCCGTCACCGTCGCCCGAGCGCCGCGCGCCAAGAACGTCACCCTGGACGAGGTCGTGCTGCTGCCCGGCCCGGACGCCGTTCTGGCCCCCCAGTGGGTGCCGTGGAGCGAGCGGCTGCGCCCCGGTGACATGGGCCCCGGCGACCTGCTGCCCACCGGAGCCGACGACCTGCGGCTGGAGCCCGGCTGGAGCGGCGAGGACGAGCCCGCGCCGAACTCCCCGGTCGCCCTCGCGGCCGAGGAGGACGTGGTCGTCACCGACCCGCACGTCCAGCCCGCCCCGGCGCGCGCCCAGATCAACGCCGTCGCCGAGGAACTCGGCATGGGCCGCAGCCGGGTGCTGTCCCGGCTCGGCCTGCACCTGGCCGCCGACCGCTGGGAGAAGGCCCACGGCCCGCAGACCGCGATGGCCCAGGCCGCGCCGGCCGCGTGCGGCAGCTGCGGCTTCCTGATCCCGATCGGCGGCTCGCTCGGGCAGGCCTTCGGCGTGTGCGGCAACGAGTTCGGCCCGGCCGACGGGCAGATCGTCTCCTTCGCGTACGGCTGCGGCGGGCACTCCGAGGCGGCCGTCATCCCCGCCCCGCCGGCGCCGTCCGAGCTGATCCTGGACGAGCTGGTGGTCGAGCCGATGCAGCTCCACCCGGACCGCACCTCCGGTTCCGTCGAGCCGGACGCCCCGGCCGAGGAGCTCGGGCACTCCTGAACCCGCTGTTCGACGGCCCGCACCGGTGACCGACCGGGGCGGGCCGTCGGCGTTCCACCAGGCTCTGACGAAGGGTCCGTCGACCGGGGCGCGAGGTCCGTGGTCGGGAGCAGTCGGTGGGGCAGGGAAGAATGCCCCTACGACGTACAGGCGGCGGAAGGCGGCAGGTCCAGTGGAACCTCGGATCATCGGCAGCGGCACGGACGAGCACCTCGCGGACCCGTTCGGGTGCGCCGCGCTGCGCCGGCGGGTGCTGGACGCCTGGGCCGCCTCGCCGGCCAGGTTCCGGGAGGACGCCAACGCCGAGGAGGAGCTCGCGCTCGGCGGCTACCGCGACCGCCTGGTGGTCGAGTTGGCGCAGAACGCGGCCGACGCCGCCGTCCGGGCCGGGCACGGCCCCGGCCGGCTGCGGCTCACCCTCGCCGACGGCGTGCTGGCCGCCGCCAACACCGGCGCCCCGCTGGACGCGGTCGCCGTCGAGTCGCTGTCCACCCTGCGCGCCTCCTCCAAGCGCGGCGAGGCGCCCGCCGTCGGCCGGTTCGGCGTCGGCTTCGCGGCCGTGCTCGCCGTCACCGACGAGCCGGCCGTGCTCGGCGCCGCCGGCGGGGTGCGCTGGTCCCTCGGCGAGGCCCGCGCGCTCGCCGAGGCGCAGCCCGAGCTGACCGAGGAGCTGCGCCGCCGGGACGGCCACGTGCCGCTGCTGCGGTTGCCGTTCGCGGCCGAGGGCCCCGCCCCCGCGGGCTACGACACGGTCGTGGTGCTGCCGCTGCGGGACGCCGCCGCCGAGGACCTGACCCGCCGACTGCTGGCCGGGATCGACGACGCGCTGCTGCTCACCCTGCCGGGCCTGGCGGAGGTCGTGGTGGAGACCCCGGAGGGCACCCGGACGCTCACCCGCAGCGCCGCCGAGCCGCGCCCGGACGGCGTCACCGAAGTCACCGTCACCGACGACGCGGGCGGCCTGCCGCGGCGGACGGTCTGGCAGACCGCCGGCGCCTCCGGAAGCCTCGCCGCCGACCTGCTCGCCGACCGGCCCACCGAGGAGCGCACCCGCCCGTACTGGACGGTGACCTGGGCCGTGCCGGTCGCCGAGGACGGCGTCCCGCAGCGGCCGGACATCGCGCCGGTGCTGCACGCGCCCACCCCCAGCGACGAGCCGATCGGGCTGCCCGCCCTGCTGATCGCCTCCTACCCGCTGGACTCCACCCGCCGGCACATCGCCCCCGGCCCGCTCGCCGACTTCCTCACCGAGCGCGCCGCCGACAGCTACGCCGAGCTGCTGCGCGCCCGCGGCGCCGACCTCGGCTCGCTCGGCCTCGTCCCCGGCCCGCTCGGGCAGGGCGCGCTGGACAACGCGCTGCGCGCGGCGGTCCTCTCCCGGCTGCCCGGCACGCCGTTCCTGCCGCACCCGGCGCCGGTCGAGGAGGGCACGCCCGCGCTGCGGCCCCGGGACGCGACGCTGCTGGAGGGCGCGGACGGCTCGGTGGTGCAGGCGCTCGCGCCGATCTTCCCGGGGCTGCTGCCGGCCGGCCTGGAGCGCCGCACCGAGCTGCGGGTGCTGAACGTGCGCCGGGTGCCGCTGGCCGAGGTGGTGGACCAGCTCGGCGGCCTGGACCGCGAGCCCGTCTGGTGGCGCAACCTGTACGCGGCGCTCGGCGCGGCCGACCCGGAGGCGCTCGGCGCGCTGCCCGTACCGCTCGCGGACGGGCGGACCGTCACCGGGCCCCGGCGGGTGCTGCTGCCCTCCGAGGACGCCGACTGGGAGGCCTTCCCCGGCTACCCCGAGACGCTGGCCGGGGCGCTCGCCGCGCTGGACCTGCGCCTGGCCCACCCCGAGGCGGCGCACCCGCTGCTGGCCAAGCTCGGCGCCGGGACGGCCACTCCGGCCGGGGTGCTGGACACCCCGGAGGTGCGCGCCGCCGTCGACCGCTCCTACGAGCTGGCCGACGACGACCTGGACGCCGCGCTCGAACTCGCCGACGCCGTCCTGGCGCTGGTGAAGGCGGCCGGCCCGTCGGCCGGCGAGCACCCCTGGCTGGCCCGGCTGGCACTGCTCGACGACGAGGGCGAGCCCGCCCGCGCCGGCGAACTCGTGCTGCCCGGGAGCCCGTTCGCGGGGCTGGCGCGCGAGGAGGACGCCGGCTGGGTGGACGACGAGCTGCTGGAGCGCTGGGGCCCGGAGGTGCTCGCGGCCGTCGGCGTGCTGGCCGACTTCGTGCTGGTGCGGGCCGAGGACGTGGTGCTGGACCCGGACGACCTGGAGCGGCTCGACCCGACCGCCCCCGCCGACCGCGCGGCCGGCGGCCACCCCACCGGGCTGCTGGACGAGGCGCCCGACGGGCTCGCCGACTGGGCCGAGGACGCCCTGGAGGCGCTCCAGGCCGACGAGGCGGTGGGCGTCCCACCGGTGGCCGCCGAGCTGCTGGCCGTCCGCGACCTCGACCTGGTCGACGACGACGCCTGGCCCGAGGCGCTCGCCGCGCTGGCCCGCCCGCCGTACCGGGACGCCGTGGTCAACCCGGTGCGCACCCTGTTGCCGGACGGCTCCTACGCCGACCTGCCGCCGTACACCGCCTGGTGGCTGCGCGACCACCCCGTGCTGGCGGGCCGCGAGCCGGCCGGGCTGCGCGCCGCCGGGGCCGACCCGCTGCTGCGCGGCCTGTACGACGAGGCCCGCACCACCCTGGACGAGCAGTTCCTGCACGCGCTCGGGGTGCGCACCACGCTGGCCGCGCTGCTCGCCGAACCGCACGGCCCGGACGAGCTGCTGGACCGGCTGACCGACCCGGAGGCCGAGGTCGGGCACCGCCAGCTGCACGGCATCCACAGCGCGCTGGCCCGGGTGGACGCCGAGCGGATCGAGCCGCTGGACGTGGTGCGGGCGCTGCCGCCGCTGGACCCGGCCACCGGGCGCCGCCCGGCCCACACGGTGGTGGTGGACGCCACCGAGGCGGTCGTCGCCGACGCCCCGGACCTCGTCCAGCTCCTGCACCCGTACCCGTTGCTGCCGGTCGCCCCGGCGCTGGCCGCCGACCTCGCCGAGCGGCTGCACGTGTCGCTGGCCAGCGAGGTGGCGGGCGGCCGGGTGCTGTCCGAGGGCGTGCTGCACCGGGTCCCGGCCGTGGTGCGGGAGCTGCTGCCCGGCTGCCCGGTCGCGTACGAGGAGCACGAGGAGCTGCTGGTGGTCGGCCCGGACGGGGCCGAGGCCGCGGTGGACTGGCGGTGGGACCCGGAGTCGGACGCGCCGGAGCCGCCGTACGACCCCGAGCTGGCCGAGGCGGCCGAGGAGGACGACGAGTTCGAGGTCCCGCCGGTGCCCGGGCTGCTGCACGCGGCCACTCCGGAGGGCCTGGCGGCCGGGCTCGCCTGGTCGGTCGGGCAGTGGCACCGGCGCTTCGAGGTGCTGGCCGCGCTCAGCGAGCCGGAGCGGGCGTACGAGCTGTCGGCGGCCCGGGACTTCGAGGGCTGAGCGGGCTGAGCGGTTGAGCGTCGGCCGTGGGCCCGCCTCGGGAGGCGGGCCCACGGCGGCGGTCACTCCATGCCGCGGCGCTTCATGAAGCGCCAGGCGATCTCCAGGGCGATGCCGCAGACCACCGCGATGGCGACGCCCGTCCACGGGTCGCGCCAGCCGACCAGACGGAGCTGGAAGAAGTCCGACAGCCACGGCACCAGCAGCACCAGCGCGAAGGCGCCGCCCATGGTGCCGATCAGCAGCAGACGCCACCAGTTGTACGGGCGGGCGACGATGGCGAGCACCCAGATGGCGATCAGGAAGAGCGTCAGGGTGGCCACGCTGGTGTCGGCCTTGAGGTCGGTCGCGTGGTCGGAGCGGGCCAGCGCGTAGGCGACGAAGGTGCCGGTGCCGGCGATGATCCCGCCGGGGACGGCGAGCCGCAGGACGCGCTTCACGAAGCCGGTGCGGGCCCGCTCGTTGTTGGGGGCGAGGGCCAGGAAGAAGGCCGGCACGCCGATGGTGAGGGTGGACAGCACGGTCGAGTGCCGGGGCAGGAACGGGTACGGCGAATGGGTGAAGATCACCAGCAGCGCCAGCAGCACCGAGTACACCGTCTTGACCAGGAACAGCCCGGCCACCCGCTCGATGTTGCCGATCACCCGGCGGCCCTCGGCGACCACCGAGGGCAGGGTCGCGAAGGAGTCGTTGAGCAGCACGATCTGGGCGACCGCCTTGGTCGCGTCCGAGCCGGTGCCCATCGCCACGCCGATGTCGGCGTCCTTGAGCGCGAGCACGTCGTTGACGCCGTCCCCGGTCATCGCCACGGTGTGGCCGCGCGACTGCAGCGCCCCGACCAGCTGGCGCTTCTGCTGCGGGGTGACCCGGCCGAAGACGCTGGTCCGGTCGGCCGTGTCGGCGAGCTCCTCCGGGTCCTCGGGCAGGGTGCGGGCGTCCAGCGGGTGGTCCGCGCCGGGCAGGCCGAGGTGGCCGGCCACCGCGCCGACCGAGACCGCCGAGTCGCCGGAGATGACCTTGGCCCGGACGTTCTGCCCCTCGAAGTAGCGCAGGGTGTCGGCGGCGTCGGCGCGCAGCCGCTGCTGGAGCACCACCAGGGCGAGCGGGGTGAGGCCGGAGGCCGGGTCGGGGGAGTCCAGCGGGACGGGCGTACGGCCCAGCAGCAGCACCCGCAGGCCCCGGGAGCCCAGCTCGTCCACCTCGACGAGGGCCGGGTGCCCGGCGGGCAGCAGGACGTCGGGGGCGCCGAGCAGCCAGCTGGCCTCGCCGCCCTGGGGCTCCAGCAGCTGCACGCCGCTCCACTTGCGGGCGGAGGAGAAGGGCATCGCCTCGATCACCCGCCAGCCGCCGCCCGGGGAGCCGTCGGCGCCGTCGCCGCGTCCGTACCTGTCGATCACGGCCTGCATGGACGGGTTGGGGCGGGCGTCGGCCCCGGCCATCACGGCGAGCGCGTGCTTGATGGTGTCCTTGTCGACCGGCTCGGGCTCGCCGTTCGAGATCATCCGCAGGTCGACCACGTCCATGCCGCCCTCGGTGAGGGTGCCGGTCTTGTCGAGGCAGACGGTGTCCACCCGGGCCAGGCCCTCGATCGCCGGGAGCTCCTGGACCAGGCACTGCTTGCGGCCCAGCCGGACCACGCCGATCGCGAAGGCCACCGAGGTCAGCAGCACCAGGCCCTCGGGGACCATCGGCACGATGCCGGCCACCATCCGGCGGACGGCCTCGCGCCAGTCGCGGCCCTCGACGGCCAGCTGGCTGATGATCAGACCGAGCGCGGTGGGGATCAGCAGGTAGGTGATGAAGCGCAGGATGCTGTCGATGCCGGTGCGCAGCTCCGACTTCACCAGGGTGAACTTGCTGGCCTCCTCGGCCAGCTGCGCGGCGTAGGCCTCCCGGCCGACCCTGGTGGCGGTGAACGCGCCCGCGCCGGCCACCACGAAGCTGCCGGACATCACCTGGTCGCCGGGGTGCTTGAGGACGGGGTCGGGCTCGCCGGTGAGCAGCGACTCGTCGATCTCCAGGCCGTCCGCCTCGGTGACGACGCCGTCCACGATCACCTTGTCGCCGATGCCGAGCAGCACGGTGTCGTCCAGGACGATCCCGGAGACGGCGATCTGCTGGACGGCGCCGTCCCGGCGGACCTGCGGGCGGGCCTCGCCGATCAGGGCCAGGCTGTCCAGGGTCTTCTTGGCGCGCAGCTCCTGGATGATGCCGATCGCGGTGTTGGCCACGATGACCAGGCCGAACAGGCCGTCCTGGATCGGTCCGACGATCAGGATGATCCCGAACATGACGCCGATGATCGCGTTGAAGCGGGTGAAGACGTTGGCCCGGACGATCTCCTTGGCGGAGCGGCTGGACCGTACCGGAACGTCGTTGACCTGCCCCTTCGCGACCCGCTCGGCCACCTCGGCGGTGGTCAGGCCGCCGCGCCGACCGGGCAGCAGCCCGAGTGGGTGTGCTCCGTCCGAGCGGTCTCCGTCGGCGGGCTGCTCTTCCGCTGGGTGGGCAGGCTGCGTCATGGCACCGACTCTACGGGTGCCTTATGCCCGATGCGTGCTACTAACGGACGAATTCAGTCCGACCGGGTGGCCTGGTTCTGGCCGTTCCCGGGGCCGTCGTTCTCCCGTGCGGCGGCCTCGGCCTCGGCGGCGCGGCTGCGGGCGATCGCGTCCCGCCGGGCGCGGCAGTACCAGAGGCCGATCAGGCCGAGCAGGCCGCCGGAGAGGCAGATCCAGGGCCAGGTGCCGTGTCCGTGGTCGGAGAGGGTGCCCTGGAAGGGGAGCAGGACCAGGAAGGCGACGAACCACAGCACCGTGCCGCCGCCGACGATGGCGACGTCGTTGGCCTCCAGCGGAGGGGGCGAGGGGTGCAGGGGCGTCTTGGGCATGGGGCCTAGCGTACGGTGCGGCGGGTGCCCGGGGGAGCCGCGCTGGCTCTACGCGCGAAGATAGCGCGTGTGCGATCCGGAAACCATACTTAATGGTCTACGCCCGGCCACCGTCGCCCCGGGCTGGTCTCCCCCTCCTCAGCTCCCCCACAGAGGACGCACGAATGCCTGTGGTCCAGCCGACCACCGAGTCGCCCGAACCCGCTGCCACCGCGCCGACGCCCCCCAACGGCGCCCTGGACCGCTACTTCAAGATCAGCGAGCGCGGCTCCACCGTGCCGCGCGAGATCCGCGGCGGTATCGCCACCTTCTTCACCATGGCGTACATCCTGGTGCTGAACCCGATCATCCTGGGCAGTGCCACGGACATGACCGGGGCTCACCTGGACAGCGCCCAGCTGGTCACCGCCACCGCCCTCACCGCGGGTCTCACCACCCTGCTGATGGGCGTGATCGGCAACGTCCCGATCGGCCTGGCGGCCGGCCTGGGCGTCAACACCATCGTCGCGCTCCAGCTCGCACCCAAGATGACCTGGCCGGACGCCATGGGCATGGTCGTGCTGGCCGGTTTCGCGATCATGCTGCTGGTCGCCACCGGCCTGCGCGAGCGGGTCATGAACGCCGTGCCGCTCGGCCTGCGCAAGGCCATCGCGATCGGTATCGGTCTGTTCATCAGCCTGGTCGGCCTGGTCGACTCCGGCTTCGTCAGCCGCATCCCGGACGTCGCGCACACCACCGTCCCGCTGCAGCTCGGCGGCAACGGCCACCTGCTCGGCTTCCCGGTGCTGATCTTCGTCGTCGGCCTGGTGCTCACCCTGATCCTGCTGATCCGCAAGGTGCCCGGCGCCATCCTGATCAGCATCGCGGTCTCCACCGCGATCGCCGTCGTGATCGACAAGGTCGCCGACGTCCCGGCGCTCAAGTGGGGCCTCACCGTTCCCACCTGGCCGGGCAACCCGGTGGCCGCCCCGGACTTCGGCCTGGTCGGCAAGGTCAGCCTGTTCGGCGGCTTCGAGAAGGTCGGCGTGCTGACCGGCGTGCTGTTCGTCTTCACCGTCCTGATGTCCTGCTTCTTCGACGCGATGGGCACCATCCTCGGCGTCGCCGACGAGGCCAAGCTGCTGGACGCGAAGGGCGACCTGCCGGGCATCAACAAGATCCTGATGGTCGACGGCATCGCCACCGCGGCCGGCGGCGCCACCTCCTCCTCCGCCAACACCTGCTTCGTCGAGTCCACCGCCGGCGTCGGCGAGGGCGCCCGCACCGGCTTCGCCTCGATCGTCACCGGCCTGCTCTTCGTGGTGGCGCTCTTCCTCACCCCGCTCGCCACCATGGTCCCCGCCCAGGCCGCCACCCCGGCCCTGATCACGGTCGGCTTCCTGATCCTGGCGAACTCCATCAAGGAGATCGACTGGGCGGACTACACCATCGCGATCCCGGCCTTCCTGACCATCGTGATGATGCCGTTCACCTACTCGATCACCAACGGCATCGGCTTCGGATTCATCTCCTTCTGCATCCTGCGCCTGGCCGCCGGCCGCGGCCGCAGCGTCCCGATCCCGCTCTACGCGGTCGCCGCGGTCTTCGCCTTCTACTACCTGATGCCGGCCCTCGGCCTGCTCTGACCCCTCTCCACCGGGTTTCCACGGCCCCGCGCTCCCCGGAGCGCGGGGCCGTTTTCGATTTCGAGGGCGCGGGCTTGACCGGGGGTGCTTCGAAGCTGTCAAAAAGGGGACGGTGTACAGCAGTTGGCGGCGGGCATACTGCCTGGACGGAGACGGGGAGGGGACTCGACCGATGGTGTACAAGGATCCGCCCGGGGGAGTCGAGGCGCAGCTGCTGCCGGAGCTGTTCTGGCGGGCGGACAAGGCCTCGCAGGACGGTCAGCGCGAGACGTTGCGCTGGTACCGGGGACTGATCGCGATGCTGGTGATCGCGGCGCTGATCGGGTCGCTCCCGGGCCCGGACCACAAGGGCGACGGCGACATCGCGCCACTGTTCTCGGTGGCCGCGTTCCTGATCGCCGGCTACTTCTGGTCGCGGCTGCGCCGCAGCAATCCGCAGGGCCGCTGGTACGAGGCGCGGGCGGCGGCCGAGTCGGTCAAGACGCTGGCCTGGAAGTACAGCGTGCGGGCCCGGCCCTTCGACGGCGAGGCCGAGTCGGCGGACGTCGACCGCGGCTACCTGCTCCAGGTCGAGGACGTGCTGCGGGCCTTCGAGGACCCGGAGATCGTGCCTCCCGGCAGCGTCCCCGAGATCACCGAGGAGATGCGGCGCGCGCGGGCCGACAGCCTGACCGCCCGGCGCACCCTGTACCTGCGCACCCGGGTCGAGGGCCAGCGCACCTGGTACCGCGCCCGGGCCGAGGCCTGCGACTCCCAGGCGGTCTCCTGGGGGCTCGGCATCGCGGTGCTGATCATCGTCGGCGCGGCGGCGGCCATCGCCCAGGCCACCGGCACGCTGCAGGTGCACATCTTCGGAGCCAGCTCGGCCGCGGCCGCCTCGATCATCGCCTGGACGCAGCTCAAGCAGCTCCGCCCGCTGGCCACCGCCTACCAGTTGGCCGCGCGCGAGCTGGAGAACGTCGGCAACCAGCTCTCCGACCTCGACCTCAAGGCGCCGGACGCCGAGGCGCGCTGGGCCCGGCTGGCCGCCGAGGCGGAGGACGCCGTCTCCCGGGAGCACACCACCTGGCGGGCCCGCCGGGCGTTCCCGCGCTAGCCGGGCGTTCCTGCGCCGGCCGGGCGTTCCCGCGCCAGTCCAACTCCGGGAGGAGGCTGGGGAGATACCGCGAAGCGGGAGGCACAGGTGTGCGGGCTGCGTGAGGGTAGGGCGGCGAGGCGCGGAACGTAATCATTACGTGTCCATGCCCTGGTTTCATCGCCTCCGCGCGACCCGAAGTCCCTGCCGGAGGCCCCCTTGCGCATTCTCCTGATCGCCACCGCGTTCAACAGCCTGACCCAGCGCGTCCACACCGAGCTGCGGCGGCGCGGCCACCAGGTCGCCGTCCAACTCGCGCTCGGCGACGAGCAGATGAGGGCGGCGGTGGACCGCGTCGACCCCGAACTGATCATCTGCCCGATGCTCACCAGGGCCGTCCCGGCGGACATCTGGTCCGCCCGGACGGTCCTGATCGTGCATCCGGGCCCGAAGGGCGACCGCGGCCCGTCCTCGCTCGACTGGGCGATCACCGAGGGCGCCCGGCACTGGGGCGTCACCGTGCTGCAGGCCGTCGAGGAGATGGACGCGGGCGACATCTGGGCCTCCGTGGAGTTCCCCGTCCCCGACTGCGGCAAGAGCGAGCTGTACCGGGGCGAGGTCGCCGACGCCGCCGTCGAGGCCGTGCTGCTGGCCGTCCAGCGCTACCAGGGCGGGCTGTTCACCCCCGAGCCGCTGGACTACGGCCGCCCGGACGTGCAGGGCGAGCTGCGGCCGTTCCTCAGGCAGGACGTGCGCCGGATCGACTGGCAGCACGACGACACCGCCACCGTGCTGCGCAAGCTGCGCGCCGCCGACTCCCAGCCCGGCGTGCTGGACGAGCTGTACGGGCGCGAGTTCTTCCTGCACGGCGGCCACCCCGAGGACCGGCTGCGCGGCCCGGAGCCCGGCGCCGTCCTGGCGACCAGGGACGGCGCGATCTGCCGGGCCACCGTGGACGGCGCGGTCTGGATCCCGCAGCTGCGCCCGCGCCGCACCCCCGGCGGGCCCACCCCCTTCAAGCTGCCGGCCGCCACGGTGCTCGCCGACGAGCTGCACCGGGTCCGCGAGGTGCCGGTGACCCCGGCGGAGGCCGCCGGCCGGGACACCTGGTCGGAGCTGCGCTACCGCGAGGAGGGCGAGGTCGGCTTCCTCGAATTCGCCCACGCGGGCGGGGCGATGAGCACCGGGCAGTGCCGCCGCCTGCTCGCCGCCTACCGGGAGGCGGCCGAGCGGCCCACCTCGGTGCTGGTGCTCGGCGCGCCCCGGGACTTCTACTCCAACGGGATCCACCTCAATGTCATCGAGGGCGCGGCCTTCCCGGCGCTGGAGTCCTGGGAGAACATCAACGCGATGGACGACCTGGTCGAGGCGGTCCTGACCACCGGCGACAAGCTGACCGTCGCCGCGCTGGCCGGAAACGCGGCGGCCGGCGGCCTGATGCTGGCGCTCGCCGCCGACGAGGTCTGGTGCCGGGAGTCGGCGGTGCTCAACCCGCACTACCGGCTGATGGGCCTGTACGGCTCCGAGTACTGGACGTACACCCTGCCGCGCCGGGTCGGCGCCGAGCAGGCCGGGCGGCTCGCCACCGAGGCGCTGCCGGTCGGCGCCGAACACGCCCACCGGATCGGCCTGGTGGACCGTACGGCCGGCGGGGGCGCCGCCGAGTTCCGCCGCTGGGTGGCCCGGGAGGCCGCCCGGCTGGCCGCCTCGCCGGAGCTCACCGGGCGACTGGTGGACAAGAAGCGCCGCCGGGCCGAGGACGAGGAGGCGAAGCCGCTGGCCGAGTACCGGGCGGAGGAACTGCGCCGGATGCACGCCAACTTCTACCGGGCGGGCGAGCCGTACCACGCGCTGCGGCGGGACTTCGTGCGCAAGGTCTGCCCGGTGGCCACGCCGGAGCACCTGACCGGGCTGCTCGGACCGTCGTGAGTGGGGCGACGCCCGGCCGGGGTGGGGGGCCCGGCCGGACGTCCGTTCCTGTGGGCTCAGTTGCGCGTGCCCGCCCCGCCCAGCGGCCGCCGCCGGTCGGGCACCCGGTCGGGCTGCGGGCCGCGGGCGGCGCGCGAGGCGCGGGCGGGCCGCGCCGGCAGCGGGGCCGCCGGGCCGACCAGCAGCGGCTGCGGGGTGCTCAGGCTCGGCGAGACGGCGAAGGCCAGCGAGCCGAAGAACACGTAGCAGCCGAGCCCGACCCCGAGCGGGAAGATGAACTGGAGGGCCATCACGCCGCCCTGGGTGGAGTGCGAGTAGTCCAGCCGGACCGACAGCGCCGCCATGCCGGTGTAGTGCATCGCGCAGACGGCCACGCCCATCACCGGCGCGGCCGCCAGCACGGCGAGGGTGCCCCGGATGTTCAGCGCGGCCCAGAGCGCGGCCGTCGCCGCGACCACCGCGATGGCGACGGACAGCGCCACCGTCAGGTGGTCGTACCCGAGCCGGCCGGGCAGCACCATGGCGGCCATGCCCAGGTAGTGCATGGCGGCGACCCCGAGCCCGGTGGTCAGCCCGCCGACCAGCAGCGACAGCGCGGGGCGGCGGCGCCAGTACCCGACGGTGAACAGCCCGACGCCGACCACCGCGACGGCGACCAGCAGGCTCAGCACGGTCAGCGCGGGCTGGTAGCTGATCTCGACGCCGGTGACGGAGAAGCCGAGCATCGCGATGAAGTGCATGGACCAGATCCCGGCGCCGAGCGAGGTCGAGGCGAAGAGCAGCCAGACCACCCGGGTGCGGCCCTGTGAGACGAGTGCCCAGCGGGCGCTGCGCAGGGCGACGAAGGCGCCGAGGCAGGCGACGAAGTACGAGACCGCCGGTGTCACCCAGCCGTGGTCGGCATGATGGATCTCACCCAAGAGAGCTCCCTGGACGGATGCGGGGATGGGGGCGCCAGGGTTCGGGCGGAGGTGCGGGGCCCGCGGTACGGACGGTGGAACGCGCGCGGGGGTGGGCGCGGTGGGGGATCCGCCGAGGGGGCCTGGCATGTGGTGCCCCTGACAACGGGGACAGTAGCCACTGCCCGGCGGTCGCACAATGTTCGTGTTTTTCGTGAAATGCCTGGTCAGCGTGGGCCTTTACGCGGCCTGCATGATCTTGGCACCAAGCCCTGACACCGCCTGCGCACGGCCCCCCGGTGCCTCACTGCTCCAGGGGGGCCAGCCCGAACGGGTGGCCCGCCGGGTCGATCAGCACCCTGAGGGTGCGGCCGTGCTGGTAGGTCGGCTCGGTCGCGCCGAGCGCGAGGGCCTTCGCGGTGGCCTCGTCCAGGTCGTCGACGTAGAAGTCGAGGTGGAAGTGCTTGCTGCCGTCCGGCTCGGTCCACGGCTCCGGGCGGTAGTGCACCACCCGGCCGAAGCCCAGCGGGCTGCCGCCCTCGGGGTTGTCCAGGATCGCGAAGTTCTCGTCCACGTGCCGGGTCTCCCAGCCGAGCAGCTCGCCGTAGAAGGAGGCCAGCGCGACCGGGTCGGCGCAGTCGATGGTGACCATGGCGAGCCGGGCGAAGCCGGTGTCGTCGGGCGCGAGCTGTTCGGAGGCGAGGTCGGACATGGCTGGTCGCCCTTCCTGGAGTCGCGAGCGGTGATCCAAGGTGATCCAAGACCCAATATGGCACCGGGTCGATCTTCCGGCGCGGTGGGAACCCGTTTTTCCTTAGCGAGAGTAATGACGTAAGCTAAAGAGATGCCCGAGATGTCCGAGCAGGACCTCGCAGCGATCTCTCAGCTGCGATCGTCCACGATGCGCCTCTCCCGACGACTCAAACACCAGCGGGTGGAGGAGTCGCTGAGTCCCACCGAGATGGGAGTGCTGGGCACCCTCGCCCGGTGCGGAAAGGCGACGCCGGGTGAGCTCGCCCGGAAGGAGCACGTGCAGCCTCCTTCGATGACCAGGATCGTCGCGATGCTGGAGGAGAAGGGGCTGGTGCGGCGCGAGCCGCACCCCGAGGACCGCCGCCAAGTGGTCGTCAGCAGCACCGAGCAGGCCGAGGCGATCCTCGCGGAGAGCCGTCGGCGCCGAAACGTCTGGCTCGCCGAGCTCGCCCAGGGGCTCGACGAGGAGGAGTGGGCCGTCCTCCGGGAGGCCGCGCCCGTGCTCTACAAGCTCGCACACCTCTAGGCACACCGAACCCGGCCGGCCGCCGGGAGGAGAAGGAGCCCGCATCACCGCAGGACCGACCACCGACACCAGGAGCGCGACGGCCACCGCCAAGGCCGTCGCGCTACGAGGGGAGACCACCGTGACACCGCCGGCCGCAGCCAGCGCCGCCGCCATCCGTACCGACGAGCAGACCACCGACCCCGCCGCGGCCAGCGCCGCGGCCGCCGACGCCCAGGCCCCCGCCCCCAGCGGACTGCCCGGCAACGGCGACGACGACCCCGACGAACGCACCGCGGCGGACGAACCCGCCGCTCCCGGCCGGACCCACCCGGCCTCGTCTCCGACCGGCGCCCGCTTCACCCGGCCCGGGGGGATGTTCTCCTCGCTGCGCGTTCGCAACTACCGCTACTACTTCGCCGGCCAGGTGGTGTCCAACACCGGCACCTGGATGCAGCGCATCGCCCAGGACTGGCTGGTGCTGAGCCTCACCGGCAGCCCGCTCGCGGTCGGCATCACCACCGCGATGCAGTTCCTGCCGATGCTGCTGCTCGGCCTGTTCGGCGGGGTGCTCGCCGACCGGATGCCCAAGCGCCGGTTGCTGATCCACACCCAGGGCGCGATGGGCCTGCTCGCCGCGGGCCTGGCCGTCCTGACCGTCGGCGGCGTGGTGACGCCGTACTACGTGTACGCCTTCGCGCTGCTGCTCGGCCTGGTCACCGTGGTGGACAACCCGGCCCGGCAGGCGTTCGTCGCCGAGATGGTCGGGCCCAAGGACCTCGCCAACGCCGTCAGCCTGAACGCCGCCAACTTCCAGACCGCCCGGCTGATCGGCCCCGCCGTCGCGGGCCTGCTGATCGCCGCGGTCGGCAGCGGCTGGGCGTTCGCCGTCAACGCGCTGTCCTTCGCCGCCGTGATCGGCGGACTGCTCGCGATGCGGGAGAGCGAACTGCGCCCGACCGAGCCGATCGCCCGCGAGAAGGGCCAGCTGCGCGAGGGCCTGCGGTACGTGAAGGAGCGGCCCGAGCTGCTCTGGCCGATGGTGCTGGCCGGCTTCATCGGCACCTTCGGCTTCAACTTCCCGACGCTGCTGTCCGGTTTCGCGTACGACACCTTCAAGGTGGGCGCGGGGCAGTACGGCCTGCTGAACACCGCGATGGCGGTCGGCTCGCTGGCCGGCGCGCTGTTCGCGGCCCGTCGGGGCGCGCCCCGGCTGCGGCGGCTGGTCGGCGCGGCGCTGGCCTTCGGCACGCTGGAGGTGGTCGCGGCCTTCGCGCCCGACTACTGGACCTTCGCGCTGCTGCTGATGCTGGTCGGGGTGTTCGGGCTGAGCTTCAACACCTCGGTCAACTCCTCGCTCCAGCTGGCCACCGACCCGGAGATGCGCGGCCGGGTGATGGGCCTGCTGGTGCTGGTCTTCACCGGCGGCACGCCGATCGGCGCCCCGATCGTCGGCTGGGTGACCGCCTCGTACGGGCCCCGGCTGGGCCTGCTGGCCTGCGGGCTGGTGTCCGCGCTGGCCGCCGCCGCGGTCGGCCTGGTGCTGGCCCGCAGCGCCGACCTGCGGGTGCGCGTCGACCTGCACCCCGGCCGTGGCGGCCGGGTGGTGGCCTTCGTGCCGCGGACCGCTTCGAGGAGCAAGTCGGAGCTGGCCACGGCCTGCTGACGGCCGGTCGGGTTTCCCCGGAGATCGTCGGGATCTCCGGGGGAACCCGGGGCGTCAGAGCCGGACTTCTCAGAGCCGGACTCCTCAGGGCCGGATTCCTCAGGGCCGGATTTCTCAGAGCCGGATTTCGAGGACCTGGCCGGGCCAGACGCCGCGCGGCTGCTCGACCTCGAAGGTCTCGGTCTCGGTGAAGCCGAGCGCCCGGTACTGGGCGACCAGCTTGCGGTCGGCGCCGCCGTAGCAGTCCACCCGCAGCAGGCCGATGCCGCGCCGGCGGGCCTCCTCGATCGCGTCGGCGATCAGGGCGGCGCCGATGCCCGAGCCCTTGCGGCTGCGGTCGGTGACCAGGTTGCGGACGTACAGCTCGCGCTCGTTCACGGCGGGGATCCACTTCCCGCGGTCCTCGGAGAGCACGCAGCAGCCGACCGTGCGGCCGTCCTCGTCCACCGCGAGCCGGATCAGGAACGGTTCGGCGGCGTACGAGGAGACCTGCTCGACCCGGGCCGGGTTGGTGCTGAACGGCTGGTCGCCCCACTGGCCGGTGCGGTCCTGGCCGGTCAGCCAGGTGACGGCGCCGTCGAGGAGGGCGAGGATGTCGGGGACGTCGTCGGGGCCGCCGGTGCGGATGTCGATCTTCATGGAAGAACGTTCTAGCCCAGATCGGGGAGCGCGGAAAGATGCCCCGCGCCCCGTGCGAAAGGCGAGAATGGCCGTATGAGGCTGTTCGTGGCGGTGCTGCCGCCGGTCGTGGCGTTGCAGGGGCTCTTCGACGCGGTCGCGCCGGTGCGCGGGCTGCCCGGGGCGGACCGGCTGCGCTGGACGACCGTCGAGGGCTGGCACCTGACCCTGGCCTTCCTCGGCCAGGTGCAGGCCGAGCGGCTGCCGGAGCTGGAGACGGGCCTGGCCGCCGTCGCCGAGGCGCACCCGGTGCACCGGCTGCGGATCGCGGGCTCCGGCCGGTTCGGCGACCGGGTGCTCTGGGCCGGGATCGAGGGCCAGACCTGGGCGCTGCGCCGGCTCGCCGAGGCGGTCGCCGAGGCCACCGCCGACGTGACCGGGGAGACCGACGCCTTCGCCTTCCACCCGCACCTCACCCTGGCCCGGGCCGGCTCCTCGCGCGGCCACCGGCGGGCCGTCCAGCGGGTCGCGGCGGCCGAGCTGGACGCGCTGGCGGCGGCACTGGCGGACTACCGGGGGCCGGAGTGGGAGGCCGCCGAGCTGCACCTGATGAAGAGCGACCTGGACGGGGGCTTCGCCCACTACGAGTCGCTGCGCTCCTGGGCGCTGGCCGACTGGAGCTGAGGCCGACCTGAACTGAGGCCGACCTGAACTGGGGCCGACCGGAGCCGAGCCGGGGAGCTGAGCCGGGCCTCCGGTTCGTCCCGGTGCGAGCCACGGGTACGCTCGATGACCGTGGATCCCAAGACTCGTATGCGCATCGTCTCCGGCACCCTGGTGCTGCTGCTGGTCGTCGTGCTGATCAGCTCACTGGTCGGCAAGTAGCCCTGGAACGGCGAGAGGGCCACCGCCCGCAGGCGGTGGCCCTCAGCCGTGCTCGGAGGCCGTCAGAGCTGCTCGACCACGTAGTCGATGCAGTGGGTGAGCGCCTCGACGTCCGCCGGGTCGATAGCCGGGAACATCGCGATGCGCAGCTGGTTGCGGCCCAGCTTGCGGTACGGCTCGGTGTCCACGATGCCGTTGGCACGCAGTGCCTTGGCGACCGCGGCGGCGTCCACCGACTCGTCGAAGTCGATGGTGCCGACCACCTGGGAGCGCTCGGCCGGGTTCGCCACGAACGGGGTCGCGAAGGAGGACTTCTCGGCCCAGGAGTACAGCCGGGAGGAGGAGTCGGCCGTACGGGCGACGGCCCAGTCCAGCCCGCCGTTGCCGTTCAGCCACTCCAGCTGGTCGGCCAGCAGGAACAGCGTGGCGATCGACGGGGTGTTGTACGTCTGGTCCTTCGACGAGTTGTCGATGGCCGTCGGCAGCGAGAAGAACGGCGGGATGTAGCGGTCGGAGCCGGCGATCTCGGCGGCGCGCTCCAGGGCGGCCGGGGAGAAGGTGGCCAGCCACAGGCCGCCCTCGGAGGCGAAGGACTTCTGCGGCGCGAAGTAGTAGACGTCGGTCTCGGTGATGTCGACCGGCAGGCCGCCGGCGCCCGAGGTGGCGTCCACCAGCACCAGCGAGCCCTGGTCGGCGCCGGCCGGGCGCTTGATCGGCATCGCGACGCCGGTCGAGGTCTCGTTGTGGGTGAGGCCGTAGACGTCCACGCCCGCCTCGGCGACCGGCAGCGGGTGGGTGCCCGGGGCGGTCTTGATCACGGTCGGCTCGGCCAGCCACGGCGCGGCCTTGACCGAGGAGGCGAACTTCGAGGAGAACTCGCCGAAGTCCAGGTGCTGGGACTTCTCCCGGACCAGGCCGAAGGCCGCGATGTCCCAGAAGGCGGTGGAGCCGCCGTTGCCGAGGACGACCTGGTAGTCGTCCGGCAGGGAGAAGAGGCTGCTCACACCCTCGCGCACGCGCTTGACCAGGTTCTTGACCGGGGCCTGGCGGTGCGAGGTGCCGAGCAGGGAGGCCTGGGTGGCGGCGAGGGCACTGAGGGCCTCGGGGCGCACCTTGGACGGTCCGCAGCCGAAACGGCCGTCTGCGGGCTTGATGTCAGCGGGGATCTGGATCTGAGCCACGGGCGCAGCCTACCGGCCGGTGGCTCGTCGGAGGTACGGTCGTCCGCCCGCTGAGATTGTGATCTTCGCTGCCCGGAGACGCCGCCAGCGGGCCCGGCCGGAGCCGGACCCGCTGGTCAGGGGTGGTGCGGAGCCGTCGGCCCGGCGTGTTCAGCGCTTGATGGCGTCCCAGCCCTCGATCTCCTCGGGGCGGCGCGGGCCGGGGCCCACGTAGCGCGCGGAGGGGCGCACGAGGCGTCCGGTGCGCTTCTGCTCCAGGATGTGCGCCGACCAGCCCGCCGTGCGCGCGCAGGTGAACATCGAGGTGAACATGTGCGCCGGGACCTCGGCGAAGTCCAGCATGATGGCGGCCCAGAACTCGACGTTGGTGGCCAGCACGCGGTCCGGGCGGCGGTTGTGCAGCTCCTCCAGGGCGGCCTTCTCCAGTGCCTCGGCGACCTCGAAGCGCGGCGCGCCGAGCTCCTTGGCGGTGCGGCGCAGCACCCGGGCGCGCGGGTCCTCGGCGCGGTAGACGCGGTGGCCGAAGCCCATCAGGCGCTCGCCCTTGTCCAGCGCGTTCTTGACCCAGGCGGTCGCGTCGCCGGTGCGCTCGATCTCCTCGATCATGCCCAGCACGCGGGAGGGCGCGCCGCCGTGCAGCGGGCCGGACATCGCGCCGACCGCGCCGGAGAGCGCGGCCGCGACGTCGGCGCCGGTGGAGGCGATGACCCGGGCGGTGAAGGTGGAGGCGTTCATGCCGTGCTCGGCGGCCGAGGTCCAGTAGGCGTCGACGGCCTTGACGTGCTTCGGGTCCGGCTCGCCGCGCCAGCGGATCATGAACCGCTCGACCACGGTCTCGGCCTTGTCGATCTCGCTCTGCGGGACCATCGGCAGGCCCTGGCCGCGGGCCGACTGGGCGACGTACGACAGCGCCATCACGGCGGCCCGGGCGAGGTCGTCGCGGGCCTGCTCGGCCGAGATGTCCAGCAGCGGCCTGAGGCCCCAGACCGGGGCGAGCATGGCCAGCGCGGACTGGACGTCGACCCGGATGTCGCCGGAGTGGACCGGGATCGGGAAGGGCTCGGCGGCCGGCAGGCCGGGGTTGAACTTGCCGTCCACCAGCAGGCCCCAGACGTGGCCGAAGGAGACGTTGCCGACCAGGTCGTCGATGTCGACACCGCGGTACCGCAGGGCGCCGCCTTCACGGTCGGGCTCGGCGATCTCGCTCTCGAACGCGACGACTCCCTCAAGCCCGGGTACGAAATCGGACATGCGACGGCTCCTTCAGTTCTGCGATCGGTGCTCCGCCGTGGTGGGGCGGCGCGCCAGTGACCGAATCGTGGTTGGCACTCCGTGCCAGAGTGACAGGCACGGGGTGCATTGCGCCATACACCACGGTGGTGATGTTTCCCCGGGGGCCGCTTGACCTTCCCGCCGTCCCCGCCGAGGGCCGGTCGCGCTCGGGCGGGCCATCGGAACCAAACGCCCCGTTCCGGACAATTCCCCGCAGGACGGGCACCCAAGCGGTGGCGGGTCACCTGAACTCCGGCCGAGGTTTGTCCGGAGGTAGCGGTGCCGGTTGCTTGTCGTACGGGATGATGTTGACGTGCAGACCCCGGAACGCGCCCAGTCGACGCCCCCGAGCCCCGCCACCCGGACCCTGGCCGACGAGGCCCGCCCCGGCCCGGACCTCACCGTGATGCGCAAGCACTACAGCCACGAGGGACTGGTCGAGGAGCAGCTCGCGCCCGAGCCCGTCGGCCAGTTCACCCGCTGGTTCCACGAGGCGGACGACGCGGGGGTGGTGGAACCCAACGCCATGGTGCTCTCCACCGCCGACGCCCAGGGGCGGCCCAGCTCCCGCACGGTCCTGCTCAAGGCCTACGACGCGCGCGGCTTCGTGTTCTTCACCAACTACGGCTCCCGCAAGGGCTCCGAACTCGCCGCCAACCCGTACGCCGGGCTGCTCTTCCCGTGGATCGCGCTGGCCCGCCAGGTGATCGTCCAGGGGCGGGTGGAGAAGGTCGGCCGGGACGAGACCGCCGCCTACTTCCGCACCCGCCCGCACGGCTCCCAGCTCGGTGCCTGGGCCAGTGAGCAGTCCAGCCCGGTCAGCGGCCGCGACGTCCTCGAACAGCGCTACGCCGAACTGGAGCGCCGCTACCCCGAGGGCGAGGGCGTTCCCGTCCCGCCGTTCTGGGGCGGCTACCGGGTGGTCCCGGAGAGTGTCGAGTTCTGGCAGGGGCGGGAGAACCGTCTGCACGACCGCCTCCGCTACGTTGCCGACCCGGCGAGCCCGACCGGCTGGCGGGTGGAGCGGCTCTGCCCGTGACCCGGGGGGCGGGGGAGCGGCTCCGCCGGGGGACGGACGGCTCGCGCGCCGGGTGACGACGGTCGGCGTGTGCGGGTACGTTGGGCGCGAGCCACCCGTGATTCGAAGGGGTTCGGACTTCAGATGCGTGAGACCGCGATGCCTGAATCCACCGCCGCTGTCGAACTCCCGTCCGCCGGGCCGGATCCCGATCCCGACCGGTCAGGACCCACGCTCGACGAGCTCCTGGCCCGCTGCACGCCCGAGGCCGTCGGGCGGCTGATGCGCCGGGTCGGCCTCGCCGGCGAGGGCCCCGGCCTCATGCCGGTGATGCGGTTCTCGTCCGCGATCTGACCGGCCGGGCCGTTCGCGCCGCCGGCGGTACCGACCGGGGTGCTCCGACCTGCGATTCCGCCCGGATGTTCCGCATCCGGGCGCGCTTGCGTCAACTCCTAGTACGGTAGGCCACGTTGGCCGACCGGGGGGTGCCGTGGAGCCCTACTTCTTCTTCAGTTACGCACGGCGGGACCACCTTGCCGGCGGCGCCTTCGTCGACCAGTTCTTCCACGACCTCAAGGACGAACTGGCCCGCATCGAGCCCGCGGCCGGTGCCGGCGAACTCGGCTACCGCGACACCGAACGGCTGCGCGTCGGCGACGACTGGGAGCAGCAGCTCTCCGGGATGGTCGCCTCCTGCCGCAGCATGGTCGCGCTGTACTCGCCGGCCTACTTCGGCAGCCCGTACTGCGGCAAGGAGTGGACCGCCTTCCACGAACGGGTGCGCCGGCACCGGGAGTTGACCGGGGAGGCGGTTCCGGCCCTGATCCCGGTGCTGTGGGAGCCGCCGCCGCAGGAACTGCCCGTCGAGGTGCAGCGGATCCAGTACGTCCAGCACGACATGGGCGAGGCCTACGCCGCCGGCGGGCTGCACGCGCTGCTGCGCGCGGAGCCGTACGGGCCCGACTACCTGAGGGTGGTCAAGGTCATCGCCGAACGGGTGCGGGACGCCGCGCTGCGGCCGGTCACGGTGCTGACGGCGCTGGACCTCGGCGCGGTGGACGGCTGCTTCCCGCTGCCCGCCGCCGAGCCTCCGCCGGCCCGGACCGGCCTGGTCCGGCTGTTCGTGGCGGCGGACCGGTCGCTGCCGGGGGCGGCCGCGGCGCAGGAGCCGTACCGCGGCGGCTGGTACGGCCCGCAGCCCTGGGACTGGGCGCCCTACCACCCGCCGACCCTGCCCTCGCTGGTCGCCCGCGCCCAGCAGGTGATCACCAGGGCCGGGCACATCACCACCCTGGACGAGGTGGGGCCGGGCCTGGCCGCCGACCTGGACCGGGCCCGGGAGAACAACCAGGTCAGCGTGCTGCTGGTGGACCCGTGGTCGGCGGGGCGGGAGCCGTACCGGCAGGCGCTGCGCGAGTACGACGGCCAGAACCACCCGGTCACCGGGGTCCTGGTGCCCACCGGCACCGACGACCCGCCCGAGGGGCCGGCCCGCGCGCAGTTGTGGGGAGGGGTGCGCGCGGTGTTCCCGCGCAACTGGTTGCACCGTTCCGGGCCCGAGCCGCTCTTTCGGGTGCACGTGACCAGGGAACGATTCGAGATTGAACTCCTCAGGGCCGTGTCCGTGGCCCAGAACCGGCTGTTGGACGAGGAGGAAACCAGCGATCCGGTTGCCGCCCGCGCGTCGTTCGGGCTCGGTGCGGAGACGGCGTCCCTGCCCGGCCCGTCCCTACCCGGTCTGGCCATCCCGGCCTGGCCGCCGGCGGACTCGGAGCGCCTGCCGCCCCGGCCGCGCCGACCGCCCAGGATCGCCCCCGACCAGCCGCGTGAAGGAGACCCGCAGCGATGACCGCCGACCAGGCCGTGCCGGTAGAAGCCGGGACCGCCGCCCCGCCGGCGACCGGCTCGGTCGTCACGTTCTACTCCTTCAAGGGAGGGACCGGCCGGACCATGGCCCTGGCCAACCTCGGCTGGATCCTGGCCAGCCAGGGCCTGCGCGTGCTGGTGGTGGACTGGGACCTCGAAGCCCCCGGCCTGCACCGCTACTACCACCCGCTGCTGATCGACCCCGAACTGCACGACACCCCGGGCCTGATCGACCTGCTGCGCGCCTACGTGGACCAGGCGCTGCCCGGTGCCGGCGACACCTCCGCCGCCGGACCGCGGGAATGGCTCACCACGCCGGGCCGGCTCGACGGCTACCTGTGCGGCCTCGCCCTCGACCTGCCGTCCGACGGCCGCCTCGACCTGATGCCGGCCGGGCGGCAGAACGGGGCCTACTCGGCGGCCGTCACCAGTTTCAACTGGCGCAGCTTCTACACCCGGGCGGACGTCCGCGGGGCGGAGTTCCTGACCGCTCTGCGGGAGCAGTGGACCGGCGCATATGACTATGTGTTGATTGATAGTCGGACCGGGGTCAGTGACACCTCGGGCATCTGTACCGTGCTGATGCCCGACAGCGTCGTCGACTGCTTCACCCTGGGCGCCCAGAGCATCCGCGGCGGTGTCGACGCGGCCCGCGCCATCGCCGAGGCCGACGTCCGGGAGATCCGGGTGCTCCCGGTGCCGATGCGGGTCGAGGAGACCGAACGGGCCGGGCTCGCCGCCGGCCGCGACCTCGCCCACGACGCCTTCGCCCCGTACCTGGGCCGTTGGCTCGGCGCCGACCGCCGGACGGCGTACTGGCGGGACGTGGAGGTGCCGTACAAGCCCTTCTACGCCTACGAGGAGGTGCCGGCGACCGTCGTCGACCGGCCGGGGCAGAACCGCAGCCTGCTCAGCGCCTTCGAGCGGCTGGCGGACTGGCTCACCGACGGGCGCGTGCGGGAACTGGCGCCCGTCCCGGACCGGGTGCGCCGCCGGCTCTACGCGGCCTACCTGCGGCCCGGGCGGGCCAGGTCCCGCCGGGTGCACGTGAGTTACGCCCCGGGGGACCGGATCTGGGCGGAGTGGGCGGCCGGTGCGATGGCCGGGTTCGGCTACCTGGTCTCGCTGCACAGCGTGGCCGTGCCGCAGGACGGGAGCGGCGCGCTGCCGGAGGCCGACGGGCCGGCGGAGGGCGACGGGCGGGTGCTGGCGCTGCTGTCGCCCGAGTACCGGGCGTTCCCGAGGGCGGGCGAGCTGTGGCGCCGGCTCGGTGCGGGGGAGGGCGGCGCGCTGCTGGCGGTGTCGCTGGAGGCGGAGCCGCTCGACGGGGAGGCGCTCGACGGGGAGGCGGCGGGGGCGGTGGAGGCCGGGGAGCCGTTCGACGGCTGGCCGGTCGCGGACCGCTCGGCGGTCCAACTGGCCGGCTGCCCGGCGGAGCTGGCGGAGTCCCGGCTGTTCGAGCTGCTCGGCCCGCCGCCCGGTGCCGGGCGCTGGGTCGGGGCCGAGGACGAGCCCCCGCCGCCGCCCGCCCGCTTCCCCGGAAGCCGCCCGGTGGTGCACACCCTGCCGCCGCGCGACCCGGCCTTCACCGGCCGGGGGAGGCTGCTCGACCGCCTCCGGGACGGCTTCACGACTCCCGGCCGGGCCCGCTCCGTCCAGATGCTGTACGGCATGGGAGGGGTCGGCAAGTCGCAGACCGCCGCCGAGTACGCCCACCGCTTCGCGGCCGCGTACGACGTCGTGTGGTGGATCCGGGCCGAGGAGCCGGCCGGTGTCCCGCAGCAGCTCGCCGACCTCGCCGCCGAGCTCGGGCTGCCCGCCGACCAGGACGTCCAGCGGGCCGCCGCCGGCCTGCTGCGCCACCTCGACCGGGGGCAGCCGTACGGGCGCTGGCTGCTGGTCTACGACAACGCCGAGGACCCGGACCGCCTGACCCCCTGGCTGCCCGCGGGGACGGCCGACGGGCACGTGCTGGTGACCTCGCGCAACCGGCGCTGGGCGAGGCACCCCGGCCGCGTGGAGGTCACGGTGTTCGACCGGGCCGAGAGCGTCCGGCTGATGCGGCGGTTCAACCCCGCGATGCGGCAGGTCGAGGCCGACCGCATCGCCGAACTGCTCGGCGACCTCCCGCTCGCGGTCGGCCAGGCCGCGCGGTGGCTGCAGGAGACGCCGATGCCGGCCGCCACCTACCTGCACATGCTGGGCGAGGCGCTCACCGAGGTGCTGGACCGGCCCGTTCCCGGCGAGTACTCCACCGCCACCGCCGCCACCGCCCGGATCGCGGGCGCCGACCTGCGCCGCGTCAACGCCCCGGCGATGCGGCTGTTGGAACTGTGCGGCTTCCTCGGGCCGGACGCCATCCCCGTCGAGCTGTTCTACAGCGAACCGGCCGTCCGGGCGATCAGGCCGCCGCAGGGCGAGGACGAGCGGATGGCGGTCGGGGAGATCCTGCGGACCGTCAACCAGTACGGCCTGGTCCGCTACGACGCGGAGGGCGGCGGCACGCTCGGGGTGCACCGGATCGTCCAGGCGCTGCTGCGGGACCAGGTGGCCGAGGCCGACCGGCCGGCCGTCCGGGCCGCCGTGCACGGCGCGCTGGCGCTGACCGGCTCCGGCGACCCGGACCGGACGGAGGACTGGCCCCGGTTCGCGGCGCTGCTGCCCCACCTGGGGCCGTCCGGCGCGGTGGAGAGCGCCGATCCGCAGGTGCGGCGGTGGATCACCGCCTCGGTCCGCTACCTGCGCCACCGGGGGCTGCTGGAGGCCGCCCGCGAACTCGCCGGGCGGGCGCTGGCGCACTGGGGCGAGGGGGAGCTCCCCGCGCTGACGCTCCAGGTCGAACTCGGCAACGTGCTGCGGCTCCAGGGCGCGGCGCAGGAGGCGTACCGCACCGACCGGGAGGCGTGGGAGCGGCTGACCGACCTGCTCGGCCCCGACCACCTGCACACCATCGCCGCCGCCGCCGGACTCGGCGGAGACCTGCGTCAACTCGGCCGCTACTCCGAGGCGCAGGCGTTCGACCGGCGGACGCTGGAGGCCGCCGAGCGGGTCCTCGGGCCGCACCACCCGCGCACCATGATGAGCCTCAACAACCTGGCCGTCTCCGACTTCCTGGCCGGCGACCTCGGCGACTCCGTCGAAGGCCACTCGACCGCCATGGCCCGCCAGCGGTCGGTGCTCGGCGAGGACGACCTGTACACCCTCATCTCCGAACTCAACCGGGGCCGCGCCCTGCGCGAGGCCGGGCGGTACGAGGAGGCGCGGGCCGCACTCGCGGACACCGTCGAGCGCTCCCGCGCGCGCTACGGCGAGGACCACGACGGCACCCTGCGCGGTCTGCGGCACCTCGGTGCCGCGCTGCTGCGGCTCGGCCGGTACGAGGAGGCCCGGGCCGCCGACGAGGAGGCGCACCGCCGGCTGCTGGCCCGGTTCGGGGCCGACCACCCGGAGACCGCGGCCGCCGCCGGGAACCTCGCCGTCGACCTCGCCGCGCTCGGCGAGAACGGGCGCGCGGTCGAGCTGGCCCGGGCGGTGTTCGAATACCACCGGGCCCACCTCGGCGAGGAGTACCCGACCACCCTGATCGCCGCCGGGAACCTCGCGGTGCTGCTGCGCCGGGACGGCCGCGCGCAGGAGGCCGCGGCACTGTCCGGGCGGGTGCTGGAGGGGCTGCGGGCGCAGTTGGGGGAGCGGCACCGGTACGTCGGGGCGGCGCTGCTGAACCACGCCAACTCGCTGACGGCCGTGGGCGATCAGGCCGGTGCTCGGGAGCTGGACGAGCGGGCCGCGGAGGTGCTGGCGGAGTCGCTGGGGCCGGACCACCCCGACTCCCGGGCGGCGTTCGGCAACCTCGCGCTCGGCCGGGCCGGTGGCGGTGTCGGTGACGGGGCCGGTGACGGGGCCGGTGCTTCCGGGCGGGTGGACATCTTCGTGGAGGCGCCGCCGGTGTGATCAAGCCCGGCCCTCGTAGGATCCTGTGCGCCGGTCGAGTGCCCTCGCGCGACCGCTGGACGGGTGAACTTTTGGCGAGACGCCGCAGCCCGCAGGGGGTAGTGGGCAGTTAGGGCTCTGTAAGGGAGCGTCGCGACCTGCCCGTGCGCAGTACTCTTGCGACCAAGCCGGGGTATATACCCGGCGGTGCTTCTCTCTAACCCCCTTCGCGGAAGAGAATCGAACATGACACCCGCACTGGACACCATTCCCCGCACTGAACTGACGTCGCCTCAGCAGGCTCCGCAGGCTCAGGGCGACGACCGGCCGTCGCTGGACGACCTCGCCCGACTGGGCGCGGAGGAACTCGCCGCCAGGCTCCGCCGCGCCCTCCCCGACACCGGAGCCGGCGTTCCGGTCGCCGCCTTCAACTCCTCCATCTGATCGGCCGACCCGACGTCGGCTCCGCTGAATCCGATCGACCATGACGCCAACTCCGCGACCTCTCACCCAATTCGTCGTGAAGGTCCACAGCCGGTGTGATCTCGCCTGCGATCACTGCTACGTGTACGAGCACGCCGACACCAGTTGGCGGCGACGTCCCAAGGTCATCGGTGAAGAAGTCCTGAACACCGTCGCCGAGCGGATCGGCGAACACGCCGCCGCCCACCGGCTGCCCGTTGTCCGGGTCGTCCTGCACGGGGGAGAGCCCCTGCTCGCCGGCCCGGACCGTCTGCGCCACGCCGCCGAGGCGCTCCGGGCGGCACTGCCCCCCGGCTGCGCGCTGGACCTGCGGATCCACACCAACGGCGTCCAACTCTCCCGTGCCTACTGCGAACTCTTCGCCGAACTGGGTGTGAAGGTCGGCATCTCGCTGGACGGCGACAGGGCCGCCAACGACCGCCACCGGCGCTTCGCCGACGGGCGCAGCAGCCACCCCCAGGTCCTGCGGGCGGTCGAGCTGCTGAGCACGCCCGAGTACCGGCACCTGTTCGCCGGGCTGCTGTGCACCGTCGACATCGAGAACGACCCGGCCGCGGTCTACCGGGCGCTGGCCGAACTGGAGCCCCCGGCCGTCGACTTCCTGCTGCCGCACGCCACCTGGGAGGAGCCGCCGAAGCGGCTCCCGGGCGGCGGGGAGACCCCGTACGCCGACTGGCTGCTCACCGTCCACAGGCTGTGGGAATCGGACGGGCGGCCGTTCGCCGTCCGGACCTTCGAATCCGTGCACCGGACGCTGCGGGGCTTCTCCAGCCTCACCGAGTCGCTCGGGCTGGAGCCCTCGGACCTCGCCGTCCTGGAGACGGACGGGGAGTTCGAGCAGGCCGACAGCCTGAAGACGGCGTACGACGGCGCGCCCGCCACCGGAATGAACGTTTTCGCGCACAGCCTGGACGACCTCGCCCGTCACCCCGGCATCATGGCCCGGCAGTCCGGACTGGCCGGACTGAGCGAGGCCTGCCGGGCCTGCCCGGTGGTCCGCTCCTGTGGTGGCGGGCTGTACGCCCACCGGTACCGGGCGGACACTGGCTTCGACAATCCCTCCGTCTACTGCGGTGACCTCATGAAGCTCATCAACGGCATTGCGGAGAACGGTGGTTCCACCGCCGTTCCGGCGGCGATCCCAGCGCAGGGCGGGGAGTCGCTGCTGCCGGCCGCGCTCACTCCGGCGCAACTCGACGAACTGGCCCGGGGGTACGGGGGAGCGGACACCGTCTCCGCGCTCGCGCGCTCCCAACTCGCGCTCACCCGGGCGATGCTGGCCGCCGCCTGGGACGCCTCCGGGCAGGGAAGCGCGGAGGCGTGGGGCCTGCTGTCGGCGCTCGACGCGGGTGCGCCCGCCGCCGTGGACGCCGTCCTCGCGCACCCGTACGCCCGCGCCTGGGCGGCCCGGCGGCTCGCCGGGGACCTCTCCGTCGGGCTCGGGCCGCTGGCCGCGCTGGCCGCCGCGGCGGCGGTGCGGGCCGGGCGCGGGGACGCGGTCGCGGTGCCGGTGCGGGACGGGTGGCTGCACCTGCCGACGCTCGGGCGGATCGCCGTACCGGACGGGGAAGCGGTGGTCACCGGCCTGGCGGACGGGTTCGAGGTGCGGGCCCAGGACGGGTCGGTGTTCACCTCCTACGACCAGCCGCTGCGGCGGGTCCGGCTGGCCGGGGGCTGGACGGTCGCGCTGGAGGACCTCGACCCGCTGCGGGACAGCCACGACCACCCGGTGGCCGGGCGGCTTCCGGAGGGCGAACTGCTGGGCTGGACGGGCGCGTTGCGCGAGGCCTGGGAGCTGCTCGGGCGCGACCTGCCCGGGTACGCGGAGGGCATCCGGGCGGGGCTGTCGACGGTGACCCCGCTGCGGCCCGGCCCGGCCGGACGGGACGTCAGCTCGGCGGCGCGGCAGGCGTTCGGGGCGGTCGGCATCGCGCGGCCGGCCACCGCGCCGACGCTGGCGCTGCTGCTGGCGCACGAGTTCCAGCACGTGAAGCTGGGGGCCGTCCTGGACCTGTTCGACCTCTACGACCGGGCCGACGAGCAGCTGTACTTCGCGCCCTGGCGGCCGGATCCGCGCCCGCTGGAGGGTCTGCTCCAGGGCACGTACGCGCACCTGGCGGTCACCGAGTACTGGGGCACGCGGACGGCCGCGTACGACGGGCTTCCCGCTGAGGCCGCCGACCGGGCGCGGGCGCAGTTCGCGCTCTGGCGGCGGTACACGGCGGAGGCGGTCGAGCGGCTGGTCGAGTCGGGGGCGCTGACGGGCGTCGGGCTGCGGTTCGCCGAGGGGATGCGGGAGAGCCTCACCCCGTGGCTCGCCGTTCCGGTGCCGAGGGCCGCCGAGCAGACCGCCGACCGGATGCGGGAGAAGCACAGCCGCGTCCGTGCGACGGGGGCCTGATGCCGGTATGACGACCATGCTGCCTCGTACCGCCCGCACCGGTGCCGTCCTCACTGGTGCCGCCCGCGCCCGGACCACCCTCGCCACCGGGCAGTTGGCCAGAGGACTCGCCGAACTCGGCGTCCGGCCGGGAACGGTGCTCCACGTCCAGGCGTCCCTGCGCGCCCTCGGCTGGGTGGCCGGCGGCGCGGCCGGGGTGGCCGACGCCCTGCTCGACACCCTGGGCAGTGAAGGGACGCTGGTCGCCTACACCGCCAACCCCGAGAACTCGGCGACCTCGCGGATCCATAAGGCCGCCATCGCCGGACTCTCCCCGAGGGAGGTCGCCGCCTACCTCGACGGGATGCCGCCCTACGACCCGGTCGGCACTCCCTGTTCCCCGACCATGGGCGCCCTCTCCGAGGAGATCCGCACCCGTCCCGGCGCCCTGCGCAGCAGCCACCCGCAGACCTCCTGGGCGGCCCTCGGCCCCCTGGCGCGGGAGATCACCGCGCACCACGCCCTCACCTCCCACCTCGGCCCGGACAGCCCGCTCGGCCGGCTGTACGACCTGGACGCCCGGGTGCTGATGCTCGGGGCCCCGATGGCGAGGTTCACCGCCTTCCACCTCGCGGACCTGCGGATGCCCGACGTCCGCATCAGCGAGTTCCGGTGCCGGGGGCCGGAGGGCTGGATCACCTTCAGGGCCCCCTACCTCGACGATCTCCACTTCGCCGATCTCGGGGCCCGGGTCCTGCGCGTCGCCACCGGCGTCACCACCACCCGCATAGGCTCCGCCGAGTGCCACCTCATCCCCGTCCGGGAGGCCGTGGACCTCGCCACCCACATCCTCCGCCGGGGCCTCGCCTGATTCCTCTCCCCCGGGGCGCGGTCACCCGCCGCCGTTGAGGGCCGGCTCGGGCTTGGTGTGGAGGACCTCGCGGGCCTGGTCGGCGGCGCGGGCGATGGCCTCGGAGACGAAGTCGAGGAAGCGGGCGACGTTCTCCATGCGGGCGGCCGCCGGGGTGTCCGGGACGAGGACGCCGACGCCCTGCCGTGCGATGACGGCGAGTTGGGCGGTGCCGTGGGCGCTGGCCATCATCGACTGGTACCAGACGTCGTCGTCGACGACGTAGCGCTCGCGGCGGCGCTCGTCGCGTTCCCGGCGGACGAGGCCCTGGCTCTCCAGGTACGCGACCGCCTTGGAGACGGACGCCGGGCTGACCTGGAGACGCTGGGCGAGTTCGGCGGCGGTGAGGCTGCCCGCGTCGGTGGTGAAGAGGCAGGACAGCACCCGGGCCATCATCTTGGGCGTGCCCGACTGCATGAGGACGGTGGTGAACACCTCCTCGTACGCGCGTACCGCCTCGGCGTCGCGCCCGTGGGCCTGCGGGGAGGCGGCCGGGTCCTTGGCCTCGCTCTGCCTGCGGCGCTGGGCGCGGTGCGAGGTGGCGCGCTGGGCGAGGTCGGCGCGGTAGGCGGTGGGGCCGCCGTTGCGCATGACCTCGCGCGTGATGGTGGAGGTCGGGCGGTCGAGGCGCCTGGCGATCTCCGCGTAGGCGAGGCCGTCGGCCAGTCCCAGCGCGATCTGCTGGCGTTCCTGCTGGGTGAGTCTGCCTCCCGGCATCGCGGTCTCCTTCGTGGCGTGCGGTCGCCCCAGCATAGCGTTAACGTCCAGTTCATTGCAACGATCTGGGCTTCGCTCGTTGCGTTACGCCTGAGACCGTTGCAATGATTTATCGCCAGTGACCTGCATTGATGGTGATTGTGCGCAACGAATTGGTTGCCAGAGTCATGAACGCAACGTAGCGTTTCTGTCATCAGAAAGCACCGGGCCGAGGGGCTCGCCGCCACCGAAGAGGGAGACCGCGATGCAGAAGTTCGACACCACCGCCCCCGTCACCGCCGTCCTGGACATCCCCGCCGGGCACATCCGCCTCATCGCCGCCGACCGGGCCGACACCACGGTCGAGGTTCTGCCCGCCGACGCCACGAAGAGCCGCGACGTGAAGGCGGCCGAGCGGATCGAGGTCACCTACGCCGACGGCGTCCTGCGGATCGAGACCCCGGAGCCGAAGAACCGGATCCTCGGCAGCTCGGGATCCGTCGAGGTGACCGTCCAGCTGCCGGCCGGCTCCCGGGTCGAGGCGAAGGCGGCCATGGCCGAACTCCGGGGCGTCGGCCGCCTCGGCGACGTCGACTACGAGGCCGCGCAGGGCACCGTCAAGCTCGACGAGACCGCCGGCGCCCGGATCGCCCTCCAGCTCGGCGACATCACGGTCGGCCGCCTCGGCGGCCCCGCCGAGATCACCACCCAGAAGGGCGACATCCGCATCACCGAGGCCGTGCGCGGCACCGTCACCCTGCGCACCGAGCTGGGCCGGATCGAGGTCGACGCCGCCCGCGGCGTCTCCGCCGCCATGGACGCCGGCACCGGCTACGGCCGCATCCACAACGCGCTCCGGAACACCGGCGAGACCGAGCTCGCCATCCACGCGACCACCGCCCACGGCGACATCACCGCCCGCAGCCTCTGAGCACCGGCTGGCACGACCGAACCGGCCCCACCACCGCGAGAGAAGGAACGATCATGAGCACCGTCCAGCACAACGCGGCCCAGGAACGCCCCGAACTGCAGAAGGCCGCCCAGGAGTTCGTCGACGCCGGCTTCGCCGGAGTGCAGCTGCGGGTGCGCGACGAACGCGGCGAGTGGGTTGGCAGCGCCGGAGTGCACGAGCTCGGCGGGAGCGCCAAGCCGTCGACGGAGGGGCAGTTCTGGATCGGCAGCACCACCAAGACCTTCGTCGCCACCCTGGTGCTGCACCTGGTGGCCGAGGGCGCGATCACGCTGGACACCCCGGTGGCCGACCACCTGACCGGGTTCGGGCTGGACGGGCGCATCACCGTGCGGATGTTGTTGCAGCACACCAGCGGCGTCCACAACTGCACCGGCGAACTGGACCCCGACGGGACGTTCGTGCCCGGGCTCCCCTCGGTGGGCAAACCGTGGGTGGACAACCGGTTCCACAGCTACCGGCCCGAGGAACTCGTCCGGTTCGCGCTGTCCGAGCCGGCCCGCTTCGAGCCGGGGGCGGACCAGAGCTACTCCAACACCAACTACACGCTGGCCGTGCTGCTGATCGAGCAGGTTGCCGGCCGGCCGTACGCAGAGGAGATGCGGCGGCGCATCCTGCAACCGCTCGGCCTGCACGGCACCGTGGTGCCCGGCGACTCGCCGGACATCCCCGGCCCGCACGCCCACGGCTACTACCGCTACCAGGACGGGGAGGAGTGGAAGGTCGTCGACGTCAGCCGCCAGAACCTCTCCCTGCTGGTCGGCGCCGGAGACATGATCTCGACCACCCGGGACCTGCAAGTCTTCTTCGCCGCCCTGCTCGGCGGCAGGCTCCTGCCCGCCCCGCTGCTCGACGAGATGCGCAAGCCCCACGGGATGCTCGGCTACGGTCTGGGCCTGTTCGTCCAGGACCTCGGCCCCGAAGGCGGCACCATCGTCCACCACAACGGCGGCGCCCCCGGCGGCTACGGCGCCCTGATGATCAGCTCCTTCGACGGCACCAGGACCCTCACCGCCGGCCTGACCACCGGCGACACGGACTCGGACCCGGCCCAGGAGTTCCCCAAGGCCCTCGACCGACTCCTCACCACCGTCTTCCGCACCCCCCACCCCGCATAGCCACCCGATGCCCCCACCCTCTGGTCGCCCGTCGCCGCTTCGGCCCCGCCGAAGCGGCGACGTCGCTCAGAGCCCTTCGTGCGCAGGAAGTCGGCCGATCCGACTTCCTGCGCACGAAGCCCGGCCTCGGTGTGCAGGGTGAAGCAGGCCCGCGCCCCCAGGAGGCCTGGGGGCGCTGTTCGATACCTATGCTGCGAGCTTCGATGCAGTGTGGAACGCCGCCCTACCGGTTGAGGAGAGCTGATCACGTGGCACGGACCGAGTTCTACGACGACCCCAACGCGCCCAAGCCGAACCGGCTGGTGGTGGCAGCGTCCGCCGTGGTGACCGATGGCGAAGGGCGCATCCTGCTCCAACGGCGCACCGACAACGGCCTGTACGCGCTGCCGGGCGGAACGATGGACCTCGGTGAGTCACTTCCGGGTACGGCCGTTCGGGAGGTAAGGGAGGAGACCGGCCTCGACGTCGAAATCACTGGACTGGTCGGCACGTACACCGACCCCCGACACGTGATCGCCTACTCGGACGGCGAGGTTCGGCAGCAGTTCAACGTCTGCTTCACCGCGCGCATCACGGGCGGGGAACTCCGGATCTCGGACGAGTCCACCGATCTCCGGTTCGTAGCCCCAGGCGACATCGGGGATCTGCCGATGCATCACTCCCAGCAGCTCCGGCTCCAGCACTTCCTGGAGCACCGGGCGACTCCGTACCTGGGGTAGAGAGCCATGACGGCGAAAGCCCCCGCCCGGCCCAGCGAAGGGGCGGGCGGGGCCTTGTCGCCCGTCGCCGCTTCGGCCCCGCCGAAGCGGCGACGTTGCCCCCGGGCTTCGTGCGCAGGAAGTCGGCTTGGCCGACTTCCTGCGCAGGCGTCTACTGGCGCTGCTGCCACTCGGTTCGGGTGAGTTCGTACTCGACTTCACCATGTTCGGAACCCGGGATCGACTCCGGCCAGTCGCCGGTGAAGCTGCGGAGGAAGGACAGGCCGGACTTCTCCATCACGCGCCGGGAGCGGGTGTTGACGGTCATGGTGTTCGCCGTGACCCGTTCCACGCTGAGGTCGGTGAAGCCCTTGTGGATCAGGTCCCGCGATCCCTCCGTGGCGTAGCCCTTGCCCCACGCCGCCCGGTTCAGCCGGTAGCCGAGCTCGACGACGGCGGGGCTGTGATCGTCGAGGGGGCGGAACTCGAACCAGCCGAGGAAGACGCCGGTGGCCTTCTCCTCGGTGGCCCAGTAGCCGCGGGTGCCGAAACACGGGTGGTCGTGGAGCAGGCGCGGCAGGATCCTCGCCTGGACCGCCTCCCGGCTGGTCGGCTTGCCGCCGTTGATGAAGCGCATGACCTCGGGGTCGTTGTCCAGCGCGAAGAGGTGGTCGGCGTCGGCTTCGGTGAACGGGCGCAGCAGGAGCCGTTCGGTCTCAAGGAAGACGTGCATGCCGTGATCCTTGCTGCCTGCCGCCGGGCACACCACTGGATATCCCCGTGCCCCGGCGGGATGCGCCGGGGCACGGGGCCGGGGGATCAGGCGGTGAGGTGGTCGAACTCGCCGGCCTTGGCGCCCTGGATCCAGGCGTTGAGCTTGGTGCGGGTGGTGGTGACGATGGTGGTGGGGTCGTCGGACTCGCGGATGTAGACCAGCTCACCCGCAGAAGCGATTTCGACGCAGTTGGCCTGGTCGCTGCTGAAGCTGGACTTCTGCCAGTTGAGCTGGTGCATGGCTATCTTCCCTGGACCTTGTAGCGAATGTGCTGGATCAAACCCAATGAGTCGCGCTGGGCTGGTGATGACTCGGAGGTCGCGGCGGACAGGGGAGGGAGTGCCAAGCCCCTGAGCCGGTCGAACTTCCGGTCAAATGTTGTCACGACCTCAGGGGCTCCGATGAAGTCGGACCCATGAGGGTGTTCGAGCAACACGGTGTCAAGCCGAGCGTGAGTCCCGCGGATGAGCAGGAACGGAGTGTCGTTCGAGGCGTACGTGGTGCAGTCGAACGGCAGGATCTGAATCGTCACGTTCGGCAGCCTGCTCATCTCGATCAGATGGTTCAGCTGCTCCCGCATGACCGTAGGCCCTCCGTACATCATGTGCAGGGCCGCTTCGTGGATCACTGCGCGGTACGTAGGCGCGTTGGTGCCTGTCAGTACCTTGTGGCGCTCGTGGCGGAACTCGACTTTCTTTTCGTTGTACCCCTGGATGACCTCGCCGTAGGCCTTCGTCTGCAATAGCCCGGGGACCAGGAGGGACTCGTAGTTCTCCAAGGCTGTTGCACTTGCCTCTGCCTCAGCCAGATCGAGTGCGCTGCGTGTCACGTCGTGCTTGAACTCGGTCCACCAGCCCTTGCCCGCGCTCTCGCTCATGGCGATGAGGCCGGCTCGGTACTCGGGGTCCGTGACCTTGCAGATGTTGAGCCAGGCATTCAATCGCTCAAGATTGAGGCCAAGCCTGCCAGCTTCGGTGTGGCTGATGTTCGGGCCCTTCACTCCCAAGGCCTCGCCGATCTCCAAGGCCGAGATGCCGGCGGCATCTCGAACACGGCGAAGCTCCTCGCCGAAGCGGCGCTGTCGTTCGCTGATCCCAGTCCTGAACCCCATGGGCACATCCTTCCCGCGATCGATGCCTACGCAAAGTGTAGATGCATGTGCGGAGCGTGTTGCAGAGTTGAGGCTAATTGACCTACAGTTCCAAGCACACACCGCCGACCGGACGGGTCGTCAGTAGTGCCCGCTCGTGCGGCATTCCTCTGCACCGCTGGGAGATTCCCCATGTGTGACCCCCACCTCAACTCCCCCTCCCTCACCGTTTCCCGCGAGGCGTTGCGCCACGTCATGGAGTGCGCCGGGTACTCCGACTCGGCCATCGCGGACGCCGAACTCGCGCTCGTGGAGCTGATCGTGAATGCCTGGCGTCATGGCCTGACCACTTCTCCGGCGGTCTTCGCCGCCATCGCGAACGGCACCCTCCGGGTCACCGTCGCCGACCGCAGCTCCATGCTCCCCGAACCTCGACAGCCCAGCGAACTCGCCGAATCGGGGCGGGGGTTGCAGTTGGTGGAGGGCCTCATGCACCGGTGGGGTGCGGAGCCGCAGAAGCTCGGCAAGCGGGTCTGGTTCGAGTTGGACGGCGCCGCGTGAACGCCCTTCATCCGATCCACCCGGCCGATCCGGCACTTCACCACCTCACCGGCCGCCAGATCACCGATCTGATCGTGGAACTCCGCACTGAGGGCCGCGAGTTCGGCCTCCTCTGGCCCTCGGCCAAGCCCGGGGAGACCATCCTGAACGGCCAGCTCCTCGTCTCCCTCGGCAACGTTCCGGCGAGCACTCTGGTCAACCTCCTCGCGCTGCTGCGCGAGTTCAGGCGCCACCGGGATTGACCGCGCCCGTCCGCAGTTCAGTGCGCCGTGAAGCCGCTGGCGAGTATGTCCAGCCTGGTGAGCAGCGCTTCGGTGAGGGAGTGATCCCCGTCGGCGCTCAGCCAGCGGCTCAGGGCGGTGACGTAGGCGTCGAAGACCAGGTCGGCGATCGTTCCCGGCTCGAACTCGGGGCGGATCTCGCCCCGTTCCCGGCCGTGGGTCGCGGCGTTCAGCAGCGCGTGGGGCGTGGTGGCGCCGAGGCCGAACGCGGAGTGGAGCACTCCGCTGTCGTGCAACTCCTTGGCGAGCGCGTACTCCTGCTCGTTGAGCTCCGCGAGGGTGCGCAGTGCATCCGCCAGCGCGTCGACGGCGGACGCGCCGCCCGTTTCGCCCCGGGAGTCCAGCAGTTCGTGCCGGCGGTGGACCCAGGCGGCGACGAAGTCCTCCTTGCGGCCGAAGTGGTTGAAGGCGGTCTGCCGCCCGACATCGGCCCGCGCCGCGATGTGGTCGTACGTCGTGGCCGCGTACCCCTGGGTGGCGAACAGCTCCAGGGCGGCGGCCAGTAGCCGCTCCCGGGTCTCGGTTCGTCGCTGCTCGCGTCGGTTCGTCGCTGTCACGCCCTCAGTGTACTTGAATCCAGAATTGGACTGGAGTACATCTGGATACTCAAGTACACCTAGCGAGGAGGCCAAGCGATGGACGTTCCCTACTCCCTCGGTCTGCACGAGATCGCCCCGGACACCTACGCCTACCTGCAACCGGACGGCTCCTGGGGCCTCAGCAACGCCGGGCTGATCGTCTCCGGCGACGAGGCGGTCCTCGTCGACACCCTGTTCACCGTCCCGCTGACCCGGGACCTGCTGGCCGCCGTCGACGAGGCCCTGCCCCACGTCACCATCGGCACCCTGGTCAACAGCCACAACGACGGCGACCACTGGTGGGGCAACCAACTGCTCCCGGACGCCGAGATCATCGCCTCCGAGGCCGCGGCCGCCGACATGCGCGGCGAGCACCTCCACGCAGTGCTCGCCGCGCCGGGCGACCTCCCGCTGCCGCGGGTCGTCCAGCGGATGCGGAAGGTCTTCGACTTCTCCGGCATCACCCCGAACCTGCCGAGCCGGACCTTCAGCGGCGAACTCGAACTCACCGTCGGCCGCCGCACCGTCCGGCTGATCGAGGTCGGCTACGCCCACACCCGGGGCGATGTGCTGGTCCACGTGCCGGACGCGGGCGTGCTGTTCACCGGGGACCTCCTGTTCATCGGCGGCCACCCCGTGGTCCACAGCGGCCGGATCGGCAACTGGATCGCCGCCTGCGACCTCATCCTCGGCCTCGACGCCGAGACGATCGTTCCCGGCCACGGCCCGGTCGTCGGCAAGGCCGAGGTCCGCCGCTTCCGCACCTACCTGGAGCGGGTGCGGGAGCACGGCGTGAGCGCGCACGGGGCGGGCCTGTCCGTACTGGAGGCCGCCCGGGAGATGGACCTGGCCGGCTTCACCGATCTGGCCGACCCCGAGCGGCTGGTTCTCAACCTCGGAGCCGTCTACCGCGAGCTCAACGGCGACGGCACCCCCGGCGAGCTGGACCTGATGGTCCTCCTCGACGAGTTCGACGAGCCCCGCCTGGCGCCGCGCCCCGCCGCCAAGGTCGCCGGCGACGTCCTCGCCCTCGCCGGCGGCCTGGAGAGCACCGTCCGGCAGCTGTTCGGCGGCGGCGACGCCGGGCCGCTGGAGGGCTTCCCGGTGCCCAACGTCCTCGCCGTCATCGGCCACCACCCCGACCTGCTGGCCCACCTGGCGCCCCTGCTCGCCCAGCTCAACCAGGGGCTGATCCCGCCCCGCGCACGGGAGTTGGCGATCCTGCGCACGGCGCACCGCTCCGGCTCGCCGTACGAGTGGCGCCATCACGTCCGGCTCGGCGCCCTCGTCGGGCTGACCGGGCCCGAGATCGCCCGCGTCCCGGCCGGGCCGGACCACCCCGGCTGGAACGAGGACGACCGCACGCTGCTGCGGGCCGTCGACGAACTGCACGACGCGCACGCGCTGTCGACGGGGACCTGGCAGGCGCTGGTCGCCCGCCACCGCGAGCCCCAGGTGCTGGAACTGCTGGCCCTGGTCGGCACCTACCGGATGATCGCCGGGATCCTCAACTCCTGCCGGGTGCCGATCGATCCGTGGCTCGCCGGGGCCGCCGCCTGAGGGCCGGCGAACCGGACCGGATGTCCGACCCCGCTCCTAGGATCGCGGCATGCCCGATGCCTTCACCGTCCTGTGGACCCACGACACCTGCCGCGCCCTGCGCAAGGCCGGTCACGTGGGCGTGCGGCCCCCGGTCGCCTTCAGTGGGGTGCACTCCTCGCTGCCCGCCTGGTCCGGGGCCCGCGCCGGGGACGAGGTGTACGCGCTGCACGTCAACCGGTGCGAGGTGTTCGTGGTCAGCCGGATGCTGGTGGTCGACCGGGAACGCGGCGACTGCTGCGGCACCCCCGCCGCGACGTGGCGGGACCCGGCGTTCCCCGGGCACGACGACTGGCGGATGCTCGGCGCCGGCGGCTGCGGCGCCTCGGCGGTGCACGTGGACGCCACGCCCGTGCGCTTCGACCGGCGGATACCGGGCGAACTGCTGGAGCGGCTCACCTGGCGCAACCGGCGCAACCGCACCAGGGTCCTGAAGTACGTGGTGGAGGGCCGTCTCGAACACTCCGTCAGCCTCCAGGGGTTCTACCGCCTCACCTCGGAGTCGGCCGACGAGTTGGGGGAGCTCGTCGGCCGCTGACTCCCTCCCGGGGCGGTCAGAGCCCGACGAAGTGGTCGAACTCGCCGTCCTTGGCGCCGAGGATCCAGGCGTTGAGCTTGGTGCGGGTGGTGGTGACGACGAGGTCGGGGTTGTCGGATTCGCGGATGTAGACGAGGTCGCCCTCGGACGCGATCTCGATGAACTCGGCCCCGTCGTCGCTGAAGCTGGATCGCTGCCAGTTGAGTTCGGTCATGGTCGCCCTCCCAGGAGCGCAGTTAGGCTGGTTCATGACCAGGATCGCGGATGACGGCCCCCGGGGGTCGTCGTTTCGGTCATGTCAATCCGTGCGGGTCGTTGTGCTATTCCATTGCGGTGTCAGTCGTTTCTACACTGAAGCCCCGCCGCACGGGGGCTGCGGGAACCAGGTTGCCGACGGGCCCGGGGGAGGCGCGTGTGAACGACCGTGGCTGGGACGAGGACGAGGCCCGGCCGTACTTCTTCCTCTCCTACGCGCACACTCCGAAGGCCGGCGCGCGGGGGGCCGGTGATCCGAACCACTGGGTGCGGCAGCTGTACCGGGACCTCTGCGAGGCCGTGCTGCAGCTGACCACCGTGCCGGCCGGGGTGCCGGTCGGGTTCATGGACGAGTCCATGCACCAGGGCGAGTTGTGGGCCGACCGGCTGTCCGGGGAGTTGTCGACCTGCCGGGTGTTCGTGCCGCTGTACTCGCCCCGGTACTTCAACAGCGTTCCGTGCGGCCAGGAGTGGCACGCCTTCACCCGCCGCCCGGTCTACCCGGCGACCATCGACGCGGAGCGCACCAGCGGCATCGTCCCGGTGCTGTGGGCGCCGATGAGCCGCTACCGGCTGCCCGCGGTGGCCAGTGAACTGCAGTTCAACCATGCGAGTTTCGGCCCCGACTACGCCACCGAGGGCCTGTACGCGCTGATGAAGCTCAGCTACTTCCGCTCCGCCTACGAGCTGGCCGTGCACCGGCTGGCGGCGCGGATCGTGCAGGTGGCGGAGGAGACGGTGATCCCGGTCGGGCGGCGGATGGACTTCAACACCCTCCCCAGCGCGTTCAACGTCACCGCCCCGACCAAGCAGCTGCGGATCTCCGTACTCGCCTACCACCAGGGCGAGGTACCGTCGGACCGTAACCCGGACTTCTACGGCGCCCGGCGCACCGACTGGCACCCCTACCGCCCGGCCGGGTCGCCGATCGCGCAGCACGCGGTGCGCCTGGCGCGGCAGTTGGGTTTCCAGCCGACCGTGCACGAGTTCGACGACGAGGCCGAGTCCATCATCGAGGGCAACGCCGAGGCCCCCGGACTGCTGCTGCTCGACCGGTGGGCGCTGCGCGACCCGCGCCGCCGCGAACTGGTCCGCCGCTTCGACCGCTGCGACGCCACCTGGGTGAGCGTCCTGGAACCGTGGAACACCGACGACCCCGAGTGCGACGCCGACGGCGGCGAACTCGCCGAGCTGAGCGACCAGACGCTGCGCATCACCCGGCGCGCCAGCCGGCCGAGCTTCCTCGGCGCGACCGGCCCGACCCGCTCGACCGGGCTGAACACCCTGGAGGACTTCGACGACGCCCTGCCCCGGGCGGCGATGAAGGCCAAGTACGCCTTCGAGGGCCGCACCAGAGCCGAGCCGGAGGAACCCCCGGCGCCGCGCCCGAGCCTGCGGGGCGCCTTCCGCCGACCCGACGGGTTCGGGGCGGACGGGCCGAACGGGGAGCAGGGCGGGCACCGGGTCGAGCCCTACGGCCCGGACCCGTTCGGCCTCGATCCCGACCACGACCCCGACCGTGACGACCGTGACGACGGCGATGACCCCGATGACGGGATGGCGCCCTTGGGAGGACGAGGAAACCGATGAGCGACAACCGCACCAGGAATCTCCGCCTCGGCGGCCTCACCGCCGCCGAACTCGCCGCCCAGCGCGAGGCCGAGCGGCAGGCCGCGGAGAAGGACCGCAACGGCCGGATCATCACCTTCTACTCGTACAAGGGCGGCACCGGCCGCACCATGGCCCTCGCCAACACCGCCTGGATCCTCGCCGCCAACGGCTTCCGCGTCCTCACCGTCGACTGGGACCTGGAGGCGCCGGGCCTCGCCAAGTTCTTCCACCCCTTCCTCGACCCGGCCTCCCTCGCCGGCACCACCGGGATGATGGACCTCATCGCCGAGTACCGGGAGGAGGCGCTGCGCCCGGTCGAGCACGCCGAGGGCTGGCACCTGGACTTCGCCCGGGTGCACCCGCACGCGCTCTCGCTCTCCTGGCCGCACTTCCCGGCCGGCGGCAGCCTGGACTTCCTCTCCGCGGGGCAGTTCAACCGCGACTACTCCGAGGCCGTCACCCACCTCGACTGGGACATCTTCTACGACCGCTTCGACGGTGGGCAGTTCTTCGACGCCCTCAAGGCCGACATGGCCAGGCGCTACGACTACGTGCTGATCGACTCCCGCACCGGCCTGTCCGACATCGCCGAGATCTGCACCGTCCAGATGCCCGACGACCTGGTCGTCTGCTTCACCCTCAGCGACCAGTCCATCGACGGCGCCTCCCGGATCGCCCAGCACATCCACGACCGCTACCGCGAGCGCGGCATCCGCATCCTGCCCGTCCCGATGCGCATCGACGAGGGTGAGAAGGAGAAGGCGGACGCCGGCCGCGCCCTCGCCCGGGTCCGCTTCGACGGCCTGCCCGTCGGCCTGGGCGGCGAGGAACTCGCCCAGTACTGGGGCTCGGTGGAGATCCCGTACCGGCCGTTCTACGCCTACGAGGAGATCCTCGCCACCTTCGGCGACCAGACCGGCACCCCCACCTCGATGCTGGCCGCCTGCGAACGGCTCACCTCCGTCATCACCGAGGGCCGGGCGCCCGGCCTCCCGCCGATGGACGAGGAGGTGCGGCTGCGCTACGTGGACGCCTTCACCCGCCGCCGCCCGTCCGTCCCCGCCGACCTCTACCTGTCCTACGTGCCCGAGGACCGGATGTGGGCGGACTGGATCGAGTCGGTGCTCACCCGGGCCGGCTTCCGGGTGCTGCCGCGCGACCTCAGCGCCGGCACCGACCCGCGCGAGGAGACCGAGCGCGGCATCGACTCCGCGTACCGCACCGTCGCCGTGCTCTCGCCCGCCTACCAGCGCTCCCCGCAGGCCAGGGCGCTGTGGGAGTCGGTGGTCAGCTCCGACCCCTCCGGCACCCGCCGCCAGCTGCTGCCCGTCCGGGTCGGCGACGTCCGGCTCACCGCGCCGTTCAGCAACCGCAACCCGGTCGACCTGGTCGGCCGCGACGAGACGCAGTCCGTGCAGAGCCTGCTGCGCGCGCTCGGCCGCAGCGACGTCGCGCTCGGCGACGAACCCAGCGACGGCCCGCGCTTCCCCGGCAGCAAGCCCTCGGTGTGGGACGTCCCGCCGCGCAACCCCTCCTTCACCGGACGCTCCGCCGTCCTGGAGCAGCTGCGCAACCAGCTGCGCGGCGGCATGGCGGCCGTCCTGCCCACCCCGCAGACCCTGTACGGGCTCGGCGGCGTCGGCAAGACCCAGGTGGCGCTGGAGTACGCCCACCGCTTCATGTCCGACTACGACCTGGTCTGGTGGATCGACGCCGAGCAGACCGAACTCGTCGCCCCGGCGCTCGCCGAACTCGCCCGCCGCCTCGGCCTGCGCGTCGGCGACTCCGTCACCGAGGCCGCCGAGGCCGCCCGGGAGGCGCTGCGCCGCGGCGTGCCCACCTCGCGCTGGCTGCTGATCTTCGACAACGCCGACGAGCCCTCCGAGATCCGCCGGTTCTTCCCCGGCGGCTCCGGCCACATCCTGGTCACCTCCCGCAACCAGGCCTGGACCGGGCACGCCGAGGCGCTGGAGGTCGACGTCTTCACCCGCGGCGAGAGCGTCGAGCACCTGTGCCGGCGCGCCCGCAGCCTCTCCCGCCCGGACGCCGACCGGGTCGCCGAGGCGGTCGGCGACCTGCCGCTCGCCGTCGAGGTGGCCGCCGCCTGGCTGGACACCACCGGCACCCCGGTCGACACCTACGTCAGCCAGCTGCACGCCGAGGCCGCCCGCGCCCTGGCCGTCGGCCGCCCCGCCGACTACCCCACCCCGGTCGCCGCGACCTGGAACGTGTCGATCGGACGGCTGCGCCAGCAGTCCCCGGCGGCGGTGCGGCTGCTCCAGCTGTGCGCCTTCTTCGCGCCCGAGCCGATCTCGATGAACCTCTTCTACAGCGACCAGATGATCCGGGCGCTGGTGCGGTTCGACGCCGACCTCAGCGACAAGTTCATGCTGGGCAAGGTGATCCAGGCGATCGGCCGCTACGCGCTCGCCAAGGTCGACGCCGGCAGCAACAGCTTCCAGGTGCACCGCCTCGTCCAGGCGGTGATCCGGGCCGGCATGACCGAGGACGAGCAGGAGATCGCCGTCCACGAGGTGCACCGCATCCTCACCGGCGCCCGGCCCGTCCTCGGCGACACCGACGACCCGGCCAACTGGCCCGCCTTCGACGAGATCTGGCCGCACCTGTCGCCCTCCAAGGCGCACAACTGCGACGAGGCCGACACCCGTCAACTGCTCATCGACCGCGTCCGCTACCTGTGGAAGCGCGGCGAACTCGACCGCGCCCGCGACCTCGGCCACGCCCTGGACGCGGAGTGGACCAGCAAGCTCGGCGAGGACGACCGGCAGACCCTGCTGCTGCGCTTCCAGCTCGCCAACGTGCTGCGCTCCCAGGGCAACTACGCCGAGGCACTGGCCCTCGACGAGGCCACCCTGGAACGCCAGCAGGTGCTGCTCGGCGAGCACCACCCCTACACCCTGATGACGGCCGGCTCGCTCGGCGCCGATCGCAGGGCGCTCGGCCGCTTCCAGGCCGCCCTCGACCTCGACCGCGAAATCCTGGAGCAGTTCCGCGAGTTGTTCGGCGACGACAACCCGCGCACGCTCTCCATGGCGAACAACCTGGCGATCGACTACCGGCTGGTCGGCGACAGTGAGGCCGCCCGCGAACTCGACCAGGAGACCCTCGACCGGCGCACCGCCGTCCTCGGCCCCAGGCACCCCTACACCCTGTCCACCAAGTCCAACCTGGCCCGCGACCTGCGCGAACTCGGCGACTACCGCGGCTCGGTGGACCTGCTCCAGGAGGTCACCTCCGACCTCGGCGACGTGCTCGACCCGGACCTGCCGGAGAACCTGCGCAACGCCAAGTCGCTGGCCGTCTCGCTGCGCCGGATCGGCCAGCTCGCCGAGGCCCGCCGGATCACCAAGGAGACCTACGAGCGCTACCTGGAGCGCTACGGCGCCGACGCCCCCGACGCGCTGGCCTGCGCGCTCAACCTGGCCGCCGACCACAGCGCCTCCGGCGACAAGGAGGCCGCCCGCGACCTCTGCTCCACCGTCTTCGAGGGCCACCGGCGGCTGTTCGGCGACGAGCACCCGTTCACCCTGGCCTGCGCCAACAACCTCGGCATCTACCTGCGCGGCAGCGGCGACGTCCCGGGCGCCATCGAACGCGGCCGGCTCACCGTCGAGGGCCTGACCAGCTCGGTCGGGCCGGAGCACCCGTACACCCTCAACGCGATGATCAACCTGGCCAACGCGTACGGCGACAACGGGCAGACCGAGCTCGCCGAGCAGCTCGGCCGCGCCGCGTACATGGGCCTGTGCGACCGCTACACCCCGCAGCACCCGGACGCGGTGGCCTGCGAGGCCAACCTGGCGATCACCCTGCGCGCGGCCGGCCGGCACACCCAGGCCGCCGAACTGCGCGCCCGGTCGATCGCCGAGCTGATCCGGCAGTTCGGCGAGGAGCACCCCAACACGGTCTCCGCGCGCGGCTGGAAGCGGATCAACCGCGACCTGGAGCCGCAGCCGGTGTAGCCATCAGGGGGCGGGGTACGCTGCGAAACCATGAGCACCCCGCCCCCGGTCCTGGTCACCCGGCGCCTCGCGCCCGGCGTCATCGAACGGCTCACCGCCCACCACGCCGTCACCTGCCACGACACCGGCGAGGAGATGGAACGGGCCGAGCTGCTCGCGGCCGTCCGCGGCCGCCGGGCCGTGCTCACCACCCTCAACAACCGGGTGGACGCCGATTTCCTGGACGCCGCCGGGCCGCAGCTGGAGATCGTCGCCAACCACGCCGTCGGCTACCACAACATCGACCTGGCCGCCTGCGCCGAACGCGGCGTCGTGGTCACCAACACCCCCGGCGTGCTCACCACCGCCACCGCCGAGATGGCCTGGGCGCTGCTGCTGGCCGCCACCCGCCGGCTCGGCGAGGGAGAACGCCTGCTGCGCTCCGGCACGCCGTGGACCTGGGCGCCCACCTTCCTGCTCGGCCTGGAGCTGGCCGGCACCCCGCTGGGCGTGCTCGGCATGGGCCGGATCGGGCGGGCGGTGGCCCGCCGGGCCCACGCCTTCGACATGCCGGTCAGCTACCACAACCGCCGTGAACTGCCGCCAGAGGAGGCCGAGGGCGCCGACTGGAAGCCGCTGGAGGAACTGCTCGCCACCTCCACCGTGCTGGTCGTCACCTGCCCCCTCACCGCCGGGACCCGGCACCTGCTGGACGCCCGCCGGCTCGCCCTGCTGCCGCGCGGGGCCGTGGTGGTCAGCATGACCGCCGGGGTGGTGGACGAGGAGGCGCTGGCCGCCGCGCTGGAGTCCGGCGCGCTGTTCGCCGCCGCCGTGGACAACTTCGAGCACGAGCCCGCCGTCCCGCCCGCGCTGCTCGCCCAGGAGCGCGCGGTGCTCGCCCCGCACCTGGGCAGCGCCACCGTCCGCACCCGGCAGGCGATGGGCGGCCTCGCGGTGGACAACATCCTGGCGGTGCTCGCCGGGGGAGAACCCCTGACGCCGCTGAAGCCCTAACCCGCCGCCCAGGCCAGGGCGGTGGTCATCACCCGGAACGCCCCGAAGTGCGCGGCGCCGGGCTCCAGGAACAGCTCGGCGCCCGGGACGTGGTCGGCCAGCCAGCGGGAGTGGTCGACCGGCGAGAACTGGTCGTCCGCGCCGTGCCACAGCCAGGTCGGCACCCTGATCGACCCCACCTCGAAGCCCCAGTCGGCGGTGAAGGCCAGCACGTCGTCGATCCAGCCGTCCGCGCCGTGCCGGAACGCCTCCCGGTAGTTGCTCTGCAGCATCCGCCGCAGCCCGCTGTCCGCCACCACCTCGCGGTCGGCGGCGGACAGCTCGGTGCGCAGCCCGTTCAGCAGCCGGACCGGGTCGTCCTTGATCTGCCGGGAGCGGAACTCCATCGCGTCGGCGATCCGGCCGTGCCCGCGCTCCGCCTCCCGGTAGGCGCGCACGTTGGACGGGGTCATCCCGGCGTACCAGTCCAGGCCGGCCGCGTTGCGCGGGGCCAGGCCCACCAGCACCGCGACCCGGCTGACCCGCTCCGGCAGCAGCGCCGCGCAGGCCAGCGCGTGCGGGCCGCCGCCGGAGCGGCCCAGCACCGCGAAGGCGTCCAGCCCGAGGTCGTCCGCGATGGTCCGCACGTCCGCGGCCGCGGCGGACACCCGGCGGCCGAACAGCCGGGTCGAGTCGCCGTAGCCCGGCCGGTCGTAGGAGATCAACCGCACCCCCAGCCGGTACAGCACGGTGCTGCGCGGGTGCGGGCCGACCCGGCTTCCGGGCATGCCGTGCAGCAGGAACACCGGACGGCCGCGCGGGTCGCCGAGGGACTCGACGGCGAGGGCGCGGCCGTCCGCCGTTTTGACCATCCGTAACGCCACGCGTTCCTCCTCAGTGCTCCATGTCGGTGGTGGTGCGCACCTCCCGGCGGGCCTGCCAGGTGGTGTGCTCCCGGGACACCGCGTCCTCGGCGTCCCGGGCCAGCCGGGCCCAGATCTCCTCGGCGTCCTCCGACTCCAGGTCCAGTTCGGTCAGTTGGCGCTGTATCAGCTCCAGCTCGTCGGCCGCCAGCCCGTACGCGGCGGCCAGCGGACGGTACTGGCGCAGCTGCGCCCAGGCGGCGATCGAGGCGGCCACCGCCGAGACCGTGCCCAGCGCGTCGTAGGTGAAGGCGTTGAGCGCCCGCAGCACCGCCAGCACCAGGCCCAGCGCCGGCAGCAGCACGCCCAGCACCCCGGTCCAGTGGCCGGCCCGGGCGCAGTAGCGGGCCTTGGAGCGGTACCAGTCGTGCTGCACCCGGATCCGCTCGTTCAGGTACACCTCGCGGCGCACCGCCAGCGGCTGCCCGCGCAGGTCGCGCATCGCGGGGGTGACCTCGATCCCGCCCTCCGGTACGGCCACCGGGCCGCTCCGGAAGGCGCCCAGCACCCGGCCGAGCTGGAAGCGGTACAGGCCCTCGGCGTCCGGCAGGGCGCGCGGCGGCGGCTGGTAGGCGTCCGCCCGGACGGCGAACTTCCAGGCCAGCGTCTTGACCGACTCGGCGGCGGCCCGGCCCTCGTACCAGAGGCCCTGCGGGTTCTGCCGGCTGATCACCACCGCCAGCGCGACCGCGCCCAGGTACGCCAGGGCCGCCGGCCACGCCCAGGGCTCGCTGTCGGCCGAGCCGGTCGCGGCGGCGACCACCAGCAGGATCAGCTGCCAGGCGGAGAGCAGCACCGAGCGGTGCTGCCCCCGCAGCGAGGCCGTGTCGGCGGCCCAGAAGAACTCGGGCAGCAGCTCCCGTTCGCGGACCCACCCGGTCCGCCCCGCACCAGACGCCATGTTCGGCCCCCACCCGTCGCTCAGGTCGCACCTCTCCTGCCCCCGGCGGCTTCCCGGTACGCCTGGCGGGGCCCGGGGCCGCCCGCAATGGCCGGGAAGCCCCGGTGCTTTGTCCGATACGCCCCGTGTTCGAACCGGCACCCAGCGTGCGTCCCGGGTGCGGGGCGGCAGGCGTGTCAGTAGGTGTAGAAGATGCGTTCCGCGTTGTCGGCCATCTGCTTGGCGTTCCACTCGGTGCCGCCCGGGACGTTGCCGGAGCGGAACAGCGGCGGGGCGGGGGCGTCCCCGGCGGCGGCCAGGTCGGCCAGCCGGCCGACCGCGGAGGCGACCACGGCCTGCATCAGCGCGCTGGTCACGATGGTGGAGACCGGGCCGAAGGTGGTCTCGGCGGCCGGGTGGGTCAGCTCGCCGTCGCCGACCGCGATCTTGCTGTCCAGCACCACGTCGCAGTGGTCCTTCAGGTAGGTGCCGGACGGGTGCCCGGACGGCACCTCGCCCGGGTACGCCAGCGAGGTCACCCCGATCACCTTCAGGCCGCGGTCGCGGGCGTACCGCGCCAGCTCCACCGGCATGACCTGGCGGCCGGACAGCGAGATCAGGAACAGCACGTCCCCGGTGGTCGCCGGGGTGAGGTCCAGGGTGGCGGTGGCCAGCCCCGACACCCGCTCCAGCGCGCTGGACAGCGGCGCGGGCATCATCGTCACCCCGGCCATCCCGGGCACGTTCAGCAGGTTCATCGGCACCAGCCCGCCGGCCCGGTAGACCACGTCCTGGGCCGGCAGCGAGGAGTGCCCGGCGCCGAAGGTGAACACCCGGCGGCCCTCGCTGATCGCCTCCGCGAGCAGCGCGGCGGCCGCCTCGATGGTGTCCGCCTCCTCCTCGCGGACCCGCTCCAGGTGGGCGATCGCGGCGTCGAAATACCTGCCGACCAGGTCGTTCATCTGTTGCCTTCGCTCTCTGCCGGTGGGGGAGCCGGCCGGGTGGGGTGGCCCGGGTGGCCCGGACCGCCGATGGAGAAAGGTACGGCGAGCACGGTCGCGCCCCGGCGGCACCGCTGTCAACAGGAGGGAAAAGCAGCACCGCAGGCCCCGCCCGGACCCGGTTGTCGGCGCGGTACGTCAGAATTGGCGGTGAGGACACCGAAGAACGGAGCCAGCTGCGATGTCTGGGCTGATCGACACCACTGAGATGTACCTTCGCACCATCCTGGAGCTGGAGGAAGAAGGCATCGTGCCGATGCGTGCCCGCATCGCCGAGCGCCTGGAACAGAGCGGTCCCACGGTCAGCCAGACGGTCGGGCGGATGGAGCGCGACGGGCTGCTCCAGGTCGCCGGGGACCGCCACCTCGAACTCACCGAGGACGGCCGCCGGCTCGCGGTGCGCGTCATGCGCAAGCACCGCATCGCCGAGTGCCTGCTCGTCGACGTGATCGGGCTGGAGTGGGAGCAGGTCCACGAGGAGGCCTGCCGCTGGGAGCACGTGATGAGCGAGACGGTCGAGCGCAAGGTGCTCGCCATGCTCGGCCACCCGACCCAGTCCCCGTACGGCAACCCGATCCCGGGCCTGGACGAGCTGGGCGACACCAAGGCCGAGGGCGAGGGCTTCGACGCCGCGCTCGTCCCGCTGGACTCCGTCAAGCCGGGCGAGGCGGGGGCCAGCGTGGTGGTCCGCCGGATCGGCGAGCCGATCCAGATGGACAGCGAGCTGATGAGCACTCTGCGCCGGGCCGGGATCCGGCCGGGCTCCACGGTCAAGGTGAGCACCGGGGTCGGCGGCGTGCTGGTCGGCAGCGGGGACAACGCGGCGGAGCTGGGCAAGGACATCGCCCAGCACGTCTTCGTCGCCCAGGCCTGATCCGCCCGGCCGGCTGGTCGGTCGGCTGGTCGGCCGGCTCGCCTGGTCCGTCCGTCCGCCGGTTCGCCCGCCGGTCCGGCCTTCCGGAACCGACGGTCAGGGCCCGCTGCTCCCCGTGCAGCGGGCCCTTCCCGTCCTCCCCGGCCCCACCCGGCTCCCCTCCGTCCCCTCCTGCTCCCTCCCGGTCCCCTCCGCCGCCGCGCCCGGCTTCCCCGTCCGAGCGTCCCTTCCGGCGTCCCCACACACCGCAATTCCTCCCCTCGGCCGATCATGGCAATCCTTGAGCGCTGTCACTCGTCCGAGGGGCTTCTTCGCTTGACCAGCGGGTACACCGGGGTCTTATCCGCACATGCGTATGACGGGCCTCGTCTCCGGTGGGAGACAAGGCCCGTCACTCGCGCGCGTTGTGTCGCGCAGTGCACGCCCTCACCCGATAGGCGTAGGGCGGCGGTCCGGTGGGTGGTGAACCCGGGTCAGACCCCGGCCGGCTGGGCGGCCCGGGCGCGGTACGAGGGCGAGTCCCGGCCGCAGGCGTAGGCGAGCGGGCTGATCAGCTCCGAGGCGTCCGGCAGCCAGCGGTTGAGCGTGGTGGGGGAGCGGGCCCACTGGGCGTAGCCGGCGGAGCCGATCCGGGAGGGCGGGGCGACCGTCCAGTCCCCCTCGCCGCGGGCGACCAGGTCCAGCCGCCCGGGCGGCCAGCCCAGCTTGCGGAGCATCTCCGGCAGCCTGACCGCCACCCCGGGCAGCACCAGGAAGTGCAGCCGCCGCCCCGCCCGGCCGGGCGCGAAGGGCAGCACCGCGACCGGGCCGAGGTGGAGGTCCATCCGCTCCATCCGCGCCAGCGCCAGGCAGCCGGCGGTCTCCGGGACGTCCAGGACGTCGAAGGACCGGCCGGTGGGAAGCAGGATCGACGCCTCGGGCAGCTCCGTCCACCAGGTCCGCACCGCGACCGGCCCGGCGCTCGCCCGGCGGGACCAGTCCGCGTCCAGCGGGTGGGCGCCGGGCAGCGTGCAGCGCCGGTCGCCGCAGGAGCAGCGGGTGGACCCGCCGCCGTCGACCAGCCAGGCGCCGGGGGTCACCTCCCAGTGGCGGCTCTCGGCGTAGCCGACGGCCTCGGCCAACAGTGTGGGCAGGCCGGTGTCCGCGGCCTGGTCGGGGGCGTCGGGGATGTCTTCCACGGGGTGCTCAACTACCGTGTGTGAAGCTGGTTACGGGCCAGGGGCCCCCGGTTGGGCGTATCCCGGCAATGTCACCCGATCCGGTTACTCAAGCGAGTTGAGGCGGGCGGAGGCGGGCGCGTCGGGGGCGCACGGAAGCATTACCCAGGGCGCGTGGGGGGTGCGGTTCGTCACCGTGGGTATCCCGCTGGCGTTGCTGATCGCTAACCTGGTGTCAGATTCCTTGGACGGTCGGACAGTCGGCAACAGATCAGCAGAATCGTCGCCCGCCGGCCGGGACCGGAGGGTGTGGGGAGGCGAAGCCCAATGGCCGCGAGACCACTCGTCGCACGACAGCCCAACGAGCGTCTGCAGCAACTGATCCAGGAGGCCAGCTGCTCCAACGCCGGCCTGGCCCGCAGGGTCAACCTCTGCGGCGCGGAGCACGGACTGGACCTGCGCTACGACAAGACCTCCGTCGCCCGATGGCTGCGCGGGCAGCAGCCGCGCGGGCAGGCGCCGGCCGTGATCGCCGAGGCCCTGGGCCGCAAGCTCGGCCGCAGCGTGTCGGTCGAGGAGATCGGCATGGCCGACGGCAAGAACCTCAGCTCCGGCATCGGGTTGCAGTTCGCGCCGACCCTGAACGCGGCCCTGGAGCAGGTGTGCGAGCTCTGGCGCAGCGACGTCGGCCGCCGGGACTTCCTGACCGGTGCGACGGTCGCCGCCTCCGCCCTGGTGGAGCCCAGCCGGGACTGGCTGATCACCCCGCCCGACCCGGTGGTGGCGCGCACCGGCGGCCCCCGGGTCGGCCCGACCGACGTGGCCGCGATCAGGGCCACCACCACGATGCTGGTCGACCTGGACCACCGCTTCGGCAGCGGGCACGTGCGCCCGGTGGTCGTGCACTACCTCAACTCGGTGGTCTCCGGCCTGCTCGGCGGCGCCTACCGGGAGGAGACCGGCCGCCAACTCTTCGCCGCGGTGGCCCGGTTGACCGAACTGGCCGGCTACATGGCGGTGGACACCGGGCAGCCCGGGCTGGCCCAGCGCTACTACATCCAGGCCCTGCGGCTGGCCCAGGCCGCCGACGACCGCGGCTACGGCGGCTACGTGCTGGCCGCCTCGATGAGCCACCTGGCGGCCACCCTCGGCAACCCGCGGGAGATCGCCCAACTCGCCCGCGCCGCCCAGGAAGGCGCCCGCACGGTGGCCACCCCGACGGCGATGGCGATGTTCTACGCCGCCGAGGCCCGCGGCCACGCCCTGCTCGGCGACGCCCGCTCCTGCGAGGCGGTGTCGGCCAAGGCGCTGGAGATGATGGAGAAGCGCCGCCCGGAGGACGACCCGGACTGGATCGTCCACTTCGACGACGCCTACCTCGCCGACGAACTGGCCCACTGCCACCGGGACCTGGAACAGGCCGGCAAGGCCGAGCACTACGCCCGCCGGGCGCTCGACCTGCACCCGCCGACCCGGGTGCGCCGCCGCGCGGTGGACCTCGTGCTGCTCGCCACCGCCCAGCTCCAGCAGCGCGACCTGGAACGCGCCTGCGAGACCGGCACCCAGGCGGTCCGGCTGCTGAGCGGGCTGCGCTCCAACCGGGGCGTGGAGTACCTGGACGAGTTCCGGCGCCGGCTGGAGCCCTACCGGGAGCAGCGGGTGGTGCGCGAGTTCCACGCCCGGGCGGACGCGGAGGCGGCCTGAGGATCTTCTGTGCGGATCTTCTGTGCGGATCGCCCGCACGGATCGTCCGCACGGATCGTCTGTGAGGGAGTGTGTGGGATTGTCCCGCCCACGTGGTCACCCGGTGAGGCGAACCGGTAGCGTGGGCGCGACGTCCAAGGAACTGTACTGCTCCCAAGAACCGACGAGATGTGGTCCGCCGTCAGCGCGCGGTCCGGCCCAGGTGAGGAACCGCGTTGAGCCAGCGCCGCTCGTACCCCAACTCGGGTGATTTCAACCTGGACGACCTGTTCCGCCCCGAGCCCGGCCAGTCCCAGGGCCAGCCGGGCCAGCCGCAGGGGCCCACGGCCGTGCCGCCGGTGGGACAGCCGTCCGGGCAGCCGGAGTACCTCGGCGAGGACGCGCACGCGCTGCCGACCCAGGCCATGCCGGCCCAGCAGCCCCCGTGGGGCGCCGCACCGCAGCCCGGGTACGGCGCCCAGCAGCCCGGCCCCGCCCCGGAGACCCAGCACCTGCCGCCGTACCCGGCCGGCGGCCCGCAGCCCGGCGGCTACCCGGCGCCGCAGCCCGGCTACGGCGTCCCGCAGGCCGCGCCCGGCTACCAGCAGGGCTACCCGCAGGCCGGGCAGCAGCCGGTCCACCCGGCGCAGGGCTACGGCCAGCAGCCGTACGGGCAGGACCCGTACGGCCAGGACGGGTACGGACAGGCCGCCTACGGCCAGGACGGCTACGGCCAGGACGGCTACGGGGCGGACCCCGACGCCACCCGGACGGGGCGTTCGGGCCGCGGCGGCCGCCCGTCCAACAAGCTGATCATCGGCGGGGTGGTCGCGGGCTGCGCCGCGGCCGGCATCCTGGTCGCCGTCCTGATGGGCGGCGGGGAGGACACCAAGACCGACCGGAAGACCGCCCCGGTGGCCGCCACCGGCAGCAGCACCCCCGGTACGGCGAGCGCGAGCGCGAGCGGCACGGGCGCGGCCGTCGACCCGGAGGCCAAGGCCCAGGCGCAGCCGCTGTCGGACCTGCTGGGCACCGCGAGCGACAGCCGCAGCTCCGTGGTCTCCGCGGTCGCCTCGGTGCAGAAGTGCGACAAGCTCCCCGACTCGCAGCAGGCCCTGGCCGCGGCGGCCGGCAAGCGCCGCGAGCTGCAGACCAAGCTCGGCCAGCTGAAGACCGACAAGCTGCCCGGCGGCCAGCAACTGGTCGACCAGCTCAACGCCGCCTGGACGGCCTCGGCCCAGGCCGACGACGAGTACGCGGCCTGGGCGACCGACGCCCAGAGCTCCTGCGACCCGAAGAAGCCGGACACCGGCAACCAGCACTACAAGAACGCCGTCCAGGCCAGCGGCACCGCGACCACCGCGAAGAAGCAGGCCTCGACGCTGTGGAACGCGATCGCGACCCAGACCGGCCTGCCCAGCCGCACCGACGGCGACCTGTAGCGGGAAGCCGGAGGGCGGGCCCGGAGGCGGGCCCGCCCTCATCCTGGGGAGCGTGCGTCAGGCCGGCGGCCGCGCCCCGGTGAGCACCCAGCGGACGTCCACGAAGCCCGGCTGCTGCAAGGTCATCCGGCCGCCCTTGACCACCTGGTAGGTGATCCAGGTGTTCACCAGCCGCGGTGACTCGCCGCTGGGCAGCATGTTGGTGGTGCTCCAGTTCAGCGGCGGGGTCAGGCCCACGTCGATGACCTCGCCGCCGTCCAGCAGGGCGGCGATCGACTTGGCGGTGACCGGCTTTCCGGCCGCCGACAGCTTGTCCGACACGAGCCGGAACACCTCGTACGCGACCCAGGTCGTCTGCACGCCCGGGTCGGCGACGTCGATGGTGCGCCCGCCCGTGGCGTCGGCCCGCACCACCGCGCGCAGCCCGTCCCAGGTCTTGGCCGACTCCGGCGGGTACCAGCTGGTGACGAACGCGCCGGCCAGCGGGCCGGAGTCGCCGCCGGTGGAGTCCACCACCGACTGCTGCACGCTGCCGATCACCGAGGCGATCCGGGTGTTCTTCGGGGTCAGCCGGCGGTAGGCGTCCAGCAGGTTGCCGGTCGGCTCGGCGGCCAGCGCGCTGGTGACGCAGTTGCCCGTGTCGTCCTTGCCGATCGCCTTGCGGGCCACCGGCGTGTAGTCGGAGGACTGCTCGGGCGCCTTGACGTCCAGCAGCTTGATCCCGGCCGGCTTGAGCGCGTTGCCCAGGTAGCCGAGCAGGTTGTCGCCGGCCGGCGTGTCCGGGCGGATCAGCGCGACGGCCTTGCAGCCGGCCTCGACCAGCTGGCGGCCGCTGCCGGCGATCAGCGCGGGCATCCCGCCGTCCACCGGGTAGGACAGCGGGCTGGAGAACTCCGGCTGGGACAGGCCGTAGCCGCCGATCAGCGGGATGCCGGCGCGTTCCAGCACCGGCATGAAGGCGTCGCCCCACTGGCTGTAGGAGCCGAGCACGGCGACGGCCTTGGCGTCCACCGCCTGCTGGGCGCAGGCCTTGGCGCCCTCCGAGCTGTTGTGCTCGTTGCAGGTGATCACCCGCAGCCGGTGGCCGTTCAACCCGCCCTTGAGGTTGACGTCCTTCCCGACCGCCTCGGCGAGCGCGGTCATGCCGGGGCGGTCCGCCGAGCCGGTGTCGGACGGCGCCCAGGTCATCACGGTCAGCTCGTCGGTGGTGGTGGAGGCATCGGCCGATCCGCCGCACGCGGAGGCCGAGAAGAGGGTGGGGAGCAGCGCGGCGGCGGTCGCCGCTGCGGCGATCGGACGCCGACGGCGGCGTCTCGCGATCGTGGGACGGGCCTGGAAGGAGTCCCTTCGGCTGGTCATCGGTATTCCCTCTCTGGGGCGCCCTTCGGCGCACCGGGGGACAGCCAAGCCCCGGCGCCGCAAGTCGAGAGGACCGAAATGTGAACGGTCGGAAAACGGCGGCTGAAACCCGGAGGGGTACGCGTGTAGATCGCGAGTGGAGCACGAACAGACGGGGAACGTACGATCGTTCACCATGTCCGTCAGCACAGATTCTTCGCACCGGTCTGCCCGAAACCCTTCTCGTCCGGGCCACCGCTCCAGCACGATGGGCGGCATGCCGCTCAACGACCTGCCCTGGTGGCGCTGGCGAGCCCGACTGCGCTCGGCGTTGCACATGCTGTCCGACCCCGGTTTCCAGCAGGAGACCTGGCTGACCGGCCGCGAGGGGTACGGGGACGTCACCGACGCCGTGTACCGGCTGGTCGAGGACACCTGGCTGGACCGCTGGTCCGCCGAGAAGTACATCGGCACGATCTTCCGCGACTCCGCCGAGGCCGCCGTGGTCGACGTCGCCGTGCTGCGGGCGGTGCAGATGCTGCACGAGGTCGGCGCGGACGCTCCGGCCTCCGCCTACCTCGGCCACCCCGGCTGGCCGGAGACCGTCCGGGCCGCCCGGGAGGCGCACGTCGCGCTGGCCGTGGGCGACGGGGACGACCCGGACGCCGCCCCCAAGTCGCTGGACGTGCTGCGCATCCTCACCCAGGTCTGAGCCCGGGCCGAACGGGCGGACCCGGGCCCGCGTGCGCCCGGGCCGCGCGGACGCCGGGCGGAGCCGTCCCGCAGTGCGGGCAGCGGGGCGGCGACCGTCCGGAATGTGACACGCTTGACCGTCCACGCACGCACCACAGACCAGGACGGGATACCCCCAGTGGAACAGCAGCCGGCCAGCGCCCAGTACGTCCTCACGCTGTCCTGCCCCGACAAGCAGGGCATCGTCCACGCTGTCTCCAGCTACCTCTTCATGACCGGTTGCAACATCGTCGACAGCCAGCAGTTCGGGGACGGGGACAGCGGGCTGTTCTTCATGCGGGTGCACTTCTCCGCCGACGAGCCGGTCACCGCCGACAAGCTGCGGGCCAGCTTCGCCGCGATCGGCGCCTCCTTCGGGATGGACTGGCAGATCCACCAGACCGAGCAGCGGATGCGGATCGTCCTCATGGTCAGCAAGTTCGGGCACTGCCTGAACGACCTGCTCTACCGCACCCGGATCGGCGCCCTGCCGGTGGAGATCGCCGCGGTGGTCTCCAACCACACCGACCTGCAGGACCTCACCGAGAGCTACGGCGTCCCCTTCCACCACATCCCGGTCACCCGCGACACCAAGGACGAGGCCGAGCGGCAGCTGCTGGACCTGGTCGCCAAGGAGGACGTCGAGCTGGTCGTGCTGGCCCGCTACATGCAGGTGCTCTCCGACCAGCTGTGCACCGAGCTGTCCGGCCGCGTGATCAACATCCACCACTCCTTCCTGCCGAGCTTCAAGGGCGCCAAGCCGTACCACCAGGCGCACGCCCGCGGTGTGAAGCTGATCGGCGCCACCGCGCACTACGTCACCGCCGACCTCGACGAGGGCCCGATCATCGAGCAGGAGGTGGCCCGGGTCACCCACGACGTCAGCCCGGACCAGCTGGTCGCGCTCGGCCGGGACGTCGAGTGCCAGGCGCTGGCCCGCGCGGTCAAGTGGCACAGCGAGCACCGGGTGCTGCTCGACGGCACCCGGACGGTCGTCTTCGCGTAGCGATCCTCGCGGCCGGCGGAACCGCTCGGGCTTCAGGGCCGCGACAGCAGCGGCAGCGCGTGCAGCACCGCGCGGATCGCGGCCCGGTCACCGTGCTCGCCCACCGGCAGCCGGTCCGGGTCGCGGTGCGCGGCGGCCAGCTGGCACAGCTCCAGGCCGTCCAGCACCATCGAGGCCACCGGCTCCCCGCCCGGCGGCCCCGCCTCCGCGCCGTCCAGCGGCACCAGCCACTCGCCCGCCGCCGGACCGTCCACCACCAGCCGCAGCCGGCGGCCGCCGGTGCCCACCCCGGCCGGTGCGCCCGGCGCGCCGGCGTGCTCGGGACGCGCCCCGCGCAGCCCGGCCAGCGCCCGCGGGAGCAGCCGCACCACCAGCTCCACCATCTGCCGCAGGTGCTGCGGGGCCGGCGGGTCGTACGGGTAGGCGACCGCGCGGGCCACGTCCTCGCCGTGGACGAAGCACTCCAGGGCGCGGTCCACGAAGGCGTCGCGCAGCGGCAGCACCGCGTACCCGAAGTCGACCGGGGTGTTGCCCTGCGGGGCGAGCGCGGCGCTGCGCACCAGGTCGTGGGTCTGCTGCCGCCACCGGCAGCGCACCGACTGCGGCGTCAGGCCGGCCTGGTCGGCGAGCAGCCGGGCGGTGCGCGCGGTGACCTCGGCGTACCGGCCGCCCTGCGGCGGGACCCTCGGCGCCGCGGGCGGCGCGGGGACGGCCGCGTCCTGCGGCGGCACCCGTCGCTCGGCCGGCGCGGGCGCCCCCTTGGCGGCCGGCACCGGGTCGGGCAGGCCGAGGGCGAGCGCCAGGAAGCCGTCCACGGCGGTCAGCCGGCCCAGGACCTCGGCCGGGCGCAGCTGTTCGGTGCCGCCGTGCCACGGCAGTTCGGCCACCTCCTGCCACTCCTCCGGGCCGAGGTCGCGCAGCAGCGCGTCGAGCTTGGCGGTCTCCGCGGTGTACGGCATGCCCCAGGCGGGGACGGGCAGTTCGGCCGGGCGCCGGGCCAGGCACCAGTCCAGCACCTGCTGGCGCAGCGAGCAGGGCTGGTCCAGCGGTTCGTCCAGGGAGAGCCAGCCGGCCGCCTCGCGCAGCCGGGCCGCCTCCTCGGCGCACTCCGGGCAGGTGCGCAGGTGCCGCTCCAACTCGGCGGCCTCGCGCGGCGGGCAGGCGCCCAGGGACCAGGCGCCGAGCAGCGAGCGCAGGGTCTCGTGCCGCTCCTCCTCCGTGTTCCCCTGGTTCACCTGCCGTCGTCCCCGTCCTCGCCGCCGTGCTGGCGGGCGCGCTCCTCGGCCAGTTCGGTGGCCAGCAGTTCCAGGCCGAGCCGCATCCGCTGCTTGGCGGCCTGCTCGCTGATGCCGAGCAACCGGGCCGTCTCCTGGTAGGTGCGGCCGTCGTAGTACGTCACCGCGATGGTCTCACGCAGGGGTTGGGGCAGGGAGTCGACCACGTACTGCATGCGCGCGGCGGTGGCCACGGCTCGGATCTCCTCCTCGGCGGCCCCGGTGCCGCGGCCCGGAAACGGTTCGGCGGCGCGCCGGGCCCGCAGCCGTTCGACCGCGCGGCGGTGGGTGAGCGCGCCGAGCCAGGCGCGCAGCGAGCCCTGGGCGGGGTCGAAGTCCTCGGGGTGCTCCCAGACGTAGGCGAAGACCTCCCGGGTGAGCTGGGCGGCGGCCGCCTGGTCGGCGAGTATCCGCCCGGCCAGGCCGTGCACCATCGGCGCGAGCCGGTCGTAGAGTTCGCCGAGCGCGGTCTCCTCGCCGCGGGCGAGGCGCCGCTGCAACTGCGCGTCCCAGCGCGGGGAGTGGTCCTGGGTGGCCATCAGGAACCACCCTCCTGCCCGGTCCGCTGGCGTTACCCAACGGTATCCCGTGGCAGGTCGGCGGTGGGAGGGAATCCGGCAAGAACGGAACGGGGCCCGGCGGATCGTCACATGGTTGGACGGTCCGTTCGTTGGACGGTCCGTCGATGCCGCTGTTCGAGAGCCGCTGGACATATGTCGCACGGGTGGTTCGCGAGTGGCGGGCGGGGCGTCGGGGGTGTCCGGCGGTAGGTTCCCGACCAGGGCGTGTCCGACACGCCCTGCGCGGGACCGGCGTCGGCCCGGGCCGGACGAGTGCCGGTACGAGGCTCGCGAGAGTGAACGGGACAGTATGCACTGCCCGTCCCCCGATCGCCGGAATATGCCCGAAGCGCTTGCCGCGGTCCGCCCGCCCACCCATCCTGAGGCGTATTCGTGTCGCGGCCAGTGCGCGACCGACGGGTCGGCGCGGACGAGCGGATGCGGGCGGACGGCTCGGCGAGCGCCCGGACGGGTCCCGGCTGGCGCCGGGCGATGTGCGAGGACCCCGCCGGCCGGCTGATCCGGCCCGATCGGGACGATGGCCGAACTGCGAGTGCGGGTGGTGGAGCGGTGCAGGTTCTTCAGGTACAGCTGGCGGTGCAGCCGGACCCCGCCGAGGTCGGCCGGGCCCGCCGGTGGGTGCGCACGCGACTGCTGAACCACGGAGTGGACCCGGACGCGCCGATGGCCGAGACGGTGGTGCTGGTCGTCTCGGAGCTGGTGACCAACGCCGTGGTGCACACCGGCTGTCCGGCCGTGCTGCGGCTGTGCCTGCCGATGGCGGACGACCCGGAGCAGGACGCTCCGGCCGGCCCGCTGCGGGTGGAGGTGGCGGACGCGAGCCAGGCCGCCCCGGCTCCGCGGCACGCCGGGGCGGACGAGAACGCGACCAACGGGCGCGGCCTGGAGCTGGTCGAGCTGCTCTGCGAGCGCTGGGGCTGGTACCCGGACGGCTCGGGCAAGCGGGTCTGGTGCGAGATCGGGACCGACGCCCGCCCGGCGGATCCGCTGGCGGACGTGGACTGGGCGGCGCTGGCCCAGTAGGGGACCGCGGGGGACGGCGGTAGAGGGGCGGACGGCGGTAGAGGGGACGGGCGGCCGTAGAGGGGGCGGGTCGTCCGGTTTGGCGCAATAGCGGCCTCGGGGGCGGCCGTTCGACCGGTGACGATCACCGGCCGAAAGCTGACGCAACCATTCCGAATTTCGGACTAACCATTGACGTGACGTATCCGACTGATCACGCTTGGGTGCGGCTCTCCGTCGCGAGGGGACGCCGAGGGGACGTCCGTCCGCCGCCACGGTGCTGCTGTTCAGGGGGATCAGCGTCAGCCGGGGGAGCGTGGAACGCCGGTCGCGCGCCGCTCCTTGGCGAGTGCGGAGGGCCGGGCGCGGGGTCAGGGCCCGCGCGCCGCGCTCGGACGGCGGTCCACCGCGCCCCCACCCGGGGTGCGCGCGGTCGGCCGCCGTCCGTGACGCCGTTCCACGGCAGCGATTTCCGGCCAACCGCCGGCCTTTCCCCGGCCTTCGCCCGGCCCGTGCTCAGGAAGCGCGTGCCACCCGGGGGCCGGTCTCGGCCGGGGCCGCGCGGAAGGTGCGCCGGTAGGCGCTCGGCGCCACGTCCAGCCGGCCGCGAAGTTGCAGCCGCAGCGAGGCGGCGGTGCCGAAACCGGACTCCCGGGCGACCTGGTCGATCGTCAGGTCGGTGCGCTCCAGCAGCTGGCGGGCCCGCTCGGTGCGCTGGGTGGTGATCCACTGGCCGGGGCTGGCTCCGGTCTCCTCGCGGAAGCGCCGGGTGAAGGTCCGTACGCTCATGCCCGCCCGGTCGGCGAGCCGGCTCAGCGGCAGCGGCCCGTCCAGGTGCTCCAGTGCCCAGGCGCGCACGGCGGCGGTGCCGGAGCCGCCGGTGTCCACCGGGCTCGGGGCCTCCACGTACTGCTTCTGGCCGCCGTCGCGCCACGGCGGCACCAGGCAGTTGCGGGCCACCGCGTTGGCCACCGCGCTGCCGTGGTCGCGGCGCACCACGTGCAGGCACAGGTCCACCCCGGCGGCCACCCCGCCGGAGGTGAGGAGGTCACCGTCGTCGGTGTAGAGCACGTCAGGGTCCAGCCGCACCTTCGGGTACATCCGGGCGAAGCGGTCGGTGTAGCGCCAGTGGGTGGTGGCCGGGCGGCCGTCCAGCAGTCCGGCGGCGGCCAGCAGGAAGGAGCCGGTGCAGATCGACATCAGCCGGGTGCCCGGCCGGATCCGGCCCAGGGCGGCGGCCAGTTCGGGGGTGTACGCGGCGTCGACGCCGGTCGGGCTGGAGTCGTGCGAGGCCGGGATCACCACCGTGTCGGCCCGCTCCAGCAGTTCGGGCCCGTGGTCGACCGCGATCCGGAAGTCCGCGCTGGTGGCGATCGGCCCGCCGTCCAGGGTGCAGGTGGCCACCTCGTAGAGCGGGCGCCCGGCTCCGTCCTTGGCGTTGCCGAAGATCCGGGCCGGGATGCCGAGTTCGAAGGCGATCACGCCGTCCAGGGCGAGTACCGCGACCAGGTGGGTCATGCCGTCCCCTCGGTGGTGGGTGGGTGGGTGGTGGTCGGTGGTGGGTGGCGTGCGGGTCTGGGCCAGGGTACGCCGGGCCGTGGCCCGATTCTTGCGAAAGCTGTCATTCAGGCCACTCGTCCGGGACCGGCCCGCTCGGAACACTCGACCGCGTGACCGAACGCAGCGCCCCCGCCCCCGCCGTCCTCGGCGACTCCCGCCGCCGGCCCTGGCCGTCCCGGTCCCGCCGAGCGCCCCCGGGTGCACTACGCCTGGGTGGTGGCCGGCGTCTCCCTGCTCGTCCTGCTCGGCTCGGCCGGCTTCCGTTCCGCGCCCAGCCTGATGATGGACGCCCTGCACAACGAGTTCGGCTGGTCGCTCGGGACGATCTCCGCCGCCACCTCCGTCAACCTCACCCTCTACGGCCTCACCGCCCCCTTCGCCGCCGCCCTGATGGACCGTTTCGGCGTGCGCCTGGTGGTGGTCTGCGCCCTGCTGACCATCTCGGTCGGCGCCGGCCTCACCATGCTGATGCGCCAGCCCTGGCAACTGGTGCTCTGCTGGGGCGTGCTGGTCGGCCTCGGCAGCGGCTCGATGGCGGGCGCCTTCGCCACCACCATCACCGGCCGCTGGTTCGAGGCCCGCCAGGGCCTGGTCACCGGGGTGCTCACCGCCGCCGGGGCGGCGGGCAACCTGGTCTTCCTGCCGGTCGGCGCCTGGCTGGTCGAACAGCACGGCTGGCGCTCGGCCGTGGTCGTGGTCTCGCTCGCCGCCAGCGCCGTCGCCGTCCCGGTCCTGCTGCTGATGCGCGAGCGGCCCGCCGACCTCGGCCTGCTCCCGTACGGCGCGACCGAGGCCCCTCCCTCGCCGGTGCGGGACGGCCGCGCCCTGGCCCGCTCGCTGCGGGTACTGCGGAACGCGGCCCGCAGCCGGGCGTTCTGGCTCCTGGCCGGCTCCTTCGCGATCTGCGGCGCCACCACCGCCGGCCTGGTCGGCACCCACTTCATCCCGGCCGCGCACGACCACGGCATGCCCGTCACCACCGCCGCGAGCCTGCTCGCCCTGATCGGCGTCTTCGACGTGCTCGGCACCGTGTTCAGCGGCTGGCTCACCGACCGGGTCGACTCCCGGCTGCTGCTCACCGTCTACTACGGGCTGCGCGGACTGTCCCTGCTCCTGCTGCCGCAACTGCTCGCCGGCTCGCTGCAGCCGCCGATCCTCGCCTTCGTGATCTTCTACGGCCTGGACTGGGTGGCCACCGTGCCGCCGACCGTCGCGCTGTGCCGACGACACTTCGGCGAGGACGCCCCGATCGTCTTCGGCTGGGTGCTGGCCTGCCACCAGATCGGCGCGGCCGTCGTCGCCGGGCTGGCGGGCCTGGCCCGCGACGCGCTCGGCAACTACGACCTCACCTGGTACGGCGCCGGTGCGCTGTGCGCGGTCGCGGTCGGGCTCTGCCTGGCGCTGCGCACCGGGCGGCCCGACCGGACGGTGCCCGCCCTCCCGTGAGGACTGTCGGTGCGGAGGTCTAGGCTCCGGATCATGGTGCTCACCTTCACCCTCGACCCGAAGCTCGACCCCGATCTGCGCACCGCCGTCGTGCGGCTGTGGACGGACGTGACCAACGCCGGCGGCGCGGTCGGCTTCGTGGCGCCGGTCACCGAGGAGGAGGTCTGGGACACCGCCGACCACCAGTTCGCCGGGGTCGCGCCGGACGGCCCGGACCGGCTGCTGGTCGCGCACGAGAGCTCGACCGGGCGGCTGGTGGGCGTGCTGTTCTTCGAGTCGATGCGCTTCGACCTCATGGAGCACTGGCGGCTGCTCAAGCGGGTCATGGTGCACCCCGACTTCCAGGGCCTCGGCCACGGGGTGCGGCTGCTGGCCGAGGCCGAGCGGGTCGCCCGGGAGTGGGGTCTGGAGTCGCTGCGGTTGACCGCGCGCGGAGGCCAGGGCCTGGAGCGCTTCTACACCCGCTGCGGCTACCGGGAGGTCGGCCGGGTGCCGGCCGCGATCCGGATCGCCCCGGGGGACGACCGCGACGACATCACCATGTGGCTCGACCTGCGCTGACCCCGCCCGGACGGGGCCCTGCGGTCCGGGCGGGCACCCCTGCCCCGGGCCGGGTGTCAGGCATGCTTGACTGGAAGGCCCGCCCCCGAGCCGCCGACCCGCCCCGGCGCGAACGAGAAGGAAGTGTCCCAGTGAGCAGCAACGGCCCGCAGAAGACGCACGCCACGCTCCGCTACACCTCCATGCGGGTCAGCATCTTCCTCGGCTGTCTGCTGGTGGCCCTGCTGCTGGGGCACTTCCAGGTCATCCCGGTCAGCGGCGACGCCGGCGTGATCTTCCTGTTCCTGCTCGCCGCGATCGCCTCCGCGCCGCTCAGCTACGTGCTGCTGAGCAGGCAGCGCGACGAGATGTCCTCCCAGATCACCACCAAGGTCGCCGGGATGCGCAGCCGCACCGCCGAGCGGATCGCCACGCAGAACGCCGAGGAGGACGCCGTGGACGACGCCGCCCGCGCCGCCTCGGCCGGGCAGAACTGACCTCCGGCCCGCTCCTCGGACCGCCGCCCGCCGTGCCCGCTGCCGATCCCCGTACCTCCGCCGACGGACCCGCCGCCCCCGCCGACCGGCCGGGCTCCGAGCCCGTCCGGCCCGCTGAGAGTGCGGCCGGGACGTGGCCGGCCCCCGTGCGCCGGCCCACCGGGCGGGACGTGGCCCGGCTCGCCGGGGTCTCCCAGGCCACCGTCTCGCTGGTCTTCTCCGGGGCCGAGGCCGGCCGCAGGGTCTCCGAGGCCACCCGGCAGCGGGTGCAGGAGGCCGCCCGCAGTCTCGGCTACCGCCCGCAGGCGGCCGGTCGGCAGCTGCGGTTGGGCCGCAGCGGGATGATCATGCTGGCCGTGCCCAACCTCCAGGGCCCGTTCTTCGGCCGGGTGCTGGAGGGCGTCCACCACGAGGCCGGCCGGCACGGCCTGGCGGTCGTGGTCAGCTCCGGCTGGGGCAGCGCGACCCTCGCGGAGGCCGCCACCGCCGGCCGCTTCGACGGCCTGCTGATCTGCTCCCCGGACGACAGCCAGCTGGGCGAGCTGCCCGCCGACACCCCCGCCGTCTTCCTGGACGCCGACCCCGGCACCGACCGGGCGCGCCCGACCGTCGAGCTCGACGTGGCCGGCGGGATGCGCGCGGCGGTCGAGCACCTGGCCGCCCTCGGCCACCGCAGGATCGGGCACCTGCGCTCCACCCTCGCCGCCTACACCTTCCGGGTCCGGCAGGCCGCCTTCGAGCAGGCGGTGCGCGAACTCGGCCTGGACGTCGTGGAGTTGGGCGTGAGCCTGAACGAGGGCCACACCGCCGCGCGGAGTGTGGCGCACCGGCTGCTGGAGCCGGCGGACCGTCCCCGCGCGGTGATCTGCGACGACGACGTGGTCGCCTCCGGGGTCTACCAGGCCGCCGCCGAGCGGGGGTTGCGGGTGCCGGACGACCTGTCCGTGGTCGGCATGGACAACGTGGCCGTCTCCGGGCTGCTCGCCCCGCCGCTGACCACCGTCGACCTGCCCGGCGAGGAGCTGGGCCGGGCGGGCGCGGCGGCGCTCGCCGCGCTGCTGCACGGGGAGCGGGTGGAGCCGGTCGCGCCGTTGGCCACCTCGCTGGTGCTGCGCTCCTCGACCGCTCCGGCGTGATGACCCGGCGTGACGGCCCGGGGTGATGACCTGGGGTGACCGTCCCGCTCCGTTATCGCGATTCGTCCAGCCGAGTCACTAGCCCAAACGGGTGAAAAGTACTCTTTATCCCTCGCGCCGTGACTCCTTTTGGATGAACAAACGATGAGATTTCCGGCATGCGGACGCTACCCTCACGCCCACCACGCCTGTCCAGGGCGGCCAGAACGGCCACGGCCTTCGGCCTCTTCGCAGGCACCCTCCTCACCGGAACCCTCACCGCCCCGTCCGCCGAGGCGGCCGTCAGCTTCACCAAGACGGTCGACAAGGCCACCGTGGCGCCCGGTGAGAACGTCACCTACACCCTGCGCTACACCTGCTCGGTGAGCGACTGCGCCGGCGGGCGCATCACCGACACCCTGCCCGCCGGAATGGAGTTCGTCGGCTGGAGCCCCGACAACTCCACGGTGGACGTGGCGGGTTCGACCGTTCCGACTGCGGGCAGCGTCGGCGGCACCCTCGACATCAAGCTCCTCACCCTGAGCCCGGGGACCACCGCGACCATCAAGGTCGTCCTCAAGTTCCCCAACTTCACCACCCCCGACAACACCAGGACCGTCAACTCGGCCACCCTGACCGCCGACGGCGAGCCCGAGCAGAGCGGCTCCGCCACCACCACGGCCGTCGTCCAGCCCGACTACAAGGTCACCAAGGGCGTCCAGACCAGCAGTCAGGACGGCCGCTCGGTCACCTACCAGTTCAGCGCCTGCTCCACCAACGGCGTCCCCAACGTCGACCTGGACGCCGCCCGGCTCGTCGACACCCTGCCGCCCGGCGCCGTCGTCGACACCGGCCGCTCGCCCGGCTGGACCCAGGACCCGAAGAACCCCGACCGCTGGACCTACGACATCGGCGCCTTCCGGGCCACCAACGGCCAGGCCGGCTGCCGGAACCCCGGCGTACTGGTCGTCAACTTCCCCGACCCGGCCTTCCCCAGCGGCACCACCGCCACCAACTCCGTCGTCCTGCAGGGTGACCCGCTCGGCCCCGACGGCATGCGCGACCTGTCCAACGCCACCGCCGAGTCCCCGACCTTCCAGCCGCCGACCTCCGGCATCCAGGTCACCGCCTCCAAGGTGTGGCAGGACCAGGCCGTCTCCGGCGACCTCACCTCCTTCAGCCTCCACCCCGGCAACACCGCCGGCCCCGCCACCGGCCTGGTGATGACCGACCCCGGCGCCGGTACCACCCCCGACCTCTACAACTGGCTGATACCGCAGTCCATCCAGCTGGAGGCCTGGAACCCCACCAGCATCGGCCTCAAGCTCCAGTACCGCCTCGACGGCGACCCCGCCTGGAAGACCTTCACCCCCGGGAGCCCCTTCAACGGCTCCGACGCCCGCCGGATCACCTTCGCCGAAGGCGCCGGCGACCCGGCCCGCGACGTGCTCGGCATCCCGGCCGGCCGCCGGCTCGACGGGCTGCGCTTCCAGTGGGACGGCCCCATCCCCACCGGCTGGAGCCCCGGCAACGCCGTCCAGGTCCTCGCCCAGGTCGTCACCCCCGGCCACGACGGCCGCACCGCGCCCGCACCGCTGCACAACTGCGTGGACGTGACCGGCACCGACGCCTCCGGCGGGACCTCCTCGGCCAGCGCCTGCGCCGACTCCACCGTCAGCGCCGCCACCAACCTCGGCGCCTCCAAGACCACCACCGCCGGCGCCGTCCTCGCCCCCGGCGGCGTCGCCACCTTCGAGGTCGTCCCGTACAACCGCACCGGGCGCGAGCTCGGCACCCCGCTCGTCCTGTACGACCTGCTGCCGCAGGGCCTCGTCTACCAGGACGGCAGCGCCCGCCCGGACCCGGCCTACCCGGACGCCGTCGCCCCGCAGTCCGTCCAGGTGCTGCCCGGCCCGGACGGCCGCCAGCTGCTCAAGATGACCTGGCCGGCCGGCGCGCCCGACATGATGTACCTCAACGACCACCTGGCGTACCGCACCCTGATCGACGTCCAGGTCGCCGGCAGCGCGCGGCCTGGCACCCTCACCAACGACGTGTACGTCACCACCGAGGGCGCCACCGCACCCGTCACCTGCTCCTACTTCGGCAGTGACAGCGGGGTGCCGGACGCCCTCGACCTCAACGGCGACGGCAACACCACCGAGCACATGTGCCACGCCTCCTCGCAGGTCGAGGTGCAGGTCCCGGCCGTGCTGCGCTCCTTCAAGGAGGTCAAGGGCGACCTCGACAAGGACTACGCCAGCACCGGCACCACCACCCCCGGCGGCGGCATCTCCTACCGGCTGACCGTCCGCAACGACTCGCCCGACCCGGTCACCGACTTCATCGCGTACGACAGGCTGTCCACCCCGGGCGACTCGTACGTGCTGCACCCGGACATCCCGCGCGGCTCCGCCTGGACGCCCTCGCTCACCCGGCCGCTGACCTCCAGCGACCCGACCGTGGCGATCGAGTACACCACCTCGTCGAACCCCTGCCTGACCGGCGCCATCACCGCGCCCGGCCCGTGCGACGCGAACGCCACGTGGAGCGGCACCTTCCCGGGGCCGGGCAACGCCACCTGGTTCCGGGTCCAGCGGCCCGGCACCCTGGCGCCCGGCGGGCTGTTCACCCTCACCTGGCCGATGGTCGCCTCGGTCGACGCCGGCAACGCCGACTTCGCCTGGAACAGCTTCGCCTACACCGCCACCGACTCCGGCGGCCACCCACTGCTGCCCGCCGAGCCCGCCAAGGTCGGCGTCGGCGTGCAGGCGCCCGTCCCGCCGAACAACGCGATCGGCGACCTCGTCTGGGTCGACCGCGACGGCAGCGGCGTCCAGAAGCCCGGCGAGCCCGGGGTGCCCGGCGTACGGGTCGAACTGCTGGACGGGACCGGGCAGCCGGTCCGCGACAAGAGCGGCAAGCCCGTCACCGCGGTCACGGACACGAACGGGCACTACCTGTTCGACAAGCTGCCGGACGGGGAGTACGCGGTGCGCTTCGACCTGTCGACCCTCCCGGAGGGCGCGAAGGCCACCGCCCGGCACGCGGGGACGGACCCGGCGCTGGACTCGGACGCCGACCCGGGCACCGGGGTCACCCAGACGGTGCGGGTGTCGGGCGGGGCGCGGGACCTGAGCCTGGACATGGGGGTGGTGATGGCGAGCTCGCCGACTCCGACGCCTACGCCGACTTCCACGCCTACGCCGACGTCCACTCCGACGCCGACTTCCACGCCTACGCCGACGTCCACTCCGACGCCGACGGGCTCGCCCTCGCCGACCTCGTCGCCTTCGCCCACGTCGTCGCCCACGTCGTCGCCCACCCCGACGTCGTCCCCGACGCCGACGGGTTCGCCGTCTCCGACGAACTCGCCTTCGCCGACGAGCACTCCGACGGGTACTCCCACGGGTGCTCCGACGAACGAGCCGACGCAGGGCCCGACGGACGCCCCGTCGTCCGACCCGGCCGGCCCGCCGTCGTCGGGTGGGGACCCGGCGGAGGGTGAGCCCGGCGCACCGTCGCAGGACCCGCAGCCGTCCCCGAGCCGCGGTGGCGGCGAACTGCCCGGCACCGGTGGGCCCGGTCTGCTGCCGGCCGTGCTCGCCGCCGTCGCCCTCGGCTGCGGTGCGCTGTTCGCCGTGATCGGCTTCCGCCGCAGGGGCCGCCACAGCTGATCACGGCCGATCGCCGATGATCAGGTGATCTGAAAGAGGAAAGACTGCGCCCGCCGGCCAGACCACCGGCGGGCGCAGTCGTCTGCGGGGGCGGGTCAGCCCACCGGGACGGGCTGCGCCCGCGGCGCGACCGGTGCGCTGTGGAACCAGTGCCGGGCGCCGAACAGCACCAGCGCGCCGAGGGTGATTCCGCCGGCCGCGCACAGCGCCACCGAGCGCAGCGAGCCCTCGGCGAGGTGCCCGGAGACGGCGTAGCCGAGCGAGTTGCCGGTGGCGAACAGGGTCACCAGCCAGGCGAAGGCCTCGGTGACCGTCCCGGTCGGGGCCAGCTCGGCGATCAGCACGAACGCGGCCGCCAGCAGTGGGGCCAGCACGATCCCGGACAGGAAGGCCAGCGCGGCCATGGGGTACGGGCCGGGCAGCGCCACCAGCGGAAGGTAGGAGGCGGCCATCGCGAGCGCCATCACCCAGGTGCGGGTGGCGGTGCTCCGCCGCCAGCGGACCATGCCGTAGACCAGCGCGCCGAGCAGTCCGCCGAGCGCGGCGAGCGCCAGCAGGGTGCCCCCGCCGCCGGGCAGCCCGTCGGAGTGGCGCTCGGCGTAGGCGATGAACAGCACGTTCTGCGCGCCGACCGCCCAGCCGGCCCCGGCCAGTCCGACCAGCAGCAGCACCAGGCCGGGGGAGCGCAGCGGGCCGAGCAGTCCGGCGCCCTGCTCGCGGGCGGGGGCGCGCCAGGCGCGGGCCGGTGCGGCGGTGGCCACGATCAGCGCGCCGGCCAGCCCCAGCCCGGCGGCCACCCAGAGCGCGGCGACCGGGCTGAACAGTCCGGCGATCCCGGCGACGGCCAGCGGCCCGGCGACGTAGAGGATCTGCTGGGAGGCGGAGTCGAAGGCGTACGCGGTGTCGAGCTGCTCCTCCTCGACGACGTCCGGCCAGAGCGAGCGCAGGCAGGGTTCGAGCGGGGGCATGGCGAGGCCGGCGATCGCGGCGCCGAGCGGGGCGCCGACCGGGGAGCCGGGGGCGAGGGCGAGCAGCGCGTATCCGCCGCCGGCCACGACGGCCGTGGCGAGCAGGACGCGCGGCTGCCCGGTGCGGTCCACGATCCGCCCGAGCACCGGCCCGCCGACGGCGGCGGCGATCGCGTAGGCGGCGGTGGCCAGGCCGATGCGGCTGTAGGGGACCCCGGCCTCGCGCAGGGCGAGGGCGATCACCAGGGCGGTCATACCGGCGGGCAGGCGGCCGAGCAGGGTGCCGAGCAGGAGTCGGGTGACGTGCGGGGCGCGGAGCAGGGCGAGGTAGCCCATCGGCGTTCTTCTCCGGTCTGGGCAGGGGAGGGCGGGGCGCCGTCAAAGTTATACGTATAACTGGCGGTCGGTCAATCTGACTTTGGCGGTGAACTGATGGGGCGTCAGCCTGGTTCGTGTCCGGACCCTGGCTTCCGGGTGTGGCGAGATCGGACCCCATCTCAAACAAGTACTTTGAACATCTCAAACCTTTGCTGCTAATCTTTCGACCGTGACCACCTCAGACGCACTGCGGATGCACGGCACGGGCCCGCTGCCCGGCGCCGCCGGCCCGTGCGCTCTGAGCGGTGTTGTGGACAGCCCGCGCCGCTGTCGCGCCATGGGCTGTATTCCGGCGGCACGCCCCTGACCGGGGTCCGAGACCTCTCCCGTCCGGCCCCCCGCCGTGCCGCCCCCCTCCGCCCCACGCCCCACCGTCAGCAACGCCCTCCCCCGGAGTCGCACCCCCATGTCCACAGCGCCCGAGGCGACCTCGTCGCCGTCCGTGCTCACCCGCATCCGCAAGACGCCGTTCTGGGTGCAGATCGTCGCCGGCCTCGTGCTCGGCGTCGGCCTCGGCTACCTGGCCCGCGCCGCCGACATCTCCTGGCTGGCCACCACCCTGGAGACCATCGGCAAGATCTTCGTCCAGCTGCTCAAGCTGGCCGTCCCGCCGCTGGTGTTCACCGCGATCGTGGTGAGCGTCGCCAACCTGCGCAACGTCACCAACGCGGCCCGCCTGGCCACCCGCACCCTGCTCTGGTTCATGATCACCTCGCTGATCGCGGTCGGCATCGGCCTGGGCCTGGGCCTGCTGACCAACCCCGGCAAGGGCACCAACCTGAAGACCGAGGGCCTCAAGGCGCTCGACTCCAAGGGCACCTGGATCGACTTCCTGACCGGGATCTTCCCGACCAACATCGTCGACGCCTTCGTCAAGGTGAACGTGCTGCAGATCGTCTTCATGGCGGTCGTGGTCGGCGCCGCGATCATCAAGATCGGTGCCAAGGCCGAGCCGATCCTCAAGATCAGCGAGTCCGTGCTGGAGCTGACCCAGACCGCCCTGTGGTGGGTCATCCGGCTCTCCCCGCTCGGCACCCTCGGCCTGATCGGCAAGTCCGTCGCCAAGTACGGCTGGGACCTGCTCAAGCCCTTCGCCACGCTGACCCTCGACATCTACGTCGGCTGCGCGCTGGTCCTGTTCGTCGTCTACTCGCTGGTGCTGCGCTTCGCCGCCGGGCTCAACCCGCTGCACTTCTTCAAGGGCGCCTGGCCCGCGATCCAGCTGGCCTTCGTCTCGCGCTCCTCGGTCGGCACCCTGCCGGTCACCCGCCGCGTCACCGAGCGCCTCGGCGTCCCCAGCGAGTACGCCTCCTTCTCCGTGCCGTTCGGCGCCACCACCAAGATGGACGGCTGCGCCGCGGTCTACCCGGCCGTCGCCGCGATCTTCGTCGCCCAGGTCTTCAACATCGAGCTGGGCATCAAGGACTACATCCTGATCGCCTTCGTCTCGGTGGTCGGTTCGGCCGCCACCGCGGGCCTCACCGGCGCGATCATCATGCTGACGCTGACCCTGTCCACCCTGGGCCTGCCGCTGGAGGGCGTCGGCCTGCTGCTCGCCATCGACCCGATCCTGGACATGATGCGGACCGCGACCAACGTCGCCGGCCAGGTCGTGGTGCCGATCGTGGTCGCGGCCCGGGAGAACATCCTGGACGTGGCCGCGTACAACAACCCCTCCGGCGACCTGTACGAGGAGGACGCGCCGAAGGCCGTCATCCCGGCGCAGAGCGGCGCGGGGGCCACGGCGACGGCCTGATCCCGGACCGCGGGGCGCGCACGACACCCGCTTGACAGCCGAAGGGCCCTCTCCCGGTGACGGGGGAGGGCCCTTCGGCGTTCTCCTCGGGGGCCGGGGGCCGCGTTTGGCCCGGGCCGTGTCTCCTCGGGGCCGCGTCCTCCCGGAGAAAAGGCAGGGGGCCCGCCACGATGGGCAGGCCCCCTTGGGTGTTGCTCTTGTGCTCACGGTGACGGCTGTCGGGAGCCGCCGATGGACCCGAACGGGTCCTGAGCGATCAGAACATCAGAGGATGGTCAGACAGCGGTGACGTTCTCCGCCTGCGGGCCCTTCGGGCCCTGGGTGACGTCGAAGGTGACCGCCTGGTTCTCCTCCAGCGAACGGAAGCCGTTCGCGTTGATGGCGGAGTAGTGGACGAAGACGTCGGGGCCGCCGCCCTCCTGGGCGATGAAGCCGAAGCCCTTCTCAGCGTTGAACCACTTGACGGTTCCCTGAGCCATGCCGTTCTCCTTGCGATGCGTGTCGGGGGCCACACCGTGTGGCACCCGGTCCGCTGCGCTGATCGCCCTGCCTCCGGACGAGTCCGAAATTTTTCGATATTGCTGAAAAACTACAAAAAGCCCGCGGTTACATGCTCCGCAGGCTTCAAGTACTGCAAGGGGAATCAAACTGCAACTGAGGGCAACGCTAGCATGCGGCCGCTGTGACGACCAGGGGTCGATCGGGGCGTGGACGGCGCGTGTCGTCAGGCGTGGGAGCGGGTGCGGGCAAGCCTGTTGAGGGCGTGCGAGCACGTGATCGAAAGCGTCCGCGGAGGCGGCCGGAGGCGGACGGAGACGGTCTGAGCGGGGGTGCGCGCGGGGGCCGGGGACAGCGCGCACGCGTGTCGGGTGGCCGGTGCGGGGCGCCGCGAACGGCAGGCATACGCTGCGGGGAGGCTCACGAACAGCTAAGGGAGCGGCGCAGTGGCAACACCGGATGCGGAAACACGGGAGTCCGAGGAGAACACCCCGGTCAGGCCGCGGGTCGGCCATATCCAGTTCCTGAACTGCGTACCCCTCTACTGGGGCCTCGCCAGGACCGGCAACCTGCTCGACCTGGACCTCACCAAGGACACCCCGGAGAAGCTGAGCGACCAGCTCGTCGGCGGCTCCCTGGACATCGGGCCGATCACCTGCGTGGAGTACCTGCGCAACGCCGACGACCTGCTCGTCCTGCCCGACATCGCGGTCGGCAGCGACGGCCCGGTGATGTCCTGCATCATCGTCAGCAAGGTGCCGCTCGCCGACCTCGACGGCCGCCGGGTCGCCCTCGGCTCCACCAGCCGCACCTCCGTCCGGCTCGCCCGGCTCCTCCTGGAGGAGCGCGAGGGCGTCCGCCCCGACTACTTCAGCTGCCCGCCGGACCTCAGCGCGATGCTCGCCGAGGCCGACGCCGCCGTCCTCATCGGCGACCCCGCGCTGCGCGCCTACCTCGGGCAGGCCGCCGACCTCGGACTGAAGGTCCACGACCTCGGCGAGATGTGGAAGGAGTGGACCGGCCTGCCGTTCGTCTTCGCGGTCTGGGCCGTGCGCCGCGAGTTCGCCGAGCGCCGCCCCGAGCTGACCGCGGCCGTCCACCGGGCCTTCCTGGAGTCCCGCGACCTGTCGCTGGTGGAGGCCGCGAAGGTCGCCGAACAGGCCGCCCGCTGGGAGGCCTTCGGGGCGGACGTGCTGGAGCGGTACTTCAGCGAGGCGCTCGACTTCTCGCTCGGCGAGCGGCAGCTGGCCGGGGTCGCCGAGTTCGCCCGGCGGGTCGCGTACGACAGCGGCTTCACGCCGGACGTCGCGGTGCGGCTGCTGGAGCCGGCCGCGCTGCCGGTGGGCCAGTAGGGCCCGGCCCTCCGAGCCTCCAGGCTCTCGGGCCCCTGGGCCCCTGGGCTTCCGGGGCCGCCGACGGGCTGAGCGGGCGGTCGGTCAGGCCCGGTACGGTCTGCTCCCGAGGCGCGTCCGACGGCCGGTCCGACGGCCGGTCCGCGGGGCGCGCCCCGGAAGCGGCGTGCGCGCGGCCGGGCACCCGCCCGGGAGCCGCGCGGGCGAGGGCGAGGGGAGCGTACGGGGCATGGGGGCACTGGAGTCGGACGACCCGCGCAGGGTGGGCGCCTACCGGCTGCTGCGGCGGCTCGGTTCGGGCGGGATGGGCCGGGTCTACCTCGGCCGGACGGCCGGCGGGCGCACCGTCGCCGTCAAGGTCGTGCGCCCGGAACTCGCCGACGACCCCGAGTTCCGCGCCCGGTTCCGCCAGGAGGTCGCCGCGGCCCGGCGGGTCGGCGGCGCCTGGACCGCTCCCGTCCTGGACGCCGACACCGAGGGCGGGCGGCCCTGGGTCGCCACCGGCTACGTCGCGGGCCCCGCGCTCGCCACCGCCGTCCGGACGTACGGGCCGCTCCCCGAACCGTCCGTCCGCTCGCTCGGCGTCGGGCTCGCCGAGGCGCTCGCCCACGTCCACGGGCTCGGCCTCGTCCACCGCGACGTCAAGCCGTCCAACGTGCTGCTGACCCTGGACGGGCCGCGGCTGATCGACTTCGGCATCGCCCGGGCGCTGGACGCGGCCGCCGGGCTCACCCGTTCGGGTTATGTGGTCGGCTCGCCGGGCTTCATGTCCCCCGAGCAGGCGAACGGCCAGCCGGTCGGACCGGCCGGGGATGTCTTCTCGCTCGGCGCCGTCCTGGCCTACGCCGCCACCGGGGTCCACCCCTTCGGGGAGGGGGTCAGCGCGGCCGTCCTCCTCTACCGGGTGCTCCACGAGGAACCGGACGTGGCCGGGCTGCCCGACCCGCTGCGCACGATCGTCCTCGACTGCCTGGCCAAGGATCCGGCCGCCCGGCCCACCCCGCAGCGGCTGCGCGCCCGGCTGGACGGGGACGGCGCGGCCGCCACCCGGCTGGCGCAGGGCGGCTGGCTGCCGGCGGCGCTGGCGGCGGGGGTGGGCCGGGCGGCGGTGGAACTGCTGGACCTGGACGGGGAGCCGGAGGGGGCGGGGTCCGGGGAGGGGGAGGCGGCCGGGCCGGTGCCCTCGCCGACCTTCGTGTCGAACTCCGTGCCCGGCCCCGTGCCCGACTCCGCGCCCGGCTCCGTGCCCGACTCCGCGTCGGACTTCGTGTCGAAGGGGTACCTGCCGCCGGGGCCCGTGCGGTCGAGTGACTCCGTGCCGGCGTGGCGGCGGCGGGCCGGGGCCCTGGCGGTGGCCGCGGTGGTGGCCGCGGGGCTCGGGGGCGGCGGGTACGGGCTGTACGCGTGGCTGCACCGGGACCGGCTGCCGGCGCCGGTGGCGACCGTGGGGCCGCTGCCGGGGGTGTCCGTCCACCCGGGCCAGGCCGCCCCGCCGAGCGGGGCCCTCGCTTCGGGGACGGCCACGGCGCCCGCTTCCGCGTCCGGGGCCGCGTCGGCCCCGGCCACCGGTGCGGCCCCGGCCACCGGGTCGGCTTCGGCCTCGGCGCCCGGGACGGGTGGGCCGAACGTGGTGCCGGCCGCGTTCCTCGGCACCTGGAGCGGGGAGATGGTCACGGACAAGGGACTGCCCGGCGGCACCACGACGCTCACCGTCCGTCCGGCGGCGATCGGCGAGGAGGCCACCACCAGCCGCAACGCCCTCTCCGGCCTGATCTCGATCAGCTGCGAGGGCGCCTGGACGCTCAAGTCCGCCTCCGCGACCAGGCTGGTGTTCCAGTCCCGGCTGGTCCGCTCCTCGATGCCCGGCGCCTGCACCGGCGGCGCCGACGCGGAGACCCTCACCCTCCAGGCCGACGGGACGATCCGCTTCACCTCCGCCGACCCGGCGGCCGGGAACCCGGCGGGGACGATGCGCAAGGCGACCGGGGCGGCGGGCTGAGGCGGGTTCGGAAGCGCAGCTCAGCGGGCTGACGCGGGCGCTGGAAAGGGCTGGCGTAGGCTGGTTCGGCCGTACCCGAGTAGCACTTGAGAGAGAGAAGGCCGCCAGGTGACCGAGCTCGCAGCGACCACCCTCGATGCGTCCAGCACCGACCTGCAGGCCGTGCTCGACCGGGCCGCCGCCGGCGGCCGGATCACCCCGGAGGAGGCGCTGGAGCTCTACCGCTCGGCGCCGCTGCACGCGCTCGGCTCCGCCGCCGACGCGGTGCGCCGCCGCCGCTACGCCGGTACCGAGCACATCGCGACGTACATCATCGAGCGCAACATCAACTACACCAACGTGTGCGTGACGGCGTGCAAGTTCTGCGCCTTCTACGTGCCGCCGAAGAGCGACAAGGGCTGGTCCCGAGAGCTCGACGAGATCCTGCGCCGCTGCGCCGAGACGGTCGAGCTGGGCGGCACCCAGATCATGTTCCAGGGCGGTCACCACCCCGACTACGGCGTGGAGTACTACGAGCGCGCGTTCTCGGCGATCAAGGCCGAGTTCCCGCAGCTGGTGATCCACTCGCTGGGCGCCTCCGAGGTCGACCACATGGCCCGGATCTCGGGCGTCTCCATCGAGGAGGCCATCACCCGGATCCACAAGGCGGGCCTGGACTCCTTCGCCGGCGCCGGCGCCGAGCTGCTGCCGGAGCGCCCGCGCAAGGCGATCGCCCCGCTGAAGGAGTCGGGCGAGCGCTGGCTGGAGATCATGGAGGCCGCGCACGGCCTGGGCGTCGAGTCCACCTCCACCATGCTGATGGGCACCGGCGAGACCAACGCCGAGCGGATCGAGCACCTGCGGATGATCCGCGACGTGCAGGACCGCACCGGCGGCTTCCGGGCCTTCATCCCGTACACCTACCAGCCGCAGAACAACCACCTGAAGGGCTCGACCCAGGCCACCGTCTTCGAGTACCTGCGGATGATCGCGATCGCCCGCCTGTTCCTCGACAACGTCGCCCACATCCAGGGCTCCTGGCTCACCACCGGCAAGGAGGCCGGCCAGCTGTCGCTGCACTACGGCGCGGACGACCTCGGCTCGGTCATGCTGGAGGAGAACGTCGTCTCGGCGGCCGGTGCCAAGCACCGCTCCAACCTCACCGAGCTGATCCACCTCATCCGCACCGCCGACCGCGTCCCGGCGCAGCGCTCGACCACGTACGAGCACCTGCGGGTGCTGGACGACCCGGCCAACGACCCGGTCGACCCGCGGGTCGCCTCGCACATCGCCTCCACGGCGATCGAGGGCGGCACCGCGCACCCCGAGCTGAAGATCCTGGACAACTGAGCCCGGGTGCCGCCGTGTTGACCCTGCACCGGGCGGCCCTCGTGCTGCCCGATCCGGCCGATCCCGCCGCCCCGTCCTTCGCCGACGGGGCGGTGGTGGTGCGCGGCGAGCGCGTCGAGGCCGTCGGGCCGTACGCGGAGCTGGCGGCGGCGCACCCGGAGGCGCGGGTGCGGGACTGGGGCGCGGCGGTGCTCACGCCCGGGCTGCGGAACCCTCACGGGCAGCGGCTGTTGGAGCGGGACTACCACCCGGACCCGCGGGAGGAGATCGGCGTCGAACCGGTGGCGGACGGGCTGGTGGGGTCGGGCGGGTCCGCCGACGAGGCGCGGTGCGGGGCGAGTGCGCGGCGGGGGTTGCAGCGGATGCTCGGGTTCGGGGTGACGGCGGTGGCCGGGCCCTTCGAGCGGGCATCGGTGCGGACGGCGGTGGCGCGCTCCGGGCTGGTGGTGCTGCCGGGCGGCGGGGTGTCGGGTGGTGTGGCGTCGGGCGGTGCGGGGGCGCTGGGCGGCGCCGGGGCGTTGGACGGTGCTGGGACGCCGGTCGGCGCCGAGGTACTGGACCCGCTGGCGGGGCTGCCGCTGGCGCGGGCCGTGTACGGGCGGGTGACGGTCGGCGGCCGGGCGGACTTCGCGGTGTTCGCGGCCGCGGGGGAGAGCGGTGCCGAGCCGCTGCCGGGCGGATGCCTGGCGACCGTCCTGGGCGGACGGTTGGTGTACCGGCGGCGGTGAGGAGCGCGCCGCCCGGCACCGGGCCGGTGTGACGTACTCGTCAGTAGCCGGATTGCCCTGCGGCGCACCGGACTTCCTTCGTGTGCGCCTGAACTCCGGTGCCCGCGCCGATGGGTGATTCCCCCTTCGCCGTGACCTGAGGGGCCGCCAGCGGATACGATCCCGAACAGCTCACTCCGTACCCTCACCACACCACCGTCCGTGACCGCGGACGGCGGGGCCGTGTCCCCGGCCCCGAAGGCACCAGGACAGGAACCATGCGAACCGCGATCGTTCCCCCGCCGCGCTCCCCGCGGATGGGCCGTGGTTGGTACCTCGCCGCCGTGCTCAGCGCCGTGCTCGCCGTCGGCATGTGCCTGCTCGGCTGGCGTCAGGCCGTCCAGGCCGACCGGATCGGGGCCCACCCGGTGAGGGTCGAGGGCGTCATCACCCAGCTCCCGACCGGCGGCGGCACCTACAGCGCCGTCAGCTACCGGGCGGGCGGCCAGCCGCACACCGCGGCGGCCCTGCCGCTCGCGGACGGCGCCCGGGTCGGTGACGCCGTCTGCCTGGAGCACGCGGCCGACGACCCGGACGCGGTGCGGGTCTGCGGCGACACCTACCCGCAGCCGGTCGGCATAGGACTGGCCCGGTTCAGCGTGCCGGTCGCCGCGGTGGCCTTCGTGATCTGCATGCTGCGCATCCGCAGGCACTGGCGGGCCGTCGCGGTCCGCAGCGGCCAGGGGCGGCTCGCCGCCAACCTCGCGCTGGCGACCGGGGCGCTGGCCGACGGGATGCCCGCGATAACGCACGGCAAGCGCTCCCGGCGGCGGAGGCGGGCGGGCGGACGGCGCGGGCTGCACTGAGCGAGCACTGAGGGGGCGGGCGTCTTCCAGGGGTTCGGCCCGGCGTGACCGGCGTGCCCGGTGCCTCGCTGGTCGGTGCCCCGTTGGTCGGGGTGTCCGTCGCAGGGTGAACAATGGGGTCGTGACCCGAGCCTCTCTGGACAAGCAGCCGCACGAAGTCGCCGCCATGTTCGACGACGTCGCGGCCAAGTACGACCTCACCAACGACGTGCTCTCCCTCGGCCAGGCCCGCGCCTGGCGCCGGGCGGTGGCCGAGACGGTGGACGCCGGACCGGGGGACCTCGTGCTCGACCTCGGCGCCGGCACCGGCACCTCCTCGCTGCCCTTCGCGGACGCCGGGGCCAAGGTCGTCCCGTGCGACTTCTCGGTCGGCATGCTCGCCGAAGGCAAGCGCCGCCACCCCGAGCTGCCGCTCACCGCGGGCGACGCCACCAAGCTGCCGTTCGCGGACGACACCTTCGACTCGGTGACGATCTCCTTCGCGCTGCGCAACGTCCACGACACGGACGCGGCGCTGCGCGAGATGCACCGGGTCACCAAGCCCGGCGGCAAGCTGGTGATCTGCGAGTTCTCCACGCCGACCTGGACGCCGTTCCGCACGGTCTACACCGAGTACCTGATGCGCGCGCTGCCGCCGGTCGCCACCGCGGTCAGCAGCAACCCCGACGCGTACGTGTACCTCGCCGAGTCGATCCGGGCCTGGCCGGACCAGCCCTCGCTGGCCGCCCGGATGCAGGACGGCGGCTGGTCGAAGGTCGCCTGGCGGAACCTGACGGGCGGGATCGTGGCGCTGCACCGCGGGTACAAGACGGCGTAGCCGAGGCGGTGGGCCCGTGGGGCCGCGCGCCCGTGGGCCTGGGGCTGCGGGCCTGCGGGCCTGGGGTGTTCCGAGGGGTGCCCCGCCCGCCCTGCGGGGTTCCGCGGGCGTCCGCGAGGGGCGGGGGCGTCTGCGGTGGTGTGAGCGGAACTAGACTGCCGGAGACAAAGCCGCCGTCCCCCCGCCGCAGCTCCAGGAGTGTGTCCACGTGTCCGAGACCGCAGCCGATCTGACGAAGCCGGACAGCACGGTGGACGACACGGTCGAGAGCACCGCCGACGTCATCGTGGTCGGCGCGGGCCCGGCCGGCTCCACGACCGCGTACTACCTCGCCCAGGCGGGCCTGGACGTGCTGCTGCTGGAGAAGACCGCCTTCCCCCGGGAGAAGGTCTGCGGCGACGGCCTGACCCCGCGTGCCACCAAGCAGCTGGTGGACATGGGCATCGACGTCTCCACCGGGAACGGCTGGCTGCACAACAAGGGCCTGCGCATCATCGGCGGCGGCGTCCGGCTGGAGCTGGACTGGCCGGAGCTGTCGGCCTTCCCGGACTACGGCCTGGTCCGCAAGCGCGCCGACTTCGACGAGCTGCTGGCCCGTCAGGCCGAGAAGGCCGGCGCGCGGCTCTACGAGCGGTGCAACGTCAGCGGCCCGGTCCTGGACGACCGCACCGGTCGGATCGTCGGCGTCACCGCGAAGCTCGGCGAGGAGAAGCGGCCGGTCACCTTCCGGGCCCCGCTGGTGGTCGCCGCCGACGGCAACTCCACCCGGCTCTCGCTGGCCATGGGCCTGCACCGCCGCGAGGACCGCCCGATGGGCGTCGCCTACCGCACCTACTTCACCTCGCCGCGCCACGACGACGACTACCTGGAGTCCTGGCTGGAGCTGTGGGACACCCGCGACGGCCAGCGCAAGCTGCTGCCCGGCTACGGCTGGGTCTTCGGCATGGGCGACGGCACCTCCAACGTCGGCCTCGGCATCCTCAACTCCTCGCCCGCGTTCGGCGAACTGGACTGGCGCGAGGTGCTCAAGGCCTGGTGCGCCGGGATGCCGGAGGAGTGGGGCTACACCCCCGAGAACATGACCGAGCCGATCCGCGGCGCCGCGCTGCCGATGGCCTTCAACCGTCAGCCGCACTACACCCGCGGCCTGCTCCTCGTCGGCGACGCGGGCGGCATGGTCAACCCGTTCAACGGCGAGGGCATCGCCTACGCGATGGAATCCGGCCAGATCGCCGCCGGGGTCATCGTGCAGGCCCACGCCCGGGTCACCGACGGCGGCCGCGAGCGCGCCCTGCAGGCCTACCCGCGCATCCTCAAGGACGTGTACGGCGGCTACTACACGCTGGGCCGCGCCTTCGTGAAGCTCATCGGCAACCCCAAGGTGATGCAGCTCGCCACCCAGCGCGGCCTCACCCACCCGATGCTGATGCGCTTCACCCTGAAGCTGCTCGCCAACCTCACCGACCCGCAGGGCGGCGACGCGATGGACCGCGTGATCAACGGGCTGACGAAGGTCGCGCCGAACGCCTGAGCGGGGGCGGGCTAGCGCGGGTCCGGCGCCGGTGCCGCCTCCGGCGTCGCCCTCGCTGCCGTTACCGGTGCCACCTCCGGCGCCGCCTCCCGGACCAGGGTGTCGCGGGAGGCGGCGGAGCGCTGCTCGACGTAGGCGAGGCGTTCGGCGAACACCCGGGCCGCGTCCGGGGTGAGCGTCCGCAGGGCGACCAGCGCGGCGAAGACGACGTCGCAGAGTTCGTGCTGGACGTCCTCCCAGGTGTGGGTGACGCCCTTGCGGGGGTTCTGCCCGGTGGCGCCGATCACCGCCGCGCCGACCTCGCCCACCTCCTCGGAGACCTTGAGGATCCGCAGCAGCCGCTCCTCCTGCGTGCTCTGCTCGTCCAGCCATGCGACCAGGTGGTCGACGCTCTCCCAGATCCGGCCGTCCATGCGGTGCTGCTCCCCTGCGGTGTCGTTGGTCCTGCCACCGTACGGGAGCGGCGCGGCGGGGAGGGTGGGGTGCCCGGGGTGCCAGGGCCTCCCGGAGCCCCCGGCTTCTCCGGGCTTCTCCGTCAGTGCTTGCTGATCTTCACGTGGCGGATGTTCACGGGGACGTTGGGGAAGCCGTCGCCGGGCCCGTTCTGGTCGTCCTCACCGGCGGCGGCGATCTTCTGCAGGACGTCCAGGCCGGCCGTGACCCGGCCGAACGGGGTGTAGGCGGGGGAGAGCTTGGTGTCCTTCCAGACGATGAAGAACTGGCTGCCGTTGGTGTTCGGACCGGCGTTGGCCATGGCCACGGTGCCGGCCGGGTAGGTGGCGCCGGTCAGGTTCTCGTCCGGGAAGGAGTAGCCCGGGCCGCCGCTGCCGGTCCCGGTCGGGTCGCCGCACTGCAGGACGTAGATCCGCTGGGTGGTGAGGCGGTGGCAGTGGCTGCGGTCGAAGTAGTCGTGCTCGGCGAGGAAACGGAACGAGAAGGTGGTGCACGGCGCTTTGTCGGTCAGCGCCTCGAAGGTGATCTGGCCCTGGTTGGTCCGCAGCGTCGCGTGGTAGGGCTGGGCCGCCTTCTTGGCGTCGAAGACCGGGATGCCCTTGAAGTTGTCGGCCGGGACGGCGGGTGTGTACGTGCAGGCCGCGCTCTGGGCGGTCGCGGACGCGGGTGTGTCCGCGACGGCGGTGCCGGTGCTCGCTGCCAGCGGGAGGACGGTGGCGGCGGCGACCAGTGCCCAGTGCGTGCGCTTCACGTGACGGGCCTTCCGTGGGGTGGTGGACGGCATGGTTGTCATGCAGGCATCATCCACGGCCGGATGGGTCTCCGGTAGGGGTCGGGGCGGTCGATACTCCTTCGTTCTCTGGTGGCTGGTGGTAGGTCAGTTGCCTTGCGGAGTCGTGGTGTTGGGTTTGGCGTGTGCCTCCTCGGCGGCCAGGGCGGAGGTGAACAGCCCGGCGCGAGCGGCCAGGGCGGCGGCGTCGGCGGCCCGCTCGGCGGTGCGGGCGTCCAGCGGCTCGCCGGTGACGAACAGGCGGTAGTAGAGCGGGGCGGTGGCGGCCCGGACCACCTCGGCACCGTCCGTCCCGGCGGGCAGCTCCCCGCGTGCGACGGCCCGTTCGGCCACTTCGGCGGCCTGGCGGTGGCGGGCCGTGAAGAAGGCGTGCAGGGCGGCCGCGCCGGCGTCGGAGCGCTGAGCGGCGGAGATCAGTGCGGTGGGCGTGGGGCCCAGATCGGGATCGGTGAAGACGCTGAACACCTCCTGGGTGATTCGGCGGAGGTCCTGGCGGAGGTCTCCGGTGTCCGGCAGCGGCCAGGGCTGGTCGGCCGAGGCGGTCAGGGCGTCCGCGACCAGTCCGTCGACCCCGCCCCACCGCCGGTAGAGGGTCGCCTTGTGGACGCCGGAGCGGGTTGCGACCGCCTCGACGGTGAGGCCGTCGTACCCCTTCTCGGCGACCTCGGCGAGCGTGGCGGTGACCACGTCCGCCCGGACCCGGGCGCTGCGGCCGCCCGGGCGCGGGGTCGGAGCGTAGGGCTGCCGCTCCTGCTCGGGATGGTTTGCTCCACTCAAAGTCGACTCCTGTCGCGTTAAGCCTTGCTGCGGGGTGGCGCTCATGCCATGCTCATCGTAATGCGACTCAAGTCGCATTACGAGAGGAGCCCTGGTGACCACCACCGCCGTCCCCGACCCGACCGCCCTCCACCCGCTCGCCGGCCACGACCGCGTGGTCCTGCTGCGCCCACTCGTCACCGACCCGAGGATCGAAGTCGGCGAATACACCTACTTCGACGACCCTGACGGAGCCACCCGCTTCCAGGAGCGCAACGTCCTCTACGCCTACGGACCCGAACGGCTGGTGATCGGCAGGTACTGCGCCCTCGCCACCGGGACCCGCTTCCTGATGGCCGGAGCCGCCCACCCGACCATCGGCGTCTCCACCTTCCCCTTCACGATGTTCGGCGGCAGCTGGACCGAGCAGACCCTCGACATCGTCACGGGCCTGCCCAGCCGCGGCGACACCGTGGTCGGCAACGACGTCTGGTTCGGCTACGGCGCCACCGTCCTGCCCGGCATCCGGATTGGCGACGGCGCGATCATCGCGGCCGGTGCGATGGTCACCGCCGACATCGAGCCCTACACGATCGTCGGCGGCAACCCCGCCCGCCCGATCCGGCGCCGCTTCGACGACGCCGACATCGAGCGCCTGCTCCGCGCGGCCTGGTGGGACTGGCCGGTCGAGCTCGTCACCGAGCACGTCCGCACCATCATGTCCGGCACCCCAGCCGACATCGAGGCGATCGCCGAGGCGAACGGTCTGCTCGCCTCCTGACCCGTCGGCGCCCGGCAGGGGCATTGATCACCAACGGGCAGGTGCGCGAAGATGGCGCCTCCCTGCTCCACGCTCCGCCCCTTCCCCCGCTGAGCCATGCGCCCAGCTCCCCGGTCCGTCCGACGCCGTACGGTCCTCGCGCCCGCCGGTTCCGTTCGTTCGGAGGGATCCTCCTCATGCGTGCCTCCCCGCTCTCGTCCTCATCGGTTCTTCGTGATCTGCCGGTCCTGCTCGTGGCAGTGGTGTGGGGGTCGAGCTTCCTCGCCGTCCAACGGGTGGCCGAGCCGGGGACGGTCGTGGCGATGCTCGTACTGCGCTTCGGACTGGTACTGCCGCTGCTCGGGCTGGTCGCCCGGCGGACACTGCGGCGACTGAGCCGCGCCGAGTGGCTCGGAGGCGCCGCACTGGGCCTGGTACTCAGCGGAATCTTCCTGCTGGAGACCTACGGGGCCGTGCACACCTCCGCCACCAACGCCGGGCTGATCATCAGCCTTGCGATGGTGCTCACCCCGCTCGGCGAGAGCGCCCTCGGCCGAACCGCGCCGCCGCGCGCCTTCCTCGCGGCAGCCGGGCTGGCCGTCGCCGGCGTCGCCCTGCTCACCGGAGACGGCGGGCTGCGCCCACCCGCCCTCGGTGACCTGCTGGTACTGGGCGCCGCCCTGGTCCGCTCGGCGTACGTCCTCGCCATGGCCCGCACCCGCGCCATCCGGGACACCGACATGCTCGCCGTGACCTGGGTCCAGCTCGCCACCGCCACGACCGTGTTCGCGGTCGTCGCACTGGCCGGGGGCCCTGCGCCGTGGACCGTCGCGCTCTCGTACGGAGCCGGCCAGTGGGCCTGGCTGCTGCATCTGTCCCTGTTCTGCACCCTGTTCGCCTTCTTCGTCCAGATGTGGGCGGTCCGGGCCACCTCCCCGTCCCGGGTGAGCCTCCTGCTCGGGACCGAACCGCTGTGGGCCGCCGTCTTCGGTATCACCGTCGCCGGGAACCGGATGGGTCCGCTCGCCCTGCTCGGCGGGGTTATGGTGCTGGTCGCGACCGAGTGGGGCCGTCGCACCGCCCCGGCGCCGGGCCGCGACACGGCAACCGATCGGGTGCCGGAGCCCGCCGCGACCTGACCCGCCTCCGCCGCCATGTCTGCCACCGTCGCCATGTCTTCCACCTCCGCCACCGTCACCGGCGCCGCAGGGTGCGGCGCGCGAAGTCGACGGTGACCGCGCCGAGCAGCGGCCCCCAGACGACCAGGGGCAGGTAGGCGAGGGTCATCACCAGGGCGGCGAAGCCGCGCGGCGAATCCGGTTCGGCCATGTTCCGAGCCCAGCCGCCGAACAGGGAGACAAGCCCCATCGCGGTCAGGACCGCAGACCCCAGCGCGGCCGGAACGATCGCGGCGAGCGGAGGGACCCGCCGACCGCCGATCAGCGGGATCCATCCGGGCGCCACCTGCCCCCAGGACCGGACCAGGCCCATGGTCAGGAACGCCAGCGACTCGGCCAGCGCGCTCAGCACCACCACGTAGACGGTGCCCCAGCCCGGCTGGTGCTCGGCGTACCGCGCGGCCGTCGCGCCGGTGAAGCCGACCGGGACGCCGAACCCGAACGCGATCCGCCACACCCCCGAGGGGACGGTGGTCCAGACGGCGGCCTTGGCGGCGAGCTCCGCCCAGCGCGGCGCGGGCGGGACGGCCGGTGCGGCCGTCCGGGCGCGGTGAGCGGTGCTCCGAGCGTTGATCACAAGCTTCGACATGGTGGTGGACTCCCTTCCGGTCCGGCCTCCCCGGCCGGTGCGATGACTCAAGAGTGGAGGCCCACCAGGGGCGTGCGGCAGATGCCGATCGGGCTGTCTCTCCTGCTCAACCGCCCTGTGAAATATGCCGATCAGCACAGGCGAACCGCCGTGGCCGCGTCGTAATGTGACGGCAGTCGAAGGAAGGCGGTGACGATGACTCAGCTCCTGGCCGTGATTGTTCCGGCACTTCTGCTGCCTGTGTGGGCGGCCCGCGGGCGCCACGCGGCGTCGGCCCTGACCGTCGCGGTTGGGGCGGTGTCGGTGGCGGTGACCACCGCCGTCTGGTTGGCCGGCCGCTGGACGGAGTCCGACCGCTGGCCCGCACTGCTCGGCCTGGTCGAACTGGCCGCCCTGCTGCTGTCGGTGGTCCTCACCCTGCGGACCGAGGACGGCCCGCGGTGCGCGGCGGCGGCCTGGACGGCCTGCGGCGCGGTCGCGCTCTGGCCGTCCCGCTTCGAGGCGATCAACGGGCCCGCCGACACACTGACCGTCTTCGGGTTCGGATCGATGCTGTCCCTGCCGACCGTCCTGATCGGCCTCTATCTGCGAGGCCTGGACAACGGGCGGCAGCGGGCGGTCGCCGAGGCCAGGCGGAGCCAGCGCCTCGAACTCGCCCACGACCTGCACGACTTCGTGGCCCACGACGTCAGCGGCATGGTCGCCCAGGCCCAGGCCGGGGCGTACCTGGCCGCGATCGACCCGGCCCGCGCGGCCGAGATGTTCGAGCGGATAGAGCAGGCGGGGCAGCGGGCCCTGGCTTCGCTGGACCGGACGGTCCAGCTGCTGCGCACCGAGGACGGTGCCGACCGCGGCCCGCAGCCGGCTCTGGCCGAACTCGCGGAGGTGGCCGAGCGGTTCGCCGCCGCCGGTGGCGCCGAGGTCCGGCTGGAGCTGCCGGAGGAGCCAGTGCCGCGAGAGGTGGAGGGCACGGTCCACCGGATCGTCGTCGAAGCCCTGACCAACGTCCGGCGCCACGCTCCGGCCGCGCGGTCGGTCGAGATCCTGGCCCGGCGAAGCGGCGGATGGCTGGAGCTGACCGTGACCAACGACGGCCGGGCCCCGGCTCCGGGAGGGAAGCCGCGCATGGGCGGCGGAAGCGGACTGCCGGGCCTGGCGGCCCGGGTGGAAGCCCTCGGCGGCTCGCTGGGAGCCGGCCCGTACGAGCGGGAGGCCTGGCAGGTGAGGGCGACGCTGCCACTGGAAGGAGCCGGCGGAGAACCTGCGCGGTCGCAGGAGCCGGCACGGATCGACACCAGGGAGGTTCAGACATGAGGAGCGGTACGGGGCCGATTCGGATCCTGGTTGCCGATGACCAGGCCGATGTCCGCAGCGCGTTCCGGATGATCCTGGACGTCCAGCCGGACATGACGGTGGTGGCGGAGGCGGCGGACGGCGCCGCGGCGGTGGCGGAGGCGAAGAGGCTTCGGCCGGACGTCGTGCTCGCGGACATCCGGATGCCGAAGCTCGACGGCCTGGAGGTCACGCGGCAACTGGCGGGCCAGTGCAAGGTGATCGTGGTGACCACCTTCGACCTGGACGAGTACGTGCACACGGCTCTGAGGCACGGTGCGGCGGGATTCCTGCTGAAGCGTTCGGGGCCGGTACTGCTGATCGAGGCGGTCCGTGCGGCGATGGCCGGGGACGCGTTGATCAGCCCGCAGATCACCGTCCGACTCCTGAGGCACATGGCGGTGCCGGGAGCGGACCCGAAGCCTGGACCCGAGTCCGGGGCGGGTGCGTCAGGGCCGTCGATAGCCGGCCCGGCGGAGGAACTGAGCGCGAGAGAAAGGGAGATCGCTGAGCTGGTGGCCGACGGGGCGACCAACGCCGAGATCGGAGCCAGGCTCTTCATCTCACCGGGAACGGTGAAGAACCACCTCGCGAACGTCCAGCGCAAGCTCGGTGCCCGTAACCGGGTGGGCATCGCGGCCTGGGTGTGGGAACAGGCGGCCAGTAGCCGGTAACCGGCCCCTGACCCGGAGGGCGAGGACGAACCTGTGGAGGCGGCCCGCACAAGGGCGGAGCCCAATAGGGAGAGGGAGGCGGAGGCGAAGACGGCGGCTGGCCCGAGGTCTTGAGGGCAGCGTCGACAAACGGGGCCGGCCCGACAGGAGGCCGTGCGGAGGTGGCGAGGCGGCGGAGGAAGAGGCCGAGGCCAAGGGACGGAGGAGGGAGCAAGCCCCCAGGGCTACAAGCCAGGGCTGCGAGCGCGCGGCAGCCCCGCGCTGGGACCGGCCGGCCCAGCGCGGGCAGCACCGCCAGCAGACGGGCAACCCTGGCGCGCGCGGCTACGGCGTCTTCCGAATG
>NZ_LFMD02000002.1:1402253-1425261 GCF_015776785.2 Kitasatospora sp. SUK 42 | reverse complement strand
CGGGAGGGGGAGGGGGGGAGGGGGGACCCCCACGAGGAGTTCGCGTGCTTGTGAACGAAGGGTCAAGCAAGCGTTCATCCCTCCGCCACCCCTCCGAGTGAGCCGCCATAACACGTCAACATGACGCCCGGAAATTTGCTGTGAGCGGCGCATAGTTGATATAGGAACGCGCCCCTGACCAGTCACTTCAAAGATAAATGCGACTGCTTGTGACCATTTGACTCCTTTGCGTTGACAACTCTGGGCATGTTCACATTCGACGCCATTCACATGGTGTCGTAGATCACAAAGATGACGATGAACTGCGTGTCGCAGATCACAAGCCGACGGGCATAGGATGCGCTCGTTCCAGGCTTTGTGAACTGCCTCACATGGGGTGGATCCCGGGAACTGGAACGCGGGTTCACCTCAGCGTGACCCGCCGGTTCCGATCTGCAGTCAAGGACGACTGGACGGAGGGAGCGGGGGCTATGAATGCCTACGCGCCGATCCTCGTACTCGGTGCCATCGCGGCGGCGTTCGCGGTCGGCTCCGTCGTGATGGCCTCACTCACCGGCCCGAAGCGCTACAACCGGGCCAAGTTGGAGGCGTACGAGTGCGGCATCGAGCCGACCCCGCAGCCCGTGGGCGGCGGTCGGTTCCCGATCAAGTACTACCTGACGGCGATGCTCTTCATCGTCTTCGACATCGAGATCGTCTTCCTCTACCCCTGGGCGGTGACCTTCGACGCCCTGGGGATCTTCGGGCTGGTCGAGATGCTCCTGTTCATCGTCACCGTCTTCGTCGCCTACGCCTACGTGTGGCGCCGCGGCGGCCTGGAGTGGGACTGAGCGCTGGACGGCGGCCGCCCTTGTGAACGGGTGGACAAGCTCGAACGGGCCGGACGCCCCCCGGGTGCCGCCCCGGGTGCCGCCCCGGGCGTACCGCCGGACGTACCAGACGACTTGAGGGCATTGAGAGGGATCTGATGGGAATCGAGGAGAAGCTGCCGAGCGGCTTCCTGCTCACGACCGTGGAGACGGCCGCCGGCTGGGTGCGCAAGGCGTCACTCTTCCCGGCCACCTTCGGTCTGGCCTGCTGCGCGATCGAGATGATGACCACCGGCGCCGGCCGCTACGACCTGGCCCGGTTCGGCATGGAGGTCTTCCGGGGCTCCCCCCGGCAGGCCGATCTGATGATCGTGGCGGGCCGGGTGAGCCAGAAGATGGCCCCGGTGCTGCGCCAGGTGTACGACCAGATGGCCAACCCCAAGTGGGTCATCTCGATGGGCGTCTGCGCCTCCTCCGGCGGGATGTTCAACAACTACGCGATCGTGCAGGGCGTCGACCACATCGTCCCGGTGGACATCTACCTGCCCGGCTGCCCGCCCCGTCCGGAGATGCTGATGGACGCCATCCTGAAGCTGCACGACAAGATCCAGCACGAGCCGCTGGGCGTGAACAGGCGCCGCGCCGAGGAGCTCGGCGAGGCCCTCGCCCTCCAGGCCACCCCGATCAGCGAGATGCGGGGGCAGCTGCGATGAACGAGCAGGTACCCGAGACCCGCCGCGAGCGGCCGGTGCGCGAGATCCCGGTCGAGGTGGTCGGCCGCCGCCAGGGCATGTTCGGCGCCGAGGGCAGCGGCGACACCTCCGGCTTCGGCGGCCTGGCGGCCCCGATCGTGCTGCCCGGCCCGAGCGAACGCCCGTACGGCGGTTGGTTCGACGAGGTCGCCGACGAGCTGGAGGGCGCCCTGGAGGAGCAGGGCCTGGATTCGGCCGAGGTGATCGAGAAGACCGTGGTCGACCGCGGCGAGCTCACCTTCCACGTCGACCGCGCCCACCTCCTGCGGACCGTCCGCATCCTGCGCGACGACCCGGCGCTGCGCTTCGAGCTCTGCCTGGGCGTCAGCGGCGTGCACTACCCCGGCGACCAGGGCCGCGAGCTGCACGCGGTCTACCACCTGCGCTCGATCACCCACGGCCGGCTGATCCGGCTGGAGGTCACCGCGCCGGACGCGGACCCGCGCATCCCCTCCGTGGTGAGCGTCTACCCGACCAACGACTGGCACGAGCGCGAGGCCTACGACTTCTTCGGCCTGGTCTTCGACGGCCACCCGGCGCTCACCCGGATCATGATGCCGGACGACTGGCTGGGCCACCCGCAGCGCAAGGACTACCCGCTCGGCGGCATCCCCGTCGAGTACAAGGGCGCCCAGATCCCGGCACCCGACCAGCGGAGGTCGTACAGCTGATGAGCACTCAGCACTACGAAGATGCCCACGAGGACACGCGCGAGGACACTCGCGAGGAGGCCCGGGACGAGTCCCGCGAAGCGCCCCCCGGAGCAGCCGAGGAGGCCCAGTCCCGGGACACCACCGAGGGTCGGGTCTTCACCGTCACCGGCGGCGACTGGGGCGAGGTGGTCGAGGCGGTCGGCCGGGCCGACGACGAACGCATCATCGTCAACATGGGCCCCCAGCACCCGTCCACCCACGGCGTGCTGCGGCTGATCCTGGAGATCGACGGCGAGACGGTGAAGGAGGCCCGCTGCGGCATCGGCTACCTCCACACCGGCATCGAGAAGAACATGGAGTTCCGCAGCTGGGTCCAGGGCACCACCTTCGTGACCCGCATGGACTACCTGACCCCGCTGTTCAACGAGACCGCCTACTGCCTGGCGGTCGAGAAGCTGCTCGGCATCACCGGCGACATCCCGGACCGGGCCAGCGTCATCCGCGTGATGATGATGGAGCTCAACCGGATCTCCTCGCACCTGGTCTGCCTGGCCACCGGCGGCATGGAGATCGGCTCCACCACCCTGATGATCTACGGCTTCCGGGACCGCGAGCTGATCCTGGACGTCTTCGAGCTGGTCACCGGCCTGCGCATGAACCACGCGTACGTGCGCCCCGGCGGCCTCGCCCAGGACCTGCCCCCCGGCGCCGTCGACCAGATCCGCGAGGCGGTCCGCACCATCCGCTCCCGGATGCACGAGTACGACAAACTCGCCAGCAACAACCCGGTGTTCAGGGCCCGCCTGGTCGACGTCGGCTTCCTGGACCTGTCCGGCTGCCTGGCCCTCGGCGCCACCGGCCCGATCCTGCGCGCCACCGGCCTGCCGCACGACCTGCGCAAGACCGACCCCTACTGCGGCTACGAGGACTACGACTTCGATGTCGTCACCACGGACACCGCCGACTCCTACGGCCGCTTCCTGATCCGCCTGGAGGAGATGAAGCAGTCGCTGCGGATCGTCGAGCAGTGCCTGGACCGGCTGCGCCCGGGCCCGGTCATGGTGGCCGACCGGAAGATCGCCTGGCCCGCCCAACTGGCCGTCGGCCCGGACGGGATGGGCAACTCGCTCGACCACATCCGCAAGATCATGGGCACCTCGATGGAGGCCCTGATCCACCACTTCAAGCTGGTCACCGAGGGCTTCCGGGTCCCGGTCGGGCAGGCGTACGCGGCGGTCGAGTCGCCCAAGGGCGAGCTGGGCGTGCACGTGGTGAGCGACGGCGGGACGCGCCCGTACCGGGTCCACTTCCGCGATCCGTCGTTCACCAATCTGCAGACGATGGCGGCGATGTGCGAGGGCGGCCAGGTGGCCGACGTGATCGTCGCGGTGGCCGGGATCGACCCGGTGATGGGAGGCGTGGACCGGTGACCAACGTCGAACTCGGACTGCCGGCGCTGCCGGCCCCGTCCTACCCGGAGGAGGTGCACGCCCGGCTGGCCGCCGACGCCGCCGAGCTGATCGGCCGCTACCCGCAGGCCCGTTCCGCGCTGCTGCCGCTGCTGCACCTGGTGCAGGCCGAGGAGGGCTTCGTCAGCCCGACCGGGATCCGCTTCTGCGCCGAGCGGCTGGACCTCACCACCGCCGAGGTCACCGCCGTCGCGACCTTCTACACCATGTACCGGCGGCGCCCGGCCGGCGAGTACCACGTGGGGGTCTGCACCAACACCCTGTGCGCGGTGCTCGGCGGCGACCAGATCTTCACCGAGCTCCAGGAGCACCTGGGCATCGGCAACAACGAGACCACCGAGGACGGTGCGATCTCGATCGAGCACATCGAGTGCAACGCGGCCTGCGACTACGCCCCCGTGGTGATGGTCAACTGGGAGTTCTTCGACGACCAGACCCCGGAGAGCGCCCGGCGGCTGGTCGACGACCTGCGGGCCGGCCGCGAGGTGCGGCCCACCCGCGGCGCCCGGCTGTGCGGCTTCAAGGAGACCGCCCGGATCCTGGCCGGCTTCCCCGACGAGCGCCCCGGCGCCAACGACGAGTCCGGTGCCGGCGGCGCCCCCTCGCTGGCGGGCCTGCGCCTGGCCCGCGGCGAGGCCCTGCCCGGCACGGGCGGCACCAAGGTGGTCTCCCCGCGGCACGAGGAGTCCGGCCAGGAAGGGAAGGAAGCGTGATGACCGCCGCCGAGCCGGCCGAGAAGCTGCTCACCCCCGTCCTCTCCGCCTCCTGGGACGACAGCCGCCCCTGGACCCTCGCCACCTACCGCCGCCACCAGGGCTACGAGGGCCTCAAGGCGGCCCTGGCGATGCCCCCGGACGACGTGATCGCCCTGGTCAAGGACGCCGGCCTGCGCGGCCGCGGCGGCGCGGGCTTCCCCACCGGGATGAAGTGGCAGTTCATCCCGCAGAACGACGGCAAGCCGCACTACCTGGTGGTCAACGCGGACGAGTCCGAGCCGGGCACCTGCAAGGACATCCCGCTGCTGTTCGCCAACCCGCACGCGCTGATCGAGGGCATGATCATCGCCTCCTACGCGATCCGCTGCGACCACGCCTTCATCTACCTGCGCGGCGAGGTCGTCCCGGTGCTGCGCCGGCTGCACGCGGCGGTCGCCGAGGCGTACGAGGCGGGGCTGCTGGGCCGGAACGTCCTCGGTTCCGGCGTGGACCTCGACATCACCGTGCACGCCGGAGCCGGCGCGTACATCTGCGGCGAGGAGACGGCGCTGCTGGACTCGCTGGAGGGCCGCCGCGGCCAGCCGAGGCTGCGGCCCCCGTTCCCGGCGGTGGCCGGCCTGTACGCCTGCCCGACGGTGGTCAACAACGTCGAGTCGATCGCCTCGGTGCCGCCGATCCTGGCCCGCGGCAAGGAGTGGTTCAAGGGCCTGGGCACCGAGAAGTCCCCGGGCTTCACGCTCTACTCGCTCTCCGGCCACGTCACCAACCCCGGCCAGTACGAGGCCCCGCTCGGCATCACCCTGCGCCAGCTGCTGGACCTCAGCGGCGGAGTCCGCGCCGGGCACCGGCTGAAGTTCTGGACCCCGGGCGGCTCCTCGACCCCGATGTTCACCGAGGAGCACCTCGACGTCCCGCTGGACTACGAGGGCGTCGGCGCGGCCGGTTCGATGCTCGGCACCAAGGCGCTGCAGGTCTTCGACGAGACCACCTGCGTGGTGCGGGCGGTCACCCGCTGGACGGAGTTCTACGCCCACGAGTCCTGCGGCAAGTGCACCCCCTGCCGCGAGGGCACCTACTGGCTGGTCCAGCTGCTCAAGCGGATCGAGGCCGGCGAGGGCGTCGAGGGGGACCTGGAGAAGCTCCTCGACATCGCCGACAACATCAACGGCAAGTCCTTCTGCGCGTTGGGCGACGGCGCGGCCAGTCCGATCGTCTCCTCGCTCAGGTACTTCCGGGCCGAGTACGAGCAGCACCTGGCCGAGCGCCGCTGCCCGTTCGACCCGGCCGCCTCCACCGTCTGGGCCGACGGCCCCCGCCCCGGCCACCAGTCCGCCACCGAAAGGGAGGTGCACGCGTGACGATCACAGAGCCAACCGCCTCCACGGGAGAGAAGCCCGCGGTCGAACTGGTCACGCTCACCATCGACGGCGTCGAAGTCAAGGTCCCCAAGGGCACCTTGGTGATCCGGGCCGCCGAGACCATCGGCACCCAGATCCCGCGCTTCTGCGACCATCCGCTGCTGGACCCGGCCGGCGCCTGCCGGCAGTGCATCGTGGAGATCGAGGGCCAGCGCAAGCCGGTCGCCTCCTGCACCATCCCGGTCGCCGAGGGCATGGTGGTGCGCACCCAGCTCAGCTCCCCGGTGGCGGAGAAGGCGCAGCGCGGCGTGATGGAGCTGCTGCTGATCAACCACCCGCTGGACTGCCCGATCTGCGACAAGGGCGGCGAGTGCCCGTTGCAGAACCAGGCGATGACCAGCGGTGCGGCGGACTCCCGCTTCGAGGGCATGAAGCGCACCTACGAGAAGCCGGTGCCGATCAGCAGCCAGGTGCTGCTGGACCGGGAGCGCTGCGTGCTGTGCGCGCGTTGCACCCGGTTCTCGCAGCAGATCGCGGGGGACCCGTTCATCGACCTGGTGGAGCGCGGGGCGCTGCAGCAGGTCGGCACCGGGGAGGGGGACGACTTCGAGTCGTACTTCTCGGGGAACACGATCCAGATCTGCCCGGTGGGCGCGCTGACGTCGGCGGCGTACCGGTTCCGTTCGCGTCCGTTCGACCTGGTGTCCTCGCCGAGCGTGTGCGAGCACTGTTCGGCGGGTTGCGCGCAGCGCACGGATCACCGCCGGGGCAAGGTGCTGCGCCGGCTGGCGGGCGAGGATCCGGCGGTGAACGAGGAGTGGAACTGCGACAAGGGCCGGTTCGCCTTCCGCTACGCCCAGCAGCGGGACCGTTTGACCACTCCGCTGGTGCGGGTGGACGGCGAACTGGTGCCGGTGTCCTGGCCGGAGGCGCTGGCCCGGGCGGCGGAGGGGCTGCGCGGGGTCCGTGCGGGGGTGTTGGCGGGCGGCCGGGTGACGGTGGAGGACGCGTACGCGTACGCGAAGTTCGCCCGGGTGGTGCTGGGGACGAACGACGTGGACTTCCGGGCCCGCCAGCACAGTGCTGAGGAGGCGGAGTTCCTGGCGGCGGCGGTGGCCGGTCGCGGGGTGGACGTGGACGGCGTGGGGGTCGACTACGCGGGGCTGGAGCAGGCGCCGGCGGTGCTGTTGGCGGGTTTCGAGCCGGAGGAGGAGTCGCCGATCGTCTTCCTGCGGTTGCGGAAGGCGGTGCGGGGCCGGGGCCAGAAGGTGTTCTCGGTGGCGTCGTTCGCCTCCCGGGGGCTGGTGAAGCTGCGGGGTGCGCTGCTGCCGGCGGCTCCGGGCACCGAGCCGGAGTGGTTCGGGGCGCTGGCGGCGGAGGAGCCGCTGAACGACGACGCGGGGCGGGCGGCGGAGCTGTTGCGCGCGCCGGGTGCGGTGATCCTGGTGGGTGAGCGGCTGGCCGCGGTGCCGGGGGCGTTGACGGCGGTGCTGCGGTTGGCGCACGCGACCGGGGCGGGGCTGGCCTGGGTGCCGCGCCGGGCGGGGGAGCGGGGCGCGGTGGAGGCGGGCGCGCTGCCGGGCCTGTTGCCGGGTGGCCGTCCGGTGGCGGACGCGGCGGCGCGCGCGGAGGCGGCCGGGGTGTGGGGGGTGGCGGAGCCGCCTTCGCGGCCGGGCCGGGACGCGGACGGGATCCTGGCGGCGGCGGTGCGGGGCGAGTTGGACGCGCTGCTGGTGGGCGGGGTGGATCCGGACGATCTGCCGGATCCGGCGTTGGCCGGGGAGGCGCTGGCGGCGGTGCCGTTCGTGGTGTCGCTGGAGTTGCGGCCGTCGGCGGTGACCGGGCGTGCGGACGTGGTGCTGCCGGTGGCGGCGGTGGCGGAGAAGGCGGGCACCTTCCTGGACTGGGAGGGCCGGGTGCGGATGTTCGAGGCCGCGTTGAAGCCGGACCAGCAGATGGGCCGCCATCTCCAGTCGGATCTGCGGGTGTTGGCGATGCTGGCGGACGCGATGGGGCACCGTCTGGGCCTTCCGGACGTGCGGGCGGCGCGGTTGGAGCTGGACCGGTTCGGGCCGTGGCGGGGTGAGCGCGCGGTGGCTCCGGCGGCGCATCCGGGTGTGCTGCCGCGGCCGGCCCGCGGTCAGGCGGTGCTGGCGGGTTGGCGCCAGTTGTTGGACAACGGCTCGTTGCAGGAGGGTGATCCGCACCTGGCGGGTACCCGGCACGAGGCGGTGGTCCGGGTCTCGGCCGAGACCGCGAAGGAGATCGGTGCCGAGGGGGCGGCCGCGCTGCGGGTGACCGGTCCGGCCGGTTCGCTGGTGCTGCCGCTGGTGGTGACCGATTCGATCCCGGACCGCACGGTCTGGGTGCCGCTCAACTCCACGCCGGGCGGTGCGTACCGCGCGCTCGGTACGACCGTCGGCCGTCTGGTCTCGATCGCCGCGGCCGAGCAGGCCCCGGTGGCGGGGGCCGAGGGCGAAGGGGAGGACCGATGACCACTCCGCAGCCGTACGAGACGCTCCACTTCTTCGGGCAGGACCCGTGGTGGCTGGTGCTGCTGAAGGCGGTGTTCTGCTTCGCGTTCCTGGTGCTGACGGTGCTGGTCGCGATCGTCTGGGAGCGCAAGGTGGTGGCCTGGATGCAGTTGCGCATCGGGCCGAACCGGCACGGCCCGTGGGGCATGCTGCAGTCGCTGGCGGACGGGGTGAAGCTGGCGCTGAAGGAAGACCTGGTGGTCAAGGGCTCGGACAAGGTGGTCTACGTCCTGGCCCCGATCGTCTGCGCGATCCCGGCGTTCATGGCGTTCGCGGTGATTCCGTTCGGTCCGGCGGGGAACGAGGTGTCGGTGTTCGGCACCCGGACTCCGTTGCAGTTGACGGACTTCCCGGTGGCGCTGCTGTACGTCCTGGCGACGGCTTCGGTGGGCATCTACGGCATCGTGCTGGCAGGTTGGTCGTCGGGTTCGACGTATCCGCTGCTGGGCGGGCTGCGTTCGTCCGCGCAGATGATCAGCTACGAGATCGCGATGGGCCTGTCGTTCGCGGCGGTGTTCGTCTACTCGGGTTCGATGTCGACCTCGGAGATCGTGGCGCACCAGCAGCCGACGTGGTTCGCGGCGCTGCTGCCGGTGTCGTTCATCGTCTACATCGTGTCGATGGTCGGTGAGACCAACCGGGCGCCGTTCGACCTTCCGGAGGCCGAGGGCGAGCTGGTGGGCGGCTTCAACACCGAGTACTCCTCGTTGAAGTTCGCGATGTTCATGCTGGCCGAGTACGTGAACATGGTGACGGTCTCGGCGGTGGCCTCGACGCTGTTCCTGGGCGGTTGGCGGGCTCCGTGGCCGGTGTCGACGTTCTGGGCGGGCGCCAACCACGGCTGGTGGCCGATGCTGTGGATCACGTTGAAGATCCAGTTGCTGCTGTTCTTCTTCATCTGGCTGCGCGGCACGCTGCCGCGGCTGCGCTACGACCAGTTCATGAAGCTGGGCTGGAAGGTGCTGATCCCGGTCTCGCTGGTGTGGCTGGTGCTGATCGCGAGCGTGCGGGCGCTGCGCAACGAGGGGTACGGCTTCGGCGAGGTGGTGCTGTACGTGGGCGCGCCGGTCGGGGTGATCCTGCTGCTGGCGCTGCTGCGGGACTTCCTGCGCAAGCCGGAGGAGACCGGGGAGACCGGGCCGGCCGGGAAGGCCGGGGACGGGGCGCCTCCCGGGGCCGGGTTCGATCCGATGGCGGGCGGCTATCCGGTGCCGCCGCTGCCGGGCCAGGTGCTTCCGCCGGTGCCGCGCAGGCCGAGCCGGGCGCCGAAGCAACTCCAGGAGGCCCTCAACGGGGCCGACCATTCCGAAGGGAGCTGATCCGAGATGTCGTCCGACCAGACGGGTGCCGAGCGGGCCGACCGGCCGTCGATCCTCGGCCCGGCCGCCGGCTTCGGCGTGACCTTCAAGGCCATGTTCAAGAAGCGGCTCACCGAGCAGTACCCGGAGCAGAAGAAGCCCACCGCCCCGCGCTTCCACGGCCGCCACCAGCTGAACCGGCATCCGGACGGCCTGGAGAAGTGCGTCGGCTGCGAGTTGTGCGCGTGGGCCTGCCCGGCCGACGCGATCTACGTGGAGGGCGCGGACAACCGGGAGGAGGAGCGCTACTCGCCGGGTGAGCGCTACGGCGCGGTGTACCAGATCAACTACGCCCGCTGCATCCTGTGCGGGCTGTGCATCGAGGCGTGCCCGACCAGGGCGCTGACCATGACCAACGAGTACGAGCTGGCGGACTCCTCGCGCCGGGACCTGATCTTCACCAAGGAGCAGCTGCTGGTGGGCCTGTCGGAGGGCATGGTCGACACCCCGCACGCGATCTTCCCGGGTGCGGACGAGGGCGCGTACTACCGGGGCGAGATCACCGGGGCGGCACCGGGGACGGTCCGTCAGGAGCGTTCCGACCGGGAGAGGGAGGTGCAGGAGTGATCGCACATCTGGCAGCGGCGTCCGGGACGACCTCCACGGGTGAGGCCGTCCAGTTCTGGGTGCTCGCGGTGGTGGCGGTCGGCGGTGCGCTGGGCATGCTGCTGATGCGCAAGGCGGTGCACAGCGCGCTGTGCCTGGCGGCCACGATGATGGCGCTGGCGGTCTGCTACATGGCGCAGGGGGCGGTGTTCCTGGGCGTGGTGCAGATCGTGGTCTACACCGGCGCGATCATGATGCTGTTCCTGTTCGTGGTGATGCTGGTCGGTGTGACCAGCGAGGATTCGCTGAAGGAGCAGTTGAAGGGCCAGCGGTTCGCGGCGGTGCTGTGCGGGCTGGGCTTCGGGGTGCTGCTGATCGCGGGGATCGCGAACGCGAGGCTGGACCACTTCACCGGGCTGTCCGAGGCGAACGCGGAGGGCAATGTGCCGGGTCTGGCCCGGCTGATCTTCACCCGGTACGTGTGGGCGTTCGAGGTGACCGGCGCGCTGCTGATCACGGCGGCGATCGGCGCGATGGTGCTGACCCACCGTGAGCGGGTGAAGGCTCCGAAGACGCAGCGGGAGCTGGCGGAGCAGCGGGTGCGGGACAACCTCCAGGTGCCGCCGCTGCCGGCCCCGGGCGTGTACGCGCGGCACAACGCGGTGGACGTGCCGGCGCTGCTGCCGGACGGCACGGTCGCGGAGGACTCGGTGATGGCGACGCTGCGTGCGCGCGGCCAGGTGCGGGACGTCAGCCAGGCGATGCTGCGGCGGATGGCGGAGCTGGAGAACTCCACGGCGGACTGGCTGGGCCGTCCGTCGTCGGAGCGGCCTGCGGTGACCGGTGTGCGCAAGCCGCTGGAGCCGGCGGGCGCCAACCACGTCAACCACACCAACCACACCAACCACACCAACCACGCGAACCATGTGAACCACACCAACCACACCAACCACACGAACCACGACGGCGATGAGGAGGGCGTGCGGTGAACCCGGTCAACTACCTGTACCTGTCGGCCCTGTTGTTCACCATCGGCGCGTCCGGGGTGCTGATCCGGCGCAACGCGATCGTGCTGTTCATGTGCGTGGAGCTGATGCTGAACGCCTCGAACCTGGCGCTGGTGACGTTCTCCCGGCTGCACGGGACGCTGGACGGTCAGATCATCGCGTTCTTCACGATGGTGGTCGCGGCGGCCGAGGTCGTGGTCGGTCTCGCCATCATCGTTTCCATCTTCCGGACCAGGCACTCCGCTTCGGTCGACGACAGCAATCTGATGAAGCTGTAGGCGGAGGGCCTTCGGTGAACTCTCTCATTCCGCTGCTGGTGGCGGCTCCGCTGGCCGGTGCCGCCCTGCTGCTGCTCGGCGGCCGGGCGCTGGACCGGTTCGGCCACTGGCTGGCCACAGGGCTGGCCGCGCTCTCGTTCGGCTTCGGCCTGGTGCTGTTCTCGGACCTGCTGGGCCGGGACGCCGAGCACCGGACGGTGACGACGCGACTGTTCAGCTGGGTGCCGGTGAACGGCTTCCAGGCGGACGTCTCGTTCCGGCTCGACCAGTTGTCGATGACGTTCGTGCTGCTGATCACGGGTGTCGGCACGCTGATCCACCTGTACTCGGTGGGCTACATGGCGTACGACGAGCGCCGGCGCCGCTTCTTCGCGTACCTGAACCTGTTCCTGGCCGCCATGCTGCTGCTGGTGGTCGCGGACAACTACCTGCTGCTGTACTTCGGTTGGGAGGGCGTGGGCCTGGCCTCGTACCTGCTGATCGGCTTCTGGCAGCACAAGCCGAGTGCGGCGACGGCGGCGAAGAAGGCGTTCATCGTCAACCGGGTCGGCGACCTGGGCCTGTCGATCGCGATCATGCTGATGTTCGCGGAGTTCGGCTCCTTCGCGTTCGGCCCGGTGTTCGGGGGCGCGTCGGGGGCGAGCGAGGGCAAGCTGACGGCGATCGGCCTGATGCTGCTGCTGGCGGCCTGCGGCAAGTCGGCGCAGGTGCCGTTGCAGTCCTGGCTCGGGGACGCGATGGAGGGCCCGACCCCGGTGTCGGCGCTGATCCACGCGGCGACGATGGTGACCGCGGGCGTCTACCTGATCATCCGGTCCTCGGCGATCTTCGACCTGGCGCCGGACGCGCAGACCGCCGTGGTGGTGGTCGGCGCGGTGACGCTGCTGTTCGGTGCGGTCGTCGGGTGCGCGAAGGACGACATCAAGAAGGCGCTGGCCGGTTCGACGATGTCGCAGATCGGCTACATGGTGATGGCGGCCGGGCTCGGCCCGATCGGCTACGCCTTCGCGATCATGCACCTGGTGACCCACGGCTTCTTCAAGGCCGGGCTGTTCCTCGGCGCCGGGTCGGTCATGCACGGCATGAACGACGAGGTGGACATGCGCCGCTACGGCGGCCTGCGCAAGTACATGCCGTGGACCTACCGGACCTTCGCCGTCGGCTACCTGGCGATCATCGGCGTCCCGCCCCTGTCCGGCTTCTTCTCCAAGGACAAGATCATCGAGGCGGCGTTCGCCAAGGGCGGCACCGAGGGCTGGATCCTCGGCCTGTGCGCGCTGGTGGGCGCCGCGGTGACGGCGTTCTACATGACCCGGGTCATGCTGCTGACCTTCTTCGGCGAGAAGCGCTGGCAGCCGGACGCGCAGGGCAACGCCCCGCACCCGCACGAGTCGCCGTCGACCATGACGGTCCCGATGGTGCTGCTGGCCCTCGGATCGGCGTGCGCGGGCGGGATCTTCGCCTACCACGACGCCTTCCTGAAGTGGCTGGAGCCGGTCACCGGGCACAGCGAGGGCAACCCGCCGTTCGGCTCGTGGACCGTCAGCGGGCTGACCACGGCCTGCATGCTGGCCGGCGTGGGCGTGTCGTACCTGATGTACGGGCGCTCGCCGGTCCCGGTGGTGCCGCCGGTCGGCTCCCCGCTCACCCGGGCGGCCCGCCGCGACCTGCTGCAGGACGACTTCAACCACGCCGTCCTGGTGCGGCCGGGCTCGGCGCTGACCGCGACGCTGGTCTTCTTCGACAGCCGCGGCCTGGACGGCTTCGTCAACGGCCTGGCCGCCACCATCGGGGGCCTGTCCAGCCGGATGCGGCGGGTCCAGAACGGCTTCGTCCGCTCCTACGCGCTCTCCATGTTCGGCGGCACGCTGCTGCTGGTCGCCTCGACTCTCCTGGTGAGGTCCTTCTGATGGACAGGGAATCCACAACTCGCAGGGGAGGTGGCGCATGAGCGTGCTGCTGAGCGCCACCTGCGTCGTCCCGGCGGCCGGCGCGGTGCTGACCGCCGCCCTGCCGGCCGGGTCGACCGAGGCCCGGCGCACCACCACCAAGTACGTCGCCCTGGGCGTCTCGGCCGTCACCCTGGTGCTGGCGGCCGTGGTGGCGCTGCGGTTCGACCCGCACGGCGCCCGCTACCAGCTGACCGAGTCGTACAGCTGGATCCGCTCCTTCGGCATCACCTTCTCGCTCGGCGTGGACGGCATCGGCGCGGTGCTGGCCCTGCTGACCGCCGTCCTGGTGCCGGTGGTGATGCTGGCCTCCTGGCACGACGCTGACCCGGCCCCGGCCGCGCCCGGCACCGGCCCCGACCCCGACACCTTCGAGGGACGGCGCCGGACCCAGGGCTTCTTCGCCCTGATCCTGGCGGTGGAGGCGATGGTGGTCGTCTCCTTCTACGCCCTCGACGTCTTCGTCTTCTACGTGTTCTTCGAAGCCATGCTGATCCCGATGTACTTCCTGATCGGCGGCTTCGGCGACCGGGCCGGCGGCCCCGAGTCGGCGCGCCAGCGCTCCTACGCGGCCGTCAAGTTCCTGCTCTACAACCTGCTCGGCGGTCTGGTGATGCTGGCCGCCGTGATCGGCCTGTACGTGATCGCGCAGGACCAGGGCTTCGGCACCTTCGACCTGCCGGGTCTCACCTCGGCGATCGCCGACGGCAGGCTGCGGCTGTCCGGCACCGCCGAGAACGTGCTGTTCCTCGGCTTCTTCTTCGCCTTCGCGGTGAAGGCCCCGCTGTGGCCGCTGCACACCTGGCTGCCGAACGCGATGGGCGAGGCGACGGCCGGCACCGCGGTGCTGATCACCGCGGTGGTGGACAAGGTCGGCACCTTCGCGATGCTGCGCTTCTGCCTCGGACTGTTCCCGGACGCCTCGAAGACCTTCGCCCCGGCGATCCTGGTCCTCTCGGTGATCGGGATCCTCTACGGCGCGCTGCTGGCGGTCGGCCAGAAGGACATCAAGCGGCTGGTCGCCTACGCGTCGATCTCGCACTTCGGCTTCATCATCATGGGCGTCTTCGCCCTGACCAGCCAGGGCCAGAGCGGCGCGACCCTCTACATGGTCAACCACGGCCTGTCCACGGCCGCGTGGATGCTGGTGGCCGGCTTCCTGATCTCCCGCCGCGGCTCCCGGCTGATCGCCGACTACGGCGGCGTGCAGAAGACCGCCCCGGTGCTCGCCGGGACCTTCCTGATCGGCAGCCTGGCCACCCTGTCGCTGCCGGGGCTGGCCCCGTTCGTCAGCGAGTTCCTGGTGCTGGTGGGCACGTTCACCCGCTACCCGGCGATCGGCATCGTCGCCACCTTCGGCATCGTGCTGGCCGCGCTGTACGCCCTGCTGCTGTACCAGCGCACCATGACCGGCCCGGTGAAGGAGGGGGTGCGGGAGATGCCCGACCTCAGGGCCCGTGAACTCGCCGTGGTGGCGCCGCTGGTGGCGCTGACGATCCTGCTCGGCGTCTACCCCAAGCCGCTCACCGACCTGGTCAACCCCTCGGTGAACGCGACGCTCTCGCAGGTCCACGAGACCGACCCGGCGCCGGCCCACCCGGTCGCCGCCACCTCAGGAGGTGAGCAGAAGTGAGCGCCACCGCAGTGCTCGCCGCCGCGGGCGGCAACACCGCCAGCATCCCGGCACCGCACATCGAGTACGGCCAACTCTCCCCGATGCTGGTGGTGTTCGGCGCCGCCGTGGCCGGTGTTCTGGTCGAGGCCTTCGTGCCCCGGCGGCTGCGGCACTGGACCCAGGTGTCGCTCGCCCTGGTCGCGCTGATCGGCGCCTTCGTCGCGGTGGTGGTGCTGGCCGCGCAGGGCCACGGCTCGCCCCGGATCGACCTGCTGGCCATGGACTCGGTCGCCCTGGACGGTCCGGCGCTGTTCCTGCAGGGCGTGATCCTGCTGGTCGCGGTCGTCGCGGTGCTCACCTACGCCGAGCGCAGGCTGGAGCCCAGGGCGGGCGGTCTGCCCGCCGACGCGTTCGCCGCCCAGGCCGCCGCCACCCCCGGCGGCGAGCAGGAGCGGGCCGCGGTCCGGGCCGGCTTCACCACCAGCGAGGTCTTCCCGCTGACGATGTTCGCGGTCGGGGGCATGCTGCTCTTCCCGGCCGCCAACGACCTGCTGACCATGTTCGTGGCGCTGGAGGTCTTCTCCCTGCCGCTGTACCTGCTGTGCGCGCTGGCCCGGCGCCGCCGGCTGCTGTCGCAGGAGGCGGCGGTCAAGTACTTCCTGCTCGGCGCCTTCGCCTCGGCCTTCTTCCTGTTCGGCACCGCCCTGCTGTACGGCTACGCGGGCAGCGTGAAGCTCGGCGACATCGCGGACGTCATCTCCGGCAAGGCGATGACCACCGCGGCGCAGCTGAGCACCACCCAGAGCGACGCGCTGCTGCTGACGGGCCTGGCGGTGCTGGCGGTGGGCCTGCTGTTCAAGGTCGGCGCGGTGCCGTTCCACTCCTGGACCCCGGACGTCTACCAGGGAGCGCCGACCCCGGTGACGGGCTTCATGGCGTCGGCCACCAAGGTCGCGGCCTTCGGCGCGTTCCTGCGGCTGTTCTACGTGGCGTTCCCGGGCCTGCGGCTGGACTGGCGGCCGGTGATGTGGGGTGTGGCGATCCTCACCATGGTGGTGGGCGCGGTGCTGGCGGTGACCCAGCAGGACGTCAAGCGGCTGTTGGCGTACTCCTCGATCGCGCACGCCGGGTTCATCCTGACCGGGGTGATCGCGGTCAACAAGCAGGGCCTGTCCTCGGTGCTGTTCTACCTGCTGGCGTACTCCTTCGTGACGCTGGGCGCGTTCGCGGTGGTCACCCTCGTGCGTGATTCCAAGGGGGAGGCGACCCACCTGTCCAGCTGGGCGGGGCTGGGCCGGCGTTCTCCGCTGGTGGCGGCGGTGTTCGCGCTGTTCCTGCTGGCCTTCGCCGGGATTCCGCTGACCTCGGGTTTCACCGGGAAGTTCGCGGTGTTCCAGGCGGCGGCGGCCGGGGGGGCGACGCCGCTGGTGGTGGTGGGTGTGCTGAGTTCGGCGGTGGCCGCGTTCTTCTACATCCGGGTGATCGTGCTGATGTTCTTCTCGGATCCGAAGCCGGGCGGCCCGACGGTGGCGATTCCGAGCGCCTTCACGGCGACGGCGATCGGGCTGGGGGTGCTGGTGACGCTGGTTCTGGGCGTGCTGCCGCAGTACTTCCTGGATCTCGCCTCGAAGGCCTCGCTGTTCGCGTACTGACCGTCAGCGGTCGGTTTGCCGGAGGTCGGCCCGGATGCCCGGGCCGATCTCCGGCCTTTGTTTCCGGACTCATTCGCCCCCACCGCCGCTTTGTTCGTGGAGCCGCCCTGACCAGGGGTTCCGGCCCGATCACGACAGGATCCGCACGCCCGTGCAGTGATCCACTCGCGACCGGATACCCTGCCTGTATGGCCAGCGGCGGCACTCAGGGACCAGGCCGCTAGATCGACCAGGGACAGAGGAGTGGTCTTCGTGACCGTCGTGGAACCCTTCGGGCTCAGCGTGCAGGACCGCGACCTGACCCGGGACGTCCAGGCCGGACTGGAGGCGGTTGAGGCGGCGCTGGGCGAGGCCGTCAAGAGCGACGTCCCGTTCATCACCGTCACGGCGAGCCACCTCCTGGAGGCCGGCGGCAAGCGCTTCCGTCCGCTGCTCCTGCTGCTGGCGGCCCAGTTCGGCGACCCGGGCGCGCCCGGTGTGGTGCCGGCCGCGGTGGTGGTGGAGCTGACCCACCTGGCGACGCTGTACCACGACGACGTCATGGACGAGGCCCCGGTGCGCCGCGGCGCCCCCAGCGCCAACTCGCGCTGGGACAACTCGGTGGCCATCCTCACCGGTGACTTCCTCTTCTCCCGCGCCTCCCAGGTGCTGGCCGATCTCGGACCGGAGGCGGTGCGGATGCAGGCCGAGGCCTTCGAGCGGCTGGTCACCGGCCAGATCCTGGAGACCCGCGGCCCCGGCCCGGAGATGGACCCGCTGCTGCACTACCTGGACGTGCTGGAGGGCAAGACCGGATCGCTGATCGCCGTCGCCTGCCGGATAGGAGCGCTGATGGCCGGCGCCGAGCCGCGGCTGGTGGACACCCTCGGCGAGTTCGGCGAGCGGATCGGCATCGCCTTCCAGCTGGCCGACGACGTGCTGGACATCGCCAGTGACGGCCACGAGTCCGGCAAGACCCCCGGCACCGACCTGCGCGAGGGCGTGCCGACCCTGCCGACGCTGCTGCTGCGGCAGATGCCGGCCGACCCGGCGGACCCGGACGACGCCCGGCTGCGCGAGCTGCTGGAGCAGGACCTGTCCGACGACGACGAGGCGCACGCCGAGGCGCTGCGGCTGCTGCGCGGCCACCCGGCGCTGGAGCGCGCCCGCCGGGAGACCCTGCGCCACGCCGAGGAGGCCCGGGCGCTGCTCGCCTCGCTGCCGGACTGCGCGGCGAAGGCGGCCCTGGAGGGGCTCTGCGACGCGGTGGCGATCCGCACGATGTGACCGCGGGAGCGGGCCGCACGAGGTGACCGGGAGCGGTCCGCGCCGGGTGACCGGTGCGGGCCGCTCCGTGGTGAGCGGTGCGGGCCGCTCCGTGGTGGACGGGGAGATGGGGACTCGGCCCCCGGCGGGGTGCGGGCATGGGGAAGACTGGCTCCCGACACCCACGCCTGCCCGGAAGGTCACCATGCGCCGCGTCGTCATCGCCGAGGACTCCGTACTGCTGCGGGAGGGTCTGACCCGGCTGCTCACCGACCGCGGTCTGGAGGTCGTGGCGGGTGTCGGCGACGGTGACGCCCTGGTGAAGACCGTCCACGAGCTGGCCGCCGCCGACGCGCTGCCGGACGTGGTGGTCTCCGACGTGCGGATGCCCCCGAGCCACACCGACGAGGGCCTGCGCGCCTGCGTGGAGCTGCGCGGCCACTACCCGCGGCTGGGTGTGCTGGTGCTGTCACAGTTCGTGGAGGAACGTTACGCCTCGGAGCTGCTGGCCGGATCGACCCGGGGCGTCGGCTACCTGCTCAAGGACCGCGTCGCCGAGGTCCGCGAGTTCGCCGACGCGGTGGTCCGGGTCGCCGAGGGCGGCACCGCGCTGGACCCGGAGGTGGTGCAGCAACTGCTCAGCCGCAGCCGCAAGGGCGACGTTCTGGCCAATCTCACGCCGCGCGAGCGCGAGGTGCTCGGCCTGATGGCGGAGGGCCGCACCAACGCGGCGGTGGCCAGGCAGCTGGTGGTTTCCGACGGTGCGGTGGAGAAGCACGTCAGCAACATATTCCTCAAGCTCGGTCTGGCCCAGAGCCCCGAGGACCACCGCCGGGTGCTCGCGGTGCTCACCTACCTCAACTCCTGACGTCCGCCCCTTGCGGCGCAACGGCCGTCCGGGTGCGGAATGATCTCCGGCCGCCGGGCGTTGTCACTGTGCGCGGGGCTGGAGCGGGTCGGTGAAATTCCTGCCGGAGTTCCGGCCGGGGCCGAGTTCACGCGCATAGGATGCGAGCGCCGCACCAGGCGGACGGGGCACGGGGCCGCGCCCGCGGTGGTGCGGCCACGAGGAGGTCCGCGGCAGTGACCAGTCAGGTCGATCAGTCAGAGGCAGTGGACGGATCGGACGGCGACAAGGGTCGTTCCGGGAGCGCCGAAGAACGCCCCGCCACGGCCGGATCCGCTGATGCCCACGCCCCGGGCGGCCCGCCGCCGAGTCGGGCCAAGCCCATCCGCAGACTCGACCGGGTGATCATCCGGTTCGCCGGCGACTCCGGCGACGGCATGCAGCTCACCGGTGACCGGTTCACCTCGGAGACGGCCGCCTTCGGCAACGACCTCTCCACGCTGCCGAACTTCCCGGCCGAGATCCGGGCCCCCGCCGGCACGCTGCCGGGCGTCTCGTCCTTCCAACTGCACTTCGCCGACCACGACATCCTCACCCCCGGCGACGCCCCGAACGTGCTGGTCGCGATGAACCCGGCGGCGCTGAAGGCGAACCTGCCGGACCTGCCGCGCGGCGCGCAGATCATCGTCAACACCGACGAGTTCACCAAGCGGGCGCTGGCGAAGGTCGGTTACCCGGCCGACCCGCTGAGCGACGGCTCGCTGGAGGGCTTCCACCTGCACAAGGTGCCGCTCACCACGCTGACCCTGGAGGCGCTCAAGGACAGCGGCCTGGCACGCAAGGACGCCGAGCGGGCGAAGAACATGTTCGCCCTGGGGCTGCTGTCCTGGATGTACCACCGGCCCACCCACGGCACCGAGTCCTTCCTGCGCGGCAAGTTCGCCAAGAAGCCGCAGATCGCCGAGGCCAACATCAGCGCCTTCCGGGCGGGCTGGAACTTCGGCGAGACCACCGAGAGCTTCGCGGTGTCCTACGAGGTGCCGCCGGCCAGGCTCCCGGCCGGGCGCTACCGCAACATCTCCGGCAACCTCGCGCTGTCCTACGGGCTGATCGCCGCCTCGCAGCGCTCCGGCCTGCCGCTCTACCTGGGCTCGTACCCGATCACCCCGGCCTCCGACATCCTGCACGAGCTGAGCCGGCACAAGAACTTCGGGGTGCGCACCTTCCAGGCCGAGGACGAGATCGCCGGCATCGGCGCGGCGCTCGGCGCCTCGTTCGGCGGGGCGCTGGGCGTGACGACCACCTCCGGGCCCGGGGTGGCCCTCAAGTCCGAGACGATCGGGCTGGCGGTCTCGCTCGAACTGCCGCTGCTGATCGTGGACATCCAGCGCGGCGGCCCCTCCACCGGCCTGCCGACCAAGACCGAGCAGGCGGACCTGCTGCAGGCGATGTTCGGCCGCAACGGCGAGGCGCCGGTGCCGATCGTCGCCCCGGCCACGCCCGCCGAGTGCTTCGACGCGGCGCTGGAGGCGGCCCGGATCGCGGTGGCCTACCGCACCCCGGTGTTCCTGCTCTCCGACGGCTACCTGGCGAACGGCTCGGAGCCGTGGCGGATCCCGGAGGTCGACGAACTGCCCGAGATCGACCCGAAGTTCGCGACCGGCCCGAACCGCGAGGACGGCGCCTTCTGGCCGTACCTGCGGGACCCGCACACCCTGGCCCGGCCCTGGGCGCTGCCCGGCACGCCCGGCCTGGAGCACCGGATCGGCGGCATCGAGAAGCAGGACGGCACCGGGAACATCTCCTACGACCCGGCCAACCACGACTTCATGGTCCGCACCCGGCAGGCGAAGGTCGACGGCATCACCGTGAAGCCGGTGGAGGTCGACGACCCGACCGGCGACGCCCGGGTGCTGGTCCTGGGCTGGGGCTCGACCTACGGCCCGATCACCGCGGCGGTGCGCCGGGTGCGCGCGGACGGCGGCGAGATCGCCCAGGCGCACCTGCGCAACCTCAACCCGTTCCCGGCCAACCTGGGCTCGGTGCTGCGCAGTTACGAGAAGGTCGTCGTGCCCGAGATGAACCTGGGCCAGCTCGCGCTGCTGCTGCGGGCGAAGTACCTGGTGGACGCGGAGCCGTACAACCAGGTGCGCGGGCTGCCGTTCAAGGCGGCGCAGTTGGCGGACGTGCTGTCGGCGGCGATCGGCACCCTGGACGAGGAGGACCACCGATGAGTGAGAACGGCTTCCCGTCCCTGCGACTGGTGCCCAAGGCCGAGGCGCCGCTGAGCACCAGGGACTTCAAGACCGACCAGGAGGTGCGCTGGTGCCCCGGCTGCGGGGACTACGCGATCCTGGCGGCGGTGCAGTCCTTCATGCCGGAGCTCGGCATCAAGCGCGAGAACACGGTGTTCGTCTCGGGCATCGGCTGCTCCTCGCGCTTCCCGTACTACATGAACACCTACGGGGTGCACTCGATCCACGGCCGGGCGCCGGCGATCGCGACCGGGCTGGCCTCCTCCCGGCGGGACCTGAGCGTGTGGGTGGTGACGGGTGACGGCGACGCGCTGTCGATCGGCGGCAACCACCTGATCCACGCCCTGCGGCGGAACGTCAATCTGAAGATCCTGCTGTTCAACAACCGGATCTACGGCCTCACCAAGGGCCAGTACTCGCCGACCAGCGAACTCGGCAAGATCACCAAGTCCACGCCGATGGGCTCGCTGGACGCGCCGTTCAACCCGCTGTCGCTGGCGATCGGCGCCGAGGCCTCCTTCGTGGCGCGCAGCATCGACTCGGACCGCCAGCACCTCCAGTCGGTGCTGCGGGCGGCGGCCCGGCACGAGGGCACGGCGCTGGTGGAGATCTACCAGAACTGCAACATCTTCAACGACGGCGCCTTCGAGGTGCTGAAGGAGCCCGGCACCCGGGACGAGGCGCTGATCCGGCTGGAGCACGGGCAGCCGATCCGCTTCGGCGCCGAGGGCGGGAGCGGCGTCTTCCGCGGCCCGGACGGCGAGCTGTTCACCGCCCCGGTGACGCCCGACAACGAGGCGCGGCTGCTGGTGCACGACGCCCACGCGGCCAGCCCCGCCACCGCCTTCGCGCTCTCCCGGATCGCCGACGCGGACACCCTGCACCACACGCCGATCGGCGTGCTGCGGGACGTCGAGCGGCCGGTCTACGACCAGTTGATGGAGAGTCAGCTGGCCACCGCCGCCGCCCACCGCGGCCCGGGCGACCTGGCCACCCTGCTGGCGGGCGGCGACACCTGGACGGTGGACTGACCGCCTCCCTTCGCGTAGTACCGGTGCCCCCGTCCGAGCGGACGGGGGCACCGTCGTTCTCACCGCTTCGCCCACTCCACCAGCTCGATCACGACCCCGTTCGGGTCGGTGACCTGGAACAGCTTCTCGCCCCACGGCTCCTCGCGCAGGGGCAGGGTGATCCCGACCCCCTCGTCGCGCAGCCGCCGCTCCTCGGCGGCGACGTCCTCGACGACGAACGCCAGGAGCACCCCGTCCGCGACCCGGTGCCGCTGCTCCTCGGGCAGCACCTCCAGGCCGCGCCGCAGGTAGACGACGTTCACCCCGCCGCCGTCGTGGCCGAGCGACACGAAGCCCTCGGCGGACATCTGCTCGGTGTAGCCGAAGTGCCGCCGGAGGAAGGCGGCGGAGGTGGTCTCGTCCTCGACGGTCAGGGAGACGGCGGTGGTGCTGATCTTCATGGCGGAGCCCTCTCGTCGGCACGCACGGTTATCCCGTACGCAGTACACTATACATAGTACGGAGAATGTTGCCGAGAGACGGGAAAGCCTGAGGGAGGCCCCCGTGGTGGGGAACCTCCCTCAGGCCTGCCGTGGTGCGGAGCGCGTCAGAAGACGCAGGGGATGCCGCCGTCGGACTGGGCGTCGACGCCGGGGCCCTGCATGGGCAGGTTGGCGGCGGGGTCGCCGGTGGCCGGGGCGCTGGGAGCCGCGGGCTTGTCGGCGGCGACGCCGGTGAAGGTGCTGCCGAGGGTGACCACGACGTGGTCGGCGGCGGCCGAGGCGGACTCGGTGGCGGTGACGCCGTAGCGGGCGGCGACCTGCTCGGCGGCGTCCTTGGCGCCCTTGCCGTAGGTGACGGTGGTGGTCCTGGGCTTGCCGGCGGCGGGGCCGGTGCGGCCCTCCTTGAAGCCCATCCCGACCAGGGCCTTGGCCTCGTTGCCGGAGGAGACCCC
>NZ_LFMD02000002.1:1291344-1402243 GCF_015776785.2 Kitasatospora sp. SUK 42 | reverse complement strand
CGGCCCGGCCCGCGTCGCGGCCGGCCTTCTCCAGGTCCGCGCCCTTGAGGCCCTTGGCCGTCAGGCCCGGGGTCACCTTCTCCTTGGCGATCCCGTAGGCCTCCTTGATCTTGTGCATGCCCTGCTGGGAGCCGTCCCCGTTGTACGTCATGACGTAGTCGTCGCGGGGTATGGAGACCGCCTGCGCCTTGCCGCCGTTGGCCGGTATGTGCAGCAGGATCAGCGAGTTGGTGTTGTAGCCGCCGATGTCGGAGCTGTGGCCGGCGTGCAGCTCGTCCTGGACGAACTCCGGGGGCAGGTCCGAACCGTCCATCGCCTTGCGGCTGTCGAGACCGATCAGCAGCAGGTTGACCGAGTTGTCCAGGTGCTTGGGGGCGTCCTTCTTGGTCTCCGAGATGGCGTTGGACGTGGTCATCCCGTCGGTCAGCGAGGTGTACTCGTACCAGACGACGCCGCTGGCGGCGAACACCGCGAAGCCCATCGTGCAGGCCACCACCCGGCCCGCGATCAGCACCGGGGAGGGGCGGCGGGCCGGAGCCTTCGCCTGTGCGGCCCTGCGCCCGGAGGCCCGGCCGCCGTCGCGGCCGCCGTCCCGCTGCTCGCCGTTGTCAGCCATGGTGCCTCCTCCGGTCCCGGACCACCCGGACCACGATCACCAGTAGGGCCGCGGCCGCGGCCTGTGCCATCACGGGGAAGCCGTGCACCACCCACTTCGCCGAGCCGGTGGCCAGGCGGTTGCCCTGGTACAGGTCGCTGTTGGCCACCAGTTCGGCGACGGCCGTTATGCCCAGCACGACCAGCGGCGAGGCCGCCACCACCCACCACCAGCCGCTGCGGGTGCTGAGCGCGGCCGCCAGGCCCGTCCCGAGCACCGCGCACACCGCGAACGCCAGGCCCATGCCGGAGCCGGAGAGCTCGTCGATCCCCGCACCCACCAGCGGAAGCCCGACGGCCACCGCCGCGGGCAGGGCCGGACCGCCGGAGAAGGGGCGGGTGGGGCCGTCGGGCCTGCCCGGTGCCGCCCGCCGCCGTGAACCCTGGTCGGACGACCGTCCTCGCTGCCCCGCCACGCTCTCACCCCCGGTGTTCCCGTGCTCCGCGCGCCGTGGTCGGCGCCTGCGCCGTCTCGCCGTGGGAGAGAGGTTGTGGCGCTGCCAGTACGGGACGCTGGTGTTCGGCCGGCCGGTTCCCGTTCTCGGTTTCCCGCTGCTGTCCGGGGGCAGGCACGTTTTCGGATTTGCTCTACAGAGGTGTAGAGATCGGTACGCAGCATAGAGCACAGCTGTTCGGTGGCAAGCCCGGGCCGGGAGTCGCCCGAGAAAACTACACCGGACGGTTTTGAGAAGGTCGGCCAGGAGCGCCGACGGATGAGGAGTGGGCCGTGGCGACCACGGGCGGAGCGGGACGGCCGGAGAAGCGGAAGGCGATCACCCGGGCCGCGACGGCGGTCTTCGGGCGCGAGGGGTACGTCCGGGCCAGCATGGACGCGATAGCGGCCGAGGCCGGGGTGTCCAAGCGGACGGTCTACAACCACTTCGCCGACAAGGAGACCCTCTTCCTGTCGGTGGCCCTGCGGAACTCGGCGGAACTGGCCGACGGCATCCGGGAGCTGATGGCGAAGCACCTGGACAAGGTGGTGGACCTGCGCCGGGGCCTGGTCGACTTCGCCGTCGAGCGGGCGCACACCGTCCTCGCCGCGGGGGACCACGGCGCGCTCGGCCGGGCCATCCGCGCCGAGGTGGCCAACATCCCGGCGGACGTGCTGGAGGCCTGGCTGGAGGCCGGCCCGGTGGCCACCCGGCGCGACCTCGCGGCGCACTTCGAGGCGCTGGCCGGCCGGGGACTGCTGACGGAGGCCGACCCGGAGCTGGCCGCCGAGCAGTTCACCCTGCTGACCTTCCAGGGCATCGCCGAGCGCTCCTTCTGGGGCGCCGTCCCGATGGCCGGGGCGGAGGTCGAGCGGACCGCGGAGCGGGGCGTCGACGCCTTCCTGCGGCTCCACGGCGCCCCGGCGGCAGGCTGATCGGGCCGGGCAGGCCGGGCAGGCCGGTCGGGCCGAGCTCCGGGCGGGGGTGGCGCAGGTCGCTTCCAAGGGCGTGGCGCCCGCTGCGGATGTGCTTCATGACACGTCCCCCGTCTTTCGGGGCCACCGTGGCGGCGGCCCGTCCGAGGGGCGTTCGTCGTCCAGCGGGACGGTGGCACGCCACGGTCTTGGCGCTCCTTTGACCCGCCCGTGACGAGTCCCGGGCGGGTCCGTGCCAAGGGACGTCGGGCCGTGACCAGTCGTTGACGAACGGTCGTACACCCCTCAAGTCGCCTGGAGCGCCATGGGGACGGGCCCGGTCCGCGCGGCGGCGCCGAGCCCGGCGAGGAGCCTGCGGGTGCGGGTGACGGTGCTCATCGGGTGCTCCGACGTTCTCGGTGGAGAAGCGGCGGGAAGAACGGTCCCGGACCGCGGTGGACAGGCGGCCAACGCGCGTAGCAGACGATCAGTCGAGACCCGCCAGCAGCTTCCTGGCCTGCGCCGCCTCCTCCTCCAGGCCCAGCCGTTCGTACAGCTCCAGGGAGTCCGCCAGACAGGCCCGGGCCTGGCGCGGGCGGCCGAGGCCGGTGAGGGCGGTGCCGAGGGTGCGCAGCAGGCCGGCCTCCAGGGCGGCGCTGGTGCGGCGGGCGAGGGGGAGGACGGCTTCGGCGGCGTCGACGGCGGGCAGCCAGCGGTCGGCCTCGGCGTGGATGCGGGCGGCGAGGTCTCCGGCGGCGGCCGCGAAGACGGTGACCTGGAGGGTGGCGAACTCCTCGCGGGCCGCGACGGCGTGGGCGAGCGCCGCCTCCGGGTCGCCGCACAGGCGCAGGACGCGGGCGAGGTAGTAGCGGCCGGTCGCGGCGGAGACCGGTCCCGAGGCGCTCATCAGGCGGGCGCTGCGTTCGGCGGCGTCCCGGGCCTCGCCGAGGCGCCCGGTGTGGGCGGCGCTGAACGCGAACTCGCCGAGCGCGCTGCCCTCGGCACGCCGGGCGCCGAGGCGGTGGAACAGCTCGGCGGCGCGGCCTGCGTGTTCGGCGGCCTCGGCGTAGCGGCCGTGGACGCGGGCGTTGCCTCCCATGTTCAGCAGGGCCTTGGCGAGCACCCGCTCGGGGCCCCCTGCGGTGCAGAGGTCGACGGCCCGGCGGAGGTCCTCCTCCGACTCGGTGTAGCGGTTGATGTGCCAGAGCATGCTGCCGCGCAGGTAGCGGGCGAGGGCGAGTGGCCCGGGTTCGCCGCGGGTTTCGGCCTCCCGGGCGAGCCGCCCGGCGAGATCGACGATGACGCCGGTCTGGGTGCGTTCGGCGAGCACCGCGCCCATCCGGTCGGCGAGTTCGGCGGCGCGGTCCAGTGGCAGGGCCGGGTCGGCGCAGCTGAGGGCGATGGCGGCGGCGTGCACCTCGGCCTGCTCGCGCATCCAGCGCACCGCTTCGGCGCCGTCGGCGATGGGCAGGCCGGGAGCGGCTACGGGGGCGCCGAGCAGGCTGAGTTCGGCCGGTTCGGCCTTGCGGGCGGCGAGGTCGGCGTTGCGGGCGGTGGCGAGGCAGAAGTCGAGCAGCCGCTCGGTGGCGGCGGTGCGTTCGGCGGTGTCCTCCTCGGCGGCGAGCCGGTCGCGGGCGTAGGCGCGGACGAGGTCGTGGAAGCCGTAGCGGTCGAACCGGGGGGACTGCAGCAGGTTGAGGTCGACGAGTTCTTCGAGGAGCCGGTCGGTCTCGTCCTCGCTGCGGCCGAGCAGGGCGGCGGCGCAGGGCAGCGGGAGGTCGGGGGCGTCCGGCAGGGAGAGCAGGCGGAAGGCGCGGGCGAGTTCCGGGTCGAGGCGGTGGTAGGAGAGGGCGAAGGTGGCCTCCACGGTCCGTTCGCCGTCGCTGAGTTCGGCCAGCCGGTGTTCGTGGCGCAGCCCTTCGGCGAGGGCGGCGAGGGTGAGCGCGGGGTCGGCGGCGAGCCGGGAGGCGGCGATGCGGACGGCCAGCGGCAGCAGTCCGCAGGCCCGGACGACCTCTTCGGCGGCCTCCGGTTCGGCGGCCGTGCGGTCGGCGCCGACGATCCGGGTGAGAAGTTCCAGGGCCTCGGTGGGCGGCAGGGTGTCCAGGCGCAGGTGGTGCGCCCCGGAGAGGCCGGTGAGCCGCTGCCGGCTGGTGATCAGCACGGCGCAGCCGGCCGCGCCGGGCAGCAGGTGTTCGACGTGGTCGAAGGTGGCGGCGTTGTCGAGGACGACCAGGACGCGCCGTCCGGCGAGTGCGGAGCGGTAGAGGGCGCTGCGTTCGCCGGTGTCGGGCGGGATCTCGCCGGGGGCGACGCCGAGGGCGCGCAGGAAGCCGGCCAGGACGGTGCCGGGGGTGGGCGGGGTGCGGTCGGCGCCGCGCAGGTCGGCGAAGAGCTGACCGTCGGGGAAGCGCTCACGGGCCTGCCGGGCGACGTGGACGGCGAGGGTGGTCTTGCCGACGCCGCCCATGCCGTCGAGGGCGGAGACCACGACGGCGCGGCCGCCGGCCGCGGCGAGGCGTTCGGCGAGGGTTTCGACCTCTTCGACGCGTCCGGTGAAGTCGGGTAGGCCGGAGGGGAGTTGGTCGGGTGCCTGCCAGGAGTCGGCGGTGGGTTCGGGGGCGGTGCGGGCGGGGAGAAGGGTCGGGTCCTCGCGCAGGATGCGCAGTTGGAGGGCGGCCGGGCCGGGTGCGTCCGGCGGCAGCGACGGGCGGGCGTCCTCGTACACGGCGAGCGCCTCGGCCTTGCGGCCGGCCTGGTGGAGGGCGTGCATCAGGACGGTGGTGAGCCGGGGCCGGCCGGGGTGTTCCAGGACGAGCGCGGCGGCTTCGGCGGTGAGGTCGGTGCGGTCGCCGAGTTCGGTGTCCAGTTCCAGCTGGGACTCCCTGGCCGAGATCCGCTGTTCGGTGAGGCGGGCCCGGACGGTTTCGGCGTGCGGTCCGGGCAGTCCGGCGAGCGGCTCGCCGGCCCACAGCCGCTGGGCGCGGTGCAGCACCTCCCGTACGTCCTGCGGCGGGGCGCCGGCCCGGCGCAGCCGTTCGGCCTCGGCGAGCAGCGCCTGCCACTCCTGGGCGTCGGTGGGCGCGGGCTTGAGCGCGTAGCCGTCGCCGACGCGCACCAGCGGCAGGTGCTGCGGGTCGTCGCCGGTGTGCGGCCTGAACGCGGCGCGCAGCCGGGAGACGGCGAGCTGGACGGCCTTGCGCGGGTCGCCCGGCGGGGCGCCGCCCCACACGCCCTCGACCAGCACCGAGGTCGCCACCGTCCGCCCGGCGGCGCCGATCAGGACGGCGAGCACGGCGCGTTGCTGCGGGCGGCCGAGTTCCACCTCCTCGGCTCCGTACCAGGCCCGCAGTGGGCCCAGCAGTGCGAACCGCAGCCGCGATCCCCCCATGTCCACCATGTGTTCCGTCCCCTGCCGGTCGTCCTGTGCCGGGATCTCGCCACTTCCGTCCGGAATGCGGCGCCCCCATACCCCGGCGACTTATGCTCTGTCACTGATCGTGCACCGCACTCTGGGCTTCGAGGGGTGGGCCGTGGGGCTCGAATTCCGTGTGCTGGGGCCGCTGCGCGCCCGGTGCGACGGTCGTGAGGTCGACCTCGGCCGACCGCAGCAGCGGGCCGTGCTCGCCGCCCTGCTGCTTCCTCCGGGCCGGCTGGTCCCCACGGACCGGCTGGTCGAGGGCCTGTGGGGGGAGGACGACGCCCGCTGGCCGAAGGACCCGACCGGGCAGATCGGCACGCATGTCCACCGTTTGCGGCGGGCCCTGGGCGAGCCGGGGCTGCTGGTCGCGGCGGCGGGCGGCTACCGGCTCGGGGTGCCGCGGGAGGCGGTGGACGTCTTCCGGTACGAGGGCGCGGTGGCGGAGGCCGTCGCTCTGCGTCACCAGGACCCGGCGCGGGCCCGGGAGTTGCTGGTGCGGGCGTTCGGGGCGTGGGCGGGTCCGCGCGCGCTGGACGGCGTGCCCGGGCCGCTCGCGGAGAGGGGCCGGGAGCGGCTGGCGGCGGGGCGCCTGGCGGCGCTGAAGGTGCGGTACGACGTGGACCTGGCGCTCGGGCGGCACACGGAGGCGCTGGGGCCACTGGGCGTGCTGGCGGCGGACCATCCGCAGGACGAGGAGGTGCACCGGCTGCACCTGTTGGCGCTGCACCGCTGCGGCCGGACGGCGCAGGCGCTGGCGGAGTACGAGGCGCTGCGGGAGCGGTTGGACCGGGAGCTGGGGCTCGAACCGACGGCCGCGGTGGCGGAGTTGGCGGAGCGGATCCGGCGCGGGGAGGCGGTGGCGGCCGTCCGGGCGCTGCCCCGGCCGTGCCAGTTGCCGCCGGACATCCCGGATCTGGTCGGGCGGGCCGGGCTGGTGCGGGAGGCGGAGCAGGCGCTGCGGGCGGCCGGTGCCTCGCCGGTGGTGGGCCTGTCCGGGCCGTCCGGAAGCGGGGCCTCGGCGCTGGCGGTGCACGTCGCGCACGCGGTGCAGGACTCCTTTCCGGACGGGCAGTTGTACGCGGGCGGTGGCGAGACCGGCGCGGTACTGGCCGGGTTCCTCCGGGCGCTGGGGGAGCGGCCCGCGCGCTCGGCTCCCGTCGAGGAACTGTCGGCGCGCTACCGGGCGGCGCTGGCGGGGCGGCGGGTGCTGGTGGTGGTCGACGGGATCGCCGATCCGCTGGGGCTGCTGCCCGGGGTGGCCGGGTGCGCGGCGGTGGTGGCCGGCGCGGAGCCGGGGGGACTGCCGGGCGACGCCGTACGGCTGGCGGTCGGGCCGCTGGAGCCGCACGACGCCTTCGAGCTGCTGGCCCGGGTGGCCGGCGCCGAGCGGGTGCGGCGGGAGCCGGAGGCGGTGGCCGAGCTGGCCGAGGTGTGCGGCTACCTGCCGGTGCTGCTGCGGACGGCGGCGGGCAGGCTGGCAGCCCGGCCACAGTGGACGGTGGCCGAGCTGGTCCGGTGGCTCGCCCGCGCGTGAGTCACGGCGTGCGGGCGACGGCCACGGCGGAGAGCCGGCGGGCCTCGGCCGGACAGGGCCTAGTCGATGCGGGTGCTGTACAGGTCGGACGACAGCTGGACGAAGTTGCCCGAGCCGGAGTGCGGGATCCGGTCGCCGCCCCAGGTGACGAAGACCGCGCCGTTGTCGCTGACGGTCAGCCTGGCGTGCGGGTGGCCGTTGGTGCCGAGGGCCCAGCAGAAGCCGCCGTTGGCGGAGTAGACGACGAGGTTTCCGTCGGACTGCATGACGGCCTTGTAGCCGCAGTTGTTGGTGCCGGTGGCCCAGACGGGCGTATTGCCGTGGTAGATGACCAGGTTGCCGTCGGACTGCATGATCATCCGGGCGCCGGCGGAGTCGAGGTGCCAGCCCGGGTAGAGCGGCTCGTCGTCCCAGATCGAGACGTAGTTGGTGCCCCGTTCGAGCGCCGCCTCCGCGGTGCCGGTGGCGGCCAGGGTCCCGGCCAGGGCGAGTGCGGTGGTGGCGGCGGCCAGCGCCAGGTTCCGGAGGGTCTTCTTCGTCTTCATGGCCCCGTGTGTCTCTTCTCGTTCCTCGCGCCCGTGATTCGGTGGGGGCGCCGTGCACGGACGACGATGCCGGGGGTCGGTATACGTTCGATGAACGCTCCTGGTGGCGGGTGCGCCGCGGACACCGGCGAACCCGTCAGTACGACTGGCCGGCGGCCCCGAGCCGGAGCCCGGGGCCGCACGACCCGCCCCGCCACTCGCCCCGCCCCGTGTGCCCATCCCTGTCCGCCCGGAGAGACGGCATCGGAGCAGGACGTCGGGTGGGCCGACCTCCTGCTCCGATGCCGTTCGGGTCTCAGCGCTGCGGCAGCTCGCAGCCGTCCGGGCCGCAGGCGTCCCCGGCCGCCGTCTCGCCGCCGACCGGGATCAGCGTCACCGGCACCCGGCTCTCCCAGGCCTGCTCCAGTGCCCGGGTGAACGTTTCCGCGGGTTGGGCGCCGGAGACGCCGAGCCGGCGGTCGAGGACGAAGAACGGCACGCCCGTCGCACCCATCGCGCTCGCGGTCTCCTCGTCCTCGCGCACCGCGTCGGCGTACGCGTCCGGGTCGGCCAGGACGGCGGCCGCCGCCTCGCGGTCCAGCCCGGCCTCGACGGCCAGCTCGATCAGCCGCTCCTCCTCGAACGCCGACCGCTCCTCGGCGAAGTTCGCCCGGTACAGCGCGTCCAGCAGCTGCGGCTGTCGCCCCTGCTCCTTGGCGAAGTGCAGCAGGCGGTGCATGTCGAAGGAGTTCGCCGCGTCGCGGCCCTCGCTCAGGTAGGGCAGGCCCTCCCCGCGCGCGTTCTCGGCGATCCGCGCCTCCGCGGCCTCGGCCTGCTCCAGGCTCATCCCGTACTTCGTCGCGAGCAGCGGGACCACCGGACGGGCCGCGCGCGGCGCGTGCGGGTCCAGCTCGAAGGAACGGTGGACGACCTCCACCTCCTCGCGGTGCGGGAAGCGCTCCAGGGCCTGCTCGAACCGGGCCTTGCCGATGTAGCACCACGGGCAGTTGATGTCGCTCCAGATTTCGACGCGCACGGCGCTCCACTCCTCCAGGCCTGCCTCGCGCGGACCTCCCGCGCCAACACCGGCGACAACGGCTCCGGGCGCCTGAATATTTCTTGTCCTGAAATATTCGGCTACGTACGGGCGCGGCCCCGGTGCCGCCGCACCGCGTCCCGGTTGGCGCAGCGCTGCGAACAGTAGCGCTGCCGGCCCGTCCGACTGGTGTCCGCGAAGATCAGCCCGCACTCCGCCACCGCGCACCGCCCGAGCCGGTGCATTCCGCGCCCGACCAGGTGCAGTGCCGTGCCGACCGCGATCAGCGCGTGCAGCGTCTCCCCGAACGGCCGGTGCTCCTCCCGGTAGTGCAGGTGCCAGCCCTCGTCCCCGTGGTCGGTCAGGCGGGGGTGCGAGGCGGAGGCCGCGAGCATGCCGTTGAGCAGGGCGGCCCGCGCGCGTCCGTCCCGCTCGTCCACCACGAGCTCCCAGGCGTCCAGGGCGGTGAGCACCGTCCTCAAGTCCGCCGCGGTGACCGCACCTTCGATGACCAGGCCGGCGGAGCGGCAGCGCTCGGCCAGCTCCTCCGCGCTCGCCGGCCGCCGATTGGCCAGCGCGGCGGCCAGGTTGACGGCATCGGCGCCGTAAGGGTTGAGCTGCACAAGGGCATTACACCAGCCTGGGGATCGGCCAACCACCCCTCCCCGCCGTGGAGTTCGCCATGCCCGTCCTCGCCCCCGTCGCCGCCCGCCCGCGCTACCGCTGGGCCGTCCTCGGCATCGCCACCTTCACCCAGGCCGCCACCTGCTACTTCGTCCAGGGCATCGGCTCGCTCGGACCGGCCCTGCAGGACGGCCTCTCGCTCTCCATCGGGCAGCTCGGACTGCTCCTCTCCGCCGCCCAACTCATGCCGCTGATCGGACTGCTGGTCGTCGGGCGGCTGCTCGACCGCTACGACGAACGCTGGATCGTCGGCGCGGGCGCCCTCGTGGTCGCCGCCGGACTCGCGCTCGGCTCCGCCGCCCCCGGGTACGGCATGCTGCTGCTCGCGCTGCTGATCGTCGGCGCGGGGTACAGCAGCGCCCAACCGGGCGGCAGCAAATCGGTGGCCTCCTGGTTCGACAGCTCGCAGCGCGGCCTCGCGATGGGCGTCCGGCAGGCCGGCCTGCCCCTGGGCGGCGCACTCGCGGCAGCGGTGCAGCCGGTGCTCGCGGCACGGTTCGGCTGGCGGGCGACGCTCGTCTCCGGCGCCCTGGTCGCGCTCGCGGGGGCCGCCGTCTTCACCGCCTGCTACCGGCGGCCGCCGTCCCCGCCCGCCGCCTCCACCCCTCCGCCCGTGCCGCAGCTCCGGATGCTCCGCGAACCGGCCATGGTGCGGATCATGCTCTCCGGCATCGCCCTGGTCGCGGCCCAGAGCGGCCTCGGCATCCTCACCGTCCTCCACCTCCACGACGCCGGCCTGAGCGCCGCCTCCGCCGCCCTCGTCCTGGTGGCCGCCCAGGGCGCGGGCATCGCCGGCCGGATCTGCCTCGCCGCCTGGAGCGACCGAGTGCGCAGCGGCCGCTACACCACCGTGCGGGCCTGCCTCGCCGCCGTCACCGCCGGCACCCTCGCCCTCGCCACCCCGCTCGGCCAGCACCCGGCGACCGCCTGCGCCCTGTTCGTCCTGCTCGGCTTCTTCGGCATCGGCTGGTACGGGCCCTGGGTCGCCCACGTCGCCGAATCCGCCCCACCCGGCCGCACCGGCTCCGCCCTCGGCCTCGCCATGACCGCCAACCAGATCGCCATCGTCCTCGCCCCACCCCTCCTCGGCCTCCTCCGCGACGCCACCCACACCTTCACCCCGCCGTGGCTCCTCCTCGCCGCCCTCACCGCCGCCGCCCTGACCACCACCCGCCCCTGACCGGCGCTGCGCAGGAAGTCGGCGGGTCCGGCTTCCTGTTTCTGTTGCCGCCACTGCCGTGTTCGTCCCGCCTTGAGGCCCGGCCGGGTACGGCGAGGGATGCCGCCCCGGTGGACTCCCGGCGGATCGGGTGAGCGGGTAACTGCCCATGCGTTGTGCGGGGCCGCGAATTAGGCTTGATCTTTCGAGAGTTGGGGGGAGTCATGTCGCTGGGGTTCGAGCTCGTCCGCCGGCTGGACGGCCTGGTCTACCGGTTCCGCCAGGACGGCGAGTTCAACGGTCGCCCGTCGTTCAAGCGGGTGGACCTGGACGTGTGGTGCCAGTGGGTGCCGGAGCGGGGGTGGTGCACGTTCGGTGCGGACGGGGTCCACAACGGCTGGTCGTTGACGGGGCGGGCGGCGCAGGGGGCGTTCCCGCCCGAAGGGCCCTGGCGCAGTTGGAAGGCGGGCAAGTCGTACCTCTACGACCTGCGTCGCGCCGACGAGTAATGACGAAGTGGGGCTGCTGCTCGGTGGGTTGCCGGACGGGTCACGCCCGGGGCGGCCGGGTTCGCGCGGTCGGGTCCCAGAGCCCGGTGGCCTCGCCGCGCGCGAGGTGCTCGGCGTAGACGCCGACCTTCCAGGCGATGACCGAGCGGCACTCCTCCAGTGCCCGGATCTGCTCGTCGACGCGCTGCTGGTGGGCGTTGAGCAGGCTGAGCCTCTCGGCCTCGTTGCCCGGACCCTGCCGCACCAGTTCGGCGAAGCGCCGCAGGTCGGCGAGCGGCATCCCGGATTCGCGGAGCCTGATGCAGACGTGCAGCCACTCCACGTCGAGCGTGGTGTACCGCCGCCGGCCGCCCGCGGTGCGCCCGACCGGCCCGACGAGCAGGCCCTCGCGCTCGTAGAAGCGCAGCGCGTGCACGCTGAGTCCGGTGCGCGCCGCGACCTCGCCGATGCCCAGTGCCTCCGTACGGCCTCCCTCACCCGCCATGCCGCCCAGCCTAGGACTTGATCTAGACCGCGCTCCAGCTCCTACCGTCCTCGTCATGACCACCAGCGACCAGCGGCCGTTCGGCTCGCCCTTCTCCTTCACCAGCACCGCCGAGGACGTCATGGCCGGTCTCGACCTCTCCGGTCGGACCGCCGTGGTGACCGGCGGCTACTCCGGCCTCGGGCTGGAGACCGCCCGGGCCCTGCGGGGGGCCGGGGCCCGGGTGATCGTCCCGGCCCGCCGGCCGGGCGCCGCCCGCGCCGCGCTCGGGTCCGCCGACGGCCGGGACGGCCGCGACGGCTACCAGGCCGACGGCTACGAGATCGTCCCGATGGACCTCGCCGACCTCGGCAGCGTGCGCGCCGCCGCCGCCCGGATCGCCGGGTCGGCCACGGCCGTCGACCTGCTGTTCGCCTGCGCGGGTGTGATGGCCACCCCGGAGCGGCGCGTCGGCCCGGGCTGGGAGGGGCAGTTCGCCGCCAACCACCTCGGGCACTTCGCCCTGGTCTGCGAGCTCCACCCGCTGCTGGCCGCCGCCGGGGCGCGTGTCGTGGTCCACAGTTCCGCCGGGCACGCCCTCACCGACGTCCGCTGGCGCGACCCGCACTTCCGTACGGGGTACGACAAGTGGCTCGCGTACGGCCAGTCCAAGACCGCCAACGCGCTGTTCGCCGTGCACCTGGACGCGCTCGGGCGGAGGGACGGCGTGCGGGCCTTCGCCCTCCACCCGGGCAAGATCATCACCGGGCTGCAGCGGGAGATGACGCTCCGGGAGCAGATCGACCGCGGCTGGGTGGACGAGCACGGCACCGTGGTCGGCGCCGACTTCAAGACCCCCTCCCAGGGCGCGGCCACCGGCCTCTGGGCGGCCACCTCCCCCCTGCTCGACGGCCGCGGCGGGCTCTACCTGGAGGACTGCGAGGTCGCCCGCGTCGCCGGCCCGGACACCCCGATGGACGACGGCGGCGTGCGCCCGTACGCCGTCGACCCCGCCGCGGCCGCCCGCCTCTGGGAGCTGTCCCTCGCCGCGACCGGCGCCGCCCCGGTCATCGGCTGAGCCGCCCGGGCCCTACAGGCAGATCCAGCAGTACAGCCGTTCGCCGGCCGCCCGTGCCCGGCGGGCGAGGGCGATCAACTCCTCGGCCACCGGCAGCAGGTCGGACGGATCCGCCGCGCCGCACTCCTCGGCCTGCGCCCACCGCGCGACGGCCTCCGGCACCCGCTCGTCGGGCACCTGGGCGAGGGTGTCCCGGGTGGCGTCGTCGAGTTCGGTCACCCAGGGGCCGGTGGTCCACGGGTCGTCCTCGTCCGCGGGGCCGTCCGTCCGGCCCGGGCCGGGTTCCGGGGTGGTCGGCCAGACCGGCGTCTCCACCACCAGGTCGACCTGCCACGGCTCGTCCCGGATGGCCGCGACGAGCTCCGCCAGGACGACACCCGGGTCGAGGCGCTTGGCCTCGACCCCGTCGAAGGCCCCGCCGGAGCCTCCGCCGGAGTTCCCACCGGAGTTCCCGCCCGGGCCCTCCCCGAAGAACTCGGGCCGCCCGCCCCCGGTCAGCTCCAAGGCCCGTACAACCGTCGCCGCGTCGGGCGCACGGAAGTAGTCGGTCAGCACACCCATCCCGATGGCCACCTCCTCGTCTCGTTCCAGGGCAGCAGTTGACCAGATGTCACCGACAACCGGGCGGCATTGACGACAAACGTCCGATCGGCATACGCGTGGAGCAGGAGTCGGCCTGTCCGACTCCTGCTCCACGATGCGCGGACCGGCGGTCAGCAGGAGATGTTCCCGCCGCCGACGTCCGTGCCCAGCACCCCCACGAACTGCTTGTAGAGGTTGATCCGGTCGTTGCGCTCGTCCGGGTTCTTGCCGTTGCATTCGAGGTCGCCGTTGATGCTGCGGATGGTCTCGCCGAAGCCCCTGCCGTTGACGATCGCGTCGTGCGGCGTCGTCGTCCCGGCGCCCTTCTGGGTGTTCCAGAACCAGAGTCCGGTCTTCCAGGAGACGGCCGGGTCCTTCTCGACCTTGGACGGGTCGTTCAGCAGGTCGATGTGCAGGGCGTCGCCCGCGGCCTTGTAGTTGAAGTTCCAGCTGATCTGCAGCGGCCCGCGCCCGTAGTAGGCGCTGCGCCCGGCGGGGCAGCCGTAGGGCTGGCTGCTGTCGCAGTAGTGGCTGTAGTTGGCCGTGTTCTGCTCGACGACGTACTTGAGGCCGCCGGTTTCGTGACTGACGTTGGCGAGGAAGGCCGCCGCCTCGCGCTTGCGGGTGGCGGTGTCGCCGGTGGTGGTGAAGGCGGGGTACGCGCCCAGGGCGTCGGTCAGGCCCTTGTACGTGTAGAAGGCGTTCCGGTTCGGGAACATCTTGTTGAACTGGGCCTCGCTGACCACGAAGGAGCCGGCGGCGGCCGCCTGCGTGGTCGTCGGCCCGGTCAGGGCGATGGTGCTGAGGACGGCGGCCGAGGCGACCGCGGACAGGGCTCGGGAGAACTTCATCGTTCCTCGCCAGGTGAGGGGGAGTTCGGGGCATCGGTGCTTCGCTCTCGAAGCAGCGGAGCCAATCGTGGTCGTCGACGCCCGAAACCTGAACTGTTCCGGCCTTCAAACCACTCGCAAGGGTCGTATCCGATTCAGGAGTTGGACGAAATTTTCTGCGGGGCGATCAGCGGGGTGATCATCCGGCCGTCATACGCACCGGATAGCCTTCCGCGCAGCAGGTATGACGACACTGCGGACGAGCGACACGGCGCGACCGGGGGACACAGGCATGGCGCACACCGAGGACGAGGGCGACGCGCGGCTGGCGGCCGAGGGCGAGGTGGCCGTCGCCCGGCTGGCGATCGACTCCGGAGACCTCGGGCACGCCGCCGACCACCTCTCCGACGCGATCCTCGCCGACCCTCAACTGCCCGAACTGCACGAGGCCCTGGCCGAGTTGTGCGCGGCCGCGGGCGGCCCGGCGGCGGCCCGCGAACTGTTCCCGCTGGACGGCGAGGTCTACCTGGGCACGGTCGTCTGCCGCGCCCACGTCGAGGCCGCCGCGGGGGACTGGAACACCGCCGTCGCCCTGCTCGCCTCGGCGATCCAGTACGAGCCCGCCCACCCCTGGGCGCACACCGCCTGGCTCGCCCGCGAGGACCTGCCCGCCCTGGTCGACCCGGACGCCGTCGCCCAGGCGACGGCCCGCGCGGCCGGCTCGCTGCCCGACCCGCTGCCCGCCGAACTCGCCGACGCCGTACGGCCCTTCGACGACTTCGTGCAGGCCGTACTGGCCCACCACGGCGAGCACCCGCTGCTGCTGGCGATGGCCTCCGGACTGACCCGCCGACTCGGCTCCACCGCCCGCGCCGTCCAACTCGCCGAGCACGCCCACCACCTGGCCCCCGGCTACCTGCCCGCCGTGATGCTCGGCAACGCGCTGCGCTCCGACGGCCGCCCCGAGGCGGCGCTCGTCGTCTGGGAGGCCGAACTGGCCAGGGTCGCCCCGGACCGGGACAACTCCAGCAGCTACCTCGCCGTCGACGTGGCCGAGCTGTACGGCGCCCTCGGCCGACCCGCCGACGGCCTGCCCTGGCTGGACCGGGTGCTCACCACCGAACCCGACCACCCCAAGGCGGCCCCGGCCCGGTACGGGCTGCGCCACGCCGCCGACGGCGACCCGGCCCACCTGCTCGGCCTGGCCGACCACCACCGTGCCCACCCCGACCACGAGTACGCCCAGGAACTGCTGGAGCGGCTCAGCCACCGCGAGTCCTGGCTCGGCATGGTCTCCGGCGCCACCGAGGCGACCGTCAACGTGCTGCACCAGGTGCTCGCCGACCCCGACACCAGCCGCGACACCCGGATCGACTGCACCGTCTCCGCCGTGGAGCCGCCCAGCTCGCTGCTGGCCGTCCGGCTCGCCCTGCCGCAGGCCACCATCGCCTACCGGTCCGTCGGCGAACCCGACCCCCGGCTGCCGCTGACCGAGCCGACCACCCGGATCTGGACCTGGGACGGCACCGATCCGCGCCCGGCCGTCGCCCCGCCGGCCCCGGACAGCGCCGAACTCGTGCGCGCCACCGCCGAGATCGTCTGGCCGACCGTCCCGGCCGCCTACGACCACGCCGTCCGGCTGGCCGGGCTGCCGCTGGACGACCTGCTCGCCGTCCTGGTCCACCCGCCGCTGCCCCGCGAGGACGAGCTCGGCCAGGCCCTGCTCGCCCACCAGCCCGAACTGTGGGTGCGCGCGGTCCAGGCCTTCGCCTGCCTCGGCATCGCGCACCACCGCGCCGACCAGCCCTGGGAGTCCTCCGAACGCCGCCGGGTGCTGCGCGACCTGCTGCTCGGGCCCGAGGACTGGGTGGTCGAGGCGGCCGGCTTCGCCCTGGTCGCGATCGGCTGGACGCAGCCCGCCACCCGCGCCGACATCGCCGCACTGCTGGGGCGGCGGCTGCACCACGCCGCCCGGGCGAGCCGCGGCCGGGTGGTGACGATCCTGCGCTCCTACGCCTCCCTGGCGCTCGCCGCGCCGTGGCTGGACCCGGCCGACCGCGACCTCGCCCGGCGCCTGATCGCGGAGGCGGACGCCAAGGACGACCGGGACGGCGCCGCCGAGGCCGACCGGGACGGCGCCGCCGAGGACACCGCCGAGGACCTCCGGGACGGCACCGCGGGGGAGCCCGCGGCTCCCGTACGGCCGGAACCGGTACGCCGGCCGGAGCCGGAGCAGCGCCCGGAGCCCCGCCCCGGGCGCCTGCGCCGCCTCTTCGGCCGGGGCTGAGCGGGGCCTAGCCGGCTTCAGCCGTCACCCCACCCCCGGCAGCGGCTCCTGGTCCACCTCGTACCGGTCCACCCGCTCCGACGGGTCCCGGCACTCCGGCCCCAGCCGCAGCATCCGCGACTCCGGGTCGTGCAGCGGCCGGTGGCAGCGGCGGCAGGTCACCCGGGGGCGGAGGGGCTGCGTGGTGTCGGTGCCGGGGAGCGGCTCTGGGCTGGTCATGGGGGAGACGGTAGCCGTCCCGGCCGGCGGGCGCCGTGAAAGGATCCGGGCATGGCCACGGACCGCAGCAGCGCAGGAGACCCGGCGCGCACCCTCGCCCTGCTCTGGGGGCTGACCGCCGAGGAGAAGCCCGGCCGGCGCGGCCCCAGGCAGGCCCGCTCGACCGGTGAGATCGCCGCCGTCGCGATCGCCCTGGCCGACGCCGAGGGCGTGGACGCCGTCACCATGCGCCGGGTCGCCCAGGAGCTCGGGCTGTCCCCGATGGCGCTCTACACCTACGTGCCCGGCAAGGCCGAACTGCTCGACCTGATGCTGGACACCGTCTACGCGACCACGCCCCGCAGCACCCCGGCCGACGAGGGCTGGCGCGCCCGGGTGACCGCCGTCGCCGACGACAACCGGGCGCTGTTCCACGCCCACCCGTGGGTCGCCGCCGTCTCCACCAGCCGCCCGCCGCTCGGGCCCGGCCTGATGGCCAAGTACGAGTACGAGCTGCGCGCCTTCGAGGGCACCGGCCTGCCCGACGTCGAGCTGGACGCCGCGCTGACCCACCTGCTCGGCTTCGTCCAGACCTGCGCCCGGATGGTCGCCGACGCGCGGGCCGCCCAGCAGGAGAGCGCGATGACCGACGCCCGGTGGTGGGAGGCCAACGCCCCGCTGCTGGCCCGGGTCTTCGACGCCGAGCGCTACCCGGTGGCCGCCCGCGTCGGGGCCGCCGCCGGCCAGGCGCACGGCGGCGCGTACAGCCCGGAGCACGCCTACGCCTTCGGCCTGGCCCGTGTCCTCGACGGCCTCGAAGCGCTGATCAGGGAGCGGTGACCCGCTCGTCGTACTCCCCGCGCGCGGCCACGACCTCCGGCACCCGCCGCTCGGACCAGTGCGCCAGCGCGGCGACCAGTTCGGCCGCCTCGCGGCCCAGCGGCGTGAGGCTGTAGTCGACCCGCGGCGGGATCACCGGGTGCGCCTCGCGCCGTACGAAGCCGTCCCGCTCCAGCGTCTGGAGGGTCTGGGCGAGCATCTTCTCGCTGACCCCGGACACCCGCCGCCGCAGCTCGCTGAACCGGTAGCCGCGTTCGAACAGCGCGCCGAGCACCAGCACGCCCCAGCGGCTGGTCACGTGCTCCAGCACACCCCGGGACGGGCACATCCGGTCGAACACGTTCGGCGGCGGGAGTTCCTTCGCGACCTCCGTGACCTCCGCGACCTCCATGTCCTCACCTCCACCTCATTGCCTCGGTGCCATTACCTCGATGTCAGTACCGTACTTTGAAGTGCGTACTTTCGAAAGGTTAGTGCCCTCCTTAAGGTGAGTGACGAGGTCAGAGAGCCATCGAGAACCAGAGGAGCACCACCATGTACGTCGTCACCGGAGCCACCGGCCAGCTCGGCCGTCTCGTCGTCGAGGGCCTGCTGGCCAGGGTGCCCGCCGCCGAGGTCGCGGTCGTCGTCCGCTCCGCCGAGAAGGCGGCCGACCTGGCCGCGCGCGGGGTGGCCGTCCGCGTGGCCGACTACGACCGGCCCGAGACCCTGGCCGGCGCCTTCGCCGCCGGGGACCGGGTGCTGCTGATCTCGGGCAGCGAGGTCGGCAGCCGCATCCCGCAGCACCGCAACGTGGTCGAGGCCGCGAAGGCCGCCGGGGTGGCGCTGCTCGCGTACACCAGCATCCCGGGCGCGGCGACCTTCCGGCTGGCCGACGAGCACAAGGCGACCGAGGAGCTGATCCTCGCCTCCGGCCTGCCGTACGCGTTCCTGCGCAACGGCTGGTACACCGAGAACTACCTGGGCGACGCGGCCGGCACGGTGGCCCGCGGCGTGGTGCTCGGCAGCAACGGGGACGGCCGGGTGGCCACCGCCCCGCGCCGGGACTACGCCGACGCGGCCGTCGCCGTCCTCCTCGGCGGCGAGGGCGGCGAGGGCGGCGAGACCCGCGAGAACGCGGTGTACGAGCTGAGCGGCGACGCCGCCTGGAGCCTGTCGGAGCTGGCCGCCGAGCTGGCGGAGGCCTCCGGCCGGCCGGTCGAGCACCGCGACGTCACCCCGGCCGAGCACCTCGCCGCCCTGGTCGGCGCGGGCCTGCCGGAGGGCTTCGCCCAGGCGCTGGTCGACGTGGACGCGGGCATCGCGCGCGGCGAGCTGGCCGGCACCCCGGGCGACCTGGCCCGGCTGATCGGTCGCCCGACCGTCCCGCTGGCCGAGTCCGTTCGCGCCGCCCTGGGCGCCTGACGAAGCGGCCCCGGGAACCTGGCGCGATGGTCTGACCACCGCGAACGCCGGACACGTCCAGCATTCAGGCAATGTCATGACCAAAATCCGGAAACGGAGATGACAGTCCGCCCTCCCGCCCGCTACCGTCGCCTCGATCACACGCGCGCGCGGGAGGGCACTCGGCCATGCCACAGACGACCCAGCAGGACAGCGGCCGAGGCCTCTGGTACGGCTTCGCGGCCTACGGGATGTGGGGGCTCTTCCCGCTCTTCTGGCCGCTCCTGGAGCCCGGCGCCGCCGACGACATCCTGGCCAACCGGATGGTCTGGTCCCTGGTCGCGGTGGTGCTGATGCTGGTCGCCCAGCGGCACTGGAGCTGGATACGCCCGCTGCTGCGCCAGCCCCGCCGGCTCGCCATGCTGGCCGGTGCGGCCGCGGTGATCTCGATCAACTGGGGCGTCTACATCTGGGGCGTCAACGCCGGGCACGTGGTCGAGACCAGCCTCGGCTACTTCATCAACCCCCTGGTCACCATCGCCTTCGGCGTCCTGGTGCTCAAGGAGCGGCTGCGCCGGGCGCAGTGGGCGGCGGTCGGCATCGGCGCGCTCGCCGTCGCGGTGCTGAGCGTCGCGTACGGGCGGCTGCCCTGGATCGCGCTCACCCTGGCGCTCTCCTTCGCCACCTACGGCCTGCTGAAGAAGAAGGTCGGGCTGAGCGGGCTGGAGAGCCTCGCGGCGGAGAGCGCCTTCATGTTCCCCTTCGCCCTGGGCTACCTGATCTACCTGGAGGTCAGCGGGCGCGGCACCTTCGGGCACACGGTGGCCGGCTCGTACGGCTGGGGGCACTCGGGGCTGCTGATGCTCAGCGGGGTGATCACCGCGATCCCGCTGCTGTTCTTCGGCGCGGCGGCGGTGCGGGTGCCGCTGACCGTGCTCGGGCTGCTCCAGTACCTGGCGCCGGTGTTCCAGTTCCTGATCGGCGTCGCGGTGTTCCACGAGTCGATGCCGCCCGCGCGCTGGGCCGGCTTCGGCCTGGTCTGGGTCGCGCTGGCGGTGCTCACCTGGGACGCGCTGCGCCAGGTGCGGCTCGACCGCGCCGGGCGGGCCGCGGCCGAGCCGCGGTCCGCCCCGGCACGGGAGAGCGTCACGCGCTGATACTGCTCATGCGCTGATACTGCTCACGCGCTGATGTCGCGGCTGGTGAACCGCGACCAGGCCGCCGAGCCGAACACCGCGACGTAGGCGGCCTGAAGGCCGAGGTCCTTCCACACGCCGTCCCAGTACATCGGAGCGCGCAGGAGGTCCGCGAAGCTCAGCCAGTAGTGGGTGAACAGGAACGGCCTGATCGCGTCCAGCTGCGGGAAGGCGTCCAGGATCTGCACCGTGATCACCAGACCGACGGTCGCGGCCATCGCCGCGATGCCGCTGCCGGTGAGGGTGGAGACGAACAGCCCGATCGCCACCAGCCCGGCCAGCGAGACCGCGACCACCCCGGCCACCAGCACCGCCCGCAGCAGCGCGTCGGCGAAGCCGATGGTGTCCCCGGAGATCAGCGTGACCTCGCCGAGCGGGAACAGCGCGGCGCCGGTGGCCAGCGCCGCCACCGCGACCGCCGCCGTGGCGGCCAGGCAGAACACCAGCCCGGCGGTGAACTTGGCGGCCAGTAGCCTCGTCCGCCCGGCCGGGGCGACCAGCAGGTAGCGCAGCGTCCCGGTGGCCGCCTCGCCCGCCACCGAGTCCCCGGCCACCACGCCGACGGTCATCGGCAGGAAGACCGGCAGCGCGACGGCCAGCGCGGTGAAGACCAGGAACAGTCCGTTCTGGGTGGTCTGCGCGATGAAGCTCGGTCCGCCGCCGCCCTCGTGAGGGCTGTCGGTGTTGAGCTTGACCACCACCCCGATCAGCACCGGCAGCACCGCGAGGATGCCCAGCAGCACCTTGGTGCGCATCCGGCGGAAGGTCAGGTGCAACTCGTTGCGGAACAGCGACAGGAAGCCGGACGCGCTCTGCGGCCGCCGGCCCGTGACGACCGGCGGCGCCCCGGCCTGCGAAGCCTCAGCCTGCGACATCGAAGCCCTCCCCGGTCAGCGCCACGAAGGCGTCCTCCAACGTGCCCCGCTCCAGCCCGAAGCCGTACACCCGAACCCCGGCCTCGACCAGTGCCGCGCACAGCTTGGGCAACGCGTCGTCGCCCCGGTCGCCCGGCTCGCCGTCCAGCCGCCCCTCGCCGTGCACCAGCGCGCCCACCCCGTGGGCGGCCAGCACCTCGGCGGCGCGCGCGGTGTCCGGGGTGCGGACCACCAGCCGGCCCTGCGCCCGGGCGGCCAGCTCGGCGACGGTGCCCTGCACCACCAGCCGGCCCCGGGACATCACCGCCGCGTGGGTGCAGACCTGTTCGATCTCGTCGAGCAGGTGCGAGGAGAGGAACACCGTGGTGCCCTCCGCCGCGACCTCCCGCACCAGGGTGCGGATCTCCCGCATGCCCTGCGGGTCCAGGCCGTTGGTCGGCTCGTCCAGCACCAGCAGCTCGCGCGGCTGCAGCAGTGCGGAGGCCAGGCCCAGGCGCTGCTTCATGCCCAGCGAGTAGGCGCGGGCCTTCTTGCCCGCCGCGGCGCTCAGGCCGACCCGCTCCAGCGCGGCCTCGACCCGGCTGTTGCGGGTGCGCGGGTCGGCCGTCGGGTCGGCTGAGTCGAAGCGGACCAGGTTGTCCCGGCCGGAGAGGAAGCCGTACAGCGCCGGGCCCTCGATCAGCGCGCCCACCCGGGGCAGCACGCTGGCGACGGACTGCGGCATCGGCTCGCCGAGGACGGCGGCCGCGCCGGAGGTGGGGGCGATCAGGCCCATCAGCATCCGGATGGTGGTGGTCTTGCCGGAGCCGTTGGGGCCGAGGAAGCCGAAGACGGAGCCGCGCGGCACGGTCAGGTCCAGGCCGTCCACGGCGAGCTGGCCGCCCCGGAAGCGCTTGGTCAGGCCGCGGGTCCTGATCACGTCGTCGCCGGGGGAGGCGGTGGAGGTGGGGGAGGTAGGGGAAGTGGTACGGGAAGCGGGAGCAACGGGGGTCGGGCGCGGTGCGGCGCCCGGACCCCCGGCCGACTCCGTAACGTCCCCCGTTACGGGAGCCTCGGTCATCCGTCAGTTCACCCCGGCGGCGTGCTGGAGGACCGGCAGGGTCACCGCGCCGGCGAAGACCCGGCCGTCGTCGGTGAGCAGGACGTTGACGACCTTGGTGCTGATCAGGGTGCCGCCGCCGACCTGCTTGCCGAGCGACTTCACCAGTGCCTGCGGGTTCAGCGGCTGGCCGTGGCGCTTGCCCTGCTTGCCGTCGCCCTTGCCCTGGGCGTCCCCGGCGGGGGCCTCGACGGCGCTGGGCAGCTGGGTGGAGACCACGGCCGTCCAGCCCTCGCCGATCACGTTCACGCCGCCGTGGTCCTTGGCGTCGCCCTGGTGGCTCCCGGCCTCGGCGCCCTTCGCGGCCTCGGCGCCCTTCGCGGCCTCGGCGCCCTTCGCGGCCTCGGCGCCCTTCCCGGCCTCGTCCGCCTTCTGCTCCGTCACCTTGGCGCCCTTGGGCACCGCGAAGTCGAAGGTCTTGGCGGCCGGCTTGGCGAAGGACACGTCGGTGAAGTGGACGTCCAGCACGGTGGAGCCGTCCGTGGACTTCACCACCACCGAGAGCGGCACTCCGTTGTCGGCGGCCACCGCTATCCGGACCTCGGCGACGGTCGAGCCGGACTGGGTCGGCTTGACGCTCAGCTGGTAGGCCTTCTGCCCGGCCACGTTGGCCGTCCCGGACACGGCGACCGAGGTGGTGCCGGCGCTCGCGGTCAGGAACTGCCGGGCCGCCTCCTGCGGGGTGGTCGGCACCCCGGTCAGCGGGGTCTTCGGGGCCTTGGAGGCCTCGGGGTGCCCGGCGGCCGGCCGCCCGGTCAGGTGCACCGCGCTGTTGGTCGAGCTGTCCCAGGCCCAGCTCTGGTCGCCGTTGTGGACCAGGGTGTAGCCGGCCATGTTCTCCAGCAGGTCCACCCGCTGGCGGTCCGGGCCGTCGACCGCGACCCGCAGGGTCTGGTCGCCGCCGAGCAGACCGAGCAGCTTGGACTGCGGGTCGGCCGAGGAGCCCTTGCCCTGGTCGCCGCCGCGCCCGGCCGCCGCGCCGAGCCCGCCGGCCGCCGCGCCCAGCAGCTGGCTGGGCAGCCCGAGGTCGGTGGAGACCGAGACCGTCCCGGACAGGCTCTGCGCGTCCGAGCCGAGCGCCTTGGCCACCACCTGCTCCGCCGACAGGGCGGGCAGGTCCGGCGGGGAGTCGGCCGCCAGCGCGGGCACCAGACCGACCCCGGCGGCGATCACCGCGGCCACGGCCACCGGCACCCCGGCCCGTACCAGGGTGCGCCGCCGCGATCGGTACGGCACCCCTTCCTCCAACTGCTCCCCCGTCACCGTCTCATCGGTCATGGCGTACTCAACTCCTCTGCGGACACGTGCGATTGGCGTTGCTCTTCCATTAGAGGCCGCCGCCGCCCCCGCGTCATCGCCCTGCAGGGCCAGTTCGAGGGGACCCTGGTGGGTACGACGACCCTGAGACGGCGTCAGGGTCGTCTCCTCCGAACGTACGACACCTGGCGTATGGTCGCGCCATGGACGCAACCGCCATGGACGAAAGCAACCCCCCGACCGCGAACGCGATGCGGCGCGCCCTGCGCCGCGCCCGGGACGGCGTCGCCCTCGATGTGACCGAGGCCGCCGTGCTGCTGCAAGCCAGAGGCGAGGACCTGCGCGACCTGTGTGCCGGTGCCGCCCGGGTGCGCGACGCGGGGCTGGAGGCGGCCGGGCGGCCCGGCGTCATCACGTACTCCCGGAGCGTCTTCATCCCGCTCACCCGGCTGTGCCGGGACAAGTGCCACTACTGCACCTTCGCCACCGTCCCCGGCAAGCTGCGCCGGGCCGGGCACGGCATGTTCATGTCCCCGGACGAGGTGCTGGAGGTGGCCCGGCGCGGCGCCGAACTCGGCTGCAAGGAAGCCCTGATCACGCTCGGGGACAAGCCCGAGGACCGCTGGCCCGAGGCCCGCGAGTGGCTGGACGCGCACGGCTACGACGACACCATCGCCTACGTGCGGGCGATGTCCATCCGCATCCTGGAGGAGACCGGCCTGCTCCCGCACCTCAACCCCGGGGTGCTGAGCTGGACGGACTTCCAGCGGCTCAAGCCCGTCTCCGCCTCGATGGGCATGATGCTGGAGACCACCGCCACCCGGCTGTGGAGCGAGCCCGGCGGCCCGCACCACGGCTCCCCGGACAAGGAACCCGCCGTCCGGCTGCGGGTGCTGGAGGACGCCGGCCGCAGCTCCGTCCCCTTCACCAGCGGCCTGCTGATCGGCATCGGCGAGACCTACCGGGAGCGCGCCGAGTCGCTGTTCGCGCTGCGCAAGGTCTCCCGCGCCTACCACGGCGTCCAGGAGCTGATCCTGCAGAACTTCCGCGCCAAGCCGGACACGGCGATGCGCGGCATGCCGGACGCCGAACTGGACGCGCTGGTGGCCACGGTGGCGGTGGCCCGGCACCTCATGGGCCCGACGGCCTGCCTCCAGGCGCCGCCGAACCTGGTGGACGGGGAGTACGCGCGGCTGATCGAGGCCGGGATCGACGACTGGGGCGGGGTCTCCCCGCTGACCCCGGACCACGTCAACCCCGAGCGCCCCTGGCCGCAGATCGAGCGCCTGGCCGAGCAGTCGGCCGCGGCCGGCTTCGAACTGCGCGAGCGCCTGGCCGTCTACCCCGAGTACGTGCTGCGCGGCGAGCCCTGGCTGGACCCGCGGGTGCTGCCGCACGTGCGCGCCCTGGCCGACCCGGAGACCGGCCTGGCGAACCCGGCCGCGGTGCCCCGCGGCCTGCCCTGGCAGGAGCCCGAGGACCTGCCGCAGTCGTACGGGCGGACCGACCTGCACACCGCCATCGACACCGAGGGCCGCACCGCCGACCGCCGGGCCGACTTCGAGGACGTGTACGGCGACTGGGAGGTGCTGCGCGAGCAGGTGCTCGCCGCGGGCGCGCCGGAGCGCCTCGCCGGCGACCTGCGTGCGGCCCTCGCGGTGGCCGCCGACGACCCGGCCCGGCTGACCGACGACCAGGCGCTGGCGCTGTTCCACGCCGACGGCCCGGCCCTGGACGCGCTCTGCCGGATCGCCGACGACGTGCGCCGCGACGCCGTCGGCGAGGACGTCACCTACTGCGTCACCCGGAACATCAACTTCACCAACGTCTGCTACACCGGCTGCCGCTTCTGCGCCTTCGCCCAGCGCCGCACCGACGCCGACGCCTACACCCTCTCCCTGGAGCAGGTCGCCGAACGGGCCGCGCAGGCCTGGGAGGTGGGCGCCACCGAGGTGTGCATGCAGGGCGGCATCCACCCGGACCTGCCCGGCACCGCGTACTTCGACATCGCCCGCGCGGTGAAGGAGCGGGTGCCCGGCATCCACGTCCACGCCTTCTCCCCGATGGAGGTGGTCAACGGCGCCACCCGGACCGGCCTGTCGATCCGCGAGTGGCTCCAGCGGGCCAAGGAGTCCGGCCTGGACACCATCCCCGGCACCGCCGCCGAGATCCTCGACGACGAGGTCCGCTGGGTGCTCACCAAGGGCAAGCTCCCGGCCGCGACCTGGGTCGAGGTGGTCACCACCGCGCACGAGCTGGGCATCCGCTCCTCGTCCACGATGATGTACGGGCACGTGGACACCCCGGAGCACTGGCTCGGGCACCTGCGGCTGCTCGCGGAGATCCAGCAGCGCACCGGTGGCTTCACCGAGTTCGTCACCCTGCCGTTCGTCCACACCAACGCGCCGGTCTACCTGGCCGGCATCGCCCGGCCCGGCCCGACCGCCCGGGACAACCGCGCGGTGGTCGCGATGGCCCGGCTGCTGCTGCACCCGCACATCCCCAACATCCAGACCAGCTGGGTCAAGCTGGGCGCGGAGGGCGCGGCCGAGATGCTCCGCTCCGGCGCCAACGACCTCGGCGGCACGCTGATGGAGGAGACCATCTCGCGGATGGCCGGCTCGGCGTACGGCAGCTACAAGTCGGTGCGCGACCTCCAGGCGATCGCCGAGGCCGCGGGCCGTCCGCACCGCCAGCGCACCACCACCTACGGCGAGGTGCCGGCCGAGCGCCAGGCGGCCGCGCTGGCCTCGGACGGGCACCTGCCGGAGCTGCTTCCCGTCCTCGACTGAGACCGCGCCGGGCCCCCGGCCCCCGGCCGCCGCCCGCCCGGCGGCCGGGGGCCCGGTGCGGTGTGTGAGGGACGCCATTGAATCGTTCGGGTCTTCGAATACAGTGCCAGGGCGCGCGCCGCGGCCGTGCGTCGCGCGGCCCCCGCCCCCGACCCCGACGAAAGGCGCTCCGTCGTGATGCCACTGTGGTCACGCGCCCAGCAGCAGGACTTCCGCAGCCGGGTGCGGGGCTGTCTGCTCGGCGGTGCCCTCGGCGACGCGCTCGGCGCCGGCGTCGAGTTCGAACCCCTGGAGAAGATCCGGGCCCAGCACGGCCCGGAGGGCGTCACCGGCTTCGTCCCCGCGTACGGGCGCACCGGCGCCGTCACCGACGACACCCAGCTCAGCCTCTGGACGGTGGACGGCCTGATCCGCGCCCACATCCGGCGCGACACCGGCAGCTGGCACCCGCCCACCGACCTGCACCTGGCCTACCTGCGCTGGGCCGCCACCCAGCGCGACTGGGGCCCGGACGAGCGCCGCCCCGACCTCGGCTGGCTCGGCCGCGAGGAGTGGCTGTACGCCGAGCGGGCCCCCGGCCAGGGCTGCCTGTCCGGCCTCACCGGGCCGGACGCCGAGCGGCTCGGCACCCTGGAGCAGCCCAAGAACCCGCACTCCAAGGGCTGCGGCACGGTCGTGCGGGCGGCGCCGTTCGGGCTGCTCACCACCTGGGAGCCGGGCCTGGTGTTCCAGCTCGCGGTGGAGTGCTCGGTGCTCACCCATGGCCACCCGACCGGCTACCTGGCGGCGGGCGCGTTCGCGGTGATCGTCCAGTCCGTCGCGCGCGGCGGCACCCTGGAGGAGGGCGTCCACCTCGCACTGGCCCTGCTCTCCGAGCGGCAGGCGCACGAGGAGACCACGGCCGCGCTGCGGGCCGCGCTGGACGCGGTGCGGGCCGGGGAGCCGTCCGCCGAGCGGGTCGAGGCGCTGGGGGAGGGCTGGGTCGCCGAGGAGGCGCTGGCGATCGGGGTCTACTGCGCGCTGGTCGCGCACGACGTCCGCTCGGGCCTGCTGCTCGCCGTCAACCACTCCGGGGACAGCGACTCCACCGGCGCGATCTGCGGCAACCTGCTCGGGGTGCTGCACGGGGACACCGCGCTGCCGCCGGGACTGGTGGCGGGGCTGGAGGGGCGCGGCGCGATCCTCGAACTCGCCGACGACTTCGTGCTGGAGCTGGTGCACGGCACCGAACTGCACGACCGGCGGACCCCGGAGGGGGCCAACTGGTCCACCCGGTACCCGGTGGTGCACTGAGCGGGCTCCGTCCGGCTTCAACCGGTGTTCCGGAAAAGGCGGTTGCCCGTAGCACCGGCCGCCGCTCCAGGGCGACGGTCACCGCTACGGGCAACTGGGCCGAGCACGGGGCCGGTTCAGACCTCGCCGAAGACTCCCGTCGCCGCGGCCGACGCGAACGCGTTCCAGGCCTCGGTGGAGAAGCGCAGCTGCGGGCCGAGCGGGTCCTTCGAGTCCCGGACCGCCACCGCCCCGGTGGCCGGTCCGGAGATCTCCACACAGGCGCCTTGGCCACCACTGTGACTGCTCTTGCGCCAGCGGGTTCCGTGCTCGGACGGGGTGATCATTCGTGGTATCCCTTTTCGATGTCGGCTATCAGCGACCGGCTCTCCGTGACACCGAGTGCGGCCGCTCTCAGGTAGTCGTAGAGACCGGTATAGCGGCGCACGTCGGCATCCTTCTCCAGGTAGAGGTCGCTCGTCACACCTTCGAAGTAGACAACTGTGGAATCGGCTGACTCGGGGAACTCCAGCAGGGAGAATGTCCCGGTCATACCGGGGTGGGCGCCGTGCGCGAACGGGATCACCTGGATGGTGATGTTCGGGCGCAGGCTGAGCTCCAGCATCTGCCGCAGCTGGCGGGACATGACCTCGCGGCTGCCCACCTCCCGGCGCAGCACCGCCTCGTCTATGACGGTCCACAGGCTGCCCAGCTGGTTCTCGCCGTGGATGCGCTCCTGCCGCTTCATCCGGACCTGCACCCGCCGCTGCACGGCGATCGCGTCGGTGTCCGGCTGGGTGCCCTCGACCACGGCCTGCGCGTACTGCTCGGTCTGCAGCAGGCCGGGGACGAAGGAGGACTCGTAGGCGCGGATCGAGGAGGCCTCGGCCTCCAGGCCGATGTAGACGCTGTACGGGGTCGGCATGTCGTTGAAGTCGTGCCACCAGCCGCGCTGGCGCGACTCCTTGGCCATCTCCATGAGGCTGCCGCGCATCTGCTCGTCGGCCACGTTGTACACGTCGCAGAGGTCGCGCACGTCGCGCTGGCTGATGCTGCGGCGGCCGTTCTCCAGCCGGCTGATCTTCGACTGGGAGACCATCAGCCGTCCGGCCACCTCCTCCGCCGTCATCCCGAGGCCCTCGCGGAGTTTGCGGAGCTCCGAGCCGAGGCGTCGGCGGCGCACGGTGGGATTGATGTTCGCGGACACGTCGACCTCCGGCCGGACCTCTGGTGAACCCTGGAACGGCAGCCCTCGGAACACTTCGGACATTGGGACCAACCCCCCTGACTCGGAGCAGCATGTCATCTTGGGCCAGGTCGGCGCCGGGGAATCACGGCAGCGCAGTAGAACGGATCATCGGAAAAGCGCTTCCGTAAGACGGCGAAAGCCCCCAGGTGGTAATGCGGCTCGGTGACTCGGACCGATGGTGTGGTGGACCGTCCCGGCGGTGGCGCACGTGCCCCTGGCACGTACGGCGCCGACCCTCCCGGTGCCCCTGTCGGGGCCTCCGGGTGGCCTGTGGCGGACTTCCGGGGACGGCAGAGGGGCGGTCGCCGGGCGACTCGCGTCGCGGGGCGACCGCCCCTCGGTGGTACCGGTGGTGCGGGTACTGTCGGTGGTGCGATGGTGCCGGTCGTACGCCGGGTCGCTCAGCGCCTTCGGGTGGCGCGGGTGGGGCGGCGTGCGCCCCTGGGCGGGCCACTGCGATCGGCGGCCCGGCCGTGCCGGGTTCGTCCGGCTCGGCACGTCGCCCGGCGCGGCGCGCCGCCCGGCTCACGGGCCTGCCCGGCTCGGGGGCCCGCCCGGTTCAGCGGACCCCGACCCGGGGGGCGGAGACCCGCCCGCCCGCGGCCCGGCCCGTCGCGCGGGTGCCGGAGCGGCCGGTGCCGGTCCCGGAGCCCTGGCCCTGGGAAGAACGGTTCTGCTGCGCCGGAAGGCCGTTCTGCACGTCCATCACGGCGTGCGCGACCATCCCGCCCAGCGGGTCGTACCGGATCAGGTCGCGCAGCCGCGACCGCGCCGACCGGCCCTCGTTGCCCGGGTACAGGTGCTTGCCCAGCCCCACCGAGTGGGCGAGGGCCGCGAGCGCGGCCGTCCGCGGGTCCGGCGGCACACCGGTGCGGATCGCGGTGTCCAGCCGTTGTTTGATCGCGGCGTTGGTGCAGTCGTCGGACGCCTGGTACCGGGTCGTCGGCAGCACCCCGCACATCTGGCCCGGCACGGCGGTGACCATCCCGCAGCGCTCCAGGTGCGCCAGGTACGTCTGCCGCAGGCCCAGCCTGGGCCCGCCGATCCAGTGCGCCGCGCGAACCGGACTGCCGCGTCGGCGCAGCAGTTCCAGTGCATGGTCGAGTGTCGGGTCGCCGGTCGGTCGTGCGAGCACGACGGCGATCCGGTCACCCTCCGGTACGATCCGTCCGGCCAGGGACAGCTCGACGAGCTGCGCCCCGGCGAGTCCGAGGTCGAGGGTCTGCGGCTGCGCCGTGGTACCCGTGGTCGGGTCCAAAGCGAGCAGCAAGAGTTCCTCGGGAACAGTTCTGCGGCTCTTGCCCATCCAAGCCTCCCCGCGTGGATGAGAGACAGGGTGACGCCTCTCACACGGGCTTGTCGAGTACGCCTCCGAATCGTGACCTTGCGACGGAAGCGCGGAACCGCCCCGTGCGGGCCCGGCGTCTGACCCTTGAACAGACCGCAGTGCGGCCGGGTGGCGGCAATAAGCCCCGGTCGGACGGGGTGTGCGCGGCCGGATCGGCCGTCGGTGGCGGAGACTGTACAGGTACACGGGGCGGGGTGTCGGCTTCCCGAAATCGGGTTCGCCGGTGCCCCGCAGGGCGTTGAGGAGGCTGGGATACGTGGGCGAGTCCCCCGACAGGGTGCTGAGGGACGGCGAGCGGGAGCAGGGCCGCGAGCGCGAACGGACCGGTGCGGCGGCCGACGCCGTGAAGGCCGCCGACGGCGGGCCGTCCGCCCCGGCGGCTGCCGGGGCGTCAGCCGGGGCCGCCGCCAAGGCATCCGCGGAGGCGCCCACGGAGGCCTCCTCGGAGCCGGCCCCGGAGGGCGCTGCCGGGACCGCTGAAGGGGCCGCTGCCGGGACCGCTGAGGAGGCCGCTGAAGGGGCCGCTGCCGGGACCGCTGAGGAGGCCGCTGAAGGGGCCGCTGCCGGGACCGCCAAGGGGGCTGCCGAGGGGGCCGCCGCGGAGGAGTCCGCCGACACGCCGTCGGCGGGGGCCAAGGGCGGCTCGACCGTACAGCTCCGTGTCCGGGATGTGGACAGCAGGACGACGATGCTGCGGCTGCCGGTGGACAACCGGACCACCTCGCTGCGGCTGCCCGAGGAGCTGGTGAAGCCTGCGGGCGACGGCGGTTCCGATGGTGGGGGAGCGGAGAAGGAGGACGCCTCGGCGTCCGGCGCTCCGGAGGGGGCCGTCGAACGACCGGCCGGAGCCGATCCGCGTCTCGCCATGCGGACGGGTGCGGCCGTGGCGGCGGTGGCCGGGAAGGCGGCGGAGAAGGCGGCCGGGAAGGCCGACGCCGGGACCGACGCGCCCGGGGCGGCCGAGTCCGCTGACAGTGGGTCCGCCGACGCCGCGTCGGAGGAGGAGCCCGCGAAGGCGGAGCGGGCCGACACGCCCGAGCCCGCGGAGACTGAGGCTACGGAGACCGAGGCCACGGAGGCCGAGCCCGAGGCGGCGGAGCCCGCCGAGTCGACCAGGACCACGCAGCTCGCCAAGCCGGTCGCGACCGGTGCGGCCGAGAAGCTGGAGAAGCCCAAGCCGCTGCGCGCCCCCGCCACCTCCCCGGCGGCCGGTACCGTGCCCGAGCCTCCGGCGCCCGCCCCGCTGCCCGAGCCCGCGCCCGTACCCGAGCCGGTGCCAGAGCCGCACCCGGCGCCCAAGCCCGTCCCCGAACCCGAGCCGACCCCGGGCCCCGAGCCGCTGCCCAGGCCGGCGCCGAAGCCGGCGCCCGGCCCCGCCCCGGCGCCCGCCCCGCTGCCCGAGCCCGACCCCAGGCCGGTGCCGCCCGTCCCGCCGCTGCCCCGGCCCGAGCCGCTGCCCGCCCCGGAGCCGCTGCCCTCGCCCGAGACCACGGCCGAGGCGATGGAGGTCCTGGCGGCCCTCAACGCCCGGCCGGTCTCGCCACTGCGCCGCGCGCTCAAGCGGATCACCATCTGGACGGTCTTCCTGGCCGTGGTGCTCGGCGCGGTGGCGGTGGCCCAGCTGCTGCGCCCGCTGCCGGACCCGAAGATGAGGATGTCGGCCGCAGGTAGCTACAGCTTCTCCGGCGACCCGCTCGACCTCGCCTGGCCGGCCAAGGGCCAGTCCGCCGCAGAGGTGGTCGGCGTCGGCAGCCTCGGCAGCTCCGGCCAGGAGACCCCGGCCCCGATCGCCAGCGTCACCAAGGTGATGAACGCCTACCTGTTCCTCCAGAAGTACCCGCTGAAGAAGGGGGAGAGCGGCCCGAAGATCACCGTCGACAAGCAGGCCGCGCAGGAGTCCGGCAACGCCGACGAGTCCCGGGTGACGCTCACCGAGGGTCAGGTGCTCACCGAGTACCAGGCGCTGGAACTGCTGATGCTGCCGTCCGCCAACAACGTGGCCCGGCTGCTCGCCCGCTACCACTCCGGCTCGGAGGAGGCGTTCGTCAAGCTCATGAACGACACCGCGGCCGGGCTCGGCATGACCAACACCGTCTACGCCGACCCGGCGGGCTTCAGCGCGGACACCAAGTCCACCGCCAAGGACCAGCTGAAGCTGGCCGAGCAGGTCATGCAGGACGAGATCTTCCGGCAGATCGTCTCCACCCCGGAGACCAACTTCAACGGCGGGAAGATCCCCAACACCAACAACCTGATCAACCCGAAGACCGGCGTCATCGGCGTCAAGACCGGCTCCAGCACTCCCGCTGGCGGCTGCCTGATGTGGGCCGCGTACAAGGAGATCGGCGGGGTGAAGCGGATGATCCTCGGCGTGACCCTGGGACAGCAGGCCACCTCGCCCAACCCGGGCGACGGGATCCTGCCGACCGTGCTGAAGGTGAGCGGCAAGCAGATCCAGGCCGCGCAGAACGGGCTGGCCGGACAGACCGTGGTGAAGAAGGGCGACGTCGTCGGCACCGTGGACGACGGGCTCGGCGGCAAGGTCGCGGTCGTCGCGACCGAGGACCTCGTGGTGGCCGGCTTCCCCGGCATCACCGGCACCGTCACCCTGGACCCGGCCAAGCTCGGCCACGACGAGAAGGCGGGCAAGGAGGTCGGCGTGCTGCGGGTCGGCGCGGGGGACGGCAGGACGGAGGTCCCGGTGGCGCTCCAGTCGGACCTGCACCCGGCGTCCATCCAGTCCCGACTGCTGCGGATGTTCTGATCCGCTGAGCGCCTGAACGCCTGAACGCCTGAACGCCTGAACGCCTGAACGCCGAAGGGGAGCCGGATCGATCCGGCTCCCCTTCGGCGTTCCCCGTGTCGCTGACGGCCTCAGCCCTCCGCTCAGGTGTCGCGGTCGAGCAGCGCGAGGGTGAGCCCGCCGAGCGGCGTCACCTGGTCCGGCGTGCCGTAGTGGTCCAGCAGCACCTGCGCCTGGTCCTGCGGGACGGCCGCCAGCGGGTCCTCGGTGTCCCCCAGGACGATCAGCCAGATCCGCGATCCGTCCCCCAGGCAGGAGGCCGGCTGTGGGCAGGGCTCCGGCGTCAGCTCGTCCGCTTCCTCGGCGCTCCGGGCGACGAACACCGGGAACGGGTGGACCGCCGGCGGCAGGTGGTAGCTGACTCCCGGCCAGACCATCGCCCAGCTCTGGTCGCCCATCGGGGCCGCCAGCCCGTCCCCGGGGCGGTACCCGGCGGCGATCGCCTCCGCCACCTCCCGGAACGGCTCCTCCGACGCGGTGTGCGAGCCCACGTACCGTACGGCCGGCTGCTTCGGCAGCGCCGCCACGGCCGGGAGGGCGAGCAGTCCCACCGCCACCACCCCGGCCGCGGCCAGGGCCGCGCGAGGAGAAACGATTCTTCGCGGTGCCCACGACCGTCCGGCCAGGGCAGCCACGGCGCGGTACCCGGCCCCGACCCCGCCCCCGGCCAGCACGGCCCAGGCGGGCACCGTGAAGAGCAGGTACCGGTCTATGAAGTACGAGGTCTCGCCCCGCGATACCAGCCAGACCGCCACCACCGGCAGCTCCGCGAGCAGCAGTGCCTGCCAGGCCTGGGCCCTCCGGCCCGACAGCACCAGCGCGGCCAGCGCCAGCAGCAGGAACGCCTGGGACACCTGCGCCGAACCGAACAGGTGGTCGCCGAACTTGAGCAGACCCTTGACGGAGGGCGTCGCTATCCAGCCGAGCTGCCGGCCCGACTGCCGGGTGCCGAGCAGCACCACCGGCAGCACCGGCAGCGCCGCCACCGCGACCGCCACCGGGTAGTGCCACAGCAGCCGCCGGTCCACCGCCGCCCGGGTCCGCCACAGGTGCAGCAGCACCAGCGCGAGCTGCCCTGCCACCGTGGTGAACGAGACCAGGTGCCAGACGCCCGCCAGCGCCATCGAGACGCAGTACGGCGCCCACCGCCGCAGGCCCGGCCGCTCCAGCGCCCGCAGCAGGAAGTACGTCGCGGCCGCGACCGCGCAGGTCGCCAACGCGTAGGCGCGCGCCTCCTGCGCGTAGTGGGAGATCTGCGGCGCCACCGTGAAGAGCAGCCCCGCGCCGACGGCCGCCACCCGACCGCCGAACAGCCGCTCGGCCGTCAGCGCCACGAACGCGGCCGCCCCCGCCATCGCCAGCACGGAGGGTATTCGCAGTGAGACCACCGAGTCGCCGAACAGCGAGGTCCAGCCGTGCATCAGCAGGTAGTACGCGCCGTTGCTGGCGTCTATGTGCCCCAGCAGCCGCACCAGCTCGTCCAGCGAGCGGGTGGACACCGCCCACGTCGCGATCTCGTCCCGCCACGGCTCCGGCGTCCCCAGCCGGTAACCGCCCACCCCCAGCATCACCAGCGCGGGCCAGAACCACACCTGCCCCAGCAATCGGACGGCCGGGCGCACAGCTGGTCTCATCGAGTCCTTCGTCTCCTTGGCCCAGCCCTGGAGGGGCGGGTTCGAACATTCCTCGGCAGGCTACTCGACCTCTTCTGACGCTTCGTCGGCACCTGCACTCCCGTCCACCACCCCCAGCCGACCCCCGATCCGGTACGCTGTGAACGGCCTGGTCACGGACCGGCCCCGCCTCAGTAGCTCAGGGGATAGAGCACGGCTCTCCTAAAGCCGGTGTCGCAGGTTCGATTCCTGTCTGGGGCACAGCGAAAGCGCAGGTCGCAGGCCCTCCACCCACCCGGGTGGGGGGCCTGCGGCGTTCCCGGCCCCGGCCCCGGGCGGGCCGGGTCAGGGGCCGGGTACCCCTGGAGGAGGAGACGGCCGGGGCGGTCGTAGGCCCGCGGAGTGATCATGGACGGGACCTCGTGCCGACGGTCCGGCGGGCGGCCCGGCCCTACGCTCGACGAAACCCCTGCCGGAGCATCGTGCCCGGCCAGGGCGGACGAGCCGGGGACCGATGACGACCTACCGATACACCGTGGCCGAGCTGCGCGGGCAGCTGCGGCAGCTGATCCTCAGCGGGGCCGCGATCGCGCTCGGGGTGGCCTTCCTGATCGCCTCGGTCGGCGGCAGCGGCGCCCTGGTGGACTCCTACGGCCAGACCGCCGCCGCCGAGGTCGGGCCCGCCGACGTCCAGGTGACCAGGCCCGCGGCCGAGGGCGGACTCGACCAGGACGCGGTGGAGCGGGCGCGCCGCACGGCCGGGGTGGCGGAGGTGTCCCCGCGGCTGACCGGCCGGGGCTCGGTGCTGGCCGCCGACGGACGGCCGCTGGACCGCGGCGCGGTCGTCAGCGCGATCGCCGAGGACGGGGCGCTGCGCTGGCAGCTGCTGAAGGACGGCCACTGGCCGGCCGGCCCCGACGAGGTGCTGCTCGACGACGACACCGCGCAACGGATCGGCGCCGCCCCCGGTGCCCAGGTGCGGCTCACCCGCGCCGACGGCTCCGCCGCTGCCGTCCGCCTGGCGGGCACCCTGGACGGCCGGGGCGCGCCCGGCTTCGCCGGCCACCCGGTGATCGGCGTCCCGGCCGGTGCGGTGGCGCGGTACGCGACGGCCGTCACCACCGAGCGGCTCGACGTCCGGCTGCGGCCCGGGGCCTCGTCGGCCGGAACCGTCGGAGCCCTGCGCGCCGCCCTCGGTGACGGCGCCACGGTGCACACCCGGGAGGCCTCCGTCACCGAGGCGAAGCGGCAGAGCGGGACCCTCTACGGCGTGGTGCTGATCGCCGCGCTCTCCTTCGTACTGATCGCGCTCGCCGTCGCGCGGATGGTGGTGGGCAACACCTTCACCGTGGTGCTGGCCCAGCGGACCCGCCAACTCGCCCTGCTGCGCTGCGTGGGCGCCGACCGGCGGCAGGTGCGCCGGCTGATCCGCCGTCAGGGGCTGCTGCTCGGTGTGGGCGCCTCGGCGGTCGGCGTCCTGCTGGGGATCGGCCTCTGCGCGGCGGGGACGGCCGTGGTCGGCGGCCTCGACCTCGGGCCGGTCCACCTGTCGCTGGCGCCGTCGGCGTGGACCTGCGCCCTGGCCGGGCTGTTCGGGGTGCTGCTCACCCTGTGGGCCGTCCGCGGACCGGCCAGGGCCGCCTCGGCGGTGCCGCCGGTGGCCGCGCTCGGCGGGGAGACCGGCGCGGTCGGCACGGGGGCCCGGGTCCGGGCGGTCGTCTGGACGTCGGCGCTGCTGACGGCGGGCGCGGCGCTGCTGGTGACCGGGGCGGTCGCCCCGCCGCCGCTGTCGCTGCTCGCGGTGACGGTCGGGGCGATCAGCAGCTTCTTCGGGGTGCTGCGGCTCTCCGACCGGCTGCTGCCCGCCGTCGTCGCCCTGCTGGGCCGACCCGCCCGGCGGCTGGCCGGGACGGCCGGGCGGCTCGCGACCCAGCAGCTGCGGCTCAACCCGACCCGCACCGGGGCCACCGGCGCGGCGCTGCTGCTCGGCGTCACGGTGATGGTCGGGGCGGTCACCGCGCTGGAGATCACCTCCGCCTCCCTGGTGCCGGCGGTCTCCGCGCGCCAGCCCGGGGCCTTCTCGGCCACCGCGACCGGTGGCGGCCCGCTGCCCGCGGCGGCGCTCACCGCGCTCGGGGCGGAGCGCGAGCTGACGGTGGCGCCGGTCCGCTCGGCCACCGTCGAACTGGACGGCAGGCCCACCCTGGTCGCCGCCGTCGACCCCGCCCTGCTCAACTCCTCGGCGGACGACGCCGACCGGGCCCGGGCACTCGGCGACGGCACCGCGCTCAGCGGACTCGGCGGCAGCGCGGTGCGCCTGGGCGACGGCACCGAGCTCCGGATCCAACCGGGCCGCAGCAGCCTGCCGTTCACCCTGCAGACCGGGGCGTCGCTGCTGGTGACCCCCGCCACCCTGGACCGGCTTGCCCCCGGCGCGGCCGTCACCACGGCCTGGATCAGCCCGACGGCGGGCCGGGACCGGACGGACGCCCGCCGCGCGCTCGACCGGGCACTCGCGGACCACCCGCAGATCGCCGTCACCGACACGGCCGCACAGGGCGAGACGCTGCGCACGCTGCTGGACCGGATGACGGTCGTCAGCATGGCCCTGCTCTCCTTCTCGGTGGCCATCGCCGGCCTCGGCGTCGCCGCCACCCTGATGCTCAGCGTCACCGAACGCGCCCGCGAGATCGGCATGCTGCGCGCCATCGGGATGTCCCGGCAGCAACTGCGCCGGATGCTCACCCTGGAGGCCCTGCTGCTCTCACTCGCCGCCGCCCTCGTCGGCACCGGACTGGGCATCACCTACGGCTGGGCCGCCGCCCGTTCGATCACCTCCACCATCGGCACCACCGGCACCCCGCCCCTGCCCCTGATCCTCGCCGCCCTCACCCTCACCGTCCTCACCGGCCTCGCCGCCGCCATCCTCCCCGCCCGCCGAGTCAGCCGCCTGACCGTCATCACCGCCATGCGCACCGCCTAGCCCCGCCGGGGCGGTGGGGTCGGCCGTGGGAACCGCCTGGCCGGGGGCCCGGGTCGGGGTGGGGCGAGCCGGGTGGGGGTCGGCCCGACCGGTGGCCGTGGTCGTCCTGTGCGTCGCCGGGTGGGGGCTCTCGGTGAGGTCGGTGGTTGTGGTCATCCGGCTCGTCGGGGTGGTGGGGCGGCAGGGGTGGCGGTCGTGGGAGCCGTCTGGCCGGGGGCCCGGGTCGGGGTGGGGCGAGTCGGGTGCGGGGAGTCGGGTGCGGGTCGGCCCGACCGGTGGACGTGGCCGCCTTGTGCGCCGCCGGGTGGGGGCTCTCGGTGAGGTCGGTGATTGTGGTCATCCGGCTCGTCGGGGGCGGCTCAGCGGACGGGCTCGTCGGGGCGGTGGGCGGGGTCCGCGGGGTCGTCGTCGAGGTGGGAGGGCCGGAGGGAGAGCGCTGTGACCCGTTGGACCCGGGGTCTGGTGCGCCAGTTGACCCGGCGTACGTCGCGGGCCAGTGCACCGGGGCGCCAGAGCTCTATCGCGGTGGTCACGACGCCCAGCACGATGCCGGCGGCCAGCCAGCCGGCCAGGACGTCGCTGGGCCAGTGGACGCCGAGGGCGACCCTGGTCCAGCCGATGGTGAGGACCGTAGCGGCGGCGACCGCGCAGGCGGCGATCCGGCCGCGGCGGCGGACCCGGTACCAGAGCAGGCCGACCAGGACGGCGCAGGTGATCGCCGAGGCCATGGCGTGTCCCGAGGGGAAGGAGGGGTCGCCGGCGTACGAGACCGGGTCGGTGAAGGTCGGCCGCGGCCGGTCGAAGGCCGGCTTGAGCACCGACTGGGCGCTCCAGCCGATCAGGGTGCAGGCCGCCACCCAGCAGGCCAGCACCCGGGCGCCGATCAGGCAGAGCCAGGCGGCCGCGATGACCAGCAGGGCACGCATGGTGACCGGACCGCCGATGTCGGAGAGGGTCTGCACCGCGGCGGTCCAGATCCGGTGTTCCCGTGCGTAGCCGTGGAGTTCGTTGACCCAGTCCTGGTCGAACTCGTGCAGGGGGTGCCAGTGGCCCGTCACCAGCACCGCCAGGAGACAGAACAGCGCGGCACAGCCCAGTGCGAGTGCCGCGTCCCGGAGGAGGCGGCGGTGACGCACAGTGACGGAGGTCGAGCTGTTGGTCAGGTGCATGCCTGACACCTTCCCAGCGCCCCGCGCCGATCCGGAGCTGGAGTGATAGCGATTCGGCATCTTTTGTGCGGAGGACCTGCGTGCGCCGGGGTGTGGGCGCGGGCGGAAAACGGGGGCGCACGGGAACGTACGCAATCGTTCGCCGGTTCAACGGATGGGCGGTGGTTCGGTGTGTGCGCGGTGAAGGAAACGCCGGAGGCGGCCGCGAACGAGCGCGCGGAGTGTCCGAACGGTCACCGATTGTCCAAAGTCGGGGTGAAATTCGGCAGGATACTGCATCGCCGGGAAGAACCTGAGTGACTTGGGAATGTTGTCCGGATTCTGTTCGTTGGATCGTTACGTGTGAGCCCTTCGGGGCCCGCATTCTTGCCCTTTCCGGGCAGGCAGGCAGACCTCGGCAACACCAGTCAAAGGGAGCAAGCATGGCCACCCGTGCCGTCGTTCGCGACAGGGCCGACCGGACTCGCGCGGCCCGCCCGACCAACCTTGAGGCCGACCGCGACCTGGTCGGTATGTACCTCGACGAGATCGCCAGGACACCCCTGCTCGATGCCGCTGAGGAGGTCGAGCTCTCGCTGCGGATCGAGGCCGGCGTGTACGCCCAGCACCTGCTGGACGAGGGCGGACTCCCCGACGGCGTCACCCGCGAGGAGCTTGAGGCGATAGCCGCGGACGCCGAGCGCGCCAAGGACGTCTTCATCCGCTCCAACCTCCGCCTGGTGGTCGCGGTCGCCCGCCGCTACCCGCGCAGCGGCCTCCCGCTGCTGGACCTCATCCAGGAGGGCAACGCGGGCCTGGTGCGCGCCGTCGAGAAGTTCGATTACGCCAAGGGTTTCAAGTTCTCCACCTATGCCACCTGGTGGATCCGCCAGGCGATCACCCGGTCGATAGCGGACCAGTCCCGCACCATCCGGCTGCCCGTGCACCTGGTCGAGGAGCTGGGCCGGATCCGGCGGGTGCAGCGGGAGAAGTCCAAGGAGCTGGGCCGCGAGGCCGAGCCGGCCGAGATCGCGGCCGAGCTGGACACCACCGAGGCCCGGATCAAGGACGTGCTGGACTGGGCGCGTGACCCGGTCAGCCTCAACATGTCGGTCGACGACGAGGGCGAGACCCAGTTCGGTGACCTGGTGGAGGACACCGGCGCGACGTCCCCCGAGGACGCCGTGATGGTGATGCTCCGCCGCGAGGAGCTGGACGGCCTGATCGGGCGGCTGGACGACCGCACGGCCTCGATCATCCGCTCCCGCTACGGGATGGAGGACGGCCGCGAGCGCACCCTCACCGAGGTGGGCAAGCAGCACGGCCTCACCCGTGAGCGGATCCGCCAGATCGAGAAGCACGCCCTGGCCGAGCTGAAGAAGATCGCCGACCACGCGGGCTTCGAAGCCGCCTGACGCACCGGCCGGTCCACCGGGCCGCCGGTCAACCGAGGTCGCCACCTGGGCCCTGATGCGGAGCGCTCCGCACCAGGGCCCGCGGCGTGCCGGGGGGGCTCTTAGGCTGGAAGGACAGGACGGCCCGCGAGCAGCGGATGAGTACGGGCAGCGGATGAGTAGGGGAGTGGACAGGGTGAGCGAGCAGGAACAGGGGCAGGGCCAGGAGCAGGAGAAGCCGCAGGACCGGCGGCAGGCGGCCGCGGCCAAGGCCCGGCTGGTCTTCCGTGACCCGCTGGACCAGCAGTCCCGCGACGACACCGATGCCGGCTGGGGTGAGCGCCCCGGGGCGGGGGAGAGCGGTGGGCGGGGACTGGACTGGTACCTGAGCCAGCGCCCGCCGCACCACGGGGACTAACGCGCCGCGACCAGCGCGTCGCGGATCTCGGTCAGCAGTTGGACCTCCTGGGCTTCGGCCTCCGTCGCCTCCTCGGCGGCACTCTTGCGCCTGGCCGCCAGCTTGTTCATCGGCACGATCAGGATGAAGTAGACGACGGCCGCGGTGATCAGGAACTGGAGGGCGGCGCTGAGCACCGTCCCCCACAGGATGAGGATCCCGGACGTGACCTCACCGGTGGCGCTCACCTCGCAGGGCCCCTTGAGGCAGGAACTGTAGGACGCCAGGTCCTTCGTCCCGAACACGCCGACGATCGGATTGATCACGCCTTTGACGAAGGCGTTGACGATGTTGGTGAAGGCCGCGCCGATGACCACGGCGACGGCGAGTTCGACGACATTTCCACGCAGCAGGAATTCCTTGAAGCCTTTCATGCCGCCTCGAACGACGAAGTCGTTTCCGGGTTACGGGTGATCTTCCGGAATCCCGGATTGACAACCCGTACGGCCCACGGAGCCCCCCGAGGGCGGCGGCAGCCCGGCTCGCGCGGGCCCGAGCGCGAGCGCCGACGCCACCGCGAGCAGCACCAGCGCGGGCACCCCGGCCCGCCGCCGGGCGGCCCGGCGCCAGCGGTGCCACCCGCCGCATCCGCGCCGGATCGGCGGGAAACTCGGCAGCTCCCGCCGGGGCGGGACGCTGGGCGCGGGCAGCGGAAGGGGCAGGCTCATGGTCGTCATCGGGGCACCTCCGGTCCTGGTGGGTCCCGGCCGGTCCCAGCTGGTCCCGGTCGGTCTCTGGTGACCCACACGATCCGCCGTGTCGGTGCCGCCGGAAAGCCCGTATCCCCAGCCTGTGGAAAACCCCGCCCTGTGGATAACTTCGTACACCCATGAGGCTGAACCAGCTGTGGCGCGTTGACGAATGGCGCCCCCGGCACGACGAAAGGCCCGCCGCCCCCGCGTGAAGCGGGGCCGACGGGCCTTTCGCGAAGCTTCGGAAAGCTCCCGGACGCCGTGGCGGCGCCGAGGTCAGCTCGCGGCCGGAGCCGGGCTGGACGAGGTCGACGAGCTGGTCGAGCCGGTCGAACCGGACGAGCCCGAGGACGACGTCGAAGTCGAGGACGTCGACGAGGCGGAGGACGAACCCGCGCCCACCGAGCTGCTGGAGGACGAACGGCTGTCGGTCCGGTAGAAGCCCGAGCCCTTGAACACGACGCCCACGGCCGAGAAGACCTTGCGGAGCCGTCCCTGGCAGTCGGGGCACGTGGTCAGCGCCTCGTCGGTGAACTTCTGCACCGCCTCCAGGCCGTTGCCGCACTCGGTGCACTGGTACTGGTACGTGGGCACTTGTCTTCCTCCTGGCACTCTCGCCTGATGAGTGCTAACGATGGTCAATGATGCGGTATTCCGCTGGATCAGTCCAGCGACTCCGGTGTGAGATGAGCCGGTACCGGCCCCCGCTCAGCCCTCGGCCGCACCGACCAGCCGCCCCGCGCCGCCGTGGAAGGCGGCCGGGCCCTCGCCCGGCGGCACCAGCAGGTGCCGCATCGACGCCAGCGCGAGCAGCCCCAGCCCGGCGCCGGCCACCGGCACCAGGAACCCGACCGAGGGCCCGTGCCCGTCGATCAGCTTCCCGGCCGCCATCGAGCCGACCGCCAGCCCCAGCCCGATGGCGCCGGTCAGCCAGGTGAAGGCCTCCGTCTTGGCGCCGTCCGCGACCAGCGTCTCGACCAGGGTGTAGCCGCTGATCAGGGTCGGTGCGATGGCGAGGCCGCAGATCAGCCCGGCGACGGTGAGGGCGACCAGGTTGGGCATCGCCCACAGCGTCGAGCAGCCCACGACCAGCAGCGAGTAGCTCATCAGCATCCGGTTCCGGACCGGCTGCCGCCAGGCGATCACGCCGTACAGCACGCCGGCCAGCATCGAGCCGCCCGCGAAGATCCCGTACACGGTGCCACCCGCGTCGTGCTGCCCGACCGAGTCGGCGAAGGCGTTCACCGAGACCTGCATGCCGCCGAACACCGCGCCGACCCCGAGGAAGGTCCCGGCCAGCAGCCGGACGCCGGGCGAGGCGAGCGCCGAGGCGCGCCGGGTGCCGGGCTGCGGGACGATCCGGGCGGGGGCGGTGCGCCGCTGGGAGGCGAAGGCGAGGCCGCCGACCAGGGTCAGCGAGGCCTCGGCGATCAGCGCGGTCGCCGGATTGGCGAAGGCGGCGATGTTGGCGGCCAGGATCGGGCCGATCACGAAGGTGAACTCGTCCGTCACGGACTCGAAGGCGAACGCGGTGCTCACCCGGGCCGCGGTCGAGGGGGAGGCACCGTCCGCGGTGAACCTGGCCACCCAGCGGGCCCGCACCATCGCGCCGACCTGCGGCACGCTCGCCCCGGCCGGGACGGCGGCCAGGTACAGGCTCCAGGCCGGAGCGTGGCCGAGCGCCAGCGCGGTCAGCAGGCCGACCGAGACCGCGTGCACCAGTACGGTCGGCACCAGCACCGCGGCCTGGCCGACCCGGTCGGCGAGCCGCCCGGTCTGCGGGCCGATCAGCGCCTGCGCGACGGCGGCGACCGCGGTGACCGTGCCGGCGGTGCCGTACGAACCGTGGGTCTGGGTGACCAGCAGCAGGATGCCCATGCTGAGCATCGCGTACGGCAGTCGCGCGACGAGGGCGGGGGCCAGGAACCTCCAGGCGCCGGGCGTGCGCAGCAGTTCGCCGTACCCGACCCGGGCGGGCGCGTCGGCGGGCGCGGCGGCGGTGGCGTCGTCCGAGGGGACGGCCAGGGTGGTGTCCGCGGTGTCCGCGGCGTTGTCGACCGTTCGGCGGGCCGTCACGGTCGGTCCTTCCTGCTGCCTGGTAGCGCGGCAGGGCATGGGGTGGCCCCGACGGCGCCGAGAGTCGTCCTCTCGCGCGTCGACCGGGGTAGATACCGGGTCGGGGCCGGCCTGCTGGGCCGGTGCCGGACCGCGGCCGCCGAGCGGTCGCGCCAACTCTGCGTCAGGCAGATGCTGGGGTGATCTAGCGGTGGTTATACGGCGTGGTCGGATCAGCATACAGTTACGCGCGTAGATGGCGCCAGGTCACCCCAGCCCCACAACACCCCGGGCGCAACACCCGAGGCGTCGGACCCCGCGCGCAACGCCCCGCGCGCAACGCCCGGGGTGCAACGCCCCGCGCGCAACGCCCGGGGTGCAGCGCCCCGGGCGCCGCACCCCGCACGCAAGGCCCCGGGCTCACCGCCCGTTCAGCCACCCCGCCAGCTTGCCGCCCTTGTCCACGGCCCGCAGCCGCCGCTCCGCAGCCTCGCCGACCTCGTCCGTGGTGACCACCAGCAGCTCGTCCCCGCCGCGCAGCATCGTCGCCTTGTCCGGCACGAAGGAGTTGCCCTCGCGCACGACCAGGGTGACCGCCGCGCCCTTGGGCAGCCGCAGCTCGCTGATCTCCACGCCGGACATCCGCGAGGTCGGCGAGAGCGCGACCGACAGCAGGTGCCCGTGCAGCTTCTCCAGCGGCGCGGACTCGATGTCGAGGTCCTGCCCCATCGCGCCGTCGCCGATCCGCAGCTGCTTGGCCACCCAGGGCAGGGTCGGGCCCTGGATCAGGGTGAAGACGACGACCAGGATGAAGACGATGTTGAACACGTCCTCGGCCTTGTGCGCACCGGTCACCACCGGGATGGTGGCCAGCACGATGGGCACCGCCCCGCGCAGTCCGGCCCAGCTCAGCAGCGCCTGCTCGCGGGCCGGCACCTTGAACGGGGTCAGCGAGAACACCACCGACAGCGGCCGGGCCAGGAAGACGAGCACCGTGCCGATCACCAGCGCGGGCACCACCGCGTCGCCCATGGAGGCGGGGTTGCAGAGCAGGCCGAGCAGCACGAACATGCCGATCTGCCCGATCCAGGCCAGCCCGTCGGCGAAGCCGCGTACGGCCGGTCCGTGCGGCAGCTTGGAGTTCCCGAGGATCACGGCGCTGATGTAGACGGCGAGGAAGCCGGAGCCGTGCAGCAGCGCGCCACCGGCGTACGCGAGCACGGTGAGCGCCATCACGGCGATCGGGTACAGGCCCGAGGAGGGCAGTGCGACGTGCTTGATCCCGTACGCGCCGAGCTTGCCGACGGCGAGGCCGACCGCGGCGCCGATCGCCAGCTCGGCCAGGATGGTGCCGATCAGCACGTACCAGCTCTCCTGCTCCCCGGTGCTCGCGAAGGCGACGACCAGGATGACCACGGGCGCGTCGTTGAAGCCGGACTCGGCCTCCAGCAGGCCGGTGAGCCGGTGCGGCAGCGGGACCATGCGCAGCACCGAGAAGACGGCCGCGGCGTCGGTGGAGGAGACGATCGCGCCGAGCAGCAGCGAGGTCCGCCAGTCCAGGCCGGTGAGCCAGTGCGCGCCGGCCGCGGTGACGAACACGCTGACCGCGACGCCGACGGTGGCCAGCACGGTGGCGGCCGGCATCACCGGCTTGACCTCGCGCCAGCTGGTCTTGAGGCCGCCCTCGGCCAGGATCACCACGAGTGCGGCGTAGCCGAGCACCTGGGTCATCTCGGCGTTGTTGAACGTGATGCCGATCCCGTCCTGGCCCAGCGCGACGCCGATCCCGAGGTAGATCAGCAGGCTGGGCAGCCCTGATCGGGTCGAGATCCGGACGGCGATCACCGCGAACAGCAGGATCACGGAGGCTTCGAGGAGGAGCTGGTTCAGGTGGGAGACGTTCACGCAGTGGCACCTCGGGCAGGCATGGGGCGGGCGGGGTGTCAGGTGGTGCTGGTGAGTCCGATCGGCCGAGTGGTTCCGAGCACGGCGGTTCCGAGCGCGGTGGTTCCGAGCCGGGTGATGCCGGGTCAGGTGGCTCGGAGCGCGTTAAGAAGTCGTCAATGCTCCCCTTGCGGATCGTTACTCAGTCTAACATTTTGCCATATCTTTAGTTTCGTTGTCTCCTGCATCCGTTCCCGGCCGTCCGCAGCCGCCCACCGCCCTTTCCCGGGCCCCGTGTTGACCTCCCGCGATCCCGCCCGGAGCGTCCCCCGTGCACGCCGGAGGGTCGACTCGGCCTAATGTGGTGCCCTGTCCCGGCCTCAGGCCCCGGACACGCCCGCCCGCCCCGAAGTCAGGACCGCAAGGACCCAGATGCCCCGCTCGAAGAAGTTCCGGCGCGCCCGTCTGATCGTGATCATGCTGGTCGTGCTGCTGGTGGCCGGCGTCGGCTACGGCGGCTACCGCGGGGTCACCGCGGTCCGTGCCTCCTTCCCGGAGGTCGACGGCAGCGTCAAGGTGGCGGGCCTGAGCGCGCCGGTCGACGTCAAGCGCGACGCCAACGGCATCCCGCAGCTGTACGCGGACACCGCCGAGGACCTGTTCCGGGCCCAGGGCTACGTCCAGGCCCAGGACCGCTTCTGGGAGATGGACGTCCGACGCCACATCACGGCCGGCCGGCTGTCCGAGATGTTCGGCGACAGCCAGGTCGACACCGACGCCTTCATCCGCACCATGGGCTGGCGGCAGGTGGCGCAGAAGGAGTTCGACACCAAGCTGTCGCCCGAGACCAAGAAGTACCTCCAGGCCTACTCGGACGGCGTGAACGCCTGGCTGGCCGAGCACCCCGGCGGCGAGAAGGCCTCGCTGGAGTACTCCCTGCTCGGCGCCGTCAACAGCGGCTACAAGCCCGAGCAGTGGTCCCCGGTCGACTCGGTGGCCTGGCTCAAGGCGATGGCCTGGAACCTCTCCGGGAACCTCCAGGAGGAGATCGACCGCGCGCTGCTGTCCCAGGACTTCACCCCGGACAAGATCGCCGAGCTGTACCCGGACTACCCGTACTCCCGCAACGGCACCATCGTGAAGACCGGCACGGTGAACGGCGACTCCTACCGCCCCGCCGACGGCTCCGCGCAGTCGGGCGCCGCCCCCGCCGGCGGCACCGCCCAGGGCGCGACCACCACCAAGGCGCTGCTCCAGGGCCTCACCGACCGGATCGACTCGATGCCGCAGCTGCTCGGCCGCCCCGGCCAGGGCATCGGTTCCAACTCCTGGGTGGTCGCCGGCTCGCACACCACCACCGGCAAGCCGCTGCTGGCCAACGACCCGCACCTCGGCCCCGGCCTGCCCTCGGTCTGGTACCAGATGGGCCTGCACTGCCGGACCGTCTCGTCGGCCTGCCAGTTCGACGTCTCCGGCTTCAGCTTCGCCGGCATGCCCGGCGTGGTGATCGGCCACAACAAGGACATCGCCTGGGGCTTCACCAACCTCGGCGCCGACGTCACCGACCTCTACCTGGAGAAGGTCACCGGCCCGGACACCTACCAGGTGGACGGCAAGGACGAGAAGTTCGACCTCCGCAAGGAGACCATCAAGGTCGCCGGCGGCGAGGACCGCACCATCACCGTCCGCACCACCAAGACCGGCGCCCCGCTCATCTCCGACCAGAGCACCGAGCAGCAGAACGTCGGCAAGTACGCCCCCAACGGCACCTCCGCCCCGGACCGCGGCACCAGCGGCTACGGCGTCGCCCTGCAGTGGACGGCGCTCAGCCCCGGCAAGACCATGGACGCGGTCTTCGAGCTGGACAAGGCCCGCAACTGGGACGAGTTCCGCGCCGCCGCCAAGGACTTCGCCGTCCCCGCGCAGAACCTGATCTACGCCGACTCCAAGAACATCGGCTACCAGGCCCCGGGCGTCATCCCGATCCGCGGCAAGGGCGACGGCAGCATGCCGGCCCCCGGCTGGGACTCCTCGTACCAGTGGAAGTCGGACCCGGTCCCCTTCAGCGCCCTGCCGTACAGCTTCAACCCGTCCGCGGGCTACATCGTCACCGCCAACCAGGCCGTGGTGGACCCGAGCTACAAGTACAACCTGACCAAGGACTGGGAGTACGGCACCCGGGCCAAGGAGATCACCGACCAGATCGAGGGCCTGCTCAAGAACAACGGCAAGATCTCGCCGGACGACATGCAGACCCTCCAGCTGGACAACACCAGCATCATGGCCAAGACGCTGGTCCCGCTGCTGCTCAAGCAGCAGATCGACGACCCGTACGTGCGCGAGGCCCAGGACCTGCTGAAGGACTGGAACTTCCACCAGGACGCCGACTCGGCCGCCGCCGCCTACTACAACGGCGTCTGGCGCAACCTGCTGAGCCTCGCCTTCGGCCAGAAGTTCCCGGCCGACATCCGGGCCAAGGACAGCTGCCTGCTGGTGCGCCAGCAGAGTGACCCGACCAAGCCGGACAGCTCCAGCAAGATCGTCACCGAGTGCGGCACCCGCGACCCGGGCAAGGCCCAGCCGGACGGCGGCGACCGCTGGACCGAGGTCGTGCGCACCCAGCTGGACAAGCCCGACAGCTCGTGGTGGACGTACATCGACTCCCAGCACAAGGAGCAGAAGGGCCTGGACAACCTGCTCAAGGAGGCGATGAAGAACGCCCGGCAGGACCTGACCTCGCTGCTCGGCAAGGACATCTCCACCTGGAGCTGGGGCCGCCTGCACAAGCTGGAGCTGCGCGAGCAGACCATGGGCACCGACAACTCCTCGATCGCCTCCGGCGTCGTCCACAAGCTGCTCAACCGCGGCCCGTACCGCCTCTCCGGCGGCTCGGCGGCGGTCGACGCGGCCGGCTGGAACGCGGCGGCCGGCTACCAGGTGGACTGGATCCCGTCGATGCGGATGGTGGTCGACCTGAACGACCTCGACTCCTCGCGCTGGATCAACGTCGGCGGCGCCTCCGGCCACGCCTTCCACGACAACTACAACGACCAGACCGACCTCTGGCTCAAGGGCAAGCTGCTGACCTGGGCCTACACACCGGACGCGGTCGAGAAGGCCACCAAGCACAAGCTGGTGCTCACCACCGGCTGACGCCCGTACGGCACGTCGGCGGCCCCGTTCCCACCAGGGAGCGGGGCCGCCGCCGTTTCCGGGACGCGCCTCACCCCGGTCGGTGTCCCGGCCGGTGCACCCCCGACGGCGTGACCGCCAGGTCCACCGGCCGGTCGTGCGGCTCGGCCGGCACCCGTTCCAGCAGCTCGTGGTCGTACAGCAGCACCGCCAGCACCGGCCGCACCCCCGCCCGCCCCAGCCGGGCCAGCACCCGGTCGTAGCTGCCGCCGCCCCGGCCCAGCCGCAGCCCGCCGCGGTCCACCGCGAGCCCCGGCAGCAGCACCAGCGAGGCCGCCGTCACCGCCTCCGGTCCGAGCCGCGGCCCGACCGGCTCCAGCAGCCCGCGCCCGGCCGGGGCGAGCTCTCCGGGGCCCGCGTACTCGGCCCAGTCCAGGTCGTTGTCCGGCAGCAGGACGGGCAGCAGCACCCGCACCCCGCGCGCCCGCAGCGAGTCCAGCAGAGGCCCGGTCCCCGGCTCCGCGCCCACCGAGACGTACGCGGCCACCGTGGCCCCCGGCCCGGCCAGCTCCCCGGCGTGCCCGGCCAGCGCGTCCGCGGCCGCCGCACGCCCCTCGGCGGAGAGCTCGCGGCGCCGCGACAACAGCCGTGTCCTCAGGTCGCCCTTCTCGTTGTGCACTGGATCCTCCATGTCCTCCACGTCCTCCACGTCGGGAACCCCCCGAAATCCGGTCGAACACCGTCGACGCGCAGAGCCTGACACGCGAAAGGGCGCCCCGATTGTCCACCCCGCTCCTGGTCCAGGCCCTGGCCGCGCTGAGCGCCCCCGCGCTGGCCGGCGCCACCGCGCTCGGGCTGCGGGTGCGCCGGGAGCGGGCCGGGGCGGCCACCGACCGGGAGCGGTCGCACGCGCGGATCGCCGAGCTGGAGGAGCGCTGCGCCGAACTGGAGCGCACCGCCTCCTGCGACCCGCTCACCGGCGTGTGGAACTACCGCCACCTCCAGCTCACCCTGGACCGGGAGATCGAACGGGCCCGCCGCGCCGAGCACACCGAGCAGGCTGACGGACCGCGCCCGCTGGCCGTGCTGATGCTGGAGATCGCCGGCTTCGACGCGGTCATCGCCGAGCACGGCCGCGCCCGCGCCAACGCGATACTGCGCGACCTCGCCCAGCGGCTCGCGATGGAGATCCGCCGCGCCGACACCCTGGGCCGCTACAGCGGCGAGGAGTTCCTGGTGCTGCTGCCGGACACCGGCGCCGAGGGCGCCGTACAGGTCGCCGAGCGGCTGGTCTGGTCGGTCCGCCGGCACCTGCTGCTCGACTGGTCCTCCGGCGTCCGCGAGCCCCGGCCGGCCCGCGGCAACGGCCTCACCGCCGCGGTCGGCATCGCCGTCCTGCCCGAGGACGGCACCCACGCCGCCGTCCTGCTGCGCGCCGCCGACACCGCACTGGCCGAGGCCCGGACGGCCGGCGGCGACTGCTGGCGGATCGCCCCGCGGCCCGGGCGGCCCGCCGCCGGAGGGCCCGGGCAGGGCGGCGGCACGGGCGGCTCGGAGCCGCCCGCTCCGGCTCCGGAGGGGCCGTCGGCTGCCGAAGGTGACCGTTCGGAAAAGCCGGGTAGTCTGTCGGGCTGTACCGGCGGGGACCAGCTTGCCCAGCCGGCTGCTGCCCATACGCCCGCCGCCGTGGCCGTGTCCCGCGACGTGCTGTCCTAGCCGTTCGATGGCTCTCGACCGCGCTCGGCCGGGCGAAAACATGCCTGAGTAAGGTAAACGCATGACGACGACCACCTCCCGAATTCCGGTAACCAAGGCCGTGGTACCCGCGGCAGGACTGGGCACCCGCTTCCTCCCGGCGACCAAGGCCACCCCGAAGGAGATGTTGCCCGTCGTCGACAAGCCGGCGATCCAGTACGTCGTCGAGGAGGCCTCCGCCGCGGGCCTGTCCGACATACTGATGGTCACCGGCCGCAACAAGCGCGCGCTGGAGGACCACTTCGACCGGGCCTACGAGCTGGAGGAGCTGCTGGTCCGCAAGGGCGACGAGGACCGCCTGCGCCGGGTCCGCGAGTCCGTCGAGCTGGCCAACATGCACTACGTCCGGCAGGGAGACCCGAAGGGCCTCGGCCACGCCGTCTCGGTCGCCGAGCAGCACGTCGCCGGCCAGCCCTTCGCCGTCCTGCTCGGCGACGACCTGATCGACCCGCGCGACCCGCTGCTCGCCCGCATGATCGAGGTGCAGCAGGAGCTCGGCGGCTCGGTCGTCGCCCTCATGGAGGTCGACCCCTCCCAGATCCACCTCTACGGCTGCGCCGCCGTCAAGCCGAACGGCTTCGGCGACGACGTCTTCCAGGTGACCGACCTGGTCGAGAAGCCCGAGCCGGGCGAGGCCCCCTCCAACTACGCCGTCATCGGCCGCTACGTCCTCGACCCGCTGGTCTTCGACGTGCTGCGCGAGACCCCGCCCGGCCGCGGCGGCGAGATCCAGCTCACCGACGCCCTGCGCGAGCTGACCAACCGCGAGCCGGAGGCCGGCGGCCAGGTGCACGGCGTGCTGTTCAAGGGCCGCCGCTACGACACCGGCGACCGCGCCGACTACCTGCGCGCTATCGTCCGTCTGGCCGCCGAGCGCGAGGACCTGGGCCCGGAGTTCCGCTCCTGGCTGCGCGAGTTCGTCGCCTCCGAGCTGCAGGACTGACCTCACGACAGAGCACGACAGAGAGCGAGCCGCCGATGACCGGGTCCACCGAGTACAGCACCGCCCCCGCAGCCTGCTGCGAAGGGTCCGCGGACCGGGCACCGGCGGCTCCTCGACTGTGGACGGTGGACGAGCACCTCGCCGACGTGCTGGCCGCGGTCTCCCCGCTGCCCACGATCGAGCTCGGACTGCTCGACGCCCAGGGCTGCCGGCTCGACGAGGACGTGGTCGCCGACGGCGACCTGCCGCCCTTCGACAACAGCTCGATGGACGGCTACGCCCTCCGCACCGCCGACTCCGACGGCGCCACCGACGCCTACCCCTCGGTGCTGTCGGTGGTCGGCGACATCGCCGCCGGCGCCGGTGAACTCCCCGAGGTCGGCCCCGGGCAGGCCGCCCGGATCATGACCGGCGCCCCGCTGCCGCCCGGCGCGCAGGCCGTCGCCCCGGTCGAGTGGACCGACGGCGGCACCGGCACCGGGGTGGCCGCCGACGCGATGAGCGCCCCGGTCGCCGACGAGGAGGTCCGGGTGCTGCGCCCGGTCGCCGAGGGTGCGCACATCCGCCGCCGCGGCAGCGACGTCGCGGCCGGCACCACCGTCCTGGAGGCCGGCACCCGGCTCGGCCCCACCCAGCTCGGGCTGCTCGCGGCGATCGGGCGGGCCACCGTGAAGGTCCGCCCGCGCCCCCGGGTGGTGGTGCTCTCCACCGGCAGCGAGCTGGTCCAGCCCGGCGAGCCGGTCGGGCCCGGGCAGATCGCCGACTCCAACAGCTTCACCCTCACCGCGGCCGCCCAGGAGGCCGGCGCCATCGCCTACCGGGTCGGCGCCGTCCCGGACGACGCCGACCGGCTGCGCGCCGTCCTGGAGGACCAGCTCGGCCGGGCCGACCTGATCGTCACCAGCGGCGGGGTCAGCGTCGGCGCGTACGACGTGGTCAAGGAGGTCTTCGAGTCCTACGGGAGTGTCGACTTCCGCAGGCTCCGGATGCAGCCCGGCAAGCCGCAGGGCTTCGGCCGGATCGGCAGCGGGGCCGGGGTGCCGCTGCTCGCCCTGCCCGGCAACCCGGTGAGCGCCTACATCTCCTTCGAACTCTTCGTCCGCCCGGTCATCCGCACCATGCTCGGCGCCGCCGACGTCCACCGCCCGGTGGTGCGCGCGCTCTGCCCGTCCGCGCTGCGCTCGCCGGCCGGCCGCCGGCAGTTCCTGCGCGGCCGCCACTCGGCGGCGGACGGCACGGTCGAGCCGGTGGGCGGCGCCGACTCGCACCTGGTCGGCGCGCTGGCCCGGTCCAACTGCCTGATCGCCCTCCCCGAGGACGTCACCGAGCTGCCCGCCGGCAGCGAGGTCGACGTGGTGCTGCTGGACTCCTGAGGCCGCCCCGCGCACCAGGGGGGTGAACGGGCGCGTCACCGGGGTCGGGGGAGGGGTACGGTAGCGCGGTATTCCACCTGCGCGCCCATGGAGTTACCCGTGACGACACCGAGCCCCGGCGACCGCCTCACCCACGTCGACGAGCAGGGCGCGGCCCGGATGGTCGACGTCTCCGAGAAGGCCACCACCGCGCGAACCGCCGTCGCGGCCGGGCGGGTCAGGGTCTCCCCGAAGGTGGTCGAGCTGCTGCGCGGCGAGGGCATGCCCAAGGGCGACGCCCTCGCGGTGGCCCGGATCGCCGGGATCATGGGCGCCAAGCGGACCCCGGACCTGATCCCGCTCTGCCACCCGATCGCGGTCGCCGGTGTCAAGGTCGACCTCGCCGTCGCCGACGACGCGGTCGAGATCACCGCCACCGTGAAGACCACCGACCGCACCGGCGTCGAGATGGAGGCGCTGACCTCGGTGACGGTCGCCGCGCTGACCGTGGTCGACATGGTCAAGGCGGTGGACAAGGGCGCCACGATCGAGGCCGTCCGGGTGCTCAGCAAGACCGGTGGCAAGAGCGGCGACTGGTTCGCGCCGGAGGCCGCGGAGTGAGCGGGCGAGCCATCGAGAGGTGCGGGTTGCCCGAAGGGCCTGCCGAGCGTGGCGAGGTGGGGGCGTGAACGAGCGAAGCGAGCGAGCCATCGAGAGGTGCGGGTTGCCTGAAGGGCCTGCCGAGCGTAGCGAGGTGGGGGCATGAAGGCGCTCGCCGTCACCGTCTCCAACCGCGCCTCGACCGGGGTCTACGAGGACAAGGGCGGGCCGCTGCTGGTGGCCGGCCTGACCGCGATGGGCTTCACCGCCGACGGCCCCCGGGTCGTCCCGGACGGCGAACCGGTGGAGGCCGTCCTGCGCGAGGCCGTCGCGGCCGGGTACGACGTCGTGCTGACCACCGGCGGCACCGGCATCTCGCCGACGGACCTCACCCCTGAGATGACCGCCCGGGTGATCGACCGCCGGATCCCCGGCATCGCCGAGGCCATCCGCGCGTACGGCCGCGACAAGGTGCCGACCGCGGCGCTCTCCCGCGGGCTCGCGGGGACCGCCGGACGCACCCTGATCGTCAACCTGCCGGGCTCGACCGGCGGCGTCAAGGACGGCCTGGCCGTCCTGGAGCCGCTGCTCGCCCACGCCGTCGACCAGCTCGGCGGCGGGGACCACCCCCGGCCCGACGCACCGGCCTCCGGGAGCGCGCACTGAACGCCGGCTGGCCGGTGGAACTCCACGAGGGGGAGGTCACGCTGCGCCCGATCAGGGCGCGTGACCAGCGCGAGTGGCAGGAGGTGAGCCGCCGCAACCGGGACTGGCTGCGCCGCTGGGAGGCCACCGTGCCGCCCGGCCCGGCGGGCCGCGTCGCCGGCCCCCGCCCGACGTACCGGCAGATGGTCCGCTTCCTGCGCGGCGAGGCCTCGGCCGGCCGGATGCTGCCCTTCGTCGTGCTCTACAAGGGCCAGCTGGTCGGCCAGCTGACCGTCGGCGGGATCACCTGGGGTTCGATGTGCTCGGCCAACGTCGGCTACTGGATCGACGAGTCGGTGGCCGGCCGGGGCATCATGCCGACGGCCGTGGCGCTTTCGGTGAACTACTGCTTCCGCACGCTCGGACTGCACCGGATCGAGGTCTGCATCCGCCCGGAGAACCGGCCGAGCCGCCGGGTGGTGGAAAAGCTCGGCTTCCGCTCGGAGGGAATCCGCCCGCGCTATCTCCACATCGACGGCGACTGGCGGGACCACCTGGTCTACGCCCTGACCGACGAGGAGGTCCCGGAGGGGATGCTGGAGCGTTGGCGGGCGCTCAGTTCCGGGCGTGAGCCAGGTAATTGAATATATGTTCGAAAGAAATATCGATATGGCATCGACCCGGTGGCGGACCGTCACAAATAGCGGCAAAATAGTCGGAGAATCAGCTTGATCACACGACACGCCGCGCCAAATTGCTGCCAGGCCTTCCCCAGCGACCGTACGGTGTGAATCGTGAGCAGTAGCGGCCTTATCTACGCCGTCATCGTAGGGGCCTGGGCCGCCTATCTGGTGCCGATGTGGCTCCGCAGGCAGGACGAACTCAACGAGGCGCGCCCGACGGAACGCTTCAGCACCGCCATCCGCCTGCTGGCGGGGCGTTCGGCGCTGGAGCGACGGGCAGCCCGGGCCCTGGGCGACGAACCGCGTGACGACGAGCACAGCAACGACGGTCCTCCCGGACGGGACGGGGCCGCCTCCGGCGATCCCGTCGAACGGGAGTCCGAACCTCCGGCGGAGCGCTCCGAGCCCCCCGGCTCCGAGCCGTCCCGCCCCGAGCCCGCCCGTCCGGAGGCCGGCCACCCCGAGGCCGGTCACCCCGAGCCCGGCCACCCCGAGCCCGTCGCGGAGCGCCCGGCCGAACGCCCGGCCTCCGAGTACCGGGCCGGCGTCGAGCGGCGGGCGCGGCTGCTGGCCCGCCGGCGCCGGATGGTCACGGTCCTCTTCCTCGCCTTCGCGCTCGGCGCCGTGGTCGCCGCGGTGGCCGGACTGGCCTTCCTCTGGGTCCCGGCGGTCCCGGCGGTCCTCCTCACCCTCTACATCGGCCACCTGCGCAAGCTGGAGCGCCAGCGGTACGAGGTGAAGCTGGACCGCGTCAGGGCCGCCCAGGCGGCCGAGCGGCTGCGCCAGCGCGAGCGGCAGCGCTCCGAGGCCACGGTGATCGTCCCGGCCCCGGTCGCGGCCCCCGCCGACCAGGAGCGGGCCCAGGAGGCCCCCGCCAGGCCGCGCTCCGGGCGCCGTCCGCACCTGCGGCTGGCCGCCGACCCCGAGGAGGCCACCGTCTCGGTGTCCGCCTCCGCGGTGGCCGAGGCGACCGAGCACGAGGAGTGGGTCGACGGCATGCGCGAGCGCGGTGCGGCCGGCCCGGACTCCTGGGAGCCGGTGCCCGTCCCGCTGCCGACGTACGTCACCGCGCCGGTCGCACCCCGGGTCTCCCGAGGCCTCGACCTGTCGGCCCCCGGCACCTGGACCGCCGGGCGCCCGGCCGAGTCCCGCAACACCCCGCTCTTCGACCAGTACGCCGAAGCCCCGGCTCCGGAGACCCGCCCCCGCGCGGCCAACGAATGACCGTGACCACCCCCCGACCAGGGGGGTGGTCACAGACCCCCTCCGAAAGGTGCTAGAGTTTCTTCTCGTTGGGGCTGTGGCGCAGTCCGGTAGCGCACCTCGTTCGCATCGAGGGGGTCAGGGGTTCGAATCCCCTCAGCTCCACCCAACGGATCGGCCAGGCCGGTTCGACGAAATCCCGCCGGGAGTCAACTCCCGGCGGGATTTCGCGTTTTGGGGATCCGGTGAGGTCGGCGGGTCCGAGGGGAGGGGCTGTGTCGGAGGTCACAGGCAGCTCTTCCGGGGCGGTTTCTGACGCCGTTTGGGTCTCAGGGGGGTCGGTTATGGTGGGTGGGCCCAGACGCTGACGAGGGAACGATCTGGTCTATCTCAACGGGGTGCCATCGCGGTGCGCGAGTTCGGTCTGAAACGGTGGGCGCGGCAGGCGGACCCTGAGGAGCCCGACGGGACCCCGGCAACCGGAAGACCGAATTCCTGGACCGTGGCGGCGTCCTGCGCGGCGGCGGTGTCACTGGCGGCGTTCGTCGTGGTGCGGCACCTGCACGGGGCCAACATGGTCGACATGCTGGTCTACCAGGCCGAGGGCCAGGCCGTGGTCGACGGCCAGGACCTGTACGCGATGCGGCTGCCCGGCTGGGACCTGCCGGCCACCTACCCGCCGTTCGCCGCGATGCTGTTCGTGCCGAGCACCTGGTTCGGCGAGGCCGGCCTGCGCGTCATGGTGATGCTCCTCAACTACGCGCTGCTCGCCCTGGCCGTGCACCTGTCCCTCAAGCTGGCCGGCTGGCCCGCCGAGCGCCACCGCCGGGCCGCCGTGATCCTGGCGACCGGTCTCGCCGTCTGGCTGGAGCCGGTCTACACCACCTTCCAGTACGGCCAGGTCAACCTCGGCATCCTGTGCCTGGTGCTGTGGGACCTGACCCGCTCGGACCGGAACCGGTTCAAGGGCGTGGGCATCGGCCTGGCCACCGCCATCAAGATCACTCCGGGCCTGTTCGCCGTCTACCTGTTCCTGACCGGCCGCGTCCGGGCCGCCCTGGTCTCCGCCGGCACCTTCCTGGCGGCCGGCCTGATCGGCTGGATCGTGCTGCCGGACGCCTCGTACGGGTTCTGGACCAACTACCTCTGGGATCCGAGCCGGGTCGGCGTCACCGTCCTGGTGGACAACCAGTCGCTGCGCGGGGCCGTCTGCCGGCTGCTCGACGTCAACGACCCCGGCACGGTCGGGCTGATCGCCACCGCGCTGGTCGGCACGTTCGGGCTCGGGGTGGCGGTGCTGGCCGGGCGCTCCTCCCGGGTGCTGCGCCGGGCGGACGCCTGGGGCGCCGTCGCCACCGCCTTCACCGCGCTGCTGGTCTCGCCGATCAGCTGGACCCACCACTGGGTCTGGTGCCTCCCGCTCATCGCCCTGCTGGTCGCCGAGGCCAGGACCCTGGCACGGCAGGCCCTGCTGGCCGTGACCCTCGCGGTGTTCCTCTCCCACGTGATGTGGACGGTGCCGCACCGCTGGGGCCGGGGCGTCGCCTGGTACTGGCAGCTGCCCGGCTCGATCTACCCACCGCTGGGCGTCGCCGTCCTGGTCGTGCTCGGCCTGCGGCTGTACCGCGCCCGGCGCCAGGCCGTCGACGCCTCCGCCGGGGCCTGGGCGCTGCTGGGCGCCAGGCTCGACCGTGACCCCGCCCTGACCAACCGGACCTGACGGATCAGAGTCGACGTGACCACCCAGACCGCAACCCCGTCGCCGCCCCGGGCCGCCGCGCCCGCCGCCCGCCGGGCGGTGGACGTCCTGCGCTCGCCGGCCCGGCGCACCGTACTGCTCGGCGTGCTGTGCTTCACGGTGATGTGCGCCATCGGCATGCAGGGCTGGATGTCCGTCTCGCTCGGCGGCTTCGACCTCGGCATCTTCGACCAGGGCGTACGCGGCTACGCCCACTTCGGGCTGCCCGTCTCCACGCTGAAGAGCTACCACCACGAGTTCCCGCCCGGGTTCTCGCTGCTGGGCGACCACTTCTCCCCGGTGCTGGCGCTGCTCGCCCCGCTGTACTGGATCTGGGACGACCCGCGCTCGCTGATCATCGGGCAGGCGCTGCTGTTCGCGCTCGGGGTGCCGCTGATCCGGCGCATCGCCGCGCACGGCTTCGCCGCCGCCGAGCCGCGCACCGCCCGTCGGGCCGCCGACGTGGCCGGGCTGGTCTACGCGCTCGGCTGGCCGCTGCTGGTCGCCTCCCGGGTCGGATTCCACGAGGTGGCCTTCGCCGTCCCGCTGACCCTGCTCATGCTGGAGCGCGGCCTGGCCCGCCGGTACGGCACGGTGGTGTTCGCCGCCGTGCTGCTGTGCTGCACCAAGGAGGACCTGGGCCTCATGGTCGGCGCGTACGGCCTGGTGCTGCTGCTGCGCACCCGCCGTACCGGGGACCGCGCCGGGCGCTTCACCGGGCTCGGCCTGCTGCTCGGCGGGCCGGTCGCCGCGGCGGTGGCGATCACGTGGCTGATCCCGGCGATGGGCGGTGAGCCGGGCTACTACTGGAACTACGACGCGCTCGGTGCGGACGGCGGTGACGCGGTCAGGCACCTGCTGCACAACCCGTTCCTGCTGGTGCAGACCGCCTTCGACCAGCCGCTCAAGCCGCTGCTGCTGCTCTGGCTGTTCGGCACCCTGTTCCTGCTGCCGCTGCGCTCGGCGACGGTGCTGTGCGCGGTGCCGCTGCTGGCCGAGCGGATCCTGTCCAGCAACCCCAACCACTGGTCGATCGCCCGGCACTACGACTCGATGCTCTGGCCGATCCTGCTGACCGCCGCCATCGAGGTGCTGGGCCGGATGAGCAGCGCCGAGCGGCCGGCGCGGACCGTGCGGCGGGCCCGGCTGCTGGGCCTGGGCGCGGCCGGGGTCGCGCTGGTGGCGGCCGTACCGATCGGGCTGGCGCAGCTCGTGGTGCCGTCCTCCTGGGAGCCCAGGGCGAGCGAGGCGGCGCTGGTCCGCGCGGCCGCGCTGATCCCGGACGGCGCCTCGGTGGAGGCGGACAACCAGATCGCGCCGCGGCTGACCGCCCGGACGGACGTGGTGCTGGTGGACGGGACGCCGCGCGGGCGCGAGTACGTGCTGACCCGCTCCGACAAGCGGTCCTTCCCCTTCAAGACGGACAAGGAGCAGGCCGACCGGATCCAGTTGCTGCTGACGCACGGCTACCGGCAGCTCTGGGCCGAGGACGGGGTGGTGCTGCTGCACCGGGAGGGCGACGAGCCGATTCCCGGCGAGCACGTGCCGGGGCCGGGCAGCAGGCCGGTCCAGGACGAGGTCCCGTCCGACGTGGGGCACAACCTGTTCCGCGGCTGAGCGCCGCCGCTTCGAACACGCCCGAGGGCCCGGCCGGAACGTTCCGGCCGGGCCCTCGGGGTTGAGTGGTCAGGGGCGCTCGTAGTCGGCGTAGGAGCCGCTCTGGTGCGGGCCCTGGTGCGTGCCCTGGGGCGGGACGGCGCCGTAGCGGCCGGGGCGGCGGCCGTGCGGGTGCCGGGTCAGGTTGTAGCCGAGGACGCCGGCCAGCGCGGCCAGGAAGCCGCCGCCGATCGTCCAGTACCAGCGGCTGTTCCAGCCGGAGAACCAGCCGGTGTACCAGTGGTCCTCGGCCGCCACCGGGGCGGCCGCCTTGGCGGTGCTCGCGCCGCCGCCGGCCGGCGGGACCAGCGGGGCCTTGAGCTCGCCGCCCTCGGGCTGGGCGTTGTCGGCGTTGCCCTTGGCGCTGACGTGCAGCTGGACCGAGGAGGCCAGGCCCAGGTCGGGCTGCGGGACGTCGCTGACCGACAGCCGGACGTAGTACGTGCCGGGCAGCGGGTCGCCGGACCACGGTTCGGCCCAGGTGCGGACCTCGCGCAGGGTGCAGCTGAGCGCGAGGGTGGTGGCGCTCTGGTCGCCGGTGGCGTTCTGGGTGCCGGCGGTGCAGGCCTGGCGGCGGCGCAGGCCGTCGAAGACCTCGACGCTCCAGGTCTGCGGGCCGTGCCGGTCGGTTGCCGGGGCCAGGTTGACGGTCAGGCCGATCGTCGGGGTCTGGCCCTCGGAGGCGCCGAACGCCCAGTACAGGTAGTCGCCGGTGGAGACGCCGACGTTGGCGTCCTGGCCGGGGGAGAGGTTGACGGCGGTCAGGAAGGAGGTGCCGGCCTTGGTGGCCGGGGCCGGGGTGCCGCTCGCGCTGGCCGAGGGGGACGGCGAGGCGGCGGAGGCGGCCGGGGCGCCCAGTGCGAGGGCGGGGAGCAGGGCGAGGGCGGCGAGGGCGCCGCGGATCGTCGTACGCATGGTCAGTTCTCCCGCCAGACGGAGATCCGCCAACGCGCGATCCAGCCGAAGAGCAGGCCGAAGAGCAGGCCGGCCAGGGTGAGGGTGAGCAGCAGGATCCAGCCGCGGCCGAGGCCCATCGCGGCGCCCTCGGGGGCGGGCGAGGCGGAGGCCAGGTCCACGGTCAGTTCCACCGGCATGCCGGGGTCGGCCTGGACACCGGACTGGGGGGCCAGCGAGTTGCTGACGACCAGGCAGACGGTGGTCTCCGGCTTGGCGCTCGGCGAGGAGGTCGGGCTCGCGGTGACGTAGCCCTTGGAGTCGTCGGTGGACCAGCGCAGGCCGGTGGAGATCACGTCGGTGCGGCTGCTGCCGGCGTCGGTGCCGCGGACGAGCTCCTGGCCGGTGGCGCTGGTGGCCTGGAGCAGGACGCCGTAGTCGCGGGCCACCGGGCGGTCGAGCGCGACGCTGACCGAGGCGCGCAGCTCCTGGCCGGCCTTGACCGGGACCCGGTAGACGCGGTGCTCGGAGAACTTCTCGCGGTCGCTGTAGACGCCGGGGGCGAGCACCGGGGCGGTCTCGCACTTGTCGGTGCCGGTGGTCTTGACCGGGGTCACCGTGTAGGTGTCGTTGGAGCGGTCGACCAGCTGCTTCACCTTGTCGGTGAGCTGCTCCTGGGTGCGGACGTCGGTGTAGGTGCCGCCGGTCGCGTTGGCGATGCAGAGCAGCTGCTGGCGGGTCTTGTCGTCGTGGGCCAGGCCCAGGGTGTCGACCACCAGGTGGATGCCCTGCGAGGCGAGCTCGCGGGCGACGTCGCACGGGTCGGGCGGGGTGCAGGTGTCCTCGCCGTCGGTGATCAGCACCACGCGGCGGGTGGTCTCGCCCTTGCCGAGGTCCTGGGCGGCGCCGCGCAGGGCCAGGCCGATCGGGGTCCAGCCGGTGGGCCGCAGGGTGGCGACGGCGGTCTTGGCCTCGACCTTGTTGGTCTTGCCGACCGGGTAGAGCTGCTTGGTGTCCTGGCAGCCGAGGTTCTTGTCGTTGCCGGGGTAGGTCGCGCCGAGGGTGCGGATGCCGAACTCGGTCTCCGCGGGGAGCGCGTCGATGACGTCGTTCAGCGACTGCTGGGCCACCGAGATGCGGCTCTTGCCCTGGATGTCCCGCTCGTTCATGGAGCCGCTGACGTCCAGGATCAGGTCTACCCTGGGGGCCTCCTTGGGTGCGGGGGCGGCGCCCGCTGATGGTTCGTCGGCGTGGGCGGGCAGGCCGAGGAGCAGCGAGGCGCCGGTTATCGCCAGGGCGGCCAGCAGGCTGCCGAGCCTGGTCTGTGGTCGTCGTCCGGTATTCACCCGGCCGATCCTAGGGATCATCAGTTCGCGGTGGCCAAACGAGACCGGTCGGTGCAACGGGCCGCCCCGGTGTGAACTCCGGCGTGCGCAACGGCTTTCCGGTGATCCTGGGGCTCACACCGGTCCTACCCGGCCGCCGGTAGCCTTCGTGCGCATCGGACGGGAGGCGTGGGCGCGATGGAGCTGACGGCGGTCGGCAAGCGGTACGGGCGGGGCGGGAGGTGGATCCTGCGGGACGTCCATCTCAACGTCGGGCCGGGGGAGTTGGTGCGGGTCGCCGGGGCGAACGGGAGCGGCAAGTCGACGCTGCTGCGGCTGGTCGCCGGGATCGAGCGGCCGAGCACCGGCCGGGTGGTGCGGCCCGGGGCCGCGGCGTACGTACCCGAACGGTTTCCGCCGGCGCTGCCGTTCGACGCCGTCTCGTACCTGGTGCGGGTGGGCCGGGTGCACGGGCTGTCGGCGGTGGTGGCGCGGCGGCGGGCCGGGGAGTGGCTGGACCGGTTCGGCATCGCGGACCGGGCGGGCACGCCGCTGAGCCGGCTGTCGAAGGGCACCTGCCAGAAGGTCGCGGTGGCGCAGGCGCTGATGGCCGAGGCCCGGGTGCTGCTGTTGGACGAGGCCTGGACGGGGCTGGACCCGCAGGCCCGGGCGGTGCTGGACGAGGCGGCGGCCGAGCGGGCGGCGGCGGGCGGCGCGGTGCTGTTCGTCGACCACGATCCGGCCCGGCTGGCCGGGCTGACCGGTGCCGCCTACCGGGTCGGGGCGGACGGCGCGCTGCGCCCGGAGGAGGAGGCGGCGCCGGTGGCGGGCGGGCCGGTGATGGAGGTCGAGGTGGACGTCCCGGACGGCGCCCCGCTGCCGGAGCGGCTGCCGGGGGCGCCGGAGGTGACGGCGCTGGACGGGACGGCGGTGCGGCTGGCGGTGCCGGCCGGGTACTCGGACGCGCTGCTGCGCGCCCTGCTGCTCGGCCGCCCGGGCGTCCGGGTGCTGGCGGTGCGGCGGCGGGCGGGGGAGCGGTGAGGCAGGTCGGGGCGCTGACCCGGTACCACCTGGAGCTGCTGGTGCGCTCGCACGCCTGGCTGCCGCCGTTCCTGGCGTTCGCGCTGCTGCTGGTGATCGGGGTGACGCAGGGCGATCCGCTGCTGGGCGGGCTCGGGTTCGGCGCCGGGGTGCTGCTGCCGGTGAGCGCCTGGTACGTCAGGGCCGCGCTGAACGCCGAGCCGCCGGCCTCGCGGGCCTGCCTGGTGGCGGTGGCGGGGGCGGCGCGGGTGCACCTGGGCGCGCTGCTGGCGGCGCTGACGGCGGCTCTGCTGCTGGTGGTGGGCGAGGTGGCGGTGCTGTGGTGGGTCAGCGGGCCGGTGGCGAACGCGGGGGCGCGGCGGGATCCGGGCGTCGGTCCGGCGCTGCTGGCGGGGCTGCTGGGCTCGGTGGTCTGCGCGCTGGTGGGGGTGGTGGCCGGGGCGCTGGGCAACCGGCCGGTGCTGGTCCGCTCGCCGTACGGGATCCTGGCGACGCTGGGGCTGGCCGCGGCCGCGCTGGTGGTGCCGGGTTCGCCGGCCAACGGGGCGGTGCGCGGCCTGGTGACCGCGGCCCGGACCGGGCAGGTCGCCGTGCCCTGGGCGGAACTGCTGTTCGCCGTGGCCCTGCTGGCCGCGGTCGGGGCGGGGGCGGCGGCGCTGGCCGGGCGCCGGTCGGGGTGACGGGGGCGGGGAAAGCCGACAAAGGCGGACACACCGCAATGAATAGTCAATAAATATGGATAATCCTCGTTAGGGTGCGGAATCGGGCACGGGAACCGGCGCGCCGGCGCCCGGACCCGGCCGCCGGTCCGCCCCGGACCGGCACCCCCGCCTCCCCCAGGACGGTCCGTGGCGACACCCTCCGCCGTGACGAGATCCGCCGACCGGCCCGCCCGGCCGGTGCCGACCCGGCGCACCACCGAGCTGGTGCTGGTGCTGGCGGCCGTCTTGGCCGCGGTGTTCGGCTACGTCGAGGTCGGCGTGAACCTGGACGGCAGGGTGCCGGCCGATGCGGCACAGTACGGCGCCGCGCTCGGCGTGCTGGCCCTGGCGGCGCACGCGGTGGTCCGGTGGCGGGCCCGGTACGCGGACCCGCTGCTGCTGCCGATCGCCGTGCTGCTCAACGGGCTCGGCCTGGTGGTGATCTACCGCCTGGACCGGGCCACCAGGGGCCCGGGCGCGGCCTCCACCCAGCTGCTCTGGTCGAGCCTCGGGGTGGCGCTGTTCATCGCCGTGGTGCTGCTGGTGCGCGACCACCGGCGGCTCCAGCGCTACGCGTACCTCGGGGCGCTGGTGGCGCTCGTCCTGCTGGTGCTGCCGATCTTCTTCCCGCCGGTGTACGGCTCCCGGATCTGGATCGTCATCGGGCCGCTCTCCTTCCAGCCGGGGGAGTTCGCCAAGATCCTGCTGGCCGTCTTCTTCGCCGCCTACCTGGCGGTGCACCGGGACGCGCTGGCGCTCACCGGGCGCCGGGTCTGGCGCTGGCAGCTGCCGCGTGGGCGGGTGCTCGGACCGGTGCTGCTGATCTGGGCGGCCTTCGTCGGCGTCCTGGTGCTGGAGACCGACCTCGGCACCTCGCTGCTGTTCTTCGGCCTGTTCGTGGTGATGCTCTACGTGGCCACCGCGCGCACCGGCTGGATCGCGATCGGGCTGGCCCTGGCGGCGGTCGGCGCGGTGGCGGTGGGCTGGCTCTCGCCGCACGTGCACAGCCGGGTGACGGACTGGCTGGACCCGCTGGGCTCGATCACGGCGGGCAAGGGCGCCAACCAGATCGCCCAGTCGCTGTTCGCCTTCGCCTGGGGCGGAGAGCTGGGCACCGGGCTGGGCAACGGGCACTCGGTGCTGATCGGCTTCGCCGCCAAGTCGGACTTCATCCTCGCCACCATCGGCGAGGAGCTCGGCCTGACCGGGCTGGTCGCGGTGTTCCTGCTGTACGCGGTGCTGATCTCGCGGGGCTTCCGGACCGGCATCGCGCTGCGCGACCCGTTCGGGCGGCTGTTGGCGATCGGGCTGGCGGCGATCGTCGGTCTCCAGGTGTTCGTGGTGGCGGGCGGGGTGCTCGCGCTGATCCCGCTGACCGGGATGACCATGCCGTTCATCGCCCAGGGCGGCTCCTCGGTGGTCACCAACTGGATCATCGTGGCGTTGCTGGTGCGCATGAGTGACGACGCCCGTAGGCCCGCGCCAGGAGTGGGCTGATGGCGCGGATCCGGCCCAGGGGGAACGGCCCGCAGGGACTGCCCGGGATCTCGGTCACCGGGCGCCGGGCGGCCACCTTCTGCCTGCTGCTGGTCGCGGCGCTGTGCGCCCAGGCCACCCGGGTGCAGGTCTTCGAGGCCCAGGACCTCAACCGCAACAGCGCCAACCAGCGGCTCACCGTCGAGCGGTACGGCCAGCCGCGCGGCGACATCCTGGTCGGCGCCGACCCGGTGACCGGCTCCCAGGAGACCGGCGGCCGGTACGCGTACAAGCGCACCTACACCGACGGCCCGCTGTACGCCGCCGTCACCGGCTACGCCTCCCAGGCGTACGGCACCACCCAGCTGGAGGGCACCGAGGACGAACTGCTGACCGGCACCGACGGCCGGCTGAGCGGCTGGGCGCTCTGGGACGCGATCACCCGCCGCCAGAACCCCGGCGGGGACGTGTACACCACGCTGGACCGGGCCGCCCAGGAGGCCGCGATGCGAGGGCTCGGCACGCAGAAGGGCGCGGTGGCCGCGATCGAACCGGCCACCGGGCGGATCCTGGCGCTGGCCAGCACGCCCTCGTACGACCCGGGGAGCTTCGCCGGCTCGTCCGCCGCCGACCAGACGGCCTGGAACCGGCTGCAGGCCGACGCCGACGAGCCGATGCTCAACCGGGCGCTGCGCCAGACCTACCCGCCGGGCTCGACCTTCAAGGTGGTCACCGCCGCGGCCGCGCTGGCGAACGGGGTGGTCACCGACCCGGACGCGCCGACCGGGGCGCCCTTCCCGTACGTGATGCCCGGGACGACCACGCCGCTGGTCAACGACACCGCGGCCTGCGACCGTCCCGGCCTGTCGCTGGACGCCGCGATGACCGCGAGCTGCAACAGCGTGCTGGGCTACCTCGGGGTGCGGACCGGGCTGGACCGGATGGTGGCGATGGCCGAGGGCTTCGGCTTCAACGACCCGAAGCTGGACATGCCGGTGCGCCCCGTCCGGTCGAACTTCGACACCGGGATGAACCAGTCCCAGCTGGCGCTCTCCTCGATCGGGCAGTTCGACACCGCGGCCACCCCGCTGGTCATGGCGATGGTCGCGGCCGGGGTCGCCAACAACGGCACGGTGATGCGTCCCCAGCTTGTGGACAGGCTGACCAGGAGCGACGGCACCACGGTGGAGCTGATGAGGCCGCAGGTGTACCGGAAGGCGATGACCCCGGCGGTGGCCGGGCAGGTGCGGAAGCTGATGACCGACGTGGTGGAGAACGGCACCGGCGGCAACGCCCGGATCGCCGGGGCGGTGGTCGGCGGCAAGACCGGCACCGCCCAGCACGGGGTGGGCAACAGCGGGACGCCGTACGCCTGGTTCGTCTCCTGGGCGAAGCCGGCCGGCTCGGACGTGGTTCCGCCGGTCGCGGTGGCCGTGGTGGTCGCGGACAGCGACGCCACGGACGTGACCGGTGGCGCCCTGGCCGCGCCGATCGCCCGTTCGGTGATGCGGGCCGTGCTCGGCCTCTGACCCCCGGTGCGGCGCCGAGCTGTGGGTTGGTCAAAGGCAGGGAAGTCTGCCGTGTGCGAAGTGTCTGGTTTGTGGTATCCGTTGCGACAATTCGTACAATGCGCGGATCGGTATTGTTTGTTTGCGACACTGGTGCTTTCGCGGGGTGCTGTCCGATGTTTGTTCCGGCCGGTCCCCGATGGCACCCCCCAGCGTCTCGGGTGACCGGCCGCTAGGACACCCTCCCCCGCCCCGAAGGACCGCAGTTTTGGCCAGCAACACCCTTGGTGCGCGTCTGCTGCGACGCAAGCCCGTGACGACCCTGATCGCGGAGAGCGAAGGCCGTGACGGCCTCCCGTCCGGCGCGCCCGAGGAGGGCGGGCGCTCCGGCATCCACCTGCGACGCTCCATCGGGCTCTGGCAGCTGTCCTCGATCGGCATCGGTGCCACCATCGGCACCGGCATCTTCTTCGTGCTCAGCACCGCGGTGCCCTCGGCCGGCCCGGCCGTCATCCTGTCCTTCGTGATCGCCGCGGTCACCGCGGGACTCACCGCGCTCTGCTACGCCGAGATGGCCTCCGCGATCCCGGTCTCCGGCTCCTCGTACTCCTACGCCTACGCCACCCTCGGCGAGGGCATCGCCTTCGGCGTCGGCATCTGCCTGCTGATGGAGTACGGCGTCTCGGCCTCCGCGATCGCGGTGACCTGGGCCGAGTACCTGAACAAGTTCTTCGACCTGACCTTCGGGTTCAAGATCCCCGAACAGCTCTCCGGGGCGCCGGACAGCACCCACTGGTTCAACCTTCCGGCGCTGCTGCTGGTCGGGATGGTCTGCTTCCTGCTGATCCGCGGCGTCAGCGAGTCGGTGAAGGTCAACGCGGTCATGGTCGCGATCAAGATCGTCATCCTGCTGCTGTTCATCGGCATCGCGCTCACCGGCTTCCACTCCGGCAACCTGACCCCGTTCATGCCGCTCGGCATCGGCGGCGTGCAGGTCGCCGCGTCCAGCATCTTCTTCTCCTTCATCGGCCTGGACGCCGTGTCCACCGCCGGTGAGGAGGTCAAGAACCCGCGCCGCACCCTGCCGCTGGCGATCATCATCTCGCTGGTCGTGGTGACCCTGCTCTACATCCTGGTCGCGCTGGCGGGCATCGGCGCCCAGCCGTGGACCAAGTTCAACGGCCAGGAGGCCGGCCTCGCCCAGATCCTCCAGGACATCACCGGCCAGAGCTGGCCCGCGATCGTCTTCGCGGGCGGCGCGATCATCTCGATCTTCAGCATCACCCTCGTGGTGATCTACGGCCAGACCCGCATCCTGTACTCGATGGGCCGCGACGGCCTGCTGCCCAGGCGCTTCGCCGAGCTCTCCCCGCGCACCGGCACCCCGATCTGGAACACCGTCGTGGTCGGCCTCGGCGTCGGCGTGCTGGCCGCCTTCGTCCCGCTGCGCGTCCTGGCCGACATCACCAGCCTCGGCACGCTCGTCGCCTTCTCGGTGGTCTCCATCGGCGTGATCGTCCTGCGCCGCACCCAGCCCGACCTGCCGCGCGGCTTCAAGGTGCCCGGCTACCCCGTCGTCCCGCTGCTCAGCATCGGCTTCTGCGCCTACCTGATCAAGGGCCTGCACGCCGACACCTTCCGGGCCGGCGCGATCGCCCTCGCCGTCGCCGTGGTCGTCTACTTCGGCTACAGCGTCAAGCACTCCAAGCTGAACAGGCCCGAGCAGCAGGCCGTACCGGCCGACAACTCCGCGGGCTGACCCGCCCCCTCCCGACCGTTCCCACGCGGAGGGCCGCCGGGCGGTACGACACCCGGCGGCCCTTCCCGTGTCATCCCGATTCCAGTGCCGGACGCCATGGCGACAGGGCCCGGCCCGCACCCATAACCTTCCACCATGGTGAGCACCCGCACGCCCGGCTTCTCCCGCCCGCGCGGCCGCTTCACCGGCCGCGCCAGAACGCCGGCCCAGACCGTCAGCGCCGAGGTGCCGTCCAGACCCGGACGGCCGCCGAGGGGCTTCAGCAGCAGGCCGTTCCCCCGGCAGCGCGGCGAGAACACGTTTCCGCCCACGTCCGACCGCTGGAATCCGGCCCGGCTCGCCTCGCTGCGCGGGGTCCAGCTGCTCGGCTGCCTGATCGCGGCCGGCTGGGCCGCCGCCTTCCCGCTCGTCTCCGACCTGCCCAACCAGCGGCTGTGGGGCCTCGTCGCGGCCCCCGCCTACGTCCTGGCCGGGCTCCTCTGCCTCACCCTGCCGCGCCGCTTCGCGGCCCGCACCGGCGCCGTGGTCGCCCTGCTCGGGGCCGTGCTCGCGCCGCTCGGAATGCTCGCCCTCACCGGCCGCCACCAGTCCGAGGTCATGGTGGTCGAACGCTCCGCGCACCTGCTGCTCACCACCGGCGACGTGTACCTGCCGCACCCGGTGGTGGTCACCGACTACAACCCGTACCTGCCGGCGATGGCCCTGTTCGGGCTGCCGCGCCAACTGCTCGGCGACTCCACCGCCTTCGCCCGGGTCGCCGGGGACGCCCGGATATGGTTCGCCCTCACCTTCGTCGCCTGCCTGCTGGCCGCCTGGCGGTTGCTGCGGCCCTCCCGCCCGGCCGGAGGCGAGCTGCGCGCCCCGCTGCTGCCGCTGGCCGTCCTGACCGCCTCGCCGCTGATAGCGCTCGCCCTGGCGGTCGGCGGGGTGGACCTGCCGCTGATCGGGGTCTGCTGCCTGGCCATGGCGCTCGCCGAACGGGACCGCACCGTCGGCGCCGGGCTGGTGCTCGCCCTCGCGTGCAGCCTCAAGTGGACCGCCTGGCCCGCCCTGCCCGTCGCCGTCCTGCTGCTCTGGCGGCTGTACGGCCGCCGGCCTGCCGCCCGGACCGCGCTGATCGGGGCCGGGGTGAGCGCGGCGGTGATCCTGCCGTCCGCGCTGACCCAGGCGGACGCGCTGCGCGAACAGGTGGTGCGCTTCCCCCTCGGGATGACCGCGATCCGCACCCCGGCCGGCAGCCCGCTGCCCGGCAAGGTGCTGGCGGGCTTCGGGCCGACGGGGCACTCCGTCTCGCTGGCGCTGATGACCCTGGCCCTGGTCGGGGTGGCGATCTGGCTGCTGGCCCGGCCGCCGGTCTCCGCGATCGCCGCCGCCGACCTGCTGGCGGCGGGGCTCGCCATCGCCTTCACGCTCGCCCCGGCCGGGCGGTTCGGGTACCTGGCGCTGCCGGCGGTCCTGGTGATCTGGCCCCGGCTGGCGGCCCGGCGGTGGAGCAGCCGCCGCCCGAAGCCGCCCCTCCCGCTGCCGGACGCGCCGGAGCCCGCCCTGCCGCGAGGCTGAGCGGGCTCCGTGACTCGCCCGCTTGCCTCCGGGCGCTCCTGACCCGGCGCCGACGGTCGGCGCTCCCCCGTTCCTCCGTCGCTCCCTCGCGCTTTCCCTTCCGGCACCGGCGCGCCCTTCGGCTCGGGGCGGGCCGGTGCCGTACGGGGGAAGGGGCTCAGCGGCCGCCGGCCGCCTTGAGGAGCGAGGCGACCGCCGGGCCGGCCGCGTCCACGCCGTGGCCGCCGCCCTGGACCTCGGCCGCGACCGCGATGTTGCCGCGGAAGGCGGTGAACCAGCTGTTGGTGGTGGACGCCCCGGCGACCTCGGCGGAGCCGGTCTTGGCGCCCGCGTTGTCGGTGATCCCGGCCATCACCTGGCTGGCCGTGCCGCCGACGGCGGTGGCGTTCATCATCGCGCGCAGCTTGGCGGCGACGTCCGGCGAGATCTGGCGGGCCGCCGCCTGCTGCGGCAGGCCCGGGACCAGGATGGGCTGCTTGAACGCGCCGCTCTGGACGGTCGCGGTGATCGAGGCGATGGCCAGCGGGTTCATCTGGACCTTGCCCTGGCCGATGTAGTTCATGGCCTGCTCGTCCTTGCTGCCCGGCGTCGGCGGCACCTTGCCGTCGGCGTTCGGCAGGCCGGTCTTCCACTCCAGGCCGATGCCGAAGACGTCCTTGGCGGTGCTGGAGAGCGTCTCGGGCTTGAGGCTGGTCAGGCCCTGGTTGATGAAGGCCGTGTTGCAGGACACCATGAAGTCCTGCTGGAGGGTGTTGTTCGGGAAGGCGCCCGGGAAGTCGTTCGGGATCGCCACCGGGTTGCTGCTCTTCTCCGGGCAGGCCACCACGGTGTCCGGGTTGACCCCGGCCTCCAGCAGCGCCGCCGAGGTGACGATCTTCATCGTCGAGCCCGGGGCGAGCATCCCGGTGAAGGCCCGGTTCTGGCCGTTGGAGGGCGCGTTGGCGAAGGCCAGCACCTGCCCGGTGCTGGGCTCGATCGCGACGATGGAGCCGGACTTGCCGCCCAGGTCGGTCATCGCCTTCTCGGCGGCGGCCTGGATGGTGTTGTCGAGGGTCACCTTGAACGGCTTGCCGGGCTTCGGCTCGACGATGGTGAACAGCTTGTCCGGGGCGGTCTTGCCGGCCGGGTCGTTGATCACCACCGCGCTGCCCGCGTCCTGGTCCTTGTTCGGGTCCGGCGGCAGCAGCTTGTGGGCGTTGTCCTGCAGGGTGCTGATCAGCGCCGGGGTGAGCGAGGCGCCCTGCAGCGGCTTGCCGTTGCGGTCCACCACGGTGGACGGCGGGGCGAAGACCTGCTGGGTGGCGATGGTCTCGTTGCCGGACAGGTGGGGGTGGATCACCGACGGCGCCCAGTGCACGGCCGGGGTGTTGTCGCTCATCTTCACGACGCCCAGGAAGCCGTTGTAGTCCCAGACCCGGCTGGTGCCCTCGAACTCGGCGCGCGCCTTGAAGCCCATCAGCACGCCGGTGGGCCCGGGCGTGGCGGAGGCGGACGGCGATTCGCCGGCCCCCGGGGTGCCGGTCGCGGACGGGGTCGCGGAGGCCGCGGCGGTGGGCTTGGCCGGGGTGGGGGTGCCGGTGGCGGAGGCGAAGGCCTGCTGGGTGGTCGGTCCGGCCGGGGTGAGGGTCAGCGCGCTCGGCTTGACCTGGTCCCTGAAGGAGGTCAGCGCGGTGGTGGCCGCGGTCGGGTCGTCGGTCAGCGAGGCCGCCTTGGCGATGTCGCCGGACGCCCAGGCGGCCAGGAAGTCCTTCGCACCGCTCGCCGCCTGCTCGGCAGAGGGCGGGTCGGCGACCACCGTCCGGGGCTTCTTCTCGGAGGACCCGGAGCCCGAACCGCCCATCAGGCTGTACGCCCCGTAGCCGCCGCCCGCGAGGACGGCGATGGACACGCCGGTGATGATGCCGATCTTCGCGCCACTGCGCATGGTGCACGTCCCCCAGGGGTCTCGCGGCCGGGCGCAACCGGCCGGGGCCGGAAACGCGGTACGACCCCACCCTAGGCAGCGCGGATCGGTGCCCCGGCGAAAGGCCCGGCACTTGTGACGGATCTGGTACGTCTCATGGACCGCGTACGGACGATTCGGGGGAAGCCGGTGTGCGCGTGGGAGCGGCGGATCAGATCCAGGTGTTGAACCACATCCGGCGGCGCCAGTCCTCCAGCGGGATCGTCTGCCCGGTGAACAGCGGATAGAAGTACAGGAAGTTCCAGACGATCAGCAGCACCAGCAGGCCGGCCGCCGCCGAGCCGATGATCCGGCGCTCCCGGGAGGCGCCGGCCGGCCCGATCATCGCGCCGATCAGCATCGTCACGGCGAGCACCAGGAACGGGACGAAGACCACCGCGTAGAAGAGGAAGATCGTCCGCTGCTGGTAGGCGAACCACGGCAGGTAGCCGGCGGCCAGGCCGCACAGCAGGGCGCCGGCCCGCCAGTCCCGGCGCAGCACCCAGCGCCACAGGCAGTAGACCAGCGCCAGCACGGCCGTCCACCACAGCAGCGGGGTGCCGATGCCCAGCACCTCGCGGGCGCAGTCGGCGGCGGTGCAGCCGGCCTGGCCCAGCTTGGGGGACTCGTAGTAGAAGGAGACCGGGCGGCCCAGCACCAGCCAGGACCACGGGTTGGACTGGTAGGTGTGCGGGTCGCTCAGGTGGGTGTGGAACTCGTAGACCGTCGAGTGGTAGTGCCACAGGGCGCGCAGGCCCTCGGGTATCCACGGGTAGTCGGTGGCGCGGCCGACCGCCCAGTCCCGGCCCCAGCCGCCCTGGCCGGGCGCGGTGCTGCTGGCGAACCAGCCCCACCACGAGGCGAGGTACACGGCCACCGTGACCACGACGATCGACACGAAGGCCGGCACCACGTCCCGGGCGAGCACCGCCAGGTACGGGCGCGGGGCGCCGGCCAGCCGGCGGGCGCCGACGTCCCACAGCACGGTCAGGACGCCGAAGGCCGCCGCCACGTACAGGCCGCTCCACTTGGTGGCGCAGGTCAGGCCGACGCAGACGCCGGCCGCGATCCGGTACGGGCGCCAGCCCAGGTTGATCCGCTGGGCGAGCAGCGGATCCGCGACCCCGCCCAGGCGTGCCGCCAGCCGGGCCCGGGTGCGGTCGCGGTCCAGCAGCAGGAAGCCGAAGGCGGCGAGGATCCAGAACATCACCACCAGGTCGAGCAGCGCGGCCCGGCTGAGCACCAGGTGCAGGCCGTCCACCGAGAGCAGCAGGCCCGCCACGCAGCCCAGCAGGGTCGAGCGGAACATCCGGCGGGCGATCCGGGCCAGCATCAGCACCGACAGGGTGCCGAGCAGGGCCACCGCGAAGCGCCAGCCGAAGGGGTTCATGCCGAACAGCTGCTCGCCCGCGCCGATGATCCACTTGCCCACCGGCGGGTGCACCACGTACGAGGGCGTCGGGCGGTACGGCACGGCCGCGCCCGGCGTCATGATCGTCGTGTTGGCGTCCTCCGGCCAGTTGATCTCGTAGCCGCCGTGCCAGAGCGCGTAGGCGTCCTTGGCGTAGTACGTCTCGTCGAAGATGATCGCGTGCGGCTGCCCGAGGTTGGTGAACCGCAGCAGCCCGGCGAACACCGCCACCGCGATCGGGCCCAGCCAGCCGGACCAGCGGCACAGGAAGTACCAGAGGCCCTGCGGCAGGGACACGCCCAGGCGCAGCAGCAGCGGCGACTGCGGCACGTCGGGCGCCGTCACCCCGGGGCCGTCCGGCATCGGCGGCACCAGGCGCTCGGTGAGCGTCGCCTCCGGGCGGGGGCGGTAGCCGAACCGGGCCAGATGGTCCCGCCAGCCCGCGGGCGCGTCCTGCCGGGCCGCGTGCGGGGCCGCGTCCTGCGGGGCTTCCTGCGGGGTCGCTTCCTGCGTTGAGCGGGGGGACGGCAGGCCGACGCCGCCGTCTGCGGAGTGGTCTGTACCAGTGGGCGTCTGCGCCGCCGTGTCGCCGTTCATCCGCCACATCGTAGGGGCGGGCTTCGCACATGTGACCGCTCCCTCGGAAGCTGCCCGAATCGTCACCAAAAGCCCCCGCGGCCGACAACTGGAAGGATGGGGGGCGTGACAGGAGTACTCGTTCTCGCAGGCACCCCCATCGGCGACGTCTCGGACGCCCCGCCCCGGCTGCTCACCGAACTGGCCACGGCCGACGTCATCGCGGCCGAGGACACCCGGCGGCTGCGCCGGCTCACCCAGGCACTCGGTGTGACCCCGGCCGGGCGGGTGGTGTCCTACTTCGAGGGCAACGAGGTCGCCCGCACCCCCGAGCTGGTCGAGGCGCTCCTCGGCGGTGCCCGGGTGCTGCTGGTCACCGACGCCGGGATGCCCTCCGTCTCCGACCCCGGCTACCGGCTGGTGGCGGCGGCCGTCGAGGCGGACGTCAAGGTCACCGCGGTGCCCGGGCCGTCCGCGGTGCTGACCGCGCTCGCGCTGTCCGGCCTGCCGGTCGACCGCTTCACCTTCGAGGGCTTCCTGCCGCGCAAGACCGGCGACCGGGCCCGGCAGCTCGCCTCGATCGCGGCCGAGCCGCGCACCATGGTCTTCTTCGAGGCGCCGCACCGGATCGCCGAGGCGCTGGCCGCGATGGCCGAGGCGTTCGGGCCGGAGCGGCCCGCGGCCGTGTGCCGCGAGCTCACCAAGACCTACGAGGAGGTCAAGCGCGGGCCGATCGGCGAACTGGCGGCCTGGGCGGCGGAGGGCGTCAAGGGCGAGATCACCGTGGTGGTCGCGGGCGCCCCGCCGGCCGCGCCCGAGGCGCTGACCCCGGCCGAACTGGCCCGGCTGGTGGCCGTCCGGGAGGAGGCCGGGGAGCGCCGCAAGGAGGCCATCGCCGCCGTCGCGGCGGAGCTCTCCGTGCCCAAGCGGGAGGTCTTCGACGCGGTCGTGGCGGCCAAGAAGGACGGCTCCGTCGAGACGTTGAAGAAGGGGTGAATCCCGGGGGTTGCAGGGCCCCCGGGGAGTCGTACCGTGGAGAGAAGGCCCCGGTAAACACCCGCTGAGCTGAAGGTTCGGTCGCGGTTCCCGCTTCCCGGGAGGCCCTTCGTATAGGACTTCCCAACCCGCATCCAAGTCTTCACAAGCAGGGCATCGGCCGGGGCGGTCAGGGCATTTCCTGGGATGGAAAGACCCAGCCGGGCGAGCGCCCGACGGGCACTGGGAGACGGCTATGAGCGACACGATCGGTAGCCCCCGCAGTGGCAACGCGCTGAGCGTCCCCGGCCTGGCCGCGCGGCCGCACACTCCCGTCGAGGTCGTACGGGAGGCCTACTCCTTCGCCTGCCTGCGCTGCGGGTACGGCTGGGAGCAGGCGTACGACATCGAGCACCACACGGCCAAGGACGGCCACGTCGTGTTCGAGTACCACGCCAACGGTGTCCGGGTGCCGTCCCCGCTGCTCAAGCCGACCTGCCCGGGGTGTGGCGGTCACACCGTCCGGATCATGCGGGAGGGCCGGGTGGCCTCCGCCGACCAGCCCTGGCAGCACGCTCCCGGCTACCCGGCGCACGCCGAGCCGGCCGTGGCGCCCCCGGTGCCCGGGCCCGCCAGGCCGCGCGGACGCTGGGCCCGGTTCTGGTCGCGGCTGCTGGGTTAGGGCACCGGGCCGCATGGGGGAGGGGGGACCGGGCCGCCCGCCGCGAGCAGTGCGGCGGGCGGCCCGCACCGCGGACGCCCGGTCGACGCGGCCCGCACCGCGGACGCCGGTCAATGCGGTCGAGGGGTGCGTTCGAGCCCGACTAAGCTTTCCGACCATGGCGGCCACTGCAGACCACAGCACCACCGGGGCGAACGCCCCGGCGTACTACGTTTCCACTCCGATCTACTACGTCAACGATCGCCCGCACCTGGGCCACGCGTACACCACCGTGGCGGGCGACGTCCTCACCCGCTGGCACCGCCAGCGCGGCGAGAAGGTGTGGTACCTGACCGGCACCGACGAGCACGGTCAGAAGATCATGCGGACCGCCGAGGCCAACGGCGTCAGCCCGCAGGAGTGGTGCGACAAGCTGGTCGAGGAGGCCTGGAAGCCGCTCTGGGAGCACCTGGAGATCGCCAACGACGACTTCATCCGCACCACCCAGCAGCGCCACACCGACCGGGTGCAGGAGTTCGTCCAGGACCTGTACGACAAGGGTGAGATCTACAAGGGCGGCTACTCCGGCCCGTACTGCGTCGGCTGCGAGGAGTTCAAGCTCCCCGCCGAGCTGCTCGACGGCGCCACCGAGGACGAGAAGCTCTGCTCCGTGCACAAGCGGCCGGTCGAATGGCTGGAGGAGGAGAACTACTTCTTCCGCCTCTCCGCCTACGGCCCGAAGCTGCTGGAGTTCTACGCGGAGAACCCCGACTTCATCCAGCCGGCCTCGGCCCGGAACGAGGTGCTGCGCTTCGTCGAGCAGGACCTGAAGGACCTCTCGATCTCCCGCTCCACCTTCAACTGGGGCGTGCCGCTGCCCTGGGACGAGAAGCACGTCCTCTACGTCTGGGTGGACGCGCTGCAGAACTACATCACCGCCGCCGGCTACGGCAGCGACCCGGAGCGCTTCGCCGAGCTGTGGCCGGCCTCCGTCCACCTGGTCGGCAAGGACATCCTGCGCTTCCACGCGGTCATCTGGCCGGCCATGCTGATGGCCGCGGGCCTGCCGCTGCCCAAGCGGGTCGTCGCCAACGGCTGGCTGATGGTCGGCGGCGAGAAGATGTCCAAGTCCAACCTGACCGGCATCGCGCCCACCGACCTGACCTCGCACTTCGGCGTGGACGCGTACCGCTACTACTTCCTGCGGGCGATCCCGTTCGGCACGGACGGCTCCTTCTCCTGGGAGGACTTCACCGCCCGCTACACCTCCGAGCTCGCCAACGACTTCGGCAACCTGGCCTCCCGGGTCGCCGCGATGGTCGGCAAGTACTTCGAGGGTGTGCTGCCGGCCGCGACCGCCGCGGGCGAGGCTGAGCAGGCCGTCGCCGACGGGCTCCGCACGGCCGCCGAGGTGGCTGACCTGAAGATCGGCGAGGAGCTGGACTTCGCCGGCGGCATCGCGGCGATCTTCGAGTTCGTCAAGCAGGTCAACGGCTACCTCACCGAGCAGGAGCCGTGGAAGGTCGCCAAGGACGACTCCGAGGAGGGCCGGGCCCGCCTGGCCACCATCCTCTACACCGCCGCCGAGGCGCTGCGCGGCACCGCCGTCCTGCTCAACCCGCTGATGCCGTCCACCAGCGAGAAGCTGTGGGCCTCGCTCGGCGCCGCCGAGGGCCTCGGCGCGCTCTCCGCGCAGACCGTCGCCACCGTCGCCGACTGGGGCCGGCTGCCCGCCGGTGCCACCGTCACCAAGGGCGACATCCTGTTCCCGCGCCTCGAAGAGAAGTCGGCCTCCTGATGCCCAAGGACGACGACCGGTCGACCCCGCCGCCGCTGCCGGAACCCCTGGCCGTGGCGGTGGCCGACTCGCACACCCACCTCGACATGCAGGCCGGCACCCCGGCCGAGGGACTGGCCCGGGCCGCCTCGGTCGGGGTCGCCACGGTGGTCCAGGTGGGCTGCGACGTGCCCGGCTCGCGCTGGGCCGCCGAACTGGCGGCCCAGTACGAGCAGGTGCACGCGGCCGTCGCCCTGCACCCCAACGAGGCACCGCGGATCTTCCTCGGCGACGCGGACGGCTGGTCCGGCCAGCAGCGGAAGGCCGGCGGCGCGGACGCGCTGGAGGAGGCGCTCGCCGAGATCGACCGGCTCGCCGCCCTTCCGCAGGTCCTCGCCGTCGGCGAGACCGGCCTGGACTACTTCCGCACCGGCCCGGAGGGCGTGGAGATCCAGAAGGAGTCGTTCCGCCGCCACATCGAGATGGCCAAGCGGCACGGCAAGGCGCTGGTCATCCACGACCGCGACGCCCACGAGGACGTCATCTCCGTCCTGCTGGCGGAGGGCGCCCCCGAGCGGACGGTCTTCCACTGCTACTCCGGCGACGCCGAGATGGCCAAGACCTGCGCCGAGCACGGCTGGTACCTGTCCTTCGCCGGACCGGTCACCTTCAAGGCCAACCAGCCGCTGCGCGACGCCCTCCTCGCCACCCCGCTGGACCGGATCCTGGTCGAGACCGACGCGCCCTTCCTCACCCCGCACCCCTACCGGGGCCGCCCGAACGCCCCGTACCTCGTCCCGGTCACGGTCCGCTCGATGGCCGCCACCCTGGGGCTGCACGAGGACGAGCTGTCGGCCGCCATCGCCGAGAACACGGCGCGGGCCTTCGGGTACTGAGCTTCGGATACCGATCCGCCGTACGCCGTGGAGATCGACCTCGCCGAGGTCGTCGAACTCTGAGCCCCTTCCGCGCCCGTATCCTTGGCGCGTGAGCACCACCGACCCCACCCCTGACAGCCACCTGCTGGGCGCCGCCGACATCCGGGCGCTGGCGGCCGCGTTCGGCGTGAAGCCGACCAAGCAGCGCGGGCAGAACTTCGTCATCGACGGCAACACCGTGCGGCGGATCGTCCGGGCCGCCGAGGTGACCGAGCAGGACGCGGTGGTCGAGGTCGGGCCGGGCCTCGGCTCGCTCACGCTGGCGCTGCTGGAGGCGGCGCGGCACGTCACCGCGGTCGAGATCGACCCGGTGCTCGCCCAGCACCTGCCGGACACCGTCGCCGCCCGGATGCCCGGCAAGGCGGACTCCTTCGACCTGGTGTTCAGCGACGCCATGGAGGTCACCGAACTGCCCGGGCCGGCGCCGACCGCGCTGGTCGCCAACCTGCCGTACAACGTGGCCGTGCCCGTCCTGCTGCACATGCTGGCGACCTTCCCCACCATCGAGCGGACCCTGGTGATGGTGCAGAGCGAGGTCGCCGACCGGCTCGCCGCCAAGCCCGGCAACAAGGTGTACGGCGTCCCCTCGGTCAAGGCCAACTGGTACGCCGACGTGAAGCGCGCCGGGGCGATCGGACGGAACGTGTTCTGGCCCGCCCCCAACGTGGACTCCGGACTGGTCTCGCTGATCCGCCGCGAGCCGCCGAAGACCACGGCCAGCCGCGAGGAGGTGTTCGCGGTGGTCGACGCCGCGTTCGCCCAGCGGCGCAAGACCCTGCGCGCCGCGCTGGCCGGCTGGGCCGGCTCGGCCGCCGCCGCCGAGCAGGCGCTCGCGGGCGCCGGGATCGACCACAAGCTGCGCGGCGAGATGCTGACGGTGGAACAGTTCGCCGCCATCGCCGAGCACAAGCCCAAGGATGCCGTGTGATCACCGTACGTGTTCCGGCCAAGGTCAACGTCCAGCTCGGGGTGGGCGGGCTGCGCTCCGACGGCTTCCACGACCTGGCCAACGTCTTCTTCGCGGTCGCCCTCGGCGACGAGGTCACCGCCACCGAGGGCCAGGGCGTCACGCTGACCTGCACCGGGCCGGACGCCGAGGCCGTCCCCCTGGACGACGGCAACCTCGCCGCCCGCGCCGCCCGGCTGCTCGCCGCCCACCACGGCATCGCCGACCCCGGCGTGCACCTGCACATCGCCAAGGCCATCCCGGTGGCCGGAGGCATGGCCGGCGGGAGCGCGGACGGCGCCGCGGCGCTGGTCGCCTGCGACGCGCTGTGGAAGCTCGGCACCCCGTTCGAGACCCTGCTGGAACTGGCCGCCGAACTGGGCTCGGACGTGCCGTTCGCCCTGCTCGGCGGCGTCGCCCTGGGCCGCGGCCGCGGCGAGATCCTGGAGCCGCTCGCCGTCTCCGGCACCTTCCACTGGGTCTTCGCGGTCGCCGAGGGCGGCCTGTCCACCCCCGCCGTCTACCGCGAGTGCGACCGGCTGCGCGAGGAGAACGGCACCGGCTCCGGCGACGCCGTCGTCCCCGCCCCCGACGCCGACCCGGCCCTGCTCGCCGCGCTCGCCGAGGGCGACGCCGTCGCCCTGGCCGCCGCGCTCGCCAACGACCTCCAGCCCGCCGCGCTCTCGCTGCGGCCCTCGCTGGCCGCCACCCTGCGGGCCGGCACCGAGGCGGGCGCGCTCGGCGCCCTCGTCTCCGGCTCCGGACCGACCTGCGCCTTCCTGGCCAAGGACGCCGACGCGGCCGCCGCCGTCGCCGAGGCGCTGCGGGCCTCCGGCACCTGCCGGGCCGCGCACGTCACGTACGGACCGGTGCCGGGGGCGGCGGCGGTCGCGGCCTGACCGGGTAGGGGCACTGACCGGGTAGGGGCACTGACCGGGTAAGGGCGCTGACCAGGTAGGGCGCGGCCTGACCGGGCAGGGGTGCGGCCTGACCGGGTAAGGGTGCTCCGGCGGGGCCATTAGGCTGGGGAGATCGGGGTGTCCCCGAGAGAGGGGCGGGCTGGGCCCGCCCCGCGACCGCCGAACCCAGGAGCGCAGCACACGTGGCCGTCAACCTCGCCACCATCGAGTCCGTCACGAAGGTCTACGGCACCCGCGCCCTGCTGGACGCGGTGAGCCTGGGCGTGAGCGAGGGCGACCGGATCGGCGTCGTCGGCCGCAACGGCGACGGCAAGACCACCCTGATCCGGATCCTCGCCAAGCTGGAGGAGCCCGACGGCGGCCGGATCACCTGGAACGGCGGCCTCCAGCTCGACGTCCTCACCCAGCACGACTCGCTCGACCCGAAGGCCACCATCCGGCACGAGGTCATCGCCGACCGCGCCGACCACGAGTGGCTCGGCGACGCCCGCATCCGCGACATCATCGAGGGCCTCTTCGGCGGCCTCGACCTGCCCGGCTTCGCCGACGGCCTGGACACCGTCATCGGCCCGCTCTCCGGCGGCGAGCGCCGCCGGATCGCCCTCGCCAAGCTGCTGCTCGGCTCGCCCGACCTGATCGTCCTGGACGAGCCCACCAACCACCTCGACGTCGAGGGCATCAACTGGCTCGCCCAGCACCTGCAGAAGCGCCGCTCCGCCCTCGTCTGCGTCACCCACGACCGCTGGTTCCTCGACCAGGTCTGCACCCGGATGTGGGACGTCCAGCACGGCGACGTGCACGAGTACGAGGGCGGCTACTCCGACTACGTCTTCGCCCGCGCCGAGCGCTCCCGGATCGAGGCCGTCGAGGAGCAGAAGCGCCAGAACATGGCCCGCAAGGAGCTCGCCTGGCTGCGCCGCGGCGCCCCCGCCCGCACCTCCAAGCCGCGCTACCGGATCGAGGCGGCCAACGCCCTGATCGCCGACGTGCCGGAGCCGCGGGACAAGAGCGAGCTGATGAAGTTCGCCAACGCGCGGCTCGGGAAGACGGTCTTCGACCTGGAGAACGTCACCGTGAAGGCCGGCCCCAAGCTGCTGCTGGAGAACCTCACCTGGCAGCTCGGCCCCGGCGACCGGATCGGCCTGCTCGGCGTCAACGGCGCCGGCAAGACCTCGCTGCTGCGCGCCCTGCGCGACGCGTACGCCTCCGAGGGCGACGTGCAGCCCGCCTCCGGCGTGGTCAAGGTCGGCAAGACCGTGCGGCTGGCCTACCTGTCGCAGGAGGTCGCCGAGCTGAACCCGGAGACCCGGGTGCTGCAGGCCGTCGAGCAGGTCCGCTCGCGGGTCGACCTCGGCAAGGGCCGGGAGATGAGCGCGGGCCAGCTGTGCGAGCAGTTCGGCTTCGGCAAGGACAAGCAGTGGACGCCGGTCGGCGACCTCTCCGGCGGCGAGCGGCGGCGGCTCCAGCTGCTGCGGCTGCTGATGGACGAGCCCAACGTGCTGTTCCTGGACGAGCCCACCAACGACCTGGACATCGAGACGCTCAACCAGCTGGAGGACCTGCTCGACGGCTGGCCCGGCTCGATGATCGTCATCAGCCACGACCGCTTCTTCATCGAGCGCACCACCGACGTCGTCCACGCGCTGCTCGGCGACAAGCGGATGCGGATGCTGCCCGGCGGGATCGACGAGTACCTGGAGCGCCGGGCGCGGATGGCGGCCGCCGCGGCTCCGTCCGCTCCCGTCGCCGCCCCGGCCGTCGAGACCGCCGCCGCCGGACTGTCCGGCGGGGACCTGCGGGCGGCGAAGAAGGAGATGCAGAAGCTGGAGCGGCAGATTGCCAAGCTGGACGAGAAGGAGTCCAAGCTGCACGCCCAACTCGCCGAGCACGCCGCCGACTTCTCCAAGGTCGCGGAGCTGGACGCGCAGCTGCGCGCGGTCCGGGAGGAGAAGGAGGAGCTGGAGATGAGCTGGCTGGAGCTGGCCGAGCAGGTCTGACCTACCGCTGCTGCTCCGGCCGAGGTGCGCTCTCGGGCCTGAGCAGGCTTTCGAGCTCGTCCGCCGCACGGCCCAGCGCGCTGCGCGCCGGGTCGTGCGGCGCGGTCGGCCGGGCCGCCGGCCGCGTCGGCGGGCGGTGCTCCCGGGCGGCGGCGGTCAGTTCGTCCAGCGCCCGCCGGACCCGCCCGGTCTCGGCCGGGTCCGGCACCCGGCCGCCGTAGCGGATCTGCGCGGCGAAGGCCGCCACCGCGCCGCCCAGCCGCTCCAGCGCGGCCGTGGCCGGCAGCCACTGCTCGGCCAGCCGGCCGGTGGGCGGCGGCTCGGTCAGCCCCTGCTGCACCTCCCGGCGGGCGTCCGCCAGGGAGCGGTAGGCGGTGCGGCGCAGCCACACCTGGGCGTTGCCGCCCCGGGCGGCGGTTCCCTCGGTCAGCGTGACGGCGTCGAGGTAGGCGCGCAGCGCCGTCGCCGCGTCCACCAGCCGGGGCTCGATCCGGTGGCGAGGGCGTTCGGGCCACAGCAGGTAGCCGAAGAGCAGCACGATCGCGCTCGCGAGCACGGTGTCCAGCACCCGGGGCCAGAACTCGGCCGCACTGCTCTGGCCGCCCATCTGCAGCAGGATCAGCGCCATCGGGGTCATCACGACGGTGTTCAGCCCGTAGTGCGCCGCGGTGGCGTACGGGAGCAGGGCGACGCACACGGCCGCCATCGCCGTCAGCGCCCACTCCTCCGTGGTGAGCGACAGCAGCGCCGCCGTGACGACCACGCCCAGCACCGTACCGACCGCCCGGCTCACCGCGCGCAGGAACACCGAGCCGAGGTCCGGCTTCAGCACGAAGGCGATCGTCATCGGCACCCAGTAGCTCTTGCTGAGCGGGTAGTTGGCGGTCACCGCCGAGCCGGCCGCGATGCACAGCGCGACCCTCAGCCCGTACCGCACCGAGCCCCGGGACAGCAGCCGCACCCGCAGCCGCCACGGGTCGGGCGGCGGCGCCGGGGCGGTACCCGGCGGGGTCGGGCGGCCGGCGACGGTGCCCGCGGCGGCGCGCAGCGCCACGTCCAGCGCCTGCCGGGCCGGGGTGTCGGGCCGCCAGTCGGGCACCACGACCTCGCCGCCGCCCCGCCGCACGGCCGCCGCCAGCAGGTTCGACACCTCCGCCACCTCCGGAGGGACGGGCCGCCAGGCCCACAGCAGACCGGTCGCCGCCTCGGTGGCGGCCAAGGCGGCCTCGTACATCCGGCGGATCCGGGCGGTGCGGGCGGTCCTGCTCCCGCCGTGGCCCGGGAGCAGGTCCTGGAGCAGGTTCAGGCGGGCGGTCAGCACCTGGCGGGAGGCGGCGCCCCGCGGCGTGCCCAGATCGGCGAGGGTCCGGCCCAGCGCCTCGTACACGGCGGCCAGCGCCCGGTTGCGAGGATCCGAGGCGGGCCGGTTGTGCGCCCCGCCGGGCAGGCCCAGCAGCACCACGAACGCGGCACCCGCCAGCATCATCGGCGCTGCAGCCCACCACGGGTGCGGCAACGGCATCCCGCTGCCCAGCGCGGCCGACACCAACAGCAGCATCCCCGCCGCCGACCCGCGCGGACCCGTCGCGCTCAGCGCGCCGGACGCGAAGGCCGTCAGCGTCAGCGAGACGCCCAGCACGGCCGCACCCGCGTGCGCCTGCTGCAACGCCGTACCGATCAGCATGCCGAGCGCGGAGGCGAACACGGCGGTCGCGATCCGGGCGGAGCGCAGACGGGCCGGCTCGACGCGGTCGTTCATCGTCGCGTGCATCGCCCCGAGCCCCGCGAACACCCCCAGATCCAGCCGGTGCGCCAGCAACCCCGCCGTCAGCGGCACCGCCATCCCCACCGCCGCCCGCACCATCAACGCCACCGGCAGCGGCGGCCGCGCCGGCCGCACGGCCCGGGCCCACCAGGGAGTCACTGCGGCGGGCGTCTGCGAAGGCATGCGGTCACGTCCGTTCTGCGGCCTTGGGTCGCTGCTGTGCGACATTGCGCGGCAGATGGGGCGTACCCGGGCAGTCTACCCAGGGCCGCGGTGGACCTTGTACGTGTCAAGTTCGTACCGATCGTGAACGGGCGCGCCAAGGACCCTGCCGGTCCGACAGAGGCGGTGGCTACGATGACGGAGGCGGAGACCGCCCACGGGGCGGTCGGATGCGCCGACCAGGGCGGTACGGCCCAGAAATTGACGGTGTGTAGCGGAGCGGCGCACCCGGGGAACCGCCCGGAGTGCCCGCCCGTACGGGGGAGAGGTGAACTGCTGTGGCAGAGGCAGGCGCGAACGACTCGGGGGCGAACCCGGCAGGGACGCCCGATGCGTCGCCGTTCATGCTGTCGGCGGGGCCGTTCGGGATCGGCAAGTTCGTCAGCACGGCGCAGACGAACTTCAGCGCCAGTGGCCTGGTGGCGGCCTTCGGCAAGCAGGACGTGCAGGTCGAGCTGGACACGCTCACGAACTTCGCGAAGAAAGTCGAGGCATTGCTCTCCGCCATGGAGGGTTCGGCGGCTGCGCCATACAAACTCGAAGCGCAGAAGTTGGAGCAGGCGAGTTTCGTCAGCGCGAACTCCGGCTCGTTCTCGGAGGCGACGGCTCTGAGCGCCAGGTACGAGAAGGTTCACTCCGAACTCGTCCGGCTTCACAAGGAGTTCGTGTCGCAGATTCAGGCGATGCAGGACGCGGTTTCAAAGACGGCGGGCACGTACCAGACCAACGAGGACCACACGGCGGCCGCGCAGAACGCGGTCGCGAAGACAGCGGACGTCACTTCACCGGCGGCGGGATCGAACGGGCCGAGGGTGAAGTCCAGCGCAGGCCTCTGACGGCGGTACGAGGAGAGACTCACGGGGAGACGGGGAGCAGGTCATGGCAGGTGAATCGAAGTACCACGGCATTGATCACGCCGTTCTTATCTCAATGGTCGATAAGACGCAGCCTGACATGGTGCTGAAGCGGGCCAATCAGTTGGAGAACGCCGGTCGAGTCCTGACGGACCTCAGCTCGGCACTCCAGGCACACCTCGGGCAAGTCACCTGGGAGGGACCGGCGGCTGAGAACTTCAAGACCTGGGTCGGAAACCTGTACAAGTCCGCAGCGATCATCGGTCAGCACTCCACGACCGCCGGCGGCGCGATGACCCAGGCCGGTGAAGCACTCAGCACTGCCAAGGCCGCGATGCCGCCGCTTCCGGCGACGGCGATACAGAAACTGGACCAACACGCGCAGCAGAAGCCCTACCCGGGTGCGGAGGCCAAGCTCGCGGTCGGTCAGTCGGTTGACGACTACATGAAGGCCCAGCTGCAGGACAAGTGGGTGACCGACGCGGAGGCCACCAAGTTCAAGGCGGCGGTCGACAAGGAGCACCAGGAAGCCGTCAAACAGGTGGAGAACCTGGCCCAGGCGTACAGCGCGGCGACGACGACCCTGAACGGGATTCCTGATGACGTGAGGCTGCCGGGGACGCCCGACACAGCGGCTCCGGACAAGAGTGGAAACACGGACTACACCGGCGGAGGTTCCGGTGGAGGCTATGGCGCTCCCCTCCGTAGCCCGCGTTCAAGTGGCGGCAGCGTTGGTGGTAGCTACAGCTCGCCAGTTGGCAGCTACCGCAGTGGCTCCGTGACCCCCCGCGACCCGGGGACGACCTGGCAGGATCCGTCGAACCCGGGCCACACCGGACCGACTCCTCCGCATGGTGGCGGCCCGGTTCCGTCCACACCGCAGGATCCGGGTTCCTCGACTCCGCCGTCCCACCCGTCGGACCCGATCGACCGCCCCGGTACCGGCCTCGACAGCCTGCCGCCCGCGCCCACCCTGCCGGGCCAGGCCGGTCCGGGCCCCTTGTCGCCGAGCGGCCCTGGCGCCACGCCCGTTTTCCCGGGCGGGCCCGACGGCCCCGGCGGTACGCCCGGTATGCCGGGCGGCGGGCCGATCACCGGCTTCCCGGGTGGGATCGGTGGCGGCTCGATCCCGGTCAAGGGCAGCAGCGGTGGCTATGTCCCCGGCAAGGGCGGCGGCTCGATCCCGCCCCGCCCGGCGCCGTTCGGCGGCGGTCAGATCCCCGGCAAGTCCGGTAGCCCGGGCCTGCCCAGCGGCACCGTCTTCGGTTCCCGCGAAGCCGGACCGGCCGGTGGTCGGGCCGGGTCGTCCACCGGTATGGGCGGCATGCACCCGGGTATGGGTGGCGGCCACGGCATCGGCGGTTCCGGCGGTGGCGCACGCGGTGGCCGGGGCCTGACCTCGACCGGCGGCGGCACGGTCGGCGGCCGCAAGGGGCCTGCCGTCGGTGGCGAGTTCACGCCGGGCGGTACGGGCCTGCGCAACCGGGCGGCCGCAGCGGGAGCCGCCGAGGGCGGCGCCCGGTCCGGGCAGAACGGCATGATGGGCCCGGGCATGGCCGGCCACGGTGGCCGCAACGAGCGTGACCGCCGCAAGCGTGCCGACTACCTGCACGAGGACGAGGAGACCTGGACCAGCGGCACCCCGCACAGCAACCCGGACGTGGTTGAGTAGGGCGACAACGGCTGCCCGGCCACTGGGCTTTACCAGTGGCCGGGCAGCTCTGTTCGGGGCGCGCTCGGTGGTTGGCGGAGAAGACGACGAGGAGTTGTGATGGGGCGGACGAACGCACGAACGAGCTGGCGGGCTGTCACAGCGGCGCTGTTGGCTGCGGGATTCGTTGTTGGCCCAGTCGCGGCACCCGCGGTTGCCGATGGCTCGATTCGTGATGACCAGTGGCACCTGGATGCCATGCACGCCTCGGAGATGTGGAAGGTGTCTCAAGGACAGGGCATCACGGTTGCGGTGATCGACGGTGGGTTCAAGCTGGACCACCCGGACCTGGTCGGCCAATTTCTGCCGGGCAAGGACTTCAGTGGCAGCCCGGGCGGTGTGGGCACGTATGGCAATGAGCACGGCACGAAGATGGCTGGCTTGATCGCAGGAACCGGCAAGGCCAATGGCGGCAAGGGGGCCTATGGATTGGCCCCGGGGGTCAGGATCCTGCCGTTGAAGATCAATACCGGCTCTGTCGGATCTTTGGTCTCCACTGATTTTCTTGACCAGGTTGGACAGGCTGTCGACTATGCAGTCGACCAGGGTGCCAAGGTTGTCAACATTTCTCAGGGAATCAACGCGGTGACCGCGTTCCCGGACGATGTGGCCAAGCTGAATCGAATCCTTGCCGCTGCGAGAGCGAAGGGTGTGCTGGTACTTGCGGCTGTGGGGAACGAGGCGCAGTCGGGGAATCCGGTTGACTATCCTGGAGCCCTTCCCAATGTCGTCGGTGTCGGGGCGATCGATCAAAACGGGACCGTGACGGATGAGTCCGAGCACGGGCCGCAAGTTGCCCTTGTAGCTCCTGGTATGAACACGATCGCGGCCTGTACAACCGCGTCCGGGTACTGCAAAGGTCATGGCACGTCCGAGGCGACCGCTCTAGCCTCCGCATCTGCGGCACTGATCTGGTCGGTTCACAAGGACTGGACGGCGAATCAGATTCTGCGCGTGCTCATCAACACCGCAGGAAGGCCGAACGGGGGGACGGTCCGCACGGATGATGCCGGGTGGGGTGCGGTTCGGCCGAGGATCGCGCTGACGGATCCCGGGGATCCGGGCCCGGCGGATGTGTCGCCGCTTCCGGCTGACGTGGCCTCTCCTTCGGCCGTTCCGTCGGCGTCAGCGGGTTCGTCCGCTCCCGCACCAGCGGCTCCAGCGAGTCCGGCGGAGAGCCCGAGCGAGGTGGCTGTGGAGGCGCCGACATCTCAGCCGAAGACTGAGTCGTCGTCAGGATCGGGTAGTGCGCTGCCGATCGCGGCTGCGGTGGTGGCCGGATTGGTGCTGGTTGCCGGGGCGGTGTTCGCCGTGCTGCGGCGCCGGAAGCCGGTCGTGCCGCCGCAGCCCCCGCAGCAGCCGGCGGGTTCGGTGCCGCCTCCGCCGCCGTCGTATCAGCCTCCGGTGCCGCCGGAGGACAACCCGTACGCGAGGTAGTTTCGGGCGGCGAATCGGGCTCTGCGGTGGTCGGGGCCTTGCCGGTGCGGAAGTTGGTCGTGATTCCGCGGGACGCGCGCAAGGCGTAGGACCCCGGCGTGGGCGTGGTGAGTGTGCGCCGGGGTCACTCGGGTGGGGGCTGGTGGGGTGGCCGGGCTGGTGGCGAGGGTGGTGGTATGGATGCGGACGGTGCTTGGCGGGTAGGGCAGTTGCGGCGGGCGGCGGCTGCGGCGCTGATCGGGACGGCGATCGAGTTCTACGACTTCTTCCTGTACGGAACGGCTGCCGCGTTGGTGTTCGGGCCGGTGTTCTTTCCCGAACTGGGCACGGTGGGGGCGCTGTTGGCGTCGTTCTCGGTGTACGCGGTGGCGTTCCTGGCTCGGCCGCTGGGGGCGGTGGTGTTCGGGCACTTCGGTGACCGGGTGGGGCGGAAGGCGACGTTGGTGGTGTCGCTGCTGCTGATGGGGCTGGCGACGGCGGCGGTCGGGGTGTTGCCGGGGTTCGCGGTGTGGGGGTGGTGGTCGCCGGTGCTGCTGGTGGTGCTGCGGGTTTGCCAGGGCGTCGGGTTGGGCGGTGAGTGGGGCGGGGCGGCGCTGCTGATCGCGGAGAACGCGCCGGCCGGGCGGCGCGGGCGGTACGGGGGGTTCCTGCAGCTGGGGCCGACGACGGGGTTCGTGCTGGCGAACGGGGGGTTCCTGGCGCTCCAACTCGGGCTGGACGAGCGGGCGTTCCGGGATTGGGGCTGGCGGGTGCCGTTCCTGGCCTCGCTCGCCCTGGTGGCGGTGGGCCTGTTCGTGCGGCTGCGGCTGGCGGAGACGCCGCTGTTCCGGGCGGACGAGCGGCGGGAGCGGCCGCCGGTGGTGGAGGTGTTGCGCGAGCACTGGCGGCCGGTGCTGGCGGGCGGCGGGGCGATCACCGTCGGGTACGCGCTGTTCTACCTGACCACGACCTATGCGCTGGCGTACGCGACCTCCGGTCTGGGGGTGGCGAGCACGCTGGTGCTGTCGATGCTGCTGGTCGGTGCGGTGGGTGGGGGCGTGACGGTGTGGCTGGGTGCCTCGCGCAGTGACCGGTGGGGGCGGCTGCGGACGTTGCGGTGGGCGACGGCCCTGGCGGCGGCGTGGTCGCTCGCGCTGTTCCCGCTGTTGGAGACGGTGCGCCGGCCGTTGATGTTCCTGGCGCTGGCCGGGGCGATGGTGGTGCTGGGGTTCCTGCTGGGGCCGTTGGCGGCGTTCCTGCCGGAGCTGTTCCCGACCCGGGTGCGCTACACCGGCGCCGCGTTGACGTACAACCTGGGCGGGGTGGTCGGCGGCGCCACGACGCCGCTGGTGGCGACCAGGCTGACCGAGGTGTACGGGACGGCGCAGCCGGCCGGCTGGTACCTGGCGGGGCTGGGCGTGCTGGCGCTGGGGTGCCTGCGGCTGCTGCCGGAGACGGTCGGCGTCGATCTGGGGTCGGTGGAGGAAGGCGGACGCCGCCGGGCGCCCCTCCTGGGGGCGGACCCGACGGCGGACCCGGCGGCGTAGCCGTACGGGGAGGGGCTCAGCCGGCCAGGGCGGCGCGGCCGGCCAGCAGGATCGCGGTGTGCCGGGCGACGCGCTCGCCGAGGTGCTCGGCGGTCGCGATGTCGGCCTTGTGGACGCCCTCCGGGCCGGCGTCGGTCGGGGAGGAGGCGGCGGCACCGTTGAAGAAGCCGAGGCGGTTGAGGTCGTTCTCGCTGGCGGTGGTGGCGTTCCAGCCGGGCTTGAGACCGAGGTTGACCCAGTTCATGCCGTGCTGGGCGGCGAGGGTCTGGAAGAAGCCGAGGGTGGCGGCCTTGTCGCCGCTCTTGGAGCCGGAGTTGGTGAAGCCGGCCGCGGCCTTGTCCTTCCAGGCGTCGGTGAACCAGCGCTTGCTGGTGGCCTCGGCGAAGACGTGGAAGGCGCCGGAGGCGGTGCCCATGTAGGTGGGCGAGCCGAAGACGATCGCGTCGGCGGCGTCCAGCTGGGCCCACTGCTCGTCGGTGATGGTGTCGACGGCGATCGAGACGACCTCGGCGCCCGCGGCGGCGGCACCGCGGGCGACGGCCTCGGCGATCACGGCGGTGTGGCCGTAGCCGGAGTGGTAGGCGAGGGCGACGGTCGGGCGGATGGTCATGGCGGAGGCACTCCTGTACGGGGCGGGCGGGGGCCCGTGGAAGGGCGGAGGGGCGGGCGGGGGGCGGGGCGTGCCGCTTCGGTCCGTCCCGTCGAGCGGTCTCGAATATAGACCAGGTCTCTATTGGTTACCAAGTGCGGTTTGGAGACTGTCGGACTACCCTGGTCGGTATGACGACGGACGAAGCGGTCGCACCGCGCGAGGAACGGGATCGGGATCAGGATCGGGGACGGGAGCAGGTGCGGGAGGAGGAGTTCGACGTCTTCGCCCAGCTCTGCCCCAGCCGCGAGATGTTCGCCGACCTGGCCGACAAGTGGTCGATGCTGATCCTGATGAGCCTCGCCGCCTGCGGCCCGCAGCGCTTCTCCGAGCTCCAGCGCGGGGTCGGCGGGGTCAGCCGCAAGATGCTCACCCAGTCGCTGCGCAACCTGGAGCGCAGCGGCCTGGTGCTCCGCACCGTCTTCCCGGAGACGCCGCCGCGGGTGGTCTACGACCTGCTGCCGCTCGGTCGGGAGCTGGCCGAGCTGCTCTCCCCGCTCGGTCGCTGGACGGAGGGCCACGCGCTGCAGATGCTCGCGGCCCGCGAGGAGTTCGACGCGGCGCACGCCCGGGACTGAGGGCGGGAAGTGGCCGGATCAGGGCCGATTTCCCTTCCGGGCCCACGGCCGTGTAATGTCTTCCTTGTTCGACCGGCCCGGCGAAAAGCCCGGCAAGCCCCTATAGCTCAGTCGGTAGAGCGTCTCCATGGTAAGGAGAAGGTCTGCGGTTCGATTCCGCATGGGGGCTCCACTGAAAGACCCTCGCCTCACGGCGGGGGTCTTTCGCGTTTCCGCTGGCAGTGCCGGTCGGCGGCGCCCGGCGGCCTAGCGGGTCGGGTACGGAATGCGTTGTGATGGTGCGTCATCGGCCGCCCGCCCGTGGGGTGCGGGCGCGAGCCGGACCCCGACCGGGAGGGTGTCCATGGGCGTTCGACTCGTGGTGGTCGACGACCACCGGCTGCTGGCCGAGGCGCTGGCCACCGCGCTCCAGTTGCGCGGTCACCGGGTGCTCGCGGTCGGCTCCCCGGCCGGGGTCGCCGCCGACCTGGTGGCCGGGCGCCGGCCCGAGGTGTGCCTGCTGGGCGTGGCGGCGCCGGCGGAGCCGGGCGCCTTCGACGTGCTGCGCCGGATCCGCCGGGAGCGCCCCGAGGTGGCCGTGATCGTGCTCGGCCCGGTGGGTGAACTGCGGGGCGTGGCAGGCGCGTTCGCGGCGGGGGCGGCGGGGTACGTGCCGAGCGACGAGCGGATCGAGGTGGTCGAGCGGGCCATCGGGCGTGCCCGGGCCGGCGAGGCCGCGGTGGCGGTGGACATCCTGCGCGGCGCCTTCGACCAGCTGCTGCGCCCGGTGGCCGAGCCGGACGACGAGGCCGTGCGGCTGCTGCGACTGCTGACCCGCCGTGAGGTGCAGGTGCTGGCCCGGATCGCGGACGGTGAGGACACCGCGGCGATCGCCGCCGGGATGCGGATCGCCGCGAGCACCGCCCGTACCCACGTCCAGCGGGTGCTGATGAAGCTGGGCGCGCGCACCCGGCTGGAGGCCGCCGCGGTGGCGGCGCGCACCGGCCTGCTGGAGCGGATGTCCAGCGGTTGAGGAAGCGGGGGCGGCGGCCCGGCGGTCGGGCAACCGGATGTCCGGCGGCTGAGAAGCGGATGAAGAGCCGGGATCGGGCACCCGTCTGGTCCTGAGCACTTGGCGGGGAGGAGAGAATGATCGCAGTCGTACGCATTCGTCGATGGCCCCCGGCGTCCGGGCGGTCCATCGCCCGCTGGAGGTCTCATCATGAGTAAGTACCTGGTCACGGGTGGCGCCGGCTACGTCGGCAGCGTGGTGGCCGCCCACCTGCTGGAGGCGGGACACCAGGTGACCGTCCTGGACGACCTCTCCACCGGCTTCCGCGAGGGCGTTCCGGCCGGTGCCGAGTTCGTCGAGGGCCGGATCCAGGAGGCCGGGAAGGTGCTGGACGGCTCCTTCGACGGCGTGCTGCACTTCGCCGCCTCCTCGCAGGTCGGCGAGTCGGTCGCGGACCCGGAGAAGTACTGGCGCAACAACGTGGCCGGTTCGCTGGAGCTGATCAGCGCGATGCGCGCGGCCGGTGTGCGCAAGCTGGTCTTCTCCTCCACCGCCGCCACCTACGGCGAGCCCGAGGCGGTGCCGATCGCCGAGACCGCCCGTACCGCGCCGACCAACACCTACGGCGCCACCAAGCTCGCCGTGGACCACCTGATCACCAGCGAGGCCGTCGCGCACGGCCTGGCCGCCGTCTCGCTGCGCTACTTCAACGTGGCCGGCGCCTACGGCACGTACGGGGAGCGCCACGACCCCGAGTCGCACCTGATCCCGCTGGTCTTCCAGGCCGCGCTCGGCCAGCGCCCGCACATCGCGGTGTACGGCGACGACTACCCGACCCCGGACGGCACCTGCATCCGCGACTACATCCACGTCGCGGACCTCGCCGAGGCGCACCTGCTGGCGCTGGACGCCGCCAAGCCGGGCGAGCACCTGATCTGCAACCTGGGCAACGGCAGCGGCTTCTCGGTGCACGAGGTGATCGAGTCGGTCAAGCGGGTCACCGGCCGCGAGATCCCGGTGCAGGTCTCCGGCCGGCGGGCCGGCGACCCGGCGGTGCTGGTCGCCTCCGCCGCGCGCGCCCACGAGGCGCTGGGCTGGACGCCGCGCCGTCCGAACCTGGACGACATCGTCGCCGACGCCTGGAAGTTCACCCTGGCGAAGAACGGCCTGTAGGCACGGGGCGGTTGGCCCGGCTCCGGGGCGTCGAGCACGCTTCCGGGGCCGGGCCGCCGCACAAGTCAGGCTGCTCACGCACCTTCTGACGAAACTTCACCGAATCGCCACGGGCGCGTTTCCCGGCCCGTACGCTGAATGAGGTACCGGTGGGGGCCGGCGCCCTTTCGGCCTCATCGGCCACCGGTGGGCGGGCGGAACGGAGGGTCCGGAACGCGGACGCCGGGCCGGTTCCCGCTCCCGGGCTCGGGCGGTCTGAGCAGGGGGTGGGGACGATGGGGCGGATCCGGGTCCTGGTGGTCGACGACCACCGGATCTTCGCCGAGGCACTGGCTGCGGCGCTCGCCGCCGAGCCCGACGTGGAGGTCGGCGCGGCCGGCAGCGCGGCCGCCGCGGAGCGGGCGCTGGAGCGCGCGGCCTCCGAGGGGCGGGCCTACGACGTGGCACTGATCGACGCGGACCTGGGGGCCGAGGCCGCCGGTGCGGCCGCCCGGCAGCGGTCGGGCACCGAGACGGCCGAGGAGGCCCGGCGCCGCCCGGGTCCGGCGGTGCCGTCGCCCCGGCGTCCGGGGGTTCCGGGCGGGGCGCCGCCGTCCGTCGCCCGCCCGGCGGACCAGTTGCGGGCCGACCAGCTGAGGGCGGAGCAGCTGCGGGCCGATCAGCTCAGACCCGCCAGCCCGCCGCCCGACGGGATCACCCTGCTCGGCCGGCTCCGCCGTGCCCACCCGGGGCTGCGCGCCGTCGTCCTGGCCGCCGCCGACGACCCGCACCGCGCGGCCCGGGCCCTGCACGCGGGTGCCACCGGCTGGGTGGCGAAGGAGAGTTCGCTGGCCCGGCTGCTCGCCGTGGTGCGGGGCGTGCTGCGGGACGAGACGCACCTGCCGCCCGCGCTGCTCACCGGGGTGATCCGCGAGCTCACCACCGCCCGGCGGGACCGCACCGAGAGCGAGCGGCTGGTGGACACCCTCACCCCTCGGGAGAAGCAGATCCTGCGCTGCATGGTCGCGGGCCTGGGCCGGCAGGCGGTCGCGGAACGGCTCTACCTGTCGCCGCACACCGTCCGCACCCACATGCAGAACGTGCTCGGCAAGCTCGGGGTGCACTCCACGCTGGCCGCCGTCGCGGTCGCCCGCCGGGCCGGGGTCAGCCCCGCCGAGCCGGCCCTGCCGCCACCGTCGTCGGTGGCGGGGGTGTCCGAACGGGGGTGAGAGGCGGAACCCGCGGGGCCCGCACGGCTGGCACTAGCCCGGGATGTTGTCGAACGGCGCGACCAACAGCCGCAGCAGGCCGGCGAGTTCGCCCCGCTGGTCGGAGCTGAGCTGGGCGAGCAGTTCGCGTTCGTGGGCGAGCAGGCCGGCGAGCGCCTGGTCGGCGCGGTCGCGGCCGTCGTCGGTGAGGCGGACCAGGACGCCGCGCCGGTCGTCGGGGTCGGGCAGGCGCTTGACCAGGCCCTTGCCGGTGAGGCGGTCGATCCGGTTGGTCATGGTGCCGGAGGTGACCAGGGTCTGGGTGAGCAGCTGGCCGGGGGAGAGCTGGTACGGGGAGCCGGCCCGCCGCAGGGCGGTCAGGACGTCGAACTCCCAGGGCTCCAGGCCGTGCTCGGCGAAGGCGGTGCGGCGGGCGCGGTCCAGGTGCCGGGCGAGCCGGCTGACCCGACTCAGCACCTCAAGCGGCTCCACGTCGAGGTCGGGGCGCTCCCGGCGCCACGCTGCGACCAGCCTGTCGACCTCGTCCTCCATGACGATCAGTGTATCGGTGGATGTGTCGATGTGAAGTCTCTTGACATCGAGAAATGTGCCAGCGAGGCTACATCGAGATATCTTGATGTCGAGATACTTTCGAGGTGAACCATGACCACCCCAGTCTGGGACCCGGCGCAGTACCTGCGCTTCGCCGACGAACGCACCCGCCCGCTGCACGACCTGCTCGCCCGCGTCCCCGCCCTCCCGGATCCGGACCGCGCCGTGATCCTGGACATCGGCTGCGGCCCCGGCAACTCCACCGCCGTACTGCGCGAACGCTGGCCGCACGCCCGGATCACCGGCGTCGACAACTCCGCCCCGATGCTCGCCACCGCCCGCACCGAGGGCGAGCCCACCGCCGACTACCTGCTCGCCGACGCCCGTGACTACGACCCGGCCCCGGCCCGGCCCGACCTGATCGTCTCCAACGCCACCCTCCAGTGGATCGACGGCCACCTCGACCTCGTCCCGCGCTGGGCCGCCGCACTGCGTCCGGGCGGAACGGTCGCCTTCCAGGTGCCCGGCAACTTCGACGCCCCCAGTCACACCCTGCTGGCCGACCTGCGCCGCAGCACCCGCTGGCGCGACACCCTGGGATCCGACGCCGACCGCGCGGGCGTCCACCCGCCCGAGCGCTACCTCGACGCCCTCGCCGCCGCCGACTGCCTCCCGGACGTCTGGGAGACCACCTACCTCACCCTGCTCCCGGGGCCGGACCCGGTGCTGGAGTGGGTCAAGGGCACCGCACTGCGCCCCGTCCTCACCCGGCTCGCTGACCCGGCCGAACGGGCCGCCTTCCTCGCCGAGTACGGGCGGCTGCTGCGCGAGGCCTACCCGGCCGGGCCGCACGGGACGGTCTTCCCGTTCCGGCGGATCTTCGCGGTGGGGGCCAGACGGTGAGGATCAGGGCCGGGCGGTGAGAACCCGTGGCCGGGTTCAGGCCCTGCGCTCGCCGACCAGCCTGGGGTGCCGCTCCAGCCCCTCCAGCCCGTGCCAGGCCAGGTTCACCAGGTGCGCCGCCACCGTCGCCTTGTCCGGCTTGCGGACCTCCAGCCACCACTGGCCGGTCAGCGCGACCATCCCGACCAGCATCTGCGAGTACATCGGCGCCAGCCGGGCGTCGAAGCCCCGGGACTTGAACTCCAGGCCCAGGATGTCCTCGACCTGGGTGGCGATGTCGCTGATCAGCGAGGCGAAGGTGCCGGTCGACTGGGCCACCGGGGAGTCCCGGACGAGGATCCGGAAGCCGTCCGTCGAGGTGTCGATGTAGTCCATCAGGGCGAACGCGGCCTGCTCCAGCAGCTCGCGCGAGTGCCCGCCGGTGAGGGCCCCCGTCACCATGTCCAGCAGCAGCTGCATCTCGCGGTCCACCACCACCGCGTACAGCCCCTCCTTGCCCCCGAAGTGCTCGTACACCACGGGCTTCGACACCCCGGCGCGCTCGGCGATCTCCTCCACCGAGGTGCCGTCGTAGCCGCGCTCCGCGAAGACCGTCCGGCCGATCTCCAGCAGCTGCTCCCGGCGCTGCTTGCCGGTCATCCGGACCCGGCCGCCCCTGCGGCGCGGGGCGGCCGCGCCCGCGGCCCCCTCCGTGCTCCGTTCGGCACCCCCGTGGGCGGCCCCGCTCGCCGGTGCAGCGGCCTGCGGACGGGCCGGCGCCGTTCCGGGCGCCGCGTCCGTCCGCGTGCTGTGGTGACCGCCTGTGCTGTCTGCGCTGCTCCCGTTCACCCCTACATCATGCTGGAAGCGCCGCCTCATGCGGCGCGGCGGGCGGCGATCCGCTGCGCGTCCGGCCAGCGGACGTCCCGGACCCAGCCGGCCAGCTCGAACCAGCGGATCAGCCGGGCCGAGGAGTCGATCTGCCCGCGCAGCACCCCGTGCCGGGCGGCGGTCGGGTCGGCGTGGTGCAGGTTGTGCCAGGACTCGCCGCAGGACAGCACCGCGAGCCACCAGACGTTGCCGGAGCGGTCCCGGGAGCGGAACGGACGCCGGCCGACGGCGTGGCAGATCGAGTTGATCGACCAGGTGACGTGGTGCAGCAGCGCGACCCGGACCAGCGAGCCCCAGAAGAAGGCGGACAGCGCACCCTCCCAGGACAGGCTCACCAGGCCGCCGATCAGTGCGGGCAGCAGCAGCGAGATGGTCGTCCAGAGCCAGAACAGCCGGGAGATCCGCCTCATGGCCGGATCGCGGACCAGGTCCGGGGCGTACTTGACCTGAGGGGTCTGCTCCTCGTCGAACATCCAGCCCATGTGCGCCCACCACAGGCCCTTGACCAGCGCGGGAACGCTCTCCCCGTAGCGCCAGGGCGAGTGCGGGTCGCCGTCCTTGTCGCTGAAACGGTGGTGCTTGCGGTGGTCGGCCACCCAGCGCACCAGCGGGCCCTCGACCGCCAGGCTGCCGGCGATCGCCAGCGCCAGGCGCATCGGGCGGTTCGCCTTGAAGGCGCCGTGGGTGAAGTAGCGGTGGTACCCGACGGTGACGCCGTGACAGGTGAGGAAGTACATGGCGACGGTGACCGCCACGTCCGTCCACCCCAGGCCCCGGCCCCAGGCCACCGGTACGGCGGCCACCAGCGCGGAGAACGGCACGAGGATGAACAGTGCGAGGGCGATCCGCTCGGCGAAGCCCTGCTTCTCTCCGCCGCGGGTGGCGGACAGCCGGGTGGCGGCGGTGGCGCCGACCGGTTCGGCGCCGGCGGTCCCGGCGGTGGTGTCGGCGTCGGGATCGGGGGAGTGGGCGGGATGCTGCGCGGCGGTCCCCGCGCGCCCCTCGCCTGCCTGGATGGTCATGGGCGTCCCTTTGCGGCGTCCCGGAACGGGAGAGAGCGGAGCCTACGTTGGCGTAACCTACGGCATCGTAGGTTGCGCTCCGTGTCCAGGGGAACACACCGCCGCGCGGCGCTTGAGTGAATTCACCCGACTGGATGGATGAACCCCCGGCCCCGGACGTTCGAGCGGCCGCGGCGGATTCGAGCCTGCGGATCGGGGCAGTTGATACCCACGGACGGGTCGACTCGGGTAGGGTCTGACAGGACTGTCCGCCGTGGTGTAATGGCAGCACAGGGCCCTTTGGAGGCCTTTGTCTGGGTTCGAATCCTAGCGGCGGAGCCTCTACACGCCTCGGGTTCGGGCGTTTCCCCCAGCGCCGGTATTGTCGGTGCTGCTCGGCGGACTGTGCGAATGGCGACCGGCCTGGGTCCGGGCCGGGCCTGCTCTGCCCTCTCTGTGAACCTACCGAGGAGCCTCCCCGCATGGGTGCCAATTCGCTTGCCGCCGTTGTCGTGCTCGCCGCCGGTGGCGGGACCCGGATGAAGTCGAACAAGCTGCCCAAGGTGCTGCACGAGGTGTGCGGGCGCTCGCTGGTGGGCCACGCGGTGTCGGCGGCCGGTGAACTGACGCCGGGCCAGCTGGTCGTGGTGGTCGGCCACCAGCGCGAGCTGGTCGTGGCGCACCTGACGGAGCACTACCCGGCGGCGCGCACCGCGGTGCAGGAGGAGCAGAACGGCACCGGACACGCGGTGCGCACCGCGCTGGACGTGCTGGCCGCGGACGGCGTGGTGCTGGACGGCACGGTGATCGTCACCGCCGGTGACTCGCCGCTGCTGACCGGCGAGACCCTGCGCCGGCTGGCGGACGCGCACGAGGCGCAGCAGAACGGCGTCACCGTGCTGACCGCCGTCGTCCCCGAGCCCTTCGGCTACGGCCGGATCCTGCGGGACGAGGACGGCACCGTCGCCGCGATCGTCGAGGAGCGGGACGCCAGCGCCACCCAGCGCGCGATCACCGAGATCAACTCCGGCGTCTTCGCCTTCGACGCCAAGCTGCTGGTCGAGGCGCTGGGCGAGCTCACCACGGACAACTCGCAGGGCGAGGAGTACCTGACCGACACCCTGGAGATCCTGCGCAAGGCGGGTCACCGGGTGGGTGCCGTGGTCGCCGAGGACCACCGGGACATCCTGGGCATCAACGACCGGGTCCAGCTGGCGCAGGCCCGTCGGCTGCTCAACGACCGCCTGCTGGAGCGGGCGATGCGCGAGGGCGTCACCGTGGTGGACCCGGCGACCACCTGGTTCGACGTGCAGGTGACGTACGAGCCGGACGCCGTCGTGCTGCCGAACACCCAGCTGCAGGGTGCCACCCACCTGGGCGAGGGCGCCGAGGTGGGGCCGAACTCGACGCTGAAGGACACCCTGGTCGGCGCCGGCGCCCGTGTGAGCAACACCACGGCCGACCGCGCCGAGATCGGCGAGCTGGCCATGGCCGGTCCGTACGCCTACCTGCGGCCGGGCGCCAAGCTGGCCCGCAAGGCGAAGGTCGGCACCTACGTCGAGGTGAAGAACTCCGAGCTGGGCGAGGGCGCCAAGGTGCCGCACCTGTCCTACATCGGCGACGCCACGATCGGCGAGGGCACCAACATCGGCGCGGCCTCGGTCACCGTGAACTACGACGGCGTGAACAAGCACCGGACGGTCATCGGCGCGCACTGCCGGACCGGTTCGGACAACATGTTCATCGCTCCGGTCACCGTCGGTGACGGCGCTTACACCGGCGCGGGCTCGGTGATCACCAGCGACGTGCCGGCTGGCGCACTCGGCGTGAACCGCGCGCAGCAGCGCAACATCGAGGGCTGGGTCGAGCGCAAGCGCCCCGGAACGGTATCCGCGCAGGCCGCGAAGGCTGCGACGGACGGGGCCGCCGAGGCCTGACGGGCCGGGCGGGAGCCCGCCGAACGGTCCCGAGGCGGACGGTTTCTGCGCGGGCGCGTAACCTTGGGGACATACGTGCGCCACTGGGCCTTACCGCCCGTGTCCGGGCGTACCGACAATTCCCTGATCCCCCGTGGGTGCGGGCTGCCCTGCCCACCCACCGGGGGAGGGGTTCAGCGTCAGCAACGCGAGGAGACGGTGCAGTGAGCGGGATCACGACGTCGGGTGAGAAGAAACTGAAGCTCTTCTCCGGCCGTGCCCACCCGGAACTGGCGAGGGAGGTGGCCGCGGCACTGGGGACGGAGCTGGTCCCGACCAAGGCCCTGGACTTCGCCAACGGCGAGATCTACGTCCGCTTCCTGGAGTCGGCGCGCGGCGCGGACTGCTTCGTGATGCAGAGCCACACGGCTCCCATCAACCAGTGGATCATGGAACAGCTGATCATGATCGATGCGCTGAAGCGGGCCTCCGCCAAGAGCATCACCGCGATCCTGCCGTTCTACGGGTACGCCCGCCAGGACAAGAAGCACCTCGGCCGCGAGCCCATCTCCGCCCGCCTGGTCGCCGACCTGCTGCGTCAGGCCGGCGCCGACCGCCTGATGGCCGTGGACCTGCACACCGCGCAGATCCAGGGCTTCTTCGACGGCCCGGTGGACCACCTGTTCGCGCTGCCGCTGCTGGCGGACTACATCGGCGGGAAGGTGGACCGCGACAAGCTGACCGTCGTCTCCCCGGACGCCGGCCGCGTGAAGGTCGCCGACCAGTGGTGCGACCGGCTGGACGCCCCGCTGGCGATCATCCACAAGCGCCGCGACATCACCCAGGCCAACACCATCCTGTCGGCCGACGTCGTCGGTGACGTCCAGGACCGGGTCTGCGTCCTGGTCGACGACATGATCGACACCGCCGGCACCATCTGCGCCGCGGCCGACGCGCTGTTCGACAACGGCGCCGCGGACGTCGTGGTGGCCGCCACCCACGGCGTGCTCTCCGGCCCGGCCGCGGACCGGCTGAAGAACTCGCGGGTGAGCGAGTTCGTGTTCACCAACACGCTGCCCACCCCGGCGGAGCTCCAGCTGGACAAGATCACCACGCTGTCGATCGCCCCGTCGATCGCGGCCGCGATCCGCGAGGTCTTCGAGGAGGGCTCGGTCACCAGCCTCTTCGAGGGCGTGCACTGACGAAGCCCCGCGCAGGCGGCCCCGGTACCTCCACGGTCCGGGGCCGCCGCCGATTTCACGGGAGGGCACCGGTGCGGTTAGACTCGTGAAACTGCTCGGCGAGGGATGCCGTGTGCCCGCTGGACGGGCGCCGACTCCGTGATCGACGCGCTGCCGGTGGTGGAATCCCGTCCACCGGCAGAAGCCGTTGCCGCCGAGCGACCCCCAACGTACTGAGGGTGTGGTCCCGGCGGTTTTTCGCGTCCCTGCACCCCCGCGCCAGTCTTCACGAGGAGTGCAGTCGTGTCCGAGATCCGCCTTGCCGCTGAGACCCGTACCGAGTTCGGCAAGGGTGCCGCCCGCCGCGCCCGCCGCGCCGGCTTCGTCCCCGGTGTCGTCTACGGCCACGGCCACGCCCCGGTTCACCTGAACCTGCCCGGCCACGACCTGATGATGGCCCTGAAGACCCCGAACGCCCTGCTGGTCGTGCCGATCGAGGGCAAGGACGAGTACGTGCTGCCGAAGGCCGTCCAGCGCGAGGCCATCAAGCGCACCATCGAGCACGTCGACCTGCTGCTGGTGAAGCGCGGCGAGAAGGTCACCGTCGAGGTTCCGGTCCACACCGAGGGCGAGCTGGCCGCCGGTGGCAACCTGCTGGAGCACGTCCTGCAGGCCCTGCCGATCGAGGCCGAGGCCACCCACCTGCCCGAGGCCGTCACCGTCTCCGTCGAGGGCCTGGAGGCCGGTGCCTCCGTCCAGGCCAAGGACATCGTCCTGCCGGCCGGCGTCTCGCTGGCCGTCGAGGCCGACGCCGTCGTGCTGCAGGTCATCGCCGCCCAGGCCGCCCCGGCCGAGGAGGCCGCCGAGGCCGAGGCCACCGAGGCCTGAGCCTTCCAGGGCCTGAACAGCTGAGACCGCTGCCCCGGTCGCTCCAGCAGGAGCGGCCGGGGCAGCGGTGCGTCCGGGATGATGACGTCGAGCGCGATCGCGAGGAGTTGAGGACATGGCGGAGGACTACGAGGGCCCCTGGCTGGTGGTGGGGCTGGGCAACCCGGGCGAGCAGTACGCCCGGAACCGGCACAACATCGGCTTCATGGTGGTGGACCTGCTGGCGCAGCGGATGGGCGCGAAGTTCAAGGCGCACAAGAGCCGGGCACAGGTGGCCGAGGGGCGGCTGGCGGGCCGGCGGGTGGTGCTGGCCAAGCCGATGTCCTTCATGAACCTCTCCGGCGGGCCGGTGACGGCGCTGCGGGACTTCTACAAGGTGCCGGCCTCGGCGCTGATCGCCGTCCACGACGAGCTGGACATCGACTACGCGGCGCTGCGGCTGAAGCTGGGCGGCGGGGACAACGGCCACAACGGGCTGAAGTCGATCACCAAGTCGCTGGGCCCGGAGTACCACCGGGTGCGCTGCGGGATCGGCCGTCCGCCGGGCCGGATGGAGGTCGCGGACTTCGTGCTGAAGGACTTCTCCTCGACCGAGCGCAAGGAGCTGGAGTGGTTCGTGGACCGCTCGGCGGACGCGGTGGAGGCGCTGCTGTCCGAGGGGCTGGAGCGGGCGCAGGGCACGTACAACTCCTGACGCAATGTCACGAGCCTCCTCCGGTTCGGCCTCCGGGTACGCAACAGTCGTACAACGCTTGCCGTTCCAAACCTGAATCCATGTGAGAAGCCTGTGCGGGATCGGATAGCGTCGGCGTGGTACGCGAACGGGTCCTGGGGAGTTCTCGATGCGGAGATTGCGTCCGGTTCGCCGACTTCGGCGGCTCCGGGTGGTCCGGCTGAAGCAGTTCGGACGGCGGGTCGGCACGGCCGGTGCGCTGGGGGCGGCCGGGATGTTGCTGTCGAGCGGTGCGGTGGCGCACGCCGATCCGGTCGCGGAGCCGGATCCGGCGATCTCGCCGGAGCCCGCGGCGGCGCAGTTCGCCCCGGTGCTCGGCGATTCGGTCGGCCCGGACGCCGGGCTGCTGGCGGTCGGCGGTGGCCTGGTGGTCGTGGCCGGCGGTGCGGCGCTGTGGCTCAAGCGCAGGCACGCGGGCGAGCCCGCGGAGTAGGAACGCACGACGGAGGGGCCGGTGCTCGGTGAGCACTGGCCCCTTTGTGCTGCGCGGAAAGTCCGTCGATCGGCTTGTCATCTGTTTCCGGTGGGCGGTGCGTCCTGTGGACATGAAGCGTGATTCGAGGGGCTCGGGAGACGTCGACGGGGATCCGTTCGACGTGTTCGTCGCGGCCCGGTACCAGGCGCTCCTGCGCAGCGCCTTCCTGATCACCGGGAACGTCCACGACGCCAGGGACCTGCTGCACGACGCCCTGGCGAGGGTGTACCCGAAGCGCTCGACCATCCGCGACCCGGACGCCGCCGAGGGGTACGTGCGGACGGCGATGGTCCGTACCCACGTCTCCCGCTGGCGGCGGACGCGGCGGGAGGTGCTGACGTCCGTGCTGCCGGAGACCGCACAGGAGCCGGCGGACGCGGGGGACGGCCGGTTGGCCGAGGCGCTGCGGGCCCTGCCGAAGCGGCAGCGGGCGGCGGTGGTGCTGCGCTACTACGTGGACCTCCCGGTCGCGCGGGTGGCGGAGGAGCTGGGGTGCGGGGTTCCGACCGTGAAGACCCACCTGGCCCGGGCCGTTCGGGCGCTTCGTCAGGAACTGTCGACCGAAAAGGAGTTGGCACAGAATGTCCGATGAGAACGACATCCACGGCGCGGACAGCGCGTTCGAACGGGACCTGGTGGTCCGGCTCGGCGCCCGGGCGGACGCGGTGACCGGCGCCGTGGTGCCGCTGGCCGGGCTGCGGGCGGCCGGTGCACGGCGGGCACGGAGGAGGGTCGCGGTGCGGGGGGCGGCGACGCTGGCCGTGTTCGCACTCGCGGCCGGGGCGGTGACCCAGCTCGGCCACGGCGGCGACGGGCAGGCGACGGCCGCCGCCGGGACAGCGCTGACGGCGGCGGGGAGCCCTGCGGACAGCTCCGGTGCCGGCCCGACGCAGTCCGGTGACTACTCCCGGGTGATCGATACCGACTGCGCTCGTCCGGTCCCGATTTCCTGGACTGGTGACGACTTCACGAGGGTCCCGTCCTACCGGCTGCTCCGGTTGACGGATTCCAGGGGCGCCTTCGACCTGTCGGTGAGGCCCAAGCAGGAGGAGCATGACCTGGTCAACGCCATCGATGACCTGGGTGTCAAGCAGTTCCCGAGCCGGCTCCTCGGCTACTGCTGGGACGTGAACGCGAAGAAGGTCTACGTCAAGCGCGTCCCGGGGGCCGGCGGCTTCGACGATGCGGTCCGGGCCAAGGTGAAGGCGTCGGAGGGTGTGGAGGTGGCGTTCCAGGACGTCCTGCACTCCTACGCCGAGCTGCGGGCCGTGAGCGAGAAGGCCAGGGCGGACCTCGACTACTGGAAGTCGAAGGGGCTGCGCTTCCTGGACTGGGAGGTCGCGGCCGACGGCTCGGGTCTGAAGATCAGGACCTTCGACGAGACACAGCTCGACGAGAAGGAGCTGGTGACGGATTTCCAGCGGAAGTACGGACCGCTGGTCATCGGCGTGTGGAAGGTCTAGAGCGGACCGAAGGGGCCGTCCTCCAGCCCGCGGGATGGAGGACGGCCCCTTCGTCGTGCCCTGCCTGCCGTCAGCCGGTGTTGCGCAGGCCGGCGGCGATGCCGTTGACGGTCAGCAGCAGCGCGCGGGCGCGCAGCGGGTCCTCGTGGCGGCCGGCCGTGACCTCCTCGCGCTGGCGGCGCAGCAGCGCCACCTGGAGGTAGGAGATCGGGTCGAGGTAGGCGTCGCGGACGGTGAAGGTCTGCTTCAGCACCGGGTTGTGCTCCAGCAGTTCGCTCTCGCCGGTCAGCCGGAGCACCTCGCGCAGGGTGAGGTCGTGCTCGGCGACGATCTGGTCGAAGATGTGGTGCAGCTCGGCGGGCACCAGCTGCTCGACGTAGTGGCGGGCGATCCGCAGGTCGGTCTTGGCCAGCGTCATGGCGACGTTGGACAGGAAGTTGCGGAAGAAGTGCCACTGGCCGTACATCTCGTCCAGCACGTCGCCGAGGCCGGCCTCGCGGGCGGCGGCGAGGCCGGAGCCGACGCCGTACCAGCCGGGGACGATCTGGCGGGACTGGGTCCAGCCGAACACCCACGGGATGGCCCGCAGGCCGTCCAGGCCGGCGCCGGAGTCGGGGCGGCGGGACGGGCGGGAGCCCAGGTGCAGCGAGGCGAGCTGGTCGACCGGGGTGGCGGCGAAGAAGTACTTCGGCAGGTCGTCCTGGTCGACCAGGGCGCGGTAGGAGGTGTGGGCGGCCGCGGAGACCCGGTCCATCGCGGCGTCCCAGCGGGCCAGCTCCTCGGGGGCCTGGCGCGGGGCGGTGTGCAGCGCGGAGGCGGCCAGGGTGGCGGAGAGGGTCAGCTCCAGGTTCTCCCGGGCGAGGGAGGGCAGCAGGTACTTGTCGGAGATGACCTCGCCCTGCTCGGTCACCTTGATCTCGCCCTCCAGGGTGCCCCAGGGCTGGGCCAGGATGGCCTCGTGGGAGGGGCCGCCGCCGCGGCCGACGGTGCCGCCGCGGCCGTGGAAGAGCCGCAGCCGGATGCCGTAGCGGTGGGCGACGTCGCGCAGTCGGCGCTGGGCGCGGTGGATCTCCCACTGGGAGGTGGTGATGCCGCCGAACTTGGAGGAGTCGGAGTAGCCGAGCATGACCTCCTGGACGTCGCCGCGCAGCGCGACGAGCAGTCGGTAGGAGGGGTCGGAGAGCATCTCGTCCAGGATGCGGTCGGCCTGCTGGAGCTCGTCCGTGGTCTCCAGCAGCGGCACGATGCCGATCTTGGCGATGCCGGCGTGCAGGTCGATCAGGCCGGCCTCGCGGGCCAGCACGGTGGCGGCGAACACGTCGTCGGCGCCCTGGCACATGGAGATGATGTAGCTCTCGACGATCTCGTCGCCGAAGCGCTCGAAGCCCTCGCGGATGGTGTTGAAGACGCCGAGGGTCTTGGTGCCCGCCTCGTCCAGCGGGGCCGGGGTGGGGGCGAGCGGGCGGCGCGAGCGCAGCTCCTTGGCGAGCAGCCTCTGCCGGTACTCGCGGGGCATGTCGGCGTAGCGCCAGGCCTCCTCGCCGAGCCGGTCGAAGAGCTGGCCGAGGGCGTGGTGGTGGGCCTCGGCGTGCTCGCGCACGTCCATGGTGGCGAGCTGGAGGCCGAAGGCCTCGATGGTGTTGATGGCGCGGGCCAGGCGGCCGTCGGCGATCAGCTCGCCGCGGTGGGAGCGCAGCGAGTCCTGGATGAGCCGCAGGTCGGCGATCAGCTCGCGGGTGCCGAGGTAGTCGCGGCCCTCGACGTGCGTGGTGCCGCCGGCCAGGCGCTCGCGGGTGTTCTCCAGCTTGAGCCGGATGCAGGTGGCCTTGAGGCGGTAGGGCTCCTCGGCGTTCATCCGCTTGTAGCGGGGGCTGAGTTCGGGGAGCCGGTGCAGGTCGGTGTTGAGCGAGGCGAGCAGTTCGACCGAGGCGCCGGCCAGCCGCTCGGAGGTGGAGAGGGTGTTGCGCAGGTCGTCGATGGCGGCGAGGGCGTCCTTGATGCCGTACTCGTGCTGGAGGTTGAGGACGTCCCAGGTGACCTGCGGGGTGACGTTGGGGTTGCCGTCGCGGTCGCCGCCGATCCAGGTGCCGAAGGTGAGCGGGCGCACGCCGTCGGGCAGGTTCAGGCCGACCCGGGCGAGCTCCTCGTGCAGCTCCTCCAGGACCTCGGGGACGGCCTCGCGGTAGAGCTCGTCCAGGTAGTAGACGGCGTTGCGGGCCTCGTCGGTGGGCTCGGGGCGGGCGATGCGCAGCTCGTCGGTCTGCCAGAGCAGGTCGATGACCTCGGCGAGGCGGCGGTCGGCCGAGCGCTTGGCGCTGCTGGTGCGGGCCGGATCGGCGGCGGCCAGGCCGGAGGTGAGCTCCTCGCGGTGGATGCGGTCGAGGAGTTCGCCGATCCGGCGCAGCTTGTTGAGCACGCTGCGGCGGGCGGCCTCGGTGGGGTGGGCGGTGAAGACCGGGCGGACCGCGAGGTGGGCCAGGGTGTCCTCAAGGTGCTTGCGGTCGGCCTCGGCGAGCTGGTCGGCGGTCTGGGCGAGCAGCGAGCCCTCGCGGGCGCGGCGGGTGGCGAACTCGCGGCCGCGGTGCACCTGCTCGGTGACGTTGGCGAGGTGGAAGTAGGTGGAGAAGGCGCGGACCAGCTTGGCGGCGGTGTCCAGGTCGATGTCGGAGAGGAGTTCGGCGGTGGCCTCGCCATCGGTGCGGCTGAGCAGTCGGACCTGTTCGACCAGGCCCAGCAGCTGGGGGCCCTCCTGGCGGACCAGCGTCTCGCCGAGCAGGTCACCGAGGCGTCGGATGTCCGCACGCAGGGCGGCGTTGTCGGCGACGGCGGTGGGGCTGTCCGCCGGGTTGGGGACCGGAGCGGTCACGGCTGGCTCCCTGTGGTGGTGGGGTTCGGCAACGGCTCATCGTCACAGGTCCACGCGCAGTGTGGCGGGTGTGACGCGTGCGGACCGCGCTGTCCGACGCGACCAGCATAGGTGTCGGGGCGGTCGCTGTCCGCGAGGTGGCCGGATGGCGGACAGGCCTGCCGAAAACCACCTGTGGTCTGGACCACTTGACCGTCCATCGAGGTGTACGGGGTTATCCCGGTGGGGAGGGGACGGGGTTGCCGCTTAGGCTGTCACGCATGAGCAAGTCGCCTGGGGAGCGCGTGCCGGTCCGGTCGTTCTGGTGGTGGGAGCGGCCGCGCAGCGCCCTCCTGGACATCGGGCTGGCCCTGCTCGCCGCGGTCGAGTGCTCGGTCAGCACGATCGCCTTCCTCTCCGCCCGGCTGCACGTGAGCACCGCGGGCGCGATCGGGATAGCCGTGCTCGGCACGCTGGCCGGCGGCTCGCTGGTGGTGCGTCGGCGCTGGCCGGCCGTACCGGTGCTGGTCACCTTGCTGTTCATGCCCGGGATGCTGGGCGTGGTGCTGCTGGTGGTGGCGCTGTACACGCTGGCGGAGACCTGGGAGTGGCCCTCGCGGCGCCGCCGGGTGGTGGCGCTGTCCGGGCTCGCCTTCGCCGAGGCGGCCGCGGTGATAGCGGTGTCGCTGATGACGCCGGACGACTCGCTGGCGGAGCGGCCGCCGCTGTGGGGGCAGATCCTGCTGTCGCTGCTGGTGGCGGTCGGGCTGACCGTCGCGCCGGTGGTGACCGGCCTGTACGTGGGGGCGCGGCGGCGGCTGATCGAGTCGCTCCAGGACCGCGCGCACGGCCTGGAGGCCGAACTGGACCTGCTGGCCGAGCAGGCGCAGGAGCGCGCCCGTCGGGCCCGGCTGGAGGAGCGCACCCGGATAGCCCGGGAGATGCACGACGTGGTGGCGCACCGGGTCTCGCTGATGGTGGTGCACGCCGGGGCGCTGGAGCGAATAGCCGGCAAGGACCCGGACAAGGCCGCGCAGAGCGCCAAGTTGATGGGTGAGGTGGGCCGGCAGGCGCTGAACGAGCTGCGGGAGATCCTCGGCGTGCTGAGGATGGACGACGAGCGCCAGCCCGAGCCGGACTCGCTGGCCGGGCTGCCCCGGCTGGTCGACCAGTCCCGGGCGGCCGGGATGGCGGTGACGCTGACGGTCAGCGGCAGCCGGCGGGAGTTCACCGGCGAGGCCGAGCGGACCGCGTACCGGGTGGTCCAGGAGGGGCTGACGAACGCGCACAAGCACGCGGGCGGCGCGCAGGTGTCCGTGCTGCTCGCGTACGCGCCGAACGGGGTGCGGGTGAGCGTGGTGAACGCCTGCCCGGACGGGGAGCGGGGCGCGGCGCGGCTGCCCAGCGGCGGCAACGGGCTGGTCGGGATGCGGGAGCGGGTGATCGCGCTGGGCGGCACCTTCTCCTCCGGGCCGGAGGCGGACGGGGGCTTCCGGGTCGAGGCGGTGCTGCCGTCCCGGCTGGCGGTGCGGGCCGAGCGGCTGCGTTAGCCGCGGTCCTGCGTCAGTTGTGGTCCTCTGTCCGCTGTGGTCCTTCGTCAGCCGCGGTCCTGCGTCAGCCGCGGTCCTGCGTCAGCCGCAGTCCTCGGAGGTGCGCAGCCGTTCCGGGGCGGTGCCCAGGATCAGGGTGCTGATCGCCTGGTCGATGCCGTGGCCCAGGAACCATTCGCCGGTGTGGTCCAGGCTGTAGACCCGGCCCTCCTCGTCGACGGCCAGCAGGGCCTGCCCGTACGCCTCCTCGCCGAGCGGGGCGAGCCGGCTGCCCAGGGCCCGGCCGAGGTCGAGCAGGGTGCGCGGCTGGTGCAGACCGCACAGCGGGTCGAGCAGGAACGGGGTGCGGGCCAGCTGGCGGCCCGGGCCGGTCAGGTCGAAGGCGAGGCCGCCGAACTCGGCCCAGGCCTCCACCGCCGCCGGGAACACCGCGTGCCGGACGCCGTCCGGCCCGCCGTACCCGACCAGGGTGTCCGCCCACTCCTCGGCCTGCCGGATCAGCCAGCGGCCGGGGTGCCAGCCGGCCGCCTTGAGTTCGGCGGCGACGTCGGCGGGGAAGCGCGGGCGGGTCCGCCCGAGGGCGCCGGTCGGGGCGAGGGTGGCCGGCGGGGGCGGGGGCGGGCTGGGCGGATTCAGGGCGGACTCCGGGACTCGGGGACAGGGGGCGTACGGGGTGCGGCCGGTGCGTGGTCGGCCCGCCGCACGGGCGGCCGGACGGTCAGCGCGCGGGCGGCCCGACGGCGACGCTCAGCACGGTGAAGTGCTCCAGCATCGGAGCGCAGGAGCGGCACGGCGGCGCGTGGGTGCCGTGCGCCGGGTCGCCCTCCTCGCGGATCCGGACGGTCGTCATCCGGGAGCCCTTGAGCGCCTTGCGGGCCTCGTGCAGGCTCAACGGCTTGCGGGCCGCGCGCTTGGAGCGCTTGCCGTCGACCGTGGTCAGGTACTGGGAGAGCAGGACGGCCTCCGGGCAGCGGCCGGTGAACCGCTCGCGGGCCTCGACCGGCAGGGTGTCCAGGAAGCCGCCGACCAGCGCGTGCAGGACCGGACGCCGGTCGTCCTTGTCGCCCGCCAGGGTGTGCACCTCGCCGCCCTTGAGCGACAGCGCGGCGGCGACGGCCGGCAGCAGGCTGTCGCGGTGGTGGCGCAGCACGGGCGGGTCCGCCGGCTCACCGGTGGTCATCCGTCGTCCTCCTGCTCGTTCCTGGCGGTCCGGTTCCTGTTGATTCCTGTCGGTCCGGGGCAAGCCTGTCATCCGGCTCCGACAACCGCACAACCGGGGTGCGGGATGGGCGAACACCCGTGCGATGGCGGCCGGATCGCCGGGGGCGGTGCTCACCGGCGGAGACGAACTCGCCGACGCCGTACGGCCGATCGGCGGCCCCGGCGCCCGTGGGCGAGGTGCGCGTACGAGCGGTTCGGCCCCAACTCCCGGATGAACGCTCAACACCGCCCCCAGCGCCGTCCGCTCGTCCTCCGGGCGGACGGCGGGAGTTCGAAGGCAGGCCCTAGGCTGGTGCCCAGCAAGCGCACTGAGAATTTGCAGCAGCCAGTGGGGGCTCCCAGATGACGACAGGTCGGCCCGGCGTCGCCGCCGCACCGAACGCGGCGTACGCAGGTCAGGTGGTGCAGTTCCCGGACCCGGTCCGCGCGGAGCGGCACCCCGCCGGGGTCCGGGTGGACGAGTCCGGCTACCCGGACTTCGGCCCGTACGCCGCCGCGGCGGCCGAGGTCGCCGACCCGCCGGAGGGCTTCGGCGTGGACGAACTGCGGCTGACCGACTACGTCTCGGCCAACGTCGCGCTGTTCACCCAGGGCCACCCGCTCTGGGCCGACCTGGACACCGCCGTGGCCACCCCGCCCGGCTGGACCTGGCACCACGCGGTCGGCCGGGCCGCCCCCGGCTGGCGCCGGATGGAGCTCGTGCCGGTCGAGGTCAAGGCCCTGCTGCGGCACCACGGCGGCCTGGCCACCTCGCCCGCCGACCACAACCGCCGCGGCACCCGCCCGCTGCAGGAGCACCGGCCCGTCCACTTCTCGCTGGCCAAGGACGGCGGCGACCCGATCGGCGTCCCCGAGGACCTGGTGCAGCGCGCCGAGGAGCGCCTCGGCTACCGGCTGCCCGGCGCCTACCGCACCTTCCTCAAGCTGGGCGGCGGCCGCGCCCCGGTCGGCGTGGCGCTGGACACCGAGCTGGGCCTGCTGCTCGACCAGCCGTTCCTGACCCTCACCGAGGAGTACGGCACCGAGGACGTCGTGTACGCCAACAAGTGCCTGCGCGACCACCTCACCAAGGACTACCTGGGCATCGCCTACGTGCAGGGCGGCATCGTCGCGCTCAAGGTGCGCGGCGACCGGACCGGTTCGGTCTGGTTCCACCTGTACGACGACGCCCGCGACACCGGCGCGGCGGAGGCCCCGGAGGACCGCTGCGCCCGGCTGCTGCTGCCCTGCGGGGACGACTTCGACGCCTTCCTGCTGCGGCTGGCCGGCAGCCCGCCGGAGCTGGAGACGGTCGCCGAGCTGATGGTGGACGGCGGGTTCGCCCGGGCCGTCCCGGTGGGCTGACCGGGGTGGGCGCCGTGGCGCAGGTGGAGCGGGGGACGAAGAGGATGCGGACAGGGGTGAACCGGGCGTGGTGACGTACGCGCAGGCGCATGAGCTCGCCGAGGAGTGGATCAACGGCGGCGTGCCGCAGGGGCAGCAGCGCGAGGTGCGGGTCCGGGAGTTCGACCTGGGCTTCGTCTGCTGGGCGGTGCCGTCCGGGGACGCGGCCGCCGGTGCGGCCGACGGTTCGGGCGGCTCGGGTGAGGCGCGGCTGGTGATCGCCCGGGACTCGGGCGCCAGCACGCTGTGGCCCGCGCTGCCCGTCAACGAGGTGGTCCGGCAGTACGAGGAGGTGTACGGGCGGCCGGTCGCGGCCAACCCGGCCGGGGCGGCGAAGCCCGCTCCGGGGCCGGTGGAGGCGACCTCCTTCCTGCTCAGCCCGCCGCAGTGGCTGCAGGATGCGGGGGCCGCGGCGATCGCGGCGGAGGCGGAGCGGCTGGGGGGTGCGGCTGCGGATGCGCCCGTCGCGCCCGTTGCGCACGTTGTGGCGGATCAGACGCCTGCGTCCGTCCCGCCTGTGGCTCCTGTGCCCGCCGGGGTGCCCGAGCCCGCCGTACTGACCGAGCCGCCGGTCTCCGACCGGCCCGCCGGGGACGCCCCGACGATGCTCGCCCCGCCGCCCGGCGAGGAGCCCGTCGCGGCGGTGCCGTCCGCGTCCGTGCCCCCGGTCGCCCCGGTCGCCCCGGTCGGCGTCGAGGCGGCGGCCGTCCTGATGTCCGAGGGCCTGCGCACCTCCGGCTCGGACCTGCCCGACACGCCCGCCCCGGCCGGTGCCGAGGCCGCGACGATGCTGATGCCTCCGGGTGGCGGTCCCACCCGGCCCCCGGCCGTGCCGCCCTTCGCCCCGCCCGTCGGCCCGCCCGTCGCCCTGCCGGCTCCGGCGCCCGCCCCGGGTGCCGAGCCGGCCCCGACGCTGCTCGCGTCGCCGGACGCCGGGCCGGGCCCGATGGGCCTGCCCGGTGCTCCGGTCACCCCGCCCGTGGGCGCGGCGCCGGTCGAGCAGGCGCCGACCGTGCTGGCCTCGCCCGGCGGCCTGGCCGGCCTGCCCGGTGCTCCGGCCCCCG
>NZ_LFMD02000002.1:1226853-1291280 GCF_015776785.2 Kitasatospora sp. SUK 42 | reverse complement strand
CCCGCGGCCGGGTACGGCTACCCGACTCCGGGTGCCGCGCCCGGGGTCGTCCCCCCGGCGCCGGTCACCGGGCAGCCGCAGGCCGCGCCTGTGCCGCCCGGCGTGCCCGCGGTCGGCCCGGGCTACTTCGCCGCGCTCAGCTACCGGGGCCCGGACGGCTCGGAGCAGAAGCTGCTGCACCGCAGCGAGCCCGGCACTCCGCACCCGGAGTGGAAGATCCTCCAGGACCTGCGCCGGCTGAACGTGCCGCCGGAGCAGGTGCTGGAGCTGTACACCGAGCTGGAGTCCTGCGATCTGCCCGGCGGCTACTGCCACCGCATGATCGCGGCCTCCTGGCCGAACGTGCGGCTCACGCACACCGCCCCGTACGGCCGCGACCACGCCTCCCGGCAGGCCGGGATGGCCGAGCTGCTCGACCACCTGGACGAGCTGCACCAGCTGGCCTCCGGCGCCCAGCGGGTCCGCCCGTTCCGGGCGCCGCTGCCCGCGCCGGGGACGGTCCAGCCGCTGCCCCCGCTGCCGCCGCAGCAGCTCGCCCAGGAGCTCGGTCAGGCCTTCGGGCCGAACCTGTTCCGCTACGAGCAGCGCGCGGTCTCCCGCCAGGGCGTGCCCGAGCCGGTGTCGCAGACGCTGATGTGGGCCGGGCTGCCGCGCGACTTCGGGCCGTTCTTCTGGGCCCAGGCGCAGGAGGGCCGGCCGATCCCGACCCTCGCGGAGCTGGCCGCCGAGCGCGGCCTGCCCGCGGCCCCGGACTTCGGCGGCTACCTGGTGCTCGGCAACGACTACGGCCGCCAGCTGTGCGTCCAGTACGGCACCGCGCACGTGGTCGCGGTGGACGTCGACGGAACCGGCCAGCCACCGCGCTTCGTCAACAGCGGTGTACCGGAGTTCGTTCGCGCGATGGCCCTGCTGGGCCGGATGTGGCGGCTGCGGTACGGGCTGACGCCCGAGCAGGCCGGTCGCTGGACGTCCGACTTCCAGGTGCAGCTCGCCGCGATCGACCCGGCGGCCCTGCAGAACGCCGACACTTGGTGGGCTGTGCTGTTGGAGCAGTTCTGGGACGGTCTGCTGTAGCGGACCGTCGCGGATCCTCGCAGGTGGGGAGGGGTCGTTCGGGTGTCCGGAACGACCCCTCCGGCGTGCCGTGACGGTGGCGCCTCGTTGGGGTTTCGTCCGGATCTGCGCAAAATAGGTCAAGAGGATAGGTCTACTCGTCCGGTCCTCGACGTTTTCCGGTCCGTACGACGGCGGAATCCGGCCCCGGGCTCCGAACCGGTTCCGGATCCGTCCGTTCCGTCCGATCATGGGCTCCGCAGCCCGCGAAACGAGGGGAAGAGCCCATGAGCGATGCCGTCCCCCAGCACGGCTTCACCCAGGCCCGGCGCGGCTACGCGCCCGAGCAGGTCGACCGCGCACTCGCGGCCCTGACCGCGCAGCGCGACGACGCGTGGGAGCGGCTGAGCGTCCTCGGCGCCGGCATGCGGCAGATGGAGGCCAGGCTGGCCGACATCCGCCGCGCCGCCGAGGAGGCTCCCGAGCCGGACTACGAGGTGCTGAGCGAGCAGGCCGCCGGTCTGGCCACGATGGCGCAGAACGAGGCGCGCGCCGTCCGGGAGAAGGCCGAGCGCTTCGCCGAGGACCTGCGCGACGAGGTCTACGAGGCCGGGCAGGCGCTCGACAGGGCTGCCAAGGAGTACGGCACCACCACCCGCACGGAGGCCGACGCGTCCGCCCGCCGCACCGACGAGCGCACCCGCGCCGAGGCCGAGGGCATCCGTGCCGAGGCCGACCGGGAGAGCCGCACCGCCCGGGACGCCGCCACCTCCTACGCCGCCAAGGTCCGGGTGGCCGCCGCCGAGGCGAGCGAGCAGGCCGAGGCCGAACTGGCCGCCAAGCGCCGCAAGGCCGACGAGAACTTCGCCGCGCTTGAGGCCAAGGCCGACGCCGAGGACACCGAGGTCTCCGCGACCGCCGCACGCCGGGTCAAGGAGGCCGAGCAGCAGCGGGAGACCGTGCTGAACCAGATCAAGCAGCTGGAGACCGACGCCCAGGCCAAGGCCGACCAGCTGATCGAGCAGGCCCGCCGGGAGGCCGAGAAGATCAACGCGGCGACCGAGCGCGAGCAGCGCGAGTTCGACACCCGGCTGGACACGGTGCAGCAGCACCTGGACCACATCAAGGCCACGCTGGCCTCGCTCACCGGGGCGGCGGTCGGGCAGCTGGAACCCGAGCAGGCCGCTGCCGCGGCCGCTGCCGCCGTCTCCGCCGCCACCGGGTCCGCCGCCGGATCCGCTGCCGGGTCCGCTGCCGGGTCCGCTGCCGACGCGGCTCCGGCGGACGCGGCTCCGGCGGACGCGGTGCCGGTGGACTCGGAGGCGGACACCGGCGAGATCCCGCTGCCGAACCTGCGGAAGGTTCCGGCCCGGGAGAAGGCGACGGCGGTGCTGCGGCAGCCGGTGGTCGGCGGCTCCAGCGCCTCCGGTGCCGGCGGTGCCGCCACCAAGGCGCAGGGGAGCGGCGAGCCGGTGGCGACCGGCCCGGTCGCCCCGGCCGCGGCGCCGCCGAAGCCGGCCGCGTCGCCGGAGCGGGCGACCGGGCGGGACGGCGCGAAGGGCGGAAGCGGCGCCGAGGAGCAGCCCGCGGACGAGACCCGGATCATTCCGAAGATCGTCATCGTGGACGACGGCAGCGGTTACGCGACCCCCAACACCGTGACCTACCGCCGGCGCTAGGCCCTGTCCGGCCTAGCCGGTGCGGGCCCCGGCTCGTGGCCCCGCCGGGCTCGGCCGCCGGCCGCGCTAGCTCGTGGCCCCGCTCCCGATCAGCCGGGTGAGCCTGGCGTCCTGGGCCCTGACCGCCTCCTGCTGGGCGGTCAGGGCCTGCGCGTTGCGGTCGATCAGCTGGCGCTGGTAGCCGGCCAGCACGGCGAACCAGAGGCCCGCCAGGTTGGACGTGGCGGTGCAGTCGGCGTCGGCGCGGGCGGCGGCCAACTCGGCCGGGGTGGCCTCGGGCGTGGTCTGGTACTTCCGCGCCAGCTCGTCCGGGGTGGCGGCCTCGAACCCGGCGGCCGTCATGCAGACGGTCCACGCCCTGGTGGCCGCCACCACCCGGGCGTCCTTGGCCGCGGCCTTCATCGACTCGTCGAACAGCCGGCCGACCAGTTCGGCGCCCGCCGCGGGCGGTGAGCCGAGCTGCTCGGCGGCCTGCCGGTCGCAGTCCACCCGGGCGTTGTCGTACGCCTCGCCGGCGCCGACCGGGGCGGCGTCCGGGCGGGGTGCCGTCCGCTTCGGCGGGTGGAAGCCCAGGGTGGCCGCGGCCTCGGCTCCGAGGTACCCCCAGGGGCCGGCCGGCAGCGCGGTGGCGTTGTCCGGCGGCTGCGCGGCCTGCAGGCCGTCCCCGGTGAATGCGGAGAATCCGGCCCGGTGCATGCAGGAGACGACCAGCATATTCCGTGCCTGAATCTCCTTCACGGAGGTCCGGTCATCGGCCTGATAAGCGGAGAGCGGGAGTCCGGTCATTCCGCCGCGACCGGATTCCGGGGCGGCCGTCGAGGTGATCTCCGGCGGCTTCGGCGCGGATTCGTCGGAAACCTTCCCGGAGTTGTTCGAACAGGCGGTGGCTGAAACCGAGAGGGCGGCCGCCAGGGTGGCGGCGGCGAATCGTCCGAAGTGGGCGGAACGTGGCAAGCGTCTGCTCCGATCCTCAAGCGCGGCAAGCTTGTTCGGACCCTAGCTCATTTCGTCCCGGTGTGTTCCCGGGGTCGCCGCCGAAGCCCGGCTTGGCCGGAAAACAGCTGTCCGGTGCTGCTGCTCCGTGGAAATCTCTGGGGTTCCGACCGTTACCGATGGAGGGGTTACATGATTCGCCGCACTAATCCCCGTACCACCCTTCGGAACAGAAATGGCAGAGTTCGTCGCGCGGGTGCCCTGGCGGTTCTCACCGCGGCCGCGGCCGCGTTGCTGCCGGCCGCCTCGGCAAATGCCGTGAACCGGGTCGACTGCGGAAACCGGGACGATTTCGCGAAGGTGTACAACTACGGCTACAGCGGCCAGTTGTGCTTCGCGAACGACGGCTGGATGGCCGTGCGCGTCTACAACGTGGACCGGATCGACGCGGGCAACAACAAGGTCATCACCTACCTGGGCGGCGGGCTCGGCTCCTGGACCGTCTTCACCTGGGAGCGCTACGACTTCAACGGCAGCCTGGGCCACCAGGTGCTGATGTACGACATCAACCTCTCCCGCTGGTAGTCCGCCCCGCGACGGCCTCCGCCGACCGGACGGGTGCGGACGTCCGGCGGTGCGCGCGGGCCTGAAGCCTCTCGCGGAAGACGAGCGGACAACGCGAGCAGGCCGAGACCCGTGGCGCCCTCCAGGAAAGGGCGCCACGGTTCCCGGCGCTTGGGCGGGCGCCCCCACCCAGGGTCGCCCGGCCTCGCACCTCCGACCCCCATCGGGGGTGCGACAGTGCCCCCACAGCCATCCCCCACGGTTGGGTGCGGCGGGCACATTCACCATGGTGCGCGATCTCCATGGACGGCCAGTGACAGGAGTATGTCCAGTTCGTGGCGGATGGCGGAGCCTGACCTTGACCGTCGTCCGGTTGGTTCGTCCACCCGTCGTCCGGTGTTCCGTCCAGTGGTTCGTCTGCGGTCGTGTCCCTGACATCTTTCTCCCAGGGGCGGCCCCGTCGGGTGGTCCGACGGGGTGGGCCGGCCGGTCGGTTCGGTGGGTCGGTTCGGTCGATTGGTCGGCCGGTCGGGGCGGTCCGTCGGTTCGGCGGCCCCACCGGGCCTCGCCGGGGCCGTACGCCGCGTGCCCGTCCGCGCCGCGGCGTAGGCTGGAGACCCCCGGCCGCTCGGCGTGCCGGGCCGTTCGCGTTGCCCCGGCGGGCCTTCGCCGCCCGGGGGCAGCACCAGCCACGGGACGAAGAAGAGACCCCAGATGAGTCTGACCGGACTGCTCGATGTCGTCGCGCGGGACGCGGCGCTCGCCGAGGCGATCGAGGCGGCCACCACCACCGGAGCCGCCGCCGGCGGCCGCCGCCACCTGGACCTGGTCGGACCGCCCGCCGCCCGGCCGTTCGCCATCGCCGCGCTGGCCCGTGCGCTGGCCGGGCAGGCCGCCGGGGACCGGGGCCGTCCGGTGCTCGCCGTCACCGCGACCGGCCGGGAGGCGGAGGACCTCGCCGCCTCGCTGCGCTCGCTGCTGCCCGCCGACGCCGTCGCCGAGTTCCCGGCCTGGGAGACCCTGCCGCACGAGCGGCTGTCGCCCCGCTCGGACACCGTCGGCCGCCGGCTGGCCGTGCTGCGCCGGATCGTGCACCCGCGGGCGGACGACCCGGCGGCCGGGCCGGTGCAGGTGATCGTGGCCCCCGTCCGCTCGGTGCTCCAGCCACAGGTCAAGGGGCTGGCCGAGCTGGAGCCGGTGGCCGTCCAGCGCGGTGAGTCGCACGATCTGGAGGAGGTGGCCCGCCGGCTCTCCGCGGCCGCCTACGCGCGGGTCGAACTGGTCGAGAAGCGCGGCGAGTTCGCCGTCCGCGGCGGCATCCTGGACGTCTTTCCGCCGACCGAGGAGCACCCGCTGCGGGTGGAGTTCTGGGGCGACGACGTCGAGGAGATCCGCTACTTCAAGGTCGCCGACCAGCGCTCGCTGGAGATCGCCGAGCACGGCCTGTGGGCGCCGCCCTGCCGCGAGCTGCTGCTGACCGACGAGGTGCGCGCCCGGGCCGCCGAACTGTCCGCCGAGCAGCCCGGGTTGGCCGAGATCCTGGACAAGATCGCCGAGGGCATCGCGGTCGAGGGCATGGAGTCGCTGGCGCCGGTGCTGGTGGACGACATGGAGCTGCTGCTCGACGTGCTGCCGCTCGGCTCGGTCGCGGTGGTCTGCGACCCCGAGCGGGTCCGCACCCGGGCCGCCGACCTGGTGGCCACCAGTCAGGAGTTCCTGCACGCCTCCTGGGTCGCGGCCGCGGCGGGCGGGGACCGGCCGATCGACCTGGAGACCATCGACGTCTCCGCCGCCTCGCTGTGGTCGCTCGCCGACGTGCGCGAGCACGCGGCCGAGATCGGGCTGCCCTGGTGGTCCGTCAGTCCCTTCGCGACCAGCGAGTCCGCGGTCGACGGAGGCTCCCGGTTCGAGGCCAACACGCTGACCCTCGGCATGCACGCCGTCGAGGCCTACCGCGGCGACACCGCCCGCGCCATCGCCGACGCCAAGGAGCGGCTGGCCGCCGACTGGCGGGTCGTCATGGTCACCGAGGGGCACGGGCCCGCCTCCCGCCTGGCCGAGGTGCTGGGCAACGAGGGCATCCCGGCCCGGCTGGTCGCCGACCTCGCCGAGGCACCCACCCGCGACGTCGTCTACGTCTCCTGCGGCTCGATCGAACACGGCTTCGTGGACGAGGAGCTGAAGCTCACCGTCGTCACCGAGACCGACCTGTCCGGCCAGAAGTCCTCCACCAAGGACATGCGCCGGATGCCGTCCCGGCGCCGCAACGCGATCGACCCGCTCGCCCTGGCAACCGGCGACTACGTCGTGCACGAGGCGCACGGCGTCGGCCGGTACGTCGAGATGGTGCAGCGCACCGTCCAGGGCGCCACCCGCGAGTACCTGGTGCTGGAGTACGCCCCGGCCAAGCGCGGTCACCCCGGCGACCGGCTGTTCGTGCCGACCGACCAGCTCGACCAGGTCACCAAGTACGTCGGCGGCGAGGCCCCGACGCTGCACCGGCTGGGCGGCGCGGACTGGGCGAAGACCAAGCAGCGGGCCAAGAAGGCGGTCAAGGAGATCGCCGCCGACCTGATCAAGCTGTACTCGGCGCGGATGGCCGCGCCCGGCCACGCCTTCGGGACGGACACCCCGTGGCAGCGCGAGCTTGAGGACGCCTTCCCGTACGCGGAGACGCCGGACCAGCTGACCACCATCGCCGAGGTCAAGTCGGACATGGAGAAGTCCGTCCCGATGGACCGGCTGATCTGCGGCGACGTCGGCTACGGCAAGACCGAGATCGCGGTGCGGGCCGCCTTCAAGGCGGTGCAGGACGGCAAGCAGGTGGCGGTGCTGGTGCCGACCACGCTGCTGGTGCAGCAGCACTTCTCGACCTTCGCCGAGCGCTACGCCAACTTCCCGGTCACGGTGAAGGCGCTGTCCCGCTTCCAGACCGACGGCGAGGCCAAGGCCGTCCTGGAGGGGCTGTTCGAGGGCTCGGTGGACGTGGTCATCGGCACCCACCGGCTGTTCTCCTCCGAGACCAGGTTCAAGGACCTCGGCCTGGTCATCGTGGACGAGGAGCAGCGCTTCGGCGTCGAGCACAAGGAGCAGCTGAAGAAGCTGCGTGCCAACGTGGACGTGCTCACCATGTCCGCGACCCCGATCCCGCGCACCCTGGAGATGGCGGTCACCGGCATCCGGGAGATGTCCACCATCACCACCCCGCCGGAGGAGCGGCACCCGGTGCTGACCTTCGTCGGACCGTACGACGAGAAGCAGATCTCGGCCGCGATCCGGCGTGAACTCCTGCGCGAGGGCCAGGTGTTCTACATCCACAACCGGGTGGAGTCGATCGACAAGGCGGCCGCCCGGCTCAAGGACCTGGTACCCGAGGCGCGGGTCGCCACCGCGCACGGGCAGATGGGGGAGACCCAGCTGGAGAAGGTCGTCGTCGACTTCTGGGAGAAGGAGTTCGACGTCCTGGTGTCGACCACGATCGTGGAGTCCGGCATCGACATCTCCAACGCCAACACCCTGATCGTCGAGCGCGGTGACACCTTCGGCCTCTCCCAGCTGCACCAGCTGCGCGGCCGGGTGGGGCGCGGCCGCGAGCGCGGCTACGCGTACATGCTGTACCCGCCGGAGAAGCCGCTCACCGAGACCGCGCACGAGCGGCTGGCCACCATCGCCCAGCACACCGAGATGGGCGCCGGCATGTACGTCGCGATGAAGGACCTGGAGATCCGCGGCGCGGGCAACCTGCTCGGCGGCGAGCAGTCCGGGCACATCGCGGGGGTCGGCTTCGACCTCTACATGCGGATGGTCGGCGAGGCGGTGGCCGAGTTCCGGGAGTCGCTGGCCGGCGGCGGGGAGCCGGAGGAGGAGCCGCTGGAGGTCAAGATCGAGCTGCCGGTGGATGCGCACGTCCCGCACGACTACGCGCCCGGCGAGCGGCTGCGGCTCCAGGCGTACCGCTCGATCGCGGCGGTCAACTCGGAGGCGGACATCCAGCAGGTCCGGGACGAACTCGTGGACCGCTACGGCAAGTTGCCCGAGCCGGTGGAGAACCTGCTGCTGGTCGCCGCGCTGCGGCTGTACGCCCGGCGGTGCGGGATCTCGGACATCACCCTGCAGGGCTCCAACGTCCGCTTCGGCCCGGTGGAGCTGCGCGAGTCCCAGCAGCTGCGGCTGAACCGGCTCTACCCGCGCAGCCAGGTCAAGGCGGCGGCCCAGCAGCTGCTGGTGCCGCGGCCGAGCACCGGCCGGATCGGCGGCAAGCCGCTGGTCGGGCGGGAACTGCTGGGCTGGTGCAGCGAGTTCCTGTCGGCGATGTTCGACGACCTGGCGGGGGCGAAGAAGTAGCGACCGGCGGTTTGCCGGGTGACGGCGGTCTCGGGCTCTGCCCGGGGCCGCCGTTCTCGTGTGTACGGGTGTGGCGTGCTCACGTGCCGTGTACTCGGGGGCGGTGAGTTCGTGTGTACGGGCGCGGCGGTGACGGCTGTGAACAGGGCTGTCAGCCGATCTTCCACTGACCGACCTGGTTGGCGAAGCCGTTGTCCAGGGCGAACTGGACCTTGTCGAGCTTGGCGTCGTTCGGGACCTCGAAGGTGACGAAGCCCTTGCCCGTGTCGCCGGGGGCGATGTTGGTGGGGGTCTGGAAGGCCGGGCCGGCCTTGGTCTCCGCGAGGCTCGCGCCGTAGGCCTGGCCCTGGGCGTCCACGACCTTGGCGCTGCTGAACGGGGCCTCGCTGTACGCCTGGGCGCCGGTGGCCTTGATCTGGAACTGCACCGCGACGTAACGCTTGCCGTCGGCCGGCTTGAGGTACTCGTTGGCGCTCTCGGCCGGGTCGACCACCTTCACCGCGGTGACGTCGGCGGTGTTGCCCTTGTCCATGCCCTTGAGCGCGATGGTGTCGCCGACCTTGGCGGGGGCCTTGGGGGCGTCGGAGGCCTTGGCCTCGGCGGGCTTGGCGGCACCCGCGGCTCCGGTGGTGGCGGCCGCCGTCTGCTTCGCCTCGGTCGAGACGGAGGCGCCGCCGGTCGAGTTGCAGGCGGTCGCGGTGAGGGTGACCAGCGCGGCGCCCAGCAGCAGGGTGGCGGTGCGGCGGGTGGTGGCGCGGGTGCTCGCGGACATGGGTGTTCTCCCGGTGATCGGTGGTCTTCCTCGGTGTCGCCCCGCTCGGTGGCGACGGAGAGATCACACCACCCGGCCGTGAACCATGTCAATGGCATTTCACGAAAGAGCTCTGTTCACACGTGAACGGAGGTGGTGAGCCGTCTCGCTATGCTGTGTGATCACACCCCCAGTCGGGCCCGCCCGCGCCGCCGAAGGAGCCCCCGTGCCGGACCGCCCCGAAGTGACCGCCGTCGAGATCGCCCGGCTGGCCGGCGTCGGCCGGGCCGCCGTCAGCAACTGGCGCCGCCGCCACCCCGACTTCCCCCGCCCGGTCGGCGGCACCGACGCCAGCCCGGCCTTCGCCCTCGCCGAGGTCGAGTCCTGGCTGCGCGCCCAGGGCAAGATCGCCGAACTCCCGCTGCTGGAACGCGCCTGGCAGCTGGTCGATATCCTGCGCGACCCGGCCGGCCACCCCGCCGCCCCGCTGGTCGAGGCCGGCGCCCTGCTCCTCCTGCTGCACCGCACCCCCGGGCGCTGGACCGAACTCGCCGACCAGCCCGACACCCGGCTCGCCACCGCGCTGCCCCGCGCCGTCGCCGACGCCGCCGTTCACGCCTTCGGCCCGGACGGCCCGCGCGACCTGCGCCTGCCCCGGCTGCTCGGCAGTACCCAGCTGGACCTCGCCCGACTGCTCGCCGCCCTCGCCGCCGAGGCCGGCCCGGCGGCCGCGTACGAGCAACTGCTCACCCGGCACGCCGAGGCCAACACCCGTCAGCTCAGCCCGACCCCGCCGGAGGCCGCCGAACTGCTCGCCGCCGTCGCCGGAGTCCCCGCCACCGTGCTGGACCCGGCCGTCGGCCTCGGCGCCGTCCTGCTCGCCCACCCGCCGACCACCGGCCGCTACGGCCAGGACGCCGACCCGGTCGCCGCCGCCCTCGCCGCGCTCCGGCTCGCCCTGCACACCCCCGCAGGCGAACCCGGCCCGCTCCCGCTCGCCCTGCGTACCGGCGACGCCCTGCGCGCCGACGGCTACCCCGGCGACACCTTCGACGCGGTGCTCTGTCAGCCCCCGTACAACGAACGGGACTGGGGCCACGACGAGTTGCAGTTCGACACCCGCTGGCCCGGCGGGCTGGTCCCGCCGCGCGGCGAGTCCGAACTCGCCTGGGTGCTGCACTGCCTCGCCCACACCCGGCCCGGCGGACTCGCCGCCCTCCTCCTCCCTCCGACGGTCGCCGCCCGCCGGGCCGGCCGCCGCATCCGCGCCGAACTGCTCCGCACTGGCGCCCTGCGCGCCGTCATCGCCCTGCCCGCCGGAGCGGCCCCGCCGTACGGCGTCCCGCTGCACCTGTGGGTGCTCCGCGCCCCCAGGCCGGGCGACGACTTCCGGCAGGTCCTGCTGCTCGACGCCGGGTCGGCCGGATCGACGGCCCCGGAGGGCGGTCGGGACAAGGTTGACTGGCCCGAACTGCGCCGCGTCGTCCTGGAGGCCTGGCGCGGCTTCGACCTCGCCGCCCGCGAGGGCCTGCCCGTCCCGGCCGACCGCCCCGGCGTCCACCGGTCCATGGCCGCCCTCGACCTGTTGGACGACGAGACCGACCTCTCCCCGGCCCGGCACGTCCCGCCCGCCGCCCCGCTCGGCGGTGCGGCCGAACTCGCCCACCTCGGCGCCCGGTTGGCCGAACTCCTGGCCGATCTGGCCGACCCGGCCACGCTGCTGCCGCAACCCGGCGCGGAGTCCGTCGGCCACACCGGCCCGGTCGGCCCGGTCGGGGCGGTCACCGTCGGCGAGCTGATCCGCGGCGGTGCGCTGGAGGTGTTCTCCTCCGGCACCGGCGCCGCCACCCGCCCGGCCGGCGCCGCCCCGGACGGCACTCCCGTGATCACCGACCAGGACCTCGCCACCGGCGCCCCGCCCAGCGCCGTCCTCGCCGCAGCCGCCGGCCCGGCCGGCGACGTCCGCACCCGCCCCGGCGACGTCCTCGTCCCCGCCCTCGGCGGCGGCACGGCCCGCGTCGTTCCCGCAGAAGGCCCCCTGGTCGGCGCCGCCCTCGGCCGCCAACTCCACCTGCTGCGGCCCGACCCCGCCGCCCTCGATCCCGAGTTCCTGGCCGGCCAGTTCCGCTCCACCGCCGGCACCCGCCGTGCGGCCAGCCACGCCACCACCACCGCACGCCTCGACATCCGCCGTGTCGAACTGCCCCGCCTCCCCCTCCCCGCCCAGCAGCGTCTCGGTGCCGCCTTCGCCCGCCTCGCCGCCTTCGACACCACCCTCACCCGCGCCGCCACCCTCGCCCACGCCCTCACCCAGGCCGCTACCGACGCTCTGGCGACGGGCGCGCTGGCTCCGCCGACCGACTGAGGCCGCGGTGGCGGGGCGGGGCGGCCGGGCCCGGACGCTGGTGGCCTCGCCCGGCGGCTGGGCCTGCGCGTTCGGGGGCGCAGGGGGCTCCGCCCGCCCCACCCCCGCCGGCGAGGGCCCTCGCCACGGCTCCTGCCCGGCGTTCGGCGCCGGGCAGGAGCCGCGGCGACCACCCCCTCGGCCCGACTACGGCCGGGTGCAGATGACCTGGGCGGCCAGGGTCTGCGGGAAGTTGTCGGTGTTGGTCGACTGGAGCTGCCAGCCCAAACCGTCAGGCGTGGCGTTCGAGCTGTTGATGAACACGTCCAGTTGCCCGGTGCCGCCGCCACCAGTGGCCACCTGGCCCGCCGGGCAGGTCGCCGTGGCGGTGGCGGTCTCACCCGGCTGAACCGCCGTGCTGGGGCCCGTGACCTGGGTGTGGGGGGTGGTCGAGCACATCGGCGTGACCAGCAGCCCCTCCGGGGCGGTGTCCCTGTTGGTGCCCTCGTCCAGCCAGGTGTCGCCGAGCGCGGCGGAGACGCTGACGAACGTCCGTGTCCCGGTAGCCTCCCAGCCCCCTCCGGTGGCCACCTGGCCCAGGTCGCAGGAGGTCCGGACGTGGTTGATCTCCCCGGGCTGCAGGGTGATCTGGGGGCCGTTGCCGCCGAAGGTCGTCGTGCCGGGCGCGGTGCAGACCACGAAGGCGGCCAGCGTCTGACTGGTGATGCTGCTGGTGTTGACGCCGGTGACGATCCAGTTGTTGTCGCCGTGCGTGGTCGACGCGAGCAGGAACACGCTGTCGCCGCCGCTGCGGCCACCGCCCCCGGTGGGGACCTCGCCCGACGGGCAGGTCACGGAGGCGGTGCCGCTCTGCCCCGGCTGGAGGGTGATCGGCGGGCTGAACTGCTGGTCGTAGGCGGCCTTCGGGGTCGGTGCGTCGGCGACCGCGGTCGTGGCGCCGAGGGCGCACAGCAGGGCGGCGGCCAGGACGGGGAGTCTGGTGCTTCTCAATTCGGTCTCCGGGCCTCGTGACAGGAGGTGGGCACGCCAAACGGATGTCCCGGGCGAACCGTCCACATGCGAGGGACGGCCCGATGCACCGCTGCGGGCGACAGGCGGCACCGTCCATCTGGCGGACCACGACGCGGCCGACGGCCTCCTGACGGCGGTTCGGCACCGGCCGGACCGAAGCCCTCCGGGGCGCCCGGGCCGGGCGGTACGGTGTGCTGGGCCGTCCGGGTGGCGGTCGGCGCCGGTCCCCACCAGCTCAGGAGCACACATGTCAGGGCAGCACCCCGGGCCGTTCGGACCGTCGCCCGGTGGCCCGGCGTACGGCCCGGCATACGGCCCGGGGCCGCTCCCGGCCGCCGGCCCGGCGCCGGTACCGGGCCGGTTCGGGACGCCCGCACGGGTGCTGTGCGCGCTGGCCCCGCTGCTGTCCGCCGGACTGCTCGGCGCGGTGCCGTCGCTGCTGCTGGCGCTCCGGCGCAGGCGGGCGTACGACATCGCGGGCGCCGTGGTGTTCTGCGCGCTGCTGCTGACGCTCTTCGTCTCCGCCGGCATCGCGGGCAGCCTGCACGACCCGACCGCCGACCTCGTCGGTCAGATCACCCTGGGCGTGCTGTGGTTCGCGCCGACCGTGCACTTCCTGGTGATGGACAGCCGCGCGGTCTGGGAGGCCGGCAGGCCCGCGCCGAAGCCCGCCCTTCCGCCGTACGGACGACCGCCCGTCTCGCCGTACGGGCCGACCGTGCCCGGCTACGGCGCCCCGTCCGCGCCTGCGCCCGCCCCTGCCGCTGCTCCCACCCCTGCCCCTGCCCCTTCTCCCGCCCGCGAGACCGCCCACGATCTGCGCGAACTCGGCGAACTGCTGCGCCGTCAGGCCCGCGAGGGCCGGTCGTGACCGCCACCCGTCTGATCGCCGGCCGCTACCGCCTCACCGAGAAGATCGGACACGGAGGCATGGGCCAGGTCTGGGCCGGGCAGGACGAACGCCTGCACCGCCCGGTCGCGGTCAAGCTGCTCCGCCCCGAGCACCTGCTGCCCGGCGGCACCGGCCCCGGCCCCGGCGCGAGCACCGAACGCCGCCGCCACGGTGACGAGTTGCGCCACCGCTTCCTGCGCGAGTGCCGGGTGACGGCCGCGCTGGACCACCCCGGACTGGTCACCGTCTTCGACGCGGGCGAGGACGAGGGCGAGCTGTACCTCGTCATGCAGCGCATTCCCGGTGTCAGCCTCGCCGACCTCATCGCCGAGGACGCGCCCTTCCCGGTCGAGCGCGCGGTGGCCGTCGCCGCCCAGCTCTGCGCGGCGCTGGCCGCCGTCCACGCCATCCCGGTGGTCCACCGCGACCTCAAGCCGAGCAACGTCATGGTCCGCCAGGACGGCCGCACCGTCCTGCTCGACCTCGGCATCGCCACCGCCCTCGACACCGAGACCACCCGGCTCACCCTCACCGGCGTGCCGATCGGCAGCCCCGCCTACATGGCCCCCGAGCAGGCCCTCGCCGCCACCACCGACCCGCGCAGCGACCTGTACTCGCTGGGCTGCCTGCTGCACGAGATGCTCGCCGGCGAGGAGCCGTTCCGGGCGCCCACCGCCCTCGGCGTCCTGCGCCGCCACGTCGACGAACCGCCCGTCCCACTGCGCGAGTTGCGGCCCGAGGTGCCACAGCCGCTGGAACGTCTGGTCCTCGACCTCCTCGCCAAGCAGCCCGCCGACCGCCCCGCCGACGCCCAGGCGGTGTACGGGCGGCTGCTCCCGCTGCTGCCCCCGGCCGAGGGCGCGCCGCAGCCCCGCTACGCGCCCCTGCCCGATCCGGTGCGCCCCTTCCGGTACCCGCACCAGCCGCAGCCGTCCGCCGTGGTCGTCGCCCGGCCGGAGCCCCGCCCCTTCCTCCTGCCTCCGGTTCCCCTGATCGCCCCGGCCCCGCCGGTTCCTCCGGCGCCTCCCGCGGCCCCCTCTGCCCCTGACCTGGGTGCCGAGTGCGCGCGCCTGTCCGACCTGGTCGACGCCGGACGTCACCCCGAGGTCCTCGCCCTCGCCGCCCGGCTGCTGCCCCGCGCGGAGGCCGAACTCGGCGAGAGCGCACCCCTCGCCCGCACCGTCCGCACCATCTACGCCCGCACCCTGCTCCACGAGGGCCACCCCCAGCAGGCCCTCCCCGAGTACCGCCGCCTCGCCGCCACCGCCGAGGGCGGCCCGCACGGGCCCGAGGGCCTCGACCACCGCTACCGCGCCGCCATCTGCCTCGACCGCCTGGGCCACGGCGCCGAGGCCCTCGCCGAGTACCGGGCCCTGCTCTCCGCCCACACCGCCCGCCTCGAATCCGGCCTCGACACCGACCCCGAGCGCACCTACGACCTCCGCGAACGCATCGGCCTCCACCTCGCCGCCACCGGCGACCCCCAGAACGCCTGGCACTGGCTGCTCCAACTCCTCCTCGAACGCGAACGCCGCGACGGCCCCCACCACCCCGCCGTCCGCCGCCTCCGCCAGTCCCTCACCACCCTCCACCCCCACCACCCCACCCGCTGACCAGCCCGGTCGACGGCTACCCCGAGGCCTCGGCCAGCCGCGCCTCCCGCCGCACCGACTCCGCTTCGGCGGGGCCCTTGCCCGCTGCGTCCGGACCGGTAGTGCCTGGGGCCACCTGGCCTGTCCGTCGCGAACTCGGCCGGCGTGCCCGTTGCCACCTACCACCCTCACCGCCCTGCCCCCTTGCCTGTTGATTCGGCCCTTGCCCGCTGCTTCGGGGCCGGTAGTGCCTGGGGCCGCCTGGCCTGTCCGTCGCGAACTCGGCCGGCGTGTCCGTTGCCACCTCCCGCCTTCGCCGCCCCCTGGCGAGCCCCTCACCCCCCCCGGGGCGGACGCAGGAAGTCGGCCAGTCCGAGTTCCTGCGCGGTTGGTTCCGGCTCGGTTCGGCGGGATGAGCGGCCGTCGCTCCGATGCGGGGCCGACTTCTGGTGCGGTCCTCAATGGCGGTCTGTGAGTGGAAGCTCGGGGGAGTAGGAAGTCGGCTCGGCCGACTTCTGACGCACGTCGATCGCGCGTGGAGGCGGCCCTTCGCTGCGCGAGGTGCCTGTTGCTGGTGCGGGATGGTGGTTGAGCCGCCGGGGGTCGGGGGCCGGGCGTTGGCTGTGGGGAGTGGGAAGTCGGTGGGCTCGACTTTTGGTGCAGGCCGACAGGCCGGATCGCCTGCGGAGGCGGCCCTTCGCTGCCCGAGGCCTGCTGCTGGCGTGGTGTCCGGAGCAGGAAGTCGGCGGGGCCGACTTCTGGTGCAGGCCGATCGGCGTGGGACAGGAGCTGATGGCGGCTGGGCCTCCAGAGCGGTGCCAGGAGCGGGGAAGTCGGCGGGCCGCCGTTCTGCCGGGGACGGGCGGCGGGGTGGGGTGGGGGGCGGGTAGGTTCGGGGTGTGACGAGGAATGTTCCGGGCGCGAAGTTGATCCTGCTGACGACCACCCACCGGGTGGCTCCCGGGTTGCTGGCGTGGCCGGCGTGGGAGGCGCTGCGGTCGGCGGGGCGGGTGCTGGTGGGGGAGGAGGGGCATCCGCAGGTGGCCGCGGTGCGGCGGGCCGGGGTGGAGGTCGAGGTGGTGGCGGCGGAGTCGGCGCCGGGGTTGGCGCGGCTGCTGACCGGGCAGCCGGCCGGGGCCGGGCCGACGGTGTGGCTGGGCGGTTCGGACGGGGATCCGGGGCTGACCGACGCGCTGGCGCGCCTCGCGGTGGAGCACGCCGGGGAGGTGCCGGAGATCGAGGTGCTGCCGGGTTCGTACGACCTGCCGGGCGCGCGGCTGCTGGACCTGGTGTCGGTGATGGACCGCCTGCGCTCGCCCGGTGGTTGCCCGTGGGACGCCGAGCAGACCCACGAGAGCCTGGTGAAGTACCTGGTCGAGGAGTCGTACGAGCTGGTCGAGGCGATCGAGGAGGGGGACCGGGCGACGCTGCGCGAGGAGCTGGGCGACGTACTGCTCCAGGTCTTCTTCCACTCCCGGATCGCCGAGGAGCACCCGACCGGGCCGTTCACGATCGACGACGTGGCCGGGGACATCGTCGAGAAGCTGGTGTACCGGCACCCGCACGTGTTCGGGGACGTCGAGGCCGAGGGCGCCGCCGAGGTGGAGGCGAACTGGGAGCAGCTGAAGGCGGCCGAGAAGGCGGACCGGGAGTCCGTCCTGGACGGCGTGCCGGGCGGGCTTCCGGCGCTGGCGTACGCGGCGAAGCTGGTGTCCCGGGTGCGCCGGGCGGGGTTCGAGGGCGTGCCGGACGAGCCGTTGGAGCTGCCGGCCGAGCTGACCGCGGAGTCGACGGGTCGGCTGCTGCTCGCGGTGGCGCAGCGGGCGCACGACGCCGGGGTGGACGTGGACGCCGCGCTGCGTTCGGCCGCGCGCGGCTACCGGGACGCGGTGCGCGCGGCCGAGGGGCTCGACGCGGAGTAGGGGCGGGGTGGTCAGGCCGCCGTGGCGGCGCGCCCGACCGGGCGCCGCTGCGGCGGGACGAGCTCGCCGATGGCCTCGCCGATGAGGGCGACGAGTTCGGCGAGCCGCTCCAGGTCGAGGTGGTCGGGCAGGTCGGCGAGGGAGACGACCCGCTCGCCCTTCGGGCCGGCGACGCAGAAGAGGTCGATCGGCCCGAGGTGCTTCTCGGCGGTGTCGACCAGGGCGGCGACGTCGCTGGGCCGGCGGATGTCGCCGGCGACGCCGACGACGGGGCAGCCGGGCCGGTCGAGTTCGGCGGCGAGGTCCTCGGCGACACCGACGTTCTGGTCGGCGATCAGCATCCCGGCGGCGCCGGCCGCGGTGAACCGGCGGGCGAGCTCGGCTCCCGAACCGCCGTCGAGTACCGCGATGACGACGACTGCTCCGCTGACCCGCATGGTCTGCTCCTCCCTGTGGGCGGCACCGCACCGGCGCCCACGCGTACTGCGGAGGATCGTAGGCACGTCCTGACCCTCCGCAACAGGGATTACCCCGCAGGTGACCAGGCTCACGCCCGTCACCCGGCCAAGAGCGCTCCAAAAGCTGTCCACGGACCGTCCACGGTCCGTCCACGGAGTGTTGTGGACCCGCTCACGAACCGTTCGCCGACCGTTGATGGACGGGCCGCGCCGACCCACCGGATACGGTCGACCCATGCCAGCTCAGCCCGATGCCGTCCAGCCCGACCCGCAGTCCGGTCCGCAGTCCGACCCACAGCTCTTCACCTGGGAGTTCGCGGCCGATCCGTACCCCGCCTACGCCTGGCTGCGCGAGCACGCCCCGGTGCACCGCACCACGCTGCCGAGCGGGGTGGAGGCCTGGCTGGTGACCAGGTACGCGGACGCCCGGCAGGCGCTCGCGGACGGCCGGCTGTCGAAGAACCCGGCGCACCACAGCGAACAGGCGCACCGCACCGGCCGGGTGGGCATCCCGGGGGAGCGGCAGGCGGACCTGATGACGCACCTGCTGAACATCGACCCGCCGGACCACACCCGGCTGCGCCGCCTGGTGTCGAAGGCGTTCACCCCGCGCCGGGTGGCCGAGTTCGAGCCGCGGGTGCAGCAGTTGACCGACCGGCTGATCGACGGCTTCGCGCAGCGCGGTTCGGCGGACCTGATCCACGAGTTCGCCTTCCCGCTCCCCATCTACGCGATCTGCGACCTGCTGGGCGTGCCGGCCGAGGACCAGGACGACTTCCGCGACTGGGCCGGGATGATGATCCGACACGGCGGCGGCCAACGCGGGGGCGTGGGGCGGGCGGTGAAGCGGATGCGGTCGTACCTGCTGGAGCTGATCCACCGCAAGCGGGCGGACCTCGGCGACGACCTGATCTCCGGTCTGATCCGGGCGAGCGACCACGGGGAGCACCTCACGGAGAACGAGGCCGCCGCGATGGCCTTCATCCTTCTCTTCGCCGGTTTCGAGACGACGGTCAACCTGATCGGCAACGGCACCTACGCGCTGCTGCGCAATCCGGAGCAGCGCCGGCTGCTCCAGGAGTCGGTGGTGCGCGGCGAGACCGCGCTGCTGGAGACCGGGATCGAGGAACTCCTGCGCTACGACGGGCCGGTGGAGATGGCGACCTGGCGGTTCGCGACCCGGTCGCTGACCATCGGCGGGGTGGAGATCCCGGTCGGCGATCCGGTGCTGGTGGTGCTGGCGGCGGCGGACCGCGACCCGGCCCGGTTCAGCGAGGAGAACACCCTTGACCTGGCCCGATCCGACAATCCCCACCTGGGGTTCGGGCACGGCATCCACTACTGCATCGGCGCTCCGCTGGCCCGGCTGGAAGGACGCAGCGCGCTGGCCACCCTGCTTTCCCGGCTGCCCGATCTGCGACTCGCGGAAAGTCCGGAGAACCTGCGCTGGCGCGGCGGTCTGATCATGCGTGGACTGCGGGAACTGCCGGTCGAATTCACCCCGGAGAGCCGGTCCCCGCACGTCGCTCCGGAGGGTGCGACACGCTGACGGGACGTCGCCGACGCGACCCCACCACCGGTGTGAACACCCATCAAACCGGACAAACCGCCGCCGTTGGTAGGCGATCGAACACGTGCCGTAATTTCTGTGTGATGTGGGCGATATGAGCTTGTGATTGGTCTGAAGATCTGTCTAGTCTCCCTGGAGTTCGCAGCTGCGGACCTCGTGCGCGGAACGCCGAATCCTGCCCGCCGCGCCACGGGAAACCGACCAGAACCCTGGGCAGGGGCGGGGGACCCAGGTTTGTTGCCGTTTCCCCACGGCTTGGGGTGAAGCCGCCCGAGCGGAATCGTTTCCGCGTACGGCGGCCGGGCCACCTCCCGGTCCGAACCCGACAGCTCACCTCGCAGGCGTGCGGAGAGGGACCTCTTCATGCTGTTCGTTGGAACTGGCCGTCACCGTCGTCGTACCCAGGCCGAGAAGGCCATCGCCGTCGCCGGTGTGGCCGGCGTCGGACTCGCGATGCCGCTCCTCACCGCCACCGGCGCCTCCGCGGCCCCGGCCTCCACCTGGGACTCCGTCGCCCAGTGCGAGAGCGGTGGCAACTGGAGCATCAACACCGGCAACGGCTTCTACGGCGGCCTCCAGTTCACCTCCAGCACCTGGAAGGCGTACGGCGGCACCGCGTACGCCGCGCAGGCCAACCAGGCCAGCAAGGCGCAGCAGATCTCGGTCGCCGAGAAGGTGCTCGCCTCGCAGGGCCCGGGCGCCTGGCCGGTCTGCTCCCAGAAGGCCGGGCTGAGCAAGGGCGGCGCCCCGGCGGCGGTCGACACCTCCTCGGACGCCAAGCCGCAGCAGCAGACCGCCCCCAAGCAGCAGGCCCCCAAGCAGCAGCAGGCGCCGAAGCAGCAGGCCCCCAAGCCGGCCGCGAAGCCCGCCGCCCAGCAGCCGGCCCAGCAGGCCGCCCCGCAGCAGGCCCAGGGCTTCCCCGGCAAGGCCGGCTGGGACGCCGACGCGAAGGTGTACTGGTACCAGAACAACGGCGCCTGGTACTGGACCAGCCACCAGAGCGTCTACCAGCAGTACGCCCCGCAGGCCGCCGCCCAGCCGCAGGCCGCCCCGTCGGCCCCGGCCGCCGCGCCGAAGTCGGGCCACGGCTACACCGTTCGCGCCGGTGACACCCTGTCGACCATCGCCACCGCCCAGGGCGTGTCCGGCGGCTGGCAGGCGCTGTACGACGGCAACCGCGGCACGGTCGGCGGCAACCCGAACATGATCATGCCCGGCCAGGTCCTGCAGCTCGGCTGAGCCGTTCCCTGACGGATCGAAGGGGGGGTCGCTCCTAGCGGCCCCCTTCGTCCGCATTCGTCGGCCCTGGTGGGCCGGGCCGGGGCAAGCAGGTGAACTACCGGTGGGTAGTGAGGCCACACGCTGAGACGGAGCCGAGGCCAACGTGGTCCCGGAAGCCCGGGCGGTTAGGCTCTGGTCGTAACGACTCCGCAATCGTCCCGCTGGCAGTACGACCGTCAGCCGGACCCCTGCTTCCGCAAGGAGATGCCTCGTGCCGTCCATCGATGTCGTCGTAGCCCGTGAGATCCTCGACTCGCGCGGCAACCCCACGGTCGAGGTCGAGGTCGGCCTCGACGACGGAAGCACCGGTCGCGCCGCCGTCCCGTCGGGTGCCTCGACCGGCGCCTTCGAGGCGCTGGAGCTGCGCGACGGTGACAAGAACCGCTACTTCGGCAAGGGCGTCGAGAAGGCCGTCCTGGCCGTCATCGAGCAGATCGGCCCGGAGCTGGTCGGCTACGACGCCACCGAGCAGCGCCTGATCGACCAGGCCATGCTGGACCTGGACGCCACCCCGGACAAGTCCTCGCTCGGCGCCAACGCCATCCTCGGCGTCTCGCTGGCCGTCGCCCACGCCGCCTCCGAGGCCAGCGACCTGCCGCTGTTCCGCTACCTGGGCGGCCCGAACGCGCACGTCCTGCCGGTCCCGATGATGAACATCCTCAACGGTGGCTCGCACGCGGACTCCAACGTCGACATCCAGGAGTTCATGATCGCCCCGATCGGCGCGGAGTCCTTCTCCGAGGCCGTCCGCTGGGGCGTCGAGGTCTACCACACCCTCAAGGGCGTGCTGAAGGAGCGGGGCCTGTCCACCGGCCTCGGCGACGAGGGCGGCTTCGCCCCGAACCTGGACAGCAACCGCGAGGCCCTGGACCTGATCGTCGAGGCCATCGAGAAGGCCGGCTACGTTCCCGGCCGCGACGTCGCGCTGGCCCTGGACGTCGCCTCCTCCGAGTTCTACGAGGACGGCGCGTACCAGTTCGAGGGCAAGCCCCTCTCCGCCGCCGAGCTCATCGAGTACTACGCCGAGCTGGTCGACGCCTACCCGCTGGTCTCCATCGAGGACCCGCTGGACGAGTCGGACTGGGACGGCTGGAAGGCCATGACCGTCAAGCTGGGCGACAAGGTCCAGCTGGTCGGCGACGACCTGTTCGTCACCAACCCGCAGCGCCTGGCCCGGGGCATCGAGACCGGCACCGCCAACGCCCTGCTGGTCAAGGTGAACCAGATCGGCTCGCTGACCGAGACCCTGGACGCCGTCGAGCTGGCCCAGCGCAACGGCTACCGCTGCATGATGTCGCACCGCTCCGGCGAGACCGAGGACGTCACCATCGCCGACCTGGCCGTCGCCACCAACTGCGGCCAGATCAAGACCGGTGCCCCGGCCCGCTCCGAGCGCGTCGCCAAGTACAACCAGCTGCTGCGCATCGAGGAGATCCTCGACGACGCCGCCGAGTACGCCGGCCGCGGTGCCTTCCCCCGCTTCCGCTCCGCGGAGTAACAAGCGCAGTCGCTCCGCGGAGTAACAAGCGCAGTCGTTCCGCGGAGTAACAGGCACGGCCGCGCTGCGGAGCAATGAGGCACAGCAGCGCTTCGGACTCGTACGAGGGCCGAAAACCGTGGGGCCGAAGGTCCCCGGTAGCGCAAGCCTGACCGGTGCCCCGCCGTTCACCCCGTAGGGTGGACGGCGGGGCACCGTCGCGACCAAGGAGGGGATGCGGGAGATGGCAGGCTTGAGGATCCCGGGCTTGGCGGCCCGGCCCCGGTTCACGAGCCGGGCGACCGTCCTCGTCCTGGTGCTCTGCTCCCTGGTGGCGATCCTCGCCTACCCGACGCGGCAGTTCATCTCCCAGCGCGCCGAGATCTCCGCCCAGCGGGCGAAGGCCGACCACGCGCGCCAGCAGGTCGAGCGGTTGCGCCGGGACAAGGCGCGCTGGCAGGACCCGGAGTACGTCAAGGCGCAGGCCCGCGCCCGGCTGCACTACGCGGTGCCGGGGGAGACCCCGTACATCGCGCTGGATCAGGCCGGTCCGGCCACGGCCCAGTCCGCCGCGCCCTCCACCGAGCCCTCCACCGCGTCCGCCTCCTCCGGCGGTTCGGCGAAGGCCGCCAAGCCCTGGTACGCCAGCGTGTGGGACTCGGTGGACGCCGCCGACACCGTCGCCCTGGCCCCCGCCACCCCCCGTCCGCTTCCACCGTCCCCCGCTGGAGACCCCACCCCCCATGACCACTGAGAACCACCCCGCCGTCTCCGACGCCGACGTCGCGGCCATCGCCGCCCAGCTCGGCCGGGTGCCGCGCGGCCTGCGCGGCGTGGCGCACCGCTGCCCCTGCGGGAACCCGGACGTCGTGGAGACGGCCCCCCGGCTGCCGGACGGCACGCCGTTCCCGACGCTGTACTACCTGACCTGCCCCAAGGCCGCCTCGTTGATCGGCACCCTGGAGGCGGACGGCGTGATGAAGGAGCAGACCGCCCGGCTCGCGGAGGACCCGGAGCTGGCGGCCGCGTACCAGAAGGCGCACGAGGACTACATCGCCCGGCGCGACGCGATCGAGGTGCTGGAGGGCTTCCCGAGCGCCGGCGGCATGCCGGACCGGGTGAAGTGCCTGCACGTGCTGGTCGGCCACTCGCTGGCGGCCGGCGAGGGCGTCAACCCGCTCGGCGACGAGGCGATCGGCATGCTGGAGGACTGGTGGGCCAAGGGCCCCTGCGTCTCCCCGGCGGAGGTCGAGGCGGCCGGTGCGCGGGTCGCCCGCAACCGCGTCAAGGGCCAGGACCACGAGGCCGTGATCGCGGCCAAGCAGCAGAAGACCGCCGAGCGGGCCGCGAAGAAGCGCGCCGCCGAGGAGGCCGCAGTGGAGCAGGAGTCCGAGTGAGCATGACCCGCGTGGCCGCCATCGACTGCGGCACCAACTCGATCCGCCTGCTGGTCGCCGACCTCGACCCGGAGACCGGGGAGATCACCGATCTCGACCGCCGGATGATCATCAACCGGCTGGGCCAGGGCGTGGACCAGACCGGCCGGCTGCACCCGGACGCGCTGGCCCGTACCTTCGCGGCCTGCCGGGAGTACAAGGAGATCATCACCGGCTTCGGCGTCGGCCCGGAGCGCACCCGCTTCGTCGCCACCAGCGCCTCCCGGGACGCGGAGAACAGCGACGAGTACGCCAAGGGCGTCCGGGACATCCTGGGTGTCGAGCCCGAGGTGGTGAGTGGCGAGGAGGAGGCGCACCTGTCCTTCACCGGCGCCACCAAGGAGCTCACCGGCGGCCAGTTCCCGGCCCCGTACCTGGTGTTCGACCTGGGCGGCGGCTCGACCGAGTTCGTGCTCGGCGGAACGGACGTGCAGGCGGCGCGCTCGGTGGACATCGGCTGCGTGCGGCTGACCGAGCGGCACTTCGCCGGCGCCGAGCTGCCCTCCGAGGAGCAGATCGCGGCGGCCCGGGCGCACGTGCGGGCCGAGCTGGACAAGGCCGAGGAGGTGGTCCCGCTGACCGGCGCGGCCACCCTGGTGGGCCTCGCGGGGACGGTCACCACGGTGTCCGCGATCGCCCAGGACCTGCCCGAGTACGACTCGGAGCGGATCCACCACTCCCGGATGAGCCGCGAGCGGGTCGCCGGGATCGCCCACGACCTGCTGGCCGCCACCCACGCCGAGCGCGCGGCCATCCCGTCGATGCACCCGGGCCGGGTGGACGTGATCGCGGCCGGGGCGCTGGAGCTGTTGGAGATCATGGAGCGGACCGGTGCCGCCGAGGTGATCGTGAGCGAGCACGACATCCTGGACGGCATCGCCTGGAGCATGGCCTCCTGACGGTCCGCAGGGCCGGTTCGACCGGCTCCGGCGCCCGTTTCGGGGTGCCGGGGCCGGGGCGCGCCCGGGTGGGTGCGGAAAAGTTCGTGAATTTCTTCACATGGCGATCCAGTCATTCGTCGCATCTGCTCGCCCGCTACGTCCGAAATGTGGGACCGAAGGCCTGCCGGTGGTGTGGCCCCCTGGATCGCAGGTCAGGCCTCGTCCGAGGTTTGAAAATCGAAATCACGCGCGGGAACCCAGGCGCCGTACGGATCGTTGCTGCTCAGCCGGGTGGTGCTCCGGCGCGTGTTCGCGAGGGACTGGCGGGGCCGGTGGGCCGGCGCGCCGGGCCCGGTTTTGTGGGCGCGGAGTGTAGCACGGGGTGTCCATGAGCTTGTGACCGGGCTCACGAAGGCCGCTTCGGACGGTGCTGGATACTTTCGGATATGAGCACCACGGAGCGTCCTCGCATCCTCATTGTCGGCGGTGGTTACGTCGGCCTGTATGCCGCGATGCGCATCCTCAAGAAGATGCGTTACGGCGAAGCGACCGTCACGGTCGTCGACCCGCGGTCGTACATGACGTACCTGCCCTTCCTCCCCGAGGCGGCCGGCGGCAACGTCGCGCCTCGCAACCTCGTCGCGCCGCTGCGCAAGACCCTCAAGCAGGCGGAGGTGCTGACCGGGTCCGTCACCGGCATCGACCACGCCCGCAAGGTCGCCACCATCCAGCCGGCGGCCGGCGACAGCTACGAGCTGCCCTTCGAGTACCTGGTCGTCGCGACCGGCTCGGTCTCCCGCACCTTCCCGATCCCGGGTCTGGCGGAGAACGGCATCGGCATGAAGACGGTCGAGGAGGCCATCGGCCTCCGCAACCACGTCATGGCCCAGCTCGACAAGGCCGAGTCCACCACCGACGAGGAGGTCCGCCGCAAGGCCCTGACCTTCGTCGTCATCGGCGGTGGCTTCGCCGGCATCGAGACCGTTGCCGAGATCGAGGACATGGCCCGCGACGCGGCCAAGCTGTACAAGACCGTCAGCCGCGACGACATGCGCTTCGTCGTGGTCGAGGCCGCCAACCGCATCCTCCCCGAGATGGGCCCGGACCTCGGTCTGTGGACCAAGGAGAAGCTTGAGGAGCGGAAGATCGAGGTCTACATCGAGACCTCGATGGACTCCTGCGTCGACGGCCACGTCATGCTGAAGAACGGCATGGAGATGGACGCCTCCACCATCGTGTGGACGGCCGGTGTGAAGCCGAACCCGGTGCTGGCCAACTTCGGCCTGCCGCTGGGCCCGCGCGGCCACGTCGACACCGCGCCGACCCTCCAGGTCCAGGGCTTCGACTACGTCTGGTCCGCCGGCGACAACGCCCAGGTGCCGGACCTCGCCGCCGGCGAGGGCGCCTGGTGCCCGCCGAACGCCCAGCACGCCTGCCGCCAGGCCGTCGTCCTCGGTGACAACGTCATCTCCGGCATGCGGGGCTTCCCGCAGAAGGAGTACAAGCACAAGAACCTGGGTGCGGTCGCCGGTCTCGGCCTGCACAAGGGCGTGGCGATCCTCTTCGGCAAGTACAAGCTGAAGGGCCGTCCGGCCTGGTGGTTCCACCGCCTGTACCACGGCGCGATGGTCCCGACCTTCAACCGCAAGGTCCGCGTCTTCACCGACTGGACGCTCGCGATGTTCCTGAAGCGCGAGGCGGTGGGCCTCTCCCAGATGGAGAACCCGCAGCTTCCGATCCAGGAGGTCACTCCGCCGACCAAGCCCGTCGAGGCCGCCAAGCCGGCCGCCGACAAGGAGCTCGCCAGCAAGTAAGCGACTGGACCCCGGTGTGGGAGCGCCGGGGTATGAGTCGGAGGCCCTCCGCCCGGCAGTGTCGCCGGACCACGACCTCCGTGGTGCTCAGCCGGCCGTGCGACCGGGCGGAGTACGAAGTAGAAGGTCCCCTGCCGAAACCCTCCGGCAGGGGACCTTTCTCGTGCTGGGGGCCGGCCGACCGCCACCCGGGCGGTCGGCCGGACCGGCGGCGGGTCAGTCGGTCTTGATGCTCGACAGGATGTCCAGCCTGGCCGCCCGTCGGGCCGGCCAGATCGCGGCCACCAGGCCGACCACCCCGGCCAGGGCCAGGAACACCGCCAGCTGACCGTACGGGAGGACGGTGGTCAGCCCGGCGAGGCTGGACTTCAGGGTGCCGTTGACCGCCCAGGCGATGAAGCAGCCGAGCAGCAGGCCGATCCCGGCGCCGAACAGCGAGATCACCACCGACTCCAGTCGGACCATCCGCTTGATGCCCCGGCGGTCCAGGCCGATCGCCCGCAGCATCCCGATCTCGCGCTTGCGCTCGAAGACCGACATCGCCAGCGTGTTGACCACGCCCAGGATCGCGATCAGGACCGCCATCCCCAGCAGGCCGTACATCACGTTCAGCGCGAAGGTGATGACCTGGCTGAAGCCGTCCCGGACCTCCTGCTTGGACTTGACCTCGATCACCGGGTTGGCGCCGGTCGCGTCCTTGAGGGACTGCTTGAGCGCGGCGGTGGCGCCGTCCTTGCCCTTGACCAGGACGTCGGCGATGTACGGCTTCGGCTCGTGCTTGGCCACCTCGCCGCCGGCCACCAGGACCGGGCCGAGCATGCCGCCCGTCTCGTACACGCCGCCGACGGTGAGCTGTCCGGTGGACTCGTCCGGGTACTTCACGGTCATCGTCGAGCCGGTGGTGACGCCGAACTTCTTGGCGACGTCCTGGTCCACCAGCAGCTGGCCCTTGCCGAGCGCGGCGCCGGAGCCGCTGGTCAGCTTCACCTCGGCGAGCTGGTCGAAGGTGTCCGGGTTCAGGCCGGTGATCGACTTGGTCGTGCCGTTGAGATCCCAGTAGGCGGCGATGAGCGGCGAGGAGGCCGCCACCCCGGGGGCCTTGGCGATCTGCGCGGGCACCTGCTCGGACAGGCTCATGTGGTTGGCGGCCGAGACGATGTAGTCGGCCTTCATCGAGCTGGTGACGGCCCGGTCGATGGTGTCGTTGACCGAGGCGCCGATCACGGTGAGGCCGCTGACCAGGGTCAGCCCGATGGTGAGCGCGGCGGCGGTGGCCGCGGTGCGGCGCGGGTTGCGCACCGCGTTCTGCTGGGCGAGCTTGCCCGGGGTGCCGCCGAGGCCGCGCAGCAGCGGGCCGATCAGCGCGACCACCGGACGGGAGAGCAGCGGCAGCAGCACGAACACGCCGATCAGGGCCAGGAAGGCGCCCGCGCCGACCGGCAGCCGACCGCTGTCGTTGCCGGTGGAGGCGCCGTAGCCGATCAGGGCGAGGCCGCCGGCGGTGAACACCGAGCCGATCGTGTTGCGGACCACCAGGCTCTTCTGGCTGGCCGGCTGGTCGCCGCTGCTCATCGCGGCCACCGGGGCGATCCGGGCGGCGCGCAGGGCGGGCAGCAGGGCCGACAGGACGGTCACCAGGACGCCGACCGCGACGGTCACCAGGACGGTGAGCGGCTTGACCACCAGCGCGCTGCTCGGCATGTTCTCGTTCAGCGCGCCGACCAGCGACTGCATCCCGGCACCGATCCCGACGCCGGCCAGCAGACCGGCCACGGCGGAGACGGCGCCGATCAGCAGGGCCTCGACCAGGACGGACCGGGTGACCTGCTTGCGGCTGGCGCCGATCGCCCGCATCAGCGCGAGCTCCTTGGTGCGCTGGGCGACCAGCATGGTGAAGGTGTTGGCGATGATGAAGACGCCGACGAACAGCGCGATGAAGGCGAAGACCAGGAGCATGGTGCGCATGCTGCCGGTGCTCTGGCTGATGTCGGCCTGCTCGTCGGCCTGGAGCTTGGCGCCGGTCTCGACGTCGAACTGGTTTCCGGACGGCACCTTGGGCTGGGCCTGGGCGAGCAGCGCGTCCTCGGAGGTGCCGGGCTTGGCGGTGAGCACGACGCTGCTGTAGCGGCCCGGCTCCAGCAGCGTCTGCTGGGCGGTGGCCTTGTCGAACAGGGTGAGGGTGCCGCCGGTGTTCACCACCGGGTCGTCGGTGGTGAAGACGCCGGTGAGCTTCGCCTCGACGACGGGGCCGTTGGCGGCGACCCGGACGGTGTCGCCGACCTTGTAGCCCGCCTTGTCGGCGGTCCTGCGGTCGAGGGCGATCTCCTTGGCGTTCTTCGGGCCCTGGCCCTCGACCATCGGGTAGCGCGGGTCCTTGCCGTCCTGGCCCGGGGCGAAGTTGGCGCCCTTGGCGGCCCAGAACTGGCCTATCAGGTCGCCCTTGCGGTCGGCGACCCCGGTGAAGCCGCTGACCACGCCCCGGGCGCCCGCGGCGCCGGGCAGGGCGGCCAGCTGCTGGACGGTGGCGTCGGTGAGCGTGGCGGAGCCGGCCTCGCTCTTCTGCCTGGCGGAGGCGCCGGAGCCGGCCGCGCGGTCCACGACCTGGACGGCGATGTCCGAGTAGCTCTTGGAGTTGCTGTCCCGGAGGGCCTTGCCGAAGGTGTCGGAGTAGACCATGGTCCCGGCCACGAAGGCGGTGCCGAGCATGACGGCCAGCGCCGTCATCAGCAGTCGGCCCTTGTGGGCCAGCACGTTGCGCAAAGCGGTGCGATACATGAGGTGTCCTGGAAGGGGTCGGTGGAGCGGGCGGCCGGGCTGTCGGGCCCTGACGGGGTGTCGCCTCAGCTGGTGCGGCCCTTGGCGTCGAAGCGGCGCATGCGGTCCAGGACGGTGTCGGCGGTGGGGGTGTGGAGTTCGTCGACGATGCGTCCGTCGGCGAGGAAGACGACGCGGTCGGCGTAGGAGGCGGCGACGGGGTCGTGGGTGACCATGACGACGGTCTGGCCGAGTTCGCGTACGGAGTTGCGCAGGAAGGAGAGGATCTCGGCGCCGGAGCGGGAGTCGAGGTTGCCGGTGGGTTCGTCGGCGAAGATGATGTCGGGCTTTCCGGCGAGGGCGCGGGCGCAGGCGACGCGCTGCTGCTGGCCGCCGGAGAGCTGGGAGGGGCGGTGGCTGAGGCGGCCGGAGAGGCCGACGGTGTCGACGACGCGGTCGAGCCAGGCCTTGTCGGCCTTGCGGCCGGCGATGTCCATGGGGAGGGTGATGTTCTCCAGCGCGGTGAGCGTGGGGAGCAGGTTGAAGGCCTGGAAGATGAAGCCGATGTGGTCGCGGCGCAGCTGGGTGAGCTGCTTGTCCCTGAGGCCGACGAGTTCGGTGTCGCCGATGGTGGTGGAGCCGGAGGAGATGGTGTCGAGGCCGGCCATGCAGTGCATGAGGGTGGACTTGCCGGAGCCGGAGGGGCCCATGATGGCGGTGAACTCGCCTTGGGGGAAGGTGACGCTGACGTTGTCGAGGGCGACGACGCGGGTTTCGCCCTCCCCGTAGACCTTGTTCAGGCCGGTGGCGCGGGCGGCCGCCCGGCCGGTACGGACGGCGGCTGCGGTCGACGTGGTCACGGGGGTGCTCCTCGGAGGCTCGCGGATTCGTACCTCCATGCTCCGTCTCGTGATCATGGTCCTGCGTCGCTCCGGCGAACGGTTGGGCCGACCACCGCTGGGCGTACGGGAGGTGCGGGACCCTCCTCCTGCGGTATGACGTGAACCCTGAGGGCTCGTAATGGCCGGAATCGCTATCCTTCGTGGCCGAATCCCGAACAGTTCGTCAGATGGCAAGGAAACATGACAACTTCCCGGGCTGGGAACATGCGAAAGGGTGAGCCGGGCGACTAGGCTCAGGGTGGTTTCGCAGGACGCCCGGATGGTGGAACGCAGACACGGGCAGCTTAAAACTGCTTGGCCGCGAGGCCGTGCCGGTTCGAGTCCGGCTCCGGGCACCGCTCACCCGCGGGGGCGCCACCGGCGTCCCCGCCGGGAGCCGTTCACCGTATCCTCCTCGCGGCGTATCCCGAAATTTTTGCCAAGCCATTACCCTTGGGTGCGGGCGGTGCAGTGCCGCCACGAAGGGAATGAGCAATGAGAAGCAGCAACCCGGTCTTCTCGCGGGAGGGGTCCTTCACCCGCGAGCCCGGCTACGCGGGGTTCGGTACCACCGCGCAGGCCGGGGGTCAGTACGGCAACCCCTACGCGGGGACGCAGTACGCCCAGCCGCAGGGGCAGGGCCCGCTGACGGACGAGCAGCTCTACCAGATGTACAACGGGCCGTCGGCCGGCCCCGCGGCCACCGGGCGGATGACGCTCGACGACGTGGTCGCCCGCACCGCCATGACGCTGCTCACCCTGGTCGTCGCCGGTGCGGTGGCCTGGTTCGTGCTGCCGTTCGAGAACTTCGGCTTCGCGATCGCCTCCAGCCTGGTGGCCATGGTCGTCGGCCTGGTGATCTCGTTCAAGCGCAGCGTCAGCCCGCCGCTGATCCTGACGTACGCGGCCCTCCAGGGCTTCGCGATGGGCGCCATCTCGCACGCCTTCAACACCATGCTGAACGGCATCGTGATCCAGGCGGTGCTGGGCACGGCGGCGGTCTTCGCGGCGATGCTGTTCGCCTACAAGAGCGGCCGGATCAGGGTCACCGCGCGCTACCAGCGGATCGGCATCGCGATCGCCATGGGCTTCGTGCTGCTGATGCTGGTCAACGTGATCGCGATGGCCTTCGGCGCCGACATGGGCCTGCGCTCCGGCCCGCTGGGCATCGTGGTCGGCCTGGTCGGCATCGGCCTGGGCGCCTTCTTCCTGTCGCTGGACTTCGCGTCGATCGAGGAGGCCATCGCCCAGGGCGCCCCGCAGCGCGAGTCCTGGCGGGCCGCCTTCGGGCTCACCCTGTCGCTGGTCTGGATCTACATGGAGATGCTGCGGCTGATCGCGATCCTGCGCGGCGACGACTGACGCGGCTCGTAGTGCCCACACTGCCGCCGGCCCCGGAGCGAACCGCTCCGGGGCCGGCGGCGTTTAGGCTCCTCTGCATGCATGACGTACAGCCCCTGGTCGAAGCCGTGGACTCCCTGGCGGATCGTTTCCGCTCGCTGCCGCAGAGCAAGCTGTTGGGCTCCGTGCCCGGGCACCCCTCGCGGGCGGCGGCCGTGCTGGCCCTGGCCCGCCGGCTGGCCGCGCTGGCGCTGGCGGCGGAGGGCGGGCCGCAGCGGGACTTCCCGGACGCCGGGGCCTTCGCGGCGGGGGACCAACTGGCCGTCGCCGGGCACGACCTGGCGGCCGCGCTGGCGGCCCTGCCCGAGGGCGCCGGGGTTGCCCTGCCGGACGGGCCCGAGGCCGCCGCCGAGGTGCTGTCCGGGGCCCTCGTGGCGGTGCGTGAGACGGCGGCGCTCTGCGCCTGAGCACGGCAGCGCGAAGGCCGCCCGGGTCGGTAACCCCCTGACCCGGGCGGCCTTCGCGCTGCCGTGGCGGTGATCCGCCGTCAGATGCTGGCGACCACCCGGTCCGCGAGCACGTACACGGCCTCCTCGTCGGTGGAGAAGGTCAGCGAGTACGAACCGGAGAAGCGCGAGCCGCCGAGCAGTCGGACGTGCTCACCGGCGCGGACGGCGTCGATCAGCCGGTACGCGGCCTCCCGGTCGCCCGGGGCCACGCACAGGGTGGTGCCGTCGGCGAAGGCGTACACGTCCAGGGTGCCCAGCGGGCCCGGGCGGACGTCGATCAGGGCGACGGCCTCCTCGGCGAGGGCGGCCAGCCGGGTGTCGGTCCACTCGCGGGACGGCGTCTGGCTCGGTACGAAGTCGGGGTGCGAGGGGTGGCGGCGGGGGTCGGGCGTGGCCACCGGGGCGTCCTCCACGGCCGGTTCGGCGTCCAGCAGTCCGGCCTCCAGGCCGGTGGCCAGCAGGTCGGCCTCGCGCCGGGCCCGGGCCTCCTTGGCGGTCTCGCCGACCGGCTGGCCGGGGCGCAGCGGGGCGCCGCCCTCGCCGCCGGACTCGGCCGGGCCGGTGCCGCCCTCGTTGATCAGGTCCTCCAGCGCGGAGCGCAGCGCCTCGCCGAACTCCGGGTCCATCGTCCCGGCGTTGTCGGCGGCCTCCTGCGGGCCGGTGGGGCGGGGGAAGAAGAGCGGCCACTCGTCGGTGCCGGTGAAGACCCCGGTGAAGGGGGAGTCGAACAGCGGCGCGTCCTCGGCCGCGCGGGCCTCCTGCTCGGCCCAGAACGCCCGGGCCTCGGTGATCTCCCGCTCGCGGTCGGCGGCGAGCGCCTCGGTGACGGCCCGGCGTATCGCGGCCTCGTCCACCGGCGCGGGCGCGGCCTGGGCCGCGGCCTGTGCGTCCAGCCGGCGTGAGAGTCCCCGGAGGCCGAGCAGCACGGCGGTCGACACGGTGATCAGGATCAGCAGCAGGATGGTGTAGACGGCGCTCACGGAACGTACTCCTAGCGAGGAGCGGAACGGGGTTACGTGTCCACACTGCCGCATGCGGGGCTGTTACTGCAGTGGCGAATGTCCAAATCGTCCAGGACTTTCGCTCTTGTCCCCAAATTGTTAGGTAACACCGTTCTACACAGTGGAGTTGATCCGCTCCGCAGTGTCGATTTTCGAGCCGGAATCGACCGAAAAGAGGGCCGGATCGACCTCGCGGTGTGATCCGGCCCTCAATTACGCTGCGTCACTCCAAACGGGTGGTCCAGACCCTTCGGAGCGTGTTCGGCGGGTCAGCTGAGGCGCTCGATGACCATGGCCATGCCCTGGCCGCCGCCGACGCACATCGTCTCCAGGCCGAACTGCTTGTCGTGCCACTGGAGGGAGTTGATGAGGGTGGTGGTGATCCGGGCGCCGGTCATGCCGAAGGGGTGGCCGACGGCGATGGCGCCGCCGTTGACGTTCAGCCTGTCCAGGTCGATGCCGAGGTCCCGGTAGGAGGGGATGACCTGGGCCGCGAAGGCCTCGTTGATCTCGACCAGGTCGATGTCGCCGATGGTCAGGCCGGCGCGCTTGAGCGCCTGTCGGGAGGCCTCGACCGGGCCGTAGCCCATGATCTCGGGGGAGAGCGCGCTGACGCCGGTGGAGACCACCCGGGCGAGCGGGGTGATGCCGAGCTCGCGGGCCTTGGTGTCGGACATGATGACCAGCGCGGCCGCGCCGTCGTTCAGCGGGCAGCAGTTACCGGCGGTAACGGTGCCGTCGGGGCGGAACACCGGCTTCAGGCCCGTCACGCCCTCCAGGGTGACGCCGGCGCGCGGGCCGTCGTCCTTGCTCACCACGGTGCCGTCGGGGAGCGTCACCGGGGTGATCTCGCGCTCCCAGAATCCGGCCTTGATGGCGGCCTCGGCGAGGTTCTGCGAGCGCACGCCGAACTCGTCCTGCTCGGCGCGGGTGATGCCCTTGAGCGCGGCCAGGTTTTCGGCGGTCTGGCCCATCGCGATGTAGGCGTCCGGCAACAGCCCGTCCTCGCGCGGGTCGTGCCACTCGCCGCCACCCTCTTCGGCGCGCTTGGCCGTACGGGCCTGGGCCTCGTCGAAGATCGGGTTCATGGTGCCCGGCATGCCGTCCGAGGTGCCGTTGACGCTGCGCGAGACGGTCTCCACGCCGGCCGAGATGAAGACGTCGCCCTCGCCGGCCCTGATCGCGTGCAGTGCCATCCGCGTGGTCTGGAGGGAGGAGGAGCAGTAGCGGGTGATGGTGGCGCCGGGCAGGTAGTCCATGCCCATCTGCACGGCCACGATGCGGGCCAGGTTGTGGCCCTGCTCGCCGCCGGGCAGGCCGCAGCCGAGCATCAGGTCGTCGATCTCGCGCGGGTCGAGCTGCGGGACCTTGGCCAGGGCGGCCTGGATGATGTGGGCGGTCAGGTCGTCCGGGCGGACGTCCTTCAGCGAGCCCTTGAAGGCCCGGCCGATCGGCGAACGGGCGGCGCTGACGATGACGGCTTCGGGCATGGCGGGCTCCTCGCTGGATGATGCGGACTGGCGGTCCGGGAGGAAAGTTACCGTCTGGTAGGTCAGCCGTCACCAGCCCCGGCGTGTGAGCTGGCCGACGTGCTCCCGGGGGTCGCGCCGGCCGCCCTTCCGGCCTCGGAAGCGGGTGTCGGACCGACCCGCAGCCGGTGCCGCAGCAGCGCCCAGCGCCGGCCGGCGCCCTCCATGGCCACGGCCGCGACCTCGGTGCCCGCCCGCCCGGCCGCCGCGGCGGCGGCCACCGCGACCGGCAGCACCGTCTCGCCCGGCAGGTCCGGTTCGCCGGGCAGCGGCGCGGCCGGGCGGTCCTCCTCCGGCCACAGGCCGAGCACGGCGCACACCGAGGGCAGCACGGCCATCGTGGCGGTGGCGTAGCCCTGGGCGGAGGGGTGGTAGCGGTCGGCGGCGAACATCTCCGGGCGGGTGGCGAACTCCGGGCCCAGCAGCGAGCCCAGCGAGACGGTGCGCCCGCCCGCCTCCACCACCGCGATGGTCTGCGCGGCGGCCAGTTGGCGGCTCAGCCGCCGGGCCACCCAGCGCAGCGGCGGGCGCACCGGCTTGATCGTGCCGAGATCCGGGCAGGTGCCCACCACCACCTCGCAGCCGTTGGCGCGCAGTGCCGCGACCGCCTCGCCGAGCTGGCGGACGGCCAGCTGGGCCGGGCTGTGCCGGGTCACGTCATTGGCGCCGACCATGATCACGGCGATGTCCGGGCGGTGCCGCAGGGCCTGCTCCAGCTGGCCGGACAGGTCGGCGGAGCGGCCGCCGGAGCGGGCCACGTTGACCAGCCGCACCGGGCGCTCGGCCACCGAGGCCAGGCCCGCGGCCAGCAGGGCGCCCGGGGTCTCGCGGGCGCGCGCCACACCCAGGCCCGCGCCGGTGGAGTCGCCGAGGACGGCCAGGACCAGCGGCGGCTGCGGGGCGGCGGAGCGGTCGGCGAAGGCCTCGCCGTAGACGCCGTCGGCCTTGGGCGGGTGCGTCTCCAGGATGCCGATGGCCTGGATGGCGAGCCTGCTCTCGGTCAGCAGCAGGCCCACCAGGCCCACGCCGAGCAGCCCGAGCCCGCCGCCGCCGTACGCCGCCGCGGTGGCGATCCGGCGGGCCACCCGGGCCCGCGAGTCCTGTGCGCCTGGCATCCGGTGCCCCCTTCGCGTTCTCGTGCCGTTCCCTCCGGGGCCCGGCAATGCCTGCACAGCGCTCTTACCCGGATAGGGGGTGGGAGTACCGGGCCGGGGAGCGCGGTGGGCCATTGGGGGAGGTGGGTGGGAGGGGAGTTCCGGGGCTGGTGCCACGCCATAGGCTTGCAGTACCGAAAGCACTCGCATGCCCACAGACCGGGAGGACCCCCCGTGCGGTACCACAACTCGATCATCGACCTGGTCGGCAACACGCCGCTGGTCAAGCTGAACAAGGTCACCGAGGGCATCAGCGCGACCGTGCTGGCGAAGGTCGAGTACTTCAACCCCGGTGGTTCGGTGAAGGACCGCATCGCGATGCGCATGATCGAGGCCGCCGAGGCCTCGGGCGCCCTCAAGCCGGGCGGCACCATCGTCGAGCCGACCTCCGGCAACACCGGTGTCGGCCTGGCGATCGTGGCCCAGCAGAAGGGCTACAAGTGCATCTTCGTCTGTCCGGACAAGGTGTCCACCGACAAGATCAACACCCTGCGCGCCTACGGCGCCGAGGTGGTCGTCTGCCCGACCGCCGTCGCCCCCGAGCACCCGGACTCGTACTACAACGTCTCCGACCGCCTCGTCCGGGAGACCCCGAACGCCTGGAAGCCGGACCAGTACTCAAACCCGGACAACCCGGCCTCGCACTACCACTCCACCGGCCCGGAGCTGTGGGAGCAGACCGAGGGGAAGATCACCCACTTCGTGGCGGGCGTCGGCACCGGCGGCACCATCTCCGGCACCGGCAACTACCTGAAGGAGGTCTCCGGCGGCAAGGTCAAGGTGATCGGCGCCGACCCGGAGGGCTCGGTCTACTCGGGCGGCACCGGCCGTCCCTACCTGGTCGAGGGCGTCGGTGAGGACTTCTGGCCGACCGCCTACGACCGCAACGTCGCGGACGAGATCGTCGCCGTCTCCGACAAGGACTCGTTCCAGATGACCCGCCGCCTGGCCAAGGAGGAGGGTCTGCTGGTCGGCGGCTCCTGCGGCATGGCCGTGGTGGCCGCGCTGGAGGTCGCCCGCGGGCTCGGGCCCGACGACGTCGTGGTGGTGCTGCTGCCGGACGGCGGCCGCGGCTACCTGTCGAAGATCTTCAACGACGACTGGATGGCCGACTACGGCTTCCTGCCCTCGGCCACCGACGAGGCCCACATCGGTGAGGTGCTGGCCCGCAAGGAGGCCATCGAGCAGGGCGGCATCCCGCAGTTCGTCCACATGCACCCCAACGAGACCGTCGCCGAGGCGGTCCGGGTGCTGCGCGAGTACGGCGTCTCGCAGATGCCGGTGGTCTCCCCGGGCGCCGGGCACCCGGACATCATGGCCGGCGAGGTGATCGGCTCGGTGGTCGAGAAGCTGCTGCTGGAGGGCGTCTTCGCCAAGGACATCGAGCTGACCGACACCCTGGACAAGGTGATGTCCAAGCCGCTGCCGGTGGTCGGCTCGGGCGAGACCGTCACCAACCTGATGACGGTGCTGGAGAAGGCCGACGCGGCGGTCGTGCTGGTGGAGGGCAAGCCCAAGGGCATCGTCACCCGCCAGGACCTGCTGGGCTTCCTGACCGGCCGCGCCGCGCACTGACGCGCCGGGGGCGCGCACTGACGCGCGTTCACGCCGCCCCGCCCGGGGCGGACCGGGAGCCGCCGGATGCGGAGGATTCGTCCACGGGCGAAGTGGTACACCGGCGTCACCTGTCCGCAGCACGTGGTTAACAACGCTCCGGCATGGTGGTGTCCACGGCAAGACGCCGAGCGAGACGGCGGCGGTCCACCGGGAGCGGCTCCCCGGCGACCGCGGTCGGCTCCGGACACGTCGGACGGTCCTGACCCGGACCGGCGTGCCCGCCCTCCCCGACCGGAGACGGAGGGAGGGGCCCTCCGCGGGAGGCGCCGTCGTCCCGCCCCTGTCCGGCTCCGGCCGGTCGACAGGGTGCGGCGGTTCCCGCGGACGATCACCGCGCCGTACGGCGCGGCTCCGCGGCTCCCGGGTGGGGGAGCCCAGGCGGAGCGCGGTGGGGCCGGTCCCGATCCCGAGGGGCCGGCCCTCTCCGTGTGCTTCCCGTGCGTGCGGGGGGCCCGCCGTCCCGTACGCTCGCTCGCATGACCAGCACTGAAACGACCGAGCAGGACGCCCCGCGCTACGTCCGGCTCAAGATCGAGCTCATCGCGGAGATCACCGACGAGGGCGCGCTCAAGGCCGCGGCCCTGCAGCAGGTCGCCGAGGACGAGTACCTCGACGACGAGGAGCGGGCCCAGTCCGTCGAGGCCATCGAGGTGGACCCGTCGGGCTCGCTCGCCCACTTCATCGACCCGGTCGCGCTGCTCGGCGACGTCCCGGGTGTCGAGCTCGCCTCGGCGACCTGGGAGTCGGCGCAGACCGAGTTCGACCCCGAGAGCGAGGAGTGGGACGAGTACACCGTGGACGAGTCCGCGCAGTAGCGGTCCGCTCGTCCCGCGACGGCGGGTGAACGCCCGGTCCGCTTCGGCGGGTCGGGCGTTTTGTCCATGTTCGGGGGCAAGTTGGGTCATCTCATACGATCGCTTACCCTTCGGTGGTGGAACCGGGAGCAGGCGGATTGCGTTTCTGTATCCGTATATGCCCGGGAAGATCAGCAGGGAGACGTGACGTGACGGCACGGGACGGTCAAGGGCGGGTGGCCGGCGGCAGCTGGAGTCGGCGCGGAGTGCTCGCGGGCCTGATCGGTGCGCCGGTCCTGCTGCTCGCGGCCTGCAACGACAACAGCGCCAGCGGGAGCGCGAACGGGAACGGCGGCAACGGCTCCGGCGGTTCCAGCGGCACCCCGGCCCCGGGCGGCGGCAGCAGCAGCGCCCCGAAGACCTCGGCCGCCGTCATCACCGTCACCCCGGCCGACGGCGCCACCGGTGCCAGCTTCAGCGACCCGGTCAAGGTCGCCGTCGCCAACGGCACCCTGACCGCCGTCAAGGTCACCGACTCCACCGGCAAGGAGCTGGCCGGCCAGCTCTCCACCGACGGCACCAGCTGGACCTCGGCCGCCGCCCCGGCCAGCGGTACCAAGTACGCCGTCGTCGCCCAGGCCCTCGACAAGGACAAGCTGGAGGCGGACTCCAACGCCTCCTTCACCACGGCGACCCCGGCCAACACCTTCGTCGGCTACTTCACCCCCGAGGACGGCTCGACGGTCGGCGTCGGCATGCCCGTCTCGATCAACTTCAGCAAGCCGATCACCGACCGCAAGGCCGTCCAGCAGGCGATCACGGTGATAGCCGAGCCGGGCGTCGAGATCGTCGGCCACTGGTTCTCCAGCACCCGCCTCGACTTCCGGCCGCAGGAGTACTGGGCCAAGGGCACCAAGGTCACCCTGAAGCTCCGGCTCAAGGACGTCGAGGGCGCCAAGGGCGTGTTCGGCACCCAGTCCAAGGACGTCCGCTTCACCATCGGCCGCGCCCAGACCAGCGTCGCCGACCTCGCCACCAAGAAGCTCACCGTCACCACGGACGGCCAGGTCAGCGCGGTCTACAAGATCTCCGGCGGCTCGCCCGAGCACACCACCTGGGGCGGCAAGATGGTCATCTCCGAGCAGTTCACCCAGACCCGGATGAACTCGCAGACCGTCAACCTCGGCAGCGAGTACGACATCGCCGACGTGCCGCACGCCCAGCGCCTCACCACCTCGGGCACCTTCATCCACGGCAACTACTGGTCCTCGACGTCGATCTTCGGCGGCCAGAACACCAGCCACGGCTGCGTCGGCCTGATCGACGCCAAGGGTGCGCAGGACAGCAGCACGGACGGCTACAAGTTCTACAAGTCCTCGATGGTCGGCGACGTGGTCGAGGTCCTGAACTCCGGGGACAAGACCGTCGCCCCGGACAACGGGCTGAACGGCTGGAACATGACCTGGACCGCCTGGAAGGCCGGCAGCGCCGTCTAGGGGCCGTCCCGGGCGTCGCGCTCGCGTGCGCCGGGCGGCGAGCGGGCCGCCCGGCCGGCGGCCCGTCCGGCGGTCAGCGCTTGGCGTAGTCCGCGTAGCCCTGCCAGTCGACGATCACGCACGGCTCCTCGCCGACCGTCCAGGCGTCGTGCCCGGGCGGGCAGAGCATGAAGTCGCCCGGGCCGACCTCGAACTCCCGGCCGTCGTCCATGACCAGCTTCATCCGGCCGGAGACCACGTACCCGGCGTGGGCGGCCTGGCAGCTGTCCGTCCCGGCGATCGGCTTCACGTGCCGGGACCACTGCCAGCCCGGCTCGAACACGGCCCGGCCCACCGCCCCGCCGTCCAGGTTGACCAGACGCAGCTCCCCCTTGCCCTCCTCGAAGGGGCGGACCTCCTCGGGGTCGTCGAAGTTCCGCCGGTAGGGACCGGACATGGCACGCTCCTCTCCACGGCGGCGGCCCGGCCACCGGACGGGTGGCCGGGCCGCCCTCCGGCCCTTCCAGTCTGCGCCCGGCCCGGGGGCCGGTCACGTCGAGTCGCGCCGGTCAGTCCTGGGTGCGGGCCACACCGATCGGGCAGGAGGCGCCGGTGCCGCCGAGACCGCAGTAGCCGTTGGGGTTCTTGGCGTCCGACAGGTACTGCTGGTGGTACGGCTCGGCCGGGTAGAACGGGCCGGCCGGGGCGATCTCGGTGGTGATCCCGCCGTGGCCGAGCGCGGTCAGGGCGGGCTGGAAGGCGTCCCGGGTGGCGGTCGCCGCGGCGGCCTGGGCGGGGGAGTGGGTGTAGAGCGCGGAGCGGTACTGGGTGCCCACGTCGTTGCCCTGGCGGTTGCCCTGCGTCGGGTCGTGCGCCTCCCAGAAGGCCTTCAGCAGGCGCTCGTACGAGATCACCGACGGGTCGAACACCACCCGGACCGCCTCGGTGTGCCCGGTCAGCCCGCTGCACACCTCCTCGTACGTCGGGTTGGGCGTGTGGCCGCCCTGGTAGCCGACCAGCGTCGTCCAGACGCCGGGCAGCCGCCAGAACGTGCGCTCGGCGCCCCAGAAGCAGCCGAGTCCGAAGTCGGCCACCTCCAGGCCCTCCGGGTACGGCCCGGTGAGCGGGTGGCCGAGCACGGTGTGCGGCTCGGTCAGGGTGAAGGCCGGGGCGGCCCGGCCGGGCAGCGCCTGGTCGGCGGGAACGAGCGAGGTCTTGTGGCGGTTGAACAGCACGGCCTGCTCCAGCGGGGTAGGGAGGGTTGCCCCGTTTCCAACGCGCCGGGGCGGCCGGGGATTCCGGTTCCGGCGGGCGCGTGCGCTTACGGCCACTAGGCTCGGAGCCATGACCGAGCACCAGCTTCCCCAGGGCTTCGAGACCCTCGCCATCCACGCGGGTCAGGAAGCAGACCCCCAGACCGGGGCCGTCGTCACGCCGATCTACCAGGTGTCCACCTACAAGCAGGACGGGGTGGGCGGCCTGCGGGGCGGTTACGAGTACAGCCGCAGCGCCAACCCGACCCGCACCGCGCTGGAGGAGTGCCTCGCGGCACTGGAGGGCGGCGCCCGCGGCCTCGCCTTCGCCTCCGGCCTGGCCGCCGAGGACACCCTGCTGCGCACCATCCTCAAGCCGGGCGACCACATCGTGATCCCCAACGACGCCTACGGCGGCACCTTCCGGCTGTTCGCCAAGGTGCTGACCCGCTGGGGCGTCGAGTTCTCCGTCGCCAACACCCAGAACCTGGACGAGGTCCGGGCCGCGCTGCGCCCCGGCACCCGCGCGGTGTGGGTGGAGACCCCGTCCAACCCGCTGCTGGGCATCACCGACCTGGCCGCGCTCGCCGAGGTCGCGCACGGCGCCGGGGCGCTGCTGGTGGTCGACAACACCTTCGCCAGCCCGTACCTCCAGCAGCCGATCTCGCTCGGTGCGGACGCGGTCGTCCACTCCACCACCAAGTACATGGGCGGCCACTCGGACGTGGTCGGCGGTGCGCTGGTGCTGGCCGACGCGGCCCTGGGCGAGGAGGTCGCCTACCACCAGAACGCGATGGGCGCCGTCTCCGGGCCGTTCGACGCCTGGCTGGTGCTGCGCGGCATCAAGACGCTGGGCGTCCGGATGGACCGCCACAGCGCCAACGCGGAGAAGGTCGCCGAGCTGTTGGCGAGCCACCCCAAGGTCAGCCAGGTGCTCTACCCGGGCCTGCCCGAGCACCCCGGCCACGACATCGCCGCCAAGCAGATGAAGGCCTTCGGCGGCATGGTCTCGTTCCGGGTCGTCGGCGGCGAGGAGGCGGCCGTCGAGGTCTGCAACCGGGCGCAGCTGTTCACCCTGGGCGAGTCGCTGGGCGGCGTGGAGTCGCTGATCGAGCACCCGGGCCGGATGACCCACGCCTCGGCGGCCGGTTCGCCGCTGGAGGTGCCGGCCGACCTGGTGCGCGTCTCGGTCGGCATCGAGTCGATCGACGACCTGCTGGCCGACCTCAAGCAGGCGCTGGGCTGAGGCCTGTCTGAGGCCTGTCCCGGGGTTACTGCCCCTGCCGGTCCGCGGAGTACGACTCCATCGCGTGGTTGAAGCGGGCCAGCAGGGCGCAGAACGCGTGCTGTTCCTCGGGCGGCCAGTCGGCCACCAGGTGCCGGGCCAACTCGGCCCGGCAGTCCCGGACTTCGGCGAGCCTGCCGCAGCCGCCCGGGGTCAGCGCGAGCCGTACCGCACGGCGGTCGGCCGGGTCCTGCACCCGGCCGACCAGCCCGGCCGCGACCAGGGGGGCGACCTGCCGGGTCACCGTGGAGGAGTCCACGCCGAGGGCCTCGGCGAGCGCCTTGACGTTCGCCGGCCCGTGCCGCTCCAGGCGGTCGAGCAGGAGGTAGGCGGCCCGGTCCAGTGCGCCGAGGCCGCCGCCGGAGGTCCGGACCTGTTCCATCCGGCGGGCGAACAGCGCCAGTTGGTACTGGAGTTGGGTGTGCACGGGTTCGGTTCGGTCGGTGGCCTGGGGCGAGGGCGTCGTCATCGCGGCTCACGATCGTCATGCGGTGAGGGAGGCTCAGAAGCAGCAGCGTACGCGGGCGGAGCGGGCCCGGGAACAGGACCGACGTCCCCGGTTGCCGGTGCGGGCACCCGGGGGGGCGCTCCGTGTGGGCAGGCCGGGCGCGCGACGCCGGGGCGCGCACCTCGCCGCGTTGTCGTCGGTCGCCGATGGCCCCCAGCCTTCGGCCGGGAGGTGCCCCCACCGCATGGACTCTCCCCCAGCCTTCGGCCGGGAGGTGCCCCCATCCTCCGCCTTGCGATGCACGCACCCCAACGCCGCGCGCTGATCCGGCCCGCCCACACGGAGCGCCCTACGCTGGCCCCATGCACAACTGGCCGATCACCCTCGACGACGTCCGCGGCGCCCAGAAGATGCTCGCCGGGGTCGCCCGGGTGACCCCGATGGAGGGCAGCCGGCACCTGTCCGGACTGATCGGCGCGCCGGTCCACCTGAAGTGCGAGAACCTCCAGCGCACCGGGTCCTTCAAGCTGCGCGGGGCGTACGTGCGGATCGCGGGACTCTCACCGGTGCAACGGGCCGGCGGGGTGGTGGCGGCGAGCGCCGGGAACCACGCCCAGGGGGTGGCGCTGGCGGCCTCGCTGCTGGGGGTGCGCTCGACCGTCTTCATGCCGGTCGCGGCGCCGCTGCCGAAGGTCGCGGCCACCCGCGAGTACGGCGCCGAGGTGCGGCTGCACGGCGCGACCGTGGACGAGGCGCTGATGGCCGCGCAGCGGTACTCGGAGGCGACCGGCGCGGTGTTCATCCACCCCTTCGACCACTGGGACGTGGTCACCGGCCAGGCGACGGTGGGTCTGGAGATCCTGGAGCAGTGCCCGGAGGTGCGCACCATCCTGGTCGGGGTGGGTGGCGGCGGGCTGCTGGCCGGGATCGCGGCGGCGGTCAAGCCGCTGCGGCCGGACGTCCGGGTGATCGGGGTGCAGGCGGCCGGGGCGGCCGCGTACCCGCCCTCGCTGGCGGCGGGGCGGCCGGTCTCGCTGGAGCACTACGCCACGATGGCCGACGGGATCATGGTCGGGCGCCCCGGCGACATCCCGTTCGAGGTGGTCAACACGCTGGCGGACGGCATCCGCACGGTCTCCGAGGACGCGCTGTCCCGGGCCCTGCTGCTCGGCCTGGAGCGGCTGAAGCTGGTGGTCGAGCCGGCCGGGGCGGCTCCGATCGCGGCGCTGTTGGAGCAGCCGGACTCGTTCGAGGGGCCGGTGGTGGCGGTGCTGTCCGGCGGCAACATCGACCCGCAGCTGATGCAGCGGGTGCTGCGGCACGGGCTCGCGGCGGCCGGGCGCTACCTGTCGCTGCGGGTGCGGCTGGCGGACAAGCCGGGCTCGCTGGCGGACCTGCTGGCGGTGCTGACCAGGGTGGACGCCAACGTGCTGGACGTCGCGCACGTGCGGATCGACCCGCGGCTGGGGCTGACCGAGGTCGAGGTGGACCTGCACCTGGAGACCAAGGGGCCGGAGCACTGCGCGCTGGTGGTCGGCGAGCTGCGGGACGCGGGGTACGTGGTCTCCGGCTGAATTCAGCGCCCTCCCCATAATCCCCTTGACGCGATGTATCGCGAGTTGCCAGACTCGCGATACATCGCGTTCTCTCTCCGCGGATGAGAACCGAGCCGCCCACCTGTCCGAGAACCGGCCGGAGCTGGACAGATCGCCCACCATCCGAGGAGATGAGGCAGGCCATGGCGCCAGCCATCCAAGCCGAGAACCTGGTGAAGACCTTCGGCGACGTGCGAGCCCTGGACGGCGTCAGTCTCGACGTCCCCGAGGGCACGGTGCTCGGGCTGCTCGGCCCGAACGGTGCCGGCAAGACCACCACCGTGCGCGTCCTCACCACACTGCTGCGCCCCGACTCCGGCCGCGCGGTGGTCGCCGGCGTCGACGTGCTCAAGCACCCGAACCGGGTGCGCAGCCTGATCGGCCTGTCCGGCCAGTACGCGGCCGTCGACGAGTACCTGACCGGCTTCGAGAACCTCACGATGGTCGGCGAGCTGTACCAGATGCGCACCCGCGACGCGAAGGCCCGCGCGCTGGAGCTGCTGGAGTGGTTCAACCTCACCGAGGCCAAGGACCGCACCGCCAAGACCTACTCCGGCGGCATGCGCCGCCGCCTGGACCTCGCCGCCGCGCTGGTCGTCCGGCCGCCGGTGATGTTCCTGGACGAGCCGACCACCGGCCTCGACCCTCGCAACCGGCTCGCGCTCTGGGAGGTCATCGAGACCCTGGTCGAGCAGGGCACCACGCTGCTGCTCACCACCCAGTACCTGGAGGAGGCCGACCGGCTCGCCCACGACATCGCCGTGGTCGACCACGGCCGGGTGATCGCCCGCGGCACCGCCGACCAGCTCAAGGCGCAGATCGGCGGCGAGCGGATCGAGGTCGTGGTGCACGACCCGGGCCTGGTCGCGGACGCCGTCGCGGCGCTGTCCGGGTACGCGCTGGGCGAGCCCGCGGTGGAGCGGAACACCCGGAAGATCACCGTGCCGGTCAGCGGCGGCGCCCGGGTGCTCGCCGACGCCATCCGCGAACTGGACGGCCGCGGCATCGAGATCGACGACATCGGCCTGCGCCGCCCCACCCTGGACGACGTCTTCCTCACCCTCACCGGGCGCGTCGCGGAGGCGGCCGAGGAGGACAGGGGCGCCGACCCCAAGGGACGCGGCCGGAGCGGCCGGGGCCGCGGGAGGAGCACCGACGGAGCGGACGGCGCGGACGGCGTCGAGGGCCCGGAACCGGACAAGCAGGCCGTCGCGGCCGGAGGGGACCGCTGAGATGAGCACCGTCACCGAACACGCCATCGGCCCGGCGGCGCCGACACCCCGCCGGGGCCTGTCCGCCACCCTGCACGACTCCTGGGTGGTCGCGAAGCGCAATCTGCGCCGGATGTCCCGGATACCCGAGATCGTGGTCTTCGGGCTGATGCAGCCGGTCATGTTCGTGCTGCTGTTCTCGTACGTCATGGGCGGGGCGATCAACATCCCCGGGGCGGACTCCAGCTCCGACACGTACATCCAGTTCCTGATGGCCGGCATCTTCGCCCAGACCGTCACCTTCGCCGTCGCCGGTGCCTCGGCCGGCATCGCGGAGGACATGACCAAGGGCCTGGTGGACCGCTTCCGCTCGCTGCCGATGGCCCGCTCGGCGGTGCTGGTCGGCCGCACCCTCGCGGACCTGTGCCAGACCGCGTTCACCGTGATCGTGCTGGCGCTGGTCGCGCTGCTGGTCGGCTGGCGGATCCACGACGGGGCGCTCAAGGCGCTCGGAGCGTTCGGCCTGCTGCTCCTGCTCGGCTACGCCTTCTCCTGGATCGGCGCGCTGATCGGGCTGTCGGTGCGCAGCCCCGAGGCGGCCACCTCGGCCGGGCTGATCTGGCTGTTCCCGCTGACCTTCGTGTCCAACGCCTTCGTGCCGGTCAGCTCGATGCCGGGCTGGCTGGAGGGCGTCGCGTACTGGAACCCGTTCAGTGCCACCGTGCAGGCCTGCCGGGACCTCTTCGGCAACCAGATCGGGCCGGTGGACAGCGCCTGGCCGATGCAGCACGCGGCGCTGGTGTCGGTGCTGTGGTCGGTGGTGATCACGGTGGTGTTCTCCTGGCTGTCGGTGCGCAAGTACCGCTCGGCCGTGGGCTGAACCGTTTCCGCGGACGCGTGCGCGAGTTCCGCGCGCACGAGTTCCGCGTGTTCCGTATGCACGAGGGCGGCCGTGGAGTCCTGGACTCCACGGCCGCCCTCGGCGGTGTTCGTTGCGGGATCAGCCGGCGTGCGGCACGACCTTGACGATCTTCACCATGGCCGGCTTGCCGTTCGGCATCTCGTAGGTGGCCTCGTCACCGATCTTCTTGCCGTCGATCGCGCGGCCCAGCGGGGACTGCGGCGAGTAGACGTCCAGGTCGTCGGCGCCCGCGACCTCGCGCGAGGCGAGCAGGAACTCCATCAGGTCGTCCTCGTCGCCGTCGAACGCGACCGTGACGACCATGCCCGGGGCCACCACACCCGAGTCGGCCGGGGCCTCGCCGACCTTGGCGCGCTCCAGCAGCTGGGTCAGCTGACGGATGCGCAGCTCGTACTTGCCCTGCTCCTCCTTCGCCGCGTGGTAGCCGGCGTTCTCCTTGAGGTCGCCCTCCTCGCGCGCCGCCTCGATCTTCTGGGCGATCTCGATGCGCCAGGGCCCGGTCAGGTGATCCAGCTCGGCCTTGAGCTGGTCGTAGCCGGCCTGAGTGAGCCAGGTCACGTTCTCACTGGTCTGGGTCACGGGTGCTCCTCGTAGGTGCTGGGGCTGTGCTGAGGGTGTGAGTCGTCAGCAGGGTCGTCGTCGATATCGGTCTTAACTACAAAGCAACGCCCGCTCCCGTACCATCCGGTGCGGAAGGGGCGAAACCACGAGCCTAACAAGTCCTGCCGACAAGCGGGAGGGGCGTGACCGCGTCATTGACGGCACGGTTACGCCGGGATGTACAGGAACGGCCCGTACCGGAACGCGGAGCGGGACTTCCTACGGATGCCCGCTCCCGTGAACGAATATGCGTCCCGCGGCGATCCCACCCGCCACGCGGGGCTACTTGGTCGGCGTGCAGCCCAGCAGCTCGGCGGTGGTGCCGCGGGCGGTGGTGCGCAGGGTGACGGTCGCGTCGTAGCTTGACCCGGTCGCCGGGACGGGGAAGTCGGCCACCCCGACCACCCCGTGGTCGTCGCCCTGGGAGCGGACCGTGCAGGTGCCGGCCTGCCCGTCGCTCTTGCGCACGGTGAGGTGCAGCTGGACCTCGGAGTCGGAGAGCACCTGGAAGGTCGGCACCGAGCCGTTGATCTTCGTCTCGCGCAGCAGGTAGGAGCCGCCCAGCCAGGCGATCAGGCCCAGGCCGAGCACGCCGCAGACCGCGCCGATCACCTTCAGGCGGCGGTCCGACTCGTTGTTGCCACGTCGGCCGTAGCGACCCTCGGGCGGCTGCGCGGCGGTGGTCGGTTGAGTCATCGGACCTCGTCCTCTCCTAGGGAGGGGTCGCGCGGGGTGCTGCGGGGGGAATGCGACGCCTCTCCAGTCCGTCACTATAGGAGGGGCACGCCCGCGGCCGATCCGGCGGGGGCGGGGCTCGGCCCGTCGGCGAGGAGCCGGCGGGCCTGCCTTGCGGCGACGCGGCCCCGAACCGATCGGTTCGTACGGTGGTGTGGGCAGACCGGCCTGGCGGAACGCCCGACGATGTGGAAGGAACGCACGGCGTTGACTGAGCAGTTGCGACTGATGGCGGTGCACGCCCACCCGGACGACGAGTCCAGCAAGGGCGCGGCCACCATGGCCATGTACGTCGAGCACGGAGTGGACGTGCTCGTGGCCACCTGCACCGGGGGTGAGCGCGGGTCGGTTCTCAACCCCAAGCTCCAGGGGGACCCGTACATCGAGCAGAACATCCACGAGGTCCGGCGCAAGGAGATGGACGAGGCGCGGGCGATCCTCGGCATCAAGCAGGCCTGGCTGGGCTTCGTCGACTCCGGCCTGCCGGAGGGCGACCCGCTGCCCCCGCTGCCCGAGGGCTGCTTCGCCCTCCAGGACGTCAAGGAGGCGGCCGAACCGCTGGTCCGGCTGATCCGCGAGTTCAAGCCGCAGGTCATCACGACCTACGACGAGAACGGCGGCTACCCGCACCCGGACCACATCATGACCCACAAGATCACCATGCTGGCCTTCGACGCCGCCGGGGACCCGGACGCGTACCCCGAGGCCGGCGAGCCCTGGCAGCCGCTGAAGCTGTACTACAACCACGGCTTCCCGATGGGTCGCATCCGGGCCCTGCACCAGTACCTCACCGAGCACGGCCACGACTCCCCGTACGGCGAGTGGATCGCCGGCTGGGAGAAGAGCGGTCGCAAGGAGCGCGAGATCACCACCCGGGTGCGCTGCGACGACTGGTTCGAGACCCGCGACCGCGCGCTGATCGCCCACGCCACCCAGATCGACCCGGACGGGCCGTGGTTCCGCGTCCCGCTGGAGGTCCAGCGCGAGGTCTGGCCCACCGAGGACTACGAGCTCGCCCGTACCCTGATCGACGTGGACCTGCCGGAGGACGACCTGTTCGCCGGCCTGCGCACCCCCACCCTGGCGGCCGAGGTCGCCGACACGCGCGACTGACACACCCCCCGACGGCCCGGCTCGCCGTGAGCCGGGCCACCATAGAGATATGAGTGCCTCCGTGAACCTCGTCCACCTCGCCGCTGACCTCGCTGTCGACGACGCCAAGGTCACCCCCGGTCTCCTCGGTTTCGTCGTCTTCGCCGCGCTCGGCGTGGCGACCTGGTTCCTGGCCAAGTCCATGAACCGGCAGTTCAAGAAGGTCGACTTCGCGGAGGAGCCCGAGGCCCCCAAGGAGTGAACCCGGCGCCCCGCCGCAGCGCGCCCGGCGGGCTGCCCGTCGGCGCCGGCGATCCGGGCCCCGCGTCCGTGAGGTCCGGGTCGCGATGTCACCGGAAGGGGTGAGGCGTCGACCCCGCCGAACCGGCCCGAGCGGGCTCCCATGCCCGCGCCGGTCACGCCGCCGGCCGCCGGATACGCGAGGATGGGGGCATGCCGAACCGTCTCGCGGACGCGACCTCGCCGTACCTGCTGCAGCACGCCGACAACCCGGTCGACTGGTGGCCGTGGGGGGTGGAGGCGTTCGAGGAGGCGCGGCGGCGCGGAGTGCCGGTACTGCTGTCGGTCGGGTACGCGGCGTGCCACTGGTGCCAGTACGCGAGTGGGTAGTACCGGCGTGTACACCGACGGTGGGGAGTCGGTCCGTGCGACGCGAGCGGTGGCCGAAGCCACGAAGGCGTCCGAGGCGGAGAAGCGGGCTGTGTACGCTGTGGGGCCGAGCGTGCGAGCGCGTCGTCACTGCGCGACGACAAGGCGCAGGCGGGTGTGCCGGTTTGGAGTAGGGCCAATCGTGACGCACCCGTTCCTCTCCGCGGGGTTCAAGAACTCGACGAGGAACTCGCGTCGAGCTTGCGTTAAGCGATCCGCGATCCAGGCACCGCACAGGAGGGCGCCCTCGACACGGGCGTCTTCTCGCGGAGGCCCGAGAACGTGAGGCCCGGGGCGGTGCGCTTGAGCGACGAAAGCGGACCGGGGCGCTGTCGGCGTCGGGCTGGCGCGAACCCCTACGTAACCCTGGGACGGCTCAGTGTGGCGCAATGGGCGATCACAATGATCGAAGAGCTTTGCTCCGCGCCATCGATGTAGCCGCGGTGTGGGACACTGCCAGGCTGGCCCTGGTCAGGACTCGGCCTCGCCGGGCGCATCGTCGTCCCCGGTCCCCCGGTCCCGGCTTTCGGTAGCCGTCCGTGGGATGCCGAGAGGTCCTCCGCCACGTAAGGGCACGAGAAGGTCTTGTCGCTTGGCGAGATCGATCCCCGAGCCTCCCCGAGATCTTCGTCATGTTGGGGGCGAAGCTCCGGCTTCCCCGGGAGCCCTGCTGTCGCTGTCATGACACCTGTTGCCCTACTCGTGATCATTGTCGGTGGTAGCGGTGTGGAGGTTACGACATCACAGTGGTTTCTTCTGGCGGATGGGTAAGTACTGTCACCACTCCGCGGTATGGTTCTAGCTGCGCTGAACTGCTAGGAGCGGATAATGGAACGGACATCGGTAGAGCTCTTCGCGGGCGGAGGCGGTCTGGTTCAGGCCAGCACGAACACCGGGTTCCGGCACCTGCTGCTGAACGAGTTCGCGAAGAGGGCGTGCCAGACGCTGGAAGGCAACCGCTTCGAAGCCTTTCCCGAGGATGTCGACTCCGAGGTGTTGGCCAAGTGGCTGGATGCGATCGACAAGCAACGGGCCGAGGGGGCCGGGATTGCCGGCCCGGGGGAGAGGCCGCACTACCCACCCCTGGTCACAGGTGACGTCCGCAAGCTGGACATGAGGTTCCTCCAGGAGCGCGGAGTCGACCTCCTGACGGGAGGCCCTCCGTGCCAGCCCTTCAGCCTCGGTGGTGTCGCCAGGGGCGATGAGGACGAGCGCAACATGTTCCCCGAGATGTTCCGGGCGGTGCGAGAGATCCGTCCCAAGGCTGTGATCTGCGAGAATGTGCGAGGTCTTACGCGACCATCCTTCAACCCGTATTTCCAGTACATCAAGCGCGAGCTGTCCCTGCCGTTCGTGAAGCGCCGGGAGGGCGCCACATGGCAGGAGCACGATCGTGTGTTGGGGGAGCGGCTCAGGGCGAGGGACACGGACCCCGCTGAGACCTACGAGGTGACTCAGCACGATGTCAACGCGGCGGATTATGGGGTCCCACAGATCCGCAATCGTGTGATCCTCTTGGCGTTCCGCGCTGACCTGGATGTGGACCCCGATCTGGTCAAGCGGGCTGTCGCGCGCACTCACTCCCACGCGGCCCTCGCGCGATCGATTCTCGAGGGTACCTACTGGCGCCGCCACAAGGAGGCGGGCGCCAGAATTCCGAAGCGGGTCATCGACCTGGTGACGTCGCGCTACGAGAACGAGCAGTTGACCTTCGAGAGCGGAGACGACGAGCTCAAGCCTTGGCTCACCCTTCGAGACGCGATTTTGGGCCTCCCCGAGATCAACCCCCGCATGCTGGACAAGACGACGGAGCAAGGCGACTTTCCTGACCACGTCGGGTGGCCCGGAGCCAGGATCTACGACGGGCACACGCCTAATGAACTCGATCGGCCGGCCAAGACCGTCAAAGCCGGTGTACACGGTGTGCCCGGCGGCGAGTCGGTCATGCAACTCGACAATCAGGTGCGCGACGAGAACACAGGCCTGATGCGTCCTGAGTACCGGTACATGACCGTGCGCGAGGCCGCCAGGGTCATGACATTCGGCGACCGGTGGAGCATGGCAGGCCCACGCGGTGAGCGCATGCGGCAGCTGGGCAACGCGGTTCCAGTGAAACTGGGCGAGGTCTTCACCAGAGCCGTCGCGAAGGCTCTCGCCGATGCGGAGCAGCGCTCGTGAAACACGCCGCCTCCCGACAAGAGGGCTGGAAGGACAAGCCGCCACCCGAGAGGGCATGGCGAGGCCGTCAGGGGCGGAGCAGGAAGGCGATCATCGCCGAGCAGGATCGTGCCGCGGGTGGTCGCGAGGAACGCTACGTTAAGCGTGAGGACGGGGAATACGCGCTGGGCTCGATCACGTTGAAGCTGTTGCCCAGCACTCGCCGTATCCGGGCCTATCTCCGCTGGTCGGAGGGTGGCCGGTCGCCAGCTCTATACGTCGGTGAGGTCGAGCACCTGACGCGAGCGGCGAATCTCGAGCAGGCATGGAAGATCGCCAAGGACCGGGACATGGCCGGGAAGCGTCCTGTCCCCGAAGAGTCGTGGGCGTCGTCATCCGCCACACGATCGGTGATGCGCGGGAACCGGGGCCGAGACACGGCGCCGGAACTGCGGATCCGCTCCCTGCTGTACCGAGATGGCTTGCGCTATCGCGTGTCCGCCCGACCGCTTCCCGGCGTGCGGCGAACCGCCGACCTGGTCTTCACTCGGGCTCGCGTCGCCGTCTTCGTTGATGGCTGCTTCTGGCACGGCTGCCCTGAGCACTGCCGTCCTGCGCATACGAACAGCGACTTCTGGCGTGCGAAGATCGACGGAAACCGGGCAAGGGACGCCCAGACCGATCAGCTTCTGGCGGATGCGGGATGGCATGCCATCAGGATCTGGGAGCACGAGGATCCTTTGCTAGCGGCGCGTCGGGTCGCCGCGGCCGTTCGCGGTTTTGCGGTTCAGGATGACCACAGCATCCCTTGACGTGGGAGGTCGTTGATCGCGTCTGACACGCGGTGGAGGACGATGCGACCGTCTCCGTCGCTGAACGCGAGCAGGCCCTCCCCGATGTTGAGGCCGGCCTCGGCCAGCAGCCCAAGGGCAGTTCGACGCGCCTCATCGGACTCTACGAATACCTCGGCGGGTTCACGGATCACAAGATGAGCCTCCCAAGAGCCGTCGGTGCCCATCACCAGCCCTGCTGCCCCTGAACACGCGTTGCAGTCGTGATGATCCGTTGATCGCACCGCGAGCCGTGTCCTTGTTCCATCAAGTGAGCCCAGTGGCGAACAACTTGGCGCGCGATGCCAGTGGTGCCCGCTACTCTCTTCATCACGCGTACGGCTCTCCCCGAGCCGCGCGTCGAAACGCGGCCCGCGGTAGGGCCCTCTTCGGCGTGCCTACGCGACATGAGGACAGGGGGCCCGTCCACCTATGAAGATCACTCCTTCCGCACGCGTGCTGCGCATGCTGGGTGAGATCGAGTTCGACGAGTGGCAGTGCATCGCGGAGCTGATCGACAACGCCTTTGACGACTTCACGGAGATCCATCGGTCCGGGACTCCCTGGGCGGGCGGGTATCGCGTCAGCGTCGAACTCCCCGACTCGGCTCAGGGTCAACTCGTGATCACCGACACGGGGCGCGGCATGACGTATGACCGCCTTGAGCGGGCCGTGCGGGCCGGCTGGTCGGGCAACGACATGCACGACAAGCTCGGCCTCTTCGGTATGGGGTTCAACGTCTCCACGGCCCGGCTCGGGAAGCGCACGCGGGTCTTGACCACGCGGCAGGGCGACACCGAGTGGATCGGCGTGGAGATCGACCTGGACCGCATCGGAGACGACTTCGAGGCGGAGGACATTACGGAGCCGAAGACCGACCCCAACGAGCACGGCACCCGCATCGTCATCAGCCGCCTCCACCCCACGCGCGCTCGGTGGCTGAACAAGAATGGCTCGGCCCTGCGCAACATCTTGGGACAGGTCTACTCCTGGATGTTCCTGAACCGTCCGTTCGAGCTGTGGGTCGGCGGCTTCCAGGTGAAGCCCGTGCGGCATTGCCGGTGGGGCGACGACCGCTCGGTCCTCTACAACAACAAGGAGCGGATCCCCGCCTACATCGAGATCGATCAGAAGCTGGAGAACGGTCTCGCCTGCGGCGACTGCGGGCAGTGGCAGCTCACCGATCGGGACACGTGTGAGGACTGCGGGAGCGATCGGCTCACCATTCGCGAGCGCCGGGTGCACGGGTGGCTCGGCATCCAGCGGTACATGCACAAGCACGACTACGGGATCGACTTCCTGCGTAACGGTCGCAAGATCCTCCGCTGGGACAAGCAGCTCTTCACCTGGCGCAACCCGGACGGCGCGGTGGGCAACGAGGAGCCGGAGTACCCGGTGGACCTTGCTCACCAGGGCGGCCGCATCATCGGGGAGATCCACCTCGACCACGTCCCGGTCACCTACCAGAAGGACGCGTTCGAGTACGGCGACCGCAGCTGGCGATCGGCGGTCGAGATCGTGAGGGGAGTCGCGCCGCTACTGCCCCAGCGCGCGGCGAACCTTGAGTACGAGGAGAACACCAGCCCGCTCGCGCTCCTCTTCAAGGGCTTCCGTCGTAACGACGCCGGCCTTCGGTATCTGGTTCCGGGTGACGGCCGTAAGCCGATCCATGACGACACTCGCCGGTGGGGGCAGGAGTTTCACCGGGGCAACCCCGATTACGAGAGCGATGAGCGCTGGTGGCAGGCGGTAGAGGACCACGAGGCGGCCAAGAGCAGGGGCAAGAACGCCAAGGCGGCCGCCGCCACCCCGGGGAGGCCTGACGAGGCGGCGGTGATGGAAGCGCTCGGTTTCAGCGGAATGGACACCGGCAAGCCCAACACTCCAGTGGAAGGTGCGGACGAATCGAAGCTCGGCACCGTGGCTCAGTCGCCGGAGGATGGTGACCCGTCCGCTCCCGCCGCTTCGGCCTCGGAACGACGTCCGGAGACCAGGCAGGAACGCGTCACGCGCTACACGGAGCACTCGACCACTTACCCGGCCCTGAGTCGCTCCTTCGGCCACCCGCGCATCGGATTCGTCGAAGTCGAGACGCGTCAGTTGACGGCGGGCTTGACGGACGAGAACCTGCATCCCACGCCGGTCCTACTCGATCAGCGTGCCGGCAACAGCCTCGTGGCGTTCCTCGACCTTGGTCACCCGATCTTCCAGAAGTTCGGTGCGGACCCTGCGGACCTGCTGCTTGCGGAGATCGCGGCGCTGCTCAGGGTGCGGGCGGAGACGGAGTGGAGCCACTCCGAGCTGATCTCCGCGATCCGGGCGGAGTCGCTGCCCGCCACCGCTCTGGACGCCCAGATGATCAGTGCCGAGGCGCAGGAACTTCTGGCCGAGATCCGTCACCGGATGGTGTCCGAGCTGGACCGTACGGGCGAGGCCGAGAAGGCGTATCACTACCTCTCGCCGGACGAACTCACCGCGACCGAGCACGCCATGATCGCCAATGGCAAGGTGACCCGTACGGCCGACCTTGGCACGAGCGGCGAGTTCCTGCTCCACGTGCCCGCGTTGTTCCTCGTTCGTCTCGTCGAGTCGCTGCCGTCGGCGTTCATGGACGGCCGTGTCTTCCAGGGCGTCTACGAGGGTGTCGCCTCCGCTTCCGCGCGGCGGCTCAGCCTGGCTCGCACGGTCGGCTACCTCTCCGACGTGGCCACCCAGGCGACCTTCGCGGGGAGCAGCTTCCCGAACCAGCTGTTGCGTACGAGGCTGAGCATCCGCCTGCTGGCCGATGATCTCGCGGAGGAGAAGTGAGCGCGGTCTTCCTCACGGCGGAGGAGCTGTTGAGGGGAGGGCCTGCAGGGCTCACCCACGCCGTGGAGCGGGCCCTCTGGCACCTCGGCTTCAACGACGTGCGCGTCATCGACGGGGCGGGCGATCATGGCGCGGACCTCCTGGCCGTGCGCGGGCGGGAGCAGTGGGTCTTCCAGTGCAAGTGGAAGGCGAGCGGGAAGGTCGACCGCAGCGGCGTGGATGACCTGGAGCGGGCTCATGCGCGCTACCGCGCGGACAAGGCCGTCCTGGTGACCAACACCGACATCAACGCCGTAGCGGCGTCGCGCCGAGTAGCGCTCAATGGTGTCGGCGTGCCGATCAGCCTTTGGCACGGCGCGACTTTGGGATCCATCGGGGAGCAGATGCCCGAGACGGTTCCCGCGAAGTACGCGCTGCGCCCATATCAGGTCGAGGCGGCGGACGCGGTGATCCGAGACCTCGACGCGAACGGCACCGCCCTGCTCGTTCTCGCGACGGGTCTTGGTAAGACGGTGGTGGGCGGAGAGATCATTAGCCGGTACCTCAAGGTCAATCCGGACGCCAAGATCCTCGTCGTCGCGCACATGAAGGAGCTCGTCGCACAGCTGGAGAAGGCGATGTGGAGGCACATCCCGAAGTCCGTTCCCACGCGCCTGCTTACTGGGGAAAGCCGACCCGAAAGCCTGGACGGGGTCGTCGTCGGAACCGTCGAATCCGTCCTGGGTGCCGTACGTGTGGGCTACCGGCCCGACCTGATCATGATCGACGAGACCCACCACGTGGCCGAGACCGGCAGGTTTGCGGAATTGCTCAATCTGTGTGGGGATGCCGGGCAGTTCGGCGTGACGGCGACGCCCTGGCGTGGTGACAAGTTTGACATCACCTCCCGCTTCGGATACGCGAGCTTCAAGATGGGCATCGCGGAGGGTATGGCTGCCGGCTACCTGTCCGCCGTCGACTATCGGCTGTATGTCGACAACATCGACTGGAACGTGGTCAGGGACGCCAGCGTGCACGGTCAGTCGATCAAGGACCTCAACAAGTCCTTGTTCCTTCCGCAGCGCGACGAGGAGATCATCGAGCACTTCCGCGAAGCGTGGAGAACCACGGTCGAGCCGAGGGCCATCGTCTTCTGTCAGACCATCGAACACGCGGAACATATGGCCCAGTTGCTTGCCGCGTCCGACTCAGCCTGGTCCAACGCCTCCTTCCTCCATAGCGCACTCCCGCGGCAGCGGCGCCAGATCCTGCTCAACGAGTTTCGGCTCGGTCGGGTGCCGGTGATCACGTGCGTCGACGTCTTCAACGAAGGTGTCGATGTCCCGGACGTCAACCTCATCGCGTTCCTGCGAGTCACGCACAGCCGACGGATCTTCGTTCAGCAGCTTGGGCGAGGGCTTCGGCTTAGCCCCGGCAAGGACGCCCTGAGGGTCCTCGACTTCGTGACCGACATTCGCAGGGTGGCGGCGACCCTGGAACTCCGGCGATCGCTGGAGGCGCAGGAGGCTCAGGTGAGCGAGCACTTGCGCGTTCGAATGCCGCACGCCTCCCGTATCCAGTTCAGCGACGAGACCGTCGGATCCCTGATGGACCACTGGATCCAGGACGCGGCAGACCTTGAGACCAAGGCGGACGAGGTCCGCCTTCAGTTCCCTCTGACGACTGGAATCGAATGACCAAGTATGCGATCCCCACAGATCTCGAAGAAGAAGTCGTTCGCTTTCTCTACAAGCGGATGGCCGACCTCAACTGGATCTACTTGCCGGACTCCGAGCGCACCCGTCACTACGTGGCATGGACGTCAGATCCGGACGTGGGAGGAAGGCTTCTGCCGTTCATCGGGAAGCCGGAGAAGATCCGGACATGGCTCAAGGACCGGCCCATGAAGGAATACGTCCGGGCCACCTACGGGGTGGGCAAGTGGGCCCCGCTCGTGGCCAAGCCCTCCACTCCGGTCAGCGAGCTCGTCGTCCGGGCTCTCGGTCCCGGCTGGACGGTCGACCTTGAAGCCCTCGTCATCAAGCCGCTTTGCGTGACGATTCGCCGCGAGGACGACGAGGAGACCGAGCGGCGCTTCGCTTGGGCCCCGATGCGTGACTTCAAGCACCTCGCATGGGCGGCCATCGCGGCGCAGGCCGGTGGCGACGCGCTGCCCTGGGTCATCTGCACGGTGGACTCCTTCGTTCGGAAGATCACCCCGGAGCAGAAGGTAACCAACGAGCGGATCGCGAAGCGGCTCGGTCTGATCAGCGCGCACGTCACTGATGGCTGAAGGGGTTGTTCGATGATGAGGGATGACGACGATTGGCTTGGCGTAGCGTGGCGCGCTCTCCCTTTTCGGTCACGTCGCGTAATCGAGGAGCGTGCGAGTGGGGTCACGCTCGGGAGCATCGGGCAGCAGCATGAGATGAGCCGCGAAAGGGTTCGCCAGCTGCTTCTGAAGGCGCAGGAACAAATCTGCGGCTACGCCGACCTATTCGTCGACGACTGGCGCGATCGCCTTGTGGCGCTTACCGCCAGTCCGGCGGTAAGCGGGTCCGAAGTGGCCGCGGCGTTGGACGTGTGCGAACACATCGCCATGGGGCTTCTCGTCCAAGCTGTTGGGGCCGAGCCTCCGTTGACTTGGGCCGGCCGTCTACACGGCTGGTGGACGCGCGACCCGAGCGCCTTGGAGGCCCGGTTGCGAGTCGGCGCGCGGGAGGCGCCGCTGCGCAGGGAGGACGTGGCGGTGGCTTTCGTGTCGGCCGGGGTGCCGGGCGACGTTCCCCTGCTGAAGCTGCTTGGGCACTCGAAGAGCCCTCTCGTGCTCGGCGTCGAGGGATCTTGGCTGCGTCGTCGCGCTCGCGGTAGGGACGCGGCCTACCTCTACCTGCTGGCGAATGGAGAGCCCTGTCGGGCCGAGGAATTGCTCGAACCAACGGGGATCGAACGGAAGCCCGCTGTCGCCGAGGCGCTCAGGAGGGACGAGAGGTTCGTGCAGCTCCGGCTGGAGGGGAAGTGGGCGCTCGCCGAATGGCCCCACTTGAACGATACTTCGTACCCAAATGCCGTCGAGGCACTCGTTGCCACACTGACCGAACTGGGGCCCTTGCCCAAAGAGGCCCTTTTCGTAAAAGTCGGCGAGCGGTACCCTGTGACGCTGTGGCGTCTCCAGCAGTGTCTGCTGGACGATAGGGTGGGCGCGACGGAAGACGGGTCGATCGACCTTGTCGCGCGCGGGGCCGTCCCTATCGAGGAGAGCGAGCCGGCTCGGCCCGCGACAATGGCCGTCGATCCTGCCGGCAACGTGTTTGGGATCCGGCTCACCGTGGACAAGGACATCCTCCGCGGTAGTGGCGTCAACGTCAGCAGCTGGCTCACATGGCAGCTCGGCATGCGGCAAGCCCCCATGGCCAGGACGTTCTCTATAGCTGGCCGCTCGGCGTCGATCGTTCTCAAACGGGGGACGAGCGCGGCCCAGCTCTCCAGCCTGAGGGTGCTGGCGAAGGAGAACGGAATGGTCGGGGGCTGCGAGTTCGTTCTCTTTCTCCGCGCGGACGATTCGACTGCGCGCATCGAGCACGCCTGTGCCCGGCAGTACTGCCGGGCGGTGAAGGCCCCTTCGTGAGTGAGGCGAAAGCGGACGGATCCGACGCATGAGCAGTGTGGGAGCAGTGCGCTGTGGAATTCCAGCCGCATGACACCGCGCTTCGACGCCAGTGGGTCGTTGTCGGTGAAGCGGCGCCGATGGCCGAGCCGTGGCGGGCCGGGTTCTTGCCGTTGCGCCAGTGCTGGTTCGCGGCGCCCTTGCCCGCCGCCCACGAAGAGGTAGCTATCTTCTTCCGATTGTGCTTGCACCAGTCGTCCGAGATCTGCGAGTACTCGATCAGGAAGGCTGCGTTGGGGCGCACCTGGGCAAGCTCGTCCGGATGGGCGAGCCCGGCGGGCCTGCCCCGCAGGTCGCGGTCGCTCGGGCCCATGTCCGCTGCGGTGGAGTGACACCTGCGTGGATGTGCTGCTTCTATGTTCTAACTTCTAAATCGGCCCCTCGGGTTCGGGGCCTCACACTCCGGATCGTGCGACGATGCCGGTATGAACCGACTCGCGAACGCGACGTCGCCGTACCTGCTCCAGCACGCCTCCAACCCGGTGGATTGGTGGCCATGGGGAGAGGAGGCGATCAATGAAGCTAAGCGGCGGGACGTGCCCATCCTCTTGAGTGTGGGCTATGCGTCCTGCCACTTATGCTTCTAAGAATTCACTGGTGCCACGTGATGGCGCACGAGAGCTTCGAGGACGCCGGGCTCGCCGGGTACCTGAACGAGCGGTTCGTCGCGGTCAAGGTGGACCGGGAGGAGCGGCCGGACGTCGACGCGGTCTACATGGAGGCCGTCCAGGCGGCGACCGGGCAGGGTGGGTGGCCGATGACGGTCTTCCTCACGCCCGACAAGGAGCCGTTCTACTTCGGCACGTACTTCCCGCCCGAGCCCCGGCACGGGATGCCGTCCTTCCGGCAGGTGCTCGAAGGCGTGGACGCGGCCTGGCGGGACCGGCGGCAGGAGGTCGGGGAGGTCGCCGGTCGGATCCGGGCCGACCTGGCCGAGCGGGCCGCCGTCTACTCGGCCGGTGCCCACCACCCGCCCGGCGAGGTGGACCTGCACCAGGCGCTGGTGGCCCTGAGCCGGGAGTTCGACCAGGCGCGCGGCGGCTTCGGCGGGGCGCCCAAGTTCCCGCCGGCCATGGTGATCGAGTTCCTGCTGCGCCACCACGCCCGGACAGGCTCGGAGGCGGCGCTGGAGATGGCCGTCCGCACCGGCGAGGCGATGGCCCGCGGCGGGATCCACGACCAGCTCGGCGGCGGCTTCGCCCGGTACGCGGTGGACGCCGGCTGGGTGGTGCCGCACTTCGAGAAGATGCTCTACGACAACGCCCTGCTGCTGCGTGCCTACCTGCACCTGTGGCGGGCCACCGGCTCCGCGCTCGCCCGCCGGGTCGCGCTGTCCACCGCGGACTTCCTGCTGCGCGAACTCCGCACGCCCGAAGGCGCGTTCGCCTCAGCGCTGGACGCCGACAGCCTCGACGAGGAGACCGGCGCGATGGCCGAGGGCGCCTACTACGCCTGGGAGCCCGGCCAGTTGGTCGACCTGCTCGGCCCCGCCGACGCGGCCACCGCCGCCCGGCTGTTCACCGTCACCGCCGACGGCACCTTCGAGCACGGCACCTCGGTGCTCCAACTCCTCGCCGAGCCCGAGGACTTCGCCGAGTACGAGGAGATCCGGCGGCGGATGTTCGAGGCCCGGGCCGCGCGCCCCGCCCCGGCCCGGGACGACAAGATCGTCGCCGCCTGGAACGGCCTCGCCATCGCCGCCCTCGCCGAGACCGGCGCCCTGCTGGAGCGCCCCGACCTAGTCGAGGCCGCCGAGCGCGCCGCCGACCTGCTGCTCGCCGTCCACCTCACCCCCGACGGGCGGCTGCTGCGCACCTCCCGGGACGGCCGGGCCGGTGCCAACGCGGGCGTTCTGGAGGACTACGCCGACACCGCCGAGGGCTTCCTCGCGCTGTACGCCGTCACCGGTGAGGCCGAGTGGCTCCAGCTGGCGGGCGGACTGCTCGACACCGTCCTCAAGCACTTCACCGACGAGGCCTCCGGCGCGCTGTACGACACCGCCGACGACGCCGAGCAGCTCATCCGCCGCCCGCAGGACCCGACCGACAACGCCACCCCGTCCGGCTGGACCGCCGCGGCCGGTGCCCTGCTCACCTACGCCGCGTACACCGGCTCCGACCGGCACCGGACGGCCGCCGAGCGCGCCCTCGGCATCGTCGGCGCGCTCGCCGGGCGGGCCCCGCGGTTCATCGGCTGGGGACTGGCCGTCGCCGAGGCGCTGCTGGACGGGCCGCGCGAGGTCGCCGTCGTCGGCCCGGCCGGGGACCGGGCGACGGAGGCGCTGCGCCGGGCCGCGCTGCTGGGGACGGCTCCGGGGGCGGTGGTCGCGGTGGGCTCGCCGGGGGATGCCGAGGCCGCCGGGGAGGTGCCGCTGCTGGCGGACCGGCCGCTGGTCGGCGGGGCGCCCGCCGCGTACGTGTGCCGGCACTTCGCCTGCGAGGCGCCGACCACCGATCCCGCGGTGCTGGCGGAGCGGCTCGGGGTCGCGGTCGGGCTCGAATAATCGTTCGCGGGTGGGCGGCCGTGCGCGCGAGGATGGGCCATGAACTGGACTTTCGGTACCTCGATCGACGATTTCCGGGCCCGGGCCGGTGAGTTCCTGGCCGCGCGCCCGGCCGAGAACACCGTCCTGCTCACTATCGTGCACCAACTGGCCGAGGAGGGGCCGGACGCGTTCGGCGACCGGCCGCCGGTCTTCGGCTGGTGGCACGCCGAGGAGGGCGGCCCGGTCGAGGGCGCCTTCGTGCAGACCCCGCCCTTCAGCCCCCAGCTGTCCTTCATGCCGGAGGCCGCCGCCGCCGAACTGGCCGTCCGACTGGCCGCCACCGGAGGTCGGTTCACCGAGGTGACCGGGGTCGGCGGGGGAGCCGGGGCGGTCCGCGCCTTCGCCTCCGCCTGGACGGCCGCCACCGGCGCCGGGCAGTCCGTCCACTCCGAGCAGCGGCTCTACCGGCTCGGCGAGTTGACCGGCCCGCCGCGCCCGCCGGCGGGCCGCCACCGGCTCGCCGAACCGGCCGACCGCGAGCTGCTGATCCGCTGGTTCGAGGAGTTCCTGGCCGAGGTCGGGGTCCAGCAGCCCAACGTGCCCAGGGCGGTGGACAGCCGGATCGCGGGCGGCCGCCTCCACCTCTGGGAGGACGAGGGCCACCCCGTCGCCATGGCCGCCACCAGCCCGGTGCTCGCCGGGATGTCCCGCATCAGCCTGGTCTTCACCCCCGCCGACCGCCGTGGCCGCGGCTACGCCAGCGGCGTCACCGCCGCCGCCTCCGCCCACGCCCTCGACCGGGGCGCCGAGGAGGTGCTGCTCTACACCGACCTCGCCAACCCCACCAGCAACTCCATCTACCAGCAGATCGGCTACCGGCCGGTGGAGGACTGCCTGCTGCTGGACTTCGAGGCACGGTAAGGGAGTTGAGCTTCTCCGCTCGGCCGCACGCCGGCCCCTTCGGGCCGAAAGGGGCCGGTTCAGGCCGAAAGGGGCCGGCGTGCGGCCGCCGTCACTCCCAGTCCCACCGGATGCCCAGGATGCAGGGCCGCAGCGCCGTCGCCATCAGGTGGACGCAGCGGTGGCCGTCGAGGGTCAGTTCCTCGGTGTCGTAGGGGGGTTCGCCCGGGGAGCGGAGGGCGAAGCGGTGGCAGCGGACGGGGAGGGCGGCGGGGTGGAAGGTCACCTGGAGGACGTACTGGCCGGCGCCGGAGTGGAAACCGCGGACGTACTCGCAGCTGGGGTCGGGGGAGGGGGCGTCGTCGAAGCCGTAGCCGAGCAGGTGGGTGTCGCCGGCGCGTAGACGGCGGTCGAGGAGGAGTTCGGCGGCGAGCAGGTGGTGGGCGTGGTCGCGGCGGATGCGGCCGGGGCGGCAGTTCTCCTCGGCTCGGACGCCGACCCGGGTGATGTCGCTGCCCGGGTCCCCCTGGTAGAGCGCGAGGTAGCGGTCGATGCCGTCGCGGTGGGCGCGCAGGGCGTGCTGGGAGTCGCGGCGGGCGAGCCGGCGGTCGGGGCCGATCCGGATGCGTTCGATGTGGGTGATGGTGTGCAGGCCGGTGTCGCGCGGACCGGCCAGGGTGGCGAGCAGCTCGTCGACGGCCGTGGGCGGGGAGATCAGGTCCCGGTAGGGGCGCACGGGCGGGCCGGCCGGGGAGGGGGCGGCGGCGCGGCGGGGGCCGAGCAGCCGGGTGAGGGAGTGCTCGGGCAGGTCGAGGACCTCCTCCAGGGCGGCGACGGCGCGCAGTGACTCGGGGCGTTCCGGACGGCGGCGGCCCTGCTGCCAGTAGCTGAGGCTGGTGACCCCGACGTGGACGCCGCGCAGTGCGAGATGACGGCGGACGCGGTGCAGGGCGAGGCCGCGGGCGGCGATGGCGGTGCGCAGGGCGAGGTGGAACGGGCCGGTGCGCAGGGCGGTGGCGAGGTCGGCGGGGTCGCTCCGATGGATGGCGGCCTCCTGAGGGGGCGGACGGAGGGGCGGGCGGGACGGCTTTTGACCGTGAATATTCACATCGGTGCGGCGGTTTGTCACCGGGGCGGGCCTGCGGCGCGGGGGTATCCCGGGCGTCGTTCACATCCCCGCCCGCCCGTTCACACCTCGATCCCGGCTGCTCCGACGGCCGTTGACCAGCCTCCGACAACGGCGCGATGCTCGGGGCGCGATCCGGACCGCGCCCCCACACAGCACCTCGCTCCACTCGTGCAAGGAGGCATTCCGCCATGCCAGTTCCACGGATACGGCTGCGCCGCGCGGTCTCACTGCTGGCCCTCGGCGTGCTGGGCCCGGCGCTCACCGCCGCGGTGGCCGCACCCGCGATTGCGGCCCCGACCCAGGACCGGGCGCAACACCGGATCAGTCGGGCCGCCGCGCCCGGCAGCACGGCCGATCTGGCCGGCACCTACAAGAAGCTCAACATCACCATGCAGCAGCAACAGCAGAGCAACTGGTGCTGGGCGGCGAGCGGGAACACCATCGCCACCTGGTTCGGCTACAACTACAGCCAGAACCAGTTCTGCAATGCTTCGTTCGGCCGCTCGCTGAACTCGACCTGCCCCAACAGCCAGGCCACGCTGGCCGATGTGCAGAACGGGCTGAGCTGGGTCGGCATCAGCCCGGGTTCGTACGTCAGCGGGTACCTGAACTACGGCACCGTGCAGTCCGAGGTGAACGCCGACCGGCCGATCGAGACCCGCATCCAGTGGAGTTCGGGCGGCGGGCACATGCACGTCCTGTACGGCTACGACACCGGCAGCAACTGGGTCTACTGGGGTGACCCGTGGCCGTCCAACTACCGCTACAACTGGGCGGACTACGGGTACTACGTGAACAACGGCACGTTCTCGTGGACCCACTCCCTGTACCGGATCGGCGCGTGAGGGGCGACCATGACCGAGCTCAGCAAGGCCCGTCGGGCCGCCGTCACCGCCCTGCTCGCCGCCGGCCTCGCGCTGGCGCTCACCCCGGCCGCCCAGGCCGACACGCCGGCCGGCGCCCCTGAACCGGTGGCCACCACCGACCTGGCCGGGGCCCGCAGCGCGGTCCAGGACCCGGCGGTGCTCGACCGGGTGGGCCACTTCTTCGCCCGCAAGGGCGTCCCGCCGACCAAGCAGCTGACCATCGGCGCCGCCGAGGAGGCCAGGGCCGCGAGCGAGGCCGCGCCCCGGCTGGCCGGGGACACCGTGCCGGTGTACACCCTGGACGCCGGCTTCGTGGCCGGCACCCCGGGCGCACCGGTGGCGAAGGCCGGGTTCACGGCGAGCAAGGTGGTCGCGGCGGACGGGCAGACCGCCTCGGTCTGGACGGTCCGCCAGGGCGACACCTGGAGGGTCGTCAACATCGCCTCCGGCGGCGACGAGAGCGACTACGCGGCGAAGGCGGCGGACAGTGGCGGCGGCACCGCCTTCCGGGAGCCGCAGGTCAACGCCTGGTACGTGCTGCGCGACGGCCGGGTGCTGCCGCTGGACGAGGAGGCCCGGCGCTCGGTGGGCGCGGGCGGCATGGCGCTGGCCGCGTACCAGCGGCTGGTGCACCAGCGGTACGGCGACAAGCTGCCCGGCTCGGCGTACGACCGGGCGGGCGAGGGCGGCGGCTACCGGCTGGACGCCGCCGCCGAGC
>NZ_LFMD02000002.1:1194152-1226843 GCF_015776785.2 Kitasatospora sp. SUK 42 | reverse complement strand
GGGCCCGGCTCGACGAGCCGGGCCCCGCCTCCGCGTGTTCACACCCCGACGAAGCCGCTCTCCAACAGCGCGAAGGTCCGGTCGACCAGGCCGGCGATGTCCTCCTGCCCGCCGCCCGTCGCCCACCGCAGTACCGCCTCGGTGGTGACGGCGCCGATCGCGGCGGCGGTGACCCGCATCTCGTACGTGGGCTCCTCGACGCCCGCCCGTCGGGTCAGCACGGTGAGGAACAGCTCCTGCGGGCTGTTGTCGGCCCGGTGCAGCCCGGCGCGCAGCGCGGGCACCTCGGTGACCAGCCGCATCCGGGTGACCAGTTCCTGCCGCTCGTGTTCGAGCAGGTGGTGGATCATCCCGGTCATCACGGCCCGGCAGGATTGCAGGAACGGTTCGTCGGTCGGGCGCTCCAGCAGGGCGGTGATCATCGCCGGGTCGTACTCGTCGGTGAGGACCAGGTCCTCCTTGGTGGCGAAGTACCGGAAGAAGGTGGAGGGGGAGACCTCGGCGGCGGCCGCGATCTGCTCCACCGTGGTGTTCTCGTAGCCCTGCTCGGCGAACAGCCGGTACGCCTCGCGGCGGACGGTCTGGCGGGTCTTCAGCTTCTTGCGCTCGCGCAGCGACAGCGGCGCCTCCAGCAGTGCCTGGACCGGGTTGGTCGGGGCGTCCGGGAGGGCCGCGGTCGGCTGCTCGGTCGTCATGCCTCCGATTATCCGTGATCTCCCGTGCTGGCGGGGGCGCCGGTGTCACGGGCCGGCATCCGGGTCGCGACCAGCACCGCCGAGAGCAGCGCGACGAGCCCGGCGACCAGCAGTACCACCGTCATCCCGTGCACGTACGCCGCGTGCGCGGAGGCGCTGAGCGCGGGCCGCCCGGCGGACCGGGCGATCGCGTCGGCGGCGACCACCGACTTCCCGGCCCGGTGAGCCGCCTCGGCCGGCAGCCCGTTCGTGTCCAGCGCGCCGCGGTACGCCCCGGCCAGCAGACTGCCGAAGGCGGCGATCCCGATCGCGCCGCCGACCTGCCGCAGGGTCTGGAGCAGTCCGGAGCCGACCCCGGCCCGGGCGGGTGGCAGGGTGACCAGGGCGGAGGCCTGGGCGGTGATCAGCGACAGGCCCATGCCCAGTCCCAGCACGGTGAGCCAGGCCGCGGCCCGCCCGTATCCGTCGGTGGCGCCGGTGCGGCTGCCGAACAGCAGCGCGCCGCCGAGCAGGGCCAGGCCGAGGGTGATCACGGCACGGGCGCCGATCCGGTCGACCAGCCGGTCGGTGAGCTTGGCCGCGACCATCAGGCCGAGCATCATCGGCATCAGCCGCAGCCCGGAGCCGAGGGCGTCCGTGCCGAGCACGCTCTGGAAGTAGAGGGGCAGGACGAAGAAGGCGCCGAACAGCACCAGCGAGATCAGGGTGGCCGCGACCGAGGACCAGCGGAAGGTCCGGTCGGCGAGCAGGGTGAGGTCGAGCATCGGGTCGCGCCGGCGTCGACTGAGCAGCACCAGCGCGGTGAGCGCGGGGACGGAGCCGACCAGGGTGCCGAGCACCAGGGGGTCGGTCCAGCCCTGGTCGGCACCCTGGATGATGCCGTAGGTGAGCGCGCCCAGTCCGGCGGCGGCGAGCAGGGTGCCGGGCAGGTCCATCCGGGGAGCGGCGGGATTGCGGGTCTCCGGCAGCAGGAGGACGCAGGCGGCGATGCCGATCGCGGTCAGCGGGACGTTGATCGCGAAGACCGAGCCCCACCAGAAGTGCTGCAGCAGGAAGCCCCCGATCAGCGGCCCGAGCGGGGCGCCGGCGGCGAGCGAGGTGGCCAGGATCGCCGTGGCCCGGCGCTGTTCGGCGGCCGGGAAGAGACCGGGGATCACCGCCATGGACATCGGCATGACGAGTGCGCCGGCCAGGCCCATCCCGGCGCGGGCGGCGATCAGGGTGCCGGGGGAGTCGGTGAGCATCCCGACGGCGGAGGCGAGCCCGAACAGGGCGAGGCCGACGGTGAGCGTGCGGCGGCGGCCGATCCGGTCGCCGAGGAGGCCGGCCGGCAGCATCACGGCGGCGAAGACCACCGTGTAGGAGTCGACGATCCACTGCTGCTGTCCGGTGGTGGCCCGTAACTGCGCGGCCAGGGTGGGCAGAGCGACGTTGAGGATCGTCATGTCGAAGCTGATCACCAGGACGCTCAGGGCGACGGCGACGAGGGCGAGCCAGCGACGCGGATCGGCGGGCCCGGTGGATGAGGCGGCCTCGGGCGGCGGGACGGTCTCCTGCGGCGGAGCGGCCCCAGGAGACGAGGCGGGCCCGAGGGGCGGGGGCGGAGCGGCGGCGGACACGGTGACCTCCAGGGCCTCCGAATGGGAAGTCTCTGTCAAATGACAGTAACTCTCAAAAGACTCCGTCAGTCAATGCGATGATGAGGTGACCTTTTGAGCGCGTTCCGTGATGTGTCCTGGAAGTGCAGCTTCCGCACACGGAATTGACGCAACGTTGATCTGTCGTTCGCCGCCTGGGGGCCGTTCCGGGTGGCGGAGGGTAGATACGATGTGGCAATCGGTCAGTGCTGACCGACGCGTGCCGAGAGCGGAGAAGGGGTGGGGCGGCAGGAGCCGACCACGAGCCCGGCGCCGGGAAGAGGGGAGCCCAAGTGGCCGACAGTGACGACAAGCAGGCGAGCGCCCAGGTGTGGGGTGCGGCCGTGGTGGTGGGTTCCGCGTTGGCCGTGGTCGCGGCCTATCTGATCAACGGAGCCCTGCTGGTCCTCGCGGTCGCCGGGGTCGAGGTGCTGCTGCTCATGGTGTACGTCGGCCGCCGTTGGCGCGCGCTGCACCAGCAGCCCTCCCCGGCCGGGCACCGCCGGTTGCGGGGGATCCCGGACGCGGCGCACTGCGAGCGCTGCCGCCGGGCCCGTGAGGCGCTGGACGCCCGGCAGGCGCGTGGGGGCGGCGCCCCGGCCCCGCGGGCGGTGCGCCCCGAAGTCCGGCCGGATCCGCAGGAGTTCACGTCGGCGCCGGAGCCCGGAGCCGACGACCTCCCGCCGTACCCGCACCGCCCGCAGGGCCGGGCCCCGTACGAGCGGCCCTGGACGGCGGAACGGGCGGCAGCCCGGTCCGTGGACCGGACGGCCGCCCGCCGGGGTGCGCCGGGCTCAGCCGGCCGTGCTGTACGCCACCAGTGAGACGCCGACGTACTGGACGATGAAGGCCCCGAGGGTGAAGGCGTGGAACACCTCGTGGAAGCCGAACCAGCGCGGTGAGGGGTTGGGCCGCTTGAGGCCGTACACCACGCCGCCGATGCTGTAGAGCACCCCGCCGACGATCATCAGCACCAGCACGGCGACTCCGCCGGTGTGCAGGAAGTCCGGGAGGAAGAAGGCGGCGGCCCAGCCCAGCGCTATGTACACGGGGGTGTACAGCCAGCGCGGCGCGCCGACCCAGAACACCCGGAACGCGATCCCGGCGAGCGCGCAGCCCCAGACCGCCCAGAGCAGCAGTTGCCGGTCGGCGCCCTTGAGCAGCAGCATGGTGAACGGGGTGTAGGTGCCCGCGATGATCAGGAAGATGTTCGCGTGGTCCAGCCGGCGCAGCACGGCGTCCCCACGCGGCCCCCAGTTGAAGCGGTGGTACACCGCGCTGACCCCGAACAGCAGCCAGGCGCTGACCGAGTAGATCGCGCAGGCGATCTTGGCGGGCGTGGAGTCCGCCAGGCAGATCAGCACGATCCCGGCGGCGACCGTGGCGGGGAACATCCCGGCGTGCAGCCAGCCCCGCCACTTCGGCTTGCTCTCCGTGAGCGCACTCTTCGTGAGCGCAGCAGCAGTCATGCGCAGCATGCTACCGGCTACCTACGGATCCGTAGGTTACTCGCGCGTAGGAAGTGGTGATCATCACTCTTGGACGTTTTGGAGTAATTGGAGTGTGGCCCCGCCCACTCGCGACGAGGCGGCATCGGTTTATTACTGGCCAGTAATCATACTGGGCGTCGTAAAAGATGAGTCAATTTCGCCGCTTCGCCAGATTCGTGCCCAGGATCCGGAGCTACGCTGCAAGCACCCTCAGACCCCCGCGACGCCGTCTCTTCGCCGAGACGGCGTGAAACGGAGCGATCGTGTCGTACGAGATCTCTGCTCTCAGCGCATCCGCGCCCACCCGCCACAAGCAGCTGCTCGCTTGGGTGAGCGAGATCGCCGAGCTCACCCAGCCGGACCGCATCGAGTGGTGCGACGGCTCCGACGAGGAGTACCAGCGCCTCGCGGACCTGCTGGTGGCTCAGGGCACCTTCAAGAAGCTCAACGAGGAGAAGCGCCCCAACTCCTACTACGCCGCCTCGGACCCCTCGGACGTGGCGCGCGTGGAGGACCGCACCTTCATCTGCTCCGAGCAGGAGAAGGACGCCGGCCCGACCAACCACTGGAAGGCCCCCGCCGAGATGCGGGACGTCTTCCAGGGCGAGCAGGGCCTGTTCCGCGGCGCGATGAAGGGCCGCACGATGTACGTCGTGCCCTTCTCGATGGGACCGGTCGGCTCCCCGCTGGCCGCGTACGGCGTCGAGATCACCGACTCCGCCTACGTCGCCGTGTCGATGCGCGTGATGACCCGCATGGGCCAGGCCGTGCTCGACCAGCTCGGCGAGGACGGGGACTTCGTCAAGGCCGTGCACACCGTCGGCGCCCCGCTGGCCGAGGGCCAGGCGGACGTGCCGTGGCCGTGCAACAGCACCAAGTACATCTCGCACTTCCCGGAGACCAGGGAGATCTGGTCCTACGGCTCCGGCTACGGCGGCAACGCCCTGCTCGGCAAGAAGTGCTACGCGCTGCGCATCGCCTCGACCATGGCCCGCGACGAGGGCTGGCTGGCCGAGCACATGCTGATCCTGAAGCTCACCCCGCCGGCGGGCCCCGCGGGCGAGGCGGAGCCCAAGTACGTCGCCGCCGCCTTCCCCTCGGCCTGCGGCAAGACGAACCTGGCCATGCTCCAGCCGACCGTCCCGGGCTGGAAGGTCGAGACGATCGGCGACGACATCGCCTGGATGCGCTTCGGCGCGGACGGCCGCCTGTACGCCATCAACCCCGAGGCCGGCTTCTTCGGCGTCGCCCCCGGCACCGGCGTGGACACCAACGCCAACGCCATCGACACCCTCTGGGGCAACACCGTCTTCACCAACGTCGCCCTCACCGACGACGGCGACGTGTGGTGGGAGGGCCTGACCGAGGAGCCCCCGGCGCACCTGATCGACTGGCGCGGCAACGACTGGACCCCCGAGTCCGGCACCCCGGCCGCCCACCCGAACGCCCGCTTCGCCGTCCCGGCCGCGCAGTGCCCGACCATCGCCCCCGAATGGGAGGACCAGGCGGGCGTGCCGATCTCGGCGATCCTGTTCGGCGGCCGCCGCGCCACCGCCGTCCCGCTGGTGACCGAGTCCTTCGACTGGCAGCACGGCGTCTTCCTCGGCGCCAACATCGCCTCCGAGAAGACCGCCGCCGCCGAGGGCACCGTCGGCGAGCTGCGCCGCGACCCGTTCGCGATGCTGCCGTTCTGCGGCTACAACATGGGCGACTACTTCGCCCACTGGCTGAAGGTCGGCGCCCAGGCGGACGCCGCCAAGCTGCCGAAGATCTACTACGTCAACTGGTTCCGCAAGAACGCCGAGGGCAAGTTCGTCTGGCCCGGCTACGGCGAGAACAGCCGCGTGCTCAAGTGGATCGTCGAGCGCCTGGAGGGCACCGGCGAGGGCGTCGAGACCCCGATCGGCGTGCTGCCGACGGTCGACGGCTTCGACCTGGGCGACCTGAAGCTGTCCGAGGAGGACCTCGACCTGCTCTTCACCGTGGACGCCGACATCTGGCGCCAGGAGGCCGCGCTGGTGCCGGCCCACCTGGAGACCTTCGGCGACCACACCCCGAAGGAGCTGTGGGACGAGTACCGGAGCCTCGTCGCGCGCCTCGGCTGAGCCTGAGCCTCAGCCGAGCGAGAGGCGGGCGCGCGGCACGAACCGCGCGCTCGCCGAGTGACAGGACGGCCGGAGTTCCACCGGGCGGTCTTTCCCCGACCAAGGAGACCGCCCGGCAGGGACTCCGGCCGTAGTGTTTCTCGGATCGGTGCCCACGGATGAGTTTCCGCGGATCGACGAGGGCCTACGGCTGCGTGTAGCCGCTGAGGAAGTCGCCGATGCGGGTCACGGCGTCGGTGATCTCCTCCGGCCGTGGCAGGGTGACCAGCCGGAAGTGGTCCGGCTCCGGCCAGTTGAAGCCGGTGCCCTGGACCAGCAGGATCCGCTGGGAGCGCAGCAGGTCCAGCACCATCCGGGCGTCGTCCCTGATCTTGTGGACCTTCGGGTCCAGCCGGGGGAAGGCGTACAGCGCGCCCTTGGGCTTGACGCAGCTGACGCCGGGGATGTCGTTGAGCAGCCGGTACGCGGCGTCGCGCGAGGCCAGCAGCCGGCCGCCGGGCAGGATCAGGTCGCGGATCGACTGCCGGCCGCCGAGCGCCGCGGCCACCGCGTGCTGGGCGGGCATGTTGGCGCACAGTCGCATCGAGGCGAGCACGGTCAGGCCCTCGATGTAGCTGCGGGCGCGGTGCCGGTCGCCGGAGAGCACCATCCAGCCGGAGCGGAAGCCCGCGACCCGGTAGGCCTTGGACAGGCCGTTGAAGGTGACGCAGAAGAGGTCCGGCGCCAGGGTGGCCAGCGGGATGTGCTCGGCGTCGTCGTAGAGGATCTTGTCGTAGATCTCGTCCGCGTAGACCACCAGCCCGTGCCGGCGGGCGATCCCGACGATGCCCTCCAGCACCTCGCGCGGGTAGACCGCGCCGGTGGGGTTGTTCGGGTTGATCACCACGATGGCCCTGGTCCGGTCGGTGACCTTGGCCTCGATGTCCGCGAGGTCCGGGTACCACTCGGACTGCTCGTCGCAGCGGTAGTGCACCGCGGTGCCGCCGGCCAGCGAGACCGAGGCCGTCCACAGCGGGTAGTCCGGCGCCGGGACGAGGACCTCGTCGCCGTCGTCCAGCAGCGCGGTCATGGCCAGCTGGATCAGTTCGGAGACGCCGTTGCCGAGGAAGACGTCGTCGACGGAGAGCCCGTGCAGGCCGCGGTCCTCGTAGTGCATGACCACCGCGCGGCGGGCGGAGAGCAGACCCTTGGAGTCGCCGTACCCGTGCGCGTTCGCGAGGTTGCGCAGGATGTCCTGGAGGATCTCCGGGGGCGCCTCGAAGCCGAAGGTGGCCGGGTTGCCCGTGTTGAGCTTGAGGATGCGGTGGCCTTGTTCCTCCAGCCGCATCGCCTCGTCGAGCACCGGGCCACGGATGTCGTAACAGACGTTGGCGAGCTTGCTGGACTGGATGACCTGCATGCCTGCTTACTTTAGGGGCAGGTGGGGGCCGGTTGCGGAAAACCGGTGGGAAGTCGACGGGAAGAGGGGGTGCGCCGGTGGTGCCGGTCGCGGTCGGGGCGGTTCTGCTCGGTCTTCTGGTGGCTCCGCTGCTGCGCGGACTGGTCGCGCACTTCGCGGTGCCCGAGGGTGAACCCTGGTGCGCCGCCTGCCCGTTCTGCGGGCGCGCGGTGCGGCTGCTGCCGCCGACCGGGCGCTGCCCCGGCTGCCGGGAGCGGTTGGGAGCGGGGGCCTGGACGGTGGAGGCGGTCGCGGCGGCGGTCGCGCTCGCGGTGGCGTACGCGGCGGACGGGGCGCAGACGGCGGCGCTCGCCTGGGCGGGTGCGCTCGGCGTGGTGCTCGGCTTCGTGGACGGGCGGGTGCGCCGGCTGCCGCACCGGCTGAACCTGGCACTGGTGGCCGGGGTGGCCGTGCTGCTGACGGTGGCGGCCCTGGCCGAGGGGCGCCCCGGCGTGCTGCTGCGCTGCCTGCTGGTCGCGCTGACGGTCGGCGCGCTGCTCGAACTGGCCGTCTGGGCGCGCGCGTTGGGCCCCGGCGACTCCCCGCTCGGGCTCGCCCTGGGCGGGCTGCTCGGCTGGTACGGCTGGTGGGTCGCGATCGGCGGGCTGGTCGCCGCGGTGGTGCTCGCCGGGCTGTGGGGCACCCTGCGGGCCGCCGCGCTGCTGGTCCGTCGGCGCCCGTGGCGCGGACTGGAGGTCCCGGTGGGGCCGTTCCTGCTGCTCGGCGCGCTCACCGCGGTACTCGCCCGGTGAGCGGGCTACGGCCTGGGCGGGGCGAGGCCTGAGCGGGTCGCGGTGAGCGGGCGACGGCTGAGCGGGCGACGGCTGAGCGGGCAACGGAAAGGGCCCGCCGTACCGGAGTCGGTACGGCGGGCCCCGCCGCCGGCGCGCAGGCCCCACCCTCAAGGAGCGGCGCGCCGGAGTGGGTTACGTCCGGGAGGGCCTCACGGCATCTTGTGGACGAACGGGCCGACCGTGTTGGAGAACGCGTTGCCGTTGTTGGCGTCCCAGTTGGTCGACCAGGTCATCGCGCCGCGGATCGTCGGCCACTTGGCCGGCGGCACGAAGCTGCCGCAGTTGTTGCCGGTGGCCAGGCAGTTGAGCGCGTTGTTCACCACCGACGGGTCGACGTAGCCGCCGCCGGCCGCCTTGCTGGAGGCGGGGACGCCGATGCCGACCTGGTCGGGCCGCAGGCCGCCCTGGATCTGGGTGCAGACCTGCGAGGTGATGAAGTCGATGGTGCCCTGGGTGTAGACCTTGCCGTCGCAGCCGTTCATGCCGCCCGAGTTGTAGAACTGGGTGTTGACGACGGTCAGGATGTCCTTGGTGTTCAGCGCCAGCTGGAAGTAGGCGCCGGAGGTGTTGTACATCCCGATGGTCTCGGGGGCCATGGTCAGGATGAAGCCGGAGCCGACCTTGGCCTGGAGGGCGTGCAGCGCGTTGCCGAGCGGGGCGGCCTGGACGCCGTTCTCCAGGTCGACGTCGATGCCGTCGAAGCCGTAGTCCTTGATGATCGAGTAGGCGCTGTTGGTGAAGTTGGCCCCGGCGGTGGCGTCGCCGACGGTGATCGCGCCGTTCTGGCCGCCGATGGAGAGGATGACCTTCTTGCCGGCCGCCTGCTTGGCCTTGATGTCGGCGCGGAACTGGGCGTCGGTGTAGCCGCCGAGCGCCTTGGACAGGCCCGGGTCCAGGGTGAAGCTGATCGCGCCGGTCTGGGTCGACACGGCGTCGGCGAAGGAGACCGCGATGATGTCGTACGCGTTCTGGACGTCGCTCAGGCGCTGCGGGGTCGAGCCGTTGTCGAAGTTCTGCCAGTAGCCGGTGACCGCGTGCGCGGGCAGGCCGGTGGCCGGCGGCGGGGTGGTCGGGGTGACCGTGGGGGTGGCCGTGGGCGTCGGCGTCGCGGTCTGGGTCGGCGTCGCGGTGGGGGTCGGGGTCGCCGTCTGGGTGGCGGTGGCGGTGGCCGTCGGCGTCGGGGTCGGCGTCTGGGTGGGCGTGGCCGTGGGGGACGGGGTGGAGGTGCCGCCCGGGCCGACCAGCGCGACGTCGTCGGCGAGGTAGGCGCTCTGCCCGTACCAGCCGTGCAGGTAGACGGTGACGCTGGTGGCGTTCGCCCCGGTGGTGAAGGTGGTGGACAGCTGGTTCCAGCTGTTCTGGTTCGACCAGGTGGACGGGTCGGTGCCGCCGGTGCCCCGCGCACCGAGGTAGACGTACGGCCCCTGCACCCAGGCGCTCAGCGAGTAACTGGTGTTGGGCAGCACGCTGATGGTCTGGCTGCACTCGGCCGTGTCGCCGGCGCCCGGGGTGGCCTGCAGCGCGCCGGTGCCGGAGTGGACCGGGGAGGACACGGTGGTCGCGCCGGCGGTACAGGTCCAGCCGCCCAGCCCGCTCTCGAAGCCGCCGTTGGTGACCAGGTTGCCGACCGCCGCGCTGGCGCCGCCGGCGAAGAGGGCGAGGCCGCCGCCGGCCAGGGCGAGGGCGGTCGCACCGGCCGCGACGGCCGGAAGGGGGCTGCGCCGGCGCTTGTGCGCGGACTGGTTCAGCGTACGGGCCATGGGGTGACGCTCCTGGGGGAGGAGCGGCCGCCGCGGTGGGGGGCGCGGCGGCCGCGTGTGGGGGAGGGGAGGTCCGAAAGCGAGCCTTGGGGGCGGAGTGGGTTCGTTCCGCCTCGGATCAAAAGCTGGACTAGACCATTGCCGGTCGTCAAGCATTGGACAACCGGTTTACGAATTCCTTAAGGATTCGGAGACCGTTCCGTGTCCACGCCAGGGCCGTGCTCGAACCCCCCTGGACACGCCCGTCGGGACGGTTTCCGTACAGGACCGTGACAAGACCGCTACCTGCGGCTTTACCGTGCGCCAGCCCGCCGGAGTAGGCTGCGCCGGTGCGGTGACGCACCTGCTGGACGAGCACGGAGGGGCCGGGAAACATGGGTCTGCGCGATGTCGCGGAACGGACGCCGGGGCTGCGCACCCTGCTGGGCGGGATGTACGGGCTGTACGGCCGCCGGGTCGAGGTCCACCTCGCCCGCACGCCGCACCACATCGGCGTGATCCTGGACGGCAACCGCCGCTGGGCCAAGGCCACCGGGGGCTCCACCGCGTACGGCCACCAGCGCGGCGCCGACAAGATCAGCGAGTTCCTCGGCTGGTGCGACGAGACCCACGTCAAGGTCGTCACCCTCTGGATGCTCTCCACCGACAACCTGGACCGCCCGGCCGACGAGCTGGTCCCGCTGCTCGGCATCATCGAGGACGCCGTCACCGGCCTGGCCGCCGCCCGCCGCTGGCGGATCAACCCGGTCGGCGCGCTGGACCTGCTCCCGCGGCACACCGCCGACGTGCTCAAGCGGGCCGCCGAGGAGACCGCCGGGATCGAGGGCATCACGGTCAACGTCGCGGTCGGCTACGGCGGCCGGCACGAGATCGCCGACGCCGTCCGCTCGCTGCTCCAGGAGCACGCGGGGCGGGGTACGTCCATCGAGGAGCTCGCCGAGATCCTCACCGTCGAGCACATCGCCGAGCACCTGTACACCCGCAACCAGCCCGACCCGGACCTGATCATCCGCACCTCGGGCGAGCAGCGGCTGTCCGGCTTCCTGCTCTGGCAGAGCGCGCACAGCGAGTTCTACTTCTGCGAGGCGTACTGGCCGGCCTTCCGCAAGGTCGACTTCCTGCGGGCGCTGCGCGCGTTCGAGCAGCGGCACCGCCGGATGGGCCTCTGACGTCACTCCGGTCGCGCGTCCGGCCGGATGAAATGACCGCCGTAGGGCTGGCCTACCCGGGCTCCGCGTGAGGCCAAACGTTCACCGGCAATGATCCGTCAGTTCGCCGGGGGCGCGAATGCACCGCTCCTCGCCTGGGAATACTCCAGTCAGTCCGGCCCCGAGGCCACTGGGGCAGCGGGGGCCGGCTTGCCGCGGATGACGCAGGGTCATCCGCTCTGGAGGCCTAGTGGTCAGTTCCAAGAGCCGCCGGACACCAGACCGGCGCACGTACGTTCTCGACACCAGCGTGCTCCTGGCGGACCCTCTCGCCATGACGCGCTTCGAGGAGCACGAGGTCGTCCTTCCGGTGGTGGTCGTCACCGAGCTGGAGGCCAAGCGGCACCATCCGGAGCTGGGCTACTTCGCCCGCCAGGCTCTGCGGTTGCTCGACGACTACCGCATCCGTTACGGCCGGCTCGACGAGCCGATCCCGGTCGGCGAACTCGGCGGGACGATCCGCGTCGAGCTCAACCACTCCGACGTGTCGATACTGCCGGTCGGCTACCGGGCCGGCGGCGGCGAGGCCGACACCCGGATCCTGGCGGTGGCCCGCAACCTGCAGGCGGAGGGCTACGACGTCACCGTCGTCTCCAAGGACCTCCCGCTGCGGATCAAGGCCAGCTCGGTGGGCCTGCTGGCCGAGGAGTACCGGGCCGAGCTGGCGATCACCTCCGGCTGGACGGGCATGTCCGAGCTGCACGTCGCGGCCGACCAGGTGGACGCGCTGTTCGCGGCCGGCCACGACGCCGCGGTCGACGTCCAGGGGGCCGAGGAACTGCCGGTCCACACCGGGCTGGTGCTCACCTCGGAGCGCGGCCGGGCGCTCGGCCGGGTGACCGGCGACGGGCGGGTGCGGCTGGTGCGCGGCGAGCGCGAGGCGTTCGGGCTGCGCGGCCGCAGCGCCGAGCAGCGGGTGGCGCTGGACCTGCTGCTCGACCCGGAGATCGGCATCGTCTCGATGGGCGGCAGGGCCGGTACCGGCAAGTCGGCGCTGGCGCTGTGCGCCGGGCTGGAGGCGGTGCTGGAGCGCAGGCAGCACCGCAAGGTGATGGTCTTCCGGCCGTTGTACGCGGTCGGCGGCCAGGAGCTGGGCTACCTGCCGGGCACCGAGGCGGAGAAGATGGGCCCCTGGGCCCAGGCGGTCTTCGACACCCTCTCCGCCGTCACCACCCCGGACGTGATCGAGGAGGTCATCGCCCGCGGGATGCTGGAGGTCCTGCCGCTGACCCACATCCGGGGGCGCTCGCTGCACGACGCCTTCGTGATCGTGGACGAGGCCCAGTCGCTGGAGCGGAACGTCCTGCTGACGGTGCTGTCCCGGATCGGCCAGGGCTCGCGGGTGGTGCTCACCCACGACGTGGCGCAGCGGGACAACCTCCGGGTCGGCCGGTACGACGGCGTGGTGGCGGTGGTGGAGAAGCTGAAGGGGCATCCACTCTTCGCCCACATCACGCTCACGCGCTCGGAGCGTTCGCCGATCGCGGCGCTGGTCACGGAGATGTTGGAGGACATCAACCCGTGATCCGCCCCTGACCAGGGCATAGTCGGACAATACGGTCAATTCTTGAGGCGGGGCCCGTTCCTGATGGAGCGGGCCCCACCCGTTTCATCACATCGAGTGCTTTCCGTCCGGAGAACTCCCGTGCGGTGAATGTGAGATGCGCCACGCAGGCGGGAATTGCGTCGACAGTGCCCGGTGCGGCATGGTGAGGGTTCTGTCAGGCCCCGCGTACGGCGCGGCAGGGCTTCCGGAGAACGGGAGTCCGGCCCCGGAAGGTCCGCCAACTCCGGTCGGTGGACGCACAATTGAAGACCGATGAGCCGTACGCCGCCCGATTCCAACGCCCGGTCGCCTCACCTCGACCGGACGCCGGGCCCGCGCCTCCCGTGACCAGAGCACCTGCGGAGGCCAGTGCCAAGGGGCAACTCGCGTCCGCACGGTCACGCACGGGCGATGCTGGAAGGAATCCATGTGACTCGGATCTCGGTCCGGGGAGTTGCTGTGGCCTCCGCCACCGCCGTCACCGCTGTCGGTGCCGTCGTGGGCATGGCCTCGGGCAGCGAGGGCAAGACGACGCAGACGGTCGACGTCGCCGGCGCGACCCTGCTTGCCGAAGTCCCCTCTGGCGCCCAGGCGCAGACCATCAGTGACAACATCGGTCAGCAGGCGTCCGCCCAGCAGGCCTCCGCCGACGCCGCGGCCAAGGCCGCCGCCGAGCAGAAGGCCGCCGAGGAGGCCGCGCGCCAGAAGGCCGCCGCGGACGCCCAGGCGAAGGCCGATGCCCAGGCCAAGGCCGACGCGGAGAAGGCTGCCAAGGCCGCCGACGACCAGCGCAAGGCCGCCGAGGCCGCCAACCGCTCCAAGGCGCGTTCGGCGATGGCCGCGGTCGACGACAGCGCTCCGGCCGTCTCGGTCAGCCCCGGCTCCGTCCAGGACCTCGCCCGGCAGATCGTCGGCAACGACGCCCAGTTCCAGTGCTTCAGCCAGATCGTGAAGCGCGAGAGCGGCTGGGACTACACCGCGACCAACAAGGGCTCCGGCGCGTACGGCCTGGTCCAGGCGCTGCCCGGCTCGAAGATGGCCTCGGCCGGTGCCGACTGGCGCACCAACCCGGCCACCCAGATCAAGTGGGGCCTGAGCTACATGAACAGCCGCTACGGCAGCCCCTGCGGCGCCTGGTCGTTCTGGCAGGCCCACAGCTGGTACTAGGAGTGCCCGCCGCCTGAGCGGCGCACCCCGCACGGCCCCCGGCCGCTCGTCCCGTTCGACGAGCGGCCGGGGGTCGTGGCGTTCTCCGCCCGGATCCGGGCGTTCGCCGCGAAGGGCGGGCCGCGCCGCCCGGGCTGCGCTGACCGGTGCGCCCGCGGGCGGTGCGGTCCTGGATGCGGACGCGGGGCGCGGGAAGGGGTCCTGGTTGCCTCCCGCACCGGCCGGTCCGCCGGCGGATGGCTTCGGCGGTCTCGTTCCGACTCCTCCCCAGCGATGTGAGGGTGAAACCATCGTGAATCCGGTGATTTGTCCCGATCATCCAGATGAAGTGGTCGAGTCGAACCGTCTGGCGAGCGGACTCTTCCGGCGCCCGCCGGGTAGCGTCATCCCTGACGGCCGTGGCGGGACCCACGGCGTACCGCCGGACTCGGCGGGTTCGGCAGCGAAGCGGTGGTAGCGAGGATGGCGCGGGGCGGAAAGGCCTTCAAGGCCGTGGCCAAGGGCGTGGCCGTGGTGGCGAGCACGGCCGCCGTGATCGAACGGCGCCGGCGCGCCGCGATCGCGGCCGACCCGCACGAACTCCCCGCGCCGGTCCTCGCCGAGGCGGCCGGCCCGGTCCCCGTACCGCGCGCCGACCCGGCCCCGGTCGCGGTTTCGACGGTCACCCCGGTGGACGCCCCGACGGCCGTCGCCCCGGCGCCCGCGCAGACGGCGCCCGCCGCCCCGCCCGTCCCCGCCGCGCACCCGGTGCCCGGGCGGGAGTACCACCCGGGCCGGCCCGCCACCCCCGCCGAGGCGGTGCCCTGGGGGCTGCGGGTGGCCGCCGAGTCGACCTGGCGGCTGCTGCTGCTCGGCGCCGCGCTCTACGTCGTCTTCTACGTGGTCGACATGCTGCGGCTGGTCGCCTTCTCGATGTTGGCCTCGCTGCTGATCGCCGCGCTGCTGGAGCCCTCGGTCTCCTGGCTGCGCCGGCGCGGGGTGCCGCGCTCGCTGGCGGCGGGCGGGGTGTTCCTGAGCGGGCTGGCCGGGATCGGGCTGGTCGGCTGGTTCGTGGTCTGGCAGGTGAGCACCAACCTGCCGGACGTCACCAACCAGGTGAAGACCGGTGTCAACCAGCTGCGGGACTGGATGGTCACCGGGCCGCTGCACCTGACCCAGCAGCAGATCACCGACTTCGCCAACCAGATCACCAAGGCCATCACCACCAACACCGACCAGCTCACCTCGGTCTCGATCACCGGCGCGCAGATCGCCGTCGAGGTGCTGACGGCGCTGCTGATGACCTTCTTCACCACCTTCTTCTTCCTCTACGACGGCGCGAAGATCTGGAACTGGGCACTGCGCGGCCTGCCCCGGCACTCCCGCTTCGCGATGGCCGGGGCCGGCCCGAAGGCCTGGACGACGCTCACCGCGTACGTGCGCGGCACGGTCTGCGTGGCCTTCATCGACGCGGTCTGCATCGGCGTCGGCATCGACCTGCTGGGTGTGCCGCTGGCTCCGCCGGTGGCCGTGATCATCTTCCTGGGCGCCTTCGTCCCGCTGGTCGGCGCGCTGGTCACCGGCACCGTCGCGGTCCTGATCGCCCTGGTCACCCAGGGGCCGTGGACGGCGCTGATGGTGCTGGTGCTGCTGGTCGCGGTGATGCAGGTCGAGAGTCACATCCTCCAGCCGCTGATCCTCGGCCGGGCCGTTCGGGTCCACCCGCTCGGTGTGGTCCTGGGCGTCGCGGCCGGCGGCATCATCGGCGGCATCGGCGGCGCGGTGGTCGCCGTCCCGCTGATCGCCGTCATCAACACCGTGGTCACCCACCTGCGCCGGCGCAACGAGGCCGGCCAGGCCGTCTTCACCGCGCTGGAGGCCGCCCGCGAGGCCGCCGAACGCACCGCCGCGACCGGCCCGGCCCGGCCGGAGCCCGCCACGGAGTAGGGCGCGGAGCAGCGGAAACGCCGACGGGCCCCTTCCGGACGTGATGTCCGGGAGGGGCCCGTCAGGCTCTGCGGGGCCGTCAGGCGTTGGCAGCCAGGGCGGCCTCGGCGTCGAGGACGCCGGCCACGGCCTGCAGGACGGCGGCGATCTTCGCCGAGGCCTGGATGACCTCGCGCTCGACGCCGGCCTTGCGCAGGACGGCCTCGTGCGAGTCGAGGCACTGGCCGCAGCCGTTGATGGCCGAGACGGCGAAGCACCAGAGCTCGAAGTCGATCTTCTCGACGCCCGGGGTGCCGATGATGTTCATCCGCAGACCGGCCCGCATCGTGCTGTACTCCTTGTCGGAGAGCAGGTGCAGCGTCCGGTAGTAGACGTTGTTCATCCCCATGATCGCGGCCGCGCCCTTGGCGGCGGTGTACGCCTCCGGGGAGAGGTTGGCCTTGGCCTCGGGCTCAAGCTCGCGCAGCAGGCCGGGGCTGCGGGTGGCCATCGCGCAGGACAGCACGGTGCCCCAGAGCTGCTGGGCGGGGAGGTCGGAGTTGCCGATGACCGAGCCCAGGTTGAGCTTGAGGTCCTTGGCGTACTCCGGGAGGGCGGCCTTCAGGTCGTCGAGGGCCATGGGTCAGCCCGCCAGCAGGGCCTGGGCGTCGAGGGTGTCCTCGCCCTTGGTCCAGTTGCACGGGCACAGCTCGTCGGTCTGCAGGGCGTCCAGCACCCGCAGGACCTCCTTGGGGTTACGGCCGACGGAGCCGGCGGTCACCATGACGAACTGGATCTCGTTGTTCGGGTCGACGATGAAGACGGCGCGCTGGGCGGTGCCGTCCTCGTTCTCGACGCCACAGGCGCGCATCAGGTCGTGCTTGATGTCGGCCAGCATCGGGAAGGGCAGGTCGCGCAGGTCCTTGTGGTCCTTGCGCCAGGCGTGGTGCACGAACTCGGAGTCGCCGGAGACGCCGAGGATCTGGGCGTCGCGGTCGGCGAACTCGTCGTTCAGCTTGCCGAACGCGGCGATCTCGGTCGGGCAGACGAAGGTGAAGTCCATGGGCCAGAAGAAGACGACCTTCCACTTGCCCTCGTAGGACTTGTGGTTGATGTCGGCGAAGGCGCTCGCGGCGTCCAGGTCGACACAGGCCTTGAGGTCGAACTCGGGGAACTTGTCACCGATCGTGAGCACGTTCGCTTCTCCTGAAGTGAGACTGAGGGGAGTTTGTCCGGATTCCGGACGCGATCCACAATTCCACATCGTGGACTGATCAGAGAAATAGCTACACTGGATGTGTCTGATCGGAGATTGCTATCAGTACCGAATCCCCCACGTCCCGGCCCGGCGCCCGTAGGGCCTCCGCCGCCAAACCGGATCCGGCTGTGGCGAGTGCCACAGTCCGCAGCCCCCGTACGCCGACGGTCGCCCAGCTCAGGGCCTTCGTCGCGGTGGCCGAGCACCGGCACTTCCGGGAGGCCGCCGCCGCGACCGGGACCAGCCAGCCGGCGCTGTCCGGGGCGGTCGCGGCGCTGGAGGAGTCGCTGGGGGCGCAGTTGGTCGAGCGTACGACGCGCAAGGTGATCGTCACCCCCCTGGGGGAGCGGGTGCACCGGCACGCACGCCGAGTGCTGGCCTCGCTCCAGGCCCTCACCGAGGAGGTCGAGGCCGCCCGGCGCCCGTTCACCGGGCCGCTGCACCTGGGCGTGATCCCCACCGTCGCGCCCTACCTGCTGCCCACCGTGCTGCGACTGGTCCGCGACCGCTTCCCCGAGCTGGAGCTGCACGTCCACGAGGAGCGCACCCCCTCGCTGCTGGAGGGCCTGGCCGCCGGGCGGCTGGACGTCCTGCTGCTCGCGCTCCCGGCCGGCGGGGCCTCGCCGACCCGTGACATCCCGCTGTTCGACGAGGACTTCGTCCTGGTCACCCCGTCCGGGCACCCGCTCGCGGGGCGGATCGACGTGCCGCGCGACGCGCTGCTCGACCTGGACGTGCTGCTGCTGGAGGAGGGCCACTGCCTGCGCGACCAGGCGCTGGACATCTGCCGCGAGGTCGGGGCCGACCCGGCCGGCTCCACCACCCGCGCGGCCGGCCTGTCCACCCTGGTCCAGCTGGTCGCCGGTGGCCTCGGAGTGACCCTGCTGCCCGCCACCGCACTGGACGTCGAGGCCGGGCGCACCGACCGGCTGGCCGCCGTGCGCTTCGCCGCCCCGGCGCCGGGCCGGCGGATCGGGCTGGCCACCCGCCCGGGCTCGGCCCGCAGCGCCGAGTACGAGCGCTTCGCCGCCGCGCTGCGCGAGGTGCTGGCCGAACTGCCGGTCCGGATCGTCTCCTGACGGGCCCCTAGGGCCCGTCGACCGCCGCCGGGGCGCCCAGGCAGAGTCCGACCGTCGTCGCGACCAGGACGTCCAGCGCGCGCAGGGTGGACGGGTCGGCCGATCCGTCGGGGGCGCGCAGGTGCAGGTGGCGGTCGGTCAGGCCGGTGAAGCCGGTGAGGAAGTGGGCCGCGATCTCCTGCGCGGGCGCGGCGAGCCGGATCCCGTGCACGGTGGCGAGCGTGGAGATCATCTCGGCCGCGGTGCCCTCGATCTCGTGCTGGAGCGACCGCATGATCTCCTGCAGGTCGGGGTTGCGCAGCGAGAGCGCCGAGAACTCGCTGAGCAGGACGCAGCGTCCGTCCTCGGCGGTGCTGCTCTCCCACAGGGCGTGGACCAGCGTCCGGACCTGTTCGCCGAAGGGGCCGTCGCCGGGGGAGGCGTCGCGGACGTGGCCGATGAACTCGGCGGTCAGCTGTTCGACCACGGCCCGGTAGAGGTCCTTCTTGGTGCCGAAGGTGTAGTGCACCGTCGCCTGTGCCACGCCCAGCTCGGCCGCGATCGCTCGGGTGCTGCCGGCGGCGATCCCTTCCCGGGTCATCAGGTCGATCGCGGCCTGGACCAGTTGGGGTCGGCGTTCGGAGGCGGGGACATGAGCCATTCCGTCAGGGTAGCGCCATGGTCGTTCAACCGTGTCGGTCGATTCTGTCGTATGCCTTCATCAGGCGACTTTGTCATCTGAACAAGTCGGTCGTACGGTGGACGCCAGACCCGGCCAGGCACCCGCCTGTCCACCGACCGCACGCGAGGGGTCAGACCTTGGCCACGTACCTGTACCGACTGGGCCGCTACTGCTTCCGCCGAAGGCGGGCGGTCGTCGCCGTCTGGATCGCCCTGCTGATCGCCGTCGGCGGGGCCGCGGGCGCCTTCGCCGGCAAGACCAGCGACGAGTTCAAGGTCCCGGGCACCGAGGCGCAGAGCACCCTGGACCGGATCAAGGACACCTTCCCGGCGCAGGGCCACGGCTCCGCGCAGGTCGTCTTCGCCGCCTCCGCGCCCGGCGGCGTCACGACGCCCGAGGCGGGCCGGGCGGTCGGCGAGGCCGTCGCCCGGATCGCCCACGTTCCGGGTGTGGCCGCCGTACCCGACCCGTACGCCACCGGCGCGGTCTCACCGGACGGGAAGGCCGCGATCGCGCTGGTCTCCTTCGACCACAAGCTCGCCGACGTCACCGACGGGCAGCGCGAGGCCGTGAAGGCCGCCGCCGAACCGGCCCGTGCGGCCGGGCTGGACGTGGCCTTCGGCGGCGACGCGTACAACACGATGGCCCAGGTCGAGGGCGGTACCGAGGCGATCGGCCTGGTGGTGGCCGGGGTGGTGCTGGTGATCACCCTGGGCACGCTGGTCGCCGCCGGGCTGCCGCTGCTGACCGCGCTGGTCGGCGTCGGCGTGGCGATGGCCGCACTGCTGGCGCTCACCGGCTCCTTCGAGATCATCACCACCGCGCCGGTGCTGGCGCTGATGGTCGGCCTCGCGGTCGGCATCGACTACGCGCTGTTCATCCTCTTCCGGCACCGCCGCCACCTGGACGAGGGCCTGGAACCGGAGGAGGCCGCCGCCCGCGCCACCGCCACGGCCGGCAGCGCGGTCGTGTTCGCCGGTCTGACCGTGGTCGTCGCGCTCGCCGGTCTCGCCGTCGCGGGCGTCCCCTTCCTCACCGTGATGGGACTGGCAGCCTCCGGGGCCGTCGTGGTGGCCGTACTGGTCGCGATCACGCTGCTGCCCGCGGTGCTGGGCTTCGTCGGCCGCGCCGTCGACCGGCTGCCGGTCTGGAGGCGGGCGCTGACCGCCGACCGGGGAACCACCATGGGCGAGCGCTGGGCCCGCTTCGTGGTCCGCCGCCCGCTGCCCGTCCTGCTCATCGGCCTGGCCGGGCTGGGTACCCTCGCGGTCCCCGCCGCCAGTCTGAACCTCGGCCTGCCGGGCGGCGGTTCGCAGGCCGCCGGGACGGACGCCCGCAAGGCGTACGACCTGATCGCCGACGGTTTCGGGCCGGGCTTCAACGCGCCGCTGGTGGTCGTCGTGGACGCGCAGGGCGCGCCGCTGCCCGAGCAGGCGGTGCAGGGCGTCGCGGCGAAGCTCCAGACCCTCAAGGGCGTGCGGACGCTGCTGCCGCCGACCGTCGACCAGGCCGGCCGGACCGCCCTGGTGACCGTCATCCCGCAGACCGGGCCGGACCACGAGGACACCAAGGCCCTGGTCAACGAGATCCGCGACCAGCGCGAGGAGCTCCGGTCCGCGACCGGCGCGAGCATCGCCGTCACCGGCACCACGGCCGCCAACATCGACGTCTCCACCAAGCTCGGCCAGGCCCTGCCGCCGTTCCTCGCGGTGATCGTCGGCATCGCCCTGGTGCTGCTCGCGCTGGCCTTCCGCTCGGTGCTGGTGCCGGTCAAGGCGGTGCTCGGCTTCCTGCTCAGCATCACGGCCTCGCTCGGCGCGGTGGTCGCGGTCTACCAGTGGGGCTGGCTGGACGGGCTGATCGACGTGCCGAAGGTCGGCCCGGTGGTGAGCTTCGTGCCGATCCTGCTGATCGGCGTGCTGTTCGGGCTGGCGATGGACTACGAGCTGTTCCTGGTCTCCGGGATGAAGGAGCAGTACGTCCACGGCAAGGAGCCGCGTGAGGCCGTCGTCGGCGGGGTCAGGGGCGGCGCCCGGGTGGTGACGGCGGCCGCGCTGATCATGGTCTCGGTGTTCGGCGCCTTCGTCTTCGGCCACGACCCGATCGTCCAGCCGATCGGCTTCGCCCTCGCGGTGGGTGTGCTGGTGGACGCCTTCGTGGTGCGGATGGCGCTGGTGCCGGCCGCGATGGCGCTGTTCGGCCGGGCGGCCTGGTGGTTCCCGAAGCCGCTGGAGAAGGTCGTGCCGAAGGTCGACATGGAGGGCGAACAGCTGATCGCGCGGCTGGCGGAGCAGCCGGCGAAGGAGCCCGCCGGGGTCTGACACCCGGTCCGAGCGCCCGGCGGGATCCGTTCCCGCCGGGCGCTCCCGTGCTCACGCTCCGGCCGTGCTCACGCTCCGGCCGCGTTCACGTCCCCGAGGGCAGCCGCTGCTCGAACCAGACCACCTTGCCGGTGCCCAGCCGGGTGGCACCCCAGCGGTCCGCGCAGCGGGCCACTATCTGGAGCCCGCGCCCGCGTTCGTCCTCCGGGCCGGTACGGCGCGGGCGGGGCAGCAGCGGACTGTCGTCGCCGACCTCGCAGCGCAGCCGGGTGGTGCGCACCAGGCTCAGGGTGACCGGCCGGGTCGCGTGCTGGACGGCGTTGGTCACCAGCTCGCTGACCATCAGCTCGGTCGCCTCGCTCAACTCGTCCAGGCCCCAGCGGCGCAGCGTGTGCCCGGCCAGCCGGCGCGCCCGCCCGGGCGTCTCGTTGCGCGGTTGCAGGTACCAGTGCGCGACGTCCCCGGCGGGGATGCCGTCGAAGCAGGCGCCGAGCAGGGCGATGTCGTCGCCGCGGTCGCCGGGCGGCAGGATCCGCAGCGCCTCCTGGCACAGGTGCTCGGGGGACTGCCAGCGGGCGGCGGCGATCCTGGCGCGGAGCACCTCCAGGCCGTCGCTGATCGGGCGGGTGCGGGTCTCCACCAGGCCGTCGGTGAACAGCAGCAGCGCGGAGCCGGGCGGCGCGGGCAGCTCCACCGAGTTGAAGTCCACCCCGCCGACCCCGATCGGCGCCCCGGAGTCCAGCTCCACCAGCTCGGCGGTGCCGTCCGGGCCGACCAGCACCGGCGGGACGTGCCCGGCGTTGGCCATCACCACCCGGTTGGCGATCGGGTCGTAGACCGCGTACACGCAGGTGGCCAGGTGCTGTTCGCGGCCGAGCCGCTGGGCCTGTTCGTCCAGGTGGTACAGCACCTCGTGCGGCGGCAGGTCGAGCGCGGCCAGGGTCTGGGCGCTGGTGCGCAGCTGGCCCATGATGGCGGCCGAGGTGAGCGAGTGGCCCATCACGTCGCCGACGATCAGGGCGACCCGGTTGCCGGGCAGCGGCACCGCGTCGTACCAGTCGCCGCCGACCTGGGCCCCGCGCTCGCCGGGCAGGTAGCGCTGGGCGATCCGGACGCCGTGCGACTGCGGCAGCCGCAGCGGCAGCATGCTGCGCTGGAGTTCGTTGGCTATCTCCCACTCGCGGGCGTAGCGCAGCGCGGTGTCCACGGCCAGTCCGGACTGGGTGGCCAGGTGCGCGGCGGTCGCCGTGTCGGTGGAGTCGAAGGCCGGGCGGCCGGTGCGTTCAGGGGGACGGCGGATCAGCACCAGCAGCCCGAGGACGGCCTTGCGGCCGCGCAGCGGCAGGGCGAGCACCGAGGTCCCGGCGGCCAGCCGGGCCAGTCCGCGGGTGCCGTACAGCTCGCGCAGCAGCGTCTCGGTGCGCTCGGCGCCGGGAGTGCCGAGGACGGCGGCCTCGGCCGGGCGGCGGCTCAGCAGGGCGTGCGCGAGCGCGCCGCCGCGGGTCACCGGGGTGGCCGGGCCGGTGTCGGCGGACGAGCGGGAGCCGTAGCGGGAGCGGTGCCGGTCGTCCGTGCCGTTGCGCCGGCCGCGGCGGCCGATCCGGGTGCCGGTGCTGTGGTGTATCCGCAGCTCCTCGGGGAAGCCGGGTTCGCGTTCGACGTTGGGCAGCGGGTCGCGCAGGTGGAGCACGGCGGCGTCGGCGAGGGTCGGGACCAGGACCCGGCCGATGTTGCGCAGGGTCGCGGCCAGGTCGAGGGCGCTGTTGATCCGCCGGGTCGCCGCGTCGAGGTAGGCGAGGCGGTCCGTCACCCCGGGGCGGTCCGGCCGTGCGGCAGGCGGCTTCGCCGGGGCCTTCGCCCGGGCCGGGACCTGGCGGCGCTGGCCCGGGACGGCGGGCGGCTGCTCCGCCTCGGTCTTGAGCTGGTCGCGCACGGCTGCCTGTCCTGGATTCGGTGTGGTCGGTGGGCTGTTCTGTTCCCGGCCGTGGTGCGGCCGGCCTGCTTCGGGCCGATCAGCCGACGCGTCGACAGCACAGGAACAGCTGTTCCTCCGGCGGCAGCGAGGTGCTGGCCGGCGCGTACGGATGCCCCGAGCACTCCTCGACGGCGAAACCGGCCGCGACCAGGACCCGCTCCAGATCCTCCCTCAGATACCCACTGATCCGCAGCTCTCTGCCAAGGAACGGAAGCGGAACGTGATCCAGATCCGCCTCGACCATACCGAGTGCCAGCAGCCCGCCGGGCCGGAGGAGTTCGCGCAGCCGGCCGAGCACGGTCGGGATCTCGTCCTGCGGCAGCAGGATCAGCGAGAAGAACGCGGTGACGGCGGCGAACCGGCCGCGTCCCGTCGGGCCCAGTCCGGGCACGCCCCAGACCCGGTCGGCCCGTTCGGTGGCCAGATCGTACAGGTCGATCCGGTGGAACTCCGGCGGGAACTCGCCGGGGTGCCGCGCCTGGCGGGCCAGCGTGAGCATCCCGTCCGAGAGGTCCGCGCCGGTCACCCGCAGCCCGCGGGCGACCAGCTGCCGGACGGTCGGCTCGCCGCTGCCGCAGCCGACGTCCAGGACCGCGGCGCCCGGCTCCAACTCGGCGAGCAGCCGGCGGACGCACTCCAACTGTCCGTCCTTGGCGGGGAAGGCCTCGCCGTACCCGGCGCCGATGGTGTCGAAGGCGACCGCCTGAAGTGCCCGGTCGGCCCGGCGCCGCCGTACGTCGGGCTCGTCGTCTCCCGCGTCCTCGCCGACGGGGAACGAGTCGGTTATCCGTCCGGTCGTCACGTTGAGAGGCACCCTTCCACCCGTGGCCTCCGGTCGGCTCCTCCGCAGCCCGGGGGCCGCTGCCGGTGGCGGGCCGTCACGCTCCCCGCAGTCACACGCGCGCACCGGGCCCGGGGCGTCGCCGCCGGACACCCGTGTGCGTACTGGCATCTGAGAATATGCGTGATCACTGCGCCGTGGGGCCCCTTTCCGGCCAACTCGTCATGCTTGGGCCGATGTGGCCCGGGTTTGCGGAAGCAAGGGCGCGCGGCTGGGGTGTGAGCAGGGGCCCGCACGCCGTACGCCGTGCCGCAGCAGGGGCTCTGACCTGCGGTTTCATCAATCCGCAGGCTGACAATAGGACGTTTATCGAACGTCAATCGACGCGGTGCAGAGTGGAGTCCAGCGCCGGGGAAGCGTTGAGGGCGCTCCCGCAGCCGGGGGGCTGCGGGGGCGCCGACGCGCGGACGGGGGAAGTGCGCCGCTGGGGGGAGCGGGCGCTTTACGGCGCGGGGGGAGGAGAGAAGGGCTCGGTGTGCTGTCGAGAGATGAGGTCCGCCACGGGGGAGGCCTCCGGCACACCGAGCCGCGTGAAGATCGCGTGTGCCTCCTGGAGACAGGCGAGCCCGCGGGCCGGCTGCGCGAGGGCGAGCAACGCCTCGCCCAGCGCGGCGTTGGCCAGGCCCTGGCAGTAGGCGGAGTCCAGCTCCTGGGCGATCGCCAGCGACGCGCCGGCCGCCTCGGCGGCCTCGGCGTGCTGCCCGGCGACCAGCAGGGCGGAGGCGAGCCGGGCCAGGGTGTAGCCCTCCCACAGGAGGTTCTGCTGCGACTGGTACAGCCCGTGCGCCTCCGTCAGGTGCGGGACGGCCTCGATGCCGGAGAGCACCACGCCCAGCTGGTAGAGGGTCTGGGCGAGCAGCGGGCCGTTCTTGGACTCGCGCGCGGCGGCCACGCCGTCGCCGGCGGACCTGATCGCCGTCTCGGTCATGCCGAGGCGGTGCTGCGCCCGGGCCATGTTGCTGACCACCCGCGCCTCGGCCGTCGGGGCGCCGACGGCCTGGCTGGTGGCACGGGCCTGTTCGTAGAACGACAGGGCCTCGGCCGGACGGTTGCCGACGTTCAGCATCACGCCCAGCATGTTGGCCGTGGCGAGGAGCAGGAAGGTCGGCTCGTCCGGCGCCTGGTGGTCCAGGCTTCGGCGGAAGGACTGTTCGGCCCCCTGGAAGTCGCTGGTGTTGGACTGCAGGGTGCCGCGGGCGAAGTGCACCCGGGCGAGCGCGGCCGAGTCGTCACGACGACGCGCGTCCGCACCGATGGCCTCCAGGGTCCGGAGTGCTCGGGGGCCGCGGGTCGGGTCCGGGTCGATGCTGATCAGGTAGTTCAACAGGTCGATGGCTGCGTGCTGCAGGGTGCCGGGGCCGCTCGCGGCGGCCTCGACGGTGCTGAGCAACAGACCGCCCTCGGTACGCAGCCAGTCCTGTGCGGCGTGACTCGTGGGCAGGCCGAGTCCCGGCGACGTGAGTGCGGTCAGCTGTTCGAGCACGGGCTCGTCCGGTTCGATCACCTGGGCCGCGTTTCGCACGGTCGGGATCAGCAGGTCGAGCAGCCGGAGCACCGCCTGCTCCTGCTCGCCGGTGTCCCCTATCCGCTCGTTCTGCCGCTGGGCGTAGAGCCGGAGCAGGTCGTGGTAGCGGTAGCGGCCGGGAGCGAAGCACTCCAGCATGTTCGCCTCGACCAGGGCCTCGGCGAGGTCCTCGGCGGTGTACTCGTCCACGCCGAGCAGTGCCGCGGCGGCCGTCAGGGGGATGTCGGGGGAGTCGATCAGCGCGAGCAGCCGAAAGGCGCGGGCCTCGGCCTCGGACAGCTGTCCGTAGCCGAGCCCGATGGTGGTCTCCACGGCGAGGTTGCCGAGCTGGAGTTCGTCCAGTCGTCGGCGTTGGTCGGCTAACCGACGGGCCAGGTCGGAGACGCTCCATCGCGGGCGGCTGGCCAGTCGGGCGGCGGCGATGCGGACGGCCAGCGGCAGGAAGCCGCAGGCGGTGACCACCTTCATGGCGGCCTCGGGCTCGGCGGCGACCCGCTGCTCGCCGACGATGGCCGAGAAGAGCGCCAGCGCCTCGTCCGGGGTCAGCTCCTCGACGTCGAACAGCTGGGCTCCGGGGATACCGGCGAGCCGGGAGCGGCTGGTGGCGAGTACGGCGCAGCCGGAGACACCGGGGATGAGCGGCCGGATCTGGTCGGCGTCGCGCGCGTTGTCGAGCAGGATCAGCATCCGCCGACTGGCGAGCAGCGAGCGGTAGAGGGCGGCGCGCTGTTCGAGCGAGTCGGGGTTGTCGGCGACACCGAGCGCGTGCAGGAAGTCGCCCAGGACGACCGCCGGGTCGGCCGGCGAGGCACCGGCGCCGCGCAGGTCGACGTACAGCTGCCCGTCAGGGAACTCGGCGCGGACCCGGTGGGCGACGTGCACCGCGAGGGTGGTCTTGCCGACGCCGCCGATGCCGGCCAGCGAGGTCACGACCACGGCCTGACCGGTGGCGTTCATCAGGACCGCCGAGAGGTCGCCCGCCAGTTCGGAGCGCCCGCTGAAGTCGGACACATCGGCCGGGAGTTGGGCCGGAGCGGGGGGTGCGGCCGGGCCGTCCTCGCGGACGGCGGGGGCGGGGACGACCGGGACGGCGAGCGCCGGGTCGGCCGCGAGGATGCGGGTGTGCATCGCGGACAGGCCCGCGCCCGGTTCGACCCCGAGTTCCTCGATCAGCAGCTTGCGCGTGTCGGTGTAGACACCGAGCGCCTCGGCCTGGCGTCCACAGCGGTACAGCGCCAGCATCAGCAGTTCGCGCAGGCGCTCGCGCAGTGGGTGTTCGGTCGTCAGGTTGTTGAGCCCACCGACGATCTCGGCGTGCAGGCCGACGTCGAGCGCGGCGGCGCACAGCTCCTCGGTCGCCGCCACCTGGCGTTCGGCCAGTCGCAGCCGCTGGGCGTCGGCGTAGGGCCCGGGGATGCCGGTGAGCGGGCGGCCGCTGAACAGGTCCAGTGCCCGTGCCAGCAGCCGGTGCGTCTCGTGCCTGTCGCCCGCGGCGCGGGCGGCCGCGGCCTCGCTGGAGAGTCGTTCGAAGACCGACAGGTCGAGGGCCTCGCCGGGGATGCGCAGCGCGTAGCCGTCGGCCACCGAGACCAGCAGTTCGGCGGGTCGGCGGACCTCCCGCCGGGGCTCGATGACGGAGCGCAGCCGGGAGACGTAGGTGCGGAGCGCGGCCACGGCCTGGGCCGGGGGCCGTTCGCCCCACAGCGCGTCGACGAGGTCCTGCGTGGTGACGGGGCGTCCGGAGTGCAGCAGGAGGGTGGTCAGAACGGCCTGTTGCTGGGGGGATCCGAGGGAGAGGGGCTTGCCGTCGAGCCAGGCCTGGACCGGACCGAGGACTTGGAAGCGCAGCGCAGGGGTCTGCGGCGTCTCCCGAAACTCCATGAAGTCCCCCGATGGCCTGTGGTGTCGATTCCGTGAAAGGGCGCTCGGCGGTCCGCCGTGGTGCTTCAGCTTAGGCGGGCGTCCGACTCTGTCGGACGGCAGCGCAAGCTGCACGATGTTTATCGGACATTTAATCAACCCTACGATACTGTCCGCACGCCCGTGCCACGAAGGTCGGGCAGGACACATTTGATGACCGAAAGGCGGCCGCCCAATGGCCAACGACCAGAGCGAGACCCCGGTGCTGTCGACGCCCGAGAACACGGCGCAGACCGGCACCCCGGCCGCCGCTGTGGAGGCGGGCAAGGCTGTGGAGGGCGCGGTGACCGCGGCCTCGAACCCGACCGAGTACACCGCGCCGACCGACGCGGAGAAGAAGGCGTTCGAGAACGGCGCGTTCGGTGACGAGGGCCAGTACATCGAGGAGCCCGCCGGGCCGGCCACCGGCGAGCCGGGCGGCCCGTACCGGCCGGAGAACGCGGTCGGCGGCAACCCGTAAGCCGTTCTGGCCGAGTGCCCCCGTGCCCCCGTCCGGGCACGGGGGCACCGCTCGTTATGTGCGCGCCAATTCGTGTGCGGGCCCATCGGGGAGGCTGATTCGCCGGTGACCGATTCTCGCCCGCGATGCACGCATGGTGACCGGTGATATCCGTAACGTGCCCGACGGTGGGTGTGGGGTGTTCCGGAATTTCGGATTCACCGGGGGGATTACCGGGTCCGGAATGCTGTAGTTTGCGTGGATTCTGCCGCAATTACCAGGACTGATCGTATTCAGTCGAATCGCGGACCTCGGGTGCGGGTGAGACGTGGTTCGGTTCGGCGGTCCATTCGCGGCCGCCGCCCTCGGGGCGCAGGTAGTGCTCGCCGCCGATCGTGTCCATGTAGATGCCGGTGCGTCCGGTCCTCCGGTCGAGGACGAGTTCACCGGCGCGCGGCCGGTAGGCGGGGGTGTTGCGCTGTCGGGTGCTCACCACACTGCTCCTCGCTCTGGTCGGCGACTAGCCAGCATCTCTAGAGAAGCTAATATCTCTAGAGATGTCAACGGTCGTCGTATCTCCTTACCGGCGGCCGCGGGCACGCCTAGGATTTGCCCGAGCAGAGGGAGCGGCGATGAGCGGCAGCAGTGGCGACAGGCAGCCCAAGTACCAGCGGATCGCCGACTCCCTGAAGGCGGCCATCGACGCCGGCCGGTACCGCGCGGGCGACCGGCTGCCCGGTGAGAACGACCTCATGGACGAGTACGGCGTGGCCCGGATGACCGCCCGCCAGGCACTCGGCGTGTTGCAGAGCGAGGGCATCGCCGAGGCGCGCAAGGGCGCGGGGGTGTTCGTCCGGGACTTCCGGCCGCTGCGCCGGCGCGGCATCCAGCGGCTGGCGCAGGGGCAGTGGGGGTCCGGGCGGTCGATATGGTCCGCGGACATCGACAACCGCACCCTGGTGGTCGACCAGGTGTCCGTCGCCGAACTGGGCGCGCCCGAGCACGTCGCCCGGGTGCTGGGGGTGGACCCCGGCGCGCCGATGTGCGTACGGCACCGCCGCTTCGTCCTGGACGGCAAGCCGGTGCTGCTCTCGACCTCCTACCTGCCCGCCGTCCTGGTCGCCGGCACCGCGATCACCCGCGAGGACACCGGCCCCGGCGGCACCTACGCCCGCCTGGCCGAGATAGGCGCCAAGCCCGTCCACTTCCGCGAGGAGGTCCGCTCCCGGATGCCCAGCGCCGAGGAGTCCACCCGCCTCGAACTCTCCGCCGGCACCCCGGTCATCCTGATCTGCCGCACCGCCTTCGCCGACGAGGGCCAGGTCGTCGAACTCAACGAGATGATCCTCGACGCCTCCTCCTACGTCCTGGAGTACGACTTCGACGCCTGACGGCCGGGCGGCCGCTACTGGTAGTGGTAGCGGGCCTTGAGGATCTTCACTTCCTTCTCGTCGGCCCGGTAGACCAGCCGGTGTTCGTCGTCTATCCGGCGTGACCAGTAACCGGCCAGGTCGCCCTTCAGCGCCTCGGGCTTGCCGATCCCGCCGAACGGGTCGCGCTGGATCTCACCGATCAGGCGAGCGATCCGCTGGGCCATCTTCCGGTTCGAGCCGAGCCAGAAGAGGAAGTCCTCCCAGGCGTCCGGGTCGAAGTGAACGCTCCTCACACCTCACCCGCCAGGGCTTCCAGTTCCTCCGGGGTCCTGGTGACGCCGGGGTGGCCTGCCTTGTCGCGGGCGACGGCCGCCATGAGTCGCTGGGCGTTGGCGGGGGAGCGCAGGAGGTAGATCGTCTCCTGCCACGCGTCGTAGTCCTCGGCGGACATGAGGACCGCATCGCCGCTCTTGGAGGTGATCCTTATCGGGGCGTGGTCGTCGTTGACCTTCTTGATCAACGGGAACAGCTGGGTGCGCGCCTCGCTCGCACTGATCGCCATGGCCATGCCTCCATGCTCGTACCGGATTTCCGCACCACTATGGTACGAGCTTTCCGTACCACTGGCCATGCGAACCGCCCCGGTCGCGGGGGCGGCCGGGGCGGTGGGGGTGCGGGGGAGTGCGGCTCCGGCTACTCCTTGGAGCGGATCCGCAGGCTGGTGATCAGCGGGCCCTCGGTGGTCTCGCGGAAGAAGTCGTTGCCCTTGTCGTCGACGACGATGAAGGCCGGGAAGTCCTCGACCTCGATGCGCCAGACGGCCTCCATGCCGAGCTCGGCGTACTCCAGGACCTCGACCTTCTTGATGCAGTCCTGGGCGAGGCGGGCGGCCGGGCCGCCGATGGAGCCGAGGTAGAAGCCGCCGTGCTCGGCGCAGGCGTCGGTGACCTGCTTGCTGCGGTTGCCCTTGGCGAGCATGACCATCGAGCCGCCGGCGGCCTGGAACTGGTCGACGTAGGAGTCCATCCGGCCGGCCGTGGTGGGGCCGAAGGAGCCGGAGGCGTAGCCCTCGGGGGTCTTGGCCGGGCCGGCGTAGTAGACCGGGTGGTCCTGGAGGTACTTGGGCATGCCCTCGCCGGAGTCCAGGCGCTCCTTGATCTTGGCGTGGGCGATGTCGCGTGCGACGACCAGGGTGCCGGTGAGCGAGAGCCGGGTCTTGACCGGGTACTTGGACAGCTCGGCGCGGATCGCGGACATCGGCTGGTTGAGGTCGACGCGCACCACGTCGTCGTCGAGGTGCTCGTCGGTGGTGTCCGGCAGGTACTTCGCCGGGTCGGTCTCCAGCTGCTCCAGGAACACGCCCTCGGCGGTGATCTTGCCGAGCGCCTGGCGGTCGGCGGAGCAGGAGACGGCCATCGCGACGGGCAGCGAGGCACCGTGGCGGGGCAGCCGGACCACGCGCACGTCGTGGCAGAAGTACTTGCCGCCGAACTGGGCGCCGATGCCGATCTTCTGGGTCAGCTCGGTGACCTTGGCCTCCAGCTCCAGGTCCCGGAAGCCGTGCCCGGTCTTGGCGTTGCCGGAGGTCGGCAGGTTGTCCAGGTAGTGCGCCGAGGCGTACTTGGCGGTCTTGAGCGCGAACTCGGCGCTGGTGCCGCCGATCACGATGGCCAGGTGGTACGGCGGGCAGGCCGCGGTGCCGAGCGAGCGGATCTTCTGCTCCAGGAACGAGAGCATGCTCGCCTCGTTCAGGATGGCCTTGGTCTCCTGGTACAGGTACGACTTGTTGGCGGAACCGCCGCCCTTGGCCATGAACAGGAACTTGTACGCGTCGCCGTCGGTGGCGTACAGCTCGATCTGGGCCGGCAGGTTGTTGCCGGTGTTCTTCTCGTCCCACATGGTCACCGGGGCCATCTGGGAGTAGCGCAGGTTGAGCTTGGTGTACGCGTCGTACACGCCGCGCGCGATGGCGGACTCGTCCGCGCCGGAGGTCAGCACGTTCTGGCCGCGCTTGCCCATGACGATCGCGGTGCCGGTGTCCTGGCACATCGGGAGGATGCCGCCGGCCGAGATGTTGACGTTCTTCAGCAGGTCGAGCGCCACGAAGCGGTCGTTCGGGCTGGACTCCGGGTCGTCCAGGATGCGGCGCAGCTGGGCGAGGTGAGCGGGGCGCAGGTAGTGCGAGATGTCGTGCATCGCCTCGGCCGTGAGCAGCCGCAGCGCCTCGGGCTCGACCTGGAGGAAGGTGCGACCGCCGGCCTCGAAGGTGGAGACACCCTCGGAGGTCAGCTTGCGGTACGGGGTCGGGTCAGCGCCCAGGGGGAGGAGGTCGCTGTACTCGAAGTCTGGCGTGGGAGCCATCGGGGCGGTCCTTAGCTATCCAGTGGTCCGGCTGCGTCGGCGAAGCACCATCCAGGGTATGACCCGGCCGGGACCGGCCTGCGGACAGGTCGGCCTTGCGTGACCGGGCTCACTCGGGCAGGAGTGCGAGCGACTAGTCTTGGCCCGTGAACAACACGCCGGACAACTCGCCGTCGCAGGACGGTCCGGGGCAGCCGCCGGTGCCGGCGCCCGTACCGATGACCAAGCCCGAACTCCAGCCGAAGCCGCAGCCGCAGTCGTCGCACGCCCCGGTGGCGGAGGCGGAGATGCGCGTCTCGGACGCCGACCGCGAGCGGATCGCGGAGCTGTTGAGGGACGCCTACGCCGAGGGCCGGCTGAACGCGGACGAGCACGCCGAGCGGATCGAGGCCGCCTACGGTGCCAAGACCTTCGGCGACCTGGTTCCGCTGACCCGTGACCTGCCCGCCCACCGCACGGTCTCCTTCGCGAAGCCGCCGCTGGACGCCCCGGCCCCGGCCCCTGCGCCGGCCGCCGCGCGTCCGCCGATGCCGCCCGCGCGCCACGAGTCGCCGTCGGTGGTGGCGATCTTCGGCGGCGCGTCCCGCAAGGGCCGCTGGCGGGTGGGCTCGCAGCTGACCGCCTTCACCGCGTTCGGCGGGGTGGAGATCGACCTGACCGACGCCGTGTTCGAGTCCCCGGAGGTGGAGATCACGGTGACGGCGATCTTCGGCGGGGTCGAGGTCCGGGTGCCGGAGAACGTGACCCTGCTCGGTTCCGGCGTGGGCATCTTCGGCGGCTTCGACGTCCGGGAGCAGACCGCGGCGGACCCGTACGCTCCGGTCGTCCGGGTCAAGGGCCTTGCGCTGTTCGGCGGTTGCGAGGCCAAGCCGCGCCGGGGCAAGAAGCTCAAGGAGTGGGTGCGCAAGCAACTTGGCACCTCCTAATGCTGTTGTCAAGCAGCCGCTGTGACAGGGAGCCCACGATGGAAGCACTGTCCGTCACGGATGAGGGCCCACAGGACGTTGACGCGGCGGCGGGCCAGGGCAAGGACAGCCTGGGTGTGTCGCTTGCCTTCGGCGCGCTTGCGTTCGTAGAAACGGCGGGACTCCTCGCAGCTGCGGATGCTGATGAGCGCGGAGGTGTAGAAGACGCGTTGCAGCCCGCGGTGGTAGCGCCGGGGGCGGTGCAGGTTTCCGCTGATGTTGCCGGAG
>NZ_LFMD02000002.1:1184445-1194142 GCF_015776785.2 Kitasatospora sp. SUK 42 | reverse complement strand
TCCAGGACCACGCAGTGGTGGTGGGTCTTGCCGATGTCCGTGCCCGCCCAGATCTGGGCCACCTGTTCCTCCGGTCGTTCGATGCGTGCTGCTCGTCCGGACGACCTCGCCAGCGTGGTCCTACTCAGCGATGCACCCGAGGGGCTCGCAGCTCCTAATCAGCGGTCGAGTCGTCGTGAGACACCGGGCGGCCAGGTGACGTAGGCCATCAAGGGCAACCGACTGAAAGCCATACCCGATGTCTCTGGATCTCTGGACCTTACGACGGCCCGTCCAACCCACCAACAACGTAGGACCGACTGACCGGGGTTGACCTGCGAAGCGCCCGGCCGGGGATCAACTCCCGGTCGGGCGCTCGGCGTTGCGTTCGGTGCACTCCGTAGTCGATTGCGTGCAGTGTGCATGAATCGAGGCCGGGCGGGGTAGTTCCTTCCGCACATCGCTTCTCGTACGGCTGCGCACCGGAGGCGGCCCAGCGGCCGGTCCGGGTCAGAACAGCGGGGGCTCGCAGCCGGGCAGGGGAGCGTGGTTCCCCGTGTCCGAGAGCCTCGTCAGGAGTACGGCAGTGCTGCATCCGATCGAGTCCCGCACCACCTCGCCAGCCGCCGCCGCGCGGCTGCTGGAGCGCCGTCCGGCCGTCCGCCCGCAGCCCCCGGGCGGTCCCGCGACCACCGTCACCACCACCGCCGAGGACAACCCCTGGCACACCGGTGCGGCCTGCCGGCGGGACGAGGTGGGGCTGTTCTTCGCGCCGTCGAAGGAGCCGACGGCGGCCCGACTGTCGCGCGAGGAGCAGGCCAAGCAGGTGTGTGCCCGCTGTCCGGTGCTGCTGGAGTGCCGGGAGCACGCGCTGGCCCAGCCGGAGCCGTACGGGGTCTGGGGCGGTCTGACGGCCGCCGAGCGGCGGGTGGTGCTGGCCCGGCGCCGCCGTCGGGACGCGGAGCTGCGCGAGGCGGCCCGGGCGGCCGTTCCCCGGCGCCGGATAGCCGGGTGACGCCAGGTCGAAGACCCGGTCGGCACGGCGGCCGGAACGGGGCGCGGCCTCGGCGGAGGGGGATTCCGCCGAGGCCGCGCCCGGAGCTGCCCGGGGCTGCTGGGAGCTGCCCGGAGCCGCCCGGTGCCGGTCAGTTGGCGCGGTCGAAGTCGATCGCGCTGTAGGCCCGCAGCTTGGACAGCTTGTGGGTGGAGTTGATCTCGCGGATGGTGCCGCTCTTGGAGCGCATCACCAGCGAGCTGGTGGTGGCGGTCTCCGAGCGGTAGTGCACGCCGCGCAGCAGCTCGCCGTCGGTGATTCCGGTGGCGACGAAGAACACGTTCTCGCCGCTGACCAGGTCGTCGGTGGTGAGCACCCGGTCCAGGTCGTGCCCGGCGTCCAGGGCCTTCTGCCGCTCGGCCTCGTCCTTGGGCCACAGCCGGCCCTGGATCACGCCGCCCATGCACTTCATGGCGCAGGCCGCGATGATGCCCTCGGGGGTGCCGCCGATGCCCATCAGCAGGTCGACGCCGGTGCCCTCGCGGGCGGCCATGATGGCGCCGGCCACGTCGCCGTCCGAGATGAACTTGATCCGGGCGCCCGCTTCGCGGATCTCCCGGACCAGGCCGTCGTGGCGGGGGCGGTCGAGCACGACGACGGTGACGTCCTCGACGGCGCTGCCCTTGGCCTTGGCGACCCGGCGGATGTTGACCGCCGGCGGGGCGGTGATGTCGACGAACTCGGCGGCCTCGGGGCCGGCCACCAGCTTGTCCATGTAGAACACGGCGCTGGGGTCGAACATGGTGCCGCGGTCGGCGACGGCCAGGACGGCCACCGCGTTGTTCATGCCCTTGGCGGTCAGCGTGGTGCCGTCCACCGGGTCGACCGCGACGTCGCACTCGGCGCCGGTGCCGTCGCCGACCCGCTCGCCGTTGTAGAGCATCGGGGCTTCGTCCTTCTCGCCCTCCCCGATGACGACCACGCCGTTCATCGAGACGGTCGAGACGAGGGTGCGCATCGCCTTGACGGCTGCGCCGTCGGCGCCGTTCTTGTCGCCGCGGCCGACCCACCGGCCGGCGGCCATCGCGGCCGCCTCGGTGACCCGGACGAGTTCGAGCGCGAGGTTCCGGTCCGGAGCCTCCGGCGCGACCTCCAGGGCACTGGGGAGGTGGTGCGGGTACTGCGTGGTCATCGTCGTTACCTCTCTGTACGCGACGGCCAGTAAGCGCCCGACTACTGCCTGGTCGAACGCCGTGGTGAGGGTATTGCGATCGTATCTGCCCACGAGATGACTGTCTGTGGCGCGGGTCCCCACCAGGTGGCGGAAACGACCGGTTCATCCCGTTTCACCCGTACGTGGCCACCCCGGGTGGCCGGGTCGGGATGTGGATGAGTCACCATGTGGGGGTGGCTGCACAGAGCAAGGGCATGAGGGGTCGGCAGACCGTACGGGACATGGTCCTGTCGATGCTGGCGGTCGGTTTCGTCGTCTGGATCGGGTACCTGTTCCTCCCGCACGACGCCGACAGCGACCCGGTGCACGTGGTCGAGTACAAGGTGGCGGCGGCCTCGGCGAAGCGCGCCGCGCCGTATCAGCTGCTCTCCCCGGACGGTCTGTCCGACAAGTGGCGGGCCACCTCGGTCGGCTACACGCCGGCCGACATCAACGCCGGCGGGGGCAACGCCTGGCACCTGGGCTTCGTGACGCCGTCGGGCCAGTACGCGGCGGTCGAGCAGGCCGACGTCCCCCGCGACAAGCTGCTGGGCGGCAAGGTCGCGGGCGGCCGGCCGGACGGCACCTCGGAGGCGGCCGGGCGCACCTGGGACCGGGTGCAGGGCGACAAGGGCCGCGCGCTGGTCGAGCAGACCGGCTCGGCGACCACCCTGATCACCGGCACCGCCTCCTACGAGGAGCTGGCCGAGCTGGCCCAGGCGCTCAAGTAGCGCCGGGCCCCGCGCACGCGGAAGGGCCCGCACCGGACGAACCGGTGCGGGCCCTTCGCCGTCGCGGGGAGCGATCAGACCGTGGTGACGACCTGGTCGTACTCCAGGCGCGGGGAGCGCGGGAACCAGGCGTCGTCGCCCGGCTTGCCGATGTTGACCACGGCCAGCACCGAGTGGTCGCCCTCGCCGAAGAACTCCTTGTTGATGGCCTCGGCGTCGTAGCCGGTCATCGGGCCGGCGGCCAGGCCGGCGGCGCGCACGCCGATGATGAAGTACGCGGCCTGCAGCGCGCCGTTCAGCGCGGCGGACTGCTCACGGACGCTGCGCTCCGAGAAGAAGACGTCCTTGGCCTGCGGGAAGTGCGGGAACTGGCTCGGCAGCTCCTCGTGGAACTCGTTGTCGGCGGCCAGGATGGCGACCAGCGGGGCGGTCTCGGTCTTGGCCTTGTTGCCGTCCGCCATGTGCTGCACGAGGCGCTCGCGGCCCTCGGCCGAGCGGACCAGGACGACGCGCAGCGGCTGCTGGTTGAAGGCGGTCGGGCCGTACTTGACCAGGTCGTAGATGGCCTGGACCAGCTCCTCGGAGACCGGCTCGTCGGTGAAGGTGTTCGCGGTGCGAGCCTCACGGAAGAGCAGGTCCTGAGCGGCGGCGTCGAGTACCAGGGCGTCGGTGGTCATGCTTGTGCACCTCATGCGGGAGGGGGGTTCGTCGGTGTGACCGGCCGCGGCCGATCACTTCCTCCAACATAGGTGAAGATTCAACGATTCCCCAAGCGACTGTGACCCGCATCACTTGCCCCGGAGGTCACTCCCCGCCGGGGCCCGCGTCCTCCTCGGCGGCCAGCGCGGCGTCCAGCCGGGCCCGGGCGCCGTCCAGCCAGCGCTGGCACACCTTCGCCAGCTGCTCGCCGCGCTCCCACAGGGCCAGCGACTCCTCCAGCGACGTCCCGCCGTTCTCCAGTTGCCGGACCACCTCCAGCAGTGCGTCCCGGGCGTGCTCGTAGCCCAGCGCGTCGTCGGGGGTCGGTGCCGCCGCGGCCTGCTGTTCCTGCTGCTCTGCCATGCGTGCCAGCGTAGGGGCTGGCGCCGACAGAACCGCCCCCGGTACGCCGAAACCCGGGTGCGGCGGGCCGCCCGGCGGGGCTAGCCTCCGCCGCATGAACGACGTCCGACCCGCCGTCCCGGCCGACGCGCCCGAGCTCGTCCGGCTGCGCAACCTGATGTTCGAGGCGATGCCCGCCATGACCGCCCTGGCCGGCCCCGGGCCCTGGCAGAGCACCGCCGAGCGGGTGCTGCGCGAGCGCCTGGCCGTCCCGGCCGAGGAGCTGACCATGCCCTCCTTCGTGGTGGACGACCCGCAGCATCCCGGCCGACTCGCGGCCTGCGCCGTCGGCACCCTGGAGCAGCGGCTGCCCTCGCCGGGCAACCCGGACGGCCTGTTCGGCTTCGTCTTCAACATCTGCACCGACCCCGGCCACCGGCGGCGCGGCCACGCCCGGGCCTGCACCGCGGCGCTGCTGGACTGGTTCGACACCCGCAGGGTCGGCCGGATCGACCTGCACGCCAGCAGCGGCGGCGAGGCGCTCTACCGCAGCCTCGGCTTCGGCGAGCACTCCACCGCGCTGTCCCGCCAGCGCTCCTACTGAACTCCCGGCCCCACGGGGTTCCTGCTACGACTCCCGGGGCTCCACCGTGACGCCGAAGCCGCCGCCCGCCACCCGGGCGTGCAGCCCCTCCCCGGCCGTGACCTGCGCCGGATCCGTCACCACCGTGCCGTCCGCCCGCTGCAGCACCGCGTAGCCGCGCTCCAGGGTGGCCGCCGGGGAGAGCGCGACCACCCGGGCGAGGGTGTGCCCCAGGTCGCTCTGCGCGTGGTCGAGCCGGTGCCGCAGGGTGCGCCGGGCCCGCTCCAGCAGGCCGTCCACCTCCTGGCCGCGCCCGTCCAGCATCCGGTGCGGGGCGGCCAGGGACGGACGGCTGCGCAGCCCGTCCAGCCCCTGCTGCTCGCGCTCGACCCGGGCCAGCACGTGCCGGCGGGCGCGGTCGCGCAGCTGGCGGACCTTGGCCAGCTCCTCGCCGACGTCCGGAACCACCCGTTTGGCCGCATCCGTCGGAGTGGACGCGCGCAGGTCCGCGACGAAGTCCAGCAGCGGCTGGTCCGGCTCGTGCCCGATCGCGCTGACCACCGGCGTACGGGCGGCCGCCACCAGCCGCACCAGCCCCTCGTCCGAGAACGGCAGCAGGTCCTCCACGCTGCCGCCGCCGCGGGCCACGATGATCACGTCCACCTCGGGGTGCTCGTCCAGCTCCCGGACGGCCGCGCTCACCCGCTCCACCGCGCTGACCCCCTGCACCGGGACGTTGCGCACCTCGAAGCGCACGGCCGGCCAGCGCCGCCGGGCGTTCTCCAGGACGTCCCGCTCGGCCGCCGAGCCGCGCCCGGTGACCAGCCCGACGCACTGCGGCAGGAACGGCAGCCGCCGCTTGCGCTCGGCCGCGAACAGGCCCTCCCCGGCGAGCCGCCGCTTCAGCTGCTCCAGCCGGGCCAGCAGCTCGCCCAGGCCCACCGGCCGGATCTCCGAGGCGCGCATCGACAGCTGCCCGCGCGCCGCGTACCACTCCGGCTTGGCGTGCACGACGACCCGCGCGCCCTCCTGCACCACGTCCGCGACCTGGTCGAAGACGGAGCGGAAGCAGGTCACCGTGAGCGAGACGTCCGCCTGCGGGTCGCGCAGGGTCAGGAACACCACGCCCGCACCCGGCCGCCGGCTGAGCTGGGTGATCTGCCCCTCCACCCACACCGCGCCGAGCCGGTCGATCCAGCCGCCGATCAGCGCGGAGACCTTGGCGACCGGGAGCGGGGCTTCGGGGGAGCTGGTGTTGGCCATGCGTACGACACTAGCGGCGTCCGCCGACACCTCCGGCGGTGGCGCCCTGGACGGCGAGCACCGCCAGGCCGACCGCCAGCCAGACCGCCCCGACGATCTGCGCGGTCGTCGACGCCTCGTAGACCACCGCCCCGATCACCGCGATCCCCAGCACCGGGACGACCACGTGCCGCAGCACGTCCCGGGAGCCGTGCCGCACGGCGTACCAGCCGACGACCGAGGCGTGCAGCAGCGCGAAGGCGGTCAGCGCGCCCACGTTGACCACCGAGGTCAGCTGGTCCAGCCCGTCGTCACGGTTGGCCGCCCAGACCGCCGCCGCCATGGTGATCACCGCGGCCGTCAGCACCGCCCGGCGCGGCACCGCGCTGCCCGCGTCGACCGAGCCGAGCACACGCGGCAGCCGCCCCTCCCGGCCCATCGCGAAGACCAGCCGCCCGGCCGCCGCCTGCCCGGCCAGGGCCGCGAAGGCCGCGCCGATCGCCTTGCTGGCCGCCACCAGCACGTGCAGCCAGTGGCCGACCCCGCTCTCCACGGTGTCGTAGAAGGCCGAGCCCTGCGCGGCCGGGTCGGCGGCCAGCTGCTGCGGGCCCATCGGCTCCAGCAGCGCCGCCAGGTAGGTCTGCGCGACGAACAGCACCCCGGCCAGCGCCAGGCACCACAGCACCGCCCGGGCCACCGCGGCCGAGGCGCCGACCGCCTCCTCGACGAAGGTCGCGATCGCGTCGAAGCCCAGATAGGAGAGGACGGCCACGGAGACCGCGGAGATCACCGCGGTCAGCGAGAAGTCCCCGACGGCGGTGAACGGGGTGTCCCAGCCGCGCCGGGCGCCGTCCTGGGCCAGCACCACCACGGCCGCGACCACGAACACCGCGAGCACCGCGATCTCCATCGCCAGCACCGCGAGGCCGACCACCGCCGCCGTCCGCACCCCGATCAGGTTGAGCGCGGTGGTCACCACCACCGCGAGCGCCGTCCACACCCAGCGCGAGACGTCCGGCACCAGGGAGTTCAGCGCGATCCCGGAGAACAGGTAGGCCACCGCGGGGATCAGCAGGTAGTCCAGCATCGCCATCCACCCGGCGATGAAGCCCGGCCCCTCGCCCAGCCCGGCCCGCGCGTAGGCGAACACCGAGCCGGTCCGCGGCACCGCGCGCACCATCTGGGCGTACGAGAAGGCGGTGAAGCCCATCGCCACGGTCGCCACCAGGTAGACGGTGGCCACCGCGCCGTGGCTCCTGGCGTCCAGTACCCCGAAGACGCCGACCGGGGCCATCGGGGCGATGAACAGCAGTCCGTAGACCATCAGATCGCGGACGCCCAGACTGCGGCGCAGACCGCCGGGCGTCGTCTGCCCGTTCACAGAGCTCATAGGCACCACATTTGAGCATTTCCGATCGACTCCGCCCGGAAAGTGCCCGCCGTCGGCGCGGCTCCTTGCCCGGGGTCGTGCGGTTCCCGGCCGCCCGTACGATGGAGCCATGTCCAACACCGCGCAGCGCCGTGTCCTGCTCGCCGCCCCCCGGGGCTACTGCGCGGGTGTCGACCGCGCCGTGATCGCCGTGGAAAAGGCCCTGGAGCAGTACGGGGCCCCCATCTACGTCCGCAAGCAGATCGTCCACAACAAGTACGTGGTGCAGACCCTGGAGAGGAAGGGCGCGATCTTCGTCGACGAGACGGAGGAGGTGCCCGAGGGCTCGATCGTCGTCTTCTCGGCGCACGGGGTCGCCCCGTCCGTCCACGACGAGGCCCGGGCCGGCAGGCTCGCCACCATCGACGCCACCTGCCCGCTGGTCACCAAGGTGCACAAGGAGGCCGTGCGCTTCGCCGACGAGGGCTACGACATCCTGCTGGTGGGCCACGAGGGCCACGAGGAGGTCGTCGGCACCATGGGCGAGGCCCCGGACCGGATCCACCTGGTCGACGGTGCCGAGGACGTCGCCAACGTGCGGGTGCGGGACGAGTCCAAGGTCGTCTGGCTGTCCCAGACCACGCTGTCCGTGGACGAGACCATGGCCACCGTCGGCGAGCTGAAGAAGCGCTTCCCGGGGCTGGTCAGCCCGCCCAGCGACGACATCTGCTACGCGACCCAGAACCGTCAGGTCGCGGTCAAGCAGCTGGCCCCCGAGACCGACCTGCTGATCGTGGTCGGCTCCAAGAACTCCTCCAACTCCGTCCGCCTGGTCGAGGTCGGCCTGGAGTACGGCGCCAAGGCCGCCCACCTGGTGGACTTCGCCGAGGAGATCCGTGAGGAGTGGCTGGAGGGCGTCACCACGGTGGGCCTGACCAGCGGCGCCTCGGTGCCGGAGATCCTGGTCGAGGGCGTGCTGGAGTTCCTGGCCGCGCGCGGCTACGACACCGTCGAGACGGTCAAGACCGCCGAGGAGCACCTGACCTTCTCGCTGCCCAAGGAGCTGCGCCGCGACCTGCGCGCCGAGGCCGCGGGCAAGCTGTAGTCCTGCTGTGGAGAACCCGGCGCCCCGGTGGGGTGCCGGGTTCTCCGCCTGTTCGGCCCGTCCTGCCCGCTCTTTGCCGCTCTTCGCCGGTGTTCGCCGTTTTCCGCTGTGCGGGTGCAGGCGCCCTCTCGTAGGTTTGTGCACAGGCTGTGGACAAGCGGGTCCCCGGCCACGGCGGAGGGTGGACGTGATGACGGCGGTATTCGGCGTGGACATCGGCGGCTCGGGCATCAAGGGGGCCCCGGTCGACCTCGCTCGGGGCGTGCTCGCCGAGGAGCGCCACAAGGTGCTCACCCCGCAGCCGTCCGAGCCCGAGGCCGTGGTCGCCGCCGTGTGCGAGGTGGTCCGCCACTTCGACCACCAGGGCCCGGTGGGCCTGACCTTCCCGGGCGTGGTGGTCGGCGGGCACACCAGGACCGCGGCCAACGTGGACAAGGGCTGGATCGGCCTGGACGCCGAGGGCCTGTTCCGCGAGGCGCTGGGCATGCCCGCGACCATGCTCAACGACGCGGACGCGGCCGGGCTGGCCGAGATCTCGCACGGCGCAGGGCGGGACCAGTCCGGCGTGGTCCTGGTGCTGACCTTCGGCACCGGCATCGGCAGCGCGCTCTTCGTGGACGGCACGCTGGTGCCCAACACCGAGCTGGGCCACCTGGAACTGCGCGGCAAGGACGCCGAGCGCCGGGCCTCCTCCGCCGCCAAGGAGCGGCACGGGCTGGACTGGGGCCAGTGGGCCGGGCGGGTCGACGAGTACCTGGACCTGGTGGAGATGCTGTTCTCACCGCAGCTGGTCGTGATCGGCGGCGGGGTGAGCCGCAAGCACGAGAAGTTCCTGCCGCTGCTGAAGGAGCGCGAGGCGCGGGTGGTGCCGGCGGAACTGCGCAACGACGCGGGCATCGTGGGGGCCGCCATGGCGGCGGCCCGGGCCGCGGGCTGACGGGCCCCGGGTGGGCGGGCTGACGGGCCCGGCCGGGGTGGCGGGAGCGGTCGCGGTGGACGTCGGCGGGGTGGACGTCAGCGGGAGCGCTGGATCCGGCGCTGGGCGACGAAGCGGGCGAGCACGATCAGCGAGGCCAGCCCGGTGCCGGAGAACAGCCAGCCGGCCCGCAGTGCCAGCCCGGTCGCCAGCGTCACCAGCCGGGCGGTGACGCCCGGGGAGCCGACCGGCGCGAACAGCAGCAGCGCCAGCGCGAAGGCGATCGGCCCGGCGATCGGCGCGGCCAGCAGGTCGGCGTAGCGGACCCGGACGGCGAGCTGGAAGCAGACGGCCAGGTAGCCGACGCCGAACAGCCAGCCCAGGTCGCCGAAGAGCATCCGGTCCAGGCCCGCCAACGCGGCCGTCGCCAGGACGGCGAGCACGCCGGTGCCGACGGCGGTCAGCCGGGTCGGCCGCCCGGTCCGGCGCCGCCCGTACACCCGGAGCCGCCGCCCCGGCGACCG
>NZ_LFMD02000002.1:1116937-1184435 GCF_015776785.2 Kitasatospora sp. SUK 42 | reverse complement strand
GGGGGAGGGGACGGCGGGGGCGGCGGAGGCTCCGGCGGACTCGGGAGCCCGGCCGGGACCGGGGACGGCGGCCGCGGCCGCGCCGTTCGGCGGACGGCGTCTGGGCCCTGGCGGCTGGGTACGGATGCTCTGCTCCACCCGCCCAACGTACGGTCCGATCATCGCCACACTGTGTAATGGACCGTTCAGGCCTTGTCCCGTGTCTCCGGGTGGAGTAGTCCTGTGATGGTCGCCCACGGGTGCCGACCTGCGCGGCCGGGCCGACGCACATGATCACCGGATGACGGCACGGGGGCTGGGCATGACCGACGACTTCACCTTCGAACGCCTCGACCACGTCCAGCTGGACATCCCGGCCGGGGCCGAGGACGAGTGCCGCGCCTTCTGGTCCGGCGTCCTCGGCATGACCGAGCTGGCGAAGCCCCCGGTGCTGGCCGCCCGCGGCGGCGGGGTCGAGGTGCACCTCGGCGTCACCCCGGACTTCCGCCCGGCCCGCAAGGGGCACCCCGGCTTCCAGGTGCGCTCGCTGGACGCCCTCGCCGAGCGGCTCGCCGCGCACGGCCACGAGGTGCGCTGGGACGACAACGTGCCCGGCCGCCGCCGCTTCCACAGCGCCGACAACCTCGGCAACCGGCTGGAGTTCCTGGAGCCGGGCCCGGCGGCGACCGAGGCGTGAGCCACCCGAGGCGCTGCCCGTAGACTTGGGGGTCGGCCCGTACGGTGCCGACCCAACTCCTCCAAGCCCACGGGACTGCGCTTCATGTCGCTCACGATCGGAATCGTCGGCCTGCCGAACGTCGGCAAGTCGACCCTGTTCAACGCCCTGACCAAGAACGACGTGCTGGCGGCCAACTACCCGTTCGCCACCATCGAGCCGAACGTCGGCGTCGTCGGCGTCCCGGACGCGCGACTGGCGAAGCTCGCCGAGATCTTCGGCTCCCAGCGCATCCTCCCGGCCACCGTCGACTTCGTCGACATCGCCGGCATCGTGCGCGGCGCCAGCGAGGGCGAGGGCCTGGGCAACAAGTTCCTCGCCAACATCCGCGAGTCGGACGCGATCTGCCAGGTCGTCCGCGCCTTCACCGACCCGGACGTGGTGCACGTGGACGGCAAGGTGTCGCCCAAGGACGACATCGAGACCATCCACACCGAGCTGATCCTGGCCGACCTCCAGACCATCGAGAAGGTCCTGCCGCGGCTCCAGAAGGAGGCGCGCCTGAAGAAGGACACCGCCCCCGTGCTGGCCGCCGCCGAGGCCGCCCAGGCGATCCTGGAGACCGGCAAGACCCTCTTCGAGGCCGGCTTCGACACCGCCCCGATCCGCGACCTGCACCTGCTGACCGCCAAGCCCTTCCTCTACGTCTTCAACGTGGACGAGGCCGAGCTGGCCGACGAGGACTTCAAGAACGCCCAGCGCGAGCTGGTCGCCCCGGCCGAGGCGATCTTCCTCAACGCCAAGATCGAGTCCGAGCTGATCGAGCTGGACGACGCCGAGGCCCTCGAACTCCTCCAGTCCATGGGCCAGGACGAGCCCGGCCTCGCCACCCTCGCCCGCGTCGGCTTCGACACCCTCGGCCTCCAGACCTACCTCACGGCCGGCCCCAAGGAGGCCCGCGCCTGGACCATCAAGAAGGGCGCCACCGCCCCCGAGGCCGCCGGAGTCATCCACACCGACTTCCAGAAGGGCTTCATCAAGGCCGAGGTGATCTCCTTCGCCGACCTGGTCGAGACCGGCTCCATCGCCGAGGCCCGCTCCAAGGGCAAGGCCCGCATCGAGGGCAAGGAATACGTCATGCAGGACGGCGACGTCGTCGAGTTCCGCTTCAACGTCTAGTCGAACTGCGGAAAGGCCGCCTGACCTGCGACAGAGCGGGTTGGGCGGCCTTTTTGGTCTACCAGGAGTTCGCAGTCCTGCCGCTTCGGGCCGCCGCGACCCGTGCTGACCACCGTGTTGGCGCAGCCCATACGTTTCCCCCTCACGTCGCCGGCTTGACGGCACGTGGTCGGTACAAACCGCTTGCCCGGGACGGTCGGCCATGAGCTAGCGTTGTCCTGCACCGCGTGTCCTCCCGGAGGACGTACTCGACGCGACCTGCGTGTGCCCTTTCGGGTTCGGTGACGAAGCCTCAGGTGTGCTCCCGGCGGGAGCCATCCGGCATCCGTCACCGAACACAACGTAAGGGGACGCGTTCCAATGGCTGCCGTCGAGTACAGGCCCAAGAACCACGTCTGGGTCCGCGATGTCCTGGTGGGCATCGCGGCGAGCCTCGGCTCGAACCTGCTGTGGCTGCTGGCCCAGGTCGTGGTGCACCGCCTCGGCTGAGCCGGGCGGCGGGCGGGCCTCCGGGGGTCCGCCCCTCATCAAGCCGGGGCACGGGTTAATCTACGGATCGTCATTGCGGCCCGCCGGGCTTCCGCTCCGCATCGGTGGAGCTACGAAGGACATGCCCCCACCCGCACGAGTCAGTTCGTGCCTGGGGGACCCTCGTGCTTCTGCAACTTTCCGCGGCCGAGATCGGCGGCCTCATCGCCGACCAGGACGGGTCGGTGCATCTTCCGATCACCGAGCGGTTGATCAGCGAGCATTCCGCGGTGAAGGGCGAGCCGGCCGGTGTCGGTGACATCAGATCGTGGAACAACAGCATCCCGGTAGTGGTCAAGGCCCTGCTGGACTGCGGCCTCGACGAAGTGGAGGTGCAGATCGAGGTCGCGCTGCCGCATACCGATTCCGCAGTCGACCTGGTGCTGTGTGGTCGGCATCCCGGCACGGGGGCGGACTCGTACCTCGCGGTTGAGCTGAAACAGGCCCGGCACGCCACCGTCGACCCTCAGTGTCCGACCGCCGTCGATCTCGGTTTCAGCGACGGGAAGATCAAGCTGCATCCGGTCCGGCAGATCCAGAACTACTGCGACTACATGATGCGCTACCTGCCCCATCTCCGGGAGAGCGACGACCGGTTGATGGGTGTGGCACTGCTCCACAACGCCCGGGATGCGGACGTGGCCGCACTCTTCGATCTGCCCGAGACCGACTACGGCTTCCTCTACACGCTCGATGATCTGGACCGGTTCCGGCGAGTCCTCACCTCCAGGTTCGCCGCCGCATCCGGGAAGCGAGCGGCACTCGCACTGGAGCAGTCCCGCCGCGAGCCCTTGCTCAAGGTCACCGATGTGGCGCGGCAACGGTCCGTCACCGGCGGTGGCCTCACGCTTCTCGACGAGCAGTTCGTTGCAGCGGACCGGATCATTCGGCGTCTGGAAAGGGCCTCTCCTTCCAGCAGCTTCAACGTCGGGCTGTTTCACGACGCTGACACCGCTCACGGCCCCGCCATCGATTCGGATGGCAGGAAGCGGGCCTACATCCTGCGGGGCGGTCCTGGCAGTGGGAAGAGCGCCGTGGCCCTGGAACTGCAGCGTGTGCTCGGCATCAAGGGACGCGAGGCGGTGCTGGCGAGCGGATCCCATGCGTACACGGAGACGCTGCGGGAGATCATGACGAGTACGGCACGCCGCGGGCAGAGAGCGAGCAGAAGCCGTGCGGCTCTCAGGCTGTACCAGTACTTCAACAGCTTCACCAAGACCCCGCCGGACGGTATCGAGGTCCTGATCTGCGACGAGGCGCACCGCTTGCGGCGCAGTTCGACATACCGCTGGACGCCGAAGGAACTCCGCGACGACGGCCGGCCGCAAGCGCTCGAGCTGATCAGAGCCGCCCGAGTGCCGGTCTTCCTGCTCGACGACCACCAGTCGATCCGCCCGGACGAGGTGGGCACGGCCGACTACCTCAGGAACCTTGCCGAGGACAACGGCTGTCTGGTCGAAGTGACCGATCTGGAGGGGACGTTCCGCGCGGGAGGCAGCAAGCGGTACCAGCGCTGGGTCCAGCAGTTGTTGGGGCTGAACGCCGCCGATCCGGTCACCTGGCGACCGGACGGGCGGATGACGCTCACGGTCGCCGACTCTCCTGAGCAGATGGACCAGTTCATCCGCGAACGAGCCGCTGAGGGGGCCACGGCGCGCATCACCGCGGGCTTCTGCTGGCCGTGGAGCAATCCGGAGGGTGAACGGCTGGTCGACGACGTGCGCATCGGAGACTGGCACCAACCGTGGAACGTGAAGCCGGAGCACAGCGTTCCGAACGCGCCGCGGTCGGACCTGTGGTCGACCGATCCGCGCGGCATCGGGCAGATCGGCTGCGTCTACACGGCACAGACTTTCGAGTACGACTGGAACGGCGTCATCATCGGCCCCGACCTGGTGTTCCGCGACGGGAAGTTCAAGGTGGACCGGACGGCTTCCCGTGATCCCGCCTTCCGTGGCCAGGTCGACGACGAGGCCGTCTACCGGTGCGTCCGCAACGCCTACCACGTGCTTCTCACCCGCGGGATCGTCGGCACCGTGGTCTACGCGGTCGACCCGGCCACCCACAATGAACTGCGCAATCGGATCACAGGTGCCATCGGCCTGCAGAACTACAAAGGCATCCGACCGAAGCTCACAGCTGAAGGATCACAACTTCCCTCTGGCTTCGGAGGACGCCGCAGGTAGCCTTGATCCCGTTGTCGCTGCGGCCCGCCGGGCTTCCGCTCCGCCTGGCGGAGGGATCAAGGACATGCCCCCACCCGCACGAGTTCCTTCGTGCTGTCTTGGGGGCTTTCCTTGCTGTTCCGCGACTCCGCTGCCGCGGTCGCCGCCGAGTGTTTCTCCGGTGCGCTCTTCTTCCGCCTGACGGAGCAGTTCGCACACGTTCACGGTCACAAGCCGAGTTCGTCCGAGGTCCGCTCGTGGGAGCGGAGCATTCCGGTACTTGCGAGCGCGTTGAACGATGCGGGGCTCGGGCACGTGGAGATGCTCCTGGAGTACGGTCTGCCGCTGAACAGCAAGCGGGCCGACGCCGTGCTGGCCGGCGTGCACCCGCGGACCGGTCTGCCGTCGTACGTCGTTGTGGAGCTCAAGCAGTGGAGCAGCGCCGAGCCGGACGACGACGATCCGTCGTTGTGTCGTGTCGACGCGTACACCCGGGCAGTGCTGAACCCCGTCGACCAGGTGCGCGGCTACTGCGAGTACCTCGTTTCCTTCAACGGAGTACTGGCCGAACACCCGGAACGCATCAGCGGTGCCGCATATCTGCACAATGCCACCGAATTCGGCGTCGGCGGGCTCTTCGAAGCCGAGCAGGACCAGTTCGGCCAGCTTTTCATCGGTGCGCGACGCGGGGAGTTCATCGACTTTCTGCGCGCGAATCTGGGGGACGAGTCCGGCGTTTCGGCCGCGGACGAGCTCGTCAACGGGAAGATCGGCCCGTCCAAGCAGCTCATGGCGGTGGCCGCCCGAGAGGTGCGTGAGCGCGAGCAGTTCGTGTTGCTGGACGAGCAGAAGATTGCGTTCCGAACGGTCCTCAACGCCGTCCGCCGTGCCAAGCAGTCCGACCACAAGGAGGTCGTGGTCGTCACCGGTGGGCCGGGCACGGGCAAGAGCGTCATCGCCCTGTCGCTCCTCGGTGAGATGTACCGACAGGGCACCACCGCGCTGCACGCGACGGGCTCCAACTCGTTCACGACGACGATGAGGAAGGTCGCGGGCGCCCGAAAGCGCGAGGTGCAGGACCTCTTCAAGTACTTCAACAGCTTCATGAAGGCCGAGCGCAACAGCATCGATGTCCTGATCTGCGACGAAGCCCACCGTATGCGGGAGACATCGGCCAACCGCTACACACCGGCGTCGAACCGCACGGGCAAGGCCCAGATCGAGGAGCTCATCGACGCGGCCCGTGTCCCGGTGTTCCTGCTGGACGAGCATCAGGTGGTTCGGCCCGGCGAGATGGGGACGGTCGCGGAGATCGAGGCGGCTGCTGCGAAGAAGGGGCTCCGCTGCCAGGTGGTGCCGCTCGACAGCCAGTTCCGCTGCGGTGGCAGCGATGCGTATCTGCGTTGGGTGGTGAGGCTGCTGGGACTTGAGCCGGGCGGCCCCGAGACGTGGGAGCCCGACGACAAGATGCAACTCGTGCTCGTGGACAGTCCGCAGGAGATGGAGGCTTTCCTCGACGATCGTCGCGCGCGGAAGTACAGCGCGCGCATGACCGCCGGCTACTGCTGGAAGTGGACCAAGAAGGTGGAGCCCGGGCGGGCGCTGCCTGCGGACGTCACCATCGGGGGGTGGGAGCGGCCCTGGAACGTCTACGGAGACCGGGCCGTCAGCGGCGCGCCCCCAGCGGCCCTGTGGGCGACTGATCCTGCCGGTTTCGGGCAAGTGGGCTGTGTCTACACGGCGCAGGGATTCGAGTACGACTGGAGTGGCGTCATCATCGGCTCCGACCTGCTGTGGCGCGGCGACCGCTGGGTCACCGACCGTACGGCCTCCAAGGATCCCGTCTTCAAGAAGTCGACTCGGGACGCGGATGTGGACCGGCTGATCCGCAACACGTACAAAGTGCTGCTGACACGGGGGATGATCGGCACGGTGGTGTACTCGACCGACGCCGAGACACGCGAGAAGCTGAGGGAACTGGTCGGCACCACGGCGCGGAACCAGTAGCCCGGGGTCTGTCAGTCCGCAGGGAGTCCGCAGGGCCTCGATCGCAGCTGTCACCTGCCATCGTCGGTGTGCACCATGTGGCTTCGGCGCTTCGGGTGAAGCGCCCGTGGTGGGGGTGGTGGGTCCTCTAGGGTGGGGTGGCTGAACTGAGGCTTGGGGAGAAGGGGTTGGGCGTGGAGGTCGAGCTCGGGTTCGAGGTGGCGGAGGGTGCGCCGGAGGGGGCGGAGGTCGAGGCGGCGCGGTCGTTGACGCGGTGGCTGCTGGCGGAGCCGGAGCTGCGGGGTGTCGAGGTGCGGCCCCGGTCGGCGGATCCGGCCGGGGGGCAGATGGGGGAGGTGCTGGAGGTCGTCAACGTGGTGCTGGCCAACGGCATCGCGCTGGGGAGCCTGGTGACCGCCATCGCCACCTGGCGGGACTCGCGGCGCGGCGGGACGCGGGTGCGGATCGAGCGCGGCGGCACGTCGGTGGTGATCGAGGGCGGCTCGGCGGAGGAGGTGCGCCGGATCGTGGCGGAGCTGGAGCCGCCGGCCGGAGGCGCTGAGCGGTCGTGACCGTGCTGGCGGACCCCGGCAGGTCGGCGGCCGTGCTCGTCGGGGTGCACGACTACCTCCACCTGGAGGGCCTGCCGGCCGTCGAGCGGAACCTGGCGGGGCTGCGCCGGGTGCTCACCGACCCCGGGGTGTGGGGGCTGGCGCCCGAGGACTGCCCGGTGATCGCCCAGCCGGGCGACGTGCGCGCGGTGCTGGACGTCGTACGGCAGAAGGCGCGGGAGACCACCGACACCCTGCTGGTCTACTACGCCGGGCACGGGCTGACCGACGAGTACTCCGAGGAGCTGTACCTCGCCCTGCCGGACACCGACCGCGAGCGCGAGTACACCGCGCTGCGGTACGAGTCGCTGCGCCGCGCGGTGCTGGACCCGCAGGCCCGGGCCCAGCGCACGGTGGTGGTCCTGGACTGCTGCTACAGCGGCCGGGCGCTGGTCGGCGGGATGAGCGCGGGCGACCACCTCGCCGACCGGACGGTGGTGAACGGGACGGTGGTGCTCACCGCCTCGGCCTCGACCAGGCCCGCCCTCTCGCCGCCCGGGGAGCTGTACACCGCGTTCACTGGGGAGCTCATCGACCTGCTGGAGAGGGGTGTCCCGGGCGGGCCCGAGCTGCTGGACATGGACACCCTCTACCGCAGGCTGCACGAGCGCCTCGCCGCGAAGTCCCGGCCGCTGCCGCAGCAGCGCAACCGCAACACCGGCGGCCTGATCGCGATCGCCCGCAACCAGGCCGCCGCCGTCCCGGTCGCCCGGGCCGGCGCGCCGACGGAGCCGGAGCCGGAGCCGGAGCCGGCGGCCCCGGTCACGGAGTCGGAGCCGAAGCGGTGGGTGGCCGAGGAGGCGGAGCGGCTGCGGAGGGCCGCCGAGGCGGCCGCGCAGGAGCTGCTGGTCCGGGCCACCGGCCTGGCGGCGGCGCTGGCGGCCCGGCCGGACCAGGCGTTCCGGCCGTACTGGCTCGCCGTCCCCGAGGCGCGCCGGCTGTTCGGTTCGGACGGTTCGCTGGAGCCGGTCGGGGAACTGCTCCCTGGCACCTGGCACCTGGCCGTCCAGTCGCGCGGGGACGCGTTGCTGGTCGAGCTCCCGGACCGTACGCAGGGTCTGCTGCTCGACACCGCCGGGCTGGAGCGGGGTGAGTACCGCGGGGAGGGCCCGCCGGAGGGCGATGAGGGGTTCGAGCCGTACTGGTTCGCGGTGCCCACGCGGCGCCCGCTGGCGGCGCCGGCCGGTTCGGCACCGGACGGTTCGGCGGCACCGACGGGGGAGCTGGTGCCGGGGACGTGGTACCTGGCCGTGGAATCGCGCGGAGGCGCGCTGCTGGTCCAACTCCCTTACGGGACGAAGGGTTTGCTGTTCGACACCGCCGGGCTGGAGCGGGGCGAGTACCGCGGGGAGGGCCCGCCGGAGGGCGATGAGGGGTTCGAGCCGTACTGGTTCGCGGTCCCGGTGCCGCGTCAACTCATCGGCCTGGAAGCGCCGATGGAGCCGGTGGCCAGGCTGGCGCCCGGGAGCTGGTACCTGGCGGTCGCGGCGCGTGGGGACGCCTTGGTGGTCCAGCTCCCGACCGGTGTCAGCGGGTTGCTGCGCGAGACGGCCGGGATCGAGCGCGGGGTCTAGGGCGTGCCCCGGCGTCGTGGACCTGGCGAAGATCCACAAGGCACGCCCTGTCGCGGCGCGGCGCCCTGGCGGTGGCTCAGGCCTGAACGGTGACGGTCAGCACGCCGTACGCGTCCGCCGTGACGGTGACGGCGCCGAGGTCGGCGGCGAGGGCGTCCGGGTGGTGGGCGGCGGCGCGGGGGCCGACGCCGACGACCCGCATGCCGGCCGCGCGGCCGGCGGCGATGCCGGCGCCGGAGTCCTCGAAGACGAGGCAGTCGGCGGGGGCGAAGCCGAGGCCGGCGGCGCCCTTGAGGAAGCCCTCCGGGTCGGGCTTGCTGGCGCCGACGGACTCGGCGGTGATCAGGAGGGGCGGCAGCGGCAGGCCGGCGGCGTCCATCCGGATCCGGGCGAGCGCCAGGTCGGCGGAGGTGACCAGGGCGTGCGGGAGGTCGTCCAGCGCGGCGAGGAAGGCGGCGGCGCCGGGGACGGGGACGACGCCCTCGGTGTCGGCGCGCTCCTCGTCGAGCATCTGCTCGTTCTCGGCGAGGTTGACCTCGGTGGGGCGGTCCGGCAGCAGTGCGGCCATGGTGGCGTGGCCCTGGCGGCCGTGGGCGACGGCGAGCACGGCGGCCGGGTCGAGGCCGTTGCGCTCGGCCCAGCGGCTCCAGCAGCGTTCGACCACGGCGTCGGAGTTGACCAGGGTGCCGTCCATGTCGAGGAGCAGGGCGCGGGCGGTCAGCCGGACGGGGGCGGCGGGCATGGGTGACTCCTCGGGAGACTCGGGCTCGGGGAGAATGGCGAAGGAAGAGCCGAAAGGCGAGCTCTTTGTTTCTTAATGATACAAAAGATCACGAGAGCAGGTGGGCGTTGACCGCCCGGGCCTCCTCGGCCAGCTCCGGCAGCTCCACCACCTCGACCCCGGCCGCCTCCAGCAGGGCCGTGCCCTGGCAGTCGGTGACGAACAGGTCCGGCTCGCGCCAGGCGACCACCACCCGCGGCACGCCCGCCGCGATGATCAGCCGGGCGCACGGCACCGGCCGCGAGGCCCGCTGCCCGCAGGGCTCCAGGCTGCTGTAGACCGTCGCCCCGCGCAGTCGCGGGTCGCCCGCCGGGAGCTTGCCCAGGGCCGACTCCTCGGCGTGGGCGTGCGCGTCCGCCTCCCGGCTGAAGCCCTCCGCCAGCACCTCGCCGTCGGCGCCGACGATCACCGCGCCGACCGAGAAGGCCGTTTCGGACGGCGGGCAGCGGCGGGAGAGTTCGACGGCCCGGCGCAGGTGGCCGAGGTCGGTGGCGGCGGATCGGTTCACGGCGCGGGCTCCTTCGGGGCGTACCTGAGCAGGACGACGTCGCCCACGGTACGTGCCTCCAGCAACCGCATCCGCCGGGCCGGGCCACCGGGGAAGGCGGCCGGGCGGACGAACCGCGGCGCCTCGGCCTGGCCGACCAGCAACGGGGCGACGGCCAGCTGGAGTTCGTCCGCCAGGCCCCGGGCCAGGAACTGGGTGTGCACCCCGCCGCCGCCCTCGACCATCAGCCGGCGCACCCCGCGCTGGCCCAGGTCGTCCAGGAGCGCGCCGAGGTTCACCGCCCGGCCGAGCGCGACCACCTCGGCCAGCCCGTCCAGCCGGGGGCGCAGCGCCGCCGCCCCGGCGTCCGTGGTGTAGGCGAGCTTGGCGCCGCCGGTGTGCCAGAACCGCAGGTCGGCGTCCAGGGCGCCGCTCGCGCTGAGCGTCACCTTCAGCGGGTACTCGGGCCGTCCGGAGGCCAGTCGGGCGGACCGGCGCGCGGGGTCGTTGACCAGCAGGCGGGGGTTGTCGGCGCGCAGCGTGTTGCCGCCGACCAGGATCGCGTCGGCGGCCGCGCGCTCCTCGTCCACCCGGTCGAAGTCGGCGGTGTTGGAGAGCAGCAGGCGGTCGGGGGAGGCGTCGTCGAGGTGGCCGTCGAGTGACACGGCGGCGCTCAGCAGGACGAAGGGGCGCTGGCCGGGGCCGGGCATGGGCGGGACCGTTCTGTCGGGTGCGCCTCCACGGTACGGCGGCCGGGTGCGGCGCGGGTGCCCCATGGCCGACATGTGAGACGGTTCTTCTCGCCATGCGGAACGCGGCGTAGCGTCGGGCCGTTCGCGGAAACGGAACGCCGACCACGATTCGAGGGGCATCACATGACCGGACCGCAGCCCGCCGCCGTCTACACCCACGGCCACCAGGAGGCCGTACTGCGCTCGCACCGCTCCCGTACGGCCGCCGACTCGGCCGGCTACCTGCTGCCCGAACTGCGGCCCGGGCAGGCGCTGCTGGACGTCGGCTGCGGGCCCGGCACGATCACCGCCGACCTGGCCGAGCTGGTCGGCCCGAGCGGGCGGGTGGTCGCGCTGGACACCTCCGCCGAGGTGCTGGAGCAGGCCGCCGGGTACGTCGCCGGCCGCGGCCGGGCCAACGTGGAGTTCGCGCTCGCGGACGCGCACCGGCTGCCGTACCGGGACGGCGAGTTCGACGTCGTGCACGCCCACCAGGTGCTCCAGCACGTGGCCGACCCGGTGGGCGTGCTGCGCGAGCTGCGCCGGGTGACGGCGCCCGGCGGGGTGGTCGCCGTCCGGGACGTCGACTACGCCTCGATGACCTGGTTCCCGGAGGTGCCCGCGCTGGACCGCTGGCTGGAGCTGTACCGGCGGACCGCCCGCGCCAACGGCGGCGAGCCGGACGCCGGCCGGCGGCTGCTCTCCTGGGCCCGCGAGGCCGGCTTCACCGAGGTGACCGCCGGGGCGGGCACCTGGACGTACGCGACGCCCGAGCGGCGGGCCTGGTGGGGCGGGATGTGGGCGGACCGGGTGACCGGCACCGCGTTCGGGCGGACGGCGGTGGAGCGGGGCTTCGCGGACCGGGCCGAACTGGAGCGGATCGCGGACGGCTGGCGGGAGTGGAGCGCCGCCGGGGACGGCTGGTTCTCCATGCTGCACGGCGAGATCCTGGCCCGCGGCTGAGCGGGAGACCGGGGGAGACCGGGGGAGGGCCGGGGGTCGGGGCTGCGGGCCGGGGGAGGGCCGTGGCCTGGCCGGGGTCGGACGGGAAAGTCCGGGCAGGCGTTCGGAAAGATCGGGTAAAGTCGCGCGACCGTTCACATCGGGCCCGTTCGGGTCCGATCCGAGCTGCGAACGCCGAGCAGACGCCCGTCCCGGCGGGTTGGGGGAGTCCACGTGTCCAAGCCTGAGCCGGCCCCGGGGGAGGACCCCCGGGTGGACCTCCGCAAGGACGCCGCCGAACCCCCGACCGCCGCGCCCGAGCCGCCGACCGCTGCGCCCGCGCCCGAGCCCGCCGCGGCCCCCGAGCCGGTCGACCCCTGGGCCCCGCCCGCCGGCCACCCGCCGCAGGCCGCCCCCCTGACCTCGCAGGCCCCGCCCCCGCCGCCACCCCCGCCGCTGCCCGCCGGCGGCTGGGCCACGGTGCCGCCGTCCGCCCGGTCCGGCCTCCAGCCCGGCCAGGCGAACCAGCACCAGCAGCAGCAGTACCCGTACCCCTACGGCTACCCGACCCCGTACAACCCCCAGCCGGAGCCGTCCACCAACGGCTTCGCGGTCGGCTCCCTGGTGACCGGTCTGTTCCTGCTCGGGCCGGTGGCCCTGGTGCTCGGGATCCTCGCGCTCAACCGGATCGGCCGCCGCGGGGAGCGCGGCCAGGGCATGGCGGTGACGGGCGTGGTGCTCGGGGTGGCCGGCACGGTGCTGCTGGCGCTCGCCCTGGGCGCGGGGGACTTCGGCCCCGCGAACAACGGCCGGTACGGCCAGGCCGGGAAGCCCCCGGCCGGGTCGGTCCGCTGGTCCGCGCTGAAGGCGGGGGACTGCTACAACTCCCCGGACGGCGGCTCGGTGACCGACGAGAACGGTGACGAGACGGTCTTCTGGGTGCGCCGGGTGCCCTGCGCGGACCCGCACCACGGGGAGGTGGCCGGCACCGCGAAGGTCCCCGACGGCAGCGGCTCGTACCCGGGCGAGAGCGCGGTGCGCGAGCAGGCCGTCGAGCTGTGCCGCACGGTGCTCGACGACTACGCGCTGGACCAGTGGGCCGTCCCGGACGGCATGAGCGACGTCTACCTCTACCCGAGCGAGGGGAACTGGGAGTCCGGCGAACGGCTCGTCACCTGCGGCTTCGAGGACCGCGACGACCAGCACCGGGGGACGGTCCGCACCGACCGGGCCGGCCTGACCTCCGCCCAGCTGGCCTACCTGGAGGCCGTCCGGGGCTTCAACAGCACGTACGCGGACGCACCGGCTAAGGATCTCGACGAAGCCGGGCCCGACTACCAGGCCTGGGCCCGCCGGATGGCGGCCGCCTCCCGGGCCGAGGCCGCCGCGCTGCGCCGGCCGACGGTGGACTGGCCGGCCGAGGCGAGGTCGGACGTCGGGAAGCTGGCCGAGGCCCAGTCGCAGGCGGCCGCCGCCTGGGACACCGCGGCCTCCGGCACCGACCTGGCGGGGGACCTGCGCCGGGCCCGGGCGCTGGTGGCCAAGACGGTGCCGATCAGCGTGGAGATCCGGCGCGCGCTCGGCCTGTCCACCGGCGAGCAGGCGCCCGACCTGCGGGTCTGAGCCGCCACCGGGAGCCCGGTTACCCATCGTTTACCGCGCCCGTACCCGCCGGTAGCCCGTCGCCCGTAGGGTCGCGGACGTGCCCCCGGCCCGACCCCCACGCGGGCCGGGGGCACCCGGGCGCGCCCGGACCGGGGCGCGTACGGCCGGGGGGTGCGCGCGGGCGGGCGGCGCGTGGGCCCGGGGCGCTGGCGCCGGGGGCGCCCGTCGGCGGGGAACCGGATAGCCTCCCGGCATGGGCACCTTCCGGGTGATGCGGCAGGACGACAACGGCAACCGGTTCACGGTCGCCAAGGGCCTCGACGAGGCCGAGGCGCGGCGCCTGGCCGGCGAGTTCGAGGCGCGCGGCCACAAGCAGCTGTACTGGGTCGAGTCCGAGGCCGGGGACGCGGCCCCGTAGGGTCGGGGCATGGACCAGACCGGCGAGACCACCACCGGGCCCCGGATCGTCGTCGGCGGCGCCCTGATCCGCGACGGACGGGTGCTCGCCGCCCGCCGCAACTCGCCCGAGGCGGTGGCCGGGCGCTGGGAGTTCCCCGGCGGCAAGGCCGAGCCCGGCGAGACCGAGGCGCAGGCGCTGGAGCGGGAGCTGCTGGAGGAGCTGGGCGTACGGGCGCGGGCGCTGCGGCGGCTGCCCGGCGCGTGGGCGGTCCGGCCGGGCCTGGAGCTGCGGTTCTGGGTCGCCGAGCTGCTGTCCGGCGAGCCGCGCGCGCTGGAGGACCACGACGAGCTGCGCTGGCTGGGCCCGGCCGAGCTGGACTCCGTGGACTGGATCGAGCACGACCGGGACGTGCTGCCGCACGTCGCCGGGCTGCTCGCCGACGGGCGCGACGCGCAAGCCGCCAGATAGGTCAATCAGACAAGACGACCCGACGACCGGGATAGCCTGGGTCGTGCTGGGTATGTCACTTTTCGGCACTATTCGTCACCATCGGTGAGCCGTCCCAGCCGGCGACGCCGATCCCGACCAGAGCCGGAGGCCCCGTCGGTGTCGACTACCGGAAACGGTGGCGGGGGAGCGCGGCGGGCAGGTACCGCAGGGAGCGCCGCCGCCCGCGCCCGACTGCGCCGCGCCGCCCGTCCGGCCGCCCCGCAGCCGCCCTCCGGCCGCCGCCGCGGCGGGCTCACCGCCCCCGAGGCCACGCGCCCCGTCCAGCCCGCTCCGACCCTCGCCGTCCCCGGGCCCGGCACTCCGCCGGGCCCGCGCGGCCGCCCCGGCCGGGCGTTCCCCGGCGGGCCCGCCGACACCGCCAGGGGCTTCGGCGCCCCCGCCGAGGGCAGCCTGCTCGACATGCTCAAGGTCGCCATCGCGATCCTGGACACCGCGGGCCGGGTGGTGCTCTGGAGCCCGGCCGCCGAGGAACTGCTCGGCTGGCCGAGCGAGCTGCTGGTCGGCCGCCGGATCGACGAGCTGATCCCCGACCCCGCGCAGGTCGTCCGGATCCGGACCGCGATCCAGGACACCCTGCGGTACGGCCGCTGGGCCGGCTACGCCGAGCTGCGCGACCGGGACGGCCTGCCGGTCGCCGTGGACGCCCGGATCTCCCTCCTGGTGGACGGCGACGGCACCCCGTTCCTCCAGGTCAACATGGCCGAGGCGGCCGCCGTCGGGGCCGTCGAGCGGGACCTCGCGGTGCGCGACGCGCTGTTCGAGCAGTCCCCGCTGGGCATCGCCATCATGGACACCGACCTGCGCTACACCGCCGTCAACCAGACCCTGGCCGAGATGAACGGCGTCGCCCTGGAGGACCACGTCGGCCGCACCACCGGCGAGACCCTGCCCGAGCGGGCCGCTGACGAGATCACCGCGATCCAGCGCCAGGTGCTGGCCACCGGCGAGCCGGTCATCGACGTCACCCTCGCCTCCCCGGTCACCACCCGGGCCGGCTACCGCTCGATCTCCTACAGCCGGATGACCGACCGCTCCGGCCGGGTGCTCGGCATCTCCGGCACCGTGATGGACGTGACCGAGCGCTACCGGGCCGTCGCCAAGGTCGAGCACGCCCGGCGCCGGCTCTCGCTGCTCAACGAGTTCGGCTCCCGGGTCGGCGACCTGCTCGACGCCGCCCGGATCGCCCAGGAGCTCGCCAGCGCCGTCGTCCCCCGGCTCACCGACCACTCGGCGGTGATCCTGCTCCAGGCCGTCGCGCACGGCGACGACCTGCCCCGGCACGGCCACGACCGGCGCACCTCGCTGCTCCAGCTCGGCACCGCCTCCGTCCAGGACGGCCCCGAGGTCGAGGTGATGCTGCGGCGCGGCGCCCGGATCACCTTCGCCGAGGACTCCGCCTGCGGCCGGGTGCTGCGCACCGGCCTGCCCGAGCTGCTCTCCGGCTCCGACCAGCTGGACGACGTGACCTACCCGGGCGACCCCAAGATGCAGGCCGCCCACGACCTGGGCGTGCACTCGATGCTGGTCGTCCCGCTGCGCGCCCGCGGCATCGTGATCGGGCTGCTGCTGGTCAGCCGGGCCGGCTACCGCGAGGGCTTCGACCGGGACGACCTCGCCTTCACCGTCGAGCTCGCCGACCGGGCCGGCAGCTCGCTGGACAACGCCCGCCTCTACGCCCGCGAGCGCACCGCCGCGCTCACCCTCCAGCGCACCCTGCTCCCGCAGCAGGTCCCGCAGCCCACCGGCGTCGAGGTCGCCTACCGCTACGTGCCCGGCAGCAGCGGCACCGAGGTCGGCGGCGACTGGTTCGACGTCATCCCGCTGCCCGGCGACCGCACCGCGCTGGTGGTCGGCGACGTGATGGGCCACGGCCTGCGGGCCGCCGCCACCATGGGCCGGCTGCGCACCGCCGTACGGGTGCTGGCCGCCCTGGACCTGCCGCCGGACGTCCTGCTGCGGCACGTCCACGAGCTGGCCGACGACCTCGCCCAGGGCCCGGACGAGGCGCTGCTCGCCACCTGCGTCTACGCCGTCTTCGACCCGGGCACCGGGAAGCTGACCGTCGCCAAGGCCGGGCACATCCCGCCGGTGCTGGTGGTGCCAGGCGAGGAGAACGGCGAGCCGACCCGCACCGGCAGCCCGCTGCCCGGCGGCGCCGGCCGGATCCTCGACCTGCCCTCCGGAGCGCCGCTCGGCGTCGGCGGAGTCCCGTTCGAATCCGTCGAACTGAAGATCCCCGAGGGCAGCCTGCTCGCGCTCTGCACGGACGGCCTGGTGGAGTCCCGCGACAAGGACCTCGACGTCGGCCTCGGGCGGCTGATCACCGTGCTCCAGGAGCCGTACCCCTCCATCCAGGCCGCCTGCGAGGCGGTGCTCGACACCATGGAGCAGGGGCGCGAGCCGGACGACGTCGCGCTGCTGCTCGCCCGGCTCGGACACGGGCAGGCCGGCACCCCGACGGCCGGCTGGACCCTGCCCGCCGAGCCCACCGCCGTCTCCCGGGCCCGCCGGCTGGTCCGCGGCACGCTCGCCGAGTGGGGCGTCGAGGAGCTCACCGACACCGCCGAGCTGCTGGTCAGCGAGCTGGTCACGAACGCCATCCGGTACGCCAGCGCCCCCATCGGGGTGCGGCTGACGCTCGGTGAGACGCTGCTGGTCGAGATCTCCGACCCGCTGCCCGACCCGCCGCGGGAGCGGCACGCGGCCGAGGCCGACGAGGGCGGCCGGGGCCTGGAGCTGGTCCACCGGCTGGCACTGCACTGGGGCGCCCGGGCGGAGGGCATCGGCAAGGTCGTCTGGTTCGAGCTCGCGCTGCCGGGTAATGAGCCCGACGGATCATGAGCGGATCATGAGGCGAGTAGAACGCGAGTAGAACAGTGCTGCATATGCCATCGGGCGCCCAGGGGGAGCGCGCGCTCCGGAAGGGGGCGCGGGCGTGGCATTGTGGTTGCGCGGGCGGTAGGACAAAAACCTTCGCCCGATCTGATGTTGTGATGTTGAGGGCGTGTGAACGCACCCCTCGATGATGAATACTCGGTCTTCTCGACATCCGGACGGTCGCGGGTTGGAGGGGTCGGTCCGTTGAACAGCACTCCGGCGCGGAACGCGCCGAGCAGCAGCGGTCATGCCGTCGTACCCGGGCAGGCCGGTTCCTCGCACCTGCCCGTCCCGGCGGCGCCGCCGGACACCAGGAGCACGGGCCCGGGCCACGGCGTCCGGCCCGCCGCCCGCCCCGCGGCCTACCCCGCCGCCGAGGAGCGGTCCTGGGGCGCCGGCGACCCCGGCTCGATCTACGACTACATCCGGGTCGCGACCTTCGCGATCGGCCCCGACGGGCGGATCAGCCAGTGGAGCGAGCGCGCCGCCGAGTTCTTCGGCGTCCCCGCCGCCGAGGCCGTCGGCTCCGACCCGATCACCACCTTCGTCCCCCGCGAACTGTGGCAGCGCGGCCGCACCCGGCTGGAGCGCACCCTGGCCGGCGAGGAGTGGGTCGGCACCACCCCGTACCGGGACGCCGCCGGCGGCGAGGGCCTCGCCGAGCTCTACCTGATGCCCGACAGCGCCCTGCCCACCGCGGGCGCCACCTGTCTGGCCGTCGACCTCGGGCGGCTGCGCCGGATCGAGACCGACCTCGCCGCCTCCGAGGCCGTCTTCGGCCAGACCCCCACCGGCTTCGTGCTCTTCGACGACCGGCTACGGCTCCAGCGGGTCAACGACGCCTTCGCCTCCGGCATGGGACTCGTCCCCACCGACCTGGAGGGCCTCACCGCGCACGACCTCTTCCCGCCCTCCGAGGCCGACCGGCTCACCGCCGCCCTGCGCAAGGTCCTCGCCACCGGCGAGCCCGTCTTCGACCTGCGCTTCCACGGCGCCGTCCCGACCCGCGAGGGCAACCGGCTCTGGGCCATCTCGCTGTACCGGCTCAACGGCTCGGCCGGGCAGCCGATGGGCGTGGCCGGGCAGGTCTCCGACGTCACCAGCCGGCACGTCGCCGAGCGCGAGGCCGACGGCGTGCGCCGCAACCTCGCCCTGCTCAACGAGGCCAGCGCGCACATCGGCTCCACCCTCGACCTGGAGACCACCGCCAAGGAACTGCTGGACGTCGTCGTCCCGCCGTTCTGCGACCTCGCCACCGTCGACCTCTACACCGCGCTGCTCTCCGGCGAGACCGTCCCCAGCGCCGGGCGGCTCGGCGACACCGTGCTCACCGACGGCAGCGGCGAACTGCGCCGGGTCGCCGTCTCCAGCGTGCTCGGCGGCGCCTCCTCGGTGCTCGGCTCGATCACCAGCCTGCCGATCGCCGAGGCCGGCGGCACCCTCTGCTACCCGCGCCGCTCCCCGCACGCCCGGGCGCTGCGCACCGGCCGCAGCGTCGTCCCCGACCCCGGGCGCGACCCGCTGCTGCGCTCCACCCTGATCGTCCCGCTGGTCGCCCGCGACCAGGTGCTCGGGCTGGTCCAGCTCTCCCGGGCGATCGGCAGCGAGCCCTTCGACGCCCGTGACGTCGCGATCGCCGAGGAACTCGTCGCCCGCGCCGCCGTCTGCATCGACAACGCCCGGCTCTACCGCCGCGAGCACGAGCGCGCGCTGATCCTCCAGCGCAGCCTGCTGCCCCCGGGCAATCCGGCCGCCAGCGGCCTGGAGATCGCCTGCCGCTACCTGCCCAGCAACAACAACACCGAGGTCGGCGGCGACTGGTTCGACGTCATCCCGCTGCCCGGCAACCGCACCGCCCTGGTCATCGGCGACGTGATGGGCCGCGGCCTGCGCGCCGCCGTCGCCATGGGGCAGTTGCGGACCGCCGTACGCACCCTCGCGATGCTCGACCTCGACCCGGCCGAGGTGCTCGGCGCCCTGGACGAGATCGCCCGCGGGCTGGGCGACGACTCCGTCCCGGTCGGCCCGCCCACCCAGTACGGCCGGCTCACCTCGACCGCCGACGAGGAGGCCCGCGAGGTCTACCTGGCCACCTGCGTCTACGCGGTCTACGACGCCGTCACCCGCCGCTGCGTGTTCGCCAACGCCGGCCACCTGCCGCCCGTTCTGCTCAGCCCCGGCGAGCCCGCCCGGATGCTCGACGTGCCGCCCGGCCTGCCGCTCGGCGTCGGCGGCGAGCCCTTCGAGGAGGTCGAGCTGACCCTCCCGGACGGTGCCGTGCTCGGCCTCTACACCGACGGCCTGGTGGAGAGCCGCAAGCACCAGCTGGACGAGGGCCTGCGCGCCTTCCGCGCCGCGCTCGCCGACCGCGGCAAGGGCCTGGAGGACCTCTGCGACCACGTCCTCGGCGAGCTGGACCCGCACCACGGCGAGGACGACATCGCGCTGCTGATGGCCAAGGTGCACGCCTTCCCCGAGGACGCCGTCGGCAACTGGTTCCTGCCGCCGGAGCCCACCTCCGTCGCCAAGGCCCGCGAGCTGGCCTGTAGCTGGCTGCTCTCCCGCGGCCTGGAGGAGCTGGTCGACACCACCGAGCTGCTGGTCAGCGAGCTGGTGACCAACGCGCTCAAGCACGGCCGGGGCGAGATCCGGCTGCGGCTGCTGCGCGAGCGCGGCCTGGTCTGCGAGGTCTGGGACGACGGCTACGCGCAGCCCCGGCAGCGGCGTGCCCAGGAGACCGACGAGGGCGGGCGCGGCCTGCAACTGGTCAGCCTGCTGGCCGAACGCTGGGGCAGCCGGCGCACGCCCAAGGGCAAGATCGTCTGGTTCGAGCTGGCGCTGTAGGCCGCCCTGGTGGGCCGTCCGGGTGCTGTCGCCCGGCGGCCCGCCGTGTCGGCGCGGGCGGGGCCGCCCCGGCGGCGTTCCATGTCCGCCATGCGCGTCCGCCAGCTCACCGCCGCAGCCGCCGCGCTGCTGCTCACCGCCGGTCTCGGCGGTTGTTCCGACGGCCCGGCCCCGGGCCGTACCCCCGAACCCGCCCCGGCCCGGGCCGATCCCACCGCCACCACCGGCGACGTCCGGGCCACCGACCGCACCGCCGTCCGGGACGGCGGCACGCTGCGGTGGGCGGTGGACGGCGTCCCGGCCACGCTCAACGTCTACCAGCAGGGCGCGACCGCCGACTCGGCGCTGGTCGCCCACGCCCTGTACCCCTCGCTGTTCCGGCCGGACGAGCACGGCCGGTTCGTCCCCGACCCGGACTACCTGGCCAGCGCCGAGTCCACCCCGTACGGGCAGCTGCCGCAGGTGGTCACCTACCGGCTCAACCCGCACGCGGTCTGGAGCGACGGCACCCCGCTGTCGGCCGCCGACCTCGCCGCCCAGCGGGGTGCCCTCTCCGGCCTGGACCCGGACTACGAGGGTGGACACCCCGCCGGGTACGACGCGATCGACTCGGTCGTCCAGGGTGCCGACCCGCACGAGGTCAAGGTGACCTTCCGGCAGCCGTACGCCGAGTGGCGATCGCTGTTCGGGCCGCTCTACCCGGCCGCCGAGACCGCCACGCCCGGCGCCTTCAACCGGGCGCTGACCGGCAAGGGCCACCCGAGCGCCGGGCCGTACACCCTCTCCCGGTACGACGCCGAGGGCGGGCGGGTGACCGTGGTGCGCAACCCGGCGTGGTGGGGGGACAAGCCGAAGTCGGACCGGATCGAGTTCCTCGCCGCGCCGCCCGAGCAGCGGCTGGACCAGCTGAACCAGGAGCAGCTGGACGTCGCCCCGCTCACCGCGGCGGTGGACCGGGCGGTGCCCGAACCGTCCTCCGCGAGCCCCTCGGACGGCTCCGCCGGCCAGCCCGCCGCCGCCCCGCCGGCCGCGGCGCCCGAGGCGGCGGAGCTGGCGCTGCGGCGGGCCGAGTCGCTGCCGGGCGTCACCGTGCACCGGGCCGCCGCCGCCTCGCTCACCCAGCTCACCGTCAACGCCGACCGCGGCCCGCTCACCGACCCGGCCGTCCGGCAGGCGCTCGGCCGGGCGGTCGACCGGCGGCGGATCGCCGAGGCCGCGCTCGGCCCGCTCGGCCTGCCGGCCGCCCCGCTCGGCAGCCACCTGTTCGCCGAGGACCAGGAGGGCTACCGGGACAACAGCGCCGCGGCCGGACCGGCGGACGCCGCCCGGCTGCTGGACGAGGCGGGCTGGAAGCGGTCCGGCGACGGCGTCCGGAGCAAGGACGGCAAGGACCTCGCGCTGACCCTGCTCGTCCCGGCCGGCTCCGCGACCGCCAAGCGCACCGCCGACGCGCTCACCGCCGACCTCGCCGAGTCCGGCATCGAGGTGAGGCCGGTGGCGGCGGCCGCCGAGGACTTCGTCAAGGACCACCTGGCCAACGGGGACTACGACCTGGCCCTCTTCTCCTGGCCGGTCGGCCTCAGCCCGGCGGGCGAGCAGCGGGCCACGTACGCCAAGCCCCGGCCGGACCCCGACGGGACCGTCGCGGTCGGCAGGAACTACGGCCGCAGCGGCTCCGACGAGATCGACCGGCTGTTCGACCTGGCGGTCGCCGAGCTCGACCAGACGACCCGGCTGGACCTGCTCCAGGAGGCGGACGTACAGATCTGGCGGCTCGGGCACTCGGTGCCGCTCTACCAGCGGCCGGAGCTGGTCGGGGTGCGGACCGGGGTGGTCGGGGCGGGTGCGTGGGGCTTCGGCTGGCCGCGCTTCCAGGACGTGGGCTGGAGCCGCTAGGCGCCGGATCGGGCGGGTTCGGAGGCACTCCCTCCGGGCCCGCCCGTTCGCGCTCCCGGAGTGGTCGGAGCGCGAACGGGGGAGTGTCGGAGGGTGACCGCCGGATGAAGAGCACGTGACCCGCTTGTGATCTTGATCCCGCTCGACCAGCTCGTTTCTGCTCCCCTGGGCGCTTCCCCGTACCATAGGGAAAAGCCGAGGCATGTCCAGATGCCCGGCGGGTGGACCGGTAGTAGAAGGCGGAACGGGTGGCGGCGGCCGACAGGGCCGCAGGTGCGCGTCCCGCGGCCGGGCCCGCCGTAACCCACGATTCCGGGAGAATCCGCTAGGCATGCCCACGCGCAACGACATCCGTAACGTCGCCATCGTCGCCCACGTCGACCATGGCAAGACCACGCTGGTCGACGCCATGCTGAAGCAGGCCGGCGCCTTCGCCGCCCACCAGCAGCTCGACGACCGGATGATGGACTCGAACGACCTGGAGCGCGAGAAGGGCATCACCATTCTCGCGAAGAACACGGCGGTCAAGTACCACCCGAAGGACGGTGGCGCGCCGATCACCATCAACATCATCGACACCCCGGGCCACGCCGACTTCGGTGGCGAGGTCGAGCGCGGTCTGTCGATGGTGGACGCGGTGGTCCTGCTGGTCGACGCCTCCGAGGGTCCGCTGCCGCAGACCCGCTTCGTGCTCCGCAAGGCGCTCAGCGCCCGCCTGCCCGTCATCCTGTGCATCAACAAGACCGACCGCCCGGACTCCCGGATCGACGAGGTCATCAACGAGACCTACGACCTGTTCCTGGACCTGGACGCGGACGAGGACCAGATCGAGTTCCCGATCGTCTACGCCTGTGCCCGTGACGGCGTCGCCTCGCTGACCAAGCCGGAGAACGGCACCGTTCCCGCCGACAGCACCAACCTGGAGCCGTTCTTCTCCACGCTGCTGGAGCACGTCCCGGCCCCGAGCTACGACGAGGGCGCCCCGCTCCAGGCGCACGTCACCAACCTGGACGCCGACAACTTCCTCGGCCGCATCGCGCTGCTGCGCGTCGAGCAGGGCGAGCTGCGCAAGGGCCAGACCGTGGCCTGGATCAAGCGCGACGGCTCGATCCAGAACGTCCGCATCTCCGAGCTGCTGATGACCGAGGCGCTCACCCGCAAGCCGGCCGAGGTGGCGGGCCCCGGTGACATCTGCGCCGTCGCCGGCATCGGCGACATCATGATCGGTGAGACCCTGGCGGACCCCGAGAACCCGATCGCGCTGCCGCTGATCACGGTGGACGAGCCGGCCATCTCGATGACCATCGGCACCAACACCTCGCCGCTCGTCGGCCGTGGCGGCTCCGGCAAGGGCGCGGACGCCAAGTCCGGCGCCAAGGTCGACCGCAAGGTCACCGCCCGCCAGGTGAAGGACCGCCTGGACCGCGAGCTGATCGGTAACGTCTCGCTGCGCGTGCTGGACACCGAGCGTCCGGACGCCTGGGAGGTGCAGGGCCGCGGTGAGCTGGCGCTGGCCATCCTGATCGAGACCATGCGCCGCGAGGGCTTCGAGCTGACCGTCGGCAAGCCGCAGGTGGTCACCAAGGAGGTCAACGGCAAGACCCACGAGCCGGTCGAGCGCCTCACGGTGGACGTGCCGGAGGAGCACATGGGTGCGGTCACGCAGCTCATGGGCATCCGCAAGGGCCGGATGGACAACATGTCCAACCACGGCTCGGGCTGGGTCCGGATGGAGTTCGTCGTCCCGTCCCGCGGCCTGATCGGCTTCCGCACCGAGTTCCTCACCAACACCCGCGGCACCGGCATCGCGCACTCGATCCACGAGGGCCACGAGCCGTGGTTCGGCACCCTGACCACCCGCAACAACGGTTCGCTGGTCGCCGACCGGGCCGGTGTGGTCACCGCCTTCGCGATGACCAACCTCCAGGAGCGCGGCGTGCTCTTCTGCGAGCCGGGCACCGAGGTGTACGAGGGCATGATCGTCGGTGAGAACTCGCGCTCCGACGACATGGACGTGAACATCACCAAGGAGAAGAAGCTCACCAACATGCGGTCCTCGACCGCCGACGTGGCCGAGTCGATCGTCCCGCCGCGCAAGCTCTCGCTGGAGCAGTCGCTGGAGTTCTGCCGCGAGGACGAGTGCATCGAGGTGACCCCGGAGACGGTTCGCATCCGTAAGGTCGTGCTCGACCAGAAGGACCGCGGACGCACCGCCTCGCGCGCCAAGAAGGCGTGATCCGGACGCTCTGAACGGCCATTGGCCGGAATGCTTCGCCCCCCTTTCCTTTGGAGAGGGGGGCGAACTTTTTCAACTACTCCAAGTTGTCGGGGCGGTTATTCACGGAATAGCGCTCATCACACCCGAGTGTCCGCTGAGCGAACGTGACAGTTCGTCATCCGTGACGACTGTCCGTCTTGTGCCTGTCTGGCTATGTCTCAAATGTCCGGTTTTCGAAACTTACCGACTGTTCATGTGACCTAATTGAGATCGTCACTGGTCACTTTCGTGTCCGTGCGTGACGGATAGTGGGTGCAGTCAGGCTCGGGTCAAGGGTGAACGCGCAGGGGTGCGCGCCGAAACCACGAGCGCGGACGGCACACGGGCCCGGTGACAACCGTTCCGTCGTGCCCTCCTCGTTGCAACGTCGAATTCAGGAGGCACACCGATGCGCGGTGCGAGCCAGGCCAAGTGGGTTGTCGCAGCTGTTGCTGTCGCCCTCGCCGCGACTGCTTGTAGCAGTGGCAGCAGCGACTCCTCCGGGGGCAGCTCGGACGGCGGCGCGGTCAACGCCACGGGCACCTTCAGCTACCAGAGCGGGGAGCCGCAGAACCCGCTCCAGCCGGCCAACGCCAACGAGACCATCGGCGGCCGTGTCATCAAGAACCTGTTCAAGGGGCTCGTCGACTACGACCCCGCGACCGGTGCGCTGCGCAACCAGGTGGCCGACAAGATCGAGACCACCGACGCCAAGAACTACACCGTCACGCTGAAGTCCGGCTGGACCTTCCACGACGGCACCCCGGTCACCGCCGCGTCCTTCGTGAAGGCCTGGAACTGGTCGGCCAACGTCAAGAACAACCAGATCAACTCGTCCTGGTTCTCCGACATCGTCGGCTACGACGCCGTCCACCCGGACAAGGGCGACCCGACCGCCACCGAGATGACCGGTCTGAAGATCGTCGACGACACGCACTTCACCATCGAGCTGACCAGCCCGGTCTCGTACTTCCAGTACAAGCTCGGCTACGCGGCCTTCTCGCCGCTGCCCGAGGGCTTCTTCTCCGACCCGGCGGGCTACGGCCAGAAGCCGGTCGGCAACGGCCCCTACCAGTTCGTGTCGTGGGAGCACAACAAGGCCATCACCGTGAAGGCCTTCGACAAGTACGCGGGCAGCGACAAGCCGAAGAACGGCGGCATCGTCTTCCGCAACTACGCCACCGGTGAGGCCGCGTACAAGGACCTGATGTCCGACACCCTGGACGTCCTGGACCAGGTCGACTCGACCGACCTGCCGAAGTACAAGGACGACCTGGGCAAGCGCGCGGTCGACCAGGCGCAGGGCGCCATCCAGAACATCAGCTTCGCGCTGTACCAGGGCGACTGGAACGCCGCGGGCAAGGAGAAGGTCCGCCAGGGCCTCTCGATGGCGATCGACCGTGACACCATCACCAAGACCGTGCTGAACGGCAACCGCATCCCCGCCGACTCGTTCGTGGCGCCCGGCGTCATGGGCTACAAGGCCGGCACCTGCGGCGACGCCTGCAAGTACAACCCGGAGAAGGCCAAGCAGCTGATCCAGGAGGGTGGCGGCGTCCCCGGGAACAAGATCACCATCCTGTACAACTCCGACGGCAGCCACAAGGAGTGGGTGGACGCGGTCTGCAACTCGATCAAGCAGGCGACCAACGTCGAGTGCCTCGGTGACCCGAAGCCGGACTTCAAGACCGTCCGTGACATCGTCACCAAGCAGCAGGTCCCGAGCATGATGCGCACCGGCTGGCAGCAGGACTACCCGCTGAACGCCAACTTCCTGCGTGACGTCTACGGCACCGGTGCGGCCTCCAACGACGCCCACTACTCCAGCCCGGAGTTCGACAAGCTGTCGAAGGAGGCGGACGCCGCCACCTCGGTCGAGAAGACCGCCGAGCTGTACCAGCAGGCCGAGGCCGTTCTGGCCAAGGACATGCCGGCCATCCCGCTCTGGTACTACAAGACCAGCTCCGGCTACTCGAACAAGGTCCAGAACGTGAAGTTCGACTCCTTCGGTGACCCGGTCTTCACCGACGTCGAGGTCAAGAAGTAATTGGTCGGCACCGCCTGACCCGGTGCCAACGGCCGGTGCCCGTCCCATCCCCACAAGGGCGAGGACTGGTACCGGCCGTTGGCACGCCGACTTATCTCTTGCCGGGTTGACGGGCCCGGCAGAGCCATACATGGAGGCACGATGGGGCGTTTTGTCGCGAGGCGACTGCTCCAGATGATCCCGGTCTTCTTCGGAACGACCCTGCTCATCTTTGTGATGGTGCACGCGCTGCCAGGTGACCCGGTGGCAGCGATGTGGGGCGACAAGGCGCCGGACCCGGCGCAGGTCGCAGCCCTGAGGCACCAGTTGGGTTTCGACAAGCCGATGCTCCAGCAGTACTTCGACTACATGGGGGGACTGCTCACCGGCGACTTCGGACAGACCATGGCCAAGCGGCCGGTGCTCGACGTGATCACCGAGGCGTTGCCGGTCACCGTCCGGCTGGCGCTGTTCGCGTTCGCCATTGAGATCGTGCTCGGCATCGGCATCGGCCTGTTCGCCGGTCTGCGCCGCGGCAAGGCGTTCGACAAGGGCGCCCTGGTCATCACCCTGCTGCTGATCTCGATCCCGGTGCCGGTGCTCGGCTTCATCTTCCAGACGGTCTTCGCGGACAACCTGAAGTGGGTCACGCCGACCGTCCAGGACTCCAACGACATCACCCAGTTGGTGCTGCCGGCCTTCGTGCTCGGCTCGCTGTCGCTGGCGTACGTGGCACGTCTCACCCGTACCTCCATAGCCGAGAACATCAAGGCCGACTACGTCCGCACCGCGGTGGCCAAGGGCCTGCCGCGGCGCAAGGTGATCGGCACCCACCTGCTGCGCAACTCGCTGATCCCGGTGATCACCTTCCTCGGCACCGACCTCGGTGCCCTGATGGGCGGCGCGATCGTCACCGAGGGCATCTTCAACGTCAAGGGTGTCGGCAACGCGCTCTACCACGCGATCAACCTGAAGGAGGGCTCGACGGTCTCCGGCTTCGTGGCCTTCCTGGTGATCGTGTACCTGGCCGCCGGCCTGATCGTCGACCTGCTTTACGCGGTCCTGGACCCGAGGATCCGTTATGCCTGACCTGACCGAGAAGAAGACGGCCGAGGAGATCCCGGCCCAGGCCGCCGTCGCGGCGGACGCCAAGCCCGAGAAGGCCCGCAGCCTCGGCTCCGACGCCTGGCACGACCTTCGGCGCAAGCCGATCTTCGTGATCTCCGCGCTGCTGATCCTGCTGCTGATCGTCATCGCCATCGCCCCGGGCCTGTTCACCTCGGTGGACCCCCGGGCCGGCGACCTGCGCCTGCACTACCTGTCGAAGCCGAACTACAGCCACTTCTTCCAGGCGGACTGGTTCGGCTACGACCTCCAGGGCCGCAGCATCTACGCCCGCGTCGTCTACGGCGCCCGCGCGTCGGTGGTGGTCGGCATCTGCGTGACCCTCGGTGTGACCATCCTCGGTGGCATCGCCGGCATGGTCGCCGGTTACTTCGGCGGCTGGGTCGACACGATCATCTCCCGCGTCACCGACATCTTCTTCGGCATCCCGCTGCTGCTCGGCTCGCTGGTGATCCTGAACGCCTTCACCTCGCGCACGATCTGGAGCGTGGTCTTCGCGCTGGTCGCCCTGGGCTGGACCCAGATGACCCGTGTCATGCGCGGCTCCGTCATCACGGTCAAGCAGGCCGACTTCGTGACGGCGGCCAAGGCGCTCGGCGCCGGCACCGGCCGGATCATGTTCAAGCACATCCTGCCGAACGCGATCGCCCCGGTGATCGTGGTCGCCACCATCGCGCTCGGCGGCTACATCGCCACCGAGGCGACGCTGAGCTTCCTCGGCATCGGCCTGCAGGACCCGACCATCTCCTGGGGCATCGACATCAACTCGGCCCAGAAGGTGATCCGTACGGCTCCGTTCGCCCTGTTCTTCCCCGCCGGCATGCTGAGCCTCACCGTGCTGGCCTTCATCATGCTCGGCGACGCGGTGCGCGACGCCCTCGACCCGAAGCTCCGCTGAGAGAAGAGGTGACGACCCGATGACCACCGTGATCGAGAACAACCAGCAGCCCGACCGTCTCGAAGTCGGAACCCCGCTCCTGGAGGTCAAGGACCTCCACGTGGAGTTCCACACCCGGGACGGCATCGCCAAGGCCGTGAACGGCGTCAACTACTCCGTCGCGGCCGGCGAGACCCTCGCCGTGCTCGGCGAGTCCGGCTCCGGCAAGTCCGTGACGGCGCAGACCATCATGGGCATCCTGGACATGCCCCCGGGCAAGGTGACCCAGGGCGAGATCCTGTACCGCGGCCAGGACATGCTCAAGATGAGCAACGAGGAGCGGCGCCGGGTCCGCGGCCGGAAGATCGCGATGATCTTCCAGGACGCGCTGTCCGCGCTCAACCCCGTGCTCAGCGTCGGCTACCAGCTCGGCGAGATGTTCCGGGTGCACCAGGGCGCCTCCCGGGCCGAGGCGAAGGCCAAGGCCATCGAGCTGATGGACCGGGTGCGCATCCCCGCCGCCAAGCAGCGGGTGAACGACTACCCGCACCAGTTCTCCGGCGGCATGCGCCAGCGCATCATGATCGCCATGGCGCTGTCGCTGCAGCCCGACCTGATCATCGCCGACGAGCCCACCACCGCCCTGGACGTGACCGTCCAGGCCCAGGTGATGGACCTGCTCGCGGAGCTCCAGGCCGAGTACAACATGGGCCTGATCCTGATCACCCACGACCTCGGCGTGGTCGCCGACGTCGCGGACAAGATCGCCGTGATGTACGCGGGCCGGATCGTCGAGACCGCCCCCGTGCACGACCTGTACGCCAAGCCGGCGCACCCGTACACCAAGGGCCTGCTCCGTTCGATCCCGCGCCTGGACCAGAAGGGCCAGGAGCTCTACGCGATCAAGGGTCTGCCCCCGAACCTGCTGAAGGTGCCGACCGGCTGCGCGTTCAACCCCCGCTGTGACGTCGCCACCGACCTGTGCCGCACGGAGACCCCGGCGCTGCACCAGGTGACCGGCAAGGACGGCGTGGAGCTCACCGGCCGCCGCAGCGCGTGCCACCTCTGGAAGGAGACCCTCCATGGCTGAGACCATCCTGGAGGTCAAGGACCTGGTCAAGCACTACCCGCTGACCCAGGGCGTCCTCTTCAAGAAGCAGGTCGGCGCGGTCAAGGCGGTCGACGGCGTCTCCTTCCAGCTGGACAAGGGTGAGACGCTCGGCATCGTCGGCGAGTCCGGCTGTGGCAAGTCCACCCTGGCCAAGGTGCTGATGAACCTGGAGCGGGCCACCGCCGGCCAGGTGCTGTTCAAGGGCGAGGACATCTCCCGGCTGTCCGGCGCGGCCCTCAAGTCCGTCCGCCGCAACATCCAGATGGTGTTCCAGGACCCGTACACCTCGCTGAACCCGCGCATGACGGTCGGCGACATCATCGGCGAGCCCTTCGAGATCCACCCCGAGGTGGCGCCCAAGGGCGACCGCCGCAAGGCCGTCCAGGACCTGCTGGACGTCGTGGGTCTGAACCCGGAGTACATCAACCGGTACCCGCACCAGTTCTCCGGCGGCCAGCGCCAGCGCATCGGCATCGCCCGCGGCCTCGCGCTCAAGCCCGAGATCATCATCTGCGACGAGCCGGTCTCCGCCCTGGACGTGTCCGTCCAGGCGCAGGTGATCAACCTGCTGGAGCAGCTCCAGGGCGAGTTCGACCTCTCGTACATGTTCATCGCCCACGACCTCTCCATCGTCCGGCACATCTCCGACCGCGTCGGCGTGATGTACCTGGGCAAGATCGTCGAGATCGGCACCGACGAGCAGATCTACGAGAACGCCACCCACCCGTACACCCAGGCGCTGCTCTCCGCGGTGCCGGTGCCGGACCCGGCGGCGCGCGAGAGCCGCGAGCGGATCATCCTCAGCGGGGACATCCCCTCGCCGGCCAACCCGCCGTCCGGCTGCCGCTTCCGCACCCGCTGCTGGAAGGCGGAGGAGCGCTGCGCGGAGGAGATCCCGCTGCTGGCGATCCCGACCACCCTGGAGGGCCCGGCCGCGCACGACTCGGCCTGCCACTTCGCGGAGGTCCGGGAGTCGGCCGCGGCCTGATCCCCGACGCACCCGGAAGGGCCCGTGGCTCCGGCCACGGGCCCTTCCGGCATTCGGCCGGTCCGGCGCCGCGTCAACTCCGCGGCAGGTCAGGGCGCTCGTCCGGGTGTACCTGGCTCGCGCCGTCGGCGGGTCGCGCTTCTCATGGGGTGTGATGCGACACACACCCAGAGGAGGGACCTTCATGCCCGTAGCCGCTCGTACTCGGTGGGTCCTCGCCGCTGCGACGTCCGTGGCCCTGGTGGCCACCGGGTGCAGCAACGGCGGCGGGGGCGGTAGCAGCCCGGCGGACGTCGGGAAGACCTTCAGCTACCAGAGCAGCGAGCCGCAGAACCCGCTGCAGCCCGCCAACGCGAACGAGGTCGGCGGGGGTCGCATCATCCAGAACCTGTTCCGTGGCCTGGTGGACTACGACCCGGGCACGGCCAAGATCCGGATGCAGGTCGCCGACAAGATCGACACCAGTGACTCGCAGACCTTCAACGTCACGCTGAAGGACGGCTGGAAGTTCCACGACGGCACCCCGGTGCACGCCAAGAACTTCGTGGACGCCTGGAACTGGGCCGCCAACCCGGCCAACGCCCAGATCAACAGCTCCTGGTTCTCCGACATCGAGGGCTACCAGGACGTCCACCCGACCACCGGGAAGCCGACCGCGGACAGGATGTCCGGACTGGCCGTCGCCGACGACCTGCACTTCACGGTCAAGCTCAACCACAAGGTCTCGTACTTCGAGTACAAGCTCGGCTACATCGCCTTCTCGCCGCTGCCCGACGGCTTCTTCAACGACCCGGCGGGGTACGGGCAGAAGCCGGTCGGCAACGGCCCGTACGAGTTCGTCAGCTGGTCCCACAACACCGAGGTGGTCACCAGGACCTTCCCGGACTACCAGGGCGTGGACAAGCCGAAGAACGGCGGCATCGTCTTCAAGATGTACACCACGTCCGAGGCCGCCTACGCGGACCTCCAGTCCAGCAACCTGGACGTGATGGACCAGGTGCCGCCGTCCGCGCTGGCGACGTACAGGAGCGACCTCGGCGACCGGGCGATCGACGCCCCGCAGGGCGCGATCCAGAACATCGGCTTCACGCTCTACCAGGCCGACTGGTCCTCGCCGGACAGGGCCAAGGTGCGCCAGGGCCTGTCGATGGCGATCGACCGCGACACCATCACCAGGACCGTGCTGCAGGGCTCCCGCAAGCCCGCCACCGCCTGGGTGGCCGAGGGCGTCGAGGGCTACAAGGACGGCACCTGCGGCGACTACTGCAAGTTCGACCCGGCCAAGGCCAAGCAGCTGATCCAGGAGGGCGGCGGCGTCCCCGGCAACAAGCTGCTGATCACCTACAACGCGGACGGCGGCCACAAGGAGTGGGTCGACGCGGTCTGCAACTCGATCCGGCAGAGCACCGGCGTGGACTGCCTGGGGGACCCGAAGCCCGACTTCAAGACCTCGCGCGCCGCCATCACCGGACACACCGTCAACGGCGCCTTCCGCACCGGCTGGGTGCAGGACTACCCCCTGAACGCCAACTTCCTGTCCGACGTCTACCGCACCGGCGCCGCCTCCAACGACTTCGGCTTCAGCGACCCGAAGTTCGACGCGGCGGCCACCAAGGCCGACGAGGCCCCCAGCGTCGCCGACACGGTGACCGGCTACCAGCAGGCCGAGGCCGTGCTGCCGAGCGGCATGCCGGCCATCCCGCTCTGGTACTACCGCACCAACTCCGGCTACTCCACCAAGGTGCAGGACGTGAAGTTCGACTCCTTCGGGAACCCGGCCTGGACCCAGGTCGAGGTCAAGGGCTGACGCCCACCCCGGGGGCCGACCCCCGCACACGGCCCCGCCCTCCCCGCACGGAGGGCGGGGCCCGGTCTCTCGGCCGCCCGGCGCCCCCGGCCGGCCACGTAGGAAGGAGGCCCGGATGGGCAGTTACGTGCTGCGGCGGGTGCTGCAGATGATCCCGGTGTTCTTCGGCACCACGCTGCTGATCTTCCTGATGGTCTACACGCTGCCGGGCGACCCGGTGTCGGCGCTGTTCGGCGAGAAGGCCGCCGACCCCGCCGTGGTGGCGAGCATCAGGCACAAGTACTTCCTGGACCAGCCGGTCTGGAAGCAGTACCTGCACTACATGGGGAACCTCTTCCAGGGCGACTTCGGCACCAGCTTCACCGGCCGCCCGGTCTCCGACATCATGGCCGGCGCCTTCCCGGTCACCATCCGGCTCGCGCTGCTGGCCTTCGTCTTCGAGATGGTGCTGGGCCTGGCCCTCGGCCTCGTCTCCGGCCTGCGGCGCGGCAGCCTGCAGGACACCCTGGTGCTCATCCTGACCCTGGTGGTGATCTCGATCCCGGTCTTCGTGCTGGCGTACATCGCGCAGACGGTCTTCGCCACCAACCTCGGCTGGGTCACCCCGACCGTGCAGAACAGCTACGACCTCTCCCAACTCATCCTGCCAGCCGTAGTGTTGGGCTCGCTCTCGCTCGCGTACGTGGCCCGGCTGACCCGCACCTCGATCGGCGAGAACCTGCGGGCCGACTACATGCGCACCGCCGTCGCCAAGGGCCTGCCCGGGCGCACCATCGTCCTGCGCCACCTGCTGCGCAACTCGCTGATCCCGGTGATCACCTTCCTCGGCACCGACCTCGGAGCCCTGATGGGCGGCGCGATCGTCACCGAGGGCATCTTCAACGTGCAGGGCGTCGGCAACGTCCTCTACCGGGCGATCAACACCAAGGAAGGCCCCACCGTGGTCGGCATCGTCACCGTCCTGGTGATCGTCTACCTGGTCGCCAGCCTGCTCGTCGACCTGCTCTACGCGGTCCTGGACCCGAGGATCCGCTATGCCTGACATCCACGACGAGGGCCCGTACGAACCGCGGCCCAAGCCCGGCGTCTCGCGCCTCGACTACGCAGGGGAGCAGGGCATGGCGGTCGAGCAGGAGACCCTGGTCGAACGGGACGTGGAGAAGCGGGAGGAGGCCCGCAGCCTCTGGGGCGACGCCTGGCGGGACCTGCGCCGGCGGCCGATCTTCCTGGTCTCGGCGGTGCTGATCCTGCTCCTGGTGGTGATGGCGGTCCTCCCCTGGGCCTTCACCGACGCCGACCCCCGCAGGGCCGACCTGGTGCACGACTACCTGCGGCGGCCGGACTGGGGCGACTTCTTCGGGGCCGGCTGGTTCGGCTACGACGCCCAGGGCCGCTCCATCTTCGCCCGGGTGGTGTACGGAGCCCGCGCCTCGATCACCGTCGGCGTCTTCGTGACCGCCGCGGTCACCGTGCTCGGCGGGCTGACCGGCATGGTCGCCGGGTACTTCGGCGGCGCCGTGGACGCGGTGATCTCCCGGATCATCGACATCTTCTTCGGCATCCCGCTGCTGCTCGGCTCGCTGGTGCTGCTGAACGCCTTCTCCACCCGCACGGTGTGGAGCGTGGTCATCGCGCTGGGCGTGCTCGGCTGGACCCAGATCGCCCGGGTGATGCGCGGCGCGGTGCTGACCGTCAAGCAGTCCGACTACGTGGTGGCCGGCCGGGCGCTCGGCGCCGGGACCGGACGGCTGATGTTCCGCCACATCCTGCCGAACGCGATCGCCCCGGTGATCGTGGTCGCCACCATCGCGCTCGGCGGCTACATCGCCACCGAGGCGACGCTGAGCTTCCTCGGCATCGGCCTGCAGGACCCGACCATCTCCTGGGGCATCGACATCTCCTCCGCCCAGAAGGTGATCCGCACGGCTCCGTACGTGCTGTTCTTCCCGGCCGCGGCGCTCTCCGTCACCGTGCTGGCCTTCATCATGCTGGGCGACGCGGTGCGCGACGCCCTCGACCCGAAGCTTCGCTGAGCGTGGGGAGCGCATCGTGAGTACAGCCGCGGAAGCCGCCGGGCGCGAGCGGGAGGCGCCGTACGAGGGGCCGCTGCTCGACGTCAGGGACCTGCACGTCGAGTTCGTCACCCGGGACGGCGTGGCCCGGGCCGTCAACGGGGTCGACTACAGCGTCCGGGCGGGGGAGACGCTGGCCGTGCTGGGCGAGTCCGGCTCCGGCAAGTCGGTGACCGCACAGGCGATCATGGGCATCCTGGACACGCCGCCGGCCCGGATCCCGCGCGGCGAGATCCGCTTCCGCGGCCGGGACATGCTCAAGATGGGCAAGGACGAGCGCCGGAGGATCCGCGGCCGGAGGATCGCGATGATCTTCCAGGACGCGCTGTCCGCGCTCAACCCCGTGCTCAGCGTGGGCTTCCAGCTCGGCGAGATGTTCCGGGCCCACCAGGGCGCCTCCCGGGCCGAGGCCCGGGCGAAGGCCGTGGAGCTGATGGACCGGGTGCGCATCCCGGCCGCCAAGCAGCGGGTGAACGACTACCCGCACCAGTTCTCCGGCGGCATGCGCCAGCGCATCATGATCGCCATGGCGCTGGCCCTCGAACCGGACCTGATCATCGCCGACGAGCCCACCACCGCGCTGGACGTCACGGTGCAGGCCCAGGTGATGGACCTGCTGGCGGAGTTGCAGGCCGAGTACCACATGGGGCTCATCCTGATCACCCACGACCTCGGCGTGGTCGCCGACGTCGCGGACAAGATCGCCGTGATGTACGCGGGCCGGATCGTCGAGACCGCCCCCGTGCACGACCTCTACGCGCGGCCCGCGCACCCGTACACCCGGGGCCTGCTGGACTCCATCCCCCGGCTGGACCAGAAGGGGCAGGAGCTCTACGCGATCAAGGGTCTGCCGCCCAACCTGCTGCGGATCCCTCCGGGCTGCGCCTTCAATCCCCGCTGCCCCCGGGCACAGGCCGTCTGCCGGGGCGAGGTGCCGGAGCTGTACCCGGTCGCCGAGGACGACGGCAGGCCGCTGGAGGGACGCGGCAGCGCCTGCTTCTTCTGGAAGGAGACCCTCCATGACCGTTGAGGGAACGACCCCCAACGGGGCCACCGCACTGGGCGCGGCGGTGCCGCAGGAGGCCGCCTTCGCTCAGGAGGTGCCGCGCGGCGAGCCGATCCTCGAAGTCCGGGACCTGGTCAAGCACTTCCCGCTCACCGAGGGCGTGCTGTTCAGGAGGCAGGTCGGCGCGGTCAAGGCGGTCGACGGCGTCTCCTTCCAACTGGAGAAGGGTGAGACGCTCGGCATCGTCGGGGAGTCCGGCTGCGGGAAGTCCACGCTGGCCAAGGTGCTGATGAACCTGGAGCAGGCCACCGGGGGCTCGGTCCGGTACAAGGGGGAGGAGATCTCCCGGCTGTCCGGCAGCGCGCTCAAGGCCGTCCGGCGCAACATCCAGATGGTGTTCCAGGACCCGTACACCTCGCTGAACCCGCGCATGACGGTCGGCGACATCATCGGCGAGCCCTTCGAGATCCACCCCGAAGTGGCGCCCAAGGGCGACCGCCGCAGGGCCGTCCAGGACCTGCTGGACGTGGTCGGGCTCAACCCGGAGTACATCAACCGGTACCCGCACCAGTTCTCCGGCGGCCAGCGCCAGCGCATCGGGATCGCCCGGGGGCTGGCGCTCAAGCCGGAGGTGATCATCTGCGACGAGCCGGTGTCGGCGCTGGACGTGTCGGTGCAGGCGCAGGTGATCAACCTGCTGGAGCAGCTCCAGGGCGAGTTCGACCTCTCGTACATGTTCATCGCCCACGACCTCTCCATCGTCCGGCACATCTCGGACCGGGTCGGGGTGATGTACCTCGGGAAGCTGGTCGAGATCGGCAGCGACCTGGAGATCTACGACCACGCGACCCACCCGTACACCCAGGCGCTGCTCTCCGCGGTGCCGGTGCCGGACCCGGCGGCGCGCGAGTCGAGGGACCGGATCGTGCTCACCGGGGACGTGCCCTCGCCGGCCAACCCGCCGTCCGGCTGCCGCTTCCGCACCCGCTGCTGGAAGGCGCGGGACCGCTGCGCGGAGGAGGTCCCGCTGCTGGCCTCGCCTTCCTGGCTGCGGGGGGCGGCGTTCCACGCGTCGGCGTGTCACTTCGCCGCGGAGCGCGAGACCGGACAGGGCGCGGCGGAGCGCGAGGGCACCGCCTGAGGCGGCCCGCTACCTGGTGAAGCCGACGTTCTCCCAGACGATGTCGGACAGGCCCTGCGCGCCGATGTTGGCGAGGTCGGCGCGGGCGCCGAACAGCTGCGGGCGCTGGTAGAGCGGCAGCACCCCGGCGACCTTCCAGAGCTCGCCGTCGGCCTGGTTGATCGCCTCGGAGGCGGTGGCGGCGTCCGGCGCGGCGGCGGCCCGGTCGAGCGCGGCGTCCACCGCCGGGCTGCCCGCGCCGACGTGGTTGGTGCCGCCGTTCTGGGCGAAGTTGGCGCGGTTGCCGGCGGTCGGGAACGGGGTGCCGATCAGCGCGTAGGCGGCGATGTCGAAGTCGTTGCGGTTGACGTACTTGTCGAAGAACTCGTTGACGGGGGCGGTCACCGTGGTGACCTTGATGCCGACGTCCTTGAGCATCGCGGTCACACTGGCCGCCTCGTTCTGGGCCACGGTGACCCCGGTCGGGATGAGCATCCGCAGGTTGAGCTCCCGGCCGTCCTTGCGTCGTACGTCGCCGTCCATCTTCCAGCCGGCCGCGTCCAGCTTGCGGGCGGCCTCGGCGGGGTCGTAGCGGGACAGGCCCAGGGAGTTGTCGCGGTAGCCGTTCTGGTTGGCGACCAGCAGGTGGTTGTTGAGCGGGACGGCGGGCCAGTCCAGGCCGTTGAGGTCGGAGCGGATCAGGGTGTCCCGGTTGATCGCCTGGAACACCGCCTGTCTGACGTTCGCGTCGGAGAGCGCCGGGGTGCGGGCGTTCAGGGTGAACTGGCGGAAGTCCGGCCCGCCGGCCCGGCGGATCGCGGCGCCCTTGGTGTTCTTGATGGTCTGGTAACCGGCAACGTCCGGGCCGCTGTTGAAGAGGTCGATCCGGCCCTGGGCGAAGGCGGTGCCCATCGCGTCGGGCGGCATCACGTGGAAGACGATCCGGTCCAGCATCGGCTTGTCGCCCCACCAGGCCGGGTCGGCGACCAGGGTGACGGTCTGCGCGGCGCGGTCCAGCTGCTCGACCTTGAACGGGCCGGCGGTGACCGGGATCGCGTCCAGGTAGGCCGAGTTGAACAGCTCCGGGGTGGCGACCCGGCCCGCCGGCAGCAGCGGGGCGTTGGCGGCGCTGTTGAACATCGACTGCCACTCCGAGAACGGCCGGTCGAAGGTCATCACGGCCTGGAACTCGTCCTTGCCCCGCTCGACCGAGGAGACCAGCTCGAAGCCGGTGCTGCTGGACGGGTGGTAGGCCGGGTCCTTCCCGTTCAGGGCACGCCAGTTGGCCTCGATGTCACGCCAGGTGATCGGGGTGCCGTCGGACCAGTGGGCCTTCGGGTTGAGCGTCCAGACGACCACCTGGTGACCGTCCCGGACCTCGGCGTGCGCCTCCTGCAGGTAGGCCGGGTTGACGGTCTGGGTGCCGGCCGCGTCCGAGCGGAAGAAGGTGGGCAGCAGCGGCTTGGTGACGGCCACGGTCGAGGACTCGCTGCCGTCGGTGTGGATCGGCGACCACTGGTGGGAGAACTGCGGGATCGCCAGGTTCAGGGTGCCGCCCTGGCGCAGCTGGGCCCGGTCGTGGGGGTTGATGTCGATGGAGGTGAGCTTGGGGGCCTCGGTGGAGCCCGGCAGGCCGTCCGCGGCGGCGCCGCCGCCCTGCCCGGAGGAGCAGGAGCAGAGCGCGAGGGAGAGCGTCAGAACGGTGAGACCGGCGAGCAGCGCCGTCCGGTGGTGCTGGAGGCGGCGGCCCATGGGCGTGCTCCCGGGGTGGGTGTGACGGAAGGTGTGGCGTCACATACTGCTGACCGGGAGGGGAGTTGTCGAGGGGTGGGAACGCCGCCGTGACGGCGTCGACGCTCCCACCCCTCGTTCGTGTCCGGTCCGTCAGGCGACGGTGAACTTGAAGGTGCGCTCCCTGTCGCCGGTCTTGTCGAACAGCGAGGTGACGGCGTCCGCGACGTCCTGCGGGGTGATCGCGGCGGTCTGGCCGTTCTTCTTGACCTTCACCTTGTCGAACACGCCGCCCAGCTGGGTGTTCAGCGCGTCGAGGTCCCACTTGGGCACGATCTTGCCGGAGGCGTCCGGGACGAGCGTGAGCGCCCTGGCGGCGGTCCTGCCGCCGAAGTCCCAGGTCTTGGTGCCGGCCACGATGTGGATCTTGCCGTTGACGATCTGCTTGCCGAGGCTGTCGGCGGCGGCCTGGAGGGCCTGGGTGGAGACCTTCGGCTGGGCGGCCGTCACGGCGAGGGCGATCGGCTGGTCGGGCTTGCCGTCGGCGCGGTCGCGGTAGGCCTGCTCGACCACGTCCAGGGCGGCGTTGGAGTCCACCGCCTGGCCGGCCTTGCCGGGGACGACGACCGGCTCGCCGGCCTCGGTGAACTTGACGGAGCCCTCCTGGAGGCTCTGGCCGGAGCCGCCCGCCAGGGAGTCCAGCGCGGCCTTGAGCTTGGCCCGGTCGACCCGGACCTCCGGCGCGACCGCCTTGCTGCCGCCCTTGAGCGACTTGATGACGGCGACCGGGTTGTAGTCGTGCTGGGCGAGGCCGTCCACGGTGGCCGTGGTGTCGAAGCTCAGCCCGGCCACCGTCGGGTCGAGGTCGACCGTCTGCTCGCCGAGCTTCAGCTTGAGCGGCTGCTGCCCGGTCTTGCCGACCGACTCGTCCAGCGAGTGGATCGCCTGGTCGCGGCTGTTGCCACCGATGGCGGTGCCGAGCACCACGGTGCCCTTGGGGACGTCCGACTGGTTGAGCATCAGGCCGGTGCCGTAGGCGGCGGCGCCGAGGAAGAGCACGCCGCCGACGGCGTAGACGCCGAGCTTGACCAGCTTCTTGCCGCCGCCGCCCTTCTTGGCCTTGCCCTTGGTGGCGGGCTCGGCCTTGGCGGGAGCGGGAGCCGGGGCCGGGGCTGGAGCCGGAGCGGGCTGTGCGGCGGGGCCGCCCGGGGCGGGTGCGGCGGCCTCGGGGGCCGGGGCCGGCAGCGGGGTGACCTCGGTGGCCTCGGGGTCGAGGCCGCGCTGCCGGGGGCCGCCGGGGGCGGGCTGCGGCGCGCCCGGGAAGAGCCCGCCGGGGGCCGCCGGGGCGGCGAAGGGGTCCTGGCCGGGGGCGGCCGGACGCTGGGTGGCGAAGGGGTCGGCGCCGGTCGGGGCCGAGGCGAACAGGCCCGGCTGCGGACGGCCGTCGGCCTCGCGCGGGGCGCCGTTCCGGGGCGGGCCGGGTATGGCGGTGGGCGGAGCGGTGTGCTCGCGGATCGGCTCGAAGCCGTCGACCGAGGTGTCCTCCGGGCTCGGCTCGACGACGGCCGGGCCGGCCGAGGCGAAGGCCTGGAGGCCGGCCTGGGGCGCGGCCTGCGGCAGGCCGCCCGGCTGGGGGCCGTTCGGGTGGGCCGGGTTCGGCTGCGACGCGTTCCGCCGGGGCGCGTTCGGCTGGCGGCGGCCGCCGCGCGCACCGGTGTCCGGGCCGGTCGGGGCGGTCGAACCGTTCGTGCCGGCCGGGGCGAAGGGGTCCGCCGGGGCGAAGGGACCGGCCGGGGCGAAGGGGTCGGCGACCGGCGCGAACGGGGCGGCGGCCGGCGCGAACGGGGCGGCGGCCTCGTACACGCCGGGCTCCTCCGCCGGAGCCTCGCCGCCGAACGGCGAAGCGGGCGCGACGGGCGACGGGCCCTGGGCGGGCACCGGGCGGCCGTTCGTACGGACCGCGCCTGCGGCCGGAGCCGGGCGGGAGCCGTTCGGGGCGGCCTGCGGGCGGGCCTCGGCGGCGGTGCCCGGCGCGGCCGGGGTCGCCGGCGCGTTCTGGGTCGCCGGCGCGTTCTGGGCGCCGGCCGGCACGGCGGCCGGGGCGGGCTCGGCGGACTGGGCCTTCTTCTGCCGCGGCCGGAACCACGCACCGGTGGACTCGGACTCGGAGGTCGCCGGCGGGATCGGCGGGATCTGCCACTCCGGCGGCAGGTTCGGCGGGGTCGCCGTGCGGCTGTCGGCGTCCATCACACCGATGACCGGCGAGGTGGGCGCGGAGCGGTGCCGGGGTGCGCCCGGCTCGGCGGCGGTCGCCGGGGCCTGGTCGCCCGGGCCCTCCTCGGTCTTCACAGCCTCGTTCTTGACGGTGCTGCGGACGACGACCGGCGGGATCGGGCGCGAGCCGGGGATGTTGATCCGCACCCGGGTGGTCAGGGTGGTCTCGGTCTTCGGCCCGTCGTCCTCGCCAACCGACCCGGCGCCGTGGTCGGCACCGGCCGCGGCCCGGTCGCCGCCGGGGAGGCCCGGCGTGCCGTAGGGCGGCGTGCCCGACGGGTAGGCGTCCGGACCCGTGCGCCGGGGCGTCGGGTTGGCGTTGTCAGATTCGCGGCTGCTCAATGCTGCTCTGCTCCGGGTTCGCGGGCGGGCCGTGCGGCGCGACCGCGGTTCGTGGTCGCCGGGCCTGGGGCAAACGGCGGTCGGGTACGACGTACTGCGGGACCACCATACTGGGAAGAACTGAGCGGTGAACGGCTTCGGACAGATCCTGATACGTCCGGTTCCTCCGGTATGAGAGTACGGCGGAGTACTCCTGACTGCGCGTTGTATGCGCTACCGTACGCGGTCGTCCACCGGGGTCAGCGGGGAGGGTTGGGCACTCCCGGGAACCAGCTGGTGCGGGTCGGCAGCGTGGCGCAGATCACGCCCAGCACCGAGCCCGTGAACAGCCAGGCCAGCGAGGTGGCGTTGGCCCACAGCACGTTGTCGCCCTCCGGCCGGGGCACCATCATCAGCAGCATCGCCAGGAACCAGCCGGCCGCGGGCAGCGCGGCCCCGAGCCGGGTGCCGGTGATCCGCAGGCCGGCGTAGAAGGTCGCGGCGGTGGCGGCGAGCGCCACCAGGACTCCGACCGGCGGCCACAGGGCCTGCACAAAGGATCCGCAGACCGACACCGCGACGCCCAGCAGGAAGAACAGGACGTACACCGCGATCCGGGCGGCGAGCGGGGGCTGGGCCTCGGCCAGCCGCTCCTCGCGGGTGCCGAGGACGGCCGCCGCGAAGGAGCGGCGAGGCGGGGTGGCGGGCGCGGTCATCGGACGCTCTCCTCGGTCGGAGTCGGGTCGTGGTCCAGGCCCGCGAACAGGTCGTGCTCGGGCCGCTCCGGCCCGGCCTGGCCGCGCACCAGCTGGTAGTACTCGGTGGCGAACAGCGGCTGGCCGAGGTCGTTGGAGAGCGCGAAGAAGGCGCCGTCCACGGTGATCTGGGTGGCGTGCGCGGCCATCGCGGCGGCCTTGCGCCCGGTGTACGCGGCGCCGTCCAGCGCGGTGGTGACCACCTCGTCGGCCACCACCCCGGGCACGTCGGCGGGCTGCGCCACACCCGGGAAGGGCGCCTTGGCGGCGGTCTCGGCGAGCCCGGCCTCGATCACCGAGCGGGGCATCCGGTTCCAGTACACCTTGGCGATCCGCCAGGCCGCGCCCAGCTCCGGGCGGTGCGCCGGGTCGGCGGCCAGCTCGTACGCGCGCATCGCGACCCGGTGCGCCTGGATGTGGTCCGGGTGCCCGTAGCCGCCGTTCTCGTCGTACGTGACCAGCACCTGCGGCCGCACCTCGCGGATCACCGCGACCAGGTGGCCGGCCGCCTCGTCGACGTCGGCCCGCCAGAAGGAGCCGGGCGCGTCGTTGTCGGGCACGCCCATCATCCCGGAGTCGCGGTAGCGACCCGGGCCGCCGAGGAAGCGGAAGTCGGTGACGCCGAGCGCGCCCATGGCCGCGGTCAGCTCGCCGATCCGGTACGCGCCGAGGCGGTCCTCCCGATCGGCCGTCAGGCCGGCCAGCTCCGGCGGGATCACCTCGCCGCCCTCGCCGAGGGTGCAGGTCACCAGCGTCACCCGGGCACCCTCGGCGGCGTACCGGGCCATGGTGGCGCCGTTTCCGATCGACTCGTCGTCGGGATGGGCGTGCACCAGGAGGAGCCGGCGGCCGGTAGTCGGGGTCATGGGAGAAAGCCTAGGGCCTGTCCTCAGGCCCCTGCCGACCGCCGTGGTCCGGTGGGGTCAGAGCTTCAGGCCGTTGATCATCCCGGCCAGGTTGCTGGTGACCTGGCTGATCGACGGGGCGATCGAGCTGGAGGCCAGGTAGAAGCCGAGCAGCGCGCAGACGATGGCGTGCGCCAGCTTGAGGCCGGAGCGGCGGATCAGCACCACCACGATCACCAGCATCAGCACGGCGGCGGAGATGTTCATGGCCATTCGGCTCGTACCCCTTCTCGGGTGCGCCGCCCCCTGGGGGTGGGCGGCGGAGGGACCGTTACGGGAATCGGGGTCGGGTGACCGGGGGCCGGGACGGGTCCGACGATCACTCGCCCGACAAGTCATACCCGATGGGTGAGGGGCGCATTACACTCGGTGAGTCCGCGCGCTCCGGGGCATCGGGGCACCGGCGGGGCGCATGGGCCGGTCGGAGGGGGTTTCGACCTCTTTGGGGCGTACTTGAAGACGATGCTCCGAAAGAGTGATCACCAGTCACCCGGTGGTGGGACCAGGGCGTCGTAGGGTCTGGTGCCATGACCTCCCACACCCCTGCGGACACCTTCCCCCGGCAGTACGCGCGGACCCTGCGCTACACCGTCGGCGCGCCCCGCTCCTTCTCCGTCGCACCGGACGGCTCGCGGGTCGTCTTCCTCCGCTCCCGATCGGGCGGCGACCGGGCCAACCTGCTCTGGACCCTCGACACCGCCACCGGCGAGGAGCGGATCGCCGCCGACCCGGCCGCGCTGCTCGGCGGCGGCGAGGAGGACCTCTCGCCGGCCGAGAAGGCCCGCCGCGAGCGCAGCCGCGAGGGCTCGGCCGGCATCGTCGGCTACTCCCTGGACACGGCCGGGAAGCTGGCCGCCTTCGCGCTGTCCGGCCGGCTGTTCACCGCCGACCTGGCCACCGGCTCCACCGCCGAACTGCCCGCCCGGGGCCCGCTGTTGGACCCGCGGCTCTCCCCGGACGGCGGGCACGTCGCGTACGCCAACACCGCCGGCGAGCTGCGGCTGACCCGCACCGACGGCGCCGGCGACCACGCGCTCGCCGAGCCTGACGGCCCGAACGTCACCTGGGGGCAGGCCGAGTTCATCGCCCAGGAGGAGATGGACCGCGACCGCGGATTCTGGTGGTCTCCGGACGGCGACCGGCTGCTGGTCGAGCGCGCCGACGACAGCCGGGTGCGCCGCTGGTGGATCGCCGACCCGGCCAACCCGGAGCGCGAGCCCGCCGAGGTCGCCTACCCGGCGGCCGGCACCGCCAACGCCGAGGTCGGGCTCTGGCTGCTCGACCTGCACGGCGGGCGCACCGAGGTGAGCTGGGACCGCGAGGCCTTCCCCTACCTGGCCCGGGTGCACTGGTCCGGCGGAGGCGTGCCGCTGCTGCTGGTCCAGTCCCGCGACCAGCGCACCCAGCGGATCCTCGGCCTGGACACGGTCACCGGCGCCACCGAGGTGCTGTTCGAGGAGCACGACGAGGTCTGGCTGGAGGCCTTCCCGGGCGTCCCGGCCTGGACCCCGGACGGGAAGCTGGTGCGGATCTCGGACGAGGGGGGAGTCCGGGCGCTGGTGGTCGGCGACCAGGCCGTCACCGGGGCGGACCTGCACCTGCGGTCCGTCCTCGCGGTCACCGAGGAGGAGGTGTTCTTCACCGCCTCCGGCGGCGCCGAGGAGACCGACCCCGAGCCCGGCTGGATCGCCGTCGGCCGGATCAGCCACGACGGCAAGCGGCTCGGCTGGGAGTCCTCCAACGGCCGGCCGTTCACCTCCGTCACCAGCGCGGTGCACGCCGGCGGCATCACCGTCCGGGCCACCGCCGAGCCCGACCTGCCCGGCACGCTCGTCCAGGTCGCCCGCGACCTGTCGGAGGGCGTGGTGGTCGACGACGTCGCCACCATCGCCTCGTACGCCGAGACGCCGGTCATCACCGCCCGCCCGGTGTTCCGCTTCGCCGGCGAGCGCCGCATCCCGGCCGCCGTCTTCCTGCCCACCGGCTACGACCGCGAGCGCGACGGCCTGCTGCCCGTCCTGATGGACCCGTACGGCGGCCCGCACGGCCAGCGCGTCGTCCAGGCGCACAACCCGCACCTCAACTCGCAGTGGTTCGCCGACCAGGGCTTCGCGGTGGTCGTCGCCGACGGGCGCGGCACCCCCGGGCGCGGGCCGGCTTGGGAGAAGTCGATCGCCTTCGACTTCGCCGGGGCCACCCTGGACGACCAGGTGGAGGCGCTGCGGGCGCTCGCCGAGGAGTTCCCGCTGGACCTCGACCGGGTCGCGATCCGCGGCTGGTCGTACGGCGGGTACCTGGCCGCGCTCGCGGTGCTGCGCCGCCCGGACGTGTTCCACGCCGGGGTGGCCGGGGCGCCGGTGACCGACTGGGAGCTGTACGACACCCACTACACCGAGCGTTACCTGGGCCACCCGGGCGAGCGGCCCGAGGTGTACGAGGCCAACTCGCTGAACGGGTACGCGGCCGGGCTGGAGCGCCCGCTGATGATCATCCACGGCCTCGCGGACGACAACGTGGTGGCCGCGCACACCCTGCGGCTCTCCTCGGCGCTGCTCGCGGCCGGCCGCCCGCACACCGTGCTGCCGCTGTCGGGCGTCACGCACATGACCCCGCAGGAGGAGGTCGCGGAGAACCTGCTGCTGCTCCAGGTCGACTTCGTGAAGCGCTCGCTGGGCGCCTGACCGGCTGAACCGAACCGACGGCCGGTACCCCCTCATCGCCGACGGGCGTGACGCGGGTACCGGCCGTCGGCATGACATCCGTCATGCCGAAGCCACGACGGCCGGCACTGCCGCCGCCGGCCGCCCGCGCGGGACTCTGTGGTGGTGCGAACAGCACCGTGACACGACACCACCAGGGGAGAGGAACGGGCGATGGTGACCGAAGTGGCCGCCTTCCGCGGCGTCGGCAAGAGCTACGGGCGGGTGCGCGCCGTGGACGGACTGGACCTCGTGCTGAGGCCGGGCGAGACCGTCGCCCTGCTCGGCCCGAACGGCGCCGGGAAGTCCACCAGCCTGGACCTGCTGCTCGGCCTGCGCGAGCCCGACCAGGGCGACGTGACGCTGTTCGGCGGCACCCCGCGGTCGGCGATCGAGGCCGGCCGGGTCGGCGCGATGCTGCAGAGCGGCGGGCTGATGACCGACGTCAAGGTCCACGAGCTGGTCCGGCTCGCCTGCGACGTGCACCCGCGCGGTCGGTCGGTCACGGAGGTGCTGACCGACGCGGGGATCACGGAGCTGGCGGAGCGGCGGGTCGACAAGCTGTCCGGAGGCCAGGAGCAGCGGGTCCGCTTCGCCCTGGCGATCGCGGGTGACAGCGACCTGATCGTGCTGGACGAGCCCACCACCGGCATGGACGTCAACGTCCGGCAGGCGTTCTGGGCGAGCATGCGGGCGCAGGCCGACGCCGGGCGCACGGTGCTGTTCGCCACCCACTACCTGGAGGAGGCCGACTCGATCGCCGACCGCGTCCTGGTGCTGCACCGGGGCCGGCTGATCGCCGACGGCAGCTCCGCGGAGATCAAGGCGCGGGCCGGCGCCCGCCGGATCGCCTTCGAACTCCACGACGGGGACGGCGGGGACGGCGGGTTCGCGGAGTCCGTGCTGCGGGCGCTGCCGGGCGTGCAGTCGCTGGACGTCACCGCGAGGGTCCCCGGGGTGCGGACCGTCCGGATCCGCACCGCGGACGCCGACGCGAGCGTGGCCGCGCTCTACGGGGCCGGCCTGTACCCGCGCGGGCTGGAGGTCACCGGGGTGGGCCTGGAGCAGGCCTTCCTGACCATCACGGGCGAGCTGGACCGCGCGGACGCCGAGCGCACCGCGGACGACAAGGAGAGCGTGCGATGACCACCCTGATCAGGCTGGAGATCCTGCGGACCCTCCGCAACCGGCGCTACCTGTTCTTCACCGTCGTCTACCCGGCCGTGCTGTACGTCTTCTTCATCAACGCCTACGGCTCCGCCGACCAGGCCGGCGGACTGCCGGTGAAGACCTACTTCATGGTCTCGATGGCCACCTTCGGCGCGGTCGGCGCGGTGCTCTCCGGCAGCGCGCAGCGGATCTCGCTGGAGCGCAAGAGCGGCTGGGTGCGCCAGCTGCGGCTGACCGCGCTGCCCGGCCGGGCGTACACCATCGGCAAGATCGCGGCGACGGCGGTGACCACGCTGCCGGCGATCCTGGTGGTCTTCGCGGTCGGTCTGACCCAGGGCGTCTCGCTGAGCCTGCCGCAGTGGATCGGGCTGGCGGTCGCGCTGTGGCTGGGCAGCTTCGTGTTCGCCGCGCTCGGGGTGGCGCTCGGCTACGCGGCGACGCCGGACGCGGTGCAGCCGATCGTGATGATCACCTACATGGCGATGGCGCTGCTCGGCGGTACCTGGTTCCCGGTGAGCGGCTCGCTGGAGAAGTTCGCCCGGTTCGACCCGGTGTACCTGTACAACCAGCTGGCCACCTTCACCCGGCCCGGGCAGTCGCTGGACATGGTCGCGGTCGGCGGACTGGCCGCCTTCTTCGCGGTGTTCCTCGTCGCCGCCGCCGCGCTGTACCGCCGCGACACCCGCCAGGCATGATGACCGACATGAGTGACGCGCGCCGGACCCACCGCACCGACGGACAGCCGGAGGTGGGTGTGGCGCGCGTCTCGCTCATCAACGTCCCGGGCTCACCGATCGAGACCAGACGGCAGCTGATGGTCAAGGTCAGCTGGATGCTGCTGTGGATGGTGTACCTGGCCTACCCGGTCAACGACCTGCTGCACGGCGGTCACGACGTGCTCGGCCAGGTGCTCGGCTGGGTCAGCCTGGCGGTCTTCCTCGTCGGCTACGTCCTGCTGGTGGTCTACCGCTCGATGACGGGCATGCGGCCGAGGGAGTGCCGGGCGATCGTCGCGATGATGGTCACGCTCGCCATCTCCACCAGCCTCACGCTCGGCGAGTCCTTCCTCACCCTGTTCACCTACGCCTCGGTGTGCGTCGCGGTCATCGTTCCGGTGCGCTACGCGCTGGGCTCGGTCCTCGGCATGGCCGCGCTCACCGCCGCCACCGGCCTGGTGGGCGGCGCCGGCTCGGACACCATCGCCACCCTGACGCTCACCTCCTTCCTCTCCGGAGCGGCGATGACCGGCATGCAGCGGCTGGTCGCCACCATGAAGGAGCTGCGCGAGGCCCGCGCGGCGGTCGCGCACCTGGCCGCCTCCGAGGAGCGGCTGCGCCTCGCCCGCGACCTGCACGACCTGCTCGGGCACTCGCTGTCGCTGATCACCCTGAAGAGCGAGCTGGCCGGACGGTTCATGGACGCCGGCAAGGACGAGGCGGCCCGGGCGCAGGTCGCCGACATCGAGCAGGTCGCCCGGCAGTCGCTGATCGACGTCCGGGAGGCGGTGACCGGCTTCCGCCGCCCCACCCTGCCGGTCGAGCTCGCCGCCGCCCGTACCGCGCTGGCCGCCGCGCAGATCCGGCTGGAGGCCGCGCCGGAGCTGGTGGACACCTGGCCGTCGCTGGCCAACGAGGAGGCGGGCGCGCTGGCCTGGGCGCTGCGCGAGGCCGTCACCAACATCGTCCGGCACGGCGAGGGGGCGGCCGTCTGCACGGTGCGGGCGGACGAGAGCTGGGAGCCGAGCGGCGAGCGGTACGCCGTCCTGGAGATCACCGACGACGGGCGCGGTCCGGGCAAGTCCCAGCCGGGGAACGGGCTTTCCGGCCTGGAGGAGCGGCTGGCGCTGGTCGGCGGGCGGCTGGAGACCGGGCCGGGAGCGCGGGGGAGGGGCTTCCGGCTGCGGGCCTCGGTGCCGCTGCGGACGGTGTCCGCGCCTGCGGTGAACCCGCTCTAGCGAACGGACCTCAGCGAAGGGGCCTCAGCGAACGGGCCTCAGCGAACCGGAGGCCTGGGAGTCCTGGGCCGACGGCAGTTCCAGCACGAAGCGGGCCCCGCGCGGGGCGTGCGCGACGCGCAGGGTGCCGCCGTGACGGGTGGCGATGTCCGCAGCGATGGCCAGGCCCAGGCCGCTGCCGCCGGCGTCCCGGCTGCGCGCCTCGTCGAGCCGGGTGAACGGCTCGAAGATCCGCTCGCGGTCCTGCTCCGGCACGCCCGGGCCGTCGTCCCGGACCTCCAGGACGCAGCCGCGCCCGGTCTGCCGGGCGGACAGCACCACCTCGGTGCTCGCGTGCCGCCGGGCGTTGTCCAGCAGGTTGCGCACCAGCCGGTGCAGCCGGATCCGGCTGCCGCGCACCAGCACCGCCTCCGGCGCGTCCACCCGCAGGGCAGGCCGGGCGCCGACCACCGGGCGGTACTGGTCGGCGAGTTCGCGCAGCACGGCGGACAGGTCCACGACGGTCGGCCGGCCCGCCGTCTCCGGGTGCGCGCCCCGGGCCAGGAACAGCAGGTCCTCGGTGAGCTGCTGGAGCCGCTCCACCGAGGTGAGCGCCTCCGCGGTGGCGGCCGCCCAGTCGGTGCGCTCGGGGTGGGCGAGCGAGACCTCCAGGTTGGTGCGCAGCGCCGCGATCGGGCTGCGCAGCTCGTGCGAGGCGTCGGCGACGAAGCGCTGCTGCTGGCCGGCCGAGCGCTCCAGCCGGTCCAGGGTGGCGTTGGTGGTTCGGGCCATCCGGGCGATCTCGTCCCCGGAGCGCGGCACCGGGACCCTGCGGTCCAGCCGGTGCTCGCCGATCTCGGCCAGTTCGGCCCGGATCGCCTCCACCGGGCGCAGCGCCCGGCTGGTCGCCGCCCAGGCCATCAGCGCGACCAGCAGTGCGGCGGCCGGCACGCCGGCCAGCAGGACCGGGTCGATGGTGTGCAGCGAGGCCTCGGCGGCGAACGGGGTGGCCAGCACGTACACGGTGAACGGCCCGACCTGCGGCTGCACCGGCCGGCCGGACGCGTCGCTCTCCCGCAGCAGCGGGCTCCAGCTGCCCATCGCGGTGAAGGTGCGCCCCGAGTAGCGGTTGGCGGCGGCCGGCCCGGCCGGGCCGATGGTGATCCGCTGCACGGACTGCCAGTTGTCCGGCGCCAGGCGCGGTACGGCGGCGGGCGGCTCCCCGGCCAGGTGCTGGGTGGTCAGCGGGCCGCCCATGATCACCACCTGGCCGTCGCTGCCCAGGACGACGTACGGCAGGCTGCCGCTGTCGACCAGCTGCTGGCCGTGCTTGTAGCCGCTGCCGAGCTCGCGGGCCTTCTCCTGGGCGTCCTCCTCGGCGACGGCCAGCTGGGCGTCGTACATGTGGCCGCGCAGCCACCAGGCGCCGCCGGCGAGCAGCAGCAGCGCGGCCAGGCCGGCCGCCACCGAGGTGCGCAGGCGGGTGGAGAGGCGGCCGAGCACCGTCAGGCCTCCAGGCGGTAGCCGGCGCCGCGCACGGTGGTGATCGAGCGGACGCCGAACGGGGTGTCCACCTTGCGGCGCAGCATGCTGACGTACACCTCGACGATGGACTCCTCGCCGTCGAAGGCGATGTCCCACACCTCGTCGACGATCCGGCGCTTGGACAGCACCTCGCCGGGGTGCTCGGCCAGGCAGCGCAGCACGGCGAACTCGCGTTCGGTGAGGGTGATCTCGGCGCCGCCGCGCCCGCAGCGGCGGGCCGCCGGGTCCAGCCAGAGGTCGCCGACGCGCAGCAGCGGGCCGGGGGTCTGGCTGCGGCGGATCAGGGCGCGCAGGCGGGCCAGGAAGACCAGGTAGGAGAACGGCTTGGTGAGGTAGTCGTCGGCGCCGGTGTCCAGGCCCTCGGCCTCGTCGTACTCGCCGTCCTTGGCGGTCAGCATCAGGATCGGGGTGGTGACGCCGTCGGTGCGCAGCGCCTCGCACACCTTGTAGCCGTTCAGACCGGGCAGCATGATGTCGAGCACGATCGCCCGGTAGGGGTGCCGCTGGGCCAGTCGCAGGCCGGTCAGGCCGTCCGGGGCGAGGTCGACGGTGTAGCCCTCGGCCTCCAGCCCGCGCCGGACGGCTGCGGCGACCTGGGCGTCGTCCTCCACCACCAGTATCTCCATGCGGATCAGCATGCCACCGGCCCGGAATCCGTTCCTTAAAAGGGCTTCAGCTTTCTCAGCCGCGCTTCAGGACGCTTCGCGCATGCTCTCGGCGTTCTCGCCGGTCCTCTCGGGCCGGTGCCCGGAGCGAGAGGGGCTGGCGGATGACCGTTCTCCAGGAGGGGGCCGTCGGCTCCGGACTCGGGCTGCGGCCGGAGCCGGTGACGGCCGGGGAGTACGCGGCCCGGGCGGCGTCCGGTCCCGACAGGGCGAGCTTCCCGCAGCGCCCGTCCCGGGGGCGGGTGAAGAGCGGCGGGCGGGTCGTCGAGGGTGCGGGGGAGTGGGAGCTGCCGCTGGTCCGGCCGCTGGACGCGGCGTTCGGGCGCTACCCGGCGCGGAGGCGGGGGTGAGCGTGCTCGACCGTCCCGCCGTGGCCGCCCGCCACCGCAGACCGCGCCGAACCCTCCCGCCCAGCCTGGTGATGGCGGCGGGGACGGTGGTGTCCCGGGCCACCGGCTTCGTCCGCTCGGCGCTGCTGGTGGCCGTCCTCGGCTCGGGGGTGCTCGCGGACGGGTACAACGTCGCCAACACCGTGCCGAACATCCTGTTCGTGCTGCTCATCGGCGGCGCGCTGAACACCGCGCTGGTGCCCCATCTGGTGCGCGCCGCCAAGGAGTCGGCGGACGGCGGGGCCGCGCACGTCGACCGGCTGGTGACGGTGCTGGTGGTCGCCCTGCTGGTGCTGGCCGCCGTGGTGGTGCCGGGTGCGCCGTACGTCGTGCGGGCCTACACCTCGTACGGGGGTGCGCAGTTGGACCGCACGGTGCTGCTGGCCTACCTGTGCCTGCCGCAGGTGTTCTTCTACGGGCTGTTCACGGTGCTCGGCCAACTCCTCAACGCCCGGCGGTGGTTCGCGCCGATGGCCTGGGCGCCGGTGCTCAACAACCTCGTGGTCATCGGGGTGTTCGGGGCGTACGTCGGGCAGCGCTCGTTCTCCTCCCGCGACCTCGTGGTCCTCGGGGCCGGGACGACGCTCGGCGTCGTCGCCCAGAGCCTGGTGCTGCTGCCCTGTCTGCGGGCGGCCGGGGTGCGGCTGCGGCCGCGCTGGGACTGGCAGCGGGCAGGGCTCGGCGAGCCGCTGCGGGCGGCGGGCTGGACGCTGCTGCTGGTGCTCAGCGACCAGGTCGGCTACTGGGTGGTGACCAGGCTGTCCACGCTGGTCGGCTCCGAGGCCGCCGCGGCCGGACTGCCGGGGGTCGGGTACACCGCGTACAGCAGCGCGTACCTGCTGTGGATCGTGCCGCACGGCGTGGTCACCGTCTCCGTGGTGACGGCGGTCGTCCCCGCGCTGAGCGCCGCCGCCGACGATCCGGCCGAGGTGCGTGCGCTGCTCGCCCGCACCGTCCGCACCGTCGGCGTGGTCACCGTCCCGGCCGCCTGCGCGCTCGCCGTCCTGGCGCCCCGGCTGTGCGACCTCGCCTTCGGTCACGGCCGTACCGGCGACGGCGACGTGCAGGCCATCGCCGGCATGCTGACCGCCTTCGCGCCCGGCCTGGTCCTCTACTCCGCCGCCTACGCCCTCACCCGCACCTTCTACGCCCTCGGCGACAGCCGCACCCCCTTCCTGCTCAACCTCCTCCCGGTCGCCGCCACGGCCCTCGGCGCGGTGCTCTGCCACCACCTGCTGCCGCTGCGCTGGGCCGTCACCGGGATGGCGGGCTGCTACGGCGGCTCCTTCCTGCTCGCCTGCGCGGCCGCCGCCCTCCTCCTGCGCCGGCGCCTCGGCCCCCTGCGGGTGGCGGGCGCCCACGGGAGGCTCCTGCTGGCCGCCCTGCCCGCCGCGGCCGCGGCCTGGTACACCACCCCCTTCGGCCTGGTGCCGGCCGGTGCGGCCCTCGCCGGCGTGTACCTCCTGCTGGCCAAGCTCCTCCGCATCGAAGAACTGTCCGCCCTCACCACGCGATTGCGCCGCCGATGAACCACCTCCCCGCCGATGTCGCCCGTACCCTTGACGTCCTCCTCCCCGAGGGTCACCCCCTGCGCGCCCAACTCCCGTACCTGCGCATCGAATCCAGCTGCGCCTGCGGTTGCACCGCCTACTTCACGGGCGCCGACGCCGTCACCGGCGCGGAGATCGTGGCCGAGGCGACCATCGGCTGCGACGGCGAGGTCCTGCTCTTCGCCGAGGGCGGCCGGCTCTCCTGGCTGGAGGTCTGTTCCTGGACCGACCCCAAGCTCACCCTCTCCGACGCGGCCCGACACCTTCTCCAGGAACCCGGAGACCCCGACTGATCGTCCTACCCGGCATGTCCACCGTCCTCGTCCTCGGCTTCGACCCGCACAGCGTCCCCGGTATGGACGGCGACGGCCTGCGGGCCGTCCTCGACGCCGAACTCGCCCGCTTCGCCGACCACGGCATCGACGCGTCGATGACCCTGGTGGCCCCCGACGGGACCGCCGAACCCGCGATCACCGCCGCCCTCGCCTCCCGCCCGTGGGACGTCGTCGTCATCGGCGGTGGCATCCGCAAGCCCGAGCCCGCCCTGCCCCTCTTCGAACTCGTCGTCAATCTCGTCCGCCGCCACGCCCCACAGGCCGCCATCGCCTTCAACACCACCGGCGCCGACAGCCTCGACGCCGCCAGGCGCTGGCTGTGACACCTGTGCCTGTGCGGCGGTAGCGGAGGGCGGGGCGGCCGGCGAGGAGGAACTCCCCGGTGACGGTGAAGGCGTTGCGGGTGGGGACGGCCCGGGAGGCCGGGTTGTCGAGGGTGGTGACGGCGGTCAGGGTGTGGAGGGCCTGGAACCGGGTGGTCTCGGCGGTGAGCCCGGTGCGCCGGGCGAGGTCGCCGATCGAGTAGCGGATGTCGTCTCCGTCCATGGGCACCACTGTGCGGTCTCCTCCTACCGGAGACTCAAGCCCGTTCCCCTCTAAGGTCGTGGCCATGGGTAACGCAGAGAACAGCCCCTCGATCCGCGTGCTGCTCGCCGAGGACCAGGGGATGGTCCGGGAGGCACTGGCGGCGCTGCTCGGGCTGGAGGGGGACATCGACGTCGTCGCGCAGGTGGGCCGCGGGGACGAGGTGGTGGCGGCGGTGCTGGCGAACGAGGTGCAGGTCGCCGTGCTGGACATCGAGATGCCGGGCCTGACGGGCATCGAGGCGGCGGCCGAGCTGCGCCGCCGGGCGCCGGGTACGAAGGTGGTGATCGCGACGACCTTCGGCCGCCCCGGCTACCTGCGCCGGGCGATGGAGTCGGGCGCGGACGCCTTCCTGGTGAAGGACGCGCCCGCCGCCGAGCTGGCCGAGGCGATCCGCCGGGTGCTGCGCGGCGAGCGGGTGATCGATCCGGTGCTGGCGGCGGCCGCGCTGGCGGAGGGCGCGAACCCGCTGACCGCGCGCGAGCGGGACGTGCTGGGCGCGGCCGCGGACGGCGCGGTGAACGCGGACATCGCGAGGCGGCTGCACCTGTCGGAGGGGACGGTGCGCAACTACCTCTCGATGGCGATCCAGAAGACCGAGGCCCGCAACCGCACCGAGGCGGTCCGGATCGCCCGGGAGAAGGGCTGGCTGTAGCGGCGGACAGGTCCTAGTTGAGCCGGTGCCGCGCCGCCCGGGCCTCCTGCCGGACCTTGGCGGCGCCGTCCGGGTCGAAGGCGTCCAGGATCTGCGCGTACGAGTCCATCTCCGCCGAGCCGCCGAGGAAGTCCCCCATCCGCACCAGGAGTTCGGCCCGTTCGAGCCGCAGCTGGGCGGGGTGGCGGGGGAGCAGCAGGGCGAGTTCGGTGGCCCACAGCTGGGTGCGGGCGTGTTCGGGACGGTCGGCCGCCCAGGCGCGGATGTTGCCGAGTATCCGCAGCACGATGTCCAGCGGCTGGGCCGGGGTGAGCAGGGCGGGCGTGAACTCGTGCCCGGAGGCGGCGACCAGGTGTTCGACGTCGGCCGGGTCGAGCAGCCGTCCGCCGTGGAACGGGTCGGCGAGGACGTACTGCTCGCCGCCGGTCGGGCCGCCGACCGCGACGATGAAGTGGCCGGGCAGCGCGATGCCGTGGACGGTGAGCCCGGCCTTCTGCCCGACCGCGATCCACACCAGCGAGAGCATGATGGGCAGTCCGCGCCGCCGCCGCAGCACGTCGGGCAGCAGCGAGGACTCCAGCCGCCGGTAGTCGGACTGCCGCCCGTGGAACCGTTCCCGTCCGCCGAGCACGGCGGCGAGCAGGGCGGCGGTCTCCTCCGGCCCGGACGGCGAGCGCTCGGCCACGGCGAGCCGGACGGCGGCCGCGTGCCGTTCCAGCGCGGCCTCGCAGGCGGCGAGCACGGCGTCCACCCCGGGTGGTTCGCCCGGGTCGCCGGGGTCCAGGACGGGGTCGTGCTCGGCGGCAGCGAGCAGGCACAGCAGCACCGGATCGGGGTCCTCGGTGCGGGCGGCGGTCCGGAAGCGGTCTCTGCTCTGCTCGGTCACGGTGACGGCGACGGCTTTCGTACGGCGGACGGACAAGCGGACAAGCGGGACGAACAACGACGTAACGGTCAGGTGGTCACTCCTGGGGGAGGAGCGCGTAGTGGTAAGTGTGACTGGTCGTGAAGCCGAGTCCGTCATACAGCGCGATCGCACCCTCGTTCCCCGCCTCGACCTGGAGGTACGCGCCGCTGGCGCCCTCCTCGGCCGCGCGGGCGGCGAGCACCGCCATGACCGCCGTCGCCAGCCCGGCCCTCCGGGCGTACGGCTGGACCTCGATCGCGCCGAAGCAGGCCCAGGGGCCGTCGACGACGCAGCGCCCGATCGCCAGCGGCGGCTGCCCGGGGGCGCCCGGCACGGTGGCGAACCAGACGGAGGGGCCGCCGTGCAGCACCCGCCGGGCGGCCTCCCGCACGGCGGGGTCCTCGCCCAGTCGGCCGTACAGGGACATCCAGTCGGCGTCCGCCGTCCGCGAGAGCCGGACCCTGTCCTGCCCGGTGCCGGCCCGGGCGACCCCGGCCAGCGGGGCGGTGCGCACCAGGGTGGGGGAGTGCGGCGCGCCCAGCAGCTCCCGCAGCCCGTCCGCCGTCCCGGGGGTGACCACCTCGACCTGGGCGGGCAGTCCGCGCGCCGCGTACCAGTCCCGTACGGCGGCCAGCGCCTGAGGCAGCGGCAGTCCGGGGTCGCCGAGGGCCTGGACGGAGTTGGCCCGCCGCGTGAACCCGGCGGCCGCGCGCAGCGTCCACTCGCCGAGCGCCTCCTGCTCGACCCCGGGCCAGCCGCGCCCCGCGATCCGCTGCAGCTCGACCGGCGTGGCGGCCGGCAGCGGCGCGCGCCGCGCCGGGAACGGCGGCACCACCTTGCCCGCGACCAGCAGCTTCTCCGGTACGAGGACCGGCTCGCCCGAGCGAGGCACCACGGTCAGTCCATGATCGTCCCACGATGTGAGCACGCCGATCGAATCCCGGAACACCGGCCGGTCGTCCACGAACTCCGAGAGGCGCCGAACGGACACACGTCGTCCCACGTCAGAGCGATCTATCCGGACTTCCGGACGGCTCTGCGACGGGTCTCGGGTCATGATCAGGCCACCTCCTGTGCATTTGCGGTCTCCGACCCGCGATACTAGGGGCGGGCATCGACGACGCCGCGCTCACCGCGCACGCGAGCAGAACAGAACGGGCCGCCAGGCCCTTCCGAGGAGGAACGACAGCGTGACCTACGTCATCGCGCAGCCTTGTGTCGACGTGAAGGACAAGGCGTGCATCGAAGAGTGCCCGGTTGACTGCATCTACGAGGGCAACCGCTCCCTCTACATCCACCCGGATGAGTGTGTCGACTGTGGCGCTTGCGAGCCGGTCTGCCCGGTCGAGGCGATCTTCTACGAGGACGACACTCCCGAGGAGTGGAAGGACTACTACAAGGCGAACGTCGAGTTCTTCGACGACCTGGGTTCGCCCGGTGGCGCCTCGAAGCTCGGTCTGATCGAGCGGGACCACCCGTTCATCGAGGCCCTGCCGCCTCAGAACGCCGACCACTGACGATCGGTGGCATCTGAAGCTGTGAGCATCGACGACAGCACGCGCGCGCCGTTCCCGGGCCACCCGGGGGCGGCGCGCCGCCATTCCGACCGGGGAAGGGTGTCCGATCGGCTCCCCGTGTTCCCCTGGGACAAGCTGGAGCCCTACAAGGCCACCGCCCTCGCCCACCCGGGCGGCCTGTGCGACTTCTCCGTCGGCACCCCGGTCGACCCGGTCCCCGAGGTGATCCAGAAGGCGCTGGCCGCCCACACCGACACGCCCGGCTACCCGACCGTCTGGGGTCCGCTGGAGCTGCGCGAGGCGATCGCCGGCTGGCTGAACCGCCGCTGCGGCGCCGAGATCGGCCCGCAGGCCGTCCTGCCGACCGTCGGCTCCAAGGAGCTGGTGGCCTGGCTGCCGACCCAGCTCGGCCTCGGCCCGGGCGACCAGGTCGCCTATCCGCGGCTGGCGTACCCGACCTACGAGGTGGGCGCGCGGTTGTGCGGTGCCGAGCCGGTCGAGTACGACTCGGTGGACGAGCTGGACGGCTCCCGGGTGCGCCTGCTCTGGGTGAACTCGCCGTCCAACCCGACCGGCCGGGTGCTCGGCGCGGACGAGCTGCGCCGCGCCGTCGAGTGGGCCCGGGAGCACCGGGTGCTGCTGGTCAGCGACGAGTGCTACCTGGAGCTGGGCTGGGAGGCCGAGCCGGTCTCCGTCCTGCGTCCGGACGTCTGCGGGAACGACCACGAGGGCCTGCTGGCCGTCCACTCGCTCTCCAAGCGGTCCAACCTGGCCGGCTACCGCGCCTCCTTCGTGGCGGGCGACCCGGTGGTGGTCAGGGAGCTGCTGGAGGTGCGCAAGCACGGCGGCATGATCGTGCCGGCGCCCGTCCAGGCGGCGACCGTCGCGGCGCTGGCGGACGACGCGCACGTGGCCGAGCAGCGCGGGCGTTACGCGGCCCGGCGTTCGGCGCTGCGGACGGCGCTGGAGGCGTACGGCTTCCGGATCGAGCACTCCGAGGCCAGCCTCTACCTGTGGGCGACCCAGGACCGCCCGTGCTGGGAGACCGTGGCCGAGCTGGCCGCGCTGGGCATCCTGGTGGCGCCCGGTGACTTCTACGGGCCGGCCGGCGAGCGCTTCGTCCGGGTGGCGTTCACCGCGACCGACGAGCGGGTGGCCGCGGCCGTGGAACGGCTGAACGCGGCGCGCTGACGGTACGCGGAAGGGGTCGGTGTCCCGGGTGGGAGCACCGGCCCCTTCGTCGTGCGTACGTGGACTTCGTCGTGCGTACGTGGACGCGGCTTCGCGGAAGCAGGGCCTTGCCAACAGCAGGGCCCTGCAACAGTCGGGCCTTAGAGCGGCAGGCCGCTGATGCTGCCGCCGTTCGCGCCGCCCAGCAGTCCGCCGAGCGGGCCGAGCCCGCCGAGCAGGCCGGACAGCGGGTTGTTCTGGCCGAGGTCGGCGCCGCCGAGGCGGTTGGCCGAGCCGTGCTCGGCGAGGCCCAGCACGTCGGTGGCCGGCAGGCTCTCCTCCACCGAGCCGAGCGGCAGCGCCCGCTGGACGGAGCCCAGCGGCAGCGCGTCGGCGACGGCACCGGCGCCGGGAACGGCACCGGCGAGCTTGTCGGCGCCGGGCAGGGCCTGGGTGACGGAGCCCGCCTGGGCGAGGTCGCCGACCGCGCCGGCGCCGGCGTTGGCGCTGCGGGTGCCCGCGGCCCTGCCGGTGACGGCCTCGCCGAGCTTGCCGGCCAGGGCCGAGGCGACCTTGGGGGTGACGGCGGAGAGCTGGCCGGTGGTGGCGGCGGTCTGGTCGACCGGGGCGGTCAGCGAGCTGGCCTTCTCGTTCGCCTCGGGCAGCTGGTGGGCGACGATGCTCCCGGCGGCGTCGGCGGCGGACGGCACGCCCGCGGCGACGGTGGCCGCACCGGTGGTGCCGGCGGCCTGACCGAGCTGGTGGGTGGTGTGCTGCAGGGTGGAACCGGTGTCGTTGTTGGTCAGCTGGCTCAGGGGCGCCGCGAGGTCGCTCTTGGGAAGCAGGGCGTCACCGCCCAGGGCGGACGCGGAGCCGGCCGCGACCAGCGGGGTCGCTCCGGCCGCCACGACGAGCGCGGCCTGGGCGATCCGGCGCGTGAGGGGGTGAGACATGGGGCTCCTCGAAGGGGTCTGGGTCCGTCCCGCCCACCCGGGTGGACGACCGGTCGTGGACGGGACCGGGCGGACGAGGTTGTTACCGCTTGAGAAGCCAGAAGGTTTCGGCCGGTGCAAGGAAAGATCCCGACCGACCATCGGATGGTACGACCACAGCGGAGGCGTCCACCGGGCCCGCCGCGCACCGTCGAACCGGCCCCGGCCAAGGGAAGTGACGGTTCTCCACCGGGGGCCGCCGGAACGGGGGGTCGGTCCACCGGGGTTGACCCGAATCACCCGTCCGGCGGCAACCCGAACACCAGTGCGTCAGCTCTTGTCGTACGGCGCGAGGGTGACCTGGACGAGCTTGGTCGACGTGCCGGAGCCCTGGGCCTGCCAGCCGTCCTCCGACTTGCTCTTGCGCCAGATCTTCCCGTCGTAGGCGACCGTCGCGATGCCCAGCTGCTGGGCCTGGGCGACCGCCCAGTGGGCCACCTCCCAGCCGCTGGCCCGCTCGGCGCTCACCCCGCCGTCCGCCGCGGCGTCCGCCGAGGAGGTCAGCGCGGCGGCCGCCGGGTCCAGGGTCAGCGAGACCGCGTTCTCGGCGCCCTTGATCGTCGAGGTGTAGCCGGCCGCCGGGGTGACGGTCCGGCCGAACTCCCGGCGCACCCGGTCGGACAGCACCTGGGTGCGGTCCGGCAGCGCGGCCGGGGTGGCCGAGGCGCCCGCCGTCGGCGAGGACGCGTCGGCCGGATCCGGCTTGGCGTAGTCCTTCACCACGCAGTTGAAGGAGCCGGGCTCGCGCCCGGACAGCGCCGAGGTGAGCAGGGTCGCCTTGGTCTCGTGCTTGGCGTACGCCTGCGGGTAGCCGCTCTTCTGCACCGCCTGGGCCGCGTCGGTCAGCGGGATCCGGGTGTAGCCGGGGACCTTGACCAGGCCGTCCAGGAACTTGTTGGTCGCGTACACCGGGTCCGCGATCTGCTCGGGGGTGCCCCAGCCCATCGAGGGCCGCTGCTGGAACAGGCCGATCGAGTCCCGGTCGCCGCCCGCGAGGTTGCGCAGCTTGGACTCCTGCATGGCGGTCGCCAGCGAGATCGTGGTCGCCCGGTCCGGCAGCCCGCGCGAACGCGCCACCGCGGCGATCGTCGCGGCGTTGGCGGCCTGCGGCAGCTCCAGCGTGCCGCTGCCGGCCGCGGTCTTCACCGTGCACTCCTCGGTGGCCGCCTGCCGGAAGCCGAACCACCAGATCCCGACCACGGCCAGACCCGCCACCATCGCCAGGCCGAGCAGCCCGACCAGCACGAGCAACAGCGCCCGCAGCGGACCGCGGCGTGGAGTCGACTCCTCGTCCAGCTCCTCGCCGTCCAGCTGCTCGCTGCCCCTTCTCCTGGCCACCCTCGCCCCTCTCGCGCCCGCTCCTTGATCCGACACCGTACCCACTCGGACGGGTGTGCGGCGCATCCCGGTTGCCGTTCCGGGCCTTCTCCGTGTCACAGTCCGTGTCACAGAACGACCACACCGGGCACACACACCCACGACTAGGCTGACGCCATGAGCAGCCCGAACCCGACGCCCCTGGACCTCACTCTCGACGGCGGCGCGCTGACCGCCCGACTCGTCGACTTCCCCTCGGTGAGCGGCGACGAGCAGGCGCTCGCCGACGCCGTGGAGACCGCCCTGCGCGGCTACCCGCACCTCACCGTGGACCGCTACGGCAACAACGTGGTCGCCCGGACGAACCTCGGCCGTGCCGAGCGTGTCCTGCTCGCCGGCCACCTGGACACCGTGCCGATCGCCGACAACCTGCCCTCGTACGTCGAGGGCGACCTGCTCTACGGCTGCGGCACCTCGGACATGAAGTCCGGCGTGGCCGTCCAGCTGCGCCTCGCGGCCACCGTGGCCGAGCCCAACCGCGACCTCACCTTCGTCTTCTACGACTGCGAGGAGGTGGAGGCCCACCGCAACGGCCTCGGCCACCTCGCCAAGGACCGCCCGGAGTGGCTGGCCGCCGACTTCGCGGTGCTGATGGAGCCCAGCGGCGGCGTGGTCGAGGGCGGCTGCCAGGGCACCCTGCGGGCGCAGATCCGCCTCTCCGGCGTGCGCGCCCACTCGGCCCGCAGCTGGCTCGGCGACAACGCCATCCACCACGCCGCCGAGGTGCTCACCCGGCTGGCGAACTACCAGCCGCGCCGGGTGGAGATCGACGGCCTGGAGTACCGCGAGGGCCTCAACGCGGTGCGGATCGACGGCGGCGTGGCCGGCAACGTGATCCCGGACGAGTGCGTCGTCACGGTCAACTTCCGCTACGCGCCGGACCGCAGCGAGGCCGAGGCGGAGAAGCACGTGCGCGAGGTCTTCGACGGCTTCGAGCTGACCGTGACCGACTTCGCCCCGGGCGCCCTGCCGGGCCTCTCGCAGCCGGCCGCGCAGGCCTTCCTAGCGGCCACCGGCGGCCAGGCCCGGGCCAAGTTCGGCTGGACCGACGTCGCGCGGTTCAGCGCGCTCGGCGTCCCGGCGGTCAACTACGGCCCCGGTGACCCGAACCTCGCGCACAAGCGGGAGGAGCACTGCTCGCTGACCGCCATCGCCGAGACCGAGGACCGGCTGCGCGCCTGGCTGACCAGCTGACCCCGCCGTGACCGGCCGGTCCGGCCATCGGTCGAACGCCACCTTCCGGTTGCCCAACCGACCTTCCCCCGTTGCCTGAAAACGGGGGAAGGCGGGCGTAGGGTTTCGTCATGACAGGCACAGGAGACGAGAAGCAGTACGGGCACGGCCCCGAGAAGGTGGGCGTGCCGCGGAAGAGGAAGGCCTGGCCCGAGAAGCAGAAGGGCCCGGTGCTGGTGCGCCGGGACCAGGTCGGCACGAGCACCACGGACCAGCGTCTGCTGGACACCACCGGTCCGACCGACTGGCTGCACACCGACCCGTGGCGGGTGCTGCGGATCACCTCCGAGTTCGTCGAGGGCTTCGGCGCCCTCGCCGAACTCCCACCCGCGATCAGCGTCTTCGGCTCGGCCCGGACCCCGGCCGGCTCGCCCGAGTACGAGGCCGGGATGGCCATCGGCCGGGCCCTCGCCGAGGCCGGCTACGCGGTGATCACCGGCGGCGGCCCCGGCGCGATGGAGGCGGCCAACCGCGGCGCCTCCGAGGCGGGCGGGCTCAGCGTCGGGCTCGGCATCGAGCTGCCCTTCGAGCAGGGCCTCAACGAGTACGTCGACCTGGGGCTGAACTTCCGTTACTTCTTCGTCCGCAAGACGATGTTCGTGAAGTACGCGCAGGGCTTCGTGGTCCTGCCCGGCGGGCTCGGCACGCTGGACGAGCTCTTCGAGGCGCTCACCCTGGTGCAGACGAAGAAGGTCACCCGCTTCCCGGTGATCCTCTACGGCAGCGCGTACTGGGGCGGCCTCTACGAGTGGCTGAAGAACACCCTGGTCGAGCAGGGCAAGGCGGCCCCGCACGACCTGGAGCTGTTCCACATCACCGACGAGATCGACGAGGTGATGAAGATCCTCGCCGACGCCCGCCGACCGGCCAACGAGATCTAGGCCCGACGAGATCCAGGCCCGAGGAGATCCAGGCCCGACGGGATTCCGGGCCCGACGGGATTCCGGGCCCGATCCGGCGCAGGCCCTACGCCAGCCCCCGGCGGGCGACCGCCGGGGGGCGGGTGCCGCGGATCGAGGCGACCATGTCCAGCACCTGGCGGGTCTCCGCGACCTGGTGCACCCGGTAGACCTGCGCGCCCAGCCAGGCCGAGACCGCGGTGGTGGCCAGGGTGCCGAGCAGCCGCTCGTTCACCGGCCTGTCCAGGGTCTCGCCGACGAAGTCCTTGTTGGAGAGCGAGACCAGCACCGGGAAGCCGGTCGCGGTCATCTCCGGCAGCCGCCGGGTCGCCTCCAGCGAGTGCCGGGTGTTCTTGCCGAAGTCGTGCCCCGGGTCGATGATCACCGCGTCCCGGCGCACCCCCAGCTCCACCGCCCGCTCGGCCAGTCCGACGGTCACCCGCAGGATGTCCGCCATCACGTCCTCGTACCCGACCCGGTGCGGACGGGTGCGCGGCTCGGCGCCGCCGGCGTGGGTGCACACCAGCCCGACGTCGTGCCGGGCGGCCACCTCGGCGAGCTTCGGGTCCACCCCGCCCCAGGCGTCGTTCAGCAGGTCCGCGCCCGCCTCGCAGACGGCCTCGCCGACCTCGTGCCGCCAGGTGTCCACGCTGATCACCGCCTCGGGGTGGCGCTTGCGCAGCTCGGCCACGAAGGGCACGGTGCGCCGCAGTTCCTCCTCGACCGTGACCTCGTCGCCCGGCCCGGCCTTCACCCCGCCGATGTCCAGGATCGCCGCGCCCTCGGCCATCGCCCGGTCCGCCGCGGCGAACGCGGCCTCGTCGGCGAAGGTGGCGCCCTTGTCGAAGAACGAGTCCGGCGTCCGGTTCACGATCGCCATGATCACCAGCTCGTCGTCGCCGAATGCGCGTGGTCCCAGACGCAGTGCCACCGATGTCTCCTCCTCCGCTCCTGCGGGTGCGATGATGGCCCCCGGCCTCACTGGGGACCATGCTGTCATGATCAGTCTGGTTCCCCGGCACTTCGAAGAGGACCGTCCGGGAGTTCGGGAGGACAGCTCGTGTTCTGGGTGATCGTGGTCGCCATGGCCGTGGTGGTCGGCGGCGCCGCGCTGGTGGCGCTGGGCGGGGGCGGCTCGATGCCGGAGGCGGTGCCGGACCGCATCGCCGCGCGTCTGCCGCAGGACCGCCCGCTGGGCAAGACGGACGTGGACGACCTGCGGCTGCCGATGGCCCTGCGCGGCTACCGGATGGACGAGGTGGACGACGTCCTGGACCGCCTCGGGGCCGAACTCGCCTACCGCGACTCGCGGATCGCCGAGCTGGAGGCCGCCGCCCACCTGCGCGGCGCGGTCGAGGCCACCGCCGCCCCGGACCCGGCCGCCGAACCGCTGCCCGGGCTGGAGGAGTTCGCGAAGGCGGCCGAACCGGCCGTCGCACTGACCAAGGCACCGGCCCCCGAGGACGCGAAGCCGGGGCAGGAGCGGTGAGCGGTGCCGTGCTCGGCGCGGACGGTCTGCTCCGCTGCGGCTGGGGCGAATCGACCGACGACTACCGGGTCTACCACGACACCGAGTGGGGCCGCCCGGTGCACGGCGACGACGCGCTGTTCGAGCGGGTCTGCCTGGAGGCCTTCCAGTCCGGCCTGTCCTGGCTGACCATCCTGCGCCGCCGCGAGGGCTTCCGGGCCGCGTTCGCCGGCTTCGAGATCGCCAGGGTCGCCGAGTTCGGCGAGGCGGACCGGGAGCGGCTGCTCGCCGACACCGGCATCATCCGCAACCGGGCCAAGATCGAGGCGGCGATCGCCAACGCCAGGGTCGCCCGCGACCTGGACGGTGGTCTGGACAAGCTGATCTGGGAGTTCGCCGCCGACCCGGACCGGCCGGCCCCCCGCTCGCTGGACGAGGTGCCGGCCGTCACGCCCGAGTCGACGGCGCTGGCGAAGGCGCTGAAGAAGGCGGGCTTCCGCTTCGTCGGCCCGACCACCGCCTACGCCCTGATGCAGGCCTGCGGCCTGGTCGACGACCACCTGGCGGACTGCCACGTCCGTACGGGCGAGTAGGGCCCGCCCGCCAGCTCCCGTCGACCGGCCGCGCCCGCTCAGCGACCCAGGTACTCCGGCTTCTCCTTGGCGATGAAGGCGCGCACCGCGATCCGGTGGTCCTCGCTCTCGCCCGCCAGGGTCTGCAACTCGTCCTCCTTGTCGAGGAGTTCGTCCAGCGAGTGGGAGGCGCCGTACGCCAGCGACTCCTTGATGGCGCCGTACGCGACGGTCGGGCCCTCGGCCAGCTCGCGGGCGAAGACCCGTGCGGTGGCGGCGAGTTCGTCGGCCGGCACGACCTTGGTGGCCAGGCCCAGCTCCATCGCCTCGGCGGCCTTCACCGTCCGGGGCAGCATCAGCAGCTCGGTGGCCTTGGCGTGCCCGACCAGCCGGGGCAGCGTCCAGGAGGCGCCCGAGTCGGCGGTCAGGGCGATCCCGGCGAAGGCGGTGTTGAAGCCGGCCCGGTCGGAGAGGATCCGGAAGTCGCAGGCGAAGGCGAGCGAGGCGCCCGCGCCGGCCGCCACTCCGCCGACCGCGGCGACGGTCGGCTTGCGCATCCCGGCCAGCGCCCGCACCAGCGGGTTGTAGTGCTCGGCGACGGTCCGCAGCGCGCCCTCGCCGGTCTCCTCGGCCCGCTTCAGCAGCGCCAGGTGCTCGTTCAGGTCCTGCCCGACGCAGAACGCCCGCTCGCCCGCGCCGGTCAGCAGCACGGCCCGCACCGAAGGGTCCCCGGCGGCCCCGGTCACGGCGTCGCGCAGCGCGACCTTGGTGGCGACGTCCAGGGCGTTCATCGCCTCCGGACGGTTGATGGTGATGACGGCCAGGCCGCCGTCCAGCTCGTACAGCACGGAATCGGACATGGGCGAGGGCTCCCTAGACGATCGTCGTGTCGGTGGTCGTGTGCCAGGATGCCGGAGCAGACGGCGGGCTGGGGAGTGTGAGGTATCGCACCTTCCCATGGTGTCGGGGGTGCCGCCACGCCGGGGCTTATCACGTGAATTGCGGCGGTTGGTGCCGATCCGGCCGAGGTTGCACCGAGAGTGATGTTGGTCATCAGGCCGTGGCATGCGGGATAATGGCTTCCGATCAATGCGTTCGATACCGGCGGTGGACGGACTGCCGGTGCGTAGCTGAGCGGTTGCAGGAAGGGGAACGAGCATGGCGGCCATGAAGCCGCGGACGGGTGACGGCCCGCTCGAAGTCACCAAAGAGGGGCGGGGCATCATCATGCGCGTTCCGCTCGAAGGCGGCGGACGCCTCGTGGTGGAGCTCACGCCTGACGAGGCCGACGCCCTCGGCGAGGCCCTGAAGAAGGCCTGCGGCTGACCGCAGCAGGTGCTCGCCATCTCCTGGAGATGTGCAGTCGGGCCCGGGTACGACGTCACGTCGGCCCGGGCCCGCGTGTTTCCCGACCGCCGGAGACGCCGCGCAGGCGCCGCGGAGCCGGCGTCAGCGCTTGACCGCGCAGAGCAGCCCGTCCGAGACCGGCAGCAGCGCGGGCAGCAGCGCGTCGCTCTCCCGCACGTCCCGGACCAGGTCGCGCACCGCGCCGGTCTGCGGGTCCTGGAGCTCCGGTTCGGCGAGCCGGCCCTCCTGGAAGACCCCCTCGAAGCAGACCATCCCGCCCGGCCGCAGCAGCCGCAGCGACTCCAGCAGGTACTCACGCGACTCGGCCGGATCGCCGTCGCAGAACACCAGGTCGTACTGGCCGTCGGCGAGCCGGGGGAGCACGTCCAGCGCCCGGCCCGGTATGAACCGGGAGCGGTTGGCCGCGAACCCGGCCGCCTGGTACGCCTCGCGGGCCAGTTGCTGGCGCACCGGCTCGGAGTCCACCGTGGTGAGCACGCCGTCCGGCCGCATCCCGCGCAGCAGGTAGACCCCCGAGACCCCGGTGCCGGTGCCGATCTCGGCCACCGCCTTGGCGTCGAGCGCGGCGGCCAGCAGCCGCAGGCACGCCCCGCCGCTCGGCCCGATCGCGCGTATGCCGGTCCGGGCGGACTGCGCCCGGGCGTAGGTCAGCACCGCGTCCTCGCCCACGTAGGTGTCGGCGAGGGCCGCGCGCGCGGGCCCGAACTCGCTGATGGCTGCCTCTTTCGGAGCCCCGGGTGGCGGCCCGGTGCCGAGGGATGTCGATATTTCCTGGCACAGATTACTGGCCGACCGGGAACCGCGTACGGCGGCGGGCCGTTGTCACTGAGGACCGGGTACGAGAGACCTCCCGGGCACTTTTATCCGGGCTTGACGGGTGAGGTGGATATGGTGGTGGCCCTGCTGGGCAGAAGAGCCGACCGAGGAGGTGTGGCCGAGGGCGACGTCCCCGTGCGGCGGCACTCCCGCGGCACCGCGTCGGCCCGTACGCCGAAGCCCGTGATGAACCAGCCTGCGCACTCCGACATGGACCAGCCCGCCGCCGCCGTTCCGACGCCGGCCGCCGGTACCGCCGAGGCTCCCGCCCTCGCGACCTTCGCCGAGGGCCCCGACGCGCAGAGCTGGACTCCGCCCACCTGGGAGGAGATCGTCGAGGCGCACAGCGCCCGCGTCTACCGCCTCGCGTACCGCCTGACGGGCAACCAGCACGACGCCGAGGACCTCACCCAGGAGGTCTTCGTCCGGGTGTTCCGTTCGCTGTCCACCTACACCCCCGGCACGTTCGAGGGCTGGCTGCACCGGATCACCACCAACCTGTTCCTGGACATGGTCCGCCGCCGCCAGCGCATCCGCTTCGACGCGCTCGGCGAGGACGCGGCCGAGCGGCTCGCCTCCCGCGAGCCCAGCCCGGCCCAGCACTTCAGCGACACCCACTTCGACGCCGACGTGCAGCAGGCCCTGGACACCCTCGCCCCGGAGTTCCGCGCCGCCGTGGTGCTCTGCGACATCGAGGGCCTGTCCTACGAGGAGATCGCCGCCACGCTGGGCGTCAAGCTCGGCACCGTCCGCAGCCGCATCCACCGCGGCCGTTCGCACCTGCGCGCCGCGCTCAAGCACCGCGCCCCCGGCTCGGCCCCCGGCCGTGAGCGCCGCGGCGGCTCGGAGGAGCCGGTGCCGGTCGGCGTCGCCGCCGGTGAGGCCGTGGTCGCGCCGGGCGGGCGCGGGCGGAGGCGATCGTGAGCGGAACCGGCCGGTCCGGTCCGGACCGTTCGGATGCGTCCGAGCGGTCCCTGACCTGGCGGGGCTGGGCACTGCCGGGCCGCCGCGGCGCCGGGGATCCGGCGAGCGGCGAGCCCGGCGAGTCCCTGCTGCCCGCCGCCCCGCTGCCCGCCGACACGGCGCTGCGCGCCCTGCCCGTACGCCCCGCCGAACCCGCGGCCGAGGAGCACCACCTCGGCGACCGCCTCTCGGCGTTCCTGGACGGCGAGCTCGGCCACGACTCGCGCGAGCGGGTCCTGGCCCACCTGGCCACCTGTCCGCAGTGCAAGGCCGAGGCCGACGAGGGCCGCTCCGTCAAGCACCTGCTGACCCGCACCGACACCCCCGGCCCCTCCTCCGCGCTGATGGCCCGGCTGATGGCCGTCGGCAGCCTTCCGGAGGACGCCCCGGCGGACGGCGGCTGGCCGGGCGACCGCCGCCGACGTGACGACGACGACCTGCCCGGCGGCGGGGTCGGGGCCACCGGCACGCTCGGTGGCAGCCGGCTCACCGGCGGCTCCTTCGGCCGCGGCGCCGGAGCCTCCTTCGGCGCGGGCGCGCTCGG
>NZ_LFMD02000002.1:956773-1116837 GCF_015776785.2 Kitasatospora sp. SUK 42 | reverse complement strand
GGACGAGAGCGCGCCCGCTGATGGGCCGGCGCACCGGCCGCCCGGAGGCCGCCGCCCGCCCCGACCGCACCCCCGTTCGGCCGCAGCCGTCCGCGGCCGTCCTCCGCTCCTCCGCACGCGGGCGACGCCTCGTCTTCGCCGCCGCGGGCGCCTTCTCGGTCGCCGCGGTGACGCTCGGCGGCGTCGGCGGGCTGCCCCAGGGCGAGGAGCAGCACGGCACCACGCTCAGCCCGCCCGGCGGCAGCGGCGGCTCCGGCCGCCCGGGCCTGGTCCCGATGAACGCGCAGGTCCCGGTGGACTTCCCGGGCCGGCCGATCGCCTCCACCCGGGAGGCGACCCCGTCCGCCTCTCCCGAGCGCTACCCGGGCAACATCGCCGCGCTGCGCCAGCAGCTGCCCTAGCGGAACCCCTCGCACCCGGCTCAGGCCACCGGCTGGTCTTTACCACGGCTTCATCCCAACGTGGAACAGGGACCCGCCGGTGGCCATTACCCTGTAGGAACCGTCGTCCGGCGAGCTAGGGAGCAAAGGTGTTCAGCGATGTAGGAGGGCTGGAGGTCCTGACCCTGATCGTCATGGCGATCATCATCTTCGGCCCCGACAAGCTGCCGAAGCTGATCCAGGACACCATGGGCTTCATCCGGAAGATCCGGTCCTTCGCCGACAACGCGAAGGAGGACATCCGCAGCGAGCTGGGCCCGGAGTTCAAGGACTTCGAGTTCGAGGACCTCAACCCCAAGACCTTCGTGCGCAAGCAGCTCATGGGGGACCAGCAGGACCCGCTGGGCCTCAAGGAGATGAAGGACACCCTCGACATCCGCTCCGTCCTGGACGACAAGCCCGCGGCGCCGGTGAACGGCCACAGCGGCAGCGTGAGCTTCGAGAAGGCCTCCCCGGCCCCCGCCTCCTCCGGTGCCCCGCTTCAGCCGGGCGAGCGGCCCCCGTTCGACCCCGACGCGACCTGACCGCGACCCGCCCGGACCCCGCGGCGACGCGAGCCCGCCCCGCCCGGCCGCCCGGCTGAGCGGGGCGGTGGCGTGTGCGCCGCTATTGTGCTGATTGTTCCCGCTGAGCCGTCCGTCACATCCGCGCCCCCGCGGACCAGGAACGGCCACCGGGAACGCCGAGGTACGCCACCATGGGAGCGCGCCACGGCAGGCACACGTGCGTTGAGGAGGCCCGGGGATGGACGCGACGAGTCAGGCGGGAGGGGCGACGGCCACGGCCGGCGGCCCGGTGGTCGGCGGACAGGCCGGCCCGGCGGACCCGCTGGTGCCCTACCTGTCCGCAGACTTCCCCTGGTACGGCCTGGACGACGGCTGGACCGGCCGCCGCTACCTGATGCAGGCCGGTGCGGGCGGCCCCCGTGCCGGGGCGGCCGGCAGCGTCGACTACGGCACCCTCGGCCACGGCGACGAGCCGGCCAGGCAGTTCGAGGCGCGAGACGTGCGCAAGTTCGCGGTGGTGGTCACCGTGGCCCGCCGGGACAGCCGCCGCAGCGCCGACAACACCGGCACCCTGGAGGCGACCTCCGCCTCCTCCGCCGCCTGGCTGGCCGGCTCAGGCCTGCTCGCCGCGACCTGGCCCGGCCAGCTGGACCGCACGCTGCGCCAGGACTGGATGGACCAGCAGAGCACCCTGGCCTGGGACCTCGCCGACGACCTGGCGGGCCCCGGCTGGTCCACTCTCAGCCTGCCGGTCAACGGCCTGCCGCAGCCTTTCCGCTACCGCGAGTCCGAGTACGGCTGGGTGCTGGCGGGGGAGGCCCCCGGCGTCCTGCTCGGAGCCTTCGGGCGTGGCGTCAGCGCCTACGGCGTCGGCTTCGCCACCGTCCCCGACCTGGGCGCCTACACCCGGCCGTAGTCGCCTTCTCCGAGGACCACGAGCGGCCGCGGCGCCGTGCCGGTTGACGTCCTGTCACCGGTTCCGGGCACGGGAACGGGCCGGGTGCGGGTGCACCCGGCCCGTTCCGTCCGCCGATGTCAGAACTTGTTCCTGGGGGTCAGCCCGAGCGACATCCCGGACAGCCCGCGCTGGCGGCCGCCGAGCTTGCCGGCCACCGCGCGCAGGGCCGCGCCGGCCGGGGAGTCGGGGGCGGCGAGCACGACCGGGCGGCCGTCGTCGCCGCCCTCGCGCAGCCGGACGTCGATCGGGATCGAGCCGAGCACCGGGACGGTCGCGCCGACGGTGCGGGTGAGCGCGTCCGCGACGGTCTGGCCGCCGCCGGTGCCGAACACGTCGATCATCTCGTCGCAGTGCGGGCACGGCATGCCGGACATGTTCTCGATCACGCCGACGATCTTCTGGTGGGTCTGCACCGCGATGGTGCCGGCCCGCTCGGCTACCTCGGCGGCGGCCATCTGCGGGGTGGTGACGATCAGGATCTCCGCGTTGGGGACCAGCTGGGCCACCGAGATCGCGATGTCGCCGGTGCCGGGCGGCAGGTCCAGCAGCAGCACGTCCAGGTCGCCCCACCACACGTCGGCGAGGAACTGCTGCAGCGCGCGGTGCAGCATCGGGCCGCGCCAGACCACCGGGGCGTTGCCCGGGGTGAACATCCCGATCGAGATGACCTTCACGCCGTTCGCCTGCGGCGGCATGATCATGTCCTGGACCTGGGTCGGCCGGCCCTCGACGCCCAGCATCCGCGGCACGCTGTGGCCGTAGATGTCGGCGTCCACCACGGCGACCTTCAGGCCGTCCGCGGCCATCGCGGCGGCCAGGTTCACGGTGACCGAGGACTTGCCGACGCCGCCCTTGCCGGAGGCCACGGCGTAGACGCGGGTCAGCGTGCCGGGCTTGGCGAACGGGATCTCCCGCTCGGGGGCGCCGCCGCGCAGCAGCTGGGAGAGCTCCTTGCGCTGGGCGTCGCTCATCACGTCGAGCTCGACCTCGACGCCGGTCACGCCGGCCACCGCGCCGACCGCCTCGCGGACCCGGGTGACGATGGTGTCGCGCATCGGACAGCCGGAGACGGTCAGGTAGACCGCGACGCGCACGGCGCCGCCCTCGGCGATCTCGACCGATTTCACCATGCCGATCTCGGTGATCGGGCGGTTGATCTCCGGGTCGTTGACGGTCGCCAGCGCCTGGCGTACGGACTCCTCCGTGACGCCGGCCGCGACCTCTGTCTCGTTGGCCATGCCTTGATGGTACGGCGCCCGGGGCACCTCTTAACCGGTCGGTAGCGTGCCGCAGGTCACAGCGCCTCCGAGGCGTCCCGGCGCTCGTCCATCTCCTTGAGCAGCGACTGGAGTTCGGAGCGGATGAAGTCGCGTGTGGCCACCTCGCCGAGGCCCTGCCGCAGCGCCGCCACCTCCCGGGCCAGGTACTCGGTGTCCGCGATGCTGCGGTCGCTGCGGGCCCGGTCCTGCTCCATGTTGACCCGGTCCCGGTTGTCCTGGCGGTTCTGCGCCAGCAGGATCAGCGGGGCCGCGTACGAGGCCTGCAGGGACAGCGCCAGGGTCAGGAAGATGAACGGGTACTCGTCGAAGCGCACGCTGGCCGGCAGCAGGGTGTTCCACCCTATCCAGAGGACCACCACCACCGTCATCCAGACGATGAACCGCCCGGTGCCGAGGAAGCGGGCGATCCGCTCCGACAGCACGCCGAAGGCCTCGGGGTCGTAGGACGGCAGCGTGATCAGGCCGGGGCGGGCGGTGCGCGGCTGGTCGAGCCGGGAGCGGTTGGAGCCGGTGATCGGGGAGGTCTCCAGGCGGTCCCGGCCGCCGCCCTCGCGGGTGCGCAGCTCGCGCAGCTGGCGCAGCTCCCGCAGCTCGCCCTGGAGGCGCCGGCGCGCGGAGTCGTTCGGCTGTCGGTTGCGGTCAGTGTCCACCGGCCACCCCTTCCCTCTCGTCGTCCCCGGCGTGCAGCGCGTCGTCGCGCCAGTCGTCCGGCAGCAGGTGGTCGAGCACGTCGTCGACGGTCACCGCGCCGAGCAGGTGGTCCGCCTCGTCCACGACCGGCGCGGCCACCAGGTTGTAGGTCGCCAGGTAGCTGGTCACCAGTGACAGCGGGGTGTCCGGCGGCAGCGGGTCCAGGTCGTCGTCCACCAGTGAGCCGACCAGCACGTACGGGGGCTCGCGCAGCAGCCGCTGGAAGTGCACGACGCCCAGGTAGCGCCCGGTCGGGGTCTCGTTCGGCGGGCGGCAGACGAACACCTGGGCGGCCAGCGCGGGCTTGTGGTCGCTGACCCGGATCCGGGCCAGCGCCTCGGCGACCGTCGCGTCCGGCTCCAGCACGATCGGCTCGGTGGTCATCAGACCGCCGGCGGTGTCCTCCTCGTACGTCAGCAGGCGGCGCACCGGCGCGGCCTCCTCGGGCTCCATCAGCTGGAGCAGCCGCTCGGCCTCCTCACCGGGCAGCTCGGAGAGCAGGTCGGCGGCGTCGTCCGGGTCCATCGCCTCCAGGACGTCGGCGGCGCGCTCCTGCTTGAGCTTGCCGATGATCTCGACCTGGTCGTCCTCGGGCAGCTCCTCCAGGACGTCCGCGAGCCGATCGTCGGGCAGCGCGGCGGCCACCTCGCCCCGGCGCTTGGCGGACAGGTGGTGCATCACGCTGGCGAGGTCGGCCGGGCGTAGCTGCTCGAAGGTGGCGAGCAGGTTGGCCGCGCCCTGGTCCTGCTCGGGCAGCGTGAAGCCGGTGACGTCCTGCCAGTCCAGGGTGAGCCGCTCGCCCCTGCCCTTGCGCAGCCGGCCGGCCCGGCCGACCTGCACGAAGACCTTGCTGACCTCCCACTCGCGCAGCCGGGTCTGCACCATGCCGACGTCCAGCACGGTGACCTCCTCACCGGTCTTGGACCAGGTGACGGTGCGGTCCAGCAGCTCGGCGAGCACCAGCGTCTCGGCCGGGCGCTGCTCGAAGCGCCGCAGGTTGATCAGGCCGGTGGTGAGCACCTGGCCGGACTCCAGGCTGGTCACCCTGGTCATCGGCAGGAAGATCCGGCGCCGGGCGACCACCTCGACGACCAGGCCGAGCACGCGCGGCGGACGGCCGCCGAGCCGCAGCGAGACCACCACGTCCCGGACCCGGCCGACCTGGTCGCCGTTCGGGTCGAAGACCGCGATGGCGGAGAGGTGGGAGATGAAGACCCGGGTACCTGGCCCTGCCATGGACTCCCTCGACTCGCTCGACGCCGTGCGGCGTGCGCCGGGGCGCACGTTCGGCCCAGGCTACCCGTGTGTCCGAGGCCCGGCCCGGTGTGGCACCGTAGCGGCCGCAGGAGTCCTGGGCATGAACCTTTAGCGGCGCTTGAACAGCAGTTTGGGCAGGCCGGCCGGGATCGGGCGGCGGGTGGTGGCCGGGGTGGGCAGCGGCTGGGCGGCGTGCGATCCGTCCGGCATCGCGCCAGGACGCTCGGTCAGCGGCCCGGTCGGCTCCAGCCGCAGCACCCGGCACTCGCGGGCCCAGCGCTCGGTGATGGCGTCGGTGTCGGGAGCGTTCAGCCGCTTGCCCTTGAGCTCCTCGACGGCGCCCCGCCAGGCCTCGCCGTTCGGCTCCAGCTCGACGACCCTGGCGTTCCAGCCGGTCAGCCGGCCGCCCTTGTCCTTGCTGCGCACGGTGACCACGGCCCCGGCGCCAGAGGTCAGCCCGTGCAGCGGCTGCTCGCCGTCGTCGCCGACCACCACCACCGCGCCGTCGTGCCAGGCGTGCCAGAGCGGGCGGGCCTGCGCCTCGCCGTCCGCGCGCACCCAGAGCAGCCCGGACTTCTTCGCGGCCTCCTCCAGCAGGGCCTGGTCGAGGAGGTCGTCGGCGGTCGCGGCGGCGGGCGTACGGTCCATGGCGGACAGCGTACGGCTTTCAGGCCCCCCGGTGTCCGCCGGACGTCTCAGCCCCCGGGCGACAGTTCCATTAGCGGCCCACGGGCCTTACCGTATGAGCGCCCCGCCACCATGACCAGCGAAGGAGCGCCGTGCCCGCCGCCCGGCCCGCGACCGCCCCCGCCATCGCCGCAGCCGCCGACCCTCGGCCCGCGCAGCCGCTGCCGACCCTCGACCTGCTGCTGCTCGCCGTCTCGATCGGCGGCATCTCCTTCTCCGGCCCGCTGATCAGCGCCACCGCCGCCCCCGCGCTGGCGATCGCCCTCTGGCGCAACGTCATGTCGGTCGGCGCCCTCGGCCCGTACGCGCTGCTGCGCCACCGCGCCGAACTGCGCGGCATCGGGCGGCGGGCGCTGCTGCTCGCGATCGCCGCCGGGGCGCTGCTCGCCGTGCACTTCGCGCTCTGGATGCCCAGCCTGCGGATGACCTCGGTGGCCTCCGCCACCGCCCTGGTCACCACCACCCCGCTGTGGACGATCCTGCTGATGCGGCTGTTCGGCGTCCGGGCGCCGCGACTGGTCTGGCTCGGCACCGTCGTCGCCTTCGCCGGCGTGCTGGTGCTGACCGGCGTGGACCTCTCGATGTCCCCGCGCGCCCTGCTCGGCGACGGCCTGGCCCTCGCCGCCGGCCTCGCCGCGGCCGGGTACATGCTGCTCGGCGCCGAGGTCCGGCGGACGGTCAGCACCACCGCGTACACGCTGGTCTGCTACGCCACCACCGGGCTGGTCCTGCTGGTGATCTGCCTGGCCGCCGGGACGCCGCTGTCCGGCTGGTCGGCCGGGGCGTGGTGGCAGATCGTGCTGCTGATGGTCTCCGCCCAGCTGCTCGGCCACTCGCTGAGCAACCGGGTGGTGCGCAACCTCGGCCCGTCGATCACCTCCACCGCGATCCTGCTGGAGACCCCGGGCGCGGCCCTGATCGCCGCCCTCTGGCTCGGCCAGTGGCCCCCGGCGGCCGCCTACCCGGCGGTGGTGCTGATCCTGCTCGGCCTGGTGCTGGTCGCCCGCGGCGGACGGCGCTGAGCCTTCGGCTACAGCCAGCCGTTGCGGCGGAAGCCCCGGTACATCCCGAGGCAGATCAGCACGATGGCGCCGAGCACCATCGGGTAGCCGTACTCGTCGTCCAACTCGGGCATGTACTTGAAGTTCATGCCGTACACGCCGGTGATCATCGTGGGCACGGCGAAGATCGCCGCCCAGGCGGTGATCTTGCGCATGTCCTCGTTCTGCGCCACCGACACCTGCGCCAGGTTCGCCTGGAGCAGCGAGTTCAGCAGCTCGTCGAAGCCGTGCACCTGCTCGGTGACCCGGGCCAGGTGGTCGGCGACGTCCCGGAAGTACTTCTGGATGTCCGGGTCCACCAGGCGCTGCGACGGCTCGGACAGCTGCTGCATGGGCCGCAGCAGCGGCGCCACCGCGCGCTTGAACTCCAGCACCTCGCGCTTGAGTTGGTACACCCGGCCGACGTCCTCGCTGCGGCCGCCCTTGGCCGAGAAGACGCCGTACTCGATCTCGTCCATGTCGGTCTGCAGCCGCTCGGCGACCAGCAGGTAGTTGTCCACCACGTGGTCGGCGATCGCGTGCAGCACCGCCGAGGGGCCCTTCGCCAGCAGCCCGGACTCGTCGGTGTCGGCCTCCAGCCGGTGCCGCAGCTCCTGGAGCGAGCCGTGGCCGCCGTGGCGCACGGTGATCACGAAGTCCCGCCCGGCGAAGACCATCAGTTCGCCGGTCTCCACCACCTCGCTGGTCGGCGTCAGCTGGTCGTGCTCGACGTAGCGGATGGTCTTGAAGACGGCGAAGAGGATGTCGTCGTAGCGCTCCACCTTGGGCCGCTGGTGCGCGTGCACCGCGTCCTCCACCGCGAGCGGGTGCAGGCCGAAGCGCTGGGCGATGCCCTCGAACTCGGCCTCGGTCGGCTCGTGCAGCCCGATCCAGCTGAACGAGCCGGTGCCGTCCGTCAGTTGGTGCGCCGCCTTGACCCGGCGGGCGGCCTCGCGCGGGCTGCAGCTCTCGCCGCTGCGCCGACCGTGCTGGTAGACCGCGCAGTCCACGACCGCCGAGCCGCTGCCCTCCGGAACGGCGTCGTACGGGCCGGTGGCGCCCCGGCGGCGGTTGGTGCGGACGGCGGCGCGCAGGCTGTTGATCATCGACATGACAGGCTCCCTGGGACAGGAACCGTCGCACGGCGGCGGGAAGGGCGAAGGCGGGGCCGTGGTGCGGCGGCGAGGAACACCGGTGAAGGGGACGAAGGTGCTCTCCCGGCCGGTCCGTTCGCCGTCGATCCGCGCGCCCGGGCCGCTACGGCTGGTTCAGCCGCGAAGGCCTGCGGGGCGGATGCTGCGGGGAGGTCGGGGCCGGGCAGAGCTGCCGGTACTGCATGGTCGGCCGGTATCCACCGCAACCACCTCCTTCGCGCCGCCGCCCCGGGACGAAGGATCCCGGTGGCCAGTCGCTCACCCTAACACCTGACCGGGCGTCGGCGCCGGGGGGTTGACCAAGCCTTGACGGCCCACCGTCCGCACGCGTCGACGGGCCCGCCCTCCACGCGTCCCGCGCGCCCGCCCGGGTTACGCTCACCGGCATGGCGCACGACTTCCCGCTCTTCGGCGACCCCCACGGCGGCAGCTCCCCTGAGCTCTCCCGGGAGGCGGTGCTGGCCGCCGTCGAGGCCCGGCTGATCTCCACCTTCGGCGAGCCGGGCGGCCGTGCCGCCGTCACCTTCCTCGGCGCCGACCGGATCGAGGTGCTGCGCTTCGGCCCGGATGCCGAGGGCCTGGTCCGCTACACCACGCTCGGGATGTCCGCCGCGCCGATGGCCGACCCGACCTCGCCGGTCGCCGACCAACTGCGCGGCCCGCGCGTCGAACTGGTGCTGACCGTGCGCGGCGGACGCGACGGCGTGCTGCGCAGCCTCGCCACCTTCGCCGCGACCCCGCAGGTCGAGGGCCTGGTGGTGGCCCCGGGCGGCTCGCTGGACCTCGGCGCCCCGCTCTGGGACGGCGCCCCCTTCACCTCGGTGCTGGCCGCCGAGCCGGGCGGCCTGGTCGAGGACCTGGAACTCGCCGAGCCCGCCGAGCCGGTGCGCTTCCTGCCGCTGCTGCCGATGACGCCCAACGAGGCGGGCTGGAAGCGGGTGCACGGCGCGGCCGCGCTCCAGGAGCGCTGGCTCAACCAGGGCACCGACCTGCGCGACCCGGACCGGCGCGGCGTCAAGCTCGACTGACTCCGGCTCAACTCGGGCGTGCGGCAGGGTCCGTACGCCCATGCCGCGCCCCGGTGCGCCGGAGCGTGGCGGCCGCGCCGCTCAGTGCCCGATCGGCTTCGCGCCGGTGGCCTGCGCCAGCAGCGCCTCGTACACGGCCGGGTCGGTGGTGTGCTCGCCGAGCCGGACGGTCTTGCGGCTGCCGTGGTAGTCGCTGGAGCCGGTGACCAGCAGTCCGAGCTCGCCGGCCAGGCCGCGCAGCCGCTGCCTGGTCTCCTCGTCGTGGTCGGTGTGGTCGACCTCCAGCCCGGCCAGCCCGGCCGCCGCGAGGTCGGCGATCACCCCGTCGGACACCGTCCGGCCGCGCTTGACCGCGCCGGGGTGGGCGAAGACCGGCACCCCGCCGGCCGCCCGGACCAGCCGGACCGCCTCGATCGGGTCGGTCTCGTGCTTGCGGACGTCCGCCCGGCCGTCGTTGGCGAGCCAGTCCGGGGTGAAGGCGTCCGAGACGGTGGCCACCACGCCGGCCTCGACCAGCGCGCTGGCGATGTGCGGCCGCCCGACGGAGCCCGCCCCGGCGATCCGCTGCACCTGCTCCCAGCTGATCTCCGCGCCGAGCTCGCGGCAGCGCTCGACGATCGCCCGCCCGCGCCGGAACCGGTCGGTGCGCACCAGCTCCCGCTCGCGCGCGAACTCCGGCTCCTCGGGGTCGAACAGGTACGCCAGCAGGTGCATGCTGACGCCCTCCACCGCGCAGGACAGCTCGGCGCCCGGGACGAGGGTCAGCCGGGTGCCGTCCGGCAGCGCGTGCACCGCCTCGGCCGCCTCGGCGTGGCCGGCGACGGTGTCGTGGTCGGTGAGCGCCACCACGTCGAGGCCGGTGGCGACCGCCGCCGCGACCAGCTCGGCCGGGCTGTCGGTGCCGTCGGAGGCGTTGCTGTGGGCGTGCAGGTCGATGCGCACGGGGCGGACTCCTGGATGCTCGTGGGTGCCGCCCAGGATAGGACGTTCAGCCCAGCAGGCGGGGGGAGAGGGCCCCACAGGGCAGCAGGTCCAGCTCGGCGCCGGCCTCGCGCAGGTCGGTGAGCACCAGTTCGTCGTACATCACCAGGGCGGACTGCTCGGGCCAGGCGACCGCCCAGAGCCAGAGCCCGCGGGCCTCGCCGACGAACACCGCGCGGTCGGCCGGGGCGTCCGGGACGTGGAACATCGGGGTGGGCCGCCCGGCGGCCATCAGCTTGGCGTCGGCGGGCTTGTAGAGGCCGACCGAGTCGCCCGGGTCCGGCCCGGGCAGTCCGGCGTAGCGGGCGCCGAGCCCGACGCCCAGCTCCTCGGCGACCAGCACCAGCTCGCCGAAGCCGCCCAGCGGCGCCGGCCCGGAGCAGGCGACGGCGGTGGCACGGGCGCCCGAGACGTCGTCCCCGACGTGGGCGATGCCGGTGTAGAGCCAGCCCACCGGGAGCGGCCAGGGCAGCCAGACGGGGACCTGGGAACGGACGACGGCGACGCCCAGGGCTTCCACACTCGGGGGCAGCACGGGCTGCATCGGGTGCACCGCTCCGTGCCGGTCGCACTGCCAGGTGTCCGAAAACAGACCGGGGGCGCGGACCCGACCGGCGCACCTCGGGCAGCTTGGCTCGCCCCTCATAGCCGACAACGCTCCTCCCTCCGGACCGCCGCGTCAAGGACGATCACCCGTACGGACGGCTACGGCGGCACCTGTCGGTGGCGGACGCCCGGCCGGCGCTGGGTGGGGTGCGGCGCGGGCGGTTCCCGTTGGGGGGATGTCCCGTGACGGGCGGTGGCAAACGTCCCGGGCTCCGGCCCCGGACGCACTGACGCCCCGTCATCGTCGATCGCGGTGACGGGGCGTCAGTCGGGTATCGGAACGTCCGGATCGGACGATCCCGGCTCGTCTGCGGCGGGTGAGGCCTCCCGGTCGGAGGCGCCGCGCAGGGTCAGACGGTCGGGCACGGGCGGATGAGCAGGCGTTCGCCGGTGCGGGCGGCGGCCTGGACGAGTTCCTGCACGGTGGCGGCGTCGGCGATCACGCGGTCGGTGGCGGAGCCGTTGGCGTCGTCAAGTCGGACGATCTCGAAGCGCATGGTCTTCGTCATGGGCGTCTCCTCTCCTGGCCCCGTCGGCTGGGGCGGCTGCGGCTGACTCGGTATCAGCCCTTTCGGGGTCCGGCGGATCCGGCGGTGCGGCCGGAGTGGCCGGGGCGTACGTGCGGCGGTCTGCTGCGGCAAGGGCTCCCCCTGCTTGCCTGGTGCGTCCAATGCCTCGTGAACCACGGTGCCGTGGCGGTGCTACTGGGCCGTTGCCCGCCCGTAACGTCCAGGTTTCGACTGATCGGCGCCCGAGTGCGGGCCGGTCGATGATTCCCGGACAGAATCAAAGATTACCGTAACTAACGAATTTTGTCCTGCGTTGAGGACGGTCGAACTTCCAGAAGTGGTTCAGACCACTCTTGGCGCGGGGTCCGCTCAGGCCCAGAACGACGCCAGCGCCGCGGCCGTGGCGGCGGGCCGCTCGGCGTTGGGGGAGTGGCCCGCGTCCTCGACCACCACCCGGCGGGCGCCCAGCCGCTCCGCCATCCGGGACTGCTCCGGCACCGGCCAGGCGTAGTCCCGCACCCCGGAGAGCACCAGCACCGGCAGCACCCCGGCGGTCACCGCCGCCAGCTCCGCCACCCGGTCCGGCGCGGCCACCAGGTGGGCGCCGGTGACGGCCAGCGCCCGCGGCACCCCGGCCACCCAGCGGCGGTGCAGGAACTCCGCGATCTCCGGCTCCACGGCGGGCCTCGGCTCGCCGCTGCTCTCCTCCATCTGCCGCATGATCTGCCAGATCTCTTCCAAGCCGAGCACCGGCAGGACGTCCAGCAGCAGCTTGGTCCGAGCCGCCTCGGAGGGGTCCAGCGCGCCCGGGCCGGTGGACATCAGGGTCAGCGAGCGCCACGGCAGCGCCCCCTCCGCGGCGGCCGCCAGCACGGCCTCCCGCACCACCTGGCCGCCGAAGGAGTGCCCCAGCAGGTGCACCGGTCCGCCCTCCGCCGCCAGCACCTCGGTCAGCGCCCGCACGTCCGCGCCCAGCGCCGCCACCGCGTACGCGGCCGGATCGTCCGGCCCGCCGGTCTCGTACTGCCCCCGCTGGTCCACGGCCGTCACCCGGTACCCGGCCGCCGCCAGCGGCTCCAGCAGCCCGATGAAGTCCTCCTTGCTGCCCGTGAACCCCGGCACCAGCAGCGCCGACCCCCGCACCGGGCCGTCCGGCTCCGCCCGCAGCGCCGCGAACTCCCCCCGCGCGGTCACCACCCGCTCCGCCCGCGCACAGCCGGGCAACGTCAGGAAAGGCGGGGTGCTCATGCGCCCACCTCGCTGCGCTCGCTCATGGACTCATTCCCTCCCGCGACGGACCGACATCCCGAGCCTATGCCGTTCCCGCGCTGGTCGCCGTGCCGTTGCGGGCGGGAACGCCCGAGGGGGCGGGCGGGCCGGTGTGGCCCGCCCGCCCCCTCGGGGCGCGTGTGGCTCAGCTCTCCGGGGTGGCTTCCGGGGCGACCGCGGCCTTGCGGGTGCGGGTGCGCTTGCGCGGGGCCGGGACCTCGGCGGCGGCCGCCTCGGTGGCCGGGGCCTCCGGGGCGGTCTCGGCGACGGCCTTGGGCTTGCGGGCCCGGGTGGCCTTCTTGGCGACCGGGGCCTCGGCGGGAGCCTCGGCCGGGGCCTCGACAGCGGTCTCGACAGCGGTCTCGACGGCTACGGCCTTGCGGGTCCGGGTCCGGGTGGCCTTCTTGGCAGCCGGGGCCTCGGCGGGAGCCTCGGCCGGGGCCTCGACAGCGGTCTCGACGGCTGCGGCCTTGCGGGTCCGGGTCCGGGTGGCCTTCTTGGCGACCGGGGCCTCGGCGGGAGCCTCGGCCGGGGCCTCGGTCACCACGGCGGCCTCGACGGCCTCGACGGCCTCGACGGCCTCGGCCTTCGGCTTGCGCGCCCGGGTCCGGGTGCGGGAGGCCGGCTTCTCCTCGGCCACCGGGGCCTCGACCACGGCCTCGACGGCCGGAGCCGCCTCGACCACGGCCTCGACGGCCACCGCGGCGGTCTCACCGGCGGCGGCGCCACCGCGCGAGCGGCGACGACGACGGCGCGGCGCGGCCTCGCCCTCGGCGCCCTCGACGGCCGGGGCCGCCGGAGCGGCCACCGAGGCCTCGGTCACCACGGCGGACTCGTCGGCCCCGTCGACCGTCGTGCCGCGGCGGGTGCGGCGGCGCTCACGGGTGCGGCGCGGCTTCTCCTCGGCGGCCGGGGTCTCGACGGCGGCACGGCCCGAGCCGCCCCGCCCGCCGCGGCCGCGACCGGTGCGGGCGCCGCGCCCGCCGGTCTCGCCGAGGTCCTCGATCTCCTCCGCGCCGAGCCCGGCCCGGGTGCGCTCCGAGCGGGGCAGGATGCCCTTGGTGCCCGGGGTGATCTTCAGCAGCTCGTACAGGTGCGGCGAGGTGGAGTAGGTCTCCTCCGGCTCGTTGAACGGCAGGTCCAGCGCCTTGTTGATCAGCTGCCAGCGCGGGATGTCGTCCCAGTCGACCAGGGTGACGGCGGTGCCGGAGGCGCCGGCCCGGCCGGTGCGGCCGATCCGGTGCAGGTAGGTCTTCTCGTCCTCGGGGCACTGGTAGTTGATGACGTGGGTGACGCCCTCGACGTCGATGCCGCGGGCGGCCACGTCGGTGCAGACCAGGACGTCGACCTTGCCGTTGCGGAAGGCCCGCAGCGCCTGCTCGCGGGCGCCCTGGCCGAGGTCGCCGTGCACCGCGCCGGCCGCGAAGCCGCGCTGGGTGAGCTGGTCGGAGACGTCGGCGGCGGTGCGCTTGGTGCGGCAGAAGATCATCGCCAGCCCGCGGCCCTCAGCCTGCAGGATGCGCGAGACCATCTCGACCTTGTCCAGCGAGTGCGCACGGAAGATGTGCTGCTCGATGTTGGCGACGGTGGTGCCGGTGTCGTCCGGGGCGGTGGCCCGGATGTGGGTCGGCTGGCTCATGTACCGGCGGGCGAGGCTGATCACCTGGCCCGGCATGGTGGCCGAGAACAGCAGGGTCTGCCGCTTGGCGGGCAGCATGGTGATGATCTTCTCGACGTCCGGCAGGAAGCCGAGGTCGAGCATCTCGTCGGCCTCGTCCAGGACCAGCGCGCGGACCTTGGACAGGTTGAGCTTCTTCTGCCCGGCCAGGTCGAGCAGCCGGCCCGGGGTGCCGACCACGATGTCGACGCCCTTGGAGAGCGCCTCGACCTGCGGCTCGTACGCCCGGCCGCCGTAGACCGCGAGCACGCGGACGTTGCGGACCTTGCCGGCGGTCTGCAGGTCGTTGGTGACCTGGGTGCAGAGCTCGCGGGTCGGGACGACGATCAGCGCCTGCGGGAAGTCGGAGAGCTGCTCCTCGGTGGTCCGGCCGGCGTCCACGTCGGCGCGTACGACGACCCGCTCGATCAGCGGGAGGCCGAAGCCGAGGGTCTTGCCGGTGCCGGTCTTGGCCTGGCCGATGACGTCGTGGCCGGTCAGCGCGACCGGGAGGGTCATCTCCTGGATGGGGAAGGGGTGGACGATGCCGACGGACTCCAGGGCCTCGGCGGTCTCCGGGAGGATCCCCAGTTCCCGGAACGTCGTCTTGATGGGTTCAGCGGTGGTGGACAGGGTGCTGCCTCTTCCGTTTTTCGGAGGGGCCGAGAGCGAGCGGCGGGCGGGCAGCCGCGCGGCTGCGTACGGGCCTGGGCGGCCCCGAACAGCTGCGCGGACGCACAACCGCGCCGGTCCCTGCGGCCGGCCGGTGCGCGCGGCCCGGTGCGGGGCGCGTCGCCGGCGGCGTCGGGGAGGATTCCCGTGAGGGACCTGCGCGGGACCTCCGCCAGGTGGGCGTGGTCTCGGCGGCCCTCGCTCGGCCACTGATGCGGTGCCAAGGCTTGAAGTCCAAGCCATGGTCGGAGCCGATCGGCTCTCCGACCGGGCATCCGCGTACGTGAGTACCCGTGCCTCCGGTGCGGACACGTCCGAGGGGACGGCACCACTACGGAGCGGGCTGGCTCGGGCCACCGAGACGGCGGTGACACCGTGCAAGCACGACGGGGCTCCGTACCACCATACAGTCAGGCGACGACTCGAACACGTGATGCGTCTGACATTGCCCCCGGAGACCGGCACGTGATCAGGCGATTCGGGAGGTCACCCGGGCGCGCCCGATGGTGGGGACGCGGGCCCGGCGGGACTAAGGTGGCGGGTCATGGACACCCATGGTGAGACGCAGGACGCCGCGGCCGGCTCGATCGGCGACTGGGCCACGTGCTCGGCGGACCCCGGCTACCGCGCGGCGGTGCTGGATCTGCTCGGCGCACTCGCCTACGGCGAGCTGAGCGCCTTCGAGCGGCTCGCCGAGGACGCCAAGCTGGCGCCGGACCTCGCCGACAAGGCGGCCCTGGCCCGGATGGCCTCCGCCGAGTTCCAGCACTACCAGCGGCTGCACGACCGGATCGCCGAGATCGGCGCCGACCCGCAGGAGGCGATGCGCCCCTTCGTCGAGCCGCTGGAGCTGTTCCACCGGATGACCGCCCCCTCGGACTGGCTGGAGGGCCTGGTCAAGGCCTACGTCGGCGACGCCATCGCCACCGACTTCTACCGCGAGGTGGCCGTCCGGCTCGACGACGACACCCGCGAGGTGATCCTCGGCGCGATGTCCGACACCGGCCACGCCCAGTTCGCCGTCGACAAGGTCCGCCAGGCCATCGAGGCCGACCCGCGGGCCGGTGGCCGGCTCGCGCTGTGGGGCCGACGGCTGATGGGCGAGGCGCTCAGCCAGGCCCAGCGGGTGGTCGCCGAGCGGGACGCGCTGTCCAACCTGCTGGTCGGCGGCGTCCGGGTGCAGGGCTTCGACCTGGTCGAGGTCGGCAAGATGTTCAACCGGATCACCGAGGCGCACACCAAGCGGATGGCCGCGCTCGGCCTCGCCTCCTGAGCCCGGCTGAGCCTGGCTGAACCGGACCGAGCCCGGCTGAACCGGACGACCCCTACGCCGGACGGTGCCGCCGCGCCGCGCGGTGGACGCCGCCCCGGTGCGGGCGGTGCCGGTGCGCCGGGGCCCGCCCGGCCGCGAGGTCCGGCCGGGCCAGCAGCGAGGTGAGCACCGCGGCGGCCAGCGCCGAGAACGCCACCGACACCACCGGGAAGCGCCCGTCCAGACAGAAGTGCGCCACCGCCCCGCCGCCCAGCGCGGCCCCCGCCGCCGTGCCCAGCACCAGCGCGCGGGACGCCCGGAAGTACCCGGGCAGGCCCAGGAGCGCGGCCCCGCCCGCGACCAGGCCGACCAGGGCGAAGGCGATCGTTTCGACCAGCAAGGCAGCCTCCCGGGGGGACGGGCGTACGGCACCGGTGCCGTCCCTGTCGCCGTACCCCGGCGCACCCGGCCGTACACGCGACGGTGCCCCGCTCCCTGGGGGAACGGGGCACCGGAACGCTTCGCCGGGCGGCGAAACCGGGCGACTCAGAGGGTGGCGAAGCCCACCTTGCGGGTCTCCGTCTCACCGATCTCCACGTACGCCAGGCGCTCGGCCGGAACGATGATGCGGCGGCCGTGCTCATCGGTCAGCGTGAAGAGCTTCTCCGAGCCCTCCAGCGCCTTCGCGACCGCGCTCTGGACCTCATCGGCAGTCTGCGAGCTCTCGATCACGATCTCGCGCGGCGCGTTCTGCACGCCGATCTTGACCTCCACGGCTTCCGTCCCTCCGGGTTTGCAGCCTCCACGCGCGGACACCGGACCGCCTGGAACAAGCGTTCGCGGCGACCGCGCCGTACGGCTTCACCATAGAGCACCGGATCACCGGCCTGACGAAGGTCGGCGGATCGTCACCGCTGCGCGGACGGCTCCCCGGCCTGGTCGCCCGGGTGCATCGGGAAGCCCTTCAGCCCGCGCCAGGCCAGGCTGGCGACCAGTCGCACCGCCTCGTCGCGCGGGATGTCCAGCCCCTGCGAGAGCCAGTACCGGGCGGTGATCTGGGCCAGGCCGCAGACGCCCGCGGCCAGCAGCTTCGACTCCGCCTCGGGCAGGTCGGTGTCCTCCTGGATCACCTTGCTGACCAGCGTGGCGCTCGCCTCCGAGGCCCGCTCGACCCGCTCGCGCACGGCCGGCTCGTTGGTCAGGTCCGACTCGAAGACCAGCCGGAACGCGCCCGACTCGCTGGAGACGTAGTCGAAGTACGCCTCCATGGTGTTGGCCACGCGCTGCTTGTTGTCGGTGGTCGTCGACAGCGCCTCGCGGGTCGACTCGACCAGGGCGTCGCAGTGCTTGTCCAGCAGCGCCAGGTAGAGCTCCAGCTTCCCGGGGAAGTGCTGGTAGAGCACCGGCTTGCTCACCCCGGCGCGGTCGGCGATGTCGTCCATGGCGGCCGCGTGGTAACCCTGTGCGACGAACACCTCCTGGGCGGCACCGAGCAGTTGTTCACGGCGGGCGCTTCGCGGCAGGCGGGCACCGCGCGGGCGCTCCTGCGCCTCCTGGATGGCCGTCACGGCGCTCCTCACTTCGGGCTTCTTCGGGGCTGGCAAGATGGCCGATTCTACTTTTCGGTAACCGCGCCCGCGTTCGGCGGAGGCGAGAAAAGCTGCCGGGCCTGCTTGTCAGGAGCCCACAATACGGCGCTGACCTCGGCGTCGGCAGTGGTGTGACAAGGGGCGGGACGAGTGACGGAACGGCCCGCCCGGCCGCCGCCGGTCCGGCCGGGGCTCACTACCATCGTCCACCATGAGCAGCGCTGAGCAGCAGGTACGTACGGTCGAGGTCCCCGGCGCGGTGCTCGCGGTGCACCGCAGCGCCGAGGACGGGGGCGCCGACGGCCGCACGCCCGGGCTCTTCGTGCACGGCCTGGGCGGCTCGGCCGCCAACTGGACCGCGCTCATGGACCGCCTCTCCGGCGTCGTCGACGGCGAGGCCGTGGACCTGCCCGGCTTCGGCCGCTCCAACCCGCCCGCCGACGGCAACCTCAGCCTCTCCGGCCACGTCCGCGCCGTCATCGGCTACCTGGAGGCCTCCCGGCGCGGACCGGTCCACCTGTTCGGCAACTCCCTCGGCGGCGCCGTCGCCGTCCGCCTCGCCGCCCTGCGCCCCGATCTCGTGCGCAGCCTCACCCTGGTCTCGCCCGCCCTGCCCGAACTGCCCCCGCAGCGCTCCGCCTGGCCGACCGGCCTGCTCGCCCTGCCCGGCGTGCCCGCGCTGCTGCGCCGGCTGCCGGCCGGCCGGCGCGACGCCGAGGCGGCCACCGAGGACCTGCTGCGCCTGGTCTACGGCGACCCGGGCAGCCTCGAACCGGCCGCCCGGGCCGAGGCGGTGGCCGAGTACCGGCGCCGGCTGGAGGTGCCGCACGCGATGCAGGCGCTGATCGGCTCGGCCCGCGGCATCGTCTCGGCGTACACCGAGCGCGGCGACCAGGCGCTGTGGCGGCAGGCCGAGCGGGTCGAGGCGCCGGTGCTGCTGGTGTACGGGCTGCGCGACCGGCTGGTCGCCTACCGCTCGGCCCGCCGCGCCTGCGCGGCCTTCGCGGACGCCCGGCTGCTGGTGCTGCCGGACTCCGGGCACGTGGCGATGATGGAGCACCCCGACGCGGTCGCCCGGGCCGTCCGTGAGCTGATCGCGGACGCGGACCGCTGAGCGGACCCCAGGGTCCGTCTTCGGACTCGCGTCTGCGGGGCGACGCGCCCCCGGCCTTCGGCCGGGAGGTGCCTCCCTCCTCCGCCTTGCGCTGCACGCGCGGCGACGGCGCCCGCGTATAGCGCGCGCCAACGGGTCGGTTCGGGGCGAGGTCACGTCGGTTCACTCGTTCAGGTGGCAGCCAGGCATGTGACCGATGCATTGCCCCGGGCCGGTCCTACCTTTCTGCTGCCGGACCGAACAGGTGTGGGGGAGGGCCGCTGACGCCGGAGCACGGCGGGTGGTCCGACAAGGGCCCGGCGTACGACCCCGCGGCTCCCGCGGCCCCTTCCCAGGGGGGCGTCCAAGGGGTGCGTGGGGCGGCCGGCCCGGCCGAGGGCCGCCGGCACCGCCCCCGTTCCGAGGCAGAAGGAGGTCTCCCGTGCGCGTCGCCCTGCTCACCGAGGGTGCCCGGCCGCATCCCCGGCGTGGTGCCGGCGACTGGTGCGACCGGCTGGCCGAGGGCCTGTCGGAGCACGAGTTCGAGCTGTACCTGCTGACCGGTTCCGAGGGCGGCCCCGGCGCCGTCGACCGGCTCCCGACCGTCTGGCGCGGGGTGCGGGACCTCGCACTGTGGGGGCGCTGCGGCCGGACGGCGGCCGCCGCGCTGGGGGCGGCCGCCGGGCCCGCCGCGGCGGTGGCGCTGCTCGCGCCGGGGCGCTCCGGGCCGTCGGCCGTTCTGCTCGGCGGCGGCGCGGTCGCGGTGGTACTGCTGGCGTACGCCTGGGTGGTGCTCGGCCGGGCCGACTCGCACCGCTGACGCTCACGACCCCTGTTCGTCCTCTTTCGTTGTTCTCAGTCCGCCAGGTCGTCCCCGACCTCGCTTCGTGGAAGGACGCCCCCGATGAGGGTGCTGCTGCTGGGCGCCGACGGCTTCATCGGCCGCCGGGTGACCGATCGTCTGCTGATGGACCAGGAGTTGCAGGTGACGGTGCTCGGCCGGCGCGACTCGGCCGACATCCGCTTCGACCTGACCACCGGGAGCCCGGGCGCGTTGGCCCGGTTCCTGGACGCGGTCGCGCCGCAGGTGGTGATCAACTGCGCGGGCGCCACCTACGGCAGCTCGCGCACCCTGATCCGGTCGAACACGCTGGCCGTCGCGACCGTCTGCGAGGCGATCCGGCGCAGCCGGGAGCCGGCCCGGCTGGTGCACGTCGGCTCGGCCGCCGAGTACGGGCCGGTGCCCGGCGGGGTGCCGGTCTCCGAGCAGGCCGAGCCGCGGCCGGTCGGCCCGTACGGGGTGTCCAAGCTGGCCGGGACGGAGCTGGTGCTGGCCTCCGGGCTGGACGCGGCGGTGCTGCGGGTGTTCGACGTGGTGGGCCCGGGGGCGCCGACGGCCTCGCTGTTCGGCCGGCTCGCCGAGGGGCTGCGCCGGGCGCTGGAGCGGGACGAGGGCCAGGTGCGGATGCCGGACCTGTCCGGATACCGGGATTTCGTGGACGTGCGGGACGTCGCGCGGGCGATCCGGGCGGCGGCGGTCTCGGCCGCCACCGGGGTGATCAACATCGGCAGCGGGCACGCCGTCCGGGCCCGGGACGCGGCCCAGCTGCTGGTGCGCGCCTCGGGCTTCGAGGGGTCGATCGTCGAGGAGAACCGGCAGGTCCTGCTGCCCGCGCAGGTGGCCGGGCCGGTCGGCGACCACCTGCCGGGGCACCACCTGCCGGGCCACCGGGCGGAGGGCCAGCGACCGGAGGGGCGGCCCGCCCCGGGTGAGCCGGTGCCGTGGCGGCAGGCGGACGTGCGCACCGCCCGGGACCGTCTCGGCTGGCGGACACAGGTGCCGCTGGAGGAGTCGCTCGGGGACGTCTGGCTGGAGACGGCCTGCCGGGTGTGAGCCGCCCCCCCGTGCCGCCCCGGGCCTTGAACCACTGGTCCGGGGCGCCCCCGGGGGCCCGGCGGGTGGTTCCACGATCCGGCGTGGCCCGTCTCGCCCATCGGACGGGCTGTCTCGGAATACCGGAGGGGCGTGACACTGTTGGCGTAGACAGCCATCCGAGCGGCGGAGCGTCGCCTCCGTCCGAGGCTGGTCCTGGCCACCTGAACAAGACACCCATCGGAGTCCCCGTGTCGTTGCCACCCCTGGTCGAGCCGGCCGACGAGCTCACCGTTGACGAGGTCCGCAGGTACTCCCGCCACCTGATCATCCCCGATGTCGGGATGGCCGGGCAGAAGCGGCTGAAGAACGCCAAGGTGCTGTGTGTCGGCGCCGGCGGCCTCGGCTCGCCCACCCTGCTGTACCTGGCCGCGGCCGGTGTCGGCACGCTGGGCATCGTCGAGTTCGACGTGGTCGACGAGTCCAACCTCCAGCGTCAGGTCATCCACGGCCAGTCGGACATCGGCCGCTCCAAGGCGGAGTCGGCGCGCGACTCGGTCAAGGAGATCAACCCCTACGTCGACGTGATCCTCCACGAGGAGCGCCTCGACAACTCCAACGTCATGGAGATCTTCTCCGGCTACGACCTGATCGTGGACGGCACCGACAACTTCGCCACCCGCTACCTGGTGAACGACGCCGCGGTGCTGCTCGGCAAGCCGTACGTGTGGGGCTCGATCTACCGCTTCGACGGCCAGGCCAGCGTCTTCTGGGCCGAGCACGGCCCCTGCTACCGCTGCCTCTACCCGGAGGCCCCGCCGCCGGGCATGGTCCCGTCCTGCGCCGAGGGCGGCGTGCTGGGCGTGCTGTGCGCGTCCATCGGCTCGATCCAGGTGAACGAGGCGATCAAGCTGCTGGCCGGCATCGGCGACCCGCTGGTCGGCCGGCTGATGATCTACGACGCCCTGGAGATGAACTACCGCCAGGTGAAGGTCCGCAAGGACCCGAACTGCGCCGTCTGCGGTGAGAACCCGACGGTCACCGAGCTGATCGACTACGAGGCCTTCTGCGGCGTCGTGTCGGAGGAGGCGCAGGCCGCCGCCGCCGGTTCGACCATCACCGCGAAGCAGCTCAAGGAGTGGCAGGACGAGAAGGAGGACATCTTCCTGATCGACGTCCGCGAGCCCGGCGAGTACGAGATCGTCAACATCCCCGGCGCGGTGCTGATCCCGAAGAACGAGTTCCTGATGGGCGACGCCCTGGAGAAGCTGCCGCAGGACAAGAAGATCGTCCTGCACTGCAAGTCGGGCGTGCGCTCGGCCGAGGTGCTGGCCGTGGTCAAGGCCGCGGGCTTCGCCAACGCCGTCCACCTGGGCGGCGGCGTGCTCGGCTGGGTGAACCAGATCGAGCCGCACAAGCCGGCCTACTAGGCCGAGGCGATCGACGGAGGAGGGCCCCACCGCTCGGCGGTGGGGCCCTCCTCCGTCGTACCGGGGTTCCTCAGAGCGCGTTCTTGCGCTGCAGCACGTTGTAGGAGATCCAGCCCGGCAGCACCGGCAGCCAGAAGGTGAGCGCCCGGTAGAGGAAGACCGCCGGGGTGGCGACCGCGGGGGAGACGTCCGCGACGGTCAGGGCGCCGATCAGGGCGACCTCGACCGGGCCGATGCCGCCCGGGGTGGGGATCGCCGAGCCGGCCGCGTTGGCGGTCAGGAAGACCACCGCGACCGCCGAGTAGCTGATGTTGCCGCCGAAGGCCTGCACCGAGAAGTCCAGGCAGGCGGTGAAGGAGAGGGTCAGCAGCAGGATGCCGCCGAAGCCGGTGATCAGCTTGCTGGGCGTCTGCATCAGGTCGAGCATCCGCGGCACCACGCCGAAGAACAGCGAGCGCAGCCGGCCCAGCACGAAGCGGCGCAGCGGCGCGACGGCGGCCACCACCAGGGCGAGCACGGCGGCGGTGAGCACGCCGATGATCACCGCGCGGGAGGCGGAGAGGTCGCCGTTGGTCTGGCTGCCGGTGACCAGGCCGAAGCTGAACAGCAGCAGCAGGTGCCCGGCCAGGCCCGCCAGCTGGGAGGCGCCGACCGAGGCGACCGCCTGGCCGGGGCGGATGCCGGCCTTCTGGAGGTAGCGGGTGTTGAGCGCGATGCCGCCGATCGCGGCGGGCGCGACCAGCTTGACGAAGGAGCCGGCCAGCTGCGCGGCGACGGTGCGCCGGAACGGCAGCCGCTCGGGCACGAAGCCGGTCAGGCTCATCGCGGCGGCGACGTAGCTGAACGCGGCCGCGAGCAGGGCCGCCGCCGCCCAGGCCCAGTTCATCTGGGAGAGCTTGAGCTGGGCGGGCTTGATGGTGGTCAGCGCCAGGTAGGCGGCGAAGGTGAGCGCGATCACCATGATCAGGCTCTTCGGCTTCAGCCGCTCCAGCTTGGCCGGCTCCATCGGCGCCTCGGGGGCGATCTGCAGGATCTGGCCGCGGATGCGGCTGAGCAGGTCCTCGCCGGCCGCCGCGATGTCCTCCTCGGCCTGCTGCTGGGTGCGCTCGCCGGCCGCGACCTGCTCCAGCGCCCTGGCCCGGGCGGCGGTCCTGCGCTCCTTGGTCAGCCGCGCCAGGTCGACCCGGGTGGAGCGGCTCATCCCGACCGGCTGGAGCAGCGGCAGCGCCTGGGCCACCCGGTCGGCGCCGAGCACCGCGTTGGCGGTGGCGACGGCCCGCTCGGGGCCGATCCGCAGCGCGAAGGTGGTGAGCAGCTGGGCGACGTCGATGCGCAGCGTCAGGTCGGTGGCGGCGATGTCGCCGCCGGAGAGGTTGACCAGGCAGGCGGTCTCGTCGTCCACCACCAGCAGCGACTCGCCCGTCAGGCGGCGGTGGGCGATCCGGCGTTCGTGCAGGGCGGCCACCGACTGCCAGAGCGAGGCCATCACCCGGTCGGTGATCTCCTCGTCGGGGAGCTCGTCCAGGGTGCGGCCCTCGACGTTCTCGTACACCAGGATCGCGGCGTCCGGGCCCAGCTCGGAGGTGGCGACCAGCTGCGGCGCGCGGGCGCCCGAGGCGGCCGCCGCGTACGCGATCAGGGCCTCCTGCTCCAGCGCCTGGCGCAGCGACTGCGGGCTGCGGCGCACCGCCACCGAGCGCAGCCGCAGCCGCCGCCAGGCGCGGTAGAAGAAGCCGGAGGCCTGCTGCTCGCGGTCGATGATGTGGACGTCCAGCGGCGGGCCGTCCTGCTGGGTGACGTAGTAGCGCCGGGTGCCGCCGGGGGCGTCCGGGGCGCGGTGCGCGCCGTCCGGGGTGAAGCCGACCTTGCGCAGGCCGATCATCAGGTGCTGGCCGGTGGGCCGGATGTTGGGGGAGCCGATCGCGTACAGCGTGCCGTAGGCGACGGACCAGCCGATCAGCACGGTGAGCAGCAGCGACAGCGGGGTGGTGTAGCCGCCGAGCAGCTCGGTGACCCCGCTGAAGACGACCACCACCCACAGGGCCACCCGCCAGCGCGGTCTGCTCGACATGCCGACGGCGGTCATGTAGGCGATCACCGGGGCGAGGTAGCCGTGCACCGGGTCGGTGAGGCTGCCGTTGCTGTCCAGCGGCAGCCGGGTCAGCGCCGTCCGGATGTGCTCGGAGGCGCCCTCGGCCACCCACCAGTCGATGCCCAGCGAGACGCCGTACGCGAGCACCGAGGCGAGTACGCCGTCGGCGACCCGCAGTCCGTCGCGTTTGATCAGCCGCTCGACGGCGAAGGCCAGCGGCACGGCGAGCACCGCGACGCTGGAGAGCAGGCCGGTGATGGTGGACAGCACCGCGGAGAAGTGCGGCGCGTTGGTGGCGATGTCCTGCTCGATGCCGGTGGTCGTCGAGGTGGCGATGCCGGCCAGCACGAAGACCGCGACGATCCCGAGGACCCCGGCCAGGAAGCGGATCAGGTCGGACGGGCGGTGCGCGCGGGCGGCGAGCAGCGGCTCGTCGACGTCCAGGTGCGGGGCGTCGTCCAGCTGGTCGTGGTGCTCGGGCCCGGGGGCGGGCGGCTGGGGAGCGGGGGGCCTCGCGGGCGACTCGGAGCCCTGCGGGGGTACGGGGTCCTGCGGGGGTACGGGGTCCTGCGCGGGTACGGGGGTCTTGATCATCCGGTCCTTGATCAGGGAGACTTCCGGGACAGGCCCCGGTTCGGGCCGGCCCTCCGAGCCGCCGCCGGGCGCCGGGGGCACGGCGGATCCGGACTCGTCGGAGTCCTTGTCCACGCCCACGTCAGCCGTCCCGGTCATCTGGTCTTGTCCTCGTATCACCACTCACCGCCCCGGAAGATGGTGGCATGCCCCGCGCTCCCGTGCTGGACAGGGGGCGGATCGGGCGCGGCGGATCGTTCGTACGGGGCCCGGGCCACGGCCCCTTGAGGAAGAATGCCGCAGGTGACGGACGTAACAGACGACGGTCTCCCGGACGCCCTGCCGCCCTTCGCCGAACTGGTGCTCGACCTGACCGAGCGGATTCCACCCGGCCGGGTGATGACCTACGGCGACGTCGCCGAGTACCTCGGCCAGGGCGGCCCCCGGCAGGTCGGCCGGGTGATGGCCCTCTACGGCGGCTCGGTGCCCTGGTGGCGGGTGATCCGCGCCGACGGCCGCTTCCTGCCCGGGCACGAACACCGCGCCCTCGCCCACTACAGCGAGGAGGGCACCCCGCTGCGCGAACTCGCCGACCCGCCCCGGGTCGACCTCGGGCGGGCCCGCTGGGACGGCGAGCCCGTTCCCGGAAAACCCCCGCACGGGCGGGAATGACGGGGCAGGATCGTAGGCTCGATGCGGGCGGGCCCCCGACGGGCCCGCCCGGCCATGCCCGCCAGACCCCAGGACCCGTTCGTCGTGAGCTCCCCCTACCGGCTCGTGCGCAGCCCGCTCGTCCAGCCCGACCCGCCCGCGCTGGACGACCACCAGCGCGCCGTGGTCGAGCACACCGGCGGCCCGCTGCTCGTCCTCGCCGGGCCGGGCACCGGCAAGACCACCACCCTCGTCGAGGCCGTCGCCCGGCGGATCCAGGACGGCACCGACCCCGAGCGGATCCTCGTCCTCACCTTCAGCCGCAAGGCCGCCATGGAACTGCGCGACCGGATGTCCGGCCGCCTCGACGGCACCGCCGCCGCCCCGCAGGCCACCACCTTCCACTCCTTCTGCTACGCCCTGCTGCGCGCCCACCAGGACCCCGAGGACTACGCCGAGCCGCTGCGGCTGCTCTCCGGCCCCGAGCAGGACGTCATGGTCCGCGAACTGCTCGCCGGCGGCGCCGAGGACGCCAAACTCGGCAGCTCCCGGATCACCTGGCCGCTCGACCTGCGCGCCTGCCTCACCACCCGCGGCTTCGCCGACGAGGTCCGCGCCGTCCTCGCCCGCAGCCGCGAGCTCGGCCTCGGCGAGGCCGAGCTCGAACGCTTCGCCCGGAACGTCCAGCGCCCCGACTGGGCCGCCGCCGCACACTTCCTCGCCGACTACCTCGACGTCCTCGACCTGCGCGGCGTCCTCGACTACGCCGAACTCGTCCACCGGGCCGTCCTGCTCGCCGAACGCCCCGAGATCGGCCGGGAACTGCGGGAGCGCTACGAGGTCGTCTTCGTCGACGAGTACCAGGACACCGACCCCTCCCAGGTCCGGCTGCTGCGCCAGCTCGCCGGCGGCGGACGCGACCTCGTCGCCGTCGGTGACCCCGACCAGTCCATCTACGCCTTCCGCGGCGCCGACATCAACGGCATCCTCGACTTCCCGCAGACCTTCCGCCGGGCCGACGGCACCCCCGCCGAGGTCAAGGTCCTGCGGGTCTCCCGCCGCTCCGGCGCCGTCCTGCTCGCCGCCTCCCGCGAACTCGCCCGCCGGATGCCGATGGGCCGGCTGCCCGCCGACAAACTCGCCCAGCACCGCGCCCTGCTGCCCTCCCGCGAAGGCGGCAGGGCCGAGGTCTACACCTACCCCACCCCCGGCGCCGAACTCGACTCGATCGCCGACCTGCTGCGCCGCGCCCACCTGGAGGACGGCGTGCCCTGGGGCGAGATGGCCGTCCTCGTCCGGGCCGGCGCCCGCTCCATCCCCGGCGTACGGCGGGCGCTCGGCGCGGCCGGCGTCCCGCTGGAGATCGACGGCGACGACCTGCCGCTGCGCGAGGAACCCGCCGTCGCCCAACTGCTGCTCGCCCTGCGGACCTGCGCCGAGCTCGCCGCCCGCGACCGGCAGGGCGACCCGGACGCCCCCGACCCGCTCACCACCGACGTGGCGCACGCCCTGCTCACCGGCCCGCTCGGCGGCCTCGACGGCTCCGACCTGCGGCGCCTGGGCCGCGCCCTGCGCGAGGAGGAGCGCGCCGCCCTGCGCGCCGCCCCGCGCGCCGAGGGCCACCCCGCCACCGCCCCCCGCCCGGCCGGCGACCTGATCCGCGAGGCCCTCGCCGAACCCGAGCGCCTCGTCGCCCTCGACCCGGCGACCGCCCGCCGCGCCCGCGACCTCGGCACCCTGCTGCGCAAGGTCCGCGAACTGCTGGCCGGCGGCTGCACCGCCGAGGAGGCGCTCTGGGAACTGTGGGACGGCAGCCGCCGCTGGCGCGAACGGCTGGAGCGCGCCGCCCTGCGCGGCGGCGCCGCCGGCCGCAACGCCGACCGCGACCTGGACGCGCTGTGCGCCCTGTTCGAGACCGCCGCCCGCGCCGAGGAGCAGGTCACCGGCCACCGCAGCGCCCTCGACCTGCTCGCCGAACTCGAAGCCCAGGACATCGCCGCCGACACCCTCACCGTGCGCACCGTCCGCCCCGAGGCGGTCCGGCTGATGACCGCCCACCGCTCCAAGGGCCTGGAGTGGCGCCTGGTCGTCGTCGCCGGCGTCCAGGACGGCCTCTGGCCCGACCTGCGCCGCCGCGGCTCCCTGCTGGAGGCCGACCGGATCGGCCGCGACGGCCTCGCCGAACCGCTCTCCCCGGCCGCCCTGCTCGGCGAGGAGCGCCGCCTCTTCTACGTCGCCGCCACCCGCGCCAGGGAACGGCTCATCGTCACCGCCGTCAAGGCGCCCGCCGACGACGGCGACGAACCCTCCCGCTTCCTGCGCGAGCTCTACCGCGAGGACGTCGACCCGAGGACCGGCAAGGTCGTGCGCCGCACCCCGCCCGTCACCGTCGAGGACGTCACCCACCGCCCGCGCCGCCCGCTGTCCGTCGCCGCCCTGGTCGCCGAACTGCGGGCCGTCACCGTCGACCCGGCCCGCTCGCCCGAACTGCGCCGCGCCGCCGCCGAACGCCTCGCCACCCTCGCCGCCGCCACCGACGAGGACGGGCTGCCGCTGGTGCCCGCCGCCCATCCCGACCGCTGGTGGGGCCTGGACGACGCCACCACCGCCCCCGAACCGCTGCGCGGCGCCGACGCGCCGGTCCGGCTGTCCGGCAGCGGCCTGGAACAGCTGGAGAACTGCTCGTTGCAGTGGTTCCTGGACAAGGAGGTCAAGGCCCGCGGCGTCGGCTCCGCCGCCCAGGGCTTCGGCAACGTGGTGCACGCCCTCGCCGACGAGGTCGGCTCCGGCCGCACCCCCGCCGACCTCGCCGTCCTCATGGAACGCCTGGACACCGTCTGGGACGCCCTCGCCTTCGACGCCCCCTGGAAGTCCCAGCAGGAGAAGGGGGAGGCCCGCGCCGCCCTGGAGCGCTTCCTCAACTGGCACGTCCTGGAACGCGGCCGGGACCTCGTCGCCACCGAGCACGGCTTCGACGTCACCCTCGACGTCGGCGGCGTCTCGGTGCGCATCCGCGGCTCGATGGACCGGGTCGAGAAGGACCGGGCCGGACGCGCCTACGTCGTCGACTTCAAGACCGGCAAGCAGATACCCACCGACAAGTCGCTGCCCGAGCACAAGCAGCTCGCCGTCTACCAGCTCGCCGTCCGGGCCGGCGCCCTGAACGACCTGCCCGGCTTCGACGAGCACCCCCCGGCCACCGGCGGCGCCGAACTCGTCCATCTGCGCGAAGCCGCGGCCAAGGCCGACCCGGACGCCCCCAAGGTGCAGCGGCAGGAGCCCCCCGAGGGCGAACCGTGGATCGAGAACCTGCTCGCCGAAGCCGCCGGCAAGGTCCTCGCCGAACGCTTCGTCCCGCAGACCGGCGGCGGCTGCGACCGCTGCTCGTTCCGCCGCAGCTGCTCCGCCCAGCGCGACGGGGCCCAACTCGTCGAGTAGCCCGACTCGTCGGGCAGGGCCCAACTCGTCGGGCAGGGAAAGGCCGGGCAAGGAATGTCCGCCGCTCCGGTTACGGTTGCGGGGTGACCGCCGTGCTCAGCCATCCCGACCAGCTCAAGGAGCTGCTGGGCATCCCGTTCAACCGGGAGCAGATGGCGGCCATCGGCGCCCCCCTGGCACCGGCCGTGATCGTGGCCGGCGCCGGCTCCGGCAAGACCACCGTGATGGCCGCCCGCGTCGTCTGGCTGGTCGGCTCCGGCGCCGTACGGCCCGAGGAGGTGCTCGGCCTCACCTTCACCAACAAGGCCGCCGGCGAACTCGCCGAACGCGTCCGCACCGCCCTGCTCAGAGCCGGCGTCGCCGACCAGGACGACGCCGAACCGCTCGGCGAACCCGAGATCTCCACCTACCACGCCTTCGCCGGCCGCCTCCTCAAGGAGCACGGCCTGCGGATCGGCATCGAGCCGGACGTGCGCCTGCTCGCCGACGCCACCCGCTTCCAGCTCGCCGCCAAGGTGCTGCGCACCGCCCGCGGCCCGTTCCCCGCGCTCACCGGCACCTTCGCCAACCTGGTCGCCGACCTGACCGCGCTGGACGGCGAACTCGCCGAGCACCTCGTCGAACCCGCCGCCCTGCGCGCCTTCGACGAGGACCTGCTCGACACCCTCGCCACCGTCAAGCTCACCAACGACGACCTGCGGGCCGTCCCCGCCACCGCCCGCGCCCGGCTGGAGCTGCTGCGCCTGGTCGAGGACTACCGCCGCCGCAAGCAGTCCGCCGGGCTGATGGACTTCGGCGACCAGATAGCCGCCGCCGCCCGCCTCGCCCAGCAGCGCCCCGAGGTCGGCGAACTGCTGCGCGGCCAGTTCAGGGTCGTCCTGCTGGACGAGTACCAGGACACCTCCGTCGCCCAGCGCCTCATGCTCGCGGGCCTGTTCGGCGCGGGCCCGGACGGCGCGGGCCCGGACGGTGCGGCCCCGGGCGGCAGGGGCGGGGGCCACCCCGTGACCGCCGTCGGCGACCCCTGCCAGGCGATCTACGGCTGGCGCGGAGCCTCCGTCGCCAACCTCGACGACTTCCCGAAGCACTTCCCGAAGGCCGACGGCACCCCCGCCGACCGCTACGCGCTCAGCGAGAACCGCCGCAGCGGCGGGCGCCTGCTCGCCTTCGCCAACCGGCTCGCCGCCCCGCTGCGGGAGATGCACGAGGGCGTCGAGGCGCTGCGCCCGGCCCCCGGCGCCGAGCAGGACGGCTACGTGCGCGCCGCGCTGCTGCCCACCCACGCCGAGGAGGTCGACTGGCTCGCCGACTCGATCGCCCACCTGGTGCGCACCGGCACCGCGCCCGGCCGGATCGCCGTGCTGTGCCGGGGCGGCGCGGCCTTCCCGGACATCCACGCCGCCCTCGTCGCCCGCGAGGTGCCCGTCGAGGTGGTGGGCCTGGGCGGGCTGCTGCAACTGCCCGAGGTGGCCGACCTGGTGGCGGTCTGCGAGGTGCTGCAGGACCCGACCGCCAACGCCGCCCTGGTGCGCCTGCTGATCGGCCCGCGCTGGCGGATCGGCCCGCGCGACCTCGCCCTGCTCGGCCGCCGGGCCGCCGAGCTGGTGCGCACCGAGCGCCCCGAGGGCGTGGAGGCGCTGGCCGCGGCCGTCGCCGAGGCCGACCCCACCGAGGTGGTCTCGCTGGCCGACGCCGTGGAGACCTTCCTGACCTCCCCGTCCGGAGAGGAGGGCGACCAGCACGACGAGCTGCCGTTCTCCGCCGAGGCCCGGGTGCGTTTCGCCCGGCTCGCCGCCGAACTGCGCGAGCTGCGCCGCTCGCTCGCCGACCCGCTGATGGACGTGCTGCACCGGGTGCTCGCCGTCACCGGTCTGGAGGTCGAACTCGCCGCCTCCCCGCAGGCCCTGGCCGCCCGGCGGCGGGAGACCCTGCACGCCTTCCTGGACGTCGCCGCCTCCTTCGCCGACCTGGACGGTGACCCGGGCCTGGCCGCCTTCCTCGGCTTCCTGCGCGCCGCCCAGGAGTACGAGCGCGGCCTGGACAGCAGCCTGCCCGGCGGCGAGGACACCGTGAAGGTGCTCACCGCGCACAAGTCCAAGGGCCTGGAGTGGGACGTGGTGGCCGTCCCCGGGCTGGTGAAGGGCGCGTTCCCCTCCGGCAGTGCGCGCGAGCGGTGGACCAGCACCAAACGCGTGCTCCCGCACGCCCTGCGCGGCGACGCGGCCACCCTGCCCGACGTGCGGGGCGGCTGGAACGGCAAGTCGATGACCGCGTTCCGGAAGGAGCTGGCCGAGCACTCCGGCACCGAGGAACTGCGCCTGGGCTACGTCGCGTTCACCCGCCCCCGCTCCCTGCTGCTGGCCTCCGGCCACTGGTGGGGGCCCAGCCAGAAGACCGTCCGCGGCCCGTCCGTCTTCCTGGAGCAGCTGCGCGAGCACTGCGAGCAGCCGGGCGCCGGCGAGGTCGAGCACTGGGCCGGGCAGCCCGAGAAGGGCACGGAGAACCCGGCGCTGGCCGCCGCCGTCGAGCGCCCCTGGCCGCTGCCGCTGGACCCGGCCGCGCAGCACGCCCGCCGCCGGGTCGCCGAGGTGGTGCACGCCCGCCTCGCCGGCGCGCCCGCCCCCGAGGCGGAGCCGATGGCCGTCGAGGACCAGCGCCAGGTGGCCTCCTGGGACCGCGATCTGACCGCGCTGCTCGGCGAGTTGGAGCGCTCCCGGCGCACCGCGCGCGAGGTGCCGCTGCCCGCCGCGCTGTCCGCCACCCAGCTGCTGCGGCTGGCCGCCGACCCGGACGGCTTCGCGCGCGACCTGGCCCGCCCGATGCCGCGCCCGCCGCAGCCCGCCGCCCGCCGCGGCACCCGCTTCCACGCCTGGGTGCAGTCCCGGATCGAGCCGCTGCTGCTGATCGAGCCGGGCGCGCTGCCCGGCGCCGACGACGACGGCATCGAGGACGAGCAGGACCTGGAGCGGCTGAAGGAGGCGTTCCTGCGCACCCCGTACGCGCAGCGCAAGCCCTACCGGGTGGAGGCGCCGTTCCAGCTGGTGCTGGCGGGGCGGGTGGTGCGCGGCCGGATCGACGCGGTCTACCGGGACGGTGACGTCGTGTCAGAATCCGGTGGTGCGTCACGCTACGAAGTGGTGGACTGGAAGACGCACCGCGAGGAGACCGCCGACCCGCTGCAGCTCGCGGTCTACCGGCTGGCGTGGGCCGAGCGGATGGGCGTTGATCCCGAGCAGGTCACGGCGTCGTTCCTGTACGTCCGCAGCGGACGAATAGTCCGTCCGGAAGGACTTCCCGACCGAAAAGAGTTGGAACGGCTCCTGATCGGGAACAGTGACTAATGAGTCACGCAGAGCATCCAAGTCGTCACGGCAATGCCCGAAACCTGTGCGTCATGCACGTTTCGCGCCTATTGTGGGGTCGGTAACCGGTCAACCTCCGAGCTCCGGCCACCAGCGAGGCCCGCATTCCCTAACCCTCAGTCATCACCGCAGGTGCCCTTGGGCATCGGCGCCTTCTGCTGGAGAAACCGAAGTTGAGCGCGACCGGATGGATCAGAGAACGGTTCGCCGGGCCGACCCCGAGGCCCCTTCCGGGCACGACCGGCACCTGGCCGAGGACGGCGCTCGCGCTGCCGTTCATCGGCATGGCGCTGATCGTCGTCCTCGACTACCTCAGCGGCACCGAAGTGACGGTCGAACCGGCCCTCACCGCCGTGCCCGCGCTGGCCGCCGTGGTCAGCCGCCGCACCTGGTACCCCCTCGTCATCGGCGCGTGCACCGAGGCGGTGGCCTTCCTGATGGCCTTCCGCAGCGACGCGCTCGACCAGTCCGTGCACGCCGCCAGCGTCATCGCGATCCTGCTCGTCGGCACGATCGGCTGGGTCAGCGCCACCCTGAGACTGCGCCAGGAACGGGCCCTGGCCGACGCCCAACTGGTCGCCTCCATCGCCCGCCGGGTCCTGCTGCGGCCCGTCCCCGAACGTGTCGGCAGCGTGCGCGCCGCCGTCCACTACGAGGCCGCCGCCGCACACGCCCGCATCGGCGGCGACCTCTACGAGATCGTCAACACCCGGCACGGCGTGCGGGCCGTGATCGGCGACGTGCGCGGCAAGGGCCTCGGCGCCGTCGAGACCGCCGCCGCCGTCCTCGGCGCCTTCCGCGAGGCCGCCCACCAGGAGCCCGCCCTCGACCGGGTCGCCGGCTGGCTCGCCGTCAGCCTCGACCGCGCCCTGCACGAGAACGACCACCCCGGAGTGGAGGAGGAGTTCGTCACCCTGGCGCTGATCGGAGTGCGGCCCGACGGCACCGCGGAGATCGTCAACTGCGGCCACCCCTCGCCGCTGCTGCTGCGCGACGCCCGGGTCCGCGCACTCGAACTCGCCGAGACCGTACCGCCGCTGGGCGTCCTCGACCCCGCCGACGTCCGCCCCCCGGTGCACCGGGTGCCGCTGCGCGGCGGCGACCGGGTCCTGCTGTTCACCGACGGGATGATCGAGGCCCGCGACCGCTCCGGCACCTTCTACCCGCTCGCCGAACGCTTCCCGCGCTGCGCCGACGGCCGCCCCGCCGACGTGCTGCAACGCCTCCACGAGGACGTGGTGCGCCACGTCGGCCGCCAGCTCGGCGACGACGCCGCCATGCTGCTCCTCCAGTACGAGCCACCGCCGACCGCCACGCCCCTCCTGCCGCAGCAGGCCGGGGTCCTGACGAACCACTAGGCCCTGTCCGGGCAGCGGGCCCTCACAGCGACACCTCGACCAGCAGCGGGCGGTGGTCCGACACCCCCGCCCGCGGGGCCGCCGCCGGGCCCACCACCACGCGCGGCACCCCGATCGCCAGCACGTGGTCGAACTGCACCGCCGGCCGGTGCGAGGGGTAGGTCGGCGTGCGCGCCAGGTCGTACCAGCCCTGGAGCCGGGCCCGCGGCTCGCGCACCCGCCGCCGGCGCGGCTCGGCCAGCACCGGGCGGATCCGCCGCGCCGCCCGCAGCTCCCGCACCCGCGTCCGCGGGGCGGTGCGCTCCAGCGCCGTCGCCCCGCCGAGCACCGTGCGCGGCACCGCGCCGATCAGGTTGAAGTCCCCCAGCACCAGGTACGGCTGCGGCAGGTCGGCGATCCAGCGCCGGATCCCGGCCAGCTGCGCCATGTTCCAGCCCGGGACGAACGACAGGTGCGCCGCCACCACCGTGAACGGCCCGCGCTCGCCCTCCAGCACCGCAGCCAGCGCCGCCCGCGGCTCGTCCGGCACCGGGGTCAGCCCGCGTCGCCCGGCCACCCGCAGCGGAAGCCCGAACGGCGCCGGGGCGAAGCGCCGGGCCCGCCAGTGCCGCACCGGCAGCCGGGTCAGCAGCGCCGTCCCGTACGAGGGCACGGCGCCGTCGCCCACCTCGCCCGGCCCGTACACCCGCAGCCCGTTGGGCCCGGACGGCTCCGGCACCCAGCCCGCCACGGGCGCCGGGCGGCCGTGCAGCGCGGCGGCGAAGCGCCAGTCGCCCGCGCCCATCGCCGCGGCCGCCACCGCCGCCTGGTCGGTGCCGCCCGAGCGCGGCTGGTGCCGGTCCACCTCCTGCAGCGCCAGCACGTCGGCGTCCAGCGCGGCCACCGCCTCCGCCAGCGGGGCGCCCGCGTCCAGCGGGTAGGGCCGGGGCGCCCCGTCCGGGGCGAGCGGCTGACCGTGCAACAGGTTGAAGGTGGCGATGCGCAACTGGCTCACACCGCACGACGGTACCGGAGGGGGCGCGGCTTGAGGCGGCCGGGCATACCGGGTATACATACTGAGTATGTCCATCAGACACGGTCTGCTCGCCCTGCTCGACGAGGGCCCCCGCTACGGCTACCAGCTGCGCACCGAGTTCGAGGCGCGCACCGGCGCCACCTGGCCGCTCAACGTCGGGCAGGTCTACACGACGCTGTCCCGACTGGAGCGCGACGGCCTGGTCGAGGCCGCCGGGGAGGACGAGGAGGGCCACCAGTTCTACGGCGTCACCGAGGCCGGCCGCGCCGAGCTGCGGGCCTGGTTCGACACCCCGGTGCCCCGGACCAACCCCCCGCGCGACGAACTGGCGATCAAGCTCGCCATGGCCGTCACCGTCCCCGGGGTCGACGTCTCCGCCGTCGTCCAGGGGCAGCGCCGGCACAGCATCAAGGCCCTGCAGGACTACACCCGGCTCAAGGGCCGCGCCCTGGCCGGGCCGCACTCATCGGGTAAGGGGGCCAGGCCCGGCGCGGCGCCCTCCGCGAGCAACGAACTCGCCTGGCTGCTCGTCCTCGACCAGCTGATCTTCCAGACCGAGGCCGAGATCCGCTGGCTCGACCACTGCGAGACCCGCCTCGCCCAGCAGGCCGAACTCCAGCAGACCCGCGCCGCCGAGCCCGCCCGCGACGACGCCGCCGCTCCCGCCAAGCGCGGGCGCCGCCTGCGCGCCTGAGGGCCCAGGCACCGAACCACCGGCTCGGAGCCCGACCCCGAGCCCACACCCAGCACTAGGGGGGAATCGTGTCCCACACCCAAGAAGCCCGGCGGACGCCGGTGCTGCACCTGGAGAACGTCACCCGGGTCCACGGCCAGGGCGCCGCCGAGGTCCAGGCCCTGCGCGGCGTCGACCTCAAGGTCCACCCGGGCGAGTTCGTCGCCGTCATGGGCCCCTCCGGCTCCGGCAAGTCGACCCTGCTCACCCTCGCCGGCGGCCTCGACACCCCGAGCAGCGGCCAGGTCCTGGTCGAGGGTGTCGCCCTCGGCGGCCTCAACCGCAAGAAGCTCGCCCAGGTCCGCCGCCGCTCCGTCGGCTACGTCTTCCAGGACTACAACCTGATCCCGGCGCTCACCGCCGCCGAGAACATCGCGCTGCCCCGCGAACTCGACGGCCTGTCCGCCCGCGCCGCCCGCCGCGAGGCCCTCGCCGCCCTGGAGGAACTCGGCATCCCCGAACTCGCCGACCGCTTCCCCGACGACATGTCCGGCGGCCAGCAGCAGCGCGTGGCCATCGCCCGCGCCCTGATCGGCGACCGCCGCCTCGTCCTCGCCGACGAGCCCACCGGCGCCCTCGACTCCACCACCGGCGAAGCCGTCCTCGCCGTCCTGCGCGCCCGCTGCGACGCCGGCGCCGCCGCCATGATGGTCACCCACGAGGCCCGGCACGCCGCCTGGGCCGACCGCGTCGTCTTCCTGCGCGACGGCCGCATGGTCGACGAGTCCGTCAGCCAGGACGCCGCCAGCCTGCTCGTCAGCGCCGCCACCAACAGCATGAAGGTGGACGAGTGAAGCTCAGCGCCTGGCGGGTCGCCCTGCGCATCGCCCGTCGCGACGCCCTGCGCGCCAAGGGCCGCAGCGCCCTCGTCGTCGCCATGGTCGCCCTGCCCGTCCTCGGCGTCACCGGCGCCGACGTCGTCTTCCGCAGCGCCGAACTCACGCCCACCGAACACGCCGCACGCGTCATGGGCCAGGCCGCCGCCGAACTGTCGATGATCGAACGCGGCTCCTCCGTCAAGCAGGCGCCCGACCCGGACCAGGGGCTCATCATCCAGAACCCCCGGAACACGGCCAAGGACGGCGAAGCCCCCCAGTACACCGCCGCGCAGCAGCGCTCCCTCAAGACCGAACCCGCCGAACTGGCCCGCCAGTTGCTCCCGGCCGGTGCCACCCTCGTGCCCGAACGCGAGGGCCCGTACACCGCGGCCAGCAGCACCGAAGGCCTGCTCAGCACCCGCGTCAGCGAGGCCGACCTGACCGACCCGGTCTGGAACGGCCGGGTCGTCCAGCTCAAGGGCCGGGCCCCCGCGAGCGAGCACGAGGCCGCCGTCACCACGGAGTTCCTCACGCGCTCCGGCCTCAAGATCGGCGACCGGACCGCCGTCCGCGGCCTGGAATCCGACCCCTTCACCATCACCGGCGTCTACGAGTACCCCGGCGCCCTGACCGCCATCGAGCTCATCGCCCGCCCCGGCGCCCTGATCGACCGGCTCCCCAAGAGCCCCGCGGCCGGCGGCCCCGGCGACAGCGGCACCGCCGACGGCGGCGGCGAACCCACCAGCTGGCTGGTCAAGCTCCCCGCCGGCGCCGTCCTCGACTGGCACAAGGTCACCGAACTCAACGAGTACGGCTTCAAGCTGACCTCGCGCGCCGTCCTGATCGACCCGCCGGCCCGCGGCGACGTCCCGTACTACGTCCAACAGGACCAACACCAGGGCCCCGACACCGGGTACTTCGACCGGACCTACATCGTCATCCTCGCCACCGTCGCCGGCATGGCCCTGCTGGAGATCGTGCTCCTCGCGGGCCCCGCCTTCGCCGTCGGGGCACGGCGCTCCCGGCGGCAGCTCGGCCTGCTCGCCGCCGCCGGCGGTGACCGCTCCAGCGTCCGCGCCGTCGTCCTCGGCGGCGGCATCGTCCTCGGCATCACCGGCGCCGTCATCGGCCTCGGCCTCGGCGTCGGCCTGGTCGCGCTGCTGCGCACCCAGGCCGAGGAGCACTCCGGCCGGCGCTTCGGCCACTTCGCCCTCCAGCCGCTCGACCTGCTCGGCATCCTGCTGGTCGGCCTGGTCACCGGACTGCTCGCCGCCGTCGTCCCCGCCGTCCAGGCCTCCCGCCAGGACGTCGTCGCCGCGCTCACCGGCCGCGACTCGCTCAAGCCGCCGAGCCGCAAGCTCGCCGTGCTCGGCCTGCTGATGCTCGGCGGCGGCGCCGCCCTCGCCCTGCTCGGCGCCACCAGCGGCTTCGGCAACCGCAGCCTCGCCGTCCTCGGCGGCTCGGCCCTCGCCGAACTCGGCATGGTCGCCCTGACGCCCTACCTGGTCGGCCTCTTCGGCCGGCTCGGCCGCTGGCTCTCGCTCGGCCCCCGGCTCGCCCTGCGCGACTCCGTGCGCCACCGCGGCCGCACCGCGCCCGCCGTCGCCGCCGTCATGGCCGCCGTCGCCGGCTCCGTCGCCGTCGGCGTCTACACCAGCAGCTCCGAGGAGCAGTACCGGCGCGAGTACGTCGCCAGCGGCCCCTCCGGCGCGGTCATGCTCGGCAGCAGCTGGCTGACCGGCGCCGACAGCAAGCTGATACCGCAGATGCGTACGGCCGTCGAACGCAGCATCCCCGACCTCGGCCCGCGCGCCGACGTCCAGCGCGTCAACTACAAGGGCGACTGCTCCGACATCGGCTCCTGCGGCTACATCGCCGTCGACAGGCCCAAGGAGGACCGCTGCCCCGCCCTCGACGACGACCGCGAGTTCGGCCCCGGCGAGGTCGACCGGATTCTGGAGAGCGACCCCCGCTGCCACGCCGACACCCGGCGGCGCACCCCCTACGGCCAGCTGATGGCCGGTGACGCCACCCTGCTGCACAACCTCTACGGCGTCACCGACCCGGCCCCCGGCCGGGCCCTCGCCGCCGGCAAGGCCGTCGTCTTCGACGCCCGCTACGTCAAGGACGGCAAGGTCGCCATCCAGTACACCGAGCCGTACAACCCCAACGCGGGCGGCGCCAACAAGAAGCCCGTCCGCACCGAGATCGCCGTCGACGCCGTCCTCGCGGACCCCGTCCTGCCCGCCCCCGGCCAGGCCGTGATCAGCCCGGACACCGCCGCCAGGCTCGGCTTCACCACCGCGCCGACCGGCTCGGTCTGGCTGCCCGCCGCGATGCCCTCCGACGGTGCCAACCAGAAGGCCGACGGCGCACTCGCCAAGATCACCGACAACAGCGTCCTCACCATCGAACGCGGCTACCAGTCCGACGCCGACCTCGTCACCCTCGGCCTGACCGTCTTCGCCGCCCTGGTCGCCCTCGGCGCGGCCGGAATCGCCACCGGACTGGCCGCCGCCGACTCCCAGCACGACCTGACCACCCTCGCGGCGGTCGGCGCCGAGCCCCGCATCCGGCGCTCGCTGTCCGGCTTCCAGTGCGGCGTCATCGCCGCCATGGGCGCCCTGCTCGGCGTCGTCTGCGGCATCGTGCCGGGCATGGCGCTGCGCAAGGTCGAGGGCGCGGCGAGCACCTACCCCGGCATGAGCCCCGAGGAGATCGCCAACAAGGCGCTCGTGGTCTTCCCGTGGCCCACCATCGCGGCCACCGTCGTGCTGCTGCCGGTGCTCGCGGCCGGGCTCGCGGCGCTGCTCACCCGCTCGCGGATCTCGCTGCTGCGCCGCTCGGGCTGAGGCCTTCCGCACGCGCCTTCCGTCACCCCCGGCCGCCTCCGCGCGCGGCCGGGGGTGACGGAGGTTACAGCCCCTGCGGGGCCCGGCAGCCGGACGGCCGGGGCGGGCACCCGCACGGGCGAACTACAGTCGTCGGTATGACGAGAACCCCGGACAGCGCCGTCCGCTCCTTCATCGACCGCCACCAGCCCGCGTTCCTCGCGGACCTCTCCGAGTGGCTGGCCATCCCCTCGGTGTCCGCCGACCCCGAGCGGGCCGGTGACGTGCGGCGCTCCGCCGAGTGGCTGGCCGCCAAGCTGCGCGAGACCGGCTTCCCGGTGGCCGAGGTGTGGGAGACCGACGGGCTGCCGGCGGTGTTCGCCGAGTGGCCCTCCGGGGATCCGTCCGCGCCGACCGTCCTGGTCTACGGGCACCACGACGTGCAGCCCGCGGCCAAGGAGGACGGCTGGGACACCGAGCCGTTCACCCCGACCGTGGTGGGGGAGCGGCTGTACGCGCGCGGCGCCGCCGACGACAAGGGCCAGGTGTTCTTCCACACCCTGGGCGTGCGCGCCCACCTGGACGCCACCGGCCGCACCGCGCCGGCCGTCAACCTCAAGCTGCTGATCGAGGGCGAGGAGGAGTCCGGCTCGCCGAACTTCGCCGACCTGGTGCGGCGCGAGGCCGGGCGGCTGGCCGCCGACGTGGTGGTCATCTCCGACACCGGCATGTGGTCCGAGACCACGCCCACCGTCTGCACCGGCATGCGCGGTCTCGCGGACGCCCAGCTCGACCTGTACGGGCCGGACACCGACATCCACTCCGGCTCCTTCGGCGGCGCCGTGCCCAACCCGGCGCAGGTCGCGGCCGAGCTGGCCGCCGCCCTGCACGACGCCGACCGCAGGGTGGCGGTCCCGGGCTTCTACGACGGGGTCGTGGAGCTGACCGAGCGCGAGCGCGAGCTGTTCGCCGAGCTGCCCTTCGACGAGGCGCAGTGGCTGCGGGTCGCCAAGTCGTACGGCACCCGCGGCGAGGCCGGGTACTCCACCCTGGAGCGGGTCTGGGCCCGCCCGACCGCGGAGGTCAACGGCATCTGGGGCGGCTACACGGGCCCCGGCGGCAAGACCATCGTGCCGTCCTCGGCGCACCTCAAGCTGTCCTTCCGGCTGGTCGCCGGGCAGGAGGTGGAGAAGGTCCGCGAGGCGGTGCGGGACTGGGTGGCCGAGCGGGTTCCCGAGGGCATCCGGTACGAGCTGGTCTTCCCGGGGGCCACCCGGCCCTGCCTGACCCCGCTGGACCACCCGGCGCTCCAGTCCACCGTCCGCGCGATGAGCCGGGCCTTCGAGCAGAAGGTCCTCTTCACCCGCGAGGGCGGCTCCGGCCCCGCCGCCGACCTCCAGGACGTGCTGGGCGCCCCGGTGCTGTTCCTCGGCATCTCGGTGCCCTCGGACGGCTGGCACTCGGTCAACGAGAAGGTCGAGCTGGGCCTGCTGGCCAAGGGCGTCGAGACCGCCGCCTACCTCTGGGGCGATCTGGCCGAGAACTTCCGGCCCGGCGCGTGACCGCGTCCTTCGCGCGCCATGGCCGTCAGATCACTCATCCGGATGATTCACCTGATTCACCACGTGGGGATGGAACGAAGTGAGCACCGTGCCTGAGACCGATCGCCCGCTCGCCCTGGCCAGGGCCGGAGTGGACCGGGCGGCCGAGCACCGGTTCGACGAGCCGTGGCTGGCCGCCGCCTGGAGCCACCCCTCCACCAGGGTGCTGCCGATCGCCGGCGGCGAGGTCTTCGTGGTCGACACCGCGCAGGGCACCGAACTGGTGCTGATGCCCTCCTTCGAGGCGCCGCAGACCGGGGACCGGTACTTCCTCGGCACCGACGAGGACGGCGTCTCCTACTTCGCGCTGGCCGGCGAGAGCCTGCCGGGGCGGCTGGACGGCGACGCCCGCCCGGCCGGGCTGCGCGAGGTCGGCGCGCTGCTGTCCGACCGGGACGCGGGGCTGCTGGTGCACGCCGTCGCCCTGGAGCACTGGCACCGGCTGCACAGCTTCTGCTCGCGCTGCGGCCACCCGACCGAGAAGGCCGGCGCCGGGCACGTGCGGCGCTGCACCTCCTGCGCGGCCGAGCACTACCCGCGCACCGACCCGGCGGTGATCATGGTGATCACCGACGAGCAGGACCGCTGCCTGCTCGGCCGCCAGGCGCTGTGGCCCGAGGGCCGCTGGTCCACGCTGGCCGGCTTCGTCGAGCCGGGGGAGTCGATCGAGCAGGCGGTGGCCCGCGAGGTGCAGGAGGAGGCGGGGGTGCGGGTCGGCGAGGTGCGCTACGTCGCCAGCCAGCCCTGGCCGTTCCCGTCCAGCCTGATGCTCGGCTTCGCGGGCAAGGCGCTGCCCGGCGGCACCGAGATCACCGTCGACGGCGAGGAGCTGGCGGAGGCGCGCTGGTTCTCCAGGGAGGAGCTGCGGGCCGGGATGGAGGCGGGCGAGATCCTGCCGCCCTCCGGCATCTCGATCGCACGCCACCTGGTCGAACTCTGGTACGGCGAGCCGCTGCCCTCGGCGGCGCGCTGGTAATCCTGTACGAATTTCTGGGGCTCCTGCGTTCTCCTGAATGCCCGTGAGCTCTGGTGAGTACTCGTGAGTACTCGTGGGAGTGGGGGCGTGCGGCTTTTGTCGCACGCCCCCGTATTTCTTTTCCACCCCTGCCGGAATCCGTCACAACCGGATGTTCGTGATCGGACGGGCCAGTTCTGCTACCGCCGGGCACCCCCAGACCCCCACCGTCAACCCGCCCGGACGACATTGCCGGAAACGGCTGAAACCCCGTCACCGCGCTCGCTACATTCACTCGGGTGACAATCCCCCGGGGCACCGCCCAATCGCCCAAATACCAGCGCCTCGCCGCCGACCTGCGCCGCCGGATCGCCGAAGGCGAGTTCACCGCCGACGCCGCCCTGCCGGTCGAGAGCGAACTGGAACGCCAGTACGGAGTCGCCCGCAACACCGTCCGGCTCGCCGTCGACGTCCTGGTCAACGAAGGCCGCCTGGTCCGCCTCCAGGGCAAGGGCACGTACCTGCGCGAACACCCCGTACTGGACCACCGCGCCTACGGGCCCACCCTCGCCCCCGCGCCGCGCGACTGCCTCGCCGCGCCCTCCGCCGTCTACCACGGCGAAGCCGCCGAAGCCGGGCGCGAACTCAGCACCGACTTCGAGATGATGATCGTCCGGGCCCGCGTCGACATCGCCGAACGGCTCGGACTGCGCCCCGGCGAGGCCATCGTGGTGCGCCGGCAGCTGCGCCTGCTCGACCGCGAGCCCTACTCCATCGAGGAGAGCCACTACCGGGCCGGACTCGCCGCCGGCACCCCGCTGATGGAACCCGACCCGGTCGAGGGCGGCGACGAGGCCGTGCTCGCCGCGCTCGGCCGCACCGAGGTCGGCGCCGTCGACCACCTGGTCGCCCGGATGCCCGGCCCCGAGGAGGCCCAGTGGTTCCAGGGCGGCCCCGGCGTCCCGCTCATGGTGCAGACCCGCGTCACCTACGACCGGCGCGGGCCCGTCCGGGTCATCGAGACCCGCTACTCCGCCGACCGCAGCCGACTCGTCTACGGCATCGGCGACCTCGGCGCGCGCGCCAGCCTGCCCGCGCCGGCCACCCCCGTCGACCCCGCCCGGGCCGACGCGCCGTGACGTCCGCCGACGTGCCGTGACGTCCGCCGACCGCCCGGGCCGAGGCGGAACGATGCCCGCCGACCGCCCGGGCCGGTGCGCCGTCGTGCGGCGGGCCGACCCGGACGGGCCCGGCCGGATCAGGCCGCCAGGGCCTTCTTGACCTGCATCAGGCTCGGGTTGGTCATCACGACCTGCTCGCCGCCGCCCGCCGGCGTCACCAGCACCGTCGGCACCACCTGGTTGCCGTTGTTCACCGACTCCACGAACGCCGCCGACGCCGGGTCCTCCTCGATGTTGATCTCGGTGTAGCCGATGCCTTCGCGGTTCAGCTGGCTCTTGAGCCGGCTGCAGTACCCACACCAGGTCGTGCTGTACATCGTCACGGTGCCGGACATCGAGGGGGCTCCTTCGAAAGAGGGGTCTTGCGGTCTCCGAACGCAACGTCCGCCGGGCGGCGCGCATTCCGGGCCTCCGTATGAGGGAGGACAGAAGTGATCATCCTGCGATCGCACCGGGCCTGTGGACAACCCGCCCCCCGCTGTCCCACCGGGCTGAGAGGATGGAACGCATGCAGGAAGACCTCTTGAGCGGCAGCCCGTACGACGGCCCCCACGGCGGCTCCCCCTGGGCCGACCCCGGCGCCGCCACGGGCCCCGACGCCGTGCTCGCCGGGCTCGACCCCGAACAGCGCGCCGTCGCCACCGCCCTGCACGGGCCCGTCTGCGTCCTGGCCGGCGCCGGCACCGGCAAGACCCGCGCCATCACCCACCGCATCGCCTACGGCGTGCGCAGCGGCGTCTACCAGCCCCAGCAGGTCCTCGCCGTCACCTTCACCGCCCGCGCCGCCGGCGAGATGCGCGGCCGGCTGCGCCAGCTCGGCGCCGAAGGCGTCCAGGCCCGCACCTTCCACGCCGCCGCCCTGCGCCAGCTCCAGTACTTCTGGCCCCGCGCCGTCGGCGGCCCCGTGCCCCAGCTCCTCGAACGCAAGGTCCAGCTCGTCGCCGAAGCCGCCGGCCGCTGCGGCCTGCGCGTCCAGCGCACCGAACTGCGCGACCTCACCGCCGAGATCGAATGGGCCAAGGTCACCCAGACCGCCCCCGAGGACTACCCCGCCGCCGTCGCCAAGTCCGGCCGCGAAGCCCCCCGCGACCCCGCCGAGACCGCCCAGGTCTACCGCGTCTACGAGGAGGCCAAGAGCCGCCGCGGCTCCATCGACTTCGAGGACGTCCTGCTGCTCACCGCCGCCATCCTGGAGGACCGCCCCGACATCGCCGAGCAGGTCCGCACCCAGTACCGGCACTTCACCGTCGACGAGTACCAGGACGTCTCCCCGCTCCAGCAGCGGCTGCTCGACCAGTGGACCGGCCCCGGCGGCGGCGCCAGCCTGTGCGTCGTCGGCGACGCCAGCCAGACCATCTACTCCTTCACCGGAGCCACCCCCGACTACCTGCTGAACTTCCGCGGCCGCCACCCCGAGGCCACCGTCGTCAAACTCGTCCGCGACTACCGCTCCACCCCCCAGGTCGTCCACCTCGCCAACGGACTGCTCGCCCAGGCCCGCGGCGAGGCCGCCCGGCACCGCCTCGAACTCGTCTCCCAGCGCGAGAACGGCCCCGAACCCGTCTACACCGAGTACGACGACGAACCCACCGAGGCCGAGACCACCGCCCGCCGGATCAAGGACCTCCTCGCCGCCGGGGTGCGCGCCAGCGAGATCGCCGTCCTCTTCCGCACCAACGGCCAGTCCGAGGTCTACGAGCAGGCCCTCGCCGACCTCGACATCCCCTACCAGCTCAAGGGCGCCGAACGGTTCTTCGAACGCCCCGAGGTCCGCGACGCCGGCGTCCTGCTGCGCGGCGCCGCCCGCGCCGCCGACGACCCGCTCACCGCCGGCGCCCCCGACCTCGCCGGCCAGGTCCGCGCCGTCCTCGCCAGCCGCGGCTTCACCCCCGAACCGCCCGCCGGCTCCGGCGCCGTCCGCGACCGCTGGGAGTCCCTCGCCGCCCTCGTCCGCCTCGCCGAGGAGTTCGAGCGCACCCGCACCGCCGCCGGGCAGAGCGCCGACCTCGCCGCCTACGTCGCCGAACTCGACGCCCGTGCCGCCGCCCAGCACGCCCCCGCCGTCGAAGGCGTCACCCTCGCCTCCCTGCACGCCGCCAAGGGCCTCGAATGGGACGCCGTCTTCCTCGTCGGCCTCACCGAGGGCACCCTGCCGATCATCTACGCCAAGACCGACGAACAGGTCGAGGAGGAACGCCGCCTCCTCTACGTCGGCGTCACCCGCGCCCGCAAGCACCTCAGCCTCTCCTGGGCGCTCTCCCGCTCCCCGGGCGGCCGCGCCAGCCGCAAGCCCAGCCGCTTCCTGGACGGACTGCGCCCCGGCTCCAGCGCACCGGGCGCACGCACCGGCGCGAGGAGCGGCCGGGGGAGCGTCGAGCCCGGCGAGCGCTCCGCCGCCCGGCGGGCCCGCGGCCCGGTCAAGTGCCGGGTCTGCGGCAAGGCGCTCACCGAGGCCGTCGAACGCAAGCTGCGCCGCTGCGAGGACTGCCCGTCCACGATGGACGAGGGGCTGTACGAGCGGCTGCGCGAGTGGCGGGCCCGGCAGGCCAGGAAGCAGGGCGCGCCGGCCTACGTGGTGTTCACCGACGCGACGCTGATGGCGATCGCCGAGGACGTGCCCTCCAGCCGCCAGGAACTGGCCCTGATCTCGGGGGTCGGCGCCATGAAGCTGGACAAGTACGGGGCCGCCGTGCTCTCGTTGTGTGCGGGGGAGGAGCCCGAGGAGGATCCGGACGTCGTCGAGGACGGCGGTTCGGTCGATCCGGCCTGAGCCGGCACGGGCGCGGTCCAGGGGACTGCTCGGGGGACTTCGGAGCCCGTCGTGTAACGCGCCGCAGAACTCGCGTGAAAAATAGTTTGCGCCGCGTACCGGGAGCGCAATAGCCTGCCGGAGCGGTCAAGGGGACGCGGTCGCACGGGGTGAAACCTGTGCCGATTCCCCTAACCCCACAGCATCACCGAGACAGACATCCGAACATTCGGAGCCAGGGGAACCAGGCTCCGCGAGACGCCGAGAGGAGGCGAAGGAAATGGGAAACATCATGATCACCAAAATGACTGGCCAGACCGTTGCTGACGCCTCCCTGCGTGCCGCCCGCCTGCGGGCGCTCGCCGAGTTCGGTGGAACCGGTCTGGGTCTCGACACCACCGGTGTCTCCGTCGCCTCCGTTGTCAGTGGTCTTGGACACACTGATCTCTGCCTCACGGGCGGCAGGAGTGTCGAAGGCACCGTCGTCGAGACCGGTCTGTCCCGTGACTGGGCGTCGGTCGGCACGTCGCGCCCCGAGCGCAATGAGCGACCGATCCAGGCACCGAAGGCGGCAGTAGCCGCCGCCATCCATGGCGGCTATGCGCAGGTCATCGGTGCCGGAAACGCCCAGAAGCAGAACGAGCAGCAGATCGAGCAGGCCATGGCCGCCTTTATCGGCGCCAAGGCCATCCGGATGCGGGCCTTCCGCGGCCCTGAACCCTGGAGAGAACGAACCTGAGCCAGCCTCAGGTCGGCACCTCCAGGGCCGCGGAACCCGTCACACCGGGATCCGCGGCCCTTCTGTTTTGTCCGGTACGCAAGACCACCCAGGCCCTCCGGGGCCTCCGGCCCAGCACCACCAGTCCCCTGGGCCGGAACCACTGAGAAGACGAGGAAGACGCACACAGTGTCCACGGTCATCACGCCGCCCATCCCGTCCGTACCGCAGACAAGCCAGATCACCAAGGCCGACCAGGCCGACCCCCCGGAGGTTCCTTCCATGCAGCTCAGCTCGATCGAGCAGGCCGAGGCGCTCGGTCTCCCCATCCCCTGCCGCGCCTTCGACCCCGAGGTGTTCTTCGCCGAGACGCCCGCCGACGTCGAGTACGCCAAGTCCCTCTGCGGCACCTGCCCGGTGAAGGAGGCCTGCCTCACCGGCGCCCTGGAGCGGCGCGAGCCGTGGGGCGTCTGGGGCGGCGAGCTCTTCGTCCAGGGCGTCGTCGTGGCCCGCAAGCGTCCCCGTGGCCGTCCGCGCAAGACCGAGGTCATGGCGTGAACCCCGCCGACGAAGCCAGGGCCGTCCGCCGGGGAGAGCAGCCCCCGCTGGACAGCGCCCTCCGCCGGTCCGTACGGATCGCCGCCGCCAAGGCCGACGCAGCAGCCCGCACCTTCCCATTCCCGAGCACGCACCACGAGCAGGACCACGACATGACCCCCGACGCCATCGATCCCACCGTCCGCGCCGAGCAGACCACCGAACTTCAGATCCAGAACAGGACCCTCGAAATGCAACTCATGCATGAATCCCTGGCGCGTGCCCATATGCAAGACAGGCTCCACGAGGCCGAGGAACAACGCCTCGTCAGCCGGGTCATCCGGGCCCGCAAGCTCAGGCAGCGGGCCGAGCGTGCCTCCCTGCGGGCTCGCAAGGCGCTCGCCGTCGCGCTGATGTAGTCGCGCCGCCGCAGTCGTGCCGCAGGCCGCCCCCCGTCGGTGGGGAGCGGCCTGCGGCCGTGTTCACGGTCGATCAGTCGATCAGTCGATCAGTCGGTCAGCTGGTTCGGCCGGGCTTCGGGGGCTTCCTGAGCCTCTTGGGAGGCGTGTCGGCGAACTCGGGCAGCCACTCCAGCATCTCGGCGCGGAACGGCGCCTTGGCACCCAGCTGGCACAGCACCCCGATGGTGCTCAGCGTCACCCGGTGGATCAGCAGGTACGCGGGCGGCAGGTTCAGCTGCTTGCCCAGGTTGTAGGCGGGCGAGCGCGGATCGGCGATCCGGGCCGCCTGGGCGCGCATCCAGACCCGGGTGAAGTGGAAGCTGTCCACCGCGGCCGGCTCGATGATCGGCAGCAGGTAGTCCAGCACCGCGTCCGGGTCCAGCCGGATCGAGGGCTTCACGAAGCCCTCCTCGCGCAGCATCTCCAGCACGCCCGCCGCGTCCCCGGCCAGCGCCATCCGCAGGGACGCCCCGATCGGCGCGGGCAACCCGCCCGGCAGCCGGTCCACCGTGCCGAAGTCCAGCACGCCCAGCCGCCAGCCCGAGACCGGGCCACCGTCCGTCAGCAGCCGGAAGTTGCCTGGGTGCGGGTCCGCGTGCAGCAGACCGGTCCGGGACGGGCCGGCGAACAGGAACCGGGCCAGCAACTGGCCGGCGCGGTCGCGCTCCTCCTGGGTGCCGTTCGCGATCACCTCGGCCAGCGGGGTGCCGTCCATCCACTCGGTGACCAGCACCTGGTCGGTCTGCGCCACCACGCCCGGCACCACGATGTCCGGGTCGCCCGCGAACTCCTCGGCGTGCCGGCGCTGCGCCTGCGCCTCCAACTCGTAGTCCAGCTCCTCCGAGACGCGCTCGCGCAGCTCGGTGATCAGCGGCTTGATGTCCAGACCGGGGATCAGCGGGCCGAGCAGCCAGGCCACCCGGCTCAGCTGGGACAGGTCCGCCAGCAGCGCGTCACCCGCGCCCGGGTACTGCACCTTGACCGCGACCGGGCGGCCGTCGTGCCAGACCGCCCGGTGCACCTGGCCGATCGAGGCGGCCGCGGCCGGGCGGTCGTCGAACTCCAGGAACAGCTCCCGCCAACCGTCCCCGAGCCGTTGGGAGAGCGCGGCGTGCACCTTCGCGGCGGGCATCGGGGGAGCGGCGTCCTGCAGCTTGGTGAGCGCGGCCCGGTACGGCCCGGCGACCTCCTCGGGCAGCGCGGCCTCGAAGACGGACAGCACCTGCCCGAACTTCATCGCCCCGCCCTTGAGTTCGCCCAGGACCTTGAACAACTGGTCGGCGGTGGCCTGTTGGAGCTCGGCCGTGACCACCTCGGCGGAGCGGCCGCCGATGCGCTTGCCCAGACCGAGTGTGGCGCGACCGGCTATCCCCAGCGGCAGGGCGGCGAGCCGTGCCGTGCGGGTCACTGCCTTGCGCGGAAGATCGCTCACCCGGGCCTCCAATCCCTGGCCCCCCGACACCGGGCGGCCCCACCATCACTAGGCCATTGTGCCCGCTCCGGATCCCGGGCCCGTCGGTATTTCGCGGGGCGGGGAGGGCGTCCCTTCGCGGGGGCGAGGCAGGGCGGCGTCCCTTCGCGGGGAGCTGGGGGACTGGTCCGCCCGGTCGGGGCGATGGGTGGTGGCGGGCGGGAGGGCCTCCAGGTCGGAGGCGGGTGCGGCTTCGCGGTCGGGGCGGGGGTCTGCGCAGGAAGTCGGCGGAGCCGACTTCCTGCGCGTGGGCGAGGGGTCATGCGGCGGCGGCCGTGATCTGCCAGACGTGGGGGCGTTCGCGGATCATCACTCAGAAGTGGTGATCCGCCTCACATTTGCTGACACTTCTGGGGCCCGCCCCCTCCCCCCCACCCCCACCCTCCTCCTCCCGCCTCACCCTCCTCGCCCGCCGCCCACCCACCTCTCGCTCTCGCCTCGCCCTCGTTCCGCATCCGGAACAGCGGCTCCCGCTCTCTCCCGGCCCGCTGGGGTCCTTGGAGTCTCGAACGGGGGGGCGATCGCCCGTGGCATCTCGGGGGCAGGGCAGCGGCCGCTGAGCCCCGCAGCCGCTGGGCCTGCTCCCGGTGTGCTTCTCGCTCCTTCCTCCTCAGCCCGGCGGCTGGGGCTGCCACAGGCAGCCGCAGTCCGGGTGTCCTCGTAGGCGTAGGCGCCGGGGCATGCCGTCGCCCGCCGAGATCTCGCACCAGCCGTCGACGCTCGGCGGACGGCCGCCGTCCAGGTGGAGCTGGACGTGCAGGGCCGCCAGTCCGGCGACGGCTGTCGCCAGGGCCGTGTCGCAGGCCGGTGTGCGGGCGCGGCCCGGGCCGTTGTTCGCCAGCTGGGCCAGGACCCGCGGCCAGGCGGCGTCCTCGTCCTCCCTCCGTAGCACCAGGCAGTGCCCGCAGGCTGACACCCCCGGGATGACCAGCGGCCCGATGATGCCGAACTCCTCGACCACCCCCACGTACAGGTGGGGCACCCCGGCCCGCAGCAGGAGCCGGGCCTCGTACGTCCCGCCCGCGAAGGCGGCGCTGCCGTCCCGCGGTGCGAGGACCACGAAGTCGGGCGGTGGATCGCCGGGCTTGCGCCGGGGTACGGGGACCGGATTGCGGCCGGTGGCCCGTTGCACCGTCTCCCGGGCGGCCGTCAAGCGCAGCCGCCCGATGTCCGCGGGTGGCAGTCCCGCCGGGGAACAGTCGCCGGGCTGGACCCGGCCGCCGTCGGAGACCGTGACCGTGCCCGTTCCGCCTGCGGCGAGCACCGCCGCCACGGCGGCGCCGACCCGGCCCGCGCCGCGCACCTCGATCCGGGTCCCGGCCCGGCGGGCCAGGACCGCAGGTGCGGCGCCAGGGCCCGAGTGGACCAGGGACAGTGAGGCGAGGTCGGGGCCGAGCAGGTCCCGATGGGGTTGGGGGAACAGGGCCAGGGCACGGTCGGTCGCCTCGGCGTCGTCCAGCAGCCCGGTTTCCTCCAGGTCGGTCAGCAGCGTGTCGGCCGGCTCGCGGCCCAGTCCGATCCGCTCGCCGGCCTCCAGGAGTTCTGGCCGGTCGCGCGTTCCGTCGACCAGCCCGAGGAACTCGCAGAGGGTCTTGTCGGCGTTTCCGAGCACCCCCGCGTAGCGGGTGACGGTGCCGAACTGCAGGGTGTCGGAGTCCCGCCAGCTGCGGGACAGAGCGGGCTTCAGTGCGAGGCGCACGACGATCTTCCTTCCGATCGTTTCCGGACGGCTGACCGCAGCATGCCCCATCGGGCCGACCGCGTGCTGAAAGTTATCCACAGGGCCGGGTGCATGATCGCACCATCTGTTTGCACACCCTGTGGATAACTGGCCATCTCCCGTCACGTCGGTTTCCGGACACCCCTTGTCGGCCTTTCGTTCCCGATCGCTCCACGAAAGATTTCGGCCACGGCAGCGGACTTCTGTCAGTGGTAGCGGGTAACGTCGTGTGCCATGGCAGCCGAGCGGGACTCCCATCCACCGGCGTCGCGTCGGCGTGCCCGTGCAGCGTCCGGGTCGCAGATGGCGGCGCCGAACACGCGCGGGCGCCCGGATGAGAATCAGCAGAAGAGGCCGCAGTACCCGCCCGCCGGGGCCGTGCCCCCGGAAGCGCACGACCGCGCCCGGGTCGAGGTGCGGCGCAGCGCCCGCCGCAGCCGCACCGTCTCCGCCTACCGCGAGGGCGACCGCACCGTCGTGTTGATCCCGGCCCGGATGTCGCACGCCGAGGAGCAGCGCTGGGTCGCGCAGATGCTGGAGAAGCTCGCCGCCCAGGAGCGCCGGCGGATCCTCGGGGACGACGCCCTGATGGCCCGGGCCAGGGAGCTGTCAGCCGCCTACCTGGACGATCGTGCCCGGCCGAGCCAGGTCCGCTGGGTGACCAACCAGAACTCGCGCTGGGGCTCCTGCACCCCGAGTGAGGGGACGATCCGGCTGTCCCACCGACTGCAGGGCATGCCGGAGTACGTGCTGGACTACGTGCTGCTGCACGAGCTCGCGCACCTGCTGGTGCCGGATCACGGCCCGGGGTTCTGGGCGCTGCTGGAGGCCTACCCCCGGACGGAGCGGGCCCGCGGCTATCTGGAGGGCGTGGTGTCCGCCGCCCGGCTGCCGCACATTCCCGGCGCCCGGCACGGCGCCTCGGGCCAGGAGGATCCGGCGGCTTCCTGCGGTTGAAGCGGGTGGGCTGGGTGCGCCGGATGGGCTGGGTGTGCCGGGACGGCCGGAGTCCATGGAGATGAGACGAAGAAAGGGGGCGCGGGCCGCACTGGCCCGCGCCCCCTTTTTCCGGTCACACGTCAGCCGGTCAGTCGCCGCGCCCGGTCCACCAGGTCCCGCACCGAGTGGTCGGTGAGCTCCGGCAGCCGGTCGTAGTCGAACCAGCGCAGGTCCAGCGACTCCTCGCTGATCAGCGCCTGCGCCCCGGCCGGGGCCAGCGCGATGTACTGGACGTCCAGGTGGGTGTTCTCCGGCCGGTCCTTGCCGGTGCAGCGGACCAGGTGCCGGTCCAGCTTGGCCGGGACGGGCGCGCCGTCCTCCCGCAGCAGGGTCAGGTCGGGGATGCCGGACTCCTCGACGGCCTCGCGCAGCGCGGCCGAGGCGAGGTCGACGTCGCCGGGCTCGCAGTGCCCGCCCATCTGCAGCCACATGCCGACCTTGGGGTGCAGGGTGAGCAGTATTCGCCCGGCGGCCGGGTCGACGACTGCGGCGCTGGCGGTGATGTGTGCGGGCAGGCAGGACCGGTACAGGCCCTCGGGCTGCTCGGCCAGGTGCGCGAGGTAGTCGCGCCGCAGCTGCTCCTGGTCCTCGTCGGCGGGCCGCCAGCCGGTCAGGGTGCGGACGGCGTCCGCGTGCAGGGCGGACGCGCCCGTCTCGGTGGCCGTCATGCGGTGGGCTCGCCCTTTCCGTCGGTGCCGTCCTGCTCGGGGCCGTCGTGCCCCTCGCCGTCGTCCTTCTTGGTCAGGTCGGGCTTGCCGCCCGCCGCGGCCTCGCCGAGCAGCTTGTCGAGGGCGTCGAAGTCGATGCCGCCCTCCAGGCCGTCGCCGCTGCCGCGGTGCACGAAGGCGTCCGGGTCGTCCAGGTCGGCCGCGGTGGGCAGCATGTCGGGGTGCTCCCAGAGCGCGTCGCGGCCCTCGATGCCGCGCGCGTCGGCGAGCAGCGCCCACAGCCGGGCGGCGTCGCGCAGGCGGCGCGGGCGCAGTTCCAGGCCGACCAGGGTGGCGAAGGTCTGCTCGGCGGGCCCGCCGGCGGCGCGGCGGCGGCGGACGGTCTCGCGCAGCGCGCCGGCCTGGGGCAGGTGGGGTTCGGCGGCGGCGTGGACGACGGCGTCGACCCAGCCTTCGACGAGGGCGAGCGCGGTCTCCAGGCGGGCGAGCGCGGCCTTCTGCTCGGGGGTGTCCTCGGGCTGGAGCAGGCCGCCGGCCAGTGCCTCCTGGAGCGCCTCCGGGTTGGTCGGGTCGAGCTGGCCGACGAGCTCCTCCATGCGGGAGGTGTCGACCTTGATGCCGCGGGCGTAGGCCTCGACGGCGCCCAGCAGGTGGGCCCGCAGCCACGGCACGTGGGCGAAGAGGCGCTGGTGGGCGGCCTCGCGCAGGGCGAGGTAGAGCCGGACCTCCTCGGCGGGCACGCTCAGGCCCTCGCCGAACTCGGCGACGTTCTGCGGCAGCAGGGCGGCCTTGCCGGCCGGGGCGAGCGGCAGGCCGACGTCGGTGGAGCCGACCACCTCGCCGGCGAGGGCGCCGAGCGCCTGGCCGATCTGGGTGCCGAACATGGCGCCGCCCATGGAGCGCATCATGCCCATCAGCGGGCCGGCCATGGCCTGCATCTCCTCGGGCAGGACGCCGCCCATGGCGTTGCCGACGCGCTCGGCGACCGGGTCGACGAGGTCCTTCCAGACCGGGAGGGTGGCCTCGATCCATTCGGCGCGGCTCCAGGCGACGGCGGTGCCGGCGCCGGAGGGGAACTCGGTGACGCCGTCGAGCCACAGGTCGGCCAGGCGCACGGCCTCGGCGACGGCGGCGCGCTCGGTGGCGCTGACGGAACGGTCCTTGCTCTTGCCCTCGGCGGGTTCGGCGACGACGCTCTGCCGGGCGATGTTGGTGGCGAGGTCCCAGTTCACCGGGCCGCCCTCGAAGGAGAGCATCTGCCCGAGCTGCTGGAACGCGGCGCCCAGGTCGCCGGGGTTGAGGCCGCCGAACATGGCGGCGAAGGGGTTGTCGGCACCGGCGCCGCCGGGGCCTCCAGGGGCGCCGGGCATCCCGAAGATCGCGCCGAAGGGGTTGCCGGCTCCGAAGCCGAACGGCTGCGGGCCGCTGTCACCGGAGCCGGCCGGGCCCTGGTCCTTCTTCTTCTGCGCGTCGTCGGGCTTGGCCTTGCCGTCCTCGGGCTCCTCGGGCGGAACGCCGAATCCGAAGGGAAGGTCGCTCACGGGGTCCTCGATCCGGTCGGCCGTCATACGGGTGTAGCGGGAAGTACTGCCGCCCGGGGGTCCGGTGGAGGGGGACTCGTGGGCGGATCCCGCGCGGCAGGCCCGCGCCGGGTGCACCGCCGGGCCTTCGCCTCGGGCAGGATGGACGTACGTGACACACGTCCGTACGCACATAAGCTAACCGTGGAGGATGCCCGGTGAGTTCCCCGCCCTCGGACGTTCGCTCTGGGCTGACCGGAGGAGAGGACGCGTCGGACACCACGGCGTCGCCGCCTCCAGCCTACGGCGGGCGGCCGCTGACCGTGGCCGTGACCGGTGCCGCGGGAGGGCTGGGCGAGCGGGTCGCCGCCCGGCTGGTGGCCTCCCCGCACGTGCGCAGGGTCCTGGCCGTGGACGACCGGCGCGGTGACGTCCCGGGCGTGCAGTGGCGGGTGCTGGACGTGCGCGACCCGGCGGTGGCCGAGCGGCTGGCCGGGGTGGACGTGGTGGTGCACCTGGCAATGGACTTCGGCATGGAGTCCGACCCCAGGGCCCGCAGCGCCTACAACGTGCGCGGCGCCCAGACGGTGCTGACCGCGGCCGCCGCGGCCGGGGTGCACCGGGTGGTGCTGTGCACCTCCGCGATGGTCTACGGCGCGCTGGCCGACAACGAGGTGCCGCTGGCGGAGGACTCCGAGCTGAGGGCGACCGAGGAGGCCTCGCTGGTCGGGGACCTGCTGGAGATCGAGCGGCTGGCCCGCCGGGCGCCGCGCGCCCACCCGGGGCTCCAGGTGACGGTGCTGCGCCCGGCCGTGGTGGTGGGCCCCGGGGTGGACACCGTGCTGACCCGGCACTTCGAGGCGCCCCGGCTGCTGGTGGTGGCCGGCTCCCGGCCGTGCTGGCAGTTCTGCCACGTGGACGACCTGGCGGCGGCGCTGGAGTACGCGGCGCTGGGCCTGGTCGACGGCGAGGTGACGGTCGGCTGCGACGGCTGGCTGGAGCAGGAGGACGTGGAGCGGCTGTCGGGGATCCGGCGGATGGAGCTGCCGGCCTCCCTGGCGCTCGGGACGGCGGCGCGGCTGCACCGACTGGGCCTGACCCCGGCCCCGGCGGGGGACCTGGCGTACACGATGTACCCGTGGGTGGTGTCCGGCAGCCGGCTGCACGAGGCGGGCTGGCGTCCGGTGCACAGCAACGAGCAGGTGCTGGCGGAGCTGCTGGCCCAGGTGGCCGGCAAGCACGCGGTGGCCGGGCGGCGGCTGGGCGGCAAGGAGGCGGCGACCAGCCTGGGCGCGGCAGGGGCGACGGTGGCGCTGGTCGGTACGGCGGCGCTGGTGCGCCGGGCCCGCAAGCGGCGCAGGTTCTGACCGGCGGGCCCACCAGGGCGGTCCGGCCGGGCGCGGGCCCACCAGGGCGGTCCGGCCGGGCGGGGCCGGGCCTGGTCGTTCGATCGACCGAACGACGGCACTTCTCGCGATGCGAAATCCGTACGTCGTGATGTGGAAAGCCCTTGCCTCGACCGCTCCCGCATGAGGAATCATGGGGACATGCCCGAGACCCACGACCCCATCCGCCTGCTCGCCGTCCGCGACACCCCGCTCTCGCTGGACGAGGTGTACGAGGCGGTCGGCGACGACGCGGCCGGCGGTACCACCGTCTTCGTCGGGACGGTCCGTGACCACGACGGCGGCAGGTCGGTGTCCGCGCTGGAGTACAGCTGCCACCCCACCGCCGAGCAGGAGATGCGCCGGGTCGCCGAGAAGGTCGTCGCGGACTTCCCGGTCCTGGCGCTCGCCGCGGTCCACCGGGTGGGCCGACTGGAGATCACCGACAAGGCCGTGATCGTCGCCGTCTCCTGCGCCCACCGCGGCGAGGCCTTCGCGGCCGCCCGCCGGCTGATCGACGACCTCAAGCACGAGGTGCCGATCTGGAAGCACCAGGTCTTCGCGGACGGCGAGGAGGAGTGGGTCGGCGCCGGGGGCTGCTGATTCCCTTCCCGGCTTCCGTCCCGGGCGGCGCGACCGGCGGCACGTCGCAACCGGCGGCACGTGGAGCGCGTCCCACGGGGCAGGCGTGCCGGGGACTCACCCGAACGGGTTCGGACCGGCGCCCCGATTACTCCCCTGGAAGTGAGCCGATCGGCCGTCCCGTAACCCGGACGGGCTCGGCCGCGTTGTCCGCCGGAGTGGTTAATCTGCTCATAGACACGACGAGCCTGGGAGTACTGATATGGGCACGCTCGCCTGGTTGATCATTCCGGTTGTCGCCGCCCTGGTGGCCGCCGTCTGGGCGGCCTGGGCCCAGCGGGCCCCGAAGGCCACGGGGGACCCGGCCTCGCTCGCCGAGCACCAGCGCTTCATGGCCGCGATGGAACGCACCACCTCCGGGACCTCGGCCCCCGGGGAGCGCTCCGGCCGGTAGCCCGCCGGGCGTCGCGTCACCCGCGTCCCGTACTGTCGAGGCATGCCACGCCGCTCCGCGACGATGCTCGCTGCCACCCTGCTGCTCATAGCGCTGCTCTGCGTCTCGGTGCTGATGAAGGTGCCGTACACGGAGATGAGCCCGGGCCCGACGTACAACACGCTCGGCGACCAGGGTGGCAAGCCGGTGATCACCATCACCGGGCGCGACTCCTACCCGGCCAGCGGGCACCTCAACATGACCACCGTCCAGGTCACCGGGGCCAAGTACGAGCCCAGCCTGGTCAACGCGGTGATCGGCTGGCTGCGCGACGACGTGCTGGTGGTGCCGCACGACAACGTCTACCCGAAGGGGCAGACGGACGCCGACGCCAAGAAGCAGAACGCCGAGGAGTTCGCCTCCTCCGAAGACAGCGCGCGCACCGCCGCGCTCAAGCAGATGGGCATCCCGGTCGGCAACGAGCTGATCGTCAAGTCGGTCACCGCGGGCGCCCCGGCCGAGGGCCGGCTGCACGCGGGGGACCAGATCGTCGCGGTGGACGGCACCGCGGTCACCTCGGCCGACCAGGTCGTCGCCGCCGTCACCAAGCACAAGCCGGGCGAGTCGGTGGTCTTCACCGTCGTCCCGCGGGTCAAGGACGCCTCCGGCAACGGGGCCGCCCCCGCCCCGGGAGTCAGGACCGACGTGACCGTCCCGACCACGCGGGCCAAGGACCTCGACCCGCAGGCCCCGGCCGAACGGGCCGACCTCGCGGTGGTCGGCATCGGCACCGCGATCCGGCACACCTACCCGTTCCAGATCGACATCGGCCTTCAGGACGTCGGCGGCCCGAGCGCCGGGCTGATGTTCTCACTGGGCATCATCGACAAGCTCACCCCCGGCGGCGACCTCACCGGCGGCCGGTTCGTCGCCGGCACCGGCACCATCGACGACGACGGCAAGGTCGGCCCGATCGGCGGCATCTCGATGAAGCTGATCGCCGCCCGGGACGCCGGGGCCGAGTACTTCTTCACCCCGTCCTCGAACTGCGCCGAGGCCGCCAAGAACATCCCGTCCGGGCTGACCCTGGTCAAGACGGACACGCTGGACGGCGCGCTGAAGTCGCTGGAGCAGATCCGCGCCGGGCAGACCTCCGCGCTGCCGTCCTGCGCCAAGTAGCGCCGCGCGGCACCGAGTAGCGCCGAGCAGCGCCAGGCCGGCGCCGGGCAGCGCCGAGCGGCTACGAGAAGGTCGCCAGCAGCGCCTCGGTCAGGCCGGGCACCAGGTCCGGCCCGGTCAGCACCTCGCGGGCGGAGTCCTTGGAGCGCAGCCGCAGGGCGATCTCCTTCTTGCCGTCGCGCAGCACCGCGGCGGTGATCCGCACCTCCTCGCGCTTGGGGTGGTTGGCCACCCACTCGGCGAGCTGGGCGTCGCTGGCGCCCCGCGGGCGGGACTGCTCGGCGCCCGGCGGCAGCATCAGCCGCTCGACGACCAGGGCGCAGCCGGCCACCGCGTCGGGCCAGGCGATGGTGCCGAGGAACTTGTCGAGCTCGGTGCCGGCCGGGATCTCGTCCTGCTCGACCGGGGTGAGGCCGGCCTCGTCGCCTTCCGTGAGGCCGAGCTGCTTGGCGATCCGCGGGTCGGCCTTGCGCAGGGCGGTGCTGTCCACCAGGGCGAACAGCCGGGCCGGAAGGTCCCAGCCGAGGGAGGCGGCGTACTCGTCGATCTCCAGCGCGGCCCGGGTGAGCGGGGTGGCGGCGGGGAGCTTGGAGACGTCGTCGGGGGAGCCGGGGGAGTTGATGAATGCAGACGCGTCGGACATGACTCAATCCTCACACGTCGGGCGCCCCGCGCCCGCCGGGCGGGCCCGGGGCGGGGTGGGGGCGGCCCGGGAGACGGGCTGGGCGGGGGCGGCGTCGTAACCGTCTGCTAACGGTGGGAACTCGGCCAAAGCCTGGTTAAGTTTCTCTGACGACCGACCGTTCACCAGACGACACAGCTGAGGTGCCACCGTGGTATTCCAGATGCCGGAACGCTCAGGGCCGGGTTTCCGGCGCAGGGTAGGCCCGCCCTCCCGGCGGGCGCGGGTGGCCCTGTTGACCCTGGGCGTGCTCGCGGTGCTGTTCCTGTTGTTCGTCATGTTCGCCGGGTTCTGGACGGACTGGCTGTGGTTCCGGTCGGTCCGCTACTCCTCGGTGTTCACCACCCAGCTGTGGACGAAGATCGGGCTGTTCGCGGTGTTCGGCCTGCTGATGGCGGTGATCGTCGGCTTCAACATCTGGCTGGCGCACCGGCTGCGGCCGCCGCTGTCGGCGATGTCGGTCGAGCAGCAGAGCCTGGACCGCTACCGGGCGGGCCTGGCGCCGTTCAAGCGCTGGGCGCTGATCGGCGTCTCGCTGGTGATCGGCCTGGTGGCGGGCGCCGCGGCCTCGGGCCAGTGGCGGACCTGGCTGATGTGGACGAACTCGACGTCCTTCGGTGAGAAGGACTCCCAGTTCGGCATGGACGTCTCGTTCTACGCCTTCGACCTGCCGTTCTACGAGTTCGTGCTGGGCTTCGCGTTCAGCGCGGTGATCGTCTCGCTGCTGACCTCGGCGCTGGTGCACTACCTGTACGGGGGGCTGCGGCTGCAGGGCCCGGGCCGGCGGGCGAGCGCGGGCGCGCAGGGGCACCTGGCGGTGCTGCTGGGCGTGTTCGTGCTGCTGAAGGCGGTGGCGTACTGGCTGGACCGGTACGCGCTGGCGGTGAAGACCGGCGGGTACAAGGGGGTGTCGGGCTGGACCGGCCTGCGTTACGTGGACGCCAACGCGTTCCTGCCGGCCAAGACGATCCTGTTCTTCGTCGCGATCATCTGCGCGGTGCTGTTCTTCCTGACGCCGGTCCGCCGCACCTGGGCGCCGGCCCTGATCGGGCTGGGGCTGATGGTGCTGTCGGCGGTGCTGATCGGCGGGCTGTACCCGGCGATCGTGCAGCAGTTCCAGGTCAAGCCGAACGAGCAGGCCAAGGAGACGCCGTACATCCAGAAGAACATCGACGCGACGCGGCAGGCGTACGGGATCGCGGACGCGCAGACGACCCCGTACAGCCCGCAGGGTTCGACCAGCGCGGAGGCGCTGAAGCCGGACGCGCAGACCGTCGCGGACATCCGGCTGCTGGACCCGAACATCGTCTCGCCGGCGTTCCAGTCGCTGGAGCAGCAGCGCAACTACTACGCCTTCCCGAACACGCTGGACGTCGACCGCTACGGCACCGGCTCGGGCAAGCAGGACACCGTGATCGGCCTGCGTGAGCTGGACCTCAACGGGGTGCAGCGCAACTGGATCAACGACCACTTCAAGTACACCCACGGCTACGGCGCGGTCGTCGCCAAGGGCAACCAGATCGACGACAAGGGCCAGCCGGTGTTCACCGAGTCGGGCCTGCCGGCGACCGGGGCGCTGGGCGACTACGAGCAGCGGATCTACTACGGCGAGAAGACGACGTCGTACTCGATCGTCGGCGGCTCGAACAAGGAGATCGACTACACCGACACCAAGTCCGGCCAGAACGTGGAGTACACGTACACCGGTGACAGCGGGGTGTCGCTGGACAACCCGCTCACCCGGGCCGCGTACGCGGTGCGCTTCGCCGAGCCGCAGATCCTGTACGCGGGGGCGATCACCGACGGCGCCAAGGTGATCTACAACCGCACGCCGAAGGAGCGGGTGGAGAAGGTCGCGCCGTGGCTGTCGATCGACGCCGACCCGTACCCGGTGGTGCAGGACGGCCGGGTCGTGTGGGTGGTGGACGGCTACACCACCTCGGACGGCTTCCCGTTCTCGTCGAAGACGACGCTGGGCACGGCGACCAAGGACTCGCTGACCAACCAGCGCGGTGAGCTGCTGGCCGTCGCCAACCAGGTCAACTACATCCGCAACTCGGTCAAGGCCACGGTGGACGCCTACACCGGCGAGGTGAAGCTCTACCAGTGGGACGAGCAGGACCCGGTGCTGAAGACCTGGATGAAGGCCTTCCCGGGCACCGTCGAGCCGAAGGCGGACATCCCGCAGTCGCTGCTGCCGCACCTGCGCTACCCGCAGGACATGTTCAAGGTGCAGCGCGACCTGCTCGGCCAGTACCACGTGACGGACGCCAACTCCTTCTTCAACGGCAGTGACATCTGGCAGGTCCCGGTGGACCCGACCAGTGACACCAAGCAGGTCCAGCCGCCGTACTACGTGACGGTGCGGATGCCGGACGCCGCCTCCGCGAGCTTCTCGCTGACCAGTACCTTCGTGCCCAACCAGCGGCCGAACCTGGCGGCGTTCATGGCGGTGGACTCGGATCCGGGGCCGGACTACGGGAAGATCCGCATCCTGAAGATGACGGGTGAGGGCGGCGCCCCCGGCCCGGGCCTGGTGCAGTCGAAGTTCAACTCCCGCCAGGAGGTGGCCAACCAGATCTACGCGCTGAAGAACGGTGACACCGAGCTGGAGTACGGCAACCTGCTGACCCTTCCGGTCGGCGGCGGGCTGCTGAACGTCGAGCCGGTGTACGTGCGCGGGCGCGGTGCCAAGTACCCGACGATGCAGAAGGTGCTGGCGGTCTACGGGGACGACAACGTGGCGTTCGAGAACACCCTGGAGGAGGCGCTGAAGAAGGTGTTCTCCGGGGCGCCGCCCGCGGTCACCCCGCCCGCGCCGTCCACGCCGGGCACCGGGGGCACGACGCCGACCTCCCCGGCGACGCCCGCGCCCACCGGGCAGGCCACTCCGGCGCCGGGCGGGACGATCTCGCCGGAGCTCCAGAAGGCGCTCTCGGACGCGGAGAAGGCGTACAACGACAGTCAGACCGCGTTCAAGAACGGTGACTGGGTGGCCTACGGCAACGCCCAGAAGGCGCTCGGCGACGCGCTGAAGGCGGCCGAGGCGGCCCGTGGCGGCGGCGCCCCGGCGGCCCCGACGGGAACGGCGACCCCGCCCGCCACGGGTTCCGGCTCGCCGAGCCCGCAACCGTAGCCGCTGAGCTGCGGTAACCGGTTTTTGCTCCACCCCGCGTCCGTGCTACGGTATGACCACCGACGCGGGGTGGAGCAGCTCGGTAGCTCGCTGGGCTCATAACCCAGAGGTCGCAGGTTCAAATCCTGTCCCCGCTACTCAGTGGGAGAGGCCCGGAGGATTCGTCCTCCGGGCCTCTTTCGTTTCCGTCCGGGGCCCTCTCGTTTCCGTGCTAAGGTTTAACCACCGACGCGGGGTGGAGCAGCTCGGTAGCTCGCTGGGCTCATAACCCAGAGGTCGCAGGTTCAAATCCTGTCCCCGCTACTCAGGGCAGAGGCCTGGAGGATTCGTCCTCCAGGCCTCTGGCGTTTTCCGGGCCCGTTCTCGCCCGTAAGCGGTGGGAACCGCTCCGGTACTATCGACCGTCGCCAAGGGAGACGGCAGCGGGGTTTGTGGGGTGGGAGTGTCGGGAAATCGACAAAGCGCCGAAGCAATTTCGTCGGCTTCGGGTCGGCCCCGCCGGAATTCGGCCGGGGCAGGTGCACGCGGGTAGCGGGTGATGCGACGATGGGACACGTGGGGGACGGTGCACGGCCGCTGACCGGCCGTCGGGTCCGGCGCCTCCCTCAGGAGTCCCCCCGGCCGCGGGCCGGGGCACGATGCCGCGACACTCTGGGGGAGCGGGAGTCGGCATGAGGCTGATCGGCAAGTCAGGCGCCAGGTCCGCGGCGGCCGTCGAGGCGGACACCGACGCCTGGGCGGAGAGCCCCGAGAGCCCCGACCTGCGCCCCGGAGCCCTGCCCGCCCAGCGCACCGGCGGACTGTCCGAGCGCCCCCAGGTCGGGGGCTCCGGGCCGGACAGCCTCGTCCACGTGTCGACCCGTCAGTTCTCCGCCGCCGTCGGCCCGTACGGGGGCGGGGCCGGAGGGCAGCCGCCCTCCGGCGCCGCGCTGGACCCGGCGGGCCTGGACCCGACCAGCTTCGAGACCGCGCTGGCCGCCCGGGAGTCCGCCGCGCTGGAGGCCCGGCACCGGCAGGCCGCCGACGGCGGCGACCCGGACGCCGCCTCCCGGCTCGGCACCCTGCTGCTGCGCCGCGGCGAGCTGGAGGAGGCCGAACCCTACCTGCGCGCCGCCGCGGCCGCCGGGGTGCGCGCGGCCGCCAACAACCTGGGCGTGCTGCTGCACCAGCAGGGCCACCGCGCCGAGGCCGGCCAGTGGTGGCGCCAGGCGGCGGTGGCGGGCAGCGCCCCGGCCGCGCACGCGCTCGGGCTGCAACTGCGCGACCAGGGCGAGGAGGAGGCCGCCGAGTACTGGCTGCACTTCGCCGCCGACCACGGACACCCGCTCGGCGCCTACGCGCTGGGCGACCTGATGGAGCACCGGCGCGACGTCCGCGCCGAGCGCTGGTTCAAGGTCTCCGCCGACGCCGGGCACCGCGAGGCCGCCTACCGGCTGGCCCGGATGCGCGAGGCCGCCGGGGACAAGGAGACCGCCGAGGCCTGGTACCGCACGGCCGCCGCCCGCAGCCACGCCCGCGCCGCGCTGCGCCTGGGCGTGCTGCTGGAGGAGCGCGCCCGCACCGACCAGTCGCTGCTGGACGAGGCCGCCCGCTGGTACCGGCAGTCCGCGCAGAACGGCGAGGCGCGCGCGGCCTGTTCGCTCGGCTTCCTGCTGCGCGACTCCGGGGACGTCGCGGCCGCCGCCGAGTGGTGGCAGGAGGCGGCGGAGGCCGGGGACGGCAACGCCGCCAACGCGCTCGGCGCCCTGCACGCGAGCCGGGGCGAGGCCAGGGAGGCCGAGCACTGGTACCGCACCGCCCTCGACGCGGGCGACCAGAACGGCGCCTTCAACCTCGGGCTGCTGTGCGCCGGCACCGGCCGCGAGCAGCAGGCCGAGCAGTGGTACCGCCGGGCCGCGTACGCCGGGCACCGGGAGGCCTGCAACGCGCTGGCCGTCGTGCTGCTGCAGCGCGGCGACGAGTCCGGCGCCCAGCCGTGGTTCTCCAAGGCCGCCGAGGCCGGCAGCGTGGACGGAGCCTTCAACCTCGGCGTGCTGCACGCCGGGCGCGGCGAGCACCGGCAGGCCCAGGAGTGGTACGCGCGGGCCGCCGCCGAGGGCCACGGCGAGGCCGCGCTGCAGCTGGCCGTCGCTCAGGAGCGGCGCGGCAACCTGGCCGGCGCGCTGGAGCGCTACCGGCAGGCGGCGGCCGGCGGCTCGGCGGAGGGCGCGTTCCGGCTGGCGTCGGTGCTGGACCGGCGCGGGGACGCGGACGCCGAGGCCGAGCACTGGTACGCGGTGGCGGCCGACGCCGGGCACCGGCGGGCGCAGGTGCGGATGGGCGTGCGGGCGGCGGAGCGCGGGGCGTTGGAGATCGCCGAGAGCTGGTACCGGCGGGCCGCCGAGGCGGGCAGCCGCAGTGCCGCGTTCAACCTGGGGCTGCTGCTGGCCCGTCAGGACAGCGAGGCGGAGGCGATGTTCTGGTACACCCGGGCCGCCGACGCCGGGCACGGGCGCGCCGCGCTGCGGCTGGCGCTGCTGGCGCTGCGCCGGGGCGAGCCGGTGCAGGCGGAGAACTGGTGCCGGCGGGCGATCGACCACGGGCCGGCCGAGGTGGCGGAGCGGGCCGGGCGGCTGCTGGGCGCGCTGAACGCCGAGCTGAGCGCCTAGCCGGGGCGGGGCGCGTGGCCGGGGCGGGGTGCGTGGCCGGGGCGGGGCGGGTCCGGGCGGGTCGGGGTCAGGGGCGACAGTCGGGGCACAGGCCGCGGTAGGTGACCTCGGCGGCGGTGACGGCGAAGCCGAAGCGCTCGGCGGCGGGGAGGGCGGCGAGCGGGTCCCCGTGCGGATGGACGTCGCGGATCGCGCCGCAGCCGGAGCAGACCAGGTGCTGGTGGGCGCGGTGGGCGTTGGGGTCGTAGCGCCTGGCGCGGCCGTCGGTGGCGACCTCCAGGACCTCGCCGAGGGCGACGAGTTCGCCGAGCGTGTTGTAGACGGTGGCGCGGCTGATCTCGGGCAGCCGGTCCGCGGCCCGGGCGTGCACCTCGTCGGCGGTGAGGTGGACGTGCTCGCCGTCCAGGACCTCGGCCACGACCCGGCGTTGCGAGGTCAGCCGCCAGCCTCTTCCGCGCAGTCTCTCCAGCAGGTCGCTCATGCATCCAGAGTAGGTCAGGCTCCGAGATTGGTTCCAGTGTTGACTTGGACAAAGTCCAAGTTAGGATCGTGTCATCACGATCGGATCCCTCGGAGGCACCCTTATGAGCACCCAGGACGAGCTGCGCCCGACCCTCACCACGGAGGCGGGTGCCCCCGTCGCCGACAACCAGAACACCGAGACCGCGGGCGTCGGCGGCCCGGCCCTGATCCAGGACCAGCTGCTGTTCGAGAAGCTCGCGCACTTCAACCGCGAGCGGATCCCGGAGCGCGTGGTGCACGCCCGCGGCGCCGGCGCGTACGGCACCTTCACGGTGACCGCCGACGTGACGCGCTGGACCCGGGCGGCCTTCCTCTCCGAGGTCGGCAAGCAGACCGAGACCTTCCTGCGCTTCTCCACCGTGGCCGGCAACCTCGGCGCGGCCGACGCGGTGCGCGACCCGCGCGGCTTCGCGCTGAAGTTCTACACCGAGGAGGGCAACTACGACCTCGTCGGCAACAACACCCCGGTGTTCTTCATCAAGGACGCCATCAAGTTCCCCGACTTCATCCACACCCAGAAGCGGGACCCGTACACCGGCTCGCAGGAGGCCGACAACGTCTGGGACTTCTGGGGCCTGTCGCCCGAGGCGACCCACCAGGTGACCTGGCTGTTCGGCGACCGCGGCATCCCGGCCGGCTACCGTCACATGAACGGCTACGGCTCGCACACCTACCAGTGGCAGAACGAGGCCGGCGAGTACTTCTGGGTCAAGTACCACTTCAAGACCGACCAGGGCATCCGCAACCTCACCCAGGCCGAGGCCAACCGGCTCGCCGGCGAGGACCCGGACAGCCACCAGCGCGACCTGCGCGAGTCGATCGAGCGCGGCGAGTACCCCAGCTGGACGGTGCAGGTCCAGATCATGCCGGCGGCCGACGCCGCGGCCTACCGCTTCAACCCCTTCGACCTCACCAAGGTCTGGCCGCACGCCGACTACCCGCCGATCGAGATCGGCCGGCTGGAGCTCAACCGCAACCCCGAGAACGTCTTCGCCGAGGTCGAGCAGTCGATCTTCTCGCCGTCGCACTTCGTGCCCGGCATCGGGCCGTCCCCGGACAAGATGCTCCAGGGCCGCCTGTTCGCCTACGCGGACGCCCACCGCTACCGGGTCGGCATCAACGCCGACCACCTGCCGGTGAACCGCCCGCACGCCACCGAGGCCCGCACCAACAGCCGCGACGGCCACCTGTACGACGGCCGCCACGGCCGCCAGAAGAACTACGAGCCGAACAGCTTCGGCGGCCCGGTGCAGACCGGCCGCCCGCTGTGGGCCGCCACCGCCGTCGACGGCCTCACCGGCACCCACGTCGCGCCCTCGCACGCCGAGGACGACGACTTCGTGCAGGCCGGCACCCTGTACCGGCTGTTCTCCGAGGACGAGAAGCAGCGGCTGATCGCCAACCTGGCCGGCTTCATCGCCAAGGTCTCCGCCGACCGCGAGGACATCGTGGAGCGGGCGATCGACAACTTCCGCAAGGCCGACGCCGACTACGGGCAGCGGCTGGAGGCGGCGGTCCGGGAGCTGCGCAAGCAGTAGCGCCGACCGGACCGGGAAAGCGGCGGGCCCGGTGACCAGCTCCCACTGGTCACCGGGCCCGCGACCACGTCCGGCGCGGTCGGCGCCTCCGGCCCGCTCAGACGGACAGGCGCCGCAGCGCCTCCTCGTGCAGCAGGCCGTTGGAGGCGACGGCGTCCGCGCCGCCGGGGCCGGGGACGCCGTCCAGGCCGGTGAAGCGGCCGCCGGCCTCCTGGACGATGACACAGGGCGCCGCCATGTCCCACAGCGACAGCTCGGGCTCGGCGGCGATGTCCACCGCGCCCTCGGCGACCATCATGTACGACCAGAAGTCGCCGTAGGCGCGGGTGCGCCAGCAGGCGCGGGTGAGGTCCAGGAACGGGTCGAGGCGGCCGCGCTCCTCCCAGCCGGTCAGCGAGGAGTACGAGAAGGACGCGTCCTCGATCCGGGAGACGCCGGAGACACCGATCCGGGAGGACTTGGTCAGGCTGCGGCCGGCGAACGCGCCCAGGCCCTCGGCGGCCCACCAGCGGCGCTGCAGCGCGGGGGCGGAGACGATGCCCACCACGGGGCGCTCGACGCCGTCCGGGCCGTCCTCCAGCAGGGCGATCAGGGTGGCCCAGACCGGGACGCCGCGGATGTAGTTCTTGGTGCCGTCGATCGGGTCGACCACCCAGCGGCGCGGGCCCGAGCCCTGGAGGCCGAACTCCTCGCCGAGGACGGCGTCGCGCGGGCGGGCGCGCTGGAGCACGCTGCGCACGAGCTCCTCGGCGGCCTTGTCGGCGTCGCTGACGGGGGTGAGGTCCGGCTTGGTCTCGATGGCCAGGTCGAGGGCGCGGAAGCGCTCCAGGGTGACCGAGTCGGCCGAGTCGGCGAGGACATGGGCGAGGCGGAGATCGTCGTGGTAGTCGGCCATGCCCGAAACCCTAGCTCAGTGAGCCGCCCGAGCCGGTCCGCCTCAGTGGGCGGTGCCGCTGAGCTGGAGGCCGATGACGCCGGCGATCACCAGGGAGATGGAGACCAGCTTGAGCACCGAGGTGGTCTCGTTCAGGAAGGCCATGCCGTAGATCGCGGTGCCGGCCGCGCCGATGCCGGTCCACACCGCGTAGGCGGGGCCGACCGGCAGGCTCTTCAGCGAGAGGGTGAGCAGCCCGAAGCTGCCGAGGGCGAACACGCAGAAGCTGATGGTGGGCCAGAGCCTGGTGAAGCCCTCGCTGAGCTTGAGGTTGATCGCGAAGCCGGTCTCCAGCAGGCCTGCCAGGACCACTAGGGCCCATGCCATCGCGTGCCCTCCCTGTCGATCGACGGACGGACCGCGCCCGGCCCGACGTTCCTATGATCGCCAGGCCGGCGCGCTCCGACACCTCGAACGGGCCACGAGCCCCGGGGAGGGCGCGGGATCAGTCGCCCTCGCGGGTCTCCTTGCTGGCCAGCAGCCGGCGCAGCGAGTACAGCCGGGCGGCCTCGGCGTGCCCGTCGGCGACCCAGGCGTCCAGGGCGCAGTCCGGTTCGTCGTGGCTGCACGCGCGCGGGCAGTCGACGGTGCCCGGCTCCAGGTCGGGGAAGGCGTGGATGACCCGGGACGGGTCGATGTGCGAGAGGCCGAAGGAGCGGAAACCGGGGGTGTCGATCACCCAGCCGGGGTTCAGCGCCTTCTTCGAGCCGGGCTTGGCGCCGGGCGGCGGGGGCAGCCGCAGCGCCAGCGCGGAGACGGTGGTGTGCCGGCCGCGTCCGGTGACGGCGTTGACCCGGCCGGTCTGCCGCTGGCGGTCCGGGACGAGCGCGTTGACCAGGGTGGTCTTGCCGACGCCGGAGTGGCCGATGAACACCGTGGACAGGCCGCGCAGGTGCTCGCGGACGGCCTCGGCGCCGGCGGTCTCCAGTTCGTCCCTACGGGTGACGACGTAGTTGATGCCCAGCGGCGCGTAGGACTCCAGCAGCGGGGCGGCCGGGGCCAGGTCGGCCTTGGTGAGCACCAGCAGCGGCTCCATGCCCGCGTCGTAGGCGGCGACCAGGCAGCGGTCGATCAGCCGGGGACGCGGCTCCGGGTCGGCCAGCGCGGTGACGATGGCCATCTGCTCGGCGTTGGCGACGACGATCCGCTCGTACGGGTCGTCGTCGTCCGCGGTGCGCCGCAGCACCGAGCTGCGCTCCTCGACCCGGACGATCCGGGCGAGGGTGTCGGCGTCCCCGGAGAGGTCGCCGACCAGGCTGACGGTGTCGCCCACGACCACGCCCTTGCGGCCCAGCTCGCGGGCCTTCATGGCGGTGACCTCGCGCTCCTGCTTCGTCCCCGGGTCGACCAGGCAGGTGAGCCGGCCGCGGTCGACGGTCAGCACCATCGCCTCGGCGGCGTCCTCGTGCTTGGGCCGGATCCTGGTCCGCGGCCGGGAGCCCCGGCGGGCCGGGCGGTTGCGGATGTCGTCCTCGTCGGCGTCCTTGCCGTAGCGGCGCATGTGCTCAGTCTCCGCTCAGGCGCCCGCCACCGCTTCGCCCCCGCCGAGCAGGTCCGCCCACATCTGCGGGAAGTCGGGCAGGGTCTTGGCGGTGGTGGCCACGTTCTCGACCTCGACACCGGGCACGGCGAGGCCGAGCACCGCGGCGGCGGTGGCGAGGCGGTGGTCCTCGTAGGTGTGGAAGACGCCGCCGTGCAGCGCGCGCGGGCGGATCCGCAGGCCGTCCTCGGTCTCGCTGACGTCGCCGCCGAGGTCGTTGATCTCCTTGGCGAGGGCGGCCAGCCGGTCGGTCTCGTGCAGGCGCAGGTGGGCGATGCCGTACAGGTGGGACTCGGAGTCGGCGAGCGCGGCGACCGCGGCGATCACCGGGGTGAGCTCGCCGACGTCGTGCAGGTCGGCCTCGATGCCGTGGATCCGGCCGGTGCCGGTGAACTGCAGGCCGTCCTCGGTGAACTCGCAGGCGCCGCCCATCGCGGTGTAGAGCTCGCGCAGCCGGTCGCCGGGCTGGGTGGTGTGCCGGGGCCAGTCGCGGACGGTGACCCGGCCGCCGGTGACCAGGGCGGCGGCGAAGAACGGCGCGGCGTTGGACAGGTCCGGCTCGACGACGAGGTCGCGGCCGAGCAGGGCGCCGGGGGTGACCCGCCAGACGTCCTTCTCGCCGCCGTCCTCGGGGGCGTCGACCTGGACGCCGGCCAGGCGCAGCATCTCGACCGTCATCCGGATGTGCGGCAGCGACGGCACCGGGCCGCCGACGTGCCGGACCTCGACGCCGTGGTTGTAGCGGGCGCCGGAGAGCAGCAGGGCGGAGACGAACTGGGAGGAGGCGGAGGCGTCGAGCTCGACCGGGCCGCCGTCGAGGCCGCCGGTGCCGTGGACGGTGAGCGGGAAGGAGCCGCGGCCGCCGTCCTCGATGCGGGCGCCGAGTGCCCGCAGGGCGTCGATCACGCCGTGCTGGGGGCGCTCGTGGCTGCGCGGGTCGCCGTCGAAGTGCACCGGGCCGTCGGCGAGGGCGGCGAGCGGGGGCAGGAAGCGCATCACGGTGCCGGCGTTGCCGACGTCGACGGAGGCGGGGCCGCGCAGCACGGGGGCGGGGATGATCCGCCAGGCCTCGCCGCCGCCGAGGCCGCCGGAGTCGTTGTTGACCTTCTCCTCGATGGTGACCCCGAGGGCGCGCAGGCCGTCGGCCATCAGCTGGGAGTCGCGGCTGCGCAGCGGGCGGCGCACCCAGCCGGGCCCGTCGGCGAGTGCCGCCAGCACCAGGGCCCGGTTGGTGACCGACTTGGAGCCGGGGATGGTGACGGTGGCGTCGACGGGGGCGGTGGCGACGGGGGCGGGCCACAGGGTCTCGGTCATGTGGCAAGTCTAGGGGCCGTACCGGAACGACCTCCGCGACGGCCGCATGGTGAAACCCGGGCGGGGGCGCGGGCCGGGTGCGGGGGCGCCGGCTCAGTGCAGCGGCTGGAGGAGCCAGCCGGCGCCGAGGGCGAGGCTGGCGAGGGCGATGAGCAGGAAGACGGTGACCCAGGCGAGGGCGGGGACGTGGGTGAGCCGGGCGAGCTGGTCGGCGTCGGAGTCGCGGGCCCAGCCGGTGCGGCGCTGGTGCTGGAGCTCCAGGACCGGGCGGACGGCGCCGAACAGCAGGAACCAGCAGCCGAGGTAGGCGAAGCCGGCCTGGACCTGGGCGCTGCCGAACCAGGAGACCAGGAAGAAGGCGCCGCCGGCGACCAGGACGGTGAAGAGCCCGTAGGCGTTGCGGATGCGGATCAGCAGGGCCAGCAGCAGGACGACGGCCAGCCACAGCAGCAGGGTGATCCGGTCGGCGGCGAGCAGGGCGGCGCAGCCGAGGCCGAGCAGGGCGGGGGCGGTGTAGCCGGCGGCGGCGGTGAGGACCATGCCGGGGCCGGTGGGGCGGCCGTAGGACAGGGTGAGGCCGGAGGTGTCGGAGTGCAGCCGGATGCCGGCGAGCTTGCGGCCGGTGGCGAGCGCGGCGAGGCCGTGGCCGCCCTCGTGGGCGATGGTGACGGCGTTGCGGGCGACGTGCCAGACCGGGCGGGCGAGGACGGCGAGCAGGGCCGCGGCGCCGGTGGCCAGGACCAGCCAGCCGGGTGGCGCGGCCTGGGTCCCGGTGACCTGGTCCCACAGTGCGCTGAAGTTCTGTCCGTCGGCACTCATGCGCCTCCTCGCCTCCGTCCGTTGCGTTGGGCCGTTCGGGGCAGCCTCCCATGCCGGGACGGCGGGACGGGAGCGGGCGGTTCTCGTCGGGGGATGAGGAAGTGGTGAGGAAGGGCGGCATGGCAAGCTGGCCCGCATGTGCGGTCGCTTCGCAGCCAGCAGCAAGCCCGAGGACCTCGTCGAGCTGTTCGACGTGGAGTACTGGGACCCCGAGGAGACGCTGGACCCGAACTGGAACGTGGCGCCGACCAACAGCGCGTTCGTGGTGCTGGAGCGGCTGTCGAAGGAGGAGGCCCGGCCGGTGCGGCAGCTGCGGGCGCTGCGCTGGGGGCTGGTGCCGCAGTGGTCGGACTCGGCCGGGACGGCGGTGAAGATGATCAACGCCCGGTCGGACACGGTGCACGAGAAGCCCGCGTACCGGCAGGCCTTCGCCTCGCGCCGGTGCATCCTGCCGGTGGACGGCTACTACGAGTGGCAGACGGTGCCGGGCGAGCGGGGCAAGGCCCGCAAGAAGCCGTTCTTCGTGTCCCGGGCGGACGGGGAGCCGCTGGCGCTGGCGGGGCTGTACGAGTTCTGGCGCGACCGGGCGGTGCCGCCGCAGGACCCGCGGGCGTGGCTGGTGACCTTCGCCGTGGTCACCACGGACGCCGAGGAGGTGCTGGCGCCGATCCACGAGCGGATGCCGCTGTTCCTGGACCGGGACTCCTGGGGGGAGTGGCTGGATCCGGGGTCGAGCGACCCGGACGAGCTGCGCCGGCTGCTGGTGCCCCCGGCGCCGGGCGCGCTGCTGGCCACGCCGGTGTCGCCGGCGGTCGGCAGCATCCGCAACAACGGCCCGGAGCTCAAGGAGTCGTGGACCGAGGCCGAGTACGAGACCACCCTGTTCTGACGTCGTCCCCGTTGCGACGCCGTCGCGCACTTCCTGCCTGGAGCCGCCGAGATGACCACCACCGAACTCGTGTCCACCGGGGCCGGCGAGGCCCGGATCACCCTCCACGGGGCGGTCGCTCCGAAGGCCGTGCTGGCGCTCGGGCACGGCGCCGGCGGCGGGATCGAGGCCCGGGACCTGGTGGCGCTGGCGCGGGCGCTGCCGCCGCGCGGGATCTCCGTGGCGCTGGTCGAGCAGCCCTGGCGGGTGGCGGGCAGGAGGCTCGGCCCGGCGCCGAAGACGCTGGACGTGGGCTGGCGGCCGGTCGCGGAGCACCTGGTCGGGCAGGGGCTGCCGCTGGTGGTCGGCGGGCGCAGTGCCGGGGCGCGGGTGGCCTGCCGCACGGGTGCGGCGACCGGCGCGGTGGGGGTGGTGGCGCTGGCGTTCCCGCTGCATCCGCCGGGCAGGCCGGAGAAGAGCCGGGCGGAGGAGCTGCTGGAGTCGGGGCTGCCGACGCTGGTGGTGCAGGGCGCGTCGGACCCGTTCGGCGGGCCGGAGGAGTTCCCGGCGCTGCCCGGGGGGCACGAGCTGGTGGCGCTGCCGTACGGCAATCACGGCTTCGAGGTGCCCAGGCGGGCGCCGGTGGGGCAGGACGAGGTGCTGGGGCTGATCTGTTCGGCGGTGGGGGACTGGGTGCTGCGGCTGGTGTGAGCGGTGCGGCCCGGGTGCGGCCCGCTTCCGCTCGCTCACCCGTGCGAGTGAATGGCCGGCGGGGGCGGGAATGCGGGCGCGGTCCTCGTGGTTGACGCCATCGTCAGCACGAGTCACGGGGTGAGAGGCAGGGCAGATGGGTTCGATCGCGTGCCCGGAACGGCCTGAGGAGCGCGAGGCCGCTGTGGCGTTCGCTCCGTCCTGGTCGGAGTGGCTTGACGCGGGCGAGAAGCCCGTCAGCCCGATATCCTCCATTTCGGGACGTCCCGCGGTGGGGCGCGCCCGTCATGCCGAGGAGGTGGGTCCGGTCGTCGGGACCGAGCACGAGGCCGAGCCGGGCCGTGGCCCGGACGAGGCCCTGCCTGCGGGTGAGGCGCTCACCGGTGAGGAGCTGGCCGAGGCGATCGGTGAGGACACCTTCCGTGTGTCGGCGGAGGAGAGCGAGGAGGCCCGGCGGGAGCGCTTCGAGCGCGACGCCCTGGGCTACCTGGATCCGATGTACTCGGCGGCGCTGCGCATGACGCGCAACCCGGCGGACGCGGAGGACCTGCTCCAGGAGGCGTTCGCCAAGGCGTACGCGTCCTTCCACCAGTTCCGTGAGGGGACGAACCTCAAGGCCTGGCTGTACCGCATCCTCACCAACACGTTCATCAACTCGTACCGCAAGAAGCAGCGCGAGCCCCAGCGCACGGCGGCGGAGGAGATCGAGGACTGGCAGCTGGCCCGCGCCGAGTCGCACATGTCGACCGGTCTGCGCTCGGCCGAGACCCAGGCGCTCGACCACCTTCCCGACAGCGATGTGAAGGACGCGCTCCAGGCCATCCCGGAGGAATTCCGGATCGCCGTCTATCTCGCGGACGTAGAAGGCTTTGCGTACAAGGAGATCGCGGACATCATGGGTACTCCCATCGGTACGGTGATGTCCCGACTGCACCGCGGCCGCCGTCAGTTGCGCGGCATGCTGGAGGATTACGCCCGCGAGCGCGGGCTGGTCCCGGCCGGCAGCGGGGCAGGGCAGGAAGCGAAGGGCTCGGGCTCATGAGCTGCGGCGATCCGCACGAAACCGAGTGTGGCGAGGTCCTCGACCACCTCTATGAATTCCTCGACAACGAGATGCCCGAGGGCGACTGCGCCAAGCTGCGCGTGCACTTCGAGGAGTGCTCGCCCTGCTTGAAGCAGTACGGGCTGGAGCAGGCGATCAAGGCGTTGATCAAGCGCTCCTGCGGCTGCGACGACACCCCGGTCGACCTGCGGAGCAAGGTGCTGGCCAGGATCGACTCGATCCGGGCGGGGCAGCGCTCGGGCGAGCCGGTGGTGGTCGCCGTCGAGGCCTCGGTCGAGATCCACACCGAGTCCGCCCGTCCGGCGCCCAAGGCCGCCGAGGCCGTGGAGGCGGTCGAGTCCGCGGGCTCGGCCCGGGAGCCGGCCGTGCGCCCCGGCGCGCCGGTCGAGGCCGGGGCCCCGGCGGAGTGAGCGGCCGGGCGCGGTAGCCGAACGGTCGAGAGGCTGTTCGGGGACGGTCCGGGCAGGGAGTTCAGCGGCCCCGGGAGCATGCGCTCCCGGGGCCGCTCCCGTTCTGCACACATGCGCCGTCATTCGATCGAGTGACTTGGCGGTGCGCCAACTGCGCCATTGCGCCATCATGCGTCCCCGTGCCCGGACGGCGGCCTATCCTCCTGACGAACAATCACCGTCGGTCGCCCCGGCGCGTGGAGGCGGCACGGGGCCCGGAGCGCGGGGAGGTCGAGATCGCTACCGACAGTGGAGGCGCGACCCTGCCGCGGGGAGCGGCGCGCTACCTGGTGGCCGTCCCGGTGACGGCGCTGTGCTGCCTGCTGCCGATGCTGCCCGACGCGGCCGCCCCCGGGCTGCCGGGCTGGCTCGGTCACCCGGTGGACTGGCCCAAGGTCGGACTGCTGGCCTTCCTGCACGGCTGCTGGGAGTCGCTCGCCCAGGGCCTGCCGACCCCCTGCCTGCTCCTGGCGCGCCGACTGCTGCGCCGCCCGGCCCCCGCCGAACAGGTGCCCGCCCGGCCCGGGGTGAACGCCTTCTTCCCGGTGCTGTTCGCCGGGGTGCTGATGCTCCCGCCGGCCGCCGCCACCCTGGTCGCCGCCCCGGGCGCGCTGTTCGGCGGCCCGACCGGGCCCGGCTGCCGCCGCCGCCAGCTGTTCAACGGTTCCCAGCTCGCGCTGTGCGCCTTCGCCTCCTCGGTCGTCTTCCACCTGCTGCACGGCCCGCAGCTGCTGCTCGGCTCCCGCTTCCCGGCCGCGCTGCTGCCCGGCTTCGCCGCCGTCGTCGCGTTCTGCCTGGTCAACGGCGTGCTGGTGGGAGTGATGGTGATGCTCAGCGAGGGCCGCCGGGCCGGCACGGTGCTGCGAGGGGCCTGCTCGGTGTGTGGACTGCCGGTGCTGGTGCACGCCGCCGGCGGACTGATGGTCGCGGTGCTCTGGCAGGGCCCGTACGGGGCGTTCGCCGCGCTGCTGGCGCTGCTGCCGCTGTCCATCTCGGCCTGGGTGTTCGCCCAGGGCCAGCGCGAGCGGGACGCCCACCAGGCCACCGTGCAGTCGCTGGTGCAGGCCGTGGAGATCAAGGACTCGTACACCCGCGGGCACAGCGAACGGGTCGGCCGGGCCTCGGTCCTGATCGCCACTCAGCTCGGCATGGAGGCCGAACGGCTGCGCACCCTGCGCTTCGCCGGGATCCTGCACGACGTCGGCAAGCTCGGGGTGGCCACCGAACTGCTGCGCAGAAACGGTCCCCTCAGCGAGGACGAGCGCCGGGCGGTGGAAATCCACCCGGTGTACGGGTACGAGCTGGTGCGCGGGATCGACTTCCTCGGCGAGGCGCACGCCGGGATCCTGCACCACCACGAACGGATGGACGGGCGCGGCTACCCGAACGGGCTGGCCGGCGAGCGGATCCCCGAGTTCGCCCGGATCATCTCGGTCGCCGACGCCTTCGACTCGATGACCTCCACCCGCTCCTACCGGCGCGGCCGCCCGGTCGCCGAGGCGGTGGCCGAACTGGAGCGCTGCTCGGGCAGCCAGTTCGACCCGGTGATGGTGCGGGCGCTGATCGACGCGCTGGCCGGGCACGACTGGCAGCCGGTGGTGCACTCCGAGGACTGCGTGCGGGCCGTCCCGGACATCCCGCTCGGGGTGCCCGAGCCGGTGCGGGCCGCGCCCGGCCGGGTGCCCGACCAGGGCGGGACCGTCCCCGCGGCCGGGCAGCCGTGAGGCGGCCCGGGCGTGCGGGGGCCGCGCACGGGGATGCTCGTGCGGCCGGCCCTGGCGGCCCTGCCGGTTCCGCGGGGCCCGTTGGTTCCGCGGATTCTGCCGGTTCCGCCGGTTCGGCGCGCGGGCGCACCACCCGGGTGATGCACGCGGCCGCCGCCGCGCTGCTGGTGGGCGCCCTCGGCGCGGTCGCGGTGCGCGGGGTGGCCGAGCCGGGGGTCGCACTGGCGTTCACCGCGCTGATCGGGCTCGGCGAGTGCGTCCGGATCACCCTCCCGGGGGACCGCGAACAGGCGCCCATCGGTGCGGCCGGCGCGCTGGCGTACGCCCTGCTCGGGCCGTTGCGCGGGGTGCCGACCGCGCACGGGACGCTTCAGGTGGTCGCGGTGACCGGGATCGGCCTGCTGCTGGGCTGGCTGCCCGGCCTCGCCCTGCCGCACCGCCCCGGCTGCCCGCACCGGCGCCGCCCCTGGGCCGACCCGGCCCGCCGCGACAGCGCCGCCCGCCGGCTGCTCGCGGTCGGCTTCGCGGCCGCCGTCTTCCAGCCGCTCTACACCGGTGGCCTGGTCGACCGCTTCTCGCCGGAGGGCCCCGCGTACGGGGCGTTCCTGACCGCCGTCGCCGCGCTGGCCGCGCTGTGCGACGCCACCCTGGCGGCGCTGCTGCGGTGCGACCGGTCCCGCCGGCGGCCTCCGGTCGTCCGGCCGTCCGTCGTCCGGTCGTCCGTCGTCCGGTCGGGGTGGCGGCGGGCGCGCGGGAGGGAGGCCGCGGGCCCGGAGGGCGGGCTGCGGTTCCCGGCGGCGCTGGAGGACGAGCTGCGCTCGCTGTTCGGGATCGGCTCGGCGATCGTCGCCACCGGGATGCTGGTCAGCCTCGCGGCCGGCGAGGTCGGGCTGTGGGCGCTGCCGGTGTTCTGCGCCCCGCTGCTGCTCGCCCAGGTGTCCTTCCGGCGGGCCGCGGCCGTCCGCGCCACCACCGGGCAGACCATCGCCAGCCTCGCCCGGGCCACCGAGGTGGCCGGCTACACCCCGCACGGGCACGCGCGCAGGGTCGCGGACACGGCGTGCGCGCTCGGCCGCGAGCTGGGTCTGGGCACCCGCGAGCTCGCTCTGCTGGAGTACGCGGCGCTGATGCACGACGTCGGCCAGCTGTCCCTGGTCGAACCGGTGCCGGACGGCGCCACCGCGCTGCTGCCCCACGCCGAGCAGCAGCGCATCGCCCGCCTGGGCAGCGAGGTGATCAGCCGCACCGGGGTGCCCCGGCAGGTCGCCGAGCAGGTCGCCCGGCTGGCCGACCCCTGCGCCGGAGCGGTCGGCTGCGAGCGGCCGGTGCCGCTCGCGGCCCGGATCATCCGGGTCGCCAACGCCCACGACGACCTGCTGACCGCGGCCCGCGGCCGGGGCCTCGGCGAGGCGGTCGGGCGGCTGGAGGCGCTGGAGCTGCTGCGACTGGGGCGCGGACGGGTCTACGACGCCCGGGTGGTGGACGCGCTGGCCCGGGTCGGCGGCCAGGCCCGGGACTGACTCCCGGGGGCCGGCGAGGCGGGCCTCCCGGGCACCGCTCCCCGGCAGGGGTTGAGGAGGCGCGCTCCGGCGGGCAGGCTGGGGAGGGGCGGGCCCCAACCTCGGCGGTGGGGAGCGCGGGCGGGGGCGGGCGTGGTTGGATGCGGTCGTAGCGTGGAACACCGACCCGGGACACCGGGACCGGCACCCCGTCGAGGACGGGAGGGGCCCGGCGGTACCGGACTTGAGCGGACGACGACGGCAGGGACGAACGTGAGGATCTTCCACCGGGCACGGCACCGGCCGTCCGCCACCTGGCGGCAGACGACCGACCGGGCCTTCACGCTGATCGGCGACGGCCGCTACGAGGACGCCGGCGCCCTGCTGGTGATGGCCGCCGACCTGGAGCCGTGGCTGTCCGACTCCTGGTTCAACCTCGCCCTGCTGCACAAGTTCCGCCGCGACTGGGAGCAGGCCCGCTCGGCCGGCCTGCGCGCCGTCGCCCTGCTCGACCGTGAGCACGGCGCCCCGGACTGGTGGAACCTCGGCATCACCGCCACCGCCCTGCAGGACTGGCCGCTCGCCCGCCGCGCCTGGCAGGCGTACGGGCTGAAGCTGCCCGGCGGCCCCGGCACGGACGGCCCGGTCAGCCTCGACCTCGGCACCACCCCCGTACGGCTCTCCCCGGACGGCGAGTCCGAGGTGGTGTGGGGCCGCCGGCTCGACCCGGCCCGCATCGAGGTGCTGTCCATCCCGCTGCCGTCCTCCGGCCGCCGCTGGGGCGAGGTGGTGCTGCACGACGGCGCCCCGCACGGCGAGCGGGTCACCGACGGCGTCGCCTACCCCGTGTTCGACGAGATCGAGCTGTGGGCGCCCTCCCCGGTGCCGACCTACGTGGTGCTGCTGCAGGCCGCCACCGCCGGTGACCGCGACGCGCTGGAACGCCTGGTCGCCGAGGCCGGCTACGCCGCCGAGGACTGGACCTCCTCGGTGCGGCTGCTGTGCCGCGCCTGCTCGGAGAGCCGGATGGCCTCGGACGACGGCATCGTCGCCCACCACGACCCGCACGACGACGGCGACGCCGCCCACCCCGGACACCTCAGCCACCTCAGCCAGGGCGGCGCCGCCGGAATGTCCTGGCTGGTCGAGCGCGAGTGCGGGATCGCGGCCCCGGCCGACCTCGTCCGCACCCTGCTGGACCGCTGGGTCGCGGCGGCCCCCGGGAGCAGGGCTTACCGGGACCTCGAAGAGGTCTGCTGAGTACCCTGGTGAGGTACGCGTAGACCTATGGAAGCGGAAGACATGGCGGAGCAGCACGGGCACGACCACGATCACGACCACGGTCATGACCACGACCACGATCACGAGCACGGGCACGACGAGAGCCCGAAGGTGATCGGGGAGCAGCCCGACCTCAGCAAGGGCGCCGCCCGTCCGATCACCGTCGTCGGCAACCCCGTCCTGCACCGCGAGGTCAAGGACGTCACCTCCTTCGACGGTGAACTGTCCGCGCTGATCGACGACATGTTCCAGTCGATGTACGCGGCCGAGGGCGTGGGCCTCGCCGCCAACCAGATCGGTGTGGACCTCAAGGTCTTCGTCTACGACTGCCCGGACGACGAGGGCGTGCGCCACATCGGCCACGTGATCAACCCGGTGCTGGAGGAGTTCCCGAAGGACCGCAAGCGGGTGCTCGACGACGGCAACGAGGGCTGCCTGTCCGTCCCCACCGCCTACGCCGAGCTGCCCCGCCCGGACTACGCCGCGGTGACCGGCGTCGACAAGGACGGCAACGCCATCCGCGTCGAGGGCACCGGTTTCTTCGCCCGCTGCCTCCAGCACGAGACCGACCACCTGTACGGCACCCTCTACATCGACAAGCTGTCGAAGCGCGACCGCAAGGACGCCCTGAAGCAGATGGACGAGGGCACCCCGAAGTACGCGACCGTCCCGAACGAGTAAGGCGCGACCGCCAGTCGGAGGCCGGTGCGGACCGATCCGCACCGGCCTCCCGGCTTGTCCGGCCGAGTTCTTCGCGCCTCAGCGGGCGGGCAGGACGAGGGTGACGCGCAGGCCGCCGGCGGGCTCCGGGGCGAGGCGCAGCTCGCCGTGGTGCGCCTCGGCGACGGCGGCGACGATGGCGAGGCCCAGGCCGTGCCCGCGGCGGGCGGGGTCGGTCACGGCGGTGCGGCCGCGGCCGCGCAGGAACGGTTCGGTGAAGGTGGCGACGGCCTCCGGGGCCAGCTGCGCCCCGGTGTTGGCGACGGTGAGCCGGACGTGACCGGGGCGCTCGGGGTCGGGGCCGGTGGTGACGGTGACCCGGCCGCCGGTGGGCAGGTTGTGGCGCAGCGCGTTGTGCAGCAGGTTGACGGCGGCCTGGCGCAGCAGGACCGGGTTGCCGGTGGTGGGGGCCGGCCCGCAGTCGGCGGTGACGGTGACGCCGAAGGCCTCGGCCTCGTCGTGGACGGCGGCCAGGGCCTGGCCGGTGGTGACCGCGAGGTCGGTGGGGCGGGTCTCGGGCGGGGCGTGGCCGAGGTCGGCGAGCTGGAGCAGGGCCTCGCTGATCTCGATGCCGCGCTGGTTGGTGTCCTGGAGGCGGGTGACGAGCTTCGTCCAGTCCTGGCCGGCCGGGTCGGCGGCGGCGACCTGGAGCATGGTGCGGGTGATCGCCAGCGGGGTGCGCAGTTCGTGGGAGGCGTTGGCGGCGAAGCGCTGCTGGGCCTCGAAGGAGCGTTGCAGGCGTTCCAGCATCTCGTCGAAGGCGTCGGACAGGTCGGTGAACTCGTCGCGGGGGCCGGTGAGGGCGATGCGGTGCTCCAGCGCCCCGCTCGCGGCGCGGTGGGCGGCGCGGGTGATGTCCTGGAGCGGGCGCAGCACGCGTCCGGCGATCAGCCAGCCGCCGGCCATGCCGACGACGGTGAGCAGGGCCAGGGCGTAGCCGCAGGCGGTCAGGAGGGAGTTGAGGATCTCCTGGCGGGAGGGGGCGTTGGAGCGGTAGCGCGGGTTGGAGGAGGTCAGCGGGTAGTTGGGGACGTAGCGCATGCCGATGTAGACCACGGCGAGGGAGAGGGTGCCGGCGGTGACGGCGAAGAGGGTGTAGCTGAGGGTCAGGCGCATCCGGGCGGTCAGGCGGCGCGGGCGCTTTCGGGTGCTCATCGAGGGCTCCGGCCGGGGTCGGTGTCGGTCTCGGCGAGGCGGTAGCCGACGCCGGGCACGGTGTGGATCAGCCACGGGTCGCCGAGGCGCTTGCGCAGGCCGGAGATGGTGATGCGGACCGCGTTGGTGAAGGGGTCGGCGTTCTCGTCCCAGGCGCGCTCCAGCAGCTGTTCGGCGCTGATGACACCGCCGCGGGCGGTCATCAGGACCTCCAGGACGGCGAACTGCTTGCGGGAGAGGGCGACGTAGCGCCCGTCGCGGTAGACCTCGCGGCGGAAGGGGTCCACGCGCAGCCCGGCGTACTCCAGCACGGGCGGGGTGGCCTGGGCGGGGCGGCGGGCCAGCGAGCGCAGCCGTACGACGAGTTCGGGCAGGTCGAAGGGCTTGGTGAGGTAGTCGTCGGCGCCGAGTTCGAAGCCGGCGACCTTCTCGTCGAGGCGGGCGGCGGCGGTGAGCATCAGGACGCGGCAGCCGAGCTGCTGCCGGACGATGGTGCGGCAGACCTCGTCGCCGTGGGTGCCGGGCAGGTCGCGGTCCAGGACCACGACGTCGTAGGAGTGGACGGCCAGGCGCTCCAGCGCGGCGTCGCCGTCGGTGACGATGTCGCAGGCGATCGCCTCCAGCCGCAGGCCGGCCTGGACCGCCTCGGCGAGGTAGATCTCGTCCTCCACCACCAGGACCCGCACGTGCCGTTCTCCCGCCTGTGTGCCGCGTTGCCGCGTCCATTGGACCCGAAGGGGCCTTTCGAAAACGTATCGGTTGTCGCAAACATCCTGGCAACACCGCTTCTCCTCCAATGGTTGCGCTGCGGCGGCGCGTCGCGGCTGTCGTGACGAACGGAACGGGAGACGGACATGAGCTGGGCGGGTACGAGGTGCGTGGGCCGGGTCGGGCGGAGGGTGGCCGCCGGGGTGTCGGGGGCCGCGGTGCTGGTGTGGGCCGCCGCCTGTGCGGCCGACCGGCCGGCCGCCGAGTCGGCGCTGCGGACCCTGGCGGAGACCGTCAGTGCGGCGCCGTCACCCTCGGTGACCGGTGGTGCCGACGATGACGGGGAGATTCCCGACGGGGTGACGCTCAGCCCCTTCGACGACCGGGCGGCGGCGGTGCGCAACCTGGACGGGCCGCTGCTGGAGGCCGTCCGCAAGGCGGCGACCGACGCGAAGGCGCAGGGCATCGAGATGACGGTGACCTCCGGCTGGCGCAACAAGGAGTACCAGCAGCGGCTGCTGGACCGCGGGGTGGTCAAGTACGGGAGCCTGGAGCAGGCCCGGCGGTTCGTGAACACCCCGGAGAAGTCGGCGCACGTCTCCGGGAAGGCGATCGACCTCGGCCCGACCAGCGCGGACTACTGGCTGATCCAGCACGGCGCGAAGTACGGGCTGTGCCAGGTGTACGCCAACGAGATCTGGCACTTCGAGCTGCGGACGACGCCGGGCGGGACCTGCCCGGCGCTGTTGCCGGACGCGGCGGGGTAGCGGGCATGGCTGTCGACGTTCGGCCGGTTCCGTTCCGGCGTGTCCTGGGGCGGGCCGCCCGGCGCTCCTCTCGGCGCTCCTCCCGGCGGCGGGTGGTGCCGCTGTGGCGGCGCGGGTGGGTGCCCGGCGGGTTCGCGCTGCTCACCGCGCTCGCCCTGGGCGGGCACCGGCAGGTGCCGGACCTGGGGATGAACCTCGCGAGCCTGTGGGAGAGCGCCCTGCCGTGGAGCGGGCTGGTGGTGCTCGCGGTGCTGCTGTGCGCGGCGGTGCGGCGGGCCCCGGCGGCGGCCTGCGCGGCCGGGGTGCTGGCGGCGGTGTGGGCGGCGCTGTTCGGGCCGGTGCTGCTGTCGGGCGGTGGCGCGGGGGAGGGGAGGGGCCTCGTCGTGATCACCCACAACGTGAGCGCGGACAACCCGGATCCGGCCGGCACCGCCCGGGCCCTGCTGGCCGCCCACCCGGACCTGGTCGCCCTGGAGGAGGTCACCGACGCCGCACTGCCCGCCTACCAGGGCGTGCTGGACGGCGAGTTGGCGCACCACACCCGCGTCGGGACGGTCGCGCTGTGGAGCCGCTATCCGGTGGCCGACGCGAGGCGGCTGACCATCGACCCCGGTTGGAGCCGCTCCCTGCGGGCCGAAGTCCAGGCCCCCGGAGGGCCGTTGGCCGTCTACGTCGCCCATCTCGCCTCGGTGCGGCCGACCCTCTCCGGCTTCACCACCGGCCACCGCGACCGCAACCTCGGCGCCCTCGCACAGGCCCTCGACGAGGAACCGCTGGGGAGGGTCCTGCTGCTGGGCGACCTCAACACCGCCGCCGGCGACCACGCCCTCGCCCCGATCACCTCCCGCCTCACCCCGGCCGAGCGGGGCTTCGGCTTCACCTGGCCCGCCGCCTTCCCCCTGGCCCGCATCGACCACATCCTGACCCGGGGCCTGCCCGCCTCCGATGCCTGGACCCTGCCCGCCACCGGCAGCGACCACCGGCCGGCCGCGGCGCGGCTGCGGCTCCCGTGATGTCACGTTCCCGGGCGGAAGGTCCGGGACTTGTGGACATGGGACGGGCCCCGGCCCTCGTCCGCCCTTGGCAGATGTGCCCCCGGCCGTCGAGGAATTCCTCGACGGCCGGGGAGAGGACGGGCGGGTCGTTCTCGTCGCCGGGTCAGGTCGCGTTCGTGTACAGGTACTCCGGACAGTAGGTGGAGCCGCTGCCGTCGGGCAGCGGGATCGCCAGGACCTCCCGGGCGGCGGAGCGCATCGCGCCCATCGACCCGATCGCCGAGTACAGCGGCGACATCGTGCCGGACCGCCAGGCCTCCTCCAGGCTGCGCAGCATGCTGCTGTAGTGGCCGTTGAAGGTGCTGAGCTTGGCCGCGGTGTCCGGGGTGGGCCGGTTCGACGGGTCGTTGGCCCAGCCCCCGGCCGGCACCCGGGCCGCCGGGTAGCTGTCGGGCAGCGGGATCGGGTCCCCCTGGAAGTCCCACTTGGGGTGTGCGGAGTCGGAGACCTTGATCAGCTTGCGGCCGTGGTAGATCTCGCGGAACCGGTAGTAGTGGGCGAGTTCGCCCGGCTTTCCGGGGAACGGGTTCTCCGGCGAGGCGTCGGTGCCCTCGCCCTGGGCCTTGATGATCTCGATGGCCTGCAGCACGTCGTCGATCGTCCTCATCGGCACGACGTCGTTGCCCGCGCCGTGCTGGCCGGCCATGGGGAACTCGATCTGCCGCAGCCCGGTGAGCAGGTGCGCGTAGGTGGGGAAGACCTCGGCGATCCGGGTGTAGAAGGCGCCGATCGACGTGTAGGTCTCGGCGAGTGCGATCGGGTTGTCGGGCTTCTCGATCTCCGAGAACAGGAAGGCCGAATCCCGGCTCAACCCACTGAGGTAGACCTCCAGTTCGGGCCGGACGCCGCCGGGCAGCGCGCCGGGGTACTGCGGGACGGTGGTCGCGCCGGTGACCGTGGGCGTCCCGCCGATGCTGGTGAGCATGTTGCACATGAGCCCGAAGTGGGACATCTCGTCGAAGACGATCTCGCGGATCGACTTGGCGACCTCGGCCTGGTCGTCCTTGACCGACCAGAGGGCGGCGGCGTACGGCGGGATCGTCGCCAGCTCCAGCACGATGGCCCGCTGCAACGCGTCCCTGAGCCACTGCTCGTCGCACTCCTGCGGTGGCACGTGCATGAGTTGGACGATTGCGTCGCTGCGGTAGTCCAGAACGGTGGTCATGCTCCGCCCTTTCGTTCGGTGGTGGCCGGAACGTACTCGGGGGGCGGTCGTGTGCGTACGGGTGATGCCGGTGTGGCCCGGGAGTTCAGCCGGACGGCAGATGGCCGTGGGCGCGTTCAGGGGACACCGCACTCGGCGAGGCCCGCTTCTGCGCACCCGGCCCGCGTGCGCGTCACCCGCCGGGCCGCCGAAGAGCCCTCGCGCGCCGTTCACGCGGACGCCGATGCCGAGGCCTGGGCTTCGTTCCTCGCCGGGGTCAAGGGTGGGGAGTTTCCGGCCGGCTGAAACGACAGGGGTGCCCCGCACGGCTCGTGGCCGTGCGGGGCACCCCTGTCGTATCTGCGGGCTTTTAGAAGTCGTCGTCGAAGGCGACCGAGCCCTCGACGGCCACCTGGTAGGCCGACACGCGGCGCTCGAAGAAGTTGGTCAGCTCCTGGACGTTCTGGAGCTCCATGAAGCCGAACGGGTTCGTGGACCCGTAGCGGATCGGCAGGCCGAGTCGCGCGAGGCGCTGGTCGGCGACAGCCTGGAGGTACTCGCGCATCGAGGCGGTGTTCATGCCGGGCAGGCCGTCACCGCACAGGTCCTGGGCGAACTGGAGCTCGGCCTCGACGGCCTCCTCCAGCATCTCCGTGACCTGCTTGGCCATCTCGTCGTCGAAGAGGTCGGGCTCCTCCTCGCGCACGGTGTCGACGACCGACATCGCGAAGTCCATGTGCATGGACTCGTCGCGGAACACCCAGTTGGTGCCGGTCGCGAGGCCGTGCAGCAGGCCGCGGCTGCGGAACCAGTACACGTACGCGAACGCGCCGTAGAAGAACAGGCCCTCGACGCACGCCGCGAAGCAGATCAGGTTCAGGAGGAACGCGCGGCGGTCCTCCTTGGTCTGCAGCGAGTCGATGTGGTCGACCGCGTTCATGTACTTGAAGCAGAACTGGGCCTTCTGGCGGATGGAGGGGATGTTCTCCACCGCGGCGAAGGCCGCGTTGCGGTCCTCCGGGTCGGGCAGGTAGGTGTCCAGCAGCGTCAGGTAGAACTGCACATGGACGGCCTCCTCGAACAGCTGACGCGACAGGTACAGCCGCGCCTCCGGGGAGTTGATGTGCTTGTAGAGGCTCAGCACCACGTTGTTGGAGACGATCGAGTCACCCGTGGCGAAGAACGCGACCAGGCGGCCGATCAGGTGGCGCTCGCCCTCGCTCAGCTTCGCCAGGTCGGCGACGTCCGAGTGAAGGTCCACCTCCTCGACGGTCCAGGTGTTCTTGATCGCGTCCCGGTACCGGTCGTAGAACGACGGGTAGCGCATCGGGCGCAGGGTCAGCTCGAAGCCGGGGTCGAGCAGCATCTTGCGGTCTTCGGACTGAGACATTACTGGCAGGCCTCGCAGGACTCGGGGTTCTCCAGGGAGCAGGCGATGGCGGCCTCCTGCTCCGGGGTGAGGGCGGGGGTGTTCACGGGCACGGGCGCCGGCGCGGCGGCACGGGCGGCACCCGACGCGGCCTGGGCGATGCGGGTCGCCGGGCGCGAGCGCAGGTAGTAGGTGGTCTTGAGACCGACCTTCCACGCGTACGCGTACATCGAGCTGAGCTTGCCGATGGTCGGCGCGGCCATGAACAGGTTCAGGGACTGGCTCTGGTCCAGGTACGGCATGCGCGCCGCGGCCAGGTCGATCAGCGCGCGCTGCGGCAGCTCCCACGCGGTGCGGTACAGCGACCGGACCTCGGCGGGCAGCCAACCGAGCTCCTGCACCGAGCCGTTGGCGTCGCGCAGGGCGTCGCGGGTGGTCTGGTCCCAGACGCCGAGCTCCTTGAGTTCGCGCACCAGGTACGGGTTGACCTGGAGGAACTCGCCGGAGAGCGTCTCGCGCTTGAACAGGTTGGACACCTGCGGCTCGATGCACTCGTACACGCCGGCGATGGACGCGATGGTCGCGGTCGGCGCGATGGCGAGCAGCAGCGAGTTGCGCAGGCCGGTCTCGGCGATGCGGGCGCGCAGCGCGGTCCAGCGCTCGCCCCACTGCGGGGCCACGTCGAAGTGGTCGATGTGGAGCTCGCCGCGGGCGGCGCGGGTCTCGCCGTAGGCCTCGTGGCGGCCCAGCTGCTCGGCCAGGTCGGCGGAGCGCTCGTAGGCGGTGAGCATGATGCGCTCGGCGATCATCGTCGACAGGGCCTTCGCCTCGGCCGAGTCGAAGTCGATCCGCAGCTGGAAGAAGACGTCCTGCAGGCCCATCACGCCGAGGCCGACCGGCCGCCAGCGGGAGTTGGAGGCGCCGGCCTCGACGGTCGGGTAGAAGTTGATGTCCACCACGCGGTCGAGGAAGGTGACGGCGGTGCGCACGGTGGCGTCCAGCCGCTCCCAGTCCATGGCGCCCAGCAGGTCGTCGGCGGAGGCGCCGGCGGCGACGTGCGCGCCCAGGTTGACCGACCCGAGGTTGCAGACGGCGGTCTCGGAGTCGTCCGTGACCTCCAGGATCTCGGTGCACAGGTTGGAGGAGTGCACCGTGCGGCCCGGCAGCGCGGTCTGGTTGGCGGCGCGGTTGGAGGCGTCCTTGAAGGTCATCCAGCCGTTGCCGGTCTGCGCCAGGGTGCGCATCATGCGGGCGTACAGGGTCTGCGCCGGGATGGTGCGGACGGCCTTGCCGGCCAGCTCGGCCTTGCGGTAGGCCTCGTCGAACTCGGCGCCCCACAGGTCGACCAGCTCGGGCACGTCGGCCGGGGAGAACAGCGACCAGTCCTCGTTGGCGTTGACGCGGCGCATGAACTCGTCCGGGATCCAGTGCGCCAGGTTGAGGTTGTGGGTGCGGCGCGCCTCTTCGCCGGTGTTGTCGCGGAGCTCCAGGAACTCCTCGATGTCGGCGTGCCAGGTCTCCAGGTAGACGCAGGCCGCGCCCTTGCGGCGGCCGCCCTGGTTGACGGCGGCGACGGAGGAGTCGAGGGTGCGCAGGAACGGGACGATGCCGTTGGACTTGCCGTTGGTGCCGCGGATCAGGCTGCCGCGCGAGCGGATGCGCGAGTAGGACAGGCCGATGCCGCCGGCGTGCTTGGAGAGGCGGGCGATCTGCGCGTAGCGGTTGTAGATCGAGTCCAGGTTGTCCAGCGGCGAGTCGAGCAGGTAGCAGCTCGACATCTGCGGGTGGCGGGTGCCGGAGTTGAAGAGCGTCGGCGAGGAGGTCAGGTACTCCAGGCGGCTCATCAGACCGTAGAGCTCGGCCACCTCGCGCACGGACTGCTCGCTGTCGCCGACCGCCAGGCCGCAGGCGACGCGGAGCAGGAAGTGCTGCGGGGTCTCGATGACCTTGCGGGTGATCGGGTGGCGCAGCAGGTAGCGGGACTGGACGGTGCGCAGGCCGAAGTACTCGAAGCGGTCGTCGCCCTTGGTGTCGATGAGGGCGTCCAGGGCGGCGGCGTGCTTGGCGACGAAGGCCGCGGTGGTGTCGCCGATCAGGCCCTCGGTGTGGCCGACGGCGATGGAGGCGGAGAAGGAGACCGAGCCCTGGCTGTTGGCCTCGTCGACGATCTCCAGGGCGAGCAGGCGGGCGGCCAGCTTCGAGTACTGGGGGTCCTCGGCGATCATCGACGCGGCGGCGTCCACGGCCAGCCCGCGCAGCTCGGCGAAGTCCGAGCCGGCGTGGCGGCCGCGCAGCGCGGCGGCGGCGACATGGCCGGGGTCCACCTCGGTGAGGTCGGCGCTGCGGTCGGTGAGCAGCCGCAGCAGCGCGCCCCCGGGGTCGGAGACCGTCGGGTCGGTGAAGGCGGTACCGGAGCCCTGGGCGGGCAGGGTGGCTGAGGCAGCGGTGGTCAAGGCGCTCTCTCCTGGCGGCGATCGGCGGCGTGATCGGGGTCACCGGACCGTTCAGGGCAGGGGAGCACGGCGCGCACGCGGACAGCGGCGCGCGACGGTGTCTCCCCGGCCCGCCCGCGAGGCCCGGAGGGTACTGCTCGTGCCGGCGCGGCCTCTGCGGGAGGGCCGTGGCGCACGCTGTCGGCAGGTCATCGGACTCGCGGAAGCGGCTCTGGAGCCACCCGCACACCGCTGCGGGGCAGTCCCGGATTCCCACCGGGTTCCCCTGCGTCGACAGCAGAAGCGAGCATACATGTAGTGCCGTGAATCCAATGCAGCCCCACATGTAGTGTCGCGCGGCACAGTTGGCGGCACGGCCCATCGAGCGTACGTGCGATAATCTGCTCAGGTCGGCGGGTGCCACTCCTGGGCCCTGCGGCCGTCGCAGGGGCGCATCGACACCTGGGCCGTACCCCCCACCGAGGCCCCGACCGTACCCCCCGCCACGGTCCCCGCCGTACCCCCGGCCGCGCCGCCGGGATTCTCCACGCACCGCCCCGTGTCCTGGTTCACGAGCTGCCCCGCCGGAGTCACCCGCCACCGCTGGTCGGGGTGCGAGGTGCAGCCGGTGAGGACGGGGAAGCCGATGGCCGGGTCCTCGACGCAGCGCCCGGACTGGCCGATCGAGCCGTCGCCCCCCATGGTCCAGGTCTGCGCGGGCGAGCCGTCGCAGGTGCCGGCGCCGATCGCGGCCGGATCGCCCGCCACCCGGCTGTCCAGGCAGAGGCCGGGCAGGGCCGAGGTGATCGCGCCGCTCGGTTGTCCGGTGGCGGCCTGGAACGAGAAGGAGTCGCTGCTGAGCCCGGCGCCGCCGTCCCAGATCTCGAACCCGGCCTGGACAGCGCACAGGTACGAGCCGCCCGGGACGTAGCCGCGCTGCACGGCGTCGCGGGTGAAGGCCCGCAGGTCCAGGTCGGTGACGGAGGTGGCGCTGGTGGCCATCGCGTAGGTGATCAGGGTGTGGCTGCCGTTCTTCGGCGCCTCGTACACACGGTAGGACGTGCCGCCGACCTGGAGGTCGCCGGCCGGTCGGCCGAACGGCGTCTTGCCGTTGCCGTGCAGCCAGATCATCAGCTCGGCGCTCTCGGTGAAGGAGCAGCTGGTCCGGTTGCCGCTGTACCAGATGTCGTACGAGGCGTTGTAGACGCCGTCGTCGACCTGGGTGGTGTGCCAGCTGCTGGTCGCGTACCGCAGGTTGCCGACCGGGATGGGCAGCGGGCCGGTGCCGGGTTGGAGCTGGGTGCTGATGTGCGGGTAGGCGCCGGGGCCGCGGTCCGGGTCGGTGAGGCTGGCGGGGCTGATCCCGCTGCGGGTCACCCGGAAGCCGGTGGCACCGTCGGTGCTGCTGATGCAGAGGCCGCCGGTGGCGTTCCACTCGTTCGGGTTGATCACGTAACGGCCGGAGTCGACGTCCTGGGAGGGGTAGCGGTTCTGCCCGGTGGAGCAGATCTCCCCGGCGGTGGCGGCCGGCAGCGGGGTGACGGTCGGGGTGGCCCGGGCGGGCTCCCTCGGGTCGTGCTGGAGCAGCACCGCGCACAGGGCCAGCGCGGTGGCGACGGCCGGCGCGAGCCACCACCACGGGCGCGGGCGGCGGCGTCCGGTTCCGGACACGGCGGGGTCGGACACGGGGCTCTCGCCTCCCTGCGGCGGTGTGGTGGGACGGTACGGGGGCCGGGGCGGTGGCGTGCTCACCCGGCGGGTGCGGAGCTCGACCGGGGCCGGGTCGCGGTGGGGGTCGGCTTCCTGGCGGGCGGTTTGGCGGTGGCCGACGGGCTCGGGGAGGCCGCGGGGTCGGGCGTCGGGTCCGGCGTCGGGGCGGGCGCGGGGGGTGGCGGCGCGACGGTCAGGGCCGGCTCGGAGCGGACGGTCCAGGGCGTGTTGTAGCGGGGCGCGGAGACCCCTGCGGCGTACGCCTCGGCGGCGGCGGGGGACCCGGCGATCCGCCAGTCGACCTCCTTGCGCGCCTCGTACCAGATCACGCCGATGATGTCGGGGTGCTGCGGGAGCTGCGAGAACATCTCGGTGATCCACTGCGCCTTCAGCCCCGAGGTGTCGGTGGCCCCGGTCTCGGTGATCACCACGGGCTTGTGGGTGAACGCCCGCACCTGGTCGATGGTCGGCTGGAAGATCTGGTCGAAGGGCTTGTACTTCTCGACGCCGGTGGTGCCGTAGTAGCCGGAAAGGCCGATCCAGTCGACGTAGTCGTCGCCGGGGTAGAGGGAGGACAGGCTGGTGGCGTTCTCGTAGTCGACGTTGGGGCTCCACACCCAGGTGACCCGGGTGGCGCCGACCTGCTTGAAGATGTCGTGGACGTGCCGCCAGGCCTGGACGTACTGGCCCTTCCTGTTGCCGTTCGCCTGCTCGGCCCAGGGGTACCAGTAGCCGTTCATCTCGTGGGCGAAGCGCAGCGCGACGGGGTAGCCGAGGCCCTTGACGCCCTCGGCCCAGGTCCTGATGTAGTCGTCGAACCCGCCGTCGATGATGTGGGAGAGGGCGTACTCCGGCTGCTCGCCGCGGAGCTTGTCCTCCTTCGCCTCCTTGCGGTAGTCCCAGGGCTCCCAGGCGACCATGGGCATGATGCCGCGTTCGGCGGCCGTGTCGAAGACCCGGCGGTCGAACGTGCGGTCCCACCAGCCGACCGAGAACTCCAGCACGTTCGGCTGGTGCTTGACGGCGGCGGTGAACTCGTCGAGCGGGCCGAGGTCGTAGGGGCCGGACTTGGTCATGATGCCGGTGAACATGCCGCCGGCCGGCGGGAACTGGGGAGGCTGGGGCGGCGCGGCGGGTGTCGGGGCCGCCGACGGGGCCGTGGTCGCGTCCGGGGCGGCTGTGGTCGGCGGCGCGGCCAGGGCGCTGGTCAGCCAGCTCGGCATGGCCGTGGGGGCCGCGCCGGCGAAGGCGTACGGGTTCGCGTCCTGGTGGCCGCGGGAGAGCCGGGGGGCCAGCACGAAGGTGTACCCGACCATCAGGGCCAGCGCGACCAGGGCGGCGATCCTGGGGATGGTGATCCGCAGCATCAGCGGCTCCCCTGCTCGATCCGCCGGTCGGCCGGGGTCGGCTCCAGCAGCTCCTCGAACTCGTCCTCGGCGGGCGCCTGTCCAGTGAGGACGGCGGCGTGCGGGGCGGCGGCGTGCGGGACGGCCGTCCGCTGGGCGGGCAGCAGGCCGGTGGCGGGGGCCTCGACGGCCTTGGCCGCGGCGGCCCGCTGGGCCCGGGCCTCGCGGCGCGAGCCCACGAGGGAGATCACCAGCGGCGCGAGACCGGTGAACAGGCTGAGCCCGGCCCAGAACCGCAGGATCCAGATGTCGTGGTGCAGCGTGAAGCTCGCGCCGAGCAGCCCCGCCGCGGCCGCCGCCCACAGCAGGTGCAGCCGGAACGTCGACAGCGACTCGGCGCTGCGCAGGTCGCCCTTGGCGGTGACGGCGTAGGCGAGCGGGCGGCGCAGCAGCGCGGCGACCGCGGCGGCGACGTAGACCGGGCCGGCGAACAGGGCGAGCCCCATGCCGGCCATGCCGATCTCGCGCCGCTCGTGTGCGGCCAGGTTGAACCGGCGCAGCCACAGCCACAGCACGAACCAGCTGCCCATGCCGGCGCCCCACAGCGCCATCCAGTGGGTGCTGTTGAGGTGGATGGAGGTGATGCCGAGGGCCAGGTAGACGGAGGTGGCGAGGCTGCCGAGGACGGTGCTGAGCGCCACGCTCGGGTAGTAGAACTGGACCAGGCCGTAGAGCACCCGCTGGCGCAGCCGCAGCTTGATGCCGGTGCGCAGCCGGCCCTTGAGCAGGATCTCCCAGATGCCGTACGCCCAGCGCTTCTGCTGGTTGAAGTAGTCGGTCCAGGAGGTCGGGCCCTCGCCGACGGCGAGCACGTCGGGGGTGTAGACGCCCTTCCAGCGGTGGCCGGTCGCCGGGTTGACGGAGGCCTGGATCCGCATGCTGGTGAGGTGGTCCTCGATGATCGAGTCCTGGTAGCCGCCGATCTGCTGCCAGGCGGTGGGCCGGTAGAGGTGGTTGGTGCCGATCAGCAGCGGCGCGTCCATGCCGTTGCCGCCGCGCTCGACCAGGCCGGAGAAGAGGTACTGCTGCACGGAGGCGCCGTGGGCGACCCAGTTGTCGTACATGTTGCCGTACACCTGGGGGGCGACCACGAAGGCGACGTCGGGGTCGCGGAAGTAGCCGAGGGTGCGCTCCAGGAAGCAGGGCAGTGGGACGTGGTCCGGGTCCATCTGGGCCACCACGTCGTAGCCGTGCTCGTGTTCGGCGCGCCAGGCGTTGTGGTTGCCGGACTTGGTTTTGGCCCGGAACTCGCCCTCGGGCTGGTTGTACTCCGGGCGCCCCTTGCGGCTGAAGTGGTTGACGCCGAGCCGGGCGGCCATTTTCCTGACCCGGTCGTCGTCGCCCTCGTCGAGGATCCAGACGTCGATCAGGCCGTCGTACTCGATCCGCAGCATGGCCGCGAGGGTGCGCTCGACGATCTCGATCGGCTCCTTCGAGGGCACGATCGTGGTGAGCACCGCGACCCGCAGCCCGGGCGGCGGGGTGACCGGCACCGGGTCCTTGGCGCGGAACGCGAAGACCCAGACGGCGAGGTTCTGGACCAGCCGGAGCACCTCCACCGTCACGACGGCGCAGAAGCAGAGCCGGGCCACGTTCACCCGCCAGTCGGAGGACCAGCCGACGCCCGGTCCGGGGATGTGCTCGGGGAGCAGCAGCCAGCCGACGAAGGCGAGGCCTGCCAGCGCGTTGACCGCGACCAGCACGGTCATGGTGAACGTGACGCCGCGTGAGGAGACGGAGCGGTAGCGGACGGCGGCGCCGTCCTCGCCGGGGGTCAGCGGGCCGGCGGTCTCGGCGCAGGCGACGTAGGCGCGTTGGGCCGCCGCGTTGCGCAGCTCCCTGCGGACGATCCGCCGTTCGTGCCGGGCCCGGGGCAGGACGCGCCCGTGCCGCCCACGCCCCCGGCTGCCCCGTTCCGCCGTGTGCTCCCTGGTGGAGTCCACCGATCAACCCCCGTACAGCCGCTCCGTCGTCGCGGAGTGCTGGTCCCCTGCCCCGTCACCGCCCGTCGCGCCGGACGCCTGGCCGTCGGCCCGACGGAGGCGCGGTGTGTCGGCGCCCCTCGTGGGCTTGGCTGATAGTCGTTCGAGCCGTCAGCATACGGGCAGTGCTCGGGCGTTCACTCCCTGGGGGTGGAGTGCCGGTGGTCCGCAGGCCCCGCGCGGGGGCGGGGCCTGCGGATGGCGGGGCGTCAGGGCGTGATCTTGACGGAGTTCGCGATCTGGTCCATCAGCGTCAGCGCGGGGGCCTCGGCCGCCTGGTCGAGGCAGATCTGGAGCACCGGGACGGTGGTGGCACCGGCCGCCGGGGTGACCTGGAGGACGCCGCAGTAGCTGTCCGGCGCGGAGGAGCCGCTGGACATCGGGACGTGCCACAGCGCGAGGTAGCCGTCCATGCCCTGGATCTTGACGGCCGACTGCTTCACCGGCTCCGGCGGGGTCGGCGCGTCGGAGCCGTAGCGGGTGTTGTAGAGCAGCTGGCCCATGCCGAGCACCAGGGACTTCGGGTCGGACCAGCCGCCGTTGAACACCCGGAGGTTCTGGATGATCAGGCCGCGGGTGCAGGCTCCGCTGCCGTGGCCCACGCAGGCGTACGGGTTGACCGCGTAGCGGACCTCGTTCGGGGCCTTGGGGTCGACCTGGGACTGCCATTCCTGCGGCAGCATGAAGTTCATCTTCGAGTCCTGGCCGGTGATCTGACGCCAGCCCTGAATCTGCTGACCGCCGGTCAGGGCGGTGCCCATGAAGCCGTTCGGGCTCTTGGGGTCGGCGGCGGACGTCGGGTTCGCGGTCGGATCGGCCTTCGCCGTGCCGGAGTTGCCGGTCCTGTGGCCGACCACGTAGCCGCCTCCCGCCATGACGACCGACAGCACCACGGCGCCGACGGCCAGGAGCACCCGGCGCCTGGTGCGGTTCGGCTCGACGGTCTCGAACACCACCGAGGTGGGAACCGGCTTGGTGGGGACGGGGAAGGCGGACTGCGGCGTCGGTGCGGCGGTTTGGCCCGGCGCCGCGGCCGGCGTCGGCACCGAGGGCTGCGTCGGTGCGGCGGGCTGCGGGCCCGGGACCGGCGGGGCGGCGCTGGTCGGCGCGGAGGCGTTCTGCGCGGGCGGGCCCGGGAACGGCTGCGCGGGCGCGCCGCCTCCGCCCGGATTGGCCTGGGTCTTGTCGGTCCAGGTCGAACCGTCCCACCAGCGCAGTGTGTTGGGCTGCCCGGAAGGGTCCTCGTACCAGCCGCTAGGCGCACTCCCCGTCGTCATGCGGCGGATCCTAGCAGCGAGCCGATCGGATGGTCATTCCACGTCAGAGGGGGGCGTGCGGGAGCCGACGGCCCCTCAGAACGCCATGGTGTAGACCATCAGGTCCATCCCCGGGTACGGCGCCCAGTCGCGCTCGGGGGTGCGCTGGAAGCCGACCCGCTCGTACACCCGGTGGGCTGCGGTCATCTCCGGGCGGGTGGAGAACGCCATGCCGGCCAGGCCCAGTTCGCGGCTGCGGGCGATCGAGGCGCGCACCAGCGCCTCGCCGACGCCCCGGCCGCGGGAGGCGGCGGCGGTGGCGAGCATCCGGATCTCGCCCTCACCCGCGGTGGCGATGTCGGCCCACTCGGTGCCGCCGCGGGCGAAGGTCACGCAGCCGAGGACCCGTTCGTCGGCCGCTTCGACGGCGACCAGGAGCTCGGCCTCCCGGGAGCGGCGCTCGGCGTCGCGGAGCAGGTCGACGTAGCCGCTCGTGGGGTTGGTGAAGCCGTCGCCGACGAAGGCCTCGACGGTGATCCGGCCGGCGTCTTCGAGGTCCCGGGGGAGGGCCTGGCGGATGAGGTAGTCCATCGGGCCAGTGTGCCGGAGCCGTGTGCGGTGCGGATCTCGGGGGTGGCGCGGACCGGGAGGGTGGCCGGGTCGGCGGAGGGACGCAGCGAGGCGGCGGGCAGGGTGCCGTACAGCCGGTCGGAGCGGTCGGGGTCGGCCGGGTAGCCGCCCGGGTGGTGGTAGTTGTCGCGCCCGGCGGCGGGGCCGCGGGAGAGTTCGCGGCCGATCATGCCGCCGAGCAGGCCGAAGCCGCCGACGGCGCCGGCCAGGGCGAGGGCGCTTGCGAGGGTGCCGGTGTCCATGGGCACCACTGTGGCGGGCGGTGCGGGCGCCCACGAGTGGCAGGAACGCCGCATTGCCTCGAAATCCTGCCACCCCGGCCCTTCCCCGGACCCCGCCCGCCGGGGCATCCTGGGCCGCATGCTCAAGAACGTGGTCGCGGTGGTGCTGGAGGAGGTCCACCCCTTCGAACTGGGGGTGGCCTGCGAGGTCTTCGGCCTGGACCGCACCGGCGACGGCCTGCCGGGGTACGACTTCGCGATCGTCGGCGCCCGCCCGGGGCCGCACGCCACCCACTCGGGTTTCGCGGTGGACGTCCCGCACGGGCCCGAGCGGCTGGCCGGGGCGGACCTCGCGGTGGTCACCGCCTCCTCGCTGCGCGGCGGGTACCCGGAGCCGCTGCTGGAGGCGCTGCGCTCGGTGGTGGAGCGGGGCGGCCGGGTGCTGTCCATCTGCAGCGGCGCCTTCGTGCTGGGCGCCGCCGGACTGCTGGACGGCCGCCGCTCCACCACCCACTGGCGGCACACCGCGGCGCTGGCCGAGCGCCACCCGCTCACCACGGTCGAGCCGGACGTGCTGTACGTGGACGACGACCCGGTGATCACCTCGGCCGGTACGGCGGCCGGCATCGACGCCTGCCTGCACCTGGTGCGCAAGGTGCAGGGCGCCGAGGTGGCCCGGGGGATCGCCCGCCGGATGGTGGTGGCGCCGCACCGGGAGGGCGGGCAGGCCCAGTTCGTGAACCGCCCGCTGCCGCAGGACGACGGCGCCTCGCTGGCCCCGCTGCTCGACTGGCTGCGCCACCACCTGGACGAGGAGGCGACCGTCGAGCAGCTGGCCGCCCGGGTGCACATGTCGCCGCGCACCTTCGCCCGGCGCTTCCAGCAGGAGACCGGCACCACTCCGCACCGCTGGCTGGTCGGGCAGCGGGTGCTGCTCGCCCAGCGGCTGCTGGAGTCCACCGCCGAGCCGGTGGACGTGATCGCCGCCCGCTGCGGCTTCGGCAACGCGGCCGCGCTGCGACACCACTTCGGCCGCCGGCTGGGCACCACGCCGCTGGCCTACCGGCGCTGCTTCGCCGGACCGGAGCAGGGCTGAGCAGGGCTGAGCAGGGCTGAGCAGGGCTGAGCAGGGCTGATCGGGCCGGAGCGCGGCTGAGAAGGCCGGAGCGCCGCTGATCGGGCGGGAGCAGGGCCGAGCCGCGAGCGAGCAGGCCCGAGCGCGGGGGTCAGTTCCCGGCGGCCAGGTGCTCGACGCCGTTCCAGCGGTCCGGGCGCAGCCGCCCGTCCTGGGCCCGCCACAGGCTGGTGGAGCAGTTGTGCACCGGCCCGAGCGCGGTGAGCTGCTCCTCGGTGAGCCGGTCCAGCGCGTAGCGCAGCATCAGCACCGTGCAGTCGTGCGCGACCAGCAGGACGGGCCGTCCGGCCTCCTCCTCGCAGACGTCCCGCAGCACGCTGCGCACCCGCAGTGCGACGTCGGCCCAGGACTCGCCGCCGGGCGGGCGGTAGTACAGCTCGCCCATCTTGCGCCGCCGGGCCGCCTCCTCCGGGTGCTTGGCCTCGATGGCGGCCTTGGGCAGCATCTCCAGGATGCCGAGCTCGCGGTCGCGCAGCCGCTCGTCGTAGCGCACGGCCAGGGTGACCGGGACGGAGCCGAGCCCGGCGGCCTGGGCGAGCGCGATCCGGGCGGTCTCGGCGGTGCGCACGTACGGCGAGCACCAGACGCTGCGGGGGCGGTCGGCGCTGGGCAGGGCGGCCCACCAGCGGCCGAGCGCCTGGGCCTGCTGCTGGCCGTGCAGCGACAGCGGGATGTCGGCGTCGCGGCAGCTGATCGGGACGCTGAGCGCGCCGGCGGCCTCGGCCTGGTGGAACTCGACGTTGGCGGTGGACTCGCCGTGCCGGGTGGCGATGAGCACGGACGGCAGCCGGGTGGCCCCGCGGTGGGAGGCGACGTGGTGGTGGTGCGGGCCCTGCGTGGACTGGTGCTGGCCGTTGAGGGTGGTGCCGAGTTCTGCCATGGCCGCGAGCTCCCCGTGGTTCGTTCAGGTTCCGGCCGGTTGCCGGTCCGGTCTGGTGGTGCCCGGCGTGCACGCCTGTTCATACATATGATCGCGCCGCCTCCTCCAGTGTTCACGGAGAAGGCGGCGCGATCACAGGGCGCGTACCGCGTGAATCAGTGCGCCGCTACGGGCTCCGGCGCGTTCTCCCGCTCTTCGTCGCCGGCTTCGGCGCTGTAGTCGGACGGCCTGGTCTCGTCCTGCCCCACGGGCGCCTTGGCGGCCCGCAGCACCAGGGTGAGCACCACCGAGACGATCAGGTTGAGCGCGAAGGCGGTCAGGCCGATGTAGCCGATCTCGCCGATGCCGGGGATCTCGGCGGCGTTGCCGCCGAAGTGCTTGGTGGCGGGGCTGGCGATCCCGTACGCCTTCCAGGTGCCGTAGACCATGCCGGCCGCCCAGCCGGCGAACAGCGCCCAGTGGTGGAACCAGCGGGTGAACAGGCCGCCGACGATCGCCACGAAGGTCTGGAGGATCCACAGGCCGCCCAGCAGCTGGAGGTTGATCGCGGCCTGCCGGTCCATGCCGAGCACGAAGACCAGCGCGCCGACCTTCACCAGCAGCGAGACCAGCTTGGCGACGCGGGTCTCGTCGGCGGGGGTGGCGGCGGGCTTGAGCCACTCCTTGTAGACGTTGCGGGTGAACAGGTTGGCCGCCGCGATGGACATGATGGCGGCCGGCACCAGCGCGCCGATCCCGATCGCGGCGAAGGCCACGCCGGTGAACCAGTCCGGGAACATGTTCGCGAACAGCTGCGGCACCGAGAGCTGGGAGTTGTAGCCCTTGACGCCGCTGCCCACGCCCGCCGCGATCGCCATGAAGCCGAGCAGCGCCAGCAGGCCGAGCATCAGCGAGTACGCGGGCATGATCGCCATGTTGCGGCGCACCGTGTTGCGGGACTTGGAGGCCAGCACGCCGGTCACCGAGTGCGGGTACATGAACAGCGCCATCGCCGAGCCGATCCCGAGCGTCGCGTACGTCCACTCCTTGTTGGCCGGCAGGGTCAGCGAGCCGGCCCTGGTCTGCTTGAAGTGCTGCGCGGCCGTGTCGAAGATGTGCCCGTAGCCGCCGAGCCGGATCGGGATGTAGATCACCGCGACGATGATCACGATGTAGACCAGGGCGTCCTTGACGAAGGCGATCAGCGCCGGGGCGCGCAGGCCCGAGGAGTAGGTGTAGGCGGCCAGCACGCCGAAGGCGAGGAACAGCGGCAGGTCCTTGACGAACCAGTTGGCGTTCTCCCCGCCGCCGACCCCGAGCACGTCCAGCACCGCCTGGATGCCGACGAGCTGCAGGGCGATGTACGGCATGGTGGCCAGGATCCCGGTCAGCGCGACCACCAGGGACAGCGGCCGCGAGCCGTAGCGGCCGCGCACGAAGTCGGCCGGGGTGACGTAGCCGTGCACCCGGGAGACCGACCAGAGCCGGGGCAGGAAGAGGAAGACCAGCGGGTAGGCGACGATCGTGTACGGCACCGCGAAGAAGCCGGCCGCGCCGGTCGCGTACACCGCGGCCGGGACGGCGACGAAGGTGTACGCGGTGTAGAGGTCGCCGCCGAGCAGGAACCAGGTCACCCAGGTCCCGAAGCTGCGGCCGCCCAGGCCCCACTCGTCCAGGTGCGCCGCGTCGCCCGCGCGGCGCCAGCGGGAGGCGAGGAAGCCCATCACGGTGACCAGCAGGAAGAACAGCACGAAGACCACGAGGGCCGGCACGTTGACGCCCGTCATCGCGCACCGCCCTTCCGGGCCGCCTTGCGGGCCTTCTCGTCCCGGTTGATCAGCAGGTACGCGGCGACCGTGAAGACGGCCGACACCGGCACCCAGAGCAGCTGGTACCAGTAGAAGAAGGGCATCCCGGCCGCGGCCGGGTCGGTCTTGTTGTAGGAGGACACCCAGAGCATCGCGACGATCGGCACGAGCAGGGCGATCCCGGCCAGTACCCGCTCGGGGGTCACCGCCGGGACGGGCGTCCCGGCTGGCTCGGGCATGACAGGTTCGGTGGTGGGGGCGTGATCAGACGGCATCTACGGCTCCGCTTCGGAGGGTTCTCCCGTCGGCGCCGCAGCCCCGGAGGCACCTCGCACCCCCCGCGGGCCCGCCGAGCAGCACCATCGGTGACCGGCAGTCAGTATGGCTGCGCAATCTAGGGCATGGCGTGATCCATGTCATCGGAAATGACGCAACTTCCCGCCATCCGGACACGAACGGGCACCGGCGCGCGGGGTGCGTGCGCCGGTGCCCGGGGTGTTGGAGGGGAGCGGGGTGTTCGGGGGGAGCGGGGTTACTCGGGGCGCTTCAGCCGGGTGATGAACTTGTAGCGGTCGCCGCGGTAGATCGAGCGGACCCACTCGACGGGGTTGCCCTCGGCGTCGAAGGAGTGCCGGGACAGCTGGAGCATCGGCAGGCCGAGGTCGGAGCCGAGCAGGCCGGCCTCGCGCGGGTTGGCCAGGGTGGTCTCGATGGTCTCCTCGGCCTCGGCCACGGTGACCCCGTACACCTCGCGCAGCGCCGTGTACAGGGAGTTGTGCTTGGCGAGGTTGCGCCGCAGGGCGGGGAAGCGCTTGGCGGACAGGTGGGCGACCTCGATGGCCATCGGGTCGCCGTTGGCCAGGCGCAGCCGCTCGATCCGCAGGACGCGGCCGCCGGGCTTGATGTCGAGCAGCGGGGCGAGCCGGTCGTCGGCGGTGATGTAGCCGATCTCGATCAGCCGGGAGGCGGGCTCCAGGCCCTGGGCGCGCATGTCCTCGGTGTAGGAGGTGAGCTGGAGGGCCTGGGCGACCTTGGGCTTGGCGACGAAGGTGCCCTTGCCCTGGATGCGCTCCAGCCGGCCCTCGACGACCAGTTCCTGCAGGGCCTGGCGGACGGTGGTGCGCGAGGTGTCGAATTGGGCGGCGAGCGCGCGCTCGGGCGGCACCGGGGTGCCGGCGGGCTGGGTCTCGGTCAGCTGGAGGAGGTGGCGCTTGAGACCGTAGTACTTGGGGACGCGTGCGGTCGGGTCGGTGCCGGCCTGCGTCGGGAGGTTCTTCACCTCGGGGTCGTTGACCTGGGCGGTGGATCCCCCGTCGCTGCTCATCGGACCTGTTCTCCCGCTTCTCGCGAGGCCTTTTCCGACCCCGCCACATCGTTAACGGATGACATCGTTGCATGTATGGCTACGGAACGAATACCTCATCACGCGATGAACGAGGGGCGGTGTCGGCTTGATAACGGGTGGTCTCGATCAGTCGAACAGCCGTTGACAGGCCCATTGGTCTAGGCCAAGCTCCAGGCATCTGGTCTACACCACTAGGCCGGTAACGATGAATCCCCCCACCCGTTCGAAGGGGTCCGCGGCACCTTTCCTCCCGCTTTGTGTGGGGCTGCCGCTACCGCCCGACGGGGGTAACCCTGGCATCCCTCAGGAGGATGGCGTGAAGCGTCAGCTCATCGCGGCGGTCGGCGTCGCAGCAATGGTCGTCGGTCTGGCGGCTTGTAGCTCGGACGGCAAGAAGGACGACAGCTCGGGCGGTTCGTCCGCGGCCAAGAACTTCGACGGCAAGACCCTCACCGTGTGGCTGATGGACGGCTCGGCCCCCAAGGGCTGGGAGGACAGCGTCAAGGCGGACTTCACCGCCGCTTACCCGGGTGCCAAGCTCGACATCCAGACCCAGAAGTGGAACGGCATCGGCCAGAAGGTCACCGCCGCCCTCTCCGAGGGTTCGGTCGACGTCCTGGAGATCGGCAACACCCAGACCGCGGGCTACGCGGCCACCGGTGGTCTGCTGGACATCACCAAGGACAAGTCCGACCTGGGTGGCGCCGACTGGGCCGCCAACCTGAACGAGTCCTCGATCATCGACGGCAAGCAGTACGCCGCCCCGTGGTACTTCACCAACCGCGTGGTGACCTACAACAAGGACATCTGGACCAAGGCCGGCATCGCCGCCCCGCCGAAGACCCTGGAGGAGTTCTACTCCGACCTGGACAAGGTCAAGGCCGTCGCGGGCGTCAACGACGCCCTCTACATGCCCGGCCAGGAGTGGTACACCTACTTCGGTCTGCTGACCAGCGAGGGCGGCAAGCTCGCCAAGAAGGACGGCGACAAGTGGGTCGGCGGCCTGGAGAGCCCGGAGGCCCAGAAGGCCTTCGAGACCTACAAGAAGCTCCAGAGCCACTCGACCACCGCCCCGAAGGACAAGGACGAGGCCACCCCGCAGCAGAAGGACGTCTTCGCCAAGGGTGACATCGGCACCATCATCGGCCTCGGCTGGGAGGTCCCGAAGCCCGAGGAGCTGGCGGCCGACAAGATCGGCTACTTCGCGCTCCCCGGTGCGACCGCGGACAAGCCGTCCAGCGTCTTCCTCGGCGGCTCGAACCTGGCGATCGCCCAGCAGAGCAAGAACCCCGAGCTCGCCAAGGGCTTCATGAAGATCGCCATGAGCGACAAGAACGAGGGCCTGATGGCCGCGGCCGGCCTCATCCCGAACAAGACCTCGCTCAACAGCCAGGTCACCGGTGAGTTCGCCAAGGCCGCCCTGCCGGCGTCCGCCAACGGTGCGACCACCCCGAACGTTCCGACCTGGACCAACGTCGAGAACGAGCCGAACCCGATCAAGGACTTCCTGACCTCGGCTCTGACCGGCGACTACGCCGCCGCGGCCAAGAAGGCCGACGACGAGATCGCGAAGCGTCTCAACCAGAAGCAGTAAGGCAGTCGAGCGGCGTCGCTCACCGGCTCCCGGCGGGGGGCCGGTGAGCGACGCCTTCCGTCGTGGTCGGGTTTGCAAGGAAGAGAGAACGATGGCTGCGCAGTCGGAACGGGTGCAGACACAGTCCCCGGAACCAGCGAAGTCCGTGGTGGCGCCGGCAGGTACGCCCACCGATCCCGGTGCCGAGCGCACCTCGAAGAGGGGCGGCAGACCGGCGGACGGGCCGGGCCTGGCGGTCAGGCTCGCCCCCTACCTGCTGCTGCTGCCGGCCGTCGCGGCGACCCTCGTCCTGCTGCTCTGGCCGTTGGTCGAGACCGTCGTGGTGTCGCTCCAGAACCTGGGCAAGAGGCAGTTCATCCAGCACCTGACGGAATGGAACGGCTTCAGCAACTACACCGACCAGCTGGGTGACTCGGAGTTCTGGTCGATCACCCTCCGCACGGTGATCTTCACGGCGGTCAACGTCGTCCTGATCATGGTGTTCGGCACGCTGATCGGCCTGCTGCTCAACCGTCTCGGCAAGGGCGTGCGGCTGCTGCTGTCGGTCGGCCTGCTGCTGGCCTGGGCGATGCCGGTGGTCGCCGCGACCACCGTCTACACCTGGCTGTTCGACCAGAACTTCGGCGTCGTCAACTGGTTCCTGGACAAGCTGGGCTGGCACTCCATGGCCCACTTCAACTGGACCAGCGGCGAGTACTCCACCTTCTTCGTGATCATCCTGCTGATCGTCTGGCAGTCGGTCCCGTTCGTGGCCTTCAACATGTACGCGGGCCTGACCACGATCCCCAAGGAGCTCTACGAGGCCGCCCGCGTGGACGGTGCCGGCTCGGTGAAGATCTGGACCTCGGTGATCTTCCCGATCATGAAGCCGTTCCTGCTGGCCACGACCTTCCTCGAAGTCATCTGGGTGTTCAAGGCCTTCACCCAGGTCTACCTGATCAACAAGGGCGGACCGGACGGCCTGACCCGCACCCTGCCGGTGCACGCCTTCCTCGAAGGCATCGGGGCCCAGCGCTTCGGCGTCGGCTCCGCGATCGCCGTGCTCACCATCCTGATGCTGGGCGGCCTGATGGCCTACTACTTCCGCATCATTCTCAAGCAGGAGGACGAGCTGTGAGGCGCTCGCTCATCGGACGCACCTGGCCGAACCTGATCGCGGTCGTCCTCTTCGTCTTCTTCATCTTCCCCGTCTACTGGATGTTCGCGACCTCGTTCAAGCAGAACAAGGACATCGTCAGCCGGGACCCCGTCTTCCTGCCGCTGAACGGCACCTTCGAGCACTTCGACCGGGCCGTGCACGTCCCGCACTTCTGGACGTACGTCACCAACAGCCTGATCGTGACCGTCGGCGCGGTGCTCGGATCGCTGGTGATCGCCACCCTGGCCGCCTTCGCGATCGCCCGGATGCGCTTCCGCGGACGCAAGAGCTTCGTCCTGGTCGTGATGGCCGCCCAGATGGCCCCCTGGGAGGTCATGATCATCTCGGCCTACCTGATCGTCCGCGACAACGACATGCTCAACAGCCTGGTGCCGCTCACCGCCTTCTACCTGATGATGGTGCTGCCCTTCACGATCTGGACGCTGCGGGGCTTCATCGCCGCCGTGCCGAAGGAGCTGGAGGAGTCGGCGATGGTGGACGGCTGCACCCGCACCCAGGCCTTCGTGAAGGTCATCTTCCCGCTGCTCGCCCCCGGCCTGATGTCGACCTCGCTCTTCGGCTTCATCACCGCCTGGAACGAGTTCCCGTTGGTCAACATGCTGAACAAGAAGGAGACGGCGCAGACGCTGCCGGTCTGGCTCTCTTCGTTCCAGACCGCCTTCGGCACCGACTGGGGCGCCACCATGGCCGCCTCGACCCTCTTCGCCCTGCCGATCCTGATCCTGTTCATCTTCCTGCAGCGCAAGGCGGTCGGCGGTCTGACCGACGGCGCCGTGAAGGGCTGAGTCAACGTGAGCATCCTCGTTCCCACCGTCCCGGACAGCGATCAGCTGCACCGCGACGCCCTGACCGTCCTGCAGCCCGGCTTCGTCGGCACCGAGCCGCCGGAGTGGCTGCGCCGCCACCTGGCCGCCGGGCTGGGCTCCGTCGCGCTGTTCGACCGCAACGTGGTCGACCTCGACCAGCTCTCCGCGCTCACCCGGGCGCTGCGGTCGGAGAACCCCGACCTGCTGATCGCCATCGACGAGGAGAGCGGCGACGTCACCCGACTGGAGGCCGGCTCCGGCTCCTCCTGGCCGGGCAACCTCGCGCTCGGCGCGATCGACGACCCGGAGCTGACCCGGGACGTCGCCCGTGAGCTGGGCCGGGCGCTGGCCGCGGCCGGCGTCAACTACAACTGGGCGCCCACCGCCGACGTCAACTCCAACCCGCGCAACCCGGTCATCGGCGTCCGCTCCTTCGGCGCCGACCCCGAGCTGTGCGCCCGGCACACCGCCGCCTGGGTCGAGGGGCTCCAGTCGGCCGGCGTGGCCGCCTGCTCCAAGCACTTCCCCGGCCACGGCGACACCGCGGTGGACTCCCACCACGGCCTGCCGGTCATCGACGTCGACCTGGACGTGCTGCGCGCCCGCGACCTGGTGCCGTTCCAGGCCGCGATCGCGGCCGGCACCAAGGCCGTGATGACCGCTCACATCATGGTCCCGGCGCTGGACCCGAAGCTGCCGGCCACCCTGAGCCCGACCGTGCTGCGCGACCTGCTGCGCGCCGCCCCGGCCGACGGCGGCCTCGGCTACCAGGGCCTGATCGTCAGCGACGCGATCGAGATGGGCGCCATCGCCGACACCTTCGGCATGGGCGAGGGCACCGTGCTGGCCCTGGCGGCCGGCGCGGACGCGATCTGCGTCGGCGGCGGACTGGCCGACGAGGAGACCGTGCTGATGCTGCGCGACGCCATCGTGGCGGGCGTGCGCTCCGGCCGGCTCGCCGAGGAGCGGCTGGCGGACGCCGCCGACCGGGTCCGGGCGCTGGGCAGCTGGGGCCGGATCGCGGCCCAGGGCGAGAAGGTCGAGCCGGACCTCGCGGTGGGCCTGAGGGCCGCCCGCCGGGCGCTGAAGGTGGTCCGGGCGCCGGGCCGCGAGGTGCTGCCGGTGCGCGAGCGCCCGTACGTGGCCTCGTTCTCGGACGAGCCGAACATCGCGGTCGGCGACGTCACCCCGTGGGGCGTGGCCGGCATGCTGGCCGACCGCTTCCCCGGCACCCGCACCCGTGAGGTGTCGGCCGCCGAGGCCGCGCCGGAGCTGCTGGACGCCCTGGTCGCCGAGCTGCTGGCCGGCGCCGAGGGCCGCCGCCTGGTGCTGGTGGTCCGGGACGCGCACCGGCACACCTGGATGTCCGCCGCGCTGGACCGCCTGGTGGCGGCCCGGCCGGACGCCGCCGTGGTCGAGATGGGGCTGCCCCAGTCCGAGCCGGTCGGCGCGCTCCACATCGCCACCCACGGCGCCGCCCGGGTCTGCGGGCTGGCGGCCGTGGAGGTCCTCACCGGGCAGCCGGGAGCGATCTGCTGAACCGATCGAGGAGACGTCACCGGCCGTGTCCGGTGGGCGTCGGCCAACGGGCCCGTCATGCGCATGTCGCATGGCGGGCCCGTTCCGTTTTCCCCGTGTTGACCTGCGATTTCGCCGTGTGACCGTGCTCCCTCAAGTGAGCCTTAAATCCACCTTAAGTTCCACTTAGGGTGACGGCCCGGCAACTGATCGCCACGCGGTACAACAGGTGTGCAACGGCGTTGGCGACAAAGGCTTTTGGCCGTTGACACCATTTGTGGTCTAGGCCAGAGTCCAGTCATCCGGTTCGAACTTCAACCTCACCGGATGTGGTATCGCGCCCTCCGTAGCTCTTCGCCGCCCCGCCCGGACTCCCGCCGCGGGCGCCAATCGCGCTGTCGACGGGCATCACCGTTCTTGAACAACCCTCGGAGGATGGCGTGAAGAAGCGTCAGCTCATGTCGACGCTCGGGATCATGGCGCTGGCCGTCGGATTGACGGCCTGTTCCTCGTCAGGCTCACCGTCAAGCGACGGCAAGAGCTCCTCCGCGGACCCGAAGGCCGCCAGCGGCACCGTCACCGTCTGGCTGATGGACGACGCCCAGAAGAACTGGCCCGACCTGGTCCAGCGCGTCAACGACGAGTTCGCCGCGAAGTACCCGGGCGTCACCCTCAAGCTGGTCTACCAGGGCTGGGCCGACAAGGTCACCAAGCTCGACAAGGCCCTCGCCGACGGCAACGCCCCCGACGTGGTCGAGCTCGGCAACACCGAGACCATGAAGTACGTGCTCTCCGGCGCGCTGGCCCCGGTGGACCGCACCACCTTCGACAACTCCGACAGCTGGATCAAGGCGCTCGCCAACACCTGTACGTACCAGGACAAGCTGTGGTGCGTGCCCTACTACGCCGGCGCCCGGGTCGCCATCTACAACTCCGCCACCTTCCAGCAGGCCACCGGCAGCGCGGACTTCCCCAAGACCGAGGCCGACCTGACGACGGCGCTGGACAAGATCGCCGAGAAGAACAAGGCCGACAAGACCTTCTCCCCGCTCTACCTGCCCGGCCCGTACTGGTACGCCGCGATGAGCTACGTGGCCGCGTACGGCGGCAGCATCGCCAAGTTCGACAGTTCCGGCAACTGGCACGGCACCCTGCACGACGCCAAGTCCCAGCAGGGCATCAGCCACTTCGTCGACCTCGTCCGCAAGTACAACAAGGGCGACCTGACGCTGAACGAGCAGAACCAGTACGAGGCGATGGCCCGCGGGCACGCCGCGTCCTTCTACGGCAACGGCTACGAGTCGGCCAGCGTCACCGCGCCGGTCACCGGCGACCCGAGCCTCAAGGACGCCGTCAAGCAGGCCACCATGCCCGGCCCGGACGGCAAGCCGCTGCCCACCTTCATCGGCGGCTCCGACCTCGCCGTCACCGCCAAGTCCTCGCAGGTGGCGCTGGCCACCGACTGGGTCCGGATGTTCACCAGCGGCAAGTCCGAGCAGGCGCTGGCCGACAAGGACATCCTGCCGAACAACCTCACCCAGCTGAACCCGCTGAAGAACAAGCCCACCACCGCCGCCGCGGCCAACGCCGTCCCGGACGCCTGGTTCACCCCGCTGGCCCCCGGCTGGGGCGCGGTGGAGAAGCAGAAGATCATCCCCGACATGCTGACGGCGATCCTCAAGGGCAAGCCCGTGGACCAGGCCACCAAGGACGCCGACGCCGCGATCGACCAGCTGATCAACAACCAGTCCTGATCCGGTGTCCGGACGCCCCTCCCCGCCGCCGGGAGGGGCGTCCGGCGTGCCGTGCGGTCCGGGCGGCACCGGCCCCCGTTCGGGGGTGCCGCCCGGGAGGCGTCCTCGTAGGATTGCGCCAGGAACGCCAGGAAAACCGCAGCGAGTGTGCGGACTCGCCGCCGTGGAGGGTCCCCGTCGGGCAACCTGCCCGGGCGGGGTCGAACCATCTCATCGGAGGCACATCCAGATGTCCGACCCGCAGACCGCTTCCGTCCCCGGCCGGATCATGGCGGCGGAGATGGCCGAGCAGCCGGCCGTCCTCCAGCGCATCCTCGACGAGGGCGCCCCGAAGATCCGCGCGATCGCGGCCGAGATCGCCGCCCGCAACCCCCGCTTCGTCCTGCTGACCGCGCGCGGCACGTCCGACAACGCGGCGCTCTACGCCAAGTACCTGATCGAGATCCTGCTCGGCAAGCCGGCCGGTCTGACCTCGATGTCCACCACCACCGCGTACGGCGCCAAGCCGGACCTCACCGACGTGCTGGTCATCACCGTCAGCCAGTCCGGCGGCTCGCCGGACCTGGTGGCCTCCACCAAGGCCGCCCGCGAGGCCGGGGCGATCACCCTCGCCGTGACCAACAACCCCGACTCGCCGCTGGCCGAGGTCTCCGAGTTCCACATCGACGTGCTGGCCGGCCCGGAGAAGGCGCTTCCGGCCACCAAGACCTACACCGCCGAACTGCTGGCGCTCTACCTGCTGGTCGAGGGCCTGCGCGGCGGGGACGGCTCGGCCGCCAAGGAACTGCCCGGCCTGGCCGCCGGGGTGCTGGCCCGCCAGTCCGAGGTGAGGGCGCTGGCCGAGCGCTACCGCTTCGCCCAGCGCCTGGTGATCACCTCGCGCGGCTACGGCTACCCGACCGCCCGCGAGGCGGCGCTCAAGCTGATGGAGACCACCTACATCCCGGCCAGCCCGTTCTCCGGTGCCGACCTGCTGCACGGCCCGCTGGCCATGGTGGACAACGTCTCGCCGGTGATCGCGATCGTCCCGGACGGCAAGGGCGGCGAGGCCCTCCAGCCGGTGCTGGACCGGCTGCGCGGCCGCGGCGCGGACCTCGTGGTGGTCGGCCAGCAGGCCCAGGTGGACGCCGCCTCGGCGGGCTTCGCGCTGCCGGCCGGCGTGCCCGAGGAGGTCCAGCCGATCCTGGAGATCCTGCCGTTGCAGCAGCTGGCCTACGAGGTCACCATCGCCCGCGGCCAGGACCCGGACGCCCCGCGCGCCCTCGCCAAGGTGACCGAGACGCGCTGACCCGGTGGCCGGGATGAGCTGACCCGCCCGCACGCCCGCACGACGAAAGAACCGGCCCTCCGTCCACAGACTGTGGACGGAGGGCCGGTTCTCTGAGCGGCGGATCGTGGATCCGGCGGGGGAGCCCCGACAAAGCACTACGGGCCACGGCGCCGACACGGGACCCTCAACCCATGCGGCACCGCAGCCCGGAGCTGTCGTCGGGCACCGGGTTCGATCGAGAACTGTGCGGGGTCCTCGTTCGGCGGCGTCCGACCGAGGAGAAGCCGCGCGCGGTCAGGGCAGTTGCGCGGTGGGCCTCTCCTTGGTGCACTTTCATTGTGGACTAGACCAATCTGGGTTGTCCAGGCCTCTCGGCAAATTGGTCTAAACAACTTCGGACAGTCATCCGCCGGGTCCGCACAGTCCGCCGAGCCCGACACCGACCGGCGGCGCTACCCTCGCCATGTGCCCTCGTTGAACGAACTCGTCCGCCGCCACACCACCCTCACCGGGGCCGATGTGGAATGGCTCCACATGCTGGTCTCGGAGTGGCAGCTGCTCTCCGACCTCTCCTTCGCCGACCTGGTGCTGTGGATCCCCACCTGGGACGGCATCCGTTACGTCTCCGTCGCGCAGATGCGGCCCAACACCGGGCCCACCTCCTACCAGGACGACATGGTCGGCCACCTCGTCCCGCGCGGTCGCCGCCCGCTGCTGGACGCCGCCTTCGACGAGGGGCGGATCGTGCGCGAGGGCGACCCGGAGTGGCGCGAGGAGGTCCCCGTCCGGGTCGAGTCGATCCCGGTCCGGCGCGAGGGCAAGGTGCTCGGGGTGATCGCCCGCAACACCAACCTGCTGACCGTCCGCACCCCCAGCCGGCTGGAGCTCACCTACCTGCAGAGCGCCTCCGACCTGGCCCAGATGATCGCCGCGGGCAGCTTCCCGTTCCCCGGCGTCGAACAGGCGGACATGGACGCCGCGCCCAGGGTCGGCGACGGCCTGATCCGCCTGGACGCGGACGGCGTCGTCACCTACGCCAGCCCCAACGCCCTCTCCGCCTACCACCGGCTCGGCCTCACCACCGACCTGGTCGGCAGCCATCTCGGCCGGGCCACCGCCGAGCTCGCCCCGCCGTCCCGCTCGGCCGTCCACGAGGCCCTGGTGAAGCTGGCGAGCGGCTGGGCGCCGCGTCAGACCGAGGTGGAGGCGCAGGGGGGAGTGGTGACCCTGCGGGCGATCCCGCTCAAGCCCAAGGGCGTCCTGACCGGCTCGCTGGTGCTCTGCCGGGACGTCACCGAACTGCGCCGCCGCGACCGCGAACTGATGACCAAGGACGCCACCATCCGGGAGATCCACCACCGGGTGAAGAACAACCTTCAGACCGTCGCCGCCCTGCTGCGGCTCCAGTCCCGCCGGATGGACTCGGAGTCCGGCCGGGCCGCGCTGGACGAGGCGGTGCGCCGGGTCGGCTCGATCGCGATCGTGCACGAGACGCTCTCCCAGGCGCTGGACGAGCAGGTCGCCTTCGACGAGATCGCCGACCGGGTGCTGGCGATGGTGATGGAGCTGTCCCAGGACGGCCGGGTGGCGACCCGCCGCACCGGCAGCTTCGGCATCCTCTCCGCCGAGGTGGCCACCCCGCTGTCGATGGTGCTGACCGAGCTGCTGCAGAACGCCCTGGAGCACGCCTTCGGCCCGACCGCCTCCGGGAACCTGGAGGTGAGCGCGCTGCGCGGACGGGCCCCGGCGACGGGCATGGGCTGGTCGGACAGCTGGACCGGCGGCGCCCGGCCGGAGGAGTACCTGCTGATCACCGTGCAGGACGACGGCCGCGGCATGCCAGAGGGCTTCGACCCGCAGACGGCGGGCAACCTCGGCCTGCAGATCGTCCGGACGCTGGCCACCGGAGAGCTCGGCGGCACCTTCGACATGGTGGCCGGACCGAACGGCGGGACCAAGGTGATCCTGGAGATCCCGGTCCGCTGAGTCCCGGTGCGCTGAGCTCTGGTCCGCTGAGTCCTGCTCCCTGGGGATTCGGTTGCACAAGGAGCGCGGCGGGGGCGTGTGTCCGGCGGAAGCGCCGGGCGCACGCTCCGTGAGCCGGCGGCGCGGGCGTGGAAGCGGGGCGCGGAAAGGGAGCGCCGAAAGGGGGCGGAAACAGAAACGAGGCCCTGTCGACCGGGGGGGGGTGGGTCGACAGGGCCTCTCAACCCGTTCCGGCCGTCGGGGGGAGTCGGCCGGAACGGGGGCTCTGGGTGGTGCGACACCTCGCATGTGCGTTGCACACGGTGAGCGCCACAGCTCCACAATATTGCTCTAAGTGAACAGTATCAAGTGGCCGGGCGGTCCGGTGTCGCGGGACCTCGCTGGGCAAGGTCCTTTGTGCGGAAGGCTTCACCAGGAGGTGCAGGGAAGCCTTTGATCATGTGTTGATCGGTACTACGGTCACTGCTGGTGCTACGGCGTGTGATCAGTCGGGTGATCAGGCGGTGCGGGCGCGGTTGCGGGCGGCGCGGCGCTTCATGGCGCGACGCTCGTCCTCGCTCATGCCGCCCCAGACGCCGGCGTCCTGGCCGGTCTCAAGAGCCCACTGGAGGCACTGCTCCATCACCGGACAGCGGCGGCACACGGCCTTGGCTTCCTCGATCTGCAGCAGAGCAGGACCGGTGTTCCCGATCGGGAAGAACAGCTCCGGGTCCTCTTCGCGGCAGACAGCGCGGTGGCGCCAGTCCATGGTCGTCCAACTCCTCCTGCCGCGGGGGGTGGCCCGATCGGCATAATCGAATGGCTTGTGAATGTGAACGCTTTCACGAATCCCACAACAGCAAAAGAGACCAAAGGCCCACCGGGCCCGGGTGGTCTGTGCTGGGAGGGGATTCGGCGATTCGAGGGACGCTCCGCGGTCGGCGCTCCTGTGGTTCCGGAGTTGCCGTCGCTGCGATGTGTCCCGATCGCCATGTAGAGGTTCGCAAACCTCGGGCTCGGATACAACCCCCTTCGGGGAGGAATTTTTGATTCTTCGGTGTCGCCTAGCTCACAGCCAGTACTTCTATGGAGTGAAGGGGGCTTGCGCGTTCGAGAAGAAGGGCGAAGGCCGCTTCCAGTCACACAATCACACGCAGTGCCCGCCGTACGCCTGTGAAACTGACGCGACTCCTGTCTCCAAGATGGTCGCCGTCGACCTGGAACGGGACGGGTTCCTGCGAAACCAAGGTGAAGTGTTTGACGTCGTGATAGGAGACGACGTGCTTCCCGGACGGGCCGGCCTGCGGTGCGCCATCGCTCGAAGGCTCGTACGACCGCAGGATCTGACGGACCGTTCGAGCCGTGCCGAACGCCGTCATCCGAGTGATCCCGAAGACGTCCAGATCCGTGTCGAAGGAGGCGAGCGGTGAGGGGTAGACCGGGCGGTTGCCCAGGAAGGTCCACGGGGAGGTGTTGCTGACTATCGCCATCACCAGGCCCGGCACGGGCTCGCGGCCCGGCAGTTCCAGGCTCACCGGGCCGGAGCGGCGCTGCTCACGCTGGGTGAAGTAGTGCCGCAGCGCCTGCCCGACGTAGAGGGCGTGGGTGGACTTGCGCCCGGCTCTGCGCTGCTCCTCGACGCGTCCGACCACGCCGGCGTCGAAGCCGAGGCCGGCGGTGAAGGTGAACCAGCGGTCCGGCAGGCCGTCGGTCATCGCCTTGCCCAGACCGATCGGCCGCTCCCGCCCGTGCTCCAGCGCGTCCAGCAGCACCCCGGTGGCCTCCACGGGGTCGTTGGGAAGGCCCAGCGCGCGGGCGAACACGTTGGTCGAACCGCCCGGCACCACGGCCAGTCGCGGGACCTTGTCGCCCGGGCCGTGCGTCATCAGCCCGTTCACCACCTCGTTGACGGTGCCGTCCCCGCCCAGTGCCACCACCAGGTCGACCGTGCCGTCCTGCGCCGCCTCGCGGGCCAGGTCGCGCGCGTGGCCCCGGTACTGCGTCTCGGCGACCTCCAGCTTGAGGTCGCTGCGCAGAGCGTGGATGAGCACGTCCCTGGTCCGGCCACTGGTGGTGGTGGCCTTGTGGTTCACGACCAGGAGAGCGCGCATGGGGAAAGCCTACGGGGCAGTACGGACCAACCGGCGGCTACCCTGCTGGAGTGACCGCAGAAACCTCCGCACCCGTACCCGCTCGCCCGGTTTCGCTCACCGTGGGCGCCGTCATCACCGCCCTGGAGGGCGCCGCGCTGGCCGTCGTCGGCGTCTCGGACATGGTGTCCGCGCTGTCCGGGCAGGCCAAGCAGCTCGCCCTGAACGAGTTCGGCGGCGCGGTCATCGTGCTGCTCGGCGTGCTGCCGATACTGGCCGCCCGGGCGCTGCTGAAGGAGCGCCGCTGGGGCCGCAGCCCGGCGGTGCTGACCAACTCCATCTGCCTGCCGGTCGCCTACTACATGATCCAGAGCGGCGGCGCGATGATCGCGGTCGGCGTGGTGGTCGGACTGCTCGGCCTGGTGGGCATCGGGGCGCTGCTGAACCCGAGTTCGACCGCGGCCCTGTACACCCAGCACGAGGACTGAGCACACAGGGCCGCTGAACGACTGAACGACTGAACGACGACGGCCGCCGAGCGGCCGTCAGTCCTACTCCTCCACCAGGAGCTTCTCCCGCAGCTGGGCCAGCGTCCGGGCCAGCAGCCGGGACACGTGCATCTGGGAGATTCCCACCTCTGCGGCGATCTGCGACTGGGTCATGTTCCGGAAGAACCGCAGCACCAGGATCTTCTGCTCCCGGGGCGGCAGTTGGGCCAGCAGCGGCTTGAGCGACTCGCGGTACTCGACGCCCTCCAGCGCCTCGTCGGTGGCGCCCAGGGTGTCCGCCACGGCCGGCGACTCGTCGTCGCTGTCCGGCACGTCCAGGGACAGCGTGGAGTACGCGTTGGCGGACTCCAGGCCCTCCAGGACGTCCTCCTCGGAGATGCCCAGGTGCTCGGCCAGCTCGTGCACCGTGGGGGAGCGGCCGTGCCGCTGGGAGAGCTCGCTGGTCGCCGTGGTGAGCGACAGCCGCAGCTCCTGCAGACGGCGTGGGACGCGCACCGCCCACCCCTTGTCGCGGAAGTGCCGCTTGATCTCGCCGACGATGGTCGGCGTCGCGTAGGTCGAGAACTCGACCCCGCGCTCGTGGTCGAAGCGGTCCACCGACTTGATCAGCCCGATGGTGGCGACCTGGGTGAGGTCGTCCAGCGGCTCGCCCCGGTTGCGGAAGCGCCGGGCCAGGTGCTCGACCAGCGGGATGTGCATCCGCACCAGCTGGTTGCGCAGCTCGACCCGCTCCGGGGAGCCCTCGGGCAGCTCGGCCAGCCGGACGAACAGCGCGCGGGCGGCCTCCCGGTCCGGCGCGCCGGTGCGGTGCGAACCCTGGGCGGGCACGGCGCCGTGCAGGTCCGCGGCCTCGTCCGCCTCCTTCGCCACGTCCGGCTGGTCCGGCGGGTTCGGGGAGGCGGGCGTCGGATCGGACGTCGGCTCGGTCGGGTGGCTCATCCGGTGGGCGTCCTTCGGGTGCGCTTCGTCGTTTGCGGCGAGGCCGGGAACGCTCGCCTGGGTCGGTACGGCAGGGCCCGTCGTCGCGAGGCCGGTACGGTCCAGATCACTCACGGCCATTCCCCCGTTCCGTTCCGGGAGCACCGGGGCCTCGGCCCCGGCATCGTCTCGTTGGTCGTACCGCCTGGGGCGGTACCGGGAGCCGCCCGCCGACCCCGGACGGGGGAGCGGCGGGACGGCCCTTGCAGGGTGCTGCTGGGGGCCCGGTCAGTGGGCGGCGGACCCGCCGCGCTTCTTGTGCAGGCTGATCGACACGGTGTTGTCCTCGGCGACCGAGGAGTCGACCTCGCCGGCCAGGGCGGACAGCACCGTCCAGGCGAAGGTGTCCCGCTCGGGGGCCTTGCCGTCGGTGGTCGGGGCGGAGACCGTCACCTTCAACGAGTCGCCGACCAGCCGGAACTCGCAGGACAGGACGGAGCCGGGCACCGCCTGCTGGAGCAGGATGGCGCAGGCCTCGTCGACCGCGATCCGCAGGTCCTCGATCTCGTCGAGGGTGAAGTCCAACCGGGCCGCGAGCCCCGCTGTCGCTGTTCGCAGCACGGAGAGGTAGGCCCCCGCCGCGGGCAGCCGGACCTCCACGAAGTCCTGAACTCCGAGATCGCTGTCGATCTGGGACACCCTTGCCTCCTGGGTGACGCGCTGTGCTTGCTTGGTGCCCCCGTGCGGGGGCCTTGCCTGTCCCTCTTGTTACCCCGAGGAGGGGTACCTTCTCCACCCCTTGGAGGGGTGTCGATGCCGAGGGGCCGTCATCGCCGGCCGTATCTCCGCACCCCGGTGCGAGAGTTACTCATGGTAAGGCATTGCGACGCAGGGTGGCAGGGCCTTTGCCCGTCCTCCGCGGTCCGTTCGGTGACTTCTCAACGACTTCTCAACGACGGGCGGCGGTCGTCAGTGCCTCGTCGGTGAGCCGGTAGACGGTCCAGCCGTCCATCGGCACCGCGCCGAGCGACTTGTAGAAGTCGATCGAGGGCTGGTTCCAGTCCAGGACCGACCACTCCACCCGTGCGTAGCCGCGCTCGACGGCGATCCGCGCCAGCTCCAGCAGCAGGGCCTTGCCGTGGCCGCCGCCGCGGGCCTCCGGGCGGACGTACAGGTCCTCCAGGTAGATCCCGTGGGTGCCGCGCCAGGTCGAGAAGTTGAGGAACCAGACCGCGAAGCCGACCGGCTCGCCGGTGGCGTCGTCCTCGGCGATCAGGCCGAACAGGGCCGGGTTCGCCCCGAACAGCGCCTCGTGCAGCTGCTCCTCGGTGGCCACCGCCTCCTGCGGGGCCTTCTCGTACTCCGCGAGTTCGCGGATCATGGCAAGGACGAGGGGAACGTCGCTGGCGACGGCGGTGCGGATCATGCCGCGAGCCTACTGCTCGGGACCGGTCTCGTCCCAGGCCTGGACGGAGGTCTGGTCGACGATCCGCCCGTCCCTGAGGTCGGCCATCGAGGCCATCACCACCCGTACGCCGTCGGGGTAGCGGCAGGACTCCAGGAAGGCGACGTGGTCGCCCTGGACCACCACCTGTTCGAGCGTGTGGGTCATCTCGCGGCCGTAGACGTCGCTCAGCATGGCGCCGATCTCGTCCCGTCCGTGCATCACCAGGGGGTGGCTGGGCTGGGTCGTGCGGTCGACCACGCGCAGTTCGGCGTCCTCGGAGTACAGCGCCAGCAGGGTCTGGGCGTCGCAGCGCTCGATGCCCTCGCGCAGTGCGCGGGCGTCGAAGGCGGACGGCGCCCCCAAAGTGGACATGATCTCGCTCCTCCGGTCGGTTCCGTCGGCTCGTACCTTGAGCCTACGCCCGGGGCGTCGGGCGGAGGAGCGGGATCACGGCCGGTCAGCGGGCCGGGACGGTGCGCAGGTAGTCGGCCAGCGAGCTGATCGCGGCCGGGTTGCGCGGGCTCTCCACCAGGTCGACGTAGTCCATGACGAAGATCCGGTCGTTCTTGATGGCGGAGACGTTCGCCAGCGGGGGGAAGGACTTGAGGAACTTCCGCTTGTCCTCGGCGTTCGGGGTCGCGTAGTTGTTGATCACGATCACCTCGGGGTCGCGCTGCACCACGCTCTCCCAGCCGGCGGTGACCCAGGTGTCGGCGAGGTCGCCCATGATGTTGGTCCCGCCGGCCTTGGCGATGATCTCGTTCGCGGCGGCGAACTTCCCGGCCGTGTACGGCTTGTCCTGCCCGCTGTCGTACAGGAAGACGGACGGGTGGCGCTCGGGCTGCGGGACGGCGGCGATCTGCGCCTTGAAGTCGCCGATCAGCTTGTCGGCGCGGTCCTTGACGTCGAAGACCTCGCCGAGGTTGGCCAGGTCGGTGTAGAGCGCCTCCAGCGGGTCCATCACGCCGCGCTCGGTGCCCTTGCCGCTGCGGCAGGACTCGCTGAGCACGTACGAGTCGATGCCGAGCGTCTTGAACGCCTGCGGGGTGACGCCGCTGCCCTCGTCGAAGCCGTAGTGCCAGCCGGCGAGGACCAGGTCGGCCTTGGCGTCCAGCGCGATCTCCTTGGTGAGCACCTTCTTGGAGAGCCACTGGGTCTGCTGGTAGCCGTCCTTCCAGGCCACCTTGTCGACCTGTCCCTTGTCGTCGGGCATCACGTAGCCGGCCATCCGGTCGGCGAGGCCGAGGGAGAGCATCAGCTCGGTGATGTTGACGTCGTTGGTCACCACGCGGGCGGGCTTCTGCGCGAAGGTGAGCTTCTCGCCGCAGTTCTCCACGGTCACGGGGTAGTGGGCGGAGGCGGTGGAGGCCTCCGTCGGGGCGATCTCGGCGCCGCAGGCGGTGAGCCCGAGGGTGAGCAGGGCGGTGGTGGCAACGGCCTTGGTGCGCACGGTGGTTCCTTACGAGGGGCGGGGAGGGGTCAGGGGAGGCGGTCGAACAGCAGCTGGAGGGCGCCGGTCTCCGGGTGACGGACCGGGGTGGCCCGGACGCCGAACACCTCGGCCAGCAGTGCGGGCCGGAGCACCTCGTGGGGCGGGCCGGAGGCGACGATCCGGCCGGCCCGCAGCACGTACAGCAGGTCGCAGTGGCCCGCCGCGAGGTTGAGGTCGTGGAGTGCGGTGAGCACCGTCGGCCCGGCCTCGCGGGCCAGCGCCAGCACCTCCAACTGGTGTGCGATGTCCAGGTGGTTGGTGGGTTCGTCCAGCACCAGCAGCCGGGGCTCCTGGACCAGCGCGCGGGCGAACAGCACCCGCTGCTTCTCGCCCCCGGACAGGCTCAGGAAGCCCCGCTCGGCGAGGTGCCCGGCCCGGACCTTGCGCAGCGCCTCCGCGCAGCGCGCGTCGTCCCCGTCGGCCGGGGAGCCGAAGCCGCGCCGGTGCGGCAGCCGGCCCATGGCGACCACCTCGGCCACGGTGAAGTCGAACTCGGCGGAGTGCTCCTGGGTCAGAGCGGCGACCCGCCGGGCGGTCTCGCGGGCGGTGAGCGCGTGCAGGTCGTCGCCGTCCAGCCGGACGGCCCCGCCGGCCGGCTTCAGCACCCGGTAGACGCAGCGCAGCAGGGTCGACTTGCCGCTGCCGTTGGGGCCGATCAGTCCGACCACCTGCCCGGCGGCCGCGTCCAGGGTGACCTCGTGCACCAGCCGGGTGCCGGCCAGCTCCACCGAGACGGCGTCGACGGCGAGGTCCTGGGCCGGCGCCGTGCCCGTCGTGCCCGTCGTGTTCGTCGGGCCCGTCGTGCCGGTCATCGGCTGCCTCCGAAGGCCTGGCCGCGACGGCGCATCATCAGCAGGAAGGCGGGCACCCCGAGCACCGCGGTGAACACCCCGACGGGCAGTTCGGCGGGCGCCAGCAGGGTGCGGGAGGCGATGTCCACCCAGACCAGCAGCAGCGCCCCGGCGAGCGGCGCGACCACCAGCACCCGGCGGTGCCCGGCGCCGACCAGCATCCGGGCCAGGTGCGGCACCAGCAGCCCGATGAAGCCGATCGCCCCGCTGACCGCGACCACGGTGCCGGTGACGGCGGCGGTCACCACGAACAGCTCGCGGCGCAGCCGGTCCGGGTCCACGCCGAGCGAGGCGGAGGTCTCGTCGCCCATCGCGAGCGCGTCCAACCGCCCGGCGGCGCAGGCCAGGTAGGCGAGGCCGGCCAGTACGGTGCAGGCGGCGATCGGCACCGAGCCCCAGGTGGCGCCGCCGAGGCTGCCGAGCAGCCACATCATGGCGTCGCGGGCGGCCTCGCCGCGGTCGGCGGCGAAGACCATCAGGGTGGTGATGGCGGAGAAGCCGTACGAGAGGGCGGTGCCGGTGAGCACCAGGCGCAGCGGGGTGAGCCCGTACGCGGTCCGGGCGGCGAGGTAGACCAGCGTCATGGCGACCAGCGCGGAGCCGAACGCGGAGGCGGAGATCGCCCACACCCCGAGCGAGGCGAAGGCGCCGAGCAGCAGTACGGCGTTGGCGCCGACGGCCGCGCCGGAGGAGATGCCGAGCACGAAGGGGTCGGCGAGCGCGTTGCGCACCAGCGCCTGGACGGCGACGCCGGTGGCGGCCAGTCCGGCGCCGACCACGGCGGCCAGCACGGTGCGCGGCAGCCGGATCTCCCAGACGATCGCGTACGCGGCGGCCTCGCTCGCGTCCAGTCGTCCGCCGGTCAGTCCGGCGCCCAACAGGCGCAGGACGCGGGGGAGTTCGATCCCGGAGCTGCCGAACGCGACTCCACAGACCAGGGAGAGCAGCAGGGCGGCGGCGAGGCCGACGGCGAGCGGGAGCGTTGGTATTCGGCGAACGGGGTCACTCACGTGCGGCGCGCCTTGCCTCGGGCCGCGGGTGTGCCGGGGCGGGCGCCGGCCGGGGGCGTGCCCGGGCGCCTTCCCCTCGCAGTCCACGGCGAGTTGTCGGGAGTTCAGCGGCCGAGGGCGATCGGGCTGGCGCGGCCGTGGGGACTGCTCCCCGGGCCGTGCTCACCGTTGCGGGTCAGCGCCGGATTCACACCGGACTTCCCCCTCGGACGCCCTGGCAGCATAACAGCCGCTCAGGCCTGGCACCCCTTACCAAGGGCCTGTCTCTTGGGTCCTTGCCGGGTCCGCGGCGCTGGGGCACGCACCTCGCCGCGTTGTCGTCGGTCGCCAATGCTCCGCAGTGGCTCCCTCCTCCGCCTTGCGATGCACGCACCCCAGCGCCGCGGCCTATCCGACAAAACCCAAGAGACAGGCCCTGGGCCAGGTGGGACGTGAACGCACGACCGCCCCCGTCCGACGGGGCGGACGGGGGCGGTCGGGGTGGCGACGCGTCAGGCTCAGGCCTGCTTGGTCTCCCAGAAGATCTTGTCGACCTCGGCGATCAGGTCCAGCAGGGCCTGGCCGGTGGCCGGGTCGGTGGACGCCTTGGCGGCCGAGGCGGCCTTCAGGGTGTCGTTGATCAGCTTGTGCAGCTGCGGGTACTTCTCGAAGTGCGGGGCCTTGAAGTAGTCGCTCCACAGCACCGAGATGTGGTGCTTGACGGCCTCGGCGCGCTGCTCCTTGATGATGATGGCGCGGGCGCGGAAGTGCGGGTCCTCGTTGGCCTGGTACTTCTCCTGGGTGGCCTTGACCGACTCGGCCTCAAGCTTGGCCTGCGCCGGGTCGTACACGCCGCAGGGCAGGTCGCAGTGGGCGTGGGCGGTGGCGCGAGGTGCAAACAGACGAGAGAACATGGGAGTCCTTCCTTAGATCGTCTTCCCGGGCCCGAGACTACCCTTCCGACCCCCGGGTTTCGCGGTCGGGCGGTGGGCCTAGGGCAAAAGGCGGACCTGGAACCGGGGTAATCCGGACATCGAACGGATGGCGGTCCGTACGGCAGACTGGGGGCGGGCGGTCCGGGAGGAGGAGTCGTGGCGCGGAGTGCGGAACCGGTGGGCGACGGCCGGGGCGGTGCGGTGCCGTTCGGGCTGGTCGACGTGGCGGGCCCGTCGATGGTCCCGACCCTGCGCGAGGGCGACCAGCTGCTGGTCCGCTACGGCGCTCCGATCCGGCCCGGCGCGGTGGTGCTGTTCCGGCACCCCTTCCAGCAGGACCTGCTGGTGGTGAAGCGGGCCGCCGAGCGCCGCCCGAGGGGCTGGTGGCTGCTGTCGGACAACCGCCCGGTGGACAGCGACAGCCGCAGTTACGGCCCCGTCCCGGACGAGCTGGTGCTCGGCCGGGCGCTGGCGCGGCTGCGCCCGGACCCGGCCTGGCTGGCGCCGGGCCGCCGGCTGGAGAGGTTGCTGCTCAGCCCCCGGCTGGTCCGGGTGCCGGGCCTGGCCCGTCGGCTCGGCGCGTGGGTGGAAGAGGTCTGAGGGCGGTCCGCCCCCGGCCGGTCCCTGTCGGCGGCCGGTGCCCGGCTCAGGCCCCGGTGCTCAGTGCCGCCTCGGCCTCCTGCCGCTTGCGGGCCCGGTAGGCGGCCACGTTGGCGCGGGTCGCGCAGCGGTCCGAGCAGTAGCGGCGGGAGCGGTTGGTCGAGGTGTCCAGGTAGGCGTTGCGGCAGGGCGCGGCCTGGCAGATGCCGAGCCGGTCGGCGCCCAGCTCGGTGAGGTGGACGGCCAGGCCCATGCAGGCGACCGCGCTGAAGTGCGCGGTGGCGGTGGGCGAGTTGTCGGCCAGGTGCAGGTGCCAGCGCGGCCGTCCGGCGTCGTCCAGGTGGTCGTGCCCGGAGACCAGCGGGCTGACCGGGTACTCCATCAGCAGGCTGTTCAGCAGGTCGACGGACCGGATCTCGTCCCCCTCGGCGGCGGCCTCGAACACCCCGCGCAGCCTGGTGCGCACCGCCCGCAGCCGGGGCACGTCGGAGTCGTCGGCGAGCGCGGCGGCCCGGGAGCCGTCGGAGAACAGGGCGCGCACCGCGTCCACGGAGGTCAGCGTGTCGGTGCCGCGCTCGGGCTCCTCGGTGTTCACCAGCCGAACGGCGAGGTCGGCGTAAGAGGCGAGCTCCACGGAGGTCCTTCCAGAGAGTCGGTAACGGGCTGAATGCCTCCAGCCTATTACCCGGCGGGGGAAACGGCGGCGCCCGGCAGGAAACCGCCTGCCGGGCGCCGATCGTACGGGGTCAGAGCACCTTGGAGAGGAAGGCCCTGGTGCGTGCGTGCTGCGGGTTGGTGAGCACCTCGCGGGGGTTGCCGGACTCGACCACCACGCCGCCGTCCATGAACACCAGCGCGTCGCCGACCTCGCGGGCGAAGCCCATCTCGTGGGTGACGACGATCATCGTCATCCCCTCCTCGGCCAGGCCGCGCATGACGTCCAGCACCTCGCCGACCAGCTCCGGGTCGAGCGCCGAGGTGGGCTCGTCGAACAGCATCAGCTTGGGCTTCATGGCGAGTGCCCGGGCTATCGCGACCCGCTGCTGCTGGCCGCCGGAGAGCTGGGAGGGGTAGTTGCCCGCCTTGTCGGCGAGGCCGACCCGCTCCAGCAGGGCCATCGAGCGCTCCCGGGCGGCGGCCTTGTTCTCCCGCTTGACCTGGACCGGGGCCTCCATGACGTTCTCGACGGCCGTCATGTGCGGGAACAGGTTGAAGCGCTGGAAGACCATGCCGATGTCCCGGCGCTTCAGTGCGACCTCGCGGTCCTTGAGCTCGTGGAGCCGGTCGCCCTTCTGCCGGTAGCCGACCAGTTCGCCGTCCACCCAGAGGCGGCCGCCGTTGATCTTCTCCAGGTGGTTGATGCACCGCAGGAAGGTCGACTTGCCGGAGCCGGACGGGCCGACCAGGCAGAACACCTCGCTCTGCCTGACCTCCAGGTCTATGCCCTTGAGCACCTCGACCAGGCCGTAGGACTTGTGCACCCCCTCGGCCTTCACCATCGGCTCGGCCGAGGCGGCGTCGCGGGGGGTCTTGGTCAGATCGGTCATACGTGACCACCTCCCTCAAGCCCCGGGACCACGTCGTGCCCGGTCTTCGGGGCGGGCCTGCCGGCGAACAGCGAGCGCAGCCGTTGGAACGGTGTGGGCGGGAGCGTCCGGTTCGCACCACGAGCGTAGTACCGCTCGATGTAGTACTGCCCGACGGTGAGGATCGAGGTCATGAGCAGGTAGTAGATGCTGATCGCGACCAGGACCGGGATGGTCTGGTACGTCCGCGAGTAGATGTCGTGGCCCGCGGTGAACAGCTCGGACAGCGAGATGACCTGGACCAGCGAGGTGGTCTTCAGCATCGAGATGGTCTCGTTGCCGGTCGGCGGGACGATCACCCGCATCGCCTGAGGAAGAACGATTCGGCGCAGTGTGGCCGTCCGGCTCATGCCCAGGGCGTGCGCGGCCTCGGTCTGGCCCTCGTCGACGGACTGGATGCCGCCGCGGACGATCTCCGCCATGTACGCCGCCTCGTTGAGGCCGAGGCCGAGCAGTGCGGCGGTGAAGGTCGGGATCAGCTTGTTGGTCGACTCGGACCAGAACTCCGGGCCGAACGGGATGCCGATCGAGAGGTTCTCCCAGATGGCGCCGAGGAAGTTCCAGAACACCAGCTGGACCAGCACCGGGGTGCCGCGGAAGATCCAGATGTAGAACCAGGCGGTCCCGGAGAGGAGCGGGTTCGGCGACAGCCGCATGACCGCCAGGATCACGCCGCCGACCACGCCCATCAGCATGGACAGCACGGTGAGTTCCAGCGTCACCCCGATGCCGTGGATGATCGTGTCGTCCTGCATGGTCTGGCGGACGACGTCCCACTGGAACGCGGGGTTGAAGATCAGGGCGTGGACCAGCATCGCCGCGAGGACGAGGATGATGATGGCTCCGGCCCAGCGTCCGGGGTGGCGCACCGGAACGGCCTTGATGGGTTCGGGCCGCACCGGTGTCACCACCCCCTTCTCTGAAGGATTCACAGTGGATGGCCTCAGGGGGTGTGGTGGTACGGAGGATCAGCTCTTGGCGGCGTTGATCTCGGACTTGTCGATCGCGCCGGCCTGGACGCCCCACTTCTCCAGGATCTGCTTGTAGGTGCCGTCGGCGATCAGCGACTGGATGGCGCCCTGGACGGCCTTGGTGAGCGGCGAGCCCTTGTCGACGATCACGCCGTAGGGCGCGCTGTCGTAGGTGTCGCCGAGCTTCTCCAGTTGGCCGTTGGTCTGCTTGAGCGCGTAGTCGACGACCGGCGAGTCGGCCATCATGACCTGGTCGCGGCCGGCCACCAGGGCCTGGGTGACGTCGGTCTGGAGGGTGAACTTGTCGCCGTCGTTCGGGATGGTGGGCTTGCCGGCCTTGGCGCAGTCGGGGTTGCGGGTGTCCTTGATCTCGTCGGCCTGGGTGGTGCCGGTCTGGACGGCGACCTTCTTGCCGCAGAGGTCCTTGGGGTCGATCTTGTCCGGGTTGCCCTTCTTGACGGCGACGGCGCTGCCGGCCTGGAAGTAGGTGACCATGTCGACGGTCGCCTCGCGCTCCTTGGTGTCGGTGAAGGAGCTCATGCCCAGCTGGTACTTCTTGGCCGAGATGCCCGGGATGATCGAGGTGAAGTCGGCGTTCTGGACGTCGGCGGTCAGGCCCAGCTTCTTGGCGATCGCGTCGGCGAGATCGACGTCCATGCCGACGACCTTGCCCTTCTCGTCCTTGAACTCGTTGGGCGCGTACGAGGCGTCGGCGGCGACCACCAGCTTGCCGGAGGCCTTGACGTCGGCCGGGACGAGCCCGGCCAGGGCCGGGTCGGCGGTCACGGCGGCGACCGAGGCGCTCGGGTTGGCGCCGGCCGCGGAGCCGGACGAGGACTTGCCGCTGCCGCAACCGGTCAGCACGAGGGAGATGGAGACTGCGGCCACGCCGGCCGCGAGGAGACGGGTGCGCTGGGTACGGGCGGTCATGAGGGGGATCTCCTCCTAGGGGAGAGAAATCGGGCGGAGCGCGCCGCGGGAGCGGCGCACCGGGGCAGCAGTCCGTACGGAGCCGTACGGATGGGGCGTGTCGCTGGTACGTCGTCGTACGTGCGGACCGGTGGTGCAGGGCCCGGGCGCAGGGGGCCGCCCAGGGTGTTGCAGGTACTGCGTCCGCCACCCTCCGCCGAGGTGGACGTTGACCGAACCGTCTCGACCAGTGGCCGGCTCGATCCGAGATGGGGGGAATCCTGCCATCTGATGACGGTCAGGTGGCCCCCATCCAGATCAAAATCGGATAACGAGGGGGCGCCGTGTCCGCTATTCGGACCGATCCCGTGGCCCTGTCACCCTGCGCATAAGTATGCAGATCCGTCTGTATCCAGCCAGGAGGCCCGCCGCCCGCATCCACCGCCCACTTGCCCGCCCTGCCGGGCCCGTTGGCGGGTGTGTCAGAATTCGGTACCGGGTGACCCCCGAACGTTCGAACCAGGCCGACGAGCCCCGACAGGCTCGGGGTGCTCGGGAACGGAAGTCATCACGTGGCTCCGTATCCGGAGTGCCGACTCCCCTTCAGGTCTGCGTTCACTCCTGCGGGTTCGTGTGCGTCCATGCCGTTGCCGCCGCGGAGCCGGGCGCTTCCGACGCCGGGCCCGTTCGATGCGCCGGGACGGTGATGAACGCCACGTGACGAGGACGAAAAGGCATAGGTGCGATGCCTCCGTCCGACTTACGCTCGGCCCGGTAGCACAACACGGACAACACCAGACCCAATAAAAACCCTCATCCGAGGGCGCCGCCGACGGCAGCGCCCCGACCCCGCCCCGGGTCCGCTTCGGCGTACCCGGTTTCCGGTTTCCGGGCGGGGCCGTCCTGCCCGTCGGTCGCGCGGCCCTCGCCGATTCCAATGACGAAGAGGTCATCGTGGCAGCGGAGATCATCCACAGCAGCACCCAGGACACCGACGATCCGGTCGACGCCGTTTTCGCGCTTCACCGCGGCGGCAAGATGGAGATCCGGGCGACCGTCCCGGTCCGTGACGCGGACGACCTGTCCCTCGCCTACACCCCCGGTGTCGCCCGGGTCTGCACCGCCATCGCCGAGCAGCCGGAGCTGGTCAACGACTACACCTGGAAGTCCAACACCGTCGCGGTGGTCACCGACGGCACCGCGGTGCTGGGCCTCGGCGACATCGGCCCGCAGGCCTCGCTGCCCGTGATGGAGGGCAAGGCGATCCTGTTCAAGCAGTTCGGCGGCGTGGACGCGGTGCCGATCGCGCTCGACTGCACCGGGGTCGACGAGATCGTGGAGACCGTGGTCCGGCTGGCGCCCTCCTTCGGCGGCGTCAACCTGGAGGACATCTCCGCGCCCCGCTGCTTCGAGATCGAGCGCCGGCTCCAGGAGGCCCTGGACATCCCGGTCTTCCACGACGACCAGCACGGCACCGCGATCGTCACCACCGCCGCCCTGTGGAACGCGGCCAAGGTGACCGGCCGTGAGATCGACTCCCTGCGGGCCGTCATCTCCGGCGCCGGCGCGGCCGGCATCGCCATCGCCAAGATGCTGCTGGCGGCGGGCATCGGCGACGTGGCCGTCTGCGACCGCAAGGGCGTGGTGTACGAGGGCCGCGGCGACCTGACCGACGTCAAGGCCGAGATCGCCGGGCAGACCAACCGCTCGGGCCTCAAGGGCTCGCTGGCCGACGCGCTGGCCGGCGCCGACGTGTTCATCGGCGTCTCCGGCGGCACCGTGCCGGAGGAGGTCGTCTCGACCATGGCCGAGGGCGCGTTCATCTTCGCGATGGCCAACCCCAACCCGGAGATCCACCCCGAGGTCGCGCACAAGTACGCGGCGGTCGTCGCCACCGGGCGCAGCGACTTCCCGAACCAGATCAACAACGTGCTGGCCTTCCCGGGCATCTTCGCCGGCGCCCTCCAGGTGCGGGCCTCCCGGATCACCGAGGGCATGAAGCTGGCCGCCGCCAAGGCGCTGGCCGGCGTGGTGGCCGACGAGCTCACGCCGCAGAAGGTCATCCCCTCGCCGTTCGACGAGCGGGTCGCCCCGGCGGTCAGCAAGGCGGTCGCCGAGGCCGCTCGGGCCGAGGGCGTCGCCCGGATCTGATGCTCTTCTGACGGTCCGACGAACCAGGGCCGACGGTCCGAGGCCGGGACACGCGTCACACCCACGCGTGGTTCCCGGCCTCGGCCGTCCCGGCTATCGTCCGGGTCATGTTTGCTGCCTACGCCGCACGTATCGACGCCGACGACCCGCTCAGCGGGCTGGAGTTGGGCGAACTCCCCGAGCCGCAGGCCCGCCCCGGATGGAGCGTGGTCACGGTCCGGGCCGCCAGCCTCAACCACCACGACCTGTGGTCGCTGCGGGGGGTCGGCCTGCCCGCCGAGAGGCTGCCGATGATCCTCGGATGCGACGCCGCAGGGGTCGACGAGGACGGCAACGAGGTGGTCGTCCACTCGGTGATCGGCCAGACCGGCCACGGGGTCGGCCCGAGGGAGCCCCGGTCCATCCTGACCGAGCGCTACCAGGGTGCCTTCGCCCAGCAGGTGGCCGTGCCCACCTGGAACCTGTTGCCCAAGCCCCCCGAGCTGAGCTTCGAGGAGGCCGCCTGCCTGCCCACGGCCTGGCTGACGGCGTACCGGATGCTGTTCACCAACGCCGGGGTGAAGCCCGGGGACACCGTCCTGGTGCAGGGGGCCGGCGGCGGCGTGGCGACCGCGCTGATCGTCCTCGGCAAGGCGGCCGGCCTGCGGGTCTGGGTCACCGGCCGGGACGAGGCCAAGCGCCACCGGGCGGTCGAGCTCGGCGCGGACGCGGCCTTCGAGAGCGGAGCCCGGCTGCCCGAGCGGGTGGACGCGGTGATGGAGACGGTCGGCGCCGCGACCTGGTCGCACTCGGTGAAGGCGCTGCGCCCGGGCGGCACCATCGTCATCTCCGGCGCCACCTCCGGCCCCAACCCGAGTGCCACCGAGCTGAACCGGATCTTCTTCCTGGAGCTCAAGGTGGTCGGCTCGACCATGGGCACCAAGGAGGAGCTGGCCGGGCTGCTGGCGCTGTGCGCCAACACCGGCGTCCGGCCGGTGATCGACTCGGTGCTGCCGCTGTCCGAGGCCCGGGACGGCTTCGCCCGGCTCGCCAAGGGCGAGGTGTTCGGCAAGGTCGTGCTGACGCCCTGACGCCCTGACGCCCTGACGCCCTGACGCCCTGACGCCCTGACGCCCGACGTGCGGCGGCCCGGCGCCGCTCCGAGGAGGACGCCGGGCCGCAGCCGTGCGGTCAGCCGAGCAGCCGCTTCAGCCGCTCACCGGCCGAGCCCAGCACCGAGCGGGCCTCGGCCAGCTTGTCGGCGCTCACCCCGCCGTCCCGGGCGGCGTCGCGGACCTGGTCGCGGAAGCGGTCGAGCAGCCGCTCCAGCTCGCGGGTCGGCTCCCCGGCCGGGTCGGTGTGCGTCCACGGCGGCAGGTCGGCGGGGGCGGTGGCCCCGGCCCGGCCCCCGGCACCGCCGTTGTCCTGGTCGTCGTCCTTGTCCAGGTCGATCCGGGTCACCGTGACCCGCTCCTGCGGAGCCGCCGGCGGGGCCTCCTCCGGGGCCTCGGCCGGGTGACCCCAGCGGGCCGCGTCGGCCAGCCCGGCCAGGCCCCTGGTCAGCTCGGACAGGCCCTCGGCCAGCCCGGTCGGCCAGTCGCCCTTGGCCGCGTGCTCGCGCACCTGCTGCTCGACCCGGCGCTTGATCCGCAGCGCCTCCTGCTGCGCGGCGGTGCGGGAGGCCTTGGCCTGCTCGCGCAGCCGGCGGGCCTCCTCCTCGGCGGCCTTCGCCTTGGCCTTGGCGGCCTTCTCCTGCTCCCGGGCGCGCTTGGCCTGCTCCTTGGCCTGCCGCTTGAACTCGGCGAACTCGTCCTTGGCGCGCTGCCAGGACTCGTTGTCGCCCCAGGGCCCGGCCCACGGGTCACCGCCGCCGCCCTCGGTGCGGTCCGGCCGGGGGGCCTGCTTGGCGGCCTGCCACAGCTCCTCGCGCAGGTCCTTGGCGCTGTCCCGGACGTCCTCCCGGATCGCCCCGGCCAGCTGCGCCACGGACTCGTGGATCTCCAGCTCCAGCTCGTCCAACTCGGCCTGGCGGGCCTGGAGTTCGACCCGCCCGGCGTCGGTGAGCCGGTAGACCTTGCGGCCGCCCTCGGTGCTGTGGCTGACCAGGCCCTCCTGCTCCAGCTTGGCCAGCCGCGGGTAGACCGTGCCTGCGGAGGGCGCGTACAGGCCCTGGAAGCGCTCCTCCAGCAGCCGGATCACCTCGTAGCCGTGCCGCGGGGCTTCGTCCAGCAGCTTCAGCAGGTAGAGCCGGAGCCGTCCGTGGCCGAACACGGGGCTCATCTCAGGCCTCCTTGGTGAGGTCGGGACCGGTGGGCTTGTCGAAGTCCGGGGCGGCCGGGAGCTCCTTGACCACCACCTGGCCGTCCTCGTCCGACTCGGGGCGGTGCAGCACGGTGACCGCGCCGGAGACCGTGGTGACGTTGAGGCTGCCGCGGCCCTCGCCCAGCCGGCCGGAGATCTTCTTGGCGCCCCAGGTGCTGCTCATTTCGAGCTGGTCGAAGGTGCTGGAGACGTCGCCGCTGGTGGAGCCGGCGTGGACGGTGGCGTCCGCCAGCGAGGGGATGCGGACCACGACCGGGCCGCTGACCGTGTTGACCTTGACGTCGGTCTCCCCGGCCACGTCGAGGTCCAGGGTGACGGCGCCGGTGACGGTGTTGGCCTGGACCCGGTCGGCGGTGCCGGCGATCACGGTGAGCTGCCCGGAGACGGTGTTGACCTTGAGCTGGCCGCCCACCGCCTGGGCGTCCACGTCGCCGGTGACGGTACTGGCGTCGATCCGGCCGGTCAGCCCGGCCAGGGTGGCGTCGCCGCTGGCGCTCTGCACCGAGACGTGCCCGTCGATGCCGGTGACGGTGGCGTCGGCCGAGACGGTGCCGACCTTGACCTCGGTGCCGGACGGGACGGTCAGGGTGACCCCGGCGGAGCGCTTGCGCTTGAAGGAGTCGAAGAAGTTGCGGACCGAGCCGATCGACTTGATCCGGTCGCCGAACTCGCCCCAGCTGTTGATGTCCTTGTAGGTGACGGTCAGGACGCCGTCGACCAGGGTCACGTGCAGCGGCTCGCCGCTGAGCTCGGTGACCTCCAGCCGGGCCGGGCCCTCGGCCGCGACCACGTTGACCGTGCCGTCGATGATGCGCACGTGCAGCGCGCGGACCGCGTCCTCGAAGGTGATCCTCTCGGGACCGTCGACCGTCCACTGGCTCATGCCTGCCGCCTCCCGTTGTCGATCGCGATGTATCGCGTTCTCTTTTAAAGACGATATATCGCGTGCTGGGAAAAGCAAGCGGTTCCGGCCCTGAGACGGCCCGGACGGGACCCCGATCCGCCCCCTACGGGACGCGCGAGGGGCCCGGGAGGCGGTTGCCTCCCGGGCCCCTCGACGGCCGTCACCGGGTCACTCGTCGTCCTCGTCGTCGAGCCGGGCCAGCCAGGTGGCCAGCCGCTCGACCGGGATCTCGAAGTCCGGGTTGAGGTCGACGAACTCGCGCAGGCGCTCGGCCAGCCACTCGAAGGTGACCTCCTCCTCGCCGCGCCGGTTCTGCAGCTCCTCGATGCCTCGGTCGGTGAAGTACACGGTTCGCTCCGGTCCGATGGGGATTGACCCGGTCAGGATAGACCGGGCCGGTCGGCCGTCGTCGCGTCGGCCGGCGACGGCGGGGTCGTACGACGGAAGGCCCGCGGCCCCCGGCCTCCCTGGACGGGAGTACGGGGGCCGCGGGTTCCAGCGGTGCGGGGCCTCGGCGCGTCAGAGCGCGAAGACCTCCTCGATCAGCGCCTGCTGCTCGGCGGCGTGGCGCTTGGCCGAGCCGACCGCGGGGGACGAGGCCGCCGTGCGGGCGACCCGGCGCAGACGGGCGTCGCCGCCGCTGCGGCCGATGACGACCTGCAGGTGGTCGACCAGGTTCATCGCGATGAACGGCCAGGCGCCCTGGTTGGCCGGCTCCTCCTGGGCCCAGACGAACTGGACGTTGTCGCCGTAGCGGGCCAGCTCCTCCTGGAGCTCGGCCACGGGCAGCGGGTAGAGCCGCTCGACCCGGACGATCGCGGTGTCGGTGACGCCGCGCTCGGTGCGGGCGGCCTCCAGGTCGTAGTAGAACTTGCCGGCGGTGATGACCACCTTGCGGACCTGGGCCGGGTCGACGGTGCTGTCGCCGATGACCGGGCGGAAGGAGCCGGAGAGGAACTCCTCGGCCGAACTGGCCGCGGCCTTCAGGCGCAGCATCGACTTCGGGGTGAAGACGACGAGCGGCTTGTGGTGCGGGTTGTGGGCCTGCCAGCGGAGCAGGTGGAAGTAGTTCGACGGGAGGGTCGGCATGGCGACCGTCATGTTGTTCTGGGCGCAGAGCTGGAGGAAGCGCTCCGGGCGGGCGGAGGAGTGGTCCGGTCCCTGGCCCTCGTAGCCGTGCGGCAGGAGCAGGGTGACGCCGGAGTGCTGGCCCCACTTCTGCTCGGCGGAGGCGATGTACTCGTCCACCATGGTCTGGGCGCCGTTGACGAAGTCGCCGAACTGCGCCTCCCACATGACCAGCGAGTTCGGGCGGGTCAGCGAGTAGCCGTACTCGAAGCCCATGGCCGCGTACTCCGACAGCAGGCTGTCGTAGACGGTGTAGCGGGCCTGGTCCTCGGTGAGGTACTGCAGCGGGGTGTAGTCCTCGCCCGTCTTGCGGTCGATCAGGACGGCGTGCCGCTGGCCGAAGGTGCCGCGGCGGCTGTCCTGGCCGGCCAGGCGGACCGGGTGGCCCTCCATGAGCAGCGAGCCGATGGCGAGGGTCTCACCCATCGCCCAGTCGATGGAGTTCTCCCCCACCGACGCGACCCGCCGCTGCAACTGCGGCAGCAGCCGCGGGTGGACGGTCAGCCACTCCGGCAGGTTGACCTGCGAGGCCGCGATCCGCTTGACCATGTCGGCGGAGATACCGGTCTGGACGGACACCGGGAAGTCCGCCACCGGACGGCCCGTCTCCGCCGGCGCCGGGGCGGTGGTGGCCTCACGGACCTCGGCGAAGACCTTCTCCAACTGCCCCTGGAAGTCCTGGAGCGCCTGCTCCGCCTCCTCCATGGTGATGTCGCCGCGACCGATCAGGCCCTCGGTGTACAGCCTTGCCCATCGCCCAGTCGATGGTGTTGTCCTCGACCGAGGCGGCGCGGCGCTGCAACTGCGGCAGCAGGCGCGGGTGGACGGTCAGCCAGTCCGGCAGGTTGACCTGCGAGGCGGCGATCCGCTTGACCATCTCCTGGGAGATGCCCGTCTGGATGGAGACCGGGAAGTCGGCGACCGGCTTGCCGGCGGTGGCGTCGGCCGGCGCCTGGGCCGCGTCGCGGACCTCGGCGAAGACCTTCTCCAGCTGCCCCTGGAAGTCCTGGAGCGCCTGCTCCGCCTCTTCCATGGTGATGTCGCCGCGACCGATCAGGCCCTCGGTGTACAGCTTGCGCACCGAACGCTTCTTGTCGATCAGGTCGTACATCAGCGGCTGGGTGAACGACGGGTTGTCGGCCTCGTTGTGACCGCGGCGGCGGTAGCAGATGAGGTCGATCACGACGTCCTTGTGGAACGTCTGACGGAACTCGAAGGCGAGGCGCGCGACGCGGACCACGGCCTCCGGGTCGTCGCCGTTCACGTGGAAGATCGGGGCCTCGATCATGCGGGCCACGTCGGTGCAGTACATCGAGGAACGCGAGGCCGCCGGGGCGGCGGTGAAGCCGACCTGGTTGTTCACCACGACGTGCACGGTGCCGCCGGTGCGGTAGCCGCGCAGCTGCGACATGTTCAGGGTCTCCGCGACGACGCCCTGGCCGGCGAAGGCCGCGTCACCGTGGATCTGGATCGGCAGCACCGGGAAGGTCGTGCCGCCCTGGTCCAGGATGTCCTGCTTGGCGCGGGCGATGCCCTCGACCACCGGATCCACCGTCTCCAGGTGGGAGGGGTTGGCGACCAGCGAGACCTTGACGGTCTCCCCGTCCAGGCCGGTGAAGGTGCCCTCGGCGCCCAGGTGGTACTTGACGTCGCCGGAGCCGTGCATCGACTTCGGGTCGAGGTTGCCCTCGAACTCGCCGAAGATCTTGCCGTACGGCTTGCCGACGATGTTGGCCAGCACGTTCAGACGGCCGCGGTGGGCCATGCCGATGACGGCCTCGTCCAGGCGGTGCTCGGCGGCGGAGTCGATGGTCGCGTCCAGCAGGGCGATCAGCGACTCACCGCCCTCCAGCGAGAAGCGCTTCTGGCCGACGTACTTGGTCTGGAGGAAGGTCTCGAAGGCCTCGGCGGAGTTCAGGCGGCGCAGGATGCGCAGCTGCTCCTCGCGCTCGGGCTTGGCGTACGGCTTCTCCAGGCGCTCCTGCAGCCACTTGCGCTGCTTGGGGTCCTGGATGTGCATGTACTCGATGCCGACGGTGCGGCAGTAGGTGTTGCGCAGCAGGCCGAGGATGTCGCGGAGCTTCATCATCTTCTGGCCGCCGAAGCCGCCGACGGCGAACTCGCGTTCCAGGTCCCACAGGGTGAGGCCGTGCTGGACGACGTCGAGGTCGGGGTGCTTGCGCTGCTTGTACTCCAGCGGGTCGGTGTCGGCCATGAGGTGGCCGCGGACCCGGTAGGAGTGGATGAGCTCCATGACGCGGGCGGTCTTGTTGACCTCGTCGTCGTGGGTGGTGGCGACGTCGGTGGCCCAGCGGACGGGCTCGTACGGGATCCGCAGCGACTCGAAGATCTCGTCGTAGAAGCCGTTCTCGCCGAGGAGGAGGCGGTGGATCTCGCGCAGGAACTCGCCGGAGGCCGCGCCCTGGATGACGCGGTGGTCGTAGGTCGAGGTCAGCGTCATGATCTTGGAGACGCCCAGGCGGGAGAGGGTCTCCGGGGCGGAGCCCTGGAACTCGGCCGGGTACTCCATGGCGCCGACGCCGACGATGGTGCCCTGGTTCTGCATCAGGCGCGGCACGGAGTGCACGGTGCCGATGCCGCCGGGGTTGGTCAGCGAGACCGTGACGCCGGTGAAGTCGTCCATGGTCAGCTTGTTGGCGCGGGCCCGGCGCACGATGTCCTCGTAGGCCTGCCAGAAACCGAAGAAGTCGAGCGTCTCGGCCTTCTTGATGGCCGCGACGACGAGCTGGCGGTCGCCGTTGGGCTTGACCAGGTCGATGGCCAGGCCGAGGTTGACGTGCTCCGGCTTGACCAGGAAGGCCTTGCCGTCCTCCACCTTGTAGCTGTAGTTCATGCCCGGGGCGGCCTTGATGGCCTGGACCAGGGCGTAGCCGATCAGGTGGGTGAAGGAGACCTTGCCACCACGGGCGCGCTGCAGGTGGTTGTTGATGACGATGCGGTTGTCGATCAACAGCTTCGCCGGAACGGCACGCACCGACGTCGCCGTCGGCACCTCCAGCGAGGCGTCCATGTTGGTGGCCACGGCCTTCGCCGGGCCGCGCAACTGGACCAGCTCGAAGCCCTCCGCAGCACCCTTCTCCGGGGCGGTCACGGGCGCCGGCGGCGCGGCCGGAGCGGGAATCACCACAGCCTTCGGAGCGGCCGGTACGGCCGACGGATCGGCGCTCGGACCCTGCGCACCCGGCTCGTGGTCGGCGAAGAACTCCCGCCATGACTGGTCGACCGAGTTCGGATCCTGTCGGTAGCGCTGGTGCAGGTCTTCGACCAGCCACGCATTGGCACCGAAACTCTGCGCGAGGTCCGGGGAGGCCGGTCGCTCCTCTGCGGACCCGCCGGGGATGCTGCTGCGGTGAGGCTCTGGAGACACGGCGGCGACGCCCTCTTCCACTCTCTTCAGCTACGGCAATCTTCGCGGGAACACTACCTCCGCCACCTGAACACCGCAGTCGATTCCCGTCAATTCCAAGCCAGTTCAGACCGGCGACCAGGCACCCGCACCCTCCTGTCGGACCACCGGTGCCGGACACCGGTCGCCCCGGCCCGGGTACCGGCCAGGGTTCGGCACCGGCTCGACGGGCCCGCGGTCCCGGGATCGTGATCGGTGGACGCCGACCGGCTTCCACCACGGCGAAGGAGCTGACGAAGTGGAATTCAAGATCGAGGTCATGGTCGTCCCGGTCTCGGACGTGGACCGGGCCAAGGACTTCTACACACGGATCGGGTTCCGCGAGGACGTCGACTTCTCCGGCCCCGGCGGCTTCCGGATCGTGCACCTGACCCCGCCCGGCTCGGCCGCGTCGCTCGTCATCGGCAGTGGCGTGACCGACGCGGCACCGGGCTCCGAGCACGGTGTGCACCTGATCGTGGACGACGTCGTCGCGGCCCGCGCCGAGTTGGCGGCCGCCGGAGTCGAGGTCAGCGAGGTCTTCCACGACGCCGGCGGGGTCTTCCACCACGCCGGCACCGCCGAACGGGTCGCCGGCCCGCACCCGGCACGGCTGTCGTACGGCTCCTTCGCGTCGTTCGCCGACCCGGACGGCAACACCTTCGTCCTGCAGGAGGTCACCACCCGGCGCCCCGGCCGGATCGACCACGTGGTCCACCGCTCGGCCGCCGAGCTCGAATCGGCGCTGCGCGACGCGGCGCTCGCCCACGGCACGTACGAAGTCGCGCTCGGCCACGCGGATCCGGACTGGCCGGCGTGGTACGCCACCCACATGGCCCGCGCGGCCGGACTCGGCAGCTGAGAGGCGCCGGCGGGGCCCGGCTCAGGGGCGGGCCGGACGACGGCTGTCACCGCCTGCCGACGCCCGCCGCCAGGGTGAAACGACAGGACTCCGCCGTGGAATTCGTTTCGCTACACGGAACACACCATCTGATCACATAGCGTAACCCGCCGGGTTGCACCCTCTCCCACATCCCCCGGCGGGTGCAACGCGGTCGTCCACCTGCCCGAGAAGACCGATCCCGGGCCGGTCCTGGACCGCACCCGCCCGTGCGACCGGGGGCGCGCAGAAGGAACGATGATCATGAATGCGAGCTCCTCCCCTCCGCTCCGGCGGTCCCGTACGGCGCGCCTGACCGCCCTCGCCGCCGTCGTCGCCGCCGTCGCCGGAGCACTCGGACTGCTCAGCGCGTGCGGCGGATCGTCACACCCCGAACCCGCCACCGCGCTGAGCCCCGGGGCCGGCCAGACCCTGCCGGGACTTCCCGGCGCCACCGGAACCGGCGACACGGTGACGGCCACCCCACCACCCGGCACGTCCCCGGCCTCACCCGCCGGCAGTCCGGCCTCACCCACCAGCAGTCCGGCCTCCGCCCCCGCGACCGCCAACGCGGTGTCGATCAAGAACTTCGCGTTCTCCCCGGCCGAACTGACGGTCAAGGTCGGCACGAAGGTGACCTGGACCAACACCGACCCCGACGCCCACACCGTCACCAGCAAGCAGGGATCGAACGGACCGCTGCAGTCGGCGGCCCTCGCCACCAACGACACCTACAGCTACACGTTCACCACCCCCGGCACCTACGCCTACTACTGCAGCATTCACCCCTTCATGACCGCGACCGTGGTGGTGACCCCGTGACCGATGACATTCGCGACTCCAACGGCGTCGGCGAGCACGGCATGACGCGCCGTCAACTCGCCCGCCACTCCGCCTGGTTCGGCGGCGCCGTGATCCTGACCGTCACCGCGGGAGAGGTGATCAGCCACATCCCCGGTTCGGCGGCTCCGCCCCCCGCGAGCAGCACGGACCTGCGGTTCGTGCAGATCTCCGACAGCCACATCGGCTTCCAGGGCCCGGCCAACACGGACGTCACCGCGACGTTCGCCGCGGCGATCGACCAGGTCAACTCCCTCGGGTTCCGGCCCGACTTCGTCATGCACAGCGGCGACATGACCCACCTGTCCACCCCCGCCCAGTTCGACCAGGTCAAGCAGATGCTGACGCAGCTGGACACGGACCGGGTCTTCACCGTGCCGGGCGAGCACGACTCGATCGGGGACAACGGGCCGATCGCCTACCGGCAGGCCTTCGGCAAGAACACCCTCGGCGACGGCTGGTACAGCTTCGACACCCACGGTGTGCACTTCATCGCGCTGGTCAACACGCTGCACCTGGAGCAGCTCGGCCACCTGGGCAACGACCAGATCGACTTCGTGCGCAAGGACCTCGCCGGCCTGTCGTCGGACACCCCCATCGTCGTCTTCAGTCACATCCCACTGTTCGCGATGTACCCGACCTGGGGCTGGGGCACCGACGACGCGGTACAGATCCTGTCGATGCTGCGCCGCTTCTCCTCGGTCACGTGCCTCAACGGGCACGTCCATCAGCTGTTCACCAAGACCGAGGGCAACATCACCTTCCACGCCGCGGCCTCCACCTGCTACCCGTTCCCCAAACCCGGCGAGGGCCCCAGCCCCACCCCGCAGGTGCTGCCCGCCGGACGCCTCAAGGACGCACTCGGCATCCGCACCGTCAACTACTCGCAGGGCAGCCACGCACTGGCCGTCAAGGACGAGAAACTCGCATGAGCACCCGGAGCCTGCCCGCCCTCGCACTACGCCTGCTGCTCGCCGCCACACTGGCGGCGAGCGGGTACATCCACGCCCAGCTCTACATCGACGGCTACCGCTTCATCCACGTCATCGGCTCGATGTTCCTGCTGCAGGCCAGCGCCGCCTTCGCGGTGGCCGCGCTCCTCCTGCTGGCGGCGCCCCTGATCCTGCGGATCGCCGCCGCCGGAATCGCGATCGGCGCACTCGTCGGGTTCGCCGCATCCCGCACCATCGGAGTGTTCGGGTTCTCCGAGCAGGGCCTGCAGCCCGCCCCGCAGGCCCTGATCAGCCTCATCGCCGAGGCGCTCACCCTGCTCGTCCTCGCGGTCTGGCAGGTGTTCGACGTCTCGTCGAGATCGGGAGCGGAGGCCGCCGATCACGTGGAGGACCCCGCCCACCCGGCCCACCCCGCGGAACTCCAACAGCCCTTCGACGCCCTGTGGATGCTCCTGCCGGTCGTGGTGATGGCCGGCCTCTTCTGGTACGGCCGGGTGCACACCCCCAACTACGAGACCAGCCTCTTCGGAAACCGCGGCAGCGACGCGAGCCTGCTGAAGGCCCAACTGGGCTCCGCACTCCTCGGGCTGGCACTGATCCAGCTGCTCCTCGCCCTGTGGATCTACGGCCGCCTGCCCGCCCTGCGAGCCGCACCGCACGCGGTCCACACCACGCACCGCCTCATCGGCCTGGCCGCCTTCCTCCTCTCCCTGCCCATCGCCCGGCACTGCATCACCGCCTACGGCGTCCAGTTCGCCCCCACCCGCGTCGCGCTGCACTCGCTCACCGCCTGCTTCCTCTACGGGGCCTTCGTCGCCAAGGTCATCGTGGTCCGACACCGCCGCTGGCCCGGCTGGGCACTCCCCCTGTCCGGCGGCGCCCTCGTCACCGCGATCGCCCTGATCTGGTACGCCGCGCCCCTCTGGTACCTGAACGGCTCACAGGCCCCCGGCCTGTGAGCCGAACAGCCTCATCCACGGTGCCGGGCACTCGGCCGACGACGCCTGCGCACCAGGAACCAGCGGCCGACGGCCAGGAGCGCCACCGCCACCACCCCCTTCGACACCCAGCCCCCGTACTCCTCGACCAGCCGCCAGTTGTCGCCCAACCAGTACCCCGACAGCACGAACACGGTGTTCCACACCAGGCTGCCGGCGGCGGTCATGACGGTGAAGGCCACCGGTGACATGCGCTGGATCCCGGCCGGTACGGAGATGAGGCTGCGTACCACCGGCACCATCCGGGCGATCAGCACGGCCTTGCGGCCGTGCCGCTCGAACCACGCGTCGGCCCGGTCGATCTCGTGCGCACTGATGAACGGGACGCGGGCGGCGAGTGCGCGGGTCCTGTCGCGGCCCAGGAGGGCGCCCGCGGCATACACGATCCAGGAGCCGACGACGGAGCCGACCGTGGTCCAGACGATGACGGCGGGCAGGCTCAACCTGCCCTGCCCGGCGGCGAATCCGGCGACCGGAAGGACGATCTCGCTGGGAATGAACGGCAGGACGGTGTCGACCAGGTTGGTCAGGCCCGCACCCATGGCGCCGAGGGTGGTCATGACATCGACGGCCCATCCGGCGATGCCGCCCACGGGCTCGGCGGAGGCGATGGAGAGCGGCGCGGAAGCCAACGTTGCGATCATGCCGTTCACGCTAGGAGGCGGAAACGGCCGCCACCATGCGGTCAACCGCCGAGTGATCCTGCGGTTTCCCGTAAGCACCTTGACGACCAGTTGGACGCGCTGGAGACCCGCGCCGGCGTCGAGAACCACGCCGGCGTCGAGACCCGCGCCGGCGTCGAGACCGTGGTCGGCCACCCGACCGCACGGCCCGGGCCGCCGCGGCGTCCGGGCGATCTTGCCCGGGTTGCGCGGCCGCACTAGGCTCCGACCTCGTGCGAGTTGATCCAGCAGGCGCCGCATCCCACCACCCGACGGAACTTCCGGGTGATCACGGCGCCGCTGGGGACGAGACCGCCACACCGGCCCGCTCCCGGCCGCGGCGCAGCCTGGGGGTGCTGATCGGCTGCCTGACCGCCCTGCTCGGCGCGCTGTACCTCCTCGCCGTCGGCGCGGTCCTCGGCCCCTTCCTGCTCCGGCCGCGCAGCCGACCGGGCGCCCTGGAGGTTCTGATGGCCGGGGCCCGCCGACTGACCGCTCTGGAGCGGAGGCGGCGCTCCGCCTTCTTCGGCGACCGCTTCCCCGAGCACTACAAGGCGTCCGACCAGAAGCTCCTGCGCTACCTGGCGGTCCGCTGCTACACGGGGCTGCTCTGCGCCGTCGTCATCGGACTGCTGGGTTTCGGGGCCGTCCTGGCCGGGCTGGTGGTCGTCGGGGCGGCCCGGGACACGCTCACGTGGGACCAGCTCCTCATCCAGGCACTGCTGGGCGGCGTCCTGCTCTTCCTCGACCTGCAGGGCCTGCACTCGCTGGCGGCCCTGGACACCCGGATCGCCCGCGAGTGCTTCGGCCCCTCCGAGCGGGAGCTGCTCCAACGGAGGGTCGACGAACTCTCCACCAGCCGGGCCGCGGTGGTCCAGGCCGTGGACGCCGAGCGCCGGCGCATCGAACGCGATCTGCACGACGGCGTCCAGCAGCGCCTGGTGGCGCTGGCCGTGCTGCTGGGCCGGGCCCGCCGGGGCCGCGACCCCGAGCAGGCCGGCGCGCTGCTGCTCCAGGCCCACGAGGAGTCCCGGGGCGTGCTGACCGAACTGCGCGAGGTGGCCTGGCGGGTCTACCCCTCGGTGCTCGACAGCCTCGGCCTTGAGGAGGCGCTGGGCGGGGTGGCCGAGCGGTGCGGCATCCCGCTGCGGACGGAGTTCCAGGTCGGCGCGGCGCTGCCCAAGCCCGTGGAGACGGCCGCCTACTTCGTGGTGTCCGAGTCCGTGACCAACGCCGCCAAGCACTCCTCGGCTTCGGCCATCTCGGTGCGGGTGGCGCTCAGCGGCACCCTGCTGACGGTCCGGGTCGAGGACAACGGCACGGGGTGCGCGGACCCGGCCGGCAGCGGACTGACCGGACTGCGCGGCCGGGTGGCCGCGCTGGACGGCGTCCTGCACGTCCACAGCCCCCTCGGGGGACCGACCACCATCACTGCGGAGATCCCATGCGCGTGATCCTCGCCGAGGACTCGACCCTGCTGCGGGAGGGCCTGGTCCGGCTGCTCGTCGAGGAGGGCCACGAGGTCCTGGCCGCCTTCGGCGACGCGGTGACACTCCTCCAGGCGGTCGAGGCGCAGCAGCCGGACGTCGTCGTCCTCGACATCCGGATGCCCCCGACCCACACCGACGAGGGGCTGCGGGCCGCCGTGGAGATCCGCGACCGCTGGCCGAAGGTGGGCGTGCTGGTGCTCTCACAGCACGTCGAGCGCACCTACGCGGCCAAGCTGCTGGCCTCCAACGCGGAGCGGGTCGGCTACCTGCTCAAGGACCGGGTGGCCCAGGTCGAGGAGTTCCTCGACGCACTGGAACGCGTCCACGCGGGCGGGGCGGCGATCGACCCGGAGGTCGTCCGACGACTGGTCGTCCGCACCACGCACGGCGATCCCCTCGCCAGGCTCACCCCGCGCGAACGCACCGTGCTGGAGGCGCTGGCCCAGGGGCACACCAACGCGGCCATCGCGCAGAAGCTGCACATCTCCCTGAGTTCCGTGGAGAAGAACCTCAACACCGTCTTCGACAAGCTGGAACTGAGCCACACCACCGGCTACAGCCGACGGATCCTGGCAGTCCTGCGGTACCTGGAGTCCTGACCCCCGACGCGCCGGACGAGCACGCGAGCAGCTGACACCATCGCCACGCCGACCAGGCGTTAGCATCCACACAGTCGAGGCCTCACGGCCCGGAACACGTGGAACGGAAAGGCAGAGACCGTCATGGGAGTTGAGATCCAGATCGAGCCCCTGGGTGACCACGAGCACCTGGTCCGGGTCCGCGAGGGCGCCGCCGAGGCCGAGACCCGGATCCGGGTCACCGACGGCGTCCTCGACCTGCCCCAGATCACCGGCGTCGACGAAACCCGGATCGTCCACGAGACGGTGACTTTCCTCATCGAGCACCAGCCCGTGAACGACATCCCGCCGATGATCGACCTCGACGACCTCTCGGACGCCTACGGCACCCCCTACCTGGACTTCCTCAACCGCCGCCTCACCCCGCAGTAACACCACCACGCCGGTACGAGGCACACGGTCAGCTCGCCTTGCCGCCGCCCGCAGCCCTCGACGAACCGCACAGGCACACCTGCGAAACCGCACGGTCCCGAGCCTCCCCCACCCCGCACACTGCCCCCCTCCCTGACGAGCCTCCGCCCACTGGTCCCCCGCAAGATCGCCGGAGGCCCGACACAGACGGCACGGGCACCAATGACCCACCCATGCAAAAGGCCGCCGCCCTGGGATTTCTCCCGACCAACGGTCTTTCCAACTACTGTCGGGACGACAGGATCCGAACCTGCGACCCCTTGACCCCCAGTCGCCCGACGATAACCATCGCTGCACGTCAGACGGTAGACAGCTCGCGCTGTTCGTTCACCGAAAGGCACCTCGGAGGCGATGGCGAACACCGTGTGGTCCCCGACAAGTCCCCGAGCCTCTCCCACCCCCCTGGCCGACCTGCCTCTCGTGCTGGTCGGACGCATTTGCTCGGACCGCGTCATGCTCCGCGACCTGGGCCCCACCCGCTGCGGGCCGAAGGGCGGACGCCCGCGCCGGCACGACGGCGTCCTGACCTTCGCCAAGCCCGACACGTGGCAACAGCCCGGGGTCACCACGGCCACGGACACCGCCCGCTACGGCAAGGCGAGACGGTGGCCTGGGACCGGATGCACCCCAGGCTCACCCACCTCGGCCCCTGGCTGGAGCACGCCGAGGATGAACTGATCATCCTGCACGGCACGTTGGTGCAGTTACAGGTGACCGCCTACCTGGTGACCGCGACCCGAAACCGGTCTGGCCGTGGTACTCGGCCACCGCTGCCGGCCCCGTGGACGTGGACCGCTGGTGGCAGTCGTTCCTCCGCCGCTTCGACCTGGAGCACACGTTCCGGCTGATGAAGCAGCCCCTCGGCTGGACGGCCCCGAAGGTCCGCCACACGGCGGACACCGCCGACCTGTAGAGCTGGCTGCTCATCGCCGCCCACACCCAGCTCCGTCTTGCCCGCGCCTCGCCGAGGACCTCCGCCGCCCCTGGGAACGACTGGCCGAGCCCCGCCGACTCACCCCCGCCAGCGTCCGCCGGGGGTTTCGCAACGTCCGCGCGACAGCCGTTTACCCGGCAGCCGCACCGAAACCGTCCCGGCCGGGCCCGGGGCGGCCTCCCGGCTCGTAGAACAAGCACCGGGCCAAGCGCCACGACGGCGGCAAGACGGTCAAACGCGCCGATTCGATCAAGGAGCATCAAACCCGGCGAGAATAAACCAAGCTCAGGATGCCGGGAAGAAGCCGAGGTTCCTCTGTTTCAGCCCTCCGACGACGAGCGCCCGGTCGAGGAACCGGTTGTACTCTTCGCACGCGGTTTCGGGGAGAAGGGCGCAGCTATGGCAGGCGGCGAGGTTGCAGGACCCAGGGCCCTGGCCACGGCTTTCGATACAGACAGGGTCGGAGGAGCACCAGGCGGCCTGTCCGAGGGCGTTCTGGAGCACGTCTTCGAGGCGGCCGGGCTGGCCCATCCGGACGAGGCCGCCAAGGGTGCCTTCGGAGTCGCCGGCGGCGGTGTAGATGAGCAGGGCCGCCATGCCACCGGCGCCAGGGCTGACGTAGAGGCGTTCTCGCAGGGAGGCCGAGCTGTATCCGCACTCATAGATGAGCTGGTTGATGAGCAGGTGGGCGAGGGTGTGCAGGAGCACGAAACGGGGTGACAGCTCACGTTGCTGCAGCCCCCGGTCCGCAGCGAGGCGGGCGAAGCGCCGGGTGAGGAGGTCGGTTCGTTCAAGTACACCGGACTGTTCCTCCCAGGGGGCGAGCCTGCCGGTGTCGAGTTCGAGGTAGATGCCTTCTCCGCTGACCGCGTAAGCGGGAAGCCATCCACTGCCCGGACGGGCCGGGGTACGCCGCAGGAGGGCCTTGCGGGACGTGCGGTCGTACGAGGACTCCGCGAAGACACGGTTGAAGCCCCAGAGCACCCGGGTCTCCCGGAGCTTCTCCACCAGCCGCACGCGCGCGAAGGCTCCGGCCACGGCCTGGCCGTAGACCGCCGCTGGCTGGCGGACCACGAGTTCGCTGGACTCGATGGAGTCACGCAGCGCCTGGTACTCGGTAACCCGGAAGTCCGCTGGGTCTTCTGCCAGGACAGGCCCACCGGGGCTGGGGCCAGGGCTGGAGCTGCCAGTGGTCTCGGCGTCGTGGAGGGCCTTGAGGCCAGCCTCAATCTGTGGGTCGGTGAAGCCTTCGAGGATGAAGGCGTTTCCCTGAGCGACCCTCCGGAGCAGGTCCGGCGAGGGGATCACTCCCTCTCCCACGAACACGGCTGCCTGCCGCCGGGCCTGAACGATCGTCCCGTCCTGGAGGGCTTCCAGAACCTTGGGGTCAGCGGCGCTGTTGCCGTCCTCGGGCACGAAGATGGAACTGCTCAGAAGCGGGTAGTACACATTGGCGGCTGCCCGGAGGCTTCCCCTGAGCGGACTGCCACAGGGCTCTCCCACGCATTCGATGCCGAGCCAGGGCGCGGCACCCCGGCACAGGTAGGGGGGTCCGCCCGGTTCGAGTTCCTCGGACAGAACGGTGGAGGAGCCGTTGTCCCTGCTGGCCGTTGTCGAGGTCACGCCTTCCAGGCTCCGGCCCTCGCCGCAGCTGCACGAGACCCGCTGGGCTGAGAGGGTGCCTCCGCCTGAAGAACGCAGTGAGAGGGTGTGATTGCGGCAGGAAGGCGCGGCGGAACGGTGCGCCCACTCGTTCCACGGGAAGTCCTGGAGGTGTCCCCGCTCGCAGATGGCCACGAAGGGGACCTGGGCGATGACGGGCTTGCGGCGGGTGCCCTCGTGGTGATCGCATACGGGGCGGCGGTCGGCGTGGAGACGGTCTCTGGTCAGCGTCCGGCAGCTCGGGCAGAAACCCCAGACAGGGAATCGGAGGACGGGGACACGGGCCTTTCTGTTCATCTCGTCCTCTGACCAGACCCGGTAGTCCGGCGGCGAGTAGAGTGCGTCGATACCCAGATGCTGCTCCAGACGCCACTCGTGGATCCGGTACTCCTCACGGTCGCGGTCCTTCCCGGTCGGGAACCAGTGGTCAAGGCCCGCTGTCACGACGGACGTACCGTCAGAGAGCACGTGCATGGCGCCAGGGCCGAACGGGACAACCAGCTGGGAGCGGCGGACACTTCCGCGGATCATGAGTTTCCTTCCTCGATCGCGTACTGCACGGTGACCTCGACCTCGGATTCGGCATCGACGCCGCGCATCGACGAGGGGATCGCCCAGCTCAGATTCCGCTGGTTCTCGGGTGCGTAGTGGCCGAGCGGCCGCAGGAGCCGGCCATGGCCCACGGGGCCGAAATCGCCCCACTCGCCGGGCCGCCATGCCTCCCATTCCTTGCGCATCCGGTCCAGCAGGGCCGCTGTACGGCCGGCCTCGTCGGGGTCACAGAATTCAGCGCGGCCGAGCAGCAGTTCCCTGGCTTCCTCCCATCGATCAGCCGGGAAGGGGAGGGGAGCGTCGACGGCCTTGCCCCCGGCCTGACGGATGTAGGCGACGGCGACGGCCCTGAGGGCCCGGTCCAGGGCGGGCGGGGCGAACGGGGTCGAGCTGGTGGGCTCAACCTGGGCGTACAGGCGCTCGTGGTAGCTGCGGAAACGTTCGAAGTGGCTGCGGTCGCGGGGCTTGCCGGCGCCGTAGAGGGTGACGACCAGGCCGGGGATCCGACGGCCGACACGGCCGGTGACCTGGATGTACTGGGAGGTGCTCTTGGGCTGGCCCACGACGGCCATGAGGGAGAGACGGGGGATGTCGATGCCGACTTCGATCAGGCTGGACGCCAGGCAGGTGTCCACGGCCCGCTGTTCCGGGGTGAGTTGCCGCTCCAGCTTCTGGATGGCCTCGGGAACCTCATCCTGCCGGAGGCGGCTGGTCATCTCCTCGACCCAGTTGAGGTAGCGCATGCCGCTGCGGTCCGCGATGGAGCGGTTGTTGATGGTGCGCAGGTAGTCAGGGATGTCGGACTGCATGAGCGAGAGCGAGTTGCCGAGCTCGCGGAGGCTGTTGAAGAACGCGAGCAGCGTCCACCAGGGGTCGCGCTGGTCCTCGGGGAGGTCCCCGGCAGCCTGGAGAAGCGCCGCGAAGGTGCGGACCTGGACGGTCTGCATGGAGCCGAGAGCAGGGGCGTGCACGCCGATGTAGCGCCGTCCGGGCTTGAGCAGGCCGGTCTCGGGGTTCCGGTCGTATACGGCGAAGAACGAGTCGGAGGCGTCGATGCCGTGCGGCGGGAAGAGGTGAACCCGCTCACGGCCGTAGAGGGCGCGTACCTGTTCCTCGTGGCGGCGGATCGTGGCGGTGGAGGCGACGATCTTCGGGCGAACGGGAGTGCCGCTTCGCCGGTCGGTGCACAGCTCTTCGATGACGCCCTCGTAGAGGCCGGCGAGGGAGCCGAGTGGGCCTGCGATGAGATGCAGCTCGTCCTGGATGACCAGTGACGGCGGCGAGAAGTCCCGGGCACCGTCGGGGCCGAGTCCTGAAGCTCCCAGGCCGAACAGAGCGCGGGCCCCGGGGCGCCAGGCGAGCAGGGCGAACTTGTCGATGGTGCCGATGACGAGCGTCGGCCGGCGGTCGTAGAGGTCGTCATCGGTCACGAAGACGGGCAGCGGGGTGTCGTCCGCCGAGAAGCGGCACTCGTAGTCCGGACAGATGAACCGTACGGTCCCCGCGTACTCGACGTACCCCGCCACAGGAGTGCGGCTCGCGGAGGCAGCCTGACCGCCCCTTCCGCCCCTGCGGGGACGCCGGCGGGGCGCACCGCTCTCTTCCTGCCCGACGACGGGACCCATCTGGGCCGCACACCAGGGGCAGCGCAGCAGGAGGAAGGGATTGTCCTCGCCGCCGGCCCGGAGTCGGCCGAGGGCCGAGGTCGCATCGCCGCGCTTGTTGGGGGTCGTGTCGCCGCCCACCCAGATGCCGATAGAGAAGGGACCCCCAAGGTCCGGCTCATCCTCCCGCAGTTCTTCGAGCGCGCAGATGAGGGAGGCCGCACGCAGGAACTGCTGCGCGGTCAGCAGACGCAGGGTGTAGCGCATGAGGATGGTGACCCCGGCGTCGGCGGGGTCACGCAGACGGCGCAGAAGAATGGTGAAGGCGGACAGACCGAGGTACGCCTCGGTCTTGCCGCCACCAGTGGGGAAGTAGATGAGGTCGACGGTGTCGCGGTCGTCGTGGAACGGGTCCGCGGTCGACGGGACAGCGGCGAGGAGGAAGGCGATCTGGAACGCGCGCCAGTTGCCCTTTCCCTGGCTGCGGGCCGTGTCTTCGTCCAGTTGGACGCCGTCCACCTCGTAGCAGCCGTTGACGTAACGGGTTCTGCGCAGAGGCGCACCGGAGCGCAGCTGTTGGCGCAGCATCACCCGGTTCGTCATGCGGAACGCGCGACCGGCATCCGTGCTGGGGTCGCGGACGAGTTCGAGGCCCTCCCGCATCCGGGCCAGGGCGGTGCGGCAGCCCTCGATGTGCTTGGCGGCGGTCGGCTGGAACCGTCCATCGAGTCCTGCGGCCTTCTCCTCGAGTCCGTCGATCCACTGCGCGTAGGCGGTGACGACCCGGCTGAGCTGCTCGGGGCCTTCCGGTCCGTCTCCTGCCAGCTGGTCCATGGAGACGGTCAGCGGGGTGCCGTCGGGCAGCCGGATGTCGGGAGTGATGCTGGGGGCTTCATACTGCGGCATGGGATCGGCCCTGGCCCAGGAGGAGCGGTCCCCCGCCGGTGTGTCCCAGTCCGCCGCACAGCCGTGTCCGACGGCGAAGGTACGAGCGCCCCGGTAGATCAGGCTGAACGATGCATCGTCCGGGTGGGTTCCGGCTTCGGCCGCCTCCGGGTACGGGGCCAGCCAGCCCTGTACCGGCTCGACGGTGATCTCGGTCTGGAACAGGCTGAGAGCGTCGGGGGCCCCTTTGCCCAGCGGTGTCCGGTTGACGAGGGCGACCGTGATGAGGCGCCCGTCGCGGTGGGGCCTGATGCGGACGGTGAGTTCGAGGTCCAGGCCATCGAGGCCGGTCGAGGTGTCGGAGGACGGCTGCGGCTTGCGCAGGAGGGGGCCGGCGCTGGCGAGCGCCTCCGGCGACAGATCCCAGACGGCCGCGACGGGGCCGCGGACCCACCAGTGACGGACGCTGCTGCCGATGTGCACGGTCCGGCGCCGGTACCGGCCACCGGTGGCGGAGATCCGCAGCCCGGCCTGTTCTCCTGCCAGGAGGATCGACAGGCCCATGGCGCTGGGGCGCCGGTCGTTGGCGCCGAGGAGTTCGAAGTCATCGTCGTCAGCATGGCCGCCCTTGCGCGCGTATGCCTCCTGGATGCCTTCGGGCACCTCCGGAGCGTCTTCGTCCTCCTCCCCGTCCGGCCCATCTTCGTCGGCATCCACCGTTTTGTCCGCCTCGGAGTCCGCGCGCTGGCCAGCGGTGTCCTCCGGTGTCGCCGGGTAGAGGATGCCGACGCCGTAGCGCAGCAGGGGAGCACGGTCGAGGATCTCCTCGCCGCTGTCAGCGTCGGTCCACGGTCCGCGGGCGGCGGGCCAGCCGTCGAACGACGTCTGGTCGAGGGGCTTGCCTGCGGGGGCCGGGCCCATCAGCTCGGCCCGCAGGGCGTCGATGACGTCCTCCCGGGCCCCGAGGTTGTCACTGGCCGTGGTCATGCTCTGCCTGCTCCTTGAACCTGCTTGATGTATCCGGGGCGTGCGCTGTGGGCCATCAGCACGGTGAGCTCGTCCCTGGCCCGGGAGGCACCGACGTAGAAGAGCGTCCGGTCCCGGTCCGTGCCGAAGGAGGTGATGTCGGTGAGGACGACGGCGGGGGCGTCCAGCCCCTTGAACGTGTGCACGGTTCCGTACCGGACGGATCCCGGATTCGGGGAGTCCAGGGGTGTCAGCCGTCCCTTCCAGCTGGGGGCACGGCAGGTGCCAGCGGCACTGAGCTCGTCCCGGAGCGGAGACAGGACGACGATGTCCTCGGGCGGGAACCCCTCCCGGGTGAGCTCCGTGAGGCGGCTGGCCAGCTGTCGCTGCTGCTCCTCTTCGTCTGCCCACCAGAGGTTCGTGGCCTGGCGGTCGTTGGAGGGCCTCAGGGTGCCCGCGTATCCGGGGTCGAGTACCGACGTGACCTCCACGTACAGCGTGATGCCGGGGACGCTGCGGCAGTTGTGGTTCAGCGTGACCGAGGGCAGTTCTCCGGCCCGTTTGTGCAGGACGTCCATGCCCTCGCCGTCGGAACCGTAGAGGGCCTGGCGGGTGAAGTCGCCGAAGCCCAGCCATCGGCCTGCGGACAGGCCGCCCCGTACGGAGAAGTCGAGGACATCGAGGTAGGACTCACGCATCAGGTCCTGTGCCTCGTCTACGACGAGCACGTCGAACGGGGGCTTGTCCTTCTCCATGAGGACGTCCAGGGCGGCCTCGGGCAGCACCTCGGTGAAGAAGTCCCCGGTGCCGCCGGCATCGCGGGCGGACGGGGCCAGCCCGGCCATGTAGGAATGGAAGCTGGTTGCCGTCACCCCTGGCAGGCCCGCGGTCTCCTCCTTGAGCCAGCGGCCGAGGTGGCGGTTGAAGCAGCACAGGAGCACCCGCTGTCCCCCGGCGGCGTAGCGGCGTGCCGCCTCCACCGCCACGTAGGTCTTGCCCGTCCCGGCAGCGCCGTCCACCATGCAGCGCCGGTTCCTGGCGATCATGTCGAGCACTTCGTACTGTTGCTGGGTGAACGCCTCCGTCTCGCGCTCCATCCGCTGCCGCCTCAGCTTCGGCGGCTCGGCGAACTCGAACGAGGGCCGCAGAGCCTGGATGATCCGCTCAGCCTGCCCGGCATCGGGTGCCACGGACGCCGGGTCGAACCACGCCGCTCCCGGTGTGGCCGCGAGGTGGGCCCGGTGCGCGTCCAGGACCCCAGTGACCAGCGCCGCCACGGAGCGGCTGCGGAAGGCGACCGTGTCCAGTGCCTGCCACGAGTGCCACTCCATCGGCCCGGACACCGCGAAGCGGCTGTGGGTGAACAGCACCGCGAATGCGACCGGCACCGCACCGGCACCGCCGCTGGGGCCCCCGAGCTTCTTCCTGACGGCGTGCATGGCCTCGTCGGCCTGCTGGAACGGGCTCCGATTGGTCAGGGGCTGATTGCCGAGGCGCCACTCCCCGCTCGGCAGCCGCCGCACCTGGAGATGCGCCTTGACCTCCAGGACGAGTATCCCCTTGCCCGGGACGATGATGACGAAGTCTGCCTCCCCCTGGATCTGTCGCGGGTGCTGGGCGATTCCGAGCGAGTGGAGGACGGTCCAGTCCCCGGTCGCCGGATCGTCGCGCAGCCGCTGGAACACCTCCCGTTCCCCCGGGCTCGGCGTGCAGGCCGGATCGAACGATGGCGGGATCATACGTGCCATCAGGGAACCTCCGGGGAACGGAGCCGGCACAGGTAGTGCACGGGAACGGTCAGCTGCCCGGGCAGCAGCACATCGATAAGGACCACCCGCGCGCCTGCCTCGGTGTCGTCTAGGGAGATGTCGCACCACTGATCGGACTGCAGGGTCTCCCAGGTGCCGCCCGAGACGGCCCTCTGGACGACCTCGGCGTAGTTGCGCCCGGCGCTGCGGTGCGCGTGGTCGATGCGGCCCAGCGCGTCCCAGGCGTGGTCGGCTTCGTCGCCGCGTCCGAGGTAGCGCATCACCACGGTGAAGTCTGCTTTGAGGCGGGTCCGGATGCACCACGGCCCTGTCCAGTAGCCCAGGTTGGCGGTCGTCGCGCCTTGGGACTTCAGGTCGGCGGCGACTCCGTGGACCCCGTCCCGGTGGCGGGCGACGCGGTCGCGCAGCTGCGCCTTCCACGCCCGCTGGATCTCGCGCAGCATGAGGGCGTCCTCGCCGAGTGCGGCGTCGGCGCGCTCGACCAGGCTCTGGTAATAGGACCCGCCGCGCAGTACGACGGCGTCGCCGATCGTCACCGTGGCCGCGTCCACCGCCTCGACGGCCGGCCTGCCCTCGTCGTCCGCCTCGACGAGCAGCACCTTCTGAACGCCCGCGTCCCGGGGCAGCAGTACGAAGGAGCCGTCGGCCAGTTGGGCCGCCTGAGCGGCCACACGCTCATGCGCGCCCGGAGCAGGCTGCTCCAGCACGTCGGCGGGCAGCCCCGCGACCGCTTCGCCAGCCAGGGAGAGCACATCGAAGCCGGTCAGCTCCGGCGTCTCACTGGCCTCGGGAATGCCTGCCCTGAGACCTTGCGCTCCCCCGAGGAGGAGGGACGGGCGCCGGATGATCCGCGACGGCATCCGGCCACGCCGGACCGGTCCTTCCCCGAACAGCGGCCAGACGTCCTGCGGCTCGCGGTAGAAGTCATAGTGCACCAGTCCGATCCGGGAGGCGCGCGGAGCGTTCAGCACCCCGGGCGGAAGCCAGCCCACGGGCCCGACAACGACCGCGGCACCGTACACGCAGGTCCCGGCGAGGTCCCGGGCGGTGCCCACGTCGACCGGGCACCTCAGTGCGGTGAACGCGGCCACCGCGTCGTCCTGGTGGGCGCGACTGGTGACCACCACCAGGACGCTGCCCGCACCGGGTGATTCCAGGTACTTCATCACGCCGCGGGCCAACGGGTTCTCGCGCTCCCGTCCCAGGTTCCGCAACGCGTCGGCGACCGCGTCGAACTGCCTCAGCAGGCCGCGGTCGGCGACGCGCTCGATCACCCTCGCACGGCCGGCCAGGGCTTCCGCGGTCTCCCGCAGTCCCAATGCGCCGGAGTTGAGCGGCAGGGGCACCGTCCCGATGAGCCACCGTGCCCGGCGGATCTCCGCACATGACTGCCGCCACAGGTCGGAGCCCTCCGACTCCCCCACTGCGCGCAGGAGTTGTGATGCCGCGTGCATGAACGTGCTGACACCGGAGTGCCGTACCGGCTGCTCCGCTATCTCGGCGTCTGCCCTCTGGTACACACCGTCCGCATCCAGCATGCTCACCACTGCCTCCGCCTGGTCCGCCAGGCCAGCGCCTCGACGCCGGCAGGGAGGGCCCGTACGAGCCCGGCGGGCATGGGCAGATCGGCCTGGCGGCGCGCACGGTTCGCGTAGAGCGCGTCCGCCGCGGCCACGGCCGAGGGGCTCGTCCGCTCGACCACGGCCATCGTCACCTCCGCCAGGCTCGCCGCCATCCACCGCCGCACCGTCGCGGCACCGTCCAGCACCGCCACGGCCGGCTTTCGGGACCGCACAGGATCACGGATCTCCTCCGGATCGCTCCTGCTCGACAGGACGACGCTGCGGTAGTGGTTACCCGGTGAGTGCACACCGCGCAGACGCATCAGCTCCTGAAGGGATAGCCCGGGACAGCCCGGAGCCGCGGCAACCTCCTGCGCCTCCGCCAGAACCGTGCTCACGACCCCCACCAATACGCAGTCGAGCGAGCAGTGCCGGTAGTACTCGTCCAGGGGGCCCGTCAGCAGTCCGCTGGCGCCGCCCGGTGCCCCGGTTTCCTCGCTGAAACGGTTGCGGTCGGTGTAGTCCCCAGGCTGATCGGGCCAGGGGAGCGTCTGAATCCGGTACCGGTCCGCTGGGAACCACGACACCATGCCCGGGCGCCCGCCGGGGCCCGGGCGTCCCGACAGCTCGTAGACCTTCCCGTGATGGTTCTCCACCGCCCTCAGGAAGAGGCCCGAGTATGCTCGCTTCCCCGCACCTGGAAAATCCGCCGGCACGATCCGAACACAGGTCCCTGCCGGGAGGACCCATGCCTGCTCGAATCCGAGCTCCCGCTCGGCACGCGATTGCGCCGTCCATGACGTCCGGTCCACCGAACCCAGCGCGAGAAGTACGGCGGCGTATTCACGGGCCGGGACGGACAACGCCACGACGGCGCTGTCGCCGGCCTCGCTCAGCTCGGCGGCCCAGCCGCCGGCCCGAACGAACCACACGGCCCACTCGGGCAGCTTCCGCCAGCCCCCCTCCGTGCTCAGGTAGGCGCCGCGGAGCGCAGACCCGCCTTCCGCCACCGCCCCAGCCCCTAAGCCCGCCCGAGAGTTCCCTTGTGCCGCCACGCGACCTCTAGTACTGGCAGCGCTCGCGATCGTACAACATTTTCACAATTCGTCGCATCAACTTCATTGCCTCAAAGCGGATTTACCGCTACCAGCTATGCGGCCTGCGCGCTGCGGCTGATCAGCTCCCGGGCATCCGCGTGGCCGCCGGCGTCCATCAGATGACCCACCACATCGAGGACGAAACGGTCGGGTCGGCCGCCGACCTTTCGCAGGAGAACATCCACGACCTCCGCGAGACCCCGGCTACGGCACGTCTGAATCGCGGCAGCAGACTCCAGCGCAGGCGCCTCGTCGCCGGCATAGTCCAGCATGCCGACGACATGCTCGTACCGGCCGCTGTCTAGGTGCAGCACCAGTTCGTCGACCGGCCACTGCAGCCCGGTCGCACGTTCGTTGCGCCGGTCCCCCTCGGCGGGCGGGACCGGCGCAACGGCTGGCGCACCGGTGCCGCCCTCCTGCGCACCGCCGCCCATGCCAGTGGCCTCTTCCAAAGCCGGCCTGTCGGCTTCAGCAATGCTGTTGTCGGCGGCGGCAGCGTGCTCACCCTCATCGAGAACCCGCTGCAGGAGAGCCCTCAGGTCGCTCTCGGGCACCACTTCGACACCGGTCCTGCGCTGCGCGAGCCGGTGCAGCTTCAGAACGGCGTCCGTGTCAGGGAACAGGACCTTCCCCGACGCGAGCCGGTAGAGGGCCGAGCGGGAGCTGTGGATCTGACCTGCGACGCTGCGCAGCGTGCCGCCGATCGCCCTCAGCATGGCGCGCACCGCCCCGGCTAGTTCGCGGCGTGCCGGGGGAACGGAGGACGGAAGGGCCTTCATCTGTCCGCGCGGAGGCAACGAAGCTCCCTAGAGGTAGGGGTCGGCGAAGTGTCATCCCATCTTGGCAAACGCCTATGACAGCTGAGCGGTCCTACGGCACGGGAGGGACACCCCGGGACACCGGGAGAGAGGGGGACACCGGGGGACAGAGAAGCCTTCCCCTGTCGGCGGACCATGCGCTTCGCTTGAAGAGCAGGCGGGACCGGCCCGTTGACAGCCCACCAGGGCCGTCACTGCGCTGTGCACGAGAGGATCCGAAGAGCATGGTGGCAATTCCGTCCTGGACGGACGAAGGACTCGGCACTATGAAGCGCGTTGCGCTGTGGCTGGTGCAGGAGGTCGGAATCGGCAGCGTGTTCACCAAGGAACAGCTCCGGACCGCATTCGAGGGGGTCAGCCAGGTCGATCGCCGCATGAGGGAGCTCCGCGACCACGAGTGGCAGATCGACACCAACAGGGAGGACCCGGCCCTCGACCCCAGTGAGCACCGGTTCGTGTGTGAGGGTGCTCCGGTATGGCAGCCCGGCAAGGGAGGCCGCAAGGCAGCCGAGTCCGTGGGAGCGGTGCAGCGCCGCGCCGTGCTCCTGAACGACAACTATCTGTGCCGGACCTGTGGCATCGGCAACGGCGAGGCGTACGCCGACGGCCACGGCGCCACCTCCCACCTGGACATCGCGCGGCGCCAGGTCACCCTACCCGGCGGCGGCACCGAGGTGCAGCTAGTCACCGAGTGCAACCGGTGCCGCGTCGGCGGGCGCGACGCCGGCGCCGATCTGAGCGCCTTCACGGCGGCGGTGGCACAGCTGTCGACATACGAGCGCAAGATGCTTTCGTCCTGGATGGAGCAGGATGCCCGCGGCTTCAACGAGGTCGAGAAGCTCTGGGGCACCTACCGGACCCTGCCGGCGGCGGCGCGCGCCGATGCCCGCAACATGCTCCTGTAGTCCCCCTCCGGGGCGGCAGCGGAATCCCCGGTGCCGCCCCGTTCCCAGCCCTGGCAGTATCGGCATCGCTTTCACACACACGAAGGAGCACACCCGTGTTGATCGACTTCGGCCAGCCCCACGAAGCGGCCGGCAACCGCGAGCTCGTGGCCCACCGGCTGAAGGAGCTGCACAGCGGAATCGGCGTCCCGGAGACGCTGACCGTTGAGTGGCGTGGGAAGCCCATTCACATCGAGGTCATCGACATGCCGGTCGAGGTCCTGCGCTACAACCCTGGCACACACCGCATCCGTGCCCAGCGTGCCTACGACCCTGCCCGGGATCAGGCACTGACTCGGGACCCCTGGAGCCCCGAGAGCCAGGACTATCTCCACTTCCTGCTGAAGGCCCTGCCGGCTGACCCCTCCAGGACCGACAAGGCCTTCGAGGACCTGTCGGAGAGTCTGCGCGAGTACCAGCAGAACGAGCCCGGACTGATCACGCACGAGGGCATCCTCGTCAACGGCAATACCCGCCGCGCTGCGCTCAAGGAGCTCGGACGGACCAGCATGCGGGTCGGCGTTCTGCCGGAGAGCTGCGAGTGGAGTGACATCCACGCCGTCGAGCTCTCCCTCCAGCTGCGCCCGGACACCCGACGGGACTACTCCTACATCAACCACCTGCTCGCCCTGGAGGAGCAGGTGGCGCTCGGCAAGCCGATGCCGGAGATCGCCCGGAATTTCCACACCACGACGCCGGCCTGCGACCGCGACCTGTGGATCCTGGCCCAGCTTCGGGATCTCATCAGCCGTAGCGCTACCGGAACCGCCTCGCTGCGGCTGATGGACTTCGAAGAGGCCAAGGAGCGGTTCTTCGAGCTCTACCGCGCCTACAACACCGAGTCCGCACGCAACCGGGAGCGTGCCGACCTGCTGAAGGAGGGCCGACTCTCGGCCATCGTGCTGGAGTTCGCCAAGACGGATGTCCGGTTCATCCAGCCCGACTTCCAGGAACGGTTCCTGGACCAGCGGCTGCCCGCAGAGCTCAGGCCCGCTCGAACCGATGCGGCACCGGCGGTGGCCATCCCCGGCCTCGGCCGCACCGTCCAGGCCGCCGGCGCGAGCGTCGCCGCGGCCAAGGCGCTCACCGACTCCCTCCTGCAGGCCAAGGCTGTCAAGGCGGCCGGCGCCGCCGCAACCCCCGAGGAGCAGACGGCGGCCGCCGAGGTCCTCGACCGCACCCGGGACGTCTTCAACGAGGCGTTGGAGTTCGCAGGCAAGGACTTCCGGCTCCGAAAGAAGCGCCTCGCTGCCCCCGACCGCGTCACCGACGCCTGCAAGGACCTGGAGCAGTGCGTCACCGACCTCGTCCTCGCCCGCGGCAACGGGAGCCTGGACGAAGGGGCGTTCGACGACGCCCTGCTGAAGCTGCGCACCATCATGGAGCGCGTGGCCGTCGAGGCCGGCAAGAGCGTGCCGCTGCCGGGTGAGGGCCTGGCCTGGCTCAACGTGGCTGTGGGGAAGCAGCAATGACGGATACCCAGACCGAGCCGTCGCTGCGGATCGTATTCGACGTGTCGCGGACCCGCGTTGTCCTGCGCACCACGCCCGGGCACGAGCAGGACTTCGCGGACCTCGCCGCGCGCATCGCCCCCGGCGGCCAGCGCGGGCCACTGGTAGGCGAGTTCGAGCTCGACGACTTTCTCGACCGCATCATCGAGCTCGGCTCCTGGCGCCACGACGGCGTCGAGTGGGAGGACGCGCTGGTCCAGCTCGTCACCGGCGTCCTCGACGACGCCGAGCGGGCCGAGCAGACCCTCCGCAGTGGCGCGGACGTCGGCCAGGGCGCGGTCGCACCGGACGACGTGCCAGGTCTCCTAGGTGACGGCTGGACCGGAGACCTCACCCCGTTCCAGCTCCGCGATGCTGCACAGCTGCTGTCACTCGGGCACGGCGCAAACTTCAGCGTCCCCGGCGCCGGCAAGACCCGCGTCTCACTGGCCGTCTACGCCGCCATGCGTGAACAGGGCCTGGCCAAGCGGCTCCTGGTCGTCGGGCCCAAGTCCGCCTACGAAGCATGGCAGACCGAAAGCCAGCTCTGCTTCCGAACGCCGCCACGCATCGCCGTCATGGGCCGCACCCCCGACTACGGCGCAGAGGTACTGCTGGTCAACTACGAGCGCCTGTCCCGGGCCGTACCCGGGCTTGCGTCCTGGCTGGGCGCGGCGCCGTCGATGCTGGTGCTCGACGAGGCCCACCGCATGAAGCTCGGCGCCAACGGAACCTACGGCTCCGCCTGCCTCGCACTCGGGCCCACCGCCACCCGGCGGCTCATCCTCACCGGCACACCGGCCCCCAACGGGGCTCGGGACCTGGAGAACCTGCTGTCGTTCGTCTGGCCCGGCCGCGGCAAGCGCGTCGTCTCTGACGCTGTACGCGGCGGCGACCTCGCCTACGCCAGCACGGTGCTGCGGCCGCTGTTCACCCGCACCACCAAGCGCGAGCTTGGTCTGCCCCCGTTCGAACCGAAGGTCCGGTACGTCAGCCTTCCGCCGATCCACCGGGAAGTGTACGAGGCGCTCAAGGGCAACTTCTCCCCACGGGCTGAGGCGTCCCGTGCTGACATTGAAGCCCTCGGGCGGGCAGCACTGCGCCTGCTCATGGCCGCAACCAGCCCGGCGCTCCTAGTCGAGGGCAGCAGCCCGTACGAGCCGCTCGCCTACCAAGTGCCGGCACTGGAGGCCGCCCCCGGCGAGTCCCTCCACGCGCTCCTGCGCGACCTTCCACGCTACGAGCTCTCCCCCAAGTTCCAGGAGGCCGTCCGGATCGTCGCCGCGAACGCGGCAGCGGGCCGCAAGACGATCGTGTGGACGACCTTCGTACGCAACATCACCACCCTGGCCGAGCTCCTCGCCCCGTACTCACCAGCCGTCGTCCACGGCGGCACAGCCGACCGGGACGAGGAGATCCGACGGTTCCGCGAGGATCCCGACTGCATGGTGCTGCTCTCAAACCCGGCTACCTTGGGCGAGGGCATCAGCCTGCACCAGGTCTGCCACGACGCCGTTTACGTCGACCGCGATTTCGTGGCTGGTCGGTTCCTGCAGAGCCTCGACCGCATCCATCGCTTGGGCCTTGCCCCCGGTACGGAGACGAGGGTTACCGTCCTCGTCGCGGAAGGCACCATCGACGAGGTGGTCCAGTTGCGTCTTGAGGCAAAGCTGGAGTTCATGGGCAGCATCCTGGACGACCCGGAGGTGCGCCAGCTCGCAGATCTCGTCGAAGAACCCGTCGGCAGCGTCGGCCTGGATATGGCGGACATCCGGGAACTCCTGCGCCACCTCGAGCCCCCCAGCCTTGCTCGATGAGCAACCACGGGGTGAGGCCCGGGACCCGCGACCGCGGCGGGCCTAGGGTTCCACACGGATCGGAAGGAGTCCTCGAATCCGCCGTATTCAGCGGGAGGAAGATATGACACACCCAGAAGTGGACAGCGAGCGCCCGCTGCCCGACCCCACTGATCCGTCCGTCAACGATCTCTTCAGCAGCCAGGAGGCCGCCGAAGCCTGCCGGTTCCTCCTCATGCGGCTGGACAGCCCCCCGACTACGGCGGAGTGGCTGGCCCGGTCGCAGCAGGTCTTCGGCAAGTCCAACGTGCAGAGTCAGCGTCGGCTGCGCGAGGTCCGGAGCCACTTCGTGGTGCAGAGCCGGCGCCGCACCGGTGACGGAAAGTGGATCTACCAGCTGCTCGGCTGGAAGAAGGCGGCTTCCGCTGCCGTGAAGATCTCGGCCCGGCTGCAGGCGGAGGCCTTCGGCAAGAAGGGCCGCTTCTGCCAGATGTGCGGGCGCGGCCCCCAGGACGGTATCCGGCTGCAGATCGACCACATCGCGCCCGAGTCGTGGGGCGGCAAGACGGTGTACTCGAACCTGGAGCCTCTGTGCGAGGAGCACAACCACGGGAAGCAGGCGTTCTTCGCCTCGCTCGACGCATTCGGCCCGGCTATCGGGCGAGCTCTCCCCCGCCCGACTCCGTGGGAGCGCATCGGCGAACTGCTCATCTCCTTCCAGGAGATGGGGAAGTCGACGCCGGTCGAGCTCATCGAACTGGTCGCACAGGACACCCACAAGGGCGACCCGAAGAAGCGGCTGCGAGAACTCCGCTTCATCCTCGGCTGGGACATCGTCGCGCACCGCAGGAAGACGGACGGCGTTACTGAGGTGACCTACGAGCGAAGGCGCAAGGAGCGCAAGACCGCTGAACACGCCGCAACCAAGTCCGACTGACCCGGCCCACGCACCGTAGACAAGCTGCCGAAATCCTGCATTATCCCTTCATAAGAATTGAGTTGACGTGACGTCAGTCGATACCTTATTTTCCGTCTCCTCTATCCTGCCCTCCGATACGGAGCTGGCCCGCGTCCGCGCCGAAATCCTGGCGGCGGACCCGTGCGGCGAGATCTTCGCTGCGGCTCTGCGCCGTACGTTCGACATGCTGCTCGACGGACAGCACACGGGCCGGTTCCGCTGGGAAGAGCTCCACAAGACCGAGAAGACGCATGCCGGCACTCTCGTGGAGATCAACCTCCAGCGTGCCTTCGGCTTCGCTGACGGCGACAGGATGGACTACTCAATTCACGGTATTGACGTGGACTGCAAGTACTCCCAGGACCTGGGCCGCTGGATGATCCCTCCGGAGGCTATGGGACATCTGTGCCTCGGAGTGTGGGCCAGTGATGACGCCGGGCGCTGGTCGGCGGGGCTGTTCCGCGTCTCTGAAGAAATACTGACCAAAAAGGAGGGAAACCGGGACGGCAAGCGGTCTCTCACCGCCGCTGCCCGCAGGAATGCCGTTCACTGGCTCTTCGAGGACGCACCGCTCCCCGAGAACATTCTGCTGCGTTTGCCCGAGGAGGACATCGACGCGATCTTCGCGTCACGGTATGGCACTCAACGGGTGCATGAGCTGTTCCGGCGCACGCAGGGCCGTATAGTCTCCCGCGGTGCGGTCGCCACAGTCGCACAGCAAGACGACTTTATGAAGCGTGTCCGGTACAACGGTGGCTCCCGCTCAGCTCTCCGACCGGAGGGAATCGTGATCCTCGGCCAGTACGGCAATCACCAGGCGGTGGCCAATGGCCTCGGTCTGCCGGTGCCAGGCGCCGGTGAGTCCGTGAGCGTGCGCCTGGCACCCTGGACACCGGGACATGTGGACGCACGGTGGGTGGAACTGGAGGGCGTCAAGTGGGTGGTGGCACGGGAAAACGACCCGGTCGTCGAGGCACCGCTGCTGCCGGAGCCGCGGGAACGGTAAGCGCTAATGCCGCCGAGTGGGTCGCCCCGGAAGGATCATGGGCCTCTTCAGCCGCCAGGCGCCGCAACATGCAGGCGATCCGGAGCCGGGACACGTCCCCCGAGCTCGCGCTGCGTTCCCTTGTCCACGCCGAGGGGCTTCGGTACCGGGTAGCGGCAAAGCCGCTACCCGGTATGCGGCGGACTGCTGATCTTCTGTTCCGCCCCACAAGGGTGGCCGTCTTCGTCGACGGGTGCTTCTGGCATGGGTGCCCGGAGCACTTCGTTCCGCCGAAAACCAATCCCGCGTACTGGGAGTCGAAGATCGGCGGGAACGTCACCCGCGACCGGGATACCGATGAGCGCCTCGCCGACGAGGGGTGGCTCGTGCTGCGATTCTGGGAACACCAGTCGCCTGAGGAGTGCGCGGACGCGGTGGTAGCCGCCGTGGTAGCGCGGAGGAGGGAGCTCGCTGAGCGGAAGCGGCAGCGTGTGGAGGACAAGCAGGGCCGTCCAGGCGCCGTGCCGCCCACAGGCTGATGCCTGCGAGCGGCAGGTCGATCAGACTCAGCTGATCTTGGCCTTGTTCGCCTTGAAGAGTTCGTGCCGGTCGTGGTCTTCCTGCCCGACGAAGGCCTTAAAGTCACGGAGCAGGTAGCCCATCGCGCCGTCCTGGCCGGCCTCGGTCTCTTCAATATGGAAGTCGCGGCCGAGGTGGGAGAGGCGTCGCTCGATGTCGTTCATTCCCATGACGACACCGGTCTTGTCCAGTGCGGCGACGATCTGCTCTGCGGTCATGGCTTCGCTCTTACCCCGGAGGAGCCGGTACACAGGGTCATGGGTGGTTTCAACCCGCTTGCGGGGGTCGCCCTCCTTCCGGAGTGCCCTCGCGATGGAAAGCCCGACCGCCCTGGCGACCGGCGGCGGGAATGCGTTGCCAATCTGGCGGTATCCGGTGGTCTTCCCCCCGGCGAACTGCCAGTCGTCGCTGAACCCCTGGATCCGCGCGGCCATGCGGCTGGTCAGCTTCGGACCACCCCTGACTTCGCCCTTCCTGCTCACTGCAGGCTTGAAGTCATCACCCGGCGCCTCGTTGGCAATGCCCCACGCGTCGACCCCCAAAGCCTCCCAGGCCGCCTTGGCCCGGGAGGGGCCGAGGTCTGCCCCGCCGTGTTTCTTGGAGCCGCCGACGATCGTGGGTGCGATGTCACTGGCCTTGGCGGCCCATGCCTCCGCGCCGCCCCAGCCGTTGTCTGCCATGAGGTCCTTCAGCGTCTCGCCAACTGTAGGCGCAGGTCCGGGCAGAGGCTCGGGCCAGTGGAAGTACTCTGCGTACTCGTCCTGGAGTGCCACCAGCACGAACCTCGGCCGGAGCTGCGGCACCCCGAACTGGGATGCCTGGAGAAGCCGCCACTCGCCCACATACCCGAAGTCGCGGAGCGTGTCCAGGACGTGCTGCCGGTAGGCCGAGAAGCGATTGGCACTTAGCCCCCGCACGTTCTCCAGCATGAGCGCCTTGGGCTTGATGCGGCCTGCCAGCTGGACTGCCCAGGCAAAAAGGTCGCGCTCATCGGTAGCGCCGAGCTGCTTGCCGGCGATGGTGAACGGGGGGCAGGGCACACCTCCCGCCAGGAGCGAGACACCTTCGTACTCGTCGGGGTTCCAGATCGAATCGTCCGCGACGTCGCCCTCTGCGACCTTCCACGTCGGTCGGTTCAGCCTGAGGGTGTCGCACGCGTTCGGGTCGAGCTCGACTGCGAGCCGGTGTTTGAATCCTGCCCCTTCGAGGCCTAGGGCCTGCCCCCCTGCTCCTGCGCAGATCTCGACAACCTCAAGGGCAGACATTCTTCCTCCGTACAACACGCGCCGAGCCTGCGGGATGGGAGGCGCTAGGCGTCGAGCTGGAAACAGCCATGATATCGAACAAACTAGCTACCTCCCTTCGGGTGTGACCTTGCCGCTCCATCCCCCGCCCAAGCCTCACCCGCGGGGCACGCCGGGACAAACAGCCTGTGTGGACCGGATCGACCAGTCTAGTTGCGCGCTCTGACATGCCGGCCGACGTGGCCCGAATCCTGCCCCGCCTCTGCACAACGCGCCGATGTGAACGAGGACACGCGTACCGTCCTCCTCGCACTGACCCGGACCGCTGAAGACCGCCGGCGAGAAGGGCTGGGACACTGACCACCTGATGCGCGATGGCCTGGAGGAGCGTGTCAGGAAGTTCGTGTAAGTCTGTGATCTGGAAGGCTGCTCTGGGCCCCCGATTGAGGGCTCTGGCCGGCCGGAACGGACAGGACATGGGCGAGAAGGACGGACCGGTCGTCGAGCCGGTCGATGAGCGGTTGGTGGACGAGGTCGTCGAGCGGTTGATGAACCGCGCCGACGCCTCAGGGGCGGCCCTGCTGGGCGAGGGCGGCCTGCTGACCCAGGTCACCCGGGCCGTTCTGGAGCGGGCCCTGGACGCGGAGATGACCGAGCACCTGG
>NZ_LFMD02000002.1:646915-956763 GCF_015776785.2 Kitasatospora sp. SUK 42 | reverse complement strand
CGCGGGTGCAGCCGGAGCAGCAGCGGCGGGCACGGGGGCAGCGGCAGGGGTCGGCGTGGGGCCGGCCTGGGTCGCGGCCTGGGTCACTGGGGTCACCTCGGTACCGGGCTTGTAGTCGGCGAAAAAGTCCCACCAGGCTCGGTCGACCGAGTTCGGGTCCTGGAGGTACTGCTGGTAGATCTCATCGACGAGCCACTCATTGGGACCGAAGCCAGTGGAGCTTGCCGAGCTGTTGGGGGTTTCAGGGGACTGTGGCGACACGGCGGCAACCGCCCTCTTCCGCTTCCTTTTGGGATGTTTGGACAGCGGGGATTAAGGCTACGCCCCTGACCAGTGATCGCGCAGTCCCCGGGCCCCAGGCGTCGCCCAGATCACAGTCCTGACCTGCAGTTTGGCTGAAAAAGTACGTTAGAAAGCCGTATCTGAGGGGAACCGATCAGGCCCGATCGGCCCTCAAACCCGGGCGAAACCGGACAAAAGCCCAGCTGAATCCCCAGATGATCTTTGTGTGTGGCTGTGTCGGATCTGTGACAAATGTCCCTACTCGCCCGACCCGGCCGCCGGCGGCGCCCGCCGGCCTGCTCCGTCCGCTCAGCGCGGCCCGGGCAGCCGGACCTCGATCCGGCAGCCGCTCGGCGACTCCGCCACCGCGATCCGTCCGCCGTGCAGGTCCACCGCCCAGCGGGCGATGGCCAGGCCCAGCCCGGTGCCGCCGTCCGCGCCGGGTCCGGCGGCGGTCGCGGTGCCGCTGCGGCTGAACCGCTCGAAGACCCGGCTGCGGTCGGCGGGCGGGATGCCCGGGCCCTCGTCCTGGACCTCCAGCAGCAGGCCGCCCTCCTCGCCGTCGGGCCGGGCGCGCACCGTCACCGTGCCGCCGGGCGGGGAGTGCTTGCAGGCGTTGTCGACCAGGTTGGCGACCACCTGGTGGAGCCGCTCGGGATCCGCGACGGCGGTCAGGCCGGCCGGGGTGACCTCCAGGGCCAGCCGGACGTCACCGCGCCGGGAGAAGGCCCCGCCGGCCGTCGCGCCGTCCACCGTGACCCCGCGCAGCACGCCGTCCAGGAACTCGCGCACCTCGAAGGGGCGGGCGTCCAGGTCCACCACGCCGTCGTCGATCTTGGAGAGGTCCAGCAGGTGGGTGACCAGGCGGCCGAGCCGCTCGGTCTGCTCCAGCGCGGCCTCCAGGGTCGCCGGATTGGGCTGGACGACGCCGTCCACCACGTTCTCCAGTACGGCGCGCAGTGCGGCGATGGGCGTGCGCAGCTCGTGCGAGACGTTGGCGACCAGCTCGCGGCGGTGCCGGTCGGCGGCCTGGAGGTCGGCGGCCATGGCGTTGAAGGCGGCCGCCAGCTCGCCGATCTCGTCGCGCGAGTTCACCTCGACCCGGCGACTGTAGTCGCCGGAGGCCATCGCGCGGGCGGCGGCCGTCATCTCGCGCAGGGGGGCGGTCAGCCCGTGCGCGAGGAACTGCATGAACAGCAGCGAGGCGATCATCGAGAAGAGCATGATGATCCGGATCTGGGTCTCGGACCGGATCGCCACCACGACCATCCCGGTGGCCAGGAACACGGAGACGATCACCAGCAGGGCGAGCTTGCCCTTGATCGAGCGGACCGGGTCGAGCGGCCGGATGTCGGCCCAGACCCGGTGGGCCGCCCGGGCGGCCAGTGTCTGCGGGCGCGCGCCGTCGGCGTCCCCGTTGCGTTGCTGTGGAAAGGTCATCGGTCCCTGTGATCCCCGCGTGGTCGCGCGGCGGTGCCGGGACGCGGGCCCCCCGGCGGCCCGTCGCCCGTGGCGCCGCCCCTAGGAGAGCGGGGCCTCCAGTGCGTAGCCGACACCGTGGACGGTGCGGATCCAGCTGGCGCCGATCTTGCGGCGCAGCGCCTTGACGTGGCTGTCGACGGTGCGGGTGCCGGACGCGTCGGTCCAGTCCCAGACCTCGGCCAGCAACTGCTCGCGGGTGAGCACCGCGCGCGGCTGGGCGGCCAGGCAGGCGAGCAGGTCGAACTCGGTCGGCGTCAGGTGGACGTCGCCCGAGGCCAGCCGGACCCGGCGCTGCACGTGGTCGATCTCCAGTTCGCCGAAGCGCAGGCTGCCGAGCGCGGGCGTGCGGGCGGCCTGCTGGGCGCGCTCGACCCGGCGCAGCAGCACGTTGACCCGGGCGGCCAGCTCGCGCATCGAGAACGGCTTGGTCATGTAGTCGTCCGCGCCGACGCCGAGGCCGACCAGCAGGTCCGTCTCGTCGTCGCGCGCGGTCAGCATCAGCACCGGCACCGGGCGCTGGGCCTGGATCCGGCGGCACACCTCCAGGCCGTCGAAGCCGGGGAGCATGATGTCCAGCACGACCAGGTCCGGCTGCCAGGTGTGGAAGCCGTCCACCGCGCCGGGGCCGTCGTGGGCCACGGCGACCTTGAAGCCCTCCGCGCCCAGTCGGGCCGCGATCGACTCGGCGATCGTGGGCTCGTCCTCCACCACCAGCACTCTGCGCTGGCTGCTCACCGCGCCGCCGGTGTTGTGGTTGTCCTGCTGAATCTCTGTCACGGTCACGCCACCGCCCCCAGGGCTGCGGGCCGGCCACCCGTGGGGATGGCGGGCTCCGCTCGTAGTCTTGTTCCGTCGTGGACTGTGCCGGGTCCGCCGTCCCGTCGCGCGCTCGGGAGCCGAGGGCGGATTGTCGGCCGCCCGCTTCTCCCGCGCACTTCGCAGCGTACGGACAGTGGATGCTTCCCGGCAGGTGGACCGGACGTTTCCGGCCCGTGGGCCGGCTGTCGGGCCGCCCTCGGGCCCACTGCACGAGTGGGCACGGGCCGATACCTTACCCGGCGAATTTTCACTGTGTAACGGTACGTATGCAGCCTAATTGACGCCAAGTCGCCGGTCAGAGGCCCTACTGACCCGTTAATCGGGAGAAGGTCCAGACCAATGTCGGGAATCCGGGGCGCCCGTGCGTCGACGGTCTTCACCGGCTTTTCTCAGGTGCCTCTCAGAACCTCGACGTACCGTGACCGCGACAACACACCGCCGGTCGGAATCCGGCGTGCGCGCCGGTACGTTGGGCTCCTGGCGAGACCGGTGGTCGCGGGCGTCGAGCGGAGGGCGGCATGGCTGGAGTGCGGCGGGGCGCCGACGGGTGCGCACCCCTGGGGGCGCCGTACGGAATGCTCCGGTACGGGCTGCGCACCGGCGTCTTCGAGTGGCTGCTGGAGCGGCTGCCGACGCCTCGGCGCAACCCGTTCACGCTCGGATATCTCGCCGTGGTCGGAGCCACCACGACCTTCGCCAAAGTCGCCGATCCGGAACTCGTGCAGCGCTTGCAGGAGGCCTCCAGTTCGGACGGGCACAACCTGCTGCAGCACCCTTTGCGCGCTCTTGTACTGAGCGGTTTCTGGGTGGCCGGCGAGGTGTGGATGCCGTACCTGTGGGGCTTCGCCTTCACCCTCGCGCCGCTGGAGCGCAAGGTCGGCCCGGCCCGGGCCGCGGCGGTCTTCGCGATCGGGCACGTCGCGGCGACGCTGCTCTCCCAGGGCGTGGTGATCACCGCGGTGGAGACCGGGCGGATGGCGCCCGAGGCGATGGACTATCTGGACATCGGGGTCAGCTACGGCGTGCTCGCCTGCCTGGGTGCGGTGGCCGGGCTGCTCTCCTGGCGCGGGCGGCTGCTGGCGCTGGGTGGGGCCGGGCTGATGATCGTCGAGCAGATCGCCACCGACCGGGACGTGGTCACCGCGGTGGGGCACCCGGCCGCGGTGCTCACCGGGGTGGCGCTGTGGCGCTGGCTGCGCAGGGTGGAGCGGCGCCCGCCCCGGCCGCGCCCGCACTCGGCGGTGGCCGTGGCCCCGGTGGCCGGTGCCGCCCCCGCGCCGGTGCGGGGCGCCCGGCCGTCCGCCGCGCGCTGAGCCTCCCGGCCGCCTCCCCGTGCTCCGGGGCGGGGTTTCCCGCGCTTTTGACGACGCCTCCCGTGCGCCTTCCCCGCCGATTCACCGTTCGCTCACGGCGAACAAGGTGTCGGGAACATCCGGGGCTCGCAAAGCCTTAGTCAGGTCGACTCAAGTTCGCTGACTGGGGAGAGATCATGGCATCGACGTCCACACCGCTCACCCTGCCCGTGCTGCCGTTGGACGACGAGGTCGTCCTGCCGGGCATGGTCGTCCCGCTGGACCTGAAGGACGCCGAGGTGCGCGCCGCGGTCGAGGCCGCCCGCGCCGCGGCCACCGGCTCCGGCAAGCCGCAGGTCCTGCTGGTCCCGCGGGTGGACGGCTCGTACGCGGCGGCCGGAACGCTGGCCACGGTGGAGCAGGTCGGCCGGCTGGCCGACGGAGACCCCGCGGCGCTGGTGCGCGCCGTCCGCCGGGTCCGGATCGGGGTCGGCACCACCGGCCCCGGCGCCGCCCTCTGGGTGGAGACCACGCCCTTCCGCGAGTCCTCGGTGGGCATGCCGGTGGCCGGGCGGGCCGCCGAGCTGGTCAGGGAGTACAAGGCGCTGTCCACCCAGTGGCTGCGCAAGCGCGGCGCCTGGCAGATCGTCGACCGGGTGGCCCAGATCGAGGGCGTCGGCGAGCTCGCCGACAACATCGGCTACGCGCCCTTCGCCACCGCCGAGCAGAAGCTCAAGGTGCTGCTGGAGGCCGACCAGGTCGCCCGCCTGGAGTACGCGCTCACCCTGCTGCGCGACCACCTCGCCGAGGAGGAGGTCAACGACACCATCCGCAAGGACGTCGAGGAGGGCGTCGCCAAGCAGCAGAAGGAGTTCCTGCTCCGCCGCCAGCTGGAGGCCGTCCGCAAGGAGCTGGCCGAGCTGAACGGCGACCCTGCCGACGAGGAGGGCGACTACCGCGCCCGGGTCGAGGCCGCCGACCTGCCCGGGAAGGTCCGCGAGGCCGCGCTCAAGGAGGTCGACAAGCTGGAGCGCGCCTCCGACCAGTCCCCGGAGGGCTCCTGGATCCGCACCTGGCTGGACACCGTCCTGGAGCTGCCCTGGAACGAGCGCACCGAGGACGCGTACGACATCGCCGGCGCCCGCACCGTGCTGGACGCCGACCACTCCGGGCTGGCGGACGTCAAGGAGCGGATCGTCGAGTACCTCGCGGTGCGCAAGCGCCGGGCGGACCAGGGGCTCGGCCTGGTCGGCGGACGCCGGGGCGGCGCGGTGCTGGCCCTGGTCGGCCCGCCCGGCGTCGGCAAGACCTCGCTCGGCGAGTCGGTGGCCCGCGCCATGGGCCGCAAGTTCGTCCGGGTCGCGCTCGGCGGCGTCCGGGACGAGGCCGAGATCCGCGGCCACCGGCGCACCTACGTCGGCGCGCTGCCCGGCCGGCTGGTGCGGGCGATCAAGGAGGCCGGCTCGATGAACCCGGTCGTCCTGCTGGACGAGATCGACAAGGTCGGCTCCGACTACCGGGGCGACCCGGCCGCCGCCCTGCTGGAGGTGCTGGACCCGGCGCAGAACCACACCTTCCGGGACCACTACCTGGAGGTCGAGCTCGACCTCTCCGACGTGGTCTTCCTCGCCACCGCCAACGTGCTGGAGGCCATCCCCGAGCCGCTGCTCGACCGGATGGAGCTGGTCCGCCTGGACGGCTACACCGAGGACGAGAAGGTCGTCATCGCCCGCGACCACCTGCTCCCGCGCCAGCTGGAGAAGGCCGGTCTCGGCGGCGAGCAGGTCACCGTGGACGAGGAGGCACTGCGCCGGCTCGCGGGGGAGTACACCCGGGAGGCGGGCGTGCGGAACCTGGAACGCGCCATCGCCCGGGTGCTGCGCAAGCTCGCCGCCCAGGCCGAGCTGGGCGAGCGCGAGCTGCCCGCCGCAGTCGGCGCGGCGGACCTGCGCGCCCTGATCGGCCGGCCGCACCACGTGCCGGAGTCCGCCCAGGAGCCCGCCGAGCGGCGCACCGCCGTCCCCGGCGTGGCCACCGGCCTGGCGGTCACCGGTGCCGGCGGCGACGTCCTCTACATCGAGGCCTCGCTGGCCGACGCCGAGACCGGCGGCACCGGGCTGACCCTCACCGGGCAGCTGGGCGACGTGATGAAGGAGTCCGCGCACATCGCGCTCTCCTACCTGCGGTCGCGCGGCGCCGAGCTGGAGCTGCCCGTCACCTCGCTGCGCGACCGAGGCGTGCACCTGCACGTCCCGGCCGGGGCCGTCCCCAAGGACGGGCCGAGCGCCGGCATCACCATGACCACGGCGCTGGCCTCGCTGCTCTCGGGCCGCAAGGTGCGCACCGACGTGGCGATGACCGGTGAGGTGTCGCTGACCGGGCGGGTGCTGCCGATCGGCGGGGTGAAGCAGAAGCTGCTCGCCGCCGACCGGGCCGGCGTCACCACGGTGATCATCCCCAAGCGCAACGAGGCCGACCTGGACGACGTCCCGGCCGAGGTGCTGGAGCGGCTCACCGTCCACCCGGTGGCGGACGTGCGCGAGGTGCTGAAGCTGGCCCTGGAGCCCGCCGAGGTGCTGGTCGCCGCCGCCTGACGGCTGCGGCGCTGATCAACGGGAGGACGGCATCCCCGCGTGCAACACTGCGGAGATGCCGTCCCCCACGCAGCGCGTCCTGGCCCGGGTGCCGGCCCGGCTGCGCCCCTTCCTGGTGCGGCACCGCCGCCCGGTGAAGTTCCTCATGGTCGGCGGCACCTGCTTCACGCTCACCCTGGTGATCGACTTCGAGCTCAAGTTCACCGTCCTGGAGCACAAGCCGGTGATCGCGTTGACGGTGGCGACCGTGATCGGCACCGTCGTCTCCTACGTCCTCAACCGCCACTGGGCCTTCCGGACGGCCGGGCGGCGGCGCGAGGCACTGCTGTTCTTCCTGGTCAGCGCGGTGGCGATCGCCGTCAACGACCTGCCGCTGGCGTTCTCCCGGTACGCCCTGGAGCTGCGCGAGCCGTACGTCACCCCGCTCGCCCAGGAGGTCGCGGACTTCCTCAGCGGGATGGTCCTCGGGACCTTCGTCGCGATGCTGTTCCGCTTCTGGGCGATGCGGCGCTGGGTCTTCACCGCGCCCGCCGAGCGGGGGCGCCCCCGGTACGAACCCGGTTACGCTGCACCCGAGATACCACGGGATGTGCCGTAGGACCGTGAGGTGAGCGTTATGCGCGGGGAACCGGACGGCGTCCGGACCGGGCCCGCCAGCCAGCAGGGGATGCGCCGGGCCAATCTGGCCCTGGTGCTCGGAGTGATCGCGCGCGGCCCGCGCTCGCGCGCCGAGGTGGCCGCCGAGACCGGGCTGACCAGGGCCGCGATCTCCTCGCTCGCCGAACAGCTGATCTCCACCGGGCTCCTCGTCGAGGAGGGCCCCACCACACCGAGCGGCAAGGTCGGCCGCCCCGGCACCGCGCTCGGGCTCAACCCGCTCGGCCCCGGTGGCCTCGGCGCCGAGATCGGCGTCCGGCACCTCGGCGCCTGCGTGGTCGACCTGCGCGGCGAGGTCCGCGCCTGGCGGCGCCGCGAGGTCGCCAACCGGGGCCGCCACCCCGGAGCCGTCATGGCCGACCTCGCCCACCTGGCGCGCGAGGCCGTCGACGCGTCGGGGCTGCGCCCGGCCGGGCTGACCCTCGCGGTGCCCGGGCTGGTCGGCGCCGGCGGAGTGCTCCAGCGGGCCGCCAACCTCGGCTGGCGGGACGTCCCGCTGGCCGCCGAACTGCGCCCGGCGCTGCGCGCGGCGGGGGACGGCCTGGCCGAACTGCCGGTCGAGGCCGAGAACGAGGTCAACCTCGGCGGACTGGCCGAGCGATGGCTGGGCGAGGGCCCGGAGGACTTCCTGTACGTCTCCGCCGAGGCCGGGGTCGGCGCGGCGATCGTGGTCGGCGGCCGGCTGCTGCGCGGGGCGAGCGGCTACGCGGGCGAGCTCGGCCACGTGCCCGTGCACCCGGAGGGGCCGCGCTGCGCCTGCGGGGCGCACGGCTGCCTGGAGCAGTACGCGGGCGAGGCGGCTGTCCTGCGGGCGGCCGGGCTGTCCGGTGCGCACGGCGACTGGGTGGCGCTGCTCGCCGAACGGGCCGGGGCCGGGTACGAGCCGGCCCGGGCGGCGCTGGCCGGGGCCGGTTCGGCGCTCGGCATCGCGGCCGCCGGGGCGGTCAACCTGCTGGACCCGGCCGAGGTGGTGCTGGGCGGCGGCTACGCCCGGCTGGCGCCCTGGCTGCTGCCGGCGATGCGGCGCGAGCTGGCCGCCCGGGTGACGGTGCGGCCGTGGGCGGAGGACCGGCTGACGGTCTCCCGGCTCGGCCGGCGCGGCCCGCTGCTGGGGGCCGCGGTGGGCGTGGTGCGCGCCGTCCTCGCCGACCCGGGACGGCTCGCGGGCGGCTGAGCGGCTCCTCCGGAAGCCGCCCGGAACGCGACCGAGCCCCCCGGCCAGGGTGGCCGGGGGGCTCGGTCTGAGCGGCGGGGGGAGAGGTCAGGACTCGGCGGGCTCGGCGACGAGCTCGCGGCCGCCGGAGCGCGGTCCGCGCAGCACGGCCAGGTAGGCGACGCCGATGCCGATCAGCGCCCAGACCACCAGGACCACGATCGGCGCGGCGAGGTTGGTGGAGTCGAAGTAGGCGATCGACTTGGTGGCGCTGGTGCCGGCGCCGTTGGGGATCAGCGAGCCGATCGCCCGCCAGAACGGCGGCATCATCGGCGCCGGGTAGACGCCGCCGGCGCTCGGGTTGCCCAGGACCACGAAGACCAGCACCGCGATGCCGATGCCGATGACGTCGAACAGGCACTGCAACGCCATGGTGAACGCGCCGACCGTGAACACCACCAGGGCGCCGATGCCGGTCAGGGCCAGGATCGAGCCGGGCAGGGCGTCCAGCACCGGTCCGGCGATGATCGTGCCGCCGAGGCCGGCGCCGACCGAGTACAGCGCCAGGACGCCGAGGCGGATCAGCAGGCGGTGGACGTTCGCGGGCTTGGAGCCGGCGCTGATGCCGAGGATCGAGGCGACCAGGTAGCCGCCGACGCACCAGCCGATGACCAGGTAGAACGCGGACAGGCCGTTGGTGTCGCCCTTGGCCAGCGGCACGACGTCCTCGACCTTGACGGTCCGGCCCTGGGCCTTGTCCAGCGCGGTGGTGACGGTCTCGGCGGCCTTGGCGGCGGAGGAGCCGCGGGCGCCGCCGACCAGCAGGGTGTCCTCGGTGCCGGTCGGGTTCACGACCAGCGCGGCGTAGATCTTCTGGTCCCTGATCTGCTGGGTGGCGGTCTCGGCGTCCGGCGCCGTGACGGGCTTGACCGCCTCGTCCGGCACGGACTCCAGCGCCTGGACCAGCTTGGGGGTGACCTGCGGCGGGGCGACCACCGCGATCGACAGCTTGTGCGGGGCCGGCTGATGCAGCGCCCCCACGTACGACACGATGAAGCCGAGTTGCAGCAGCAGCACGCCGATCACGAGCAGTGCCGCACGCGGTGTGACCGCGCCCTTCAGTTCAGCGACGAAACCTTGCCCCCGGGCGGCCATCCACATCTCCTTGCGTATCGGCGGAAAACGGATACTTAATACCATGAACTAGTTGGCTTGTCTCAACTCGTGCACAGGGGGCGCGGCGGTGCCGCTGGGCGATACTGGCGCGGTGACGGACGAGGAAGCCCTGGTGGCGGTGGAGCGCGAGGTCGGACTGATGTTCCGGCGCGGCCGCGCCAGAGTGGCGGAACTCTCACGCCGGGTGCACCCCGAGCTGGAGGGCATGGCGTACAGCATGCTCGGCTACGTCGCGCAGGCCGGGCGGGTGCGGGTGACGGACGTCGGCGTGCACTTCGCGGTCGGCAAGGCCACCGTGAGCCGGCAGATCCGGGCGCTGGAGGAGCTGGGTCTGGTGGCCCGGGAGGCGGACCCACAGGACCGCCGGTCCGCCCTGGTCTCGCTGACCGAGGACGGGCGGCGGCGCTACCTGGCCGCGCGCGACGTGCGGATGCGGCGGGTGGCCGAGGTGATGGGCGGGTGGCCGCAGGAGGACGTGGTCCGCTTCGCGGAGCTGCTGAACCGCTTCAACGAGGTGCTGGGGGAGCCGCCCGCGGAGTGAGCCCGGGGCGGCGGGGCGGTCGGCGCTCGCCACTCGCACCCCGGTGACCAGGGGCTTTGTGGCGGCCTTTACTTGGGCTTGAAGAAAGTTGCCTAACTCAACCATCTCGGCATATGGTTGCTTAAGGCAACGAATTTTCATGTTCGCGTATCCCACACCCCGCTCGCCTCGCCGAAGGACCCAGATGACCGTGACCACCGAGGCCTCGACCGGCACCGCCGCCGCCGTCGACGACGACCAGCCGATGACCCACCGGCAGGTGATGGAGGCGCTGTCCGGCCTGCTGCTCGGCCTCTTCGTGGCCGTGCTCTCGTCGACCGTCGTCTCCAACGCCCTGCCGCACATCCTCACCGACCTGCACGGCGGCCAGTCCGCCTACACGTGGGTGATCACCGCGGCCCTGCTCACCCTGACCGCCTCCACCCCGATCTGGGGCAAGCTCTCCGACCTCGCCAGCAAGAAGCTGCTGCTCCAGATAGCCCTGCTGATCTACATCGGGACCTCCGCGCTGGCCGGCCTCTCCCAGAACACCGGTGAGCTGATCGCCTGCCGCGCCCTGCAGGGCATCGGCGCCGGCGGTGTCGTCGCGCTCGGCCAGATCTGCCTGGCCGCGATGGTCCCGCCGCGTGAGCGCGGCCGCTACAGCGGCTACTTCGGCGCGGTCTTCGCCCTCGCCACCATCGGCGGCCCGCTGATCGGCGGCGTCATCGTGGACACCTCCTGGCTGGGCTGGCGCTGGTGCTTCTACGTCGGCATCCCCTTCGCGGTGGCCGCGATCCTGGTGGTGCAGCGCACCCTCAAGCTGCCGGTGGTCAAGCGCCCGGCGAAGATCGACTACCTGGGCGCGCTGGTCATCACCGCCGCCGTCAGCCTGCTGATGATCTGGATCACGCTGGCCGGCAAGAACTACCCGTGGCTGTCCTGGCAGACCGTGGTGATGGTCGGCGGCGGCCTGCTGCTGGGCGCCCTGGCCATCGTGGTCGAGCGCCGCGCCGCCGAGCCGATCATCCCGCCGGACCTCTTCAAGTACCGCACCGTCACCCTGGCCGCGATCGCCAGCGTGCTGGTCGGCGTCGGGATGTACGGCGCGACCACCTTCCTCAGCCAGTACTTCCAGCTGGCCCGCGCCAAGTCCCCGACCATGGCCGGTCTGATGACCCTGCCGATGATCATCGGCCTGGCGCTCTCCTCCACCGTGGCGGGCCGGCTGATCACCAAGTACGGCAGGTGGAAGGCCTACCTGGTCTCCGGCACCGCGCTGCTCGCGATCGGCTTCGGCCTGCTCGGCACCGCCCGCGTCGACACCAACTACGCGCTGCTCTCCCTCTACATGGGGATCACCGGCGTCGGCCTCGGCCTGACCAGCCAGAACCTGGTGCTCGCGGTGCAGAACACGGTGCCCCGGCACGAACTCGGCGCGGCCAGCTCCGTCGTCACCTTCTTCCGCACCATGGGCGGCGCGATGGGCGTCTCCGCGCTCGGCGCGCTGATGACCAACAAGGTCGGCGACTACCTGGCGCAGAACCTGGCCGCGGCGCACATCCCGGCCTCGTCCGCGGCGTCCGGCGGCGGCATCCCGGACCTGCACAAGCTGCCGGCCCCGATCGTCCCGCTGGTGACGGACGCCTTCGGCCACGGGGTCGGGACCGTCTTCCTGTGGGCCGCGCCCTTCGCGCTGCTGTCCTTCGTCACGGTGCTGTTCATCCGGGAGACGGCGCTGAAGACCACCCAGGAGAGCTGACCGGCCACCGGGATACGCGAAACGGGCCGGGGAGTGTCGAACACTCCCCGGCCCGTTCGGCGTTCCCGGCCGCGCGCCGGACGGGGCCTCAGGGCGCGGCGATCAGCACCAGGCCGTAGACCACGGCCGCGGCGCACACGGCGAAGCAGGCGTACGCGCCGACCAGCAGGGCGGGCTTGCCGCCGCCGGAGGCCCGGTCGCCCTCGTGGGCGCCCTGCGCGGCCTCGCGGCGGGACAGCGCCAGGATGCCGAGGGCGAAGACGGAGACCACGGCGACGGTGACGCCGAAGCTGATGCCGGCGGTCTGGGCCAGGGCGTTCCACTTGATGTGCATGGTGAGTGCTCCTCGGTCGACGGCGCTCAGGCCGCGATCGTGGTCGAGGCGGGGGTGGGGGCGGCGTTGCCCGGGGTGCCGGGGGCGACCTCGACCGGGGTGACCTCGGCGACGTCGTTGACGTTGTCCGCGCTGACCGGCTGGCGGCGGGAGATCACCCACATGGTGGCGGCACCGGCCACCAGCACGGCGCCGACCAGGGCGACGCCCCAGTTGCCCTGCTGGGCCACCATCGCCGCGAGGCCGGAGACCACGGCGGCGGCCGGCAGGGTCAGGCCCCAGGTGTAGACCATGCGGCGGACCAGGCTCCAGCGCAGCTCCGGCTTCGGGCCGCCGAGGCCGGCGCCCATGATGCCGCCGGTGCAGACCTGGGTGGTGGAGAGGCCGAAGCCCATGTGCGAGGAGGTCAGGATGACGGTCGAGACGGCCGACTCGGAGGCGAAGCCCTGCAGCGGCTTGATGTCCGCGAGGCCCTTGCCCATCGAGCGGATGATCCGCCAGCCGCCCATGTAGGTGCCGAGCGCGATGGCCGCGCCGGCCGAGACGATCACCCAGGTGGGGGGCAGCGCGCCGTGCGGCAGGGCGCCGACCGAGACCAGGGTCAGGGTGATGATGCCCATCGTCTTCTGGGCGTCGTTGGTGCCGTGTGCCAGCGAGATCAGCGAGGAGGAGAAGATCTGGCCGGTCTTGAAGCCCTTGTCGCTGGCCGCGGAGTCGCCCTTGCGGGTGATCGCGTACGCGAGCTTGGTGGCACCCCAGGAGGCCAGTCCGGCGACGAGGGGGGAGGCGACCGCCGGGATGATGATCTTGGTGATCACGGTGTCGAAGTTGACGCCGTTCATGCCGACGCCGACGATCGTGGCGCCGATCAGGCCGCCGTACAGGGCGTGCGAGGAGCTGGACGGCAGGCCGCGCAGCCAGGTCAGCAGGTTCCAGAGGATCGCGCCGGCCAGTGCCGCGAAGATGACTTCGGGGTGGATGCCCGCCTTCTCGTTGACGATGCCGCCGGAGATGGTGGTGGCGACCTTCACGGACAGGAACGCGCCCGCGAAGTTGAGCAGGGCCGCGATGGTGACCGCGACCTTCGGACGAAGGGCCCCGGTCGCGATCGCGGTGGCGGCCGCGTTGGCGGTGTCGTGGAACCCGTTGGTGAAGTCGAAGGCGAGCGCCGTGATGATCACAACGGCCACCAGGAACGAGATGTGTTCCATACCCAAACAATCGTCGTAGTTGTCGCACTGACGTTGATGACGTCGCGACCGTAGGTCGGTTTGGTAAACGGAAGGTGAACTGAGCCGGGAATCGTGGTTCTGATGGTGGCCCAGGGGTGTCCGGGAGCTTTCTGAGGGGTGACCTGGATCGCGCTGAGCTGGACATTAGCGAAGAACGCCCCGGTTCGCCCCCGTTTGCTGAGAGCTGCCTCACAGATCAATCGAGAATTAACCTCTCGGTTCTCGCGCGCTCTGTTTCCGACGAGTAACCCGTGGGAGGATCTCCGGGATCGATCCGGGCCGCGGGAGACGGGCCAGGACTGGGCACGGGGCGGGGAGGACCACCCATGGGCGGGGCTGCACAGCGCACGGAGTCGACAGGCGTACGCCCCTGGGTGCGGGCGGCCCTGCGCTGCGGAGCCGTCCTCGCGGCCGCCGCGCTCGCGCTGCCGGCCGCCGCGCAGGCCGCGTACGCCAGCCCCGACCCGGGAGCGGCGGGCGTCGCCGCGTCGACCGGACCGGACCCGCTGGCCGCGGCCAAGGCCACCCTCGGCCCGCTGCTCGACCAGCTGCACTCGCTCTACCAGAACGCCGAGGCCGCGACCGAGCAGTACAACGGGGCGGTGGCGAAGGTCACCGAGCAGCAGACCGCGCTCACCGACCTCCAGGGGCGGCTGGACCGGCAGCAGAAGCAGGTCGACGCGGGGACGGACATCGCCTCCCAGCTCGCCGCCGCGCAGTACCGCAACGGCGCCGCCTCCGCGTACGCCGAACTGCTGCTCTCCCAGGACCCGTACGAGGCGGTCACCATCGCCGAGCTGCTCGCGGCGGCCAGCCGCTCGCAGTCCGAGTTCCTGGACAAGCTGAAGGCCGACCGGAACTCCCTGACCGACCTGACGAAGCAGACCGAGGACGCGCTCAGGACCTCGCAGACGCTGGTCGCCCAGCAGGACGCCGCCAAGGCCAAGGTCGCCACCGACCTCGCCACCGTCGAGCAGCTGGTCTCCTCGCTGACCGGCGCGCAGCGGACCGAACTGGAGCAGCTGGAGAAGGCCAAGGCCGACGAGGCCCAGCTCGCCTTCCTCGCCTCCGGGGCCCTCGGCAAGGGGGAGCGCACGCCCTCGCAGGCCGGGCGCGGGGCCGTCGCCTTCGCGCTGGCCCAGATCGGCAAGCCGTACCTGTGGGGCGGCGTCGGCCCCGACTCCTACGACTGCTCCGGCCTCACCTCGCAGGCCTGGCTGCACGCCGGGACGCAGATCCCGCGCACCAGCCAGGAGCAGTGGGCGCAGCTGCCGCACGTCCCGCTGAACCAGCTGCGGCCGGGCGACCTGGTGGTCTACTTCCAGGACGCCTCGCACATCGCGATGTACATCGGCGGCGGGCTGGTCGTCCAGGCGCCGCGACCGGGCGCGTTCATCAAGGTGTCGCCGATCGGCTCGATGCCGATCCTCGGGGCCGTCCGCCCCGACCCGACCGGCGCGGCGGACGAGGCCGGCGGCGCCTGGAAGGTGCCCGACCTGCCGTCCGGCTGGGACTCCGTGACGCCGATCGCGCCGACCCCGCCCAGCCAGCTGCCGACCCCGCCGGCCACCGGCGGCAGCCCGGCGACGCCGCCGACCGCCCCGGGGACGCCGAGCGGCACGCCGTCCGGCCCGGGCACGCCGACCGCCCCGGGTACGCCGTCGGGCACGGGTACGCCGACCGGTGAGCCCACCGGCACGCCGACCCAGACCCCGACCGGCACGCCGACCGGCACGCCGACCGGGACCCCGACGGACACGCCGACCGAGACCCCGACCGGCACCTCGACGCCCACCGGCAGCCCGACCGCCACCGGTTCGGCCTCCACCGGTTCGGCCTCCGCCTCGGCCCCGGGCAGCGCCACGGCGACGCTGCCGCTGGGCGGGCCGACGCACTGAGGCTCTGTCCGGCCTAGCCGGACGCACCGGGTCAGACGAAGGCCGCCCGGCGTCGACGACGCCGGGCGGCCTTCGCACGTCTACTCCACCGCGCCGGTGTCGGGCTCGAAGCGGATGAGCACGGCCTTGGAGGTCGGGGTGTTGCTGATGTCGGCGGTGGAGTCCAGCGGGACCAGGACGTTGGTCTCGGGGTAGTAGGCCGCGGCGCCGGCCCGGGCGACGGGGTAGTGGACCACCCGGAAGTGCGGGGCGCGGCGCTCGACGCCGTCCTTCCACTCGCTGACCAGGTCGACGTACTGGCCCTCGGCGAGGCCGAGTTCGGCGGCGTCGGCCGGGTTGACCAGGACCACGCGGCGGCCGCCCCTGATGCCGCGGTAGCGGTCGTCGAGGCCGTAGATCGTGGTGTTGTACTGGTCGTGGGAGCGCAGCGTCTGCAGCAGCAGGCGGCCCGGCGGGACCTCGGGGGCGGTCAGCGGGTTGACGCTGAAGTTGGCCAGGCCGGTGGCGGTGGGGAAGCTGCGGGAGTCGCGCGGGCCGTGCGGCAGGGTGAAGCCCCCGGGGCGGCGGACCTTCTCGTTGTAGTCCTCGAAGCCCGGGATCACCCGGGCGATCCGCTCGCGCAGGGTGTCGTAGTCGGCCGCGAACTCCTCCCACGGCACGGTGTCCTGCGGCCCGAGGACGGTACGGGCGAGGCGGCAGATGATCGCGGTCTCGGAGAGCAGACCGGGTGCGGGCGGGCGCAGGCCGCCGCGGGAGGCGTGGACCTGGCCCATCGAGTCCTCGACCGTGACGAACTGGGCGCCGGAGCCGGTGACGTCCCGGTCGGTGCGGCCGAGGGTGGGCAGGATCAGGGCGCGGGCGCCGGTGACCACGTGCGAGCGGTTGAGCTTGGTGGAGACGTGGACGGTCAGCCGGCAGCGCCGCATCGCGGCCTCGGTGACCTCGGTGTCCGGGGTGGCCGCGACGAAGTTGCCGCCCATCGCGAAGAACACCCTGACCCGGCCGTCGCGCATCGCGCGGATGGTGTCCACCGAGTCGTGGCCGTGCTCGCGCGGCGGTTCGAAGCCGAACTCCTTGCCCAGCGCGTCCAGGAAGGCGGTACCGGGCCGCTCGAAGATGCCCATGGTCCGGTCGCCCTGGACGTTGCTGTGCCCGCGCACCGGGCAGACCCCGGCGCCGGGGCGGCCGACGTTGCCGCGCAGCAGCAGGAAGTTGACCACCTCGCGGATGGTCGGCACGGAGTGCTTGTGCTGGGTGAGGCCCATCGCCCAGCAGACGATGATCCGCTCGGAGGCCAGCACCAGCCGGCCGAGCTCCTCGATCTGCTCCCAGGGCAGGCCGGTCGCGGCGAGCACCTCGTCCCGGTCGGTGTCGAGCGCCTGAGCCTCGAACTCCTCGAAACCGTGGCAGTGTTCGGCGACGAAGGCGCGGTCGACCCCGTCCTTCTCCAGGACGATCCGGTTGAGCGCGCGGAACAGCGCGAGGTCCCCGCCGAGGCGGATCTGGAGGAAGAGGTCGGTCAGCTTGGTGCCGTGGCCGACCAGGCCGCGGGCCTGCTGCGGGTTCTTGAACCGTTCCAGGCCGGCCTCCGGCAGCGGGTTGACGCTGACGATGGTGGCGCCGGCCCGCTTGGCGCGCTCCAGGGCGGAGAGCATCCGGGGGTGGTTGGTACCCGGGTTCTGGCCGGCCACGATGATCAGGTCGGCCTGGTAGAGGTCCTTGAGGCTGACGCTGCCCTTGCCGACGCCCAGCGTCTCGGTGAGCGCCGAGCCCGAGGACTCGTGGCACATGTTGGAACAGTCCGGCAGGTTGTTGGTGCCGAGCCGGCGGGCGAACAGCTGGTACGCGAAGGCGGCCTCGTTGCTGGTCCGGCCGGAGGTGTAGAAGGCGGCGCCGTCCGGGGTGTCCAGGGCCCGCAGCTCCTCGGCGATCAACGCGAAGGCGTCGTCCCAGGAGACCGGCCGGTAGTGGGTGGCGCCCTCGTCGAGCAGCATCGGCCGGGTGAGCCGGCCCTGCTGGCCGAGCCAGTAGCCGGAGCGCTCCGCCAACTCGGCGACCGGGTGGGCGGCGAAGAACTCGGCCCGGATCCGGCGCTCGGTGGCCTCCTCGGCGACGGCCTTGGCACCGTTCTCGCAGAACTCCGCGGTGTGCGGCTTGTCCGGCTCCGGCCAGGCGCAGCCGGGGCAGTCGAAGCCGTTCGGCTGGTTGACCTTGAGCAGGGTGGCCAGGGTGCGGCGGGCGCCCATCTGCTCGGTGGCCATCCGCAGGCTGTGGCCGACGGCGGGCAGGCCGGCGGCCGCGTGCTGGGGCGCGGACACCTCGGGGGCGTCCTGCGCCGGGTCGCTCTGCGGGGCCTGCTTGGCCATGACTGCGCTCCTCGGCTCTGCTGCTCCGAGCCGCCGCACCGTTACGGGGCTCGGCGTCCATCCTTCCACCTGGGCGGAGACGGGGGGAGGGCGGCGACGGCGGGCGGCGTCGGTAGAGTCGGTCCGTCACGGCGGACGGGGGGAGACGCGTGCGAGTCGGAGACGTCCTGGACGGCCGGTACGAGCTGGTGGAGAAGCTCGGGCAGGGCGGGTTCGGGGTGGTGTGGCGGGCCGAGGACACCCGGATGCACCGGTCGGTGGCGGTCAAGGTCATCCGGCACCACGACGGTGACCAGGCGAAGGACGCGCTGAGGTTCGTCCGGGAGGCCAACGCGGCGGGCCGGCTGTCGCATCCGCACATCGTCACCGTGCACGACCTCGGCCAGAGCGAGTTCGACGACCAGCCGGTGACCTTCCTGGTGATGGAACTGCTCACCGGCCGCACCCTGACCCAGGTGCTGCGGGAGGGGCTGCCGGCTCCGGAGCAGAGCCTGCGCTGGGGGAAGCAGATCTGCGAGGCGCTGGCCGCCGCGCACGACGCGGGCATGGTGCACCGGGACATCAAGCCGGACAACATCATGATCAGCGACGCCGGGCACCTGAAGGTGCTGGACTTCGGCATCGCCCAGCTGGACACCGGCGGGGGCGGGCTGACCACCGTCGGGACGGTCATCGGCAGTCCGCCGTACATGGCGCCCGAGCGGTGGACCGGCGACCGGGTGGACGGTCGGGCGGACCTGTACGCGCTGGGCTGCGTCCTGGTCGAACTCTGCACCGGGGCACGGCCCTTCGGCGGTGACTCGACGCCGGTGCTGATGTACCAGCACCTCAACGAGCCGCCCCCGGTGCTGGACCCGGTCCGGTACGGGCTCCCGTCGCACCTGCCCGTCCTGCTCGCCGAGCTGCTGTCGAAGGATCCGCAGGACCGGCCGGCCGACGCCCGGGCGGTCGCGCGGCGGCTCGCGGACCTGGCGGAGGGGCGGAACCCGCCGTCGGCGCCGATCGCCCCGCCCACCCGGCGGGCGCCCACCCGGCCCGTGCGGCATCGTGGCCAGTCCCGGCAGCCGAAGCAGCCGAAGCTGCGGCCGGTGGGGCGGCCGCCGTTGGTGCTGCCCGAGCCGGCGTGGCTCGCTCGGAGCGGTCAGTCGGCTCAGCCCGCCCGGCCGGCGTCGCCCGCCCCGCCGCCGGTGCCCGTCGAGGACCAGGCGGCCGTCCGGGGCAGACTGCGGGATGGCCTGGGGGCCGCGCGGCAGGAGGGCTCCGCCGCGGCGGCGGCGCGCCTGCTCCGGCCGGTGGTCGACGGTGCCGCGCGGGCGCTCGGGGTGACGGACCCGGAAGTCGTCGCCGCGCGGCGGGACCTTGCCGCACACCTCGGCCTGGCCGGTGAACAGACGGAGGCCGTGCGGAGGCTGCGGGAACTGGTGGAGGACATGCGGCAGGCTCTCGGGCCCACCGATCCGGGCACCCTGGAGGTGTGGTGCGACCTGGCCCGGAGGGTCCGGGACAACGGTGAGACGGTCACCGCGATCCGGTTGCTGACCGAGCTGCTGCCCGCGCTGCGGGACGCCCGGGGCCCGCGCGGCGCCCTCGTCCTCCAGGCCCGGCACGACCTCGCGGCGTGCCGGGCCCAGCGGGGTGACTTCCAGGGGGCTGTGCTGGAGCTGAGCGACCTGCTGCCGCAGCTCGTCGAGGTCCTCGGCGAGCACGACGAGCGCTGCACGCGGGCCGCGGCCGATCTGGCGGAGTACCGGGATCGGGCGCGGCGCCCCCGCCCCGGCCGGGCCGTCCGTGCGTGGCGGCTGCGGATCGACCGGGGCGAGGCGGAGCAGCTGATCCGGCGGATCCGGGCCGCCAACCTCGCCGGGCGGTCCTACGCGGACCCGTCCCGTGCGCTGGAGCGTGGGACCGGCGTCAGGGGCGCCGGGCAGCGGGTGGTCGCCGCGCCGAGCTACGTCTCGGACGAGGACCTGGTGGAGGAGCTCTTCGGACCCTAGGGCGTGTCTTGCGGATCTTTGCCGGGTCCGCGACGCCGGGGCACGCACCTCGCCGCGTTGTCGTCGGTCGCCAATGCTCCGCAGTGGCTCCCTCCTCCGCCTTGCGATGCACGCACCCCAACGCCGCGGCCTGATCCGACAAGATCCACAAGACACGCCCCGGGGCGTGTCCCGCGGACCCGGCGAAGATCCGCAGGACGCGCCCTGGTCGTGTTCACGCCGCCAGCGCCGCCGTCGGGAGCGCCGCCAGCGCCCGCAGCAGTGCCCGGGCCGCCGCGTCGTTCTGCCGGAAGCCCGGGGCGTCGGTGCGCGGCCGGGCGAAGGCGGCGGCCGCGCGCAGGCTGGTGTGCGGGCCGAGCGCGGTGCGCCGGGGGTGCGGTGCGCCGCCGAGGGCCGGGTCGAGTAGCCGGCTGTCGGAGAGGGAGATGGTGACCAGGCCGGACTGGTGGGTGTACTCCGGGTCGGTCACCACCTCCTCCACCACCCGCCCGGAGCGGTGGAGTTCGCGCAGCACCGGGTCGTGGGTGCGGGCCAGCGCGTGCTTGGGCAGGTACGCCTCGACGAGCGCGGTGGCGGTGACGGTGTGCCCGGGCACGGTCGTGCCGGAGGCCCGCCACGTGCCGGTGGCCTCGTCCCGTTCGACCCGGACGCCCGCGCCGAGGAATCGCACCACCCCGGCCTCGGAGAGCGCGAGCAACTGCCGCAGCCGGAAGCCGGGCGGGCCGGAGGCGAGGAAGCTGAAGTAGCCGAAGAACCACTCGTCGACCTCCTCGGCGACCGAGCGGGCGGTGAGCCGGCCGCTCGTGAGCACCCGGGAGAGCTGGCCGAACAGCGAGAGCAGAGCGAGGAAGGCGCCGAGGTCGGCACTGTGCTCCGGGTCGGCCCGGCGGTCGGCGTCGGCGGTGACGTACTCGCGCAGGTACCGCTGGAGCTCCTCGTCGGAGCCGAGTTCGAGCCCGGCCAGCGGGTGGTCGAGCCGCTCGAAGTCGATCCGGTCGGCCTGGTCGGGGACGGCCTCGGCGACCAGTGCGGCGAGCTCGGGGGAGTACCAGCCGTGCCGGTCGTACCGCTCCAGGAACTCCGGCCAGGGCAGCGCGGTGCGTTCGGGGTGGGCGTGGAACAGTTCGTGGTAGTGCCCGAAGGCGATCTCCTTGGCCATCAACGGCCAGGCGTCGCGCCGCAGTTCGAGCGGGCCCTCGCCGGCGAGCAGGGTGTCCACGGCGGCCGCGTCGAAGTACCGGGGAAGCGGGGCGGGCGGCCCCTGGAGCCGGTAGCCGGTCTTGGAGTGGTACGGGACGCCGCGCCGGGAGCCGAGGTGGAGCACCGGTTCGCGGCCGGACGGCAGGTAGCGCAGCGCCTCGCCCTCCCCGGTGGGCTCGAAGCGGCCGCCGCGCCCCTCGGTGAGCATCGCGAGCAGGTCGACGGAGGCCAGGCCGAGGCCGCGCAGCACCACCTGCTCGCCGGGGGCGATCCGGGCCAACTCGGCCTCGACGTCGGCGGAGTAGGCGGGCGGGAGGTGGAAGCGGCCGTGCCGGGCGGCGAACTCGGCGTCGGCGGCGTGGCGCGGGTGCGGGGCGGAGTCGAGGTGGCCGAGGGTGAGGGTGACGTGGTCGGCGGTGAGCGTCCGGTCGGTGAGGTGGACGGTCTGCGGGCCGTCGGCCGGGCCGTCGATCCGGTGGACGGTGTCCCGGTGGACGGTGACCGTGACGTGCGGCGGCAGGTCGGCCACGGCGCGGCGGAACACCCAGTCCAGGTAGGCGCTCTGGGCCCGGCGGGTGGGGAAGTCGGTGGGCGCGAGGGTGCGCAGCTCGGCCCGCACGGCCGGGTCGGCGGCCTCCCGGTAGGGCGCGAACTCCTCCTGCCGCAGGGCCCATTCGGCGAGCGAGGGGCCGGGGCTGACCGGGCCCTCGATGGTGGAGCGGGCGTCGGTGAACATGGTGACGTCCTCGGCCATCGAGTTCATCCGCAGCAGCGGCGACTGGTCGTGACGCCAGATCCGGCCCGCGCCGGGCGGGTACGGGTCGACCAGGTGGATCTCCAACGGCCGGTCGGCGGGCAGCAGTTCGGCGGAGTTGGCGGCGATCCGCTCCAGCAGCCCGGTGCCGCGCGGCCCGGCGCCGACGATCACGAGAATGCTCATGCGCCGCTCACCACCCGGCGGACGGTCGCGCGGGCGCGCTGGAGCGGGGTGGGCGGCAGGCCGGCGCGGTCGGCGCCCTTGGCGAAGTGCCGTTCGACGTAGTACTGGCCGATGGACAGCACGGTGGTGATCACCAGGTACCAGATGGTGGCGACCATCAGCATCGGGATGACCTGGTAGGACTGGAGGTAGACCAGCTGCACCGAGTAGAGCAGGTCGGAGACGGCCAGCACGCTGACGATGCTGGTGCCCTTGAGCGCGCCGATCAGCATGTTCCCGGCGGTCGGCACGATCGAGCGCATCGCCTGCGGGACGACGATCCGGCGCAGCACCCGCCAGCGGCCGAGCCCGAGCGCGGACGCCGCCTCCAGCTGGCCGCGGTCGACGGAGAGGATGCCGCCGCGGATCACCTCGGCGGCGTACGCGGTCTCCAGCAGGGTGAGGCCGATGACGGCGGTCAGGGTGGGGCCGACCAGGTTGACGGTCTTCACGGTGATGAACTCGGGGCCGAAGGGGATGCCGAGTCCGAGGGTCGGGTAGAGCGCGCCGATGTTGAAGAAGAACAGCAGCTGCACCAGTGGCGGGGTGGACCGGAAGATCCAGATGTAGCCCCAACTGAGGGTGCGCAGCACCGGGTTGGTGGACAGCCGCATGGTGGCGAGGACGGTGCCGAGCACGAAGCCGAGGGCGAGGGTGACGCCGGTCAGCCACAGGGTGAGGGTGAGCCCGTTGAGGACGGAGCGCGCGGTGAACCACTCGGCGACGACGCTCCACTGGAAGGCCCGGTTGCGGACCACCGAGGTGACCGCCATCGCGGCGAGCAGCAGCGCGATCGCCGCGGCGACCCACTGGCCGGGCTTGCGGCGGGCGACGATCCGGGCCTCGGGGTCGAGGGGGGCGGCCGGTTGCCCGGGGTCGGAGGGGAGTGCGGCGGGGGCGGGCAGGACGTCCTGCGGGGTGGCCATGGCGGCGGCTCCTGGGGCGGAGTGCGAGTGGGAGAGGTACGGGCGTGGTCACGTACGCGGGTCCGGCGGCCGGCCCGCGTCCCTCAACGCGGCCGGCACGGTTGCACTGCACTCCGCTTCGATCGTACGCATGCGCGATCGACGACTGTCAAGGGTGAACGGGTGGTGATCGGGGCCGGTCGGGGCATGTCAGAAAAGCGACAGGAGATCGCAACAGTGCGGCAATGAAGCATGGTTGACGGACCGCGCGGCCGACTGCTCAACTTGAGGTCATGTACGCCGAGCAGCCCCTGGTCACCCGCGACCACATCGACTTCGGTCGGGTGTGGTCCGCGGCGTGTCGCGGCTGACCTGGCAGCGGGCCGCCCGTCCGGCCCCTGATTCCGCTCGGCCCTGATCCCCCGCGGGGAGTCCTCCCTCGGTTTGCCCGCAGTGGGCCGGGAACCGCCGTCCATACGTGACGGCACATCAGACACGCGCTGCCGCCGCCGACCTCACCGCCCCCGCACCGCGCTCCGGCCCGCTCCGCCCTCCACCGTCACGTACCCGCAACCGCGCTCGTGCTCGACGGCCGCTCCGCCGCGGCCGCCTCCGGTCTGCCCACCCGCAGCCACCGGATCCCGTTCACCGAAAGGTTTCGCCATGCCCGTCGAGTTCCTCGGCATCGCCGCCACCGGCGATGGCTCGGAGACCAACCCGCGCGCCACCGCCGCCTTCGACCGCGACTACACCCTGCGGCTGGCCCGGGCGCACGAGGATCACGGCTGGGACCGGGTGCTCTTCGCGTACGGCTCCGGCGCCCCGGAGCCGGCGGCCGCGGCGGCCTTCCTCGCCTCGCACCTCGACAGGTTGCAGATCCTGCTCGCGCACCGGCCGAACGTCTCCTACCCCACCTTCGCCGCCAAGACCTTCGCGACCCTGGACCAGATCAGCCAGGGCCGGCTGGCCGTCCACTTCATCACCGGCGGCTCCGACCACGAGCAGCAGCGCGAGGGCGACTTCCTGACCAAGGACCAGCGCTACGAGCGCACCCGCGAGTACATCGGCATCGTGAAGAAGGCGTGGACCAGCCGGGAGCCCTTCGACCACGAGGGCCCGCACTACCGCTTCAACGACTTCGTCTCCGACGTCTTCCCCGTCCAGCAGCCGCGCCCGGCGGTCTCCTTCGGCGGCTCCTCGGAGGCCGCCTACGCGGCGGGCGGCGCCGAGGCGGACGTCTACTGCCTCTGGGGCGAGCCGCTGGCCCGCACCGCCGAACAGATCGAGCGGGTGGGGGAGGCGGCCCGGGCCGCCGGACGGACCGACCTGCCGCGGATCCAGGTGGCGTTCCGGCCGATCATCGCGCCGACCGAGGAACTCGCCTGGGAGAAGGCGCACCGGACGGTGGGCGCGATCAAGGCCCGCCGGGAGAGCGGGCAGCTCGCCCCCCGGCGCCGTTCGGCCGGCGCCCAGCCGGTGACACCTGAGAACACGGGTTCGCAGCGGCTGCTGGAGATCGCCGAGGCCGGCGAGCGCTACGACCGCGCGCTGTGGACCCCGACCGCCGCGGCCACCGGCGGCGCGGGCAACTCCAACGCGCTGGTCGGCACCCCGGAGACGGTCGCCCAGGCGCTGCTGGACTACTACGACCTCGGCGTGGACATCCTCTCCGCGCGCGGCTACGACCTGCTGGACGACGCGATCGACTTTGGCCGTTACGTCATCCCGATCGTCCGCGAGGAGGTCGCCAAGCGGGACGCCGCCAAGGCCGAGAAGGCGGCGCGGGCCGAGCACGACCGGCACCAGCTGATCGCGGTGCAGGCGTGAGCGGTACGGGCGTGACCGGTACGGGCGTGAGCGTCGCAGGTGTGACCGGTGCAGGCGTGAGCCGCGAGCCCCGTGCCGAGTTCCGCAAGGCCGCCCTGGACGACCCGCTGGTCGAGCCGCTGCTGCGCGAGCTCACCCACGAGTACGTCACCCGCTACGGCCCCGGCGCCCACGAGGAGATGAGCCGCTACCCGGGCGAGGCCTTCGCCGAGCCGCACGGCGTGCTGCTGCTCCTGTTGGAGGACGGCGAGCCGGTGGCCGGCGGCGCCTACATGCGGTACGACGCGGACACGGCCGAGGTGAAGCGGATGTGGACGCACTCCGCGCACCGCCGCCGCGGTCTGGCCCGCCGGGTGCTGGCGGAGCTGGAGCGGACGGCGGCCGCCGCCGGGTACCGCCGGATCTACCTCACCACCGGCCCGCGCCAGCCCGAGGCCAAGGGCCTCTACCTGGCGGCCGGCTACACCGCGCTGTTCGACGTCACCGCCGATCCCCTGACCATCGGCCCGCTCCCGTTCGAGAAGCAGCTGCCCGTCTTCGAGGGCCAGTTGACCTCCCTTGCTCCGACCTCCTGAAAGGCCCCCCGTGAGAACCACCACCGTCCGCCGCCGCCCCCTGCTCGCGGCCACCGTCCTGCTGCCGCTCCTGGCGCTGGCCGCGTGCGGCTCGGACCCGAAGATCGCGGGCGCGCCGGGGGCGAGCGGGCCCGCCGCCACCGCCGCCGAGGACGTCGTGTCCGGCCTGAGCCGGTCGGAGGCCGCCGCCGCGCTGCTGCCCGAGGAGGTGCGCAAGGCCGGGGTGGTCAAGATCGGCGCGTCCTTCACCTCGGCGCCCAGCTCCTTCTACGCCGACCAGGCGACCAAGAAGGCGGCCGGCATCGACGTCGACTTCAGCGACGCCGTGGCCAAGGTGCTCGGCCTGACCGTGCAGCGGGAGGACGCCGCCTTCGAGACCATCCTGCCCGCCCTGGACAGCGGCAAGTTCGACGTCGGCATGAGCAACTTCGGGGTCACCGCCGCGCGCCTGAAGACCGTCGACTTCGTCACCTACATCGACGACGGCCAGGGCTTCGCGGTCAAGAAGGACAACACGGCGATCCAGCCGGTCACCGACCTGGTCCAGCTCTGCGGGCTGACCATCGGCACCAGTGCGGGCAGCACCTTCGAGACCACGCTCAACAGCAAGAAGAACGTCTGCGCCGACGCCGGGAAGAAGCCGTACGAGGTCAAGGCGTTCAGCGACGCCGGCGCCCTGCTGACCGCTATCCAGCAGGGCCGGGTGGACATCGAGATGTCCACCATCAACGGCCTGCGCCACCAGGCCTCGCAGGAGTCCGCCGGGCTGCGCTTCCTCAACGAGTTCCACCGGCTGGACGTCGGCTTCGCCTTCAAGAAGGGCTCCACGCTCACCCCGGCCTTCCAGGCGGCGGTCAACCAGCTGATCAAGGACGGGACGTACGACCGGATCCTCAAGAAGTGGGGGGTCGCCGAGTCGGCGATCAAGGAGTCCCAGATCAGCCCGCCCGAGCACCCCTGAGCCGGAGGCTGCCCAGCGCAGCCGAGGGCCCCGTCCAAGGAGTCCCCGATGACCGTCAGTATCGAGACACCGCCCGCGTCGAGACGTACGGCCGGCCTTGACCCCGAGGAGCTGGCCGGCCTGCGGACCGTCCCCGCCCGGCACCCCTGGCGCTGGGCGGCAGGCCTCGCCGCACTCGTCGTCCTCGTCCAGTTCGCCCACGGCCTGGCCACCAACCCCGGCTGGGACTGGCCCACCTTCCAGCGCTACTTCACCGCCGACACCATCCTCCAGGCGATCGGCCGCACCCTCGAACTCACCGCCTACGGCACCGTGCTGGGCTTCGCGCTGGGCGCGGTGGTGGCCGCGATGCGGCTGTCCCGCAGCGTGATCCTCCAGACCATCGCCTGGGCGTACGTCTGGGTGTTCCGCTCGATCCCGCTGATCGTCCAGCTGGTGTTCTGGTTCAACCTCTCCTACCTCTACAAGCGGTTCGGCTTCGGCATCCCGTTCGGCCCGACCTTCGGCGAGTTCGAGACGCTCGGCGTGCTCGGCGCGCTCGGCGCGGCGGTGATCGGCCTCGGGCTGCACCAGGCCGCGTTCGCCGCCGAGATCATCCGCGGCGGCATCATCGCGGTGGAGGGCGGCCAGCGCGAGGCCGCCGCCGCGCTCGGCATCCCACGGCTGCGGCAGGCCTGGCGGATCGTGCTGCCGCAGGCCATGCGCGGCATCCTGCCCTCCGCCGCCAACGAGGTGATCTCGCTGCTCAAGGGCACCTCGGTGGTCTACGTGATGGCCATCGGCGAGCTCTTCTACCAGGCCCAGGTGATCTACGGCCGGACCGGCCGGGTGGTGCCGCTGCTGATGGTCGCCACCGTCTGGTACGTGGTGCTGACCACCGTGCTGTCGATCGGCCAGTACTACGTCGAGCGCTACTTCGCCCGCGGCGCCAGCCGCACCCCGCCGCCCACCCCGCTGCAGCGCCTCCGGGCGTTCGTGCGGAGCCTGCCGACCCGTACCCCGACCACCCGCACCACCGGAGGACGTCCATGACCACGCTGACCAAGTCCGAGGCGGCGCCGATGGTGCAGGTGCGCGGCCTGCACAAGAGCTTCGGCCCGCTGGAGGTCCTGCGCGGGGTCGACCTGGACGTCCCGGCCGGCTCGGTCACCGTGGTGCTCGGCCCGTCCGGCTCCGGCAAGTCCACCCTGCTGCGCTCGATCAACCACCTGGAGAAGCTCGACCGCGGCTACGTCGCCATCGACGGCGAGCTGATCGGCTACCGGCGCTCCGGCGACCGGCTGTACGAGCTCAAGGAGCGCGAGGTGCTGCGCCAGCGCACCGGGATCGGCTTTGTGTTCCAGAACTTCAACCTGTTCCCGCACCTGACCGTGCTGGAGAACGTGGTCGAGGCGCCGATCGCCGCGCTGGGCCGGCCCCGGGCCGAGGCGAAGGCGGCGGCGCTGGTGCTGCTGGAGCGGGTCGGGCTGGCCGACAAGGCCACCGCCTACCCCCGGCAGCTGTCCGGCGGGCAGCAGCAGCGGGTGGCGATCGCCCGGGCGCTCGCCCTGGAGCCCAAGGTGCTGCTGTTCGACGAGCCCACCTCGGCGCTCGACCCGGAACTGGTCGGCGAGGTGCTGGACGTCATCAAGGACCTGGCCCTGACCGGCACCACGATGATCGTGGTCACCCACGAGATCGGCTTCGCCCGCGAGGTCGCCGACACGGTCGTCTTCATGGACGGCGGAGTGGTGGTCGAGCAGGGCCCGCCCGCCGAGGTCCTGGACCGCCCGCAGCACGACCGCACCCGGGCCTTCCTGGCCAAGGTCCTCTAAGAGATCCCGTCACTTCACCTTCACCGAGCAGGAGTTCCGCCATGTCCCTACCCCGTCGCGCCCTCGTGACCGCAGCCGGCGCGTTCGCCGCCGCCCTCGTCCTGACCGGCTGCGGCAGCGGCGCCACGGGCGCCTCGGCGGACCTCGCCCCGGCCAAGGGCAGCACCGCGCCGAACGGCGCCGTGGTGAACCTGTCACCCAACCAGAACCGGGTGAGCACGCCCAAGGTCGACGCGATCGCGGCACTGGTCCCGGAGGAGATCAGAAAGAGAGGCACGCTGAGCGTCGTCGACTCCCTGGGCACCACCCCGCCGCTGGACTTCTACGCCGACGACGACAAGACCGTCATCGGGGTCGAGCCGGACATCGCCGAGCTGATCGGCGACGTGCTCGGCCTCAAGGTCGAGGTCAACTCCGTCTCCTGGGAGAACATCTTCGTCGGCCTGGACAGCGGCAAGTACGACGTGGGCCTGTCCAACATCACCGTCACCGAGGAGCGCAAGGAGAAGTACGACTTCGCCACCTACCGGCTGGACGTCCTCGGCTTCGAGACGAAGAAGGGCAGCGGGCTGAAGGTCACCGGCGCCAAGGACCTCGCGGGCAAGACCGTCGGCGTCAACACCGGCACCAACCAGGAGAAGCTGCTGATCTCCTGGAGCGAGGAGAACGTCAAGAACGGCCTCAAGCCGATCGACATCAAGTACTTCTCGGGCACCGAGTTCTACCTCGCGCTCTCCTCCGGCCGGATCGACGCCTACGTCGGCCCCAACCCCAACCTGGCCTTCCACGCCGTGCAGAGCGGCGAGACCGAGGTCGTCGGCACCTACTCGGGCGCCGGCGCGGACGTCCTCGGCAAGATCGCGGCGACCACCAAGAAGGACAACGGCCTGGTCAAGGCGCTCAACAGCGCCATCAACGAGGTGATCAAGAACGGGACGTACGGGCAGGTGCTCAAGCGCTGGGGCCTGGAGAACGAGGCCGTGCAGACCTCCGAGATCAACCCGCTCGGCCTGCCCAGGCCCAAGCAGTAGAGCCGGGGCGGGAGGGCCCGGTCGGAGGGCCCGACCTCGTTCACCCGTTCGTCCCCGACCGCCGCTAAGGTGACCCCTCCGGCGGCGAACGAGGGACGGACGCGGCCGAGTTGGGGGAGGGCATGCACAAGGGAGACGTGCTCGGCGGTCGCTTCCGGCTGGACGAGTGGCTCGGCCGGGGCGGGTTCGGCGTGGTCTGGCGGGCGACCGACACCGTGCTGGACCGGCAGGTCGCGGTGAAGCTGCTGCTGGCCGAGCACGCCGCCGACCGGGAGGCCGTCGGGCGGTTCGTCCGCGAGGCCAAGGTGGCCGGCGGCCTCTCCAACCCGCACATCGTGACCGTGCACGACTACGGCCGGGTCGTCGACGGCGACGGGGAGAACCACTACCTGGTGATGGAGCTGGTCCGCGGCCGGGCGCTGTCCGCGGTCCTCAAGGACGGCCTGCCCGACCACGGGCGCGCCCTCACCTGGATGGGACACGTCTGCGAGGCGCTCGACGCGGCGCACCGCAACGGCGTCATCCACCGCGACATCAAGCCCGAGAACGTCATGGTCGCCGAGCACGGGGACCGGGCCAAGGTGCTGGACTTCGGCATCGCCCGGCTGCTCTCCCAGTCCACCGGGCTCACCTCCACCGGCAACGTGGTCGGCACCGTCCCGTACCTGGCGCCCGAGTGCTGGTCCGGCGGCACCGTGGACGGCCGGGCCGACCTCTACGCGCTCGGCGTGATGCTGTACGAGGTCAGCACCGGCCGGCGGCCGTTCCGCGCCGACTCGCCGTACGAGTACATGACCAAGCACCTGCACGAGACCCCGCCCCGGGTGCGCGGCAAGGACCCGGCGCTGGCCGAACTGGTCGCCCAGCTGCTCGCCAAGCGGCCCGAGGACCGGCCGGCCGACGCCGCCGAGGTGCTCGAACGGCTGCGCCGGATCCGGCCGGGCATGCTGCGGCCGGACGACCCCAGTCCGGAGCAGCTGCGCCGGCGGGCCGACCAGGCCTGGCAGCGCGGCGCCGAGGGCGAGGCCGGGGAGGCCGTGGAGATACTGCTGCGGCTCGTCCCCGACTTCGCCCGGATCTGCGGCCCGGCCGACCCGCGCACCCTGCGCACCTGCCACGATCTGGCCCTCTGGCTGGCGCGGGACGGCCGCCGGGGCACCGCCGTCGGGCTGCTGGACGCGCTGGCGCAGGAGGGCGGTGCCGTCCCGGAGGCCCGGGCCGACGCCCGGCGCGACCTCGCGCACTGGCAGCGGGAGGCCGCCAGGCTCGGGCCCGGCCCGAGCCTGGCGCTAAGCCTGCGGGTGCTGCTCGGCGGCGGCGCGCAGGGCGGCTGAGCCGCCCTCGGCGATCGGGTCGCCGTGCCCGAACACCACCGTCTCCACCGGCAGCGCGGCCAACCGGTGGAAGGAGGCGAGGGTCAGCGCGGGGTCGGTGTTGAACACCCCCGGCATGGTCCGCCCCTGGACGTTGGCCACCACGTCCCCGGTGAACAGCACCCCGGGCCCGGGCAGGTGCAGCGCGATGCTGCCGTCGGTGTGACCGGGCACGTGCACGACCACCGCGCCGCCGCCGATGTCCAGCACGTCCCCGTCCTCGACCTCGCGGTGCACCGGGCAGGGCTCGGCGGGCGGGATCGGCGGCAGGCCCGCCCACAGCTCCTGCTCGAAGGGGCTCAGTACGGGCGGGACCGGCGGCTGCTCGCGCCGGATCACCGGCGCCTCCAGCCGGTGCGCCACCACCTCGGCGGACCAGCGGAGGGCGAGCTCGGCGGCCGAGCCGGTGTGGTCCTCGTGGTGGTGGGTGAGCACGATCCGGCGCAGCGCGGCCGGCTCCAGTCCGATCCTGCGGATGCCCTCCTCGATCCCCTCCGCCGACCCGGCGGTGCCGGTGTCGACCAGGGTCAGTCCGTGCGCGTCCCGCCACAGGTAGACGGTGCCGAAGTCCAGTGTGATCATGTGTAGTTCGTCGCGTACCGGGGTGATCTCCATGCCCGGATAGTGCGCCCATCGGCGCCCCGGCAAGCATGCGTTCGCCCTGGGCGTGCGGGAGTTCGCCGTCGGCGCAGCGGGTCCGGGGGCCTGTCAACCGTGCGGGTCACCCGTGCGGCCCCCGCGCGACCGCGGGATCTGCTGGGGATCCGCCCATCGGGACGGTCTGGTCCGCCGCCCGGTGCGTTGATATACCTCGTTGCCAGACCCGGGAGCGGTGTCCGTGCCGTCCCGGTGAGCTGCGACGAAAGGCTGGTGACGGATCGATGAAGCTCCTACGTGTCGGACCCCCGGGTGCCGAGCGCCCGGTCGTCCTGGGCGAGGACGGTACCGCGTACGACCTCTCCGGGCGCGCCCGCGACCTCGACGGGGCCTTCCTGTCCGGGCTGGACAGCGCCGCACTGGCCCGGGACGTGGCCGCCGGCGTGCTGCCGACGGTGGACCTGACCGGGCAGCGGGTGGGCGCGCCGGTGGCCCGGCCGGGCAAGGTGGTCGGCATCGGGCTCAACTACCGCGACCACGCGGCCGAGGCCGGGGCGGCGATCCCGGCCGAGCCGGTGATCTTCCTCAAGCCGAGCTCGACCGTGGTCGGCCCCTACGACGAGGTGCTGGTGCCGCGCGGCGGCGAGAAGACCGACTACGAGGCCGAACTGGCCGTCGTGATCGGCCGCACCGCCCGCTACCTGGACGGGCACGAGGCGGCCGCGGAGGTGATCGCGGGCTACACCATCGCCAACGACGTGACCGAGCGGGCCTTCCAGTTCGAGCGCGGCGGCCAGTGGGACAAGGGCAAGTCGGCGGAGACCTTCACCCCGCTCGGGCCCTGGCTGGTCACCGCCGACGAGGTGGCCGATCCGCAGGCCCTGGCGCTGCGGCTGTGGGTCAACGGCGAGCAGCGGCAGGACGGCGACACCGCGGAGATGATCTTCCCGGTGCTCGAACTCGTCCGCTACACGAGCTGGTTCATGGTGCTGGAGCCCGGCGACGTGATCATCACCGGGACCCCGGCCGGAGTCACCCTGGGCCGCCCCGGCACGCCGTTCCTTGCCCCCGGCGACGTCGTCGAGATCGAGATCGACGGCCTCGGCCGCCAGCGCCAGGTGCTCGGCAAGGCCTGATGAGCCGGCCCGCCCGACCCTTGGCACGGGGGTCGGGAAGGCCGCTACCGCCCGCCCAGCACCGCGCGCAGCCGCTCGGCCCGCTCCGCCCGCGGGCCCTCCAGCGCCAGCAGACCCGCCAGCACCTGCGCCGTCTGCGGATCGTGCAGCGCCGTCGCCGCCGCCATCGCCGTGAACTGGTCCACCAGCCAGTCCCGGAGCTCCGCCACCGGCAGCGCGCGCCCCTCGTCCAGCCAGCTCAGCGAAGCGCCCTCGACCACCGCGATCCAGGAGCGCACCAGCAGGGTCAGCCGCGGCCCGGCCTCCCGCACGCCCAGGTGCCGCAGGGTCCGCTTGAGCGCCGCCCGGCGGACGTCGTCGACGATCGCCGAGGTCCGGGCCGTCTCCACCACCGAACCGCCGCGCAGCAGCGCCGAGTAGCCGGCGTCGTGCTCGGCCACGAAGGCGAAGTAGCCGTCCAGTACGGCCGCCAGCTGCTCGGACGGCGTCCCGGCCAGCGGGACGGCGAACCGGCTGGTCAGCTCCTCGGCCGCGGTGCGCAGCGCGGCCTCGTACAACTGCTGCTTGCCGCCCGCGAAGTAGCGGTAGACCAGCGGCCGGGAGGCCCCGGCGGCCTCGGCCACGTCGTCCAGGCTCACCTCCTCGGGCGGCCGGGAGGCGAACAGCTCCAGGGCGACGGCGATCAGCTGCTCGCGCCGCTGTTCGACGGGCAGCCGCCGGTAGCCGGAGCGGCGCGGGCGGAGCTCGGGGGTCGAGGGGGTGGGGGTCGGGTCGGTTGCCGTGGTGGGGCGGGCTTCCATGCTGGTCAGCGTAATGGGCGTCGGGCGGATCGGGGCCTGTCGCGCACGGATCCCTCCGAACGGGCGTTTGCCGTGCTCCGGGGGCGGCGGACGCCGGCTGACGTTCCGCCGGAACCGGTCAACGGAGTGCGGCAGGGGCTTGCAATCGGCGCGGGCAACGCGATGATGTCCGAATGGTGGAAGAACTGATCAACTCCGGCGGCGACACCCCCCGCCGCATTGCCGACGACTACGTCCGCGACCTGGCCGAGCTCGACCCGCTGACCGCGGTGTACCTCGGCCTCAACGCCGAGGACGACCGGCTCCCCGACTTCTCCCCGGCCGGCGCCGAGGCGATCGCCGACCTCGCCCGCCGCACCCTCGCGCGGCTGGAGGCGGCGGAGGCGGCCGGCGCCGCCGAGGACGAGGCCGAGCGCCGCTGCGCCCGGCTGCTGCGCGAGCGGCTGACCGCCGAACTCGCCGTGCACGACGCGGGGGAGAACTTCCGCGCGGTGCGCAACCTGGGCTCCCCGGTGCACAACCTGCGGGAGACCTTCACCCTGATGGCCACCGGCACCGAGGACGAGTGGCGGCTGATCGGCCGCCGGCTGGCCCGGGTGCCGGTGGCGCTGGAGCAGTACCGGCAGACCCTGACCGAGGGCGTCGAGCGCGGCCTGCTGTCCGGCCCGCGCCAGGTGGAGACGGTGGTCGGGCAGTTCGGCGAGTGGCTCGACGGCGAGGTGCCGGGCGGCTGGTTCGGGGAGTTCGTCCAGGCCGCGCCGGAGGCCGTGCGCGCCGAGCTGTCCGCGCACGCGGTGGCCGCCGCCGAGGCGCTGGCCGCGCTGCGCGACTGGCTGCGCGACGTGTACGGTCCGGCCGCCGCCGACACCCCGGACACCACCGGCCGGGAGCGCTACGGCCGGTGGGTGCGCTACTGGACCGGCGCCGACCTGGACCTGGACGAGGCGTACGCCTGGGCCTGGAGCGAGTTCCACGACCTGCTCGCGCAGATGGAGGCCGAGGCCGGGAAGGTCCTCCCGGAGGCCGACCCGCTGACGGCGATGAAGTGGCTGGAGAACGACGGCCCGGCCATCGAGGGCGCCGAGGCCGCCCGGGAGTACCTGCAGGGCCTGATGGACCAGGCGGTCCGTGACCTCCAGGGCACCCACTTCGACCTGGCCGAGCCGGTCACCCGGGTCGAGTCGAAGATCGCCCCGGCCGGCAGCGCGGCCGCGCCGTACTACACCGCGCCCTCGCTGGACTTCAGCCGCCCCGGGCGGACCTGGCTGCCGCTGCTGGGCCGGGACCGCTTCCCGGTCTGGGACCTGGTCTCGACCTGGTACCACGAGGGCGTGCCGGGCCACCACCTGCAGATCGCGCAGTGGAACTACGTCGCCGACCGGCTCTCCACCTACCAGGTGAGCCTCGGCGGGGTGAGCGCCAACCTGGAGGGCTGGGCGCTGTACGCCGAGCGCCTGATGGACGAGCTCGGCTACCTCACCGACCCCGGCCACCGGCTGGGCTACCTCAACGCCCAGATGATGCGGGCGCTGCGGGTCATCGTCGACATTGGCATGCACGTCGGCCTGGACTTCCCGGCGGACTCCCCGTACAAGCCGGGCGAGCCGGTGAGCCCGGAGCACGCCCGGGAGTTCTTCGGCCTGTACTGCGGCCTGTCCGCGGACTTCCTGGACAGCGAGCTGGTCCGCTACCTGGGCCTGCCCGGCCAGGCGATCGGCTACAAGCTCGGCGAGCGCGCCTGGCTGCGTGGCCGGGCGGCGGCGCGGGCCGCGCACGAGGCGCGCGGCGAGGAGTTCGACCTCAAGGCCTGGCACATGGCGGCGCTCTCGCAGGGATCGCTGGGGCTGGACGACCTGGTCGCGGAGCTGTCGGCGCTCTGAGCGCGGAGTGGAGGCGGGACCCCGGGACTCGGTCGTGAGTCCCGGGGCCCGGTGCTCCAGCCTCGGCCGTCCGGCCGTCCGGCTGTCTAGCCCTCCGGCCGTCCGGCCCGAACGTCCCGGCGCGGCGGGGCTGTTCGGGCGGACTGAAAACTTGCAGCAAGGTCTTGCAGTCAACCTCCCGTGCCTGCTTGACTCCTGGGCACCGTCCAGGATCAAGGAGGCGCCATGCTGCCGGAGTTCGACGTGCTCGTGGTGGGCGGGGTGGGAGTGGACACCGTCGTGCGGGTCGAGCGGCTGGAGATCCCGCCCGGCGACTCGCGGTTCGTCGAGCCGGTGCGCGACTACGTCGGCCACACCGGCAACGGCGTCGCCCTCGGCACCCACCACCTCGGCCTGCGCACCGCCCTCCTGGACTTCCTCGGCGAGGACCCGCAAGGTGAGCTGGTGCGTGCCGCCTACCGCCGCCACGGCGTGCACTTCGCGCACCTGGTGAGCCCGTACGGCACCCCGCGCGGCGTCAACCTGGTGGACGGCTCCGGCCGCCGGTTCTCCTTCTTCGACGGCCGCCACCCCGCCGACCTGCGACTGCCGCGCGAGTTCTACCTCCCGTACGTCGAGCGCAGCCGGCACGTCCACCTCTCCATCACCGGCGTCAACCGCGACATGTACGCCGACCTGCGCCGGCTCGGCCGCACCACCTCCACCGACCTGCACGACTGGGACGGCGCCGACCCGCACCACCGCGACTACGCGCTCGGCTCCGACCTGGTGTTCCTCTCGGTGGCCGGCTGCCGGGGCCGGCACGAGGAGGTGATGCGCGCGATCCTCGCCGAGGGCCGGGCCTCCGTGGTCACCGCCACCGCGGGCGCCGAGGGCTGCTACCTGCTCGCCCGCGAGGACGGAGTGCTGCGCCACCTGCCCGCCGTCGACCCGGGCCGCCCGGTCGTGGACACCAACGGCGCCGGGGACGCCTTCGTCTCCGGCTTCCTGTACGCCTGGTTCCGGGGTCGCCCGCCGCTGGACTGCGCCCGGGTAGGCTCGGCCGCCGGGGCCTTCGCCTGCACCTCCGCCGGGACACACACCGCGTTCGTCACGGCGGCCGAGCTGGACGGCCTCCCGCCGAGGTGACGGATTTCTCATCGAGCTCCAAGCCTGCGGTAACACCCTTTCCAGGCAAAGGCGTCATAGTCGGTGACCGATAAGCCGTCCCGACCACGGCAGGGGAGTCAGCCATGGGTCAGCACCGCCGCCAGAGGTCGCGCCGTCGTCGGCTGCTGGCCCCGTGGCTGTTCACCGCACTGTCCGCGGTCGTGGTGGCCGTCGCGGTGACCGGCACGCACGGGCTGAACCTGTCCGACACGACGGCCGCCGGGAAGGTGGCCCGCAGCGCCAAGAGCGCGGCCGTGCCCGCCCCCACCGGCACCTCGACGGCGGCCCCGGTCCCCGCCGTCGCGCCCGCCCCCACCGGCACCCCGACGGCCGGCGCGACCCCGTCCCCGACGTCGACCCCGTTGCCGACGTCGACTCCGTCGCCGACTTCGACCCCGTCCCCGGCGGCGACCCCGGACACCCGCACCGTCTCGCTCGGCACCACCGCCGCCGCCCCCGTCGGCGACCGGGAGAGCGACACGGTGGGCGCGCTGTTCAGCGGCTCGGTGGCGGCCGGCAACCACTTCTGCACCGCCAGCGTGCTGCACAGCGCCACCGGCAACCTGCTGCTGACCGCCGCGCACTGCCTCGGCAGCGCCGACGGCGTCACCTTCGCCCCCGGCTACCGCGACGGCAACGCCCCGTTCGGCACCTGGCAGGTGACCGCCGTGCACACCACCACCGGCTGGTCCCAGAAGGGCGACGTGGACGAGGACTTCGCGATCCTGGAGACCGCCCCCAGCAACGGCCGCAAGGTCGAGGACGTGGTCGGCGGCAACCACCTGGGCACCGACGAGTCCTTCGGCGCCACCGTCCAGCTCTACGGCTACCCGGCCGGCTCCGAGACGCCCAGCCTCTGCACCAACACCACCACCCAGGAGAGCGCCTACCAGCGCGTCATCCAGTGCCCGTCCTACCCGTCCGGCACCAGCGGCGGCCCGTGGATCAACACCGCCACGGGCGACGTGGTCGGCGCCATCGGCGGCTTCCAGCAGGGCGGCGACACCGACGACACCTCGTACAGCGCCTACTTCGACCACACCATCGCGGACCTCTACGCCCAGGTCGAGGCCTCCGCCTCCTAGCCCCGGGCCCGGCCCCCCACCCGGGCCCGGTCTCCGGCTCCGGCCGGAGCCGGAACGTGACGAAGGCCCAGATCCGTGGATCAACTCCACTGATCTGGGCCTCATTTGCACTTACCGCGAAGTGCCCCCGGTAGGATTCGAACCTACGCACCCGCCTCCGGAGGGCGGTGCTCTATCCCCTGAGCTACGGGGGCCTGTTGGCCTGCCGGTCACTTGCGCGTTCCGACGTGATGAACACTACCAGGCTTCGGGGGCGGGCCGTGCACGGGTTTCCGGAAGGCCGCCGGGGCGGTCCGGCGGGCCGGGGGAGTGGAAGTGTCCAAAGGCCGGACGGGGCGGCGGGGCCGCCGATACCCTCGGTGAGGTGTCGGGAGTGTCCGGGCGGGTCCTCGTAGTGGACGACAGCGAGGTGATCCGTCAGCTGATCAGGGTCAACCTTGAGCTGGAGGGCTTCGAGGTGGTGACCGCCGCCGACGGCGCCGAGTGCCTGGAGGTCATCCGCCGGGTGAAGCCCGACGTGGTGACGCTGGACGTGATGATGCCGAGGCTGGACGGCCTGCGGACGGCGGCCCGGCTGCGCGCGACCCCGGACACCAGCCGGCTGCCGATCGCGATCGTGAGCGCCTGCACCCCGGCGGACCTGGACCTGGGGGAGACGGTCGGCGTGGACGGCTACCTCGGCAAGCCGTTCGACCCGGCCGATCTGGTGGCCCTGGTCCGTCGGCTGATGAACCCCGGGGGGCGCCCGGACGCGGGGCCCGAAGGATTTCGCCCTGAGCGAACACGCCGTACGGACAGGGGCTGACACCCCCGGGCGGACGGCGTGGCGGCCCCTCCGGACGTCTCAACCGGCAAACCGAGTGGCGGGCGGGCACCTCCTCTCGCCTACGCTTGGCGTCGTGACCCCCGCAGACCTTTCCCAGGCAGTCCAGGCCGCAGTGAGCTCCGCCGTCGAGGCGGGCGAGCTGGCCGTCACCGTGCCCGAGCACGTGGCGGTCGACCGGCCCAAGAACCGGGACCACGGCGACTACGCGACGAACGTGGCCCTCCAGCTCGCCAAGGCGGCCGGCAAGCCGCCGCGAGCCGTTGCCGAGGTTCTGGCCGAGCGCCTGCGAGGGATCACCGGCGTCGCCAAGGTCGACATCGCCGGTCCGGGCTTCCTGAACATCACCCTGGACACCGCCACCGCCGGCGCGCTGGCCCGCACCATCGTCGAGGCGGGCGAGGCCTACGGCCGCAACGAGGCCCTCCAGGGCCTGAAGATCAACCTGGAGTTCGTCTCCGCCAACCCGACCGGCCCGATCCACATCGGCGGCGTCCGCTGGGCCGCCGTCGGCGACTCGCTGGCCCGGGTGCTGCGCGCCTCCGGCGCCGACGTCACCACCGAGTACTACCTCAACGACGCCGGTGTGCAGATCACCAAGTTCGCCGCCTCGCTCCAGGCCGCCGCGAACGGCCGCGAGGTGCCTGAGGGCGGCTACGTCGGCGAGTACATCGTCGACATCGCCAAGGCGATCACCGACGTCGTCCCCGGTCTGCTCGACCGCTCCGAGGACGAGCAGCTCCAGGTGTTCCGCACCGAGGGCCTCAAGCTCATGGTGGCCGAGATCCAGCGCTCGATGGACGAGTTCGGCACCCACTTCGACGTCTGGTTCTCCGAGAAGTCGCTGCACGACTCCGGCGCCGTCGAGCAGGCCACCACCCGGCTGCGCGAGCAGGGCCACGTGTTCGAGCAGGATGGCGCGGTCTTCCTGCGCACCACCGACTTCGGCGACGACAAGGACCGCGTCCTGATCAAGGCCGACGGCGACACCACCTACTTCGCCGCCGACGCCGCCTACTACCTGTCCAAGCGCGACCGCGGCACCGAGGTCGCGCTCTACATGCTGGGCGCCGACCACCACGGTTACGTCAACCGCCTCAAGGCCATCGCGGCCTGCGCGGGCGACGACATGAACCACAACATCGAGGTGAAGATCGGCCAGTTCGTGAAGATGCTTCGCGACGGCGAAGAGGTCCGCATGTCCAAGCGGGCCGGCAACATCATCACGATCGACGACGTGGTCGAGTGGATCGGCGTGGACGCCGCCCGCTACACCCTGGCGCGCTCCTCCACCGACTCGACGATCACGCTGGACATCAACGTCCTGACCAGCCAGACCAACGAGAACCCGGTCTACTACGTCCAGTACGCGCACACCCGGATGTGCGGCGTCGCCCGCAAGGCCGCCGAGCTGGGCGTGGACAAGGGCACGGCCGAGCAGTTCAAGCCCGAGCTGCTCGCCACCACGTGGGAGAACGACATCCTCGGCGCCCTCGGCGAGTTCCCGCGCGTCCTCGCCACCGCCGGCGAGCTGCGCGAGCCGCACCGGGTCGCGCGCTACCTGGAGGACCTCGCGGGCACGTACCACCGCCTGTACGAGAACTGCATGTTCCTGCCCAAGGGCGACGAGGAGATGACCGACACGCACCGCGCCCGGCTCTGGCTGGTCGAGGCGACGCGCACGGTCATGGCCAACGGCCTGACGCTCCTGGGCGTCTCGGCGCCCGAGCGGATGTAGGCACCACCCCCAAGCGCACAGCAGGGGGCGGCTGACGGTCAACGAGGACCGTCGCCGCCCCTCGCCATAGGTCTCGAAGGGCTTGCTAGAAGATGAGTCGCTCCGCACACCCCGCTGGTCCCCGGCACGGCGATGTGCTGCCCGAGGGCCACTACCAGGCCCCGCCGGCCGACCTGAACGCGCTCGACCCCAAGGTCTGGTCGCGCACCGTCGTCCGCGACGCCGAGGGCGTGGCCACCGTCGGCGGGATCGACGTCAAGCGGCTGGCCGCCGAGTTCGGCACCCCGGCCTACGTGCTGGACGAGGAGGACTTCCGCAGCCGGGCCCGCGCCTGGCGGGACGCCTTCGGCGCCGAGGCGGACGTCTACTACGCCGGGAAGGCGTTCCTCTCCAAGGCGGTCGTGCGCTGGCTGCACGAGGAGGGCCTCAACCTCGACGTGTGCAGCGCCGGCGAGCTGGCGGTGGCGCTGGCCGCCGGGATGCCGCCGCGGCGGATCGCGCTGCACGGCAACAACAAGTCGGTGGACGAGCTCGAACACGCGGTGAAGACCGGCGTCGGGCACATCGTGGTCGACTCCTACGAGGAGATCGAGCGCCTCGCCGCGATCGCCGCCCGCCAGGGCGTGCGCCAGCAGGTGCTGATCCGGATCACCGTCGGCGTCGAGGCGCACACCCACGAGTTCATCGCCACGGCGCACGAGGACCAGAAGTTCGGGCTCTCCCTGACCGGGGGAGCGGCCGCCGAGGCGGTGCGCCGGGTGCTCGGCCACGGGAGCCTGGAGCTGCGCGGCATCCACTCGCACATCGGTTCGCAGATCTTCGACATGGCCGGCTTCGAGGTGGCCGCCCGCCGGGTGGTCGGCCTGCTGGCCGAGGTCCGTGACGAGCACGGCGTCGAGCTGCCGGAGATCGACCTCGGCGGCGGCCTCGGCATCGCCTACACCAGCGAGGACGCCCCGCGCGAGCCGGCCGAGATCGCCGCCGCGCTGGCCGACATCGTCCGCCGCGAGTGCGCCGCGGCCGGCCTGGACACCCCCCGGCTGAGCGTGGAGCCGGGCCGGGCGATCGTCGGCCCGACCGCGTTCACCCTGTACGAGGTCGGCACCGTCAAGCCGCTGGAGGGCCTGCGCACCTACGTCAGCGTGGACGGCGGGATGTCCGACAACATCCGCACCGCGCTGTACGACGCCGAGTACTCGGTGGCCCTGGTGTCGCGCACCAGCGAGGCCGAGCCGATGCTGGTGCGGGTGGTCGGCAAGCACTGCGAGTCCGGCGACATCGTCGTCCGGGACGCCTTCCTGCCGGCCGACCTGGCCCCGGGCGACCTGATCGCGGTGCCCGCCACCGGCGCCTACTGCCGTTCGATGGCGAGCAATTACAACCACGCCCTCAAGCCCCCCGTGCTCGCCGTCAAGGACGGCGCGGCGCGGGTGATCGTCCGGCGCGAGACGGAGGAGGATCTCCTGCGTCTGGATATCGGATGACGAAATCCTTGTCTCAGATCATGGAACGACCGTAGATCCGTACGGAAAGTCCCGGAGACTGGTACGGACCGAAGTTTCCGGCGGACCGGAGAAAACCCGCCGGAAATACCGAAGCACGATGAATGCAGAGCGGAGTCGGATGATGCGTACGCGCCCGCTGAAGGTGGCGTTGCTGGGCTGTGGTGTGGTGGGCTCCGAGGTGGCGCGCATCATGACGACGACGGCCGACGACCTCGCCGCTCGCATCGGTGCCCCGGTCGAGCTCGCCGGGATCGCGGTCCGCCGGGCCGGCCGGGTGCGCCCCGGCGTGCCCGAGCACCTGATCACCACCGACGCCGAGGCCCTGGTCAACCGGGGCGACATCGACGTGGTGGTCGAGGTCGTGGGCGGCATCGAGCCCTCCAAATCGCTGATCCTGTCCGCCTTCAAGCAGGGCGCCTCGGTGGTCAGCGCCAACAAGGCGCTGCTCGCCAAGGACGGCACCGAGCTGCACGCCGCGGCCGCCGAGGCCGGGGTGGACCTGTACTACGAGGCCGCGGTGGCGGGCGCGATCCCGCTGCTGCGACCGCTGCGCGAGTCCCTCGCGGGGGACAAGGTCAACCGGGTGCTGGGCATCGTCAACGGCACCACCAACTTCATCCTCGACAAGATGGACACCACTGGCGCCGGCTACTCGGAGGCGCTGGAGGAGGCCACCGCGCTCGGCTACGCCGAGGCGGACCCGACGGCGGACGTCGAGGGCTTCGACGCCGCCGCCAAGGCAGCGATCCTGGCCGGGATCGCCTTCCACACCGAGGTCACCGCGGCGGACGTCTACCGCGAGGGCATCACCGAGGTGACGGCCGCCGACATCGCCTCCGCCAAGGAGATGGGCTGCGTGGTCAAGCTGCTCGCGATCTGCGAGCGGGCCGCTGACGGCGCCTCCGTCACCGCGCGGGTCCACCCGGCGATGATCCCGCTCTCGCACCCGCTGGCCTCCGTCCGCGAGGCGTACAACGCGGTGTTCGTCGAGGCCGAGGCGGCCGGCCGGCTGATGTTCTACGGCCCGGGCGCGGGCGGTTCGCCGACTGCCTCCGCGGTGCTCGGCGACCTCGTCGCGGTCTGTCGCAACAAGCTCGCCGGGGCCACCGGCCCCGGGGCCTCCGTGTACACGCAGCTGCCCGCCAAGCCGATGGACGAGGTGGTCACCCGCTACCACGTCAGCCTGGACGTGGACGACCGCGCGGGCGTGCTCGCCCAGGTCGCGTCCGTCTTCGCCGAGCACGGCGTGTCCATCGACACCGTGCGCCAGCAGGGCCGCGACGGCGACGCCTCGCTCGTCGTGGTCACCCACCGCGCCACCGACGCCGCGCTGTCGGCGACGGTCGACAAGCTCCGCGCGCTGGACAGCGTGCGGGACGTGGCCAGCATCATGCGGGTCGAAGGGGAATAAGGAACCAGCCATGAACGCCGTTGCCGAGAACGTCGTCCGAGGCGCGCACACCCACCAGTGGCGCGGCCTGATCGAGGAATACCGGGACCGCCTGCCGGTCACCGAGGCCACCCCGGTGGTCACCCTGCTGGAGGGCGGTACGCCCCTGGTCCCCGCCCAGGTGCTCTCCGAGCGCACCGGCTGCGAGGTCTACCTCAAGGTCGAGGGTGCCAACCCGACCGGCTCCTTCAAGGACCGCGGTATGACGATGGCCATCTCCAAGGCCAAGGAGGAGGGCGCGCAGGCCGTCATCTGCGCGTCCACCGGCAACACCTCGGCCTCCGCCGCCGCGTACGCGGTGCGGGCCGGGATGGTCTCCGCGGTGCTCGTCCCGCAGGGCAAGATCGCCCTGGGCAAGATGGGCCAGGCGCTGGTGCACGGGGCGAGGATCCTGCAGGTCGACGGGAACTTCGACGACTGCCTCACCCTTGCGCGTGAACTGTCCGAGAAGTACCCGGTGGCGCTGGTCAACTCGGTGAACCCGGTGCGGATCGAGGGCCAGAAGACGGCGGCCTTCGAGATCGTCGACATGCTCGGCGACGCTCCGGACATCCACGTCCTGCCGGTCGGCAACGCGGGCAACATCACCGCCTACTGGAAGGGCTACCGCGAGTACGCCGCCGACGGCCTGGCCGCGCGCACCCCGCGGATGTGGGGCTTCCAGGCCTCCGGCTCGGCCCCGATCGTGGACGGCGCGCCGGTGCTGAAGCCGCAGACCATCGCCACCGCGATCCGGATCGGCAACCCGGCCTCCTGGGACTTCGCGCTCGCCGCGCGGGACGAGTCAGGCGGCCTCATCGACAAGGTGACGGACCGTCAGATCCTCTCCGCGTACCGGCTGTTGGCCGCGCAGGAGGGCGTCTTCGTGGAGCCCGCCTCGGCCGCCTCGGTGGCCGGTCTGCTGGCCAAGGCGGAGGCCGGCCTGGTCGACCCGGGCCAGCGGATCGTCTGCACCGTGACCGGCAACGGCCTCAAGGACCCGGACTGGGCGGTGGCCGGCGCCGGCCAGCCGCAGATCGTCCCGGTCGACCCGGAGGCGGCGGCCCAGCGCCTCGGTCTGCTCGACTAGCAACGGGGTCTGACGCGTCGACGGGCCGGCCCTTTCGGGGGTCGGCCCGTCGAAGTTCTCCACTGACACTTCCGTGTCGATTCCGCATCGCATTCCGATCTGATTCCGCCCCGCTCTTTGACGGGGAGGGGTGTGCATTCCGGCCAGAAGCCGCAACACACCAGATCGAAGGCCCACGGGGTGTACCACTGGGGAACCTCTCTTCGATACTCTGGCCTCGGCCGTGTGGCACATGCCCCGGGCCCGTCCTGGTACGGGCCGCGCCGACGACTGTGACCGCCCGCCCCGAGGGGCCTGCGGCCCTTTCCCACCCTCGCACCGACGACGCGCTCCGCGCCGCCCGATTTCCCCAGGAGAGTCCACCGCATGGCCGGTCCTGCGTTCCGTGCCGCCGCCGTCCGGGTCCGGGTTCCCGCGACCAGCGCCAACCTCGGTCCGGGCTTCGACGCCTTCGGGCTCGCGCTGGGTCTGTACGACGACGTGGTCGTCCGGGTCTCCGACTCCGGCCTCTCCGTCGACATCGCCGGCGAGGGCGCCGAGACGCTGCCCCGGGACGAGCGCCACCTGCTGGTCCGTTCGATGCGGGCCGCCTTCGACCGGCTGGGCGGGCAGCCGCGCGGCCTCGAAGTGGTCTGCGCCAACCGGATACCGCACGGCCGTGGCCTGGGCTCCTCCTCGGCGGCGATCTGTGCCGGCATCGTGGCCGCCCGCGCCGTCACCATCGGCGGCCCGTCGGCGCTGGACGACGACGCGCTGCTGGCCCTCGCCTCCGAGTTGGAGGGCCACCCCGACAACGTCGCGGCCTGCCTGCGCGGCAACTTCACCATCGCCTGGACCGACGAGGAGTCGGCCAGGGCGGTCGCACTCGAACCCTCCGAGCAGGTCGTCCCGGTGGTGTTCGTACCGGCCGGCGAGGTGCTCACCGAGACCGCCCGCGGCCTGCTGCCGAAGACCGTCCCGCTGGCCGACGCCGCCGTCAACGCGGGCCGTTCCGCGCTGCTGGTCGAGGCGCTGACCAGGCGTCCCGAGCTGCTGTTCGCGGCCACCGAGGACCGGCTGCACCAGGACTACCGCGCCTCCGCCATGCCGGACAGCGCCGCGCTGGTCGGCGCGCTGCGCGCGGAGGGCGTCCCCGCGGTCGTCTCCGGGGCCGGCCCGACCGTGCTGGCGCTCACCGACGAGGCGGGCGTCGACAAGGTGCTCTCCTTCGCCGGCCACCACGGCCACGGCGGGGACCCGGCGTTCGCCGCGCACCGGCTCGGCATCGACCGCACCGGGGCCACCGTGCTCCCGCTGGACGTCTGAGCAGCCGGTTCAGCCCGGCGCGGAGCCGGGCCGCCCGGACACGATTGGCAAGCCCAAGGTCGGGGAATGTCTGAGGGGGTCGGTAGTGTTAACCTCATTGCTGCACCATGTGCCCTCCGGGGCTCGGTGCGCCGCGTCCCGATCCCAGCCTCCACTTCCGTGGAGTCGTGGCGATGTCCGGGGCGACGATTCTCCGGGAGCCCACCGCAGCGCGTACGCAGCCTGCCTGCGCGACATGCGGCCGCATCCCGAAGCCGTGACGGCACCTGACTCCCACCCGCAGCCTCCCACCTAGAGGCCAGGACGGGCGGAGCGCGGGCCACCGTCACGCGACGGGGGCCCGGGATTCGCAGGCAGCGTGGGGGCAACGCCCTCAGGGGAGGTCGACACACGACCGGCCCACGCGCCACCTCAGCACCACCGTGCTTCATGCACCGCACCTCGCAGCTCTCCCTCGACGGGCTCCCGCCATTCGAGGGATCACCGCCTCGGACCGACGCAGTCGAGCGTTGGTCAGGACAGCACAACCGGTCGCCGAGCCAGACAGGCCGACGTCCGCTCCAGGGAAGGACCCTTAGTGAGCGACTCCACCGATCTGATGGGCGCGCGCCCGGACGCAGAGGCGTCGGACGCCGCCGCCCCCGCTGCTCCGGCCCGCCGCCGCCGCAGTGCCGCCGCGGGCCTGGACGGCATGGTCCTCGCCGAGCTGCAGAAGCTCGCCGCGGACCTGGGCATCACCGGTACCGGGCGCATGCGCAAGAGCCAGCTGATCGAGACCATCAAGGAGAAGAGCGGCGGGGACCCGCTGCTCGCCGCCGGTGGCGCCCCGGCCGCCAAGCGCACCGCCGCCAAGGCGGACGCCGAGGCCCCGGCCGAGAAGCCGGCCCGCCGCACCAAGGCCGCTGCCGCCGCGGCTGCCGCCGCCGCTGCCCCGGCCGCCGAGTCGCAGGCCCAGATCGAGATCCCGGTCCAGGCCGCTGCCGAGACCGCCGCGCCGGCCCGCACCGAGCGCACCCGCCGTCGCGCCACCTCGGCCGCCGGCGCCCCGACCGCCACGGCGGCCGAGACCGTCGCCGAGGCCGCCGTCGTGGTGGCCGAGCCGAAGCAGGCCGAGCGTCCGGCCGAGACCCGTGGCTTCGAGGGCCGCGAGGAGGGCCGCGAGACCCGTCGCGACCGCCGCGAGCGCCGTGAGCGCCGCGAGGGCGGCGAGCGCACCGACCGTACGGAGCGCACCGAGCGCCAGGACGGCGGCGAGGCCCAGGACGGCGAGGGCCGCGAGTCCCGCCGCGACCGCCGCAACCGCCGTGACCGCGCCGACCGCCAGACCCAGCAGGGCGGCGGCCAGCAGCAGGGCCAGGGCGAGGGCCAGCAGGGCCGCCAGGGCGGGGCCCAGCAGGTCCAGCAGCAGCCGCAGGCCCAGCAGGGCGGTTACGAGGACGACGAGTTCGGCGATGGCCGCCGGGGCCGTCGCGGCCGCTACCGCGACCGTCGCGGCCGTCGCGGCCGCGAGGGCTTCGAGGCCGGCACCGTCGAGCCGCAGATCGGCGAGGACGACGTCCTGATCCCGGTCGCGGGCATCCTCGACATCCTCGACAACTACGCGTTCGTCCGGACCTCCGGCTACCTGCCGGGCCAGAACGACGTCTACGTCTCGCTCGCCCAGGTCCGCAAGAACGGCCTGCGCAAGGGTGACGCCATCACCGGTGCGGTGCGCCAGCCGCGCGAGGGCGAGCGCCGCGAGAAGTTCAACGCCATGGTGCGGCTGGACTCCGTCAACGGCATGGACCCGGAGGGTGGCCGCGGCCGCCCCGAGTTCAACAAGCTCACCCCGCTCTACCCGCAGGAGCGGCTGCGCCTGGAGACCGACCCGGGCGTGCTGACCACCCGGATCATCGACCTGGTGTCGCCGATCGGCAAGGGCCAGCGCGGTCTGATCGTCGCGCCGCCGAAGACCGGCAAGACCATGGTGCTGCAGGCGGTCGCCAACGCGATCACCCACAACAACCCCGAGTGCCACCTGATGGTCGTCCTGGTCGACGAGCGTCCGGAGGAGGTCACCGACATGCAGCGGTCGGTGAAGGGCGAGGTCATCTCCTCGACCTTCGACCGCCCGGCCGAGGACCACACCACCGTCGCCGAGCTGGCCATCGAGCGGGCCAAGCGCCTGGTGGAGCTGGGCCACGACGTGGTCATCCTGCTGGACTCGATCACCCGCCTGGGCCGCGCCTACAACCTGGCGGCGCCGGCCTCCGGCCGCATCCTGTCCGGTGGTGTCGACTCGACCGCGCTGTACCCGCCGAAGAAGTTCTTCGGCGCCGCGCGCAACATCGAGAACGGCGGCTCGCTGACCATCCTGGCCACCGCGCTGGTCGAGACCGGCTCGCGCATGGACGAGGTGATCTTCGAGGAGTTCAAGGGCACCGGCAACATGGAGCTCAAGCTCGACCGGAAGCTCTCGGACAAGCGCATCTTCCCGGCCGTCGACGTGGACGCCTCCAGCACCCGCAAGGAGGAGATCCTGCTCGGCAGCGAGGAGCTGGCCATCGTCTGGAAGCTGCGCCGGGTGCTGCACGCGCTCGACTCGCAGCAGGCGATCGAGCTGCTCCTGGACAAGATGAAGCAGACCAAGAGCAACGCCGAGTTCCTGATGCAGATCGCCAAGACCACCCCCGGCTCCGGCGACTGACCGTAGCCGCACGGCTGTCGATGCACGGAACCCCGGATCGCGCGAGCGGTCCGGGGTTTCGCGCGTTCGCGGACGCTTTGTTCCAGAGTCGGGACAGATTGGGACCATTCGGCCGCCTTGTCCGATTTACTCTGGACCGTATGGCCGAGCACAAGAGGGTCCCAAGCCGCCGCCGCAAGGTCGTGCGGACGGTCGCCTGCGCGTCCGCCGCGCTCGTCGTCCTCGGCGGCGGGGCGGCCGGGTACGCGTACGTGAAGCTCAACGGGAACATCAAGAGCGTCGACATCAACGCCCGCCTCGGCGACGCCCGGCCCCCGGCGGCCACCAACGGCTCCTTCAACATCCTGGTGCTGGGCTCCGACTCGCGGGCCGGTGCGAACGGGAACCTGGCCGGCGGGGACACCGGCGACAGCGCCCGCTCCGACACGGCGATGGTGGTGCACATCAGCCAGGACCACACGAACGCCACCGTCGTCTCGATCCCGCGCGACACCCTGGTCAACCGACCGGACTGCACCGACCCGAGCGGCAAGCCGGTGCTCGGGGCCAAGCGCGCGATGTACAACAGCGCCTTCGAGGTCGGCGGCGCCACCTGCGCGGTCAAGACCACCGAGCAGCTCACCGGGCTGCGGATGGACCACTACCTCCAGGTCGACTTCGAGGGCTTCGCCAGGGTGGTGGACGCGCTGGGCGGGGCCACCGTGACCACCACGGTGCCCATCCACGACAAGGACAGCGGGCTCGACCTGCCGGCCGGGGAGCACCACCTCGACGGTCAGCAGTCGCTGGCCTTCGTCCGCACCCGGCACGGCGTCGGCGACGGCAGCGACCTCGGCCGGATCGAGTTGCAGAAGCAGATGGTCAGGTCGCTGCTGAAGCAGGCCGGCGGGATCGGGCTGTTCTCCAACCCGGTCAAGCTGTGGTCGATCGGCGACACCATGACCAGGAGCGTCACCACCGACTCCGCGCTCGGCTCGGTGAACTCCCTGGTGGGGCTGGGCCAGGAGCTCAAGGGGATCGGGCCGGACCAGCTGACCATGGTCACCCTGCCGGTGGTGACGGCCCCCAGCGACCCCAACCGGGTGGTCGAGCGGCAGCCGCAGGCCGACCAGCTCTGGGCGGCGCTCAAGGGCGACCGGGCGGTCCCCCGGGAGATCGTCTCGGACCAGCCTCAGAACCCCGCCCAGGCGGACCCCACGGCCTCTCCGACGGCCTCTCCGAAGGCCTCCTCGACGCCCGTCGCGCGGCGCTGAGGGCGGCCGGAGGGTACGGATCCCGCGGCCCGGGAGGCTGTCCGGAATATCCCGGAACCGGACCCGGTTTGGGAAGATGCGGCCGGTCCTGGCAGACTGGTCCGTCGGTCCCGGTTCACGTGCGGCACTTCAGCCGCCGACCCGGTGCCCTCCCGAAACCTAGGAGAAGCCTTGAAGCCCAACGTTCACCCCGAGTACGTGGTCACCCGCGTGACCTGCACCTGCGGCGCCGAGTTCACGACCCGCTCGACCGAGACCAGTGGCGAGATCCGCGCCGAGGTCTGCTCGCAGTGCCACCCGTTCTACACCGGCAAGCAGAAGATCCTCGACACCGGTGGCCGCGTGGCCCGCTTCGAGGCCCGCTTCGGCAAGCAGCACAGCGCGAAGGCCTAGCGCTCCCTCGGCGCCGGCTCCCGGTGCCCCCGTACTCGTTGTCGGGGGCGCCGGGGACCGGCGCCGTTCGCGTCCCCCCGCACGTTCCGCGAACCCCCACACGTTCCTAGCTCCCGGGAAGAAGGCCACCCCATGTTCGAGGCAGTCGAAGAGCTCCTCGTCGAGCACGCCGACCTCGAAAAGAGGCTGGCCGACCCGTCCGTCCACGCCGACCAGGCCAACGCGCGCAAGCTGGCCAAGCGGTACGCCGAGCTGACCCCGATCACCCGGGTCTACCGGGAGTGGCGGCAGGCCGGCGAGGACATCGAAGCGGCCCGCGAACTCGCCGCCGAGGACCCGGAGTTCATCTCCGAGGTGAAGGACTCCGAGCAGCGCCAGGGCGAGCTGACCGAGGAGCTGCGGCTGCTGCTGGTCCCGCGCGACCCGAGCGACGACAAGGACGTCATCCTGGAGATCAAGGCGGGCGAGGGCGGCGAGGAGTCCGCGCTGTTCGCCGGCGACCTGCTCCGGATGTACCTGCGCTTCGCCGAGCGGATCGGCTGGAAGACCGAGGTCATCGACTCCAACGAGTCCGACCTCGGCGGCTACAAGGACGTCTCGGTGGCCGTGAAGACCAAGGGCAACGCCGAGCCCGGCCAGGGCGTCTGGGCCCGGCTGAAGTACGAGGGCGGCGTCCACCGCGTGCAGCGCGTGCCCGCCACCGAGTCGCAGGGCCGCATCCACACCTCCGCGGCGGGCGTGCTGGTCACCCCCGAGGCGGAGGAGGTCGAGGTCGAGATCCTCGCCAACGACCTGCGGATCGACGTCTACCGCTCCTCCGGCCCCGGCGGCCAGTCGGTCAACACCACGGACTCCGCGGTCCGGATCACCCACCTGCCGACGGGTATCGTGGCGTCCTGCCAGAACGAGAAGAGCCAGCTGCAGAACAAGGAGCAGGCGATGCGCATCCTGCGTTCGCGGCTGCTGGCCGCCGCGCAGGAGGAGGCCGAGCGGGAGGCCTCGGACGCGCGTCGCAGCCAGGTTCGTACGGTCGACCGCTCCGAGCGGATCCGCACGTACAACTACCCCGAGAACCGCATCTCGGACCACCGCACGGGCTTCAAGGCGTACAACCTGGACCAGGTCCTGGACGGCGACCTGAACGCGGTGATCCAGTCCTGCGTCGACCGGGACGCCGAGGCCAAGCTGGCCGCGGCCCAAGAGAACTGAGACCGGCGCGCCCCAGCCCGACGCCAGCGTGAAGCCGGAGCGCAGAAACAAGAGGTCGTACGGATGAACCTGCTGCTCGCCGAGGTGGCCCAGGCCACCCAGCGGTTGGCCGCGGCCGGCGTGCCGTCGCCGCGCTTCGACGCGGAGGAGCTCGCCGCCTACGTCCACCACGTCAAGCGCAGCCAGTTGCACACGGTGAAGGACGCCGACTTCGACGCCCGCTACTGGGAGGCCGTGTCGCGCCGCGAGGCGCGCGAGCCGCTCCAGCACATCACCGGGCGGGCGTTCTTCCGCTACCTCGAACTGGAGGTCGGCCCCGGGGTGTTCGTGCCCCGGCCGGAGACCGAGACGGTCGTCGAGTGGGCCATAGACGCCGTCCGCGAGATGGACGTCGCCGAGCCGCTGGTGGTCGACCTGTGCTCCGGCTCCGGCGCCATCGCGCTCGCCCTGGCCCAGGAGCTGCCGCGCTCGACCGTGCACGCCTTCGAGCTCGACGAGGGCGCGCTGGAGTACACCCGGCGCAACATCGAGGCCAGCCCGGACCGCGCCCGGGTCACCCTGCACGCCGGGGACGCCACCAAGGCCTTCGAGGACGACCGCTCCTGGGACGGCCGCTTCGACCTGGTCATCTCCAACCCCCCGTACATCCCGCTCACCGAGTGGGAGTACGTGGCGCCGGAGGCCCGCGACCACGACCCGCAGATGGCGCTGTTCTCCGGCGAGGACGGCCTGGACACCATCCGCGGCATCGAACGCGTGGCCGCGCGGCTGCTGCGCCCGGGCGGCGCGGTGGTGATCGAGCACGCCGACCAGCAGGGCGGCCAGGTGCCGTGGATCTTCAACGAGGAACACGGCTGGACGGACACGGCCGATCACCGTGATCTGAACAACCGGCCGCGCTTCACGACCGCCCGGAGGGTCGGGTCGTGAACATCGAGCGCAGTACGACCGCCCGGAGGGTCGGGTCGTGAACATCGAGCGCAGTACGACCGCCCGGAGGGTCGGGTCGTGAACATCGAGCACAGCACGTTGTGAACATCAAGCACGGTACGACCGCGCGCAGAACCGCGCTGTGAAGACCGCCGCGAACGCCATGAGCCATTCCGGAAGGGGACCGCACCGATGAGCCGCCGCTACGACTGTGCCGATGCCGGGGACCGCGCCACCGGCCTGCGTGAGGCCGCCTCGGCCATCCGCCGCGGCGAACTCGTCGTGCTGCCCACCGACACCCTGTACGGGGTCGGCGCGGACGCCTTCTCCCCGGAGGCCGTCGGCGAGCTGCTGACCGCCAGGGGCCGCGGCCGCACCACGCCCTCGCCCGTCCTGGTCGGCTCGCCGACCACCCTGCACGGCCTGGTCACCGACTTCTCCGAGCAGGCCTGGGAGCTGGTCGACGCCTTCTGGCCCGGCGGCCTCACCCTGATCGCCCGGCACCAGCCCTCGCTGCGCTGGGACCTCGGCGAGACCCGCGGCACGGTGACCGTCCGGATGCCGCTGCACCCGGTCGCCATCGAGCTGCTGAACGCCACCGGCCCGCTGGCCGTCTCCAGCGCCAACCGGCCCGGCGGCGCCTCCCCGGTGACCTGCGACGAGGCGCAGGCCCAGCTGGGCGACGCGGTCTCGGTCTACCTGGACGGCGGGCCGGCCGACGGCTCCACCGCCTCGTCCATCGTCGACGTCACCGGCAAGGTCCCGGTCCTGCTGCGGGCCGGCGCGATCAGCATCGAGCAGCTGAGGGAGGTCGTACCCGACCTGGAGGCCGGAAGTTGACACCCACCGCCTCGCTCCATGACGGGCCCGGCATAGCGCCGTACCTGGCCGTGGGCCCCAGGCCGCTGGACCACTTCCGGATCCTGTTCGTCTGCACCGGGAACATCTGCCGCTCGCCGATCGCCGAGCGGCTCACCCGGCGTGAGCTGGACACCCGGCTCAGCCCCCGGGTGGCCGGGCGGATCCTGGTCGAGAGCGCCGGGACCTGGGGCCACGAGGGCGCGCCGATGGAGGACCACGCCGCGACCGTGCTCAACGAGTACGGCGCGGACAGCGGGGGCTTCACCGGCCGGGAGCTGCTGGACGAGCACGTGGTCGAGGCCGACCTGGTGCTCACCGCGACGCTGGACCACCGCGCCCAGGTGATCTCGATGGGCCACGAGGCGGGGCTGCGCACCTTCACGCTGAAGGAGTTCACCCGCCTGGTGCGGACGATCGACCCGGGCACCCTGCCCGACCCCCGCCGGGGCGCCGACGTCACCGAGCGGGCCCGCGCACTGGTCCGGGCGGCCGCCGCGCTGCGCGGCTGGCTGCTGGCCGCCACCCCGGAGTCCGACGAGCTGGAGGACCCGTACGGGGCGCCGATCGGCATGTTCCGCAACTGCGGCGAGGAGATATTCCACGCGGTCGACCCGGTGGTGACCGCGCTCACCGGCATTCCCGCGCCGCGCTGAGGGCCGAACGGCCCCTTCCCGGAGGGCCGGGTGGCGAAGGCGGTCCTAGGCTGGATTCCACCTCCTCCAGCCTCCGCCGGGGGTGCCCCACCCGCAGCGCCCGGGAGCCCTGCCATGACCGTCACCGATGCCGCGACCGGCTCGACCGCGACGAGGGGGCGCCCCTGGGCGTCCGAGGCGCTGCACCGGGCGGATCCGCAGATCGCCGACCTGCTGGCCGCCGAGGCCGAGCGGCGGGCCGAGACCATCCAGCTGCTGGCGGGGGAGAACCTGACCACGCCCGCCGTGCTGGCGGCGCTGGCCGGGCCGCTGATCGACAAGTACGCCGAGGGCTACCCGGGCCGCCGGCACCACACCGGCTGCGCGCTCGCGGACGCCGCGGAGCTGCTGGCGATCGACCGGGCCCGTGAACTGTTCGCCGCCCCGCACGCCAACGTCCAGCCCCGGTCGGCGACTTCGGCGATGCTGGCGGCGTACGCGGCGCTGCTGCGGCCCGGTGACGGGGTGCTGGCGATGTCGCTGGAGCACGGCGGCCACCTCAGCTGCGGCTCGCGGGCGAACTTCTCCGGCCGCTGGTTCGAGTTCACCGGCTACGGGGTGCGTGAGGGCGACGGCCTGATCGACCTCGACCAGGTGCGCGACCTGGCCCGGCTGCACCGCCCCAAGGCCATCGTGGCGGGCTCGATCTCCCACCCCCGGCACCCGGACTGGGCGGCCTTCCGGGAGATCGCCGACGAGGTGGACGCCTATCTGATCGCCTCGGTGGCCCAGACCGCGGGCCTGGTGGCGGCCGGGTTGGCGCCCTCCCCGGTGCCGTACGCGGACGTCACGGTGGCGGCCACCCACAAGCTGCTGCGCGGCCCGCGCGGGGGCCTGCTGCTGTCCACCGCGGAGCTGGCCGAGCGGATCGACCGGGCGGTGTTCCCGTTCAGCCAGGGCGGCGCCGCGATGAACGAGGTGGCCGGCAAGGCGGTGGCCCTCGCGGAGGCCGCCACGCCCGCCTACCGGGCGTACGCGCAGCGGACGGTGGACGGGGCGCGGGCACTCGCCGCGGGGCTCGCAGAGGCCGGTATGCGCCCCCTGACGGGCGGTACCGACACCCATCTGGTGACCGCCGACGTGAGCACGCTCGGAGTGACCGGGCTGGAGGCCGAGCGGCGCTGCGCGGCGGCCGGGCTGCTGCTGGGCAAGTGCGCGCTGCCGTACGACCCGGCGCCGCCCGCCGAGGGCTCCGGGATCCGGCTGGGCACGGGCACCGTGACCAGTCAGGGCATGGGCGAGGCGGAGCTGGCCGGGATCGCCGGGCTGATCGCGCGGCTGCTGGCGGGGGAGGCGCCCGGGCCGGTCGCGGAACGCGTCCGGGAGCTGGCGCTGGCCTTCGCCGGACCCCGGTGAACGGGAACCGTCCAGGGGTATCGGGATCTCCTACCCGGGAGGGCGAACCGCGATGCACGTCCCGGGCGTCCGACTCAATAAGGTGTGTGCCGTGGCGACGCACCTCGAACCCCGGGAAGGCAGGGGAGTACCTTCGGTACCTCCCCGTTCGACAGTGATGCAGGAGGCCAGTGGTGCGTGAGTATCTGCTGGTGCTGTTCTGCACCGCCGCCGTCACCTACCTGCTGACGGGCCCGGTCCGGAAGTTCGCCATCGCGGCCGGCGCCATGCCCCCGGTCCGCGCCCGCGACGTGCACCGCGAGCCCACGCCCCGACTGGGCGGCATCGCCATGTTCGGCGGGCTGTGCGCGGGCATCCTGGTGGCCTCTCAACTGGACAACCTGAGCAAGGTGTTCAGCGGTGGCAGCGACATCCGCGCGCTGCTGTCCGGCGCCGGGATCATGTTCCTGCTCGGCGTGCTCGACGACAAGTGGGGCGTGGACGCGCTGGTGAAGCTCGGCGGCCAGATGATCGCCGCCGGTGTGATGGTCTGGCAGGGCGTCACGGTGATCACCCTCCCGGTGCCCGGCGTCGGCGCGGTGGCGGTGAGCCCGACCCAGGGCATGGTCATCTCGGTCACCCTGGTGGTCGTCATGGTCAACGCGGTGAACTTCATCGACGGACTGGACGGCCTGGCCGGCGGCATGGTCTGCATCGCCGCGATGGCCTTCTTCCTGTACAGCTACCGGCTCTGGTACGGCTACACGATCACCGACGCGGCCCCCGCCGTGCTGTTCAGCGTGCTGCTGATCGGCATGTGCCTGGGCTTCCTGGCGCACAACATGCACCCCGCGCGGATCTTCATGGGCGACTCCGGCTCGATGATGCTGGGCCTGATGCTGGCCGTCGCCGCGATCTCGATCACCGGCCGGGTCGACCCCGACCTGATCAACAACGAGACCGGTTCGCAGACCGCCACCGTCCACGCCCTGGTGCCGATCTACATCCCGCTGCTGCTGCCGCTGACGGTCATCGCGCTGCCGCTGGCCGACCTGCTGCTCGCGGTGGTGCGCCGCACCTGGGCCGGCCAGTCGCCGTTCGCCGCGGACAAGCGCCACCTGCACCACCGGCTGCTCCAGGTCGGGCACTCGCACAGCCGCGCCGTACTGATCATGTACTTCTGGGCCGCGCTGATCGCCTTCGGCACGGTGGCCTTCTCGGTGACCAACACCGGCCGCACGGTGGTGCTGACCCTCGCCGGGCTCTGCCTGGTCGGCCTGGTGGTGCTGCTCACCCCGCGGTTCCGTCCGAGGGCCCCCAGGGCGGTGCAGTCCTTCGTCCCCCCGAGGTACCGGAGGCAGCCCACCGGCCCGATGGCTGAACTGTCGGCAAAGGACAAGCAACTTCTTGGTGAAGCCGGCGGGGGCTCCTCGGCGTCCGCCGACCACGACAAGGCCACCGGGCGCCGCTAGCAAGGGAGTTGACGATACGTCAGACGGCTTCACCCGTATGGCGGATTCGTTGCGCCATCGGTGTGACAGGAGCCACACATTCATGGTAAAGCTCTCATCAAATAGTTTGTGATACCGTTCACGAGTACCGAGAACACGCCGAAAGACCTGACAGGTGGAGGACTTCCGTCCCTGGTCGGTCTCCCTCGACGGGCCTGCCGCTTCCGCGGGCGGTCCGGCGGCGGCCCCTCGGTCCGGTGTCACCCGCCACCGCTGTGCCCGTCCCCCCGCCATCGACATGCCGCCGGAGCTGCCGACATGCCGTCCACCGACGCCCGGATCCTCCGAGGCGCCGCGATCCCCACTGCGGTCGCCGGGATCGTCGCCATGGCGATCTCCTTCGCCGTCGCCGGTGGCAAGGGCCTGCTCGGCGCCTTCTTCGGTGCGCTGCTGGTGATGGCCTTCTTCAGTTCGGGTCAGGTCGCGCTCGACCGCCTGACCAGGTCGAACCCTCAGATGATGATGGCCGCGGGGCTGCTGGTGTACACCACGCAGATCCTGCTGGTCGGCATCGTGCTCGCGGTCTTCAAGAACACCGAGCTCTTCAACCGGCAGGCCTTCGCCTTCACCCTGCTCGGCTGCGCCCTGATCTGGACGGGTTTCCAGGTGCGCGGCGCCCTCAAGGCCAAGACGTTCTACGTCAACCCCGACGCCTCGGAAAAGAAGGACGACAAGCCCTCCGACTCGGGACGTCAACAGTGACGAGGCCTGGCTGTCCCCCCAACGAGGGGGGCGGTGTTTATGCCGCACTGACGGGCTGCTATCGTCCGTCGCAACAACGGAGTACGGGAAGAGGCCAGGTCTGTCCGGACAGTGGACGGATCGCCCCCCGGATCCGCGCAGTCTTCGATGATCCCGCTGTGGTGCAGTGCACTGCCGCGCGGGGTCGGCGAGAAACCCATCAAGTTCCAGTGCCGCTCCGTGGTCGCAGGCCACGCCGACACACCGAGGTTGCCGTAACCATGCGTCACGACGAAGGAGTCCGCGGTGAGTGCTGAACTCACGTCCCTCGCCTCAGGCAGTTGCCACTTCGGGGACGCTGGCTGCGGCTTCCCGGCCCCGGGCCTGAACGAGTTCCAGTTCAAGCCGATCTTCTCGGTCGGTGGCGTCGACTTCAACAAGCCGATGCTGCTCTCGATCATCGTCGCGCTGCTGGTCGTGGTGTTCTTCTGGGCCGCCTTCGCCAAGCCGCGACTGGTTCCCGGCAAGCTCCAGCTCGTCGGTGAGATCGGCTACGACTTCGTCAAGCGCTCCATCGTGCTGGAGACGATCGGCAAAAAGGGCGAGAAGTACGTCCCGATGCTGGTCTCGATGTTCTTCTTCGTGTGGCTGTTGAACATCATGTCGATCATCCCGTTCGCACAGTTCCCCGTGACGGCGGCGATCGCGTTCCCGGCCGGCCTGGCCCTGGTCGTGTGGATCACCTACATGACGCTGACCTTCAAGAAGCACGGCTTCGTCGGCGGTCTGAAGAACCTCTGCTGGCCCTCGGGCATCCCGGGCTGGGTCATGTTCATCCTGGTGCCGATCGAGTTCTTCTCGAACATCTTCGTGCGCCCCTTCACGCTCGCGGTCCGAGCCTTCGCGAACATGTTCGCCGGCCACCTGCTGATCGTGATGTTCTCCATCGCCTCCTGGTACCTGCTCAGCCCGTCCCTGGGCGCGCTGTACGGCTCGGCCTCGTTCGTCGTCGCCGTCGGCCTGACCGCCTTCGAGCTGCTGGTCCAGTTCCTGCAGGCCTACATCTTCGTGATGCTGGCCAGCAGCTACATCGCCGGTGCCCTGGAAGAGGCGCACTGAGCCCCGAGGCCCGCGGCCTCTCATGAACCACCTCCCGGATCGCCCGGTGGCCAATCACCACCGGATCACCACCCCTGCAAAGGACTACTGCAATGACCATGATCGCTGAGGGCGTCGTCGGCTCCATCGCTTCCGTCGGCTACGGCCTTGCCGCCATCGGCCCCGGCATCGGCGTTGGTCTGATCTTCGGCAACGGCGTCCAGGCCATGGCCCGTCAGCCCGAGGCCGCCGGCCTGATCCGCTCGAACATGTTCATCGGCTTCGCGCTGACCGAGGCGCTCGCGCTCATCGGCATCGTCATGCCGTTCGTGTTCGGCACCGGCAAGTAATTCGTTACGCCGGTAGTCCCCTGAGACGAAAGGTTCAGATATGAACCCCGTGGTCGCCCTCGCGGCCGAGGAGAAGATGAACCCTCTTCTCCCCGCTTGGCCCGAGATCGTCATCGGCCTGCTCTGCTTCTTCATCGTCTTCGGTCTGCTCGGCAAGAAGCTCCTCCCCAGCATCGAGAAGGTGCTGTCGGAGCGCCGGGACGCCATCGAGGGCGGCATGGAGCGCGCCGAGGCCGCTCAGGCCGAGGCCCAGGCCCTGCTTGAGCAGTACCGCGCCGAGCTCGCCGAGGCGCGCCACGAGGCCGCCCGCATCGTCGAGCAGGCTCGCGAGCAGGGCGCCGCCCAGCTCGCCGAGATGCGCGAGGAGGGCCAGCGTCAGCGCGAGGCCATCGTCGCGGCCGGTCACGCCCAGATCGACGCCGACAAGAAGCAGGCGACTGCCGCCCTGCGTCAGGACGTGGGCTCGCTGGCCACCCAGCTGGCGTCCCGCATCGTGGGCGAGTCCCTTGAGGACTCCGCCCGGCAGAGCGGTGTGATCGACCGTTTCCTGGACGAGCTGGAGGCCAAGGCCGCCGTTGCTCAGGGTGCGGCCAAGTGATCGGCGCCAGCCGCGAGGCCCTCGCCGCCGGTCGGCAGAACCTGGAGAGCCTGACCGACTCCACCTCGGTGGACGCGGCCAAGCTGGCCGAGGAGCTCACCGCCGTCACGGCCGTGCTGGACCGTGAGGTGTCGCTGCGCCGTGTCCTGACCGACCCGTCCCGGTCGGGCCAGGACAAGGCCCAGCTCGTCACCTCGCTGCTGACCGGTCAGGTCTCCGGCGAGGCCGTCGACCTGGTCTCCGGTCTGGTCCGCTCCCGCTGGTCGGGTTCGCGCGACCTGGTGGACGCGACCGAGGAGCTCGCCGCGTACGCCGAGGTCATCGCCGCGGACAAGGCCGGCGTCCTGGACGACGTCGAGGACGAGCTGTTCCGGTTCGGACGGGTGGTGAGCGGCTCGCACGAGCTGCGCGCCGCGCTCACCGAGCCGAAGGCCGGCGCCGTCGCCAAGGCCGCGCTGATCGCGAAGCTGCTCGGCCGCGCCAACGCCGGCACCGTCCGGCTGGTCACCGCCCTCGTCAACACGCCGCGTGGCCGTAGCCTGGAGCAGGGCCTCGAGTCCTACTCGAAGCTCGCCGCCGCGCGCCGCGGCCGTGTGGTGGCCCTGGTCACCAGCGCGGTGCCGCTGTCGGACACCCAGAAGGAGCGCCTGTCCGGTGCTCTGGGCCGGATGTACGGCCGCCAGGTCCACCTGAACATCGACGTCGACCCCGAGGTCGTCGGCGGTGTCCAGGTCCAGATCGGCGACGAGATCATCGACGGCACCGTGTCGAGCCGCCTCGAAGGCGCTCGCCAGTCGCTCGAAGGCTGAGCACCCAAGCAGCACATCCGACCCTCGGTCGGGAAACCGGCTCCCCAAGGAGCCGGCAAATCGTACGGCCGGTTCATACGACCCGGCCGAGAGTCGAGTACTTGCGGCCCTCAATGGCGGGCCGAGGATCGCAAACTAGGAGAGCAGGGAAGCCTGATGGCGGAGCTTACGATCCGTCCGGAGGAGATCCGGGACGCGCTGGCCGACTTTGTCCAGTCGTACCAGCCGGACGCCGCCTCTGTGGAAGAGGTCGGCACGGTCACTGACGCGGCGGACGGTATCGCGCATGTCGAGGGCCTGCCCTCGGTCATGGCGAACGAGCTGCTGAAGTTCGAGGACGGCACGCTCGGCCTCGCGCTGAACCTCGACACCCGCGAGATCGGTGTCGTCGTCCTCGGTGAGTTCGGTGGCATCGAAGAGGGCCAGACCGTGCGCCGCACGGGCGAGGTCCTGTCGGTTCCGGTCGGCGACGGCTACCTCGGCCGCGTCGTGGACCCGCTGGGCAACCCGATCGACGGTCTGGGCGACATCGCCTCCACCGGCCGTCGCGCGCTGGAGCTGCAGGCCCCCGGCGTCATGGCCCGCAAGTCGGTCAAGCAGCCGCTGCAGACCGGCATCAAGGCCATCGACGCGATGACCCCGATCGGCCGTGGCCAGCGTCAGCTGATCATCGGTGACCGCCAGACCGGCAAGACCGCGGTGGCCGTCGACACGATCATCAACCAGCGCGACAACTGGCGCTCGGGCGACCCGGAGAAGCAGGTCCGCTGCATCTACGTCGCCGTCGGCCAGAAGGGCTCCACCATCGCGTCCGTCCGCGGCGCCCTGGAGGAGGCCGGCGCGCTGGAGTACACCACCATCGTGGCTGCTCCCGCGTCCGACCCGGCAGGCTTCAAGTACCTCGCCCCGTACACCGGTTCGGCCATCGGCCAGGAGTGGATGTACGACGGCAAGCACGTCCTGATCATCTTCGACGACCTGTCGAAGCAGGCCGAGGCCTACCGCTCCGTCTCCCTGCTGCTGCGCCGCCCGCCGGGCCGCGAGGCCTACCCGGGTGACGTCTTCTACCTGCACTCCCGCCTGCTGGAGCGCTGCGCCAAGCTGAACGACGCCCTGGGCGGCGGCTCGATGACCGGTCTGCCGATCATCGAGACCAAGGCCAACGACGTCTCGGCGTACATCCCGACCAACGTCATCTCCATCACCGACGGCCAGTGCTTCCTGGAGTCCGACCTGTTCAACGCCGGCATCCGCCCGGCCGTGAACGTCGGTATCTCGGTCTCCCGCGTCGGTGGCTCCGCCCAGATCAAGGCCATGCGCTCGGTCGCCGGCCGCCTGCGTCTGGACCTCGCCCAGTACCGTGAGCTGGAGGCCTTCGCCGCCTTCGGTTCCGACCTGGACGCGGCCTCCAAGGCCCAGCTGGAGCGCGGTGCGCGCATGGTCGAGCTGCTGAAGCAGGGCCAGTACCAGCCGTTCCCGGTCGAGGAGCAGGTCGTCTCCATCTGGGCCGGCACCAACGGCAAGCTGGACGACGTCCCGGTCGCCGAGATCCGCCGCTTCGAGCGCGAGTTCCTGGACCACGTGCGCCTGCAGCACAAGGACCTGCTCGCCGGCATCGTCGAGACCGGTCTGCTGGCCGACGGCACCGTCGACGCGCTGACCAGCGCGATCGAGGCGTTCAAGCAGGGTTACCAGACCGCTGACGGCAAGCTGCTCTCCGAGCAGGCCTGAGTCCGGTAGCGAGGGAAAGGACGTAACGACCCATGGGAGCACAGCTTCGGGTCTACAAGCGCCGGATCCGCTCTGTCACCGCGACGAAGAAGATCACCAAGGCGATGGAGATGATCTCCGCGTCGCGCATCGTCAAGGCGCAGCGCGCGGTGGCCGCCTCCACTCCGTACGCCGATGAGCTCACCCGGGCGGTGACGGCGGTGGCCACCCGGTCCAACGCCAAGCACCCGCTCACCACCGAGAACCCGAACGCCAAGCGCGCGGCGGTCCTGCTGATCACGGCGGACCGCGGCCTGGCGGGCGGTTACTCGACCAACGCCATCAAGGCCTCGCTGGTGCTCTCGGAGCGCCTGCGGTCCGAGGGCAAGGACGTGGTGACGTACATCATCGGCCGCAAGGGCGTCTCGTACTACACGTTCCGCGGTCTGACGATCGCGGAGTCGTGGACGGGATTCTCGGACAAGCCGACCTACGGTGACGCGAAGACCGTGGCGGCCGACCTGATCGAGGCCTTCACGGCCGAGACCGGCGGCGTGGACGAGCTCCACCTGATCTCCACCGAGTTCGTGTCCATGCTGACGCAGAACGCGGTCGAGGCGCGGCTGCTGCCGCTGAAGCTGGACGAGGTCCAGCTCAGCGACCAGACGCCGGCCAAGTCGGAGATCTTCCCGCTGTACGACTTCGAACCGTCGGCGGAGGGCGTGCTGGACGCGCTGCTGCCGCGGTACGTCGAGAGCCGGATCTACAACGCGCTGCTGCAGTCGGCCGCTTCCGAGCACGCCGCCCGCCGCCGCGCGATGAAGAGCGCGACGGACAACGCCGGCGAGCTCATCAAGTCGCTCACGCGGCTTGCCAACTCGGCCCGCCAGGCCGAGATCACCCAGGAAATCAGCGAGATCGTCGGTGGCGCCAACGCCCTCGCCGACGCGAGCCGCGGGAGCGAATGAGAATGACCACCACTGTTGAGCCGACCACGGCGACGGGCCGCGTCGCGCGGGTCATCGGCCCGGTCGTCGACGTGGAGTTCCCCGTCGACGCGATTCCGGACATGTACAACGCCCTGCACGTCGAGGTGGACAACCCCGACGGCACCGGCAAGAAGACCCTGACCCTTGAGGTCGCCCAGCACCTCGGCGACGGCATGGTCCGCGGCATCTCGATGCAGCCGACCGACGGCCTGGTCCGTGGTTCGCAGGTCACCGACACCGGCGCGGCCATCTCCGTGCCGGTCGGCCAGATCACCAAGGGCAAGGTCTTCAACGCCCTCGGCGACGTCCTGAACGTGGACCAGGCGGAGTTCGACCAGCAGGTCGAGGTCCGCTGGCCGATCCACCGCAAGGCCCCCGAGTTCAAGGACCTTGAGTCCAAGACCGAGATGTTCGAGACCGGCATCAAGGTCATCGACCTGCTCACCCCGTACGTCCAGGGTGGCAAGATCGGTCTGTTCGGTGGTGCCGGTGTCGGCAAGACCGTTCTGATCCAGGAGATGATCTACCGCGTCGCCGAGAACTTCGGTGGTGTGTCGGTGTTCGCCGGCGTCGGCGAGCGCACCCGTGAGGGCAACGACCTCATCGACGAGATGGTCGACTCGGGCGTTCTGGACAAGACCGCGCTGGTCTTCGGCCAGATGGACGAGCCGCCGGGCACCCGTCTGCGCGTCGCGCTGTCCGCGCTGACCATGGCGGAGTACTTCCGTGACGTCGAGAAGCAGGACGTGCTCCTCTTCATCGACAACATCTTCCGGTTCACCCAGGCCGGTTCCGAGGTGTCGACCCTGCTCGGCCGCATGCCCTCCGCGGTGGGCTACCAGCCGAACCTGGCCGACGAGATGGGCCTCCTCCAGGAGCGCATCACCTCGACCCGCGGTCACTCGATCACCTCGATGCAGGCGATCTACGTCCCCGCGGACGACCTGACCGACCCGGCGCCGGCCACCACCTTCGCCCACCTGGACGCGACCACCGTTCTGTCGCGCCCGATCTCGGAGAAGGGCATCTACCCGGCCGTCGACCCGCTGGACTCCACGTCCCGCATCCTCGACCCGCGGTACATCGCGCAGACCCACTACGACACGGCCATCCGTATCAAGGGGATCCTGCAGAAGTACAAGGACCTCCAGGACATCATCGCGATCCTCGGTATCGACGAGCTGTCCGAAGAGGACAAGGTCACGGTGCACCGTGCCCGCCGCATCGAGCGCTTCCTCTCGCAGAACACCTACGTGGCGAAGCAGTTCACCGGTGTCGAGGGCTCGACCGTGCCGCTGTCGGAGACCATCGAGGCCTTCAACGCGATCGCGGACGGCAAGTACGACTCCGTTCCGGAGCAGGCCTTCTTCATGTGCGGTGGCATCGAGGACCTTGAGAAGAACGCCGCCGAGCTGGCCAAGAAGTAATCGTTGCGGCCGGTAGCAGCTGTGTGAGACGTGAGGGGTGGCCCCCGAGCCCGGGGTCCACCCCTCGCGTCGCATCGGCTGTGATTCCGGTCAAATCCGGGCCGCCGGTTTCATGCCGGGGGCGCGGGGCCGTTATTCTTACCGAAACTCCCGAGTAATCGGGCGTTGCATGAGCCTAGGAGCCCACGTTGGCTGAGCTGCACGTCGAGCTGGTCGCAGCCGACCGCAAGGTGTGGTCCGGTGCGGCCACCATCGTCGTCGCCCGTACGGCCTCCGGTGACACCGGCATCATGCCGGGTCACACCCCGGTGCTGAGCGTGCTGGAGACCGGACCGGTCACCATCCGCACGGTGGACGGCGGCACCGTGATCGCCGCGGTGCACGGCGGCTTCATCTCCTTCGCCGACAACAAGCTGTCTCTGCTCGCGGAGATCGCCGAGCTGGCGGACGAGATCGACGTCGCGCGCGCCGAGCGCGCACTGGAGAAGGCCAAGTCGGACCTCGACGAGCACGCCGAGCGGCGCGCCGAGGTGCGTCTGTTCGCGGCGCGCGGCCTCAAGGCCCACGCCTGAGTGCGCCGGACCCCGGCTTAGCGGGGTCGACCGACGGTCCCGGGGACGCGTGAGCGTGACCCCGGGACTGTCGTCGTAGTTGGTAGGTCAGCGCGGTCGCCTGATAAGACCGTAACGGGGAACGCGGGTAGCGAGGAGGTAGGTGAGCATGGTCCTCGCGCTTGTGGTGTGTGCGGCGGTCGTGGCGCTGGGAGTGATCGGCCTGATGGCCTTCGCGGTGCGCCGCCGCCTGATCCAGCGGGTCGGCGGCACGTTCGACTGCAGCTACCGGCTCAAAATGCCCGCCGACGCCTCGACGCAGCCCGACCTCGACGAGAACGGCAAACCCACCTCAGCCCCGGTCCCCCCGACCGACGGCAAGGGGTGGGTTTTTGGTATCGGCAGGTACAGCGGCGACTCGATCGAGTGGTTCCGGGTCTTCTCGTACGCCCCGCGGCCGCGCCGGGTGCTGCCCCGCCGGGAGATCGAGGTGCTGGGCCGGCGCTACCCGGAGGGCCAGGAGGAGTTGGCGCTGCTGTCCGGCTCGGTGGTGCTGCGCTGCCTGCACAACGGGGCGCCGCTGGAGCTGGCGATGAGCGAGGACGCGCTCACCGGCTTCCTCGCCTGGCTGGAGGCGGCCCCGCCCGGGCAGAGGGTCAATGTCGCGTAGCGACGAGACTCTCGGGACGGGGGCACCCCCGGCCGGAGGCTGGGGGAGGGGCAACGTCGCGTAGGGCCGACGTCGCCCGGGGTTAACGCGGCCTAACGTCCACGGCTAGGCTGGCCGCATGGTCAATCTGACGCGCATCTACACCCGCACCGGGGACGACGGCACCACCGCGCTCGGTGACATGAGCCGGACCAGCAAGACCGACCCGCGGTTGATGGCGTACGCCGACGCCAACGAGGCGAACGCGGCGATCGGGGTGGCCCTGGCGGTCGGCGCGCTGCCCGAGGACGTGGCGGCGGTGCTCACCCGGGTGCAGAACGACCTGTTCGACGTCGGCGCCGACCTGTCCACCCCGGTGGTCGAGGACCCCAAGTACCCGCCGCTGCGGGTGCTCCAGTCCTACATCGACCGGCTGGAGGGGGACTGCGACCACTACCTGGCGCAGGTGGAGAAGCTTCGCAGCTTCATCCTGCCCGGCGGCACGCCCGGCGCGGCCCACCTGCACCTGGCCTGCACGGTGGTGCGGCGGGCCGAGCGCTCCACCTGGGCGGCGATCGCGGAGTACGGGGACTCGGTCAACCCGCTGACCGCGAAGTACCTCAACCGGCTCTCCGACCTGCTGTTCATCCTGGCCCGGGTGGCCAACAAGGAGCGCGGCGACGTGCTCTGGGTGCCGGGGGAGAACCGCTAGGCCCTCTCGGCCGGGGTCTTCCCGACGACCCGGCCGTCCTCGACCGCGACGCCGGCCGGCGGCTGCTTGGGCCAGATCGAGTAGCAGCCGGCCACGATCAGGTTGATCACGGCGGCGGCACCGAGCTTGATGTACCACTGGGTGAAGGTGCCGAAGTGGGCGGAGCCGGCGGAGAGCGGGACGAGCAGGGTGATCAGGCCCAGGGTGACCGCGGCCGAGACGGCGGTGCGGCCGGCCACCTGCCACTCGTACCTGGTGCGCTCCGGGCCGTACTTGGGTGAGGGCAGCGGCTTGGGGCCGCCGGCGAAGCGGTGCAGGAAGTGCCGGTCGGCCCAGCGGACCAGCGAGGGGCCGTACCCGATCGAGAAGCCCGCGTAGCTCGCGGCCAGGGCGTGCGTCCAGCTCGCGGTGGCGCCGCCGCGCAGGTCGAGGACAGTGAGCGCGTACAGGGTGAGGTCCACCACCGGCAGGCCGACCAGCAGCGCGGTGCTGGTGCGGCGCCATCGCAGCAGGTAGCGGGTGGCGAGTCCGAGGCCGATCAGGATCCAGAAGGAGATCTCGGCCGCGACGATGAGGGTGACGATCACGTTCTGCTCCCGGACGGTCGGCGGTGCTTCCAGCCTCGTGCGAGGGCGCGGGCCTGTCGTCGTCGCGGGGTGCCGTCCCGGTCTGCATCTTTCGATGTAGCGGGCTCCTCCGCGGACGGGAGGGGGCCGGTGGGCCGGGGGTGGTGAGATGGGGGTGTGCTCGTACCGTCCATGTCCCCGCGTGCGCTGGACCGGCTGATCGCCCTGTCGGGGCTGCTCGGCGGTGCGGTGCTGATCGCCTTCAAGGTGTACGACGGCGCCGACCGGCTGCCGCTCTGGTCGGTGGTGCTGCCGCTGCTGGTGATGGCGGGTCTGGAGCTGGTCCGGCGGACCAGGCCGGTGCTGGCGGTGACGGTCGGCGGGCTGGCCTTCGCGGGGAGCCTGTTCTCAGGCAGCCTGCTCGCGACGATGATCATGTACACCGATCTGCTGTACGCGGCGGTGCTCTACGGCACCCGCCGGATGTCGCGGGTGATGCACCTGACCGGCGGCTCGACCGTGCTGGTGCTCTCCAGCCTGGCCTGGTTCGCGGGCGGCATCCCGGCGGGGCTGCTGATCGTGGTGGTGAGTTCGCTGGTGTTCCTGGCACCCGTGTGGACCGGTGACCTGGTGCGCAGGCACCGGCAGGAGGCGGAGAGCGAGCGGCTGCGGGCCGAACAGACCGCGCTGCTCTCGGAGATGGACCGGCGCGAGGCGGTCGTCGCCGAACGGTCCAGGATGGCACGGGAGTTGCACGACGTCGTGGCCAACCACCTGTCGGCGATCGCGATCCACGCCACCGGAGCGCAGTCCGTCGCCCGGCGGCGCCGGATGGCCGAGGACGATCCGCTGGTCGAGGTGCTGGCGGTGATCCGGGAGAACAGCGTCCAGGGTTTGGCCGAAATGCGTCGCATGATCGGACTGCTGCGGGACAGCGGCGGGGGAGAGGCCGACGAGTCGTACGCGGCGCCCGACCTGGCCGCGGTGGACGCGCTGCTGGCCAAGGCCCGGGCGGCCGGGCAGGACGTCGGGCTGGACTTCGAGCTGAGCGAGCGGGGCGACCACGGGGACGTCCCGGTGCCGGTCGGGCTGGCCGCCTACCGGATCGTCCAGGAGTCGCTGACCAACGCGCTCAAGCACGCCGGGCCCGGACTGGTCAGCCTGCGGCTGGAGTTCGGGTCCGAGGAGCTGCGGATCGCCGTCGACAGCCCGTACCGGGGCGAGCCGGGCCGCGAACTGCCCGGCGCCCGGGCCGGGCTGGTGGGCATGGCGGAGCGGGCCGGGCTGCTCGGCGGCAGCTTCGAGGCCGGGCCGCGGGACGGTTGTTGGCGGGTGCGCGCGGTGCTGCCGCGCGGTCGGGAGAACGAGGGACGGGCATGACGATCCGGGTGCTGGTGGCCGAGGACCAGGCGGCGGTACGGGCCGCGCTGGTGATGATCCTGCGGGCCGAGCCCGAGTTCGAGGTGGTCGGGCAGGCCGCCGACGGCGAGGAGGCCGTCCGGCTGGCGCTGGAGCTGCGGCCCGACGTGGTGCTGATGGACGTGCAGATGCCCCGGCTGGACGGCGTCTCGGCGACCCGTCAGGTGGTCGCCGCCGGGGCCTCCCAGGTCCTGGTGCTGACCACCTTCGACCTGGACGAGTACGTCTACGGCGCGCTGCGGGCCGGGGCGGCCGGGTTCCTGCTCAAGGACCTGGAGGCGGACACCCTCGTCGAGGGCATCCGCACGGTGGCGCGCGGGGACGGCATGCTGGCGCCCTCGGTGACCAGGCGGCTGATCGGCGCCTTCGCCCGCCCGGAGAGGCGGGTCGGCCCGGAGGCCAGGGACGCGGTGGGCGCGCTGACCGCCCGTGAGCGGGAGGTGCTGGCGTGCCTGGGCGCCGGGCTGTCCAACGGGGAGATCGCGGCCCGGCTGGAGATGGCGGAGGCGACCACCAAGACGCATGTCAGCCGGATCCTGGCGAAGCTGCGGCTGCGCAGCCGGGTGCAGGCCGCGATCCTGGCCCAGGACCTCGGTCTGAGTATCTGATCAGCGGGTTGAGCGACTGACCAGGTCGGTTGCAGATCACACTCCCGATTGCTATTGCCCAGGCGATTCGCGCACTAGAGTCCCGAAAACGAGCGATGCGGCTCCTTGGCGGTGATCCCTGCCCTGAGCCGCCTTCAGGGCCCGCCCGCGGGGCGGCGACGGCATCGGGAGACCCAGCCATGAGCAATGCGTCCAGCAAGCAGATCGCCGTGATCGGTGCCGGCCTGATGGGCGCCGGCATCGCCCAGGTGTCCGCGCAGGCCGGCCACCCGGTCGTGCTGCGGGACGTCACCGAGGAGGCGCTGCAGCGCGGCCTCGCGGGCATCCGCGCCTCGTACGACAAGTTCGTCGCCAAGGGCAGGCTGAGCGCCGAGGACGCCGAGGCCGCGCTGGGCCGGATCACCACCACCACCGACCTGGGCGCCGTCGCCGAGGCCGACATCGTGGTCGAGGCCGTGTTCGAGCAGCTGGACGTCAAGGAGGGCGTCTTCCGCGAGCTGGACAAGCTCGCCAAGGACGGCGCCGTGCTCGCCTCCAACACCTCCGCCATCCCGATCACCCGCATCGCCGCCGCCACCCGGCGGCCGGAGTCGGTCGTCGGCGTGCACTTCTTCTCGCCGGTGCCGATGATGAAGCTGGTCGAGCTGGTCCGCGGCTACAAGACCAGCGACGAGACGCTCGCCACCGCCCGCGCCTACGCCGAGGGCGTCGGCAAGGAGGTCGTGGTGGTCAACCGCGACGTGGCCGGCTTCATCACCACCCGCCTGATCACCGCGCTGGTGGTCGAGGCCGCCAAGCTGTACGAGTCGGGCGTGGCCACCGCCGAGGACATCGACACCGCCTGCCGGCTCGGTTTCGGCCACGCCATGGGCCCGCTGCAGACCGCCGACCTGACCGGCGTGGACATCCTGCTGCACGCCGCCCGCAACATCTACACCGAGACCCAGGACGAGAAGTTCGCCGCCCCGGAGATCATGGCCCGCATGGTCACCGCCGGTGACCTGGGCCGCAAGAGCGGACGGGGCTTCTACCCGTACGAGGGCAAGTGAGCCGACGGGGCTGAACGACCAGGTGGGCCGTGCGATCGGAGCACCGTACGGCCCGCTCCGCCCGGGGCGGGTGAGTTTCCTCACGCAGGGTGCCGCAGACGGGTGATTTGGGCGGGAATCGAGCGTAGGTGTGGAGAGTTCCTGCGTATATTCCATCGGACGAGTGAAGTTGCTTCAGATCTGGCCGGAAACCAGCAACCTGTGGCGCTGCTCCACCGTCAGATGAGGGAACCCGGCATTCCGACCGGGGCCGGGTGCGCGCCGAACCGTCCAGGCGGTCCGCCCGGTCGACCCACCCGTTTCCGGGCCCACCCCGCTCCCGAGCCCCGTGCGGCCGGGGCGGAGCACCCCGACACCAGGCCACCCAGGCGAAGGAGGAGAGCATGCGCATCACCGGCGACCACACGGCGCTGGCCATCGAAGGCCGCCTCGACGTGCGCACCGCCGCCGACGCGCGGGCCCGGCTGCACCAGGCCGTGGACGCCGGCCTCGGCGACCTCGTGCTCGACCTCGCCCGGCTGGAGTTCTGGGACGCCACCGGCCTCGGCGTGATCATGGGCACCCACCGGCGGGCCGGCCGGATCGGCCGCCGGCTCGTCCTGCGCTCCGTCCCCGCCCAGCTCCAGCGGCTGCTGGTGGCCACCAAGCTGCACCGCATCCTGGCCGTCGACGGCGGCGTCGCCGAGGTACACGTCCACTAAGGCCTGTCTGACCCAGGGGTCATCACCAGGGACCGTCCGGACCGCCCCAGCCCTTCACCGTTCCCGCTCCGGACCGCCCTGCGAGGGCGGGCCCGGATGTGCAAGAGTCTGCCCGTCAGATGACGGCCGCCCCGGGCCCGCCCGCGGCCGCGACCGAGACGTGTGCCGGGCGGCGCGGGGCGCCGGCGGCCGAGCACGATGCGGAGCAGAACGTGGCACAGCCATCCGGGGAGTTCCGGCCGGAAGCCGTCCGCACCCGCGGCGGCGAACTGGTCTCCGGCGGCCTGCTGGTCGGCGTCGGCGCCCCGGACGGCTCCGAGGCCAGGCCCTGCCCGCCGGAGTGGCGGCCCCATCCGCGCCGGATCGGGCGCAGCGAGCCCGCCCGCGGCCCGGTCGGCGGCGTCGGCAAGGCGGTCGGCCCGCTCGCCCTCGGTGCCGGGCCCACCGACCTCCCGCTGCTCGACCGCGAGGCCGACATCGCCGAACTGCTCGGCCTGCTCGCCGAGGGCCGCTCGATACGCCTGGTCGGCCAGGCCGGCTCGGGCCGCAGCACCCTGCTGTCGGCCGTCGCCGAGGCCGCGGCCGACCTCGCCCCCGGCGGAGTCGTCCAGCTCCGCGGCCACCGCCGCACCGCCGCCGACCTGCTCCAGGACCTCTTCGCGGCCACCCACCACGCCCCCGGCTTCCGCCCCGACCCGGGCCAGCTGGCCGCCCACCTCGCCGGGGTCGGCGCGGTCGTGGTGATCGACGAGGCCGAGCCCTCCGGCGCCGAACTGGAGGAACTGCTCGCCGCCGCCCCCGGCTGCGCCTTCCTGATCTCGGTCGCCCCCGACAGCCCGCAGCTGCCCGCCGACTCCCGGCTGCGGGACCACCTGGTCGCCGGGCTCTCCCGCGCCGCCTGTCTCGCCCTCGCCGGGCGCCTGGCGGGCCGTCCGCTGGACGTGGCCGAGAAGGCCTGGGCGGTCGACCTCTGGTTCGAGTCCGAGGGACTGCCGCTGCGCTTCGTCCAGGCCGCCGCGCTGCTGCGCCAGCGGGACGTCTCGGTGGACGCGCTGGTCGCCGCCGAGGAGGACCGGCTGGACGTCTTCGGCGCGGTCGACGAGCCCGCCCACGACCCCGACCCGGCGGTCCGGGAGAACGCGCTGCGCCGCACCGTACCGCTGCCCTCGGTGGCCGAGACCGCCTCGCCCGCCGTCCGGCTCGCCGCGGGGCTCAGTGAGCCCGCCCAGGCCGTGCTGCGGCTGGCTGTCGCGCTCGGCGGCGAGTGCCCCACCGCGCCGCACCTGCCCGCGCTGATCGACGTCGGCCAGGGCGAGAGCGCGCTGGCCGAACTCGCCGACGCCGGGCTGGCGGTGTCCATCGGCGGGCACCACCGGCTCACCGCCGGGGCGCTCGAACTGCTCGCCCCGCACTGGCCGGCCCGCGGCTGCGTCGACGGCGCCGCCCAGCACTTCGCCTGGTGGGTCGGGCACGGCTCGGTGACGCTGGAGCAGATCGCCGCCGAGGCCGAGGTGCTGGTCGGCGTGCTGCTCGCCGACCGCGCCGCCGGGCGGCACGAGGCCGTGGTGCGCCTCGCCCGGGCGGCGGCGCCCGCGCTGGCGCTGTCGCTGCGCTGGGGCGCCTGGGAGCGGGTCCTGCAACTGGGCCTGGAGGCGGCCCGGCGGACCGGCTCGGTGGTCGACCAGGCCTGGTTCCACCACGAGGCGGGCGTGTACGCGATCTGCGTCCAGCAGCCGTCCCGGGCCATCGCCGAACTGGAGACCGCGCTCACCCTGCGGGCCCAGGCGGGGGAGCAGCGCGGGGTCGCCGCCGCCGGCCGGATGATCGACCTGCTGCGCGCCGACGGCCGGCAGCTGCCGCCCGCCGCGCCCGCCGCGGTGGCGCCCGCGCGGGGGCCGGTGATCCGCAAGATCGCCGCCCGGGTGCCGGCCGGCCTGAAGTCCGGGACGGGGCGCAGGCGCCGGGTGGTCGTGGCCTCCGCGGCCGTGCTGACCTTCGGGGTGCTCGGCTCGGCGGTGGCGATGAGCCTCACCGGGCCGGGGGAGCACAAGGGGAACGATCCGCAGGGGCGGCTGGACGAGGTCGGCGGCCAGGACGCGCCGATGCCGGTGCCGTCCGCCGACAACACCCCCGCTACGGCCCCCGGGACGGGCGGCACCGCGCCGGACGGTCCGACGGGGACGGACGCGAGCCCGGAGCCCTCGGCGAGCGGTGGTGCGTCGCACTCGCCGAGCGCCTCGGCGTCGAGGCGGCCGAGCGCCTCGCCGGGCGCCACCGAGTCGGACGCCCCGCAGCAGCCGCAGCAGCCCGCACCGGGCCAGCCGCAGCCTCCGGTGCAGCAGCCGGGCCAGCCGCCGCAGGGCGGTGCGGGCGGAGGCTCGGGCACGGGTGGGAGCTCCGGTACGGGCGGTGGCGGCGCTCAGCCCGGGGGCGGCACCGGCACCTCGTCGTCGTCGAAGCCGCCCACCTCCTCGACCTCGCCGACCGCCGTCCCGACGCCGAGCGGGTCGGCCAGCGGGAGCAGCACGCCGAGCTCGTCGTCGAGCACCCCGCCCTGAGAGGTCCTGGGGGCTAGAACAGCTTGAGCTTGTCGTCGTCGATGCCGCGCAGCTCGTCGTAGTCCAGCACCACGCAGCCGATGCCCCGGTCGGTGGCCAGCACGCGGGCCTGGGGCTTGATCTCCTGCGCGGCGAAGACGCCCTTGACCGGGGCCAGCAGAGGGTCCCGGTTGAGGAGTTCGAGGTAGCGGGTGAGCTGCTCGACGCCGTCGATCTCGCCGCGGCGCTTGATCTCGATGGCCACCGTGGAGCCGTCGGCGTCGCGGCAGAGGATGTCGACGGGGCCGATCGCGGTCGGGTACTCGCGGCGGATCAGCGACCAGCCGGCACCGAGCACCTCCATCCGGTCCGCGAGCAGCTCCTGGAGGTGCGCCTCGACGCCGTCCTTGATCAGGCCCGGGTCCACCCCGAGTTCGTGGGAGGAGTCGTGCAGCACCTCCTCCAGCGTGATGATGAGCTTCTCGCCGGCCTTGTTCTCCACCGTCCAGACCCCGTCGGCCTCCTTGAGGACGCACGGCGGGGACATCCAGTTGAGCGGCTTGTAGGCGCGGTCGTCGGCGTGGATGCTGACGCTGCCGTCGGCCTTGACCAGGATCAGCCTGGTGGCGGAGGGCAGATGGGCGGAGAGCCGACCGGCATAGTCGACTGAGCAGCGGGCAATTACGAGACGCACGGTCGACCACGCTAGCCCACCGGGGCCAGTTGATGCGATTCCACGACGACCGGGTGAAGAAAGCGCGAACCCCGCGAACATGGAGGCTCGGCGGTTCCGCCACCGCCTGCCGCGCTCTGGCGCCCGCCCCAACAGGTCGCTACGGTGTGTGACGGCACGACTGCGGGTCCGCTGTCAACGGGGATGGAGACTTCAGGTGAACGATCCGACGGGATCCGGCCAATGTGGTGCACCACGGCGTATTTCCGGAGCAATCCCCAGGAACGACCAGCCTGCTCCGCCGTTGACTGACACGCTGTTCTGACGCGGTCGGTGTCCAGGGCGTTACGTCCCGTGGCGCCGCCGCCGTCGCAAAGGTGCCGGAAACCCCCGTCCCGTGGTGTTCCGGACATCACCTGCGATTTCGCCCACCCTCACTGTGAGCTTGGACTACGCATGACCACCCGGGCGCCGCGCGGGTGGACCGCGAGAGGAGAATCCATGTCGCTCGACGTCTCACCGGCCCTGCTGGAGAAGGCCGAGCGGGGCGAGGTCGACGAGCGGGAATTCGTCGACTGCGTCCGCGTCTCGCTGCCGTACGCCTGGGACCTGATCAGCTCGCTGGTCGCCCAGGCGAAGGTCGACGGCACCGACTTCGCCGACAACCAGGTACCGCCGCCCAGCGAGCAGGCCCGCGGCCAGCTGCTGCGCGCCCTCGCCAGCGACGCCATCCGGGGCGCCCTGCAGCGCCACTTCGGGGTGCGGCTGGCGTTCCAGAACTGTCACCGGGTGGCGGTGTTCCTGCCGTCGGAGGCCAACGACGCGCGGTTCACGCGCTTCACCTCCGTCCGGGAGCAGCTGCTGAACCAGTCCGAGGAACTGCGGGACTGCTGACCGACCGGCGCCGGCCGCCCCGTCCCCGGTGCGGGGGGAGGGGCGGCGGCGCGGACCCGTTTTTCAGTCCGGTCTAGCCGAGTTGCGGCAGCACCTCGGAGCCGAGCCGGGCGATGTTGTGCAGGGTCGCCTCGTGGTCGCCGCTGCCCTCGGCGAGCAGCGCGAACCGCCGGATGCCGGTGCGCTCGGCGGTGGCCAGCAGCCGGTCGGCGCACTGCTTCGGGGTGCCCACGGCGTGCAGGTCGCAGAGGAACTCGGTGTACTGGCGCGGGTCGCGCATCTTCCGCTCCCGGCCGTCCACCGTCCGGTGGGCGCCCAGCCCGTACTCGAACCAGCCGGGCATCGCGTTCAGCAGGGTGGCCCGGGCGGCCGAGTTGCGGTCGTCCACCTGGGCCACCCCGGCCGCGACGTGCTGGCGGTTCACCCGGCGCAGCTGCTCCTCGCCGCGCCCGGCGGCCAGCCAGGCGGTGCGGTAGAGCTCCAGCATCCGCAGCTTGTCCTCGTCGCCGGAGTGCATGCCGAGCAGCATCGGCAGGCCGCGCTCGGCGGCCAGCCTGACCCCGCCGGGCGAGGTGCAGGCGACCACGACGGGCGGGCCGGCCGTGGGCCGCCCGGTGGCGGTCAGCTCCTCGCCGAGGCCCTCGACGTCCTGGCGCTGGCGCGGGAAGCGCACCGGGCCGGAGGGCGCGTCCAGGCCGAGCCAGCTGCCCAGGCCTGCGCGGCGCAGCGGTTCGGTGGCCTGCGGCACCACCGCCACCTCGGGGAAGGTGAACTGCGGGCCGTCCGCGCCGACCCGGGAGCCGCGCAGCCAGCGCAGCAGCAGGTCCAGCCGCTCCGGGAAGCCGTTCTCGAAGGCGTCCACGCCGCCGCCGAACACGTCCAGGTCGATCCACGGCCCGCCGCGGCCGACTCCGAGCGTGAAGCGCCCGCCGGAGGTGAGGTGGAGCAGCGCGGCCTGCTCGCCGAGCGCCACCGGGTGGGTGGTGGAGAGCACGCTGACGGCCGTGCCGACGCCGATCCGGCGGGTGCGGCCGAGCAGCAGCGCGGCCAGTGTCGCGGCGTTGGGGCAGACCCCGTACGGGACGAAGTGGTGCTCGGCCAGCCAGACGGCGTCCAGGCCCGCGAGCTCGGCCTCGACGGCCGCCCGGACGGTGCGCTCCAGCACCTCGCCGTGGCTCTGCCCGGGGAACTGCGCGGACAACAGGAACGCGCCGACCCGCACCGGTGCGGTGTCCGGTGACAGCGTGCCCGCGCGCTGGACCGCGGGCAGCGGCTCGCCCGCGACGGCGGTCAGCGTCGGGACGGCGCTCAGCGCCGCGGCGGCGGCGGGCGGCCGGACCCCGACGGGCCGACGGGTCTCGGCGCGGGGGCTGGTCTTGCTCATCCTTGGGGCCTCCTCGGGTGCACGCAGGGTCTGCGGGCCCCGCCTGTCCCCTCGTGGGTATCCGATGTCATGTGCCAATGGCACGCGGAACCCTGAATTTCCCTGATGATCGGGTGGATCTTCGCAAAAAGCCCGAAGTGCCGGCCGAAGCCGTGATAGAGGCCTGGACATCGCCCAGTCGGCCGTAGGCTGGAACGCACCCGAGCCCCCGGAAGAGAGGCAGTCCGCCGTGCCCCGCCACAACCGGATCAAGAGCGCCGCCCCCCGCGAGAGCGCCGAGCCGGGCGCCCCGCTCGGGGGATCGCTGCGCCGTACCGAGAACTACCAGGGCGAGGACTGGGTCGTCCAGACGGTCGCGGGCACCTCGGGACGGCACTACCGCTGCCCGGGCTGCGACCAGGAGATCCCGCCCGGTGTGGGCCACGTGGTGGCCTGGCCGATGCACGGCGCGGGGGTCGACGACCGGCGGCACTGGCACCGCGCGTGCTGGGGGGCGCGGGAGCGCCGGGCCGCCAACCTGCTGCGCGGTCGCGGCGCTCCGCGGTACTGAGCTCCCCTTACGGGCCCTACGCGTCGCGCTTCCTGAGCACCAGTGCGCCGCCGACCAGGGCCGCCAGGGTCCAGGCCAGACAGATGAGGAAGCCGGTCCAGGGCCCGTACGGCTGGCCGTGCTGCTCGTACACCAGCAGCATCCGCGAGCCCGCGTAGTCGGGGAAGTAGTGGGCCAGCGTCCTGACCTTCGGCACCGCCGAGAGGATCGGCGAGAGCAGGAAGAAGAACGGCACCAGCACGCCGAGGGCCATCGTCTGGTTGTGCAGCATCGTGGTGACGCCAGCGGCGAAGAGGCAGAGCATCGTCAGGTACAGCGCGGCGCCGAACACCGCGCGCAGCACGTGCGGCTCGCCGAGCGTGGTGGAGTGCGGGCCGAGCAGCGCCTGGCCGGTGAAGAAGGTGACGAAGGCCGTCACCAGCGAGACCACCAGGGCCATCGTGCCGAGCACCGTGGCCTTGCCGGTGAGCAGGGTGCCGCGCTGCGGGACGGCCGCCAGGGTGACCCGGATCATGCCGCTGCTGTACTCGTTGCCGATCGCCAGCACGCCGAAGACGATGATGGCCAGCTCGCCGAGCATCATGCCGGAGAAGGCCGTTCCGGTGGCGTCGAACGGGGACGGGTCGTTGCGGCGGAACTCGGTGAAGTTGTCGTTGGTGAGCAGGGACAGCAGCGCGCCGATGCCCACGGTGACCACGAAGGTCAGCGCGAGGGTCCAGACGGTGGAGCGGACGCTGCGGATCTTCGTCCACTCGGACCGCAGGATCGCCGGGAAGGACGCCATCTCAGTTCTCCTCCTGCCGCACCGCGGCGGCCGGCCGGGCGCCGTTCGCCTTCCAGCCTGCACCCCAGGTGCCGGGGGCCCCGGCGGCGTCGCGGCCCGGTCCGTCGCCCGCGTGGTACTCCACCGCGTCGGCCGTCATCTGCATGAACGCCTCCTCCAGCGAGGCCTGCTGCGGGCTGAGTTCGTGCAGCACCACGCCGTGCGCCGTGAGCAGTTCGCCGAGTGTCGCGATGTCGCCGTCGACCACCTCGTAGGAGCCGCCCGGCCCCGGCTCGTGCCGCAGTCCGGCGCCGGCCAGCACGTCGAGCAGGCGCTCCGGTTCGGGGCTGCGCAGCCGTACGGCGGAGCGGGAGTTGCGCCGGATGAACTCCGGCATCGGCAGGTCGGCGAGCAGCCGGCCCTTGCCGATGACCACCAGGTGGTCGGCGGTGACGGCCATCTCGCTCATCAGGTGGGAGGAGACGAAGACGGTGCGGCCCTCGCCGGCCAGGCGCTTCATCAGGTTGCGGATCCAGAGGATGCCCTCGGGGTCCAGGCCGTTGACCGGTTCGTCGAACATGACGATCTCCGGGTCGCCGAGCAGGGCGGAGGCGATGCCCAGGCGCTGGCCCATGCCGAGGGAGAAGCCGCGGGCCCGCTTGCGGGCGACCGGGGTCAGACCGACCAGGGCGAGCACCTCGTCCACCCGGCGCTCGGGGATGCGGTTGCTCTGGGCGAGCCAGAGCAGGTGGTCGCGGGCGGTGCGGCCGGGGTGGACGGCCTTGGCCTCCAGCAGCGCACCGATGTACTTGAGCGGCTCGCTGAGCTGCCCGTAGCGCTTGCCGTCGAGGGTGACCCGGCCGGCGGTCGGGCGGTCGAGGTCGAGGATCATGCGCATGGTGGTGGACTTGCCGGCGCCGTTGGGGCCGAGGAAGCCGGTGACCACCCCCGGGGGGACCTGGAAGCTGAGCCCGTCCACCGCGAGCGTCTTGCCGTAACGTTTCGTCAGGTCGTGCAACTCGATCATTCGCGCTCCCTCAGTTCTCAGTCAGGCTAGGACAAAGCGGATGCCGCGGCCCGTTGAGCGGGCCCGCTGAGTGGGCTCGCCGGGCATGCCGGAATAGGTTGGGCGCATGACCCAGCTCCCCTCCGCAGTGTCCGTCCGCGAGAGCGGTACCGGAACACCCCTCGTGCTGCTGCACGCCTTTCCGTTGAACGCCTCGATGTGGTCCGCCCAACTGGACGCGCTGCCCGGACTGACCGGGGACGAGGCCCGGGTGATCGCCCCCGACCAGCGGGGCTTCGGCGGCACCGAGCTGGGCGCCGACGAACCCTCACTGGACCTCGTCGCCGACGACCTCGTGCTGCTGCTGGACGCGGCCGGCGTCGACCGCGCGGTGGTCGGCGGGCTCTCCATGGGCGGCTACGTGGCCCTGGCGTTCGCCCGCCGCCACCCCGACCGGCTGGCCGGCCTGCTGCTGGCCAACACCCGCGCCACCGCCGACACCGACGCCGTCCGGGCCAACCGGGAGCGGATCGCCGCCGCCGTCACCGCCCGGGGGAGCGTCCGGCTGCTGCTGGACGAGGAGGTCGCGGCCGGGCAGCTGGGGCCCGACTCGCAGCACCTGGTGGAGCGGGTGCAGGCGATGGTCGCCGCCGCGCCGCCGGCCGCCGTGGCCTGGGCCCAGCGGGCCATGGCCGCCCGCCCGGACTCCCTGGACACACTGGCCGGGCTGCGGGTGCCGGTCGCGGTGGTCGCGGGCGCCGAGGACGCACTGGTCGCGCCGGCGGAGGCCGAGCTGATGGCGCGGACCCACCCGGACGCCGAGCTGACCCTCATCCCCGGCGTGGGCCACCTGAGCGCCCTGGAGTCGCCCGGGGCCTTCGACGCCGCCGTCCGCCGGCTGCTCGCCCGGGTGGCCGCCGGATGAGTCAGGACGCGGCGGGCTGGGACTTCTCCGCTCTGGAGGTCACCGGCCGGATGCCGGTGACCAACCGCAGCGAGGCGCTGGTCGAGCTGACCCTGGAACCGCTCGGCGAGGACTACTGGATGCGCCCCGGGGAGACCTTCATCGTCACCTCGTACGGCGACTACGGGCCCGGGCACCCGTTCGAGGTGCAGTACTGGCCCGACTCGGTGTCGGTCTGGTGCACCTCCTGGTTCGGCACCGTCTCGGACGACGACGGCAACCAGCTCAGCAGCGGGTACCAGCGGCCCGACGGGGCCTACCCGAGGTAGTGACGGGGGAGAAGCCGGCAGGCCCTCACCCGGGAGGGTGAGGGCCTGCGGTGGGTCGCCGTGGACCGGGCGTCAGCGCGACTGCTGGGCGGGCACGCCCATGGTGTCGTCGGTCGGCAGCGAGGCGGCGGCCACGGCCGCACCGGTCAGCGTGGCCAGCATCTCGCGGACGTTGGTCAGCTGGGCGTTGATGCTGTCGCGACGGTTGGTCAGCGCCGCCAGCTCGCGCTCGGATTCGCTGCGGATGCGGTCCGCCTTGGCGTTGGCGTCCGCCACGATGTCCTCGGACTGGCGCTGGGCCGTCTCGACGGTCTGGCGGGCGCGGCGCTCGGCGTCGGTGCGCAGCTTCTCGGCCTCCAGGCGCAGCTGCTCGGCCCGGTGCTCGATCTCGGCCAGGCGCTTCTCGGCCTTGGCCTGACGGGCGGCCAGGTCGCGCTCGGACTGCTCGCGGCGCTTGGCGAGGTTGGTCTCGAACTCCAGCGCGGCCTGGGCGGCCTTGGTGCGGGTCTCCTCGAAGAGGGCGTCCGCCTCCTCGCGCTTGTTCTGGGCGTCCTTGTTGGCCTCGGCGCGCAGCTGGGCGGAGTCGCTCTTCGCCTTGTCGACGATCCGCAGGCCCTCGTCCTCCGCCTTGGCCTTGCGGTCCTTGGCGTAGTTCTCGGCCTCGGAGCGGACCTGCTGGGCGGCGGCCTCGGCCAGCTCGCGGTGCTGCTCGGCGGCGCGGTGCGCCTCGTCGCGCAGGTCCTTCGCCTCCTCCTCGGCGAGCCGCAGGATCTTCTCGACCCGGGCGCCGAGGCCGGCGTAGGAGGGCTCCTGCTCGGTGACCGCCGCCTGGGCGGTCTGGGTCTCCAGGTGGAGCTCCTCGATGCGCTTCTCAAGTGCGCTGATCCGGGTCAAGGCACTGTCACGGTCGGCCACCAGCTTGGTGATCCGCTCGTCGACCTGGGCGCGCTCGTACCCACGGCGCACCAGGTCGAAGCCGTGAGGGGAGTGACTGTCGCTCATGGGACTCTGGGCTTCCTGTCGTCAAACCGCTGAGGTGGTTGAGGGAATCCTGACACGGTACCGGAGTGTCGACGGCGATACGCCGTTCTCTCACGGACAATGACCGCCAATGTCCGCTCAATCGGGTGGTGCGCTCTTGGAGCGATTGCCACCCGACCGGGGGGAGCCAACTCCGGCACCGGCCTTGGCACCCCCGTCCTTCTTGTTGCTGCTTCCCCCGTTGGCCTGGGCGACCGGTGACGGTGCCTCGAACGCCTCCAGCGCCGACAGCACGTCCTGCACCCTGGAGATCTCGGTGTTGATGTCCTTGCGGCGGCGCACCAACTCGTCCAGCTCGCGCCGGCCCTCGTCGGTGACCCGCTTCGCCTCGGCCTTCGCCTCGACGACCAGCCGCTCGGCCTCCGCCTTCGCCAGCTCGATCTGCTCGTCGGCGGTGCGGTCGGCCTCGCGCAGCCGCTTCTCCGCCTCGCCGGCCGCGCTCTCCAGCCGCTCCTCGGCCTCGGTCTCGGCCGACGCCAGCTTGGCCTCGGCCTTGACGATGAGCGCCTCGGCGCGGTCGGTGGAGTCGGCGAGCTTGGTCTCCGCCTCCTTGAGCAGGCCCTCGGCCTTGCGGACGGCCGAGATGCGGACCTTGCTGGCCTCCGCGGAGGCCTCCGAGGTGAGCTCGTTCGCCCGGTCCTCGGCGGCCGCGACCAGGGCGGCGGCACGGTCCTCGGCCTCGGCGACGGTGGCGACCGCCTGGTCCTCGGCCTCGGTCAGCTGCTCCTGGGCGGCCGTCACCAGCGCGTCCACCCGCTCGCCGGCCGACTTCATCGCCGCCGCGTTCTCCTTGCGGGCCCGCTCGTGCAGCGCCTCCACCTCGGCGTCGGTGCGCTCGCGCAGCTCCTCGGCGCGCTCCCGGATCGCGGTCGCGTCCCGGCGGGCCTCGGCGAGCAGCGCGTCGGCGTCGGCGCGGCCCTTCTCGACCTCGGCCTGACCGGCGGCCTCGCCGGCCGCGACCAGCCGGTCCGCCTCCTTGCGGGCGGCGGCGACCATCGCGTCCGCCTGCTCCTCGGCGGCGGCGGTGGTCGCCAGCGCGGTGGTCTGGGCGTCCTCGCCGAGCGCCTCGGCGTCCGCGAAGGCCTTCTCCAGGACGGACTTGGCCCGGTCGCGGGTGGCCTTGTCGAACTGCTCGGCGGCCTCCCGGGTCTCCGCGTCGTAGGCGTCGGCGCGGGTGTGGGTGGCGGAGTCGTACTCGTCGGCCAGGGTGCGGGTGGCGAGGGCGTACTCCTCGGCCTCGGCGCGCAGCGCGGCGGCCAGCTCCTCGGCGTCGGCGACCGTACGGGCGCCCTGGACCTCGGCGTCGGCCACGGTGCGGGCGGCCTGCGCGTCGGCCTCGGCGCGCAGCTGCTCGGCGGCCTCCTGGGCGGCGTGCAGCTCGGCCTCGGCGTCCGCGCGCAGCCTGGCGTCGTAGGCCTGGGCCTCGGTGCGCTGGCGGCCGAGCTCGGTCTCGGTGGCCTCGCGCTCGGCGGCCAGCTCCAGCTCGGTCTGCTCGCGCAGGGCGGTGGTCTCGGCCTCGGTACGGGCCCACAGGTCGGCGCTGTACTTGTCGGCCGCCTCGTGCTGCTCGGCGCTGTACTTGTCGGCGGCCGCGCGCTGTTCGGTCGTCTCCCGGTCGGTGAGCTCGCGCTGTTCGGCGGTCTCCCGGTCGGCCAGGTCGCGGGTCTCGGCCGCGTAGGCGTCGGCGGCCTCGTGCTGCTCGGTCGTCTCCCGGTCGGCGAGGGCGCGGGTTTCGGCGGCGTCCTGCTCGGCCAGGGCGCGGGTTTCGGCGGCGTCCTGCTCGGCGGTGGCCCGCAGTGCGGCGATCTGCTCGGCGGCGGCCTCGTGCAGGCCGGCCACCGACTGGCGGACTTCGGCGGCCTCCTCCTCGGCCGTGGTGACCAGCTCGGCGCCCTCGGCCCTGGCAGCGGCGACGACGTCCTCGCCGTCGGCCCTGGCCTGCTCCAGGGCGGCGGTGGCCTCGGCGCGGATGTCGTCCGCGGTGGCGCGGGCCTCGGACAGCTCGCGGCCGGCCTCGGCCCGTACCGTCTCGGCCTGCTCGTGGGCCAGCGCCAGTTCGGCGGCGGCCTTCTCGCGGGTGGCCTTGGCGTCCTGGGCGGCCTCGGCGCGCCGCTGTTCGGCGGTGGTCCGGGCCTTCTCCAGCGACTCGTCGGCCTCGGCGCGGCGCTCGTCGGCGTACTGCTCGGCCTCGGCGCGCTGCTCGTCGGCGTACTGCTCGGCCTCGGCGCGCTGCTCGGCGGCGTGCTGCTCGGCCTCGGTGCGCTGCCCGGTGGCGTACTGCTCGGCCTCGGTGCGGACGCGGTCGGCGTAGGCCTCGGCGGTCTCGCGGTGCTGGGTGGTCTCCTGCTGGGTGAGGGCGCGCAGCTCGGTGGTTTCGCGGTCGGCGGTTTCGCGCTGTTCGGCGGCGTACCGGTCGGCGGCCTCGCGGAGCTCGGTGCTGTGCTGCTCGGCGGCCCCGCGGACCTCGGTGGCCTCGGCCGCCGTACGCTCGGCCAGCTCGGTGGCGTGCTGTTCGGCTTCGGTGCGGACGCGGTCGGCGTAGGCCTCGGCGGTCTCGCGGTGCTGGGTGGTCTCCTGCTGGGTGAGGGCGCGCAGCTCGGTGGTTTCGCGGTCGGCGGTTTCGCGCTGTTCGGCGGCGTACCGGTCGGCGGCCTCGCGGAGCTCGGTGCTGTGCTGCTCGGCCGCTTCGCGGACCTCGGTGGCCTCGGCCGCCGTACGCTCCGTCAGCTCGGTGGCGGCCTGCTCGGCCTGCTCGCGGGCGGCCCGGGCGGCAGCCAGCTGCTCGGCGGTCTCCTCACGCTCCTGCTGGAGCCCGGCGGCGGCCTCCTCGCGCTCGCGACGGCTCTCCTCGCGCAGCGCGTTGGCGGCGGCCTCGGACTCGGCCCGGGCGCGGGCGGCCTCGGTGTCGGCCTCGGTGCGCACCCGCTCGGCGTCGGCCACCGCGGCGTCCCGGACGGCGTTCGCCTCGGCCTGGGCGTCGGTGGTCAGCGCCTCCGCGGCGGTGCTCGCCTCGGTGCGTACCCGCTGGTCGAACTCGGTTGCGTCGCGCCGGAGTTCGGCGGTCTCACGCTCGGCGGCGGCGCGGTTCTCGGCGGCCGCGGCCTTGGCGGCGGCGAGGGCGTCCTGGCCCTGCTGCTCGGCGGTGGCGGTGATCTTCCCGGCCTCGGCGCGGGCCCGGGTCAGGGTCTGCTCGGCCCGTCCCTGGGTCTCGGCGGCCTGCTCCTGGGCCTGCTCGCGCAGCCGCTCGATCTCCCCGGCCGCGCCCGCGCGCAGCTCGTCCGCGTCGGCCTTGGCCTTGGTGAGCAGCTCCTCGGCGTTCTTCGCCGACTCCTCGATCTGCAGCACGGCCTGGCGGCGGGCCTCGCCGCGCACCCGGTCGGCCTCGGCCGCGGCCTGGGCGCGCAGTTCCTCGGCCTCGGCCCGCAGCCGGGCCGCCTCGTCCTGCATCTGCTCGATCCGCTCGCGGATCGCGGCGGCGTCGTCCAGCGCGGCGTTCTGGGCCTGCTCGACGGCGGCCTGGGCCTGCTCGCGCAGCCGCTGCGCCTCGGCGGCGGCCTCGGCGCGGATCCGTTCGGCCTCGGCGGAGGCCTCGCCGCGGGCGGTCTCGGCGTCCTGGTTGGCCCGGCCGAGCACCTCCTCGGCGGTCTTGGCGGCCTTGGCGAGGTGGACGGTGGCGTCCTTGGCGCCGGCGGCCCGGCCCTCCTCCTCGGCCTCGCTGCGCAGTCGCTGTGCCTCGGCGGCGGCCTGGGCCCGCAGCTCGGCGACGTCCCGGTCGGCCTGGGCGCGCAGCTCGGCGATCGCGGCCTCGGCCTCGGCCTTCAGCTCGGCGGCGACCGACTCGGCGGTGGCCCGCAGCCGCTCGCCCTCCTCGGACGCGGCGGCCTTGGCGGCGTCCGCCTCGGCCTGCTTGGTGGCGGCCTCGGTGCGGAGGGCCTGCGCCTCGGCGCGGATCGCATCGGCGTCGTTGGTGGCCTGGGCGACCATCCTGGCCACCTCGGCCCGGGCGGTCTGCGAGCGCTGCTCGCTGGCGGCCTCGCCGTCGGCGACCTTGCGCTCGGCGGCGGCCTCGGCGTCGGCCTGGAGCTGCTCGGCGGCCTGCTCGGCCTGGGCGCGCAGCTCGGAGGCCTCCCGGCGGGTGCGCTCGGCCTCGGCGATCGCCTCGGCGCGCAGCCGCTCTATCTCGGCCTTCGCCGCGGTGAGCTGCTGCTCGGCGCGGGACTGCTCGGCGGCCGCCTGCTCCTTGAGCCGGCCGATCTCGCCGTGGGCGACGGCCAGCTGCTGTTCGGCGGCGGCGTGGGCGGCGGCCAGCTCCTGCTGGGCCTGGCCGCGGGCCGCGTCGACGTCGGCGGCCGCCTGGGCGCCGGCCTGCTGGGCCTGCTCGGAGGCGGCGCGCAGCATGCGCTCGGCGTCGCTGTGGGCGCGCTGCAGGGCGGCCTCGGCGGCGGCCTGGGCCTCGCCGCGGGCGGCGTCCACGTCGGCGGCGGTCTGGGCACGGGCGTGGTCGGAGAGGGCGGCGGCCTCGGCGCGGGCCGCGGCGACCATCCGTTCGGACTCGGCGCGGGCGTCCTGGAGCAGCCGCTGGGCCTCCTGCTCGGAGCCTGCCCGGGTCTGCTCGGCCCAGCCGTTGACGTGCTGCTCGGCGGAGCGGCGCAGCTCGGCGAGCTCCTCCTCCAGCTGGCGGCGGCGGGCGGTGAGCTCGGCCTCCAGCCGGGCGGTGCGCTCGGCGGCCTCGGCCATGATCCGCTGGGTGGCGGCCTGGGACTCGCGCAGCTGGCGCTCGGCGTCGGCGCGCAGCTGCTGGGCCTGCATCTCGGCGGTGCGGAGCATCTGCTCCGCCTGGCCGGAGACGGCGTCGAAGGCGCGCGGCTGGGCGAGCATGCGACGGGACTCGTGCAGTTTCGCCCGGAGCACCTCCACCTGGTAGGCGAGGTCCTCGGCATGCTCGACTGCCTTGTCCCGCTCCTTCCGAGTCCGACCCATCTCGGCCTCGAACTGGGAGAGGTGATCGTCAGCCTCGTAGCGGTCGTTGCCCCGCACTCCGCGGTCCCATCCATCTCCTGGTCGCGTCCTCGACCCGGCCGGTCCAGGGCTCCCGTGTCCCGGGTGCCGGTCCGACTGGTCCTTGCATCCGCAGCCACTGGACGCCCCCTGCCAAGCCGGGGCCGCCCGCCGCGGTCGTCGGAGTCCTGGTCGCGGGAGCGCGGGAGTACCGCGTTCCCCCGTCCGGGTGGACTCCTGGGCGAACTCTTGCCTGTGGAGAATGGTGACAGATCAGTGTTGCGACTGTTCAGCCGTGCCCGCGTACTGGACTCCCCTGCGACGGGCCGACCACCGGAGGGCGGACAGGCCTGTCATCGGCCGTGCCCGACGCCTCCGTCCCCCGGAGTCTCCGCGCACCTGGGCATTGTAGTGGGAGCGCACTGCGGGGGAATGGCCGCGTGGGGGTTTTCCGGCTTCCGGACCAGGTTACTGACGGGTCGCTAGGGCCGGGGCGGGAGGTGCCCGCCGGGGCGGGCGGTACCTCCGGTGGTCTCAGTGCTCCCCGTGGGCGCCCGGTTCGGCGGAGGTGACCAGCTCCGTCAGCACGCCGCCGCAGTCCTTGGGGTGCAGGAAGGTGATCCGCGAACCCATCGAACCGATCCGCGGCTGCTCGTAGAGGACCCGGACGCCCTTGGCCCGGATGTCCTCGGAGTCGCCGTCCACGTCGGCGGTGCCGAAGGCGATGTGGTGCACGCCCTCGCCGTTCTTCTCCAGCCACTTGGCGACGGTGGAGTCAGGCCGGGTGGGCTCCAGCAGCTGGAGGTACGAGGCGCCGCCGTCGTCCGTCCCGTTGATCCGGAGCATGGCCTCGCGGACGCCCTGCTCCTCGTTGACCTCGGTGTGGAACACCTCGAAGCCGTAGGTGGCGCGGTAGAACTCGACCGTCTTGTCGAGGTCTCGGCAGGCGATGCCGATGTGGTCGATACGGGTCAGCACGGCGACCTCCGGGGCGGGTAGGGAGAAGGTGGCACCCAGTGCAGCGCATCGTCCTCGAAGGGCGCCAGTGCCGGGCGTGCGAGCCTGCTCACACACGGCTCGTACCCGGTGGGGTTCACCCGGACCGTGTTGACACGGTGTTGACTGGATGGTGCCAGTGCGCTCGATCACACCGTCGCTCCGGTGACGGGCGGGTAACAGGTCAGTACATTGAGCGCATCCTCACCTGGCCACGACGTGCGAAGGGGCCCGTCCCATGACCAACACCACCTCTGTGATCGTTGCCGGTGCGCGGACCCCGATGGGTCGCCTGCTCGGCTCCCTCAAGGGCTTCTCCGGTGCCGACCTCGGCGGCTTCGCGATCAAGGCCGCGCTGGAGCGGGCCGGGATCACGGGGGAGCAGGTCCAGTACGTGATCATGGGGCAGGTGCTGCAGGCCGGAGCCGGCCAGATCCCGGCCCGCCAGGCGGCCGTCAAGGCCGGCATCCCGATGAACGTCCCGGCGCTGACCATCAACAAGGTCTGCCTCTCCGGCCTCGACGCCATCGCGCTGGCCGACCAGCTGATCCGGGCCGGCGAGTTCGACATCGTGGTGGCCGGCGGCCAGGAGTCGATGACCAACGCCCCGCACCTGCTGCCGAAGTCCCGCGAGGGCTACAAGTACGGCGCGGTCGAGGTGCTCGACGCGATGGCGTACGACGGCCTGACCGACGCCTACGAGAACATCCCGATGGGCGAGTCCACCGAGAAGCACAACACCCGCCTCGGCATCGGCCGCGAGGTCCAGGACGAGATCGCCGCCGCCTCCCACCAGCGGGCCGCCAAGGCGCAGGCCGACGGCGTCTTCGACGCCGAGATCGTTCCGGTCGCCATCCCGCAGCGCAAGGGCGAGCCGCTGCTGTTCAGCCAGGACGAGGGCATCCGCGCCGACACCACCGTCGAGGGCCTGGGCCGGCTGCGCCCGGCCTTCACCAAGGACGGCACGATCACCGCCGGCACCTCCTCGCAGATCTCCGACGGCGCCGCCGCGGTGGTCGTGATGAGCAAGGCCAAGGCCGAGGAGCTGGGCCTGAGCTGGATCGCCGAGATCGGCGCGCACGGCAACGTGGCCGGCCCGGACAACTCGCTCCAGTCGCAGCCGTCCAACGCGATCAAGCACGCGCTGGGCAAGGAGGGTCTGGAGGTCGCCGACCTCGACCTGATCGAGATCAACGAGGCCTTCGCGGCGGTCGCCTACCAGTCGATGAAGGACCTGGGCGTCTCCTCCGACATCGTCAACGTCAACGGCGGCGCGATCGCGCTCGGCCACCCGATCGGCATGTCCGGCGCCCGCGTGGTGCTCAGCCTGGTGCTGGAGCTGCAGCGCCGCGGCGGCGGCGTCGGCGCGGCCGCGCTGTGCGGCGGCGGGGGGCAGGGCGACGCGCTCATCGTGCGCGTGCCGAAGGCCTGATCTGCTCCGACCTTCGGGGCTGCGGACCGCCACAAGTGGTCCGCAGCCCCTTCGGCATCTGCCGCCATCCGTCGGCATCTGCGCAAGGAGATCCTGATGATCGATGTCGCCACGCTGGTCGAGCAGGCCCGGGAGGGCCGGCCGCGGGCGGTCGCCCGGCTGATCACGCTGGTCGAGAACGCCGCCCCGCAGCTGCGGGAGGCGATGGCCGCGCTCGCGCCGTACACCGGGCAGGCCTACACGGTGGGGCTGACCGGCTCGCCCGGGGTCGGCAAATCCACCTCCACCTCGGCGCTGGTCTCCGCCTACCGGCGGCTCGGCAAGCGGGTCGGGGTGCTCGCCGTCGACCCGTCCTCGCCGTTCTCCGGCGGCGCGCTGCTGGGCGACCGGGTCCGGATGCAGGACCACGCCACCGACCCCGAGGTGTTCATCCGCTCGATGGCCACCCGCGGGCACCTGGGCGGGCTGTCCTGGGCGGCGCCGCAGGCCCTGCGGGTGCTGGACGCGGCCGGCTGCGACGTGATCCTGGTCGAGACCGTCGGCGTCGGCCAGTCCGAGGTCGAGATCGCCGCCCAGGCCGACACCGCCGTGGTGCTGCTCGCCCCGGGGATGGGGGACGGCATCCAGGCGGCCAAGGCCGGGATCCTGGAGATCGGCGACGTCTTCGTGGTCAACAAGGCCGACCGGGACGGCGCCGACGCCACCGCCCGGGAGCTCAACCACATGCTGGGCCTCGGCGAGGCCCGCGAGCCGGGGGACTGGCGCCCGCCGATCGTGAAGACCGTCGCGGCCCGCGGCGAGGGCGTCGACGAGGTGGTCGAGGCGCTGGAGAAGCACCGCGCCTGGCTGGAGGAGCACGGCGAACTGGCCGCGCGCCGCCGCCGGCGGGCCGCCCAGGAGATCGAGGCGATCGCGCTCGCCGAACTGCGCGCTCGGATCGGCGACCTGAGCGGGGACCGCCACCTGGCGGGCCTCGCCGAGCGCGTCGTCGCGGGCGAGCTGGACCCGTACGGCGCGGCCGACGCCCTGGTCGCCGGCCTGACCCGCGGCTGAGCCCCCACCCCCGTTGCACAGGAAGTCGGCCAGTCCGACTTCCTGCGCAGAAGACGGGAAGTATCGATCACGGTTTCTTTCGCCGCGCCGCCGCGATCGTGATCGCGGCGGCGCGGACCGCACTACAGGGCAAGCGTGGAACGGATGAGAAAGGCGGGCCCGCGTCATCGGACGCGGGCCCGCTCAAGCACTCCACTCACCATTTCCCTCGTCCTGCGCGGAACGAGGGCCCTCGCGTTGCCTAGGCGCGGCCGCGGAGGCCGCGGAGGTGTTCGGCGATCGGGGCCAGGGCCTCGTACATGGCGTCGAGCTGGTCCGGGGTGAAGCGGTCGATGAAGTGGGCGCGGACGCTGCGCACGTGGTCGGGGGCGACCCGCTGCATGGTCTCCCAGCCCTGGTCGGTGAGGTGGGCGTAGAGGCCGCGGCGGTCGCCGGGGCACTCCTGGCGCAGCACCAGCCCGGCGTTCTCCATCCGGGTGATCTGGTGCGAGAGCCGGCTCTTCGACTGGAGCGTGGCGGTGGCGAGGTCGGTCATCCGCATCCGGTGCTCGGGGGCCTCGGAGAGGACGACCAGGATCTCGTAGTCGTTGATCGCCAGGTTGTGGGGTTGGAGCTCGCGGCTGAGCTGGTAGTCCAGCAGCTTGGCGACCTCCAGATGGGCGCGCCACATCCGCTGCTCCCTGGCGGTCAGCCAGGGAGTCTCCTCCTCGGACTGCGACGGAGGGGTGTCCGCAGTGTCGATCGTGTGCGTATCCATGGACTCAGTGTACCCGATTTAGTTCAATCTTGTACAAGTTTAGAGGCCGAAACGCCTGCCGAGTTCGCCCAGGTTACCGAGACCCGGGGTGTTGGGGTTGCCGCCGTGGCCCGGCTGGACGGGCACCCCGCCGACCGGGACGCCCGCCTCGGCGTCCACCTGGCCGACCGACCGCTCGGCCATCAGCCGCTCGCTGGACTGCAGCAGCACCTGCCCGGCGCCGATGAACTCGAACTGGTGCTCCTCGCCGGAGGCCCCGCCGATCCCGGTCAGCCGCCGCAGGCCGCCCACCACCCCGTGCAGGTACTCGTGGTCGTAGTGGTGGCACGGCGCCGGGCAGTCCGCCCAGCCGACCAGCGCCTGCGGGTCCACCCGGATCGGCGGGTCGACGAAGTGCACCGGGCCGTTGGAGGCGGCGACGAAGCGGCCGGTGCCGATCAGGGTCAGGAAGCCCGGGATGATCGACTGCTTGAGCCGCAGCGTCGGGTCGAAGGCGAGCAGGTTGCCGGAGCGGACGGTCAGGTTGCCGTCGTCCAGGTCGTACGAGTTGAGGTCGAAGGCCCGGTCGGCCAGCAGCAGCTTGCCCCGGCCCTGGGCGACCACCCAGTCCGCCGCGTGCAGCGGCGAGTTGAAGTGCTGCCCGAGCACCCGGTCGACCATCCCCGCGCCGACGCCGCGGAAGGTGATGTCGCCGTAGTAGGCGACCATCTTGCCCTTCTGCAGGAAGTAGGAGCCGTTCAGCTCGACCGCGAAGGCGTACGGGTTGACGTTGTCGTTGGCCGGCAGGCTGTACGCGTCGTACACCACCGGGCCGCGAGGGGCGTCGTGCATGGTCGGCAGCGGGGCCTGCGGGCCGCCGAACCGCTCCTGGGCGTACGGCTGGTGGGGAGGCGGCGGAGGTGCGGGCGGCATGGGCGGCACCGCGAAGCCCGGCTGGGTCGGCTGGTCGTGCGGCGACCCCCCGTACGGCGACTGCCCGTACGGCGGCTGCGGCGGGTAGGACATCAGAGCTTCTCCTCGCTCGCCTGGACGTACACCGCGCCCTGCCCGGACAGCTCCAGCTGGAACGCCTCGCCCGAGCCGCGGCCGATCATCTCGCGCCAACCGATCGCCGTGGACAGCTTGTTGCGCACCTCGCCGCGGTGTGCCACGTACGCCTGCGGGTCGACGTGCACCGGCTGGCCGGGGACGATCGGCAGCTCGAAGACGCCGCCGTGGGCCATCACCGCGACCGAGCCGTGGCCTTCCAGCCGGGTGGTGAACAGGCCCTGGCCGCTGACCTGGCCGCGGACCATGCCCATCACCCCGCCCTGCGAGCCGAGGAAGACGGTGGACTGCCGCAGCGTGCCCTCGAAGGCGAGCAGCCGGTCCGCCTCGACGAACAGGGTCTCGCCGGCCAGGTCGATCACCTGGACGTGGTGGCCGCCGTGGCCGAACATCACCCGGCCCTGGCCCTCGACGGTCATCAGCGGGGTGTCCTCGTTGGCGACCCGGCGGCCGATCATCGACATCACCCCGCCCTGCCCGCCGGTGATGTTCGGGGTGAACCGGACGTCCCCGGTGTACGCGAGCATCGCGCCGCGCTGGCTGAACAGCCGCTGCCCGGGCACCACCCGGGCCTCGACCATCTTCCCGTTGATCCGGGTGAAGCCCATCAGACGTCACCCCCGACGGTGGTCCGCTCCGAGGGCTGGACGTACACCAGGCCCTCGCCGGTGAACTCGACCTGGACGGCCTCGCCGCCGCCCTCGCCGATCACCGTGGTCCAGCCCGCCCCCGACCTGAGGCTGCGGTGCAGGCTGCCGGTGTGCGCGATGTACGCGCCCGGGTCGACCCGCAGCGGCATGTCCTTGTCGACCCGCAGGATGACGGCCGGCCCGTTGGAGGTGACGGCGGCCCAGCCGTGCCCCTCCACCTTGGTGGTGAAGAGGCCGTTGCCGGAGGAGACGCCGTTCAGCCCGGTGAAGCTGGTGCCGGTGTGCAGGGCGGCCTCGGTGCAGAGCAGGTTGTCCGCCTCGACGTAGAGCGTCTCGCCGCTGAGCCGGACCAGGTTGATCTCGGTGGCCTGGTCGGCGAAGTAGCAGGTGCCCTGCCCCTTCACCTCCATGACGGTCATCCGCTCGCCGGTGAGGCGGCGGGTGACCATGCCGCGCAGTCCGTCCCCGCCGCCGGTCAGCTTCTTGAAGGTCATCTGCCCGGTGTAGGCGACCATCGAGCCGTGCCGGGCCTTGACGGCCTCGCCGGCCAGCTCGACGGCGAGCACCCGTGATCCCTGGAGTCTGAACTGTGCCACGGCCGCAATCTAGCCGCGATGGGCACGGCCGGGCGAGAGGGCGGGGGCGAACCGCTACCAGGCTGTCGAAAAGCTGTCGAGAACGCGCCGGTCACGCCCGCGTGTGCGCCCCGTGGCCGGGGTGCGGGACGGTGCCGGCCGCCTCCTCGACCTCCAGCAGCGAGGCCGAGTGGCGTTCCGCCTCGAAGGCCACCACACCGCCGCGCAGGCCGAACAGCCGCTTGGAGAGCATGATCCAGAGCACCGCCGCGATGTTCAGCACCAGGGTGCAGATCTTCACCGCGCTGACGTGGTGGCTCAGCTCGTAGCCCTCCAGCGGCAGGAAGGCGGCGGTGGCGACCACGGTCAGGTACTCGGCCCAGCGCTTGTTCAGCCAGAGGCCGACCGCCTCGACGATCTCGATCAGCGCGTAGGCCACCAGCGCGCCCGCGACGATCAGCAGGGTCTTCTTCTGGAAGCCGAAGGTCTTGCGGATCGTTTCGACGATCGGGGCGTGTTCGAGGTCCCAGTGGAAGTGGTCGGCGACCGGCCTGAACACGGTGAGGTCCTCGTCGAAGACCCGGTGCACCGCGTCCTGGCTGTTGGAGAACTTCCAGACGCCCCACGCGATCAGGATGATCACGATGCCGCGCAGCACCCGCTCGACGGCCAGGAAGCGCAGGATGAAGAGGTCCCGCAGCGCCTTGCCGCGCGGCACCAGCGGGGCGTCCTGCGCCGGGCCGGACCCGTGCGGGGCGCCGAGCGCGAAGTCGCCGCAGCGCAGGCAGCGCCAGGCGTCGCCGAGGGCGGTGGCGGCGTGCAGCCGGGCGGCGAGCTCGGGCTCGGCCGGCGCGTAGGTGATGTGGCCGCGCTTGGCGCAGGTCCTGCGGTTCCAGTCGCGCTTGAACATGTGGTGGCTACCCCCCGTGTGCGATGCCCGCGGCGCCCGGTTCGGTGGGCGCGCGGCAAGAGGATAGGGGGTGCGGGTGGCGGATCGCCGCGTCCGGTCGCGGATCCGGGGCAGAGCTGTGACATCGGGCACGGTGGCCACCCCCGGCCCGGGGTTCGGACATGTGCTCGGTGATAATGACCGGAAGGCTTGTGAGTCGCTTCACAAGTGCGCCCACGCCTCCGACCCCCGTATTGAGGTATCCATCGTGAACAGCAGCGCCGTCCACCGCCTGCGCCTGGTCTCCGCCCCCGAGGGAATCTCCTTCATCCTGCTGCTGATCTGCTCGGTGCTGAAGCGGACCACGTCCTTCGACGCCGTCCCGGTGATGGGCATGGTCCACGGGATCCTGTTCATCCTGTACGTGGTCTTCTGGATCCAGGCCTGGCAGGCGCAGAAGTGGGACGCCAAGCGCGGCGTCCTGCTGTTCGTCCTGTCGGTGCTGCCGTTCGGCGGCTTCTTCGCCGAGCGCACCCTCGCCCAGGAGGAGCGCGGCGAGCTGAAGCCCGCCACCGCGTAGCCCCTCCCGCTCTCGTGGACGGTCGACAGGCTGCCACGGCCTCCTCTCCCAAAGGGCCGCGGCAGCCTGTCGCCGTTTCTTACCGGAAGTGGTCCAGGGGGGTCAGTTGACGTTGACCCCGCTCCAGGCCGCCGCCACCGCCTTGTACTCGGCGCTGGTGGCGCCGTACAGGTCGGACGCGGCCTTGAGGGTGCCGGTGCGGGCGGCCTTGTAGTTGGTGGTGGAGGTGAAGTAGACGGTCAGCGCGCGATACCAGATCGCGGCCGCCTTGTTCCGGCCTATGCCGGTGACCGTCGAGCCGTTGGAGGTCGGGCTGTTGTAGCTGTAGCCGTTGATGCTCTTGGCGCCGCTGCCCTCGGCGAGCAGGTAGAAGAAGTGGTTGGCGACGCCGGAGGAGTAGTGGACGTCCTTGTTGCCGACGCCCGAGTACCAGGAGTCGGCCGAGGCGCCGTCCTTGCTGGGCTTGTCCATGTAGCGCAGCGGGGTGCCGTTGCCGTTGATGTTGAGCTTCTCGCCGATCCAGTAGTTCGGCGGGTTCACCGGCAGGTTGGCGTACCACTCGACCATGGTGCCGAAGATGTCCGAGGTGGCCTCGTTGAGGCCGCCGGACTCGCCCGAGTAGATCAGGCCGGCGGTGGCGGAGGTGACGCCGTGGCTCATCTCGTGGCCGGAGACGTCGATGGCGGTGAGCGGGTGGGTGTTGCTCGCGCCGTCGCCGTACGTCATGCAGAAGCAGGAGTCGTCCCAGAACGCGTTGACGTAGTTCGAGCTGTAGTGGACCCGGCTCGCGGCGCCGACGCCGTTGTTCTTGATGCCGTTGCGGCCGAAGGTGTTCTTGTAGTAGTCCCAGGTGACGGCGGCGCCGAACTGGGCGTCCACGGCGGCGGATTCGCGGTTGGAGGGCGAGCCGTTGCCCCAGGAGTTGGTGGTGTTGCTGAAGAGCGTGCCGCTGCCCGAGGTGCCGCCCTTGAGGTCGGTGGTGGACTGGCCGCCCCGGGTGGCGTCCTTCAGCTGGTACGAGGTGCCGCTCTGGGTGGTGGTCAGCGTGACGGTGCCGACGTTGACGCCCTTGCCGGTGCCGGTCGCGGTCTGCACCTGCTCCTGGCTGGACAGCACCTGACCGGTGGCGGCGTCGGTGACGACCTCCTGGCGGCTCGGGGTGCCGTCGGTCCGCTCGCCGCGCACCACCGTGCGGTGGGCCAGCCGCGGCGCGCCGTCGGCGGCCCAGATCACCAGCTCGGGCGCGTCGGCGCCGTCGACCCGGCTGAGCGCGGACTCGTCCCGGTCGGCGGCGAGGCCGACGGTCGCCCGCACCGCGGCGGTGGCCCGCTCGGCGGCCTGGGGCGCGGCGAGGCCGGGGGTGAGGCCGGGCACCGACAGCCGGCCGGTGAAGGCCCGGTCCACCGAGCCGACGGAGCCGTCCGGGCGCTGGTGGACGACCAGGTCGCCGCCGAGCACCGGCAGTCCGGCGTAGGTGCGCTCGTAGCGCAGGTGCCGGGTGCCGTCCTTGTCGACCACGGCGTCCTTGGCGACGAGTTGCTCCTGGCCGCCGAGGGCGAGGGCCGTGGCCAGCGGGCCGGACTGGCCGCCGGCCAGGGCGAGCGCGGCCGACTGCTGGTCGGGCGCCGGGGCGGCGGCCTGGGCGGCGGGGACGGCGGCGATCTGGACGACCCCGGCGAGCAGGGCGGCGGCGGACAGTACCGCCGGGAGTGTCAGCTTTCGCTTCACGTACGGGGGTTCCTTCCACGAGACCCGCGGGTGCCTGCGGGTGCGCCGCGTACCGGGGCGCCGGGTTTGGCGCCGTTGGGGGCGGTAGGGCGCGGACGTGCGGCTCCCGTGCGACTGCTGACGCCCTGCCCGTTGGGTGGGGGAGACGGGGCGCCGGACGGGAGCTTGGTCAGAAGCATGACAATCGGGGACAGGAAAGGACAGGGCGCCTCGGGGGATTGGCCGAGAGTCGCCAGCGCCGGTACGGATGGTTCGGTTGCCGTCCATTGCCCGGAATCCGCGGTTCGTCCCGCTGGCGGGACTCCGCCAACGGGGCGGCCTTGACAGCGGACGGCCTTGACGGCGGGACGGCCTTGACGGCGCCGGGGCGCCGCCAAGGCCGTAGGTCAGCGGTAGGCCGACCGTGCGTCAGTTGACGTTGACGCCGCTCCACGCGGCCGCGACCGCGTTGTACTCGGCGCTGCCGGAGCCGTACAGGTCCGCGGCGGCCTTGAGGGTGCCGGTGCGGGCGCCCGCGTAGTTGGTGGTGGAGGTGAAGTAGACGGTCAGCGCGCGGTACCAGATCTGCGCGGCCTTGTCCCGGCCGATGCCGGTGACCGTCGAGCCGTTGGAGGTCGGGCTGTTGTAGTTGAAGCCGTTGATGGTCTTCGCGCCGCTGCCCTCGGACAGCAGGTAGAAGAAGTGGTTGGCCACACCCGAGGAGTAGTGGACGTCCAGGTTGCCGACCGAGGAGGACCAGTAGTCCGCCGAGGCGCCGTCCTTGGAGGGCTTGTCCATGTAGCGCAGCGGGGTGCCGTTGCCGTTGATGTTGATCAGCTCGCCGAGCCAGTAGTTCGGCGGGTTGGAGGGCAGGTTGGCGTAGAACTCGACCAGGGTGCCGAAGATGTCCGAGGTGGCCTCGTTCAGGCCGCCGGACTCGCCCGAGTAGTTGAGGCCCGCGGTGGCGGAGGTGACGCCGTGGGTCATCTCGTGGCCGGCCACGTCCAGCTCGGTGAGCGGGTGGGTGTTGCTCGCGCCGTCGCCGTACGTCATGCAGAAGCAGGTGTCGCTCCAGAACGCGTTGACGTAGTTGGAGCCGTAGTGGACCCGGCTGGTGGCGCCGACGCCGTTGTTCTTGATGCCGTTGCGGCCGAAGGTGTTCTTGTAGAAGTCCCAGGTGGTGGCCGCGCCGAACTGGGCGTCCACGGCGGCGGACTCCTTGTTGGAGGCCAGGCCGTTGCCGAAGACGTTGGTGCTGTTGGCGACGAGGGTGCCGCTGCCGGAGGTCTTGTTGCTCAGGTTGTAGGTGGACTGGCCGCCGCGGGTGGCGTCCTTCAGCTGGTACGAGGTGCCGCTCTGGGTGGTGGTCAGCGGGACGTTGCCGACGAAGACGCCCGTGCCGGAGCCGGCGGCGGTCTGCACCTGCTCGTGGGTGGAGAGCACCTGGCCGGTGGCGGCGTCGGTGACCAGCAGCTGGCTGCTGGGGGTGCCGTCGGCGCGCACGCCCTCGACCGTGGTCCGGTAGGCCAGGCGCGGGTTGCCGTCGCTGGCCCAGACCACCAGCTCGGCCTTGCCGGTCTGGTGCACCGCGGTCAGCGGGGACTCGTCCTTGTCGGCGGCGATGCCTATGGTGGCCTGGACGGCGCCGGTGGCCTGGTCGGCGGCCTTGTCCGCGGGGATCTTCGGGCTGAGGCTGGGCAGGTCGAGCTTCGTCGTGACGGCCTTGTCCACGGACTTCACCGCGCCGGCCGCGTTCTGGTGGACGACCAGGTCGCCGCCGAGCACCGGCAGTCCGGCGTAGGTGCGCTCGAAGCGCAGGTGCCGGGTGCCGTCCTTGTCGACCACCGCGTCCTTGGCGACGAGCTGCTCCTGGCCGCCGAGGGCGAGGGCCTTGGCCAGTGGACCGGACTGGCCGCCGGCCAGGGCGAGCGCGGCGGCCTGGTGGTCGGCGGCCTGCGCCGCGGCGACGGGGGCCGCGCCGGCGGTGGCGGCGGTGCTCGCCTGGACGATCCCGGTGAGCAGGGCGGTGGCGGAGAGTACGGCGACTGCTGCGAGCTTTCGCTTCACGGACGAGTCCTTCCGGGAAACCGCGTGTGGGCGCGGTCGCGCCACGTCCCGGGGGCCGGGTTCGGCACCTTCGGGGCGGAACGGGCGCTGACGTGCGAGGACCCCGAGCGGTCGTACGGCTCGCCACCGGTTGGGTGGGGGTGGTGGCTACCGAACGGGGTTGGCGGAAAGCATGACAATCGAGCAAATCAAATGACAGGTCTTGCTCATGAATTGGCCAAGTCCCGCCAAGGCGAAGGATTGTGAACGGAAGGACAAAGGGGACTTCCCGCCCTGCCTTTCAGCGGGTTCCGGTCCGAACCGAGGCCTGATAGTGCGGCGGTGGGCCGTTCGTCGGCCAACACCGGTGCGCCCGGAGCCCGTTGCCGCGCGTTCACACCGGCGCAATGTCCAGGTATGGACCTGGCCGTCCGATTGGCGGGTTCCCGCCACGCGTCGCGCTTGTCCACCATCAGGACGGCTGGTAGCACGCGTCCTGCGCGCCGGTACGGTTAGGTGATGGCCAAGCCCCTCGCACTCGACTTCGATCCGATCGCCCGCGCCGACGAGCTGTGGACCCGCCGCTGGGGCGGAGTCCCCTCGATGGCGGCGATCACCTCGATCATGCGCGCCCACCAGATCCTGCTCTCCCGGGTCGACGCGGTGCTCAAGCCGTACGGGCTGACCTTCGCCCGCTACGAGGCGCTGGTGCTGCTGACCTTCAGCCGGACCGGTGAGCTCTCGCTGTCCAAGATCGGCGAGCGGCTGATGGTCCACCCGACCAGCGTCACCAACACCGTCGACCGGCTGGAGCGGGCCGGCCTGGTCGCCCGCCGCCCCAACCCGCTGGACGGCCGCGGGGTGCTCGCCACGATCACCGGGCGCGGGCGCGAGGTGGTCGAGGAGGCCACCCGGGAGCTCATGGCGATGGAGTTCGGACTGGAGGAGTACGGCCCCGAGCAGTGCCGCCAGGTGTTCGAACTGCTCAAGCCGCTGCGGATCGCGGCGGGCGACTTCTCCGAGCCGGACGAGGGGGCTGCGCGGGAGCGGCCGTGAGGACGGCTACCCTCGTGGGAGCGGTGCGCGGATCCGGGCGTACCGGCCGAAACTGCCGAGCGAGGCGAGGAAGAGTATGAAGGCGACCCCCCTGCTGGGCTGGTACCGCGGCCTGGCCATTGCGACCGGTGTGGCCCTGCTGGTGTTCTGCGGCTTCATGATCGCGAAGTACGGCTTCGACACCGCCAAGGACGTGACCACCTACGTCGCGATGCTCCACGGCTACCTGTACATCGGGTACTTCGTGGTGACCTTCCTGCTCGGGCAGAAGCTGAAGTGGCCGCTCGGCCGACTCGTGCTGACCCTGGCCGCGGGCTGCATCCCGTTCCTCTCCTTCGTCTTCGAGCGCAAGGTGGCCGGCGAGGCCGCCGAGAAGCTCCCGGCGGGCGGCGGCGCCCGCCAGGCGGCCGGCGTCTGAGCCGCGGCATCCCGTACCGGGAGCGCCCCACCCCGACCGGGGAGGGGCGCTCCCGGCGTTTCGGGGGGTTCGGGGGGTTTCGGGGCCCGGGGGCCGTGGTTCGTGGGCGGGCCTCCATCGACAACTGTTAGGACGTCCGAGTAAATTAGTAGGACGTCCTAACAGCTGTGCCGCCCGGTGGCGAGGCGGCCGTACGGAGCGGAGTTCGGCCCATGGACGCCGAGGAGATCGAGCGCGGACGGCAGCGCTGGCAGCAGCGGTACGACAAGGCCCGCAAGCGGGACGCGGACTTCACCACCCTCTCCGGTGACGAGGTCGAGCCGGTGTACGGCCCCGCCCCCGGGCAGGCCTACGAGGGCTTCGAGCGGATCGGCTGGCCGGGTGAGTACCCGTACACCCGCGGGCTGCACCCCACCGGCTACCGGGGCCGCACCTGGACCATCCGCCAGTTCGCCGGCTTCGGCAACGCGCAGCAGACCAACGAGCGCTACCGGATGATCCTGGAGGCGGGCGGCGGCGGCCTCTCGGTCGCCTTCGACATGCCCACCCTGATGGGCTACGACTCGGACGACCCGCGCTCGCTCGGCGAGGTCGGCCACTGCGGCGTGGCCATCGACTCGGCCGCCGACATGGAGGTGCTGTTCAACGGCATCCCGCTCGGCGAGGTCACCACGTCGATGACGATCAGCGGCCCGGCCGTCCCGATCTTCTGCATGTACCTGGTCGCCGCCGAGCGCCAGGGCGTGGACCCGGCGGTGCTCAACGGCACCCTCCAGACGGACATCTTCAAGGAGTACATCGCGCAGAAGGAGTGGCTCTTCGCCCCCGAGCCGCACCTGCGCCTGATCGGCGACCTGATGGCGCACTGCGCCCAGGGCATCCCCGCGTACAAGCCGCTGTCCGTCTCCGGCTACCACATCCGCGAGGCCGGGGCGACGGCCGCGCAGGAGCTGGCGTACACGCTCGCGGACGGCTTCGCCTACGTCGAGCTGGGCCTGTCCCGGGGCCTGGACGTGGACGTCTTCGCGCCCGGCCTGTCCTTCTTCTTCGACGCGCACCTGGACTTCTTCGAGGAGATCGCCAAGTTCCGCGCCGCGCGCCGGATCTGGGCCCGCTGGATGCGCGACCGCTTCGGCGCCAAGACCGACAAGGCGCAGTGGCTGCGCTTCCACACCCAGACCGCCGGCGTCTCGCTCACCGCGCAGCAGCCGTACAACAACGTGGTGCGCACCGCCGTCGAGGCGCTCTCCGCGGTGCTCGGCGGCACCAACTCGCTGCACACCAACGCGCTGGACGAGACCCTGGCGCTGCCCTCCGAGCAGGCCGCCGAGATCGCGCTGCGCACCCAGCAGGTGCTGATGGAGGAGACCGGCGTCACCAATGTGGCCGACCCGCTGGGCGGCTCCTGGTACGTCGAGGCGCTGACCGACCGGATCGAGCAGCAGGCCGAGGCGATCTTCCAGCGGATCCTCGACAAGGGCCGCGAGGACCACGAGATCGGCCCGATCACCTCCGGCATCCTGCGCGGGATCGAGGAGGGCTGGTTCACCGGCGAGATCGCCGAGGCGGCCTTCCAGTACCAGCAGGCGGTGGAGAAGGGCGAGAAGCGCGTGGTCGGCGTCAACTGCCATCCGCGCAGTGTCACCCCCGAACTGGAGATCCTGCGGGTCAGCCACGAGGTCGAACGCGAGCAGGTCCGGGTGCTGGGCGAGCGCAAGGCGGCCCGGGACGAGGCGGCGGTGCGGGCCGGGCTGGACGCCATGCTCGCGGCGGCGCGCTCGGGCGACTCGATGATCCCGCCGATGCTGGACGCGGTGCGCGCCGAGGCGACCCTGGGCGAGATCTGCAACGCGCTGCGGCAGGAGTGGGGGACGTACCAGGAGAACGCGATGTTCTGACCGCTGGAAGTGGGCCGCCCCGTACGGAGGTTCGTACGGGGCGGCCCCTTCGTGCGTTCGGGCCTCCGTGTGCCCGGGTGCGCTCAGGCCGCGGTGAGCGGTCCGAGCAGCAGGTCGGTGAAGCGGCTGGTCCACTCGGCGGTGATCGGCTCGCCGCTGACCAGGACGCGGTGCTCGACCGTGCCCGCGATGGTGTCGAAGATGATGTCGACCTCCTCGCGGGCGGACTCGGCGTCGGTGTCCGGTTCGAGTTCTCCGCGCGCCTGGGCGGCCGCCCGGCCCTGCCGGACCAGGCGCTTCTGCGGGTCCACGATCGCCTCGCGGATCCGCCGGCGCAGTTGCGGGTCGCGGGTGCCCTCGGCGAACAGCGCGAGCAGCGCGGCCTGGGTCTCCGGGCGGGCCAGCAGGTCGGCGAACTGGGTCACCACGGCCTGGATGTCGGACCGCAGGCTGCCGAGGTCGGGCATCACCAGTTCGTCGAAGAGGCTGGCGACGGCGTCGACCACGAGTTCGTTCTTGGACGGCCAGCGGCGGTAGAGGGTGGTCTTGGCGACCTTGGCGCGGGTCGCGACGTGGCCCATGGTCAGCCCGCCCCAGCCGAGTTCGGCGAGGGTCTCGCGGGTGGCGTCGAGGATCGCGAGGTCGGCGGCGGCGCTGCGCGGGCGGCCCTTGGCCCGGGACGCGCTCGCCCCCTCCTGGACTGTGCTGCCCCGGACCGTGCAGTCCGGGCTCGCGGAGGGCTGGGCGGCCGGCACCGGGTCTCCTTGCGATTTACTGGTAAGTAACTTGGGTGGGGCTGGTAACGGTAGCGACTGTTCGTCGATTCGGGCAGCCGGGCGGGCCGGGAAAGTGGGGCAGGTCACGTCCCCGAACCGTCGGCGGGGCTTGCGGCCGGGGCACCGGCTCCAGTTACGCTACGACCCGTAGCGAAAGCAGTGACAACCAGGCGCCGCATCCCGTGGGACGGGGGCGGCGCGGGCACGGGTGGGGATCCGTGCCGAACGGTTCAGGCTACCGGGGGAGGCGTGCACCGTCCGGGAACCCGTACCGCGCAGCCCGCGCGGGGCGAACTTCCGGAGGTTGGTGCCCGCGAGCAGCGCGGACGGGGGAGGATGGTGCCATGCAGCCACGGAATTCGCGTCTCAACAGCTCCGCCCTGCGCGGTGCGGTCGACCTCGCCGCAGTGAAGGCGGCCGGTGAGGCCGCGCAGAAGGCCGAGCAGGCCCGGGTCGAGCGGGCCCGCCAGGCGGCCGCCGCCGAAGCGTCCGGCATCGCCCCCGACCAGCCCGCCTACCAGCTCGTCATCGACGTCACCGAGGACACCTTCGAGACCGAGGTCGTCCAGCGCTCCACCGAGGTGCCGGTCGTCATCGACTTCTGGGCCGAGTGGTGCGGCCCCTGCAAGCAGCTCAGCCCGATCCTGGAGGGCCTGGCCGAGGAGTACGCCGGCCGCTTCGTGCTCGCCAAGATCGACGTGGACGCCAACCAGCTGATCGCCCAGCAGTTCGGCATCCAGGGCATCCCGGCCGTGATGGCCGTGGTCGCCGGCCAGCTGGTGCCGCTGTTCCAGGGCGCGGAGAGCGCCGCCAACGTCCGCAAGGTGCTGGACCAGTTGATCCTGGTCGCCGAGCAGCGCTTCGGCGTGGCCGGCGGCGCGGTCGCCCCGGGCGAGGCCCCGGCCGCCGCCCCGCAGCGCCCCGAGGACCCGGCGCTGTCCGCCGCGCACGACGCGCTGGACGCCGGCGACCTGGGCGGCGCCATCCAGGCGTACCGGAACGTGCTGGCCGAGCAGCCGGGCAACACCGAGGCCAAGCTGGGTCTGGCCCAGGCCGAGCTGCTGCAGCGGATCGAGGGCCTGGACCTGCAGGCCGTCCGGACGGCGGCCGCCGCCGACCTGAAGAACGTCGAGATCCAGCTCCAGGCGGCCGACCTGGACCTGGTGGGCGGCCACGTCGAGGACGCCTTCGGGCGCCTGGTGGACACCGTGGGGCGGACGGCCGGTGAGGACCGGGACACCGCCCGGCTGCGCCTGCTGGAGCTGTTCGAGGTGATCGGCCCGGAGGACCCGCGGGTCGTCGCGGCCCGTACGGCGCTGGCCCGCGTGCTGTTCTGATCCCGGCTCAAGTCCCGTGCCGGACCTGCCTCGGGCCGGTTTCCGGACGGGTGGCGGTGCACCGTCTGGCACGGCGGATGACCTGCGGTGTCGCCTGGTGATTTGGCGACAATCCGGTCAACCGGACAGAGGTTTACCAAATCTTGATTTCACCCGTGGGTGGTCACGCATCGTGACCACCCACGGGTGTTTCGCTGGTGTTTCCGGCGGATTTCGTCGCCACGATTCCTTCAAGACGTCACGCACGGTGCAACTCGGGGCAATTCCATGATCAACGCCACCTGTTGTTGCATTACCCGTCAGTAAGGCACCTCTTGTGCTTCGCCCGGGATTCAAGCACGATCGGCCACGCCCGGTCCCAGACTCCACACCCTCCGACAGCCGGTCGGCCACGAGGAGCGAGGGATCCCCACCGGGCGATCCGCCGGCCCCGGCCGGCGGTAGGGAGGGCAGGGGGGTATCCGCGGTCCCACGGCGGTTCCTGTCCTCGACCGGCCGCGCGGCCCTGCGCGGTCGCTGGTTGTCGCTCGGGGGTGATCGCCGATGTCGTCGGTCCGACCCGCCGTCCCGCAGGGGCGGCCGGTTTCGGGACGGGAGTGCCGCAGCACGCAGGCCGCTCCCGCGTCCGACGACGCCCAAGGCGCTCTCCGCTACCGAGGACGTAGCTCTCTCCCATCCCAGGCCCCCACCGGTGCGGGAAGCACCGCCGGGGAGCCGGAGATGTACGTCCTAGAAGGAGGACTCGCATGTCCAAGACCTACGGCAAGACCCGCTGGAAGCGCTTCGCCCTGGTGATGGTGCCCAGCGTCGCGGCCACCGCGATGGTCGGCGTCTCGATCGCCAACAGCGCGCTCGCCGCCTCGTTCAGCATTTCCGGCCAGCAGTTCAAGGTGAAGGCCACGCACCTGGAGGGCACGAACTTCTCCCAGTTCGGCACCGTCGACATCGAGGCCAACGGCACGCCGCACCCGGTCGCCGTCTCGGCCTTCGACTCGGCCGACATCACCAACATGTGCCAGTCCGTGGTGACCGACCTGTCCGGGTTCGGCCTGGGCAAGATCACCCTCCAGCTGAACGCCGGCGGCGCCGGCTCCAAGCCGGTGCACGCCGACAACCTGCTCATCGACATGGAGCAGCTGAAGGCCGACGCGACCTTCAACCAGATCAACATCGGCCAGGACGCCTCCACCCTCCCCGGCACGGCGACCCAGGGCTGGACGCCCCACCCGGGTGTCTCCGCCGCCGGCGGTGGCAAGGGCCTGCCGACCGGTCCCACCGGCTTCTCCCAGGCCGCCAAGTCGGCCTCGCTGGACAACGTCGAGCAGACCGCCCGTGCCACCTCGGCCGGGAAGTTCGTGCTCAGCGGTCTGAGCCTGTCGCTCAAGCACGGCGACGGTCCGGGCAACGAGTGCTACTGAGCCCCGCCTGACGGCGTGCCGACGGGCGCGCCCGATGGACGGGTCCTTCGCGGGCCGGGGGCGGCGGGTTCCGCCGCTCCCGGCTCCGTGCCAGTCGTTTTCCCCTCGTAGCGATGCCGAGGAGCCGCACCATGTCCAGCGCAACGGTCGAAACCCGGACCGGCCGCCAGAATCCGATCGGGTCGTTCTGGCGGGGATTCCGCACGTTCCGTCGCACCAGGCCCTTCTGGGGCGGCCTGCTGGCCATGATCGCCGGCGTCCCGATCCTCTACTTCCCGTACGCGCACCTGGCGCTCGGCAGCGTGACCATCGCGATGTCGACCACGGCGGGAGCCGGCTCGCTGCTCATCGGCGTCCTGATGATCGCCCTCGGCATCACCGGGTGGTTCCAGAAGGCCGTCCGGGTCTTCGCGGGCATCGCGACCATCCTGCTGACGCTGGTCTCGATCCCGATGTCCAATCTGGCCGGTTTCGGCCTGGCCCTGCTGCCCGGCCTGATCGGCGGCGGGCTGCTGGTCTCCTGGGCGCCGCTGCCGGAGCCCTCGACCGAGGCCGCCGAGGGGCACCGCGGACGCCGGGCCGGGCGGGCGGCCGATCCGGTGGCGGAGAGCGTGGTGGCCGAGAGCGCGGTGGCGGAGAGCGTCGCCACCGAGCCCGCCGCTGCCGCCGAGGCGCCCACCGCCGTGCTGCCCGCCCAGGGCGCGCCGAAGGCGCCCGCCACCGAAGCAGTTGAAGCAGCCGAAGCCGCCGCGCCCGTCGTTCCGCAGCAGGGCGGCGCCGAGCAACCGGAGGAGGCGCGGTGACCGGCCAGGCCGAGCAAGCCGACGGCGCGGCCGTCCCCGCACCGCGCTCCGGCCGGCACGCCGCGCCGCGCCCGCCGGTACGGATCCGGCTGCGGGGCCGGGCGCTGGCGATGGCCGCGGTCCCGACGGCCCTGCTGATGGCCGCGGCCTACACGCCCAACCCGGCGCTCGCCGAGTCCACGGCGGGCAAGCCCTGCGGCAACGCGCCGGTCGCCGTACCGGACGTCGCGCCGATCGAGACGCCCGTCCCCAAGAGCGAGCTGCCCGAGCCGCCGCCCGGCCCGGGCGCCACTCCCGACACCGGGCCGACCTCGGTGCCGACCCAGCCGTCGACCACCGCACCGACCACCGCGCCGACCACCGGGCCGACCGACGCCCCGACCGGAGCCGCGGCCACCCCGCCGCCCGGCACCCAACCGCCCGCCGTCCGCTCCGCCACCACCGGCGGCTCGGGCGCGGTGGGCGCGGTCTACCAGGGCGCCGACGGTGGCACCGCCACCGCGAGCCGGGCGGGGCTGATCGACGACCTCCTCGGCGGCGTCAACCACCTGCTGAACCCGGGCGGTTCGGCCAGTCCGACGCCGAGCGCCACGGCGCCCGCGACCCCGGCCGCCCCGGCCCCGAGGGTCGGCACCCCGGCGCAGCCGTCCCAGTCGCAGACCCAGCCGCAGGCCCCGACCACCGGTGCCCAGCAGGCCGCACCGCCCGCCGCCCAGCCCTCGGACGCCGGGCCCTCCGGCGGGCAGCCGTCCCCGGCCGCCACCGCGCCGGCCGGCAAGCCGACGGACAAGGCGACCTCCACGGCGGAGCCCTCCGCGGCCCCGTCGGCGGACGCCCCGGCGCCCACCACGAGCGCCTCCGGTTCGCCGTCGGCCTCGCCCACCGCCTCGCCCACCGCGAACCCCAACTGCGATGTGGACGCCCGCGGCCTGACCGCCGGCGCGGCCGCCCCCGGCCACGTCGTCCCGGAGCAGAACTGGACGCTGCTGACCAGCCGGCTGGCCCTGCACGGCGCGGCCTTCCACGGCGTCTACGACGTGAAGACCCCGACCGGCAGCAAGCGGGTGCTGAAGTTCGTCGTCGACAGCGTGGACATCGACAACCTCGACATGTCGACCCTGGAGGGCAACGGCGTCACCTTCCACGTCCAGGGCGCCCCGGGCTCGACCTCGACCATGCGCCAGGGCCCGGTCACCATGTACGTGGAGCGGCTCTCCGGCCACCTGTCCAAGGTGCTCGGCCTGCCGATCCCGATCGACCTGGGCGAGATCACCCTCACCCCGGACACCCTGCCGCGCTGGCTGTACGACCTGATCGGCTCCATCCCGATCCCGCTGGACCTGGAGCTGACCGGCGTCACCGCCAAGCAGGCCGGCCAGTTCGGCGGCACCCTGCACATCCCCGGGATGCACATGTTCAACGACAACGCGCCCTACAGCGACAAGTAGCCGACGCACCAACGCCGGTGGGGCGGCCCTCCGCGAAGGAGGACCGCCCCACCGGCGTCGTCGTGACGGGGTGTCACTCGCCGTGGCTGCCCAGGGAGTGCACCTGCACCATGTTGGTGGTGCCGGGGACGCCGACCGGGACACCGGCGGTGACGATCACGGTGTCGCCCTCGTGCAGCTCGCCCATCCGCAGCAGCTCGCGGTCGACCTGCGCGACCATCGCGTCGGTGGTGGCGACCTGCTCGGTGACGTACGCCTGGACGCCCCAGCTCAGCGAGAGCTGGTTGCGGGTGGCCACGTCCGGGGTGAACGCGACCACCGGGATCGGCGAACGGTAGCGGGACAGTCGGCGGGCCGTGTCACCGGACTTGGTGAACGCGACCAGCGCCTTGCCGTCCAGGAAGTCGCCCAGCTCGCACGCGGCGCGGGCGACCGAGCCGCCCTGGGTACGCGGCTTGCGGCCCGGGTTGAGCGGCTGCAGGCCCTGGGAGACGAGCTCCTCCTCGGCCTTCTCGCAGATCCGGCTCATGGTGCGGACGGTCTCGACCGGGTACTTGCCGACGCTGGACTCGGCGGAGAGCATCACCGCGTCGGTGCCGTCCAGGATCGCGTTGGCGACGTCGGAGACCTCGGCGCGGGTCGGGCGCGAGGCGTGGATCATCGACTCCATCATCTGGGTGGCGACGATGACGGGCTTGGCGTTGCGGCGGGCCAGCGTGATCAGCTGCTTCTGGACCAGCGGCACCCGCTCCAGCGGGTACTCCACGGCCAGGTCGCCGCGGGCGACCATGATGGCGTCGAAGGCGAGGACGATCTCCTCCATGGCCTCGACGGCCTGCGGCTTCTCGATCTTGGCGATGACCGGCACCCGGATGCCGACCTCGTCCATGACCTCGTGGACGTCCTTGATGTCCGCCGCGTTGCGGACGAAGGACAGGGCGACCATGTCGACGCCCAGACGCAGCGCGAAGCGCAGGTCGTCCTTGTCCTTCTCGGACAGGGCGGGCACGTTCACGGCCGCGCCGGGCAGGTTGATGCCCTTGTTGTTCGAGAGCACGCCGCCCTCGATCACCACGGTCTTCACCCGCGGGCCGTCGACGCTGACGACCTCCAGGGCGATGACGCCGTCGTTGATCAGGATCGGGTCGCCGGGCTTCACGTCGCCGGGCAGGCCCTTGTAGGTGGTGCCGCAGATGTGCTGGTCACCGGGAACGTCCTCGGTGGTGATGGTGAACTCGTCGCCGTTGTCGACGGTCACCGGACCGTTGGCGAAGGTCGCCAGACGGATCTTGGGACCCTGGAGGTCGGCCAGGACGCCGATGGCCTTGCCGGTGTCCTCCGAGACCTGGCGGACCTTGCGGTACCGCTCCTCGTGGTCCGCGTGGTTGCCGTGGCTCATGTTGAGTCGGGCGACGTTCATGCCCGCCTCGACGATGGCCTTCAGCTGTTCGTAGGAGTCCGTCGCCGGACCCAGGGTGCAGACAATTTTCGCTCGGCGCATATGGATCAGTCTATCCGTTCGTGTTATAGGTGCATTCGGAACGAATCATGGGGAATCGCCGACGAAGGATTCCGAGGAACGAGACGACTGAGTGTCAGTCCTCGGACCTCTCGCCCTCCCGGTGCACCAGGGCGAAGGCCTGTCGGGCGATCTCCAGCTCCTCGTCGGTGGGCACCACCGCGACCGCCACCCGGGCGTACCCGGGGGAGATGATCCGGGCCTCGCCGGAGCGCACCGAGTTCAGCTCGGGGTCGACGGCGATGCCCAGCTCCTCCAGGCCCGCGGTGGCCGCCGCGCGCACCGGTGCCGCGTTCTCCCCGACGCCGGCGGTGAACGCGATCGCGTCCACCCGGCCGAGCACCGCGTAGTAGCCGCCGATGTACTTGCGCAGCCGGTGGATGTACGAGTCGAAGGCGAGCCTGGCGTCCGCGTCCCCGGCCTCGGCCCGGCGCATGATCTCGCGCATGTCGTTGTCGCCGCACAGCCCGCGCAGGCCGCTGCGGCGGTTGAGCAGGTCGTCGATCTCGTCGATGGACATCCCGCCGACCCGGTGCAGGTGGAACACCACGCCGGCGTCGATGTCGCCCGAGCGGGTGCCCATGACCAGGCCCTCCAGCGGGGTCAGGCCCATCGAGGTGTCCACGCAGAGGCCGCCGCTGACCGCCGAGGCGGAGGCGCCGTTGCCCAGGTGCAGCACGATCACGTTGACCTCGGCCGGGTCCCTGCCGAGCAGCCGGGCGGTCGCCCGCGAGACGTACTGGTGCGAGGTGCCGTGGAAGCCGTAGCGGCGCACCCGGTGCTCGTCGGCGACGTCCTTGTCGATCGCGTACCGGGCCGAGTACTCGGGCATCGCGGCGTGGAAGGCGGTGTCGAAGACCGCCACCTGCGGCAGGTCGGGCCGCAGCGCGCGGGCCACCTCGATGCCGGTGATGTTGGCCGGGTTGTGCAGCGGCGCCACCGGGATCAGCCGGCGGATCTCCTTGAGCACGTCGTCGGTGATCACCGTGGGCTCGGTGAACCGCAGGCCGCCGTGCACCACCCGGTGGCCGATCGCGGCCAGCTCGGGGGAGTCCAGTCCGAGCCCGTCGGCGGTCAGCTCCTCGGCGACGGCCTTCAACGCGGCCGAGTGGTCCGGGAAGACCTGCAACACCTCGCGCGGCCCGCCCGAGCGCGGGGTGTGCACCAGGCGGCCGCTGGGCTCGCCGATCCGCTCGACCAGCCCGGAGGCCAGCTTGGCGCCGTCCAGCATGTCGATCAGCTGGTACTTGACCGACGAGGAGCCGGCGTTCAGGACGAGAACGCGGGTGCCTTTGTTCATGCGCCGGGCTCCTTGCGGTCCTGGGACTGGATGGCGGTGATCGCGACGGTGTTGACGATGTCCTGCACCAGCGCCCCGCGCGAGAGGTCGTTGACGGGCTTGCGCAGCCCCTGGAGCACCGGGCCGACCGCGACCGCGCCGGCCGAGCGCTGGACGGCCTTGTAGGTGTTGTTGCCGGTGTTGAGGTCCGGGAAGATCAGCACGGTCGCGCGCCCGGCCACCGCCGAGCCCGGCAGCTTGGTGGCCGCGACGTGGGCGTCCACCGCCGCGTCGTACTGGATCGGGCCCTCGACCAGGATGTCCGGGCGCAGCTCGCGGACCAGCTCGGTGGCCTTGCGCACCTTGTCGACGTCCGCGCCCGAGCCGGAGGTGCCGGTCGAGTACGAGAGCATCGCGACCCGCGGCTCGACCCCGAACTGGGCGGCCGTGGCGGCGGACTGGATCGCGATGTCGGCCAGCTGCTGGGCGTCCGGGTCGGGGTTGACCGCGCAGTCGCCGTACACCAGCACCTTGTCGGCCAGGCACATGAAGAAGACGGACGAGACGATCGCGGCGCCCGGCGAGGTCTTGATCACCTCGAAGGCGGGCCGGATGGTCGCCGCGGTGGAGTGCACCGCGCCGGAGACCATGCCGTCGGCGATGCCCTCCTGCACCATCAGGGTGCCGAAGTAGGAGACGTCGGTGACCACGTCCAGGGCCAGTTCGACGGTCATCCCCTTGTGGGCGCGCAGCTTCGCGTACAGCTCGGCGAACTGGCGGCGCAGCGGGCTGGTGGCCGGGTCGACGATCCGGACCTGGGCGCGGTCGGCGCCCGGCTCCTCCTGCGGGAGCTCGATGCCCAGGCTCGCGGCCTTGCGGCGCACCGCGTCCGGCTCGCCGAGCAGGGTGAGGTCGCAGATGTTGCGGCGCAGCAGGATCTCGGCCGCGCGCAGCACCCGCTCCTCGGCGCCCTCGGGCAGCACCACGTGCCGGCGCTCGCCCCGGGCCCGCTCCAGCAGCTCGTGCTCGAACATCATCGGGGTGACCCGCTCGGACCGGCCGACCTCGATCAGGTTGGTCAACTCGGCGGTGTCGACGTGCAGTTCGAACAGGCCGAGGGCGATCTCGGCCTTCCGGGGGCTGGTCGCGGTGAGCTTGCCCTCCAGGTGGGTCAGGGTGGCGGCGGTGGGCCAGCTGCCCTCGGGGACGACCGCGACCGGGGTGCCGGGGGCGAGCCGGGCGGCCAGGGCCATGACGTTCGGGCCGGGGTGCTGGCCGAGGGTGAGCAGCACGCCGGCGATCGGCGGGGCGCTGGCCGCGTGCGCGGCCAGCGAGCCGATCACCAGGTCGGCGCGGTCCCCGGGGGTGACGACCAGGGCGCCCTCGGTCAGCGCGTCCAGGAAGGTGGGCAGCATGGCGCCGCCGAAGACGAAGCCGCGCACGTCCCGGGCCAGACCCGAGGCGTCGCCGAGGAGCACGTCGGCGCCGGTCGCCTCGACCAGCTGGGCGACGGTCGGCGCGGCCAGCGCCGGCTCCTCCGGGATGACGTAGGCGGGGATCGGCAGCTTCTCGGTGAGCGTGCGCTGGATCCGCTGCTTGGCGCTCGGGGCGACCCTGTTGGCGATCATCGCCAGGGTCTCGCAGCCGAGGTCGGTGTACGCCCGGTGGGCGTTGCGCACCTCGGCGGTCACCGCGTCGGCGTCCTCGCCGTGCCCGCCGACCACCGGCAGCACGGCGGCGCCGAACTCGTTGGCGAGGCGGGCGTTGAAGGCCAGCTCGTCCGGGATGTTGGTGTCGGCGAAGTCGGTGCCGAGCACCAGCACCGCCTGGCAGCGGCGCTCCAGTGCGCGGAAGCGGTCCACCAGGGTGGAGACCAGCTCGTCCTGCCCCTGGGCGGCCTGCAGCGCGGCGGCCTCCTCGTAGGTGAGCCCGTACAGCTCGGGGCCGGGCAGGTCGATCCGGTAGCGCCCGCGCAGCAGTTCGACCACGTGGTCCGAGCCGGGCTGGCCGGGAGCGGTGGCGTGCACCAGCGGGCGGAACACCCCGACCCGGTCCACCTGGCGGGTGAGCAGTTCCATGACCCCGAGTTCGACCGCCTGCCGGCCGTCCCCTCGGTCGATGCCGGTCACGTACACGCTGCGCGCCACGCGGATGTCTCCGTCCCGTCGTCTCGGAAGGTGGTCATATCGACCATACCTTCGCACTCCGTACGGGTGTCCGCGAGCAGGGGACCGTAGTGGAGGCAAGGGGCGAAGGTCACCGGGAAGAGGGGCCTTCCGGGGCCGGCCAGCTCGACCGTGACCCCCGTCGGGCCCACGGTGATCCCGGCGTGCGACATGCGCCGGTCCAGCAGCCACCCGTGCCGGTGCTCCAGCGATCCGTTGCTCTCGGGCGTCCAGCCGTCGGCGAGCAGCGCGGCGCGCAGCCGGGCGGCGATCTCGGTGGGCGGGAGGCCGTCGGGGCCGGCGATGTCGAGCTCCCGGAGGCAGCCGCTGTCGCCGCAGGTGCCGCCGGTGCCCGAGTCGTGCCGGATGGACAGCCCCGGTGGCAGCGGCAGCTCCGACCGGCGCGGGAAGAAGGGCCGCGAGTTGATCACCGGGTAGAAGACGGCGGTGATGGCGGAGATCAGCAGCGCGCCCGTCAGCGCGGCCACCGCCCCGCCGAAGCGGTTGGTCTCCCGCTCCTTCGGCCGCGGCCCGCGCAGGAACCGTTCGACCCACGCGCCCTCCGCGATCACCAGGATCGCGATGAGCTGGTAGCCGGTCTCGATCTCGGCCTTCGTCCGGAGGGCCCACCATCCGTACATCAGACCGATCAGCAGCACGGCCCATCCGGTCAGGACGGCGCCGACCACCGCCCCCACCACCCGGGTGCGGACCAGCGCGGCCCAGCAGGCCGGCGGGCACAGGACGTACATCCAGGTCGCCGTCGTCCATATCCACATGCGAGCCCCCCGACTCGTGGCAGACCGGTTCGGTGCCGCGGAACGACGGCACCGCGGACGTGAGACGTCCGGGTGCCGCCGTTGGTTGTGCCGCGGGAGGGCGTCAGGCCGGGCGGAGCCAGAGGGTGGCGAGCGGGGGGAGGACCAGTTCGGCGGAGCGGGGCTGGCCGTCCCGTTCGACCGGCTCGGCCTTGATCGGGTGGGAGTTGCCGACGCCGCTGCCGCCGTAGGCCTCGGCGTCGGTGTTCAGGACCTCCGCCCAGAGCTGCTCGCGGCCGTCCAGGGCCGGCAGGCCGACCCGGTGGCCGTGGCGGACGACGGGGGAGAAGTTGCAGACGGCGACCAGCGGGGAGCCGTCGGCGGCGTAGCGGACGAAGGAGAGCAGGTTGTCGTCGGCGGCGCCGCCGTCCAGCCAGCGGAAGCCGTCCGGGGTGTTGTCGAGCTCGTGGAGGGCGGGGGTGTCCCGGTAGGTCCGGTTGAGGTCGCGGACGAGGCGGCGCACGCCCAGGTGGTCCTGGTGCCCGGGCCACTGCTCGTCGAGCACCCACCACTGCGGGCCGTGCTCGTGGTCCCACTCGGCGCCCTGGGCGAACTCCTGCCCCATGAACAGCAGTTGCTTGCCGGGGTGGGACCACATGAAGCCCAGGTAGGCGCGGTGGTTGGCGCGCTGCTGCCACCAGTCGCCGGGCATCTTGGAGACCAGGGCCTGCTTGCCGTGGACGACCTCGTCGTGCGAGATCGGCAGGATGTAGTTCTCCGAGTAGGCGTACACCATCGAGAAGGTGAGCTCGTTGTGGTGGTACTTGCGGTGGACCGGCTCCTTGGACATGTAGACCAGCGAGTCGTGCATCCAGCCCATGTTCCACTTCAGCCCGAAGCCGAGGCCGCCGGCGTCGGTGGGGCGGGTGACGCCGTCCCAGGCGGTGGACTCCTCGGCGACGGTGATCACGCCGGGGCAGCGCCGGTAGACGGTGGCGTTCATCTCCTGGAGGAAGGAGGCCGCGTCCAGGTTCTCCCGGCCGCCGTGCTGGTTGGGTGTCCAGTCGCCGCTCTCGCGGGAGTAGTCGAGGTAGAGCATCGAGGCGACGGCGTCCACCCGCAGGCCGTCGATGTGGAACTCCTCGCACCAGTAGACCGCGTTCGCGACCAGGAAGTTGCGCACCTCCTTGCGGCCGTAGTCGAACTCCAGCGTCCCCCAGTCGGGGTGCTCGGCGCGCAGCGGGTCGGCGGGCTCGTACAGCGGCTCGCCGTCGAAGCGGGCGAGCGCGAAGTCGTCCTTGGGGAAGTGCGCGGGCACCCAGTCGACGATCACGCCGATGCCGTGCCGGTGCAGGGTGTCCACCAGGTACCGGAAGTCGTCGGGGCCGCCGAGCCGGGCGGTGGGGGCGTAGTAGCCGGAGACCTGGTAGCCCCAGGAGCCGCCGAACGGGTGCTCCATCACCGGCATGAACTCCACGTGGGTGAAGTTCAACTCCTTGAGGTAGCGGGGGAGTTCCTCGGCGATCGCCCGGTAGTCGGTGAGGTCGGGCCGCCAGGAGGCCAGGTGCAGCTCGTACACCGACATCGGTGCCCGGTGGTGTGCGGCGCGGGCCCGGCGGGCCATCCACTCGCCGTCCTGCCACCGGTAGGCGGAGGAGGTGACCACCGAGGCGGTGGCGGGCGGGCACTGGGCGGCCCGGGCCAGCGGGTCGGCCTTGTCGAGCACCCAGCCCTGGCGGGTGTGGATCTCGTACTTGTACGTGGCGCCCTCGGCCAGGCCGGGGACGAACAGCTCCCAGATCCCGGAGGAGCCGAGCGAGCGCATCGGGTGTCCGGTGCCGTCCCAGTGGTTGAAGCCGCCGATCAGCCGCACTCCGACGGCGTTGGGCGCCCAGACCGCGAACGCGGTGCCGGCGACGCCGTCGACGGTCCGGACGTGCGAGCCGAGCGCCCGCCACAGCTGCTCGTGCCGGCCCTCGGAGATCAGGTGCAGGTCGAGCTCGCCGAGGGTGGGTCGGGTGCGGTAGCCGTCGTGCTGGCGCAGCGGCCCGCCGCCGGGGTACGTCACCAGCAGGGTGTAGTCCGGGAGCCCGTCGCCCGCGAGCATGCCGGTGAACAACCCGCCCTGCTGGTGGGTGAGTTCGGCCGGGCCCTGGGCGGTCTCCACCACCACCCGTTCGGCGAAGGGGCGTAGTACCCGCACGGCCGTCCCGCCGTTCACCGGGTGGGCGCCGAGCAGCGCGTGCGGGTCGTGGTGCTGACCGTTCACCAGCCGGTCCACCTCGGCCGGCGGCAGTGGGGCCTCCGGGAGCCTGAGCGCGCCCACCGGGGCGTCCGCGGAGGCCCGGGGAGTGACTGGCCCGTTCGCCTCCGGGGCCTCGGTCGGGAGTTGTCCGGCCAGGAAGGTGGCCGGTACGGGGTGGGTGGGGCGGCCGGTCGGGTCGAGCGGCGTCACGGCGTGGTCCTCCTGCGGCGGGGGTGGGCGAACTCCGGGCGGAACTCTGAGCGGGCGGCACGGGGCGGATTCAGACGCTGAGGGCCAGCCGGTTGATCGCGGCCAGTGGGATCGGCAGCCAGCCGGGCCGGTGCCGGGCCTCGTACACCACCTCGTACACCGCCTTGTCGATCTCCAGCGCCCGCATCAGCTCCGGTGAGGCCGCCGGGTCGGCGCCGCCCCCGGCGGTGTAGCCGGCGCAGAAGGCGGTGCGGTTGCGCTGGGCCCAGGCGGCGGCGAGGTGGGCCAGCTCGGGGTCGACCGGGCCGCCGGCCAGCAGGTGGGCGGCCGCGTAGTCGAAGGAGCGGAGCATCGCGGCGATGTCGCGCAGGGCGGGCTGCGGCTCGCGGCGTTCGTTGACGGACTTGGCGGGCTCGCCCTCGAAGTCCAGCAGGACCCAGCCGTGCGGGGTGCGCATCGCCTGCCCCAGGTGCAGGTCGCCGTGGATGCGCTGGACCGGTAGGCCGTCCGGGTGGGCGTCGGCGAGCTGCTGGAAGGCGGCGCGCAGCGCGGCCCGGAAGCGCAGCAGCCCGGGGACGGCGGCGACGGCGCTGTCCAGCCGGTCGGCCATCGCGGTGGCGAGCCGTCCGGTCTGGGCGCGGTCGAGCCGGGCGACCGGCATCGAGCGGGCGAGCACCCGGTGCACCTCGGCGGTGGCCCGGCCGAGCCGGTGCGCCTCGATCGCGAAGTTGCCGGGGGAGCGGTCGCCCTTGAGCCGGCCGACCTGGTCGAGGGCGAGCTCCCAGCCGTCCTCGGCGTCCGGCAGGTAGCGCTGCAGCAGTCCGAGGGTGGCGGGCTCGGCGCGTTCCATCCGGCTCTCGAACCAGGCGGCGACCCGGGGGATGCGGGTGGAGCCGGCCCGGGAGAGGGCGAGCGAGAGCTCCAGGTCGGGGTTGGTGCCGGGGTGGATGCGCCGGAACAGCTTGAGGATGTACGAGGTGCCGTAGATGACCGAGCTGTTGGACTGTTCGGCGGTGGAGGCCCGGCCGGGGAGGTTGGTGGGCAGTCCGGAGCCGGGGGTGCGGCGGAAGGACAGTGCGCCGAAGCGGTCGCCGGTGGCCAGGTGTTCCAGTAGCCGCCCGGTGAGCTCGGGGTCGTGCACCGCGTCGTAGAGGGCGGCGCCGTCGTACGGGCCCTGGCTGAGCCGGCCGAGCACGGCGCCGGGTTCGATGTCCGTCGGCCCGGCCGAGCGGATGCCGAGCAGGAGCTGGTAGATGTCGCCGTGCGGGGCGCCGGCCGTGCTGGCGTGCTCGACCCGTAGTAGCAGGTGCAGCAGGGCGGGGTCGCCGACCTGGAGCGGGGTGCCGACCACGGGGACGAGCCCGGTGATGGGCCGTCCCTTCCCGGCGTACCAGCGCTGGGTGGGGAGCCACTCGGCGATCAGCGGCAGGGCCGCCTGGACGAGTTCGCTGACCCCCAGGGTGGTTCTCCGGACCCCGGTGCTCCGCGCGCCCGCCGGCGCGTCGTGCTGCACATGGGCTTGAGAACGGGAGGTTTCGGACATGACTCCCTTTCCCCGGAAGCATGCGGACTGCCCGACGGGTGGTGGCCGGGTCCGTCAGTCTTCCGGATTGCGGCGGCGCGGCGGTCGCGGCACGCGAGCACGGCTCGGGTGTCACGCCTTCGTGTGGGTGGCCGTTGGGCTGTTCTCCGTACCGGTGGTGCAGAGAACTCCGGGGGCGCGGGGGTTCAACTCGCGCCCCCGGAGGGTCTGGTGGTGCTGTTCGGAACGGTGTCCGGCGGGGTGCGGCGGGTGCGGCGGATCGTTACTTCGGCCGCCTGGTCCCGCTCAGGCGCGGGGGCTGCCGGAGCTGGAACCAGTAGAAGCCGTGCCCGGCCAGGGTGAGCAGGTAGGGCCACTCGCCGATCGACGGGAAGCGCACCCCGCCGATCAGCTCGACCGGGTACCGCCCGCCGTACTGCCGCAGGTCCAGCTCGGTCGGCTGCGCGAACCGCGAGAAGTTGTTCACGCACATGACCAGGTCCCCCTCGTACTCGCGCACGAAGGCCAGCACGGCGGGGTTGCTGGACGGCAGTTCGGCGTAGGTGCCGAGGCCGAAGGCCGGATTGAGCTTGCGGATCTCGATCATGCGACGCGTCCAGTGCAGCAGCGAACTCGAACTGCTCTGCTGCGCTTCGACGTTGGTCACCTGGTAGCCGTACACCGGGTCCATGATGGGTGGCAGACTGAGCCTGCCCGGGTCGGCGGAGGAGAAACCCGCGTTGCGGTCCGGGGTCCACTGCATCGGCGTGCGCACGCCGTCCCGGTCGCCCAGCCAGATGTTGTCGCCCATGCCGATCTCGTCCCCGTAGTAGAGCACCGGCGAGCCCGGCAGGGAGAACAGCAGGGCGGTGAACAGCTCGATCTGGTTGCGGTCGTTCTCCAGCAGCGGGGCGAGCCGGCGGCGGATGCCCACGTTGGCGCGCATCCGGGGGTCCTTGGCGTACTCCGCGTACATGTAGTCGCGTTCCTCGTCGGTGACCATCTCCAGGGTCAGCTCGTCGTGGTTGCGCAGGAAGATGCCCCACTGGCAGCCGCCCGGGATCTGCGGGGTCTTGGAGAGGATCTCCGACACCGGGTAGCGGGACTCGCGGCGCACCGCCATGAAGATCCGCGGCATCACCGGGAAGTGGAACGCCATGTGGCACTCGTCGCCGCCGGAGGCGAAGTCGCCGAAGTAGTCGACGACGTCCTCCGGCCACTGGTTCGCCTCGGCGAGCAGCACCGTGTCGGGGTAGTTGGCGTCGATCTCCTTGCGGACCCGCTGGAGGAACTCGTGGGTCTCCGGCAGGTTCTCGCAGTTGGTGCCCTCACGGGCGAACAGGTAGGGCACGGCGTCCAGCCGGAAGCCGTCGATGCCGAGGTCGAGCCAGAACCGCAGTCCGGCGATCATCTCGTCCTGGACCCGGGGGTTGTCGTAGTTGAGGTCCGGCTGGTGCGAGAAGAACCGGTGCCAGTAGTACTGCTTGCGGACCGGGTCGTACGTCCAGTTGGAGGTCTCGGTGTCGACGAAGATGATCCGGGCGTCCGGGTACTGCTTGTCGTCGTCGGCCCACATGTAGAAGTCGCCGTACGGACCGTCGGGGTCGGTCCGCGAGGCCTGGAACCACGGGTGCTGGTCGCTGGTGTGGTTCATGACGAAGTCGATGACGATGCGCATGCCGCGGGCGTGCGCGGCGTCGACGAACTCCATGAAGTCGGCGAGGTCGCCGAACTCCGGCAGCACCGACGTGTAGTCGGAGACGTCGTACCCGCCGTCGCGCAGCGGCGAGGCGAAGAACGGCGGGAGCCAGAGGCAGTCGATCCCGAGCCACTGGAGGTAGTCGAGCTTGGCCGTGAGCCCCTTCAGGTCCCCGACCCCGTCGCCGTTGCTGTCCTGGAAGGACCGCACCAGGACCTCGTAGAAGACCGCACGCTTGAACCACTCGGGGTCGAGCTTCTTCTTCGAGGTCTCGGGGAAGGTGTCGGGGACGGGCTCGTTCACTGTCACGCTGGGTTCCTCCGAACCGTGAGGAGGTGAGCCGGCTCGGCTGAGGGATCGAGCCGGACGTAGTTGTGCCGGCCCCAGGTGTAGACGGCGCCGGTGAGCTCGTCGTGCACCGTGTACGGGCCGTCGCCGTCGAGCGTGACGGTGGCCTCCCGGACGTGGTGCGGGTCGAGGTTGACCACGGTGACGACCTGGTCGATCAGGCCCTCGGCGGTGGTCGCGGTCTTGGAGTAGGCGAGCACCTGCTCGTTGTCGGTGGGGTGGAAGCGCAGGTCGCGCAGCTGCTGGAGGGCGGGGTGCCGGCGGCGCAGCCGGTTCAGCACGGTGAGCAGCGGGGCGAGGGTGTCGGCGGCGCTCCAGTCGCGCGGGCGCAGTTCGTACTTCTCCGAGTGCAGGTACTCCTCGGAGCCCGGGTGGGCCGGCTCGTTCTCGAACAGCTCGTAGCCGGCGTAGACGCCGTAGCTGGGGGAGAGGGTGGCGGCGAGCACCGCGCGGATCGCGAAGGCGGCGCGGCCGCCGTGCTGGAGGAAGTCGTGCAGGATGTCCGGGGTGTTGGCGAAGAAGTTGGGCCGCATGTAGGCGGCCGGGGCGCCGGTGAGTTCGGTGAGGTACTCGGTGAGTTCCGTTTTGGTGTTGCGCCAGGTGAAGTACGTGTACGACTGGTGGAAACCGATCTTCGCCAGGGCGTGCATCATCGCCGGCCGGGTGAAGGCCTCCGCCAGGAACACGACGTCGGGATCGGTGCGGGCGATGTCGCCGAGCACCTTCTCCCAGAACACCACCGGTTTGGTGTGCGGGTTGTCGACCCGGAAGATCCGGACGCCGTGGGCCATCCAGAACCGAAGGATCCGGATGGTTTCCTTGACGATTCCTTCCATGTCCTGGTCGAAGTTGATCGGATAGATGTCCTGGTACTTCTTCGGCGGGTTCTCCGCGTAAGCGATGGTGCCGTCCGCGCGGTGACTGAACCATTCCGGGTGCTTGTTCACCCACGGGTGGTCCGGGGAGCACTGGAGGGCGAAGTCCAGCGCCACCTCCAGGTGCAGCGCCTGCGCCTCGGCGACGAAGTGGTCGAAGTCCTCGATGGTGCCGAGGTCCGGGTGGACCGCGTCGTGGCCGCCCTCGGGGGAGCCGATCGCCCAGGGTGAGCCGACGTCGTGCGGACCGGCCGTCAGGGTGTTGTCCGGACCCTTGCGGAAGGCTCGTCCGATCGGGTGGACCGGCGGCAGGTAGACCACGTCGAAGCCCATCGCGGCGACCGCGGGCAGCCGCTCGGCGGCGGTGCGCAGGGTGCCCGAGCGCGGCGGCTCGACGCCGCTCGGGTCCACCACGGCGCCCTCCGAACGGGGGAAGAACTCGTACCAGGAGCCGAACAGCGCGCGCTCCCGGTCCACTTGGAGCGGCAGCGGCCGGGAGGCGCTGACCAGCTCGCGCAGCGGATAGCGGGTCAGCAGCTCCAGCACCTCGGGGGCGAGCGCGGCGGCCAGCCGGGACAGCGGCGGCAGCCCCGGGTCGCGCAGCGCGTCGGCGGCGGTCAGCACGTGCGCGCGGCCCTCCTTCTTCGGCACCCCGGCGGCGGCCTGCTCCAGCAGCCGGGCGCCCTCCTCCAGTACCAGCGCGGTGTCGATCCCGGCCGGCAGCTTGATCGCGGCGGTCCTGCGCCAGGTGGCGACCGGGTCGCTCCACGCCTCCACCAGGTACGACCAGCGGCCCGGCGCGGTCGGGGTGACGTACGCGCCCCAGCGGTCGGTGCCCTCGGCGAGCTCGCGCATCGGTGTCCACGGGCCGCTGCGGCCGCGGGGGTCGCGCAGCACGACGTTGGCGTTGACGGCGTCGTGGCCCTCGCGGAAGACGGTCGCGGTGACCAGGAAGGTCTCGCCGACGACGGCCTTGGCCGGGCGGCGGCCGGAGTCGACGAGGGGGCTGACGTCCAGGACGGGGATGCGGCCGATCACGGTGTCGCTCTCTGTCGTCTTGCGGGCGGAGGGCTTGGTGGCGGTCTTGGCGGTGCCGCTCTTGGCGGTGGTGCTCCTGGCGCCGCTCCTGCCGGTGGCGGGCGCGGCGGAGCCGGGGTCGGCGGCCCGGCGGGTGGTGGCCGTCGTGGTGGCGGTGGCGCGGCGCGTGGTGGTGGTGCGCCTGCGGGCTGCCGTGGTCCCGCCCTCCTCGACCCCGGGTTGTCGGGTCCCAGCGGAGGGCTGTGCTGCGGAGGATTCGGTACGGACCGCTCCGGACACCCTGGGCGACGGCATCGCCGGGTCTGTCCGAGTGTCAGAATCCATCCGTCCGGTGGATTCCGCGACCGCTGCGTCGAGGCCTTCGGCCATCGGTGTGGACTGGTCCCGCGTGTCGCCGTGCATGCCAAGCTCCTGCCCGAGATCGGCGGCAGCTCCCGCCGGCCGGGGGCGGGCCGGGGGAGTACCGGGAGGACTGCTGGGTGGGGAGGACGTGCGACCGGAGCCTGCCCGCGTCGCTGTCCCCGGCAACCTGCCCGGCGCCCGCCGAGCCGGTGGCGGGAGGCCCCGGCGCCCGTGCGCGTCCCGGCGCACGCCTCCGGGGGAACACCCCTGGGCGACCCGGTCGACCCGTGAACGAGCCGACCGGGGGCGAGGACACGCGCCGGTGTCCGGCGAGCGCCGAATGGGCTAAGGGAGATGGGGAACGGTCAACGCGAAAAGGATTCGGACGTGCTGCTACTCGGGGGACGCCACCCGTCGTCGTTGTCCCCGCAGCATCAACGACCTCCGGTCATCCTCGCACCGGCGGCGTGGTTTTCGCAGCGGTACGACAGTAGTTTCAGGCTTTGTCCGGGGTGGGTGAGCAGCCGGAAATGGATCCGTACCGCAGAGTTCACGTATTGGTAGCGCGTCACCCCGGAATGTGCGCCTCGCGCGCCCCCCGTGCAGACCAATGCGCCGAATGCGATCTCATCAATAGCCCGAACGGATGCCCAATAGTCCGCTTGACCCGCTGTCAGGCCGATCGTCGCGGCTACGCTTCACGCCTGTGAAGGCAATCCGCAGATTCACCGTCCGCACCGTCCTGCCCGAACAACTCCAGCCGTTGCACGAGCTGGCCCTCAACCTGCGCTGGTCCTGGCACCCCGAGACCAGGGACCTCTTCCGGTCCGTGGACCCGGAGGTCTGGGCCGCGACCGGCGAGGACCCGGTGCGGCTGCTCGGGGAGGTCCCGGCCGCCCGACTCGCCGCGCTCGCCGTCGACCGGCGGTTCCTGCGCAGACTCGGCGACCTCGCCGACGACCTGCGCGACTACCTCTCCGGCCCGCGCTGGTACCAGACCCGGCAGGACGCCGACGCCACCCCGACGCCCGCCGCGATCGCCTACTTCTCGCCCGAGTACGGAATCGCCGCCACGCTGCCGCAGTACTCGGGCGGTCTCGGCATCCTGGCCGGCGACCACCTCAAGGCCGCCAGCGACCTCGGCGTCCCGATCATCGGCGTCGGGCTCTTCTACCGGCACGGCTACTTCCGGCAGTCGCTCGACCGCAACGGCTGGCAGCAGGAGCGCTACCCCCTGCTGGACCCGGACGAACTCGCGGTCAGCCTGCTCCGGGAGGCCGACGGCACCCCGAGCCGGGTCGACCTCGCCCTGCCCGGTGGCCGCACCCTGGCCGCCCACATCTGGAAGGCCCAGGTGGGGCGGGTCCCGCTGCTGCTGCTCGACTCCGACATCGAGTCCAACTCGCCCGCCGAGCGCGACGTCACCGACCGGCTCTACGGCGGCGGCAGCGAGCACCGGCTGCTCCAGGAGATGCTGCTCGGCATCGGCGGCGTGAGGGCCGTGCGCGCCTACTGCCGGCTCACCGGGCACCCCGCCCCCGAGGTCTTCCACACCAACGAGGGCCACGCCGGCTTCCTCGGCGTGGAGCGCATCCGCGAACTGGTCGCCGACGGCACGGCCGGACTGGACTTCGCCGCCGCCCTGGAGTCCGTCCGGGCCGGCACCCTGTTCACCACCCACACACCCGTCCCGGCCGGCATCGACCGCTTCGACCGCGAGCTGGTCGCCCGCCACTTCGGCGGTGACGCCGCGCTGCCCGGCGTCCCGGTCGACCAGGTGCTCGCGCTCGGCGCCGAGACCTGGCGCGACGGGGACCCGAAGCTGTTCAACATGGCCGCGATGGGCCTGCGGCTCGCCCAGCGGGCCAACGGGGTCTCCACCCTGCACGGCGAGGTCAGCCGGTCGATGTTCAACGGCCTCTGGCCCGGCTTCGACCCCGCCGAGGTGCCGATCACCTCCGTCACCAACGGGGTCCACGCCACCACCTGGATCGACCCGGCGGTCGTCCGCCTCGGCGCCGCCGAACTCGGCGCGGAGCGCGCGGAGGAGGCGATGACCACCGGCGACACCCAGCGCTGGACCGGCCTGGAGAGGATCGGCGACACCGAGATCTGGGACCTGCGGCGCGCCCTGCGCAGCCAGCTGGTGGACGAGGCCCGCCGCCGGCTGCGCGCCTCCTGGCGCCAGCGCGGGGCCGGCGAGGCCGAGCTCGGCTGGGTCTCCTCGGTGCTCGACCCCGACGTGCTCACCATCGGCTTCGCCCGCCGGGTGCCCTCGTACAAGCGGCTCACCCTGATGCTGCGCGACCCGGACCGGCTGCGCGCCCTGCTGCTGCACCCGACCCGGCCGGTGCAGATCGTGGTGGCCGGCAAGGCCCACCCGGCCGACGACGGCGGCAAGCGGCTGATCCAGCAGATGGTCGCCTTCGCCGACGACCCGGCGGTGCGGCACCGGATCGTCTTCCTGCCGGACTACGACATGGCGATGGCCCAGCGCCTCTACCCGGGCTGCGACGTCTGGCTGAACAACCCGCTGCGGCCGCTGGAGGCCTGCGGCACCTCCGGGATGAAGGCCGCACTCAACGGCTGCCTCAACCTGTCCGTCCTGGACGGCTGGTGGGACGAGTGGTACGACGGCCAGAACGGCTGGGCGATCCCCACCGCCGACGAGGCCGGCGGCGTGCTCGACCCGGAGAGCAGCGAGGCCGAGCGGCGCGACGACATCGAGGCCGCCGCGCTGTACGACCTGATCGAGGAGCAGGTCGCCGCCCGGTTCTACGACCGCGACGGCGACGGGCTGCCGCACCGCTGGATCGCCATGGTCCGGCACACCCTCGTCACCCTCGGGCCCAAGGTGCTGGCCGGGCGGATGGTCCGCGAGTACGTCGAGCGGCTGTACGCCCCGGCGGCGCTGGCCCAGCGGGAGCTGGCGGTGGGCCGGCACGCGCCGGCGCGGGAGCTGGCGGCCTGGAAGGCGAAGGTCCGGGACGGCTGGCCGGCCGTGCGGGTCGAGCACGTCGAGGCGGACTGCCCGACCGAGGCGCAGGAGCTGGGCGACTCGCTGGCGCTGCGGGTGCTGGTCGCGCTCGGGGCGCTGGAGCCGGGCGACGTCGAGGTGCAGGTGGTCTCCGGCCGGGTGGACGAGACGGACGGCATCTCGGACGCCCGCCTGCTCGCCCTCAAGCCCGTCGGCGGCCCGGACCTGGACGGCCGCACCCGCTACGAGGGCTCGCTGGAGCTCTGCCGCACCGGCCCGTTCGGCTACACCGTGCGGGTGCTGCCCGCGCACCCCCGGCTGGCCTCCCCGGCCGAGCCGGGGCTGGTCGCCCTCCCGGCCGAGTCGGCGGGGATGGACGCGGGGCTGCTGCGCTGACGCCGCACCGACCGGCCGCCGCCCCTCGGGGAGGCGGCCGGTCGGTGCGTTCGGCAGGAGGCGGCCCGCCCGGGTGCGTGACGGCGCACCCGGACGGGCACAACTGTGGGGCCGAGGCCGGGCCGGGCCTCGGAGGTCGTCCTGTGGATCTTCGCCGGACCGGCGAAGATCCACAAGGGGTCGTTTTACACCAGACTGTCCCTCCAGGCCCGGTGGAGGGCGGCGAAGCGGCCCGAGCCCTCGATCAGCTCCTGCGGGGAGCCGTCCTCGACGATCCGGCCCTGGTCCATCACCAGGACGCGGTCGGCGATCTCCACCGTGGAGAGCCGGTGCGCGATGATCACCGCCGTCCGGCCGGCCAGCACCGTGCGCATCGCCCGTTGGACGGCCTGCTCGCCGGGCACGTCCAGGGAACTGGTGGCCTCGTCCAGGATCAGCACGGCGGGGTCGGCCAGCAGGGCGCGGGCGAAGGCGACCAGCTGGCGCTGGCCGGCCGAGATCCGGCCGCCGCGCTTGCGCACGTCGGTGTCGAAGCCGTCGGGGAGCGCGGCGATGAACTCGTACGCGCCGATGTCGCGGGCGGCCTGCTCGACCTCCTCGCGGGTGGCACCGGGGCGGCCGATCGCGATGTTCTCGGCGACCGTCCCGGAGAACAGGAAGGACTCCTGGGTCACCATCACCACCCCGCGCCGCAGTTCGGGGGTGGCGAGGTCGCGCAGGTCCACGCCGTCCAGCCGGATCCGGCCGTCGGTCGGGTCGTAGAAGCGGGCCAGCAGCTTGGCCACCGTCGACTTGCCCGCGCCGGTCGCACCGACCACCGCGACCGTCTGCCCGGCCGGGATCAGCAGGTCGAAGGGCGGCAGCACCTGCTTCCCGGTGCGGTAGGCGAAGCTCGTCCGCTCGAAGGAGACCTCCCGGCCCTTGCCGGCGGCCTGCGGCAGCTCCGCCGGCTCGGCCGGCTCGGCGACGGTCGGCTCGTGGGCGAGCAGGCCGGCGATCTTCTCCAGGGCGGCGGCGGCCGACTGGTAGCTGTTCAGGAACATCGCCAGCTGGTCGACCGGGTCGAACAGCCGGCGCAGGTAGAGCACGAAGGCGGTCAGCACGCCCAGTTCGAGAGCGTCCTCGGTGACGAGGTAGGCGCCCAGCAGCACGATGCCGGTGATCCAGAGGTTGGCGGCGGTGCGGGAGAGGCCGACGTACCGGGCGAGCTCCAGGAAGCCCTCCGCGTTGGCCCCCGAGGACTGCTGGTTGACCACGGCGAAGGCGGCGTCGTTGGCCTTCTCGCGGCGGAAGGCCTGCACCGGGCGGATGCCGTTCATGGTCTCGGTGAAGCGCACGATCATCGAGGCGGCGGCGGTCCGCGAGCGGCGGTAGACCCGGCGGGAGCGGGTGCGGAAGGAGTGGGCGATCAGGGCCAGTGGGAGGAGGGAGAGCAGCGAGGCCAGGCCGAGCCGCCAGTCCAGCACCACCAGCAGCACCGAGATGTAGCAGACCGACAGGAAGACGGTCAGCAGCTCCTGGAGGCCCTCGGAGAGCAGCTCGCGCAGCGCGTCGATGTCGCTGGTGGCACGGGAGATGATCCGGCCCGAGGTGTAGCGCTCGTGGAAGTCCAGGCTGAGCCGCTGGGCGTGCCGGAAGATCCGGCCGCGCAGGTCCAGCAGGATGTCCTGGTTCACCCGGGCGCTGATCTTGATGAACGCCCACTGGAGCACCGGGCTGAGCACCGCGCAGAACAGGTAGGCCGCGACCACCGCGATCAGCGGGCCGGAGTCGTGCTCGCGCAGCGCCGGGATGCCGCGGTCCATCGCGACCGCGACCAGCAGCGGGCCGGACTGGAGGGCGGCCTGCTGGACCAGGATCACCACCATCGCGACGGCGATCCGGGCCCGGTGGGGGCCGAGCAGGGAGCGCAGCAGCGCCCGGGGAGCCCCGGGCGGGACGGGTATGTCCTCCTCGTCGGCCGGGGGCGCGGGCAGCTCCTCCTCGACGGGCTCGGCCTTGGCGCGGCCGGCCTTGGCGGGGCCGGCGTTGGCGGGTTCGACGGTGGTGGTCATCGGGCATGCCCCCCATTCGGGACGAAGGGGCCCTCGGGCAGGAGGGCGGCCTCGCCCGACATCAGTTCTCGGTAGTGCGGGCAGTCGCGCAGCAGCTCCTGGTGGGTGCCGACGGCCTCGATCCGGCCGTCCGCGAGCACCGCGACCCGGTCGGCGAGCAGCACGGTGCTGGGGCGGTGGGCGACCACCAGGGCGGTGGTGGAGCCCAGCACCTCGCGCAGCGCCCGTTCGACCAGCGCCTCGGTGTGCACGTCGAGCGCGGAGAGCGGGTCGTCCAGCACCAGGAAGGGCGGGTCGCCGACCACCGCGCGGGCCAGCGCGAGGCGCTGGCGCTGGCCGCCGGACAGGCTCAGGCCCTGCTCGCCGACCTCGGTGTCCGCTCCGGCCGGGAGCTTGTCGACGAAGCCGGCCTGGGCGGTGGCGAGGGCGGACGCCAGCTGCCGCTCGTCGGCGCCGGGGGCGCCCATCAGGACGTTCTCCCGGACGGTGGCGGAGAACAGCGTCGGCTCCTCGAAGGCCACCGCGACGAGTTCGCGCAGCTTCTCCCGGGGCAGCTCGCGGATGTCCGTGCCGTCCAGGGTGATGCTGCCGGCGGTGGTCTCGTACAGCCGGGGGAGCAGCGCGGTGAGCGTGGTCTTGCCGCTGCCGGTGGCGCCGACCAGGGCCATCGTCTCGCCGCGGCGGATGTGCAGGTCGATGCCGGTCAGCAGGTCGGGGGTGCCCTCGGGGGCGTCGGGGTAGCGGAAGCGGACGCCGGTGAGGCGGATGCCGTCCGGGGCGCCGAGCGTGGTGGCTACGCCCGGGTTCTCGGGCTCGGGCTCGTCCATGACCTCGAAGAAGCGGTCGACGGCGGTGGAGGCCTCGTTGGCGTAGGCGAGGAGCCAGCCGAGCGACTCGACGGGCCAGCGCAGCGCGAGCGCGGTGGAGAGGAAGGCGACCAGGGTGCCGGCGCTCAGCTCGTCGTGGGCGACGAGGTAGGCGCCGACGGCCAGGGCGCAGCCGAGGGCGATCTCCGGCAGGCCGACGATGACCGCCCACAGGTTGGCGAGCAGGTGGGCCTTGCGCAGTTCGGTGCGGCGCAGCAGGTGGGACTGTTCGCGGAAGTGCTCGGCCATCGAGCGGTGGCGGCCGAAGGCCTTGAGGATGCGGATGCCGAGGACGGACTCCTCGACCACGGTGGCGAGGTCGCCGTTCTGGTCCTGGGCGAGCCGGGAGGAGACGGAGTAGCCGGACTCGAAGCGCCGGGTGAGCAGGAACAGCGGTACGGCCGGCGCCAGCACGATCAGCGCGAGCCGCCAGTCCTGGGTGAACATCAGCGCCGTGCCGGCCAGGAAGGTCACCGAGTTGACGACCAGGAACACCAGGGGGAAGGCCAGGAAGAGCCGCATGGCGTTCATGTCGGTGGTGGCCCGGGAGATCATCTGTCCGGAGCCCCAGCGGTCGTGGAAGGAGACCGGCAGCCGCTGGAGCTTGGCGTAGAGGTCGCCGCGCATGGCGGCCTCCAGCCGGCCCAGCGGGCGGGAGAGGACCACCCGGCGGGTGTAGAACAGTGCGGCCTCGATCAGTCCGAGGAGCAGCAGCAGGCCGACCAGCGGCCACAGGGCGTCGAGGTCGCGCTCGGCGAGCGGGCCGTCGACGATCCGGCCGAGCACCACCGGGACGGCGAGGGTGCTGAGCATGGCGAGCGAGGCGGCCGTCGCCGAGATGGCGAGCCGGCCGCGCACGGCCCGGGCGTAGGGCCACAGGCGCAGCAGGGAGCGGACCGTGGAGCGGCGCTGCCCGGTCGCGGGGGCATGGTCTTGTCGGTTCTCGGCCATCGCGGTGAGGGTAGGCAAAGAGCCCGTCATTTCTCATCCGGTTTTTCGCCCCTGTCGTCGGCGCCCGGCGAGAACCGGCCACCCGAGGAGCCCCGGCGCGGGGGCGCGCGTGGCCGTTCGTGCAGGGAGGAGTGCGTCGTGCGCCCCTTGCGAGCTCCGGCCGATCGGCCGATGACATCTGCTGACGGCTGTTCATTGGTACGTGAGTGACAGGAGTGTGGACATGACGGTCGAGACCGAGCCCTCCCCGGGTTCCGCCACCGTGCAGGTGCGGGCCCAGCTCAGCCTCAGCACGGCCGCTGCGCGGAACCTGGCGACGACGACTAAGTCGAAGCCGCAGATGCAGGAGATCACCACCCGCTGGCTGCTCAAGGTGCTGCCGTGGGTGCAGGTCAGCGCGGGCACCTACCGGGTCAACCGCCGTCTGAGCTACGCCGTCGACCGCGGCCGGGTGAGCTTCTCCAAGACCGGCTCCACGGTGTCGGTGATCGCCCCGTCGCTGCGGGAGGTGCCGGCGCTGCGCGGTTTCGAGGACGACGGGATGCTCGGCGAGCTGGCCCGCCGGTTCGTGCAGCGGGACTTCAACCCGGGTGACGTCCTGGTGCAGGAGGGCGCGCCGATCGAGGAGGTGCTCCTGATCGCGCACGGCAAGGTCGACCGGCTCGGCACCGGCAAGTACGGCGAGGTGACGCTGGTCGGCACCCTCGCCGACGGCGACCACCTCGGCGACGAGGCGCTCACCGAGGGCGGCGGCGCCTGGCCGTACACGGTGAAGGCGGCGACCTCCGGGGTCGCGATGGCGCTGAACTGGGCGGTGTTCCAGGATCTGGTCGGCCGTTCCGAGACGCTGCGCGAGCAGCTGCTGGGCTTCGCCACCGACGCCGCGCAGGCGCAGAACGCGCACGGCGAGGCGAAGATCGACCTGGAGGCCGGCCGGGAGGGCGAGTACGAGCTGCCCACCGCCTTCGTGGACTACGAGCTGGAGCCGCGCGAGTACGAGCTGAGCGTCGCGCAGACCGTCCTCAAGGTGCACACCCGGGTGGCGGACCTCTACAACAAGCCGATGAACCAGACCGAGGAGCAGCTGCGGCTGACCATCGAGGCGCTGCGGGAGCGGCAGGAGCACGAGATCATCAACAACCCGGAGTTCGGCCTGCTCAGCAACGCCGACTTCGACCAGCGGATCCAGACCCATGCGGGCGCGCCCACCCCGGACGACCTGGACGAGCTGCTCAGCATGCGCCGTGACACCGACTACCTGTTCGCCCACCCGAAGGCGATCGCGGCCTTCGAGCGGGAGTGCAGCAGGCGCGGCGTCTACCCCGGCACGGTCGACGTGCTCGGCAGGCACCGGCCGGTCTGGCGCGGGGTGCCGATCTTCCCGTGCAACAAGATCCCGGTGGCCGCGAACCAGACCACCTCCTTCATCGCGATGCGGGTGGGCGAGGACAACCAGGGCGTGGTCGGCCTCACCCAGGTCGGCATCCCGGACGAGGTCGAGCCCGGCCTGAACGTCCGGTTCATGGGCATCGACGACAAGGCCATCGCCTCCTACCTGGTCAGCGCCTACTATTCGGCGGCGGTCCTGGTGCCGGACGCGATCGGCATCCTGGAGAACGTCGAGGTCGGGCACGCCTTCAGCTGATCAGTCCGGGTGGGCGGGGGCGCGCAGCAGCCGCAGCGAGCGCCCGCCCAGCACCACCGCGCCCCGCGGGCACGGCTCGTCCGCGCCCGCGGAGGCCGTGTCCACCACCGTCTCGTACCCGGCCTCCGGCGCCGCCCAGGGCTCGCCGGGCAGGGTGAACGCCACCGGATCGCGGCCCGCGTTGAGCAGCAGCAGGAAGCTGTCGTCGCGCAACGGCCGCCCGGCACCGTCCCGTTCGGACATCGCGGTGCCGGACAGCAGCATGCCGAGGCAGGCGGTCGGGGCGAACCAGTCGGCCTCGGTCATCTCCTGGCCGAGCGGGGTGAACCAGGCGAGGTCGGGCTGGCCGCCGGGGGCGGCGGCCCGGCCGGAGAAGAACGCCCGCTGGCGCAGCACCGGGTGGGCCCGGCGCAGCCGGACCAGCCGCGCGGTGAGCTCGCACAGCTCCCGCCAGCCGGGCTCCTCCCGCAGCGACCAGTCGAGCCAACTGACCTCGCCGTCCTGGCAGTAGGCGTTGTTGTTGCCGCCCTGGGTGCGGCCGAACTCGTCCCCGGCGGTGATCATCGGGACGCCGGTCGAGAGCAGCAACGTGGCCATCAGGTTGCGCAGTTGGCGCAGCCGCAGCGCGTTGACCCGCGGGTCGGCGGTCTCGCCCTCGGCGCCGTGGTTCCAGGAGCGGTTGTCGTCGGTGCCGTCCCGGTTCGCCTCGCCGTTGGCCTCGTTGTGCTTGCGGTCGTAGGAGACCAGGTCGCGCAGGGTGAAACCGTCGTGCGCGGTCACGTAGTTGACGGAGGCGTACGGGCGGCGGCCGCCGCGCTGGTAGAGGTCGGAGGAGCCGGAGAGCCGGTAGCCGAGCTCGCGCACGTCCGGGCGGGCGCCGCGCCAGAAGTCCCGCACGGTGTCGCGGTACTTGTCGTTCCACTCGGCCCAGAGCGGGGGGAAGGCGCCGACCTGGTAGCCGCCCGGGCCGACGTCCCAGGGCTCGGCGATCAGCTTCACCCGGCTGAGCACCGGGTCCTGGGAGACGGCGGCGAGGAAGGGGTGGTCCATGTCGACGCCGTCCGAGCTCCGGGCCAGAGCGGCCGCGAGGTCGAAGCGGAAGCCGTCCACGCCCATCTCGGTGACCCAGTAGCGCAGCGAGTCGGTGATCAGCCGGACCACCTGGGGGCGGCGGGTGTCCAGGGTGTTGCCGCAGCCGGTGTAGTCGGCGTAGCCGCGCGGGCGGTGCGGGGCGAGGCGGTAGTAGGCGGCGTTGTCGATGCCGCGCAGCGAGAGCGCCGGGCCGAGGGCGCCGCCCTCGGCGGTGTGGTTGAACACCACGTCGAGGATCACCTCGATCCCGGCGGCGTGCAGGGCGCGGACCATCCGCTTGAACTCGCCGACCTGGCCGCCGCGCGAGCCCGCGGCCGAGTAGCCGGCGTGCGGGGCGAAGTAGCCGATCGTGTTGTAGCCCCAGTAGTTGACCAGGCCGCGGGCCTGCAGGTGGTCCTCGCTGGCGTGCTGGTGCACCGGCAGCAGCTCGACGGCGGTCACGCCGAGGCGGGTGAGGTGGGCGACGGCGGCGGGGTGGGCCAGGCCGGCGTAGGTGCCGCGCAGGTGGGGCGGGACGTCGGGGTGGCGCATGGTGAAGCCGCGCACGTGCAGTTCGTAGAGCACCGTCTCGGCCCACGGGGTCTTCGGGCGGTGGTCGTCGTACCAGTCGTCGTCATCGTGGACGACCACGGATCTGGGCACGTACGGCGCGGAGTCGCGGTTGTCCCGGACGGTGTCGGCGACGTCCGCCTCCGGCCAGTTGCGGACGGCGGAGCAGGCCGCGTCGTGGGAGGTGTAACAGCCGTCGATCGCCCGGGCGTACGGGTCGAGCAGCAGCTTGGCCGGGTTCCAGCGGGCGCCGGTCCACGGGTCCCAGCGGCCGTGCACCCGGAAGCCGTAGCGGGTGCCGGGGCGCACCCCGGGCAGGAAGCCGTGCCAGATCCGGAGGTCCTGCTCGGTCAGGCGGTGCCGGCTCTCCCGGCCGTCCTCGTCGAACAGGCACAGGTCGACGGCCTCGGCGCCGGCCGCCCAGAGCGCGAAGTTGGTGCCCTGGTGGCCGAGTTGGTCGGTGCGGAAGCGGGCGCCGAGCGGCTGCCAGCTGCCGGGCCACGGCGGCTCGGCGGGGTGCGGACGGCCGTCCGGCCGTACCCCGGCTTCCAGCTCCTGCCCTGACGCCATGTCCGTGCCCTCCCTGGGCGGGGTGTCCCGGACCCCGTGCACCTTCTCCTTCCCGGATTGCGCGGAGCGGAAGCCGCTGAACGGGGGCTTACCGGCGGATGGCGGGTGGGGGCCGGGAGCGCGAGGGGCCGGGGACACCGCCTTCACGGGGGGTTCACTCAAGATCCACTCGCCACCGCCGAGGATTCACCAGGACAGCCCGGCTATCCTGCTCCGGCGCGTCCGGGCCCGATCGGAAAGATCGGCGGGCCCGTGCAACTCATGGGGGCACTCAACGCGTCAAGTGAGTGGACACCGGGAGGGGAGAAACCGTGAAGACGGGTAAGACGGTCGGCGCCGCGATACGCACCACCAGCCGCTATCGGCGAAGGGGCGCGATGGCGCTGGTCATGGGAGGGGTGCTGCTGCTCACCGCGGCCTGCAACGACGACAAGGGCGGCGGTTCGAGCAACGGCGCCGCGGCGCCGGCGTCGGCCGACGCGAACGGGGCCGCCGCCCCGGCCGGCGCCTCGGCCGAGCCGAAGGCCTCGGCGGCCGTGCTCGCCGTCGAGCCGAAGGACGGCGCCCAGGACGCCGCGCCGAACGCGCTGCAGGTGTCCGTCGCCAACGGCAAGCTCACGACGGTCGAGGTGACCGACAAGAACGGCAAGCCGGTCGAGGGCGCGATCACCCCGGACGGCGCCGGCTGGAAGCCCGCGGCGGGCCTCGCCGTCGGCATGGCGTACAAGGTGAACGCGCAGGCCAAGGACGCCGACGGCCTGGTGGCCGCGTCCACCACCACGTTCACCACGCTGACGCCGGACAAGAAGGTCTCCACCAACGACAACATCGCCGACGGCGCCACCTACGGCGTCGGGATGATCGTCTCGGTGAACTTCAGCAAGGACGTCAAGAACAAGGAGGCCGTCGCCAAGGGCATCTCCTTCGAGAGCAGCAACGGCACCGTGGTCAAGGGCCACTGGTTCGGCGACCGGCGGCTGGACTTCCGTCCGGAGCAGTACTGGGCGCCGGGCACCAAGGTGACCGTCAAGTACCGGCTGAAGAGCGTCGAGGTCTCGCCGGGCGTCTACGGCGACGTGGACAAGGACGAGCCGTTCACCATCGGCCGCTCGCAGGTGTCGACGGCGGACGCCAAGTCGCACCAGATGACCATCGAGCGGGACGGCAAGAGCACCACCGTGCCGGTCACCCTCGGCGCGGACGCCACGCCCTCCTGGGGCGGGACGATGGTGGTCATGTCCAAGGAGAAGGTCACTCGGATGAACTCGCAGACCGTCGGTCTCGGCGGCGAGTACGACATCCAGGACGTGCCGCACGCGATGCGGCTGACCACCTCGGGCACCTTCGTGCACGGCAACTACTGGGCCAGCCCCTTCGGCAAGACCAACGCCAGCCACGGCTGCGTCTCGATGGCCGACGAGAAGGGCGGCAGTGACTCCTCCGTCGCCGGCAAGTTCTTCAACGACTCGATGATCGGCGACGTCGTGAAGATCGTGAACAGCAAGGAGAAGACCGTCGCGCCCTCCAACGGGCTGGGCGGCTGGAACGTGGCCTGGGCCAACTGGTAGTCCGGCCGGGGTTTTTCGCCGAACGGCCCGATCCTCACCCGTTGGGGGCGGGCCGTTCTGTTTTCGGGGCGTCGAGCCCCTTGTAGCGCGCAACCTTTCCGATGGCCGGACACGTATAAGCGGTCGGGTCCGTCGGGACCACGGGGAGTTCTGAGGGAGGGAATCGACGATGAGGTCGATACGCAGGGTGGTGGCCGCCGGTCTGGTCGGCGGGGCGATGACGCTGACCGCGGCCTGCGGCGGGGGCGGCGGCGGGAGCGGGAGCGCGGCCAAGGCCGACCTGGGGGCCGGTGCGGCCGCCTCCCAGTCCGCCGCGCCGGGCGGTGCGACGCCGAAGGCGTCGAAGGCGCCGACGGCGGTGGTGAACATCGAGCCGAAGAACGGCGCGGTGGACGTGGCGCCGAACGCGCTCAAGGTCGGGGCGACGGGCGGCAAGCTGACCACCGTCAAGGTCAGCGACCCGACCGGCAAGGAGGTCCCGGGCACGATCGCCGCGGACGGCTCCAGCTGGACCCCGTCGGCGGGTCTCGCGGTGGGCACCGCCTACCAGGTCAGCGCGATGGCCGCGGACGCCGGGGGCGCGGTCACCACCGCGGACAGCAGCTTCACCACGCTGACCCCGACGGCGCTCGCCAAGGCCGCCGACAACGTCGACGACAACGCGACGTACGGCGTCGGGATGATCGTCTCGGTGAACTTCAGCAAGGACGTCAAGAACAAGGACGAGGTCGTCCGGGGCATCACCTTCGAGACCGACAACGGCACGGTGGTGAAGGGCCACTGGTTCGACGACCGCCGGCTGGACTTCCGCCCCGAGCAGTACTGGAAGCCGGGCACCAAGGTGGTCGTGCACTACCGGCTCAAGAACGTGGAGATCACCCCTGGGGTGTACGGCACCGACCGGGACGAGCCCTTCACGATCGGGCGGTCCCAGATTTCGACGGTTGACGCCGCCGCGCACAGGATGACGGTGGTCAACGGCGAACAGTCGAGCGACATCGACATCACCTCCGGCTCGCCCGAACACCCCACCTGGAACGGGACGATGGTGGTCATGTCCAAGGAGGGAGTGGTGCGGATGCAGTCCAGCACCATGCCCGGCATGACCGGCGCGCCGTACGACCTCCAGGTGCCGCACTCGATGCGGCTCACCACCAGCGGGACGTACGTGCACGGCAACTACTGGAGCAACGTCTTCGGCGAGGACAACGTCAGCCATGGCTGCGTGGGCCTCAAGGACGTCAAGGGCGGCGGGGACGGCACCTCGATGGGCAAGTTCTACGACGGCTCGCTGGTGGGGGACGTGGTGGTCGTGAAGAACTCCACCAAGAAGGAGACGCTCGACCCGGCGAACGGACTGAGCGGCTGGAACCTGGCCTGGAGCGCCTGGTAGCCGGGGCGGTGGGCCGCCACCGGGGTGGCGGCCCGATGTCAACCCGGGCTTGACAGAGTCGGGCCCGGGTTGATGCCTGCTTGCACCCGGCATATGCCGACGCGGGGAGATCGTTTGCTCATTGTCCGTACGCGGCCGCTTGCGTTCCGCAATGATGGTCCGCATGGCGGGTTGGGGCGAAACAGATCAGTCATCGGTTCCCGGGGCCGGCGTGGTCGCCGAGGCGTCGTGGATCGAGGTCCACGGAGGGCTCTCGGCGCTGGAGCGGCTCAGCTCCGACGAACTCCAGGAGATGTACACCGACAGACTGTGCGACCAGCACGCGCCGAACGAGGCGCGACTGCCGTCCCGGCCGTCATCGGGCCCGGTGGCCCGCAGACTGGTGCTGAACGTCCTGGAGTCCTGGGAGCTCCACCAGCACCTGGAGGCAGGGGAGTTGCTCACCAGCGAGCTGGTCTCCAACGCCGTGCGGCACGCCGCCGGGCGCACCATCGGACTCCACGTCAGCCGCAAGCCCGGGTGGCTGCGGGTCGAGGTCCGCGACTCCTCCCGCGCGATGCCCTGCATGATCCTGGCGGAGGCTCAGCCGGTGAACGAGCGCGGCCGCGGGCTGAGGATCGTCGACGACCTGGCCGACCGCTGGGGTGCCGACCTGCTGCCGCGCGGCAAGGGCGTCTGGTTCGAGCTGAGGATCCGCGAGCGGCACTGAGGCCCGGGGGCCGTCTCCCGGGTTCCGCCTCGGGGATTCCGTCTCCCGGGTTCCGCCTTGGGGATTCCGTCTCCCGGGTTCCGCCTTGGGGATTCCGTCTCCGGATACACGCAGGGCCCCCGGATTCGCCGTGGTCCGGCGGATGGGGGCCCCTGCAGGTCATCGCGCCGGCCAAGGGGGTGCGTGCCGCGCGATGGGCGTCGGCAGTGCCAGGTCGGGCCCGCCGAAGTCTCCACGCCCAGGTCGGCGCGCTCTGTCGCCCGCCGTTGGGCTGCTCTGACTATCGCACGGATCTCAGCATGTGGGCAAACTGGGTGACTTGGATTTCAAGGTTTGTAACTTAGTTCACCTTGGGATCCCGCATAGGTTCACGCCAAGGCCTGTGAATATTCATGATCCTTGGTGCTGTACCTGTCGAGCCGCCGCCCAGGGATTGCGCAGCGACAGCATCGGGGTGTCGACTCCGAGCTTCACCGCGGTGCTGTGCACCGACTCCCGCAGGTAGGGGTAGAGGATGGTGACGCCGATCAGCTCGATGAACTCCTGCTGGAGGGCCGGCTCCAGCTCGAACGGCTCGCCGACGGTGAACGCGGCCACGGCGTCGACCGCGAAGTTCGCCTGGGTGTTGCCGAGCTCAAGGCGGCACCGGACCTCCAGTCCGGTCCCGTCGTCCGCCTCGCGGAGCCATGCGAGCAGCGATGTCCGGTCGTCCTCCTCCCGGCGTTCCTCCGGCCGGTCGAAGAGGCGGCGGCCGGAGATCTCCAGGAACGTGACGTCCAGGAGTTCGGCGGCGTCGGCGAGCTCGTCGACGCCGCCGAACCGTCGCAGCTGCTTGCCCGCGGAAGGCTTCGCCATCAGGTGCTCACCGTCCTCGGGGTGTCGGCGTCCCAGGCTGCGGGGCGGGACCCGGGCCCGCGCTCCCGGAGGGCCACCTGGACCTCGACCTCGACCGGAGCGGGTTGCCAGGCAGGTGTGACGGCCGAGCCGGTGTGGTCGACCAGGCTGTGGAGCCGGGCGCCGACCGCCCGCGCGTAGCGCTGCAGGGTGGAGTAGCGGGCGTCGCCACCCGCTCGTTCGAAGGCCGAGATCGTTGACTGGGTCGTTCCCATGAGCTGGGCGACATCGCGTTGCGTGAGGCCGCACTTGATGCGGGCCACGACGAGCGTCTCCACCAGCGCGGCGTAGGCCTCGGCGTCTTCCAGGCCTGCTGCGGTGCGGGGGTCGTTCGGGTCGATGCCGAGTAGATCATGCAGCGTGGGTGCCATGGTCGTCCTCCCCTCCCGTTGATTCAACAGTATCGCCCAAAACCGATACCGAGAACCGGGTGCTCAGTCTTTCGGGTTACGGTTCCGCCAATCCTTAAGGCGCCTCTCGGCCGTGTCGCGTTCGTTCGGCGGGGTCTTCTGGGACTTCTTCTGGAAGAAGCACAGCGCGAGGAGGACGAGGCCGCCGGCCTCCTCGGCGTAGAGGAGCCGGAAGATGCGACGGTTGCCGGTGAGCCGAACCTCAAGGAGGTCGTTGCCGAGGTCTTTGACGTCGCCCGGCAGGGTCTGCCGGTCCTGGACTCGCCGCATCAGAGCGGCGAGTTTGGTGGTTTCGTGGGACGCGAGACGGGCCTTCTCCAAGTCCTTGCGCACCGGCGTCGATCCGTCCGCGCCCTCGTAGAAGGCCCACTGTCGTTCGTCCAACGCTCACCCGCCATGCGTCTGGTCCAATCTGTTTATAGGAAGTCTAGGACCCCGTTTGCTGTGGGCGACATGTCAACGGGTGTGCACCGCTGGGATGTTGTGGCTGCGGAGGGTGTCGCGGGCGCGAGTGGCGTGGCGGTGGACGGCGGCGGGGGAGAGGGCGCCGGGGCGGGGTGGTGGGGCCTCGGTGGGGTGGGGGCTGCGGCAGGTGCGGCAGAGGCCGCCGAGGAGGGCGTGCGGGCGGCAGGGGGTGCGGCAGTCGGTGCATTCGAGGATGCGGGTGGGATGGGGCTGCGGCTGCTGTGGGTGGCGTTCCGGGGGTAGCTTGTCGATCAGGCGGCGGCGGGTGAAGGCCGCCGGGCTGTGGACGTCGGGCGGGAGGCCCGTAGTGAGGGCGGCCGTGAAGAGGGCCGGGGTGGTGCCACGGGCCAGCCACTCGGCGGCGAGCGGTTCCAGCGCAGTGCAGTCGGCGGCCGAGAGGGCGAGCCTGGGGTCGGCCAGGCCGAGGCCGGCGAGGGCGGCGTAGGCGGCCGAGGTGGGGGAGGTCCGGTTGAGCGTTCGTTCCTGCGGGGGATCGGGTGCGCCGGACGTTGACGCCTCCCCCGTGGCGAGGAAGCGCGCCCACCAGGCGTCGGAGCGGGGCGTGCGGGAGAAGTAGGTGTGGAACACCCAGCGGCAGTCCTTGGAGCTGAGACGCTCCCGGACGCGACGCAGGTGACCTGCGGTGGAGAGCTTGGTGAGGGCTGTGCGGCACGCCATCTGCCCGTAGTGGGGCTGGAGCGTGGCGAGGGTCTTCACGTCCATGGCGGCGCCGTCGGGGAGGTGGTCGATCAGCGAGGCGAGGTAGGCCTCGCGCGCCGGGAGGTGGGAGAAGTCGGCGGCGGAGCGGGGGAGTTGGTCCGGGGCGGACTGCTTGCCGTATCCGGGCGCGGCCATGGCGGTAGAGTCGTGGGTAGCCACAGGATCGAGTTCCGTTCGATCGTGCCGGTCAGGCCCCCGTTCGGTGTTGGTAGCACCGGCGGGGGTTGTTTCGTTGATGCGCACGCTACACGGGGGAACCGACTGTGGCGAAGTCGTCACGATAAGTCATATGTGCTGCGTACGTGGGGGTTTGGAAGGTGGTTTCCCACCCGTTCCATTGAGGGGTCACTCGGCCTGTGCCGCTTGAGCTTCGGAGGCGAAGGAGAGGAAGGCGGACCAGGCTTCGGGGGAGAAGGTGAGGGTCGGGCCGGCCTTGTCCTTGGAGTCGCGGACGTGGATGGCGGAGGGGGAGGAGGCGACTTCGATGCACTCTCCGCCATCCGTCGTGCTGTAGCTGGACTTGGACCACTGAAGCATGGTGCTCATAGCTCTTCCGCCATCCGTTCGATGAAGGCTCTCGACTCCTCAATGCTGAGGGCCTGCGTGCGGATCATGCCATGGCGCTGAGCGAGAAGGTTTACACGTTCTGCCTCGGAGTACAGGATTCCGGTGTTCTGTCCCTCGACATAGGCGAGTTGCTTGTGATCGGGAGATTCAAGCAGGATCACGGGCCCGTTGAGTGCCGCGTACGCGGCTCGATCAAGTGGCAGGGTCTGGATGGAGACGTTTCGTAGCTCTCCGACATCGAGCAGGTGGTTGAGTTGCCGCTTCATGAGGCCGTTGGAGCCGACAGTCGCTCTGAGCGCGGCTTCGTGGATCACGAAGCCGTGAAAGACGGTGGGGTGCTTGTGTAGACGCTCCTGACGTTGCATGCGGCCGGTGACGCGAGCGCAGACCGTCTCATCATCCAACGGCGGGTATGAGTTGCTGATGGTCTCTCGGGCGTACTCCTCAGTCTGTAGCAGGCCTGGGATGAGCAGGGTCGAGTACGCGTGGAAGGTGATCGCCTCACGCTCGGCTTCGGTGTAGCCCCGCGAGTAAGACGAGAACTTCTCCGGCTGCAGGAAGTCCTCCGCCCCCAGCAGTATCCCCTTTGCATCGCACAACTCATCGGCCGCCTGAAGCAGTTTGAACGACGGCCTCCTCCTCCCCGCCTCCATCGACCGCACGCTCTCGATGTCGTAGCAGGCCGCCTTGGCCAACTGTTCCCGAGTCACGCCCGCGCGAGTGCGCCACCGCTTGAGCTGGTCGCCGCAGTACTTCCACGACATCGGGTTCTCTTTCGGCGTGCTCATCGCCCGGCGCCCCTCCCTGCCCTGGTCGTAGGGCGGTTCAAGCTCTCGCTGTACTTGCCGTGTTACTGCTGAGGCTATGCCCGCCTGCCGACGCTTGAAGGGTGAAATGGCCGAACTCAGCCCTTGCGAGTGAAGCCGTCCGTACGCCCCCCAAGGACCCTGATGCTCACTCAGCCCATCGACGCCGTCGAGTGGATGTTCCCCCGCCTCCCCCGCAGCGCCGGCCGTGCCCGTATCCGTCTCCTCCGGCAGGCCTACGAGTGGGACGTGCACGTCGAGTCCGCCGAGACCGCGCTGATCCTCCTCAGCGAACTGGTCACCAACGCCTGCCGCCACGCCAGCGGCCCGCGTGACCGCCTGATCGGAGTCCGGATCCTCCTCCCCACCCTCTCCGTCCTCCGCATCGAGGTCTCCGACGCGAACTCCGAACTCCCGTCCCCCCGCCACGCGTCGACCGACGACGAATCCGGCCGCGGCCTCGAACTCGTTGCCGCCCTCGCCACCTCCTGGGGCGCCCACCTCCGCGGCGACGGCTACATCGGCAAGACCGTCTGGTGCGAACTCGCCCTCCCCTCGCCCGCCCGTCTCAATCTGGTTCCATGCGACTGAGGCGCGAACTCTCCACCTGAGGCGCTGCGCGAGAAGTCGGGTGGGCCGACTTCTCGCGCAGCCGACCCGCTCAGGAGATCGAGAAGCCCATCTGCTTCACCACCGGCGTCATCGGCACGTACAGCACCTGCGAGTAGCAGGTCGTCGAGTGCGCCGTCGATCCGGCGGGGCAGGCGACCTCCGTCCGGCCGGCCACGATCACGCCGCGGGCCTCCATGTCGCCGTTCGGGCCGGAGGGGTTCGCCAGGGCCGGGCCGCCGCTGTCCCCCTTCGCGCCGATCGCCCGCCGGTCGCCGCCCTTGGACTCCGCGACGTCCACCGGCTTGATCTTCGTGCCCTCGTTGTTCGTCGTCTCCACGTCGACCCTCTTGATCTCCACGTCGCACTTCCACCCCGACTGCGCGCCGCTGAGGCAGATGAGGTCCCCGACGTTGTTGCGCCCGGCCCCGTACGTGTGCCGGGACGAGCCGCCCTTGTCCGACCAGGCGCCGTCGTAGAACCGGCCGCCGCCGTTCCCGTTGATCGCGATCATGCCGACGTCGAGGCCGGCGCCGGTCGCGTACAGGTCGCCGATGTAGCCGCCGGTGCCGTTGTAGTACCGGCCGCCTCCGCAGTGCGCGGCGGTCAGCAGCACCTTCGTCCTGTCCTTCCAGCCGCTGAACGCGGTCGAGCAGAACTCGGCCTTGCTGCTGCTCACTTCGGCGCCCGCGTAGTACGGCGCGCTGTCGGAGTGCCGGCTTCCGGACAGTGCCACCGGGGTGCCCTCGACGGTGGCCGTCACCGGCATCCCGGCGATCTCGGCGGCCCGCCGGGAGTACGCCTGCTCGGTGGCGGTGCCGCCGGTCAGCCGCGTCGCCTTCGTCGGCGAGTACGTGATCGCGATGGCGGAGCCGTCCTCCTGCGGGCCGATCGACGTCCACGCCTCGCGCTCCACGGCGGCGGTGAACTTGTCGATCGCGGCGCGCATCTGCGCCCGGGAGTACGGGCTGGGGTGGACGTCGACGGTGTAGCCGGGGCTGGCGTGCGCGTCGAGCAGTGACCGGACCTCGGCCGGGGCCTCGCCCTTCCAGTAGATGTCGGCGTGCTGGTTCGACGCGTCGATCACCGTCCCCGCGTAGCCGGCCGCCGCCGGGTCGCCGGACTCCACCCAGTCCTGCACCGGGTCCGTCATGAGGTGGAGCTTCTGCTGGGCCTGCGGGTCGCGGAGCACCGGCAGGCTGACGGACCGGATCGACTCGTCCTGCACGACGTCGGCGGCGACCAGGGCGGAGGCGACCACGACGGTCAGGGCCAGGGACAGCGCAAGGCGTGAGCGGCGCATGAGCGATACCTCCGATGAGCCGATGGGCCGGCCACTCAGCGTAGGGGGTGATTGGCGGTCAGTTAGGGCAGCAGGCCGCGCACCGGGCCGTCAGTTGGTGCGCGCGGGAGTCAACGCGCCCCCGGCAGGGGCGGGACAGCTGATCGGAGGCTGGTGAGACCCCTGCGCTCGGGCCGCCGCCCGGGGAAGCCGCACAGGAACTCGGGCCCGTCGACTTCCTGTGCGGGACCGGTAGCATCGGGCTCGTGAACCTGTACTGGCACGTCGTGCTGCCACCGCTCAGCGCCTGATCGGGCGCGCGCTTCGGTGGCTTGATCCCCTTTGCCCCGGCCTGGCTCGTTGAAGCCGCCGTGGGCTGATGGCGTGCGCCCGTTCTCGGAACCAGTTCCCCTGACGGTTTTCGACGACGGAAGTTCACGACTGTGCCGAATCGTTTGTCCACGCCTGCCCGTTCCATTTCCACGGCTCCTCGCCGCACCCGACCGCTCGGCGGGCCGGTGCCGATCCTGATCGCCGCCCTGCTGTGGGGCACCACCGGGACGGCCAGCTCACTGGCCCCCTCGGGCGCCCCGGCGGCGGGAATCGGGGCCGCCGCACTGGTGCTCGGCGGGCTGCTGCTGTTCCTCACCGACCGCTCCGCCTGGACCCTGCCCCGCCGGTGCGGGGCGCGCGAACGGTGGCTGCTGGTGGTCGGGGCGGTGGCGGTTGCCGGGTACCCGGTCACCTTCTATCCGGCGGTGAGCCGGACGGGGGTCGCGGTGGCCACGGTGATCGCGCTCGGCAGTGCGCCCGTGTTCACCGGGCTGCTGGGGTGGCTCGCCCGGCAGGGGAGGCCGGACGGGCGGTGGGCCGGGGCCACGGCGCTGGCCGTGCTCGGGTGCGCCGTCCTGGTGCTGGGCCCCGAACTCACCGGCGGCGGGGCGGCGGTGGACCTCCTCGGGGTGCTGCTGGCGGCGCTCGCGGGGCTCTCGTACGCGGTGTACTCGCTGGTCGGCGGGCGGCTGATCGCGGCCGGGCACCCGTCGGCCGGGGTGATGGGCACGATGTTCGGCGGGGCGGCGGTGCTGGTGCTGCCGGTGCTGCTGAGCGGTCCGACGGGCTGGCTGCTCTCGGCGCGGGGGACGGGCGTGGTGCTGCACCTCGCGGCGATCACCACCTTCCTCGCGTACCGGCTCTTCGGCCACGGCCTGCGGCACACCTCCGCCCAGACCGCCACCACCCTGACCCTCGCCGAACCCGCCGTCGCCGCCGTCCTCGGCGTCGCGGCCCTGGGCGAGCGCCTGCCCGCCCTCTCCTGGTGCGGCCTCGCCGTCCTCGCCGGCGCCCTGGCCCTCCTCGCGCTCCCGAGCCGCCGGTAGCCGTAGCCCTCGTTGCGCAGGAAGTCGGCCCGGCCGACTTCCTGCGCAACGGCGTCCGCTTCAGCAAGCGCCCCCATCGCCACGGAGGTTGGCGTGTCTTCGGCGCTAACCTGGCTCCGTGACGCAGCAGATGAGCACGGTGGTGCTGATGTGTGGTCTTCCGGGAGCGGGTAAGACCACGTATGCGAGGGAGCTGGTGCGGCGCGGTTACGTCCGGCTCTCGATCGACGAGGTGGTCTGGCAGCGGCTCGGGCAGCGCGACGCCGGCCTGGTGCTGGAGGAGGAGGCATACGACCGGCTCAAGGAGGAGGTCCGCCGCGAGCAGCGGCAGGAACTGGTCGAGCTGATGCTGGCCGGGCGGGACGTGGTGGTGGACTACAGCTTCTGGAGCCGCGCCGCCCGCGATGACTACAAGGCCCTGGTCGAGAGCCACGGCTGCCGTTGGGAACTGATCCACCTCAAGGCCGACCGGACGACGCTGGAGCTTCGCCTCGCGGTCCGCAACGGCGAGGAGGGCGCCAACTCCGTCACCGTCGATGAGGAGCTGTTCGGCCGCTACCTGGCCAACTTCGAAGAGCCGACCGGAGAGGGCGAGCAGGTCCTCGTGCAGTCCTGAGCACCGTCGCCGCCCGGCTGGAGGCGCAGGGCTGACGGCGGTCAGATGCCGAAGTGGGCGGCGATGCCGTCGAGGACGCAGGCGAGGCCGGTTTCGAACTGCCAGTCGGGGTCGTCCTTGCGGGTGGCCTGGTGGAGGTAGTGCTGGTAGTTGGGGTAGCGGCCGGTGCCCATCAGGTACGACATTCGGGGGGCCAGGCCGGCGCGGGTCTCGTCGCCGTCGGACCAGCCGTTGTCGCCGCGCAGGGTCTGGAGGGCGATCTCGGCGGCGACCGAACCGTGGACGTAGCCGGAGACGGTGCGGAAGACGGCCATGGTGGTGTCGGCGTCCAGGCCGCTTTCGGCGAGGGCGGCGAACGCGCGCTCGGGGACGGCGAGTTGGTTGGGGCTGAGGAAGAACTGGGTGGCCGCCCGAACGGTCCACTGGGCGCCCGCCCGGACGGTCCACGGGTGGGCCAGGTTCATGGCGCGCAGGTGGACGGCCATGGAGTGCATGGCCTCGCGCCAGCTGTCGGCGGGGGTGTCCAGGGGGAGCTGGCCGTACGCGAAGTCGACCATCAGCTCGATGAGTTCGTCCTTGCCGGAGACGTACCGGTAGGCGGCCATCGGGGCGACGCCGAGGGCGGTGGCCAGGCGGCGCATGGTGACGGCGTCGAGGCCCTCGGTGTCGGCGATGGCGACCGCCGCCTCGGCGATCCGGTGCGGGGTCAGCGTGGTGCGCGGGGTGGGGGCCGGGCGGGCGAGTCGCTCCCAGAGTGAGACCTGGGGCTTGTCGCGGTCGTCGCTCCCGGTGGGGTTGTCCCCGGTGGGGGCCTGCGAGGCGGGCATGGGCGGGCTCCTTCCAGCGGGGTCGCCACCACCGTACCACCCGGGTGTACGCCGTATCTCGACAGTGGACGCCGTACACTTCCGTGTGTACGTTGTATCCAACCGATACGGCGTACACATCGCCCCGGAGGGGGATATCCATGTCCACGGAACAGAACATGCGGGTGGCGGTCGTGCTCGGCAGCACCCGCGCCGGCCGCTTCGCCCCGGTGGTCGGCGACTGGTTGCTCGGCCACCTGGAGGCCCGCGGCGACATGGCCGCCGACCTGGTCGACCTGGCCGAGACCCCGCTGCCGACCGTCATGCCGTCGTTCGGCGGCGAACTGCCCCCGGGCGACTCCGAGTTGCTGGAATCCGTGACGCCCCGGCTGGCGGCCGCCGACGCCTTCGTGTTCGTCACGCCCGAGTACAACCACAGCTTCCCGGCCCCGCTGAAGAACGCCATCGACTGGCACAACCAGCAGTGGCACGGCAAACCGATCGGCTTCGTCTCGTACGGCGGCCTGTCCGGCGGCCTGCGCGCCGTCGAACAACTGCGGGTGGTGATGGCAGAGTTGAACGCCACCACGATCCGCAACACGGTCAGCTTCCACGGTGCCTCCCAGTGCTTCGACGCCGACGGCAAGCCGCACGACCCGGCCGCCGACGCCGCCGCCAGGACCATGCTCGACCAGCTGGCCTGGTGGGCTGAGGCGTTGCACGACGCCCGGCAGGCCCGCCCGTTCGCGGTCTGAACCCGGGGGAGGGGGAACGGACATGGCCACGGAACCGGTCGAGGACCGCCCCGGGCCGCCGCTGCTCGGCGTGCTCGGGCTGATGCTCGGCATCTTCCTCTCGGCCCTCGACGGGCAGATCATCGGCACCGCACTGCCGACCATCGTCGGCGACCTCGGCGGACTCGAACACCTCTCCTGGGCGGTCACCGCCTACCTGCTCACCTCCGCCGCCGCCACCCCGCTCTGGGGCAGGCTCGGCGACCTGTACGGGCGCAAGGGCGCCTACCAGTGGGCGGTGGCGGTGTTCCTGATCGGCTCGATGCTGAGCGGACTGTCCCAGAACATGGGCGAGTTGATCGCCTTCCGGGCACTCCAGGGCGTCGGCTCGGGTGGGCTGATGGTCGGCGCGCTCTCGGTGATCGGGGTGCTCGTCCCCGCCACCGACCGGGCGCGGATGCAGTCGGTGATCGGCGTGCTGATGCCGATCGCCTTCGTCGGCGGACCGTTGCTCGGCGGCCTCCTCACCGACCGGCTCAGCTGGCGCTGGGCCTTCTACGTCAACCTGCCGGTCGGGCTGTTCGCCCTGCTCGCGGTCGGCCTCGGGGTGCGGCTGCGGACGGAACGGATCCGCGCACCCTTCGACTGGGCCGGGGTCGCGCTGCTGACCACCGGGATCCTCGGGCTCACCCTGGTCGGCAGCTGGGGCGGGACGACGTACGCCTGGACCTCGCCGTGGATCCTCGGGACCGGCCTGGTCGCGGTGGTGGCGCTCGGCTGGTTCGCCCGCACCGAACTGCGCGCTCCCGGGCCGCTGATCCCGCCCGCGCTGTTCCGCGACCGCAACTTCACCGTCGCCCAGGTATTGGGCTTCCTCGCCGGCGCGGTCATGATCGCCCTGATCGGCTACCTGCCGCAGTACCTCCAGTTCGTCCAGGGCGCGTCGCCGACCGCCGGCGGCCTGCTCCTGCTGCCGCTGATGCTGGGGATGATGGGCACCCAGCTGTTCACCGCCCGGCTGATGAGCCGGCCGGGCGGCGAGCGCCGCTACCCGCTGCTGGGTGGGGCGCTGGCCCTGATCGGGGCCGCGCTGCTGCTGCTCCTGGGGACGGACACGCCGGTGGCCCTGGCCTCCGGGCTCACCGCGGTCGCCGGGACCGGCATCGGCCTGCTGACGCAGAGCACCCTGCTGACCTCGATGGGGGCGGTGCCGCGCCAGGACATGGGGGCGGCGATGGGCGTGGTGACCCTGCTGCGCAGCATCGGCGGCTCGCTCGGGATGGCCGCGCTCGGTGCGGTCTACACGGCGCGCCTGACCGCCTCGCTCACCGAGCGGCTGGGGGCCGACGAGGCCACCTGGCTGACCAGGGGCGGCGGGCTCACCCCGGCCTCACTGGCGGGGCTGCCCCGCAGCGTCCGGGACGCGATCGGAGAGGCGGTCACCGGAGGGTTGCACGGCACGGTGGCCGGAGGCGTCGCCCTGGCGGCGGTGGCGACGGCGGTCGCCTGCCTGGCCCGGCCGGGTACGGACCCGGCCGGGGCGCCGCAGGAGGCCGGGGCGTCCGTGGAGAAGGCCCCGGCGTAGCGGGCCCGGTCAGCCGGAGGCGGGCGGGCAGTGGCCGGTGAAGCAGAAGGAGGTGAGCTCCGACTGGAGGAGGGCGTGCAGCGGGTCCGGCCCGCCGGCCTCGGGGCCGGCCACCAGGATCGCCCAGGCGACGCCGTCCGGGCCGGTGAAGAAGTGGGCGACCGCGTGCCGGACGCCGAAGCCGGACAGGTTGTACGAGTACTCCAACTCGGCGCTGCCGTCGGCGCTCTGCTCCAGCCGGATCCGGTGGTAGTCGGGGAACCGGCTGGTCAGGGTGGCCAGGCTGGTGTCGGTGGCGGCGGCCTCCTCGTACGGGGACTTGGCCTCCATCGGCCACACCTGGACCAGGCTGGCGCGGTCGGGGGAGTCGTAGAACACGGACTGGTTGTCGACCCGGCGCTGCCAGCCGTCCGGGACGAGCAGGGTGAAGCCGTTCGGGTCCTGGACGGGGGTCAGGACCGGGCCGGTGGGCGTCGGGGTGGGCGTGGGCGTCGGGGTGGGGGTCGGGGACGGCGAAGTGGAGGTCCTGGTGGGGGAGGGAGGCGTCGACACCGTCGGCGAAGCCTTGTCGGTGGCCGTGGTCGCCACGGCGACCGGCTTGCCGCCGCCGTCGTGCCGGGTCAGCAGGTAGGCGCCGCCGCCCGCGAGCACGCCGATGAGCGCCCCGGCGAGCGCCGCCAGCAGCAGCCGCCGGGGCGCCCGCCGCGCCGGCGGCGGTTCCTCCGGGCGTGGTAGGTCCGGTGGCCCGGGCGGCAGCGGGGGCCTCGGCGGCACCGTGGGCGTCTCCGGCGGTACCGAAGGAGCCGGAGGAACGGGAGGCACCGGACGAACGGGAGGAGTCGAAGGAACGGGAGGAGCCGGAGGAACCGAAGGCACTGGCGGAGGCAGGGGCACTGGCGGGGGTGGAGGCACAGGCGCAGGAGGCACCGGCGGAGCCGTACCCTCCACCGGCCGGTCCACCCACCGCTGGAGGTTCCTGTCCCAGTACCTCGCCACCGTCTCTCCCCCGTCCTCCGCGCGCCGCCTCAGCCCATCAGCCCATCAGCCCATCAGCCCAGGAACTGCTCGATCGCCTGCACCACCGCCAGCGCCGAGGCGAGCCCCGAGACCGCCGTGGCCGAGCTCCGCAACAGGTCCCGCAGCCGCTCCAGCCGGGGGCGCGGAGCGGTGCCGCCCGCCTCCAGGGCGCCTTGGACGGCCACCACCTCCTGCTCCACCTCGGCGACGCCGTTGCCCTCCACCTGCGCGAACAGCGGGAGTTGGCCCCGCAGCTCGCCCAGTGAGGCCAGCAGCCGCTGAGCCGGGGCGTCCATCCGCACCGAGGCGTCGACCGCCCGGGCGTTCTCCCCGGAGGCGAGTGCGCCGCCCGTCATCACGCCGACCGATACCCCGCCCGCCGCCGGTGCGGGCACCGTCAGCCCGCTGACGTCCGGCAGCGCCTCCGATCCGCCGACCCGCTGCGAGCGGTCCTCCGCGCTGGCGCCGGAGCCCGAGGCGACCGCCCCGCCCGTCATCGCGCCGATCGAGACCCCGCCGCCCTGCCGGGGGGTGCTCTCCTCGTCCTGTCGCACGTTCCGCTCCTCGCTCATCTGATCTCCGCACTCGCCTGCCGCGAAGCCGGCCCGGTGGTCCCCTGGGCCGGGACGTTCACTCCGGTCTGCGCCGTACCGCCGTTGGTGGCGACGGCGCCGCCGCTCATCGACCCGATGTGGATGCCGCCCTCCATCACCTGCACCACCGTCTGCTCGAAGCGTCCGGTCTCGTACCCCTGGTTGTGCAGCGCCTCGCGCACGCCGTCGATGATCCGCTCCTGGACCGTCTTCAGGTACCGGTGGACGTCCAGTTCCTGGAAGATCGACACGGTCGGCGAGGCGGCCAGCTCGCGCAGCGACACCATCGGGCGGGCCGACACCAGGAACGCGTCGTCCTCCGTCGTGCCGCTCGCCCGGCCGCCCGGGTGCAGCAGTATCCGCAGTGCCGCCGGGGCGGCGGTGAACGCGGACACCGCCGGGCGGCGCCGCCGCAGCCGTACGCCCCGCTGGGCCATGGCGTCCGCCAGCAACTCGTAGTCGCGCCACACGGGCCCGAGCACGTGCGGGACGACCTCCAGCACCAGCAGCTGCCCCTGGGTGTGCACCCGCAGCAGGACGGACAGCACCACCTGTTCGTCCCAGGCACCGACCCGCACCCGCAGGAAGTGCCGGCGCCGCTCGCCGCCCTCGTCCACCGCCTCGGCGATGTGCTGGTTGATCTCGGCGGAGCCGCGCGGCACGTCGGCGCGGGTCGGCCCGTACGGCAGGAAGACCAGGTGCTCGATCTCCAGCTCCCGCAGCCGGTCCAGGCTGGTCTCGGCGGCGGCCTGCCGCAGGGCGGCCAGACGGGGGACGATCAGGTCGAGCACCGCGCGGGCGGTGAGGTCGCCGGCGTCGGTGACCACCGGGCCGGTCTTGCTGCGCTTCAGCTCCAGCGCGAACGACCAGGGGCGGTAGGGGAATCCGGCGCCGAGGAAGGGGTCTGCCGGGTCGTAGACGACGAGCTGGGAGTACTGCTCGGCGGTGATCGCCTGTTGCAGCCGGCGGTAGTACGGCCGGTCGGGCAGCGGGCGCGGCGGCCGGGTGCCGAAGGTGTCGCGGCCCAGTTCCCGCCGGACGACCTGCGCGACCAGCAGCCGGTGCCCGCCGACCGTCGCCGCGAGCATCAGCGGGAACACCACGCCCTTCGGGTCCGTGCCACTGAACAGGCCGGACAACGCCGCCATCCAGTAAAGGAGTTGGAAGATCACGGCGACGGCCGTGCGCCAGCCGCCGGAGCGCCGGGCCGTGCCCCTGGTCCCGCCCGGCGTGGCGGGGGCGTACAGCGCGTACTCCCGGACCTCCGCGGGCTTGGCGAACCAGGAGACCAGCGTGACCAGGGCGTACAGCAGGGCGAAGTTGACGAAGAGCAGCGTCACGTGCTGGACGGATGAGCCGAACAGCTGGCCGGACGACGAGGAGTTGGCGTACGAGCTGTAGCTCTGCGGGTTGTACGGGGACCACGAGGCGCCGGACGGCGAGCCGTCGAAGACCGGCCGGATCTCGCTGTACCAGAAGCCGATCCAGAGCACGGCGAGCACCGCGCCGGTCCAGAGCTCCAGCGTGCGGGCCCGCAGCGCGTGCGCCAGGACGGTGATCAGGTCGAAGCCCAGCGACGGCGGCACGGTGCGCTCGTCGTGCTCGACCAGCTCGCCGATCACCCGCCGGCGGAACTCCGGGTCGAGGTACACCCCGGCGCACATCAGCCGGGTGGCCTCGGACCCGGCGTACGGCGACGGCGGCGGCTCCTGCGGTGGTTGCCACTGTTCGGACGACTGGAAGTTCATTCGCCTCCCCCTCCGGCGTGAACCAACTCGACGGGATTATGGCGCCCTTGACACTCCGTCGGCCAGTGGAAATGCGAAAGCCCCCGGACGGAACGGGAGTTCCGCCGGGGGCGTCCGACAAACGTCCGGGATCAGCACTCGATGACGTTCACCGCGAGCCCGCCGCGGGAGGTCTCCTTGTACTTGATCTTCATGTCGGCGCCGGTCTCCTTCATCGTCTTGATCGCCTTGTCCAGCGAGACGTGGTGCCGGCCGTCGCCGCGCAGCGCCATCCGGGCCGCGGTGACGGCCTTGACCGAGGCCATGCCGTTGCGCTCGATGCAGGGGATCTGGACCAGGCCGCCGACCGGGTCGCAGGTGAGGCCGAGGTTGTGCTCGATGCCGATCTCGGCGGCGTTCTCGACCTGCTCGGGGGTGCCGCCGAGGACCTCGGCGAGGCCGCCCGCGGCCATCGAGCAGGCGGAGCCGACCTCGCCCTGGCAGCCGACCTCGGCGCCGGAGATGGAGGCGTTCTCCTTGAACAGCATGCCGATGGCGCCGGCCGCGAGCAGGAAGCGGACGATGCCGTCCTCGTCAGCGCCCGGGATGAAGTTCAGGTAGTAGTGCAGGACGGCCGGGATGATCCCCGCCGCGCCGTTGGTCGGCGCGGTGACCACCCGGCGGCCGGAGGCGTTCTCCTCGTTGACCGCCATCGCGTAGAGGGTCACCCACTCCATCGCGTTGGCCGGGCCGATCCCCTCGGCGCGCAGCGCCCGGGCCGCGGCCGCCGCCCGGCGGCGGACCTTGAGGCCGCCCGGCAGGATGCCCTCGCGGGTCATGCCGGCCCGCACGCACTCCTGCATCACGGACCAGATCTCCAGCAGCCCGGTGCGGATCTCCTCCTCGCTGCGCCAGGCCTTCTCGTTCTCCAGCATCAGGCCGGAGATGGACAGCCCGGTCTCCCGGGTGAGCCGCAGCAGCTCCTCGCCGGTGCGGAACGGGTAGCGCAGCGCGGTGTCGTCGGGCTTGACCCGGTCCGCGCCGATCGCGTCCTCGTCCACCACGAAGCCGCCACCGACCGAGTAGTACGTCTTCTCCAGCAGCGTCGAGCCGTCCGCCGCGTACGCCCACAGGGTCATGCCGTTGGCGTGGTACGGCAGCGAGCGGCGGCGGTGCAGGACCAGCTGGGTGTCGGGGTCGAAGTCGATGGCGTGCTCGCCGAGCAGGCTGAGCCGCTTCTCGGTGGTGATCCGCTCGACGTCCTTGTCCGCCTGGTCGACGTCGACGGTGCGGGGCGAGTGGTTCTCCAGGCCGAGCAGGACGGCCTTCGGGGTGCCGTGGCCGTGGCCGGTCGCGCCCAGCGAGCCGTACAGCTCGGCGCGCACGCCCGTCACCTGCTCCAGCAGGCCTTCGGACCGCAGGCGGCGGGCGAACATCCGGGCGGCGCGCATCGGGCCGACGGTGTGGGAGCTCGACGGGCCGATGCCGATGGAGAAGAGGTCGAAGACGCTGATGGCCACGGGGGACGTCCTTGTCTGGTCTCGTGGAAGGACTTGCGGGCAGGGAGTGGCAGGGCGGGGCCGGGGCCGACACGGGACGGGGCACCGCGCGCACTGTCCAGTGTGCGCGGTGCCCCGGGGTCCCAGGTGCTCCGGCGGGGTGAGGCCGGTCACTCGGGGTCCGTCAGGCCCTACGGCCGACGGACCCGACCGTGCCGGATCACTCCTGGTTGGCGAGGGTGGGGTAGAGCGGGTACTTGTCGGCCAGGGCGGTGACCCGGGCCTTCAGCGCGGCGGCGACGGTCTCGTCGAAGGCGGGCTTGAGCGCCTCGGCGATGATGTCGGCGACCTCGCGGAAGTCCTCGGCCTGGAAGCCGCGGGTGGCCAGGGCCGGGGTGCCGATGCGCAGGCCCGAGGTGACCATCGGCGGGCGCGGGTCGTTCGGGACGGCGTTGCGGTTGACGGTGATGCCGACCTCGTGCAGCCGGTCCTCGGCCTGCTGGCCGTCGAGCTGGCTGTTGCGCAGGTCGACCAGGACCAGGTGCACGTCGGTGCCGCCGGAGAGCACGGACGCGCCGGCCTCGGCGACGTCCTCCTGGAGCAGGCGCTCGGCGAGGATCCGGGCGCCCTCCAGGGTGCGCTGCTGGCGCTCCTTGAACTCCTCGGAGGCGGCGACCTTGAAGGCGACGGCCTTGCCCGCGATCACGTGCTCCAGCGGACCGCCCTGCTGGCCGGGGAAGACCGCGGAGTTGATCTTCTTGGCGTACTCGGCCTTGGACAGGATGACGCCGCCGCGCGGGCCGCCCAGGGTCTTGTGGGTGGTGGTGGTGACCACGTCCGCGAACGGCACCGGGTTGGGGTGCAGCCCGGCGGCCACCAGACCGGCGAAGTGCGCCATGTCCACCATCAGCAGCGCGCCGACCTCGTCGGCGATCCGGCGGAACGCGGCGAAGTCCAGCTGGCGCGGGTAGGCGGACCAGCCGGCGATGATCAGCTTCGGCTGGTGCTCCTTGGCCAGGCGCTCGACCTCGGCCATGTCGACCTGGCCGGTCTTCTCGTCCACGTGGTACGCGGCCACGTTGTAGAGCTTGCCGGAGAAGTTGATCTTCATGCCGTGGGTCAGGTGACCGCCGTGGGCCAGGCTCAGGCCCAGGATGGTGTCGCCCGGCTGGATCAGCGCGAACATCGCGGCGGCGTTGGCCTGCGCGCCGGAGTGCGGCTGGACGTTGGCGTGCTCGGCGCCGAACAGGGCCTTGATGCGGTCGATCGCGATCTGCTCGACCACGTCGACGTGCTCGCAGCCGCCGTAGTAGCGGCGGCCGGGGTAGCCCTCGGCGTACTTGTTGGTGAGCACCGAGCCCTGGGCCTCCATGACCGCCACGGGGGCGAAGTTCTCGGAGGCGATCATCTCCAGGGTGGTCTGCTGGCGGTGCAGCTCGGCGTCGACCGCGGCGGCGATCTCCGGGTCGAGGGCGTGCAGGGACTGGTTGAGAACCGTCATGGTGGTGGTCTTCCCTGGGAGGAGAGTCGGGGGGTGCCGTACGAGGCGCGCCATCCGAAGGCGGTGGCGGGCGACCGGTGGGCGGGTGGGGCGGGCCGCGCTGCCGCGGCCCGCCCCGTCACACGGGGGTCAGCCGCCTATGAGGGCGGTGTACTCGTCGGCGCTGAGCAGCTCGTCGGTGGCCTCGACCTTGACCTTGAACAGCCAGCCGCCCTCGAACGGGGCGCTGTTGACCAGGGCGTTGTCGTCCAGGACGTCCTGGTTGACCTCGACGACCTCGCCGGTCACCGGGGAGTACAGGTCGCTGACCGACTTGGTGGACTCCAGCTCGCCACAGGTCTCGCCGGCGGTCACGGTGTCGCCGACCTCGGGCAGCTGCACGTAGACGATGTCACCGAGCGCGTCGGCGGCGTGCTTGGTGATGCCGACCGTGGAGACACCGGCCTCGGCGGCGGTCAGCCACTCGTGCTCCTTGGTGTACTGCAGGTGCTGGGGGTTGCTCATGGCGTCATTCTCCAGGATGGGAAGCGGGCACGACGAAGCGGGCCGCCGCGCGGACGGCTTCGACGTGCGTGTATGGGGGAAAGCGGGGTTCTCGGCGGGCCTCAGCGGGCGCGCTCGCCTCAGCGGGCGCGCTTGTAGAACGGCAGCGCCACGACCTGGACCGGCTCGTGCTTGCCGCGCACGTCCACCGCGACGGTGGAGCCGGGGGTGGCGTGGGCCGCGTCGACGTAGGCCATCGCGATCGGCTTGCCCAGGGTCGGGGACGGCGCGCCCGAGGTGATCCGGCCGATCGGGGCGCCGTCGGTGGAGACCACCGTGTACTCGGCGCGCGGTACGCGCTTGCCCTCGGAGACCAGGCCGACCAGCACCTTCGGCGGGTTGGTCTCGGCCGCGGCGGCGGCCTGCTCCAGCGCCTTGCGGCCGATGAACGCGCCCTCGTTGGTGGTCTTGTCGAAGCGGACGACCCGGCCCAGGCCCGCGTCGAACGGGGTGAGGTCGGTGGAGAGCTCGTGCCCGTACAGCGGCATGCCCGCCTCCAGGCGCAGGGTGTCACGGCAGGACAGGCCGCACGGGACCAGGCCGCGGCCCTCGCCGGCGGCGGTCAGCGCCTGCCAGATCGGCTCGGCGTCGACCGGGTGGCAGAAGATCTCGAAGCCGTCCTCGCCGGTGTAGCCCGTCCGGGCCAGGAGCACCTCGCGGCCGGCCACCTGGGCGGGGAGGATCGCGTAGTACTTCAGGCCGGGCAGGTCGGCGTCGGTGGTCTGCGCCAGGATGCCGGTGGCCTCCGGGCCCTGGACGGCGATCAGCGCGTAGGTGTCGCGGTCGTCGGTGACGACGGCGTCGAAGCCCTTGGCACGGGCGATCAGCTCGTCGAGGACCAGCTGGGCGTTGGAGGCGTTGGCGACGACCAGGAAGGCGTCCTCGCGCAGGCGGTAGACGATCAGGTCGTCCAGGATGCCGCCGTCCTCGGCGCAGATCATGGTGTAGCGGGCGCGCAGCACGCCGAGCGCGGAGACGAAGCCGACCAGCGCGTGGTCCAGCATCTCGCCGGCCTGCGGGCCGGTGACGGTGATCTCGCCCATGTGCGAGAGGTCGAACAGGCCGGCCTTGGTGCGGACGGCGAGGTGCTCCTCGCGCTCGCTGCCGTAGCGCAGCGGCATGTCCCAGCCGGCGAAGTCGGTCATGGTCGCGCCGAGGGCGCGGTGCAGCGCGTCGAGCGCGGTCAGGCGGAGGGACGACATGGCCAGGAACTCCTCGGTCGGGGCACTCAGGGGCGCGCGCCGGAACCGGACCCGCTCGGGGACCGACCCTGCGCGCGGGCATGCGGCGGCGTGGGTCTCCCCATCTGTCGTCGAACCTGAGAGCTTCACCGACCACGTGCTCGCGGCTGTTTCCAGCCTTGAAGACAGCATGGCGGCTTGCACCGTGGGTGGGCGCGCGACAGGGCCGTGCGCCGCTTTCCAGATATGCCTAACCCGTGCGGTAGGGGGGCCTGAGAGATTCCGGGGAGGACTTGCTCCTTCGGCGCCGGCTGTGCCTCCTGAGGGGCATTCCGGGCTCTCCCGCGCGGGTTCGAGCGGCCGGTATGGAGTTGTGGGGGCCCGCGGCGCATGCCGACGGACGCGCACATCATGGCACGTCCGGAGCGGGGAGGGGAGAGGGGACCCGGTCACACCGCGCGGGACCGAACCCCTGCCCGCCGCGGGACCGAACCCGCACCCGCCGCCGGACCGAACCCGCGCCCGCCGCCGGACCGAACACGGGCCCTAAACTGCTGCGCGTCGGCGCAGCAGAGGGCGGCCGACCGGCATGAGGGCGGATCGGCGGCGCATGGGGTACCCGGTGGAGCAGCAGCAGGGGTGGGACGGACCGCAGACGGCGCCGTCGGGCGGCGGGTGGCCGGCCAACGAGCTGGAGCAGGTGCTGACGGCCGCGCTGGGCGACCCGGGCGCGACGCCCCGGGTGATCGAGGTGCTGGCCCGCAGTCAGGTGTGGGTCCCGCTGCCGGCCGGCGGCGACCCGAACGGGCAGTCGCTGGACCTGCCGGTCATCGAGCTGGGCGGGGACCCGTACGTGCCGGTGTTCTCCTCGCAGGAGGTGTTCCTCCAGCAGGCGCCGGGGATGGCCTTCGCGGTCGCCCCGGTCCGGGAGTTCGCCCGGGGGCTGCCGCTGGGCGTGGGCATCGCGGTCAACCCGGAGGCGGCGGTGGGCATCCCGGTGCCGCCGCAGGGCGTGGCCGAGCTGCGCCGCGGCCCGCGCGAGGACCGCTGGGAGCAGCACCCGGAGGCGCCGAGCGGCGGCCGGGTGGCGCTGCGCGAGCCGGTGCCGGGGGAGGACCCGGAGCACTTCCTGGCCGCCTGCCGGGCCGAACTGTCGGCCCTTCCCGGCGTGTTGACCGCGCGCAGGGCGCTGGCCAGCATCGAGGGCGAGCCGACCGTGATGTTCGTGGGCGTCCAGCTGGACCCGGCGGCCCCGGCCGACCCGGCCGCGGTGAATGACGCACTCGGCCGAGCGCTGGGAACCGCGCCGCTGCCGGGCGGCGTCCACCTCGTACTGCTCGACCTCGCCGACGACCCGGTGGTCGAGTGGCTGATCACCCGGGTACTGCCTTTCTACACGCGGGTGTGAGCGGGTTCCGGTCGAAGGCACGTCGCCGTGGCGGTGGTCGTTGCCGCGCCATAGGGTGCGTGCAGACGGCCGACGGGCCGGCGGTTCGAGGAAAGAGGCGCGGCGAGGTGGGCGCATGAGTGCGGGAGCGGGAGCGGGCGGTGTGCCGGGGCCCTGGGGCCAGGCACCGGCCGGGCGCCCGGGAGCGGATCCGGGCGCATTGGAGCGCGTCCTGCGCGAGGTCGCGCCGGAGCGCTACGACGCGTACGAGCGGCTGCTGCACGCGCTCGCCGAGGGCCGGGTCTGGATGCTGCTCTGGCACGGCACGCCGGGCAGCCCGGACGCCCAGTACGGGAACATGGAGATCAGCGGCCACGGCTACGCGCCGGCCGTCACCTCCGCCGAGCAGCTGACGGCCTCCGGCTGGGCGCGGGCCCACGAGGTCATCTCCGGCCGGGAGATCGCCGCTTCGCTGTACCGCACCCGCTGGGGCCTGTGGCTCAACCCGCACGCGCCCGGCGGCGGGGTCGGGGTGCCCTGGGCGGACCTGCGGCGGATCGCCGCGGGCCTGGAGCGGCTGCCGGCCGGCCCGTTGAAGCTGAGCGAGCCGCAGGTGAACGCCCATCAGTTCTTCGCGCTGCTGGAGCGGCAGGCCGGCGAGGTGCGCGCGGTGCGGGCGCTGCGCCGGGCCTGGGTGCAGCCCGCGGTGGGGGAGCCGTACCTGGCGATCGGCCTGGACCTGTACGACAGTTCGCCGCCGTCGGTCGAGTCGGTGCGGGCGCTGATGCAGCGGGCGATCGCGGTGGCCCCGGAGGGGCTCGCGGTGTCCACGGTCGCGATGGCGGACGAGTACGACCCGGTGGCGCTGTGGATGCGCGCCAACGCGCGGCCGTTCTTCGACCGGGAGGCGGGCCGCCCGCCGACCGGACCGTACCCGCCGGTGCCGCCGCCGTACCCGGGGCAGCCGGTGCAGGGCCGGCCGATGCACGGGCAGCCGACACCGGGGTGGTCGTACGGCGCCCAGCAGCCCGCGCAGGGCTGGGGGCAGCAGCAGCCGTGGCCCGGATACCCCGGTCGCTGATTGCCAAAACCCGTTTCGACAAATCCTCTACACCGAAGCCGACTTGATTCGCCATCAGGTCGGCTTCGGTGCTTTCCGGACGAATTTTCCGCCTCGATCCAGGCACATCTTGACATGGCTGTTACAGCCGTGTGAAGAGGGATATACCGAAGATCGAGGAGGTGCATGCACACAGATCACAGTTGGGCATCTGTCGGTTGGCAGGGCTGGCGCAAGCCAGTTCGGATGGCAGAGAGTTCTGCGCAACGCACCGCGCGTACTGGAAACCCCACGAAGGTGAACGCGCAGGCAGACCGCTCCACCACGCGATGCCCAATCCCGCGTGGGGGCAGTACCCCGTGCACGACGTACTGCCGCGAACACCCGCTCCTAGCACCTCCGCACGTCCGCAGCCGTACCGCCGAACCGGCGCCCGGCACCCGTGGGCCGGCCACCGTCGGCGAGGGGACCAACTGACCATGACCGCACCCATCGCAACCGCCGGGAACGAACCGGAGGCACCCGCCCCCGCCGCCCCGGCCAAGACGATCGAGGGACGCTCCCTCGGTCGGATCGCCTGGACCCGCTTCAAGCGGGACAAGGTCGCCGTCGTCGGCGGCATCGTGGTGATCCTGCTGATCCTCCTGGCCGTACTGGCCAAGCCCATCGAGTCCCTGTTCGGACTCGACCCCGACGCCCTGAACCAGGACCTGCTCGACGCCAACCTGGGCGGCATCCCGCTCGGGGACTGGGGCGGAATGAGCGGCGATCACCTGCTCGGCGTCGACCCGCTTCAGGGCCGTGACCTGCTCTCCCGGGTCATCGAGGGCTCCTGGGTCTCCCTGCTGGTCGCCTTCGGCGCGACCCTGCTGTCCAACACGATCGGCACCGTGCTCGGCGTGATGGCCGGCTACTACGGCGGCTGGGTGGACAACCTGATCAGCCGGATCATGGACGTCTTCCTGGCCTTCCCGCTGCTGCTCTTCGCCATCGCGATCTCGACCTCGCTGCAGGGCGGCGCGTTCGGTCTGCACGGCCTCCCGCTGCACATCATGGTGCTGATCTTCGTGATCGGCTTCTTCAACTGGCCCTACATGGGCCGGATCGTGCGCGGGCAGACGCTGTCGCTGCGCGAGCGGGAGTTCGTCCACGCGGCCCGCAGCCTGGGCGCCCGCGGCCCGTTCATCCTGTTCAAGGAGCTGCTGCCGAACCTGGTCGGTCCGATCCTGGTCTACTCGACCCTGCTGATCCCGACCAACATCCTGTTCGAGGCGGGGCTCAGCTTCCTCGGCGTCGGCATCCAGCCCCCGCAGGCCTCCTGGGGCGGCATGCTCAACGACGCGATCAAGTACTACCAGGTGGACCCCCAGTACATGGTGGTCCCCGGTCTGGCGATCTTCCTCACCGTGCTCGCCTTCAACCTGCTCGGCGACGGGCTGCGTGACGCCCTCGATCCCAAGAGCAACTGACGCTGCGTCAGGACCCACCCTCCTCCACATCCTCAAGGGGTTGATCTCACCCATGCGTAGGTCCCGTACCGTCGCGCTGACCGCGGCGGCCGCCGCCGCGGTCCTCGTCGTGACCGGATGCACGTCCGGCAGCAAGAGCTCCGGCTCCTCCTCCGCCAGCGGCAGTGCCGGCGGCGCCGGCGCCGACGCGGCAACCAAGGGCATCGTCAACGCCTCGGACAAGAAGGGCGGGACGGTCACCTACGAGATGAAGGGCGCCCCGGACTCCTTCGACCCGGGCAACACGTACTACGCCTACATCTACAACTTCTCGCGCCTGTACGGGCGTCCGCTGACCACCTTCGCCCCGGGCCCCGGCGCCGACGGCAACAAGCTGGTCCCGGACCTCGCCGAGAGCCTGGGCAAGCCCAGCGCGGACGGCCTGACCTGGACGTACAAGCTGCGCGCGGGCCTGAAGTACGACGACGGCACCCCGATCAGCTCGAAGGACGTCAAGTACGCCGTCGAGCGCTCCAACTTCGCGCCGGACGTGAACTCCAACGGCCCGACCTACTTCCACGACCTGCTGGTCGACAACGCCACGCCCTACCAGGGTCCGTACAAGGACAAGGAGGGCGGCCTGAACTCGATCGAGACCCCGGACGACCAGACCGTCGTCTTCCACCTGAAGCAGCCCTTCGCGGACTTCGACTACCTGGTCAGCGCCCCGCAGACGGCCCCGGTCCCGCAGGCCAAGGACGACGGCTCCGGCTACGTGAAGCACGTGGTCTCCTCGGGCAGCTACAAGTTCCAGTCCTACGAGGACGGCAAGCAGCTCACCCTGGTGCCGAACACCAACTGGGACCCGGCCACCGACCCGATCCGCAAGCAGCTCGCGGACAAGATCGTGGTCCGGATGGGCATGGAGCAGTCCACGATCGACAAGGACCTGATCGCCGGCAACGCCCAGGTGGACCTGGTCGGCGGCGGCGTCGACCCGCAGACCCAGGCGCAGATCCTGCAGAACCAGAAGCTGAAGGCCAGCACCGACAACGCCTACGGCGGCCGCCTGGTCTACACCGCGATCAACACCAAGGTCGCGCCGTTCGACAACATCGAGTGCCGCAAGGCCGTCCAGTACGCGATCGACAAGGTCTCCGTGCAGACCACGCTCGGCGGCCCGATCCGCGGCCAGGTCGCCAGCACCGTCCTCCCGCCGGACATCCCGGGCCACCAGGACTTCAACACCTGGGAGACCAAGGACAACAAGGGCGACATCGACAAGGCCAAGGAGGCCCTCAAGGCCTGCGGCAAGCCGGACGGCTTCAGCACCGTGATCACCGCCCGCACCGAGCGCGACCCGGAGGTCCAGGCGGCGACCGCGATCCAGGCCCAGCTGAAGAAGATCGGCATCAACGTCGAGATCCAGAAGTACGCGCAGGGCAAGTACTTCTCGGACGCCGCGGGTGTCCCGCAGTTCACCCAGGACCACAACATCGGCCTGATGATGATGCAGTGGGGCGCCGACTGGCCGACCGGCTACGGCTTCCTCCAGCAGATCGCCGACGGCCGGGCCATCAAGGCCTCCGGCAACAGCAACCTGGCCCAGCTGAACGACCCCGAGGTCAACAAGCTGCTCGACGACGCGATCGCCAACACCGACAAGTCGGCGCGCGAGAAGATCTACGGCCAGATCGACAAGAAGATCATGGACCAGGCGGTCTACGTCCCGCTGACCGACTTCAAGGTCTTCCTGTACCGCCCGGACAGCGCCACCAACCTGGTGTCCACCTCGGCCTTCTCGGGTGAGTACGACTACCTGAACATCGGCACCACCAAGTAAAGAGCCTGGCTCCGCATCCCTGAAGGCAGGTGAAGGCAGCGGCGCCCGCCGCCGTCCGGAAGATCCCGGACGGCGGCGGGCCGCCGGAGCCGTCCAACTGTGTTTGCCTACATCATCCGCAGGATCTTCGCGGCCGTGGTGCTGCTGCTGGTGGTCAGCGCGGTCACCTTCGCGATCTTCTTCCTGCTCCCGCGCATCGCCGGCGAGACCGCCGACCAGCTGGCCACGCAGTACGTGGGGAAGAACCCGTCCCCCGAGGCGGTCGCGGCGGTCAAGCAGAACCTCGGCCTCGACCAGCCGCTGTACACCCAGTACTGGAACTTCCTGAAGGGCCTGGTCAGCGGCGCCGAGTACAAGTTCGGCCCGGACGCGGCCACCTGCCACGTCCCGTGCTTCGGCTACTCCTTCAAGAACCACCTGGAGGTCTGGCCCGAGCTGACCAAGCGCATCCCGATCACGCTCTCGCTGGCCATCGGTGCGGCCGTGCTCTGGCTGGTCTCCGGCGTCACCACCGGCGTCGTCTCCGCCCTCAAGCCGCGCTCGATCTTCGACCGGCTCGCGATGGGCGTCGCGCTCGCCGGCGTCTCGCTCCCGGTGTTCTTCACCGGCGCGCTGCTGCTCACCGTCTTCAGCTACGAGTGGCCGATCCTGGACAACCTCCAGTACGTCGACTTCACCGAGGACCCCCTGATGTGGGCCCGCAACCTGATCCTCCCGTGGATCTCGCTGGCCTTCCTCTACTCCGCGCTCTACGCCCGGCTCACCCGCGCCGGAATGCTGGAGACCATGAGCGAGGACTACATCCGCACCGCCCGGGCCAAGGGCCTGGTCGAGCGCAAGGTCGTCGCCCGGCACGGGCTGCGCGCCGCGCTCACCCCGATCGTCACCATCTTCGGCATGGACCTCGGCCTGCTCCTCGGCGGTGCGCTCATCACCGAGCAGGTCTTCTCGCTCCAGGGCGTCGGCGCCTTCGCCGTCCAGGCGATCGCCGACAACGACCTGCCCAAGATCCTCGGCGTCACCCTGCTCGCCGCCTTCTTCATCGTCGTCTGCAACCTCGTGGTCGACCTCCTGTACGCCCTCGTCGACCCCCGCGTGAGGCTCTCGTGACCGACCTCCAGAAGACCCCGGCGGACGCCGTGCCGGCCCCCGCCGGTGACCCCTACCTCTCCGTGCGCGACCTGCGGATCCACTTCGACACCGACGACGGCCTGGTCCGCTCGGTGGACGGGGTCAGCTTCGACCTGCACAAGGGCCGCACCCTCGGCATCGTCGGCGAGTCCGGCTCCGGCAAGTCCGTCACCTCGCTGGGCATCATGGGCCTGCACCGCTCCAAGCGGGCCCGGATCACCGGCGAGATCTGGCTGGGCGGCGAGGAACTGATCGCCGCCGGACCGGAACGGGTGCGCCAACTGCGCGGCCGCGAACTGGCGATGATCTTCCAGGACCCGCTGACCGCGATGCACCCCTACTACACGGTCGGCGCGCAGATCGTCGAGGCGTACCGGGTGCACCACCCGCAGGCCTCCAGGAAGCAGGCCCGGACCCGGGCGATCGAGATGCTCGACCGGGTCGGCATCCCGCAGCCCGACCGCCGGGTGGACGACTACCCGCACCAGTTCTCCGGCGGCATGCGCCAGCGCGCGATGATCGCCATGGCCCTGGTCAACGACCCCTCGCTGCTGATCGCCGACGAGCCCACCACCGCCCTGGACGTCACCGTCCAGGCGCAGATCCTGGACCTCATCCGCGACCTCCAGGAGGAGTTCGGCTCCGCAGTCGTCATCATCACCCACGACCTCGGGGTGGTCGCCGAGCTCGCCGACGACGTGCTGGTCATGTACGGCGGCAAGTGCGTCGAGCGCGGCCCCGCCGAAACCCTCTTCGACGCGCCCGAACACCCGTACACCTGGGGCCTGTTGGGCTCGATGCCGCGACTGGACCGGGAACTCCAGGACCGGCTGGTGCCGGTCCGGGGCACCCCGCCCAGCCTGATCAACGTGCCGTCCGGCTGCGCCTTCCACCCGCGCTGCCCGTACGCCGCCCTGACCGGCGGCCGCTCCACGAGCGAACTCCCCGTGCTGGCCGAGGCCGCGCCCGGGCACCTCGCGGCCTGCCACCTGCCGGCCGACGAGCGGCACCGCATCTTCGCCGAAGAGATCGCGCCCCGGCTGTGAGCCCGGCCTCGTACCACCTTCCTGGAGACAACCGATGACGGACACTCAGGCGACCCAGACGGCGGAGATCCCGCCGCCCGCGCCCGCCTCCGGCCGCGAGCCGCTGCTGAAGGTGACCGGCCTGACCCGGCACTTCCCGATCAAGGGCGGACTGCTGCGGCGCCAGACCGGCGCGGTGCGGGCCGTCGACGGCATCGACTTCACGGTCAACGCCGGCGAGACGCTGGGCGTCGTCGGTGAGTCCGGCTGCGGCAAGTCGACCATGGGCCGACTGGTCACCCGGCTGGACGAACCCACCCGCGGGACCATCGAGTTCGCGGGCACCGACATCAGCCACCTGGGCGTCGGGGCGATGCGGCCGCTGCGCCGCGACATCCAGATGATCTTCCAGGACCCGTACTCCTCGCTGAACCCGCGGCACACCGTCGGCACCATCGTCGGAGCGCCGTTCAAGCTCCAGGGCGTGGAGCCCGAGGGCGGGGTCAGGAAGGCCGTCCAGGAGCTGCTGGAGCTGTGCGGGCTCAGCCCCGAGCACTACAACCGCTACCCGCACGAGTTCTCCGGCGGCCAGCGCCAGCGCATCGGCATCGCCCGGGCGCTCGCGCTGAAGCCGAAGATGATCGTCGCCGATGAGCCGGTCTCCGCGCTGGACGTGTCGATCCAGGCGCAGGTGGTCAACCTGCTGGACGACCTGCAGCAGGAGCTGGGCCTGACGTACCTGATCATCGCGCACGACCTCTCGGTCGTCCGGCACGTCTCGGACCGGGTGGCGGTGATGTACCTCGGCAAGATCGTGGAGATCGCCGACCGGGACTCGCTGTACCGCAGCCCGATGCACCCGTACACCAACGCCCTGATGTCAGCGGTGCCGGTGCCCGACCCGCGCCGACGCCAGCGCGCCGGGCGCGAGCGGATCCTGCTCAAGGGCGACGTGCCCTCGCCGATCAACCCGCCCAGCGGCTGCCGGTTCCGCACGCGCTGCTGGAAGGCGCAGGAGGTGTGCGCCACCCAGGAGCCGGCGCTGGTGGCGCTGAAGACCGGGCACCAGGTGGCCTGCCACTTCCCGGAGGGCTCGGAGGTCGCGGGGGCCGCGGACAAGGCGGGGGACAAGGCCTCCTGATGCCGTAGCCGGAGGGGAGGGTTCCGCGGCAGGTCATAGTTGATTCCGTGACCTCGCAGATCTTCCCCTCCGACGTGCAGCAGTCGCTGGACCTCGTCGGCATATTCGTCTTCGCCCTCTCCGGGGGGCTGCTCGCCGTCCGCAAGAACATGGACATCTTCGGGATCTGTGTGCTGGCGGAGGTCACCGCCCTGGGCGGTGGGGTGATGCGGGACCTGGTGATCGGCGCGACACCGGTGGTCGCCTTCACCAACCTCGGCTACTTCCTCGCCCCGCTGGCCGCCGCCCTCGTGGTGTTCTTCCTGCACCCGGAGGTCGAGCGGATCAACCGGGCCGTGCAGACCCTGGACGCCCTGGGCCTCGGGCTGTTCTGCGTCACCGGCACGGCCAAGGCGCACGACTACGGGCTCGGCGCCGTCGCGGCCGTCGCGCTCGGCATGGTGACCGCGGCCGGCGGCGGTGTGATCCGTGACGTGCTGGCCGGGGAGATCCCCTCGCTGCTGCGCTGGGACCGGGAGATCTACGCCGTCCCGGCCCTGGTCGGCGCCGCGCTGGTGGCCGTCCTGATCGGCGCCGGCCGGCTCACCGGCGTCACCGGCACCGCCGCCGCGCTCACCGCCTTCGGACTGCGGATGCTCGCCCTGAAGTACGGCTGGCGCGCCCCGCGGGCCTGGAACCGCAACGGTTCTCGCACCAGCGAGGAGTAGGCGAGCCACCGTACGCGAGCGAGATGGCCTCGGCCGTGCAGAGCAGCTCCGGCAGCATCCGGGTCAGTTCGGTCGGAGGCACCTGGCTGGCCGGGGCGCTCAGCGCGCAGGCCGCGACCGTCCGTCCGTCGCTGCCCGCGACCGGCGCGGCCACGCAGGTCACCGGCTCCCGGTGCTCGCAGGACTCGGCCGCCCAGCCCCGCAGGCGCACCGCCGCCAGCTCGGAGGGCAGCTCCTGCTCCCGGACGCCGTCCTCCGGCAGCCCGGCGAGCAGCACCCGGCCGATCGCCGTCCCGGTGACCGGGGCGCGGCGCCCGATCCGGGACGGCCACGCCGCACCGGGCCCGGCCACCTCGTCCACGTAGAGCACCTCGCCGTCGTGCAGCACGGCCAACTGGACGGTGTAGCCGGAGCGTGCGCTGAGCGCCGCCAGGTAGGGCGCGGCCACCTGCCGCACGTCGATCTCCTCCAGCGCGCGGTGGGCCAGCGACAGCACCCGGCCGCCGATCCGGTAGCGCCGGTCGGGCTGGCGCTGCACGAAGCCGTGCTCCTCCAGGGTGCGCAGCAGCCGCAGCGCGGTCGACTTGTGCACTCCGAGGCTGCCCGCGGCCTGCTCCAGCGAGACCGGGCCGTCGCCGAGCGAGCCGAGCAGGGTCAACGCGCGGTCCACCGACTGCGACATGGCGCCCCCCACGGGTTCCGATCGAGAAGTGTTCGTCAGGCTAACCGCAAGGCGGCACAGTGGTACAAACCAGTACCGGACGCAGCCGTCCGGCAGCGGTTCGTTCGTCCTCCGCCGAGTCGGCCGTCAAGTCGGCCGCCGAGTCGGCCGTCCGGTCGGTCGTCCGGTCGGTCGTCCGGGTGGTGGCCGGATCGGTGTGCGCCGCGTCGGCCCCGGGGGAGTGCCCTCTACAATCGGATGGTTATGCCATACCTGGACCATGCGGCGACCACGCCGATGCTGCCCGAGGCGATCGCCGCGATGACGGCGCACCTGGGGGTGGTCGGCAACGCCTCGGCCCTGCACGCGGCCGGCCGCCGGGCCCGCCGGGTGGTCGAGGAGGCCCGCGAGTCGCTGGCCGACTCGCTGAACGCCCGCCCGAGCGAGATCGTCCTCACCGGCGGCGGCACCGAGTCCGACAACCTGGCCGTCAAGGGCCTGTACTGGGCCCGTCGGGACGCCGACCCGGCCCGCACCCGGGTGCTGTGCAGCCCGGTCGAGCACCACGCGGTGCTGGACGCCGTGCACTGGCTCTCCGAGCACGAGGGCGCGGCCGTCGAGTACCTGCCGGTGGACGCGGTGGGCCGGGTGCACCCCGAGGCGCTGCGCGAGGCCATCGAACGGGACGCCTCCTCGGTCGCGCTGGTCACCGTGATGTGGGCCAACAACGAGGTCGGCACCGTCCAGCCGGTGCGCGAACTCGCCGCCGTGGCAGCCGAGTACGGCATCCCGATGCACGCCGACGCGGTGCAGGCGCTCGGGCAGGTCCCGGTCTCCTTCGCCGAGTCCGGGCTCACCGCGCTCACCGTCACCGGGCACAAGATCGGCGGCCCGTTCGGGATCGGCGCCCTGCTGCTCTCCCGCGGCGCCACGCCCGTACCGCTGCTGCACGGCGGCGGCCAGGAGCGCGACGTGCGCTCCGGCACCCTGGACGCCCCCGCCGCCGCGGGCTTCGCGGCCGCCGCGGCCTGGGCCGTCGAGCACCGGGCCGAGCAGGCGGCGGTCCTCGGCGGACTGCGGGACGAACTGGTGGCCGGCGTGCTGGCCGCCGTTCCGGACGCGGTGCTCAACGGCGACCCGTCCGCCGAGGGCCGGCTGCCCGCCAACGCGCACTTCTCCTTCCCCGGCTGCGAGGGCGACGCGCTGCTGATGCTGCTGGACGCCCAGGGCATCGAGTGCTCCACCGGCTCCGCCTGCAACGCCGGGGTGCCGCAGCCCAGCCACGTGCTGCTCGCCATGGGCGTCGACCCGCTGCTGGCCCGGGCCTCGCTGCGGTTCTCGCTCGGGCACACCTCGGTGCGGGAGGACGTCACGGCGCTCGCCTCGGCCATCGGCCCGGCGGTGCAGCGGGCCCGCAACGCCGGGCTGGCATCGGTGCGGCGTTAGCTTTTAACCGGCGGCGGGCATGTACGGCGGCCCCGTACCCTTGTAGTCACCATGACTGACTTCCCGGGTGCCCCGACCGCTCCGTCCACCGGCCGTCTGCGCGTGCTCGCGGCGATGTCCGGCGGAGTTGACTCCGCCGTCGCCGCCGCGCGCGCCGCCGAAGCGGGGCACGAGGTGACCGGCGTCCACCTGGCGCTCTCCTCCAACCCGCAGTCCTTCCGTACGGGCGCGCGCGGCTGCTGCACCATCGAGGACTCCCGGGACGCCTGGCGGGCGGCCGACGTGATCGGCATCCCGTTCTACGTCTGGGACCTCGCCGAGCGCTTCCGCGAGGACGTCATCGACGACTTCGTCGCCGAGTACGCGGCCGGCCGCACGCCGAACCCCTGCCTGCGCTGCAACGAGAAGATCAAGTTCGCCGCGCTGCTGGACAAGGCGATCGCCCTCGGCTTCGACGCCGTCTGCACCGGCCACTACGCCCGGATCGTCGACCTGCCTTCCGGCGAGCGCCAGCTCCACCGTGCCGTCGACGCGGCGAAGGACCAGTCCTACGTCCTCGGCGTCCTGGACGCCGACCAGCTCGCCCACTCCCTCTTCCCGCTCGGTGACACCACCAAGGAGGCCATCCGGGAGGAGGCCGAGCGCCGGGGCCTGGCCGTCGCCAAGAAGCCCGACAGCCACGACATCTGCTTCATCGCCGACGGCGACACCCAGGGCTTCCTGGCCCAGCACCTCGGCACCGCCACGGGCGACATCCTCGACGTCGACGGCACCAAGCTCGGCGAGCACGACGGCGCGTACGGCTTCACCATCGGCCAGCGCAAGGGCCTGCGGATCGGCCGCCCGGCGGCGGACGGCAAGCCGCGCTACGTGCTGGACATCTCCCCGGTCAACAACACCGTCACCGTCGGCCCGATCGAGGGCCTCGACGTCACCGCGCTGACCGCCATCCGCCCCCGCTGGTGCGGCACCGAGCCGCTGGTGGACGGACGCTACACCGCCCAGCTCCGTGCCCACGGCGAGGAGGTCCCGGTGATCGCCTCGGTGGTCGACGGAGAGCTGCGGGTCGAGCTGGACACCCCGGTGCGGGGCATCGCCCCCGGCCAGGCCGTGGTCCTCTACGACGGCACCCGCGTCGTCGGCTCCGCCACCATCGCCACCACCGAGCGCCCCGCGGTCAACGCCTGAGCGAGCACCCGCGTGCGCGTCGCCGACTCGGCGACGCGCACGGAGAACCGCCGTGGCCGAGCGGTCATCCCCATGGATGACGCCGCTGATTCGCGGGGATGACCACTGCCGGGGATTGCATCCTTCGGGCTGATCCGACGGTTCGGGCCGCGAACCTAGTCTCCGGGCCATGAACCGATCCCGCCGCGTCGCGGCCGTCGCAGCCCTCGTCCTCTCCCTCCCGATCCCGATGGCCGGGGCCGCGATGGCCTCGCCGTCGCCGTCCGTCACCGCTCCCGCCGCCTTCCACGGCGTACTGCCCCGTCCGACCGGGCCGTACGCGGCCGGCGAGGAGGTGCTGCGCCTGACCGACCGGGACCGCACCGACCCCTGGGTACCCTCGGCCGGGCCGCGTCAGCTGGCCGTGTCGATGTTCTACCCGGCCCGGCGGGACACCGGCGAGCCAGCTCCGTACATGACCCCCGGCGAAGCGCAGGGCTTCGTGGCGACGCGGGTCCCGGCGGGTACCGGACTCCAGCCGCAGGACGTCGTGGACATCAAGACCTACGCCTACACCGGTGCGAAGGCCGCGAACGGGAAGTTCCCGCTGGTGGTCCTCTCTCCCGGCTTCGAGAACCCCCGCGCCACGCTGACCGGCCTGGCCACGGACCTGGCCAGCCACGGCTACGTCGTGGCCCTGGTCGGTCACACCTACGAGGACTCCGGCGAGACGCTCGCCGACGGCAGCACCCCGGGATGCGCGCTCTGCGAGGGCGGGGCACCGGACAGCCTCCCCGACAGCCGGGCGAAGGACGTGTCGTTCGTCCTGGACCGGCTGACGGGGAACCACCCGGCCTGGCGCCTGTCGCACCTGATCGACCGCGACCGCATCGGCATGGCCGGACACTCGATCGGCGGCGCGTCGACGCTGACGGCGATGGCCGACGACCAGCGGATCCTGGCCGGGGTGAACATGGACGGAAAGTTCTGGCCGCCGGTCCCGACCGACAGGCTCGACGGACGCGCGTTCCTCCTGCTCGGCAAGCAGAGCGACCACGCCGTCGGCGGCCGGGAGACGTCCTGGGGGCAGACCTGGGCGGGCTGGGAGGGCTACAAGCCCTGGCTGACCGTCACCGGCGCCGACCACTCCAGCTTCACGGACGTCCCCGTCCTGGCCGCCGAGGCCGGTATTCCCCTCCCCCCGGGGATGACCACCTCGCCGGCGCGCGGGACCCAGCTGACCCGGGAGTACGTCGGAGCCTTCTTCGACCAGACCTTGAAGGGAATCCACCAACCCCTCCTCGACGGCCCGTCGTCGGCCAACCCGGAGGTTCTCTTCCAGCACCCGTGACCGGGTCGTGAGGAGGAGGGCTCGTCGGCTCCCGACAGGTCGCATCTTGAGGAGCGTCGGGTCAGCGGGCTTCTCACCGCACCTCGCGGTACCAGCGGCGGTGCACCAGGGGCTCGACGCAGAGGACGGCCGTGCCGGCGACCGTGCCGACGAGCAGGGCGGGTGCGCCGCCGCCGTTGAGGACGGCGGTGAGGCAGGCGGCGGTGACGGTGAGCGGGCGCAGCAGGGTCAGGGGGCCGAGGCCGATGACCATCGCCAGGGTGCCGGCGCGGAACGGCAGGGTGAAGTAGGCGGCGAGCGACAGCAGGACGGCTGCGGCGTAGAGGGCGAGCGGGAACAGGTAGCCCCAGCCGCCGGCGGTGAGGGTGGCGTAGGTCTGCGCCTGGTCGGAGGAGGTCAGCAGGAGGAGACAGGCGGCCAGGGCCGGGGCGAGCAGGAGGACGGCCCCGGCCGCCAGTCCGCGTCCGGCGGCGAGGAGGTTGCCCCGGTGTTTGCGGATGCGGGCGTCGCGGCCGGCGTAGGCGCGGAAGCCGCTGAACGCCGCGTCGACCAGGCCGAGCAGGAGGAGCGGGGCGGCGGGCGTCATCGGGCGGCCTCGGTGAGGTGCTCGGCGAGGTGCTCCGGGCCGACCAGCCGGCGGGCGGCCCGTCCGAGGGCGGACCGCAGCGGTGCCTCCAACTGCGGGCGCACCCCGAGGACCGGGCGCAGCGTGGTGCAGAACGGGTTGGACAGGCGGCGCGGTTCGTACAGCAGGGCGCGCATGCCGGGGGCCGAGGCGGCGCGCAGCAGTACCTCGTCGCTGTGGGCGCGCAGGGCGGAGACCACGCCGTCGTGGCGGCCCAGCGGGTGGCGCATCCGGGCGCGGTGGAAGACACGGGCGCCGAGGGGTGCGAGCCGGGTCGCGGCGATGTCGTAGTGGCAGAAGGCGAGCGCGGGGGAGGCGGCCTGGGCCTGGAAGAACCCGGACAGGGCCGGTCCGGGGAAGTGGTGCAGGACGCCGGTGGAGACGTAGACGGTCGCGGCCTCCGGCAGTTCGAAGGCGTTGCCGTGCACGAAGCGGCAGTTGAGCCCCTCCGCGCGGGCGAGGCGGTCGGCCTCGCCGACGAGTGCGGCGTTGAGGTCGACCCCGATCAGTTCGACGTCGGGGCCGAGCGCGTCGGTGGCGGCCAGCCACCGGACGAGGTAGCCCAGGCCGCACCCGATGTCGACCAGGCGGTACGGGCCGGGCTGCCCGGTGGTCGTGCGGATCGCGGTGAGGAGCGGGCGGAGCAGGTGGACCAGGCGGTCGCCGATGCGCAGTTCCTCGCTGAGCCGCTGGAGTTCGGTGTGCACGCTGACGAGCAGGCGGTCCACGGCGTCGGGGTCGAGTACGCCGCCCCGGCCGACGGGCAGTTCGGCGACGATCCGGGCCGCGCGCTCGTCCCCGTTCTCGCGCAGTTGCCGGACGACCTCGTCACGAAGGACGGGGAGCCGCCGGCCGTCCTGCGGGTCCACGGCCGTGATCAGGTCGGATATCTCAAGGTGACGCACGCGGAGCACCCTAGGGCCTGTCGTCAAACTCGCGTCTGCGGGGCGGCGCCGGGGCACGCACCTCGCCGCGTTGTCGTCGGTCGCCAATGGCCCCCAGCCTTCGGTCGGGAGGTGCCCCCACCGCAGTGGCTCCCTCCTCCGCCTTGCGATGCACGCACCCCAACGCCGCCCCGCCCGCCCTTCGGGCGGACGACGGGAGTTTGAAGACAGGCCCCGGGGCCTGTCGTCGAACTCGGGTAATGGCGGTGAGCGGGGGCGGCTGAGCGTGATAGACCAGTGGGCATTATGAATATCTGCGTTTTCTGCTCCGCGTACTCGCTCGATGACCGCTACACCGGCCCTGCCGCCGAGTTCGCCCGGCTGCTGGGAGAAGGCGGGCACACCCTGGTGTGGGGCGGCTCGAACGCCGGGCTGATGGGGCTCCTCGCGGACGAGGTGAAGGCGGCGGGCGGGAGGCTCGTCGGGGTGCTGGTCGAGATGCTGAGGCACAAGGGGTACGTCGGCGCCGACGAGCTCGTCATGACCGCCGATCTGCCCGAGCGGAAGCGGGAGTTGGCGGCCCGCGCGGACGCGATCGTCGTGCTCGTGGGCGGCCTCGGCACCATGGACGAGGTGACCGAGGTGCTGGAGCTCAAGAAGCACGGGATGTTCGACAAGCCGGTGGTCGTCCTGGACACCGAGGGGTTCTACTCGGGCCTGCGCACCCAGATGGAGCGGATGGACACGGAGGGCTTCCTGCCCAGCCCGCTCTCCGAGCTGATCACCTTCGCGGACACGCCCGCCGAGGTGTTCGAGCAGCTCAAGGCCTGAGAGGATCGGGACCATGGCTGCACATCTGATCACCGGCGCCGGCTCCGGCATCGGCGCCGTCCTGGCCGGGAAGCTCGCCGAGCGCGGGGACGAGCTCTGGCTGCTCGCCCGTGACGCCCGGCGGGCCAACGAGCTGCGGGAGCGGTTCCCCGGGGCGAAGACCCTCGTGGGCGACCTCGGCGACCCCGGCAAGCTGTCGTGGGCCTTCGGGCACCAGGCGCTGCCCGTCGCCCTCGACTCGCTGCTGCACGTCGCGGGTGTGGTCGAGCTCGGGGCGGTCGGCGAGCTGCCGGTCAAGGCGTGGCAGGAGACGCTGAACGTCAACCTGGTCGCCCCCGCCGAGCTGACCCGGCTGCTGCTGCCCTCCCTCCGGATGGCCAAGGGGCACGTCGTCTTCGTCAACTCGGGCGCGGGCCTCCACGCCAGCGCCGAGTGGGGCTCGTACGCGGCGAGCAAGCACGGCCTCAAGGCGCTCGCCGACGCGCTGCGCCAGGAGGAGCACGCGAACGGCGTGCGCGTCACCTCGGTGTACCCCGGCCGCACCGCGACCGCGATGCAGGCCAAGGTGCACCAGCAGGAGGGCAGGGAGTACGAGGCCGGGCGCTGGATCGAGCCCGAGTCCGTCGCCAAGACGGTCCTGGCCGCCCTGGACGCCTCCCGGGACGCGGAGATCACCGACATCACCGTCCGACCGGGGCGCTGAAACGCACGAGGCGCCGCGCACTAGGCTCGGACGGGTGAGCACCCCACACCCCTTCCCCGACCTGCGCGGCGCCGCCACCGGCATCGGCTCGCTGCCCGGCACCGACGCCCGTGAGGCCGCCAAGACCTCCACCGGGGCGCTGGAGCACCTGCCGTTCCTGCCCGAGCTGCCCGCGCGCGGGCCGGGCGCCGACATGATCGGCCGCAGCGCCGGCCTCCTCGTCGAGCTGTTCGCGCAGACCGAGCCCAGCGGCTGGCGGTTCGCCGACCGCCCCGGGCGGGACACCCGGCGCGCGCACTCCTGGCTCGGCGAGGACCTGGACGCGCTGGAGGAGTTCACCCAGGGCTACCAGGGCGCGCTCAAGGTCCAGGCCGTGGGCCCGTGGACGCTGGCCGCGAACATCGAGCTGAAGCACGGCGAGAAGGCGCTCGCCGACCACGGCGCCTGCCGGGACGTCGCCGGCTCGCTCACGGAGGGCCTGCGCCGCCACCTCGCGGAGGTCCGCAAGCGGGTGCCGGGCGCGGAGGTGGTCCTCCAGCTCGACGAACCGTCGCTGCCCGCCGTCCTGGCCGGCCAGGTGAAGACCGCCAGCGGCTTCCAGCGGCTGCGCGCCGTCGACCGGCAGGTCGCCGAGGAGGTGCTGCGGGAGCTGATCCGGGGCCTGGACGCGCCCGTCGTCGTGCACTCCTGCGCCCCGGACGTCCCGATCCCGCTGCTGCGCCGGGCCGGGGCGGCCGGGATCTCCCTCGACTTCTCCCTCCTCACCGAGCGTTCGGACGACGACCTCGGCGAGGCGATCGAGGACGGCACGCAGATCCTCGCGGGTGTCGTCCCCTCCGCTGACCAGGGGATGTCCGACCCGGCCGGTAGTGTCCAGGGTGTCAGGACCTTGTGGCGCAGGCTCGGGTTCGCCCCGGAGCTGCTGGGCCGCCGCGTGCTGGTGACGCCGACCTGTGGGCTGGCCGGGGCCTCCCCGGCGTACGCGCGCAGGGCGCTGTCGCTTGCGGTGCGGGCGGCACAGAGCCTGGTGGACAACCCGGAATGAGAATGTAGGAGGGCTTGCGGTGGTGGCTGTCGAGGGCTGGGAGGACGTCCCGGCGGAGGCGCGCAGGCGGCACGCCGAGCTGGCGCAGGAGATCACCGACCACCGCGCCCGCTACTACGAGCAGGACGCGCCCGTCATCAGCGACGCCGAGTTCGACGCGCTGATGCGTGAGTTGGAGGGGCTGGAGGCCGAGCACCCGGCCCTGGTCACCCCGGACTCGCCGACGCAGCGGGTCGGCGGCGCGCCCACCGAGTTGTTCGCCGAGGTCGAGCACCGCGAGCGGCTGCTCAGCCTCGACAACGCGATGGACGACGAGGAGCTGGCCGCCTGGGCGGACCGGGTCGCCACCGAACTGCACGGCATCGACTACCACTACCTGTGCGAGCTCAAGGTGGACGGCCTGGCCGTCAACCTCACGTACGAGAACGGTCAGTTGGTGCAGGCGGCGACGCGCGGCGACGGCCGGGTCGGCGAGGACATCACCGCCAACGTCCGCACCATCAAGGAGATCCCGCACCAGCTCAAGGGCGAGAACATCCCCGAGCTGGTCGAGATCCGCGGCGAGGTCTACTTCCCGACCGAGGCGTTCGACGCGCTCAACGCCTCCTTCGCGGAGGAGAACGAGCGCCGGCGACAGGAGAACGAGGAGCGCGCCAAGGAGGGCAAGCGGCCCCGGGCGCTGATCCGGCTGTTCATGAACCCGCGCAACGCCGCCGCCGGTTCGCTGCGCCAGAAGGACCCACTGGTCACCGCCTCCCGCCCGCTGCACATGGTGGTGCACGGCATCGGTGCCCGGGTCGGCTTCGACATCGACAACCAGTCGCACGCCTACCAGCTGCTGCACGACTGGGGCCTGCCCACCGCCCGGCACAACAAGGTGGTGAAGACCCTCGCCGAGGTGCGGGCCTTCATCAAGCACTTCGGCGAGCAGCGGCACTCGGTCGAGCACGAGATCGACGGCGTGGTCGTCAAGGTGGACGAGATCGCCCTGCAGGGCCGGCTCGGCGCCACCTCCAAGTCGCCGCGCTGGGCGATCGCCTGGAAGTACCCGCCGGAGGAGGTCACCGGCAGGCTCGCCGAGATCAAGGTCGGCATCGGCCGCACCGGCCGGGCCACGCCGTACGCGGTGCTGGCCGAGCCGGTGAAGGTGGCCGGCTCGATGGTGCAGTACGCCACGCTGCACAACCAGGACGTCGTCAAGGTCAAGGACGTGCTGCTCGGCGACACCATCGTGCTGCGCAAGGCCGGTGACGTCATCCCGGAGATCCTCGGCCCGGTCTACGACCTGCGGGACGGCACCGAGCAGGCCTTCGTGATGCCCTCGCACTGCCCGGAGTGCGGCACCGAACTGCGGCCGATGTCCGAGGGGGACATCGATCTGCGCTGCCCCAACGCGCAGTTCTGCCCGGCCCAGATCCGGGAGCGGATCGCCTTCCTCGGCGGGCGGTCCTGCCTGGACATCGAGGGGCTCGGCTACGTCGCGGCCACGGCCCTGACCCAGCCGCTGGAGCCGGCCGAGGCCCCGGTGAGGAACGAGGGCGACATCTTCGGCCTGACCGAGGAGCAGCTGCTGCCGATCAAGGTGCTGGTGCGCGACCAGAAGACCGGCATGCCCAAGCTGGACGACGTCACCGGGGAGGAGAAGGAGGTGTTCTTCTTCGCCACCACCACGGGCGCGGCGAAGAAGACCACCGGACTCCTGCTGGAGAACCTGAACAACGCCAAGGAGCGGCCGCTCTGGCGCTACCTCAACGGGCTGTCCATCCGGCACGTCGGCCCGGTCGCCGCGCAGGTGCTGGCCCGGGAGTTCCGTGACCTGGACCGGATCTTCTCGGCCACCGAGGAGGAGCTGGCCGCCGCGGAGGGGGTCGGTCCGACGATCGCCCGCTCGATCCGGGAGTGGTACCAGGTCGACTGGCACCGCGAGATCCTGGAGAAGTGGCGCGCGGCCGGCGTCCGCTTCGTCGAGGAGTTCGCCGACGAGGAGGAGGCGGAGCGCCCGCTGGAGGGCCTGACCGTGGTGGTCACCGGCACCCTGGCCGGGCACACCCGGGACGGGGCCAAGGAGGCGCTGACCTCCCGTGGCGCGAAGGTGACCGGTTCGGTTTCGAAGAAGACCGACTTCGTGGTCGCCGGTGACAATCCTGGCTCCAAGTTCGACAAGGCCGTGCAGCTCGGCCTGCCCGTCCTGGACGACGCGGGCTTCGCCGTGCTGCTCGCCGACGGACCGGCCGCCGCCCGCGCCCACCTGGGACTCCCGGAGCCGGAGGAGGCCGCCGAGCCGCGGAAGGCCCCGGCCGGGACCCCGGCCGAAGCGCCCGCCGAAACCCCTGCCGAAACCCCCGCCGAGGGCTGACCGGAGGGCCGACCCGAGCGGCCGTTCCGCGGAGCCGTGTTGTTATCGTCCTGATGCAATGTCACCGGGTGTCGTCCGGCGAAACCGGGCATGGTGTCGCCGTGTGGCACCCGGGGCGCGGTGGCGCGTTTCCGGTTGTCCGAAAGTCTGCCCACCGGGTGGGCCCCGGCATACCCTGGAGCGCAACAGAGTGTCAGCAGGGGTGGGGGCACCGGCTGAGCCGGCGCTCCTCGGGGTCGCTCCATGCCCGGCAGCTGTCGGTACCGGCACGGTGCCTCACCGTAAGGCGGCCTGACGGGGCGGGCCCGACGGAGGACAGGGCTTATGGATCGTACGACCGGCGGCGCGCCCACACGCCCGCCGCACGGGGTGGCAGGTGCGGTCCTGCTGCTCGGCGTGCTGCTGGCCGGTGCGGCGCCGCTCATCCCGCTGGCCGTCCTGGTCTACCGGTACGAACCCGAACTGCTGCCGCTGTTCGCGGTGCCGCTGGCCGTCCTGGTAGCGGCCTGGCGGATCGCCCGGGACCGCGCCCGCGACCAGCTGACCGACCCGCTGACGGACCTGCCCAACCGTCAGGCCTTGCTGCTGGCCGCCCAGGAGGCGATCGCCGAGCGCGAGGAGGGCTACAGCGTCGGTCTGATCCTGCTTGACCTGGATCGATTCCGATCACTCAACGACACACTCGGTCATACGGCCGGTGACCGACTGCTGGTTCACATCGCCCGCCGCCTCCACCGGGCGCTGCGCTCCGGCGGCCCGGCCGGCAGCGCCACCCGGGAGTCCATCGACGACGTCTTCGCCGGCCTGCCCCGGCACTACCGGCGCGGCCGCCCGATGGTGGCCCGGATGGGCGGCGACGAGTTCGCCGTCCTGCTGCCCGGCATCAACTGCCCGGAGAGCCTGGAGCGGGTCGCCAAGGCGCTGATCGCCGAGCTCGCCGCGCCGATCCGGCTGGACGGGCTGCTGCTGGTGCTGGAGGCCACCGCCGGTGTCTGCGTCTACCCGCAGCACGCCCAGGACGCCGAGTCGCTGCTGCGCCGCGCCGACGTGGCGATGGGCCACGCCCAGCGCGAGTGCAGCGGCGTCGCCCAGTACGACGAGACCCAGGACGCCGACACGCCGTACCGGATCGGGCTGCTCGGGGACCTGCGCCGGGCCCTGGAGACCGGCGAGGTGCAGCTGCACTACCAGCCCAAGGTGGCCTTCGACGGCCGGGTGGTCGGCCTGGAGGCGCTGCTGCGCTGGGAGCGGCCCGGGCAGGGGAGGGTCTCGCCGGACGAGTTCGTCGGGCTCGCCGAGTCCAGCGGCCTGATGCCCCGGCTCACCGACTACGTGCTGGAGGCGGCCGTCGGCCAGCTCGCCTACTGGCGCGACCTGGGCCTCCAGGTGCAGGTCGCGGTCAACGTCTCGCCGCGCGACGTGCTCAACCCAGGCTTCGCCCAGCGGGTGGCCGGGCACCTCGTCCGCCACCAGGTGCCGGCCCACGCGCTCCAGCTGGAGATCACCGAGCGGCTGCTGCTGGACGACTCCCGACGGGCCGCCGACACCCTCGCCGAGCTGCGCGGCTACGGCGTCGGGATGTCCCTGGACGACTTCGGCACCGGCCACTCCTCGCTGGTGCGGCTGCGCAGCCTGCCGGTCGGCGAGCTGAAGATCGACCGCTCCTTCGTCTCCCGGATGGTCGCCGACGACCACGACGCGGCGGTGGTCCGCTGCTCGGTGGAGCTCGCCCACTCCCTCGGCCTGACCGTGGTCGCCGAGGGCGTCGAGGACGACGAGACCTGGGAGCGGCTGCACTGCATGGGCGTGGACGCCGTCCAGGGCTGGCTGGTGTCGGCAGCGCTGCCCGCCGAGCAGGCCACCGCCTGGCTGCGGGTGCACCGCACGACCACGGCCCCGACGGTGGAGCGGCTGGGCGCGCCGCCGAAGCTCCCGTCGATCATCAAACCGGTGCCCCAGCAGCCCGCCGTCAAGCCGGCCGCCCAGCCCGCGACCCTCCCGCCGGCGCTGCCGCCGACGCTCCCACGCGTGCTGCCGCCCACCGTCCAGGCCGTCCAGGCCATGCCGGCCGGCCAGCCGGTGCCGGCCGCGCCGGTGGAGATCAAGGCGCCGGGCGCACAGACTTGGGCCCGTACCAGGCCGCAGTAGCGGGGGCCGCGCTTACTCGTTGGCCGGTGGCCGGGTCGCGCCCCATAGGATGGGGTTCAAAGACCACGAGGACGGAGCGCCGAACCCGGCCGCTCCTGCCCGGGCCCGGAACCGCCGGCAGGCGGCGTCGGGCCTCACCAGAACTCACCCTGAGGATCGCTGCATGCCTGGCATCACGCGCGAGGAGGTCGCCCACCTCGCCCGGCTGTCGCGTCTTGAGCTGAAGCCCGAAGAGCTGGACCACTTCGCCGAGCAGCTCGACGTGATCATCGGCGCGGTCGCCCGCGTTTCCGAGGTCGCCGGACAGGACGTCCCGCCGACCTCCCACCCGCTGCCGCTGACCAACGTCATGCGCGCGGACGAGGTGCGGCCGTCGCTCACCCCGGAGCAGGCGCTGTCCGGCGCCCCCGCCGCCGAGGAGCAGCGTTTCCGTGTGCCGCAGATCCTCGGGGAGGACTGACCGAGATGACCGACCTGATCCGTACTCCCATCATCAAGTGGGGCGCCGCCGAGACCGCGAGCGCCATCGCCAAGGGCGAGGTCTCCGCCGTCGAGGTCGCGCAGGCGCACCTGGACCGCATCGAGGCCGTCGACAAGAAGGTCAACGCCTTCCTGCACGTCGACACCGAGGGCGCGCTGAACGCCGCCAAGGCCGTCGACGAGAAGCGCGCCAAGGGCGAGGAGCTGGGCCCGCTGGCCGGTGTCCCGCTCGCGCTGAAGGACGTCTTCACCACCAAGGGCATCCCGACCACCTGTGGGTCCAAGATGCTCGAAGGCTGGATCCCGCCGTACGACGCCACCCTGACCACGCGTCTCAAGGACGCCGGCGTGGTCATCCTCGGCAAGACCAACATGGACGAGTTCGCGATGGGCTCCTCCACCGAGAACTCCGCCTACGGCCCGACCGGCAACCCGTGGGACCTCACCCGCATCCCGGGCGGCTCCGGCGGCGGTTCGGCCGCCGCGCTGGCCGCCTTCGAGGCCCCGCTGGCGATCGGCACCGACACCGGCGGCTCGATCCGCCAGCCCGGCGCCGTCACCGGCACCGTCGGCGTCAAGCCGACCTACGGCTCGGTGTCCCGCTACGGCCTGGTCGCGTTCTCGTCCTCGCTCGACCAGGGCGGCCCGTGCGCCCGCACCGTGCTGGACGCGGCGCTGCTGCACGAGGCCATCGCCGGGCACGACCCGCTGGACTCCACCTCGATCGACGCGCCCGTCCCGGCCGTGGTCGAGGCCGCGAAGATGCGCGACATCCGCGGCATGCGGATCGGCGTCGTCAAGGAGTTCGCCGGCGAGGGCTACCAGGCCGGCGTGATGCAGCGCTTCAACGAGTCGGTGGAGCTGCTGCGCGAGCTGGGCGCCGAGGTCGTCGAGGTCTCCTGCCCGTCCTTCACCCTGGCGCTGCCCGCGTACTACCTGATCGCGCCCAGCGAGTGCTCCTCCAACCTGGCCCGCTTCGACGCGATGCGCTACGGCCTTCGGGTCGGCGACAACGGCTCGCGCTCGGCCGAGGAGGTCACCGCGCTGACCCGCGAGGCCGGCTTCGGCGACGAGGTCAAGCGCCGCATCATCCTGGGCACCTACGCCCTCTCCTCGGGCTACTACGACGCCTACTACGGCTCGGCCCAGAAGGTCCGCACGCTCATCTCGCGCGACTTCGACACGGCCTTCGCCGGGGTGGACGTGCTGGTCTCGCCGACCACGCCGACCACCGCCTTCCCGATCGGCGAGCGCGCCGACGACCCGATGGCGATGTACCTGGCCGATCTGTGCACGATTCCGTCCAACCTGGCGGGCAACGCGGCGATGTCGCTGCCGGTGGGTCTGGCTCCGGAGGACAATCTCCCGGTCGGCCTGCAGATCATCGCACCCGCGATGGCGGACGACCGCCTGTACCGCGTGGGCGGCGCCGTCGAGGCCGCACTCAACGAAAAGTGGGGGCACACCCTGCTGGAGGAGGTACCGGCACTGTGAGCAGGATCGAGAAGGCCAAGGCCGAAGCAGTCTCGCTGAAGGGGTGGAAGCACTCCAAGCCCGGTCTCTGGCTGTCCATCGGCACCAGCGCGTTCGGCGCGGTCTCCATCGCCAAGGACGTCCGCAAGGCCCGCGAGGAGAGCGACACCCTCAAGCTCGTCAACGCCCTGATCGGCGCCGCCGCGCTGATCACCGGCACCGCCCTGCTGGTGCGCGAGCTGCGCCAGCTCGGCTCCGACGACGTGCTGCTGGGCTGAGCGCCCTGGCCCGGCCCCGCGCGAGCGGCGGCCGGGCCCGTACCTCCCAAGTCTTTACGTGAGAAGGGACGCTGTGAGCGTCATGAACCTGGTCTCCTACGAGGACGCTCTCGCGTCGTACGACCCGGTGATGGGCCTTGAGGTCCACGTCGAGCTGGGCACCAAGACCAAGATGTTCTGCGGGTGCTCGACCGAGCTGGGCGCCGAGCCGAACAGCCAGACCTGCCCGACCTGCCTGGGCCTGCCGGGCTCGCTGCCGGTGGTCAACGCGGTGGGCGTGGAGTCGGCCGTCAAGATCGGCCTGGCCCTCAACTGCGAGATCGCCGAGTGGTGCCGGTTCGCGCGGAAGAACTACTTCTACCCGGACATGCCCAAGAACTTCCAGACCTCGCAGTACGACGAGCCGATCGCCTTCAACGGCTACCTCGACGTGCAGCTGGAGGACGGCTCGACCTTCCGGGTGGAGATCGAGCGCGCCCACATGGAGGAGGACACCGGCAAGTCCAGCCACGTCGGCGGCGCCACCGGTCGCATCCACGGCGCCACCCACTCGCTGCTCGACTACAACCGGGCCGGCATCCCGCTGATCGAGATCGTCACCAAGCCGATCGTCGGCGCCGGCGAGCGCGCCCCCGAGGTCGCCAAGGCGTACGTCGCCGAGCTGCGCGAGCTGATCAAGGCGCTGGGCGTCTCCGAGGCCCGGATGGACAAGGGCCAGATGCGCTGTGACGTCAACCTGTCGCTGCGCCCCAACGGCACCGAGACCTTCGGCACCCGCTCGGAGACGAAGAACGTCAACTCGCTGCGCAGCGTGGAGCGGGCCGCCCGCTTCGAGATCCAGCGGCACGCCACCGTACTGACCGACGGCGGCACCATCATCCAGGAGACCCGTCACTTCCACGAGGAGGACGGCACCACCACCTCGGGCCGGATCAAGGACAACGCCGAGGACTACCGCTACTTCCCGGAGCCGGACCTGGTGCCGGTCGCCCCGGCCCGCGAGTGGGTCGAGGAGCTGCGCGCCGGGCTGCCGGAGCTGCCGCGGGTGCGCCGCGCCCGGCTGCAGGCCGAGTGGGGCCTGTCCGACAAGGACATGCAGGCCGTGCTCAACGCCGGTGCGGTGGAGCCGATCCAGGAGACCATCGCGGCCGGTGCCCCGGCCGACCAGGCCCGCAAGTGGTGGATGGGCGAGCTGGCCCGCCGCGCCAACGAGACCGGCACCGAGCTGAGCGAGCAGCCGATCACCCCGGCGCAGGTCGCCCGGGTCGCCGCGCTGGTCGCCGAGGGCAAGCTGAACGACAAGCTGGCCCGCCAGGTCATCGAGGCCGTGCTGGCCGGCGAGGGCGAGCCGGACGAGGTCGTCGAGAAGCGCGGCCTGGCCGTGGTCTCCGACGACTCCGCGCTGGGGGCCGCCGTCGACCAGGCCATCGCCGAGAACGAGGCGATCGCCGCCAAGATCCGCGACGGCAAGATCGCCGCGGTGGGCGCGCTGGTCGGTGCGGTCATGAAGGCCACCCGCGGCCAGGCGGACGCCGCCCGCGTGAAGGATCTGATCCTGGAGAAGCTGGGTGCTGCCTAGGCGTCAACCCCGCCTTCCTAAGGCGCCTAAGGCGTCTAAGGCCTCCTAAGTAAGGCCTAAGGCCCTGTCTCACCTCTAGAACTAGGTGAGGCAGGGCCTTAAACCTTTTTCGGCGCCTCATCTAAGGCGTCCGGCCTTCGAAACATCGGGCACGCTCCCGATGTGGCCACCCCCTCTGGGAGAGGAAGCTCTTACTCGTCAGGGAAACAGAGCGGAACCCATCAGGGGAGTCGAAGTGATCGAGTACGAGATCCTCCAGCAGCAGGCCCACGAGCTTGCCGTCCGCGCCGAACACGAGCGCCTGGTGCGCGAGGCCAAGGAAGCGCGCCGCCTGTGGCAGCGTCCGGTGGCCGCCCGCTTCCAGCGGCGTCCCGCGAAGCAGCGCGAATGCTGACGGACCGGCACCCGAGTGGTGCCGAGCAGGCTCAGGAGGGGGAGGCGCCGCGTGAAGGCGCCTCCCCCTCCGGGCGTTCGCCGGGCGAGATAACCCCTCTCTCCGCCGCCTCCCGCTATGGCATGCTCGCCTCCATGCAGCAGATATCGGTCAGTCCCGTCTTCGTCGGCCGCGGCAGCGAGATCACCGAACTGACCGACGCGCTGCGCAGGGCCGGCACCGGCAGCCCGCAGGCCGTCCTGATCGGCGGTGAGGCGGGCGTCGGCAAGACCCGGCTGCTGGAGGAGTTCCTGCAGCGGGCCGCCGACGGGGGAGCGGTCATCTCCCTGGGCGGCTGTCCGGAGGTCGGTGCCGAGGGCCTGCCGTACGCGCCGTTGGCCGCCGCGCTGCGCCGGCTGTACCGCGCGCTGGGCGCCGAACTGGAGGCCGCCGCGGCCGGCAGCGAGGGCCATCTCGCCCGACTGCTCCCCGAGTTCGGCGAGGCGGACGGCGAACCCAACGACGAGTACGGCCGGGCCCGGCTGTTCGAGCACACCGCGAGGTTGTTCGAACGGCTCGGCGCGGAGCGTACCCTCGTCCTCGCCGTCGAGGACCTGCACTGGTCCGACCGCTCCACCCGCGAGCTGCTGGCCTTCCTGGTGCGCACCCTGCACCGCTCCCGGGTGCTGCTGGTCGCCACCTACCGCACCGACGACCTGCACCGCCGTCACCCGCTGCGTCCCTTCCTGGCCGAGCTGGAACGGCTGCGCACCGTCCAGCGGCTGGAGCTGGAGCGGTTCGTCCGCCGGGAGGTCGCCGCCCAGCTGGCCGGCATCCTCGGCACCGCCGTCCCCGACCGCCAGCTGGTGGACCGCATCCACCGCCGCTCGGAGGGCAACCCGTTCTTCGTCGAGGAGCTGGCCACCGCCTTCCAGGACGGCTGCGGCGCCGGGCTGACCGACTCGCTGCGGGACATCCTGCTGGTGCGGGTCGAGGGCCTGGACGAGGAGGCCCAGCGGGTGGTGCGGATCGCCGCCGAGGGCGGCTCGTACGTCGAACACGCCCTGCTGGCCGCCGTCCTGAACGAGGACGAGGAGTCGCTGATCGAGGCGCTGCGGGCGGCCGTCGGCGCCAACATCCTGCGCCCGGACAGCGAGGGCGAGGGCTACCGGTTCCGGCACGCACTGGTGCGCGAGGCGGTCTCGGACGACCTGCTGCCCGGCGAACGGCACCGGATCAACCGCAAGTTCGCGCTCGCCGTGGAGGCCCAGCCGCACCTCGTCTCCTCCGACGCGCTGCCCGCCCGGCTGGCCAACTACTGGTACCACGCGCACGATCCGGCCCGCGCCCTGCCGACCGCCCTGGACGCCGCCCGGGAGGCCCGCCGCCGCAACGCCTTCGCCGAACAGCTCGGCATGCTGGAACGCGCCCTGGAGCTGTGGGACATGGTCTCCGAGGACGTGCTGGCGCACACCCTGCGCCCGTACGACTGGGCCGAGACCTACCCGCCCGGCGCCCGCGACCACAGCCCCGCCGACGCGGACCGCGACCGGATCCAGCTGGTCGACGTGCTGGCCGAGGCGGTGGTCGCGGCCCGGCGCTGCGGCGACCGCGAGCGGGGGCTGAGCCTGGCCAAGCGCGGGCTGCGGCTGGTCGACGAGGCGGAGCACCCGGTGCGCGCGGCCTGGTTCCGGATCAACCGGGCCCGGCTGCTGGGCAATCTGCGCCGCTCCGGGGACGACGAGGAGATCGCCCACGCCCACCGGCTGGTGGAGCACCTGCCGCCGTCCGCCGTCCAGGCCGAGGTCTTCGCGCTGGCCGCAGGGGTCGCGATGCTCAAGAGCCCGGGGCCGGAGCACGTCGACCTGGCCGAGCGGGCGATCCGGATCGCCGAGCAGGTCGGCGCGCACTCGGTCGAGGTGCACGCCCGGATGACCCTCGGCGACCTGCGCTACGACGTGCAGGGCGACGCCGAGGGCGGGTTGGCCGAGCTGGCCGGCGCGGTCGAGCGGGCCCGCCGGCTGGGCGTGCCGGACCTCCTGCTGCGCGGCATCAACAACCTGTCCAGCATGCAGCGCGGGCTGGGCCGGACCGAGGAGGCCGTCCGACTGGCCCGGGAGGGACTGGAGTTCGCCGACGGCAACGGCCTGCTGCGCAACATCGGCAGCATCCTGACCGGCAACCTGGTCGAGGCGCTCGCCGACCTCGGGCGGGTGCGGGAGGCCGCCGAGGTGCTCGCCGCCGACGAGCTGACCAGTCTGGGCGGCACCCACGCGGAGTTCCTGGACCGGATGCGCGGCGACCTCGCCCTGCTCCGGGGCGACCTGCCCACCGCCGCGACCATGCTGGCGCAGGCCCGGGCGGCCAACCGGGCCGGCCAGGTCCAGCACAGCATGCCGATCAGCCGGCTGGCCGTACGGGTCGCCGCGTGCGGCGGGCGGCCGCTGGAGGCCCGGGCCGAACTGCTCGCCGCGCTCGCGGAGGAGGGGCGGCTCGGCAAGGAGTCGGACGTCTACCCGCTGCTGGTGGAGGCCGCCGGGGTGGAGGCGGACAACCGGGGCCTGCCGCAGACCGAGGCGGGCCGGGCCGAGGCGCTGGCCGCGATCGCCGCGGCGGCCGCCGAACTGCGGCCCCGGGTGCCGCTGCACCACGGCTGGGCCCGGCTGCTGGAGGCCGAACTGGCCCGCGCCGAGGCGGCCGACACACCGGAGCAGTGGGCGGCGGCGGTCACCGCGCTGCGGCCGACCGGCCTGCCGTATCCGCTGGCGCTCGTGCTGCTGCGCGCCGGTGAGGCCGAGGTGCTGGCCGGGCGGCGTGAGGCGGCGGCCGAACTGCTGCGCGAGGCGGCCGAACTGGCGACAGCCCGGGGTGACCGGCCGCTCGGGGCACAGATCACCGCGCTGGCCGAGCGGGCCGGGCTGAGCCTCGCCCCGGCCGAACGGACGGCCGCCAAGGCGGCGCCGGCCCCGGCAGCAACCGGGGACTCCTTCAGTCTCACGCCCCGCGAGCGGGACGTGCTGCGGCTGCTCGCGCGCGGCTGGACCAACCGGCAGATCGCCGAGGAGCTGTACATCTCTCCGAAGACCGCAAGCGTGCACGTGTCCAACATCCTGGGCAAGCTCGCGGTCGGCGGCCGGGGCGAGGCGGCCGCGCTGGCCCACCGGCTGCGTCTGTTCCCCGAGGACCTGGCCCCCTCGGGCCGCTGAATCCGCTGGTCGCAGGCCCCGGACCGGGCCCCGTGGCGCCCGTCCGGGCCCGGCGGACGGGCGCCTCCGCGTGCTCCCGTGCGCGCTGCGTGAGCCCCCGCCCGCGCGCCGCCACCAACCGGGTCGATCCGGTGTAATCGGGTGCATTTCCCCTCCCCGGGACCATTACTCTAAGTTGAATGTGTGTGTCATTGAGTGACGGATCTGGTGTAGGGTCCCGCTTGGGAACATCGGTGTGGTGCGGTGACCGGAAGGCCGCCCGCCCCCTGGGCCGCCGTCCTGACGGGGCGCCAGGCCGCCGCGTACGGCTGAGAGGTGCGCTGCCGGTGGCCCGTGGCCGGGGCGCCAGGCCCCGGGCCGGAGGGGGAGAGACCGAGTGAGCTCCACCGACACCGTGCTGCCCGGAGCCGGACGCCCGGGCGCGGCGCCCGTCGACACGTCCACCGCCGGCCTGCCCGCGCCCGCCCGGCGCGGCCCGCTGAGCCGACTCAGAGACAGCCGGACGCTGCCCGGTCTCGCCCTCGGCGGGCTCTGCCTGGCCTACGCGCTGGGCGCCGCCACCGGCTGGGGGTCGCGCCAACTCTCCGTCTTCATGGGGGACTTCGGCCTGGCCGCCGCCGCCCTCGCGGCCGCGCTGTCCTGCCTGGTGTACGGCTGCACGGTCGGCGGGCACGCCCGCCCGGCCTGGCTGCTGTTCGGCCTCTCCTCGCTCATGGTCGCCTTCGGCAACGGCACCTGGGGCTGGTACGAGCTGGTCGTGCGCACCCCGCTGCCGAAGGACTCGCTCGCCGAGTACGCCTTCCTGATGTTCGCCCCGCTCGCCATCACCGGCGTCCTGGTGCTCGCCCAGCGCCCGCGCTCGGCGGCCGGCTGGCTCTGCCTGCTGCTCGACGGCTGGCTGATCGCCGGCTCGCTGTTCACTCTGAGCTGGAGCCTGGCGCTCGGCCGGATCGCGGCGGGGGAGAACGGCTCGCCGCTGCGGCTGGCCCTCAACCTGGCCTACCCGGTGCTGGACATCCTGCTGGTCAGCCTGGTGGTGGGCCTGCGCTTCGGCGGCCGGGACGGCAACCGGGCGGCCGTGCACACCGCGATGCTCGCGCTCGCCGTCACCGTGCTGTGCGACGCCCTGTTCACCTCCGCGGAGCTGCGCAGCAGCTACCACTCGGGCGAACTCCTGGACGCCGGCTGGTTCTCCGGCAGCCTGCTGCTCGCCTGGGCGCCGTGGTCCTCGCGCTGGCGCCGTCCGCTGCGCGAGCACCCCTCGGCCGGCGGGCTGCCGCGGCGCCGGGTGGCCACCACCTTCAGCGCGCTCACCCCGTACGCGGCGGCCGCGGTGTGCACCGCGGGGATCCTCTACAACGCCCTCGGCGGGCTCCAGTTGGACCGGGTGGTGGCCGCCGCCGCGTGCACCGTCGGGCTGGCGCTGATCCTCAGGCAGGGCGTGATGCTGCTCGACAACCTGTCGCTGGCCCAGGAACTCGCCCACAAGGAGGCGCACTTCCGCTCACTGGTGCAGGGTTCCAGCGACGTCATCATGATCGCCGGGGCCAACGGCGTGCTCTCGTACGTGTCCCCGGCCGCGCTCGGCGTCTACGGGCGGGACCCGGAACAACTGGTCGGCGGCAACCTGCTGGACCTCGTCCACCCGGAGGACGTGGACCGGGTGCTCTCCGAGGTCCGCCGCTACCTCGCGCGGGTCCGGCTCGCCGCCCACCGCGCGCCGGGCACCGCCGAGCCCTCGGCCCGGGTGGAGTGCCGGATCAGCTCCGGCGGCGGCGAGTGGCTGCACGTCGAGTCCACGGTCAGCCGGCACCGTGACGGCCTGCTGCTCAACAGCCGGGACGTCACCGAACGCGTCATGCTCCAGGCCCAGTTGCAGCACAACGCCTTCCACGACCCGCTCACCGACCTGCCCAACCGGGCGCTGTTCATCCAGCGGCTGCGCGCCGCCCTCGGCGCCCGCGGCCAGCAGGGCGAGGCGGGGGCCGGGGTCGCGGTGCTCTTCATCGACCTGGACGGCTTCAAGGCGGTCAACGACAGCGCCGGCCACCAGGTCGGCGACGAACTGCTGGTGCAGGCCGCCCGCCGGCTCCAGGCCGCCGTGCGCTGCGGGGACACCGTCGCCCGGTTCGGCGGCGACGAGTTCGCCGCGCTGGTCTGCGGCCCGCTCGGCCGCCTACAGGTCCAGGAGCTCTCCGAACGGCTGCGGGTCGCGCTCTCCCAGCCGTACTGGATCGGCGGCGTCGAACTCGGCGTCGCCGCCAGCATCGGCATCGCCTTCGGCACCCCCGAGCGGGGCCCGGCCGCCGATCCCCGGGCCGGCGCCGACGAGTTGATGCGCAACGCCGACCTCGCGATGTACCGGGCCAAGTCCGAGGGCAAGGGCCGGGTGGTGCTCTACACCCCCGCGATGCGGGCCGACCTGGAGCGCCGCACCGAACTGGACGACCGGCTGCGGCTGGCCGTCCGGGAGGGCGGCTTCACCCTGCTCCACCAGCCGATGGTGGACCTCTCCAGCGGCGCGGTGACCGGGGTCGAGGCGCAGGCCCGCTGGCTCTCGGCGGGCGGGCTGCTGCTCACCCCGGCCGAGTTCCTGCGCTCGGCCGAACACGGCGACGCCGCCGCCCGGTTCACCCGCTGGCTGGTCCACGAGGCGGTGGCCGCCGCCGTCGCCCGCCGCGACCCGGTCGGCCGCGGCCGGGGCGGGCCGGAGCCGGTCCCGGTGGCCGTCCGGCTCTCCGCCGAGCGGCTCTGCGCGCCCGGCCTGTACGAGGCGGTCGCCGCGGCGCTGCGCGACAGCGGGCTGCCGGCCGGCGAGCTGGTGATCGAGGTGGCCCGGATGGGGCCGGACTCGCTCGCCGACGAACTCGGCCGCCGACTGGCCGCCCTGCGCCGGCTCGGCGTCTCCACCTGGCTGGCCGGCTACGGCGCCGGCAGCGGCTCGCTGGGCGCCCTGGCCCGGCTGCCCTTCGACGGGCTCAAGCTGGACCGCTCGCTGGTCCAGGACCTCGGCGAGTCCGCGCTCAGCCGCACCCTCGCCGGGCACTCGCTGCGGCTCGGCCGCGACCTCGGGATGGCCACCGCCGCCGAGGGGGTGGACCTGCCGCGCCAGATCGTCGCACTGCAGGAGCTGGGCTGCCGCCAGGCCCAGGGCTCGGCCTTCGACCCGCCGCTGGACGAGATCCGGCTGCGCCGGGCGCTGGCCCGCCGCGACTACCCCCTGCCCAGGCCGCCCCTCGGCCCGCTCTCCGCCCGGTGCCCCCAATCGGCCGCGGACGCCCGTACGAGTGGCCGGACGGAGCCCCCCGGAGGACGTGGCGTACATCACCACGGGGCCTCCGACCTGCCCGAACACCCGGCCGTTGCCGGTCCGGGAGCGGGTCCGCATGGCGAGACGGTCATCCCACCTGCTTGACACGCCACCCCGGTCGGGAGGATGGTCGTTGCCATGCGCACCCGAATTCTCGTACTTGGCGGGCGCGTCGGCTGAGTGGGCTCACACGCCCTGCTCGTGACAGACCGACGCGCCACCCCTCGCATGCCCTTGGGCACGAGGGGTTTTTTGTTGCACTGACGCTGTTCCACCTCCGCAAGACCCCTGGCCCCGACCGCCCCTCCCGAGTCCGATCCGTTGGATCGAGCGGGACGATTGAGGCAGAGCCGGCGATCGACCCGGACCGGGACCCCACCCTCCGAAGCACCGGGGCCCGCACCTCCGGGTCGGCAAAACCCGAGAAGAGACAGGCAGATGACTGAGCACGCCGCTTCCCCCCGCCGCGGGGACAACCCGGCCGCCCACGCTCCCGCTCCCCAGCACGTCGTCGAGACCATGACCGGAGCCCAGTCGCTCATCCGCTCGCTTGAGGCCGTGGGCGCGGACACCGTCTTCGGCATCCCGGGCGGGGCCATCCTTCCCGCGTACGACCCGCTGATGGACTCCGTCAAGGTGCGCCACATCCTGGTCCGGCACGAGCAGGGGGCCGGTCACGCCGCCACCGGCTACGCGCAGGCCACCGGCCGGGTCGGGGTCTGCATGGCCACCTCGGGGCCGGGGGCGACCAACCTGGTCACCCCGATCGCGGACGCGTACATGGACTCCGTGCCGATCGTCGCGATCACCGGCCAGGTCGCCTCCAAGGCGATCGGCACCGACGCCTTCCAGGAGGCGGACATCTGCGGCATCACGATGCCGATCACCAAGCACAACTACCTGGTCACCGACCCCGCCGAGATCCCCCGGGTGATCGCCGAGGCCTTCCACATCGCCGCCACCGGCCGCCCCGGCCCCGTCCTGGTCGACATCGCCAAGGACGCCCTGCAGGCCACCACTACCTTCCGCTGGCCGGTCGAGCAGCAGCTGCCGGGCTACCGCCCGGTCACCAAGCCGCACGCCAAGCAGATCCGCGAGGCCGCGAAGATGCTGGTCAGCTCCAAGCGCCCGGTGCTCTACGTCGGCGGCGGCGTCATCAAGGCGCAGGCCACCGCCGAGCTGCGGATCCTCGCCGAGCTGACCGGCGCCCCGGTCGTCACCACCCTGATGGCGCTCGGCGCCTTCCCGGACAGCCACCCGCAGCACCTGGGCATGCCGGGCATGCACGGCTCCGTCCCCGCCGTCACCGCGCTGCAGAAGTCGGACCTGCTCTTCACCCTCGGCGCCCGCTTCGACGACCGGGTCACCGGCAAGCTGGACAGCTTCGCCCCGTACGCCAAGATCGTGCACGCCGACATCGACCCGGCCGAGATCGGCAAGAACCGTCCGGCGGACGTGCCGATCGTCGGCGACGCCCGCGAGGTGCTGGCCGATCTGATCGTCGCCGTCCAGGCCGAGTTCGACGCCGGCCACAAGGGCGACTACTCGGAGTGGTGGCAGAAGCTCGACGAGTGGAAGCGGACCTACCCGCTGGGCTACGAGCCGGCCCCGAACGGCCAGCTCTCCCCGCAGCAGGTCATCGAGCGGATCGGCCGGCTGGTCGGCCCGGACGCGATCTACGCCGCGGGCGTCGGCCAGCACCAGATGTGGAGCTCGCAGTACATCCGGTTCGAGAAGCCCGGCACCTGGCTCAACTCCGGTGGCGCCGGCACCATGGGCTACGCCGTCCCGGCGGCCATGGGCGCCAAGGCCGGCCGCCCGGAGACGGCGGTCTGGGCCATCGACGGCGACGGCTGCTTCCAGATGACCAACCAGGAGCTGGTCACCTGCGCCCTGAACGACATCCCGATCAAGGTCGCGGTCATCAACAACGGCTCGCTGGGCATGGTCCGGCAGTGGCAGACGCTGTTCTACAACCAGCGCTACTCCAACACCGTGCTGCACTCCGGCCCCGACCACGACGGCATCGAGCCGCCGGCCCAGGGCACCCGCATCCCCGACTTCGTCCGGCTGTCCGAGGCGATGGGCTGCGTCGGCCTGCGCTGCGAGCGCCCCGAGGACCTGGACGCGGTCATCCAGCAGGCGATGGAGATCAACGACCGCCCGGTCGTCATCGACTTCATCGTCCACCAGGACGCCATGGTCTGGCCGATGGTCGCGGCCGGCACCAGCAACGACGAGATCCAGTTCGCCAAGGGCGTGCGCCCCGACTTCGGCGACGATCTCGACTGACGGCCCCCTTCTTCCAGAACGACTGAGGAACCCCATGTCCAAGCACACCCTCTCCGTCCTGGTCGAGAACAAGCCCGGCGTGCTCGCCCGCATCGCCGCGCTGTTCTCCCGTCGGGGCTTCAACATCGACTCCCTCGCCGTCGGCTCGACCGAGCATCCGGACGTGTCCCGGATGACGATCGTGGTCAACGTCGAGGACCTCCCGCTGGAACAGGTCACCAAGCAGCTCAACAAGCTCGTGAACGTGATAAAGATCGTCGAACTCGACCAGTCCGCTGCGATCCAGCGGGAACTGGTCCTGGTGAAGGTCCGCGCCGACAACGAGACCCGGTCGCAGATCGTCGAGATCGTCCAGCTGTTCCGGGCCAAGACCGTCGACGTGTCGCCGGAAGCGGTGACCATCGAGGCCACTGGCAGCTCGGACAAGCTGGAGGCCATGCTCCGGATGCTGGAGCCTTACGGCATCAAGGAGTTGGTCCAGTCCGGCCTGGTCGCCATCGGCCGCGGCGCGCGTTCGATCACGGACCGCTCGCTGCGCGCCCTCGACCGCAGCGCCTGACCCGCGCTGTCTCGGCAGCGTCCGACTCGCGCTGTCTCAACTGCTGAAGCAAAGACCCCACACCCCGCCAGGTGCGATTACGGTGAGTACCGCGCACCCGGCACCAACACGCAAGGAGATGTGCCCCCGTGGCCGAGCTGTTCTACGAAGACGACGCCGACCTGTCCATCATCCAGGGCCGCAAGGTCGCGGTCATCGGCTACGGCAGCCAGGGCCACGCCCACGCGCTGTCCCTGCGCGACTCCGGCGCCGACGTCCGGGTCGGCCTGAAGCCGGAGTCCAAGTCCCGCGCCAAGGCCGAGGAGGCCGGCCTGCGCGTGGTCACCCCGGCCGAGGCCGCGGCCGAGGCCGACGTCATCATGATCCTGGTGCCGGACCCGATCCAGGCCGACGTCTACGAGGCCGACATCGCCCCGCACCTGAAGGCCGGTGACGCGCTGTTCTTCGGCCACGGCCTGAACATCCGCTTCGGCTTCATCAAGCCCCCGGCGGACGTCGACGTCTGCATGGTCGCCCCGAAGGGCCCGGGCCACCTGGTCCGCCGCCAGTACGAGGAGGGCCGCGGCGTCCCGGCGATCGTCGCCGTCGAGCAGGACGCCTCGGGCAAGGCCTTCGACCTGGCGCTGTCCTACGCCAAGGGCCTGGGTGCCACCAAGGCCGGCGTCATCAAGACGACCTTCACCGAGGAGACCGAGACCGACCTGTTCGGTGAGCAGGCCGTCCTCTGCGGTGGCACCGCCGCCCTGGTGAAGGCCGGGTTCGAGACCCTGGTCGAGGCCGGCTACCAGCCGGAGATCGCCTACTTCGAGTGCCTGCACGAGCTGAAGCTCATCGTCGACCTGATGTACGAGGGCGGCCTGGAGAAGATGCGCTGGTCGGTCTCCGAGACCGCCGAGTGGGGCGACTACGTCACCGGCCCGCGGATCATCACCGACGCCACCAAGGCCGAGATGAAGAAGGTCCTCGCCGAGATCCAGGACGGCACCTTCGCCAACACCTGGATCGCCGAGTACAAGGCGGGCCTGCCCAAGTACAACGAGTACAAGAAGGCCGACGAGGACCACCTGCTGGAGACCACCGGCAAGAAGCTGCGCTCGCTGATGAGCTGGGTCAACGAGAAGGCCTGACCCTTTCCGGCCTGCTCGATTTTGTAAGTCCGTTGTACAAGTAGGCTGCTCCCGTCCGGGTGATTTCGCCGGACGGGAGCAGCCGGGCGCCCAGCCCGTCGATACACTCCGAGTGCGCGTCAGGCCCACAGCGTCGTGCGTCTACCTACGCGGCATGCCACCTTCCCCCGCCCTCACACGCGCCGCGTGCGCCGGGGAACCGGACAGTTAAGGACCCACTGTCGTGAGCAAATCCGTAGTACTGATCGCCGAAGAGCTGTCGCCCGCCACCGTCGACGCCCTCGGCCCCGACTTCGAGATCCGCCACTGCAACGGCGCCGACCGCACCGAGCTGCTCACCGCGATCGCCGACGTCGACGCGATCCTGATCCGCTCCGCCACCAAGGTCGACGCCGAGGCGCTGGCCGCGGCCCGCAAGCTCAAGGTCGTCGCCCGGGCCGGCGTCGGCCTGGACAACGTGGACGTCGCCGCCGCCACCAAGGCCGGCGTGATGGTCGTCAACGCTCCGACCTCCAACATCGTCACCGCCGCCGAGCTGGCCTGCGGCCTGCTGATCTCCGTCGCCCGCAACATCGCCCCGGCCAACGCGGCGCTCAAGCAGGGCGAGTGGAAGCGCAACAAGTACACCGGTGTCGAGCTGAGCGAGAAGACCCTCGGCGTGGTCGGCCTCGGCCGGATCGGTGTCCTGGTCGCCCAGCGCATGTCCGCGTTCGGGATGAAGATCGTCGCGTACGACCCCTACATCCAGGCCGCCCGCGCCGCGCAGATGGGCGTCAAGCTGGTCACGCTGGAGGAGCTGCTGGAGGTGTCGGACTTCATCACCGTCCACCTCCCCAAGACCCCCGAGACCATCGGCCTGATCGGCGACGAGGCGCTGCACAAGGTCAAGCCGACCGTGCGCATCGTGAACGCCGCCCGCGGTGGCATCGTGGACGAGGAGGCGCTCGCCGACGCCCTGCGCGAGGGCCGGGTGGCCGGCGCGGGCCTGGACGTGTACTCCAAGGAGCCGTGCACGGACTCCCCGCTGTTCGCCTTCGACAACGTGGTGGCCACCCCGCACCTGGGCGCCTCCACCGACGAGGCGCAGGAGAAGGCCGGCATCGCCGTCGCCAAGTCGGTGCGCCTGGCGCTGGCCGGCGAGCTGGTGCCGGACGCGGTGAACGTCCAGGGCGGCGTGATCGCCGAGGACGTCCGCCCGGGCCTGCCGCTGGCCGAGAAGCTCGGCCGGATCTTCACCGCGCTGGCCGGCGAGGTGGCTGTCCGCCTCGACGTCGAGGTCCGCGGCGAGATCACCCAGCACGACGTGAAGGTGCTCGAACTGTCCGCGCTGAAGGGCGTGTTCGAGGACGTGGTGGCGGAGACGGTGTCCTACGTCAACGCCCCGCTGTTCGCCCAGGAGCGCGGCGTCGAGGTCCGCCTGACCACCTCCAGCGAGAGCCCCGAGCACCGCAACGTGATCACCGTGCGCGGCACGCTCGCGAACGGCGAGGAGATCGCCATCTCCGGCACGCTGGCCGGTCCGAAGCAGACCCAGAAGATCGTCGGCGTGGACGCCTTCGACGTGGACGTGGCGCTCACCGACCACATGGCCTTCTTCAAGTACGAGGACCGCCCCGGTGTGGTCGGCGTGCTCGGCAGGCACCTCGGCGACGCGGGCATCAACATCGCCGGCATGCAGGTCGCCCGGGACGGCGGCTGCGCGCTGGCGTCCATCACCGTGGACACCGAGATCCCGCAGGAGGTGCTGTCGGCGATCGCGGCCGAGATCGGCGCCCGCTTCGCGCGCTCGGTCGACCTGGGCTGACACCGGCCCGGGCACCCGGCCCGACACCCGGCCTGACCAGGGCCCGGACCGCCGTTCGAACGGCGGTCCGGGCCCTGGTGCGTTCTCCCGGGGGGCTCCCGTCTCAGATACTAGGAAATCCAAGTATTCGTGCAGACACGGCCGGGGCGGAGTCGTACCGTGGAAGGGCCATACGGTGTGCCGCCCCTGTAGCCAGGGTGTGCGGCCCGTGTGCGCGTGCGCGTTCGTGGGCAGGCGATCCCTGCTCCCGCGCTCCCTCCCAACCCTCCGCGCCCGCGCGGCGCTGGTTTCCCAAGGAGCCCGGTATGCCCCCCACCGCCGACCGTCACGCCACTCCCGCCCCCGCCGCCACCGCCGCCCGTGCCCCGCGTCGCCGCCGGGCCGTCGAGCGGCCGCCCTTCGCGGCCGCCGCCCTGCAGCGCTCGCTGGACCGTCGGGACAACGGCGGCGTGACCGGCCACCACTGACCGGCCACCACTGACGTGCCGCCTCTGGCGGCTGGTGGTGTTCATCGGCTTACTGAGCCGTACGGGTGGGGCGAAGGTCACCCCGTAGAGTGCAACTGAGGTCCGTTCGAGGGAAGTTGCTCGCCCCGCCAAACGCGATCATCCTAATTTGGGGCCCCCGGAAGGGTGATCGGCGTCCGCGCGGGCGGGCGTCAGCGACACGGTGTGCGGATCAGTCCCCCTGCCGGGGGAGAGGGCCCAGTGCGTCTGCCACCCGTCCACCGACCCCTTGCCCGGATCGGCCTCACCCTGGCCCTGCTGGCCACCGCGTCCGTGTCCGGTGGCGCCGTGCTCGCCGCCACCCCGGCGGCGGGCGGCTCGACGGCCGCCGGACCACCGGGCTCCGCCGCCCGTATGGCCTCCGTCCTGCTGGAACTCGACACCGAGGCGGCCGGCCCCGCCTGGGGGCGCGCCGCCGAGACGGCGCGCCGGGCCCAGCGCTCGCCCGAGGCCGTCCGCCGGGAGGCCGCCCGCGCCGGTGCCGCCCAGCGGGCCCGGAGCGGGGACGCGCTCGACCGGCTGGCCGGAGCCGTCCACCGGGCGGCTCCCGCCGCCCGCGAGCTGTACCGCACCCGCACCCTGCTGACCGGCCTGGCCGTCAGCGCGCCCGCCGACCGGCTGTCCGCGCTGCGGGCGCTGCCCGGGGTCCGGGCCGTTCACCCGATCGTCAACAAGCGGCGCGACAACGCCCACTCCGTCCCGCTGACCGGCGCCCCGCAGGTGTGGGAGGGCCCCGACGGCAACACCGGCAAGGGCGTGCGGATCGGGATTATCGACAGCGGCATCGACTACACCCACGCCGACTTCGGCGGCCCCGGCACCGAGGAGGCCTTCCGCTCGGTCGAGCGCGGCAAGCCCGCGCCCGCCTCGCTCTTCCCCAGCGCCAAGGTGATCGGCGGCAAGGACCTGGTCGGCGACGACTACGACCCCGACCCGACCTCCCCGAAGCACCAGCCCGTCCCGCACCCCAGCGACAACCCGCTCGACTGCGTGCGCAACGGGCACGGCACCCACGTCGCCGGGACGGCGGCCGGGTACGGCGTCACCGCCGACGGCCACCCGTACGCCGGGCCCTACCGGCCCGGGCTCGACCCGGCCTCGTTCAGGATCGGCCCCGGCGCGGCCCCCGGCGCGCAGCTGTACGCGATCCGGGTGTTCGGCTGCGACGGCTCCACCGACCGGCTCGCCCAGGCACTCGACCTGGCCGCCGACCCGAACGGCGACGGCGACCTCGGCGACCGGCTCGACGTGGTCAACCTCTCGCTCGGCAGCCGCTTCGGCCGGTCCGACGACGCCGACGCGCTGGCCGCCGACCGGCTCGCCGAACTCGGCACCGTGGTGGTCGCGGCCGCGGGCAACGACGGCGACGTCTACGGCATCGGCGGCAGCCCCGGCACCGCCGTCCGGGCCGTCACGGTGGCCGCCTCCGTCCACGGGCACTCCGACGTGGACGGCATCACCGTGCTCGCCCCCGACGCGCTGGCCGGGGTCGTCCCGGGCCACTGGAGCGAGCGCTACCGAGGCTGGTCCACCACCGAGGTGAGCGGCCGGCTCGCCCTGCCCGCCGACCAGTCGGACGGCTGCACGGCCTTCAGCGAGGCCGACCGGCAGCGGCTGGCCGGGAAGATCGCGGTGCTCACCTGGCACACCCGGGATTCCGAGCGGGCCTGCAACTCCGGCCCGCGCGCCGACCACGCGGCCGACGCCGGGGCGATCGGCGCGCTCTACGCCGCCGACTCCGACCACCTCGCCGAGATCGCGGGCGACGACCGCGTCCCGGCCGTCCTGCTCGCCCGCGCCGAGGGCGAGCGGCTGCTGAAGGCCGCGGCCGAAGGGCCCGTCCAGGTCCGGCTCGCCGCACCCGGCAACCCGCTGCACGGCACCGTCGCACAGGACCGGCCGGCCCGGGTCGACACCCTCACCGACTTCACCTCCCGGGGCATCGGCGTGCCCGGCGTGGTCAAGCCCGACCTCGCGGCCCCCGGCGAGACCATCTGGTCCGCCCTGGTCGGCAGCGGCAGTGGCGGCCAGCGCGAGGACGGCACCTCGATGGCCACCCCGCACATCGCCGGACTGGCCGCGCTGGTGCGCGCCGCCCACCCGGACTGGCCGGTCGAGCAGGTCAAGGCCGCGCTGATGAACACCAGCACGGACACCTACCTCGGCGACGACCACGGCGGGCCGGTCTACGGGCCGGAGCGCACCGGGGCCGGCCGCGCCCAGGTCGACCGGGCGGTCCGCACACCGGTCGTCGCCTACGCGGCGGGGGAGGGGGCCGAACCGGGCAGCGTCGGGGTCTCCTTCGGGCCGGTCGAGGTCGGCGGGCCGACGGTGCTCGGCCGGGAGGTCGAGCTGCGCAACCACTCCGCCGCGCCGCTGAGTTACCGCACCGGATACGCGGCCGCCACCGAACTCCCGGGTGCCGCCTTCGAGGTGACGCCGGCCCGGGTCGACGTTCCGGCCGGCGGGACCGCGCGGGTGCGGGTCACGCTGTCCGTACCGGGGGAGTTGGGGCGCGCGCCCGATCCGACCATCGACACCGAGCAGGGCGGCAAGGCGCGCAGCTACCGGGGCGAGCTCTCCGGGCGGGTGCTGTTCACCCCGGTCGGGGACGACGCGCTGCCGCAGCTGAGGGTCCCGGTGCTCGCCGCCCCGCGGCCGACCGGCGACCTCACCGCGATGGCCGCCGTCCGTACCGCCAGGGACGGCACACTGGTCGTGCTCGGCGGCGCCGCCGCCCCCGGTGAGCAGCCCGGGCTGGTCAGCGCGTTCGCGCTCGGCGGCGAGGGCACCCGCTGGCCCGACTGCCCGCCCGACGGCGGTACGGCCGTCAGCCCCGGTGCGGGCATCCGCCCCGACGGCACGGGGGAGGCGGACGGCCCGCCGCAGGACGTCTGCGCCGAACACCCCGGCGACCGGGTGGCCGACCTGCGGGAGGCGGGCGCGGCCGTCGACTCCGAGCTGCTGTACGTGGGCGTGCGGCTGTGGGCCCCGGCGGCGACCCCGGTCGGGCTCTACGGGGTGCGGGTCTCGCTGGACACCGACGGGGACGGCACCACCGACGTGATCCTCAAGGCCGACCGGCTGCGCGGCAGCGACGTCCTGGTCTCGCGCGCCCTGGACGCCCGCACCGGCGAGGAACTCGACGTGCAGCCGCTCAACGCCCGCTGGGGCGACGTCGACACCGGGCTGCTGGACAGCGACGTGCTGGTCCTGCCCGTCCGGCTGAGCGCCCTGCCCGGCGTCGGACCCGGCCACAGCACCGTCCACTACGGCGTCTGGACCGGTGACGTCGCCGGCGGCACGCCCGACCCGGCCGACGCCTACGCCGCCATCGGCCTGCGCGGCACCCGGCCGAGCGTGCCGGTGGACGTGCTGCACCCGGCCCTCGCCGTCCGGGCCGGCCTCATCGGCCCCACCGCCGTGGCGGCCCCGGCCGGCCCCGGCACCGTCCTGGACGTCCACCGCGCGGCGGGCGACGGCTCACGTCTCCTGCTGCTGTACCACCTCAACCCGGCGGACCGGCGGGCTCAGGTGGTCACCCTGCCCTGACGCCGTCGACGGGCGGCTCGCCGGGCAGCCGGCGGGCCGCCCTGCGCCGTTCGCGGCGCGGGGTGCGGGCGGGGCGTCGCCGGGCGAGGCGGGAGAAGACCGCGACCAGTACGAGGACGGCGGTGGTGCCGGAGGTCACGGTGAGGCCCTCGGTGAGGCCGGGCGGGCGGAAGGAGCAGGCGATCCGGTCGGCGCCCGCGCCGAGCGGCACACCGATCATGCCGAGGACCGGGACGGGCGCCGCGGCCCTGCCGCCGCCGACCGCGCAGGTCCAGCCCTCGGTGGCGGGGACGGAGAGCAGCGCGGTGCCGGTGGAGCCCGCCGGGAGGGCCGCCGCGAGGGTGTGCCCGCCGGTCTCGACGCGGGTGGCGCCGGTGGCGGCGAGGCGGGCGACGGCGGCCTCCAGGGCGCCGGCCCGCAGACAGCCGATCGGGCGGGCGGGAACCTGGCTCACCACGTCCGAGCGCAGCGTCACCCGGACCACCCCGTCCGCCGGGACGGTCCCCAGCCGGTGGATCGCCACCGCCGTGGTCGGCTGCTCGCCCTCGCTGCGGTAGCTGGTGTCGAGGCCGCTGACCGTGCCCCGGTACCAGAGCCCGTGGAAGAAGGCCGTTCCGCCCGGCGTGCAGGCGGCGGTGAACACCGTGCCCCCGCCGCCGCCCGGCACCGACCAGCCGCTGGTGCCGTGCAGGGTGGGCTCCGGTCCGCCGGCCGGGACGGGCAGCGGGGCGTCGTACACCTGGCTGCCGAGCAGCGACTCCTGCCGGGACCAGACCGAGGAGGTGTCCGGCCGGGCCCCCGGCGGCAGCACGGTGACCAGCGGCGGCGCGGCCGCCCGTACGGGGGTGAAGCCGTGCGGCGGCGGGCCGTCGTCCAGGTGGGCGCGGACCCCGAACAGCGCCTGGCCGACCGGGTCGGTGACGCTCGCGGTCTGCCGACCGCCGGCCGTCCAGCCGGCGCCGAGGTCGTGCGGCAGCAGGGCGGCGACGGTCGGCAGGTAGCCGCTGAAGTAGCCGCCGCCCTGGCCGTTCAGCAGCAGCGGGTCGTTGGCGGTGAAGGCGTGCGGGCCCGGGTCGCTGCGCCCGTTCGGCCAGTCGGCGCCCGAGCGGACGGCCGCGTACCCGGCACGGACGGCGGCCGGGGAGAAGCCGTCGTCGGGGGCCGCGCCGAACGCCGCGTACCCCGACCAGACGGCGTTGCCGAGCACCACGCCGCCCAGCACCCAGGTGGCGACGGCGTTCGCCCGGCGGTCGGTGTGCCGGCGGTCCAGGAGCCGGAGCGCGGCCAGCGCGGCGGTGCCTCCGACGCCCAGCAGCACCCAGGTGGAGGCGTCGGCCGAGCGCCGGGCCGCCGCCAGCACGGCGATCAGCGCCACCACGGCGGCGCCGCCCAGCAGGGTGAGGAGGTCCGGCCGGTGCGCCAGCGACACCCAGCCGGCCAGCACCAGCAGCCCGCTGAGCACGAAGGCGACCCGGTACGGCCCGCCGGCCGGGATCGCCAGGCCGTGCCAGACCAGCACGGTCGGGGTCCAGACGAAGGTGAGCACCACCAGCAGCAGCGCCACGCACCAGGCCGCCCGCTCGCGGATCCGCACCCGGCGGTTGAACGGCAGCCCGCACACCAGCAGCAGCCCGAGCACCCCGATCGCCACGTCCGGCAGCGGACGCCCGCCGTAGGCGGCGGGCGGCAGCTGCGCGAGGTGCGCGCCGAGCCCGGACGGGCCCAGCGGCTGCACCGGGGACTCGGGCTGGGCGCCGCGGGCGGCCCGGACCGCGACGAACAGCACCGGGGAGGCCAGCAGCACCCCGGTGACGGTCAGGGTGACGGCCCGCCCGGTGGCCCGGACCCGGTGCCGGAACGACCGCGGGGTGGCGAACAGGCGGACGGCGAACAGGAGCCCGGCCACCAGGGTGGCCAGCGCGGCGGTGTACAGGTTGCCCGCCCAGACGAGGGCCACGCACAGCGCGCCGGCCACCCAGCGCCGCTCGTGCAGGCACCAGTCCCCGACCAGGCCGAGCAGCGGCAGCGACACCAGGCCCCAGAGCCACATCGGGGCGGCCCCGCCCGCGTCGAGCACCCAGGCGCACAGCCCGTACCCGACGGCGGCGAGCACCCGCAGCCACCGGGGGCCGGGGTGCAGGCGGCCGAGCAGGCGGGTCATCAGGGCGGTGCCGAGGCCGATGGTGGCCAGGGTGACGAGGAGGACGGCGAGTCGCCCCTGGTCGCGGGGGAGCAGCGCGGTCGGCCAGGAGAGCGGGTTCATCAGGTAGGCGAAGAAGTCCGCGAGGAACGGGACGCCGTAGCCGCTGTTCCAGTTGAACAGCAGGTCCCCGGCGGCCTGTCCGTGCAGCAGGTCCCACAGGTGCGCGTGGTACGGCACGGCGACCTCGCCCGCCCCGGCCGGCCACCGGCCGCGCAGCCCCGCCGCCAGCGCGTACCCGCCCGCCGCCAGCCCGGCCGCACCCCCGCAGACCAGCACCTCCCGCCGCCGCTCGCCCGTCACCCACGCGCCCCGTTCTGCCAGCAGACCCCAGACCCCCGCCACCCTAAACGCGCCCCCAGCGCATCCCGGGCCACCCGCGCTCCCTCGAAGGAGTGACTCGGTGGCAGCACGCGGCACCGCGCTGCCACCGTGTGTCCGTGGAATCCCCGCAAGTATGCCGCCGCCGGAATCCGTTACTTCTGGCGCGTCGAATGCGACGAGGGCAGGCCAGTGGTTCACACACATGAACGGGACTCGGCATCCGGCGAGTACGTTCCGACCGGGACCTTCCGCGAGCGCCTGAAACTGGATCGTCCCTTCCCTCTGGAGGTCGCGCCGCGTCCGAATGCTGGACGCGAGGTGTCAGCACCTGGGACGCCGGAGTATGGTCCGAGCATGTCTCGCACCATTCGTCTCGCAGTAGTCCCGGGTGACGGCATCGGCCAGGAGGTGGTGGCCGAAGGCCTGAAGGTCCTGGGGGCCGTGCTTCCCGCCGATGTGAAGCTGGAGACCACCGAGTACGACCTCGGGGCCCGGCGCTACCACCGGACAGGGGAGACGCTGCCGGACGACGTGCTGGCGGAGCTGAAGGGGCACGACGCGATCCTGCTGGGCGCCATCGGCGACCCGAGCGTGCCGTCCGGGGTGCTGGAGCGCGGTCTGCTGCTCAAGCTGCGGTTCGCCTTCGACCACCACATCAACCTGCGGCCGGGCCGGCTGTTCCCCGGGGTCGAGTCCCCGCTGGCCGGCCAGCCGGAGATCGACTTCGTGGTCGTCCGCGAGGGCACCGAGGGCCCGTACGTCGGCAACGGCGGCACGCTGCGCACCGGGACGCCGCAGGAGGTGGCGACCGAGGTCAGCCTGAACACCGCGTACGGCATCGAGCGCGTGGTGCGCGACGCCTACCGCCGGGCCCAGGCGCGGCCGCGCAGGAAGCTGACCCTGGTGCACAAGAACAACGTGCTGGTGCACGCCGGGCACCTGTGGTCGCGGATCTTCGCCGAGGTCGGCAAGGAGTTCCCCGAGGTCACCACCGACTACCTGCACGTCGACGCGGCCACCATCTTCTTCGTGACCCAGCCGGAGCGCTTCGACGTCATCGTCACCGACAACCTGTTCGGCGACATCCTGACCGACCTGGCCGCCGCCGTGACCGGTGGCATCGGCCTGGCCGCGAGTGGCAACATCAACCCGAGCGGCGAGTTCCCGTCCATGTTCGAGCCGGTGCACGGTTCGGCGCCGGACATCGCGGGCCAGGGCAAGGCCGACCCGACCGCCACCGTGCTGTCGGTCGCCATGCTGCTGGAGCACCTCGGCTTCGCCGCCGAGGCCGCCAAGGTGGAGGCCGCCGTCGCGGCGGACCTCGCCGAGCGCAGCGGCGCCCGCAGCACCTCGCAGGTCGGCGACGCGCTCGCCGGGCGAGTATCCGGCTGAAGGGCCGGATCCGAACAACGGAGCTCCGGCTGAAGGGCCGGAACCCCAGGAGTTTCCGGCCAGGTGGGCCGGACCGCATAACCGCAGCTTGCAGCTCCCCAAGGAGCGGGTAGCTGTTCGGCACGGCCCTCTGGATGCGAGTATCGACAGTGGGCCGTGCCGTTGTGCGTTCGTTCCGGCGTTGGACAGCCGTAACGTTTCTGCGGCGGTGGCGGCCCGGACCAACCCCACGGTGAAGGAAACAGCCATGAGCACGCCCACCACGGCGCCCATCACGTTCGACCTCAAGCCCTCCGCCCACCCGCTGTCCGCAGCGGAGCGCGAGGCCCGGCTGACCAACCCCGGCTTCGGCCGCGTCTTCACCGACCACATGGTCACCATCCGCTGGACCGAGGGCGTGGGCTGGCACGACGCCCAGCTGGCGCCGTACGCGCCGCTGGAGATCGACCCGGCGAACATGACCCTGCACTACGGCCAGGCGATCTTCGAGGGCCTGAAGGCCTACCGCCAGGCCGACGGCTCGATCTCGACCTTCCGCCCGGAGGCCAACGCCCTGCGCTTCCAGGCCTCGGCCCGCCGTCTGGCGATGCCGGAGCTGCCGGTCGAGTCCTTCGTCGAGGCCGTCGAGCTGTTGGTCCAGCAGGACCAGGAGTGGGTCCCGAACCAGCCGGAGCAGAGCCTCTACCTGCGTCCGTTCATGTTCGCCACCGAGGTCGGCCTGGGCGTCCGCCCGGCGAACTCCTACATCTTCATGATCATCGCCTCCCCGGCCGGCGCCTACTTCCAGGGCGGCGTCAAGCCGGTCTCGGTCTGGCTGTCCAAGGAGTACGTCCGCGCCGCGCCCGGCGGCACCGGTGCCGCCAAGTGCGCGGGCAACTACGCCGCCTCGCTGGTCGCCCAGGCCCAGGCCGCCGAGAAGGGCTGCGACCAGGTGGTCTGGCTCGACGCCGCCGAGCACCGGTGGGTCGAGGAGATGGGCGGCATGAACCTGTACTTCGTCTTCGGCGAGGGCAAGGACGCCAGGATCGTCACCCCGGAGCTGTCCGGCGCGCTGCTGCCCGGCATCACCCGTGACTCGCTGCTCACCCTGGCCTCCGACCTCGGCTACGCCGTCGAGGAGCGCCGGATCTCCACCGACGAGTGGCAGCAGGGCAACGCCGACGGCACCCTCACCGAGGTCTTCGCCTGTGGCACCGCCGCCGTCATCACCCCGGTCGGCTCGGTCAAGTCCGCCGCCGCCGACTGGACCGTGGGCACCGGCGAGCCCGGCCCCGTCACCATGGAGCTGCGCAAGGCCCTGCTCTCGATCCAGGGCGGCCAGACCCCGGACACCCACAACTGGCTGCACAAGATCGTCTGATCACGGCACCGCCGCAGCGGCACCTCGGCAGCGCCGCGGAGGCCCCGCGGGAACCACGGCACCGGCTCCGGCCCGCGCCGTTTCGCATCGCGAGACGGGCGGGCCGGGATCCGGAACGTGTGTCAGACTGCCAGCGTGTCCTCGCTGTCGCTGATTATTAGCAGCAGGCGCGCCGGTCCGCAGTGACCGCTACCGCAGAACCCGATGCGGAGCGACCACGAGCGTCCAGACCCGCGCGCAGACCTCTCGCACCCGCGAGGGGTTTTTTTGTTTTCCCGGACCGGCCGAGAGCCCCCACAAGGGGCTCGGGGACACCGGGACCGCGCGAGGGATCATGGACGGTGGAGCCGGGACCAGGAATCCGGCAGAGCAGTACGAACCTCCCCGAAACGGAGAACCAGGGGTCATGACCGAGGTCACCCGTACCGACGACAGTTTCCACGTGTTCGACACCACCCTGCGCGACGGAGCGCAGCGGGAGGGCATCAACCTGACGGTGGCCGACAAGCTGGCCATCGCCCGGCACCTGGACGAGTTCGGAGTCGGTTTCATCGAGGGCGGCTGGCCCGGCGCGAACCCGCGGGACACCGAGTTCTTCGCCCGCGCCGCCGCCGAGCTGGAGCTGGAGAACGCCCGGCTGGTCGCCTTCGGCGCCACCCGCCGGGCCGGCGGCAAGGCGGCGGAGGACCCGCAGCTGGCCGCGCTGGTCGCCTCCGGTGCCCCGGTCGTCACCCTGGTCGCCAAGGCGCACGACCGGCACGTCGAGCTGGCGCTGCGCACCACGCTGGACGAGAACCTGGAGATGATCCGGGACAGCGTCGAGTTCCTGCGCGCGCAGGGGCGGCGGGTGTTCATCGACTGCGAGCACTTCTTCGACGGCTACAAGGCGAACCGCGCGTACGCCCTGGCGGTGGTCCGTGCCGCGCACGGGGCCGGGGCGGACGTGGTGGTGCTGTGCGACACCAACGGCGGGATGCTGCCGGCCGGCGTCCGGGAGACGGTCGCGGACGTGATCGCCGAGACCGGGGCCCGGATCGGCATGCACGCCCAGGACGACACCGGCTGCGCGGTGGCCAACACCCTGGCCGCGGTGGACGCCGGTGCCACCCACGTGCAGTGCACCGCGAACGGCTACGGCGAGCGGGTCGGCAACGCCAACCTGTTCCCGGTGGTCGGCGCGCTGGAGCTCAAGTACGGCCGGCGGGTGCTGCCCGAGGGCCGGCTGGGCGAGATGACCCGGATCTCGCACGCGATCGCCGAGCTGGTGAACCTGACCCCGTCCACCCACCAGCCGTACGTCGGCTTCTCGGCCTTCGCCCACAAGGCGGGCCTGCACGCCTCCGCGATCAAGGTCGACCCGGACCTGTACCAGCACATCGACCCGGACCTGGTCGGCAACACCATGCGGATGCTGGTCTCCGACATGGCCGGCCGGGCCTCCGTGGAGCTCAAGGGCAAGGAGCTCGGCTACGACCTCTCCACCGACCGCGACCTGGCCGGCCGGGTGGTGGCCAAGGTGAAGGAGCAGGAGAACCTCGGCTACACCTACGAGTCCGCCGACGCCTCCTTCGAGCTGCTGCTGCGCGACGAGGTGCGCGGCAGCCGGGACCGCTTCTACACCCTGGAGTCCTGGCGGACCATCAGCGAGCAGGGCCCGAACGGCTTCACGGGCAACGAGGCCACGGTCAAGCTGTGGGCCAAGGGCGAGCGCCGGATCGCCACCGGCGAGGGCAACGGCCCGGTCAACGCGCTGGACCAGGCGCTGCGGACCGCCCTGGAGGGCATCTACCCGCCGCTGGCCACCTTCGAGCTGGTGGACTACAAGGTCCGCATCCTGGAGGGCCAGCACGGCACCGGGTCCAAGACCCGGGTGCTGATCGAGTCCACCGACGGCACCGCCACCTGGTCGACGGTGGGCGTGGCCGACAACGTGGTCGCCGCCTCCTGGCTGGCGCTTGAGGACGCCTACACCTACGGCCTGGTCCGGGCCGGACTGGAGCCGACCGAGTAGCCGGCCCTGCCATGCGTGTGGCCCGTGCGACGTCGTCACGTCGCATGGGCCACACGCGCGTTCATCATCGCAGTCGCGCCAGGAGGGCGTGTTCGACGAGGGTGATGAGGGCGCTCTTGGCGCTGTCGCGGCGGCGGGCGTCGAGGGTGATGACGGGGGTGTCGGGGCCGAGTTGGAGTGCTTCGCGGACTTCGTCGGGGGTGTGGGGCTGGTGTCCGTCGAAGCCGTTGAGGGCGACGACGAAGGGGAGTCCGCTGTTCTCGAAGTAGTCGAGTGCGGGGAAGCAGTCGGCGAGGCGGCGGGTGTCGACGAGGACGACGGCTCCGATGGCGCCGCGGACGAGGTCGTCCCACATGAACCAGAAGCGGTCCTGTCCGGGGGTGCCGAAGAGGTAGAGGATGAGGTCTTCGTCGAGGGTGATGCGGCCGAAGTCCATGGCGACGGTGGTGGTGGTCTTGCCGGAGACGTGGCTGATGTCGTCGATGCCGGCGGAGGCCGAGGTCATGACGGCTTCGGTGCGCAGGGGGTTGATCTCGGAGACGGCGCCGACGAGCGTGGTCTTGCCGACGCCGAAGCCGCCCGCGATGACGATCTTCGCGGAGGTGGTGGCGCGGGTGGGGGCGGCCGCGTTAGAGCTTGCGAAGTCCACTGAGGACCCTTTCGAGCAGCGTGACGTCGGGCGTTCCGCCCGACTCGCCCGCGGCGGCGGGCTGGTGGATGGCGACGAGACCGGCCTCGGCCAGGTCGGCCACGAGGATGCGGGCCACACCGAGCGGCACACCGGCCAGTGCGGAGATCTCCGCGATGGATTTGACCTCACGGCAGAGGCTGACGATCCGGGCGTGCTCGGGCAGCAGCCCGCCGGTCCGCTCGGCCGAGCCCGTGGTCGAGATCAGGGCCTCGATGGCGAGCTGGTACCGGGGGCGGGTCCGTCCGCCGGTCATCGCGTAGGGGCGGACCAGCGGCTGCTGCTCGTAGCCGTCGGACTGCTGCCCGCCGTAGCCGCTGCCGTACCCGTTGCCGTACGGGCCGGCGGGTGTCGAGGGCGGGGTCATGGGTCCTCCTTGTGCTGCAGCCTTGGGCAGCCGGTTCCAGCTGGGGCGATGCCAGCTGAGGCGAGATCAGCTGCCTGAGGGTAGCTGAGGGTGAGACGCCGGGTCCGGTCGGGTCGGACCCGGCGCAGGTGGAGCGGTGGGAGAGCCGTGCGGGCTCCGGTCAGTGCAGGAGACTGCCCTGGAGTTCCGCGCGGAGAGCGGGGGTGAGGACGGCGCCGGCGCGGTCGACGAGCAGGGCCATCTCGTAGCCGACGAGGCCGATGTCGGAGTCGGGGGCGGCGAGGACGGCGAGGGCGGAGCCGTCGCTGATGGCCATGAGGAACAGGAAGCCCCGTTCCATCTCGACGACGGTCTGGTTGACCTCGCCGCCTTCGAAGATCCGGCTGGCGCCGGAGGTGAGGGAGGTGAGGCCGGAGGCGACGGCGGCGAGCTGGTCGGCGCGGTCCCGGGGGAACCCTTCGGACATGCACAGCAGGAGGCCGTCCGCGGAGACCACCACGGTGTGGGACACCCCGGGGGTGTTGTCCACGAAGTTGGTGATCAGCCAGTTCAGGTTCTGTGCGGCCTGGCTCATCTGGTTCAACTCAACGCTCCTGGTGATCTGCGCCGTTGCCGTCGTTCCGGCCACCGAAACTATCGAATCCGGGCTGCTGGGCACCATGCTGGAAGCCCGGCTGGTTGGCGGCCTGCTCGGCCCCGGCCCGGCGGCCCTGCTGGATGCCGCGGCGCAGGTTGGTCAGGCGGCCGCGGACCTCCTCGGGGGCACGGGAGACCTGGGGACCGGTCAGCGGAGAGGCCTCGGCGGTGCCGGAGACCAGGTTGGCCTGCGGGGTCCGCCGGGGGAGGCCGGACATGGTGACCCCGCTGGTCGAGGGCTCGCGGATCTGCTCGGCGCGGCGCCAGCGCTCGTCGTTCGCGGACGGGCGCCAGGGCGCGTCGCCGGTGCCCGGCTGCGGCGGCTGTTCCTGCTGCGGCTGCTGCGGGGTCTGCGGCTGCGAGGCCTGCGGGGCCTGCTGCTGCGGGGCCTGCGGGGGCTGAGCCGGCTGAGGCTGGGCCTGCGGGGCCTGCTGCCGCGGGGCCCGGGGCGGCTGGGCCGGCTGCTGGAACTCCGGAGAGGAGGTACCGGGCCGGCGCGGCTGGTACGGCCGGGGCCGGGACTGCTGCGGGGCCTGTGACTGGCCCTCGGCCTGCTGCGGGTGCCAGGGCTGTTCGCCGCCGGCCTCGGACGGGCCGGTCGGCAGCGCCATCGGTTCCTGCCGCGGCGGCACCTGCTGCGGCTGGGCCGGCTGGGCCGGCTCAGGACGCACCTGCGGCTGCGGCGGGTTGGGCACGTTCGGCAGCACCGGCTCCACCAGCCCGAGGCCCAGCGGGTCGCGCGGGTCGATCTGGCTGGCCTCGAAGCGCGGCCGGGCGAACTGCTGGGTGCTCTCCACCGGCGCCGGCTCGGCCGACGGCAGCGGCTGGGCCTGCTGCGGCGGCAGCTGCGGCTGGCGGTCGCGCTGCGGGGCCTCCGGGCCGGGGCGCTGCGGTCGGCGCGGACCCTGCGGACCCTGCGGACCCTGCGGACCCTGCTGGCCGGGGGCACCGGGACGCTGCTGGCCGGGGGCGCCGGGGCCCTGACGGCCGGGGGCGCGCTGCGGCAGCCCGTCCTGGGGACGGTTGCCCGGCCGGGCACCCTGCTGGGGGGCGCCGGGCCCGCCCGGTCGGCCGTGCTGCGGCTGCTCGCCGGTGCGAGGCGCCGGAGCGCCGTCGAACTCGCCGGTCGGGCGCGGACGCTCCTGGCCGGGGCCGGGGCGGCCCTGGCCGCGGCGGGGCAGGCCGTTCGGGCCGCCCTGCGGCGGGCCCTGACGGCCGGGGGCGCGCTGCGGCAGGCCGGCCTGCGGCGACTGCTGCGGCTGACCCTGACCCTGACCCTGGCCCTGCGGCCGGGGCTGAGGCTGCTTGCCCTGAGGCTGCTTCCCCTGGGGCTGCTGCTTCTGCTGGCCCTGCGGCATCGGGTTCTCGCGCAGCGCCTGGCCGACCTGACGGGTCGGCAGGCCGCCCGCGCGACCGCCGGGCGCGCCCGGTCCGGTCGGAGCGGCGGGAGCGGCCGGAGCCGCCGGACCGCCCTGGCCGAGCTGCGGACGGCCGCCCTGCGGGGCGCCGCCGGCCGGGCCCTGGCCGAGCGCGGCCGGACCGTCCTGGCGACCGGGCGGCACCTGGCGCTGCTGGCGCGGCGTCGGGGCGACCCCGCGCTGTTGCTTGCCCTGGCCGGAGCCGGAGCCGGAGCGGCCGGGGCCGCGGCGCTCGGCGGAGTTGGTGACGTCCACCGGGAGCATGACCAGCGCGGTGGTGCCGCCGGAGTCGCTCGGACGCAGCTGGATCCGGATGCCGTGCCGCAGGGACAGGCGGCCGACCACGAAGAGGCCCATGCGGCGGGAGACCGAGACGTCCACCGTCGGCGGGTTGGCCAGGCGCTCGTTGATCTCGGCGAGGTCGTCCGGGCTCAGGCCGATGCCGGTGTCGTGGATCTCGACCAGCACCCGGCCGTCCGGCAGCGCGTGGCCGGTGACCCGGACGCGGGTCTGCGGGCTGGAGAACGAGGTGGCGTTCTCCAGCAGCTCGGCGAGCAGGTGGACGAGGTCGTTGACGACGCGGCCGGCGACCTCGGCCGACGGCACGGAGGCGAGCTCGATGCGCTCGTACTGCTCCACCTCGGAGGCGGCGGCGCGGAGCACGTCGACCAGCGGGACGGGGCGGGTCCAGCGGCGACCCGGGTCCTCACCGGCGAGGACGAGGAGGTTCTCGCCGTTGCGGCGCATGCGGGTCGCGAGGTGGTCCAGCTTGAAGAGGTTGGCCAGCTGGTCCGGGTCGGCCTCGCGGCTCTCCAGCTCGGAGATGAGCGACAGCTGGCGCTGGATCAGGCCCTGGCTGCGGCGCGACAGGTTGGTGAACATCGCGTTGATGTTGCCGCGCAGGAGGGCCTGTTCGGCGGCGAGGCGGACGGCCTCGCTGTGCACCATGTCGAAGGCGTGCGCCACGTGGCCGATCTCGTCGGCGGAGTCGACGGCGACCGGTTCCACCGTGGTGTCGACGTCGTGCGGGTCGTTCTCGGAGAGGGTCTTGACCAGCTCGGGCAGGCGCCGCTCGGCGACGTCCTCGGCCGCGGCCTGGAGCCGGGTCAGCGAGCGCACCATCGAGCGGGCGATCAGACCGGCGCCACCGAGGGCGACCAGCAGCACCAGGGCGACGGCGGCACCGATGATGAGGGCCTCGGTGTCGGCCTGGGACTGGAGGTCCTGGGCCTTTCCGTCGAGGTCCTCGATCAGCTTGGACTCGATCCGGCGCTCGGCGGTGATCTTGGAGCTGGCCTTCTCGTACCAGTCCTTGTAGGAGACCGCCTCGGTCTGGTGGATGCCGCTCGGCTGGAGGATCGAGCGCGCGTAGCGGTCGGCGTCGGCGACCACCGAGTTGTAGCTGAGCTGGCCGCGCAGGTTGTCCAGGTCGTGCGAGGTGTAGATGTTGTTGAAGCTGGTGAGCGCGTTGTCGTAGGACGCGCGCAGGCGGACGCCGAAGGACTCGTCGCTCGCGCTGAGGTCGGGGCCCTTGGGGTTGGCCAGACCGGCGCTGATCAGCGCGCGCTGCTGCGAGGTGGCGTTCTTGGCGAGCGAGAACTGCTGCAGCGCGCGGGTGGCGACGAGCAGGTCCTTGTTGTTCGAGGCGAGCGCGATGTCCTGGGTGATGGACAGCAGGTCGCGGATGATCACGTCGTAGGCGGTGATCGTCGCCTGGATGTTCTGGTTGTTCTGGTACGGCGCGTTGCGCGCCTCCGAGATCGAGTTCAGGTCCCGGCGGAGCTGGAACAGCAGGGCCTTGCCGCCCGAGAGTTCGAGGTTCTCGAACTTGTCCGAGGAGGCGGTGAAGGTGCGGCTGAGGTCGTCGGTGGCCTTGCGGGCGGTGACGATCTCGTCGTCCAGCGGGTCGCTCGGACGGTTGGTGATGTAGCCGGCGCTGATGTCGCGCTCGGTCTGCAGGGCGTCCGCGAGGTTGGTCGCCTTCTTGGCCAGGTCGGACAGGTTGGCCATCTGGGCGAGTTGCTGGGAGTTCTCCAGCGAGGTCTGGATGCGCAGGCCACCGAGGACCAGCGAGACCAGGACGGGCAGCGCGAGCAGGGCGATCAGGCGGGTGCGGATGCGCCAGTTGCGCATCGCGAGCCGGCTCAGACCGGTGGCGCGTCGTCTGGTCAGGGTGGTCCGGAGCTTGTCCCGCGTGGACTTCCGTTCCTGGCCGTCCGCCTCCGGACGGGCGGGGGACTCGGGCGTCACCGGGTCGGTGGGGCCGCCGGGGGCCGCCGCCTGTTGGGGGGCTGCCACAGGCTCGCGCGACTCCGGGTCACCCGCGGCGCCGCTACCCCTTTTGAAACGTCCCTGCACTGGCGTCGCAACCTCTGGACCGGGCGTCCCGCCGCGTCGCCACGGCCTGGACGGTGTCGAGTTTCCATCCGCTCCCCGGCCGGTCCGGGAGAGCGGGCACCGGGGTGGACTACTCCCTACCCACGGTCCGTCGCATTCCAGCACAGCCGGGGAATCCCAACAAGGGCCGCTGGAACCTATTGTCCGGCACTACCGACCGCATGCGCGGTTTCACTTACTGTGCGGTAACCGGACCGGAATACCGCCTTTTTCGGACACTCGCCGGATGCATGCCAACGTGACCAGAGGCTGAAAAGAGTCGCAGACCTGCCGAAATGCCCGTTACGGGTGCAATGTCGGGAAATTCCGTTGAGCCGATATGTCGGATATCTGCGATTTGCTCGCCAATTTGTGAGCAAAATCACAGCCTAATGTGTAGCTTTGGTCACGGCCTCTGTGGAAAGAGATCTCGTAACCTGGCTGTCTCCGGAGCACGGCCGCGATCAGCCTGCCCAGAACCCCTCCGAATCAATCGGAATCACTCAGGCCGGTGTCGATCCGCCGCGATCCGCCCGGCCGCGACCACGAGGTGCTCTCGATGTCCCAGGCGAAGAAGGCCCCCAAGTCCACGCTGTCCTGCCGCCCCACGGCGAACCCGCGCCGGACGACGCTGGCCTCGGTCGAGGACTTCAGCAAGATCCCGGGCGCCCGCAAGCCCGAGGACGCCGTCACGTACGCCACCGAGCTGCCGGCCAGCACCGCCAACCCGCGCCGCGTCCAGCTGATGGTCGCCCCGGTGGTCACCCCCCGGGACTGATCCCACCCGCGTTCCGCCGAGGGCGGCGCGGACCCCGCAACCCGGGTGTCCGCGGCGCCCCCGCGCGTTTCCGGGCACCGTGCTGAACAGGGGCAGAGCGGTCGGCCGGGGCCCCACGCGATAGCCTGGAGAACGATTGACGGGGCCGCGTCCACCACGGGCGGGGCGCCACCAGCGCCCGGGGGCGCCCCGGGCGGTCGACGAAGCGAGGGGTAGCCCAGCCGTGCGCATTGCCAGGTTTTCCGTCCGGGAAGGGAGCCCTGCCGCCGGCAGCGTCTCCTTCGGCGTGGTGGAGGGCGACCCTTCCCAGCCCGACTCGCTGGTGGTCCACGCGCTGGCCGGCCACCCGTTCGGCCAGCCCCAGCCCACCGGCGAGAGCTACCGCTTCCAGGACGTCCGGCTGCTCAGCCCGATGCTCCCGAACAAGATCGTGGCGGTCGGCCGCAACTACGCGGCGCACGCGGCCGAGCTGGGCAACGACGTCCCGGACGTCCCGCTCACCTTCTTCAAGCCGTCCACCTCGGTGATCGGTCCGACCGAGAGCATCGCCTACCCGCCGTTCTCCTCGGAGGTCCACCACGAGGCCGAACTCGCCGTGGTGATCGGCCGGATGTGCCGCGAGGTGCCGCTGGACCGGGTGCCCGAGGTGATCCTCGGCTACACCTGCGCCAACGACGTCACCGCGCGGGACGTCCAGCAGCGCGAGGGCCAGTGGGCCCGGGCGAAGGGCTTCGACACCGCCTGCCCGCTGGGTCCGTGGATCGAGACCGACCTCGACCCGGGCGACCTCGCGATCACCTGCACGGTCAACGGCGAGCTCCGCCAGACCGGCCGCACCTCCCTGATGGTCCGCTCGGTCGCCGAGCTGATCGTCCACATCTCCGAGGCCATGACGCTGCTGCCCGGCGACGTCATCCTCACCGGCACGCCCGCAGGGGTGGGCCCCCTCAACGTCGGCGACGAGGTCGCCGTCTCCATCGAAGGCATCGGCACTCTCACCAACAAGGTGATCAAGCGTGGCTAACACTGACCCGGCCGTCCGGGTTCGCTTCTGTCCGTCCCCGACCGGCAACCCCCACGTGGGCATGGTCCGCACGGCCCTGTTCAACTGGGCCTACGCCCGCCACACCGGCGGCACGCTGGTCTTCCGGATCGAGGACACCGACTCCGCCCGCGACTCCGAGGAGTCGTACGACCAGCTGCTCGACGCCATGCGCTGGCTCGGCCTGGACTGGGACGAGGGTCCGGTGGTCGGCGGCCCGCACGCGCCGTACCGGCAGTCGCAGCGGATGGACATCTACGCCGACGTCGCCCGTCGCCTGCACGAGGCCGGCCACGCCTACCACTGCTACTGCAGCACCGAGGAGCTGGACGCCCGCCGCGAGGCCGCCCGCGCGGCCGGCAAGCCCTCCGGCTACGACGGCCACTGCCGGAACCTGACGGACGAGCAGGTCGCCGTCTACGAGCTGGAGAAGCGCGAGCCGATCCTGCGCTTCCGGATGCCCGACAGGACGCTCTCCTTCGACGACCTGGTGCGCGGCACGCTCACCTTCGAGCCGGAGAACGTGCCGGACTACGGCATCGTCCGGGCCAACGGCGCCCCGCTGTACACCCTGGTGAACCCGGTGGACGACGCCCTGATGGGCATCACCCACGTGCTGCGCGGCGAGGACCTGCTGTCCTCCACCCCGCGACAGCTCGCGCTGTACGCCGCGCTCGCCGAGATCGGCGTCGGCAACGGCACCACCCCGCGCTTCGGCCACCTGCCGTACGTGATGGGCGAGGGCAACAAGAAGCTCTCCAAGCGCGACCCGCAGGCCTCGCTCAACATGTACCGCGAGCTCGGCTTCATCCGCGAGGGCCTGCTCAACTACCTGTCCCTGCTGGGCTGGTCGCTGGCCGAGGACCGCGACCTGTTCGACATGGACGAGATGGTCGCCGCCTTCGACATCGCGAAGGTGAACTCCAACCCGGCCCGCTTCGACCTGAAGAAGTGCGAGGCGATCAACGCCGAGCACGTCCGCAAGCTGGCCCCGGAGGACTTCGCCCGGCGCCTGGTGCCCTTCCTGCAGGGCGCCGAGCTGCTGCCGGCCGAGCCGACCGCCGAGCAGCTGGACCTGCTCGCCAAGGTCGCGCCGCTCACCCAGGAGCGGATGGTCGTGCTGAGCGAGATCGTGAAGATGGCCGGCTTCCTGTTCGTCGACCCGGAGAAGTTCGCCGTCGACCCGGACGACGCCGCCAAGGCGCTGACGGCCGACTCCCGCCCGGTGCTGGAGGCCAGCATCAAGGCGCTGGAGGAGCTCGGGGACTTCACCCCGGAGCCGATCCAGGCCGCGCTGCGCGAGGCGCTGGTGGACGGGCTGGGCATCAAGCCCAAGTTCGCCTTCACGCCGCTGCGGGTGGCCGTCACCGGCCGCAGGGTCTCGCCGCCGCTGTTCGAGTCGATGGAGCTGCTCGGCCGCCCCGAGACACTGCGCCGGCTGCGCTCCGCCCTGGACGCCCTCCCGGCCGCCTGAGCGGGCCCTGGCGGGTCGTTGAGCAGGCCGCGGGCCCGGCTTCGTGCCGGGCCCGCGGCGCACCCGGAGGTCACCGGACGGCCCCCTGTCCGCTGCCTGCGGTTATCGATTTTGGAGCCAGGGCCGACGTCGGGTAATGTTCTTTCTGCGCCGCCCGGGAGGGAACGGACGAGGGAGCGAAAGCCCCCCGGCCGGGACCGAACGAGAGGCGCAACGCCTGAGAAGATCCCGACAAGGGTTCAACTCTGGTGGGGTATGGTGTAATTGGCAGCACGAGTGATTCTGGTTCATTTAGTCTAGGTTCGAGTCCTGGTACCCCAGCGCAGTACGATCGGTAAGATCGCACCGCAGTACAAATGAAGATCAAGCCCCCGTTGTGTAGCGGCCTAGCACGCTGCCCTCTCACGGCAGTAGCGCCGGTTCGAATCCGGTCGGGGGTACTGATCCCGCAAGGGATCACCTGGAAAGCCCCCGTTGTGTAGCGGCCTAGCACGCTGCCCTCTCACGGCAGTAGCGCCGGTTCGAATCCGGTCGGGGGTACTGATCCCGCAAGGGATCACCTGGAAAGCCCCCGTTGTGTAGCGGCCTAGCACGCTGCCCTCTCACGGCAGTAGCGCCGGTTCGAATCCGGTCGGGGGTACTGATCCCGCAAGGGATCACCAGGATGCCCCCGTTGTGTAGCGGCCTAGCACGCTGCCCTCTCACGGCAGTAGCGCCGGTTCGAATCCGGTCGGGGGTACTTCAGAGCAAGCCGATGGGTCAGCCCATCGGCCCTTGCTTTGTGTTGGGGTATGGTGTAATTGGCAGCACGAGTGATTCTGGTTCATTTAGTCTAGGTTCGAGTCCTGGTACCCCAGCCAGAAATTGGAAAGGCCCCGGTTCCCGGGGTCTTTTTGCTTTCCGGGGAGTGTCCCTTCCAGGAGACGTCTCGAAGGGCCCCGCTCGATTCCGAGCGGGGCCCTTCGCGTTTTCGGTGGGGGTGTTTCCGGCGGGGGAGGGGTGGGTGGGGGCCCCTGCCGGGTCAGCTTCGGCGCAGTGCCTCGGTGAGCCGGTTCGCGGCTTCGATGATGGCCTGGGCGTGCAGGCGGCCCGGGTGGCGGGTCAGCCGCTCGATCGGGCCGGAGACGGAGACGGCGGCCACCACGCGGTTGGAGGGGCCGCGGACGGGCGCGGAGACGGACGCGACGCCCGGCTCGCGCTCGCCGATCGACTGGGCCCAGCCGCGCCGCCGCACGCCGCTGAGCGCGGTGGCGGTGAAGCGGGCGCCCTGGAGGCCGCGGTGGAGCCGCTCGGGCTCCTCCCAGGCCAGCAGGACCTGGGCGGCCGAGCCGGCCTTCATCGGCAGGGTGCTGCCGACCGGGACGGTGTCCCGCAGGCCGGAGAGCCGCTCGGCGGCGGCTACGCAGATCCGCATCTCGCCCTGGCGGCGGTAGAGCTGTGCGCTCTCGCCGGTGACGTCGCGCAGGTGGGTCAGGACCGGGCCCGCGGTGGCGAGCAGCCGGTCCTCGCCCGCCGCGGCGGAGAGTTCGGACAGGCGGGGGCCGAGGATGAAACGTCCCTGCATGTCCCTGGTGACCAGGCGGTGGTGTTCGAGTGCGACGGCGAGTCTGTGGGCCGTGGGGCGCGCCAGACCGGTGGCGGCGACCAGCCCCGCCAACGTGGCGGGGCCCGACTCCAGTGCGCTCAGCACCAGAGCGGCCTTGTCGAGAACGCCGACGCCGCTAGTGTTGTCCATGCGCTAAGACTGCAGTCTCATTCCGCGAGACGCAAGTTCAATCTTCCGGGAAAAGCGCCACTCTGGATGCAGCAGCCCGGGAGACATCCAGGATGGGACCTCGTCAGAGTGTCCGCATCGTGGACGGCGATCCGGCGTGCAGATCGCGCGAAGGCGCCCCGCACGGGGCTGCGCAAGCGTTTACCCCGACGACATGAGAAGGCCGGCAACGCGGCCGGCTGGAGGGAATCCGATGGGACGGACACTCGCAGAGAAGGTCTGGGACGACCACGTCGTGCGGCGCGCGGAGGGCGAGCCCGACCTCCTGTTCATCGACCTGCACCTGCTCCACGAGGTCACCAGCCCGCAGGCCTTCGACGGGCTGCGCCTGGCCGGTCGCCCGGTCCGCCGCACCGACCTGACGATCGCCACCGAGGACCACAACACCCCGACCCTGGACATCGACAAGCCGATCGCCGACCCGGTCTCCCGGGTGCAGCTGGAGACGCTGCGCCGCAACGCGGCCGAGTTCGGCGTCCGGATCCACTCGCTCGGCGACGTCGAGCAGGGCGTCGTGCACGTGGTCGGCCCGCAGCTCGGCCTGACCCAGCCCGGCATGACGGTGGTCTGCGGCGACTCCCACACCTCCACCCACGGCGCCTTCGGCGCGCTGGCGTTCGGCATCGGCACCAGCCAGGTCGAGCACGTGCTGGCGACCCAGACCCTGCCGCTGGCGCCGTTCCGGACCATGGCGATCACCGTCGAGGGCGACCTGCCCGACGGCGTCACCGCCAAGGACCTGATCCTGGCCGTGATCGCGAAGATCGGCACCGGCGGCGGCCAGGGCTACGTCCTGGAGTACCGCGGTTCGGCGATCCGGAGCCTGTCCATGGAGGCCCGGATGACCGTCTGCAACATGTCCATCGAGGCGGGCGCCCGGGCCGGCATGATCGCCCCGGACGAGACCACCTTCGCGTACCTCAAGGGCCGCCCGCACGCCCCGCAGGGCGAGGACTGGGACGCCGCCGTCGAGTACTGGAGGACCCTGGGCACCGACGAGGACGCCGTCTTCGACCACGAGATCCTCATCGACGCGAGCGAGCTGACCCCGTTCGTCACCTGGGGCACCAACCCCGGCCAGGGCGCCCCGCTCGGCTCCACCGTCCCGAACCCCGAGGACTTCGCCGACCCGCAGGAGCGCACGGCCGCCGAGAACGCCCTGGCGTACATGGGCCTTGAGGCCGGCACCCCGCTGCGCGAGGTCGCCGTCGACGCGGTCTTCGTCGGCTCCTGCACCAACGGCCGGATCGAGGACCTGCGCGCCGCCGCCGCCATCCTGGAGGGCCGCCGGGTCGCCGACGGGGTGCGGATGCTGGTCGTCCCCGGCTCGGTCCGGGTCGCCCTGCAGGCCGTCGAGGAGGGCCTGGACAAGGTGTTCACCGCCGCCGGGGCCGAATGGCGCCACGCCGGCTGCTCGATGTGCCTGGGCATGAACCCCGACCAGCTCGCCCCCGGGGAGCGCTGCGCCTCCACCTCGAACCGCAACTTCGAGGGCCGCCAGGGCAAGGGCGGCCGCACCCACCTGGTTTCCCCGCAGGTCGCCGCCGCGACCGCCGTCCTGGGCCGACTGGCGGCCCCCGCCGACCTCGTGTCCACCAACGTCGCCGTGGAGGCCTGAGCCATGGAGAAGTTCACCACCCACACCGGCCGGGCCGTGCCGCTGCGCCGCAGCAACGTGGACACCGACCAGATCATCCCGGCCCACTGGCTCAAGAAGGTCACCCGATCCGGTTTCGAGGACGGCCTGTTCGAAGCCTGGCGCAAGGACGAGTCGTTCGTCCTGAACCGGCCCGAGCGGCAGGGCGCCACCGTTCTGGTGGCCGGCCCCGAGTTCGGCACCGGCTCCTCCCGCGAGCACGCGGTCTGGGCGCTGCAGAACTACGGCTTCCACGCGGTCGTCTCCTCCCGCTTCGCCGACATCTTCCGCGGCAACTCGCTGAAGAACGGCCTGCTGACCGTCGTCCTGCCGCAGGAGACCGTGGAACGCCTCTGGGTGCTCACTGAGAGTGACCCTTCGGCGGAGATCACCGTTGATCTGGAGAACCGCGAAGTTCGGGCCGAAGGCATCACCGCGGCCTTCGAACTGGACGACAACGTCCGGTGGCGGCTGCTCAACGGGCTGGACGACATCAGCATCACGCTGCAGAACGAGGCCGACATCGCGGCCTACGAGGCGACCCGTCCGGCGTTCAAGCCCCGTACTCTGCCGGTCTCCTGAGTTCCCTTCAGAACAAGCATTCTGACGATCCACCGGATGGCCCGCGCCCCCCTCGGGGGGGCCGGGCCATCCGGCGTTCCGGAGCACGAGTTAGCGACGAGGCCCGCCCCGGATTGCCCATTTGGCTTTGCGGAACAGGGCCCCGCGCAAGTACAACTGCGGGTAGATGGCACAATCAGTACATGCACCGGCACCATGAACCTCCGTACGCGGGCGGCGAACCCGCGTCCGAGGAGTCCATGGGCCGGGGATCCGAACGCCGAATTGACGATCGGCCGGACGTCACCTCCGCACCAGCTGAGGGGCCGGACGACCAGGAAGTCGCAGCGCTCTACGCGCTTGTGGCCGAGCGGTTGAAGCAAGCTCACGCCCGCGTGCATGCGCTGAACGTGTCTGCCGATGCAAAGACCGCTCTCACCCGTCAACTGCTCATCGTCACCGAGACCGCCAAGCGCGATCTTCCGGAGGCGGCAAGGCGGTTGAGTCGCTTTGTACATGACCTCGACGAGGGGCGCCCACCCGTCGACTGAGGTCGCCGACGCGCAAATCCATTGCGACACTAGGGTGATTCGCGCGTTTGGTAATTGAAAGTCCGCAGATACATACCTAACGTGCGAAAAGAACGGATGGAATCATCCGGCGCCCGTTTCCGAAGGGGAAGACGTGAACAAGGCTCAGCTTGTCGAAGCGGTGGCCGAGCAGCTGGGCGGTCGCAAGGCTGCCGCAGAGGCCGTCGACGCAGTGCTCGACACCATGGTCCGTGCCGTTGTGGCCGGCGACCGGGTGTCGGTCACCGGTTTCGGCACCTTCGAGAAGGTGGAGCGCTCCGCGCGCTTCGCCCGCAACCCGCAGACCGGCGAGCGGGTCAAGGTCAAGAAGACCTCGGTCCCCCGCTTCCGTCCGGGTCAGGGCTTCAAGGACCTGGTCAGCGGCAGCAAGAAGCTGCCGAAGGAAGGCCCCTCCGTGAAGAAGGCCCCCAAGGGCTCCCTCACCCCGGGCAAGAGCGGCGTCGCGGCCACCCCGGCCGCCAAGCGTGCCGCCACCAAGCGCGCCGCCACCGCTGCCGCCGCCGCTCCGGCGAAGAAGGCCGCCGCCAAGAAGGCGACCACCACGGCCGCCGCCAAGAAGACCACGGCCAAGGCCGCCGCCACCAAGGCCGCTGCCACCAAGAAGACCACGGCCGCCGCCAAGAAGACCACGGCGACCGCGACCAAGGCCGCCGCCACCAAGGCCGCTGCCACCAAGAAGACCACGGCCGCCGCCAAGAAGGCGACCACCACGGCCGCCGCCAAGAAGACGACGGCCGTCGCCAAGAAGGCGACCGCCACGGCCAAGAAGACGGCGCCGGCGAAGAAGACCGCCACCCGCAAGACCACCGCGCGCAAGACCACCGCCAAGTAAGTCCCGCGCGACTGTCCTCGGACGGCCTTCGGCTCAGAGCCGCGGCACCCCCTTCCGTTAATTGCGGAGACCGGGTGGCCGCGGCTCTTTCGATTTCCGGGCGCTCGGTCAGTAAACGGGGGCGGCCGTCGGTCGGAGCGGAAAGCGGGGACAAGACGCGGAAAACGCCGGCAGGGATGCGGAAACCGTCGGCCGGGGCGTGGAAAACCGCGGGAACGGTGCCGGAACGTTGTCGGGGCGGCGCCGGTGAATCCGGTGGGGTCAGCTCGCGTCGGCGGGGTCGGGGAAGGTCTGGAGGGTCACGAAGACCACCCGGCGGGCCTCTCCCGCGCCCTCGGTGCGGATCCGCACCCGCTGGCCGGGCCGCAGCAGCCGCAGACCGCCGGCGTCGAAGGCGGCCGCGTCGAACGGCACCGGGGTCCCGTCGTCGAGCAGCACGGAGCCGGCCCGGGTGTCGGGGTCGAAGGTGAACGCGGTGGCCTGCATGCCAGCAGCATAGCGAGCGGCCCGAGCCGGAGGTCAGGAGCGGCCGAGCCGGGCGAACAGGGCGCTGGTGTGCGGGCCGAGGCCGAGCTCCATCGCCTCGCCGAGGTCGGTGCCGGTGTCGACGTCCCGGCGCACCGACTCCACGCCGGCCAGGCGCAGTTCGAGCGCCCCGCCGGCCGCGTGCCGGGCCCGGGAGCCGTCCCCGAAGGAGGGGGAGAGCGGCCGCCCGGGGGTGCTGGCCAGCAGGGCGGTGCCGACGCCGGGGGAGTCCGGCAGGAAGGCCCGGCCGTCCGGTGGCACCGCCGCCAGCACCCGGGCGAGTTCGGCCGGGCGCAGGGCCGGCAGGTCCGCCGAGAGGACGGCCAGCGGAGCCAGCGGGGCCAGCGCCCGGGCGACCGAGGCGCCGTGCGCCAGCGCCTCGTTGAGGCCGCCGCCGGGCTCGTCGGAGACCACCAGGGCGCCGAGCGCCGCCAGTCTGACGCCGGCGGTGGCGTCCCGGGTGACCACCAGGACCCGGGAGACGCCCGGGGTGGCCAGTGCGGCGCTGACGGTGTCGAGCGCGAAGGACAGCGCCAGGTCCGGCCGGTGCGGCCCGGCGTACGGGGCCAGTCGGCTCTTCGCCAGGGCGAGCGGTTTGAGCGGCAGCACCAGCGACCAGTCGGCGGTGGGTGCGGCGGGCGCGACGGGCCCGCTGGGGCGTACGGTGTCCTGGGTCATCGGCGTCATTGTGACTCCGGTCCCGGAGCCCTCGCCAGGCCGTCCGAACTGTGCGGACGTGCGTTTGATCACGACTGCCGCGCGGGTTGGCGCGGCCGCTCGACAGCCGGCGAGCGGGCGGGCGACACTGTTCCGCGCCCGCGAACCGGGCACAGGGCAGGCCGGTGCGCGACACCGGGAGGCAATGACCGCGGCACCCTCGTGCCGCACGGGATGAGGAGGACCTGGGGTGGCCCGCCGCTCGTACGCCAAGTTCGGCAACGCCGACTACGGCATCTGGTACCGCTTGGCGGCCGTGCTGGTGAAGCCGGTGACGACCGCCCTGGTGAAGCCCGACTGGCGGGGCTGGGAGAACCTTCCGCGGAAGGGCGGCTTCATCGCCGCGGTGAACCACAACTCGATCATCGACCCGGTGATCTACGCGCACTGGCAGTACAACAGCGGCCGTCCGCCGCGGATCCTCGCCAAGTCCTCGCTGTTCTCGATCCCCTTCATCGGATTCATGCTGCGCAAGACCGGCCAGATCCCGGTGTTCCGCGAGTCCACCGACGCCGCGCAGGCGTTCCGGGCCGCGATCGACGCCGTCAACAACGGCCAGTGCGTGCAGTTCTACCCGGAGGGCACGCTCACCCGGGATCCCGACCTGTGGCCGATGACCGGCAAGAGCGGGGTCGCCAGGGTCGCGCTGATGACCGGTGCGCCGGTCATCCCGGTCGCCCACTGGGGCGCGCACGAGATCATCCCGCCGTACGGCCGGCCCGGTTTCGGCAAGGGCAAGTTCAACCTGTTCCCGCGCCACAGGGTGATCGTCGCCGCCGGGCCCGCGGTGGACCTGAGCAGGTACCAGGGCCAGGAGCTCACCGCCCAGGTGCTCGCCGACGCGACCGAGGACATCATGACGGCGATCACCGCCGTACTCGCCGACGTCCGCGACGAGCAGCCGCCGGCCGAGCGCTACGACATGCGCCGGGCCGCCCGCGAACGGGCCGCCGCCGCGCTGGCCGAGCGCCGCCGGGCCAAGGGCGGCAAGGCCGCCGAGGGAACCAGGGCCGCCGAGGGCGGCAACGACGCTACGGAGGCCGGCCGGTGACCCGCTGCGCCGTGATGGGGACCGGCTCCTGGGGCACCGCGTTCGCGATGGTGCTCGCCGACGCGGGCTGCGAGGTCGTGCTCTGGGCCCGCCGCCAGGAGCTGGTGGACGCCGTCAACACCACCCACGAGAACCCGGACTACCTGCCCGGCGTGCGGCTGCCCGACTCGGTGCGGGCCACCACCGACGCCGCCGAGGCGCTGGCCGGCGCCGACTTCGCGGTGCTCGTGGTGCCCTCGCAGACGCTGCGCGACAACCTGGCCGCCTGGACGCCGCTGCTCGGGCCGCGGACCGTGCTGGTGAGCCTGATGAAGGGCATCGAGCTCGGCACCGCCAAGCGGATGAGCGAGGTGATCCAGGAGGTCACCGGGGTCGGCCCGGAGCGCGTCGCGGTGGTCAGCGGGCCCAACCTGGCCCGGGAGATCGCCAACAAGCAGCCCGCCGCCAGCGTCGTCGCCTGCTCCGACGAGACGGTCGCCAAGCGGCTCCAGGCGGCCTGCCACACGCCGTACTTCCGGCCGTACACCAACACCGACGTGGTCGGCTGCGAACTCGGCGGCGCCGTCAAGAACGTGATCGGCCTGGCGGTCGGCATGGCGGCCGGCATGGGGCTCGGCGACAACACCAAGGCGACGCTGATCACCCGCGGGCTGGCCGAGACCACCCGGCTCGGCGAGGTGCTCGGCGCCGACCCGCACACCTTCGCGGGCCTCGCGGGGATGGGCGACCTGGTCGCCACCTGCTCCTCGCCGCTGTCGCGCAACAACACCTTCGGCATGAACCTGGGCCGGGGGATGTCGCTCGCCGAGACCATCGCGGCCACCCGGCAGACCGCGGAGGGCGTCAAGTCCTGCGAGTCGGTGCTGGACCTGGCCCGGCGCAGCGGCGTCGACATGCCGATCGTCGAGGCCGTGGTGGACGTGGTGCACAACGGCCGGCCGACCCAGGAGGCGCTCCAGGCGCTGATGTCGCGCTCGGCCAAGCCGGAGCGGCGCTGAGGCGGGGGTTTCCGGGAAGGCGTTGACTTCCCGGAAACCCCTCGCACGGTAGTCTCAAACCCGATATGAGCATCGAACAGACCTCCCCGAACCCGTCCGCCCCGAAGCCGCGTGTCGCGCTGGTCTTCGGCGGGCGCAGCTCCGAGCACGGCGTTTCGGTGGTCACCGCCGGCAGCGTGCTGAAGGCGATCGACCGCGAGAAGTACGAGGTGCTCCCGATCGGGATCACCCCCGAGGGCCGCTGGGCGCTGGTCAGCGACGAGCCGGCCCGGATGGCCATCACCGACGGCCGGATGCCGGACGTCCAGGGGGTCGCCGAGGCGGTCGACGGGCAGGTCGCGCTGCCGGTCGCGCCGGGCGACCGGGAGGTGCTCCTGAGCGAGCCGGGCAACGCCCCGAAGGCCCTCGGCGAGGTCGACGTGGTGTTCCCGCTGCTGCACGGCCCCTGGGGCGAGGACGGCACCCTTCAGGGCCTGCTGGAGCTCTCCGGCGTCCCGTACGTCGGCAACGGCGTGCTGGCCAGCGCGGCCGGCATGGACAAGGAGTTCGCCAAGCGGATCCTGGCCTCGCACGGCCTGGGCGTCGGCCACTACACGATCGTGCGGCCGCGCGACTGGACGACCGAGCAGGGCCGCGCCGACGTGCGCGAGCGGGCCGCGGCGCTCGGCCTGCCGCTGTTCGTGAAGCCCTGCCGCGCCGGCTCCAGCATCGGCATCACCAAGGTCAAGGACCTGGCCGACCTGGACGCCGCGATCGAGGAGGCCCGCCGGCACGACCCCAAGCTGATCATCGAGGCGGGCGTCTCCGGCCGCGAGGTCGAGTGCGGCGTGCTGGAGTTCGAGGACGGCCCGCGGGCCAGCGTCCCGGCCGAGGTGCTGGTCGGCGAGGGCTTCGACTTCTACGACTTCGAGGCCAAGTACATCGACTCCTCCGAGGTGCGGATCCCCGCGGAGCTCACCGCCGAGGAGGTCGCGGAGATCCAGCGCCAGGCGGTGGCCGCGTTCGAGGCCTTCGGCTGCGAAGGCCTGGCCCGGGTGGACTTCTTCCTGCTGGAGGACGGCACCTGGATGATCAACGAGATCAACACCATGCCGGGCTTCACCCCGATCTCGGCCTACCCCAAGATGTGGGAGGTCAGCGGCGTCCCGTACGCGGAGCTGATCGACCGGCTGCTGCAGACGGCGCTGCGCCGCTCGACCGGGCTGCGCTAGGCGGGTACGACGAGGGCGGGCCGGAAGCTCCCGGCCCGCCCTCGTCGTCGCGCTCCGCCCGGGACGCCTCAGCCCGGGATGTTGGCCTTGACCAGCGGGGTCAGCGTGGCGGCCGGGTCCAGCGGGCTGCCGTAGACGCCGGGCGGGGAGGTCACCTCGACGTAGGCCGCGCGCATGGTCGTGACGAAGCGGTAGCCGCCGTCGCTCAGCTTCTGCGACCACCAGGTGAGGTCGTCGACCGTCGGCGAGAGGTCCATGGCGTGCTCGCCGTTCAGCTCCTCCGGCCGGTCGACGCCGCAACGCAGCACCGTCCGGGGCGAGTCGCCCCAGGCGGCGACGTACGGAGAGGCCGGCGACGGGTCCTTGCGCGGGTGTCCGAGCAGCTCCTGTGGCAGCGCCGCGGCCAGCGCCCGGCAGTAGTCGGCGGCCCGGCCGCTCGGCTGCGGGACCTCGATCCCGGCGTCACCCGAACTCCAACTGCCGACCAGCACCACGACCGTGCAGGTCAGCGCGACGGGCAGGGCGAACCAGCGGACCGGCGCCGGAAGCGCGGCCAGCGCCTTGGGGATGCGGGATTCTCTGTCCACCCGCCGATGGTAGCCAGGGCTTACAGGTGGACCACCGGACAGGTGAGGGTGCGGGTGATGCCTTCGACCTTCTGGACCTTGGCCACCACCATGCGGCCGAGTTCGTCGACCGTCTCGGCCTCGGCCTTGACGATCACGTCGTACGGACCGGTGACGTCCTCGGCGGTGATCACACCGGGGATCCCCCCGATCGTCTGGGCCACGGCGGTGGCCTTGCCTACCTCGGTCTGGATCAGGATGTATGCCTGTACCACGGGGGGACCTCCCGGCGGCCGGTTGGAGGGGGGATCGCCGCCGTGATCGCCCGGTCGGGCACAGGGGTGGGAACGGGTTCACCGGCAGGCTGATCACCACGCTACCGCGCGGTGGGCCGGGGAGGGGAGACTTCGGCGTCCCCGAAGGGCGTACGCTGCGCGCGGGGGAGCGACGGGGACTGGATCCCGGATGGCGGCGCCATCCGGGAAGGAAAGGCGAGAGGACGGCAGATGCAGGGGACCGTGGGCGAGCTCGGCGAGTTCGGCCTCATCAGGGAGCTGACCGCCCGGGTACCGCTCACCGACGCGGTCGACCTCGGCCCCGGGGACGACGCCGCGGTGGTGAAGGCCCCGGACGGCCGGGTGGTGGCCACCACGGACGTCCTGATCGAGAACCGGCACTTCCGCCGGGACTGGTCCACCGCCTACGACGTGGGCCGCAAGGCCGCCGCCCAGAACCTCGCCGACGTGGCCGCGATGGGCGCGGTGCCCACCGCGATACTGCTCGGGCTGGTCGCCCCCGCCGACCTGCCGACCACCTGGGCCACCGAGCTGATGGACGGGCTGCGCGACGAGTGCCAGGTGGCCGGGGCGACGGTGGTCGGCGGCGACGTGGTGCGCGGCGACACCGTCACCCTGGCGATCACGGCGCTCGGGGACCTCCAGGGGCGCGCGGCGGTGACGCGCTCCGGCGCGCAGGTCGGTGACGTGATCGCGGTGACCGGCTGGCTGGGCTGGTCGGCGGCCGGACTGACCGTGCTGCAGCGCGGCTTCCGCTCCCCGCGCGCCTTCGTCGAGGCGCACCGCCGGCCGGAGCCGCCGTACCACGCGGGCCCGGCCGCCGCCGAGTTGGGCGCGACCTCGATGATCGACGTGAGCGACGGGCTGGTCGCCGACCTCGGCCACGTCGCCCGGGCCAGCGAGGTGGACATCGACCTGAAGGCCGCCGACTTCGACGTCCCGGCGCAGATGGCCGACATCGGCCAGGCGGTCGGGGTGGACCCGATGGTCTGGGTGCTCTCCGGCGGCGAGGACCACGCGATCGTGGCGACCTTCCCGCGCGGGGTCCAACTCCCGGCCCGCTGGCGGGTGGTGGGCGAGGTGACCGGCCGCCCGCGGGGCTCGCGCAGCGGCCGGGTGACGGTGGACGGCGCCCCCTGGGACCGGGTCGGCGGCTGGGACCACTTCGCCGAGTGAGCCGGCAGGAGTGTGGAGCCCCGATGTGCGGCGGACGGGATTCGAGGATGTGTTTTGCGTAGGCTTGCGACATCCGAGCCCGCCCGCCGTCCGGAGCGGGTGGTCTGAACCACTGCGAGCGGGAGCACACCACACATGCGCATCGGTGTACTGACCAGCGGCGGCGACTGCCCCGGCCTCAATGCGGTGATCCGCTCGGTGGTGCACCGGGGGACGGACGTCCACGGCGACGAGATCGTGGGCATCCTGGACGGCTTCCTCGGCCTGATCGAGGGCCGCACCCGGCCGATCTCGCACGACGACGTCACCGGCCTGCTCACCCTCGGCGGCACCATCCTCGGCTCGGCCCGGGTGCGGCGCGAACGGATCGCCTGGGCGGTGGAGAACGCGAAGACGCTGGCCCGGGACATCGGCATCGACGCGCTGATCGCGATCGGCGGCGAGGGAACGCTCACCGCCGCCAAGCTGTTCAGCGACGCCGGACTGCCGGTGGTCGGGGTCCCCAAGACCATCGACAACGACATCGACGCCACCGACGTCACCTTCGGCTTCGACACCGCGGTGCACGTCGCGACCGAGGCGATCGACCGGCTGAAGACCACCGCGGAGTCCCACCAGCGGGTCATGGTCGTGGAGTTGATGGGCCGTCACACCGGCTGGATCACCCTCACCGCGGGCATGGCGGGCGGCGCGCACGGCATCCTGATCCCGGAGAAGCCCTTCGACATCGAGGCGGTGGCCCGGATGGTCGAGGACCGCTTCGACCGCGGCAAGAAGTTCGCCATCATCGCCGTCGCCGAGGGCGCGGCCCCGCAGCCCGGCACCATGCGCTTCGACCACGGCGACGTCGACCAGTTCGGGCACCGGACCTTCGGCGGGATCGGCAACCGGCTCGCGCACGAGCTGGAGAACCTGCTCGGCAAGGAGGCCCGCCCGGTCATCCTCGGCCACACCCAGCGCGGCGGCACCCCGACCGCCCGGGACCGGGTGCTCGCCACCCGCTTCGGCTGGCACGCGGTGGAGGCCGTCCACCAGGGCGCGTTCGGGCACTTCACCGCGCTGCGCCGGACCGGCATCGAGCTGCTGCCGATCGCCGACGCGGTGACCCGGCTGAAGACCGTGCCGGAGCAGCGCTGGGCGGAATCCGAAGCGGTGCTCTGAACCGCCGGAGGTAGGTTGACCTCATGGCTTCGACTGCTCCCCCTCGCGTGCTCACCATCGCCGGCTCCGACTCCGGCGGCGGCGCCGGCATCCAGGCCGACCTCAAGGCGATGCTCGCCCTCGGCGTCCACGGCATGAGCGTGATCACCGCCGTCACCGCGCAGAACTCGCTCGGCGTCCAGGGCTACTGGGAACTGCCCGCCGAAGCCGTCCGGGCGCAGTTCCGCAGTGTGGTGGACGACATCGGGGTGCAGGCCGTGAAGACCGGCATGCTCGCCTCGATCGAACTGGTCGAGACCGTCTCGGAACTGCTCGCCGGGGTGACCGCCCCGGTGGTGGTCGACCCGGTCGGCGTCTCCAAGCACGGGGACGCGCTGCTGGCCGCCGAGGCGGTGGCCACCGTCCGGGAGAGGCTGCTGCCGGTCGCCACCGTGGTCACCCCCAACCTGCACGAGGTGACCCAGCTCACCGGCCGTACCGTCGACGGCGAGGGGCAGATGCTGGACGCCGCCCGGGCCCTGGTGGACCTCGGGCCGCGCTGGGCGCTGGTCAAGGGCGGCCACCTGGAGGGCGAGGCCGCCGACCTGCTGTACGGCGGGCCCGAGGAGGTGCACTGGTACCGGGCGCCGCGCTACGACAACCGGCACACCCACGGCACCGGCTGCACCCTGGCCAGCTCGATCGCGGCCGGCCTGGCCAAGGGCGAGACCCTGCCGGAGGCCGTCGGCTCGGCCAAGGAGTACATCACCGGCGCGATCGCCGGGGGCTTCGCGCTGGGTGCCGGGATCGGCCCGGTCGACCACGCCTGGCGCTGGCGCTGAGGACCCCGCAGAGCCGGAAAACGTCGATGGGCGGGCTCCTCTGAGGAGTCCGCCCACCAACGGTGAGTCCGGAAAACGGCGTAGCCGGCCACGGAAACAGTGAAGCCGGCCCATCCGAGGATGAACCGGCTCACTGGAGGACCGGCATGCCGGTCTGCGCGTCAGCGCGAGACCTTACCGGCCTTGATGCACGAGGTGCAGACGTTGAGCCGCTTCGGCGTCCGCCCAATCACAGCGCGCACCGTCTGGATGTTGGGGTTCCAACGACGGGGGGTACGGCGGTGAGAGTGGGAGATGCTGTTGCCGAAGCCCGGCCCCTTGCCGCAGACGTCGCAGTTGGCAGCCACAGGAGTCACTCCAAGACTTCAGATCAGTTACTTTCGAAAACCCCGCCCACCCACCGGAGCACTCGCGTGAACCAGACCGGACAAGGGGGTGAGCCTGGACGGTTCCAGGCAACCGGAAGAGCATACAACGCTTGCTTCCGTCCCACGAAACTACCACGACCGGCCGAGTGATCGCTCCGGCCGCCGATCGGGGCCGCCCTCCCGGGCCCCCGATAACCTGCCGGTATCACCCCTCGCCGCTGCCTGGATGTGCTGTCGCCCCTCAGGCCAGCGCGGCGTCCCATCCGGAGGAGACCTGGTGCTGCACACGCTCGACGCCCCGGCCGTGCGCACCTGGTGCCAGCTCGCCCTGCGCGCGCTCGGCCAGGCGCGCGAGGAGATCGACGCGCTCAACGTCTACCCCGTCCCGGACGGCGACACCGGCACCAACCTCTACCTGACCGTCGAGTCCGCCGCCGCCGAGGTGGAGAGCCGCTTCGCCGACCCCGCCGCCGACCCGGCCCCCGGACTGGCCGACACGGTCCGGGCGATGGCCCGCGGCGCCCTGGTCGGCGCCCGCGGCAACTCCGGGGTGATCCTCGCCCAGTGGCTGCGCGGCACCGCGGAGAAGCTCGCCGAGGGCGGTGGCGCCGAACAGCTGCGGGCCGCCCTGCAACGGGCCGCCGACTCCGCGTACCAGGCCGTCGCGGAGCCCGTCGAGGGCACCCTGCTGACCGTCGCCAGGGTCGCCGCCCGCGAGGCCGTACGGGCCGGGGACGGGCTCGCGCAGGTCGCCGACACCGCCTACCGGGCCGCCCGGGACGCGCTGCGGCACACCCCCGAACAGCTCGCCGTGCTGGCCGAGAACGGCGTCGTGGACGCCGGCGGGCGCGGCCTGGTGGCCGTCCTCGGCGCGCTCGCCGACGCCGTCGCCGGGCAGCAGCCGATGGGACCGGTCGCGCTGCGCGGGGACGTCCGCCCGGTGGAGACCTGCACGGCGCACGTGAGGCCGCCCGGGCCGGGCCACCCCGCCTTCGAGGTCATCTACCTGCTGGACGCCCCCGACCGGGCACTGCCCGCGCTGCGGATGCGGCTCGGCGCGCTCGGCGACTCCCTGGTGGTCGGCGGCGGCGACGGACTGTGGAACGTGCACGTCCACGTGGACGACGCGGGCGCCGCCGTGGAGGCCGGGGTCGAGGCCGGGCGCCCGCACCAGATCCGGATCACGCACTTCGCCGAGGCCGCCGCCCGCTCCGGCACCGCCGCCGAGCGCGGCGAACGCGAGGAGCGGGCCCGGGCGGTGCTCTCCGTGGTCTACGGCGGCGGTCTGGCCGAACTGTGCGAGCAGGCCGGCGCCGTCGTCCTGCACGCCGACCCGGACCGCCGTCCGGCCAGCGCCGAACTCGCCGACGCGGTGCGCCGCTCGGCCGCCCGCGAGGTCGTCCTGCTGCTCAACGACCCCGAACTGCGCGCCGCCGCCGGGGCCGCCGCCGACCAGCTGCGGGAGGAGGGCGTGCGGATGGCCGTCCTGCCCACCCGCTCGCCGGTCCAGGGGCTGGCGGCGCTCGCGGTGCACGAGGGCGGCCGCCGCTTCGACGAGGACGTGGTCGCCATGACCTCCGCCGCCGGGGCCACCCGGTACGCGGAACTCGCCGTCGCCGAGGGGGAGTCCTGGACCATGGCCGGGGTCTGCCAGGCGGGGGACGTGCTCGGCCTGATCGACGGCGACGTCGCGGTGATCGGCGCCGGGCTGGCCGAGGTCGGCGAGAGCGTGCTGGACCGGATGCTCGGCGCCGGCGGCGAACTCGTCACCCTGATCCTTGGTGAGGGCGCCGACCGCGCGCTCGCCGACCGGCTGGTCGCGCACGTGCGCCAGCAGCGGCCCGAGGTCGACTCGGTGGTCTTCCACGGCGGGCAGGAGTCCACGCCGCTGCTCATCGGGGTGGAGTAGGGGAGTAGGGGCCGGTTTGTCGCCCCCGTGGTGTAGACAGGGGCCTGATGGGCGCTCTCGATGAACCACTGACCAAGCTCGTCGGCGACCGCACCGCGAAGGTGCTCGCCGACAGCCTCAAGCTGCGCACGGTCGGGGACCTGCTGCACCACTACCCGCGCCGCTACGTCGAACGCGGCCAGCTCACCAGCCTGGACGAGCTGGAGATCGACGAGCACGTCACCGTGCTGGCCCGGATCGAGAAGGTCACCCTGATCCCGTTCCGCGGCCGCAAGGGCGACCGCCTGGAGGTCGTCGTCACCGACGGCCGCAGCCGGCTCTCGCTGGTCTTCTTCAACCAGGGCTGGCGGCAGAAGGAGCTCAGGGCCGGCGCCCAGGGCCTGTTCGCGGGCAAGGTCGGCGTCTTCAACCGCACCCGCCAACTGGTCTCGCCCGACTACCAGCTGCTCGACGAGGACGCGGGGTCGGACGCCGCGAAGCAGTTCGCCGGCCGGCTCATCCCGGTGTACGGCGCCAGCGCCCAGATGCCCAGCTGGAAGCTGTCGATCTGCATCGAGACCGCACTCACCAAGCACCTCGGCGACGTCGGCGAACCGCTGCCCGCCGAACTGCGCGAGCGGCACGACCTGATCCCGCTGCCCGAGGCGCTGGAGCTGATCCACCGCCCGCGCGGCCAGGCCGACCGCGAGCGCGCCCAGAGCCGGCTGCGCTGGGACGAGGCCTTCGTCCTCCAGGTCGCCCTCGCCCAGCGCCGGGCCGCCGACTCCGCGCTGCCCGCCAAGCCGCGCAAGGCCCGCGCCGACGGGCTGCTGGACGCCTTCGACGCCCGGCTGCCCTTCACCCTCACCGAGGGCCAGCAGAAGGTCTCCGCCGAGATCGCCGCCGACCTCGCCACCGAGCACCCGATGCACCGCCTCCTCCAGGGCGAGGTCGGCTCCGGCAAGACGCTGGTCGCGCTGCGCGCCATGCTCGCCGTGGTGGACGCGGGCGGCCAGGCCGTGCTGCTCGCCCCCACCGAGGTGCTGGCCCAGCAGCACCACCGCTCGATCGTCGAGATGATGGGCGACCTCGCCGAGGGCGGCATGCTCGGCGGCTCCGACCTGGGCACCCGGGTGGTGCTGCTGACCGGCTCGATGGGCGTCCCGGCCCGCCGCCAGGCGCTGCTCGACATGGCCTGCGGGGACGCCGGGATCGCCATCGGGACGCACGCGCTGATCGAGGACAAGGTCCAGTTCCAGGACCTCGGCCTGGTTGTGGTGGACGAGCAGCACCGCTTCGGCGTCGAGCAGCGGGACGCGCTGCGCGCCAAGGGCGACCAGCCGCCGCACCTGCTGGTGATGACCGCCACCCCGATCCCGCGCACCGTCGCGATGACCGTCTTCGGGGACCTGGAGACGTCCGTCCTGGACCAGCTCCCGGCCGGCCGTTCGCCGATCTCCACCCACGTCGTCCCGGCGCTGGAGAAGCCCAACTTCCTCACCAGGGCCTGGGAGCGGGTCCGCGAGGAGGTCGGCAAGGGCCACCAGGCGTACGTGGTCTGCCCCCGGATCGGGGACGAGGAGCCCGCCGCTCCGCCGAAGGACGGGAAGAGGAAGCGCAGGGCGGACGAGGACGACTTCGAGGACGTCGCCGACCTCGGCGCCGGGAGCGACGAACGGCGGCCCCCGCTCTCGGTGGTGGAGACCGCCGAGAAGCTGGCCAAGGGCCCGCTGAGCGGCCTGCGGGTGGAGATCCTGCACGGCCGCCTCGCCCCGGAGGCCAAGGACGACGTGATGCGCCGGTTCGCGGCCGGGGAGGTGGACGTGCTGGTCGCCACCACGGTCATCGAGGTCGGCGTCAACGTCCCCAACTCCACCGCGATGGTCATCATGGACGCCGACCGCTTCGGCGTCTCCCAGCTCCACCAGCTGCGCGGCCGGGTCGGCCGCGGCAGCGCGGCGGGCCTGTGCCTGCTGGTCAGCGACATGCCCGCGGGCAGCGCCGCCCGGGCCCGGCTGGACGCGGTGGCCGGCACCCTGGACGGCTTCGAGCTGTCCCGGATCGACCTCGAACAGCGCCGCGAGGGCGATGTGCTCGGCCAGGCGCAGTCCGGGGTGAAGTCCTCGCTCAAGGTGCTCTCGGTGCTGGAGGACGAGGAGGTCATCCTCACCGCCAGGACCGAGGCCACCCGGCTGGTCGCCGAGGACCCCGACCTCGCCGCCCACCCGGAGCTGCGCACCGCGCTGGAGAGCCTGCTCGACGAGGACCGCGCGGCCTACATGGAGAAGGGCTGACCGGGCCCGCGCGGCCCCGGAATTGTCAGACCCCCGGGAGAGAATGAAGGTGTTCAGGGCGCACCCCCAAGGTGCGTACCTGGCACGACACTTGGGGGTCCTGCCATGGCATTCCGTCATCTCAACGAGCTCCCGCTGGGCGACAAGGTCTTCCGGATCGAACTCTCCAGCGACGACGACCGAGAGGTCACCCTCACCCTGACCGGCTGGCGCGAGGGGGCGGCTGCCACGCCGCTCGCCTCGGGCCGGCTCCGCCTGCCGGTCGAGGACGTCGCCTCGCTGCGGATCGCGCTCAACCGCGCGCTGCGGGCGCTGGCGATCGTCGCCGACGTCTCCGAGCCCATCCCCGACCGCGACGTGCTGCGCGAGCTCTACCCGGGGCACGGCGCCCCCTGGGTGCCGCAGCACGAGGAGGAGTTGGTCCGGCGCTTCCACGACGGCGAGACCGTCGCCCGGATCGCCGCCCGCTTCGGCCGTACGCCCGACTCCGTCCGGACCAAGCTGCGCGAGCTCGGGCACGACCCGCGCCGCCCCGAGTTCTGCCCGCCCGACGGCTGCCTGTCCTGGTCCCGCTACGCCTCGCCGGCCCTGCTCGGCGCGGCGGTCCCGGGCCAGGGGGCGGGTTCCGAGGCGAGCTGACCGTCCTGGTGCGCGGGTGCGGTCCGTCGGGCCGCACCCGCTCGGCGTGAGCGCGGCGGGGTGATCGGGATAGCGTGGTCGGGCAGCGACGAAAGGACCTTCCACCACCATGACCCGCGTGATCGCCGGGGCGGCCGGCGGCCGCCGACTGGCCGTACCGCCCGGCCGGGGCACCCGTCCGACCTCCGACAAGGCCCGCGAGGCGATGTTCTCCACCCTGGAGGCGCTGCACGGCACCCTGCACGGGACCCGGATGCTGGACCTGTTCGGCGGATCGGGCGCGGTCGGGCTGGAGGCGCTCTCGCGCGGCGCCGAGCACGTCCTGCTGGTCGAGGCGGACACCCAGGCGGCCCGGGTGATCCGGGAGAACGTCCGCACGATCGGGCTGCCCGGTGCCGAGGTGCGGGCCGCCAAGGCGGAGAAGGTGATCGCCGGGCCGCCGCCGCAGACCCCGTACGACCTGGTCTTCCTCGATCCGCCGTACGCCGTGACGGACGAGGAGCTGCGCGAGATGCTGATCACACTGTCGGCTGGGGGCTGGCTCGCGGAGGACGCACTCGTCACCGTGGAGCGCAGCACCCGCGGCGGTGACTTCGGCTGGCCCGAGGGCTTCGAGGTGCTGCGTTCCCGCCGCTACGGCGAGGGGACGCTCTGGTACGGTCGCGCCGCCGCCGCGGCCGGCGAGCAGGAGTAGCGGGCCGGGGCCCGCAGTAGCCGTCACCCCACGAGGGAGCACACACGCCATGCGCCGAGCCGTCTGTCCCGGTTCGTTCGACCCGATCCACAACGGTCACCTCGACATCATCGAGCGCGCCTCGAAGCTGTACGACGTGGTGCACGTCGCGGTCCTGGTCAACCGGAACAAGCAGGGCATGTTCACCATCGAGGAGCGGATCGGCCTGATCGAGGAGGTCACCGCGGCGTTCGGCAACGTGGTGGTCGAGTCGCACCAGGGCCTGCTGGTGGACTTCTGCCGGGAGCGCGGCATCCCGGCGATCGTCAAGGGCCTGCGCGCGGTGAGCGACTTCGACTACGAGTTGCAGATGGCGCACATGAACAACGGCCTGACCGGCGTGGAGACGCTGTTCCTGCCGACCTCGCCGACGTACAGCTTCCTCTCCTCGACGCTGGCCAAGGAGGTGGCCTCGTACGGCGGCGACGTCTCGCACCTGCTGCCGGAGACGGTGCACCGCCGGCTGGTGGAGCGGATCGCGGAGCGCAAGGCCGAGCAGTAGCCGGACGGTTGTCCTTTTCTGCCGCTTCGTCATGGATTGTCCGGGTCGGTGGAGGTCGGTTCGGCTCGGACGTTGTGAGCTCGCCACGCGGGGGCCGTACAGTCTGTATTCCTGCCCTGCGGTGAGGTGCACCGCGCTGGGCCTGCCTCCGCCGGACCGTCGGCGGCACACGGAAAGACGAAGCCCCGTGGACGTGCAGAACAAGGTCGACGAGATCGTGGCGGCGGTCGAGAACGCCCGCTCGATGCCGATGTCGGCCTCCTGCGTGGTGAACCGGGCCGAACTGATCGGCCTGCTCAACGACCTCAAGGCGGCCCTGCCCGCCGAACTCGCCCAGGCCCAGTCGGTGATGGCCGACCACGAGCAGGTGGTGGCCGGCGCCCAGGCCGAGGCCGAGCGGATCATCCAGGGGGCGCACGCCGAGCGCGGCTCGCTCATCTCCGACACCGAGGTGGTCCACCGGGCCCAGGCCGAGGCGGACCGGATCCTCGCCGAGGCCCGGACCGAGGTCGAGACCAAGCGTGCCGAGGCCGACGACTACGTGGACAGCAAGCTCGCCAACTTCGAGGTCGTGCTGACCAAGACGCTCGGCGCGGTCGGCCGCGGCCGGACCAAGCTGCGCGGCGACTCCAGCGTCTTCGAGGCCGAGCAGCAGGGCGAGACCGACGGCGAGGAGTTCCAGCCGCAGCGGATCAGCCCGAGCCCCGAGGTCGACGAGTACGTCGATGTGAAGCTCGCCACGCTGGAGAGCGTGCTCGGCGCCACCCTGGAGGCCGTCGGCAAGGGCCGCGACAAGCTGCTCGGCAAGCGGCCGATCGACGAGCTGGGCGCCTACCTGGCCGCCGCCGACCAGGCCCAGCAGGCCAAGGAGCGGGCCGAGGCGGTGGCCGCGGGCTTCGCCGAGGACGCCAACGGTGACGACATCGCCTGGTACCGCGAGGACGTCCCGCAGCAGCAGACCTGGCCCGAGCAGACCCCGGCCGCCGCCGGCTGGCAGGATCCCGGGGCCGACCAGTACGCGGCCGCCCAGCAGCAGGGCGGGCAGTACGCCGAGGTGTACGGGGGCGGCTACGAGCAGGCCGTCCAGGGTGACCCGTACCAGGCCCAGTGGGTCGACCAGCAGCAGGGCGGCTACCCGCAGCAGCAGGACTACCAGGGCCAGCAGCAGGGCGGCTACGGCTACCAGCAGCAGGGCTACGGCGCCCAGCAGTACGACGGCTACGACTACCCCCAGCCGCCCGCCGCGCCGCCGGCCGTGCCGCACCAGCAGCAGGGACTGGAAGAGACCAGCTTCTTCGACACCAGCATGATCGACATGACCAGGCTGAGGGAGCTCGGCGGGCGCTGAGCCGGCCCCGGCGGGCCGGCCGCAGAGTGTCCTGACGGGGCCGAAGTTGGGCCTGGCGGGAGACTCCGGTAGTCTGACCACTCCGGCATCCCCATGTCCGGCTCTCGGCTTGCCCTCGCAAAGTCGACTTGTATGGGGAATCGTCGATCATTTCCTATGGAAGTCAGGACACCTTGAACCGCCTCGACCACCGCGACCCCCTCGTGTTCGACACGCACGAGCTTGGCCGTCGTCCGGGCTCGATGCGCAAGGTGAGCCGAACCCTGGAGGCCCCCGAGGGCTTCGGGATCATCGACGTGATCGGCGTGCCGGAGAAGAGCCCGATCGAGCTGGAGCTCCGCCTGGAGTCCGTGGTCGAGGGCGTGCTGGTCACCGGCACCGCCGAGGCCCACGTCGAGGGCGAGTGCGTCCGGTGCCTGGAGCCCGTCGACTTCGACATCGACGTGGACTTCCAGGAGCTGTACTACTACCCGGAGTCCGACGAGCGCCACCGCGCCCGGACCACCGGGACCGAGGACCTCGACGAGGACTCGGAAGAAGAGACTTACCGCCTGGAGGGCGACTTCTTCGACCTCCAGCCGGTGCTGCGTGACGCGGTGGTGCTCGCACTGCCGCTGCAGCCGGTGTGCCAGGAAGACTGCCTGGGCCTGTGCTCCGAGTGCGGAGCGCGCCTGAGTGACGACCCGACGCACCACCACGATGCCGTCGACCCCCGGTGGGCGGCTCTGCAGGGACTCTCCGCCACTCCCGGCGACGAGGCCCGTGCCGAAGCCGCTGATCAGCGGCGGGGATTCAAGAACAGCGACACCCGTGAGGGTCTCGCCGAGAACCAGGAGAAGTAGCCGTGGCTGTTCCGAAGCGGAAGATGTCGCGCAGCAACACGCGCCACCGCCGTTCCAACTGGAAGGCCGTTGTCCCGGCCCTCGTGGCGTGCGACCGCTGCCACGAGCCGAAGCTGGCGCACATCGCGTGCCCGAGCTGCGGCACGTACAACCGTCGCCAGGTCCTCTCGGTCTGATCGGCGGGGTGCACGGATCGATGTCGGACGGTAACTCCACCCGCAAGTCGTCCCCCGTCTCGAAGGGTTCTTCGAGCGGCGGCAAGGCCGGCGGTCCGGCTTCGACCGAATACGACGTCCTGGAAGGGCGCCTCGGGTACACACTTGAGCGCGCCCTTCTGGTACGTGCCCTCACCCACCGCTCGTACGCGTACGAGAACGGGGGCCTGCCCACCAACGAGCGCCTGGAGTTCCTCGGCGACTCGGTGCTGGGCCTGGTGGTGACCGACACCCTCTACCGCGTCCACCCGGACGTCCCGGAGGGCACGCTCGCCAAGCTGCGCGCCGCGGTGGTCAACTCGCGCGCGCTCGCGGACGTCGGCCGGGGCCTGGACCTCGGCGTGTTCATCCGGCTCGGCAAGGGCGAGGAGGGCACCGGCGGCCGCGACAAGTCGTCGATCCTCGCCGACACCGTCGAGGCCGTGATCGGGGCCATCTACCTGGACCAGGGGCTGGAGGCGGCCACCGAGTTCGTCCACCGGCTGTTCGACCCGCTGATCGAGGAGTCCTCTCAGCTGGGAGCCGGCCTGGACTGGAAGACCAGCCTCCAGGAGCTCACCGCCTCGGTGGGCATCGGGGTGCCCGAGTACGTGGTCATGGAGTCCGGTCCGGACCACGAGAAGACCTTCACCGCGGCGGCCCGGGTGGCCGGCGAGGACTTCGGCAGCGGCGTCGGCCGCTCGAAGAAGGAGGCCGAGCAGAAGGCCGCCGAGAGCGCCTGGCGCGCGATCAAGGAGAAGTACGCGGACCGGCTGCCCGCCGGCTCCTGACTCGAAGTAGCCTTCACTCCTGCTGATCCCGTCTTTCGCAGGAGGCCTGTCACCGTGCCCGAACTCCCCGAGGTCGAGGTCGTCCGCCGCGGTCTGGCGAACTGGGTCGCCGGGCGGACCGTCGCCGACGTCCAGGTGCTGCACCCGCGCGCGGTGCGCCGCCAGCCGGCCGGCGCGGCCGACTTCTCGGCCCGGCTGACCGGCACCACCCTCGGCACCGCGCAGCGGCGCGGCAAGTACCTGTGGCTGCCGCTGGCCGGCACCGGGGCGGGATTCTCACTGATCGGCCACCTCGGCATGAGCGGCCAGCTCCTCGTCCAGGACCCGACGGTGCCGGACGAGACCCACCTGAGGGTCCGGCTGCGGTTCACCGACGGCGGGCGCGAGCTGCGCTTCGTCGACCAGCGGACCTTCGGCGGCCTGGCGGTCGAGGAGGCCGAGGAGGACGACCCGGAGGGCACCCCGGTCTCCATCGCGCACATCGCCCGCGACCCGCTCGACCCGCGCTTCGACGACGAGGCCTTCGTGGCCGCGCTGCGGGCCAAGCGCACCACGGTCAAGCGCGCGCTGCTCGACCAGACCCTGATCAGCGGCGTCGGCAACATCTACGCCGACGAGGCGCTGTGGCGCGCCAAGCTGCACTACGACCGCCCGACCGCGACGCTCACCCGCCCGCAGGCCGCCCTGCTGCTGGCCCACGCCCGGGACGTGATGTCCGCGGCCCTCGCCGTCGGCGGCACGAGCTTCGACAGCCTGTACGTCAACGTGAACGGCGAGAGCGGCTACTTCTCCCGGGACCTCGACGCCTACGGCCGCGAGCAGGAGCCCTGCCGCCGCTGCGGCACCGCGATCCGGCGGGCCTCCTGGATGAACCGTTCCAGCTACTTCTGCCCGCGCTGCCAGCGCCCGCCGCGGGTCCGCTAGGGCGTGCCCTGCGGACCCGGCACGGATCCGCAAGGACACGCCCCGGCGTTCGGCGCCGGGCGCTCTCAGCGCTTGGCGAGCTCGGGTTGGTCGGCGGCCGACTCGCCGAGGGCGCCGTGGGTGTCCTGGCCGAAGTAGGCGACGCCGACCGCGGAGACCACCGCGAGCAGGAAGCCGAGCACGCCGAGCCAGCCCAGGCCCGCCTTGGAGGAGTCGCCGAGCCAGAGCACGCCGACCGCGCCGGGCAGCACCGTCTCGCCGACCACCAGGGCGGCGGTCGCGCCGTTCACCGAGCCGATCTGGAGCGCCACGGTGTGCACGTACATGCCGCCGAGGCCGCCGATCAGGATCGCGTACAGCGCCGGGTCGGAGAGCAGTTGGCCGAGGTCGAACGGCTCGATGCCGTTGAGGATGCGCACGCCGACGCCGAGGGCACCGAAACCGAGGCCGGAGAGCAGACCGGCGACGATCGCGCCCTTGGAGCCCATCCGGCGCACCAGCAGGCCGCCGCCGACGAGCAGCACGGTGGTGATGATCAGCAGCCACCAGTGGAAGGCCATCGCCGCGTGGTGGCCGCCCTCAGGGCCGGCCGAGACGGCCAGCAGCACCAGCGCCGAGCAGAGCACGCCGATCGAGGCCCACTCCAGCTGCTTGAGCCGGATGCCCAGCAGCTTGATGCTCAGCACCGCGGTGATCACCAGGTTGGCGCTGATGATGGTCTGGGAGAGGAACAGCGGCAGCAGCCGGGCGGCCAGCGCGCCCAGTCCGAAGCCGATCAGGTCGAGCACCGTGCCGAGGATGAACTCCCAGGTGACGGCGGCCTTCGCGGTCGAGGAGAGGCTCGGCCCGCCGTGCTCGGTGGTCGAGGTGGTGGCGCCCTTGGCGGCCTCCTCCCGGGCGGAGCGGCGGGATCCGACGGCCTGCAGGACCGAGCCGGTGCCGTAGCAGGCGGATGCCGCCACGGCCGTGACGAGGCCGATGATCACCGAGCGCTCCGATCGGGAGTTGGGTCAAGAACAGGTAATGGGACCAGCGGTCCGGGACCAGTGTGCCCGTTCGCGCGGTACGGTCGGCACGCCCCCCGGAGCACCTCCGTGCTGCCTCCGACCGGCCCGGGCCCGCCGGGACGTACGTCCGGCCGCCCCAGGTGGTTCCCGTGGCCCACCCATCTCAGGGTCGACCTGGGGAAATCTCATCCGTGAGAAGGGGAGCGGCCCCGGCGGACGGCGGGGAACCTTGTCGATACCAGTATGCGAAGGGTATGGCGTGCTCCGGCACCGGTCGCGGTAGCGTCGGGTGCATGAGAACCCTTGCACGACGTTCCCGGGGCACCGGGCCGCTCGCCCTGGTGGCGGCGATGCTCGGGCTGCTGCTCCTGCTGGCACCGGCGGCCTCGGCCGCCGGCGGGCTGAGCGACGCCTCCACCACCCTGAAGCAGGGCAAGGTCTACGTCGACCCGGCGATGACGAGCCGCTTCAGCCAGAGCCAGGCGGATGCCCTGACCTCGAAGATCAACAAGGCCGACAAGCCGATCTTCATCGCGGTGGTCCCCGACGCTCCCTCGTACAACTCCAGGACGATCTTCCAGGACCTGCGCACCAAGGTCGGCATCGACGGCGTCTACGCGGTCTGGCTGGGCGACAAGTTCGACGCCCGCAACGACCAGGGCGCCATGGGCAAGGGCATGGCGCAGCGGATCGCCGGTGCGTCCTTCCGCTCGCACCAGGGCGACATCGACGGCACCCTGAACGACTTCGTCGACCAGGCCGCCCCGCAGGCCAAGGGCAACGGGGTCAACCACACCACCTCGATCGCCTGGGTGGTCATCCCGGTCGTGCTGGTGGCGCTGGCCGGCGCCGGTGTCTTCCTCCTCTTCCGCCGCGCCAAGAAGCGCAAGGAGGAGCAGGCCCGCGCCGAGCTGGAGCAGCTGCGCCGCGTGGTGGACGAGGACATCACGGCCTTCGGCGTCGAGCTGGAGCGGCTCGACTTCAGCCCGGCGGCCGCCGACGCGGACGACGCCCAGCGCACCGACTACAGCCACGCCCTGGACTCCTACGAGAAGTCCAAGCGGCTGATGGACGAGGCGAAGAAGCCGGACGACGTCAAGCAGGTCACCGAGGCGATCGAGGACGGCCGGTTCTCGCTGGCCACCCTGGCCGCCCGGCGGGACAAGCGCCCGCTGCCCGAGCGGCGTCCCCCGTGCTTCATGGACCCGCGGCACGGTCCGTCCGTCAAGGACGTCGAGTGGGCCCCGGCCGGCGGCTCCGCCCGCAGCGTCCCGGTCTGCCAGGCCGACGCCGACCGGGTGGCGGCCGGCCTCGACCCGGCGGTCCGCACCGTCGACACCGAGCACGGCCCGCAGCCGTACTGGAACGCCGGCCCGGCGTACGCGCCCTACGCGGGCGGCTACTACAGCAGCTTCGGCGGCGGTCTGCTGCCGGGCCTGCTGGTCGGCACCATGCTCGGCTCGATGATGAGCTCGCCGGCCTACGCGGCCGCGCCGATGATGGACCACGGCTACCAGGACCAGTTCGAGGGCGGTGACTTCACCGGCGCCGACTTCAACGGCGGCGACTTCAGCGGTGGGTTCGGCGACTTCGGCGGTGGCGGCGACTTCGGTGGCGGCGGCGACTTCGGCGGCGGGGACTGGTAGTCCCTCCGTCCGAGGGCCGATGCCCGCGGCCCCGCCGGTTCCGACCGGCGGGGCCGTTCGCCGTCCGGGGACGGTGGAACCGGGCACGGGCTGTGGGTTTGAGAAGGCAACCCGGCGTGGCAGGCTGACGCTGTGACCTCCGACACCGCCGGCACCCCCGAAACCGGCACCCCCGAAGCCGTCGCCAGGACCGTGGCCGTCCCTGGCCGGCCCTGCTCGATGGCGGCCGCGCTGCAGGTGATCGGCGAGAAGTGGGCGCTGCTCGCGGTGCGCGAGCTGTTCTACGGCAACCACCGCTTCGACCGGATCGCCCGCAACACCGGGGCGCCGCGCGACCGGCTGACCGCACGGCTGCGGGCGCTGGAGGAGGCCGGAGTGGTCGAGCGCCGCCGGTACAGCGAGCGGCCGCCCCGCTACGAGTACCACCTCACCGAGGCGGGGCGGGACCTCGCCCCCCTCGCCCACGCGCTGCGCGCCTGGGGCGACCGCTGGCTGCTGCCGGAGTCCCCGGTGACCTTCGCGCACGCGCCCGAGGGCCATGAGCCGCACCCCTACGACCCCGCCTGGGTCTGCCGCACCTGCGGCCGGGAGGTCCGGCGCGGCGAACTGCACGCCGAGGTGCACAGCCCGGGTTGGACGGTCGAGGGCCCCGTGGAGCTGTGACCGGGCCCGAGGTTCGTTAGGGTCGGGGCATGCACGGTCGCGACGCCCACAGTGAGGAACCGGTCCGGGTGACCGCCTGGGTCCGGGGGAAGGTCCAGCAGGTCGGCTTCCGCTGGTGGACCAGGGCGCGGGCGCTGGAGGTCGGACTGACCGGCTACGCCAGCAACCTCGGCGACGGCCGGGTGCAGGTGGTGGCCGAGGGCCTGGCCGCCGACTGCGAACTGCTGCTCGCCCTGCTGCGCGGCCCGGACACCCCGGGCGCGGTGAGCGGCGTGACCGAGATCTGGACCGCCGTCGGCGCGGGCTACGAGGGCTTCGAGATCCGCTGAGCCGCCGGCCCCGGCCCGGCCAGCCCGCGTCCGGCCCCCTTACCACGGCCGCGGCCCGTCCGCGGCCCGGAACTGATCCGCAACCGTCGGTGTCATACGGTTGCCATCCGGGCAGACTCGTGGTTGACTCCGCATCGAACGATGATCCACGAGCACGTGGTGGACCCGGGCCCGAGACCCCCAGGCGTGACGACACCGCCGGGCAGGTGACAGGGGCGCGGTAGCGTGCGGTGATCGTGTTGACCCGTACCGTCTTTGGTGAGACGCTTGAAGCCCGCGCACACGATCGCGTTTTCCGGTAGGTGCATGCCCTCGTGAGCCCAGCTCACGGTGGTTGTGCCGTAGTGCCCAGCCAGCACTTCCGGTGCGCGCCGCGCGTGCGTCCCCCTTCCCCCTAGACCTGTACCGTTCCGGTTCGGTCACTCAGCGTGGAGGACCATTCATCATGGCAAAGGCGCTTCTCGGGTACGTCGGCGGCCCCGACCCGCGAATGCTCTCCGAGATGCGACGGCTTCAGCAGCGCGTCCAGGACCTTGAAGCCGAGCTCCTTCGGATGCAGGCTGAGAACGACGCTCTCACCGCTGTCGCTGACGAGCACTCGCTGCTCAACAGCATCGATCTGGAGCAGCGGGAGCCGGCGCTCACCTGAGTCCGCCCCCGGTCCTCACAGATCGACGCCGCTGTGCACTGAGCCGCCCCGAAAGGGACGCAGCTTTGCAAGGGACGCCCGGATGTGGCGTCCCTTCGTCGTGTCCGACTCCGGATACAGTCGCACGCTGAGGCCCCTGGCGAGCGATACGAGGAGACCGGCCGCGTGCACCTGAAGAGCCTGACGCTACGCGGGTTCAAGTCCTTCGCCTCCAGCACCACCCTGCGCTTCGAGCCGGGCATCACCTGCGTGGTCGGCCCGAACGGCTCCGGCAAGTCGAACGTGGTCGACGCGCTGTCCTGGGTGATGGGGGAGCAGGGGGTCAAGTCGTTGCGCGGCGGCAAGATGGAGGACGTCATCTTCGCCGGGACCAGCGGGCGCGCCCCGCTCGGCCGCGCCGAGGTCAGCGTCACCATCGACAACGGCGACGGCGCCCTGCCGATCGAGTACTCCGAGGTGACGATCACCCGGACCATGTTCCGCAACGGCGGCAGCGAGTACGCGCTCAACGGTGAGACCTGCCGCCTGCTGGACATCCAGGAACTGCTCTCCGACTCCGGCATCGGCCGCGAGATGCACGTCATCGTCGGACAGGGCCGGCTCGACTCCGTCCTGCACGCCGACCCGATGGGCAGGCGCGCCTTCATCGAGGAGGCGGCCGGCGTCCTCAAGCACCGCAGGCGCAAGGAGAAGGCGCTGCGGAAGCTGGACGCGATGCAGGGCAACCTCAACCGGGTCCAGGACCTGGTGGCCGAACTGCGCCGCCAGCTCGGACCACTCGGCCGGCAGGCCAGGACCGCCCGCCGGGCCGCAGGCATCCAGGCCGACCTGCGCGACGCCCGGCTGCGGCTGCTCGCCGACGACGTGCTCACCCTGCGTCAGGCGGTCGAGGCGGAGGTCGCCGACGAACTGGCGCTGCGGCTGCGGCGGACCACCGTCGAGCAGGAGCTGGCCCGCGCGGTGCAGCGCGAGCGGGTCCTGGAGGCGCAGGTCCAGCAGCTCGGCCCGAGCCTGGAGACCGCCCGGCAGACCTGGTACCGGCTCTCCGCGCTCGCCGAACGCACCCGCGGCACGATCGGGCTGGCCGAGGCCCGGGCCCGGCACGCCGCCGCCGGGGGACAGGTCGAGGAGCGGCGCGGCCGCGATCCGGAGGAGCTGGAGCGCGAGGCCGAGCGGGTCCGCGAGGAGGAGGCCGCGCTCGCCGAGGCGCTGGAGGAGGCACAGTACGCGCTGGCCGAGGCGGTCGAGCGCAAGGGCGAGCTGGAACGCGCCCTGGCCGCGGAGGAGCGCCGGCTGCGGGACGCCGCCCGGGCCATCGCGGACCGCCGGGAGGGCCTGGCCCGGTTGCAGGGGCAGGTCGCGGCCGCCCGGTCCAGGGCCGCCTCCGCACAGGACGAGATCGGCCGGCTCACCGAGGCCCGGGACGAGGCGCTGCTGCGCGCCGACGCCGCGCAGGGCGAACTGGACGAGCTCCAGCGGCAGGTGGACGGCCTGGCCGGGGACGACGAGCCGGCCGAGGACGGGTACCGCCGGGCGCGTGAGGAACTGGCAGCGGTGGAGCGGGAGTTGGCCGCCGCCAGGGAGGCGGCCGGGGCCGCCGAGCGCGAACGGGCCGGGCTCACCGCGCGGCACGAGGCGCTCTCGCTCGGGCTGCGCCGCAAGGACGGCACCGGCGCGCTGCTGGCGGCGGGGGAGCGACTGGCCGGGCTGCTCGGCCCGGCGGCCGCGCTGCTGCGGATCGAGGCCGGGTACGAGGTGCCCGTCGCGGCGGCGCTCGGGGCGGCGGCCGACGCGGTGGCCGTCGACTCGCCGTCCGCCGCCGCAGAGGCGCTGCGGCTGCTGCGGGCCCAGGACGCCGGGCGGGCCGCACTGCTGATCGCCGGGGCGGCCGGGGCGCCCGGCGCGGCGGGGGAGCTGCCGGGCGGAGCCCGTTGGGCGGCCGAACTGGTGGACGGGCCAGCGGAGTTGATCGCCGCCGTGCACGGCCTGCTGGCCGGGGTGGCGGTGGTCGACGATTTGGACGGGGCGCTGCGGCTCGTCGCCGGGCACCCCGGGGTGTCCGCCGTCACCGCCGAGGGGGACCGGCTGGGCGCCGGCTTCGCGCACGGCGGCTCCGGCGGGGCGCCCAGCCTGCTGGAGACCCAGGTCGCGGTGGACGAGGCGGCCCGGGCGATCGAGGAACTCGCCCTCCGCTGCGCCGAGTCGGCCGAGCGGCTGGCCGAACTCACCGAGCTGCGCCGGGAGTCGGCCGCCGAGGTGGAACGCCTCGGAGAGCGGCAGCGGCAGGCGGAGAAGGAGCGGGCGCAGGTGGCCGGCGCGCTGGGCCGCCTCGGCGGGCAGGCCCGAGCCGCCGCCGGGGAGGCCGAACGGCTGTCGGCCGCCGCCGCCCGGGCCGAGCAGGGGCTGGCCGAACTGATCACCGCCGCGGAGGAGTTGGCCGAACGACTGGCCGTCGCCGAGGAGTCCGCGGAGGCCGGGGAGGACGAGCCCGACCCCGCCGAGCAGCAGCGGCTGACCGAGGCCGCCTCCGCCGCCCGGCAGGCCGAGCTGGAGGCCCGGCTCTCGGTGCGCACCCACGAGGAGCGGGTCCGCGCCCTCGCCGGCCGGGCCGACCAGCTGGACCGGGCGGCGCGCGCCGAACGCGAGGCGCGCGCCCAGGCCGCCGAGCGCCGTCGGCGTGCCGCGCACGACGCCGGGGTCGCGAACGCCGTCGCGGCCGGCGCCCGGCAGCTGCTGGCCTGTCTGGAGGTGTCGCTGGCCCGCGCGGACGCCGGGCGCGCGGCCGTCGAACAGGCGCGCACCGAGCGCGAGACCGAGCTGCGGGACCACCGGGAGCACGGTCGGGGCCTCAAGGAGGAGTTGGACAAGCTGGTCGACGCCGGGCACCGGGACGAGGTGCTGCGGGCGGAGAAGCGGCTGCGGATCGAGCAGCTGGAGGCCCGCGCGCTGGAGGAGTTCGGCATCGACGGGGGTGAACTGCTGGCCTCGTACGGGCCGGACCAGGCCGTCCCGCCGTCGGCGCCCGAGGACGGCGGCCAACCGGGCGAGCCGTCGGGGGCGCCGTACCCGTACGTCCGGGCCGAGCAGGAGAAGCGGCTCAGGGCCGCCGAGAAGGCGTACCAGCAGCTGGGCAAGGTCAACCCGCTGGCGCTGGAGGAGTTCGCCGCGCTGGAGGAGCGCCACAGGTTCCTCGGCGAGCAGCTGGACGACCTCAAGCGCAGCCGGCGCGACCTGATGGACATCGTCCGGGACGTGGACCAGCGGGTCGAGCAGCTGTTCACCTCGGCGTACCACGACACCGCCGCCCAGTTCGAGGGCGTCTTCGCCCGGCTCTTCCCGGGCGGCGAGGGGCGGCTGGTGCTGACCGACCCGGACGACATGCTCACCACCGGGGTCGAGGTGGAGGCCCGCCCGCCGGGCAAGAAGGTCAAGCGGCTGTCGCTGCTCTCCGGCGGCGAGCGCTCGCTGACCGCGGTGGCGCTGCTGGTGGCGATCTTCAAGGCCCGGCCCAGTCCGTTCTACGTGATGGACGAGGTGGAGGCGGCGCTGGACGAGACCAACCTGCGCCGGCTGATCGGGATCATGGAGGAGCTGCGGGAGAGCTCCCAGCTGATCGTGATCACCCACCAGAAGCTGACCATGGAGTCCGCCGACGCCCTGTACGGCGTGACGATGAAGGGCGACGGGATCTCGCAGGTGATCAGCCAGCGGCTGCGCGAGGCGACGCCTCCCGGCCGCCAGGCCGGGGGAGGGCGGCGGGAACGCGGATCGCGTGCGGTGGTGCCCCGGCAGCAGGAGGAGACGAGCGACTCCGGGGCGACGGGGGCCTGACCCGTCGACCTGTGCCGGGGCAGCTGCCCCCGGCGCGACCGATCCCGGATACTGGAGCGGTTGTGACTCCTCCCCCTCGCCCTGCGAGGGGGCTTCTCACTCAGCCGTTGAAACAACCTCGTGACGGCCAAGCCCTGACCGGTGCCGAACGGCACACTGGTCAGCGTAGGGGAGGCGGCGACGCGAGTGCGTCGGTGACCGAAGGATCACTCTGTCGGGGGACCCAACGAAGGAGATTTATGTGGAATACGTGATCCTCGCCGTAGTCATCGCCGTGATCGCCATCAGTGCGATCGCGGGCCTCGTCGTTTCCGGCAGACGCCGCCGGGAGCTGCCCCCGAAGTCGCAGGCGCCGGTCATCACGGCGCCGAAGACCACCCCGCAGGAACCCCAGGTCGGCGAGGAGGCCGCGCCGCCCACCGAGGAGCCGCGCCGCACCGTCGAGGAGGTCCCGCTCCCCGAGGCCCCCGAGGCCGTCGAGGTCGAGGCCCCCGAGGTGGCCGAGGCGGCGCCCGCCGTCGAGGTCCCCGAGCCCACCGCCGGCCGGCTGGTCCGGCTGCGCTCCCGGCTCTCCCGCTCGCAGAACTCGCTCGGCAAGGGCCTGCTCTCGCTGCTCTCGCGCGAGCACCTGGACGAGGACACCTGGGAGGAGATCGAGGAGACCCTGCTCACCGCGGACGTCGGCGTCGCCCCGACCCAGGAGCTGGTCGAGCGGCTGCGCACCCGGGTGAAGGTGCTCGGCACCCGTACGCCCGACGAACTGCGCGGCCTGCTGCGCGAGGAGCTGGTCGAGCTGGTCGGCAAGGACGCCGACCGTTCCGTCCGCTCCACCAAGCACGAGGAGGGCCCGGCCGTGGTCCTGGTCGTCGGCGTCAACGGCGTCGGCAAGACCACCACCACCGGCAAGCTCGCCCGCGTCCTGGTCGCCGACGGCCGCAAGGTGGTGCTCGGCGCGGCCGACACCTTCCGGGCCGCCGCCGCGGACCAGCTGCAGACCTGGGGCGAGCGGGTCGGCGCGCGCACCGTGCGCGGCCCCGAGGGCGGGGACCCGGCCTCGATCGCCTTCGACGCGGTCAAGGAGGGCATCGCCGAGGGCGCGGACACCGTGCTGATCGACACCGCCGGCCGACTGCACACCAAGACCGGCCTGATGGACGAGCTGGGCAAGGTCAAGCGGGTCGTCGAGAAGCACGGCCCGGTGGACGAGGTGCTGCTGGTGCTGGACGCCACCACCGGTCAGAACGGTCTGATCCAGGCCCGGGTGTTCGCCGAGGTGGTGGACATCACCGGCATCGTGCTGACCAAGCTGGACGGCACCGCCAAGGGCGGCATCGTGGTCGCGGTGCAGCGCGAGCTGGGTGTGCCGGTCAAGCTGATCGGCCTGGGCGAGGGCGCGGACGACCTGGCGCCGTTCGAGCCGGGCGCGTTCGTGGACGCGCTGATCGGGGACTGACCGAAGCCCCCGTCGACGAAGGGTCCGCTCCCGTGAGGGGGCGGACCCTTTCGCATGCCTCCGCCCTCGCTTCGCCTGCCCTCGCTCGCTTCGCTGCCTCCGCTTCGCCTGCCTCAGCGCGTGGCCCGGAGGCGGGCCGCCGTGTCGGCGGGGCCTCGGTCAGGACGCCATCCAGACCGGCTCGGCGGTGCGCTCGCGGCCGCGGTGGCAGGCGTAGGCGAGGGTGCCGAGCAGCAGCCGGGCCTCAGGGGGGCAGCCGGCGTTGTCGCGGGTGGGGCGGCGCAGCCAGCGGACCGGGCCGAGCCCGCCGAGGACGGTGGGCGGGGCGGCGACGTAGCTGCCCTCGCCGTGGCAGGTCAGGTCGAGCGCGGCGTCGTCCCAGCCCATCCGGTACAGCAGGTCGGGCAGTCGGCGGGCGGTGCCGGGGGCGACCAGGAACTGGAGCCGGCCGGTGGGCGGGGCGAGCACCGGGCCGACCTGGGTGCCCATCCGCTCCAGGCGGACCAGCGCCTGGAGGCCGGCCTGCTCGGGGACGTCCAGCACGTCGAAGGCGCGGCCGGTGAGGAACAGCACCGAGTCCGCGGCGCCGGTGGCGGGGGCCCGGACCCCGATGCCCGGCACGGGGTGCAGGCCGGGCGCGGCGCAGCGGTGGGAGCCGCAGGGACAGCGGGTCTGGGCGGTGGCGGGGGCGGCAGGGTCGCCGGTGGCGACCGCCCAGCCCCAGCGGCCGGTGTACTCCGCGGCGGCCTGGGACGCGGTGGCCTTGGTGCGGCGGCGCGCGCCCAGCGGTGCCAGCCGCAGGTGCCCCAGTCGAAGTTCGCCGAACAGGTTGTCCATGCCTCCCCCAACAGGTTGTCGTTGCCGATGGTTACGGGACGGTGACTGTGTGTCGTTTTCTCTGGTGCGTCGTGCGTGGTGCGGTGGCGGCGCGCAGCGCATGGCGTGCGCCTGTTGCCGTGATGCGCCTCGGGCGCCGCCTTGTGGCGGAGGCGAGGATGCCGGATCGTCAGGTGCGCGGGGCGGTTGCCGTCCGGAGTGGGCGGTGAACTCGCCTGTGACTGCGGTGGATTGACGGGTCTGCCGGGTCTTCCGGGATGAGTCGGAGGACTTGGCGGCCCGCATATGCCGGACCGTTGGGACTACCTAAGTGAAGCGTGCGCCCCCGGGCTTCGGTTCACTCCTGGGGGTGGCGAAAGGTGGCGTTTCGCCAGGGCCGCTCCCGCGGGCCCCTCGCGGGGCATTACGTTCAGCACACGGACGTCGTCGGGGCACCCGCTCCGGGCCGTCGGGGAGCGGGAGTTGGTGAATCTGACGCACCGTCCGCGACGATGGCGCACCAGTACGACGAGGCGGTACCGCAACACCTCAGGCACGGCACGTCTGGCAAGAGCCCGCAACCGTCGGGCGGTCACGATCGGGGGCCCCGCGAGGGGCCGGGCGGGATGGGACGCTCCCATGGCAGAGAAGCAACCGAATGAGAAGCTGACCACGTGGTTCGCCCGCAGTGGCTGGTCAAAGGGCGAGTTGGCCCGTCAGGTCAACCGCCGGGCCCGCCAGATCGGCGCCCACCACGTGTCCACCGACACCTCCCGGGTGCGCCGCTGGCTCGACGGCGAGCAGCCCCGGGAGCCGATCCCCAAGATCATGTCCGAGCTGTTCTCCGAGCGCTTCGGCTCCGTGGTCTCGATCGAGGACCTCGGCCTGCGCGCCGCGATCCCGGTCTCCACGGTGGGCGGCGGCGTGGACCTGCCGTGGAGCGCGCCGCAGACCGTCCAGCTGATCAGCGACTACTCCCGCAGCGACCTCATGCTCAACCGCCGGGGCTTCCTCGGCACCTCGCTCGCGCTGACCGCCGGCGCCGCGCTGATCGAGCCGATGCAGCGCTGGCTCACCCCCGGCCCCACCGGCATGCCCACCCCGATCCTCACCGCGGCCAACGGCGGCGAGGCCTTCACCGGCCGGCTCTCCGAGCCCGAGCTGGAACTGCTGGAGCAGACCACGGTCATGTTCCGCCAGTGGGACGCCCAGAACGGCGGCGGCCTGCGCCGCAAGGCCGTGGTCGGCCAGCTCCACGAGGTCACCGACCTGCTCCAGGAGACGTACAGCGAGGACACCACCAAGCGGTTGTTCCGGCTCACCGCCGAGCTGGCCCACCTGGCCGGCTGGATGTCGTACGACGTCGGGATGCACCCGAGTGCGCAGAAGTACTACGTGCTCGCGCTGCACGCCGCCAAGGAGGCCGGCGACCGCCCGTTCGGCGCGCTGATCCTCACCGACATGAGCCGCCAGATGATCCACCTCAACCGGGGCGAGGACGCCCTGGAGCTCATCCACCTGGCGCAGTACGGCAGCCGCGACACCGCCACCCCGCGCCAGCAGTCGCTGCTGTACGCGATGGAGGCGCGCGCCTACGCCACCGTCGGCGAGGTGAACCGCTGCGCCCGGGCGATCCGGCTGTCCGAGGACACCTTCACCGACATCCGCGAGGGGGACCAGGACCCGGACTGGCTGAAGTTCTTCTCCCCGGCCGAGCTGAACGCGGAGAACGCGCACTCCTTCCGCGACCTCGCCTACCACTCGGACAACGCCCAGCTGTACGCCTCGATGTCGGCGCCGGTGATGGAGCGGGCGGTCGACCTCTTCCGCCAGGACGACGACCACGTGCGGTCGTACGCCTTCAACCTGATCGGCATGGCCAGCGTGCACCTGCTGCAGAAGGAGGCCGAGCAGGCGGTGGTGATGGCCGAGCAGGCGGTGGACATCGCCACCAAGGTGCGGTCGGAGCGGCTGAACTCCCGGGTCCGCAAGACCACGGAGGCCGCGGCCGCCCGGTTCAAGGGCGTGGACGCGGTGAGCCGGCTCAAGGAGCGGGTCGTCCAGGACATCCCCGAGTTCGTCTCGGTGGTGTGACGCCGCCGCCTTTCCGCTGACGTCCGCCCCCGCTGACGCGGCCTTTCCGCCGACTCCACCGACCGTGACGGCCGCCGCCGCCACGGTCGGTGGCGGTTGGGGCACCGGCGGCTCCGGGGCGGTGGCCCGGTCACCCGTCCGGCCGTGTGGCGGGGCGGCGGTTCACGCGCTCGTAACCCGCGCGACGCATGCGTCACGGCCGCGAAACAACCGGCCGCACTCGCCGAAACCAGCCTTCGGCACTCTCCTCTCATCGCCGACACCCGGGGGCACGGGACGGATCCCGGGGTAGAACGGTTTGGACGCAGAGGAGACGCCGATGCCGGACGGCTTCAGCGCGGGCGACACCGCCTTCGTGCTCATCAGTGCGGCCCTGGTCATGGTGATGACCCCGGGCCTGGCCTTCTTCTACGGGGGCATGGTCAGGGCCAAGAGCACCCTGAACATGCTGGCGATGAGCTTCCTCTCGCTCGGCATCGTCAGCGTGCTCTGGGTCCTGTACGGATACTCGCTCAGCTTCGGGCCCGACTCCTTCGCGGGGCTCATCGGCAACCTGGACTTCCTCGGGATGCGCGGCGTCGGGCTGAACGAGCTGACCGGGTCCATCCCGGTGACGGCGTTCGCGCTCTTCCAGCTGATGTTCGCGATCATCACACCGGCGCTGATCAGCGGCGCCGTCGCGGACCGGGCCAAGTTCGCCGCCTGGGGCCTGTTCATCGCGCTCTGGGTGACCGTCGTCTACTTCCCGGTCGCGCACTGGGTGTTCTTCTTCGACGGCGGCCACGGCGGCTGGCTGGGCGACCGCAACGGCGTGATCGACTTCGCCGGCGGCACGGCCGTGCACATCAACGCCGGGGTCGCGGGCCTCGCGCTCTGCCTGGTGCTGGGCAAGCGGGTCGGCTTCAAGAAGGACCCGATGCGCCCGCACAGCCTGCCGCTGGTGATGCTCGGCTCCGGGCTGTTGTGGTTCGGCTGGTTCGGCTTCAACGCGGGCTCGGCGCTGGCCGCCAACGGGGTGGCCGCGATGGCGGCGGTGAACACCCAGGTCGCCACCGGGGCGGCGCTGGTCGGCTGGCTGGTCTACGAGAAGCTCCGGCACGGCGCGTTCACCACACTGGGTGCCGCCTCCGGAGCGGTGTCCGGGCTGGTCGCGATCACCCCGGCCTGCGGCTCGGTCAGCCCACTCGGCGCGGTGGCGATCGGCCTGGTCGCGGGTGCGGTCTGCGCCGCCGCCGTCTCGCTCAAGTATCGCTGGGGCTTCGACGACTCGCTCGACGTGGTCGGCGTGCACGCGGTGGGCGGGGCGGTCGGCTCGCTGCTGGTCGGCCTGTTCGCCACCGGCAGGGTCGGCCAGACCGCCAGGGGCCTGTTCTACGGCGGCGGGTTCGGCCAGCTCGGCAGGCAGGCGATGGGCGTGGCGGTGGTCGCGGCGTACTCCTTCGCGCTGTCCTGGCTGCTGGCCAAGGCGGTGGACCGGCTGGTCGGCTTCCGGGTCGCCGAGGAGGTCGAGGTGGCCGGCATCGACCAGGCCGAACACGCCGAGTCCGCCTACGATTTCAGCGCGGTGGGCGCGGGCCTGGCCCGGGCCGTGCAGACCCCGGGCCTCACCTTCGCGGCCTCGCCCCCGGCCGCCACGCCCGTCGGGAAGCCCGCCGAGAAGTCCGACGGGCACTCCGACGGGAAGTCCGACGAGAAGGGTGGCGGGAAGTCCGCCGGGAAGGGCGCCGAGAAGAGCGCCGGGAAGACCGTCAAGAGGACCGAGGTCGACGCCTGATGAAGCTCATCACCGCCGTGATCAAGCCGTACCGCCTGGACGAGGTCAAGGCCGCCCTGCAGGCCTTCGGGGTCCACGGCCTGACCGTCACCGAGGCCAGCGGCTACGGCCGCCAGCGCGGCCACACCGAGGTCTACCGGGGCGCCGAGTACACCGTGGACCTCGTGCCGAAGGTCAGGATCGAGGTCCTGACCGAGGACGAGGACGCCGACGAGCTGATCGAGGTCCTGGTCAAGGCCGCCCGGACCGGCAGGATCGGCGACGGGAAGGTGTGGAGCGTCCCGGTCGACACCGCCGTCCGGGTCCGCACCGGCGAACGCGGCCCGGACGCCCTGTAGCCCCGGCGCCCGGCATGACCACCCCGACCAGCCCGGTGGGCCCGGGCGACCACGCCGCCGCCCGGGCCGCGCTGCTCGCCGCCCCCGGCCTGACCGGCCGACCCCGCCGCGCCGCGCTCGCCCGGCTCACCGACGACTGGCTGGCCGGGCTGCTCGCCGCGGCCGGCGCCCCGCCCTCCGGCGTCGCGCTGGTCGCGGTCGGCGGCTACGGGCGGGGCGAGCTGTCCCCGCGCAGCGACCTGGACGTCCTGCTGCTGCACGACGGACCGATCGCCCGGGAGCTGCCCGAGCGGATCTGGTACCCGGTCTGGGACGCCGGCGCCCGGCTCGACCACTCGGTGCGCACCGTCGCCGAGGCCCGTTCCGTCGCCGCCGCCGACCTCAAGGCCCAGCTGGGCCTGCTGAACGCCCGCCACCTCGCGGGGGACGGGGCGCTCACCGCCGCGCTGCGCTCCGCGGTGCTCACCGACTGGCGCGCGAGCGCCCCCGCGCGCCTGCCCGAGCTCCAGGAGCTGGGCCGGGAGCGGGCCGAGCGGCACGGCGAGCTGTCCTTCCTGCTGGAGCCCGACCTCAAGGAGTCCCGCGGCGGTCTGCGCGACCTGGTCGCGCTCGACGCCGTCGCCGCCACCTGGCTCGCCGACGCGCCCCGGGACGGCCTGGCCGCCGCCGCGCTGCGGCTCGCCGACGTCCGCGACGCGCTGCACCTAACCACCGGCCGGGCCACCGAGCGGCTCAGCCTGCAGGACCAGGACCAGGTCGCCGAGCGGCTCGGCGTCCTGGACGCCGACACCCTGCTGCGCCAGGTCTACGAGGCCGCCCGCACGATCGCCTACGCGAGCGACGTCACCTGGCGGGCGGTGGACCGGGTGCTCGCCGCCCGCTCCGGCCGGGGCCGCCGGGTGGGCCGGCTGGCCTTCCCCTTCACCGGCGCCGGACGCGGCACCGGCGCGGTGGCCCGGGGCGCGGTCCAGCGCCGCCCGCTCGCCGAGGGCGTGGTCGAACAGGACGGCGAGGCGGTGCTCGCCCAGGCCGCCCGCCCTGCCGCCGACCCGGTGCTGCCGCTGCGCGCCGCGGCCGCCGCGGCGCAGAACGGGCTGACCGTCTCCCATGCGACGGTGCGCCGGCTGGCCGCCGAGTGCCGCCCGCTGCCGGTGCCCTGGCCGGACGAGGCACGCGAGCGGCTGGTCGCCCTGCTCGGCGCGGGGGCGGCGGCCGTCCCGGTGTGGGAGGCGCTGGAGGCGCAGGGCCTGGTCACCCGGCTGCTGCCGGACTGGGAGCGGGTCCGCTGCCGTCCGCAGCGCAACGCGGTGCACCGCTGGACGGTGGACCGGCACCTGGTGGAGACGGCGGTCCGGGCCGCCGCGATGACCCGCCGGGTGGCCCGGCCGGACCTGCTGCTGGTCGCCGCGCTGCTGCACGACATCGGCAAGGGGTGGCCCGGCGACCACAGCGCGGCGGGCGAGGTGATCGTCCGCGACCTGGCCGCCCGGATGGGCTTCCCGCCCGAGGACACCGAGACCCTGGCGGTGCTGGTCCGCCACCACCTGACCCTGGTGGACACCGCGACCCGGCGCGACCCGGACGACCCGGCGACCGTCGAGGCGGTCACCAAGGCGGTCGGCACCCTGCCCGAGCTGGAGCTGCTGCACGCGCTCACCGAGGCCGACGCGCTGGCCACCGGCCCGGCCGTGTGGAGCCGCTGGCGCGCCTCGCTGGTGGACGGCCTGGTGGCCCGGGCCGCCGCGCGGCTGGACGGGGGCGGGACCGGGGGAGGGGGCGCGGAGGTGACGGCCGCACCGACCGTCGAGCAGGAGCGGCTCGCCGTCGAGGCCGCCCGCACCGGCGGTCCGGCGCTGTCCCTGCGGGCCCAGGCCCCGGGTGCGGACAAGCGTGTGGACAAGCGTGCGGACCAGGGCGTGGATCAGAGCGCGGACCAGGGCACCGAGCCGATGGGCGTCGAACTGAACCTGGCCGTCCCGGACCGGCCCGGGCTGCTCGGCACCGTCGCCGGGGTGCTCGCGCTGCACCGGCTGACCGTCCGCTCGGCGGGCCTGCGCGAACTGGACCCGATCGGCGCCGGCCCGGTGCTGCTGCTGTCCTGGCGGGTGGCCGCCGAGTACGGCGAGCCGCCCGAGGCCGCCCGGCTGCGCGCCGACCTGCGCCGGGCGCTGGACGGCTCGCTGGACGTCGCCCGGCGCCTCACCGAGCGGGACGCCGCCGCCCCGCGCCGCCGGGGGATACCGACCCCGCCGCCGCTGGTGGCGGTGGCGCCCGCGGTGGCCTCGGCGACCGCGACCGTCCTGGAGGTCCGTGCGCACGACGCCCCCGGGCTGCTGCACCGGATCGGCCGGGCGCTGGACGGGGCGGGCGTGCGGGTGCGCACCGCGTACGTCTCCACGCTGGGCGCGGAGGCCGTCGACTCCTTCTACCTGACCGATCCGGAGGGCCGGCCGCTCACCGCCGAGCGGTCCGGGGAGGTGGCGGCGGCGGTCCGGGCGGCGCTGGGCTGAGAACCGGACCGGGCAGGGGTGGAGACCGTACCCGGGGCGGCCGGATACCCTGGGGGACGACGACCGTACCGATACCGATGCCGCAGAGGACCCGCGCCGACGTGTTCGACACCCTTTCCGATCGCCTCGCAGCGACGTTCAAGAACCTCCGGGGCAAGGGCCGCCTGAGCGAGGCGGACATCGACGCCACCGCCCGCGAGATCCGCATCGCGCTGCTGGAGGCGGACGTCGCGCTGCCGGTCGTCCGGGCCTTCATCAAGCAGGTCAAGGAGCGGGCGCTCGGGTCCGAGGTCTCCGGCGCGCTGAACCCGGCGCAGCAGATCATCAAGATCGTCAACGAGGAGCTCGTCGCGATCCTCGGCGGCGAGACCCGCCGGGTGCGGTTCGCCAAGAACGGCCCGACGGTCATCATGCTCGCCGGCCTCCAGGGTGCGGGTAAGACCACCCTCGCGGGCAAGCTCGGCCTCTGGCTGAAGAAGCAGAAGCACACCCCGCTGCTGGTCGCCTGTGACCTCCAGCGCCCCAACGCGGTCACCCAGCTCCAGGTGGTCGCCGAGCGCGCCGGCGTGGCCTTCTACGGCCCGCAGCCGGGCAACGGCGTCGGCGACCCGGTGCAGGTCGCCAAGGACTCGATCGAGTACGCCAAGCAGAAGCAGTACGACGTCGTCATCGTCGACACCGCCGGCCGCCTGGGCATCGACGCCGAGCTGATGCAGCAGGCCGCCGACATCCGCGCCGCGGTGAACCCGGACGAGGTCCTGTTCGTCGTCGACGCGATGATCGGCCAGGACGCGGTCACCACCGCGCAGGCCTTCCTCGACGGCGTCGACTTCACCGGTGTCGTGCTCTCCAAGCTCGACGGCGACGCCCGCGGCGGTGCCGCCCTGTCGGTCGCGCACGTCACCGGTCGGCAGATCATGTTCGCCTCCAACGGCGAGAAGGTCGACGACTTCGACGCGTTCCACCCGGACCGGATGGCCTCGCGCATCCTCGGCATGGGTGACGTCCTCTCGCTGATCGAGAAGGCCGAGCAGACCTTCTCGCAGGAGGAGGCCGAGAAGATCGCCGCCAAGCTGCGCGGCGGTCCGAAGCAGTTCACCCTGGACGACTTCCTGTCCCAGCTGGAGCAGGTCCAGAAGATGGGCTCGATCTCCAAGCTGCTCGGCATGCTGCCCGGCATGGGGCAGATCCGGGACCAGATCAACAACATCGACGACAAGGACGTCAACCGGGTCGGCGCGATCATCAAGTCGATGACCCCGGCCGAGCGCGCCGAGCCGGAGCTGATCAACGGCTCCCGCCGGGCCCGCATCGCCAAGGGTTCGGGCGTCCAGGTCGGCGAGGTCAAGAACCTGGTCGAGCGGTTCTTCGACGCCCGCAAGATGATGTCCGCGATGGCCTCCGGCAAGGGTGTGCCCGGCATGCCGGGGATCCCGGGCATGGGCGGCGGCGGGAAGAAGTCCGCCAAGAAGGCCCCGCAGGCCAAGGGCAAGCGCAAGAGCGGCAACCCGCTGAAGCGGGCGCAGGAGGAGGCCGCGGCCGCCGAGCGCCGCGCGCTCGGCCCGGGCGCCGGCCAGGGCCCGGCCGACGGCGGCGCGTTCGGGCTCGGCGCGGGCAAGGGCCCGGCGGACTTCGAGCTGCCCAAGGAGTTCAAGGACCTGCTGTAGTCCTCGACCAGGTGCGCGTAGCCGGCTGTAGGTCGTGGCCGGGTGTGGCCCCTGACCGGCTTTGACCGGCCTTGATCGGCTTGCGTCGGTCAAGGCCGGCTTTCGATCGGCCCGTCGTTCGGTGATCTCCGGGCGGCGGGCCGTTCGCATGTCCGATGATGTTGGTGTGCGAGTGACGATCAGGGCCCCGAGGGCCGAGGACGTGGTTCTGTACGCCGAGGCGGTCCGCCGGTCCGCCGAACACATCGGGCGGTGGAACCCGGTCGAGCCGGACGGCCTGCCCGATCTGCTGGAGCGCCAGGGTGCGGGCCTGCGCACCTTCCTGATCTTCGACCGGGAGACCGGCGGGCTGGTCGGCAAGGTGAACGTCGCCAACATCGTGATGGGCCGCTTCTGCAACGCGTCGCTGGGCTACGACTCGTACCTGCCGTTCGCCGGCACCGGGCGGATGACCGAGGGCCTGCGGCTGCTCGTGGACCGCTGCTTCGCGCCGCAGTCGGCCGGCGGGCTGGGCCTGCACCGGCTGGAGATCAACGTGCAGCCGGAGAACGAGCGCTCGATCGCGATGGCCAAGCGGCTCGGCTTCCGGCACGAGGGCTTCACCCCGCGGATGCTGTTCCTCCAGGGGGACTGGCGCGACCACGAGCGCTTCGCGCTGACCGCCGAGGAGTGGCCGGGAACCGAGGTGTGACCCTCGTCGGGGGAGCCCCCGGCGCGGCGTTGCGGTTGGCCCGCCCGGACGCCTGTCCGTATCGTCCGGTGGGTGACCGAACCCGTGCCGCCGCGCCAGACCCCGGACCAGCCCTGGCGGTCCGAGGGTGCCCCACCCCCGCCACCGCCCCGCCGCCGGATGCCCGGTGGCTGGGCGGGCCTCGTCCTCACCGCACTCGTCGTGTTCCTGATCTCCGACGTGCTGCTGTCCTTCTTCGGCAACGAGGCCGCCACCACGATCTCCTACACCGAGTTCAACAACCAGTTGAACAAGGGCAACATCACCAAGATCTACTCCAAGGGCGACTCGATCGAGGGGACCCTCAAGAGCGCCCAGCCCAAACCGGACGGCGGCAAGGGCAACTACACCGAGTTCGACACCCAGCGGCCGTCCTTCGCCGGGGACAACCTGTGGGCCACGCTGCAGCAGCACGGCGTCGAGGTCACCGCCACCTCGCCGGTCCAGCAGCGCAGCTTCCTCACCAACCTGCTGATCTCGCTCGCCCCGATGCTGCTGCTGGTCTTCATCTGGGTGCTGCTCGCCCGCCGGATGGCCGGCGGCCTCGGCGGCGGACCGCTCGGCCGCAAGGCGCCGCCCAAACCGGTCACCGCCGAGCAGGGCAAGCGCACCACCTTCGCCGACGTGGCCGGCATCGACGAGGTCGAGGCCGAACTCACCGAGGTGGTCGACTACCTGAAGAACCCCGACCGGTACCGCAGGCTCGGCGCCAAGATGCCGCGCGGCGTGCTGCTCAGCGGCCCGCCCGGGACCGGCAAGACGCTGCTCGCCCGGGCCGTGGCCGGTGAGGCGAACGTGCCGTTCTTCTCCGCCTCCGCCTCCGAGTTCATCGAGATGATCGTCGGCGTCGGCGCCAGCCGGGTGCGCGAACTGTTCGCCGAGGCCCGCAAGGTCGCCCCGGCCATCATCTTCATCGACGAGATCGACACCATCGGCCGCCAGCGCGGCGCCGGCGGCGGCATGGGCGGGCACGACGAGCGCGAGCAGACGCTCAACCAGATCCTCACCGAGATGGACGGCTTCACCGGCTCCGAGGGCGTCATCGTGATCGCCGCCACCAACCGGGCCGACGTGCTCGACCCCGCGCTGCTGCGCCCCGGACGCTTCGACCGGCGGATCACCGTCAGCCCGCCCGACCGGGAGGGCCGCGCCGCCATCCTGCGCATCCACACCCGGGCCGTCCCGCTGGCCGGCGACACCGACCTCAACCAGCTGGCCAAGGTCACCCCCGGGATGACCGGTGCCGAGCTCGCCAACCTGGTCAACGAGGCCGCCCTGCTGGCCGTCAAGCGCGAGCAGGACGCGGTCAACGAGCGGGACCTCTCGGACGCCCTGGAGAAGGTCCAACTCGGCGCCGTGCGGCCGCTGGTGATGCCGCAGGAGGAGCGCGAGCGGACGGCGTACCACGAGAGCGGGCACGCGCTGCTGGGCATGCTCCAGCCGGGCGCGGACCCGGTCCGGAAGATCACCATCGTGCCGCGCGGCCGGGCGCTCGGCGTCACCCTCTCCACCCCGGAGAACGACCGCTACTCGTACACCGAGCCCTACCTGCGCGGCCGGATCATCGGCGCGCTCGGCGGGATGGCCGCCGAGCAGGTGGTCTACGGGGTGATCACCACCGGCGCGGAGAGCGACCTGGAGCAGGTCACCAGCATCGCCCGCGGGATGGCCGGGCGCTGGGGGATGAGCGAGCGGGTCGGGCGGCTCACCGCGGTGCCCGCGGACGTGCAGGGCGCCGGTGCGTACGGGCTCTCCGCCGCGCCGACCACGCTGGACGCGGTGGACGAGGAGGCCCGGCGGATCGTCGCCGAGTGCTACGAGGACGCGGTGCGGATCCTGACCGAGCAGCGGCACCGGCTGGACGCGCTCGCGGCGGCGCTGCTGGAGGCGGAGACGCTGGACGAGGCGGAGGCCTACCGGGCGGCGGGGGTGCCGCGGAAGACGTCCGAGGAGGACGGGCCCGACGCTGCCGGTGGTGCCGGCGCTGCCGGTGGTTCCGGTGGTCCTGGGGGCTCCGGCGGTTCCGGTGGCGCCGACGGTTCCGGCGGGAAGTCGCTCGACCGGGCGTGAGGGCTATGACCGGGGGCGCTCGCCAGGGTGGCGGGCGCCCCCGGTTTTCGTTCCGTCAGCGCGGCCGCTCGGCGACCAGGTAGCGGAAGACGTTCTCCATCCGGACCGAGCCGTCCGCGCGCAGGTACGGCTGCAGCGCCTCCTCCAGCTCCTTGGCCACCAGCGAGGCGCCGGAGAACTCCTCGGCCGGCTCGAACAGCCCGGTGGAGAGCAGGCCGCGCACCGCGCTGTCCAGGTCCGGGTAGGCGAACGGGCAGCTCACCCGGCCGCTGCCGGCCGGGCGCAGGCCGGCCGGGGCCAGCAGGTCCTCCAGGGCACCGGGCACGCTCAGCTCGAAGGGGTCGCGCGCGGTGGTCCGGCCCGCCATCCGGCGTGCCACGTCCAGCACCGGGGCGCTCTCGCAGCGCTCCGTCGGGCCCCAGGCGGCCAGCACCACGTGCCCGCCCGGGAGGGCGAACCGGGCGGCCTCGGCGATCACGGAGCAGGGCTCGGCGGCGCCGGGCAACTGCTCGAAAACGGTCACCAGCGAATGGGCCGAGCGGGGGACGGCGGCGGTCGGCCGGGGCCCCGCGCACACCCGTAGCCGACGGTCCCGCGCCAGCTCGCGCAGCTCCTCCTGCGGCTCCTGCCCGGCGACCTGGGCACCCCGTCCGGCCGCGAGCAGCAGGGCCAGTCCGGACCGGCAGCCCAGCCCCAGCACACTGCTCGCCGGGCCGACCTCCAACCGGTCGTAGACCGCCTCGTAGAGCGGCACCAGCATGCGTTCCTGGATCTCCGCCCAGTCGCGCGCCCGCGCGGGCCGGGCGGCCCCGGGCCGTGGGTGGTGCGGCCGTACGCCCGTGGGTCGTACGGTCGCACCGGTCGTCCGAGCTGAAGCCATCGCGGCCTCCCATCCGGTCCTTAGGTGTGCTGCTACGGCTCCCCCAAAGTCCCGCCCCACTCCAGCGAACAGCGGGTCGGGCCCGGCGTCCAGAGGGGTGCAGGGTGGTGCGCGCGTGTCACGGTCGTGCGCCCCCTGCGGGGGCCGCGGGTGTGATACCGATTCGAAGTCGGGGGGCCGCTCCCCGTACCATTCGGCCCATGGCTAAGGCACCCGTTCTCACCCCTCAGGCGGAAGACTTCCCGCGCTGGTACCAGGACCTCATCAACAAGGCCGAGCTGGCCGACAACGGTCCGGTGCGCGGCACCATGGTCATCCGACCGTATGGCTACGGCCTGTGGGAGCGGATGCAGCAGGAGATGGACGCGCGCATCAAGAAGGCGGGCGCGCAGAACGCCTACTTCCCGATGTTCATCCCGCAGTCCTACCTGACCAAGGAAGCCGAGCACGTCGAGGGCTTCGCGCCCGAGCTCGCGGTGGTCACCCACGGCGGTGGCAAGCAGCTGGAGGAGCCGGTCGTGGTCCGGCCCACCTCCGAGACGATCATCAACGAGTACTTCTCCAAGTGGGTACAGAGCCACCGCGACCTGCCCCTGCTGATCAACCAGTGGGCCAACGTGGTCCGTTGGGAGCTGCGCCCGCGCGTCTTCCTGCGCACCACCGAGTTCCTCTGGCAGGAGGGCCACACCGCCCACGCCACGTACGAGGACGCCCGCGCCTACGCGTCGATGATCCACACCGACGTCTACGGCGACTTCATGACCAACGTGCTCGGCATCGACGTCGTGCTCGGCCGCAAGACCGCCAAGGAGCGCTTCGCCGGCGCCATCAACACCCTCACCCTCGAAGGCATGATGGGTGACGGCAAGGCGCTGCAGATGGGCACCAGCCACGAGCTGGGCCAGAACTTCGCCAAGGCGTTCAACACCACCTACCAGCTGCAGGGCGCCGAGCGCGAGTACGTCTGGCAGACCTCCTGGGGCGTCTCGACCCGCATGGTCGGCGGCCTGATCATGTCCCACGGCGACGACAACGGCCTGCGGGTGCCCCCGCGCCTGGCCGCGGTCCAGGCCGTCGTGCTCGCCATCAAGGGCGACGACGCGGTCATCGCCAAGGTCCGCGAGATCGGCGCCGCGCTGGAGGCGGCCGGCATCCGGGTCGTGGTCGACGACCGCACCGACACCCCGTTCGGCCGCCGCGCCGTCGACTGGGAGCTCAAGGGCGTTCCGCTGCGCATCGAGGTCGGCCCGCGCGACCTGGAGAACGGCACCGCGATGCTGGCCCGCCGCATCCCGGGCGGCAAGGAGCCGGTCTCCATCGACGCCCTGGCCGCGCTGCTGCCGGGCATCCTGGACGAGGACCAGGCGCTGCTGCTGCGCCAGTCCCGCGAGCGCCGCGAGGCCCGCACCGTCGACGTCAAGACCATCGACGAGGCCGCCGAGGCCGCCGCGACCGGCTGGGGCCGGATCTCCTGGGCCGAGCTCGGTCCGGAGGGCGAGGCCAAGCTGTCCGAGCAGGGCGTCTCGGTGCGCTGCATCGTCGCGGCCGACGGTTCGGTGCCGCAGTCGGACGACCAGGACGGCAATATCGCGATCGTCGCCCGCGCGTACTGATACCTCTTACTCACGGGTAGTGACCGTTACCGGCGACATTTGCCCGGAATGCGGGTGAGTAAGAATCCGGTAACTTTCGCAGAGGCGTCCCGGCACCGGACATCCCTACTGGCCGGTCAACTGCCGGTATTAACGGAATAGCGGTACGGTGTACGGCCCGTGGCCCTGTCAACTTCGGCAGGTCCGCGGGCCGTACGTCCAGGGGGCGACAGCCCGCCCCCGGGGACGGAATTCACGAGGCCCGCCGACTCTTCGACGGGCCGAAACCGGCAGGGGGTTGGTCTTGCGTCAGATCCGGAACGCGCAATTCGCGCGCAGTCGCGCATTCCTGGGAGTTCCCTGGGAATTCCCGGAGAACGGGAACATGCGGAACATCGGCTCACTCTGCATCGTTGGTCTAGCGTGAGCACGACACAGCCCCTCGTTCTCGCGGCCGAACTGGCCGCCGCCTGGAGTGACATCCAGGCCTACCACCAGGACCTCCCCGACCTGGCCTCGCCCGAGGCACTGATCGGCGAGTCCTCCTCGGCCTGTGGCACGCGGCTCGGCTTCGAGCGGCTCCTCCACGAGGCTGCCCACGGTCTGGCCGCGGCCCGGGACATCCGGGACACCTCGCGGGCCGGCCGCTACCACAACCGGCGCTTCCTGATGCTCGCCTCCGAGCTCGGTCTGGCGCACCCGGTCGAGCCGCACGCCAGCAGCGGCTTCTCCCAGGTGACCATGCTCAAGGAGACCCAGGAACGTTACGCCGAGACCATCGAACGCCTGGACCGCGCCCTCGGTGCGCACCAGGAGGCGGTGGCCGGCGAGGGCGCGAACCGCGCCTTCCGCGGCCCGGCCGCCCGGCACGGCTCCTCCGGGGGCGGCGTCCGGGTCAAGGCGGTCTGCGGCTGCGGGCGCAACGTCCGCGTCGTGCCGTCGGTGCTCGCGCAGGCGTCGATCGTCTGCGGGGCGTGCCAGCAGCCGTTCAAGATCGCTTAACCCGGTCGGGACCGCGTAACCCGGTCAGGATCGCGTAGCCGGGAAACCGGAACCGGCCGACGGCTGTGCGGGCAGCCGATGCGCCGGAGCGACCGACCGGATGGATGGATCGGTACCGGTGAGTCCGTGGGCTGACCGGGAGCGGGGGCTCCCGGTCGGACCCTGAGCGGCGGTGCGCGGCCGCGCACCGGGCAGTGGTTCCGTCCTGTCCTGAGCGGTGCCGCCCAGGTCCGGCCTGCAGGGCCGCGTGCGGGCGGTTCGCGCCGGTATGGCAGAATGGACAGCTGAGTACTCGGCAGCCGAGCAGGACCCCTCTCTCCTACGGCTGGCGTGTCCCTTGAACGACCCGCCCCGCAACCCCACGCGGACGGCGAGGCCGCTCACCCACGTCAACACCAGGAGAATCCACTCCCGTGGCAGTCAAGATCAAGCTGAAGCGTCTCGGCAAGATTCGCTCCCCGCACTACCGCATCGTCGTCGCCGACGCCCGCACCAAGCGTGACGGTCGCGCGATCGAGGAGATCGGCATCTACCAGCCGACCTACAACCCCTCGAAGATCGAGGTCGACAGCGACCGCGCCCAGTACTGGCTGTCCGTCGGCGCCCAGCCGACCGAGCCGGTGCTCGCCATCCTCAAGCTGACCGGCGACTGGCAGAAGTTCAAGGGCCTGCCGGCTCCGGAGCCGCTGAAGGTCGCCGAGCCGAAGGTCGAGGACTTCTCGCACCTGTTCGCGAAGGCCGTCGCCGGCTTCGAGGACGCCACCACCGGTGTCGCCATCACCCCGAAGGCCAAGAAGTCGGACAAGGCCGAGGCTGAGGCCGACGCCGCCGCCGAGGCCTGATCGTGATCGAGGACGCCCTCGACCACTTGGTGAAGGGCATCGTCGAGCACCCCGACGAGGTGCAGGTGCGCTCGCGCAACCTGCGTCGGGGGAACACCATCGAGGTGCGGGTGCACCCCGATGACCTCGGCAAGGTGATCGGCCGGGGCGGCCGCACGGCGCGCGCTCTGCGCACCGTGGTCGGCGCCCTCGGCGGTCGCAACGTCCGGGTCGACCTGGTCGACGTGGACAACATTCGCTGACGCAGCTGCTCGTTCAGCCGTCGGGCTTGAGGCCGACCGGGACGCATGTCGTCCCGGTCGGCCTTTTTCGTCGTGCCTCCCGTCGCGTCGTGCCCCGCGTCCCGCCACCTTCCGTCTCGCCATCACTCGTTTCAGGAAATCCAGGAGAACGATCACCGTGCAGCTCGTCGTCGGCAGGATCGGCCGTGCCCACGGCATCAGGGGGGACGTCAGTGTCGAGGTCCGCACCGACGAGCCGGAACTCCGGCTCGGCCCCGGTGCCGTCCTGCTCACCGACCCGGCCTCGGCCGGACCGCTGACCATCGAGTCCGGCCGGGTGCACAGCGGCCGACTGCTGCTGCGCTTCGCCGGCGTCAAGGACCGCAACGCGGCCGAGGCGCTGCGGGGCACCCTGCTCATCTCCGAGGTCGACCCGGAGGAGCGGCCCGAGGACCCGGAGGAGTACTACGACCACCAGCTGATCGGCCTGGACGTGGTGCTGCTCGACGGCACCCTGGTCGGCGAGCTGACCGAGGTGGTCCACCTGCCGTACCAGGACCTGCTCACGGTGAAGAAGGCCGACGGGACGGAGGTGCTGGTGCCCTTCGTCAGCCAGATCGTGCCGACCATCGACCTGGAGAACCAGCGGGCCGTGATCACCCCGCCGGCCGGCCTGATCGACCCCGAGCAGGCCGAGGTCGTCGGCGGTGCGGCGGAGGAACCGGAGGAGTCGGAGTGACCGCCGAACAGGCCGGTGCGGGTGTGGACGCGGGTGCCGGTGCCAGTGCTGCCGTTGCCGTGGATGCCGCCCAGGAGGCCGTGCCGGGCGTCCAGTCCGGGATGCGGATAGACGTCGTCACGATCTTCCCCGAGTACCTGGAGCCCCTGAACATCTCGCTGGTCGGCAAGGCCCGCGCCCGCGGCCAGCTGGACGTGCGCGTCCACGACCTGCGCGAGTGGACCCACGACGTGCACCGCACGGTGGACGACAGCCCGTACGGCGGCGGCCCCGGCATGGTGATGAAGCCCGAGCCGTGGGGCGAGGCGCTGGACGCGGTGGTGGCCGGCGGGCCCGAGGGCGAGCTGCCCACCCTGGTCGTGCCGACCCCGAGCGGGCGCCCGTTCACCCAGGAGCTCGCCCAGGAGCTGGCCGGCCGCCCCTGGCTGGCGTTCACCCCCGCGCGGTACGAGGGCATCGACCGCCGGGTGATCGAGGAGGCGGCCACCCGGATGCCGGTGGTCGAGGCCTCGATCGGCGACTACGTGCTGGCCGGCGGCGAGGTCGCCGTGCTGGTGATGGTCGAGGCGATCGCCCGGCTGCTGCCCGGGGTGCTCGGCAACGCCGAGTCCCACCGGGACGACTCCTTCGCGCCCGGTGCGATGGCCGACCTGCTGGAGGGCCCGGTCTACACCAAGCCCGCCGAGTGGCGCGGTCGGACGGTGCCGGACGTGCTGCTCAGCGGCAACCACGGCCGGATCGCCCGCTGGCGCCGGGAGCAGGCCTTCGCCCGCACCCTGGCGAACCGCCCCGACCTGGTCGGGCGCTGGCCGTACGGCGCCTTCGACAAGAAGGACCGGGAGGCGCTCAGCATCCTCGGCCTCGCCTGGGACGAGGGGCTCGGCCGATTTCGGTCCGTCGCCGGTGATGTGGAAGAATAGGCCGCTGTTGTCTGTCGCTGGTTCCCTTCCGTAGGGGGCACGTGGACCGGCGCCCCCGCCACGGGGGGATCGCCGTCAGCCGATGCGGCCCGCAACGAACCCCATTGTGACGAACTTCCGTGGGCGGCCCGTGGCGCCTGCGATGGAGAGCAACATGAGCAACAAGCTCGCTGCTGTCGACGCGGCCTCGCTGCGCACCGACATCCCGGCCTTCCGCGCCGGTGACACCCTGAAGGTCCACGTCCGGGTCATCGAGGGCAACCGCTCCCGTGTCCAGGTCTTCCAGGGCGTCGTCATCCGTCGCCACGGCGCCGGCGTCGGTGAGACCTTCACCGTTCGCAAGGTCAGCTTCAACGTCGGCGTGGAGCGCACCTTCCCGGTGCACACCCCGGTCGTCGAGAAGATCGAGGTCGTGACCCGCGGTGCGGTTCGCCGCGCCAAGCTGTACTACCTGCGTGACCTCCGCGGCAAGGCCGCGAAGATCAAGGAGAAGCGCGACCGCTGATCCACCGACCCTCGGCCTCGCCGGGGGATCGGAGAGCTCTGAAGGGCCGGGCCGCCGCAAGGTAAGCTCACCCCCCGATGAGCACGCACGAACCACCCGCGGACCGCGACGGCAGTCCCGCACCCACCGGTGCGGACTCGCTGTCGCGGTCCGCGGTCGTTTCCGGGGGTGCCGCTACTGCTCCCGCTGCTCCCGCTGCTCCTATTGCTTCCGGGGGTGCGGAGCCGCAGGGCGGTGAGCGGCGGCGACAGGGCGAGGAGACGGGCCGGGCCGGGGAAGCGGGACCGGATGGCCGGTCGGCCCCGGCCGCGGAGCCCGACCCCGGTGTGGAGCCCGATCCGGACGAGCAGTCCGGTCCAGGCGAGGAGCCCGACTCGGACGAGGAGCCCGACTCGGACGAGCAGCCCGATCCGGACGAGGGGGTCGATCCGGACGAGGAGCCCGGGCGCTCGCGTTCGTGGGACCTGCTGCTGTTGGTCGGGATCTGCCTGGGGGCCCTGCTCCTGGTGAACGCCTTCGTCGCCCGGCCGTACTCGGTGCCCTCCGGTTCGATGGAGGAGACGCTGCGCCCCGGCGACCGGCTGATCGCGAACCAGCTCGCCTACGCCTTCGGTGGCCACCCCCAGCGGGGCGACATCGTGGTCTTCGACGGTACGGGCTCCTTCCTCCCGGCCCCGGCGGAGCCGCCCGGGTTCTGGGACGGGCTGCGTTCGCTCGGCCGTGACCTCGGGCTGGCCCCGGCCGGGGACACCGTCTACGTCAAGCGCGTGATCGGCGTCGGCGGGGACCGGGTCACCAGCACCGGGCCGGGCGCGCCGATCACCGTCAACGGCGTGCCGGTGGACGAGACCGCCTACCTGGACCCGGGCGACCAGCCGTCCGACGTGGCCTTCGACATCGTGGTGCCGGCCGGCAAGCTGTTCGTGCTGGGCGACCACCGGAGCGCCTCCCGGGATTCGCGCGACCACCTCGGCGAGCCCGGCGGCGGCTTCGTGCGCGAGGACAAGGTGATCGGCCGGGCGGACTGGGTGGTCTACCCGTTCTCCCGCTGGACCAGCCTGGACCGGCCCGCGGCCTTCGCCGTGACTGCGGGGACGGGTGGTCATGGGAACCAGAGGTAGGGGGCGGGTCGCCGACCGCCGGGCCCCGGAGCCGGAGGACGGTAGACCGGACGGCGGCAGACCGGGCGACGGCAGACCGGGCGACGCGCCGTTCGACCCGGCCCCGCCGGCCCGAGGCCGCGCCGAGCGCCGCCGCAGCGCCCGCCGGGCGGCCCGACGGCGCAAGCGCTCGCTGCTGCGGGAGTTCCCGCTGATCGTCCTGGTGGCGCTGCTGGTGGCGCTGGTGATGAAGACCTTCCTGATCCAGGTGTTCGTGATCCCCTCGGGCTCGATGGAGCAGACCATCCAGATCGGGGACCGGGTGCTGGTGGACAAGCTGACCCCCTGGTTCGGTAGTGAGCCGCAGCGCGGCGACGTGGTGGTGTTCAAGGACCCGGGCGGCTGGCTGGAGCACGATCGCAAGCCGTCCGACGACGGTCCGGTGCTGGGCGCGGCCAAACAGGTGCTCACCTTCGTCGGGCTGCTGCCGTCAGAGAACGAGCAGGACCTGATCAAGCGCGTGATCGGCGTCGGCGGGGACACCGTCGAGTGCTGCGACGCGCAGGGGCGGCTCAGCATCAACGGTCGTGCCGTGGAGGAGACGTACCTGGCGCCGGGCAACCCGCCCTCCCGGCAGTCCTTCAAGGTCACGGTGCCGAAGGGACGCCTGTGGGTGATGGGCGACCACCGGGACGTCTCCGCCGACTCCCGCTTCCACATGGGCAATCCGGGACAGGGCACCGTCCCGCTGAGCGACGTGGTCGGTCGAGCGTTCCTGATCGGCTTTCCGTTGGACCGCTTCCATCAACTCGATGAGCCGAGTTCACTCTCCTCTCTCGCCCTGGCTCCGCAGGCCGGGGGAACTGTGCCGAGATCGATGGGCGTTGGGCCGGTTCCCGTGGAACCCCCGCTCGTTATGGGGGTGTTGGGCATCCTTCCGTTCGTCGTTCGTCGGCCGGGGCGGCCTCCCGAGTGAGCCAGCCCGGGTGCCGAACGGCCGGATCGCGCGTGTGGAACCGCAAGCCGGATGCTCTGGAGTGATAGAGAAGTGCAGGTGCGGCCGGGAGCGGTCCCGGTCGTGCTCCGAAGCCGTGTTGGGTGTCAGGGGAGTCCACTGTGGGCAGCCCTGATGCGTTCATGGTCGTGGTGAGCGTGGTGCCCGCTGTGCGGCACTCTGAGCGCGGGCGCGCGGGCGTCCGCACAGCAGGGAGGAGACGTTGTGGGGGATTTGGCGATCGGCGCCCGCTCAGGCGCCGGGGATCCCGAGGGCCTGGGCAACAGGGTGACCCAGTCGGCGGAGTCCTCGGCACCGTCCGCCGCGGTCGACGACGCGGCGGCCCAGTCCGCCGATGAACACCACACCGGGGCGGACGGATCCCCGGAACCCCAGGAGCCGGAGACCGAGGCGGTGAACAGCGCGACGGGGAAGACCCCGGCCAAGCCGCGCAAGCAGCGCTCCTTCCTGAAGGAGCTGCCGATCCTGATCGGCATCGCGCTGATCCTCGCTCTCGTGATCAAGACCTTCTTCGTCCAGGCGTTCTCCATTCCGTCGGAGTCGATGCAGAACACGCTGCAGGTCGGCGACCGCGTCCTGGTGGACAAGCTGACCCCCTGGTTCGGGGCCGAACCCGAGCGCGGCGAGGTCGTGGTGTTCCACGACCCGGGCGGCTGGCTGAACGACGAGCCCACCCCGCAGAGCAGCAACTCCTTCGTCCGCGGTGTCCAGGACGTGCTCAGCTTCGTCGGCCTGATGCCCTCCGCCAACGAGAAGGACCTGATCAAGCGGGTCATCGCGGTCGGCGGGGACACCGTCGAGTGCAAGGGAGACGGACCGGTCACGGTCAACGGTGTCGCGCTCAACGAGCCGTACATCTACCCGGGCAACACCCCGTGCGGGACACAGCCCTTCGGCCCGGTGAAGGTGCCGGACGGCCGCATCTGGGTGATGGGCGACCACCGCGCCGACTCGCTGGACTCCCGCTTCCACATGGACCAGCCGGGCGGCGGGTCCGTGCCGGTGGACAACGTGATCGGGCGAGCCTTCGTGGTGGCCTGGCCGATCAGCCACTGGTCCACGCTCCCGGTGCCGGACACCTTCGACCAGAAGGGCCTGGCGGCGGCCTTGCCGGTGGCGCCGCCCGTGGCCGGCGCGGTGGGTGCCGTCGCCCTTCTTCCGCTGGTGCGTCGGGTTCGGACCCGGGCGGACCGCCGGAAGGAGTCCTGAGCTCCACCGGGTCCTCCCCGACCCTTGCGCGGGCCGTGGTACCGACGAGTAATCTGCTCGGACGTGCCACGGCCCGTCGGCGTTTCCGCCCGTGCCCCCGGCGTGCCAGTGGTGTTCTCCGGTCGGCCAGAGGTGGACGGTGTCGATGAGCAGTGTCGTGGAACAGCCGGCCGACAGCCCGGCGGCGCCCGCCCGACCCCGCCGCAGGCCCGCCGCGGTGCTGCAGGGGATCGCGCTGGCCGTCGGACTGGTGCTGATGGTCGGCGGCTTCGCCCTGATCGCCGTCGACTACCGGCCGTACAAGATCCCGACCGCCTCGATGCACCCGACGCTGCAGATCGGGGACACCGTCCTCGCCCGCAAGGTCGACGGCGGAGCCATCGGCCGGGGGGACGTCGTGGTCTTCCGCGACCAGGCCTGGGGCGGGGAGCTCATGGTCAAGCGGGTGGTCGCGATCGGCGGGGACACCGTCGCCACCACCGGCGCCGACCAGCGGCTGACCGTCGACGGACAGCCGGTGGACGAGCCCTACCTCGCGACGCAGGGCCGTCAGGGCGAGTCGTTCAGCGTGACGGTGCCGCAGGGGAGGCTGTTCCTGCTCGGCGACAACCGGCTCGGCTCGCTCGACTCCCGCACCCACATCGAGGTCGACGGCGGGACCGTCCCGACGACCGCCGTCGAGGCCAGGGTCGAGGCCACCCTGCTGCCCTTCGGTCGGACGGGTGTGCTCGACCGGGTCACGGCCTTCGACGGGCTCGCGGGCCCGAAGGCCTCCCGGCCGGGGCCGCTGCAGCCGGCCGCCTACGCCAGCGTTGCGGGCGCGGCGCTGATCCTCGTGACCTCGGCGGTGGGCGGGGTGGCGGGCCTGGCCCGTCGGCTCCGCCGGGGGCGCAGCTCCTGAGCGCGACCGCCGCCGGTCGGGCCGCTCTGCCGAACATCGCCCCGGACGGACGCGTCGGGTGGCAGGATCGGTAGCGCCACCGGCGCGGACGGAAGGAGCGTGGAGCGCTGCCATGACAGCACAGCGTCGCAGGGCGGCGCGGATCCTGCTGCTGGACGGGCTGGACCGCATCCTCCTCTTCCTGGGCTCCGACCCGGCCGTGCCGGAGGAGACGTGGTGGTTCACGCCAGGGGGCGGCTTGGAGCCGGGCGAGGACGTGCGCGAGGCCGCAGAGCGGGAGCTCGCGGAGGAGACCGGCCTGCGGGGTGTGGACCTGGGGCCCTTGGTGGCGTACGGCACGGTGTCGTTCTCCTTTCAGGGACAGCGCTACGAGCAGGAACAGTGGTTCCACCTGGCCCGGACCGCGGAGACGGGTCTGGACCACTCGGGCATGGGCGATGAGGAACACGCCCAGCTGCTCGCGGCGCGCTGGTGGACGGTCGAGGAACTGCGGGGGACGGCCGAGACGGTCTATCCGGCCGGACTGGCGGACTTCCTGGGACGACTGCTGGCAGAGGGCCCGCCGGTCGATCCGGTACGGCTCTGAGCGTGGGTGCGGTGGTCCACAATGGGTGGACTGACAAGTTGAGGGGACGCCTGGATGAGTGCCGAAGATCTCGAAAAGTACGAGACCGAGATGGAGCTCAAGCTCTACCGGGAGTACCGGGACGTCGTCGGCCTGTTCAAGTACGTGATCGAGACCGAGCGACGGTTCTACCTCACCAACGACTACGAGCTGCAGGTGCACTCGGTCCAGGGCGAGGTGTTCTTCGAGGTGTCGATGGCGGATGCGTGGGTCTGGGACATGTACCGGCCGGCCCGGTTCGTCCGCAAGGTCCGGGTGCTGACCTTCAAGGACGTGAACATCGAGGAACTCGCGAAGAGCGATCTGGAGCTGCCCTCGGACGAGTCCGGCTTCGGGAACTGACGTTGGACGACTCCGTCCCGCGTTGTCCAGCCGAATTTCGCGTGACGCGGGCATCTCACCCCTGCGGGTGACAAGAGTTATCCACAGGCCCGGGTTATCCACAGGGGAACCGAATTCCCCGATCCCACCGCGCACGGTGGTGCAGCCTCCTCGGCGGAGGTGGTCACCATGCAGAACACCATCGTGCAGGACCAGGCCGTACCGAACACGGCCACAGCCGGGCAGGGCGCCGACAGGAGCCCGGAGCGCGGCACCAGGAACGGGCTCGGCCGCTACGGGGAGCGGGTAGCCGCCCGGCACCTCACGGAGGCCGGGCTCCTCATCCTGGACCGCAACTGGCGCTGCGTCGAGGGCGAGCTGGACATCGTCGCCCTCGACGGGGACACCGTTGCGATCTGCGAGGTGAAGACCCGCTCCGAGCGGGGTTTCCAGCAGCCCACCGAGGCCATCGACCAGGCCAAGGCCGCCCGGCTGCAGCGCCTGGCCGAGCGTTGGATGGCCGAACGCTGGCCCGGGAAGTTCGCGCAACTGGCCGGGCCCGGCTACGACCCGGGGCCGACGGATCCGCAGTGGCCGCCCGCCCCACCGGGCGGGGTGCGGATCGATCTGGTCGCCGTGGTCAACCGGGCGCGGGGTGCGGCCCTGGTCGACCACCTGCGGGGGGTGGTCTGAGATGGCCTTCGCCCGTACCTGTTCCGTCGCACTGGTCGGGGTCGACGGAGTGATCGTCGAGGTCCAGGCCGATCTGGAGCCCGGGGTGGCCGCGTTCACCCTGGTCGGCCTGCCCGACAAGGCACTCAGCGAGGCCCGGGACCGCGTCCGCGCGGCGGTCTGCAACAGCGGGGAGGCCTGGCCCCAGCGCAAGCTGACCGTCGGCCTCAGCCCCGCCTCGGTGCCCAAGAGCGGCAGCGGCTTCGACCTGGCGGTGGCCTGCGCCGTACTGGCCGCCGCCGAGCGGCTGGACCCGTCCTCCATCGCCGAGCTGCTGCTCATCGGGGAGCTGGGGCTGGACGGCCGGGTGCGGCCGGTCCGCGGGGTACTGCCGTCGGTGCTGGCCGCAGCCGACGCCGGGTACGAACGGGTGGTGGTCGCCGAGCAGACCGCGCCCGAGGCCTCACTCGTCCCCGGGGTCACGGTGACCGGCATCCGCAGCCTGCGCCAGCTGGTCGCCATCCTGACCGGGGCGGCCGAGCCGGAGGAGCCGCCCGATCCCATCGGCGGCCGGCCGGATCCGCTGATGGCCGGCCTGATGCTGCCCAGCGCGAGCGTGCGGGGCCTGTCGGACGACAAGGCGCTCCGCCTCGACATGGCCGACGTGGCCGGCCAGTACGAGGCCCGGCGGGCCCTGGAGATCGCCGCCGCCGGCGGGCACCACCTCTACCTCAAGGGGCCGCCGGGCGCGGGCAAGACCATGCTGGCGGAGCGGCTGCCCTCGCTGCTCCCGCCGCTGACCCAGACGGAGGCGCTGGAGGTCACCGCCGTCCACTCGGTGGCGGGCCTGCTCCCGGCCGGGCGCCCGCTGATCGACACCGCGCCCTACTGCGCCCCGCACCACTCCACCACGATGCCCGCGATCGTCGGTGGCGGCAGCGGCCTGCCGAGGCCGGGTGCGGTCTCGCTGGCGCACCGGGGCGTGCTGTTCCTGGACGAGGCGCCGGAGTTCCCGGTGCGGGTGCTCGACGCGCTGCGCCAGCCGCTGGAGGCCGGCGAGGTGGTGATCGCCCGCTCGGCCGGATCGCTGAGGCTCCCGGCCCGCTTCCTCCTCTGCCTGGCCGCCAACCCCTGTCCGTGCGGCCGGTACTCGCGGCGGGGCGAAGGCTGTGAGTGCACTCCCGCGATGGTCAGCCGGTACCAGGGGCGGCTCTCCGGACCGCTGCTGGACCGGGTCGACCTCCAGGTCCAGGTCGCCCCGGTGACCAGGATCGAACTCATGGAGCGGGACGCCACGGCGGAGAGCACCGAGACCGTCGCGGCCCGGGTGCTGGCCGCACGGGAACGAGCGGCGGCCCGGCTGGCGCACACCCCGTGGCGGACCAACGCCGAGGTGCCGGGCCACGAGCTGCGCACCCGCTGGCAGCTCGCGGCCGGCGCGCTCAACGACGTCGCACGCCAGTTGGAGCGCGGACTGCTGACCGCCCGCGGCCTGGACCGGGTGCTCCGGGTCGCGTGGACGGTCGCCGACCTGGCCGGCCGCGACCGGCCGGACCAGCGGGACGTCCGCACCGCACTGGTCCTGCGCACCGGGGTCGAACAGGGGCTGCCGCTGACCGAGCGCGTCCTCGGCCGACTCGGGCGCATCCCGGCCCAGCGGGTGAGCGACCCGGGCGACGACCGGCCCGGGAGGCCGGGCCAGCACCCGCCGAACGAGGAGAGCAACGAGGAGAGCGAGGCATGAATCAGTTGTTGAGACACCCTCATAGGCCCCACGCGGCCGAGACCGACACCACGGTCGCGCCCGATCCGGAGCGCCTCGCCCGTGTCGTGCTCAACCGGCTCAGTGAGCCGGGGGACGCGGTGGTGGGCCGCTGGCTCGGCCGGCTCTCCGCCGTGGACGTCGTCCGGGCGATCCGGACCGGCACCGTCCCCGAGCACCCCGCACTGGACGCGGAGAGGCTCGCCGCCTACCAGGCCCGACTTCCGGGCCTCGACCCGGCAGAGGACCTGAAACGGGTACACGCCGTCGGCGGACGCTTCATCATTCCGGGTGACACGGAATGGCCCAGTCAACTGGACGACCTCGGCGACGGACGTCCGATCGGGCTGTGGACCACCGGTACCGGTTCACTGCGGCTGCTCGCCCTCCGCTCGGTGGCCGTGGTGGGCTCCCGGGCCTGTACGGCCTACGGCGCCCACGTGGCCGGGGAGCTGTCGGCCCAACTGGCCGAGCGCGGCTGGGTGGTGGTCTCCGGAGCCGCCTACGGGATCGACGCGTCCGCCCACCGAGGGGCGCTCGCCGTCGGAGGTATGACCATCGGCGTACTCGCCTGCGGGGTCGACGTGGCCTACCCGAAGGGGAACGCCGAGCTGATCCGGCGGATCGGCGCCCAGGGCCTGCTGGTCAGCGAACTCCCGCCGGGGGAGCACCCGAACCGCTTCCGCTTCGTGCTCCGCAACCGGGTCATCGCGGCGCTCACCCGGGGAACGGTGGTGGTCGAGGCGGCCGTGCGCAGCGGCGCCCTGAGCACGGCCAGACGGGCGCGGGACCTCAACCGGCACACCATGGGCGTCGCCGGCCCGGTGACCTCGGAACTGTCCGCCGGGGTGCACGCCCTGATCCGCAGCGGCGGAGCCACCCTGGTCACCGACGCCGCCGAGATCACCGAGCTGATCGGGGCGATCGGGGACGACCTGGCACCGCAGCGCAGCGGCCCGGTGCTGCCCCGCGACCTGCTGGAACCGGCGGTGGCCCGGGTGCTGGAGGCCGTTCCGGCCACCGCGGACGGAGCCCCGGTCGAGAGACTGGCCCGGCAATCCGGGCTCCCCGCGGACGAAGTCCTCCAGCGGCTCTACGAGTTGACCTCGCTCGGTTATGTGGAGCGACACGGCGCCCACTGGCGCATGGTGCGGAGGAGGTGATCGTCGGAACAGGACACGGATACGCCTGGGGAAGGCCTGTCGAACGGCCCGACTGACCTGCTGATCCGGTTCTTCCGTGCGTTGCCCGGATTCGGCGGGCGAATGCCACCGGATCGGGGGACGACCGAGTGGCGGTAGCGCTTTGCAGTGAGTTGGTCACGCTACGCTCCACCCACATGCCTTCCCTATCAGCACATGACTCGGCAGAACGGCGCAGACCAACGCATGCCCACACACATTCCCGGACACAGAGTGACCGGTGGCGCTCGGTCCGCGGGAGGGCCGCGGACCGAGCGGCGTCCCGTGACCGAGTTCCCGTCCAAGTCGGCGGGGACGATGGGAGGCCTGTCGCGACAGGGCGGCCGGCCGACGGCGGTGCCAGGCCAGCCTGCGGACGCTACCCGTGACGCCGATGCGGCTCGTGGCACGGACACCATCCGTGGCGCGGACGTGATCCGCGGCATCGAGTCGGCCCGTGGCATCGAGGCGGCGTGCAGCGCCGAGCCGGCCCGGGGCGCCGGTGCGGTCGGTGCGGCGGAATCGTTCGGCGGTGCGGCCGTCGAGCACGCGCTCGGCCCGTCCGGCAACACCCCCATGCCGGAGGCCACCTCCCCGCCGGTGTCCCGGCCCCGCCGGGAGCAGTCGGCGGAAGGCCTGGGGCCTGGGCCCCGGGACGCCGGCGCCCAGGGGCGCACCGCGCTCGAAGAGCTCTGGCGTTCCTACAAGGAGACCGGCGACCGGCGGCTGCGGGAACAGCTGATCCTGCACTACTCACCACTCGTCAAATACGTGGCGGGCCGGGTCGGGGTCGGTCTGCCCTCCAACGTCGAACAGGCGGACTTCGTCTCCTCCGGAGTGTTCGGGCTGATCGACGCGATCGAGAAGTTCGACATCGGCCGCGCCATCAAGTTCGAGACCTATGCGATCAGCCGCATCCGTGGCGCCATCATCGACGAGCTGCGAGCCCTGGACTGGATCCCGCGCTCCGTGCGGCAGAAGGCCAAAGCCGTCGAGCGGACGTACGCGACGCTGGAGGCCCGGCTGCGCCGGACGCCGCACGAGCCGGAGGTCGCGGCCGAGATGGGCATCGCCATCGAGGACCTGCACGCGATCTTCAGCCAGCTGTCGCTCGCCAACGTGGTGGCCCTGGACGAGTTGCTGCACCCGGTGGGGGAGGGCGGCGACCGGCTGAGTCTGATGGACACCCTGGAGGACCACGGCGCGGACGACCCGGTCGAGGTGGCCGAGGACCGCGAGCTGCGGAGACTGCTGGCCCAGGCGGTCAACACCCTCCCCGAGCGGGAGAAGACCGTGGTGACGCTCTACTACTACGAGGGCCTCACCCTCGCCGAGATCGGGCAGGTGCTGGGGGTGACGGAGAGTCGGGTGAGCCAGATCCACACCAAGTCCGTCCTCCAGCTGCGCGCCAAGCTGTCGGACATCCGGTAGCGCGTCGGAGCTGCCAGCAGCTGCCAGGGCCCGCCGGAGCTGCTGGAACCGTCAGAGCTGCCGAGCCGCCCGACGGTCCTGTCCCATCGGTGTGCCGTTCGAATGCGCGGCGCCGTATCGGCCGAAGGTGGGGCTCCGTACAGTGGGAGCGTGCCGAAGATCCGAGCGGCCACGGTGGCCGAGCATCGCCAGCTGCAGCGGGCAGCCCTCCTCGACGCTGCCCGCACCCTGCTCACCGAGGGCGGCATGGAGGCCCTGACCTTCCCGGCGCTCGCGGCGCGCACCGGACTGGCGCGTTCCTCCGTCTACGAGTACTTCCGCTCCCGGGCCGCCGTGGTCGAGGCGCTCTGCGAGGTGGACTTCCCGCTCTGGGCGGCCGAGATCGAGGCCGGGATGGAGAGCTGCGACACCGCCGCCGAGCGGATCGAGGCGTATGTCCGGGGCCAGCTGGCGCTGGCCGCCGACCCGCGCCACCGCGCGGTCGTGGCGATCTCCGCGCTGGAGCTCGACGAGGTCGCGCGGGAGCGCATCCGGGCGGCGCACGGACGACTCGTCGGTCTGGTGGTCCAGGCCCTGGAGGACCTCGGCCACACCCGGCCCCGGCTCGCCGCGGCACTGTTGCAGGGGGTGGTGGAGGCCGCCGTCCGCCGAGGAGAGCAGTCGGCCGCCGGGGACCGCGCGGCCTGCCCTGCCGACACCCGCGAGACCCCCGAAGCGATTGCCGAGGCCGCCGTCGCCCTGGCGCTGCACGGCCTCGACCGCGCCTGAGTCGCCCAGCCGCCTGAGTCGCCCGGCCGTCCGCGTGGCCTGGGCCCCGTTCGCCCCGGGCTCTCCACCCGACCTGTCGGCCGGCTCGTCCCGCCCGGTTCCACCCAGAGGCAGCAGCCGGGCCCGACCCGCGCCGAACAGGGCCAGCGGATCCAGGTAGCGGCCGCCGCGCAGCAGCCCCCAGTGCAGGCAGTCCCGGGCGCCGCAGTGCCGCCCGTCCGGGGCGAGCCGCCCGATCACCTGCCCAGCAGCCACGGCGGTGCCGACCGGGACGGTGCCGACGACGGGCAGATAGGTGGTCCGGAGCGGGGGAGTCCCCGAGCCGGGGTGGGTGACGGTCACCACCGGCCGCCCCGCCACCAGACCGGAGAACGCGATCACCCCGGCCGCCGCAGCCCGCACCTCCATCCCCGGCGAGGCGGCGAGGTCCACACCCCGGTGCCCGGCAGCCCAGGGCTTCGCCGGCGGATCGAACCGCCCCAGCACCCCGCCGGGCCCGCCCACCGGCCACGCCCGCGAGGCGGCCGAGCCGGAACCCCAGCCGGAACCTCCGTCACCGCCACCGCCCGAACCGCCACCCCCACCGCTCGAACCGCCACCGGGCCCACCCCCGGCCCCGGCAACCCCCGCCAACGCGAACACCACCGAGAGCGCCGCCGCCAGCACCAGCACCACCGCCGGCACCACCACGGCAACCACTCTGCGAACCCCGCTACACCAAGTCATGCCCCGAGGCTCGCCGTACCCCCACCCCCGCACCACCCGCTTCCGGATTCCTGTGGACAAACCACCCCACAGTCGAAAGCCATCCCCCCGACGGGTGTACGGGCGCCGCCATCCGGTGTACAAACGGCATACGTGCACCCGGCAGTGGGCAGGCGGCCGAGCAGCCGACACCGCCCTCCCAGCGCCACGAGCCCGACTGCCGCAGCTGCTTCCCGGGCCCCCGGGCCCGAAGTGCAGGCTTGAATACAGGCCTCCCACAGGCCGTTCACGGCCACTCCGCAGGCCCCCGGCCACTGCTGAGGTCGCCTGCGCCTCGGCGCTTCCCGTACACTTCACACGCGACCCGGTCCGCCGGGTCGACTTCGCACGCCCCGCCACCGGCGGTCGGACGCGGTTCGTCCGCAGCCCCGCCAGGTGCGAGTGCCGCTCGGTCCGCCGAGCCCGACCGGTCCCCGGACCGAGCGGGTGGAAGCGGCTCGGCACGTTCGGGGCGTCAGGCGTGGCTGTCACCTGGCCGCCACGGACAAACCGAGCCTGACCCGGCTGTCGGCAGTCGTGTAACGAATCGCCGCCGCCGGGCCGTAACACCTGAGGAGCACGGCAATGGCCGTCGTCACGATGCGGGAGCTGCTGGAGAGCGGCGTCCACTTCGGTCACCAGACCCGCCGCTGGAACCCGAAGATGAAGCGCTTCATCATCACCGAGCGCAACGGCATCTACATCATCGACCTGCTGCAGTCGCTGAACTACATCGACCGCGCCTTCGAGTTCATCAAGGAGACCGTTGCCCACGGCGGCAGCGTCCTCTTCGTCGGCACGAAGAAGCAGGCCCAGGAGGCCATCGCCGAGCAGGCCACCCGCGTGGGCATGCCCTACGTGAACCAGCGCTGGCTCGGCGGCATGCTGACCAACTTCTCGACCGTCTACAAGCGTCTGCAGCGCCTGAAGGAGCTCGGCGAGCTGGACTTCTCGGACGTGGCCGGCTCCGGCCTCACCAAGAAGGAGCTCCTGGTCCTCCAGCGCGAGCACGACAAGCTGGAGAAGACCCTCGGCGGTATCCGCGACATGCAGCGCGTTCCCAGCGCCGTCTGGATCGTGGACACCAAGAAGGAGCACATCGCGGTCGGCGAGGCCCGGAAGCTCAACATCCCGGTCGTCGCCATCCTCGACACCAACTGTGACCCGGACGAGGTCGACTACAAGATCCCGGGCAACGACGACGCGATCCGCTCCGTCACCCTGCTGACCCGTGTGATCGCCGACGCCGTGGCCGAGGGCCTGAAGGCCCGCGCCGGTGTCGCCAAGGGCGACACCAAGGCCGAGCCGGGCGCCGACCAGCCGCTGGCCGACTGGGAGAAGGACCTCCTCGAGGGCGAGAAGAAGGCCGAGGAGGCCCCCGCCGCCGCCGAGGCCCCCGCCGCCGAGGCCCCCGCCACCGAGGCGCCGGCCACCGAGGCGCCGGCCGAGCAGGCCTGACGTACCAAGGGTGAGGGGCGCCCGCCGGTACGAAGCCGGCAGGTGCCCCTCTCTCCCGCGCCGGGACCGGATCGACGGTCCCGGCGCCACCCCACGCAGACACGCGAGACGCGAGAAGAGATTCACACCATGGCGAACTTCACCGCCGCGGACGTCAAGAAGCTCCGTGAGCTCACCGGCGCCGGCATGATGGACTGCAAGAAGGCCCTGGACGAGGCCGAGGGCAACGTCGAGAAGGCCGTCGAGCTCCTGCGCATCAAGGGCCAGAAGGGCGTTGCCAAGCGCGAGGGCCGTGACGCCTCCAACGGCGCCGTCGCCGCGCTGATCGCCGAGGACAAGAAGTCCGGCGTTCTGGTCGAGCTGAACTGCGAGACCGACTTCGTCGCCAAGGGCGAGAAGTTCGTCGAGGTCGCCGACGCGATCGCCGCCCACGTCGCCAAGAGCGCCCCGGCCGACCTGGAGGCCGCCCTGGCTTCCGAGATCGAGGCCGGCAAGACCGTCCAGCAGTTCGTGGACGAGGCCAACGCGTCCCTGGGCGAGAAGATCGTCTTCCGTCGCTTCGCCCAGTTCGACGGTGACGGCTTCGTCGCGGTCTACCTGCACAAGACCAGCCCCGACCTGCCGCCGGCCGTCGGCGTCCTGGTCGAGCTGGACAAGGAGAACGCCGAGGTCGCCAAGGACGTCGCGCAGCACATCGCCGCCTTCGCGCCGAAGTACCTGTCCCGCGAGGAGATCCCGGCCGAGGAGCTTGAGAACGAGCGCCGCGTCGCCGAGGCCACCGCTCGCGAGGAGGGCAAGCCGGAGGCCGCCCTGCCGAAGATCGTCGAGGGTCGCGTCACCGGCTTCGTGAAGGAGCACTCCGTCCTGGAGCAGGCCTTCGCGAAGGACAACAAGAAGACCGTCGCCAAGGTCCTTGAGGAGAACGGCGTCGCCCTCAAGCGCTTCGCCCGCTTCCGCGTCGGCGCCTGAGCCACGTTCCACCTGGTTCCCGGCCCCTCTAGGCTGGGAATCGCCCCCGCCCGCTGACCAGGGCGGGCGGGATGCCGAACGGGCTCACCCAGCGCCATCCGTCGACGGGCGGGCCGCGTCGGCACCATGAACGACGAGGAGGCCATTGCCGTGCAGGACACCGAACCGGTTCCCGCGGCAGTGGCCTCCTCTCGTGTACGCGCAGGCCGGGTATCCGCACACCCAGGCCTGTGAGCCAGTAGGTGCAAAAAGGAGAAGTCCATGCAGGAGACGCAGGAGACCGCGCAGGACCCCAAGGCGGGCTCGCGCCGCCGGGTGCTGCTCAAGCTGTCCGGTGAAGCCTTCGCCGGTGGCGGCGGGCTCGGCGTCGACCCGGACGTCGTGCACGCGATCGCCCGGGAGATCGCCACGGTCGTCCGCGCCGGTACCGAGGTCGCGGTGGTCATCGGCGGCGGCAACTTCTTCCGGGGCGCCGAGCTCCAGGTCCGGGGAATGGACCGGGCCCGTTCCGACTACATGGGCATGCTCGGTACCGTCATGAACTGCCTGGCGCTGCAGGACTTCCTGGTCAAGGAGGGCATCGAGACCCGGGTCCAGACCGCCATCACCATGGGCCAGGTCGCCGAGCCGTACCTGCCGCTGCGGGCCGTCCGGCACCTGGAGAAGGGCCGCGTGGTGATCTTCGGTGCCGGTATGGGCATGCCGTACTTCTCCACCGACACCACGGCCGTCCAGCGGGCCCTGGAGATCCACGCCGACGTCCTGCTGATGGGCAAGAACGGCGTGGACGGCGTCTACGACTCCGACCCGCGGACCAACCCGGACGCCGTGAAGTTCGACGCGCTGGAGTACTCCGAGGTCATCGCCCGCGACCTCAAGGTCGCCGACCTCACCGCGATCACGCTGTGCAAGGACAACAACCTCCCGATGCTGGTCTTCGAGCTGCTGGCGGAGGGCAATATCGCGCGTGCGGTGAAGAGTGAGAAGATCGGCACACTCATCAGCCAGGATTCCGTCCGGGCCTGAGCAGCAACCAGCCGTACGGAACGGTGTCGGCGATCGGCACCGCGACCGGCCCCGAAGCCGGCACCGGTCGGGACAACAGCAGATGAACCGGACAGGGAGACCACAGTGATCGAAGAGACCCTCCTCGAGGCCGAGGAGAAGATGGAGAAGGCCGTCGTCGTCGCCAAGGACGACCTCGCGGCCATCCGCACCGGCCGTGCGCACCCGGCGATGTTCGCCAAGATCGTCGCCGAGTACTACGGCGCCGTGACGCCGATCAACCAGCTGGCCTCGTTCTCGGTGCCGGAGCCGCGGATGGCGGTCGTCTCGCCGTTCGACAAGACCGCGCTGAAGGCCATCGAGCAGGCGATCCGCGACTCCGACCTGGGCGTCAACCCGTCCAACGACGGCTCCATCATCCGGGTGGTGCTGCCGGAGCTCACCGAGGAGCGCCGCCGGGAGTTCATCAAGATCGCCCGCACCAAGGGCGAGGACGCCAAGGTCTCGATCCGTTCGGTGCGCCGCAAGGCCAAGGACGCCATCGACAAGCTGGTCAAGGACGGCGAGGTCGGCGAGGACGACGGCCGCCGCGCCGAGAAGGAGCTCGACGACACCACGTCCAAGTACGTGGCCATGGTCGACGAGCTGCTGAAGCACAAGGAAGCCGAGCTGCTCGAGGTCTGATGAACGACGCCCCTGACGCCCCTGGCTACTGGGGCCCGTCCGACCAGCAGTTCCAGCCCTACCGCCCGGCGCCGCAGCCGCAGGCACCCCGGCCGTCGGCCCATCCGGCGCCGGGGTACGGCGAGTACCCGACGCCGGCCCAGGGCCACCCCGGTCATCCCGCGCAGGGCCATGCCGCCGTGCAGGGCCACGCCGGACACCCGGGCAGCCCGGCCGCCCAGCAGGGCGTGCCGGGTGCTGCCCCGGGCGACCAGGGCCTCCGTTCGGATCACCCGCAGCAGCCTCCGGTGTACTGGGGCGGCGACGCGGAGGAGACTCAGGTCATGCCCCCCGTACCGGCCGACCCCGGCCCGCCGCCCGGTGCGCCCGGCCACGGCCGGGGCCGGCACACGGCACACGGCCGGCCGGCGGTTCCCGGTCAGCAGGCCGGGCCCGCCGACGCCCAGGCCCGGGAGGCCGGCCAGGTGGGCGGCCTGCTGTTCCGGGACGAGCAGCCCGAAGCGGCGCCGCCGGGCGTGACGGATACGGTCGTGCTGCGCGCGATAACCGACGACGTCGCCCCCGTTCCCGCCCCCGGTCACGGCGCTCCGCCGTACTCGGGGGCTCCGGCGCATCCCGTGCCGGAGCAGAGCCACCCGGCGGCCGGGCAGCCCTACTTCGTGCCGTCGTCCCACCCAGGGCAGGAGACACCCGTGGCCGCCCAGCCCGCCCCGCAGCCGGAGCCGCGCAAGCAGCGCGGCGGCCGTAACCTCCAGGCCGCCATAGGCGTGGGGGTCGGTCTCGGTGCGGTGATCGTCGCCTCGTTGTTCGTGGTCAAGGCGCTGTTCCTGGTCGTTGTGATGGCCGCGGTCGCGGTCGGCGTCTGGGAGCTGACGACCCGGCTCGCCGAGCGCAAGGAAATCAAGGCGCCGCTGGTCCCGCTGGTGGTGGGCGGCGTCGCCATGGTGGCCACGGGCTACTGGGCCGGGATCCAGTGGGCCGCGGCCTCGCTCGCGCTGACGGGGCTGGCGGTGATGGTCTGGCGGATGGCCGCACCGCCGGAGAACTACCTGCGGGACATAACGGCGGGCGTGTTCACCGCCTTCTACGTCCCGTTCCTGGCCACCTTCGTGGCGATGATGCTGGCGGCCGACGACGGCCCGCAGCGCATCGTGCTCTTCCTGATCGTCACGATCTGCAGTGACACCGGCGCCTACGCCGTGGGCTACAAGTTCGGCAAGACCAAGCTGGCCCCGACGATCAGCCCCGGGAAGACCCGCGAGGGCCTGGCCGGCGGCATCGGCCTGTCGATGCTGGCGGGCGCGCTGCTGATGCAGCTGATCATCGACGGCGGCAGCTGGTGGCAGGGCCTGATCCTGGGCGGCTGCGCGGCGGTCACCGCGACCCTGGGCGACCTGGGCGAGTCGATGATCAAGCGCGACCTCGGGATCAAGGACATGGGCACGCTGCTGCCCGGCCACGGCGGCATCATGGACCGGCTGGATTCGCTCCTGCCGACCGCCCCGGTGGTCTGGCTGCTGCTGGCGGCCTTCGTCGGCAGCTGATCCTCTCCTCGCACGTGGAGTGCGATCTGGTACGCAGGGAGGGCCCCGGACGCCACGCGTCCGGGGCCTCCGCCGTACGCGCCGCCGGAACGGCCGGGCCCGGGCCCGGGGCGCACACACAGGCAGGAGCGGCGGCGGGGCCGTACCACCCGTGGGTTCTCCACCGGTAGAGCGCCCTTTACGTGTACGTGGGGCCGTCTTGGTCCGCCGGGTCGCCGTTTCTCCGGTGTGAAACGGTCGGTCGACGGCCTTCCGGGCGCGGTTCCGGTCAGGGTCCGGTCTCCAAAAGGACGCGTGATCGTTACCGGAACTCTATGAACTGTTTCCCTGGTCGCATACGATCTCCCGCAGCGCAATGGGACCCCCGTTACGGGCGGTGCGGCGGAGACGAAGCCGGTGGAACCGGACGCTCGGGCACAAGGCACTTCCCCCCGTCATCTTGCGGCTCCACCCCCCACCCCCCCCTTGGAGTTTCCGTGTCCGTCCGCTCGGCCCGCTTCGCCACCGCGATGCGCCCGCTCGCTGTGCTGGCGCGCCGTCGCCGGTCCTCCACGGGAGAAAGTCCCGAACAGGCCCAGGCCCAGGAGCAGGCGCAAGGAGCACCGGAGCCCGTCGAGGAGGAGCCGCTTGCTCCGATCGAGCGGTTGGCCCGGGCGCGTTCCGCCCGCGAGGCGGAGCTGATCGCGGCCCCGACCGGTGTGGCCCGCTGCGGCGACCTCCTGGCGGAGCCGCACCGGAAGCTCCTGCCGGGGCAGCGCCGGGACGGCAACCTGGCCGAGGTGACCGGGGCGCTGCGCGAGGTCGGCATCGCGCACGGCATCGTGCCCGACCGGCATCCGCGTCACCGGCTGGCGATAGCCCCCGGTGACCGCGAGGCGGTGCTGGAGGCGCTGTCCGCCGCGTTCGCCGGACAGGCCGTCTACGCGGACCTGCTGGAGCACGGCCGTACCCTCGGCACCGTCCTGGCCGAGCAGCTGCCCGCCGCGGTCGTCCTGATGGAGGAGGCCCAGGGCGGTCCGGACGACGCCCCGGCCGACGGACCGGACGAGGACGCCGCGTCCGACGAGGGCGGCGCACCGGAGGAATACCAGGTCGGCCCGGTCTGGCCGACGGACCGGGTCAAGGGCGTGCGGATCTACCGGCCCGCGGCGATCGACACCCTGGTGTACGGCCCCGACACCGGCTGCGACGTCGAGTTCTGGGACTCCGCCGCCCCTTCCCGGGGCGCGATCGCCTCGATAGACGAGACCCCGCTCGGCTGGTGGGTGCCCTCGCTGGAGGCCACCGCCACGACGACCGTCGACGGGCGGTCCTACCCGCTGCTCGACGTCTTCGCCACGTCCCTGCCGGACCAGGTCACGTTCCCCGTCGACGCCGTGATCACCTGGGTCGACGACGCCGACCCCGCCTGGCAGGAGCGCCGTGCCGCCGCCCGGGCCCGGCTCGCCCACACCGCGGGCCCGATCGCGGAGGAGGACGGCACCGCCGCCAGCGGCATCGCGGGCGACGCCGACCAGCGCTTCCGCAACCGCGACGAGTTGCGGTACTGCCTGCGCGCGCTCGCCGCGCACGCGCCCTGGATCAGACACGTGTACCTGGTCACCGACGATCAGGTACCGCACTGGCTGGACACCGACGAACCGGGCCTGACGGTCGTCTCGCACCGCGAGCTGTTCGCCGGCACCGATGGTGGACCGGTGTTCAACTCCCACGCCATCGAGAGCCGGCTGCACCTGATCCCCGGACTCGCCGAGCACTTCCTGTACGTGAACGACGACGTCTTCCTCGGCCGCCCCCTCGTGCCCGAGGACTTCTTCCTCGGCAACGGACTGCCCCGCTGCTTCTCCGACAGCCGAATCGTTCCGCCCGGCGACGTCGAGGCCGACGACTCGGTCTACGTCGCCGCCCTGAAGAACACCCGCGCCGTCCTGGCCGCTGCCGTCGGCAAGACGTACCCCCGCACCCTCAAGCACTCTCCGCACCCGTTGCGCCGCAGTGTCCTGGCCGAGAGCGCGGAGAGGTTCGCGGACGAGCTGCACGACACCGTCCGTTCGGCCTTCCGGTCCGCCGCGGACCTCGCGCCGGTCACCCTGGCCATCCACTACGCCCACGCGACCGCCCGCGCCGTGGAGGGGCACCTCTACGACGGCTACTTCGTCACCGACAGCACCGAGGACCTCGCCCGGCTCGCGGAACTGCGGGACGAGCGCTGGGCGGACTACTTCTGCCTCGCCGACGGAACCCGCGACCTGCTCTCCCCGCAGGAGCAGGAGGAGGCCGTCACCGGTTTCCTGCGGGCCTACTTCCCGGTCCCCTCCCCGTTCGAGACCGTGGAACCCGAGGAGGAGGGCGGCCCGATCCGCCCGGAGGCCGACGGATCCACGCCCGTCGAGGTGGAGTGAGGACCACGCCCCGACGCCCCGACGCCCCGACGCCCTGACGGCCGGGTCGGCCCGGCCGTCCCGGGCCCGTCCTCGACCGGCCGGTCCACCGCGACCTGACAGGGTGTGATAATCCTTCGGGAGCGCCCCCTTGGGCGGATGCGGCCGGGGCGGACGAATGGGCGGGTGCAGGGTGGGGCGGGTGACGACCGCCGTGGCGGCGTTGGCCTTGATGGTGTCGCAGACGTGGGCGGCGCCGACCGTGCTGACGACGGGGCCGAGGCATCACCTGCCGCCGCCGTTGGAGCGGACCGCCGGTCGGCCCACGACGGTCGTCCAGGTCGTCGCCCACCAGGACGACGATCTGCTGTTCATGAATCCGGACCTGTCCAACAGCATCCGGGCGGGCCTGAAGGTGACCACCGTCTACGTGACCGGCGGCGCCGCCGGCGCCGGGGCGGCCTACGCGGCCCACCGGCAGGACGGCGCCCGGCTCGCCTACGCCCGGATGGCGGGCGAGGCGACCGGGGCCGGGGCCGGCGAGTGCGCCGACGACCCGGGCCCGGCCTGCTGGGACCGGGAGAACTACAGGCCGGCGCCGGGCGGTCCGGTCGCCGAGCGCTTCACCCTCAAGGCGAACCGGTCGCTGCAGCTCGTCTTCCTCAACCTTCCCGAGTACGCGGACTCGTCCTACCTCGGCGGGAACGCCCTGCGCCGGCTCTGGGAGACCAGGGACAGCGCCGTGCCCGCCCGGACCGCGACGCTGGACATGGACGGCCCCGGCACCGTCTGGCCGCAGGTCTACGACGGCAAGCGGCTCCTCGGCATGCTGGACGACGTGCTCGCGGACCAGAGGCCCACCCTGGTCAGGGTGCAGGACCCGGCGCCGGACCCGACGCTCTGGACGGCCCACGCGGACCACGACCACCCGGACCACATCTCCGCCGCGTGGTTCGCGGACGCGGCGGTCGCGGAGTACACGGCGCTCGGACGCCAGGTGCTGGTCGAGCACTACCGCGACTACAACACCTGGCTCTCACCGGCCGTCCTCTCCTCCGTGGAGACCGCCGCCAAGTACGCCACCTTCCGGAGGTACGCCGGGCGGGACGTCAACCTGCCCACCGGAGCAGCCTTCGCGAAGGGCAGGTACGGGGGTTGGCAGTCCCGGCAGTACCTGCGCTCCCCCCGGTCCACCCAGGTGGTGGCCGCCGACCGGACCGGTACCCTGCACGCCTTCGCGGTGGAGAGCGGCTCGCTCCTCGAATGGGCCGAGGACGAGGACAAGGTGTGGCACGGCCCGGTCGTGCACGAGCGCCCGGGCGGACCGCTGGCGGCGGGTCTGACCGTGACCCGCCGTGGGGACGGCGGGCTGGCGGTGTTCGGGCAGCGCGCGGACACCGGCGAGATCGTCTCCCGCACGCAGGATCCCGCGGGGGAGTGGACCTGGACCGGCCTGGGCAGCCCCGACACCATGGCCGCCCAGGGGACCTCCAAGCTCGCCGACCCCGCGCTCCAGGTGAGCCTGCCCGTCTCGGTCGCCGACGGAACGGGCCGGCTGCACGTGTTCGTCCGCAACCGCGGCGGCGGCATCAGCAGCAGGACACAGACCGGACCCGACGGGACGTGGGGCGACTGGGCCGATCTCGGAGGTGCGGGCGTGCAGGACGCGCCCTCGGCCGTCGCCGACGCGAACGGCCGGATCGAGGTGTTCGCCGTCGCCGCACCGCCCGGCGCACGCCCGGCGGTGCTGCACTGGTCCCAGCCGACACCCGACGGCGTCCTGGCGCCCGACCATGACTTCCCGAGCGTCTCCCCGAGCGGGGGCATCGCGGTGGGAACGGACCCCGACCGCCGCCCGGTGCTGTTCTACCGGCAGCTCTCCAGCGGCAACCCGCTGTCCGAGGACGTCCGCTCGTACACGATGCGCCTCGTCCAGGGCGACCCGGACGGCCGATGGGCGCCGGAGACCGAGCCGGTCGGCGGCGGGCCCGACCACGGTGGCAGCGGTGCGCCGGCCGTGGCGTCCGCACCCGGTCCCTCCCCGCACCGAACGGTGGTGGCCGTACGCAACCGGGACGGTGGTGTCAGCGTCAACCGCGAGGGCGCCGACGGGCGGTTCGGCGACTGGAGCGACCTGGCCGGCTTCATCGTCGGGGTGCCGGCCGCCGGAGTCGACCGCGACGGCCTGACGGACCTGGTGGCGCTCGGCCCGGACGGCCGCCTGCGCGAGAGCCGGCAGCGGGAGGACGGTTCGTTCGGCGACTGGAGCACCGTCGGGGAGCCCTGAGCCGGGGCCCCGGTGCGCACGCACGCGCGCCGCGGCCGCGTCCTCCGACCGGTGCGCGGGCGGGGCGGACTTCCGGCGTCTGCGACACTGGAACAACCATGCCTAAGCCCGGAGAACTCACCTTTGTCGCGCCGCGCGGCGCCAAGCCCCCGCGACACCTCGCCGACCTGAGCCCCGCCGAGCGCAAGGAGGCCGTCGCCGAGCTGGGCGAGCAGCCGTTCCGCGCCAAGCAGCTCTCCAACCACTACTTCGGCCGGATGTCGAACGACCCGGCGAGCTGGACGGACATCCCCGCCGCCAGCCGGGAGAAGCTCACCGAGAGCCTGCTGCCCGAGCTGATGTCGGTGGTCCGGCACGTCTCCTGCGACGGCGACGACACCCGCAAGACGCTCTGGAAGCTGTTCGACGGCACGCTGGTCGAGTCGGTGCTGATGCGCTACCCGGACCGGGTCACCATGTGCATCAGCTCGCAGGCCGGCTGCGGCATGAACTGCCCGTTCTGCGCCACCGGCCAGGCGGGGCTGACCCGGAACCTGTCCACGGCCGAGATCGTCGAGCAGATCGCCGCCGGGATGCGCGCGCTGCGCAGCGGAGAGATCCCCGGTGGCGAGGCGCGGCTGTCCAACGTGGTCTTCATGGGGATGGGCGAGCCGCTGGCCAACTACAACCGGGTGCTGTCCGCGATCCGCCGGCTGACCGATCCGGCGCCGGACGGCTTCGGCCTGTCCCAGCGCGGCATCACGGTCTCCACCGTGGGCCTCGTCCCGGCGATGTACCGGTTCGCCGACGAGGGCCTCAGCTGCCGTCTGGCGCTGTCGCTGCACGCCCCGGACGACGAGCTGCGCGACGAGCTGGTCCCGGTGAACACCCGCTGGAAGGTCGACGAGGTGCTGGAGGCGGCGTGGAACTACGCCGAGAAGTCCGGCCGCCGGGTCTCCATCGAGTACGCGCTGATCAAGGACATCAACGACCAGGCGTGGCGGGCCGACCTGCTCGGCCGGCTGATCAAGAACCGCCGGGTGCACGTCAACCTGATCCCGCTGAACCCGACCCCGGGTTCCAAGTGGACGGCCTCCCGGCCCGAGGACGAGCGGGAGTTCGTCCGCCGGCTCCAGGCGCACGGCGTGCCGACGACCGTCCGTGACACCCGTGGCCAGGAGATCGACGGCGCCTGCGGCCAGCTCGCCGCGGCCGGCTGAGCCGGAGGGGCGTCAGCGCAGTCCGGCGGCCGCCAGCGCGGCGGTCGCCCCGCCGGTCACCAGCAGCGTGGTGCCCACCGCCAGGGTGCGCAGCGCGACCGCGCCGAACAGCAGCCGGGGCGAGGCACCGAGGCGCAGCAGCGCCTCGGTGACGTCCCGGCGGTCGATGCGGACCTCGGCCAGCCGGGAGACCACCGCGGCGGCGGCGCAGCCGAGCACCAGGCAGGCCTCGATGGCGGGCAGCGCGTCGGCGCTGTCGGGCGTGCCGATCCAGTAGCGGATGGTGGTGAGCACCATCGCGACGACGAGGGTGAGGACGGCCAGCGGCGGGCCGAGCCGCCGGGCCTGGGCGGTGAGGCCGCGCCCGGCCAGCAGCCGCAGCGGGGTGGGCCGGCCGACGGCGAGCAGCCGCCCCGTCCAGGCGAGCAGCGGGCCGGTGAGCAGGGCGAGTCCGAGGGCGCTCGCGGCCCAGGCGCCGAGGGCGTCGGTGCTGGTGGAGCCGAGCCCGGCGGGCAGATGGATCGGGCGGCCGTCGACGGCGGCGCCGGGCCGCAGCGCGATGAGTTCGAGTGCGGCGCCGACCACGACCAGCCCGATCGGCAGGGCGATCCGCAGCGCGCCGAAGCCGGTGCGGCTGCGGGTGCGGCCGCCGGGCAGGGTCTCGTTGGCGGGTACCGCGCAGGCGGCGGCGATGCCCGCGGTGAGCGGGACCAGGGCGAGCAGGGTGACGGGCGCGGCGGCCGGCAGCGGTACGCCCATGCCGAGGTCGGGGGCGAGCGAGGGCCCGGCGATGTCGTTGCGCAGCACCAGGAAGAGCAGCAGGGTGACGACGCTGCCGAGGGTGCAGGCGAGAGCGACCTCGCCGGCGATCAGGGAGCGGATCCGGCGGGAGCCGGCGCCGGCGGCGGTGAGTCCGGCGATGCGTTCGGGCCGCCGGGCGGGCACCGAGCGGGCGGCGACGGCCGCGAACCAGGCGACGGCGGCGAGCGGGGGCAGGCACCAGAGCAGCCGGGCCACCGCGTCGGTGCCGCCGAGCGGGTCGCTCATCGCCCGGCCGAGGGAGCGCAGGAGGAAGGCGGCGACCACGGCGGCGGCCAGCGCGGTGAGCAGCCAGCGGCCGAGGTCGGGCACCCGGTAGCCCCGGGCCAGACGGAGGTAGAACACGTCGACTCTTTCAGCGGCTCGGCGTCGTCAGCGGCGGGTGGCCGTGACGGCGGACGCACCGGGCGTCCCCTGGGCGGGGGTGCCGCGCGGGACGGGGGCGGCGGGGGCGGTGAGCCGTCCGTCGACGAGGGCGACGGCGCGGTCCGCGAACCGGACGAGCTCGGGGTCGTGGGTGGCCAGGACGAGGGTGAGCTGGTGCGAGCGGGCCGCGCTGGTCAGTATCCGCAGGACCTGCTCGGCGGCTTCGCGGTGCAGCGGGGCGGTGGGGTCGTCGGCGAAGACGACGGGCGGCAGCGGGGCGAGGGCGCGGGCGACGGCGATCCGCTGGCACTGGCCCTGGACCAGCCGGTCGGGGCGCTGCCGGGCGACGTCGCCGACGTCGAGGCGTTCGAGCCATTCGTCGGCGGCGGTGTACGCGGCCTTGTTGCCGGCCCCGGCGAGCAGCAGCGGCAGGGCGACGTTCTCACGGGCGGTCAGTTCGGGAACGAGGTGCGGCTCGGAGCCGACGAAGCCGAAGCGGTCGCGGCGCAGCCGTTCGCGGCCGGCCCGGCCGAGGGTGTGCACGGGGGAGCTGTTGAACCAGACCTCGCCCTCGTCGACCGCGAGTTGGGCGGAGAGGCAGCCGAGCAGGGTGCTCTTGCCGGAGCCGCGCGGGCCGGTGACGGCGAGCACCTCGCCGTCGCGGACGCCGATCGAGATGCCGCGCAGGGCGGGGGTGCCGTAGTGGGACTTGACGATCCCTCGGGCCCACACCACGTCGTTGTCAGGCGGTGCCGCTGACATGAGGTTCCATCCTCGGTGGCCGCAGGGATATGACAGTCGTCAGATTAGAACGACAGGGGCCGGTCGCGGTTGCGGCACACTGGGCCATCGCGGGCAAATCACCCGCAATCAGGCATGTTTGGTCGTACGACTGTGATGTTGGTGGGCCTGTGGTGTGAACGCCGAAGGGCGGCCCCGTGGGGGAACGGGGCCGCCCTTCGGCGGAGGGTGGGGAAGAAGGCTCAGGTGATCAGATCTTCGCCCACGCGTCGGTCAGGCTGGTCCGCAGGATCTGCTCGATCTCGTCGAAGGTCGACTGGTCGGAGATCAGCGGCGGGGCCAGCTGGATGACCGGGTCGCCACGGTCGTCGGCGCGGCAGTACAGGCCGTTGTCGAAGAGGGCCTTCGAGAGGAAGCCGTAGAGCACGCGCTCGACCTCTTCGTCGTTGAAGGACTCCTTGGTGACCTTGTCCTTCACGAGCTCGATGCCGTAGAAGTACCCGTTGCCGCGGACGTCGCCGACGATCGGCAGGTCGCGCAGCTTGTCGAGGGTGCCCAGGAAGGCGGCCTCGTTGTCGAGCACGTGCTGGTTCAGGCCCTCGCGCTCGAAGATGTCGAGGTTGGCCAGCGCCACCGCGGAGGAGACCGGGTGGCCACCGAAGGTGTAGCCGTGCAGGAAGGTGTTGTCGCCCTTGTAGAACGGCTCGGCCAGGCGGTCCGAGATGATCGTGGCGCCGATCGGGGAGTAGCCCGAGGTCATGCCCTTGGCGCAGGTGATCATGTCGGGCTGGTAGCCGAACTTGTCGGCGCCGAACATGGTGCCCAGGCGGCCGAAGGCGCAGATGACCTCGTCCGAGACCAGCAGCACGTCGTGGCGGTCGCAGATCTCGCGCAGGCGCTGGAAGTACCCGGGCGGCGGCGGGAAGCAGCCACCGGCGTTCTGCACCGGCTCGACGAAGACGGCGGCGACGGTCTCGGCGCCCTCGTTGAGGATGGCCACCTCGATCTCGTCGGCGCACCAGCGGCCGTAGGCCTCGGGGTCGACCGTGCCGTCGGGGCCCTCAAGGAAGGCCGGGGCGCGGTAGATGTTGGTGTTCGGCGCCTTGTGGGTGCCCGGCACCAGCGGCTCGAACGGGGCCTTCAGGCCCGGCAGGCCGGTGATGGACAGGGCGCCCTGCGGGGTGCCGTGGTAGGCGACGGCGCGCGAGATGACCTTGTACTTGGTCGGCTTGCCGGTCAGCTTGAAGTACTGCTTGGCGAGCTTCCAGGCGGTCTCGACGGCTTCGCCGCCACCGGTGGAGAAGAAGACCTTGTTCAGGTCGCCCGGGGCGTAGTTGGCGAGGCGCTCGGCCAGCTCGACGGCCTTGGGGTGGGCGTAGCTCCACACCGGGAAGAAGGCGAGCTCCTTGGCCTGCTTGGCGGCGGCCTCGGCGAGCTCCTCGCGGCCGTGACCGGCCTGGACGACGAACAGGCCGGCGAGGCCGTCGAGGTACTTGCGTCCCTTGTCGTCCCAGACGTAGGTGCCCTCGCCCTTGACGATCGTCGGCACGGGGGAGTTCTCGTACGACGACATGCGGGTGAAGTGCATCCACAGGTGGTCGTAGGCGGTCTTGGAAAGGTCCTTCTGCGCCGGGTCGGCTGTCATCGGGTGCCCCAGGTGTAGGTCTGTTTCCGGAGCTTCAGGTAGACGAAGCTCTCGGTGCTCCGCACGCCGGGAAGCGCGCGGATGCGCTTGTTGATCAGTTCGAGCAGGTGCTCGTCGTCCTCGCAGACCAGTTCGGCCAGGAGGTCGAACGAGCCTGCGGTGCAGACCACGTAGTCGACCTCGTCGAGGGCGGCCAGCGCGTCGGCGACGGGTTCGATGTCACCTTCGACCCGGATGCCGACCATCGCCTGGCGGGTGAAGCCGACGGTGAGCGGGTCCGTGACGGCGACGATCTGCATCACGCCCTGGTCGAGGAGCTTCTGGACGCGCTGTCGCACGGCCGCCTCGGACAGGCCGACGGCCTTGCCGATGGCTGCGTACGGGCGGCGCCCGTCCTCCTGGAGCTGCTCGATGATCGCCTTGGAGGCGGCGTCGAGGGGAACGCTCGCGTTCCGGTCGCGGTTGGCCACGCCGCCACTGTGCCTGATCGGTCTCTTGTTCGCAAGCGAGGAAACTGCTGATTTCGTCGTGATCTTGGAAATCGCATGCGGATTTCATCGTGTACGCGAGTTCGGTCTGTCGATCCCGACAGTCTTCTGGTTACCCTGGCACGGTACGCGCGCGCCCCCGCACGGTGGTGCGCGTTCCACCACCAGTGGACCGCGCCGTGCCCGGCCCGGCCACTCGACGGCCTTCGTACGCCGAACCCGCCGACGTACCATGGCGCCGGAATCTGCAACGCCGCAGGCCCAGACCGAGGAGAGACCGTGAGCGACCTTCGCACGCTGCGCAACTACATCAACGGGGAGTTCGTCGACGCGGCTGACGGCCGCACGCTCGACATCGTCGACCCGACCACCGGCGAGGTGTACGCGACGTCGCCGCTGTCCGGTGCCGCTGACGTGGACGCCGCGATGGCCTCGGCCGCCGCCGCGTTCCCGATCTGGCGCGACGCGACCCCGAGCACCCGGCAGAAGCTGCTGCTCAAGGTCGCCGACGCGGTCGAGGCCCGGGCCGACGAGATCGTCGACGCCGAGGTGCGCAACACCGGCAAGCCCCGCGCGCTGACCCTCTCCGAGGAGATCGGTCCCATGGTGGACCAGATCCGCTTCTTCGCCGGTGCCGCCCGCCTGCTGGAGGGCAAGGCCGCCGGTGAGTACATGGACGGGATGACCTCGATCATCCGCCGCGAGCCGGTCGGCGTCTGTGCCCAGGTCGCGCCGTGGAACTACCCGATGATGATGGCGGTCTGGAAGTTCGCCCCGGCCATCGCCGCGGGCAACGCCGTGGTGCTGAAGCCCTCGGACACCACCCCGGCCTCCACCGTGCTGCTGGCCGAGATCATCGGCGGCGTGCTCAAGGAGCTGGAGCTGCCGGCCGGCATCTTCAACGTCATCTGCGGCGACCGCGAGACCGGCAGGCTGATGGTCGAGCACAAGACCCCGGCGATGGCCTCCATCACCGGCTCCGTCCGGGCCGGCATCCAGGTCGCCGAGTCCGCCTCCAAGGACGTCAAGCGCGTCCACCTGGAGCTGGGCGGCAAGGCCCCGGTCGTGGTCTTCGAGGACGCCGACATCGCCGAGGCCGTCGAGGGCATCTCGGTGGCGGGCTACTTCAACGCCGGCCAGGACTGCACCGCCGCCACCCGCGTGCTGGTGCACGAGTCGATCCACGACGCCTTCGTCGAGGCGCTGGCCAAGGCCGCGGCCGAGACCAAGACCGGCGGCGTGGACGACGAGGACGTGCTGTACGGCCCGCTGAACAACGCCAACCAGCTGAAGCAGGTCTCCGGCTTCATCGAGCGGCTGCCCGCCCACGCCAAGGTCGAGGCCGGTGGCCACCGGGTCGGCGACAAGGGCTACTTCTACGCCCCGACCGTCGTCTCCGGCCTGAACCAGGACGACGAGATCATCCAGAACGAGGTCTTCGGCCCGGTCATCACCGTGCAGAAGTTCACCGACGAGGACCAGGCCGTCGAGTACGCCAACGGCGTCGAGTTCGCGCTGGCCTCCTCGGTGTGGACCAAGGACCACGCCCGCGCCATGCGGATGTCGCGCCGCCTGGACTTCGGCTGCGTCTGGATCAACACCCACATCCCGCTGGTCGCCGAGATGCCGCACGGCGGCTTCAAGAAGTCGGGCTACGGCAAGGACCTGTCGTCCTACGGCTTCGAGGACTACACCCGCGTCAAGCACGTCATGACCGCGATCTGAGCGGGTCATGACCGTCAGGCGCAGAATGACCGCGATCTGAGCGGGTCGTGACCGTCAGGCGCAGAATGACCGCGATCTGACGCTTGTGCGTCGTATGAACTGACAGTGGGCTCGGGTCGACAGGACCCGGGCCCACTGGCTTTGCACCCTGTCGGTGGGGCGTGCGACCGGCTGACAGGATGAAACTGCACTTCGCGGGCGGGCGGCCCTAGCCTTACCGGCATGAGCATCCCCACCGCCGACTCAGCCGCCGGCCAGGCCGTCAAGGCAGCCGACCGCGCGCACGTCTTCCACTCGTGGTCCGCCCAGGCGCTGATCGACCCCCTCGCGGTGGCCGGTGCCGAGGGCTCGTACTTCTGGGACTACGACGGCAACCGCTACCTCGACTTCTCCTCGCAGCTGGTCAACACCAACATCGGCCACCAGCACCCGAAGGTGGTCGCCGCGATCCGGGAGCAGGCGGAGAAGCTCTGCACCATCGCCCCCGGCTTCGCGGTCGAGTCGCGCAGCGAGGCCGCCCGGCTGATCGCCGAGCGCACCCCGGGCGACCTGGACAAGATCTTCTTCACCAACGGCGGCACCGAGGCCGTCGAGAACGCCATCCGGCTGGCCCGGCTGCACACCGGCCGGCAGAAGGTGCTGTCCACCTACCGCTCGTACCACGGCGCCACCGCCAACGCGATCGCCCTCACCGGTGACCCGCGGCGCTGGGCCAACGAGACCGGCGTCTCCGGCGTGGTGCACTTCTGGGGCCCGTACGCCTACCGCTCCAACTTCCACGCCGAGAACGAGGCGCAGGAGTGCGAGCGCGCGCTGGAGCACCTGGAGCAGGTGATCGCCTTCGAGGGGCCGGGCACGGTCGCCGCGGTCATCCTGGAGACCGTGGTCGGCACCGCGGGCATCCTCGTCCCGCCGCCGGGCTACCTGGCCGGGGTGCGGGAGATCTGCGACCGCTACGGGATCGTCTTCATCCTGGACGAGGTGATGGCCGGCTTCGGCCGCACCGGCGAGTGGTTCGCCGCCGACCACTGGGGCGTCGTGCCGGACCTCATGACCTTCGCCAAGGGCGTCAACTCGGGCTACGTCCCGCTGGGCGGCGTGGCGATCAGCGCCGAGATCGCCGCCACCTTCGCCGAGCGGCCGTTCCCCGGCGGGCTCACCTACTCCGGGCACCCGCTGGCCTGCGCCTCGGCCGTGGCCACCATCAACGCCATGGCGGAGGAGGGCATCGTCGAGAACGCCAAGCACATCGGCGAGACGGTGCTCGGCCCGGGCCTGCGCGAGCTGGCCGAGCGGCACCCCTCGATCGGCGAGGTGCGCGGCCTCGGCGTGTTCTGGGCGCTCGACCTGGTGAAGGACCGGGAGACCCGCGAGCCGCTCGTGCCGTACAACGCCGCGGGCGCCGACAACGCGCCGATGGCCGAGCTGGCCGCCGCCTGCAAGCAGCGCGGGCTCTGGCCGTTCGTCAACATGAACCGCTTCCACGTCGTCCCGCCGTGCACCGTCACCGAGGAGGAGGCCAAGACCGGCCTCGCGGTGCTGGACGAGGTGCTGTCGCTCACCGACGCGCACACTGTCTGACGTACCTACCAGGACGGCCCCGGACACCCGTGTGTCCGGGGCCGTCCGACGCTCCGGAAGGCCCCCCATGTCCCGCAGCACCACCCTGACCCGACGCTTCCCCAACTCCCGTGCCATGCGCCGACGTTCGGTGCTCAGCGGGGCCGCGCTGCTCGGCGCCGGCACGCTGGCGGGCTGTGGCATCCCGTCCGCGTACGTGGCCGAGGACCGCCGGTCGGCGCCGGACCGATCGGAGGGCGACAAGCGGCTCGCCTTCTCCAACTGGACGCAGTACATCGACACCGACGACCAGGGGAAGCGCCCGACCCTGGACGCCTTCATCGAGCAGACCGGGATCGCGGTCACCTACACCGAGGACATCAACGACAACGACGAGTTCTTCGGCAAGATCAGCCCGGTGCTCACCCAGGGTGCCGCCCCGGGCCGGGACCTGATGGTGATCAGCGACTGGATGGCCGGGCGGTACGTCTCGCTCGGCTGGGTGCAGGCGATGGACCGGGCCAACCTGCCCAACGTCACCGCCAACCTGGACCCGCAGCTGGCGAACCCGGCCTTCGACCCCGGGCGCAGCCGCAGCGTGCCGTGGCAGTCCGGGATCACCGGCATCGCGTACAACCGCAAGGCGCTCGGCCGGGAGATCAGGTCCACCGCCGACCTGTGGGCGCCCGACCTCAAGGGCAGGGTCACCCTGTTCGCCGGGCTGGACGAGGCGCTCGGGCTGCTGATGCTCTCCCAGGGTGGGGACATCGCGAAGTTCGGCGACGACGACGCGCACAGGGCGATGGACCTGGTGCAGCGGATGGTCGACACCGGGCACGTCCGCCGTTTCACCGGCAACGACTACACCAGCGACCTCGCCTCCGGCGCCGCGCTGGCCTGCCAGGCCTACTCCGGCGACGCCGTCCAACTCACCGCCGAGAACCCGGACATCGCCTTCGTGGTGCCGGAGGAGGGCGGCGAGCTGTGGGCGGAGAGCATGATGATCCCCAACCGGGCCGCCCACAAGCGCAACGCCGAGCTGCTGGTCGACTACTACTACCGGCCCGAGGTGGCGGCCGAACTCGCCGCGTTCGTGCAGTACATCTGCCCGGTTCCGGCCGCCCGCGAGGTGCTGGCGGACAGCGGGGACAAGGAGAAGGCCGAAGTCGCCGAGAACCCGCTGGTGTTCCCGACCGAGGAGATGCGCGAGCGGCTGCACACCATGCGCGACGTCACCTCGGCCGAGCGGCCCGAGCTGCACAAGGTCTGGGGACGCATCACGGGGGTGTGAGGGGTGCCGGGGTGCGGCCGGTCTACCGGCGCACGGCGTCCAGGGCGAGCAGCGCCACGTGCAGGGACAGGCAGGACTCCACCTGGTCGAGGTCGACGCCGAGGATGCGCTCGACCTTGTGCAGCCGGTCGTAGAAGGACGGCCGGGACAGGTGCGCGGCGTCGGCGGCCGCCGACTTGTTCCGGCCCTGCTCCAGGTAGATCCGCAGCATCTGCACCAACTGGCCGTTGTGCTCGGCGTCGTGGGCCAGCAGTGGGCCCAACTCCCGTTCCACGTAGGTCTGTAGGCGGGCGTCGTCGCGCAGCAGGTGGAGCAGGCCGCGCAGCCGCACGTCCGGCAGCCGGTAGTAGGAGGCGGTCCGGCCGCCGCCGGGCGCGTCGTGCAGGGCGGCGTCGGCGACCTGGGCGGCCTCCAACAGGGTGCGCCGGGCGTCGCGGACCGAGCCGACCGAGGAGCCGACCGCGACCACCGGGCCCGGGGCGTCGGCGCCCTCCCGTCCGGCCTCGGCGGACATCCGGCGCAGGGTGGCCGAGAAGGAGTCCAGCGCGGCGTGCTCGTCCTGCTGGGCGCCGAGCGCGATCAACAGCCCGACGCCCTCGTCGTCCAGCGCGCCGACCAGGGCGGAGTGCCGGCAGGCCCGGACGGCCCCGGCGGCCAGCTCGGTGAAGTCGCGCAGCCGGGCCTGCGCCTCCAGCGCGGCCGGGATCGGCCCGCGGCGCTGGCGCAGCACCACCCCGACCAGTCGGCGGCCCTCCAGTGGCACGCCGAGCGCCTGGGCGCGCAGGGCCACCTCGGAGACGGTCAGGGCGTGGGTGAGGATGCCGGAGAGCAGGGTGCGGTGGGTCTGCCGCTCCAGGCTCTCCCGGTCGCGCACCACCAGCCGGTTGAGCGCCAGCGCGGACGCGCCGCGCTCCAGCAGCATGGTGTGCGGGTGCGCCTCGCCCTCGGGCAGCGGGCCGGGCTCCTGCACCAGGACCAGCCGGCCCCAGTCCTGGCCGCGGGCGCCGACGGTGGTCACCAGCCAGCCGCTGCGCGGGTCGTGGCCGGTGCGGCCGGGCGGACGGACCCCGCGCGAGCGGCGCTCCCAGTCCTCCAGCAGCTCGGCCTCCGGCCGTCCGGCGGTGTCGTGGGCGAGCACCTGGTGGGCGAGGTTCTCCAGCACCACCGGCGCCCCCGCCATCCGGGCCACCTGGCGGATCACCTCGGGCGGCTCGGCGCCCTCCACCACCAGCTCGTTGAACACCTGGTGGACGGACTCGGAGACGCGCAGCTGTTCCAGCTGGGCGTTGACCACCAGGGCGTGCACGGCCTCGGTGACGGCGACGAAGCGCACCTCGCGGCGGAGCGTGACCAGCGGCAGTCCGCGCTGTTCGGCGGCGTGCACCAGGGCGCGGGGGAGCGAGTCGAAGTAGCGGCGCCCGAACTCGACGACCAGGCCGGCCACCCCGACCTCGTCCAGCTCGCGGACGTAGCGGGCCAGGCCCTCGCGGTCCTCGGGCAGCGCGATGCCGGTGGTCAGCACCAGTTCGCCGCCCTGCAGCATCCCGGCGACGTCGGGCAGTTCGCTGACGTGGACCCAGCGGACCGGCCGCTCCAGGCGGTCGGCGCCGGCCACGACCTGGGGCAGGCCGCGCCGCATCACGTCCAGGTCGAGTACTCGGGCGACGGTGGGGAGCATCGCGGGCCTCCAGGGCGGGGGAGGGGAATGGGGGCGGGGCGGGGCGGGGGAGGGACGGGGGATCAGAGTGTCAGGTAAATCATCCATCGCGGCGACGACCTGTTGCCCTGCGAAGAGCCTTGCACTCTGTAAGGCCCTTCATGCCGAGCCTGTCGCAGTGACCCTTGTCACGTCCGTCGTGCAGCGGGCAAGGTCAGCGGGACCGCAGAGCCCACCGCGGAAGCGTGACCCGGCGCACGCGGTCGCACCACCGCACTTGGAGGAACCAGATGGACCTGACCGACTTCGGCGCGGGCGCGCAGTACATCGCGGGCCGGCAGACCCGGGGCGGCGGCGAGCCCTTCCAGGTCGTCAACCCGGCCGACGGCAGCGTGGTCGAGCAGGTCGCGCTGGCCACCACCGCCGACGTGGACGCGGCCGTCGCCGCCGCGAAGGACGCCCTGCCCGGCTGGTCCTCCGCCACCCCCGGCGCCCGCAGCGAGGCGCTCACCCGGCTGGCCGCCGTCCTGGCCGGGGCCGCGGACGACCTCGCCCGGGTGGAGACCTCGCAGACCGGCAAGCCGGTCAAGCTGGCCACCGAGTTCGACGTCCCCGGCACCGTCGACAACGCCGCCTTCTTCGCCGGCGCCGCCCGCAACCTGGAGGGCAGGGCGGCCGGCGAGTACTCCGGCGACCACACCTCCTACGTGCGGCGCGAGGCGATCGGCGTGGTCGGCTCGATCTCGCCGTGGAACTACCCGTTGCAGATGGCCGCCTGGAAGATCCTCCCGGCGATCGCCGCGGGCAACACCATCGTGCTCAAGCCGGCCGAGCTGACCCCGCTGACCTCGCTGATGTTCGCCAGGGCCTGCACCGAAGCGGGCATCCCGGACGGCGTGGTCAACGTGGTCACCGGCGCCGGGCGCACGGCCGGCGAGCACCTGGTCTCCCACCCCGACGTCGCGATGGTCTCCTTCACCGGCTCCACCGCCGTCGGCCGGAGGGTCGCCGAACTCGCCACCGCGAGCGTCAAGCGCACCCACCTGGAGCTCGGCGGCAAGGCCCCCTTCGTGGTCTTCGACGACGCGGACCTGGACGCCGCGGTGCACGGCGCCGTCGCGGCCTCGCTGATCAACGGCGGCCAGGACTGCACCGCCGCCACCCGCGCCTACGTCCAGCGCCCGCTGTACGAGGCCTTCGTGGCGGGGGTGGCCGAGCTGTACGCGGCGATCCGGATCGGCGACCCGCTGAACCCGCGCACCGACCTCGGCCCGCTGGTCTCGTACACCCACCGGGACCGGGTGGCCGGCTTCGTCGAGCGCGCCCGGTCGTACGCCACCGTGGTCACCGGCGGGCGCGCGCCGCAGCGGGGCCACGACGGCACCGACCTCGCCCGGGGCGCCTACTACGAGCCGACCCTGATCACCGACGCCGCCCAGGACAGCGAGGTCGTCCAGGGCGAGGTCTTCGGCCCGGTGCTGGTCGTGCTGCCCTTCGACGGCGACGACGAGGGCCTGCGACTGGCCAACGACACCCCGTACGGCCTGGCCGCCTCGGCCTGGACGACCAACGTGCACCGCTCGCTGCGCGCCACCCGGGAGATCGCCGCCGGGTGCGTCTGGGTCAACGACCACATCCCGATCATCAGCGAGATGCCGCACGGCGGGTACAAGGCGTCCGGCTACGGCAAGGACATGTCCCAGTACTCGCTGGACGAGTACACCCAGGTCAAGCACGTCATGTTCGACACCACCGCGGTCGCCCGCAAGGACTGGCACCGCACCGTCTTCGGAGACAGATAACACCGGCCAGAGGGTGCCCCCACACCCCTCTTCTCCCCAGGAGGCCCGTTCCATGGCGTTCAAGGCGTTCAACGAGCTCACCGACGGTCTGCCCGAACCGGTCCGCAGGGCCTGGGAGCGCAGTCTGACCGGCGGCCGGGCGGCGGTCGGCCGCCGCACCCTGCTGCGGGCCGCCGCGCTGACCGCCGGCGCCGGCACCCTGGCCGCCTGCGGCATCCCGGCGGCCCCCAGGGTGACCGGCGACTCGACCGCCAACGCCGCCAAGGACTTCTCGGAGACCGAGAAGGAGGTCGACTTCTCCAACTGGCCGCTGTACGTGGACACCGACGAGAAGGACAAGCAGAGGCACGGCACCCTGGACGCCTTCACCGCGGCCACCGGCATCAAGGTCAAGTACAACGAGGACGTCAACGACAACGTCGAGTTCTTCGGCAAGGTCAAACCGCAGCTCGCGGCCGGCCAGGACACCGGCCGCGACCTGATGGTGCTCACCGACTGGATGGCCGCCCGGCTGATCCGGCTCGGCTGGGCGCAGAAGCTGGACCCGGCGAACGTCACCACCGCGATCACCACCATCGAGGCCCGCTTCCGCGCCCCCGACTGGGACCCGGGCCGGCTCTACTCCTACCCGTGGGCCGGGATCCAGACCGTCGTCGCGTACAACCGCAAGGCGACCAGGGGCAAGGAGGTCACCAGCGTCTCCCAGCTGCTGGACGACCCCGAGCTCAAGGGCCGGGTCACCTTCCTCTCCGAGATGCGCGACAGCGTCGGGATGGTCCTGCTGGACCAGGGCAAGGACCCGGCGAAGTTCACCGCCGACGACTACGACGGCGCGATAGCCCGGCTGCAGAAGGCCGTCGACGGCAAGCAGATCCGGCGCTTCACCGGCAACGACTACGGCCAGGAGCTCTCCTCCGGGGACATCGCCGCCTGCATCGCCTGGGGCGGGGACCTGACCCAACTGCGCGCCGACAACCCGGACATCGAGTTCGTGATCCCGGAGAAGGGCTACCTCGCCTCGACCGACAACATGCTGGTCCCGGCCAGGGCCCGGCACAAGACGAACGCGGAGAAGCTGATCGACTTCTACTATCAGCCGAAGATCGCGGCGCAGCTGGTCGCGGGCATCGGCTTCGTCTCCGCCGTCACCGGGATGAAGGAGGAGCTCGCCACCCTCGCCCCGGACTCCGCGGCCAACCCGCTGGTCGTACCCACCCCCGAGATGGCGGCCAAGGCACACGTGTTCCGCACCCTCACCGAGGGCGAGGAGAGCGACTTCGAGCAGAAGTTCTCCAAGCTCATCGGCGCCTGACCCCCCCCGGCAGAGACCCAGGAAGACACCCCATGACAGACCAGCTGCGCGACGCGGCCGGCGGCGACGTCCGCCTCACCGGCATCGGCAAGACCTACGGCTCCTTCACCGCCGTCCACCCGCTCGACCTGACCGTCCCCCAGGGCTCCTTCTTCGCCCTGCTCGGCGCCTCCGGCTGCGGCAAGACCACCACCCTGCGCATGATCGCCGGCCTGGAGGAGCCCACCACCGGCACCGTCCTGATCGGCGGCCAGGACGTCACCGCCCTGCCCCCGTACAAGCGGCCGGTGAACACCGTCTTCCAGAGCTACGCGCTCTTCCCGCACCTGGACATCTTCGAGAACGTCGCCTTCGGCCTGCGCCGCCGCGGAAGGAAGGACGTCAGGAAGCAGGTCGAGTCCATGCTGGAACTGGTCGAACTCGGCCAGTACGCCCGGCGCAAGCCGCACCAGCTCTCCGGCGGCCAGCAGCAGCGCGTCGCGGTCGCCCGCGCGCTGATCAACCACCCCCAGGTGCTGCTGCTGGACGAACCGCTCGGCGCCCTCGACCTCAAGCTGCGCCGTCAGATGCAGCTGGAGCTCAAGCGGATCCAGACCGAGGTCGGCATCACCTTCGTGCACGTCACCCACGACCAGGAGGAGGCCATGACCATGGCCGACACCATCGCGGTGATGAACGGCGGCCGGGTCGAGCAACTGGGCGCTCCCGCCGAACTGTACGAGAACCCCGCCACCACCTTCGTGGCCAACTTCCTCGGCCAGTCCAACCTGCTGCCCGCCGAGGTCACCGGCGGCTCCGGCGAGGACCTGCTGCTCACCGTGGCCGGCACCCGGCTCGCCGTGCCCAGGGCGCGCTGCGCCAGCGAGGCCGGGCAGGTCCACCTGGGCGTGCGCCCGGAGAAGATCACCATCACGCACGCCTCCGAGGACGTCGCCGACGGCCGCAACCGGCTGGCCGGCACCGTCGTCGACTCCAGCTTCATCGGCGTCTCCACCCAGTACGTGGTGCGCACCGACGGCGGCCAGGAGGTCACCGTCTTCGAGCAGAACATGGAGCGCGACGCCCGGATCGTCCCCGGCGCCCCCGTGCTGCTGCACTGGAACCCGGCGCACTCCTTCGCCCTGGACGCCTCGCAGGCGATCGACGCGGGCACCGCGGAGGAGGCCGCATGACCACCACCACCCCGCCGGCGCCGCCCCAGGTCATCCCCCTGAAGGAGCCCTCGCCCAAGCCGAAGCGCAAGCTCACCCCGTACTGGCTGCTGCTGCCCGGCATAGCCTGGCTGGTCGTCTTCTTCGCCGTCCCGATGCTGTACCAGGGCTCCACCTCGCTGCAGACCGGCTCGCTCGAAGAGGGCTTCAAGGTCACCTGGCACTTCTCGACCTACTGGGACGCCCTGGTCGAGTACAAGTGGCACTTCGTCCGCTCGTTCTCCTACGCGGCCATCGCCACCGTGCTCTGCCTGGCCATCGGCTACCCGCTCGCGTACACCATCGCCTTCAAGGCGAGCCGGCGCTGGCGCAACGTCATCCTGATCCTGGTCATCGCGCCGTTCTTCACCAGCTTCCTGATCCGCACGCTGGCCTGGAAGACCATCCTGTCCGACGGCGGACCGGTGGTCGGCGCACTCAACACCCTGCACGTCCTGGACGTCACCAACGCGCTCGGGCTCACCTCCGGCGACCGGGTGCTCGCCACCCCGCTCGCCGTGGTCTGCGGCCTGACCTACAACTTCCTGCCGTTCATGATCCTGCCGCTGTACACCTCGCTGGAGCGGATCGACCCCCGGCTGCACGAGGCGGCCGGCGACCTCTACGCCCGGCCGTTCACGACCTTCCGCAAGGTCACCTTCCCGATCTCGCTGCCGGGCGTGGTCGCGGGCACCCTGCTCACCTTCATCCCGGCCTCCGGCGACTACATCAACGCCCAGCTGCTGGGCTCGCCGAGCGAGCAGATGGTCGGCAACGGCATCCAGAAGCAGTTCCTGAACGTGCTCGACTACCCCACGGCGGCCGCGCTGAGCTTCATCCTGATGGCCCTGATCCTGGGCATGGTGACGGTCTACATGCGCAAGGCCGGGACGGAGGAACTGGTCTGATGTCCCGCATCTTCAAGTGGATCCGCGCCCACCTGGTGGTACTGGCCGGCCTGCTGGCCCTCGCCTACCTGGTGCTGCCCAACCTGGTCGTGCTGGCCTTCTCGTTCAACAAGCCGGTCGGCAAGTTCAACTACGAGTGGAACGAGTTCTCCACCGACGCCTGGACCAACCCCTGCGGCGTGGCCGACATGTGCCAGTCGCTCTCGCTCAGCCTGCAGATCGCGGTGCTCGCCACCATCGGCGCCACCGTGCTCGGCACCATGGTCGCCTTCGCGCTGGCCCGCTACCGCTTCCGCGGCCGCTCGGCCACCACCGCGATGATCTTCCTGCCGATGGCCATGCCCGAGGTGGTCATGGCCGCCTCGCTGGGGACGCTGTTCCTCAACATGCGCATCCCGTTCGGCTTCACCACCATCCTCATCGCGCACATCATGTTCTGCCTCAGCTTCGTGGTGACGGCGGTCAAGGCGCGGGTGATGAGCATGGACCCGAGGCTCGAACAGGCCGCCCAGGACCTCTACGCGACCCCCACCCAGACCTTCCTGAGGGTCACCCTGCCGCTGGCCGCCCCCGGCATCGCCGCCGGAGCGCTGCTCAGCTTCGCGCTCTCCTTCGACGACTTCATCATCACCCAGTTCAACTCGGGCCCGACCACGGTCACCTTCCCGATGTTCGTCTGGGGCGCCTCGCAGCGCGGCATCCCGGTGCAGGTGAACGTCATCGGCACCGCGATGTTCATCGCCGCGGTCGCGCTGACCGTCGGCGGACAGTGGCTCGGCAACCGCCGGAAGGCCGCTGCCTGACCCGCCGTCCGACCCGTTGCCCGACCTACCGCCCGACGCCGTGGGTGGCGTACGGTCGGCAGCGGCGGCACACGAACCATCACCTATCCGTGGAAAGTGGCTGATAATGCATGGACTCCGCCCGCGCGCTCAGTGACGCCAGGCCCACCCCCTTCTGGCTGGAGGACCCCGGCCGGCCGGAGGCGCTCCCCGCCCTGGTCGGCGACACCACCTGCGACCTGCTGGTCGTCGGCGGCGGCTACTCCGGCCTGTGGACCGCCCTCATCGCCAAGGAGCGCGACCCCTCGCTGGACGTCGTGCTGGTCGAGGGCAACGAGGTCGGGTGGGCCGCGTCCGGGCGCAACGGCGGATTCTGCGCGGCCAGCCTCACCCACGGCTTCGGCAACGGCCTGGACCGCTGGCCCGGCGAACTCGGCCGGCTGGAACGCCTCGGCGCCGCCAACCTCGACGGCATCGAGGCCGCCATCAAGCGCTACGGCATCGACGCCGAGTGGGAGCGCACCGGCGAGATCGACGTCGCCACCCAGCCCCACCAGGTCGAGGAACTGCACGAGATGGCCGAGGCCGTCGCCCGCTACGGCCTCGACCTCACCGTCCTGGACGCCGACCAGCTGCGCGCCGAGGTGGACTCGCCGACCTTCCTCGGCGGCGTCTGGGACAAGGAGGGCGTGGCCATGGTCCACCCCGCCAAGCTCGCCTGGGGCCTCAAGGACGCCTGCCTGAGCCAGGGCGTACGGATCTTCGAGCACACCCGGGCCACCGACCTGCGGGAGCACGGCAGCGGGATGGCCGCCCGCACCCCGTACGGCCGGGTCTTCGCCCGCAGGGTCGCGCTCGGGACCAACGTCTTCCCGTCCCTGCTCAAGCGGGTCCGCCCGTACATCGTGCCGGTGTACGACTACGCGCTGATGACCGAGCCGCTCAGCGCCGAGCAGCTCGCCTCGATCGGCTGGCGCGGCCGGCAGGGGCTCGGCGACAGCGCCAACAAGTTCCACTACTTCCGGCTCTCCGCCGACAACCGGATCCTCTGGGGCGGCTACGACGCGGTCTACCACTACGGCGGCCACGTCCGGCACGAGTACGACCAGCGGCCGGAGACCTTCCGCACCCTGGCGGGCCACTTCTTCCGCTGCTTCCCGCAGCTGGAGGGGCTGCGCTTCACCCACGCCTGGGGCGGTGCCATCGACACCTGCAGCCGGTTCTCGGCGTTCTTCGACACCGCGTACCGGGGCAAGGTCGCCTACGCCGTCGGGTACACCGGGCTCGGCGTCGGTGCTACCCGCTTCGGCGCCGAGGTGATGCTCGACCTGCTCGCGGGCGAGCGCACCGAGCGCACCTCGCTGGACATGGTGCGCTCCAAGCCGCTGCCGTTCCCGCCCGAGCCGGTGCGCTGGGCCGGGATCGAGATCACCACCCGATCGCTGGAGCGGGCCGACCGCAACGGCGGCCACCGCAACCTGTGGCTGCGCACGCTCGACCGGCTGGGGCTCGGCTTCGACAGCTGACCCCTGACGCTCCTCGGTTCCGCTTGGTCCCGTTTGGTCCCGTTGACCTCGCGTTGACCCGGCAACCCCGCTGACCTCGTGATTCCGCCACCCCGCGAATCCGCGCTACTCGTGTAGCGCGACCCGTGTAAGAGGGACCCGCCGTCCACCTCTCCTTGGTGGCGGCGGGTCTCGGTCTTCCCGCCGCGCCGGATCGGTACCAGCGTCGAGAAGCGGGGACGGACATGGAGAACACCGGACTGCACTGGCTCACCCAGGTGGCATTGGACCCGGAGGGCTTGCGGAAGCAGTGGGAACGCGCAGGACTGGGCCTGATGCTGCTGCCCGCCGGGAGGGGCTGGGACGTCCTGTCCGTCCCCGGCCGACTCGGGCGGCCGGCCCTGGACATGCTGGACACCCGCCACCGCGGCCCGGTCCTCACCGACTTCGGGGGCGAGCACGTCAGCTTCCTGGTGCCGGTCGGCACCGCCGCCGGCTGGGTCGGCACCAACGTGCGCGGCGCGGGGGAGGGCAACTGGATCGTCGTTCCGCACCCCGAACGCAGCAGCCGGGGCGTGCGCTGGCTGGTCCCGCCCGACGGCTCCGGGCGGCTCAACGACCCCGCACTGCTGGAGCTGGCCCTGCACGAGGCGGCGGCCCGGCTCAGCGGCTGGTGAGCCCCGGGCGGCTCCCCGAGGTGGCGCACGGGGCGGGCGGTCGCGTCAGACTGGAGGCGTGACCGCCGCCCCTCACACCGTCGACGCGACCCTCCGCCCGGGCCCAGCCCAGCTGCGCCTGGCCGCTCTGGCCGCGCCCGTCTGCGACCGGTACGGGCTGGCGCTGGCCGGTGGGCACGCGCTGCGCGCGCACGGCGTCGCGGCCTGCGCGCAGGACGGGCTCACCCTGGCGACCGGCGGCGCCGACCTGCCGGAGGTGGCCGCCGCGCTGGCCGGGGCGTACCGCGCGGCGGGCGGCGGGGTCGCCGAGCGGCCCGGCACGCCGCGCCTGGAACAGCTGACCGTACGGCTGGCGCTGGGCGGGCGGTCGCACTCGGTGGAACTGCGGAAGGAGCCGCTCGGCCACCGGCCGGTCCGGCTCGACCTGGCTGCTCCGGGGGTGGAGGAGCCGCCGGTGGTCCTGCCGGTGGTCGCGCTGGAGGACGCGGCGGCGCTCACCACCGCGCTGCTGGTCGACCGGGGGATGCCGCGCGACCTGATCGACGTGCGGGCCCTCACCCGCTGCTACCGCGAGGGCGAACTGCTGGCACTGGCAGGGGAGTTGGACCCGGACTTCCAGCCGGCGGCGCTCGCCGACCGGCTGGAGACCCTCGCCGAGGCGGCGGACGGCCGGTTCCGCGCCCGGGGCGTCGAGGCCGGGGCGGTGGACGGGCTCAAGCGGTGGGCGCTCGTCTGGGCGCAGGACCTGCGGCTGGACCTGCTGGAGACCCAGGAGGCGGCGGACGGGCTGCACGACCCGTACCTGGAGGACGAGGAGTCCTGAACGAGTCCTGAACCACCGGGCCGGGCGGTTCAGGCGTTCGGAGCAGTCGTGAGACGACCTGTAAGGCTGAATCCGAGATCCCCGTCAGCCTGTTCGTTGAGCCTCGCCCCAGCGGCCACCAGACTGGGAGATGAGCGCGGTAGCCCCGTGAATTCCCGTCGCCCGGCCCTCTCGCGGGCGGCGCCAGACCGGACCGGTGGCAGGACGCCGCCCGGGACTTCGGAGGCAGACGTACCTTGAGCAAGCACATCATTCACTGGATCGGCGGCAAGCCGGTCGCCACCGCCGGTGCGGCGCCCCGCCGTGGTGACATCTTCGACCCGGCCACCGGCCAGGTCTCCGGCCACGTGGACTTCGCCGAGATCGCCGAGGTCGACCAGGCCGTGGCCGCCGCCGCCTCGGCCTTCACCGAGTGGCGCACCGCCTCGGTGGCCAAGCGGACGACGGTGCTCTTCGCCTTCCGTGAGCTGCTGAACGCCCGCCGCGACGAGCTGGCCTCGATCATCGTCTCCGAGCACGGCAAGGTGCACTCGGACGCGCTGGGCGAGATCGCCCGCGGCCTGGAGGTCGTCGAGTACGCCTGCGGCATCCCGCAGCTGCTCAAGGGCGGCTTCACCGAGCAGGCGTCCACCGGCGTCGACGTCTACTCGATCCGCCAGCCGCTCGGCCCGGTCGCGATCATCTCGCCGTTCAACTTCCCGGCCATGGTGCCGATGTGGTTCTTCCCGATCGCCATCGCGGCCGGCAACACCGTCGTGGTGAAGCCCTCCGAGAAGGACCCGTCCGCGGCCAACTTCCTGGCCGGACTGTGGAAGGAGGCCGGCCTGCCGGACGGCGTCTTCAACGTCGTGCACGGCGACAAGGTGGCCGTGGACCGCCTGCTGGAGCACCCGGACGTCAAGTCCGTCAGCTTCGTCGGCTCCACCCCGATCGCCCGCTACGTCTACGAGACCGGCACCCGCTACGGCAAGCGCGTGCAGGCCCTGGGCGGCGCCAAGAACCACATGCTGGTCCTGCCGGACGCCGACCTCGACCTCGCCGCCGACGCCGCCGTCAACGCCGGCTTCGGTGCGGCCGGGGAGCGCTGCATGGCCGTCTCCGTCCTGGTCGCGGTCGACCCGATCGGCGACGAGCTGGTCGAGAAGATCAAGGAGCGGGTGGCGACCCTCAAGGTCGGCCCCGGCTGCAACGGCGACTCGGAGATGGGTCCGCTGGTCACCGGCCAGCACCGCGACAAGGTCACCTCCTACGTCGAGTCCGGCATCGCCGACGGCGCCGAGCTCGCCGTGGACGGGCGCAAGCACCCGATCACCGCCGAGGACGAGAACGGCACCCCGACCGCCGACGGTTTCTGGCTCGGCCCCACGCTGTTCGACCACGTGAAGCCCGGCATGTCCGTCTACAACGACGAGATCTTCGGCCCGATCCTCTCCGTCGTCCGCGTCGCCTCCTACGAGGAGGGCCTGGCGCTCATCAACGCCAACCCGTACGGCAACGGCACCGCCCTCTTCACCAACGACGGCGGCGCGGCCCGGCGCTTCCAGTTCGAGGTGGAGGTCGGCATGGTCGGCATCAACGTGCCGATCCCGGTGCCGGTCGCCTACTACTCCTTCGGGGGCTGGAAGGCCTCGCTCTTCGGCGACGCCCACGCGTACGGCCCGGACGGCGTGCACTTCTTCACCCGGGGCAAGGCCGTGACCCAGCGCTGGCTGGACCCCTCGCACGGTGGCATCAACCTCGGCTTCCCGACCAACAACTGAGCCGGCGGGCTCTGCCCGCGCCGCCTGCTCCACCGGCTGGGC
>NZ_LFMD02000002.1:605727-646905 GCF_015776785.2 Kitasatospora sp. SUK 42 | reverse complement strand
CGCTGAAAGCATCTAAGCGGGAAGCCTGCTTCGAGATGAGCACTCCCACCTCCTTGAGAGGGTAAGGCTCCCAGTAGACGACTGGGTTGATAGGCCGGATATGGAAGCCCTGTGAGGGGTGGAGTTGACCGGTACTAATAGGCCGAGGGCTTGTCCTCAGTTGCTCGCGTCCACTGTGTTGTTCTGAAACAACGACCCCAACCGATTGTGGTTGGTGCGGTTGACAGTTTCATAGTGTTTCGGTGGTCATAGCGTGAGGGAAACGCCCGGTTACATTCCGAACCCGGAAGCTAAGCCTCACAGCGCCGATGGTACTGCAGGGGGGACCCTGTGGGAGAGTAGGACGCCGCCGAACAATTCTTCAGAAGAGCCCTCATCCGGGAAACCGGATGGGGGCTTTTCGCATTTCCGGACCATCCGAATGATCGGGTGTTGCTCCTGCCACCGCCAGGTGGTCCTAGGTCCACCCCGGAATTGGGGTGCCATGGCCAGTGTCCGGAGCGGGTCGTTCGTGAACACTGATGAAGGACGATCGGTACCGGCATCGGGAGCTTGCGTGACCACAGAGACTCGTACGAGCGGCACGTCCGTGCGTGCGCAGACCCAGGCGGCCTTCCAGGCCGGCGGCCAGGGGCTGGCCAGGCTGGCTCAGGTGGTGCTGGCTGCCGTGCCGGGTTTCGTGTTGCCGGTCGGTGCGGCCGTCTTCGCGGGGGTGGTGACGGCCAGGCTGCTGCGGTACTACTACCCGGCGGCCCTGCTGGCCCTCGTGGCTGCGGTGGCCGTGGGATCCGTGGTGGCCGCCGCCTGCGTCCGTCGTACGGCGGACCGTACGCGTCGGCTCCTGCAGCAGTGGTACGGCATCCGTCTGCCGGCGGTCTACGACCCGCTGCCGAGTCTGGAGTTGGACGACCGCGGGCACTGGTGGACGGGCTACTCGTACCACCGCTCGCAGACGGTCGCGAAGTACGCGCAACTGGTCCACTGGGGTCTGCGGGACCGCACCACCCGTGCCGAGATCCTCTGGCTGCTCGTGAACCCCCTTCTCGTCGCGGCCCTGGGCGGTGCGGTGGGCCTGCTGCTGGTGCTGGGCGCGGCGTTCGCCCTGTCCGGCCCGGTGCCGGTGGACGGGTTCGGGCCGATGAGTCCGCGGATGACGTCCATCGCGCTGAGCCTGGTGTTCGGGGTGGGCATGGTCCTCGTCGGGATACTCCTGGCCCCGCACTTGGTGCGCGGGTACGCGGAGGCCGCCCGCAGGGTGCTGGACCAGGACGGCAAGGCGACGCATGCCCAGCTGACCAAGCGGGTGGCCGAGTTGACCGAGACCCGGGCGGACGCGGTGGGCAACCAGGCGGCCGAACTGCGGCGGATCGAGCGCGATCTGCACGACGGCGCTCAGGCCCGGCTGGTCGCGATCGGGATGACGCTGGGCACCATCGAGCACCTGATGGACACCGACCAGGCGGCCGCGCGGGAGCTCCTCTCGGAGGCGCGGCAGTCCTCGGCCCGGGCCCTCCAGGAGCTGCGGGACCTGGTCCGTGGCATTCACCCGCCGGTGCTCGCCGAGCGCGGACTGGGTGACGCCGTCCGGGCGTTGGCGCTGGACGGCGCACTGCCGACCGAGGTGTTCGTGAGCCTGCCGGACCGGCTGCCGGCCCCGGTGGAGGCGGCAGCCTACTTCAGCATCAGCGAGCTGCTGGCCAACGCGGCCAAGCACTCGGGGGCGGACCAGGTGTGGGTGGACATCCTGTACCGGGCCGGCGTCCTGAGGGTCACGGTGACGGACGACGGCGTGGGTGTGGCGGATCCGTCGCGGGGGACGGGCCTGCGCGGGATCGAGCGCCGATTGGGTACCTTCGACGGTGTCCTCGCCATCGACAGCACGTCGGGCGGTCCCACCACCATCACCTTGGAGTTGCCGTGCGAGTTGTCCTCGCCGAGGACCTCTACCTCCTTCGCGAAGGCCTGATCCGTCTGCTGGAGGCGCACGGTTTCACCATCGCCGCAGCAGTGGAGACCGGCCCCGAGTTGCTGGAGGCGCTGCTGACCCACCGGCCGGACGTCGCCGTGGTCGACGTCCGGCTGCCCCCGACGCTCACCGACGAGGGGCTGCAGGCGGCGCTCAGGGCGCGCCGGGAGATCCGGGGCCTGCCGGTGCTGGTGCTGTCCCAGCACGTCCAGCAGCTGTACGCGCGGGAGTTGCTGGCCGACGGCACCGGCGGGATCGGCTATCTGCTGAAGGACCGGGTGTTCAACGCCGGGCAGTTCATCGATGCGGTCCGTCGGGTGGCGGCGGGCGGGACGGCGATGGACCCGGACGTGATCGCCAAGCTGATGCAGACCACCTCGCGCCGGCCCGGCCCGCTGCTCGGGCTCTCCCCGCGCGAGCGTGAGGTGCTGGAGCTGATGGCCGAGGGGTGTTCCAACTCGGCGATCGCCGCCCGCCTCTCGGTGAGCGACGGGGCGGTGGCCAAGCACATCGCCAACATCTTCAGCAAGCTCGAACTCGCCCCCGACGAGGACGCCAACCGCCGGGTGCTGGCCGTGCTGGCCTACCTCAACGGCACGGCGGAGCGGAGCCACTGACGGAGCGGAGCCACTGACGGCCCGACCGGCCCCGGAATACGGGGTGCCCCGCACTGTGACACTCCAGGCTGCGGAAACGCTGAAACACCTGTACGAGTAAACTCCGGTGGGCCGAGTCCGGAGGTTGCTCAACCGTCCGGCGGCCCGACTGACGGGGACCGGCAGCCGAGGCGCGCACGGCAGCAGCCGACATCCAGGGGTTGATAGACGTAATGGCACGCCCAACGCTCACCAAGGCCCACCGCGGCCTGCTCGGCCTGGTCGCGGCCGGTGCCTGCATCATCTCGGGCATCGGGTTCGCGGGTTCGTACAACGCGGTGCGCGAGCTGGCCCTGGAGAAAGGTTTCGGGGCCTTCTCCTACGCCTTCCCGATCGGCGTCGACGCGGGCATCGTCGTACTCCTCGCCCTCGACCTGGTGCTGACCTGGCTGCGGATCCCCTTCCCGATGCTGCGTCAGACCGCCTGGCTGCTGACCGTCGCCACCATCGCCTTCAACGCGGCCGCCTCCTGGGGCGACCCGCTCGGGATGGGGATGCACGCCGTCATCCCGGTGCTCTTCGTCGTGGTGGTCGAGGCCTCCCGGCACGCGGTCGGCCGGATCGCCGCGATCACCGCGGACCGCCACATGGAGTCGGTCCGGGTGATGCGCTGGCTGCTCTCCCCGGTGCCGACCTTCCGGCTCTGGCGGCGGATGAAGCTCTGGGAGCTCCGCTCCTACGACGAGGTCGTCCGGCTGGAGCAGAACCGCCTGGTCTACCGGGCGCAGCTGCGCTTCCGGTACGGCCGCGGCTGGCGCCGCTCGGCGCCGATCCAGGCGCTGCTGCCGCTCAAGCTCGCCAAGTACGGTGTGCCGCTGGACCCGGCGCTGCTCGACCGGCTGGACGAGGAGGCCCGCGAGCGCGAGGCCCAGGAGGCCTTGGCGGAGCAGAAGGCCAAGGAGCTGGAACTCCAGGAACTGAAACTCCAGGAGGGGCACGCCACCGTGGCCATCGCCCCGGCCCCGCCCGCCGAGGTCCAGCCGCAGCAGCAGGTCCAGCAGCCCCGGCTCCGGCCCCGGGCCCAGGCCCCCGCGCAGCCCGAGCCCCAGGCCCAGCCCCAGGAGCAGGCCGAAACCCAGCCCCCCGCGACCACCGCACCGATGTCGGCCGAGGTCGCCGCGCCGATGCTGGCCAAGCTGGCCGCCGTCCGACTGCGGGCGGCGCAGGAGCCGGAGGAGGCGACGGACGCCGTTCCGCAGCCGCGCGAGGAGGAGCTGAACGTCTGGACCGAGCGTCCGGTCCGCACCACCGGTCACCCGGCCGACGCCGCCCCGGGCGGCCGGGTCCCGGGCCAGGCCTCGCCGTGGTTCAAGCCCCCGCGTACGGTCGCCGAGGAGCCCGCCCCGGCGCCCCGGCCGCAGGCCCAGCACCCGCAGCAGGCCCAGCAGTCCCAGGCCCAGTCCCAGCCGATCGTCGAGCCGCAGCACCCCCAGGCCGAGCGCTCGACCCGGCCCGAGGAGCCCGCTCCGGTAGAGGAGCCCGCCCAAGCGGAGGGATCCGAACCCCGCCCGGTCCAGACGCGCCTCGACCTCGACCTGGTCTACGACGCCCTGCTCTCCTACATGGACTCCCACGACGGCCGCCAGCCCGATCCCCAGCGCCTCGCCGCGTGGCTGACCACGGAGTACGGCATGACCGGGAACGGCTCGAACGGCTCCGTCCACCCCAAGGACGTCGCCGACCTCTACCCGCTGCTGCACGAGCGCTACGCCGACGCCGGGAGGGACTGAGACCCGGAGCGGCCGAGACCGGGACGGGACTGGCGCCTGGAGGGGCCGCGCCCGCTCCAACACCCCTGCGCCCACCGCCCGGTCGGCCATTGACGCCCGACCCCACCGGAGCTACCTTCGCCTCAACAAATTGTTGAAGCACTGGTTCGGCGTGGAGGAGTGCGGATGTCGCAGGTCGAGATCGACGGAACCGGGCCGACGGGCGAGGCATCCTTCTCCGCCGCCGCCCGCGCTGCCGTGGAGGCGCTGCTCGCCCCGGTGGACGCCGATCTGGCGCACCGTTACCCGGGCGACTCCGGCACCAGGCAGCCGGTGCACACCGTCTACGTCCCGGCCGACGCCTTCCGCGCCGACACCGTACGGGAGTGGGGCCGCCAGGCCCTGGAGGCCTTCGACACCCACGCCGGCACCCCCGCCGAACTGGCCCGCGCCCTCGGCGTCGCGGACGACGCGCTGCTCGCCGACGTGCACGCCCGGGTCCGCGCCAAGCTGCGGCGCGAGCCCGTCGAGGACCTGCGGATCGACTTCGAGGACGGCTACGGCCCCCGCCCGGACACCGAGGAGGACGCGGACGCCGTGCGCGCCGCCGAACTGGTCGCCGCCGCGGTGGCCGAGGGCGGCGCGCCGCCGTACGTCGGCATTCGGATCAAGTGCATGGAGGCGCCCGTCCGCGCCCGCGGCATCCGCACCCTGGAGCTGTTCCTGGCCACCCTGCTGGCGAACGGCGGCCTGCCGGCGGGCCTGGTCCTCACCCTGCCCAAGGTGACCTATGCCGAGCAGGTCACCGCGCTGGTCCGGCTGCTGGAGGACTTCGAACGCCGTGCCGGGCTGCCGGCCGGCCGGATCGGCTTCGAGATCCAGATCGAGACCACCCAGGCCATCCTCGGCCCGGACGGCCGGGCCACCGTCGCCCGGATGATCGAGGCCGCCGAGGGCCGTGCCACCGGTCTCCACTACGGCACCTTCGACTACAGCGCCTCCTGCGGCGTCAGCGCGGCCCACCAGAGCATGGACCACCCGGCCGCCGACCACGCGAAGGCGGTCATGCAGGTGGCCGCGGCCGGAACCGGGGTCCGGCTCTCCGACGGCTCGACCAACGTGATCCCGACCGGCTCCACCGAGCAGGTGCACGCCGCTTGGAAGCTCCACCACGACCTGGTCCGCCGTTCGCTGGCCCGCGCCTACTACCAGGGCTGGGACATGCACCCGGCGCACCTGCCGACCCGTTACGCGGCGGTGTACTCCTTCTACCGCGAGGGCCTGGCGGCCGCGGCCGCCCGACTGGCCGCGTACGTCGCCAAGGCCGGCGGGGACGTCATGGACGAGCCGGCCACCGCCCGGGCGCTCAGCGGCTACCTGCTGCGCGGCCTGGACTGCGGCGCCGTCGACCCGGCCGAGGTCACCGCGCTGACCGGCCTGGACCGCGCCCGGCTGGACGCCCTGGCCGGCCGCTGACCCGCCGGCCGCTGACTCTCCAGCCGCCGACCACCGGCCCGCCGACCGTCCGTCCGCGGGCCAACTAGGCTGGCGGTGCCGCCCCGGACCTCCGGGGTGCGCACCGCCAGCCGTCGCCGTTCCCGGGAGAACCACCGCGCCATGTCCGCCACGCCGGAGCCGACCACCAGGCCGTACCTCACCATCCGGCGGGCCGGCAGCCACGAGACCGAGATCAAGAAGTCCCGCTTCATCTGCCACCTCGCCCGGGTCGCCGACGAGGACGAGGCGCAGGCCTTCATCGCCGGCATCCGCAAGCAGTACTGGGACGCCCGGCACAACTGCACCGCCTTCGTGGTCGGCGAGGAGCAGCGCCGAGAGCGCTCCAGCGACGACGGCGAGCCCGGCGGCACCGCCGGGGTGCCGATGCTGGAGGTGCTGCGTCGACGCGGCCTGACCGACACGGTCGCCGTGGTGACCAGGTACTTCGGCGGGATCAAGCTCGGTGCGGGCGGCCTGGTGCGGGCGTACGGGAACGCGGTGTCGGAGGCGATCGACGAGGTCGGGCTGCTGGAGCGGCGGCCGGTCGCGCTGCTCGCGGTGACGGCGGACCACGTGCGCGCCGGGCGGGTGGAGAACGACCTGCGGGCGGCCGGGTACGTGGTGAGCGACCTCGCCTACGAGGCGGCCGGGGTGCGGATCGAGGTGGGCGTGCCGGAGCCGGAGGTGGCCGGCTTCCACACCTGGCTGGCCGAGGCGACCGGCGGTACCGCGGTGGCCGTCCCGGCCGGCCGGACCTTCGTCGAGGTGCCGGTCTGACGGACCGGCCGGTCGCGCCGGGCAGGGGCGTCGAACCGGACGGCCTCGTCGGGCGGGGGCGGCGGAGCCGACGGCCGGTGGGGCCGTTTTCCGGCCAGACATTCGGCCAGTTCGCGGCCGGTCCGTGTCGGTGCGAGGAGGGGCCCGCCTAGCCTGATCCGGCCGCCGACCAGGAAGCCGCGCCGAGATGTCCCTCGTCCGGACCATCACCCTGCCTCCGGGTGCCAGCACCGGCTGGCACTACCACCCGGGCCGGGTCGAGGTGGTGGTGCTCTCCGGCACGCTGACCCGGACGCTGTGCGACGGCCGGGTCGAGGTCAGCCGGGCCGGCGACTCGCTGGTCGAGGAGGCCGGGCCGGTCCACGTCCACGTGGGCCGCAACCTCGGGACCGAGCCCGTGGTGCTGATCGCGAACTACGCCGCCCCGGAGGGCCATCCGCTGGCCGTGCCGGTCGCGGAGCCCGTGTGGAGCCGCAGCCGCGCCGGCACCGCCGAGGCCTGAGCGGGTCCGTGCGGCCCCCGCGCCGGTTCGTACGCCCCGGTGCGCCGGCCCGAACACCCCTGCCGGGTCCGCTCCTTGTAGCCGAGGGCCCGCGCCACGCGGAAGACGGCTTGAGCAGATTCACTCGAACGTAGTGTCGTGGCCCCGAGTTGGAACTTCCGCTCCGGGCCGTGGCGTTTCCTGGGCAAGGATCCGGCCGAACCGGACGAAAACCGTCGATGGAGGACACGAGACCTCACCCCGCACCACGGAGGTACGCGCATGACCTCAGACCGTTCGTTCTCGCCCGCCGGTGCCGACCTGATCGGCCCCCACGGCCCCGCGACGCCCTACCGGATGACCGTCGCCACCGCCCTTCCGCACGCCGAGGCCGTCGCCCTGGCCGACGAGCAACTCGCCTCCTGGCTCAAGCACGAGGGCTGCGAGGAGCCCCCACCGGCCGTCCGGGGCCCCACCGGGTCGGCCCCCGACGCAAGGCCCCCCGACGCCGAGCGCCTCCGTCTCGGCGAGCGCGTCCTGCTGGACCGCGACCGCGGCCCGCTGCGCATCGCCCATGGCGTCGGCCGCTACGACCGCCGACGGCTTCGCCGCCCGGCCCCGCACGGCACCCACCAGCTCACCCTCACCGTGGCCACCGGGGCCGAGGGCCCCACCTGGTTCCGGCTGGAGGCCGAGTCGCACAGCACCGGCAGCGGCGTGCGCACCCCCTGCCGGGTGCCCGTGCCCGAACTCGCCCGCACGCTCCTCCCGCTGCTCGACGCCACCGACGGCCCGGCCGCCGTCCACCCCGCTCCCCGGGTGATCACGGCCGGCGAGGTCGACGCGCTGATCGACGAACTGTGCGACCCGGAGCGCCGGCTGCCCACCGTGGTCGCCAGCGTGCCGGTGAACCTCCCGCTCGACCGCTGGGTCGAGGACGTCGTCCGCCCGCTCTGCCAGCAACTGCCCGGCCTCGCCTCCGCCTACGTGCTGGACCCGGGCGCCCGCACCGGGTTCAACGTCGCGCTGGAGTACCACACCGTCTACGGCGGCGCGGTGCGCACCTACCTGCCCGAGGTCGACCCGGCCTCCCGGCAGGACGCCACCCGACATCCGGTGCTCGCCCGGGGCCGAATAGAACAGGACCTCCGCCGCGCGGCAGGGCTGCTCGCCCGCGAACCGCGCCGACTCGCGGCCGACCAGCCGCTGCCGCCGCCGCTGGCGGCCGTCCCGGTGCTGCGGGTCCCGTCACCGCTGCGCCCGGTCGCGGAGCGGACCGAGGGCCCGGCCGTCGGCGAGACCGCCGAACCGACCGCGCCCGCCCGCGAGGAGCGGCAGGACCGCGTCGAGCAGCGGGCCGGGGCCGACGAACCGGAGCGGGTCCGGCACGTCCCGCACCCGGAGCGTCACGACCGAGGCCAGGCCCGGGAGGGCCACGAGGGTCGCCTCCGCGCCGCCACCCGTGCGCTGACCGGCCGCCACTGCGCCCTTCCGGGCGCCCCGGTCGGCGCGACCCCCGTCGCCGGCCCGGCCGCCACCGGGCGGTCCGTCCCGGCCCAGCTCCCAGCCCAGCCCCCCGGCCGCCCCGGCAAGCCCGAGACCTTCACCGAACTCCTGGCCAGGATCGACGAGTTCCCCCTGCTCACCTTCACCGGCGACGAGAAGGCCGCGCTCGCCCTGGACGGGCTCCAGTGCGCCGGAGCCGGCTGGGCCCGGCTCGCCTGGGACGGCCTGACGGCCCTGCAGGAGTACGCCGAGGCGGCCGTACGCGGCACGGCCCGAGGGGACTTCAAGCAGTGGTGCGAGCGCACCCCGGAGGGCTGCCACCGCTTCCCGCCCCGCAAGGCGGTGCGCGGGGAGTCCCGGACGGTGTTCAGCCACACCAAGTGGAAACGTGAACGGATGCTGCCGGTGCCGGAATGCGTGGACGCCTCCCGGCGGGCGTTCATGGGCGCGCACCTGCGGATCGGCGGCGGCCGCACCGCGCCCCGGCTGCACTACCTGGACGACTGTTCGGGGAGCGGCCGGATCTACGTCGGCTACATCGGTCTGCACCTGACCAACACCCGTACCAACTGACCGGCTTGGCTGACCGCCGCGCCCGTTCGGTGGACAATGTCCGGCAGGGGTGGGGCCGCAGGGTGGCCGGCCGCCCGGGGCAGGTGCCGGACGAGCATGGGGGAACGACGACCGATGCAGTACTCAGCAGACGGCCAGTCCGACGGCGCCGCCACCGTCCAGTTCCCCCAACCGGGCTTCCTCGCCTCGGTCTTCCGCGACCTCGGCGCGGACCAGGGCCCGGATCCGGACGGTGGCGCCACGGCCCGGACCGAGTCCGACCGCCAGGGCGAGGGGCCGGCCGGCGGCCCGGGCGCTGACGGCCCGGCAGCCCCGGCCCCCGGGGCAACGGCGGGTGGTCCGGGCGGCCCGGCGGCCCCGGGCACGCCCGGCCGACCCGACTCCGCCGACTCCGGGGACGCCGTCGCGGAGCACGCCCGGGCCGCCGCCCTGACCCACCACCGCACGGTCACCGTCCAGGCCGAGCACGACCGGCTGGCCGACCTGCTGCGGCGGGCCGCGCTGCCCGTCTCGGCCATGGACTTCGAGAGCCAGCTGCGCCACTACGCGCCCCGCCCCTACCCGGCCGACGGCCCGGACGCGGCCGAGGAATCCGAGCCCCGCTGGGAGGACTTCGCCCCCGACGAGCCGGCCGCCGCCGACCCGGAGAGCGGCCCCTCCCGGCGCCTGCTCGACTCCGGCTACCAGCGCGAACTGGCCCAGGCCCGGCTCGCCCACCAGCGGGCCCTGCGCGAGTGGCGCACCCGCCGGGCCGAGGCCGGCAGCCCGGCCGCCGACGAGTCCCGGCGCGCCCACGAGGCGGTCGAGGAGGCTCGGGCCCGTGCGGTGCGCGAGTACAACGAGAGCCTGGAGGAGTGCCGTCGGGCCTACCGGCTGGCCGAGCCGGCCGCCGTGGAGTCGCTGCTGGAGCGGGCGCTGGCCGCCGCCGAGACCGCCACCCAGGACCTGCCCGCCCCCTGCCGGGCGGTCTTCCGCCCGCTCACCCGTACCGCCGTCCTGGACCTCGACCTGCCCCCGCTCGACCTGGTCCCCTCGCTCACCGGCTACCGGCTCGCCCCCGACGGCGACATCGTCCCGGTGCCCCGCCCGCCTGCGGACCGGGCCACCGACTACCTGCGGCTGGTCGCTCGGCTCGCGCTGCGCGCCCTGCAGGCCGCCGACGCCGTGGACACCGACGAGATACTCGCCGGGGTCGTCCTCAACGGCTGGCTGCGCGAGCCCGGCACCGCCGAGCCGCTCTGCCTGCTCAGCGTGGACGCCGACCGCGACGCCCTGGCCCGCACCCGGCTGCTGCCGCCGGAGACCCCGTACGAGGAGCGCGACGACGAGGGCGTCTACGCCGACGCCGAACAGGACGAGGCGCTGGTCCGGCTGCGCCAGCTCGGCGCCGCCGTCACCCCGGACCCGTACGCCCGGGCGTCCGTCGAACCGGCCGCCCAGGCCGGCGCCGCCGTCCCGGCCGCGCCCGACCTGTCCGCCAACGAGTTCGCCCAGCTGGTCCGCGACCTGCTCACCCGGGGCGGGCTCGCCGAGTGGAGCGTACGGCTGCGCGGCCCGGCTGGACTGGTCGCCACCGGCGAGGGTGCCCCCGGCAGCGCGCTGCCCGGGCGCTGGGTGGTGTGGGCCTCCCGGGGCACCGAGCCGGTCACCGTGGAACAGATCGAGACGCTGGCCGAGGCCGTCAGCGAGGAGTCCGCCGAACGCGGCCTGCGGCTGACCACCGGCCGCTTCAGCGACGAGGCCCTGGACCTCACTGCCGAGGAGAGCCACCGGCACATCCACCTGGTCGACGGCGACGGAGTGCGCGAACTCGCCCGCACCCACCTGGGCCTGCCGCTCGCCGCCGGGCTCTGACCGCCCCGCCCGGGAGCTCACCCCGACGGCCCACCCGGCGGGCGCCCCCTCGGACCCGAACCGAGGCTGGGGGTGCCAGGCCTCCCGGCCGGACCCGCCCCCGGACCCCCAGGCCAGGCCCCCTGCCGGACCCGCGGCCCGGCCCCGCCAGGAACCGGTACCCCGGGCGATCACCGCCGAGCGGCCGTCCGGTACGGTCGGCGGTCGGCCCGGTCACGGGCGGATCCCAGGGGGAGAGGAATGGGCACAGCGCTCGGCAGGGCACACGACGGCACCGGCCATCCGGCGGGCCCGGCGACGGAGGCGGCCCGATGACCGCCGTCCTGGTCGCCGCCGGGGCGTTCCTGATGACGTTGATCGGCGGCTTCGTCGCCCAGCGCACCGGCGACCGCCGCCACCTGGTACTCGGTTTCGCCGCCGGCCTGATGCTCGGCGTGGTCGCCTTCGACCTGCTGCCCGAGGCCATCAACCAGGCGCCGGGCGAGGTGCACGGAGTGCCGCAGGCGCTGCTGATGTTCGCGGCCGGCTTCCTCACCATCCACGTGGTCGAGCGCGCGGTCGCCATCCACCGCGGCCACGAGGGCGAGTACGCCGCGCACACCCACGGGCACCACCACGGCCACACCCACCAGCGCGGGCACCAGGGCATCGGGCTGACCGCCGCCCTGGCGCTGGTCGGCCACAGCGTGATGGACGGCTTCGCGATCGGTGCCGCCTTCCAGGCCGGCACGACGGTCGGCACGGTGGTGGCCATCGCGGTGGTCGCGCACGACTTCGCCGACGGCTTCAACACGTACACGATCACCCGGCTGTACGGGAACAACCGGCGCCGGGCGCTGGCCCTGCTCGCGGCGGACGCGCTGGCCCCGGTCTCCGGTGCCGCGATCACCCTGGCCTTCACCATCCCGGAGCACCTGCTCGGCCTCTACCTCGGCTTCTTCTCCGGCTTCCTGCTCTACCTGGCGACCTCCGACATCCTCCCCGAGGCGCACAGCCCCCACCCCTCGCGCAGCACCCTGCTGTGCACCGTCGCCGGGGTCGGCTTCATGTGGCTGGTCATCGGCCTGGCGAACTAGGCCAGGGCGTCCCAGCGCTCCCGCATCGACGCCAGCGCCTCGGTGATCGCCGGCCGCCGGGAGGCCTGGGTGCGCCACAGTGCGAACACCCGCCGGCTCGGCTGCGAGGCCACCGGGCGGGCCACCACCCCGGGCGGCAGCGGGCCCCGGCCCAGCCGGGGCACCAGGCCCATCCCCAGGCCGGCCGCGACCAGCGCGATCTGGGTCTCGAACTCGCCGGCCTGGTAGCGCACGTCCGGCTCCTCGCCGGCCTCGCGCATGGTGCGCAGCAGCCAGTCGTGGCAGATGTTGCCCGGCGGCACGCTGATCCAGCGCTGTCCGACCAGCCGCTCCACCGGCACCGCCGTCAGCGCCGCCAGCGCGTCCCCGGCGGGCAGCAGCAGGTCCACCGGGTCCGTGCCGAGGTCCAGCCGGGTGAGCCCGTCCTGCACCGGCAGCGGCACCGTCGGCCAGTCCTGCACCAGCGCCAGGTCCACCTCGCCCCGGGCCACCAGCTCCGCCGCCGGGTACGGGTCGCTCTCCAGCATGCGGACGTCCAGCTCCGGGCAGCGCCGTTGCAGGTCGGCCAGCACCCCGGGCATCAGCCCGCGCGCACCGCTCGGGAAGGCGGCCACCAGCAGCCGCCCCACCGCCTGGCCGCGCTGTTCCTCCAGCCGCACCTCGGCCTGCTCCACCAGCCCCAGCACGGTCCGCGCGGTGGTGGCCAGCTCGCGCGCCGCGTCGGTCAGCACCACGCCCCGGCCCTGACGCTCCAGCAGCACCGTCCGGGTCTCGCGCTCCAGCTTGGCGATCTGCTGCGAGACCGCCGAGGGCGTGAACCCGAGCGCGGCCGCCGCCCCGCCGACCGAGCCGTGCACCGCCACCGCGTGCAGCGCCCGAAGGCGTCCCAGATCCATCATGTAGCGATCCTAAAGTGTCCTCTTCAGTATTCATCGCTGGTGCTACACGTTCCTCCGCCGCCATGCTCGACCCATGACCGCACCACCCGCCGCCCCGAGCGGCATGCGTCCCCGTCACATCGCCCTGGCCGTCCTGGTGGCCGCCGTCTGGGGGCTCAACTTCGTCCTCATCCACGTCGGCCTGGACAGCTTCCCGCCGCTGCTCTTCTGTGCCCTGCGGTTCGCCGTGGTCGCGGTGCCGGCGGTGTTCCTCGTCGGCCCGCCCAAGGTGGCCTGGCGCTGGGTGCTGGCGGTCGGCCTGGTCCTCGGGGTGGTCAAGTTCGGGCTGCTCTTCCTCGGCATGCACGCCGGGATGCCGGCCGGCCTCTCCTCGCTGGTGCTCCAGGGGCAGGCCGGCTTCACCGCCCTGTTCGCCGCCGTCCTGCTGCGCGAACGCCCCGGCGGGCAGCGGCTGCTGGGCCTGGCGATCGCCTTCGCGGGCATCGGCCTGAGCGCGTTCGACCAGGGCCTCGGCGGCCCGCTCGGCGCCTTCGCCCTGGTGGTGCTGGCCGCCGTCGCCTGGGGCCTGGCCAACGTGCTGACCCGCCGGGCCGCCCCGCCGGACGCGCTGCGCTGGATGGTCTGGGTCAGCGCCGTCCCGCCGCTGCCGCTGCTGGGACTGTCCCTGCTGGTCGAGGGGCCGGACGCGGACCTGCGGGCGCTGCGCGGCATCACCCTCGCCGGGCTCGGCGTGATCGGCTACGTCGGGCTGGTCTCCACCCTGTTCGGCTTCGTCGCCTGGAGTTACCTGCTGCGCCGCTACGACGCCACCGCCGTCGCGCCCTACTCGCTGCTGGTGCCGGTGTTCGGGATGTCCTCGGCCTGGCTGCTGCTCGGTGAGCGGGTCAGCCCGGCGGCCGCCGCGGCCGCGCTGCTGGTGATCGCCGGGATCGGGATCACCGCGCTGCGCCCGGGGGCGGCTACCGCCGTGGCGGACCGGCTGCGAGGAAACGGGCCTCGGCGGCGCGCAGCACTCGCAGCAGCACCTCCTCGTCCCCGGGGCTGACCTCGCCGAAGTACTCCTGCGCCACCTCGTCCCGGACCTGCCCGATCCGCTCCAGGGCCGCGCGGCCGGCCTCCGTCAGCAGGATCCGTACGGCCCGCCGGTCGGCCGGGTCGGGGCTGCGCTCGACCAGGCCGGCCTCCTCCAGGGCGTCGACCACGGTGGTGGCCGAGCGCGGGGCGATGTGCAGCTTGTCGGCGAGGTCGCTCAGCCGCATCGCGTGGTCCGGCGTCTCGCAGCCGGGCGCGTGGGCGAGCGTGCGCAGCGCCCGGGCCTGGCCGGGGGTGATGCCGTAGGGCTCCAGCCGCCAGCCGGTCTGGCGGCGGATCCGCTTGATCGCCCTGGTCATCGCGTCCGCCAGTTCGGCGGCGGTGCCGGCGGTGCCAGCAGTGCCAGTGGTGTCGGGGGAGTCGGCGGTGCCGGGGGAGGGGTCCGCCGGATCGTCGGTCGGCGTGGTGGTCATCGGCGGTCTCCTCGGCTGGCGTCCGCCCAAGGGTAGCGGCCGGTCCGGGGCGTGCGGCCGGTGGTGGACGGGGATCGGGGAAATATGTTGAGCCTAGCTCAGTAACTGGGTTAGCGTAGCTCCGAGTGAGGGGACCCTAAGTTCCCTCCCCGAACCTGGAGGGCCCATGCCCCGCTCCGAGGCGCGCGTCGCCACCGACCGCCCCGCCCGCTACGCCAAGCAGCTCGCCGCCCACATGGGCCGCAAGATCGAGGCCACCTTCTCCGAGGAGACCGGCCGCGGCACCCTGGTCTTCGGCGCCGGCACCGCCACCCTGGAGGCCGAGCCGGACGCGCTGCTGCTCACCGTCGAGGGCGAGCGCGAGAACCTGCCCGGCCTGGAGGACGTGGTCGGCCGCCACCTCGTCCGCTTCGGCGCCCGCGACGAACTCGTCGTCGAGTGGCACCGCGACAACGGCGAGGCCGGACTGGTCCACCGCAACGAGGAGTCCGAGGCGTAGGACGTACGCGCCCGCCCGCGCCCCGGCCCGTGGATCAGCCCGGACCGGCCGATCCGCCGGACGGGTCCCCGGGCCTCCGGGCGTGCGACCGCGGCAGCCACCGGTCCAGCGCCCACAGCACCAGGGCGGCCAGGCACCAGCTGGCCACCACGTCCAGCAGCCAGTGGAAGCTGCTCCACACCAGCCCCGCGCCCACCCCGAGCGCCAGCAGCACCGCCCCCGCGACCAGCCCCCGGGCCACTCGCGGCGCCGCCGCCCGGGCCAGCAGCAGTGCGGCCACGCCGTACGAGAACGTCGCGGTCGCGGTGTGCCCCGACGGGTACCAGCCCCACTGCCCCGGCGCCAGCGACTCCCCGAGCGGCCCCGGCCGGGCGAACGCCGCCTTCGCCGGGACCACCAGCAACGGGATCAGCCCCGAGGTCAGCACCGCCACCGGCAGCGGCAGCCACCAGCGTTCCGTCCGCGCCCGGCGCCACCACCAGGCGGCCAGCACACCGGCCGTCAGCAGCACCGGGACGGCCGGGACGGCGCTGCCCAGGTCCGACAGCAGATGGCCGAGACGGTCGAGCAGGGCGTCGGGGTGGTCCCGGTGCGCCGCCCGGACGGCCGAGCGGACCGAGCCGTCCAGCCCGAGCAGCGGCCCGTCCACCGCCACCTGCCAGGACACCGCCAGCAGCACGACCGCCGCCACCACCGGCACCGCCACCGACCGGGCCACCCGGGCCGGGACGGCGAACAGCCGCCCCGGAGCAGGGGGGAGAGCTCCGGGGCGGCTCTGATGATCGCCGTTCCGCACGTCCCGGGGGGTGTGGGTCGGACGGTCGGTCGATCGGCCTTCGGTGTGCGCCGCCCCTCCCGGGGAGGCCTGGTCGCCGTCGCGGCGCCCGCGCGGACCCGACCCCGAAGGGGGCTCCGCAGGAGGCTCCGCCCATGGCTGAGGCTCGCTGTCCATCTGCGATGACACTACGTCAACCGCCCTTCCGCGCCGAGCGCCTTCAGCGATTCCGCACATCATCTTCACCCTGCCCGGGGCAACCTCCCGGGGTTCCGCCGATCACGCCCGACCGGCGCACCGGTGCCTCGTACGGTCCCGCGCAGGGGGCGCTCGTACGACCCTCGCACAACCGAACGGCCCGTGGGGACCAGAGGTCCCCACGGGCCGTTCAGCGCTGTCCGGACATCCCTCCGGCGGGGTTCACGACCTGACGGGCGGCACCACTCAGACGGTGGCGAACGCGCCCTCCAGGATGTCCAGGCCCTCGTTCAGCAGGTGCTCCGGGATGACCAGCGGCGGCAGGAAGCGCAGCACGTTGCCGTAGGTGCCGGCGGTCAGCACGACCAGGCCCTCGGCGTGGCAGGCCTTGGCGATGGCCGCGGTGGCCTCCGCGTTCGGCTCCTTGCCGCCCGCCTTCACCAGCTCGACGGCGATCATCGCGCCGCGGCCGCGGACCTCGCCGATGATCTCGTACTTCTCCTGCATGGCCCGCAGGCGGCCCAGCATGATCTCGCCGATCCGCTGCGCCTTGCCCTTGAGGTCCTGCTCCTTCATGGTCTCGATGGCGCCCAGCGCGGCGGCGCAGGCCACCGGGTTGCCGCCGTAGGTGCCACCCAGGCCACCGGTCTGCGCGGCGTCCATGATCTCGGCGCGGCCGGTCACCGCGGACAGCGGCAGACCGCCGGCGATGCCCTTGGCGGTGGTGATCAGGTCCGGGACGATGCCCTCGTCCTCGCAGGCGAACCACTGGCCGGTGCGGCAGAAACCGGTCTGGATCTCGTCCGCGACGAACACGATGCCGTTCGCCTTCGCGAACTCCACGATCGCCGGCAGGAAGCCCTTGGCCGGCTCGATGAAGCCGCCCTCGCCCTGGATCGGCTCGATGATGATCGCGGCGACGTTCTCGGCGCCGATCTGCTTGTTGATCGTGTCGATCGCCTGGGCGGCGGCCTCGGCGGCGGCGTTCTCCGCACCGGTCAGCCAGCGGTACGGGTAGGCGACCGGCACCCGGTAGACCTCGGGGGCGAACGGACCGAAGCCCTGCTTGTACGGCATGTTCTTCGCCGTCAGCGCCAGGGTGAGGTTGGTGCGGCCGTGGTAGCCGTGGTCGAACACGACGACGGCCTGGCGCTTGGTGTAGGCGCGGGCGATCTTCACCGCGTTCTCGACGGCCTCGGAGCCGGAGTTGAACAGCGCGGTGCGCTTCTCGTGGTCGCCCGGGGTCAGCTCGTTCAGCTGCTCGGCGACGGCCACGTAACCCTCGTACGGGGTCACCATGAAGCAGGTGTGGGTGAAGTTGGCCAGCTGCTCGGTCGTCCGGGCCACCACGGCCTCGGCGCTGTTGCCGACGTTGGTCACGGCGATGCCGGAACCGAAGTCGATCAGCGAGTTGCCGTCCACGTCCTCCAGCACGCCGCCGTTGGCGCGGGTGACGTACACCGGCAGGGTGGTGCCGACGCCGGCCGCCACCGCACCCAGCTTGCGGGCCTGCAGCTCCTGCGACTTCGGACCGGGGATCGCGGTGACCAGTCGGCGCTCCTGCGGGAGCGGCGTTACGGCGCTCATGGGGTTTCTCCAGACTTCTCGGCTCGGTGCTTCGCAGGCTACGGCCGCCCTCACCGACCGGGCATGCGCCACTCGGTAGCACTCCGCCGTCCGACTTGTCCGGCACGGCCAGCGCAGGTGGCGCGACTACCCGCCGGGCCCGCTCCACTACCCTGAGCGCGGGCGTGTCGCCAACACGGCGGCATGGGTATGGCGGCACCGACGGCGGTCGGGCCGGGGCGGGCGAGGGAGCGGGGCCGTACATGGCACAGGACGGGTCACACCACCACGTCGAACACACCACCACCAGCCCCCCCAACCCCCTGCCGCACCAACGACCCGGTGCCCCCGCCTTCAACCTCACCACATGGGCCACCGCCCCGCGCCCCGACGCCGAACCGGGCGTCTACCGCCTCGGCTACCGCCGGGTCGACCCGGAGCGCGCGGAGGCGGCCCAGGTCCCGACCTGGCCGCTGCTGCTCCGCGCGGGGCTGAACGCGGTGGTGGGGTGGTTTGCGTATCTCTACGGCACGCAGCTCCTCATGTACGTGCTCGTATGGTTCGGCGGGCAGACGGGGATCGGTCCACTCGCATCGCCGTCCGAGTCTGAAGCCATGTTCACGCTCCTGGTGGCCAATGTTGTTGTGCTCGGCGTAGTCATCAAGATCTTCGGCCGCATGGGCCGCTGGCCCGAGGTGTGGCGCCGGTACGTGGCGCCGCTGTTGTCGCGGACGGTGACGCGGGAGGAGCCGGTAGAGGAGGACGGGGCCGTGCCGGAGGTGGTGCGCAGGTCGGACCCGTGGGACGCGCAGCGCCAGGGTGGGGCGGCCGAGGCGGCGGCGCGGCTGGACGCGGAGGCGGTCGGCGATGTCGACTACGTGCGGATCCAGCGCGCCTGGGAGTCCGCCCAGGCGGATCCGGTGTTCGTGCCCGCCTTCACCGAGCAGGTGACGGCCCGTGGTGCGGCGGCCTTCGTCCACCCCTCCGAGGCGCGCGAGCTGCCCGGCCGTGCCCGGCGGCACGATCTGCTGCTCGGTCAGGTCTGCCTCGGCGTGGCGCAGGACGTGCCGAAGAACCCGCTGAGCCACCGGGCGGCCGGCTTCGCGCTGGACCCGGCGGTGCTGGGCACCTCGCTGCTGGCGGTGGGCCCGGCCGGGACCGGGAAGACCGCGCGGCTGGCCCGGCCGGTGGCCGAGGCGTTGTGCCTGCAGGCGTTGGCGGGCACAGCGTGCGCGGTGGTGCTCGGGGCGGCGGACGCCGATCTCGGTCCGGACGCCTGGTACGACGTGGTGATCGCGCCCGGCGAGCGGTCCTCGCTGTACGGGCTGGACCTCTACGGCGCGGCGCAGGACCCGGACGAGGCGGCCGTCCGGCTGGCCGACGCGCTGCTGCCGGACGAGCTGACCGCCCGCGCGGAGAACGCCCGGACAGCGCTGCAGCAGGTGGTCGGCCCGTTCCATGCCGCGTACGGCCGTTACCCGGGGGTGCGTGAGCTGCGGACGTTGTTGGGTGGCGATCCGGACGCCTTGGCGGCGCTGGTGAAGGCGCTCGGGACGGTGGGCCGGCTGGCCTCGTACGAGCGGGAGCTGGAGCACCGGGAGCGCCAGCGCGGCCGGGCGGACGATCCCGGGGCGCTGCTGGCGGACCGGCTGGCGTTGTTGGACCGGCCGGCTTTCGAGGGGGCTTTCGCGACGGACGGCACCGGCCGCCCCCCGTTCGCGATGCGGGTGCTGGACCATCCGCTGCGGGTGAGGGTGAAGCTGCCGGAGCGCAGTCACCCGGAGGCCGCTCGGATTCTCTCCCGGCTGGTGGTGGGGCAGTTCGTGCAGGCCGCCGAGGCCCGTACGGACCGTTCGCTGTTCGCCGGGCTGGTGGTGGACGACGCCTCCGCGGCGCTGGACGCCGGTACCGTCCGGGGGTTGCAGCGGATGCGCGGTGCGAACGCGGGTGCGGTGCTGCTGCTGCGAACCCTGGTGGACGTGCCGGAGGCGCTGAGGGCGCCGTTGTTCGGCGCGGTCGGCTGCCGGATGGCCTTCCCCGGGATCGCCCCCTGGGACGGGCGACTGTTCTCCGAGGCCTGGGGGACGCACCTGGTGCAGGAGACGGCGGTGACCCACACCCCCGACACCTCCGGTGGGGTGATACGGCGGGCCGGGCGGATGGGGCGGAAGGCGTTGTCGGGGACGACGGCGCAGACGGAGTCGGTGACGACGCGGGATGTGGAGCGGCTGCGGTGGTCGCCGTCGGATCTGGCGCACGCGTTGCCGGCGGGGCATGCGGTGGTGTCGTTGACGGCGGTGTCGGGGGAGCAGGTGCCGCCGCTGCTGGTGGACCTGCGGGGATGAGCCTCAGGGGTGGGTGCCGGGCTAGGTGAGGGGGCGGGCCGGGGGAAGTCGCCTTCGAGGTGGATTCGGCAGTGCCGGTTGTCCGGGGCGTCCATAATGAAGGGGAGAGACCCTCACTAGTCCCACTGCCCTCTCCTCGCCCGGCCGCAACGGCGCGGTCAGGTCGAATCCCCCGAAGGTGCCATGCCCCCCACACTCGCCTCCGTCGTCCGCAACAGTTCGCTCCACCTGACGGTGCTCGCCGGTGGGGATCACTTGGAGCGGCCGGTCCGCTGGGTGCACACCAGTGAGCTGGACGACCCGACGCCGTTCCTGGAGGGTGGCGAGCTGCTGCTCACCACCGGTATCAAGCTGGGCCGTACGGCGGCGCAGTTGCAGGCGTACGTGCACCGGCTGGCCGACGCGGGGGTGGTCGGGCTGGGGCTGGGGGTGGGGCTGTCGCACACGGAGGTGCCGCAGCCGCTGGTGGACGCGGCGGCGCAGCGGGGGCTGCCGTTGCTGCGGGTGCCGGAGCCGACGCCGTTCATCGCGATCAGCAAGGTGGTGTCGGCGGCGCTGGCCGCCGAGCAGTACGAGGCGGTGACGACGAGTTTCGAGGCGCAGGAGGAGCTGACCCGGGCGGCGCTGGGCAAGGACGGCACGACGGCCGTGGTGCGCCGGCTGGCGGCGCGGCTGGGGGGCTGGGCGGCGCTGTACGACGGGTCGGGTGCGCTGTCGGTGGTGGCGCCGGACTGGGCGGCCCGCCGGGCGGGGCGGCTGGCGGCGGAGGTGGACCGGCTGCGTCGGCGGCCGGCGCCGTCGAGCGCCGCGTTGCAGGGGCGCGCGCCGGGGATAGACACGGCGGACGAGGACTACGTGGTGGTCCAGTCGCTGGGGGCGGACCGGCGGGCCCGGGGTTTCCTGGCGGTGGGGACCGAGGACCGGATCACGCCGACCGAGCGGTACGTGCTGAACGCGGCGGTGGCGCTGCTGACCCTCACCCTGGAGCGCTCGCGGGAGCTGCGGCAGGCCGAGGAGCGGATGGGCGCGGCGCTGCTGCGGATGGTGCTGGCGGGTGAGGTGGCGACGGCCCGCCAGGTGGCGGTGGGGCTGTTCGGCGGTCTGCCGGAGGGGACGATACGGGTCCTGGTGGCAGGGGCCGGGGCGAACGCGGACGCCGCGGAGGCGCTCGTGGAGCTGGGGGAGCGGGCCGAGCAGGCGGGTTCCCGGGTGGGCGAGAAGCTGTTGGTGGCGCGGGAGGACGGCGCGCACGGGCCGCGGCTGATGGTGCTGGCGCTGGACAACGGCGCGGTGCACCGGGCGTGCCTGGGCGCGGTGGAGGAGCACGAGGGCCTGTCGCTGGGCGTCTCGGCGCCGGCCGCGCTGGAGGAGGCGGGTACGGCGCACGCGCAGGCGGAGCGGGCGCTGGCGGTGGCGTTGCGGGGTGGCCGGCGGTCGGTGGACCACGAGGAGGTCGGCGCGGGTTCGCTGCTGCCGCTGCTGGGGGAGGACGCGGTGACGGCGTTCGCGGAGGGGCTGCTGCGGCCGCTGCGCGAGCACGACCGGACGGCCCGGGGCGATCTGGTGGCCTCGCTGCGGGCGTGGCTGTCGCGGCACGGCCAGTGGGACGCGGCGGCGGCCGATCTGGGGGTGCACCGGCACACGCTGCGGTACCGGATGCGTCGCGTCGAGGAGCTGCTGGGGCGTTCGCTGGACGACACCGACGTGCGGATGGAGCTGTGGCTGGCGCTCCGCTCCGGCGAGGAGTAGGCGAACGGGGAGCAGGCGGACGCGGAACAGGCGGACGCGGAACAGGCGGAGCGGAACAGCCGGAGTGCGCCCCCGCCTGGACGCAGTGGAGTGGCCCCGGAGCCGAACGCTCCTAGTCGGCCAATCCGGTCGGCGCGTCGTCGCACCTACCCTCGGGTTCGGGTCCCACGCCCGTGGGCCGTACGACGACGAGGAGAGGGCCGGTACCACGGTGACCACCACGTACGATTTCTGGCTCGCCGGCCGCCGGGCGAGCGGTGACGCCGACTTCGAGGTGCACAACAGCTGGGACGGCCGTCTGGTCGGCAAGGTCAGCATTCCGACCGAGGCCCAGGTCGAGGAGGCGCTGGACGCCGCCGTGGCCGCGCTGCCGGTGTTCGCCGCCACCCCGGCGCACCAGCGGGCCGCCGCGCTGGACCACGTGGCCAAGCGGCTGACCGAGCGCACCGAGGAGCTCGCCCAGCTGGTCACGGCCGAGAACGGCAAGCCGATCAAGTGGGCCCGCGGTGAGATCGGCCGTGCGGTGTCGGTCTTCCGCTGGGCCGCCGAGGAGGCGCGCCGCACCAACGGCGAGACGATGCGGCTGGACACCGACCCGGGCGGCGTGGGCCGTTTCGCGGTGGTGCGCCGCTTCCCGCGCGGTGTGGTGCTGGGGATCGCCCCGTTCAACTTCCCGCTGAACCTGGTCGCCCACAAGATCGCCCCGGCGATCGCGGTCGGCGCCCCGATCATCCTCAAGCCGGCTCCGTCGACCCCGCTGTCGGCGATGGTGCTGGGCGAGATCCTGGCCGAGACGGACCTGCCGGCCGGCTCCTGGTCGATCCTGACCGTGCCGAACGACCGGATGCCGGCCCTGGTGCAGGACAAGCGCGTGCCGGTGATCTCCTTCACCGGCTCGGACAAGGTCGGCTACCAGATCATGGACTCGGTGCCGCGCAAGCACTGCACCCTGGAGCTCGGCGGCAACGCCGCGGCCGTGGTGCTCGCCGACTGGTCCTCGGAGGCCGACCTGGACTGGGCGGCCACCCGGATCGCGATGTTCGCCAACTACCAGGGCGGCCAGTCCTGCATCTCGGTGCAGCGGGTGATCGCCGACGCGTCGGTGTACGACGCGCTGGTGGAGAAGGTCGTGGCCAAGGTCAAGGCGCAGGTCACCGGTGACCCGAACGACGACGCGACGGACGTCGGCCCGCTGATCGACGAGAACGCCGCCAAGCGGGTGGAGTCCTGGATCGAGGACGCCGTCGCCAAGGGCGCCAAGGTGCTCACCGGAGGTACCCGCGAGGGTGCGACCGTCGCCCCGACCGTGCTGGCGGAGCTGCCCGAGGACGCCATCCTGGCCAAGGCCGAGGTGTTCGGCCCGGTGCTGTCGCTGCACAAGGTGGACGGCGTGGACGAGGCCTTCGCGGCCGTCAACGACTCGGCGTTCGGCCTGCAGGCGGGCGTCTTCACGCACGACCTCCAGACCGCCTTCCGCGCCCACCGGGAGCTGGAGGTCGGCGGTGTGATCATCGGCGACGCGCCGTCCTACCGTGCCGACCAGATGCCGTACGGCGGCGTCAAGGACTCCGGTGTCGGCCGTGAGGGCGTCCGGTACGCGATGGACGACTACACCGTCGAGAAGGTCATGGTCCTGACCGGCCTCGACCTCTGATCGGCCGGTCGACGCAGTAGCGGTGGAGGGCCCGGTTCGCCGAACCGGGCCCTTCGCCCGTTCAGCAGTCGTGCCGGACGGCGGCGGCGACCGCCTCCGGGACGGTGGCGTTCCCGGCGACCAGTTCCAGGGTCCGCCGGGCGGTGCCGGGTTCGAGCAGCAGAGCGGCCAGGACGGCGGCCACGTCGGCCCGGTCGACCGCGCCGCGGCCGACCGAGGGGGCGAGGCGGACGAGGCCGGTGCCGGGGCCGTCGGTGAGCCGCCCGGGGCGCAGCACCGTCCAGTCCAGGGCGGCGCGGGAGCGGACGGCGTCGTCGGCGGCGCCCTTGGCCCGGAGGTAGGTCTCGAAGACGGCGTCGGCGGGGTGGTGGGCGGCCGCGTCGGCGCCCATCGAGGAGACCAGCAGGTAGCGCCGGACTCCGGCGAGTTCGGCGGCGTCGGCGAGCAGGACGGCGGCGTCGCGGTCGACGGTGTTCTTGCGGGCGGCGCCGCTGCCTGGCCCGGCGCCGGCGGCGAAGACCACCGCGTCGGCGTCGGCGAGCAGGGCGGCGAGCTGTGGGGCGGTGGCGGCCTCCAGGTCGAGCAGCAGCGGCTCGGCTCCGGCGTCGACGAGGTCCTGGGCCTGTTCGGGGCGGCGGATGATCCCGGCGGGGCGGTCGCCGCGTTCGGCGAGCAGCCGCTCCAGTTTCAGCGCGATCTGTCCGTGGCCTCCGGCGATGACGGTACGCATGGGTCCGACGGTAGTCCGGGCGACCCGTGGCCGTCCTGGGGAGCGCCGCGGACAGGACACAATGGGCGCATGACTTCGCTCGCGCACCCGCAGCTGCGTTTCACGCCCACCGTGGCGGACCCCTCCGGCCCCCGGGAGCTGGTGATCCTCGGGTCCACCGGTTCGATCGGCACCCAGGCCATCGACGTCGTGCTCCGCAACCCGGACCGGTTCCGGGTGGTCGCCCTGTCGGCGGCCGGCGGCCGGGTGGAGCTGCTCGCCGAGCAGGCGCTGCGGCTGGGCGTGCACACGGTGGCGGTGGCCGATCCGGCGGCCGAGCCGGCGCTGCGCGAGGCGCTGGCCGCGAAGGCGGCGGGCCGGGCGCTGCCGGCGGTGCTGGCGGGGCCGGACGCGGCGACCGAGCTGGCCGCGATGGAGTGCCACTCGGTGCTGAACGGCATCACCGGCTCGATCGGGCTGCGGCCGACGCTGGCCGCGCTGGAGGCGGGCCGGGTGCTGGTGCTGGCGAACAAGGAGTCGCTGATCGTCGGCGGGCCGCTGGTGAAGGCGGTGGCGAAGCCGGGCCAGATCGTGCCGGTGGACTCGGAGCACGCGGCGCTGTTCCAGGCGCTGGCCGGTGGCACCCGGGCGGAGGTCCGCAAGCTGGTGGTGACGGCGAGCGGCGGCCCGTTCCGCACCCGGACCCGGGAGCAGTTGGCCGGGGTGACCCCGCAGGACGCGCTGGCGCACCCGACCTGGGCGATGGGCCCGGTGGTCACGATCAACTCGGCGACCCTGGTGAACAAGGGCCTGGAGGTGATCGAGGCGCACCTGCTGTACGACGTGCCCTTCGACCGGATCGAGGTCGTGGTCCATCCGCAGTCGGTGGTGCACTCGATGGTGGAGTTCACCGACGGTTCGACGCTGGCGCAGGCGAGCCCGCCGGACATGCGGATGCCGATCGCGCTGGGTATGGGCTGGCCGGACCGGGTGCCGGACGCCGCCCCCGCCTGCGACTGGACCAAGGCGGCGACCTGGGAGTTCTTCCCGCTGGACAACGAGGCCTTCCCGGCGGTGGAGCTGGCCCGTGAGGTGGGCACCCTGGGCGGTACGGCGCCGGCGGTCTTCAACGCGGCCAACGAGGAGTGTGTGGAGGCGTTCCTGAAGGGCCGCCTCGCCTTCACCGGAATCGTGGACACTGTTGCCAAGGTCGTGGCGGAGCACGGTTCGCCCGCGGCGGGAACTTCCCTGATGGTGGAGGACGTCCTGCACGCGGAGGACTGGGCACGCGCCCGGGCCCGCGAGCTGGCGGCGGGCTGACGGACCGGTCCGTGGCAGCGGCGGTATCCGGTCGCGGCGCGGAGCGCGGTATGACGAGACGATGAGCGGAGCGGCATGACGGAGGGCCAGCGGTGGCAACGGTTTTGACGGTGGTCGGCATCCTGGTCTTCGTGGTCGGGCTGCTCTTCTCGATCGCCTGGCACGAGCTCGGCCACCTCTCCACGGCCAAGCTGTTCGGCATCCGGGTGCCGCAGTACATGGTCGGCTTCGGCCCGACCCTCTGGTCGCGCCGCAAGGGCGAGACCGAGTACGGCATCAAGGCGATCCCGTTCGGCGGGTACATCCGGATGATCGGGATGTTCCCGCCGGGCGAGGACGGCCGGATCACCAAGCGCAGCAGCTCGCCCTGGCGGAGCATGATCGAGGACGCCCGTGAGGCCTCCTACGAGGAGCTCCAGGAGGGTGACGAGCACCGGCTGTTCTACACCCGCAAGCCCTGGAAGCGGGTCATCGTCATGTTCGCCGGGCCGTTCATGAACCTGATCCTGGCGTTCGGGCTGTTCCTGACGGTGATGATGGGCTTCGGCGTCAAGATGGCGGTGCCGACCATCGACTCGGTCGCCCAGTGCGTGGTCAAGGCCGGCCAGCCCACCGACACCTGCCCCGCCGACGCGCCCAAGACCCCGGCCAACGCGGTGGGCCTGCGCCAGGGCGACAAGGTGCTCTCCTTCGACGGAGACCGGATCCGCGACTACGAGCAGCTCCAGGCGGACATCCGGAAGTCGGCCGGCAGGCAGGTGGAGATCGTCGTGGACCGCGGCGGTCAGCAGCTCACCTTCAAGCCCACCATCGCCGTCAACGACGTGCAGAAGTACGACGGCAACGGCGTGCCCGTGAAGGGCCAGACCGTCCAGGCGGGGTTCCTCGGCTTCACCCCCCGGAGCGAGACCGTCCAGCTCGGCTTCGGGCAGTCCGTCGACCGGATGTACGACATGGCCGAGAACGGGGTGAAGTCGCTGGCCGCCCTGCCCGGCAAGATCCCCGGCCTGTGGAACGCCGTCGTGGGCGACGCCCCGCGCGACCCGGACTCGCCGGTCGGCATGGTCGGCGCCGCCCGGGTCAGCGGCGAGGTGTTCTCCCTGCACGAGTCGGCCGCCCAGCGGGTCGCGATCTTCGTGAACCTGCTGGCCGGCATCAACCTGTCGCTCTTCCTGTTCAACATGCTGCCGCTGCTGCCGCTGGACGGCGGTCACGTCGCCGGCGCGGTCTGGGAGTCGGTCCGCCGCCGCTTCGCACGACTGTTCAGGCGACCCGACCCGGGCCCCTTCGACGTCGCCAAGCTGATGCCCGTGGCCTACGTCGTGGCCAGCATCTTCATCGGCTTCACCCTGCTGGTGATGGTGGCCGACCTGGTGAACCCGGTGAAGATCGGCTAGGGCGTTCGGGTACGGCGGGTGTGCTGGGCGCTCGGGCCGTGCCGTACCGTGGAGGCCGGGTGCGCGATAGTCCGCGCGCCCGGCCTCGGTCGTCCCAGCGGCCGGGCGGCCGACCACACCTCAACCCCGGGGAACCCTGCGCACATGACCGCGATCTCGCTCGGTATTCCGTCCCTGCCGCTCAAGCCGCTCGCCAAGCGCCGTTACTCCCGGCAGATCATGGTCGGCAACGTGCCGGTCGGTGGCGACGCCCCCGTCTCGGTGCAGTCGATGACCACCACGGTCACCTCGGACATCAACGCGACGCTGCAGCAGATCGCCCAGCTGACCGCGTCCGGCTGCCAGATCGTCCGGGTCGCCGTCCCGTCCCAGGACGACGCCGACGCGCTGCCGATCATCGCGAAGAAGTCGCAGATCCCGGTCATCGCCGACATCCACTTCCAGCCGAAGTACGTCTTCGCCGCGATCGACGCGGGTTGCGCGGCCGTGCGCGTCAACCCGGGCAACATCAAGGCCTTCGACGACAAGGTCGGCGAGATCGCCAAGGCCGCCAAGGACGCCGGGGTGCCGATCCGGATCGGCGTCAACGCCGGCTCGCTCGACAAGCGCCTGCTGGAGAAGTACGGCCGGGCCACCCCGGAGGCGCTGGTGGAGTCCGCGCTGTGGGAGTGCTCGCTGTTCGAGGAGCACGACTTCCGCGACATCAAGATCTCGGTCAAGCACAACGACCCGGTCGTGATGATCCAGGCCTACCGTCAGCTCGCGGCCGCCTGCGACTACCCGCTGCATCTGGGCGTGACGGAGGCCGGTCCGGCGTTCCAGGGCACGATCAAGTCCGCGGTCGCGTTCGGTGCGCTGCTGGCCGAGGGCATCGGCGACACCATCCGGGTCTCGCTGTCCGCCCCGCCGGCGGAGGAGATCAAGGTCGGCAACCAGATCCTGGAGTCGCTGGGGCTGCGTCAGCGTGGGCTGGAGATCGTCTCCTGCCCGTCCTGCGGCCGGGCCCAGGTCGACGTCTACAAGCTCGCGGAGGAGGTCACCGCCGGGCTGGAGGGCATGGAGGTGCCGCTGCGGGTGGCGGTCATGGGCTGTGTGGTGAACGGGCCGGGCGAGGCCCGTGAGGCCGATCTCGGGGTGGCCTCCGGCAACGGCAAGGGGCAGATCTTCGTGAAGGGGCAGGTGATCAAGACCGTGCCCGAGTCGAAGATCGTCGAGACCCTGATCGAGGAGGCGCTCAAGCTCGCCGAGCAGATGCAGGAGGAGGGCGTCGAGGCCGGTTCGCCGACCGTCGTCGCCGCGGAGTGACCGCCGCCGCGGACGGGCCCCGAGGGGCCGGACGCGGCTGCTGAACAGTCTTCCGGAAGCGGGGCCGTCCATGCGCGGACGGCCCCGCGGTCGTACCCGGGTGGGGCCACGGAGTAGGGTGCGGCCAGAGTCGTCTCAGTGAGGTGCGGTCTCGATGCTCGATCGAGGTGTGATGCTCCCCAGCTCCTTCCAGGCCGTCCGGGCGCTGGCCACCACCAGGGTGCTGGAGCCGCCCGATCTCGCGGACACCCTTGAGATCCTCCACCGGGACCCGGTCGCCAACGCCTTCGTCGCGACCAGGGTCGAGGCGGTCGGGCTGGACCCGTGGCGGCTCGGCGGGGAGATGTGGGGGTGGTACGACGAGGACGGCGTACTGGACGCCCTCTGCTACGCCGGAGCGAACCTCGTCCTGGTCAACGCCGGGCAGACGGCCGTCGCGGCCTTCGCGGAGCGGGCCCGGCGACAGGGGCGGCGCTGCTCCTCGATCGTGGGACCGGCCGAGTCGACCGCCGCCTTCTGGGCGCTGCTGGAGCGGAGTTGGGGGCCGGCGCGGGAAGTCCGGGGGCACCAGCCGCTGTTGGCGACCTCCTCGCCGTCGGCCGAGATCGGGCCGGATCCGCTGGTGCGGAGGGTGCGGCGCAACGAGATCGAGGCGCTGATGCCGGCCTGCGTCGCGATGTTCACCGAGGAGGTGGGGGTGTCGCCGCTGGCCGGGGACGGAGGGCTCCTCTACCAGGCCCGGGTGGCCGAACTCGTCTCCACCGGACGGTCGTTCGCGCGGTTCGCGGAGGACGGGCAGGTGGTGTTCAAGGCCGAGATCGGGGCCGTGACGGAGGGCGCCTGCCAGATCCAGGGGGTCTGGGTCGCGCCGGAGTACCGGGGACGGGGGCTGTCCGAGACGGGGATGGCGGCCGTCCTGGGCATAGCGCTGCGGGAGGTGGCACCGGTGGTGTCGCTGTACGTCAACGACTTCAACCTGCGGGCGCGGGCGGCGTATCGGCGGGTGGGGTTCCGGGAGGTCGGGGCGTTCATGAGCGTCCTCTTCTGAGCACCGCCTTGAACACCGGCTTGAGCCTCGACTAGAGGGCCGCGTCGAGCGGGTCGGGCGGTGGTGCCGTGGTGGCGTCGGTCGCCGGGCGCCGGGTTCCGATCTTCGGCCGCGCCGCGGGGCCGCTGGTAGTAACGTCCGGAGCATGGATCAGCTGACCGGGGTGACGATCGAGGCCATCGACCTCGCGGCCTGGGCGCCGCAGGCACTGGACGTCCAGGCGGTGGCGTTCGGCCTCACGCCCGAGGAGGTCGGGGTACGGCTGCACATCGTGGGGCGGCACGCCCAGCAGCCCGGGGTGATCGCGTTCGGGGCGATGAGCGGGGGGCGGCTGGTCGGCTTCGGGTACGGGATGCCGAACCAGCGGGAGCACTGGTGGAGCACGGTCATCGAGCCGTACCTGACCGCCGGGGGCTACGGGGGCTGGCTGGACGAGGTCTTCGCCGTCACCGAACTGCACGTGCTGCCGGAGTTCCAGGGGCAGGGCGTGGGGACGCGGCTGATCCGGCTGCTGTGCGAGCGCTCCGGGATGGACCGCAGCATCCTGTCCGCGATCGACGCGGAGACGCCGGCCCGGCGGCTCTACCGGGCGCTGGGGTACCAGGACTTGGCGCGGGCGGTGCGGTTCCCGGCGACGGAGCGGCTGTACGCGGTGATGGGGGCTCACCTGCCGTTGCGGGAGCTCGGGCGGGGATAGGGCGTTCACGCCGGGCGGGCGCCGGCTCAGAGGTGGCCCGCGAGTTCCAGGTGGAGTTCGGCGTCCTCGTGGCGGCCCGCGGCCAGGGCGCGGAGGGCGAGGTCGACGGCGCGGAAGAGGGTCCAGCCGCGGAGGCGGTCCTCGTCGACGTCCAGGGCCCCGGCGAGCTGGTGGAGCCGGCGGCGGAGGGCCGAGGGGGCGCCGGGGGAGCCGATCAGGGTGTCCGCGCGGTCCAAGGCCAGGCGGGCCAGGTCGTAGGCGCGCTCGCCGGCCAGGGGGCGGGGGGCGATCGCCAGCCAGGGGGCGCGGTCGGCGGCCAGGACGTTGCCGTGGTGGAAGTCGCCGTGCAGGAGCACGGTCTCGGTGGCCGAGGCGACCAGGGAACCGGCGGTGTCCAGGGCCTCGGTGATCAGGGGTTGCGCGGCGGTGGCCGTGGGGTGGGGGCGCTGCGCGGCGATGCGGGCCGCGGTGCCCTCGACCCGGGCGGCGAGGGTCGGGAACGGGCTGGGATCGGGGAGTTCCACCCAGAGGCGGTGGAGCAGGCTGGTGGCCTCCAGCATGGCCTTGGGCTCGGCGAGGGAACGCAGGGGGATCTCACCGTGGAGTCGCTCCAGGAGGAGGACGCCCTCGGCGGGGTCGGCGTCGAGGAGGAGGACGGCGCCGCGGCCGGCCCAGTGGCTGAGGGCCGTGTGCTCGTGGGCGGTCTCGGGGGTGGGCAGCCCGGTCTTGAGGACGGCGGGGGAGAGGTCGTCGCGGTGGACGTACGAGATCAGGCTGAGGCTGCCGCCGGGGTCCAGGACACGTTCGAGGGTGAGGTCCCAGCGGGCCAGGTGGGCGGCCGCCCTGTCGGGGAGGGAGGCCAGCCATCGGCGGCCCTCCTCGCCGTGGGCGGCGGTGACGGTGTTCGTCAGCCAGGTGGGGACGGTGATGTGTGCTGCTGCTCCCGACATGCCGGCCTTCCGGTTGATGCTCCCCCGTGGGTGGTGGCTCGTCCATTGTCGGGGATCCGGGGGAAATGGCAGGTCAGGGGCGGGCGCGGGCGGGGCGCTCCGCGCGGGTGCGCGGTCAGTTCGAGCGGGTGACCGTGGGGGTGGGGAGGGGGGCCGGGATGCCGGGGAAGGGGGTGTCGGGGGCTCCCCAGCGGTGGGCGCGGTGGGCGCAGTCGTGGAGGGCGGTGGCGGCGGTGGCGCGCTGGGGGGCGGGGAGGTCGGCGACCAGGTCGGCGTAGATCGTGGTGAGGCGGGTTTCCAGGTGGGCGGCGAGCCTGGTGGCGGTGGTGGGATCGGTGACCGGGAAGGGGAGCTGGTAGCCGCCGGCGGCGGGGGTGGGGGTGGCGCCGAGGGTGGTGAGGAGGCGTTGCCAGGCGTCGCGCTGGGACTGGTGGGCGGCGTAGGCGGTGCGGGCGTCGGCGCGCTGCTGGTCCTCGGGGAGGTGGGCTCCGACGACGCCGTAGCCGTAGACGGCGGCGTGTTCGGCGCCGAGGGCGGCCTGGAGGGAGGACAGGGCGCTCGGGGTGGGAGCGGGGGTGGGGGACGCCGTGGGGGAGGGGGCGGGCTGGTCCGTCGTGGGGTCGCCGAGGGCCACGGCGTGCAGGGTGTTGGAGGCGGCGACGGAGGCGAGCAGACGGGCGAGGGGCGGCCGGGCGGCGCCGAGGTCGGCGAGGCGGGACTGCGCGGTCTGGCGTTCCAGGGTGGCCAGGGCGGCCGCGGTGCCCTGGGCGGCCTGGGTGGTGGCGGCCGTGGTGGGGGCTGCGGTGGGAGCCGGGGGGACGGAGGCCGCCGGCATGCCGTAGGCCAGGGCGGCGCGGTGCTGGGCGGCTTCCTCGCGGAGGGGGCGGAGGAGGGCGGTCTGTGCGCCGGGGGTGGCGAGGAGGGCGTCGTAGGCGGAGAGCAGGGTGTCCGTGGCGGCGATGGCGCGCAGGCGGACCGGGTTGTCCGGGTCCGGTCCGGGGCCCTTGTTGCCGGGCATCACGTCACTGGTGGGGTCGAACCCGCCGTCGGTGGAGCTGGTGCAGGCGGTGAGGGTGAACAGCCCGAGGGCCAGGAAGGTCCGTCGGCTGGGCGGCTGCATCGGGGTCACTCCGGGGCGTGTACGGGAGGACGGCCTCCCCGCCTGCCCTCGTTGGCCTGAATCTTCGCAGAATCCCCACGATCACGGGTGGTGATCGGCGGTGGGCCCACGGGTGTGAGCTTGCTCGCAGTGGGTGGCGTCCGCCCGGGCGCGGGAGGTACGGAATCGGTGGTTGGCGGCTTCACCGGCTAGGCTTTGGGCCGAGCTGCCGTGACCCGGTGCGCGCCCGAGTGGCGCGGAGGGCACGGGGCGACCTTCTGACAACAGCAGACGCGGCCGAGGAGTCCACCCGGATGAGCACCACCCACACCGACCGGCTGCGCGCGTTGCTGGAGCCCCTGGCCGCGCAGGCCGGACTGGACCTGGAGGACGTCAAGGTCACCAGGGCGGGCAGCCGCCGACAGGTGCAGATCGACGTCGACACCGACGGCGGCGTGGACATGGATGCCATCGCCGAGTTCAGCCGGGTGGTCGGTGAGGCCCTGGACGAGTCGGACCTGATGGGGGACGAGCCCTACCTGCTGGAGGTCGGTTCGCCGGGTGCGGAGCGTCCGCTGGTGCTTCCCCGGCACTGGCAGCGTGCTCAGGGTCGGCTGGCCAAGATCCACCTGGTCGACGGCGGGGAGATCGTCGCCCGGGTGCTGGAGGCGGACGAGGACGGCGCGCTGGTCGAGGTGCAGCCGGTGAAGGGGCGGGGGCGCCCGAAGGAGCGCCGGCTGGAGTACGGCGAGGTCGCCCGGGCGCGGGTCCAGGTCGAGTTCAACCGCAAGGACGACGAGCTCCTGGACGAGGAGGGGGACGACGGCGACGAGTGAGTCCGCCGCCGTACGAACCATGATGAACGTGACGAAAGACGAGGAGGCGTAGCCGTGGACATCGACATGAGTGCCCTGCGCACGCTGGTCAACGAGAAGAACATCCCCTTCGACCTGCTGGTCGAGTCCATCGAGTCCGCCCTCCTCACCGCGTACCACCGCACCGAGGGCTCGCGCCGTCGTGCCCGGGTGCACCTGGACCGCAAGTCGGGCCACGTCACCGTGTGGGCGATGGAGGACCCGGCGGAGCTGGACGAGGGCGTCGAGCCGAAGGAGTTCGACGACACCCCGAGCGGCTTCGGCCGGATCGCGTCCAGCATCGGCATCCAGGTGATGATGCAGCGCCTGCGCGACGCCGCCGACGACCAGACCTTCGGCGAGTACGCGGGCAAGGAGGGCGACATCGTCACCGGTGTCGTCCAGCAGGGCAACGACCCGAAGAGCGTGCTGGTCGACATCGGCAAGCTGGAGGCCATCCTGCCGCCGCAGGAGCAGGTCCCGGGCGAGGACTACCGGCACGGCACCCGGCTGAAGTGCTACGTGGTGGCGGTGCGCCGCGGTGTCCGCGGACCGTCGGTGACGCTGTCGCGCACCCACCCGAGCCTGGTGAAGAAGCTGTTCGCGCTGGAGGTCCCGGAGATCGCGGACGGCAGCGTGGAGATCGCCGCGATCGCCCGTGAGGCCGGCCACCGCACCAAGATCGCGGTCTGGTCGCGCCGGGCCGGGCTGAACGCCAAGGGCGCCTGCATCGGCCCGATGGGCTCCCGGGTGCGCGCCGTGATGGGCGAGCTGCACGGCGAGAAGATCGACATCGTCGACTGGTCCGAGGACCCCCGGGAGATGGTCGCCGCGGCGCTGTCCCCCGCGCGGGTGACCAGCGTGGAGATCGTGGACGCCGCCCAGCGCTCCGCCCGGGTGATCGTGCCGGACTACCAGCTGTCGCTGGCGATCGGCAAGGAGGGGCAGAACGCCCGCCTGGCCGCCCGCCTCACCGGGTGGCGGATCGACATCCGGCCGGACACCGAGGGCCAGCCCGAGCCCCAGTAGGAAAATGTAGGGGCCGCGGCCCAGTAGTCGGTGTTGTCGTGGCCGTCCCCGCCGGTCCTCCGGGACTCGCGGGGCGGCACCATGTCGCTTCGGAGGGGTAGACTTGCCTTCGTCTGGCCGGACGCATGTCCGAGCACGCCCGGAACGCACCTGCGTGGGCTGCCGCAAGCGCGCGGTCAAGCACCAGCTGTTGCGTGTCACGGCGGTCGAGGGCGTCTGCGTCCCTGATCCCCGTGGCGCACTCCCGGGCCGGGGCGCTCACCTGCATCCCGACCCGGCCTGCCTCGACCTCGCGGTCCGCCGTCGGGCGTTCCCCCGGGCCTTCCGGCTCCAGGGATCGCTCGACACGGAGCGGCTCCGCGGGTTCATCGAGGAGCGGGCAGGCGGGGCCTCCTAGAGGTGGGCCACCTCCCGCGACGGCCGCCGCTTGACGCGGCGGAGAACCACCGCAACAAGTACGGCGTTCGTTGGTCGCGCGCCGTGCCACCAGTCAGGTACCTCGCGATGTGGAAGTAGGTCGAGATTGCGATGAGCACTCGATGAGTACGCGATGAGTACGCGATGGGTACGCCCATGAAGTAGCGACAGTCCGGCGGACGAGACCCCCGGACTCATAGACAGGAGTGAAGTGGCTAAGGTCCGGGTTTACGAACTCGCCAAGGAGCTTGGCTTGGAGAGCAAGGCCGTCATGGCCAAGCTCACCGAGCTGGGTGAGTTCGTCCGTTCGGCGTCCTCGACGATCGAGGCGCCGGTTGTACGCAAGCTGACTGACGCGCTTGGTGTGGCCCCCACCGGTGGTGGTTCCGCTGCCAAGCCGGGCCCGCGGAAGCCCGCGGCGCCCCAGCCCGCGGCCGGTGCCGCGGGTGCGCCCAAGCCGGGTGCCCCGACCCCGGGTCCGCGCCCCAGCGCGACCCCTGGTCCCCGTCCGACCCCTGCGGCTGCGGCTGTCCGTCCACCCAGGCCCCGCGCCCGAGTGGTCAGGCCGCCGGCGGCGCCCGTCCGGGCCCGCGTCCGGCCGGTCCGCGTCCGGGCAACAACCCCTTCACCTCGGGCAGTGCCACCGGCATGGCCCGCCCCGGCGACCGCCGTCAGGGCGCGCAGGGTGCCCGTCCGGGTGCTCCGGGCGCGCAGGGCGGCGACCGTCCGCGTCCCGGTGGGGACCGTCCGCGTCCGGCCGGTGCGCCGGGTGGGGACCGTCCGCGTCCGGGTGGGGACCGTCCGCGTCCGGCCGGTGCGCCGGGTGGGGACCGTCCGCGTCCGGGTGGGGACCGTCCGCGTCCGGCCGGTGCGCCGGGTGCCGGCGCGCCGCGTCCGGGTGGTGCTCCGCGTCCCGATGGCATGCCGCGTCCGGCCGGTCCGCGTCCCGGCGGCCCGACCCCGTCCGGCATGCCGCGCCCGAACCCGGGCATGATGCCGCAGCGTCCGGCCGGCCCGCGTCCGGGTCCGGGTGGCCGTGGTCCGGGTGGCCCCGGCGGTCGTCCGGGTGGTCCGGGTGCCGGTGGCGCCCGTCCCGGCTTCCAGGGCCGTCCGGCCGGTCCGGGCTCGCGTCCGGCCGGTGGCGGCTTCGGCGGCCCGCGTCCGGGTGGCGGTGCTCCGGGTGGCGGCGGCGGCTTCGGCGGCCCGCGTCCCGGTGGCTTCGGCGGTCGTCCCGGCGGCCCGGGTGCCCGTGGTGGCACGCAGGGTGCCTTCGGTCGTGGCCCGGGCGGTCGCCCGGCTCGCGGTCGCAAGTCGAAGCGGGCGAAGCGCCAGGAGTACGAGGCCATGCAGGCCCCGTCCGTCGGCGGTGTGATGCTGCCTCGCGGCAACGGCCAGACCGTTCGCCTGTCGAGCGGCGCCTCGCTGATGGACTTCGCGGAGAAGATCAACGCCAACCCGGCCGCGCTCGTCTCCGTCATGTTCAACCTCGGTGAGATGGTCACCGCGACGCAGTCGGTCTCCGACGCGACCCTTGAGCTGCTGGCCGGCGAGATGGGCTTCCAGCTCGAAATCGTCAGCCGCGACGACGAGGACCGCGAGCTGCTGGAGTCGTTCGACATCGACTTCGGTGCCAACGAGGGCGGCGACGAGCAGCTGGTCCCGCGCCCGCCGGTCGTCACCGTCATGGGTCACGTCGACCACGGTAAGACCCGCCTGCTGGACGCCATCCGCAAGTCCAACGTGGTGGCGGGCGAGGCCGGTGGCATCACCCAGCACATCGGTGCCTACCAGGTCGTCACCGAGGTGAACGGCGAGCAGCGCCCGATCACCTTCCTGGACACCCCGGGTCACGAGGCGTTCTCCGCCATGCGTGCCCGTGGTGCCAAGTCCACCGACATCGCGATCCTGGTGGTCGCGGCCAACGACGGTGTCATGCCGCAGACGGTCGAGGCGCTGAACCACGCCAAGGCCGCGGGTGTGCCGATCGTGGTCGCCGTCAACAAGATCGACGTCGAGGGCGCCGACCCGACCAAGGTCCGCGGTCAGCTGACCGAGTTCGGCCTGGTGGCCGAGGAGTACGGCGGCGACACCATGTTCGTCGACATCTCCGCGCGCCAGGGCCTGCACATCGACCAGCTGCTGGAGGCCGTGGTCCTGACCGCGGACGCCTCGCTGGACCTGCGGGCCAACCCCGAGCAGGACGCGCAGGGTATCGCCATCGAGGCGCACCTCGACAAGGGCCGCGGCGCCATGGCGACCGTGCTGGTGCAGCGCGGTACGCTCCGCGTCGGCGACTCGATCGTCGTGGGCGACGCCTACGGCCGCGTCCGCGCGATGCTGGACGAGAACGGCAACAGCCTCAGCGAGGCCGGCCCGTCCCGCCCGGTGCTGCTGCTCGGTCTGACCTCGGTGCCCCGCGCCGGCGACAGCTTCATCGTCGTCGACGAGGACCGCACCGCCCGTCAGATCGCCGAGAAGCGCTCGGCCCGCGACCGCAACGCCGCCTTCGCGCAGCGTCGGGTCCGGGTGTCCCTGGAGGACCTGGACAAGGCCATCGCCGCCGGCTCCATCGAGCAGCTCAACCTCATCATCAAGGGTGACGTCTCCGGTTCGGTCGAGGCCCTTGAGGACGCCCTGGTCAAGCTGGACGTGGGCGAGGAGGTCGAGCTCCGGGTCCTGCACCGCGGTGTGGGTGCCATCACCGAGTCCGACGTGGACCTGGCGATGGGCTCGGACGCCATCATCATCGGCTTCAACGTGCGCGCCGAAGGCCGTGCGCGTGCGGCGGCCGACAAGGAAGGCGTGGACGTCCGGTACTACTCGGTCATCTACCAGGCGATCGAGGAGATCGAGAACGCCCTCAAGGGCATGCTCAAGCCGGAGTTCGAGGAGGTGCGCCTCGGCGCCGCGGAGATCCGCGAGGTCTTCCGCTCCTCCAAGTTCGGCAACATCGCCGGTGTCCTGGTCCGCGACGGCATCATCCGCCGCAACGCCAAGGCCCGCCTCATCCGCGACGGCAAGGTCGTGGCGGAGAGCCTCACCATCGAGGGTCTGCGCCGCTTCAAGGACGACGCGACCGAGGTCCGCGAGGGCTTCGAGGCCGGTGTCACCCTGGGGTCGTTCAACGACATCAAGGTCGACGACATCATCGAGACCTACGAGATGCGCGAGAAGCCTCGCGTGTAGTCGCTGGTCACCGGGGCCGGTCGACGGGTATTTCCGTCGACCGGCCCCGGTCTCGCTGTGTAGGGTCCGGGGTAGTCAGATGTCGCAGCGTCGGCCCCGTCGTGGGCTGTTCGCTCCCGAGGCCTTCCAGGTCGGCGAGACCTGTCACACATGTTCGTGGGAACACTCACCTTCGACCTGCTGCTGGGCGACGTTCACTCGCTCAAGGAGAAGCGTTCGATCGTGCGGCCCATCGTGGCCGAACTGCAGCGCAAGTACAGCGTGTGCGCTGCCGAGACCGGGAACCAGGATCTGCACCGCCGGGCCGAGATCGGCCTCGCGGTGGTGTCCGGCGATGCCGGGTACGTCACCGAGATCCTGGACAGCTGTGAGCGGTTGGTCGCCGGCCGCCCCGAGGTGCAGCTCCTCTCCGCGAGGAGGCGCTACCACAACGACGACGACGAATGAGGGCTGTGGAGCCGGCCGGCGGAAGTCGCCGTTCTCACACAGATCAGGACCGAGAGCGCCCGCAAGGCCGGGCGCGGGCCGGTACTTTGGGGCTTGGGCCCCGACGGGTGCGCAGCTCGCCCGGGTACCGGGCCCACTGCACGAGGAGGCAACGTGACCGACACCGCAAGGGCGCGCAAGCTCGCCGACCGCATCCAGGTGGTCGTCGCCCAGACCCTGGAGCGGCGGATCAAGGACCCCCGGCTGGGGTTCGTGACCATCACCGACACCCGGGTCACCGGCGACCTGCGCGAGGCCACCGTCTTCTACACCGTCTTCGGTGACGAGACCGAGCGTGAGGCCACCGCGGCCGCGCTGGAGAGCGCCAAGGGCGTGATCCGCTCCGAGGTCGGCAAGATCGGGGTGCGCTTCACCCCGACGCTGACCTTCGTCGCGGACGCGCTGCCGGACAACGCCCGGAACATCGACGACCTGCTCGACCGGGCCCGGACCTCCGACGCCGCCGTGCGCACGCAGGCCGCGGGGGCGAGCTACGCCGGCGACGCGGACCCGTACCGGGCTCCGGCGTCCGAGCGTGACGACGAGGACGAGTAGTCATGGCGGGTGAGCCGGCCCAGGCCGCCTCGCGAGCCGGTTCCACCACGGGGGCGTCCTCCACCAGCACGGTGGAGGGTGCCCTCGCGGCGCTCCCGGGGCCGCGCGTCGAGGAGAGCGGATCCGAGCTGCTGTGGCAGCAGGTGGTGGCGGAGATCGGGCGGGCCCGCGCGATCGACCTGATCTGCCACATCTGCCCGGACGGCGACGCGCTGGGCTCCTCGCTGGCGGCGGCGCTGGCGCTGCGCGGGCTCGGCAAGCAGGTGCGGGTCTCCTTCGGCGACGACCCGCAGGTCGTGCCCGAGTCGCTGGCCTTCCTGCCCGGCCAGGAGCTGATCGTGCCGGCCGCCGAGGTGCCGGACGTGCCCGAGCTGGTGCTCTGCTTCGACGTCGCCGCGCAGAGCCGGCTGGGCCTGCTGCACGACAAGGCCTTCGCCGCGCCCGTCCTGGTGGTGTTCGACCACCACGCCTCCAATCCGGGCTTCGGCACCCACCAGCTGATCGACCCGACCGCGCCGGCCACCGCCGTCCTGGTGGACGAGCTGCTGCGCCGGCTCGGCGTGGAGCTCGACCAGGACCTGGCCACCTGCCTCTACACCGGGGTCGCCACCGACACCGGCTCCTTCAAGTACCGGGCCACCACGCCCGCGACCCACGAGCTGGCCGCGCGGCTGCTGGCCACCGGTATCCGGCACGACCTGATCTCCCGGCAGCTGTGGGACACCTCCTCCTTCGGCTACCTCAAGGTGCTCGCGGCCGCGCTGGACCGGGCCGTCTACGAGCCGGACGCGGCCGGCGGGCTGGGCCTGGTGTGGACCTGGGTGCCGTACCAGGACCTGGCGCTGTTCAGCGTCACGATCGAGGAGATCGAGGGGCTGATCGACATCCTGCGCCGGCCGGCCGAGGCCGAGGTGGCGCTGGTGCTCAAGCAGGACCCGGACGGCACGCTGCGCGGCTCCTCGCGCTCCAAGGGCGCGGTGGACGTCGCCGCCGCCTGTGCCGAACTGGGCGGCGGGGGTCACGTCTTCGCCGCCGGGTTCAGCGCCCGGGAGGACGTGACCGCGGTGGTCGGGAGGTTCCGGTCCGCGCTGCGGCCGGTACGTTGAGCACCTCGCGAATGACGTTTTGAGAGAAAGAACCCGATGAAGCGCAAAGGCACCGGCCCGGACGGCCTGGTGATCGTCGACAAGCCCGAGGGCATCACCTCGCACGGAGTCGTCGCCAAGATGCGGTGGCTGGCCGGGACGAGGAAGGTCGGGCACGCCGGCACCCTGGACCCGATGGCCACCGGCGTACTGGTGATCGGCGTGGAGCGGGCCACCCGCCTGCTCGGCCACCTGATGCTGACCGCCAAGACCTACGAGGCGACCATCCGGCTCGGCCAGACGACCATCACCGACGACCGCGAGGGCGAGATCACCTCCGCCACCCCGGCCGGCGCCGTCACCCGGGAGGCGATCGACGCCGGGATCGCGGAGCTCACCGGCGAGATCATGCAGGTGCCCTCCAAGGTCAGCGCGATCAAGATCGACGGCAAGCGGTCGTACGCGCGGGTGCGCGAGGGCGAGGACTTCGAGCTGGCGGCCCGGCCGACCACGATCCACTCCTTCACCGTGCACGAGCAGCGCGCGGCCGTCGCCGAGGACGGCACGCCGGTGATCGACCTGGACGTGACCGTCGAGTGCTCCTCCGGCACCTACATCCGGGCGCTGGCCCGCGACCTGGGCGCCGGACTGGGCGTCGGCGGGCACCTGACCGCGCTGCGGCGCACCAAGGTCGGGCCGTACGGGGTGGAGTCGGCGCGCACCCTGGAGCAGCTGGAGGCCGCCGTCACCGGGGAGTCCGCCACCGGGCTGGAGGTGCTGCCGATCGCGGAGGCCGCGGCGGCCGCCTTCCCGCGCTGGGACCTGGACGAGGACTCGGCGAAGAAGCTCTCGCACGGCGCCCGGCTGAAGGCGCCCGGGCTGGGTGTGGACGGGCCGATCGCGGTGTTCGGGCCGGACGGGCGCTTCCTCGCGCTGGTCGAGGAGAAGGCCGGGCAGGCGAAGCCGGTGGCGGTGTTCGTCGGCTGAGCGCCCTCGGGCCCGTCAGGGCCGTCGTGCGCAGCCCCCGCCGGGAGTCATCCCGGCGGGGGCTTCACCTTTGGGGCCCCTTCACTCGGCCAGGGCGTCACCCCACCGAGGGGGCGCGCGAGGTGAAGGGGCGTGGTGAGCGGCGCGGGAACGGTCAGGGGGCCGCTCCGGCGGGCAGGCTCCCGGCGGTGAGCGAGCGACGGTCGAGGGGGCCACTCATGCCGGGGTTTCTGGAGGGCGATCCGGGGCGGCACCTGCTGCGGATCCGCGACCTCAACGGGCGGTTGCACGGCTTAGGGTTCGTCGCCGACCCACAGGGCGGCGTGCTCACCGCGTACGAGGCCGTGGCGGGCGTGGACCGGGTGGTCCTGCACACCCCCGGCGGGCAGACCCGGGTGCTCGGCCCGGAGGCCGTGCTGCCGCTGCCCGAGCACGGGCTGGCCCTGCTGCGCACCGACGCGGTCGGCGGGCTGCCGGTGCCGCCGCTGCCGGTGGCCGTGGCGGGGGCCGGGCCCGAGGTGCTGCTGCCCGCGCTCACCGCTGAGGACGGACGGACGGTCGCGCTGCGCTGCGGGCTGCTGGGCGTCACCGCGGCGGCGCACGGCACGGACCTGCCGGGCGGGGTGCTGCTGCTGGACGTGCCGGTGGTCGGCGGGGTCGTGGTGCCGGCCGGCTCGCCGGTGCTGGACGCCCGCAGCGGCGCCGTGGTCGCGGTGGCCGCGCCCGCCCTGCGCGGCCCCCGGCACGGCGGGGCGCTGCCGGCGCTGCC
>NZ_LFMD02000002.1:601328-605627 GCF_015776785.2 Kitasatospora sp. SUK 42 | reverse complement strand
CGCGCAACGCGGCGGCCGTACCCGCGTACGGCCCGGCGCTCAACCTGGCCGGGGTGCTGCGGCTGACGGCCGCCCAGCTGGCGGCCGCCGGGGCCGGGCCGGGCCGGGTGGCCGGGCTGGCCGCCGACCGGGTGGACCGGCCGGACGGCCTGACCGGGGACGAGCCCTCGGCGACCGTCACCGCCCTGGTGGGCGCCCCCGGCAGCGGGCGCTCCACCGAGCTGGCCGCCCTCGCCGTGCGCCGCTCCGGCGGAGCCCGGCCGCTGCCCACCCTCTGGCTGCGCGGCGCCGACCTGCGCGCCGGGGACCGCTCGCTCGCCGAACCGGTGGAGCGGGCCCTGGCCGCCGCCGCGGCCGAGCTCGGCATCCCGGCGCCGCCGCCCGGGCCGGTGGCGGCGTTGTGCGCGGCGGCCCGGCGGCCGCTGCTGGTGGTGCTGGACGCCCCCGAGGAGGCCCCGGCACCGCTGGACCCGCGCTGGCTGCGCGGCGCCGGGCAGTGGCTGGTCGGCTGCGGGGCTCGGCTGCTCACCGCCTGCGGCCCGGAGGTCTGGGAGCGGCTCGGCGCCGAACCCTGGGGGAGCGGCGCCGCCGGACGGCACCTGGCGGAGCCGGGCCCGGACGGCGACCTGGCCAGCGCCCCCACCGTCCGGATGGACGCCGGCGGACCGGGCGCGCCGACCCTGGCCGGGCACCGCCTCGGCCCGCTGCCCGCCGAGGCGGCCGAGCGGGTGCGCCGCCGCTACGGGCTGCCGCCGGGCCGGCCGAGCGCCGCCGAGGACGCCCGCCACCCGCTGGCCGTCCGGCTGGCCGGGGAGCTGTGGGCGCAGGGCCTGCGCGACGAACCGCCGTGCCGCGGCGAGCTGTTCGGCGCCCATCTGGACCTGTGCTGCCTGCGGGTGGCGCAGCGGCTGTCCGAGGACGGCCGCCCGCGGCGGCCGGGCGCGCACCGCCGGAGCACCGCCCGGCCCGCCGGGCCCGCCGGGCCTCGCCGGCGGCGGGTGCGCCGGCTCGCGGCGGCGGTGGCCGGGCGGGTGCACGAGGCGGCCCGGCGGATGCTCGGCGAGGATCCGGGGAGCCTGTCCCGGGAGGCGTTCGAGGACCTGTTCCCGGTCGACGGCGGCTGGGCCACGGCGGTGCTCGCCGAGGGGCTGTTCGTCCCGGCCGGGCCGGGGTTCCGCTTCGCGCACGGCGAGTTCGCCGACTGGCTGCAGGGCCTGCACCTGGACCTGGACGCGGCGCTGCGGCTGCTGCTCGGCGAGGCCGAGGACACTCCCGCCCCGCCCGCCGACGGGGAGGCGGGGCGCGGCCCGGCCGTGGGGGCCGGCCCGGTGCCCCGGCACCGGATCGGGCCGGTCGCCGCGGCGCTGCGCAAGGTCGCCGAGACCTGGGGCGCGCCCGCCCTGGACCCGTGGCTGCACCGGATCTGGCGGGCCCTGGACCTGCGCCCGCCGGGCAGCGAACCCTCCTGGTGGGCGGCCCGGTTGCTCGTCGCCGGACTGGCCGCCAGCCCGGACCGGGCCGAACACCGGGCGCTGCTGGAGCAGTTGGCGCACCGGATCGCCGAACGGGCCGCCGCTGCGGGCGGGTGGCAGGCGCTCGGCGGGCTGGAGCGCTTCGGCCCGGCGTTCTGGAGCGGTCTCGGTCTGCCCGTCGAGGCCGAACTCGCACTGCTGCGCCGCCTGGTGGCCGCCGACGGCCCCGGCCAGGGCTTCCTCGGCGCGGTGGCCGAGCGGTTGCGCGCCGATCCGGTCGCGGTCTTCCCCGCGCTGTGCGCCTGGTTCGAGGACCGGCGCGGCCTGCCCGGCCGCCCCGGCCGCAGCGTCGCCGACCTCGCCCACGACCTGCTGTACGCCCATCGGCGGCTGGCCCTGGACGAGTTGGCCGACGCGCTGGCCGACGCCGCGCACCCGGGGGCGGACGCCCTGCTCACCGTGCTCGCCGCCGAGGAGCCCTCCGCGCTGTGCCGCGCGGTGGACCGCTGGAGCCACGACCGGCGGCCCGAACGGCACGTCGCGGCCGCCGTGCACGCGCTGCGGACGGCCCCGTACGCGGCCGGGGCGGGGGCCGAACTGCTGCGGTACACCGCACTGACCCTGCTCGCCCGCGAGGACGAACCGGGCCTGCACGGCGCCGCGCTGGCCCTGCTGGTCGGCGACGCTTCGACCCGGGCCGAGCACCTGGGCGCCGCGCTGGCCCTGCACCGGGCCGGCGGCGACGCCTTCCTCACCCCGAGGGCGCTGGCCCCGGCCCTGGAGAGCGATCCGGAGCCCGTCCTGGCCGCGCTCGCCGACGGGCTGGTGGCCCCCGGCGCGGCCCCCGCCGAGACCCTGCGGGTGCTCGCCGACGCCCGCACCCCGGTGGCGGCCCGGCGCGGCGCCGAACTGGCCGCCCGGCTGCTGCGCGAGCACCCGGCGCTGGCCGGGCCGGTCGCCGTCGACTACCTGGGCCGCCGGCTGGCCCGGGCCGCGCTCGACGGCCCGGCCGCCCGGCTGGAGCTGCGGGTGCTGCTCGGCGCGGCGCTGGCCGCCCGCACGGCCGCCGTCCGCAGGCCCTTCGCCGAGGTGCTGTCCGTCCCGGTGGCCGACCCGGCGGTGGACGCGCTGCGCTGCGAGCTGCTGGACACCCTGCTCGCCACCGAGGCCGACCCGGTGGTGCTGACCGCGGCCGTGGAGCGGCTCGCCGAGCACTGCGCGGCGGAGAATCCCGCCCGGGCCCGCGCCGTGCTGGCCCGTACGGCCCCCGCGCTGGCGGCCGCGGACGAACTGCTGGTGCGCTGCGCCGGGCGTTCGGCGGCCTTCGCGCAGCTGCTCGCCCGGTGGCCGCGCGACGCCGCCCCGGCCGCCCCGGACGGCCCCCGGCTGGCCCGGATGCGGGCGCTGGCGGCGGCCGGGCGGGACCCGCAGTACGCCGCCGCCGAGGCCGAACGGGCCGTGCCAGCGCGGGCCCTCCGTGCACCGGTGCGCTCAACCCCCATTCCGGTGCCTGAGCCGGGGCAGGCGCATGGCACGCTATAGGGGTTCGGGTTTGAGCGTTTGAGCGTACGAGGGTACGCACCGTAGGGAACAAGGAGCGGTCGGGTGCAGCGCTGGCGTGGCCTGGAGGAGATCCCCGGTGACTGGGGGCGCAGCGTCGTCACCATCGGCTCGTTCGACGGGGTGCACCGCGGACATCAGCTGATCATCGGCCGGGCGGTCGAGCGCGCCCGCGAACTCGGCCTCCCCGCGGTCGTGGTGACCTTCGACCCGCACCCGCGCGAGGTGATCCGCCCGGGCAGCCACCCGCCGCTGCTCGCGCCGCACCCGCGCCGCGCCGAGCTGATCGCCGAGCTGGGCGTGGACGCGGTGCTGGTGCTGCCGTTCACCACCGAGTTCTCCCAGGAGTCCCCGGAGACCTTCGTCCAGCAGGTGCTGGTGGACGCACTGCGCGCCCGGGTCGTCATCGAGGGCCCCAACTTCCGCTTCGGGCACCGGGCCGCCGGGAACGTGGCGCTGCTCACCGAGCTGGGCCGGGCGGACGACTTCGAGGTCCAGGTGATCGACCTGCAGGTGCGCGGCACCGCCGGGGACGGCGAGCCGTTCTCCTCCAGCCTGACCCGCCGGCTGGTCGAGACCGGGGACATGGCCGGGGCGAACGAGGTGCTGGGCCGCCCGCACCGGGTCGAGGGCGTGGTGGTGCGCGGCGCGCAGCGCGGCCGCGAGCTGGGCTACCCGACGGCCAACGTCGAGACCGTGCCGCACAGCGCGATCCCGGCCGACGGCGTGTACGCGGGCTGGCTGACGGCCGGTGGCGAGCGGATGCCGGCCGCGATCTCGGTCGGCACCAACCCGACCTTCGACGGCACCGCCCGCACCGTCGAGGCCTACGCCATCGACCGGGTCGGCCTGGACCTGTACGGGCTGCACGTGGCCGTGGACTTCCTGACCTACCTGCGCGGGATGGAGAAGTTCGACTCCATCGAGGCGCTGCTGGACCGGATGGCCGACGACGTCAAGCGCGCGCGTGAGCTGACCGACGGGGTCTGAGCCCCGGAACACGGACGAGGGCCCGCCGACTCGGCTTGGGTTCTAGGAGTCGTTGCAACACCCCAGTTCAGGGGATGCTTTGGACTTCGAGATCCGCGAGGACCGGACGGCTCAGGGGCCTGTGAAGCTGAGCCGGGAGCGGGAGGCATACTCCCGGCTCATGCAGCAGGGCTACACCAACACCGAAGCCTGCCGGATCGTCGGAATCAACGACCGGACCGGTAGGCGCTGGCTCTATGGGCGAAATGAGTCCAGCAGGAACAAGGCGGCGCCACCG
>NZ_LFMD02000002.1:573000-601318 GCF_015776785.2 Kitasatospora sp. SUK 42 | reverse complement strand
GGGGCCGGGGCGCCCTGCGGGGGGTAGCCGTAGCCGGGCGGGGGCGGCGGGGCCTGGCCGGGCTGGGGTGCCCACGGCGCCCCGGGCGCGGGCTGCGGGGCCTGCGGGGCGGCGGGGTACGGCTGCGGCGGCTGCTGCTGGGCCTGCGCCTGGTGCTGCCAGCCGGACTGTTGGGCGGCGGCCTGCTGGGCCCGGATGATGTCCTCGCCGACCAGGGTGGCCAGCTCGAAGTACGCCTCGCGGACCTTGGGCCGCATCATGTCGAGGTTGACCTCGGCACCGGCGGCCAGGCTCTCGTCGAAGGGCACCACGACCACGCCGCGGCAGCGGGTCTGGAAGTGCGCGACGATGTCCTCGACCTTGATCATCTTGCTGGTCTCGCGCACCCCGGACACCACCGTGATGCTGCGCTGCACCAGGTCCGCGTAGCCGTGCGCGGAGAGCCAGTCCAGCGTGGTCGAGGCGCTGGAGGCGCCGTCCACGCTGGGGGTGGAGACGATGATCAGCTGGTCGGCCAGGTCCAGCACCCCGCGCATCGCGCTGTACAGCAGGCCGGTGCCGGAGTCGGTCAGGATGATCGGGTACTGGCGGCCCAGTACGTCGATGACCTGGCGGTAGTCCGAGTCGTTGAAGGTGGTCGAGACGGCCGGGTCGACGTCGTTCGCCAGGATCTCCAGGCCCGAGTTCAGGTCCTGCGAGGTGAACTGACGGATGTCCATGTAGCTGCGCAGGCGCGGGATGGCCGTCACCAGGTCGCGGATGGTCGCGCCGGTCTGGCGCTTGACCCGGCGGCCGAGGGTGCCGGCGTCCGGGTTGGCGTCGATCGCGATCACCTTGTCCTGGCGCTCACTGGCCAGCGTCGCGCCGAGCGCGGTGGTGGTCGTGGTCTTGCCGACGCCGCCCTTGAGGCTGATCACGGCGATCCGGTAGCAGCTCAGCACCGGGGTGCGGATGATCTCCAGCCTGCGGGCCTTCTCGGCCGCCGCGGCCTTGCCGCCGAACTGGAACCGCGGATGCTGGCGCTGCTGCTTGGGCTGGCTGCGCAGCAGCCGGTCCGAGGACAGCTCGACGGCGGCGGTGTAGCCGAGCGGCGCGCCGTGCGCGGTCTGCTGCGGGGCGGCGGCCTGCTGGAACGCGGCGGGCGGTGGCGCGGCGGGGTTCTGCGACCAGGGCTGCGCGGGGCCCGGCTGCTGCGGCTGTACGGGCTGCGGCTGTACGGGCTGGCCGGGCTGGGCCTGGAGCGGCGGCGGGTAGGCGGCGGGCTGCGGCCAGCCGTGCTGGCGCGGGTCCACCGGGCCGGCCTGCGGCTGGGCGGGCGGCACGGGGTGGGCGGGCTGGCCGGGCTGGGGCTGGCCGGCGACCGGCTGCTGGGCCGTCCACGCGGCCTGCGGGTCCCACCCGGGCCGCACGTCCTGCGCCGCCTGCGGAGGCTGCGGCGCCATCGGGTGCTGCGCGGGCAGCGGCTGGGGGGCCGGCGGCTGCGCGAAGTGCTGCGGCGGCCCGGGCTGCGGCGCCGGGTACGGCTGCGGGGCGCTCGGCTGAACCGGAACAGGCGCCGGAGCCGGGGCGGGGGTCGGAGCCGCGGTCGGGAACGGGACCTGCTGCGCCTCGGCCTGGACGGCCGGAACCGGCGGCACCGGAGCGGGGGCCGGAACCGGCTCGGCGGCCGGGACCTGGGCCTGGACCTGGGCCTGGACCGGAGCGGCCGCCGGAGGCTGGGCCTGGGCCGGGACGGGCGCCGGAGGCTGAACCTGGGCCGCCGGAGCAGGTGTTGGAGCCGACGTCGGAGCGGGCACCGGAGCAGGCTCGGCCGCAGCCGCCGGAGCGGCGGCGGTCGCCTCGGCCGGAGCCGCCGCCGGTTCCGACTGCACGTACCAGGACGGGGGAGTGTAGTCAGGCGCGTCGGACCAGTCGTCGTCGTCCTCTGCCGCGTTGTCGCCGACGTAGACGCCGTCCCGATCGCTGCTCACTAGGGCTCCCTCGTGTTCGCCGCCGCTTGTTCAGCGGTGCCGTTGCCGCAACAAAGACTAGGCCGTACGGCAGCCCCCGTTGAAGGCGGCTTCGGATCCGAACCAGGACGACCCGGCCCTCACCGGCGCCTCAGTCCATCCGCCGCGGACCGCCGAGCACCTGCAGTTCGGCCTGCCCGGCCACGGCCCTGACGTACTGACGCCGCATCCGGGTGGCCCACAGGGTGAGGTCGTCGCCGAGGGTGGGCAGCGCGGCCACGTCCTCCGGTGGCAGCGACAGCACCCGGCCCGTCAGTTCCGCCTCCTGGGGGGAGATCCGCTGCACGCCGACCAGGTCGGCGGTGTTCAGCACCCGGGAGGCGTTGGGGCCCAGGTAGGGCAGCAGGGTCAGGGTGGTCTGCCAGGGCGCGGCCGAGAGCCGGCTGCGCGGCGGACGGGCACCGAGGTCGCGCACCACCAGCACCGGCGAGGCCACCGAGGCGCCCTGCGGGCCGAGTCGGCCGACCTGGTGGACCGTCACGCACGGCTGCCCGCCGCCGGCGGCCTGCGCCATCGGGCCCCAGAGCTGGCCGCGGGCGGTCTCCACCGCGACCCGGGCGCCGACCGCGGCCGCGCGCAGCGCGATGACCTGCGCCGTCCACACGCCGCCGACCAGCACCAGGTCGTACGCGCTGGGGCGGAACAGGCCGAGCACCGCGGGCAGTCCCTGCGGGTCGACGCCGATGACCACGCCGTCGTCGCCGACGGGGAAGGCCAGCGCCGCGAGGTCGGCGGCCTCGATCACGTGCTTCTCCCGGCGCGGGCCGCGCAGCCCGAAGCCGGGCAGGATCCGCGGCCGGGCCCGCCGCCGCTCGGCGCCGGGCTGCGGGCCGGGGGCCGGATAGGTCTGGTACGCCATCAGGACGCTCCTCCCAGCGGCAGGGTGGCGAGCATGCCGGGGGCCTGCTCCAGGTCGAGCCGGACCAGACCGACCCCGGCGCTCTGTGCCCGCGCCTCCACCTGGCGGCCGACCTGGCCGACCTCGCTCTCGTTGCGCCCGGTCACCCGAAGGTGTCCGCTGACGGTCACCGAGCCGCCGGTGCCGTGCCCGGCGGTCAGGCTGAAGGTGCTGGCCAGCGCCGCGGATCCGGTGATCAGGTTGACCAGGTCCGGCGCGCCGATCCGGCCGGGGGCGCCGCCGGGGCGGCCCAGTTGCGGCCAGCGGGAGATCCAGTAGGTGCTGTGCCAGCGGTCGTCGATCCGCCAGAAGCGGTTGCCCTCCTGGGTGCGGCGGGTGGTGCCGCCGCCGCTGCCGGTGCCCTGGCGCCCGGCCACCGCGATCGGGTTGGCGCAGGTGGCGATGGCCAGGGCGGCGATCAGCTCGCGCTCGTCCAGGACGGTCGCGTTGAACCCGGCGCTGTTGAGCCGCCCGGCCAGCTGGTCGGTCACCCGCTGCAGCGCCTTGCGGGCGCCCTCCTCGCCGCCGCCGCGGGCCCGGACGGCGGTGGCCGCCCGTTCCGGGTCGAGCTTGAGGGCGACCCAGGTCAGCCGCAGTCCGGGGGTGGAGGTGCCGTCCGGGAGTTCGCGGTAGGCGCGGGCGGCCAGCGACTGCTCGGGCAGGTGCGGTGCGGGTGCGGGCTGGGTGTGCTGGACCAACTGCACCGACTCCAGGGTGATGTCGTCGACGGTGAGCGCCGAGCAGATCACGTCCAGCGGCAGCGGCAGCGCGGTGCGCACCGGGCGCAGCGGCAGGTCCTTGGCCTGGATCAGCAGCACCGAGGTGAGGAAGGTCCCGTCGCCGACCATGCCGGTCTCCCGGCGGACGGGGCGGCCGCCGAGCTCGGCCTCGGTGGCGTGGGTGCAGGTGCGCAGGCCCGGTTCGAGCTCCAGCGCGGGCGCCAGTGCCGGGTCGGTGCCCGGGGGCGGCAGCAGCGTCTTCGCCTGCCTGCGCCGGGACTTGAGGGCGGATCGGACGCGTAGCAGCTCCGGGATGGTGCGGCCGCGCAGCGGGACGACCGCGAGCACGAGCAGGACCAGTGAGACCGCGCCGAACCCGGCCGCGACCGGGCGGCTGATGGTCCAGCCCACCGCGACCAGGGCGGCGGCGACCTCGACCAGGACGAGCTGTTGGAGCTTCAACCGGCCGCCGAGCAGCCCGGGTCGGGGGTTCACGCGGATCTGGACGGGGCCGCCGGCGGTGCTCGTCGTCGGCGGGTGGACGGCCGGGGTCCCGGCGGCCGGGCCGCCGTGCTGGGCCTGTCCGGACCGGCGCGACCTCCCGCCGCGCGCGGTGCCGCGGCGTCCTGGAGCGGTCTGGCTTGGCATCCCCCGATGGCCCCCTCTGATCCGTTGTCGCTGATCCGTTGTCGCGGCCCGGCTGGCTGGTTCGCGGACCGTACCCGTACCGTACTCACCGTCTGCTGCCGCATCGTAGAGGGTTTGGGCCGGTTCCCGCCCGGCGGGTGCGGGCCGCGGGGCGGGTCGCGGTGGTGGCGGCCGACAGCGCCGGCACACGTCCGGCACACGTCTGACGAGGGGGACGACGAGGATGGCATCGCGCCGGGACGAGCTGAACGCGTACACCTTCGCCCGCAAACGCACGGTGGGGGCGTTCCTGCTGCCCGCCGGCGGCGGCAGCGACGAGGACGCGCCGCGCCCGGTGAAGGCGGTGCTGCCGAGCGTGCTGGTCGGGGCGGTGATCGTGGCCGGCTTCGGGCTGTGGGGGGTGTTCAAGCCGAGCGCGCCGCTGAAGTGGGACGACGGCTCGAACATCATCCAGGGCAAGCAGTCGACCACCCGGTACGTGGTGTTGACCGACCCGGACGGCCGGACGAAGCGGCTGCACCAGGTGCTCAACATGTCCTCGGCGCGGCTGGTGCTGCCCGCGAACGCCAAGGTCGTGGTGGTGGACGACGGGGTGCTCGACCGCTACCCCAACCACGGCCCGACGATCGGCATCCCGTACGCCCCGGACAAGTTGCCGACCAAGGACAACGCGGGCCAGTCGATGAAGTGGGCGGTCTGCGACCGGCCGGGCTCGGACGACAAGCAGGAGACCGTCAACCAGGCGGTGTTCGTGGCCGCGGGAGCGGACGCGGCGGCGCTGGCGGCCAAGGACCGGATGCTCGGCCCGGACCAGCTGATGCTGGTGCAGCAGGCGGACGAGCAGCAGGTCTCCGCCGCGCCGGCGCAGGGGCAGCCGGCCGCGGGAGCCGCGCAGGTGTACCTGGTCGACGCGCAGGGCCGCAAGCACGGGATCGGCTCGGCGCAGTCGGACGACAAGGAGCGCAAGTCGCTGGTCACCGCGGTCTTCGGGCCGAACGCGGTGCCGCAGCGGGTCAAGCGCGACTGGCTGGACACCCTGGTGAACGGCACCCCGATCACCTTCCCGCAGCTCAAGGAGGTTTCCGACAGCCAGGTCCCCAACTCCTCGGTGGCGCTGGGGAACGCGGAGGACCGCAGGGTCGGCCGGCTGGTGCACTACCAGGACCGTCACTACGTGGTCGGCAAGGACCGGCTCTTCCTGGTCACCGCGTTCCAGGCGGAGCTGATCCGGCAGAACCCGGCGTACCAGGTGCTCTACAAGTACGACCAGGACAAGAAGCCGCGCAGCGACGAGCTGACCCCGGCCGACCAGTCCAAGTACGGCAGCGACGCGGCCCCGCTGCCGGACACCGCGGCGGACTGGCCGCTCAAGTCCGGCTCGCCGGTGAACAACTGGCAGGACCGCCAGGACGCCCGGCTGGTCGTCTGCAGCACCTTCGACGGCGTCGCCGAGGACGGCCGCACGCCCCGGCGCAGCGTCTGGGCCGGGACGTCCTACCCGGCGCAGTACAACAACGGTGCGGGCGCCGCGTACGTGACGCCCGGTCACGGCCTCTTCTACCGCGCGCAGGACGGCACGGCGGGCGGCTCCGGCACCGACTTCCTGATCACCGAGACCGGCCTGCGCTACGCCGTTCCGTCCAACGGCGACGGCGGCCACGCCACCGCCCAGCCCGGCCAGACCGCCCAGCCCACCCAACCCGGCCAGACCGGCACGCCGAAGGCGCCGACTCCGCAGCCGGGCGGCACGGACCCGGGCGCGCCGAACCAGCAGCCGTCCCCGAACCCCGACGACCAACCCGGCGGCAACCAGGCCAGGTTGGGCTACCAGGGCCTTCAGCCGCTGCCGGTGCCGCGCGAGTGGTCGAACCTGGTTCCGGCCGGTCCGCCGCTGACCGCGAAGAGCGCCGCGCAGCCGCAGAACGCCTGATCGGCCAAGCCGGGCAACGGAATTGGACTCAGTGTCATGGTCTGGTAACTGCTCACCGCTCGGTGTTGGGCGAGTTGCGCGTGCCGACTACAGTGCTGCTGGACATCACACGGGTGATGTGACGGGTGGGCCTGCCGGGCCCTCCGTACACGCGATGTTTGTCTCATGGGGGACGGTGGAGCATGGCTCAGGGTCAGTTCACGATGACCGCACAGGAGATGACGGCCTTCTCCAAGCGGATTGAGGACGCGATCGGCAAGATCGAGCAGGAGCGCGGCAAGCTCAACACGACGGTCGACAACATCACCGGCGGCTGGAAGGGCCAGGCGGCCGACGCCTACAAGACCCTGCAGGGTCAGTTCAACCAGGACATCCAGAAGCTGGAGCAGTCGCTGAAGGCGATCAAGGACGCGATCGACCTGACCACCAAGCACTACGCGGTCACCGAGTCGGACCAGCAGCAGCAGTTCACCGCCGCCCAGGGCGCCTGATCGCGCACCGCGCCGATCGTCGTACTGCCCCGATCCGCCGCCCTGCGGGGTGCCCGCCGCCGTCGGCGGGGCGCCTCGCCCCCATGTCTTAGGGAGACATCGTGAGCGACCACATCCTCGTCAACTTCGAGACCGTCCACAACGCCGCCGAGGAGGTGCGGGGCTCCGCCCACCGCATCGACCAGCTGCTGACCGACCTGAAGAAGGACGTCCAGCGCGTCGCCGCCAGCTGGCAGGGTGCGGCCCAGGAGGGCTACAACGCCCACCAGGCCCAGTGGGACCAGCGCGCCGCCCACCTGCAGCAGGTCTGCTCGCAGATCGCCGGCTCGCTGGACAAGGCCGCGCAGAGCTACCGGTCCACCGAGGACGCCAACGCCAAGCTCTGGCAGCACTGACCGCGCGTTCGAACGGCAGGGGGCGGGTACCCGGATTCCGGGCACCCGCCCCCGCCGCGCGACACGGATGGACGACATGAGGGGTGGCAGGGTGTCCGGACGCGGGTTCCGCAGGACGGCCGCGGCGCTGGCCGCGCTCGCGGTGCTGGGCGGTCCGCTCGCCGCCCCGGCGCACGCGGACGGGCCCGGGCTGGCCGCCGCGGGCGACTGCCCCAAGAACGCGCCGGACGTGCAGACCGTGCCGTGGTCGCTGCAACGGCTGCTGCTGGACGAGCTGTGGCAGGGCGGGAGGACCACCGGCAAGGGCGTGAGGGTCGCGGTCATCGACACCGGGGTCGACAACCGCAACCCGCAGCTGGCCGTCAAGGTCCCGGACCCCGACAGCAGGGCCGACAACCCGCCGCTGGTCGACAAGGTGCTGGCGGGCCCCAGCCTGCTGGTCGACAAGGAGAGCAGGAAGCCGGTCGACGGCACCTCCGTGAACGACACGGTCGGCCACGGCACCAAGGTGGCCGGCATCATCGCCGCCGGCCGGAGCGACCGGACCGGCTTCGTCGGGCTGGCCCCGGACGCCCAGATCTACTCGATCCGGCAGAACGACAGCGAGGGCAACGGCGACGTCTCCACCCTCGCGACGGCCATCCGCGAGGCGGTCAAGGCCGGGGCCAGGGTCATCAACATCTCCCAGGACGTGCGCGGCGCGGGCGACACCCACTTCGGCGGCTACCAGGAGCTGAAGGCCGAGATCCAGACCGCCGAGGAGAAGAACGTCGTGGTGGTCGCCTCCACCGGCAACGACGGCAAGGAGGGCGACACCTACCCGGGTGCCTTCCCGACCGTGCTGGCCGTCGGTGCCTCCGACCGCAACAACGAGCGCGCCCCGTTCTCCCAGTACGGCTCCTTCGTGAAGGTCGCCGCGCCCGGCGTCGACATGCTGTCCACGGTGCCCGGGGGCGGCCAGTGCGTGGACAACGGCACCAGCTTCGCCGCCCCGTACGTCTCCGGGCTGGCCGCGCTGCTGATCGGCGCCCACCCGGACTGGAAGGCGGCCCAGGTGCGGGCCTGGATCGAGCAGACCGCCCAGCGCACCGAGCGCGACCCGAACCAGTACGTCGGCTGGGGCGTGGTGGACCCGGTCAGGGCCGTCACCAAGGCCCCCGACGTCGCGCCGGCCGAAGCCCGCCCGGACGCCCCCGTGCAGCTGGCCGCCGCCCCGATCGTGCCCCGGCCGGTCGGCCTCGGCGAGACCCAGGCCGACCGGGACGGCCGCACCGCGACGTACGTGGTCGGCGTCGGGGCGCTGCTGGTCGCGCTGCTGATCGGCGGGGGCGTGGTGCTGCGCGACCGCCGTCGCCGAGGGTCCGCCGACTGACCGTCGGAGGAAATCCGGAACACCTGTAACACCAAGGCCTCCTCGCCGCATCCATGAAGTGTCAGCGGGTACGGACACGGGGGAGCAGCGCACATGGGGTGGATCGGCGGTCGCCGCGAGGCCAAGGACGCCGAGTTCCTGGAACTCGTCTCCAGCCGCAGCGGGCACCTCTACCGCTCGGCCTGTCTGCTCACCAGCGGCGACACCCACTACGCCGAGGACCTCGTGCAGGAGGCCCTCAGCCGGATGTACGTGCTCTGGCGGCGCAGCGCCTTCACCGGCGGCCGGCACCGGATCGACAATCCGGCGGCCTACGTCCACACCGTCATGGTGCGCACCTTCATCGCCCAGCAGCGCCGCCGTTCCAGCGGTGAGCGCCCGACCGTGGACCTGCCGGAGCAGGAGGACCGCGATGCGGACAGCAGCCTGCGGCTGACCCTGCTCGACGCGCTCGGGCGGATGCCGCCCAAGGACCGCGCCGTGCTGGTGCTGCGCTACTGGGAGGACCGCAGCGTCGAGGAGACCGCCGAGGTGCTGCGCTCCTCCTCGGGCGCGGTCCGCACCCGGACCAGCCGGGCGCTGGCCAGGCTGCGCACCCTGCTCGGCGACTCGCTCGCCGAGCTCGCCGACCGCTGACCGCTGAGCCGACCGCCGACCGTCGATCGCCGACCGCCGACGAGACGTCGCGCCGAGCACTGACCAGTTCCAGCACTTCCACCACGCCACGCAAGGAGACGGTGATCAGCCATGTCCGAGCCGGACAAGTTCGAAGACGATCTTCTCTACGCCCTCACCCGTACCGGTGAAGGGTTCCGCACCGAGCAGGCCGACCTGGTCGCGGGCGGGTACCAGCGGGGCCGCAGCCGCTGGCGCCGCCGTTCGACCGCCGCGGTGGTCGGCGGCGCGGCCGCGCTGGCCCTGGTGGGCACCGGCGCGTTCTACCTGACCGGCACCACCCCCGCGGCCACGGGCACGGTGGCCGCCGCCTCCTCCGGGACGGGGAGCCCGGCCGGCACGGTGGCCCCGGCCGCCGCGGCGACCCCGTCGGCGACGGTGATCACCGGGGACGAGGTGCTGGCCACCCTCCAGGCCCTGCTGCCCAAGGGCGAGGTGTCCGACGCCAAGGGGCACGGGAGCGACGAGAACCGGGGCAAGTACGTGGACGCCAACCTGGTCTTCGACGACGGCCAGGGCAAGTCGCTGCTGGGGATCAGCATCCAGAAGCACCGCGCCAAGGACGTCCAGCCGCGCACCTGCCCGGCGGACCTCAAGCGCGCCTCGATGGACTCCTGCTCCGTCACCGTCCTGTCGGACGGCTCCAAGCTGTTCCTCAGCCAGGGCTACGAGTACCCGGACCACCGGGCCACCACCAAGGACTGGATCGCGGTGCTGACCCGTCCGGACGGCGGGGACATCTCCCTCAGCGAGTGGAACTCGCCGCAGGAGAAGGACGCTCCCGACAGCCGCCCCAACCCGCCGCTCACCCTGGACCAGCTGAAGGCCGTCGTCACCGACAAGTCCTGGGACCGGGTCGTCGCGGCACTCAAGTACGACGGCGTCGACATGGAGGCGATCGACCCGGGGCTGTCGCTGGCGGACCGTGAGGCCGTCCTGACCGGGCTGCTGCCCGCCGGGGTGACCGTCACCGACCGCAGGAGCCACGAGCTGACCGCCGTCTTCGAGCTGGCCAGGGGCGGGAAGACCGGCTCGCTGTCGCTCCAGATCGACAACTGGGCGAAGGCCCCCGACGACCGGCCCGGCCCGGAGGCGTTCACGGGCGCGGTCACCCTGCCCGACGGGACGAAGCTCGTGGTGCGCGGAGCGGAGGGCAACAACGCGAAGGCCCCGCTGGTCGCGGACGCGTTGCGGCCGGACGGCGTGCAGGTGCTCGCGCTGGAGCCGAGCGACAAGCAGCTGCTGACCGTGGAGGAGCTGAAGGCGATCGCCACCAGCCCGGCGTGGAAGCCCAAGAAGTAGCGCGGACGTGGCAGTGCCCCGGGCTGGGGGAGCCCGGGGCACTGCCGTGTGGGGGAGGGGTTGGACGTCAGTCCCGCTGGTCCTCGGGGAGGCTGATCACCCAGTGGGTGTCCTGCCGGGGGCGCAGGTAGAACAGCCAGTAGAGGGTGGCGGCGGCGGTGATGCCGCCGGTCCACAGCAGGGGCTCGGCGTCCAGCTTGGTCATGATGTAGACGAGGAGGACGACGAGCAGCGCCGGGATGACCGGCCACAGCGGCATCCGCCAGGCGGCGGCGTGCTTGTGGTGGCCGCGCCGGGAGAGCAGCGAGGCGATCGCGACCAGCAGGTACATCGCGGTGACGGCGACGCCGGTGATGTTGCTGAGCAGCTCGCCCCTGACGAAGCAGAGCGCGGCGCCGGGCAGGCCGACCGCCAGGGTGGCGACCCACGGGGAGCCGAAGCGGCCGAGGGTGCCGAAGGCCTTGTTGACCGGCTCGGGCCAGGCCTTGTCGCGGGCGGAGGCGAACAGCACCCGGGAGTTCTGGATGACCATGACGATGCCGGCGTTGATGATGGCCAGCGCGATGCACAGGCTGATGAAGGTGCCGACCGCGGAGTTGCTCCAGGCGGTGACCATGCCGGAGATGTCGCCGGAGGCCAGGGTCTGGAGGTCGGGGGCGCCCATGGTGATGGCGGCGACCGGGATCAGGATGATGGCGCTGGAGAGGCCGAGCGTCCACAGCACGGTGCGGGAGACGGTGCGGCGGGGGTTCTCCAGCTCCTCGGAGAGGTAGACGGCGGTGGAGAAGCCCTGGGTGGCGAAGAGGGCGATGCCGAGCGCGCCGACGATGGCGCCGATGCCGACCGGGCTGGCGACGCCGCCGTCCCCGGCGACCACGCCGTGCAGCAGGCTCGGGTGGTCGGCGTTGGTGTGGGCGAAGCCGAGCACGGAGACGACGCCGGCCGCGATGACCTCCAGGACCAGGAAGATGCCGGTGATCCAGGCGTTGGCGCGCAGGTCGAGCAGGCCGGCCAGGGTGGCGGCCAGCATCACCGCGGCGCCGGCGATCGGCTTGTCGACGTGGAGGACGGGCGCCAGGTAGTCGGCGGTGCCGAGCGCGATGACCGAGGGGACGATCATCACCACGATGAGCGACTGGATGAAGACCAGCCAGCCCGCCAGCCGCCCTGCCAGGGTGCCGACCATCGCGTACTCGCCGCCGGCGCTGGGGATCAGGGTGCCGAGTTCGGAGTAGCAGAACGCGACCGCGACGCAGAGCACCGAGCCGATGGCGATGGCCAGGGCGGTGGCGCTGCCGATGCTGGAGAACAGCTCGGGCACGATCACGAACAGCGTCGAGGCGGGCGTGACGCAGGACAGCGTGAGCAGTGTGCCGCCCACGACGCCGATCGAGCGCTTGAGCTGCTGGGGCGCGGCCGCCTCGGCCGCCGTGGCGGCTACGGTCTGTGGCGGGCGAAGCGTGTCGGTCATGTGGCTTCCGATCGGCTCTGTGCGGTGCTGGAGTGGGAGCGGTATCGCCTCCGCTGGCTGGTTGCTCGGGTCCTGTCCGGTCGCTCCCGGGCCGCAATGGAACCTCGGGCGTATTGATTGCGTCAACGCCGGAACTGCTTCGGAATCCGTTGCGGTCAGGGGTATGGACATGCGATCCGATGATCACATAGGGTCATCGCACTCTTTGTCCGACTTGTTACCTTGGCCGCATAGGGCGTGAATCAAAGGTGAACGGCGTGTTGCACGCCACCATTCAAAGGTATTGCTCCGGTTAGACGACGACACGCCCAGGCACCCGGGAAGTGCCCGGCAACTCCCGGTCCTGGTGCGGGAACCGCAGCCCGACCCGGGAAAGATCTAGGTAACGTTTCGGCACCTGGGACGCCGAAGGGGTCGGACTCCCGGAGCCCGACCCCTTCGATCACTTTCCGTGACTGCCCGCCCGGTCAGGACACCGGCAGCCAGCCGGTCTGGACCATCTGCCCGGCGGTCACCCGGCGTGACACGAACACCCCGCGGCCCGGCGGCAGCGGCTGCGGCTTGACCGTCCCCAGCAGCGCGCCCTCGTCCCGGTTGCCGGACAGGATCACGCCCTGCCCGCCCAGCTCGCGCATCCGCTGCATCACCGGCTCGTACAGCGAGCGTCCGGCGCCACCCGCGCTGCGGGCCACGATCACCCGCAGGCCGATGTCCCGGGCGAACGGCAGGAACTCGGCCAGCGGCGCCAGCGGGTTGCCGGAGCCGGTCGCGACCAGCTCGTAGTCGTCGACGATCACGAACATGTCCTTGCCGCTGTACCAGCTGCGGTTGCGCAGCTGCTCGGCGGTCACGTCCGGGCCGGGCAGGCGGCGGGCGCAGGCCCCGCGCAGCATCTCCACGACGGCCGACATGGCCGGCTGCGCGGCCGCGTACTCCACCAGGTACTCCGGCGGCACGGTGCCCAGCAGCGAGCGCCGGTAGTCGCCGACCACGATGCCCGCCTGGTCCGGCGTGTAGCGCTCGGTGATCTGCTTGACCAGCATGCGCAGCAGCGCCGACTTCCCCGACTCGGTGTCGCCGAACACGATGAACAGCGGGTCGGTCTCGAAGTTGACGAAGACCGGCGCCAGCTCGGCCTCGTCCACGCCGAAGGAGACGCCGCGCTCCGGCTGCTCGAAGCCCTTCGGCAGCGAGAGCCCGTCCAGCACGGACGGCAGCATCCGTACCTGAGGGGCGCGCGGGCCGCTCCAGGCGCCGTCGATCGCGCCGACCAGCCCGGACACGCCGTCCTGCAGGTCGTCCACCGAGGAGGAGCCGTCCAGGCGCGGCAGGCCGGCCAGGAAGTGCAGCCGCTCCGCGGTGATGCCGCGCCCGGCCAGCGCCGGGACGTTCTGCGCCACCCGGCGGTCCACCTCGGACTCCATCGGGTCGCCGAGCCTGAGCTCGATCCGGTTCTGCAGCAGGTCCTTCAGCGCCGGGCGCACCTCCGCGTACCGGGTCGCGGTGACGACCAGGTGGACGCCGTAGCCGAGCCCGCGCTGGGCGATGTCGCCGATCACCGGCTCCAGCGCCTCGAACTCCTGCTTGAAGGTGTTCCAGCCGTCGATCACCAGGAACACGTCGCCGAAGGCCTCGTCCGGCAGCTGCCCGGCCGCCCGGCGGGCCCGGTAGGTGGCGATGGTGTCGATCCCGACGGCCCGGAACAGCTCCTCGCGCCGGTTCATCACCCCGTGCACCTCGGAGACCATCCGGCGCACCTTGTCCACGTCCAGGCGTCCGGCCACCCCGCCGACGTGCGGCAGCCCGGACAGCGACTGGAAGCTGCCGGCGCCGAAGTCCAGCAGGTAGAACTGCACCTCCAGCGGCGTGTGGGTGAGGCCGAAGGAGGCCACCGTGGTGCGCACCACGGTCGACTTGCCCGAGCGCGGGCCGCCCACGACCAGGCCGTGGCCGGCCGCCCCCGAGTAGTCGACCTCCATGATGTCGGTCTTCTGTTCGCGCGGCTTGTCCACGACGCCGACCGGCACCCGCAGCCGGCCGCCCGGGAAGCCGGGCGCGGTCAGCCCGCGCTCCGGGACGACCTGCAACGGCGGCAGCAGGTGGTCCATGCTCGGCGCCTCGTCCAGCGGCGGCAGCCACACCTGGTGCGCGGCCGGGCCCTGGCCGGACATCCGCTGGACGAACACGTCCAGCACGGTGTCCACCAGCGCGTCGTCCTGCTCGGGCACCTGCGGCGCCTCCTCCTCCACCGGGTCCGGCAGGTCCACGTAGGCCGCGGTGAACTCCACCGGGTGGGCGTTCACCCGACGGCCGCCGGTCGACCGCTGCTGCCCCGGCGCCCGGTACGGCCCCGAGACGTACGCGGCCTTGAACCGCTCCATCACGTCCTCGCCGAACTTCAGGTAGCCGACGCCCGGCACCGGCGGCAGGTGGTACGCGTCCGGCACGCCGATCGCCGCCCGCGACTCGGCCGCGGAGAAGGTGCGCAGACCGATCCGGTACGAGAGGTAGGTGTCCAGGCCGCGCAGCTTGCCCTCCTCCAGACGCTGAGAGGCCAGCAGCAGGTGCACGCCCAGCGACCGGCCGATGCGGCCGATCTGGATGAACATCTCGATGAAGTCCGGCTTGGCGGTGAGGAGTTCGGAGAACTCGTCGATGATCAGCACCAGCGAGGGCAGCGGGTCCAGCGCCGCGCCGGCCGCCCGGGCCCGCTCGTACTCGTGGATGTTGGCGTAGTTGCCCGAGCGGTGCAGCAGCTCCTGGCGGCGGTGCAGCTCGCCCTCGATCGCGTCGCGCATGCGGTCGACCAGGGTGAGCTCGCCCTCCAGGTTGGTGATCACCGCGGAGGTGTGCGGCATGTCCGCCATGCCGGAGAAGGTCGCACCGCCCTTGAAGTCGGCGAGCACGAAGTTGAGCGTCTCCGAGGAGTGCGTCATCGCCAGCGCCAGCACCAGCGTGCGCAGCAGCTCCGACTTGCCGGAACCGGTCGCGCCCACGCACAGGCCGTGCGGGCCCATGCCCTCCAGCGCCGCCTCCTTGATGTCCAGGTGGACGTGCTCGCCGTTCGCGCCGACGCCGATCGGCACCCGCAGCCGCTCGTGCTGGGCGCGCGGGCGCCAGCTGCGGCCCACGTCGAAGGAGCCCGGATCGCCCGAGCCCATCAGGTCGGTGAAGTCCAGGTTGGACAGCAGCGGTTCGTCGTCCCCGCCCGCCGAGATCCGGTACGGCGCCAACTGCCGTGCCAGCGCCTCGGACTGCCACACCGAGAGCAGGTCCGGCTTGCCGGTGTACGTCGCCCCGGAGGCCGAACGCAGCACCAGCTCCTGCGGGGTGACCGTCACCATCAGGTGCCCGCTCGGCTCGTCCACCTCACCCGGGACGACCTCGATGACGGTCACCCCCTGCATGCCCTCGGGGCTGGCCAGCAGCGAGTCGTGCGGCACCCCGGCGCCGTCCATGACCACCACCAGGTGCGGCTGGTCCGCGGCGGGCGCCGCGTCCCGGATGAACCGCTGGCGGCCGGACAGCTCGTCCTGCAGCAGGTACTCCAGGTCGCCCAGGTCGGTGGCGCTCAGCCGGCGCGAACCCGCGCCGTCGGCCTCCTTGCGGTGCTGGTTGTGCGGGAGCCACTTGGTCCACTCCCACTCCTCGGCCGCACCGGGCGCCGCCGCGACCGCCACCAGCAGGTCGTCCGGCGAGTGCAGGGTGGTCAACTGGGCGATCATCGCGCGCACGTTGCCGTACACCGAGTCCGGGTCCCCGCACACCGTGATGTGGTAGAAGGCCCGCAGCGACACCGCCAACGGCAGGTCCTGCAAGGTGCCGTGGGCCTTCAGGAAGGAGTGCATCGCGGCCGCCGACAGCGGCTCCAGCTCGTCCATCGGCGCGGTCTGCGGCGCCACCAGCGGGGTGGACAGCTGCACCGGCCCCAGCCCGACCCGGATCTGCGCGAAGTCGCCGTCCCCGGTGCGCCGTTCCCACAGCCGCCGGCCGTCCTCGACGATCGACCACAGCTGGTCCGGCGCCGGGTTCAGGAACAGCAGCGCGCCGCGCTGGCGCTCCGCCGTGCGGCGCACCTGACGGCGCGTCTGCTGGAGGTACTTGAGGTAGTCGCGCCGCTCGTCCGCCATCGCGGTCGAGCCGCCCTTGCGGGCCCGCACGATCTGGGCCAGCACCATGCCGACCGTCGAGGCGATCATCAGACCGCCCATGATCTTCATCGGGGCCTGGGCGCCGGGGGAGAAGAAGAACACCGCCGAACCGCCCATGCCGAGCATCGGCAGGATGCTCATCAGCCAGTCCTCGCCGCCCTGCCGGGGCAGTTCGGGCGGAGTCACCAGCTCCACCGGCTCGTCCGGCACAGTCGGCGGATAGGCCCTGGCCGGTCGCTTGACCGTGATCACACCCATGTGTCATCCACCCCGCGGCGTCGCTCGATCACTTCGGCATCGGCCCCCACGCGACTGCGTACGGCCCGTACGGGATTCCGTGACTGAGGACGCCCCACACAGCGCAGCCCCCGTACCTACCCGCCCTTGCGCAGGCGCCGATCCTACATAGCGGCGCGTGCGGCCGGTCGCCCCCGCACCGCCCGCCGGGCCCAGGCCCGTGACGGCGGCGGGCACGGACCGAGCGGGTAGGGTAACGCCGCGCCAACTCGCGGCCCGGCCGGGCCGGTTCCACAGCCACACCGAGCGCCGCCGTGCCTCGGCACCGTCAACAAGGGGGAGCGCCAAGTGCGTCGAAGGACCATCGGGGCGGAAGCGGCATGAGCGGGCGGAGCGAGCCCATCATCGAAGGCCGCGCATCGTGCGGAGCGCCTGCCGAGCGAAGCGGGGCGGAAGCGTGAGCACTGCCGCGACCGGCTACTGCCGGGTGACCGTCGTCGCGCCGGACCGCCGAATCGACGTCGCCCTGCCCGAGGACGTCCCGCTCGCGGACGTGTACCCCGAGGTGCTGCGCCTGGCCAACCAGAACCAGCCCGACGGCACCCCCACCGGCTTCCACCTGGTCCGCCGCGACGGCACCGTGCTCGACAGCGGCCTGCCGCTGGCCGCCCAGCAGGTCCGCGACGGCGACCTGCTCGCGCTGCGCCCCTTCGCCGAGTCCCTCCCACCGGCCGTCTACGACGACGTCGCCGACGCCATCGCCAGCGCCGTCGAGGCCGACCGCCGGTTCTGGACCGCCGAACTCATGCGCGGCTTCGGCCTGATCGGCGCCGGGGTGCTGCTCACCCTGCTCGGCTTCGCGCTCTGGTTCTCCGACCTGCGCCACGACATGCACGGCCTGCCCGGCGTCCTGGCCGGCGTCACCGCCGTCGTCCTCGCCGCGCTCGCCGGCGTGCGCGCCCGGGTCTACCAGGACGCCCACGCCGCCCTCGCGCTCGGCCTCGGCGCCCTGCCGCACGCCATGATCGGCGGCAGCGGCGTCATCGCCGTCGCCCACCGGTGGGACGGCCCCGGCCGGCTCCAGTTCCTGACCGGCTGCGTCGCCGTCCTGGTCGTCGCCGTGCTGCTGGCCGGACTGCTGCCCGAGAAGGACGCGGCCTTCGTCGCCGCCGCCCTGGTCGCCACCGCCGGTGCGCTCGCCACCTTCGCCGCCGTCCTGCTGCCCGACACCCCGGCCGGGCACATCGCCGCCGTCACCGGCGTCGCGGCCGTCGCCGCGGTCGGCTTCCTGCCCAGCCTCTCCGCCCGCTTCGCCCGGCTGCCCGTCGGCTTCAGCGCCCCCGGCCAGACCCGCACCCGCAGCCGCGACTACGACGAGGAGGCCGAGCGCGCCGAGGCCGTCCAGTACGAGCGGATCGCCCACCAGGCCCGCCGCGGCCACGAGGTGCTGGTCGGCCTGGTCGGCGGCTGCGCCGCGGTCGTGGTCGGCGCCTGCGCCGTCCTGAGCTTCACCGACCGGACCTTCCCCGAGCTGCTCGCGCTCGCCCTCGGCCTGGCCACCATGCTGCGCGCCCGGCTGTTCCGCTACACCGCGCAGGTCCTCAGCCTCACCGTCGCCGGGCTGCTCGGCCTGTGCCTGCTGATCGTCGGCCTGTCCCTGCACACCCCGCAGTTCTTCCTGCGCGCGGCCGGCTCCGCCACCGAACTCGACCTGCGCACCATCTGGCTGGCCGCCTCCATCGCCTTCGGCGCCGCGCTGCTCACCGCGATAGCCCTGGTGGTGCCCCGGCTCGGCGTCTCCCCGTTCTGGGGGCGCATCCTGGACCTGGTCGACAGCCTGACCCTGATCGCGCTGGTGCCGCTGGCGCTCGCCGTCCTGGACACCTACCGGCTGGTCCGCGGCGCCACCGGCTGACCGGAGACCCCCGCCGTCCACCGCCGTCCACCCGCCGTCCGGCCGGGTGGGCGGCACTGGTACGCTTGGCCTCCGAGCGCAGCCGTGTGTCCACCCCGTCGCGGGGTGCGGACCGCCGGCCGCGCTCACGACACCGAGTTCTCGATGAGTCCTGTGTTGTCGACCAGGACCGCTCGGTAGACCTTGAAGGAGTTGCAGTGGCTCTCGCCTCTGACGTCAAGAAGCAGATCATCGCCGAGTTCGGCCAGAAGGAGGGCGACACCGGCTCCCCCGAGGTCCAGGTGGCCATGCTCTCCCGTCGCATCTCGGACCTGACCGAGCACCTCAAGACCCACAAGCACGACCACCACTCCCGCCGTGGTCTGCTGATCCTGGTCGGCCAGCGTCGCCGTCTGCTGCAGTACCTGGCCAAGAAGGACATCGAGCGCTTCCGTACGCTCGTCGACCGCCTGGGCATCCGCCGCGGTGCCGCCGGCGGCGCCCGCTGAGAACGCCGCTCGGGGCGGCTCCCCACACCGGGGAGCCGCCCCTCGCGCGTATGCCGCGGCGGTCGCACCGCGGCGCCCGGACCTAGCAACCCGGACATAACAACTCGCGCGCACCTCCCCAGGTGGCCGAGGATTGCACCGTAGGGTTGTGGGCATGCCGGGTGATGGCGCACCAGCGCGCCACCCGGGCATGAGGACCCGAACCCCCCGCGGGACGAAGGCTTCAAACGGAAGCCGCCCGCATCCGAGAGAGCGTCCAGACGCGGACCGCCCGTCCCGGCCCGGCAGCCGTGAGGCGCCGGTCCTCGGTAGTGGCCCCCGGAACCCCCGCCGACACGCGCGGGGCACCCCGGAGGCTTCGATCGAAGACCGGCCCGACTGCCGCCCTCCCTGACAGGAGGGCCCCCGGGGCCAACGCGGAGGCAGTGCGCGGGGACGCTCTCCCGGAGACGTACGAAAGAGGAGATCTTCCAGGTGGAAGAGAACGTGTTCTACGCCGAGGCCGTGATCGACAACGGTTCCTTCGGCACCCGTACCATCCGCTTCGAGACCGGCCGCCTGGCCCGTCAGGCCGCCGGTTCCGCCGTGGCCTACCTGGACGACGACACCATGGTGCTGTCGGCCACCAGCGCGTCCAAGCAGCCGAAGGAGCACTTCGACTTCTTCCCGCTGACCGTGGACGTCGAGGAGCGGATGTACGCCGCGGGCCGCATCCCCGGCTCGTTCTTCCGTCGCGAGGGCCGGCCCTCCGAGGACGCGATCCTCACCTGCCGCCTGATCGACCGCCCGCTGCGCCCGTCCTTCGTCAAGGGCCTGCGCAACGAGGTCCAGGTCGTCGTCACCGTGATGGCGCTCAACCCCGACCACCTGTACGACGTGGTCGCGATCAACGCCGCCTCCGCCTCCACCCAGCTGGCGGGCCTGCCGTTCTCCGGCCCCATCGGCGGCGTGCGCGTCGCGCTGATCAACGGCCAGTGGGTCGCGTTCCCGACCCACACCGAGCTGGAGTCGGCCGTCTTCGACATGGTCGTCGCCGGTCGCGTCCTGCCGGACGGCGACGTCGCGATCATGATGGTCGAGGCCGAGGCCACCGACAAGACCATCAAGCTGGTCGAGGGCGGCGCCGAGGCGCCGACCGAGGAGGTCGTGGCCTCCGGCCTCGATGCCGCCAAGCCGTTCATCAAGGTGCTGTGCGCCGCGCAGTCGAAGCTGGCCGCCCAGGCCGCCAAGCCGACCGCCGAGTTCCCGGTCTTCCTGGACTACCAGGACGACGTCCTCGCCGCGCTGACCGCCGCCGTCAAGGACGAGCTGGCCCAGGCCCTGACCATCCCGGGCAAGCAGGAGCGCAACAACGAGCTGGACCGCGTCAAGGCGGTCGCGGCCGAGAAGCTGCTCCCGGAGTTCGAGGGCCGCGAGAAGGAGATCAGCGCCGCCTACAACGCGCTGACCAAGAAGATCGTCCGCGAGCGCGTCATCAAGGACAAGATCCGCATCGACGGCCGCGGTGTCACCGACATCCGCACCCTGGCCGCCGAGGTCGAGGCGATCCCGCGCGTCCACGGCTCCGCCCTGTTCGAGCGCGGCGAGACCCAGATCCTGGGTGTCACCACGCTGAACATGCTCCGCATGGAGCAGCAGCTGGACACGCTCTCCCCGGAGACGCGTCGCCGCTACATGCACAACTACAACTTCCCGCCGTACTCGGTCGGCGAGACCGGCCGCGTGGGCTCGCCCAAGCGCCGCGAGATCGGCCACGGCGCCCTGGCCGAGCGCGCCATCCTGCCGGTGCTCCCCACCCGCGAGGAGTTCCCGTACGCCATCCGCCAGGTCTCCGAGGCGCTCGGCTCCAACGGCTCCACCTCGATGGGCTCGGTCTGCGCCTCCACCATGTCGCTGCTGAACGCCGGTGTGCCGCTGAAGGCCGCCGTCGCCGGCATCGCCATGGGCCTGATCTCCCAGGAGATCGACGGTGAGACCCACTACGTCGCGCTGACCGACATCCTCGGTGCCGAGGACGCGTACGGCGACATGGACTTCAAGGTCGCCGGTACCCGCAACTTCATCACCGCGCTGCAGCTCGACACCAAGCTGAACGGCATCCCGGCCTCCGTGCTGGCCGCCGCGCTGAAGCAGGCCCGCGACGCCCGCCTGCACATCCTCGACGTGATGAACGAGGCCATCGACTCGCCCGACGAGATGTCCCCGAACGCGCCGCGCATCATCACCATCAAGATCCCGGTGGACAAGATCGGCGAGGTCATCGGCCCCAAGGGCAAGATGATCAACCAGATCCAGGAGGACACCGGCGCCGAGATCACGATCGAGGACGACGGCACCATCTACATCGGTGCCGCCGACGGCCCGGCCGCCGAGGCCGCCCGCACCACGATCAACCAGATCGCCAACCCGACCATGCCGGAGGTCGGCGAGCGCTACCTGGGCACCGTGGTCAAGACCACGACCTTCGGCGCGTTCGTCTCGCTCATGCCGGGCAAGGACGGCCTGCTGCACATCTCGCAGATCCGCAAGCTCGCCGGTGGCAAGCGCGTGGAGAACGTCGAGGACGTCCTCGGCGTCGGCGCCAAGGTGCAGGTCGAGATCGCCGAGATCGACCCGCGCGGCAAGCTCTCCCTCATCCCGGTCATCGAGGGCGAGGAAGGCGGCGAGGCCGCTTCCGAGTGAAGCGCCGCTAGCTGACCCTTGCGGCCCGTACGCCTCCCGGCGTGCGGGCCGCACCCTGTTGTCCACGCGTTCGTCCGCACGCGCCCTCCGCGTGCGTTTCCTCTGGAGGTACCCCCCGTGGCCCTGGCCCCGGCGGTAACGCAGCGACCCGGCAGCACCCGGACCCTGCTCAAGGGCGTCGACGGCGCCGGCACGGTGCGCCGCACCGTGCTCCCCGGCGGCCTGCGGGTCGTCACCGAGACCCTGCCGACGGTGCGCTCAGCGACCTTCGGCATCTGGGTCGGCGTCGGCTCGCGGGACGAGACCCCGCAGCTCAACGGCGCCACCCACTACCTGGAGCACCTGCTCTTCAAGGGCACCGAGCGGCGCAGCGCGCTGGACATCTCGGCCGCCCTGGACGCGGTCGGCGGCGAGATGAACGCCTTCACCGCGAAGGAGAACACCTGCTACTACGCCCGGGTCCTGGACACCGACCTGCCGCTGGCCATCGACGTGGTCTGCGACATGGTGACCGGCTCGCTGATCCGCACCGAGGACGTGGAGGCCGAGCGCGGCGTCATCCTTGAGGAGATGGCGATGGCCGAGGACGACCCGGGCGACGTGGTGCACGACCTGTTCGCCAAGGTGGTCTACGGCAGCGGCCCGCTCGGCCGTCCGATCCTCGGCACCCAGGAGACCATCAAGGCGCTCACCCGGGACCAGATCGCCGGCTTCTACCGCCGCCGCTACCGTCCGGAGAACCTGGTCGTCGCCGCGGCCGGCAACCTGGACCACCGCAAGGTCGTCCGGCAGGTCGAACAGGCCTTCGCGCAGGTGCTGGCGGCCTCCACCGCCGCGCCCGCCGAGGCCCGCCGCGGCGTCAAGGCGCTGCGCACGGCCGGTAGGGTCGAGGTGCTCAACCGCTCCACCGAGCAGGCCCACCTGGTGCTGGGCGTGCCCGGGATCCCCCGGCACGACGAGCGCCGCTGGGCGATGGGCGTGCTCAACGCCGCGCTCGGCGGCGGGATGAGCTCCCGGCTGTTCCAGGAGGTCCGGGAGAAGCGCGGCCTGGCCTACTCGGTGTACTCGTACTCCTCGTCCTACGCGGACAGCGGCCTGTTCGGCATCTACGCCGGCTGCCAGCCCAAGCGGGTCGAGGAGGTGCTGAAGATCTGCCGCGCCGAGCTGGCCAAGGTGGTCGAGGAGGGCATCACCGAGGAGGAGCTGCAGCGCGCGATCGGCCAGATCTCCGGCTCCACCGTGCTGGGCATGGAGGACACCGGTTCGCTGATGAACCGGATCGGCAAGGCGGAGCTCAGCTACGGCCACCACCTGTCGGTGGACGACATGCTGGAGCGGATCGCGGCGGTGACCCTGGAGGACGTCCACGAGGTGGCCCGTGATGTGCTGGGCGCGTACCGGCCGTCGCTGGCGCTGATCGGTCCGGTCACCGACAAGCGGGCCGCCCGGCTCGCCGATCTGCTGGTCTGAGATTGCCTTGTCTGAGAGGAATTTCGCTATGACGCTGCGTGTCGCCGTGATCGGAGCCAACGGACGGATCGGCTCGGAGGCGGTCAAGGCCGTCGAGGCCGCGCCCGACCTGGAGCTGGTCGCCACCCTGGGACGCGGGTCGAAGCTGGAGGAGCTGACCGAGACCGGGGCCCAGGTCGCCGTCGAGCTGACCCACCCGGACTCGGTCATGGGCAACCTCGACTACTGCCTGCACCACGGCATCCACGTGGTCACCGGCACCACCGGCTGGACGGACGAGCGGCTGGCCACCGTCCGGGGCTGGCTCGACCAGGCCCCGGAGCTCGGCCTGCTGATCGCGCCGAACTTCTCCATCGGTGCGATCCTCGGCATGAGGTTCTCCCAGATCGCCGCCCGCTACTTCGAGTCGGTCGAGGTGGTCGAGCTGCACCACGACCACAAGGCCGACGCCCCCAGCGGCACGGCCACCCGCACCGCGCAGCTGATCGCCGCCGCCCGCGCCGAGGCCGGCCGGCCGAAGCAGCAGGACCCGACCACCCACAGCCTGCCCGGCGCGCGCGGCGCCGACGTGGACGGGGTGCCGGTGCACGCGGTACGACTGCGCGGCCTGCTGGCCCACCAGCAGGTGATGTTCGGCGACACCGGCGAGACCCTCACCATCCGGCACGACTCGCTGCACCACAGCAGCTTCATGCCGGGCATCCTGCTCGGTGTGCGCAAGGTCGTCGAGACGCCGGGGCTGACCTTCGGCCTCGAACACTTCCTGGACCTGTGAGCCCGACATGACCTCCCGTACCGGTTTCTTCGTCCTGTCCGGCGTGCTGCTGCTGGTCGCCCTGCTCTGCGTGGGCGAGGGCGTCCAGCTGGTGGCCACCGGAAAGCCGCTCGGCATCGGCATCGGGATCTGCGCCTTCGTGATCCCGGTGATCGGCGTCTGGTTCCTGCGCCAGACCGTCCGCTTCGGCCGGGCCAGCGAGCAGCTTGCCCGGGAGCTGGAGGCCGAGGGCGGCCTGCCGGTGGACGAGTTGAAGCGCACCAGCGGCGGACGGATCGACCGGGCCTCGGCCGACGCGGTGTTCGCCCGCCGCCAGGCCGAGGCGGAGGACGCTCCCGGCGACTGGCGGGTGTGGTTCCGCCTCGCCGTGGCCTACGCCGACGCCGGCGACACCCCGCGCGCCCGCAAGACCATGCAGCACGCCATCAAGCTGCACAGCACCGAACCCGCAAGGAGTAACGCGTGAGCGACGAACCGACGGCCCCCAGCTTCCGCAGCGACGTGACGGTGGAGCTGGTCCGCAGCGCCGCCTCCGACTCGGACGTCATCTGGGCGGCCCGGGTCTCGACCGCGGGGGAGCAGTCCCTGGAGGCCCTCCGGCAGGACCCGGAGAAGTCCAAGGGCCTGATCAACTTCCTGATGCGCGACCGGCACGGCACGCCCTTCGAGCACAACTCGATGACCTTCTTCATCAGCGCGCCGATCTTCGTGTTCCGGGAGTTCCACCGGCACCGCAGCGGCTGGTCGTACAACGAGGAGTCCGGCCGCTACCGCGAGCTGCAGCCGGTCTTCTACGTCCCGGGCGAGGACCGCAAGCTGGTCCAGCAGGGCCGGCCGGGCAAGTACGAGTTCACCGAGGGCACCCCGGAGCAGCACGCGACCACGGCCGGGGCGATGGAGGCCGCGTACCGCGAGTCCTACGCCCGCTACCAGGAGATGCTCGAAGCCGGCGTGGCCCGCGAGGTGGCCCGCGCGGTGCTGCCGGTGGGCCTGTTCTCCTCGATGTACGCGACCTGCAACGCGCGCTCGCTGATGCACTTCCTCTCGCTGCGCACCAAGCGGGAGAACTCGGCGGTGCCGTCCTTCCCGCAGCGCGAGATCGAGATGGTCGCCGAGCAGATGGAGCAGCAGTGGGCGGAGCTCATGCCGCTCACCCATGCGGCCTTCGAGCAGCACGGCCGGGTCGCCCCCTGACCTGGGAAGACAGGCATACGGGCCGAGTGTCTGGCATGTCTGGATTGCGGCTTTTCTAGCCGCTCCCTACATTCGTGACCACGGATCCCGGTGCTGCCCGAACCCCCGAGCGGGCAGCACCGGGATCCCACCTCCCCGGCCTGTATCCAGCGCTCCCCGCGCCTGCCCCTGTCCGAACCCCGGACCGGTGTGAGTACCGCCCCACCGCCTACGAGTAGCTTTGGACGCATGGCTCCGACCTCCACCCCCCAGACACCGTTCGGCCGGGTGCTGACCGCGATGGTCACCCCGTTCACCGCCGACGGCGGACTCGACATCGACGGCGCCCAGCGCCTCGCCACGCACCTCGTCGACTCCGGGAACGACGGCCTCGTCGTCAACGGCACCACCGGTGAGTCCCCGACCACCAGCGACGCCGAGAAGGCCCAACTCGTCCGCGCCGTGGTGGAGGCGGTCGGGGACCGGGCCCACGTGGTGGCCGGTGTCGGCACCAACGACACCCACCACAGCGTCGAGCTGGCCCGACAGGCGGAGGCCGCCGGGGCGCACGGCCTGCTGGTCGTCACGCCGTACTACAGCAAGCCCCCGCAGGAGGGCCTGTACCGGCACAACGTCGCCGTCGCGGACGCCACCGGGCTGCCGGTCATGCTGTACGACATCCCGGGCCGCAGCGGGGTCGCGCTGAGCCACGAGACGCTGGTCCGGCTCGGCGAGCACCCGCGGATCGTCGCCAACAAGGACGCCAAGGGCGACCTCGGCGCCGCGGCCTGGGCGATCGCCCGCTCCGACCTCGCCTGGTACTCCGGCGACGACATCCTCAACCTGCCGATGCTGTCCGTCGGAGCCGTCGGCGTGGTCAGTGTCGTCGGGCACGTGGCGGCCGGTGAGCTGAAGGCGATGATCGAGGCCTACCTGGCGGGTGATGTGGCCAAGGCCACCGCGATCCACCAGGGCCTGCTGCCCGTGTTCACGGGTATGTTCCGCACCCAGGGAGTGATCCTCACCAAGGCCGCGCTGGACCTCCAGGGCCTGCCCGCCGGACCGCTGCGGCTGCCGCTGGTCGGAGCGACGGCCGAGGAGATCTCCCGATTGAAGCAGGATCTCGCCGCCGGCGGGGTACACCTGTAGCAGACACAGACGTGCGCGCCCCGGCTCGCCGGGCCCTCACGGGTCCGCCGCTGGACCGGACCGAAGGCGCGAGAGCACCGACCCAGTAGGAAGCAACGACACTGAGTACGCACGCCATATGTCACCAGGGGGAGGACCCCGGGCATATGGCGTGCGTCGTGAGGAGAGTCTTTTGAGCCACCCGCACCCCGAGCTCGGCACGCCCCCGGCACTGAAGCAGGGCGCCCTCCGCATCACCCCGCTCGGCGGCCTCGGCGAGATCGGCCGCAACATGACGGTCCTTGAGTACGGGGACCGCATCCTGATCATCGACTGCGGCGTCCTCTTCCCCGAGGACGAGCAGCCCGGCGTGGACCTGATCCTCCCGGACTTCAGCTACATCCGGGACCGCCTCGACAAGGTCGACGGCATCGTCCTCACCCACGGGCACGAGGACCACATCGGCGCCGTCCCCTTCCTCCTGCGGGAGAACCCGGACATCCCGCTGATCGGCTCCAAGCTGACCCTGGCCCTGATCGAGGCCAAGCTCGCCGAGCACCGCATCCGGCCGTACGTGCTGGAGGTCAAGGAGGGCGAGCGCGAGCGCATCGGCCCCTTCGACTGCGAGTTCATCGCGGTCAACCACTCCATCCCGGACGCCCTCGCCGTGGCCGTCCGCACCCCCGCCGGCATGGTCGTGGCCACCGGCGACTTCAAGATGGACCAGCTGCCGCTGGACGGCCGCCTCACCGACCTGCCGACCTTCGCCAAGCTGGCGGAGGAGGGCATGGACCTGCTGCTGGTGGACTCCACCAACGCCGAGGTCCCCGGCTTCATCCCGCACGAGCGGGACATCTCGGCGGCCCTGCGGAACGTGTTCGCGAACGCCGACAAGCGCATCATCGTCGCCTCCTTCGCCAGCCACGTGCACCGCATCCAGCAGGTGCTGGACGCCGCGCACGAGTACAAGCGCAAGGTCGCCTTCGTCGGCCGCTCGATGGTCCGCAACATGGGCATCGCGCGCGACCTCGGCTACCTGAAGGTCCCCGGCAACATGATCGTCGACGTCAAGCAGCTCGACGACCTGCCGGACAAGGAGGTCGTGCTCATCTGCACCGGCTCCCAGGGCGAGCCGATGGCGGCGCTGTCCCGGATGGCCAACCGCGACCACCAGATCCGGATCGTCGAGGGCGACACCGTCGTCCTGGCCTCCTCGCTCATCCCGGGCAACGAGAACGCGGTCTACCGCGTGATCAACGGCCTGACCCGCTGGGGCGCCAAGGTCGTGCACAAGGGCAACGCCAAGGTGCACGTCTCCGGCCACGCCTCGGCCGGTGAGCTGCTCTACTTCTTCAACATCTGCAAGCCGCGCAACCTGATGCCGGTCCACGGCGAGTGGCGCCACCTGCGGGCGGCCGCCGAGCTGGGCGTCGCCACCGGGGTGCCGCGCAACCGCGTGGTCATCGCCGAGGACGGCGTCTGCGTCGACCTGGAGGGCGGCGTCGCCCGGATCGTCGGCAAGGTGCAGGCCGGCTACGTCTACGTGGACGGCGCCTCGGTCGGCGACATCACCGAGGCCTCGCTCAAGGACCGCAAGATCCTCGGCGAGGAGGGCTTCATCTCGGTCTTCGTCGCGGTCGACTCGACCAACGGCAAGATCGTGGGCGGCCCGACCATCCAGGCCCGCGGCTCCGGCATCGAGGACAACGCGTTCGTCCCGGTCGCCGCCAAGCTCCAGGAGGCCCTGGACCGCTCGGCGAGCGACGGCGTGCTGGAGCCCCGTCAGGTGCAGCAGCTGGTCCGTCGGACCATCGGCAAGTGGGTCGCGGACAACTACCGCCGTCGGCCGATGATCCTGCCGGTCGTGGTCGAGGTCTGAGCCTCGTCCGGCCCCTGCTGAGGCCGGTTTGACGTGGGGCAGCCCGGTGCGTAATGTTCTCCGGGTTGCCCCACGGGACGAGCCCCAAGGGATTTCTCGAATCTGAATTCGAGAATGACCGGGAAAACGGACCGAGAAACTCTGATAGAGTTCGGGAGCGCCGAAAGGCGAAAGCGAATCGGATGAATGAAGCTCCGGAAAACGGAGCGGAAAACATCTGATAAGCTGGAAACACGAAAGAACGAAGCGCCCGGAGGGCCCGCTGGAAGGCGGCTCGAAGGAAGCGTCCGTTCCTTGAGAACTCAACAGCGTGCCAAAAGTCAACGCCAGATATGTTGACATCCCCGGCCTCGATCGTCTGATCGGGGTTGGAGATTCCTTTTGAAATAACACTAGCGAGGACGCAGTGCGCGGGATCACCCTATTCCGGTGGTTGCCGTGCCGCTCAACGCGGGTGTGAACCCGATTACGGGTAAACATTCACGGAGAGTTTGATCCTGGCTCAGGACG
>NZ_LFMD02000002.1:428124-572990 GCF_015776785.2 Kitasatospora sp. SUK 42 | reverse complement strand
GTTGACCGGTACTAATAGGCCGAGGGCTTGTCCTCAGTTGCTCGCGTCCACTGTGTTGTTCTGAAACAACGACCCCAACCACTGATGGTTGGTGCGGTTGACAGTTTCATAGTGTTTCGGTGGTCATAGCGTGAGGGAAACGCCCGGTTACATTCCGAACCCGGAAGCTAAGCCTCACAGCGCCGATGGTACTGCAGGGGGGACCCTGTGGGAGAGTAGGACGCCGCCGAACAATTATTCCAGAAAGACCCCCTCCCATTCGGGAGGGGGTCTTTTGCGTTACCCTCTGCGAATGCAGAACCTGTCCCTGACCTGGCAGACCGCCGGGGGCGCCGCCGTCGGCCTCTACGGAGGCGCGTACATAGCCGCGCGGCTTCGGAAGCCCGGGCCGTCGGCGCTGCTGCGGGAGGCCGGCACGCTGTTGGCACTGTTCGCGCTGTGGCAGTTGGTGGGGCACCTGTCGGTGATGAGCACCGACCACGCGCTGGACCGGGCGAGCTGGATCCACCGCACCGAGCTGGCGATCGGGCTGCCGGACGAGGCCTCCTGGCAGGCCGCGATCATGCCGTACCCGGTGCTGGTGAAGCTGGCGAACTACTACTACGCGGCGATGCACTTCGCCGTGATGCTGGTGGTGCTGCTCTGGGTGTTCCTGCGGCACCGGGAGCGCTACGCGTGGGTGCGCAACACGGTGGTGATCACCACCGCGGTCTGCCTGCTGGTGCAGTTCATCCCGGTGGCACCGCCGCGGATGCTGCCGCAGAGCGGGTTCGTCGACGTGGCGGCGCAGTACGGGCAGTCGGTGTACGGGGGCGCGGTCGGCGGTGTGGTGGTGGCCGACCAGCTGTCGGCGATGCCCTCGGTGCACGTGGCCTGGTGCGTGCTGGCGGCGGTCGCGGTGGTGCGGGTGTCGCCGAGTCCGTTCCGCTGGGTGGTGGTGCTGCACCCGGTGCTGACGGTGGCGGTGGTCGTGGTGACGGCCAACCACTTCTGGGCGGACGGCATCGTCGCCGTCGTGATCCTGCTGTTCGCGTACGCCGTCCTGGCGCTGCTGGCACGCCGGCGGGGCCGGGCCTCCGTCGGGACGGAGACCCGACCCCGCGTCGAGTCCGAGGGGCGGCTGGAGCAGGTCACCTGACCGGCAGGGTGACCTTCCCCCAGGAGCCGTTGCTCAGCGCGGAGGTGGCCCAGTACCAGGCGACGAGCCCGGAGACGGCCGCGATCCAGCCGGCCGCCTTGGCGAGGCCGCCGTACCCACCGAAGGCGGCGATGGCGGACAGGACCAGGGAGAGCGTCAGCAGGCCGTAGACGGCGCGGCTGAACAGGCCCGCGCCCCAACTGGCCGCGGTGAGGCTGAGGGCGAGCAGGGCCCACAGCAGCAGGAACAGGCCGGCGGCGTTCTTGCCCGCGCCGCCCGCCACCGACCAGGTCGCCCAGAAGGCGCCGAGGCTGGTGAAGGCGGTGCCGGTGAAGCCCTCGCCGCGGCGGAGCTGCCACAGGCCCGCGATGAAGAGGGTGACGCCGCCGAGCAGATGGGCGAGGTGGGCCGCGTCGCCGACGCCGGCGCCGTGCAGGACGCCGGTGGAGAGCAGGCCGTAGGCGAGTAGTGTCAGGCCGAGGGCGAGGTAGCCGAGGTTACCCGCGTCGGCTCCGGTGGAGCGGGCGTTCGTTGCCCCGGTAGCGTCGTTGCTCACCGGAGGCTCCTTTCACTCTGGGCGCGCGCAGGGGCGCGGTAACGCTGTGGTGTCGTCGCGATGAGGTGGATGCGCGCGACCGCGCCGAGGGCGCACGGCGGAGAGCGTGCGGGGGCTGCGGTCAGAGATGGGGGCGGAAGTGATGGGCCGGCGGAGATCCGCTGGTCACGTCCCTGCCGGGGGATTGCCCGGTGAGGTCGGTGTACCCGGCGTAGCAGGCTTGTACCCTTGTGAATCAGACAATTTGCGACGACGTCAACTGTGGAACGCTCACGGTTTGTCCCCCGATGGGGTGCAAACGGACAGAAGCGTTCAGGGCGTGCGCTGGGTCGGCACCCGCAGGGTGAGGATCGCCATGTCGTCGGACGGCGGCTCCGGGGCGAACCGCTCGACCGCGCGCTGCACCCGTAGCGCGACCGCGCCGGCGGTCAGGCCGGTGCAGCCGGTGAGCACCTCGGCCAGGCCGTCGTCGCCCAGCATCCGCCGGCCCTCACGGCGTTCGGTGACGCCGTCGGTGACGCAGAGCAGGACCTCGCCGGGGGAGAGCACCAGGCGCTCGGCGGTGAGGTCGAGGTCGTCCATGACGCCGAGCAGCGGCTGCGGGGTGGCGGCCCGGTCGACCTGGCCGTCGGTGCGCAGCCGCAGTGGCAGCGGGTGTCCTGCGCAGACCAGGGACAGTTCGGTGCTGCCGTCCGGGAGGGGCGTCAGCTCGCCGTAGAGCAGGGTGAGGAAGCGGCTGCGCGAACCCTCGTCCAGGATGGCCGCGTTGAGCCGGCTCAGCACCTGCGGGGCGTCCAGGCCCTCGCGGGCGAGCAGGCGCAGCGAGTGCCGGGCCAGGCCTGTGACGGAGGCGGCCTCGGGGCCGGTGCCGCAGACGTCGCCGATGGCGAAGCCGTAGGTGCCCTCGCGGATGGTGAACAGGTCGTAGAAGTCCCCGCCGACCTCGTTGCCCTCGCCGGCGGCCTGGTAGTAGACGTCCACCTCGACGCCCGGGATCTCCGGCAACTCCGGCGGCAGCAGGCTGCGTTGCAGGGCCTGGCTGGTGGCGGTGCGCTCGGAGTAGAGGCGGGAGTTGTCGAGCGCGAGGGCGGCCCGGCGGGAGAGGTCCTCGGCGAGTTCGAGGATCTCCTGGCGGAACCGGACGCCGGCCGGGACGCCGAGTGCGAGCAGGCCGATGACCCGGTTGCGGGCGGTCAGCGGCAGCACCACGGTCTCGCCGAGCAGGCCGGCGAGTTCGGGGCTGTCGGTGAGGCCGCGGGCCTCGGCGGCCTCGGCGGGCGCCGTCCAGAAGCGGACGCCGTGGGTGGGGCCGGCCTCGGGGGCGGGCGTCTTGTCGAGCAGGTCGCGCAGCGGGTCGATCCGGTCCTCGTCCTCGTGCAGGACGAAGGCGAGGCCGGGCTGGGCGCCGTGGTCGCCGTTGGTGTAGACGGCGCACCAGGAGGAGAGAGTGGGGACGGCCATCTGGGCCATCAGCGCCAGGGTCTGCTCGTGTTCGAGGGTTCCGGCCAGCAGGTCGGAGGCCTCGACGAGGAAGGAGAGCGAGCCGCGGCGCAGCCGTTCGAGCTCGGTCAGCCGGGTGCTCTCGATGGCCAGGGCGACCCGGTCCGCGGCGAACTGGAGGCGCAGTGCGTCCTCGTTGTCGTAGCGGCCTGGCGTGGCGGTGGCGATGCCGAGCGAGCCGATCAGCCGGCCCTCGACCTTGAGCGGGACGGTGACCAGGGAGCGCATTCCGCTGTCGGCGAGCAGGGGCAGGCCGGTGGGGCGGGTGGCGAGGTCCTCGTGGACGGAGGGCAGCCGGGCCGAGTCGTAGCGGTTGCCGGTCTCGACCGGGAAGCGGGCGTGCCGGCGGTGTCCGGTGGTGAGGCCGGTGGCGGCGCGGACCTCGAACTCGTTCTCGTCGTCGGTGGTGAGCAGCAGGTAGGCGGCGTCGGCGTCGAGCAGGTCGCGGGCGCGTTCGACGGTGCGCTGGAGCAGGGTGTCCAGGTCGTCGGTGGCGGTCGGTCCGGCCAGCAGGTCGAGCCGGGGGCCGGCCTGCTCGGGGCGCTCGCCAGGCAGGGCGCGGGCGGGGGAGCGCAGGACGGCGCGGTCGGGTTCGAGGACGAGCAGGCAGAGGGTGGAGGGCACGCCCTCGGTGTCGCGCACGCGCACCTGGACGCCGTACACCTCGACCTCCACGCCGTCGGCGCGGCGGATGCCGTAGCCGCCCTCCCAGCGGGCCAGCCGCAGGGTGTCGGTGAGGCCGGGGCCGCGGCCGGGGGACTGCGGCCAGACCGCGAGGTCGGCCCAGGGGCGGCCGAGGACGGTGACGGCGGGGTGCTGGAAGAGGGCCTCGGCGTCCGGGTTCCAGGCCAGGACGCGGCCGTCCTCGTCGAGTTGGACGACGGCGACGTGCACCGGCCCGGAGCTGCTGGGCAGGTCGCTGCCGGGGGTGGCGGGGACGGCGTAGCGGGTGCCGGTGACGTGCGCGGGCAGGGTGAGGCGGAACCAGACGGTCTTGCGGCCGGCCGCGTACTCGACGCCCCAGCGCTCGGCGAGGGCGGAGCACATCAGGAGGCCGCGGCCGCCCTCGTCGTCGGGGTCGGCGTAGCGGTCGGAGGCGGAGGCCGGTCCGTCGCCGAGGGAGGGCAGGCCGCGTTCCGGGTGGTGGTCGGTGACCTCGATCCGGACGGTCTCCTCCTCGCGCAGGCAGCAGACCTCGGCGGCGGTGCCGGCGTGCACGACGGCGTTGGTGACCAGCTCGCTGACCAGCACGACGGCGTCGTCGACGACTTCGGGCAGGCCCCACCCGAGCAGCGCGTCCCGGACGAAGCCCCGGGCGGCGGCCGCGGACCGGCCGTCGGGGTCGAAGGTGGCGGCTGCGCGCGCGGTGACCACGTTGCCACTTCTCCTCTGCTGCTCTGGCCCTGACTGTCCGGGGTTCGGCGCCGACCTCCCCGTGCGCGCCGTCGGTGAGGGCGGCGCTGGGTCGGGTTGTGGCCCGGTGCAGCGCTCCACCCTACTTTCCGCTTGGTTCCCCGTGGGGGCGGGGCCGTGAAACAGGCACCTGAGGGTGATTCTGCCCACCTGTTTCGGACGGTGCGGCACCAACCGAGCGCAACCGGCCGTATACCCGGCGCCGGTGCTGCCAGACTGGGGGGTCCGCGACGGCCGGTGGGAGCAGTACGGTCGTGTGGGTGCCGGTGCGCCGCGCGGGCCGCCGGTGCGCAGCCCAGCCGGGCCGGTGCCCTGGTGCGTGCCGCACGGGCACGGTGGTCACCGGACAGTTCGCACGATGTGGGAGGGGCCCGTTGAGTTCGGCCATCAAGGACGCGACCGGTACGACGCCGCCCGCGCCGCGCGGTGCGCGGTCCGGGACCGCGCAGCGGAGCGCGCCCGGCCGGCGGGCGGGCCACAACCGCGGTGCGGAGCCGGCCGAGCTGCGCAAGCTGCTGGCCGCGCTGACCGCGATGCGCGACGGCAACTTCCGGCGCCGGCTGACGGTTCCCGGTGACGGGCCGCTGGCGGAGATCGCCGCGGTGTTCAACGAGGTCGCCGAGCGCAACCAGCACCTGACCGGTGAACTGGCTCGGGTGCGGCGCGCGGTGGGCCGCGAGGGGCGGTTGAACGAGCGGCTGGAGACCGGTGCGGGCGAGGGCGCCTGGATGGCGGCCGTCGACAACTGCAACGCGCTGATCGACGACCTGGCGCGCCCGATGGCCGAGGTGGGCCGGGTGCTGACCTCGATCGCCGAGGGCGACCTGGACCAGAAGATGGAGCTGCGTTCGCTGCACAGCAACGGGGTGAGCCACCCGCTGCGCGGCGAGTACCTGAAGATCGGGCGGACGGTCAACGGCCTGGTGGACCAGCTGTCGGAGTTCACCGACGAGGTGACCCGGGTGGCCCGTGAGGTGGGCACCGAGGGCAAGCTCGGCGGCCAGGCCAAGGTCCGCAGCGTGTCCGGCAGTTGGAAGGACCTCGCGGACTCGGTCAACACCATGGCGGGCCGGCTGACGGCGCAGGTGCGCAACATCGCGCAGGTGACCACGGCGGTGGCCAAGGGCGACCTGTCCCGCAAGGTGACGGTCGACGTGGCCGGCGAGATGCTGGAGCTGAAGAACACCGTCAACACGATGGTGGACCAGCTGAACGGTTTCGCCGCGCAGGTCACCACGGTGGCCCGGGACGTCGGCACGGAGGGCCGGCTGGGCGGTCAGGCCCAGGTGCCGGGCGTGGCCGGGGTCTGGCGCGAACTGACCGATTCGGTGAACTTCATGGCCGACAACCTCACCGGCCAGGTGCGCAACATCGCCCAGGTGACCACGGCGGTGGCCCGCGGGGACCTCTCGCAGAAGATCGAGGTGGACGCGCGCGGCGAGATGCTGGAGCTGAAGAACACCATCAACACGATGGTCGACCAGCTCTCCGGCTTCGCCGAGCAGGTGACCAGGGTGGCCCGCCAGGTGGGTACCGAGGGACGGCTCGGCGGCCAGGCGCAGGTGCCCTGGGCGGCCGGGGTGTGGCGGGACCTGACCGACAACGTCAACTTCATGGCGAACAACCTCACCGATCAGGTGCGCAACATCGCCCAGGTGACGACCGCGGTCGCCAAGGGCGACCTGTCGCAGAAGATCCAGGTCGACGCGCGCGGGGAGATCCTGGAGCTGAAGAACACCATCAACACGATGGTGGACCAGCTCTCGGCCTTCGCGGACGAGGTCACCCGGGTGGCCCGGGACGTCGGCACCGAGGGCATCCTCGGCGGTCAGGCGAGCGTGCCCGGGGTGTCCGGTACCTGGAAGGACCTGACCAACTCCGTCAACCTGATGGCCAACAACCTGACCAGCCAGGTCCGCAGCATCGCCGAGGTGACCACCGCGGTGGCGCGCGGCGACGTCTCGAAGAAGATCACCGTCGACGCCAGGGGCGAGATCCTGGAGCTGGTGACCACCGTCAACACCATGGTGGACCAGCTGTCCGCCTTCGCCGACGAGGTGACCCGGGTCGCCCGCGAGGTGGGCACCGAGGGGATCCTGGGCGGCCAGGCGCGGGTGCGCGGGGTGTCCGGCATCTGGAAGGACCTGACCGACAACGTCAACTTCATGGCGTCGAACCTGACCGGGCAGGTGCGCAACATCGCCGAGGTCGCCTCCGCGGTGGCCCGCGGCGATCTCTCCAAGAAGATCACCATCGAGGCGCAGGGCGAGATCGCGACGCTCGCCGGGACGCTCAACACCATGGTCGACCAGCTGTCCGCGTTCGCGGTGGAGGTCACCCGGGTGGCCCGTGAGGTCGGCACCGACGGGACGCTGGGCGGCCAGGCCGGTGTGCCGGGCGTGGCCGGGATCTGGAAGGACCTGACCGACAACGTCAACCTGATGGCCAACAACCTCACCGGCCAGGTCCGCAACATCGCGCTGGTGATCACGGCGGTCGCCCGGGGCGACCTCTCGCAGAAGATCGACGTTGACGCGCGCGGCGAGTTCCTCCAGCTCAAGACCAGCATCAACACCATGGTGGACCAGCTCTCCGCCTTCGCCGACGAGGTCACCCGCGTCGCCCGCGAGGTGGGCACCGACGGACGGCTCGGCGGCCAGGCCCGGGTGCCCGGAGTGGACGGCACCTGGCAGGACCTCACCGAGTCGGTGAACGAGCTGGCCAACAACCTGACCCGGCAGGTGCGAGCGATCGCCCAGGTCGCCACCGCGGTGACCAGGGGCGATCTGAGCCTGCGGATCGACGTGGACGCCGCCGGGGAGCTCGACGAGCTCAAGGACAACATCAACCAGATGATCGCCAACCTGCGCGAGACCACCCGCACCAACCAGGAGCAGGACTGGCTCAAGACCAACCTGGCCCGGATCTCCGGCCTGCTCCAGGGCCGCCGGGACCTGGAGGCGGTCGCCTCGCTGATCATGACCGAGCTGACCCCGGTGGTCTCCGCCCAGCACGGAGCCTTCTTCCTGGCCCAGCCGGCCGGGCGCACCGCCGAACTGATCACCGAGGACGACGACGAGAACGACACCGTGCTGCGCCTGATCGGCAGCTACGGCTACCAGCGGCGGGCGATGCCGACCACCTTCCGGCCCGGCGAGTCGCTGATCGGCCAGGCGGCGGTGGAGAAGCGGGCGATCATCGTCAAGGAGGCCCCGCCCGGGTACCTCAAGATCGCCTCCGGGCTGGGCGAGGCCTCGCCGGCCCACATCGTGGTGCTGCCGGTGCAGTTCGAGGGCCGGCTGCTGGGCGTGATCGAGCTGGCCACCTTCAGCTCCTTCACCACCGTCGCGCTGGACTTCCTCAACCAGATCGCCGACCTGATCGGCGTCACCGTCAACACCATCAGCGTCAACACCAAGACCGAGGGCCTGCTGCTGGAGTCCCAGCGGCTCACCGCCGAACTCTCGATGCGGTCCGCTGAGTTGGAGGCGCGCCAGGAGGAACTGGAGCGCACCAACGAGGAGTTGCAGGAGAAGGCCGAGCAACTCGCCCAGCAGAACCGCGACATCGAGATCAAGAACGGCGAGATCGAGGAGGCCCGGCAGGTCCTGGAGGAGCGTGCCGAACAGCTCGCCCTGGCCTCCCGCTACAAGAGCGAGTTCCTCGCCAACATGTCGCACGAGCTGCGCACCCCGCTCAACTCGCTGCTGATCCTGGCCAAGCTGCTCTCCGACAACAACGAGGGCAACCTCTCGCCCAAGCAGGTCGAGTTCGCCGACACCATCCACGGGGCCGGCTCCGACCTGCTCCAGCTGATCAACGACATCCTGGACCTGTCCAAGGTCGAGGCGGGCAAGATGGACGTCCGCCCGGCACGGATCGCCCTGGTCCAGCTGGTCGACTACGTCGAGGCGACCTTCCAGCCGGTCGCCCTGGACAAGAACCTGGCCTTCGCGGTGCGGGTCTCGCCCGCCCTGCCCGTCACCCTGCACACCGACGAGCAGCGGCTCCAGCAGGTGCTGCGCAACCTGATCTCCAACGCGGTCAAGTTCACCGACACCGGCGGCGTCGACTTCTCGATCCGCCCGGCCGGCCAGGAGGTCCCTCAGCACGTGCGCGAGCGGCTGCTGGAGTCCGGCTCGATCCAGGACCCGGACGACGAGCTGATCGCCTTCACCGTCTCGGACACCGGCATCGGCATCCCCGACAACAAGCTGCGGGAGATCTTCGAGGCCTTCAAGCAGGCCGACGGCACCACCAGCCGCAAGTACGGCGGCACCGGCCTCGGGCTGTCCATCAGCCGCGAGATCGCCCGGCTGCTCGGCGGCGAGATCCACGCCGAGAGCGAACTGGGCAAGGGCTCGACCTTCACCCTGTACCTGCCGCTGCGCACCGAGGCGCCGGAGGCCGCCGACCGGTCGGCCGAGCGTCCGGGCCTCCCGAACGCGCCGCGCGCCTCGGTCGGGGTGACCCCGGTGGGCCTGCCGGTGCCGGTCGGCGAGAACCCGGCCGACCACTGGGCCCAGGAGGTCCGGGAGCTGGCCGAGGAGCGCCGCCGCGGGGCGATGGAACGTCGCCGCACCGCGGCCCTGGAGAGCGCCGCGCCCCGGGCGGCGGAGCCCCCGCAGCAGCCCCGGCCGGCCGGCGCCGGTCGGCGCTTCGACGGCCAGCAGGTGCTGATCGTGGACGACGACGTGCGCAACGTGTTCGCCCTGACCAGCGTGCTGGAGCAGCACGGCCTGACCGTCCTGTACGCGGAGAACGGCCGCGAGGGCATCGAGATGCTGGAGCAGCACGAGAACGTGGCGCTGGTCCTGATGGACATCATGATGCCGGAGATGGACGGCTACGCGACCACCGAGGCGATCCGCCGGATGCCCCAGTTCGCCGGGCTGCCGATCATCGCGCTGACCGCCAAGGCGATGAAGGGCGACCGGGAGAAGTCGCTGGAGGCGGGCGCCACCGACCACATCACCAAGCCGGTGGAGACCGACCACCTGCTGTCGGTGATGCACGAATGGCTGAACGGCGACCGCGCGTGAGTGTACCGGCGGGCGTGAACTCCGCGGCCCGACCCGCAGTTCGCGTCTGCCGGTCGGTCGGTTTGCTGGCGGTCGGGCCAGGGAACCCGGTAGGGTCACCGATCGTTGCGAACAGTGACCGGACGGCGACACGCTGCTGAGCGTGCGCCGGAGCACGCACTGCGCGCCGCTCCGGATCGGGTCCCGACGGAGCGATGTGCCGGGCGAGGGGGTGCGGCTAGCATGACCGGGGTAGCGGTGGGCAGTACGCGGGTGCCTTCACCGGGCGGCAGGCAGGCGACAGGAGGGCGAGCCCCGATGCAGAAGGCCAAGATCCTCCTGGTCGACGACCGGCCGGAGAACCTCCTGGCGCTGGAGGCGATCCTCTCCGCCCTGGACCAGACGCTGGTGCGCGCCGCCTCCGGTGAGGAGGCGCTCAAGGCGCTGCTGACCGACGACTTCGCGGTGATCCTGCTGGACGTCCAGATGCCCGGGATGGACGGTTTCGAGACCGCCGCCCACATCAAGCGCCGCGAGCGCACCCGGGACATCCCGATCATCTTCCTGACCGCGATCAACCACGGTCCGCACCACACCTTCCGCGGCTACGCGGCCGGCGCGGTGGACTACATCTCCAAGCCCTTCGATCCGTGGGTGCTGCGCGCCAAGGTCTCCGTCTTCGTCGACCTGTACGTGAAGAACTGCCAGCTGAAGGAGCAGGCCGCGCTGCTGCGGCTGCAGCTGGAGGAGGGCGGCGGCGAGCCGGCCCTCGGCGGGGCGCTGCTGGGCGAGCTGTCCGCGCGGCTGGCGGCGGTCGAGGAGCAGGCGGAGGCGCTGGGCAAGCAGCTGGACGGGGGCGAGGACGCCGGGGTGGCCGCCACCGCGGCCCATCTGGAGCGCAAGCTGGCCGGTCTGCGCCGGGCCCTGGACGCGATGCGCCCGGGCAGTGCCTGAGGCGTGCTCGTTCCCCCGTCCGGGTGGTTTCGTGGTGCGGCCGGGTGAAACCCGGTCAGCGTGACGGTGTGTCTGCGACACGACCGGCCCTCGGGGTGGAGCACATGTGCACCGGTGGTCCGCACCGGTAGGCTGCTGACCCATGGCCACTCGTACGCCCGGAAACGCAGCACGTAAGTCGAGTCCGGGACCGTCCAAGAAGGCTGCGGCGAAGGCCCCGGGCAAGCCGCCCGCGAAGAAGGCGGCGGCCCGCAGGGCTCCCGCGAAGAAGACGGCGGCCAAGTCCGCCGCGCCGCCACCGCCGCCGCCGTCCAGGTCGTTGCTGATGGGCGCCCTGAACGCGATCGCGAGCCCGATCGCCGCGATCTTCCGCGGCTTCGGCGACGGCGCCAAGAACCTCCACCCGGCCCACCGCAAGGACGGGCTGGGCCTGCTGCTGTTCGCGCTCGCGCTGGTGGTCGCCGCCGGCACCTGGTTCAGCCCGCAGGGCTGGCTGGGCGAGGCGGCCACCGCCGTGGTGTCCGGGCTGTTCGGGCGGCTCGACGTGCTGGTGCCGTTCCTGCTGGCCGGGATGGCGATCCGGCTCTGGCGCCACCCGGAGCTGCCGGAGGCCAACGGCCGGATCATGATCGGGCTGACCGCGCTGCTGGTCGGCGTCCTCGGCCTGGTCCACATCGGCTGCGGCGCGCCCATGATGGGCAGCGGCGCCTCCCGGATAAGGACGGCCGGCGGGATCATCGGTTGGGCCGTGTCCACCCCGATGATGGCCGCCGCCGGACCGGCGCTGGCCGTACCGCTGCTCCTGCTGCTGGCCTTCTTCGGCCTGCTGGTGGTCACCGCCACCCCGGTCAACCGCATCCCCGAGCGGCTGCGGGCGATCGGCATACGGCTCGGCGTGGTCGAGCCCGGGCCCGAGGACGAGCTGTGGGGGCGCACGCCGGAGCGCGAGCTGTCCACCGACCCGCCCGAGGACGCCGACCCCGACGCGCTGCCCTTCACCGTCGACAACGAGGACGAGGATCCGGGCGACGAGGTGGCCGCCCGCCGGCGCCGCCGCCGGCGCAAGCAGGCCGTCGACGACGAGGAGCAGCCGGAGGCCGTCCGGGTCTCCCTCGACAAGGAGCAGCTGGACCCGTACGCCACCCGCGACCTCGCCGCCGGCGCGGCCGCCGACCTGGACGGCGCGCTGGTCTACGGCGTGCCCGCCTCCTCGGCGGTGGCGGACATGATGCACCAGGTGAAGGACCTCACCGCCCCGCCGGAGGAGCCCGCCGTCCCGGCCGCCCGCAACGGCGGCCCGGCGGCGCCCGCCGAGCACGGCCCGGCGCCGGTGCGGATGGAGCAGCTCCAGCTCGGCGAGGGCGTCACCTACGCGCTGCCCTCGCTCGACCTGCTGGAGCGCGGCGGCCCGGCCAAGGCCCGCAGCGCCCTCAACGACGAGGTGGTGGCCCAGCTCACCAGCACCTTCGCCGAGTTCAAGGTGGACGCCAAGGTCACCGGCTTCACCCGCGGCCCGACGGTCACCCGCTACGAGGTCGAGCTCGGCCCGGCCGTCAAGGTGGAGCGGATCACCGCGCTCGCCAAGAACATCGCGTACGCGGTGGCCAGTCCGGACGTGCGGATCATCAGCCCGATCCCGGGCAAGTCCGCGGTCGGCATCGAGATCCCCAACCGGGACCGCGAGATGGTCAACCTCGGCGACCTGCTGCGCTCGCGCACGGCCGCCGAGGACACCCACCCGATGGTCGTCGGCATGGGCAAGGACGTCGAGGGCCACACCGTGATGGCCAACCTCGCCAAGATGCCGCACATCCTGGTGGCCGGTGCGACCGGTGCCGGCAAGTCGTCCTGCATCAACTGCCTGATCACCTCGATCCTCGCCCGGGCCACGCCGGACGAGGTGCGGATGGTGCTGGTCGACCCCAAGCGGGTCGAGCTGACCGCGTACGAGGGCATCCCGCACCTGATCACGCCGATCATCACCAACCCCAAGAAGGCCGCCGAGGCCCTCCAGTGGGTGGTGCGCGAGATGGACATGCGCTACGACGACCTCGCGGCGTTCGGCTTCCGGCACGTGGACGACTTCAACGCGGCGGTGAAGGCCGGCAAGGTCACCCCGCCGCTGGGCAGCGAGCGGGAGCTCAGGCCGTACCCGTACCTGCTGGTGATCGTCGACGAGCTGGCCGACCTGATGATGGTCGCGCCGCGCGACGTCGAGGACTCGGTCGTCCGGATCACCCAGCTGGCCCGTGCGGCCGGCATCCACCTGGTGCTCGCCACCCAGCGGCCCTCGGTGGACGTGGTCACCGGTCTGATCAAGGCCAACGTGCCGTCCCGGCTGGCCTTCGCGACCTCCGCGATGGCCGACTCCCGGGTCATCCTCGACCAGCCCGGCGCGGAGAAGCTGATCGGCAAGGGCGACGCGCTCTTCCTGCCGATGGGCGCGAGCAAGCCGATCCGCATGCAGGGCGCGTTCGTCACCGAGGCGGAGATCGCCAGGGTGGTGCAGCACTGCAAGGACCAGCTGAGCGCCGTCTACCGGGACGACGTGATGGCCGGGGCCGGACCGAAGAAGGAGATCGACGAGGAGATCGGCGACGACCTGGACCTGCTGATCCAGGCGGCCGAGCTGGTGGTCTCCACCCAGTTCGGCTCGACCTCGATGCTCCAGCGCAAGCTCCGGGTCGGGTTCGCCAAGGCGGGCCGGCTGATGGACCTGATGGAGTCGCGGGGGATCGTCGGCCCGAGCGAGGGGTCCAAGGCCCGCGACGTCCTGGTCAAGCCGGACGAGCTGGACGGCGTACTGGTCACCCTGCGGGGCTGATGTGTTGCCCCGTAGGGCTGATGGGCCGTGTCCTCCCGAGGCGTTCACTCGTTCGGAGGAGGGTAGGCGCCTTGCCGGGAACCGAACACCCGTGCAGCGCGTCACAGGCCGGAAAGCGCACTCCGGGTTCCCCCGCGCCTCCTCGCTGACGATCGGTCAGCGGGGACCGGTCCCCGGTCGGATCGGGCGCGCGCATTCGGCCCGTTCCGCTTGAGAAACGATCCGCCTCCGCCCCTAGACTGTTCTCCAGCAGGTGGCCATCCGCTCGAAAGGCGTGCCCCGTGACCATCGGCAAGTCCTCCGACCGCGAGAACGCCCCGTCGTCCGCCGAGCCGACCGACGACGCGGTGCAGGCGGCCGATGCCCCGAGCATCGGCCGGGTGCTGTCCGCCGCCCGGATCGAGGCGGGACTCACGGTGGACCAGGTGAGTACCGCCACCCGGGTGCGGGTGCCGATCGTCCATGCCATCGAGGAGGACGACTTCGACCGCTGCGGCGGTGACTTCTACGCCCGCGGGAACATCCGCCTGATCGCCCGCACGGTCGGCGTGGACGGCGAGGCGCTGATCGCCCGGTACGACGCCGCGCACGGCGGTCCGCCCGCCTCCAAGCGCCCGGCCACCCAGCTGATCGACAGCGGCCCGATCAAGGTGCCCGGCCGCGGCCGTCCGAACTGGGCGGCGGCCATGGTCGCCGCGATCATCGCGGTGGTCGCGCTGATCGGCTTCAATCTGATGAGCGGCAAGGACGGCCACGGCACCACCGGCTCCGCCAGCGCGCCGCTGCCCAGCGGCTCCGGCACCGGTTCCGTCGCCCCGGTCACGCCGACCGTCCAGCCGCCGGCCCCCGTGCCGAGCGCCGCGGCGATCGCCGCCGTCCCGGCCGACAAGGTCACCGTGAAGCTGGTCGCCCAGGGCACCAGCTGGGTCTCCGCGATGGACGGCAACGGCAAGTCGCTGTTCCAGAACAACATCAGCGACGGCCAGGACCAGACCTTCACCGACCCCAAGCAGATCAAGCTGGTGCTCGGCAACGGCGGGGCCGTGCACGCGTACGTCAACGGCAAGGACCTCGGTCTCCTGGGCAAGGACGGCCAAGTGGTGCACGTCACGTACACCCCCGGAGACCCGCAGGCTGGCTGACCGGACGGCCCGCGGGCACCGGCGAAGATCGGCTAATCCGAGGCGCGCGGCCTCCGGGGCGAACGGCACCGGAAGCCGCGCGTTAATCTTGGGCCTATGCCTGAACGCCGTACTGTCGCCCTTGTCACGCTCGGATGCGCCCGCAACGAGGTGGACTCCGAGGAACTCGCCGGGCGACTGGAAGCCGACGGCTGGTTGCTCGTCGACGACGCCGCCGAAGCGGACGTCGCCGTCGTCAACACCTGCGGCTTCGTCGAGGCCGCCAAGAAGGACTCCGTGGACGCCCTGCTGGAGGCCAACGACCTGAAGGGGCACGGCCGCACCCAGGCCGTCGTCGCGGTCGGCTGCATGGCCGAGCGGTACGGCAAGGAGCTCGCCGACGCGCTGCCCGAGGCGGACGGAGTCCTCGGCTTCGACGACTACTCGGACATCTCCGACCGCCTCCAGACCATCCTCTCCGGCGGCCACCACGCCCCGCACATCCCGCGCGACCGCCGCAAGCTGCTGCCGATCAGCCCGGCCGAGCGGCAGTCCGCCGCCGAGGCCGTCGCGCTGCCCGGCCACGGCGCCGAGGCCGCCGCCGAGCCGATCACCGACCTGCCCGAGGGCCTCGCCCCGGCCTCCGGCCCGCGCACCCTGCGCAAGCGGCTGGACGACAGCCCGGTCGCCTCGGTCAAGCTCGCCTCCGGCTGCGACCGCCGCTGCTCCTTCTGCGCCATCCCGGCCTTCCGCGGTTCCTTCATCTCCCGCCGCCCCTCCGACGTGCTGCACGAGGCCCAGTGGCTGGCCGGGCAGGGCGTCCGCGAGGTCGTCCTGGTCAGCGAGAACAACACCTCGTACGGCAAGGACCTCGGCGACATCCGGCTGCTGGAGACGCTGCTCGGCGAGATCTCCGCGATCGAGGGCGTCGAGCGGGTGCGGGTCTCCTACCTCCAGCCGGCCGAGATGCGCCCGGGCCTGATCGACGCGATGACCGGGACCGCCGACGTGGTGCCCTACTTCGACCTGTCCTTCCAGCACTCGGCGCCCGCCGTGCTGCGCCGGATGCGCCGCTTCGGCTCCACCGACCAGTTCCTGGAGCTGCTGGGGACCATCCGCGACAAGGCCCCGCAGGCCGGCGCCCGGTCCAACTTCATCGTCGGCTTCCCCGGTGAGACCGAGGAGGACTTCGCCGAGCTGGAGCGCTTCGTCACGCACGCCGGGCTGGACGCGATCGGCGTCTTCGGCTACTCCGACGAGGAGGGCACCGAGGCCGCGACCTACGAGGGCAAGCTGCCCGAGGACGTCGTCGCCGAGCGGCTGAGCCGGCTGAGCCGACTGGCCGAGGAGATGACCGCCCAGCGGGCCGAGCAGCGGATCGGCACCGAGGTCGAGGTGCTGATCGAGTCGATCGAGGACGACGTGGTCGAGGGCCGCTCCGCCCACCAGGCCCCCGAGACCGACGGCCTGACCACCCTGACCGGGGTCGAGCAGCCCGAGGTCGGGCAGTTCTGGCGGGCCCGCGTGGTGGCCAGCGAGGGCGTGGACCTGGTCGCCGAGGCGCTGGAGCAGGTACGGGTCCGTCAGGCCCCGGGAGCCGGGGAATGACCAAGGGGCCCGGCGCCCCGATCGCGGCCCAGCCGGGCAGACCGGCGGCCGCCGTGCCGCCGGCTCCGGACGTCTGGAACATCGCCAACGTGCTCACGATGGTCCGGTTGCTGCTGGTGCCGGTCTTCGTGGCGCTGCTGTTCGCCGACGGCGGCCACAACCCCAAGTGGCGCTCGGTCGCCTGGGCCTCGTTCGCGATCGCGATGATCACCGACCTGTTCGACGGTGAACTCGCCCGCCGCAAGGGCCTGGTCACCGACTTCGGGAAGATCGCCGACCCGATCGCCGACAAGGCCATCATGGGCTCGGCGCTGATCGGCCTCTCGGTGCTCGGCGACCTGCCCTGGTGGGTCACCGTGGTGATCCTGGCCCGCGAGCTCGGCATCACCCTGATGCGCTTCTGGGTGATCCGCTACGGGGTCATCCCGGCCAGCCGCGGCGGCAAGATCAAGACGCTGACCCAGGGCATCGCGGTCGGCATGTACGTGCTGGACCTGACCGGCTGGCTGGCCACCGGGCGGGCGGTCCTGATGGGGCTGGCGGTGCTGCTGACCGTCGGCACCGCGCTGGACTACGTCGGACAGGCGCTGCGACTGCGCCGCGAGGGCATGGCCGCGGAGCGCGCGGACCGGTGAGCGACGGGGGAGACCGGGTGGCGGAGCACGACTACCGGCTGGCCGAGCGGGCGCACGCCGCGCTGCGGGACGCGGGCGGCACGCTGGCCGTCGCCGAGTCGCTCACCGGCGGGCTGCTGGCCGCCGCCCTGGTGGACGTCCCCGGGGCGTCCGCGACCTTCCGCGGCTCGGTCACCGCGTACGCGACCGAGCTCAAGGCCTCGGTGCTCGGCGTGGACGAGGGACTGCTGGCCGTGTACGGCCCGGTCCACCCGGTGGTCGCCCGGCAGATGGCCGAGGGCGTGCGCGGGCTGCTGGGGGCCACGTACGGACTCGCGACGACCGGGGTGGCCGGTCCGGAGCCGCAGGACGGGCAGTCGGTGGGCACCGTACACCTGGCGGTGGCCGGCCCGGGGGGAACTCTGGTCAGTTCGCCCCGGCTGTCGGGAGGGCGTGCCACAATCCGTCACGGGGCGGTGACAGCCGCACTGGAACTGCTCGTCGACCGGCTCAAGGGCTAGGCTCGACGGATCCCGATCGAGCACCGGGATCCGCCGGACCGGCACCCGGGTATGGCACAGCTGGAGGATCGTGTTACATCCAACGGCCTGGTTGGGCAGAAACCAGGTGGCGAACGAGTTGCGCCAGGGTGGCCGGGTGGGCCGCGGCGGGTACCACGAGGGGCCCGCAGAACCGGGTGCGACACCGGAACAGGGAGGGGGACGGCCTTGCAGCCCAGAGTGAACACGACCAGGGTCCCCGCACGCGAAGCGGGCAAGGCGGTACGGTGGGGGCGTGACATCTCGATCCGCAGTCCGAGGAGGGAGGCACCGATGATCCTGCTCCGTCGCCTACTGGGCGATGTACTGCGTCGGCAGCGCCAGCGCCAGGGCCGCACACTCCGCGAGGTGTCGGCGGCCGCCAGGGTTTCGCTCGGGTACCTCTCCGAGGTCGAGCGGGGACAGAAGGAGGCCTCCTCGGAGCTGCTCTCCGCCATCTGCGACGCACTCGACGTCCGGATGTCCGAGGTCATGCGCGAGGTCAGCGACGAACTGTCGCTCGCCGAACTTGCGGCGATGGCCACCCTCTCCGAAGGTGATCTGCTGAGGCCGGTACTCGAACCGGTTCCGCTGCCCGCCCCCGGCGCCGACCGGGCGAACATGTCGCCCAAGGCCGCCGCGATGGACGTGGTCGCCGCCTGATCCCGGCCTCGACTCCCGGGCGCCCGACGCCCGGGGTGAGCGAAGGAGGGCGGTCGTGCGGAGAATCGCGACGGTGCGCACGGTGGCCCGAATACGGCTGCGGGCGCGGCGGTTGCTGCCGTGGCGGGCCTGGTGGGCCCTGCTGGTCCTCGCGGCCGGGCTCTGCTGCTGGTTGCCGGCGGTGCGCGGTCAGCTGGGCGACGGCGCGGTGCTCGGGTTGCTGGCGGCCGGCGGCTGGGGGCTCGGTCTCATCCCGGTCCACGCCGACCGGAACGCGACCGGGCCGGTGCGGCGTCGGAGCCGGCCCGTGGAGGCCGTGGGCCGGGCGGAGGCGCAGCCGCCACCGATCGGGTGAATCGATGTGGCCGGAGGCCGCGGGGTCGTTGACCTCGCGGCCTCCGGCGTTCCCGGGCAGCTCCCAGTGGCCCTCACCGGCTCACGGCCGCAGGCGAAGGCCGCGCGGGGTCGCGTGGAAGCCGGCCTCCTCCAGGGTGCGGCCGAGCTCCGAACCCAGGGCGGGCTCGCCGTTGGCCCGCTCGACCGTCACGCTGCCGAGCGCGCCCGCCCGGACGGCCTCGGCGAGCGCCCCGGCGGCCAGCGCCCGGGTGGCCGCGTCCTCCGGCCAGGCCAGCAGGGACTTGCCGCCCCGCTCCACGTACAGCGCCAGCTCGCCGTCCACCAGGACCACCAGGGCGCCCGCCTTGCGGCCCGGCCGGTGGGCCCTGGACTCCTTGGCGCCCGGGGTGGTGGGCGGCTCGGGCCAGGGCAGGGCGGCACCGTAGGCGTTCGCCGGATCGGCGGCGGCCAGCACCAGTAGTTGCGGCGGCTCGGCGGCCGGGGCGGCCGGCCACTCGGTGCCGCGGGCCCGCTCCAGCCTGCCGTTGACCGAGCGCAGCCGGTCGGCCGCGCCCTCCATGGCGAACTGGGCGCCGCCCAGGCCCTCGACGAAGTAGCCCCGGCGGGCCCGGCCGCGCTCCTCCATCGCGGCGAGCACCCGGTAGACCCCGGCGAAGCCGCCGGGGACCCGTTCGGCCGCCACCGTGCCCCGGGTGAGCAGGCCGTGCCGGTCCAGCAGGCTCTGCGCCTGGGCGGTGGCCCGTACCGTCGGGTCGGCGGCGAAGGCGGGCAGCAGCGACCAGCGCCCGGCCACCGTCGGCGGGCCGCTGCGCAGCGCGCCGCCGGGCCGGCCGAAGGGGCGGCCGGCGCCGCCGTAGCGGCCCCGTGGGGTGGCCCGGGGCGCGCGGTGGGCGGTGGCGCCCGCGGTGCGGCCGGAGCCGAGCAGGGCGCGCAGCGGAGCGAGGGTGTCGTTGGTGACGTACCCGGCCCAGACCAGGTCCCAGAGCGCCTCGACGACCTCCGGCTCGGGGGTCTCCTCCGGCAACTGCTGGACGAGTTGGCGGAAGAACAGGCCGTAGCCGCCGGCCAGTGCCTGCATCAGGGCGGTGTGCACCGGGGTGAGTGCGGGCGGGACGGGCTCGGGGCGCAGCAGGTGGGCGTTCTCGGTCAGGTGCAGGCTGAGCCAGCCGTCCTTGCCGGGCAGCGCGCCCGCGCCGCACCAGCCGATCTCGCCGGCGGCCGTCAACTCGTCCAGCAGGCCGGGGGAGTAGTCGGCGAGCCGGGCCGGGAGGATCAGCTTCTCCAGGGCCGAGGCGGGCAGGGCGGTGCCCTGGAGCTGCTCGACCACCCGCAGCAGGCCGTCCGGGCCGCGCAGCCGGTGGCCGGCCAGGTGCTGCCACTGCGGGAGGAAGGCGGCCAGGGCGCGCGGGGGGACGGGCTCGACCTCCTGGCGCAGCGCGGCCAGCGAGCGGCGGCGCAGCCGGCGCAGCACCTCGGCGTCGCACCATTCGGGGGCGGCGTGGTCGGGAGGGGCGGCGCGAAGCGCTTCCGGCGAAGGGTGGTGGCGGGCGACGGGTGGGGTGAACTGGCCCTGCACCAGGCGGCCGGCGGCGGTGAGGCGGTGCAGGGTGCCGGTGACCACGGCGGTGCCCAGCCCGTAGCGGGCGCCGGCCTCGGCGGCGGTGAACGGGCCGTGGGTGCGGGCGTGCCGGGCGAGCAGGTCGCCCAGCGGGTCCTTGACCGGTTCGGTGAAGGCCTCGGGGACGCCGACCGGCAGCGGGGTGCCGAGCGCGTCGCGCAGCCGCCCGGCGTCCTCGATCGCGGCCCAGCGCTGCTCGCCCGCGATCCTGACCTGGATCACCCGGCGGGCGGCCTCCAGCTCCAGGGCCCAGAGCGGCTCGGCGCCGCGGGCGGTCAACTCGGCCTCGGTGAGCGGGCCGAGCAGGCGCAGCGCGTCGGCGACGCCCTCGGCGTCCCTGATCCGGCGCTCGGGGGTGAGGCGTTGGAGCTCGGCCTCCAGGTCGGTGAGCACCTGAGGGTCGAGCAGTTCGCTCAACTCGGCCTGCCCGAGGAGCTCGGAGAGCAGCCGGGAGTCGAGCGAGAGCGCGGCGGCCCGGCGCTCGGCGAGCGGGGAGTCGCCCTCGTAGAGGAACTGGGCGACGTAGCCGAAGAGCAGCGAGCGGGCGAAGGGGGAGGGCTCGGGGGTGGTGACCTCGACCAGGCGGACGGCGCGGGATTCGAGGTCGCCCATCAGCTCGACCAGGCCGGGGACGTCGAAGACGTCCTGCAGGCACTCGCGGACGGCCTCCAGGACGATCGGGAACGAGCCGTACTCGGAGGCGACTTCGAGGAGCTGGGCGGCGCGCTGGCGCTGCTGCCAGAGCGGGGTGCGGCGGCCGGGGCTGCGGCGGGGGAGCAGCAGGGCGCGGCCGGCGCACTCGCGGAAGCGGGAGGCGAACAGGGCGGAGCCGCCGACCTGGTCGGTGACCAGCTGTTCGATCTCGCCCGGGTCGAACAGCGTGGCGTCGGCGCCGACCGGGGCCTCGTCCGGAGCCGAACCGGCGGGATCGGAGGGGCCGCCGAAGCCGGAGGGGCTGCCGAAGTCGAAGTCGGGGGCGAGGAGGTCCGCGTCGGGCAGGCGCAGCACGATGCCGTCGTCGGCGTGCATGACCTGCGGGTCCAGGCCGTGCTTCTCGCGCAGCCGGGCGCCGAGGGCGAGCGCCCAGGGGGCGTGCACCTGGGCGCCGAAGGGCGAGTGGATGACGATCCGCCAGTCGCCCAGTTCGTCCCGGAAGCGCTCGACCACGATGGTGCGGTCGTCCGGGAGGTGCCCGCAGGCGGCGCGCTGCTGGGCGAGGTAGTCGAGCAGGTTGGCGGCGGCCCAGTCGTCCAGGCCGGCCTGCTTGAGGCGCTCGGTGGCGGCGTCGGGGCGCATGCCGCCCAGCTCGCGGGTGAACGCGCCCAGGGCGCGGCCGAGTTCGAGCGGGCGGCCGAGGGTGTCGCCCTTCCAGAACGGCAGCCGGCCGGGGACGCCGGGGGCGGGGGTGACCAGCACCTTGTCGTGGGTGATCTCCTCGATCCGCCAGGAGGTGGTGCCGAGGGTGAACACGTCGCCGACGCGGGACTCGTAGACCATCTCCTCGTCGAGCTCGCCCACCCGTCGCCCACCACCGCCCTTCTTGCCGGTCGTCGAATCGGACTCGGTGCTGCCGGCGATGAAGACGCCGAACAGGCCGCGGTCGGGGATGGTGCCGCCGGAGGTGACGGCCAGGCGCTGGGCGCCGGGGCGGCCGGTGACCGTGCCGGCCACCCGGTCCCAGACCACCCGGGGGCGCAACTCGGCGAAGGCGTCCGAGGGGTAGCGGCCGGCCAGCATGTCGAGCACGGCGTCGAAGGCGGACTGCGGGAGGGTGGCGAAGGGCGCGGCGCGGCGGACCACGGCGATCAGGTCGTCCACCGGCCAGTCGTCCAGGGCGGTCATCGCGACCAGCTGCTGGGCGAGCACGTCCAGCGGGTTGCGCGGGATGCGCAGCGCCTCGATCCGGCCGGCCCGCATCCGCTCGGTGACCACGGCGGACTGCACGAGGTCGCCCCGGTACTTGGGGAAGAAGATGCCGGTGGAGACGGCGCCGACCTGGTGCCCGGCCCGGCCGACCCGCTGCAGTCCGGAGGCGACCGAGGGCGGGGACTCGACCTGGACGACGAGCTCCACCGCGCCCATGTCGATGCCCAGCTCCAGGCTGGAGGTGGCGACCACGGCGGGCAGCCGGCCGGCCTTCAACTCCTCCTCGACGAGGGAGCGCTGCTCCTTGGAGACGGAGCCGTGGTGGGCCCGGGCGATCACCGGGGGCGCGCCCTTGGCCGCGCCCGAGCCGCCCATCAGCTCGGCCGGGGCGTGCGCCTCGGGGACGGCGGCGCCGGTGGCGCGCTCGAAGGCGATCTCGTTCAGCCGGTTGCACAGGCGCTCGGCCAGCCGGCGGGAGTTGGCGAAGACGATGGTCGAGCGGTGCGCCTCGACCAGGTCGACGATCCGTTCCTCGACGTGCGGCCAGATCGACGCTTGGCGCTGCGGGTCGCTGCCGGCGGAGCCGCCGGCGGCAGGGGCGGCGGGCAGGTCGTCCAGGTCGGGGACGGGGACGACCACCGAGAGGTCGAACTCCTTGGCGGCGGCGGGCTGGACGACGACGGCGCCGCGCTGCGGGCTGAGGAAGCGTGCCACCTCCTCGACCGGGCGGACGGTCGCGGACAGGCCGATCCGGCGGGCCGGGCGGTCCAGCAGTTCGTCCAGCCGCTCCAGGCTGAGCGCGAGGTGGGCGCCGCGCTTGGTGCCGGCGACGGCGTGCACCTCGTCCAGGATCACCGTGTCCACGCCGCGCAGCGCCTCCCGGGAGGCGGAGGTGAGCAGCAGGAAGAGCGACTCGGGGGTGGTGATCAGGATGTCCGGCGGGTGGGTGGCGAAGCGGCGGCGGTCGGCGGCGGGGGTGTCGCCGGAGCGGATGGCGACCTGGACCTCGGGCTCGGGCAGGCCGAGCCGGACGGCGGCCTGGCGCAGGCCGGTCAGCGGGGCGCGGAGGTTCCGTTCGACGTCCACCGCGAGGGCCTTGAGCGGGGAGACGTAGAGCACCCGGCAGCGGCGCTTGGGTTCGGCCGGGGGCGGGGTGCTGCTGAGCCGGTCCAGGGCGGAGAGGAAGGCGGCGAGCGTCTTGCCGGAGCCGGTGGGGGCGACCACCAGGACGTCGGTCTCCCGGCCGATGGCGCGCCAGGCCTCGGCCTGGGCGGTGGTGGGGGCGGGGAAGGCACCCGTGAACCAGGCCCGGGTGGCCGGGGCGAATCCGGCCAGGGGGTCTTCGGCGGGCGGGGTGGGGTGCTGGGGCGCCATGCCCCCATGGTGCCGGGTGGGGCTGACAAGCGGGGGCGGGGCTGACGAGGGGTGTAACCGGGAGGGCGGGAATGACAGTCGGCTCATATGGTGAGGAAACGGATGCCTGATCAAGGCTGTACGACCGTGTGGCCGGCTGGACCGTGCACCGGACGGCCGTGCACCGGATGACCGTGCGACCGGATGACCGTGACCTCATCGGACCGACGAGCGGAGACCGTGGGATGGCGCAGCAGCACCAGTCCGGCAGTCCCGCCCGTACGGTCCGCCGCCGCGGGCTCCGCGGGCCCGCCCGGACGCTGCTCGCGATGCTGCTCACCGCCCTCGTGGCCGGCGGCGCCGTGCCGTACGTGTCGGGGCCCGGGCGGGCCTACCTCAGCTACCTGGTGCTGGCCGAGCAGGAGGACGCCGCGGGCACCGCCCGGGCCGAGGCGGCGAGCCTGGCGGCGGGCGGGCAGGTGGTGCAGGAGTACCCGCAGATCGGGGCGGTGCTGGCGTACGCGACCGGCGGTTTCGCGGACAGGGCCCGGGCCAGGCCGGGGATCGCCGCCGTGGGTGCGACCCGGACCGCTCCGGTGGTCGGGCCGCCGAGGGCGGTCGAGGGCGCCGGGGACTTCACGGCGGGGGCGGCGCGCACGAGCTCGGACGGGCGGAGCGGCGGGACCGTCACGGTGCCCGACCCCGCGGAGGGCGGGGCCTGGAACCTCGCCATGCTCGGCGCCGCCCCGGGGCCGGCCGGCGTCGTCGCCAGGAGCGTGCCGGGCGCGGAGGCGCTGCACCAGGTGCTGGTCGCGGTGCTGGACTCGGGCGTGGACGACACCCACCCGGACCTGCGGGCGGCCGTCGACCCGAAGGCCTCGGCCTCCTGCGCGGACGGCCGGCCGGACGCCCGGACCGGCTCCTGGCGGCCCGACCCCGGGGTGGGGGAGAGCGGTCACGGCACCCATGTCGCCGGGATCGTCGGCGCCGGCCGGGACGGACACGGCGTCACCGGGGTGGCGCCCGGCGTGCGGATCGCCGCCGTCCGGCTGCTCGGACCGCTGGGGCAGTACTACGTGGAGAACATCGTCTGCGGCATGCTCTGGGCGGCCGACCACGGGGCCAAGGCGATCAACAACAGCTACTTCGCCGACCCGTGGAAGTACAACTGCCCCGAGGACCGCGACCAGGCGGCGCTGATCGCCGCCGTCGGCCGGGCCACCGCGTACGCCCGGCGCAAGGGCGCGGTGGTGGTCGCCTCGGCCGGCAACGACGGGCAGGACCTCGGCGCCTCCCGGACCGACGAGCGCAGCCCCAACGACCGGGTCTCCGGACCGGCCCGCACCCGCTACCTGGGCACCGAGTGCGTCCGCCTCCCCGGCGAGCTGCCCGGGGTCGTCACCGTCACCGCCGTCAACCGGGACGGCCGTCCGTCCGCCTACTCCAACTACGGACGCGGGCGGGTGTCGCTGGCCGCTCCGGGCGGCGACCCGGACGGCGGGGTGCAGGGGGCGATCGTCTCCGACTGGCCCGGGGGGCAGTACGCGGCGCTGGCCGGGACCTCGATGGCGGCGGCGCACGTCACCGGGGCGGTCGCGGTGGCCGCGGCGCTCCACCCGGACCTCGGGTCGGACGGGCTCGCGGGGCTGCTGGCGGGTGCGGCGTCGGGGGCCTGTGCGTCGGGGGTGCGCGCGTGCGGGGACCGGCAGTACTTCGGTGCGGGGTTGCTGGTGGTGCCCCGCTGAGGGGGGCGGTTCGGCGTGGGGGCGGAGTGGGGCGAGGTCGAGTACGCGCTGACGGCCGGGGAGTGGCTGGCCGGGGGAGCCGGTGCGGGGTCCGGGATACTGGGGCCATGAGGCTGACCGAGTTCTGGCGACGGATGTACGCGCACTTCGGCGAGGCGTACGCGGAGTCCTTCGCGTCCGACCACGTGATGAGCGAGCTGGGCGGGCGGACGGTGCGCCAGGCGCTGGACGCGGGCTGGGAGGCCAAGGACGTCTGGCGGGTGGTCTGCGAGACCCAGGGGGTTTCCGCGCAACTGCGCTGAGCCCGTCCGGTGGATGGGCCAGACTGTTCGAGTGACAGACAGTACGGGACAGAAGAATACGAACAGCTCCGAACCGGAGAATTCGGACGGATCGGTGCGGATCGCCGACGACGGGCGCGGGAACGGCGGGGGGATGCCGCGCTGGCTGCCCCGGGCGATGGTGCTGTTCCTGGTGCTGGTGGGGCTGTTCCAGCTCGCGGACTGGGCCTTCCGGCAGTTGATCGACCTGTTCGTGATGCTGCTGGTGGCCTTCTTCCTGTCGCTGGCGCTGGAGCCGGCCGTGGACCGGATGGCGGCGCGCGGGGTGCGCCGCGGGGTGGGCACCTTCCTGGTGTTCGTCGCGGTCGGGGTGTCGGCGGTCGGCTTCCTCGCGGCGCTCGGGACCGTGCTGGTGGACCAGGTGGCGAAGATCGCCGGGGATCTGCCACACCTGGTCGACAATCTGATCAACTGGGTGAACCAGACCTTCCATCAGAACCTCTCGCTGGGCGAGCTGCAACAGCGGCTGCTCAAGGACTCCGGCACCATCGAGAGCTACGTCCAGCAGGCCGCCGACAACGTCTGGGGCGTCTCCTCCACCGTGATCGGCGGCCTCTTCCAGGCCTTCACGGTCGGGCTGTTCACCTTCTACTTCACCGCCGAGGGCCCGCGGGTCCGCCGGACGGTCTGCTCGATGCTGCCGCCCGCCAAGCAGGCCGAGGTGCTGCGGGCCTGGGAGATCGCGCTGGCCAAGACCGGCGGCTACCTGTACTCCCGGGCGCTGCTCGCGGTGGTGTCGGCGGCCGGGCACTGGGTGATGTTCGCGCTGCTCGACCTGCCGTACTCGGCGGCGCTGGCGGTCTGGGTCGGCGTCATGTCGCAGTTCGTGCCCACCATCGGGACGTACCTGGCCGGGGCGGTGCCGGTGCTGGTGGCGCTGACCGTGGACCCGGTGGACGCGCTCTGGGTGCTGGTCTTCGTGGTGGTCTACCAGCAGATCGAGAACTACCTGCTGCAGCCGAGGATCACCGCGCGCACGGTGGACGTGCACCCGGCGGTGGCCTTCGGGGCGGTGATCGCGGGCGCGGCGCTGCTCGGCGCGGTGGGTGCGCTGATCGCGATCCCGGCGGCGGCCACCCTGCAGGGCTTCGTCGGGACGTACGTGCGGCGCTACGAGGTGGCCACCGACCCGCGGATCGACCGGGGCGAGCAGCGCCGCGCCCGTCGTGAGCTGCGCCGGGAGGCGGCCCGGCGGCTGCGGCGGATGGTCGGCGGCGACGGTGCGCGGGAGCGGGAGCCGGAGGGGGACGACAGTCGTACGAACGTGTGACGCTTGAATCGAACAGATGTTCTTTGTACTCTCCGGCGAGGAGTTCTCCACAGGCTGAGCCCGGTGGGGCTCGTTTGTCAGTGGGACGCGCTAGCGTCGATGACGATGAAGCGCACAGCACAGAACCCGAGGGAAAAAGCCATGGCAGGTACGGATCGCGAGAAGGCCCTGGAGACCGCTCTCGCCCAGATCGAGCGACAGTTCGGCAAGGGCTCGGTGATGCGCCTCGGCGAGAAGGCCAACGAGCCGGTCGAGGTGATCTCCACCGGGTCGACCGCCCTGGACGTCGCCCTCGGGGTCGGCGGCATCCCGCGCGGCCGGGTGATCGAGATCTACGGCCCCGAGTCCTCCGGTAAGACCACCCTGACCTTGCACCTGGCGGCCAACGCCCAGAAGGCCGGAGGCACGGTCGCCTTCGTCGACGCGGAGCACGCGCTCGACCCGGAGTACGCCAAGAAGCTCGGCGTGGACACCGACGCCCTGCTGGTCAGCCAGCCGGACACCGGTGAGCAGGCCCTGGAGATCACCGACATGCTGATCCGCTCCGGCGCGATCGACCTGGTGATCATCGACTCGGTCGCCGCGCTCGTCCCGCGCGCCGAGATCGAGGGCGAGATGGGCGACTCGCACGTCGGCCTCCAGGCCCGACTGATGAGCCAGGCGCTGCGCAAGATCGCCGGTGCGCTGAACCAGTCGAACACCACCGCGATCTTCATCAACCAGCTGCGCGAGAAGATCGGTGTGATGTTCGGCTCGCCGGAGACCACGACCGGTGGCCGGGCGCTGAAGTTCTACGCCTCGGTCCGACTGGACATCCGCCGGATCGAGACCCTGAAGGACGGCACCGAGGCGGTCGGCAACCGCACCCGGGTCAAGGTCGTCAAGAACAAGGTCGCCGCGCCGTTCAAGCAGGCCGAGTTCGACATCCTCTACGGCATCGGCATCAGCCGCGAGGGCGGCCTGATCGACATGGGCGTCGAGCACGGCTTCATCCGCAAGTCCGGCGCCTGGTACACCTACGAGGGCGACCAGCTCGGCCAGGGCAAGGAGAACGCCCGCAACTTCCTGCGGGACAACCCGCAGCTCGCCGACGAGATCGAGCGGAAGATCAAGGGCAAGCTCGGCATCGGCCCGAAGACCGAGGAGCCGGCTGACGGCGAGGCGGACGCCGCCGCTGCCGACGGCGCGGCCAAGCCGATCACCGCGACCGCCACCAAGACGGCCGCGGCGAAGAAGACGGCGGCTGCCAAGGCCTGAGCCGTTGACGCAGCACGACAGGGTGGGCGGCGGCCCGGCGGGCCCCGAGGATGACGACTTCGGCCCGCCGGACTGGTTCGCCGCGGTCGCGGAGGAGCCCGCTCCCGGCCGGGAGCCGGAGCCTCGGGCGTCGGCGGCCGGGCCGCGGTCGCGGTCACGGGCCCGTGCGGGGCGACGGGAGCGCGCGTCCGCCTCGCAGTGGGCATCCGGCCCGGAGCCGGAGTCCGACGGGGCCCCGGTTCGGGCGGTGCGCGGTGCGGCGCCCGAACCGGCTCCGGAGCGGGAGCAGCCGGCGGAGGTCTCGGTCGAGGCGCTCGGGCTGGTCTCCGCCTCCGAGCTGCCCATCGGCCGCCGTCGGCGCCGCTCGGCGCTGGCGGCCGAGGAGTTCGACGCCGAGGAGTTCCACGCCGCCGCGGACGACACCGCGTCCATGGAGGGCGACCGACTCGGGGTCGACCGACTCGGGGCCGGCCGGCGCGGGGCCGAGACGGCCGGTCGCGGCGGGGCGGCCGCCTCGCGCCGCCGCCCCGCCGCCGGCGGCGCGCGCCGGAGCCGCCGGAGCGGGGGGCGCTCGACCGAGCGCCCGCCGGGCGAGGAGGCGTCGGGCGAGGAGTGCTCGGGCGAGTTCGAGAGCGCCGCCCGTACGTCCCGCGGGCGCGCCGAGGAGCAGACGGATCCGGAGACCCGCGCCCGGGACATCTGCCTGCGGCTGCTGACCGGTGCCGCCAAGACCCGCAAGCAGCTGGCCGACGCGCTGCGCAAGCGGGAGATCCCGGAGGACGTCGCCGACGAGGTGCTCACCCGGCTCGAAGAGGTCGGACTGATCGACGACGCGGCCTTCGCCGCGGCCTGGGTGGAGTCCCGGCACGCCGTCCGGGGCCTGTCCCGGCGGGCGCTGGCCCAGGAACTGCGCACCAAGGGTGTGGCCGCCGACCTGGTCGAGCAGGCCGTCGCCCAGCTCGACCACGACGACGAGGCGGAGGCGGCCCGGGCGCTGGTGGAGCGCAAGCTGCGCTCCACCCGGGGGCTGGACCCACAGGTCCGCACCCGGCGGCTGGTCGGCATGCTGGCCCGGCGCGGCTACTCCGAGGGCCTGGCCTTCCGGGTGGTGCGCGGCGCGCTGGAGGAGGAGGCCGACGAACCGGCGGGAACCGAGTGGGAGTAGTGGCAGTTCCGTACGCTTCTTGGTCCGGACCAGGGCGAGTCTTGACCCTCCCGTGACCCGGCCCTAGCCTCGCACTCAGTGCGGGGGCGCTTCCGGACGGCGGCCCGCGCGCAAAACGGGGAGTGGGGCGGCATGAGTTTCTCGGCGGGCACCGGCGCGGGTGACTCCCTGGTGTCGATCGTCGGTTCGACCGTGGCCGTCCTGCTGGTGCTCGCGGCGCTCGCCGTGCTGGTGATCAGACGGTTGCAGGCGGCCCGGCGGCAGGCGCTCACCGAGGCCGAGCGGGTTCGCGGGCGGGCCGAGGAGCAGGTCGGCCGGGAGCGGGCCGAACTCGCCCGGCGCGAGGAGCAACTGGCCGAGGAGTTGCGTCGGCTGCACCAGCGGGAGGACGAACTGGCCGTGCGCTCGGCCGAGTTGGAGCGATCCCGGGGTGAGGCCGAGGCGCTGGTGGTCCGCCGCGCGGCCGAGCTGGAGCGCGCGGCAGGACTCTCCGCAGAACAGGCGCACGCCCAACTCCTGCGCGAGGCCGAGGACTCGGCCCGCCGGGAGGTCGCGGTCGCGGTCCGGGAGATCGAGCGCGAGGCCCGGGCGGAGGGCGAGCGCCGCGCCCGGGACATCATCGCCGGGGCGATCCAGCGGTTGGCTTCGGAGCAGACCGCGGAGACCGCCGTCACCGTCTTCCGGCTGCCGGGCGAGGACATGAAGGGCCGGATCATCGGCCGGGAGGGCCGCAACATCCGCGCCTTCGAGACGGTCACCGGGGTCAACCTGATCATCGACGACACCCCGGCCTCGGTGCAGCTCTCCTGCTTCGACCCGGTCCGCCGGGAGACCGCCCGGCTCACCCTGGAGCAGCTGGTCGAGGACGGCCGGATCCACCCGACCCGGATCGAGCACGTCCACGAGCGCAGCCGGACGGAGGTCGAGCAGCGCTGCGTCCGGGCCGGCGAGGACGCCCTGCTGGACGCCCGGGTCGGCGGGATGCACCCCGAACTCGTCCGCACCCTGGGCTCCCTGCGCTACCGGGTCTCGTACGGGCAGAACGTTCTCGGTCACCTGCTGGAGTCCGCGCACCTGGCCGGGATGATGGCCGCCGAACTGGGGGTGGACCCGGAGCCGGTGCGCCGGGCGGCGCTGCTGCACGACATCGGCAAGGCGCTCACCCATGAGGTCGAGGGCAGCCACGCGGCGATCGGCGCGGACTTCGCCCGGCGGCACGGCGAGTCCCCGGAGGTGGTGCACGCGATCGCCGCGCACCACGGCGAGGTGGAGCCCCGTACCGTGACGGCGGTGCTGACCCAGGCGGCGGACGCCTGCTCGGGCGGGCGGCCCGGGGCGCGCAAGGAGTCGCTGGAGGTGTACGTGCGGCGGCTGGCCCGGTTGGAGGAGATCGCGCGCTCGCACGCGGGGGTCGCCGAGGTGTACGCGATGCAGGCCGGGCGCGAGGTGCGGGTGATGGTGCGGCCGGACGCGGTGGACGACCTCGGAGCGGAGCTGATCGCCCGTGAGGTGGCCCGGCAGGTCTCCGCGGAGCTGACCTACCCGGGCCAGATCCGGGTGACCGTGGTCCGGGAGAGCCGGGCGACGGCGGTGGCGGGCTGAGCCGAGGCCGGCCGAGCCAGGGCTGGGCCGAGTTAGGGCTAGGCCGATCTCAGGCCGAGCCGGGGCCGGGCCTCAGGCGCTGGGCTCCACCTGCTGCCGGGCGGGCTGCGGCTCCGGTTCGGCCGTGCCGGTGATCGGGGCCGGGCCGCCGCGGGCCCGGTCGGCGAGCAGCAGCAGGTCCTCGGCGGCGGCGCCCTGGGTGACGCCGACCAGGTGCCCGTCCGGCCGGATCAGCAGCACGGTGTGCGGCCCGGCGCCCGGGTACTCCTCGGTGACCAGCACCTCGGCCGGCACCGGCAGCGCGGCGGCGACCTCGGCGAGCCGGGGCATCAGCCCGGCGCCCAGCCAGTGCTCGGAGGACCAGACGGCGGTGCCGGGGGCGACCAGCAGCAGCAGGAAGGTGGCGCCGAGCCGGGAGTGCAGGTGGTCCGGGGCGCCGTCGGTGGTGAGCACCGGCAGGTCCGGGACGAGGACGCCGGGGGCGGTGGCGGGCAGCAGTTCGCTGAGCGAGGTGGTGCCGCGCGTGCCGCGCTGCACCGGCACCCTGCCCGGGACGCCGGAGGGCGCGGCCGGGTAGGCGGGGGCGCCGCCGAAGCGGCCGGTGCCCAGCTGGCCGTCGGAGAGCAGCGGGGCGTGCTTGCGGAAGCCTCCGACCAGCAGCGAGCGCCGGGTCTGCTGCCAGCCGCGCAGCGGGCGCAGCAGCGGCATGGACTGGTCGACGGCGCGCAGCCGGGCGCCGACCGCGCCGCGCCGCTCGGCCTCGTAGCCGTCCAGCAGCGAGCCGCCGGGCTGCGGTCCGCCGGAGTGGAGGTGCCAGGCGAGGGCGAGTCGCCAGGCGAGGTTGTCGGCGTCGCGCAGCCCGTCGGCGAGGTTCTGCATCCCGAGGGCGCCGTGCAGGTGGGCGGCGTCGCCGGCCAGGAAGCAGCGGCCGCTGCGGAAGCGGGCGGCGAGGCGCTGCTGGGCGGTGTGGTCGGCGGCGGCCAGCAGTTCGTAGCGGGGGAGCTCGCCGCACCAGCCGGTGAGGGTGGAGGTGACCCGGGTGAGCAGGGTGTCGCCGGTGACGATGCCGGGCCAGGTGGCGTGCGGGTCGACGTTCTCGGTGGCGGAGCCCCGTCCGGGGGGCAGCCGCCAGTCGAGCCGCCAGACGCCGTCCGGGAGCGGGCGGGCGGAGGCCTCGCGGTCGCCCCGCCACGGGGGCTCGCGGTGCAGCCGGGCGCCGTCGAAGGGCAGGTCGACCCGGACGGTGGCGATGGCGTTGCGGTCGACCGCGGGGCGGCCGGGGAAACGGATCCGGAGCACCTTGCGGACGGTGGACCGGGCGCCGTCGCAGCCGACCAGGTGGCTGCCGCGCCACCAGGTGGTGGAGCCGTCCTGGGTGCCGACGGTGCGGACGCTGACGCCGTCGCGGTCCTGTTCGAGTTCGACGACCCGGTTCAGCGGGACCAGCCTGACCAGCGGGGTGCCGGTCAGGGCGTCGCGCAGGCCGCGCTGGAGGCGGTGCTGGGGCAGGTGGAAGGTGGGGGAGTCGGTGAGGTCGATCCGCAGCACCTCCTGGCGGCGCCGCCAGATGGCGAAGGAGTCCCACAGTGCCGAGTCGGAGACGGCCCGGGGGTAGCCGATCCGGGTCAGGAAGGCGGTGGTGTCGGCCCCGAGCACGACGCTGCGCGGGCCCTCGGGGCAGAGTCCGGAGCCCTCGTCGAGGACGACGGTCGGCACCTCGTGCCGGGCGAGTGCGAGGGCCAGGGCCAGACCGACCGGTCCGGCCCCGACCACGATCACCGGGTCCATCGCGGAACCTCCGGGCACGAACCGGCCGTCCGGCCGGCGTCGGTTACCGCTGCCGCATATGCCGCGTGGATGCTCCCGGGACGTGTCACGAAGAGCAATGCAACAGTTCGCCTGCGTGTCCGTCAAGCAGCAGGTGAAGTGCGCCGGTTCGCGCCGCGACGGCCGCGTGCTTCGATCCACCGCGCGAGCGCGGTCAGCAGCAGGCACATGGCGATGTAGATCGGGCCGATGACGAGGACCACCGGGATGTAGGGGAAACCGGCGGCGTTCATCGGCTGGCTGGCGATCTTCTTGCCGACGAACAGCAGCTCCTGGTAGGTGATGATCAGGCCGAGCGAGGTGTCCTTGAGGGTGACGACCAGCTGGCCGATCATCGAGGGCAGCATCGAACGGACGGCCTGCGGCACCAGGATGGAGGCCATCACCTGGGTCTTGCGCATTCCGATGGCGTACGCCGCCTCGCCCTGGCCGCGGGGGACGGCGTTGACGCCGCTGCGGATGATCTCGGCCTGGACGGCGCCGTTGTAGAGGGTGAGGCCGATGACCAGCGCCCACATCGACTGCTTGGCGAAGAAGGCGTAGTAGAGCGCGACGATCAGGATCAGCAGGGGCATCGCCCGGAAGAACTGGACGATGCCGGTGCAGGCCCAGCGGACCGGCTTGTGGTCGGAGAGCTGGCCGGCCGCGAGCAGCGCGCCCAGGGTGAGGGAGAAGGCCGCGGCCAGCCCGAAGGCCTTCAGGGTGGCCAGCAGGCCGTCCAGGATCATCTGCTGGACGAAGTTGTACTGGAACGGGTCCCAGAGGTCCGGGTCGAACTGGCCGTTGGCGTCGAGCGCGGCGAAGACGTACCAGAGGAGTCCGAGGATGCCGAGCACCGAGAGGACGCCGAACAGGCGGTAGCGGGCGCGGGCCTTCGGGCCGGGGGCGTCGTAGAGGACGCCGGCCGAGGCCGGGCGGTTCAGAATACTCATCGGACCACCGCCAGTCGGGATTCCAGGAAGCGGAAGAAGGTGGCGACCGTCGCGCTGATCAGCAGGTAGGCGCAGGCCACCCAGAAGAAGATCGCGAAGATCGAGTAGCCGCGTTCGGAGAAGGTCTGCTGGGCGCTGTACAGCTCGCCGACGCTGAACGCGCCGGCGATCGCCGAGTTCCTCGGCAGGGCGATGAAGACGCTGCTCATCGGGGCCAGGACGGTCCGGGCGGCCTGCGGCAGGACGACCAGGGTGAGGGTCTGGCCGAAAGTCATGCCCAGGCTGCGGGCGGCCTCCGCCTGGCCGAGCGGCACGGTGTTGATGCCGGAGCGGATCACCTCGCAGACGAACGAGGCGGTGTACCCGCCGAGCGCCAGCACCGCGAAGACCAGGTGGCTGAAGTGCACGCCGAGCGGCGGCAGGCCGAAGGTGACGGCGAAGAACAGCAGGGTCAGCGGGGTGTTGCGGAACAGCGTCACCCAGGCGGTGCCGAAGGCGCGCAGGACCGGCACCGGGGAGACCCGGAAGGCCGCCAGCAGGGTGCCCAGCAGCAGGGCGAGCAGGGCGCTGAGCGCGCTCAGCTCGATCGTCTGCAGGAAGCCGTCGCGGAACAACGCGAAGTTGTCCTGCTCGAACAGGAACCCCATCCGGCGGCCCTCCTCTCACAGATGGTCGGAACGGGAGGTCGGTGGTGGGTCAGTAGCGGTCGAGGGCCGGAACCTCCGGCGCGGGGGAGCCGGACAGGCCCAGGGTCGCGTCGTAGGCCTTCTTCCAGTCGCCGTTGTCCTCGTGGGCCTTGAGGGCGTCGCTGATCGCGTCCCGCAGCGCCTTGTCGTCCTTGTTCAGGCCGACGCCGTAGTTCTCCTTGGTGAACGGCTTGCCGACCACCCTGAGCTTGGGGGCGTACTTGGAGGCGTAGCCCTTGAGGATCGCGTCGTCGGTGGTGACCGCGTCGACCTCGTTCGACATCAGCTTCTCGACGCAGGCCGAGTAGGTGTCGAACTGGGTGATCTTCGGGTTGTACTGCTGGATGTTCTTGATCGAGGTCGAGCCGGTGGCGGTGCAGACGTTCTTGCCGCCGACGCTCTCCGGGCCGGTGATCGAGGTGTTGTCGGCCCTCACCAGCAGGTCCTGGCCGGCGATGTAGTACGGGCCGGCGAAGGAGACGCTCTTCTTGCGCTCGTCGTTGATGCTGTAGGTGCCGACGTAGAAGTCGATCTGGCCCTTGGCGATGGCAGGCTCGCGCTGCGAGGAGACCAGGGTCTGCCACTTGATCTGCTGCGGGGTGAAGCCGAGGTCGGCGGCGATCATCTTGGCGATCTCGATGTCGAAACCGCTGCGGTCGCCGCTGGCGACGTCCTCCCAGCCGAGGTTGGGCTGGTCGGCCTTGGCGCCGATGATCAGCTGGCCGCGCTTCCTGGCCTCGGCTATGACGGGGGAGTCGACCTTGACGTCGGTCTTGACCGTGTAGCTCGGCAGCGCCGGGGCGGCGCTGCCGCCGCTGCTCGCGGCGGTGGCACCGGGGGTGCCGTCCTTGCCGCAGGCGGCGGTGGCGGTGAGCGCGACGGCACAGAGCGCCACGGCGAGGGTGCGAGAAGTCCTCATGAGGGGTGTTCTCCTGGGGCTGGGCCACGGCGTCAACCGGGCTCTGACGTCTGGAAGTCGTGCACGGGCGGCGGGCCGGCGCCGTCGCCGGGCCGGTCCCGCGTGTTCTCGAAGCGTCAGTGGTGCAGGATCTTCGAGAGGAAGTCCTTGGCGCGGTCGGAGCGCGGCGCGGTGAAGAAGGCGTCCGGGGTGTTCTGCTCGACGATCCGGCCGTCGGCCATGAACAGCACGCGGTTGGCGGCGGAGCGGGCGAAGCCCATCTCGTGGGTGACCACGACCATCGTCATGCCGTCGGCGGCCAGCTGGCGCATGACCTCCAGCACCTCGTTGACCATCTCCGGGTCCAGCGCCGAGGTCGGCTCGTCGAAGAGCATCACCTTGGGCTTCATGGCCAGCGCCCGGGCGATCGCCACGCGCTGCTGCTGCCCGCCGGAGAGCTGGGCCGGGTACTTGTCCGCCTGCGCGCCGACGCCGACCCGCTCCAGCAGCTCCCGGGCGGTCCGCTCGGCCTGCGGCCGGGGCACCTTGCGCACCTTGACCTGGCCGATGACCACGTTCTCCAGCACGGTCTTGTGCGCGAACAGGTTGAAGCTCTGGAACACCATGCCGACCTCGGCGCGCAGCCGGGCCAGCTCCTTGCCCTCGGCGGGCAGCGGGCGGCCGTCGACGGTGATCGTGCCGGAGTCGATGGTCTCCAGCCGGTTGATCGTCCGGCACAGCGTGGACTTGCCCGAACCGGACGGGCCGATCAGTACGACCACCTCGCCCTGGGTGATCCGGAGGTCGATGTCCTGCAGCACGTGCAGCGCGCCGTAGTGCTTGTTGACGTTGTCCAGCACGACCAGCGGGGCGGCGGCCGCGGGGGTGGAGTCCTCGACCGGGCTCTCGGTCATCGCGCCTGCTCCCTCTGTGTCGAATCGTGCCTACCCGAGAAGTCTCAACTCCCTTGGGCGGCAATGGTGGTACGAATCCGGGAGCCGCGACCGGCGGAGCCGCAGCCCCCGGTGGGGCGACCATAGGAGTGCTGACGGTGCCCCGTCAGCCGATCTGAGCGGAACTTGAGGATCACGAAACGGCCACACGGCGCGTACGCACTGTTCGCGCGGGCGTCGACGGGGCATGTCACAGCGGGAATCCGCACCGGTGCTCCCCGTCCCCCACGAGACCGGTGCGCGGTCGAACCTGGCGCCCGGCCGCCCGCTGGCCCATACTGCGCAGAACCGGGCCTGGTTCGATCGGCCCGTGATCCAAGGGGGAGAGGAGGAGAACAGGATGCGACTACTGCTCGTCGAGGACGACGAACGCGTGGCCGCGGCGCTGGTCGCGGTGCTGGGCAGGCACGGCTTCCAGGTCCGGCACGCCCGCAGCGGGCACGAGGCGCTGGACGCCCTGGTGCCGGACGGCAGCGAGCCGTACCGCGTGGTGCTGCTCGACCTCGGGCTGCCCGACCGCGACGGCTTCGAGGTGTGCAGCCGGATCCGGGCCGGCAGCGGCGTGCCGGTGATCATGGTGACCGCCCGCGCCGACATCCGCTCCCGGATCCACGGCCTCAACCTGGGCGCCGACGACTACGTCACCAAGCCGTACGACATGGGTGAGCTGCTCGCCCGCATCCACGCGGTCGCCCGCCGCGGCGCCGCCCCGTCCTCGGTGTCGGTGCCCGCGCCCGACACCGTGCCGCAGCAGCGCGGCCCGCTGGAGTCCCGGGGCATCCGGATCGACCGGGAGCGCCGCCGGGTCAGCGTGGACGGCCGCGACGTGCCGCTCACCCGCAAGGAGTTCGACCTGCTCGCGCTGCTCGCCCAGAGCCCGGGCGTGGTCTACCGGCGCGAGCAGATCTTCAGCGAGGTCTGGCGCAGCGGCTGGGAGGGCAACGGCCGCACCCTGGAGGTGCACATCGGCTCGCTGCGCAACAAGCTCGCGCTGCCCGGCCTGGTCGAGGCCGTCCGCGGCGTCGGCTACCGCCTGATCCCCGACTGCCCGACGTCCACCGCGGCCGGCCCGGCCCCGTCCGCCCCCGCGGAGCGCTGACCGCACGTGCGCACCCGCCTGCTCGGCATCCTGATCGCCCTCATGCTGTGCGTCCTGGCCGCCCTGGGGCTGCCGCTCGCGGCGGCGTTCGCGGCGGCCGAGCAGAGCAGGGTGGTCGTCGACCGGCTCGACGACGCCGCCCGCTTCGCCCAGGACCTGCCCACCTCCGGCGCCGCCGACTCCGCCCGCAAGGGCGAACCGGACCCCGCCCCCGGCGACCTCAGCCGGCAGCACGCGATCGACGCCGAGGTGCGGCGCTACCACGAGCTGTACGGCGTGCGGCTGGGCATCTTCCAGCGCGACGGGGTGCCGATCTCCGTCGCGCCCGCCGACTGGCGGGTGCCCGCCGCCGGCTGGGGCTCCCAGGCCTTCCAGGAGGCGCTGGACGGGCGGCGCAGCCACAACCCGCCGCAGGTCTGGCCGTGGACCGGGGACCGCACGATCACCGTCGCCGCCCCGGTGGTGCGCGACGGCGACGTGGTCGCGGTGGTGCTGAGCGAGTCCCCGGCCGGGGCGCTGCGGGCCCGGGTGCTGCACAGCTGGCTGGTGATCGCCGGCGGCGAGGCGGCCGCGATGATCGTCGCCGTCCTGCTGGCGGTCCGGCTCACCGAGTGGGTGCTGCGCGCGGTGCGCACCCTGGACCGGGCCACCCACGACATCGCCACCGGCCGGATGGCCGCCCGGGTCGCGCCCGGCGGAGGACCGCCCGAACTCCAGCGGCTGGCAAGGTCGTTCAACGAGATGGCGGACCACGTGGTGCACGCCATGGACCAGCAGAAGGCCTTCGTCGCGGACGCCTCGCACCAGCTGCGCAACCCCCTGTCGGCACTGCTGCTACGGGTCGAGGTGCTCGGCCTGGAGCTGCCCGAGGGCCACGAGGAGGAGCTCAGCGGCGTACGGGAGGAGGGCGCCCGGCTGGCCCGGGTGCTGGACGACCTGCTCGGGCTGGCCACCGCCGAGCACGCCCGCCCCGAACCGGAGCAGACCGACCTCGCCCAGCTGACCCTGGCCCGGGTGGACGCCTGGCGGCCGGTCGCCGAGCAGCGCGGGATCGAGCTGCGCTGGGACGGCCCCGCGATGGCGATCGGCATGGCGGACCCGATCGGCTTCGGCTCCGCGCTGGACGCCGTGCTGGACAACGCGCTCAAGTTCAGCCCGTCCGGCAGCCAGGTGCGGCTGCGGGTCGCGGTGCGCCGGGACGAGGTCGCGGTCACTGTCACCGACGCCGGACCGGGGCTGACCGAGGACGAGCTGTCCCGGGCCGGCGACCGGTTCTGGCGCAGCCCGCGGCACCAGAACGTGGACGGCTCCGGGCTGGGCCTGTCCATCGCCCGCACCCTGCTGGCGGCCGGCGGCGGCTCGCTCGGCTTCGCCCCGGTCAAGCCGACCGGGCTCGCGGTGACCCTGGCCGTGCCCCGGCCGGTGAAGCCCTAGGGCCGCTAGGGCTTCACGGAGCGGTAGTACCGCGCCGCGCCCTCGTGCAGCGGCAGCGGGTCGGTGTAGACGGCGGTGCGCAGGTCGACCAGCTGGGCCGCGTGCACCTGGGCGCCGATCTGGTCGCGGCTGTCGATCACCGCCCGGGTCATGCCCTCCACCAGGCCCGGGTCCACGTCGTCCCGGGTGATCAGCAGGTTGGGCACGGCCATGGTGGCGACGGCGTCCTTGGGTTCCGCGTTCGGGTAGGTGCCCTTGGGCATGGTGGCCGCCCGGTAGGCGTCGGTGCCGCCGCCCTCGGCCTTGTGCAGGGCCTCGGACAGGTCGGCCAGCGGCACGATCCGGATCCGGACGTGGTCGGAGAGGTCGGTGAGCGCGCTGGTGGGCAGGCCGCCGGACCAGAAGAAGGCGTCCAGTTTCCCCTCGCGCAGCTGGTCGGCGGCGTCGCCGACGCCCGCCGAGACCGGGACGATGTCGCGGTCCGGGTCCAGCCCGGCCGCCGTCAGCAGCCGCCTGGTCACCAGGTTCACCCCGGACTGCGGCAGGCCGACGCCGACCCGCTCGCCCTTGAGGTCGGCGGTGCGGCGCACCGGGGAGGAGGCCGGGACGATCAGCTGCAGGTAGTCGTCGTACAGCCGGGCGATCGCCCGCAGCCGGTCCCTGCCGGGGCCCTGGTAGTCGGCGACCGCGTCGGCGGTGGCGATCGCGAAGGTGTCCTGGCCGGTGGCCACCCGGGTGAGGTTGTCCACCGAGCCCTCGGTGTTGTCCAGGGCCAGCCGCACCCCGGGCATGGTCCGGGACACATGGGCCTGGAGCAGCTGCCCGTACCGGTCGTAGACGCCGCGCTGCACGCCGGTGGCGAAGCGGGTCTCCCCGCGCGGGTAGCCGGGCGAGCGGCCCGCCGACAGCCACCAGCCGCCCAGTCCGGCGACCAGCAGTACCAGCGCCAGCACGGTCCGCCACAGCGGGCTGCGGGCCGCGCTGCGCACGGCGGCGCCGAGACGGGACGGGTTGGTGGGGGCCATGCAGGGATACTGCCAGGCGCTCCGGCGGAACGGGAGTGGAACGACGGGTGGAAAGCTCCGGAACCGGTCCGGCGGAGCCCCGGGACCGCCTTGGCGAAGCTCCGGGAAAAGGCGGCTCGCGGCTGCCCGTACCCTGGTCTGGTGAGCGGTGAGAGCGGATTGAAGAGCTACAAGGTCGTCACGCACGGCTGCCAGATGAACGTCCATGACTCCGAGCGGCTGTCCGGGCTGCTGGAGGACGCGGGCTACGTCAAGGCCGGGCCGGACGGCGACCCGGACCTGGTCGTGTTCAACACCTGCGCGGTGCGCGAGAACGCCGACAACAAGCTGTACGGCAACCTCGGGCAGCTCGCGCCGGTCAAGGGCCGCCACCAGGGCATGCAGATCGCCGTCGGCGGCTGCCTGGCCCAGAAGGACCGCGAGACCATCGTCAAGCGCGCCCCCTGGGTCGACGTGGTGTTCGGCACCCACAACATCGGCCACCTCCCGGCTCTGCTGGAGCGGGCCGCGGTCGAGAAGAAGGCCCAGGTCGAGATCCTGGAGTCGCTGGAGACCTTCCCCTCCACGCTGCCCACCCGCCGCGAGTCCGCGTACGCCGCCTGGGTCGCCATCTCGGTCGGCTGCAACAACACCTGCACCTTCTGCATCGTCCCCGCGCTGCGCGGCAAGGAGGAGGACCGCCGCCCCGGCGACGTCCTCGCCGAGATCGAGGCGCTGGTGGACGAGGGCGTCATCGAGGTGACCCTGCTCGGCCAGAACGTCAACGCCTACGGCTCCGACCTGGGCGACCGCGAGGCCTTCTCCAAGCTGCTGCGCGCCGCCGGCCAGATCGAGGGCCTGGAGCGGATCCGCTTCACCTCGCCGCACCCGCGCGACTTCACCGACGACGTGATCGCCGCGATGGCCGAGACCCCGAACGTGATGCACCAGCTGCACATGCCGCTCCAGTCCGGCTCGGACCGGGTGCTCAAGGCGATGCGCCGCTCCTACCGGCAGGACCGGTTCCTCGGGATCATCCGCAAGGTCCGCGAGGCGATGCCGGACGCGGCCATCTCCACCGACATCATCGTGGGCTTCCCCGGCGAGACCGAGGAGGACTTCGAGGAGACGATGCACGTCGTCCGCGAGGCCCGCTTCACCAACGCCTTCACCTTCCAGTACTCCAAGCGCCCCGGCACCCCGGCCGCGGAGATGGCGGACCAGGTGCCGAAGGAGGTCGTCCAGGCCCGCTACGACCGGCTGATCGCCCTCCAGGAGGAGATCTCCTGGGAGGAGAACAAGAAGCAGGTCGGCCGCACCCTGGAGATCCTGGTCGCCGAGGGCGAGGGCAAGAAGGACGACCAGACCCAGCGGCTCTCCGGCCGCGCCCCCGACAACCGGCTGGTGCACTTCACGAAGCCGGACGAGCCGGTGCGCCCGGGCGACACGGTGACCGTCGAGATCACCTACGCCGCCCCGCACCACCTGCTCGCCGAGGGCCCGACGCTGTCGGTGCGCCGCACCCGGGCCGGCGACGCCTGGGAGAAGCGCCAGGCCAAGCCCGCCGACAAGTCGGCCGCCCCTTCCTCGACGGGCGTCATGCTCGGCCTGCCGAAGATCGGTGCCCCGGCCGAACTGCCGCTGGCCGCCCCCGCGGGCGGCGCCTGCTGCGGCGACTGACACGCGTGCCGTACGGCGGCCCGGCGGGAGCTTCGATTCCCGCCGGGCCGTCGTTGTCGTTGGTTAGAGTGATCCACATGTTGGTATCCGCCGCCGTGTGCCCCTGCCCGCCGCTGCTCGTTCCCGAGGTCGCCGCCGGGGCCGCGCCCGAGCTGGACGGGCTGCGGGCCGCCTGCGACGAGGCGCTGGCGGCACTGGTCGCGGCCGAGCCGCAGCTGGTCGTGGTGGTTGGCACCGGGCCGGAGGCCGAGGTGTGGACCGAGGGCGGGGCCGGCTCCTTCCACCGTTACGGGGTGCCGCTGGTCGCCAAGCTGCCCGGCGACCGGGTCGAGGGGCCGGAGCTGGCGTCCTCGCTGACCATCGGCGCCTGGCTGCTGGAGCGCGCCGGGGTCACCCTGCCGACGCACGCCTGCGCGGTGCCCGCCGACGCCCCCGCCGACCGGATGCTCGGGCTCGGCCAGGGCCTGGCCGGCCTCGCCGACCGGGTCGCCCTGCTGGTGCTGGGCGACGGCAGCGCCTGCCGCTCGCTGAAGGCGCCCGGCTACCTGGACGAGCGGGCCGAGGGCTACGACGCGGCGCTGGCCGCCGCCCTGGGCTCGGCGGACCTCCCGGCCCTCGCCGCCCTGGACGCCGCCCTGGCCGCCGAGCTCAAGGCCGAGGGCCGGGCTCCCTGGCAGGTGCTGGCCGGCGCCGCCGAGGGCGCCGGCCTCAGCGCACGGCTGGGCTACCAGGACGCGCCCTACGGCGTCGGGTACTTCGTGGCGTCCTGGAGCTGAGCCCGGGGCCCGTCGGGGCTACTGCTGCGGGGGCTGCGGGGTCTGGCCCTCGTCGTCCGGCTTCGGCTTGTGGGCGAAGTCGCCCACCGCGTCCTTGGCCTTGCTGGCGCCGTGCTCGATCTTGTCGCTGTACTTGCCCTTGGTCGCCTTGTCGATGGCGCCGCCGGCCTTGTCCACGATCTGCTCGATCTGGTCGCTGTGCTTGCCCGCGAGCTCGCTGGCCTTTTCCTTGAGCTCGTCGGCCTTGCCCTTGAGGTTGTCCATCAGGCCCATGTCGATCTCCTTCTTTCCCTGTCTCCTGTCAACGTCCGTGGTCGGCAAAGCGTTCGCAAAACCGGACCGAGCTGCGGGAACGGCCGGAAACAGATCGGGAACAGTCATATCCTCGCGCAGTCGGCGGCAAGAGGCAGCCCGGTACCCGGCACACCGGCGGTTTGCGAGACTGGAGCGGTGAGCAGCTCCCGTACCCCGCGTGTCATCTGCATCGTCGGCGCGACCGCCGCCGGCAAGTCCGACCTGGCCGTCGCCATCGCCCGCAGCCTCGACGGCGAGGTGATCAACACCGACTCGATGCAGCTGTACCGGGGCATGGACATCGGCACCGCCAAGCTCACCATGGACGAGCGCGGGGGAGTGCCGCACCACCTGCTCGACGTCTGGGACGTCACCGAGGCCGCCAGCGTCGCCGAGTACCAGCGGTTGGCCCGGGCCGAGATCGACCGGCTGCTCGCGGCCGGGCGCACGCCCGTCCTGGTCGGCGGTTCCGGGCTGTACGTGCGGGCGGCGATCGACGAGATGGAGTTCCCCGGCACCGACCCGGCGGTGCGCGCCCGGCTGGAGGCCGAGCTGGAGGAGGTCGGCCCGTACGCGCTGCACCGGCGGCTGGCCGAGCTGGACCCGCCGGCTGCCGAGGCGATCCTGACCAGCAACGGGCGGCGGATCGTCCGCGCGCTGGAGGTCATCGAGATCACCGGGCTGCCGTTCACCGCCAACCTGCCGAGCAACACCGCCGTGTACGAGGCGGTGCAGCTCGGCGTCGCCGTGCCGCGCCCCGAGCTGGACGAGCGGATCACCCTGCGGGTCGACCGGATGTGGGAGGCCGGGCTGCTGGACGAGGTGCGGGCGCTGGAGCGGGTGGGCCTGCGGGAGGGGCGGACGGCGTCCCGGGCGCTCGGCTACCAGCAGGTGCTCGACCACTTCGCCGGAGAGTGCACCGAGGACGAGGCGCGGGCCGAGACCGTCCGGGCCACCAAGCGCTTCGCCCGCCGCCAGGAGTCCTGGTTCCGCCGCGACGACCGGATCCACTGGCTCTCCCGTCCGGCCGGAACCGACCCGGTCGAGTTGCTGGAACGATCCCTCGAACTGATCGACCATCAGGGAGTTCCGGCCGCGTAGGTGCAGTTCCGGCCAATTCGGCGGTGCACCTGCGCGCGCAGGTGACCGTGCAGAACGCACCGGGGGTCACGACCCGATCACGTGATGGCCACGGATCACCCGCCGACCCCGGACAGGCCCGGAACGCCCCTCTGGACATGCCATCATCGATGCCGTAGGGGTCGGCCCGGGGGGCCGACCGTGCCCGGCCGCGAGTCCGCTCGTGTCGAACTGTCAGGGGAGGCCGAGTGTCGACGGGTACCGGCCCCGAACCCGGTCAGGGCGGGAGTGTCACCGCACCGGCCGAGGAGTTCGACGAGTCGACGAGGGGCGACCTCCCCGTGCTGACCGGCCTGGAGGCGCCGACCTCGTACGCGGCCGCGGTGCCCGCGCTGGACACCCGGACCCCGCCGGAGGGCGCGGTGCACGAACGGGAGATCCGACCGCTGCGCCGGCTGCGCTGGTGGCAGATCCTGCCGATCGCCCTGCTGGGCATCCTCGGCTCGCTGATGTTCGCCTTCCCGCTCGCCTTCGGCTCGGCCGGGGCGCGGGCCACCATGGTCGGGATGCTCGGGCTGCTGTTCACCGCCGCCTCGTTCGGCTGGGGCGCGATGGCCGCCCGGCACGCCGGCTACAAGTGGCCGGGGCTGCCGCGCCGCGGCTCCGGCCGGCGGGCCGGCTGGAAGGCGATCGTCGCCTACACCCTGATCGCACTGGCCGCCTGCGCGCTCGCGGTCTGGCGGGTCGCCTACCTGCGCTGAGCCGGGTCCGCGCCGGGGTCCGTACCCACGGACCTGCGCCAGGGCCCGTGCACACGGATCCGCGCCGGGGTCCGTACCCACGGACCCGCGCCGAGGCGTCCGCCCGCCCTCAGTACCATCGGAGGGGTGAGCGCTTCCTCTCCTCAGCGGGCCGGTCTCCCCTTCTTCAAGGGGCACGGCACCCAGAACGACTTCGTGATCGTGCCGGACCCGGACGGCGAGCTGGAGATCGGCCCGGAGGCCGTCGCCGCGCTGTGCGACCGGCGGGCCGGCATCGGCGGGGACGGCCTGCTGCGCGTGGTGCGCGCCGCCGCCGACCCGGCCTCCGCGGACCTGGCCGACCGGGCCGAGTGGTTCATGGACTACCGCAACTCCGACGGCAGCATCGCGGAGATGTGCGGCAACGGGCTGAGGGTCTTCGCCCGCTTCCTGGTCGAGGCCGGCCTGGCCGAGCCCGGTGAACTGGCCGTCGCCACCCGCTCCGGGGTGCTCACCGCGAAGGTCGCCGAGGCCGCCGCGGACGGCACGCCCGGCGACGTCACGATCGACATGGGCCGTGCCCGGCTGCCCGGACCGGACGGCATCGAGGTCGCGGTCGGCGAGCGCCGCTGGCCGGCCCTGAACGTCAACATGGGCAACCCGCACGCGGTGGCCTTCGTGGAGAGCCTGGACCACGCCGGCGACCTGTTCACCGCGCCGCTCACCAGCCCCGAGGGCGCCTACCCGGAGGGCGTCAACGTCGAGTTCGTGGTGGACCGCGGCCCGCGGCACGTCGCGATGCGGGTGCACGAGCGCGGCTCGGGCGAGACCCGCTCCTGCGGCACCGGCGCCTGCGCGGTGGCGGTGGCCGCGATCCGCCGGGACGGCGCCGATCCGGCGGTCACCGGCGAGGCGGTCGCGTACACCGTGGACGTGCTGGGCGGCCGACTGGTCATCACCGAGCACCCGGACGGCCGAGTGGAGATGACCGGGCCGGCGGTGATCGTGGCCGAGGGGCGGCTGGACGCGCGCTGGTGGGAGTCGCTGCGCCGCGGCTGACGGCCCGGTTTGCCCAATTCGTGCGGCAACGAATCCCCCTGATCGGGTGATCCTGTTTGCGAGGGGGGCGCAATTCGCCACGGAACGTGGTCTGCTCTATGGCATGGACCAGCGGGTTGATAGTCCCTTGGAGGGGTTGCAACAAGCCGGGCAGCCCCTCGCGGGCCAGCCGACGAGCGCACGGCAGACCGGGGCCAGGCGCCCCCTCGGAGAGTTCGGCCTGGCCGCCCTCGGCCGGGCCGGGCGGGCCGCACTGCTGGCCACCGGCCGCCAGCCCGTGCCGGACGCCCTGGAACCGCTGGTCCGGGTCCACCGGGGGCGCCATCCGCAGGCCGACCTCGCACTGCTCGCCCGGGCGTACCGGCTGGCCGAGGCCAGCCACCGCGGGCAGCTGCGCAAGAGCGGCGAGCCGTACATCACCCACCCGCTGGCCGTCACCATGATCCTGGCCCAACTCGGCGCCGGGACGACCACCTTGGTCGCCTCACTGCTCCACGACACCGTTGAGGACACCGAGTTGACGCTGGATCAGGTGAGTGCCGGATTCGGGCCCGAAGTCGCCTACCTGGTCGACGGGGTGACGAAACTGGAGAAGGTCGACTTCGGCGCCGCCGCCGAGGCCGAGACCTTCCGCAAGATGCTGGTCGCCACCGGGGACGACGTCCGGGTGATGGTGATCAAGCTCGCCGACCGGCTGCACAACATGCGCACCATCCGGCACATGAAGCCGGCCAGCCGGCTGCGGATCGCCAAGGTCACCAGGGACGTGCTGATCCCGCTGGCCGAGCGGCTCGGCATCCAGGTGCTCAAGACGGAGCTGGAGGACATCGTCTTCGCCACCCTCCACCCCGAGGAGCACGCCGACACCCGCGCCCTGATGGCCGGTCACGAGGCCGCCCCGGACACCCTGCTGGAGCCCTTCGCCCGGCAGCTGGCCCGCCAGCTGGCCGAGGCCCGGGTCGCCGCCGAGGTGACCGTACGGCCCCGGCACTGCGTCTCGCTGCACCGGGTGCTGCTCAAGCGGGCCGCCGCGCCCGGGCGGGACGGCCGGCCGCAGGGCCCGCAGCCGGCCGACTTCGGGCGGCTGCTGGTGGTGGTGGAGGAGAACGCCGACTGCTACGCCGTGCTCGGCGAGCTGCACACCTGCTGGACGCCGCTGCCCGGGGAGTTCAAGGACTTCGTGGCCGCCCCCAAGTTCAACCTGTACCAGTCGCTGCACACCGCGGTGGCGCTGGAGGGCGGCGCGGTGGTCGAGGTGCTGGTGCGGACGCGGCGGATGCACGAGGTGGCCGAGACCGGAGTGGTCGCGCTCGGCGACCCGTCCCCGGCCGGCCCCGCCCAGGACGCCGACGAGCTGGACCGCACCGACCCGGCCCGGCCCGGCTGGCTCAGCCGACTGCTGGAGTGGCAGCAGGAGACGCCCGACCCGGACGCCTTCTGGTCCGCGCTCACCGCCGACCTGGCGGGCGACCGCGAGATCACCGTGGTGACGGAGTGCGGGGAAACGCTTCAGCTGCGGGCCGGGGCCAGCTGCGTGGACGCGGCCTACCTGCTCGGCGAGGAGACCGGCCACCGGTGCATCGGCGCCCGGGTCAACGGCCGGCTCACCGCGCTGTCCACCACGCTGCAGGACGGGGACGTGCTCGCGGTGCTCACCGAGGGCGTCCAGCCGGGCGGCGGACAGCCCTCCGGGCCCTCGCCCGAGTGGCTGGCGCACGCCCGCACCCCCGCCGCCCGGCTGGCCATCGAACGCTGGCTGGCCGACCACCCGGCCCGGCTGCCGGTGGTGCGCACCGGCCCGGCCGGCGGCCAGCCCGCCCCGCCCGCGCACCGGGCCGACGAGCGCCGGGCGGCCCCGGTCGAGGTGGCCGGACGGCCGGAGGCGCCGGTCCGGCTGGCCCGCTGCTGCACCCCGGTGCCGCCGGACGAGGTGACCGGCTACCCGATCCGCGGCGGCGCGGTGGCGGTGCACCGGGCAGGGTGTCCGGCCGGGCGGCGGCTGCGCGCGGACGGGCGCGCGGAGCTGGAGGTGCGCTGGCGGCCGGAGGGCGCCCCGGCGGCCGGCCACCGGGTGACCCTGCGGGCCGAGGCGCTGAACCGGCCCCGGCTGCTCGCCGACCTCACCGCGGCGATCTCCGCCGTGGGCGTCGGCATCGTCTCCGCCGAGGTCGAGCCGCCGCAGGAGCTGCGGGTGCGGCACACCTACACCGTCGAGCTGCCCGAGCCGGGCGCGCTGCCGGCCCTGATGCGGGCGATGCTCAAGGTCTCCGGGGTGTACGACGTGAGCCGCCCGCACGCACCGGAGACGGGCGGGGCGCGCCACCCCGGGCGTGCCGGGGGAAATGGGGGTGACCGGCCGCCGCCGGGCGTGCGACCATCGTGGGGAATTCACGGCCGGTCCACGGCGTTCTCAGGGCACAGGAGCCCCGGTGAGATCCAGGGGCCCTCGCCGCAGCACTCCAGCGACCAAAGGACAGAATGACCTCCACGTTCGACACCCGCGACCACGCCGACGCCCCGCGCCGCCTCGACGGTCTGCGGGCGGAAGCCCTCATGGACGAGGACCTCGCGGCCATCGACGAGGACCTCGGCCACACCTACGACGGCGACCAGTACGACCGCAGCGAGCGCGCCGCCCTGCGCCGGGTCGCCGGCCTCTCCACCGAGCTCGAAGACGTCACCGAGGTCGAGTACCGCCAGCTGCGCCTGGAGCGCGTGGTGCTCGTCGGTGTCTGGACGGACGGCACGCTGGAGGAGGCGGAGAACTCGATGGCCGAGCTCGCCGCGCTCGCCGAGACGGCCGGCTCCGAGGTGCTGGACGGCGTCATCCAGCGCCGCGACAAGCCCGACGCCGCCACCTACATCGGCTCCGGCAAGGCGCAGGAGCTGCGCGACATCGTCGCCTCCACCGGCGCCGACACCGTGGTCTGCGACGGTGAGCTCACCCCCGGCCAGCTGATCCACCTGGAGGACGTGGTCAAGGTCAAGGTCGTCGACCGGACGGCCCTGATCCTGGACATCTTCGCCCAGCACGCCAAGTCCCGGGAGGGCAAGGCGCAGGTCTCGCTCGCGCAGATGCAGTACATGCTGCCGCGACTGCGCGGCTGGGGTCAGTCGCTGTCCCGGCAGATGGGTGGTGGTGGCTCCGGTTCCTCCGGCGGCGGCATGGCCACCCGTGGCCCCGGTGAGACCAAGATCGAGACCGACCGGCGCCGGATCCGCGAGAAGATGGCGAAGCTCCGCAAGGAGATCGCCGACATGAAGAAGGGCCGCGACACCAAGCGCCAGGAGCGCCGGCGCCACCAGGTGCCGTCCGTGGCCATCGCCGGCTACACCAACGCCGGCAAGTCCTCCCTGCTCAACCGGCTCACCGGCGCGGGCGTCCTGGTGGAGAACGCGCTGTTCGCCACCCTGGACCCGACCGTGCGCCGGGCCCAGACCCCGAGCGGCCGGGTCTACACCCTGGCCGACACCGTCGGCTTCGTCCGGCACCTGCCGCACCACCTGGTCGAGGCCTTCCGCTCGACCATGGAGGAGGTCGCCGACGCGGACCTCATCCTGCACGTGGTCGACGGCTCGCACCCCGAGCCGGAGACGCAGCTGGCCTCCGTCCGCGAGGTCATCGTCTCGGTCGACGCGCAGAACGTGCCGGAGATCGTGGTGATCAACAAGGCGGACGCCGCCGACCCGCACGTGCTGCAGCGGCTGCTGCGCCGCGAGCCGCACGCCATCGTGGTGTCGGCCCGCACCGGTGAGGGCATGGAGGAGCTGCTGAAGCTCATCGACGACGAGCTGCCGCGCCCGGCCGTCGAGGTGCGGGCCCTGGTGCCGTACACCCAGGGGGCCCTGGTCTCCCGGGTGCACAAGGAGGGCGAGCTGCTCGGCGCCGAGCACACCGGCGAGGGCACCCTGCTGCACGCCAAGGTGCCGGCCGAGCTGGCCGCGGAGCTGGAGCACTTCGCGGTGGCCCTGCAGGGCTGACCGCCGCGTGTGAAGGGCCCCGGACGATCGCGTCCGGGGCCCTTCGCGCTCTGCGGCGGGGGCGCGCTACCTGACGTTCTTGGCGAAGTAGTCGAACGCCTGCTTCGCCTGGTCCTGCAGCGAGGGCCCGGCCAGGTACCCGGCCGGGTTGCGGTCGCCGAGCGCGCTGACGCTGACCAGGTTGGGCTTGCCGTCCCTGGTGATGAACCAGCCCCCGCCCGCGGCCCCGCCGGTCATGGTGCAGCCGATCACGTACATCGGCGGCCGGGTCCGGTCGAAGGACAGCCGGCCCGGCGGGGCGGGGGAGACGCAGCGCTCCAGCTCCAGGCCGTCGAACGGCCGCTCCACCGGGTAGCCGTGGGCGGCGGCCGAGGTGATCTGCTCGCGCGGGGCGTTGAACCACACCGGGACGGAGCCGCCGACCGCCTCCTCCAGGGACGGGCCGGAGCCGGACTCGCCGCGCACCCGGACGATCCCGTAGTCGTACTGGCTGCGCGGGCCGGCGCCGCTCTCCTGGAGCCAGGTCGGCGACACCAGCGCGCGCACCGCCGTCCACCGGCCGTACGGGGCGGCCTGCTGGTCGGGGGACGGCTTGCCGCGGGCCGCCCGGCCGTCCCGGTTGTAGCCGGGCACGAAGACCAGGTTCTTCACCCAGCCGCCGCCCTTGCCGTCGTGCAGGCAGTGCGCGGCGGTGTAGACCAGGTTGCTGCGGCCCGGGTTGGCCGGGTCGGAGACCACCGTGCCGGAGCAGGCGGCGTCGCCCTGCGCCGTGCTCAGGAACAGCCGGCCGACCACGGCCGTGCCGGGGCCGTACGGGTGCGGCTGGGCCTCGGCCGGGACCGGGGCCGGCGGGGCGTCCCGCTGGACGGTCTCCGGCGCGGCGGAGGTCAGCGAGTACTCCGGGGTGGCCCGGGCCCGGGCGGCGTCCATCCGGGCGGTCGACCAGTAGCCGGCGGCCGGCTGGCCGCTGAAGCCGCTGTCGGCGACGTACCGGGACCAGTCCTCCAGCTTCCAGCCGCTCAGGTCGCCCAGGCTGGTCGGCGCGGCCTTGGGGAGCGCGGCGGGCGGCGCGGCCGGGGCGGCCGGGCCGTCCGGTCCGCAGGCGGCCGCGCTGAGCGTGAGCGCGGCGAGCAGCGCGGCGCCGGCCGTGGTGAGCCTGTGGGCCCTGCTGCTGGTGATCGGCATGGTGCGTCGTCCCCCGTGGTGGTACCGGCCGCGGGTGCGGCTACTGCTTCCTGGAGATCCAGTCCAGGGCCTGCTTGGCGACCGTCTCCAGGTACGGGCCGCTCAGCGAGGTGTGGTCCTGGGTGCCGATCGAGGTGTTGCTGACCAGCGCGGTCCGACCGTCCGGCATGGTGGCGAACCAGCCGCCGCCGCTGGCGCCCTGGGTCATGTCGCAGCCGATGGTCAGCATGGCCGGGCGCTTGGCGTCGAAGGACAGCCGGGTCGGCTTGCCGCCGTCGCACCGGTACAGCTCCTGGCCGTCGAAGGGCTTGACCAGCGGGTAGCCGGAGGCCGAGACCTTGAGCTGGTCGCGGGGCGCGTCGAACCACACCGGGGCGGCCGAACCGACCGTCTCCTCCAGGGACTTGCCGGTGTCGTTCTGGTTGTGCACCCGCATCACGGCGAAGTCGTACTGGTTGGCGGCGTCGCCGGTGGGACCGCCCTCGACCATCCACTGCGGGGAGGTGACGACCTGGTCGGCCCACCAGGTGCCGAGCGGGGCCAGCTCGGACAGCGGGGCCTTCTTCCCGCCGCTGGAGGCGCCCGAGTTGTTGTAGGCGGGGACGAACACCAGGTCCTTGTAGAAGTTGCCGCCCTTGCCCTCGTGCACGCAGTGGGCGGCCGTCCAGACCAGGTTGCTCTTGCCCGGGTGCTGCGGATCGGCGATCACCGTGGCCGAGCAGTTGCCGCGGCCGCCCTGGGCGGAGAAGAACACCTTGCCGGAGGGCTGCTTGAGGTACGGGCGGGGCGCCGGCACGGCCTTGACCACCGCGGGCTCCGGGTCGGTCCCGCCGTCGTCGGCGGCCGGCTTGGCGGTGGGCGGTGCCGGGTCCGCCGGCTTGGCGTCGCCCATCTTGTCCGGGTTCCAGAAGTCCTTCACCACCGGGTTGTTGAAGACGTGCTTGGACGCCCACTTGTCCCAGTCCTCGAACTTCCACTTCCGCAGGTCGTCCCAGGTCTTCGGCAGGCCCTCCAGCAGGCTGGTCGGCAGGCCGGACGGCAGGGTGATCCCGCCGATGACGCCGCCACCGCCCGGGGCGGCGGAGCCGGTCGTCCCGGTGGCGACGGGCGGCGCGGCGTGCTCGCCGCCGGCCGGACCGTCGGGCCCGCAGGCGCTCGCGGCGAGCAGTGTTCCCGTGACGAGCGCGGCAGCCAGGGCTGACCGGTGGATCGATGGCATCTGTGCGCTTCCCCCTGTGCTCGGTCGGACTGTCGTGCGGCGGCTCGCCGCCCTGGAGTCTTCCATTGCAGACCAGGACGGTCGGCGCCGCCCCCGAGGTTGCGGTGCCGGGCGGAGGTCACCGATCCGTGATGAGGGGGAGCGGCCGCCCCACCGTTACAGCAAGGTGATGCCGTCCGGGGGCGGACAACCCTCGATCTTCACCTGGACGAGTGAGCCTTCCTTGTGATCACCCATCAGGGATAGGTAACCCTTACCTGACGCGACGGTGCGAGCGCCCGCCGATCCCCTCCACCAGCAGCCCGCGTCCGCACCCCCACGCGCCCCAAGGAGCAGCCTTGAGCACCGCCCTCACCGGAGCCCCGCCCGTACCGTCGCAGCCCGTGGACCCCGCCCGGCAGTCGAAGGGCGGGCCGGGACCCGACCCGCTGCTGCACCCCGACCCCGCCGTCGCCGCCGAACAGGCCGCCCTGGAGGCCCTGTTGCGCTGCTGGACGCGGGAGACCGGAGCCCGGCCCGGCCCGGACGGCCGACTGCGGATCGACGTCCTCGGCGGCGCCGCCCGGCTCACCGCGCCCGTCCGCTACTGGTCGCCCGGCGGCTGGCACCGCTTCGACCCGGCCACCCTCTCGGCCGGCGAGGGCACCGCCGACGCCCCGGTCGACGCCGTCACCACCGCCGCGCTGCTCGCCGCCGCGGCCGCCGAACGGCCCGACCCCGGACAGGTCGCCGACCTCGCCGCCCGGGTCGCCGACTCGGTCATGCGCACCACCGAGATCCTCGCCCACCGCCGCACCGCCGCCGAACCCGGCGGGCCCGAGCGCTCGCACTTCCTCGCCGCCGAACAGGCCCTGCTGCTCGGCCACCCGCTGCACCCCACCCCGAAGAGCCGCGACGGCCTCGGCCCGGCCCAGAGCGCCGCCTACTCGCCCGAACTGCACGGCTCCTTCCAACTGCACTGGTACGCGGTCGACCGCGAACTGCTCGCGGCCGGCTCCGCCGTCGCCGAGAGCGCCGACCGGCTCACCGCGGACCTGCTCGGCGACCGCGCCGCCCTGCCGCCCGGCACCGCCGCCCTGCCGCTGCACCCCTGGCAGGCCCGCGAGCTCGCCCACCGCCCGGTCGTCGCCGAACTGCTCGCCGACGGGCTGCTGCACGACCTCGGCCCGTCCGGCGAGCCCTGGTACCCCACCTCCTCGGTGCGCACCGTCTACCGGCCCGGCACGCCGTGGATGCTCAAGCTCTCGCTCGGCCTGCGGATCACCAACTCCCGCCGGGAGAACCTGCGCAAGGAACTCCACCGCGGCCTGGAGGTGCACCGGCTGCTGGAGAGCGGGCTGGCCGCCGAATGGCAGGCCGCCCACCCCGGCTTCGACATCGTCCGCGACCCGGCCTGGATCGGCGTCGACCACCCCGGCCTCGGCGACCCGGGCGGCCTGGACACCGTGCTGCGCGCCCAGCCGTTCGCCCCGACCGACCGCGCGCTGTGCGTGGCCGGGCTGGTCGCCGAACAGCCGCTCGGCACCGGCACCACCGTGCCGTCCCGGCTCCGCGACATCCTGCGCTCGCTCTCCGCGCGCTGCGGTCGACCGGTGCGCACCGTGGCCGCCGAATGGTTCCTGCGCTACCTGGACGCGGTCGTGCTGCCCGCCCTGTGGCTCGACGGGCAGGGCGGCATCGCCCTGGAGGCGCACCAGCAGAACAGCCTCGTCCTGCTGGACGCCGAGGGCTGGCCCAGCGGCGGCCGCTACCGCGACAACCAGGGCTACTACTTCCGGGAGAGCGCCGCCGAGCGGCTCACCGCCCGGCTGCCCGGGCTCGGCGCCGAGAGCGACACCTTCCTGCCCGACACGGTGATCGACCACCACTTCGCCTACTACCTCGGCATCAACCACGTGCTCGGCCTGATCGGCGCCTTCGGCTCCCAGCAACTGGCCGACGAGACGGTGCTGCTGGCCGGACTGCGCCGGTTCCTGGCCGGCCCGCAGGCGACCGCCACCGGCTCGGCGCTGCCCGCCCTGCTGCTGGACGCGCCCACCCTGCCCTGCAAGGCCAACCTGCTCACCCGGATCAACGGCCTGGACGAGCTGGTCGGCCCGGTCGCCACCCAGTCCGTGTACGTGGACATCCCCAACCCGGTGGCGGACCTCTGATGCTGGACGACCTGCCCGGGTGGGGCGCCGTCCCCACCCCGGCCGGCGAGTTCAGGCTCAGCCCGGTCCGGCTGCCCGCCGACCTGGAGCTGCTCGCCGGATGGATGAACGACCCCGAGGTCGACGAGTTCTGGGAGCTCGCCGGGCCGCCCGCCGTCACCGAACGGCACGTCCGGGCCCAACTCGACGGCGACGGCCGCAGCGTGCCCTGCCTCGGCCTGCTCGACGGCGTGCCGATGAGCTACTGGGAGGTCTACCGCGCCGACCTCGACCCGCTCGCCCGGCACTACCGGGCCCGGCCGCACGACACCGGCGTGCACCTGCTGCTCGGCCCCGCCACCCGCCGCGGCCGCGGCCTGGGCGCCGTACTGCTGGCCGCACTGACCGAACTGATCCTCCGTCAGTGCGAGGCCTGCGAACGGGTGCTGGCCGAACCGGACGTGCGCAACCGGCGCTCCGTCCGGGCCTTCGAACGGGCCGGATTCCGGGCCGCCGCCGAACTCGACCTGCCCGGCAAGCGCGCCGCCCTGATGGTCCGCGACCGGGCCCTACCCCCCGCACTTCCCGCCTAGGACACCCCTGTGGACACCTCGACACCCCCTCCGTACGACCTGCTCGGCGTCGGCATCGGCCCGTTCAACCTCTCGCTCGCCGCACTCGCCGAGCCCGTACCCGGCCTGCGCACGCTCTTCTGCGACCAGCGCCCGGAGTTCCGCTGGCACCACGGCATGCTGGTGGACGGAGCCCGGATGCAGGTGCCCTTCCTCGCCGACCTGGTCTCCCTGGTCGACCCGACCAGCCCGTGGTCCTTCCTCAACTACCTGCGCGCACAGGACCGGCTGTTCCCGTTCTACTTCGCCGAACGCTTCCAGCTGCCCCGGCGCGAGTACGACCACTACTGCCGCTGGGCCGCCGAGCGGCTCGCCAACTGCCGCTTCGGCACCGAGGTCACCGCGCTGCACTGGGAGGACGGCCTGTTCCGGGCCGAACTGACCGACACCGAGACCGGCCGGCGCTCCACCGCACGGGCCCGCAACCTCGCCCTCGGCGTCGGCACCCGGCCCGTGCTGCCCGAGGCCTTCGCCGCCCTGGCCGGCCACCCGGGCGCCTTCCACTCCGCCGACTACCTGGACCGCCGCGACGGCCTCGCCGACGTCCGGGACATCACCGTGGTCGGCAGCGGACAGTCCGGCGCCGAGGTCTTCCTCGACCTGCTGCGCCGCCACGACGACGGCGTCCGGCTGCGCTGGCTCACCCGGACCAGGGCGCTCGCGCCGATGGAGTACTCCAAGCTCGGCCTGGAGCACTTCACCCCCGACTACACCCGCTACTTCCACAGCCTGCCCGCCCCCGTCCGGGACGCCCTGGTCGCCGCCCAGTGGCAGCTGCACAAGGCCGCCAGCGCCGAGACCCTCGCCGAGATCCACGACCACCTCTACGAGCGCACCATCGGCCGCGCGATCGACACCGCCCCGGTCGAGATCACCCCCGGCACCGCCGTCGACGACGCCCGCCCCGGCCCCTGCGGCGGCCTCGAACTGCGCTGCCGGCACACCGACTCCGGCACCGAACACGTGCTGCGCACCGACGCCGTGGTGCTCGCCACCGGCTACCGCGCCGCCCGCCCGGCCGCGCTGGAACCGCTCGCCCACCTGATCGACTGGGACGAGGCCGGGCGCTACCGGGTCGACCTCGACCACCGGGTCGCCACCCGGCCCGAACTCACCGGCGGCCTCTACGTCCAGAACGCCGAACTGCACACCCACGGCGTCGGCACCCCCGACCTCGGCCTCGGCGCCCATCGGGCCGCGGTCATCCTCAACGCCGTCACCGGCCGGACCGTCCACCGGCTGCCCGACCGCACCGCCTGGACCGGCTTCGCGCCGCCCGCCCCCGCCGGTCGCGCACAACCCACCCCCGCCGTCCCCCGCCCCCAGGAGCTGACCCGTGCCGCAACCGTCGGCCGCTGAACCGCCGCTGTACCTGCCCCCGCACCTCACCGCCGGGCACTGGCGGCGGGCCGGCCGCGCCCTGCTGGCCAAGATGCTCGGCGAGTTCGCCTACGAGGACCTGCTCACGCCCGTCCCCGGGGCCACCGCCGGCGAGTACCGGCTCAAGCTGCCCGAGGCCGAGTACCGCTTCACCGCCCGGCGCGGCGCGTACGACGGCTGGCAGGTCGACCCGGAGTCCGTCCACTGCTCCCACCCGGACGGCCTGGACCCGTTGCGCTTCCTCCCGTACGCCCGGCAGACCCTCGGGATGCGCGGGGAGACCACCGCCCACCTGATCCGCGAGCTCTCCGCCACCCTGACCGCGGACGCCCGCCAGCTCGCCACCGAGCTCACCGCCGCCGAACTCGCCGAGCTCGACCACACCGCGCTGGAGGGGCGCCAGGGCGGCCACCCGTGGATCGTCCCCAGCAAGGGCCGGATCGGCTTCTCCGCCACCGACGTCGCCCGCTGGACCCCGGAGGCCCGCAGCCCGCGCCCGCTGCCCTGGATCGCCGTCCACCGCCGGCTCGCCCAGTACCGGGGCGTGCCCGGCCTGGAACGCCCCGAGCAGCTGTACGCCCGCGAGCTGGACGACGTGGACGCGCTGCGCGCCCCGCTCGGCCCGGACGCCGACGACTACCTGCTGCTGCCCGTGCACCCCTGGCAGTGGGACGAGACGATCCTGCCGCTGTTCGCGCCCTGGATCGCCTCCGGCGAGATCGTCCCGCTGCCCTCGGACGGCGACCCACGGCTGCCCCAGCAGTCCATCCGCTCCTTCTTCAACACCGCCCACCCCGAGCGCTGCACCGTCAAGCTGCCGCTGTCGATCCTCAACACCCTGGTCTGGCGCGGCCTGCCCACCGAGCGCACCCTCGCCGCACCCGCCGTCACCGCCTGGCTGCACGGGCTGCGCGACGCCGACCCGTACCTGCGGGAGGAGTGCCGGGTGATCCTGCTCGGCGAGATCGCCTCCGTCACCGTCGACCACCCGGTCTACCGGGTGATGCCCGAGTCGCCGTACCAGTACAAGGAACTGCTCGGCGCGATCTGGCGCGAACCGCTCGGCCCCTTCCTCGACCGCGGCGAGCGCGCCCGCACCCTCGCCGCCCTGCTGCAGTCCGGCTCCGACGGGCGGGCGCTCACCGCCGAGCTGATCGCCCGCTCCGGCCTCACCCCCGCCGACTGGACCGGCCGGCTGTTCGCCGCGATGCTGCCGCCGCTGCTGCACTTCCTCTACCGCTACGGGCTGGTCTTCTCCCCGCACGGCGAGAACGCCATCGTGGTCTTCGACGAGCGGGACGTCCCGACCAGGCTCGCGGTCAAGGACTTCGTCGACGACGTCAACCTCAGCGACCGGGACCTGCCCGAACTGCGCGGCGTGCCCGCCGAGGTCGCCGACGTGCTGCTGCGGGACAATCCGCAGGGCCTGTGCCAGTTCATCCACTCCGGGCTGTTCATCGGCGTCTTCCGCTACCTCGCCCCGCTGGTGGAGGCGCAGACCGGCCTGCCCGAGGCCGAGTTCTGGGCCCTGCTGCGCGCCGAGATCCTCCGCTACCAGGAGCGCTTCCCCGAGCTGGGCGAGCGCTTCGAGCTGTTCGACCTGTTCCGGCCCCGGATCACCCGGCTCTGCCTCAACCGCAACCGGCTGCTGCTGGACGGTTACCAGGACCGCCCGCACCGCCCGCACGCCGCCCGGCACGGCACCGTGCCCAACGCGCTGGTGGACGTGGACGTGCGCCTTCCCGCTGGGCGGGACCGGATTGTCGCCCCCGCCCCGTAGGGTGGAAGGGTCATGACGAACGACTCCGAACCCCAGCCCGCGACGGACCTCGGCGACGAGGCCGAGGAAGCCGTCGCCGTCCCGCGCTCGCGGATCCCCGAGCTGCTGCACGCCGCGGTGGAGGCCGTCGGCGGTGTGGAGCGCCCCGGCCAGCTGCGGATGGCCGAGGCCGTCGCCGACGCGGTCGACCACAGCGAGCACCTCCTCGTCCAGGCCGGCACCGGCACCGGGAAGTCTCTCGCCTACCTGGTGCCCGCGCTCGCCCACGGGGACCGCGTGGTGGTCGCCACCGCCACCCTGGCACTGCAACGCCAGCTGGTGGAGCGGGACTTGCCGCGTACGGTCGATGCGCTGCACCCGGTGCTGCGCCGCCGCCCGCTGTTCGCGATGCTCAAGGGACGCTCCAACTACCTCTGCCTGCACCGGGCCAACGAGGGCACCCCGAGCGACGAGGGCGAGGGCCTGTTCGACCCGGTGGACGCGCTCGGCGGGCCGACCGGCAAGCTCGGACAGGACGTGCTGCGGCTGCGCGACTGGGCGGACGAGACCGAGACCGGCGACCGGGACGACCTGAGCCCCGGCGTCTCGGACAAGGCCTGGGCCCAGCTGTCGGTCACCTCCAAGGAGTGCCTGGGCGCCACCCGCTGCGCGTACGGGCAGGAGTGCTTCGCGGAGAAGGCCCGGGAGCGGGCCAAGCTGGCGGACGTCGTGGTCACCAACCACGCGATGCTCGCGATCGACGCGATCGAGGGCGCGCCGGTGCTGCCCGAGCACGGGCTGCTGATCGTGGACGAGGCGCACGAGCTGGTCAACCGGGTCACCGGCGCGGCCACCGCCGAGCTGACCGTCGGCGCGGTCAACCGGGCGGTCAAGCGGGCCGCCCGGCTGGCCAACGAGAAGGCCGTGGACGCCCTGCAGGCCGCCGCCGAGAACTACCACGGCCTGATGGAGACCGCCCAGCCCGGCCGGGTCGAAGAGCTGCCCGAGTACCTGGCGTACGCGGTCACCGCGATCCGGGACGCCTCCCGCCAGGTGATCACCTCGCTCGGGGAGACCCGCGACAAGGGCCTCAGTGACGAGGACGCGGTGCGCAAGCAGGCGATGGCCTCGGCCGAGACGCTGCACGAGACCGCCGAGCGGCTGCTGGAGGGCTCCGAGTACGACGTGGTCTGGATCGAGCGCAGCGACCGCTACGGGCTGGGCACCGCCTCGCTGCGGGTCGCGCCGCTGAGCGTGTCCGGGCTGCTGCGCGAGGGGCTGTACAAGGAGCGCTCGGTCGTCCTCACCTCGGCCACCCTCAAGCTCGGCGGGGACTTCAACGGCGTGGCCGGCTCGCTCGGCCTGCCCAAGGAGACCAGGCTGCCGGACGAGCGCACGCCGGGGGATAACCCCGAACCCGGCTTCGGGGAGGACGCCGTCCCGTCCTGGCGCGGGATCGACGTCGGCTCGCCGTTCAAGTACCCCAAGCAGGGCATCCTGTACGTCGCCAAGCACCTCGCCGACCCCGGGCGCGATCCCGAACGGCCGGACATGCTGGACGAGTTGGCCGAGCTGATCGGCGCGGCCGGCGGGCGGACGCTGGGCCTGTTCTCCTCGATGCGCGGCGCCCAGGCGGCCGCGGAGGCGATGCGGGAGCGGCTGGACAACCGGATCCTGCTCCAGGGGGAGGACACCCTGGGCGAGTTGATCCGCGAGTTCGCCTCGGACGCCACCACCTGTCTGTTCGGCACGCTCTCGCTCTGGCAGGGCGTGGACGTGCCCGGCTCGGCCTGCCAGTTGGTCGTGATGGACCGCATCCCCTTCCCGCGGCCGGACGACCCGCTGATGAGCGCCCGCCAGAAGGACGTGGAACAGCACGGCGGCAACGGCTTCATGGCGGTCGCGGCGACGCACGCGGCGCTGCTGATGGCGCAGGGCGCGGGCCGGCTGGTGCGTGCGGCGGACGACCGGGGCATCGTGGCGGTGCTCGACCCGCGGGTGGAGACCAAGCGGTACGGGGGCTTCTTCCGGTCCTCGATGCCGGAGTTCTGGTACACCACGGACCGCAACCAGGTGCGCCGCTCGCTGGCGGCGATCGACGCCTCGGCGCCGCCGGTGCGGCCGGTGGTGAAGCGGGGCTGAGCGGACCGGCAGCGGTCCTGGAACGACGGAGGGGCTCCCCGCGGGATCGCGGTGGAGCCCCTTCCGGTCGTGTGCCGTCCACGCCGTTCGTGCCGCCCGTGCGGCCCGTGCCGTCAGAGGCGGCGCAGGACCGCGACGACCTTGCCCAGGATGGTCGCGTTGTCGCCGTTGATCGGCTCGTACGCCGGGTTGTGCGGCATCAGCCAGATCCGGCCGTCCTCGCGCTTGAGCCGCTTGACGGTGGCCTCGCCGTCGATCATCGCGGCCACGATGTCGCCGTTCTCGGCGACCGGCTGGCGGCGCACGGTGACCCAGTCGCCGTCGCAGATGGCCGCCTCGATCATCGAGTCGCCGCGCACGGTGAGCGCGAACAGCTCGCCCTCGCCGACCAGTTGGCGGGGCAGCGGGAAGACGTCCTCGACCGTCTGCTCGGCCAGGATGGGCCCGCCGGCGGCGATCCGGCCGACCAGCGGCACGTACGAGGTGGACGGGCGGCCGGCCGTCTCGGCGGTGTTGGGGCGGGCCACCTCGACGCCGCGGACCTCGTAGGCGCGCGGACGGTGCGGATCCCGGCGGAGGAAGCCCTTGCGCTCCAGGGCCATCAGCTGGTGGGCGACCGAGGAGGTGCTGGACAGGCCGACGGCCTGGCCGATCTCGCGCATGGACGGCGGGTAGCCCCGGCGCTGCACGGAGTCGCGGATGACCTCGATCACCCGGCGCTGGCGCTCGGTGAGGCCGGCCTCGTCGGTACGGATGCCGGGGGGGCGGCCGGGCATCGCGCGGGCCGGGGAGGCGTGGTTGTCGTCCATCCCGGAGGAGTGTTCGATCGGCTGGTCGGGAACCCGGCTGGCGGTGGAAAGGGCCGGTCCGGAGAGTCGGGGGTCTTCGCTACGGTCCATGCTGATGTCCACGCTCTGCTGATTCGTGGTGCGCTGCCCCACCTTGAACTGGGAGTGTTCCTGCACCGGGATGGTGTTGCTTTCGATGGTGTTCACGGCGGCCCCTCTCGACGGCTGTCCTCTCCCTTTTCCAGCCCAACGCACCTCCTATCGAAAGGTTGCGCCAAACACACGTTCGAGTGAATTATTCGGGAGTTGGCTGACTCGATCAAGGCTTTGTTGTACATCGAGTAAATGTTCGACCGGATGTCGACTCCGGAAGTCTAATCGGCGCCGACACGCCAGGGGTGTCACTTCCCCCAGAGTCCTAGATGTAGTGGCTACAGTCCTCTCCGTGCCCAGTACTAGTGGTCGCGTCGCATGATCAGCTTGGCGAGGCCGGGGGTGCATCGCTTAGACTCAACCGGTCCGCACGTCCTGCCAGGGAGGGATCCCGAGGTGCACTGCCCCTTCTGCCGGCACTCCGACAGCCGCGTTGTCGACAGCCGGACCACCGAGGACGGCAGCTGCATCCGCCGTCGTCGACAGTGCCCGGACTGCGGCCGCCGTTTCACCACCGTGGAGACGGCCGCGCTCATGGTCATCAAGCGCAGCGGCGTCACCGAGCCCTTCTCCCGGCAGAAGGTCATCACCGGAGTCCGCAAGGCCTGTCAGGGCCGCCCGGTCACCGAGGACGCCCTCGCCCAGCTCGGGCAGCGGGTCGAGGAGTGCGTGCGCGCCAGCGGCAACGCCGAGCTGACCACCCACGACGTGGGGCTGGCCATACTCGGACCGCTCAAGGAGCTCGACGTGGTCGCCTACCTGCGCTTCGCCAGCGTGTACCAGGCGTACGACGGACTGGAGGACTTCGAGGCCGCCATCGCGGAACTCCGCGGCGAGCGGCCCGCCACCGAGGCGGACTGCACCTGCGTGTCCGTTCCCGCCACCGCGCCCTAGGCGGCGCCGGGCCCTTCCGGGCCCTCCCAGCCAACACAACGCAGGCCCCATCGGGGCCGCCAGCACCACACGGGCCCCACGGGGCTCACGCGTGCCCGAAAACTGGGCACAGAACACTACAAACCGTGCGCAAGCAGGCGAGGTCTCCGCCTGCCCGCACACCGGAATGACGAACCAGCGGTGCCCGGATTTTTCAGGGCACTTCGGGCGTTTGCCCAGGAGGAGGAGCGAGAAGTGACAGACACCACGAGCGGTTCCGCGCGCGGGTCGAAGTCCGAGAAGGCCGCGGCCAAGGGCGCCAAGGCCCCGAAGGGCGGTCTCCGGATGGAGCGCATCTACACCACCCCTGGCGTGCACCCCTACGACGAGGTCCGCTGGGAGCGGCGCGACGTCGTGATGACCAACTGGCGCGACGGTTCGATCAACTTCGAGCAGCGCGGTGTGGAGTTCCCCGACTTCTGGTCGGTCAACGCGGTCAACATCGTCACGTCCAAGTACTTCCGCGGCGCCGTCGGCACCCCGCAGCGCGAGTGGAGCCTGAAGCAGATCATCGACCGCGTGGTGCTCACCTACCGCGCGGCCGGCGAGAAGCACGGCTACTTCGCCACCAAGGACGACGCCGAGATCTTCGAGCACGAGCTGACCCACGCCCTCCTCCACCAGGTGTTCAGCTTCAACTCGCCGGTCTGGTTCAACGTCGGCACCAAGCAGCCCCAGCAGGTCAGCGCCTGCTTCATCCTGTCCGTCGACGACTCCATGGAGTCGATCCTCGACTGGTACAAGGAAGAGGGCATGATCTTCAAGGGCGGCTCCGGCGCCGGCCTCAACCTCTCCCGCATCCGCTCCAGCAAGGAGCTGCTGTCCTCCGGCGGCAACGCCTCCGGCCCGGTCTCCTTCATGCGCGGCGCCGACGCCTCGGCCGGCACCATCAAGTCCGGTGGCGCCACCCGCCGCGCGGCCAAGATGGTCGTGCTCGACGTCGACCACCCGGACGTCGAGGCCTTCATCGAGACCAAGGTGAAGGAGGAGGAGAAGATCCGCGCCCTGCGCGACGCGGGCTTCGACATGGACCTCGGCGGCGACGACATCACGTCCGTCCAGTACCAGAACGCCAACAACTCGGTCCGCGTCAACGACGAATTCATGACCGCCGTCGAGAACGGCACCGAATTCGGTCTGCGCGCCCGGATGACCGGCGAGGTCATCGAGACCGTCGACGCCAAGAAGCTGTTCCGCAAGATGGCCGAGGCCGCCTGGGCCTGCGCCGACCCCGGAATCCAGTACGACACCACCATCAACCACTGGCACACCAGCCCGGAGTCCGGCCGCATCAACGCGTCCAACCCGTGCTCGGAGTACATGCACCTGGACAACTCCAGCTGCAACCTCGCCTCGCTGAACCTGATGAAGTTCCTGCGCGACGACGACTCGTTCGACGCCGGGACCTTCGCCAAGGTCGTCGAGCTGGTCATCACCGCGATGGACATCTCCATCTGCTTCGCGGACTTCCCGACCGAGAAGATCGGCGAGACCACCCGCGCCTTCCGCCAGCTCGGCATCGGCTACGCCAACCTCGGCGCCCTGCTGATGGCCACCGGCCACGCCTACGACAGCGAGGGCGGCCGCGCCCTGGCCGGCGCCATCACCTCGCTGATGACCGGCACCGCCTACCGCCGCGGCGCCGAACTCGCCGGTGTGGTCGGCCCGTACGACGGCTACGCCCGCAACGCGACGGCGCACCAGCGGGTCATGAAGCAGCACGCCGACGCCTCGCTGGACGCCGTCTCCTTCGACGACCTGGACGCCCCGGTCTGGCTCGCGGCCAACAAGTCCTGGCAGGACGTGCTGCGCATCGGCGCGCAGAACGGTTTCCGCAACGCCCAGGCCTCGGTCCTCGCCCCGACCGGCACCATCGGCCTGATGATGGACTGCGACACCACCGGCGTCGAGCCCGACCTCGCCCTGGTCAAGTTCAAGAAGCTGGTCGGCGGCGGCTCGATGCAGATCGTCAACGGCACCGTCCCGCGCGCCCTCAAGCGCCTCGGCTACCAGGACGAGCAGACCGAGGCGATCGTCGCCCACATCGCCGAGCACGGCAACGTGGTGGACGCGCCGGGCCTGAAGGCCGAGCACTACGAGGTCTTCGACTGCGCGATGGGCGAGCGCTCCATCTCGCCGATGGGCCACGTGCGGATGATGGCCGCGATCCAGCCGTGGATCTCGGGCGCCATCTCCAAGACGGTGAACATGCCGGCCGCCGCGACCGTCGAGGACGTCGAGGAGATCTACTTCGAGGCGTGGAAGATGGGCGTCAAGGCGCTCGCCATCTACCGCGAAAACTCGAAGGTCGGCCAGCCGCTCTCGGCCAAGAAGAAGGACTCCGAGGAGAAGGCCGAGGCCGAGGCCCCCGCCGCGGTCGAGAAGGTCGTCGAGTACCGCCCGGTCCGCAAGCGTCTGCCCAAGGGCCGTCCGGGCATCACCACCTCCTTCACGGTCGGTGGCGCCGAGGGCTACATGACCGCCAACTCCTACCCGGACGACGGCCTCGGCGAGGTCTTCCTCAAGATGTCCAAGCAGGGCTCGACCCTCGCGGGCATGATGGACGCCTTCTCCATCGCCGTCTCGGTCGGCCTGCAGTACGGCGTGCCGCTGGAGACCTACGTCTCGAAGTTCACCAACATGCGCTTCGAGCCGGCCGGTCTGACCGACGACCCGGACGTGCGGATGGCGCAGTCGATCGTCGACTACATCTTCCGCCGCCTGGCGCTGGACTTCCTGCCGTTCGAGACCCGCTCGGCGCTCGGCATCCACTCCGTCGAGGAGCGCCAGCGCCACCTGGAGACGGGCTCCTACGAGCCGCTGGAGGCCGAGGAGGTCGACACCGAGTCGCTCGCCCAGTCGGCCCCGGTGGTCGCCGCCAAGCCGGCCCCCGCCGTCGAGGCGCCCAAGTCGGCTCCTAAGAAGCAGGCCCACAACTCCACGGAGCTGATGGAGATCCAGCTCGGCCTCAACGCCGACGCGCCGCTCTGCTTCTCCTGCGGCACCAAGATGCGCCGCGCCGGCAGCTGCTACCTCTGCGAGGGCTGCGGCTCCACCAGCGGCTGCAGCTGATCGGTCGCGAGCGCCCGGTGGGCGTGACATAGCGGTTCGGGCGGGGTGTCGGCGATCGGGCCGGCACCCCGCCTCGCGTTTCCGGGGCGCCTCCGTGGCGCCCCGGAGGCGGCTAATCGACGCGCTGGGCCTGTTCGGAGGCTGTGATGGCCTGTCGCAGACTCCGTCGGGCTTGTGCCAACTCCTCCGCACGCCGGTCCAGTTGGGCGAGCTGGGCGTGGAGCTTGTCCAGTACTCCCGGACACGGGCGCAGCGCGCCGTCCGAGAGGGCGCAGGGCAGTACCTGCCGGATCAGGCTGGTGGACAGCCCGGCCGCCAGCAGGGCGCGGATCTGTCCGACCGTCTGCTCGGCGCCGTCGTCGTACTCGCGATAGCCGTTGGCCCGGCGGGTGGAGGCGAGCAGGCCGACGCGCTCGTAGTAGCGGAGCAGGCGTTCGCTCGTCCCGGTTCTCCTGGCCAACTGGCCGATCAGCATGGGTTTCTCCGCGGAGCTTGACCTTGCCATGGTGTCAACCTCCAACGATGGGGCCGACGGCGGCATTCCACCGCCGCCCTCACCGGTCCTGACCTGGAGAATCCGTTGATCATCGATGCGCACAGCCATGTCCACGATCCCGTGCACGGCCACCTCGCCCTGCTGGACGAGGCCGAGGTCGGCCGCGCTGTGCTGTTCGGCACCCGGCCGCATCCCGAGCGGGCCACCGATCTGGCCTCGTTCCGGCGTGAGATGAGCGCGTTGAACGTGGCGATGAGCGGACGGTCCAACGCGCCGGACGGCTTCCGGCTCGTGCGGCAGGAGCTGGCCGAGGCCTGCGCGGCGCACCCCGATCGCTTCATCGGCTTCGGCTCGGTCCGCCTGGACCGGTCGGCCGAGCAGGTCGCGGTGGAGGTCGAGCGGGAGATCGTCGGCCGGGGCTTCCGGGGCGTCGGCGAGCTGACCCCGCCCCCGGACGGGGCCGGCCTGGTCGAGCCGGTCCTGCGGGCGGCCGCCGACCACGGTGGGCTACCGGTCGTCGTGCACGGCTTCGCGCCGACCACGGAGGGGGACCTGGTGACCCTCGCCGCCCTCGCGCGCCGCCATCCGACCGTGCCCCTGGTGATCAGCCAGCTCGGCGGACTGCACTGGCTGACCGCGATCGAGCTGGCCCGGGACACCCCGAACCTGTACCTGGAGCTCTCGACGGCGAACATCGTCTTCGCGGTCCGACTGGCCATCACGGAGGTGCCCGACCGCACCCTGTTCGGCTCGGACGCGCCCTACGGCGACCCGGTCCTCGCCCGCGCCACCGTCGAACGCGTGACCAGCCCGGGCGCCCTGCGCGACCGCGTGCTGGGCGGAACCCTCGCGGAACTGCTGGGCCTCTGACACCGGGCGACTCCGCGCCTCCTCCTCCCGCCCGAAGGGGCCGCGCGGCGGTTCGGGCGGGCTCCACAGCTGTCAACCGGGGTTGACATTCCCCCGAGTGTCAACCAAAGTTGACGGCATGAGCGAGAGCGGAGAGCTCGCGGCCGCCGCGAGCAGTCGTGACCCCGCCGTGGGGCTCCGGGCGGTCCGCGCCCTGCGGGATCTGGCGGACCGTCTGGAGGGCCTTCAGGTGGGCAACGCCCGGTCGCAGGGCTGGTCCTGGCAGGACATCGCGGTTTGCCTCGGGGTGACCAGGCAGGCGGTGCACAAGAAGTACGCACGGCGGGGGCCCGGCAAGGGCGAGGACGGAGGCTAGCGATGTTCGAGCGGTTCACCATCGGGGCGCGGCAGGTCGTGGTCGCGGCGCAGGAGGCGGCGCGGGAGCTGCGGCACGAGCGCGTAGGGACGGAGCACATGCTGCTGGCGATCCTGGGCCGGACGGACGACCCGGCCGTCGTGGTGCTGACGGAGGCGGGGCTGGACCGGGAGGCGGTGCTGCGGGCGGTGCGCCGCCTGCTGGGGGAGGGGGACCAGGCGCAGGCGCTGGCCTCGATCGGGGTCGACCTGGACGCGGTGCGGGCGGCGGTCGAGTCGGCCTTCGGAAAGGGCGCGCTGGACGCCCCGCCCGAGGAGGAGCCGAAGCGCCGGGGCTGGTTCCGCACCGGCGGGGCCGGTGGCGGGCACATCCCGTTCACGGCCCGGGCGAAGAAGGTCCTGGAGCTGTCCCTGCGCGAGTCGCTGCGGCTGAAGTCGGGGGAGATCGCGGTGGGGCACCTGCTGCTCGGGGTGCTGCGCGAGGGGGAGGGGCTCGGGGCGCGGGTGATCGCCGATCACGGGCTCGACGCGGCGGCCGTGCGGCGGGCGGTGGAGGCGACGCTCACCTGAACCGGGGTGCCCGGTGGGGGTGGACGAGGTCGCCGCTCGGTGTACTCGGCGTGAATGAAGGAGAGAGACCGTCAACTAGCGGGTTGAGGGCAAAGTCTGAATCGATATGATCGGCCCCAAAGCGTGAACCGATCAGCCGCCCGGAGACGTTTCACGACGTCGCCGGGCGGTCTCGTATGCGCCCGACCGACGGTTCGGCGGCAGTGACCGCTGCCGACCCGCCGTCCGCGCCGCCGCCCGCCGACGTTGCCGAGGACCGCACCGATGAGAGATGCCACCAGCCCTGACGGTCCGCCGCGCCGCCCCGCGCCGCGCACCGTCGCCCTCACGGCGGCCGCCGTCCTGCTGGCGCTGGTCGCCGCGCCGGTCGGCGTCGTCCGGGCCCTGGGCGCGCACCAGCCGCTCACCGCCCTCGCGGTGACCGCCGTCACGGTGCTCTGGCTGATCGCGGTCGGCCTGGCCGCGACCGGCGCCGAGCGCTCCCATCGGCTGGCCGAGGAGCTGGCGGCGCAGCACGAGGAGACCAGGGCCGCGCTGGTCGTCGCCGGCACCGCCCGGCAGGCCGAGGCCGCCGCCCGGGAACGCGCCGGCGCGGCGCTCGTCGAACGGGACACCGCCCGGGCCGAGCAGGCCCGGGCCGAGACGGACGTCACCACCGCGCACGCCGAGCTGGCCCGGCTGCGGGACCAGCTGGCCGTCGAGCGGGCCGAGGCCGAGACCGAGCGGGAGCGGGCCGCCACCGAGCGGGCCGAGCTGGAACGGATCCCCGAGGGCGTGCTGCCCGAGGTGGTGAAGAAGCTTCGTGGGGGCGCGGCCGTGGACAGCGCGCTGTCCGCCCACCGCAAGCATCCTCAGTACGCGTTGCTGCGCGCCGTAGGCGAGGAGATCGGCCGGGGCGAGCGGCTGCGGGCCGCCGCGCTCGCGGTCTGCGCGACCGCCGCCGGCCGGGTGCAGGCGCTGGCCACGAGCATGCACGCCGAGCTGCGCGAGATGCAGCACCGGCACGACGAGGAGGTCCTCGGCGACCTGCTGCGGCTGGACCACTCGACCGCCCAGGCGGGCCGGATGGCGGACGGCATCGCGGTGCTCACCGGCGCCCGCTCGGGCCGCCGCTGGGCCAAGCCGATCGCGGTGGAGTCGGTGCTGCGCGGCGCGCTCGGCCGGATCGGCGCCTACCAGCGGGTGCGGCTGCACAACGCCAGCACCGCGGCGGTGGTCGGCTTCGCGGCCGAGGGCGTGATGCACGCGCTGGCCGAACTGCTGGACAACGCCACCAACTTCTCCGCCCCGCCGGCCGAGGTGCACGTCTACGTCGAGGAGGTGTCGGCCGGTCTGGCGGTCACCGTCGAGGACAGCGGTCTGGGCCTGAGCGACAGCTGGCTGCGCCGGGCCGAACGGGCCGTCTCCGCCGAGCCGCTCGACCTCACCACGCTCTCCGCCGGCACCCGGCTGGGCCTCGCGGTGGTCGGCGTGCTGGCGCGCAAGCACGGCCTGCAGATCTCCTTCCGGCCGTCGGCGCGCGGTGGCACGGGGGTGGTGATGCTGATCCCCCAGCAGCTGGTCACGCACGTGGAGCCGGCGCCCGCTGCGGCGCCCGTCCCGGTCCAGGCGCCTGCGGTGGAGTCTCCGCGCCCCGCGCTCACCCCCGCCCGCCCGGCGCCCGCCCCGCTGCCGCCCGCGCCCTCCGCTCCCGCCGTGTCGGGGGGCCCGACGAACGCCATGGCGGTTCCGGCCCCCGCCGTTCCCGCCCTGACCGCGCCCGCCCGGATGACCGACAGCGGTCTGCCGCAGCGCCGCCGCGGGCAGACGCTGGCCACCACCACCCCGGCGGCGGCCCCGGCTACGAAGCCCGTACGGGCCGACGCGGCGAACTCCGCCGCCCGGTTCGGCGCCTTCCGCCGGGCGGCCCAGCCGGCGGTGCCCGTGCCGTCCGCGACGCCCGTACCGGCCGCCACACCGGCCGCGGGCACCCCGTCGGGCGGCTCGCCCGACACCGCGCCGGCCACGGACACCGGTACCACGCCCGACGCTTCCCCCGTCACCGAGAAGGATTCCTGATGAGCAGCGCCACCGACCGCGACCTCGACTGGCTGTTGGAGAACCTGCTGGCGGCGACCCCCGGCACCCGGCACGCCCTGGTCCTCTCCGCCGACGGCCTCAAGCTCTGTCACACCGCCGGGCTGAGCACCGACCAGGCCGACCAGCTGGCCGCGATCGCCTCCGGCCTGCAGAGCCTGGCGCACGGCGCCTCGATCGAGTTCGGCGACGGCAGCGGCGGCGTCCGGCAGTCGATGACCGAGTTCCACGGCGGCATCCTGTGCATCGTGGCGGCCGGCGAGGGCGCGCACCTGGCGGTGGTCACGGACGAGGACGCGGACGTGGGCGTGGTCGGCCACAACATGCACGGCCTGATCGAGCAGATCGGCATCCACCTCAGCGCCCCGGCCCGGGGCGAGGAGAGCGACGAGGCCGCCACCCGAGAGGGCGCCGGGATATGAACGCCGGGCCCGTGCTGCCGGGCCGGGACGACGACCCGGACCGCCTCTACACGATCACCGGGGGCCGCAGCCGCGCCCCGGAGAACGCCTTCGACCTGGTCACCCTGATCGTCGCGGAACGGCAGCCGACGCCCGGGATGCAGTCGGAGCACGCCCGGATCCTGCGGATGTGCGAGGCCCCGACCGCCGTCGTGGAGGTGGCGGCGGAGCTGGCGCTGCCCGTCTCGGTGGTGAAGATCCTGCTCGGCGACCTGCTGGAATCCGGGGCGGTCACCGCCCGCCACCCCCGGTTCGCGCCGAACAAGGCCCGGCTGCCCGACCTCGACACGCTGAAGCAGGTGCTGCATGGCCTCCAACGGCTCTGACCTCCAGGACCACCGGGACCACCAGGACCACCGGGACATCCAGGACCACCGGCCCGTCACGCGGACCCCGCTGCGGGCGACCGCCGACAACGCGCTCAAGATCGTGGTGGTCGGCGGTTTCGGGGTCGGCAAGACCACCCTGGTCGGTTCGGTCAGCGAGATCCGCCCGCTGAACACCGAGGAGGTGATGACCCGGGCGGGGGAGGGCATCGACCCGGCCGGCAGCTGGGGCAAGCGCTCCACCACGGTCGCCTTCGACTTCGGCCGGATCACCCTGTCCGAGCGCCAGGTGCTGTACCTGTTCGGCGCGCCCGGACAGGAGCGCTTCTGGTTCCTCTGGGACCGGCTGTTCAGCGGCGCCCTGGGCGCGGTCGTCCTGGTGGACACCCGGCGGCTGGAGGACTCCTGGTACGCGATCGACCGGTTGGAGCACCACGGCACGCCGTTCATCGTCGCCCGCAACAACTTCGGCGAGCCCAGCCACAGCCTGGAGCAGGTCCGCGAGGCCCTGGACCTGCCGCCCGAGGTGCCGTTGGTGGACTGTGACGCCCGCGACCGGGAGTCCGGCAAGCGGGTGCTCATCGCCCTGGTCCACCACCTGGCGGCCCTCGCCGGAGCCGAGCCGGCCGAGCTCGCTGCCGAGCTGCCCGCGTTTGCTGCCGAGCCGCCTGAGCTTGCTGCCGAGCTGCCCGCGCTCGCCGGAGCACCCGCCGCGATCTACGAGGAGAGCACCCCGTGACCGAGCCCGCCGTCACCCCGCCCCCGGGCTGCCCGGCGCACGCCGGCGCCACGCCGCTGTACGGGCCGCGCTTCCAGACCGATCCGGCCCAGCTCTACCGCGAGCTGCGCGCCGCGCACGGCCCGGTCGCCCCGGTCGAGCTGGCCGGAGGCGTGCCCGCCTGGCTGGTCATCGGCTACCGCGAGCTGCAGCAGGTCACCGGCCAGCCGCAGCTGTTCGGCCGCGACTCCAGCCGCTGGCACGCCTGGTCCACGCTGCCCGCCGACTGGCCGCTGAAGCCGATGATGGCCCCGGTGCCGTCGATCCTGTACGCCGAGGGCGAGGAGCACGTGCGCCGCTCCCGCGCGGTCACGGACGCGCTGGCCGGGATCGACCCGTACGAGCTGCGCAAGCACGGCGAGGAGATCGCCGACCGGCTGATCGACGAGTTCGCCGGGCGTGGCGAGGCCGACCTGGTCGCGGAGTACGCGCACCAGATGCCGCTGCTGGTGCTGTGCCGGGTGCTGGGCCTGGACGAGGAACAGGCTCCGCAGCTGATCGCGGCGCTGCTGGCGATGCTGGACGGCGGCGCGGACGCCCCGGCCGGCGCCCAGCGGCTGCTGGAGCTGATGCACGCCCTGGTCGAGGAGAAGGCCGAGTACCCGGGTGCCGACGTGGCCTCGCGGATGCTGGAGCACCCGGTCGGGCTGACCCATGACGAGGTGATGCGCGACCTGCGGGTGCTGCTGATCGCGGGCCACCAGCCGACCTCGTACTGGATCTCCAACGCGCTGCGGCTGATGCTCACCGACGCGCGCTTCGCCGCCTCGCTGGCCGGCGGCCGGCGCAGCATCAGCCAGGCGCTCAACGAGGCGCTCTGGGAGGACACCCCGACCCAGATCTTCGCCGGCCGCTGGGCGGTCCGGGACACCCAGCTGGGCGGCCAGCGGATCGCCGAGGGGGACATGGTCCTGCTCGGGTTCGCCGGGGCGAACGCGGATCCGGCGGTGCGGCAGGCCGACGGCCGCCCGGCCGAGGGCAACCGGGCGCACATGAGCTACTCGTACGGCGAGCACGGCTGCCCGTTCCCGGCGCAGGAGGCGGCCGAGGTGATCGCCACCACCGCGATCGAGGTGCTGCTGGACCGGCTGCCGGACCTGCGGCTGGCGGTGGCCGAGCACGCGCTGGTGTGGCGGCCGTCGGCCTGGGTGCGCGGGCTGGTGGCGCTGCCGGTCTCGTTCACCCCCGGCCACCCGGCCTGATTTCCAAGTCCTGTCACCTGAAGGAGAGTTGCCGCCGATGACCGCTGCCCCGGCCCCGATCGCCCTCGACCCGCTGGCCCGTGACAACGCCGCCGAGGGGGCCCTGCTGCGGGCCGCCGGCCCGGTGGTGCCGGTGGTGCTGCCCGGCGGGGTCGCCGCCTGGGCGGTGACCCGGCACGCGGAGGCGCGTGACCTGCTCACCGACGCCCGGCTGGTGAAGGACGCCGGGCACTGGTCGGCCTACCAGCGCGGTGAGGTGCCGAAGACCTGGCCGCTGATCGGCCTGGCGGTGCCCGGCCCGAGCATGGTGACCACGGACGGTGCCGAGCACCGCCGGCTGCGGGCGCTGGTCGCGCAGGCCTTCACCCCGCGCCGGGTCGAGCTGATGCGCCCGCGGGTGGCGGAGATCACCCGTGCGCTGCTGGACTCCCTGGCGGCCGGGGAGCCGGTGGTCGACCTCAAGACCGCCTTCGCCTTCCCGCTGCCGATGACGGTGATCTGCTCGCTGCTGGGCGTGCCGGAGTCGGACCACGACCTGCTGCGCGACCTGTACGAGCGGTTCTTCGGCACCAAGCCCGACCCGGCGGGCATCCAGGCGACCGTCGCCGGGCTGAACGCCTTCGTCAACGGCCTGGTGGCGCAGCGTCGTTCGGCGCCGGGCGAGGACCTGGCGAGCGTGCTGCTGGCGGCGGACACCGAGGGTGGGGCGCTCACCGACGAGGAGGCGGCGGCCACCCTGCGGGTGATCATCGCGGCCGGTCACGAGACCACGGTGAACCTGATCGGCAACGCGGTGCGGGCGCTGCTGGCGCACCCGGACCAGCTGGAGCTGGTGCACTCGGGGAAGGTGTCCTGGGACGCGGTGGTCGAGGAGTCGCTCCGCTGGACGCCGCCGACCAGCAACTTCCTGTTCCGCTTCGCCGCCGAGTCCATCCCGGTCGGCGGGGTGGTGATCCCGGCGGGCGAGCCGGTGCTGGTCTCGTACAACGCGATCGGACGGGACCCGCTGCAGCACGGGGTGACGGCGGAGCTGTTCGACATCACCCGGGACCCGTCCCGCCACCTGTCGTTCGGGCACGGCCCGCACGTCTGCCCGGGTTCGCCGCTGGCCCGGTTGGAGGCGGGGATCGCGCTGCCGGCGCTGTTCGAGCGCTTCCCCTCGCTGTCGCTGGAGGTGCCGGACGCCGAGCTGCGGCCGAGCCCGTCGCTGGTGGTGAACAGCCTGCTGGAGCTGCCCGTCCGGCTCTGGTGACGGTTCACTGACCTCACGTCAAGGCCTTGGCCCCGTCCGGCTTTCGGGCGGGGCCTTCGGCTTCCGGTGGTCACGGTTGGGGCACCGGTGGGTGAGGGCCGGCCGTGGACCTTGGCGGCGGCCGACGGCTGAGTTAACGTCGTCGAACCGGTTCGACCGCCGCTCGCCCGTGACCTCCGCACGCCCATTTCCGGTACAGCGCAATGTCGTTCAGCTCACAGTCGGCAGCACGCCCTGGCGAGGAGGACCGCATTGACTCTCAAACCGACCGCGCCGTCCGCGGGTTACCGCCGTCGTCTGGCCGCCGCGCCCGCCCTGTTGGCGGCGCTGGTGCTGACCGCGGCCTGCTCGAACAGCTCCGGCGGTTCGGGCGGTGGCGGTGGAGCCGCCCAGTCGCTGACCGGTGACTGTGCCAAGTACCAGCCGTACGCGGGCCATTCGGGCGCGACGGTGACGATGTTCGCCTCGATCCTCAGCCCGGAGTCGGACAGCCTGGAGAAGTCCTGGGCCGAGTTCAGCAGGTGCACCGGGATCAAGATCAGTTATGAGGGGTCCAACGACTTCGAGTCCCAGCTGCCGGTCCGGGTGGCCGGCGGCAACGCCCCGGACTTCGCGGTCATCCCGCAGCCCGGCCTGCTGGCGCAGATGGTCAAGAGCGGGAAGGTGGTCAAGCCGCCCGCGCAGACCGTCGCCAACGAGGACAAGTGGAGCCCGGCCTGGAAGGCCTACGGCTCGGTCGACGGCACCTTCTACGCGGCCCCGATGAGCGCCAACATGAAGTCGCTGGTCTGGTACTCGCCGAAGACCTTCAAGGCGGCCGGCTACGAGACGCCGAAGACCTGGGCGGACCTGATGGCGCTCAGCGACCGGATCGCCAAGGCGGGCGGTGCCAAGCCGTGGTGCGGCGGCATCGCCTCAGGTACCGCCACCGGCTGGCCGGCCACCGACTGGCTGGAGGAGGTGGTGCTGGGCACGTACGGCGGCGAGGTGTACGACCAGTGGGTGGGCCACCAGGTGAAGTTCTCGGACGAGAAGATCACCACCGCGATGAGGACCGTCGCCGACTGGATGCTGAACCCGGCCTGGGTCAACGGCGGCTACGGCGACGTGAAGTCGATCGCCACCACCACCTTCCAGGACGCGGGTGCGCCGATCCTCACCGGCAAGTGCGCGATGCTCCAGCAGGCCTCCTTCTACGAGGCGATGTGGCCCAAGGGCACCAAGGTCGGCCCGGACGGCGACGTCTTCGCCTTCCGCCTGCCCGCCGTCAACCCGTCGGTCGCCAACCCGGTCGAGGGCGGCGGCGAGTTCCTGACCGCCTTCTCCGGCCGGCCCGAGGTGCAGGCGGTGCAGAACTACCTGTCCAGCTCGGACTGGGCGAGCAGCCGGGTGCGGACGGCGACCGGCTGGGTCTCGGCCAACCAGGGCGTGGACAAGAGCCTGTACACCGACCCGATCGACCAGCTCTCGGCGGCGGCGCTGACCGACCCGGGCGCGACCTTCCGCTTCGACGCCTCCGACATGATGCCCGCGGCGGTCGGCTCAGGGCAGGAGTGGAAGTCGCTGACCGCCTGGTTCGCGGAGGGGCAGTCGATCCAGAAGACCGCCGCCGACATCGACGCCGCCTGGCCGAAGTGAGCCCGGGGTAGCCGCTGCCGGGTGCGTTCCGGTCGGCCCTGGCCGGGCGCACTCCGCTCGGCCCCTGCCGGGCGTGTTCCGGTCGGTCCTGGCTGATGCACCCGCTTGGCACTCGCCGGGCGTACTCCGAGGACCACCTGTCGAGGGCGGTGCGGGGCCACCCACCCGCACCGCCCGCCCCCTTCCCACCGGACCAGGAGGGACGCACAGCCATGCCCGTATCCGGCTCCCCACCGCCCGTCGTCGACTCCCTGGCCGCCGTCAGCCCGCAGGCCGCCGGCGATCCGCTGGCCGTCGGCGCCTGGGGTGACGCGGCGGTCAAGTTCGGCAACACCTTCGGCGCCGTCGCGGGCTTCCTCGCGATCCTGCTGCTGGTCTTCCTCGCCGCCGGGCGGGCCCGGGGCCGGCTGGCCCGTCCGCTGGCCGTCCTGGTGTTCCTCGGCCCGGCCGTGCTGCTGATCGCGGTCGGCCTGGTCGTGCCGCTGATCCGTACCGTCTACCTGAGCCTGCACAACGCCGACGGCTCGGAGTTCGTCGGCGGCCGGAACTTCGGCTGGGCCTTCACCACCGACTCGGTGCAGCGGGTGCTGCTCAACACCCTGCTGTGGCTGGTGGTCGCGCCGCTGGTGGCGACCGGGCTGGGGCTGCTGCTGGCGCTGCTGGTGGACCGGATGCGAGGCCAGTCGGTGTACAAGTCGCTGATCTTCATGCCGATGGCGATCTCGCTGGTCGGCGCCTCGATCATCTTCAAGTTCGTCTACGAGTCGCGCGGCCCGGGCCAGCCGCAGATCGGCCTGCTCAGCCAACTCGCCCGCGCGGTGGGCTGGTCGGACCCGCCGAACTGGCTGCTCACCCAGCCGCTGAACACCTTCCTGCTGATGGCGGTCATGGTGTGGGTGCAGACGGGCTTCGCGATGGTGGTGCTGTCGGCGGCGATCAGGGCGATCCCGGACGAGGTGGTGGAGGCGGCCCGGCTGGACGGCGCCACCGGGGTGCGGCAGTTCTGGTACGTCACCGTGCCGATGATCCGCACCACGGTGATCGTCGTCCTGACCACCGTCATGATCATCACCCTGAAGGCCTTCGACATCGTCCGCACCATGACCGGCGGCAACTTCGGCACCCAGGTGCTGGCCAACGAGATGTACTCGCAGTCCTTCGTGCAGTTCGACGACGGGCGGGGCAGCGCCCTCGCGGTACTGCTCTTCCTCGCCGTGCTGCCGCTGGTGGCCTACAACATCGTCCGGCTGCGGAAGGAGCGTGAGGTGCGGTGAACGACCGTCGCGCGGTACGGAGGACCTTCAGCAGCCCGCTGGCCTCGGCGTTCGTGATCGCCGTGACGGTGCTCTGGACGGTCCCCACGCTCGGTCTGCTGGTGACCTCGCTGCGCCCCAAGGAGGCCGTCACCACCGACGGCTGGTGGAACGCCCTGCTCCACCCGGACTTCGGGCTCGGCAACTACCACTCGGTGCTGTTCGAGGGCGGCTCCGGAGTCTCCACCGGCCTGATGCCCTTCCTGGTGAACTCGCTGGCGATCAGCATCCCGGCGACGCTCTTCCCGCTGGTGCTCGCGGCGATGGCCGCCTACGCGCTGGCATGGGTGCGGTTCCGGGGCAGCGACACGGTGTTCTTCACCGTCTTCGCGCTCCAGGTGGTGCCGCTCCAGATGGCGCTGATCCCGTTGCTGCGGCTCTTCTCCAGCGGCGCGCACCTCGGCTCGCTGACGCTGATCCCGGCGGTGGACCTGAAGGGCAGCTACGCTCCGGTCTGGCTGGCGCACACCATGTTCGCGATGCCGCTGGCGGTGTTCCTGCTGCACAACTTCATCGCCCAGCTGCCGCGCGACCTGATGGAGGCGGCGGTCGTGGACGGCGCCTCGCACTTCAGGGTCTTCCGCTCGATCGTGCTGCCGCTGAGCGCCCCGGCGCTGGCCTCGTTCGCGATCTTCCAGTTCCTGTGGGTCTGGAACGACCTGCTGGTCGCGCTGACCTTCGCGGGCGGCACGCCGGACGTGGCGCCGATGACGGTCCGGCTGGCGCAGCAGTCCGGCTCCCTCGGCCAGCGCTGGGAGCTGCTCACGGCGGGGGCGTTCCTGTCGATCATCGTGCCGCTGATCGTCTTCTTCAGCCTCCAGCGGTACTTCGTCCGGGGGCTGCTGGCCGGGTCGGTGAAGGGGTAGTCCGTCCTCGACCTCTGTTCTGAACGCGTTCAGAAGCAACTTTTGAACTTGTTCAGAATGGTCTACAGTCGGCAACGGCCGCGGCGCCGAACGCGCCCGCCGACGGACCGCCCCGAGGGCGGCTTCCGCCTGCCCGTCGACCCCCGAGGGGGACTCATGTCAGGCCTGTCCACGCCTGCCCCGACCGATCCGCCGACCGCGCCCGGCCCGTACCGCGCACCCGGCAAGCCCGCGCCCGGCCCGTACCGCGCGCCAGGCAAGCCCGTGTCACGCGACTCCTGGTGGCGCTCCGGCGACCCGCAGGGCAAGGCCCCCGCCACCCCCCGTACGGTCCTCGCCGCGCTGCTCACCGGACTGCTGACGGCCTGGCTGCTGGGTGACGGCATCGGGGTCGGCCTGACGGTCTGCGGGGTGACCGCGGCCGTCGCCGCCGGTCTCGCCGCCCGCGCGGCCGGTCGCCGGCTCCGGGTCTGGACGGTCCTGTGGAGCGTGCTCGCGCTGGCCCTGCTCGCCGTGCCGGCGCTGTGGGAGGCGGGCTGGCCGGTCGTGCTCTCGACGGTCGGCGCGCTGGGCCTGGCCTCGCTCGCGCTGCACGGCGGCCGCCGCTGGCCGGGCGTCCTGCTCTCCCTGCCGGGCCCGCTCTGGCACTTGGGGAGCGGCGTGCTCTGGGCCGTCGAAGGGATGGCCGAGCACACCGCCCGTGGCCGGGGCCGGATCGTCCCGGTGCTCAGGGCGCTCGCGGTCGCCGCCGTCCTCCTCCTCGTCTTCGGCTGGCTGTTCGCCGGCGCCGACGCCGCCATGGCCGACGTGCTGACCGGCCTCGTCCCCAGCATCGCCGTCGACCAACTGCCCCTGCGCGCCTTCCTGCTGGTGCTCGGGACGCTCACCGCGCTGGGCCTCGCGCACATCGCCGCCGGCCCGCGCCGCTGGGACCGTACGGTGGTCCGGCCCGGCCGGGCGCGCGGCCGGCTGGAGTGGGCGCTGCCGCTGACCGCGCTCAACCTGATGTTCGGCGCGTTCGCGGTGATCCAGGCCGTGGTGGTGCTCGGCGGCGCGGACGCCGTCCTGCGCGACACCGGCATGAGCCGCTCCGAGTACGCGCGCCAGGGCTTCTGGCAGCTGTCGGTCATCACGGTGCTGACCCTGGTCGTGGTCGCGGTCGCCAAGCGTTGGGCCCCTCGCGCCACCTCCGCCGACCGCCGGCTGACGCGGATCCTGCTCGGTGCGCTCTGCGTGCTCGCCCTGGTGGTCGTCGCCTCGGCGCTCGGCCGGATGTGGTTCTACGTCGACGCCTCCGGACTGACCCGGCTCCGGCTCTGGGTGCTGGTGGTCGAGATCTGGCTCGGCGTCGTGTTCGCGCTGCTGATCGCCGCCGGGCTGACCCGTTCGGCCGGCTGGCTGCCGCGCGCCGTGGTGCTCAGCGGTGCGCTGACCGCCGTGGCGTACGGGCTGATGGGGCCGGACGCGATCGTCGCCGAGCAGAATGTCGCCCGCTTCGAGCGCTCGCACCAGATCGACCTGCGCAACGTCCGCACCCTGTCCGCGGACGCCGTCCCCGCCCTGGACCGCCTGCCGGAGCCCCAGCGGACCTGTGCGCTCGAACTGATCCGCACCGACCTGGTGGACCATCCCGTGCCCTGGTACGCGAGCAGCCGCTCCGCCGCCCGGGCCCGCGAACTCCTGGCCGCGGGGCCGCTGTCCGACGGCGGGCGGGGGAGCGGGAAGGCCTGCGCCCAGGCGGGGCTGCGGTTCGACGGACTCCTCTGAGCGCCGGACGGACGACGGGCCGGACGGGAGCACACCGCTCCCGTCCGGCCCGTCGTCCGTTCCCGCCGCGCCGTGGCTCGACGCGACGGTTCGGCGCATCGGTTCAGCTCGTCGGTCCAGCTCGCCGGTCCAGCGGACCGGCGCCGTGGATCGGCCGGTGGATCGGCTCAGTGCATCGCGACGCCGGCGGTCTCGCTCGGCAGGTCGCCGGCCTTCGCCTTGATCGCGAAGAGCGCGACCAGCAGCGCGACCGCCGCCAGTGCGGCGCCCACGATGAAGCCGTGGGATATGCCCTCGGTGAGGACCGAGTTGGCGGCATCGGTGCCCGCCGGGAAGTCCTGGTGGTCCTTCAGGTAGCCCAGCTGCTCCGGTGTGGCCGTGGCCATGAACTTCGGCAGCTGCACCTTGGCCTCGGCGGTGGCGTAGTGCGCGAAGACCGTGGTGAGGATCGACAGGCCGAGCGAACCGCCGATCTGCTGCATCGAGTTGAGCAGGCCGGAGGCGGCGCCGGTCTCCTCGCCGGGGACGCCGGCGACCGAGAGCAGCATCACCGGGACGAAGATCAGGCCCATGCCGAAGCCGAAGACCACCGTGGGGCCGAGCACCCCGTCCAGGTAGCCGCTGTCCTTGCCCATCTGGGTCAGCCAGGTGAGGCCGACGGTGACCAGCAGCGCGCCGCCCGCCATGAACGGCTTCGGGCCGTACTTGGCCTGCAGGCTGGACGCGATCTGCGCGGCGGCGATGATTGCCACGCTGATCGGCAGGAACGACACACCCGCCTTCAGCGGGCTGTAGCCGAGCGGGCCCTGCACGAACAGGACGACGTAGAAGAAGATGCCGAACATGGCCGCGGCCAGGCAGAGCATCATCACCAGGCCGCCGGTGCGGTTGCGGTCGGCGAACAGGTGCAGCGGGGTGATGGGCTGGGCGGTCCGCTTCTCGACCACGAAGAAGGCGGCCAGCAGGATCGCACCGGCGGCGAAGGAGCCGAGCGTGACGGCGTCCGACCAGCCGTCCGAGGCGGCCCGGATGAAGCCGTAGACCAGCCCGACCAGGCCGAGCGTCGAGGTCAGTGCGCCGGGCAGGTCGAAACGGCCCGGGTGGCGCTCGGACTCGGTGATGTAGCGCGGCGCGGCGATCGCGATCAGGATGGCGATCGGCACGTTGACGAAGAACACCCAGCGCCAGTTCAGGTACTCGGTGAGCAGACCGCCGGCCAGCAGACCGATCGCGGCGCCCGAACCGGCCACCGCCGAGAACACGCCGAACGCCTTGTTGCGCTCCGGCCCCTCCTCGAAGTTGGTGGCGATCAGGGCGAAGGCGGTCGGCGAGCAGATCGCGCCGCCGATGCCCTGGAGTGCCCGGGCGGCCAGCAGCAGGCCGCTGTCCTGCGCGAACCCGCCCAGCAGCGAGGCCAGGCCGAACAACAGGGTGCCGAAGATGAACACCCGGCGGCGGCCGAGGATGTCACCCACGCGACCGCCGAGCAGCAGTAGGCCGCCGAAGGTCAGCGTGTAGGCGTTGATGACCCACGACAGGTCGGTGGTCGAGAAGTTCAGCGCGTCCTTGATGTGCGGCAGCGCGATGTTCACGATGGTCGCGTCGAGCACCACCATGAGCTGCGTGGCCGCGATGACGGTCAGGGTGATGCCCTTGCCCCCGCCCTGACTGCCCTGGGGTGATGCGTTCTTGCTGAGCGTGTCGGAGATAGCCACGAATGTGCCCCCTGCTGGCTATGTGCGCGGTGCCTGGTACTCGGTCGAAGTCCGGTCGACCCGCCGGACCCGGGTGTGCTGCCGCGCGGCGGCGCGGTCTAGGAAGGAACGGTCCCGTTCACTAATCTGGACGATATCCTGGCTTGATAGTGAACGCAAGCGTTCCTTAGGGAGGGTGGTGATGGCGATGGATCGGTTGGTGAGGCGCCTGGTGGCGGACCGGGCATCCGGTCGGGCGGCGGCCAGGACTGGGGAGGGCGCGTGCCCGTCGGCGGCCGCGCCGGCGCCCGGAGTGGCCGCGACGCCGGTGTCCCCCTCGGGTGGGGCGACCCCCGCGAGGGCGGTGTCCCCCGCGGTGGCGGTGTCCCCCGTGGCTGCGTCGCTCGGGGTGGTGGAGTCCGGGGCGGAGCCGGAGCCGCTCTGTCCGGTGCGGATCGCCAGGGAGGCCCTGGCGCGGCCGGTGCGGCGCCGGGGGAGGGAGTTGGAGAGCGCGATCTTCGAGGCCGTGCTGGACCAGCTCACCTCCGGCGGCTACGCGAGACTGACGATGGAGGGCGTCGCCGCTGCGGCGCGGACCGGGAAGGCCGCGCTCTACCGGCGTTGGGCGTCCAAGGCCGACCTCGTCGTCGACGCCCTGGACGCCACTCTGTCACGCCCTCACGACATCCCCGACCTCGGGGCCGCCCGTGCCGAATTGCTGCAGCTCATCGAGGTGTTCGTGGACGCGATGGGCTCCCCGGCGGGCACCGCCCTGCAAGCGCTGATGGGCGAGCTCTCCCAGCAACAGGCCGAGGTGTTCAAGGACTTCATCGTTCAGCGGGTGATCGAACCGACCAAGGAGGCCATCCTGGACATCCTCCGCCGCGGTGTCGAACGCGGGGACGTCCGGCCCGGCGCGGTCACCCCACTGGTCGCCGACGTGGTCCCGGCGATGCTGATGTTCCAGGTGAAGGCCTGCGACCGGGACCGGCTGCCGCCCGACTTCGCGGTCCGGCTGGTGGACGACGTCCTGGTACCGCTGATCCGGCAGCCGTAGGGCGGGCTTAGGCTGGAGACCGCCCCCACCGGAACGGAACACCGTCATGCCCATCGTCCCGCCGACGCACTCCGTCGAACGTTCGCTCCGCCGGGCCGGCGCCAAGGTCGTGGTCGGCCTGGACGAGGTCGGGCGCGGCGCCTGGGCCGGGCCGGTCACCGTCGGCGCGGCCGTCACCGGGTTGCGCAGGGCGCCGGAGGGGCTGACCGACTCCAAGCTGCTCACCGAGCTGCGCCGCAAGGCGCTCGCACCGGTCCTGGCCGACTGGGTCACCGCGTACGCGCTCGGGCACGCCTCGCCGCAGGAGTGTGACGAACTCGGCATGACGGCGGCGCTGCGGCTGGCCGCCGTCCGCGCGCTGGAGGCGCTGCCGGTCGAGCCCGACGCGGTGATCCTGGACGGCAAGCACGACTACCTCGGCGGCCCGTGGCGGGTACGCACGGTGATCAAGGGCGACCAGTCCTGCATCTGCGTCTCCGCCGCCTCGGTGCTCGCCAAGGTCCACCGTGACGGGCTGATGGCCGAACTGGGCGAGGCGCACCCGGAGTACGGCTTCGCGGACAACGCCGGCTACCCGTCCCCGGTGCACCGCGCCGCGCTGGAGGAATACGGCCCCACCGAGCAGCACCGGCTCTCCTGGGCGTACATGGACGCACTGCCCAAGTGGCGGCACCTCAAGCGCGGTCGGGACGTCGTCGGTGCGGGCCAGGGGTCCGCCGACGAACAGTTGACGCTCGGTTTCTGACGTTCCGTCTGGAATTGCCCCGGGCGGGGGTGGCAGGTGCCCGGCGCCCAATGGGTGGGGTGCCCGTGCGCGTCCGACCGGCATTTGATAGATATCCGGGTATGCCTGTCTTCCCCGAGGAGCCGGAGATTCACGAGAGCCTCCCGGGCCCCGGCGTTCCCTTCCCACGCGAGTCGGACGCACAAGCCCTCCACACGCCTGCCACCGGCGGCGCACCCACCACCGCACCCACCACCGTCACCGTCGCACCGCTCCCGGTGCCCGGACCCCGCCCGGGCCCGCCGCGCCCGGCGACGCCGCGTGCCGACCGTTCGGGCCTGCCGCGTCTGATCCCCAAGCCCGGACCGGCACCGCGCCGCCCGGCTCCCGCCACGCCGCAGGTCGAGGTCCAGCGCGTCGCCGCCACCCCGGCCCAGGCGCTGGACCGGGCCGACGACACGGTCGACCAGTTGCTGGACTCCGGCCGCAACCCGGGCGACATCCTGGTGCTGACCGTCGGCGAGGCGCACCCGTGGCAGCAGCACGAACTCTCCTTCGGTGAGGAGCGCTACTGGGCGCAGCTCACCGAGGGCGGCGACGTGTTCTACGCCGACGCCGCGCTGACCCGGCCGGTCCGCCGCGAGGTGGTCGTCCTGGTGGTCAACGGCGGTTCGGCCGCCCGGGCGGCCGAGGCGTACACCGAGGCGATCGGCCGCGCGACCGCGCTGCTGGTGGTCTGCGGGGAGGCCGGGCCGGTTGCCGCGGATGCGGCCGGAGCCGCGCCGGGGCGCCCGGTCAAGGCCTGACCGCTCCCCGACCGCTCACCCCGCCGACGTCTGACAGTCGTTCCCGTTCCGGGCCCGGTGCCGTACGGTGCCGGGCCCGGGGCCCGTCCGGTGCCCTGCTGGCGGACCGGGTGCTGCCGGCGTTCGGCGAGTGCCGGTCCGGGGCCCGTTCGTCGGGCGGCCGTTCGTCAGGCGGGTGTTCGCTGGGCGGGTGCCCGGCGGCGCCGCTCAGCGCGTGCCGGTACGGCGGGTCGGTTCGACGTTCGCGACCCGCGCCTGGACCCACGGGGCCTCGGGCTGCGGGGGGCGCTGCGGACAGTCGGCCCGTTTGGCCTGCTCGGAGGCCTGCTGTCGGGCGCGCTGGCTGCGCGGGGCGTCGTCGAGCGCCGATCGCGGCGGCAGCTCCGTCACGGTGTGTACCGGCCCGTCCGCCCACGACCCCGCGTGCGGATTGCGCCCGCCGCGCCCGTCCCCGAGGATCTGCCAACCCGCCGGGGTGAGTCCGATGTACGCGCCGCAGCGCAGCCCGTGCAGCACGGCCGCGTCCCGCAGCGCCCACATCCAGGCGCCGTCCTGCTCCGTCCAGCCGGGCGCGCCGTCGCGGCAGCGCAGCAGCACGGCCGTCCGGGTCGGCGCGGGTCGTCGCAGGTCGTGCGGGATGATCCGGCGCAGATGCGCCAGCAGGGCGTTCCGGTGCTGCCAGCCGTCGGTGTCGTGTGGCCAGGGCGTGAACGAGGCCGAGGCGGCGAGGTGGTGGAGCGCGTCCAGGACGGCGACCACGACCGTGCCCGGCTGGGGCAGGTGACGTTGGTGCAGCTCCAGGACGAACTCGCGCGGGTCGCGCAGTAACGGGATCCCCGAGGCGGTCCAGGTCTCCAGGTCCAGCAGCCGTCTGGGCACCGAACCTCCGGAGAGGGGATGTTGACCTCGGCCGATACCGTTGATCACGATCCTCCTTCCTGGCCCGTGGGCAGGCGGGTGCCTGGGTACGCCGAAGGGCGGGTCCAACGGACCGAGTTTCGGGTACTCCCCAATTCTCGGGGCAACGGGGGCGGAGCGGCAACGATGAAATGATGAACGCCACCCGATAGCCCATGTTCTGCCGGATATGTTCCACGGCCGCCCGAGCTCCGCTCAGGTGCCGCCCGGCCTTGATCCACAACGTGCGGAGGGTGTGGCGAACCGTCTTCGGCATGGCGGGCACTCCTTTCTCGGGTCAGGTCTCCGATGTGATCGAAATCGCTTCGCGGGCTCCTTTCTGTTAGGCCATTCGAGTGACGGTGGCGGTGCTCGCGGCGGCCGGTCGCCGCCCGCTCACCCCTGCACGGCCAGCACCAGCGGCAGCACCGCGCTCGCCCCCGCCCGACGCAGCAGTCGGGCGGCCACGGTGACCGTCCACCCCGAGTCCACGAGGTCGTCCACCAGCAGCACCGGCCCGCCGGCGGCCGCCACCGCCTGCTCCAGCTCCGGCGGCAGGCACAGTGACCCGGCCAGCGAGTGCAGCCGCTGCGCGCTGTTGCTGCGGGCACCGTGCGGCGGCAGCCCGCCGGCGTACTCGATCCGGCCGAGCAGCGGCATCCGCCCGATCTCGGCGATCCGCGCGCCGAGGCTGCCGACCAGCTGCGGGCGGGTCGAGGAGGCCATGGTCACCACGCCCACCGGCCGCTCCAGCCGGACGTCCTCCGCCGTCGCGGGCCCGGCCCAGCCACCCGGGCCGCGGGCCCAGTCGGCGAGCACGGCCACCAGCGCGTCCACCGCCTCGCCGGGCACCGGCACGTCCGGCGCCTGCTCCGCGAGCAGGGTGCGCAGCCGGTTGCCCCAGCCGATGTCGGACAGCCGGCCGAGCGCCCGGCCGGTCTCGGCCTGCTCGCCCGCCGGGATCCGGCCCTTGAGCGATACCCCGAGCGAGTCCATCCCGGTGGGCCAGAGGCGGCGCGGCTCGAAGCTCACCCCCGGGCGGCCGAGGGCGGCCCGGGCCGCGGCCAGCGTCTCGGCGGAGACCTCCGGGGTGTGCAGCGGCCCCGCGCAGTTGTCGCACCGCCCGCACGGCGCGGCCCGCTCGTCGTCCAGCTGGCGGCGCAGGAACTCCATCCGGCAGCCGGTGGCCGCCGCATACTCGCGCATCGCCCGCTGTTCCGCCTCCCGGGAGGCGGCGACCTTGGCGTAGCGGGCGGTGTCGTACTCCCAGCTCTGCCCGGTGGCCGTCCAGCCGCCCTTGACCCGGCGGACGGCGCCGTCCACGTCGAGCACCTTGAGCATGGTCTCCAGCCGGGCGCGGCGCAGGTCCACCCGGGGCTCCAGGGCGGCGGTGGAGAGCGGCCGGCCGGCCTCGGCCAGCGCGTCGATGGTGCGGCGAACCTGCTCCTCCGGGGGGAAGACCAGCGAGGCGAAGTAGCGCCAGATGGCCTCGTCCTCGCGCCCGGGCAGCAGCAGGACCTCGGCCCGGTCCACCCCGCGCCCGGCCCGGCCGACCTGCTGGTAGTAGGCGATCGGCGAGCTGGGCGAGCCCAGGTGCACCACGAATCCGAGGTCGGGCTTGTCGAAGCCCATGCCGAGCGCGGAGGTGGCGACCAGCGCCTTGACCCGGTTGGCCAGCAGGTCGGCCTCGGCGGTGCGGCGCTCGGCGTCCTCGGTGCGGCCGGAGTAGGAGGCCACCGGGAAGCCGCGCTCGCGCAGGAAGGCCGTCACCTCCTCGGCCGCGGCGACCGTCAGGGTGTAGACGATGCCGGAGCCGGGCAGCCGGTCGAGGTGGTCGGCCAGCCAGGCGAGCCGCTGCGCCGGGTCGGGCAGGGCCAGCACGCCCAGGGTGAGGCTTTCCCGGTCGAGCGGCCCGCGCAGCACCAGGGCGCGCTCGTCGGTGGTGCCGGTGCCGAGCTGCTCGGCGACGTCCGCGGTGACCCGGGCGTTGGCGGTGGCGGTGGTGGCCAGCACCGGGACGCCGGGCGGCAGGTCCGCGAGCATGGTGCGCAGTCGCCGGTAGTCGGGGCGGAAGTCGTGCCCCCAGTCGGAGATGCAGTGGGCCTCGTCGACCACCAGCAGGCCGGTCGAGGCGGCGAGTTTCGGCAGCACCTGGTCGCGGAAGTCCGGGTTGTTCAGCCGCTCGGGGCTGACCAGCAGGATGTCGACCTTCCCGGCGGCGACCTCGGCCTGGATCTCGTCCCACTCCGCGGTGTTGGCCGAGTTGATGGTGCGGGCGTGGATGCCGGCCCGGGCCGCCGACTCGACCTGGTTGCGCATCAGGGCGAGCAGCGGGGAGACGATCACCGTCGGCCCGGCGCCCCGGGCGCGGAGCAGGGCGGTGGCGATGAAGTAGACCGCGGACTTCCCCCATCCGGTGCGCTGGACGACCAGGGCGCGGCGGTGGTCGACCACGAGGGCCTCGATGGCCGTCCACTGGTCCTCGCGCAGGGTGGCGCCGGGGCCGGCCAGCTCGCGCAGGACGGCTTCGGCCCGCGCCCGGACCTCGGCGCGGTCGGCGGTGGTGGTGTGGGTGTCGGGCTGCTGCATGGCGTCGATGTAACCCCATGCGGCTGACAAGGGGCGAATGCGGGTGGGGCGGGGGAGCGGAAGGCGGGGCTTATTTCATCCGTTGATCAGCTGAACGGTTGTCAAAATCCACTCGCGAGAGCGGGTTTCATGTACTCCGAATGGGCGACGAGAAATTCGGGGGCGGGGTTATCCACAGGAAAGAAGAAGTTTCCGGGGCCGTTGTCGGATCGCGTCCACTCTTGCGGCCATGAACGCGATGAACAACGAACACGTCATCCTGTCCCTCGGCCCGGCTTCCGAGCAGCGGCCGGTCGTCATGCGCGGTCCGGCCGACATGGCCGAGCTGTTGCCCTACTTCCTGGGGTTCTACCCCGACGACAGCATCGTCGCGGTGGGCCTCCAGGGCCCCGACCTGCACCAGGGCGGGGTCATCCGGGCGGACCTCCCGGTCTCGCCCGCGGACTGGCCGGCCGCGGCGGAGGAGACGGCAGCCCTGCTGGTCGCCCTCTCCGAGCGGCACGGCAGTCGGCCGCTCCAGGTGCTCCTCTACCTCTGCCAGGATCCGGCCGCGGCGCACGCCCCGCCGGTGGTCGCCGGCCTGCGACCGCTGGCGGACGACCTCCGCGCGGCCTTCGGCCGCAGGGGAGTGGCGGTCAAGGAGTCGCTGTGCGTCTCGGACGGCCGCTGGTGGTCCTTCCTCTGCCGCCGCGAGGGGTGCTGCGATCCGGCGGGCAACCCGGTGCGGCGCGGGCCCGATCCGGGCCCGGCGGCCGCCGCCGCGACGGTGGCCGGACTGGTGCCGCGCGGCAGCCGGAAGGCGATCCTCGGCGGGGTGGCCCCGGTGGGTCCGCCGCAGGACGCCGTCCAGCGCGAGGCACTCGCCCGGGCCGAGGCCGCCGCAGGCTCCGTCTCCCGGGAGCAGGGTATCGAGCTGCTGGAGCAGGCCTTCGCCGAGTTCGCGGCCGGTGCCCGGGAGCTCGACGAGGAGCGGGCGGCCCGGCTGCTGCTCGCCCTGCGGGACCGCCTCACCCGCGACCGCGGGGTCGAGCGCGTCCGGCCCGCCGAGCTCGCCCCCGCGGAGCGGCTCTGGCGCTTCCTCGCACGGCGCGCCGTGCCGCCGTACGAGGGCTGCGCGGTGGCCCCGCTCACCCTGCTGGCCTGGGCCTCCTGGGTCGCCGGGGACACGGCGACCGCCCGGGTGGTGCTCGGCCACGCGCTGCGGCTGGCCCCGGGCTACCTGCTGGCCGAGCTGCTGTACGAGTCGATGAACGACGGCATGACGCCCGGGGCGTTGATGGCCGCCGTCGAGGCCCAGCGACGGCGACGCGAGGAAGGCGCGGCCGCGCCCGTGCCCGAGCCGGCGCCCGACGGCAAACCGGAGCCGTCGCCCGCCCCGGCCGCGGGCGGAGCCTCCGAGGGACGGTCCGGTTCGTCCGGTGGTGCGCGCCGACGCCGACGGGGCGGGCGGCGGAAGGGCGGGTCCGCGGCGCCGGCCCCGGCCGACCCCGGCCCCGGTGGCGCCGAGCGCTCCGAGGGGCCGGGTCCAGATGCGGGCCGGGCCGGGCCGGGCGCCCTGCTCGTGGCGCCCGGGTGCGGCCCGACCCGCGCGGAGAGGCCCGCCCGAGGTGTGCGGCTCGGCCGGGTGGCGGCCTGCGCATCGGCCGCCGTCCGGTCCGGTACCGGGGTCCATCGGTGCCGCGGCACCCGGCAGGCGGTGAGAGGAGCCCGCCGTGCGCACTGATCCACTCGCCGCCCCGTCGGCCGGCAGGCTGCTACGCCTCGCCGCGCGCCACCTTGATCAGCCGGTCCAGCACCTTGCCGCCGCTCAGCCGCAGGCCGTCGTGCTCCCACTCGTTGGTGATCCAGGTCCGCAGACCGCGCACCGCGCGGGCGGTCGCCAGCGAGTCGGCGGTGTCCACGTACATGTCGTCGTGGTACACCGCCGCCACGACCGGAACGGTGTTGGCAGCCAGCCGCGCCGGGTCGTACAGGTCGGGCCAGTCGGTGCGGGCGGCGAGCAGGTCCGCGGTCTCCTTCAGCGGGCGCAGCGCCGGGTCGGTGTCGAACATCCAGGGGTAGATCATCTCCCCGGTGAACAGCACCGGGGCGCCGGACTCCAGCGCGGCCCGGGCGTCGAACTGCGGGAACTCCTTGCGGATCCGCTCGGCCGACCAGGCGGTGCCGCCCTGGTCGACGGAGCGCTGGCCGTAGATCGACTCGTGCAGCACGGCGTACAGCGGGCCCTCGGCGAAGGAGATCCGGGCCTGGACGCCGGCCAGGAAGGTGTCGGAGAGCTCGGCCCCGGCCGGGCCCTCCACCCAGGCCTCCTCCAGCAGGTAGTGCAGGGTGCCCGAGCCGCTGCCGCCGCCGAGCATCAGCCCGAGCCACTGGAAGGCCTCGACGGTGAGCAGCCCGCCGCCGGGCAGGGCGGCGGGGGAGTCGGCGAGGTGGGCGGCGATCCGCCGCACGGCTTCGACGTCCTGCGGGAACCGGGCGTAGTGGTCCTCGTTCTTGCGGACGACGCGCGGGTAGGCGGCGCGGTAGACGTCGTCGGCCGAGCTGCCGAGGCCGGAGAGGCCTCCGGTGATGAAGGCCTCGGTCAGGCCTTCGGGAGCGAAGGAGAGGTAGGTCAGGGTGCAGAAGCCGCCGAAGCTCTGGCCGAGCACGCTCCAGCGCCGGTCTGCGCCGAGCAGTCGGTGGCGGATCAGCTCGGCGTCCCGCACGATCGAGTCCGCGCGGAAGTGCGCCAGGTAGTCCGCCTGCTCCTGCGGGCCGCCGCGCCGGGCGAGGGTCTGACGGGTCGCGGGTGTGGACCGCCCGGTGCCGCGCTGGTCGAGCAGCAGCACGCGGTAGTCGTCCAGGGCGCGGTCCAGCCAGGCGTCCCGGCCGAGCGGGCGGGAGGCCTTGCCGCCGGGCCCGCCCTGGAGGAAGACCAGCCAGGGCAGGTCGTCCTGCTCGCGTCCGGCGGCCACCACCTCGCGGGCGTACACCTCGATCTGCTCGCCCTCGGGGGCGGAGTGGTCGAGGGGGAGCTGGAAGGCGTGGTCGGTCGTGACAATCCCGGGCAGCCGGCTGGCGGTGGACATGCAACTCCTCGGTCTCTGCTGGTCACAGCGTTTGCGTCGCGGCTCACGGGGTCACCGGGTGCGGGCGCCGCGACCCCCGCACCGTATCCTGGCGGCGGTCGAGCACCCGTTCGACCGCCCCGCCCACCCGGCCGGGCGGCCCGCACCGGCCGAGGCGCCGGGCCAACAGGCTCTGGAGCGGGCCGAGCCGCGGACGGCGCCGGGCCTGCGACGAGGCCCCGGTGACGGGCCCGAGGAACCGGGTGCGACCGGAGGCGGTCACGGCGGGGCGTGACCTGACGGCGGTGCGCGGCGTTCACCCCGGGGGGCCCTGCGTTCGGGCGGTGTCCGACGGCACCCGGTTGCGGGCGGCCGCCCGCCCGGTGGCACGGACCGGACGGGCGTGGCCGCGGACGGGCGCGGGCCACGGGGCGGAGCGTTCCGAGCAGGGCGGCATCACCGGCAGGCCGGGGCAGCGGACCTGACGACGTGCCGGGCGCGGTGGTGTGCCCGACGCGAAGGCGCGGCGCGCCGGTACCGGCCTGGTACCGCACACCGCATGGCACGGCCCACCACCGGGTACGGCCAGACACGGCACACCCGCCGACGGGGGAGACCCCGTCGGCCCGGCACCATCAGCACGCGATCGAGCATGCTCGCGGCCCACCGGCCTGACCCGGCCACCGGACCGCCGAGGGGAGGAGAGTCCGGTGACCGCCATGAGGCCACCACAGGCCATGCCGGCCGAGAGCGTGGTCGGCGCGCCCCGACCTGCCGGGCGCCCCGACCAGGTCCCGCCGACCGGGCCCGTGGGCGCACCCGCCGGCCTGGGCCGGCCTGCGGCCCCGCCGCGGCCGCAGCCCCCCGCCGTCCACCACGCGGTGCTCTGCGTCAACGCCCCCGCGATGGCCGCCTCCGGCCCCGACGGCCAGCTGCGCGGCCACAGCCTGCACGGCTTCTACCGCAACGGCGTCCGGGTGCTCGCCCGGATGGAGCTGCGGCTCGGCGGCATGGAGCCGCTGCCGCTCCAGGGCACCTCGACCAGCACCGCCCAGGCCCGTTTCCTCGGCGCCGTCCGGATCCCGGGCGACCTCGACCCCGACCCGGCGCTCACCGTGGAGCGGCTGCGCCACGCGGACGGCCTGGAGACCGTCACCGTGCGCAACACCGGCGCCCGGCTCGCCCGGCTGCCGCTGGAGATCGCCCTCGGCACCGACCTCGGCCCGGTCGCCGAGATCGCCGCCGGGCACCGCCCGCCCGACCTGCCGGGCCAGGTGCAGTCCGCCGGGCTGCGCTGGGCCGGCTCGGTGCACAGCGCCGTGGTCAGCGCCAAGCCCTCCCCGCACGCCGTCCTCGCCGGGGCAGGGGTGCTCCGCTGGGACCTGGAGGTCCAGCCCGGCGCCCGCTGGTCGGTCGAGCTGCGCGCCGAGCTGGAGACGGCCCCCGGCGGCCCCCGCCCGCCCGGTGGGCGCGGCACCGGTGTCCCGCTGCCCTGGGCCGAACCGGAGGTCCGCAGCGACGACGCCCGTGCCGCCCTGCTGGTCGCCCGTTCCCTGGACGCCCTCGGCGGACTGCTGTTCGCGGACCCGGACCGCCCGACCGACCTCTACCCGGCCTCCGGCGCACCCTGGCGGTTCGGCCTCGCCCCGGCCGACGCGCTCTGGGCCGCCCGGCTGACGCTGCCGCTCGGCACCCGGCTCGCCGCCGGAACGCTCCGCGCACTGGCCCGCCGTCAGCAGCTCGCCCCCGCTCCGGGCCGCACCGAGGGCCTGCTGCCCGGCGCGCTGCGGCACGGCGGCCCCGAACTGCCGCCCACCTGCACCTCCACCGAGGCCACCCTGCTGTTCGTCACCGTCCTGGCCGAGGCCTGGCGCTGGGGCCTGCCCCGAGCGGAGGTCGCCGACCTGTTCCCGGCCGCCGAGCGGGCCCTGGCCGCCCTGCGCAAGGGCCTGGTCGACGGCTTCGTCACCGACCTCAGCCGCCCGGCGGAGGAACGTGCCGCCCACCCGGTGCCCGCCCGCGCCGAGGTCCAGGCGCAGGCCCACCGGGCCGCCCTGCACGGCGCCGAGCTCCTGGAGGCCTTCGGCCGCCCCGGCGCCCAGGAATGGCGGGACTGGGCCGCCGACCTGCGCGGTCGCTTCCGCGAGCGGTTCTGGATCGACGACCTCTCCGGCGGCCGCCCTGCCGCCGGGCTGGCCCCGGGCGGCCAGCCGCTGCCGGCCGTCGCCTCCTCCCTGGTGCACCTGCTCGACACCGGGCTCGCCGCCGACGGCGGCCGGCACGAGAGCCTGCTGGACCGCGAGCAGACCAGGCTGCTCGCCCAGCGCCTCGTCGCCCCGGAGCTGGACAGCGGCTGGGGCCTGCGCACCCTCAGCGCCAAGTCGCCCCGCTTCAACCCCCTGGGTCACCGCGGCGGGGCGGTGCGGGTCCACGAGACGGCACTGGCGATCGCCGGACTCGCCGCGGCCGGCCACGAGAACGAGGCCGGCACCCTGCTGGAGGGCCTGCTCGCCGCGGCCGCCCACTTCGAGGGCCGACTGCCCGAGATGTACGCGGGGGAGCAGCGCACCCCCGGCTGCCCGCCGGTGCCGCACCCCGCCGCCTGCCGCCCGGCGGCGGTCTCCGCGGCCGGAGCCGTCCATGCGGTGTTCGCCCTCGCGGGCGTCCGGCCCGACGTCCCGGGCGGCAGGGTCCTGGTCCGCCCGGCCAGCACCGCCCCGCTCGGAGAACTGGAGCTGACCGGCCTGCGGGTGGCGGGCGAGCCCTTCTCGGTCCGGGTGAGCCGGATCGGGGTGGCGATGGTGGAGGAGGCCTCTGCGGAGCTCCAACTGGTCGCCCGCTGACACCGTGCCCGCCCGTGCCCGCCCGTGCCCGCCCGTGCCCGCCCGTGCCCGACGGCACCCGCATGGGACCGCCCGCCCGCGCGCGAACCGCGCCGGGCGGGCGCGGTGGGCGGTGCCGCGCATTCCGTGTGCGGGCCTGTGCTTATCGTCAGAGAGACGACTATGATCGTCGCCATGTCGCGTTACGATCCGTCGGCCTTCCCCCCGTTCGCTGTCACGGTTGACCTGGTGGTGCTGACGGTGCGCGACCACTCGCTCTGCGCCCTGCTGGTCAGACGCGGTGAGCCTCCCTACCAGGGGTACTGGGCCCTGCCCGGCGGCTTCGTCCGCCCGGACGAGGGCCTGGCCGAGGCCGCCTCCCGCGAGCTGGCCGAGGAGACCGGCCTGCGCGCCCACTCGGCCCCCGGCCACGAGGCGGTCGGCCCCGGCGCGGCCGGCGCCCACCTGGAACAGCTCGCCACCTACGGCCACCCCCAGCGCGACCCCCGGATGCGCGTGGTCAGCGTCGCCTACCTGGTGCTCGCCCCTGACCTCCCGACCCCGCGGGCCGGCGGCGACGCCAGCAGCGCCCGCTGGGCTCCGGTCAGCGAACTCCTCGGTGAGAGCCCGGCCGACGGCGTCCCGCTCGCCTTCGACCACGGCCTGATCCTCGCCGACGGTGTGGAACGCGCCCGCTCCAAGATCGAGTACTCCTCCCTCGCCACCGCCTTCTGTCCGACCGAGTTCACCGTCGGCGAGCTGCGCCGGGTCTACGAGGCGGTGTGGGGCGTGGTGCTCGACCCGCGCAACTTCCACCGCAAGGTCACCGGAACCCCCGGCTTCCTCCTCCCCTCCGGCGGCACGACGACCCGTCAGGGGGGCCGCCCGGCCCAGCTGTTCACCGCGGGCGGCGCGACCGTCCTCAACCCGCCGATGCTCCGCCCTGACGCCTGAGGGCCAGGGCTCCCGGGCCTGGAGAACGCATGCCCGTGAATCGCGGGATCGGACTTTCCCCTGATCGGGTGAGGCGGGTGTGAGGCGGGCCCGTGGCGGTCCGGTAATGCCCGGAATCGGAGGTGCCGACCCCTAATGTGCTGGCGTCGAGCAGGTCGGCCGAGGGCATTGGGAGCAGCCAGCGATGATCCAGATCACCGGACTGACCAAGGTGTACCGCAAGGGTGCCCCGCCCGCCGTGCTCGATCTGACCTTCGACGCCCGGCCCGGCCTGGTGACCGTACTGCTCGGGGACGAGGGGGCCGGCAAGTCCACCGCGCTGCGGCTGATGCTCGAACTCGAACGCGGCCAAGGCGTCACCCTCTTCGGCGACCGCCCCTACCACCGGCTCCGCTGCCCCGAACGCGAGGTCGGTGTGCTGCTGCCCGGTCCGGGGGACGGGCCCTCGATGGAGGCCGGGCATCCGGGCTGCAAGGCGCGCAGCCACCTGCGGATGCTGGCCGCGGCGGTGGGCGTCCCCGCCCGGCGGGCCGACGAGCTGCTGGAGCAGACCCGGCTGGCGGGTGTCGCCGGGCAGCGGCTGCGGGCCTTCTCGCCCGGCATGCACCGTCGGCTCGCCCTCGCCGCCGCGCTGCTCGGCGATCCCGGCACCCTGCTGCTGGACGCGCCGACCGAGGGCCTGTCGCCACGCAACGTCGAGTGGTTCCACTCCTTCCTGCGCTCCTTCGCCGTCGCGGGCGGGACGGTCCTGGTGACCACCCGCATCCCGCAGGAGGCCGCGCAGTTCGCGGACCGGGTGGTCACCCTGGACCGTGGCCGCATGGTGGCCGACCAGCCGGTCTCGGAGTTCTGTCGGACCAGGCTCAGCCCCGAAGTGGCCGTCCGGGGGCCGCAGATGGCGCGCTTGGCCGACCTGCTGGTCAGCCAGGGCGCGAAGGTCCGCCGGGAGGGCGGTGCGGGCCTCTCGGTGGCCGGCATCGGCCGTACCGAGATCGGCGAACTCGCGTACCGCCACGGGATCATGTTGCACGAGCTGGCCGACCGGGTGGTCGAGCAGCCGGCCCCGCGGGCCGTCCTGCCGGCCGCCTCCGGCCGCACCGGCCACCTCAGCCTCCAGTCGCAGGCCGAAGCCGAGCCCGAGCAGAGCACCGACCGAAATGCCGACCAGCACCCCGATCAGCACCCCGGCAAGCCCTCCGAGCGGCGCCCTGACAAGCCCTCTGGGCGGCGCCCCGGCCGGAGCTTCGAGGCGGCTCGTCGGCCCGCCGTCCCCGAGCCCGCCTCGGAGGGCCGCTCCCGGGACGACGCGGCCCCGCCCACCCGCGCGCTGCCCGTCGCCTCGGTGACGGCCGTCCTCCCCGTCCTCGGTACGCCCGCCGCCCAGCAGGAGGCCCCCACCCCCACCGTTGCCGTGGACCGCCTCTTCCGTGACGACCCGGCCCCGGCCGCCACCCCCGCCAAGGCGGTCGAGCCCACCGGAGCCGCTTCCGCCCCTGCCGCTCCCACCCCCGCCAAGCCCCCGCGCCGTGGTGAGGGCGCCGCCGACCTGCGCACCGACGACACCGTCCGCCTCCGCCGCGTCGGCAGGAGCAAGGCCCCTGCCACCTCTGCCACTCCCACCGCCCCCGCCACCTCCGCCACTTCAACCCCCGCCACTCCCGCCCCCGCCACCCCCGACGACCACCGGAGCGAGTGAACCGTGCGTGTCCTGGCCTACGAGCTGCGCCGCCTGCGCGGCCTGCGTTCCACCTGGCTGCTGCTCGCCGCCGTACTGCTCTGCGACGCCATCGCGGCCGCCGGCCTGGCGAGCCGGACCCCCGCGGGCCCGCTCGAAGCCCCGGCCGGGGTGCGGTTGCTGACCGCCGCCCTCCCGCTGATCCCACTGCCCTTCGCGGTGTTCGGCGCCGGCCTGCTGGGGGCGCTCTCGTACGGGCACGAGGTGCGCTACCCGGGGCTGCCCGCCTCCCAGGTGGCGTACTCGCGCCGGGTGCGGCTGCTGCTGGCCAAGCTGCTGGTGGTCGGCTCGGTGGCGGCTGTGCTGGCGCTGGCCACCCTGCTGCTGGACGCGGTGGCCGTGCACCTCGCGCTGCCGCGCGGGGTGACGGTGGCCGCCTGGGCGGACCCGGCCGCGCTGTCCGGTCAGGTGTCCGGGGCGCTGGACACCGCCGGGCTGAGCGCCCTCGGCGACCTGCCGGCCGTGTTCGCCCCGCTGGGCCTGGTGGCCGGCCACGGGGTGCCGGCCGCGCTGATGGTGTTCGTCCTGCTGACCGTGGTGGCGGCCTGGACCGGTGTGCTGACCGCCTCGCTGACCCGCAGCGCCGTCGCCGGGGTGCTGCTGCTGTGCGCGCTGCCGTCGCTGCTGGAGTCCGGTGTCGCCCTGCTGCTGCGGGGGAGCGGCCGTCCGTGGTCGAGCCGGGCGGCCGGGCCGCTGCCCTTCCGGTCCGGCATCGAGTGGGCCTACGGCTGGGTGTACGGCGGAGCACGCGAGGCCGCGGCGGCCGGGAACGCGGCGCTGACGAACCCGGCGCTGCTCTGGGCCGTCGCGACCCCTGCGGCGGTCCTGCTGCTGGTGGCCCTGCTCGTCCAGGCCCGCCGCCGCGCGCTGTAGCGCCCGCAACGCCCGGAGCGCCCGCAACACCCCAACGCCCACACGCCCGCAACGCGCCCCGGGACGCCACCCGCCACGCCATCCAGGCCATGGACCGTCCCGAACCACCAAGATCGACCAGCACTGACCGCAATGCGCGTTTCTTCCTGATAAGAAGTCAATTATCCAGTCACGGTCGATCACCCTTTCGTGTGCTTTTCACGAGAATTCTCAAGCTGCGCCTGCCGATCGCCGACAAAGGAGGCGTGAGTACCCTTGCGCACCCCACCATGACCCCCGCCCGTTCCGCCGATGGGCCCATCCACGGCCCCGGCGATCTGGACCGCTTCTCGTACGCCGACCGGCCGACCCCGCCGGCGCCCCGCTGGGAGGGCGCCGAGTCCGAGATCTCCCGGGTCGGCCGCAAGACCACCAGCAGCCGCGGTCGCGGTCTGCACGGCCAGCTGGTCCAGCAGCTCGGCCAGATGATCGTCTCCGGCGACCTCGGTGCCGACCGTCCGCTCGTGCCCGAGGAGATCGGCCAGCGGTTCGAGGTGTCCCGGACCGTCGTCCGAGAGTCGCTGCGCGTGCTGGAGGCCAAGGGCCTGGTCAGTGCCCGCCCGAACGTCGGCACCCGGGTCCGCCCCGTCGGCGACTGGAACCTGCTGGACCCGGACATCATCGAGTGGCGCGCCTTCGGCCCGCAGCGGGACGAGCAGCGCCGGGAGCTCTTCGAGCTCCGCTGGGCGATCGAGCCGCTGGCCGCCCGGCTGGCGGCCGGCCACGGCCGGGAGGACGTCCAGCAGCGCCTCGCCGAGCTGGTCGAGATCATGGGCCACGCCGCCTCCCAGGCCGATCTGTCCACCTACACCCGGGCCGACGCCGAGCTGCACGGCCTGGTCCTGCAGATGGCCGGGAACCGGATGCTGGAGCACCTGTCCGGGATCGTCTCCTGTGCGCTGCAGGTCTCGGGCGGCCCGGCGATCTCCTGCGAGCGGCCCTCCGAGTCCTCGGTCGGCCTGCACGCCCGGCTGGTGGACGCGCTGGGCACCGGCGACGGCACCGCGGGCGAGGCCGCGATGCGGGCGCTGCTCACCGTCCACCCCGAGATCGAGCCCTCCGTCCCCGCGCCCCGGGAGCACTGAGCGGGCTGTTCTTCGGCGAGCGGGCGCGCCGGGCGCGGTCCGCTCCTCCAGGGCCCTCCGGCCGTACCGCGCGGCGCAGCCGGAGGGCTTCTGCGCGGAGACTTCCGGAGGGCGCCGCACGAGGGTCGTGATGACCCGTCCATGACACTCGAATGGAACGCGGGTGCGCGATGATGGATCCCGGCCCGGGGGCCGCGGGCACCGAGCGGTGTGACCCGCGACACGAAGGCCATGCGTAACACTTGACGAGTAGCAGCGATGTGTCCTGAGCGGAAGCAGCTCCGGAATACTCCAACATGTCAGAATGCTGTGTTGGTCCGCGGCGCTGCTGCCGTCCTGCAAACCCAGTCCTCAAGCCCGAGTCGGTCGGAATCGACACCGCGCGTCCGACGCGCGATCTCCTTCCCCGCCCGCTCGGGCGGCCGGTACGGGTTCGAGTCCACTCATCGTCCGAGAGGTTGTTCGTGTCGGCCAGCACATCCCGTTCGCTTCCCCCCGAGATCGCCGAGTCCGCGGCTCTGCTGGCGCTCATCGAGCGGGGCAAGGCCCAGGGGCAGATCGCCGGTGACGACGTGCGCCAGGCGTTCGAGGCGGACCAGATCCCGGTCACCAAGTGGAAGAACGTCATGCGCAGCCTCAACCAGGTGCTGATTGAGGAGGGGGTGGACCTCATGGTCAGCGCGGCCGAACCGGCCGGCGCCAAGCGCAAGAGCGTTGCTGCCAAGAGCCCCACCAAGCGCACCGCCACCAAGGCTGTCACCACCCGGACCCCGGCCGCTCCTTCGGCCCCGACCAAGCCGCCCGTGCGGATCGCCCCCGGCGCGCCCGTCGCGGCTCCGGCCGTCGCGGCCGCCGCAGCGGCCCCGGCCCCCACCGTCTCCGCCGAGATCACCGCCGAGGGGACGACCATCGTCGGCGCCGAGGCGAAGGCTGCTCCGGCGAAGAAGGCGGCCCCGGCCAAGAAGGCCGCCGCCAAGAAGACCGCCGCGCCGGCCAAGAAGACCGCCGCGAAGAAGACCACCGCCGCCAAGACCGGCAAGGGCGACGAGGAGCTGCTCGGCGACGAGGAGCTGATCGAGGACGTCGCGCTGCCGGGCGACAAGACCGAGGCCGAGGCCGGCCCGGAGGAGGAGTCGGAGGGCTTCGTCCTCTCCGACGACGACGAGGACGACGCGCCGGCCCAGCAGGTCGCCGTCGCCGGCGCCACCGCCGACCCGGTCAAGGACTACCTGAAGCAGATCGGCAAGGTCCCGCTGCTCAACGCCGAGCAGGAGGTCGAGCTCGCCAAGCGCATCGAGGCCGGCCTGTTCGCCGAGGACAAGCTCTCGGCCGCCGACAAGCTCGCCCCCAAGCTCAAGCGCGAGCTGGAGATCATCGCCGAGGACGGCCGCCGGGCCAAGAACCACCTGCTGGAGGCCAACCTCCGCCTGGTGGTCTCGCTGGCCAAGCGCTACACCGGTCGCGGCATGCTCTTCCTGGACCTGATCCAGGAGGGCAACCTCGGTCTGATCCGTGCGGTCGAGAAGTTCGACTACACCAAGGGTTACAAGTTCTCCACCTACGCCACCTGGTGGATCCGCCAGGCGATCACCCGCGCCATGGCCGACCAGGCCCGCACCATCCGCATCCCGGTGCACATGGTCGAGGTCATCAACAAGCTGGCCCGCGTCCAGCGCCAGATGCTCCAGGACCTGGGCCGCGAGCCCACCCCGGAGGAGCTGGCCAAGGAACTCGACATGACCCCCGAGAAGGTCATCGAGGTCCAGAAGTACGGTCGCGAGCCGATCTCGCTGCACACCCCGCTGGGCGAGGACGGCGACAGCGAGTTCGGTGACCTGATCGAGGACTCCGAGGCGGTCGTCCCGGCCGACGCGGTCTCCTTCACCCTGCTCCAGGAGCAGCTGCACTCGGTCCTGGACACCCTGTCCGAGCGCGAGGCCGGCGTGGTCTCGATGCGCTTCGGCCTGACCGACGGCCAGCCGAAGACGCTCGACGAGATCGGCAAGGTGTACGGGGTCACCCGTGAGCGCATCCGCCAGATCGAGTCGAAGACCATGTCGAAGCTGCGCCACCCGTCGCGCTCCCAGGTGCTGCGCGACTACCTGGACTGATCGACCGCGATACGCGTCGGAGGCCCGGAACCGTATGGTTCCGGGCCTCCGGGCTGTTCGGGTACGGGCAGTCAGCGTCCGGGTGGCGCTTGTCGCTCTTCCGGGTGGTGGCGTGCCCAGGAGCGGACGCGGAGTGTAGTCGGTCACCTACGCTGTGCCGGTTGCCCGCCACCGAAGCCGACTGGAGTCACGGTGCTGACCGACCCGGACCGCGTTGACCTGCCGACCCCCGCCCCGCCCCGGGACGGCCCGATCGTCGCCCGGCCGGGCCGCCGCCGAGGCGCCGCCCTGCTGGCGCTGCTCGCCGCCGTACCCGTCCCGCTGGCCGCCCTCGGCACGGCCGCTCCGGCCGAGGCGCAGCGCCGGGTGGTCGGCGGCACCACCGTGCGGACCGCGGACCACCCGTGGATCGTGGCGCTGTCCAGCCGCCAGCAGTTCGGCGGCGGCCGCTCCGGCCAGTTCTGCGGGGGAGCGCTGGTCACCCCGACCAAGGTGGTGACGGCCGCGCACTGCTTCTATGACGAGGGCAGGGGCCGGGTGGACCGGCCCGGCCTCAGGGTGATCGTCGGCCGGGACGACATGCGCAGCTCGGCCGGCCGTGAGGTGGCGGTCAGGTCGATCTGGGTCCACCCCGAGTACGACTACGCCACGAACATGAACGACGTCGCGGTGCTCACCCTCGCCGAGTCCCAGGGCCCCCGACCGGTGGTCGAGCTGGTCGGCCAGGGCGAGGCCGAGCCGTACGCACCCGGGACCACGGCGCAGGTGTACGGCTGGGGCGACACCACCGGGCGGGGGGACTACTCGCCGCTGCTGCGCAGGGTGGACGTGCCGATCGTCTCGGACCAGACCTGTGCGCACGCCTACCCGGGCGGGCCGGAGGGCAGGTTCGACGCCCGGGCCATGGTGTGCGCGGGTGAGGAGAGGGGCGGCAAGGACGCCTGCCAGGGCGACAGCGGCGGCCCGCTGCTCGTCGGCGGACGGCTGGCCGGCCTGGTGTCCTGGGGGACGGGGTGTGCCGAGGCCGGACACCCGGGCGTCTACACCCGGGTGTCCTCGGTCACGGACGCGGTGCGCTCGGCGCTGTGAGCGTCGCGCAGGGTGAGAGGGCGGTCACGTTCTGACGCCGCGTCGGGTCGGGCCGGCTCGGAGCCGGCGAACGCGGGGGAACCGTCCGGAGAACAGCGGAGCCGGGCGGCCGGCCCCCGAAGGGGTCGGCCGCCCGGCTCACCCGGTCACGCGCGGTGCGCGGCCGGACACAGCTCGACGCTGGCTGCTGGTGGTGGCGCCTGTGGTCAGCGCTCGTCGTCGGTGGCCGTGGCGCTGGTGGTGCTGGTGAGACGGCCGCTCTCGTCCTGTATCTCCACGGCGATCTTCTTGAGCTCGGGCTCGAACTTCCGGCCGTGGTGGGCGCAGAAGAGCAGCTCTCCGCCGCTCGCGAGTACGACGCGCAGGTAGGCCTGGGCGCCGCAGCGGTCGCAGCGGTCAGCCGCGGTGAGCGGGCTCGCAGGGGTCAGAACAGTAGTCACGTCGCCTCTTCTCTAGCTCGACGAGCTGTCGTACCAGGGTCAACATCCAACCAGGCCGAAAACGTTCCCGCTCGTGGCTTTTCTTCTCTGAGGATTCTGCTGTGTTGATGAGGACGTGCCCCGGGCGCCGGTGGTTCATGCGTGCCGAATCCCGGGATCCGCCCATCGCTCGAACGCCCGATCGGGACCGGGTTCGAGGTCCGCGTAGCATAATCCTCTGCCGGGTTGGAGCATAAGCCCCGTCCCGGGCCCCGGTAGCCTGCATAACGGCAGTTCCGGAGCCTGCACCGGGCCCCACGATCCGCCAGGACCGGTGGTACCGGGAGGAGATGGCGCCCGGGAACCCGTTCGCGGGGGCGGTCCTTGTTCGCGCAGCGCGTACAAGCCGCGCGGAGCCGGCCCGTCGTGCTGTGCACCCGGCGCAGGGGTGCGAGTACGCAGGGCGACGACTGTCGGTGTGGCGTGCTGCACTGGCGGTTGGTCCGGATGCGTCCGGATGTGACCGATGAGACAGATACTTCACCGAGGAGAGTGCCGCGTGAGTGCCGAAACGACCGTGCCGTCCGCGCTGTTGGCCGGCGACGACGGTTCCAACTACACCGCGCGGCACCTGCTCGTCCTGGAGGGCCTGGAGGCGGTCCGCAAGCGCCCCGGCATGTACATCGGCTCCACCGACAGCCGCGGCCTGATGCACTGCCTCTGGGAGATCATCGACAACTCCGTCGACGAGGCGCTGGGCGGCTACTGCGACCGCATCGAGGTCCTGCTGCACCCCGACTCCTCGGTCGAGGTCCGCGACAACGGGCGCGGCATCCCGGTCGACGTCGAGCCCAAGACCGGGCTGTCCGGTGTCGAGGTCGTGATGACCAAGCTGCACGCCGGCGGCAAGTTCGGCGGCGGCTCCTACGCGGCCTCCGGCGGTCTGCACGGCGTCGGCGCCTCGGTGGTCAACGCGCTCTCCGCCCGGCTCGACGTCGAGGTCGACCGCGGCGGCCACACCCACGCGATCAGCTTCCGCCGCGGCACCCCCGGCATCTTCACCGAGGCGACCCCGGACGCGCCCTTCGAGCCCGCCAACGGCCTCACCCGGACCCGCAAGGTCCCGAAGGCCCGCACCGGCACCAGGATCCGCTACTGGGCCGACCGGCAGATCTTCCTCAAGGACGCCCGGCTCTCCCTGGAGAACCTTCACAGCCGCGCCCGGCAGACCGCCTTCCTCGTCCCCGGCCTGACCATCGTCGTGCGTGATGAGAGGCTCACCGAGAGCGAGCAGATCGAGGAGTCGGTCTTCCACTACGACGGCGGCATCGCCGAGTTCTGCGAGTTCCTGGCCCCCGACAAGCCGGTCAGCGACGTGGTGCGGCTGCACGGCGAGGGCACCTTCAAGGAGACCGTGCCGGTCCTGGACGAGCTCGGCCACATGACGCCCACCGAGGTCACCCGCCACCTCGGGGTGGACATCGCGCTGCGCTGGGGCACCGGCTACGACACCACCCTGCGCTCCTTCGTCAACATCATCGCCACCCCCAAGGGCGGCACCCACGTCACCGGCTTCGAGCGCTCGCTGGCCAAGACGGTCAACGAGGCGCTGCGCGCCGGCAAGCTGCTGCGCGTCGCCGAGGACGACATCACCAAGGACGACGCCACCGAGGGCCTCACCGCCGTGGTCACCGTCCGGCTCGCCGAGCCGCAGTTCGAGGGCCAGACCAAGGAGGTGCTCGGCACCTCGGCGGCCAACCGGATCGTCGCCGCCGTGGTCGCCAAGGAGCTCAAGGCCTTCCTCACCTCGGCCAAGAAGGACCAGAAGCAGCAGGCCAGGGCCGTGCTGGAGAAGGTCGTCGCGGCCGCCCGCACCCGGGTCGCGGCCCGCCAGCACAAGGAGGCCCAGCGCCGCAAGACCGCGCTGGAGACCAGCTCGCTGCCCGCCAAGCTGGCCGACTGCCGCAGCGACGACGTGGACCGCAGCGAACTGTTCATCGTCGAGGGGGACTCCGCGCTCGGCACCGCCAAGCTCGCCCGCAACTCCGAGTTCCAGGCGCTGCTGCCGATCCGCGGCAAGATCCTCAACGTGCAGAAGGCCTCGGTGAGCGACATGCTCAAGAACGCCGAGTGCGCCGCGATCATCCAGGTGATAGGAGCCGGCTCCGGCCGGACCTTCGACATCGACCAGGCCCGCTACGGCCGGGTCATCTTCATGGCCGACGCAGATGTCGACGGCTCGCACATCCGCACCCTCCTACTGACCCTCTTCCACCGCTACATGCGGCCGATGGTCGAGCAGGGCCGGGTCTTCGCCGCCGTGCCGCCGCTGCACCGGATCGAGCTCACCAACCCCAAGCGCGGCCAGGAGAAGTACCACTACACCTACTCCGACGCCGAGTTGCGCTCCACCCTGCTGGAGTTCCAGCGCAAGAACATGCGCTGGAAGGAGCCGGTGCAGCGCTACAAGGGTCTGGGCGAGATGGACGCCGACCAGCTGGCCGAGACCACCATGGACCCGCGCCACCGCACCCTGCGCCGGATCAACCTGGGCGACCTGGAGCAGGCCGAGAAGATCTTCGACCTGCTGATGGGTAACGACGTCGCCCCGCGCAAGGAGTTCATCGTGGACTCGGCGGCCACCCTGGACCGCTCGCGCATCGACGCCTGAAGCACCTGAAGCTTCTGAGAGCACCTGAAGCGTCTGAGCGCAGCTGAAGCGCGCGAGCGCACCCGAGCGCGGCGAGGGCCCTCCACCCGTGGGTGGAGGGCCCTCGTGCCGCCGGTTCCACCCGCGGTCCACCCCGGCTCCGATCAGCCGCGGGCGCCGGATCCGTAGCGTCGTAGAGGTCAGCAACAAGCCTCCCGCCGGGACGGAGAACTCCGATGACCGCTCTCGCCAACCTCCTCGTGATCGCCGTGGTGGTGATCGTGGTGGTCCAGCGCCAGATGCGCGCCCAACGCGTCGACACCGGGCGCCGCTTCTGGCTGCTGCCGCTGGTCCTGGGCGCGCTCGCGCTGCGCGACCCGCAGCTCATCGACCACCAGCACACCGCGGTCTCCACCGCGCTGCTGGTCGCCGGTCTGGTCGCCGTGCTCGGGATGGGCACCGTCTGGGGCTGGACCGTACGGATCTGGCGGGACGCCGACGGCTCCGTCCTCACCAAGGGCACCAGGGCCACCGTGGCCGCCTGGGCCGGGATGATCGTCATCCGGCTCGGCCTGTACGGGATCGGCGCCGCCCTGCACGTGCACCAGGCGGGCAGCGCCCTGATGCTGGGCATGGCCGTCCTGCTGCTGGTCCGCTCCCTCGTGGTGAACTGGAGGGTGCGGACGCTGGAGCCCGCACGGGCCACCGCCGTACTGCACTGACCGACCGCCGTGAGCGACGAGGAGGCACCCGTGGCCGGGTGGTACTGGACCCGCTGGCCGTCCCGCGAGGGGTTGGACCGCGAGGCCGAGAGCCAACCGAGGCGGGTCCTCACCGTGCTCGGCCGGATCGTCCTGCTCGGCACCGTCATCTGGGGGACCTTCGCCAACGGCACCTACTCCGGTTGGGCCGCCGTGGCAGCGGCCGCCGGGCTGGCCGCTGCCATCGGGATCTGCGCGTTCTACCTGCACGCCAGCCGGGAGCAGCGCCCGCTGCCCTCGTACCTGCTGGCCGCAGCGGTGGTCGGCGCCGCCTGGCTGGCCAACACCGGGCAGGCCATCCTGCTCGCCGACGTCCTGTGGTACGGCCTGGCCGTGATGGCCCTGGTCCGGCTGCCGCCCGCACCCGCGCTGATCACCGCGGCGGCCGCGCTGGGCTCGTACTCGGCGGTCACCACGTCGAGTTGGCTCAGCGTCGCCGCCACCGTCGGAGGGATCACCCTGCTCGGCTTCCTGCTGCGGCTGGACATCGAGGCGCGCGGTACCTCCCGCCGGCTGCTCGCCCAGGAGCGCGCCGCCCGGGCCGCCGAGGCGGAGAGCGCGGCGCTCGCCGAGCGGGCCAGGATCGCCCGGGAGATCCACGACGTGCTCGCCCACAGCCTCTCCGCGCAACTGGTCCACCTGGAGGCGGCCCGGCTGATGCTGGACGCCGGGACGGACCGCGGGCAGATCCGCGAACGGGTCGTCGCCGCCCGGCGGATGGCCCAGGACGGGCTGGCCGAGACCCGGCAGGCGCTGTCCGCGCTGCGCGGGGAGCTGACCCCGGTGGGCGAGTTCCTGGTGGAGCTGACCGAGCGCGAGCGGGCCGTCCTCACCGTCACCGGCACGCCCCGGCCGCTCGCCGCCGAGGCCGCCCTCGCGGTGCGCCGCACCGCCCAGGAGGCGGTCACCAATGTCCGCAAGCACGCGCCGGGCGCCCGCTGCTCCGTCGAACTGCGCTACCTGGACGGCGAGGTGGAACTGGCGGTGCGCAACACCCGGGCGCCGCGCGGGGAGTCCTCCGGGGAGTTGGCCGACAGCGGCAGCGGGTACGGTCTGCTGGGGATGCGTGAACGCGCGGAACTGCTCGGCGGCACCCTGCTGGCGGGCCCCGAGGACGGAGGGTGGCGCGTGGTGCTGCGGTTGCCGGCATGAGCGGAGCGGTCACCAGGGTGCTGGTGGCGGACGACCAGACGGTGGTGCGCGAGGGCATCGTGATGCTGCTGGGGCTGCTGCCCGGCATCGAGGTGGTCGGCGCGGCGGCGGACGGGGAGGAGGCCGTCACCCTGGTGGAGCGCCATCACCCGGATGTGGTGCTGATGGACCTGCGGATGCCGCGGGTGGACGGCGTCGAGGCGACCCGGCGGATCCGGGCCGCGTACCCGCAGACCGAGGTGGTCGTGCTCACCACCTACGCCGACGACGACTCGCTGTTCCCGGCGCTGCAGGCCGGGGCGCGCGGCTACCTCACCAAGGACGCCGGCGGCGAGGAGATCGCCAAGGCCATCGCGGACGTCCGTGCGGGCGCGGCCGGACTCTCCCCGCAGGTCCAACTCCGGCTTCTGGAACGGCTTTCGGAGCACGGTGCCCGGTCCGCGCCGCCCGTCGAGCCGTCCACCGCCCGCCCCGGGGAGCTGCCGGACGGGCTGACCGCGCGAGAGGCCGAGGTGCTCGCGCTGATCGCCGAGGGACTGTCCAACGCCGAGATCGCCCAGCGGCTGTTCGTCAGCCAGGCCACCGTGAAGACCCACATCAACAACCTGTTCGCCAAAACCGCGGTGCGGGACCGGGCGCAAGCCGTCGCCTACGCCTTTCGACACGGAATCACCGGTACGCAGCAGTAGTCGGATGAGTGTCCGTCTGATGATCGATCACCTCATCGAGTGAAGGTATCTGCAATGGTCAGAGGCGGTCTCCGGGGGCCTCCATGATGGTTCGGGACAGAACGCCACGCCCCGGTCCAGGAGCACGCAGTGCCACAGCAGCAGACGAGCAGTCCCGATCAGGGGCAGCGATTCGACTGGTGGGCCGTTCCGGCCGCCGCCACCGCCTCCGAGTCGGCCGCCGAGCCGCTCCGGACGGCGGTGCCGGCCCAGCCGACGCCCACCCGTACCGCCCCCGACCGGCCGACGGCCGTCGGCCCCGATCAGGCCTTCGTGCCCGATCCGGCCTTCGCCCCCGATTCGGCCTTCGCGCCTGATCCGGCCTTCACGTCCGACCCGGCGTCCGACGACGAGCCCGAGCCCGAGCCCGTCGCCGCGTACGAGCCGCCCGTGCTCGACAGCACCGAGGTCTACCGGGCCGTCCAGGCCAGCGCGGCCTTCCAGGAGATCCGCCGCAGCTACCGGGCGTTCGTCCTCCCGACCAGCTGCGCCTTCCTCTGCTGGTTCCTGGTCTACGTGGCCGCCCAGGCCGCCGCCCCCGTCGCGATGCGCAGCGAGGTGGCCGGTCCGCTCAACGTGGCCTGGCTGCTCGGCCTGCTGCAGTTCGCCTCCACCTTCCTGCTCGCCTGGCTCTACGCCCGCAACGCCCGGACCAAGCGCGACCGCGCGGCCCTCGGCCTGCGCTGGGACACCCAGGACCAGCTGCGATGACCACCGTGACGACCATGACCGCCGTGATGACCACCGCCACCCCGCCCCCCGTCGCCCCCGCCGGCGACCACCACGACATGGCGATCGCGCTGTTCGCCGTCGTCGTGGTGGTGACCCTCGGCATCACCCTCTGGGTCGGCCGCCAGGGCAACGCCGCCGAGGACTTCTACGCCGGCGGCCGCGACTTCACCCCGCTGCAGAACGGCTTCGCCCTCTCCGGCGACTACCTGTCCGCCGCCTCCTTCCTCGGCGTCGCCGGGCTGATCGCCCTGTACGGCTACGACGGCGTGCTCTACAGCATCGGCTTCCTGGTCGCCTGGCTGGTCGTGCTGATGCTGGTCGCCGAACTCGTCCGCAACGCCGGGCGGTACACCCTCGCCGACGTGCTCGCGCTGCGGCTGCGCCACCGCAAGGTGCGCGCGGCGGCCGGCGGCGCCAGCGTCATGGTGACCCTGCTCTACCTGGTCGCCCAGATGGTCGGCGCCGGCTCGCTGGTGGCCCTGCTGCTCGGTACCGGCAGCCCGCACGCCCGTACCTGGACCATCGTCGCGGTCGGCGCCCTGATGATCGTCTACGTGACGATCGGCGGGATGCGGGCCACCACCTGGATCCAGATCGTCAAGGCCTTCCTGCTGACCGCCGGCTCGGTGCTGCTCACCGTGCTGCTGCTGGTCCGCTTCCACGGCGACGTCTTCGAGCTGATGCGCCAGGCCGCCGACCACAGCGGCGCCGGGGCCCGCTACCTCGAACCCGGCCTCAAGTACGGCGCCACGCTCACCAGCCGGCTGGACTTCTTCAGCCTGGGCCTGGCCCTGGTGCTGGGCACCGCGGGCCTGCCGCACATCCTGTCCCGCTTCTACACCGTGCCCACCGCGCGGGCCGCCCGCCGCTCCACGATGTGGGCGATCGGACTGGTCGGCGGCTTCTACCTGATGGCCATCGTGCTCGGGCTCGGCGCCACCGCGCTGGTCGGCTCGGCCGAGGTGCGCCACGCCAACTCGGCCGGGAACACGGCCGTTCCGCTGCTCGCCCTGGTGCTGGGCGGCGGCAACGGCAGCACCGGCGGGGCGGTGCTGTTCGCACTGATCTCGGCGATCGCCTTCGCCACCATCCTGGCCGTGGTCGCCGGGCTGACCCTGGCCTCCTCGGCGGCCTTCGCCCACGACATCTGGGCCGGCGCCTGGCGCGGTCGCCCGCGCACCCGCCGGGGCCGGATCGTGGAGAAGCCCAGCGAGCAGCAGGAGGTGGTGGTCGCCCGGTTCGCCGCCGCCGGGATCGGTGCGGCCGCGATCGTGATCAGCCTGTTCGCCCAGCAGCTGAACGTCGCCTTCCTGGTCGGCCTGGCCTTCGCGGTGGCGGCGTCCTCGAACCTGCCGGTGCTGCTGTACAGCCTGTTCTGGTCGCGGTTCACCGCTCGGGGCGCGGTCTGGTCGGTGTACGGCGGGCTGCTCCCGGCGATCACGCTGGTGTTCTTCTCGCCGGTGGTCTCCGGCTCCAAGGAAGCGCTGTTCCCCGGCATCGACTTCCACTGGTTCCCGCTGGAGAACCCCGGCATCATCTCCATCCCGCTCGGCTTCCTGGCCGGCTGGATCGGAACCCTCACCTCGGCCGAGCCCGCCGACGCGGACCGCTTCGCCGAGCTGGAGGTGCGTGCCCTCACCGGTGCGGGCGCGGCGTAGGGCTCTGCCCGGGCGTCGCGTCCCGGGGAACCCCGGCGGGCCTGGGGCCGCCGGGGTTCCCCCCTGTTCGGACCCTGTCCGGAACCGGTTCGGAACCTGCCTGGAATCCGCCCGGCGCCGCGTCCGACGCCGGCCGGTCAGGCCCGGGCGGCCAGTCCGTAGCGGTGTTCCGGGCGGCCGGTGTCGCCGTAGCGCAGGGTCAGCCGCAGCCGGCTGTCCCGCTCCAGCTGCTTGAGGTAGCGCTGCGCGGTGGAGCGGCTCAGCCCGGTGGCGTCGGCGACCTCCTGGGCGGACAGCGGCCGGCAGGCCCGGCGCAGCACGCCCAGCACCAGGTCGGTGGTGGGCGCCGAGTGCCCCTTGGGCAGGGACCCGGCCGGGGTGGAGACGCTGCGCAGGGTCGCGAACAGCCGGTCCACCTCGTCCTGCCCGGCCTCCCGGGCCGGTGCGGCCAGCGCGTGCCGCAGTTGCGCGTAGGAGACCAGCTTCTCCCGCAGCCCGGCGAAGGTGAACGGCTTGACCAGGTACTGCAACGCGCCGTGCTGCATCGCGGCGTGCACGGTGGAGACGTCCCGGGCGGCGGTCACCATCACCACGTCGCAGGTCACCTGCCGCTCCCGCAGCCGGCGGACCAGGGCCAGGCCGGTCTCGTCCGGCAGGTGGTGGTCGAGCAGCAGCAGGTCCACCGGGCGGCGCTCCAGTGCGGCCAGCGCCTCCCCGGCGGAGTGCGCGGTGCCCGTCACCCGGAAGCCCGGCACCCTGGCCACGTACGCGGCGTGCACGTCCGCGACCCGGAAGTCGTCGTCCACCACGAGTACGTCGATCATCACGCCTCCACGAGCTGAGCGGTGAGCAGGGCCTCGGGCAGTTCGACGGTGAACCGGGCGCCGCCGAGCGGGCCGGTGTCGAGCACGATCCGGCCGCCGGTCCGTTCGACCAGTCGGCGCACCATCGCCAGGCCCAGCCCGCGCGGACGGTGCGCGGGCGCGTCCTTGCTGGTCCACCCCTCCTCGAAGACCTGCTCGCGCAGTTCCTCGGGTACGCCCGGGCCGCTGTCCGCGACCTGGAGCAGCAGGGTGGAGCCGGCCGCGGCCAGGCTCACCTCCACGCCGCCCCCGCCCGGCGCCAACGCGTCCACCGCGTTGTCGATCAGGTTGCCGAGGACCGTCACCAGCGCCCGGGTGTCCACCACGGTGTCCGGCAGGTGCGCCGCCGGGGCGAGCGCCAGCCGCACCCCGCGTTCGCCGGCCACCGCCGTCTTGCCCGCCAGGAGGGCGGCGACGTGCGGATCCCGCACCTGCTCGGCGATCCCGGCGGCGACCACGGCGTGCGAGCCGGACTGCTCGGAGATGAAGGCCACCGCCTGTTCGTGGCGGCCGAGTTCCAGCAGGCCGAGCAGGGTGTGCATCCGGTTGGCGTGCTCGTGGTCCTGGGCGCGCAGCGCCTCGGTCAGGCTGCGGGTGGTGTCCAGCTCGCGGACGAGCGACTCCAGCTCGGTCCGGTCGCGCAGCGTCACCACCGCCCCGCCCTCGGCGGTGGTCATCCGGTTCACCACCAGCACCCGGTCGTCCCGGACGGCGGGCAGGTCGGCGCCGGTGATCCGCCCGGTGAGCACGTCGGCCAGTCGGCCCGGGGGCAGCACCTCGGCGATCGGGCGGCCGGTGCAGTCCCCGGGCAGGCCGAGCAGCCGGACCGCCTCGTCGTTGGCCAGCCGGATCCGGCCGCGCTCGTCGAGTGCGACCATGCCCTCGCGGATGCCGTGCAGCATCGCCTCGCGTTCGACCAGCAGCGCGGAGATGTCGGCCAGCGCGATGTTGTGGGTGCGGCGCTTGAGCCGGCGGGCCAGGGCGAGGGTGGCCACCGTACCGGCGGCCAGGCCGGCGCCGGCGCACAGCAGGATGCCGGTGAGCATCTTCAGCAGGCGGCGGCGGATCGAGTCGTCGCTGATGCCGACCGACACCTCGCCGACGATCCTGCCGTCCGCCGCGCGCAGCGGGACCTTGCCGCGGGCGGTGCGGCCCAGGGTGCCCTCCTGGATGGCGGTGACGCTGCGGCCGTTGAGGGCGGGTTCGGGGTCGGTGCTGACCCGGTGGCCGATCCGGTGCGGGTCGGTGTGCGAGAGGCGGATCCCGTCCAGGTCGGTGACCACGACGAAGCTGGCGCCGGTGGCCAGGCGGATCTGCTCGGCGTTGCGCTGAGCGGTCACCGGGTCGCGGATGTCGGCGGCCCGGGCGATCGTCTCGTCGGCGGCGGTGGCCTGGGCGATGGACAGCGCCCGCTGCATCGCGTCGTGGTCCAGCTCGCTGCTGACCGGGGCCAGGAACAGTCCGGCGGTGACGGCGGTGACGCCGACGGTGACGACGGTCTGGCTCAGCAGCAGCTGGGCGAAGACCCGGCGGGGCCAGTGGGGGAGCTTCATCCGGGCCTCCTCTCGGTGGGGGTGGGGGGAGGGTGGCTCTTCGTTCCCGCAGTTGTAGCGGAAGCAAAAGGAGCAGAACACCCCTCAATGCGGAGAAGTCGCACTACGCGAAGAAGGCTCCCGCCGGGGCGGGGCCCGCTCCTACCGTCCTGGGGCAAGCACTGACCCGGGAGGATTGCATGACTGACACCCCGGCGATCGAGCTGACCGGCGCGACGAAACGCTTCCGCACCCCTTCGGGGGCGCTGCACACCGCCGTCCGCGATCTCGATCTGACCGTCGCCCAGGGCGAGTTCGTCGCCGTCGTCGGGCCCACCGGTTGCGGCAAGTCCACCACGCTGACCCTGGTCAGCGGCCTGGAGGAGCCCACCGAGGGCGAGGTCCGGGTGTACGGCGAGCCCGTGCGCGGGATCGACCCCAAGGTCGGGTTCGTCTTCCAGCAGGACGCCGTCTTCCCCTGGCGCACCGTCCTGTCCAACGTGATGGCCGGGCCGCGCTTCCGCGGCGTGCCCACCGCCGAGGCCAGGGAGCGGGCCCGGGACTGGCTGGGCCGGGTCGGCCTGGCCGCCTTCGAGGACCGTTACCCGCACCAGCTGTCCGGTGGCATGCGCAAGCGCGTCGCGCTCGCCCAGACCTTCGTCAACGACCCGTCGATCCTGCTGATGGACGAGCCGTTCTCGGCGCTGGACGTGCAGACCCGCGCCCTGATGTCCGACCAGCTGCTGGAGCTGTGGGCCGGAACGGGCTCGTCGGTGGTGTTCGTCACCCACGACCTGGACGAGGCGATCGCGCTCGCCGACCGGGTCGTCGTGATGACGGCGGGCCCCGCCACCGTCAAGGAGGTCTTCACCGTCGACCTGCCGCGCCCGCGCACCGTGGAGGCCGTCCGGCTGGAACCGAGGTTCGTCGAGCTGTACCGCGAGATCTGGGCCTCGCTCGGCGAAGAGGTGCGCATCACCCGGGAGAGAGGAGCGGGTCGTGCCGCTTGAGACCGTGCGGACCGAGGCCGGAAGGGCCCCGGCCGCCACGACCAGGACCGAGGCCCGCGAACGGGCCGCCCGCAACCGCAGGTTGGGCGTCCACGCGGCCCGGGCCGGGGTGCTGGCCGCCTTCCTCGGGCTGTGGGAGGTGTGCGCCCGCGCGGACGTCATCGACCCGTTCAACTTCTCGCAGCCGTCGAGGATCTGGGACCAGATCTGGCAGTGGGTCAGCCACGGCACCGCGCAGGGACCGCTCGGCGAGCAGATCGGCTACACCCTGTACGAGGCGCTCAGCGGCTGGGTGATCGGGGTGACCGGCGGTGTGCTGCTGGGCATCGCGCTGGGCCGGGTCCGCTTCCTGGCCGACGTGTTCGGGCCGTACATCAAGGTGCTCAACGCCATCCCCCGGATCGTGCTCGCCCCGATCTTCCTGATCTGGTTCGGTCTCGGCCCGGCCTCCAAGGTCGCCTCCGCGGTGGTCCTGGTGTTCTTCCCGGTGTTCTTCAACGCCTTCCAGGGCGCCCGCGAGGTGGACCGCAACCTCGTCGCCAACGCCCGCATCCTCGGCGCCGACAACCGCAGGGTCACCCTCCAGGTGGTCATCCCGGCCGCCACCACCTGGATCTTCACCAGCCTGCACGTCAGCTTCGGCTTCGCGCTGATCGGCGCGATCGTCGGCGAGTACATCGGCGCCACCAAGGGCCTCGGCCTGCTGGTGGCCGCCGCCCAGGGCACCTTCAACGCGGCCGGGGTGTACGCCGCCATGACCATCCTCGCCGTGGTCGCACTGCTGACCGAGGGGCTGCTGACCTTCGCCGAGAAGAAGCTGTTCCGCTGGAAGCCCGCGGACGCGGGCGACGGCCGCTGAACTCCCCCTCCCGCCCGTACCAGAGAGGCCCCACCCATGCGCCCGAACCCGACCGGCAGAGTCGTTGCCGCCGCCCTCGCCGCCGCCCTGCTCCTCCCGCTCTCCGCCTGTGCCAACGACGCCGCCACCTCCACCCACGGCGCCGCCGCCCCGGCCGGCCGACAGGTCGACGGACCCAAGGTCAAGATCATGGTCGGCGGCCTGGACAAGGTCATCTACCTGCCCGCGATGCTCACCCAGCGGCTGGGCTACTTCGCCGACGCCGGCGTCAACGTCGAGCTGATGAGCGAGCCGGCCGGCGTCAACGCCACCACCGCGCTGCTGGCCGGCGACGTCCAGGGCGCCGTCGGCTTCTACGACCACACCATCGACCTCCAGGCCAAGGGCAAGAACGTCGAATCCGTGGTGCAGTTCGCCCAGGCCCCCGGTGAGGTCGAACTGGTCTCCACCAAGCAGGCCGACGCGATCAGGTCCGGCGCCGACTTCAAGGGCAGGAAGCTCGGCGTCACCAGCGTCGGCTCCTCGACCGACTTCCTCACCAAGTACCTCGCGGTCAAGAACGGCACCGCCGTCAGCGAGTTCAGCCCGATCGCGGTCGGCGCCGGTCAGACCTTCGTCGCCGCGCTGCAGCAGGGCAGCATCGACGCCGGGATGACCACCGACCCGACCGTCGCCAACGTCCTCGACAAGGGCCTCGGCAAGATCCTCTACGACATGCGCACCCCCGAGGGCTCGCGCCAGGCGCTCGGCGGGCTCTACCCGTCCTCCGCGCTGTACATGAACACCGACTGGGTGGAGAAGAACAGGGAGACCACCCAGAAGCTCGCCAACGCCTTCGTGAAGACCCTCAAGTGGATGTCCACCCACAGCCCGGAGGAGATCGCCGCGCAGATGCCCGCGGACTACGCGCAGGGCGGCGCCGAGCAGTACGCGGCGGCGATCAGGTCGACCCTGCCGATGTTCACCACGGACGGGGTGATGCCCGCCGACGGTCCGAAGACGGTGCTCGACGTGCTCGCCGCCTTCCACCCGGACGTCAAGGGCAAGGAGGGGACGATCGACCTGTCCCGGACGTACACCACGGAGTTCGTCGGCAAGGCCACCGGCTGACGCCCCTGCGGCACGACGGTCCCGCGCTCACCCCCACGGGCGCGGGGCCGTCGTGTCAGACGCCCCGTACGGAGAGCACGTCCATCCGCGACGGCGTCCCGGCGGCCTTGCCGCAGCTCTCCGGACGCGGCGGCTCGCTCACCGTCTCGATCACGTCCACCTCCCAGGCCCGGCCGTCCCGGTGCAGCACGTTCACCAGCCAGCGGCCCTCGCCGTCCGGCCGCTGCGTCAGCGTCAGCGCGTCCACCGCGGTCTCGCCGGTCGCCAGCCGCACGGCGTGCTCGGCCGCCTGACCCGGGCGGTCCCAGCCCGAGCAGCCCCGCGACCACTCCGGCACCATGTGCCCGGCCGCTGTCGCCGCCAGCACCTCCTTGGCGGTCTCCGGCGTCAGCCGCCCGTACGCGTAGCCGTACGGCAGCACCAGCATGGTGGGGGAGAAGCGGTGCCCGCCCAGGTGCGTCACCTCCCACACCTCGCTGTGCCCGGCCGCCGCCAGCTCCGCGGCGAGCGGACGGCCCAGCAGCGCGCAGCAGCGGTCCCGGCGGCCGTTGGTGCACACCAGCGCCACCGGGCCGCCGACGTGCTCGGCCCCGAAACCCGCGTGATCCCCGGTCCCCAGCGCCGCGAAGTCCAGCTCCAGCAGCTCCGCCGGAGCCGCCGCCTCCGCCCGGCGCACCCAGCCGCGGCCCGGCACCGTGTGCGCCACGATCACCTCGTGCCGCGCGGTCGGCAGGCAGTCCGCGTGCCGCCCCGGCCGCCGGATCAGCGCCACCCGGACCCCTGTCCCCGCCGCGGCCACCTCCAGGGCCCGCCCGGTCGCCTCGTCCAGGTGGCTCTCGGCCAGCGCCTTCGCGCCCCACGGGCCGTTCTGCTCGACCAGCAGCCAGGTGGTCGCCGCCGCGGCGGTCGCGGCCAGCGGCTCCGAAAGTTCACGCGACACGGTCGCACAGGTGCTCACCCGCGCAAGGCTACCCCCGGCGGTTCGGCCGGGCCCGGGAACGGTTGAGCACCGGAACGGACCCGCCCGGGAACGGCCGAGGGCGGGGCGCCCGTAGGCACCCCGCCCTCCGAAGGGGCCCGCTACGCCGGGCCGGCCACCACCGCGACCGGCGTGGTCACCGGGGTGCCCGAGCCGTCACGGCGCGGGTCGCGCTCCGGCAGGTCGACCGGGGCGCCCTTGGCCGTGGCCGCACGGGCGGGGGCGGCACCGGCCCAGGCGAAGGCCAGCCTGTCCTCGCCGCGCAGGAAGCGCTGGCAGCGCACGCCGCCCGTCGCCCGGCCCTTGCGCGGGTACTGCTCGAACGGCGTGACCTTCCAGGACGTCTGCTCCTCGCCGGACAGGGTGTCCGAGGCGGCCGCCACCGAGACCACCACCGCGTCCGCCGCCGGATCCACCGCCGTGAAGGACAGCACCCGGGCGCCGTCCGACAGCTTGACGCCGGCCATGCCGCCCGCCGGGCGGCCCTGCGGACGGACCTGGCCCGCCGGGTAGCGCAGCAGCTGGGCGTCCGAGGTGATGAAGACCAGGTCCTCCTCGCCGGTGCGCAGTTCGACCGCGCCCACCAGCTCGTCACCCTCCTTGAGGGCGATCACCTCGAACTCGTCCTTGTTCGCCGGCCACTCCGGCACCACCCGCTTCACCACGCCCTGCACCGTGCCCAGCGCCAGCCCCGGCGAGGACTCGTCCAGCGTGGTCAGCCCCAGCACCCGCTCGCCGGCCTCCAGCCGCAGGAACTCGCCCACCGCGGCACCGCCCGCCAGCGTCGGCGACGGCATCGGCGGCAGCGCCGGCAGGTCGATCACCGGCAGCCGCAGCACCCGGCCCGCCGACGTCACCACGCCCACGTCCGCCCGCGCCGTCGCGTGCACCGCCGACACGATCACATCGTGCTTCGCCCGCTTCTCCGACAGCTCGAACGGCTCCCCGTCCGCCGTGCGCGCCAGCAGCCCCGTCGAGGACAGCAGCACCCGGCACGGGTCGTCCGCCACCTCCAGCGGCACCGCCAGCGACGCCGACGGCACCGCGCCCGCCTCCAGCAGCACCGTGCGCCGCTCCGTCCCGAACTGCTTGGCCACCGTGCCCAGTTCGGAGGAGACCACGCTGCGCAGCTTGGTGTCCGACTCCAGGATCTCGGTCAGCTCCGCGATCTCCGAGTTGAGCTTCGCCTTCTCCTGCTCCAGCTCCACGCGGTCGAACCGGGTCAGCCGCCGCAGCGGCGTGTCCAGGATGTACGCCGTCTGCGTCTCCGACAGCGAGAAACGCTCCATCAGGCGTTCCTTCGCCTGCTGGGCGTTGTCACTCGATCGAATGATCGCGATGACCTCGTCGATGTCGAGCAGGGCCACCAGCAGGCCCTCGACCAGGTGCAGCCGCTCCTCGCGCTTGCGCCGGCGGAAGTCGCTGCGCCGGCGCACCACGGTGAAGCGGTGGTCGACGTAGACCTCCAGCAGCTCCTTCAGCCCCAGCGTCAGCGGCTGCCCGTCCACCAGCGCCACGTTGTTGATGCCGAAGGTCTCCTCCATCGGCGTCAGCTTGTACAGCTGCTCCAGCAGCGCCTCCGGCACGAAGCCGTTCTTCACCTCGATCACCAGCCGCAGCCCGTGCTCGCGGTCGGTCAGGTCCTTGACGTCCGCGATGCCCTGGAGCTTCTTCGCGTTGACCAGGTCCTTGATCTTGGAGATGACCTTCTCCGGGCCGACGTTGTACGGCAGCTCGGTGACCACGATGCCCTTGCGGCGCGCCGTCACCGACTCCACCGTCGTCGTGGCCCGGATCTTGAAGGTGCCGCGGCCCGACTCGTACGCGTCCCGGATCCCCGACAGGCCCACGATCCGCCCGCCCGTCGGCAGGTCCGGACCGGGGACGAACCGCATCAGCGTGTCCAGGTCCGCGTTCGGGTGCTTGATCAGGTGCCGGGCCGCCGCCACCACCTCGGACAGGTTGTGCGGCGGCATGTTCGTCGCCATGCCCACCGCGATGCCCGTCGCGCCGTTCACCAGCAGGTTCGGGAACGCGGCCGGCAGCGCCAGCGGCTCCTGCTCGCTGCCGTCGTAGTTCGGGCCGAAGTCGACGGTGTCCTCGTGGATCGACTCCACCATCGCCATCGAGGCCGCGGTCAGCCGCGACTCGGTGTAACGCATCGCGGCCGGCGGGTCGTCGTTGCCCAGCGAACCGAAGTTGCCGTGCCCGTCGATCAGCGGCAGCCGCATCGAGAACGGCTGCGCCATGCGCACCACGGAGTCGTAGATCGACGCGTCGCCGTGCGGGTGCAGCCGGCCCATCACCTCGCCCACCACCCGGGCGCACTTCACGTGCGCGCGGTCCGGGCGCAGGCCCATCTCGTTGGCCTGGTACAGGATCCGGCGGTGCACCGGCTTCAGGCCGTCCCGTGCGTCGGGCAGCGCACGCGAGTAGATCACCGAGTAGGCGTACTCCAGGAAGGAGCCCTGCATCTCGTCCACGACGTCGACGTCGAGGATCCGCTCCTCGAAGTCTCCGGGCGGCGGGGTCTGCGAACTGCGGCGGGCCATCGCGGCGGGGCTCCCTTACGTGTCGCTGGCTGTGTCTCGGTCGGTCGTCGGTCGTTCGTTCGGTCGGCCTACGCCGTCCTGCCCTCGGCCCCGTCAACCGGAGGCGGTCAACAGGGCGTGGCGCCCCCATTGTGGACCCTCGCACCGACACACCCGGTCAGCGGCCCTCTTCCGCCCCTGGCGAACGCCCCGTCCGCGCGGACACATCCGGGGCGCCCGTGCGTTGCACCACAATGGGGGACGCCACACGAACCCCGACATCGACGACGGGAAGGACCCGAGCGCATGGCCAACCCGGCCCCCGCCTCCAGCCGAGGCATCGCCATCACCGAGCACCGCCTGGCCAACGGCCTGCGCGTCGTCCTCTCCGAGGACCACCTCACCCCGGTCGCAGCCGTCTGCCTCTGGTACGACGTGGGCTCCCGGCACGAGGTCAAGGGCCGCACCGGCCTCGCCCACCTCTTCGAGCACCTGATGTTCCAGGGCTCCGCCAACGTCTCCAACAACGGGCACTTCGAGCTCGTCCAGGGCGCCGGCGGCTCGCTCAACGGCACCACGAGCTTCGAGCGCACCAACTACTTCGAGACCATGCCCGCCCACCAGCTGGAGCTCGCCCTCTGGCTGGAGGCCGACCGGATGGGCTCGCTGCTCGTCGCCCTCGACGAGACGTCCATGGAGAACCAGCGCGACGTCGTCAAGAACGAGCGCCGCCAGCGCTACGACAACGTTCCGTACGGCACCGCCTTCGAGAAGCTCACCGCGCTCTCGTTCCCCGACGGCCACCCGTACCACCACACCCCGATCGGCTCGATGGCCGACCTCGACGCCGCCACCCTCGACGACGCCCGCGCGTTCTTCCGCACCTACTACGCGCCCAACAACGCCGTCCTGTCCGTCGTCGGCGACATCGACCCCGAGCAGACCATCGCCTGGGTCGAGAAGTACTTCGGCTCCATCCCCGCCCACGACGGCAAGCAGCCCCCGCGCTCGGGCGAACTGCCCGAGACCATCGGCCGCGAGCTGCGCGAGCAGATCAACGAGGACGTCCCCTCCCGCGCCCTGATGGCCGCCTACCGGTTGCCGCACGACGGCACCCGCGAGGCCGACGCCGCCGACCTCGCCCTCACCATCCTCGGCAGCGGCGAGTCCAGCCGCCTCTACAACCGGCTGGTCCGCCGCGACCGCACCGCCGTCGCGGCCGGCTTCGGCCTGCTCCGGCTGGCCGGCGCCCCCAGCCTCGGCTGGCTCGACGTCAAGACCTCCGGCGACGCCACCATCGAGCAGATCGACGCCGCCGTGGACGAGGAGCTCGCCCGCTTCGCCGCCGAGGGCCCGACGACCGAGGAGCTGGAGCGCGCCCAGGCCCAGATCGAGCGCGAGTGGCTCGACCGGCTCACCACCGTGGCCGGCCGCGCCGACGAACTCTGCCGCTACGCCGTCCTGTTCGGTGACCCCAAGCTTCTGAACAACGCCCTCCCCAAGGTCCTCGACGTCACCGCCGAAGAGGTCCAGGCCGTCGCCAAGGCCCGGCTCCACCCCGACAACCGGGCCGTCCTCGTCTACGAGCCGACCGCCGCCGCTTCCGACGCCGCTTCCGAAGAGGAGGGTGCCGCCGTATGAGCACCGACCACGTTCCCGCCATGACCTTCCACCCCCAGCCGCAGCCCGGCACCCCCAGCCCGTGGGCCTTCCCCGCCCCCGAGCGGGCCGCCCTCGGCAACGGGATCACCGTGCTGCACTGCCACCGGCCCGGCCAGCAGCTGGTCGCCGTCGAGGTCCTGCTCGACGCCCCGCTCGCCGCCGAACCCGAGGGCCTCGACGGCGTGGCCGGCATCCTCGCCCGCGCCTTCAACGAGGGCACCGACACCCTCACCGCCGAGGAGTTCGCCGCCGAGCTCGAACGTGCCGGCGCCACCCTCGACGCGCACGCCGACCACCCGTGCATCAGGCTCTCCCTGGAGGTCCCCGCCTCCCGGCTCCAGCGCGGCCTCACCCTGCTCGCCGACGCCCTGCGCGCTCCCGCCCTCCCCGAGGAGGAGATCGAGCGCCTGGTCGCCAACCGCCTGGACGAGATCGTCCACGAGCAGGCCAACCCGGCCCGGCGCGCCGCCAAGGCCCTGTACGCCGAGCTCTTCGACGCCGCCGACCGCCTCTCCCGGCCCCGCAGCGGCACCGCCGACACCGTCAAGTCGATCGACCGTGCCGCCGTCCGGGCCTTCTACGAGGCCCACGTGCGCCCCGCCACCGCCACCGTGGTCGTGGTCGGCGACCTCACCGGGGTCGACCTGCCCGCCCTGCTGGAGAGCACCCTCGGCGCGTGGACCGGCTCGGCCGCCGAGCCCTCCGCGCACGCCCCGGTCACCGCCGACGACCGCGGCCGCGTGCTCATCGTCGACCGCCCCGGCTCCGTCCAGACCCAGCTGCTCATCGGCCGGATCGGGCCGGACCGGCACGACCCGGTCTGGGCCGCCCAGATCCTCGGCACCTACTGCCTCGGCGGCACCCTCACCTCCCGCCTGGACCGCGTCCTGCGCGAGGAGAAGGGCTACACCTACGGCGTGCGGGCCCTCGCCCAGCCGCTGCGCTCCGCCGCCGACGGCAGCGGGCGCTCGCTGCTGGCCATCAGCGGCTCGGTGGACACCGCCTCCACCGCCCCCGCGCTGGCCGACACCTGGACCATCCTGCGCACCCTCGCCGCCGAGGGCCTGACCGACGCCGAGCGCGACGAGGCCGTGCAGTTCCTGGTCGGCGTCGCGCCGCTGAAGTACGAGACCGCGGGCTCGGTCGCCGGCACCCTGGCCGACCAGGTCGAGCAGCACCTCGCGGACGACTACCAGGCCGAGGTCTACCGCCGGCTGGCCGAACTGCCCACCGCCGCGGCCACCGAGGCCGTGGTCGCGGCCTTCCCGCCGGACCGCCTGGTCACCGTCCTGGTCGGCGACGCCGCCGTGATCGCGGAGGACGTCCGGGCGCTCGGGATCGGCGAGGTCACCGTCGTCAGCTGACGCCCGTCGTGGTGCCGTCCGGCCCGGTGGAGCACCCGCTCCGCCGGGCCGGACGCGTTTTTAAATCCGTTGCGGGCCCGGTCCGTTCCGTGGATAGATGTTCCCCGGCGCACAGCACGTGCGAACTGCGACGAACGAAGGGAGGCGGTCACCATGCGGGTCGAGCGAACCATACGACGCTCCCCAAGGCCGTACCTCCCCTGTTCCGCCCCGGCTGCCTGAGCGCACCCACCCCCGAACTTCCCCGAGCCGCGCCGGGATTCCTCGCGCGGCGATCCCTTCCTGAACCACCCGACCTCTGGAGGTCGTTCAACCATGACGCACACCGAGGTGCCCGGAATCCGGGTGCCGATCCGGATGTGGACCGACCCGGCCACCGTCGAGGGCCAGGCCATGCAGCAGCTGCGCAACATCAGCTCCCTGCCCTGGCTGCACGGCCTCGCCGTGATGCCCGACGTCCATCTGGGCAAGGGCGCGACCGTCGGTTCCGTCATCGCCATGAAGGGCGCGGTCTGCCCGGCGGCCGTCGGTGTCGACATCGGCTGCGGCATGAGCGCGGTGAAGACCTCCCTCACCGCCAAGGACCTCCCGGACGACCTGTCCCGCCTGCGTTCCAAGATCGAGCAGGCCATTCCGGTCGGCCGCGGCCTGCACACCGACCCGGTCGACCCGAGCAAGCTCCACGGCTTCCGCACGGCGGGCTGGGACGACTTCTGGCAGCGCTTCGACGGGGTGGCGGAGGACGTCAAGTGGCGCCGCGAGCGGGCGATGCAGCAGATGGCGACGCTCGGCGGAGGAAATCACTTCATAGAACTGTGCGTTGACACGACTGGTGTGGTCTGGCTGATGCTGCACTCCGGTTCCCGGAACATCGGCAAGGAGCTGGCGGAGCACCACATGGGCGTCGCCCGCTCGCTGCCGCACAACCAGGGCCTGATCGACCAGGACCTCGCGGTGTTCATCGCCGACACCCCGCAGATGAACGCCTACCGCCAGGACCTCTTCTGGGCGCAGGAGTACGCGAAGCACAACCGCGCCCTGATGATGGCGCTCTTCCAGGACGTCGTCCGCCGTGAGTTCCCCAAGGCCAAGGTCGGCTTCGACGAGGTGATCAGCTGCCACCACAACTACGTGGCGGAGGAGACCTACGACGGCGTCGACCTGCTGGTCACCCGCAAGGGCGCGATCAAGGCGGGCACCGGCGACTACGGGATCATCCCGGGCTCGATGGGCACCGGCTCCTACATCGTCCGCGGTCTGGGCAACGAGGCGGCGTTCAACTCCGCCTCGCACGGCGCCGGCCGCAAGATGAGCCGCAACGCCGCCAAGAAGCGGTTCACCACGCACGACCTCGCCGAGCAGACCAAGGGCGTGGAGTGCCGCAAGGACAGCGGTGTGGTGGACGAGATCCCCGGCGCCTACAAGAACATCGAGAAGGTCATCGAGCAGCAGAAGGACCTCGTCGAGGTGGTCGCGCACCTCAAGCAGGTGGTCTGCGTGAAGGGCTGACCGGGAAAACGGATCGGGGTGCCGCCACAGTGTGGCGACACCCCGATCGGGCGCGTGACGCGAGAGGGCTCAGGCGGCGGCCGGGAGCTCGTCGAGGCCCTCGGCGACCAGCTTGGCGAGGCGGTCGAGGGCCTCGTCGGCGTTGTCGGCGTCGGAGGCGAGGATGACCTCCTCGCCGCCCTGGGCGCCCAGGCCGAGGAGGCCGAGCATGGAGGCCGCGTTGACCGGGTTGCCGCCGGGCTTGGCGATGGTGATCGGCACGCCGGTGGCCGTGACGGCCCGGACGAAGATGGAGGCGGGACGGGCGTGCAGGCCCTCGGCCCAACCGATGGTGACGCGGCGCTCAGCCATGAGACGTGCCTTTCCGGTGAAGCTGGTCACGGCCGTGCTCTGGGGGGAGCGGGGGAAGCGGCCATGTTGTCTAGACCAGTGTTGCACGCAGACAACCCCATCGAGCCGTCGCGTTCGGGACTTGTGATTGTTTCTTTTCGGGGCATAAGGCCCGGTCGGTGGCCCTGCCCACCCTGCCGCGAGCACACGGCTGACGCCATTCGGCTCGCTGCCGGATAACCTGACGAATGTGGAAGACCCCGCGGTGGCGAACTCCGAGCAACCCGACTATCCGCAGCACTGGGAAGCGGACATCCTGCTGCGAGACGGCGGCACGGCCCGGATCCGGCCGATCACTCCCGCCGACGCCGGGCGGCTGGTCGAGTTCTACGGCCAGGTGTCGGACCAGTCCAAGTACTTCCGGTTCTTCGCCCCCTACCCGCGGCTCTCCGACAAGGACGTCCGCCGCTTCACCCATCACGACTTCGTGAACCGGGTCGGCCTCGCGGTGGTGATCCGGGACCACTTCATCGCGACCGTCCGCTACGACCGGATCGACGCCGAGGGCCGCCCCTCCGACACCGGCACGGACGCCGAGGTCGCCTTCCTGGTCCAGGACGCCCACCAGGGCCGCGGCGTCGCCTCGGCCCTGCTGGAGCACATCGCGGCCGTGGCCCAGGAGCGCGGCATCCGCCGCTTCCAGGCCGAGGTGCTGCCGGAGAACCGCAAGATGGTGAAGGTCTTCACCGACGCCGGTTACACCCAGCGCCGCAGCTTCGCCGACGGTGTGGTGCACCTGGAGTTCGACCTCGAACAGACCGACCGCTCGCTCGCCGTGATGCGCGCCCGCGAGCACCGCGCCGAGGCCCGCTCGGTGCAGCGGCTGCTGACCCCGCGCTCGGTGGCCGTGATCGGGGTCTCCCGCAACCCGCAGACCGTCGGCCGGGCGATCCTGCGCGACCTGCTGGGCACCTGCGACACCGAGTTCGAGAGCCGGTACGAGGCCAAGGACGACCCGCGCACCGTCCACGCGGTGAACCGCAACGCCCCGCCCGGCACCGTGCTGGACGGCGTCCCGGTCCACCGTTCGATTCTGGACATTCCCGGGCCGGTGGACCTCGCGGTGATCGCCGTGCCCGAGGGCGCCGTCCCCGCCGCCGTCGCCGAGTGCGGCGCGCACGGCGTGCAGGGCCTGGTGGTGGTCACCGCCGGCTATGCGGAGACCGGACTGGAGGGCCGCGACCGCCAGCGCGCCCTGGTCCGCCAGGCCCGCGCCGCCGGGATGCGGGTGATCGGCCCGAACGCCTTCGGCCTGATCAACACCGACCCCGAGCGCCCGCTGAACGCCTCGCTCGCCCCGCACCTGCCCGACCGCGGCGGCTTCGGGATCTTCTGCCAGTCCGGGGCGATCGGCGTGGCCCTGCTGGAGTCCGCCCACAAGCGCGGCCTGGGAGTCTCCTCCTTCGCCTCGGTCGGCAACCGCTCGGACGTCTCCGGCAACGACTTCCTCCAGTACTGGGCCGAGGACGAGGCCACCGCGGTGGTGCTGCTCTACCTGGAGTCCTTCGGCAACCCGCGCAAGTTCACCCGGATCGCGCGCCGCCTGGCCGCCGCCAAGCCGATCGTGGTGGTCAAGGGCGCCCGGCACACCGGCAGCCTGCCGCCCGGCCACGCCGTTCCGGCCACCGCCACCGGCCTGCGCGACGCGACCGTCGACGCGCTCTTCGAACAGGCCGGGGTGACCAGGGTCTCGACCATCACCGAGCTGTTCGACACCGGAGAACTGCTCGCCCAGCAGCCGCTGCCGCCCGGCGACCGGGTCGCCGTGGTCGGCAACTCCGACTCGCTCGGCCTGCTCACCTACGACGCCTTGCTGAGCGCCGGCCTTCGCCCGTGCACTCCCGTCGACCTCACCACCGCCGCGACCGGCGAGAACTTCCGGATCGCGCTGGACGTCGCGCTCAGCGACCCCGCCGTGGACGCCGTGATCGCCGTCGCCATCCCGCCGATCGGCACCTCCGCCCACGCCTTCATGGGCGGTCGGCTGACCGGTCCGGACGACCCCGAGATGGGCTCGGACGATCCGGAGATCGCCACCGCCCTGCTCGAAGCGGGCGTCCGCGCACGGGAGTTGGGCAAGCCCCTGATGCTGACCCACCTGGCCCTGACCGACCTGCCGGTCCGGCTGCGCCCCGGTGGCATCCCCGCCTACGCGGCGCCCGAGCGCACGGTGCGCGCCCTCGCGCACGCCGTGCACTACGCCCAGTGGCGCCGCCGCACCGCGGAGGCGGAGGAGACGGCGCGCGTCCCGGAGCTGGACCGGATCGACGAGCCCGGCGCTCGCACCCTGGTGGAGGCGGCGCTGAGCACCCGCGCCGCGATCTCCCGCCCGTCGCCCACCACCACCCTTGTTCGGGGCGCTACGCGCCGCTCCCTCTCGTTGCGCACCCAGCCCGGCGGCGCCCGGATCACCCTTCCGGACGCCGAGGCCGGCGAGCTGCTGGCCCGCTACGGCATCGACGTCTCGCCCACCCTGCCGGCCCCGGACGAGGAGACGGCCGTCGCGGCCGCGACGACGCTCGGCTACCCGGTGGCCCTGAAGGCGACCGCCCCGCACCTGCGGCACCGCTCCGACCTGGGCAGCGTCCGCCTCGACCTGACCGGCGAGGCGGGCCTGCGCCGGGCCCACCGCGAGCTGGACGTCCTGCTCGGCGGCGCCGCCGGGGCCCGGCTGGTGGTGCAGCGGATGGCCCCGCGCGGAGTGGACACCGTGATCGGCGCCACGGTCGACCCGGCGGTCGGCGCGATCCTCTCCTTCGGTCTGTCCGGCGCACCGGCCGAACTGCTGGGCGACGTGGCCCACCGGCTGGTCCCGGCCACCGACCAGGACGTCGCCGGCCTGATCCGGGAGGTACGGGCGGCGCCGCTGCTGTTCGGCTGGCGGGGCGCCGAGGCGGTGGACACCGGCGCCCTGGAGGAGCTGCTGCTGCGGGTCTCGCAGCTGGTGGACGACGTGCCGGAGATCGCCTCGGTGGACCTCGAACCGGTGGTCGTCGCTCCGCACGGACTGGCGATCCTGGGGGCACGGGTTCGGGTAGCTCCGCTGCCCGTCCGCAGCGATCTGGGCCCGCGCGCCATGAGCACGCTGTAGCCTTCCTTGGTTGCGCCCGCCCGTGGGCGCTGTTGTCCGAAGCTCGGCGCCGCACCGCCCGCTTCGTCGGCGGACCATGCCAGGATGGAGTTATGGCGAAGACCGGTACCACCAGCACTCAGGACCTGCGCTCGGCGATCGAGCGCAGCGGCTACTACCCGGCCCTGGTGTCCGAGGCGGTGGAGTCCGCGGTGGGCCCGGAGCCGATCAGCTCCTACCTGGTGCACCAGGAGACCACCTTCGACTCCAACGAGGTGCGCCGCCACGTGACGGTGCTGGTGCTGACCCCGACCCGGTTCGTGGTGAGCCACACCGACGAGCAGTCCGGCGACGCGGGCAGCCCCGCGGTGCCGTACGCGACGACCTCGACGGAGAGTGTCCGGCTGGACCGGATCGGCTCGGTCGTGGTGAGCCGGATGGTGGCGAACCCGGAGACGTACACGCCCGGGACGCTGCCGCGCGAGGTGGTGCTGACGATCGGCTGGGGAGCGGTGCAGCGCCTGGACCTGGAGCCGGCCGGCTGCTCGGACCCGAACTGTGAGGCGGACCACGGCTACACCGGCTCGGCGACGGCTGACGACCTCTCACTGCGGGTGAGCGAGGCCGGCGACGGCCCTGAGACGGTGGCCCAGGCCCTGGTGTTCGCCCGGGCGCTGTCCGACGCGACGATCAACAACGGCCCGCGGGTCTAGGGCCCGTCCCAGGGCGTCTCCCGCGGACCCTCGCCGGGTCCGCGACGCCGGGGCCTGATCCGAGGAGATCCACAGGTCAAGCCCTGATCACCGCCGCTTCCGACCGCTACGAATCCGGTTCCATGTCCTTCGCACCCTTCGACGGCTACGACGCCTTCGAGATCCTCGACCCGGCCACGGCCCCCGCGCCCCCCTACGGCAGCGGCTCGCTCTGTGACCTGCTGCCCTCGGTGGCGGCGGGCCTGGGCGTCCCGGGGTTCACCGCCACCCTGCCGATCGCGCCGGCCGACCGGGCGGTGGTGTTCCTGGTGGACGGCCTGGGCTGGGAGCTGCTGCTGCGCCACCCCGAGTACGCGCCCTTCCTGTCCTCGCTGGCCGGGAGCTCGCTGGGCGGCACCGGCCGTCCGCTGACCGCGGGCTTCCCGTCCACCACCGCGACCTCGCTGGCCTCGGTCGGCACCGGCACGCCGCCGGGCCTGCACGGCCTGGCCGGGTACACGGTGGCGGTGCCGGGCGCGGGCTACCTGATGAACCAGCTGCGCTGGCAGCCGCACACCGACCCGCAGGCCTGGCAGCCGTACCCGACGGTCTTCGAGCAGACCGACCGGGCCGGGGTGGCGACCGCGCAGGTGTCCTCCCCGCTGTTCGCCCAGACCCCGCTGACCAAGGTGGCGCTGTCCGGCGGCACCTTCCTGGGCCGCACCACGGGCGAGGAGCGGATGGACCTGGCCGCCTCCTGGCTGGCCGAGCACGACCGGGCGCTGGTGTACACCTACGTCAGCGAGCTGGACGGCGCGGGCCACCGCTTCGGGGTGGACTCCGACGAGTGGCGGATGACCCTGGACGCGGTGGACCGGCTGGCCCGCCGCCTGGCCGAGCAGCTGCCGCCGCGCTCCGCGATGTACGTGACCGCCGACCACGGCATGATCGACATCGCGCCGGAGGACCGGATCGACTTCGACGAGGACTGGGAGCTCGGCGCCGGCGTCGCCCTGCTCGGCGGTGAGGGCCGGGCCCGGCACGTGTACGCCGTGCCGGGGGCCGAGGCCGACGTGCACGCGGTCTGGAGCGAGGTGCTGGGCGACCGGATGTGGGTGGCCACCCGCGACCAGGCGATCGCGGCGGGTTGGTTCGGCCCGACCGTGGACGAGCGGGTGTACCGGCGGATCGGCGACGTGGTCGCCGCGGCGCGCGACGACATCGCGATCACCGCATCCCGCAACGAGCCCGGCGAGTCCGCGATGATCGGACTGCACGGCTCGATGACTCCGGTCGAGCAGTTCGTGCCGTTGCTCGAAGTCCGCGGCTGAGACGGTCCCTTGACCCTTCTGTGCCCGAACCCCCTTGATGTGAAAGGCCCTTGCTCCACCCATGGCTGAACTGGTGTTCTTCTCGGGCACGATGGACTGCGGCAAGTCGACGCTGGCGCTGCAGATGGACCACAACCACACCGCGCGCGGTCGCCGGGGCGTCATCCTGACCCGCAACGACCGGGCGGGCGCCGCGACCATCTCCAGCCGGCTCGGCCTGCGCGCGGACGCGGTCGAGGTGACGGACGACTTCGACTTCCACGCGCACGTGGTGCACCGGCTCTCGGCGGGCGGCCGGGTGGACTACCTGATCTGCGACGAGGCGCAGTTCTTCGCCGCCGAGCAGGTCGACCAGTTGGCCCGGGTGGTGGACGAGCTGGACATCGACGTCTACACCTTCGGCATCACCACGGACTTCCGTACCCGGCTGTTCCCCGGCTCCCAGCGGCTGATCGAGCTGGCCGACCGGGTGGAGGTGCTCCAGGTCGAGGCGCTGTGCTGGTGCGGCGCGCGGGCCACCCACAACGCCCGGACGGTGGGCGGGGTGATGGTGGTCGAGGGCGCCCAGGTGGTGATCGGTGACATCTCGGTGGACGAGGACGAGGTCGGCTACGAGGTGCTGTGCCGCCGTCACCACCGCCGCCGCCTGACCGCCGCGACGGCCCGTGCCTCGGTGCTCTCCCCGGACGTGCTGCCCTTCGAGGAACAGCAGGCCTAGGCCGCGGCTTCCAGCACCGAGAAGTGCCCGCCCTGCGGGTCGGCCAGCCGGGCGGCGCGGCCGTGGGCGGTGTCGTGCGGATCGACCAGGATCCGGCCGCCGAGCTCGACGGTGCGACGGGCGGCCAGGGCGGCGTCGCGGACCGCGAAGTGGGTGCGCCAGCGCGGCGGGTGGCCGCGCAGGTCGGCGTGGTGGCGGATGCCCGCGACCGGGCGGCCTTGCACGAACAGTGCCGACTCGCCGTCGGTGGGCCGGACCGGGCGGTCGAGCACGGTGGCGTAGAAGGAGGCGGCGCCGTCCGCGTCCGGGGTGAGGAGTTCGGCCCAGGCCGGGCCGCCGGGTTCGACCCCGGTCTCCCGACCGAGGTGCTCCTCGCCCTGCCAGAGGCCGAAGACGGCGCCGGAGACGTCGGCGACGATGGCCATCCGTCCGGCGCGTTCGGCCTGTAGCGGCCCGACGGCGACGGTGCCGCCGCACTCGCGCACCAGCTGGGCGGTGCGGTCGGCGTCGTCCACGGCGAAGTAGGTGGTCCACTGCACCGGGAAGCCGGTGGCGGTGGAGACGCCCAGGCCGGCGACGGGTGCCCCGTCGAGCTCGGCCCGGACGTAGACGCCGAGTTGGGCCGGCCCGGGGGAGTACGTCCAGCCGAGCAGTTCGCCGTAGAAGGCGCGGGCGCCGGGCAGGTCGTGCGTCAGCAGGCTGACCCAGCAGGGCGTGCCCTGGGCCAGTCGGAGTTCCACCGCGGGCAATGCGGGCCTCCTCGGGGGTGGTCGGCGCGCGGGGATCCTCGCGCGCGAGGGTGATGCTTCCACCCTGGCGCGCGCCCAACCCTCGGGCCGCGCGGAAAGTCCGGCAAAGAGCGCACAAAAGAGCGGCGGCCCGGGTGCGTCGTGCTGCGCGACAATGACCGGCATGACCACCTACAACGAGGGTTCCCCGCTGATCTCCGCGGCCGAGCTGCACGAGGCGCTCGGCGCCGGGCGTCCGCCGGCGCTGCTGGACGTGCGTTACCAGTTGGTCGGCGCCGCGCCGGGCGGGCCGACCGCGGCCGAGGAGTACCGGGCCGGACACCTGCCCGGAGCCCACTTCGTCGAGCTGGACCGGGACCTCGCCGCCCCGCCCGGCGCCCCCGGCCGGGGCGGGCGCCACCCGCTGCCGGACCCGGAGGAGTTCGGCGCCGCGATGCGCCGCTTCGGGGTGAGCGCCGACCGCCCGGTCGTCGTGTACGACGGCGCGGCCTCGATGGCGGCGGCCCGGGCCTGGTGGCTGCTGCGCTGGGCCGGGCACCGGGACGTCCGGGTGCTGGACGGCGGCTTCGCGGCCTGGCGGGCGGCCGGGCTTCCGGTGACGGCCGAGGTGCCGGAGCCGGAGCAGGGCGACTTCGAGCCGGAGCCGGGTCGGCTGCCGACGGTGGACGCGGACGGCGCCGCGGCCTGGGCGCGCGACGGACTGCTGCTGGACGCCCGGTCGGGGGAGCGCTACCGGGGCGAGACCGAGCCGGTGGACCCGCGGGCCGGGCACGTCCCGGGCGCGGTGTCGGCGCCGACGGCCGAGAACGTGGGCCCGGACGGGCGGTTCCGGCCGGCCGCCGAGCTGGCGGCCCGGTTCCGGGCTCTGGGCGCGGGGGAGCGGAGGACCGCGGTGTACTGCGGCTCGGGCGTGACGGCGGCGCACCAGATCCTGGCGCTGGAGGTGGCGGGCCTGGACGCGACGCTGTACCCGGGTTCGTGGAGCGAGTGGTCGAGCGACCCGGGCCGCCCGGTGGCGGTGACCGACCAGCCGGGCTAGCCCGGACACGTCGAAGGGGCGGGGAGGCCCGGCCTCCCCGCCCCTTCGACGGCCCTGCTAACAGCTGTCCTACTCCTGCTTCTTGCGCCGGCTGCCGAAGACGATCTCGTCCCAGCTGGGCACGGTGGCCCGGCGGCCGGGTCGGACGCCGTCCGCCTCGGCTTGCCGGTCGGTGGTGCCGACCAGTCGCTCGCGGTGCGGGGCGACGGCGCGCGGCATCAGGATGTCGGCGTAGGCCGAGCCCGCGCCGACCGCCGGGGCGGCCGCGGCCGACTCCTCGCCCTCCTCGGTGACCTCGGCGGGCAACGGTTCGATCGGGGTGGCGCCGACGGCGAGGTCGCCGCGGAAGGCGGGAACCACGTCGAGCAGGCTGGTCAGCGAGTCCCGGGACTCGGCGGTGGCCTCCCGCGACTCGCGGACCTCGCGGGCCGACATGATGCGGTCGGCCGAGGGCCGGTCGATCATCGGGCGGGGCGGCCGGTCCTGGGGGAGCCGGGCGATCCGCGGGATGAACGGGAAGACCGAGTCCTCCTCGCGCTCGACGCTCTCGCCGATCAGCGCGCGGGCCTCGTCGTCGTTGGGCTGGACCAGGCGCCGGGGCGGGTCGTACGTCCAGGACGCGGAGCGGCCCTCGCCGTCGGCCCGGTAGGAGAGGATGACCTCCCAGGTGCCGTCGTCGCGCCGCCAGGAGTCCCAGCGCTCGGTGTCCTTCTCGGCGCCGCGCAGCGCGAGCCGCTCGGCCACGGCCTCGCCGAGCTGCGGCCCGGGGGATTCGCCGTTGCGGCGGATCGCGGTCTTGCGGGCGCGTTCGGCCATGAAGGCGCGTTCGGCGAGGACCGGCCCCTCGAAGCGGCGGACCCGGTCGACGGAGATGCCGGCGGCCTGCGCGACCTCCTCAGCGGAGGCACCGGCTCGTATCCGGGCCTGGATGTCCCGGGGGCGCAGGTGGCTCTCGACCTCGATCTCGATCTGGCCGAGGCGCGGCCGGTCGCCGCGGATGGCGGCGCGCAGCCGCTCGTCGATGGGAAGGGTGTACTCCGTGCTGTCGGCAGCCTTGAGCACCAGCCGTGTGCCGTCGTTGCTGACGGCCACAACCCGCAGTTCGGGCACGGTTACCTCCCGGGTGGTGCCTGCCGACGTCACCTGCGTCGCTGCTCCCGTACTGAGTGTGGCCTGCCCACTCGCGACTGGCCACAACCTTGCTGAGTTCCCCGGCGTGTCGGGCTCACGCCCGCGCACGCCGCTGTGGCACGGTTGCCTTTTTGCCACGTCATCCGTCGACGTCGCGCCTGGGTGTCCCGGCCCTCCTCGCACGCGGAGTGACTCGCGACGATCCGGGACGGGCGTCGCCGTGCGTGCCCGTTCCGTGGCTCTTCGTCAAGCTGTCGGTGTAGGCACAGTCGACAAGTCGACCCAAGGCTCGGGCTTTACGAACAGTACTCCATTCGTGGCAACCAGAGGGGCGGCTCGCCGCTCAAGTCTCCCGCGATTCACGGGAATCTCAAGAGCGCGCACCCCCAATGGCGGACCACCGTCCGGTGAACGGTGATCATCTTCACACAAACCGGGCGGGGAGAACCGCATTTTCGTCCCTTGTGTCCTTCTTTGGGCAAGATGGAGTGGCTTGTTCGAAGAACAGTCGTACGGACCGAGGGATGTTGATGCCGGAGCGGAGCCCCGCCGAGGAGGGCGGCAAGAAGGAGCGCAGGCGGATCGATCTGAGTGTGGCTCAGGTCGCGGCGAGCGCGCTGGCCACGGTGGTGGGTGCGCTGCTCGCCTCCGAACTCGGCGTGTACGGCACGATCATGGGCGCGGCCGTGGTCAGCGTGGGCGCGACCACGGGTGGTGCGCTGTTCCAGCACCTCTTCAGGCGGACCGGCGAGCAGCTGCGCGAGGTGGTGGACCGGGGGCCGAACCAGACCGCGAACACGCTGCGCCAGGTGCCGGTCGAGTCGGCGGAGCCGGCGCCGACCCCCGCCGGGCCGTCGGCGGTCTCCTCGGAGTGGAACGCGCCGCAGGTGGTGCGGGCGCGTCGGCGGTGGACCTGGAAGACCTACGCGGCGGTGTCCGGGCTGGTGTTCCTGCTGGCGATGACGCCGATCGTGGTGTTCGAGCTGGCCACCGGGCAGCCGGTGTCGGCGACGGTGAAGGGCGAGTCCGGCAACGGGACGTCCTTCGGCGGCACGGTGAAGCCCAAGTCCTCCACCCCGCAGGACGCGCCCTCGGAGCGGCCGTCCACCGGTGGCGGAGGGCGCGGCCCGGAGTCCACGCCCTCCGGCGGCGCGTCGGCCCCGGCCACCACGCGGCCGAGCCGGGAGCCGGGCGGCACCCCGAGCGGTGGCACGGGCGAGCACGGCACCGGCGAGCACGGCGGCGGCGCCTCGCCCTCGGCGGGCCCGAGCGCGACCCCGTCGGCCGGGGCCTCCCCGTCGGCGGGCGGCGGCAGGCCCACCGGTGAGGCCACCCCGCAGCCGCCCGTACCGAGCAGCGCGCCCGCGCACGTGCCGGTGGTCCCGCCGCCCGCGACCGGCACCCCGTGATCGCCCAGGCCGATCGCCCCGGCCGCCGATCGCCTCAGTCGCCGAGGACGCGCCGCAGGTAGTCGTTGCCGAAGACGCGCTGCGGGTCGACCTCGTCGCGCAGCGCGGTGAAGTCGCCGAAGTGGGGGTAGACGCCGGCCAGGTACTCGGCGTCGCGGGTGTGCAGCTTGCCCCAGTGCGGGCGGCCCTGATGGGCGGTCATCAGCCGTTCGACGCCGGTGAAGTAGCCCTGGTCGGCGGTGCCCCGGTAGAGGTGGACGGCGACGTAGGCGCTGTCCCGGCCGGAGGCGGTGGAGAGCCAGAGGTCGTCGGCGGGGGCGAAGCGCACCTCGACGGGGAAGCCGATCTTCCAGTCGGAGCGCTCGACCAGGGCCTTGAGCTCGCGCAGCACCTCGGCGACGGCCGCGCGCGGGACGGCGTACTCCATCTCCACGAAGCGGACCTTGCGCGGGCTGGTGAAGACCTTGTACGCGGTGTCGGTGTAGCTGCGGTCGGACCAGGCACGGCTGGCGAGCGAGGCGATGGCGGGTATCGAGCCGGGGAAGCGGCGGCCGACCCGGCAGGCGCCCTCCCAGACGGTGTTGGAGAGGAAGTCGTCCTCCAGCCACTCCTTGAACCGGGGCAGCGGGGCGGCCGGGCCCTGGCTGCGGTTGTTGCGCTTGGTGGAGCAGCGGTCGGTGTGCGGGAACCAGTAGAACTCGAAGTGCTCGTTGACGGCCGTGAGGTCGTCGAGGCGCTCCAGCACCTCGTCGAAGCCCATCGGCTGCTCGTGCGCGGTGAGCAGGAAGGCCGGTTCGACGCCGAAGGTGAGGGCGGTGATCACGCCGAGGGCGCCGAGGCCGAGCCGGGCGCCCTGGAAGAGCCGGGGGTTCTCGGTGGGGGAGCAGCGCCGGACGGTGCCGTCGGCGAGGACGATCTCCAGGGCGCGGATCTGGGCGGCGAGCGAGCCGGAGTCCCGGCCGGTGCCGTGGGTGCCGGTGCTGGTGGCTCCGGCGACGGTCTGGACCTCGATGTCGCCCATGTTGGTGAGGGAGAGGCCCTCGGCGGTGAGGATCCGGTTGAGGCGGTGGAGCGGGAGGCCGGACTCGACGGTGATGGTGCCGGCCTCGCGGTCGAGCTCGCGGACGGCGGTGAGCGCGTGCGGGCGGATCAGCAGGCCGTCGTCGGCCGAGGCGATCGCGGTGAAGGAGTGGCCGGAGCCGACGGCCTTGACGCCGCGGCCCTGTTCGGCGGCGCGCAGGATCTCCTTGGCCAGTTCCTCCGCGGTGCCGGGGGTGGCGGTCCGGGCGGGCCGGGCGCTCTGGTTGCCGGCCCAGTTGGTCCACCGGGTGTGGGTCGCGGTGCTGGCCTGGGGCATTGCGCTGCCTCCTGACTCCGTGGCCGAACGGTTCGGCGCGGTCCGGGGCGGCGCGGCCGCCCAGGGCCCGTCCACGGGGTCCGGGAGGCAGGCCCTACCCGCGGGTAGGCCCACGGGTAGGGCGAGATTAGTCAGTTCACCGTTCGGCGTCTACGGGTCGTTCGACCGATGCGGAGGCCACGTCGGCGGGGGCTTCGGTGGCGAGTCCGGCGCGCAGTCGGCGGAGTCCGGCCAGCGCGGCGACGACTCCGAGCACTCCGGCGGCCAGCGGCACCCAGTAGCCGGCGGCGGCGCCGGAGGCGTCGACCACCCAGCCGCCGGCCGAGGAGCCGGCCGCGACGCCGAGGGCGAGGCCGGTGGTGGTCCAGGTCATGCCCTCGGTCAGCTGGGCGGCCGGGACCAGCCGCTCGACCAGGGCCATCGCCGTGATCAGGGTGGGGGAGATGGCGATGCCGGCCACCAGCAGCGCGGCGCCGACCGCGACCAGCCCGCCGACGCCGTGCACCGCGTGGGCGACCAGCAGCAGCGGCACCATGCTGACCGCCATGAACAGGACGCCGCCGAGGAAGCGCACGGCCATCGAGCCGGTGAGCTTGAGGGTGCCGAAGACCACCCCGGCCAGGCAGGAGCCGAGCGCCCACAGCGCGAGGATCACGCTGGAGACGGACTTGTGCCCCTCGGCCTCGGCGAAGGCGACGGTGACCACCTCGACCGAGCCGAAGATCGCGCCGGTGGCGACGAAGGTCAGGATCAGCACCTGCAGGCCGCGGTTGAGGATGACCGATCCGCCCTGGTGCCGGGTGGCCGGATGGACCGGTGGCTCGGTGGCGCGCTGCCCGGCGAACAGCAGGACGCCGATGGTGAGGAAGATCCCGGCGAGCAGCACGCCGGCCTCGGGGAAGACGGAGGTGGCCAGGCCGATGGACAGGATCGGGCCGACGATGAAGCAGACCTCGTCGACCACGGCCTCGAAGGAGTAGGCGGTGTGGAGCTTGTCGGTGTCGTCGCGGTAGAGGTGGGCCCAGCGGGCGCGGACCATCGCACCGGTGCTCGGCATCACGCCCATGCCGGCGGCGAAGACGAACAGCGTCCAGTCCGGCGCCTCCATGCGGGCGCAGAGCAGCAGGCCGGTGACGGCGACGACGGTGATCACCATGGCGGGGACGATGACCCGGCTCTGCCCGTGCCGGTCCACCAGCCGGGAGACCTGCGGGCCGAGGATCGCGGCGGAGATCGCGAGGACCGCGGAGACCAGGCCCGCCACTCCGTACGAGCCGCGGAGTTGGGACAGCATGGTCACGATGCCGATGCCGGTCATGGAGATCGGCATCCGGGAGACGAAGCCGGTGGTGGAGAAGGCCAGAGTGCCGGGGGAGGCGAATATCTGGCGGTAGCTGGACAGCACGGGAGCTCCGGGCGGGGGTAAGGAACAAGGCTGGCGAACACAGCTTACGTACCTTGGCAAATGGTATTTTCCGGACACCCGTGCGGCCCCGGCGCCGATGCCCGGCCCCTCAGTGGCAGGATCGGTGCCATGTCCGACGCGCGCAAACCCTCCCCCTCCGGCGCCGCCCCGTACGACGCCCTCCTGCTGCTCTCCTTCGGCGGCCCCGAGGCCCCCGAGGACGTCGTCCCGTTCCTGGAGAACGTCACCCACGGCCGCGGGATCCCCAAGGAGCGGCTGAAGGAGGTGGGCAAGCACTACTTCATGTTCGGCGGGGTCAGCCCGATCAACGGGCAGAACCGCGAACTGCTCGCCGCCCTGCGCAAGGACTTCACCGAGCACGGGTTGGACCTGCCGGTCTACTGGGGCAACCGGAACTGGGCGCCCTACCTGGTGGACACCCTGCGGGAGATGGCCGCCGACGGCCACCGCCGGATCGCCGTGCTCGCCACCAGCGCCTACGCCGGCTACTCGGGCTGCCGCCAGTACCGGGAGAACCTGGCCGACGCGCTGGCCGCCCTCGCCGAGGAGGGCCGCCCGGCGCCGACCGTCGACAAGCTGAGGCACTTCTACAACCACCCCGGCTTCGTCGAGCCGATGATCGACGCCACCCTGGCCGCCCTGGAGCAGCTGCCCGAGGCCGTCCGACCCGGCGCCAGGCTGGCTTTCACCACCCACTCCATCCCGGACACGATGGCCGAGGCCTCCGGCGCCCCGGACGACCCGGCCCGTGGCACGCCCGGCGGTGCGTACGTCGCCCAGCACCTGGACGTGGCCCGGCTGATCGCCGCGGCCGTCGCCGAGCGCACCGGGGTGGCCGACCGGCCCTGGCAGCTGGTGTTCCAGAGCCGCAGCGGCGCCCCGCACATCCCGTGGCTGGAACCCGACATCTGCGACCACCTGGAGGCCCAGCACGCCGACGGCGCGCCGGCCGTGGTGATGGTCCCGATCGGCTTCGTCTCCGACCACATGGAGGTCAAGTACGACCTCGACACCGAGGCCGTCGCCAAGGCCGCCGAGCTCGGCCTGCCGGTGGCCCGCGCCGCCACCGTCGGCGCCGACCCCCGGTTCACCGCCGCCGTGCGCGAACTCGTCCTGGAGCGGGCGGCCACCGAACGCGGCGAGAGCGTGACCCGCTGCGCCCTCGGCGCCCTCGGCCCCAGCCACGACGTGTGCGCGGTGGCCTGCTGCCCCAACCCGCGGGCCCCGCGCCCGGCCGCCGCTGAGGAGAGCCATGTCTGACCCCGCCCTGCCCGCTGACGGGCTCCTCGACGACCTGCTCGACGTCGCCCTGGACGCGGCCCGCCGGGCCGGCGTCCTGCTGCGCGACGGCCGCCCCGCCGACCTCGGCGTCGCCGGGACCAAGAGCAGCCCGGTCGACGTGGTCACCGAGATGGACCTCGCCTCCGAGAAACTCCTCCTGGAGCTGATCACCGACCGCCGCCCCGAGGACGGCTACCTCGGCGAGGAGGGGGCCGAGCGGCCCGGCACCAGCGGGGTGCGCTGGGTCGTCGACCCGCTCGACGGAACGGTCAACTACCTCTACGGGCTGCCCTCCTGGGCGGTCAGCGTGGCCGCCGAGGTGGACGGCCGGGCGGTCGTCGGGGTGGTCTACGCCCCGGCCCGCGGCGAGCTGTTCCACGCCGTCCTGGGCCGTGGCGCCCGCCTGGACGGCCGACCGGTCTCCGCCCGCCCGGCCCCGCCCTGGGGACAGGCGCTGATCGGCACCGGCTTCAACTACGTCCGCCCGGTGCGGGAGCGCCAGGCCGAGGTGCTGCTGGGCCTGATGCCCGAGGTGCGGGACATCCGCCGGGGCGGGGCGGCCGCGGTGGACCTGTGCGACGTGGCCGCCGGGCGGCTGGACGGCTACTACGAGCGGGGCCTCGCCCCCTGGGACCGGGCGGCCGGCTGCCTGATCGCCACCGAGGCCGGCGCCCTGGTCGGCGGCCGCCCCGGACACGGCCCGGACGGCGAGCTGACCGTGGCCGCCGCCCCGGGCGTGTACGAGCCGCTCCAGGAGCGGCTGGCCGCGCTGCGCGCCTGGGCCGACTGACGGCCGGCCCACAGGCATCCCCCGGATCGGGGCCGCCCCGGACTCCGGGGTGGCCCCGATCCCGAGGCGGCCCCGGACATGCGAAGAGCCCTGACATACGGGGGATGTCAGGGCCTGGTTTTTCGCACGGCCCCCGCAGGGCCGCTGGTGCCGGAGGACCGGCGTCGGGTCAGGCGGCGGTGCGGTGGCGCTCCAGCACCGTGTCCACGCCGTGCTCGGCGGCGAGACGGCGGAGGTCGTCCAGCTCGGACTGCTCCACCTCGGCGAGGAACTCGTCCCCGGCCTCGATCGCGCGGTGCAGATCCTGCTCGGCGTTGGCTATGCGCTGCAGGATTCCGGCCTTGAAGGCGTCCATACGGGCCCCCTTACTGTGTCGGACGTGCACGGTCGTACGTTCTCCGCCCCGAGGAGGGTCCAGCCGGTGAATGCGCCCGGGCCGACGAGTGATGGATCTTCGGTCGGGCGCGGAGACGGCCTGTTCGGCCGCTCCCGGTGACGTCCCAGCCCCAGGGCCGGCGCGGATGAACGCACGGCGGGTGGGTGCGACCGGCCGATGGCCAGATCGCGGGTGTGCAGCTGTCCTCCCCAGCCCGGGGCCCCGGAAACCTCCCGGCGGAAGAAAGTTGCCCGTGTCACAGTCCAAGCGGAGTGGTACCGGCACGAACGGGCACCGTCGCGGGGCCGGGAGCCGTGCCCGAATGGCAGCTTATCGCTGCTTTACCGCAGGACCAGGCAGGATGGAGGCACCGTCGGAGCCGTGCGTCCGCTTCCGGAACCGGCCTGGAGAAGGGACAACGACCGTGCGGGTTCTCGTCGTCGAGGACGAGCAGCTGCTCGCCGAGGCCGTCGCGACCGGCCTGCGCCGCGAGGCGATGGCCGTCGACGTGGTGTACGACGGGGAGGCCGCGCTCCAGCGCATCGCGGTCAACGACTACGACGTGGTGGTCCTGGACCGCGACCTTCCGCTGGTGCACGGGGACGACGTCTGCCGCAAGGTGGTCGAGCAGGGCCTGGCCACCCGGGTGATCATGCTGACCGCCTCCGGCGACATCAGCGACCGGGTCGAGGGCCTGGAGATCGGCGCGGACGACTACCTCCCGAAGCCGTTCGCCTTCAGCGAACTCGTCGCCCGGGTCAGGGCGCTGGGCCGCCGTGCGACCATCCCGCTGCCGCCGGTGCTGGAGCGCGCCGGCATCTCGCTCGACCCCGGCCGCCGCGAGGTGATCCGCGACGGGCGCACCGTCCAGCTCGCCCCCAAGGAGTTCGCCGTCCTGGAGGTGCTGATGCGGGCCGGCGGCGCCGTCGTCTCCGCCGAGCAGCTGCTGGAGAAGGCCTGGGACGAGCACACCGACCCGTTCACCAACGTGGTGCGCGTCACCGTGATGACGCTGCGCCGCAAGCTCGGCGACCCGCCGGTGATCGTCACCGTGCCGGGCTCCGGCTACCGGATCTGACCGGAATCCGCCCCTGGCGGATTCCCCGTTGACAGGGGGCCGCCCCCGGCGGATCCCCTGTTGGAGGGAGTCCGCCCCGGGCGGATCCCCACCGAAGAAGGCCCGCCCCCGAGGGCCCCACCGCCGTATCCAGCGCCCGCCCCCGGCGGACGCCCCGAGAGGACCATCATGACCACCCCGCCCCCGGCCGGCGGGCCCTCCGGCGCGCCCGCCGGCGGCCCGCGCGCCGTACCGCCGAAGCCCGTCCACCCCCCGCGCGCCCCCCGGCTCGGGGCCTACGTCCCCGGCGACGGCGTGCTCGCCTGGCTGCCGTTCCGCCCCACCATCCGGATGCGGCTCACCCTGCTCTACGGCGGGATGTTCCTGATGGCCGGCGTGGTGCTGCTGATGCTGATGTACTTCTTCTTCAACCAGGCCCTGGACTACGTCGCACCGCCGACGCTGAGCGGCTTCACCGTGGTCAACGGCAGCGGCGCGGCCGCCAGCAGCGCCCAGCTCAACGACATTCTCGCCAGCCGGCACCAGGCGGCCGCCAACGTCGCGCTGAACACCCTGCTGCGCAAGTCCCTCACCATGCTGGTCTGCCTCGCCGTGATCGCCTTCGTGGCCGGTTACGCGATGGCCGGCCGGGTGCTGCGCCCGCTCGGCCGGATCACCCGCACCGCCCGCGACGTCGCCTCCTCCGACCTGCACCGGCGGATCGAGCTGGACGGCCCGGACGACGAGCTCAAGGAGCTCGCCGACACCTTCGACGAGATGCTGGACCGGCTGGACCGCTCCTTCGACTCCCAGCGGCGCTTCGTCGCCAACGCCTCGCACGAACTGCGCACCCCGTTGGCGATCAACCGCACCCTGCTGGAGGTCCAGCTCTCCGACCCGGCCGCCTCGCAGGACCTCCAGCAGCTGGGCAAGACCCTGCTGGCCACCAACGAGCGCAGCGAGCAGCTGGTCGAGGGCCTGCTGCTGCTCGCCCGCAGCGAGAACGAGCTGACCGACCGGCGCCCGGTGGAGCTGTCCGAGGTGGCCACCCGGGCGCTGGAACAGACCCGGGGAGAGGCCGGCAAGCGCGAGGTGGAGCTGCGCTCGAAGCTCGATCCGGCCGTGGTCGCGGGCAACGGCGTCCTGCTGGAGCGACTCGCGCTCAACCTGCTGCAGAACGCCGTCCGCTACAACACCGCGGGCGGCTGGGTCGAACTGGCCACCACCGCGGTGCCCGGCGGCGGCGAGCTGGTGGTCTCCAACACCGGCCCGGTGGTGCCCGGGTACGAACTGGAGCACATCTTCGAGCCGTTCCGCCGGATCAAGGGCGCCGACCGCACCCGCAGCGACAAGGGGGTCGGGCTGGGCCTGTCCATCGTCCGTTCGGTGGTGCGCGCCCACGGCGGCACCATCGAGGCCACCCCGCGCGCCGGAGGCGGTCTCACCATGCGGGTGCGCATCCCGACGCCGTAACGGACCCCCGGCACCGCCACGTTCCGCGGACGACCGTTTTCAGCCGCCCCCGTCAGGCCCGTCAAGACGACATAAGGCCTGGCGGGGGCGGCTTGTCATTTCCGGCCCGAGCAACTTACGGTGTCGTAACCTACGCAACCGTAAGTGCGCTCGCCGGTGTGCTCATCGACGGGCCGTACGACGTGTGCCCGCCCAACGCGCCCGTCCCGCGCGTGCCGTCCCCCAGGAGCAAGACCGTGACCATCGCCCCTGTGCAGAGCAGCGCCTCGCTCGGATCGAGCGGCTGGACCGACGCGCGGCTGATCCTGGCCCTCGAAGAGGTCGTGGAGAAGGAGCTCAACCGTCACCTGGGCGTGGCCAAGGAGTGGATGCCGCACGAGTACGTCCCGTGGGGCCAGGGCCGCGACTTCGACGGCGTGCTGGGCGGCGAGGCCTGGAACGTCGAGCAGTCCAAGGTGACCCCGCTCGGCCGGGTCTCGCTGGTGGTCAACCTGCTGACCGAGGACAACCTCCCCAGCTACCACCACGAGATCGCGACCATGTTCGGCCGCGAGGGCGCCTGGGGCACCTGGGTGCACCGCTGGACCGCCGAGGAGGGCCGGCACGGGATAGCGATCCGCGACTACCTGCTCGCCACCCGGGCCGTCGACCCGGTGGAGCTGGAGCGGGCCCGGATGAACCACATGTCCGAGGGCTTCGAGTCCGACAACGCGCACAGCATGCTGCACTCGGTCGCGTACGTGGCCTTCCAGGAGCTCGCCACCCGCATCGCGCACCGCAACACCGGCCGGCACGCCGGGGACCCGCTGTGCGAGCAGCTGCTGGCGAAGATCGCCAACGACGAGAACCTGCACATGGTCTTCTACCGGAACCTGCTGAAGGCCGCCCTGGAGATCGCCCCGGACCAGGCCATGCGGGCCGTCGCCGACGTGGTCACCGACTTCCGGATGCCCGGCCACGGCATCCCCGGCTTCGAGCGCGCCGCCGCGCAGATCGCCCTCGGCGGGGTGTACAACCTGCGCATCCACCACGACGACGTGCTGCAGCCGGTGCTGCGCCACCTGCGCGTGATGGAGGTCGGAGGCCTCGGCCCGGAGGGCCTGCTGGCGCAGAACGAGCTGGGCGTCTTCCTGGACGGGCTGGACGCGCAGGCGCGCAAGTTCGAGGAGCGCCAGGCCGCGATGCTGGCGCGCCGGGAGGCGGCGCGGCGTAAGGCCGACTAAGGTGCCCGGGGGCGCTCCGCAGGGGGCGCCCGGGCCCCGTGCCGAGGGGTCGGAGTGGGTGGATTTTCCGTGGTTTGCCCCGGAAGATTCTGAACGTGACCAAGCTCACATCGTGTCGCTGCACGATGTCGGGTGACCTCGGAGAGTGATCAAGTCGTCGGTGGTGTCGATCGCCGTCCGTGACCGGAATCCGGTTCGCGGACGGTCCGCAGGATTGGTCGGCACCGCTGGTGGGCAAGGGATTTGGCGGACGCCAGTACGGCTTCCGCTCACTGTGCGTCGTCGGTTCGGGAGGCCCGGAGCCGGTCGGCGATGGCCCAGCGTGAGGCCTTCAGCGGCCCGAGGGATCACCCCAACGGAGCCCTGGCTGAGTGTCGATTGAGTAACAGGGCTTGAAGTAAGGCAAAATCTCCGCCTCGGGTCGGGCACAAGACCGACCCCCCATGCGTTACGTGCGCTGGAGATACCGCACACACCGCACAACCCGGAGGGGGAGAGCGAAAATGGCAACCGACTACGACACCCCACGCAAGACCGACGACGAGCTCAACGAAGACAGCATTGAGGAGCTCAAGGCTCGGCGGAACGACAAGGGCGGCGGCTCCGTCGACGTCGACGAGTTCGACGCCGCCGAGGGCATGGAGCTGCCCGGCGCCGACCTCTCGAACGAGGAACTCGCGGTTCGCGTGCTGCCGAAGCAGGCCGACGAGTTCACCTGCATGAGCTGCTTCCTGGTGCACCACCGCAGCCAGCTCTACAGCGAGAAGAACGGCAACCCGATCTGCCGGGACTGCGGCGCCTGAGCACCGCGGTGGGCAGGGCACGGTACCCGCGGCTCCCGCGGGACCGGCACAAAGCCCCTTCCGGCCCCGGGCAGCGGGGCCGGACGGCAGGTCCGAGGACCGTCCGTACGGATGGTCCCGGGAGGACGGAGTCGGTCGGCGCAGTGTCGACCAGGACAAAGTCGTAGGGACGGTCCCGCAGTAGCGGAACCGTCCCTCTCCGTTTTTCGGCTCTTCCGTTTTTCGGGCCCTCCCGGTGTTCCCTGGGGAACCCGGGCGCCCCTTAGGTGCGGGCGCCGCGCCGGGCCTCCTCCAGCGCGTCCGCCAGCTTCATCGGCGAGCGGGTGGACAGGTAGAGGTAGGGCGTCGGGTCGGCCGGGTCGCTCACCTCCACCCGCAGCGCCGTCGGGACGTAGCTGCGCAGCAGCATGAAGGCGCGGGGGTCGGCCTTCGGACCGCGCCAGGCCGCCGCCTCGGCGGGGCTCAGCGCGTGGGCGGCGCCCAGCGCGTCCACCGGGATCCGGGCCGGTCCGGCCACCAGCGAGCCCTGCACCACGCGGATCCGGGCCGAGCCGTAGCTGCTGATCGCCACCGCGCCGGCGGCGATGCCGACCACCAGGCCGACCAGGGCGGCCAGGCCGCTGACCCGGATCAGGATCAGCGCGAGGGTGAGACCGACTGCGACCGGAAGCAGCCACCAGGAGCGCGGCACCGTGAGGCGTTCGTCGTACATGCCCTCCATTGTGGGCGCCCTGACGCCAGGAGCCGGACGCCACCCCCACCGGCGGCCCCACTACCCCTGGGTAGGCTGGGGTGCCGTGACCGGTACGACGACCCCCACCACCCCCACCGACCGGCCGGCGCCCGTGGCGCCGGCGACCCCGACCACCCCGCCGCCGGACGCCGTCCTGCCTGAGCGCCACCCCCAGGCGCCCGCCCCCGGCACCCGGCTCGGCTCCCACTACGAACACTGCTTCGGCTGCGGCCCGCAGCACCCCGGCGGCCTGCGGATCGACGCGGTCGCGGGCGAGGGCCTCGACGTCACGGCCGAGTTCGCCGTCCGGGACGTCCACCAGGGCGGCCCCGGACTGGCCCACGGCGGCGTGCTCACCACCGCCATGGACGAGACCCTCGGAACACTCAACTGGCTGCTGCACGCGCCCGCCGTGACCGGCCGGCTGGAGACCGACTTCCTGAGCCCGGTGTCCGTCGACTCGGTGCTGCACCTGCGTGCGTGGGTCACCGGTGTGAGCGGCCGCAAGATCTACAGCGCCGCCGAGGCGCGGATCGGCGGCCCGGACGGACCGGTCGCGGTGCGTGCTCAGGCGCTCTTCATCCAGGTCAAGCTGGAACACTTCACCACGCACGGTCGTCCCGAGGACATCGAGAAGGTCCTCGACGACCCGGATCTGATGAAGCGCGCACGAGCCTTTGAGGTGAACCCTTGAGCCAGACCCCCCGCCAGCCGTTGGACGTCCTGATCAGGCGCATCGACGCCGAGCTGCCGCTGCCCGAGTACGCGCAGCCCGGCGACGCCGGCGCCGACCTGCGGACCACCGTCGACGCCGAGCTGGCCCCCGGCGAGCGGGCGGTGCTCCCCACGGGCATCGCCATCGCGCTGCCCGACGGCTACGCGGCGTTCGTCCACCCCCGCTCCGGGCTCGCAGCACGTTGCGGAGTTGCTCTCGTGAACGCCCCGGGGACGGTCGATGCCGGGTACCGTGGAGAGATCAAGGTGATCGTCGTCAATCTGGACCCGCACGAGGGGGTCAGCTTCCGCCGAGGGGACCGGATCGCCCAGCTGGTCATCCAGCAGGTCGAGAAGGCCCGCTTCCACGAGGTGGCCGAGCTGCCTGGGTCGGCACGCGCCGAGGGCGGGTTCGGGTCGACCGGCGGCCACGCCGCGGTCTAGCATGCCCGCGGCCTCGCAGGAAGCCGAGCAGGTATTCGCATCGGTCTTGGACCGGGAAGGACAGTGACCGTGTTCCGTCGTCGCCAGAAGAGCGAGGACGCTGTCGAGCAGCTCGCCGACGACGCCATCAGCGCCGACGAGACGGCCGATGACGTCGAAGGTTCCGCCGAGAGCGAGAACGTGACCGAGCTGGACCCGGCCGACAAGGTCGGCCTGCCGCCGGCCCCGCGGCCGGACGGCCCGTGGGACCACTCCGAGCTGGAGAACCCGGAGGAGGGACGAGTCGACCTCGGGGGTCTGCTGGTCCCCGGCGTCGAGGGCATGGAGCTGCGCGTCGAGGTCGCCGGTGACGCGATCGTCGCCGCCACCCTCGTGCTCGGCAACAGCGCCATCCAGCTCCAGGCCTTCGCGGCCCCGAAGTCGGAGGGCATCTGGGGGGAGGTCCGGGAGGAGATCGCCAACGGCATCACCTCGCAGGGCGGTCTCGTCGACGAGGAGGAGGGCTCGCTCGGCTGGCACCTCCGCGCCCAGGTCCCGGTGCAGCTGCCGGACGGCACCCAGGGCGTGCAGCTGGTGCGCTTCGTCGGCTGTGACGGCCCGCGCTGGTTCCTGCGCGGTGTGATCTCGGGCCAGGCCGCTGTGCAGCCCGACATGGCGGGCATCCTGGAGCAGGTCTTCCGGCAGACCGTCGTCGTGCGCGGTGAGAGCCCGATGGCGCCCCGCGACCCGATCGTGCTGAAGCTTCCCGAGGACGCCCAGATGGTCGCCGACGGCGGCGGGGCTGCTGCCGCGGCCGGCGAGGGCGAGAGCCGCTTCGGCGGCACCGCGCTCGACCCGTTCGCGCGCGGCCCGGAGATCACCGAGGTCCGCTGACCGGACTGTTCTCCTCCGCATCGCCTCCGCCCGGAACCCCGGACGGAGGCGATTTGCATGTGGCGGGTCGCTCCCCGTACAGTTCCGGAGTCGCCGCGGGAGACCGGGGAGACAAAGCGGAAAGCGAAATCCGATGAATGAAACTCCGGAAAACGGAGCGGAAAACATCTGATAAGCTGGAAACACGAAAGAACGAAGCGCCCGGAGGGCCCGCTGGAAGGCGGCTCGAAGGAAGCGTCCGTTCCTTGAGAACTCAACAGCGTGCCAAAAGTCAACGCCAGATATGTTGACATCCCCGGCCTCAGATTCTTCTGGGGTTGGAGATTCCTTTTGAAATAACACTAGCGAGGACGCAGTGCGCGGGACCGCCCTATTCCGGTGGTTGCCGTGCCGCTCAACGCGAGTGTGGACCCG
>NZ_LFMD02000002.1:380304-428114 GCF_015776785.2 Kitasatospora sp. SUK 42 | reverse complement strand
GAGGGGTGGAGTTGACCGGTACTAATAGGCCGAGGGCTTGTCCTCAGTTGCTCGCGTCCACTGTGTTGTTCTGAAACAACGACCCCAACCGATGATGGTTGGTGCGGTTGACAGTTTCATAGTGTTTCGGTGGTCATAGCGTGAGGGAAACGCCCGGTTACATTCCGAACCCGGAAGCTAAGCCTCACAGCGCCGATGGTACTGCAGGGGGGACCCTGTGGGAGAGTAGGACGCCGCCGAACAATTATTCCAGAAAGACCCCCTCCCATTCGGGAGGGGGTCTTTCTGCGTTTTCAGGGCTTGAGTTTGAATCCGAGGTGCGAAGCCTCGAAGCCGAGCCGTTCGTAGAAGCGATGCGCGTCCGTGCGCGTGGCGTCGGAGGTGAGCTGGACGAGGTCGGCGCCGAGTTCGCGGGAGCGTTCGACGGCCCACCGGATCAGTTCGCTCCCGAGTCCGCTGCCGCGTTCGTCGGCGTGGATGCGGACGGCCTCGATGATCGCGCGGGTGGCGCCCTTGCGGGAGAGGCCCGGGACGATCGTGAGCTGGAGGGTGCCGACGGTGCGGCCGGCGCGGTCGGCGACGACCAGGTGCTGGTGGGGGTCGCCGTCGATGCGGGCGAAGGCGGTGCGGTACGGGCCGAGGTCGTCGGGGCTCTCGCGGGTGGCGCCCAGCGGATCGTCGGCGAGCATGGCCACGATCGCCGGCAGGTCGTCCTCGGTGGCTCGTCGAATCGCCAGAACAGCCGTTTCAGTCATGATCGGAGGATAGGCCCTCGCCTCTGTTGCACCACGTCCTATCTACGCCCGTAGCACCCCTTCACGGCCCTTCTGAAGGGCCGTAGGACCCATGCGGCGTCACTCCCCGGGCCCGGCGCTGGTGATGACGGCGAAGACGGCGCCGTGCGGGTCGACCAGCTGGGCGAGCCGACCGACGCCGTGCACGTCCATCGCCGGGATCCGGACCGTCGCGGCGAGCTTGTCGGCGATGGCGAGGGCGGCGTCCACGTTGGGGACCTCGAAGTAGGGGAGCCAGTGCGAGGAGGTGCCGCGCGCGGTGTGTTCGGGGCTGAGCTGCATGATGCCGCCGTGGGCGTCGTCGCTGCCGCCGCCGGCCGGGGTGAGGACGGTGTAGAGGACCTCGCCGAGCGGGACGTCCTGTTCCTGCCAGCCGAAGACGGTGCGGTAGAAGGCCTTGGCGCGTTCGGCGTCGACGCTGTAGCACTCGGTCCAGCAGAGGCTGCCCTCGTCGTTGACGAGGTCGAGACCGCGGGTGTCGTGCGGCTGCCAGACCGCGAAGTCGGCGCCGGTCGGGTCGGTGTAGCCCGCCATCCGGCCCGCGGTGAAGACGTCGAAGGGGGTGAACCGGACACGGCCGCCGGCCTGTTCGACCAGTTCGGTGGTGCGGTCGGCGTCGGTGGTGGTGAAGTACAGGGTCCAGCCGGGCAGGGCGCCCTCCTCGGCGAGCGGGCCGAGGGCGGCGACGGTGCGGCCTTCGAGCTGGAAGAAGCCGTAGCCGCCGGCTTCGGGGCCGGCCGAGTCGAAGGTCCAGCCGAACAGCGCGGTGTAGAAGTCGACGGAGGCCCGGGTGTCGGGGCTGCTCAGGTCGAGCCAGTTCGGAGTGCCGGGGCGGAAGTCGGTGTTGAGCATGGCGGCACTGCTCCTCGGACGGGGCCCGTGCGTGTGCGGGCGCGGTCGGCGACCCCCTCGGCCTTCCAGGGTGGCACCTCGGTGGGGACGGTGCACGGCGGGGTTCCCGGGTTGTCGGGGCCGGGCGGTACGGTGCGTGACGGAAGGATCCACCCGTACCGGTCGAAGGGGGCTCCGGTGGCCAGGCAGGCGCAGTCGGGGCAGCAGGCACCGCGCCAGCTCGCAGAGGTCGAGGGCGTGCTGGAGCGGATCACCTATGCCAACGAGGAGACCGGTTACACCGTGGCCCGGGTCGACACCGGGCGGGGCGGGAACGACCTGCTGACCGTGGTGGGCGCGCTGCTCGGGGCGCAGGTCGGCGAGTCGCTGCGGCTGCACGGGCGGTGGGGTTCGCACCCGCAGTACGGGCGGCAGTTCACGGTGGAGAACTACACCACGGTGCTGCCGGCCACCGTCCAGGGCATCCAGCGCTACCTGGGCTCCGGGCTGATCAAGGGGATCGGGCCGCGGTTCGCCGAGCGGATCGTGGAGCGCTTCGGGGTGGACACCCTGGAGGTGATCGAGAACGAGCCGGGCCGGCTGATCGAGGTGCCGGGGCTGGGGCCGAAGCGGACGAAGAAGATCGCGGCGGCCTGGGAGGAGCAGAAGGCCATCAAGGAGGTGATGGTCTTCCTGCAGGGGGTCGGGGTGTCGACCTCCCTGGCTGTGCGGATCTACAAGCAGTACGGCGACGCCTCGATCGGCGTGGTGAAGAACGAGCCGTACAAGCTGGCGGCGGACGTCTGGGGCATCGGTTTCCTGACGGCGGACCGGATCGCCCAGGCGGTGGGGATCCCGCACGACAGTCCGGAGCGGGTGAAGGCGGGGTTGCAGTACGCGCTGTCGCAGAGCAGCGACCAGGGGCACTGCTACCTGCCGGAGGAGCGGCTGATCGCGGACGGCGTGAAGCTGTTGCAGGTGGACGTGGGGCTGGTGATCGACTGCCTGGCCGAGCTGGTCGCGGCCGAGGGGGTGGTGCGCGAGACGGTGCCGGGGGAGGCGGGGGAGCCGATCACCGCGGTCTACCTGGTGCCGTTCCACCGGGCGGAGATCTCGCTCGCCAACCAGCTGCTGCGGCTGCTGCGTTCGGACTCCGACCGGATGCCGTGGTTCGGTTCCGTGGACTGGCCGGTGGCGCTGGAGTGGCTGGCGAAGCGGACCGGGACGGAGCTGGCGCCGGAGCAGGAGCAGTCGGTGCGGCTGGCGCTGACCGAGAAGGTGGCGGTGCTGACGGGCGGGCCGGGCTGCGGCAAGTCGTTCACGGTGAAGTCGATCGTGACGCTGGCGCTGGCGAAGCGGGCGAAGGTGGTGCTCGCGGCGCCGACCGGCCGGGCGGCGAAGCGGCTGTCGGAGCTGACCGGGGTGGAGGCCTCGACGGTGCACCGGCTGCTGGAGCTGAAGCCGGGCGGGGACGCCGCGTACGACCGGGACCGGCCGCTGGACGCGGACCTGGTGGTGGTGGACGAGGCCTCGATGCTGGACCTGATCCTGGCGAACAAGCTGGTCAAGGCGGTGCCGCCGGGTGCCCACCTGCTGTTCGTGGGGGACGTGGACCAGCTGCCGTCGGTGGGCGCCGGCGAGGTGCTGCGGGACCTGCTGGCCGAGGGCGGGCCGATCCCGTCGGTGCGGCTGACCAGGATCTTCCGGCAGGCGCAGCAGTCGGGCGTGGTGACCAACGCGCACCGGATCAACGAGGGCAAGCCGCCGTTGACGGACGGTCTGGCGGACTTCTTCCTGTTCGTGGAGGACGACGCGGAGCGGGCGGCCGGGTTGACGGTGGACGTGGTGGCGCGCCGGATCCCGCAGAAGTTCGGCTTCGACCCGCGCCGGGACGTGCAGGTGCTGGCGCCGATGCACCGGGGCCCGGCGGGGGCGGGGAACCTGAACACGCTGTTGCAGGGGGCGGTGACGCCGGCCCGGGAGGGCCTGGCGGAGCGGCGCTTCGGCGGGCGGACCTTCCGGGTGGGGGACAAGGTCACCCAGGTCCGCAACAACTACGACAAGGGGCGGAACGGCGTCTTCAACGGCACAGTGGGAGTGGTGACGGCCCTCAGCGTGGACGACCAGCGGCTGACGGTGCTCACCGACGAGGACGAGGAGGTGGAGTACGACTTCGACGAACTGGACGAGCTCGCCCACGCGTACGCGGTGACGATCCACCGCTCGCAGGGCAGCGAGTACCCGGTGGTGGTGATTCCGGTCACCATGTCCGCTTGGACGATGCTCCAGCGGAACCTGCTCTACACCGCCGTGACGAGGGCCAGGAAACTCGTGGTGCTGGTCGGGTCACGGAAGGCGATCGCACAGGCCGTGCGGGCCGTCAGCGCAGGGCGGCGGCATGCGGCGCTCGATCATCGGCTAGCAGCTGGATGATTATCCAACAGGATGGTTGCCTCTAATGTTCTCTTGACGTGAAGAGATTTACGGCAGAGCCTAGGGTGGTGCCGATCTTGTCCGGTTCGTACCGGCTGCGGCGGCAGGTTTTGTAGGGGCGGGCCCTTCCGGGCCACCCCGGGTGCGCGACTGTCCTCCGGATGGGGGATGGTAGAGACAGTCAGGGCACCTTGGAAGAGGATTCATTTCGTCGGTGAGGAAGACGTGAGCGACAACTCGGTAGTACTGCGGTACCAGGACGGCGAGTACGAATACCCCGTCGTCGAGAGCACTGCGGGCAACTCCGGCTTCGACATCTCGAAGCTGCTGCCGCAGACCGGCCTGGTCACCCTGGACAACGGCTTCGGTAACACCGCCGCGTACAAGTCCGCGATCACCTTCGTGGACGGTGACAACGGCATCCTGCGGTACCGCGGCTACCCGATCGAGCAGCTCGCATCGCAGGGCGGCTTCATCGAGACCGCGTACCTCCTGATCAACGGCGAGCTGCCCAACGCGGACCAGCTGGCGGAGTTCAACCGCGAGATCACCCAGCACACCCTGCTGCACGAGGACGTCAAGCGCTTCTTCCAGGGCTTCCCGCGGGACGCCCACCCGATGGCCATGCTGTCCTCGGTGGTCGGCGCGCTCTCCACGTTCTACCCGGAGAGCCACAACCCCTTCGACGCGGCCCAGCGCCACCTGTCGACCGTCCGCCTGCTGGCCAAGCTGCCGACGATCGCGGCCTACGCGTACAAGAAGGCGGTGGGCCAGCCCTTCGTCTACCCGCGCAACGACCTGAGCTACGTCGAGAACTTCCTGCGGATGACCTTCGCGGTCCCCGCCGAGGACTACGAGCTCAACCCGGTCGTCGTCAACGCGCTGGACAAGCTGCTCATCCTGCACGCGGACCACGAGCAGAACTGCTCCACCTCCACCGTGCGCCTGGTCGGCTCCAGCCACGCCAACCTGTTCGCCTCCATCTCGGCCGGCATCTCGGCCCTGTGGGGCCCGCTGCACGGCGGCGCCAACCAGGCCGTGCTGGAGATGCTGGAGAGCATCAAGAACGACGGCGGCGACGTCGACGCGTTCATCACGAAGGTGAAGAACAAGGAAGCCGGCGTCAAGCTGATGGGCTTCGGGCACCGCGTCTACAAGGCCTTCGACCCGCGCGCCGCGCAGGTCAAGCTCCTCGCGCACGAGGTCCTCGGCCAGCTCGGCAAGAACGACGAGCTGCTGGACATCGCGCTCAAGCTGGAGGAGCACGCCCTCAAGGACGACTTCTTCATCTCGCGCAAGCTGTACCCGAACGTGGACTTCTACACCGGCCTGATCTACCGCGCCATGGGCTTCCCGACCAGCATGTTCACCGTGCTGTTCGCCCTCGGCCGGCTGCCGGGCTGGATCGCCCACTGGCACGAGATGATCAACGACCCGACCAGCCGGATCGGCCGTCCGCGCCAGATCTACACCGGCACCGCGATCCGCGACTACGTCCCGCTCGACGGGCGCTGACGCGCACCCCGCGGAGAGTCGACGCACGACCCCGCGGAAAGGGGCCCGGCCGCTGTTGAGCGGCCGGGCCCCTTCGCGTCCCCGTGCCACGGGCCTCGAAGGGCCCGCGGGCGGACGCAACCGTACGGCGCACGACTCCGGGGCCGGCCGCAACCGGGGACGGCCGCTCAAAGCGTCCCTGGCCCGCTGCAACCCCGGCGTCGTGCGCGAAGGCCGTCGAGAGTGACGACCGTTCCCGGGGCCCGCCGGAGCCCCGTCGGCGGCAGCCGATGGAAGCGCGGGGACGCTTTGCCGTTTGATCGCGTCCCAGCCCATCGGAAAAACTGCCGCACTACCAACCTAAGACGTATCAGGGTGTGAGAAGTTACGCCCGGGGGGTGTGAGCTGCCTCTCGCCACGCTCCGTAGGCGCTTCGTTCCGCGCCCATATCACACCTTCCAGCGCGCGCGACGTCACCCTCCCCGCAGTCACGGCAACCGAGCGTGATAGGAATCGTGGCATTCCGGTACGGACCGCCGCGCACCCTTGCAGCACGGCGGCGGAACTGGGGAGGGAGTGCGCAGATGGCCAGGAACGTCGTTGTCACCGGCGGTGGCACGGGAATCGGGTACGAAGTCGCGCGGCGGTTCGCCGAAGCGGGCGAGAACGTGGTGATCGTGGGCCGCCGCCGGGAGGTCCTGGAGAAGGCCGCGGCCGACCTCGGGCCGAACGTCACCCCGCTGGTGTGCGACCTCGCCGACCCGGACGCCGTGGAGACCGCGCTCCAGGAACTGCCCCAGCGCATCGACGTGCTGGTGAACAACGCCGGCAGCCGGGAGACCGTCATCGGCGGCGGGCCGCACGCCCTGCTGGCGCGCTGGCGCGGCGACTTCGAGCGCAACGTGCTGACCGTCGTGCTGCTCACCGAGTCGATCCGGGACCGGCTCACCCCCGGCTCCGGCCGGGTGGTCACCATCAGCTCCATCGCCGCCCTGCGCGGGGCCGGCAGCTACGGCGCGGCGAAGGCCTCGCTGCACGCCTGGAACCACTTCCTGGCCGCGCAGTTGGGGACCTCGGGCATCACCGCCAACATCGTCGCGCCGGGGACGGTCGCCGGCACCGAGTTCTTCGGGCCGCGGCTGGACGACGCCGAGGTGGCCCGCCGGGCGGCGCGCACGCTGCTCGGTCGGATCGGCGAGACCGGTGAGGTCGCGGCGGCGGTGCACTTCCTCGCCTCGCCCGAGGCCGGGTTCATCACCGGCGAGATCCTGCACTGCAACGGCGGCGAGCTGCTGGGGCGTTGAGGCATGGCGAAGGCCCCGGACCGACCGCGGTCCGGGGCCTTCGTGCTGTCGTGCTGCCGGGCTCTCGTGCTCTCGTGCTCTCGGGCTGGAGGTGCCTCAGGCGGGCCGGAAGCGGCGCAGCCGGAGGCTGTTGCTGACCACGAAGACCGAGGAGAAGGCCATCGCGGCCCCGGCGATCATCGGGTTGAGCAGTCCGGCGGCGGCCAGCGGGATCGCCGCCACGTTGTAGCCGAAGGCCCAGAAGAGGTTGCCCTTGATGGTGCCGAGGGTGCGGCGGGAGAGCCGGATGGCGTCGGCCGCCGAGCGCAGGTCGCCGCGGACCAGGGTGAGGTCGCTCGCCTCGATCGCGGCGTCGGTGCCGGTGCCCATCGCCAGGCCCAGGTCGGCCTGGGCGAGCGCGGCCGCGTCGTTGACGCCGTCGCCGACCATCGCGACCGAACGGCCTTCGGTCTGGAGGCGCTTGACGGCTTCGACCTTGTCCTCGGGCAGCACCTCGGCGACCACGTCCTGCGGGTCGATGCCGACCTCGGCCGCGACCGCCTCGGCCACCGCCCGGTTGTCGCCGGTCAGCAGCACCGGGCGCAGGCCCAGGGCGCGCAGTTCGGCGACGGCCTCGGCGCTGGTCGGCTTGACCCCGTCGGCGACCTCCAGCACGGCCCGCGCCTCGCCGTCCCAGCCGACCGCGATCGCGGTGCGGCCCGCCGCCTCGGCGGCGGCCTTGGCGCGGGCCAGGACGGGCGGCAGGTGCTGCGCGCGGTCGGCCAGCAGGACCTCGCGCCCGGCCAGTACCGTACGGCCGTCCACGACGCCCTCCACGCCCCGCCCGGGCACGTTGCGGAAGTCCTCGACCGGGGGCAGCGGGCCGGTCCGGTCGGCGGCGGCCTCGGCGATCGCCCGGGCGATCGGGTGCTCGGAGGCGTGCTCCACGGCGCCGGCCAGGCGCAGCGCCTCGGCCTCGGTGACACCCTCGGCGGTGTGCACGGCGAGCAGGGTCATCCGGCCGGTGGTGACGGTGCCGGTCTTGTCCAGCACGACGGTGTCGACCGCGCGGGTCGTCTCCAGCACCTCCGGGCCCTTGATCAGGATGCCGAGCTGGGCGCCGCGGCCGGTGCCGACCATGAGCGCGGTCGGGGTGGCCAGACCGAGGGCGCAGGGGCAGGCGATGATCAGGACGGCCACGGCGGCGGTGAACGCCTGGGTGGGGCTGTCGGTGGCGAGCAGCCAGCCGACCAGGGTGGCGAGCGCGATCAGGATGACGGCCGGGACGAAGACGGCGGAGATCCGGTCGGCCAGGCGCTGGGCGGCGGCCTTGCCGTTCTGGGCCTCCTCGACGAGCCTGGCCATCCGGGCGAGCCGGGTGTCCGCGCCGACCCGGGTGGCCTCGACGACCAGTCGGCCGTCGACGTTGACGGTGGCGCCGGTGACGGTGTCCCCGACCATGACCTCGATCGGGACGGATTCGCCGGTGAGCATCGAGGCGTCCACCACGGAGCCGCCCTCGACCACCGTGCCGTCGGTGGCGATCGTCTCGCCGGGGCGCACCACGAAGCGGGTGCCGACGGTCAGCCGGTCCACGGGCAGCCGGACCTCGTGGCCGTCCTGGAGCACCGCGACGTCCTTGGCGCCGAGGTCGAGCAGGGCGTGCAGGGCGGCGCCGGCCCGGCGCTTGGAGCGGGCCTCCAGGTAGCGGCCGAGCAGGATCAGCACGGTGACGGCGGCGGCGGTCTCCAGGTAGAGCGTGGAGGAGGCGTCGGTGTCGCCGATCGAGAACGAGAAGTCGTGGCGCATCCCGGGCATGCCGGCGTGGCCCCAGAACAGGGCCCAGAAGGACCAGCCGAAGGCGGCCAGGGTGCCGAGCGAGACCAGGGTGTCCATGGTCGCGGCGCCGTGCCGGAGGTTGGTCCAGGCGGCGCGGTGGAAGGGCAGGCCGCCGTGGACGACGACCGGGCCGGTGAGTGCGAAGGCCAGCCACTGCCAGTTGGTGAACTGGAGGGCCGGGACCATCGACAGCAGGACCACCGGGACGCTGAGCACGGTGCTGATCAGCAGCCGGTCGAGGAGCGGGTCGGCGGCGGGCCGCCCGGGCGCGGCGGCGGTGCCGGCCGGTTCGGGGGCGGCGGGGGCCGGGGGCGGCGGGGGCTCGGCGGTGTAGCCGGTGCGCTCGACGGTGGCGATCAGGTCCTCGACCGTGACGCCGGGGCCGTAGTCGACCCGGGCCTTCTCGGTGGCGAAGTTGACGGTGGCCTCGACGCCGTCCATCCGGTTGAGCTTCTTCTCGATCCGGGCGGCGCAGGAGGCGCAGGTCATCCCGCCGATCGACAGCTCGATCCGGTCCGGGGCCCCGACGTCCGGGGCGGAGGTGCTCATGCGGATCAGCTCCTTGCTGGGGGCGTGCGGCGGGGGCCGCTGCCGGGCCCCCGCCGTACCGTGGTGGATCAGGCGCTGGGGCCGACCAGTTCGTAGCCGGCCTCGTCGACGGCGGCGCGGACCTGCTCCTCGTCCAACGGGGCGGCGGAGGAGACCGTCACGGTGCCGGCCTTGGCGTCGGCGGCGACCTCGGTGACCCCGGCCAGGGCGGAGAGCTCCTCGCTGATCGCCTTCTCGCAGTGGCCGCAGCTCATGCCGGACACGGTGTAGGTGATGGTGCTGGACATCTGGGGCCTCCGGGACGGTCGGTGCAATTGCGGTGCGGATTCCTACTCTCATAACACCATACCCCTATGGGGTATTTCCGAGGAGGGGTGGGTGAACCGGAGCGCATCGCGGGCGTCCGGTCGGCCGGGGGTCGGGGGAGCGTGACGGGGTGGGGGGGCTGGTTCGGCGTCGTGATCGTCCCTTATGTTCGGTATGTGTTTCGGATCCGCCGCGCCCAGTCACCCTCGGCCCCCACCGCCGCCGGGCTGCCACCGGACCGGCAGCGCGGCGCACTGCTGGCCGCCGACCTCCAGGACGTGCCGTTCTGGTGGCGCGCCACCCCGGCGCTGCTCGCCGTCCTGCTGGTCGCGCTCGCGGACTTCCTCTCCGGCAAGGACCGCTACCTCGCCCCGCTGATGACCGTGGTCCCGACCGTCGCCGCGCTCACCCTCAGGCCCGGCGAACTGCTCGCGGTCTGCGCGACCGGGCTGCTCGCGGTCTTCGGGCTCAGCCACCACGACGAGGTCGACAACATCGACGACGCGCGCTTCCTCTACGGCGCGATGGTCAGCTACGTGGTGCTGACGCTGTTCTCGGCCTGGGTGGCCAAGATCCGGATGCGGCGGGCGGCGGCCTTCGCGGCGGTCAGCTCCGTCGCCGAGGCCGCCCAGCGGGCCCTGCTGCAACTGCCGGGACCGGCCGTCGGGCCGCTGCGGCTGGCCGTGCGGTACGTGTCGGCGGCGGACGCCTCGCGGATCGGCGGGGACCTGTACTCGGTGCTGGAGACGCCGCACGGGACGCGGGTCGCGGTCGGGGACGTCCGGGGCAAGGGGCTGGCGGCGGTCCAGACCGCGGCGGTGGTGCTGGGCGCGTTCCGCGAGGCCGCGTACGACGAGGCCGGGCTGCGGGGCGTCGCGGCCCGGATCGAGGCCAGCGTCGAGCGGCACGCCCCGGACGGGGAGTTCACCACGGCGCTGTTCGCGGAGTTCCGCACGCCCGGGGTGATGGAACTGCTCCAGTACGGGCACGTGTCGCCGATCCGGGTGGACGGCGAAGGGCGGGTGCACGTGCTGGACGCGCCGGACCCGTGGGTGCCGCTCGGCCTCGGCCGGCTGGCGGCGGGGGAGCCGACCAGCTGGGGGCAGCCGTTCGGGGCGGAGGACGTGCTGGTGCTCTGCACGGACGGCGTGATCGAGGCGCGGCACCACGGGAGCGGGGAGTTCTACCCGCTGGCGGAGCGGGTCGGGCCGCTGGTGCACGGGGCGGCGCGCTCGGCGGGGGAGCTGGAGGCGGCGGTGGGGCGGGTGTACGCGGACCTGCTGGCGCACACGGGCGGGGAGCTGCGGGACGACGCGCTGCTGCTGCTGATCACCCGGACGGACTGACGGGGCGGCCCGGGGGCGCTTCACCGCGAGGCTCCCGGCGCCTGACCCGGGAGCCTCGCGGTGAGAGGTCTAGGCGGCCGTGACCTCGGCGAGGGTGCGGAAGACGAGGGCGGTGGAGGTCGCGCCCGGGTCCTGGTGGCCGATGCTGCGTTCGCCGAGGTAGGAGGCGCGGCCCTTGCGGGCCTGGAGCGGGACGGTGTCGAGGGCGCCCTGCTCGGCGGCCTCGGCGGCGGCCGCGGCGGCCTCGGGGAGGCCGGCGCCGTCGGCGGCCGCGGTGCGGAAGGCGGCGACGGCCGGGGTCCAGGCGTCCACGATGGTCTTGTCCCCGGGCTCGGCCTTGCCGAGGGCGCGGACGGCGTCCAGCCCGGCGGCCAGGGCCTCGGCGAGGGCGGCCGGACCGGCGGGCTCGGGCAGGGCGGCGCCGATCGCGCGGAAGGCCTTGCCGTAGAGCGGGCCGGAGGCGCCGCCGACCTTGGAGATCAGCGTGGTGCCGGCCTTGGTGAGGACGGCGCCGGGGCCGGTCGGCTGGAGGCCGTCCAGGGCGGTCAGGGTGGCGGCGAAGCCGCGCTGGAGGTTGCTGCCGTGGTCGCCGTCGCCGATCGCGGAGTCCAGCTCGGTGAGCCGGGACTGCTCCTTCTCGACGGCCGCGGCGATCGCGCGGATCCAGGCCTCGGCCAGCGGGGTGTCGAAGTCCATCGGGATCCTCCTCAGGCCCGCTTGAGGGCGGGGGTGTCGACCGGGGCGTCCCACAGTTCCAGCAACTGGGTGTCGGCCTTGGTGAGGGTGAGCGAGAAGCCCGCCATGTCGAGGCTGGTGACGTAGTTGCCGACCAGGCTGCGGGCCACCGTGATGCCGCGCTCGGCGAGCCGGGCGGCGACCTCGCCGTAGACGACGTACAGCTCCAGCAGCGGGGTGGCGCCGAGGCCGTTGAGCAGGGCGATCACCTCGTCGCCCGGGGTGAGGTGGTGGTCGGTGAGGATGGTGTCGACCACCTCGGCGGCCAGGTCTCGGGCCGGGCGGAGCTTCTCGCGGCGGCGGCCGGGCTCGCCGTGGATGCCGACGCCGACCTCGATCTCGTCCTCGGGCAGGTCGAAGCCGGGCTTGCCAGCGGCCGGGACGGTGGCCGCGGTGAGCGCGATCGCGAAGGAGCGGGAGGCGGCGTTGACCCGCTCGCCCAGGGCGGCCACCTCGTCCAGCGGGGCGCCGCGCTCGGCCAGCGCGCCGGCCGTCTTCTCGACCAGGACGGTCGCGCCGGTGCCCCGGCGCCCGGCCGTCCAGGTGGAGTCCTCGACCGCGACGTCGTCGTTGACCAGGACGGTGCGGACCTCCAGGCCCTCCTCGGCGGCGAGTTCGGCGGCGAGCTCGAAGTTCATCACGTCGCCGGTGTAGTTCTTCACGATGAAGACCACCCCGGCGCCGCTCTCCACGGCCTTGGCGGCGGCCAGCATCTGGTCCGGGACGGGCGAGGTGAACACCTCGCCGGGGCAGGCGGCGTCGAGCATGCCGGGGCCGACGAAGCCGCCGTGCAGCGGTTCGTGCCCGGAGCCGCCGCCGGAGATCAGCGCGACCTTGGGGCCGGCCGGGCGGTCGGCCCGGGTGATCACCCGGTTGGGGATGTCGACCGCCAGCTCGGGATGGGCGGCGGCGACTCCGGCCAGGGCGTCCTCCAGGACGCTCTCCGGGGTGTTGATCAGCTTCTTCAACGCTCTTCGCTCCCTTGGTGACCTCGGTGGGGACGCAACAGCCTGGCTCCGACGCTACGCCAGACGGGGGTGGCGGGCACGGGGTGCGACACGCGGGTTTCCGGTCACACTCCCGGAGCAGCGGGATCGGGTCGTAGGGTCGGCCGCATGAGTGAGAGTGTGGGGATCGTCTTGGTTTCGCACAGCGCCACCCTGGCCGCCGGGCTGCGCGAGCTGCTCGCCGAACTCGCCTCGGGCGCCGTGCGGGTGGTGGTCGCGGCCGGTACGGAGGACGGCGGGCTCGGCACCAGCTACGACCTGATCGCCGGGGCGATCACGGAGGCGGACGCCGGGGCGGGCGTGGTCGTGCTGCCGGACCTCGGCAGTTCGGTGCTCACCGCCGTGACGGTGCTGGAGGACGAGCCGCGCCCGGGCGTGAAGCTGGTGGACGCGCCGTTCGTGGAGGGCGCGGTCGCGGCCGCCGTCACCGCCTCGACCGGGGCGGGGCTGGCCGAGGTGGTCGCGGCGGCCGAGGACGCGCGCTCCTTCCGCAAGCTGCAGTAGCCGCACGAGCCGGTGGGCTGCTTGCCGGTGGGCTACTTGGCGTCGGCGTAGCAGTCCACCACCGCCGTGCTGAGCGGGAAGCGCACCGGGGTGTCGCCGAACACCAGCCGCCGGGCCTCGTCGGCGGCCTCGGTGACGGCGGCGGCCACGTCGTCGGCCAGGTTGGCCGGGGTGTGCACGATCACCTCGTCGTGCTGGAAGAACACCAGGTGCGGGCGGTCCGCCGGGTCCGCGACCGGAAGGCCGCCCAGCCGTCGGCGCAGCGCGGCGATCAGGGCGAGCGCCCAGTCGGCGGCGCTGGCCTGGATGACGAAGTTGCGGGTGAACCGGCCGCGGGCGCGGGCGGTGCGGCCGCCGGCCTCGCCGGAGGTGTCGGCCTCGGTGAGGTCGAGGAAGTCCGCGGTGGCGGGCGGGCAGACCCGGCCGAGCCGGGAGGCGACCACGCCGCCGTCCTCGCCGGTGCGGGCGGCGGCCTCGACGTAGCCCATCGCGGCCGGGTAGCGGCGGCGCAGGGTGTTCAGCAGCGGGCCGATGTCGCCGCTGGTCTGCCCGTACATGGCGCCGAGCAGGCCGAGCTTGGCCTTGTCCCGGTCGCCCTGGAAGGCGTTGGCGGCGAGCGCCTCGTACAGGTCGCCGCCGGCCGCGGTGCGGGCCAGCCCGGCGTCCTGGGAGAGCGCGGCGAGCACCCGGGGCTCCAGCTGGGCGGCGTCGGCGACCACCAGCAGCCAGCCCGGGTCGGCGACCACGGCGCGGCGCAGGATGCGCGGGATCTGCAGGGCGCCGCCGCCGCGGCTGGCCCAGCGGCCGGAGACCACGCCGCCGACCACGTACTCGGGCCGGAACCGGCCGCCGCGGGCCCAGGCGTCCTGCCAGGCCCAGCCGTGCGCGACGTGGATCCGGGACAGCTCCTTGTACCGGACCAGCAGCCGGGCGGCCGGGTGGTCGACGGCCTTGAGCTCCCAGGAGCGGGTGGAGCCGAGCTGGATGCCGGCCTCGGCGAAGGCGCGCAGCACCTGGGTGTGCGAGTCGGGGTTGAACGGCTTGGTGCCGAGGGCGTGTTGGAGCTCGACGGCGAGGTCGGCGAGCAGCCGGGGCTGGGTGCCGGGGACGGTCGGGCGGGGGCCGAGCAGTTCGGTCAGCAGACGGTCGTGGACGTCGGCGCGCCAGGGCAGGCCGTCGTGGGCCATCTCGGCGGCGGCCAGCGCGCCGGCCGACTCCGCGGCGACCAGCAGCCGGAACCGTTGCCGGGCGGCCGGGTCGGTGATGGCGGCGATGCGGCGCTGCTGTTCGGCGTGGACGGCGACGACGGCGGCCAGCGGGTCGGCGCCGGGCGGCAGTTGCAGCCGGTCGGGGGCGAACAGGGTGTCCTGGCCGTCGTCCGCGTCGGCCAGGCCGGGCTCGGGCAGGTCGTCGGGGACGGGCAGGCCGCGCAGCCGGGACCAGGCGGCGCCGAGCGAGCGGGGTGCGCCGAAGCGGCCCTCGTGGCCCAGCAGCAGGGCCTCGACCAGGCGCAGGTCGTGGCAGCGGGAGAGCCGGTCGGGCAGCCGGGGCAGCAGCGGGGCGTACCCGGAGTCGGCGGCGGCCCAGACCCAGCGGGTGTGCCCGGCGGCCTCCCGGGCGGCGACGGCGGCGGCGAGGTCGGCGGCGGCCTCGGGCGGGCCGAGCGGGGCGCCCGCGTCGTCCAGCGGCTGGAGGCGGCCGCCGGGGCCGTGCGGGTCGGGTGCGAGGGCTGTCCTGGGTGCCACGGGGGCGTCTCCTCTCCGGCGGGCGGTCGGGTGTTCGGTTGGCGGGTGCGGGCGTGCGACCTGCGGTTGTCCGCCGTCGACGTTAACCGGTGGGTACGACAATTGGGCCCGGGGCCGCGTAGGCACGGGGGATGACACGGCGTATGGTCGGCGAGGTGACCGAGAACCCGTTCTTCACGCCCAGCCCCCTCGTCTACGAACTGCCGCCCTACGCGGAGATCCGCGAGGAGCACTACCTGCCCGCCTACGAGCGGGGGATGGCCGAGCAGCTGGCCGAGATCGGGGCGATCACCGGCTCCGGTTCCGCGCCGACCTTCGAGAACACCCTGGTGGCCCTGGAGCGCTCGGGCGAGCTGCTGGGCCGGGTGGACGCGGTGTTCCGCAACCAGTCCGCCTCCGACACCACCGACCTGCTGGACGAGGTGGAGGCGAAGGTGAGCCCGCTGCTCGCCGCCCACCACGACGCGATCCACCTGGACCGCGAGCTGTTCGCCCGGATCGAGGCGCTGTACGAGGCCCGGGCCGGTCTCGGGCTGGACCCGGAGTCGCTGCGGCTGCTGGAGCGCCGCTACACCGCGTTCGTGCGCTCCGGCGCCCGGCTGGGCGGGGCCGAGCAGGCCCGGCTGCGCGAGCTGAACTCCGAACTGGCCGCGCTGTCCACCACGTTCCAGCAGAACGTGAACGCCGCCACCCGCTCCGCCGCGCTGGTCCTGGACTCCGCCGAGGAGCTGGCCGGGCTGTCCGAGGACGCGGTCGCCGCGGCCGCGGAGAACGCCCGGGTGCTCGGCCACGAGGGCAAGTACGTGCTGAGCCTCAAGAACACCTCGCTCCAGTCGGAGCTGGCCCAGCTCGTCGACCGCTCGGTGCGCGAGCGGCTGCTGGCCGCCTCGCTCTCCCGGGGCGGCGAGGAGAACGGCCCGCTGGCGATCCGGACGGCCGGGCTGCGCGCCGAGCGGGCCGCGCTGCTGGGCCACCCGAGCCACGCCGCGTACGTGGTGGCGGACGAGACGGCCGGCACGGTGGAGGCGGTGTCCGGGCTGCTGGCCCGGCTGGTGGAGCCGGCCGTGGCCAACGCCCGCCGGGAGGCCGCCGAGCTGGCCGAGGTGGCGGCCGCGGACGGCATCGAGGAGATCGCCGCGCACGACTGGGCGTACTACTCGGAGAAGGTCCGGCAGAGCTCCTACCAGGTGGACACGGCGGTGCTGCGCCCGTACTTCGAGCTGGAGCGGGTGCTGCGGGACGGCGTGTTCTTCGCGGCGGGGCTCGCGTACGGGCTGAGCTTCACGGAGCGGCCGGAGCTGACGGCGCACCACCCGGACGCGCGGGTCTTCGAGGTGTTCGAGGAGGACGGCTCCTCCCTGGGCCTGTTCATCGGCGACTTCCACGCCCGGGCGTCCAAGCGCGGCGGGGCCTGGATGGACGAGCTGGTGAGCCAGTCCGGGCTGACCGGGCGGCGGCCGGTGGTGCTGAACAACCTCAACGTCCCGCGCCCGGCGCCCGGCGAGCCGGCGCTGCTGGGCTGGGACGAGGTGCGCACGCTCTTCCACGAGTTCGGGCACGCGCTGCACGGGCTGTTCTCGGACGTGGAGTACCCGCTGTTCGCGGGCACCTCGGTGCCCCGGGACTTCGTGGAGTTCCCCTCGCAGGTCAACGAGATGTGGATGGTCCGGCCGGAGGTGCTGGCCAACTACGCCCGCCACCACGCGACCGGGGAGCCGCTGCCGGCCGAGCTGGTCGAGCGGATGACGGCGGCCGAGGGCTTCGGGCAGGGCTTCCGGACGGTGGAGTACCTGGCGGCGACGCTGCTGGACTGGGCCTGGCACACCGTGCCGCAGGGCCGGGAGATCGCGGACGCCGAGGAGTTCGAGGAGCGGGCGCTGGCGGAGGCCGGGCTCCTCGTCCCGGCCATTCCGCCGCGCTACCGCACGGCGTACTTCCAGCACGTCTTCGCCAGCGGCTACAGCGCCGGGTACTACGCGTACATCTGGTCGGAGGTGCTGGACGCGGACACCGTGCAGTGGTTCGAGGGCAACGGGCGGTCGGTGCGGGAGAGCGGCGAGCTGTTCCGGCGCGAGCTGCTGGCGCGGGGCTTCAGCCGGGATCCGCTGGAGTCGTTCCGCGCGGTGGTCGGGCGGGCGCCGGAGACCGGGCCGCTGCTGGCCCGCCGGGGGCTGGCCTGATCACCTCGCGGTGAGCGTGACCGCCACCGGGGTGCCGGGGCGGGCGTGCGGGAGCCGGATCCGTACGGTTCCCGCGCGTCCGTCCGCGGGCTGCTCGACCTCGACCCGGGCGTCCGCGGGGGAGACGGCGATTCGGGCTCCGCGCGGGAACGCGGCGGGCGGCAGGAGGAGTTCGCTGTCGTGGCCGGTGCCGTCGGCACTCCAGCGGACGGTGGCGGGGGCGGGGCCGGTGGGGGCTTCCGGGCGGACTTCCGTGTGGACGTCGGTGCCGGCGACGGCCACCGGGTACGGGCCGAAGGCGGGTTCGTCGCCGGGGGCGGGGCGCCCGGCCGGGTCGAGCGCGCAGTAGCCGCCGGTGCCACGGCACCAGTACCACATGGTCCAGCCCTCGGCGAAGCCGTCCATCGCGGCGACCTGCCGGCGGACCAGTCGGGTGTTGCCCGGGGTGCGGGAGTTCGGCGGGCCCCACTCGCCGACCAGGACCGGCAGCCGGTGGGCGGCGGGGTAGCCGGTGATCGCGGCGGTGTACTGCTCCACGAAGCCGCCGGACGGGTCCCAGTCGGCGCCGTTCTCCACGGCGGTGTCGTAGAAGTGCGGGGCGTAGCCGAGCCGGGGTGCGCCGGGGCGCGGATCGGCGAGGCCGGGCAGCCGGGTGGGCACGCCCTGGCCGACCAGGACGGTCGGTTCGACGAACAGCCAGGCACGGGAGTCGACTTGGCGTACGGCGGCGATCAGGCGGCGGTACATGTCGGCGAGCCGGCCCTGCTCCAGGGCGGCGGAGGCAGCGGCGAGCACGGCCGGGTCGCTCGGGTCGCCGTCCACCGGGCCGAACGGCTCGTTGAACAGGTCGTAGCCCAACAGTGAGCGGTGGCCGCGCAGTTCGCGGGCGAGCCGGGTGTAGAAGTCGGCCTGCCAGGCGCGCAGGTCGGGGTCGTCGTAGAGGTGGCGGAAGGCGGCCTGGACGGCGGGCTGGAAGTAGCCGGCGAACCAGTCGGCAGGGTCGGGGGTGAAGGGCAGGCCGTCGTCCCGGGTGGCCCAGCCGGGGATGCCGTTCGTTCCGCCGGTGAACTTCGGCCCGTAGACGTCCTGGTGGAAGTCGACCAGCACGAGGAGGCCCAAGTGGTCGGCCCAGCCGAGCAGTTGCTGTAGCCGGTGCAGTTCGGCCGGGTCGAGGCGGCCGCGCTCGGGCTCCAGCCTGGTCCAGGAGATCGGCAGCCGGATGAGGGTGAAGCCCTGGGCGGCGAGGGACTTGAGGTCGGCCTCGGTGGCCTCGGCGTACTTGTCGAGGTTGAAGCCGCGCAGTTGGAGGTGGCGGCCCCGGGCGTCGGTGAGGGCGGTGCGGCCGTCCGGGGCGGTGGCCGTGCCGGTGGGGAAGTGCGCCCGGCCGTCCTGCCGCCCGCCGTGGGCCGCGGCCGGGGTGGTGGTGAGCGTGGCGGTGGCGGCGAGCAGCAGGGCGGCGGCGGTGCGGCGCAGGCGCATCGGGACCTCGCACGGCGGGGGGTGGGGGCCCCGATGATGCCTGCGGCGCCGGGCGCGGCACAAGGGTCGTGCGCGCAAGAGCTGTGCGCGCAAGGGTCGTGCGCGCAAGGTCGTGCGTACAGGGGGAGTTCGGGGTGGGAGCCGGGCAGGGCCCGGTCCGCCTCCGGGGTCAGTCCGCCTCCGGGCCCGACGGCTCGGCGGTGGTGGCCGGGGCGGTCGGCAGGACGGCGGTGGGCAGGTCCGCGGCGGCGGCCAGACGCCCCCAGAGCAGGTCGGCCAGCGCCTGCACCATGCGGGTGCGGGAGCAGGGTCTGGTCTCCAGCCACCAGTCCCCGGCGGCCAGCACCATGCCGGTGATGCCCCGGCCCCAGGCCTCGGCGAGCAGGTCGCGGTCGGCGCCGAGGTCGACCTGGCTCTGGACGGCCCGGGTGATCTCCTCGGCGATCTGCCGCAGTGCCGGGGCGAGGGCCCTGCCGGCGCCGCTCGGGTCGCCCGGGTCGGGGTGGGTGAGCAGCCGGTAGACCTGCGGGCGGGCCTCGATCCCGGCGAGGTAGGTGTCCAGCACGTGCTCGACCCGGTCGCGGCGCTCCAGCGGTTCGGCCAGGGCGGCCCGGATGGCGGCCAGCAGGCCGCTGGTGTGGCGCTCGGTGAGGGCGCCGATCAGGCCGTTCCGGTCGCCGAAGTGCCGGTAGAGGATCGGCTTGGTGATGCCGGCCTCGGCGGCGATGGCGTTCATGCTGGCGCCCGGCCCGTCGCGCTGGATGACCCGGTCGGCGGCGTTGAGCAGTTGCTCGCGGCGGGGCTCTCGGGACATGCGCTGCTCCTCGGGTGCTGGGGTGGCGTGGGCGTTGACACCGGTTACCAATCAGTAGCAGACTCCGGGCATGTTACCGGAGGTAACACCCTGGTCGGCCGCACACCTTCTTCGGAGGCAAGCACCATGAGCAGCACGTTCTCGCTGGACCCGGGCGCGGACCAGCTCGCCGTACGCGACTGGCTGCACGGCTTCGCCGCCGACGTGATCCGCCCCGCCGCGGCCGAGTGGGACGAGCGCGAGGAGACCCCCTGGCCGATCATCCAGGAGGCCGCCAAGCTGGGCGTCTACTCGCTGGACTTCTACGCCCAGCAGTACTTCGACCCCTCCGGCGTCGGGATCCCGATCGCCATGGAGGAGCTGTTCTGGGGCGACGCGGGCATCGGGCTGTCCATCGTCGGCACCACGCTGGCCGCCGTCGCGGTGCTCGCCAACGGCACCGACGAGCAGATCGGCACCTGGACCCCGCAGATGTTCGGCACCCCGGACGACGTCAAGGTGGCCGCCTTCTGCTCCTCCGAGCCGGACGCCGGCTCCGACGTCTCGGCGCTGCGCACCCGGGCGGTGTACGACGAGGCCAAGGACGAGTGGGTGCTGAACGGCACCAAGACCTGGGCCACCAACGGTGGGATCGCCGCCGTCCACGTCGTGGTCGCCACCGTCGACCCGGAGCTCGGCGCCAAGGGCCAGGCCTCCTTCGTCGTCCCGCCGGGCACCCCGGGGCTGAGCCAGGGCCAGAAGTTCAAGAAGCACGGCATCCGCGCCTCGCACACCGCCGAGGTGGTGCTGGACGGCGTCCGGGTGCCGGGCAGCTGCCTGCTCGGCGGCAGGGAGAAGCTGGACGAGCGGCTGGCCCGGGCCCGCGAGGGCGTCAAGCGCCCGGGCGGCAGGGGCAACGCGGCGATGGCCACCTTCGAGGCCTCCCGCCCGGCCGTCGGCGCGCAGGCGATCGGCATCGCCCGGGCCGCGTACGAGGTGGCGCTGGACTACGCGAGGACCCGCGAGCAGTTCGGCCGTCCGATCATCGACAACCAGGGCGTGGCGTTCCAGCTCGCCGACATGAAGACCCGGATCGACGCGGCCCGGCTGCTGGTGTGGCGGGCGTCCTGGATGGCGGTCAACAACCAGCCGTTCACCGCCGCCGAGGGCTCGATGTCCAAGCTGTACGCGGGCGAGACGGCCAAGTTCGTCACCGCGCAGGCGATGCAGATCCTCGGTGGCAACGGCTTCACCCGGGAGTACCCGGTGGAGCGGATGCACCGGGACAGTGCGATCTACTCGATCTTCGAGGGGACCAGCGAGATCCAGCGGTTGGTCATCGCCCGGGCGATCTCGGGGATGCCGATCCGCTAACCGCCCACCGCTCGGCGGTCACCGGGCCGCCCAGAAGGTGAGCCCGGCGGTGAGCGCGCCCACCACCGCGCCGACGACGGTCTGCGCGGTGGTGTGGTCCCGCAGCACCACCCGGGACCAGCCGATCAGCACGACCAGCGGGTAGAGCAGCAGCCACAGCGGGCCGAGCGCGATGCCCAGGCACACCGCCGCGCCGCTGGCGACGGCGGTGTGCACCGAGACCTTCCACCAGACGGTGATCACCAGGATCGGGATCAGCGAGGCGAACATCGCGGCCACCATGGCGGTCAGGTCGCCGGGGGCGCCCAGCCAGAGCATCACGGCGAAGCTGATCAGCACCGAGCCCATGATGAACGGGATGACGGTCAGCCGGCGCTGCCGGTGGCCGACGTGGCGGTCCTCCAGGGTGCCCCTGCGGATGCCGCGCTGGATGAACAGGGTCGGGATGACGGCCGCGAACAGCGCGGCGAAGGCGGCCCAGCCGAGGCCGGTCCAGCCGTAGCGGACGGTGCCCATCAGCAGGCAGACCGCGATGATGACGTTCTTCGGCTCCACGCCGTCGGTGACCCGGCGTGCCCAGATCGTCCGGCTGGTGGGGGCGGCCGTGGCCTCGGTGGTCATGGGGGAGTGCTCCTGGCGGGGTCCGGATGATGATTGACGGACGATCGTATTTCCAGAAGTGATCATATTTTCCGGGACGGGTCGCTCAGAACCTCGGCGGGCGGCCCTCCAGGAAGGCGGCCAGGCCCTCGTGCACGTCCGACGCCTCCCGCGAGCGGCGCTCCCAGGGTTCCAACGCCTCGGCCGCGTGCTCCGGCGGGGCGGCCAGCGCGGCCTTCACCGCACCGATGGTCTGGGTCGAGCGGGTGGTCAGCAGCCGGGCGAACTCCAGCGCGGCGGCGTCCAGTTCGGCATCCGGCAGGACCCGCTCCGCGAGGCCCAGCGGCAGCGCGTCCCGGCCTGCCACCAACTCCCCGGAGAACAGCAGGTACTTGGCCCGCGCCGGGCCGACCAGCCGGGCCAGCCGCAGGGTCGGCACCGCCGGGTACACCACGCCGAGCTTGGCCGGGGTGATCCCCAGCCGGGCGTCCTCGGCGACGAAGCGCAGGTCGCAGGCGACGGCCAGTTGGCAGCCCCCGCCCACGCAGGCGCCGTGCACCACGGCGATCGTCGGGTGCGGGAAGGCCGCCAGTGCCTCCTCGGCGGCCACGTTGATCGCGTGGTAGGCGTCCGCACGCTGCGGATCGCCGTACACCTCGGCGAGTTCGGCGATGTCCGCGCCCGCGCTGAAGGTGTTCCCCGCTCCGGTCAGCAGCAGGGCGCGCACGCCCTCCTGCTCGGCGAGCTGCCGCAGGACCTTGGGCAGCGCCTGCCAGACGGCCAGGGTCACCGCGTTGCGCCGGTGCGGGCGGTCGAACTCCAGCACCGCCACGCCGTCCGTACCGACGTGGGCGTTCAGGCCGTCGGCCTGGGCGGGCAGGGCGGAGCGGTCCCGCGTGAGCAGCGGCTGGTCCATGCGCACCTCCGGTCGGTCGTGGTGCGCCCACTCTCTCAGGCGGTGCCGGCGGGGCGTGCGGGGGCCCGGGTGCGGCCTGGGGCGGCCCGTACGACCCGGGCGGCCTGCGCGGCGGAGGTGCGGGAGCGGGGCACGGCGGACGACGGGGGTGCCACCGGGCCCCGCGGCTTGCCGAGGCCTTCCGCGGGCCTTCCGTGGGTCTTCCGCGGGCCACCTGCGGTGCCTTCCGATCAGGCCCGGTCGGGCCTGATCGGAACCGTGTCAGGCGCGATCAGGTCCGCGTCAGGCCCGGTCGGCCTTGGCGGCGGCCCACTCCGGGGCGAGGATCGCCCAGATCTCCTTGTCGTGGCGGACCCCGTTGTACAGGAACCACTCGCGCAGGGTGCCGTCCAGCGTCATGCCGACCCGCTTGGCCACCGCCCGGCTGCGGTCGTTGACGGAGGAGCACCACCACTCGGCGCGGTGCAGGCCGCGGGTGACGAAGGCGTAGTCGAGCAGCTGCCGGACGGCGGTGGTGATCAGCCCGCCGCCCTCACCGGCCGGCTCCGTCCAGGCGCCGATCTCGCAGTTGCCGGTCTTGGTGCTGAAGTGCACGAACATGACGCCGCCGACCAGCGTGCCGTCCCGCCAGATGCCGTAGATCCGGCGCTCGTCGGCGGCCTGGCCCTCGGCGTAGCGCTGCAGGGTGGCGCGGGCCGAGTCCAGGTCGGTGGAGAAGGTGGCCCACGGGATCCACGGGTCGGTGTGGGCGCGGGCGCGGTCGAGGTGCGCCAGGAACTCGGGGGCCTGCCACGGCTCCAGCGGGCGCAGGTCGGCGTTCTCGGTGAGGGGTACGGAAAACACGGGCGGGCCTTTCGGGGTGGTGCACGGGTTGGTCGAAACCATTCATAACAAACGTTTGGTATGTACGATAGCCCCCATGACGCCAGCCCGTGGAGACCATGACGCCCGCCGCTCGGAGGTCTCCGAGGGGGTGTGGCGAGTGCTCTCCACCCGGGGCTTCGAAGGGCTGACCCTGCGGGCGGTGGCGGCCGAACTGGGCGCCTCCACCGGACTGTTGACGCACTACTTCCCGAACAAGCGGGCGCTGCTGAGCCATGCGCTGGAGGAGCTCGACCGGCGCTCGACCGACCGGCCCCGGCGGCTCGCCCCCGCCGACGGCACCCCGCCGCCGCCCGCCGGGCTGGCCCGGCTGCGGGCCTCGCTGCTCGACGTGCTGCCGCTGGACGAGGCGACCGCGGACGGCAACCGGATCTGGGTCGGCTCCTGGGACGTCGCCCTGGCCGACCCGGAGCTGGCGGCCGCGCACGCGGGGCGCTACGCCCGCTCGCGGGTGCGGCTCACGGAGCACGTCGCGGACGCCCAGCGGCTCGGGGAGCTCCCGGCGGGGGCCGACCCGGCCGAGCTCGCGGCGGGCGCGCAGGCCTTCGTGCTGGGGCTGGTGGTGCAGTCGCTGTTCGCCCCCGGGGAGTTCCCGCCCGCGCGGCAGATCGCGCTGATCGACGCCTATCTGGCCGGCCTGGCCGGTTAGGCGGCCGTTTCGGGTGGTCCTGGCGGGTCGGGGCCCCGTTTCGGGCGGCCCGGCGGGTCCGGGCGGCTTCCGGTCCGTTCGGGCGGGGGATTTCGCCGGGAATTCCGGTTGTTCCGATTTGGCCCCGGTTTTTCGCGATGGGCACGACACGCATTGTCACGGGTTATGTGCGGCGAGTGTGTATTACCGGGAGGTCCGGAACGGACACGGAAAGTGTTCGCCGGTGCGACGGCCTGCGGAATTGCAGGGTGGCGCCCCCAGCAGGATTCGAACCTGCGACCTACCGCTTAGAAGGCGGGTGCTCTATCCGCTGAGCTATGGGGGCGGGACGGGCTGCGCCCGGATGGGCGCGACCGTGGCCGGGATCGGGCGACGTGCGCCGGGGCGCGCGCTGTCCGGCCCCGTGCCTGAGGGGGAGGGTGGGGGTTGGTGGACCCTCGCCCTGTCGGGGACAGGATAAGGGTGTCCAGTTCCTTGGCCGGGTGTGACGACACCGTCGTTGGTGTGTCGGTTCGGTGGAGCGGTCCGATAATCGCAGGTGAAGGCCGTGAGTGCAGCGGTCTGGCAGTGTTCCGCGCCGGACGTTGTGCAGTCGTTACGGGGCTGCCTCCTCACCCGTTATGGATTCGGCACGGAGAAAGTGCCGCCACCGACGCGGGTGGGGGGTCGTATTCGGCTTGTCGCGGTCGGATGACGTGGGTGGACGGCTCCCGGCGGACGTTCCTCGGCAGGCTCGGAGGGGTCGTCTAGCGGCCGGTTTGTTGTCATGGCCGCGAAGAACTGGCGGCTTGGCGGTGTATGAAGGCTGAAATTCACCCCTGCGGGTGACGGCGGTTTTCCACAGGGCCGAGTTGTCCAGGAGTTATCCACAGGATTTCGGAACGCGATGGCCGGGATTTCCTTCAGGGCGCACTCTCAACTCGCACCGGTCGATTCCGTACGGTGCATCGGCGAGAACGGAGAGTGGGCTGTGAACGAGACGCATGTCACGGTGCTCGGCAATGTCGCGACGGAGGTGAGCTACGGGGAAACCTCCGGCGGGGTGCCGATGGCGAACTTCCGGCTCGGCTGCACCGAGCGCCGGTACGACCGGCAGCGCGAGTGCTGGGTGGACGGCGAGACGCAGTGGCTGACGGTGACGGCCTGGCGGGCGCTCGCGGTGAACCTGATCGGCTCGCTGGCCAAGGGGGACCCGGTGCTGGTGAGCGGCCGGCTGAAGGTGCGGGAGTGGACGGAGGGCGAGGCGAAGCGCAGCCGGGCCGAGATCGACGCCCGGTCGGTCGGGCACGATCTCACCCGCGGCACCTCGGCGTTCCGTTGGGCGACGGGGGTGCGCGGGCAACCGCCGGGCGGTGCGGGGCCCGTCGGGGCGGAGACCGGGAGCGAGCCGGTGCCCGACTGGATCGTGAACGCGCTGGAGGCGCGCAAGGCCGCGGCGGTGGCCGGTGCGCCCCGGCTGCCGGAGCTTCCGCCGGGCGGGCGGCCGCTGCCGGGGGAGTGGGGCGGGGTGTCCGAGCGGGAGATCGGGGGTGAAGAGCAGGCGATGCCGGAGTGACGGGTCGGTGACCTTACCTGTCGACAAATATGTTGGTCGAGAAGGCTGTTGCGCCCGCACGCGCAATCTCGACCGGATTACGGAAAGCGGCGGAGGGATTCTGGTTGATCGTCAACATGTGTGGGACCTGAGGGGATTGATAACGATCCAGATACGGAATCGTCCTGATTTCGCATGGGGGGTTCCGGGCCTCTGAGGCTCAATAGGATTCGTCTGGTTCATACCCCGCAGCGGTGCCACAGGGGGCACGCGCGGCACGGCAAGTCGGCGGGCTGCCCATCGTGTGGCCTGACCCGGAGGGATCCCAGATGTTCCAGAGGCAGGGGCGGAGTCTGTCCCGCATAACCACTGTCATGCTCACGACCAGCTTGGCGCTGGGCGGAGGCCTGTTCGCGGCCGGTGCGGCGGCCGCGGCGGACACCCCGGCTTCGGGTGTGGCCGCAGTGGTCCAGCCGACGATGCTCGGCGAGAAGGTCGATGTCGAGGGCAAGGGGGCCGTCGACGCCGGTCTGTTCACCCTCACGACCGCCGGCGGCCAGTTGCAGACCTACTGCATCGACTTCGGCTTCCCGGTGGACATCACGAAGGCGATCGAGTACCAGGAGTCCGACTGGTCCTCCAGCTCCCTCGGCAAGCCGGAGCGCGCGTCGGCCGCCTCCAAGATCCGCTGGATCCTGGAGAACTCCTACCCGCAGGTCAAGAAGGCCGCGCTGGCCAAGGCCATCGGGGTCGACGCCGACAGCCTCAGCGATGAGGACGCCGCCGCGGGCACCCAGTCCGCGATCTGGAAGTTCTCGGACAACAAGAACGCCACCCCGCGCAGCCAGAACGCCAAGAAGCTGCGGGACTACCTGGTCGGCGAGGCCAACAAGGGTGTCGCCGCCGAGCCCAAGCCCTCGCTGAGCTTCACCCCGGACTCCGTATCCGGCAAGTCCGGCGGCAAGCTCGGCCCGTTCACCCTCAACTCCAGCGCCGCCGAGGTGAAGCTGGCCGTCTCGGGCCCCGCCGCCGACAAGGCCAAGCTGGTGGACAAGGACGGCAAGCCGGTCGGTGCCACCCTGGCCGGTCCGATCGCCAAGGACACCCAGCTGTTCCTGGACGTCCCGGCCGGGACCCCGGACGGCTCCGTCGTCCTCAACGCCAACGTCGAGACCGCCGTGCCCAGCGGCCGCGTCTTCCTCAGCAAGGGCTACACCGCGGCCAAGCACAGCCAGACCATGATCCTGGCCGGCTCCAGCAAGGTCAGCGTCGCCGCCACGGCCAAGGCCACCTGGCAGCAGGGCAAGGGCGCGCTGATCGACAGCACCGCCAAGGTCGAGTGCGTGAACAACGGCGTGCGGGTCTCCGTCACCAACGGCGGTGACGAGGCCGGCGCCGTCACGGTCGGCAAGCAGCAGCTGACCGTCCAGCCGGGCAAGACCGAGAGTGTGCTCGTCCAGGTCGCGGAGAAGACCGCTTACGACATCACCGTCACCGGCCCGAACGGCTACAGCCGCCAGTTCCAGGGCGTGCTCGACTGCAAGACCGTGACCAGCACGACCCCGAGCTCGGGCCCGTCCACCCCGGCGTCGACCGGCACCCCGTCGGCCGGCACCCCGTCGGCCGGAACGCCGTCGGGCACCCCGTCGGGCACCCCGAGCAGCGCCGCCGGCCAGCCGGCCCCGTCGACCACCAGCGCCGCTCCGGGCACCGGTGGCCTGGCCCAGACCGGTGCCAATGACTCGACCCCGATCGTCGCCGCCGTCGCCGGTGGCCTGGTCGTGGCCGGTGGCGCCGCGGTCTTCGTCCTGCGCCGTCGCGGCCGCCACGGCCGCGCCACCGCCTGAGTCGCCCGAGGCACCCGAGTCGCCCGAGGCGTCCGAGACACCTGAGGCGCCCGAGGTGCCTGAGGTTCACCGAGCGCCCCGAGCGTGCCCGAGCCGCCTGAGCGGTCCGGGAGGCACCGACCTCCCGAGGCCCTGAGCGCGGCACCCGGCCCGGCTCCCCGCACCCGCTGCGGGGAGCCGGGCCTTCGCCGTCTCCGGGCCGGAGGGGCTGCGGGTGAAGGGGGAGCGCCCCCGGGGCAACGGGCGGCCGACGCCCGGGCGGTGCGTGACCGGCGGTCGGCGGCGCGGTGCCGTTCCGGATACCCCCGCAGGGTCACCTGCGCGATTCGGGCCTCCGGGCCCGGTGCGGCACAATGGAAGGCTGCAAGCCGAATTACTCCCGACGACGCCGGAGCGATCTCACGTGGCGGAATACATCTACACGATGCGCAAGGTGCGCAAGGCTCACGGAGACAAGGTCATCCTTGACGACGTGACGCTCAGCTTCCTCCCCGGAGCGAAGATCGGCGTCGTGGGCCCCAACGGTGCGGGTAAGTCCACCGTGCTGAAGATGATGGCCGGCCTGGAGCAGCCCTCCAACGGCGACGCCTTCCTCTCGCCCGGCTTCACCGTCGGCATGCTGCTCCAGGAGCCGCCGCTGGACGAGTCCAAGACGGTCCTGGAGAACGTCCAGGACGGCGTCAAGGAGATCAAGGGGAAGCTCGACCGCTTCAACGAGATCGCCGAGCTGATGGCGACCGACTACTCGGACGCGCTGCTCGACGAGATGGGCAAGCTCCAGGAGGAGCTGGACCACGCCGAGGCCTGGGACCTGGACGCCCAGCTGGAGCAGGCCATGGACGCCCTGGGCTGCCCGCCCGGCGACTGGGCGGTCACCAAGCTCTCCGGTGGCGAGAAGCGCCGCGTCGCGCTCTGCAAGCTGCTGCTGGAGGCCCCCGACCTGCTGCTGCTCGACGAGCCCACCAACCACCTGGACGCCGAGTCGGTGAACTGGCTGGAGCAGCACCTGGCCAAGTACAAGGGCACCGTCGTGGCCGTCACCCACGACCGGTACTTCCTGGACAACGTGGCCGGCTGGATCCTGGAGCTCGACCGCGGCCGCGCCATCGGCTACGAGGGCAACTACTCCACCTACCTGGAGACCAAGCAGTCCCGTCTCAAGGTCGAGGGGCAGAAGGACGCCAAGCGCGCCAAGCGTCTCAAGGAAGAGCTGGAGTGGGTCCGCTCCAACGCCAAGGGCCGCCAGGCCAAGTCCAAGGCCCGCCTCGCCCGCTACGAGGAGATGGCGGCCGAGGCCGACAAGATGCGGAAGCTGGACTTCGAGGAGATCCAGATTCCGCCGGGCCCGCGCCTGGGCAACATCGTCATCGAGGTCGAGAACCTCAACAAGGCCTTCGGTGAGAAGGTCCTGATCGACGACCTGAGCTTCACCCTGCCGCGCAACGGCATCGTCGGCATCATCGGCCCGAACGGCGCCGGCAAGACCACCCTGTTCAAGATGCTCCAGGACCTGGAGACCCCGGACAGCGGCACGGTCAAGGTCGGCGACACCGTCAAGATCAGCTACGTCGACCAGACCCGCGCCAACATCGACCCGAAGAAGACCCTCTGGGAGGTCGTCTCCGACGGTCTGGACTGGATCAACGTCGGCCAGGTCGAGATGCCGTCCCGCGCCTACGTGTCGGCCTTCGGCTTCAAGGGCCCGGACCAGCAGAAGCCGGCCGGCGTGCTCTCCGGTGGTGAGCGCAACCGTCTGAACCTGGCGCTCACCCTCAAGCAGGGCGGCAACCTGCTGCTCCTCGACGAGCCCACCAACGACCTCGACGTCGAGACGCTCTCCTCGCTGGAGAACGCCCTGCTGGAGTTCCCCGGCTGCGCCGTGGTCATCTCCCACGACCGCTGGTTCCTGGACCGAGTGGCCACCCACATCCTCGCCTACGAGGGCGAGAGCAAGTGGTTCTGGTTCGAGGGCAACTTCGAGTCGTACGAGAAGAACAAGATCGAGCGGCTCGGCGCCGACGCCGCCCGTCCGCACCGGGCCACGTACAAGAAGCTGACCCGGGGCTGACACCCAGCCGTCACGACGGCCCGGCAGACTGCTCCACGGGGCGGCCTGCCGGGCCGCGGCCCGCCGCCACCGCCGGCCGCCGCCGGGAACGGCGACGGCGGGCGACCGGACACCGAGGAGAACTCCCGTGGCTCGCCACATCTACGCCTGCCCGCTGCGCTGGTCCGACATGGACGCCTTCGGGCACGTCAACAACGTGGTCTTCCTGCGCTACCTGGAGGAGGCCCGGATCGACTTCATGTTCACCCAGGCCGCCGAGGCCGGTGCCGGGGAGTTCGCGGGCGGCTCGGTGGTGGCCCGCCACGAGATCGACTACAAGCGCCCGCTGGTGCACCGGCCGGAGCCGGTGACCATCGAGACCCGGGTGACCCACATCGGCGGCGCCTCGCTGACCGTCTCCTACGACATCAAGGACGTCCACGAGGACGGCAGCGAGACGGTGTACGTCCGGGCCTCCACCGTGGTCGTGCCCTACGACCTGGCCGAGGGCCGTCCGCGCCGGATCTCGCCGATCGAGCGGGAGTTCCTGTCCCGCTTCATGGACGAGCCCGCCTCCGCCGTGGAGAAGCCGGCCGCGGAAAGGCCGGCCGTGGAAGAGCCGGCGGCCGTCGCGGCAGTCTGAACGTCCACGTCCGAGGATCCGCGAACCGATTCGAGCTGACCTGCGTTGACCACCACCGCCCGCCTCGCCCTGACCGATGCCGGGGAGGCCGCCGACCTCTCCGCCTTCCTGCTGCGCCTGCTGCGCTTCGACAAGGCGGCGGCCGTGCGACTGCGGGCGGTGGCGCCGGCGGGGGAGGACGGCGTGCTGGCGGTCTTCGGCCGGCTGCCGCTGGGCGGTTCGGGCGCGCTGGTGATCCGTACCGCCCGGCTGGACGACCTGGACGAGCCGGTCGACCTGACGGTCTCCGCGGGCCAGCTGCTGGACGGCGTGGACGCCGAGGCGGGTACCGTCGCGCTGCCCACGCCGGTGACCGGCCCGTCCTGGGCCGGGCTGCTGCCGCCGCGGGCCGGCTGGCGGCCGGTCGGGGCCCCGCCGGTGGCCGAGGTGTACCCGGAACTGATGGCCGGAGTGCGGGAGTTCCGCGAGCGCAGCGAGGCCGTCCCGGAGCACCACCGCAGCCGCGCGGTGCTGGACGCCCTGGCGGACGAGATCTGGTCCCGCCCGGTCGGCGTGCTGCCGGAGCTGCCACTGCGGGCGGTGCACGCCGCGTACGTGATCGGCTTCCTGAGGCCGGGCGCCCCGCTCACCGTGCACCGGGCGGGCGGCTGGCTGCGGTTGAGCGCCCCGGCGGGCTCGGTGGTGGTGCGGACCGCTGCCGCGCCGGGGGCGGGGCTCGGGCTCAGCCCGATCCGCTAGGGCCTGTCTTCGAACTCGCGTCTGCGGGGCGGCGTTGGGGCACGCACCTCGCCGCGTTGTCGTCGGTCGCCAATGGCCCCCAGCCTTCGGCCGGGAGGTGCCCCCACCGCAGTGGCTCCCTCCTCCGCCTTGCGATGCACGCACCCCAACGCCGCCCCGCCCGCCCTCCGGGCGGACGACGGGAGTTCGAAGACAGGCCCAGGCCCTGTCCGGCGAGCGGCGTCTCAGCCCGGGGTGTTGATCATCGAGGCGGCGGCGTAGGTCAGGTAGTCCAGCAGCTGCCGCTCGTGGTCGGCCGGGAGCTCCAGACTCCGTACGGCGGCTCCCATGTGGGTCAGCCAGGCGTCGTGCGCGGCCTTGTCGACCTTGAACGGTGCGTGCCGCATCCGCAGCCGAGGGTGGCCGCGACGCTCGCTGTAGGTGCGCGGGCCGCCCCAGTACTGCATCAGGAACAGCGCCATCCGCTCCTCGGCCGGGCCGAGGTCCTCCTCGGGGTACATCGGCCGCAGCAACTCGTCCTCGGCGATGCCTTCGTAGAACCGCCGGGCCAGTCGGCGGAAGGTCGGTTCGCCGCCGACCTGGTCGAAGAAGGTCTCCTCGCTGAACGTGCCTCGCCGGATCTCTGTCACCCGACCATGGTCGCAGACGCCGACGGGGTCGTACACCGGGACCAAAGGCGTACGACCCCGTCGGGCCTGTCCGATCCAGGGCCCGGGGCTCAGGTGCTCAGGGCTCGGGAATCAGCGGAGGACGGTCAGGCGTCCTCCCACTTGAACAGCTTCCAGGCGAGCCCGGTGAGCACGGCCGCGAAGAGCAGCAGTCCGCCCATGGTGGGCAGGGCGTCCATGACGCCGCCGCCGCGGGTCAGCACCGACTGTGCGGTCTCGACCAGGTAGTGCAGCGGCATGACCTTGGAGACGGCCTGCAGCCAGCTCGGAGCGCCGTCCATCGGGAAGAACGAGCCGGACAGGAAGGACATCGGCAGCACGATGACCTGGGAGATGCCGTTCGCCGCCTCCTCGGTCTTGGCGACCGACCCGGCCAGCAGGCCGATCGACATGAAGGCGAGCGTCGCGCAGGCCACCAGCGGGAGCACCAGCCACCAGTTGCCGGTGAGCTTGAGCCCGAAGAAGCTGGTCGCGACCACCAGGAAGACGGCGGTCTGGAGGAACGCGGTCAGCAGCGAGACCAGGATCCGGGAGCTGACCACGGTGCCGGCGCTGATCGGGGCCAGCCGCAGTCGGCGCAGCAGCTTGGTCTTGCGCCAGTTGACCAGGGTCAGCGCGGCGCCGAACACCGCGCCGGTGGCGACGGCCCAGCCGAGCAGGCCGGGGGTGAGGAACTGGATCGGCTTGAGCGACTTGTCCTCGACCTGCTGGGCGTCCAGCACGTAGGCCGGCTTCTGGCCGGTGGCCGCCTGGTTGGCGTTCTGGACCACCGAGTCGACGATGCCCTGGAGCGCGCCCGCGCGGACGGTGTCGGCGGCGGTGAAGCGCAGCTCGACCTTGCCGTCCGGGCCCTGCTTGATCAGCGCGTCGTAGTCGCCCTTGCGGACCTTCTCCAGCGTGGCGGCCTCGTCGTCGGTCCTGGTGATGGTGAGGACCTTGTCCAGCCCGACCCGCTCCTCGCCCTGGATCGAGTCGAACAGCTTCACCGCGCCGACCTGCGCCACCTTGGCGTGCGGGCTGCCCGAGCCCTTGGTCATGCTGCCGAAGAACACCAGGAACACCAGCGGGAACAGCAGGATGAAGAAGGTCGCGGTGCGGTCGCGCTTCATGCCGAGCAGCATCGCGCGGGACAGGCTCCAGAACGCGCTGACCCGGTCCCGCCCTCCGGCGTCGCCGGTCGGACCGCCGCCCCGGGCGGAGGCCTTCGGCTCGGTGCTCGTACTCATGCGCCCGCCTCGCTTCGCTCGGCAGGGGCATTCGCCCATGCGCACCTCTTGATGATTCGCCTGCTTCGCTCGCTCATGCGCGGAACTCCCGTCCGGTCAGCTGGAGGAAGACGTCCTCCAGGGTGGCGCCGCGCACTTCGAGGCCGCGCAGCGCGTTCTGCTCGGCCAGGACGCTGAGCACCGGGGCCGGGAGGCGGGTGGAGACGGAGAGCGAGACGGTGTCGTCCTCCAGGGTGGCGATGTCGGCGCCGGCCGCGGTGAGCAGCTCGCGGGCCCGCTCGACCGGCAGTTGGCCGGAGGCGACGCTGATCCGGACGGTGTCGTCGATCTCGCGGATCAGGGCCGCCGGGGCGCCGGTGTGCAGGATCCGGCCGTGGTCCATGATCGAGACCCGGTCGCAGAGCACCTCGGCCTCGTCCAGGTAATGGGTGGTCAGGACGACCGTACGGCCTTCGGCGTTGATGTCCCGCAGCAGGTCCCACAGGTTGCGGCGGGCCTGCGGGTCGAGGCCGGTGGTGGGCTCGTCCAGGAAGACGAGCTCCGGGTCGTGGGCCAGCGCGCAGGCGATCGACAGGCGCTGGGCCTGTCCGCCGGACATCTTCTCGGTGAGGGCCTCGGCCTTGTCGGCGAGGCCGACCCGCTCCAGCATCGCATCGGCCCGCTTGGGGCCGACCCCGTAGAACGACGCGAAGGTGCGGATCGTCTCCCGGGCCGTCAGTTTCCGGAAGAAAGCGGAGGCCTGGAACTGCACGCCGATGCGCGGCAGCAGTTTCGGATTGCGGGGCCAGGGGGCCATCCCCAGCAGCTCGACCCGGCCCTCGTCGGGTTTGCGGACCCCTTCCAGGATCTCCATGGTGGTGGTCTTCCCGGCGCCGTTGGGGCCCAGGATCCCGTAGAACTCGCCGGCCTCAACGGTGAGGGACACCCCGTCGACGGCCTGCACATCCCCGTACCGCTGACGGACGCCGTCAGCGGATATAGCAGCAGTCATGAGCCCTGAGAATAGGGCCACTAGTGGACTTTGTGCACACCTGCGGCAGGGAATCCGGGGATTTCCTGAGGAAAGGGGGGAAGAAAAGCGGGCCGGGCGGATGTCGAATTCCGCCCGGCCCGGCCGGAGTTGTCACTGATGCGTCATCACCGACGCAATCGGCGAAGTGGTGTTCAGGCGCGGTGCACGGTGATCGTCGTCCAGGCGCCGATGTGGATCCGGTCGCCGTCGTTCAGCGGCACGGCGGTGTGCGGGGCGATCGGCTCCGCGCCGCCGTTGACGGTGGTGCCGTTGGTGGAGTCCTGGTCGACCAGCACCCAGCTGCCGTCCGCCTGTTCGGCGAGCAGCGCGTGCTGGTGCGAGGCGCCCGGGTCCTCCGGCGGCACGGACAGGTCGATCTCCGGGACGGTGCCCCGGTGCTGGCTGCGCCGGCCGATCCGCAGCTGGCCGCGGCCGGTCAGCGGGATGCGGCGCTCGGGGCAGTACGGCGGGAAGAACAGGCCGGCCGCCTCGGGGCCGCTGCGGGCCATCATCTCGGTGAAGTAGTCGCGGTCGGCCGAGACCACCGCGATCCAGTTGGGCCGGACCGGCTCCACCGGCACGGCCTCGGGCTGGGACTGCTGCTGCGGCGGGGCGAGGTGGAAGGAGGTGCCGAAGTCGCCGCCCCGGGTGTTCGGGCCGGGGCCGGTCGGCTGGGCGTACACCGGGCCGGAGTCCTCGCGCACCAGGGACTCGGGGAAGGCGCCCTCCGGCGGAGGGTAGCCGTAGGTGTGCGGCTGCGCGGGCTGCTGCGGCTGCTGCGGTTGTTGGGGCTGCTGCGGGATCGGCGGGGCCTGCGGCGGCGCGGCGGGGCCGCCGTAGGACGCCGGGATGTTCAGCGGCGGCGGGGGCTGGGCCGGCCCGGGCCCGGGCACGCCGACGGCCGGGGCCTGCCGGCGCGAGGGCGTGGACAGCTCGTAGTCGTAGCCGCACTCCTCGCAGAAACGGCCGGTCTGCGGGCTGCGGCAGATCGGGCAGAGGGACAGGCCCTCGGTGAGGCCGGGCGGCGCCGCGGGCGACGGCACGGCCCCGGGCGGCAGGTAGGCGCCCGGGGGCGGGTACGCGCCGGGCGGCGGCGGGACGGCTCCCGGCGGTGCGGGCGGAGGCGGCGGCGCACCGAAGGACGCCCCGCCGTGCTGCGGGTGCCCGGTGGGTGCGCCGGGCACGTGTCCGGAGCCGGGCGCACCCGGGTAGCCCCCGTGGGCACCCGGGGCCGGGGCCGGTGGAGTCATCGGGAAGCCGCAGAAGTCGCACCAGTCCTCGGCCTGCGACTCGTGGCCCCTCGGGCAGATCGGCATCAGGTCCCCCTCGTTTCGGGCCGGTGTGGTGCGGTGTCGCGCCGGGCGGCCGGCCCGATCACGTCTTCAGCGGTCACTTCTTCACACGTACCGTCTTGGTCGACCGGGTCTCAAGGGTCATCGAGTCGGCCTCGCTCACGTCCTTACGGAACCGAACCGTACCCTCCTTCGGGTCCACCACGTCCACCACCTTCTGCAGCAGCTTGTAGGTGCCCTCGTTCCCGGTCGCGTGCGCGATCCGGACGGCGGCGCCCAGCTTGGAGGTGGCGGTGTCGACGTCCCCGGCGCGGTGGGCCTCCAGGCCCTCCTGGATCGAGGAGGCGAGCTCGGCCTGCCCGGTGTAGTGGGCGACCTGGGGGCTGATCCGGGTGGAGGAGGCCAGGTCGTCCGTCCAGACCGCCTTGACCAGGCCCTGGCTGAGCACCTCGGGGGTGCCGCCGCCGACCTGCGGGGGCAGCACCAGACTGATCCGGGCGGCGAGCATCTCGTTGCCGACCGAGGCGGCCGGGACCTCGACGCAGACGTGGTAGTCGCGGCTCTCGTCGCCCCAGGAGCCGGTCGGGTAGTCGCCGGCCCGGGGGCCGGCCTCGGTGCGGCGGCCGGTCAGGTCCTCGACCGAGGGGGCGACCTGCTTCACGAACTTGACGGTGGCGTTGGCCGGGGTCCAGATCCGCAGCGCGACGTCGGCGACCTGCTTGCCCATCGCGCCGGTCATCATCGAGCGGAAGTCCTCGGCCAGGCCGGAGGGTTCGGCGACGATGTCGGTGGTGCCGAGCAGCGCCGAGGAGATCTTGCGCAGCTCGTCGATCCGCCAGTCGGTGCCGACGCCGCGGCAGTCGGCGGTGAAGTGGCCGGTGACCCGCTCGATGTTGCGCGCGAGGTCCTCCGCCGACTCGTGCTCGTTGTTGCCGTCGGTGAGCAGGATGGCGTGCCGGATGGCGATGTCGCGGCGGGTGAGGAACAGCTTGTCGGCCTTGGCCAGCCAGGTGCCCATCGCGGTGCCGCCGGCCGCGGTGAGCCGGCGCAGCGCCTCCTTGGCCTGCCCGCGGGTGCTCGCCGAGGCGGTGGCGAGGGTGCCGTCGCCGGGGTAGATGTCGCGGGCCTCGTGGGTGCCGGCCACCACCGCGAAGGCGGTGCCGTCGCGCAGCGCGTCGATGGCGGCGGCGGTGGCCTCGCGGGCACCGTTGATCTTGGTCTTGGGGTAGTCCATCGAGCCCGAGCAGTCGACCAGGATCACCACGGCCGCGGTGGCGTCGCCGCCCTGGGCGCCGGCGTCGGTGATCCCGAGCGGGCGGCCGCCGGAGGTGCCGCCGCCGGTGGCGGTGACGGTGACGATGGCGTTGACCTCGCGGGCGCCGTCGGCCAGGTACTCGTTCTGGAAGATCTCCACGTCGAACCGGGGCAGGTTCGGCTTCGCCAGTGTTGCCATGGGGCGGTTGGCTCCCGTCGGTGAGGGGCGGATGTGGTCGGGGCGGTGGGGGGGGGGAGGTCCAGCGGGCCGGGGTGCCGGGCGGGCGGTCCGTCAGGTCCCGTCCGGTCTCGTCAGGTCTCAGCAGGTCCGCCAGAGCCGTCGGAGCCCTCGGGTCCGTCGGAGCCGTCAGGCCGTCGGCGGGTGCGGCGGCTGAGGCGGGACGGCCGGGGACGTCGGGGGCGCGGGCGGGGCCGGGGGCAGCGGGGCGGCGGGGGAGCCGATCACCGGGAGGTCCGGCAGGGTCGGCTCGTACTCCTCCTCCTCGACGTCCCGGCCGCCGTGCTCCGCGCTCGGCCGGGCGGGGACCACCCGCAGGTCCAGGGCGGTGGGCGTCTGCTCGGCCTCCTCGACGGCAGCCGCGGGCGGGTCGATCGGCAGCACCGCGACGGTGATGTTGTCGTGGCCGCCGGCCGCGACCGCGAACTTCACCAGGGTCTGCGCCGCCGCGAGCGGTTCGGTGCGGGCGTCCGGCCGGACGAAGTAGGCCAGGTCGGTGGCCGCCTCGGCGTAGTTCCACAGCCCGTCGGTGCAGATCAGCAGCACTCCGGGAACGTGCGGGGTGAAGTCCAGGGTGTGCGGCACGACCTCCTCGGCGTCGGCGCCGAGCCAGCCGGTGATCGCGTGGGCGCGCGGGTCGGCGTAGGCCTCGGCCTCGGCCATCAGTCCGGCCTCGACCATCCGGGCCGCCCAGGAGTCGTCCTGGGTGAGCCGGAAGGGCTCGGCGGCGGCGCGGTCGTCCGGGATCCAGTACGCCCGGGTGTCGCCCACCCAGCCGATGGTGACCCGGCCGCCCGCCGCTATCGCGCTGACGTAGGTGCAGGCGGGCGCGTTGAGGTCGGGGCGGGTGGGCCCGGCGCCGTCGATGGCGAGGTCGGCGACGGCCTTGGCGGCGTCGGCGATCGCCTGGCGCATCGCCTCGGTCGCGTCCCGGCCCGCCTCCAGCGAGCTGAGCAGGGACTCGGAGGCGGCGTCGACGGCGGTCTCCGAGGCCTCGTCCGGGCGGTCGGAGGAGGAGACGCCGTCGCACACCACGGCGACCACGACCGGCTCGCCGCCGGGCAGCGAGGTGGCGGCGACGGTGAAGGAGTCCTCGTTGCGGTGGTGGCGCACGCCGCGGTCGCTGACCCCGGCGACGCCCGCGAGCGCCTTCTCCATGTGGTCGCGGGGGCGCGGCTGGGCGCCGCCGCAGCCCTCGCAGTAGCCGTCCTCGGCGACCTGTGCCTGCCCGCAGTGCACGCAGACCGGCCCGCGCTGCGGCGGTACGGCCTCACCGCGGGCGGCGGCCCAGCTCACGGGCATCGCGCCCGGGGCCGCCCGGCCGTCCCGGCCGGTCCCGCAACGGCCGCAGAAGGCGTCCTCCGGGTCCATCGGCTCGGAACAGCTCTGGCACTCGGTCTGCTGCGGCATCGGCTACACCCACGTCCTGGGGCGGGCCCGGTTGGCCCGTTCCACCATCTCGATCCTCGTCTCCGCCCGGTCGGCCAACCGGGCGAGTACCCGGTAGGACTGTTCCAGGGCGAAGCGCAGTTCCCGCTCGACGGCGGGACGTCCCAGCACCACGGTGGCGCCGGCGTGCTCGGCGCCGGTCGAGCCGGCGGTGACCCACTCCAGGGCGGCGCCGAGCACCTCGACCGACAGCTCCTCGCGGCGGCGGTCGTCCAGCCGCAGCGCGGTGAGCTGCTCGGAGCCGGCGGTGAGGTCGGGGGCGAGCCGGTCGGTGGCGGGCCGGTCGCGCAGCCGGGCGCGGACGGCGGCGATCCGGGCGGCGGTGTACTGGTTGGACGTGGCCGGGACGGACTCCAGGACGCGCACCGCGCCGGGCCGGTCGCCCTCGGCCAGCCGGACCCGGGCGAGGCCGAAGGCGGCGCTCAGGTAGGCGTGGTCGGTGGTCCACACCAGCCGGTAGAACTCGGCGGCGTCGCCGCCGTCGCCGAGCAGCTCGGCGCAGATGGCCAGGGCCAGCTTGGGCGCGGCCTCGCCGGGGAAGGCGTCGTAGACCGCGTCGAAGGCCTCGGCGGCGGCGCGGAGGGAGGCTTCACCGCTCTGGTCAGCCCCGACCAGGGCGACCAGGCCGCGGTACCAGACCACCCGCCAGTCGTCCGGGTGCTCCTTCTCCAGCTCGGCCAGTTCGTTCACGGCCGTGCCGTGGCGGCCGAGTTCGAGCAGGGCGCGCAGTTCGCGCAGCCGGCTCTCGATCGAGACGACGGGGGCGCCGGCCAGGGTGGCGAGCGCCTCCTCCGGGTCGACGGCGAGCACGGTGGCGAGGAAGCCGGCGTTCGGGTCGCTCGGGTCCACCCGGGGTATGGGCAGCGCGAGTGCGGCGGCGGCCGGGTCCAGGGCGGCCACCCGCAGCTGCCCGGGCTGGGTCGTGGGCAGGACCAACTCGGTGTCGACGACGCGCAGTTCGGGGCCGAACAGGGTGGACAGCGCGGGCCGGGGCCGGTCGTCCTGGAGCGCCAGAACCTCCCGCAGCACGCCGGTGAGCTGGTCGGCCATCTCCTCGGCGGAGGCGAAGCGGCGGGCCGGGTCCGGGTCGGTGGCGCGGACCAGGAAGCGGTAGTACGACTCGTACCGGGCGAAGGCCTCGACCTCCTCGGGGCCGGGCAGCGAGTCGCGGTAGGTGCTGCTGTAGCCCTGGAAGTCGAAGGTGAGCACCGCGAGGGTGCGGGCCACGGTGTAGAGGTCGGAGGCGGGGGAGGGGCCGTCGGTGGCGATCTCCGGGGCCTGGTAGCCGATGGTGCCGTAGATCGGGCCGTCGTCGTCGAGGCGGCGGACCGCGCCCATGTCGATGATCTTGAGCGTGTCCCCGCTCTGGATCGCGTTGTCGATCTTGAAGTCGCAGTACACCAGGCCCCGGCCGTGCAGGTAGCCCAGCGCCGGGAGCGCCTCCAGCGCGTAGGCGATCGCCTGCTCGACGGGCAGCGGCTCGCGCCGTCCGTCCGGGGTGCGGCGGTCGTTGGCGATGTCCTTGAGCGACTTGCCGCCGACGTACTCCATCACGATGTAGCCGTCGGTGGAGCCGGTGCGCAGGTCCGGGTGCTCGGCGAAGTTGATGATCCGGACGATGTTCGGGTGGTCGACCTCGGCCAGGAAGCGGCGCTCGGCGACGGCCGCGGCCAGCGCGTCCTCGTCCCCGGTGTCCAGCAGGCCCTTGAGCACGACCCACTTGTCGTTGACCCGGCGGTCCACCGCCAGGTATATCCAGCCGAGCCCGCCGTGCGCCAGGCAGCCGACCACCTCGTACTGGCCGCCGACCAGGTCGCCGCGGCGCAGCTTGGGCGTGAAGGAGTACGGCGTGCCGCACTTGGTGCAGAAGCCGTCCGGGCGGCCCGGGTGGCCGTTCTTCTCCCGGCCCACCGGGGCCTCGCACTTGGAGCAGTACCGCTTGCGCTCGGGCACCTCGGGGTTGGCCAGCACCGCCTGCGCCGGGTCGGCGGTCTCCACGGTCGGCACGTTGACCAGGCCGGCGCCCAGCCGGTTGCGGGTGCCCGCGCTGACGCTGCCGCGGGTGGAGCGCACCGAGACCGAGCGGCCGCTGCCGGTGCGGGTGGAGCGGTGCGAGCGGGAGCGGCCGGACATCGAGCGGGCGGAGCCAGTGCGGGCCGACAGCGAGCGGACCGAGCCGCTGCGGCCGGAGTCCGGGGCGACCCGGGCGGAGGGGACGTACGGCTGGGTGACGCCGGTGTCGTCGCCGGGCGGGGTCAGGCCGCACTCGTCGCAGTAGCCGTCCGGGTCGATGGTGCCGGAGCAGTCGCGGGGGCACGGCGAGCCGGGGCCGGCGGTGGTCGGCGGGGGCGCGGCCGGGGTGGCCGTGGAGGCCCCCGCCGGGGCCAGCCCGCACTCGTCGCAGTAGCCGTCGGCGTCGATCCTGCCGCTGCCGGAGCAATCCGGCCGTACGCACGCCTCGCCCATCAACCTCAGCCCCCCTGTACCTGTCCGTCGACCGGCGTCTGGCCGGCCGCCTCCTGAGCCTGCCCGCCGTCGGCTTCCGCCTGGGCCGGGCGCAGCGACTGCTGGAAGCGGGCCACCGCGGCGGCCGCCGCCCGCAGGTCGCAGGGCGCGCTCCACAGCAGCCAGCGCGCCTTCTCGTACCGTTCGATCACTTCCGGGTCCTCGGAGACCCGCATCCGGGCCGCCATCGCCTTGTAGGCGTCCAGCCGGCCGCGCAGCTCGGCCCGGACGGCCAGCGGCTGGGTCACCTCGGTGAGCGACTGCCGGGCCCGGGTCAGCTCCTTGGCGGCGGCGTCCTCCAGGGCGTCCAGCAGCGGCGCCAGCCGGCCCCACTGCCCGCCCTGGCGCAGCTCCAGCGCGGTGACGATCCGTTCGCGCAGCGCCGAGGCCGGGCCGGGCACCACGGGGACGTCGCTGGACGCTATCTTCGCCAGCACCTCGCCGCGCGCCCGGCGGGCCTCGGCCAGGGTGGCGTCGGCCCGCTGGAGCAGGTCGCCGACGCCCTGCAGGCGCTCCTCGGCGTCGTCGCGCAGCCGCAGCAGGTTCTCCAGCTCCAGCCGGACGCCGTCCAGGGCCCGGCCGGCCCGGTCGAAGCGTTCGGTGTCGACCACCCCGGCGGGGCCGGCGAAGGCCGAGCCCTCGGGCACGGTGCCGCGCTGGGCGGGCACCCGGGCCGGGCGCCACAGTGCCAGCGGGTCCTCGCGCACCTCGGTGCGCAGGCCGGTGAGGTCGGCGGCCAGCCCGGTCAGGTCGTCGGCCAGCGGGTGGGCGCCGGCCCGCACGCCGAGTGAGACGGCCAGGGTCTGCACCCGCTGGAGTTCGGCGAGCAGCAGGTCGATCCGGGCGGGCAGCGCCGACCAGACCGCGTCGGCGGCGCTGACCACCTCCAGCACGGTGGCGTACCAGGAGTTCATCCGGGCCATCAGCGCGTCCAGGCTGATCCGCTCGACCAGCCTGGCGGGCGCGCCGAGTAGTTGCGGGCCGTCCGGCAGCGCGCCGCCCGGGACGGTCACCGCCTCGCCGGTCAACAGCTCGCTGAGCTCGGCGAGTTCGGGCGTTCCGGGCTTGGCCTTGCGGGCCCGTACGGCGCGGGCCGAGGCGAGTGCCTCGGAGTAGCGGTCGAACAGGGCCCACAGCAGCGGCAGGCCCTTGCCCGCGACGGACCAGCGCTCCAGGGTCCGCCCGGACAGCTCGGCACCGTCCAGCAGCCGCAGGCCCGGGTGGTCCTGGAGCGCGAGCAGCGCCGATTCGACCGCGTCCCGTTCGGCGCCGAGGCGCGCGAGGGCGCGGTCCACCTCCTCCCGGCTCAGTACCCGGCCAGCCGATGCCGCCACCGCGGTGTCCTTCCTTCCTCGCGTGCGATCCCGACGTGCGTGACGCGCGATCCCACGACATCCCCCGTGTCCACCACCGGTCTCCCCGTGGTGATCGTCCCGAACCATAGCCGGTGGCCGTGAGGGCGGGGTGGGCGCGGGGCGTCAAGACCGTGTCAACGGGCCGCCGGCTGGTGCGCCAGTTGACCGGTCAGTTGACGGGCCAGTACAGCGACGGGTCCTTGGAGCCGTCCGGCAGGTAGGGCTGGACCCACTTCTCGAAGGAGTTCTCCCAGCCGCGGTCCCGGTAGAAGTCGGAGATCACCTGGTTGACCCGGGCGGTGAGGTCGGTGCGGTCCTGCCGCATCGCCACGCCGATGGTCTCCGGCTGCTCGAAGCCGTCCACCAGCCGCACCGTCTGGTCCTGGGCGCTCTGACCGGCCGCCAGCTCGTCGTCGGTCATGGTGGCGTCGACCTGGCCGAGCTGCATGCGCACCAGGCAGTCCAGCTGGTTGTCCACCTGGACGATCCGCTTGGCGGTCCGCTTGGCGTCCAGCACCTTCCAGGCCACCGAGCCGCTCGCGGCGCACACCGTCTTGCCGGTGATCGCGTCGTCGACGTTGGCGGCCTTGGAGGAGTGCGGCACCAGGACCCGCTGCTTGATGTTGAAGTACGGCTGGGAGAAGGCGACCTTGTCCAGGTTGTCGCAGTTGATCGTCATGGTGCGGACGATCAGGTCGACCCCGCTGCCGTCGGTGGAGGTGAGGGCCGGGATCCGGTCGGCGGTCGCCACCGGCTTGAGCACCACCTTCTTCTCGTCGCCCATGACGTCCCGGCCGATCCGCTTGGCGAGGTCGATGTCGAAGCCTTCGAGGTTGCCGGTGTTGGGGTTGCGGGCGCCCCAGTGGTAGCTGTTCTGGTCCACGCCGATGACCAGGACGCCCTTGCTCTTGATGGCCTTCACGGACGGGCCGTCGGTGGCGCTCGGCGGTACGGGGACGGGCTTGCAGCCGTCCTTCTGCTCCTGGAGCGCCTGCTGCGCCTGCTGCGCGGTTCGGGTGGTGCCCGGCGCGGCGCCGGAGGGCGCGCCGGCGCCGAGCACGGCGGCCGCGGCCGTCAGCAGCGCCAGTGCCGCGGCCGGCCTGGTGCGTACGGTTCTGCTGCGCATCTGTCCGTTCCCCCTCATCGGTACTCGGCCAGTCGCCGGCCCAGGCCGAGCAGTGCCGCGGCCGCGGCCGCCACACCGAGCAGGGCGGCCGCGACGGCGGCGTTCCGGAGGTCGTTGTGGGTGCCGCCGGCGGCGTCCTCGAAACGCCGCTGCTCGATCCCGGCGGCCTGTTCGAGTGCCTTGTCGGTGGCCTTGAAGGCGGTGTCGGAGGTCTGCTGTTCGCCGTTGGCCGTCACGGTCGCGTTCAGGGCGGCCTGGTAGTCGGACTTCTTGAGCTCCAGGTCCCGTGCGGCGTCGTGCAGCCCGTGCCAGACGTCGTACTGCTTGGCGGCCTCCCGGAGCGCGGGCGCGGCGGCCCCCGGGGCGAGGTCCAGGGCCTGGGGCAGCGAGCCCGTCCGCCGCTCCATCGGAGCCTGCTGGTCGCCCTGCCCGACCAGGCTCGCGGTGGCGGCGTCCCACTGCTTGAGGTACTTGCCGGTGGAGCCACGGGCCACGTAGTGCAGGTTCTCGGCCAGCCGGGCCTGCAGCACGTCCACCCGGGCGGTGTCGAGGGCCCGCAGCGGGGCCGCGCCCTCGCGGTCGCTGCGGCGGAGCGCGTCGCCGGAGGTCAGGCCGGCGACGCCGAGCCAGAGCCCGCCGGCCAGGACGGCGGCGGTGGCGCCGAGCAGGCCGATGTTGAACACCCGGTTGGTGCGGCGGTACAGCGTCACCTGCACCCAGACCAGCGCGGCGAGGGTGACCGCCGCCAGGCCGTAGGCGGCCCAGGGGAAGGACTCGGCGTCGGCGTAGTCCCTGGTGAGCGCCTCGTTCTCGATCCGGGTCAGTTCGAGGGCGGCCGGCAGCAGGTCGGTCTGCATCTTCTCGGAGGCGTACCGCAGGTAGGCGCCGCCGAGCGGGATGCCCAGCCGGTCGTTGGCCCGTGCCGTCTCCACCAGGCCGGAGTACACCGGGAGTTGCTGGTTGAGCTCGGTGAGCTTCTGCTGGGCGGGGGAGGTCGCGGTGGTCCGGGCGGCGGCCTGCGAGATCAGCTCGGCGGCCGTCGCGAGGTCCTGCTCGTACTGGTCCCGGACCGCCTTCGGCTCGTCCCCGGCGAGCAGGAAGCCGGTGGTCGCGGTGGTGGCGGCGTCGGCCAGCCGGCGGTGGATGTCGGCCGCGTTCTGGCTCAGCGGCTGGCTGTACGAGACCACCCGGTCGGCGGCCTGGGCCCGGGCCTCCAACTGCCAGGCGGTGAGCCCGCCGAAGGCCACCGTGAGCACCGCGAGCGCCGCCCCGGCCAGCCGCAGCCGGCCCGGGGGCGTACGGGTGGCCTGCGCCAGCCGGGCGCGCACACCACGCTCCGGTACGCCCGCCCGCGGGCGCTTCGCGGGCGCGCCGCCGGGTCTGGGCGCGAGCGCGCCGCCCGTCCCCTGCGCCGCTCCCCGCGCCGCGGTCGTCGCCACGGCCGGCGCCGCGCCGGGGGCCGGGCCCGCCACGGCCGGCGGACTGCCCGGCCGTGCCGGGATCGCGGCGCCCGGTGCGCCGTTGCCTACTGGTGTTGCCACCTGCCTCATCCTCCCCTGGGACCGGACCCGCTCACCCGGGGTCCGACCGATGGCAGCAGTATGGCCGTGACTCCCAATGGCCACACCTGACTTGCGCCGCTCTTGAGCATGTCGTGCACGGTTTGCGCACGCTCTCGTACGACTCGGTACGTTTGTCCGGCCTGGCACGGTCCGTACGACTTGTGCGACTTGTACGGCCATGGTTTCGGCCTCGGTGTGGACCTGGTGAAACGCGTACCGCGCCAGTACGGAGAGGTGGCGATCGGAGCGACGCGGGCGGCGCCCCGTACGGTTCCGTGGCGTCGCCTCCCCGGGTGAGGCAGCGCCGTGCTCCGTACCATGGCCCCATGCGCTTGATTGGAACGATCTCGCCCGACCGCCCGCTGCTCGTCGTCGCCGTCCGCGAGGAGGCCGCCCACCTGGACGACCGGCTGCCTGTGCTGCTCACCGGGATCGGGAAGGTCAACGCCGCCGCGGCCCTGGCCACCGTGCTCGCCCAGGGCGAGAAGCCCTCCGAGGTGATCAACCTCGGCACGGCCGGTGCGCTGCGCTCCGGCTGGGAGGGCGTCCATCACGTCGTCCAGGTGATCCAGCACGACCTCGACACGGACGTGCTGCACACCCTCACCGGCCGCAGCTACGGCGCCCCGCTGGTGGTCGGCAAGGGGGACGGCCCGGTGCTGGCCACCGGCGACCTGTTCGTCTCGGAGCCGGCCGCCCGCGAGCGGCTGGCCGAGCACGCCGACCTGGTCGACATGGAGGGCTACGCCGTCGCGACCGTCGCCCACCGGGCCGGGGTGCCGGTGCGGCTGGTCAAGTACGTCAGCGACGAGGCCGGGGACGGCGCGGAGCACACCTGGCGGGAGTCGGTGGACGACTGCGCCCGGCACCTCGCGAACTGGGTGACCTCGCAGGGCTGGTGACGGCCGGCCCGGGGCGCCCTACGGTGGTGCGGTGATCGATGACACCACGCAGCAGCCGGCCGACGTCCGCCCGCCGTCCCTGAACGCCGACGAGCGGACCACCCTGCTGTCCTTCCTCGACTACCTGCGCCAGGCCGTGATCGGCAAGGTGGCGGGGGTCTCCGACGAGGACGCCCGCCGCCCCGGCGTCGCCTCCGGCACCAGCCTGCTGTGGCTGGTGCGGCACCTGACCGTGGTCGAGCTCAACTGGTTCGAGTGGGCCTACCGCGGGCTCGGCGCCGAGCCGTTGGAAACCGACGAAGTCCCGCTGGACGGCGCCACCCTGGCCGGGGAGATCGCCGCCTACCGGGCGGCGATCGCCCGGTCCAACGCGGTGGCCGCGGACGCCCCGGACCTCGACCGGCCGGGCGCGCGCTCGCTGCGGCCGGACGACACCGAGGGGCCCTCGCTGCGCTGGGTGCTGGTGCACATGATCGAGGAGACCGGGCGGCACGCCGGGCACGCGGACATCCTGCGGGAGCAGCTGGACGGCGCCGTCGGGCGCTGAGCCCGTCGACGGCCGCGGCGGGCGGGGGCCGCCCCCGCCCCCGCCCGCCGCCCCCCGCGCTGCCCGACGCCGTACCGGCCGCTGCCCCTCAGCGCTTGGCGGCTTCGAGCACCGTCTCCGTCGTGACCACCTTGGCGAAGCGCATCGCGTGCAGGGTCGTCGCGGTGGCGCGGGCGAGTTCGGCGGCGGGGACGGTCGTGCCGTCGGGGCCGGTCATGTCGAAGGAGTGCATGGCGTCGGTGGGGAAGATCGCGTCGTAGCCGAGGTTTCCGGCCATGCGAGCCGTGGTTTCACAGCACACGTTGGTGATGATCCCGGTGACCACCACCTGCCGGGCGCCGCGCTCCTGGAGCCAGGCGTGCAGGTCGGGGGTGCCGTAGAAGGCGCTGTTCACGGTCTTGGTGATGTGCAGGTCGGGAGTGATCCCGGCGACGAAGCCCTTGAGCCCGTGGCCGGGCGTGCCCTCGGCGAGCGGTCCGGCCGGGGAGGTGTGCTGCACGGTGACGACCGGGCGGCCGGTGGCCTGCCAGGCGGCGATCAGGTCGGCCATCCGCTGGTCGGCCTGGGGGTTGTCGCGCGGGCCGAAGAAGTCCTGGTCGTCGAAGCCCTGCTGGACGTCGATGAGGAGCAGGACGGCGTCGGGGTCGAGGGTGAGCGGGGCGTCGAAGGCGTCGGTGTTCGTCATGCCGTTCATGCTGCGGGGCGCCGCCAGTTTGGTGTGATGGGCGGGAATGCCGACCATCGATAGATTCCCGCCATGCTTCCTGCCGTGCCTCCCGTCACTCCTCCCGTCACGCTTCCCGCCGGGCTTCCTGCGATGCTTCCCGCATGCGAACGGTGGGTTGTCTGGTCTTCGACGGCGTCCGGGCCTTCGACTACGCGGTGATCGGCGAGGTGTGGGCCAACGGGGCCACCCGGCTCGGCACGCCCGCCTTCGACCTGCGGATCTGCGGGCCGGCCGGGGCCCGGGTACGGCTGGGCGGCGGGCTGGAACGCGTCCCCGACCACGGGCTCGACGCCCTCGCCGGGTGCGACCTGGTCGTGGTCCCCGGCGTCGAGGATCCGGACGCGGCGCGCGATCCCGCCGTCCTCGCCGCACTGCGGGCCGCCGCCGGGCGCGGCACCCCCGTCGCCTCCCTCTGCGCGGGCGCCTTCGTCCTCGCCGAGGCCGGCCTGCTCGACGGCCGCGAGGCCACCACCCACTGGGCGCTCGCCCCCGAACTCGCCCGCCGCTTCCCGGCGGTGACCGTCCGACCTGAGGTGCTCTTCACCGGCGGCGACGGCCTGTGGACCTCGGCGGGCGTCGCGGCGGGCATCGACCTCTGCCTGCACCTCGTCCGTACCGCCCACGGTCAGCGGGCCGCCGCCGCCATCGCCCGCGCCATGGTCACCGCCCCCTTCCGGGCCGGCGGTCAGGCCCAGTTCATCCCCACCCCGGTCCCTCCGCCGTCCGGGGACGACCCCCTCGCCCGCGTCCGCGCCGAGATACTCGCCTCCCTCGACACCCCCTGGACCGTCCGTGGCATGGCCGCCGCGGCCCACATGTCCGAACGCAGCTTCGCCCGCCACTTCACCGCCACCACCGGCACCACCCCGCTCCGCTGGCTCCTCGACCAGCGCATCCTCGCCGCCCAGCGCCTCCTGGAGGAGACCGACCTCCCCGTCGACGCCGTCGCCACCCACTGCGGCTTCACCTCGGCGGTCTCCCTCCGCCCCGTCTTCACCTCCCGGGTCGGCGTCGCACCCCGGGAGTACCGCCGGGCCTTCCGCGGCCGCGACGAGGGCTAGTCGTTCTGTCCCGTGAGGTTGGGGGCGCGGCTGGCGGGACTATCAGGATTCCGGCTCTTACAAGATTTTCGTAATCGTTGATCGCTTCAACTCGCCTGTGGTGTCGGCTTGTTGGCGGTGGCAAGCTGGCTGTGTGTGTTGTCGTGGTGGGGGACCTGCTGCCGCAGCTGGCCGCGGTGCAGGTCGAGCGAGTGGAGGCCAGCGGGGACCTGCTGCGGATCACGGCCCGGACCAGGGATGACGCTCCGGCGGTGTGTCCGGCGTGCGGGCAGGCGTCGGACTGGGTGCATTCGCGGTATGTGCGGCATGTCGCCGACGAGGCGGTGGGCGGCCGTGCG
>NZ_LFMD02000002.1:96918-380294 GCF_015776785.2 Kitasatospora sp. SUK 42 | reverse complement strand
CCTGCCCTTCCTGCACGCCTATGCCACCGGCCTCGAGCGCGACCGCGCCGGCGTCGACGCCGCTCTCACCCTGCCCTGGCACAACGGCCGCACCGAGGGCGTCAACAACAAGATCAAGCTGCTCAAGCGGCAGACGTACGGCCGCGCCGGACACCGCCTCCTACGCCAGCGCATTCTCCTCAGCTGACACCAGAGCCCAGGGCGATCAACAGCTACGAAAATCTTGTAAGAGCCGAATTCATGACACTCCCCGGGCTGGCGGATGGCTTGCCTGCGAGTGCGGTGTGTCAGCGGTGGTGATTGTAGGTGTGGAGCCAGTCGGGGTGGGCGTCTCGGCGGTCCTGTGCCGTCGACCGGCCGTCAGAGGAAGCGGCGGAGGAGGCGGTTCTTGAGGGGGGTGAAGGGCGGGTAGGCGAGGCGGAGGGGGTCGGCGAGGAGGGGCTTGTCGAGGACGGCCTTCTGGTGGCTGAAGGTGTCGATGGAGTGGCGGCCGTGGTAGCGGCCGAGGCCGCTCTCGCCGACGCCGCCGAAGGGGAGGCCCGGGATGGCGATGTGGGCGTTGGGGGCGCCGAAGTTGAGGGCGCCGGAGGAGGTTTCGGTGGTGAGACGGCGCCTGGTGGCGGGGGAGGCGGTGAAGGCGTAGAGGGCGAGGGGCTTGTCGCGGGCGGTGATGAAGGCGATGGCGGCGTCGAGGTCGGGGACGCGGATGATCGGGAGGACGGGGCCGAAGATCTCCTCGCGCATCACCGGGGCGTCCGGGGCGACGTCGGCGAGGACGGTCGGGGCGAGGTAGCGGTCGGCGCGGTCGTGGTCGCCGCCGGTGACGATGCGGCCGTCGGAGAGCAGGGCGGTGAGCCGGTCGAAGTGGCGTTCGTTGACGATGCGGCCGTAGTCGGGGCTCCGGGCGGGCTCGGTGCCGTACATCTCGCGGATCGCGGTGGTGAGGTGGGCTTCGAGTGCGGCGGCCGTGTCGCCGATGGCGAGGACGTAGTCGGGGGCGACGCAGGTCTGGCCGGCGTTCATGAACTTGCCCCAGGCGATGCGGCGGGCGGCCGTGGCGAGGTCGGTGCCGGGCTCGACGACGACGGGGCTCTTGCCGCCCAGTTCCAGGGTGACCGGGGTGAGGTGGCGGGCGGCGGCGGTCATCACGACGCGGGCGACGGTGCCGTTGCCGGTGTAGAAGACGTGGTCGAAGCGCTGTTCCAGGAGGGCGGTGGTCTCCGGCACCCCGCCCTCGACGACGGCGACGGCCTGCCGGTCGAGGGTGCGGGGCAGCCAGTGGGCGAGCAGCGCCGAGGTGGCGGGGGCGAGTTCGCTGGGCTTGACCACCGCGCAGTTGCCGGCGGCGATCGCACCGACCAGCGGGGCGAGGGCGAGTTGCAGCGGGTAGTTCCAGGGGGCGATGACCAGCACCGTGCCGAGCGGCTCGCGCACCGTACGGGCCCGGGCGGGCTGCAGGGCGAGCGGCACCGGGGCGCGGCGCGGGCGCAGCCAGCGGTCGAGGTGGCGCAGGGTGTGGTCGATCTCGTTGACGGTGAAGCCGATCTCGGTGGTGTAGGCCTCGGTGGTGCTCTTCCGGAGATCGGTGTGCAGGGCGGCCGCGAAGGCGGCCTCCTGCTCGACCAGCAGGCGCCGCAGGGCGCGCAGTTGGGCCTTGCGCCAGGCGAGGGGTTTGGTCCGACCCGTGGCGAAGGTGGCGTTGAGACGGGCGACGGTGGCCGCCGGGTCGGCGGTGAGGGTGTCGGTGCTCATGCCTTCGAGCATAAACGAAACGAAACGATTTCGTTTCTACTTTCGGTAGGCTGGTCGGCATGACCGCCAGCACGCCCCCGTCCCAGCCCGCCGAGCCCCCGCCGCGCCGGGGCCGCCCCCGCGACGCGGCCCGGGACCGGGCGCTGCTGGACGCCACGCTCGCCGTCCTCGCGGAGAACGGCTACGGCGGGCTGACCACCGCCGCGGTGGCGGCCAGGGCCGGGGTGTCCACGGCGACCCTCTACCGGCGCTGGTCGTCCAAGGAGGAGCTGGTGATCGCCGCCGCCGCGCTGTACGGGGAGGACCCGTACGCGCCGCCGGAGACCGGCAGCCTGGAGGGCGACCTGCGGGTCGTGCTGCGGGACAAGGCCGCCGCCATGACCGGTGAGAGCGGCCGGCTGATGCGCGCCCTGATCGGCGAGGCCGCCCACAACACCGCCCTGGCGGACGCGCTGGTGCGGGCCTTCCTGCGGCCGGTGTACGGGCGGGTGGCGGAGGTCGTGCGGAGCGCGGTCGAGCGGGGGGAGATCCCGCCGGTCGCGGACGCGGACGTGGACCTGCTCGGCGAGGTGGTGGTCGGCCCGGTGATGACCCGCTTCCTGCTCACCCCCCGACTGCCGCAGGACGTCGACGCGATCACCGCCCGGGAGACCGCCGACCGCCTGCTGCCCTTCGCGCTGCGGGCGGTCGGCGGCGGGACCGAACGGACGAACTGAACGCAGATCGGGAGGAGCACCCCCATGCCCTGGTTCACGCTCGAACACTTCGACGCGTCCTTCTTCGAGACGGCGCCGCACCGCCACTCGTACCCCATGGACCTGCCGGTGTCACCGGAGGCGGTGTGGCGGGGACTGGCCGACGACGCGCCCCTGTCCTGGTGCCGCGGCCTGAGCGGCGGCCGCTACACCTCGCCCCCGCCGCACGGCGTCGGCACGACCCGCGAGATCACCGCGCTGCGCGCGCTGCACCTGCGGGAGGAGTTCGTGCGCTGGGAGGAGGGGTCGCGGCACTCCTTCTGCGTCACCGCGGCCTCCCTGCCGCTGTTCCGCCGCTTCGGTGAGGACTACCTCGTCGAGCCCACCCCGACGGGCACCCGCTTCACCTGGACCTTCGCCTTCGAGCCGAACCCGCTGCTCGCCCGCCCGGCGACCCTGACGGACTTCCCGGGCACGGCCTTCCTGCGGACGCTGATCGCGGACACCAGGCGGCACTTCGGAGCCGCCTGAGCGACCGTGTGGCGCGCGTCAGCTGCTCCACGCGGGGGAACCGGCCCGGCGCCGGCCGGCGGCCACCGAGAGGCCGAAGACCAGCAGGCCGAGGGCGGTCATCGCGGCGCCGGCCAGGTTGGTGGCCGAGTAGGGGCCGCCGTGCGAGATGACGGCGGCGCCGAGCAGGGAGCCGAGGGTGATGCCCGCGCCGAAGGCGGCGGTGTTCGCGGTGCCGACCAGCGCGGACTCGCGGCCCGCGACCCGCAGTACGTAGGCCTGGGTGGGGGTGAGCAGGCCGAAGCCGCAGAAGCCGAGGAGGAACAGGGTGGCGACGGCCGCCCCCCGGTGGTGGACGGTGGCGGAGAACAGGGCGAGCGAGAGGGTGAGGGCCGCCAGCAGGGCGGCCGTGGTCGGGACGAGGGCGCGGTCGGCGGCCCGCCCGGCCGTCCAGTTGCCCGCGACCAGCCCGGCGCCGTAGACCGCGAGCAGCCACACCACGTCGCCGGTGCCGAAGCCGGTCACCTCGGTCAGCATCGGCTGGACGAAGGTGAAGGAGGCGAACAGCCCGCCGAAGCCGATCGCCGTCGCCGCGAGGGCCAGCCAGAGCCGCAGGTCGGCGAAGACGGCCAGCTCGGCGCGGAGCGAGATCCCGCCGGTGGACTCCTCCGAGCCGCGGGGGAGGAGCAGCAGCAGGCCGAGCAGCCCGACCGCGCCCAGCACCGCGACCAGGACGAACGCCCCGCGCCAGCCCCAGGCCTGCCCGGCCAGGGTGCCGATCGGCAGGCCCAGCACATTGGCCAGGCTCAGCCCGGTGAACACCAGGGCGATCGCCGCGCCCTGCCGGGCCGCCGGGACGAGCCGGGAGGCCACCACCGAGGCGACGCCGAAGAAAGCGGTGTGGGTGCACGCGGTGAGGAAACGGGCGGCCAGCAGCGGCCCGAAGCCCGGGGCGAGCGCCGAGGCGAGGTTCCCGGCGGTGAACAGCAGCATCAGCAGCACCAGCAGCCGCCGGCTGCGCATCCGCAGGGTGAGCAGGGCGAGCACCGGCCCGCAGGCCTGGCCGACGGCGTAGGCGGTGGTGACCAGCCCTGCCCGGGCGACGGTCACGTCGAAGTCGGCGGCCAGGGCGGTCAGCAGGCCGTTGGTGACGAACTCGGTGGTGCCGATGGCGAAGGCGCTCAGGGCGAGCGCGAGCAGGGCTGGGGGCATGGCGACGGGACGTCCTCGGGCCGGAGGGGCGGGGTACGGAGCCATGTTTCGGCGGCGCCCGGTGCCGCAGCCAGCCACCCGCCGTTCCTACTACTCGCAGGGTCACCCACCGTGCTGGCCTGCGGAAACCTTCCGCCCTACGCTCGGGAGACATGGGAAGCAAGGGGAGTCAGGGAAGCGAGGGAAGCGGCAGCGAACTGGGCGAGTTCCTGCGCCTGCGCCGCGCCGCCGTCACCCCGGCCGAACTGGACCTGCGGGTGCCGTCCGAGCACCGGCGGGTGGCCGGGCTGCGCCGGGAGGAGCTGGCCGGGCTGGCGGGCATCAGCCTGGCCTACTACACCCGGCTGGAACAGGGCCGCAGCACCAACGCCTCGGACCAGGTGCTGGACGCGATCGCCCGCGTCCTACGGCTGGACGCCACCCAGCGCGCCCACCTCTACGACCTCGCCCGCCGCCCGCCCCGGGCCGTCCGGCGCCGGCCCCCGGCCGAGCAGCCGCACCCGCGCTCGGTGCAACTCCTCGAAGCGCTGCACCACCTGCCCGCGCTGCTGCTCGGGCGGCGCAACGACGTGCTGGCCTGGAACCCGCTCGGCCATGCCCTGCTCGCCGGCCACCTGCCGTACGAGGCACCGGCCGACCCGGCCACCCGGCCGTCGATGAGCCGGATGCTGTTCCTGGACCCGCACACCCGCGAGCTCGAACGGGACTGGGAGCACTACGCCCGCACCCACGTCGGCTATCTGCGGCTCGTCGCCGGCCGCTACGGGGAGGACCGCGCGCTGGCCGAGCTGATCGGCGAACTCACCATGAAGAGCCAGGAGTTCGCCGCCTGGTGGGCCGGCGGAAACGTCCGGGAGTGCACCTTCGGCAGCCGGGTGCTGGACCACCCGGTGGTCGGGCCGGTGGAGGTGACGTACCAGGTGTGGCTCCAACCCGACCGGCCGGACCACCGGTTGGAGCTCTACACCCCCGGCCCGGACCCGGCCGCGGCGGACGCCCTGGCCCTGCTGGAGGGGAGGCTGGAGCCGCCTCAGACGGCGAGGGCGAGCGTGGCGACGGCCAGGGCGAGGTAGGCGCCCGGGAAGTAGATGTTGTGGAGGACCCGGGTCCGCACGTGGGTGGCCACGGCGCCGACGTAGAACAGCACCAGGCCGATCGCGGCCGCGATGCCGAGCGGCGGGTAGGCGACCAGGCCGAGCAGCAGCCCGGCGGCCCCGGCCGCCTTGGCGCCGGCGAGCCACGGGATCCAGGTCCTCGGCACGTTCACCTCGGCGGAGTTGGCCAGGACGAACCGGGCTCCGGCGAAGTCGGCGGCGGCGATTCCGGCGTTGGCCGCGATGGTGAGGACGGCGACGATCACATAGGCGGTGGACACGGCGGTTCCTTCTTGCTGGGGAGGGCTTTCGGGGAGGGATTTCGGGGAGGGCTCTCCTCGGGTGTTCCCTCGCCGTCCAGCCTCGTCAGCGCCCCCGGCTTGCGTCCAATACCTGCTTCCATAACCTGATGGAATGGATGTGGACATTCGGCTGCTGCGCACCTTCGCCGCCGTCGCGGAGGAGGGCAGCCTGACCCGCGCGGCCGAGCGGCTGTTCGTCTCCCAGCCCGCTCTCACCAAGCAGATCCGGCAGCTGGAGAACCGGCTCGGCGTTCCGCTGTTCGTACGGTCCCGGGCCGGGATGACGCTCACCGCGGCGGGCCGCGCCCTGGCGGCGCGGGCGCCCGGGCTGCTGGCCGACTGGGACGCGGCGCTGCGCGAGACCAGGCGCACGGCGAGCCGGGCCGAGCGGGTGCTGCGGGTCGGCTACCTGGCCAGCGCCGCCAACGAGGCCACCCCGCGCATCGTGGCCGAGTTCACCCGCCGCCACCCGGGCTGGCGGGTCGACATGCTGCACGCCACCTGGTCCGATCCGACGGCCGGCCTCGGCGCGGGGGACGTCGACGCGGCCCTGCTGCGGCTGCCGTTCCCCGGGCAGGAGCGGCTGCGGGTGGCCGAACTGTCCACCGAACCCCGCTGGGTCGCGCTGCCCTCGGCGCACCCGTTGGCCGACCGCGCGGAGATCGCCTTCCGGGAGCTGTGGGACGAGCCCTTCGTCGCCGCCCCCGCCGAGACCGGCCGCTGGCGGGACTACTGGCTCGCCGCCGACGAGCGCGAGGGGCACCCCGTCCGGATCGGCGCCGTCGTCGACCACCCCGACGACTGGCTCAGTGCGATCGCCAACGGTTACGGGGTCGCTCTCGCCCCGGAGTCCACCGCCCGCTTCTACGCCCGCCCCGGCATCGTCTACCGGCCCGTCAGCGGCGTCAGCCCCAGCCGGATCGGCGTCGGCTGGGCGCCGGAGGACGACGGCAACCCGGTGGTGCGGGACTTCGTGCGCTGCTGCCGGGAGAACACCTGAGGGAGGGGTGGCGGCCCTCAGCGCCGCCACCCCGTTGGCTTCTCGGCAGCCGGGCGGGGGTTCGTTGAGCCAAACCCCGCTTGGGAGTGAAACCGGGTGGGGATCCGCGCCGGTTTCGGTGGGGGTTCGGTGTTCGTCGCTCCGAGCGGCCCGTCGCCCCGAGCGGTCCGTAGCCCCGAACGGCCCGTCGCCCGAGGGCTCTCAGCCGGTCACGGACTGGCGCAGCCGCTTCTTGTCCGGCTTGCCGACCGCCGTCAGCGGGATCTCGTCGACCAGGTGCAGGACCTCCGGCGCGTAGATCCGCCCCTTGCGGGCCGTGACGAACGCTTGGACCTCGTCCAGCTCCGGCCGCTGCCCCGGCGCGGGGACGACGGCGACGTGCACGTGCTCCGCCTGCTGCTCGTCGCGCACCCCGAAGACGGCGCACTGGGCGATCGCCGGGTGGGTGACGAGGAGGTCCTCCACCTCGGACGGGTAGACGTGCCCGCCGACCACGATGATCAGGTCCTTGGCCCGGTCGGCCAGGTAGAGGTAGCCGTCCTCGTCGAAGTAGCCGACGTCGCCGGTGTTCAGCCAACCGTCCCGCAGCACCTGGGCGGTGAGCTCGGGCTGCTTCCAGTACCCGGCCATGAGGGTGTCCGAGTGGATGTGGACCTCGCCCTGCTCCCCGGTCGGCAGCACGGTGCCGTCGACGTCGCGGATCTCCACCTCGGTGTCGGGAGCCGGTCGGCCGACCGAGACCTGGCCGCCGTGGCCGATCCGGTGGTGCTCCTCGGGGAGGAGCACGGAGATCAGCTGCGCCTCCGACATCCCGTAGACGCCGATCAGGACCGGACCGAACACCTTGAGCGCCTCGCGCACCCGGGTCGGCGAGGAGGCGCTGCCCCCGTAGAGGATCCTCCGCAGGCTGGACAGGTCGGTGCGGCCGATCGCCGGGTGGTCGAGCAGCCGGTGGAGCAGCGGCGGCAGCACCCACAGGTCGGTGATGCGCTCGCGCTCGATCGCGGCCAGCACGTCGCCGGGCTCGAAGGTGCGCTGGAGGACCACCAGGCCGCCGTGGTGGAGCGTCAGATCGGAGAAGATTCCGGCGAGATGGGCGAGCGCGGTGGCCGCGACGAAGCGGGGCGGCTCGCCCTGACCGCCACCGGCGAGGAACGGGACGTCGAACATCCCCCGGTAGGGGCCGTGCAGGCTGAGGATGCCCTTCGGGATCCCGGTGGTGCCGCCGGTGTGGCGGATGCCCAGGTCGTCGTCCGGCCTGATCCGGACGGCCGGCGGTTCGGCGGGGCGGTTCGCGGAGGCGGCGATCACGTCGGCGCCGACCGAATCAGGGCCCGGGCCCAGGGAGAGGACGGTCGGCACGGAGAGCAGGGGGAGCAACTCGGCGGCGGCCTCGAACCGTTCGGCGTCCACGAGGAGGACGGTGGTGTCGACGCTCGCCACGATCTCGGCCAGGACCGGGACGCTCATGCCGTCGTACAGGCTCACCACCCGGGCGCCCGCGAGGTTGGCCGCGTACCGGGCGACGAGCGCCTCGGGGGTGTTGCCGGTGAGCAGGGTGACGGTGGCGCCGCGGCCGACGCCCCGGGCGATCAGCTCGTGGGAGAGGCGGTAGGCCGTGGTGGCGAGCTCGCCCGCGGTGACGTCGACCCCGTCGGCGGTGACGACGGCCCGCCGGTCGGGATCGGAGGAGAGGGACTGGAGGATCAGGGCGGGGGCGCTGACGAACTCCGCGTCGGGCATGGCCACTTCTTCTGTGTAGTTTGCAACCATGCTCGACAGGCTAACTCCACTTGCCGTGCGACACCGGCGAGTTCGAGCCATGCCGCACAGGAAGTCGGACGGGCCGACTTCCTGTGCGGCGGACGTCGTGCGGAGGTCGAGACGGCCGGGGTCGGCGAGGGCGGTGGGGCGGCTGGATCCCGGATGGCGACCGTCCATCCCGGGGTGGTCAGAAGCACCCCTCCAGATGGTCTATGCTTAACCCATCACCCAGATGCGCGGGTGGCGGAATAGGCAGACGCGCTGGATTCAGGTTCCAGTGCCCGAAAGGGCGTGGGGGTTCAACTCCCCCCTCGCGCACAGAGAACGGCCGGTCGATCCTCGGATCGACCGGCCGTTTTGTTGTTCGGAGAAGTGGACCGCGGCCGTCCCTGGAGCGGCCGGGAGGGTCTCATGCCTCCGGTGGTGCGGGCTTCGTCAGCCGTTCTGCCAGGTGGCGCCCGAGCCGTTGAACGCGCCGGAGACGCCGGTGCTGTCGGACCAGATCCAGAAGTCGGTGTGCTGGAGTCCGTCGGCGTTGACGACGGAGTTCGCGTCCGCGACGCCGGCGCCGTTCTGGTTGGCGACGAACTGTCCCTTGCCGAAGTTCGCGTCCAGGCCTTCCTGGGCCGAGGCGAGGCCGGCACAGCCGATCACGAGCGGGGCGGTGAGAGCGCTGACGGCCAGGACACGCTTGAAAGCGCGCATGAGGGTTTCCTCCGTGGAATTGAAGTGGGTAGTGGCAGCACCGGTGGGCCCCGCCGGAATCCAGACAGCCATGCGCCGCTACCGTTCGCAAGCGAACGCCACACTCGAACGGACCTAGCGGGGCATCAGAAACCCGCACCCACCTGCGGAAAAGCCGATTGGGTGATCATCATTCAAGGTCGTTCGGGCGGAGCAGACCTCGCGATCGTGGGCCGGTCCCCGGGGCCACTGCAAGGCATTCGGCCAGGAACGAATTCCTGGCTTCGGAGCCCCGAGCGGAGCATCGTCGTCTGCGGCGAAGCCAAGCCGGCGCCGCGGCGGAGAACGAGATCCGCAGGGCACCGGCATCCGTGCGAACCCGAGGAGAGACCGATCATGCGCATCAACACCTGGACGCGCCGTACCGCCGCCCTGGCCCTGGGCGCGGCCGCCGCCGTCGCCCTGACCGCCGGTTCCGCCAGCGCCGCGAGCAGCCTCTCGTCGGGCAGCTACGGCTCGGCCGTCGGCTGCCTCCAGCAGGCCCTCGACTACGTGGACAGCGCGGGCCTGAAGGTCGACAACGACTTCGGCAGCCTCACCTACAACGCCGTCGTGCACTACCAGCACGGGCACAGCCTGAGCCCGGACGGCGTCGTCGGCCCGGCCACCGGCGGCGCCCTCAAGAACGACGTCCGCAACGCCTACTACGCCGCGAACCGCGCCGGCGACCCGTCCGGGATCTACGGCTCCTGGCTGACCAACTGCAGCGGTCAGCTCCCGGGCTGACGCCACACCCCGGAGCGGACGCACCCGGCCCGGTGAACGAACGAGGGACCCGGCACCGGATGAATGGTGCCGGGTCCCTCGTCTTCCTTCCCCTGTCCGTCTCAACGGAGCCCGGGGGACGTGTGGTTCAGCGGCAGAGGGCCGTGTCCACGACGCCCTCCAGGCGCTCGGTGACCGCCCCGTCGTCAGGGATGGCGGTCACGGCGATGCTGACGGCGCGGCCGTCGTCGGTGGCTCCGCCCCGGGTCTCGTACCCCGGGATGTCGCCGCCGTGGCCCATGGGTTCCGGGGGCGTGGGCGCACATCGCGGAAAGGCGGGAAAGGGCGCTCCCTCGATCGGGGGAGGCCATCGTCGAGCCACCCGGCCATACTGGCGATCATGATCAGGGGAATCCGGCCGCTGCTGCGCGGCTCCACGTGTGCGGGTGCGCTGTTCGCCTACTGCGGCGCGGTCGCGAGCCTCTCGCTGCCGCCGGTCGCCGTGCCGCCGGTCCGGGTGGCGGCGTGATGCACTCCGACGTGACCCCCTCCGGCGCAGGCGAGAGCGCGACCACCGGCGCCCCCGTCACCCTCCTGATCGCGGACGACGACGAGGTGACCCGCAGCGGTCTGCGCACCCTGCTAGCGGTCCAGCCGGGGATCGCGGTGGTCGGCGAGGCCGCCGACGGCGTCGCGGCGGTCGAGCAGGCGCGGCGGCTGCGTCCGGACGTGGTCCTGATGGACGTGCGGATGCCGCGCCTCAACGGGATCGAGGCCACCCGCCAACTGCTGGCCGAGCCGGCCGGGTCGGCCGAGCCGCCGAAGGTCGTGGTGATCACCACCTTCGAGAACGACGGCTACGTCACCGCCGCGCTCAGCGCGGGCGCCAGCGGCTTCGTGCTCAAGCGGCTGCCGGTCCGGCAGATCGCGGAGGCGGTGCGGGTGGCGGCGGCCGGGGAGGCGATCCTCTTCCCGGCCGCACTGCGCCGGATGGTCGCCGCCCGCCCGCTGGGCTCCGCCGAGGCCCTGCCGAGGGCGGCGCTGACGGGGCGGGAGGAGGAGGTGCTGCGGCTGATGGCCACCGGTCTGTCCAACCCGGAGATCGCGGAGTCGCTCACGGTGAGCCTGGAGACGGTGAAGACGCACGTCGGAAACGTGCTGACCAAGCTCGGCGCGCAGAACCGGACCCACGCGGTGGTGATCGCGTACGAGTCCGGCCTGGTGGTGCCGGGCTTCACCGGCTGACCCCGCCGGACGGAGGGCGGACGCTCTTCCGTGTGTCACGGGTGCGAGGCCCCGCTCGCGGTGGTCGTGGTGTGCCTGCCACCCCTGGTGTCCGTCATGTTCTCGCGGCACCGCCACCGGAGCGGCTCTGTGGCACGTGTTGTCTCCTGCGTCGCAGGCCATTCGTCTGACCTGCGACGATTGCCACCGTGCTCGCTGAGCAGCTGTCCCCGTCCGTACCGCCACGTGTGAACGTGGAGCGAAAGGAATTCCCATGATCTTCATTACGGTCAAGTTCGCGGTTCGCCCCGAGCGCGCCGACGGCTGGCTCGATCTCGTCGACGAGTTCACCCAGGCCACCCGCAACGAGCCCGGCAACCTCTTCTTCGAGTGGTCCCGCAGCGTCGACGACCCCAACGAGTTCGTCCTGGTCGAGGCGTTCCGCGACGGCGACGCGGGCAAGGAGCACGTGGAGTCCGCGCACTTCGTCAAGGCCATGGACGACCTGTCGTACGCGGTGGCCACCAAGCCGCGGATCGTCTCGATCGACATCCCCGGCATGGACGGCTGGGGGGAGATGGGCGAGATCACCCCCCGGTGACCACCGGAACGGCCGGTCGATCCTCGGATCGGCCGGCCGTTCTGCTGTCCGCACGCGGCTGAACGCCGGTGGCGCCCTCGGGCGGTGGCCCTCCTCCGCCGGCAGGAGGTGATTCGGGCCAAACGGCCGGTTCCATGATCCATTTGTCACGGGTCGATCAAGATTGCCTTTCCATTGCTCTCTCATGACTCCCTCTTGATCTGATGTGTCGTCATATGTCGGCTTTGTCGGTCCTTACGATCCTCGGTCGGGTCGCATGTAGCGGCTTGTCGACAAGGAGTCATGAATGTACGGACACATACCAATCAGGGTGGTGAGCGGCTCACTCGCCCTGGCGGTGGCGGTCTCCGTCCTGGCGGGGTCGGAGGTCGCCTTCGCGGCGCCCCCGCAGTCGGGCAGAACCGGCGACAGTGCCGCAAAGCCCTTCGCCACCACGGCCGCTGACATCCCCTCGGCCAGGGTCGCGGCCCGGCTCTCGGGTCAGCGGGTCGAAGCGCTCTCCGAGCGCACCGAGACCTCCACCACCTGGGTGAACAAGGACGGTTCGCTCACCACCGAGCTCAGCGCGGGTCCGATCCGGTTCCGCCGTGACGGTGCCCCGAGCGGGAACACGGGCAAGGACGCCGCCGACTGGGTCGACGTCGACCTCGCCCTCCAGACCGGCGTCGACGGCTCGGTGGCCCCCAAGGCGCACCCCAACGGCCTGAAGCTGGCCGGCTCCGGCGGCACCCGGGCCCGCAGCTACGCCGAGTCGCAGTCCGCCAAGGGCGAGGACCGCACCCTGGTCACCCTCGGCCGGGGCGACCAGCAGGTCGAGCTCCAGTGGAAGGGCGGCCTGCCCAAGCCCGAGCTGGACGGCACCAGGGCGACCTACAAGGACGCCATCAGCGACGGCGCCGCCGACCTCGTCGTGGAGGCCACCCGCACCGGCTTCGAGCAGTACACGATCCTCAAGCAGCGCCCCAGCACGGCCGGTTACTCGTACACCATGCCGCTCAAGGCCAAGGGCCTGAAGGCGGAGGCGCAGCCGGACGGCGGCGTGCTGTTCACCGACACCGCCTCCGGCGAGCAGCGCGCGGTGCTGCCCGCCCCGGTGATGTGGGACTCCACCGTCGACGACATCGCGGGCGCCCGCAGCCGCAAGGCCAAGGTCGACCTCAAGGTCGTGCAGCACGGCGAGAACATCGACCTGGTGTTCACCCCGGACGCCGCCTTCCTGGCCGACCCGAAGACCAAGTACCCGGTGACGGTCGACCCGTCCACCACCGGCCTCGGCAACGTCTTCGACACCTACGTCCAGAGGGGCGAGACGGTCGACTGGTCGGCCGACACCGAGCTCGACCTGGGCAACCCGGGCACCAAGAACGCCGACGGCACCTCCCGCGAGGCCCGCTCCTTCATCACCTGGGACACCGCGCCGATCGCCGACGCGCTGGTGATGAACGCGCAGCTGTCGCTGTGGGAGTTCCACGCCGGCAACAGCGACTGCCTGCCGTACGCCTGGGAGGTCTGGGACACCGGCCGCCCCACCACCGGCTCGCGCTGGACGGCCCAGCCGGCCTGGAACAGCAAGCAGTCGACCTCCACCGAGACCAAGGGCCGTGCCGGCTGCGGCGGCGCGGGCTGGGTCAACGCGGACGTCACCAACCTCGTCCAGACCTGGACCTCGGCGAAGAACAGCCTGTCCAGCATGGGCCTGCGCGCCCCGGACGAGGTCAACACCAAGTTCTGGAAGCAGTTCAACTCGGCCAACGCCTCCGGCAACGTGCCGAAGCTGACGGTCACGTACAACTACCGCCCGCGCACCGGCACCGACCAGCAGGCCGGCTCGCCGTTCTACAAGGACGCGGCCGGGATGTGGTGGGTCAACTCGACCACCCCGACCCTGCGGGACACCTTCGTCGACCCGAACAACGACAAGGTCGACGGCACCTTCCAGATCTTCGACGACGCCACCAACGCGCAGGTCGGCAACGTGCTGGTCTCGCCGTACGTGCCGAGCGGCTCGCCCGCCTCGGTGAAGGTGCCGGCCGGCGTGCTGACCAACGGCCGGACCTACCGGTTCCGCACCTCGCCGTACGACGGCACGCACTACAACCTCGGCTGGTCGCCCTGGGCGTACTTCACCGTGGACACCTCGGCGCCCTCCGCGCCGGGCGCGGTCAGCTCCACCGACTACCCCTCCGGCCAGTGGGTCAAGGGCGCCGGGCAGAGCGGCGTCTTCACCGTGACCCCGCCGGCCGGTGACCAGAGCGCGCTGGAGTGGACGCTCGACGGCGCGAACTGGACCAAGGTCGCCACCGGCGGCACCACCACGCCCGTCAAGCTGACCGTCACCCCGGCCAAGGCGGGCACCAACACTCTCCAGGTGCGGGCGGTGGACCGGGCGGAGAACAAGTCCGAGGCCGTCTCCTACACCTTCCAGGTCGGGGCCGGTGGCGTGACCGCCCCCAACGACGGCACCCGCACCGCCGCCCGCGTCCCGCTGGTCGCGGAGGCGGACGGCGCCAAGTACAACGCGGTCGCCTACTCCTGGCGCCGCTCCGACGCCGACGCCTGGACCCAGATCCCGGCCGCCGACGTCGCCAACGGCGGTACGGCGCTCGCCTCCTGGCCGGTCGCGCTGACCGGTGGGAAGAGCCCCTCGCTGACCTGGAACGCCACCAGCACCGTCACCCCGGACGGCACCGTGCAGGTGCGCGCGGACTTCACCGGCCCGAACGGCGCGGCGGTCTCCTCCGAGCCGATCAAGGTCGTGGTGGACCGCAAGGCGGGCGGCGCGGCCACCCAGAAGGTCGGCCCGGGCGAGCTCAACCTGCTCACCGGTGACCTCACCGTCTCCGCCTCCGACGTCTCGGTGTTCGGCATGACGGTCAGCCGCACCAGCTCCTCGCGCGACCCGAAGGCCGCCGCGAGCAAGGACGGCCAGGCACCGATCTTCGGCCCGAACTGGACCTCCGGCGTCACCTCGGAGGTCTCCGCCTCCTCGTACACCGAGATCCGCAAGACCTCGGCCACCTCGCTCGACGTGGCGACCACCGAGGGCGGCACGGTCTCCTTCACCGCCAACGCGGCCGGCAACGGCTGGGTGCCCGAGCCGGGCAGCGAGGAGCTGACCCTCAAGGGCTCCTTCGCGAGCGGGGACTTCACCCTCTCCGACACCGAGGGCTCCGTCACCGCCTTCTCCAAGGTCGACCCGGCCGCCGCCACCTGGACGGTGACCTCCAGCCTGCTGGACGGCCTGGCGAACACCACGACCACGGTGATCTCCGAGAAGACCGTGGTCGGCGGGAAGACCCTCGCCCGGCCCAAGTACGTGGTCGCCCCGACCTCCGCGGCCACCGCCGCGGCCTGCGCCGCGGACGTCACCACCAAGGGCTGCCGCGTCCTGGAGTTCGTCTACGCGACCACCACCACCGCGACCGGCTACACCAACAGCACCGACTTCGGTGACTTCGCGGGCCAGGCCAGCACCGTCAAGCTGTGGGCCACCGCCCCGGGCGCGGCGGCCTCCACCGCCACCACCGTCTCCACGTACCGCTACGACCTCAACGGCTCCCTGCGCCAGGTCTGGGACCCGCGGGTCGGGGAGGCCGCCAAGACGCAGTACGCCTACGTCGGCGGCGGCGCCTCGGACGGCGCGCTGGGCGCGGTGCTCGTGCCGGGCATGAACGGCGGCTACCACATGGCGTACGGCAACGTCGCCTCCAACCCGGCCGCCGGTGACGGGATGCTGACCAAGGTGTGGACCAACACCCTCACCCCGGGCAGCGCCACCCAGGTCAACGGCACCGCCAACACGACCGTCGTCTACGGCGTGCCGACCGGCGGGGCCAACGCCCCCGAGGACCTGTCGGCCGCGGCCGGCGCCACCTGGGGCCAGAGCGACCTGCCGACCGACGCCACCGCCGTCTTCCCGGCCGACCAGGTGCCCGCGTCCAACAGCGGCGCCGACCTCAAGGCCGGCGACTACGCCCGGGCCACCGTCAGCTACCTGAACGCCTCCGGGCAGCAGGTCAACCAGGCGACCCCCGGGCACCGCATCACCACCACCGAGCGCGACAAGTGGGGCCACACGGTCCGCACGCTGACCGCCGCCAACCGCGAACTCGCCCTCGGCACCACCGACGAGGCCAAGGCCCAGCTCGCCGACCTCGGCATCGACACGCTGCCCTCGGGCGAGCGCGCCAAGCTGCTGTCCAGCAGCAGCGTCTACAGCGAGGACGGCCAGCGCGAGACCGAGAACTCGGCCCCGCTGCACCGGGTCACCCTGGCCGCCGACGCGGTCAGCGGCACCACCGCCGTCGCCAAGGCGGGCACCCAGGTGACCGCCCGCACCCGCACCGTCAAGACCTACGACGAGGGCCGCCCGAGCGACGGCACCGCCAAGGTCAAGGACCAGGTCACCACGACCGTCACCGGCGGCGCCCTGCGCGGCTGGCCGGACGTCTTCGCGGAGACCCGCACCGACAAGAACGTCTACGACTGGAACCTCGGCGTCGCGACCAAGAAGGTCCAGGACGCCGGCGGGCTCAACCTGACCACCGGCACCGGCTACGACGCCCAGGGCCGGATCACCTCCCAGTCGCTGCCCGCCTCCAGCGGCACCGACGCCGGCACCACGACCACGAGCTACTGGACCGCCACCGGCACCGGCCCCTGCGCCGGGCGCCCGGAGTGGGCCGACCTGGTCTGCCAGACCGGCCCGGCCGGCGCGGTCACCGGCGGCGGCGCCAACCCGGCGCAGCTGCCCGTCAAGACCACCCAGTACGGCCTGTTCGGGCAGACCGCGCAGACCGACGAGACGGCCAACGGGGTCACCCGCACCACCGTCATCAGCTCGGACAACGCCGGCCGCCCGGTGACCACCACGGTCAGCGGCGGCGTGGGCCCGGCGGCCCCGGCCACCACCGTCAGCTACGACCCGGCCACCGGCAAGGTCGTCAAGCAGACCTCGGCCACCGGCGGGACGATCACCAAGGCGTACGACGTGCTCGCCCGCCTGATCTCCTACACCGACGCCGACGGCGCCGTCACCACCACCGAGTACGACGCGCTGGACCGGCCGACCAAGGTCACCGACAGCTCGCCGTCCACCACCACCTACACCTACGACACCGCCGTCGAGCCGCGCGGTCTGGTCACCTCGGTGACCGACTCCGGTGCCGGCACCCTCACCGCCCGCTACAACGCGGACGGCAAGGTCGTCAGCCAGGGCCTGCCCGGCGGCTACACCAGCACCGACCGGATCGACCCGACCGGCAGCGCCGTCACCCGCACCCACACCCGCAACAGCGACGGCGTGGTGCTGGTCAACGACGCCATCACGGAGACCGTCAACGGCCAGTGGGCCACCCACACCGGCACCCCCGGCGTGACCGCGGCCCAGACGTACACCTACGACCGGGCCGGGCGCCTCACCCAGGTGCGCGACACCTCCACCGACGCCGTCTGCACCACCCGCACGTACGGCTTCGACAACAACACCAACCGCACCAGCCTGGCCACCGCCACCGCGCCGCGCGGCCAGGAGTGCTCGACGAACGGGGCCACCACCCAGACCAACAGCTACGACAGCGCCGACCGCCTGGTCAACGCGGGCTACACCTACGACGCGTTCGGCCGCACCACGGCCGTGCCCGGCAGCACGGTCGGCTACTACAACAGCGACCTGGTGCAGCAGCAGACCACCGGTTCGACCCGCTCCACCTGGACGCTGGACGCGGCGCAGCGCCTGCGCGGCATCACCAACGAGACCAACTCCGGTACCGCGTGGACGGTTTCGGGCGGCCGGACGAACCACTACGGCGCCGACGGGGACAACCCCAGCTGGATCGCCGTGGACGGCACCGCCTCGCGCAACGTGACCGGCCCGGCCGGTGACCTCGCCGCCGTGGTGCAGGGCGGCGCGACCGTCCTGCAGCTGGCCAACCTGCACGGTGACGTGACGCTCCAGCTGCCGCTGGACACAGCCGTCGCCCCGACCGTGCTCGACTACGACGAGTACGGCCAGCCCCGGGCCGGCCAGCCCACCGTCCGCTACGGCTGGATCGGCTCCAAGACGCGCTCCTCCGAGACGCCCGGCGGCGGCCTCGTCCTGATGGGCGTGCGCCTCTACCAGGGCGCCACCGGTCGCTTCCTGTCCGTCGACCCGGTCTACGGCGGCAACGCCAACGCGTACGACTACGTGTACGGCGACCCGCTGAACAAGTTCGACCTCGACGGCCGTTGGTGCATGTTCGGGAAGAACCCCAACGGCTCCTGCCGTGGTGCTCGCCAGGCCCGCCTCGTCGGCCATGCGGCCGTCTACGTGGGCGGTGGGATCGCCATCGGCTCGATGTGCGCCGCCACCGCCGTGGTCGGCTGCGTGCTCGCGGGCGGGGCCATCGCCGCCGTCGGCGGGGTCGCCGACTACGCGGTCAGCCACAACGGGTGCACCCGGGGGTGCAGCTCCAGCGGGCTCTCCGGCTCCTACGTCAAGGGGTGGTTCTCGGGAGCGGCCTACGGGTGGCTCAGCAAGGGCTTCTTCCGTGGGCCCGGGCGGCACCGCGGCCCCTGGAGGCTGTGGTGAGGGCGGTGAAGGCGTGCCGTACCGTGGCAGTTCCGGTCGAATCGTGATCGAAGGAGGAGCACATGGCTGACGACCCGGAGGGTGATGGCAACGGCAGGGGCGTCGGCGAAGCCGACCGGACGTCCCGGTCGCTCGCCCGCGACCGGCGGTTCCTCGTCGAGGCCGTCGTCGTGCTCGCCGTCTTCGGGGTGCTCAGCGCCTGGCTCCTGCCGGAGGGGAACAGCATCCTCACCCTTCCTCTGGCCGGCCTCTACCTCGGCTGGCGCGCGAAGGCGCGCTGGCGTGACCGGGACTGAGGTGAACCGGGCCCTCAAGGCCGCCCTGGCGACGCTCGGCCTGCTGCTGTCGGCCGTGTGCGTGTTCGTGTTGCTGGGCCTCGTGCCCGCGAACACGGAGCTCGGGTCGATGCTCAGGGCGGGCGGCGGTGGCCTGCTGAGCGGCGTCACGCTCGCCTGGGGGGCCTACCTGGTGAGGACGTTCCGCAGGAACCGGTAGTCCGCCGAGAGGCGGTGGGACCGGCCTGTGCCTGGGAGACCAGGCACAGGCCGGTCCTTTCTACATCCGTGGGTCCACGGGCGTCAGCACGCCGAGGCGGTCCTCGACGGCCTGGGCGGCGGCCAGGCAGAGGTCCTCGCGGAACGGGCGCCCGACGAGCTGCACCCCGGTGGGCAGGCCGTCGGCGGCCAGTCCGGTGGGGACGGCGACGGCCGGGACGCCGACGAAGGTGGTGACCAGGGACAGCCGCATGGCGGTGGCGACCCGGTCCCGGCCGGCCTGGTCCCGGGACTCCAGGCGGGGCTCGACCGGTGGTTCGGTGAAGACCGGGCCGAGCAGCAGTGGGTACTCGTCGAGGAACTCCGTCCAGGAGCGGCGGATGTTCATCCAGGTGCCCATGAGCGCGACCAGTCCGGCGGAGTCGACGGGCGGGGCGCTGCGCATCGTGAACTCGATGTAGCGGTCGCCGCCCTCGCCCAGCAGCTGGCGGACGACGGGCCAGTTCGGCGCGAACTCGGTGTTGGTGAGCCGGTGGTAGGCGTCGAAGGCCTCGTCCAGCCGGGGGACGTCGGGGACCTCGTGCACCTCGTACCCGGCGTCGCGCAGCGCCTCGGCGGCGGTTTCGATCGCGCGGCGGACGGTGGGGTGGACGCCGTGGCCGCCCGGGTCGGCGACGACGGCGACCTTGGGCCTGCCGGCGAGGGGATCCCCGTACAGCGGCGCGGGTACGGCGCGCGGGTCGCGGGGGTCGGGGCCGGCCAGGGTCTCGTAGGCGAGCCGCAGGTCGGCGACGCTGCGGGCCAACGGTCCGTCGGTGACCAGGAGTTGGGAGGCCGGGCCGGGGTCGTCCGGGCCCAGCATGCGCTGGTCGGCGGCGAAGCGGCCGGTGGTCGGCTTGAGCGCGGCGACGCCGCAGAAGGCGGCCGGGATGCGCACCGAGCCGCCGGAGTCGTTGCCGAGCCCGAGCGCGGCCATGCCGGTGGCCACCGCCACGCCGTCCCCGCCGCTGGTGCCGCCGGGGGTGCGGGTGGCGTCCCAGGGGTTGCGGGTGTCGCCGTACAGCTCGCTGCGGGTGTGCATCCCGGCCAGGATCAGGGTGGGCATGTTGCTGTGCCCGATCGGGATCGCCCCGGCGGCGCGCAGCCGGGCCACCGGGATGGCGTCGGCGGGTGCGGTGCGGCCGCTGAAGCGCGGGGTGCCGAAGGTGGTCGGCACGCCCTCGATCCGGGTGGACTCCTTGACGGTGAACGGCACTCCGGCGAGCGGGCCGAGCGGTTCGCCGGCCGCGCGGTGGCGGTCGATCGCCTCGGCCTCGGCGCGGGCGCGGTCGGCGAGCAGCTGGGTGACGGCGTTGACCTGCGGGTTGACCTCGGCGATCCGGGCGAGGTGGGCGTTCACCACCTCCAGGGCGGACACCTGTCCGCTGCGGACGGCGGCGGCGATGGTGGTGGCGGGGAGTTTCCACATGAGGGGCTCCTGGTGTTTTTTCGATGCGATTGCATCGGAACGAACCCTAGCCCGGGACCCGATACGATTGCATCGGAATATCGCGAGGAGATGGTGGCCGATGCCCAAGCAGGTGGACCACGAGGAGCGGCGCCGACGGATCGCCGAGGCGGTGTGCGCGCTGATCGACGCCCAGGGGCTCGAAGGCGTGAGCCTGCGGGACGTCGCCACCCGTGCGGAGGTCTCGATGGGCGCCGTCCAGCGCTGCTTCCGCACCAAGGAGGAGATGCTGCTCTTCGCCCTCGGCCACGTCGGCGAACGGGTCACCGAACGGGCGCGCGGCCGACTGGTGGGAAGCCCCGCGCAGTCGGCGGCGAGCACGGTCGGGCACGTGGTCGGCGAGCTGGCCCTGCTGCGGGAGGAGCACCGGGCCGAGGCGCGGATCTGGCTGTCCTTCCTCGCCGCGGCCGCCGTCAACCCGGCCCTGGCGGCGGGCCTGCGGAACAGCTACGCGGACCTGGAAGGGCTGTTCACGAGGCTGCTCGCGGAGGCCTCCGGGGCTCCGGACCCGGAGCGCGAGGCCCGGACCCTGCTCGCCCTCGCCGACGGGCTCACCGGGCACGTGCTGATCGGGCACCGGACGACGGAGGAGGCGGAGGAGCTCCTGCACGCGCACCTGGCCGGGCTCTGGGGCCCGACCGGTGCGGCCGCCGGGCGCTGAATCCCCGCCACCCCGTTTTCCCCGCCACCCCGTCTTTCCCGCCACCCCGCTATCTCCGTTGCCAGCGGGCGGCCGTTGCGGCGAGGATCCTGTTCGTGTCCGAGACGGTGTTCGAAGGTTCCGAGCTGAGGCCCTACCCGAAGATCCCCGCGCGGGGGCGCTCCGGCGCGCCCGGGAGCCGGGAGTGGACCGCGGCGGAGAAGGTGCACGGGGCGCACTTCGCCGTGGTGTGCGAGGGCGACTCCGTACGGGCCGCCAAGCGGCGCGACCTGCTGGGGGACGAGGAGCTCGACGCGTTCTTCGGGGTGAGCCGGATCTGGCCCCAACTGCTGGTCGCGGCAGGGAGGTTCGCGGCCGCGCTGCGGGCGGGCCGGAGCCCGTCGGCCGTCGTCACCGTCTACGGCGAACTGGCCGGCGGCCGCTACCCGCACCCCGCGGTGCCCGCCGTTCCCGGGGTCGAGCCCGTGCAGACCGGCGTCTGGTACGCGCCCGGCCTGCGCTGGCTGCCCTTCGACGCCACGGTGGAGACGGACCAGGGCCGGTGCTGGATCTCCGACCGCGAACTGCGGGCCGCCGCCGGCGCCGCCGGGCTGACCTGCGTACCGCTGCTCGGCCACGGCACGCTGAACGCGCTTCAGGAACTCCCGGTGGCCTTCCCCAGCCGGGTGCCGGCCCTGTTCGGGCTGCCCGAGCTGGCGGACAACCTCGCCGAGGGGTACGTCCTCAAGCCGGCGGGGGAGTGGTGCGAGTCGGAGGCGGCGGCGCGCCCGGTGCTGAAGGTCAAGCAGAAGGCCTTCGCGGAGGACGATCGCTACGACGGCGCCCGCCCGTACCTGCCCCCGCCGGAGGGCGCGGCCGGAGTCCCCGCGTGGCTGCTGGTCCAGGCCTCCGCCCTGCTCACCCCGACCCGCGCGGCCGCCGCCGTCAGCAAGCTCGGGCCGCGCACCCCGGCCGACGCCGTGGCGGCGGAGATCGCCGCCGACGTGGCGGAGGAGCTCGCCGAGGCCCTGGGCGGCCTGGAGGGCTCCGCCCGTACGGCCCTGCGGCGCGCCCTCGAACCCGGGGCCCGCGCACTGGCCGTCTTCGACGCCGAGGACCGGCGCACCTCCTGACCGACTCGCCGCGACGCGCAGGGGCCCGAGGCTTCCCTGGCGGCCGGGGCGGGCCCATCATGGGCTCCCGACCCAGGGCAGAGCCGCTCGCAGGAGGCAGAAGATGACGATTCCACTCCCGGTCCGGATCCAGGCCGCCTTCCTCCGGGGCGTGTACGCCCTGCCGGACGCGGCGCGGCGCGCGCTCGCGGGCAGGCCGGTGGTGGTGGACGGGCAGACGCTCGCGCTGGACGCGCAGCTGATGCTCCGGTTGCAGCGGCTGTCGAAGGTGGCGCTGGTGCTGCCGGGCGGGGTCGGGCCGTCGCGGGTGGCGCTGGAGTACGGGCGGCACCTGGTGGGCGGGCCGGTGATCCGGCGGGTGTCGGTGCGGGAGGTCGGGATCCCCGTGGAGCACGGGGAGCTGGCGGCGACGCTGTACACGCCGGACGGGCTGGCGGAGGGCTCCGGGCTGCTGGTGTTCCTGCACGGCGGGGGCTGGGTGCTGGGCAGCCGGGCCAGCCACGACCACATCTCGCGGTTCCTGGCGCGGCGCGGCCGGGTGCGGGTGCTGTCGGTGGAGTACCGGCGGCCGCCCGAGCACGTGTTCCCGGCAGCGGTCGAGGACGCGCTGGCCGCGTTCGACTACGCGCACGCCAAGGCGGCCGACCTGGGCGCCGACCCGGAACGGATCGCGGTCGGCGGGGACAGCGCGGGCGGCAACCTCGCCGCCGTCACCGCGCAGACGACGGTGCGCCGCGGCGGGCCCGCGCCGGTGTTCCAACTGCTGCTGTACCCGGCGGTGGACGCCTCGGTGTGGCGCCGCTCGCGCGAGCTGTTCGCCGACGGGTACTACCTGACCAGCGCGAACATGGACTGGTTCGCCGACCACTACGTGCCCGCGCCCGCGGACCGCACCGACCCCCGGCTGTCCCCGCTGCTCGCCGAGGACCTGACCGGGCTGCCGCCCGCGTACATCGGCACCGCGGGCTTCGACCCGCTGCGGGACGAGGGCGAGGCGTACGCGCGGGCGCTGGAGGAGGCGGGGGTGGAGGTGCGGCTGAGCCGGCATCCCGACCTCATCCACGGGTACGCCAGCTACCTCGGCACCGGCCGCCGCTTCCGGGAGGCGACGGCCGAGGCGGCGGACGCGCTGCGCGGGGCGCTGGGCCGGGCGTCGGGCGGGGCGCCGGGCGGCGTCGCGTAGCGCGGGGGAGGCGAGCGGAGGGCGGGGCCCGGGCGGGCCCCGCCCTCCTGCGCGCCGGGGGGGCGTCGGATCGCCCTTGCGCAGGGGGTTCTCGACGGCGGGCTCTTATTGTACTGTCCGTCTAATAAGCGGGTGAGCGGGAACCCGCAGCGGCAGGCACCAGGAGGCAGCCATGGCTCTCACCCGGCCGACGGAGCACGGCCACACGGCGGGCGACGACGACGTCTCGAAGCGGCTGCTGGACTCGGCCGCGGCCCTCTCCTTCGACCCCTCGACCGAGATCGACTGGGACGCCCCCCTGCCGGAGGAGCACTACGGCCTCAACCCCGAGTGGAGCACGCTCTACGGCACCCGGCTCTGGGACGAGATGACCGAGCGCCAGCGGATCACGCTCACCCGGCACGAGGTCTGCTCGATCATGAACACCGGCATCTGGTTCGAGATGATCCTCCAGCAGATGGTGCTGCGCGACCAGTACCTCAAGAACCCCGCCAGCGCCGAGTTCCGCTTCGCGCTCACCGAGATCGCCGACGAGTGCCGCCACTCGATCATGTTCGCCCGCGCCTGCGAGAAGATGGGCGTCCCCGCCTACCGTCCGAACAAGGTGGTCGCCCAGGCCGGCCGCGCCTTCAAGGCGCTCGCCAAGGGCGAACTCGCCTACGGCGGCATCCTGGTGGCCGAGGAGGTGCTGGACGTCATGCAGCGCGACTGGATGCGCGGCGAGAACGTCCTGGAGATCGTCCGCGGCACCTCCCGGATCCACGTGGTCGAGGAGTCCCGGCACATGAAGTTCGCCCGGCAGGAGATCCTCGAACGGATGCGCCACGCCGGCCCGGCCCGCCGCCGCACCTCGGCCACCGGCATCGCGATCGGCGCGTACGTCATCGTCACCAGCATGATCCACCCGGGCGTGTACAAGGCCGCCGGGCTGGACGTCGGACGGGCGCTCGCCGAGGTGCGCGGCAACGAGCACCGCAAGGCGATGATGCGCAACAGCTCCCGGCACCTGATGGCCTTCCTCGCCGAGGCCGGGCTGCTCACCACCCGCTCGGCGGCCGTCTACCGCCGCGTGAACATGCTCTGACGGTCGGTCGGCCCGGCACCGGGCATTCGTCGGACACCCATCGGACACCCATTCGGACACAGCGAGGATCCCACTCCGGCCATGGCCTACGCGATCACCCAGACCTGCTGCAACGACGCCTCGTGCGTGTCCGTCTGCCCGGTCAACTGCATCCACCCGACCCCGGACGAGCCGGAGTTCGGCACCACCGACCTGCTGTACATCGACCCGCGGGCGTGCATCGACTGCGGCGCCTGCGCGGACGCCTGCCCGGTGGACGCGGTGTTCCCGGTCGACCGGCTGCGCGGGCCGGACACCGTGTTCGCCGACCTCAACCGCGACTGGTTCCGTGACCACCCCAACGACCACGCCTGGGGCGCGCCCAGCTTCCCACGCAGCCTGCCGGGCGAGCTCGGCGTGCTGCGGGTCGCCGTGGTCGGCACCGGGCCGTCCGCCGGGTACACCGCGCAGGAGCTGCTGCGCTGCACCAGCGCCGAGCTCACCATGATCGACCGGCTGCCGGTCACCGGCGGCCTGCTGCGGCACGGCGTCGCCCCCGACCACCAGTCGACCAAGCGGATCGCGGAGAGCTTCGCGGGCGTCTTCCACGACCCGCGGCTGCGGATGCACCTCAACCTGGAGGTCGGCACCGACGTCACCCACGAGGAACTCGCCGCGCACCACCACGCGGTGGTGTACGCCGTCGGCGCGGCCGCCGACCGGCGGCTCGGCATCCCTGGCGAGGACCTGCCCGGCAGCGTGCCCGCGACCGCCTTCGTCGGCTGGTACAACGCCGAACCGACGGTGCCGGCCGACACGGTGGAGCTGTCGGCGGAGCGGGTGGTGGTGGTCGGCAACGGCAACGTCGCGGTCGACATCGCCCGGATCCTGCTCACCGACCCGGACCGGCTCGCGGCCACCGACATCGCCGACCACGCCCTGGCCGCGCTGCGCCGCAGCAGCGTGCGCGAGGTGGTGCTGCTGGCCCGGCGCGGGCCCGAGCAGGCCGCGTGGACCGCACCGGAGTTCCTGGCGCTGCGCCGGCTGCCGGGCGTCGAGGTGGTGGTCGAGGACCACCCCGAGGTGCGGGCCGCGATCGAGTCGGCCGCGCCCAACGCGCGGGCGGCGCTGCTGGCCGGGCTGCCGCTGGTGCCGCACGACGGCGGCGCGGAGCCGGGGCCGGGGCGGCGGATCGTGCTGCGCTTCCTGTCCTCGCCGGTCGAGCTGACCTCGGACGGCCGGGGCTCCGGGCCGGCCGGGGGGAGCCGGGTCTCGGGACTGACCGTCGAGCGGACCACGATGGCGGCGGACGGCCGGGTCGAGGCCACCGGCGAGACCGACACCCTGCGGGCCGCCCTGGTGGTGCGCTCGATCGGGCACCGGGGCGTGCCGGTGCCGGGGCTGCCCGTCGACCCGCGGACCGGGGCGGTCGCGCACGAGGGAGGACGGGTCGTCGACCCGGCCACCGGGCGGCCGCTGCCGGGCGCGTACGTGGTGGGGTGGGCCAAGCGCGGCCCCTCCGGCGGGATCGGCGCCAACCGGGCCTGCGCCCGGGAGACGGTGGACGCGCTGCTGGACGACGCGGTGGCCCGGGCACTGCCCGCCCCCGGGGCGGGGCGCCGGGAGTTCGAGCGGCTGGTGCGGCGCCGCCGGCCGGACGCGGTGGGGCTGCGGGAGCTGCGCGCGGTGGAGCGGGCGGAGCGCGAGCGGGGCGAGGCGCAGGGGCGGCCGCGGGTGAAGCTCGCCACCGTGCCGGAGCTGCTGGCGGCGGGCCGGCGGCGGTAGTGCCGGCGGTGGCAGTGCCAGTGGCGCTGGCCCCGGGGGTCGTGGTGCCGTGTCGTCGGACGGCCCGCGCAGGGTGGATGCGCGGGCCGTCCGGTTGACGCGGCCGTGACCCGGCGCACGCGGGACGCGTTGGCCGGATGTGAGTGGTCCAGGGGCGATGCCGACGCAGTGGCGTCGGCTGGCCGATGAAACGATCCTGCAAGGCCCGGGGCATCCTCCGGAACCCGAGCCGGAGGTGCCCATCTACGCCGAACTGGCCCGGCTGTGGCAGGCGGAGGGCCGGACGGTGCCCGGGCAGCCGGACCCGGTGTGGGAGGCGCTGGCCCACGGACCGACGCCGCGTGGCCCCGCCTGACCGGACGTCACCCCGGCGGCTTGACGGCGGTGTGCACGTACCAGGCGACGAACTCGCGCACGTCGTACATCTCCACCGTGGAGCGGAGGTTGAGCCACTTCGCCGGATCGCCGAAGCGGCGCAGCAGCTCCCACGGCAGCCGGAAGTACGCGTGCACCGCCTCGGTGGTGGGCGCGTAGTACGGCGTCGCGTCCAGCGCCTCCTCGACCTCGAAGCCGGCCTCGACGAGCAGCCGCGGCAGGTTGCGGGCGTGGTAGAGCCGGGCGCCGGTCATCACCATCGCGTCCAGGTACGGTTCGAGCAGGGCCCGTGCGGGCGAGGGGAGTTCGCTCAGCGCGGCGGTGCTCATCGGGCCGAGCAGCACCAGCCGACCGCCGGGGCGCAGCACCCGGTGGAGCTCGGCCAGCGCGCGCGGCGGGTCGTAGGAGTGGACGAGGGTCTCCATGGAGTACGCGCCGTCGAACTCCCCGTCGCCGAAGGGGAGCCGGTGGTAGTCGCCCCAGAAGAACGCGGTGCGGTGGGCGAGCCGGGCGCGGGCGCTCAACCGGCGGGCCTCGGCGAGGTGGAAGTCCAGGACGTCGACGCCGCTGACCAGCAGCCCGAAGCGGGTCGCCATCGCCCGCGCCACCGCCCCGGCCCCGCAGCCCGCGTCCAGCACCCGCGACCCGGCGGGCAGCGCCAGCTTGCGGCCGAGCACGTCCTCCAACTGCCGCTGCGCCCGCCACAGTCGCCACTTCGACTGCCCCGGCTCCGTCCACCCCCAGTGCCGGGCGTTGCGCGCCACCCTGGTGTAGAACCACCGGCTCCCGGCCCGCCCGTACACCCGGCGCAGCCCGGCCAGATCGAGTTCCTGAGCGTCCATGCGGACACGCTAGCCGCGGGCCCCCCGCACCTCCCGGTGGCGCGACGGTGGCTGCGCCACCGGGAGGGGTCATGCGGTCGTCGGACCAGGTGATCAGCCGACCAGAGCGGCCTCCAGCCAGGGCGCGATGGCGGCCAGCGCCTCGCCGAACGTCGAGACGGGACCGGCTTTGCCGGGCCCGGGCCCCTGGCGGACGAGGTCCTCGGCCGGGCGTGAGTCCTCACGCCCGCCAGGTGTGCTTCAGCTCCTCCCAGCGGGAGGCCTGGTCCGCCGTCAGGGCGCCGCGCAGTTCGGCCAGCTTCAGGAGCTGGGCCTCGGCGTCGGCGCCCAGGGGCTGGGCCTCGGCGCGGTAGTGGTCGGCGAGGAGGGTGTCGAGTTCGGGGCGGGTGAGGGCGGGGTCGAGGCGCTGGGCGAGCTTGGCCATGTTGCGGTAGGAGCCCTGGAGGAGAAACGGGGGTTCGGTGCGGGCGCGGTCGTCCTGGGCGGCGGAGGCGAGGTAGGCGCGGTTGACGGCCAGGACGGTGCCGCGCAGGTGCAGCAGCCCGGACAGGACGGCGGTCATCCGCTCGACCTCGGCGGCCGGCCAGGCGCCCGCCAGCACGCCGCCCGGGGTGCCGGAGGCGCGGGCGAGCAGGGTGTCGAGGTCGGCGCGGTCGGCGGTGGCGAGCGGGGCCAGGTGCGGGTTGGCGGGCAGGGCGTTCTCGACGAAGCTGAGCGCGAACAGGTCCTCGCGCCCGGCGACGGCGTCGCCGAGGTTCCACACGTCGGCGCGGTTGGCGAGCATGTCGGGCAGCCGGAAGAGCCGGCCGGACTCGGTGTACGGGTTGGCGGCCATCACCACCGCGAAGCGCTTGCCGCGCAGGTCCCACTCGCGGGCCTCGCCGTCCCAGACGCCGTCGATCCGGCGCTGGGCGTCGCACAGCGGGATGAAGCGCTGGAGGAACTCGGGCGAGGTGTGCTGCACGTCGTCCAGGTAGAGCAGCACGTTGTCGCCCGCGTGCAGGGCGAAGTTGAGCTTCTCGACCTCGCGCCGGGAGGTGGCGTCGGGGGCCTCGGCCGGGTCCAGCGAGGTGACGTGGCGGCCGAGCGCGGGGCCGCTGACGCTGACCAGCAGCAGGCCGAGCCGCTCGGCGAGGTACTCGACCAGGGTGGTCTTGCCGTAGCCGGGCGGGGAGACCAGGAGCAGCAGGCCGCTGCGGTCCACCGGACCGGCGGAGCCGACCGCGCCGAGCTGCTTGGCGAGGTTGTCGCCGACCAGCGGCAGGTACACCTGGTCGATCAGCCGGTTGCGGACGAAGCCGCCCAGCGCCGCGGGCCGGTACTGGTCCAGCCGCAGCCGGGCGTGCTCGGCGGCCAGCAGCTCGCCGCGCAGCCGCTGGTAGGCGCGGTAGTCGGGCATCTCGACCGTCTCGAACTCACGTACCCGGGCGAGAAGTTCGTCGAGGCGCAGGTCGAGTGCGCCGCCCGCCAGTCGGGGGTGGTCGCCGAGCAGCCCGGTCAGCCGGGTGCCGACCGCGCCATCGGCGGGCCGGCGCGGCAGTGTGGGGCAGAGCAGGACGGCGGCGGCCTCCGCGAGGTCGCCCCGGTCGGCGTCGGGTGCGGCCGACTCCAGCCAGGCGGTGGCGAGTTGGAGTCGTACGGGAAGGAGCGAGGGTTCCTCCGGCAGCGCGGCGAGGGCCTCCGTCAGTCCCGCCGACTCGGGCGCGGCGTGGAACTTGTCGAGCAGGGTCGCGGCCCCCGCCGAGTAGGCGAACGCGGGTGCGATGGAGGAGAGTTCGGCCGCCAGGTACTCCCCGGCGCCCGACGGGCGGCCCGCGGCGGTGAACTCGGCGACCGCGGCGTCGAGTTCGGCGGCCAGGGAGGCCAGCGCGTTCAGCGCCGGCGCCGGCACCGGCCCGTACGCCTGTCGGGCGAGCCCGAGTGAGCGGGCCCGGGTGTGCCAGACCAGCCGCTGCCGGGGGTCCGTGCCGTGCGCCCAGTACAGCTGGGCCGCCGCCCGGGCCTCGGCCGGGTGGCGCAACAGGCCGGCCCCTTCGCCGAGTTCGAGAAGAGCGCGGAGCACCAGCGCCGCGTCGTGGTCGTGCACCCCGCGCTGGTAGCCCTCGTCCGGGCGCTGCTCGGCGGCCCGCCGGACGTACTCCAGCAGGTTGCCGTCCGCCGGCAGCGCGCCCGGCTCGGCGGCCAGCAGCAGGCTGGCCGCCAGGTACTCGGCGCGGTACAGCCCGGGCGTCTCCGAGGGCAGCGGCCGCTCCCAGTGGCGTTCGGTGGCGGCGAAGGCCGGGTCGGTGACGGGGGAGCGGTAGTCGGTGCCGGTGAGGGTGAAGGCGGGGCGGCCGCGCCAGGGCAGCAGGGTCAGTTCGGGCCGCTGGGTGGTGACCGCGAACAGGTGGCGGCCCAGCCGCAGGGTGCCGGGGCCGTCCCCGGCGAGTTCGGCGCGGTCGCGCAGTGCCCGGTGGGCGCGGCCGCGGGCGGCGCGCAGCCGTCCGGTCAGCTCCTCGGCCCGGACCCTGTCGCCGAGCTCGGTCAACTGGCGGGCGAGGTCGCGGAGTTTGACGGCGGTCGGGTCGGCGGCCAGAGCGGCGTCGATCTCGGCGGCGGTGCCGAGGGCGGTCAGCCGCCGGTGCAGGGTGTCGAGGACGCGCTCGGCGGAGGTGGCCAGCCGGTCGGCGCGGCGGGCCCGCTCCTCCAGCAGGTGCTGGCGGCGGGCGGTCAGCGCGTCGTGGATCTCGGTGCGCCGGTCGGCGAGTTGTTCGCCCAGGGCCGGGTCGGCGTCGGCGAAGCGGGTCTCCAACTGCTCGATCCGCAGCAGCAGCCGGCCGAGCTGGTCGTCGCAGGCCTCGGGGGTGTCGGCGGCGGCGAGGGCCGCGGTGGTGGCCTGGGCGAGCAGCGCGGTCTCGGCGGCGAACTCGGCGGCGGCCTCGCGGGTGCGCAGCTCCCGGCGGCGGACGGTCAGCGCGGCGCGGGCGCGGTTGAGCAGCCCGAGCACGTCGGCGAGCCGGTCCAGGATGGCGGTGCGGGTGGTGGCGTCGGCCAGGTCGAGGGTGCCGACCAGCTCCGAGACGGTCTGCAACGCCTCGCTCTGCTCGGACAGCCGGGTGGAGAGCGGCTCGGCCTCGGCGGCGGTCGCGATGGCGGCGCAGTGCTCGGCCAGCTCGCCCGCCCGGCGCCGGTGCGGTTCGAAGGCGGTGGGCTCGGCGAGCTGGACCACCGCCCGGTCGGCGGCCTCGGCCAGCCCCTGGGCGAGGTGCTCGGCGAGCGCGTCGATCCGCTCCCGGTCCGCCCGGGGCAGCTCGCGCAGCGCCTCGACCCGACCCTGGGCGCGGCGCAGCCCGGCGAGCCGGTCGACCCACTCGGCGGCGTCGGCCAGCGTCTCGCCGCGGGCGGTGCGCAGCAGGCCCTCGACGTGCTCGGCGGCCTCCTCGGTCCGCGCGGCGGCGTGCGCGGTGAGCTGGGCGATCGCCTCGTACTCGGCGATGACCTGCCGGGCGGTGTCGCGGATCTCGGCGAGCGGCGCGGCGAGGTCGCCGAGGCCGCTCTGGCCGAGCCAGTGGTGCCGGTCGGCGGTGCGGGTGCAGGCGGTGAGGACGGCCCGGTGGCCGGCCGGGGTGTCGGCCCCGGCGGCGGCGAGCCGGGCGAGGGCGAGGCAGTCGGCCAGGCCGCGGACCAGGTCGGCGTTGCCGATCCGGGCCAACGGGCCGCTGCCGGGCGGCTGTTCGGCGGCGTGGCGCTCGCTGGTGAACGGGCTCCGCCACAGCTGCACGGGGTGCAGCCGGGTGGGCCCGTCCTCGGCCGGACGCAGGGCGATGAGGGTGCCGTCGTCGAGCAGCGCGTAGCCCTGGCAGGCGAGCGGGGCGGCGGCCTCCTGGCGGACGCTGTTGTACGGCTGGAGCAGGGCGCGCCCGTCGGCGGGGGAGCGGAACTCGTACAGCACGTCCTCGCCGTTGGGCGAGAGGACGGTGCGTTCGTACACCAGGCCGTCCACCGGCTGGTCGAAGGTGCGCACGGTGCCGTCGGCGAGGTGGCAGCCGCCGGGGAAGGCCACGCCCTGGTCGGCGGGCAGCCGCAGGCAGGCCTGGCCGAGCGCGTCGATCCTGGTGACCTTGCCGGTGGGCAGGTGGACCACCAGGTGCCGGACGGTCTCCTCCTGGTACGGGCGCACCCGCACCAGCAGCAGGGTGCCGAGCCGGGCGTGGGCGATCTGCGCGTCGGCGAGGGTCTGGAGGGCCTCGGCCAGCGGCTCGTGGTGCAGCTCCCGCCCGTCCGGGGTGGCGAGGGTCAGTCGGCCGCCGTCGACGCCGAGGCGGAGTTCGCCGGCGAGGTCGGCGCGCGGCGGGGTGCCGGGGGCGGCGGGCAGCTGGTCGTCGCGGGTCAGCGCCGTCCAGTCGAGCTGCTGGCCGTCGGCGGGGGCGTGGTCGCGCTCGCCGCGCCCGTCCTGGTAGTCGGCCCGGTCGCCGTCCAGGCGCCAGCGCAGCACCCGGACGTCGGTGGCGGCCGGGCCGGTGCGGAAGACGGCGAGCAGCCGTCCGCCGACCGGGCGCAGCCGCTCCAGCCGGGCGTCGCGGAAGTAGCGGCGCAGGTCGGCGAGGTCCTGGCGCAGCCGCGGGTCGTCCAGCAGCGCGCCCGTGGCGGGGGAGAGGTCGTCGGGCCGGTGGAGGCTGAGGACGTCCGCGAAGTCCTCGGCGCCGTCCACGACTTCGACCGGACGGGTGCCGAGCAGCAGCAGCCCGCCGACGGCGGTGAGGTCCTGCGGCAGGCAGGCCCGGGCGGTGGTGATCCGCCCGGTGCCGGTGAGCCGCAGCTCCCCGCCGCCGAACTCGGCGACCCGGCGGGCGTTCAACGCCTGCGCGCGGTCGGAGAGTTCGGCGGCGGCCCGGGCGAGCCGGTCGCGCAGGACCTCGTAGGTGCCGGCGTCGAGCCGGGCTTCGGAGGCGTCCACGGTCAGTTCCTCAGGTGCTCGGCGCGGGTGACTGGTCGGGCTGCTCGGCGCCGGCTGTTGCCTGGCGCCGGCTGCTACGTGGAGCCGGCTGCTACTTGGAGCCGTTCAGGGAGGCGTCGGCCAGCGCCCCGATCGGCAGTTCGGCGAGGCCCAGCTTCTTCGCCGAGTCCAGCAGCCGGCGCAGCTGCCCGGCCTGCTCGCCGCCGCCCGTACCGATCAGCTTGAGCAGCAGCGCGGAGACCGTCAGGTTCTGCACGTCGGCCGTGGAGACCGAGGAGAGCACCCGGGTGAGGTCCTCGGTGAAGCTGGCCCGTCCGTCCAGCCAGGGCCCGGCCAGGGTCTGGGCGGTCTGCGAGTGCCCGACGAAGGCGTCCACGGCCTTGCCAGCCGTCACCGACTGCACCAGCTTGTCGAAGAACACCGAGTCCCCGCCGACGATGTCGATCTTCGCCTTCTCCAGCCCGGCCGCGACCAGCGCGGCCTGCGCCTCGGCGATCTGCCGCTGCGTGTCCAGCCCGGCGAGGCGGACGTCCTTCTCGGCGGCCAGCCGCAGCCGGTACTCCTCGTGCTCGCGCGAGGCCTCGTCCAGCTTGGCCATCGCCGCGGCCTTCTCGGTCAGGCCCTCGGCCTCCGCCTTCAGCTTGGCGCCGACCTCCAGCGCGGCGGCCTTCGCCTTCTCGGTCTGGACGGCGGCCTCGGCGCGGCCCACCTTCTCCACGGCCGCGGCCTCCTGCTCGCGCACCTGCACCCGGGCCAGCCCCTCGGCGGCGGCCTCCGCCCGGATGCCCTCGGCCAGTCGGACCTTGGCGGCCGCGTCCAGCTCGGCGGCCTGCTGCCGGGCCTCGGCCAGCACCAGCGCCTCGCGGGCCTTGTGTGCGGCGGCCTGCTCGGCGGCCTCGGCGGCCTTGATGTCCTTGACGAGCTTCTCCTGCGCCTCCGCCTCGGCCTGGATGACCACGGCCTTGCGCATCCGCTCGGCCTCCTCGGTGGCACGCAGCGTCTTGACGGCCTCCTCCTGCTCGGCGACGGTGCGGTCGACCGCGATCCGCTCGCGGACCACGTCGGAGACCTCCCGGCGGCGGGACTCGACCTCCTTCTCCTTGGCCATGACGGCGAGTTCGGTCTCCCGCTCGCGGCCGACGACCTCCAGCAGGCGGTCCTTCTCGATCCGCTCGTTCTCCACCGCGATCACCCGCTCGCGGTTCTTCTGCGCCACCGCGACCTCGCGGGCCTGGTTCTCCCGCTGCACGCCGAGCACCTCCTCGGTGCGCAGGAAGGCGGTCTGCGCGTTCAGCCGCTCCTCCTCCTGCACCCGGGCGATCACCGCGTCCTCCTTGGCCCGCAGGGTCTCGATCTCGCGGCGCTGGCGGATCTCGGCGTCGGCCTGGCGGCGTTCGAGCTCCAGGACGGTCTCCCGGGCGTCCACGTTCTGCCGGGTGATCTCCTTCTCCTCGTTGCGCTGGTACTCGTTGGTGCGCACGTGCTCGATCGCGGTCAGCTCGGTGATCTTGCGGATGCCCTGGGCGTCCAGGATGTTGGAGCCGTCCAGCTGGTTCATCGGGGTCTGTTCCAGGTGGTCGATGGCCGCGTCCTCAAGGGTGTAGCCGTTGAGGTCGGTGCCGATGACCGCGATGATCTGGTCCCGGAACTCGTGCCGGTGGGTGTACAGGTCGGTGAAGTCCAACTGCTTGCCGACGGTCTTGAGCGCCTCGGCGAACTTGACGGCGAAGAACTCCTGGATCGCCTGCGGGTCGCTGGCCCGGGCGGTGCCGATCGACTGGGCGACCTTGATGACGTCCTCGACGGTCTTGTTCACCCGGACGAAGAAGGAGATCCGGATGTCCGCCCGGATGTTGTCCCGGCAGATCAGCCCGTCCCGGCCGGCCCGGTGGATCTCCACCGTCTTCGCGGTGATGTCCATCAGCTCGGCCTTGTGCAGGATCGGCAGGACGATCGTGCCGGTGAAGGTGACGTCCACCTTCTTCGTCCGGGAGATGATCAGCGCCTTGCCCTGCTCGACCTTCTGGAACAGGCGTCCCACGAGCAGCAGCAGGGCGAAGACGATGAGCAGCACGACGGCGACGAGCACGCCGAAACCCACGGCGATGGTGTCCATCACGGAGTCCTTTGACGAGACGGTGGTGCGAAGGTGATTGCTGTCGAAAAGAACTGACGAAGTGTCAGGAAATGGAAGGCGGATCGAACGGTGCCACCAGGAAGTGCTCGCCGTCCGCGTCGTAGTCGTAGATCAGGGCGGTGCGGCCGGCCGTCAGCCCCGGATCGGGCTCCGGCGTGCGGACCTGCACGGTCGCGGTGGAGCCGTCCTCGGCGGTGACCTCGGCCTGGCCGAAGTCGGCGGTCACCCGGCCGGTGCGGATCACGCAGACCCGCCCCACGAAGTCCCCCCGGGTGACCGGGTGGTCCTGCGGGAACAGCCGCGACAGCGGCCGGACGAGGAGCCTGGTCCCCGCCCAGGAGGCGACCAGCGCGACGGCGAACACGCCGCCGCGCGCCGGTGCCCCCGAGGTCAGGACGGTGCCGGCCAGGCTGACGAACCAGGCGATCGTGACCAGCAGTGACACCGTCACCGTCACGGGAACCCCGCCCAGCCCCAGCGCGTCCAGCACGCCCCCGTGGTGGCCGTTCCCGTCCTGGGAACCGTGGGTACTCCCCCCGGCACCGTGCCCGTCGGACGCCCCGTGGGCCACGTTCCCCCCGACACCGTGCCCCCCGGCACCGTGCCCGACGTGACCCACCGGACCCACATGTCCGGCGTGCCCGGCACCCACGTGGTGCCCGACACCGTGCCCCCCGTGCACGGCGTCGAACCCCAGACCGCTGATCAGCGTCAGCAGCCAGTACCCGACGACCACCACCAGCGCGAAGCTGAACAGCGCCGTCGGAAAGGCCAGCGCCGCCGCGAAGAATCCCCCCATCCCGGCCACGCTCCCCCGCCTCTCCTCCGGCGCCGCGCATCGGCGCCGGGGAGATCATGACAGTGGAGGGGGCGCCCGCACATTGCCAGGATCCGGCAATCTTTACGCCCCTTTGACACCCTGGAACGTGCGCCGCCCGTGACACTGCAACAGCAGGGCAACAGAACGGCTTCGGGCAGGTCGGCCCGGGTTCGGGGGAGCGCCTCAGAGCGGCTGGTCCGGCCAGTCCAACAGCCGGGCCCCCATCGCCGCCGTCTCCAGGGTGAAGCGCTGCAGCGCGTCCGAGGGGTCGTACCCCGTGAGCGCCCTGATCCGCTCCAGCCGGTAGCTCAGCGTGCGCACGCTCAGCCCCAGCCGGCGCGCCGCCTCCGCGTTCACGTACGCCGCCTCCGCCTGCACCGCGATGGTGTCCAGCAGCGGACGGGCGCCCCCGCGCGCCTCGGTCAGCGGGCCGAGCACGCTGCGCACCAGGTCGGCCATCGCCGCCCGGTCGCGCATCAGCACCGGGAAGACCAGCAGCTCCTCGGCCTTCAGCTGCTGCGCGGGCAGGCCCAGCCGCTGCGCGTAGTCCAGCGCGTCCAGTGCCTCCTCGTAGCTGCGCGGCACCCCGCTCGGCCCCGAGTGCCGGCGGCCGGTCGCCACCCGCAGCACCGGGCGGTAGCCGGGTCCGGGGCGCAGGGTGAGGTCCGCGAAGGCCTCCAGCACGGCCCGCTCGGAGTCCGGGGCGATACACACCAGCCGGCCGTCCTTGCTGGCCAGCAGGACGTCCCGCTCGCCGAACCGCCCGGCCAGCTCCCGCTCCACCCGGTGCACCAGCGGGTGGACGTCCGCGAACGGCTCGTCGCCCACCGCGACCGCCACCGTGTACGCGCCCGCCAGCCGCAGCCCGAACCGCTCCGCGCGCTCCGCGAGCAGGCCGAGGTCGCTGCGGCCGAACAGCAGGTCGTCGATGAACTCCCGTCTGGCGGCCTCCTCCTGGCGGACCGCCAGGCGCTGCGCCCGCTCGTGCCCCTCGCCGAGCGCGGCCAGCGCGGCATCGGTCGCGGCCAGCACGGCGTCGCCCATCCGGCGCAGCTCGCCGACGCTGCCCGCGGCGGTCGTCCCGGGCAGCGTCTGCCAGGCCCGGCGGGCCGTCGCCAGGCACTGCGAGACCACCTCGCGCAGCCCGTAGCCGGCCTCGGCACACTGCTCACCGAGCCGGCGCAGGCCCTCCAGCTCGTCCCGGCGCAGCAGCCGCCCGGTGCGGGAGACGTCGGCGAGCAGCACGAGGTACGCCTCGGCCAGCTCGGTGGGTATGTCGCACTCGCTCGCCTCGGTCACCGTGTCCTGCCAACCCCTGTACGGCCTGATTTTTGGGCGGTGAACTTTACCAGGATCCTTACGGCCGGGGCCTTGGCGCGCCACCGCTCGCGCGGCCCGGCCGGGCCGGAGCGGAGGGGTGGACACCCAGTCGCCCGGATGTCTCCTTATGCTCGTCGTACGGCTTCACCCGAAAGGCCCTGCGCATGTCCCTGGTCAACTTCCGCGACCCCGCCGTCCTCAGCGACCCCGAGGGCCTGCGGATACGCCCCGGTGTGCTCTACCGCTCCGCCCAGCCCTTCCCGGCCGCCGACGAGGCCACCGTCGCCCAGCTGCGCGGCTGCGACATCCGCACCGTCGTCGACCTGCGCGCCCCCCGCGAGACCCGCCCCGACGACTGGGCCGCCGCCGAGGCCGCCGGGGTGTCCGTGGTCGCCGCCCCGGTGAACCCCGCCACCGACGCCCTCACCGCCCACATGGCGACCATGGCCACCGCCGCCGACCTCGGCGAGTTCTACCTCCTGCTCGCCGAGTCCGCGCCCGAGGCCGTCGCCGCCGCCGTCGAGGCGGCCACCCGCCCCGGCGCCGTCCTGCTGCACTGCGCCGCCGGCAAGGACCGCACCGGGCTGCTGACCGCCCTCCTGCTGGACCTCCTCGGCATCCCCGCCGACCGCATCGTCGCCGACTACGCCCGCACCGCCGACGCCCTCCCGCAGATCTTCGCCGGCCTCGCCGAACGCCACCGCACCGCCCTCAACGGCCAGGGCCCCACCCGCGTCACCGACCCCGACGGCCGCCGCCTCACCATCCCGGCCCCGCTCCTGGAGGCCCCCGCCGAGGCCATGTCCGTCTTCCTCGCCCGGATCCACACCCGCCACGGCGGCGCCGCCGCCTTCCTGCCCGCCTGCGGCGTCCCCGCCGACACCCTGCGCGCCTTCCGTGCCAAGGCGGCCGCGGCCTGAGCCCGTCCGGGCCGGTCTACACGTCCCGGCGCCGCACCACGACCATCGTCACCGCCACCGCGACGGCCGCCCACACCCCCATGGTGATCCACGAGTCCAGCACGCTCGGGGCGTACTTCGAGATCGTGGTCGAGGAGTCGGGGTTGTAGGTGAGCCGGTTGACGGTGGCCAGCGGCAGGTGGCTGCCGATCTCGCTCAGCCACCGGTAGCGGTCCCCGCCGAACATCAGCGGCAGGATGAAGAACAGCATCACCAGCGAGACGATCGAGGCGGTGGCGTGCCGCAGCAGCGCGCCCACCGCCATGCCGATCAGCGCGCAGACCGGAACGATCGCCGCGTAGCCGAGGACGGCCCGCAGACTCACCCCTTCGGTGATGGAGAGTCCGACGTGCCGGGAGGCCAGCATCGCGTTGCAGGCGAAGAAGGACACCGTGGACACCACCGCCCCGGCGAGCGCGGTGATCCCGCCGATCAGCAGCACCTTGGCGGCGATCACCCCGCGCCGGTCGGGCACGGCGGCGAAGGTGGTGCGGACGAGACCGGTGGTGTACTCGCCGAACACGGTGATCGCCCCGAGGCTGCCGGCCGCGATCGCCATCAGGTAGCACGCGATGCTGCTGAGGCTGTGGTACAGCGCGTCGTACCGGAACGGTGGTATGCCCGGCATCCGGGGCGGCGGGTTGTCGATGTACGTCAGGTCGGAGTGGACGGCGTTCAGGTTGATCGCGATCGCCGCCAGCGAGGCGAGCGCCAGCACCCAGTACGTCGACCGCAGCGAGCGCAGTTTGATCCACTCGGCGGCGAGCAGATCGGTGAACCGGGGTGCCGGCTCGGCGAATCCAACCGTCATGGTGCTCATCGGGCCTCTCCTGCCAGGTACTCGACGCTGTCGGCGGTCAGGGACATGAACGCCGACTCCAGGGACGACGTACGAGTCGCGAGCTCGTGCAGCACCACGCCGTGCCGCAGGGCGAGTTCACCGATCCGCTCGGCGGGCATGCCGGTGACGATCCCGAACTGCGGCTCCACCACGCTCACTTCGGCTCCCTCCGCGCGCAAGGCGTCGACCAGCAGGGAGAGTTCGGGCGCCCGTACGGCCACCGAGGTCTCCGCGTTGCGGGCCGAGAACTCGACGAGGCTCTCGTCCGCGATCAGCCGCCCGCGCCCGATCACCACCAGCCGGTCGGCGGTGTGCTCCATCTCCGCCATCATGTGGCTGGAGACGAACACCGTCCGCCCCTCGTCCGCGAGCCGCCGGAACAGCCCGCGCACCCACAGCACGCCCTCCGGGTCGAGGCCGTTCAGCGGCTCGTCGAAGAGCAGCACCGGCGGGTCGCCGAGCAGCGCCCCCGCGATGCCGAGCCGCTGCTTCATGCCCAGCGAGTAGCCGCCGATCCGCCGCCCGGCGGCCTTGCCGAGCCCCACCTCCGCCAGCACCTCGTCCACCCGCCCGAGCGGGATCCGGTTGCCGCGGGCCAGCGCCGCGAGGTGCGCCCGAGCGCTGCGCCCGCCGTGCACGTCGCCCGCGTCCAGCAGCGCCCCGACGTGCCGCAGGCCGCGCGGCCGGTTCGCGAAGGGCACCCCGGCCACGGTGACGGCGCCCCCGGTGGGGGTGTTGAGGCCCAGGATCATCCGCAGCGTGGTGGACTTGCCCGCGCCGTTGGGGCCGAGGAAGCCGGTGACGGTGCCCGGCCGGACGGTGAAGGTCAACTGGTCGACGGCCGTGGTGGCGCCGTACCGCTTGGTCAGTCGTTCGATCTCGATCACGGGGACAACGGTGCCGGTCAGGGCCGTCACCGGGCATCGGGCGGCGGGCCACAACCGGGAGCCGCCGCCCCCGCCCCCGGGACTACGCCCGCGGGCCAATGCGCCGCCGAACCGCCCGCCGCTACCATCGCGTCATGATCACCGACCACCGCCCGCCGCTGCTCAGGCGCCTGCCCGCGGGCGTGTGGGTGGCGGTGTTCTGGACGGCCGTCGTCGTGTTCCGCTTCTTCACCCGGGCCGACGAACTGCGCCACCTCTTCGAGTACCAGGGCAACCCCGAGGACATGCCGCTGGTGGTCACCGCCGTGGTCACCACCCTGGTCGCGTTCCTGCTCGTCCGGCTGCCGCTGGCCGCCGTCGCGGTGGCGCTGGCGGGCGGCATCTTCTCGCTCGGGATGCTGCGGGCCCCGGAGACCGGCCCGGTGCAGTTCCTGATCGCCAACGCGGTGATCGGCTACTGCGCGGCCACCCGCTCCCGCCTCGTCTCGCTGAGCGCCGTGGCGCTGCCGCTGACCATGCTCGCCTGGCTGTACGTCTGGGGCACCGTCAACGGCTACGCCGTCAACCCCTACGCCTACGCCGGCCTCGCCGCGACCGTGCTGATCGCCTGGCTGGTCGGCAACACCATCCGCCAGGGCCGCGCCCACGCCGAGGCCCTGCGGGGCCGCGCCACCGAGCAGGCCGTCACCGCCGAACGGCTCCGGATCGCCCGCGAGCTGCACGACATGGTCGCCCACAACATCGGCATCATCGCGATCCAGGCCGGCATGGGCAGCAGGGTCATGGACACCCAGCCCGCCGAGACCCGGACCGCCCTGGAGGCGATCGAGGCCACCAGCCGGGAGACCCTGGCCGGTCTGCGCCGGATGCTCGGCGCGCTGCGGCAGGGCGAGGGGGAGCAGGCGCCGCTCGAAGTCACCCCCGGGCTGGTCGAGTTGGACCGGCTGGTGGAGAAGGCGGCGGGCGCCGGGGTGCGGGTCGCGCTGACCCGCCGGGGCGAAGCCCGTACCCTGCCGCCCGAGGTGGACCTCGCCGCCTACCGGATCGTCCAGGAGGCGGTCACCAACGTGGTCAAGCACTCCGGCACCCGCGACTGCCACGTCACCGTCGGGTACGGCCCGCGGGAGCTCGACGTCACCGTCGTCGACCTGGGCGCGGGCGTGTCCTCCGCGACCCCCGGCACCGGCTACGGCCTGGCCGGAATGCGGGAACGGGTCGCCCTGCTGAACGGCGGGTTCAGCGCCGGCCCGCGCCCCGAGGGCGGCTTCCGTGTCGCCGCCCGACTGCCGATCCCCGAAGACGCCGCCCTGGAGGTGGGACCGTGATCCGCGTCGTCCTGGTCGACGACCAGCCGCTCATCCGCACCGGCCTGCGCGTGCTCATCGCCGACGCCCCCGACCTGGAGGTGGTCGGCGAGGCCGGTAACGGCGCGGAGGCCGTCGAGCTGGTCAACCGGCTGCGCCCGGACGTCGCCGTGATGGACATCCGGATGCCCGGTATGGACGGCATCGAGGCCACCCGCCGGATCACCGCCGACCCGGAGCTGCCCACCCACGTCCTCGTCCTCACCACCTTCGACGACGACGACTACGTGTACGGCGCGCTGCGCGCCGGGGCGAGCGGCTTCCTGGTCAAGGACCTCGCCCTGGAGACCATCCTGGACGGCGTGCGGGTCGTCGCGGCGGGGGACGCCCTGCTCGCCCCGGGCATCACCCGCCGGCTGATCGGCGAGTTCGCCGCCCGCCCGGAGGCCGCCCGGGTCCGCCGTGCGGTCGCCGAGGGCATCACCGAACGCGAACGCGAGGTGCTGACCCTGGTCGGGCGGGGCCTGTCCAACGCGGAGATCGCCCAGGAGCTCACCATCAGCCCGGCCACCGCCAAGGCGCACGTGGCCCGGCTGTTCACCAAGCTGGACGCCCGCGACCGGGTCCACCTGGTCATCCACGCCTACGAGTTCGGGCTGGTCGCGCCGTCCTAGCCGGAAGACGGCGAAGCGCCGGAGCGGGCCCGCACGACCCACTCCGGCGCTCCCCCCCCTTCTCAGATCGTCACTGGACGATCGCGTGCGAGATCTGGCAGCCGCTGACCGCGTTCGACCAGGTGCCCTGCATGGCGAAGGAGCCCGTCGCGAAGGTCACGTTCTGCGAGCCGCCGGTGCCGCCGACGCCCTTCCAGGCGCACTTGTCGGCGTTCTCGTAGCCGGTGGAGTCGGTCCAGCCGCCCGCCGGGTTCTGGTCGGTGACGGTCTCCGAGTACTCGTGGCCGAACACCATGGTCACGCCGTCCAGGGTGCCCGCGCTGCCGCTGTTGACGTAGTTCTGGCCGCAGGAGCTGCCCATGTCCGTCACGTACGGGTCGTTGCTGAACGCCACGTCGCCGTAGGGGGACGGGGCCGCGCCGCCGGTCAGCGTGGTGTCACCGTTCCAGTCGTGCCAGGCGCAGAAGTTGCCGCTCGTGGTGTTGAAGCCGTCCGGGTGGGTGCCGGTCGGCGAGAGCACCACGTACTGCGCGTTGCGGTTGGACGCCGCGGTGGTGTTGCCGAAGTGCCCGGCGGCCTTCACGGCCTCGGCGGCGATCTGGTTGCCGGTGGCCTGGCCGGGGGCGGCGGCCGACCCGTCCACCCAGATGCCGGCCAGGGCGCCTCCGGTCGGGTAGCCGACGTGCGCGGAGCCGCTCGGGCAGCTGGTCGAGCCCGAGGCGATGCCCTCGCAGTACTGCGTCATGACGCCGGACCAGGTCTCGCCGTTGGTGCCCAGGCCCTTGAACAGCTGCTGGGCGCGGACGGCCTCGCCCGACGGGTCGCCGGACAGGGTGGTGTAGCCGTTGGCGTCGGTGCCCTGGCTGCCCCACTGGGAGCCCCAGATGACCAGGTAGACCTTCGGCGCGCCGGTGGTGACGCCGATGCCGTCGACGCCGCCGCCGTACTTCAGGTTGGAGGTACGGGCGGTCGCGTTCTGGCCGGCCTCCTTGGTCGGGACGGTGCCGTGCCGGTACGGGTGGGAGTGCCCGGCGAACTCGCTGACCGGCTGGTCCGCCTGGGCGGCCGGGGCGGCGAATCCGGCGGCGGCGAGCGCCAGCGCGCTGAGCCCGGTCAGGGCGCGGACGCGGTTGCGGCGGGAGGTGGGGGACATGCCCATCGTGAGGGTTCCTCTCTCGTACCGACCGCCGCTCCGGTAGGGCGCGGCGGAACAGTGAAAGGCGGTGGGGGAGTGGCGACGGCAACGCGGTCCCACTGGCCGTTCGTCATGAACAGTCAGTGAAGTGGGGATGAGGGACCGTTTGCCGCCGGTGGCCGGAAGCAAAGCAGACTTGTCGAAACCGGGTCAACGAGGACGAGAGTAAGACCCGGACCAAGGGAGTCCCTCGGGAAAGTATGGAAAGTCAAAAGGTCCCAGTTGAAAGACGGTTGATGCGCGTAGCGCAGCTGAATCTCAACAGTTGGAGGGGACCTCTTTCACCGTATGGAGACCTGGCACCGCTCCGGCGTGGGCTCCACGCGTGGGCCGCGACCTGTGAGACTGGGGCCATGCCCGATCCGATCCGCAACAACATCGACGGCGGGGTCTACGGACCGCTCATCCAGGCGGGTTACGTCAACGGGGTCCCGACGGGCGGGGCGGCCGGCGGCGCGCCGACGCGCCAGGCTCGTTGGCCGAAGCAGGTGGGAGTCGTCCCGGAACTGGCCGATGCCTACCAGTCGCGCGGAGTGGACCTCGACCCCGCCGGGGCTTCCACCGTCGTCCTCACCGGCATGCTCGGCAGCGGGAAGACGCAGCTGGCCGCCCGGTACGCCCACACCCGGCTGCTCCGCGGGTACGTCGACTTCGTGCTCTGGGTGCGCGCCACCGACCGTCGCTCCGTGGAGGAGGCCTACATCCGGGCGGCCGCCGAACTCGACCTCCCCGCACCCGCGGACCCGGAACGCCTGCGGTCCTGGCTGCGGACCACCGACCGCCGCTGGCTGGTGGTCCTCGACGACGTCTCGGACCCGGCCGACCTCCGCGCCCTCTGGCCCCCGGTCACCGCGCGCGGCCGCACCCTCGTCACCACCCGCCGACGCGACCCGTCCCTGCGGATGAAGGAGCGCCAGGTTCTGGAGGTCGGCCCGTTCCGTCCGGTGGAGTCCCTGGCCTACCTGGTCGACCGGCTCACCACCCACGGTCTCGGCGGGCCGGCCGACCAGCTCGCCGCCCTGGCCGACGACGTCGACCACCTGCCGCTCGCCCTCTCCCTGGCCTCCGCCTACCTGATCGACCGGGCCGACACCGGCGTCACCGCATCCGACTACCGGGCCCGGCTCGCCGAACACCGGCCCCTCGCGGAACTCGCCCCGGATCCCGACGGCTCGGAACAGAGCGTGGCCGAGATCCTCGCCGACGCCCTCACTCGCGCGGACGCCGCCACCGGCGCGCTGGCCACCCCCGTGCTCCAACTCGCCTCCGTCCTCGACCCGGAAGGCGTTCCGGTCGACGTCCTCACGTCCGAACCCGCCCGCATGTACCTCGCCGGTGCGAGTGCCGAGGCCGTCGACGAGACGCTCCGCACCCTGCACCGCCTCAGCTTGGTCACCCGCACGCACGACCTCCTGCGCGTCCACCGGCTGATCCAGTGGGCCGCCCACGACTCGCTGCCCTCCGCGAGCCGGCGCGCCGAGCTGGTCGAACTGGCGGCGCTGGCCCTCACCACGGCCTGGACGACCGGCCCGCTCGACCGGGAGACCGTCCGGATCCGCCGCGCCAACCACCGTGCCCTGACCGCCCGTCACCCCGAAGTCTCGTGGGGCGCCAGCTCCGGGACCCTGGCGGTGCTCGAACAGGCCGCCGACCTGCTCGACACCTGAGCACCGTACGCGCGGGCCCTGCGCCCCAGGGCCTGTCCGGCGGATCCTTGCCGGGCCCGCGACGCGCCCCCGGCCCTCGGCCGGGAGGTGCCCCCACCTCCGCCTCGCGATGCACGCACTCGGACGCCGCGGTCCGATCCGACACGATCCGCCGGATACGCCCTACGGCACCGCGAGCTCGCCGATCCGCATGATCCGCCCGTGCGAGTCCAGCACCACGTCGTAGGCGTTGCCGTGACAGGCGTACGGGTCGGCCGGATCGCGCTCGGCCAGGCAGTCGTTGAGGTGGGTGACCAGCTCGTCCAGCCCGACGGGCCTGGCCGGGTCGTCGTGCGGGCGGTCGGCCAGCGTCGCCGCCACGCCCGCCGCGGCGAAGCCGTAGTGGACGGGCGTGCCGGTGGGCTCGTAGCGGGGCGGGGTGCAGGTGTAGCGCGCGGGCTGGGCGGTGAGCTCGGCGGGGCCGGCGGAGACCACGACCAGGACCTGGTGGCCGGGCGCCTCGGTGGGGGCCGTGCAGAGCGGCGTGTCGTCGGGGGCGGCGATGGGGCCGGTGGCGGGGGCGTCGACCTCCTCGTCGGCGAGGTCGTCATCGTCGTCCAACGGGTCGTCGGCGCCCTCGTCCGCGAGCGCGGCCGCGGACGAGGCGGCGGCCACCGTGGGGCGGGAGTCGGCGGGGGTGCAGCCGGTGAGGACGGCGGCGGCGGTACCGGTGAGCAGGACGGCGGCGAGGAGGATGCGGGGCACGGCCATGGCACAAGTCTCCCCGGGTGGCGGTGGTGGTCGGTACCCGGGTAACACGACCGGCGCACGCCGAACGGTTCCCGGCGCACGCCGAGCGATTCCAGCGCACGCCGAACGGTTCCCGCCCCCGCCGGACGTGCGGATCCGGCGGGGCGGGAGGTTCAGGCCCGACGCGCGTCAGACGCCGACCGTCCGCTGCGTCTCGTACGCCCGGCGCAGCCGCGTCCGCACCTGCCGGTCCGCGCCCAGGTGGTCGAGCCCGAGCAGCCCGGCGCCCAGGACGGGCGGGGCGACCACGACCCGAGGCTCGGCCAGCGGGGCGGCCTCGGCGAGCCGCGCGGTGAGGTTGTCGATCAGCAGCGGCTGCCGGGAGGCGAGCACCCCGCCGCCGAGCACCACCGGCGCCGGCGAGTCCAGCAGCTCCAGCCGGCGCAGCGCGACCACGGCCAGCCGGACGATCTCGTCGGCCTGGCGGTCGATCAGCCTCAGTGCGACGTCGTCCCCCTCGCCCGCGACCGCGAACAGCAGCCGGACGATCTCGTGCAGCCGGGGGGTCGGCAGGTGCCCGAGGTGGACGGCCTCCGCGACCGCCCGGGCGCTGGGCAGGCCGAAGTGCTCGGCGATGGCCCGGGCCAGTGCGGTCGGCCCGGCGCGCCCGTCCTCCGAGCGGACGGCGTGCCACATGCTGGTGGTGGCGAGCCCGGAGCCGCCGCCCCAGTCACCGGTGAGCGTGCCGAGTGCGGGGAAGCGCGCGGTGCGCCCGTCCGGGAGCAGGCCGACGCAGTTGATCCCGGCACCGCAGACCACGGCGACCCCGCGCGGGCCGTCGGTGCCGGCCCGCAGCAGGCCGAAGGTGTCGTTGGCGACGGTGTTGCTGGCACCCCACGGGTGTGACTCCAGGGCGCGGCACAGCGCCTCCTCCTCCACCGGGAGGTCGGCGTTGGCCAGGCAGGCGCTGACGTGGCTGGTCAGCACGCCGGTCCAGGAGGGGTGGCCGGCCGCCGCGGCGGCCTCCTCGACCAGCGGGGCGAGGCCGGCGACGGCGGCGGCGCCGCCGATCGTCTGGGGTGCGAAGCCGCCGCCGCGGGCGGTGCCCAGGATGGTGCCGTCGGCACCGATCAGGGCGACGTCGGTCTTGGAGTTTCCGGCGTCGATGGCGAGGACGCCGGGCAGGAGTGGTTCGGGCTGGTGGGTCATCAGGTCCCCGCGCTCGTACGTGGCCCGGCCGTGTACCCCGGCCGGGGTTGGTCGGTCTCCTCGCCCCGCCCGGTCCGCGCCCCCGCGGGGCACGGACCGGGTCCGTGGATGGCGCTCAGGCCCAGGCGAGGTGCTCGCGGTTGTGCGCGAGCAGCCGATCCGTGAGCTGGTCGGCGAGTTCGATCTGGCCGACCAGCGGGTGCGCGAGCAGGGCGTCGAAGACCCGGTCGCGGCCGCCGTGCAGGGCGGCGTCGAGGGCGAGGTGCTCGTACGAGGTGACGGCGGCGACCAGCCCGGCGTACAGCGGTTCGAGCGGCCGCTGCGGCAGCGGCCGCACGCCCGCGGCGTCGACCTCGGCCGGGACCTCGATGACGGCGTCGTCCGGCAGGAAGGGCAGCACGCCGTCGTTGCGGGTGTTCACCACCTGCACGGACGTCCCGCCGCCGGTGCCCAGCAGGGCCGCGATCAGCTGGACGGCGGCCTCCGAGTAGAAGGCGCCGCCGCGCTTGCCGAGCAGCTCGGGCTTGGTGTCCAGGGCCGGGTCGGCGTACATCTCCAGCAGCTGCCGCTCGATCTCGGCGACCTGGGCGGCCCGCGAGCCCTGCACCCTGAGCTCCTCCACCACGGTGTCGTGCTGGTAGAAGTACCGCAGGTAGTACGAGGGCACCACGCCGAGCCGCTGCACGAAGGCCTGCGGCAGGTGCAGGTCGTCGGCGATCTCCTTGCCGAAGCCGCTGAGCAGCGAGGGCAGCACCTCCCGGCCGGTGGCGGAGCCGGGGGCGTCGAGCAGGGTCACCCCGCGCTCCCAGGTCAGGTGGTTGAGCCCGACGTGGTCGAGGCGGATCAGCTCCGGGTCCACGCCCAGGTGGGCCGCGAACTTGCGCTGGAAGCCGATCGCGACGTTGCACAGGCCGACGGCCTTGTGGCCGGCGGTCTGGAGGGCCCGGGTGACGATGCCGACCGGGTTGGTGAAGTCGACGATCCAGGCGTCCGGGTTGGTCCGGCGGACCTGCTCGGCGATGTCCAGCACGACCGGGACGGTGCGCAGCGCCTTGGCGAGCCCGCCCGCGCCGGTGGTCTCCTGGCCGACGCAGCCGCACTCCAGGGGCCACGTCTCGTCCTGGTTGCGCGCCGCCTGTCCGCCGACGCGCAGCTGGAGCAGGACGGCGTCGGCGTCCGCGACGCCCGCCACCAGGTCCGTGGTGACCGTCACGGTGGCGGAGTGGCCCTGCTTGGCGAAGATCCGCCGGGCGAGGCCGCCGATCAGCTCCAGCCGCTCGGCGGCCGGGTCGATCAGCACCAACTCGCCGACCGGCAGGGTGTCGCGCAGCCTGGCGAAGCCGTCGATCAGCTCCGGGGTGTACGTCGAACCTCCGCCGACGATTGCCAACTTCAGTGCGGACATCAGCCCTTGACCCCTGTCAGTGTCACGCCTTCGATGAAGGCCTTCTGTGCGAAGAAGAAGAGGACGATCACCGGCGCCATCACCAGCAGGGTGGCGGCCATGGTGAGGTTCCAGTTGGTGTGGTGGGCGGCCTTGAACGACTCCAGGCCGTAACTCAGCGTCCAGGCCTGCTGGTTGTTGCTGGCGTAGACCTGCGGGCCGAAGTAGTCGTTCCAGCAGTAGAAGAACTGGAACAGCGCGACGGCGGCGATGGCCGGCTTGGACATCGGCAGGACCACCCGCAGCAGGGTGCGCAGGTCGCCGCAGCCGTCGATCCGGGCCGCCTCGATGTACTCCTTGGGGATGGTCATCAGGAACTGGCGCAGCAGGAAGATGGAGAACGCGTCGCCGAAGGCCATCGGGATGATCAGCGGCCACAGCGAGCCGCCGAGGCCCATCTGCTTGGCCCAGAACAGGTACATCGGGATGACGGTGACCTGCGGCGGCAGCATCATCATCGCGATGACCGCCATCAGGGCCAGGTTGCGGCCGCGGAAGCGGAACTTGGCGAGCGCGTAGGCGACCGGCACGCTGGACACGACGGTCACCAGGGTGCCGACGCCGGCGTACACCAGGGTGTTGCGCCACCAGGTGAGGAAGCCGGGGGTGTCGAACACCTTGGCGTAGTTGCCCCAGTTCCAGGAGGTGGGCCAGTAGTCGGTGGTGAGCGCCTGCTGGTCGTTCATCACCGAGGTGAGGAAGACGAAGACGAACGGCAGCAGGAAGAACAGCGCGGCGGCGATCGCCAGCGAGTGCACGGCCACCCAGTTGAGCAGCGCGCGGCGCCGGGCGGCCCGGGCGGCGGCGGTGCCGTTCCGGGAGGCGCCGGCCGGGGCGGGCGCCTTGCTGAGCGTGGAGCTGAGAGTCATGGGCTAGTCCTCAGGGGTCCGCTAGTCGTCGCTCGCCATGAAGCCGGACCGGCGGCGGAGCAGGATCGAGGTGACGGCCATCGAGATGGCGAACAGCACCAGGGCGACGACGCAGGCCGCGCCGTAGTTGAAGCGCTGGAAGCCGAGGTTGTAGACCATCTGCGGCAGGGTCCAGGTGGAGCCCTGCGGGAAGCCGGGCTCGAACTGCTGGCCGGAGTTGCCGGCGATGCCGCCGGCGACCTTCCCGGCGACGATCGCCTGGGTGTAGTACTGCATGGTCTGGATGACCCCGGTGACCACCGCGAACGTGATGATCGGCGAGATGTTCGGCAGCGTGACGTACCGGAACCTCTGGAACGGGCCGGCGCCGTCGAGCTCGGCGGCCTCGTACTGCTCCTTGGGGACGTCCAGCAGCGAGGCCATGAAGATGACCATCAGGTCGCCGACGCCCCACATGGCGAGCAGGGTGAGTGCGGGCTTGGACCAGGAGGGGTCGGCGAACCAGCCGGGCTGCGGCAGGCCGAGCTGGCCGAGCAGGTGGTTGAGCGGGCCGGTGCCGGGGTTGAGAAGGAAGGCGAAGGCGACGGTGGCGGCCACCGGCGGGGCCAGGTACGGCAGGTAGAAGACGGTGCGGAAGAAGCCCACGCCGGTCTTGATCTTGGTGATGAGCAGCCCGATGCCGAGGCCGAAGGCCACCCGCAGGGTCACCATGATGACGACCAGCCACAGCGTGTTGCGCAGGCCCTGCCAGAAGGTCGGCAGCTGGTTGAAGACGTAGTCCCAGTTCTTCAGGCCGTTGAAGGTCGGCGAGCCGAAGCCGTTGTACTGGGTGAGGGAGAAGTAGGCGGTGGAGATCAGCGGGTAGGCGAAGAAGACGCTGAACCCGATGAGCCAGGGGGAGAGGAAGGCAAGGGTGCGGGCCGCCTCCCGGCGGCGCTTCCGGCGCAGCAGGTGCTGCGTGGAGGGCGCCGCCGGGGCGGTCGGTCCAGCACCGTCCTTGCGGGTGCCGAACGCGAGTGACATGGGGAGCTCCGTGGGCCGTTCCCGTCGCCTACTTGGCCTGGGCGATGTCGGTGTCGATCTGCTTGGCGGTGGCGGCCAGACCGGCCTGGACGTCGGTCTGCTTGCCGGACTCGATGTCGTAGCCGAGGTTCTGCAGGGTGGCGAGGTAGCCGCCGCCGTTGACGCTCGCCGGGGTGGTGCTGGAGTTCGGGTTCTTGGCGACGTCCAGGAAGGTCTTGAAGTTCGCGTCGCTCACCAGCTTCGGCGAGTTGAGCGCGTCGAAGGTGCTGGGCACGTTGTGGATGGCGTTGGCGAAGTTGACCACCGAGTCGGTGTCCGTGGTCAGGAACTTGACGAACTCCCAGGCCGCGGCCTGCTTCTTGCTGGTGCTGGCGATGCCGACGATGGTGCCGGTCAGGTAGCTGCGGCCGTAGGTGGCGGCCTGGTCGTCCGGCACCGGGAAGGGCGCGGTGGCCCAGTCGATGTCGGGCTTGTCGTCGGCGAGCGAGGCGGTGCGCCACTCGCCGTCGAGGGCCATCGCGACCTGGCCGGTGTTGAAGGGGTTCTTGGCGCTGAACTCCTCGCCGAAGGTGGAGCGGTACTTGTCCAGCTTGGCGTAGCCGCCGAGCTGGTCGACCAGGCCCTTCTGCCAGTTGAGCATCGCGGCGACCTTCGGGTCGGTGGCGATGTTCGACTTGCCGTCCGAACCGAAGTAGGTGGCGCCGTACTGGCCGAGGAAGTGCTCGGCGTGGCCCTCGTAGCCGTGGTACAGCGGCATGAAGCCGAGCTGCTTGTACGAGTCGCCGTCGGCGACGGTCAGCTTCCTGGCGTCGTCGGCGAACTCGCTGAAGGTCCTGGGCGGGGCGGTGATGCCGGCCGCGGCGAAGGCCTTCTTGTTGTAGTAGAGGCCGTAGGCGTCGCCGAGCAGCGGCAGCGAGCACTGGTTGCCCTGGAACTGCGTGTAGTTGAGCATCGCGGCCGGGAAGGTCTTGGCCGGGTCGATGCCGCTCTTCTGGAGCTGGGGCTTGAGGTCGATGAACGCCTTGGTCGAGCAGAACATGCCGACGTTGTTGGTGGTGAAGGAGGAGACCACGTCCGGGGCCTCGTCGCCGCCGGCACGCAGGGCCTGGTTGACCTTGTCGTCCGCGACGTTGCCCTGCGGCTTGACGTGGATGTTGGGGTGGGCCTTCTCGAAGGCGGCGATGATGTCGTTGATCGCCTTCACCTCGTTGTCCTGGCTCCAACCGTGCCAGAAGGTGATGGTGACGTCCTTGCCGCTGGCCGAGTCGTCGTTGCCGCCCGAGTCGCTGGAACCGGTGCAGGCGGAGGCGAGCAGGGCCAGGACGGCGCTGCCGGCGACGGCGGCGATCGTGCGGCGGCCTCTGCGTGAGGTGATGGCGTGCACTTCGTGGTCCTCCTGGGGGTGCGCGGGCAGGCGTCGTTGCCTCTGGTCCCGCGTAGGGGGTTGGGGGAGAGGTGGGTGCAGGTGAACAAGGTGACAGGGGGAGCGTCAGTGGGTGGAGAAGACCGCCTCACGGGCGTCCGTGAGGGCGCGTTGCAGGGCGCCGAGCAGGACGGGCGAGCCGGGTAGGGCACTGCTGCGGATCTCCGGGCGGGCGATGCAGATCCGGGCCAGTTCGTCCTCGACGAGCGCGCGCAGCCGTTCGCCGCCCGCGCTCGGCACCGCGCCGGAGAGGACCACCAGTTGGGGGTCGATCACGGCGACGATGACACTCAGCCCGACGGCGAGCCGCCCGGCCAGTTCGGTGAGGAGGGTGTCGCCGGCGCCCGGGGTCTCCAGGGCCTTGGCGATCGACTCCTCCGCGGTGGGTGCTCCGAGTCCGTGCTCACGGGCCAGCGCACGGACGGCGGGTGCGCCGACCAGGGCCTGGAACCCGCCGAACTTGCGGCGGCGGGCGTCCCATTCGAACGGCGAGTCGGGCACCGGCATGTAGCCGACCTCCCCGGCGCCGCCGGTGAAGCCGCGGTGCAGCCGCCCGCCGATCATGATCGCGGCGCCGACGCCCGCTCCGGCCCAGAGCAGGACGAAGTCCTCGGAACCCGCCGCCGCGCCCGAGGCCCGCTCGGCGACCGCGGCGAGGTTCACGTCGTTCTCGATCGACACCGGCGCGCCGATCGCCTCGGACAGTTCCTCGACCAGCCGCGGCGAGTGCCAGCCGGGCAGGTGGGAGGCGTAGCGCAGCTTGCCGGTGACCGGGTCGGGGGCGCCGCCGACGCCGATCGCGACGGTGCGCAGGCTGCCGTCGGCGAGCCCGGCGGCCTGCCTGGCCCCGGCGACCGCGGCGGCGACCCTGGCGACGGTCTCGGCGGCCGGGACGCCCCTGGTCGGCACGCTGTGCTCGACCAGCGTGGAGCCGGTGATGTCGGCGATGGCGACCCGGATCTCGCTGCCGGTGACCTCCAGGCCGGCGACGTACCCGGCGGCCGGATTCACCTGGTACAGCTGGGCGTTGGGGCCCGGCCCGCCCGCCGTGGTGCCGACCGGCAGGACCAGCCCGGCCGCCTCCAGGCGGGCCAGCAGCTGGGAGGCGGTGGGCTTGGACAGTCCGGTCAGGGTGCCGATCTGGGTGCGGGAGAGCGGCCCGTTCGCCAGCAGGAGTTCGAGGGCGGCGCGGTCGTTGATGGCGCGCAGCAGGCTGGGGGTGCCGGCGAGGGGGGCCTTGGCGGTGCTCTTGGTCATGCCCGGAATCCTCCTCTTTCGGCTGGTCGGGGTGGCCCCCGGGTGGCGGTCGGGGCCTGCTTCCGCGAACTGTTAGGAAACTTTCCAGTCGCTTGGGTAGGACCGTACGGTCCGCGTCAGCGGGGTGTCAATGGTCGGCGGAGCGGAGGATGCCGAAGCGTTACCGGACAGCACGAAGCCCCGCCCCCGCCGTGGCGGGAGCGGGGCTTTCGTCCTTTTTGAGGTCCTCTTCGCGGTGGTTCGCAGGCGCCGATCCGCCGAAGCGCTACGGCTTCGTCGGGTCGTCCGCCGGTCGGGGCGCCGGGATCGGCTCCGTCGCGCGGAAGCGCGGCGAGGTCGGGTCGGACAGGGCCGACGGCGGCGACGGCTCCGCCATAGAGGCGATCGCCACTCCGGTGCCCACCGCCGGGGCCTCCTCCTTGACCTTGATCCCGGCCAGGTCGAAGGCCGCCTTCAGCCGCTGCCGCAGCGCCCGGGAGACCGCCGGAGCCTTGCCCGGCGCCGTCCGGGCCTCGACCCGGACCATCACCGAGTCCGCCGCCACCGACTCCACGCCCAGGATCGACACCGGCGCCCAGACCAGCTCGTCGTACGGCGCCTCCTTGGCCATCCCCTCGGCCGTCTCCAGGATCAGGTCCTCGACCCGCTGCAGGTTCTCCTTGTACCCGACCTGCACGTCCACCGAGGCCGTCGCCCAGCCCTGGCTCATGTTGGCGATCCGCTTCACCTCGCCGTTGCGGATGTACCAGATCTCGCCGTTCGAGCCGCGCAGCTTGGTCACCCGCAGCCCGACCTCCAGCACCGTGCCGGTGGCCACCCCGGTGTCGATCTCGTCGCCGACGCCGTACTGGTCCTCCATGATCATGAAGACCCCGGACAGGAAGTCCGTCACCAGGTTGCGGGCGCCGAAACCGATCGCCACACCGGCCACACCGGCACTGGCCAGCAGCGGCGCCAGGTTCACCCCGAGCGCGGAGAGCACCATCAGCGCCGCCGTGCCCAGGATGGTGAAGGAGGCCACGCTGCGCAGCACCGAGCCGATCGCCTCCGAGCGCTGCTGGCGCCGCTCCGTGTTCACCACCCCGGTGTTGGCCAGCAGCCCGCCCAGCCGGCTCTCCTCCTGGTGCTCGTGGCTGCGCGCCATCCGCCCGATCAGCTGGGTGATCAGCTTGCGCACCACGGCCCGCAGCACCAGCGACAGCAACACGATGAGGACGATCCGCAGACCGCTCTCCAGCCAGCTCTGCCAGTGCGAGTCGAACCAGCTGGCCGCCTGCCTGGTGGTGTCGGTGACCTCCTGCGCGCTGGTGGGGATGCGCAGGTCCAGCTGCGGCAGTTCCGGCGCGGTGGGCGAGGGGGCCGGCGTCGGGGTGGAGAGCGTCGAGGACGCGTCGGCGATGCCGGTGGCGCCGGAGCGGAACACGTGCGGACCTTCCTTGCAGGGGGCGTGACGGGCCCGCGCCGCCGCAAGCGGCCCGCGGACCGTGCGCCATAGCCTAACCGGCACCGCGCACCCGCATGGACACGCCGAAGGGCGTACACGACTCCTCTTACGCCCCGTCAACGCCCCGGTGCGCTCCCCCCGTGCACTGCTCCGGACGGCCGCCGGACAGTGCTCCGACCGGCCGATCCGTCCCCCGGGAGGGCCACCGCGCCGCGCCCCGGAGGCGCCCGGGTGCAACCCGACCGCCCCCAGGGCATACCGGGTATGACGGAGACCACACCCGGAGTTCACCCCGGGTCCGTTACACAGGAGTGGTGGCGCCGTACAAAGGCGTAAGGCGACACTGGGGGAGATCGCGTACTCGTTGCGCGATCCAACCGCTCGTCCCGGCGCGAGCCACGCGCCGCAGGCGTCCAAGGAGGCATCCGTGCCGCATGTCCTGGTCCTCAACGCGTCCTACGAGCCACTCGGCGTCGTATCGATGCGCCGCGCACTCATCCTGGTCCTCAACCACAAGGCGGTCAGCCTGGAGGACTCGGGAGTCACTCTGCACAGCGCCACCAGCGCCCTTCCGGCGCCGTCCGTCGTCCGCCTGACCCGCTTCGTCCGGGTCCCGTTCTGCGGGCCCGTCCCGCTCACCCGCCGGGCCCTGTTCGCCCGCGACCACGGCCGCTGCGTCTACTGCGGGGCCGCCGCCACCAGCGTCGACCACGTCATCCCGCGCAGCCGCGGGGGCCAGCACCGGTGGGACAACGTGGTGGCGGCCTGCCGCCGCTGCAACCACACCAAGGCCGACCGCCACCTCACCGAACTCGGCTGGCGGATGAAGCGCCCGCCCGCACCGCCCAGCGGACTCGCCTGGCGGATCATCGGCACCGGGATCAAGGACCCGCGCTGGCGGCCCTACCTGGAGCCGTACGGCGGCGGGGACCAGTTGCGCGCCCCACAGTGGGGCGAGTACGAGCACCACGACCATACCGAGCCGAACCACTCCGTCCCGATCGGCCGGGCGCACGGCGCCCACCCCGCCCCCGTCCGCCGCGGCGAGCAGCCCGAACCGCTCTCCGCCTGACCGAAGCTCCACAAGGGCCCGCCCGTCATAACGTCGGTACGCGCCTCATGGGCCGCCGCGCCCCCCGAACCGGGGGGAACGGCGGCCCGCCGCGTTCTGCCCTTCGGGGCCCTACGGGGCCCTACGGGGCCCTACGGCTTCTGCGGAGTCGCCGGCGGTGACGCGGGCGTGCCCGGCTGGGCCGGCTGGGCCGGCGGGGCGGTCGGGTTGGCCGGGGTGGTCGGGGTGGTGGGGGTGGTGGGGGTGGTGGGGGTGGTCGGCGGCTGCGGCGGTGCGGCCGGATCGGTGACGGCGTACAGTTCGACGCCCCACAGCGAGTAGCCGTACTTGGTCGCCCGCGCCACGCCCTGCATCCGGACGAACCGTACGCCCGGCGCGTCGAAGCGCACCGTCTCGTCCCCGCCCTTGCCGTTGTCGACCGTCGCCGCGTCCGTCCAGCTGGTCCCGTCCGCCGAGACCTGGATCTTGTACGAGGCGGCGTACGCGGCCTGCCAGTGCAGCACGGCCGAGCCCAGGTGGGCGGTCTGCGGCAGTTCCAGCTGCACCCAGGCGTCGTCCTTGGCCGGCGAGGACCAGCGGGTCTTCGGGTTCCCGTCGGAGACCGCCGAGGCCGGGAAGTCCGCCGTCTCGTCGCCCGAGGAGGTGGCCCGGGAGCCGAGCGCCAGGTCCGGTCCGCCGGTCGGCGGTACCACGTGCACCTGCAGCACCTGCTGCACGGTGGTGGCACCGGCCACGAAGGACACCGGCACCCGGTACGTCCCGGACGGCGTCCCCGGCGCGGCGCTGACCTGCAGCGGCACGCCCACCCGGCCGCCGCGCGGCACGGACACCGGGCCGGTCGGGGTCACGGTCAGGCCCTTGGCGGCGGCCGGCACCTCGGCGCGCAGCTCACCGGTGGTGCCCTCCGGACGGCCGGCCTCGACGGTGCCCCGGGTCTGGGTGGGCGCGGAGGCGCCGGTGACGACGTCCAGGGTCGGGTCGGCGAGGGTGAGCCGGGCCGCCGGGGCGTCCGCGTACCAGGGGATCACCTGGTTGACCACCGGCGGGTCGCCGCCCGGCTTCCAGGTCAGCCGGAAGGCGTCGGCGGGCTGTCCGCCGGCCGGCAGCTCGTTGTAGCCGGGCTGCACGGTGCCGATGTCCGTCCAGGTGCCGCCCGCGCGGCGCACCGCGACGGTGGCGGTGGCGTGCACGTTCGGGTCGGTCAGGACGGTCAGCCGGTCCAGCGGACGGGCGGCGCCGAGCTCGACGACGAGCGGCTGGTCCAGGGCGGTCGGCGGCTTGGCGGCGCGGTAGGCGGTGTCCGGGTTGCCGTCCAGCACGGCCGCGGGGGAGGAGCCGGGCAGCGCGTCGGGCCCGCCGGTGACGGTGGCCGGGGCCTCGTCCGGGGCGGTGACGGTGAACTCCCGCACCGCGACGGCGGTCTTCTGCGCGGCGGTGGCCCGCAGCCGCACCGCCCGCACCACGGTGCCGGGCGGCAGCTGGGCGCCGACCGTCTTCTGGTTCTTCACCACGGCGAGCTGCTTCCAGCCGCCCTCGCCGGTGCTGTACTCCAGCACGCCGTCGCGGATGTAGTCGTCGACGGCGGTCCGCGCGTCCGGGCCGTCGCCCCAGCCGCCCATCAGCACGGTGACGCTGCTGATCGGCCGCCCCGCCCCGAGGTCCACGCCGACCGAGTCGCCGGGCTGCGGGGGAGCGGAGCTCCAGTAGAAGGTGTCGGCCTGGCCGTCGGTCATCAGCGCGGGCAGGTGGTCGTGCGCGGTGCCCATGGTGGTGGTCGGGGTGACCCCGCCGCTGACCACGCCGGCCCAGTTGTCGGCGGCGCGCACGGAGCGGTCCAGGAACGGGCCGAGCACGCCCGCGCCGACCGTGGCCGGGGCGCCCGCCAGCTGGGTGCGCAGCCGGTTGAGCTGCACCCGGGCCTTCCACGCCGCCGCGCCGTCACCGCCGTGCTGGGCCAGCAGCATGTCGAGCGCGGCCTGCCCGGCCAGCCCGTAGTCGCGCAGCGGCGAGAGCCAGGGTGCGGCCTCGGCCGCGAGCGGGGCGGTCGCCTGGGTGCCGGCCAGGGTCTGCTGGGCGCCCGCCATCGCGGCGAAGGCGTCGCGCAGCGGGGCCGCCGCCGCTATCAGCCGGTTGAGGTCGGGGGCGGCGCCGGAGGTGGGCTCGGCGGTGGCCCAGAACTGGTCCAGCAGCGGCGTCAGGTAACCGGACTCCTGCTTGGACAGCGGCGAGGAGGTGCTGTTGCCCGCCAGCGCGGTGACGGCGGCCAGCGCCGATCCGGCGGGCGTGGCGGCGGCGCCGGTCGGCCCGGCCAGCGTGCGCACCGCGGCCTGCCAGGACTCGTCGGGCTTGTACCCGGCCGGGTTCCAGGCGAAGTCGCCGGCCGTGGCGAGCGCCACCCGGGAGGCCACCGGCTGCTGCATGGCGCCGGTCAGCAGCACCGCCGAGCGGGTGGCCACCTCCGGGTCGCGGCCGGTGTAGGCGCCGAGGAAGAGCCGGTCCGGGCTGGCGTCGTTGACCGGGTAGTTGTCCATGGTGACCAGCGGGTGCCCGTACAGGCCGGCGGTGTCCGAGGCCTGGGCGCCGGTGATCTTCTCCGGGATCACCCCGACCCCGCTCCAGGCCACCTGCACGCCGTCCGGCAGCGCTCCGGCCAGCGCCTTGCGGTACGGGGTCGAGCCCTGCTGGTGGTACTCGGTGGGTACGACGGACAGCGGCGCCAGGCCCGGGTTCTTCGCGATCAGCCGGTCCTGCACCTTGCGGACCAGCTCGGCCTGCGCCTTGGCGGCCGCGGCGGGCCCGGTGCCGTACTTGTCGCGGTCGCCGCCGCAGTGCCACTCGTCGTAGCTGACGTCCAGGAACTGCAACTGGAAGGCGGTGAAGCCGAGCTTGCGCAGCCCGTCCAGCTTGGCGACCAGCGCGTCCACGTCCTTGCCGGAGCTGAAGCAGAGCGACTGCCCCGGGTCGATCGCGTAGCCGAGGGTCACGTGGTTCAGCCGGGCCCGGTCGCCGAGCTCACGCAGCTCCGACTGCTGGGCGGCGGGGTAGGCGTCGCGCCAGCGGGAGAGCCGGAACGGGTCGTCACCGGGGGCGTAGAGGTAGAAGTTCTGCTTGGAGCGGCCCAGGAAGTCCACCTGGTCGAGCCGCTGCTGCGCCGTCCACGGGGTGCCGTAGAACGCCTCCGCGGTGCCGCGCACCGGCGCGCCGCTCGGCCAGTCCCGCAGTGTGATCCCGGGCAGGCCGAGCCCGGCCGCGCCCGGCCCCTGGCCCTGCCCGGCCGGTACGGCGGCGAGCAGTTGGCGCAGGCTCTGCGCGGCGTAGAAGGTGCCGGCCGCGTCCGCGCCCGCCAGCACCACCGCGCCGTACGTCCCGCCGCCCTGGGCGGGCAGCTGACCGGCCGACAGCACGTAGCCGCCGGGCGGCAGGTCCGCGGTCGAGGGCGCGGAGCCCTCCTTGCCGCCGGCCGCGACGGTGAGCTGACGCAGCGTACGGTCGGTCTCGTCCCCGGAGCCCTCGGAGGGCCCGCCGACGTACACCACCAGCGAGCCGGCGGCCGGCGTCCCGCCGTCGGCCTGCGGGGTGACGGCGGTGGCCCCGGCGATGCCGAGCACCTCGTGGACGGCGTCCACCGCGCCGCGGTCGGCCTTGGGCGCGGTCACCAGCGCCACGGCGGCCGGCACCGCGACCGGCTTGCCCGCCACGGTCTGCTGCTGCGGGTGCGGGAACACCTGAGGGTTCGTCATGCTGCCCAGCGGCGTCTGCGACGCGGTACTCACCACGTCCGGTCCGGGCACCGCCGCGTACGCCGCCGAGGGCAGCGGCCCGCCCAGCAGCCCGCCGACCACCGCGGCGGTGGCGACCCCGGCCGCGATCTGCAGCGCCCGCCGCCCCGGCCGCCCGGCCGCACGCCCCGCCCTGACCTCGGCCAGCAGCGGCTCCGTCCCCTTCAGATCGGCGATCAGCCGGTCCGCCGTCCTCGGCGCCAGCTGACGGCAGGTCCGCGCCGTGGCCCGCCGTGCCGCCAGCGCCGCCGGATGGTGGAGCACCTCGCGCAGCGCCGGACTCTGCTCCAACTGCTGCCGCAGCCGCCGCCCGGCCACAACGGACACTCGGGCTTGCACAGGAGCCTCCTCGCCAGGCCTGGACCACATCGCTCGCAACCCCACCAGCTCCCCAACCCGGTGTCAACGTCGCCGACGGCTATGCCGACTTTGCCCCGATTCATCCCCTCCTTCCCCGGGCGTGTCCAACGCGTCGGGCCCGCCCCGCCGACCGGCGGGACGGGCCCAGGAGCGCAGCTCAGGACATGGATGTCAGGTACGCGGCGGCGCAGGCGGCACTGCCGTCCGCAGCATCGGGACGCTCCACTGCTGGTTCGCCCCGTAGCCGCAGTCCCACAGCTGGAGCCGGGCACCGTTGGTCGCCCGCCAACCCCGGCAGGTCGAGGCAGAGGTACGCGGCGCGCGGCCGCGGCGGGCCGTGCGCCCCCGTGTCGCGCAGCGTCATCGGGTCGTCACGCGGGTAGGACTTGGGGAGCCTTGACCGGGCGTCGCCGAGACAGCGCAGGAGCCGCGAGTGGCCGCTTACCACGACAGTGACGGAGCCGACGGAATGCAGGTCCCGGTGCAGGACGCGCCGCCGCCACCCGCCGAACTGGTGGCGCTGGCGCAGGCGTGCGGGGTGGACACCCGGCATCCGGGGCCGGGCGGGCAGGCGGTGGGGGCGCGGACGCTGGTCGCGGTGCTGGCGGCACTCGGGGTGGTGGCGGGAACGCCGGAGCAGGTGCGGGAGGCGCTGGAGCGGCACCGGGCCGAGCAGCGGGCGCGGTTGCTGCCGCCCTGCGTGGTGGTCCGTCAGGGGCGGCGCACCGCGCTGGACGTGCCGGCCGACGCCCGGCTGCACGTGGAGCTGGAGGGCGGGGGGAGCTGGGAGCTGCCGTGCGGGCACTCGCACTGGCTGCCCGCCGACCTGCCGCTCGGGAGGCACACCCTCAGGGCGGACACCAGCGCGGGAAAGGCCCAGGCGGTTCTCATCGTCGCGCCGCGGAAGCTGCCGCAACTCCCGGGCCGCAGCTGGGGGTTCCTCGCCCAGCTGTACTCCGTCCTGTCCGAGCGCTCCTGGGGCATGGGCGACCTCGGCGACCTCGCCGAACTCGCGCAGTGGGCGGGCGCCGGTCTCGGCGCGGGCTTCGTGCAGATCAACCCGCTGCACCAGGCGCTGCCCGCCGACCCCTCCGACCCGTCCCCGTACCGGCCCTCCTCCCGCCGCTTCGCCGACCCGGTGCACCTGCGGATCGAGGCCGTCCCCGAGTACGCGTACCTGGAGGGCAACCGGCGCGACCAGGCCGAGGAGCTGACCCGCCGGGCGGCGAGGCTGCGCGGCGAGGTCCTCGGCCACGACGGGCTGATCGACCGCGACGCCGTCTGGCGGCTCAAGCGCGAGGCCCTGGAGCTGCTGCACGAGGTCCCGCGCGGCCCGGGCGGCGAGGCCGAGTACGAGGCGTACCAGCGGCGCGAGGGCGAGTGGCTGCGCCGCCACGCGCTCTGGAACGCCCTGGCCGAGGTGCACGGCGCCGACTGGCACCACTGGCCGAAGGGCCTGCGTCACCCGAGCGGCCCGCAGATCGAGCAGGCCGCCAAGGAGCTCGCCGACCGGGTCGAGTTCCACCGCTGGCTCGCCTGGCAGGTCGACCGGCAGCTCGCCCACGCCCAGCGCAGCGCCCGCGAGGCGGGCATGCCGGTTGGCCTGATCCACGACCTGGCCGTCGGCGCCCACCCCGACGGCGCCGACGCCTGGGCACTCCAGGACGTGCTGGCGGGCGGCATCTCGGTCGGCGCCCCGCCGGACGCCTTCAACGCCCACGGACAGGACTGGGGCCTGCCGCCCTGGCGCCCGGACGCGCTGGCCGCCGCCGGCTACGCCCCGTACGCGGAGCTGCTGCGGGCGGCGGCGAGGCACGCGGGGGCCCTGCGCATCGACCACGTGATGGGCCTGTTCCGGCTCTGGTGGGTGCCGGCCGGCCACCCGCCGACCGAGGGCGCGTACGTGCGCTACGACGCGGAGGCGATGCTCGGCGTGCTGGCCCTGGAGGCGCACCGGGCCGGGACGGCGGTGATCGGCGAAGACCTGGGCACGGTCGAGCCGGGTGTGCGGGAGGAGCTCGCCGAGCGCGGCGTCCTCGGCACCTCGGTGCTCTGGTTCGAGCGGGACTGGCGCTCCGGCGGCGGCATCCTGCCCCCGGAGCGCTGGCGGCCCGACTGCCTGGCCACCCTCACCACCCACGACCTGCCGAGCACCGCGGCCCGGCTCTCCGGCGAGCACGTCGAGCTGCGGCACCGGCTGGGCCTGCTGGCCCGGCCGCTGGGGGAGGAGCAGGCGGAGGCGGCCGGGGAGCTGGCGGACTGGCGGGCCGAGCTGGACCGGCTCGGGCTGCTGACCCCGGGGGAGCCGCTGTCGATGCCGGTGCTGTACCGCTTCCTGCGGGCGACCCCGGCGGAGCTGGTCGGCGTCTGGCTGCCCGACCTGGTCGGCGATCCGCGCCCGCAGAACCTGCCAGGCACCTGGGACCAGTACCCGAACTGGCGCCTGCCGATCGCGGACGGCGCCGGTGATCCGGTCACCCTGGAGCGCCTCGCCACCGCACCCGCCGCCCGCCTCCTCGCCCACCTCCTCGCCCCGCCGAGCCCCCGGAACCCGTCGCACTGACCGAGCGCGCAGGCCCTGGCCGGACCCGCGGGCCCCCGAACCGGAAGCCCCGACCCCGCTAGCCCGACCCCGACGCGCGCCGCCCCATAAGTGACGGGTAAGTTGGAATCGTGGACAAGAGGAACGCTTTGCGAGCCGGCGCGGTCTCCGCAACGGTCACGCTGATGATGCTGCTGTCGTCGCCCGCCATGGCCCTCACCAGGGACGATGGCGACGACCCGGGTTCCGGCCTGAGCGTCGGCCAGACCATCGGCCTGTACGTGGTGATCCCGATCGTGGCGTTCGTGATCATCGGCGCGCTGGCCGCTCTGCCGTACGGCAAGGGCAAGGGCAAGAAGTAACGGTCGCGTCCACCGAGGAACGCGCAGGACCCCGAAGGGGCGCCGGACGATCCCGTCCGGCGCCCCTTCAGGCGTTTCAGGCGTTCAGCGGCCCGGTCAGCGGGCCCCCGCCGCCCGGTCGACGGCCTGGGCCTTGAGCGCGCGCTCGACCCCGGCCCGAGCCTCGACCACCTGGCGCCGCAGCGCCGGCGCCGGATCGGCCGAGGCCAGCCAGGCGTCGGTGGCCTCCAGCGTCGCCTCGGTCACCTGGAGCGCCGGGTACAGCCCGACGATGATCTGCTGCGAGATCTCGTGGCTGCGGGTCTCCCAGATGCCCTTCACGGCCGCGAAGTACTTCTCCGCGTACGGCGCCAGCAGCTCCCGCTGGTCCGACTGCTGGAAGCCGGCGATCACCGCTTCCTGGACGTAGTTGGTCAGCTTGTCCGACTCCACCACCGCGGCCCAGGACTCCGCCTTGGCCTCGGCGGTCGGCCGGGCCGCCCGGCAGCTGGCCGCGTGCTCCTGGCCGGCCGCGGTGTTGTCCCGCTCCAGCTCGGCCGCGATCTCCGCCTCGTCCGCACGGCCGGTGGCGGCCAGGCGGGCCAGCAGCGTCCAGCGCAGCTCGGTGTCCACGGCCAGGCCCTTGACCTCCACCGAGCCGTCCAGCAGCCCGGCGAGCAGCCCGAGCTGGCCGTCCGTGCGGGCGACCGCGGCCAGGGCGCGGGCCCAGGCCAGCTGGTGGTCGCTGCCGGGCTCGGCGGCCCGCAGGTGCTCCTCGGCGGCGGCGGCCCAGCGGGCCAGGCCCTGCTCGCGCCAGTCCGGGTCGGTGTAGGCGTCCAGCGCCAGCTTGACCTGGCGCTGTACGGACTGCACCACGCCGATGTCGGTCTCCCGCCCGACGCCGGACAGCGCCAGCGACAGGTAGTCGCGGGCGGCCAGCTCGCCGTCGCGGGTCATGTCCCAGGCGGAGGCCCAGCACAGCGCGCGCGGCAGCGACTCGGTGAAGCCGCCGAGGTTCTCGGTGACGACGGCCATCGAGTCCTCGTCCAGCCGGATCTTGGCGTACGAGAGGTCGTCGTCGTTGAGCAGCACCACGGCCGGCCGGTGCCGTCCGACCAGCTGCGGCACCTCGGTGCGCGGGCCGTCGACGTCCAGCTCGATCCGCTCGGTGCGCACCAGCGAGCCGTCCACCAGCTCGTACAGGCCGATGGCGATCCGGTGCGGCCGCAGCACGGCCTCGCCCTTGGCGCCGGCGGGCAGCGCGGGCGCCTCCTGCAGCACGGCGAAGGACTCGATCTCACCGTCCGTGTTCAGCGTGATCGACGGCCGCAGCACGTTGATGCCGGCGGTCTCCAGCCAGGCCTTCGACCAGGCCTTCAGGTCGCGGCCGCTGGCCTCCTCCAGGGCGCCGAGCAGGTCGCCGAGCCGGGTGTTGCCCCAGGCGTGGCGCTTGAAGTACGCCTGCACGCCCTGGAAGAACGCGTCCTGGCCGACGTACGCCACCAGCTGCTTGAGCACCGAGGCGCCCTTGGCGTAGGTGATGCCGTCGAAGTTGACCTGGACGTCCTCCAGGTCGTTGATCTCCGCCATGATCGGGTGGGTGGACGGCAGTTGGTCCTGCCGGTAGGCCCAGGTCTTCATCTGGTTGGCGAAGGTGGTCCAGGAGTGCGGCCACCTGGAGCCGGGCGCCTCGGCCTGGCAGACGGCCTCGGCGAAGGTCGCGAAGGACTCGTTCAGCCAGAGGTCGTTCCACCACTCCATGGTGACGAGGTTGCCGAACCACATGTGGGCCAGCTCGTGCAGGATCGTCGCGGCGCGCGCCTCGTAGGCGGCGTCGGTGACCTTGGAGCGGAACACGTACTGGTCACGGAAGGTGACGGCGCCCGCGTTCTCCATCGCGCCGGCGTTGAACTCCGGGACGAAGAGCTGGTCGTACTTGGCGAAGGGGTACGGGAAGTCGAACTTCTCCTGGAAGTAGTCGAAGCCCTGCTTGGTGACCGCGAAGATCGCCTCGGCGTCCAGGAACTCGCGCAGCGACGGGCGGCAGTAGACGCCCAGCGGCACGCGCTGCCCGCCGTTCTCGTAGGCGTCGAAGACGCCCACGTACGGGCCGGCGATGAGCGCGGTGATGTAGCTGGAGATCCGGCCGGTGGGCTCGAACTTCCAGACCCGGGTGTCCCCTTCGCCGACCGGCTCCGGGGTCGGCGAGTTGGAGACCACGACCCAGCCGCTGGGGGCGGTCACGGTGAAGGTGAACGAGGCCTTCAGGTCCGGCTGTTCGAAGTTCGCGAAGACCCGGCGGGCGTCCGGCACCTCGAACTGGGTGTACAGGTAGGTCTCGCCGTCGACCGGGTCGACGAACCGGTGCAGACCCTCACCGGTGTTGGTGTAGGCGCAGTCGGCGACCACACGCAGCTCGTTCTCGGCGGCCAGGTTCGGCAGCGGGATACGGCTGTCGTCGAAGCTCGCCGGATCGAGCGGCGCGCCGTTGAGGGTGATCTCCTCGACGCTCGGGGCGACGAGGTCGATGAAACTGTCCGCACCGGGCGTGGTGGCACTGAAGCGGACCACCGTGGTGGACCGGAAGGTGCCGCCCTCGCGCGCCGCGCTGAGGTCGAGCTCGATGTCGTACGCGTCCACCCGGAGGAGCTCGGCCCGGATCCGGGCCTCCTCGCGGGTCAGATTGGTGCCGGGCACTCGCTGCACTCCTTTGTCAGGCTGATGGATCGAATCCTCGCATGCCCTACGAATGAGCCGACCGAATAATCGCAGGCGGGGCGGGCCCGGGCTGTTCGCCCGTGCCCGCCCCGCCCCGACGTGCGGTCAGCCGGCCCGCGTCACTTCTTCCACTTGCTGACCGGAGCGTCGGTGGAGCTGCTGAGGCGGCGGAAGGCGTACACCGCGCTGCCGTCGTCCGAGACGATGTACTCCGACGAGCTCATCCCGATGTCCAGGCCGTTGGGCATCGCCATGGTGCCGAGGTCGCTCATCGAACCGTCGGTCGGGGAGAGCGTCACCAGCTTGGCCGGCTTGTCGTAGCCCTGGCTGACGATGGCCCGGACCTTGCCGTCCTTGCTGCCGGACACCAGCCGCATGTCGTTGCTCGACGAGGAGCCGGTCACGGACCAGAGGCGCTTGCCGGTGGTCAGGTCGTACGCGTTGACACCCGACTTGGCACCGCTGATCTGCACGTACATGGTGTTCCCGACCACCACGTTCTGGGTGTAGGCGTCCGACTGGCCGGAAAGCCTCAGGCTGTCCGAGCCCGGCTCCTTGACCGACATCTGGTTGCCCGGCTTGTTGTCCTTGTCGAACGGCAGGATGTAGTCGCCGTTCGGGCCGCTGGCCATCAGCAGCACCAGCGGCTGGTCCTGGATGACCTTGTCGATGCGCTCGATGCTGCCGGAGAGCGGGATCGGCTGGCTGGCGGCCTTGCCGCTCTCGGCGTTGACGACCTGCAGCACCGACTTCTGGATGCCGGTGTCGTAGCAGCGGTCGCTGACCGCGATCTGGGCGCCGGCGGCGCGGCCGTACACGCTGCAGTCCTTGGCGCGCGGCTGGAACTGCCAGGCGGGCTGCCCGTTGTCGATGTTCAGCGCGCCGACGAAGTTGCCGCCGACGGCGACCACCTTGTCGGTCACGCTGAGCGTCGGGGAGGAGAGCCGGTCGGCGCTGACCTTCACGCTCCAGAGCAGCTTGCCCTGGTTCAGGTCGACGGCGCCGACGGTGGAGCAGTCGCTGTCGCCGGTGTTGAAGGAGACGGCGGCGATGCCCTTGGAGTTGGCCGAGTAGGAGGCGGTGCACAGCTCCTTGCTGCCGGCCGGCACCGGGATGCTCCAGGCCTCCTTGCCGTCCGACAGGTTGAGCGCCCGGATGCCGGTGCTGTCGGCCCGGACGGCCACCTTGTCCGCGCCCCAGATGCCCAGCATCTGTGCCAGGCCGTCCGAGTTGGCCGGCTTGGCCGAGTTCCACGCGATGTTGTACGTGGCGTTGGTCCTGGTGTTGGTGGTGTTGTCCGGGGACGGGCTGTCGGAGGTGCCGCTGGTGGTGCCGGCGCTGGTGCCCCCGTTCGCGTTCGGCGAGGGGGAGGGGTCGTTCGGCTTGAGCAGCACGACCAGCCCGATCACGATGGCGATCGCCAGCACACCGCCGATGATCCCGCCCCACAGCATCACGGGGTTGCGCTGCTTGGGCGCGACGGGCATCGGCGCACCCGGGTAGTACCCGGGCTGCTGGTAGTTGTAGCCCCCGGCGCCGTAGCCCGGGGCGGGGTAGCCGCCCCCGGGCACCGGGTCGTACGGACCGATCGGCGCACCGGGCGGGGGCGGCGGGGCCTGCGTGGGGAAGCCTGCCGCGGTGGGCGCGTACGCCGGGTACTCGGCACCGCCGACGGGCGGCTGCGCGGGCGGCTGCGCCGGAGGTGCCGGCGGCTGGACCGGCGGCGGCCCGGCGGGCGCCGGCGGCGCGGCCTGCCCCGGGACCGCCGAGCCGTCGAGCTGCGTCACCTGGTCCGCGACGGCGGCCGGATCCACACCGCCCGCCGGTGGCCCGAACGATCCGCCCCGGTTGTCCTGCGGCCCGCTGCCGGGCACGTCGCCGGCCCCCGGCTTAGGGTGATCCCCTGCCATCTGATTCCCCGTCATGTCTGGAAGCGTCCCCCTGCCGGTACCGTTCACGGCCCGATGGGACGGTTGAGATTGGGCACCATGGTAGTGGCGGGTGTTTCTGAGCCGCCGCCAGGAGCCCCCTGGACCCCTGACCATGCAACACCTTCACCATCCGCCCTCACCCATCGCACCCGCCCCGAGGGCGCGCAGGGCGAAGCCCGCGCGCCCGCACCCACCCGCCCACAGCACCCCCATCACCCCCCCACCCGACCGGGCGAGAGGGACGCGCTGCGGGAGGGGGTGGCGGAGGGGGTGGCCGCGGAGAGGGGCGTAACAGGTGATTTTCAGACTGCCAACGGCGACCAACCCCCCACCCACAGAGTCGGCAGTCGGAAAATCATCCAGCCCCCGGAGCGGCCACCCCCGGAGCCACCCCCGGCGGCACCCACCCTCCCGGGAGCCCCCCGAACACCCGAAGCCCCCGCACCCACCCTCCCGGGAGCCCCCCGAACACCCGAAGCCCCCACCCCGCCCCCCGAGCCGTAGGCTTCAGGAGTTGAAGGGGAAGCCCACCGGAGGCCTCCCCACCCTGGGAGGGTGGATCATGTCGACGGACACGCCGGGCTCGCAGTCGTCCCTGCACCGGGCGAACCTGGAGCGGGTGCTCCGTGCCGTGCGGATGGCCGGTTCGCTCACCCAGGCCGAGATCGCCCGCGGCACCGGCCTCTCCGCGGCCACCGTCTCCAACATCGTGCGGGAACTGAAGGAGAGCGGCACCGTCGTCGTCGCCGACACCTCCTCCGGCGGCCGTCGCGCCCGCAGCGTCTCGCTCAGCGGTGACGCCGGCATCGTGGTCGGCATCGACTTCGGCCACACCCACCTCCGCGTGGCCATCGGCAACCTCGCGCACCGGGTGCTGGCCGAGGAGAGCGCCCCGATCGACGTGGACGTCTCCGCCGCGCAGGGCTTCGACCGGGCCGAGGCGATGGTCGCGCGGCTGCTGGAGCAGGCCGGCTTCCGCCCGGAGAAGGTGATCGGCGTGGGCCTGGGCGTGCCCGGCCCGATCGACGTGGAGACCGGTGCGCTCGGCTCCACCGCGATCCTGCCGGGCTGGACGGGCGTCGCGCCGGGCCGGGAGCTGGCCGAGCGGCTCGGCATGCCGGTGCACGTGGACAACGACGCCAACCTCGGCGCGCTCGGCGAGCTGGTCTGGGGTGCCGGCCGCGGCCTGAGCGACCTCGCGTACATCAAGATCGCCAGCGGGGTGGGCGCCGGCCTGGTGGTCAACGGCCAGATCTACCGCGGCCCGGGCGGCACCGCCGGTGAGATCGGGCACATCACCCTGGACGAGGCCGGCCCGGTCTGCCGCTGCGGCAACCGCGGCTGTCTGGAGACCTTCGTGGGCTCCCGCTACCTGCTCTCGCTGCTCAGCTCCACCCTCGGCCCGGACCTCACCCTGCCCAGGGTGGTCGAGCTGGCCCACCAGGGCGACCTCGGCTGCCGCCGGGTGATCGCCGACGCCGGCCGGCAGATCGGCACCGGCGTGGCCACCCTCTGCAACCTGCTCAACCCGCGCCGGGTGATCCTGGGCGGGGACCTCGCCGACGCCGGTGAGCTGGTGCTCGCCCCGATCCGCGACTCGGTCGCCCGTTACGCGATCCCCAGTGCGGCCCGTCAGCTTTCGGTCGTCCCCGGCACGCTGGGAGGCCGGGCCGAGGTGCTCGGCGCGCTGGCCCTGGTGATGAGCGAGATGGGCGAGTCCGGCGCCCTCGGCCGTCACTGAGCACCCCTGTCGCCGGCGCCTCGGAACCCCAGTTCCACGGCCCGCATCGAACTCATGTCCGTCAATACCGCATTGACCGATGCCCCCTGCCCGACCTCCCGGGATGGCGGTAACCGGTCGGTGGCACCGGGCGTGCCGCTCGGTGTCCGTCAAGCGGAGATTAGACTCGACCGGTCGGCACCGGGCCGAGACCGCCGGCTTGCCGTCTGACCGGGCAGCGAGGCCCGTCGGACCGTCCGCGGTCCGCGAACACTGAACGAGGAGGAACGGGTGGCCCTGCTGACCCGCATTCGGGGACCGCGCGATCTCGACCGGCTCACGCCCGGACAGCTGGCCGCACTGGCCCAGGAGATCCGGACCTTCCTGGTGACCGAGGTCTCCAAGACGGGCGGCCACCTCGGCCCCAACCTCGGCGTGGTGGAGCTGACCATCGCGCTGCACCGGGTCTTCGACTCGCCGCGCGACCGCATCCTCTTCGACACCGGCCACCAGAGCTACGTCCACAAGCTGCTCACCGGCCGCCAGGACTTCTCCGGGCTGCGGACCAGGGGCGGCCTGTCCGGCTACCCGTCCCGCGCCGAGTCCGAGCACGACGTGATCGAGAACTCGCACGCCTCGACCGTGCTGTCGTACGCCGACGGCCTGGCCAAGGCCAACCAGCTGCTGGGCAGGAACGACCCGGTCGTCGCGGTGATCGGCGACGGCGCGCTCACCGGCGGCATGGCCTGGGAGGCGATCAACAACATCGCCGACGCCAAGGACCGCCCGGTCGTCATCGTGGTCAACGACAACGAGCGCTCCTACTCGCCGACCATCGGCGGCATGGCCAACCACCTCGCCACCCTGCGCACCACCCAGGGCTACGAGCGCTTCCTCTCCTGGGGCAAGGACGCGGTGAAGCGCACCCCCGTGGTCGGCCAGCAGCTGTTCGAGACGCTGCACGGCGCCAAGAAGGGCCTCAAGGACTTCATCGCCCCGCAGGGCATGTTCGAGGACCTCGGCCTCAAGTACATCGGCCCGATCGACGGCCACGACCTGACCGCCCTGGAGTCCGCGCTGACCAAGGCGCGCGGCTTCGGCGGCCCGGTGATCGTGCACTGCCTCACCGAGAAGGGCCGCGGCTACCACGCCGCCGAGAACAACGACGAGGACCGCTTCCACGCGGTCGGCGTGATCCACCCGGAGACCGGCCTGCCGATCAAGAGCGCGGGCAAGGACTGGACGTCGGTCTTCGCCGAGGAGATGGTCGCGCTCGGCCGCGAGCGCGAGGACATCGTCGGCATCACCGCCGCCATGCTCCACCCGGTGGGCCTGGCCCCCTTCGCCAAGGCCTTCCCGGACCGCATCTTCGACGTCGGCATCGCCGAGCAGCACGCCGTCACCAGCGCCGCGGGCCTGGCGACCAACGGCCTGCACCCGGTGTTCGCGGTCTACGCGACCTTCCTCAACCGGGCCTTCGACCAGGTCCTGATGGACGTCGCCCTGCACAAGCTGGGCGTCACCTTCGTCCTGGACCGGGCCGGCGTCACGGGCAACGACGGCGCCTCCCACAACGGCATGTGGGACATGTCGATCCTCCAGGTCGTCCCGACGCTGCGGCTGGCCGCCCCGCGCGACGCCGACCAGCTGCGCGCCCAGCTGCGCGAGGCCGTCGAGGTCGAGGACGCCCCCACCGTGGTGCGCTACTCCAAGGGCACGGTCGGCCCGGCCGTCCCCGCGGTCGGCCGGATCGGCGGCATGGACGTGCTGCGCGCGGCCGAGGAGCCGAGCGGGGCGCACCGCGCGGACGTGCTGATCGTCTCGGTCGGCGCGATGGCCTCCACCAGCCTGGAGGTCGCCGACCTGCTGGCCGCCCAGGGCATCACCGCCACCGTGGTGGACCCGCGCTGGGTCAAGCCGGTCGACCCGGCCCTGCCGGGCCTGGCGGCCGAGCACCGGGTGGTCGTCACGATCGAGGACAACGGCCGGGTGGGCGGCGTCGGCGCGGCGGTCGCGCAGGCGCTGCGGGACGCGGACGTGGACCTGCCGGTGCGCGACTTCGGCATCCCGCAGGAGTTCCTGGACCACGCCAGCCGGAACGAGATCCTGGCCGAGATCGGCCTGAACGGCCCCGACATCGCCCGCAAGGTGACCGCCCTGGTCGCCAAGCTGGACGCGGCGCCGGTCGAGGCCTGAGACGGCCCGGGGCGGCCTGACAGGGCCCGGGGCGGCCCGGGAGCTCCGGCCGCCCCGTCGATGGCCGACCGCCGTGGCTCTGTAACAGTTCGCCGCGAAACAAGCTGACAATCGCACCGAAAGGCGGGACCGGCGCCATCCGCGCCGATCCCGCCGGGTAGGTTGTCACTCGTGCCGACCCCCACCCGCCCCAGCCTCGCCGGACTGGCCTCACGCCTGCCCGAGCGCGCCCGTACCCACCTGCGTCAGGGGTACTGGACCAGGCTGGTGCCGGTGCTCGCGCTGGTCGCGCTGGTCACCCACATCCCCTCCTTCGCCCGGCCCGTCTGGAGCCCGGACGAGGGCTTCCTGGCCACCCAGGCCCGGATGCTCGCCGACGGCGGGGTGCTGTACGACACCGTGGTGGACCGCAAGCCGCCGCTGCTGCCCTGGCTCTACCAGGCCTGCTTCGCCGTCTTCGGCTCCGCCTCGCTCTGGCCGCTGCGCACCCTCGCGGTGGTGGCCCACCTGGTCACCGCGATCCTGCTGGCCTCGATCGCCCGCGGCCGCTGGGGCAACCGGGCCGGGGCCGGCGCCGGACTGCTGTACCTGCTGGTCTCCATCGGGCTCTCCCCGGAGGACACCCAGGCGGCGACCTTCGAGGTCTTCATGCTGCCCGCCATGGTGGCCGCCTTCCGGTACGCCGAACGCCGCCGCTGGCTGGCCGCGGGCATCGCGGTGGCGCTCTGCTCGCTGACCAAGCAGACCGGCGGGGCCGTGATGCTGCCGGTGCTCTGGATGCTGTTGCAGGACACCCGCCGGCGAGGGGTGCGCTGGCTGCCCGCCCTGTTCAAGATCGGGTTCGGCTTCGCGGTCCCGATAGCGCTGGTCGCGGTCATCCTGACCAAGCCCAAGGGCTTCCTCTTCTGGGTGGTCACCGGCAGCGGCGACTACGCCTCCTTCGGCGGCGCCTGGCTCCAGATGCTCGGACGGGCCTTCGGCAACCTGGGCATCCTGGCCGCGGCCGGACTCGGCTTCCTGTTCCCGGTCGGCCGCCGGCTCTGGTTCAAGTACCGCCACCGCCCGCTGCCGGTGGCCGGCGAGGAGCACGGTTCGACCGCCGACCTGTGGGTCTGGCTGCTCTCCTCGGTCGTCGCGGTCAGCGTCGGCTTCCACTTCTTCGGCCACTACTACCTCCAGCTGATGCCCCCGCTGGTGCTGCTGGGCACCGGGGCGGTCGCCACCTCGGCGATCCGCTGGAAGCCCGTCCTGGTGTACACCACGGCCGCCGCCACCGTCTTCTGGGGCCTGGCGCTGGCCTGGCCGGGGGAGCGGCTCGACCGCACCACCGAGGTCGCCACCGCGGTCGCCGCCCAGACCACCCCGAAGGACACCGTGCTGGTCTGGGGCATGCACCCCGAGCTGTACTGGCTGGCCGACCGCAAGCCCGCCACCCGCTACCTGACCGCCGGCTTCCTCACCAACTACAGCGGCGGCAAGGACGGCAGCGCCAGCGTCGGCGAGCAGTTCAGCGTCAGCAACGCCTGGCAGACCTTCGACAAGGAGCTGGCCAACGGCCTGCCCGAGGTCTTCGTGGACGACTCCGGCATCGCCCCGTACCAGCCGGTGCTCGTCCCCCGGATCGAGAACCTGCTGGACACCCACTACGAGATGATCGGCGTCATCGGCGACACCGTCGTCTACCGCCTCAAGCACTGAGAGCCCTCAAGCACCGAGACCCCCGTACACGCCCCGACCGCCGAGGCGTCCGTACACACGAAGGAGCCCCGGTGACCGAGTGGTCACCGGGGCTCCGCCGTACCGCTACGCCTTACGCGGGCACCGAGGCCACGCCGGGGGCGAGGAACCTCTTGCCGTTCACCCGCTCGGAGACGCCCTCACGGTCCAGGTACGGGGTGATCCCGCCCAGGTGGAAGGGCCAGCCGGCGCCGGTGATCATGCAGAGGTCGATGTCCTGCGCCTCGGCGACGACACCCTCCTCCAGCATCAGGCCGATCTCCTGCGCCACGGCCTCCAGGGCGCGGCTGAGGACCTGCTCCTCGGTGAGCACCGAGTCGCCGAAGGTCAGCAGCTCCAGCACCTCGGGGTCGAGGACCTGCTTGCCGTCGACCCAGGTGTAGAAGCCGCGCTTGCCGGCCTTGACCACCTTGCCGAGGTTCTCGGAGACGGTGAACCGCTCCGGGAAGGCGCCGTGCAGGGTCTCCGAGACGTGCAGGGCGATGGCCGGGCCGACCAGCTCCAGCAGCACGATCGGGGACATCGGCAGGCCGAGCGGCTCGACGGCCTTCTCGACGCTGGCGATCGGGGTGCCCTCGTCGATGATGTCCTGGATCTCGCCCATGAAGCGGGTCAGGATCCGGTTCACCACGAACGCCGGGGCGTCCTTGACCAGCACCGAGGTCTTCTTCAGCTTCTTCGACACGGCGAAGGCGGTGGCCAGCGACGCGTCGTCGGTCTTCTCGCCGCGGACGATCTCCAGCAGCGGCAGGATCGCGACCGGGTTGAAGAAGTGGAAGCCGACGACCCGCTCGGGGTGCTTCAGCTTCGAGGCCATCTCGCTGACCGACAGCGAGGAGGTGTTGGTCGCCAGCACGCAGGTCGGCGAGACCACGTTCTCCAGGTCCGCGAAGACGGTCTGCTTGACGCCCATCTCCTCGAACACGGCCTCGATCACGAAGTCCGCGTCGCCGAAGGCGGCGGCCTTGTCGAGCGAGCCGGTGACCAGACCCTTGAGGCGGTTGGCCTTGTCCTGGCCGATCCGGCCCTTGCCGAGCAGCTTGTCGATCTCGGCGTGGACGTAGCCGACGCCCTTGTCGACGCGCTCCTGGTCGATGTCGGTGAGGACCACCGGCACCTCCAGACGGCGGGCGAACAGCAGCGCCAGCTGCGAGGCCATCAGACCGGCGCCGACGACGCCGACCTTGGAGACCGGGCGGGCCAGCGACTTGTCCGGAGCGCCGACCGGGCGCTTGGCCCGGCGCTGCACCAGGTTGAAGGCGTAGATGCCGCTGCGCAGCTCGCCGCTCATGATGAGGTCGGCCAGGGCCGCGTCCTCGGCGTCGAAGCCGGCCTGGAGGCTGGCCTTGTCGGCGAAGTCGGCGTCCTTGACGGCGGCGATGATGTCCAGCGCCTTGTACGCGGCCGGAGCGGCACCGTGCACCTTGGCGTCGGCGACCAGCCGGCCCCAGGCGACCGCGTCGTCCCAGGCCTTGCCGCGGTCGATCGGCTCGCGCTCGACGACCACGTCGCCCTTGACGACCTTGGCGGCCCACAGCAGCGACTGCTCCAGGAAGTCGGCCGGCTCGAAGATCGCGTCGGCGATCCCCAGCTCGAACACGTCCTTGCCCTTGAGCTGCTTGTTCTGGCTCATCGAGTTCTCGACGATGACCTTGACGGCCTTGCCGGCGCCGATCAGGTTCGGCAGGAGGGTGCAGCCGCCCCAGCCGGGGACGAGGCCCAGGAACACCTCGGGCAGCGAGAAGGCCGGAAGGCCCGCCGACACCGTGCGGTAGTCGCAGTGCAGGCCGACCTCGACGCCGCCGCCCATGGCCGCGCCGTTGTAGAAGGCGAAGGTCGGGACGGGCAGCGCGGCGATCCGCTTGAAGACCTCGTGGCCGCCCTTGCCGATGGCCAGCGCGTCCGCGTGCTGCTTGAGCAGCTCGACGCCCTTGAGGTCGGCGCCGACCGCGAAGATGAACGGCTTGCCGGTGATCGCGGCACCGACGATCGTGCCGTCGGCGGCCTCGGCCTCGACCTGGTCCAGCGCCTCGTTCAGCTTGAGCAGCGAGCCCGGGCCGAAGGTGGTCGGCTTGGTGTGGTCGAAGCCGTTGTCCAGGGTGATCAGGGCCAGCCGGCCGGCCTGCAGCGGCAGGTCCAGGTGCCGGACGTGCGCGGTCGTGACGACCTCGCCCGGGAACAGCTCGGCGCCGTGCTGGAGCAGCTCAGTCGTGGTGCTCATGGTCACTTACCACCCTCGAAGTGGGGGTTCTCCCAGATGATGGTGCCGCCCATGCCGAAGCCGATGCACATCGTGGTGAGGCCGTAGCGGACGTCCGGGCGCTGCTCGAAGCGGCGGGCCAGCTGGTTCATCAGGCGCACGCCCGAGGAGGCCAGCGGGTGGCCGAAGGCGATCGCACCGCCGTACGGGTTGACCCGCTCGTCGTCGTCCGCGATGCCGTAGTGGTCCAGGAAGGACAGCACCTGGACGGCGAAGGCCTCGTTGATCTCGAAGGCCTGGATGTCGTCGATGGTCAGACCGGCCTTGGCCAGCGCCTTCTCGGTGGCCGGCACCGGGCCGATGCCCATGACCTCGGGCTCGACACCGGCGAAGGCGTACGAGACCAGGCGCATCTTGACCGGGAGGCCGAGCTCCTCGGCGACGTCCTCGGCGGCCAGCAGCGAGGCGGTGGCACCGTCGTTCAGACCGGCCGAGTTGCCCGCGGTGATGTTGCCGTGCGGGCGGAACGGGGTCTTGAGGCCGGCCAGCGACTCCATCGTGGTGCCCGGGCGCATCGGCTCGTCCACGGTGGCTAGGCCCCAGCCGGTCTCGCCGACCTCGGGGTTGGTGTTGCGGATCGAGATCGGCACCAGGTCGGGCTGGATGTCGCCGTTGGCGTACGCCTTGGCGGCCTTCTCCTGCGAGCGCACGGCGTAGGCGTCGCAGCGCTCCTTGGTCAGGTGCGGGAACCGGTCGTGCAGGTTCTCCGCGGTCATGCCCATGAACAGGGCGGACTCGTCGACGAGCTTCTCGGAGACGAAGCGCGGGTTCGGGTCGACGCCCTCGCCCATCGGGTGGCGGCCCATGTGCTCGACACCGCCGGCCACGACCACGTCGTACGCGCCGAAGGCGATGCCGCCGGCGGTGGTGGTCACGGCGGTCAGCGCACCGGCGCACATGCGGTCGATCGCGTAGCCGGGGACGGACTTCGGCAGGCCGGACAGCAGGGCGGCGGTGCGCCCGATGGTCAGACCCTGGTCGCCGATCTGCGTGGTGGCCGCGACGGCGACCTCGTCGATGCGCTCGACGGGCAGGTTCGGGTTACGGCGCACGAGCTCCCGGATGCACTTGACGACGAGGTCGTCGGCGCGCGTCTCGTGGTAGATGCCCTTCGGGCCGGCCTTGCCGAACGGGGTGCGGACGCCATCGACGAAGACGACGTCCCTCGCGGTACGAGGCACGGGGGCTCTCCTCCCAGGGACCAACATTACGAGGTGGGCAGGCTGCCGCCGGCGAAGGCCGGGGCGGCGCCGCACACCGTCATGCTACCGGTCGGTAACCAGCCTGCCCAGGCCCCTCGGAGGGTTCGACCCGTGTGTCCCGCGCCACGTCCCGCGGCACCTGCCACCAGGAACGCTCCCCGGGTACGCCGAAGGGGACACCGTCCGTACGGACGACGTCCCCTTCTCGGCGGAGCCTCTCCGGCGTTCCGCGCCCGGTCAGTCCTTGACCCTGACCGCGGCGGCGAACGCGGTCGCCACCGCCGGCGACACCAGGTCGACCTGCCACTGCCGGGCACCGAGCCGGCGCAGCGCGGCGGACACGCCCTCGGCGCTCAGCTCGATGGGCGGCTGCCAGGAGACCCGGCGCACCAGGTCAGGGGTGATCAGGTTCTCGGCCGGCAGGTGCAGGCGCTCGGCCAGCTCGCTGACCGCGGCGCGGGCACCGGAGAGCCGGGCGGCGGCCACCGGGTCCTTCTCGGCCCAGGCCCGCGGCGGCGGCGGTCCGTCGTGCGGCGCGGCGGCCGGCGGCAGCTGGTTCTCCGGGATCTCCCGGGCGCGCTGCACGGCGGCCAGCCACTGCTCCAGCTGACGGCGGTGCACCCGCGGGCCGAAGCCCTGGACGGTCTGCAGCGCGGCGACGTTCAGCGGCATGGCCAGCGCGGCGTTGACGATCGCCGCGTCCGAGAGCACCCGTCCGGGGGAGACGTCACGCTCCTGCGCCATCCGGTCGCGGGCCAGCCACAGCTCGCGCACCACGGCGAGCTGGCGGCGCCGGCGGACCTTGTGCAGCTGCGAGGTGCGCCGCCACGGGTCGGTGCGGGGTGCCGGGCGGGGCGCGGCGGCGATCGAGGCGAACTCCTCCAGGGCCCAGCCGAGCTTGCCCTGGGCGTCCAGCTCCTGTTCGAGTGCGTTGCGCAGCTCGACCAGCACCTCGACGTCCAGAGCCGCGTAGCGCAGCCAGGGCTCGGGCAGCGGGCGGGTGGACCAGTCGACCGCCGAGTGCTCCTTGGCCAGGCTCAGCCCGAGCACGTTCTCGGTCATCGGTCCGAGCCCGACCCGGGGGAAGCCGGCGATCCGCCCGGCCAGCTCGGTGTCGAACAGGAGCCGCGGTCTCATGCCCACCTCGGCCAGGCAGGGCAGGTCCTGGGTGGCGGCGTGCACCACCCATTCCGCGTCCTCGATGGCGGCGCCCAGCCCGCTGAGGTCGGGGCAGGCGATCGGGTCGATCAGGGCGGAGCCGGCACCCTCGCGGCGCAGCTGAATGAGGTACGCGCGCTGCCCGTAGCGGTAGCCGGAGGCGCGCTCGGCGTCGACGGCGACCGGTCCGGTGCCCGAGGCGAAGGCGGCGACGGTGGCGGCCAGCGCCTGCTCGTCCGCCACGACGGGCGGGATCCCCTCCTTCGGTTCGAGGAGCGGGACCGGGGCTGCTTCTTCTGGGATGGCTGCTACGGCGTCGGTCACCCACCAAGGGTACGACGGTCCTCGGAACCGTGAGTGTTGTCGGACTGGTCAGACCGTCACCCGCATGGCCGCGTCCGGGGCACCGGGGCGCCGCACGATCGCTGCGGCGGCTCAGGAGGAAACGTTCCTCCTGAGCCGCCGCAGCGGTGGGGCCGATCGGCTCAGTGGATGATTCCGGTGCGCAGTGCGACCGCGACCATCCCGGCGCGGTCGCCGGTGCCGAGCTTGCGGGCGATGCGGGCGAGGTGGCTCTTCACGGTGAGCGCCGACAGGCCCATCGCCACGCCGATCGCCTTGTTCGACTGGCCCTCGGCGACCAGCCGCAGCACCTCGACCTCGCGGCCGGACAGCTCGCGGTAGGCGGCCTGCTGGGGGCTCGGCGCACCGGGGGCTCCGGCGGCGCCCGGTGCGCCGCCGGCACCCGGCATGCCCGGCATCCCGGGGCGGCGCATCCGGCCGGCCAGCCCGGCGGCGCCGAGCGGCAGGCCCGGGCGGCCGGGCATCGCGACGTTGGTGCGGGTGCCGGTGACCACGTAGCCCTTGACGCCGCCGGCCAGCGCGCTGCGGACGGCGCCGATGTCGTCGGCGGCGGAGAGGGCCAGGCCGTTGGGCCAGCCCGCGGCGCGGGTCTCGGCGAGGATGGTCAGTCCGGAGCCGTCGGGGAGGTGTACGTCGGCGACGCAGATGTCGCGCGGGGTGGAGACCCGGGGACGGGCCTCGGCGATCGAGGACACCTCGATCACGTCGCGGACGCCGAGCGCCCACAGGTGACGGGTGACGGTGTTTCGGACGCGGGGATCGGCGATGACCACCATGGCGGTGGGCTTGGTCGGCCGGTAGGCGACCACGTTTGCGGGGTGCTCAAGAAGGACCGACACCAGGCCTCCTGCGGGGAGTGGCGGACGGAACCCCGATGGGGGCGGTTCGGAGTGTTCCGCGTTCGGAAAGGGTCACAGTCTGCTTCGGCAGCTACCGTGCCCGGCTTTAGCGAAAGATCACGATCTAGTGAGTAACAATACGGACAAATCGCGCATATGAGTGATGCGACATGCCCGGAATTCGCACAAAATCGATCAGAACCTTCGCAGATCAGTCGATTTCCAGCGGTTAATTGACGTAGAGCGCGGCCGAAGTCACACTCCGTCAGCCCTGGGGGTGGCGTTGCGGGCAGGGAGGTGCCACCCGGCCCGGGCGCCCCCCGTCAGTGCGACCGCGGGCGTCGCCGGGCCGGCATCGGGACCACTCCACCGAGTGACGTCACCTCGGCCGGGCCCTGCGGCGTCGGAGTGGCCGGCGGCAGGCCGGCGCTGATGCAGAGAAGGTCCCCCCAGGCCGCCAGGTGCCGCTCGAACCGGCCGTCGGCCGGCGTCCAGGAGGCCCGGATCTCGATCTCGGTGGAGGACGGGCGGTCCGCCAGGCCGCCGAAGTACTGCGAGGCGGCACGGGTCACCGTGCCGGACGGCTCCGCGTACCCGGCGCCGTGCGCCTGCAGCGCGTCCAGCAGCCAGGCCCAGCCGACCTCGGGGAGCAGCGGGTCGCCGGCCATCTCGGGCTCCAGCTCGGCCCGGGTCATGGTGACCACCCGGAACTCCCCGTTCCAGGCCTCCTGCCCGGCCGGGTCGTACAGCAGCACCAGCCGGCCGTCGGCCAGCTCCTCGCCGTCCACCTCGACGGTGGCGGTCAGCGCGAACGCGTACGGGGCGAGCCGGCGCGGGGCCGGCGCGGGGGAGAGCTGGACCTCGGGCCGGAGCCGTACCCCCTCCAGGGTCTCCACGGCGGCCCGGAACTCGCTCGGCGCCCCCTCGCGACCCGTTCCGCCACCTGCTCCGCCACCCTGCGCGGGGTGCCCTCCGACCGCTGCCATGACCCGAAGACTAGGTCGAAAACCCGGGTTATCGCCGCAACTTCTCTCCGAGCGGCGTGCCGGAACGGCAAACCCGGCCAGATCTTGGAGGAACCGACGAGCCCGGTCGGGGGGTCCGTGCCGGGGCACATGCGAAGATTTGACCCGTGAGCGAGACTACGGCAGACCCGACGGCGGCCCCCAGCGGCGGCCGACCCACCCCCGCGCGCCGCGGCGCCGCGCACGACTCCGCGTTCCTGCGCGCCTGCCGGCAGGAGCCGGTGCCGCACACCCCCGTGTGGTTCATGCGCCAGGCCGGCCGCTCGCTGCCCGAGTACCTGAAGGTCCGCGAGGGCATCCCCATGCTGGAGTCCTGCATGCGGCCCGAGCTGGTCAAGGAGATCACCCTGCAGCCGGTGCGCCGGCACAAGGTGGACGCGGCGATCTTCTTCAGCGACATCGTGGTGCCGCTCAAGGCCGTCGGCATCGACGTGGACATCAAGGCCGGCGTCGGTCCGGTCATCGCCGATCCGATCCGGACCTTCGAGGACCTCAAGCGGCTGCGCCCGCTGGAGCCCGACGACGTCCCCTACATCACCGAGGCCGTCGGCCTGCTGGTGGACGAGCTCGGCGGGACTCCGCTGATCGGCTTCGCGGGCGCGCCGTTCACCCTGGCCAGCTACCTGGTCGAGGGCGGCCCGTCCAAGAACCACGAGAACACCAAGGCCATGATGTACGGGCAGCCCGAGCTGTGGGCCGCCCTGGTGGACCGGCTCGCGGACATCACCTCGGCGTTCCTCAAGGTGCAGATCGAGGCGGGCGCCTCGGCGGTCCAGCTGTTCGACTCCTGGGTCGGCGCGCTCGCGCCGGACGACTACCGCCGCTCGGTCATGCCGGCCAGCAGCAAGGTCTTCGACTCCGTCGCCCACTACGGGGTGCCGCGGATCCACTTCGGCGTCGGTACCGGTGAGCTGCTCGGCCTGATGGGCCAGGCCGGCGCGGACATCGTCGGCGTCGACTGGCGGGTGCCGCTGAACGTCGCCGCCGAGCGGGTCGGCCCCGGCAAGGGCCTTCAGGGCAACCTCGACCCGGCGGTGCTGTTCGCGCCCACCAAGGTCGTCGAGACCAAGGCCCGCGAGGTGCTGCACGCCGCCCAGGCGCTCGGCACCAGCGGCCACATCTTCAACCTCGGCCACGGCGTGATGCCGTCCATGGACCCGGACGCGCTCAGCCGTCTGGTCGCCTTCGTGCACGAGACCAGCGCGCGCTGACGCCCCGTGGTGGCGGGCCCTCCGGAGCCGGAGGGCCCGCCACCGGTGTGTTCAGGGCTGGGGCCAGGCGCTCTGCCCGTTCGAGGGGTCCGCGCTTACGGCGGGCTCGGCCTCCGGGGGCTCGAATCCCGTGGGCTCGGCGTCCGGCGCCGCGGACGCGGCGGGCCGCGGGTGGCGCCGACGCCAGTAGCGGTAGCCCAGCGCCGCCGGGACCCCCAGCACCAGCAGGAACGGTGCCAGCGCGGCGATCGCCACGGCCAGCGCACGGGCGATGACCACCAGGACGTGCCAGCCGCCGCCGAGCGCCGAGCCGACCGAGCCGCCGAAGCCCTCCGCCTTCGGTGCCGGGGTCGCCGGCGGCGTCGGTGAGGCGGCCGCGCGGTGGACCTCCAGAGTGACGGTGGAGTAGGAGGTCCGCGCGGACAACTCCTTCTGCTGCTTCTGGAGGGACTCCAGGTCCGCCTCGCGCCGGCTCAACTCCGACTCCAGCGAGGTGATCTCGCTCAGTGACTTGGCCTGCGCCATCAGCGCCCGCACCCGCTCCACGCTCGCCTGCTGGGTCTGCACCCGGCTCGCCACGTCGGCGACCTGCTGGGTCAGGTCGTCAGCCTGGCTCTTGCGGGTCGACACCTCGCCCAGGGCGGCCAGCTGGTCCAGGGTCTGCTGGTAGGCGGCGGACGGGATCTTGAGCACCAGCTGCCCCGACTCGTTCCCGGGACTGCCGTAGACCTGCTCACCGCCGACGTAGCCTCCCGAGTTCGTGGCCAACTCCCGGGCCTTGGCGAGTACTTGGGAGACGTTCTGGGCGTTCAGGGTGAGCTGCGCGGTGTACGCGATCAGATGGGTGTCGGCGACCGGGGTGACACCGGCCGCCGCCGGCGCCCCCGAGACCTGGGGGGCCGCCGCGCCGGTCGGCCCGCCCGGGTTGGCCGGCGCCGCCGCAGGGGCCCCCGCCGAGTCGTTCTTGGCCGGGCCCCCCGAGTCGGCCGCGCTGCAGCCGCCGACCAGTAGCGCGGCCAACGCCACCGCTGCCCCCAGCGCACCGGCTCTCGCCGGTCTTGCCTGTCTTCCCATTCCCGGGCCCTCCCCATGTCCGTTGGCAGTACTCCCCATTGGACGAAAGAGCCTGCCGGACGGACCCGCTCGGGAGATCGCGACTGCATCACAGCTCGGCGGCGGGGCGGATACGCCCTAACCGGCGGTGACCTCGATCCCGGCCCGCCGCAGCAGCGCCGCCGTCACGCCGTCCCCGGGGCGCAGTTCCCCGGAGAACGTCCCGTCGTACACCTGCCCGCAGCCGCAGGACGGGCTGCGCGCCATCAGCACCGCCCGCCGGGCCCCCGACGCCTCGGCGGCCGCGAGCGCCGCCCGGGCCCCGGCCACGAACTCCTCGGTGCAGTCCGCCCCGGTGGTGTCCACCACCCGGGCCCGCCCGTCCAGCACGTCCGCGCCGTCCCCGCCCACGATCTCCGCCGCCGGCCGGGGCGTCGGCAGCCCGCCCGCCCCCTCCGGGCACACCACGACGGCCCGCCCCTCCTCGACCAGCCGCACCACGCCCTCATCGGTCTTCGCCCGCCCGTCGTAACGACAGGGGATTCCGGCCAGACACGCACTCACCACGATCGACTCCACGGCGAACAGTCTACGAAGCGTGGCAGGGCCACTACTTTGGGCCCATGGACGGACTGCCGGACCGGATGTATCCGCCGCGGGCCGAGGGGTGGTTCGCCGATGACCTCGACCACCTGCCCGACGCGCCCAGGCACACCGAACTGATCGACGGCGTACGTGCCCGCCGGGATCTTCCGGGGCGTGCTGGAACGCCCGGTGCCGTTCCCGATCAGGATCGATCTCCGGCGTGCAGTGGATTGAGGGTTCGGTGTAAAGACCTGCGAGACTGCGAAGCATGTCGGAAGCACAGGTCGTCGTCGTCGGTGGTGGGATCGCGGGGCTGGCTGCGGCCGCCTTCCTGAGCGGGGCGGCCGGGGGGCCGGCGCGGGCGCGGGTGACGGTGCTGGAGGCGTCCGGGCGGGTCGGCGGGAAGCTGTGGGGCGGAGAGGTCGGCGGGGTCCGGGTGGACCTCGGGGCCGAATCGGTGCTGGCGCGGCGGCCGGAGGCGGTCGAGCTGGCGCGGGCGGTCGGGCTGGCGGAGGAGCTGGAGCCGCCGACCACCGCCAAGGCCGCGATCTGGACCCGGGGCGCGCTGCGGCCGCTGCCGGGCGGGCAGGTGATGGGCGTCCCGGGTGATCTGGAGGCGCTGGCGGCCTCCGGAGTGCTCACCGCCGAGGGGCTGGAGCGGGCCCGGAACGAGCGGGCCACCGAGGTCGGGGCGGACGTCGCGATCGGCCGCTACGTCGCCGACCGGCTGGGCCAGGAGGTCGTGGACCGGCTGGTCGAGCCGCTGCTGGGCGGCGTCTACGCCGGCCGCGCCGAGGAGATCTCGCTGCGCGCCGCCGTACCGCAGCTGCTGCCGATCGCCCGGGGCGGCGGCTCGCTGGTCGAGGGGGTCCACGAGCTGGCCTCCCGGCCGAAGGTGGTCGGCACCCCGGTGTTCCAGGGCCTGCGGGGCGGCCTCGGCACCCTGCCGGAGGCGGTCGCCGCGGCCTGCGTCAAGGCGGGCGTGGAGCTGCGCACCGACACCCCGGTCGAGGAGCTGCGCCGCACCCCCGAGGGCTGGCGCGTGGTGGCCGGCGGCGAGGTGCTGACCGCGGACGCCGTGGTGCTGGCCGTCCCGGCCCCGGCCGCGGCCCGGCTGCTGCGCGCGGACGCCCCGGCCGCCGCCGCCGAGCTGGACACCGTCGAGTACGCGGGCATGGCGCTGGTCACCCTGGCGTTCCGCCGGGCCGACCTGGCCGAGCCGCCGAGCGGCAGCGGTTTCCTGGTGCCGCCAGTGGACGGGCGGCGGATCAAGGCCTCGACCTTCTCCTCCAACAAGTGGGGCTGGCTGGAGCGTTCCGCACCGGACGCCTTCCTGCTGCGCACCTCGCTCGGCCGCCACCGCGAGGAGGAGGCGCTGGAACTGCCGGACGAGGAGCTGGTGGCCCGCTCGCTGGCGGACCTGAAGGAGGCGATCGGGCTGACCGCCCGGCCGTACGACACCTTCGTCTCGCGCTTCACGGCCGGCCTGCCGCAGTACCCGGTGGGCCATCTGGACCGGGTGGCCCGGGTGCGGGCGGCGGTCGAGGGGGTGGGCGCGCTGGCGCTGTGCGGCGCCGCGTACGACGGGGTGGGGATTCCGGCCTGCATCGGCTCGGCGGCGGCCGCCGCCGCGGCCGTCGGCGAGCACATCGACAGACTGCCGACCCCGGCGACCGGGGAAGCTTTCACGGAGAGGACAATGGGCGCATGACTGAGACCGTTGAGCGGGAGCCGGAGCAGCAGCCCGAGAAGAAGAAGGCGCGCGACCTGAACCAGGTCATCCGCTACACCATGTGGTCGGTGTTCAAGCTCAAGGGGGCCCTGCCCGAGGACCGTACCGCGCTGGCCGCCGAGGTGGACGAGCTGTTCGCCCAGCTGGCCGCGAAGGACGTGACGGTGCGCGGCACCTACGACGTGTCCGGTCTGCGCGCGGACGCCGACATCCTGGTCTGGTGGCACGCCGCCGACTCGGACGACCTTCAGGAGGCGTACAACCGCTTCCGCCGCACCGGTCTGGGCCGCCAGCTGGAGCCGGTCTGGTCGAACATGGCGCTGCACCGCCCGGCCGAGTTCAACAAGTCGCACATCCCGGCGTTCCTCGCCGACGAGCGTCCGCGCGACTACGTCTGCGTGTACCCGTTCGTCCGCTCCTACGAGTGGTACCTGCTGCCGGACGCCGAGCGGCGCGCGATGCTCGCCGAGCACGGCCAGATGGCCCGCGGCTACCCCGACGTGCGGGCCAACACGGTGGCCTCGTTCGCGCTCGGCGACTACGAGTGGCTGCTCGCCTTCGAGGCGGACGAGCTGCACCGGATCGTCGACCTGATGCGCGACCTGCGCCCCTCCCGGGCCCGGCTGCACGTCCGCGAGGAGGTGCCGTTCTTCACCGGCCGCCGCAAGCCGCTGAGCGAGCTGCTGAACGGCCTGGTCTGAGCGAGCCGTTCCACGGAGGCCGGTTCCCTGCGCGTCACGCGGGGGAGCCGGCCTCCGCGGCGTTGCGTTCCGGTCGCGGGCCTGCGAACTCGCGCAACACCTCCGTGTAGTACGTGCCGAAGTCGACCCGGGTGATGTCGTTGAGCCGGTACTTGCCCGGCTTCGGGTACCAGCGCGCCTCGGTGTCGACCTCGTGCAGCCGCAGTGAGCGGGGGCGCAGCTCGGTGACCGTGCCGACCCGGAGGATGCCCGGATCGATGTGCTCGGCGTGCAGGGAGACCAGGCCGTACTCGGCGCTGGCGGCGGCGAGCAGGCCGGCGTGGTCGTCCAGCGGCAGGTCGGCGGGGGGCAGGCGGAGCGGCCACAGGCCGCGGCCGCGCAGCGCCCGTATGGTCAGGGACTCCTCGCCGCCCCGGTCGCGGACCTTGTGCAGGGTGCAGGTGTGGACGGCGGTCCAGCCGTCGAGCTGGTGGTCGGCGCAGTTGGCGAGCAGGGTCCAGATCGGGCCGGTGTGGAGGACGAAGCCCTCCAGCCGTTCCGCGCCGGGGAGGGTCCGGCGCAGCCGGACGAGCCGCCCCTCGTCCAGGGCGCGGTCGAGTACGTCGTGGTCCCGCTTGTTCATGGGCGGAAGTCTGCCCTGGTCAGCGCGGGTGTGCAGCCGGTTTTTCTAGGAGCGGTGCGGGCGCAGGGCGGCGCGGAGGCGGGCGTCGGGGAGGACGGCGGGGCCGTTCATGGCGACGGCGGTGAGCAGTTCGCGCTCCTCGTCGTCGGCGAGGCCGTGCTGGCGGGCCGGGCGGACCTCGCGCAGCACCTCCTGGCCGGTCGGGGAGGCCCAGCGGGTGTAGGGGTAGACGTCGACCCGGGCCATCAGCAGGGTGCCGGAGGTGAGCACCAGCGGCAGGGAGAACCAGGCGAGCGGGGCGACGGTGTCACCGCCGGTGAAGCCGCTGAGGGACAGCGCGGCGGTGAGCAGGACCAGTGACAGCAGCAGCGCGTGCCGGACCTGCCGGACCACCACCACGGTGTTGCGCTGCACCAGCGCCGGGGTGGCCAGGCCCGCCACCGAGAGCCGGGCGCCGATCTCCAGAACGGTGGGGTGCTCAGCCATCGCCCGGCGCAGTTCGTCCGTACGGCACTGGCCCTCGGGGCCGACGGCGGTCACGATCGCGCGCTCCAGGCGGCTGCGGCCCTTGGGGTCGACCACGGTGGTCCAGCCGGTGTGCGCGAGGTGCAGGCGGCCCCGTCCGGACATCAGGACGAGCGCGAGTTCCACCACCCGGTCCGGTCCGCCGGCCAGGTAGGCGGTCTCGTAGAGCCCGATGCCGACGGCCTCCGGGGGGCGCAGCCGGTCCTGTTCGGCGAGGGCGTCGGCGGTGGCGGTCATCCGCACCAGCCGGAGGCAGGACAGCACCGCCGCGACGCAGGCCGGTATCAGGAACAGCAACCACATGGGCTTGTTCTATGCCTGCGCCGCCGACCCGGGGAACGGCTTCCCGGTTCGCGATACCGAACTGTGACGTCAGGAGCCACAGCCGCCGCCGCAGCTCGACCCGCAGCTGGAGGACGAGGAGCCGCAGCTGGAACCGCTGGAACCGCAGCTGGAGGAGGATCCGCCGCAGCTGGAGTGCGACGACCCGCAGCTGCTGGAGGACGACCCGCAGCCGGAGTGGTGGGAGGAGCCGGAGGACCCGGAGTCGGAGGAACCGCACCAGGCCGCGGAGCCGCCGCAGGAGGCACCGGAGCAGGACGAGGAGCCGACCCCGGAGGAGTAGGAGGAGGAGCCGCCGACCGCGCCGTTCACCGCCGCCTGCTGGGCCGCCGCACCCACCAGGAGCTCCTGGAGCTCCTCGATGCCCGGCTCCGCGGCGGCCGCGGCGAGGCCACCGAGCGCGATCGCGCCGAGCACCGCGCCGCCGGTCATCCGCGGGTAGAGGCCGGAGTTGGGCGTCCACGGCTTGCCGACGTACATCAGGACGAGCTGGCTGCGGCCGGCCAGGGTGATCCGGTCCCTGGGCGGCCGGGTGCCGATCAGGGAGGCCAGACCGAACACCAGCAGGACCACGGGCACCCACAGGGCCGGGCGGTCGGCGTGGCCGTCGTCCAGCAGGAGGGCGAGGAGGGCGGCCGCGGGAACCGGGAGCAGCGAGAGCCAGAGCAGCCGGCGGGCCCTGCGGGCGGCCCGTAGCCGGTCGGGGTGGCGCATCAGGCCGCGGTCGGCGAGGTCGTCGCCGAGCGCCTGGACGGCGGGGGAGCGCATCACGTCGGCGCGCAGGGCGGCGACGCCGCGGCTCCTGGTCGGGCCCGCCGAGTCCATGATCGCCTGGTCGACGGCGTCGTACGGCCGGTCGTGGGTGATGGTGACCGTGCCGCCGCGGCTGATCACCGCGCGCTCGGCCACGTGCATGCGGACCAGCGCGGTGTCGAAGACCCGGCCGGGCCCGCCGGCCAGGAAGGCCGCGCTCAGCAGGGACAGGCCGCGGCCGGGCAGGCCGCGCGGGTTGGCGACGTGCTTGGCCCGCCGGGTGGTGCGGCCGGCGTGGAACGAGGCCGCGACCAGCAGGGCGGCCGGGATCAGGAAGTAGGTGTTGTGCCACATGGGCGGTTCCCCCGGGGTGTTGACGGATCAGCGTCCGCGCAAGGCGGTCCCGACGGCCGCTCGCAGCCGGGCGAGCGGGCCGGGCGACCGGTCGGGCGCCGGGTGGAGCCAGCGCTCCAGGGCCCGGCGGCGGTCGGCGGCGAGCGGGCCGCCGTCGGTGAGCACCCACGCGGCGAAGGCCCGGGCGTCGGCGTGGTAGCCGCCGGTCTGCGGGTGGGTGCGGGCGTAGCCGAGGAAGAGCGGCCCGTACTGCGCCCCGAGCAGGCGGGGCAGGTCGGGGGCGACCTTCGCGGCGGTGTCGCGCCGTTTGGCGGCGAGGCCGGTGGACTGGGCGCGGACCTGGTCCGGGTCGAAGCCGGGCGGGACGGGGCCGCCGGCCACCAGGGCGGTCAGCAGCTCCGCCTGGCGCCGGGCCAGCCGTTCCCGGGGCGTGCCGGTGCTGACGGCGCCGGCGGGCCCGTTCGGTTCGGCGTGGTTCAGGTCGTTCATCGCCGGGTGCTCCCCTCCAGCACCCGGCGGATGGCGTCCAGTTCACCGGCCAGTTCGGAGGGCGGCGGGAAGTTGGCGTCCCGCTCCAGCAGCACACCGGGCGGCTCGACCCGGGCGCGGAGTTCGGCCAGGACCTCCAGCACCGGTTCGGTGACGGGGTGGGCGTGCGTGTCGTGCCAGACGCCGTCCACCAGGGTGCCGCCCGCGACGTGCACGTAGGCGAGCGCCTCCAGCGGAAGGCGGTCGAGCTCGGCGGCCGGGTCGATGCCCAGGTTGACCCGGTTGGTGTGCAGGTTGGCGACATCGATCAGCAGTCGTACGCCGGTGCGCTCGACGAGCTCGGCGAGGAACTGGCCTTCGGTGAACTCGTCGTCCGGCCAGGCGAGTTGGGCGGCTATGTTCTCCAGGGCGAGCGGTACCGGGAGCTGGTCCCGGGCGATCCGGACGTTCTCGGCGATCACCCGCAGCGAGTCCCGGGTGCGGGGCACGGGCAGCAGGTGGCCGGCCTCCAGGCCGCCGGCCCGGACGAAGGCCAGGTGCTCGGTGACCAGCGGGGAGCCGAGCGCCAGCGCCGTCGCGGCGAGCTTGGCGAGGCGGTCGGGGTCGGGCAGGTCGGCGCCGCCGAGGCCGAGGCCGACGCCGTGCGGGACGACGGTGACGCCGCGTTCGCGCAGCACGGTGAGCGAGGCGGGCAGGTGGTCGGCGCAGATGTTCTCGGCGACCACCTCGACCCAGTCCAGGCCGGGTTGGCGCTCGACCACGGTGTCGATCTCGCTGCGCCAGCCGAGGCCGACGCCCAGTCGGGTCGGGGCGGGGGCGGAGCCGGGTCGTTCCAGAGCGGGAGAGGTCATCGTTCGCCCCCTTCGGAGGGCTCGATCGGTGAGACCGTCAGGCGGTGCGGGCTTCGTCGCCAGGACCGCGCGGCCGTGGTGCTGAGGATGTCCCCGGGCGGGGTGGCTGCCAAGCCCCATCCGGTCTTCTCAGAGCATTATTTGAGCTTGCCGTCCTGGTGGTGAGGGACTTTGGTCCCCAGTCGTGGACGTCCCCGCAGGTGGGGCGCCGTGCCGGGGTGAAAATCGGAGGCGGTCGGCCGGTGCGCGCGGGTAGCGTGCGAACCCATGACTTCGACTGAACTGACGATCCGTGACTTTCGCCCCGATGACGCCGAGGCGGTGATGGCCGCCCACCGGGCCGGGCGCGAACACCTGGTGTTCACCGCCGAGGCCCTGCGCTGGCTGAACGCCCGGCAGAACCCGGACGAGCACTTCCGCGTCCTCGTCGCCGAGTGGGACGGCCGGGTGGTCGGCGCGGTGCGCTGCGGGGTGGTGCTCGGCACGACGACCGAGGGCGTCGGGTACGCCAACGGCAGCGTGCTGCCGGAGTTCCGGCGGCGCGGCGCGGCCACCGCGCTGCTGGCCGCGGCCGAGCGGCACCTGGCCGAGCACGGGGTGGCCGCACTGCACACCTGGCTGGACGACGTGCCCGGCTCGCTGGCCTTCGCCGCCGCCCGGGGCTACGAGCTGGGCCGCTCGGCGCAGTTCGCCGGACGGGACCTGACGCTGCCGCTGCCGCCGGAGCCCGTGCGGCCGGCCGGCGTCGAGCTGCGCCCGGCCGCCGACTGGGCGGCGGACCCGCGCCCGCTGTTCCTCGCCGACGCGGACGCCGCCGCGGACGAGCCCGGCGAGGTGCCGATGGACGCCCTGGAGTACGAGGAGTGGCGCCGGAGCGTCTGGGAGCGGCCGGACCTCGACCGGGAGTTGACCGTCGTCGCCGTGGTGGACGGCGCACCGGCCGCGTTCAGCCTGGCGCAGACCGACGGGGTGGACCGCTACTGGTCCGCGTTCACCGCCTGCCGCCCGGAGTTCCGCGGCCGGGGCCTGACCAAGCTCGCCAAGCTGGAGTCGCTGCGGCGGGCGGTGGCGGCGGGCTACCGCCACGCGTACACCAGCAACGACACCACCAACGCGCCGATGCTCGCGATCAACGAGTGGCTCGGGTACGAGCGCTGTGCGGGGGAGCGCAAGGGGATCAAGCGGCTGAAGTAGCACCCGCCGTCCCCTCCCTCATCTCCTCCGGGTTCCGGGGCGAAGTGTCCACCAGTCGTCCCGAATGGTGAGAGGATTGGTCTCGACCACGCGGTGCGAAACCGGACAGCCCGGGAGGGACTGGGGCACGAACTCAGGCCGTTCGTGCAGGTTTTGCCCCACTCCAGGCACAAGGTGGGCATAATCGCGCGCATGACGATCAACCGTGCGAACGTGAGCGCGATTGCCGAGGACCTGTACGTGTGGCTCCCCCCTAAGCGGGGCTGGGGCCTGGCCAACTGCGGTCTGCTCGCCTCCGGGACGACCGCGCTCTGGATCGACACCCCCTACGACCCCTCGCTCGCCGGGGAGTTCCTCGCCGCGAGCCGCCGCCTGCTGCCGACCGGGGTGGAGATCGACCGGGTGGTCGTCACCCACGCCAACGGTGACCACCTGTGGGGCGCCGGAGTGCTCCCGGACGCCGAGGTGATCGCCACCCGCGAGGCGCTGGAGCACATCCACTGGGAGCCCACCCCCCAGCAGCAGCACGCGCTGGTCACCAACAGCGACCCGGACTCCCTGCTCGGCAACTACCTGCGGGAGCACTTCGGGCGCTTCGACTGGTCCGCCACCGAGCCGGTGCACCCGGACACCGTCTTCACCGGCGAGCTGGAGCTGAAGGTCGGCGACTACCCGGTGCAGATCACCAGCCTGCCCGCCGCCCACACCGGCGGCGACCTCATCGTCCACCTCCCGCACCAGCGGGCCGTGTTCACCGGCGACGTGATCTTCTCCTCGACCCCCGAGCAGCCCGGCGACCACCCCTCGCACTGGGCCGGCCCGCTGGAGAACGTCATCGGCGCCTGCGAGCAGGCCCTGGCCACCGGCGCCGAGATCTTCGTCCCCGGCCACGGCCCGGTGCTCGACCGCGAGGGCGTCCGCGAGCACATCGGCTACCTCGGCTACGTCCGTGAGCGCGCCCACGCGCTGCACGCCGCCGGAATACCCGCGCTGGACGCCGCCCGACGGGTGATAGCCGAGCAGCGGCACCCCGAACTCGGCCTGCCCGAGCGGCTGGTGCTCACCATCGCGGCCGAGTACCGGCACCTGGACGGCTCCGAGGCGCCCGGCATCCTGGACGCGATGAGCCAGGTCGCCCTGGTGGCCCGCGAACTGGCCGAGGACGCCGCCCGCGTCCCGCGCCCGCGCCCGGCGCGCAACTGACCGCCCGTCACCGGCCCTCCGCCACCGGCCACCGGCCCCACCCGTGACCGACCGCCCGTGACCGGCCACCCCCGACAGGCCGCCGGCCACCGGCGCCACCGCCCAGGACGACCCGCAAGGACACCCGAGGACTTCGATGACGCAGATCGCGCTGGTCGCGCTGATCGCCCTGGCGCTGGTCGCCGCCGTGGCCGCGGGCGCGTTCGCCCGCGGCCGGGCCAAGGCCGTCACCCGGGCGGTGGCCGCCGAGACCGCCCGAGGCCACGGGGAGGAGCGCATCCGCGTCGCGGAGGGCCGACTCGCCCGCGCCGAACAGCAGTTGCGCGAGGCCCAGGAGGCCGCCAGGAACTCCGCCGGGCAGGCCCAGCGGGCCGAGGAGCACCAGCGGGCCACCGAGCGGAGCGTCCGGGAGGCCCAGGAGGCGGCCCGCGACGCCCAGGAGGCCGCCCGGGAGGCGGAGCGGCACGGCGCCGCCGCGACCGCCCGCGCCGAGGAGGCCGAGCGCCGCCTCGCCGCCGCCGAGCAGCACGCAGTCGCGCTGCTCGCCGAGATCGGCCACCTCGCCCAGGAGCGGGTCGCCGCCACCGCCGTACGGCTGACGCACGCCAACGCCCCGCTGGTGGGCCCGCTGGACGCGCAGGCCGTCGGCCCCGAGGCCGTCCGGGCGTTGCAGTCCGTCCTGGACGCCGCCGGCGCCGCGCTCACCGACGAGCGCGAGCGGGTCGACGCCGCCGCCCGGGCCGCGATGCGCGGCGCCACCTCCCGGATCCAGACCCTGCTATACCAGATCCAGAGCCTGGTCCAGCAGCTCCAGCACGACAACGACGACCCCCGGCTGCTGGAGGTCGACTTCCGCAACGAGGTCGCGCTGCGCCGGATCCAGACCATCGCCGTGCTCTGCGAGGCCTGGCCGGGCCTGGCCCGCACCGACTCCCCGCTCGCCGAGGTCGTGGTCGGCGCGCTCTCCCGGGTGCCCGGCTACGCCCGGATCAAGGTCGCCAACCACCTGCGGGAGCAGCGGCTCGCGGTGGTCGCCCGGGCCGCCGAGCCGATCGCCATCGCGATCGCCGAGCTGCTCGCCAACGCCACCGCCTACTCCCACCCGGAGACCGACGTCCCGGTCACCGTCCAGCAGGGCGGCCGCGGCGCGCTGGTGATCATCGACGACAGCGGCATCGGCATGGACGAGGACCAACTGCGCCGCGCCCGCCGACTGCTGGCCGGCCCGTCGGACGTCCTGCTCACCGAGCTCGGCAACCCGCCCAAGACCGGCTTCGCGGTGGTCGGCAAACTGGCCCGCCAGTACGGCTTCGCCTGCCACATCGAGCCCTCGCCGTACGGCGGCATGCGGACCATCCTGCGCATCCCGGCCGGCCTGGTGACGGTGGTGGACGACGAGCAGCCGTTGTCGGTCCTCACCCCGCTGCCGCTGCGGGCCGGCAGCGGACCGGCCCCGGCGCCCACCGTCCAGGCCGTCCCGCCGATGCGCGACGCCGACGAGCAGGACGGGCCGGTGCTCGCCGACCGCCACCACCAGCCGGGCCCGCACCCGGCCCCGGCCATCCACGTGGTGCGGGACCCGGAGCCGGCCGGTCCGGCGACCGCCCCCGCCCCGGAACGGGCCGCGGAAGCGGCGACGCCGACGGCGGAACCGAAGCCGGCCGGGACGCCGGGCCCGTCCGGCGACGGCAGCGGCCTGCCCAGCCGGCGCCGCCGCCGTCCGATCGCGACCGGGGAGCCGGGCGCGCCCGCGCCCGCCCCCGCCGTGGACCGGACCCCCACCGCCGACCGGTGCCCCGAGCGGGCCGCCGCCCACTGGCAGGCGCTGCAGCAGGGCACCGGCTCCGGCCGGGCCGCCGTGGCGCAGGCCCGCGAGCAGGCCGCCCGCGAGCGCGCCGTACCCGACGAGACCTCCGAAGCCGTACCCGAACCGACCGGCACCGCGGTCGGCGGCACCACCGCCGACCGCGATCCAGGTGACCACACCACCGGCCAGACCTTAGAAGGAGCCGAGCAGTGAGCAGCTCGCCCAGCCCGACCGCGACCGACGAGATCTCCTGGGTGCTGAGCCCGCTGCTGGAGCTCCCGGGGGTGCTGCACGCGGTGATCGCCACCGGCGACGGCCTCGTCGAGGGCGCCTCCGACGGCCTCGGCCGGGCCTCCGCCGAGCGGGTCGCCGCGATGACCGCCACCGTGCACGCCGCCGCCCGGGCCTTCACCACCGCCTTCACCGACACCGAGCGGCCCCGGCTGGCACAGACCGTGGTGGAGTCCGACCTCGGCTACGCCATCGTCGTCCCCGCCGGGGAGAACACCTCGCTCGCGGTGTTCACCACCCCGGACGCCCAACTCGGCAACGTGTCCTACCAGATGCAGCTCCAGGTCGCCGCCCTGGCCCGCGCGCTCGCCAGCCCGTCCCGGCGGCCGGACGCCACCGCCGGATCATGAACGCCGTCCCCCGCAGGCGGATGGTGCCCGCCTATCTGGCCACCGGCGGCCGCAGCCGCCCCGGCACCGAGGGCTTCGAGCGGCTGACCGTGCTGTTCGCCGACCGGACCGACCGGGCCGAACCGCCGGCCGAACTCGAACCCGAACACCGCCGGCTCTGGGAGTTGCTGCGCCCCGGCGCGCTGACCGTGGTGGAGGCCGCCGCGCACCTGCGCCTGCCGGTCAGCGCCACCGTCTTCCTCGCGGCCGATCTGGTCGAGGCGGGCCGTCTGCACGCCCGCGCACCGATCCCGCGGGCCCAGCAGACCGACCGCTCCATCGTCGAGAGGCTCCTCGTTGGACTCCGTGCGCTCCGGTAGCCCGGTCGACCGGCCGGGCCGGGTGGGCTACCTGCCCGACCGGGACCAGCTGCTCATGAAACTGGTGGTCGCCGGCCCGTTCGGGGTCGGCAAGACCACCCTCATCCGCACCCTCTCCGAGATCGCCACCCTGCACACCGAGGAGGCGATGACCGAGACCGGACGGCCGGTGGACGACCTGGCCGGCCTGCCCGAGAAGTCCACCACCACCGTCGCCGTGGACTTCGGCCGGCTCACCCTGCCCGGCAACACCGTGCTCTACATGTTCGGCACCCCCGGCCAGCGTCGCTTCTTCCCGCTCTGGCAGGACATCGCCCGCGGCGCCCTGGGCGCCCTGGTGCTCGCCGACACCCGCCGGCTGGCCGACTCCTTCGAGATCATGGACATGGTCGAGGAGCAGGGCCTGCCGTACGCCGTGGCCGTCAACCGCTTCCCGGACTCCCCGGACCACCCGTCCGAGGTGCTGCGGGCCCACCTGGACCTGCACCCCACCACCCCGCTGCTGCTCTGCGACGCGCGCGAGCGCGACAGCAGCCTCGACGCGCTGATCGCCCTGGCCGAGCACGTCCTCGACACCCTGCCCGCCGCCTCCACCGACGCCGAGGAACGCCCGTGACCGTCGAGACCCGCCCGACCCCGATCTACGGACCGGTGTTCGCCGCCGACCCGCAGCTGGTGTACGAGCGGCTGCGCCGCCACGGCGCGGTCGCCCCGGTGGAGATCGCGCCCGGCGTCGAGGCCCTGCTGGTCACCGACTACCAGGCCGCCCTGGACCTGCTGCGCGACACCGACACCTTCTCCAAGGACTCCCGGGACTGGCAGCGGACCGTCCCGTCGGACTCCCCGCTGCTCCCGGTGCTCGGCTACCGCCCCACCGCGCTGTTCAGCGACGGTGAGACGCACGCCCGCTACCGCGCGGTGATCACCGACGGCCTCGCCCTGTTCGAACCGCACCGGCTCCAGCGCCAGGTCGCCGAGGTCGCCCACCAGCTGATCGACCGCTTCGCGGCGGTCGGTCGCGCCGACCTGATCGCCGAGTACGCCCGCCAGCTGCCCGCGTTCGTGCTCACCACCTGGTTCGGCGTGCCCGAGCGGGACAGCGCCGAGGTGGTCGCCGCGATCACCGGGCTGATCGAGTCCACCGAGCGGGCCGGCGCCGCGTACGGGAAGCTCGTCGCGGTGGTCACCGCCATGGTCGCCGAGCGCCGCGCGCACCCCCGGCACGACCTCGCCTCCTGGTTCGTCACCCACCCCGTCGGGCTGGACGACGACGAGGTGATCCGGCAGATCACCCTCTCGCTGATCGCCGGGCACGAGCCGACCACCAACCTGATCGGCAACGCCCTGCTGCGCCTGCTCACCGACGCCCGCTACGCCGGCTCGCTGTTCGGCGGCGCGATGACCGCGCACCAGGCGATCGACGAGGTGCTCTGGCACGAGCCGCCGCTGGCCAACCTCTCCGCCCACTACCCGCGGTACGACATCACCTTCCACGGCCGGGAGATCCCGGCCGGCTCGCTGGTGCTGGTCTCGTACGCGGCCGCCAACTCCCAGGCCGCGCCGCCCACCGACGGCACCGAGCTGCGCAGCGGCGAGAGCGCCCACCTGGCCTGGGCGGCCGGCCCGCACGCCTGCCCGGCCCGCGACCCCGCGCTGCTGATCGCGATCACCGCGATCGAGCAGCTGACCAGCCGGCTCAGCGACCTCGAACTGGCCACCCCGGCCGAGGAGTTGCTCTGGCGGCCGGGCCCCTTCCACCGCGCCCTGGTCCACCTCCCGGTCCGCTTCGCGGCGGTGGCCGGGTAGCGCGAAGGGCCCGGAGTCGGCTCCGGGCCCCTCGTGTTCGCAGGTCAGCCCTGCTCGGCCGGCCGGAGCGTCAGCGAGATGCTGTTGATGCAGTACCGGAGGTCGGTCGGGGTGCCGTAGCCCTCGCCCTCGAAGACGTGGCCGAGGTGGCCGCCGCACCGCTTGCAGCGGACCTCGACCCGGCGCATGCCGAGGCTGTTGTCCTCCAGCAGCTCCACGGCGTCGGAGTCGCGCGGATCGTAGAAGGACGGCCAGCCGCAGTGGCTGTCGAACTTGGTCTCGGAGCTGAACAGCTCCGCACCGCAGGCCCGGCAGCCGTAGACGCCGACCGTCCTGGTGTCGGTGTACTCACCGGTGAACGGGCGCTCGGTGCCCGCCTCACGGAGCACGTGGTACTCCTCGGGGCTGAGCTGGGCGCGCCACTCGGCCTCGGTCTTCTGGATCTCGTAGCTCATCACGACTCCCGCTCGGCGTACGTCAGACGTTGGAGGCAACGTTCGCGAGGTGCTCCAGAATTTCGGGGCCGAGGTTGGTGACGTCGCCCGCGCCCATGGTGAGCAGCAGGTCGCCGGGGCGGGCCAGCCCGGCCAGCAGGGCGGGGGCGGCGGCGAAGTCGTGCTCGGCGGTGACGTCGGCGCCGGCCCGGCGGGCGGCGTCGATGATCAGCTCGCTGGTCACGCCCGGGATCGGGTCCTCGCGGGCCGGGTAGATGTCCAGCACCACCGAGGCGTCGGCCAGCGCGAGCGCCCGGCCCATCTCCTCGGCGAGCTGCTGGGTGCGGCTGAACAGGTGCGGCTGGAAGACCACCAGGACGCGGCCGGTGGCGGCCTCGCGGATCGCGTCGAGGTCGGCGGCCATCTCGGTGGGGTGGTGGGCGTAGGAGTCGATCACCTGGACGCCGGCCGCCTCGCCCTTGAGCTGGAGGCGGCGGCGCACGCCGGTGTAGGCGCCGAGCGCCTTGGCCAGGTCGGCGGCCGGGACGCCCAGCGCGACGCCGGCGGCCAGCGCGGCCACCGCGTTGTGGGCGTAGTGCCGGCCGGGCACCGAGACGGTGAAGGCCAGCTCGGTGCCGTCCAGCAGCACGGTGACCTCGCTGGTCATGCCGCGGGCGACCACCGAGAGCACCCGGACGTCGGCGTCCTCGGCGGCGCCGACGGTCACGACCTTCAGACCCTCGCGGCCGTTCACCCGGGCGGTCAGCTCGCGGGCGCCGTCGTGGTCGGCCGAGACCACCAGGGTGCCGCCGGGGGTGATCCGGCCGACGAAGGTCTCGAAGGACTCGTAGATCTCCTCGATCGAGGCGTAGTTGGCGTGGTGGTCCAGCTCCACGTTGAGCACGATCGCCACCTCGGGCGCGTACTTGTGGAAGCTGCGGTCGCTCTCGTCGGCCTCGGCGACGAAGATCTCGCCGACGCCGTGGTGGGCGTTGGAGCCGGGCGCGTCGAGGTCGCCGCCGATCGCGTAGGACGGGTCGAGGCCCAGCTCGCCGAGGGCGACGGCGAGCATGCTGGTGGTCGTGGTCTTGCCGTGGGTGCCGGCCACGGCCAGCGCCCGGCGGCCGCCCATCAGCGCGGCCAGCGCGTCGGAGCGGTGCACCACGGGGATGCCGCGCTCGCGCGCCGCGGCCAGCTCCGGGTTGTCGGCCCGGATCGCGCTGGAGACGACCACGCTGCTGGTGCCGTCCGGCACGTGCTCGGCGGCGTGGCCGACGTGCACGGTGGCGCCGAGGGCGCGCAGCGCGAGGACGGTCTCGGACTCCTTGGAGTCGCTGCCGGAGACGCTGGCACCGCGCACTGCGAGGATCTTCGCCAGGCCGGACATCCCGGCGCCGCCGATGCCGATGAAGTGCGGGGCGTGCAGGTCGTGCGCGGCGTCGTTCAAGGCGTGGCTCCGTACGGGCGGGGGATGGGTGGGCACAGGTGGGTCCCTGCGATGTGCGAATCGTCCTCGCGGGCGGACCGCAAGGACGATTCTGCACCACGGGCGCCCCGGGCTAGGAGTCGCTGGCGAACAGCCTCAGCACCGGGACCCCCACCTTGTGCCGGGCCTGGGAGGCCCAGTCGCGGTGGAAGAACTCCTCCACGAAGTGCGGGGAGGTGAGCACCACGACCTCGTCCGCCTCCTGGTCCCGGACCACCTCGCGCAGCCGCTCCAGCGGCTTCTCCTCGACCAGTTCGCCGCTCGCCTCGGCCCCGGCCGAGCGCAGGTGGCGCAGGCTGTGTTCGAGCGATTCACCGGCCACGGTGGGACCGCTCTCGGACTCGTCGTGCTCGTGCACCACCTTGTCGAGGTGGCCGAGGGCGACGTCGTCCAGCGCCCGCAGCAGTTCGTCCTGCCTGCCGCGCGGCTGCATCAGGACGACGAAGGACACCTTCTCGTCGCTGTGGAGCGTGGTGACCAGCTCCACGTCCGCGTCGGAGAGAGCCTTTTCGATCATCAGTACCGTCTTGAACACGTGAGTCCCTTCCAGTGGCCGGCCCCCGGGCCCCGGCATCGCATAACGGGATCAGGACCGGGGGGTCACGGGGTCATTCCGAGCCCGGGTGGCGCAGGTAACGCGAGAAGAGGAATCCTTTCTGCTCGATCAATGAGACCAGCCGCATCCGCTGCGCGTCGGGCATGTGCGAACCGTGGACGATACGCGGCGCGTCGCCGCCCGTGATCAACGGGGCCAGCGACAGGCACAGCTCGTCCAGCAGGCCGGCCGCCGCCAGCTGCCCCAGCAGCCGCGGGCCGCCCTCGCTCAGCAGCCGCGTCCAGCCCCGCTCGACCAGGGCCGCCACGCCCGCCCGCAGGTCCACCGAACCCCGCCCGGCGAGCACCAGGTCGGCCACCTCGGCGACCGCCCGGCGGCGCTCCTCGGGGGCGTCCTCGACGGTGATCACCACCGTCCTGACCAGTGGCTCCGTGAACAGCGGCGCGCTCAGGTCCAGGTCCAGCGAACGGCTCACGATCGCGATCGCCGGGGCCGGGGCCTGCCCCGCCGCCGCCCGCGCCGCCGCGAACTCCTTGCGGGCCCGGGCCGGCCGGTAGCCCTCCGCGCGGACCGTCTCGGCGCCCACCAGCACCACGTCGGACAGGGCGCGCAGCACGCCGAAGATCCGCTTGTCGGCGTCGCCGGACAGGCCCTCGGACAGGCCGTCGAGCTTCGCCCCGCCGTCCAGCCCGGCCACCATGTTGGCGCGCAACCAGGGGCGGCCCCGATTCACCTGGTCGGGGTACGCGTAGACGGCGGCGAGCGACTCCAGCGCGGACGGATCGGCGACCGGCTCACCCAGCGGGCTGATCAACAGGTGCATGCCCTCAGTGTTCCACCGCGGGCCGTTCGGGGGACGCCCGGAGGCCGTTCGGAGGCGTCGACGAGCAGGCGTACCCTCTACTGATGTGCCCGCAGCCTCCCGCCCCGCCACCGCGACCGAGTCCATAGCCGACGCGAGCCCGGCCGGCGCCCCGACCGCGCTCGCCGACCGCCGCCCCGTCGTGCCCGCCGAGCGGCTGGTCGCCGAGATGGTCCCGCCGCCCCGGTTCGCCGACGTGAGCTTCGGGACGTACATTCCCGACCCGAACCAGCCGAGCCAGTACGAGGCCGTCCAGGTCCTGGAGCAGTTCGCGGCCACCCTCGGTGGGGGAAACGGTTCAGCACCCAAGCGCGGCTGGTTCCGCCGCTCCGCCCCCGCGCCCACCGGCCCGGCCGGCGTCTACCTCGACGGCGGCTACGGCGTCGGCAAGACCCACCTGCTCGCCTCGCTCTGGCACGCCGCCCCCGGCCCCAAGGCCTTCGGCACCTTCGTCGAGCTGACCAACCTGGTCGGCGCGCTCGGCTTCCAGCAGGCCGTCCAGACCCTGTCCGGGCACAGGCTGCTGTGCATCGACGAGTTCGAGCTGGACGACCCGGGCGACACCGTGCTCGTCTCCACCCTGCTCGGCCGCCTGGTCGACAACGGCGTCAAGCTGTGCGCCACCTCCAACACCCTGCCGGAGAAGCTCGGCGAGGGCCGCTTCGCCGCCGCCGACTTCCTGCGCGAGATCCAGGGCCTGTCCGCGCACTTCCGCCCGATGCGGATCGACGGCCAGGACTACCGCCACCGCGGCCTGCCCGACGCCCCGCCGCCGTACACCGACGACGCCGTCGAGTCCGTGGCCGCCCGCACCCCCGGCGCCTCGCTGGACGACTTCGACACCCTGCTCGCCCACCTCTCCGCCGTCCACCCCAGCCGCTACGGCGCGCTGCTGGACGACGTCACCGCCGTCTGCCTGCGCGGCGTCAAGCAGGTCGAGGACCAGTCCACCGCCCTGCGCCTGGTCGTCCTCGCCGACCGCATGTACGACCGCGAACTCCCCATCACCGCCTCCGGCCTCCCCTTCGACCAGGTCTTCCCCGAGGACATGCTCCGCGGCGGCTACCGCAAGAAGTACCTGCGCGCCATCTCCCGCCTCGTCGCCCTCGCCCGCGACAGCGCCAAGTAGGCGCCGCTTGTCGGTGGTGGGCCGTACGGTGGAGGCGTGCGTCCCATCACGAGTATTGAGCGGTCCGTGGCGCCCTTCGAGGTCGTCAGTCCCTACCAGCCGAACGGTGACCAGCCGACGGCGATCGCCGAGTTGGAGCGGCGGATCAGGGCGGGGGAGAAGGACGTCGTGCTGCTCGGTGCCACCGGTACCGGCAAGTCGGCCACCACGGCCTGGATGATCGAGAAGCTGCAGCGGCCCACCCTGGTGATGGCGCCGAACAAGACGCTGGCCGCGCAGCTGGCGAACGAGTTCCGCGAGCTGCTGCCGAACAACGCGGTCGAGTACTTCGTCTCGTACTACGACTACTACCAGCCCGAGGCGTACGTCCCGCAGACGGACACCTACATCGAGAAGGACTCCTCGATCAACGAGGAGGTCGAGCGGCTGCGGCACTCGGCGACCAACTCGCTGCTCACCCGCCGCGACGTGATCGTGGTCGCCTCCGTCTCCTGCATCTACGGCCTCGGCACCCCGCAGGAGTACGTGGACCGGATGGTCCCGCTCAAGGTCGGCCAGGAGATCGACCGGGACGTGCTGCTGCGCCGCTTCGTGGACATCCAGTACGCGCGCAACGACGTGGCCTTCACCCGGGGCACCTTCCGGGTCCGCGGCGACACCATCGAGATCTTCCCGGTGTACGAGGAGCTCGCCGTCCGGATCGAGATGTTCGGCGACGAGATCGAGGCGCTCTACACCCTGCACCCGCTCACCGGCGAGATCATCAGCCAGGACGAGCAGATCTACGTCTTCCCCGCCTCGCACTACGTGGCCGGCCCCGAGCGCATGGAGCGGGCGATCACCGGCATCGAGAAGGAGCTGGAGGAGACGCTCGCCAGGCTGGAGAAGCAGGGCAAGCTGCTGGAGGCCCAGCGGCTGCGCATGCGCACCACCTACGACATCGAGATGCTGCGCCAGATCGGCACCTGCTCGGGCGTCGAGAACTACTCGATGCACTTCGACGGCCGCGAGCCCGGCTCCCCGCCGAACACGCTGCTGGACTACTTCCCGGAGGACTTCCTCCTGGTCATCGACGAGTCGCACGTCACCGTCCCGCAGATCGGCGCGATGTACGAGGGTGACGCCTCGCGCAAGCGCACCCTGGTCGAGCACGGCTTCCGGCTGCCGTCCGCGATGGACAACCGCCCGCTGAAGTGGGAGGAGTTCCTGGGGCGGATCGGTCAGACGGTCTACCTGTCGGCGACGCCCGGCCCGTACGAGCTGTCGCGCGGGGACGGCCAGGTCGAGCAGATCATCCGTCCGACCGGCCTGATCGACCCCGAGGTGATCGTCAAGCCGACCGAGGGCCAGATCGACGACCTGGTGCACGAGGTCCGCAAGCGGGTCGAGCGGGACGAGCGCGTCCTGGTCACCACGCTCACCAAGAAGATGGCCGAGGACCTCACCGACTACATGCTCGGCCTGGACATCCGGGTCCGGTACCTGCACAGCGACGTGGACACCCTGCGCCGGGTGGAGCTGCTGCGCGAGCTGCGGGCGGGCAGGTACGACGTGCTGGTCGGCATCAACCTGCTGCGCGAGGGCCTGGACCTGCCCGAGGTGTCGCTGGTGGCGATCCTGGACGCGGACAAGGAGGGCTTCCTGCGCTCCGGCACCTCGCTGATCCAGACCATCGGCCGCGCCGCCCGCAACGTCTCCGGCCAGGTGCACATGTACGCGGACCGGATCACCCCGTCGATGGAGAAGGCGATCGACGAGACCAACCGCCGCCGGGCCGTGCAGCAGGCCTACAACAAGGAGCACGGGATCGACCCGCAGCCGCTGCGGAAGAAGATCGGCGACATCCTGGACACCCTCGCCCGCGAGGACGTGGACACCGACGAGCTGCTCTCCACCGGCTATCGCGGGGCGGGCCAGAAGGGTGGCAAGGCCCCGGTGCCGATGCTGGGCGCGGAGCGCAAGCCCGGCAAGTCCATGCCGGCCGCCGAGCTGGCGGATCTGATCCAGGAGATGACCGAGCGGATGCACACGGCGGCCGCCGATCTCCAGTTCGAGGTCGCGGCCCGGCTGCGCGACGAGGTGAAGGAGCTGAAGAAGGAGCTGCGGCAGATGCGCGAGGCCGGTGTGGCGTAGCCGTACCGCGTACCGCCGGGGAGTCGGGTTTGGCCGGTTCGACACCGGTCAAGCCCGGCGGTGTCTCAGCCTTGCCACAATGCGGGTGGCCCGGAGGAGCCGGGGACGCCGCAGGGCCTAGGCTGGCCTGCGGCATCGCGCCCTCGGGACGGGGTGGCGGGCCGTAGCAGAGGGGGCCTCAGCCGGGGGACGGCGACGGGGTGTTCCACCGTGGAGCCGTGCGGGTGCGCCCGCGTGGCCGGCAGAGAGGACAACGTCGTGTCGGTGAACCTTGCCAAGGGGCAGCGGGTCAGCCTCCAGAAGGGGGCGGGCGGCACGCTGACCGTGGTCCGGATGGGGCTGGGCTGGCAGGCCGCCCCCAAGCGGGGACTGTTCGGCAGCCGGACGCGGAAGATCGACCTGGACGCCTCGGCGCTGCTGTACGCCGAGCGGACCCCGTCCGACGTGGTGTTCTTCCAGCACCTGGAGTCCACCGACGGATCCGTCCGGCACACCGGGGACAACCTGGAGGGCGGTTCGGGGGCCGGGGACGACGAGGCGATCCTGGTCGACCTGATGCACGTGCCGCCGCACATCACCCAGGTGGTGTTCACGGTCAGCTCCTACACCGGGCAGACCTTCGCCGAGGTGAGCCGGGCGCACTGCCGGCTGGTGGACGAGACCACCGGGGTGGAGCTGGCCCGCTACGAGCTGGCGGGCGGGGGGCCGCACACCGGCCAGATCATGGCCAAGGTGGTCCGGGACGGCAACGGCGGCTGGGAGATGCAGGCGATCGGGGCGCCGGCCAAGGGCCGGACGTTCCAGGACCTGCTGCCGGCCATCGAGCCCTTCCTCTGACCGTTCTTTACCTTCTTTACCTTCCCTTGGCCATGCTGTTACTCTCGATGGCAGCGGAGGGGAGTATTCCTCGACAGCCGACCCCGTCATCACGGGTGCCCGTCGTGGCATCCCGGGGCGCTGGCCCGATGGGCGGAAGAGACCTCCGGCAGTGACGACCTGTCTCGCCTAGCTGCCGGAGGAGCAGTAATGGACGTTTCCGTGGCCATGTGGGTCTCCACGATCGGTGTGCTGATCGCACTGATCGTGGCGGACTTCTTCATCGGAGGGCGCAAGCCGCACGAGGTCTCGATCAAGGAGGCCGGGATCTGGACGGCCGTCTGGGTCGCGCTGGCGGTGCTCTTCGGCGGCTTCCTCTGGTGGCACTCCGGCGCGCAGCCGGCGGGCGAGTTCTTCGCCGGCTACATCACCGAGAAGTCGCTCAGTGTCGACAACCTCTTCGTGTTCATCCTGATCATGGGCAAGTTCGCGGTGCCCAGGATCTACCAGCAGCGCGTACTGATGTTCGGTGTGATCATCGCCCTGGTGCTGCGGGCGGTGTTCATCGCCGGCGGCGCGGCGCTGGTCTCCGAGTTCTCCTGGGTGTTCTTCATCTTCGGCGCCTTCCTGATCTGGACGGCCTGGAAGCTGGTCAAGGAGGCCCGGGCCGACGAGGAGGACGAGGAATTCGAGGAGAACCGGCTGCTGAAGTCGATCACCCGGCGCTTCCCCGCCACCGACGACTACCGCGGCACCAGGCTGTTCGTCCGGGAGAACGGCCGCCGGCTGATCACCCCGATGCTGATCGTCATGCTGGCCATCGGCACGACGGACGTCCTGTTCGCCCTGGACTCGATCCCGGCCATCTTCGGCCTTACCCAGGACCCGTACATCGTCTTCACCGCCAACGCCTTCGCCCTGATGGGCCTGCGCCAGCTCTACTTCCTGATCGGCGGCCTGCTGAAGAAGCTGGTCCACCTGAGCTACGGCCTCTCGGTGATCCTCGGCTTCATCGGCGTGAAGCTCGTGCTCCACGCCGCCCACGAGGCCGGCGCCAGCGTCCCGGAGATCGGCATCCCGTTCTCGCTCGGTTTCATCGTGGTGGTGCTGGCCGTCACCACGGTGACCAGCCTCCGCGCCTCGAAGAGGCAGTCCGAGCGCGAGCCCGAGAAGCTCGACGCCTGAGAGCCGCCCGGGCCCCGCGACGACCGTTGGAATCCACGGTCCGCGTCGCGGGGCCCAGGCGTGCCCGGACTTCGTCACCAGCCGCGGTCGCGCCACTCGGGGAGGTGGGGGCGTTCGGCGCCGAGGGTGGTGTCGTTGCCGTGGCCGGGGTAGATCCAGGCCTCGTCGGGGAGGACGTCGAAGATCTTCTCGTTGACGTCCCGGAAGAGGGTCCTGAAGGCCTCAGGGTCGCCCCAGGTGTTGCCGACGCCGCCGGGGAAGAGGCAGTCCCCGGTGAAGACGTGCGGGTGGCCCTGCGGGTCGTCGTAGACCAGCACGATGGCGCCCGGGGTGTGGCCGACCAGGTGCCGCACGGTGAGCTCGACCTCGCCGACCCGCAGCCGGTCGCCGTCCGCGAGCAGCAGCTCGGTGGGGACGTCGATGCCCTCGGCGTCGTGCTGCCCGGCGGCGGTGCGGGCGCCGGTGGTGGCGACCACCTCGGCGAGCGCGCCCCAGTGGTCGTGGTGCCGGTGGGTGGTGACCACCGTGGCCAGGTCCTCCCCGACGGTCTCCAGCAGCACCGGGGCGTCGGCGGCCGCGTCGATCAGCAGCTGTTCGTCGGTGGCACGGCAGCGCAGCAGGTAGGCGTTGTTGTCGTACGGCCCGACGGCCACCTTGGTGATGATCAGGTGGGCCAGCTCGCGCACGTCCGGCGGCCCGCCGACCTTGACCGCTCCGTGGTACGTCATCAGTCCGCTCCTCGTTGTATCGGTCCTGGGATCATCCTCGCCCCGTCAGCCCAGTGGGGGAAGCTGGGGGAGCGCGGCGTCGGGGGTGCGCCGCAGGTCGGCGCCGTCGGAGCGGCCGGAGAGCCAGGCGAGCAGGGCTCGCAGCGGGCCGCGGACGGTCAGGGCGGGCTCGCCGGTGCCGATCAGGCCGGTGTCACCGGTGTCCTCGGCGACGAGCTCGACGGCGGGCAGGTCGGTGCCGTGCAGCCTGGTGGCGAGCTTGTGGAACTCGGTGACCGCGAACACCTCGGGCCACCGGTCGGGGGTGTAGCCGGCGCCCAGGTCGACCAGGTGGTACTCGATCTCGGCCAGGCGCTTCCACACGAGGTCGCGGGCCGGGAAGACGGCGCCGGACCGGTGCCGCACCTCGGCGGCCCAGTGCTCGCCGGTCATCTGCGCGGCGGCCGCGGCGAAGCGCTCGTGCGACTCGCGCAGGTCGGCGAGCTGCTCCTCCACCGGGCGGCCGGCGCCGTCCTCGATCCCCTGGTCGCGGGCCTGCTCGCTGGCGTACTGCGGGACGTCGGTGCCGGTGCGGGCGCCGGTCAGCAGGTTGACCAGGGAGTCGGCGTTGCGGGCGAGGTGGGCCAGCACGTGGCCGCGGGTCCAGCCGGGGAGCGCGGAGGGTTCGGCGACGGCCTCGGGCTTCAGCCCGGAGACGGTCTCCAGCAGGCCCCGGGTGCTCTCCTCGACCAGGCCCAGCCACTCGGCGGCGGTGACGGCGGCGGCGGACTGCGGGTCGGTCATCGAATCTGCCTTCTCTGCGGGACGGCGCGTTGCCCGCGGGGGGCTTCGCTCGTTGACCAGCCGACGCTACCGCCGAATCGGGGCCCTGAGCAGGGGGTATTTCGGTGCGGGTACGGACGGTCCGGGGTCCTTCCTCACTCGTTCGGGTGGTCCCCGTTGGACAAGGTCGATATTCGAACGTCTGAGCTATAGGCTGACTGCCGCATCCTGGAAGAAGCAACCGAACTCACCACAAGCCGTCTCGCCCCGGAGAAAGGCGCCAGAAGCAGTGGCCGACCGCCTCATCGTCCGCGGTGCTCGCGAGCACAACCTCAAGAACGTCTCGCTCGACCTGCCCCGCGACTCCCTCATCGTCTTCACGGGCCTCTCCGGCTCCGGCAAGTCATCCCTCGCCTTCGACACGATCTTCGCCGAGGGTCAGCGCCGCTACGTCGAGTCGCTGTCCTCGTACGCCCGCCAGTTCCTCGGGCAGATGGACAAGCCCGATGTGGACTTCATCGAGGGCCTCTCCCCGGCCGTCTCGATCGACCAGAAGTCCACCAATCGCAACCCCCGTTCGACCGTCGGCACGATCACCGAGGTCTACGACTACCTGCGCCTGCTGTTCGCCCGGATCGGCAAGCCGCACTGCCCGCACTGCCGCCGCCCGATCGCCAAGCAGTCGCCGCAGGCGATCGTCGACAAGGTCCTGGAGCTCGCCGAGGGCACCCGCTTCCAGGTGCTCAGCCCCGTGGTGCGCGAGCGCAAGGGCGAGTTCGTCGACCTCTTCGCCGACCTCCAGTCCAAGGGCTACTCCCGCGCCCGCGTCGACGGCGAGACGATCCAGCTCGCCGAGCCGCCGAAGCTCAAGAAGCAGGAGAAGCACACCGTCGAGGTGGTCATCGACCGCCTGACCGTCAAGGAGAGCGCCAAGCGGCGGCTCACCGACTCGGTGGAGACGGCCCTGCGGCTGGCCGGCGGCATGGTCGTGCTCGACTTCGTCGACCTCCCCGAGGACGACCCCGAGCGCGAGCGGATGTACTCCGAGCACCTCTACTGCCCGTACGACGACGTGTCCTTCGAGGAGCTGGAGCCGCGCTCCTTCTCCTTCAACTCGCCGTTCGGCGCCTGCCCGGACTGCTCGGGCCTGGGCAACCGGATGGAGGTCGACCCCGAGCTGGTCGTGCCGGACCAGGAGCGCTCGCTGAACGAGGGCGCGATCCACCCGTGGTCGGCCGGGCACGCCAAGGAGTACTTCCAGCGCCTGATCGACGCGCTCGCCGAGGAGCTCGGCTTCCGCACCGACATCCCCTGGGCCGGGCTGCCCGCCCGCGCCAAGAAGGCGCTGCTGTACGGGCACAAGCACCAGGTGCAGGTCCGCTACCGCAACCGCTTCGGCCGCGAGCGCTCGTACAGCACCGGCTTCGAGGGCGCCGTCCCGTTCATCCAGCGCCGGCACACCGAGGCGGAGAGCGACAGCAGCCGCGAGCGCTTCGAGGGCTACATGCGCGAGGTGCCCTGCCCGACCTGCGAGGGCACCCGGCTCAAGCCGGTGGTGCTCGCGGTCACCGTCGAGGGCAGGTCGATCGCCGACGTCTCCTCGATGTCGATCAGCGACTGCTCCGAGTTCCTCGGCGCGATGAAGCTGAACGCCCGGGACAAGCAGATCGCCGAGCGGGTCCTCAAGGAGGTCAACGAGCGGCTGCGCTTCCTGGTCGACGTCGGCCTGGACTACCTCTCGCTGGACCGCGCGGCCGGCACCCTGTCCGGCGGCGAGGCCCAGCGCATCCGGCTGGCCACCCAGATCGGCTCCGGCCTGGTCGGCGTCCTGTACGTGCTGGACGAGCCGTCCATCGGCCTGCACCAGCGGGACAACCACCGGCTGATCGAGACGCTGGTGCGGCTGCGCGACATCGGCAACACCCTGATCGTGGTCGAGCACGACGAGGACACCATCAAGACCGCGGACTGGGTGGTCGACATCGGCCCGGGCGCCGGCGAGCACGGCGGCAAGGTGGTGCACTCCGGTTCGCTGAAGCAGCTGCTCTCCAACAAGGAGTCGCTGACCGGCCAGTACCTCTCCGGCAAGCGGTCCATCCCGATCCCGCCGGCCCGCCGCGACCGGGACAAGAAGCGCCAGCTGACCGTCCACGGCGCCCGCGAGCACAACCTCAAGGACGTCACGGTCGGCTTCCCGCTCGGCACCCTCACGGCGATCACCGGGGTCTCCGGCTCCGGCAAGTCGACGCTGGTCAACGACATCCTCTACACCCACCTCGCCCGGGAGCTGAACGGCGCCCGCAGCGTGCCCGGCCGGCACACCCGGATCACCGGCACCGACCTGGTGGACAAGGTGGTGCACGTCGACCAGTCGCCGATCGGCCGCACCCCGCGGTCCAACCCGGCCACCTACACCGGGGTGTTCGACCACGTTCGCCGGCTCTTCGCGGAGACGCAGGAGGCCAAGGTCCGCGGCTACCTGCCCGGCCGGTTCTCCTTCAACGTCAAGGGCGGCCGCTGCGAGAACTGCACCGGCGACGGCACCATCAAGATCGAGATGAACTTCCTGCCGGACGTCTACGTGCCGTGCGAGGTCTGCCACGGCGCCCGGTACAACCGGGAGACGCTGGAGGTCCACTACAAGGGCAAGTCCATCGCCGAGGTGCTGGACATGCCGATCGAGGAGGCGCTGGCCTTCTTCGAGGCCGTCCCGGCGATCGCCCGCCACCTCAGGACGCTCAACGACGTCGGCCTCGGCTACGTCCGGCTCGGCCAGTCCGCGCCGACGCTCTCCGGCGGCGAGGCGCAGCGCGTCAAGCTCGCCTCGGAGCTGCAGAAGCGCTCCACCGGGCGGACGGTCTACGTGCTGGACGAGCCCACCACCGGTCTGCACTTCGAGGACATCAGCAAGCTGATCAAGGTGCTCAGCGGACTGGTCGACAAGGGCAACACGGTGATCGTGATCGAGCACAACCTCGATGTGATCAAGACCGCCGACTGGGTCGTCGACATGGGTCCCGAGGGCGGCTCCGGCGGTGGCACGGTGGTCGCCGAGGGCACCCCGGAGCAGATCGCGGCCGTCCCCGAGAGCCACACCGGCAAGTTCCTGCGGGACATCCTGCCGGGTGACTTCGCGGACGCCCCGGTTGCCGCGCCCGTCAAGGCCAAGGCCCCGCGCAAGCGGGCCGCCGCGGCGAAGAAGTAGCCCCGCCACGCCCCACCGCACCCCCCGCGCGCCCCGCTGCCCCCAGGACACTCCCGGGAGCGGCGGGGCGCGTGCCGCATAGACTTCCGTGGTCCCTCGCAGAGCAGCAGCAACCGTAGGAGCGCACCGATGTCCGAGGCCCCCGAGACCAGCCCCGCCACCTCCCGCCGCACCCTGCTCTGCGGCGCCGCGGCCGTCCTGGCCGCCGGCGGCACCGTGGCGGTCACCGGCTGCAGCAGCTCCGCCTCCTCCTCGGGCTCCAGCAGTGCCCCCAAGGGCCCGGTCGACCTCGGCCCGGCCTCGGCGGTCCCCGAGGGCGGCGGCAAGGTCTTCCGCGAGCAGAAGATCGTGGTGACCCAGCCGACCGCCGGCCAGTACAAGGCCTTCAGCGCCAAGTGCACTCACGCCGGCTGCATCGTGGACCAGGTGAAGAAGGAGCAGATCCAGTGCCCCTGCCACGGCAGCCGGTTCGCCATCGCCGACGGCGCCGTGCAGGACGGCCCGGCCCCCAGCCCGCTGCCCGCCTACACCGTCACGGTCGAGGACGGGAACCTCAAGGTCACCCCGAGCTGAAGCAGTTGAGCTCCTCCCTGTTGATCTTCGCCCCACGGCGCCGACCGCACTCGGTACGGTGGACCCATGGCTGACCCGAGCACCTACCGCCCGGCCCCGGGCGCGATCCCGACCTCCCCGGGCGTCTACAAGTTCCGTGACGCCCACGGCCGGGTCATCTACGTCGGCAAGGCCAAGAGCCTGCGGCCGCGCCTGTCGTCCTACTTCCAGGACCTGGCGGGCCTGCACCCGCGCACCGCGACCATGGTCACCACCGCCGCCTCGGTGGAGTGGACCGTGGTCGCCACCGAGGTCGAGGCGCTCCAGCTGGAGTACTCCTGGATCAAGGAGTTCGACCCGCGGTTCAACGTCAAGTACCGCGACGACAAGAGCTATCCGGAACTCGCCGTCACCCTCAACGAGGAGTACCCGAGGGTCCAGGTGATGCGCGGGGCGCACAAGAAGGGCGTGCGCTACTTCGGCCCGTACGGGCACGCCTGGGCGATCCGCGAGACCGTCGACCTGCTGCTGCGCGTCTTCCCCGTCCGCACCTGCTCCAACGGCGTGTTCAAGCGCGCCCGGCAGGTCGGCCGGCCCTGCCTGCTCGGCTACATCGGCAAGTGCGCCGCGCCCTGCGTCGGCAAGGTCTCGGCGGACGAACACCGGGCGCTGGCCGAGGACTTCTGCGACTTCATGGCCGGGCGCACCGGCAACTACCTGCGCCGCCTGGAACAGCAGATGCAGGAGGCGGCCGAGGAGATGGAGTACGAGAAGGCGGCCCGGCTGCGGGACGACATCGGCGCCCTCAAGCGCGCGATGGAGAAGAACGCCATCGTGCTCGCCGACGCCACCGACGCCGACCTGCTGGCCGTCGCCGAGGACGAACTCGAGGCCGCCGTCCAGATCTTCCACGTCCGCGGCGGCCGGGTGCGCGGCCAGCGCGGCTGGGTCACCGACAAGGTCGAGGACGTAGACACCGCCGGACTGGTCGAGCACGCCCTCCAGCAGCTGTACGGAGGCGCCTCCCCGGACGAGCGCAACGAGTCCGTCCCGCGCGAGGTGCTGGTGCCCGCCCTGCCCGACCAGGTCACCCCGATACGGGAGTGGCTCAGCGGACTGCGCGGCAGCCAGGTCGACCTGCGCATCCCGCAGCGCGGCGACAAGAAGGACCTGATGGCCACCGTGCAGCGCAACGCCCAGCAGGCGCTCGCACTGCACAAGACCAAGCGCGCCTCCGACCTCACCACCCGCAGCCGCGCCCTCCAGGAGATCGCCGACGCGCTGGAGTTGGACTCCGTCCCGCTGCGCATCGAGTGCTACGACATCTCCCACCTCCAGGGCGAGGACGTGGTCGCCTCCATGGTCGTCTTCGAGGACGGCCTGGCCCGCAAGAGCGAGTACCGGCGCTTCCAGATCAAGGGCTTCGAGGGCCAGGACGACGTCCGCTCGATGCACGAGGTGATCGGCCGCCGCTTCCGCCGCTACCTCCAGGAGCGCGAGCAGACCGGCGAGTGGGCCGTCCCCGAGGAGGAGGAGGCGCCCGGCGGCGCCCGCGACGAGGAGGGCCGCCCCCGGCGCTTCGCCTACCCGCCGCAGCTGCTGGTGGTCGACGGCGGCCAGCCGCAGGTCGCCGCCGCCAAGCGCGCCCTGGACGAACTGGGCATCGACGACGTCGCGCTGTGCGGCCTGGCCAAGCGCCTGGAGGAGGTCTGGCTGCCCGGCGAGGACGACCCGGTGGTGCTGCCCCGCTCCAGCGAGGGCCTCTACCTGCTCCAGCGGGTCCGCGACGAGGCGCACCGCTTCGCGATCAGCTACCAGCGCAACAAGCGTTCCAAGCGACTCACCGCCGGGGAGCTGGACTCCGTCCCGGGCCTCGGCGAGACTCGCCGCCAGGCGCTGCTCAAGCACTTCGGCTCGCTGAAGAAGCTCCGGGCCGCCACCGTGGACGAGCTCTGCGCGGTACCCGGCATCGGACGCCGCACCGCGGAGACTGTTGCGGCGGCGTTGTCCTCCCGTACACCCGCCGCACCCGCGGTCAACACCGCGACCGGCGAGATCATCGAGGACGGGGCCGAGCCGGCCGCCGAGCCGGTGGCAGCAGCACCCCAGACCGCACCATCCCAGGAGACGCCATGACGGCCGACGCCGCCCGTCGATCGGCGCGCCCCGACCCCGCCGGCCCGTCCGGACCGGGGAAGGGCGGCCGTGCCGTGCGCGTTCTCCCCAGCAGAAAGACCGAGAGCGGGGAACCGAAGTGACCGTGTCAGACGTGGCCGAGAACGCACCGGAGCTGGTGATCATCTCCGGCATGTCCGGAGCCGGCCGTTCCACCGCCGCGAAGTGCCTGGAGGACCTGGGCTGGTTCGTGGTGGACAACCTGCCGCCGGCCCTGATCCCGACCATGGTCGACCTGGGAGCCCGGTCCCAGGGCAACGTCGCCCGGATCGGCGTGGTCGTGGACGTCCGCGGCCGGCAGTTCTTCGACGACCTGCTGACCTCGCTGGACGAGCTGGAGAAGCGCGGAGTCCGCCTCCGGGTGGTCTTCCTCGACTCCTCCGACGAGGCGCTGGTGCGCCGCTTCGAGAGCGTCCGCCGCCCGCACCCGCTGCAGGCCGACGGCCGGATCGTGGACGGCATCGCCCTGGAGCGCGACCTGCTGCGCGACCTGCGCGGCGAGGCCGACCTGGTGATCGACACCTCCAACCTCAACGTGCACCAGCTGCGCGCCAAGCTGGACGCCCAGTTCGCCGACCACGACGAGCCCGAGCTGCGCGCCACCGTGATGTCCTTCGGCTTCAAGTACGGCCTGCCGGTCGACGCCGACCTCGTGGTGGACTGCCGCTTCCTGCCCAACCCGCACTGGGTGCCCGAGCTGCGCGCCCGCACCGGCACCGACGCGGACGTCGCCGACTACGTGTTCCAGCAGCCCGGCGCCAACGAGTTCCTGGACGGCTACGCGCAGCTGCTGCGCATCGTCACCGAGGGGTACCGCCGCGAGGGGAAGCGCTACATGACGCTTGCCGTAGGCTGCACCGGTGGCAAGCACCGTAGCGTCGCCATGTCCGAGCGTCTGACCAAGCGTCTCATCGCCGACGGAGTCGAGACGGTGCTCGTCCACCGTGACATGGGTCGGGAGTAACCGCCGCCTCCCCTGCCGGGCCGCCGGCGGAGCCGGTGGCGGGCCGAGGAACGCGAGGTGAGTGTTGGCGGGATACGTGCCCGGGCGGCAGCCGCAGAGCAGGACCGGTGACCGGGCGGGCAGCCCGGCGCCGGGCCGTCCGCGCTCCAGTCCCGCCAGGGCCAATCCGGCCCCCCGGATCACCGCGCTCGGCGGCGGCCAGGGCCTGTCCGCCTCGCTGTCCGCGCTGCGCCGGCTCACCAGCGACGTCACCGCCGTGGTCACCGTCGCCGACGACGGCGGCTCCAGCGGACGGCTGCGCGAGGAGCTGGGCGTGCTGCCCCCGGGCGACCTGCGCAAGGCGCTGGCCGCGCTGTGCGGGGACGACGACTGGGGCCGCACCTGGTCCGAGGTGATCCAGCAGCGCTTCACCGGCAGCGGCGACCTGGGCGGCCACGCCGTCGGCAACCTGCTGATCGTCGCGCTGTGGGAGAAGCTCGGCGACCCGGTGGCGGCACTGGACTGGGTCGGCCGGCTGCTGAACGTCCAGGGCCGGGTGCTGCCGATGTCGGCCGTGCCGCTGGACATCGAGGCGACGGTGCGCGGCCACGACCCGGCCCGCCCGGCCGAGGTCACGGCGGTGCGCGGCCAGGCCAGTGTCGCGGCCACCCCCGGCACCGTGCAGTCGGTCCGGCTGCTGCCGGACGAGCCGGCGGCCGCCCCGGAGGCCGTCGCCGCCGTGCGGGAGGCGGACTGGGTGGTGCTCGGCCCCGGCTCCTGGTTCACCAGCGTGCTGCCGCACCTGCTGGTGCCCGAGCTGGCCAAGGCGCTGGTGGAGACCCGCGCCCGCCGCCTGCTCACCCTGAACCTGGCCCCGCAGCCCGGCGAGACCGAGGGCTTCACCCCGCAGCGTCACCTGGAGGTCATCGCCGACCACGCTCCGGAATTCGCGGTGGATGCGATCCTGGTGGACGAGCGCGCCGTCACCGGTGGCGCTTTCGGCCAGGCGGACCTGGCCGGTTTGGAGAAGGCCGCCGAACGGATGGGTGCCGCTCTGGTGCTCGGTACGGTGGCCCGCGCCGACGGCACCCCGCGACACGACCCGGAGCTCTTGGCGGCCGCGTACGACCGGATTTTCCGGACACATGGAAGGATCGGGCCATGGCGATGACTCCAGCGGTGAAGGACGAGATCAGCCGGCTCCCGGTCACCCGGGCCTGCTGTCGCAAGGCGGAGGTGTCGGCGATCCTGCGGTTCGCGGGTGGACTGCACATCGTGAGCGGTCGCATCGTGATCGAGGCGGAGCTGGACACCGGGGCGGCGGCGCGGCGGCTGCGCAAGGACCTCCTGGAGATCTTCGGGCACTCGTCCGACCTCGTGGTGATGGCCCCCGGCGGGCTGCGGCGCGGCAGCCGCTTCGTGGTCCGGGTGGTCAAGGACGGCGAACTGCTCGCCCGCCAGACCGGCCTCGTGGACGGTCGTGGACGTCCGATCCGGGGTCTTCCCCCGGCGGTCGTCTCCGGGGCCACCTGTGACGCCGAGGCGGCCTGGCGCGGGGCCTTCCTGGCGCACGGCTCGCTCACCGAGCCGGGCCGCTCCTCCTCGCTGGAGATCACCTGCCCCGGCTCCGAGGCCGCCCTCGCCCTGGTCGGTGCGGCCCGCCGGCTCGGCATCCCGGCCAAGGCCCGCGAGGTGCGCGGTGTGGACCGGGTGGTGATCCGGGACGGCGACGCGATCGGCGCCCTGCTGACCCGGCTGGGCGCGCACGAGTCGGTGCTCGCCTGGGAGGAGCGCCGGATGCGGCGCGAGGTCCGGGCCACCGCCAACCGCCTGGCCAACTTCGACGACGCCAACCTGCGCCGCTCGGCCCGTGCCGCGGTGGCGGCCGGTGCCCGGGTGGCCCGTGCGCTGGAGATCCTCGGCGACGAGGTGCCCGAGCACCTGGCCGCGGCCGGCCAGCTGCGGATGCAGCACAAGCAGGCCTCGCTGGAGGAGCTGGGCGCGCTCGCCGATCCGCCGCTGACCAAGGACGCGGTGGCCGGCCGGATCCGCCGCCTGCTGGCGATGGCCGACAAGCGCGCCGCCGAGCTCGGCCTGCCGAGCACCGAGGCCAATCTGACCGACGAGATGGCGCTGAACTGACGATCACGCTCCGTGACTGACACGCGGCCGGTGTCCGGGTTCCCGGACACCGGCCGCGGCCGTCTTCGGACAGGTGCGACACACCCGAATTGGTAGAGACCATTGGCCCGGGACCAACTGCCCGCCGGACCAAGGCCGGACGGCCTGAACACGGGCTCCGGGCGCGCCACGCCAAGTCTCACGGAGCGGCGCGATGTGCCGTCCCAGGCCTGGGAGGGGTAGGGTCATAGGCGGTCGGGGACTTCCCAAATCTCACCCCCGTCGGCTTAGCTCCGGCGTACCTAACGAGGAGATCGGTTCGTGACGATCCGGGTAGGCATCAACGGATTCGGCCGCATCGGCCGCAACTTCTTCCGCGCGGTCAAGGCCCAGGGCGCGGACATCGAGATCGTCGGTGTCAACGACCTGACTGACACGAAGACCCTGGCTCACCTGCTCAAGTACGACACCACCCTGGGCACCTTCCCGGGCGAGGTCTCGCACACCGAGGACAGCATCACCGTCGACGGCCACACCTTCAAGGTGACCGCCGAGCGTGACCCCGCGAACCTGCCGTGGGCCGCCCTGGGCGCCGACATCGTCGTCGAGTCCACCGGCATCTTCACCAAGGCCGAGGCCGCGAAGAAGCACCTCGCCGCCGGCGCCAAGAAGGTCATCATCTCGGCGCCCGCCACCGACGAGGACGTCACCATCGTCCTGGGTGTCAACGACGAGAAGTACGACGCCGCCAAGCACGACATCATCTCCAACGCCTCCTGCACCACCAACTGCGTGGCGCCGATGGCCAAGGTGCTGAACGAGGCCTTCGGCATCGTCAAGGGTCTGATGACCACCGTCCACGCGTTCACCAACGACCAGGTGACCCTGGACTTCCCGCACAAGGACCTGCGCCGCGCCCGTGCCGCCTCGCAGAACATCATCCCGACCTCGACCGGTGCCGCCAAGGCGACCGCCCTGGTCCTGCCGGAGCTGAAGGGCAAGCTGGACGGCACCTCGCTGCGCGTCCCGGTCCCGACCGGCTCCATCACCGACCTGGTCGTCACCCTGGAGCGCGAGGTCACCAAGGACGAGGTCAACGCGGCCTTCCTGAAGGCCTCGCAGGAGGGCTCGCTCAAGGGCATCCTGGCCTACACCGAGGACCAGATCGTCTCCTCCGACATCGTCAACGACCCGGCCTCCTGCATCTTCGACTCCAGCCTGACCATGGTCCAGGGCAACCAGGTCAAGGTGCTCGGCTGGTACGACAACGAGTGGGGCTACTCGAACCGCGTCGTCGACCTGGTCACCCTCGTCGGTGGGCAGCTCTGACCTTGCGGGAGCTGACGTGATGTAGGGGCGAGGGCCCGGCCGGCGAACTTGCGCCGGCCGGGCCCTCGTTCCGCGCTCAAGGACTTCCCAGGCGGCCCCTGCGCCGTGCCGCCTCACTGCGCATCAACCATCTCCCCAGGAGAAACCGAATCCCCGTGAAGACCATCGAAGAGCTCATCGAAGCCGGTGTCGAAGGCAAGCGCGTGTTCGTCCGCGCCGACCTGAACGTGCCGCTGGACGGCACGACGATCACCGACGACGGCCGGATCCGCGCCGTCGCCCCGACCATCGCCAAGCTGGCCGAGGCCGGCGCGAAGGTCGTCGTCGCCTCGCACCTCGGCCGGCCCAAGGGCGCGCCGGACCCGCAGTTCTCGCTCGCCCCGGCGGCCAAGCGCCTCGGCGAGATCCTCGGCCGGGAGGTCGCCTTCGCCACCGACACCGTCGGTGAGAGCGCCGGGGCCACCGTGGCCGGGCTGGCCGACGGCCAGGTCGCGTTGCTGGAGAACCTGCGCTTCAACGAGGGCGAGACCAGCAAGGACGACGCCGAGCGCAAGGCCTTCGCCGAGCAGCTGGCCGCCCTGGCCGACCTGTACGTGGGCGACGGCTTCGGCGCCGTGCACCGCAAGCACGCCTCGGTCTACGACCTGCCCGGCCTGCTGCCGCACGCCGCCGGCGACCTGATCGCCACCGAGGTCGGTGTGCTGAAGAAGCTCACCGAGGAGGTCGCGCGCCCGTACGTGGTCGTGCTCGGCGGGGCCAAGGTCTCGGACAAGCTCGGCGTGATCGACAACCTTCTGGAGAAGGCCGACCGGATCCTGATCGGCGGCGGCATGGCGTACACCTTCCTCAAGGCCAAGGGCCACGAGGTCGGCATCTCGCTGCTGCAGGAGGACCAGATCCCGACCGTCCTGGAGTACCTGGCCCGGGCGGAGCAGCGGGGCGTCGAGTTCGTCCTGCCGGTGGACGTCCTGGTCTCCGCCGAGTTCCCGGACCTCAAGACCAAGGCCCCGGCGAACTACTCGACCGTCGCCGCGGACGCCATCCCGGCCGACGAGGAGGGCCTGGACATCGGCCCGAAGACCCGCGAGCTGTACGCGGCCAAGCTGGCCGACGCGGGCACCGTGTTCTGGAACGGCCCGATGGGCGTCTTCGAGCACCCCGACTACGCGAACGGCACCAAGGCCGTCGCGCAGGGCCTGCTCGACAGCGACGCGTTCACCGTGGTCGGAGGCGGCGACTCCGCCGCGGCCGTCCGCATCCTGGGCTTCGACGAGACGAAGTTCGGGCACATCTCGACCGGCGGTGGCGCGAGCCTTGAGTACCTGGAGGGCAAGACCCTCCCCGGTCTCGCCGCCCTGGAAGGCTGAAGGCAATGACTGAGCGTCTCCCGCTGATGGCGGGCAACTGGAAGATGAACCTCAACCACCTTGAGGCCATCCAGCACACCCAGAAGCTGGCCTTCGCGCTGGCCGACAAGGACTACGAGGCCGTCGAGGTCGCCGTCCTGGTGCCGTTCACCGACCTGCGCTCGGTGCAGACCCTGGTCGACGGCGACAAGCTGAAGATCAAGTACGGCTCGCAGGACATCTCGCGGCACGACTCCGGTGCCTACACCGGCGAGGTCTCCGGCCCGATGCTGGCCAAGCTCAAGTGCACCTACGCGGTGATCGGCCACTCGGAGCGCCGCCAGTACCACGGCGAGAACGAGGAGATCGTCAACGCCAAGGTCAAGGCCGCCTACCGGGCCGGGGTCACCCCGATCCTGTGCATCGGCGAGCCGCTGGAGGTCCGCAAGGCCGGCACCCACGTCGAGTACACCCTGGCCCAGCTGGACGGCGCCCTGGCGGACGTCCCGGCCCACCAGGCCGAGTCGATCGTGGTCGCCTACGAGCCGGTCTGGGCGATCGGCACCGGCGAGGTGGCCACCCCGGAGGACGCGCAGGAGGTCTGCGCCGCCATCCGCCGGCGGCTCGCCGAGCTGTACAGCGCCGACCTGGCCGACAAGGTCCGTGTGCTGTACGGGGGTTCGGTCAAGTCGTCGAGCGCGGCCGGCCTGATGGCCAAGCCCGACATCGACGGCGGCCTGATCGGCGGTGCCTCGCTGGACGCCGACGAGTTCGTCAAGATCGTGCGCTACCGTGAGCAGGCAGTAGGCTAACGCCGCCGCAGCAACGTAGGCTTTGGGGCCGGACCGCCGTACGCGGCCCGGCCCCTTCGCCGAAGATACGAGAGAGTTGGTCCCGTCGTGGTTCTCGGGTTCTCGATTGCCCTGATCATCTTCAGCCTGCTGATGATCCTGCTGGTGCTGCTGCACAAGGGGAAGGGCGGCGGGCTGTCCGACATGTTCGGCGGTGGCGCGATGTCGACCGGTGGAGGTTCGGCGGTCGCCGAGCGCAACCTGGACCGCATCACCATCGTGGTCGGCACCGCCTGGTTCGCCTGCATCATCGTGCTGGGCCTGGTCCTGAAGTACAAGAGCTGACGCAGGCCTGACGCCCCGTCGCCCGAGCGCCTATCCTGGGACGGTCGGGCGCGGAGGCGGTAGTGGCGGATGCTTAACACCTGCTTACACTAGGACGACTTTCGCCACCGACGCGCACCGCGGCGGGTGGGCGCACCAGCACGCAGGGAGTCAGACCGTGGCAAGTGGCAACGCCATCCGTGGCAGCAGGGTCGGGGCCGGCCCGATGGGGGAGGCGGAGCGCGGTGAGTCCGCTCCGCGCAACCGGATCTCCTTCTGGTGCGCCAACAAGCACGAGACCCGGCCCAGCTTCGCCGCCGAGGCCGTCATCCCGGACACCTGGGACTGCCCGCGCTGCGGCTTCCCGGCCGGGCAGGACGAGCACAACCCGCCGGCGCCCTCGCGCAACGAGCCGTACAAGACCCACCTCGCCTACGTCCGCGAGCGGCGCACCGACGCCGACGGCGAGGCGATCCTCGCCGAGGCGCTGGCCAAGCTGCGCGGCGAGATCTGACCCGTTCGTTCGATGACGAAGGGCGCCACCGTCGAGTGACGGTGGCGCCCTTCGGCGTTCGCGGAGCCTACGCGGAGCTACGCGGAGGCCGGCGGGTAGAGCTGCGGCGGGATCTGCTCCGCGGCGGCGCGGTCCAGCAGCCACAGGGTGCGGCTGCGGCCGTACGCGCCGGAGGCGGGGGCCTGGATCTCGCCCGGGCCGGACAGGGCCAGCGCCACCGCGCCCGCCTTGTCCTCCCCGGCCGCCAGCAGCCAGACCTCGCGGGCCGCCCGGATCGCCGGGAGGGTGAGCGAGATCCGGGTCGGCGGGGGCTTGGGGGCCCCGCGCACGCCGACCACGGTCAGCTCGTCCTCCCGCACGCCCGGGTGCTCGGGGAAGAGCGAGGCGACGTGGGTGTCCGGGCCGACACCGAGCAGCAGCACGTCGAAGGAGGGGACGCCGAGCCGGTCGCCCGGCCCGGCCGCCTTCGCGAGCTCCTCCGCGTAACGGGCGGCCGCGGCCTCCACGTCCGAGCCGTCCACCCCGTCCGAGGCGGGCATCTCGTGCACCCGCTCCGGGTCGAGCGGGACGGCGTCCAGCAGCTCGGCACGGGCCTGGACGGCGTTGCGGTCCGGGTCGGCGGCGGGCACGAAGCGCTCGTCGCCCCACCAGAGGTCCAGCCGGCCCCAGTCGACCGCGTCGCGCGCCGGGGAGGCGGCGATCGCGGCCAGCAGGGCGTTGCCGTTGCGGCCGCCGGTGAGCACCACCGAGGCAGTGCCGCGGGCGGCCTGGGCGTCCACGATCCGGGTGATCAGCCGGGCCGCGGCCGCCTGGGCCATCAGCTCCTTGTCCCGGTGGACGACCAGCTGCGGGATCGCGTTGGTCATGCGTTCCCCTTGGCCGCGCGCTTGCCCGCGGTCCTCTTGGCCGGGGACTTCTCGGCGCTGTCGGCGGTCACCCGGGCCGGGTTGGCCACGGGGGCCTCGGCGGCGGCCTCGGTGGCCGCGGCCTCGGCGACGGCGTGGGCGACCCGCTCGGCCGCCGCCGTCTCGGCGTTGGTCGGCTCGTGCAGCCGCTCGACGGGCGTGCGCACGGCCGTCGCGTAGATGTCGTCCGGGTCCAGCCGGCGCAGCTCCTCGGCGATCAGCTCCGAGGTCTCGCGCCGCTTGAGCGCCACCTGGCGGTCCGGCGAGCCGGGCATGGAGAGCGTGCCCATCAGGCCGTCCGGCCGGTCCAGGGTGATGTCCCCGTCCTTGGTGCGCAGCCGCACCGCGGTGATGCCGGGGCCACCGGTGACGACCCGCTCGACCGGGGCGTGCAGCCGGTTGGTCAGCCACAGGCCGAGCAGTTCGACGCTGGGGTTGTAGGACTCGCCCTCGACCACGGCGGAGACGATGTGCGACGGCCGCTGGTCCAGCGCGGCGGCCAGCATCGAGCGCCAGCCGGTGATCCGGGTCCAGGCCAGGTCGGTGTCGCCCGGGGTGTAGCTCTCGGCCAGCTGGGAGAGCTGGCCGACCGGGGACTCGGCGGTGACCGCGTCGGTGATCCGGCGCTGGGCGAGCGCGCCCAGCGGGTCCTGCGCCGGGTGCAGCGGCGCGTTGTCCGGCCACCAGACCACGGTCGGGGCGTCCGGCAGCAGCAGCGGCAGGACCACCGACTGGGCGTGCGAGGCGAGTTCGCCGTGCATGCGCAGGACGACGGTCTCGCCGGAGCCGGCGTCCGAGCCGACCAGGATCTCGGCGTCCAGCCGGGTCTCGGCACGGGCCCGGGGCGAGCGCCCGGCGCGCTTGATCACCGCGAGGGTGCGCATCGGGTGCTCGCGGGAGGCGTCGTTGGCGGCCTTGAGGGCGTCGTAGGCGCTGCCCTCGTCGGTCACGATCACCAGGGTGAGCACCATGCCGGCGGCGGTGGAGCCGCTGGCCCGGCGCGCCTCCATGAGCGCGGCGTTGATCTTGCTGGACGTCGTGTTGGTGAGGTCGATCTTCATGGCCGGCGCCAGCTCCTGCCGTCTCGTGCGAGCATCTCGTCCGCCTCGACGGGGCCCCAGGTCCCCGCCGCGTACTGGGCGGGCTTGCCGTGGGTGTCCCAGTACTTCTCGATCGGGTCGAGGATCTGCCAGGAGAGCTCGACCTCCTGGTGGCGCGGGAACAGGTTGGCGTCGCCGAGCAGCACGTCGAGGATGAGCCGCTCGTACGCCTCCGGGCTGGACTCGGTGAAGGACTCGCCGTAGGCGAAGTCCATCGTGACGTCCCGGACCTCGAAGGAGGTGCCCGGCACCTTGGAGCCGAACCGCACCGTCACGCCCTCGTCCGGCTGGACCCGGATGACCAGGGCGTTCTGCCCCAGCTCCTCGGTCGCGTAGGAGTCGAAGGGCAGGTACGGGGCGCGCTGGAAGACCACCGCGATCTCGGTGACCCGGCGGCCCAGCCGCTTGCCGGTGCGCAGGTAGAACGGGACGCCCGCCCAGCGGCGGTTGTTGATCTCCAGCTTGATGGCCGCGTAGGTGTCGGTCTTGGACTCGGGGTCGATGCCGTCCTCGTCCAGGTAACCGGCGACCTCCTCGCCACCCTGCCAGCCGGCCGCGTACTGGCCGCGCACGGTGTGCCGGCCGAGGTCGGCCGGGAGCTTGACGGCGCTGAGCACCTTGAGCTTCTCGGCCACCAGCGCCTTCGGGTGGAAGGACGCGGGCTCCTCGATGGCGGTGAGCGCCATCAGCTGGAGCAGGTGGTTCTGGATGACGTCACGGGCGGAGCCGATGCCGTCGTAGTAGCCGGCCCGGCCGCCGATGCCGATGTCCTCGGCCATCGTGATCTGCACGTGGTCGACGTACGACCGGTTCCAGATCGGCTCGAACATCTGGTTGGCGAAGCGCAGCGCCAGGATGTTCTGGACCGTCTCCTTGCCCAGGTAGTGGTCGATCCGGAAGACCTCGTCCCGGGGGAAGACCTCGTGGACGACCTTGTTGAGCTCCTGCGCGCTCTCCAGGTCGTGGCCGAAGGGCTTCTCGATGACGGCGCGGCGCCAGGAGCCCTGCGGCGGGTCGGCCAGGCCGTGCTTCTTGAGCTGCTGGACGACGGTCGGGAAGAACTTCGGCGGGACGGACAGGTAGAAGGCGAAGTTGCCGCCGGTGCCCTGCGCCTTGTCCAGCTCCTCGATGGTCTCGCGCAGCTTGTCGAAGGCGTCGTCGTCGTCGAACGTGCCGTGGACGAAGCGCATGCCCTTGGCGAGCTGCTGCCAGACCTCCTCCCGGAACGGGGTGCGGGCGTGGTCGCGGACGGCGTCGTGGACCTCCTTGGCGAAGTCCTCGTCGTCCCACTCGCGGCGGGCGAAGCCGACCAGGGAGAAGCCCGGCGGCAGCAGACCGCGGTTGGCCAGGTCGTAGATGGCCGGCATCAGCTTCTTGCGGGACAGGTCGCCGGTGACCCCGAAGATGACCAGGCCGGACGGCCCCGCGATGCGCGGGAGCCGCCGGTCGGAGGGGTCACGAAGCGGGTTGACGGGGGCGGCCGGGAGGTCGTCCGCGTCCGTTTCCGGCGTCAACTCAGGGAAATCAGTGCTCACTTGATGTGCTCCGCTTTCGTGCGCTGGCTGTGAGCAGGGGTCACTTCTCGCCGGCGAAGGAGGCGAGCGAGGCGGTGACGGTGTCGAGCAGTTCCTGCCAGGACTGCTCGAACTTCTCCACGCCCTCGTCCTCCAGCACCTGGACCACGTCGTCGTAGTCCACGCCGGCGGCGGCGATGGCGTCCAGGACGGCCTTCGCGTCGGCGTAGTTGGGGACGATGGTGTTGCCGGTGACCACGCCGTGGTCGCCGGTGGCGTCCAGGGTGGCCTCGGGCATGGTGTTCACGGTGCCGGGGGCGACCAGCTCGGTGACGTACAGGGTGTCCGGCAGGGCCGGGTCCTTGACACCGGTGGAGGCCCAGAGCGGGCGCTGCGGCTTGGCGCCGGCCGCTTCGAGGGCCTTCCAGCGGGCGCTGCCCTCGGTCTTGCCGTCGACCGAGCCGAAGACCTCCTCGTACGCCTGGTAGGCGAGGCGGGCGTTGGCCAGGGCGGCCTTGCTGCGCAGCTCCTTGGCGGCGCCGCCGATCTTGTCCAGGCGCTTGTCGATCTCGGTGTCCACGCGGGAGACGAAGAAGGAGGCGACGGACTCGATCTGGGAGAGGTCCAGGCCCTTGGCCTTGGCGGCCTCCAGGCCGGTCAGGTAGGCGTCGATGACGGCCTTGTAGCGTTCGAGCGAGAAGATCAGCGTGACGTTGACGCTGATGCCCAGGCCGATGACCTCGCTGATCGCGGGCAGGCCGGCCTTGGTGGCGGGGATCTTGATGAAGACGTTCGGGCGGTCGACCAGCCACCACAGCTGCTTGGCCTCGGCCACGGTGGGGGCGGTCTCGTGCGCCAGGCGCGGGTCGACCTCGATGGAGACGCGGCCGTCGCGGCCGTTGGAGGCGTCGTAGACCGGGCGCAGCACGTCGGCGGCGTCGCGCACGTCCGAGGTGGTGATCATGCGGATCGCCTCGTCGGTGGTGACCTTGCGGACGGCGAGGTCGCGCAGCTGGCCGTCGTAGGAGCTGTCGCCGCTGCCGGCGATGGCCTTCTGGAAGATGGTCGGGTTGGTGGTGACACCCACCACGTGCTTGTTCTGCACCAGTTCGGCCAGGTTGCCGGAGTTCAGCCGCTTGCGGCTGAGGTCGTCCAGCCAGATCGCAACGCCTTCGTCGCTGAGGCGCTTCAGTGCGTCAGTCATGGTGCTTCAGTCCTTCTTCTTCATTGTGCTTCGTGGGGTGGTCGAAGGGGGCCGCGTGCCCGCGTGCGGGCGGGCACGCGGCCCGGAGCCGCTAGCGGTTGACGGCCTCAAGCGACCGCAGCGCGTTGTGCGCCTCGGCCACCACGCGCTCGGCGGTGATGCCGAACTCCTCGAAGAGCACCTTGTAGTCGGCGGAGGCGCCGAAGTGCTCCAGCGAGACGATCCGGCCGTGGTCGCCGACCAGCTCGCGCCAGCCCTGGCCGATGCCGGCCTCGACCGAGACGCGGGCCTTGACCGACGGCGGCAGCACGCTGTCGCGGTACGCCTGGTCCTGCTCCTGGAACCACTCGAAGGACGGGATCGATACCACGCGGGTGGCGATGCCCTCGGCCTCCAGGGCCTCGCGGGCCTGGACGGCCAGCTGGACCTCGGAGCCGGTGCCCAGCAGGATCACCTGCGGGTTGCCGGTGGACGCCTCGGCCAGGATGTAGCCGCCCTTCGCGGTGCCCTCGGCGGAGCCGAAGGTCTCGCGGTCGAAGGTCGGGACGTTCTGGCGGGTGAGGGCCAGGCCGACCGGGCCGGGGTGGCTGGTCTGGCGCTCGATCACGGTGCGCCAGGCGACGGCGGTCTCGTTGGCGTCGGCCGGGCGGACCACGGACAGGCCCGGGATGGCGCGCAGCGAGGCCAGGTGCTCCACCGGCTGGTGGGTCGGGCCGTCCTCGCCGAGGCCGATCGAGTCGTGCGTCCAGACGTAGGTGACCGGCAGCTTCATCAGCGCGGCCAGGCGGACGGCCGGGCGCATGTAGTCGGCGAAGACCAGGAAGGTGCCGCCGTAGACGCGGGTCCTGCCGTGCAGCGCGATGCCGTTCATGGTGGAGCCCATGGCGTGCTCGCGGATGCCGAAGTGGATCGTCCGGCCGTACGGGCTGGCGGACTTCAGCGGGTTGCCCTCGGGGAGGAAGGAGCTGTCCTCGTCGATGGTGGTGAGGTTGGACTCCGCGAGGTCGGCCGAGCCGCCCCACAGCTCCGGGATCACCGCGCCGAGGGCCTTGAGGGTCTCGCCGGAGGCCTTGCGGGTGGCGACGTCCTTGCCGGCCGGGAAGGACGGGACGGCCTTCTTCCACCCCTCGGGCAGCTCGCCGGCCTGGATGCGGTCGAAGTCGGCGGCGCGCTGCGGGTTGGCGGTGCGCCAGGCGTCGAAGCCCTGCTGCCACTGGTCGCGGGCGGCCTTGCCGCGCTTGATGACCAGGCGGGCGTGCTCGATGACCTGGTCGCTGACCTCGAAGGTCTTCTCCGGGTCGAAGCCCAGGACCTTCTTGGTGGCGGCGATCTCGGCGGCGCCGAGCGCGGAGCCGTGGGCCTTGGCGGTGTTCTGGGCGTCCGGGGCCGGCCAGGCGATGATCGTGCGCATCGCGATGATCGACGGACGGGAGGTCTCGGCCTTGGCGGCGGCCAGCGCCTCGGCGAGGGCCGCGACGTCGATGTCGCCGCTGGCCTTGGGGGTGACCCGCTGGACGTGCCAGCCGTACGCCTCGTAGCGCTTGAGGACGTCCTCGGAGAAGGCCGTCTCGGTGTCGCCCTCGATCGAGATGTGGTTGTCGTCGTAGAGGGCGACCAGGTTGCCCAGCTTCTGGTGGCCGGCCAGCGAGGAGGCCTCGGCGGAGATGCCCTCCTCCAGGTCGCCGTCGGAGACGATGGCCCAGATGGTGTGGTCGAACGGCGACTCGCCGGCCGGGGCCTCCGGGTCGAACAGGCCGCGCTCGTAGCGGGCGGCCATCGCCATGCCGACCGCGTTGGCGATGCCCTGGCCGAGCGGGCCGGTGGTGGTCTCGACCCCGGCGGTGTGGCCGTGCTCGGGGTGGCCCGGGGTGCGGCTGCCGGCCACCCGGAAGGCCTTGAGGTCGTCCAGCTCCAGGCCGTAGCCGGAGAGGTACAGCTGGGTGTAGAGGGTCAGGCTGGTGTGCCCGGGGGAGAGGACGAAGCGGTCGCGGCCGGCCCATGCCGGATCGGTCGGGTCGTGGCGCAGGAATCGCTGGAAGATCAGGTACGCCGCGGGGGCCAGTGACATGGCCGTCCCGGGGTGTCCGTTGCCGACCTTCTGGACGGCGTCCATGGCCAGGACCCGCGCCGTGTCAACCGTCCGCTCGTCCAGTTCGGTCCACTCGAATGCGTTCGTCGGCGTGGTGCTCACCCTGTCAGGGCTCCTTCCAATGTGAAGAGTGACCCCGTGATTGGGGACCGGGTCGGCCACGGCGCTGTGGTCTCGACTGTGGATGGTGCCGGTCACGGAGGGTAGATCCCGCTTCTGCGTGCGAGCCTACCGTCCGGGCCGGTGGCTCACCCTGCGTGCCGGGACAACCGTGATCACCGCACGGTGATTCCCACGAGGGCGAACTGATTGGTTTTGTCCCAGCGTCTCCCGATTTGCCGCCCCGCGCCGCCCCGGTGGTCAGGACGGGTTGTGAGGCCCGCCGGAGCCCCTCGGGGGCCCCGCCCGGCCGGGTTCACCCGGGGGTGTGCGATCCGCCTCGCCGGGGGACCCCGGGGCCGGATGGGATATATGGAGCGTCTAAGGTGGCGTGGTACGCGCAGAGCGGACGATTCGGGACCCATCGTTCCTGTGGACGCCTGCGAGGATTCATTCTCAGTTGGGGTGTTAGTGACCGCCGTCGAAACCCGTCCCGCCGGGGTCACCGGGGCGACTCCTGCGCACCGGCCGATCGGGGCCCGTGTCGGCGCATTCGTCGCACTGACGAAGCCACGGATCATCGAGCTGCTGCTGATGAGCACGGTGCCGGTGATGTTCCTCGCCCAGCAGGGCGTCCCGAACATGCTGCTGGTGCTGAAGGTCGTGGTCGGCGGCTACCTCTCGGCGGGCGGTGCCAACGCCCTCAACATGTACATCGACCGCGACATCGACGCGGTGATGTCCCGTACCGAGCGGCGGCCGATCGTCACCGGGATGGTGTCGCCGCGCGAGGCGCTGGTGTTCGGCATCGCCCTCGCAGTCGTCTCGACCCTGCTGCTGGGCTTCGGGGTCAACTGGCTCTCCTCCGGGCTCGCGCTCGGTGCGCTGCTGTTCTACGTGTTCGTCTACACGCTGGGGCTCAAGCGGCGCACCTCGCAGAACATCGTCTGGGGAGGCATCGCCGGCTGCATGCCGGTGCTGATCGGCTGGTCCTCGGTGACCAACTCGCTGTCCTGGGTGGCGGTGGCGCTGTTCCTGGTGGTGTTCTTCTGGACGCCGCCGCACACCTGGGTGCTGTCGATGAAGGTGCGCGAGGACTACGAGCGGGCCGGCGTTCCGATGCTGCCGGTGATCAAGGGCAACGTCGCGGTCGGCAAGCAGGTCGTCGCCTACTCCTGGGTGATGGTGGCGGTCTCGCTGGCGGTGTGGCCGCTGGGGCACATGAGCTGGCTGTACCCGGTCACCGCGGTGCTGCTGGGCGGGTTCTGGATGCGTGAGGCGCACGCGCTGTACAGCCGGGCCAAGGCCGGGATCGTCGGCGCCAAGCTGAAGGAGATGCGGCTGTTCCACTGGTCGATCACCTACCTGTCGCTGCTGTTCGTGGAGTGCGCGATCGACCCGTTCCTGAAGTGACGCTTGTTCGACGCTGAAGAGCCCCGGTCCTGGTGGACCGGGGCTCTTCACGTTTTCGGCGATTGGGCCGGACGGGGCCTAGCGGGAGGGGAGTTCGGACGGGCCGACGTGGCCGTCCAGCCAGTCCCTGAGCGGCTGGGAGGCGCGCAGGAAGGCGGTGATCCTGGTTCCGGCCGTCCGGGTGCCCAGCCACGTGGCGGGCTCCCACTCCTGCCAGGCCACCAGGCCCTTGTGGCGCAGCAGCTCGATCCTCGGGTGGTCCCTGGGGTAGCCGCGCGGCGCGGACTTGAGGGAGTCCCGGCCGTGGACCCGGGGACCGTCCGCTTCCACCGCGGCGATCACCCGTACCAGCTCGGCGCCGCCGACGTCCTCGGCGACGGCGGCGCGGTAGCGCTCCAGCTGGTCGGGGGCGAGCTGGTACATCCCGTTGCCGCAGGCCAGGCCGTCGGCGGAGAGCTGGATGTAGCCGCCGGTCTCCAGGTGGGCGCCGATGTGCGTCTTGTACGGGGACTTGTCGGCGCTGAAGCGGACGTCGCGGTGGGGGCGGAAGATCTTCCCCGGCCCGAACTCCGGCTCCAGGTCGGCGAGCAGCAGCTCCATGGGGGCGCGTATGGCGTCCTCGTACTGGTCCTTGTGGGCCTGCCAGAACGTCTTCGAGTTGTCGGCTTCGAGGTGCTCGTAGAAGTCCAGGGCCTCGGCTGGCCAGCCTTTGAAGGTCACCTTCCCAGTATGTGGCCCGGTGCACAGGGCGTCCCCGTCGCCAGCGCCGCTACCGGTGGGTAGCATGCGGGCATGACCAGCGCAGAGACCGCCACCGCCGCGGCGTCGGACGCCCGTACCGAGCGCCGCGCCAAGCGCATCGCCAAGCACCTGACCAGCTTCGCCCGGCAGCACGGCGGCAGCGCCGACGCGGTCGTGGAGTACGTCGGCTCCGTGGCCACCCGGATCGTGGTGGTCGGCGCGGACGGCGCCTGGGGGGACCAGGTGGCCCCGAGCTACGCCGTCGGCCGGCGGGCCGCCCAGCTGGCCGGACTGACCCTGCACGACGACTTCGAGGGCGAGCTCGGCCTCAAGGTGAAGACCGGCGAGTACGAGTGGAAGCGGATGGCCGGGATCCAGCTCGGCGGCTGACCGCACCCGGATGAACGCCGACGGCCCGGCTCCCCCGCGTGGGGGAGCCGGGCCGTCGGCGTGTGCCCGGGCGGGCCGTCAGACGGACGCGGTCTGCGGGGTCTGGACGGGCAGCTGCCCGGGGGTCGCCTCGACCTCGCGGGTGCGCAGGGCGAGGGGGATGCGCAGGGCGGCGATCCAGGTGAGGGTGGCGCCGAGCATGTGGAGGCCGACCATCAGCTCGGGGGCGTCCGTGAAGTACTGGACGAAGCCGAGCACGCCCTGGAGCAGCAGGACCGCGAGCAGCTCCCTGGCCCTGGCCCTGGCGGGCTGCGGGGCCTTCACGGCGGCGAAGACGAAGATCACCGCGATGGACAGGCCGACCGAGACGAACGCGAAGTCGGCGTGGAACTGGGCCAGGCGGTCGTAGTCGATCGGGATGCGCGGGACGATCTTGTTGTCCGAGGGCGTGCCGGGGTGGTGGCCGGCGCCGGTCACCAGGGTGCCCGCCGCGACCAGCAGTCCGACCACGGTGACCAGGACGTACGAGAGCTGGTGGATCGGCCGGGCCACCGAGAGCCTGGCCGGGCCGTCGCCCTCCTTGGACCGCTCCCACATCAGCAGCGCGACCCAGATCAGGGCCATCGCGGCGATCATGTGCAGCGCCACGGTGTAGGGGTTGAGGCCGGTCAGCACGGTGATGCCGCCGAGCACGGCGTTGCTCATCACCAGCCAGAACTGGGCCCAGCCGAGCTTGGTCATGCCGCGCCGCCAGGGGCGGTGGCAGCGGGCGGCCAGGATCGCCCAGCCGACGGCGGCGCTCAGCACGTAGGTGAGCATCCGGTTGGTGAACTCGACGACGCCGTGGAAGCCCATCTCGGCGGTGGGCGTCAGGCTCTCGTCGGTGCAGCGGGGCCAGGTCGTACAGCCGAGGCCGGAGGCGGTGAGCCGGACGGCGCCGCCGGTGACGACGATCACCACGCTCATCACCAGCGCGGCGAACGCGGCGCGCCGGACCATCGCGGCGGAGGGCTGCCAGCGCTCGGCGAGCAGGGAGAAGGGGTTAGGCACGGGGTCAATCGTAGGCGGCCTTACAGCCGATCTTGGGGCGGGGCGCGGGCGGCGCGCGGGAACTGTGCGTAACAGATGGTCGGCGACACGCAGGGGATCGACACGCGGACAAAAGGGGATGGTTCGGTCAAGATCTGCATTGGTCTTGACCATTCACCCGTTTGGCCGAAAGAGTGCGGCTTGGTCCATACCATTTCGGGCCCCCTCCCCCCATTTATGCCCGCACGCAAGCGGAGAGCTGCACATGCGCATACCCATTTCCGCCGCCGCGCTCGCGGTAGGCGGCTCGCTCGCACTGGCCGGCCTGACCATGCCGGCCGCCCACGCCGTCGGCACCGACCAGGAGTGCCGCAGCCTCGGAATCGCCAACGGCTACGGCGAGTTCATCGAGGGCGACGACACCCACACCCCCGACGCCGAGGGTGCCGTCGCGGTCGGCGGCAACGCCGACTTCACCGGAGGCTTCTCGGTCGGCCAGGAGCTGACCGCCGCCGAGCTCGACGCGCTGCCCGGCAAGAACGCGCTCGTCGTGGCCGGAAAGATCACCGGCCACAACACCCAGGTGATGAAGGGCAACGGCGTCTACGGCGCCAAGGCCGACGCCGCGGTCGTCCAGGCCCACGCCGGTGGCATCGCCCAGGGCGCCTCGCCGATCGACTTCAAGGCCGAGTTCGCCAAGCTGCGCGCCGCCTCGACCTCGCTGGCCGCCGTGCCGCAGACGGCCGGGGCCACCGTCCAGACCGAGGGCACCAAGCTGACCTTCAGCGGCGGGGACGCCAAGTACAACAGCTTCACGGTCGACGCCGCGAAGCTCCAGGGCGCCAAGGACGTCTTCGTCAAGGTGCCGGCCGGCTCGGTGACCGTCATCAACGTGACCGGCGGGACGTACGACATGGCGGCGGCCGGCACCACCGGCTTCCACCTGTGGGACGCCGGCAAGTCCGCCTTCGTGCTGGACGACAAGCTGCAGAGCGCGGCGAGCGGGGCGATCCGGGCCAAGCTGCTCTGGAACTTCCCGACCGCGACCAAGGTGGTCAAGAACAGCCAGGCCGCCTGGGCCGGCACCGTGCTCGCGCCGAACGCCGCCTTCGACCTCGGCAGCGGCGGCCCGGTCAACGGCTCGGTGATCGCCGCCTCGCTGACCGGCAAGGGCGGCGCGGAGACGCACCACTACCCGTTCACCGGCTGCCTGCCGGGCACCGTCGTGCCGACGCCGTCGGTCACCCCGCCGGTGGTGGTGCCTCCGGTGGGGCCGAGCGGCACCCCGACCGTCCCGGCGACGGCGACGCCGGGAACCTCGGCGAGCCCGTCCGGCACCCCGAGCGTTCCGGCGACCGGCAAGCCGGGCACGAGTGCGTCGCCGAGCCCGTCCGCCTCGTCCTCGGCCGTCGCGGCCGCCGCGACGGCCGCGCCCTCCGGTTCGGCCAGCCCGTCCGCCCAGGCGAACGCGGGCGGCAACCTGGCGCACACCGGCTCCGGTCCGGTGGTGCCGCTGGCGATCGGCGGCGCGGTGGTGATCGCGGCCGGTGCCGGAATCGTGGTGGCGGCCCGGCGCAAGGCGGCCAGGAAGGCCTGAACTGTCTGAATGGCCCGAACAGTTGGAATGACCTGAACGTTCGTCGGCTGATCGACAAGACGCCCTCGGTGATTGAACCTGATCACCGAGGGCGTCTTTTTGCCTTGATGTTGACGAAGTTCAGTCAGGTTTGCCGAATCCGTGTTCTGCGAGGTGGTGGCTGTGATGGGCTGGCCATGCACATTCGGGAACGGACCGACAGACGAAATCCGGTCGTGCGGCGGGGTGTGGCGAGGTGCGGAAGTGCCGGTAGAGTCCCCCGGACAGTCGTAGCGGGCCACCGCAAGACACTCCAACACGCCTGCTGCGCATGACCGTTCGGAGGGGAACAGCGTAATGGCGCGACAGCAGCGGCACATGCGGATCGGCGCGGCGGCGATCGCCGGCACGGCGACGGCCGGATTTCTCCTGCCCCTGGCGCTGGCCACCAACGCCTCGGCGCACGTACCGACCTGGTCGGTGACCTGCGACAAGGTCGTCATCAGTCTGATCAACTACAGCGGCAACGAGACCGTGAAGAACACCGTCAGCCTCACCATCGACGGCGAGAAGGTCCTGGACGGCAAGATCTTCCCGGCGGAGTTCCACGGCTCCTACCCGGTGAAGGACCACAACGCCCCGATCCAGGCCCACCTGGTGGTCAACACCACCGAGACGCCGAGCGAGCGCGGCTGGAACATCGACGAGACCAAGACCATCGAGCCGTGCCACACGCCGACTCCGACCCCCACCCAGACCCCCACCCAGACCCCCACCCCCACTCCCACACCGACCCCCACGCCGACGCCCACTCCCACGCCGACGTCGACCCCGACTCTGACGCCGAGCACCACCCCGTCGGCCACCCACACCCCGAGCAGGACCCCGGCCCCGGTGCCCACCACCAGTGCGCCGGCGCTCGCCCAGACCGGTAGCAGCGACGCCACCCCGGTGATCGCGGCGGCCGGCGGCGGTGTGCTGCTGGTCGGTGGCGCGCTCGTGCTGCTCGCCCGCAAGCGCCGTGGCGGCAGCCAGGGCTGACGCACCGTCGGCTGAAGCACGCGACGCCCCCGGCCGCATGCGGCCGGGGGCGTCGCACGTTGCCGGTGGGCGGCTACTCCCAGCGGAAGAAGCGGGCGGCCGCGGCCAGGCCGAGGACGGACCAGCCGGCCAGGATGCCGAGGTCCGACCACGGCACCCCGGCGCCGTGCTGCAGCACCGACCGCAGACCGTCCGAGAGCGCCGAGATCGGCAGCAGCTCCAGCACCGACCGCACGGCGTCCGGGAACCTGCTCAGCGGCACGATCACCCCGCCGGCCAGCAGCAGCAGGATGAACACCAGGTTGGCGCCGGCCAGCGTGGCCTCGGCCTTCAGGGTGCCGGCCATCAGCAGGCCGAGGCCGGAGAAGGCCGCGGTGCCGAGCACCAGCAGCGCGACCACCGACAGGAAGTCGCCCTGCGGGGACCAGCCGAGCGCCAGCGCGATCACCGACAGCAGCGCGACCTGCAGCGCCTCGGTGACCAGCACGCAGCCGGTCTTGGCGGTCAGCAGCGCCCAGCGCGGCAGCGGGCTGGCGCCCAGTCGCTTGAGCACGCCGTAGCGGCGCTCGAAACCGGTGGCGATGGCCTGCCCGGTGAAGGCGGTGGACATCACGGCCAGCGCGAGCAGGCCGGGCGCCAGGAAGTCGACCCGCTTGCCGGGGCCCTCCACGGCGACGATGTCGACGGCGGAGAACAGCACCAGCAGCACGGTCGGGATGACCACGGTGAGCAGCAGCTGCTCGCCGTTGCGCAGCAGCATCCTGGTCTCGAAGGCGGTCTGGGCCAGCAGCATCCGGCCGACCGGGGCCGCGCCCGGCTTGGGGGAGTAGTCCGTGGCAACAGTGTTGATCGTTCCCTCACTTCGTTCGCTCATGAACGGAGCTCCCGTCCGGTCAGGTCGAGGAAGACGTCTTCGAGGCTGCGGCGCTGGACGGACAGCCGTTCGGGCAGGATGCCGGAGGCCGCGCACCAGCCGGTGACGGTGGCCAGCAGGCGGGGGTCGACGGGCGCCTCGACGCGGTAGCTGCCGGGGGCGGTCTCGGTGGCGGTGGCGCCCTCGGGCAGCTCCTTGAGCAGCGGGCCGAGGTCGAGCCCGGGCGGGCCGTCGAAGCGCAGGCTGTCCTCGGCGCCGCCGCGGCACAGCTCCTCGGTGGTGCCGTCGGCGATCACCCTGCCGCGGTCGACGATGGCGACGCGGTCGGCGAGCTGCTCGGCCTCGTCCATGTGGTGGGTGGTGACCACCACGGTGACGCCGTCCCGGCGCAGGTCGCGGACCAGTTCCCAGGTGGCGCGGCGGGCCTGCGGGTCGAGGCCGGCGGTGGGCTCGTCCAGGAAGACCAGCTCGGGGCGGCCGACCACGGCCATCGCCAGGGCGAGCCGCTGCTGCTGGCCGCCGGACAGCCGCCGGTAGGTGGTGCGGCCGCAGGAGCCGAGGCCGAGGCGTTCGACCAGGTCGTCCACGTCCAGCGGGTGGGCGTGCAGTCTGGCGGTGTGCCGCAGCATCTCGACGGCGCGCGCGCCCGCGTACACGCCGCCGGACTGGAGCATCACGCCGATCCGGGGCCGCAGCGCGGCGTTCTGGGCGACCGGGTCGAGGCCGAGGACGCGGACGGTGCCGGCGTCGGGGCGGCGGTAGCCCTCGCAGGTCTCGATGGTGGTGGTCTTGCCGGCGCCGTTCGGGCCGAGGACGGCGGTGATCGCGTTGGTCGCGATGGTGAGGTCGAGGCCGTCCACGGCCGACTTGTCGCCGTACCGCTTGACCAGCCCGGCGATCTGGACCGCGGGTTCGGAGTGCATACCGGCGAGTGTAAGAGTGCTTCACGGGGTGGCCCGACGCCGCCTCGTTGATCGTTTCCGCAGGCGAGGTAAGCCTTGCCTGCGTGACAGATGCCACGGGTGAGGCCTGGGTCACGGCTTGTCCCGGCGGAAGTAATTACGCAACACTGGTGTTGTGAAAAACATGCGCGAGCACGCCCAGCAGCAGGAGGCCGAGTCGGCCCCCGGCTGCGACGTGCCCGTGACGGCGGCCGAGGTGCTGCTGGACGGCCACCGGGCCACCCGCGACCGGGTCGCCCGGTCGATCCTGGACCACGGCCCCTCCTCCGCCGCCGACCTGGCGAACCGGCTCGGCCTCACCGCCGCCGCCGTCCGCCGCCACCTGGACGGACTGGCCGCCGCCGGCCTGGTCGAGTCCCGCGAGCAGCGGGTCTACGGCAGCCGGGGCCGGGGCCGCCCGGCCAAGGTCTTCGCCCTCACCGACGCCGGCCGGGACGCCTTCTACCAGGCGTACGACCAGCTCGCGGCCGACGCGCTGCGCTGGATCTCGGACTCGGTGGGCGGCGGCAAGGCGGGCGAGGAGGCGGTCGCCGCCTTCGCCCGGGCCCGTTTCGGCAAGCAGGGCGAGAAGTACCTGGAGGCCCTGCGGCGGGCCGAGGCGCAGGAGCGCCCGGAGGCCCTGGCCCAGGCGCTGAGCGCGGACGGGTACGCTGCCACGGTGCGGCGTGTCCCGTCGGCCGCGGCCAAGGCCCCGGCGGGCGCCCAGCTCTGCCAGCACCACTGCCCGGTCGCGCACATCGCCGAGCAGTTCCCCCAGCTCTGCGAGGCGGAGACCGAGGTCTTCTCCCAGCTCCTGGGCACCCATGTGCAACGGCTGGCCACCATCGCCCACGGCGACGGGGTCTGCACCACCTATGTGCCGGCACCCGGTGCCGCATCGTCGCCCGACCGGCGCCCTGCGGGCCACGGCTCCGATGCAGTGCCGACTGCCGGTACGTCCACCGAAGATTCTGCGTCCGCGCGTTAGGAAGCTCGCATGACTGACACCGTTTCGCACCCGGAGCTTGAGGGCCTGGGCAACTACGAGTACGGCTGGGCCGACCCGGACGTCGCCGGTGCCGCGGCCAAGCGCGGGCTCAGCGAGGACGTCGTCCGCGACATCTCGGCGAAGAAGAACGAGTCCGAGTGGATGCTCAACCTGCGTCTCAAGGGCCTGAAGCTGTTCGGCAAGAAGCCCATGCCGACCTGGGGCTCCGACCTCTCCGGCATCGACTTCGACAACATCAAGTACTTCGTCCGCTCCACCGAGAAGCAGGCCGAGTCCTGGGAGGACCTGCCCTCGGACATCAAGGCCACCTACGACAAGCTGGGCATCCCGGAGGCGGAGAAGCAGCGCCTGGTCGCCGGTGTCGCCGCGCAGTACGAGTCCGAGGTCGTCTACCACCAGATCCGCGAGGACCTGGAGGAGCAGGGCGTCATCTTCCTGGACACCGACACCGCGCTGCGCGAGCACCCGGAGATCTTCAAGGAGTACTTCGGCACCGTCATCCCGGCCGGCGACAACAAGTTCGCCGCGCTGAACACCGCGGTGTGGTCCGGCGGCTCCTTCATCTACGTGCCGAAGGGCGTGCACGTCGACATCCCGCTCCAGGCCTACTTCCGGATCAACACCGAGAACATGGGCCAGTTCGAGCGGACGCTGATCATCGTCGACGAGGACGCCTACGTCCACTACGTCGAGGGCTGCACCGCGCCGATCTACTCCTCCGACTCGCTGCACTCGGCGGTCGTGGAGATCATCGTGAAGAAGGGCGGCCGCTGCCGCTACACGACGATCCAGAACTGGTCGAACAACGTCTACAACCTGGTCACCAAGCGCGCCGTGGCGTACGAGGGCGCGACCATGGAGTGGGTCGACGGCAACATCGGCTCCAAGGTCACCATGAAGTACCCGGCCGTCTACCTGATGGGCGAGCACGCCAAGGGCGAGACCCTGTCGATCGCCTTCGCGGGCGAGGGCCAGCACCAGGACGCCGGCGCCAAGATGGTGCACATGGCACCGAACACCTCCTCGCACATCGTCTCCAAGTCGGTGGCGCGCGGTGGCGGCCGGACCTCCTACCGCGGTCTGATCGAGATCGGCGAGGGCTCCCACGGCGCCAAGTCCAACGTGCTGTGCGACGCGCTGCTGGTCGACACCATCTCCCGCTCGGACACCTACCCGTACGTGGACGTCCGCGAGGACGACGTGTCCATGGGCCACGAGGCGACCGTCTCCAAGGTCAGCGAGGACCAGCTGTTCTACCTGATGAGCCGCGGCCTGACCGAGACCGAGGCGATGGCGATGATCGTCCGCGGCTTCGTCGAGCCGATCGCGCGCGAGCTGCCGATGGAGTACGCGCTGGAGCTCAACCGGCTGATCGAGCTGCAGATGGAGGGCGCGGTCGGCTGACGTCCGGCCGCCACCGCCCACCGACGTTTCGAGGAAGAGAGCACTACGACAGCTATGGCTGACGTCCAGAACACCACCGGCTCCACCACCGCCGGTTCGATCGAGGTCGGCACCGCCGGCGCGGGCGCGCAGCTCGCCGGCCCCGGCACCGGCCGGGCCGCGGTCCAGCAGCCGATCGACGCGCGCGTCGCGGTCAAGCCCTCCTACGACGTGAACGACTTCCCGGTGCCGCACGGCCGCGAGGAGGACTGGCGGTTCACCCCGCTGCACCGCCTCGGCGGGCTGCACGACGGGACCGCCGCCACCGCCGAACGCGGTGAGGACAAGGTCGAGTTCACGCTGCCGGACGGCGTCACCGCCGAGACCGTCGGCCGCGAGGACGCCCGGCTGGGCAAGGCCGGCACGCCGGTCGACCGGGTCGCCGCGCAGGCCTTCAGCGCCTTCGAACAGGCACTGGTGGTCACCGTCCCCAAGGACGCGGTGCTGACCGAGCCGGTCAAGATCGACGTGCGCGCCGAGGGCGGGGTCCGCTTCGCCCACGTGGTGATCGACGTCAAGCCGTTCGCCGAGGCCGTCGTGGTGCTCAACCACGAGGGCACCGGCACCCGGGCCGCCAACGTCGAGCTGCTGGTCGGCGACGGCGCCAAGCTCACCTTCGTCTCCGTCCAGGACTGGGACCGGGACGCCGTGCACGTGGCGCAGCACAACGCGCTGGTCGGCCGGGACGCCTCGTTCAAGTCCGTGGTCGTCACCTTCGGCGGCGACCTGGTCCGCCTGCACCCGCGGGTCAACTACGCCGGCCCCGGCGGCGAGGCCGAGCTGTTCGGCCTGTACTTCGCCGATGCCGGCCAGCACCTGGAGCACCGCCTGATCATCGACCACGACACGCCGCACTGCCGGTCGAACGTGGCGTACAAGGGCGCGCTGCAGGGCCAGGACGCGCACGCGGTCTGGGTCGGCGACGTGCTGATCCGCGCCGCCGCGCTCGGCACCGACACCTACGAGCTCAACCGGAACCTGGTGCTCACCGACGGCGCCCGGGTCGACTCGATCCCGAACCTGGAGATCGAGACCGGCGAGATCGTCGGCGCCGGCCACGCCTCGGCGACCGGCCGCTTCGACGACGAGCAGCTGTTCTACCTGATGGCGCGCGGCATCCCGGCCGACGAGGCCCGCCGCCTGGTGGTCCGCGGCTTCTTCGCCGAGCTGCTCCAGCAGATCGGCGTGGCCGAGGTGCAGGAGCAGCTCATGGAGAAGATCGAGACCGAGCTGGAATCGGCGGTCTGATCCCGATGAGCTTCCTCCGTGCCTGCGCGCTGAGCGACCTCCAGGAGGACGTGCCCAAGCGCGTGGACCTCAACGGCGTGCCGGTCTCCATCGTCCGCACCGACGAGGGGGTGTTCGCGATCAACGACACCTGCTCGCACGCGAACGTCTCGCTCTCCGAGGGTGAGGTCGAGGACTGCATGATCGAGTGCTGGCTGCACGGCTCCAGCTTCGACCTGCGCACCGGCAAGCCCTCCGGCCTGCCCGCCACCAAGCCGGTCCCTGTCTACCCCGTAAAGATCGAAGGGGACGATGTGCTCGTCTCCGTCAACCAGGAGTCCTGAGTACACATGGCAACCCTTGAAATCCGCGACCTGCACGTCTCCGTCGAGGCCGAGAACGGCCCGCGCGAGATCCTGAAGGGCGTCGACCTGACCGTGAAGCAGGGCGAGACCCACGCCATCATGGGTCCGAACGGCTCCGGCAAGTCCACCCTGGCCTACTCGCTGGCCGGCCACCCCAAGTACACCGTGACCGGCGGCTCGGTGCTGCTGGACGGCGAGGACGTCCTGGAGATGTCCGTCGACGAGCGGGCCAAGGCCGGCGTCTTCCTGGCCATGCAGTACCCGGTCGAGGTCCCGGGCGTCTCGGTCAGCAACTTCCTGCGCACCGCCGCCACCGCCGTCCGGGGCGAGGCCCCCAAGCTGCGGCTGTGGGTCAAGGAGGTCAAGGAGGCGATGGCCGCCCTGCAGATGGACCCGGCGTTCGCCGAGCGCAACGTCAACGAGGGCTTCTCCGGCGGTGAGAAGAAGCGCCACGAGATCCTCCAGCTGGAGCTGCTCAAGCCGAAGATCGCGATCCTCGACGAGACCGACTCCGGCCTGGACGTCGACGCGCTGCGGATCGTCTCCGAGGGCATCAACCGGGTCCGCTCGACCGGCGAGGTCGGCACCCTGCTGGTGACCCACTACACCCGCATCCTGCGGTACATCCAGCCCGACTACGTCCACGTCTTCGCAGGCGGCCGCATCGTCGAGTCCGGCGGTGCCGAGCTGGCCGACAAGCTGGAGAACGAGGGCTACGAGGCGTACGTGAAGGGGGGCGCGTCCGAGTGACGCATCCGTTCACCGGTCTGCTCGACACCGACGCGATCCGCAAGGACTTCCCGGTCCTGCAGCGCGTGCTGCACGACGAGAAGCCGCTGGTCTACCTGGACAACGCGGCCACCTCGCAGAAGCCCCGCCAGGTGCTCGAAGCGCTCAACGCCTACTACGAGCGGCACAACGCCAACGTCCACCGCGGCGTGCACGTGCTCGCCGAGGAGGCCACGGCGATGTACGAGGGCGCCCGGGACAAGGTCGCCGCGTTCGTCAACGCGCCGAGCCGCAACGAGGTGATCTTCACCAAGAACGCCTCGGAGTCGCTCAACCTCGTGGCCAACATGCTCGGCTGGGCCGACGAGCCGTACCGCGTCGACGCCGACTCCGAGATCGTCATCACGGAGATGGAGCACCACTCCAACATCGTGCCGTGGCAGCTGCTGTCGCAGCGCACCGGCGCGAAGCTCAAGTGGTTCGGGCTCACCGACGAGGGCCGGCTCGACCTGTCGAACATCGACGAGCTGATCACCGAGAAGACCAAGGTCGTCTCCTTCACCCTGGTCTCCAACCTGCTGGGCACGATCAACCCGGTCGAGGCGATCGTCCGCAAGGCCCAGTCGGTCGGCGCGCTGGTCGTGATCGACGCCTCGCAGGCCGCCCCGCACATGGTGCTGGACGTGCAGGCGCTGGAGGCCGACTTCGTCGCCTTTACCGGCCACAAGATGCTGGCCCCGACCGGCATCGGCGTGCTCTGGGGCCGCCAGGAGCTGCTGGAGGACCTCCCGCCGTTCCTGGGCGGCGGCGAGATGATCGAGACCGTCACCATGGGCTCCTCCACCTACGCCCCGGCGCCGCACAAGTTCGAGGCGGGCACCCCGCCGATCGCCCAGGCGGTCGGGCTGGGCGCGGCCATCGACTACCTGTCGGCGATCGGCATGGAGAAGATCGCGGCGCACGAGCACGCGATCACCGAGTACGCGGTGGAGCGCCTGCTGGAGGTCCCGGACCTGCGGATCATCGGCCCGCGCACGGCCGTGGACCGCGGTGCCGCGATCTCCTTCACCCTCGGTGACATCCACCCGCACGACGTGGGCCAGGTGCTGGACGAGCAGGGCATCGCCGTGCGCGTCGGCCACCACTGCGCGCGGCCGGTCTGCCTGCGGTACGGAATTCCGGCGACCACGCGGGCGTCGTTCTACCTGTACTCGACGCCGGGCGAGGTCGACGCGCTGATCGCCGGCCTGCACCACGTCCGGAACTTCTTCGGCTGACGGGACGCGCAGGACATGAAGCTCGACTCGATGTACCAGGACATCATCCTGGACCACTACCGCAACCCGCACGGCAAGGGGCTGCGGGACGGCGACGCCGAAGTGCACCACGTCAACCCGACGTGCGGCGACGAGATCACCCTGCGGGTGAAGCTCGACGGCGCCACCGTCACCGACGTCTCGTACGAGTCACAGGGCTGTTCGATCAGCCAGGCCAGCGCCTCGGTGCTGAACGACCTGGTGGTCGGCAAGACCGTGGGCGAGGCGCAGGTGGTCCAGGAGGCCTTCCTGGAGCTGATGCAGAGCAAGGGCCAGGGCGAGGGCGACGAGGAGGTGCTGGAGGACGCGGTCGCGTTCGCCGGCGTCTCCAAGTACCCGGCCCGGGTCAAGTGCGCCCTGCTCAGCTGGATGGCCTGGAAGGACGCCACCGCCCAGGCGCTCGCCCAGCACCCCGCAGTGAACGACTGACCCCGCAGAGGAGGACAAGACCATGAGTGACGAGATCACCACCGACGCCACGGCCTCCACTGCGGAGGAGCAGCCGAACGGTGTCATCGTCGGCACCACCGCCGGCACCGTGTCTGTCGAGGACCTGACCGAGGCCCTGATGGACGTCGTCGACCCCGAACTGGGCATCGACGTCGTCAACCTGGGCCTGATCTACGGCATCCACATCGACGAGTCCGACGTGGCCACCATCGACATGACGCTCACCTCGGCGGCCTGCCCGCTGACCGACGTCATCGAGGACCAGGCCAAGACCGCCACCGACGGCCTGGTGCAGGACCTGCGCATCAACTGGGTCTGGATGCCGCCGTGGGGCCCCGACAAGATCACCGACGACGGCCGCGAGCAGCTCCGCGCCCTCGGCTTCAACGTCTGAGATCACCGGAACGAACGCCGCTGCCCGGGACTTCTTCGGAAGTCCCGGGCAGCGGCGCTTCCGTCGGGTGAACACCCGCGCGCCATCTGCTTCGTTGAGCAGGTTCACCGCCGTTCCCCACCATCCACCCCCCACCCGCCTGTCGGCGGGTGCCCACCCCCGCCCTCGCCGCGCGCCGCCCGGCCAGGCGGCGCGCGGTGCTCATGGAGCAGGGTGACGTACCTGTCGGAGCCCCTTCGGACCGGTGGGACAGCGTGTCTCAGGCGGCGATGTGTGCAGGCCGACGGCCGGTCATCGCGGAGCGTAGAGCGGTTCGGACTCGGGCGGCACCTTCGGCTGCCACGTCCGCCCCCTGGCCGACTGTGAGTGTTCGGGTTGTCAGGCCGGCGCACGGGCGGCAGATGCCCGGTCGTGGCACGGGGTCGTGGCACTCGGCACACTCGGAGTAGCGGGCTGCCGGGGGACGTTCCCTGGGGCGGGAGGGCGGCAGCTTGTGTTCCAGCCGGTAGCGGAGCACCGCCGCCGCCGAGTGCACCGGGACGGGAAGGCCCGGTAGCAGGGCTTGGACCAGGTCGGCCGGGGTGCTGCCGCGAGCCAGCCACTGCGCTACCAGGGGTGCCAGCTCCCGGGCTTCGGCCTCGCCCAGGCGTAGGCGGGGCTCGGGGCGGATCACGCGGAACAGGGTGGCCACCGCTTCGCGGAACGGTTCGTTGTCGGGTGGTGCCTCCTGTCCTTCCTGGTCGCTTTCGTCGGCCGGGCTCGCGGGGAGGGTGGGTTCTTGGCGCCGGTTCTTTACAACAGGGCTGCCAGCACTGCCGGTTGCCGCTTCACCGGGCGCCGGACGGGTGGTACCCGGTCGTGCGAGCTGTGGGGTGTCGTAGACGTGGCTCTCGGTGATGATCGTGCCGTCCGGCATGCGGATCTTCTCGATCCGGTAGTAGCCCGCCTCGGTCAGCTCCTTCAGGGCCTTGCGGATGGCGCCGCGCCCCTGGGGACTGGTGTCGGCCATGCGCCGACCGTCCTCGCGCCAGCCGTCCGGGCGGGAGAGGAGGTCCGCGAGCAGGCCTCGGGCGGTGTAGCTCAACCGCCGGTACTGGAGTAGGGCGTTGGGCAGCACGGTGAAGTTGCGCACGTGGGCGCTACGATGGACGCGCATCGGGAGTGTTGGCTCCTGTTGCCGGACCCCGGGGTGTTACCAGCACCGCCGGGGTCGCCTGTTTTCGGTTGGATTACGGAACGTACCACGGCCTTTGGCATGGCATGAGGCGTTTTGCGCAACTGCGCTTCGTCAGGGTGAGTTGGACGGCTTCACATCCGCCTCATGCCGTACTTGGTGGCGGGAGCGTCTATCCCCTCGCTAGGTCGGTCAGGAACGTCAGCCGCCGGGTGGCTTGTGCCGGATCAGACCGGATGTGGCGCTATCTGTCGCGCGCGTTCGAGGAGTTCGCGGACGTGAGGGTTGCGCCGGTGCGGCCGGGTTGCGGAGAGCATGGTGCGGAAGCGGTCGTCGGCCCTGCCGGACTGGACGTGGGGGAAGTCGTCCAGGGCGAGGTTCCAGTTCTGGGCAGCTTCTTCCAGTCGGCCGGCTTCGAGCTGCCATTCGGCGAGCATCGCGCGGTGGCGGACGCGGGCTCGGCGGTACATCGTCGGGCGGACCTTCTCGGAGCGATGGAGGGCGCGGATCGCACCTTCGCGGTCGCCGAGCTCGTAGTTGACCTGGGCGACGTGGTACGAGAGCGAGGCGGGGTCGTAGGAGCCGTGGGCCTTGGCCTTGGACTCGGCCTGTTCCATGGCGACTTCGGCTTCGTGGAGTTTGGTGAGCGCTCCGGTGCGGTCGCCGGTCTGGGCGAGGGCGTGGGCCTGCTGTCCGGCGAGGAAGGCACGCATCCGCGGTCCGGCCTCGGGTGAGGCGGCAGCGGCGGCGTTCGCGTACCGCAAGGCGGGTGTGCCGTGGCCGAGTTCGACGGCCTGGACGCTCATGCCGCGCAGGGTGGTGCAGTAGGTGAGGTGGTCGCCGGCGGCGAGGGCGAGCTCCAGGGCCTTGGTGTAGTAGGCCTGGCCGAGCAGGTCGAGGCGTTCGTCCACGGCCATGTAGCCGGTCAGGTAGAGGTGGTCGGCGGCGGCGGACAGCATCGCCTTGCGAACTTCGTCGTCGGCGGTGGCCTTCAGGTGCGGCGCGATGTTGTTGACCATGAACGCGGCGGCCATCGGGCGGGCGGTCCGGCCGCCGAACTGGTCGTCCAGCTCGCTGATGCGCTCGGTCATGGCGATCACGGCCTCGACCTCGGCCATGCCGATCCTGGTGCGCGGATCGGCCTTCAGCCGCTCGAACCGCCCGATGACGTCCGGCCAACCGGGGATGGTGAGGGCGACCGAGTGCAGGCCCGCCCCGAGTATCCCCCTGCGCGATGGGTCCATGTCCATAACCCCCAAATCGATCAGTCCAGCCACCGTATCCGCGGACTGGGGCTGAACGTCAGGCTCGTCGGTGAAGCCCGCCTCGAACGCGGTGACGGGTCGGCGTTTCCAGGACCACCTTCTGGTACTTGGCCATGGGGCGGGTTCCCGAGGGCCAGGTTGGCTACCGACCCGGGTACGGCGGACCCGGCGGTGGCAGGGGCGGAGGCGGCGGGGACGGCGGAGGCTGCGTGGCCTCCAAGACCAGTACGGCGTTTTGCGGCATGATGAATCTCCCTTCGGCGCGATGGGACTCTGGCCCGGCGGGTCGCCGAGACCGGTGAACGAGGAGTGGCTCCGGCCGCAGGGGTTTACCTGGAGCCGCCCCGCCCCGGGCTGGTGTGCCGTTGATGCCGGGGCGGGAGTGCAGGGGTCAGACAGGTAGAGGCGTGTCGGGAACCGGTTCCGAGGGTTCGGCTTGAGCCATGGGCCGGGCACTCACGCTTGCTCCACGTGGAGGTCGGCGCACATTGTCTTGCCGTGGGGCTCCAGGTCGATGCCCCAAATGACGGCCAGACGGTCGACCAGGGCCAAGCCGCGGCCGGACTCTGCATCGTGGGCGGCACTGATCAGAACCGGCAAAGCACGGGATCCGTCTCGGACGGAGATCCGTACGGCGTGACCAGCCTGGTTGGTTACCTGGGCGATGCTGACCCGCATGGTGGTCAGGCATCCGGTCTTGACCGCGTTGGAGACCAGCTCCGTGACGACCAACTCGGCTTCGTCGGCCAGGCGCTCCAGTTCCCAGTCCGCAAGCTTCCTGCGGACCAGCGTCCGCGCAACCGACGCGGATTGCGGCTTGTACGGCAGTTTGGCCACGGTAGGTCGTGCGAGGGGTTCCGTTCTGGTCGGCGCCTCGGTCGTCACGGTCCGCTCCTGATCGCCAAGGCTGCGACGGCAGGACAGCGGGGGCTGTCCTGTCGGCAGCGGTCGGAGTCGGCCGCCCGGGGCTTCCCCGGAGCCGGTGTTGGCTCGCGAACCCGAACGGCTGACACCAAGTCAACCGGCGTTCCTTCGTCCAAGTCGCGACCGTAACGGCTCGGTTGTCTTTACCGTTTTTACTGCCCCATGGTGCCGAAGAAGGGACTGGTCATGGCGCAGCCAGTGACGAACCGCCAGCTCGAAACGGCCATCGTCGACGCCGACATGACGTTCGACGCACTCGCCCGAGGCGTCGTGCGGGTGGCAGCCGAAGTTGGCGTACACCTGCGGACCAACCCGTCGACCGTCCACAAGTGGCTTCGGGGCGCCGATCCCGGAGGTGATACCCCGGCCTTCATCTGCGAGGCGCTGTTTCGCAAGACGGGGCGGCTCTACACCCCCGCCGAACTCGGGCTACGGTCGGTGGAAGAATCCGATCCAGGCCTGGGACTGTCCATCGGCCCCGACCCGGTGGGCGTCCTCGCGCGGGTGTGGAGAGCTGATTTGGACCGACGAAAATTCCTGGCCGCCTCGGCGTACTCTGTCGCTGCGATGCACCTGCCACTGGAATACGTCCGTGAGGGTGCAGAACGCGCAGCAGCCGTTCGAAGCGGCGCTGTCGCGGGGGCCGCCGAGGTCGCCGCCGTTCGCGACATGATCAGCATGTTCACCGAGATCGACGAGCGTCATGGTGGTCAGCACGGGCGCTCCGCGCTGATCCAGTACCTGCGATCCGACGTCGCCGCTCTCTGCCGGGGCACCTTTCGCACCCACGAGGACCGTCGGCAGATGCTCTCCGCCGCAGCGGTCGGCGTGCACCTGGCCGGATGGGTGGCGTACGACGCCGGCGAACAGGGCCTCGCTCAGCGTTATTACCACCAGTCCTACGCGCTCGCCGTCGAGTCCGGAATTGTCGGCCACGACGCCTTCGTCCTGCGCACCCTCGCCCAGCAGGGCATGAAGCTCCGCCACCCTGCGCAGACCTTCGCCCTCTCCGAGACCGCGCTGTCCCGCGCCACCGGGCGGGTGGACGCCGGCACTGAGGCCATCCTCACCATCACCCATGCCCACGGCCTCGCCGCCACCAACCAGCGTCGCCCTGCAGTCCAGGCGATCCAGCGTGCCCAGGACCTACTGGAGGCTGCGAACGGAGAGGATGTGCCATTCTGGGCTCGCTCCTGGGGCCCTGCCCGCGCCATGGTCAACTCCCGAAGCGCCAAGGTTTTCTCCCGGCTCGGCGACCGCAAGGGCGCGGTCGAGAATTACGCGGCGGCGGCAGCCACTCGGCCGGCTACGACCTACGCGCGCATCCTCGCGCTCGACCTGGTGGCCCAGGCCGAGATGGAACTCGCTGATGGCGGTATCGAGCAGGCGTGCGACACGTGGAACCGTGCGCTCGACGCCATGGCCGGCGTGCAGTCCGTCCGTACCCGCCGTGCCGTCCTGGAGATGCGCAAGAGCCTCGCTCAGTTCAAGAACCGTGGAGTCTTGGCAGCTCAAGAGCTCGACGAGCGCGGAGCTGTCTTCCTGACCTGAGTGTTTTCGACGACCCGCACGGGGTGGTGGCTGAGGTCACTCATTCGCCCCCCCCGGCGGTCCGAAGGTCGTGCCGGATGAGGAGGGGCTTCAGGTAGTCCGCGTGCGGGCCCGCCAGTCGTTCGGCGTCGGTGTGATCGACGGCGGTGATCCGCTCGAATTCCGGCGTGCGTCCGTTCGCCGTCTCCGACTCGGTCAGTGCCTCGAACTGCTGGAGCAGGGTCGCCACGGGCAGCGGCGGTGCCTGGTAGTGCATGCCGATGTTGCCGTGCTCGCCGCGCGTGACCGCCCACAGTGCCAGATCCTCGGGTGCCACCCGCAGGCCGATCTCCTCGGCGAGTTCCTTGCAGGCCTGACGGCGCAGCTCGTACTCGTCGAGCGTGCGGCCTGCGGTGGGCGGCTCCACGTTGCCGCCCGGGAACTGCCATCGGCCCGGGGCCGCCGTCGTGGCGGACATGCGCCCCACGATCAGGGCGTCGTCGTCCGTCGGCTGTGCGACGGTCACGAATACGGACGACATCGCGGGCGCGCCTGGCACGCGGCGTAGGGCGAGCCACCGGTAGGTGACGGGAGCCCAGGACAGCGCGAGGGTTCGGCCGTCGTGCTCGACGCCCGTGCACACCACCGCCGGGCCGTCGAAGAGGTCGGAGTTGGCCTGCGTCGCGGTCCTCCACACCCTGTCCATGGCGGCCCGGTGCTCCTGGGTGAGCCGAGGGGCGGCCGTTTCAACGAGGCGCAGCGTGTCGGCCTTCAGCACCTGGACGGGGCGCGGCGGGTGGGCTGAGCTCGTCATGGCGGGAGGTTCCTTTCGTCAACCTGCTGTCGCGCAAACCGCCCCTTCGGAGAATGTGTTTGTGTGGCAGTGGTGTATCTGCCGGCGGGCGGCCAAGTTGGGGCTGCGCGCCGCCTGGCTGGGCGGCGCGCGGTGAGGGCGGGGGCGGGCACCCGCCGGCAGGCGGGTGGGGGGTGGATGGTGGGGAACGGCGGTGAACCTGCTCAACGAAGCAGATGGCGCGCGGGTGTTCACCCGGCGGCGGGCGAAGCGGGGGCAGATGGTGAGGCGCGGAAACGCCGCTGCCCGGGACTTCCGAAGAAGTCCCGGGCAGCGGCGTTGTTTGTGCTGGTCAGGCCGTTGGCTTGGGCTTGCGGGCCACGGCGACCGCGAGGGCGGCGCAGAGGATCGCCGCGATGGCGGCGAAGCCGCTGACGGCGGGGAGGAGGCCGTAGGACTGGACGAGGGCGCCGACGGCGATGATGGGGGCGGAGCTGCCGAGGTAGACGATGACCCAGAGGGCGCTCAGTTCGGAGCCGCGGCGTTCCGGGTCCATCGCGGTGACGGCGGTGGTGAAGAGGGAGCGGAAGGCCACGCCCTGGCAGACGCCGCCGAGGATGCTGCCGATGAAGAGCAGTGCTGGGGTCCCGGTGTACTGGGCGGCGACCACCAGGCCCAGGCCGGCGGCGAGGCCGGTCATGCCGAAGGCGGTCACCACGCGGTCGGTGGTGGGCGGGACGATCAGTTGGGTGGCGGCCGAGGAGGCGAGCAGGAGGGCGGCCACGATCGCGCCGACCAGCTTGGAGTCGGTGTGCAGCAGCTTGGCGGCGAAGGCCGGAGCCAGGCTGAGGTAGACGCCGAACACCGCGTAGGAGATGAATCCGGCCGTGGCGGCGAGCAGGAACTCGCGGCGGCCGGTGCGCGGCAGCCGCAGGCGCTGCGGGCGCAGGTGGGCCGGGGTGGTGATGCGGGGCGGCGACGCCGGCGGGCGGTTGCGGCCGGGCATCCGGGGGTGCACCAGGGCGAGCGGCACGCAGAGCGCGAGCAGGGCGATGGCGTGCAGGAGGAAGGGCGTCAGCAGCGGGTCGGAGCCGCCGGCCAGCAGGGCGCCGACCACCGGGCCGAGCGCGACGCCACCCGCGGAACAGGCGAGGGTGATCTTGGGGGCCAGGGCGGGGTGGTCGGGCAGCAGGTCGCCGAGGGCGGCGCCGGCGGCGCCGGTGGAGAGGCCGACGGCGATGCCCTGGACGGCTCGGCCGGCGGCGAGCTGCCAGAAGCTGCCGGAGGTGGCGAACACGACGTCGCCGAGGGCCGACAGCGCGACGGCGGGCAGGATCAGGGCGCGTCGGCCGAGGTGGTCGGACCAGTGGCCGACCACGGCCAGTACCGGGACCAGCGCGAACACGTAGATCGCGAAGAGGATGGTGGTGTCGAGCGCGGTGAGGTGCAGCCGCTGCTGGAGGAGCGAGTAGATCGGCGTCGCGAGATTGGCACCGATCAGCATCAGCAGCAGGGCGGCGGCCACCAGGCCGACGCGGACGCCGCGCAGCGCGTTCCAGCGGCTGATCGCGGCGAGCTGGAGCTGGGCGCGGGGCGCGAGCTCCAGGGGAAGCAGGGCCTCCGACAGTCGGCGTCCGTCGAACTGCGCGGTGCGCAGGCCGGAGCCGGCGGGGGAGAGGTCCGCCATGGCAGGGGTCTCCTGTGGCCGGGCGCCACCGGGGCCGGCGGGGTGTGCCGACGTGCCCGTCCGGTGGCGCTGTGGTGTGGCCGCGGTGCGGGGCTCCTGGTGGTGCGAGGTGAGCTGAAGAAGAGGGGCTTCGTTGCCCGGTGGTCCGCGCGGGGTGTGCGCGGTACCACTGCGAAGGATAAAGGGTGGGCGCACGGTGGCGGCGCGCGCCCCTGTGCGCGCCCCATGAGGCCGGGCATCGGGGGTGCCCGGCCTATACGCTGAGTAGGTAGATCGGGTACGCGGAGCTGTTCGAGCTGACCGCTGGCTGAGGGAGTGCACACGACGATGGCCGGACGACGTCGGAAGAACGCGGGAGCTTCGGGGGAGGGCGCGGCCGAGGCGGTCCTGCCCGCCGACCTGGAGCTCCAGGACCTCTACGGGGCGTTCGCCGCGCACGGGTTGGACGACGAGGACCTGGACGACGCGGCCGTCCTGGTACCGCCGGTGAAGCTGCCCGACGAGCGGGAGCTGGCCGAGCAGGCGAAGGCCGTGCCGATGTTCGGGTACGCGCTGGCGCTCGCCCGCTGGGCGGCCCCGCACCGGGCGGTGGACGAGTTCGGCGACCTGGTCGAGGCCGACCGGGCGCCCGTGGCGAGGCTGCTGGGGCTGGCCCCGGCCGAGGGCGAGGTGCCGGAGGAAGCCGAGGTCGAGGCGCTGCGGGCCTGGTCGCTGGCCTGCGACCTGGACCTGGTGGAGCTGGGCACGACCGCGGAGGGCGAGCACGTCGCGGTGCCGGGGCCGGACCTGGAGCCCGCCGAGCAGGGCGATCCGGACACCGTCCTGGAGCTGTGGCTGACCGCCGCGGGGATCGTCCGGGAGCTGGCGGTGGAGGCCGACTCGCTGCCGGAGGAGGAGGGCGAGGAGGCCGGGGAGGCCGAGGAAGGCGAGGAGGGCGAAGGAACCGAGGCCGAGGACGAGGACGCGCTCTCCGAGGTCGAGGAGGCCCGGGACGCCGCCGCCGAGCTGCTCGACGAGGCGCTGCAGGTGCTGTACGAGACCACCGCCTTCGCCGAGCCCGGCAACGAGACCGTGCCGCTGGGCGTGCTGGCCGCGCTGCTGGTGGTGCCGGAGGGCGAGGAGCCGAGCGAGGAGTTGCTGGGCGACATCACCGATGTGATGGTCGCCCTGGACCCGATGCTGGGCGACCTCGCCGAGCTGGGCCTGCTGGACTACCGCCCGATCGACCCGGAGCTGTTCGACGAGGAGGAGGGCGAGGAGCCCGCCGTCGTCGGCGAGGCGCCGCTGGACGAGGAGGAGTCGGCCCGCTTCGGCCTGGTCCGGCTCACCCCGCTCGGCCAGTACGGCATCCGGCAGTGGCTGCTGGAGGACGGCTACGACGCGCCGCTGGTCGGTGAGCTGGCCCAGGGGGACGCGGCCGAGCTGCTGCGGGGGCTGTGCGAGTCGACCAACGTGCTGCCGGAGGAGGAGCTGAGGGTCTGGGTGTCCGGCCGGGAGCCGGAGGCGGCGGCGCGCGAGCTGCTGGCGGCCGCGCGCGGCTCGGACGCGTACGGCCCGCTGCGGCGGATGCTGTGCGTCTCGGCGCTCAACCTGCTGGGCGCGGGCGCCGAGCCGGCCGCCCGGGAGGTGCTGGACGACCCGGAGCTGGGCGGTGCGGTGCGGGCCTGGTTGAACGCGCAGGGCGTGGCGGACGTGCCGGTGCCGGACCGGGCGATGGCGCTGTGGACGGTGGTCGACACCTTCGCCGCCCAGCTGCTGGACAACGGCGGCGACGCCGAGCTGCTGCGCGAACTGATCACCGACCTGCCGGTGAACGGCGACGCGACGGGGTGGTTCGGCGAGCTGTGGCGGGTCGACCACCCGTACACGGCGGACGTCCTGGAGGCGATCGGCGAGCTGCACCCGGACCGGGCGCTGGCCAAGGAGGCGCGCAAGGCGGCCTTCAAGGCGCGGTCGAAGAAGTAGGACGGCCTTCCCCGGGACGGCTTTCCCCGGGACGGCTTTCTCAGGGACGGCCTTCTCAGGGAAGGTCCAGCGAGCCGTCCTCGGTGAAGGGGAAGAACGGGTTGTGGGCCAGCTCCCACAGGTGCCCGTCCGGGTCCTCGAAGTAGCCGGAGTAGCCGCCCCAGCTGGTCGGGACCGGCGCCTTGACCACCACGGCGCCGGCCTCGACGGCCGTCTCCATCGCGGTGTCCACCAGTGCGGGGGACTCCAGGTTCACCGCGAGGGTGACGCCGCGGAAGGAGGGCTCGCCGGCGGCGGGCACGCCCGCGTCGGCGGCCAATTCGTCGGTGGGGAAGAGGCCGAGCACCGAGTCGGCGGTGCGGAACCAGACGATCTCCGGGCTGGAGGCGGTGGAGCGCCGCCAGCCCAGGGCCTCGTAGAAGCGGGCGCTGTGTTCGAGGTCGGAGACGCCGAGGGTGACGATGCTGATCCGGGCGGGGAAGGCGCGCTGTGCCGCGCTGCTCTGTGCTGTCATGCCGCCAGCGTAGGGAGGGCTGCTGACAACCGGCCGCCTGACACGGCCACCGCCCCCGTGCGGCAGCCGAGCTGATGACCCGGCAGCTCCGGGCACGTAAGGTGGCGTCAGCGGTGCGGGCGCGAGGACTCGGGGGTGCGGCAGAGGATGATGCGGGAGAGCGGCGGCAGGCCCCAGGAGCGGCACGACGGAGGGCCCGGCCCGGCCGGGCGGGATCGGCGCGCCGACCGTCTCGCCGACCGCCTCGCCGACCAGGAGGAGTTCTCCCGCCGGACCCTGGCGGCGGCCGACTTCCCGGTGTACGGGGTGGCCGCCGGGCCGGCCCGGCGCGGCGAGGCGCTGGCCGCCTTCGAGACCTGCGGAGGCGAGCTGCGCTGGGTCGAGGTGCAGTCCGGTGACTGGAGCTCGCCGGTCGGACCGTACGTGACCGTGCGCACCTACCGGCCGGGGGCCGAGCCGGGCGACGCGCTGCCCGAGCTGGAGGACGTGGTCGAGGACGAACGGGACCGGCTCTACGAGCAGTTGGGGATCGACGAGGGCGACGGTCCGGGCCGGGTCCGGGCGCTGCGCGAGTGGATCACCGTGGACGGCGAGCCCTGCGCGGTCGAGGTGCACGAGGACCGGCCGGTGCCCGACCGCGGGCCGGACGCGGCCGGGCCGGTCTGGGCCGGGCGGCTGCGGGTCGGCGGGCTGACCGTGACGGTGTGCGGGCGCGGGGTGGCCCCCGGCGGTGTGGAGCTGGGAGCGATAGGGGACTTCGAGCGCCACCTCAACGGGCGCACCGAGCTGCTGCGCGACCTGGCCTCCCGGCGGGCCCGCCGGGTGCCGGTGGAGGAGCGCGAACTGCCACCCGTGGTCGGGCTGGAGGCGCACCGGGAGGTGATCGCGCAGAGCATCGCGGAGAGCGCCGCGATCGAGGCGCAGGTGCGGGTCGGGCGTACGCCGCGGCTGCCGCGCGGGCTGCGCGGGGACGCCTGCGTGGTGCGCTGGGAGACGGCGGTGCGCCAGCAGATGCGGCTCGCCACGGAGACCCGGGAGGAGGCCGCGGCCGCCGTGACCTCGATGGTGAACCACCTCAACCGGCTGTCCCAGCAGACGCAGTGGCTGATCGGCACGCCGGCGGGGGAGGCGGCGGTGGAGGAGGTCGTCCGCTACACGGTGTTCGCGAGCGAGGTGGCGAGCCTGCCGGCCCAGCGGGCCTGGGAGCGGCTGTGGCGCGAGCGGCCGGGCGGCGGAGCGCAGGACCGGGAGGAGCACCGGCTCGCCGAGGAGTTGTGGCTGGCGGCCTGGGAGCGGTGGCGGGCGGGGCGCGGCTGAGGGAGTGGCGGACCGCCGGGTGTGAACGACCGCTGCCCGTGGACTACTCGTCCGCGGGCAGCCGCAGTTGCAGCATCGCCAGCAGCCGCTGTTGCGGCTGGGCCAGGTCGATGCCGGTCAACTGCTCGGCGCGGCGCACCCGGTAGCGCAGCGTGTTGGGGTGGATGTGCAGCGAGTCGGCGGCCACCCGGACCTCGCCCAGCGCGTCCAGCCAGGCCAGTACGGACTCGGCGAGCCGGGTGCCGTGCCGGCGGTCGTAGGCGGTGAGCGCGGTGAGGCGGGGGTCGCGCAGGCCGCCGCGTTCCTGGAGCAGCGCGAGCATCTCGCTGACCAGCACCTCGGCCTGGACGTCGATCAGCGCCGCGACGTCCAGGTCCACCCCGCCGCGGCCCATCGCGTCCAGGATGCGGTCCGCCTGGGCGCGGGAGTCCGGCACCTGGGCCAGGCCCTCGACGGTCGAGCCGATCGCGGCGCGCAGCGGGACGCCGAGGTGCTCCCGGGCGGCCGCGACCACCTCGGCCGCCCAGTCGCGCACGGTGGTCATCGGCAGGCCGGCCGGCAGCTCCGGCAGCAGCACGTACACCCGGGAGTCGATCGGGGCGAGCAGCGCGGTGCGGTGCCGGGCGGCGGTGTGCACCGAGATCAGGCCGGTGACGTCGGAGCGGTGCAGCGCCTCGGTGGTGTGCGCGCTGTACGCCAGCACGGTGGCCGGGCGGCGCAGGTCCAGGCCCAGGTGGGTGGCGAGCGACTGGGGGCCGGTGGAGCCCTCCAGTAGGCCGGTGAGCAGGGTCTGGGTGAGCCGGACGTCGGCGGACAGCTCGCGGCGGCGGCGCACCAGTTGGGCGGCGGCGACCCGGGCGGCGCCGACCAGGGCCTGCTCGGCGAGCGGGGCCAGCGGCTGCGCGCCCTCCTGCACCCAGATGGTGCCGAGCGGCTGCGCGCCGGCCCGGATGCCGACCGCGAGGCGGCGGCGCAGGCCGAGCTCGGGGTGCGGCTCGACCGCGATCGGGGTGTCCGAGCTGCGCAGGTGCTGGAAGATGCCCCACTCGCGGAGCTTGGACAGGTACGGCTCCGGGCCCTGCCAGCCGAGGATGGACAGCCGGCGCAGGTCGTCGACCTCGTCGGAGTCGGAGGAGCGGGAGTAGGCGAGCACCCGGCTGGAGGTGTCCTCGATCGAGACGATGCCGTTGGTGAGCACGGCGACGGTCTGGGCGAGGGAGAAGAGGTCGCCGGCGTTGGGCTCGGGGGCGCCGGGCGCGTCCGGGGCGTCGGGGCCGGCGATGATCGCGCGGGCGAGCGAGTCGAGGTGCTCCCAGCGGGTCTCGCGGCGGACGGAGAGCAGGGCGACGCCCGCGTCGGTGGCGGCCTCGCGCAGGGCGTCGGCCTGGCCGGGGCCGTCCAGCTTGACGGCGACGGCGGCGGCGCCGGCCCGGCCGGCGGCGCGCAGGGCGGGGAGGGCGGCGCGGCCGCGGGCGCCGATGGCGAGGACGAGCTCGCCGGGGGCGGCGGTGGGAGGGTCCTCCGGGTCGAGGATCGCGACGTCGCGGACGGGGACGTCCAACCCCTGTGGGGCGGCCTGGAGTTCGACCAGGGGTTCGCCGAGGGACATCAGCAGCTGCCGGAGCGGGAGGCCGGGGGTCGTCACTCCGGGCCTCCTTCATCCGCTCGGACAACGCCGTGTGGTTGATTTTAGCCGGGCGGACAGAGTTCCGGCCCGTCATTCATAAATAGTTGACTCTGACTATTCGGGGCTGGATAGTCGGTACTGACCAAGAGATGAGGACGTCTCGTGGCGAAGCGACGCAAGGTGTCGAACCCGCTGGCCCTCGCGGTCCTGGCCGAGCTCACGGCCGAGCCGATGCACCCGTACGAGATGGGGCGTCGGCTCAAGGAGCACGCCAAGGACCGCAACATCAAGTACAACCGCAGCTCGCTGTACATGGTCGTGGAGCAGCTGCGGAAGGCCGGGTTCGTCGCCGAGGGGGAGACCGTCCGCGACACCCAGCGGCCGGAGCGCACCGTCTACGCCATCACCCAGGAGGGGAGGACGGAGCTCCACGACTGGATGCGCGAACTCGTCGCCGAACCGCGGCACGAGTACCCCGCCTTCGGGGTGTCGCTGTCGCTGCTCATGGTGCTCCCGCCGGCCGAGGCCGTGGAGCTCCTGGAGAAGCGGCGGGCCGCGCTGACCGACGAGGTGGCGGGCATCCGGGAGACGCTGCACAAGGCCACCGAGGAGGGCGTCGGCTGGCTCTTCCTGATCGAGGAGGAGTACCGGGTCGGCGGGCTGGAGGCGGAGGCCGCCTTCGTCGAGCGCCTCATCACACAGCTCCGGGAGCCGGAGTTCGTCCGGACCTGGCACGAGCATTTCGGGAGTCTGCAATGAGTGCACCACGTACCACGAGGAAGGCCCTGGTCATCGGCGGCGGCATCGCCGGCCCGGTGACGGCGCTGGCCCTGCGCGGGGCCGGTGTCGAGGCGGAGGTCTTCGAGGCCTACGGGACCTCCGCCGACGGCATCGGCGGGACCTTCATGATCGCGCCGAACGGGCTGGCCGCGCTGGCCGCCGTCGGCCTGGCCGGGGAGGTCGACGGGATCGGCCAGCCGATCGGGCGGATGGTCATGGAGGACGGGAAGGGCGGTGTCCTCGCCGAGATCCCCGTGGGCGGCCGGGCGATGCGGCGCGCCGAGCTGTACGGGGTGCTCCAGCGGCGGCTGCGGGAGGAGGGCGTTCCCGTCCGGTACGGCAGGCGGCTGGTCGGCGTCGACGAGGGCCCCGGCGGCGTCACCGCGCGTTTCGCCGACGGCGGCACCGCCGACGGCGACCTGCTGATCGGCGCGGACGGCACCCGCTCCGTCGTCCGCGGGCTGATCGACCCGGCCGCGCCCGGCCCGCAGTACACCGGCCTGGTCGGGGTCGGCGGCCGCAGCGCGCACCGGCTGGAGGGGCTGCGCGGACGCGGCGAGTCCATGCACTTCGCGCAGGGCGGACGGGCGTTCTTCGGCTACTGGGCGCTGCCGGAGGGCGCCGGGACGTTCTGGTTCAGCAACATCCCGCAGCCGGCGCAGCTGACCGCCGAGCAGGCCCGGGCGGTCTCCCGGGAGGACTGGCTGGCGCTGGCGCGCGAACTGCACGCCGAGGACCTGCCCGCCCGGGACGTCCTGGCGGAGGCGGACGCCGCGAGCGTCGAGGTCTTCCCGCGGCTGGAGATCATGCCGTCCGTGCCGCACTGGTACCGGGACCGGATGGTGCTGGTCGGCGACTCGGTGCACGCCCCGTCCAACAGCTCCGGCCAGGGGGTCTCGCTGGCCGTCGAGAGCGCCGTCGAACTGGCCCGCTGCCTGGAGTCGCACCCCGACCTGCCGGGCGCCTTCGCGGCCTACGAGGCGGCGCGGCGGCCGGTGGTGGAGCAGGTCGCGGCGGACGCGGCGGTCGTCAACGACCGGAAGGCGAGCGCCGGGGCGGGAACGGGGATGTGACGGGCGGTGCGACGGCCTGGCGATCGGGCGGGGCCGCCTGGTGACGGCGGCTCCGTGACCGTAGCGTGACCCCTTCGTCGGGCCGGACAACGCCGTACGGGGGAATTTAGCCGCCCGGCCAATCAAGTGGCCCGGCGGGCAGGAATAGCGTTCGTGCTGTGGCCGGCGTGCGACCCGCGCCGGCAATCCCCCCGCACTGAACGAAGGAGAGCGTGCGCTCTATGGACGCTGTGACCCAGGTCCCCGCGCCGGTGAACGAGCCGGTCCACAGCTACGCCCCCGGGAGCCCGGAGCGGGCTCGTCTGGAGGCCAAGCTGAAGGAGCTGGGCGGCCAGGAGCCGGTCCAGCTGACCATGACGATCAACGGTGAGCGCCGCATGGGCGGCGGCACCGAGATCCACGTCGTCCAGCCGCACAACCACGCGGCTCGGCTCGGCACCCTGCGCAACGCCACCCAGGCCGACGCGCAGGACGCCATCGACACTGCCCTGGCCGCGGCCCCGGCCTGGCAGGCGCTCTCCTTCGACTCCCGCGCCGCGATCTTCCTCAAGGCCGCCGACCTGCTGGCCGGCCCCTGGCGCGAGACCCTGGCCGCCGCCACCATGCTCGGCCAGTCCAAGACCGCCCAGCAGGCCGAGATCGACACCCCCTGCGAGCTGGTCGACTTCCTGCGCTTCAACGTGCACTTCGCCCGCCAGATCATGGCCGAGCAGCCGATCTCCTCGGACGGCGTGTGGAACCGCAGCGACCACCGCCCGCTGGAGGGCTTCGTCTACGCGATCACCCCGTTCAACTTCACCGCGATCGCCGGCAACCTGCCGACCGCGCCCGCGCTGATGGGCAACGTGGTGCTGTGGAAGCCGTCCCCGACCCAGCAGTTCTCCGCGCACCTGCTGATGCAGCTGCTGGAGGAGGCCGGCCTGCCCAAGGGCGTCATCAACATGGTGACCGGCGACGGCCTGGACGTCTCCGCCGTGGCGCTCAAGCACCCCGCGCTGGCCGGCATCCACTTCACCGGCTCCACCGCCACCTTCCAGCACCTGTGGCGCGAGGTCGGCAACAACATCTCGCAGTACCGCACCTACCCGCGGATCGTCGGCGAGACCGGTGGCAAGGACTTCCTGGTCGCCCACCCGTCGGCCGACCCGAAGGTCCTGAAGACCGCGATGACCCGCGGCGCCTTCGAGTTCCAGGGCCAGAAGTGCTCGGCGCTGTCGCGGGCGTACGTCCCGGCGTCGATCTGGGCCGGGCTGAAGGACGAGTTCGCCGCCGAGGTCGAGGGCCTGACCATGGGCGACGTCACCGACCTGTCCAACTTCATGTCGGCCGTCATCGACGAGCGCTCCTTCGCCAAGAACAAGGCCGCGATCGACCGCGCCCAGGCGGACGAGTCCGTCGAGGTCCTCGCCGGCGGCACCTACGACGACTCGGTCGGCTACTTCGTCCGCCCGACCGTCCTGGTCTGCCAGGACCCGGCCGCGGAGTACTTCCGCGACGAGTACTTCGGCCCGATCCTCGCCGTGTACGTCTACGAGGACGAGAAGTACGACGAGATGCTGGCGCAGATGGAGTCGGTGTCGGCCTACGGCCTGACCGGCTCGATCATCTCCCAGGACCGCGCGGCGGCCCAGGACGCGATGCACAAGCTGCGCTTCGCGGCCGGCAACTTCTACATCAACGACAAGCCGACCGGCGCCGTCGTCGGCCAGCAGCCCTTCGGTGGCGGCCGGGCCTCGGGCACCAACGACAAGGCCGGCGCCAAGCAGAACCTGGCGCGCTGGACCTCGACCCGCTCGGTCAAGGAGACCTTCGTCCCGCCGACGGACTACCGCTACCCGCACATGGGCTGACCAGCCCTGTCCGGCTGACCACCCGGCTCACTCGGTAGCCACCGGTCACCCGCGACGCCCGGTCCCGCAGCCGGGCGTCGCCCACCGGGGCGGCGGCCCTCCCACCCGTCGCCCACCGCCACCCTTCCTGGGACGCGCTGTGCGCGGCACCCCTGACGCCGCCGCCCCGGTCCTTCTGCCACCCTTGGAAACACCAGCTCCAGGAGTCACGATGCTCCGTTCCGCCCTTCTCGCGGCCTCCCGGTCCCCGCAGGTCCGCACCGTGGTCGAGAAGTTCCCCCCGACCCACGCGATAGTCGAGCGCTTCGTCGCCGGCGACGTCCTCGACGCCGCGATCACCGCCTGCGACGACCTGGTCGCCACCGGCCGCAAGGTCACCCTGGACCACCTCGGCGAGGACACCCAGGACGCCAGCCAGGCCGCCGGCACCGCCGAGGCCTACGAGCACCTGCTCAAGGCCCTCAAGGAGACCGGCCTCGCGGCCGGCGCCGAGGTGTCGGTCAAGCTGTCGGCCGTCGGCCAGTTCCTGCCGGTGGACGGCGAGAAGATCGCGCTGGAGAACGCCCGCCGCATCTGCGAGGCCGCCGCCGACGCGGGCACCACGGTGACCCTCGACATGGAGGACCACACCACCACCGACTCCACCCTGGCGATCGCCCGCGAGCTGCGGCAGGACTTCCCCTGGCTGGGCGTCGTGCTCCAGGCCTACCTGCGCCGTACCGAGGCCGACTGCCGTGAGTTCTCCGGCCCCGGCTCGCGCGTGCGCCTGTGCAAGGGCGCCTACAAGGAGCCCGAGTCGGTCGCCTTCCAGGGCAAGCACGAGGTCGACCTCGCGTACGTCCGCGCGCTGAAGGTCCTGATGGCCGGCGAGGGCTACCCGATGATCGCCTCGCACGACCCCAACATGATCAAGATCGCCGGCCAGCTGGCCCAGTGGAACGGCCGCAAGCGGGACTCCTTCGAGTACCAGATGCTGTACGGCATCCGCCCCGAGGAGCAGCTGCGCCTCGCCGGCGAGGGCAACACCATGCGCGTGTACCTCCCGTACGGCCAGGAGTGGTACGGCTACTTCATGCGCCGCCTCGCGGAGCGTCCGGCCAACCTCACCTTCTTCCTCCGCGCCATGGCCACCCGCAGCTGACCCTGGCGACACCTGCCAAACGGCCCGCACCCCTGACGGGGGGTGCGGGCCGTTTTGTGGCTCCTAGAGGAAGTCCTTGGTGTCGAGCTCGAAGTCGAACGGGGCGGGGAGGACGAGCGGCTCGCCGAAGGCTGCCAGGTGGACCTCGGTGTACTCCTCGCGGTGCGGCTTGCTGAAGAGGCTGATCTGGGACTTCTCGCGGTCGACGAGGAGGTAGAGCGGGATGCCGGCCCGGGCGTAGCAGTGCCGCTTGGCGATCCGGTCCTGGTCGGGCTTGCTCGACGTGACTTCGGCGACCATGGCCACGCCGTCCGGTTCCATCCAGGAGGGGGCACCCCGGAAGAGGCGGAGTTCCCTGGGAGCGAAGGTGGCGTCCGGGATGACGTGGTTCTTCGGACAGAGGCCGCCGCTCACAAGGCGGAGGCCCTTGCCGCCGGACACCTGCATGTGGACTTTCGACGCAGCCTTGACCTGGTCGATCAGCAGGTCGATGTAGTCCTCGTGATCGCCGTCCGGCGGTGGTGCCACGATGATCTCTCCCTCGATGAGCTCGGCCCGGAAGCCTTCGGGGGAGTGCAGGCTCAGGAAGCTCTCCAGCAGGATGTCGGCCTGTGATGGAGAGCTCGTGATCGGTTGCTCATGCGCCACAGCACTCATGATGCCCCTCCCTTCGGATGGACGTCACGCTATTCGCCGCCCGGTCGCGTTATGCAGTACACGGCGGACTTTCACTCGATGGTGTGGGTTTGAGGGCTGGCGTACGATCCCGATGCTGGTGAACTGGGTGTTCGGTGGGAGGAGTTGGGGATGCTGAAGGCGTTCGAGGGGCTTTCCACGCCGTTGGTGGCGGATGCGTGTGTGCGGGTCGGGGTGGGGTTGCGGGCGGCGCCGAGCGGGGTGAGGGGGGTGGCCCCGGGGGCGCGGGTGGCGGGGCGGGCGCTGCCGGTGCGGCACTACGGGAGCGTGGACGTGTTCCTGGAGGCGTACGGGGCGGCGCTGGACGGGGACGTGCTGGTGATCGACAACGGCGGGCGGACGGACGAGGCCTGCATCGGGGACCTCGCGGTGCTGGAGGCGCGGGCCGCCGGGGTGGCCGGGATCGTGGTGTGGGGGCTGCACCGGGACACGCCCGAGCTGGTGGAGATCGGGCTGCCGGTGTTCAGCTACGGAGCGCTGCCGCTCGGGCCGATGCGGCTGGACGACCGGGAGCCGGAGGCGCTGGGGCCGGCGCGGGTCGGGCCGCACCTGGTGGGCGCCGAGGACGTGGTGTTCGCGGACGCCGACGGGGTGCTGTTCGTGCCGGCCGACCGGGTCGAGGAGGTGCTGGAGACGGCCGCGGGGATCGCCCGGACCGAGCGCGCCCAGGCCGAGCGGATCGCCTCCGGTGACACGCTGCGCCGGCAGACCGCCTTCGACGAGTACCTGGAGCGGCGCGCCGCCGACCCGTCGTACAGCTTCCGGAGTCACCTGCGGCGGGTCGGCGGGGCGATCGAGGAGTAGGTCCCCTACAGCGGGCGGTACATGACGTGCAGCCCGACGTAGCCGTCGACCGGGTGGTGGAAGGCCTCGGGGACGGTGCCGACGACCTCGAAGCCGAGCGACTCGTAGAGCCGTACGGCGTGGTGGTTGTTGGCGACCACCGCGTTGAACTGCATGGCGCGGAAGCCGGCCCGGCGGGCCCAGACGAGGGTGTGCTCGACCAGGGCCCGTCAGCCGCCGAGGACGGCGTCCTCGACCAGGGTGGCGGTGTGGGCCTGGCCCTCGGCGTTGGGGTGCACCAGGGCGTACTGGAGCGGGATGATGCTGGTCAGGACGCCGTCCAGCCAGTGGTCCTGGTCGCAGACGCTGTGGCCGGCGGAGGAGGGGTAGAGGTCCACGAAGGTGTCGCCGTGGGCGGCGGTGCCCTGCGCGATGACCGCGTTGAGCGGCTCCACGATGGCGGTACGGGCCCAGGCGAGGTCGCCGGTGGTGAAGGTGCCGAACTGGAGGAGGTTGCCGTAGCCGCAGAGGCCGGCGTCCTCGGGGATGAGGTGCGGGTAGCCGACGGTGAGGACCTTGGCGAACGGGGCCTTGGCGTGCAGCGCGGTGAGCGTCCGGTCGTAGTCGGTGCGCAACTGGTTGAGCCGGTCGGGCAGTTCGGCGTCGAACTTGTCCTCGCAGGGCGTGCCCTGGCCGAGGTGGGTGGCGCCGAGCTCGATGCAGCTCTTGAGGATCTCGCCGAAGCCGAGGTCGTTGCCGCCGATCCCGAGGGTGATCAGGTCGGTGGCCGGGTCGACGGCGTCGATCTGCGGCGGGACGGGCGGGTAGGGGGCGTTCGGATCGGTGCCGAACGGCGGGAGCGGGCGGCCGAGCGGGGACAGCGAGGTCGCGTAGACGTTCGCGGTGGTGGCGCCGCTGCAGCTGACGTTGCGCAGGCTGACGAGGGAGCCGAGGTTGCGGCGGATGATCTCCGGGTAGGACCCGGTGGTGCGGGCGCAGCCGTCGCGGGGGTCGGTCAGGTCGCCGGTGGCCTGGATGACGCCCGCGGTGTAGGAGTCGCCGAGGGCGGTCCACTGGAGGCCCTGGGCGCGGGTGGCGGGCTTGGTGGCGGCCGGGGCGGGGGTGGTCAGGCCGACGGTCAGGGCGACGGCGGTGCCGGCAACGGCGAGGCGGGACAGGAGGCGTGGCACGGTCTCTCCTCAGCGGGTGCGGGGGAGAGTGCGATTCACCCCCCTGAGAGTCAGATCGAGTCGGTCCGTGGACGACTTGATGCCTCGGGAGGGTGAATTCGCGGGCGTGGATTTGACGTTGTGGGCCCCGCGGGTCCCGCAGGGAGGCGGGGGCGGAGGGTCAGAGCAGCGCGGCGGAGGGCTCGATCATCGCCCGGGCGGTCTTGCCGTCGACGTACTCGCCGAGCGCCGTCATCTCCCACTCGCCGGAGTCCTGGCGGACCAGCTTGCACATCACCACGCCGGTGCGCGGCTCGGAGTGGGTGAGATCGAAGCGGACCAGCTCCTCGTCCGTCCGGACGTCGACCAGGCGGCAGTAGGCGTTGCGCACCTCGGTGAACTTCTGCCCGGAGAAGGAGTTGACCACGAAGACCAGGGCACGCACCTCGGCCGGCAGGCCCTCCAGGTGGACGGTGATCGCCTCGTCGTCGCCGCCGTCACCGCCGACCAGGTTGTCGCCGGAGTGGGCGATGGAGCCGTTGAAGATGTTCAGCTTCATGAACCAGGCGGTCTCCAGCCGCTGGTTCCGGGCGTCGAAGGCGAGGCAGGAGGCGTCCAGGTCGATGTCGCGGCCGCGGCCGGCGGACTCCCAGCCGAGCGCCATCCGGACCGAGGAGAGGAACGGGCGGCCGTTCTTCACCAGGGAGACGGAGCTGCCCTTGACCAGACTGACCCGGCCCTTGTCCAGGGTGACCTTGGGGCGCGCGGCCGGGGCCGGTGCCTGTGCCGGGGTCGGGGGAGCGGTCGGTGCCTGAGCCGGTGCCGGGGGCGCGACCGGCGGAGCGGCCGGGGGTGCGGGCGGTGCCGGGGGCATCGGCGGGGCGGTGGCGAGGGCGATCCGGGGGTCGACCGGCGGCGCGGCGGGCATCGGCGGCACGGGCGGGGCCGCGGGCGGGGCGGGCGGCGCCGGCGGAAGCGGCGGGGCGGCCGGGGAGGTGATCTGGACGGTCGGCGCGCTCGGCGAGGCGGGGGCCTGGGCGGCGGGCGCGGGGGAGTCGTCGATGGTGACGCCGAAGTCGGTGGCGATGCCCGCCAGGCCGTCCGCGTAGCCCTGGCCGACCGCGCGCACCTTCCAGGCGCCGCCCCGCCGGTAGACCTCGACCACGATCAGCGCGGTCTCCAGGCCCAGCCGGGGCGGGGTGAAGGTGACCAGCACGGCGCCGGTGTCGGCGTCGCGGACGGTGGCGGTGGGCTCGATCCCCGCGAAGGTGGAGGACTGGTCGGCGGGGCTGGCGGTGACCACGATCTTGCTGATGCCGGCCGGGACGGCCGGGGTGTCGACGGTGATCGCGTCCGGGGTGCCGGCCGAGGCGGGGCGGAGGCTGACGCCGGGGCCGTGCGGGGCGTTGAAGAAGACGAAGTCGGCGTCCGAGCGGACCTTTCCGGCGTCGGTCAGCAGGAGACCGGAGACGTCCAGCGCCTTGGGCGCGGTGACCTCGACGGTCACTCGCGCGGCGGTCAGCGGTGCGTTGCCGCCTTGGGTCAGGACGGTGGACACGGACTCCTCCTCGGGTGCGGAACGTCGGCCCGGGCCGGGGCCGGTGGGGCCGCACGGCCGGGTGCTGCACACAGTAACGAACAGGGGTGCGGTGATGAGCCCGGCGGGTGGGCTGAGCTGTCCGATCGTCGGGTGGTCGGAGGTTCCGACGGACGGTCAGCGGGTCAGCGGAGCGCGGGTGCCGGCGACTGGGGGGAGGGAGGCTGGGGGGAGGGCGGCTGGGACGACACCGGCAGCAGCGGGCCGAAGCCGCCGAGCGCGGCGACCGCCCGGGGATCGCCGATGGCGAAGGCGGAGGCGTTCCAGCTCTCCGGCCGGGCCGCCCCGCGCGCCGGGCCGACCGGGTCGCCGTGACGGGCGCCGCGCACGACGAAGGTGTAGCGGCCGGGCTTGACGTTGGTGCCGGGCGGGGTGGTGAAGCGGTAGACCAGGGCGCCGCGCTCCTGCTGGATGGTCACCACGGCGCCCGGAAGGTCGGTCCAGGCGGCACCGCTGCTGGGGGCCAACTCGCCCGGGGTGAGCCGGAATTCGGCCTGAAGGGCGGTGACCGGCTCGGCCACGGTGAGGTCGAGCGAGTGCCGGAGGCCGTCGCGCCCGAGCGGGGAGGTCAGGCCTGTGCCGGTCAGGGCCTGGTCGGCCGCCGGGTCGGTGGTGTCGGCGTCCGGGCCGTCGTCGACGGAGTCGCCGCCACCCGGCAGGACGGGTGCGGACGGCGGCAGCGGACGGGCCGGGGCGGGCGGGTTCGAGGCCGGAGGGGCGGGGTCGGCCGGTCGGAGTCCGGGCGGGTGCGCGTGCCCGGAACCCGGCTGCCCCGGTCCAGGCTGCCCGGCACCGGGCTGCCCTGCTCCCGCCTGGCCGGCACCGGCGTCGGCACCGGAGCCGGAGCCGGAGCTGGAGCCGGACTGCCCGGCGCCCGTCTGCCCGGCGGGGACGGAGGGTGCGAGCGGCCGGGCCGAGGGTGAGGGGCTGCCCGACGGGCCCGGCTCGGTGCCGGTCGCGGGCACCAGGTCGTGCTCGACGGCGGTCTGTCCGCCGGTGGTGGGCGTGGCAGGGCCGGTCGCCCCGCCCGGCGTGGCCCCGGCGTTCGCCGGTCCGGAGGGGCGCGGCGAGGGGTGCCCGGTGGGCCGGGAGTCGTGCGGGCGGCTGGTGGGCCGGGGGGCGTCCGGGGTGTGGTCGGCGACCGCCTCGGCCTCGTCGGTGGCGCTGGGCGTGGGCGGCGGGGTGGTGCCGACCCGGGCGACGCCGGCCCGGCGGCCGATGCCCTGCTGCTCGTTCAGCAGGAGGGTGGTGGCGATGCTGATGCCGACGACGGTGGACATCGCCATCGCGGCGCCGGAGAAGCGCAGGGTGGGCAACCGGAACCGGCCGCCGAACGGGCGCGGCCGACCGTGCCGACCGTGCCGTGCGGGCTCGTGCTGCACGTCCCGCGCGAGGTTCTCGCGCGCAGCCACCGGACCCCTCCCTCCCCGAAGTCGCCGTCGCGTCGCCGTATTCTCCCACGGGCCGCCGCCAGGCCCGGATCCGGCCGTCGCGCACCGGTCGCCGGCGCGGGCCCGCGCCGGGAGAGGGGAGAGCGTACCAGTGGGTGCCCGTAGCGTGGACGGAATCCATCCATTTTCCGGACATCCTTTTGACTTGCGGAAGTTGACGGACCGTCGGGAAGCCTGGGTAAGGGGCGGCAGGCCTGGCCGGGGATTATTGCAACCCCCTTGCAACCCTTGCCCGCAGGGGCCGGGTGGCGCAGGCTGAGGGCATCCCGCGCCGTTCCCGGAGAGACCGTCATGTCGCCCGACCCGCTGTCCGCAGCCTCCAGTGCTCCCCTCGCCGCCACCCCCACGGGCGGCGATGGGGCCGGCTCCACCGCCGCTCCGGCGGCGGTGGAGGAGGTGCTGATGCTGCGGATCTCCCTGGGCGAGGACGTGGTCGGGGAGGTGCGCACCCGGTTCCGCTTCGACGCCTCGCGCCCGTACGAGGTGCTGCTGACCTTCCATCTGGGGCGTCCTGACGAGGCGGACTGGGTGTTCTCGCGCGACCTGCTGCGCGAGGGCCTGCGTACGCTGAGCGGCCAGGGCGACGTCAAGCTGTGGCCGGCCTACTGTCCCTGCCACGGCTCGACGTTGCACCTGGCGCTGGAGTCCCCGCACGGCAGCGCGCTGCTGGAGGCCTCCAAGCCCCGGGTGCAGGACTGGCTGGACCGCACCTACGCGCTGGTCTCCGTCGAGGCGGAGCGCGGTTGCGGCCCCACCGACTCCCAGCTGGCCGCGCTGCTCGCGGACGGCTGAGCGGCGACCGCCCCGCCCCCGGCGGAACGCGGCTGCGGTACGGGCGCCGCGGCGCCCGGCAGCCGTACCGTGCCCGCCGCCAGCCCGGCCCGCAGCCGCCGGACGGCCGGGGCGGTGGAGGAGGGCAGCAGGTCGTACGGGTCCTCCGGCGCCTCCACGGTGACCAGCACCGAGTCGGCGAAACGGTACGGCCGGTGGGCCAGCAGGCCGCCCAGGTAGCGGCGCAGCCGGGAGAGTTCGGCCCGGACCGTCACCGTCCGCCCGGCGTCGCCGAAGAGCGCCTCGGCGAGCTGGGCCGCGGTGCTGCCCTCGGGGGCGGTGGCGAGCAGCAGCAGCAGTTCGGCGTGGCGCGGGCTGACCGGGTGCGACCAGCTGTCGGCCGCGCCCCGGACGGACAGCTCGGGGCGGTCCGCTCGGCTCAGGTCGAGCCGGAGCCGGGCGCCCTCGGCCTGTTCGGCGCTCACCGTGCCGGAGCCGTCCTCCTCGGGCGGGCGGACCGGGCGCACCAGCCAGCCGTCGCCGAGCGGCTCCAGCACGCACTCACCGAGGCCCGGCACCCAGTGCACAGCCGCCGGGGCCCAGCCCTCGCTGGGCACGTGCAGCCGGTTGGGCGGCGGGAGCCCGGCCGCGGCGGCGGTCCAGCCGGCCGCGTCCACGACCAGGGCCGGGCCGCCGACCCGGGCGAGCAGCGGGGCGGCCAGGGTGCGCAGGTGGTGCAGCGCCTCCAGCCGGTGGGCGCGCAGCTCGGTCTCGGCGAGCCGGGCGGCGGTGGCGGTGAGCTGGAGCAGGTAGGGGCGGACGCTGTGGGCCGGGCCGCTGAGGTTGATCGCGCCGACCACCCGGCCGGTGGCCGGGTCGTGCACGGGCGCGGCCACGCAGGTCCAGGTGTGGTGGCTGCGCAGGTAGTGCTCGGCGGAGTGGACGTGCATCGGGCGCTGGGCGCGCAGGGCGACGGCGATGCCGTTGGTGCCGACGGTCTCCTCGACCCAGCGGGCGCCGGTGACGAAGCCGATCCGGTCGGCGCTGCGCCGCAGGCCGCGTTCGCCCTCCTGCCAGAGGATGTGGCCCTCGGCGTCGGAGACGGCGAGGATCAGCGGGGTCTGGTCGACGGGCCCGAACAGGGTGTCGCGCAGGACCGGGACGACGGCGTCGAGCCCGCTGGTCCGGCGGCGCTGCTCCAGTTCGGCGGGGCCGAGCAGGACGGCGGCGGCGCCGGTGTCGGGGTCGAGGCCGAGGCGGCGCAGCCGGGCCCAGGAGTCGCCGATCTCGGGCCGGGGTTCGAGCAGGCCGGGGCCGCCGGACTCGGGGTGGGCGAGTTCGCGGGCGGCGGCGTCGGCGAGGATCCGCTCGTGGACCTTGGCCAGTTCCGCCGCGGTCGGCGGGGTGCGGCGCTCTGGTCGTCGGGTCTGCCGTCCGGTCTGCCGCACTCGCGTTGCTCCTCGCCGCCGTTCGAGGACGCGCCGGGGCCGACGCGCTGACGAAAGCGTACGGGTGTGGTGGGCGTGGGGGGACGGTGTCCGCCAACTCGGCATACCGGTCGGTACGGAAACCGTTCGGGGGCCGTTCCCGCCGGCCGTCCCGGGGGTGTATCAGGGGGGTGCCCCGGGGGTGTCAGCGTTCCGCGCCGGGCTCGTGCTGGGCGGCCTCGACGGTGTGGTGCAGGTCGGCGGTGGCCTCCAGGGTGGCGCCCGCGCTGAGGGCCAGGCAGGCGGCCAGGGCCAGGGCGACGGCCCGCAGCCGGGTGCCGGGGGTGGCGCTGGGGCGGGGCTGGAGCAGGGCGGCGACCCTGCGCGGGACCGGCCCGGAGTGGGCGGCGGCGACCAGCCGGGGGCGGGCGGGCCAGGGGGCGCGGCTCGCGGCGAGGGCGGCCCGGCCGACCGCGCGGGCGGTCACGGCGCGGTCGCCGACCCGGGCCGCCGCCACCTCGTCGGCCCAGCGTTCCAGGTGGTAACCGAGGGGCGCGCGCAGCGGGCGCAGGGCCGGGTGGAGGTCGGCGGCGTGCTCGGCGAGGGCGAGGAAGAGGTGGTGGCGGGCGGCCAGGTGGGCGCGCTCGTGGGCGAGCAGGGCGGCCCGTTCGGGGCCGCTGAGGGCGCGCAGCATGCCGGAGGTGACCACGATCCGGCCGGGCTCGCCCGGTCGGCCGGGGCGGCGCAGCCGGCCGGGCAGGGCGAAGGCGTCGGCGCGGGCGTCGTCCAGTACGGCGAGCGGGTGGTCCGCGGGCTCCGGCCGGCGCGGCCACCAGGTGGTGCGCGCCCGGCGCACGGAGGCGCTCACGGGGCGCACGTCCGGATAGCGGTCATCATTCGGGTCATCGGCGGGCGGGGCCGACGGAGTGGGCAGCGCGGCCCGGGCGGTCCGCAGGTCCAGGCGGCGGCGCCGGGCGGTGCGCACCGCCAGCACGGTGAGCGCGGCGAGCGCGAGCCCGGCCGCGGCGGCCGCGAGCGGGGCGCTGGGCGAGGCGGCGGTGAGCCAGGGCAGCGAGAGGTGGCCGAGGGCGGCGACCGGGGGCAGCTGGAGCAGCCCGGTGGCGGCCAGCAGGCCGAGCGAGCAGACGGTGCCGCCCGCCAGGACGGCGGCGGTGCCGGCCAGCAGCCAGGCGGCGGCCCGGGGCGGCAGAGCCTCGGCGAGGCGGCGGGCCAGCGGGGCGGCCAGGAAGGGCAGCAGCAGGGGGACCCAGACGGCGAGCATCACGAGGCGTCCGCCCCGGGGTGGCCGGTGCCGTCGCCGAGCAGTTCGCGCAGCAGCCGCTCGTCCTCGGCGGAGAGGTCGGAGACGAAGCGGGCGAGCACGGTGGAGCGGTCGGCCTCGCGGCCCAGCTCGGTGTGCATCCTGCGGGCGGCCAGGCCGGCGGTGTCCTGGACGGTCGGGGTGTAGGCGTAGGCGCGGCCGGCCCGGGTGCGCTCGACCGTCCCCTTGTCGTGCAGCCGGGCCAGGATCGTGGCGATGGTGGTGCGGGCGAGGTCCCCGCCGAGCGCCGTCTGGACGTCCTGCGGCGTCATCGGCTGCCGGGCCGACCAGAGGGCGGCCAGCACCTCGGCCTCCAGCTCCCCGGCGGGCCGGCGGGCGGACGGTACGTCGGACATGTCGGCGCTTCCTCCAGCTATCGTCTACAGTCATGTAGACCGTCTACGTCACTGTAGACGGTCCGGGCGGGTTCTGCTGTGAACCGCCCCCCAACGTACGGGAGGTCCGCCAGCCTTGCTTCAGTTCCTCGCCGATCCGGCCGTTCACCTCGCGGTGAACCCGCTGGACGCATCGTCGCTGCTCGCCGCCTTCGGTGCGATCGGCATCGCCGTGGTGCTGTTCGCCGAGACCGGCCTGCTGGTGGGCTTCTTCCTGCCCGGCGACTCGCTGCTGTTCACCGCCGGCCTGCTCTGCGTGCCCGGCGCCACCAAGGGCCCGCAGCTGCACCTGTGGCAGGTGCTGCCCGCCGCCCTGGTCGGGGCGCTGGCCGGGGCCCAGGTCGGCTACCTGATCGGCAAGCGCGGCGGCCGGGCGCTGCTGCGCCGTACGAAGCGCAAGAGCCTGCTGGAGGGCGTCGAGCGAGCCGAGGAACTGCTGGCCAAGTACGGGCACGGCAAGGCGATCGTGCTCGCCCGGTTCATCCCGGTGGTCCGAACGGTGCTGAACCCGCTCTGCGGCGTGCTCGAAGTGCCGGTCCGCTCGTTCACCTTCTGGCAGGTCGCGGGCGGCGCCGTCTGGACGGTCGGCGTGGTGCTGGCCGGGTACGGGCTCGGGTCGACGATTCCCAGTATCGACCGGTACCTGCTGCCGATCATCGGTCTGGTAGTAGTTGTCTCCGTGCTCCCCATTGTTCTCGAAGTGTTCCGCGCCCGTAAGGCGCGACGTCACGGAGGTGACGTGTGATGTCCTCCCGGGCTCTCGCCGTGTACGACGGCAGCGGTATCGACGGTGGCCTGTACACCCGGGTCAACGGGTGGGCGCAGTCGGCCCCGCACTGGCTGGACGACCTGATCAAGGTCTGGTCGGCGCTCGGCCTCGGCCTGTTCGCGGTCTTCATGCTCTACGCCTGGTGGCGGGCGCGCGGCGCCGACTCCGTGGTGATGGCCAGGGTGCTGGCCTCGCCGGTGATCGTGGTCGTGGCGTACGCCGTCAACTCCGTGTTCAAGGGCATGGTCGAGGAGGTCCGGCCCTGCGCCCAGATCCCCGGCAGCGTCTCGCTGGAGACCTGCCCGGGCACCGGGGACTGGTCCTTCCCGAGCAACCACTCGGTGATCGCCTTCGCGGCCGCGATCGCGCTCTGGTTCGTCGGGCGGCGCCTCGGCGTCGTCGCCACGGTGTTCGCGGTGCTGATGGCCGCCTCCCGGGTCTGGGTCGGCGTGCACTACCCGCACGACGTGGCGGTCGGCGCCGCGGTCGGCATCCTGGTCGCGCTGGTGCTGGCGCCGCTGGCCGGGCGCTGCGGACCGCTGGTGGACAGGATGCGCTCCAGCGCGCTGCGCCCGCTCCTCGGCCCCGGCGCGGCGCCGGTGGCGGCCGCCGGGTACGCGTCGTACGGGGCGCGGCAGCACTGATTCCGCGAGCGGCGTCGATTCCGTAATCCGCCTGCCCCTTGTCCGGTTTCGGACGACGGGTGGAGCATGTGAGCCGGGCGTGGGGCCCCTTCCGGGGGCGCCCGCCCGGCTCAGTCGTGCTCGGGGCGCGAAGGCACCGGGCGTGCCAGCGGAGGGAGTGCCGAATGCCGTACCGACTCGACATCACGCAGGGGGACTGGCCGGGCGACCTGTTGCACAAGGGAGTCGAGGGGCTGCTCGCCGAGGCGATGGTGCTCACCCTCGCCACCGCCGGCCACGAGCACGGGCCGCACGCCAACCTGGCGTTCTTCGCGTACGACGAGGACCTCGTCCTGTACTTCGTCAGCGAGCGCTCCACCCGGCACAGCCACCACCTGGCCGAGGAGGCCCGCGCCGCCGCCACCGTCTTCCTGCCGCCGCCGGTCTTCGGTGAGCAACTGCGCGGGCTCCAGCTGGCCGGGAGCGCGGGCGAGGCCTGGGGGCGGCAGGCGGAGGCGGCGCTGGCGGCGTACCAGGGGCGGTACCCGTCCTTCGCACAGGACGAGGAGGTCCGGCGGCAGTACCTCACCGGCGGCGGGGCGGCGGCGCTGTACCGGTTCCAGGTGGAGGAGCTGACGGCGGTGGACGAGCCGAACTTCGGCCGGCGCAACTACCTGCGGGCCCGGGTCCTCCGCGCCTAGGGCCTGCCCCAGTACCTGCCCCGGTGTTGTATGTACAACTTTTCGGGTGATTCATCTGCGGGACGACACCAGGACGCCCCTTGGACACCTGGGCGCACCACCCTGGCCGCATGAGAGTCATCGTCGTAGGAGCAGGCGTGCTCGGCAGCATGCACGCCTGGCAGGCCGTCGAGCGCGGTCACGAGGTCGTCCACCTGGAGCGCGAGAGCGAGGCGCGCGGCGCCTCGGTGCGCAACTTCGGGCTGGTCTGGGTCAGCGGCCGGGCGCAGGGCGAGGAACTGGACACCGCGCTGCGCGCCCGCGAACTGTGGGAGGCCATCGGCGCCCGCGTCCCCGACCTGGGCTTCCGGGCCAACGGCTCGCTCACCGCGATCCGCACCGAGGCCGAACTCGCCGTCGCCGAGCAGGCGCTGACCCTGCCCGACGCCGCCGCGCGCGGCTACCGGCTGCTCGACGCGGACGAGACCCGGGCCACCAACCCGGCCCTGCGCGGCAAGCTGCTCGGCGCCCTGTGGTGCGGGCGCGACGCCGCCGTCGAGCCGCGCACCGCCCAGCCCGCGCTGCGCGCGTACCTGGAGTCCACCGGCCGCTACACCTTCCTGCCCGGGCGCGAGGTGCGCGACGTGGTCGGCGAGAACGCCGTCCGCGACGACCACGGGGACGTGCACACCGGCGACCTGGTCATCCTGTGCACCGGCGCCTGGCTCGGCGGCCTGGTCCGCGAGCTCGCCCCCGAGCTGCCGGTCCGCCGGGTGCGGCTCCAGATGATGCAGACCGACCCGCTCGGCGAGACCCTCACCACCTCCGTCGCCGACGGCGACAGCTTCCGCTACTACCCGGCCTTCGCCGGCAGCGCCCTGGACCGGTTGCGCGAGGTGCAGCCGCAGTCGCCCGTCGCCGCCGAGCACAGGATGCAGCTGCTGATGGTGCAGCGCCGCGACGGCGGACTGACCATCGGCGACACCCACGAGTACGACCAGCCCTTCGGCTTCGACGTGGTCGAGGACCCGTACGACCACCTGACCGGCGTCGTGGAGGAGCTGCTCGGCCGCCCGCTGCCGCGCATCCGCCGCCGCTGGGCCGGGGTGTACGCCCAGTGCCTCGACTCCACCCGGGTGGTCCACCGCGAGCGCGTGCGCGACGGCGTCTGGCTGGTCACCGGCCCGGGCGGCCGCGGCATGACCTGCTCGCCGGCCATCGCCGAGACCACCGCCGAACTCGCGAACCTGTAAGGAACGTTGACGTGACTACCGACATCCGCCTGGTCGTGCTCGACATGGCCGGCACCACCGTGGCCGACGACGGCCTGGTCGAGCAGGCCTTCACCGCGGCGGCCGCCGCACTCGGCGTCGAGGCCGGCAGCCCCGGCTTCGCGCCCATGCTGGAGCACGTGCGCGCCACCATGGGCGAGTCCAAGATCTCCGTCTTCCGGCACCTGTTCGGCGAGGAGGAGAAGGCCCAGCGGGCCAACGCCGCCTTCGAGGCCGCCTACCACGACCTGGTCGACGCCGGACACTGCGCCGCGCTGCCCGGCGCCGCCGAGGCCATCGCCGAACTGCGCGGCCAGGGGCGCAAGGTGGTCCTCACCACCGGCTTCTCCCGGGCCACCCAGGACCGCATCCTCACCGCCCTCGGCTGGGAGTCGATCGCCGACCTCACCCTCTGCCCCGCCGAGGCCGGGCGCGGCCGCCCGTACCCGGACCTCGCGCTCACCGCGCTGCTGCGCACGGGCACCGACTCGGTGCGGCAGATCGCCGTCGCGGGGGACACCGGCTACGACATGCTGACCGGCACCCGGGCGGGCGCCTCGGTGGTCGCCGGGGTGCTCACCGGAGCCCACGACGAGGCCCGACTGCGGGCCGACGGCGCCACCCACGTGCTCGGGTCGGTCGCCGAACTGCCGGGCCTGCTCGGCTAGTTCACTTCCCGGAAGGGCGGAGTCGCGGGGGTTCCCCGGGCTCCGCCCTTCCGGCTGAACGGCCGGAAACGGGAAGAACAGGAAGAGCGGGGGAACGGGGGAACGGGAAGAACGGAACGGCCGGAGTGGGAAGTCGGGGGATCCGACTTCCCACTCCGGCCGTTGGTGTTCGGTTGGTGGAGGCCGTCAGTGGCTGCCCTTGAGGTTGAGGACGACCACTCCGATGATCACCAGGGCGATCCCCAGCCATTGCGGCCGGCCCAGGGATTCACCGAAGGCGATCACGCCTATTCCGGCGACCGCCGCCGTTCCGGCACCCGACCAGACCGCGTAGGCGATCGAGACCGGTATGTGCTTGAGCGCGCGGCCGAGCAGCAGGAAGGAGAGGGCGTAGCCGAGGGCCACGCCCAGGCTGGGCCAGAGGCGGGTGAACCCCTCGGTGAGCTTGAGGCAGCTGGTGGCGCAGACCTCGCTCAGGATGGCGAGGGCGAGCAGGAGGTAGGGCATGTGGCTGTCAAACGGCCGGGGCGGTGCCGAGCTTCCCCAGCAGGGCGAGGTCGGCCCGTTCCAGGCTGTCCAGCAGCGTGATCCGGTCGCCGTCCGGGATCGGCACGGCGGTGGACGGCACCGCGAGCACCGCGCAGCCGGCCGCGCTGGCGGAGGCGACCCCGGTCGGGGTGTCCTCGACGGCGACGCAGGCGGCCGGGTCCAGGCCGAGCCGCTCGGCGGCGGCCAGGTACGGATCGGGCGCGGGCTTGGTGCGCGGGGTGTCCTCGGCGGCCAGGGTGACGGCGAACCAGTCGCGGCCGATGGCGGACAGCACCAGGTCGACCACCCGGCGCGGGGAGGCGGAGACCAGTGCGGTGGGCACCCGGGCCTCGCGCAGCGCGGTCAGCAGGGCGAGCGCGCCGGGGCGCGGCACCGTCTCGGCGGCGACCTTGCCGGCGAAGGACTCGCCCAGCCGGTCGGCGAGTTCGGCCTCGGTGAGGGCGGTGCCGCTGACCCGGTGCAGGTGGGCGGCGGTGTGCTCGACGGCCTGGCCGAGCACCTCGGGGGCGTCCCGGTCGGTGAGCGGGTGGCTCAGTTCCTCGGCGAGTTCGGCGGCGGCCTGCCACCACAGTTGTTCGGTGTCGACCAGGGTGCCGTCCATGTCGAACAGGACGGCCGAGGGGAGTGCGAGGGATTCAGGCATGGCGGTACCTTCGGTGGTTCTTCGGTCGGTGCGGGGCGGTTCGAGGCTCTCAGGCGACGCGCCGGTCCACCAGTACCGGGCGCTCCGGCAGGGTGAGGTCGGCGCGCGAGCCGGCCGGCAGCGCGGCGGCGGCCTCGGTGGGCAGGTCGGCCTTGACCTCGGTGCCGTCGTCCAGGCGGACGGTGAGCCGGGAGACGGCGCCGAGGAAGGACGCGGTCACCACCAGCGCGGGGCCGGTCGCGGACGGGGCCAGGGTGACGTTCTCCGGGCGGACCAGCACGTCGAGGTCGCCGTCGGCCGGGAGCTCGCCGTCCACCGCGTGCCGGCGGCCGAGCACCTCGACGCCGTCCGAGGTGCGGGTGCACGGGATGCGGCTCATGGTGCCGACGAACTCGGCGACGAAGGCGGTGGCCGGGCGGCCGTACAGCTCGGACGGGGTGGCGCACTGCTCCAGCTTCCCGGCCCGCAGCACCGCGACCCGGTCGGCCATCGAGAGCGCCTCCTCCTGGTCGTGCGTGACGAACAGGGTGGTGATGCCCAACTCCTGCTGGAGGCGCCGGATCTCCTCGCGCAGCTGGAGGCGGACCTTGGCGTCCAGCGCGGACAGCGGCTCGTCCAGCAGCAGGACGCGCGGCTGGAGGGCGAGCGCGCGGGCGAGCGCGATGCGCTGCTGCTGGCCGCCGGACATCTGGTGCGGGTAGTGCTCGGCGCGGTGCGGCAGGCCGACCAGGTCCAGCAACTCGTGGGCGCGCTTGCGGCGTTCGGCCTTGCCGGTGCCGCGCATCCGCAGCCCGAAGGCGACGTTGTCCAGCGCGGTCAGGTGCGGGAAGAGGCTGTACGACTGGAACACCATGCCCGCGTCGCGCTTGTGCGCGGGGATCGTGGTGATGTCCTGGCCGTCGACCAGCACCTCGCCGGAGTCGTGCTGCTCGAAGCCGGCCAGGATGCGCAGCGCGGTGGTCTTGCCGCAGCCGGACGGGCCGAGCAGGGCGAGCAGTTCGCCCGGGTTGACGGTCAGGTCCAGGCCGTCGAGGGCGGTGGTGGCGCCGAAGGACCGGCGCAGCGAGCGGAACTCGACGGTGGCGCCGCCGGCGGCCGGGGCCTTGCCGGTGGCGGGGGCGGTGGCCGTGGTCATGGCTGGTAACTCCTGGATGGCAATGGGGGGTTGGATCAGGACCGGGCGGCCTTGCGGCCGCGGCCGACGGCGGACATCAGCAGCAGGACGAGCCAGACGATCAGCAGGCTGAGCATCGAGACCGCGACGGACATCTGGCCGTCGCTCTTGCCGTTGGAGTTGATCCACACCGAGAAGGGGGTGAAGCCGAGGATGGAGGCGGTGGTGAACTCGCCGAGCACCAGGGCGACGGTGAGCACGGCGGCGTTCAGCAGCGCGCTGCGCAGGTTGGGCAGGACGACGGTGAACACCGCGCGCAGCCAGCCGGCCCCGCAGTTGCGGGCGGCCTCGACCAGGGTGACCACGTCCACGCCGCGCAGTCCGGCGTCGATCGCCCGGTAGGCGAAGGGCAGCGCCATCAGCACGTAGGCGATGATCAGGACGATCGGGAACTTCGGGTCCTGGATGGCCACGATGGTCTGGAAGAGCGGGGTGTCCTGGAGGTAGTCCGGGCCCCAGCGCAGCACGCCGATGATGCCGGTGGTGAGCGCGACCACCGGGACGACCAGCGGCATCGAGCACATCACCTCGATCACCGGGCGCAGCCTCGGTGCGCCGAGCCGGGCGGCGAGCACCGCGGGGACCAGCAGGAGCAGCAGCACCACCACGGTGACGGCGGCCAGTTCGAGGCTCAGCACCAGGCTGTCGGTGAAGCCGGGGGCGTTCAGCAGCTCGGTGTAGGCGCGGAAGGTGGTCCCGCCCTTGTTGTCGTCGATGCTGAACCACAGCGAGGCGGCCATCGGCACCGCGAAGTAGATCCCGCAGATCAGCAGGACCAGGCCGCGGCCGAAACGGATGCGATTGATCAGGCGAGCCACTTGGCACTCCGGCGCTGAAGGGGCAGGTACACGGCCATCACCAGGCAGGCGACCACGATCATGTCGAGGCCGAGGGCGAGGGCGAGGTTGCCCTGGCCGACCAGGACGTTGCCGGACAGCGCGTCGCCGATCTGCATCGAGATCAGCGGCACCGAACTGCCGACCATGGCCTCGGCGGTGGCGTACGCGGCGAAGGAGGCGCCGAACAGCAGCACGAAGCCGCCGAGCAGCGAGGGCACCAGCACCGGCAGTGCCACGTGCCGCCAGTACTGCAGGGCGGTGGCGCCGTTGTTGGCCGCGGCCTCGCGCCACTGGGCCTTCAGGCCCTCCAGGGCCGGGGTGATGGTGATGACCAGCAGCGGGACGAGGAAGTACAGGTAGACCACCGACAGGCCGGAGAACGTGTAGAGGTTCCAGCCGTGCCGGGTCAGGCCGAGCTTCTTGGTGACCTCGCCGGAGTTGCCGAGGGTGGCGACGAACATGAAGGCCAGCGGCACGCCGCCGAAGTTGGCGAGCACGCCGGAGGCGGACATCACGGCCTCGCGGAACACCCGGAACCGGGAGGTGGCCACGGCCTGGGCCAGCGGCAGGCCGACCACGGTGGCGATCAGGGCGGTGAGCAGGGAGAGCTTCACGCTGCCCCACAGGGCCGTCCAGTAGGCGCCCTGGAGGGAGCCGGTGAGGTTGTCGGTGGTGAAGGTGCCGCCGCCGTCGGGGGCGTCCGTCGAGGTGGTGAACGCCCCGATGGCGATCGCGACGGCGGGCAGGCCGAAGCCGATCACGAAGAAGAGCAGCAGGGGGAGGGCGGCGAGCCAGGCGCGGCTGCCGCCGGTCCGGCGCCTGCCGGGGCGGGGGGCCTTGGCGGTGGTCGCCGTGGCCGTGGCGGGGGTGACGGGGCCGGCGGTGGCGCCCCCGCCGCTGTGAGCGGCGGAGGCGGGGGCCGGCACCGGGGTGGGAGCCGTGGTCATCTCAGGTCAGCCCGCGATCGCCTTGGCCCAGTTCTCGGTCACGGTCTTCTTGGCCGCGTCCGTCTGCTCCTGGGTCGGGAAGGTGGTGAAGGGCTTCTCGACGGCGGGGAGCTTGGCGGCGGCGGCCGTGTCCAGGGTGCCGGCGGTCTTCATGGAGTCGAACAGGGCCGGGGTGGCGTAGCCGCCCAGGAAGCCGTTCTGGCCCTCGGCGCTGTAGAGGTACTCCTGCCACAGGCGCGCGGCGGCCGGGTGCGGGGCGTCCTTGTTGATGGCCTGGTTGTAGTACTGGGCGTAGGAGCCGTCCGAGGGGATGGCCACCTGCCAGTCGATGCCCTTGTCCTTGAACTTGTCGGCGTAGCCGGCGCTCAGGTAGGACCAGTCGATGGTGATCGGGGTCTCGCCCTTCTCGATGGTCGCCGGGGTGACCTCGACCGGGTTGAAGTTGCCGGCCTGCTTGACCTTGCCGAAGAAGTCGATGCCGGGCTGGATGTTGTCCAGCGAGCCGCCGTTGGCGAGCGCGGCCGCGTAGACGGCGCCGAAGGCGGCACCGGCCTTGGTCGGGTTGCCGTTGAGGGCGACCATGCCCTTGTAGTCGGGCTTCAGCAGGTCGGCGAAGGTCTTCGGGCAGACGGACACCTTCTTGGCGTCGCAGCCGATCGCCATGTAGCCGCCGTAGTCGTTGTAGTGCAGGCCGTCGGCGTTCTTCATGGTGGCCGGGATCTTGTCGAAGTCGGTCACCTTGTACGGGGCCAGCAGGCCCTGCTTGGCGGCGCTGAGCGCGAAGGCGGAGCCGAGGTCGAGGACGTCGGGGGCGCGGTCCTGGCCCTTGCGGGAGGTGACCGCGTTGATCTCGTCCTGGCTGGTGCCGTCCGGGTTCTCGTCCTCGATCTCGATGCCGTACTTCGCCTTGAAGTCGTCCATCAGCTTGCCGTAGTTCGCCCAGGTGCGGGGCAGCGTGATGACGTGCAGCTTGCCCTCCTTCTTGGCGGCGGCGACCAGGCCGTCCATGCCGCCGAAGTCGGCGACCGAGGTGGCGGTCTTGGCGCTCTTGCCGCCCGCGGCGTCGCCGCTGCCGGACTTCGCGGTGGAGGAGCCCGCGGAGCCGCAGGCGGTGAGGGACAGCGCGGCGGCGGTGAGGACGGCCGCGAAGGCGGCGGAGCGGGCGCGGTGCACGGACACGGGTCAGTCTCCTGATCGGGTGTACTGCGAAGGGGGGTGCTGCACGGGAGTTGTGGTGTCTGATCGGGGGAACGATCGTGCGAGTGGCCGCCTGGTGGATTCCGTCCGGCCGTCGTCCGGTATCCGTTCGAAACCGTCCGAGTTGACTAGCCAACTTCGCTGACGGAGGTAAGTAACCCGGAATCCGGTGACGGGAAGGTGAACGGACGGCCCAGAACCGGGGTCGGCTGCGGGAACGGTGGAATCCGGCCAGTTGAGCTTGATCCGTTCGGTGCGATGCTCGGAAGGCGCAGCGGGATAAGGTCGGGCTGTCCGCGCCGGTGAAGCTGCGCAGGACACCGCCCCAGGAGGGACATTGACTGACGTGGCACTTGAACCCGAGCGCCCCGTGGCCGAGCAGCAGCGACCCGCCGAACGTGCGTCCGGCGCCCTGTACCGCAAGGTGGCCGCCGATCTGCGCGAGGCCATCACCACCGGCGCCTACGGCGAGGCGGGCCGGCTGCCGGCCGAGGGCGCGCTGGCCGAGCAGTACGGGGTCTCCCGGGGCACCGTCCGCCAGGCGCTCGCCGTGCTGCGCTCGGACGGGCTGGTCACCTCCCGCCGGGGCACCCGGCGGGTGGTGCTCGGCGGCGCCCGGGTGCAGAGCTTCTCCGAACTGCTCAGCTTCACGCACTGGGCGTACTCGATGGGCGAGGAGCCCGGCGGCATCCTGGACTCGCTGGTGCGCCGCCCGGCCGACGCCGCCGAGCGCGAGCAGCTGCGGCTGGAGCCCGGCGCCGAGGTGTACGTGACGGTCCGGCTGCGGACGCTGTCCGGCACCCCGGTGATGGTCGAGCGCACCGTCTACCCGCCGCGGGTCGGCGAGATCGTCGCCGAACTGCCGCCGGACGTCGTCTCGCACACCGAGGTGCTGCGCGAGCACGGCATCCTGTTCACCGACGCCGACCACACCATCGACATCGTCGCGGCCAACGCGGAGGACGCCCGGCTGCTCGGCTGCCGCCGGGGCGGCCCGCTGCTGCGCGAACGGCGGCGCACCACCGACCCGACCGGCACGCCGGTGGAGTGGTCCCAGGACCGCTACCTGCCCGGCACGGTGGCCTTCAGCGTGCACAACTCGCTGGCCACGTCGGCGCTTTCGCGGCACGCCCGGGAGCTGGACTGACCGTCCGGCCCCCGGGCGCGGCCGCCCTCACCGCATGAGCGCGGCGAGCAGCGGGCGGTAGTGCCCGAAGTCCGGCGTCGGCGCGCCGGCCACCTTGGCCTGCTCGTCCCAGCGCCGGACGGCCACCGCGTCCTCGGCGCCCGGGAGTCGGGCGAAGTCGGCGGCCTCCCGCTCGTCCATCGGGCCGCCCTGGACCCGCAGGGTGTACTCCGAGGCCTCGGACAGCCGCGCGCGGTAGTCGGGCTCGACCGCGCACAGGTAGCGCTTGGCGGCCACGTGCAGCCGGACCGGCTCGGTGACCTCCGGGCCGAACCAGCGGGCCAGCCAGTCGGCGCCGGTGTCGCTGTGCCGGTTGTCCTGACCCCGCATCAGATCCCGTCCGTGCAGGGATCCCTGGCCGCGCTTGTCGAAGAAGTGCCCGACGTCGTGCAGCAGCGCGGCGGCGACCAGGTGCTCGGGCGCCCCGGCGGCCTCGGCAGCGGCGGCGGCCTGCAGCATGTGCTCCGCCATGGTCACCTCCTCGCCCAGGTACTCCCCGGCGCCCTCGCCCGCGAACAGCGCGGCGAGGTCGTCCAGCGCGGCGGCGCGGCGGTGCAGCACGGCGAGGGTGGACGACAGCGAGTCCAGGTCGGCGTAGCAGCCCTGGAGGTGCCGGTGGCCGTCCTGCTGGAACGCCGTACGGGCGTGCAGCAGACGGGTGTTGTCGAAGACCAGGCAGTCGCCGGGGGCCAGTCGGAAGGTGAGCTGGAGCTCGGGGCGCAGGGTGATCGCGGCGAAGCGGCGGTAGGCGGCGTAGAAGGCGTCCAGCCGCTCACGGCTGCCGCGCAGGGTGCCGATCGAGCGGTTGTTGAACCGGACCTCGCGGATCCGGCCGAGCGCGTCCACGTCGATCAGCGGGCGGTCGGCGCGCAGTTCGGTGCGGCGGTCGCGGAAGACGAAGGGGACGGGCGTGCCGGTGAGCACGGCGAAGTCCTCGGGGGACTCCTCGCGCAGGACCGCCGCCGCCCGGAAGCCGTCCACCAGGCCGGAGTCGCCGCCGGTGGCCGAGTTCTCCAGGCAGTGCAGCAGCTGGAGGGTCGGCAGCGGGTCGCGGTACGGGTTGTCGGTGTGCGGGGTGATGGCGACGCTGGTGAAGGCCAGGTTGTTCGGGTCCGGCTCGACCCGGACGTCGAACAGCTCGCCGTAGTTGGTGACCCGCACGTACCCGAAGCTCTCGGCCACCCGCAGCACCTGCCGCTCCACCGTCGGCACCCCGCGCAGCACGGCGAAGCCGCTGCGCCGCACGGCGGCCAGGACCGCCGCCTGCTCGGCCGGGTCGGTGAGGTACGCGGCCCACTCCGCCTCCGGGATCCCGCGCGCGAAGTCCGCGGCCGCCCAGAGCCGCTTGCCCTGCTCGGTGCGCCCGTCGCCCTCGGACTCCTCGGCGAGCCACTCCAGCGGGTAGCGGGAGCGGTGCCCGTCCGACCAGAGGACCTCCAGGCGGCCGTCGGTCTCCTCGCTCGCCGCGACCGCCAGGTCGTCCGGCAGCTCGTTGATCTGGAACAGCTTCTGCCCGCTGCGCGGGTCCCGGCACTCGGCGCACGGGCAGTTGTCGCGCAGCCAGTACGGCGGCAGCTCGGTCATCGGTCTCCTCCTCGGCTCAGCGGTTTCGCAGGCAAAGTTGTATAGCCAACTTTTCCTCCAGGGCGGAGCCTGCCTGCCTCCGGTGAGATCCGGGTGCCCGACGGATGAACGCCCGGGGAACTGTCCGTCGAGAACGCCGTCAAAACCCTTGCGGCCACGACCTTGACCTGCTCGGATGTGCGGATGCTCGATCAGGACCAACCCCCGGCCGACGACGTCCTGTCGCCGTGTGCGACTGGGCCGACGGCAGCATGTGGGGCGTCTACAGCGAGCTCACCGAGAGCTCCGAGAGCGCCGTGAGCGCCGTGAGCGCCGTGAGCGCCGTGAGCGCCGTGAGCGTCGAGGACGCCGCCGCCCGCGCCCGCGAGTTCCGCAGGATCGCCGAAGTGCCGTCCTGACAGCCGGGCCCGACCGTTCGGGTGAGGGCGGTCGGGCGGCGCGCGTTTCGGCGCGGGGGAGTCCGCGGTGCTGCGGCACTGTCGGAAGACTTTCCCGCGTTCCCCACCGAGAGGCGCTCGGCCATGGCCCATTCCTCCGACCCGCCCGGATCGGGGCACACCGGGCTGCGGCGGGAGGTCGGCGTCATCGGGCTGCTCTGGGCCTCGGTCGGGGCGATCATCGGCTCCGGCTGGCTGTTCGGGGCGCAGAAGGCGGCGGTGGCGGCGGGCCCGGCGGCGCTGCTCTCCTGGGGCATCGGCGCGGTGGCGATCGTCCTGCTGGCACTGGTGCACGCGGAGTTGGGCGGGCTGTTCCCGGTGGCGGGCGGCACCGCACGCTATCCGCACTACGCGTTCGGCGGGTTCGCCGGGATGTCCTTCGGCTGGTTCACCTGGCTCCAGGCCGCGACCATCGCCCCGATCGAGGTGCAGGCGATGATCAACTACGCCCGGCACTGGTCCTGGGCGCACAGCCTGCTCAACGACGACCTGACGCTCACCGGGACGGGCTTCGCCGTCGCGGCCGTGCTGCTCGGCGTGTTCGTCGCGGTCAACTTCCTCGGCGTCCGGCTGCTCGCGCACACCAACAGCGCGGCCACCGTGTGGAAGGTCGCCGTCCCGGTGCTGACCATCCTCGTCCTCGGGTTGACCGAGTTCCACGGCTCCAACTTCGCCGTCCACGGCTTCGCACCGGACGGCGCCAAGGGCGTGCTGGCGGCGATCAGCAGCAGCGGGGTGATCTTCGCGCTGCTCGGGTTCGAGCAGGCCATCCAGTGGGCGGGGGAGAGCCGCAACCCCCGGCGGGACATCCCCCGGGCGGTGCTCGGCTCGGTGGCGATCGGCACGGTCGTCTACGTGATGCTCCAGGTGGTGTTCATCGGCGCGCTGCCGCCGGAGACCATCGCGAACGGCTGGAGCAAGCTCACCTACCCCGGCATCAGCGGCCCGTTCGCGGGCCTCGCGACGCTGATCGGCCTGGGCTGGCTGGCGACCGTCCTGTTCATCGACTCGGTGATCTCACCGGCCGGCACCGGGCTGGTCTACATCACCTCCAGCTCCCGGGTCACGTACGGCCTGAGCCGCAACGGCTACGCGCCGCAGGTCCTCCAGTCCACCGACCGGCGCGCGGTGCCCTGGCTCGGCCTGGTCATCGCCTGGATCGCCGGGGTGCTCTGCCTCCTGCCGTTCCCGAGCTGGCAGCGGCTGGTCGGGTTCATCACCTCGGCGGTGGTGCTGATGTACGCGGGCGCGCCGCTGGCCTTCGGGGTGCTGCGCAAGCGGCTGCCGGGGATGGAGCGCTCGTACCACCTGCCCGGCGGCTCGGTGATCTCGCCGCTGGCCTTCGCGGTGGCGAGCCTGGTCATCTACTGGTCCGGCTGGGACATCCTGTGGCGGCTGGGCCTGGCGATCCTGATCGGGTACGTGCTGCTCGGCGGGTACTCCGCGTACGCCGTGTCCCGGGGGGTGCCGCACGCGCCGCGGATGGACTTCCGGGCAGGGCAGTGGCTGCCGGTCTACCTGGTCGGGATGGGCCTGATCTCCTGGCAGGGCGGCTTCGGGGCGGGCGCCCGGGGGAACCTGCCGCTGTGGTGGGACATCGCCGTGGTGGTGGCGTTCGCGCTGGCCGTCTACTACTGGGCGCTGGCGATCGCGCTGCCGGCGGAGGAGATCGCGCGCAACCTCCGGGGCGTCGAGGTGGTGGACGTCGACGCGCAGTGAGGCCCGGCCGCCCGGTACGGGAGCGGCCCCCTCCCCTGGGGCCGGTCTTCAAACTCGCGTCTGCGGGGCGACGCCGGGGCACGCACCTCGCCGCGTTGTCGTCGGTCGCCAATGGCCCCCAGCCTTCGGCCGGGAGGTGCCCCCACCGCAGTGGCTCCCTCCTCCGCCTTGCGATGCACGCACCCCAACGCCGCCCCGCCCGCCCTCCGGGCGGACGACGGGAGTTTGAAGACAGGCCCTCGGTGGCCGCTCCCGTCTCCGTCAGGCCTGGACGGTGGCGCTCCAGGCCGCCTCGGCGGCGGCCAGGGCCGGGGCCGGGTCGGCGGAGGTCGCGCCGGCCAGGGCGGTGAGGACGGCGGTGACGGTCTCCAGCGAGGCCGCCTGGCCGTAGTGGTTGACCCGCAGCATCTCCGCCGCGAGGGCCCCGCCGCCCGGCTGGACGGGCAGCGCCGGGTCCAGGGTGGCGGCGAGCTCGGCGGCGTGCAGGCCGGCCGGGGTGCGCAGGGTGGTGGCGACCGGGGCCGCGTGCGCGTCCTCGTGGACGTACGGGGCGAGCGTGCCGAGGGCGCGCACACCGGCCCGGGTGGCGGCGGAGGCGGCGCGGTGGCGGGCGATCACGGCGGGCAGGCCGTCGCCGGCGATCCGGTCCAGGCAGGCGCCGAGCGCCAGCATCTCCAGCTGGGCCGGGGCGTGCGGCAGTACGGCGCGGCCGGCGTCCGTCCAGCGCTCCTTCCAGTCGAGCAGCGACAGGTAGGAGCGGCGCGGGGCGGCCGGGTTGGCGGCGATCCGCTCCCAGGCGCGCTCGGAGACGGACACGGCGGAGACCCCGGCCGGGCCGCCCATCGCCTTCTGGCCGCCGATCACGCACAGGTCGATGCCCCACTCGTCGGTGAGCAGCGGCTCGGCGGCGACCGAGGCGACGGCGTCGAGCATCAGCAGCGCGCCGTGCTCGCGCACCACGGCGGCGATCTCGGCGACCGGGTTGGTGTTGCCGGTGGCGGCCTCGGCGTGCACCAGGGAGACGAAGTCCACGGCCGGGTTCGCGGCCAGGGCCTCGGCCACCTGCGCGGCGCTCACCGCGCTGTCGAAGGGCACGGCGAGGTCGACGACGGTCGCCCCGCAGGAGCGCAGCCAGTTGCCGAAGGTCTGCCCGTACGGGCCGGTGACGATGTTGAGCGCGGTGGAGCCCGGGTGCGCGGCGCCGCGGATCGCGGCCTCCAGCGGGAGCAGCGCCTCGCCCTGGGTGACGATGACGTCGGCCTCGGTGTGCAGCAGCGCGGCCACCTGGTCCTCGATGGTCGCGAACTCGGCGGCGCTGAGCGGGGGGAGGTCGAGGAACGGACTCACGGTCGTGGAGGGCCTTTCGCGCGGGGTGGTGGGTGCCGCAATGAGTCTGCCGCATTCTCGCTGCTTACAGGGAACCCGCCCGTCGGTAGAGTGCGGACATGACTGATGGAGCGGTGCTGCACGTCCGTGGTCGGGTGCTGGTCGGCCCGGAGGACGTCCGGGACGAACTCTGGGTGGTGGACGGCCGGGTGAGCTTCACCCGCCCCCCGGCCGCCGGGGACGTCCGGACGGTGACCGGCTGGGTGCTGCCCGGCCTGGTGGACGCGCACTGCCACGTCGGTCTGGACGCGCACGGCGCGGTGGACGAGCAGACCAGCGAGAAACAGGCGCTCACCGACCGTGACGCCGGCACCCTGCTGATCCGCGACGCCGGCTCGGCCGCCGACACCCGCTGGATCGACGAGCGCGAGGACCTGCCCCGGATCATCCGGGCCGGCCGGCACATCGCCCGGACCCGCCGCTACATCCGCAACTACGCGCACGAGATCGAGCCCGGCGACCTCGCCGCCTACGTCCGGGCCGAGGCCCGGCGCGGGGACGGCTGGGTGAAGCTGGTCGGCGACTGGATCGACCGCGAGCGCGGCGACCTGGCCGCCTGCTGGCCCGGCGACGCCCTGGCCGAGGCGATCGCGGCGGCGCACGAGGAGGGCGCGCGGGTCACCGCGCACTGCTTCGCGGCGGAGTCGCTGCCGGACCTGCTGGCGGCCGGGATCGACTGCGTCGAGCACGCCACCGGGCTCACCGAGGAGTTGATCCCGGCCTTCGCCGAGCGCGGGGTCGCGATCGTGCCGACGCTGGTCAACATCGCCACCTTCCCGGAGCTGGCGTCCGGCGGCGAGGCCAAGTTCCCGGCCTGGGCGGCGCACATGCGGCGGCTGCACGAGCGCCGGTACGACACCGTCGGCGCCGCGCACGACGCGGGCATCCCGGTGTTCGTCGGCACGGACGCGGGCGGCTCGCTCGCGCACGGGCTGGTCGCGGACGAGGTGGCGGAGCTGGTGAAGGCGGGGCTGAGCCCGGCCGAGGCACTGTCGGCGGCGAGTTGGGGCGCGCGCGAGTGGCTGGGGCGGCCCGGGCTGGAGGAGGGCGCCTCGGCCGACTTCGTGGTGTACGAGCAGGATCCGAGGGCGGACGTCCGGGTGCTCGCGGACCCGCGGTTGGTGGTGCTGCGGGGGCGGCCGGTGGGGTGATCGGCCCGCCGGTCGGATGCATGATCATCCGCTGAACGCCCTGTCGGTGTAGGCCGATAGGGTGGCGACCATGGCACCGCGTCCACTGAACGAGATCGTCGAGCCCGGTTGGGCCACCGCCCTGGAACCCGTCTCCGGGCGGGTCGCCGCGATGGGCGACTTCCTGCGCGCCGAACTGGCAGCCGGCCGTACCTATCTGCCCTCCGGCCCGAACGTGCTGCGGGCCTTCCAACAGCCGTTCGCCGACGTGCGGGTGCTGATCGTCGGGCAGGACCCGTACCCGACCCCCGGCCACGCCGTGGGGCTCAGCTTCTCGGTCGGCCCGGAGGTGCGGCCGATCCCGGCGAGCCTGATCAACATCTTCCAGGAGTACGGCAACGACCTCGGCCTGCCGCAGCCGTCCAACGGGGACCTCACCCCGTGGACCAACCAGGGGGTGCTGCTGCTCAACCGGGCGCTGACCACCGCTCCGCGCAAGCCGGCCGCGCACCGGGGCAAGGGCTGGGAGGAGGTCACCGAGCAGGCGATCCGGGCGCTGGCGGCGCGCGGCGGGCCGCTGGTGGCGATCCTGTGGGGGCGTGACGCCCGCAACCTGCGGCCGCTGCTCGGGGAGATCCCGGCGATCGAGTCGGCGCACCCGAGCCCGTACTCGGCGAACGGGGGCTTCTTCGGCTCCCGGCCGTTCAGCCGGGCGAACGAGCTGCTGGTGCGGCAGGGGGCGCAGCCGGTGGACTGGCGGCTGCCGTAGCAGAGTTGGGTCAGCACAGAACGCCAACCTCACTCCAACGAGTGAAATGACGTTCTGTGTTACTCATGTGACGATCTGTTTGAGAAGACTGGCGGCTCATCGTTCCATCTGTGTGGGGGTACCGCCATGTCTTCTCGCCGAATCGTTTTCTCAGCCGCCGCCGTGGTGGCGAGCACCGTGCTCACGGCCGCACCCGTCCAGGCCGTTCCGTCGGCCGAGCCCACCCCGTCGCCCGGCAAGGCGCGGGCCGTCACCGCCGAACTCGACCTGGACGTCAGCCTGTTGAACAAGGCGGTGGACGTCCCGGTGAACATCGCGCTCAACAAGGTGGAGACGCCCCGGCAGATGAACGGCTCGGTGCTGACCGCCACGGTGGCCGGGGTCGACCAGCAGGGCCCGGTCACCCTGGTCAAGGCCGACGTCGGCACGTCCGTCACCCACGCCGACGCCAAGGGCGCCGCCGCCTCCGTCAAGCTGGTCAACGCCGATGTGCACGCCCCCGGCCTGCCCGCCACCGCGCTGCTCGGCCTGGAGGCGATGAGCGCCGAGGTGACCTGCCCGGTGGACGGGCAGCCGACCGCGAACGTCGTCGCTCCGGCCGGGCTGACCGTGCTGGGCAGGCCGGTCACCGTCGGGCTGTACGGGCCGACCAAGGTGGACGTGCCACTGGTGGGCAGCGTGTCGGTGGAGTTCTCCAAGAAGACCACCACCACGACCACCGCCGCCGCCTCGGCGCTGGAGGTGCAGGTGGAGGTGAACCCGCTCAACCTGAACGTCGCCAAGGTCACCGGGAAGATCACCGTCGCCTCGGTGAGCTGCGAGAAGCCCGTCCCGTCCGCGCCCTCCGCCTCGTCCGCTCCGTCCGCCTCGTCCGCACCCTCGACCGCGGCGGCCGTGGGTACCCCGTCGGCCGCGGGTACCGCGCCCGCCGCCCAGCCGGTGGCCGACACCACCACCTCGCGGGCCGCCGTCCCGCAGGCCGCGGTGGAGAAGCCCGAGAGGCTCGCCTCCACCGGCGGCAGCAGCGCCACCGGCCCGCTGGCCGCCGGGGCCGCCGCCCTGGTCGCGGGCGGGGCGGCCGCGCTGTGGGCCACCCGGCGCCGCCGGGCCGCGCACGCCCGGCGGTAGTGGTCGTCCTGCCGTACCGCGCGGGGCGGGGGTGCTGCTGCACCGCGCGGGGCGGGAGTGCCGCGCCCGGCACTCCCGCTGCGTGACCGTGCCGATGCGGACGGTTGGTTCACATGGGCGTTACACGAGAGGAACAACCGGGAAACGGCGGCTTGCGACGCTACGCGGGCACCCACCACCCAGCAATGCGAGGGACACGCCGTGGCAATCAAGGCCGAGTACATCTGGATCGACGGCACCAAGCCGACCGCGAAGCTCCGTTCCAAGACTCGCGTCCTGCCCAACGCCGACAAGATCCCGACCTGGGGCTTCGACGGTTCCTCGACCAACCAGGCCGAGGGCCACGCCTCGGACCGCGTGCTGGACCCGGTCAAGGTCGTGCCGGACCCGATCCGCGGCGGCGACAACATCCTCGTCCTCTGCGAGGTCCTGGAGACGAACGGCACCGCGCACGCGTCCAACACCCGCGCCCTGCTGCGCGAGGTCGCCGAGAAGTACGCGGCGCAGGAGTCGATCTTCGGCATCGAGCAGGAGTACACCTTCTTCAAGGGCTCCCGCCCGCTCGGCTTCCCGGAGGGCGGCTACCCGGCCCCGCAGGGCGGCTACTACTGCGGCGTCGGCGCCGAGGAGGTCTTCGGCCGCGAGATCGTCGAGCTGCACCTGGACCGCTGCATCGACGCCGGCCTGGCCATCTGCGGCATCAACGCCGAGGTCATGCCCGGCCAGTGGGAGTTCCAGATCGGCCCGGTCGACGCGCTGACCGTCTCGGACGACATGTGGATCGCCCGCTACCTGCTGTACCGCACCGCCGAGGAGTTCGGCATCGACGCCACCCTGGACGCCAAGCCGGTCCGGGGCGACTGGAACGGCGCGGGTGCGCACACCAACTTCTCCACCAAGGCGATGCGCGAGGGCTACGACGCCATCATCACCGCCTGCGAGTCGCTCGGCGCCTCCCAGGAGAAGGTCCTGGAGCACGTCAACCAGTACGGTGACGACATCCAGTCCCGTCTGACCGGCAAGCACGAGACCGCCCCCTGGAACGTCTACAGCTACGGCGTCTCCGACCGCGGCGCCTCGGTCCGCATCCCGTGGCAGGTCGAGGTGGAGCAGAAGGGCTACATCGAGGACCGTCGCCCGAACGCCAACGTCGACCCCTACGTCGTCACCCGCCTCATGATCAACACCTGCTGCGAGGCCCTGGAGAAGGCCGGCCAGGTCTGATCCACCGTCCCCGGGTGCACGGACGGTAACGCCCGCAGGCCCTTCCCCGCCCAGGGGGAGGGCCTGCGGGCGTTCCCTGGCGCATGCTCCCTGGTGCATAATCGGGCGCATGACCGCTCCGACCCGCCTTTCGCTCGTGCGCCGGCTGCACGTGGATCTGGCGCGGGTGTGGGCGGCCGGCTGTCGTCGTCGGTGAGTTCGTCCCGACCGACCGCAGACAGTACCGGCCGCAGGAGTGTGTCCCTTCATGGCTCTCACGTTTCACTGGTTCCTCCCCACCAACGGCGACAGCCGTCAGATCGTCGGCGGCGGGCACGGGTCCACGCCCGGCACGGCCGGCACGGACCGGTCGCCGAGCGTGGCGTACCTGGGGCAGATCGCCCGCAGCGCCGAGCAGTTGGGCTTCGAGGGGGTCCTCACCCCGACCGGGGCGTGGTGCGAGGACGCCTGGCTGACCACGGCGATGCTGACCCAGGTGACCGAGCGGCTGAAGTACCTGGTGGCGTTCCGGCCCGGGCAGATCAGCCCGACGCTGGCGGCGCAGATGGCGGCGACCTACCAACGGCAGTCCGGCGGACGGTTGTTGCTGAACGTGGTGACCGGCGGGGAGTCGGCCGAGCAGCGGGCGTACGGGGACTTCCTGGACAAGGACGCCCGGTACGCGCGCACCGGCGAGTTCCTGGACATCACCCGGCGGCTCTGGGCGGGGGAGACGGTCGACCACCACGGCCCCCATCTGCGCGTCGAGCGGGCGAAGTTGAACCGGCTGCCGGATCCGGTGCCGGCGGTGTACTTCGGCGGCTCCTCCCCGGCCGCCGGGGACGTCGCGGCGCGGTACGCGGACGTCTACCTGACCTGGGGCGAACCGCCCGCCCAGGTACGGGAGAAGATCCGTTGGATCCGTGAACTGGCCGCGGCCCAGGGCCGGTCGGTGCGGTTCGGGATCCGGCTGCACGTGATCACCCGGGACACCTCCGCGCAGGCCTGGGCGGAGACCGAGCGGCTGCTCGCGGGGATGGATCCGGTGCGCGTCCGGGAGACCCAACGGGCCCTCGCCGAGAGCGAGTCGGAGGGCCAGCGGCGGATGCTCGCGCTGCACGGCGGCTCCGCGGAGCGGCTGGAGGTGCACCCCGGATTGTGGGCCGGCATCGGACTGCTGCGCGGCGGCGCCGGGACGGCGCTGGTGGGCAGTCACCGGGAGGTCGCCGACCTGGTCTGCGAGTACCACGATCTGGGCATCGACGAGTTCGTGCTGAGCGGGATGCCGCACCTGGAGGAGGCGTACTGGTTCGGCGAGGGGGTGCTCCCGCTGCTCGCCGCCCGCGGGCTGTGGTCGCGGCCGTGAACTCGTTGGTCGTGGCCGCGCAAATCGCTGGTCAATCCCGGTCGACCCCCGGGCCGGACTCCAGGAACTGCACTTCGGGGCGCTGCGGGAATGGGCGGAAACCTAGCTGCCGTTCCGGGGGCGTGAACGGGAAGAGTGGGGCGCGCGGGGCGTGAACGCGCTGGTGAGTGCGCCGTGCACGCCGTTGTGCTCGGGGCGCGATCCTTTCTAACGTCCAGTCATGACCATTTCCACCGAACCCATCGGCAGCATCCCGCGGCCGACCGCCCTGTTGAACGCCCTCGCCGAGCACGCCGCAGGCCGACTGCCCGACGCCGATCTGAAGAAGCTGCAGGACGAGGCCACCGCCGACACCCTGGCCAAGCTGGAGGAGCTGGGGTGCCCCGTCCTGGTGGACGGCGAGCAGTCCAAGCCGAGCTTCGTCACGTACCCCCTCGCCGGGCTGGCCGCCCTCGACGGCGAAGGAGCCGTCATCCCCTTCGCCGACGGGCACACCCGGCAGCTGCCGCGTCTGACCGCCGGTCCCTTCCGGTACCAGGTCCGGGCCGAGGCCTTCCTGCGTGACGCCCGCCGCCACACCTCGCTGCCCGTCAAGCAGGCCGTCATCGCGCCCTCGGCGCTCAGCCTGCTCTACCCGGCCGACGGCATCGCCGGGTACTCGCGCGAGGAGTTCCTGAAGGACCTGGCCGACGAGGCCGAGGCCGACATCCGCGGCTGCCTGGACGCCGGCGCCCACGTCGTCCAACTCGACTTCACCGAAGGCCGGTTGTCGCTCAAGCTGGACCCGTCCGGCGGTCTGCTGGACGACTTCGTGGCCCTCAACAACCGGGTGCTCGACCGGTTCACCGAGGAGGAGCGGGCCCGCCTCGGCGTGCACACCTGCCCGGGCGGGGACCAGGACTCCACCCACAGCCTGGACGTCGACTACGCCGCGCTGCTGCCGAAGCTCTTCGAGCTCAGGGTCGGCAACTTCTACGTGCAGTTGGCGAGCGAGGCCGACCCCGAGCGCGTCCTCGCCGTCATCGCGGATCAACTGCGTCCGGGGATCAGGGTGTTCGTCGGGGTGACCGACCCGATCGACCCCCGGGTGGAGAGCCCGGAGGAGGTGCGCGACCGCGTGCTGGCCGCGGCCCGGCACATCCCGGTCGAGCAGCTCGGCACCACCGACGACTGCGGATTCTCGCCGTTCGCCGACGACACCTCCACCTCGCGCGACACCGCCTTCGCCAAGATCGCGGCCCGGGTGCGGGGCACCGCCCTGGCGGCGGAGGCGCTCGGGCTCCAGTAGCGCCGCGAGGCGCCTGCCCGGCCGGCGGGGGCCGATCCCGCGAAGGCCGGTCAGGCCGAACCGAGCACCGTCTCCAGGGCGTTGAGGAACCGGTCGGTGGTGGCCTCGTCGCGGACGGCGATCCGCAGCCACTCCTCGCCCAGCCCCGGGAAGGTGTCCCCGCGCCGTACGGCGAAGCCGTGCTCGCGCAGCCGCTCCCGTACGGCCGCGGCGCCCGGCAGTCGGACCAGGACGAAGGAGGCGACCGGTTCGCCGTACACCCGGACCGTGGGGAAGGCTGCCAGGCCCTTCACCAAGTGCTCGCGCCAGAGCGCCAGTTCGGCGGCGGCCCGCTCCGCCTCGGCCAGCGCGGCCGGGCCGCTACAGGCCTCGGCGGCGGCCAGCGCCGGGGTGGAGACCGGCCAGAGCGGCTGGGCGGCGCCGAGGGCGGCGATCATCGGCGCGGGGCCGAGCACGTAGCCGATCCGGAGCCCGGCCAGACCCCAGGTCTTGGTGAGGCTGCGCAGCACGACCACCTGGCCGGGCAGGTCGCGGACCGCGGCGAGGGACTCCCGCTCGCCCGGGACGGTGTCCATGAACGCCTCGTCCACCACCAGGGTGCGGCCTGGCCGGGCGAGTGCGGCGACGGCCTCGGCGGGGTGGAGGACGGAGGTCGGGTTGGTCGGGTTGCCGAGGACGACCAGGTCCGCCTCGTCGGGGACGGCGCCCAGCCGGAACCCGTCCCCGGGGGAGAGCAGCACCCGGTGCACCCGGTGTCCGGCGTCCCGCAGCGCCGCCTCGGGCTCGGTGAACTGCGGGTGTACGACGGTGATGTGACGTGCCGTCAAGACCCGGGCGAGCAGCACGAAGGCCTCCGCCGCCCCCGAGGTGAGCAGTACCTCCTCGACCGGGCGGGCGTGCCGGGCGGCCACCGCGGCGCGGGCGGCGCCCTGGTCGGGGTAGGCGGCGAGCTCGCCGAGGGTGGCGGCGAGGCGCTCGCGCAGCCACTGAGGCGGAGTGCCGGTGCGGACGTTGACGGCGAGGTCGACCAGGCCGAGCCCGTCGGCGCGGACCTCGGCGTCGCCGTGGTGGCGCAGGTCGGGTTCGGGGGTGGTCACGCGGGGTCTCCTTGCGTGCTCGCTTGCGGTCCGGGGACGCGGTGGACCTCGTACGGGCCGGGTGGCACAGTGGGCCCGTCGCCCTCGCCGAAGGTCACCAGGGCGACGGCGTGCCCGTGGGCGGCCAGGTGCGCGGCGGCCCCGGTGCGGTCCAGCACGGCCCCGGCTCCGTCCGACACCGTACCGGCGCCGTTCGGCGCGCTCGCCGCGTCCGGGTCCACCGGGACCAGCCGCGTCGTCGGCCGGAGCAGGCCGGCCACCGCCTCGACCGCCTCCGGGGTGCCCACCACGGCCGAGGCGCGGCGCAGTTCGGCGAGCGGCTCCGGCTCCGGGTGGTCCTGCGCGCCCGGCGGGAGGCCGATCACGGCGAGCCGTCCGCGCACCGCCGCCCGGGCGATCGCCACCGTCGCCGTCGCCGACTTCCGCTTGGCGACCACGAGCCGGCCGCCGGGCGCACTGGCCAGCGCCGCCGCCTCGGCGACGCTCGCGGTGCCGACGGCGGCACCGACCGCGCTGGACGGGTTCGGCACCGGCACGGCCGCCAGCTCCCGCGCGGGGTGCTCGTCCACCGGCACCCCGCCGAGGCAGTGCGCCACCCAGCGCACCGCCGGGTGGTCCGCCTTGCCCGCGACCGTGGCCAGTCGGGCCACCGCGGGGCGGGCGAGCCCGGCTTCCCGCAGCGTGTCCGTCAGCAGCCGCATCGCCTCGGCCGGCTCGGTGCCGCTGCCCGCGCCGATGCCGACCACCAGGGTGCGGGGGCGGACCAGCTGGTCGCCGTCGCCCGGGTCCTCCTGGTCGGTGATCCGCAGGACCGGGGCCTCCTCGGGCGCGCTCGGCGCCTCGGGCTGCGGTGAGGAGCCGGTGAACACCGGGGTGACACCGAGCGCGGCCTCCACCTCCCGGGCCAGCTCCTCGGCGGAGTCGCCGTGGGTCAGCGGGATCACCCAGCGCCGCAGCGGGTCCACGCAGAGCACGTCGGTGTCGCGTCGGAGGTCCCTGTGGAGGTCGGCCAGCAGGTGGACGACGGTGGCGAGCGGCCCGACGACGATCACCTGCCGGTGCAGGGTGAAGGCGAGGTTCATCGCCTCCGGCGCCTGGAAGCAGTTGCCGCGCGAGGCCCGGTAGGCGTGGCTGCTGTCCGGCCAGAGCGCGTGCAGCTCGTCGGTCAGCGGGCGGCCCGGCTCGTAGACGGCCACCAGTCCGATCACCACGTACCCGCGCTCCTCGCCGTTCCCGGCCCTCCGGCGGCGGGCCCCCGTGATCCCACCACGTGCGGCCGAAGGGGGTCAATCGCGGCGCGTGTGACGTCGGACGCCGGTTGCGGCGTTTCGTACGGGGGCGCTCTTTCGTACAGCGTCGCTTCGTCGGCGGTGTTTCGTACGGCGGCGTTTCGTACGGGGACGGCGTCGCAGCTGTTCGTCTGTTCTTCACTTCACTTGTGCGGTACACGACACCGCCGCCCTCCTACTGTTTTCCGCGCTCCCGCCCGGGAAGCCCCGACTCACGGAGGACCCCATGGCCTTCGCACGACTCCGCACCCCCGGCGCCCCCGTCCCCGCCGCCACCCCGCGCCCCACCCGCCGCCGACTGCGCCCGCTCACCGCCCTCGCCACCGGCCTCGGCCTGGTCGCCGGATCGCTCGGCCTGTGGGCCGCGGGCGGCAACGCGGCCGCCGTCACCGCCGGCGGCCTGCCCGCGCCGGACCACGTGGTCGTCGTCGTGATGGAGAACCACGCGTACTCGCAGGTCATCGGCAGCTCCAGCGCGCCGTACATCAACAACACCCTGGTGGCCGGCGGCGCGACGCTGACCCAGTCCTACGCGCTCACCCACCCCAGCCAGCCCAACTACTACATGCTGTTCTCCGGCAGCTCGCAGGGCGTCGTCGACGACAGCTGCGTGGACGTCGGCGCGCTGCAGCAGCCCAACCTGGCCTCCGAGCTGCTCGCCGCCAACCAGACCTGGGCGAGCTACAACGAGGGCCTGCCCGGCGTCGGCGCCACCGACTGCAGCAGCGGCAACTACGCGCAGAAGCACAACCCGTGGTTCGGCTTCGGCAACGTGCCCACCTCCAGCGCCTACGGCATGGACGCCTTCCCGACCGACTTCACCACCCTGCCCAAGGTCTCCTTCGTCGTCCCGGACCTGTGCGACGACATGCACGACTGTTCGGTGGGCACCGGCGACTCCTGGCTCCAGGCCAACCTCGACGCGTACGCGCAGTGGGCCAAGAGCCACAACAGCCTGCTGGTGATGACCTTCGACGAGGACAACAAGCTGTCCGGCAACCGCATCCCGACCGTGGTCTACGGCGCCCACGTGGCCCCCGGCAGCAGCACCTCCACCCGCTACAACCACTACGACGTGCTGCACACCCTGGAGGACCTGGCCGGGGTCAACGCCCACGCCGGCAACTCCGCCAACGCCGCCGACATCACCGGCATCTGGAACTGACGCCCGTGTACGTCGCGGACTCCCGCAGCTCCAAGGCCCCCGTCGCGCCGACCCCCTCCACGGGAGGGTCGGCGCGGCGGGGCGCCGCCGCGCGCGCCGTGCCCGGGGCGGTGCTCGCCCTCGGCGCCGTCAGCATGGTCACCGACATCTCCTCCGAGATGGTCAACGCCGTCCTGCCGCTCTACCTGCTCACCGGGCTCGGTCTCTCCCCGCTCGGCTTCGGGCTGCTGGACGGCATCCAGAACGGCTTCAGCGCCCTGGTCCGACTGGTCGGCGGCCACCTCGCCGACCGCCGCGGCCGCGACGGCGCCGCCCGCCACAAGGCCGTCGCGGTCGTCGGGTACGGGCTGTCCGCGCTGTGCCGGCCGCTCCTGCTGTTCGTCCACACCGTGCCGCTGATCGGCGCCGTCATCGCCGTCGACCGCACCGGCAAGGGCCTGCGCACCGCGCCCCGGGACGCGATGATCTCGCTCGCCACCGAACCCGCCCACCGCGGAAGGGCGTTCGGCGTGCACCGGGCGATGGACACGGCCGGCGCCCTGCTCGGACCGCTCACCGCCTTCCTGGTGCTGCGCCTGGCCGGCGGCCCGCTGCTCGCCGACGGCGGCGAACGGCACGGCTACGACGCGGTGTTCACGGTCAGCGCCTGCGTCGCCGCACTGGGCGTGCTGATCCTGCTGCTGTTCGTGCCGAACCGCCAGGATGGTGACGAACCGTCAGCGACGGCCCCCTCGCTGCGCGCGAGCCTCCACCTGCTGCGGCTGCCCGGACTGCGCCGGCTCACCCTGTGCGCGGTGCTGCTCGGGCTCACCACCGTCAGCGACTCCTTCCTCTACCTGCTGATCCAGCGCCGACTCGGCCTGTCCGTCAGCCTGTTCCCGCTGCTGCCGCTCGGCACCGCCGCGGCCTTCCTGCTGCTCGCCGTCCCGCTCGGCACGCTCGCCGACCGGATCGGCCGCCGCCGGCTCTTCCTGCTCGGGCACGGCGTGCTGCTGGCGGCGTACGGGCTGCTGCTCTCACCGCTGCGCGGCCTGCCGGCGGTGATCGGCGTGCTGGTGCTCCACGGCGCCTTCTACGCGGCCACCGACGGCGTGCTGGCCGCCGCCGCGGCCGACGCCGTGCCCGCCGAGCAGCGCGGCGCCGGGCTGGCCCTGGTCGGCACCGGGCAGGCGCTGGCCCGGTTCGCCTGCTCGCTGCTGTTCGGCGCGCTGTGGAGCGCGGTGGGCGGCTCCGTCGCGCTGGCCTGGTCGGCGGGGGCGCTGGCGCTGTGCGTGGGCGGCGCGGCGGTGGTGCTGCGCCCGTCGGAGACCGTTGCCACTGATGCCATCGAGGAGAGTTCGTGAACCTGCGGAACCGGACCAGGGTGATCGTGCTGCTGGTCGCCGTCCTGCTGCTCGGCGCGGTCGGCACCGGAGCCGTCCTCCACGCCGCCGACCGCACCGCCCGCCGGGACCAGGCGCAGCCCGGCGGGCCGGCCGTCACCTCCGGGGCGGTGTCGCTCCAGGCACCGGACAGCGGACGGCAGCTGCTGTTCCGCAACATGGCCTGGGGCCCGCACCGGGACGAGATCACCACCGTCCCCGCCGACCGCCCGGACGGCCCGCGCACCGCCTCCGGCGTGCAGTGCCTGCGCTTCCACGCCGCCGCCGGCACCGGCATCTGCCTCCAGGCCCAGCACGGCGCGCTGGAGGACACCTACCGCGCCGTCGTCCTGGACGACCACCTGCGCGAACTTCGCGCCTTCCCCGCCGCCGGCATCCCCACCCGCTCCCGGGTCTCCCCGTCCGGGCACCTCGTCGCCTGGACGGTCTTCGTCAGCGGCGACTCCTACGCCGGCTCCGACTTCTCCACCCGCGCCTCGATCGTGGACGTCCGGGACTGGAACCTGCGGGAGAACCTGGAGGACTTCGCCGTCATCCTGGACGGCCACCCCTACCAGGCGCACGACGTCAACATCTGGGGCGTGACCTTCGCCGACGACAACACCTTCTACGCGACCCTGGCCTCCGCCGGGAAGACCCACCTCGTCCGCGGCGACCTCGCCGCCCGCACCCTCACCACCCTGCACGACAACGTCGAGTGCCCCTCGCTCTCCCCGGACGGCACCCGCATCGCGTACAAGAAGCGCGTCCCCGGCCTGCCCGCCGACTCCCCGTGGCGGCTGTACGTCCTCGACCTGGGCACGATGACCGAGACCGCCACCGCCGAGCAGCGCAACATCGACGACCAGGCGCTCTGGTCCGGCACCGGCACCCTGCTGTACGCCCTGCCGGGGGACTACGGGGCCGATCTGTGGACCGTTCCGGCGGACGGCACCGGTGCCGCGCAGCTGGTCACCAGGGCCGCGGTCGCCCCCGCCTACCTGGGCTGAGGAACTCTGGGCTACCGTCCCACGTCGAGCAGAGTGTGACGTCCTGATCAAAGGTCGTGGTCGAACGTCCTGATCGAGCGTCCTGATCGAAACGGGGGAGCGAGCAACCGTGGACGGCATCCCACCCGAGCGGATGGTGACCGACTCCTGGCCCGCCCTGCACGGCCGCCCGGTCCTACGGCGCACCGTCGCCGTCGGACTGGTGCTGTGCGTGTCCGTCGCCGCCGCCCTCGTGGTGCGCGGCGTCAACGCGCTCACCGTCGGCAGGGTCGGCCGCGAGACCGACCGCGACCGCGCCGAGCGCCTGGCCGGGCTCCACCCCTCCCAGCACCCCGGCGCCCAGCGCTACTACGTCCCGGTCGGCGCGGTGTACACCCGCACCTCGGACGGCGCCCCCGTCGCCTACCTGCACTACCGCCTCGGCGGCGGCAAGGACCTCGGGCTCGGCGACTTCCTGCGCACCTACGACCTGCCGGAGCCGGGCCCGGCCCGCAAACTGCCGCCCGACCTGGCCGCCGCGCTCGGCGGCGACGAACCGGCGGAGGCGCCGGAGCTCCCGGAGCAGCCGGAGCCCTCCGCCTCCGCCCCGCCCTCCGCCCCGCCCTCCCCGCCGGCATCCCCCTCCGCTCCCGCCGTCCTCGCCCCGCCCGCCGCCGGGCAGGCATCGGCGGAGGACCCGACCGACGGCTCGCCCGACGGCCCCGCGGACGAGGCGTCCGGCGCGGCCCCGGACATCTCGCCGGACCCCACCGCGGACGCCTCCCCAGAGGCCTCCCCGGACACCGAGGCCGAGGGCGGGGTGCCGACCTGGACCCCGACCTCGACCCCCTCCGCCATCCCCACCCCCGCCCCCACCCCCACGGCCCGCCGCATCTACGTCGCCACCATCCCCGGCGGCCTCCCCGGCGCCGCCGACATCTACGTCCGCGCCACCGGCTGAGCCGAAGGTGAAGGCTCAGTCCACTTCCCGGTCAATGGTGAACGCCATGACGCTCCCCGGTTGGAGGGGGAACGGAAGCTGGATCAGTCCAGCCGTGTTGTTGAACGGGGCGGGGAAGGTGGCTCGGACGCTGGCGCCGTGAGTGGCCCCGAGCGCGCTGATCTCGGACGCGTTCACACTCAGGCGGGTCGGCTTGAGCGCCGGGTCGACGGTGAGCCGGTACTCGGCGTCGGTGACATGGCGGAACACCTGGGCCTGGACGCGGACCCGCCGATCGTTGCCCACGAACTTGCGTGCCGTGACGCTCAGCTCGACGAGATGGCCGATGGTGACCTGGGCATCATGAGGGACGGTGAAGTGCTCGACCCTGGCTCGCCCGCCGGCGACGGTCTCGTGGGTCGGCGGCTTGCGTTCCAAGTCCCGGTTGTCGACCCGGACCACTCCGACGGTGAAGATCTCGGGGTCGTCCGGGTCCAGGTTGTCGTCGATCATCCATCGGAGCAGACACTCAGACCCGGTGAATCCGTCCAGGCCGGCATCGTCGTTGGAGGCGAGGCAGGCGATTGTCACGGCCTTGGGCAAGGATTCGATCCGATAGGAGATCCGGAAGCTCTGGTAGAGGTAGTCGGGGTGGGCGTCACCGGCCGGTGCGGGCGAGAGCAGGCAGTCGTAGCGGTAGGCGGACAGTGCTCCGGCGAACAGCGGATCTCGCACCGGGCCGAGAACGTCCTGCATGCCTCGAAGGACGGCGCTGTCCACTTGCTCCGTGGTTTCCCGCACTGTGAGTGAGCCGATGGCCAGTGTCACGGCCGAGGCCGACACGAAGGCCCCGCCAACGAGGCTGAGGACGGTGGCCAGGACGGGCTGATGGGTCAGCAGTGCGGCAGCCACGACGCACACCAGGCCCGCAGTCAGTCCGAGGGCGTTGGCGAGCGCCAGGATCTTGCGCAGTTGTCGCTCTTGAGACACGGCCATGCGCCACCCCCATGGACAGCGTCAGAGTGCCGCCCCGTCTTTGATGATCCGGATGATCCGCTCGGAAACCTCCCCGATCTCCTGAGCCGTGCGAACGTTATCTGACTGACCATCAGTCAGAAAGACCATGACGACCGGGTTGTCGGGAAGCAGGACGATCCCCGCGTCGTTCACGACGCCGCGGAGGCTTCCGGTCTTGTGTCGGACCGGGATGTCGTCGTCAAGGCGGGACGGAATCCTGTCGTTTCGCAGGTAGTTGACCAGGTAGCGGCGAATCGGCTCCAGGTTTGGGGCCTGGTCGATGTGTTCGATCAGCCTCAACATGTCATCTGCGGTGGTGGTGTTGGCGCGCCCGAGGGGGCCGAGCTCCGACTCGGAGAAACCTGCCGGGAAGGTGGTCGAGTGCAGCCCGAGGGCTTTGATCGTGGCGTCGATTCGCTCCTGGCCCAGGATCGCGCGGACGTGCTCGGCTGCCGGGTTGTCGCTGGTCACCAGCGCGAATCCGCACAATTCCCGTACGGTGATGGTCGAATCGGGATCGAAGGCCTGGAGCACGCTCGGATACATCGTGCCGGGGAGGGAGCTGATCCGGACCCGGGACTCCGGATCGAGCTCGCCACGCTCGGCCGAGTCGAAGAGCGCGACCCCGAGGAGCATCTTCGCCAGGCTTGCGGCGGGCAGCACGAGGTCGGGCTGGTGGGTGGCGGTGAGTCGAGGCTCACCGAGTGTCTTGACCAGGACGCTGCGCACGCCCGAGACGTGCGCCGTCGCGAACCCTTCGATTTGTGCGGCGATCGCGGACCGCAGTTCGTCGGCATCGACCATCGGGGTCATCCCATTCTTCGACGTGGTTGAGTCGGGTCAACAGCCGTCTACCCGTGTGGGAGCCCGGTACGCCAGGAGCCTGCGGGGGCGTGCCCGCAGGCGTCCGGGTGCGGCGGTCAACGGGTGGTTGCTTCGATGGGCTGGGAGGGCGAGGCCGGGGTCGGGGAGGGTTCGGGGGTCCGGCGGGCCGGGGCCTGGCCGGCGAGCATGGCGCCGAGGGCCAGGGCGAGGCCGAGGAGCTGCCACGGGGTGAGGGTCTGGCCGAGGACGAGGAGGCCGCCGACCGTGGCCACCACCGGGTTGATCAGGCCGAGGAAGGACGCGGGCCCGGCGCCGAGGTGCTCGATGCCGCGGAACCACAGGACGTAGCCGAGCGCTGTGCTGAACAGCCCGAGGTAGGCGAAGCCCGCCAGGTTGGTGGCGCTCAGGGCGGGCGGTGCGCCCTCGACCAGGGCGGCGAGCGGCACCAGGAACACCGACCCGGCGAGGAGCTGCCAGGCGGTCAGGTCGAGCAGGGTGGCGCCCTCGGGGCGGCCCCAGCGGCGCGTGAGGACGGTGCCCATGGCCATCAGCCCGACCCCGGCGACCATCGCGGCGAGCCCGAGGCCGTCCAGCTTCGCGCCGCTCTTCAGCACCAGCAGCGCCACCCCGCCGACCCCGGCCAGCCCGGCGAGCAGCGCCCGCCGTCCGGGCCGTACGCCGAGCACGCCGATGGAGAGCCCGGCGACCAGCAGCGGCTGGATCGCCCCGATGGTGGCCGCGACGCCGCCGGGCAGGCGGTACGCGCCGACGAACATCAGCGGGAAGAACAGCCCGATGTTGAGCATCCCGAGCACCGCGGCGCGCCCCCACCAGCGCCCCTTGGGCAGTTTGCGGCCGATCAGCAGCAGGAGCAGCCCGGCCGGGAGGGCGCGCAGCGCGGCGAGCAGCAGCGGACGGCCTTCGGGCAGCAGTTGGGTGGTGACCAGGTAGGTGGTGCCCCAGGCGGCCGGGGCGAGTGCGGCGGTGGCGGCGATCCCAGCGCGCTTGCGGTCCATGACGTTCCCCTCAACGTTGATTATCTGAACGTTGAGATATTTCTACGCTCGGGGATCTGCGAACGTCAAGTATGTGAATGTTAAGATATCTACGACGAGGGGGAGGGCGACCGCAGAGAGGCGGACCACCATGCAGCAGCGCGACACCGTCGACGACATCGCCGAGCAGTGGAGAAGGGTCGACCCGGAGCTGGACCTGGAGGCCATGGCCCTGATCGGCCGGCTCCGGCGACTGAACGTCAGGGTCGACAACGCCCTGCGCGAGTACTTCGCCACCTGCGGCCTGGACTCCTCCGAGTTCGACGTCCTGGCCACCCTTCGCCGCGCCGGCGAGCCCTACGAACTCAACGCCCGCGCACTGCTCAAGTCCGCCATGGTCACCTCCGGCGCCATCACCAACCGCGTCGACAAGCTCTCCGCCAAGGGCCTGGTCGAACGCAACCCCTGCCCCACCGACCGCCGCGCGGTTCTCGTGCGCCTCACCCCGGCCGGCAAGGAGCTCATCGACGCCACCCTGCCCGGCCACCTGGAGAACGAGGAGCGCATCCTCACCGCCCTCGACGCCGACGAACGCGCCCAGCTCGACACCCTGCTGCGCAAGCTCCTCGTCGCCCACGGCGACACCGAGTCGCTCTTCGACTGAGCCGCTGTCAGTGCCGGGGCGGCCGCGAGGGGGGCGGCGGGGAAGGGGCGTGTCCACGGCCCGTCCGGCCGCGTTATCCCGTCGGGACGCCGCACCGGAGGAGAGGCCCGATGAAGCACAAGACCCCCAGGGAGATCGCCGTCGACGACCAGCTGCGGGCGGCGGGGGCGGAGGGCGCCCAATGGCTCGCCGCCGCCGGGTGGGGGCCGCCGGTGAAGGTGCCGCTGCAACACGCGGCCAAGTGGCAGCAGGAGACCCGGGCCCGGATGCTGGCGGCGCAGCAGGACGAGTCCTGCACCTGGTGCGACCACCTGCTCGACGGCGGGCCGCAGCCCGTCGTCGTCCACGCCGAGCACCCGACCCACCTGATCTGCCGCGCCTGCTCGATCAACGCCCGCCCCCGCCGCACCTGCCTGGACTGCGGGAAGCCCGCCGACTCCAAGTCCGCGCTGGACGGCCGGGAGGACGTCTTCATGGGCGCGGTGGCGATCTACACCCGCCTCCGCTGCGTCGCCTGCTTCCGGGGCGATCCGCTCAGGGGGACCTTCGGAAGCGGTCTGTGACGTCCGGCTGCCGGTGCGCGATCAGCGCCGACATCCGGGCCGGGGCGGCGCCGTGGGGGAGCGGTCCTGAACCGCTGCGGCGCAGGCCCTAGTCGTCTTGACCCGTGAGGTCGGGGGCGCCGTCCGCCGCCCGGGCGGCGATGAGCTGGGCGCAGTCGGCCGGGGAGGCCTGCGAGGTGTCCACGAGCAGGTCGTACGAGACCCCCTCGTGCACCGACTCCGCCTGTGCGGCGGCCATCCCGGGGACCCGGTCGCCGCGCGCGGCCTCCCGGGACGCGGCCACCGCGGGGTCGCAGCGCACGCCGACCCAGAGCACGTCCAGGCCCTCCAGGGCCGTCCGCCAGCGCTGCTGGGAGGCGGCCCCGCCGAGGAACACCTCGTCGACGACGATCCGGGCCCCGGCCCGGGCCATCGCCGCCACACCGAGCGTCCAGGCGGCGTCCAGCTGGGCGAAGACCGGCCCGACCGCCACCGCGCCGTCCCCGTCCTCCAGCCCGCCGATGCCCTCGCCGCCGCTCAGCAGCCGCGGCGGCAGCGCGCCGATCATGGTGTCCGTGCCGAGGTGCAGCCACGGCTCCGGCAGCAGCTCCTGGAGCCGGTGGGCGATGCTCGACTTGCCGGAACTGGAGCCGCCGTTGAGGACGATCACATGCATGCGCGCATCCTAGGAGCGGAACTTTCAGGACGTCTCGGTATTAATCGCCGCACCGCTGACCGCCGCACCACGGACCGCCGCGTCGAAGCCCGCCGCGGCGGCCGCGAAGGAGGAGGCCAGCGCGGGCGAGCCCGCCCAGTGCAGGTGCAGGTACGAGGCGTGCACGTTGCCGCCGGCGAAGCCCTCCGTGCGCGGCCCGGTCGGCAGGCGCCAGCCCCAGGCCGGGAGATCGCCCGCGCCCGGTTCGCAGACCGTCCGGTGGAACTCGTGTCCGCGCAGCCGGGTGCCGGCCGGGCCGAGCGGGGAGTCGTGCAGGGCGACGGCCTCCCGGTAGCCGAGGGTGAGCCGCTCGGTCATCCGGGAGGCGGTGTCCAGTACCCCGCACATCGGCAGGCCGTCCAACTCCCGTCCCAGGTACAGCAGTCCGGCGCACTCGGCGGCGATCGGCCCGCCCGAGGCGGCGAACGACGCGATGGCGGCGCGCAGTTCCGCGTTCCCGCTCAGCTCCCGCACGTACAGCTCTGGGAAGCCGCCGCCGATCACCAGCCCGGCCGTTCCCGCGGGCAGCGCCGAGGCGTGCAGCGGGTCGAGCGGGATCACCTCGGCGCCCGCCGCGTCGAGCAGTTCGGCGTTCTCGGCGTACGAGAAGGAGAAGGCCGCGCCGCCCGCCACCGCGATCCGGGGCCGCCCGGCGACCGGTGTCACCTCCGCCGCGGGGTCCCATGGCTCGGCGTCCAACTCCGGTGCCGTCCGGGCGAGTTCCAGCAGGGCGTCCAGGTCGACGGAGGAGGCGACCAGCTCGCCCATGTCCGCGACCGCCTTGAGCGCCTCCGCCGAGCGCTCCACCGCCGGGATCAGCCCGAGGTGCCGGGACGGCGTGGCGACCGCCGCCGAGCGGCGCAGCGCGCCCAGCACCGGCACGCCGGAGCCCTCCTCCAGCGCCTCGCGCAGGAGTTGCTCGTGCCGGTCGGAGGCGACCCGGTTGAGGATCACCCCGGCCAGCCGGACCTGAGGGTCCCAGGAGGCGAAGCCGTGCACCAGCGCGGCCACCGACCGGGACTGCGAGGAGCCGTCCACCACCAGCACCACCGGTGCCCGCAGCAGCTTGGCGACGTGCGCCGTGGACGCCAGCTCCCCGCGCCCGGAGGCCCCGTCGAACAGGCCCATGACGCCCTCGACCACCGCGACGTCCGCCCCCGCCGCGCCGTGCAGGAAGAGCGGCGCGATCCGCTCCGGCCCGCACAGGAAGGCGTCCAGGTTGCGGCCGGGCCGCCCGGCGGCGAGCGCGTGGTAGCCCGGGTCGATGTAGTCCGGGCCGACCTTGTGCGGCGACACCGCCAGCCCGCGCGCGGCGAGCGCCGCGATCAGGCCGGTGGCGACGGTGGTCTTGCCGGCGCCCGAGGAGGGCGCGGCGACGACGAGGCGGGGGATGTTGCTCAAGAGGTCACCACTCGATACCGCGCTGGCCCTTGCGGCCGGCGTCCATGGGGTGCTTGACCTTGGTCATCTCGGTGACCAGGTCGGCGAATTCGGTCAGCGCCTCGGGCGCGTACCGGCCGGTGATGACGACGTGCTGGCTGCCCGGTCGGTCCTTGAGCACGGACACCACCTCGTCCGGGTCGATCCACCCCCAGTGCATCGGGTAGGTGAACTCGTCCAGCACGTAGAAGCGGTAGGTCTCGGCGGCGAGGTCGCGCTTGACCTGCTCCCAGCCCTCCTTGGCCGCCTCCTCGCTGTCCATCTCCTGCTCGGCGGAGCGCTGGATCCAGGACCAGCCGGATCCCATCTTGTGCCAGTCGACGGTGCCGCCCTCGCCGGAGGCGCCGAGCACGCGCAGCGCGTTCTCCTCGCCGACCTTCCACTTGGCGGACTTCACGAACTGGAACACCCCGACCGACCAGCCCTGGTTCCAGGCCCGCAGCGCCATGCCGAACGCGGCCGTGGACTTGCCCTTGCCGGGGCCGGTGTGCACGGCGGTGATCGGCTGCGTACGGCGCTGACGGGTCGTCAGGCCGTCGTCGGGAACGCTCTCGGGGACACCCTTGGGCATGTCGGCTCAGGCCGCCTTTCGCATCGAAGTGGTCGAACGGTTCACGGAACGGCTCTCGGAGCGGCTCTCCCGCACGAGCGAGGCCACGCCCTCGGCGCGCAGCTCGTCCAGGCTGACGGCGGTGCCGCCGAGCAGCCCCGCCAGGGTGTGGGCCAGGCCGAGGCGGACGGGCCCGGACTCGCAGTCCAGCACCACGCTCGCGGTGCCCTGCGCCGCGAACAGCGCGGCCGCGCGCCGCGATGCGGCGAGCGCGTCCCGCCCGCCGGTGGCCCGGCCGTCGGTCACCACGACCAGCAGCGGGCGCCGGCTCGGGTCGCGCAGCCGTTCCACCCGCAGCACCTCGTGCGCCCGTAGCAGGCCCGCGGCCAGCGGGGTCCGCCCGCCGGTGGGCAGCGACTCCAGCCGGGCCGCGCCGACCTCGACGGAGGAGGTGGGTGGCAGCGCCAGCTCGGCGCCGGAGCCCCGGAAGGTGATCATGCCGATCTTGTCGCGGCGCTGGTAGGCGTCCATCAGCAGCGACAGCACCGCGCCCTTGACGGCGGTCATCCGCTGCCGGGCGGCCATCGATCCGGAGGCGTCCACCACGAACAGCACCAGGTTGGACTCCCGCCCCCGGCGCACCTGTTCGCGGAAGTCGTCCTTGTGCAGCACCAGCGCCCGGCCCGCCCGCCCGCGCGCCACCTGGTGCGGCGCGGCGGCCTGGAGGGTCGCGGTCAGGTGCAGCCGGCTCAGCGCGCCCTGCGGCCGCCGGGCGCGCACGGTGTGCCCGCCGGTGGTCTCGGCGGGGGAGCGGCGGCCCTGTGCGCCGTGGCCGGTGCCGCGTACGGTGAACAGCCTGGTGCGGTACGGGTCCCCGGCCGCGACCGGCGCCGACTCCCGGGCGGGGGAGGGGTGCTGGGCCGGGACGGGCTGCTGCGGCGCGGGCGCCTCGGTGTCCGGGGCCGCCTCCGCGGGGCCGCCGTCGGAGGGCTCGGGCGCGCCGCCGTCGTCCGGACCGCCGCCACCATCGGGCCCGCCGTCCGGTCCTCCGTCCGGCCCGCCCTCCGGGTCGCCGTCCGGGCCCGGCCCGTCACCCTCGGGCTCCGGCTCCGGTTCGTTCTCCTGGGAGTGCTCCTCCAGCGTGCGGTCCAGCTGTTCCTCGTCCAGCCCGGGCGCGTCGAAGGGGTTGCGGCGCCGCCGGTGCGGCAGGGCCAGCTGGGCGGCCTTGCGGACGTCCTCCTCCAGCACCTCCGTCCGCCCCGCCCAGGCGGCCAGCGCGACGGCGGTGCGGGCCATCACGATGTCCGCGCGCAGCCCGTCCACCTCGAACGCGGCGCACACGGCGGTGATCTGACGCAGTGCCACATCCGTCAGCTCGACCGACGGCAGCAACTCCCGTGCGGCGGTGATGCGTTCGGCGAGCTCCCGCTCCTCGGCGGCGAACCGGTCCGCGAAGCCGGCCGGGTCCGCGTCGTACGCGAGCCGCCGCCGGACCACCTCGGCCCGCTCGGCCGGATCCCGGGTGGCGGCGATCTCGACGGTCAGGCCGAAGCGGTCGAGCAGCTGGGGCCGCAGCTCGCCCTCCTCCGGGTTCATCGTGCCCACCAGCAGGAAGCGGGCCGCGTGCCGCACCGACACGCCCTCGCGCTCGACGTAGGAGCGGCCCATCGCGGCGGCGTCCAGCAGCAGGTCCACCACGTGGTCCTGGAGCAGGTTCACCTCGTCGATGTACAGCACGCCGCGGTGCGCCTTGGCGAGCAGCCCCGGCTCGTAGGCCTTGACGCCCTCGGCCAGCGCCCGCTCCAGGTCGAGTGAGCCGACGATCCTGTCCTCGGCCACGCCGACCGGCAACTCGACCAGCTGGGACGGCCGTTCGTGGCTCCCAACGGATCCGCGGCCCTCACCGGATGCGTGGCCCTCGCCGGATCCGTGCGGCCCGTCCGGGCAGTTCGGGTCCGGTGCGGCCGGGTCGCAGGCGAAGCGGCAGCCGTCCACGGTGGCGATGTCCGGCAGCAGCCCGGCCAGCGCGCGCACCATGGTCGACTTGGCGGTGCCCTTCTCGCCTCGCACCAGCACGCCACCCACGGCCGGGGACACCGCGTTCAGCAGCAGCCCGAGCCGCAGGTCGGCCATGCCGACGATCGCGGTGAACGGATAGCGGACGTCACTCATGCGTCACTCCCAGGTGCCCCGGGCGGGACGAACGGCAGCGATCCGGCCGCCGGCACCCCGCCCTCGATCAGCTTCCACAACGCGTCGGTGTCCGCGTGCTCCTCGATCAGGTCGCCCAGCCGGTCCAGCCGGGCCTCGCGCGCCTCGGCGAAGGAGGTGTCCGGCGCCGGAACGAACGCCCGGCCCGCCAACTCGGCGACCTCGCGCAGGAGTTCGCGGCGGAAGCCGTCGTTCTCCAGTGCGCCGTGCCAGGTGGTGCCCCAGACCGCGCCCACCCGGCAGCCGTCCAGGAAGGGAACGCCCCCCTCGACCTCCACCACCCCGTGGTGGATCTCGTAGCCCTCCACCCGCTGCCCGTACGCCTCGCCGACCGGCCGCGCGAGCACCTTCTCGGCGCCGAAGCGGACGTGCGTCGGCAGCAGCCCGAGCCCCTCGACGGAGCCCGCCCGGGACTCCACCTCGTCGACGATCCCGCGCGCCAGCATCTGGTAGCCGCCGCAGACCCCGAGGATCGGCAGTCCGGCCGCGGCCCGCGCCTTCAGCGCCGGCTCCAGGCCGCGCTCGCGCAGCCAGGCGAGGTCCGCCACGGTGGCCCGGGTGCCGGGCAGCACCACCAGGTCGGCGTCGGCCAGTTCCTCCGGCCGGGTCGCCCAGCGCACCAGCACGCCCGGCTCCTGCGCCAGCGCGTCCACGTCGGTGAAGTTGGACAGCCGGGGGAAGCGCACCACGGCGACCCGCAGCACGTCCGCCCCGAGCGGCCCGCGACCGTCCACCCGGTCCACCACGGTGGACAGGTCCAGCGAGTCCTCGGCGTCCAGCCACAGGCCCGGCAGCATCGGCAGCGTGCCCAGCACCGGACGGCCGGTCAGCTCGCGCAGCATCTCCAGCCCGGGCGCCAGCAGCCGCGCGTCGCCGCGGAACTTGTTGACGAACCAGCCCGCCACGTGCCGCTGGTCCTGCGCCGACAGCAGCGCCAGCGTCCCGTACATCGCCGCGAAGACCCCGCCGCGGTCGATGTCCCCGACCACCACGACGGGCAGCCCGGCGGCGGTGGCCAGGCCCATGTTGGCGATGTCGCGGTCGCGCAGGTTGATCTCGGCGGGCGAGCCGGCGCCCTCGCACACCACCACCTCGTAGCGGCCGCGCAGGTCCGCCAGGCACTCCAGGGCGCGCTCCAGCAGGACGGGCTTGCGCTCGCGGTAGTCCAGCGCGCCGACCTCGGCCACCGGGCGGCCCAGCAGCACCACCTGGCTGCGGCCGTCCGCGCCGGGCTTCAGCAGCACCGGGTTCATCGCCGCCTCCGGCTCCACCCGGGCGGCCTGCGCCTGCATCGCCTGGGCGCGGCCGATCTCGGCGCCGTCGGCGGTGACGAAGGAGTTCAGCGACATGTTCTGCGCCTTGAACGGCGCGACCCGTACGCCCTGGCGGGCGAGCCAACGGCAGATCCCGGCCGTCACCACGCTCTTGCCCGCGTCCGAGGTCGTCCCGGCGACCAGCAGCGCGTTGCTCATGCCCTACCCCTCCTCATCAAGAGCCGCAGCAGGACGTGCCCCGCGACCGTCGTACCCAACGCCAGCGCACCCACCCGCCGGGACAGCGCGCAGGCCCGCTCGATGTCGTCCACCGTGACCGGCCGCAACTCGGCGCCCAGCACCGGCCGGTGCTCCACCCTCTCGCCGTACCGCAGCGTCCCGCCCAGCCGTACGCCCACCGCGCCCGCGAAGGCCGCCTCCGCCTGGCCCGCGTTGGGGCTCGGGTGCGCGGAGCCGTCCCGGCGCCAGACCCGCCAGGCCGTGCCGGGGTGCGGCGCGGCGGCCACCGTCAGCAGCGCCGTCAGCCGGGCGCCCGGCCAGCCCGCCAGGTCGTCCAGCCGGGCCGAGGCCCAGCCGAAGCGGGCGTGGCGGGGCGAGCGGTGGCCGACCATCGCGTCCAGGGTGTTCACCGCGCGGAAGGCCAGCAGCCCGGGGGTGCCCGCCAGGGCGCCCCAGGTCAGCGCGTTCACCACGGCGTCGGCGGTGTTCTCGGCCACCGACTCGACCACGGCCCGGGCGATCTGCTGCCCGTCCAGCGCGCTCGGGTCGCGCCCGCACAGGTGCGGCAGCCGTTCCCGGGCGGCCGTCAGATCACCGGCGGCGAGGGAGCGGCCGATGGTGCGCGCCTCCCGGGTCAGCGAGGTGCCGCCGAGCACCGTCCAGGTCGCGGCCGCCGCCAGCGCCGCCCGGCCGAGCGGTCGACGGCCCACCGTACGGTCCAGCGCGAGCGCCCCGGCCGCGACCGCGCCCACGCACAGCGCCGTGTACCCGGCCCCGGCGGCGCGGTCGTCCCGCCAGACGCGCCGCTCCAGGCGGGTCGCGGCGCCGCCGAACAGGGCCACCGGGTGGCCGCGGCGGGGGTCGCCGAAACGGGCGTCGGCGGCGTAGCCCGCGACGGCGCCCAGCGCGAAGGCGGCGGCCCGGGTCAGCGGGCGCACGGCGGCGGGCAGCTCGGGGTCCGACGGGGCGGGGCAGCCTGCATCGCGTGCGTGTCCTCACTCAGGGTCCGCGCCCTGGATCGACGTAGCGGGGGCGAGAGTCTCCTGGCTTCCGGGTCGAGCGCACCCCCGGGCCTTCCAGCGGCTTCTGACGGCCCGCCGTGGCATCTTCCGAGCGTGCTCCCCGGTGACAGTGGCGGGACCGCGCCGGATTCGCACCGGCTTCCTCTCCATGCCTCCGATTGGCCCAAGGATCCCATCACGGGGCCGATCCGCGAGTCAACCGAGGTCACGGAGGGGTTGGTCACACGGATCCCCCGGTCGGCCGGGGTGCGACGGAGGGCCCGTCAGCTCCCTCGGCGGCGTCTCCGGGATTTCCTTGGCGGTGTCCCCCGAACGGCCCAGCCCGGTGGCCGGGGGTACGGGGTGCCGGTGGACTGGTGCACGAACACCGTCCGGACCGTGAAGCAGAGCAGGGGAGCGATATGCGTTGGGGAACCGCAGCCGTGGTGGCGGCCGCCGCCGTGGGGGCCGGGGCCGTCGTCCTGGTGGTCGGCCGTCGGGCCTCCGAGCGGATGGTCCGCCCGTCGGCCGCCGGGCAGGAGTCCGGGCCCGTCCAGGTGCGGAGCCTCGCCCCCGGCCGGGTCACCTTCTCCCGCGGCCCGGAGAGCCTGCGCCCCGGCCGCTGGGCGGTCGAGTGGGAGGGGGGCGGCCACGCGGTGGTCGAGGAGGTCCTGCACAGCGACGAGCAGGGCGTCACCCGGCGGCTCGTCCGTGCCGACCGGGGCGCCCTCACCCCCGGCACCGAGGTCCGCTTCACCCCCCGCGTCCACCTCGGCGACCCGACCTCGGCGCTCGGCCTGCCCTTCACCGACACCGCCGTCGAGGGCGAGCTCGGCGCCCTCCCCGCCTGGCGCCTCGACGGCAAGCGCGGCACCTGGGTGATCCTCGTCCACGGCACCGAGGCCGACCGCCAACAGACCCTCCCGGTCCTGCCCGTCCTCCACCGCCTCGGCCTGCCCGCCCTCTCGGTGACCTACCGCGGCGACGAGGGCGCCCCCGCCTCCCCGGACGGGCTCAGCCACTTCGGCGAGACCGAGTGGCGCGACGTCGAGGCGGCGGTACGGCTGGCGCTCGACAGCGGCGCGGGCAGGGTGGTCCTGTACGGCTGGTCGCTGGGCGCCACCATGGTCCTCCAGACGGCGGCCCGCTCGGAATGGGCCCACGCCATCAGCGGCCTGGTCCTGGACTCACCGGTCCTCGACCTCCCCGCCTCCGCCCGCCGCGACGCCGCCCGAGCCGGTTTCACGGGCGTCGCCGCCGAACTCGGCGCCCTCGCGGCGGAGGGCCGCACCGGCGTGGACCTCGCCGGCTTCTCCCGCCTCGCCGAGGGCACGGACCTGCGCGTCCCCACCCTGCTGCTGCACAGCCCGGCCGACCGGATCGCCCCCTTCCGCACCGCCGAGCGCCTCGCCGCGGCCCGCCCCCAGGTGGTCAGCCTCCAGCCGTTCCCCGGCGCCGAGCACGCGGCGCTCTGGAACTCCGCGCCCGACCACTACACCGAACTCCTCCGCCGTTGGCTGACCCCGCTCCTCTGATCCCGTTCAGCGGAAACAATGCGGTCCCGCACGGGATATTCAGGGGAACAAAAATTGCCCCTTACGAGAGGGGCTCGATTCACCGGACCGCCCCGGTCGACGAGGCGCCCGGGGCGGGAACCGCGCACGGAGGGTAGTCGTCCGAACGGGTACCGCGACGACCCGGGCCGCCGGTGGCATGGCCCCGCCACACGTTTCCGGCCAGGCGGTTTGCCTCTGTTGCCCGATCTTGCGGAGGTGCCGTCCCCGGTCGCCCGGTCGTACGGACAACCGGATGTGACAGAAGGCCGGTACAAGGGGAAGACTGCACGACGTGACGTCTCGGAACCCGCGCGACCGTGATGCCCCGCTCCAGCCGACGATCGGTACCGGTGCGACGGTGACCCGTCTCCCCGGTACGGCCCACCGGGCCTCCGGTGGCAGGCCGAACGGGGCCGGTGTACCCCGGCGACGAGGGCCCGCGCCGGCGCCCGGGCGGGGCCGGGTTCCCGTGCCCGAGGGCTTCCCCGCACCGGCCGAGCTGGCGCCGCTGGCCCGCCGGATGCTGGTGGACGCCGTCCGGATCGCCCGCTGGGCCGGGGATCTCGGCGAGGTCGACAAGCGCGGCGAGCTGCTCCCCGAGGATGCCCGTGCGGCGGGCCGGGCGCTGGCCATGACGGTCGGCGCCGCCGCCAAGGCGTGGGGGCAGGCGCTGCTGGTGGGCCTGGTGGAGGCCCGGGACGGCGGGGCCGGCCCCGGCTGGCGCCTGCACGCCTGGGAGCACGACGACGAGGCCGTGGTGCGCGGCTGGTCCGGGCTGTTCGACGCCTGGACGCTGCTCGCCCCGGTGCCGCCCGCCGCGCTGCGCGGCGTGTTCGCCGTCCTGGCCGGCCAGGCCGTGGACCAGGCCCCGCAGCTGCTGTCCTTCCTGCACCTGGTGGACGGTCCGGTGGTCGAGAGCGAGCTGCTGGAGCTGCTGCGCCGTGGCCTGGACGAACGGCGGGTCGGCGACGGCCTCGGCGGCCAGGGCCTGTCGCCCGTCCCGCACGCCGCCTCGGCCGTCTCCGCCGTGCGCGGCACCTGCCGGGCGCCGCAGATCGACACCCCGGCCGCGCCCTCCGACGTGGCCGCCGTCCTGGACTGGATGCTGGACGGCCTGGCGGCCGTCGGCGCCGTGGTGCGCAGGAACGATGCCGCCGAGCTGTCCCCGCTGGGCCACTGGGCGGTGCGGGCGAAGCTGGAGGAGATCTGCACGGTCGCCCAGACCGCGGCCGGGCACATCGAGCAGAGCGCCTACGAGCTGCTGAACGCCTGCGCGGACTACTCGCCGGGCCCCGCCCGGGCGGAGTACCGCGCCTGGGTCGCGGCCCGTCCGGCGGACCGGGCGGTGGCCGAGCTGCTGGAGGCCGCCCAGGGCGACGACGCGCTGGTGCGCGGACTGGCCTTCGAGGCGCTGCGGGTGGCCGGCGGGCCGGCCGAGCAGGCGGTGCGGGCGGCGGTGGACGCGCCGGTGCTGCGCCCGTACGCGCTGCTGTGGCTGGCGGAGCGCTCGGACGAGGGCGTCTCCCCGGCGGACGTGCTGGGCGCCGACGACGCGGCCTGGCTGTGGGTGGACACCGCGGCGGCGGTGCTGGACCACGGCGAGACGGAGCTGCTGGTGGGGCACGTCGAGGGCGCCTCCGCGGGGGACCCGGTGCGGCTGTTCGCCCGCGCCCGGCAGTCGGGGCACCCGAGGGCCGCCTCGGTGCTGACGGCGGTCTCGGGCGTGCACCCGGACCCGGGCGTGGCCCGGGCGGCCCGCCGCTCCGCCTTCAGCGTCCACACCGGCGGGGCGTAGCGAACACGAGCGCGAGCGCGCGGGCACGAGCACGCGGGCCGGGCACGAGCACGGAACGAGGAAGGGCCCGGAACCGTCAGGTTCCGGGCCCTTCCTCCGTACGGCGCTCCGTACGACGAACAGCTCAGCCGAGCCGCGACTCCGCCCGCCGGGCGCGGACGTCGCCGACCTTCTGGCCGACCTTGCGCCGGATGACCAGCAGCGGCGCCATCGCGGCGAGCGTGATCTGGGCGAAGGCACCGACGTGCATCAGGGTGTCGCCGCCGGGCAGCCCGGTGGCCCAGGCGGCCAGGCAGCCGATGGCCACGACGACCCAGCAGAGCGTGGCGGTGGCCAGCAGCCCCTGCGGCTTCGGGTACTCGATCCGGCTGACCATGAGGTACGCGGCGCCGAAGATGGCGAGCAGACCGGGCAGGAACGGCGGGTCGAGCAGCACGATGGCGATGACCGTCATCGCGCCCATCGGGCAGGGCATGCCCTGGAACACCCCGGGCCGCATCTTGACGGCCGAGAAGCGGGCCAGCCGCAGCACCACCGCGAGCAGCACGGTCAGCGCGATGACCGCCGAGAGCTTGCTGTTGGAGCCCTGCGAGACCATGCCCCAGACCGCGACGAAGTAGGCCGGCGCGATGCCGAAGCTGATCAGGTCGGCCAGGTTGTCGAGCTCCGCTCCGAGGGCGGAGGAGCGGAGCTTCCGCGCCACCAGGCCGTCGAAGAGGTCGCACATCGAGCCGATCAGCAGCAGCGTGACCGCGGTGGCGGCGCTGTGCCGGTCCGGAACGGCGTCCGGGTTGGTGATGTGCGGGACGAGGACCCCGGTGGTGATCGAGTAGATCGCCAGGAAGCCGCAGACGGCGTTCCCCAGGGTCAGGAAGTCGGCGGTGGACAGGTGCTGCGGGGAGCGCGGGGCTCGCATCTCGCGGTCGCGCGCCCAGCGGCGGCGGCGCAGGGCCGTCTCCTCGTCGTCCAGGACGACGATTGTCTCAGGATCAGTCACGGTCAAGGCGTGTCACCCCGGCTGTGGTCTTCTGGCCGACCTCGACGCCGACCTCGACGCCGGCCGGCAGGTAGGTGTCGACCCGGGACCCGAACCGGATCAGACCGATCCGGTCGCCCTGCTCGACCTTGGTTCCGGCGTCCACGTACGGCACGATGCGGCGGGCCACGGCTCCCGCGATCTGCACCATCTCGATGTCGCCGAGCTCGGTGTCGAAGTGCCAGACGACCCGCTCGTTCTGGTCGCTGTCCTTGTTGAACGCGGGCACGAAGCCGCCCGCGACGTGCTCGACCGACGTCACCGTGCCCGGCAGGGGCGCGCGGTTGACGTGGACGTTCAGGGGGCTCATGAAGATCGCGACCCGGGTGCGGCCGTCCGGCCAGGCGTCGATGCTCTGCACCACGCCGTCGGCGGGGGAGATCACTCTGCCCGTGCCGACCTCACGCTCGGGGTCGCGGAAGAACCACAGCATGCCCGCGCTCAGCGCGCAGGCGGGTACCGCCGCCAGGGCCCACTTGCCGTTGCGCCGGGTGAGGGCGGTGGTCACGGCGGCCGTGGCGAGGGTGGGGACGAACCAGGGGGTGGCTCCGCGCGCGATGGTCACGCGGGGTCGCCGACCGGCCGTCGGGGCTGCGAGGGCATCGCGGTCCGTGACGGAGGTGTGAGGGGACGGGCTGATGGGCATCGAAGACCTTTGTCGCGGGGGATCATGGCCGCTGGACGGGGGCCACCGCGGGATCGGTAATAGAGGGACGGCTTGCTGTCCCGGTGGATGCTATCGGGAGCAGACGGTGGGTGAGCAACCCGCCCGCTCGTTCATGTGTCCGGTGGAAGCGCGTGCGCGCGCCCACTCGTACGACCGTAGCTCGCCCCGGTCCGGTTCCCAAGGGACCGGACGAGGCTGGTGACACTTGTCTCAGCGGGCGAACGGGCGAACCTGCCGGGGGAAACGGCCGGGCGGGCCGGAGGAAGGTGCACGGAAGCGGCCGCAGGGCGCGTTCTTGCAGCTGTACGCCCTGCGGCCGCTTCTCGCGGGCCGTGCCGGACCCCAGGCGGACCAGGCCGGGATCGTGCCGGGCACGGCGCTCTGCCGGGACGGGCCCGCACGCCCGTCGACCGGCGGCAGAGGGGGGCCACCGGTCAACCCGGATGGCCCCGTGGTCACTCGGCGATCCGGTACTCCTCCAGGAGCCGGCGTCCGATGATCATCTTCTGGATCTCCGCAGTTCCTTCACCGATGAGCAGCATCGGGGCCTCGCGGTAGAGGCGCTCGATCTCGTACTCCTTCGAGAAGCCGTAGCCGCCGTGGATCCGGAAGGCGTCCTCGACGACCTCCTTGCAGTACTCGGAGGCCAGGTACTTGGCCATGCCGGCTTCGAGGTCGTTGCGCTCGCCGCCGTCCTTCTTGCGGGCGGCCATGACCATCATCTGGTGGGCGGCCTCGACCTTGGTGGCCATCTCGGCGAGCTTGAACTGGATCGCCTGGTGCTCGGCGATCTTCTTGCCGAAGGTGGAGCGCTGCTGGGCGTAGGAGACGCCGAGCTCGAAGGCGCGGCGGGCGACGCCGCAGCCGCGGGCGGCGACGTTGACCCGGCCGACCTCGACGCCGTCCATCATCTGGTAGAAGCCGCGGCCCGGGACGCCGCCGAGGATCCGGTTGGCCGGAATCCGCACGTCCTGCAGGACCAGCTCGGTGGTGTCGACGCCCTTGTAGCCCATCTTCTCGATCTTCCCGGGCACGGTGAGGCCGGGGACGGTCGGGTTCGGGCCGAAGCCCGCCGTCTTCTCGATCAGGAAGGTGGTCATGTTCTTGTACGGGGTGCTGCCGCCCTCGTCGGTCCTGCACAGGACCGCGACCAGGGTGGAGGTGCCGCCGTTGGTGAGCCACATCTTCTGGCCGTTGAGGACGTAGAACTCCCCGTCCCTGACGCCCTTGGTGGAGATGGCCGAAACGTCGGAGCCGAGACCGGGCTCGGACATCGAGAAGGCGCCGCGGATCTCGCCGGCGGCCATCTTCGGCAGGAAGTGGTCCTTCTGCTCCTGGGTGCCGTGGGCGTTGATCATGTGCGCCACGATGAAGTGGGTGTTGACGATGCCCGAGACGGACATCCAGCCGCGGGCGATCTCCTCGACCACCAGGGCGTAGGTGAGCAGGGACTCGCCGAGGCCGCCGTACTCCTCGGGGATGGTCAGGCCGAACAGCCCGAGCTGCTTCATGCCCTCCACGATGGCGGTCGGGTACTCGTCCCGGTGCTCCAGCTCGGTCGCGACCGGAATGATCTCCTTGTCGACGAAATCCCGCACGGTGGCGAGGATGTCCCGCTGGATCTCGGTGAGGCCTTCGGTCTGTGCGAGGCGTCCCATCGTGCGGCTCCGAAAAGGTCTGAGGGTCTGCGGAAAGTCGGGGAATCCCCCGGGGGGGGATTGCCGGGGGCCCTGCCGGCGTGGCTGCGGCAGCAGGGCCCCCGTACCGGGTGGGGGTCGGCCGATGACGGCGGCCTCCCCGTCCGGGGTCTTTCTGTGGGGGCGTCCGCTGTGCGGGTGTCCCCTTCATGTGGGGGTGTCCGCTGTGCGGGTGTCCCCTTTATAGGGGGGAGCGGTTCAGGAGAGGGGCTCCGGACGGCCGGGCTGCTCGCCGCCGCGCTCCTTGATGTACGTCGCGGTCGGCACCATCACCTTGCGGCGGAAGATGCAGACGACCGTGCCGTCCTGCTTGTACCCCTTGGTCTCGACGTGGACGATGCCCCGGTCGTCCTTGGACTTGGACGGCCACTTGTCGAGCACGGTGGTCTCGCCGTAGATCGTGTCGCCGTGGAAGGTCGGCGCCACGTGCCGCAGCGACTCGATCTCCAGGTTGGCGATCGCCTTGCCGGAGACGTCCGGGACGGACATGCCGAGCAGCAGCGAGTAGACGTAGTTGCCCACCACGACGTTCCGGCCGAAGTCCGTCGTCCTCTCCGCGTAGTTGGTGTCCATGTGGAGCGGGTGGTGGTTCATGGTGAGCAGGCAGAAGAGGTGGTCGTCGTACTCGGTGACCGTCTTGCCGGGCCAGTGCTTGTAGACCGCGCCGACCTCGAACTCCTCGTAGGTGCGTCCGAACTGCATGCCTCGCGTCCTCAGCTTTCCGGGATCTCGAACTTGGTGGTGCGCTGCATGCCGGCGGCCCGGCCCTTGCCGGCGATGACCAGGGCCATCTTGCGGCTGGCCTCGTCGATCATCTCGTCGCCGAGCATCGCCGAGCCCTTGGCGCCGCCCGCCTCGGAGGTGCAGTAGTCGTAGGCGTCGAGGATCAGCTCGGCGTGGTCGTAGTCCTCCTGCGCGGGCGAGTAGATCTCGTTCGCGGCGGCGACCTGGTCCGGGTGGAGCACCCACTTGCCGTCGAAGCCGAGGGCGGCGGAGCGGCGGGCGACCTCGCGGTAGCCCTCCTGGTTGCGGATCTGGAGGTACGGGCCGTCGATCGCCTGGAGGTCGTTGGCGCGGGCGGCCATCAGGATGCGCATCAGGATGTAGTGGTAGGCGTCGGCGCCGTAGCCCGGGGGCTGCTCGCCGACGACCAGGGACTTCATGTTGATCGAGGCCATGAAGTCGGCGGGGCCGAAGATGATGGTCTCCAGCCGGGGCGAGGCCGCGGCGATGGCGTCCACGTTGATCAGGCCCTTGGCGTTCTCGATCTGCGCCTCGATGCCGATCCGGCCGACCTCGAAGCCCATGGTCTTCTCGATCTGGGTGAGCAGGAGGTCGAGCGCCTTGACCTGCTCGGCGTCCTGGACCTTCGGCAGCATGATGCAGTCGAGGTTGGGCCCGGCGCCCTCGACGACGGTGATCACGTCGCGGTAGGTCCAGTGGGTCGTCCAGTCGTTGACGCGGACGACGCGGGTCTTGCCGCCCCAGTCGCCGTTGTTCAGCGCGTCGACGATGGTGTGGCGGGCGCTCTCCTTGACCAGCGGGGCACAGGCGTCCTCCAGGTCGAGGAAGACCTGGTCGGCCGGGAGGCCCTGGGCCTTCTCCAGGAAGCGCGGGTTGCTGCCCGGCACGGCGAGGCAGGAGCGGCGCGGGCGCAGACGGTTCGAAGTCGTCATGAGGGTGGTTCGGTTCCTTCCCAGTGGTCAGCTGGTCAGCTGGTCAGTTCGTGGCCGCGGTCGGTGCGGACGTCCACGGCTGGAGCCGGTTGGCCAGCCGGATCTCGTCCACGATCCGGCCGATGATGGTGGTGATCCCGAAGTCCTTCGGGGTGAACACGGCGGCGACGCCGGCGGCCTTGAGGGCCTCGCCGTCCGCTGCCGGGATGATGCCACCCACGATCACCGGGACATCCTCCACCCCGGCGCGGCGCAGCCGCTTCAGGACGTCGGGCACCAGTTCGGTGTGCGCGCCGGAGAGGATGGACAGGCCCACGCAGTGCACGTCCTCCGCCACGGCGGCGGAGACGATCTGCTCGGGCGTCAGCCGGATGCCCTGGTAGACCACCTCGAACCCGGCGTCGCGGGCCCGTACGGCGATCTGCTCGGCACCGTTGGAGTGCCCGTCCAGGCCGGGCTTGCCGACCAGCAGGCGCAGCTTGCCGGCGCCCAGCTCCTCGGCGGTGGCGGCGACGGCGGCGCGGACCTGCTCCAGCTCCCCGCCCGGCTCGGCGGCGACCGCGACGGGCGCGCCGCCCACGCCGGTGGGGGCGCGGTACTCGCCGAACACCTCGCGCAGGGCGAAGGACCACTCGCCGGTGGTGACGCCGACCCGGGCGCAGGCGAGCGTGGCGGGCATCAGGTTGGCCTCGGTGGCGGCAACGGCCTTGAGCTCGGCCAGCGCCGCCTGGGCGGCGGCCTCGTCGCGTCCGTCGCGCCAGGCCTCCAGGGCGGCGAGCACGGACTGCTCGGAGGCCGGGTCGACCACCATGATCGCGGTGTCGAGGTCGGCGGTGAGCGGGCTGGGCTCGGTGGTGTCGAAGCAGTTGACCCCGACGATCCTGTCCTCGCCGGACTCGATCCGGGCCCGGCGGGCGGCGTGCGAGGCGACCAGGTTGGACTTGAGGTAGCCGGACTCGACGGCGGGGATCACCCCGCCCATCTCCAGCACCTTGGCGATCTCCGCCTCGGCGCCGGCCAGCAGCTCGGCGGTCTTGGCCTCGACCACCTCGGAGCCGTTGAAGAGGTCGCCGTACTCCAGCAGGTCCGACTCGTACGCCAGCACCTGCTGGATCCGCAGCGACCACTGCTGGTCCCAGGGCCGGGGCAGGCCGAGCGCCTCGTTCCAGGCGGGCAGCTGCACGGCGCGGGCGCGGGCGTCCTTGGAGAGGGTGACGGCCAGCATCTCCAGGACGATCCGCTGGACGTTGTTCTCCGGCTGGGCCTCGGTCAGGCCGAGCGAGTTGACCTGGACGCCGTAGCGGAAGCGGCGCTGCTTGGGGTCGGTGACGCCGTAGCGCTCCCGGGTGACCTTCTCCCAGAGCCGGGCGAAGGCGCGCATCTTGCACATCTCCTCGACGAAGCGCACGCCGGCGTTCACGAAGAAGGAGATCCGGGCGACCACCTCGCCCATCCGTTCGGCCGGCACCTGGCCGGAGTCGCGGACCGCGTCGAGCACCGAGATGGCGGTGCACATCGCGTAGGCGATCTCCTGGACGGGCGTGGCCCCGGCCTCCTGGAGGTGGTAGCTGCAGATGTTGATCGGGTTCCACTTGGGGATGTTGCCGACCGTGTAGGCGATCATGTCGGTGATCAGCCGCACCGAGGGGCCGGGCGGGAAGACGTGCGTCCCGCGCGACAGGTACTCCTTGACGATGTCGTTCTGGGTGGTGCCGGTGAGCGTGGCGATGTCGGCGCCCTGCTCCTCGGCGACCACCTGGTAGAGCGCCAGCAGCCACATCGCGGTGGCGTTGATGGTCATGGAGGTGTTGGTGCGTTCGAGCGGGATGCCGTCGAACAGGGTGCGCATGTCGCCGACGTGGCCGACCGGGACGCCGACCCGGCCCACCTCGCCGCGGGCGAGGACGTGGTCGGAGTCGTAGCCGGTCTGGGTCGGCAGGTCGAAGGCGACGGACAGACCGGTCTGGCCCTTCGCCAGGTTCCGCCGGTAGAGCGCGTTGGAGTCGCTCGCGGTGGAGTGGCCGGCGTAGGTGCGCATCAGCCAGGGACGGTCGCGCTTCTGGGGCTCGGTCATCGGATCGGTCTCACACGTTCCGGAAGCGATTGATGGCGGGCAGGTGCTGTTCGCGGAGCTCGGCGTCGCGCACGCCCAGGCCCTCCTCGGGGGCCAGGCAGAGCACACCGACCTTGCCCTGGTGCTTGTTGTGGTGCACGTCGAGGGCGGCCTGGCCGGTCTCCTCCAGGGAGTAGACCTTGGACAGGGTGGGGTGGATCTTTCCCTTGGCGATCAGACGGTTGGCCTCGAAGGCCTCGCGGTAGTTGGCGAAGTGCGAGCCGACGATCCGCTTGAGCGACATCCACAGGTACCGGTTGTCGTACTGGTGCATGTACCCGGACGTGGAGGCGCAGGTGACGATGGTGCCGCCCTTGCGGGTGACGTACACCGAGGCGCCGAAGGTCTCCCGGCCGGGGTGCTCGAAGACGATGTCCACGTCCTCGCCGCCGGTGAACTCGCGGATCCGCTTGCCCAGGCGCTTCCACTCGCGCGGGTCCTGGTTGTTCTCGTCCTTCCAGAACCGGTAGCCCTCGGCGGAACGGTCGATGATCGCCTCGGCGCCCATGGCGCGGCAGATCTCGGCCTTCTGGTCGCTGGAGACCACGCAGATCGGGGTGGCGCCGCCGGCCAGCGCGTACTGGGTGGCGTACGAGCCGAGGCCGCCGCTGGCGCCCCAGATCAGCACGTTGTCCCCCTGCTTCATGCCGGCGCCGTTGCGCGAGACCAGCTGGCGGTAGGCGGTGGAGTTGACCAGGCCGGGGGAGGCGGCCTCCTCCCAGGTGAGGTGCCTGGGCTTGGGCAGCAGCTGATTGGTCTTCACCAGGGCGAGCTGGGCCAGGCCGCCGAAGTTGGTCTCGAAGCCCCAGATGCGCTGCTCCGGGTCCATCATCGTGTCGTCGTGGCCGTCCGGGGACTCCAGTTCGACCGAGAGGCAGTGCGCGACGACCTCGTCGCCGGGCTTCCAGGCGTTGACCCCGGCGCCGGTGCGCAGCACCACGCCCGCGAGGTCCGAGCCGACCACGTGGTACGGCAGGTCGTGGCGCCTGGTGAGCGGCGACAGCCGGCCGTAGCGCTCCAGGAAGCCGAAGGTGGAGACCGGCTCGAAGATCGAGCTCCAGACGGTGTTGTAGTTCACCGCGCTGGCCATCACGGCGACCAGGGCCTCGCCGGGGCCCAGCTCGGGCAGGGCGACCTCGTCGAGGTGAAGGGACTTGCGGGGGTCCTTGTCGCGGCTGTCGAGGCCGGCGAACATCTGCTCGTCGTCCTTGTGGAGCGTCACCGCCCGGTAGGACTCGGGGAGCTTGATCGCCGCGAAGTCCGCCGACGTGGTGTCGGGGCTGAGGATCGCGTCGAGGATTTCCTGCATGGCTGCCTCCGAAGGCGTACCTGTGCGAGGGTCACAGGGCGTCTGGGGGAGCCGGGAGCGGACACCGGCTTCGCTGAGGTGGGTGGTGGGTGGTCAGGCGGTCGCCCGGTGGTGGGCCGGGCTGGGTCTGGCACTGCTCCCGGGGTGTGGGAACGCCGGACGACGGCGCGCCGAGGTGGGGAGCCGCGGCGCCGCGACTGGTGGGTAACAAGGTAGTGGCACCCTGTGCCACTCGTAAAGACACCGGGTGTCAGCAATTCCGACGGCTTGGAAGGCTGCGGAACGCGCGTAGCGCGGGCATGCGAAGGGCCCGCGCCGACGGTTCGGCGTGGGCCCTCAATATCGCTCTGACCTGCGTGAATGCTTTCTCAGTTGTCCCGAGCGCCGCTCAGTGCGGCCCGGATGCTGTCCACCACGACGTCCAGCGGAGCGTCCGTCCGGGCGACTGTGATGAGCACCTCACCTCCGGGACTGGCACTCAGTGCGCTTTCCGCCACCACCTCACCCGGCACCTCACTGGCACCCGGTGCCACCACCGAGCCCCGGCGCCTGACACCCGGCGAGCTGGAGGCCCAGAAGGTCCGCCGGATCACCTCGAAGGAGTGGTCCAGCTGCGCCTCCACGTCCCCCCGGCCGCCGGCCCGCAGCCAGCGCCGCAGCACGTGGTTGTGCGCCGCGACGACCGCCGCCGCCGACACCTCGGCCAGCATCGAGTCGTCCTCGCCGCCGCGCTGCCAGCCCGACGGGATGGACTCGCGGGTGTCGAAGCGGCCCAGCAGGTAACGGGTGAACAGCCGCTCGTACCGGGCCACCACGGCGATCTCGCGCTCGCGCAGCGCCGGGACCTGACGGATCAGCTGGTACCGCGCGACGGACACCCCCGGGGTGGAGGCGTACATCCGCAGCACCTCCTTGATGCCCCGGCAGACCACGTCCAGCGGGTGCTCCGCCGGCTCGGCGCTGGCCAGCAGGTCGGCCACCCGGACGAGGGTGTCGTCGTGGTCCGGGAAGATCGCCTCCTCCTTCGACCGGAAGTACCGGAAGAAGGTGCGCCGGGCCACCCCGGCGGCCGCGGCGATCTGGTCGACCGTGGTCTCCTCGTAGCCCTGCGAGGCGAACAGCTCCATCGCGGCCGCGGCCAGGTCCTGACGCATCTGCTGGCGCTGCGCCGCCGCCCGGCGGCCGCCCGGCCCGCCGTCCGGTCCGGTGCCCCCGGTCGAGGGGGCCGACCGGTCGGCGCCGCGCGGTCCGGCGGAGTGCTGCGGGGTGGCTGACTGAACCCGATCCATGTCCGGAACGCTACACGGCCCCGTCGGCACGCCCACGGCCGTTCCCCTGCGCACCGGCGCGACCGGGCCGGTCACGGCCGGTCCCGGCCACCGCGCGGACACCGTCCCCGGGCTCCAGCCGGGGTCGGCGGTGCCGCCCCCGGCCCTCGGCGTGGTCACCGGCGCGCGTGGTCGCGGAAGCCGCGGCCGGTCTTGCGGCCCAGGCAGCCGGCCGCGACCAGGTGCTCCAGCAGCGGTGCCGCGGCCAGGCCCGGCTCGCGGAACTCCTGGTGCAGCACCCGCTCGATGGTCAGCGACACGTCCAGACCGACCACGTCCAGCAGTTCGAACGGGCCCATCGGGTAGCCGCAGCCCAGCTTCATCGCGGTGTCGATGTCGTCCACCGTCGCGTAGTGCTCCTGGAGCATCCGCACCGCGTCGTTCAGGTAGGGGAACAGCAGGGCGTTGACGATGAATCCGGCCCGGTCGCCGCACTCCACCGGGTGCTTGCGGACGGCGGCGGTCAGCTCCAGCACCGTCGCGGTGACCTCCGGGGCGGTCAGCACCGTGGAGACCACCTCGACCAGCTTCATCGCCGGGGCCGGGTTGAAGAAGTGCATGCCGATCACGTCCTGCGGCCGCGAGGTGGCCGTCGCACAGCTGATCACCGGCAGCGAGGAGGTGGTGGTGGCGAGCACCGCGCCCGGGCGGACGATCTTGTCCAGGGTGGCGAACAGCTCCCGCTTGACCTCCAGGTCCTCCGCGACGGCCTCGACCACCAGGTCCACCTCGGCCAGCTCGGCGTACCGGTCGACCGGGGTGACCAGCGCCAGCGCGGCGTCCCGCTGCTCCCCGGTCAGCCGCCCCTTCTCCACCGAGCGGTCCAGCGACCTGGCCAGCTGCGCCCTGGCCTTCTCGGCCTTCTCCTGGCTGCGGGCGGCCAGCAGCACCGGGTGCCCGGCCTTGGCGAACACCTCGGCGATGCCGGTGGCCATGGTGCCCGAGCCGCAGACGCCGACGGTGCGCACCGTCCGGCCGGTCGCCTTCGGCCGGGCCGGGCCGGTCGCCGCGTCCACCGGCCGGGACGAGCCCGGCGCCTCGTAGGTGTAGAAGCCGCGCCCGGACTTGCGGCCCAGCAGCCCGGCCGCGACCAGCTGGCCGAGGATCGGGGCGGGCGCGTGCAGACGGTCGCGGGACTGCTCGTACATCGCCTCCAGCACGGTGCGCGCGGTGTCGATCCCGATCAGGTCGAGCAGCGCCAGCGGGCCCATCGGCAGGCCGCAGCCGAGCCGCATCGCGGCGTCGATGTCCTCCCGGGAGGCGTACTTGGACTCGTACATCGCGGCGGCCTGGTTCAGGTACGCGAACAGCAGGCCGTTCACCACGAAGCCGGCCCGGTCTCCCGCCGCCACCGGCTCCTTGCCGAGGTCGCGGGCGAAGGCGGCGGCGTCCTCGGCGGTCTTCGGGGAGGTCAGCACGGTGCGGACCACCTCGACCAGCTTCATCGAGTGCACCGGGTTGAAGAAGTGCAGGCCCAGCACCCGCTCCGGACGGGCGGTCGCGGCGGCGATCCGGGTCACCGGGAGGGCGGTGGTGCCGGTGGCCAGCACGGTCGTCTCCGGGCAGATCCGGTCCAGCTCGGCGAAGAGCCCGCGCTTCAGCTCCAGCTGCTCGGGCACCTCCTCGATCACCAGGTCCGCCTCGGCGGCGGCCGTCAGCGTGTGCCCGACCGAGATCCGCGCCAGCAGTCCGGTGCGCTCCTCGGCGGTGAGCCGCTCCCGGTCGACCGCGTGCGCGGTCGCCTCCGTGATCCGGGCCAGCGCCCGGGCGGCCGAGTCCTCGGTGGCCTCGATGCCGATCACCCGGCGGCCGCTCCTGGCGACCGCCACCGCGACGCCGGCACCCATCGTTCCGAGGCCGACGACGGCGACGGTGGGGAAGGGACGCTCCATCTGTCCTGACTCCTAGTCATGAGGGGCCCGCGCGCGTTCCGGCGGAGGGGTCGCCGCGCCCGTCGACGGGGACGGGGGCGACCGGCGCCGGAGGAGGGTCCGCGCGCGGGGGCTTGGGGAGATGACGTGTTCCGGCGCACCCGGGCAGCGGCCGGTCCGCTCCGGCCGAACTGCGGGTGTGTCGTGGTGCTCAGGCGCTCGGGGGTGAAGGAGGCGGCGCCGATGCGAGGAGGAGGGCCCGGTCGGCCGCCGATCGCGGCACCGGCCGGTGAGAGCGCACCGCGCGGGCGCCGCGGACGCGGCGACAGCGACCTCCCGCCGGTGCGGCTCCCGAAGCCCGGCGGTGGTGCGTGCCGGTCACTGTAGCGAAGCTACTCGCCGGTAGGAAGAGGGCCGGCGGAAAACCGTTCGAGACCGGGCGGGCGGGTGCCCGGGTGTCCGTCGGCTCGCCCGCCCCCTCTCCCCGAACGAGTGAACGGATGGACGGGCGTCCAGTCGGACCACTCGATAGGGGAGTTACAACCACCCTGTGGGCGGGGCAGCATGGTGACATGAGCATTGAGACCGCCGTTCATCAGGCCGACCCGGCTGAGCCGCTCGGGCTGGGCGGCTTCGCGGCCGCCGTCGCGCTGCCCCCGCGCGCCGAGCGCGGCGAGCGGGCCGAGGCCGCGGCCGACCGGCTGCGCACCGCCGCCGTCGAGGCGGTCGCCGTCACCTGGGTGGACAACGCGGGCGTCACCCGGGTCAAGGCCGTACCGCTCTCCGGCCTGGTGCACGCGGCCGAGTGGGGCATCGGCACCGCGCCCTGCTTCGACGTGTTCCTCGCCGACGACACCATCACCACCAGCCCGATCATCGGCGGCCCCACCGGGGACCTGAGGCTCTACCCCGACCTCGACCGGATCGTTCCGCTGGCCGCCCAGCCCGGCTGGGCCTGGGCCCCGGGGAGCCGCTACACCCAGGCCGGCACCCCGCACCCCGGCTGTCAGCGGCTGTTCGCCCGCCGGATGGAGGCCGCCGCGGCCGCGCGCGGGCTGAGCCTCAAGGCCGGGATCGAGGTCGAGTGGGTGGTCGCGCTGGACGGGCCGCCGGAGGAGGCGCCGAAGTACCCGACGCACGGCCCCGCCTACGGCATGCACCGGATCACCGACCTCTCCGACTACCTGCGGGAGGTCGTCCGAGCCCTCCGCGAGCAGGGCCTGAGCGTGCTGCAGATCCACCCCGAGTACTCCCCGGGCCAGTTCGAGGTCTCGGTCGCCCCCGAGGGCCCGGTCGGCGCCGCCGACACCTCCGTCCTGGTCCGGCACACCATCCGGGCCGTCTCCGCCCGGCACGGCCTGCGGGTCTCCTTCGCCCCCGTGGTCGAGCCGGACGGGGTCGGCAACGGCGGGCACCTGCACCTCAGCCTCTGGCGGGACGGGCGCAACCTCGGCCACGGCGGCCCCGGCCCGCACGGTCTGGCCGCCGAGGCCGAGGGCTTCCTCGCCGGAGTGCTCGACGCGCTGCCCGAACTGCTGGTGCTGGGCTGCTCCAGCCCGGCCGGGTACCTGCGCCTGGTGCCCTCGCACTGGGCCGGGGCCTACCAGTGCTGGGGCCTGGAGAACCGGGAGGCCGCGCTGCGCCTGGTCACCGGCTCCACGGGGGAGCGGGCCGCCGCCGCGAACGCCGAGGTCAAGTGCTTCGACGCGAGCGCCAACCCGTACCTGGCGATCGGCGCGGTGATCGCCGCCGGCCTCGCCGGCCTGGACCAACGCCGGGCGCTGCCGGCCGAGTTCACCGTGGATCCGGCCACCGCCGAGCCCGGCGCGGTGCCCAGGCTTCCGCAGGGCCCGGCCGAGGCGATCGCCGCGTACACCCGCTCGGCGGTGCTGCGCGAGGCGCTCGGCGAGCCGCTGTACCAGGCGGTGCTGGCGGTGCGCCGGGCCGAGGCCGAGAAGTACGCGGCCGTCGGCGCCGAGGAGTTGATCGCGGCCACCCGCTGGCGGTTCTGACCGGTGGCGTGGTCGGAGGCTCCGGCGCTGGTCGACCACCACTGCCACAGCGTGGTGGCGGCCGAGCTCGACGACGACGCCCTGGCCGGGCTGCTCGCCGAGTCCGACCGCCCGCCGGCGCCCGGCACGTCGCGCTTCGACAGCGCGCTCGGCCTGGCCGTGCGGCGCTGGTGTCCGCCTGCCCTCGGCCTGCCCGTCCACGCCCCGGCCGCCGAGTACCTGGCCCGGCGGCGCGAACTGGGCGCGCCCGAGGCCACCCGCCGACTGCTCGCGGCCGCGGGGCTGGACACCTGCCTGGTGGACACCGGGCTGACCGCCGCGGCCGGGTGCGAGCTGCTGCCGCTGAGCGAACTCGCCGAGGCCTCCGGGGCGTTGGTGCGCGAGGTGGTCCGGCTGGAGTCGGTGGCCGAGGCGGTGCCGGCCGGGGCCGCGGACTGGCCGCGGGCCGTCGGCGAGGCGCTGGCCGCGGCCGCCACGGGGGCGGTAGCGGTCAAGTCGGTGCTCGCCTACCGGCACGGTCTGGCCGCCCCGGCCGAACGGCCCGCGCGGGCCGCCGTGGTGGCCGCCGCCGGCGCCTGGCTGCACGGCGGCCGCGGCCGGCTGGCCGACCCGGTGCTGCTGCACCACCTGCTCTGGACGGCCGTGGACGTCTGCGCCGAGCTGCGCCTGCCGCTCCAACTCCACACCGGCTTCGGCGATCCCGACCTCACCCTGCACCACGCCGACCCGTCCCTGCTGAGCGGCTTCGTGCGCGCCGCCGAGCCGAGCGGCGTCCCGCTGGTGCTGCTGCACGGCTACCCGTACCACCGGCAGGCAGCCTGGCTGGCCCAGGCGTTCCCGACGGTGTACACCGACCTCGGGCTGACCGCCTCCTACACCGGGCCGCGGGTGGCGGCCGTCCTGGGCGAGATGCTCGAACTGGCGCCGTTCGGCAAGCTCCTGTTCTCCACCGACGCCTACGGCCTGCCCGAGCTGTTCCTGGTGGGCGCCGCCCAGTTCCGGCACGGACTGGGCGCCCTGCTGGCCGACTGGCGGGCCGACGGCGCCTGTTCGGCGGCCGACGCGCGGCACCTGGCCCGGCTGATCGCCGCCGACAACGCCCGTCGGCTGTACGCGATCTAGCGCCGGTCGGCTCGTCGGCGAACCATCACTTTTTAACATTCTGACCGTCTGTTATGCCTGTTGACCTGCGACCTCTACCGCCTGTCGTTGGTCAAAATATGACGATTAGATGACTACCTCTTGCGCATATCAGCGAATATTCATTAGCGTCCCGGTCATTCCCTGCGCACCTGCCTCACCGCAGCTGCCGTATGACGACTCGGGAGGGCCAACCCCAATGAGAGTTCCTCGGATCAGCCGGACCCGGTACGCGGCGGTGGGTCTCGTGCTCGCCACCGCCGGCGCCCTCGCGCTCCCGGCCGGCACCGCCGTCGCGGCGCCCGTCAGCGGCTCGACGACCGGTCCGCTGCTCAGCTACGTCGTCAACACCAAGGCCAACCACGGCCAGGTGCAGAAGGTCGAGAAGGCCGTCACCAACATCGGCGGCACCGTCGTCTACTCGTACGAGCAGATCGGCGTCGTCATCGCCCGCTCGAACGACACCAAGTTCGCCGAGAAGCTGCGCCTGGCCAGCGGCGTCGAGTCCGTCGGTGCCAGCCGCACCAAGGGCATCACCGCCGCCGACCAGGAGACGACCGAGGTCGCCGCCGAGCCGGTCGGCGCCGCCGCGAACGGCCAGGAGCCGTACGAGGCCAACCAGTGGGACATGCGCCAGATCGGTGTCGACAAGGCGCACAAGATCTCGCTCGGCAGCCGCAACGTCACCGTCGGCGTGCTGGACTCCGGCATCGACGCCACCCACGAGGACCTCGCTCCCAACGTGGACGCCTCGCAGTCGGTCTCCTGCATCGACGGCGGCAAGCCCAACACCGACTGGAAGTCCTGGCAGCCCACCACCAGCGACCACGGCACCCACGTGGCCGGCACCATCGGCGCCGCGAAGAACGGCAAGGGCATCGTCGGTGTCGCCCCGAACGTGAAGCTGGCCGCGGTCAAGGTCGTCGACGACGGCGGGTTCATCTACCCGGAGTACGCCATCTGCGGCTTCGTCTGGGCCGGTGAGCACCACTTCAAGGTGACCAACAACAGCTACTTCGTCGACCCGTGGATGTTCAACTGCCCGAACGACAAGGACCAGTCGGCGATCTCTGACGCCGTCCGCAAGGCCGTCGCGTTCTCGCAGCGCAAGGGCGTCCTCAACGTCGCCGCCGCGGGCAACGAGAACATCGACCTGGCGCACAAGACCACCGACGTGGCCAGCCCGGACGACACCACCCCCGGCTCCCGCCCGATCAACAACAACTGCCTGTCGCTGCCGACCGAGCTGCCCGGCGTCATCGCCGTCTCCGCGGTGGGCGTCAACGGCGACAAGTCGTACTACTCCAGCTACGGCAAGGGCGTCGTGACCGTCGCCGCGCCGGGTGGCGACGCGCGCCAGATCCCGAACACCCCGGACAAGAACGGTCGCATCCTGTCGACCATCCCGGGCAACAAGTACGGCTACAAGCAGGGCACTTCGATGGCCACCCCGCACGTCACCGGTGTGGTCGCGCTGCTCGCCAGCACCTTCCCGTGGGCCAGCCCGGACGAGCTCACCGAGCTGCTGACCAACCAGGCCGAGTCCCACGCCTGCCCGACCGGCGTCTACAACCCGACCGGCAACGGCCAGTACAACGCCACCTGCGAGGGCGGCGCGGACGACAACGGCTTCTACGGCGCGGGCATCATCAACGCCGAGAAGGCGGTTCAGTGGTGGCGCTGAGGCGCCGATCGCGGTGACCTCCTGGCGCTGAGGACGGAGCGCTGAGTACGGAGCACTGAGCCGGGGAGCGGGGCCCATCGGGTCCCGCTCCCCGGCGGCGTTTCGGCGCCGGCCCCGCAGCCCGTCCGAACCCCGCTTCCGGGGGCCGGAGTTCACTCGAAGTGATGCTCCCAGACCGTCTCCACCGACGGCTTGCCGTGCAGGTCCGGCACCTCCTGCAACCAGGCCGGCCGCCCGGCCCGGCTGCGGGCAGCCTGCCGCCGCTCGGCCTCGCGCAGCTGCTCCGGGGTGGCGAAGCCCTCCGGCAGCCACTCCTCGGAGAGCACCACCCGGGCGGCCAGGTGGGTGACGTACGCGTGCCGGACGGCGTCCACCGAGTCGAAGCCGGGCTCGTCGGCCAGCCACTCGTCCGGGACCAGCGCCAGCACCTCCTCCAGCAGCTCGACGGTGACCAGCGGCCCGAGGTCCTCGTCGGCCAGCCGGACGTCCGGGGCCGAGCCGCCGAGCGCGTGCGCGCTGAGGTCGTAGCGCTTGCCGACCGCCGCCTCGGCGGTGGCCCAGCGGTGGTGGAAGATCAGCGCGGCGCCGTTGTCGATCAGCCAGAGCCGCCCGTGCCAGACCACCAGGTTGGGGTTGTGGACGGTGCGGTCGACGTTGCCGGTGAGCGCGTCCAGCCAGACCACCCGCCCGGCCTCGACGGAGTCCACCGGGATCGCCCCCGGCTGGAAGTCCCGTGCGCCGGGCAGCAGGTCCATCCCGAGGTTGAGGCCGGCACTGGCCTTGAGCATGTCCTGGATCTCGGCGTCGGGCTCGTCCGCGGCCACCGCCGGGTCGAAGTCCACCAGCCGCAGCTCCGGCACCCGCAGCCCCAGCCGCCGGGCCAGCTCGCCGACGATCACCTCGGCCACCAGCGCCTTGCGCCCCTGGGCGGCACCGGTGAACTTGACCACGTACGTTCCCAGGTCGTCGGTCTCCACGATGCCAGGAACCGAGCCGCCGGCTCGCAGCGGATCCACATAGCGCAGGGCGGTCACCAGATCGAGCACACCGGCCACCCTATCCCGCCGCGTCGCGGGCGCGCCGCTGTGATTGGCTTGCCGGACAGAGCGGTACCCACCACATGAGGAGAGCAAGGTCATGGGACAGGTGCAGGCCACCACCGAGCGGGTCTACGACGCCGCCCCCGAGCGGGTGTACGAGGCGCTGGCCGACTACCAGGTGACCCGCCCGAAGCTGCTGCCCGCGCAGTACAGCGAGTACGAGGTCCGGGTCGGCGGCACCGGCGCGGGCACCCAGGTGCACTGGAAGCTGCAGGCGACCGAGAAGCGGGTGCGCGACTGCCTGTTCACCGTGTCGGCGCCCAAGCCCGACCAGCTGGTGGAGAAGGACGCCAACTCCAGCATGGTGATCACCTGGACCGTCTCGGCCGTCGGCGAGGGCCGTTCCAGGGTGACCGTCACCGCGACCTGGCAGGGCGCGACCGGCATCGGCGGCTTCTTCGAGCGCACCTTCGCGCCCAAGGGCCTGAACCGGATCCACGACCAGGTGCTGGCCAACCTGGCCGCCGAGGTCCGCTGAGCGGTCCGCCGAACCCGGACCCCGACGGGATTCCGGTGAGCCGGGCGAATCGCCCGGAATGTCGAGTGGTCCGTCCACCCGTACGACTCGAAAGCCGTACGGGTGGACGGACCGCCCCCTGCGGGTGACGGGGGCCGTCCGGCGCGGGGGAGCCACCCTAGGCTCGCCGCCGTGCATATGACGATCCTTCACATTTCGCAGCCGGTGGACGGCGGGGTGGCCCGCGTCGTCGCCGATCTGGTCCGGGGGCAGCGCGAGGCCGGACACCGGGTGCTGGTCGCCTGCCCGACCGGCGGCCGACTGGCCGAGGAGGCCGCCGCGGTGGGTGCGCTGGTCCAGGACTGGCCCGCCTCGCGCTCGCCCGGCCCGGCCACCGCCGCCGAGGCCTGGCGGCTGCGCCGGATCGTCCGGGCCGCCGCTCCCGACGTCGTCCACCTGCACAGCGCCAAGGCCGGACTGGCCGGCCGGCTGGCCGTGCGCGGCGCGGTGCCGACCGTCTTCCAGCCGCACGCCTGGTCCTTCGCCGCCGTGGACGGCGCGCTGGCCGCCGCCACCCTGCGCTGGGAGCGCTTCGCGAGCCGCTGGGCGCACCGGCTGCTGTGCGTCAGCGTCCAGGAGCGGGCCGACGGTGTGGCCGCCGGGGTGCACGCCGACTGGGCGGTGGTGCCCAACGGCGTGGACGTGCGCCACTACGCGCCCGCCGACCGCCGGGCCGCCCGGATCGCGCTCGGCCTCGACCTGGACGCCCCGCTCGCGGTCTGTGTCGGGCGGTTGTGCCGGCAGAAGGGCCAGGACGTGCTGCTGGCCGCCTGGCCGGAGGTGCTGCGCCGGGTGCCGCAGGCCCGGCTGGCGCTGGTCGGCGGCGGGCCGGAGGAGCAGCGGGTGGCGGAGCTGGTCCGGGGGACGGCCGGCCCGAGCCGGGTCCGGCTGGTGGGGGACGTGCCGGACCCCCGCCCGTGGCTGGCGGCGGCCGATCTGGTGGTGCTGCCCTCGCGCTGGGAGGGCATGGCGCTGGCGCCGCTGGAGGCGATGGCGGCCGCCCGTCCGGTGCTGCTGACCGATGTGCCGGGTGCCCGGGAGTGCCTCCCGCCGGCCGAGTGGGCGCAGTCGGTCGTACCGCCCGAGGACGTGACCGCACTCGCCACACGGATGGCGGAAGCGCTGTCGGATCCGATCGAGTGTGAGCGGCGCGGCGCCCGGCTGCGCGACCACGTGAGGACGCGGCACGACGTGCGCACCGTGGTCGAACAGGTGGACCGCCTCTACCGCCACCTGCTGGGTGCCGGACCGGCCGCCGGGCGGCGCCGGGCCCGTGTCCCAGAGCGGATCTGATCGTTTCACATGCCGTGAATGCCCGCCGTTTCCGGTGCTGTCGTATTCGCACCCTCAGCCGGATATAGGGCGAGGCATCAAATCAGAAATACCTATTAATGGGCGGCTGGAATGAAACGGCAAGTCAACTTCCGGTCGGTGTGGCCCGGTTCGGTATTGTCGGATTTTGCCTGCTTCGTTCAGATTTCATTCCGGGGATTCGCGGCCGGGCCTTTCGCAACCGAGTCCTCCGCGACCGGTCCCTTCGCGATCGGCCCGTTCGCGGGACCACCGGCAGGAGAACCGAAGGCCGCCCGCGGCAGCAGGTGTCAGGACCGCGCCCACCGGGCCGGGACGGCCTCCCCACGCCGATCGGCGCCGGGGCGCCGTCACCCCGGGCACACAGCAGGGGAGTTCGTGCGCTGATGACCATTGACCACGACAGTGTGCCGCGATCCGGTGGGCCTCTGTCCGGCCCGCGCAGGCCCGGTACCGGGCTGCTCGACCGGCCGACCGGGACGGCGCACACCCGGACGGTGTCGACGCCCCGGCGGTACCGCACGTCGGTCCGCTCCCGGCTCGCCCTGCCGCTGGCGCTGGTCCAGGTCGATGCGATCGCGCTGTGCACCAGCACCGGCATCGCCAACCGGGCGATCGACCCGGCCGCCCCGCTCGATCCCCTGCTCGGCGTCCCCGCCGTCCTGCCCCTGCTCCTGCTGCTCAACCTGGCCGGCGGCCTCTACCGCGCCCGGCTCACCCTCTCCGTCCTGGACGAACTGCCCGCGCTGGCCGTGCGCGCCGTGGTCGCCACCGCCTTCGCCGTCACCCTGGCCGGTTGCATGGACGGCCGCTGGCCCGACTGCGGCCCGGCCACCCCGGCCCGGCTGACCGTCCTGCTCGGCGCCCAGCTGGTGATCGCCACCGTCGGCCGCGGCTTCCTCTACCACCTCGTCCGGCGGATCCGCCGCGGCCGCCCCAGTCCCGCCCTGGTGCTCGGCGCGGGCATGCTCGGCCGCAAGGTCGCCACCGCCCTCAGCGAGCACGGCGAGTACGGGATGCGCCCGGTCGGCTTCCTGGACGCCGACCCGCCGCTGCTCGCCGGAGACAGCGGCCTGCCCGTCCTCGGCGGCCGCGAGGTGCTGGAGCGCGAGGTCCGCCGCCACCGGGTCCACCACGTGATCGCCACCGCCGGCGCCGCCGACGAGGCCGAGACCGCCGCCACCCTGCGCGACGCCGCCCGACTCGGCTGCCAGGTCTGGCTGGTGCCCGAACTGCGCGAGTACGGCTCGCTGCCCGGCACCCCGATGGCCGGCGGCGACCACCTGTGGGGCTTCCCCTGCCTGCGGGTCGACCGCCCCGCGATGCGCCGCCCCGGCTGGGCCGTCAAGCGCGCCCTGGACGTCACCGTCGCCGCGTTCGGCCTGCTGCTGCTCGCCCCCGTCCTCGTCCTCTGCGCCCTGGCCGTCCGCTTCGACACCGGCCCCGGCGTGCTCTTCCGCCAGCAGCGCACCGGCCTGGACGGCAAGGTCTTCACCGTCCTGAAGTTCCGCACCCTGCGCCCGAGCAGCGAGCACGAGTCCGCCACCCGCTGGAACATCGCCCAGGACCACCGGATGGGCGCCGTCGGCCGCCTGTTGCGCAGGAGCTCGCTGGACGAGCTGCCGCAGCTGTGGAACGTCCTGCGCGGTGACATGAGCCTGGTCGGCCCGCGCCCCGAACGCCCGTACTTCGTCATGCGGTTCAGCCAGGCCTACCCCGAGTACGCGGACCGCCACCGCGTCCCGGTCGGCCTCACCGGCCTCGCCCAGGTCAACGGCCTGCGCGGGGACACCTCCATCGAGGACCGGGCCCGTTTCGACAACCGCTACATCGAGAGCTGGAGCCTCTGGCAGGACGTCAAGATCCTCTGCCGCACCGCGGTGCTGATGCTCCACCCGGACGGGAGCTGACCCCGCGTGGCCCTGACCCTTCCCGCCCTGCCGCGGCCGGCCTTACGGCGGGCCCTGCCCGCGCTCGCCGACCGGCCCAGCCTGCTCGCCGCGGCCACCGTCCTGCTGGTCTGCGTGCCCAGCGGCGAGAAGGACGTCACCGCCGCCGTCCACGTCACCGCCGCCGACGTGGCCTCGCTCGCCCTGGTCGCCCTCACCGCGCTGAACCTGCTGCGCGGACGGCTGCCCGCGCTCGGCCGCACCGCCTGCGTGCTGTTCGGCGGGATCGTGGTCTCCGCCGCCGTCGCCACCGTCGGCTCGATCGACCCGGCCACCAGCGTCACCGGCTTCGTCCGGCTCACCCAGGTGTTCGTCCTGGTGCCCGCCTCCGTGCTCTGCTCGCTGCGCGACCGCACCGACCAGCGCCTCGTCCTCGGCTCCTTCGTGCTCGCCGCGCTGATCCAGGGCGTGGTCGGCGCGGACCAGTACCTCACCCGCACCGGCGCCTCCTACACCGGCCAGCCGATCCGGGCCGTCGGCACCTTCGGCGCGCTGGACATCATGGCGATGTCCAGCGTGGTCAGCTACGGACTGCTCGCCGCCCTGGCCCTGGCCCTCGGCGAACGCGGCCCCGGCGGCGACGCCCGGCTGCGCCGTGCGATGTTCGCCGCCGCCGCCTTCCTCACCTTCCCGCTCGCCGTCTCCTTCAGCCGCGGCAGCTGGATCGCCACCGGCGCCGCCGTCCTCGTGCTGCTGCTGCGCGCCGACGCCCGGCTGCTGGTGCGCGGCGCGGTGCTGGGCCTGGCCGCCGCGGTCGTGCTGGTCGGCGGGTTCGGCCTCGGCGCCTCCGGCGTCACCGAACGGCTCAGCTCGATCGGCTCGATCTCCGCCGCCCCCGACCAGTCCGTCTCCGACCGCTACGACCTGTGGGCCACCGCCGGACGGATCTGGCAGGACCACCCCGTCCACGGCGCCGGACCGAAGTCCTTCCCGCAGCTGCGCGACGGCCACGCACCGCTGCGGCTCTCCTCCGGCAGCGACGCCGCCGACGCCACCATCGGCTTCCAGCGCGAACCGCTGCTCTCCCCGCACAACATGTACTTCCTGGTGCTCAGCGAGCAGGGCCTGATCGGCATCACCGCCTACGCCGCGCTCTTCCTCGGCCTGCTGCTCGGCTGCCTGCGCAACCGCCGCGGCCTCGGCGCGCTCGCCCTGCTCACCTGGGTGCTGGTCGACTTCCTGTACGCCGACATCGGCGGCGCCACCACCGTGCTGACCTCCGTCATCCTCGGCCTCGCCGCCCACGCCGCCGTCCGGGAGGCGGACCACCAGTGACCACCGACCGGCCGGCCGCCCTCACCCCCATCCTCCCGGCCCCGCGCAGCGCCCCCGCCCAGGAGTCCACCCCCGGGCCGCACCAGGCGCCCCGGCGCGGCTTCCTCGCCAAGGCCTTCGGCATCACCGCCCTGCTCAGCGCGGCCGGCTCCGGCCTCGGCCTGCTGCGCGACCTGCTGCTCGCCCGCTACTTCGGCGCGAACCAGGGCACCGACGCCTTCCTGGTCGCCTGGACCGTCCCGGAGACGGCCGCGCCGCTGCTGATCGAGGACGCCATGTCCTTCCTCATGGTGCCCGCCTTCGCGCTCGCCCTGGTGCTGCGGGAGGAGGACCCGGACGCCCCCGACCCGGTCCGCCAGCTGGTCCGCGCCACCCTGCCCTGGCTGCTGCTCGCCCTCAGCGGGCTCGTCCTGGCCGTCGCCCTCGGCGCCCCCCGGCTGGTCGACCTGCTCGCCCCCGGGCTCCGGGACCCGGGCCTCGCCGTCTCCTGCACCCGGATCACCGCGATCACCGTGCTGCCCTTCGGCGTGGCCGGCTACCTGGCCGCCGCCCTGCGCGCGCACCACCGCTTCACCGCCCCGGCCGGGATCTACGTCGCCTACAACCTCGGCATCCTGGCCCTGCTGCTCGGCTTCCACGCCGTCCTCGGCGTCCGCTCCGCCGCCCTCGGCGTCGCGCTCGGCAGCCTGCTGATGGCCGGCCTGCTGGTCGGCCCGTTCCTGCGCGGACTGCGCCGGGGCCGGTCCGCGGCCGGGCGCGGCCGGCGCTCCCGCGACACGTTGGTGCTGATGCCGCTCGCCCTGCTGCCGGTGGCGGCCTTCACCCTGACCCGGCAGTCGCAGGTCTTCGTCGAGCGCTACCTCGGCTCGGCGCTTCCGCCCGGCACCATCTCGCACCTCAACTACGCCGCCAAGGTCTCCCAACTCGCCATGACGGCGGGCATCCTGATCTGCACCGTCACCTTCCCCCTGGTCGCCAGGGCGCTCGCCGCGGGGGACCTCACCGCCGCCCGCGACCGGGTCGAGAAGGACCTCGGCCAGGCCGCGGCGGTCGTCCTGCTCGGCACCGCCTTCCTGATGGCCTGCGCGCCCTCGGTGGTCTCGCTGCTGTTCGAGCGCGGCGCCTTCGGCCCCCGGGACACCGCCGCCACCGCCGCCGTCATCCGGGTGTACAGCTTCGGCCTGCCCGCCCAGGCGCTGCTCGGTGTGATGATCCGCCCGTACTTCTCGCTGCGCCCGGTGGTCCGCCGCGCGAACGACCAGGGCACCGAGGACGGCGGCCGCCGGCTGCTGGACTGGTACCCGGTCGCCGCGATGGTGCTCGGCCTCGGCGTCACCGTCACCGTCGGTCTGCTCGCCACGCCCGGCTTCGGAGCCCTGGGCCTGGCGGCCGGCAACGCGGCCGGGATCACCACCACAGCCGGGCTGCTGCTGCACGGCCTGGTGCTGCGCGGCATCCCGCTGCGGCTGCGCCGGGTGCTCGGCGGCCACGGCCGGCTGGTCGCCGCCGCGGCCGGGGCCACCGTGCTCGGCGGCGTCGTCGCCGACCTGGCCGTCGATCCGCTGCTCTCGACCGCCCTCGGGGGTCTCACCGTGGCGCTGGTCTTCGCCGCTCTCGGCACCCTCCTCGGCGCCCGCGAGGTGCGCGGCCCGCTCCTCGCCGTCGCCCGACTCAGGCTCGCCCCGAACCCGCCAACCGCCGCCGATGAAGGGAAGCCTCCCCATGGACAATGAACGGGGAACCGTCCGTTCGGCCCGGGCGGGCGTCACCAACGCCCCGCCCGCCCGGGCGCGACTGCCCAGGAGCCGCCGCCCGGTCGGCGAACCGGCCGCACCGGGGTCCTCCTGGCCGTGGATCCTGATGTACCACTCGGTGGCGGTCGAGGAGGAGGACCCGTACCAACTCACCGTCAGCCCCGATCGGTTCGCCGAGCAGATCGCCTGGCTGCACCGGCGCGGGCGGCGCGGCGTCTCGGTCCGCGAGCTGATCCGGGCCCGCGAGCTCGGCCGCGACGACGGGCTGGTCGGGCTGACCTTCGACGACGGCTACGCGGACTTCGCCCGGTACGCCGTACCGATCCTGCAGGCGTACGGCTTCACCGCCACCGCGTACGTGGTCGCCGACCTGCTCGGCCAGGACAACGGCTGGGACGCCGAGGGCCCGCGCAAGAAGCTGCTCACCGTCCCGGAGGTCACCGAACTCGCCGCCGCGGGTTGGGAGATCGGCTCGCACGGCCTCGGCCACCAGGCGCTGCCCGGCCTGTCCGCCGAGACCCTCGCGGCGCAGACCCGGGAGAGCCGGCGGTTGCTGGAGGAGGTCGTCGGCGGCCCGGTCACCGGCTTCTGCTACCCGTACGGCGCCGTCGACCTGCCGGCCGCCCAGGCCGTCCACGACGCCGGGTACGACTACGCCTGCGCCATCGCGCACTCCCCGCTCACCGGCCGCTTCGCCCTGCCGCGCTGCTACGTCGGCGCCCGCGACGGCGCCTGGCGGTTGCGGGCCAAGCGCGGCCGCCACCGGCTGCGCGACACCGTCGCCCGGCTGCGGCGCGGGCGGAGGGGGGCCAGGCCGTGAGGGTCCTGCACATCGTCACCGGGCTCGCCTCCGGCGGAGCCGAGCGCCAACTCCAGCTGCTGCTGCGCCACTTGCCGCCGCACCAGCGCTGCGAGGTGCTGACGCTGACCAACCCCGGCGCGGTGGCCCGGGCGCTGCGCGCCGACGGTGTGACCGTGCACCACCTCGGCATGCGCGGCAACCGGGACCTCGGCGCACTGCCCCGGCTGGTCCGGCTGGTCCGGGCCGGCCGCTACGACCTGGTGCACACCCACCTCTACCGGGCGCAGCTGTACGGCCGGCTGGCAGCCCGGCTGGCCGGGGTGCGCGCGGTGGTCTCCACCGAGCACTCGCTGCACGCCGGGGTGATCGAGGGCCGCCCGGTCACCCGGGGCGTCAAGGGCCTCTACCTGGCGGCCGAACGGCTCGGCAGCACCACCGTCGCGGTCTCCCGGCAGGTCGCCCAGACGCTGCGCTCCTGGGGCGTCCCGCCGGCCCGGATCGAGCTGATCCCGAACGGCATCGACGTCGCCGGCTACCGCCGCCCGCCCGCCGAACGCTCCGCCGCCCGCCGCCGGGTACGGGCCGAACTCGGCCTGCCGGAGGGCGGTTGGGTGGTCGGCGGGATCGGCCGGCTGGCCCCCGGCAAGCGCTTCGAGGTGCTGCTGGAAGCCCTGGTCGACCTCGACCCGGCCACCCGGCTGGTCCTGGTCGGCGAGGGCCCCGAGCGTGCCGCACTGGAGCGCCGGGCCGCCGAACTCGGCGTCCGGGAAAGGCTGGTGCTCACCGGCGAGCGCGACGACGTCCCCGACCTGCTGGCCGCCATGGACGTGCTCGCCTCCCCCTCCACCGCGGAGACCTTCGGCCTCGGCGTCCTGGAGGGCCTCGCCGCAGGGCTGCCGGTGCGGCACAGCGCCTGCCCCGCGCTCGACGAACTGCCGCCCAGCGCCGCCCCGCAGGCCCGCCGGATCCCCTCCGAGCCCGCCGCGTACACCGCCGCGCTGCGCGACCTGCGGCAGCTGAGCGGCCACACCGCCGACCCGCTGCCGCACCCGCCGGCCGTCGGCCACTACGACATCGCCCGGGTCGCCGCCGACCTGGGCGCCCTCTACGACCGGCTGGCCCGCGTCTGACCGCCCGCCGCCGGAACCGCCGTACCAGACCCAAGGAGCAACACCCATGACCACACCGCGCCGAAGCGCCCGTCGCCTGGTCCGCCGCTGGTGGCCGGTGGCGCTCGCGGTGCCGCTGGGCGCCGCGGCCGGCGGCGGGTACGCCGTCGTCTCGCACCCCTCGTACACCGCCACCGCCTACGTCCTCGTGGCGCCGCAGAACCCGGGGGAGTCCATGACCGCGACCAACTTCGCGCAGGCGTACGGGCGGCTCGCCGGCCAGCCGCAGGTGCTCGCGGTCGCCGCCGCCGAGACCGGCCACACCCGGGCCGAGCTGGCGACCCTGGTGCACGGGACGACCTCCCCGGACGCCCCGATGATCGAGATCAGCGGCACCGGGCGGCGCCCCCGGGATGCGGCCAGGACCGCCGACGCGGTGGCCGAGTCGCTGGTCGCCTTCGCCAACACCAGCAGCAAGGACACCAACGTCCGGCTGGTGACGCTGGCACCGGCCGCCGCGCCGGACAAGCCGACCACTCCCTCGGGCAGGTTGGACGTGGCGGTCGGCGCGGCGGCGGGGGTGCTGCTCGGGTCGCTGGTGATGATGACCCGCCGCCGGGGACCGGCCGCCGCTGAGCCCGCCGTCGCCGAGGCCGCGACCGGGCCCTCTGCTGAGGCCGATGCCGTGGAGCCCGTCGCCGTCGAGCCCGTTGCCGCGGAGTCGGCCGCCGTCGAGCCCGACGCCGTGGAGCCCGTTGCCGCGGAGTCGGCCGCCGTCGAGCCCGACGCCGTGGAGCCTGTCGCCGTCGAGCCCGTCGCCGCCGAGCCGGGCGCCGTCGAGGCCCCGTCGGCCCCGGAGCCGCCCGAGGCGGAGACCCCGGCCCCGACCCCGCCGCGCCAGCGCACCGAGGAGCAGCCGGTCGAGCCGAAGGAGCCGCAGGAACCCCGGGCCGGGGCGGAGACCGAGCCCGGGACCGAGCCCGAGTCGTCGCAGGAGCCGTCGGCGAAGGCGAAGAAGAAGGCCGACGCCGGGAGCGAACGATGAGCACCGAGGCCCGCGCCTCCCGCCCGCCGGCGCGGGCGGCCGTGCCGGTCTGGACCACCGAGCTGCGCCGCGAGGACGACGCCCTGGACACCCTCGCCGAGGAGTGGGACGACCTGGCAGCCCGCTGCCGGACCGCCACCTTCTTCCAGGCCGCCGACTGGCAGCGCTCCTGGTGGCGCCACTACGGCCGCCCCGGCGCGCTGCTGGTGGTGCTGGTCCGCCGGGACGGCCGACTGGTCGGCGCGGGCGCCTTCCTGCGGCGCGGCGGCCCGTTCGGCGGGCTGACCGGCCTGGGCGCCGGGCTGGTCGACTACACCGACGTCCTGCTCGACGACGGGTGCGCCGACCGGGCCGCCGCCGAGTTCGCCGCCGCCCTGCCGCTCACCCGCCCCTGGCACTGGCTGGAGCTGCGCGAGGTGCACCCCGAGGCGGCGGCGCAGCGGGTGTACGCGCACTGGCGCGGGACCCGGCGCCGCTACCGGGACTCGCTCTGCCAGTACCTCCCGGCCGTCCCGATGGAGCGGCTGCTCAAGCGGGTGCCCGGCAAGACCGCCCAGCGCAGCCGGGTGAAGCTGCGCAAGATCGCCGAGGCCGGGGTGCAGGTGCGCAGCACGCCGGTGGCCGAGGTGCCCGCCGCGCTGGAGGGGCTGCTGAGGCTGCACTTCCTCCAGTGGCAGGAGCGCGGCGTCACCGCCGAGCACCGCACCGAGCGCTTCGCCCGGCACCTGACCGAGTCCACCACCGGCCTGGTCGCCACCGGCCGGGCCGCCGTTCACCGGTTCCACCTGGACGGCGAACTGGTCGCGGTGAACCTGCTGCTGCTCTGCCCGTCCTTCGGCGGGCTGTACATGTACGGCGCGCACCCGGTGCTGCGCGAGCGGCTGGACATCGCCGGGCTGCTGTTCAGCGCCGCCCTGGACGAGACGGTCGGCGCGGGCGTCCCGCTGCTCGGCCTGCTGCGCGGTCAGGAGCCGTACAAGCAGCGCTGGCGTCCGGACCGACTCGCCAACCAGCGGCTGCTGCTGGGCCCGGTGGGAGCGGCCCCCGCGGCCGCCGTCCGGGCCGGTGCGGTGCGCCTGCGGCAGTCGGCGGCGCAGGTGCTGGGCACCCGCTTCCCCCGGCTCAAGCAGGCCTTGCTGGCCCGCCGCCGGGGCTGACGGGCGCTCACCGCCGCGAGGGCGTTCCCGCCGCCGAGGGGCTGTGCGGCGGCGGGGACGCCGGGGGACGCGCCGAGGGGCCGGCCGGCCCGTCCACCCTGACGGGCAGGGCCGGCGGGGTGGGCAGGGTAAGCGGGGTGGGGAGGACGGGTGCGGCCGGGGCCCCGGGCATCGCCGGCGCCCCCCTCGACCCGGACATCAGCTGCTTGAACAGCGAGGCCGAGCGCGGATTGCGGTCACACCGGAAGAAGCCGTGCGGACAGTAGTCGGTGACGGTCTGGTAGGCGGTGTCGTGGGTGCGCATCCAGTCGACCATCCGCTGCACGAACTCGGGGTTGTCGCCGTTGCGGAACAACCCCCACTCCGGGTACGAGACCGGCTTGCCGCGCTTGGCGGCGAACTCGACCTGGTCCTGAAGGCCGTACGGCTCGCGCACGTAGTCGTCGAAGGTGCTCCCGGCCGGCTGGTCGTAGTTGTCCATGCCGATGATGTCGACCACGTCGTCGCCCGGATAGCACCTGGTCCACGGGATCGCGTCCAGGCCCCGGCTCGGGGCGAAGTCGAAGCGGAACCGCTGCCCGGGCACCGAGCGCATCGCCCCGACGATCCGCCGCCAGTACGCCTTCCACGCGGTGGGGTCGGGCTTGCAGCGGTGGGTGTAGGTGACGCCGTTCATCTCCCAGCCGAGGGTGAGGACGGTGTCCGCGCCGCCGCTCGCGACCAGTCGGCGGGCGAGCCGCAGGAAGTGCCCGTCGAAGTCCCCGCGCGCGCCCTGGTCGAGCAGCTTGGCGACCTCGGCGTCCGGCACGTTCCCCTCGTTGGGCACCAGCATCGGCACGCCGAGCACCAGCATCCGGGACGGGTCGACCAGCCGCCACTGCGACCACATGCCGAGCACCAGCGGGTCGCCCTCGACGTCGCTCCAGTCGTTGCCCGCCAGATAGGTGTGGCCGACCTGCATGTTCGCGTCGCCCAGCCACTGCGCGTACTGGCCGATCTGCGGGATGTACTGGTCCCAGGAGCCGACGAAGGCGCCGAAGGGCGGTTCGTGCGGGGGCTGCTGGACCGGCGGGCGGGGGACGACGGGGCGGGGCTCGAAGGTGTCCGAGGGGAAGGCGTGCCGTTCGGTCTGGCTGAGCGGCGTCCCGGCCGGGACGCTGGCCGTGGCCATCAGCAGCAGGGCGGCGGCGGCCAGCGCCAAGCGGCCGATTCGCATGGTCTCTCCTCCGGACGTCGCGAGACGGGGGCGGACGTGACGACGTGAGCGGACGGTGGCGCCACGCTCGCCGACAGTAGGCCCGACGGAGCACGGAAATGCCGAATGTCACCCTAAAGTGGGCGATATTCGAACGCCGTCCGTCACGAGGCCCGCGTGGCGAGGCCCGCATGTATCAGCTCTGTAACGGTCCGGCCGGCCTCCCGCGGCCCGCTCCGCGACCCCCGGCGACCCGGCCGGGGAGCCGACGGCGCAGGTCGGCGGGCGGGCGTGCGGTACGGGCGCGCACGGGCGGGCCCAGGGGCGGTGCGGCGGGCCGACACCGATTCCGGGCTGACTCGCGCGCCCGGCGAAAGGTACGCTCCGGCCGTGTCCTGGAAGCCGCTGCGTGTACTCACCCCCCGCTCGATCCTGCCTGCCCTGGCGGTGATGCTGGTCCTTGCGGCCGGTGCGGCGGCGCACGCCAACAAGCCGGTGCCGTTCGGCGACCGGGTGGCGGGGCCGAGCGGCGCGGAGGCGACCCCGGTGAACTCGGAGTCGCTCAGCGCGGCCGACCTGGACCTCAAGGTGGTCGGCCCCGGCCTGGAGGCGTACCACAAGCAGACCGGCGAGCGGGCCTGGTCGTACCGCCGCGAGGGCGCCGAGGCGCTCTACCTGGCGATGGCCGGGGACAACGCGATCGTGGTCTGGGACGACGGCCTGATCACCTCGGTGCGACCCGGCGACCACGAGGTGCGCTGGCACCGCGCCGTGCCGGGCCTCGCGGACTACCTGCGCGGCGACGGCGAGCCCGGCGCCGACAAGCGGACCGACGCGCAGCGCAAGCAGGCCGCCGTGCAGCGGGCCGCCGCCGCGCTGCACACCGTCCAGCGGGACGGCTCGCCCTGGCTTGCCGTGGTGACGCCGAACCTGACCATGGGCCTGCGCGACGCCGACGGCGACCTGCGCTACAACGACCGGCCGTCCAGCGGCTGCCTCTACGACCCGCTGCGCACCGTCCACACCGACTACGCGGTGCTCATCCCGCGCAGCTGCACCAACAGCAGCGGGCAGGCCGTCTCCGGCGGCATCACCGGCTACCGGCTGGACAGCAACGGCTGGGCGATGAGCGCCGGCCCGACGGCGACGGTCAAGGTGCTGGACGCCGCCCGGGTGGAGGTCACCGACGGCCCGATCGTCCCGCCGAAGGTGTTCGACACCAAGGCGGCCGCGCCCGAGACGGCCTGCGGCAGCCTGGACGCGCCGTTCGCCGCGGTCCGCCCGCAGGGCGGCTGCGCGGACCCGTCGGCCGCCCCGGCCTCGGACGCCCCCGCCGCCCCGGCGCCGACCGGGGGAGACCAGCCGCAGCAGTAGGGCCCGTCTCCCGGGTTCTGCCGGACCCGGCAAGGACCCGGGAGCCAGGCCCGAGGCCCTGGTGCCCCGAGGCCCTGGTACCCCGGGGCGGTAGTCCCCGGGGTGTTCCGCGCGGCCCGGTAGACTGGCCGCCATGGCTATCTTCTCCGGGCAATAGCGGGCGGCGGCGCCCCCATCCACCGCGCCGACCGCCGATGAAGCCCCCTTTCCGCTGCCCGGGTCCGCACCCGGCCGCCCGCCCACGTCCCAGGAGTAGTCCCCAGCCATGATTTCCGCCAACGCCCTTGAGCTGCGTGCCGGTGCCCGGATCCTGATCGAGTCCGCGAGCTTCAAGGTCGCCGCCGGCGACCGGATCGGCCTGGTCGGGCGCAACGGCGCCGGCAAGACCACGCTCACCAAGGTGCTGGCCGGCGAGGGCCTGCCCGCCGCCGGTACCGTCACCCGCTCGGGAGAGGTCGGCTACCTGCCGCAGGACCCGCGCACCGGCGACCTCGACGTGCTCGCCAAGGACCGCATCCTGTCCGCCCGGGGCCTCGACACCGTGCTGAAGAAGATGCGCGAGAACGAGGACCGGATGGCCAACGGCAAGGGCGCCACCCGGGACAACGCGATGAAGAAGTACGCGCGCCTGGAGACCGAGTTCCTGACCAAGGGCGGGTACGCGGCCGAGGCCGAGGCCGCCACCATCGCGGCCGCGCTGGGCCTGCCGGACCGCATCCTCGGCCAGCCGCTGCACACCCTCTCCGGTGGTCAGCGCCGCCGCGTCGAGCTGGCCCGGATCCTCTTCTCGGACTCCGACGTGCTGCTGCTCGACGAGCCCACCAACCACCTGGACGCGGACTCGATCGTCTGGCTGCGGGACTTCCTGAAGACCTACAAGGGCGGCTTCATCGTCATCTCGCACGACGTCGACCTGGTCGAGACGGTCGTCAACAAGGTCTTCTACCTGGACGCCAACCGCTCCTGCATCGACGTCTACAACATGGGCTGGAAGCAGTACCAGCAGCAGCGCGAGGACGACGAGAAGCGCCGCAAGCGCGAGCGGGCCAACGCGGAGAAGAAGGCCGCGACCCTGAACGCCCAGGCCGACAAGATGCGCGCCAAGGCGACCAAGACGGTGGCCGCGCAGAACATGGCCCGCCGCGCCGACAAGCTGCTCTCCGGCCTGGAGCAGGTGCGCCAGAACGACAAGGTCGCCAAGCTGCGCTTCCCGGAGCCGGCCCCCTGCGGCAAGACGCCGCTGACCGCGAGCGGCCTGTCCAAGTCGTACGGCTCGCTGGAGATCTTCACCGACGTGGACCTGGCGATCGACCGGGGCTCCCGGGTCGTCGTGCTGGGCTTCAACGGCGCCGGCAAGACCACCCTGCTGCGGATGCTGGCGGGGGTGGAGCAGCCGGACACCGGCGAGGTGGTCCCGGGCCACGGCCTGAAGATCGGCTACTACGCCCAGGAGCACGAGACGCTCGACCCGGACCGCAGCGTCCTGGAGAACATGCGCTCGGCCGCGCCGGACACGGACCTGGTGCAGATCCGCAAGATCCTCGGCTCGTTCCTGTTCTCCGGCGACGACGTGGACAAGCCGGCCGGGGTGCTCTCCGGTGGTGAGAAGACCCGTCTGGCGCTGGCCACCCTGGTGGTCTCCTCCGCCAACGTGCTGCTGCTGGACGAGCCCACCAACAACCTCGACCCGGCCAGCCGCGAGGAGATCCTGGGCGCGCTGCGCGAGTTCTCCGGTGCGGTCGTCCTGGTCACCCACGACGAGGGCGCGGTCGAAGCGCTCCAGCCGGAGCGGATCATCCTGCTGCCCGACGGGGTGGAGGACCTGTGGAACCCGTCCTACGCCGATCTGGTCTCGCTGGCCTGACCGGAAGTAGACGCCCCATCCGCTTTTCGGACCAGAATATCTAGTCCTTTCGGCGTGTCCGGGAATGAAGAAGACCCGGATTCCGTTTAAGGACTTCCCGTCGGCCCGCCACTCGATCGTGGTCGGGCCGACGTTGCTGATCAGCCCTTTTTCAGCGAATGGCGGCAGCCGCCCGGGGGCGTGCACTCTGCGTGAGCGCCCCAGTGCACTCGGAACACCACCGCAGGACTGCGCATTTGCGACATCGACCTTGTCGAATGGGTGGCCAGGACGCGGTGGATGGGTGATCATGGGAATCTGACCGAGCAACGCTACGAGGAGGCACGGGTGGCCGAGACTCTGAAAAAGGGCAGCCGGGTGACCGGTGCCGCGCGTGAGAAGCTCGCGGCCGATCTCAAGAAGAAGTACGACTCCGGGGCGAGCATTCGCGCTCTCGCGGAGGAGACCGGTCGTTCGTACGGCTTCGTGCACCGGATGCTGAGCGAGTCCGGAGTGATCCTCCGGGGCCGCGGCGGTGCCACGCGGGGCAAGAACAAGGCGACTGCCGGAGCCAATTCCTGACTCTTCGTCAGGTCTGGGCCGGATGACGCGGCGGCACGGCGCCGGCCGAGGAGACGACAGCTGACAGCGGCTGGGCGTCCGCCCTCGGACCGAGCGGACCGGCCGCCGATCGTCATGTCCGGGTGTCCGTCGCGCACCCGGCGCCGACCTTTCCGGGCCGGGGCCCTGCCCAGTCGCGTCCAGGTTTGTTACTCTCCGGTAGCCAAGTCCCTCGCCACCGGAGGTTCCCGCATGACCGCTCCCGTCACCGACCCGCAGGCCCCGAGCTGGGAGCGGGACGGCGTCCGCCTGGAGATCGACGGCGAACTCGCCGTCGTCACCCTCTGTCAGCCCAAGCGGCGCAACGCGCAGTCGCCCGCGCTCTGGCGCGCCCTCGCCGCCGTCGGGCGCGAACTGCCCGGAAGCGTCCGGGTCGTGCTGCTGCGCGCGGAGGGCGTCTCCTTCTCGGCCGGGCTGGACCGGGCCATGTTCACCCCCGAGGGCATCCCCGGCGAGCCCACCTTCGTCCAGCTCGCGGGCTCCGCCGACCAGGAGCTGGACGAGGCCATCGCCTCCTACCAGGAGGCCTTCACCTGGTGGCGCCGCCCCGACCTGATCTCCATCGCCGTCGTCCAGGGCCACGCCGTCGGCGCGGGCTTCCAGCTCGCCCTCGGCTGCGACCTGCGGGTGGTGGCCGACGACGTGCAGTTCGCCATGAAGGAGACCTCGCTCGGGCTCGTCCCCGACCTGGCGGGCACCAAGCCGCTGGTCGAACTCGTCGGCTACGCCCGGGCGCTGGAGATCTGCGCGACCGGCCGCTGGGTCGGCGCCGAGGAGGCCGCCGCGATCGGGCTGGCCAACCTGGCCGTCCCCGGCACGGAGCTGGACGCCGCCGCCCGGGACCTCGCCGCCGCCCTGCTGGCCGCTCCGCGCGGCGCCGTCATCGAGACCAAGGCGCTGCTCCAGGGGGCGTCGGGCCGCTCCTACGACGAGCAGCGCTCGGCCGAACGGGCGGCGCAGGCCCGTCGGCTGCGGGAGCTCGCCGGGATCGGCGACTGACACCGGCCGGCTGCGGAGGAAACGCTTCCGACGACTGGGCCCGGCCCGGGGAACACCCCCGGGCCGGGCCCTCGGCGTTCCCGGGGGCAGGGGTGGCTCGGAGGGCGCTCCCGGCGGGCGGGGAACGCGGCGAAATGCCAGAGTTGGGGAGGTTTGCGATATAGCTGGAGCCGTACGACGGGAGATGCGCCCCCATGCCTGACACTCCGACGCCCGCGACCCTGCACAAGCACCCCGGCCACGCCCCGACCCCCGGTCCGCCCGGCGGCGCCGGCGGGGCCGGCGCCTCGGGCGCCTCGGGCGCCTCGGGCGCCTCGGGCGCCACCGGTGCGACCGGCGCGACCGGTGCGAAGCCCTCGTCCGGGCTCCCGTCCGGCGACGGCGCGAGGCCGGCGCAGGAGCGGGGGCGGACGGCGCTGGCGGTCGGGGTGGTCGAGAAGATCGCCGGGATGGCCGCCCGCGAGGTCTCCGGGATCCACGCCCTGGGATCGGGGCTGGCCCGTACCTTCGGCGCGATGCGGGACCGGGTGGGGCCCGGCGGGAAGTCCAGCGTCGGGCGCGGGATCAAGGCCGAGGTCGGCGAGAAGCAGACCGCGATCGACATCGCCCTGGTGGTGGAGTACGGCGTGGTGATCCCCGAACTCGCCCGGCAGGTGCGGGAGAACATCATCGAAGCGGTCGAGCGGATGACCGGCCTGGAGGTCGTCGAGGTCAACATCGCGGTCAACGACGTCCACCTCCCGGACGAACCGGAGTTCGAGGAGGAAGAGGAGCCGGTGCCGGCCCCGGGGCAGCGGCCGAGGCTCAAGTAGCGCCCGGCGGTCGGACCCGGCGGAGGACGAGGGAGTAGCGGATGAACCTGGCCATCGTCGGCCTGGTGGTGGGCATGGCCCTCGGCTTCGCCGGGTACTTCGGCGGATTCGCGGCGTTCCTGCTGGTGGCCGCGCTCGGGCTGGTCGGCTTCGTGGTCGGGCGGCTGCTGGAGGGCGACATCGAGCTCGGCGACCTCGGGGACCTGCTCCGCGGCCGCGACCGGCGGCGCTGATGGCGGGTTCGGGCGCCGCCGCCGTGCCCGGCCGCCGGGGGCGGCTGCGGGTCGCGGACCGGGTCTACGCCCGGATCGCCGGTCAGGCCGCCCGGGAGGTGCTCGCGGAGGCCTGGGCCGGGCGGTCGACGGCGGGGGCGCCGCCGAGGGTGTCGGTGGTGCGGCCGGGCAGCACGGTGACGGTCCGGATCGTCGTCGAACTGGCGTTCCCGGCCGACTTCGCGGGCCTGGCCCGGGGTGTGCGGGAGCGGGTGGCGGAGCGGGTGGCCGGGCTGACCGGGACCAGGGTGTCGGAAGTGGTCGTGGTGGTCGAGAAGTTGGTCCCGAGGGGAGCGTGGTGAGCGGCGAGCCGCAGGAGGCGTCCGCGGAGAGGCCGGAGAAGGCGCGGCGGCTGCGGGCCTCGCGGGCCGGGGCGGCGGCCCTGGTCTCGACGGCGGTGCTGGTGGGGGCGGGGGCGCTGCTGTACGACGTGATCGCGGTACGGGCCGGGCAGCCCGCCCGGCGGTGGCGGGCGCAGATCGCGGACGAGCTGGCCACCCGGCACCTCGACGATCTGGGGGTGCTGGTGGGCGCGGGGGTGGCGGCCCTGCTGGGCGGGTGGCTGCTCTGGCTGGCGGTCGCGCCCGGGCTGCGGCGGTGGCTGGTGCTGCGCCCGTACGGGGGGACGAGTGCGGCCGTCGACCGGGCCGGGATCGGGCACCTGCTGGCGGACCGCGCGGCGGGCCTGACCGGCATCGACCACCTGCGGATCCGGGTCGGGCGGCGGCGGGTCAGGGTGACGGTGAGCGGGCCGGCCGATCCGGCCTCGGTGCAGCGGCAACTGCGGGAGGAGCTGGCGCGGGTGGGGGTGGCGCGGCCGTTGCGGCTGGACGTGCGGACGGTGGCCGGGCCGACCGGAGGGGAGGCGGAGGGGTGAGGCGGACGGTCGTCAACCGGGTGCTGCTGGGGGTGGCGGGGGCGGTGCTGCTGGGGGCCGGGGTGCTGGTGCTGGCGGGCGGGCTGGACCTGTACCGGCGGCTGGGCGTCGATCCGCCGCGGTGGTGGCCGCTCACCTCGCCGGACCAGCCGGTGGTGAGCGAGCGGTCGCGGGTGCGCTGGGTGGCGTCCTCGTGGTGGTGGCCGACGGTGATCGGCGGGCTGTCCGTCCTGGTGGCGGGGACGGCGTGGTGGCTGGTGGCGCAGCTGCGGCGGACCGGGCTGTCGAGCATCGCGGTGCCGACGCCGGGGGTGGGCGGGCTGCGGCTGCGGGTGAGTGCGCGGGCCCTGGAGGAGGCGCTGGAACGCGGGACGGAGGTGCTGCCGGAGGTCGACCGGGCGGTGGTGCGGCTGGTGCGGGCGCCGGGGCATCCGCGGCTGCGCGGGGCCGTACGGCTGACGCCCGGCGGGGACCCGGCGGCGCTGGTGGAGCACTTCGAGGACGGGCCGCGGGGGGACGCCCTGCACAGTCTGGGGCTGGCGGAGCTGCCGGCCGAGCTGCGGGTCCGGGTGCTGCAGGAGGCCCCCGCCGAGCGTCGGCACGTCTGGCCTCGGCGGAGGCGGCGGGGGCGTTCGAGGGTGGAGTGACGCGGGCGCGTCCCTCTCCGGGGGGCTCAGAGGGAGCGGAGGGCGCCGCCGTCGACGGGGACCATGATGCCGGTCAGGTAGGAGGCGGCGGGGGAGAGCAGGAAGGCGGCGACCTTGCCGAACTCCTCGGGGGAGCCGTAGCGGCGGAGCGGGATGGTGCCGCCGGCCTGGGCGCGGGCGGCCTCCGGGTCGGGGGCGAGGGCGTCGAGTTCGCGGACCCGGTCGGTGTCGATCCGGCCGGGGAGCAGGCCGAGCACCCGGATGCCGCGCGGGCCGAGCTCGTCGGCGAGGGTCTTGGCGGCCATGGCGAGGCCGGGGCGCAGTCCGTTGGAGATGCCGAGGCCGGGGATGGGCTGGCGGACCGAGGTGGAGAGCACGAAGCCGATCACGCCGCCGGAGGGGAGGGTGGCGGCCGCGGTGCGGGCCAGGCGGAGGGCGCCGAGGAAGACGGATTCGAAGGCGTCGCGCCAGGCGGACTCGGGGGCGGTCTCGACCGGGCCGGCCTGGGGGCCGCCGACGCTGATCAGGATGCCGTCGAGGCCGCCGAAGCGGGACCGGGCCTCGGCGACGAGGCGGTCGGCGGTGTCGGGGGCGGCGTTGTCGGCGACGACGCCGTGGGCGGAGCCGAGGGTGTTCAGCTCGGTGACGGCGGCGTCGACGGCCTCCTGGGTGCGGCCGCTGATCAGCACGTGGGCGCCGTCGGCGGCGAGTTCGCGGGCGGCGGCCAGGCCGAGGCCCCGGGTGGCGCCGGTGACGATGTAGGTCTTGTTCTTGAGTCCTAGGTCCATGGGGACATCTTGCCGGGTGGTGCCGGGGAGGCCGGAGCAGACCGCTGGCGTTGACGCCGGGGGGAAGGTTTACCGTCGGTGGCGGAAGCGCGGGAGGAGCCGGGAATGCGGATCGGGGAGCTGGCGGAGCGGGCCGGGACGACCACGCGGGCGCTGCGGTACTACGAGGAGTTGGGGTTGCTGCCCGCTCGACGGGCGGGCAACGGGTACCGGGCGTACGACGAGGGGGATCTGCGACTGCTGCGGCAGATCCGGCTGTTGCAGGACTTCGGGTTCGGGCTGGAGGAGACCAGGCCGTTCGTGGAGTGCCTGCGGGCCGGGCACCCGGAGGGGGACTCGTGTCCGGCTTCTCTGGAGGTCTACCGGCGCAAGCTGGCCGAGTTGGACGAGTGCATCGCGCGGCTGCAGGACGTACGGGCCCAGGTGGCCGGGCAGTTCGAGCGGGCGGTGCGGGCGCGGGACGAGTTGGCGGCGGAGGAGCTCCGGCCGCCTCGGTGCGAGTGGGAGGAGTAGCGGATGAACGGTGTGCCGGCGGTGACGGACGAGACCTTCGCGGCGGAGGTGCTGGCGGCCGAGGGGGCCGTGCTGGTGGACTTCACGGCGGACTGGTGCCCCCCGTGCCGGATGATGGCGCCGGTGCTGGCGGACATCGCGCGGGAGGAGGCGCACCGGATGCGGGTGGTGAGCCTGGACGTGGACCGCAATCCCCGCACGCAGGCGGCGTACGGGGTGCTGTCGATGCCGACGCTGATGCTGTTCCGGGACGGGGAGCCGGTGCGGTCCGTGGTGGGGGCGCGGGCGAAGGCCCGGCTGCTGCGGGAGCTGGACGACGCGCTCTGACGGGCCAGGGCTGAAGCTTGTCGCGGAAGGCTCAGGCCGGGAGGGGTTCGGTGACGGTCTCGGGTTCGGCGGCCTGCTTGCGGTCCTTGGCCTCGCGGCGGGCGAGGATCCAGACGCCGACCGGGATCATCGCCGTGAACAGCCACCACTGGATGGCGTAGGCCATGTGCGGGCCGATGTCCGAGTGGTTGGGCTCGGGGATCAGCTCGGGCTGGTCGGCGGGGGCCGGGGTGGTGGCGGAGAGTTCGAGGTAGCCGCCGAGGAGGGGGGCGCCGGTCTTCTCGGCCTGCTCGTCGGTGTTGATCAGGTTGAACTGGCGGTCGGGCAGGCCGGTGCGGTCCTTGATGCCGCTGGCGCCGTAGGTCTCCTGGGCGCGCAGGCGGCCGGTGAGGGCGACCTCGCCGGCGGGGGCGGCCGGGACGGGCGGGTACTCGGTGGCACCGGCGCCGGAGGCGACCCAGCCGCGGTTGACCAGGACGGTGCCCTTGCCGTCCGAGAGCTTGAGGGGGGTCACGACGAAGTAGCCGATGGTCCCGTTGGAGTCGGTCCGCTTGCGGACGACGAACTCGTGCGCCGGGTCGTACTGCCCGGTGGCCGTCACGGCGCGCCACGTGAGGCCGGAGGGCACCGCGAAGCCGGGGGTCGGCGACAGGGTGTCGAAGGGGACCGGGGCGGCCGTGAGGGCCTTGCCGATCAGCTCGTTCCGGGCCACCCGCGCCTCGTGGCGGTGCAACTGCCAGAAGCCCAGCTTGATCGTCGCGGGGATCAGCAGCAGCGCGATCAGCATGGTGATCAGCCACTGCCGGGTCAGCAGAAAACGGTACACATGGGAACGGTACGCCGACCTCACACCCGGTTCACGCACCGGGGTGCGGGGCGACCTCGCGCAGCAGTTGGAGGAAGGCGTCCTCGGTGATCACCGGGGTGCCGACCTCGCGGGCCCTGCGGGCCTTTCCGCTCCAGCTGGTCGGTTCGTTGGTGACCAGCAGGCTGGTGAGCCGGCTCACCGAGGTGGCGATGTGCAGGCCGGCCTCGACGGCGCGGTCCTCCAGCACCTCGCGGTCGGTGGCGGTGTCGCCGGTGAAGGCCACCCGCATGCCCTGGACCAGCGGTTTTCCGTCCTCCCAGCGCCCCGGGTTGGGGTACGGGCACGGCGGGCGCTTCTTGGCCTGGCGGTACTGGGAGCCGGTCCAGTTGCCGCGGCCGGGGGTGGTGGGCTCGTCCTCGCCGAGGTCGGTGACCGCGACGCAGGTCTGGAGCGGCAGCGGGACGCCGGCCTGGCGGGCCAGGTGCAGGCTTGGGCGGAAGGCCTCGGCGAGCACCCGCGCGTCGTCCAGGGCGTTGTGGGCGTGGCGCTGCTGGACGCCGAAGTGGGCGGCGAGCGAGGCGAGCTTGCCGTTGGGCAGCGGCAGGCGCAGGTCGCGGGAGAGGACCATGGTGCACAGCCGCTGCTCGACCGGGGCGCGCAGGCCGGCCCGGGAGAACTCGCGGGAGATCATGTTCCAGTCGAAGAGCGCGTTGTGCGCGACCAGGACGCGGTTCGCCAGGCGGGTGGCGAACTCCTCGGCGATCTGCGGGAAGATCGGGGCGGTGCCGAGCAGTTCGGCGGTGAGGCCGTGGATCCAGACCGGGCCCGGGTCCCGCTCGGGGTTGACCAGGGTGTACCAGTGGTCGGTGACCTCGCCGTCCGGGTCCAGCTGGTAGACGCCCGCCGAGATGACGCGGTCGGACCGGCCGAGACCGGTGGTCTCGACGTCGACGACCGCGAAGCCCTCGGCGGGGGCGGCGGAGCGCTGGGCGGGGACCGCGGCGGTCCGCGGCGCGCCGTACGTCTCGGGCTGGATCGGTTGCATGGTCCAACAGGATAAGGGGCGCGGTGGTCGGGTCCGGCCGGAATGTTCCGACTGATCGGCCGGAATAGAGTGGTCGACGGGGGTGTCGTACACCTGGTCGAGATCGTTTTCGGTAAGGAACAACAATGCGTGCCACCGTGATTCACGGACCCAACGACATCCGCATCGAAGAGGTGCCGGACCCGGTGATCCAGCAACCGACGGACGTGGTGCTCCGAGTGGTGAACGCCTGTATCTGCGGCAGCGACCTGTGGGCCTACCGAGGGGTGGCGCAGCGGGTGGCCGGGCAGCGGATCGGGCACGAGTTCCTGGGCGTGGTCGAGGACGCCGGCTCCGAGGTGCGGGGCTTCGCCAAGGGCGACTTCGTGGTGGCGCCGTTCGTCTGGTCGGACGGCGTCTGTGACTTCTGTCTCGAAGGCCTCCAGACCTCCTGCCCGCACGGCGGGTTCTGGGGGCAGGTCGGTTCGGACGGCGGCCAGGGCGAGGCGGTGCGGGTGCCGTTCGCGGACGGGACGCTGGTGAAGCTGCCGAAGGAGACGGCGGGCGACGAGAAGCTGCTGCCGGGGCTGCTGGCGCTGTCGGACGTGATGTCCACCGGGCACCACGCGGCGGTCTCGGCGGGGGTGCGCCCGGGGGCGACGGTCGCGGTGGTCGGCGACGGCGCGGTGGGCCTGTGCGGCGTCCTGGCGGCGCACCGGCTGGGCGCGGGCCGGATCATCGCGTTGGGCCGTCACCCCGCCCGGACGGACCTGGCCCGGCGCTTCGGGGCGACGGACGTGGTGGCCGAGCGGGGCGAGGCCGCGGTCGAGGCGGTGAAGGAGCTGACCGGCGGGCAGGGCGCGCACGCGGTGCTGGAGGCGGTGGGCACCGAGGAGTCGATGCGCACGGCCGTCTCGATCGCCCGGGACGGCGGCGCGGTCGGCTACGTGGGTGTGCCGCACGGCGGCAGCGCGGGCGTGGACATCGGTCAGATGTTCGGCAGGAACGTTTCGCTGAACGGCGGGGTCGCGCCGGCCCGGGCGTACATCCCCGAGCTGCTGCCCGACGTCCTGTCCGGTGCCATCGAGCCGGGCCTGGTCTTCGACCGCACGGTGGGCCTGGACGGGGTGCCGGACGGCTACCGGGCGATGGACGACCGCTCGGCGCTGAAGGTCCGGATCGCCTTCTGAGGCCCCCGGCGCAGCGCCGGAAGAGGGGCCTGACGCGTAGTCAAAAGGGGCGGCACCGTTGGTCGGTGTCGCCCCTTTCGGCTGTGTGTGCGAGTTCCAGGAGTGGCGAGAGTAATGATTTTCGGCCAATTGGATGATGGGAGGGGCTGAGCAGTCGACTGATCGTAGTGAACCCCTTTCGGGGCGGGCAGGACGCTCCTAGCATTGCGCGGCGCGCACCGGAATGTGACACCCCTCATGCTCGCCCGCTCCCCGGGGCGGCGCCGCGTATTCGAAGGAGTGAGGAGACAGCGTGGATTCGCCGCCGATCACCACCGACGCCACGGAAGTCCAACTCATAGACGAAAGCCCGGAGTTCAGAAGTCTGCGGAGCTCGTTCCGGAGCTTCGCCTTCCCGGTCACCATCGGCTTCGTGCTCTGGTACCTGCTCTACGTCCTGCTCTCCTGCTACGCCCCCGGGCTGATGGGCACCAAGGTCCTCGGGCACGTCAACGTGGCCCTGGTGCTCGGACTGCTCCAGTTCGTCACCACCTTCGCCATCGCCGCCTGGTACGCCCGCTACGCGGGGCGGCGGATCGACCCGTCCGCCACCGCGATCCGCGAGGCCCACGGTGCCGTCGTCCACGCCCCCCGGGAGTCCGCCGAATGACCGCGCTCGCCAGCTCCGCCACCGAGCACCGCGGCCTGACGATGACGCTGTTCGGACTGTTCGTGCTGGCCACCCTGGCCATCACGGTCTGGGCCGGGCGGCAGAACCGGAGCGCCGCCGACTTCTACGCCGGCGGCCGCGGCTTCACCGGCTTCCAGAACGGCCTGGCCATCTCCGGCGACTACATGTCCGCCGCCTCCTTCCTCGGCATCGCCGGCACCATCGCCCTGGCCGGCTACGACGGCTTCCTCTACTCGATCGGCTTCCTGGTCGCCTGGCTGGTCGCGCTGCTGCTGATCGCCGAGCCGCTGCGCAACTCCGGCCGCTTCACCATGGCGGACGTGCTCGCCTTCCGGATGCGCCAGCGCCCGGTGCGCACCGCGGCCGGCGTGTCCACCATCGTCGTCTCGATCTTCTACCTGCTCGCCCAGATGGTCGGCGCCGGTGCGCTGGTCGCCCTGCTGCTCGGGGTCACCGGGGAGGGGGCCAAGCGCTGGACCATCCTCGCGGTGGGCGCGCTGATGATCATCTACGTGGTGATAGGCGGGATGAAGGGCACCACCTGGGTGCAGATCGTCAAGGCGGTGCTGCTGATCATCGGCGCCGCGCTGATGACCGTCCTGGTGCTGGCCAAGTACCACTTCAACCCCTCGGAACTGCTCGGCGCGGCCGCCTCCGCCAGCGGCAAGGGCACGGCCTTCCTCGAACCGGGGCTGAAGTACGGGGCCAGCAACACCTCCAAGCTCGACTTCATCAGCCTGGGGATCGCGCTGGTGCTCGGCACCGCCGGCCTGCCGCACATCCTGGTCCGCTTCTACACCGTCCCCACCGCCAAGGCGGCCCGGAAGTCGGTGCTCTGGGCGATCGGCATCATCGGCGTCTTCTACCTGATGACCCTGGCGCTCGGGTTCGGTGCGGCCGCGCTGGTCGGCAGGAGCGGCATGGTGGCCGTCGAGGGCAAGACGCCGTCGGGCAACACCGCCGCGCCGCTGCTGGCCGAGCAGCTCGGCGGCGGGGCCGGCAGCACCGGCGGGGCGATCATGCTCGCGGTGATCTCGGCGGTCGCCTTCGCCACCATCCTGGCCGTGGTCGCCGGACTCACCCTCGCCTCCTCGGCCTCCTTCGCGCACGACCTGTACGCCAACGTGATCCGGCGCGGGAGGGCGAGCGAGCGGGAGGAGGTGCTGTCGGCGAAGTGGGCGGCCGTGGCGATCGGCGCGATCGCCGTCGTGCTCAGCCTCTTCGCGGGCAAGCTCAGCACCGCCGCCCTGGTCGCGCTGGCCTTCGCGGTGGCCGCCTCGGCGAACCTGCCGACCCTGCTCTACTCGCTGTTCTGGAAGCGCTTCACCACCGCGGGCGCGGTCAGTTCGGTCTACGCCGGTCTGATCAGCTCGGTGGCGCTGGTGGTCTTCTCCCCGGTGCTGTCCGGCGGGAAGAACTCGCTCTTCCCGCACTCCGACTTCCACTGGTTCCCGCTGGAGAACCCCGGCCTGGTCTCCATCCCGATCGGCTTCCTGGCCGGCTGGCTCGGCACCCTGCTGTCCAGGGAGCGGCCCGACCAGGCGAAGTACGCTGAACTGGAGGTCCGCTCGCTCACGGGGCTGGGGGCCCACTGATCGTCCTGGCATGACTATGCTGGCCCGGCCCCGCCGTGACGGTGGCCGGGCCGGCCGCCATTCGGGAAGGGACGCACGTGCTGCTCGACACCTTCGGACGACAGGCCGTCGACCTGCGGGTCTCCCTGACGGACCGGTGCAACCTCCGGTGCACCTACTGCATGCCGGAGGAAGGCCTCCAGTGGCTGGCCAAGCCCGACCTGCTGACCGACGAGGAGATCGTCCGGCTGGTCACCCTGGCCGTGCGCGACCTGGGCGTGCGCGAGGTCCGCTTCACCGGCGGCGAGCCGCTGCTGCGCCCCGGGCTGGTCGCCGTCGTCGCCGCCTGCGCGGAGCTGGAACCGCGCCCCGAGCTGTCGCTGACCACCAACGGCATCGGGCTGGCCCGCACCGCGACGGCACTGCGCGGGGCCGGGCTCGACCGGATCAACGTCTCGCTGGACACCCTCGACCCCGAGGTGTTCTTCACGCTCACCCGCCGACGGCGCCACCAGGACGTGCTGGACGGGCTGGCCGCCGCCGAGGCGGCCGGGCTGGCGCCGGTGAAGCTGAACGCGGTGCTGATGCGCGGGGTCAACGACCACGAGGCGGCCGACCTGCTGGCCTGGTGCCTGGAGCGGGGCTACGAGCTGCGCTTCATCGAGCAGATGCCGCTGGACGCCCAGCACGGCTGGGACCGCTCGGCGATGGTCACCGCGGGGGAGATCCTGGACCTGCTGCGCGCCCGTTTCGCGCTCACCCCGGAGCCGTCCGCACGCCGGGGCGCGGCGCCGGCCGAGCGCTGGCTGGTGGACGGCGGTCCGGGCCGGGTCGGCGTGATCGCCTCCGTCACCCGGCCGTTCTGCCGGGCCTGCGACCGGACCAGGCTGACCGCCGACGGGCAGGTGCGCAACTGCCTCTTCGCCACCGGGGAGACCGACCTGCGCACCGCCCTGCGCGAGGGGGCGGACGACGCGGAGCTGGCCGCGCTGTGGCGGGCGGCGATGTGGGGCAAGAAGGCCGGGGCCGGGATCGACCAGCCGGAGTTCCATCAGCCGGACCGGCCGATGTCCTCGATCGGGGGCTGAGCGGGCTGGTCGGCCCCGGGGGTCGGCGGCTAGGCCGGCTGGTCGGCCTCGGGGGTCCAGTCGGCGAGGGCGACGACCTCCTTGAGGAAGCCGCGCACGCCCAGGAACTGGGACAGGTGCTCGCGGTGCTCCTCGCAGGCGAGCCAGGTCTTGCGGCGGTCCGGGGTGTGCAGCTTGGGGTTGTTCCACACCAGCACCCAGTGGGCGTCCGCCCGGCAGCCCTTGGCGGAGCAGATCGGGGTCTGCGGGGTGTCCATCGGGCCGTCCTCAGCGCTCGGCGGGTTCGTCGTCACCGCCAGTCTCCCATGCCGGTTTCATCCGCCGGTTCCACCCGCGGGGTTCCGGGCATGGCGACGCCGGGCAGCCACGGGGGGAGCCGCCCGGCGTCGGTCCGTCGCTCCGACGGGGGATGCGGAGCGCGTACGCAGTATGTCACGCCAGGACCCTTGGATGGGGAGGTCTTGCATGATTAATCTGAGCTTCTTTTGAGCTTTCGCCGAACCTATTCGGGCTCAACCAGCCTTAAAGGGACAGTCAGTTCGCGTCCTGTGAAGCTTCGGTGCCGGGCGCCTTTGCCTCTCCTGTACCACGGGGCGCACCCGCCCCACCCGTACCACCGGGGCCGAGCATCAGCGGGGTGTCGTGCGGGATGTCGAAGGTGCTCGGCAGACCGGGCGCCCGCTCCCGGCCCGCGTTGGCGATGAGCACCGCGAAGTACGGCAGCAGCACGGCGCCCGCCAGCGCCGTGAAGGCCAGCCAGCGCTGGACGTCCCAGAGCACCACCGCGAGCAGCACGCAGAGCGTACGGACCAGCATCGAGATGACGTAGCGGCGCTGGCGCCCCCGGACGTCCTCGGTGAGACTGCTGCGGGCCCCGGTGATCCGGAAGACCTCTCCGCCGTCGGCGCTCTTGCCCATGTGTCCTACCGCCCTCGTCCACGCACTCGCGCGACGGGCCGCGCGGCCTCCTCACGGTACGCCCGGACGGCGGGGGCGACGAGACCGGGTGGGCCGGGCCCACCCGGTCGGGCGTGGTAGAGGGCCGTCCGGCGCTAGGGCGTGCCCTCGCCGGTGTTTCAGGAGCGGCGGGAGAGGTACTGCGGGGGGACGGCGTCGGTGAGCCAGACGCCGTTGTCGCTGAGCCGGAACTCGTGGCCGGCCGCCGTCATCGCGGCCGCGTTCACGGTCAGCACGACCGGGCGGCCGTGCCGGGCGCCGACCCGGGTCGCCGTCTCGGTGTCCGCCGACAGGTGCACGTCCTGGCGGGCCATCGGGCGCAGGCCCTCGCGGAAGATCGACGCCAGGTGGCGGTCGGCGGTGCCGTGGTACAGCACGGGCGGCGGCACGGTGGCGGCCAGACCGAGGTCGACCGCCACCGTGTGGCCCTGGTTGGCGCGGATCGAGAGACCGTCCGGCGAGTAGCCGAAGCGGCGCTTGTTGTTGGTGGCCACGACGTGGTCGAGCTCCGCCCTGGTGAGCGGTCTGCCCTTGGCTCTCAGGGCGGCGAGCAGCACGTCGATCCGGACCCAGCCGGATCCGTCCAGCGTGAGCCCCACCAGTTCCGGCTCGTGCCGCAGGATGCGCGACAGCATCCTGCTCGACCTGACCAGCCGCTTCTCGTCCATCATGTCTCTCGTATCCCCCGTTGGTCAGCGGCTATGAGGCCTGGCTGACCGAACTCATGTTGAAGTCCGCGACACGCACGGGTGGCATCGCGGTGCGGGTGAACCAGTCGTTCCACTCGCGGGGCAGGCAGCGCTCGGTGCGGCCCACCTCGGTGATCCGGCCGAGCAGGTCGACCGGGGACTCGTTGAACCGGAAGTTGTTGACCGCGCCGACCACTTCGCCGTTCTCCACCAGGTACACGCCGTCCCGGGTGAGGCCGGTGAGCAGCAGCGTCGACGGGTCCACCTCGCGGATGTACCAGAGGCAGGTGAGCAGCAGACCGCGCTCGGTGCGGGCGATCATCTCGTCCAGGGTCGGCGCCGACTCCTGGTCGGCCGTCTCCAGCACCAGGTTGTCGATCGACGGACGCAGCGGCAGGCCGGTGAGGGCGGCCGCGTGGCGGCTGGTGACCAGGTCGGTCAGCACGCCCTCGCGGATCCACTCGGTGGCGGTGATCGGCTCGCCGTTGTCGAAGACCGAGACGTCGCCGCCGGTGGCGTGCGCCAGCACGAACGGCGCCGCCTCCAGGCCGTTCTCGCGCGGGTCGGCGCGCAGCGTCAGCGGCAGGCCGGAGAGCTTGTCGCCGATCCGGGTGCCCCCGCCGGGCTTGGAGAAGACCGTCCGGCCCTCGTGGGCGTCCCGGCCGCCGGAGGACCAGTGGAGGTAGACCATCAGGTCGGCGACGGCCGAGGGCGGCAGCAGCGTCTCGTACCGCCCGGCGGGCAGGTCGACCTTGCGGGCGCCCCAGCCGAGGCGCTTGGTGAGCTCGGCGTGCAGAGCGGGCACGTCCACGTCGGTGAAGTCCTGGGTGGCGGCGCCGATCCAGGCCGAGCCGGTGAGGTCGGCCGTCTTGGCGTTGAGCTCGACCGTGCCGGTGGGCTGGTCGTGGCGCAGCCGCAGGCCGGTGGAGCTGCCCAGGTAGCTGGTGGTGATCTCGTGCCGGGCGAAGCCGTACAGCAGCTCGCCCTGTGCGGTGGCGCGGGCGAAGGCCTCGCCGAGGGCCGGGCCGAAGGCGTCGAACACCTCGATGGAGGTCTCCGCGGGCGGCTGGGTGAAGTGCGGGGACGGCGGCTGGTCGGCGACCAGCGGCTGGGCGTCCTCGGCCGGGCCGGCCGCGCGGGCGGCCTCCTCGGCGGCCCGCACCAGGCCCTCGACCTCCTCGGCGGTGACGGCCTCGCGGGAGACCACGCCGGAGGCGGTGCCCTCGGCGCCGGCCACGGTGGCGATCACGGTGAGGCGGCGGCCGCGGGTGACGCCGTTGGTGGTCAGCGCGTTGCCGGCCCAGCGCAGGTTGGCGGTGGACTCCTCGTCCGCGATCACCACGCAGCCGTCGGCGCGGGAGAGGCCGAGCGCCAGCTCGACGAGTTCGTGGGGCTGTGTCGCGGTCATCAGTGACCCGCCTCCTGCTGGGTGTTGAGCACGTTGACGTTGCGGAACAGCGCCGACGGGCAGCCGTGGCTGACCGCCGCGACCTGGCCGGGCTGCGCCTTGCCGCAGTTGAAGGCGCCGCCGAGGACGTAGGTCTGCGGGCCGCCGACCGCGGCCATCGATCCCCAGAAGTCGGTGGTGGTGGCCTGGTAGGCGAAGTCCTTGACCTGGCCGGCGAGTTCGCCGTTCCTGATGGCGTAGGCGCGCTGGCCGGTGAACTGGAAGTTGTAGCGCTGCTGGTCGATGGACCACGAGCGGTCGCCCACGATGTACAGGCCGTTCTCCACCCCGGCGAACAGGCCCTCGGTGTCGGGGCCGTCGGCGGCGGGCTGGAGCGAGACGTTGGCCATCCGCTGCACCGGGACGTGCGCGGGGGAGTCCGCGAAGGCGCAGCCGTTGGAGCGCTCGAAGCCCTTCGACCTGGCGATGCCGCGGTCGAGTTGGTAGCCGACCAGGACGCCGTCCTTGATCAGGTCCCAGGACTGGGTGGCCACGCCCTCGTCGTCGTAGCCGATGGTGGACAGGCCGTGCTCGGCGGTGCGGTCGCCGGTGACGTGCATCAGCTCGGAGCCGTACCTGAGCGAGCCGAGCTGGTCGAAGGTGGCGAAGGAGGTGCCGGCGTAGGCGGCCTCGTAGCCGAGCGCGCGGTCCAGCTCGGTGGCGTGGCCGATCGACTCGTGGATGGTCAGCCAGAGGTTGGACGGGTCGATGACCAGGTCGTAGCGGCCGGGCTGGACGCTGGGGGCCTTCATCTTCTCGGCCAACAGGTCGGGCAGCTCGGCGAGTTCGGCGTCCCAGTCCCAGCCGGCGCCGCTCGCGCCCCGGCCGGGGGCCCCCGCGACGAACTCCCAGCCGCGGCCGACCGGCGGCGCCAGGGTCTGCATCGAGTCGAAGGCGCCGGTGCGCTCGTCGACCGAGGTGGCCTCCAGGTCGGAGTAGACCCGGATCCGCTGCTGGGTGGTCATGGTGCCCGCGGTGTCCGCGTAGAACTTGTTCTCCTGGACGGTCCGCAGGGCCGCCTGGACGTGCGAGACGCCGGCCGCGGCCAGCAGCCGGGAGCTGCGCTCGGCGAGCAGGGCGGTCTTCTCGGCGTCCGGCACCTCGAAGGGGTTGATCTCGTACGCGGAGACCCAGGTGACGTCCCGGTGCACCGGCTCGTCGGCCAGTTCGACCCGCTCGGTGGAGCCGGCCGCGCGGCTGATGCCGCCGGAGAGGCGGGCCACCGCGACGGCCTGTTCGGCGACCTTCGCCGCGGCTCCGGGGGTGAGGTCCACCCCGGCGGCGAAGCCCCAGGCGCCGTCCAGCAGCACCCGGACGGCGAAGCCGAGCTGCACGCTGTCGGAGGTGCCGGCGGGACGGGCGTCGCGCAGCCGCCAGGAGGCGCTGCGGACCCGCTCCAGGCGGAAGTCGGCGTGGCTCACGCCGAGTTCGCGCGCCCGGGTGAGGGCGGCGTCGGCGAGGGGGCGCAGCGGGAGGGCGAGGAACAGCGGGTCGACGGCGCGCCCGTGCGGGGCGCCGGCGCTGTCGGCCGGAGGGATCGGAGGCAATCGGGCTCCCAGGTCGCGGAGGGTGACGGTGCGGAGCCACAGGGGCGTCCGCACCGCATCATTTCCCGTCCACCGGGTTTCCGGCCAGCGCATTTCGACCGGTGCGCCATGGTTTCGGCCGCCGTGCTCCGGCCGGTGCGCCGCCGGCTCCGGTCCTCCCGGTCACCTCAGGAGACGGACTCCCACCAGCCGTCCAGCTCCGGCGGGTTGTCCACGTCGATCCGTTCGCCGGGGCGCGGCACGGCCAGCGGGACGGCCTGAACCTTGGCCTCCTTGAGCAGCCGTTCGACCGGCTCGGCCCACGGGTGCAGGCCCAGGCTGAAGGTGCACCAGTGGACCGGCACCAGCAGCCCGGCCCGGAGGTCGCGGTGGGCGAGGACGGCGTCCTCGGGGGTCATGTGGATGTCCGACCAGGCCTCGTCGTAGGCGCCGATCTGCACCAGCGCGGCGTCGAAGGGGCCGTGCTGCTCGCCGATCCGGGCGTAGCCCTCGAAGTAGCCGGAGTCGCCGGTGTAGAAGACCTTGCGGCTGGGGCCGGCGATCACCCAGGAGCCCCACAGGGTGGTGTTGCGGGCCAGGCCTCGGCCGGAGAAGTGGTGCGCGGAGGTGAGGGTGAGCACCAGCTCGCCCAGGGTGCAGGTCTCGTCCCAGTCCAGCTCGATGATCCGGTGCTCCGGGACGCCCCAGCGGCGCAGGTGGCCGCCGATGCCGAGCGGCACCGCGAAGGGCGCGGACTGGCTGCGCACCAGTCGCTTGACGGTGGCCATGTCGAGGTGGTCGTAGTGGTCGTGCGAGATCAGCACGGCGTCGACCGGCGGCAGCTCCTCCAACTCGACCGGCACCGGGTGCAGCCGCTTGGGGCCGACGTGGGTGGCGGGGGAGCAGCGGTCGCTCCAGATCGGGTCGAGCAGGACGCGGGAGCCCTCGATCTCGACCAGCGCGGAGGCGTGCCCGTACCAGGTGACCTCGACGCCCTCGGCGGCCGGGCCGGGCGTGGTGTCGGGGCGGACGGTGGGCACCGGGTGCGCGGGGACGCGGCCGGCCCGCTCGAACAGCATCCGACGGACGGTGGCCGGGTCGACGCCGGGGGCGCCGGCGGTGCGGGCGAGCTTCGAGGGTGCGTTGTGGAAGACGCCGTCGCGGTACTGCGGCGAGTCGCGCACCCGCTCCTCGCGCTCGCCGTCCGGGCGCCGTCCGAACGCCGCGGGAAGGTCGCGCAGCGACCAGGCGGTCGCGCCCAGGCCCGCGGCCAGGGCGGTCAGCGCGAGCAGGCGTCCGCGTCGGTGGGTGCTCCCGGGCCGTGCCTTGGTCATGCGCCCTGCCTTCGTTTCCTCGCCGGGACGCATCGGGGGTCGGTACGGTCGGTCCCGAGTCGGCCCGCACCACGGGGGCAACGGGTGCGCCCGCCCGTGTTGTTCCCGTACAGTCGCCCCGATCGTGCAGGCGCCGCGGCCTGCGGAGCACCGGTGGTGGGAACCTGGTGCCGGGAGCGCGGATTGTCGGATTGCGACAGTTCCTCCCCTGCGGCGCTGTGGGAGCCCGATGCGCCGCCGCCGCCGACCGCCCGATAGCGTCACACTGCGTACGCATTCCGACGTACGTGCTCACACACGGAGAGAGGTGGATCGTTGAGCCGCTCGGTTCTCGTCACCGGAGGAAACCGGGGCATCGGCCTCGCGATCGCCCAGGCCTTCGCCGAGGCGGGCGACAAGGTGGCCATCACCAGCCGCTCGGGCGAGGTGCCGGAGGCGCTGGCCAAGTACGACGTCCTCGCGGTGCGCTGCGACATCACGGACGCCGCGCAGGTCGACGCCGCCTTCACCGAGATCGAGCAGAAGCACGGCGCGGTCGAGGTGCTGGTCGCCAACGCGGGCATCACCAACGACACCCTGCTGCTGCGGATGTCCGAGGAGGACTTCACCTCCGTCCTGGACACCAACCTCACCGGTACCTTCCGGGTGGTCAAGCGCGCGTCGAAGCTGATGATGCGGGCCAAGAAGGGCCGTGTCGTGCTGATCTCCTCCGTGGTGGGCCTGTCCGGCTCGCCGGGCCAGGCCAACTACGCCGCCTCCAAGGCCGGCCTGGTCGGCTTCGCCCGGTCGCTGGCGCGCGAGCTCGGCCCGCGCAACATCACCGTCAACGTGGTGGCTCCCGGCTTCGTGGACACCGACATGACCGCCGTGCTCAGCGACGAGCGCCGCGCGGAGATCGTCTCGGGCGTGCCGCTGGGCCGCTACGCGGCGCCCGCCGAGGTCGCCTCCACCGTGCGGTTCCTCGGGTCGGACGAGGCCGCGTACATCACCGGAGCCGTCATTCCCGTCGACGGCGGATTGGGCATGGGTCACTGATCATGAGTGGAATCCTCGAAGGCAAGCGGATCCTGATCACCGGCGTGCTGATGGAGTCCTCCATCGCCTTCCACGCCGCCAAGCTCGCCCAGGAGCAGGGCGCGGAGGTCATCCTCACCGCCTTCCCGCGCCCGACCCTGACCGAGCGGATCGCCAAGAAGCTGCCGCACCCGGTCAAGGTGCTGGAGCTGGACGTCTCCAACCCGGAGCAGCTGGCCGGCATCGCCGACCAGGTCCGCGAGCACCTGCCGACCCTGGACGGCATCGTCCACTCGATCGGCTTCGCCCCGCAGGACGCGCTGGGCGGCAACTTCCTGGACACCCCGTGGGAGTCCGTGGCCACCGCGATGCACGTCTCGGCGTACTCGCTGAAGTCGCTGACGATGGCGCTGCTGCCGCTGATGCAGGACGGCGGCTCGGTGGTCGGTCTGACCTTCGACGCGCAGTTCGCCTGGCCGCAGTACGACTGGATGGGCCCGGCCAAGGCCGCCCTGGAGTCGACCAACCGCTACCTGGCGCGCTACCTGGGCGAGCGGGACATCCGCTGCAACCTGGTCTCCGCCGGCCCGCTGGGCTCGATGGCCGCCAAGTCCATCCCGGGCTTCGGCGACCTGGCCGACACCTGGAACCACCGCTCCCCGCTGAAGTGGGACCTGAGCGACCCGGAGCCGGCCGGCCGCGGCATCGTCGCGCTGCTGTCGGACTGGTTCCCGAAGACCACCGGCGAGATCATCCACGTCGACGGCGGTCTGCACGCCATCGGCGCCTGACCTGCCGAAACGCCGCTGCCCGGCACCCCCGCGGAGGGGGTGCCGGGCAGCGGCGTTTCCCGCCCCGAGCCGAAGGGGGCGCGCCAGCCGTCGGCGCCGGGTCGGGAGCGCCCGGAGGCGAGCGGGCGAGTCGGAGCTACGCGTCCGCGGTGGCGCAGGCGCCGATGGCGCGGCCGGCCTCGAAGGAGGCGCGCTGGGCGTCGCCGTCCCGGATGGCGTCCCGGATGGCGGCGTGGCCGATGTAGCGCTCGGCGATCAGCTCGGGACCGACGTCGTTGCGCAGGTGCTCGCGGGTGACCTCGCCGAGGTCGGCGTAGACGGCGAGCAGCACGTCGTTGTGGGCGGCGGCCACCACGGCCTGGTGGAAGGCGGCGTCGGCCTGGACAAAGTCCTCGGCGTCGCCGGAGTGCCAGGCGCTCTCGCGGCGGGCGAGCGCGGCGTCCAGCAGGTCGAGGTCGCGCTCGGTGCGGCGGACGGCGGCCAGGCCCGCGGCGGAGGTCTCCAGCGTCGCCCGCAGCTCGGCGACCTGCTCCTGCTCGGCGTCGGCGAAGCGGCGGTGCATCACCCCGGCCAGCTCGCTGGTGGCCAGGACGTACGTGCCGGAGCCCTGCCGGATGTCGAGCAGTCCGTTGTGGGCGAGGGCGCGGACGGCCTCGCGGACGGTGTTGCGGGCCACGCCCAGCTGCTCGACCAGAGCGGCCTCGGTGGGGATGCGCGAGCCGACGGGCCACTCCCCGGAGGTGATCTGGGCGCGCAGCTGAGCGATCACCTGGTCGGACAGCGGGGTGCGCCTCGGCGAGGACAGCGCCACGGGGACTCCTTGCGGCTACGGGTCGGGTGGGCCCTGGGGACAGGTGGTGGCCGGTGGATGAACGGTCGGCACATCATGCCAATTCCAAGGTGCATCAATTCATCCCATCATTCTATGATGGCGCACATGCCTCCCGCAGCAGACACCACCGCCTCCCCACGAACCGAGGCCCGGCCGCAGACCGAGCGGCCCTCCCAGCCCCCCAAGTACCTCGGCTGGCTCTTCGTCGTCGCGATCGCCGCCGCCGCCTTCAACCTGCGCCCCGTGGTCACCAGCCTCGGCCCGCTGCTCGTCCAGGTCCGTACCGACCTCGGGATGAACCCGACGCTGGCCGGGCTGCTCGCCGCCGTCCCGTCGCTGTGCTTCGCGCTGTTCGGCTTCGCCGCCCCCGCGGCGGCGCGCCGGATCGGCCCGATCGCGGTGATCACGGCCGGCATGGGCGCGATCACGGCAGGCGTGCTGGCCCGCTCCTTCGCCGGCGGTACGGCGGTGTTCCTGCTGCTGACCGCGCTCGCGCTGGCCGGGGTGGCGGTCTCCAACGTGCTGCTGCCGGTGGTGATCAAGCGGTACTTCCCGGAGAGGGTCGGTCCGATGATCGGCCTGTACTCCATGGCGCTGTCCGCCGGCACCGCGCTGGCCGCGCTGGTCAGCGTGCCGCTGACCAGCGCGCTCGGCGGCGACTGGCGCTACGGCCTGGGCAGCTGGGCCGCCCTGGGCGCGCTGGCCCTGGTGCTCTGGCTGCCGCTGCTGATCGCCAAGCGCGAGCGCGGCGAGCGGGCCGACGGCGCCGCCGCCCCCGCCAGGCTGCCGATCACCCGCAGCCGCACGGCCTGGGCGCTGGCCTGCTTCTTCGGCCTCCAGGCCACCGGTGCGTACGTGGTGATGGGCTTCCTGCCGACGATCTTCCAGGACGCCGGCATCGACAAGGGCACCTCCGGGGTGCTGCTCGCGGTCACCATGATGATCGGTGTGCCGGTCTCCTTCGTGCTGCCCAACCTGGCCGCCCGGCGCGGCGACCAGCGGCTCTTCGTGGTCGTGCTGGCCGCCTGCGGCATCGTCGGGTACGCCGGCCTGGCGCTCGCCCCGGCCGGCGGGGCGTGGGCGTGGGCCGTACTGGTGGGCCTGTCCAACTGCGCGTTCCCGCTGGTGCTGACCATGATCGGGCTGCGCGCCCGGACCGCGGGCGGGGTGGCGCAGCTGTCCGTCTTCTCCCAGGGCGTCGGCTACCTGATCTCCATCCCGGGCCCGATCCTGGTCGGCCGGATCTACCAGGCCACCGGCGAGTGGTACGGGCCGCTGGGCTTCCTCGCGCTGCTGCTGGTGCCGCAGATGCTGTTCGGTCTGCGCGCCGCGCGGGCCCGGCACATCGAGGACGAGGCCGTCCACCCGGAGGCGGCGCAGGTCAAGGCCTGACCGGAAAGGTCAAGGCCTGGCCAAAGCGGCGGGGCCAGCGCGGGACGGGCGTGTTCGGGGTGGGAGAATCCCGACATGCCCGTTCTCGATCCCAATCCGACCGACGGCCGCAAGCAGCTCGGCCGTATCGCCTTCGCCATCGTCGGCATCGTGGTGCTGGTGGCGATCATCGCCAGCTTCGCCGACGCGCTCGGCTGACCGCCTCCGTCCGGCACCTCCGGCCGTCCGGCCGTCGCACTCCCGCCCCCCTGCTCCGGCCGGGGTGACTCCCGCCGCGGCGACTCCCGGTGGCGCTCCGGCGAACGGAGCGCGATGGCACCCGCCGCCTCCGGGAGTGGCGGCAACCGGGGGCGTCGCGCCCCCGGGCGGCTTTTCTGCCAAGCTTGCTGGGTATGAGCGCCGACACGCCCCGCAGGATCATCGTTCTCCGCCACGCCAAGGCCGACTGGCCCAACGGCGTGGACGACCACGAGCGGCCGCTGGCCGACCGGGGCCGCAACCAGGCCCCGGACGCCGGCCGCTGGCTGGCCGACTCCGGCATCAACCCCGAATACGTGCTCTGCTCCACCGCGCTGCGCACCCGCGAGACGTGGAAGCTGGCCGCGCACGAGCTGCCCAAGCGGGCCCGCAAGACCGTGTACGAGGACCGGATCTACGAGGCCAGCCCGGGCGAGATCATCGCCGTCCTCCAGGAGACCCCGGAGGAGTACGCGGACGTGGTGCTGGTCGGCCACAACCCCGGCGTGCTGGGCCTGACCCAGGTGCTGGCCGGGGACGCGGGCGACCGGGACGCGCTGGAGCGGCTGCGGCTGGGCGGCTTCCCGACGGCGGCGATCGCGGTGCTCAGCTTCTCCGGCTCCTGGAAGGGCGTCGAGCCGGGCGTGGCGGAGCTGGTCTCGTACCACACGCCGCAGGACTGACCTCCGGTCCACACGCCGCAGGACTGACCTCCGGTCCGCACGCCGCAAAACTGACCTCCGGTCCGCACGGCGAGGACCGACGTCCGGTCCCCGGGCGGGGCCGACGTCCGGAACGTCAGCGAGGGGCGTGCGGATCGGATCCGCACGCCCCTCGGTTGCTTCCGCAGGCCCTACTCGGTCGGGGTGCCGTCCAGCACGTCGGCCGCCTCGACCTCCTCGCGGGTGATGCCCAGCAGGTACAGCACGGTGTCCAGGAACGGCACGTTCACCGCGGTGTCGGCGGCCTCGCGTACCACCGGCTTGGCGTTGAAGGCCACCCCGAGCCCGGCCGCGTTCAGCATGTCCAGGTCGTTGGCGCCGTCGCCGATCGCCACCGTCTGCTCCAGCGGAACCTTCGCCAGCTCGGCGAAACGGGCCAGCCAGCGGGCCTTGCCGGCCCGGTCCACGATCTCGCCGACCACCCGGCCGGTGAACTTCCCGTCCACCACCTCCAGGGTGTTGGCGGCCGCGAAGTCCAGCCCCAGCAGCTCCACCAGGTGGTCGGTGACCTGGGTGAACCCGCCGGAGACCACGGCGACCTGGAAGCCCAGGCGCTGCAGCGTCCGGATCAGGGTGCGCGCGCCCGGGGTGAGCCGGACCTCCGAGCGGACCTTCTCGGTCACCGAGGCGTCCAGCCCCGCCAGCAGCGCCACCCGGGCGTGCAGCGACTCGGCGAAGTCCAGCTCGCCGCGCATCGCCGCCGCCGTCACCTCGGCCACCTGCTCCTCGCAGCCCGCGTGGGCGGCGAACAGCTCGATCACCTCGTCCTGGATGAGCGTGGAGTCCACGTCCATCACCACCAGCCGCTTGGCCCGGCGCTCCAGCCCGGCCGCCACCACCGCGACGTCCACCCGCTGGGCGGCCGCCTCCGGGGCCAGCTCGGCCCGCAGCTCCTCGGTGGCCACACCCGAGACGGCCAGCTCGACGGCCGTCACCGGGTACTTGGCGAGCCGGAAGACCCGGTCGATGTTGCCGCCCGCCGCGGTGATCCGGGAGGTGAGCGCGGAGACGGCGGAGGCGGTCAGCGGGTTGCCGAGCACCGTGACGTGCGAACGGCCCTCGCGGCGCGGCCGGTTGTCACCGATGCCGGAGAGGATCTCGGCCTGAAGCTTCTGCTCCTCCGCCCAGCGGTGGACGGTGGCGCGCAGGCCGCCCTCGGCGCCGGGGGCCGAGGGCGGGGTGACCAGGGCGCACAGCGTGATGCGGCCACGGGTGACGACCTGCTCGATGTCGATCACGTCGACGCCGAAGCCGGCGAGGGTGGCGAAGAGGCCGGCGGTGATGCCGGGGCGGTCCTTGCCGAACACCTTGACGAGCAGGGTGCGCGAGTCCGCGGTCCGGGGCTGGGAGGCGGGGAGGGGCTCAGCGGCCAAGGGCGATGCGTTCATGGTGCCTCCCACGCTACCCGCCGGCCGCCGGCCCCAGAGCACCCGTCCCACGAGGCGGGATACCGGAGTGCACGGATCCGTAGCAGCCTGGTCACAGTCACCCGGGGTGACTTTCGTCGGCCGACCGGCGGCTGGAATGATTCCCCCCGTCAGTCAGAGGAACAGTGCGTCCCCGGCCGGGGGCCACAAATCGGGGGAACCGAGAGAGCGGGGCAGGCGAGCAGTGCCGCAACTCGTCATCGAGATCAACGGACAGCAGCGGACTCTGGAGCCCGGGCGGTCCTACACCATCGGGCGCAACCCGCAGTCGGACTTCCCGTTCGAGGACGCCAGGGTCTCCTGGCAGCACGGGACCATCAGCTTCAACGGCAGCGGTTGGCAACTGGACGACCACGGCAGCACCAACGGCACCTTCGTGGCCGGCGCCCGCACCACGCAGGCCCAGCTGTTCCCCGGCGCCGTGGTGAACCTGGGCAACCCCGAGAACGGCCCCCGGCTCGCCTTCTCCGCACCGGTGCACGCCGCCGCCCCGCAGCACTCCCCGGTGCACGACGCCGCCACCGCCCGCGGCCCCGTCCCGACGCCCCAGCCGCCCGGCCCGCAGCAGGCCTGGCCGCCGCAGGACCCGTACCAGCAGCAGCCGGCGCAGCATCAGCAGGCCTGGCCCGGCCAGCCGCAGCCCCAACAGCAGTACGCGCCGCCGCAGCAGTACGCGCCGCAGCCGCAGCCCCAGCACCCGGGCTTCCCGCAGCAGCAGGCCCACCCGCAGCAGCCGCCGGCGCACGACTCCGGCAGCGGAGGCCCGCAGCCGACGATCATCCGCAACCTGACGGCCGCCATGCGCACCGTCAGGATCGGCCGCGCGCTCGACAACGACATCGTGGTGTCCGACCTCCAGGTCTCCCGCCACCACGCCGAGCTGCGCCAGCTGCCGGACGGCCGCTACGAGATCGTCGACCTCGGCAGCCACAACGGCATCTACCTCAACGGCCAGCGGGTGCAGCGTCAGCTGATGGGCCCGAAGGACCGGCTGACGGTCGGCCACTCCGGCTTCGTGCTGGTCGGCGACCAGCTCCAGGAGTTCGTCGACACCGGCGCGGTCTCCTTCTCCGCCCGCCACCTGACCGTCGAGGTCGAGCACAAGGGCGGCAGGAAGATCCTGCTCGACGACGTCAGCTTCGGCGTCCCGGAGAAGTCCCTGGTCGCCGTCATCGGCCCGTCCGGCTCCGGCAAGTCCACCCTGCTGCGCGCCCTCACCGGCTACCGCCCGGCCGACCGCGGCGAGGTCCTGTACGACGGCCGCAACCTCTACAAGCAGTTCGCCGAACTCCGCTCCCGCATCGGCCTGGTGCCGCAGTCGGAGATCCTGCACCGCGAGCTCACCGTCCGGAACGGCCTCAAGTACGCGGCCCGGCTGCGCTTCCCCGGCGACACCGAGGCCCGCGAGCGCGAGGCCCGGATCGACGAGGTGCTGTACGAGCTGCGCCTGGACAAGCGCGCCGACAACAAGATCACCGCGCTCTCCGGCGGCCAGCAGAAGCGCGTCTCGGTCGCCCTGGAGCTGCTCACCAAGCCCTCGCTGATCTTCCTGGACGAGCCCACCTCGGGCCTCGACCCGGGCATGGACCGCGAGGTCATGCAGATGCTGCGCGGCCTGGCCGACGACGGCCGCACCATCCTGGTCGTCACCCACTCGGTGGCCGAACTCGCGCTCTGCGACCGACTGTTGGTGATGGCGCCGGGCGGCTCGGTGGCCTACTTCGGCCCGCCGGACGAGGCGCTGCACTTCTTCGGGTACGAGACCTGGGCGGACGTCTTCCAGGCCTTCGAGAACTTCCCGGACCACGACTGGGCCGGCCGCTACCGCGGCTCCGTGCACTACCAGCAGTACTCCGCCCCCACCGTGGAGGCGGGCGAGGTGCAGCACGCTCAGGTCGCCCAGGAGGCCGTCAGGCCGCCCAAGCCGCAGAGCTGGGGCTCGCAGCTGTGGACGCTGATGCGCCGCTACATGTCGGTGCTCGCCTCGGACCGCGGCTTCCTGGCGCTGTCGGTGCTGCTGCCCGCGGTCATCGGCGCGGTGAGCGTGCTGGTGCCCAACGAGGCCGGACTGGCCCGGAACGCCAAGAGCCAACTGGGGCTCAACGGCGGAGCCGCGACGATCATCATGATCCTCGCGATCGGCGCCTGCTTCTCCGGAGCGGCCAACTCCGTCCGGGAGCTCATCAAGGAACGCGCGATCTACGAACGGGAACGCGCCACCGGGCTCTCCCGCTCGGCGTACATGATGTCCAAGGTCATCGTGCTGGGCATCTTCAGCGTGATCCAGGGCGCCATCATCTCCGCCGTCGGCTTCCTGCCGCGCAAGCTGCCCGAGCACGGCCTCATCGTGAAGAACCTGCCGGTCATCGAGATGACCATCGGCATGATCCTGCTCAGCTTCACCGCGATGATGTTCGGCCTGATGATCTCGGCCCTGGTGAAGACCTCCGAGAAGACCATGCCGCTGCTGGTCATGTTCGCCATCGTCCAGGTCGTCTTCACCGGCTGCCTCTTCCAGATCTTCAGCAAGCCCGGTCTGGAGCAGGCCGCCTGGCTGATGCCGGCCCGCTGGGGCACCGGCATCGTGGCCACCACGCTCGACCTGTCCAAGCTGATGGGGCCCTGGAACAAGGACTTCCAGAACCCCAACTACGACCCGCTGTGGAAGAGCAGCGTCGCCCAGTGGGCGATCGACGCCGGCGTGCTGATCGTCATCTCGATCGTGATCGGCGTGATCGTGACCCGGCTCCAGCGCCGGCACGAGCCCGAGGTCATGCAGAAGGGCTGACCCGTGCCACGGAAGGGCGCTCTCCCCGGTCGGGGGGAGCGCCCTTCGCGTTGGCCGGGCCGGGCACCGAGCGGCGGGCGCCGGACGGCGGAGGGCCGTGACGACCAGTGCTGGGCCCACCGGCCTAGGGCCCTGGACGGACGCGGCCGCGCCTGCGGCGGCGGTAGTTTGGCGGTATGCCCCGCACCACCGGAGACCACCGGGCCCCCGCCGACCCGCCGCCCGCCTGCGACCCGCTGACCGGCATCGAGGCCGTCAGCCAGGCGCTGCTGGCGATGAGCCGGCACCTGGAGGTCCGCGAGGTGCTGCGCCGCATCACCGCCTCCGCCCGGGACCTCCTCGGCGCCGAGTACGCGGCCCTGGGCGTGCCCGACGACCACGGCGGCTTCGCCCAGTTCGTCGTCGACGGCGTCACCGACGAGCAGTGGCGGGCGATCGGCCCGCTGCCCCGTCAGCACGGCGTGCTCGCCGAACTGCTGCACGAGACCGGCCCCACCCGCCTCGCCGACGTCCGCAGGGCCCCCGCCTTCGAGGGCTGGCCCGCCGCCCACCCCGAGATGGACGCCTTCCTCGGCATGCCGGTCCTGGACACCGAGGCCGACGAGGACGAACCCCAGGTGATGGGCGTCATCTTCCTCGCCAACAAGCGCGGCGGCGGCCTGTTCACCGACCACGACGAGGAACTGCTGCGGATCCTCGCCGCCCACGCCGCCCTCGCCCTCTCCAACGCCCGCCTGTACGAGCGCAGCCGCGAGCTCACCCTGGCCGGCGAGCGCGCCAGGATCGCCCACGACCTGCACGACGCCGTCTCGCAGAAGCTCTTCTCGCTGCGCCTCACCGCCAAGGCCGCCGCCACACTGGTCGACCGCGACCCGGCCCGCGCCCGCGCCGAACTCGCCGAGGTCGCCCGGCTGGCCGCCGAGGCCGCCGACGAACTGCGCGCCGTGGTGGTCGAACTGCGCCCCGCCGCCCTGGAGGAGGACGGGCTGAGCGCCACCCTCGCCTCCCAGGTGCAGGTCCTGGACCGCGCCCACGCCGCCGACGTCGCCTTCGCCGCCGACGGCGTCCGCGCCCTGCCGCCCGCCCAGGAGGCCGCCCTGCTGAGGGTCGCCCAGGAGGCGCTGCACAACGCGCTGCGCCACTCCGGCGCCCGCCGGGTCACCGTCACCCTGGTCGGGACGCCCGCGCGCGGCGCCGTGCTGCGGGTGCGCGACGACGGGCGCGGCTTCGACCCCGAGTCCGTCCGCCGGGCCGGCCGCCACCTCGGCCTGGCCTCGATGCGCGACCGCGCGGCCGCCGTCGGCGGCACGCTCACCCTGGAGTCGGCCCCCGGCCGGGGGACGCTCGTCGAGATGGAGGTCCCCGGTGCCTGAGAGCACGCCGTCGATCCGCGTCCTGCTGGTCGACGACCACCAGGTGGTCCGCCGCGGGCTGCGCACCTTCCTGGAGGTCCAGGACGACATCGAGGTGGTCGGGGAGGCCGCCGACGGGGCCGAGGGCGTCGAGCGCGCCCGCGAACTCGACCCGGACGTCGTCCTGATGGACCTCAAGATGCCCGGCGTCGACGGCATCGAGGCGCTGCGCACGCTCAAGGACGAGGGCAGCCGGGCCCGGATCCTGATCGTGACGAGTTTCACCGAGCACCGCACCATGGTCCCCGCGCTGCGGGCCGGCGCCGCAGGGTACGTCTACAAGGACGTGGACCCGGAGGCGCTGGCCGGGGCGATCCGCTCGGTGCACGCCGGACACGTGCTGCTCCAGCCCGAACTGGCCGAGGCCCTGCTCTCCGACGACGGCCCGCGCGCCCCGCAGGGCCGCGGCGGCACCCTCACCGAGCGCGAGCGCGAGGTGCTCGGCCACATCGCCGACGGCCGTTCCAACCGGGAGATCGCCCGCAGCCTGCACCTGTCGGAGAAGACGGTGAAGACGCACGTCTCCAACATCCTGATGAAGCTGGACCTCGCCGACCGCACCCAGGCCGCGCTCTGGGCCGTCCGGCACGGCGAGGCCCGGGAGGTTTAGGCCCGGGAGGTCTGAGGCCCGGCAAGGCCGGAGCGGTCGGGGGAGTCCTAGCGCTCCTCGCGCTCGTCGACCATGGCGTTGTAGGCGGCCACCTGGGCACGGCGTGCGGTGCGCCACAGCGGCGCCAGGACGGACTGGCGGGCGGCCATCTCCGAGGCGCTGACCGCCGCGCCGTGCCCGCCGGAGGCGATCGTCAGCAGTGCGGACACCTGTCGGGCCGACTCCAGGATCCGGACGGCGCGCGGCGGGTAGCCGGGCGCGAGCAGCTCGCCGTGGCCGCGCCGACGGTAGGCGTCGAGGGCGCGCAGCGCCTCCGGCCCGGCACCGGCCACGTCGAGCCGGGAGAGCAGGACGGTCGCCTCGCGCAGCCCGTCCGCCAGCTCGCGCTCGGCCTCGTGCAGCGAGGGCACGTCGGCCGGCGGGGCGTCGTTGACCTCGGAGCAGCGCCACAGCACGGTGGCCGAGCGGTCCCCGGCCGGGCCGAACACCTCCACCTCCGGCACCAGCCCGAGCGGCACCCCCACCGCGAGCACCGCCTCGCCCGCCTCCATGGCCCGGGCGTTGAAGTCCGCCGGGCCGGTCAGCCCCAGCGGGTGCCCGGTCGAGGGCAGCGCCAGCCGCAGGCCCTTCACGCCCAGCACCCGCAGCCGGCCCAGCGCCCAGGTCAGCCCGTGGCGCTCGCCCGGGGCGTCCCCGGGCAGCCCGGTCACCCGGTGGCCCTCGTCGGCGCCCAGGACGGCCGTGGCGGCGTCGTCAGGCGCCACCAGGCCGCTCAGCAGGGCGTTGCCCCAGGCGGTCAGCCGCCCCGAACGGGGCTCTTCGTACGGATTGTCGGCAGGTGTGGCGAGCATCCGGCCAGCCTACGGAATCGGCGGTCATCCGCGTGGCGTAGGTTTGCCCATGCGTGTGCGGCGCACCCACCCCGTGCCCACCGGCTGCCGGAGTAGGCGCGCCGCCCGCACCGACGGCCGAGATTTTTTGTTTGGGGAAGGCATAGGCATGAGCGACGTGCTGGAGCTGGTGGACGTATCCGTGGTCCGGGAGGGGCGCGCGCTGGTCGACCAGGTCTCGTGGTCCATCTCGGAGGGTGAGCGCTGGGTCATCCTGGGCCCGAACGGCGCCGGCAAGACCACCCTGCTGCAGATCGCCTCCTCGTACCTGTTCCCGACCTCGGGCAAGGTCTCGGTGCTGGGCGAGAAGCTCGGCGAGGTCGACGTCTTCGAGCTGCGCTCCCGGATCGGGCTGGCCGGCGCCGCCATGTTCGACAAGCTGCCGGCCGAGCAGACCGTGCTGCAGACGGTGCTCACCGCCGCGTACGGCATGACGGTCAGCTGGCAGGAGACCTACGAGCAGTCCGACGAGGGCCGTGCCCTCGCCCTGCTCGACCGCCTCGGCATGGCCAACCTCACCGGCCGCAAGTTCGGCACCCTCTCCGAGGGCGAGCGCAAGCGCACCCTGATCGCCCGGGCCCTGATGACCGACCCCGAGCTGCTGCTGCTCGACGAGCCTGCGGCCGGCCTGGACCTCGGCGGCCGAGAGGACCTGGTCCGCCGGCTGGGCGCGCTGGCCCAGGACGAGTTCGCCCCGGCCATGGCGATGGTCACCCACCACGTCGAGGAGATCGCCCCCGGCTTCACCCACGTCCTGATGATCCGTCAGGGCAAGGTGCTCACCGCCGGCCCGATCGACACCGAGCTGACCGCCCGCAACCTCTCCAAGTGCTTCGGTCTGCCGCTCACCCTGGAGCGCCACGGGGACCGCTGGTCGGCCCAGGGCCTGCCGCTGGGCTGAGCCCCCGTCCGCCCCGTCGCGGGGCCCCACTCGTCCGTCACACGGAAGGCCGTCGGGACCGGTCGCACGCGCGACCGGTTTCCGCCCCTCGACCTGCGGGAACCGTCCCCTGAAGGCCCTTCGCTCCCTAGGATGGACGTGTGGACAGCTGGATCTGGTGGCTCCTGGCCGCCGCGGCCCTCGGCATACCGCTGGTGCTCACCGCGATGCCGGAGTTCGCCATGTTCGCCGTCGGATCGCTGGCCGCCGCCGGCGTGGCCGGACTGGGCGGGGGAGTGGTCCTCCAGGCCGTGACCTTCCTCGTGGTGTCGGTCGCGCTGGTGGTCGTCGTCCGTCCGATCGCCTACCGGCAGCTCCAGAAGGGCCCGCAGGTCAAGATGGGCATCGAGGCGCTCCAGGGCGCCACCGCGGTCGTCGCGGAAACCGTCGACGGGGAGGGCGGACGGATCAAGCTGAACGGCGAGATCTGGTCGGCCCGCGCGCTCCACCCGGACCAGGTCTACCAGCCCGGGCAGCAGGTCGACGTCGTCGAAATCCAGGGCGCGACCGCCCTGGTCGTCTAGGGGAGAGTCCGTGGAACCCGTCCTTATCGTTTTGGTCGTCCTGGTCGTGGTGGCCTTCATCGCGCTGATCAAGACGATCCAGGTCATCCCGCAGGCCAGCGCCGCGATCGTGGAGCGCTTCGGCCGCTACACCCGGACGCTCAACGCAGGGCTGAACATCGTCGTCCCGTTCATCGACCGCGTCCGCAACCGGATCGACCTGCGCGAGCAGGTCGTGCCGTTCCCGCCGCAGCCGGTGATCACCCAGGACAACCTGGTCGTCAACATCGACACCGTCATCTACTACCAGGTGACCGACGCCCGCGCCGCCACCTACGAGGTCGCCAGCTACATCCAGGCGATCGAGCAGCTGACCGTCACCACGCTGCGCAACATCATCGGCTCGATGGACCTGGAGTCGACCCTGACCTCGCGCGAGGTCATCAACGCCGGCCTGCGCGGCGTCCTGGACGAGGCCACGGGCAAGTGGGGCATCCGGGTCAACCGCGTCGAGCTGAAGGCGATCGAGCCGCCGACCTCCATCCAGGACTCGATGGAGAAGCAGATGCGCGCCGACCGTGACAAGCGCGCCGCGATCCTCACCGCCGAGGGCCAGCGCCAGGCCCAGATCCTCAAGGCCGAGGGTGAGAAGCAGGCCGAGGTGCTCAAGGCCGAGGGTGAGGCCCAGGCCGCGGTGCTGCGCGCCGACGGTGAGGCGGCCGCGATCCGGACGGTCTTCGAGGCGATCCACGACGGCGACGCCGACCAGAAGCTGCTCGCCTACCAGTACCTCCAGACCCTGCCCGAGCTGGCCAAGGGCGACTCCAACAAGCTGTGGATCATCCCCAGCGAGGTCGGCGACGCGCTCAAGGGCCTCGGCGGCGCCTTCACCGGTCTGACCGGCAACGGCGGCGGCGTGAACGGCGGCGCGCTCGCGGCGCCGAGCGTCCCGCAGGCGGCCCCGGCGGCCACCCAGGTGCCGATCGACCCGGCGGCCGGGCCGCGCCCGGTGGACGTCGAGAAGGGTGCCGCCCGTCCCCGGGTGGACCCGGCGCGGGAGTACCGCAAGATCGACCCGGAGTGATCGGTCGAACATCCCGTCAGGGGCCCGCTGCCACGGGGCGGCGGGCCCTCGGCGTTCCCGGTGGCACTGTGGCGTGCGTCCCGAATGCCGGGAGGGTCTGGTCCGGCCGCCGGAGGTCCGGCATGATCCCCCTCGGACAGGACCGAGAGGAGAGGTGACCCATGACGCTCTGGGAGGCGATCGCCGTCCTGGTGGCCGGTGTCGGTGCCGGGATGATCAATGTGATCGTCGGCTCCGGCACCCTGATCACCTTCCCGGTCCTGCTCGCCGTCGGCATCCCACCGGTCACCGCGAACGTCTCCAACTCCTTCGGCCTGGTGCCCGGCTCGCTCAGCGGTGTGATCGGCTACCGCCGCGAACTGGCCGGCCAGGGTCGTCGGCTGCTGCGCCTGGGCAGCGCCTCGCTGCTCGGCGGACTGGTCGGCGCGCTGCTGCTGATCAAGCTGCCGAAGGGCGCCTTCGACGCGATCGTGCCGGTGCTGATCCTGCTCGCCCTGGTCCTGGTGGTGATCCAGCCCTGGGTGGCCAAGGCCGTCGCCGCCCGTCGCCGCCCCGGCGGCGACCCGGACGGCAGCCTGGTGCTGCTGGTCGGGGTCTTCCTCACCGGCATCTACGGCGGCTACTTCGGCGCCGCCCAGGGCGTCCTGCTGATGGCGCTGATGGGCATGCTCCTCCAGGAGGACCTGCAGCGGATCAACGCGGTGAAGAACGCCCTGGCGCTGATCGTCAACGGGGTCGCCGCACTGTTCTTCCTGTTCACCTCGACGGTGAACTGGACGGCCGCCGGGCTGATCGCGGCGGGCTCGCTGGTCGGCGGCCTGCTCGGCGCCAAGGTCGGCCGCCGGATGCGGCCGGCCGCGCTGCGCGGGGTCATCGTGGTGGTCGGACTCGTGGCCGTCATCAGGCTGCTGGCGAGTTGACGGTCCGTCAGTCCACTGGACCAGTAGGTTGGACCGGTTCGCAGCTCGACCGACCACGAACGGGAGCGCACCGATGAGCAGCAGGGAACGGCTGACCGAGGACGAGATCAGGACGGCGCTGGCGGCCGTGCCGCTCTGGAGCCGGGAGGGCGACAGCATCGTCCGCAGCGCCGACGCCCCGGACTTCCCGGCGGCGATCCGGGTGGTCGTCGCCGTCGCCGAGCAGGCCGAGGCGCTGGACCACCACCCCGACGTCGACATCCGTTGGCGCACCCTGCGCTTCGTCCTGTCCACCCACAGCGCCGGCGGGCTCACCGGCCTGGACTTCACCCTCGCCGCCCGCATCGACGAGGCCCTGCACGCCGAGTCGGCGGCCTGAGGCCGGCCCGCCGGGCGGGCGTCGAGGGCCCGGACGGCGCGCCCGCGCGGGCGTGAGATGCTGACTGCCGCAAGCGGCAGGCGGCCGGGGGCTGGGAGGGACGGAACGATGGCGCAGGAGCCCTTCGGAGACCCCCACGCCCAGCAGCAGCCGTGGTACCCCCAGGAGCAGCAGGACGGGTACTACGGGCAACCCCAGTCCCAGCCCCAGTCTCAGTCCCATCCCCTGCCCCAGCAGCGGACGCCGCAGCAGGCGCAGTGGCCGCAGGAGGGCTACGGCCCGGTCGAGTACGGGCAGCAGCCGCAGTACGGGCAGTCCGAGTGGTCGCACGGTCAGGGCGGTTACGGTCCGACCGGGTACGCCGAGGGCGGCTACGTCCAGGGGGCGTACGGCGAGCAGGGGCAGTACCAGCCGTACCAGCAGCAGTACCCGCCGTACGCCGCCGAGCAGCAGCAGCCCGCGCAGGAGGGGCTGTACGTCCCGGCGGGGGCCGAGTACTCCGCCGACGGCTACGTGCACCTGGAGGAGCCGGAGCCCGTACCCGAGGCCGGGGAGGAACAGCCCCCCGCCGAGTCGTCCGAGTCCGAGCCGGAGTCCGACGCCAAGCCCGCCGCGCCGTCGCGGGCCGCCGCCCGTCGTCGGGGCGGCTCCGGCTCCGGAGGGGCGCTGGCGGCCAGGGCCAGGGCGGCCGCCGACTCCGTACTGACCGGGGAGCACGTGCCCGGCCGCCGGGCCCTGCTGGTGCGGGCCGGGGCCGGGGTGGCCGCGCTCGGGGTGCTGATCGCCGCCGCGCTGACGGTCGGCGCCGAGGGCGGTGGCAGCGCGGTCGCGTCCGGCGGCGGCGAGCCCGGGTTCGCGGTGGCGCACACCAAGGCGTGGTCCGTGCAGGCGGCCGGCGCCGGGCAGACCGGGCAACCCGGGCAGACCGGGCAACCCGGGCAGACCGGGCAACCGGGGCAGCCCGGGGGAGACGACACGCTGGTCGGCAGCTGGTTGCTGACCGACGCGGTGGTCCGGGCCGACGGATCGGGCGTGCACGCGTACGACCGGGCGGCGGGCAAGCCGGCCTGGTCGGTCGAGCCGCCGGCGGCCGGGGCCGTCCCCTGCGGACTGTCGGCGGGCGTGAACCCGGCCGGGCTGGGGGCGGTCCTGTTCCGGCCGCAGGCCGACCCGAAGAGCCCCTGCACGCTGGTGGCCGCCGTGGACACCAAGACCGGCAAGACCGCCTGGACCAAGACCCTCTCGGACGCCAAGGACTCGTACGGCGCACGGATCGGCGTCACCGAGGACAAGGTGATCGCGGTCGGCGACGACCGGGTGGTGGCCTGGGACACGGCCGAGGGCAAGGACGTCTGGCAGTACACCGGGCAGGGCAAGTTCTGCACCCTGTCCGGCGGTGTGACCGGCAAGACCGTGCTGGTCGCCTCCACCTGCGCCGACTCGACCCCGGCCGACCAGGCCGTCGCACTGAACACGGTGGACGGCAAGGTCGCCTGGTGGCGAGGACTGAACAACCAGCCGAAGACGGTGACGGTGCTCTCCGCCGAGCCGGCCGTGGTGCTCACCACCGGCGGGAAGCCGGAGGACGACCGGGTGTTCGCCTGGGGTGCGGCCGGTGACCCGGCCGCCGAGATCCCGGTGGTCGTGGACGGCGGCCGCCTGGACGTCTCCCACGGTACGTTTTCGGCCACTCCCGACGTGTTCTTCGAGGGCCGCACCATGGTCGCCGCCCTGGTCCCGGCGAACGGCGGCGGGCCGGTGTCCGCGGTCGGCTACGACCTGGACACCGGCAAGCAGCACTGGAAGGCGCCGGTCACCGCCAAGGGCACCGTCCGGGCGGTCGGCATCGACGGCGGCTCGCTGGTGCTCGCCGCCGACGAACGCCGCGACCAGCCCGCCCACCTCATCCGCTTCCCGCTGGCGGGTGGCCAGGAGGCGGTCGGCGGCAACTTCCCGCCCGGCACCGGCTCGCTGCTGGTCTCCGGGCGGGTGGCGATCGGCGGCGGGCAGGTGGTCGTGGTGCCCGAGCACTCGGCCAACTTCGGTACGGCGGCGGGCTACCAGGCGAAGGACTGAGCCCGGCTCCCGCGGTTCTCAGGCCGCTTCCGGAGCCCCTCTCAGGCCGCCGGGGCCGGCTGCCCCGGTATGGCCGGCAGCCAGTCGGCGAGCTCCCGGGCCTCCGAGCCGCGCAGCCCGAGCGCCAGCATCAGGGTGGCCTGCGGCGTCGGCACGAACGGCCGCCGCAGCAGCTTCATCCCGGCCTGCTCCGGTGTCCGGTCGGCCTTGCGCTGGTTGTCCTCCGCGCACGCGGCCACGGTGTTCATCCAGCTGTCCGCACCGCCGCGCGACCTGGGCTGGAGGTGGTCCACCGTGGTGGCCCGGCGCCCGCAGTACGCGCACAGGTGCTGGTCCCGGGCCAGCACGCCCCGTCGGGACCACGGGGCCTGTTGTCGGAACGGCACCCGTACGTACCGTTGCAGTCTGATCACCCGGGGCACCGGGACGGTGACGCCCGTACCTCGTATCGAGCGCAGCGGATGCGCCTGCTCCACCACCGCCTTGTCCTGGAGCACCAGGACGACGGCGCGCTGGAGCGACACCGTCGTCAGGGGCTCGTAGCTCGCGTTCAGAACCAGCGTGTTGCGCACTCGGCACACCCTTCCCACGGGCGTGCCACGGCGGCACGACCGTCTCCACACACGTCACTGCCGCCGTACGGCGGTGGAACCACTCTGAATGGGCCCGCAGCCGACGAACAACGGAATTTCCGGTATCGGCGGCACCTCGCGGGAGTGCCTCGGGGAAAACTCGCTGGCCGGAACCGCGTAGGCTCTATCAGGCTGGAGTCGTACCGACCCGGGGGCCCGACCGAACCGGGCCGTCGCCGGGCGGACGCCCGATCGAAGGAGAAGCGTGACCGTGACGGACATCGTCGACGAGCTGCGGTGGCGTGGGCTGATCGCCCTGTCCACTGACGAGGACGCACTGCGCAAGGCGTTCGCGGACGGCCCGGTCACGTTCTATTGCGGCTTCGACCCGACGGCCCCCAGCCTGCACCTCGGCAACCTGGTGCAGATCCTCACCATGCGCCGCATCCAGCAGGCGGGGAACCTCCCGCTCGGCCTGGTCGGCGGCGCCACGGGCCTGATCGGCGACCCGAAGCCCACCGCCGAGCGCGTGCTCAACGACCCCGAGACGGTGGCCGGCTGGGTGGAGCGCCTGCGCGGCCAGATCTCGCGCTTCCTCGACTTCGAGGGCCAGTACGCGGCGCGCATGGTCAACAACCTGGACTGGACCTCCGGGATGTCGGCCATCAGCCTGCTGCGCGACGTGGGCAAGTACTTCCGCGTGAACAACATGATCGCCAAGGAGGCCGTCGCCCGACGGCTCAACTCCGACGCGGGCATCAGCTACACCGAGTTCAGCTACCAGATCCTCCAGGGCATGGACTACCTGGAGCTGAACCGCCGCTACGGCTGCACCCTGCAGACCGGCGGCAGCGACCAGTGGGGAAACCTCACCGCCGGCACGGACCTGATCCGCAAGGCCGACGGCAAGTCCGTGCACGCGCTGGCCACGCCGCTGATCGTCAAGGCCGACGGCACCAAGTTCGGCAAGACCGAGTCCGGCACGGTCTGGCTCGACCCCGAGCTGACCACTCCGTACGCCTTCTACCAGTTCTGGCTGAACGCGGACGACCGGGACGTCCCCAACTTCCTGCGGATCTTCAGCTTCCGCTCGAAGGAGGAGATCGAGGAGCTGGAGCGCGAGACCACCGAGCGCCCCGCCGCCCGTCTCGCCCAGCGAGCCCTGGCCGAGGAGCTCACGACGTTGGTGCACGGCGCCGAGCAGTACGAGCGCGCGGTCGCCGCGTCCAAGGCGCTGTTCGGGCAGGGCGACCTGGCCGACCTGGAGGCCCCGACCATGGCCGCCGCCCTGGCCGAGGTCCCGAAGGCCGAGGTGTCCGAACTCCAGCCGGTGGTCGACCTGTTGGTCGCCGTCGGCCTGGCGCCGAGCCGCTCGGCCGCCCGCCGGACGATCAAGGAGGGCGGTGCCTACCTCAACAACGTCAAGGTGACGGACGAGGAGGCAGTGCCGACCGAGGCCGACCTGCTGCACGGCCGCTGGCTGGTGCTGCGTCGCGGCAAGCGCAACCTGGCCGCGGCCGAGCTGGTGCCGGCGTCGGCGTGACCGAAACCCGACGCCGCTGACCTGCGGCTTTGACGAACGAGGGCGGGATCCAGCCGGATCCCGCCCTCGACGTTTGACGTTGTCCTCCGAGTGGCCTAGTGTGGAACGAGTCGCTAGAGCGGCCACCCCACTCAGCAAGACCCACCCTCACACTTTGGCGCCCATTCAGTTGGGTCCATTGGCGTCCCGTCAATCGGGTGTGAGCGTGAATTTCGAGATAACTCTCGGAATGCGCTAACGTGGTGGTCGTCGCGAAAAGCGGCCCCGGCCAGTTCGGGAAATCGGATGAATGAAACTCCGGAAAACGGAGCGGAAAACATCTGATAAGCTGGAAACACGAAAGAACGAAGCGCCCGGAGGGCCCGCTGGAAGGCGGCTCGAAGGAAGCGTCCGTTCCTTGAGAACTCAACAGCGTGCCAAAAGTCAACGCCAGATATGTTGACATCCCCGGCCTCAGATTCTTCTGGGGTTGGAGATTCCTTTTGAAATAACACTAGCGAGGACGCAGTGCGCGGGACCACCCTATTCCGGTGGTTGCCGTGCCGCTCAACGCGGGTGTGGACCCGAGGCTTTTAATTAAGCACTGCCGGGTAAACATTCACGGAGAGTTTGATCCTGGCT
>NZ_LFMD02000002.1:70106-96908 GCF_015776785.2 Kitasatospora sp. SUK 42 | reverse complement strand
CGTCCGGGTGGGTTCCGTCGTGACGACCGTGACGACCGTCCGCGTCGTGAGGACCGTCCGTTCCGCGACCGCGATGACCGTGGCGGCGAGCGCGGTGGCTTCCGTCGTGACGACCGTCCGGCCGGTGGCGGTTTCAACCGCGACCGCGGCGAGCGCGGCGGTGACCGTGGCGGCTTCCGTCGCGATGACCGCGGTGGCGACCGTGGCGGCTTCCGCCGTGACGATCGCCAGGGCGGCGGTGGCTACCGCCGTGACCGCGAGGACCGCCCGTACCGCGACCGTGACGACCGTGGCGGCGACCGCGGCCGTCGGGACTTCGACGACCGTCGCGGCAACTACGAGCCGGTCAAGCGCCTGCCGATCCCGGAGGACGTCACCGGCTTCGAGCTGGACGCGGACGTGCGCCAGGAGCTCAAGAGCCTGCCCAAGACCCTCGCGGACGACGTCGCCCGCAACCTGGTGATGGTGGCCCGCCTGCTCGACGGTGAGCCGGAGGAGGCCTACCAGTACTCGCGCGTCGCGCTGCGGCTGGCCTCCCGCGTGGCCGCCGTCCGTGAGGCGGCCGGTTTCGCCTCGTACATGACCCAGCGCTACTCCGAGGCGCTGACCGAGTTCCGCGCCGCCCGCCGGATGACCGGCCGGGCCGACCTGTGGCCCGTGATGGCCGACTGCGAGCGCGGTCTGGGCCGTCCGGAGCGGGCGCTGGCGATGGCCGGTGAGCCCGAGGTGAAGCAGCTGGACAAGGCCGGCCAGGTCGAGATGCGCCTGGTGGCGGCGGGTGCCCGCAGCGACATGGAGCAGTTCGACGCCGCCGTGGTCACCCTGCAGAGCCCGGAGCTGGCCTCCAGCGCCGTGCACCCGTGGACCGCCCGTCTGCGGTACGCCTACGCCGAGGCGCTGATCGCGGCCGGCCGTGGCGACGAGGCCCGCGAGTGGTTCGCCAAGGCGGCCGAGGCCGACACCGACGGTTCGACCAACGCCTCGGAGCGGCTGGCCGAGATCGACGGCGTGGAGTTCACCGACGCGCTCGACCCGGAGCTGGCCGAGGACGACGCCGAGCAGGCCGAGGCCCCGGCGAAGAAGCGTGGTGGCGACATCGCCGACGACCGCGTGATCTTCGAGGACGAGGAGGACGTCGAGGAGTACTACGACGAGGACGACCTCGAAATCGACGAGGAGTTCGACGGCGTGGTGCCCGAGCGTTCCCAGGACGCCGAGGTCCAGGGCGCCAAGGCCGAGCAGGCCGAGGACAAGCAGGCCGAGGCCAAGGGCGACGACGCCCGGAGCTGAGCACCCTGAAACACCCGTGAGGCCCTGTCGCTCCCCCGAGGAGCGGCAGGGCCTCACGGCGTTCGGGGCGGGATCCGTTATCCCAGGGCGAGACTGCGCAGCACCAGCCCGGTGGCCGGCTTCGGCCCGAAGGAGGTGGACTTGCGCGGCATGGTGACGCCCTGCTCGGCCAACCGCCGGACCACGGACTCCCGGACCGGGTGCAGCAGTACGGCGGTGCCGCCGGTACGGGCGGCCTCCTGCTCGGCGGACACGGCGGTGTGCAGGTAGCCGATGTCGTCCGGGCCGTCCGGGACGTGCCAGGTGTGGTCGAGCAGGGTGGCGTGCAGGACGGTGGCGTCCAGGTGGCGCCACTCCTCGGGCCGGTCGTGCGGCACGGTCGCGTCGAGCAGGGACTCCTCGGGCTCGGCGAGCAGCCAGTAGACGCCGTCGCCGCCGGTGAGGACGAAGCCGTTGCCGCCGTGCCGCTTCTGCTCGGAGAGCGCCTGGAGCGCGGCGGGCAGCGGGCCGGGGACCTCCTTGACCTTCCACTGGTCGCCGAGCCGCTCCAGCGCCGTGGCGATCGGCAGCCGGTACAGCACGCGGTGGATGGCCCGGACCCGCAGCGGGTAGCGGGCGGTGTCCACCAGCAGCACCATGCCCCGGTCCCAGGGGCTGCGCGGCAGGTGGCGGTGCTCGCGCTGCAGCCGCAGGTACATCTCCCAGCGGTGGTGGCCGTCGGCGATCAGCGCCCGGCAGGTGGCCAGGTCGCGACTGATCTCGGCGATCTCGGCGGGGTCGGTGACGGCCCACAGGCGGTGGTGGGTGCCGTCGCTGGTGGCGGTGGAGAGCAGCGGCTCGCGCTCGACCGTCCGCTCGACGACGCCGGAGGCGCCGCCGTTGCCCCGGTAGGTGAGCAGCAGCGGTTCGAGGTTGGCCCGGGTGGTGCGCATCAGGCCGACCCGGTCGGCGACCGGCCGGGGCATGACGTCCTCGTGGGGGAGGACGACGCCGGCCTCGCGGCCGCTCACGGCGAGGGCGCCGATCAGGCCGCGCTGGACCATCGCCGGGGAGTCGGGGGTGGCGGGCACCTGCTGCTCGTAGACGTAGATCGCGGGCCGCGGGTCGGCGGCGAGGACGCCCTCGCGCTGCCAGGAGGCCAGCAGCCGGGCGGCGTGCCGGTACCTGGTGTCACGGTCCGGCCGGTCCCCGGCGTCCTCGGGCTCGGGCCTGGGCAGGATCAGCCGCACCACGTTGTGGGGGTCGGCGGTCTCCAGGTCGAGCCGGCGCCCCGGGTCGACGACGTCGTACGGCGGGGACATCACATCGGCCAGCGCGCCGACCCGGTCGGGGACGTAGCGCAGACCTCGGAAGGGGGACAGGGACAGGCCTGCGGTGGCGACGTGTCCGGGATCGCCGGGGCCGCCTACGGGAGTCTCGACTCCGTCTTCTGCACTGGGGGTGCTCATTCTGGGCATCGTAACCGGGTACGCGTTGTTGAGAGATCGGAATACCCGTGCCGACCTGTGGGGCGGGTGTGTGACCGAGGGCGAGGTACGGCATGGGCGACGGGCAGGATCAGGTGGACGGTGGCGTGCCGGGCGAGCAGCTTCCGGCGGGGAGCATTCCGGCCCAGGGGCGGCCCGGCGAGCCCGCAGGGGACGTGTACGACTGGTTCCGCCGGGGCGCGAAGCTGCTGGCACAGGGCCACCCGGCGGCCGCCGAGCAGCTGCTGGCCCATGCGGCGGCGGCCGAACCGCACTCGCGCAGCATCCGGGAGGCGCTGGCCCGGGCCCAGTTCGACGCCGGTTCGTACGCGGCGGCGCTGGAGAACTTCCGGGCGGTGGCGCTGGCCGATCCGTCGGACGACTACGCTCAGTTCGGGTGGGGCGTCGCGGCGGCCCGGACGGGCGACTTCGAGACGTCCGCCGAGCACCTGGCGCTGGCCGTGGCGATGCGACCGGAGACCGACCACTACCGGGAGGCGCTGCGGCAGACCAGGGCCACCCTGGCGGCCCGCGCCGGGGCGTACGGCCCGCTGCTGCCCGGAGCGCCGGGGTACGGGGAGGGCCCGGCGGGCACCGGGGAGCAGGCCGGGGGAGAGCCCGGGGGCGTCAACGACGACGCGTGACCGGGCGTGACGACGAGGACGAACCGAGCCAACGCGGTGGAGAGCCGCGGCGAACGCAGTGAATGAGGTAGCGCAGCGATGACCGAGACGGCCACCCCCGAGCGACGGACCACCCCCGGCGGCAGCGACCGCCCGCTGACCGAGGCGTACGACACGGCGCTGCTGGACCTGGACGGAGTGGTCTACGCCGGCCCGCACGCGATCGAGCACGCGGCGGACTCGCTGGCGGTCGCCCGTGAGGCCGGGATGCGGCTCGCGTACGTGACCAACAACGCCTCCCGCCCGCCGCGGGTGGTCGCCGGGCACCTGACCGAGCTGGGCGTACCGGCCGAGCCCTCGGACGTGATCAACTCGGCCCAGGCGGCCGCCCGGGTGGTCGCCGAGAAGGTGCCGGCCGGGGCGAAGGTGCTGGTCGTGGGCGGGCTGGGGCTGGAGGAGGCGCTGGCCGAGCGCGGGCTGGTCGCGGTCCGCTCGCTGGCCGAGGAGCCGCTCGCCGTGGTGCAGGGCTTCGACCCGTCTGTCGGCTGGGCGCAGCTGGCGGAGGCCGCGTACGCCGTCCGCGGCGGGCTGCCCTGGGTGGCCTCGAACACCGACCTGACGATACCGACGGCGCGCGGCATCGCGCCCGGCAACGGGACGCTGGTCGCGGCGGTGCGGGCGGCGGCCGGGGTGGACCCGGTGGTCGCGGGCAAGCCGCTGCCGCCGATGCACCGGGAGACGGTGCTGCGGACCGGCGCCGAGCGGCCGCTGGTGGTCGGGGACCGGCTCGACACCGACATCGAGGGCGCGTTCAACGGCGGGGTGGACAGCCTGCTGGTGTTCACCGGGGTCGCCACCCCGGCGCAGCTGCTGGCCGCCCCGGTCGAGCACCGGCCGACCTACCTGGCGGCCGACCTGCGCGGGCTGCTGGTCCCGCACCCGGCGGTGACCGCCGAGGCGGGCGGCTTCGCCTGCGGCGGCTGGGTCGCGACGGCCGAGGGCGGCGAGCTGCGGCTGGCCGGCAGCGGGGACCGCTGGGACGGCCTGCGGGCGCTGTGCGCGGCGGCGTGGACGGCGCTGGACGCGGACGGCCGGCCGGTGGACGGGCACAAGGCGCTGGCCGAACTCGGGTTCTGAACCCGGGCGGTCGGTGCGGTCGGGCCGCAGCGACCGGGTGCCGGAGCGAGCGGGTCAGAGCAGGGTGCGCAGCCGCAGGAGGTCGCGGAAGCCGGCCTCCAGCTTCACCCGGCCGCTCGCCCAGGCGGCGGCGAAGTTGAGCCCGCCGTCGACCATGGAGACGAGGTCGTCGCTGCTCATGGTGAGCCGGATCGCGGCCTTCTCGGCGGGCGCGCCGGGGGCGGAGACGACGTCCTGGATCCGGCCGTCGCGCAGCCGCCCGGTGAAGGTCAGGTCGAGGTCGGTGATCCGGCAGCTGAGCGAGCGGTCCATGGCGGCGGCCTTGCGGACGTCCCCGGTGGACTGCGCCATGTTCCGACTGAGCTGTTCCAGTGCCTCCCGGCACTCCTCGGCGTTCGCCATGGCGGTGGCTCCATCCCAGGTCACTACTGCGCTGACTGACGGGCCACGGTACCTCAGGAGGGTTTTGGCGGTAGCGTCGTCAGTGGGGTGCCCGGATCGGCCCGGGTACCGACGGCGACGGAGCGATGCGCGCGTAGGCGCTAAGGAGGCACCCTGATGCTGCCGAGGACGGTGCGGGGAGTGGTGGAGGCCGCCGCCGTGGTGGTGGAGGAGGTCGGCAAGCGGGTCGTCGGGACGGCCGCCGTGATCCTGGAGAGGACCGGGGTCGACGTGGCCGAGGTCGAGCGCAGGCTCGGCGGGCAGTTCCCGCCGTCCGCCAGGACCTTGCAGACCCTGGCGGGGGAGGCCGTCACCGCCGGGCGGGCCGGGGTGGACCTGGCGGTCGGGGTGGCGCGCAACGAGGTGGAGAAGGCCTTCGAGAGGGTCGGCGACCAGGTGACCAAGGTCGGCGTGGTGCTGGCGTACCTGGAGACCAAGCTGCGCGAGGTCGAGGAGGAGGCTCCGGCGGCGGGGGCCGGGTCGGGGCCGTACGCGGGGCCGGTGCCGGCGCCGCGGGCGGACGACCTGTTCGGGCGCGGCTGGGAGTACGAGGACGAGCGTGCGGCGGACCGGTCGGCGGGGGAGCCGGTCGTGGCCGAGCGGGTGGAGGTGGACGAGCCGGTCGAGGTCGATCCGCCGGTGCCGCCGGTGCGTCGGGCCGCGCCGGTCGTGGTTCCGGCGGAGGAGCCCGCGGCCGAGAGGGCCACCGCTGTCGAGAAGGCCGCGACCGAGAAGGCCGTGGCGAAGAAGGCCACGACCAAGAAGGCGACCGCCAAGAAGGCGACGGCGAAGAAGGCGACGGCGAAGAAGGTGACGGCGAAGAAGACCGTCAAGAAGACCGCCACCGCGAAGCAGTCCGCCGAGCAGCCCAAGTCGTCCGCCAAGCGCACCGCGACGAAGCGGACCACCGTCCGCAAGACCACCAGCACCAGGAAGCCCGATGTCCGGGACGAGTGAGGCGAGCGGGGCGACCGGGCCGGCGTCCCTGACCGGCGATCCGACCGATCAGGCCGAGCCGCTCGGCGTCGAGCTGGTGCCCACCGGCCACCCCGGGGTGGACGCCGGACTGGCCCGGCTGGAGGCCCTGGACGGGGTGCCCGCCGAGGCGCACGTCGCGGTGTACGAAGATGTTCACCAGCGGCTCGCCGACACGTTGGCCGCGCTCGACCAGGAATGACCCGTAGGACCCGTAGGAGCTGAAACACCAGTGGCAGTGGCACGACGCCGACTCGATGCGGAACTGGTTCGCCGCAAGCTGGCCCGATCGCGTGAGCACGCGTCCGAGCTGATCGCCGCCGGGCGGGTGACCATCGGCGGCACCACCGCGACCAAGCCGGCCACCCAGGTGGAGACCTCGGCGGCGGTCGTGGTGGCGAAGGACGAGAACGATCCCGACTACGTCTCGCGAGGCGGCCACAAGCTGGCCGGCGCGTTCGCGGCCTTCGTGCCGCAGGGCCTGGTGGTCGACGGCCGCCGGGCGCTGGACGCGGGCGCCTCCACCGGCGGGTTCACCGACGTGCTGCTGCGCTCCGGGGCCGCGCACGTGCTGGCGGTGGACGTCGGCTACGGGCAGCTCGCCTGGTCGCTCCAGAGCGACGAGCGGGTCACCGTGATGGACCGCACCAATGTGCGCGAGCTGACCCTGGAGCTGATCGGCGGCACCCCGGTGGACCTGGTGGTGGGCGACCTGTCGTTCATCTCGCTGGGCCTGGTGCTCCCGGCCCTGGCCTCCTGCGCGGCCGAGGACGCGGACCTGGTGCTGATGGTCAAGCCGCAGTTCGAGATCGGCAAGGAGCGCCTGGGCAGCGGCGGGGTGGTGCGCAGCCCGCAGCTGCGCGCCGAGATGGTGCGTCAGGTGGCCGGGCAGGCGTGGGAGCTCGGGCTGGGCGTGCGCGCGGTCACCGCGAGCCCCCTGCCGGGGCCGTCCGGAAACGTCGAGTACTTCCTCTGGCTGCGCCGGGACGCCCCGCAGCTGGACCCCGCGGACGCGGACCGGGCCGTGGCGGAGGGGCCCCGGTAGGGTGCTTTGCGAGCGTCCGGCCCGTCATGCTGTATGGCGCGGCCGCACCGGGGCCAAGGGCGACCCGGCAGACGTAGGGAGAGGGCAGCGGCATGAGCGATGAAGAACGTACGGTCTTCCTGATCGCGCACACCGGCCGGGAGGCGGCGCTGCGCAGCGTCGAGGGTCTGGTGCACGGGCTGCTGAAGGCGGGTCTCCGGATCAGACTGCTGGAGGCCGAGGCGGTGGACCTCGACCTTCCGGGCGGCGTCGAGAAGGTGGCCGAGGGGCCGGGCGCGGCGGACGGCTGCGAGCTGATCCTGGTCGCCGGCGGGGACGGCACGCTGCTGCGCGGCGCCGAGCTGGCGCGCGAGCACGGGCTGCCGATGCTCGGCATCAACCTGGGCCGGGTGGGCTTCCTCGCCGAGGCCGAGAGGGACGACCTGGCCGTGGTGGTCGAGCGGGTGGTGGACGCCGACTACGAGGTCGAGGAGCGGATGACGATCGACGTGATCGTCCGCACCAACGGCGACGTGGTGCACCGGGACTGGGCGTTGAACGAGGCGTCGATAGAGAAGGCGTCCCGGGAGCGGATGCTGGAGGTGGTGACCGAGGTGGACGGCCGCCCGGTCTCCAACTTCGGTTGCGACGGGGTGGTCTGCGCGACGCCGACCGGCTCGACCGCGTACGCGTTCTCCGGCGGCGGGCCGGTGGTGTGGCCGGAGGTGGAGGCGCTGCTGATGGTGCCGATCTCCGCGCACGCGCTGTTCGCCCGGCCGCTGGTGACCTCGCCGCACTCGGTGCTGGCCGTCGAGGTGCAGCCCAAGACCCCGCACGGGGTGCTCTGGTGCGACGGCCGGCGCTCGGTCGAACTGCCCGCCGGGGCACGGGTGGAGGTGCGTCGGGGGCAGACGCCGGTGCGGCTGGCCAGACTGCACCGGGCGCCGTTCACCGACCGGCTGGTGGCCAAGTTCGCGCTCCCGGTGACGGGTTGGCGCGGCCGGTCGAACACCACGCACTGACCGGCCTGTTCTGACGGTCCGTCAGATCGCCAGCGGCTGGGCCTCGTCGGCCGCGCCGAGCCGCCCGCCCGTCGCGGCGCGGGCGGCCAGCGCGGCGAGCCGTTCGACCGCGGCGGGCACGGCCGGGGCCGGCACGGTGAGCGGGATCCGGATGTGGTGCTCGAAGGCGCCGTCCGCGCCGAAGCGGTTGCCCGCGGCGATCCGGATCCCGGCGTGCTCCCCGGCCCGGGCCAGCGCCGCGCCGGACAGTCCGCCGGTGGAGACCCAGAGCGCGAGGCCGCCGGGCGGCGCCGGGAAGCTCCAGTCGGGCAGGTGCTCGGGCAGCGCGGCGGCGAAGGCGTGCGCGGTGGCCCGCAGCCGGTCCAGCTGATGGGCCCGGACGTCCGGGAGCGGCTCGCCCAGCAGCTCGGCGGCGATCAGCTGGTCGAGCACCGGGGTGCCGCTGTCGCCGTAGACCCGCTCGCCTGCCAGGCGGCGCACCAGCGCGGGCGCGGCCCGGACCCAGCCGATCCGCAGGCCGCCCCAGAGCAGCTTGCCGGCCGAGCCGACGGTGATCACCTGCGCGGAGCGGTCCAGCGCCGCCATCGGACGCGGCAGCGGCGTGGACTCCGGTACGCCCCAGCCGAGTTCGGCGGTGGTCTCGTCCGCCAGCACGATGCTCCCGGCGGCCCGGGCGGCGGCCAGCAGCTCGCGGCGCTGCTCCTCGTCGATGAGCGTGCCGGTGGGGTTGTGGAAGTCCGGGATGACGTAGGCCATCTTGGGCGCGGCGCCGCGCAGTACCCGCTGCCACTCCTCCAGGTCCCAGCGCGGTTGAGGGGCGTACTCGTACGGGACCGGCACCAGGCGGGCCCCGGTGATCCGCAGCGCCTGAAGGGTGTGCGCGTAGCTGGGTGCCTCGACGGCGACCCGGTCGCCGCGGCCGACCAGCACCCGCTGGACCAGGTGCAGGCCGCCCATCGCGCCGGTGGTGATGAGGATCTGGTCGGGGGCGGTGGGCAGTCCGCGCTCGGTGTAGCGGCGGGCGACGGCCTCGCGTAGCACCGGTACGCCGGTGGGGTAGTGGCCGTGCCCGGCGGCGTACTGCGGCAGCAGCTCGACGGCCCGGGCGGCGGCCTGGCCGGTCCAGGGCTGCGGGGCGGGCAGGGCGGCGACGCCGAGGTCCAGGATGCGGCCCTGCTCGTCCGGTGGGACGGGGCGCAGGGCGTCGCCGGGAGGCGGCGCGCCCTCGGGCAGGGCGGTCCAGCTGCCGGCGCCGCGGCGGCTGAGCAGGTAGCCGTCGCCGCGCAGGGTCTCGTACGCGGTGGCGACGGTGGTGCGGCTGAGCTCCAGGGCGGTGGCGAGCTCGCGCTCCGCGGGCAGCCGGGCGCCGACGGGCAGCCGGCCCTCGGTGACCAGCAGCCGGATCTGCCCGGCCAGGGTGCGGTAGGCGGGGCGGCGCGCGGTGGCCGGCTCGGGGAGCCGGGCGGTGGCGAGCAGCCGGGCCAGTGCGGGCGGGGTGACGGTGGTGTGCCAGTCGGCCATGGCGCAGATCAGTCCACTTGCTCGTGATTGGCCCTGGAGGGGCATGCATTGGCCTGTTCATCATGACAGCGCGGCCGTCGAGTCCGCCACCCCCGGGGCCGCCCGGGGTTCAGCACCACCCGCAGGAGCACCATTGGCCACCCAGAGCGCCACCCCGACCACCACCCCGACCACCACCACCGCCCCGAGCGCCGCCACCACGGCTCCGCCCGCCCCGAGCCTCGCCGTGCGCGTCCTCGGCGACACCCACGCGATCGGCCGCCGCCTCCCGCAGCTCGTCGTCGGCCTGACCCTGTACGGCGTGAGCATGGCGATGATGCTCCGCTCCGGCCTCGGCCTCGACCCCTGGGACGTCTTCCACCAGGGCCTCCAACGGGCGTTCGGCCTCACCGTGGGCGCCTGGGTGACCATCTGCGGCGCCCTGGTGCTGCTGCTGTGGATCCCGCTGCGCCAGCGCCCGGGGCTGGGCACCATCGCCAACGTCCTGGTGATCGGTACGGCGATGGACCTCACCCTGCGGCTGGTCGGCGGCCCGGAGGGCCTGCCCGCCCGGATCGCGCTGTCGGTCGCCGCGATCGCGCTCAACGGCCTGGCGACCGGCCTCTACATCGGCGCCCGCCTCGGCCCCGGTCCGCGCGACGGTCTGATGACCGGCCTGCACCGGCGTACCGGGCGCTCGCTGCGGCTGGTCCGCACCTCGATCGAGGTCACCGTGCTGGCCGTCGGCATCCTGCTCGGCGGTACCGCCGGGGTCGGCACGGTCGTCTACGCGCTGGCCATCGGCCCGCTGGTGCAGATCCTCCTGCCCTTGTGCACGGTGCCGGGACCCGCGCAAACCGCCCGGAAGGGATGAACTTCGGGGCACGGAGTTGCCGCGCGCCGTTGCCACTCGTCGCGTTCGGGGGGCGGAACCTCGTAAGGTCGTCTCCGTGTTGGACGAGATGCGGATACGGGATCTTGGGGTCATCGACGACGCGGTTGTCGAACTGGCCCCCGGCTTCACCGCCGTGACCGGTGAGACCGGCGCAGGCAAGACCATGGTCGTGACCAGCCTCGGCCTGCTGCTCGGCGGGCGCGCCGACCCCGGACTGGTGCGCCACGGCGCCGGACGCGCCGTGGTCGAGGGGCGGCTGGAACTGCCCGCCGACTCCCTGGTGGCGGCCCGCGCCGTCGAGGCCGGGGCCGAACTGGACGACGGCGCCCTGCTGGTCAGCCGGACCGTCTCCGCCGAGGGCCGCTCCCGGGCGTACGTCGGCGGGCGGGCCGTCCCGGTCGGGCTGCTCGCCGAACTCGGCGAGGACCTGATCGCGGTGCACGGCCAGACCGACCAGCAGCGACTGCTGCGCCCGGCCCGCCAGCGCGGCGCGCTGGACCGCTACGCGGGCGCGGCGGTGGCCGAGCCCCTGGCCCGCTACCGGGAGACCTACCGCGTCCTGCGCGAGGTCTCGACGACGCTGGAGGAGCTGACCACCCGGGCCCGCGAGCGCGCCCAGGAGGCCGACCTGCTGCGCTTCGGCCTGGACGAGATCGCCGCCGCCGAGCCGGTGGCCGGGGAGGACGTCGAGCTCGCCGCCGAGGCCGAGCGGCTCGGCCACGCCGACGCGCTGTCCTCCGCCGCGACCCTCGCGCACTCCGCGCTGGCCGGCGACCCGGCCGATCCGGAGGCACTGGACGCGGGCACCCTGCTCGGCCAGTCCCGGCGCGCCCTGGACTCCGTACGCCACCACGACGAGCGGCTCGCCGCCCTCGCCGACCGGCTGAACGAGGTCGGCTACCTGCTCGCCGACGTCGCCGGGGACCTGGCCGGCTACGCGGACGACCTGGACGCCGACCCGGTGCGGCTGGCGGCCGTCGAGGACCGCCGGGCCGTCCTGGCCCAGCTGCTGCGCAAGTACGGCGGCGAGGAGAACACCCTGGCCGAGGTGATCGCCTGGGCCGAGGCCGGGTCCGCCCGGCTCGCCGAACTCGACGGCGACGACGAGCGGATCGACCAGCTGGGCGCCCAGGAGACCGAGCTGCGGACCGAGTTGGGCGAGCTGGCAGCCGAGGTGTCGGCCGCCCGGCAGGCCGCGGCCGGGCGCTTCGCCGAGGCCGTCTCCGCCGAGCTCGCCGAACTGGCCATGCCGCACGCCCGGGTGACCTTCTCGATCACCCGGGTCGACGACCTGGCCGGCATCGAGGTCGAGGGCCGCACCGTCGCGTACGGGTCGCACGGCGTGGACGAGGTCGAGGTGCTGCTCGCCCCGCACCCGGGCGCCCAGCCGCGCCCGATCGCCAAGGGCGCCTCGGGCGGTGAGCTGTCCCGCGTGATGCTCGCCGTCGAGGTGGTCTTCGCGGGCGCCGACCCCGTCCCCACCTACCTGTTCGACGAGGTGGACGCGGGCGTCGGCGGCAAGGCCGCGGTCGAGATCGGCCGCCGACTGGCCAAACTCGCCGAATCCGCCCAGGTCGTGGTGGTCACCCACCTCCCGCAGGTCGCCGCCTTCGCGGACCGGCACCTGGTGGTGGAGAAGACCAACGACGGCACCGTGACCCGCAGCGGTGTCAAGGTGTTGAACGACGAGGAGCGGGTGCGCGAACTCTCCCGGATGCTGGCCGGCCTGGAGGACTCGGAGCTGGGCCGCGCCCACGCCGAGGAGCTGCTGGCCGCCGCCCGGGCCCCCCGCCACCGGTAGCCGACGGCGGCGGCCCCCGCGGACGGACGGCGACGCGCCCCCGTGGCGCCGACTGTCCAAGAGGGCCGCCGACCTGGCATGGTGGCGGCTGGACACTGGCTTTCCAGTCCCGAGCGCCGCCGACCGGGCAATCCTCGCGAGGCGACGCGCGAACCTGATCGAGTCGGATGCGAGACGACGTGGACCATTCCGCCGCCCGGGCCACCGCGGCCGCCCCGGAACCGGGGCAGCTGCACGTGGTACTCGTCCTGGCCGCCAGCACCGGCGGCATCGGTGCGCACGTGCGCTCCCTGGCCCAGGGCCTGGTCGCACACGGGGTGATCGTCACGGTCTGCGCGCCGGACGGCACGGACGCGCTGTTCGGCTTCTCCCGCACCGGCGCCCGGTTCCACACCGTCGACATCACCCCCACCGCGGGCGCCCGCAGCGACGCCACCGCCATCGGCGAACTGCGCCGGGCCTTCACCGGCGCCGACGTGGTGCACGCCCACGGGCTGCGCGCCGGGCTGCTCTCCGACCTCGCGCTGCGCACCGCCGGCCGCTTCCCGGGCCTGCGCCCGGAGACCCCGCTGGTGGTCACCTCGCACCACGCGCTGTTGGCCACCGGCATGGAGCGGCGCCTCCAGCGGCTGATGGAGCGCCGGGTGGCCCGGGCCGCCGACCTCGTCCTCGGCGCCTCCTCCGACCTGGTCGCCCGGGCCCGCGAACTGGGCGCCACCGACGCCCGGCTGGGCCCGGTGGCGGCCCCGCCGATGCCCGAGGGCAGGCTCGGCCGTGCCGAGGCGCGTGAGGCGCTGCTCGGCGAGGGCCCGGACCGCCCGCTGGTGCTGGCGGTCGGCCGGCTCGTCCCGCAGAAGGCCTTCGGGCTGCTGCTGGACGCCACCCGCGAGCTGTCCGCGCTGGACCCGGAACCGCTGCTGCTGCTCGCCGGGGACGGCCCGGAGGCGGGCGCGCTGCGCGAGCGGGTGGCCGCCGAGAAGCTGCCGGTGCGGCTGCTCGGCTACCGCACCGACGTGCCCGACCTGCTGGCCGCCGCCGACGTGGTGGTGGTCTCCAGCCGCTGGGAGGCCCGCTCGCTGGTCGTCCAGGAGGCGATGCGGGCCGGCGTCCCGGTGGTGGCCACCGCCGTCGGCGGCATCCCCGAACTGGTCGGCGACGCCGCCGTACTGGTGCCCCCCGGCGACCCGGCGGCGCTCGGACGGGCGGTGCGCGAGCTGCTCGCCGCCCCGGCCCGCCGCGAGCAGCTGGTGGCGGCCGGCCACCAGCAGGCCGAGACCTGGCCGGACGAGGCCGCCACCGTCGCCCAGGTGCTCAGCACCTACGACGAACTGGTCCAGCGGAGCTAGACGGTGGCCTGCTCGGCCCGGTCGGCGGCCAGGCCGTCCGGCTGGGCCGACAGGTAGGCGGCGCCGCAGGCGGTCAGCCGCAGCGCGGTGTCGATCAGCGGGACGTGGCTGAACGCCTGCGGGAAGTTGCCGACCTGGCGCTTGAGCCGGGGGTCCCACTCCTCGGCGAGCAGCCCGAGGTCGTTGCGCAGTGCGAGCAGCCTGTCGAACAGCTCGCGGGCCTCCTGCACCCGGCCGATCATGGCCAGGTCGTCGGCGAGCCAGAACGAGCAGGCCAGGAAGGCGCCCTCGTGGCCGGAGAGGCCGTCGACGTTGTTGCCGGTCTCGTCGTGGGTCGGGTAGCGCAGCACGAAGCCGTCCTCGGTGGACAGTTCGCGCTGGATCGCCTCGATGGTGCCGATGACGCGCTTGTCGTCCGGCGGCAGGAAGCCGACCTGGGGGATGAGCAGCAGCGAGGCGTCCAGCTCCCGGCCGCCGTAGTACTGGGTGAAGGTGTTGCGCTCCGGGTCGTAGCCCTTCTCGCACACGTCCCGGTGGATGGTGTCGCGCAGCTCGCGCCAGCGCTCCAGGTGGCCTTCCTCGGGGGCGTCCTCGGGGGTCTGCTCCAGCAGCTTGATGGTGCGGTCGACGGCGACCCAGGCCATCACCTTGGAGTGGACGAAGTGCCGGCGCGGCCCGCGGACCTCCCAGATGCCCTCGTCCGGGTTCTGCCAGTGGTCCTCCAGGTACTCGATCAGGCGCAGCTGGAGGTGGTGGGCGTGGTCGTTGCGCACCAGGCCGGTCATGTGGGCCAGGTGTAGGGCCTCCACCACCTCGCCGTAGACGTCGAGTTGGAGCTGTCCGGCGGCGCCGTTGCCGACCCGCACGGGCTGCGAGTTCTCGTAGCCGGGCAGCCAGTCCAGGGAGGTCTCGTTGAGCTCGCGCTCGCCGGCGATGCCGTACATGATCTGGAGGTTCTCCGGGTCCCCGGCGACGGCGCGCAGCAGCCACTCGCGCCAGGCCTTGGCCTCCTCGCGGTAGCCGGTGCGCAGCAGGGAGGAGAGGGTGATCGCGGCGTCGCGCAGCCAGGTGTAGCGGTAGTCCCAGTTGCGCTCGCCGCCGATGTCCTCGGGCAGCGAGGTGGTGGGGGCGGCGACGATGCCGCCGGTGGGGGCGTAGGTGAGGCCCTTGAGGGTGATCAGGGAGCGGACCACCGCCTCGCGATAGGGCCCCTGGTAGGTGCACTGGCGGGCCCAGTCGTGCCAGAAGTCGGCGGTGGCGTCGAGCATCTCCTCGGCGTCCGGGGCCTTGGGCGGGTCGAGGTGGGAGGCCTGCCAGGTGAGGGCGAAGGCGATCCGCTCGCCGGCGCCGACGGTGAAGTCGGCGTAGGTGGTGAGGTCGCGCCCGTAGGTCTCGGCCTCGCCGTCCAGCCAGACCGAGTCGGGCCCGGCGACGGCGACGGTGCGGTGGCCGCCCTCGGCCTGCTCGACCCGGTGCACCCAGGGCACCACCCGGCCGTACGAGAACCGCATCCGCAGCGCGGAGCGCATCCGTACGGTGCCGGTCACGCCCTCGACGATCCGGATCACCTGGGGCACGGCGTCGCGGCCGGCCAGCGGGCGCGGCGGCATGAAGTCGATCACCCGTACGGTGCCGCCCTGGGCGTCCCACTCCTGCTCCAGGATCAGCGAGTCGCCCCGGTAGCGGCGGCGGTCGGCGGGTACGGCCGGGGCGGCGGCGGTGGGCGGGGGCACCCGCAGGTCGTCGGTGAAGCGGGCCCGGGCGGGGGCCGTTCCGGGCGTGCCGGTGGCCGGGGCGGGGACCTCGGTGAGGACGGCTTCGGCCGGGCCGATGCGCCAGAAGCCGTGTTCATCGGTGCCGAGCAGGCCGGCGAACACCGCCGGCGAGTCGAAGCGGGGGAGGCAGAGCCAGTCCACCGCCCCGTCCCTGCTGACCAGGGCGGCGGTCTGCATGTCCCCGATGAGTGCGTAGTCCTCGATACGGCCGGCCACGTGGATCTCCAGTTCGCAATGTGGTCAGGACGCATCGGCGAAACGAGGGAGCGAGCGGTCTGCGGGGCCGGATCCACCCCGGGACGTCCGGTCCGCCGGGGGGTGGTGGCGGGCCTTGCTGGAGTGTCCGCGCGGGGCTCTGTCGAGCCCCTGAGGTGGGTGGGAGGAGCTGGAATGCGGGGAGGTCCGGTCGCGCATCGGGGACCGGGAGTCACCTGACCCTCCCACGCCCTCCGCGTGCTCGTGCTGTCGGCGATGCGTCCGTGCAGCTTACGACGGACGAAAGGGGCGAAGCACGCGGGCGCAGCCCGGTGTGGCGCCGCAATTCGGCGGAAATGCCGTGCATCGCGAGGGTGTGGCGAAGGATGGTCCGGAAGGATCAGCTCCGGCTGGTCTCTACGGAGGATCCGCCATGGTCCGGACGGGGTGCCCGGTGCTGGCCCGGTCCGGCGGGTGGTGCGACCGGTGTGACTCGTGCGGCTCGTGATGCGCCGGTTGTGCGCCGGGCGCACGCTGCGGAGGTGCCGCGCGCGGGCCGAAAGGCGTCCGGGTCGCGTCACTGATACCCTGGTATCCCGTGGACCGGCGGGATCAAACGCCCCGGACCAGCCGAACCGACGACCCCCCGAGTGCCGAGCACCTAGCCGGCCTCCCGTCGCCCGGCGAGCCGAGAGCTTCCCGCCCACGTCACCTTCGACACGCGACCCACGGGAGCCCCCTCTTGGCACAGCCCCATTCCGGCAAGGCAGCGAACGGCCGCGCCGTGACGACCAAGCACCTCTTCGTCACCGGGGGTGTCGCCTCTTCGCTCGGCAAGGGGTTGACCGCCTCCAGCCTCGGCGCGCTGCTCAAGGCCCGCGGCCTGCGCGTGACGATGCAGAAGCTCGACCCGTACCTCAACGTGGACCCGGGCACCATGAACCCGTTCCAGCACGGTGAGGTGTTCGTCACCGACGACGGCGCCGAGACCGACCTGGACATCGGTCACTACGAGCGCTTCCTCGACACCAACCTGCACGGTTCGGCGAACGTCACCACCGGCCAGGTGTACTCGACCGTCATCGCCAAGGAGCGCCGCGGCGAGTACCTGGGCGACACCGTCCAGGTCATCCCGCACATCACCAACGAGATCAAGTCCCGGATCCGCCGGATGGCGACCGAGGACGTCGACGTGGTGATCACCGAGGTCGGCGGGACCGTCGGCGACATCGAGTCGCTGCCGTTCCTGGAGGCCGTCCGCCAGGTCCGCCACGAGGTCGGCCGGGACAACGTGTTCTTCGTGCACGTCTCCCTGCTGCCGTACATCGGCCCCTCGGGCGAGCTCAAGACCAAGCCCACCCAGCACTCCGTGGCCGCGCTGCGCAACATCGGCATCCAGCCGGACGCCATCGTGCTGCGCGCCGACCGCGAGGTCCCGAAGGCGATCAAGCGCAAGATCTCGATGATGTGCGACGTGGACGAGGAGGCCGTGGTCGCGGCCATCGACGCCAAGTCGATCTACGACATCCCCAAGGTGCTGCACGGCGAGGGCCTGGACGCCTACGTGGTGCGCCGCCTCGACCTGCCGTTCCGCGACGTGGACTGGACCACCTGGGACGACCTGCTGCGCCGCGTCCACGAGCCGCAGCACATCGTCAAGGTCGCCCTGGTCGGCAAGTACATCGACCTGCCCGACGCCTACCTGTCGGTGACCGAGGCGCTGCGCGCCGGCGGCTTCGCCAACAACGCCCGCGTCGAGATCAAGTGGGTCACCTCGGACGACTGCGAGACCCCCGAGGGCGCCCGGGAGCACCTCGGCGACGTGGACGCGATCTGCATCCCCGGCGGCTTCGGCGACCGCGGCGTCAACGGCAAGGTCGGCGCGATCACCTACGCCCGCGAGAACAAGGTCCCGCTGCTGGGCCTGTGCCTGGGCCTCCAGTGCGTGGTCATCGAGGCGGCCCGCAACCTGGCCGGCCTGCCCGAGGCCAACTCCACCGAGTTCGACGCCGCCGCCAAGCACCCGGTCATCTCCACCATGGCCGAGCAGCTGGCCATCGTCGACGGCAAGGGCGACCTGGGCGGCACCATGCGCCTGGGCCTGTACCCGGCCAAGCTCGCCGAGGGCTCGATCGTCCGTGAGGTCTACGGCGGCGAGCAGTACGTCGAGGAGCGCCACCGCCACCGCTACGAGGTCAACAACGCCTACCGCGCGGACCTGGAGAAGACCGGCCTGGTGTTCTCCGGCCTCTCGCCCAAGGGCGACCTGGTCGAGTACGTCGAGTACCCGCGCGAGGTGCACCCGTACCTGGTGGCCACCCAGGCCCACCCGGAGCTGAAGTCCCGTCCGACCCGCCCGCACCCGCTGTTCGCGGGCCTGGTGAAGGCGGCCATCGAGATCAAGACCTCCGCCGCCGAGTAAGTCGTCGGTCGTTCACCGGACGGCGGCCCCGCGATTCCCGCGGGGCCGCCGTCCGGCGTTAGATTGTGTCGTACTGACGAAAAGGGGACAGTGATGCACGAGCAGAGCCACCCGGTGATCGCCGACACGGCCGAGGAGTGGGAGGTCCGGGCGAGCGGGACGCCGTTCCAGGGCAAGGTCACCGGCGTGCGCAGCGAGGAGGTCCGGATGCCCGACGGCAGCTGGGCCCGGCGCGACTACCAGACCCACCCCGGCTCCGTCTCGGTGCTCGCCCTGGACGACGAGCAGCGCGTGCTGGTCCTGCGCCAGTACCGCCACCCGGTCCGCCAGCGGCTCTGGGAGCTGCCGGCCGGCCTGCTCGACGTGCCCGGCGAGAACCCGTGGCACGCCGCGCAGCGCGAGCTGTACGAGGAGGCGTACTGCAAGGCCGACACCTGGCGGATCCTCGCCGACTACTACACCTCCCCGGGCGGCACCGACGAGGCGCTGCGGATGTTCCTGGCCACCGACCTGTCGACCGCCGACGGCGACCGCTTCGCGGCCGAGGGCGAGGAGCAGGAGATCGAGGTCGCCTGGGTGCCGGTGCCCGAACTGATCAGGCTGATCCTGGCCGGGCGGCTGCACAACCCGACCCTGGTCACCGGGACCCTCGCCGTGCACGCCGCGCTGACCTCTCCGGAGGGTCTGGCCGGGCTGCGCCAGGCCGACTCGCCCTGGCCCGCCAGGCCGTTCGAGAAGTGAGCGAACCGTCCGGGTTGATGCCTTGGGGTGATTCACCGGTTCGTACGACCGGATGTCACCTCGGCTGAGCCGGACGGTCGAACTACGCTTCGCAGACAGGGCGCCCGTCCCGGGCGGCCTCCGTCGAGCACCGGACGCTGACCGCCGGCCGCTGGGCGCGGGATGACCGTCGGGAGTGGCAAGGGTGGCGAGGAAGACGGCGACGATGGACCCCGGCTCCGGCGCGCCCGCCGGGGCCGTCCCGGGACTGGACCGGCTGCCCGCCGGGCCCGCGCTGTTCGCCGGGCGGCGCGCCGAACTGGCGGCGCTGCGGGCGGCCGCCGCCCGTCCCGTGAGCGGCCGCTGCCCGGTCCTGGTGCTGGCCGGGCGCCCCGGCTCCGGGCGGACGGCGCTCGCCGCCCGCTTCGCCCGCACCGTCGGCGCCGACTACCCGGACGGCGTGCTGTTCGCCCGGCTCTCCGCCCCGGACGGCGGGCGGGTGCCGCCGGGCCGGGCCGCCCGGGTGCTGCTCGAACAGCTCGACCCGCAGGCCCCCGTGCCGCTGCCCGGGGCGGTCGAGGACGGGCGGGACGAACCGGGCTGCGTGGCGCTGCGGGAGGCGCTGGCGGGGCGGCGGGTGCTGCTGGTGCTGGACGACGTGCGGGACGCCGGGCAGGTGTGGCCGCTGCTCGCCGACGAGCCGGGCTGCCTGGTGCTGGCCACCACGGCCGGGCCGCTCACCGGGATCGAGGACATCGACCCGGTGATCCTCGGCGGGCTGGACCGGCAGGCCTCCGGCGAGCTGCTGGCCGACCTGGTCGGCGGCACCCGGATCTCCTGCGACCCGGTCGGCGGGGCCGACCTGGCCGAGGCCTGCGCCTCCGGCCCGGCCGCGCTGCGGCTGATGGCGGGGTGGCTGCGCGGCGACCCGAAGATCGCGGTCACCGACGCGGCGCGCGAGCTCAACCGGGTGGTGGGGGAGGAGACCTCGGCGGCGGCGGCCACGGCGCCCGAGGAGGAGGCGCCGAAGAAGCAGCAGAAGCCGGGGAGGAAGCAGCCGCGGAATCCGTCGAGGGAACCGTCGCCGGACCTGTCGCCGGACCTGTCGCCGGATCTGTCGGGGAAGAAGGACGGGGAGCAGGCGGCGGAGCCCGCCCCGGCCGTGCCCGAGGCGGCCGGCGACCCGGCGACCTGGGTGAAGCCCGGCCCGGAGCCGGCCGAGCCGGTGCCCGTCCCCGACAACGACCCGCTGCTCGGCGCGTTCACGCTGCTCTACCGCACCCTGTCACCCGCCCAGGCGCGGATGCTGCGCACCCTCACCCTGGCCCCCGCGCAGACCGCCGACCCGCGCACCGCCTCCGCCCTGGTCGGCTGCCCGGCGCCGGAGGCGGCCACGACGCTGGCCGCGCTGGCCGAACGGGAGCTGCTCGGCGAGGAGGCCGCCGCGGCCGACGGCACCCCGCGCTACCGGGTGCCCGGGCGGCTCTACCCGCGGCTGGTCCGGCTGCGCGAGCGGGAGGACCGGCCCGCCGAGACCGAGCTGGCCCGCGCCCGGCTGCTGGAGCGGCTGGTCCGGCTCACCGAGTCGGCCCGCGCCCTGCTCGACCCGGCCGCCGGCCCCGCCCCCGAACCGCTGCCGGCCGCGCTGCGGCTGCGCTCGGCCGCGCACGCCCGGGAGTGGCTGCTCGGCGAGCGGGAGCTGCTGCTCGGCGCGGTGGCCGACGCGATCGGCCAGGGCGACCTGGACGGCTCGGCCGGCCGGCTGGTCACAGCGCTGTTGCGGGCGCTGCCGCTCACCGGCGGGGCCGCGCCCGCCGACCTGTACCGGCTGCACGAGCTGGTGCTGACCGTCGCCGAGCGCCACGGCCGCCCGCGCCGGGCCTCGGCCGCGCTGCTCAACCTGGGCGACCTCCAGGTCGGGGCGGGCCGCTGGGAGCAGGCCGCCGCGCACTACCGGGCCGCGCTGGAGCACGCCCGTACGGCCGATGACGAACCGCTCTGCGCCCGGGCCCTGGAGGCCGCGGCCGGCTGCCACCGGGCACTGGGCGACGCGGTGCGGGCCGCCGACTGGTACGGGCGGGCGCTCGGCCTGCGGCAGTCGCTGGGGGACCACGCGGCGGAGGCCCGGCTGTTGGCCCGGGTGGCCGAGGCGCACACCGCGCAGCGCCGCTTCGAGGAGGCCGACCGGGAGTACCGGGCCGCGCTGGCGGTGCTGCGAAGGCTGGGCGACGAGCGGGGCCGGGAGGCCGTCGGAGTGGCCCTCGCGGACCTGCGGGAACGCGTCGACGCCGGGTGGTGAGGGGGGTTTCGGGAGTATTGTCGAAGGTGCCCGGTTACGGCACCTTTGGTAGGTAAGTCGGAGCGGAAGCCTACGAACCTGCCAATGTGTTCGGCGAAATTATTCGATTTGGAAGGCTGACAGGCCGCCTGGGCTTCATTACACTCGAACTCAGTCGCGCAGCGATCCCCTGCCCCGGGCTGTCCCGGCGGCTTCCCCACGTGCGCGTCGCCCACCGGTCTTCTCCGGTCGGGACCCCCATGGCAAGAGGACGTGTTTAGCCGTGAAGGTCGGCATCCCCCGCGAGGTCAAGAACCACGAGTACCGCGTGGCCATCACGCCCGCCGGCGTGCATGAGCTGGTCCGCAACGGACACGAGGTCTACATCGAGGACAACGCCGGTGTCGGCTCCTCGATCCCCAACGAGGAGTACGTGGCCGCCGGCGCCACCATCCTCCCCACCGCCGACGAGGTGTGGGCCACGGCCGACCTGCTGCTGAAGGTCAAGGAGCCCATCGCCTCCGAGTACCACCGGCTGCGCAAGGGTCAGACCCTCTTCACGTACCTCCACCTGGCGGCCGACCGGGCCGGCACCGACGCGCTGATCGCCTCGGGCACCACTGCCATCGCGTACGAGACCGTGCAGCTGACCAACGGTGCGCTGCCGCTGCTCGCCCCGATGTCCGAGGTCGCGGGCCGCCTGGCCCCGCAGGTCGGCTCGTACCACCTGATGCGTCCGGCCGGCGGCCGTGGCACCCTGCCCGGCGGCGTGCCCGGCACCCACCCGGCCAAGGCCGTCGTCATCGGCGGTGGCGTCTCCGGCTGGCACGCGGCCACCATCGCCGTCGGCATGGGCTACGACGTCACCCTGCTGGACCGCGACATCAACAAGCTGCGCGAGGCCGACCGCGTCTTCGGCACCAAGGTCAAGACCATCGTGTCGAACGCCTTCGAGCTGGAGAAGGCCGTCCTGGAGGCCGACCTGGTCGTCGGTGCCGTGCTGATCCCCGGCGCCAAGGCCCCGAAGCTGGTCACCAACGAGCTGGTCTCCCGCATGAAGCCGGGCTCCGTGCTCGTCGACATCGCCATCGACCAGGGCGGCTGCTTCGAGGACTCGCACGCCACCACGCACGACGACCCGACCTTCAAGGTCCACAACTCGGTCTTCTACTGCGTGGCCAACATGCCGGGCGCCGTCCCGAACACCTCCACCTACGCGCTGACCAACGCCACCCTGCCGTACGTGCTGGAGCTGGCGAACCGCGGGTGGAAGGAGGCGCTGCGCCGCGACGCCGCGCTCGCCAAGGGCCTCAACGTGCACGAGGGCCAGATCACCTTCCCGGCCGTGGCCGAGGCCTTCGGCCTGGAGTCGGTCTCGCTGGAGAGCGTGCTCGCCTGAACCCCCTGACCGCACGGCGGTCGTTCGCCCCCGACCCGAGCTGATCTGGTCGGGGGCTTCGCCATGCCCGTGAACGACGGGTGGAGCGGGCAGGTCGCTCTGTCGTCAATTTCCATCGGTCGTATCACCCGCCCGCAGAAACGTTAGGGTCATCGGCCTACTCATCCCTTGACAGCAGCCCGCCTGATAGTCGACACATCGGGCCCACTACCGTGGATTGTGTTGCTGCGAACGCCTTGAACGGCCTAGAGTCGCAAACCGTCGGCATGCTGCCACGCTGACGAATCGACATAGAGTCCTGGATGCCCAAGGAGGTAAGACGACTTGTGAATGAGTCGACAATTGCTCCCGGGGGTGGTCAGCCAGGACTGGCGGCACACACCGCCGGCCAGCCGAGTGAGGAGCCCGGGGCCCGGCAGCCCTCCGTGGGCTCGGCCGAGGTCGGCTCGGTCGCACTCCGTACCTTCGAAGCACGCCAGAACACAGCACAGGTGACCACGGTGACCGATCACGACGCCGACTTGGCGGCCTACGGCCTGGCCTACGGCGAGTTCGCCTACGGCGCCTACGACGACCCGGACGCCGAGTACGAGCCGGACCCGGAGTACGCCGCCACGCTGGCCCCCGACGCCGCGCGCCAGCGCCGCGAGCGGGTCGGCCCGACCGGTCGGCCGCTGCCGTACTTCCCGATCCCCGCGCCGGTCGCCGAGCACGGCCCCGCCCAGATCATCGCCATGTGCAACCAGAAGGGCGGCGTCGGCAAGACCACGTCGACCATCAACCTGGGCGCCGCGCTGGCCGAGTACGGCCGCCGGGTGCTCCTCGTCGACTTCGACCCGCAGGGCGCGCTCTCGGTCGGCCTCGGCGTCAACCCGATGGAGCTCGACGTCACCGTCTACAACCTGCTCATGGAGCGGGGACTGACGGCCGATGAGGTGCTGCTCAAGACCGCCGTGCCGGGCATGGACCTGCTGCCCTCCAACATCGACCTCTCCGCCGCCGAGGTGCAGCTGGTCAGCGAGGTGGCCCGGGAGTCCGCGCTGGCGCGCGCCCTGAAGCCGCTGCTGCCCGACTACGACTACGTCATCATCGACTGCCAGCCCTCGCTGGGTCTGCTGACGGTCAATGCACTGACGGCCGCTCACAGCGTCATCGTCCCGCTGGAGTGCGAGTTCTTCGCGCTGCGCGGCGTCGCGCTGCTGACCGAGACCATCGAGAAGGTGTGTGAGCGGCTCAACCCCGAGCTGCGCCTGGACGGCATCCTCGCGACCATGTACGACTCGCGCACCGTGCACAGCCGTGAGGTGCTGGCGCGGGTCGTCGAGGCGTTCGGCGACCACGTCTTCCACACCGTCATCGGGCGGACCGTGCGCTTCCCGGAGACCACCGTCGCCGGCGAGCCCATCACGACGTACGCGACCAACTCGGTCGGTGCCGCCGCCTATCGCCAGCTCGCCAGGGAGGTGCTCGACCGGTGCCGCCCCGCCGAGTGAGTCTTCCGGGTGCCGACGAGCTGTTCCGGACCACCGGCGGGATGGCGCTGTCGCCGTCCCTGGCGCCGCGTCCGGCCGCCGAGGCAGCCAGACCGGAGACCGCGCGGACCGTCAACGGCACGGACGGCGCCGAGGGTGCCGAGGCCGCCCAGGGCGCCCAGGACGACCGGCAGGTGTCGCAGGACCAGCAGTCGGCCGCCGCGGTGCCGTCGCCCGCGCAGCCGCCCGCCCAGCGGTCCGCCACAGGGGCCCAGGGGGCACCGCAGGGCGCCGCCCAGGCCGGGAAGACCGTGTCGGGCGGCCGAGGCGCCGCCGCTCCGGCGGCCCGCACCCATCAGGGTGGCGCCGAGGAGCAGACGGGTGCCTCCGGGCGCGCCAGGCCCCGCGGCCGTGCGCCGCGCCGCCCCAGCGGGCGCGAGCGGCACGACGAGAAGATCACCGTGTACGTGTCCGCCGAGGAGCTCATGGACCTGGAGCACACCCGGCTGGTGCTGCGCGGCGAGCACGGCCTGGCCGTGGACCGCGGACGGATCGTCCGGGAGGCCATCGCGGTCGTCCTGGCCGACCTGGAGCAGCGCGGTGAGGCCTCGATCCTGGTTCGGCGGCTGCGCGGCCGGTAGCAGCCGCGGTTCCCAAGGCCGGGTGCCGGGTGCCGGGGCCGTCGGCCGGGCGGCGTGTCGGTGGCCCCGTGGCGGGGCGGGCGGCGCGGACGGGTGAAGATGGACCGTCATGCCGAGCACCGTCGAACCAGCCACCAGCACCGTGAACGCGACCGGGAACGAGTCGCGGGGCGGCTTCCGGGTACGGCTGGACAACTTCGAGGGCCCCTTCGACCTGCTGCTCAGCCTGATCGCCAAGCACAAGCTGGACGTCACCGAAGTGGCGCTGGCCACCGTGACGGACGAGTTCATGGCGCACATCCGGGCGATGGGCCCGGACTGGGACCTGGACGCGACGACGGAGTTCCTGGTGGTGGCCGCCACCCTGCTCGACCTCAAGGCCGCCCGGCTGCTGCCCGTCGCCGAGGTCGAGGACGAGGAGGACCTGGCCCTGCTGGAGGCGCGTGACCTGCTGTTCGCGCGGCTGTTGCAGTACCGGGCCTACAAGCGGGCGGCGGCGCTGTTCGGCGAGCGCTGGGCGGCCGAGCTGCTGCGCAGGCCCCGGACCGTCGGGCTGGAGCCCCGGCACGCGGAGCTGCTGCCCGAGGTGGTGATCACCGTCGGGCCGGAGCGGCTGGCCGAGCTGGCGGCCAAGGCGATGGAGCCCAGGCCGAAGCCGGTCGTGTACGTGGACCACATCCACTCCCCGCCGGTCAGCGTGCGCGAGCAGGCCGGGCTGGTGGCCGGGCTGCTGACCGACCTGGGTGAGGCCTCGTTCCAGCGGCTGGTGGCGGACGCGCCGGACACCCTGGTGGTGGTCGCCCGCTTCCTGGCGCTGCTGGAGCTGTACCGGGAGCGGGTGCTGGCCTTCGAGCAGCCGGAGGCGCTCGGCGAGCTGCGGGTGCGCTGGGTGGCCGAGGAGGGCCGGGGGCCGGTCGAGGTGACGGACGAGTTCGACCGGCCGCCGGGCGAGCCGGAGCGGGCCGGGCGGCCGGAGAAGGAGGACGAGCGGCGATGAGTGCCGGGAACGACGGCGGGCGGCCGGTGCGGCGCCCGCTCGGGCTGCCGGGGCGGCCGCGGGCCGGGGAGTGGCTGGAGCCGGCCTTCGAGCTGCTGCCGGAGCCGGTGGCGGGTTCGGCCCGGGGTTCGGCCCCGGGTTCGGCATCGGCCCCGGCTCCGGCTTCGGTGGCGGCCGACGCCCGGGTGGTGCACCAGAAGCAGGCCCCGCCGGCCGCCGACGCCGCCCAGGAGCCCGGCGGGCCGGGCCTGCGGGCCGAGCTGGAGGCGGTCCTGATGGTCGTCGACGAGCCGGTCCCCGAGGCACGGCTGGCCGGGGTGCTGGAGCGGCCCCGGACCGAGGTGGCGGCGGCGCTGCACGAGCTGTCCGCCGAGTACACCACCCAGGGCCGCGGCTTCGACCTGCGGCTGGTGGCCGGCGGCTGGCGGTTCTACAGCCGGGACACGTGCTCCGAGGCCGTCGACCGCTTCCTGCTGGACGGCCAGCAGGCCCGGCTCACCCAGGCCGCGCTGGAGACCCTGGCGGTGGTCGCCTACCGGCAGCCGGTGTCCAGATCCCGGGTTTCCGCCGTCCGCGGTGTGAACTGTGACGGCGTGGTGCGTACCCTGGTACAGCGAGGACTGGTGGAAGAGGCCGGATCCGAGCCCGAAACAGGTGCGATCCTGTATCGGACGACGAACTACTTCCTGGAACGGATGGGGCTCCGCGGCCTGGACGAGCTGCCGGAGCTCGCTCCCTTCCTGCCCGAGGTCGACGACGTGGAAGCGGAGTCCCTGGAGGGCACGATGATCGCGGAGGCGGTCGCCGCCGCTGCCGCGCAGGCCGCGGACGGCAGTGGCGAGGCCGACCGGGCAGCGCCCGATCGGTAGGGGGACGGTGAGGTCGGCCGAAACGACCGCACATCCCAGACGGTAACGACGTACGGACACTTTGATGCGTAGCAGTGGCAACGGCAGGAACGGCAGCGGCGGCGGCAGCGGTCGCGGCGGACAGGGTGGGGGCCGGGGCGGCTCCTACGGCGGTGGCGGCGGCCGCGGCGGCTCGGACTCGCGCGGGGGTTCGTACGGCGGTGGATCGCGCGGCGGCTCGTACGGCGGCGGCTCGGGTTCGGGTTCGCGCGGCGGCTCGTACGGCGGCGGCTCGGGTTCGGGTTCGCGCGGTGGCTCCTACGGCGGCGGCTCGGGTTCGGGCTCGCGCGGCGGCTCCTACGGCGGCGGCTCGGGTTCGGGTTCGCGCGGTGGCGGCTCGTACGGGCGGGACGGCGGACGCCGGGACGACCGGCGCGACGACCGCCGCTACCCGGACCGCCCGCTGCGGCCCGAGGAGCGCAAGTACGACCGCCCCGAGTACGGCGGCGGCCCCAACGCCACCCCGGCCCGCGGC
>NZ_LFMD02000002.1:34816-70078 GCF_015776785.2 Kitasatospora sp. SUK 42 | reverse complement strand
CGGCCCCGCGCCCGCGCCGCGAGGGCCAGGGCGCCCCGGGCGACCCGCGCCGCCAGCCGCAGCGCTCCCGCGAGCTCCAGGCCAAGATCGAGGACGCCGTCCTCGCCCGGCACGACAAGCCGGCCGTCAAGCTGCCGAAGACCTTCGGCGAGCCCGAGGGCGAGCGCCTGCAGAAGGTGCTGGCCCGGGCCGGTGTCGGCAGCCGCCGGGCCTGCGAGGAGCTGATCGAGCAGGGCCGGGTCGAGGTCAACGGCAAGCGGGTCACCGAGCAGGGCAAGCGGGTCGACCCGGACAAGGACGAGATCAAGGTGGACGGTCTGACCGTCGCCACCCAGTCCTACCTGTTCTTCGCGCTCAACAAGCCGGCCGGCGTCGTCTCCACCATGGAGGACCCGGACGGGCGCCAGTGCCTGGGCGACTACGTGACCAACCGGGAGACCCGGCTGTTCCACGTCGGCCGGCTGGACACCGAGACCGAGGGCATCATCCTGCTCACCAACCACGGCGAGCTGGCCCACCGCCTCACCCACCCGCGCTACGGCGTGACCAAGACCTACCTGGCCGCGATCCAGGGCCCGATCCCGCGCGACCTGGGCAAGCAGCTGGCGCAGGGCGTGGAGCTGGAGGACGGCTACGCGCGCGCCGACAGCTTCAAGGTGGTCTCCAACGTCGGCAAGAACTACCTGGTCGAGGTGACCCTGCACGAGGGCCGCAAGCACATCGTCCGCCGGATGCTGGCCGAGGTCGGCTTCCCGGTCGAGAAGCTGGTGCGAACGCACTTCGGCCCGATCGCGCTCGGCGACCAGAAGTCGGGCTGGCTGCGCCGCCTGACCAACCCGGAGGTCGGCCAGCTGATGCGCGAGGTCGGCCTGTAGCCGACCGGTTCGCCCGGAGTTCTTCCGAGGGTCCCCCGCCCGTGGTGGCGGGGGACCCTCCGTCGTGTGTGTGAGCCCGGACGCACGCGCTGGTCACGGCCTTGTCAGCGTCATGATCCGTGGCCGAGGATGGCCACCGGACCACCGCCCCGCCGTGTGGCGGAAGTGCGCCAGCAGGGGTGCCGGCGGGGGTGATCAGGGGCGAACAGGGGGAGACGGACGTCGTGTCCGATGCAGCGCTGGGACGATCCGCCGGACAGGCCCTCGGCCCGCTGGGGCTGGCCGAGCCGGACGGGCAGGTCTACGCGGCCCTGGTGGCCAGTCCGCAGTCCACCGCGGAGGAGCTGGCCGAGAGCTGCGGCCTGACGCTCCAGCAGAGCGTGCGCGCGCTGGACCGGCTGGCGCAGCAGGGCATGGTCACCCGTGCGCCGGTGGACCGGCGGCGCTACCTGCCGGTCGCCCCGGACGTCGCGATCGGCACCCTGATAGGCCACCGGGAGTCCGAGCTGCGGCAGGCCCGGGCCGAGATGCACCGGCTGATGGACGCCTTCCGGGAGGCCTCGCGCTACACCGACCCGGCGCACTCGGTGGAGGTGCTGACCGGCGGCGAGGCGATCGCCCAGCGGCTGGAGCACATCACCGGGACCAGCCAGTACCAGGTCCGCGGCTTCGACCGTCCGCCGTACATCCAGGACCCGGTGGCGCAGCTGCCGCTGCAGCGGCAGCGGATGCGGGAGGGGCTGAGGTTCCGGACCATCTACGACCGGGAAGCGGTGGCCTGGCCCGGCCGGCTGGAGAAGAACATCCTGGTCGGCGTCGCGGACGGCGAGGAGGCGCGGGTGCGCCCGACGCTCCCGATGAAGATGATCATGTCGGACGACCGGATGGCGATCATCCCGATCAGCGTCGGCGACAGCGTGCTGGACGCCGCGTACGTGATCCATCCCTCGGCGCTGCTCCAGGCGCTGGACACGCTGTTCGAGGCGGAGTGGGAGCGGGCCGTGCAGTTGCAGGCCGCGATCGGCACCGGGGAGTCGACGCTGGAGCCGGAGGCCGACCACCGCAAGCTGCTGGGCCTGCTGGCGGCCGGGCTGACCGACGAGTCGATCGCCCGTTCGCTGGGCTGGAGCGCCCGGACCACCCAGCGGCGGTTGCAGAGCCTGATGCGCTCGCTGGGCGCCACCACCCGCTTCCAGGCCGGGATGGCGGCCCGGGAGCGGGGGTGGCTGTGAGTCCCTCCCTCCGGGTCAGCTCCAGGGGCTGAGGGAGACCCAGCGGCCGTCCGCACCGCGTTCGACCTTCTCCAGGCCGACCACGGCGGAACGGTTCAGCCGTCCGTAGATGTGCGGGAACAGGATGCCCGGGGTGGCCCCGGGCGGCGGGGCGCCGTGCGGGGCCTCCCACTTGACCATCGGCTCCACCAGCGCCTCCTCGATCAGCAGCACCATCAGCGGGTCGGGGGCGTCGGGGAAGAAGGCGTTGGCCACCGCGAGCGCCGTCTGCTCGTCCGCCGAGCAGTGGATGAACCCGTCGGTGAGCAGCGACGCGGCGGCGTACGGCCGGCCGGGGTCGGTCAGCCAGTCGTCCAGGGGAGCGAGGTGGAGGATCATGTTCCTTTTCTACCCGTTGTCCTCGGATTGTTCCTGAGCTGCCGTCACCGGCGGACCGGTCGGCCGTCACCGGCGGACCGCTTGTTCAGAGCCCGGCCACCTTGGCGGACGCGGCGATCTCGTACACCAGGGTGAGGGTGTGGCGGGCGCCCGGGGCGAGCGGGACGTCCCAGCGGACGATGCCCTCGGCGTCGAAGGAGTCCGGCGCCGGGGAGCAGTCCTCCTTGCGCAGCCGCACCTCGACCGCCGCCACCTCGGAGACCGGCACCCGTTCGCGCACCGTCACCAGCTGTTCGTCGCGCTCCTCCGGTCCGGAGAAGCGGGACAGGTGCAGCCGGACGGTGCGGGTGGTGGTCTGGCGGCCGGTCAGGGCGGTGGTGGCCTGGCGCTCCTCGGCCTCGCGGACCACCCGGTAGCCGTCCGAACTGCCGAAGGACAGCTCGGCGTCGGCCCCGGTGGCGGTGAAGCGCAGCTCGCCGCGGCCGGTGAAGCCGCTGCCGCGCACCAGCTCGACCGGGCCGGCCAGCAGCGGGTGCCCGGCCGCGTTGCGGAACCGGACCACCTGGGTGACCAGCGGGGACAGCTCGGGGGCGCAGGCGTACTCGCTGCTCGCCGGGCCGGTGAAGGCGCCGAGCGGCACCCGGTGCGCCCGGCCGTCGGAGGGGACGGTGGCCGGGGCGGGGGCGGTCAGCACCCGCACCTCGCCGCCGTCGTCCAGGCCGGGGACGGTGGCGGTTGGACCGAGCTCGCCGATCGCCTCCTCGCGCAGCTCGACCTCGACCGTGCGGCGCTCCTCGCCGGTGCGCTCGCGCAGGGTCAGCACGTCCTCGGTGAGGGCGGGCGGGTCGGTGGCGAGGGCGGAGCGGGCGGTGGAGAAGGTGAGCCGGGCGCCGGTCCAGTCCTCGCCGGTGCGCTGCCAGACCACCGCCTCCGACTCCAGGCGCAGGCCGCCGGCCGTGCTGCCGCTGTCCGTGCCGTCGTTGTTCGTGTGGCCGTTGTTCGTGTCGCCGTTGCCCGTGCCGCCGACGGACAGGGTGGCGCGGTAGGAGGGGCGCCAGAGCGCGCACGGCACCAGGTGGCTGACGGTCAGCTCGGCCGGGCCCGGCCGCTCGGCCTCGACGGTCAGCTCCAGGTGGGCGTGCAGTTCGGCGGGCTCCTCCTCGGCCTCGTCCAGCGCGGTCAGGGCCTGGGAGCGCTCCTGGTCCAGGCGGCGCAGCCGGGAGTGGGTGGCGCGCAGCTCCTCGCCGTGGCGCTCCCGTTCGGCGTCCACCCGGTCCAGCTCGCGGGCCCAGCGGGTGCGTTCGATCTCGCCGACGCCGGCGCCCTCGCCGATCTCGCGCAGCAGGTCGGCGGAGAGCTGGGCGAGCAGGGCCAGCCGGGCGTCCAGCCGGGCGCGGGCTTGCTCGGTCTGGCGGTACTCGGCCTCCAGCGCGTGCAGCCGGTGGCGCAGCGCGGAGTCCTCGGGGCCGGGCGGCAGCGGGGCGCGCGGGGCCCAGGTGCGGACCAGCCGGGCCTCCAGCACCCGGGTGCCGGGGGCGGCGGTCTCGGCGCGCAGGGTGCGGTCGACGGCGAGGGCGGTGAGCGGGCCGAGGCGCAGCCGCTGGACGCCCTCGGCGAGCTCGACGGTCACCGCGCGTTCGACCTGGGCGCGGTCCTCCAGACAGGTGACGGCCGTGACGGGGAGGGGGGCGTCCTGAGTGGGGGTGGTGGCTCCGGTCATCTCTCAGTTCCTCCGGTTTCCGCCGACGATGGCCTTTCCGGCCGGGATCTTGATCTGGTAGCCGCCGTCCAGCTCGGTGCCGCCGCCCGGCGGCAGGTCGACCCGCCAGAGCCGGGTGCCGGGCGGGCACTCCGTCGAGGGGACGGCCGGGGCGTGCCAGTCGGCGCGTTCCTCGATCCGGATCTCGGCGTCGGAGGTGACCGGCACGCGCTCGCGGACCTCCACCGTGACGGGGCGGCCGAGCCGGTTCGCCAACCGGACGTGCACCCGGTGGTCGAGCACGGTGCTGTTGCCCTTCAGCATGCCCGTGGTGGATTCGCGCAGCTCGGTGCGGCGCGCCACCTCGATGCTCTCGGTCACACCGATGCCCAGGCGGCGGGTGCCGCCGGGGGCCAGGGTGGGCAGGGCGGCGGTGAGCAGGAACTCGCCGTCCACGGTGACCTCGACCGGGCCGGCCAGGACGGCGCGGTCGGTGCGGTTGGCGAGCACCAGGGTCGCGTACACCTTCTCCTCGACGGCGGGGACGGTGACGTACTCGGGGCTGACGGCGAGCGGGATCTCGTCCACGGTGACGGTGTGCCAGGTGCCGTCGGACGGGATGTCGGCGGGGGCGGCGGCGTCGTAGCGGTGGTCGAAGGAGCCGGCCGACTCGCGGGGCGGGACGGCGTGGCGGGGCAGTGCCAGGCTGCGGACGCGGGTGCCGCCGCGGCTGCCGGGGAGCGGCTGCTCCGGCTCCTCGTACGCGATCCGCTCGGGGTGCGGGCTCGGGGTCGGGCTCGGGCTTGGGCGCAGGGTGCCGCGGCGGTCGGCGGGGGCGTCGGGGCCGGCCAGCAGGAGGCCGGGGTAGTCGAGCAGGGCCGTGTCGGGGGCGAGGCCGGTGGCGGGCGGTGGGGCGGCGAGGCGGCTGTGGCGGGCCTTCTCCTGCGGGGCGCCGCCGGGACCCTGGGGCAGGGGTGCGGGTGCGGGGGCGATCGCGGGTGCGGGGGCGGCCGCCGGCTTGGGCGCGGCGGGGCGGCTGTGGCGCCGGCTGCGGTGGGTCTCCTCCCGCGGGGCGCCGTAGGCGGCGAAGCCGGGTGGCGGGGGTGCGGGCAGCGGCTCGTCGACGTTCAGGGTGCCGCCGCCGTACGGGCCGGTGGGCGCGGGTTCGTCCGGGAGGAGTTCGGGGCGGGGGCCGGGACGGGCGCCGCCGAGGCGGGCGGCCCGGGCCGGAACGGCTGCCGACACCGCGAGCGGGGCGCCGGTCCGGCGCGGGGCGGGGCGGGTGGCGGTGGCCGTGTCGTAGCCGGTGAAGAGGTCGGACAGGCCGGCCGGGGGCTCGCGCCAGCCGGAGGGCGGCGGGGCGGGCTGGCTGCGGCCGATTCGCAGCGAGGCGAGCCGGGGCAGGTCGGTGCGGCGGTCGAGGTCGGCGGTGGAGAGGGCGAGCCGGACGCCCGTCCAGTCCTCGCCGGTCTGCTGGGCGACGGCGGCGCGCAGGACGAGGTGGCCGGTGTCGGCGCCGGTGCGGTGGGAGAGGCGGTAGGCGGGGACCCAGCGGGCGGCGGGGACGCCGTACTCGAGTTCGAGTTCGAGGTCGTGCCGGGTGTCCGGGGTCGGGTCTCCGGCGGTGCTTCGGGTGCCGGCCCCGGTGGTCAGGGTGAGCAGGACGGTGGCGGCGGTCCCGACCGGTTCCGTCCGGTCGGCGGTGGATCCGCGCTCCAGCCGGTCGGCGGCCAACTCCCGTTCGTGGTCGGCCAGTTCGATCTCACGGGTGAGCTGCTCGGCGCGCTCCTGGAGCCGGGCCAGCCGTTCGTCGACGAAGTCGGCGAGCTCCAGCCAGGCCTCGGCCGGGGTGCGGCGCAGCGGAGCGTCGCGGTGGCGCTGCGGCGGGACGGCGCGCAGGGCGGCGGTCTCGGCGATCGCGGTCTGGACCAGCCGGTGGCGCTCGGTCAGCGCGCTCTGGCGCTCCATGGCCTCGTCCAACTCGCGGCGCAGCTCCGGGAGTTCGTCCGGCGTGCGGAGCTCGGCGAGTGGTTCGAGGCGGGCCTCGACGACCGCCGCACCGGCCGGGCCGGCGAGCACCCGGGCACGCAGCGAGGTGCCGTCCAGCGAGTCGGGCAGGCCGGTCAGCCGCAGCCGTCCGTCGGGCGGGACCGGGACGGTGGCCCGGCGGCGGCACACCGCGCCCTCGGCGTACACCACGACGGAGTGCAGGACCGACGGGTGGGCCGGTACGACCGGCGGTTTCGCCTGTCCGGTGAGACTGCTGTGCTGATCGTCCATGCGCAACCCCTTCGTTCACGTCCGGTGTGTCGTGCCTCGCCGCGCGCCGCCCCCGGGCGGCCAGTCTGCCGCGCTCCGGCGCGGGCGTCGCCGGATTTCCCGGGACGCGGCGTGTGCACTGTGTGGGACGGGGGCGGGAGCGCCGCGGTTGCCCGGGCGGGGCCGTCCCCGGGTGCGGCGGGCTTCTGGGCCGGGCCCGTTCCCGGGGCCGTGGCGGTCTTCGGGGTCGGGGCGGTCCTCGGGGGCCTCCGGGTGGGAGGATGGGCGCGGGTGCTCCCGGCCGACCCCGGCACCTGTCGAGAACCGTCAAGTCGATAACCGTGATCGAGGAGAGCCACCCGCCATGCGCACTGCCGTCGTCGTCGGCACCGGACTGATCGGCACCTCCGCCGCCCTGGCCCTGGTCGCACGCGGGCTGACCGTCCATCTGGAGGACGTCGACCCGGACTCCGCCCGCACCGCCGAGTCGCTCGGCGCGGGCACCACCGAACCGGCCGACGGCCCGGTCGACCTGGCGATCATCGCCGTCCCACCCGCGCTGGTCGGCAAGGTGCTCGCCGACTGCCAGCGCCGCAACCTGGCCCACTGGTACACCGACGTCGCCAGCGTGAAGGCCGGCCCGGGCAGCGAGATCGCCGCGCTGGGCTGCGACACCGTCCACTACATCGGTAGCCACCCGATGGCCGGCCGCGAGCGCTCCGGACCGCTGGCCGCCCGCGCCGACCTGTTCGAGGGCCGCCCCTGGGTGCTCACCCCGACTGCGGACACCGACACCGACACCCTCAACGCCGCGCTGGAGCTCGTCGCGCTCTGCGGCGCCATGCCGATCGTGATGGACGCGGCCCAGCACGACCGGGCCGTCGCCCTGGTCTCGCACGCGCCGCAGCTGGTCTCCTCGCTGGTCGCCGCCCGGCTGGAGCACGCCGACGAGACCGCCATAAGGCTCTCCGGCCAGGGCGTGCGCGACGTGACCCGGATCGCCGCCTCCAACCCCGGGATGTGGGTCGACATCCTGTCCGCCAACGCGGGCGCGGTCGCCGACGTGCTGGAGGAGGTGGCCGCCGACCTCGGCGAGACCGTCACCGCGCTGCGCGCCCTGGCCACGGCCGAGGAGAACGAGCGCCGGGCGGGCGCCGAGGGCATCAAGGCGGTCATGCTGCGCGGCAACACCGGGCAGGCCCGCATCCCCGGCAAGCACGGTGCGCCGCCCACCCGGTACGAGACGGTCGCGGTGGTGCTCGGCGACCAGCCGGGCGAGCTGGGCCGGCTGTTCGGGGAGGTCGGCGAGGCCGGGGTCAACATCGAGGACGTCGTCATCGAGCACTCCGACGGGAAGCAGGTCGGCTTCGTCCAGCTGTCGGTGGCGCCGATGGCGGTCAAGCGGCTCACGGCGGCGCTGCGGTCGGGCGGGTGGAGCGTCCGGGACTGAGGTCTCGGGGCCGGGGTTTCAGGGCCGGGGTTTTCGGGGCGGGGTTTTCGGGGCGGGGTTTTCGGGGCGGGACAGGGGGAGCGGTCTTGATCATCGAGTTGCCGTTGGGGGAGACCCGGCACGGGTTCGCCGGCGAGCCGGTGGACCTGGGGAACGAGCGGTTCCTGCGGGCGGTGGTGGGCGGGGAGTTCCTGATCCGCCACCGCAGCGTCGAGGCGATGGTCGAGCGGCCCCGGGCGCAGCCGCTCCGTCCGGAGGCCACCGGGTTCACCGGGTTCGCCGGGTCCGACGAGCTCGTGGAACCGGAGCCGACCTGGAGCCTGCTGCTGCGCGCCGCCCACGCGGCCTTCGCCGAGCACCTGCCGCTGAGCCTGTCGCCCGACGTGCTCTGGTACGCGGTGGTGCACGAGGTCGCGGTGCACGTACGGATGTACCCGCCGCGCTACCGGGCGCTGTTCTGCGCGGCGGACCGGAGCTCGATGATCACGGTGCGCGACGACTCGCTGGCCGGGGCCGACCCGGACTGGACACGGTCGGTGCACCTGGTGCGGGAGCCGCTGGCGGCCGCGCTCGGGGCGGAGGTCGTCGACCTGTTCCGGCCCGCGTTCTCGACCACCACGCCCGAGGACGCCTCGGCGGCTCTGGTGGCGCTGATGGACGTGGTCAGCCCGTACTACGACTTCCGCTGGGAGACCCGCTGCGGCATCCCGAGGATCCGGCTGGAGGGCACCGCCGAGGACTGGGCGCTGCTGGCGGCCGGGGTCGGCGAGCTGGCGCGGCGCTTCGACTGGCTGGCGCCCTGGTTCGCCGAACTGCGCCCGGTGGTGGACGAGATCGCGGCGACGGCCGCCGGCGGGCCGGTGAACGAGGTCTTCTGGCGCTCGCTGTTCAAGTGGCAGTCGATGTCCGGCGGGCCCCGGGTGACCGGCTGGCTCACCGCCTTCTTCGCCCACACCCAGACCCCCGACGGCCCCCGGCTGCGGCAGGCCTTCGGCTGGCGGGAGGCGGCGAGCCGGGAGTACCACCGGGACGCGTTCGAGGTGAACGACTTCCCCTCGCACGTCTCGAAGGTGCCGTTCGTCTGGGAGTTCCTCGGAACGGAGCGGCCGATGCTGCTGGTCGGCGGGGTGCTCGGGATCGAGCGGGACGGGGAGTTCCTGCGGCCGAGGCTGGGCAGCGCGGTGCTGGAGAAGGGGGTCGGACGGTGATCGTGGAGCTTCCGCTCGGGGACGGGCGGGAACGGGGTGACGCGGCGGAGCTGCTGGACGCCGGCAACGAGGGCTTCCTGGCGGCGGTGGTCGGCGGGGAGTTCACCGTCCACCACCGCAGCACCGGGTCGCTGATGGCGGACCCGGGCACGGCCTCGGACCCGGGCACGGCCTCGGACCCGGGCACGGCCTCGGCCTCGGCCTCGAAGGGGTCGGAGCCGACCTGGAGCCTGCTGCTGCGCGCCGCCCACCTCGCGTTCTGCGGGCACCTGCCGCTGAGCCTGTCGCCGGACGTGCTCTGGTACGCGGTGGTGCACGAGGTCGCGGTGCACGTACGGCTGAACGCGCAGCGGTACGAGGGGTTGTTCACCTCGACGCCCGGCGAGAAGCGGACGATCACGGTCCAGGACGACTCCCTGCTGGGCGCCGACCCGGACTGGGCGCGGTCGATCCGGCTGGTGCGGGAGCCGCTGGCGGCGGAGATCGGTCCGGAGCTGGTGGAGCTGTTCCAGCCGTCGTTCTCGACCACCACGCCGGACGACGTCTCCTCGGCGCTGGTGGCGCTGATGGACCTCGTCAGCCCGTACTACGAGTTCCGCTGGATCTCGCTGTGCGGCATCCCGAGGATCCGGCTGGAGGGCACGGCCGGGGACTGGGCGCTGCTGGCACGGCGGGTCGGGGAGCTCGCGGAGTGGTTCGAGCCGCTCGGACCGTGGTTCGCCGGGCTGCGCCCGGTGGTGGACGAGATCGCGGCGACGGCGGCCGGCGGGCCGGTGGACGAGCAGTTCTGGGGCTCGCTGTACAAGTGGGAGTCGGAGTCCGGCGGGGACTTCGTCTCCGGGTGGATCACCGCCTTCTTCGCCCACACCCAGACCGCGACGGGGCCGCAGCCGCGCACGGACTTCCGGTGGCGGGCGGAGCGGAGGAGGTGGAAGAAGCGGACGGTGGAGACGGGCCCGGCGCGGTTCACCGAGAACTCCTTCCCCTCGCACGTGTCGAAGGTGCCCTTCGCGTGGCAGACGCCGGCCGGGACGCGACGGATGGCCTTCGTCGGTGGCGTGCTGGGCATCGAGCGGGACGGGGAGTACGTCCGGCCCCGGCTCGGGAACGCGGTGCTGGAGGTGGTGCGGGAGGCCGTGGACCCGGCGGTCGAGCAGGCGGAGCTGGCGGCGGCGCAGCTGCCGGAGGGGTGGACGATCGAACGGGTACGGCAGGTGACCGGTGTGGCGGTCGCGCGGCTTCTCAGCACGGATCGCGAGCTACTCGTCGAGTCCCGGGACGGCATGACGCCCGGAGGACGCCCGGCTGCGGTCATCGACTTCGCGGGGGACTGTGTGTTCCGTCCGGTCGGTGACGAGAGCTGGTACCGGGGGTTCCTCGACCACGGGGCCGGTGACATCATCTTCATGCTGCCGCTCGGCCCGGGGCTGGAGTCGGCCCTGCAGAGGCTGGCGGGGCGCTGAGCCGGCGGCGGGGCGCCGAGCCGGCGGCGGGACGGGGTCCGGCGGCGGTCCATTAACCTTGAGGGAGACAATCCCCGGTCGCACGCCCGCGCAGGCGTCGGCTTCCATGCTCAGAGAGAGGTTCGGCCCCGTGGACACTGCCGACCGAGCGCACGCCCCGGTCGTCGTCGCCATCGACGGACCCTCCGGCTCCGGCAAGTCGACCGTCTCACGGGCGGTCGCCGCCCGGCTGGGCCTGAGCTTCCTGGACACCGGCGCCATGTACCGGGCGATGACCTGGTGGATGCTGGCCAACGACGTCGACGTCGACGACCCGGAGGCGGTGGCCGTCGCCTGCGGCAAGCCGGTCATCGTCTCGGGCACGGACGCCGTCGGCCCCACCATCACGGTGGACGGCAAGGACGTCTCCGGCCCGATCCGGGGCCCCGAGGTGACGGCGCAGGTCAGCGCCGTGGCCGCGGTGCCGGCGGTGCGGGCCCGGCTGGTCGAGCTGCAGCGCGGCTGCGCCGGGGTCGCCGAGCGCGGCATCGTCGCCGAGGGCCGGGACATGGGGACCGTGGTGTTCCCGGACGCCACCGTCAAGGTCTTCCTGACCGCCTCCGAGGAGGCCCGCGCCGAGCGCCGGGCGACCGAGCTGCGCGCCAAGGGCGTGGACGAGGCGACCATCACCGCGATGGCCGCTGACCTCACCCGCCGCGACGCCGCCGACTCCTCCCGCAAGACGGCTCCGCTGAGCCAGGCCGTCGACGCGGTGCTGGTGGACACCAGCCGGCTCACGCTGGAGCAGGTGATCGACCGGATCACCGCCCTGGTGGAGGAGCAGGCCGGGCTGTCGTCGGTCTGACCGGCGGGTCGGGTCCGGTCGCCGAGCCCCGACCACTGGTGAGATTCGACCACTGTTGAGATTCGACCGTTGATGGGCCTCGACCACACGTTGAGCCCCGACCACTGATGAGATCCGACCACTGAATGAGACCGCGGGCCGCCGAGGTGCCGCGGAGGAAACCATCGCGCTGCCCCGAGCGGGGCAGGTACGCACGGCACGCCCCTGGGAAGGGCCGGGCCGGGAAACGGAACAGACGAACATGACCGCAGAGCACTCCGCCACCGGGCACGGTGAGCTGGACGCCGCCGACTACGCCGAGTTCATGGCCCTCGCCGCCGAAGAGGGCTTCGACCTCGACGGCTTCGACGCCGTCGACGGCGCCGAGCACGTCCGGCTGCCGGTGCTGGCCGTCGTCGGCCGCCCGAACGTCGGCAAGTCGACCCTGGTGAACCGCATCATCGGCCGCCGCGAGGCCGTCGTCGAGGACAAGCCGGGCGTCACCCGCGACCGGGTCACCTACGAGGCCAGTTGGAACGGCCGCCGCTTCAAGGTGGTCGACACCGGCGGCTGGGAGATCGACGTCCTCGGCATCGACGCCATGGTGGCCGCACAGGCCGAGCTGGGCATCGAGCAGGCCGACGCGGTGCTGTTCGTCGTGGACGCCACCGTCGGCGCCACCGACACCGACGAGGCCCTGATCAAGATCATCCGCCGGGCGGGCAAGCCGACCGTCCTGTGCGCCAACAAGGTCGACGGCCCGTCCACCGAGGCCGAGGCCGCCTACCTGTGGTCGCTGGGCCTGGGCGAGCCGTACCCCGTCTCCGCCCTGCACGGCCGCGGCTCCGGCGACCTGCTCGACGCCGTCATGGCCGCGCTGCCCGAGGCCCCGCCGCAGACCTTCGGCGACGCCGCCCCCGGCGGCCCGCGCCGCATCGCGCTGATCGGCCGGCCGAACGTCGGCAAGTCCAGCCTGCTGAACAAGGTCGCCGGCGAGGAGCGCGTCGTCGTCAACGAGCTGGCCGGCACCACCCGCGACCCGGTCGACGAGATGATCGAACTCGGCGGCAAGACCTGGAAGTTCGTCGACACCGCCGGCATCCGCCGCCGGGTCCACCTGACCGCCGGCGCCGACTTCTACGCCTCGCTGCGCACCTCCGCCGCGCTGGAGAAGGCCGAGGTCGCGGTCGTCCTGATCGACGCCAGCGAGACCCTCGCCGAGCAGGACACCCGGATCATCTCGATGGCCGTCGAGGCCGGGCGCGCCGTCGTCATCGCCTACAACAAGTGGGACCAGCTGGACGAGGAGCGCCGCTACTACCTGGAGCGCGAGATCGAGCGCGACCTCGTCCAGGTGCAGTGGGCCCCGCGCGTCAACGTCTCGGCCAAGACCGGCCGGCACATGGAGAAGCTCGTTCCGGCGATCGAGACCGCGCTGGAGGGCTGGGAGACCCGCATCCCGACCGCGCGCCTGAACGCCTTCCTCGGCGAGCTGGTGGCCGCCCACCCGCACCCGATCCGGGGCGGCAAGCAGCCGCGCATCTTGTTCGGCACCCAGGCGGGCATCCGGCCGCCGCGCTTCGTGCTGTTCGCCTCGGGCTTCCTGGAGGCGGGCTACCGGCGCTTCATCGAGCGCCGGCTGCGTGAGGAGTTCGGCTTCGTGGGGACGCCGATCTCGATCTCGGTGCGGGTCCGGGAGAAGCGGAAGAAGAAGTAGTAGTAGTCGTCGCTGCGGTGTTGCATCGCGGCGGCGCGTAGTGCAGGGGCTCCGTCACCGTGGTGGCGGGGCCCCTGTGGTTTTTGGGCGCCTTTCGGGGTCAGTGGTGCTCGCCGTTGCGGCCCGGGGGGAGGGAGAGCATCTGGCGGTGGCGGCCGCCACCGCCGCTGGACGGGGCGGTGGCCGGGCCGGGGATCGGAGCGGGGGCCGGGGGTGCGGGCGGCGCGGGCGCCGCGTGCGGGACGGGGCCGAGGTAGCCGGCGGCGACCCAGCCGTGGCCGTTGGTGAACTGGGGGGAGGGCGGGGCGCCCTGCGCGGGGGTGGGGTCGGGCGCGGGCTGGCCGGGGCCCTCGTTGGCGGGGGCCGTGGGCTCGGGGTGACCGACGGCGTGCGCCGCGGTGTGGCCGGCGGCGTGGGCGTGGGCGTGGGCGGGGGCTGTGGCGTGGCTGGCGTGGGCGTGGGCGGGGGCTGTGGCGTGGCTGGCGTGGGCGGGGGCGTGCGCTGTGGCGTGGCTGGCATGGCTGGTGTGACCGGCGGGGCGGGCGTGCTGCGGCTGCGGCGGCATGAACTGGGGGAGGCCGGGGGGCTGGCCCGCGTAGGTGTGGAAGGCCTGCTGCTGGGGCGGGTACGCGCGCTGCTCGCCGAGCAGCGGGTAGCCGTCGCGGACCGCGAAGCCGGTGAACTTCAGGTCCTCCTCGCCCGAGCGGTCGCCCGGCAGGGCGCGGAACAGCCGCCGGAACTCGGAGTACAGCTCGTCGTAGATCGGGGTCGTCGAGTGCGGGTGCTCCGCGTCGTACGACGGGCGCATGCCCGGGATCGAGCGGGCGGCGGTGGCGGACCGTCCGGCGGGCGCGGGGACGTCGTAGCTGTACACGTAGGGGCCAACGAGTGAGAGGCCGCGGGGATGCGGGAGAGCGCGTTCGTACGGCCGTCAGGGAGCGGGGCCGGGCGGGGTTGCGGGGGCGGTGCGGTGGGCGAATCGGGCGCGCCAGGCGGACCGGGCGCGCCGGGCGCGGCGGAGGGCGGCCGTCGGTGATCGGGGCGGCCGCCCTCCGGGGGCGGGGAAGTGGCGGCGGATCAGGTGCCGGCGAGCGGGAGGGAGGCGGCGACCACCTGACCCAGCGCCACCGCGCGCTCCAGCGCCTGGCGCAGCAGGTCCTCGCGGGGCTGGCGGCCGACCATCCCGGCCGGGACGGCGTACATCGTCACCTCGGCGAGCTGGCTGGCGGCCAGCCGCCATGCGTCGGTGACCTGGAGCGGCTGGTGCGCCTGCCACCAGCCGGTGCTGCCGCCGGCCGCGGCGGGCTGCAGGATCGCGTGCAGCCTGCCCATCGCGACCAGGACCGACCAGCCGGGCAGCTGCTCCGGGGTCTCGTCGAGGTCGACGACCTGCTGGAAGCCGGCGTCCTGGAGGAGGTCGAGGAACTCGTCCTCGCCCGAGGTGCTGCCGGGGCGGCCGACCGGTCCGGTGGGCTCGACCACCAGTGAGGCGTGCCCGACCTTGCCGTGCAGGATCAGCCCGCAGGTGATGCCGAGGATGGCGGCCTGGCCGGGGGCGGGCGGCTGGGCCGTCGGCTCGACGGGGGATCCCTGGGCGCGGGCGTTCTGCCCGGCCTGCCCGGGCAGGGCCTGTCCAGGTACGGCTTGTCCGGGCAGGGCTTGTCCGGGCACGACGGACGAGGGCATGGCCTGCGCGGGTACGGACGGCGCGGGCTGGGACTGGCTGATGCTGCGGACGGCGCCGACCAGTTGCTCCTCGGAGACCGGGACGACCTGGGAGGGGATGCAGCGGGCGTGCGCGAAGGCGAGGACCGCCGTCTCGTCGCCGACGAACAGCACGGTGCTGGTGGGTTCCGCGTGGGTGTCGCCAAGGGTGCGGCAGGAGGTGCATTCGTAGCTGTCGGGGGCGCGGTCGCCGCCGAGCAGGCGGTCGGCCTCGTCGTCGCCGATCTCGGACCGGACCTCGTCGCTGACGTCGAGCATGCGCGGCACAGGGTCTCCTCGGATGGGTGTGGATGGGGTTCGGGGGCGGACACGGGGAGGTCTCCATGCCCAACGGGCCCCTGTGTCAGGCGTCACGGGTGCGCGTCGTGGCTGACGGTAATTGCCCCGGATCCGACCGCACTGAGTGCTCTTGTGGTCGCAATCCGTCGATGTCGATCACGGGGCTGCCGGAATGGAACCGTGAGGTGAGTCACGCGATCGGGATGTTTGATCTAGGAATCGATGGTTAAAGCGGACATTCCGGGCGCGATTATGTGGCTCTTACCGCCGGTAACCCTTTGCTGAGCTGGGGAGACCGGTGGAGTTTTGGTTTCCCCGTCAACCGGCTCGTAGCTTCTTGGGCGGCGCAACGAGCGCCACCCGGGTTCACCCCCGACGCACGGCCCCCCGGCTCCGACCGGGTGCGGCAGGTGCCCGCCGACGCGATCGCTCGAACAGGTCGCCGGCGAGCGGCTGGGTGGCCGGGGCGGCAGCGGCACGTCCGACACGTGCACGGCCGCCCGACGGACGCGGCAAGCGAACGCGGCCCTCTCCAGGGTCTGGTTCCGCATGCCCGCCCGGGGCTGTCGAGAGGAACCCCATGACCTTCCGTCACGAGACCGCCGCTGCCACCACCTCCACCGCCACCAAGCGCAACCGCGTGCGGATGGCGGTCGTGGCGGGCGCCGCTGTCGCGGCCCTGCCGGTGGCCGGCCTCGTCACGGCCACCTCGGCCTCCGCCGCCTCCGTCTCCACCTGGGACGCCGTCGCCCAGTGCGAGAGCGGCGGCAACTGGGCCATCAACACCGGCAACGGCTTCTACGGCGGGCTGCAGTTCACCTCCAGCACCTGGGCCGCCTTCGGCGGGACCGCCTACGCCGCGCAGGCCAACCAGGCCACCAAGGCGCAGCAGATCGCCGTCGCCGAGAAGGTCCTCGCCTCGCAGGGCCCGGGCGCCTGGCCCGTGTGCTCCGTCAAGGCGGGCCTGACCAAGGGCGGCACCCCGGCCGCCGTCGACACCTCGGCGGCCGCCACCGGCTCCGCCGCCGCCAAGCCGGCGCAGACCCCGGCGCCGAAGACCGCCACGCCGAAGGCCGCTGCCGCGCCGAAGGCTGACGTCGCGCCGAAGGCCGCCCCGAAGGCTGCCCCGAAGGCTGACGCCGCGCAGAAGAAGGCTGCCGTCGCGCCGAAGGCCGACGTCGCGCCGAAGGCCGCCAAGCCGGCCAAGGGCGGCTACACCGTCAAGTCCGGTGACACCCTGAGCTCCATCGCCGCCGCGCAGGGCCTGGACTGGCACGACCTGTACCAGAACAACGCCAAGGTCATCGGTGGCAACCCCGACCTGATCTTCCCGGGTCAGACCCTGAGCATCTGAGGCCCCGTGAGCGGCTGACACCGGCTGCTCGGCCTGCCCTGGCCGCTCCTCCGCCGCGCGGGGGAGCGGTCGTCGGCGTTTCCGGTGACCCCCGCGTTCCCGTTGTTCTCGCCGGTGGCGGGGCGTGTGACGGTGGGGTCCCCGTCGGATTTCCGCCGGGCCCCCGTCGAGGTGGCGCGGGAGGATGGTGGGGTGATCCAGGGTGAGCTGTTCGGCGACTTCGGCGACCTGCCCGGCGACTCCGCCGCGCGGGAACGCTCCGAGCCCGCCCCCGGGGCAGTCCTGCTGCCCGGCTGGCTGGACCGCGCCGCACAGCTGCGCCTGATCGCCGCCTGCCGGGAGTGGGCCCGCCCGCCGGCCGGGCTGCACACCGTGCGGATGCCCACCGGCGGGGCGATGTCGGTGCGGATGGTGAGCCTCGGCTGGCACTGGTACCCGTACGGGTACCGGCGGGTCGCCGAGGACGGCGCGCCCGTCAAGCCGTTCCCGCCCGAGCTGGGGCGACTGGCCCGTCGGGCGGTGGCCGAGGCGTACGGGGGCACGGCGGCGGAGGTCGCGGGCGCGGCCGCGTACGCGCCCGACACGGCGATCGTCAACCACTACCCGCACGGCGCCCGGATGGGCCTGCACCAGGACCGTGACGAGCGGACGGACGCGCCGGTGGTCTCGCTCTCGCTCGGCGACGGCTGCGTCTTCCGGCTCGGGAACACCGAGACCAGGAACCGGCCGTGGACCGACTTCGAGCTGCACAGCGGTGACCTGCTGGTCTTCGGCGGGCCGGCCCGGTTCGCGTACCACGGGGTGGTGCGGACGATGGCCGGGACGGCGGATCCGGCGCTGGGGCTGGTCGGGCGGCTCAACATCACGGTGCGGGAGTCGGGGCTGGGGGCGTAGGGCCGGGAGCCGGGGGGTAGGGAGCCGGGATCCGGGAGCAGGGATCCGGGGGGGGGATCCGGGCGTGGCAGGGATCCGGGAGTCCGGGCCGCCTCGGATCGACTACTCGTTCGAGTGAACCGGGCGCCGGGGGGCGGTGAGCGGGAATGACTCGGGTCGCCGGAGAATTCGAGTGAGCTGGAGAATTCGATCCGAGACACGAGAGGAAACGTGCGCATGGGTACCCCCGTCGACGACCTCGTCGATCTGCTCGACCTGGAGCAGATCGAACTGAACATCTTCCGCGGCCGCAGCCCCGAGGAGGCTCTGCAGCGCACCTTCGGCGGCCAGGTCGCGGGGCAGGCGTTGGTCGCGGCGGGGCGCACGGTCGAGGGCGAGCGCCCCGTCCACTCGCTGCACGCGTACTTCCTGCGCCCCGGGGTGCCGGGCGTGCCGATCGTCTACCAGGTCGACCGGATCCGCGACGGCCGCTCCTTCACCACCCGCCGGGTGCTCGGCATCCAGGGCGGCCGGTCGATCTTCTCGCTCACCGCCGCCTTCCACAGGCCGGAGGAGAGCAGCATCGAGCACCAGTACCCGATGCCGGTGGTCCCCGCGCCCGAGGAACTGCCCAGCGCCCTGGAGGAGGTCGGCTCCCGGCTCGGTGAACTGCCCCCGTTCATCAGCCGCCGCCAGCCCTTCGACATCCGCTACGTCGAGCGGCTGCGCTGGAACGAGGAGGAGCTGGCGGGCGTGGAGGCGCGCAGCGGCGTCTGGCTGCGGACCATCAGCAAGCTGCCGGACGATCCGCTGATCCACGTCTGCGCCCTCACCTACGCCAGCGACATGACGCTGCTGGACGCCGTCCGCGCCCCCGTCGAGCCGCTGTGGGGCGCCCGGCACTTCGACATGGCCTCGCTCGACCACGCGATGTGGTTCCACCGGCCGTTCCGGGCCGACGACTGGCTGCTCTACCAGCAGGAGTCCCCGATAGCCCACGGCGCGCGCGGCCTGGCGCGCGGGCAGCTCTTCGACCGGAGCGGGCAGCTGGTCGTGTCGGTGGTGCAGGAGGGTCTGTTCCGGCGGCTGGAGGACTGAGCACCGGCGCCCCGGCGGTCGCGCGGGTCACCGGGGTGCTCGGGTGTTGCCGCCGGATTGCGCTTCCTTGCGGTGTCCTTGCGGTGCATTGCAGTCTCCTTGCGGTTCCGTGGATTCCCGGGGCCGGGGAATGATCCGTCCCCGCGGGCGGTGTTGTGGAGGATGACCGAGACGGACGGCTCGAACGGCGGGCCGCCCGCGAACCGGAACGGGAGGGTGAACAGATGACGGCGACGGCCGTTGAGGACTGGAAGCACTGGAGCGACGCCCGGGCGGCGTCGGTGAGCGCGCCGCACGGCCAGCTCGCACTCACCGGCACCCACTGGCTGGACACCGAGCCGGTGGAGATCCCGGGCCTGCCCGGGCTCTGGTGGGCCGACGCCGAGGGCGTCCGGGTGCGGGCCGCGGCGGGCGACGGCATCACCGTCGCGGGCGCCGACGGTCCGGTGGACGGCGAGGTGCTGCTGCGCGCGGACACCGACCCGGCCGCCGACACCGCCACCCTCGGAGACCTGGTGCTGGTCCCGATCGAGCGCGAGGGCGAGCCGGCCCTGCGGGTCTTCGACCCGGCCGCGCCCCGCCGGGCCGCCTTCGCGGGCATCTCCGCGTACCCGTACGCGCCCGAGTGGGCCGTGCCCGCAACCTACACCCCGTTCGACGGTGAGGCGCAGTCGGTGGTGGTCCCGAACGCGGACGGCAAGGACCGCCCGCTGGTCATCACCGGGAAGATCGAGTTCACCGTCGCCGGTGAGCACCGCACGCTCAGCGTCGGCCGCTCCGGCGACCGCCTCACCGGCGTGATCGCGGACGCGACCAGCGGCACCGACACCTACCGCTTCCGCTTCATCACCCTGCCGGCGCCGGACGGCGAGGGCCGTACCGTCCTCGACCTCAACCGGGCCTACCTGCCGCCCTGCGCCTTCGCGGACCACTTCATCTGCCCGTTCCCGCCGCCGGGCAACCGGCTGGACTTCGCGGTGGAGGCGGGGGAGAAGCAGGTCCTCACCCGGTAGAGCCGATCGACCCCCGCGCGGTGCTCCCCGGTGTTGCGGGGACCCGGCGCGGGGGTCTCGGAGGGCGGAGCGGAGCATAGGTGGCTGTGTCGACCAATCATCCTGCCAATTCAGCTGCCGATCCGGCCCCGCCCTCCGAGCCCGCTCGGCCGGCCGACCCCCTTCCGGCCGACGATCCCCTTCCGTCGTCCGACCCCCTTCCGTCAAGCGGCCCCCTCTCCGGCTCCCTCTCCGGTTCCCCTTCCCCCTCCGATCCCGTCCTGGCGAACCCGCCCTGGTACCGGAGGGCCTTCGCCGACCTCAGCCCGCTGCGCGACCACCCCGACTACCGCCGGGTCTGGTCCGGACAGGCGGTGTCCTCCATAGGCCAGCAGATGACGGCCGTGGCCGTCTCCGTCCAGGTCTACGACCTGACCGGCTCCTCCTTCGCGACCGGCCTGGTGGGCCTGTTCTCCCTCTTCCCGCTGGTCGCCTTCGGCCTCTACGGCGGCGCCATCGCCGACACCGTCGACCGGCGCAAGCTGGGCCTGATCGGCTCGGCCGGCCTAGCCGTCGTCTCGGCGGTCCTCGCCGCCCAGGCTATCGCCGGCCTCGGCCAGGTGGCCGTCCTCTACGCCGCCGTCGCCGCCCAGGCCGGATTCTTCGCACTCAGCTCGCCCGCCCGCTCCGCGATGATCCCCAGGCTGGTCCCCAGCCACCAGCTCCCGGCGGCGAACGCGCTGAACACCGTCAGCATGAACCTCGGCCTCACCGTCGGCCCGATGATCGGCGGCGTCCTCATCGGCGCCTACGGAACCCAGGCCGCCTACCTGGTCGACACCGTCGCCTTCGCCGCCACCCTCTACGCCATGTGGCGCCTGCCCGCCATGCGGCCGCTCGGCGACCGCAAGGGCCGTGCCTCCGTCCTCGACGGGCTGCGCTTCCTGCGCGAGCAGCCCAACCTGCGCACCAGCTTCCTCGCCGACCTGGCCGCGATGATCTTCGGCATGCCGCGCGCCCTCTTCCCGGCGATCGCCGTCACCTTCTACGGCGGCGACGCCCGTACCGTCGGCCTGCTGGTCTCCGCCCCCGCCGTCGGCGCCCTGATCGGCGCCCTCTTCTCCGGATGGGTCGGCCGCATCCACCGCCAGGGCGTCGCCGTCCTCGCCGCCGTCTCCGCCTGGGGCCTCGCCATCGCCGCCTTCGGTGCCCTCCACAACCTCTGGCTCGGCCTGGCCCTGCTCGCGGTGGCCGGCTGCGCCGACACCGTCAGCATGATCTTCCGCAACACGATGATGCAGGTCGCCGCCCCCGACGAGATGCGCGGCCGCCTCCAGGGCATCTTCATCGTCGTCGTGGCCGGCGGCCCCCGCCTCGGCGACTTCGAGTCCGGCGCCGTCGCGACCCTCACCAACCCGGCCACCTCCGTGATCACCGGCGGCCTCGCCTGCGTCGCCTGCGTCCTCCTCCTCGCCGCCCGCCGCCCCGCCTTCCTCACCTACGACGCCCGCCACCCCACCCCCTGACCACCCCACCCCCCGAACCTGGCAGCGAGCACCCCCCGACGTGCTGTATTGTTTTCCACGTCGCCGGGACACCGGAGACAAGGTCGAGAAGCCAACCGGCAGAGCCCCCCAGGCCCCGCCGCACGGCACCGAGACCACGGGACGTGGCGCAGCTTGGTAGCGCACTTGACTGGGGGTCAAGGGGTCGCAGGTTCAAATCCTGTCGTCCCGACTTGCTTAACTGCAGGTCGTAGGCCGTTTCCGCTTCTGGCGGGAGCGGCCTTTTTGACGTTCCGTCGTCTGATGGTCGCAGAGTGGTCGCAGCGTTCTGGCGGCGGGTGGGTGATGTTTCGGTAACTCGTTGCTCCTTCCGGCCTCTTGGTGAGGGTGAGTTGGTTGTGGAGCTGCGGATTGTGGTCGCCGGGTGGTCGCGGCCTGGGGATGCGAGTCGGGGGAGTACCGACTCCGTCGATGGTCGTCAGTGTCTTGTCGATGGTGTTGACAGCGTCGCGGGCGGCTTGGGTGGTGAGATGGCTGTAGATGTTGGCGGTGGTCGACAGGGTCGAGTGCCGCAGGGTCTTGGAGACCACTGTGAGGGGCACGCCGGCGCTGATGGAGATGGTGGCGGCGAGGTGCCGAAGGTCGTGGACGGTGGTGCGGGAGACACCGGCGTCGCGGCTGAGATCGTGGAAGTGGTTGAGGACGTATTCGGGGTGGAGCGGCCTGCCGTCGGGGCGCTGGAAGACGAGACCGCCACCGGGCACGTTGGCGGTTGCCGCGGCGCGGTTGCGCAGTGCGGTGGCGACGCGCGGGGAGATGGCGACCCAGTTCTTGCTGGTGCGGGTCTTGGGGGTGGTGAGGACGAGGTGATTGTTGTCGACGGCGGCGAGTGAGTAGCGGACGAACAGGACTCCGTGGTCGAGATGGACGTCGTTCCAGTGGAGTGCGAGGGCTTCGCCCTTGCGCATGCCGGTGCCGATGATTAGCTCGATGAGATCGGCGAAAGGCGGGTCGACGGCGTGGCAGTAGCGGAGGAATCGGACGGCCTCTTGCGGAGTCCAGATGTGGCGTTCGGCGGCGGCTGGGCGCGGGATGACGGTTGGCCGGGCGGGGTTGGTGGCCAGGCGGTGGTGTCGGACGGCGTCGCCGAGGGCGCTGGAGAGGGTGGCGAGGATCTGGTGGACGGTGGCGCGGCCTCGTCCGTGGGCGAGCTGGGTGTGGACGAGGCCGGCGATGTGGGGGTAGCCGAGGTCGTCGAGGCGGATGCTGCCGATAACGGGGATGAGGTCGTTGGCGACCTACGCGCGGTAGCGGGCCATGGTGGTCGGCTTGAGGACCAGGGCCTTGGCCCGGAGCCAGGCGGTGAGGTAGTCGGCGACGGTCTGGTTCGGGTCGGCGGTGAAGCCGCCGTTGTGACCTTCGAGCAGTCGACGCAGGGCAGCTCTCGCTGATTCCTCGGTGGGGAAGCCGCCGCGGCGTACGATGTGGCGGCCGGGGGTGGGTGCGGGCAGGTCGGCGGCAAATGTCCAGGTGCCGTGCCCGGGGTCGGAGACAAGGGCCGGGCAGCGGGCCCCGAGCTGGTGATGGCGAAGGTCGCGACAGCCACAACGGCGGTACACACGTCCAAGATCGACGACGGCGCGCATCGTGATCGCTTCCAATGATCACGCAGGGATCTCTGTACCCATTGTCGGTCGCTCTTGGTCGAATCCTGCGACCACACTGCGACCACCGTCCCACCCTTGAGTCCCTGACCTGGGGCAATCCCTTAATGAGGCGACAAGGGCGCCCGCGCTTCAAGGACGATCTTGACGACGGATGTCGGGGGTGCAACGGGCAGCGGAGCAGTCACCGACTAGGGACCCAGCTCCAACTTGCCGATCTGGTACTCCTGCCGGATGTGCTGGGCCGCTTCTTGGGTCTGTCGGAACTCGCTGAGCGCGGAACACACGCGATCCACGACATACCGTTGCGCGTCCTCGTCCAGAGCGCCGAAGGTCTTCTCCAGCAGTCCGACGGTACGGACCCATCTTCCGCCGGGAGCGTAGGCGGCGACCTTCTCGGCCACAGCGTCGAACCGCGCGACAATCTCGGCGGTGCTCGCGTTCGGGCTGTCGAGCATTTGCTGCACCATGGCCAGCGTCGGATCCGCGCGGAGTAGGTTCAGGTAGGCGACCGCATGGTCGACTTGCTTCCGCTGCGACTGCAGATGGGCACGGGACCGGGCCCGGTGCCGCAGCTCCGCCTGGGCGTCGTGAAAGTCCTCGGGGGTGACGTTGACATGGACGGCTGCCCATAGGAGGCGAGAGCTGCCTTCGGGCATGACGGCAGGCTGCCCCAGGAGGGTGTTGGCGCGTGCTTCGAGCCTGGCGGGGGCCAGGAGCGGGCAGTCAAGCGCGAGCGACGCCACCGCGTCGATCACATAGCTGGCCGCTGCAGCTGCCGGGTCACGGTGGCGCCCTCTCTGCTGCCACTGGCCGTCCGCACGCACCTCGAAGAGGTAGCCGTCCGCGCTGGGGGTGGTGAACTCCAGCTGGAGTGCTCCCCGCCGACGCAGCCAACGCCTAAGCACCTTCTGGGCCTCCCACCTACTGGGGGTGGACGTAGTGGGGGTCCGCTTCCTGAAGCCGAGCCCCGAGGGAGAGCCGGAGCGCTGAGCGGCCAGCCTCGTCCACCACAGTGCTCAGGAGTAGCCACCTCTCAGCAAGGCGCGTCAGATTCATGACACGCTGGCCGCGCAGGTAGTCCGTGGGAGTGTCGTGGACGGCAGATACAAGGGTGGCAAGGATCTGTTCCTGGCTGCCGGGCACGGTGGCGGCGGAGTTCAACCAGGCCTGTCCCGCGCGGTGGGCCAGCGGGCTCGGATCGAGGGCTTCCAGGACCGTGCGCCACCCGGTCACCACCCACGGAGCTGCGGGTGTCCCCGGCTCGTACAGCAATGCGGGAACGCCCTCGAACTCCTGCTGGGCCAAGTTCAGGAAGGCGCTGGCGGCTGCATCGCGCAGCGACTCATGAGGGCTGTCGAGCCAGGAGACGAGGGTGGTATGCAGCCGTGGTCGTAGATCCTCGTCACTCCAGAGAGCGTTGACGGCATTGCCGACTGCGTCCGCGACACCATCCGCGGTGGAGTCGGCTAGCACGCCGAGGCGCCGCAGCATTCTCGTTGGATGAGCAGGGGCGAGACTCTGGCACGTACGTGCCAGAGTCTGCAGCAAGGAGGCGGGCGTATCACCCTTGTCCAACCAGGTGTCGATCGCGTCCAGGGTGAGCCGGTCGACCTGGGGGAGGAGCGCAGCACCAACCAGCAGCGTGTGAGCGATCGGTGCCAGGTCCCCGTCGGCTGACCAGTCGGCAACCACCCGCTGGAGCAGCCTGGTGCTGCGCGTGCTCTGGAGATGGTGCTGGATCCAGGGGATCATTCGCGTTGCCAGCCGGATGCCCTCGGCCTTGCCGAGCTCCTTGCAAAGCTCGGCGGTCCAGGCGGTGAACGCGTGGTTCAGATCCGGCCGGTCACGCCAGAAGTAGCGCACGACCGCCTCCGCGTAGCCGGGGCCCGGGTACCGGATCCGGCCGTCGGGAAGCAGGGTTGCGTTGATCTGCCGGGCCAGCTCAAATAGCCCCGGACCCTGCTGGCCGGCCAGCCGTGCTGCGCGTTCGCCCTTCTCACCCAAGGCACTCGCCAGGGAGGCGACCTTCTTGTGTACCTCAGGAATGGCTTCGCCTTCGAAGACGGCGGTCAGGAGCAGGTAATTGCGCTCATAACTGGTACGCCCGGCGGCACTGTGCCAGGTGACCAACTCCTCCAACCAGCCATCGACCGCGCTGCCAGCCGCTGCCGCCACTTTCGTGAAGTCGTCATCGGTCGGGGTGAGCGGGCGGCCGACGGCAGCCTGGTAGCCGATGGCGGCCGCTGCCACGGTGCGGGCCCAGGCGACGATTCGGCCCGGCGGCAATTGGAGGAGGTCGGTTGTGAACCGTGGCTCCTTGGCAAGGGCTTCGGCCAGCGGGGCCTTCGCCTCGGTCAGACACTTGGCGAAGAGCTCGATCCCGTTTGGCGGCTCGGGAGTAAGAGCCAGTTCATCAAGATCAATGCCGCTCTGAGTCCGGATGGCCTTGCTCATGACGACGATCAGATAGGACTCGTCAGTCCGAAGGGCATCCACATCGTGCAGTTCCGCGGCCAGGTCGCACTGGGCGGGAAGCGATTCGTCCTCGGCTCGCAGGTCCAGGATCCAGCCAGTGCGCTTATGGCCGCGTAGCCCCTCCATGCTGAAGCTGTCTCCGCTGTCCCGCCGGATTCGGCGTACCTTCAGGAGCTTCTGATACCCAGCCAGGAGCTGCAGTGCGGCAGTCCAGCGGCCGGACCCGGACCGGTCGGCGAAGAGGACGAGGACCTGGTTCTCTTGCAGGATTCTTTGCGCATCCGACTCGTTGCCGATCGGAAGATAACCCTGGAGCTGCCGCTCGATGTACTCGGCGCTCAACGGGGCGCCACTGTGGCGCTGAACCGCTTCGAAGAGCTGGCCGATCATCTGACCGTGGTTGACTCCCGCGTGCAGACCGACCTGTGGCGCGTCACCGGCGCGCGCCGCAGGTGCCGTTGGGCTGGATACCAGGCTGGCGGGCGTCTGCGTGTCGGCCGGTTCGGTGTCATCCAGCACGTCAATGTCCGTACGTGGAGGGGGAATGGGAGTGTCACGGGTAGCTGATGCTTCTGTGCTGCCGGGTTCCTCCGGTGAGGGCAGTCCGACAGTCCGTCCGTCGGCGTGATCAGGGTGTTCCGCATCGATGGGAGTGGACGTCACGGTTGTACTCCTGATGGTTGGGGCAGGTAGGAGTGGGTGCTGCTACGGCCGTCCTTCGATGATGGGAGCCCTCATCCCGACAACCCGCCCCCCACGCTCGACGGTCTCGGCGGTGACACGGGCCTCGACGTCCCCAGTGATCCTCTCCTGGGCTTCCATGGCCACCACTTCGCCGGCCACCCTTGTGTAGCGATGCTCACTGAGCGGGCCGGATGCCTGGCGTTCCTCCCCGTCGAAGGTGAACCGCTGCCCGTAGATATCCTCCAACGCGGCGCGAGCCCTGCCCAGGGTCTGCAGCAGGACCTGGTCGGAGCCTGTGACCGAGGCAGGGCTGCGCTGGTAGTGCGTCAATGCCAGGGCCAGTGCCTCCAGCACCTCGATGCGCCCCCTCAGCCGGACCGGGTCTGCCACCAACGGCAGGTGCAGCGTGCCGACGAGCTCCGGGGGAACCTCCGGGAGCGGTTCAGGCTCGCTTGCCCGCCCGGAGCGATGACGCGTGAGCAAGCTGTCCAGGCGCTGGAAGAAGAAGGTGAACATGGCTGGCAGCGCGCTACCGGCGACGAGGTCTACGGGGTCGGACATGGCGACGCCTTTCCCTCCTGCGAGGTCGATCACAAACGGCTTCACCATGGATATCAGTTGGTAGGGGCGATATTCACAGCTGTTGTGTGAGAGTGGCGAAAACTGGTCCCCGCATCATGCGGCAAAGGCTATTTTGCTGATCATCTTGCAATAATATTGCTATTTTCCAGGAGTCCCGGAGCTCAGAGAAACTATTGTGGCTGCTGTTCGGTGGAGCTTCCCTTAGGGCATAGGGCTGCTTGCGCGGCATGCCCGTATGCCTGGTAGACCTGCTCGTCAGGCCGCCTTATGGTCCATGCGGCGCGCCAAGCAGCGTCAAACGACAGGGCCCAACTCGAAGCGCGCACCATGCGGAGCGCGCGAAAGCTGGTGACCGGCGAGAAGACCAAACGCAGGGCCGTCAGTTTCACAAGGGGAATTTGGCAGAGAAATGTCCGAGTGTCAGGGGGAATTTCAGCCGTCGACACAGCACACTTCTCCTCGTCTGCAACAGGTGGCGCAGCATCGCGAATGCGTTCGTGACGACCAGCGGGTGGGTGGACCAGGTCCGGTGTACGGTTCTGCGGTCCCCGGATTCGCTGAGCGCGATGCTGCAGGCCAGGGATGATCAGGGCGATGGGACCTTGTGCCAGCATTCGGCTGAGAACACCGCCACCCTCCGCCTCGGGCCGCGGGCCGGATAATGGGTGGAGGTTCGATGTTGGTGATGACAGGGTGAGGCGCATGCCGCCCGCCGTCGAACAGCTGCTCAGGGAACTGCACGCCACTCTGAAGCTGCGCAAGCGTTCGGAGGACGTGGCCCAGCTCATCCAAGACCTGTACGCGGCTCGGGGAACCAGCCTTGACCCGGCCACCGAGGCGGCCCTCGCCAAGGCCACCGAGCAGTCGTTGCGCCGGCTGTGGCACGGCTACACGTCCATGCTGGAGGGCTTCGCCCAGCCGGTCGGTGCGAAGCGTCAACTCGCCTGTGCAGCAAGACTGTTCACGAGCGTGCCGGACCTTCCGGACGGCGTTGCGGACGATCCCGCGCAGATCGAGGCGGTGATCCGCCGCGCGGGGCAGGAGATCCGCCGCGCCTACGGACACAACGACTTCGGCAGGGATCGGCTCGACCGGGCCGGGCGCGCCGAGGCCGGACTGGGCGAGCTGTCCAAGCGCCAGTACAACAAGCGGTTCCGGCTGCTGTGCCGGATGGAGGCCAAACTGGCGCGGCTCGTCCACGAGCAGCACCGGTACGAGGTCACCATCACCGGCAAGGGCGCGTTCGCCCACGCCCTGCCGTACGAGCTGTTCGCCGCGGATCCGGACACCGCGGCCTTCGTCGCGTACGTCACCGCGCGGGGTTACATGCGCAGCGTCTTCACCAACGGCAGGCAGCGGCAGGTGTATGACGAAGTCGCTGCCGCCCTGTTCGGGCGGCTGCGAGCGCACCCGGAGCGGACCTGCTGGTACGCGATCGCGCATGTGCATCCGACGGCCGAGGTGCTGGAGCGACTGTCCGACGAGGAGCTCAACCAGTTGCTGGCCCGCTGGACCCGCTTCCTGCGGGAGGTGGCCGGGCTGCTGGAGGACGCTTGGGAGCGCTGCCCGCTGGAGCGCGACACCATGATCGTGCGCCGGGGCAACGACTCGTCGACGTGGAACCAGGCCGCGCAGGCGTGGAACACGGCGCGGGCACACTGGTTGGCGCTGCTGACCGAGCTCGGCCGGATGGACGTCCTGGACCGGATCTGCCCCGGAAAGGTGCCGCGCCTGATGGCGGCCGATGTGGCGTACTGGCACCGCAGGAGCGGAGGCGGGTTGCATCCGGACACCTATGTGTGGGCGGAGCTGCCGCTGCCCTGGGAAGTGCTGCGGGGCGAGGAGGAGTGTCCGCGTTCGCTGGTCGAGGCGGTCTGCGCCCGTCATGGCGTGGACCCGGTGGCCGGCGCCTGGACCGCCCCGAGGCCGACAGCCGAGGCCGTCGCCTTCAGCCGGACGCCTGAGCTCGTGCACGGGGTCGCCGTCGCCGATCCCCTGATGGCGAGCGCCCTCCGGTCTGCCGGCATCTTCTCGGGGAAAGGCAAGCGCGCCGCCGCACAGGAGTGGCTGTAGCGCCAGTCCGGCCGCCCGGGCCCACTCTTTCGCCTTCCGCGGCAAACCAGTTGACCCACACGTCGGCTGCAGTGATGATCAGCACGGCGGCGAGGAAGCTCTGCGGAGGAGCGCCCGGCTCTGATCCCGGGTGGACGCAGGTTCGAATCCTGCTCTCGTCGCCGTCTCGAACCTCACCGGAGCCGCTACGAATGTGATGAGCTGATCGAACACAAGGACCTGTCGGCCTGATGAACACTTCTGATCCGCTGACTGACGACGACCTCGCCGACATCCAGGAGCGTGCCGACGCCGCGACCCCAGGCCCCTGGTACGTGCGACAACTCGATGACGAGTTTGCCATGAGCCTCGTGGCCGTCAGCACTGTTGCTGATACCGGTCTCGGGGAGCGCTGGCCGGGTTTCGACCACCACCACGTCGTGGCCGCCACGCTCGTCCAGCAGCCTCGGTACGTCGACGTTGCAGACGAACGGTGGGACGAGAACGCCATCTTCATCGCCAGCGCACGTCAGGACATCCCCCGCCTGATCAGCGAGATCCGATGTCTTCACCGCCTCCTTGAATGCAAGAAGCAGGCCCCCGGTGATAGGTGACGGCCGTACCGGCACAGAGCGCTTGCTCTGAAAAAACCTGGCCGAGGACATTGCCGAGGTTGGCTACCCCACAGGTTGGGACCCGCGGGCGGTGCGTTGGTGAGCTCGACTGCCGGCGCCTACCCAGCGGCCAACTGTCTCTCACGCCTGACGGCTCGGAAGTAGAACGTAGTGATCCACGGAGGAACGTCGGATCCGGCACGCTTGTCGGGCGGAGTAGCACCTCCAAAGGAGTTGTGAGCCAAATCACCCTCGACCCCCGGTCGCAGGGTGCCTCTCACGAACTGGATGTCATGAGGTGCCATCAGGCGGCATGTGTGGTGGACGAGGTAGGCCCTGACCTGCGAGATTCGGACTGACGAACACGAGCCGGACGCCCTTTCGGCCGCCGGGGGTCAAGGGGTCGCAGGTTCAAATCCTGTCGTCCCGACGTATGTGACCAGCGGGTCTGTCAGAAATGACAGGCCCGCCGTTCTCGTTCGGATGAATGGTGATGGCGACGTGATGGCAGCGGCTGTGGTGCGGGTGACGCTCGGCCAGCTACGCGGCCTCCGAAAGGTCTGGCGCTTCACCGTCGGGGATGACAGGCGGCGAGGCGTCATCCAGCGCCTGGCACAGCGCGGTGACCGCATCGCGGGCGGCGTGCGGGAGCAAATGGCCGTAGATGTTGACCGTGGTCGACAGCGTCGAGTGCCGCAGCGTCTTCGACACGACGGCCAGCGGGACTACCGAGCTGATCATGATGCTGGCGGCCGTGTGCCGCAGATCGTGCACGCTGATCCGGGGGAGACCGATCTCCGCGGACCTGCGCCGAAGCGTGACGAGGAGCTGTTGCGGGCGCAGCGGCGCGCCGTCCGGTTGGCAGAACACGAGTCCTTCGAGCGGGGCGCCTTCCGGCAGGCTCGCCCGCGCGGCCGCCGCACGCCGCTCCAGCGCGGAGACGACCCGAGCGGACAGGCTGACCCAGTTGCGGCTCGCCTTGGTCTTGGGGTGCCCGAGGTGGAGGTGGTTGTTGTCGACGGTGGTGAGATTCCACCGCACCAGCAGCACCTGCTCGGCCAGGTGCACCTCGGGCCAGTGCAGACCCAGCAGTTCGCCGCGGCGCATCCCGGTGCCCAGCAGGACTTCGAAGGCGTCCGCCAGCTGGTCGCCGTAGGCGTTGTGGTTGTGCTGCAGGAATGCCGCAGCCTGCGACGGGGTCCAGCAGATTTGCTCGGGCGCGGCGGGGCTGACGGCGTAGCGCGCCGGGTTGTCGGCCAGGCGCCGGGTGCGGACCGCGGTGTTCAGGGCGCTGGAGAGGGTGGCGCCAGCCCGGTAGACGCTGGTGCGTCCTCGGCCGCGGGCCAGTTCGGCTTCGTTCCACGCGGTGATGTGCCGTTCGCGCAGGTCGGACAGTTTGAGTCGGCCGAAAGCCGGGATGAAGTCGTTGTGCACGTGGTCGCGGTAGCGGGCATAGGTGGCGGGCTTGAGCACGTCCTCCTTAATCCGCAGCCAACCGGTCAGATACCCGGCCACCGTCAGGTCGTCGTCGAGATCCAACCCGGTGCGCTCGCACTCGAGAGCGCGCTCCAATGCCTTGCGCGCGGCCCTGCGGGTACGGAAGCCGCTGCGGCATCGCTGCCGACGGCGCCCGCCAGTCGAGGGCACGTCGAAGGCGTAGGCCCAGGAGCCGTGGCGCGTTGAGCGGTTGAGGCTCGGGCACTGCGCACCGAACTGCTTTCCGTCGGCGTCGCGGCAGCCGCAGCGTCGGTAGATCCGACCACGATCAGGGTGGACAGCCACATGGTTACCTCCAGCCAGGAGAGCCTGACCCCACGATGGCTGCCAGCGTCTGGAGAAGGCAGTTGGCGAAGCGTGGCGTTTGAGATGCCATCACTTCGCCATCACTCGCCACCGTGCGCTGCCGGGACCAGTGCGTGCCCCTTGGCGGTGTGACAAGTGAGCTTTCACCAGATCGACTTGTGACGGGGCCGGCCTCCCGGCAGGCACCTGCTGGAAGGTCTCACGTCAGCGCTGCCGCGGGATGGGCAGGGGCTCATGACGGTGCCAGATCAGTGATCGATCTTCGCGACGAAGCTCCGCAGATCCCCATTCCAGGCGGACTACACCGTCAGCCAGCGAGCAGGCGTAGGCGACGAGAACAAGCTTGGTGTCTGGCGAGAGGCGTGCGAGATCCGCATGAGGCTCGTCCTCATCCGGCAGTTCGATGCCGAGATCCAGCTCTCCCTGACGCGGGTCGGGACCGTGCCGGCGGATGAGGTCGGCGCGAAGCCCTGACGCGCTGCGGAGCCTGGCGGCGGTCACGGGCACGTCCTTTTTTGCGTACCGGTAAGGGTAGACGACGTGGCCGGCGACCACTGCAACGGTCCGCGCCTGGAGACGGACCAGCTCAACGCCGGGAAGCTGAGAGAGGCCGGCCGACAGCTCCTCGTACTGTGCAGCGTAGAGCCCGTGTCCGTACGCTTCGAGTGTCTGCGTGTGAACGCCTTCGTGGCCGCCTTGGGCACGTTTGTGAGCTCGGACAAGGCATGCGGGCACGATTGCCGTGACCTCGGCCGCGAGGGAGCCGAAGACCGTGCGTGCCCACGGACTGGCGGAGTTCGCGTCGGACATGAGAATCCCCCGATCGATCGTCCTATGACCAACCTCAGGGTCTGACAGTCCGCTGATCGGCACGGCGGATCAAGGGCGCATTGGGGGATCTCGGGGTGCACGGAGCAGGGACTGCTGCGTGGTGAGGCTGAGAATGGGCCGGTGGGGACCGTCGACTCGACCGCGTCCACCACTGAGCCCCTTCGGTACCCGCCGTACTTCGGCGGCCGTTCGAGGCCAGAGCCCGAAGAACGGCCCCCGGAGATTCCCGGCTCACGGGCTACCGCCCGGGTCGACAGGCTCTCGCTCCGACACAACCGGCGGATCTCAGCCCAGTTCTCCACACGAATCACCCTCGCTTCATCCGGGCTCCAGCACTGCTGAAGCCCGGATGATCACGGGACCACCGATCGGGCCTCTTCTGGCCTGCTGTCCGCGGCCCTCATTTCAACTGCCGCCGACAGGGCAGGGCGTTCCGTTCTGGACCCGGTGCGCCAGCAGGTCCACTTGCATGACCGTCCAGAACGCAACCCCTTGTCCTCCCTTGCGCCCGGGCAGGGGTGTGGCAGCGAACCTGTACGGGCGGCTGCTGGTTGAACCCATTGAGGCCTCCCGGATGACGCAGGCCGGCGATACTCATCGGGGTGCCTATGGAAGCGAGTGGCTGCTTCGCACGCTGCATGCGGCTGTACGTCCCCCTCCTCCTCTCCTCGCGAAAAGCAACGGGCTCACTCAATCCGGACGATCTGGGCAGGTCTTGCATGGCAGCGGTACTTACCGAAGCAAGGGTGAACTTTCACAGGAATCTTGTCGGCAGAAACACCCTGTCTCTGTCGCGTGATGGCGTGGCTTCAAATGCTGACGGCAGTCAAAATACTAGTAGGGCTATTGCGTTCAACATTGCGCAGGACCTTGGCGCCGAGATTATTCAGGAGAAACTTAAGGGTCAGCGAGCGGGTAAGCAGTTCGAAGAGGCCGTGGAAGCCTTCCTGGTGGAGACCTTTCCGATGTTTCAGTCCCTCCGCCCGGGCGGCTGGATTATCGAGAATGTCGGAGGCTCGCGCACCGAATACCAGATCTCGAAATATGAGCCGTTTGCTCATCTGGCTGCCCTTGCAACTGCTATCGAGCAAGACCGGAATCTAGCCTCAGTTCTGGGAAACTCCTACGAGATTAGTCCAGATATCCTGGTGCTGCGGAAGCCTGAGCCGGACGCGACGATTAACCAGGAGCGCGAACTCGTAGACGCGGAATCTGGCCAATACGCTGTCATCAGGAGTGCCAACCAGGAGCGTTCCATCGTCCATGCGATAGTCTCATGCAAGTGGACCCTGCGTAGCGACCGCGCCCAGAACGCGCGCTCGGAGGCGTTGAACGTCATCCGGAATCGTAAGGGGCGCACGCCGCACATCGCGGTCGTCACGGGAGAACCGTCACCCGCTAGGCTCGCATCTCTCGCCCTCGGAACTGGTGACATCGATACCGTCTACCACTTTGCCCTCCCGGAACTGATCCGGGCAGTAGAGAAAACGTGCAACGACGAGGCAAGCGCAATGCTGCACACGTTGATTGCAGGAAGCCGGATCCGCGACATCAGTGACCTTCCGCTAGACCTGGCTGTCTAGCCGCGCTGTGGAAAATTCGGGCGGGACCGCTACGAACTTGAAAGGGTGAAGTTTGCGCGCTTGCCGGGCCTTGGGCTGCGGGTGCCGGTAGCCGTGTGCCGTTGTGTCCCCGATCCAACCATGGCAGCTGGATTCCATCGGGACCGCCGCTGCAGGGCCCTCACGGAGCAGTGCCCGTCGGTTCGGCGGTCTGCGCCTGTAAGGTCGTGTGGGCTGGTCAGCCGCCGTCCGCAGGCAGGAAGGACGCAGCTTGCCATACCTGACCTATCCACGTTCACTGTTCCCATCCGTCCCGGAGGCCTGATGCCCGCCCCCGTCGCTCCTGACACCCTGGACCTGTTCGCCGGGCCCGGCGGTTGGTCTGAGGGCTTGCGCGGTTACCACGGGATCACTGACATCGGGATCGAGTGGGATGCTGCGGCCTGCCAGACGCGGGCTGCAGCCGGGCATCCGACTGTTCGTGCGGACGTCGCCCAGATCGCTACGGCGCCTATGGTCGGCCGTATCCGCCGCTTCATCGCGTCTCCGCCGTGTCAGGCCTGGTCCAGGGCGGGCAAGCAGCTAGGGCTCCAGGATCAGCCCCTGGTCCACCAGGCGATCGATGACCTCGCCAGGGACCGGGACACCCGGCCACAGCTCCTGGCCGCGTGCCAGGACCCCCGCTCCCTGCTCGCCGCCGAGCCGATGCGCTACCTCCATGCCCTGCGCCCAGAGGACGCTGTCATGGAGGAGGTCCCTGATGCCCTCCCGCTGTTCCGCCACTATGCCGAAGTGCTTCGGGGCTGGGGCTACAGCACCTGGTGCGGCAACCTGAACGCCGCCGACTTCGGCGTTCCGCAGAGCCGACGCCGCGCGATCCTCATCGCCTCGCGCCTGCGTACCGCCCAGCCTCCCGAGCCCACGCACACCGAGCACGGCGAGGACGGCAACCTCTTCGGGGAGTCCCGGGCTTGTTGGGTCTCCATGGCGGAAGGCATCGGCTGGGGCGCCACCGACCGGCCTGCGCCCACCGTCACCGCCGGCGGCGGTAAGACCGGCGGTGCCGAGCCCTTCCCAACCCAGGCCCGCCGCGCTCTTGCCGAGTCCCGCGACCGTGGATGCTGGAAGAGCCGCATCGCCGTCTCTGACACAGCGCGCATCACCGTCCACGAGGCGGGCCTGCTGCAGTCCTTCCCCGAGGACTACCCGTGGCAGGGAACCCAGACGAAGCAGTATGAGCAGGCCGGCAACGCCGTGCCACCGCTGCTGGCCGCACACGTGGCTGCAGCAGCATTCGGCCTGCCCCAGCCGCGGACTGTGCCAGTGGTGACGGCAGCCTGATGTGGTGGTCCGCGTAGCCGTAATGCTTGAGTCGGCGGAGAGCCGGGATCAGGGCATTGTGTATGTCGTTGCTGCAACGGGCGTAGGTGGTGGGCCCAGAGCTTTGCGAGTAGCGGAGCCGGCACCATTGGGGACGGCGCCCTCCGTACTGCCAATTCGCCGTCGATGTCAGCGACAATACTCGCGCGAGGCATCGCAGCATCGCCACAAAGCACGTTCTGCCCTGGTAGGGCTCGCTCTCATGCCACAGGTCACCTGGGGGGATGTCTCCAGGTGGACCGAGCAGCTGCGAGAGACCCGTTAACCGATCACCGCCGCTGAGACCTAAAAGTCCTCCTCCATTGTCGCAGCGGACGCCGCAGACAACGGCCTGCGCTAGCTCAGCCCGGTCCGTGGCCGTGCTGCGGCAGCACCGGCCCAGACTCCGCAGGGAACAGCTCCAGGCGGGCGTGTAAGCGATCTCGTGTAAGTGCCGTGGGATTATTGGATGCTGAGCCGGTCCTCGAAGAAGAGTGAGAACTGGTTCAGTGCCTCCTTCCAGTGTGCGGCGACGTGGTTGATGTCGCGTGCCCTGGGGGTGATCTGCTCCCGGACGGCGAGGTAGAGGACCTTCAACGCCGCTTGCTCGGAGGGGAAGTGGCCGCGGTTGCGGGTGGCCTTCCGCAGGCGGGAGTTGATCGACTCGACCATGTTCGTGGAGTAGACGACCGTCCTTATCGCG
>NZ_LFMD02000002.1:0-34806 GCF_015776785.2 Kitasatospora sp. SUK 42 | reverse complement strand
CCGGGACAGCGCCGGCGCCGGTCTCGCCGAGGCCGCGCGCTCCGCCGCGGCCGCCGCCGAGGAGGGGATGCGCGCCACCATCCCGCTCCAGGCCCGCAAGGGCCGGGCGTCCTACCTCGGCGCCCGCAGCAGCGGCCACCAGGACCCGGGCGCCACCTCCACCGCCCTGATCTTCCGGGCCCTCGCCGACACCGCGGCCGCCCGGTGACCGGCCACACCCCACGCATGAGGCGCTCTTTCAGCCGATGTATCCCCTGAGCACGGCCCGGTCCCGCCACGCCTCCTGCAGAAGCCGCCCCAGGAGCCTGAGGACGTCGGCATCCTCGCCGTAGGCGCAGAACATACCGGCCTCGGAGTCGAAGTCGAGGTCGCTGCCGGGTCGGCCGGCCAGTTCCGGAGCGCGGGCGAACAGGGCCGACCTGGCCACGTCCTCCCAGTCGTGGCCATTGCCGTACTGCCCGAACTCGCCGAACACGTCTTCGGTGTCGGCCATGTGATCGTCGCTCAGTATCAGACAGAACGTGCCCGGCTTGTGGTCGTACTCGAAGAACACCAACGGGAAAAAGGTCTCGCGATCAATCATGCGCTGACCCTACAAGCCCGCACCGACAGACCCCGTTCCCCACGACCAGCCGACGGGACGCCGAGCGTCGTCTTCCGGCCGAATGTCTAGACCTCTGCGACATGGGCGCATCGGATGGGTAGTCAGAGGGTCACCCCCACAGCGAACTTGGAGACCCCCATGTCCATTCGCGTGTCCAGTCGTCCTGTCCTCCTGGCGTTACTCCTGTCCCTGGCCGCGGCCGGGTGCGGCGGCGGCTCGGGAGGAGGTTCCGAGTCGGGCGGCAGGCTGACCGTCTGGCTGGCCGTGGACGCCCAGGAGAGTTGGCCACAATTGGTCCAGTCCACCAATGACCGGTTCACCAAGGCCCACCCCGGGGTCCAGGTCGAGGTCCAGTACCAGCAGTGGCCGACCAAGAACCAGAAGCTGGATGCCGTCCTCGCCGGGAAGAACGTGCCCGACGTGGTGGAGATGGGCAACAGCGAGACCACCAACTACATCCTCAACGGCGCCTTCGCCCCGATCGACCCGGCCCGCTACGACCAGTCGGGCACCTGGCTGCCGGCCTTGGCCGACGCCTGTCGCAACGACGGCAAGATTTATTGCGTGCCCTACTACGTCGGAGCCCGGGTCGGCGTCTACCGCACCGACCTCTTCACCCAGGCCGGCGTCTCCGGGGCCCCGAAGACCTACGCCGATCTGACCTCCGCGCTCGACAAGTTGAAGAACACCTTCGGCGTCGGCGACCCGAACTTCTCCGCCTTCTACATGCCCGGCCGCTACTGGTACGCCGCCATGGCCTTCGTGAAGGACGCCGGTGGCGAGATCGCCGTGAAGGACGGCAACCGCTGGAAGTCCTCGCTCTCCTCCCCCGCCTCCGTCGCCGGTCTCACCGAGTGGAAGCGGCTGATTGACTCCTACTACGTCGGCGACCGCGCCAAGGACAACAGCGACGAGCCGGCCGTCGTCGGCCAGGGCCACGTCGGCGTCTTCTACGGCAACACCTGGGAGGCCGATTCCGCCGCCGACCCGGGCGTCGGCGGAGACCCGAAGCTGAAGGGCAAGTTCGACACCTTCCCCTTCCCCGGCCCCTCCGGGAAGCTCCTGCCGCCGTTCCTCGGTGGCTCCACCCTGGCCGTGCCGGCCAAGTCCACGCGCAAGGACCTGGCCGCCGACTGGATCAGGATGTTCACCGACCGGGACTCGCAGAAAGCGCTGATCGAGGCCAACACCCTGCCCAACAACACCACCCAGCTGGCCGAGGTCGCCGCCGGAGGCATCAACGGACCGGCCGCCCAGGCGGCCCAGACCGGCGGCTGGATGACCCCGTTCGCCCCCGGCTGGACGTCGGTGGAGAAGTCCAACATCCTGCCCGAGATGCTGGAGCGGATCGCCAACGGCAAGGCTTCGGTGCAGGACGCCGCCAAGGACGCCGACAAGCGGATCGACGCCGTGATCAATGAGCGGTGACCGGGTCCGACGGCGGCGGTCACCGCTGCTGCCGTACCTGCTGATCGGCCCGACCGTCATCGCGCTCGGCCTCGTCCTCGGCTACCCGCTGGTGGACATGGTCGTGCTCGCCTTCCAGGACATGACCCGCGAACAGCTGTTCAGCGGCGCGGCGCCGCCGTGGGCCGGTCTGGAGCAGTTCCGGCGGATCCTCGGGGACGGGTTCTTCTGGACGGTGGTGTTCCGCACCTTGCTGTTCACCGCCGCCTGCGTCACCCTGACGGTGATCTGCGGGCTGTTCACGGCGATGCTGATGCACCGCGTCTCCCCGTGGGTGCGCGCCGTCATCGCCGGCGTGCTGGTCACGGTGTGGGCGATGCCGGAGATGGTCGCCGCGTCGATCTTCCGCTGGCTCTTCGACGCCGACTACGGCGTGGTGAACTGGGTGCTCTCCCGGCTGCCCGGCGTCGACCTGGCCAAGCACAACTGGTTCACCGACCCGTGGGAGGGCTTCTCCGTCATCGTCGCCGTCGTGGTGTGGGGATCGCTGCCGTTCGCGGCGATCACCCTACGGGCCGCGCTGGCGCAGGTGCCACCGGAACTGGAGGAGTCCGCGGTGCTCGACGGCGCCCGGCCGTTCCAGGTCTTCCGGCACGTCACCATCCCCGTGATCAGGCCGGTCCTGCTCATGGTCACCACGCTGATGTCCATCTGGGACTTCGGCGTCTTCAACCAGATCTGGCTCATGCGCGGCGGCCAGCCCGAGCGGGAGTACTACCTGCTCGGCGTCTACTCCTTCATCGAGTCGTTCGCCGTCAACCGGTACAGCGTCGGCGCCGCGATCGCGCTCGTGACCGTCGTGCTGCTGCTCGGCGGATCGGTCGTCCACCTGCGCCAGATGTTCAGGACGGGAGAGCTCGAATGAGGCGACGGCGGTCACTGGGCTACGACCTGCTCGGGCTTGCCGTGGCCGCGGTGGTCGGCTTCCCCGTCTACTGGATGGTGCTCACCGCGTTCCGGCCGGCCACCGAGATCCTGAGCCTGCCACCGCACTTCTGGCCGGGCACGCCCACCCTGTCCAACTTCACCCGGGCCCTGAACTCGGAGACCTTCTGGGCCAACGTGCGTTCCAGCGTCCTCATCGGCGTCGGTACCGTCCTGGTGTCCCTGGTCGTCGGCACCCTCGCCGCCTTCGCCCTGGCCCGCTTCCGCTTCCTGGGCCGCCGGGCCTTCGTGGTGGTGATCCTCATCGTGCAGATGGTCCCGCTCACCGCCCTGATCATCCCGGTGTACCTGCTGCTGAACGACGTCGGGATGACCGACAGCATCGCCGGGGTGATCATCACCTATCTGGTGTTCACCCTGCCGTTCACGGTGTGGATGCTGCGCGGGTTCATCGCCGGCGTGCCGGTGGAACTGGAGGAGGCCGCCATGGTCGACGGCTGCGGCCGCCTCGGCGCGTTCCGCCGGGTGGTCCTCCCGCTGCTCGCACCCGGCATCGTCGCCACCTCGGTCTTCGCCCTCGTCCAGGCCTGGAACGAGTACGTCCTCGTCTACGTCCTGCTGTCCAGCCCGAAGAAGCAGACCGTCAGCATCTGGCTGGTCTCCTTCCAGACCAGCTTCGGGACCGACTACGGCGGACTCATGGCGGGTGCCACCCTGACCGCCCTGCCCGTCGTGGTCTTCTTCCTCGTCGTCCAGCGCAGGATCGCCTCCGGCCTCGCCGCCGGCGCGGTCAAGGGCTGACCACGAGCACGGAAGGCCCGGCCTGGCCTGGCCCGGCCCGGAGGACGGCGCCCACGCCCGGAGGAGCCGGAGGTCGACCCGGCTCCTCCGGGGGGTCAGCGCTTGATCGCGACGGCGGCGTAGAAGGAGACCTGGGCGTCGGTGACGGTGGCGGGGAGGAGGCCGGCGGGGGCGTCGGTGTCGTCGCGGTGCCAGCGGTGGGCGGGGACGATACCGGGGTCGAGGAGGTCGAGGCCTTCGAAGAAGGTGGCGAACTCGGCCCGGGGGCGCAGCCGGAGGGAGGTGCCGGCCTGGTTGTAGATCTCCTCGACCTTGGAGGCGCCGGACGGGTCGAGTTCGGCGGTGGCGTGGGAGAGGACCAGGGCGGAACCCGCCGGGAGGGGGTCCAGGAGGTGCTTGACGATGGCGTGGGCTTCGTCGAGGTCGGGGACGAAGTGGAGCAGGGCGACCAGCGAGAGCGCCACGGGCTGCGTCAGGTCGAGGGTCTGTGCGACCTGGGGGGTGGCCAGGATCGAGGCCGGGTCCCGGACGTCGCCGTGGACGTAGGCGGTGCGGCCCTGGGGGGTGCTGGTCATCAGGGCGCGGGAGTGGGCGAGGACGACGGGGTCGTTGTCGGCGTAGACGACGCGGGCCCGCGGCTCCACGGCCTGGGCGACCTCGTGGAGGTTCGGCGAGGTGGGGATGCCGGTGCCGATGTCCAGCCACTGGCGCAGGCCGTGCCGGGCCAGGGCGCGGGTGGCCCGGTGCATGAAGGTGCGGTTGGCGTGGACCGCGATGCGCATGGTGGGGAAGGCGGTCAGGACTCGTTCGGCGGCTTCGCGGTCGACGGCGAAGTTGTCCTTGCCGCCGAGGAAGTAGTCGTACATCCGGGCGCTGTGCGGAATGTCCTGGCGCAGGTGCGGAGCGGCCGCCTCGTCGACCTCCGGCTCGGCCCCCGACGCCACCTCCGGCTCGGCCTCCGACTCGGTGGCCGTCACCCGTATCTCGTCCGTGCTCATTCCCTGTCTCCCTCCTCGGCGATCACGCCAGGCTCGCGGCAGTCTAGCCAACTCACCCGCGCCGCAAGGGCCGTTCTCCTGGCGGGATGCCCGGAGGGCACCGGAGAACCCCCGTTCCCCCGGTGCCCTCCGCTACGGGACGCCCCCTCTGGTGGGGCTCCGCCGGGCCGCGGCTGCGACCCCGTTGAGCAGGCACCATTCTCGGCGTGCGCCATGCCCGGCTCCATGACGTTGAGTTGACGCTTTCCTGGTGCTCCGCGCGACCCCGCCCACTAGGGTCGGAATCCGAACGTGTGCATGCCGGTGACGCACCCCGTACTGCGGCGTTCGGCTGCGCATCCGGGTAGAGCAGGGTTGGTGAGAGCATCGTGGTCGACTCCTTTGGCGCGCTCCTACGGGAGTTCAGGCTCCGGGTGGGGTTGACGCAGGACGAGTTGGCGGACCGTTCCGGCGTGTCGGCGCACTCGATCAGCGTGCTGGAGGCGGGCCGCCGGCGCCCCCGCCTGTCGTCGGTGACCCGCCTGGCCGACGCCCTGGAGCTGGAACCGAACGGCCGGACGCGGCTGATCGCCGCGGCCCACGGACGGGCCGCGCCCGCCGCCCCCACCGTCTCCGCCGTCTCCGCCGTCTCCCCCGCGAGCGCCGGCCCGCCTCCCGCCCGGCCGCTCGGCAGCGGATCGATCTGCCAACTCCCCTCCGACACCCGACTGTTCACCGGCCGCTCCCAGGAGCTCGATCAGCTGCTCGCCCTGGCCGAACGGGCCCCGGAGGGCAGCGACGCCGGGATGGTGGTGATCTCCGCGATCGACGGCATGGGGGGCGTCGGCAAGTCCGCCCTGGCCATCCGCGCGGCCCACCGCGTCCGCGCGGGCTTCCCCGACGGCCAGCTCTTCATCGACCTGCACGGGCACACCCCCGGCACACCGCCGCTCGGCGTCGGCGAGGCCCTGGACTGGCTGCTGCGCTCGCTCGGCGTCCCCCCGCGGCAGATCCCCCAGGACGTCGGTCAGCGCGCCGCGTTCTACCGTGACCGGCTCGCCGACACCCGCACCCTGATCGTCCTCGACAACGCCGCGAGCACCGCCCAGGTCCGCCCCCTGCTGCCCGGCACTCCGGGCAGCCTGGTGCTGATCACCAGCCGCAAGCGCCTGATCGGCCTCGACGACGCACAGATCCTGCGCCTCGACGTCCTGCCCGACGCCGAGGCCGTCGCCCTCCTGCACGCGGGCGCCGGTCCCGGCCGCATCCCGGCCGACCACCCCCGGATCGCCGAACTGGTGGCCTTGTGCGGCCGCCTGCCGCTGGCGATCCGCATCACCGCGGCCCGGCTCCGCCACAGCCGGACGCTCCGCGTCGAGGACCTCGTCGAGGAACTGCGCGACGAGGTCCGGCGCCTGGACAACCTCGCGGACGAGGACCGCAACCTCACCGCCGTCTTCGAGACCTCCTACGCCACCCTGCCCCCGGACGAACAGCTCCTGTTCCGCCGGCTGGGGCGCGTTCCCGGCTCGGACGTCGACGCCCACGCCGCCGCCGGCCTCATGGGCACCGACCACCGCACCGCCGAACGCCTGCTGGAATCGCTCCTGGACCACCATCTGCTCATCCAGCACACCCCGGGCCGCTACCAGTTCCACGACCTGCTCGGGCTCTACGCGCGCACCCTGCGCGGAGACGGAAGCGGCGACGGCACCGCCGGAGCCGGCGACGACGAGGCGCTGGAACGGATCCTCGACTACTACCAGCACACCTCCCAGCTGGCCGACCGCCGGCTCGCCCGCCGCACCCCGCCCCGGGCCCCGCTGGTCCCCGCGACGCCCGCCAGCGCCCCCGAGCTGCCCGACCGTACGACGGCCCTGGCCTGGCTGCGGGCCGAACGCGACAACCTCCTCGCGGTCACCGCCCACGCCGCCGCCCGGGACCAGCCCGCACGCGCCATCGCGCTCACCGCCGCCCTGGCCGCCTACCTCCTCCTGGACGGCCCCTGGACGCAGGCCGCGGCCCTGCACGAGGCGGCGGCCGCCGCGGCCCACGACACGGCGGACCGCCTGGGCGAGGCGGGCGCCCTCCGCGACCTGGGGCGGGTGCGGCACGCGACCGGGGACTACCAGGCCTCGGCCGAGCTGTACGGAAGGGCCCTGACGATCTACCACGACCTCGCGAACCGCCCGGGCGAGGCCGGCACCCTGCACGAACTGGGCCGCGTCAAGGTCCTGACCGGCGACTACCTGGCCGCAGCCGACCTGCACGAACGGGCCCTGGCGATCTTCACCGATCTCGGCGACCGCCTGGGCGAGGCGCACGCGCTCTGCGACCTCGGCCGCGCCCGGCACTCCACCGGCGACTCGCCGGCGGCGATCAGCCTGATGGAACGCGTACTCGCGATCTACCGGGACCTCGGGGACCGCCGGGGCGAGGCGGGCGCCCTCCACGACCTGGGGTACGTCCTGCACGACATCGGCGACGCCCGGGCCGCCGCCGACCTGCACGAGCGGTCCCTCGTGATCTACCAGGCCATCGGCAGCCGCCAGGGCGAGGCCAACGCCCTGTGGAACCTGGGCCGTGCCCGGCACGAGACCGGGGACTTCGCCGCCGCGGCCGACCTGCACGAGCGCGCGCTCGGAATCTACCGGGCACTCGGCAGCCGCCAGGGCGAGGCCGACGCCCTGCACGGCCTGGGCCGCGCACGGCACCGCACCGGTGACGTCCCGGCGGCCGCCGACCTGTACGAGCACGCCCTGGCGATCCACCGGTCCGTCGGCAGCCGCCCGGGCGAGGCCGAACTGCTCAGCAGCATGGGCGCGCTGGCCGCGGACACCAGCGGCCCCGACGAGGCGCTGCGGCTGTACCAGGCGGCCATCCGCCTCGCCCGGCAGATCCACAGCCCCCTGCTGGAGGCCCGGGCCCTGGAGGGCGCCGCGCGCTGCACCCCCGACCGCGCCACCGCCCTCACCAACCTCCGACAGGCCCTGGCCACCTACCGCCGCATCGGCGCCCCCGACGCATCCGCGGCCGCCGCCCACCTCAGCGCACTGGAGGACGGCGCCCACCGCGCCTAGTCACCGACGGGGCGGGAACCGACAGGGGTTCGCGCCGTCAGGCGGCGGGGGGCGGGAGCTGATCCGGGAGGAGGCGGGTGAGCATTTCCCGTAGCCGCGCCGTCTCGTGCTGGGGCAGGGGCAGCAGTGGCGGCCGCGGCGGCCCGGCCGGGCGGTTCTGGATTTCGAGGCCCGCCTTGACGGCCCGGGGAAGGCCGTGGTGGACGATGAACCGCAGGAAGGGCAGCAGCTCCCGCAACAGCTCGTCCGCACGGTCGTCGTGTCCGCCGACGACCGCGGTGTGGAGCTCCAGCACCCACTGCGGTACGAGGCAGGGGGCGGCCGTGCACCAGCCGACGGCTCCGGCGCGGAAGGCGTCCAGGGCGACCGGGTTGCTGCCGTTGTAGACGGACAGCTCCCCGTCGGACTGCTCACGGATGGCGCGGAAGCGGGAGACCTCACCCGAACTCTCCTTGACCATGGTGAGGTTCGGGATCTTCCGGGCGAGCGCGACCACCGCCTCCGGGCGCAGGTCCACACCGCTGGTGCCGGGGTTGTTGTAGAGCATCATCGGCAGGTCGGTGGCGCGGGCCACCTCGCCGTAGTGCCGGACGAGTTCGTCCTCGGTCAGCTTCCAGTACACCTGGGGCAGCACCATGATCGCGGTGGCGCCGTGGCGGGCGGCCACGCGGGCGCGGCGGACCGCACCCCCGGTGCTCCAGTGGGAGACGCCGACGAGGGTCGGCACCTGCCCGGCCACCGTGTCCAGCGTGGCCTCGCAGACCGCGTCCCACTCCTTCTCGCTCAGGTAGGCGCTCTCGCCGGTGCTGCCCAGCGGGGCGACGGCGTGGCTGCCGGCGGAGACGAGGTCGCCGGTGAGTTTCCGCAGTGCGGCCAGGTCGACCTCGCCGGTGACGGCGTCGAAGGGCGTGACCGGGTAGGAGATGATGCCCTTCAGGGGCGGGTTGGCCATCAGAGGTCCACCTGTCCGGTCAGGCAGTCGGGGTGGTTGCGCAGCGCCTTGCGCGCGTAGTACGCGAAGTTCGCCCTGCTGCGCCGGTCGGTGGAGGTCCAGTCGTGGGCCTCACGGGCCAGAGCCGGGTCCAGCGGCTGGATGGTCCCCGCCGACATCGCGAGCAGTTGCAGGCGGGCGGCCCGCTCGATGAGCAGCGCCAGGGTGCACGCCTCCTCGATCGTGGAGCCCGTCACCAGCTGGCCGTGGTGGGCCAGCAGGATGGCCCGCTTGTCACCGAGGGCGGCGGAGATGATCCTGCCCTCCTCGTTGCCCACCGGCACGCCCGGCCAGTCCTTGAGGAAGGCGCAGTCGTCGTACAACGGCGTCGTGTCCATCTGGGAGACCACCAGCGGCACTTCCAGCATGGCGAGCGCGGCCGTGTGCAGCGGGTGCGTGTGGATGATGCAGTTGACGTCCGCACGTTCCCGGTAGATCCAGGTGTGGAAGCGGTTGGCGGGGTTGGGCATGCCCTCCCCCTCCAGGACCTCCAGGTCCTCGTTCACCAACAGCAGGTTGTCCTCGGTGATCTCGTCGAAGCCCAGCCCGAGACGCTGGGTGTAGTAGGTGCCCGGCTCCCGCCCGCGGGAGCTGATCTGCCCGGCGAGGCCCGAGTCGTGGCCGCCGTCGTAGGCGATCCGGCAGGTGAGCGCCAGCTTCTGGCGCGTGGTCAGTTTCGAATCCCCGAAGTGCTGGTCCATCTGCCGCTCGGCGCGGTCGACGAGGACGTCCTTCGAGTCCTGCAGCGTTTTCGACATGCGTCTGCTCCAGTTCTCCGGCCCTGGCCCCCATGGCCGGGCCCGCCTCCGGAGCCACGGCCCGGAGGAAACTTTGTTCACCATAGGACACAAGGTTTCCTGCGGCAAGAGCCACCCGCGGGTACGCCGGTCGCGGTGCGGCGTAGCATCGTTCGCCATAGGACACGTTGTGTCATCGAGGGTGGACGGCACGCACCGCACCGCGCGGCCCCGTCGGCCGAGGGGCACGGGAGAGGAAGACGCCAGTGATCAACCGGGTGCGCCGGCTGCGCAAGGAACGGCTGATGACCCTGGAGGCGCTGGCCGAGCGGTCCGGCGTCACCAAGAGTTACCTGTCGAAGGTCGAACGCGGGCAGAGCGTTCCCTCGATCGCCGTGTGCGCCTCCCTCGCGAAGGCTCTCGAAGTCCCCCTGGACAGCCTCTTCGCCGACGCCGAGGAGCTGAGCGAGGTCACCGTCACCCGGGCCGCGGAACGTCAGGCCCTGACCTCCCCGGACGAGCCCGGCACCCGCTACGAGGGCATGGCGCTCGACGCCGGCGCCAAGAGCATGACCCCGTTCATGCTCCACCCGCCGCTCGACGACGGCCCCTCCCCCTTCCGGGACCACCCCGGCGAGGAGTTCGTCTTCGTCCACGAGGGGCGGGTCGAGCTGATCCTCCCCTCGCGCGTGATCACGCTCGACCGCGGCGACTGCGCCTACTTCAAGGCCACCACACCCCACCGGCTCCGCTCCCTGGGAACCCGGCGCGCGACGGTCCTCCTCCTGGTCTCCCACGACCACGACACTCCGGACGACGCCCGGCCCCCGTACTCCCACCTGCCCTGAGGCGCACCGGGCGACAGGGCGGACGGGAGTACGGGGGCCGGGCACGGCGTGGGTTCACCGTGTTGCGGCGCGTCGGGCGACGACGGGCGACGGGCTCAGGCGGCGGCCGGGTTCCTGGTGTCGGCGCCGTCGCCCTCCGCGGCGGGCGTGGAGCGGGGGCCGGCGGCGGGCGGGGCGGGGATGACGGCGGCGACGGCGGCCGCGATCAGGGCGACGCCGCAGCCGATCACCAGGCCGACACGGAACCCGCTCTCCGAGGGGAGGGTGTGGCCGCCCAGGGTGGTGGTCATCTGGGAGAGGACCACACCGACCACGGCGGCGGACACCGAGGTGCCCAGCGAGCGCATCAGGGTGTTGAAGCTGTTGGCCGACGCCGTGGCGGACAGCGGCACGGCGCTCATGATCAGCGCGGGCATGGCACCGTACGCGAGGCCCACGCCGCCGTTGGAGACGACGGCGGCGAGCAGCACGCCCCAGGTCGAGCCCATCAGCGGGAGCGCGAGGCCGTAGCCGGCGGCGATCGCCAGCGCGCCGGCGACCAGGGTGAACTTGGGGCCGCGCACGGCGGAGAGCCGGCCGCCGAGGGGGGAGACGAACATCATCATCAGACCACCCGGGGCCATCCACAGGCCCATCGCCAGCATCGACTGGCCCAGCCCGTAGCCGGTGGCCTTCGGCAGCTGGAGCAGCTGCGGCATGACCAGGGCCTGGGCGTACATGCCGAAGCCGACCAGGACGGAGGCGGCGTTGGTGAGCAGCACGCGCGGGCGGGCGGTGACCCGCAGGTCCACCAGCGGGTCGGCGACGCGCAGTTCCCAGCGGCCCCAGAGCAGGAGGACGGCCGCGGCGGCGGTGAACAGGCCGAGGGTGCGGGTGCTGCCCCAGCCCCAGTCCCCGCCCTTGGAGACGGGCAGCAGGAGGCAGACCAGGCCGATGCTCAGACCGGCGGCGCCGACGAAGTCGAAGCGGCCACCGGCGGCGGGGCGGGTGGTCTGGGCGGGGACGACGGTCCGGATCATCACGACGATGACGAGGGTCAGCGCGGCGGTGGCCCAGAACAGGACGCGCCAGCTCGCGTAGTCGGCGACGCCGGCGGCGATCGGCAGGCCGAGGCCGCCGCCGATGCCCATGGAGGCGCTGACCAGCGCGATGGCCGAGCCGAGCCGCTCGGGCGGCAGGACGTCGCGCAGCAGGCTGATGCCGATCGGCACCAGGCCCATGCCCATGCCCTGGAGGGCCCGGCCGGCGATCATCGGCACGACGGAGGAGGACAGCGCGCACAACACCGAGCCGAGCAGCAGCGGGACGCAGGAGGCGATGAGCATCGTCCGCTTGCCCAGCAGGTCGCCCAGGCGTCCGCTGATCGGGACGAACACGGCGGCCGAGAGCAGGGTCGCGGTGATGACCCAGGAGGCGTTGGAGGCGGTGGTGTGCAGGAGCTGGGGCAGCTCGCTGATCAGCGGGGTGACCAGGGTCTGCATGATCGCGGCGACGGTGCCGGCGAACGCGAGCGTGGCGACGATCGGTCCGGTACGGAGGGCGGGGGCGGGGCCGTTGATGACGGGCCTCCTCGGGCTCGGCAGCCAGTGGGGCTGGGCTGTGCGGCGGAGACGGGAAGTGTCTGATGCACACCATGTGCAGCATGCACAAGGCAGTCAGCATACATGGAATGTGCATCGTGCACATCATGTGTCAGGTGCACTCCTCTGGCATACTGAACGTGATCCACGAAGAACCCGCAGGTCAAGCGGTGACGAAGGGACCTCGCCATGGCCAGCCCCACCCACCAGGTCGCACTCGAGTTCCTGGTGTTCTCCCGGCACCGCGACCTCGGCCAGGTCGGCAACGGCCCCGAGGGCAGCCAGCTCGAACGCGGCGCCTACGTCCTGCTCAGCCGCGTCGACGCCCAGGGCCCCATGTCCATCGGCCAGCTCAGCGACGCCTTCGGCCTGGACGTCTCCACCCTCAACCGGCAGACCGCGGCCCTCCACCGCGCCGGGCTCCTGGAGCGCATCCCCGACCCCGACGGCGGCATGGCCCGCAAGTTCCGCCTCACCGAGGAGGGCCGCCGGCGCCTGGAGCAGGAGCGCCAGGCCCACGTCCGCGCCCTGGACCTCGTCATGGCCGACTGGCCCGAGCAGGACGTCGCCGCCTTCGCCGGGTACCTGCGCCGCTTCAACACCAGCATCGAACGCATCGACGGACGGGACTGGCCCCGCCCCTGACGCCCGGTCGGGTTCCGGCCCTCCCGGTCCCGACGCGTGGGTGATCATCCTGGGCGTAGGCTCTCGGCTGATCACAGGGGCAGGAGAGGAAAGACATGGGCCAGAAGATCATCCGGTTCTCGGACCTGACCGGCAAGCACGCGGAGAACGACGGGGACCTGGTGCGGGTCGTGGTGCTCCAGCACCCCGAGCTGACGGACGGCCCGGTCGAGATCGACGCGCTCGCCGGGGAGTTGAGCGAGGTGCCGGAACTGGCGCTCGACCTGGTCACGGTCGAACTGCACCACCCGGACCGGGAGGAGCCGCAGACGGTGGTGATGGAGGTGGAGACGTTCAACCGGCTGGCCTCGGCCACGCCGATGTCCGAGGTGCTGCGCGGCGCCCGGCGGGCGACCGAGGCCGACCTGCCCTCGACGGCCGCCGCCAACGGCCGGGAGCGGGTCAACTACGCCAGCCTGGAGCACGCCGGGCGGCCGCACAAGGGCCGCACGACCGAGGCGGAGAAGCAGGTCGTCCGGCAGCACCTGGACGAGATCAACGAGCGGCTCGCCTCCGAGGGCGTCCGCACGATCGACCCGGACAACACCGAGCACGTGACCCGCTACGGCCTGGACACCCTGGCCCGGGAGACCGGCGTGATGCTCGCCTGACCGGCCCTCACATCCGCCGCCGGAGCCGTCGTGCGGACCCGGCGGCGGACGCGGCGCGTCAGTGGTGGCGACCGCGCCGGCCGAGGGTCTCCTCGGGCGTGGCGCCGGGGCGGGTCCACTGCGCTGCGGGTCGGCCGGTCGGGCCCCAGGTGGCGTTCCCGTCCGCGTCCGAGCGCCAGTACCAGCAGGTCGGCACGCCGTGCCCGCCGACCGGCGAGCCGACCTGGGGCGCCTCGGGCCAGCCCTCGGGGTTGTCCTCCCACGCCTCGCGGCGGCCGTACGGCGTCATGTCGAGCAGCGGCAGGAAGCCGTTGACCGGCTCGTTGCCGCGGCCCGTCGTGGAGTAGGTGAGGAACGCGCGGTCTCCGTCGCGCAGGAAGCAGGCGATGGAGCCCATGCCGCCGCCGACCGGCGCGGGCACGTCGCGCACCGAGTACCAGGGCTGGGTGTAGCCCATGAACTCGACGTAGGGCGCCACCTCCTCCCAGGGGCCCGTCGTCACGATGGCGAACGAGACGCCGCGGGCGTTGAGGTAGACGGCGTCCTTCAACTGCCAGGCCATGGTGGTGCAGCCCTCGCACTGGCCCTGGTGCGGTGCCCCGTCGTGCCACATGTGCTTGTAGACCGCGAGTTCCTCGCGGCCCTGGAACAGCTCCAGGAACGGGAGCGGGCCCTCGGGCCCGACGACCTTGACCGTCCCGTCGAACTCCACCATCGGCAGCCGGCGGCGGGCCGCGGCGATGGCGTCGCCCTCGTAGGTGTGGGCCTTCTCCCGGACCAGGAGCTCGTCCCGGGCGGCCTGCCAGGTCGCCAGGTCGACCACGGGCGGGCGGCCGGGCCGTGCGGTGGCTTCGTCGTCGTTCGGCCTGATCGTCATGATGTCCTCCGTAACGTCTCGTGCCGGGCACCGCCCACGGTGTCCCGCGACGCTCCCCCACGGCAACGGGCCCTCGTGCTGAACCGCGCTTCCGGTGAAGGCGCCTGCGGCGACCGGTACTTGGAGCCGGTCGCCACAGGAGCCGCTACCAGCGGCGGCGCGGTGGCACCGGGTTGAGCTTGGCGCTGAGCGCCGAGAGGAAGGTCGGGAGCTTGTCCACCATGGACTTCGGAACCGGGGTGGTCTGGATCGTGTCCCGCCGCACGTCCTGGACGACGAGCGTGTAGGTGCCGTCCTCCTCGATGAGTTCGGCGGCGAAGAGCAGTCTCTCCATCAGCGCTCCCGGGCCTTGGTGTCGTTGAGCCAGGCGGTCCACACCGCGGTGGCCTGTTGCTCGTCGGTGTCCTCGGCGAACAGGTGATGGCCGAGCCAGATCGGCCAGTTCCAGGTGCCGCCGTTGAAGAAGCGGTAGAGCGCGTCCGGGCCGCGCAGGCCGATGAAGTCGGCGCTGAGCCAGTCGACGACCACCTCCTCCCGGCGGCCGTCCGCGCCCGGGAGGTCGAGCGCCAGCCGGTCGCCGACGGCCGCGTCGTCGGCGAGGCCGAGGCGTCGGCGCAGCGCGGCGAAGTCGGCCGGGTCGGCGGCGGGTTCGGGGCGCTGGGCCCTGACGTAGACGGCGGGGCGGCCGGCGAAGTGCCGCAGGTACTCGGCGAGGCCGTGCTGGTAGAAGTCGACGTGCTTCTCGGCCGCGTCCGACTTGGTGTCCCAGGCCCAGGCTTCGTCGACGACGCCCGTGTGCACCCAGTGGATTCCCATCCGCAGATGGCTCGTTCCGCCGCCGGCCGGCTCGATCCGGTAGCTGAGCGTGTTGGAGAACCCTCCGTCCTGGGTCGCCCGGACGGCGAAGTGGCTCGGCGGCTCCCACGCGACGACGGTGGAGTCGCCCCGGGTGACCTTTCCGCCGACGCGCGGCTCGACCTCCATCGGGTAGAGCCAGCCGAGGTTGCCGGCGCCGGTGGCGACCGCGTCCCAGACCTGTTCGGGTGTGGCGGGCAGGTCCTGTTCCCGGCGGACCTCGAACTCTCGGGCCATCGTCGCTTCTCCTTCGTCGTCGTTCATGGGTCAGTAGGTGAGCGGCAGGGCACTCAGCCGCCGTTGCAGCGGGTTGGGCCGCCAGTCCAGCACCGCCCCGTCGGCCAGCCGCAGCTCGGGCAGCCGGCGGACCAGCGTGCCGACGGCCACCTCGGCCTGGAGCTTGGCCAGCGGGCCGCCGAGGCAGAAGTGCGGGCCGTTGCCGAAGCTCAGGTGACGGTTGCCGGGGCGGGCGAGGTCGAGCCGGTCGGGGTCCTCGAAGCGCTCGGGATCGCGGTTGGTCGCGGCGAGGAACAGGTACACCAGCTCCCCCTCCCGCAGCGTCCGCCCGCCGATCTCCAGGTCCTCCGCGACGACCCGGACGATCGCCTGGGTCACCGTGTCGTAGCGGGCCAGTTCGTCCACGGCGGTGCGGATCAGCCCCGGCTCCGCGCGCAGCCGGGCCAGCTGGTCCGGGTGGCGCAGCAGGGCGAGCACGCTGTTGCCGACCAGGTGGGTGGTGGTCTCGCCGCCCGCGGTGATCAGGACGAAGCAGGTGGACAGCAGTTCGGAGTCGGTGAGCCGGTCGTCCTGCGCCTGCGTGGCGACCAGGGCACTGATCAGGTCGTCGCCCGGGTCGGCCCGGCGCCGGCGGACGAGTTGGGCGAGGTACTCCTCGTACTGCCCGATCGCCTCCTCGGACTTGTCGATGTCCTCGCCCAGCCGACCGAAGCGGCGGAACCAGGTCTCGACCTGCGGGCGGTCCCCGGACGGGATGCCGAACAGCTCGCAGGTGACGGACATCGGCATCGGGGAGGCGACCGCCTCGATCAGGTCCATGATCGGCCCCGCCGCGACCGCCTCGTCGACGAGCCGGTCGACGATGCGCTGGACGCCGCCGCGCAGGGCCTCGACCCGCCGGGCGGTGAAGGCGCGGTTGGCCAGCCTGCGCAGCCGGGAGTGGTCCGGCGGGTCGGTGTTGGTCATCACCCGGCCGAGCCGGTCGGTGAGCCGGCTGAAGGCCTTCAGGTCGCCGCCGAGCGCGACGTAGGCGCGGGTCATCCGGTCGCGGTCGTTGGAGAACCGCGGGTCGCTCAGCGCCGCCTCGACGTCGGCGTACCGGGTGAGGTACCAGATGCCCTGGTCACTACGGTGGACCGGGTCCTCGCGCCGCATGCGGGCGTAGAACGGGTACGGGTCCCGGCGCGCCTCGGGCGTGAGCAGCGCCGCGGCGAGGTCGCCGGGCCGGGCGAGGCCCGCGCTGTCGCGGGCCTCGTCCAGGGTGTCGGTGGAGGTCACGTGGGCCGCGCTACCGCTGGGCGTCCATGGCGTCGGCGAGGCTCCTGGGCCGCATGTCGGTCCAGGACCGCTCGACGTACTCCAGGCAGGCCGCGTGGGTGTCGGGGCCGTGGGCGACGGTCCAGCCCGCGGGGACGTCCGCGAACTGCGGCCACAGCGAGTGCTGGTTCTCGTCGTTGACGAGCACGAGGAAGGTGCCGTCCTGATCGTCGAAGGGGTTGGTCATGGGTCAGTCCTCCTGGTGGGAACGGTGGGAAACGGTGGTGTCGCCGATGGCCTCGGCGATCCTGGCGGCCAGGACCGGGCCGATCTGGGCCAGCGAGCCGGCCTGGGTCATCCGGTCGTGCCGGGTGGTGATCTCGTGGGAGTCGATCCGGCCCGTGACGTACGGGCGCCAGATCCCGGGCCCGGCGTTGTCCTCGGCCCGGTCGATCGTGGAGTTGAACAGCAGCAGGTCTCCCTCGAACCCGCCGGGGACGAAGTCGACCGCCAGCTTCGCGTTGTTGATCATGATCTGGACGATGACCTCGATCTGTCGCTCGGTCAGGCCCTGCAGCGCGCTGCCCCGCCGGTTCAGCACCTCGGCGACCTCGGCGTAGGTGATCTCCTGGTCGCCCAGCTCGTCCGGGTCGACGTCGAGCACCCCGACGAGCACGTCCCGCACGGTGGGCACCGGCACCTCCTCGAACTGCACGTCCTTCACCGGGTAGGCGTCGAGGATCGCCAGCAGCGCGGTGCGTTCGCCACGGGTCTGGAGCTCGCAGGCGATCGCGTGGGCGATCAGCCCGCCGGCGGACCAGCCGAGCAGCAGGTAGGGCCCCTCGGGCTGGATCTTCTGGATCTGGTCGGCGTAGTCGGCCGCCATCTCCTCGTAGGACGTCGGCAGCGGCTCCGGGCGGCCGAGGCCGCGCGCCTGGAGCGCGTAGACCGGGTGCTGAGGAGCGATGTGGTTCAGCAGCCCGCTGTACGACCAGCTGATGCCGCCGCCGGGGTGGATGCAGAACAGCGGCGTGCCCGTCCCGGTCGAACGCAGCGGCAGCACCACGTCCAACGCGTCGTCGGGATTGTCCATGACCAGGCGTTCGGTGAGCCCGGCCACGGTCGGCGCCTCGAACAGCATGCGCAGTCCCAGCTCCAGGCCGAGGGTCTCGCGCACGCGCGAGGCCAGGCGGGCGGCCAGCAGCGAGTGCCCGCCGAGGTCGAAGAAGCTGTCGTCGATGTGCACCTGCTCCCGGCCGAGGACCTCGGCGAACAGGCCGCACAGCAGCTGCTCCTGCGGGGTCCGGGGGCCGCGCCCGGCGCCCGACGCCCCGTACTCGGGGGCGGGCAGGGCGGCCCGGTCGAGCTTGCCGTTGGCGGTCAGCGGCAGCGCGTCCACGGTGACGAACGCCGCCGGCACCATGTAGTCGGGCAGTTCCCGGCGCAGCCGGCCGGACAGCTCACCCGCCTCGGGGGCCCCCTCGGGGGTGGGCACCAGGTAGGCGACCAGCCGCTTGTCACCCGGCCGGTCCTCCCGGGCGACCACCGCCGCCTGGGCGACACCCGGGCAGCCCGCGAGGACCGCCTCGATCTCGCCGGGCTCGATCCGCAGGCCGCGCAACTTGACCTGGTGGTCGGCGCGTCCGGCGAACTCTAGCGTGCCCTCGGCCAGCCACCACGCCAGGTCGCCGGTGCGGTACATCCGGCTCCCGGGCGGGCCGTACGGGTCGGCGGTGAAGCGCTCCGCCGTCAGACCGGGCCGGCCGAAGTAGCCGCGGGCCACACCCGTCCCCGCGAGGTACAGCTCGCCGACCATGCCCGTCGGCACCGGCCGCAGGTGGTCGTCGAGCACGTAGGCGCGCATGTTCGCCATCGGCCCGCCGATCGGCACGGTCGCGGCGTCCTCGTCGAGGGCGCGCACCGGGTGGCAGGTGGCCAGGGTCGTGGCCTCGGTGGGCCCGTAGCCGTTGACCACCCCGATGCCGGGGCAGGCCGCCAGCACCCTCGCGACGGCGGCCGGGGAGACGACGTCGCCGCCGGTCCACACCTCGCGGACCCCGGCGAGCAGGCCCGGACGCTCCTCGGCGACCAGGCGGAACAGCCCGGCCGTCAGCCACAGTCCGGTCACCCCGTGCGTGGTGATCGTGTGCTGGAGCAGGTCGAGGTCGAGCTGCTCGGGCGGTGCGACCACGACCCGGCCGCCGTTGAGCAGCGGCACCCACAGCTCGTAGGTCGAGAGGTCGAAGGCCGTCGGGGAGTGCATCAGCACCCGCTCGTGTCCGCCGCCTCGCCACTCCGGGGTGAGCGCGTGTCCCACCACGTCGCGGTGGGTGACGGCCACGCCCTTCGGCCGCCCGGTCGAGCCGGAGGTGTACATGATGTACGCCAACTGCCTGGGTTTACACGGGACTTCGATGCCGGACGGATCGGGCTCGGACTGCACCAGTGCGGCCAGCACCTCCTGGGTGAGCACCAGGGCGGCCCCGCTCTCCCGCAGGATCAGGTCGATCCGGGAGGACGGGAAGCGCGAGTCCAGCGGCACGTAGGCGCCGCCCGCCTTGATGATCGCCAGGATCGCCACGACGAGCTCCGCCGAGCGGTCCAGCAGCACCGCGACCGGGGTCTCCGGCCGTACGCCCTGGCGGATCAGTGCCCGCGCGAGGCGGTTGGACCGCAGGTCGAGCTCCCGGTAGGTCAGCTCGGTGGCGCCCGCCACGACGGCCATCGCGTCCGGGGTGGCCCGCACCTGGCGGGCGAACAGCTCCGGCACCGCCGCCTCGGGCAGCTCGGCGGCCGTGTCGTTGAACCCGTGCAGCAGCCGGTGGCGTTCGGCGTCGGACATGATGTCGATCCGGCTGATCGGCCGGTCCGGGTCGGCGACCGCCGCGCGCAGCAGCCGCGCCAAGCGGTCGAACAGCAGCTCCACGGTGGGCGCGTCGAACAGGTCGGTGGCGTACTCCACCGCGCCGACCATGCCGTCGGAGCTGCCGTCCGGGCGGAACTGCTCGGCCAGGCTGATGGTCAGGTCGACGCGGGCGGTGCCGGTCGACGCCTCCAGGTGGCCGGTCTCCAGCCCCGCGAGCGCGAACTCGCCGAGCGGAGCGTTCTGCAGGGCCAGCATGACCTGGAACAGCGGGTGGTGCGCCAGCGACCGCACCGGGTTGACCACCTCGACCAGGTACTCGAACGGCACGTCCTGGTGGTCGTACGCGGTGAGCGCCTTCTGCCGCACCCGGCCGAGCAGTTCGGCGAAGCCGGGGTCGCCGCCGGTGTCGGTGCGCAGCACCAGGGTGTTGACGAAGAACCCGACGAGCTCGTCCAGCGCCTGGTCGGTACGGCCGGCGATGGGGCTGCCGATCGGGATGTCGGTACCGGCACCGAGCCGGGTGAGCAGCGCGGCCAGACCGGCCTGGAGCACCATGAACAGGCTCGCACCGCGCGCGGCGGCCAGCTCCCGCAGCGCCTGGTGCAGTTCGGCGTCCAGTCGGACCACGACCCGGTCGCCCCGCTGGGAGGCCACCGGCGGCCGGGGCCGGTCGGCGGGAAGCTGCACCTGCTGCGGAAGTCCGGCCAACTCGTCCTTCCAGTAGGACAGTTGCCGGGCGAACAGACTGCCCTGGTCAGCGGCGTCGCCGAGCAGATCGCGTTGCCACCGGGTGTAGTCGGCGTACTGCACCGGCAGCGGGGACCACCGCGGCTCCTCGCCCCGGCAGCGGGCCGCGTAGGCCGCGGCCAGGTCTCCGGAGAGCGGGCCCATCGACCAGCCGTCGGCGGCGATGTGGTGCACCACGACCAGCAGGACGTGCCGGTCGGGCGCGAGCGCGTACAGCTCCGCCCGGACGGGCGGCTCGGCGGCCAGGTCGAAGCCGCGTTGGGCCGTCTCCGCCAGGCGCTCGGCCAGTCGGCTCTCGTCGAGCTCGACCACCGGCAGTGCCGGGCGCGCCCGCGAGGTGCTCAGCACGAGCTGGTACGGCACGCCGTCGATCTCGCGGAAGACCGTCCGCAGGCTCTCGTGCCGGGCGACCACGTCCGCCAGCGCGGCGTGCAGGGCGGGCCGGTCGAGGGAGCCGGTCAGGCTCAGCGCGAGCGGCATGTTGTAGGTGGCGCTCGGCCCGTCCATCCGGTGCAGGAACCAGAGGCGGCGCTGGGCGAAGGAGAGCGGCACCCGGTCGGGGCGGGGCCGGGCCGTCAGTGCGGGCCGCACCGCCCCGGAGCCGTCGAGGCGGACCGCCAGAGCGGCCACGGTCGGCGTCTCGAACAGCGTCCGGACCTCCAGCTCCGCGCCGAGGGTCGCCCGGACCCTGGAGGCCAGGCGGGTCGCCAGCAGGGAGTGCCCGCCCAGGTCGAAGAAGCTGTCGTCCACTCCGACCTGCGCCAGTCCGAGGATCTCGGCGAACAGCTCGGCGAGGAGCTGCTCCTGCGGGGTGCGCGGGGCCCGGCCGACGCCGGCCGAGCCGAGGTCGGGGGCGGGCAGAGCACGCCGGTCGAGCTTGCCGCTGGCCGTCAGCGGCAGGGCGTCCAGCGCCACGAACACCGACGGGACGAGGTGGTCGGGCAGCCGCCCGCGCAGCCAGTCGCGGAGTTCGCCGATCAGGGCGCCGGTTCCCCGGTTGCCGGTCGGGCGGTTGGTCAGCGAGGACAGCGCCCTGCCGGCGGCCCGGGCGGGCCGGTACGGCTCGACCGGTGAGCCCTGGTGCGCGTGCGGGGCGGCGAAGACGACGTCCAGGGCGTCGGCCTCGGTGGCCGACCAGGTGACGGCCACCCGGCGGTCGAACTCCCGCCCGAGGGCGTGGAAGTCCTCCGGGTCCGGGAGGTCGCCCTCCTCCGGGGCGTGCAGCCGCTCCAGCAACCCGGCGAGCGAACCGTCCCCGTTCTGCACCGCCAGGGCCAGGGCGGCCTCCCGCACCACCCGGCGGTTCGGCACCCCGGTGATCCGCAGCACGTCCGCGGGCGGCTGGGCGAGGAGTTCCCGCAGTTCGGCCGGTCCGGTGAGCTGCCGGCCCCACTCCAGCTCGACCGCCCGGCCCGGTGCCGCCGGCGCGGCCGGGGCCTTGTGCAGCGTCACGTCGTAGCGGTAGCGGGTCAGCTCGTTGTGGTGACGGCCGCTCTTGACCTCCACGGCCACCGCGCCGATGCCCGTGCCGCGCTCCCGCAGGACGGCGAAGAAGTCCGGGTCGACCAGGAGTTCCTTCTCGACCCTGACGGCCTGCTCCACCGCGCGGTGCACCGCCGCCAGGTCGGCGCCGTCGCCGGCCCGGTGCAACTGGACGGCGGTGGCCAGGGGGCGCAGCAGTCGCAGGTTGCGGACGTCGCCGATGAACAGGGCGCCGCCGGGGGCGAGCAGGCCCATCAGTTTCCCGATCACGTCCGTGAGGTAGTCGGCGGACGGGAAGTACTGCACCACCGAGTTGATCACGATGGTGTCGAACTCCCCGGCGGGAAGCCCCTCGGTGTCGTGTGCCGGGCGGGTGTGCAGGACGACGCGGTCGGCCAGGCCGTCCTGGCGGGCGACCTGGGCGGCCAGCGCGTCGATCGCGGTGGCGGAGAAGTCCGTCGCCCAGTACGTCTCGCAGTGCGGGGCGATCTGCGAGAGCAGCAGGCCGGTGCCGACGCCGACCTCCAGCACCCGGCGCGGGCGCAGGGCCAGGATCCGCGCCACGGTGGCGTCCCGCCACTCCCGCATCTGCTCGACCGGGATCGGGCTCGCGTCGTAACTGCTGTTCCAGCCCACGAAGTTCTGGCCGAAGGCGACCTCCTCGGGAGCGATGGGCAGGGCGTCGTAGATGTCCTGCCACTCACCCACGTGGTCCGCTTCGAGACCGCTGTCGCGATCGGCGTCCTGGCGCGGGACGACGTAGCCGATGAGCCGGTCGTCCTGGGCCAGAACGGCGGCCCGGGCGACGGCGGGGTGCTCGGCCAGGGCCGCCTCGACCTCGCCGGGCTCGATGCGGAAGCCGCGCACCTTCACCTGGTCGTCGGCCCGGCCGACGTATTCGAGCTGGCCGTCGGCACGCCAGCGCACGAGGTCGCCGGTGCGGTACATCCTGGCGCCCTCCGGCCCGAACGGGCAGGCGACGAACCGTCCGGCCGTCAGGCCCGGCCGGTTCAGGTAGCCGCGTGCCAGGCCCGCGCCCGCGACGTACAGCTCCCCCGGTACGCCCGGCGGGACCGGCCGCAGCCGTTCGTCCAGCACGTACACCCGCGCGTTGACGATCGGACGGCCGATCGGCGGTACGCCCACGCCGGGTGCGAGCGGGTCGCTCATCGTCGCGCAGACCGTCGTCTCCGTCGGACCGTACGCGTTGATCATCCGGCGCCCAGGTGCCCAGCGGTCCACCAGCTCCGGCCCGCACGCCTCGCCCGCCACCACCAGCGTCGACACGGACACCGCGCCCTCCGGCACAGCGGCCAGGACCGACGGGGGCACCGTCACATGGGTCACCGCGAGGGCCGGGTCGGTCAGCGCGGCGAGCGACTCGGCCGCGGGAGGCAGCACCAGGGCCGCACCGCGCAGCAGGGCCGTAAAGATCTCCGACACCGAGGCGTCGAAGCTGGGCGAGGCGAACTGGAGCACCCGGCTGTCGGGTTCGATCGCGAACCGCTCGATCTGGGCGGCGACCAGGCTCGCCACACCGCCGTGGCCGACCACGACGCCCTTGGGACGGCCGGTCGATCCCGAGGTGTAGATCACGTAGGCCGGGTGCCGGACATCCAGCACCACACGAGGATCGGTCTCCGGCCACTCCCCCTCGGCCACCATCGCCGGATCGTCGACCACCACCGACGGCCGCGCGTCCTCCAGCATGAAGGCGATCCGCGCCTCGGGGTACGAGGGATCCACTGGCAGGTAGGCGGCCCCGGCCTTCAACACGCCCAGGACGGCCACCACCGACTCCACCGACCGTGGCAACGCCACCGCCACGATCTGCTCCGGCCCGACGCCCCGCGCGATCAGCGCATGCGCGAACCGGTTCGCCCGCGCATCCACCTGCGCGTACGTCAACTCGACGTCCCCGTGCACGAGCGCGACCGCATCCGGCACCGCCGCCACCTGCGCCGCGAAGGCCTGCGGCACCGGAACGGCGTCCACCTCGCGGGCGGTCGCGTTGCCGTGCTCCAGCCGGTGCCGCTCGTCGGCGTCGAGGAGGTCGATACCTCCGATCGACTGCTCCGGGTCCGCGGTGACCGCCTCCAGCAGCCTGGCCCAGCGGGCGACCAGGGCCTCGACCGTCGAGCGGTCGAACAGGTCAGTGGCGTACTCCACCGCACCGACGATCCCGGCCGGATCTCCGTCCGGACCGAACTGCTCGACGAGGCTCACCCCGAGGTCGAACTTGGCGGTTCCGGTGGCCACCGCGTAGGTGGCGACGTCCAGACCGGGCAGCGAGAACCGGCCCATCGGCGCGTTCTGCACGGCCAGGATGGTCTGGAACAGCGGGTGGTGCGACAGCGACCGGGAGGGGTTCAGCACCTCGACGAGCTGCTCGAACGGTACGTCCTGATGAGCGAACGCGGACAGCGAGGTCTCCCGCACCCGCCCCAGCAGCTCGGCGAACGACGGATCACCGCTCGTGTCCGTGCGCAGCACCAGCGTGTTGACGAAGAACCCGACCAGCTCGTCCAGCGCCTCGTCCGTACGGCCCGCGATCGGACTCCCGATCGGAATGTCCGTCCCCGCGCCCAGCCGCGTGTACAGCGCGGCGAGCGCGGCCTGCAGCACCATGAACAGACTCGCACCCGAACCCCGCGCCAACTCCACCAGCGCGACGTGCAGTTCGGGGCTCAGCTCCAGGCCGACGTGGTCCCCGCGCCAGCCTGCGACGGCCGGCCTCGGGCGGTCCGCGGGCAGCGGGATCAGCTCCGGCAGGTCGGACAGCTGCCGCTTCCAGTAGTCGAGTTGCTCGGCGAACCGGCTCTGCGGGTCGGCGGCGTCGCCGAGCAGCTCGCGCTGCCACAGGGCGTAGTCGGCGTACTGGACCGGCAGGGCCGGTCGGCTCGACGCCCGGCCCTCGCAGCGGGCGGCGTACGCCTCGGCCAGGTCCCGCGCCAGCGGCCCGGTGGACCAGCCGTCCCCGGCGATGTGGTGCATCACCAGCAACAGCACGTGCTCGTCCGGCGCGAGGGCGAACAGCTCCGCCCGCAGCGGCGGTTCGGCCGCCAGGTCGAACGGCTTCCGGGCGAACTCGGCGAGCCGCTCCGGCAGTTCGCCCTCCGACACTTCGGTCCGCCAGGCCCGGGGCCGGGCCGCTCCCGGGTCCAGGACGCGCTGGCACGGGACGCCGTCGACCTCCGGGAACACCGTCCGCAGGCTCTCGTGCCGGGCCACCACGTCCGCCAGCGCCTCGTCCAGCGCAGCCCGGTCGAGCGTCCCGGTCAGCTGGAGCGCCAGCGGGATGTGGTACGTCGCGGCGGCGCCGTCCATGCGGTGCAGGAACCAGAGCCGCCGCTGCGCGAAGGAGAGCGGTACCGTCTCCGGCCGCTCGTGTGCGGTCAGCGCCGGGCGGGGGCGGCCGGCCTCGGCCAGCGCCTCGGCCAGGCCCACCACCGTGGGCGCCTGGAAGAGCGCCCGCAGCCCGAGCTCCACGCCCAGCACCGAGCGCACGCGGGCGACCAGCCGGGTGGCGAGCAGGGAGTGCCCGCCGAGGTCGAAGAAGTCGTCGTCGACCCCGACCTGCGGCCGGCCCAGCACCTCGGCGAACAGCTCGCACAGGATCTGCTCCTGCGGGGTGCGCGGTGCCCTGCTCGCCGCCGTGGTCGCGGACTCGGGTGCGGGCAGCGCCGCCCGGTCCAGCTTGCCGTTCGGCGTCAGCGGCAGCGCGTCCAGCACCACGAACACGGCCGGCACCAGGTAGTCGGGCAGCCGGTCGCGCAGGTGCGCCGCCAGCGCTGCCGGGCGCACGGCCGCGCCGGGGCGCGGTACCGCGTAGCCGACGAGCCGGTCGTCCTGCGCGAGGACGGCGGCCCGGGCCACGGCGGGGTGCTCGGCCAGGGCCGCCTCGACCTCGCCGGGCTCGACGCGGAAGCCGCGCACCTTCACCTGCTGGTCGGCCCGGCCGACGTACTCCAGCTCGCCGTCCGCCCGACGCCGCACCAGGTCGCCGGTGCGGTACATCCGAGCGCCCTCCGGCCCGAACGGGCAGGCCACGAACCGTCCCGCCGTCAGGCCCGGCCGGTTGAGGTACCCGCGCGCCAGACCGGGGCCGGCGACGTACAACTCCCCCGCCACGCCCGGCGGCACGATGCGCAGCCGCTCGTCCAGTACGTACACCCGGAAGCCCGCGACCGCTCGCCCGATCGGCGGCACGCCCGAGCCGGGCGACAGGGGGGCGCTCATCGTCGCGCACACCGTCGTCTCCGTCGGACCGTACGCGTTGATCATCCGGCGCCCGGGCGCCCAGCGCGCCACCAGCTCCGGCGGGCAGGCCTCACCCGCCACCACCAGGGTGGAGGCCGCGAGCTCGGCGCCTTCCAGCGCGGCCAGGGCCGAGGGCGGCAGCGTCACGTGGGTGACGTCGAGCCGACGGTCCGCCAGCGCCTCCAGCGGGGCTTCGGCCGGGGCCAGGACGAGGGCGGCGCCGGTGAGCAGGGCGCTGCACAGGTCCCAGAAGGACGCGTCGAAGCTGGGTGAGGCGAACTGGAGCACCCGGCTGCCCGGCGCCACGCCGAGCCGCTCGACCTGCGCCGCCACCAGACCCGACACCCCGGTGTGGCTGACCGCGACGCCCTTGGGACGGCCGGTCGAGCCCGAGGTGTAGATCACGTACGCCGGGTGCCGGGCGTCGAGCGCGACCTGAGGATCGGTCTCCGGCCACTCCCCCTCGGCCACCGTCGCCGGGTCGTCGACCACCACCGAAGGACGCGCGTCCTCCAGCATGAAGGCGATCCGCGCCTCGGGGTACGAGGGATCCACCGGCAGGTAGGCGGCCCCGGCCTTCAACACGCCCAGAACCGCCACCACCGACTCCACCGACCGCGGCAACGCCACCGCCACGATCTGCTCCGGCCCGACGCCCCGCGCGATCAGCGCATGCGCGAACCGGTTCGCCCGCGCGTCCACCTGCGCGTACGTCAACTCGACATCCCCGTGCACGAGCGCGACCGCATCCGGCACCGCCGCCACCTGCGCCGCGAACAGCTCCGGCAGGCTCACGGGAGCCACCCCGCCCTCGACGGCGGGCAGCAGCTCGCACCGCTCCTCGGCGGACAGCAGGTCGATCGCACCGATCGGCCGGTCCGGAGCGGCGGCGACCGCGGCCAGCAGCCTGGTCCACCGGGCGACCAGGGCCTCGACCGTCGAGCGGTCGAACAGGTCGGTGCTGTACTCGATCGCACCGCTCAGCCCGGCCGGCGCGCCGTCGGGCCCGTGCTCCTCCGCGAACCCGAAGGTCAGGTCGAGCCGCGCCGTCCCGGTGAGCACGGTCACCCCGGAGACCCGGAGACCCGGCAGCTCGAAGTCGCCACCCGGCGCGTTCTGCACGACCAGGCCGGTCTGGAACAGCGGGTGACGGGACAGCGAGCGGGACGGGTTCAGCGCCTCCACCAGGTGCTCGAACGGCACGTCCTGGTGCGCGTACGCCGACAGCGCCGTCTCCCGCACCCGCCCCAGCAGCTCGGCGAACGACGGATCACCACTCGTGTCGGTGCGCAGCACCAGCGTGTTGACGAAGAACCCGACCAGCTCGTCCAGTGCCTCGTCGGTGCGACCCGCGATCGGACTCCCGATCGCGATGTCCGTGCCCGCACCCAACCGCGTGTACAGCGCGGCGAGCGCGGCCTGCAGCACCATGAACAGGGTCGCACCCGAGCGTCGCGCCAACTCCGCCAGAGCGGCGTGCAGTTCGGCGTCGATCCGGAGTTCCAGCAGGCCGCCGCCGTACGACATGGTGGCCGGGCGCGGCCGGTCGGCAGGCAGTTGCAGCTGGTCGGGCAGTCCGGCCAGCGCCTCCGTCCAGTGGGCGACCTGACGGGCGAACACGCTGTCCGCGTCGTGCTCGTCGCCCAGGAGCTCGTGCTGCCACAGGGTGTAGTCGGCGTACGTCACCGGCAACGGCGGCCATGCGGGCGCCCCGCCGCCCCGCCGGGCGGTGTAGGCGGTGGCCAGGTCACGGGCCAGCGGGCCCATGGACCAGCCGTCCCCGACGATGTGGTGCACCACCAGCAGCAGCACGTGCTCGTCCGGCGCGACCGCGAACAGCTCCGCCCGCAGCGGTACCTCCGAGGTCAGGTCGAAGCCACGCACCGCCGCCTCACGCAGCAGGGCGGGCACCTCCGCCTCTCCGGCCGCGCGCACCGTCAGCGGGACGGCAGCCTCGGTGGTGTCCAGCACCCGCTGGTACGGGACTCCGGCGATGTGCGGGAAGACCGTGCGCAGGGTCTCGTGCCGGGCCACCACGTCCGCGAGCGCGGCGCTCAGCGCGGCCCGGTCGAGGTCGCCGGACAACCGCAGCGCCAGCGGCATGTGGTAGGTGGCGCTCGGTGCCCCGAACTGCTGGAGGAACCAGAGCCGGCGCTGGGCGAACGACAGCGGCATCGGTTCGCGGCGCGGCCAGGGTACCAGGGCCTGCCGTGCGGTACCGGCGGAGTGCAGCCCGGCCGCCAGTCCGGCGGGTGTCGGGGTCCGGAACAGGCTGCGCAGCTCCAGCTCGACCCCGAGGGTCGCCCGGACCCGGGAGACCAGCCGGGTGGCGAGCAGGGAGTGCCCGCCCAGCCCGAAGAAGTCCTCGTCGACCCCGACCCGGGCCAGGCCCAGCACCTCGGCGAACAGCTCGCACAGGATCTGCTCCTGCGGCGTGCGCGGCGCCCGACTCGCCGCCGTGGTCGCGGACTCGGGTGCGGGCAGCGCCGCCCGGTCCAGCTTCCCGTTGGGCGTCAGCGGCAGCGTGTCGAGCAGCACGAACGCGGACGGCACCAGGTAGTCCGGCACCCGGTCGCGCAGGTACGCCGCCAGCGCCGCCGCCGTCGCCCCGACCCCCACCTGGGGGACGACGTACGCGACGATCCGGTCCTCGCGGGCGAGCACCGCGACCTGGGCGACGCCCGGGTGCGCGGTCAGCTCGGCCTCGATCTCACCCGGCTCGATCCGGAACCCGCGGACCTTCACCTGGTGGTCCACCCGGCCGGCGAACTCCAGCTCACCGTCGGCGCGCCAGCGCACCAGGTCGCCGGTGCGGTACATCGGCTCCCCCGCCGGACCGTACGGGTCGGCGACGAACCGGGCGGCGGTGAGCCCCGGCCGGTTCAGATAACCGCGAGCCAGACCCGCTCCGGCCAGGTACAGCTCACCCTGCACACCCGGGGCGACCGGCCGAAGTGACGAATCCAGCACGTACACCCGGCAGTTGGCGATCGGCCGGCCGATCGGCACCGGCAACGGGCAGTCGGCCGGGTCGGCCGGCAGCGGGTAGGCGGTGATCACATGGGTCTCGGCAGGGCCGTAGTGGTTGTGCAACACCCGGCCCGGCCTGCGGGACTGGAGGCGCCGTACCGCACCACCCAGGCGCATCGCCTCACCGGCCTGCGCGACCAGCCGCAGATGCGGCAGCTCCAGCCCGGCCTCCTCGGCCGCCTCGGCCAGCGCCTCGATCACCAGATTCGGCGCGAACAGCTCCTCGACCCGATGCCGGTCCAGCCAGCGGGCGAACAGCTCGGCGCTGCGGCGCTGCTCCTCCGTCGGCACCACCAGGGTCTTGCCGTACAGCAGCGCGGACAGCATCTCCTGCACCGAGACGTCGAAGCTGAGCGCGGTGAACTGCGCGGTGCGCGTGCCCGGTTCGCCACCGACGGCCGTGTGGTGCCACTCCAGCAGGTTCAGCAGTCCGGCGGCGGGCATCACCACGGCCTTGGGCCGGCCGGTGGAGCCGGAGGTGTAGATGACGTAGGCGGGGTGCCGCGCGTCCACGACGACGGCGGGATCGTGCTCCGGCTGCTCATCGGAGGGAGTGACCGCCGCGAGCTCGTCGAGCACCACGGCCGGCCGTGCGTCCTCCAGCATGTAGGCGATCCGGGCAGCCGGGTAGTCCGGGTCGACCGGCAGGTACGCCGCCCCCGTCTTCAACACCGCCAGGACGGCCACCACCAGCTCCACCGACCGCGGCAACCGCAGAGCGACGACCTGCTCCGGCCCCACGCCGCGCGCGATCAGCGCGTGCGCCAGCCGATTGGCCCGACGGTTCAACTCGCGATACGTCAGCGAGACGTCCTCGAAGACCACCGCCGGGGCCTCCGGGGTCGCCCGGACCCGCGCCTCGAACAGGGCGGGCAGCCCCTCGGCGGACACCGGACGCGCGGTGTCGTTCCGGGCGACCAGCAGCTCGTGCCGCTCCTCGGCGGTGAGGACGTCGATCCGGCTCAACGGCCGGTCGGGCTCGGCGACCACCGCCGCCAGCAGCCGCAGCCACCGGGCGACGAGGGTCTCCACCGTCGCGTGGTCGAACAGGTCGGTGCTGTACTCGACCCGCCCGACGACGCCCTCGGCCGGGCCGCCGGTGCCACCGCGCTCCAGCAGGTGGAAGCCGAGGTCGAACATCGCCGTGGGCGTCCGGACCAGGAGGATCTCGGAGCGCAGTCCACTCAGCGCGAACTCCGTGCGGGGCACGTTCTGCAGCGCGAGCAGCACCTGGAACAGCGGCTGACGGGCGAGCGACCGGGACGGGTTGAGGGCCTCGACGACGTGCTCGAACGGCAGGTCCTGGTGCGCGTACGCGCCGAGTGCGCCCTCCCGGACCCGGACCAGCAGCTCGGCGAAGGTCGGGTCGCCGCTCGTGTCCGTGCGGAGCACCAGGGTGTTGACGAAGAACCCGACCAGGTCGTCCAGGGCCTGGTCGGTCCGGCCGGCGATCAGGCTGCCGACCGGGATGTCGGTGCCCGCGCCGAGCTTGCCCAGCAGCGCCGCGAGTGCCGACTGCAACACCATGTAGACGCTGGCGCCGTGCTCCCGGCCCAGCCGGACCAGCCCGGCGTGCAGTTCGGCGTCCAGTTCGATCGCGAGATGGCCACCGGAGTGGGAGGGGGTCGCGGGGCGGTGGCGGTCGACGGGGAGCCGGATCTGCTCCGGCAGGTCCGCCAGTGTCCGCTTCCAGTAGGCCTCCTGACGGGCGTACAGACTGTCCGGGTCGGCCGCGTCGCCGAGCAACTGGCGCTGCCACAGGGTGTAGTCGGCGTACTGCACGGGCAGTGGCGCCCACTGCGGCTCCTCGCCCCGGCGGCGCGCCGCGTACGCGGTGGCCAGGTCGGCGGCCAGCGGGGCCAGCGACCAGCCGTCACCGGCGATGTGGTGCAGCACCAGGAGCAGCACGTGCTCGTCCGCCGAGAGCTCGAACACCTCGGCGCGCAGGGGCGGTTCGGCCGCGAGGTCGAAGCCCCGCGCCGCGGCCCCGGCCAGCAGTCCCGGCAGGGCCGGCTCGTCGGCCGGGGTGACCGACAGCCTCGGGCGCGCCTCTCCGGTGGCCAGCACCTTCTGGTGGGGCACGCCGTTCGCGGCCGGGAAGACCGTTCGCAGGGTTTCGTGCCGGTCGACGACGTCGCCCAGCGCGGCCTCCAGGGCCGCCAGGTCCAGTGGTCCGGAGAGCCGCCACGCGAGCGGCATGTTGTAGACGGAGTCGGCGCCCTCCAACTGGCGCAGGAACCACAGCCTTCGCTGGGCGGACGACAGCGGCACCACCGCGGGCCGCTCCGCCCGCTCCAGGGCGAGCCGGGCCCTGTCCGCACCGCCCAGCCCGGCGGCCAGCCCGGCCACGGTCGGGCTGCGGAACAGGGTGTGCAGCGGCAGCTCCACGCCCAGGGTCGTCCGGATCCGGGCCACCAGCCGGGTGGCCAGCAGGGAGTGCCCACCCAGGTCGAAGAAGTCGTCGTCGGCGCCGACCCCGGTCACGCCCAGCACCTCGCCGAACAGCCCGGCGAGGACGTGCTCCTGCGGGGTGCGCGGCGCCCGTCCGGCCGAGGCGCCGGTGACGTCGGGCTCGGGCAGTGCGCGCCGGTCCAGCTTGCCGCTGGCGTTCAGCGGCAGGGCGTCGAGGGTGACGAACACGGCGGGCACCATGTAGTCCGGCAGCCGCTCGCGCAGGTGCGCCCGCAGGTCCTCCGGCCGGGGCTCCGCCCCGGCGACGGGCACCAGGTAGGCGACCAGCCGGGCGTCCTGGACCCGGTCCTGCCGGACGATCACGGCGGCCCGCGCGACCTGCGGGTGTTCCGCCAGTGCCGCCTCGATCTCGCCGAGTTCGATCCGGTACCCCCGGACCTTGACCTGGTCGTCGGTGCGGCCGAGGAACTCCAGGTTCCCCTCCGGGTTCCACCGCACCAGGTCTCCGGTGCGGTACATCCTCCCTCCTTGCCCGCCATCGGGCAGGAGGGGCCCATCCCCGCTCGGCCCGGACGGGTCCGCGACGAACCGTCCCGCGGTCAGCCCGGGCCGGTTCAGGTAGCCCCGGGCCAGGCCCGCGCCGGCGATGTACAGCTCACCTGGCACACCTACGGGCACCGGCTGCAACGCCGCGTCGAGCACGTGCACCCGGACACCCCCTAGCGGCCGGCCGATCACCGGGCGCGGGCTCGCCTCCAGCGGCGCGACGACCGTGTCCACCGTGCACTCGGACGGTCCGTAGTAGTTCAGGCAGGACACGCCCTCGACCGCCCGCAGCCGCTCCCACAGCTGGTCCGGAACGGCCTCCCCACCCATCGAGACCACCGCCGGACGGCACCCCGGGTCGTCCAGGAACCCCCGCGCGACGAGGACTTGCAGGTAGGACGGGGTGGCATTGACGTAGTCCAGCCCGACACGCGTGACGTACTCGACGAAGGCGTCCGGGTCGGACCAGGTGGCCTCGTCCAGGACGTGCAGCTCGTGGCCCGCGTACAGGCAGGACAGCTGGTCGCAGGAGGCGTCGAACGACACCGACGTGGTCAGCCCCACCCGCAGCCGCTCCTTCGTCCGCTGGGGGAACAGCAGCGAGCGCTGGCCGGCGAACAGGTTGAGCAGGCCGCCGTGCGTCGACACCACGCCCTTGGGCTTGCCGGTGGACCCGGAGGTGTAGATGACGTACGCCGGGTGGTCCGGATCGACGGCAACCTCCGGGTCCTTCGCCGGGCAGCCCGCCACCAGTGCGGCCGTCGCCGGGTCGTCGACCACCAGCCAGTGGGCGGATCCGGCCTCCGGCAGCCGTTCCCGGGTGCGGACGTCGGTCACCACCGCGACCGGCCGGGAGTCGTCGAGCATGTGCCCGATCCGCGCGGCCGGGTACTCCGGGTCGAGCGGCACGTACGCGGCACCGGTCCTCAGCACCGCGAGGACCGTTACCACCAGCTCCGCCGAGCGCGGCAGTGCCACCGCCACCAACCGCTCCGGCCCCACACCCCTCGCGATCAGGGCGTGCGCCAGCCGGTTCGCCCGCGCGTCCAGCTCCGCGTACGTCAACGTCGCGTCCGGCCCCACCACGGCGACGGCGTCCGGAATCGCCCGCACCTGCGCCCGGAACAGCTCCGGCAGGCTCGCGGTGAAGGCCTGGGCCGCCGGGCCGGTACCCAGCGCCGTCAGCTCACCGCGCTCCTCGGCGGTGAGCACCCCGAACCGGCTGAGCCTCCGCCGCGGGTCGGCGACCGCGGCGCGGAGCAGCCGCACCCACCGCCCGATCATCGTCTCGACGGTGGCCGGGTCGTACAGGTCGCTGGTGTACTCGACGAGCCCGTCGATCCCCTCCGGGGAACCGTCCTCCGCGTGCCGCTCGGACATCGTGAAGATCAGGTCGAGCTTGGCGGTGGTCGACGTCAACGGCAGGTCGTCGACGCGCAGCCCGGGCGGTGCGAAGTCGGCCCTGGGCGCGTTCTGCAGCACCAGCATGACCTGGAACAGCGGGTGGTGCGACAGCGACCGGGCCGGGTTCAGGACCTCGACCAGGTACTCGAACGGAAGGTCCTGATGGGCGTACCCGGCCAGCGCGGTGTCCCGGACCCGGCCCAGCAGCTCGGCGAAGGTCGGGTCGCCCGAGGTGTCGGTGCGGAACACCAGGGTGTTGACGAAGTAGCCGACCAGCTCGTCCAGGGCCTGGTCGGTCCGGCCGGCGACCGGGCTGCCGACGGGGATGTCGTCGCCCGCGCCGAGCTTGCTCAACAGCGCCGCCAGCCCGGCCTGGAGCACCATGAACAGACTGGTCCCGTTGGCGCGGGCGAGCTCGCGCAGGCCGCGGTGCAGCTCGGCGTCCAGCCCGGCGTGCACGAAGCCACCCCGGTGCGAGGCGACCACCGGGCGGGGCCGGTCGGTGGGGAGCTGGATCCGCTCCGGGAGATCGGCCAACTGACCGGTCCAGTAGGCCGCCTGGCGGGCGACCAGGCTGTCCCGGTCGCCGGCCTCGCCGAGCAGCTCGTGCTGCCAGAGGGTGTAGTCGGCGTACTGGACCGGCAGTTCCTCCCACTCCGGCGCCACGCCTCGGCAACGCGCCGCGTAGGCGGCGGTCAGGCCCTGCGTGAGCGGGCCCAGCGACCAGCCGTCACCCGCGATGTGGTGGAGCACCACCTGGAGCACGTGCTCGTCCGTCGCCAGCTCGAACAGCTCGACACGCAGCGGCAGGTCGACCGCCAGATCGAAGGGACGGGCCTTCGCCGCCGCCGTCACGCCCGGCAGCTCCGCCTCGGTGGTCCGGCTCACGGGCAGCTGCGGGCGGGCCGCCACGGCGTCCAGCACCTGCTGGTACGGCACGCCGTCCACCGTCGGGAAGACGGTGCGCAGGCTCTCGTGCCGCTCGACCACGTCCGCCAACGCGGCCTCCAGGGCCCGCCGGTCCAGGCTCCCGGAGAGCCGCCACGCCAGGGAGATGTGGTAGCTCGCTCCGGCCCCCTCCAGCTGGTGCAGGAACCAGAGCCGCCGCTGCGCGAACGACAGCGGGACCTTCCCCCAGCCTTGACGGCCGGGAGGTGCCCCCATGGGCCGGGGACGCCGCACCAGTGCCAGCTGCGCCCGGCGGGCCCCCGCCAGGGCGGCGGCCACACCGGCCGGAGTCGGGCTCTCGAACAGGGTGCGCAGTTCCAGCTCGACCCCGAGAGTCGCGCGGACCCGGGCGGCCAGCCGGGTGGCGAGCAGGGAGTGCCCGCCGAGGTCGAAGAAGCTGTCATCGACGCCTGCCTCGGCCACCCCGAGGACCTCGGCGAACAGCTCGCAGAGGACCTGCTCCTGCGGGGTGCGCGGCGCGCGGCCGGTACCCGCCGGGGCGAGGTCGGGCGCGGGCAGCGCCCGGCGGTCCAGCTTGCCGTTGGCGGTCAGCGGCAGGGCCTCCAGGGTGACGAACGCGGCCGGCACCATGTACTCCGGCAGCCGCGCGGCCAGGTGCT
>NZ_LFMD02000029.1 GCF_015776785.2 Kitasatospora sp. SUK 42 | reverse complement strand
GGCTCTTACAAGATTTTCGTAATCGTTGATCGCTTCAACTCGCCTGTGGTGTCGGCTTGTTGGCGGTGGCAAGCTGGCTGTGTGTGTTGTCGTGGTGGGGGACCTGCTGCCGCAGCTGGCCGCGGTGCAGGTCGAGCGAGTGGAGGCCAGCGGGGACCTGCTGCGGATCACGGCCCGGACCAGGGATGACGCTCCGGCGGTGTGTCCGGCGTGCGGGCAGGCGTCGGACTGGGTGCATTCGCGGTATGTGCGGCATGTCGCCGACGAGGCGGTGGGCGGCCGTGCGGTCGTGATCGACTTATCGGTGCGCCGCCTGTACTGCGAGAACCCCGCCTGCGAGAAGGTCACCTTCGCCGAGCAGGTCACCGGCCTGACGCGGCGTTACCAGCGTCGTACTCCGGCCCTGCAGACGGTGGTAGACGCGGTCGCCGTCGCGCTGGCTGGCTCGGCCGGGGCCCGGCTGCTGGGCGTGCTGCACCACGTGCTGTCCTGGGCGTGCGTGCTGAACTGCCTGATGCGCATCGCGCTGCCCGCCCGGCCGGCCCCGCAGGTGCTGGGCATCGACGAGTTCGCCCTGCGCAGGGGCCACCGTTACGCCACGATCCTGATCGACGCCACCACCGGCGAGCGGATCGAGGTGCTGCCGGACCGTAGGACCGAGACGGTCACTGCCTGGATGAAGGCGCACCCAGACATCGAGGTCGTCTGCCGGGACGGGGCCGGAGGCTTCGCCCAGGCCGTCACGGACGCCGACCCCGCAATCGTGCAAGTTTGCGACCGCTGGCACCTGTGGCACGGCCTGGCCGAAGCAGTACAGAAGGAAGTCGCAGCCCACAGCGCCTGCTGGGCCAAGGCCGGCCCGCCGCTTCGGGACGGCACCCGTGCGCAGACCACCCGCGAGCGGTGGCAACAGGTCCACGAACTGCTCGGTGCCGGCGTCGGCCTGCTGGAATGCTCCCGCCGCCTGGGCCTCGCCTTGAACACCGTCAAGCGCTACGCCCGCCACACCGAGCCCGAGCGCATGGTGAGGGCACCTCTTTACCGGCCCACCCTGGTCGACCCCTACCGCGACCACCTGCGCCGACGCCGGGCCGAGGAGCCCGCGGTGCCCGTCACCCACCTCCTGCGCGAGATCAAGGAACTGGGCTACACCGGCAGCGCGAACCTCCTGGTCCGGTATATCAACCAGGGCCGGGTCGAGGCCGACCACGCCAGCCTCTCCCCGCGCAAGGCCGCCCGCCTCCTGCTCACCGATCCCGCCCACCTGCGCGAGGACCAACAAGTGCTGCGCGACCAACTCGCCGGAGCTTGCCCGGAGATGACGGCCCTGGCAGACGCGGTGGGCGACTTCGCCGCCCTGCTCACCCCGGCACCGGCCAACGCCGAGGCGCTGACCGGCTGGATTACCAGGGCCCGGGCCGCGAACCTGCCCTTCCTGCACGCCTATGCCACCGGCCTCGAGCGCGACCGCGCCGGCGTCGACGCCGCTCTCACCCTGCCCTGGCACAACGGCCGCACCGAGGGCGTCAACAACAAGATCAAGCTGCTCAAGCGGCAGACGTACGGCCGCGCCGGACACCGCCTCCTACGCCAGCGCATTCTCCTCAGCTGACACCAGAGCCCAGGGCGATCAACAGCTACGAAAATCTTGTAAGAGC
>NZ_LFMD02000028.1 GCF_015776785.2 Kitasatospora sp. SUK 42 | reverse complement strand
ACCGAAGCCTGCCGGATCGTCGGAATCAACGACCGGACCGGTAGGCGCTGGCTCTATGGGCGAAATGAGTCCAGCAGGAACAAGGCGGCGCCACCGCTCACCGCGGTGGCGCCGCCTTGTGGGCGTTCGAGGTACCTCGGCGAGAACGAACGGATCCACATCGCGGACCGGCTGCGGGAGAAGGCCACCATCCGCGAGATCGCGGCCGAGCTCGGCCGCAGTCCGTCGACGGTCAGCCGGGAGATCCGCCGCAACCGCACCGACGGCCGCCGAGGCCGGTGGCACTACCGGCCGCACGCGGCCCAGGCCCGTGCCGATGCCCGCCGGCCCCGGCCAAAGCCCCGCAAGATCCTGTCGAACCCGGCGTTGCGGGACGCCGTTCAGGCGATGCTGGACGAGCGGTGGAGCCCGGAGCAGATATGTCACGCTCTGCGGGCACAGTTCCCCGACCGGCCGGAGATGCACGTGGTTCCCGAGACCGTCTACCAGGCTCTCTACATCCAGGGCCGTGGTCAGTTGCGGCGCGAGCTGGCCGGCGCCCTGCGGAGCGGACGCGCCCGACGCAAACCCCAGCGGCAGGCCAACCGTCGCCAGCCCCGTTTCACGGACCCGATGATCATGATCAGCGAACGCCCCGCCGAGGCCGAGGACCGGGCCGTCCCCGGCCATTGGGAGGGCGACCTGATCATCGGCAAGGACCAGAAGTCTGCGATCGGCACCCTGGTCGAACGCGCGACCCGCTACGTGATGCTGCTGCACCTGCCCGGCGACCACACGGCCGAGACCGTGCGCGATGCCCTGGTGACCACCGTCCGGACGCTCCCCGTCGAGCTGAAGCGTTCCCTGACCTGGGACCAGGGCAGCGAGATGGGCCGCCACCGCGAGTTCACCCTTGCCACCGACATCCCGGTCTACTTCTGCGACCCCGCCAGCCCCTGGCAGCGCGGCTCCAACGAGAACACCAACGGCCTGCTGCGGCAGTACTTCCCCAAGGGCACCGACCTGTCGGTCCACACCCCGGAGCACCTGGCGGCCGTCGCCGACCAGCTCAACCGCCGCCCACGCAAAACGCTCGGCTGGGAAACCCCAGCCGAGCGTCTGGCTAAACTCCTCGCGGCCTAAACAACCGACCACGTGTTGCGACGACCGTTAGAAACCGCC
>NZ_LFMD02000027.1 GCF_015776785.2 Kitasatospora sp. SUK 42 | reverse complement strand
GGCGGTTTCTAGTGGTCGTTGCAACACGTGGTCGGTTGTCTAGGCCGCGAGGAGTTTAGCCAGGCGCTCGGCTGGGGTTTCCCAGCCGAGCGTCTTGCGTGGACGGCGGTTGAGCTGGTCGGCGACGGCCGCCAGGTGTTCCGGGGTGTGGACCGACAGGTCGGTGCCCTTGGGGAAGTACTGCCGCAGCAGTCCGTTCGTGTTCTCGTTCGAGCCGCGCTGCCAGGGGCTGGCCGGGTCGCAGAAGTAGACCGGGATGTCGGTGGCGAGTGTGAAGTCGCGGTGGCGGCCCATCTCGCTGCCCTGGTCCCAGGTCAGGGAACGCTTCAGCTCGACGGGGAGCGTCCGGGCGGTGGCCACCAGGGCGTCGCGCACCGTCTCGGCCGTGTGATCGCCGGGCAGGTGCAGGAGCATCACGTAGCGGGTCGCGCGTTCGACAAGGGTGCCGATCGCAGACTTCTGGTCCTTGCCGATGATGAGGTCTCCCTCCCAGTGGCCGGGGACGGCCCGGTCCTCGGCCTCGGCGGGGCGCTCGCTGATCATGACCATCGGGTCGGCGAACCGGGGCTGGCGGCGGTTGGCCTGCCGCTGGGGTCTGCGCCGGGCGCGTCCGCTCCGCAGGGCGCCGGCCAGCTCGCGCCGCAACTGCCCTCGGCCCTGGACGTAGAGAGCCTGGTAGACGGTCTCGGGAACCACGTGCATCTCCGGCCGGTCGGGGAACTGTGCCCGCAGAGCGTGACATACCTGCTCCGGACTCCACCGCTCGTCCAGCATCGCCTGGACGGCGTCCCGCAGCTCCGGGTTCGACAGGATCTTGCGGGGCTTGGGCCGGGGCCGGCGGGCGTCGGCGCGGGCCTGGGCCGCGTGCGGCCGGTAGTGCCACCGGCCGTGGCGGCCGTCGGTGCGGTTGCGGCGGATCTCCCGGCTGACCGTCGACGGACTGCGGCCCAGCTCGGCCGCGATCTCGCGGATGGAGGCCTTCTCCCGCAGCCGGTCGGCGATGTGGATCCGTTCGTCCTCGCCGAGGTACCTCGAACGCCCACAAGGCGGCGCCACCGCTGTCAGCGGTGGCGCCGCCTTGTTCCTGCCGGACGAATTGCGCCCGTAGAGCCAACGCCTACCGGTCCGGTCGTTGATACCGAGGACCCGGCACGCCTCGGC
>NZ_LFMD02000026.1 GCF_015776785.2 Kitasatospora sp. SUK 42 | reverse complement strand
GCCAGCGCCTCGGCGACCTGCTCCGGGGTGGCGGTGGGGGAGTCGAGGGCCTGGCCGATGGCGCGGAAGGCGCTGCCGTACAGCGGGCCTGAGGCGCCGCCGACGTTGGAGATCAGGGTGGTGCCGGCCTTGACGAGCACGGCGCCGACCGTCTCCGGCGCGAAGGCCTCGACCGCGGTGGACGCGGCGGTGAAGCCGCGGTGCATGTTGGTGCCGTGGTCCGCGTCACCGATGGCGGAGTCGAGCCGGGTGAGCTGGTCCTTCTGCTCGTCGACGGCGGCCGCTATGGCCCGTACCCAGGCGCGGGCGAGGTCGATGTCCACGGAGTCTCCGTTCTCGGCGGGGATCCCGGCGGGTGCCGGCTGGGGGATCCCGGGGCAGGCGGTGCTTCGGGCGGTGCTTCGGCGGGGCGGTCGGTGCGGCGCTCCCGGGCCGCGGAGTGGGCGGATCGCGGGGCGGGGGAGCGGCGCCGTCGGGACGGGTGGTGACGGCGGCGGCACGGGCGCTGAGCGGCGCCGGAGGGATGCCTCGAATACCGTTCGATGGTGACGAACGGTATTCCGGAACGTTAGCCGCTGCCCCGATCCTGTCTCAAGAGTGCCCGTGGTCAGGAGCGCGGGCGGGCCGAGGTGCCCCGGGGGGCGCCCAGCTCCCGGGACAGGTTGCGGGCGATCTCCCGCACCGCGACGGCGAGTTCCTGCCGCGCCGGCGCCGCCAGGACGCGCTCGACCGGTCCGACGATCCCGATCGCGCCGGCCACCCGGCCCGAGCGGTCGAAGACCGGGGAGGCGATCGATCCGTCGCCGATCGCGGACTCCTGGTCCTCGACCGCGTACCCGGTGCGGGCCGCCTCGTCGAGCTGGTCGGCCAGCACGGCGGGGTCGGTGACGCTCGCCCCGGTGAGCGCGGGCAGGTCGCCGGCCAGCAGTTCCTCGCGCAGCCCCGCCGGGGCCGCGGAGACGATCGCCTTGCCCAGCGCGCTAGTGCTCCACGGGATCGCCGCGCCGACCTCCAGGATCTGCACCGCGCCGGCGGGCCGGAACGCGTGGTGCACCACCAGGATCCGGTCGCCGGTGGGGATGGCCACCCAGACGGCCTCCCGGGTGCGGGTGGCGAGCTGGTCGGCCCAGGTCAGCGAACGGCTGCGGAGCTCGTGGGTGTCCAGGTAGGAGTTGCCGAGCGCCACCAGGTCGGGGCCGAGGCGGTACTTGGAGCTCTCCGGGTCGTGGCTGACCAGCCCCTCGGACTCCAGGGTGCGCAGCAGCGCGTGGACGGTGGGCTTGGCCACCCCCAGCCGGTCGGCCAGTTCGGTCACGCCCAGCCTCGGACCGTCCGCGGCGAGCTCGCGCAGGATGCGGACCGCCCGCTGTACTGACTGGACCATGACCAACCTCCGGTTCACTCTTGCTGAACAGCGTTCCGAAATATACCGTCAGTTCATGACCTCCTCGGTTGGCATCGTCTTCGTTTCGCACAGTGCCGAGCTCGCGGCCGGACTGGTCAGGCTCACGGCGCAGATCGCCACCGGCGACGTCGCCCTGGCCGCGGCGGGCGGGACCGACGACGGTCGGATCGGCACCAGCTACACCCGCATCCTGGAGGCGATCCGCCAGACGGACCGCGGCCGGGGTGTGGTGGTCCTGGCGGACCTCGGCAGTTCCGTCCTGACCGTTTGCACCGTGCTCGACGACCACCCCCGTTCCGACGTGGTGATGGTCGACGCCCCCTTCGTCGAAGGTGCCGTGGCCGCGGCCGTCTCCGCGGCCGGCGGCGCCGATCTGCACGCCGTGGCCCATGCCGCGAGAGAGGCCCGCCATGCTGTCAAGTTCTGACCAGACCTCGGCGCCCGTGGAGGCCGCCGTCGTCCTCCCGGCCGCACTGCACGCCCGGCCGGCCGGCCAACTGGCCCGCACCGCCATGGGTTTCGGCTGTTCGATGTGGCTGGAGCACGCGGGTCGCAGCGTGAACCCCGCCAGTGTGCTGGCGGTGATGGGCCTCGGCGCCGTGGCCGGGGCGACCGTCACCGTTCGGGCCGAGGGGCCCGAAGCCGAGCGCGCCGTCGCCGAGTTGGCGCACATCCTGCGCACGGCGGAGTAGCGGCCGCCCCGCGTCCCGCCACCCATCGTTCCGCCTCGGTGGTTCCTGCGGTCGCGCGCCGTCGCCCCCACCCCGGCGGAACCGCCTGTCGCGCCCGCGCCGGCGCCGTCCGGATCGCCCGGTGCGGTCTCGGGGTGGGGCGCCGGCGCGGTGGCGGCCGTCATGTCCGGACGGTTCCGCGCTGTTGCTGTCCGAGTTCCACCAGGCGGGTCATCGCGGGAAGCGCCTGTGCGATAGCCCTTCGTTGATCCGACGTCAATTCCTCGATGAGGGGCCGGAGATGGGTGCCGCGTTCGGCGCGCCTGTCCTCGCCCACCCGGCGCCCGGCGTCGGTGACGTGCACCAGTACCGCCCGTCCGTCGTCCGGATCCGGCCTGCGTTCCACCAGGCCGTCCTGTTCCAGGCGGTTGACGAGTTGGGTGACGCCCGGCTGGCTGAGCTGTTCCCGTCTGGCGAGTTCGGTCAGGCGGACCGGGCCGCCGAAGGCCAGTGTGTCCAGAACCGACAAGGTCGTGAACGGAAGCTTCTGTGCGACGGGCAGCCGGATGTAGAAGCGGTTGAAGAACTCGATGGTCGTGGTGAGGGTCTCGATGTCGAGCCCGTCGCCCTGGTGATGATCTGTCACACTAGAAATGTATCGCACGCTTATATAAGCTCCTTGGTATTACGACGCGGCCGCAGAGGCGGTACGCAGGGGCCCCGTGTACCTCCCGGTCGGCGCAATGGCGCGTCACACCCCCGTCAGTAGCGCAAAGTAGGGGACTTTCCCATGACTACTCGCATTGGTATCAACGGTTTCGGGCGGATCGGCCGTAACGTCTTCCGGGCGGCGGCGGCCCGTGGTGAGGACCTGGAGATCGTCGCGGTCAACGACCTCGGCGACGTGCCCACCATGGCCCACCTGCTGGCCTACGACTCCATCCTGGGCCGCTTCCCCGAGGAGATCACCGCCGCTCCGGGGGAGATCCGGGTCGGCGACCAGGTGGTCAAGGTCCTCGCGGAGCGGGACCCGGGCAAGCTGCCCTGGGGCGAGCTCGGCGTGGACGTCGTCATCGAGTCGACCGGCATCTTCACCGACGCCGAGCGCGCCCGGGCCCACGTGGCCGGCGGCGCCAAGAAGGTGATCATCGCGGCGCCCGCCAGCGGTGAGGACATCACCGTCGTGCTCGGGGTCAACGACGACGCGTACGACCCGGAGCGGCACACCATCATCTCCAACGCCTCCTGCACCACCAACTGCCTCGCGGTGCTGGTCAAGGTGCTGCACGAGGCGGTGGGCATCGAGGCGGGGATGATGACCACCGTCCACGCCTACACGCAGGACCAGAACCTCCAGGACGCGCCGCACAAGGACCTGCGCCGCGCCCGCGCCGCCGCGCTCAACATCGTGCCCACCTCCAGCGGCGCGGCCAAGGCCATCGGCCTGGTCCTGCCTGAACTCGCGGGCCGCCTCGACGCGTACGCGCTGCGCGTGCCGGTGCCGACGGGCTCGATCACCGACCTCACGGTCAACACCAGCCGCCCCACCACGGTCGAGGAGATCAAGGAGGCCTACGCCGCCGCCGCGGCCGGGCGCTACAAGGGCGTGCTCTCCTACACCGAGGCTCCGATCGTCAGCAGCGACATCGTCAACGACCCGGCCTCCTGCGTGTTCGACGCCGCGCTGACCAGGGTCACCGGCCCGCAGGTCAAGGTCGTCGGCTGGTACGACAACGAGTGGGGCTACTCGAACCGCCTGATCGACCTCGCGCTGCGGGTCGGCGCCTCGCTCTGACCCCGCGGCACCCGCACCTTCCCTCCCAAGCCGCCTACTCTTCCAAGGACTTGGCTTACATGACGAACGTGATCGGGGAATACACGGACTGCACGCCGTTGCTCGGGGATCGCGAGGCCCTCGACCGCTTCTACGAGGAGCACGGCTACCTCTTCCTGCGCGGGGTGCTCGACCGCGAGCTGGTGCGCACCGCCGCGGAGCAGATGCTGCACGGCCTGATCGCCCTCGGCGCCGCCGACGAACGGGCGACCCTCGACGACCTCACCATCGACTCCTTCGAGGGCGTCGACGAGGTGGCCATGCACGGGTACGTGAAGTACGACGACTTCTGGAACCACCCGTCGACCGTGAAGGTCTTCGAGGAGGTCCTCGGCGAGCCGGTCTTCGTCTTCCGTTCCACCACCATCCGGTACTACCCGTCGGCCGCCGGCGTGCAGGACCCGAGCTTCGCGCACCTGACGCCGCTGCACCAGGACGGCTACTACATCGGTCCGAACAAGGACTTCCGCACCACCTGGGTGCCGCTGATCGCCACCAACGAGGGATCGGGTGGTGTCGCGCTCGCCGACGGCAGCCACAAGCGGGGCTCCCGCGAGCACGTGCTCAACGAGGACTTCCGCCGGTTCGGCCACCCCGTCCGGGGCATTCCGCCGACCGCGGTGGGCCCGGACGAGCCGCTGCTGTACTCGGCCATGGAGCCGGGGGACCTGCTGGTCTTCCACGCCTTCACATGCCACAAGTCGATGCCCAACGTGTCCTCCCCGGCGGTGATGCGGCTGTCCATGGACACCCGGGTCCAGCCGGCGGCGTCGCCCCGCGGCCACAACGCGCTGACGCCGTGGGCCGAGTCGGCGAAGGACCCGTCCAAGGGCATCATGTCCAAGATCACTGGCACTCCGACCACGGTCGAGTGACGAACAGCCAGGAACGAACAGTCTCATGACGAACAACGGCGGGACGTCTCCCGCTCCAGGCGCCCGGCTCCAGGTGGACCCCGCTCCGGCGGCGGCCCCACCGGTCGGTCTGTCCGGCCTCGGCCTGGCAGTCGTCCTCACCGGTTTCGCCCTGTCCATCGTCGACTTCTTCATCGTCAACGTGGCGCTGACGACGATCGGCAAGGACCTGCACGGCGGCACCACCGCGCTGGAACTGGTGGTGTCCGGGTACGGCATCACCTACGCGCTCGGCCTCGTGCTCGGCGGGCGCCTCGGTGACGCCTTCGGGCGCCGGCGCCTGTACGTGTACGGGCTCATCGCCTTCACACTGGCCTCGCTGCTGTGCGGGGTGGCCCCGACCATGGGCTTCCTGATCGCGGCGCGGCTGCTGCAGGGCGCCGCCGCCGCCATGCTGGTGCCGCAGGTGCTGGCGACGATCCAGGCCTCGACCGAGGGCGAGGCACGGGCCAGGGCGATCAGCCTCTACGGCGCCACGGCGGGCCTCGCCGCGGTGGCCGGGCAGATCATCGGCGGGCTGCTGGTCTCGCTCGACGTGGCCGGACTCGGCTGGCGGTCGGTCTTCGTGATCAACGTGCCGATCGGCGCGGCGGCGCTGCTCGCCGTGCGGCGGATGCCGGCGACCCGGGCCGAGCGGCGGCCGGGCTTCGACCCGCTGGGGACGGTGCTGTTCGGCGCGGCGATGGTCTCCGTGCTGCTGGTCATCGTGGAGGGCCGGGCGCTGGGCTGGCCGCTGTGGCTGTGGGGCCTGCTCGTGGTCGGCCTGGTCGCGGCGGTGCTGCTGGTCAGGGTCGAGCGCAGGATCGAGGCGGCCGGGGGATCCCCGCTGCTGCCGCCCTCGGTGCTGTCCCGCTCCGGACTGCGGCGCGGCCTGCTCGCGATGGTGCCGTTCTCGATCGGGTTCGGCAGCTTCATGTTCGTCTACGCCCTGGTCGCCCAGGACGACTTCGGCCTCGGCGGGCTGCAGTCCGGAGCGGTGCTCGCACCGTTCGCCTCGGCGTTCTTCGTCGTCGCGCTGTACACCCCGAAGATCGCGGCCGCGCTCGGCCGGCGCATCGTCACCCTGGGCGCGGTGATCCAGGGTGCGGGCCTGCTGCTCATGGCGCTGCTGATCGGGTTGTCCTGGCCGCACCTGCCGGTGGTACTGGTCCTGTTGATCCTCGCGTTCACCGGGGTCGGCCAGGCCCTGATCGGGCCCACGCTGTTCCGGCTGATCCTCGCGGACGTGCCGCCCGCCGAGGCCGGCATGGGCAGCGGTGTGCTGGTCACCAGCCAGCAGACCGCCACCGCGTTCGGCGCGACCGTGGGCGGCACGCTCTTCCTCGGACTCCAGGGCCCGCTCGGGCACGGATCGGCCGCGGTGGTCGTGCTCTGCGTGCTCGCGGTCTTCTCGGTGATGATCCTCACCATCAGCCTCAGGCTGCCGGATCCCCGCTGACGCGGAGCCGATCCACCCTCCCACGACCCCTCGCCGGACGGAGAAACCGGATGCAAGCGCAGCTGCGGACCGCCGTGGTCACCGGTGCGGCGAGTGGCATCGGCCTCGCGCTCGGCACCAGGCTGGCGCGCGAGGGCGCGTCGGTCCTGCTGACCGACGTCGACGCCACCCTGCTGGAGCGCCGGGTGACGGAGCTCGCGCGCTCCGGCGCGGACGTCTGCGGTGTCGTCGCCGACCTCACCGACGCGGCGGCGGTCGGGCGGCTGGCCGACACCGCCTTCGACCGGCTCGGCACGGTCGAGCTGCTCGTCAACAACGCGGGGGTCGTGGGACCGGTCGGCACACCCGTCTGGGAGGTGCCGGAGGAGGACCTGCGCGCCGTCATGGAGGTGAACCACTGGGCGCACCTGCGGGTGGCGCGGGCCTTCGTTCCGCGGCTGCTCGCCCAGGGGTGCCCGTCCCACCTGATCCACACCGCCTCGATGTCCGCCTTCGTCGTGGGCGCCGCCAGCGCCGCCTACGCGACGTCCAAGCACGCCGACCTCGCCCTGGCCCGCAGCCTGCGCGCCGACCTGGCGGGCACCCCGGTGCGCGTCTCGGTGCTCTGTCCGGGCCGGGTGGACACTCCGCTGGTGCGCGGCCTGGTCGCCCCGGGCAGCGCCACCGGCGCGACCGTCATGGGCGCGGACGAGGTCGCCGAGGTGGTCCGCAAGGCCGTCGGCACCGACCGGTTCTACATCTTCACCAACGCCGACACGCAAGTGAGGCTCCGCCGCGAACTCGACGACGTGTGGCGCCACGCCGCCGCACCTGCCACACCCCTGGAGGATGAGCCGTGGTGCGCCAAGGGAGCGATACCGGTCCCCAGACAGGCCCGGGAGCGAGCGCCCCGGACCTGGAGACCGTGAGGGCGAGGTACCGGGAGGAACGCGACAAACGCCTCGGCACCGGCCGCGGCTACCAGTACGCCCGAGGAGACTTCGCCCACTACGCGGCCGACCCCAACGCGGCCGGGCACGTGCGCGAACCGGTCACCGACGAGGTGGACGTCACCGTCGTCGGAGCCGGACTCGGCGGCCTGCTGGTGGGCGCCCGGCTGCGCGAGCAGTGCGACTTCGAGACCATCCGGCTGGTGGACGCGGCCGGCGACGTCGGCGGCACCTGGTACTGGAACCGGTTCCCCGGGCTGCGCTGCGACGTCGAGAGCTACGTCTACATGCCGCTGCTGGAGGAGCTCGGCACCGTGCCCGCCGAGAAGTACGCCAGCGGCGAGGACATCCTCGCGCACTGCCAGGCCGTGGCCCGCCACTACGGGCTCTACCGAGACGCGCTGCTGGGGACCTCCGTCACCGAGTTGAGGTGGGACGAGCCGACCGGATTCTGGACCGTCACCACCGACCGCGGCGACCGGTTCCGCTCCCGGTACGTCTGCATGGCGATCGGCTCGCTGCACCGCCCCAAGCTGCCCGAGCTGCCCGGCCTCGACGAGTTCGCCGGGCACAGCTTCCACGCCGCGCGCTGGGACTACGACTACACCGGCGGCGGTGTCCAGGGCTCGCTGGAACACCTGCGGGACAAGCGGGTCGGCGTCGTGGGCACCGGCGCGACCGCCGTCCAGATCATCCCGCGGCTGGCCGAGGCGGCCGGGCACCTCTACGTCTTCCAGCGCACCCCCTCCGCGGTGGGCGTGCGCGCCAACCGGCCCACCGACCCGGCCTGGGCGGCCGGTCTCCAACCGGGCTGGCAGCAGCGGAGGATGGACAACTTCCACCTGGTCACCTCCGGAAAGCCCCAGGACGAGGACCTCGTCCAGGACGGCTGGACGGAGATCACCGCCAAGCTGGCCGCCATCCTGCCCCGGCAGGGCGCCGCGCCCGCCGACCCGGCGGAGGCCGCCGCCGCGGTCGAGCACGCCGACCTCCTCAAGATGGAGGAGATCCGCGAGCGGGTGGCCACCCTGGTGCACGACCCGGCGACCGCCGCCGCGCTGATGCCGTACTACCGGATGTTCTGCAAACGGCCCTGCTTCCACGACGGCTACCTGGAGACCTTCAACCGCCCCGACGTGACCCTGGTGGACACCGAGGGACGCGGCGTCGAGCGGCTCACCGGGGCGGGCGTGCTGGCCGGCGGCCGGGAGTACCCCGTCGACTGCCTGGTCTTCGCCTCCGGCTACGAGTCCGAGTTCGCGGTGCCCTACGTCGAACGGGCCGGCTTCGACGTGATCGGCCGGGACGGCCTGCGGCTGTCGCAGAAGTGGGCCGAGGGTGTCCGCACCCTGCACGGCCTCCAGACGCACGGCTTCCCCAACTGCTTCGTCCTCGCCAAGGCCCAGTCGGGCCTGCACGTGAACGCCCCCTACATGCTCAACGAACAGAGCCGGCACCTCGCCCACGTCCTGGCGGCCGCGCGCAAGCGCGGACACCGGGTGGTGGAGGCGTCGGCCGCGGCGGAGCGGGAGTGGGTCGAGGAGATCCTCCGGCTCGCCAACCGCAACCTCGACTACGCCGAGTTGTGCACACCGGGCCTGTTCAACAACGAGGGCAGGCCCGGCGAACTGCACCTGCTCAACGCCAGTTACGGCGGCGGCTCGGTCGCCTTCGTGGACATCCTCCGGCGATGCCGCGAGGACGACGTCCTCGCCGGAATCGAGTTACGCGATCCGACAACCTCGACTACGTGAAACAGGTGCCAACGACAGTGGAGATCACCCCGATACCCGGAGCACCCCTGGGCGCCGTCGTGCACGGCGCCGAGCTCTCCGGCGACCTCGACGACACGTCGCTAGCCCGGATCCTGGACGCCGTCGACCAGCACCTGGTGCTGGTCTTCCGCGGCCACCGGGACCCGACCGACGAGCAACTACTGGCCTTCGGCCGACGCTTCGGCCACATCCCGAAGACCGGACTGACCACGGGAGCCAACCCGGTCCACAACGAGATCCTGATCATCTCCAACATCCTCGTGGACGGGAAGAAGATCGGCATCGGCGACGCCGCGTGGATGGACTGGCACACCGACTACTCGTTCCGCCCGCGCGTCTCGCAGCTGGGCGTCCTGGCCGCCGTCGAACTGCCGCCCAGCGGCGGCGGGCAGACGCTGTTCACCGACATGTACGCCGCCTACGACTCGCTGCCCGGGGAACTGCGCGCCCGGCTGCACACCTACCGGGCCCGCCACGCCCTGCGCTCCGGCTACGAGGACACCATCGAGGAGGAGTACCAGGGCGAGGTCACCATCGGCGCCACCGCCGCGATCCAGCCCGAGGACGGCACGGCCACGGTGCACCCGGTGATCGCGCGCAACCCCCGCACCGGCCGCCACAGCGTCTACGTCAACCCGCTCAACACCAAGCGGATCCTGGAGCTCGACCCGGCCGCCTCCAAGGAGCTGCTCCAGCGGCTGTGGGCCTTCCCCGGCACCCCGGAGCTGACCTACCGCCACACCTGGGAGCCCGGCGACATCGTCCTCTGGGACCAGCTGGGCACCCTCCACGCCAAGACCGCCTTCGACCCGGACGAGCGCCGGATGCTGCGCAAGGTCGTCGCGATCTTCGACGACCCGGTGGAGCCGTGGCGGGCGTGGCAGGCGGAGGCGACGACATGAGCGCGGCTCCGGCCAGCCTGCACCGCAGCCGGGACGCCATCCAGCCCGCGCTGCGTGCCGCCCTGGAACTGCTCGACGACCGGTCCCGGCACCAGGCCGCCTACCACTTCGGCTGGCTCACCGCCGACGGCGAGCCGGTGGCCGCCGGCGGCGGGAAGGCCGTCCGCCCCGCGCTCGCCCTGCTCTCCGCCCAGGCCGTCGGCGCTCCACCGGAGACCGGGCTGCCCGGCGCGGTGGCGGTCGAGCTGGTGCACAACTTCTCGTTGCTGCACGACGACCTGATGGACGGCGACGAGGAGCGCCGCCACCGGCGCACCGTCTGGGCGCTGTGGGGGCCGGCCAGTGCGATCCTCACCGGCGACGCGCTGCTGGCGCTGGCCCAGGAGGTGCTGCTCGGCTGCGGCCTGCCCACCGCGGCGGCCGCCGCCCGGCTGCTCGCCCGCACCACGCGCGGGCTGATCCGCGGCCAGGTCGAGGACGTCTCCTTCGAACAGCGGGCGCACGTGACCGTCGACGAGTGCCTCGACATGGCGGGCGGCAAGACCGGAGCGCTGCTCTCCGCCAGCTGCGCGATCGGCGCCCTGCTCGCCGGGGCCCCGGACACCACCGTCGACCGGCTGGCGCTCTTCGGCGACCAACTGGGCCTCGCCTTCCAGCTCACCGACGACGTGCTCGGGATCTGGGGCGATCCGGCGGTCACCGGCAAGTCCGTCCACAGCGACCTGCGCGCCCGCAAGAAGTCGCTGCCCGTCAGCTACGCCCTCAACCGCGGCGGCGCGGTCGCCGAGGAGCTGTCCGCGTGGCTCGGCGCCCCCGGCGAGCCCGCCGAGGCGGAGCTGCGCCGCGCCGCGGACCTGATCGCCGAGGCCGGCGGCCGGGACTGGGCGCTCGACGAGGCCTCGCGGCGGATGACGCTCGGCGAGGCGGCGCTGCACGACGTCGAACTGGAGTCCGGGGCGCGGGAGGAACTCCTCACGCTCGGCCGCTTCGTCGTCGACCGCGAGGTCTGACCCCGCCGGATCCGGCGGACACCGCGCCGCCCGGCGCCGCACGACGTGATCGACCCGCACGACGTGATCGACCCGTACGAAGCGAGCGACCCGCACGTCGCCGTCGACCCGTACGAAGCGAACGACCAGCACGACGGGCCCGCGCCATCGCGGAGCCGGCCCGGTCCGCACCGAGGGCAGCGTCGCCCCGGTCCCGTCCCCGCCGAGGGCTCCTCCGCCGTGGGCAACGTCCCCGGCTCCCCGCAGGAGGCCCCTCTCCCATCGCCGTACGGACACGGCCGTGCCGCCCCACAGCCGTGCCCGCTTCCGCCATGCCCGATACCGCACCCCAGGAGCAGGACATGCCCCAGGACGTCGACTTCCGCATCCCCATACCCGGGCGGCAGAGCCCCGACCACGTCCGCGCCGACGCCGAGCAACTCGCGTGGCCGCGCTCGCTCGGCCTGATCACCACCGAGGCGGCCGCCGAGCGCCACCTGCGCGGCGGCTACGCCGACCTCGCCTCACGCTTCTACCCGCACACCAGCGGCACCGACCTGGACCTCGGCGTCGACCTGATGTCGTGGTTCTTCCTCTTCGACGACCTCTTCGACGGCCCGCGCGGCGAGAACCCGGAGGAGACCAAGCAGCTCACCGACGCGGTGGCCGCCGCGCTGGACGGCCCGCTGCCCGACTCGGCGCCACTGATCGCGCACGGCTTCGCGGACGTCTGGCGCCGCAGCTGCGAGGGCATGTCGCCCGCCTGGCAGGCCCGCAGCGCGCGCCACTGGCGCAACTACTTCACCGGCTACGTGGACGAGGCGGAGAGCCGCTTCTGGAACACCCCCTACGAGTCGGCGGCGCAGTACCTCGCGGTGCGCCGGGCCACCATCGGGGTCCAGCCCACCGTGGACCTGGCCGAGAGCACCGGCCACTTCGAGGTGCCGCAGCGGGTCTTCGACAGCGCCGTGCTCTCCGCGATGCTGACCATCGCCATCGACACCAACCTGATCCTCAACGACATCGCGTCGCTGGAGAAGGAGGAGGCCCGCGGCGAGCAGAACAACATGGTCATGATCCTGCGCCGGGAGCACGGCTGGGCCAAGGGCCGGGCGATCGCGCACCTGCAGGACGAGATCCGCGCGCGGATGGAGCAGTTCGAGCTGCTGGAGAGCTGCCTGACGAAGGTCTGCGACATCTACGGCCTGGGCGCGGCCGAGCGCGAGGCCGTCGAACGCTACCGCACCGACGCGGTGCGCACGGTGATCCGCGGCTCGTACGACTGGCACCGCTCCTCGGGCCGCTACGACGCGGAGTTCGCGGTCGCGGCCGGCACCCAGGGCTACCTGGAGGAGCTGGGCAGCACCCGGTAGCCCGCGCACGGACCAGCCCCCGGCGCCGCGCCACTCCGGCGCGACGACCCGTCACCCACAGGAGTTGGAGTTCGATGTCCCCGCAGACCTTCACAGCGGGCTCGGCCCCCGGCGCGGTTCCCGTCGTCGGGCACGCGTTGCGGATGATGCGCCGCCCCGTCCAGTTCATGTCCTCGCTCTCGGCCCACGGCGACCTCGTCCGGATCCGGATCGGCCCGACCGACGCCTACGTGCCCACCCACCCCGAGCTGCTGCGGCACGTGCTCACCAACGACCGGACCTTCGACAAGGGCGGCGTCTTCTACGACCGGGCCCGCGACATCGCCGGCAACGGCCTGGTCACCTGCCCGTTCGCCGACCACCGGCGCCAGCGCCGACTCATGCAGTCGGCCTTCCAGCGCTCGCAGCTGAAGCGCTACTCGGTCGCCATGCAGGCCGAGATCGAGGACACCACCTCCCGCTGGCAGGACGGCATGGTCGTCGACGCCTTCCCGGAGCTGTACGGGATGGCCCTGCGCACCGTGGGCCGCACGCTCTACTCCACCCCGGTCGGCCCCGAGCAGGCCGAGGGCGTCCAGCGCGCCTTCGACACCGTGCTCAACGGCCTGTTCCGGCAGATGTTCCTGCCCCGCGCGGTGCGCCGGCTGCCCACCCCGGGCAACCGCCGCTACGCCCGCAACCTGCGCTACCTGCACGACACCACCCAGCAGTTGATCGACGACTACCGCCGCGACGGCGCCGACCACGACGACCTGCTGTCGGCGCTGCTCGCCTCCCGCGACGAGGAGGGCGGGGGCCGGCTCGGCGACACCGAGATCCACGACCAGGTCATCACCATCATGGCGGCCGGCACCGAGACCGTCGCCGGCACGCTGACCTGGATCTTCTACCTGCTGTCCCAGCACCCCGAGATCGAGGCGGCGCTCCTGCGGGAGGTCGACACCGTGCTCGGCGGGCGCCCACCGCAGTGGGACGACCTGCCGAACCTCTCGCTGATCGACCGGGTCATCAGCGAGACGCTCCGGCTCTACCCGCCGGCCTGGCTGTTCACCCGGCTGACCGCCGAGGAGACCGAGGTCGCCGGGGTGCGCCTGCCCAAGGGGACGACGGTGGTGTTCAGCCCCGCCGCGGTGGCCCAGCACCGCCCGTCCTTCCCCGACGAGACCCGCTTCGACCCCGACCGCTGGCTGCCCGACCGGGTCACCCCGCTCGCCCGCCAGGCCTTCATGCCCTTCGGCACCGGCGCCCGCAAGTGCATCGGCGACCTGTACGCCCGTACCGAGGCCGCCCTCGGTCTGGCCACCATCCTCAGCAACTGGCGGGTCACCTGCGAGCCGGACATGGACGTGCGCCCCGTGCCGCTGGCCACCGTCTACCACCCCCGCCGGCTGAGGCTGCGGATCAGCCGACGCACGTCCTGGGAGACGGCCCGCCCCGCCCCGTCCGCCGTGCACGCCGGAGGAGACGCCGCATGAGCGCGACCGGAGGGATCGTCCTGGCCCAGCCGCGCGGCTTCTGCGCCGGCGTCCGGCGCGCCATCGGCATCGTCGAACGGGCCCTGGACCTGCACGGGGCGCCGGTGTACGTGCGCAAGGAGATCGTGCACAACCACTACATCGTCGCGGAGCTGGAGCGCCGCGGCGCGGTCTTCGTCGACAGCGAGGAGGACGTGCCCGAGGGCTCGATCTGTGTCTTCTCCGCGCACGGCGTCTCGCCGGCCGTCCGCTCCGGTGCCGCCGACCGGCAGCTGGAGGTGATCGACGCGACCTGCCCGCTGGTCTCGAAGGTCCATCAGGAGGCGCTGCGCTTCGCCCGGGACGGCCGGATCATCCTGCTGGTCGGGCACGCCGGCCACGAGGAGGTCGAAGGGGTGCTGGGCGAGGCCCCCGAGCGGACCGTCGTCATCGAGACCGTCGAGGACGTGCACCGCCTGGAGCTGCCGGCCGACACCCCGGTCGGGTGCCTCACCCAGACCACGCTCTCCTTCGACGAGACGCGCAAGGTCGTCGACGCGCTCCACGAACGCTTCACGGACATCGTGACCCCGAGTGAGGACGACATCTGCTACGCCAGCCAGAACCGGCAGAACGCGGTCAAGGAACTGGCCCGGCGGCACGACCTCGTCCTGGTGGTCGGCTCGGAGAACTCCAGCAACTCGCTGCGCATGGTCGAGGTCGCCCGCGAGCACGGCGCCGCCGCGCACCTGGTGCCGGACGCCGGCCGGCTGGACGAGGCGTGGCTGACCGGGGTGGGGAGCATCGGCGTCAGCTCGGGGGCCAGCGCGCCCGAGATCCTGGTGAGCGGCCTGGTCGAGCGGCTGGCCGGGCTCGGCTTCCCGGACGTCGAGCTGCAGGACGGCATCGCCGAGGACGTCGTCTTCGCCATGCCGGGCCGCCTGGCCGATCCGGTCACCGGCCGGATCCCGCGCACCCCGCTCGCCGACGAGTCGCGATGACGGCACCGCGACCGCGCGTCGCCGCCGGCGCGCGCCCCCAGGGCCAGCCCGACGGAGCAGAGAGGAGGATCCACCTCATGCCGCGCCTGGAGGAGATCCGAGGACCGGAGGACCTGCGGAACCTGAGCGCCGAACAGATCGGCGCCCTGGTGCCGCAGATCCGCCGGCTGCTGGTGGAGGCCGTCACCCGCACCGGCGGCCACCTCGGCCCGAACCTGGGCGTGGTCGAGCTGACCATCGCCCTGCACCGGGTCTTCGACTCCCCGCGGGACCGCATCCTGTGGGACACCGGCCACCAGACCTACGTGCACAAGATCCTGACCGGCCGCGCCGGGGAGCTGGCCACCCTACGGCAGGCCGGCGGGCTCTCCGGCTACCCCAACCGCACCGAGTCCGAGCACGACGTGATCGAGAACTCGCACGCCTCGACGGTGCTCTCCTGGGCCGACGGCCTCGCCCGCGCCCACCGCGTCCGGGGGATCACCGACCGGGCGGTGGTCGCGGTGATCGGGGACGGCGCCCTGACCGGCGGCCTGGCCTGGGAGGCGCTGAACAACCTGGGCGGGGCACCCGAGCGCCCGGTGGTCGTGGTGCTGAACGACAACACCCGCTCCTACGCGCCCACGGTCGGCGGCGTCGCCGAGCACCTGGCGGCCCTGCGCGCCCCGGGCGCGGCACGCACCGCCTTCGAGTGCCTCGGGCTGGCCTACGTCGGCCCGGTGGACGGACACGACGTCGAGACGGTCGAGACCGCGCTGCGCGAGGCGGCCGGGCTCGGCCGGCCCGTGGTGGTGCACTGCGTCACCGAGAAGGGCCGCGGCCACGCCCCGGCCGAGCAGGACGAGGCGGAGCGCCACCACGCGATCCGCGGCCAGGGCCCGGCCGGCGACGGCTCGCCCTCGTGGACCTCGGTCTTCGGCGACGAGCTGGCCCGGCTCGGCGGCGAGCGGACCGATCTGGTCGCGGTCTCCGCGGCCATGCTCGGGCCCACCGGGCTGCGCGCCTTCGCGGAGCGCTTCCCGGAACGGACCGTCGACGTGGGCATCGCCGAGCAGCACGCCGTCACGGCGGCGGCCGGGCTGGCGCTCGGCGGCCTGCACCCGGTGGTCGCCCTCTACTCGACCTTCCTGAACCGCGCGTTCGACCAACTGCTGCTCGACGCCGCGCTGCACCGCGCGCCGATCACCCTGGTGCTGGACCGGGCCGGCATCACCGGGGACGACGGCCCCTCACACCACGGCATGTGGGACCTCTCCCTGCTGAACCTGGTGCCCGGCCTGCGCCTCGCGGCGCCGCGCGACGCGGCGACCCTGCGCCGTGAGCTCGGCGAGGCGGTGGCCTGGCGGGAGGGACCGACGGTGCTGCGCTTCCCGAAGGGAGGCACCGGCCCGGACATCCCGGCCATCGGCACCGTCGGCGGGATGGACGTGCTGCGGCACGACGAGCGCGCGGACGTCCTGCTGGTCTCGGTCGGCGCGATGGCCACCACCTGCCTGCGCGCCGCCGAGGAACTGGCCGGGCGCGGGCTCGGGGCCACCGTGGTCGATCCGCGCTGGGTCAAGCCCGTCGCCCCCGAACTCCTCGAACTGGCCCGGGGGTTCCGCCTGGTCGCCACCGTCGAGGACAGCGGCCGGACGGGCGGCGTCGGCGCCGCGATCGCCCAGGCGCTCGGCGACGCCGGGGTGACCTGCCCGGTGCGCGGCTTCGGCCTCCCGCAGCGCTTCCTGAACCACGGCCCGCGCGCCGATCTGCTGGCGGCCGGCGGCCTGACCGGTCCGGGCATCGCCGAAGCGATCGCCGGGAGCCTCGCCGCCGCGCCCCGGCCGCACCAGCCCGCCCGCCACCCGGTCGCGCTCGGCGGACCGCGCTGACCTCCGGGCCCGCCGCGGGCGGCCCACCGTGACCCCATGCCGAACCTGAGGAGAAACCAGCATGCCCGTCCAGCTCGGGATGCCCACCGTGGCACCCGGC
>NZ_LFMD02000025.1 GCF_015776785.2 Kitasatospora sp. SUK 42 | reverse complement strand
GTTGATGAGGGTCAGCGACGTCTCGGTGGTCATCGCGTCGACCACGACCGGCTTACCCGTCGACTTGGCCTTCGCCCGCGCGTCCACGATGCCCTGCTGCAACGGCGTCAGAGCCACTTGGGCGCCCGTGGGCGTGGGCGTGGCTGCGAGGGCGGCCGGAGCGCCGAGCATGCCGATTCCCAGGGCGCTGGTGGCGGCCATGGCGACGAGCTGCGCGGTGCGTCGCCTTCTCGTCCTCGGTCCCCTCGCCTCGGACAAGGTTCTGAAACTGGACATTGTGAGAATTTTCGTCCTCCCCGATAAATTCCGCGATGACGCGGACGTTCGACGGGAACGATGGAGGTCCGCGAGTGGGGGAGTCAAGTCCCATCGGAGTTATCCCGACATCGAATCCCTATGTGCATCCGATCAACGCCACGCTAGGGTCCTCTTCGGCCGTCACAAAGACATGTGATGGGTCGTTGATTAGTCTCTCTTGAGGGGATTCAGATGGGGGCTTGGCGTATACAGGCGCCGCTCGGGAGATGGTTAAGGGGGGGACATCCTTGGGTGCCCCTTCTCGTCTTCTTGTCCGTTTTGACATCATTGATCATGGCTCCGTCCGCCGAGGCGTGGGCCGCGGCGCGGCCGCACGGCAAGGTGTGGTCGCCGAAGACGCCCCTGGCGGAGCAGAAGTCCGTCAAGGGTGAGGACGTGAAGCCCGGGAAGCTGCCGGGCGCGGAGTACCCGGTGCCGGGCGAATGGAAGCCCGCCAATTCGGCGGCGGTTTCGGGCGGTTCGGCGACGGTGGCACTGCCGGACGCGAATCCGGTGCAGGCCGGGCAGTTGCCGGTGAAGGTCGCCCAGGGCGACGGGAATTCGGCGGGCTCGGTCCGGGTGGACGTATCGGGCCCGGACGAGGGCAAGGCCGCCGGTGTGAGCGGAGCACTCGTCGCCCTCACCGGAACTGACGCTTCGTCAAGTGGGCGAAGTGTAAAGGTGGCCCTGGACCTGAAGAACCTCCAGGGAGCCGGATGGTCGGATCGTGCGCGGCTGATCCAGCTTCCGGCGTGTGCATTGACGACGCCGGACAGCGCGGAGTGCCGTACGCAGACGCCGGTCGAATCCAGCGTGGACCCGAAGACCGGCGTTCTGACCGCCCAGGTCACGCTTCCGGCGGCGTCCACGGTAAGTAAGAGCTCGCTGCCGGCGGGTTCCGGCGGTCAGGTCGTGCGGGCGTCGGACACGCAGGTGTCGGCCGTTCAGACGTCGGCGGTGCTGGCGGCAACGGCCACGCCGTCGGGTCCGATGGGCGGGTACTCGGCTTCGCCGTTGTCCTCGTCGGCGGCGTGGGGCGCGGGCTCGAACATGGGCAACTTCACCTACTCGTACCCGATCCAGACGCCGGCGTCGATCGGTGGTGCCGGTCCGGCGCTGTCGCTGGGCTACGACTCGTCGATGGTGGACGGGAAGACGTCCTCGCAGAACGCGCAGTCGTCCTGGGTCGGTGAGGGCTGGGACTACCAGCCCGGCTTCATCGAGCGCTCTTACCGGTCCTGCGACAAGGACGGGATCACGAACTCGGGTGATGTCTGCTGGGGTGGCCAGAACGCGTCGCTGAGCCTGGGAGGTCACTCGGGCACCCTGGTGCGCGACGACGCGACGGGGGTGTGGCACCTTCAGGGGGACGACGGCTCGAAGATCGAGCAGCTGACGGGCGCGGCGAACGAGGCGCACAACGGCGAGTACTGGCGGGTGACCACGACCGACGGCATCCAGTACTACTTCGGCCAGAACCACCTTCCCGGCGGAAACCACAGCGATGCGGCGACGAACTCGGTGGAGTACGTGCCGGTCTACTCGCCGAACAGCGGGGACGACTGCTACAACTCCTCGACCGGAAAGGGTTCGTGGTGCCAGGAGGGGTGGCGGTGGAACCTCGACTACGTCGTGGACACCCACCAGAACCTGATCACCTACTCCTACCAGCAGGATCTGAACTACTACTCCCGTGGCGGCGGCCAGAACAGCGGCAACGGCACGCTCACGCCGTACGTGCGGGCCGCCGAGGTGACGCAGATCGCCTACGGCCAGCGCCTTCCCGAGCAGCTCGCCGCGGGCGGCGGTGTCAATCCCGCCGCGAAGGTGCTGTTCACGACGGCTGAGCGGTGTGTGGCGTCGGGCAGTGTGACGTGTACGTCGGGGAACCGGACGGTGGCGAACCAGTCGAACTGGCCGGACACGCCGCTGGACCAGGCCTGCGGGTCGTCGGGGTCGTGCAAGAACTACTCGCCGACGTTCTGGTCGCCGTTGATGCTGTCGCAGATCAGCACGCAGGTGCTGGTCGGCTCCAGCTACACGACGGTGGACTCGTGGGCGCTGAACCACACGTTCCCCGACCCGGGGGACGGTACGAAGCCGGCGCTGTGGCTGGCCTCGATCGTGCGCACGGCCACGAACGGCCGGCCGGCGGTGGCACTGCCGGCGGTGTCGTTCACCGCGCGGGAGCTGGCGAACCGGGTCGACGGCCTGGTGCCGGCGGAGCCCGGGTTCCTGCGTCCGCGGATCCAGCAGATCACCGCCGAGACCGGTGGGCAGATCAACGTGAACTACGCAGACCCCCAGTGCTCGCGTGTCAACAGCACGATGCCGTCCTCGGAGGACGGCAACACGATGGCGTGCATGCCGGTGCACTGGTACCTGCCGGGTTCCTCCTCGCCGGATCCGGTGAGCGACTGGTTCAACAAGTACCTGGTCACGTCGGTGACCGAGCAGGACGCCGTCACCGGAACGACGTTGACGAAGTCGACGAACTACACCTACGGCGGCACGGCGGCCTGGCACCGCAACGACGGAGAGTTCACCGACCCGAAGGTGCGGACCTGGGACGACTTCCGCGGCTACCAGACGGTGACGACCACGACCGGCAGCGGCTACTCGGGTGAGGCGCCCAAGACCCAGCAGGTCACGACGTACCTGCGGGGCATGAACGGCGACTACCTCGCCAACGGTTCCACGCGCAACGTGTCAGTGTCGTTCACGCCGTACCCGGGCGCGAGCGCGGTGACGGTCACGGACGACAAGTGGCGCACGGGCAACGTGATCGGCACGCAGGCCTTCGACCAGGCCGGCGGCAACGTGCAGAGCGCCTCCTCCACGGTGACCGCCAACGACGTCGTCACCGCGACGCACCACCAGCAGAACAACATGCCGGACCTGGTGGCGCGCTACCAGAGCACCAGCACCACGGCCTCGTCCTGGACGAAGCTGTCCAACGGGGCGTGGCGCACGACGAGTTCGGTGACGACGTTCGACCCGAACAACGGCAACCGCCCGATCCAGGGCGATGACAAGGGTGACGGCACCGCGGCCGCTCCGGAGATCTGCACCACCACCAGCTACGCGACGGGCAGCAACCCGCTGATGCGGATGCTGGTGTCCGGGGAGAAGATCGTCGCGGGCCCGTGCGGGACCACCCCCGACGCGAACAACACGCTGAAGGACACCCAGACCCGCTACGACAACATGGCGCCGGGCAAGGCCGGGGACACCGCGGACCCGACGAGCACCTGGGCCGTGGACTCCTACGACGCCGCGGGTCAGCCGAACTACGCGCAGCTGACCTCCGCCACCTTCGACACCTACGGGCGGGTGACCTCCGCCGCGGGCTCCGACGGCGTCACCCAGCAGACCGCGTTCACCCCCGCCACCGGCGCGATCCCCACCACCGTCACCCTGACGGGCCCGATGGGAGCAGGGTGGTCGACGACCCAGACCCTTGACCCGGGTCGCAGCATCCCGCTGGTGTCCACCGACGCCAACGGCCGCGTCACCACCAAGCAGTACGACGCCCTAGGGCGTCTGACCGCGGTGTGGCAGCCGGACCGGGCCACGAACCTGGGCGCGAACTACACGTTCTCCTACGCGATCAATGGTGTCACGGCTCCGACCGTGATCACCTCGCAGGCGATCAACGAGGACGGCACCTACCGCACCAGGAACGAGCTGTACGACGGTCTGGGCCGTCTGCGGCAGACCCAGAGCAGCCCGGCGACCGGCGGCACGGGGCGTCTGATCACCGATCAGGTCTACGACTCGCACGGCTGGGCCGTGAAGACGGCCGCGGCGTACTTCGACGGCGCGAACCAGCCGAACGGGACGATCTTCGCTCCGCAGGACTCGCAGGTGCCCGCGCAGGACTGGATCACCTACGACGGCACGGGCCGCCCCGTGAGCGATGCGTTCATGTCCTACGCCCAGCAGCAGTGGGTCACCACCACCGCCTACCCCGGTGCGGACCGTGTGGACGTGACGCCGCCGCAGGGCAAGTCGCCGACCAGCACGTTCACCGACGCCCGTGGCCGAACCACCGCGTTGTGGCAGTACCACGGCAGTGCGCCGACGGGTGTGGCGACCGATGCGGACGTCACGACGTACGCGTACACGCCGGCCGGTCAGCCGCTGACCCGCAAGGATGCGGCGGGCAACACCTGGAGCTACACGCACGACCTGCGCGGGCGTCAGACATCGGTCACGGACCCGGACTCCGGCACGACCAGCACCACCTTCGACGTCAACTCCCGCGTCGCCTCCACCACGGACGCCAAGGGCAACACCCTGGCCTACTCCTACGACGTCCTCGGCCGCAAGACCGGCCTGTACAACGGGAGCGTCGCACCGGCGAACCAGCTCGCCGCCTGGACCTATGACACCGTGGCGGGTGGCAAGGGCATGCTCGCCTCCAACACCCGGTACGTGGGCGGCGCGCAGGGTCCGTCGAGCAGGGCGTACACGCAGGCCGTCACCGGCTACGACGCGATGTACCGGATCCTCGGCTCCACCATGACCATCCCGGGCGGGACGGGCGGTGAGGGACCGCTGGCGGCCACCTACACCACCAGCAACGTCTACACCCCGGTCCTCGGTTCGCTGGACCACACGAACCTGCCCGCGGTGGGCGGCCTGCCGGCGGAGGAGGTCGACTTCACCTACAGCAACACCGGTCTGCTGATGGCCTCCGGCGGCGCCGGCACTCTCGTCACCGACGTCCAGTACGACGCCACGGGCCGCCCCACCCGTACCACGGTGGGGGACTTCGGCACGCAGGTCGTCTCCACCCAGCAGTACGACTGGGCCACCGGACGGCTCGTCAACTCCTTCCTGGACCGCCAGGCGGGCACCACCTCACTCGACCAGTTCGCCTACACCTACAACCCGGCCGGGCAGATCACCTCGGTCAAGGACGTGCAGAGCGCCTCCGCGACCGATCTGCAGTGCTTCACCTACGACTACCTCGGCCGCCTCGCCAGCGCCTGGACCGACACCGGCGACACCACCACCAAGGCGGCGCCGTCCGTGCCGGGCGTCGGCGCCTGCAACAACACGAACGGCCCCGCCGTCACCGGCGGCAAGCCGAGCGTGGGCGGTCCGTCCCCGTACTGGCAGAGCTACACCTACGACTCCACGGGCAACCGCACCTCGCTGGTGCAGCACGATGTCACCGGCAACACCGCCAAGGACATCACCACCACCCAGGCGTTCAACCCCGCGGGCACGGTCAACACGGCCACCACCGCCCCGAACACGGGCGGCGGCACCGGTGGCCCGCACGCGCTGACGTCGACCTCGACGAAGTCCGCGAGCGGCACGGCCACCACCAGCTACCAGTACGACGCGATGGGCAACACCACCAGCGTCACCGACACCACCGGCACCACCACCCTCACCTGGAACGGGGAGGACAAGCTCGACTCCGTCACCAAGGCCGGGTCCCAGGGGACGTCGTACCTGTACGACGCGGACGGCAACCAGCTGATCCGCCGTGACCCGGGCAAGACCACCCTCAACCTCGGATCGGACGAGCTCACCCTCGACACCGCCTCCGGGGCGATGACCGACGTGCGCTACTACGGTTCGCCGGGCGGCATCACCATCACCCGGGTCACCGCGCTCACCGGCGGCGGCCAGTTGGTCTACCAGGCGTCCGACCCGCACGGCACCAACGGCGTCCAGATCAACACCGATGCCGCCCAGACGGTCTCGCGCCGTCCCACCGACCCGTTCGGCAACCAGCGCGGCACCCAGCCCGCGCCCGGGACCTGGGCCGGTGACAAGGGCTTCGTCGGCGGCACCAAGGACGACGCCACCGGGCTGACCAACCTCGGCGCCCGCGAGTACGACCCCGTCCACGGCCGCTTCCTCAACCCGGACCCGCTCCTGGCCGAGGGTAGCCCCCAGCAGTGGAACGGCTACGCCTACAGCAACAACGACCCGCTCAACAGCAGCGACGCCAGCGGCCTGACCTCCGTCAGCGACGGACGACTGGCCGAGTACTGCAACGAGCACCCGACCTCCACCAACTGCACCACCGGTGGGCCCTCCACCTCCCAGCCCATCACCCCCACCAACGGGACCTCCGCCTCCGACACCGGCAACAGCGGTGACGGCGGTGGCGGCGGCACCAGCGGTGGCGGTGGCGGTGGTGGCGGCGGTCACAGCGACGGCGGCAAGAAGAAGTGCGGAGGGTTCAGCGGCTGGCTGAAGTGCAAGGCCAAGAGCGCCGTCCACACCGTCGTCAAGGCCGTCGAGGACCACCCGGTCATCGCCGCCATGGTCGTCACCGCCGTCGTCGTCGGCGCGGCCGCCTGCATCGTCGCCTCCGGCGGCGTCTGCGGCGGCGTCCTCGCCGCCGCCGCCGAAGGCTTCGCCGGCGCCCTGGAAACCGGCGCCACCCTCTCCGGCGCCATGGCCGGAGCAGCGATGGGAGCCGCAGGCACAGGCGGACTGGCCCTCGGAGCGACAGCGGTCGCAAGCCTCGGCGCCGGCAAGATCGTGTCAGCACTCGAACAGGACGCCGGCAAGGCGGCCTCCGCGGCGCCTCGGACCCCGTCCCCGACCGTCAAGGAGCCCACCTCCCCGGCCAAGGCCGCCCGCCCCAGCAACGAGAGCGGAAACCCGGGCGCCAAGGGGAGCGGTGGAACGCTCACCTTGCACAGCTGGGAGCCTTCACCGGGTGACACGACTCCGCACTACAGCGTCGAGATCTCGAACGGCTCGCGGAGTGTGCATACCGAGCAGATTCACTCCGAGGACAAGTTGATTACTGAGATCGACTACTTCCAGCCGGAAACAGCTCACCGCTGGTCGAAGCAAATCTCGCTGCCCAACCCGGAGGCGGCGATGAAAGCGCAGTTCAAGGCGGTCAACGCTCCGCCCGGCGGCCCGTACGATGGGATCACGAACAGCTGCCTCAGTCACTGCAAGGCGATGGCCGAAGCCGGTGGTCTGCCGACCGACGGCGTCCGGGAGTTCGGTGCCTTGTTCGGGCTCTCGTGGCGGGACCTCGCGGGAAGGACGGGACAATGAAAGGGGCTGACTCGATGCCGCGTTGGAACTATGACGAGTCTCCGGCGCCTACCAAGGACATCGCTCTGGGTGACCTGCTGGCAAGCGGTCATGCCGGCAGCGAGGTGGAGTACCAGCTCGGGCGGCTACTCGTCAGTTCGAACGCGTCGTACCTGAATCAGTCCGGCTCGTTCCCCACGGGTGACGACGAGGAGTTCATCGAGGACCAGGCCGACGCGATCGACGGCTGGGACGCGGTCAGGAAGGCCTGCCGTCGGCTGCTGGTGGCCGGGGCGGCCCTGGAGGAGGAGCGCATGGCGCTCCGCGCAGAGGTGATCGCGGCAGGCCGCTCGAAACGGGAGGCGCTCGTGGAACTCCCGGCCGACCAGCCGCGGCGCGATGCCCAGGCCGCGCTGGCTCAGGTGCTGGGCGATCTGGCGGACCTCTATGCCAGGTATCCGCGCCCCCGAACCTCAGGGGGTTGATCGCGGGCGGGGATACGGCCCTCCGTGCCGAGCGGGAGGAGTACTTCCGGCTCGTGCAGCGGGGCCACAGCAACGAAGAAACGAAGAGGCGTCCCGACTCGTGGGCATCCACGAGCGGGCCGGCCGTGAGTGACGCCACGGCCGGCCCGAGGGCCGCGTGAAGACGAGGCCGCCCGCGCTATCCGCGCGGGCGGCCTCAGTCTTACCGTCCCGGCCGGCCCCTCGCCGGCCGACCCTTCGTCGTCCGGGCGCTCGACCACGCGGCCGACTTCCGGTGAGCGATCATTCCGGCAGCTCCACCGCCTGCCAGCGGTAGGCCGCGTCCTCCTGCCACACCTGCAACTCGCCCTCCACGACCGCCGCCAGGCAGAGCCGCCAGTCGTCCCCCATGGCGAGGGCGACCCGGGTCGCCGGGCGCAGCGTGGGCCGCCACCACCGCGGGCGCCGCGACGCCCCGCCGGGAGGCAGCCGCAGCCGTACGCCGCCCGCGCCCGCGAGTGCGACGGTCGGGCCGCCGCGGTGGCCGACCATGGCGATGCCGAGGGAGGGCTCCCCGTCGCCGATCTCGGCGGCGGGGCCGGCCGCCCCGAGGGTGTGCAGCTGCGCCGAGCCGTCCGCCCGCAGGGTGGCGGCCTGTGGTCCGGCCGAGGTACGGGCCAGCGCCCCGGCGCGCAGGGCGCCCGGTGGGCCGAGCGGGACGGGCGGTTCGCCGGAGCCGGGGCGCCAGCCGAGCACCCGCTCCTGGTGTTCGAGCAGGACGAGCCAGGCGCCGGGCCGTTCCTCCTCGGCGGCGAGCACCCGGTCGGCGGGGCAGCCGGGGTGCTCCTGGCCGGTGAGGGTGAGGCCGGGGGCCCAGCGGTAGGAGCGCAGGGCGCCGGCGGCTGCGGTCCACACCGTCAGCTCCCCGGCCGAGTTGACCGCCCCGGCCAGGCCGCTGACCCCGCGCGCCGCCTCCCACCAGCCGGCGGCGGTGCCGACCCACAGGGTGCCGGTGCGGTCCTCGGCGCAGACCACCAGCTCGCCCTGGCGTCCGGCCCAGCCGGTCGCCAACTCCCGTACCACTCCCGGCCCTTGGCCCGCGGGCAGCCGGTGGTTGGTGCGGCCGGGGCCGGCTAGCGCGGTGCCGTCGGCACCGCCGGTGACCACCAGCGGCCTGCCGGCCCGGTCGGGCAGCACGGCCAGGCCCGCGGTGCGCGCCACCGGGCGGTGGGCGCGCAGGAGTTCGCGGCCGCGGGCCACCCAGGGGCCGAGCGGGGCGGGCCGGCGGTCGGGCTCGCGGGCGAGCGGCTCGCAGGCCCAGTGGGCCAGTTCCTCGGCGTAGCCGGCGGCCAGCAGCTCGGCGCGGGCCTGCTCGGCGGCGAGCCGGTGGTCGAGCCGGCCGTGGTCGGGCAGCAGCAGGGTGCGGGCGAGGGTGCCGACCGCGAAGAGGTCCTTGGCGGTGGTGGGGAAGCCGCCGACCTGCTCGGCCTCCGGTGGGACGTGTCCGGGGGTGAACACGGCGACGGTCAGGGTGTGGTCGAGCGGGGCGAGGAAGGTCAGGTCGATCAGCTTGACCTGCCCCTGGGCGTCCACCAGGACGTTGGCGGGGGAGATGTCGCGGTGCACCCAGCGCTTGCGGTGCAGTTCGTCGACGATCCGGCAGAGCCGGCCGAGCACCTCGGCCACCGCCGCCGGGCCGCCGCGCTGGGTGCGGGCCCAGGTGTGCAGCGGCACGCCGTCGACCCAGGGCGAGATCTGGTAGCCGAGCAGCCCGCCGGAGGGCGCCGCGCCGGGCCGGTGCGGGGAGGGGCCGAGGAGGAAGCTGGGCACCACCAGGTCGGTGACGCCGAGCCGGTGGGCGTTGTGCGAGACGTCGTCCCAGCGCCCGAGCCAGCGCCGCACCTCGGAGGGGTCGCGCTCCAGCATGATCTTCGCGGCGACGAGTTCCCTGATCCCGTTGTGGCCGGTGCGCACCGCCCGCCACACCTCGGCCTCGCCGCCCCGGTGGTGGAACTCCAGCAGTTCGTACTGCTCGGGGTCGAACTCCGGCCCGAAGCGGAGCCCGGGCACCCAACGAGACTCGGACACGCGACCCCCGACGCTTCTCACCGCTGCTGTTGCCTTGGCCATGTACTGCTGATCCGTTGCCCAGGATAGTGCTCATTTCTGTTCGTCTGACCAGAGGAGGGCCTATTCTGATGGGCGCCCGAGCAACATCACGAAACAACGTCAACTCATGATCGTACGGGGGTTGTTGATCATGACGTGGGGCGACGATCGAGCACAGGGGGACGGTGCATGCTGCTGATCGCAGTGCTGCTGATCGCGGTGGCACTGGCCGGTGCGGCCGCCGTCGCACTGGCGCGCAGGCGAACCGTCCCGGACGCCGCGGGTGCCGCCAAGGCCCTCGCCGCGGCCGCCGAACGGCTCGCCGCGGGCAAGGCCCCGCAGGCCCGCCGCCGCTACGCCCGGCTGGCCCGCCAACTCGCCGCCGGACCGGAGGAACTGCGCTTCCAGCGCGGCCTCGCCCTGCTCGGCGAGGCCGAGGCCACCCTCCCCACCGGCGACCAGCAGGCCGCCCTCGCCCTGCACCGCGAGGCCTTCCCCCTGCTCGCCGACCCGGCCCGGCAACTGCCCCGGTGGAGCCTGCGCCGCCTCGCCGAGGAACGCACCCAGGCCCCGGACGGCGACCTCGGGCCGGTGCTCGCCTTCCTCCAGTCCGCCGACCCCGCCGACCCCGCCGACCCCGCCGACCCCGGCGAGGAGGCCGAGGCCGTAGCCCGCGCCCAGGCCTGGCTACAGCGCCTCTGCCGCGAGGGCGACGCCGAACAGCGCGAGCACGCCACCACCAGCGCCCTCACCGCCCTCCCCGGCCGGGACTGGCCGGTGCTCGCCCGGGCCGCCCTGCTGCGCACCACCGGACGGGCCGCCGAGGCGGAACCCCTGCTCGCCGCCGCCGCTGCCGCCGGCGGCAGCGGCGAACTCTGGTTCCGCTGGGGCGCCGAACTGTTCACCCTGCACCGGGACGAGCCCGCCGTCGCCGCCTTCGACGAGGCGCTGCGCCGGGGCCCTGGCGAGCCCTCCCCGTGGGGGCGCGGCCCGGCGCTGCGCACCGACACCCTGCTCTTCCGCGGCCTGGCCCGCCAGCGGCTCGGCGCCACCGACGCCGCCTGGGCCGACCTCGCGGCCGCCGCCGAAGCGGACCCGGCCGACCCCCGCCCGCGCTACGCCCTCGGTCGGCTCGCTCTGCTGCTCGGCGCCGACGACCGGGCCCGGGAGCAGTTCACCGCCGCCCTGACCGCCCAACCCTCCTTCGCCCCGGCCCGGTTCGGCCTCGCCCTGGTCCACGAGCGGGCCGAGCGGCACGCCGAGGCCGCCGCCGACTACCGTGCCGGCCTCGGCCAGGCCCCCGACTGGCGCCCCGCCCGGATCCGGCTCGGCGCCGCCCTGGCCGCCGCCGGGCAGGCCGCCGAGGCGGAGCCGATCCTGCGCGCCGAGGCCGACACCGAACCGGGCACCCGCTGGAGCCGGGTCGCCGCCTTCCACCACGGACTGGCCCTCGCCCGCACCGGCGACCCGGCCGCCGCCCTCGCCCGCTGGGAACCCCTGGACGACCCCGAGCTGAGCGACCACCGGGCCCCGGCCCGCGACCGGCTCGCCCGTACCCGGCTCGCCACCGACCCGGGCGCCGCCCGCGAACTGTGGCAGCAGGCCGCCGCCGAGCAGCCCGCCGCCCCCGGCCACCGGGCCGCGCTGCGCGAGGCCGCCCTGCGCGAGGCCGCCCACCTGCTGGTCACCGGCCGCGACCGCCCCGAAGCGCGCGAACGGGCCACCGCCGCCCTCGCCCTCGCCGACACCCTGCCCGGCGCCCTCACCCACCGGCAGTCCCGGCTGCGCGCCGTCCTCGCCCTCGCCGAGGGCTCCACCGGGCCGGTCACCGCCCTGCTCGACCCCGCCGCCGGACTCCGTGACCGCTACCACCTGGCCGCCGTGGCCCTGTTGACGGGCCGCCCGGTGCAGACCATCGCCCTGCTCGGCCCGCTCACCCCCGACCCGGCCGGTGACCCGGCGCTCGCCCGGCTGCGCGCCCTGCTCGCCGAGCGGGCCGGCAACTGGGCCACCGCGCTGGAGTGGTACGGCCACTTCCTGTCCGCCGCCCCCGCCACCGCCCCCGCGGACCCGGTGGGGGACTGCGCGGCCTGCGAACGCCCCGCCACCGGCACCTGCGGAGGCTGCGGCCGGGAGGCCTGCGCTGCCCACCTGCACACCCCCGCCGGCACGGCCGCCCCGCGTTGCGTGCGCTGCACCGGCCCCGCCCTGCGCGCCGTCCTGGACTGCGCCCGCCGGGCCGGCACCCCCGAGCGAGCCGAAACCGTCCTCGCGGCCTGGGCCGAGGCGCTCGGTGACGGCCCCGCCGCCGCGCCCGTCCGGCTCGACCTCGCGCTGCTGCGCGCCGAACTCGGCCGCCTCGACGAGGCGTTGGCCGACCTGCCCGAGGGCGCGGGGGCCGCCCGGGCCGCCGTACTGGTCCGCCGGGCCGGCGCCGCGCTCGCCGCCGAGCAACCCGGACGGGCGGCCACCGACCTGCGCCAGGCCCTCACCCTCGCCCCCGGCCACCCGCGGACGGCGGCCGCGCTGATCCTGCTCGGCGAGCACGAGGCCCACCAGCACGCCGTCGAGGGCCGCCGCCTGGAGGCCTACCAGGGCTACCGTGCCCTGCTGCTTAAGGACCCGGCCAACCCCCGGCTGCTGCACGCCCTCGGCCTGGCCGGCTACCGGCTGGCGGCGTCCGCCGCGCCGGCCGGGACCTCCGACGAGCAGGTCTGGGCCTGGACCCTCGGCTCGCTGGTCGCCGCCCTGCACCAGCCCGAACTGTGGGCCGAGAGCGCCCGGATCACCGGCCGCCCGGCCGAGCCGCAGCGGCTGGCCACCGCCCGTACCGCGCTCACCGACCGGCTCCGGGAGGACCTGCGCGCCCTCGACCGGGCCGCCGGCCGCAGCGGCGACGAGGTCACCGCCTGGACCCTGCGCCTGGGCATGGAGGCCCGCGCCGCCGACGCCCTCGCCCAGGAGGACGTCCGGATCACCCTGCCCGGCCGCCCCGCCCGCCGCCTGACGGTCGGCCCCACCCTCGACCGGCTCTTCCGCTCCGAGCCCGAACTCGCCGCCTGGGCAGCGGCGTTCGAGCAGGCCGTACGGGCCTGGCGGCGCCCCGACGGCCCCGACGCGCCCGCGCCCACCCGGGCCCTCGGCCTGTTCGGCGAACTCGGCCCGCAGCGCTACCTGCACCTCCAGGGCCGCCAGGCCGCCGCCGTCGCCGCACTGGACGCGGTGGCCGAGAACGAGCGCGGCGAGGACTGGCAGGCACTGCTCGGCGCCGCCCTGGTCGCCCAGGCCCGGGAGCACCACCGCAACCAGGACTGGCGCGAGGCCCTGGACAGCCTCACCCGCGCCCGGACCGTCCCCGGCGCCGTGCTGCCCGACGACGCGGCCGCCATCGCCGCCGAGTCCGGGGTGCGGGCCGCCCGCGCCCTGCTCAAGAGCAGTGACGACGACCAGGCCGGAGCTGTCGAACTGCTGGAGAAGGCTTACGCGTTGGCCCCGGAGGACCGCGAGGTGCGCGGCGACCTCGGTGCCACCTACGCCCAGTGGGCCCGCAAGATCAACAACGAGGAGAAGGACTACCCGCGCGCCCTCACCCTGCTGCGGAAGAGCCTCGACCTCGTCCCCGGCGACCAGACCGCCCGGCACTTCCTCCAGGCCGCCCTCGGCAACCGGGCCGGCCAGCTCAGCCACCCCGACGCCTCCGACGAGGAGCTGATGGAGGCGGCCGACCTGTGGCAGCAGCTGATCAACCTCAGCCCCGGTGATCCGGACCACCGGCACGGCCTCGCCTTCGTGTTGCGCCAGCTCTCCCGCTCGGCCGCCTTCGCCGACGACCGCGCCTCCGCCATCGAACTGATGACCATGGCGCTGCGTGCCGACCCGGATTGGGACGGCGACCTTGAGAGTGAGGCCCCGCGCCGGGTCGCGGTGATGCTCGCCAACCACGTCATCGAGGCCATGCAGGACAGCCCGTTCGCCGAGCAGTCCGCCATGCTGCACAGGGCCAAGTCCTACGACGACTCGGTCGACATCCGCCGGCTGATGGTCAGCGTGTGGCGCGCCGAGGCGGTCGGCCACTACGAGCGCCACCGCTACATCGAGGCGGTCATGCTGCTGAAGGAAGCGATCGAGCTGTCCGGCGATCCGGAGGACACGGCCAGGCTGCACAACGAACTCGCCGTCGTCCTCAGCTCCTTCGCCGTCGACCGGGCCAATGCCGGCAGCTACCTGGAGGCCCGGGGGGCGATCGATATGGCCCTCCACCACCGTCCGTACGACCGCGAGCTGCGCGCCCTGGCGGCGCGCATCAAGAGGCTCCGCTGACCGGCAACCGAAGGGCGGCCGATGGCGTCGTAGACGTTCCCGGTCGTGAGCCGTGAGTCCCGGCCCGCCCGAGCCGTTCAACCCGCCCGAGCCACCCGGCCGTTCAACCCGACCGACCCGTGCGACCCGTTCTGCCCGTTCGACGCGTGAGGAGAGAGACCGCCCGCCATGCCACTGCACGAACCGTCGCCGTACGAGGTCCTGGGCATCCCGCTCACGGCCGGGGTGCGCGAGATCAACCTCTCGGTCGGCAAGGCCCTCAAGGCGGGCCGCTACAGCCGCCAGCAGATCCAGGACGCCGCCGCGCTGCTGCGCAATCCGGACCGGCGGCTGGAGGCGGACCTCCAGCAGCCGCTGCCGCCGGAGCCGGTCGACCAGGCCGCCGACCTGCTCGCGCCCGCGCTCGCCGAACCGCTGCTGGTGATCGAACGCCCGCCGCTGCCGCCCGCCCCCGGCTTCCTGGCCCTGCACCGGGCCGAGTTGGCCGCGGACTTCGCCGAGCCGGCCCCCGGCGGCGCCGACCCCGAACCGCCCGTCCCCGCCCGCTACGCGGCCGACCTGTCCGTGCTGCCGCAGATCGAGGTACCGGAATGACCGACACACCGACCGCGTCCCCGCTCGACGGCCGTCAGCGGCTGGCGGTCCCGCCCGGCGCCGAGTCCGTCGATCTCGACGCCAAGTTCAGCCAACTGCTCTTCCGCGCCTCACTGCTGGGGAGCAGGCTGACGGAGCAGAAGCAGGCGGCCCGGGCCGCTCAGCGGGAACTCCTGGGCGTCCTGGTCGAGGTGGACGACGCGCTCGCCGCCCTCGGCCTGGACCGCGAGCTGGTGGCGCACGGGCGCGGCGCCGGCCTGGAGGCCACCCGCCGACGGCTGCTCGGTCGGCTCGCCAAGGCCGGGGTGCGCCCGATGCGGCTGGACGGGCTCGCGGCGGACCCGGCGCTGACCGAGATCGTCGGCACCGAGGCCCGGGCGGGGGTGGCGCCGGAGACGGTGCTGCAGACGGTGGTGACCGGGTTCTTCTGGGAGGAGGAGGTGCTGAGGCGGGCCCAGGTGGTCGTGGCGGCTCCCGGGGCGGGGCCGGAGCTGGAGCCGGAACTGGAAGCGGAGCCGGAACTGGAACCGGAGTTGGAGCCGGAAGCGGAAGCCGAGCCCGAGTCGGTGTACGAGCCCGCAGAGCCCGAGCCCGCAGAGCCCGAGCCCGTGGACCCGGAACCCGAGGCCGCGGCACCCGCCGCCCCCGAGGGCCCCCGGCCCCGGCCGGTCCCGCCCAGGGTCCGCCGGCAGGGCAAGGCGGCGGGCCGGCCCGGCAAGCGGGCCAAGCGCAAGAAGTAGCCAGACCACGAGGGGCAAGAGGGGAACGACATGTACCGCACACTCGGCATCGACCTGGGCACCACCAACTCGGTGGTGGCCCACCTGCGCCGGGGCGAGCCGGAGATCATCTTCAACCGGCAGAACCAGGAGGCCACGCCCTCCGTGGTCGGCAGCGGCCGCAAGGGCGAGCTACTGGTGGGCTCCACCGCGCGCAGCCGGATCGCCATCGACGGCGCCAACGTGATCCGCTCGGTCAAGCGCTTCATGGGCCGCAAGTTCAAGGACCCGCAGGTGCAGGCCGCCCTCAAGGAGGTCGACTACAAGGTCACCGCGGGCACCGACGGCGACGTCAACGTCTGGTTCAACGGCCGCTCCTACACCCCGATCGAGATCTCCGCGATCATCCTGCACCGGCTCAAGGAGGATGCCGAGCAGCGCTTCGGCGAGCCCTTCCACCGCGCCGTCATCACCGTCCCCGCGTACTTCGGCGAGCGGCAGGTCGCGGCCACCCAGGAGGCGGGCCGGATGGCCGGCCTGCACGTGCTGCGGATCATCAACGAGCCGACCGCCGCCGCGCTCGCGTACGGGATCACCTCCGAGGCCGGCGACGAGGGCCGCACCGTCCTGGTCTACGACCTCGGCGGCGGCACCTTCGACATCTCCATCCTGCTGCTGGTGCCTGGCTCGGTCTCGGTGCTCGGCATCGAGGGCGACAACCTGCTCGGCGGCGACGACTTCGACCGGGCGATCACCACCGCGCTGCTGGAGGACATCCGGGAGGAGTACGGCTCGGACTACCAGCCCGACCTGCGCGACCGTCCGAAGATCGCCTCCACCGCCGAGACCATCAAGATCGAGCTCTCCAACCAGGAGTCCTCCGAGGTCATCCTGCCCGGCCTGGGCGCCGGACAGCTGGTGCTGGAGACCGAGTTCGAGCGGGCCCGCTTCGAGGAGCTGATCGAGGCCCACATCGAGCGGACCATCGAACTGACCCACAAGGCCATCATGCAGGCCAACCTGACCGTCGGGGACATCGACGAGGTGGTGCTGGTCGGCGGCTCGACGGCGATCCCGCTGGTCGCCCGCCGGCTCGGCGAGGTCTTCGGCCCGCGCCGGATCCGGCGCGGCGTCAACCCGATGCAGTGCGTGGCGCTCGGCGCGGCCGTGCAGTCCGCGCTGGTCGGCGAGGTGGAGTGCCCCGAGTGCCGGGCCCCCGGCGACCTCTCCGCCTCCAACTGCGTCAACTGCGCCACCTCGCTGCTCGGCGGCGCCAGGATCTCCTGCCCGACCTGCCACCTCCCGGTGGACGCCGAGGCCGACGCCTGCCCCAAGTGCGCCCAGGACCTGGCCGGTTCGACGACTTCGGCCCCGTCCTCCCCGTCCGCCCCGGGCATCCCGCAGCAGACGCAGGCCACCACCGTGGTGCGCGGCGACAACTGCCCGCGCTGCGGCACCCCGGCCGCCCCCGGCGTCACCGCCTGCGAACTGTGCGGCGAACCGCTCAACTCGGCCGCCCCCGGCAACACCAAGGTTGCCACCGCCGCCGAGGACGTCGGCCTGCGCTGCGCCTCCTGCGGCGTGGTCAACCCGCCGGGCAGCGAGGTCTGTCCGGGCTGCGGCGAGCTGATGCAGGTCACCAACCCCTTCGACATCACCCCGAAGAACCTCGGCATCGAGCTCAACGACGGCCGGCTGGCCGTGATCATCCCCAAGAACACCAGCTATCCGACGAGTTCGCCGGTCAGCCGGGAGTTCGTGGTCTCCGGCAGTGGCCGGCAGCGGCTGGAGGTCGCGGTCTACGAGGGCGAGCACGAGATCGCCCAGCAGAACGAGCTGATCGGCCACCTGACCCTGCGCCTGCCCGAGGGGCTCGGCGGCCGCACCCCGGTGGAGGTCTCCTTCGGCCTGGACCGGGACCGCACCATCACCCTGTCGGTCCGGATCCAGGGAGGCGGCGAGAAGACCGTCAAGCTGGAGCGGGTCACCCTCGACCCGGAGCTCAAGGTGCAGGTCGAGGAGCAGCAGCGGCAGATCGAGACCTTCACCGACCGCTGGGGCGGCGAGCTCACCGAGGCCGAGATGCGCGAGGCGCAGCGGATGATGGACACCCTGGACGACCTGGCGGCCGGGCAGACCCGCGGCCAGTCGGTGGACGCGGCGCTGGAGCGGGCCCAGCGCCAGCTCAAGGCCCAGCGCTGGGTGCGCGGTTCGGAGGCGTACCTGAGCCTGTTCATCCACTACTGCGAGAAGCACCTGGACCCGAGCGACCTGGACCGGCTGCGCTCGGTGGCGGCCGAGCTGCGGCTGCGCCGGGAGGCCGCCGACTGGGAGGGCGCGATGCGCGCGGCCCAGAAGGCCGACGAGCTGTGCGACTCGCTCGGGCACACCTTCCGGATGCTCACCATGTGCAACGTCTACGTCAACCAGAACATGGTCTCACCGGCCCTGGCCCAGCAGATCATGGCGGAGCTGCGCGGGCTGGACGAGGCGGTGGAGGCGGCGAACATGGAGGACGTCAACCGGCACATGTCGAACCTGCTGGCCCTGTACGCGCAGGCGGAGCGGGAGCTGGGCAGCGAGCCGGCCGCCGAGTCGCTCGGCCCGGTCCGCCCGGAGGAGGCGGGTCCGCGATGAGCGTGGTGACGCCCCTGGACGTGCTGTGCCCGCTGTGCAAGGTCCCGGCGGATCCTCGGACGCTGGGCTGCCCGTCCTGCCGGGAGGACCTCAGCGTGCTGTTCCGGCTGCGTTACGCCGGTCGGATCGACTACAACCGGGCGCTGGACGCGCTGGCGGCCGGGGACGGGGCGCTCGCGCTCGGGCTGCTGCACCGCGCGGTGGAGGCCGAGCCAGGGCTGGAACCGGCCCGTGAGCTGCTGGAATCACTGAGCGTGGCCGGTCTCGGGGGCCGGGTGGACGAGGGGTGAGATGACGACACTCCCCGGAATGGGTCAATCCCGGTGTGTCGAGGAGCGGATCGCTTGTGATCGTGGATGCGTGTGATCGTCACACTTCGACTCGACATGCTCACAAGGAGCGACGAATGCGTATGCGTACCACCCTCGCCGCCACCGCCCTCGCCGCGGTGACGGTCCTCGCCGGGGCCGGCACCGCCGCCGCCGGCGACGCCACCGCCAACGGTGCCGCCATCGGCTCGCCGGGCATCCTGTCCGGCAACCTGATCCAGGTCCCGATCAACCTTGAGGCCAACGTCTGCGGCAACAGCATCGACATCATCGGTCTCCTCAACCCGGCCTTCGGGAACATCTGCATCAACAAGTGACCCGAGCACCGGGGCCGCCCGTCGAACCCGACGGGCGGCCCCGGTGTCGTGTCCGTACCCCCGTTCGGGGGTGGCGGCGCGGGCCCGGGGCGGCGAGCATGGTTCACCTGTCCCGCACCGTCGCACCCAGGAGTCCGCCCGTGCCGACCACGCCGACCCCGCGCAGCTACGCCTCCGGTACCTCGGACGTCCCGCTGCTCGGCGACACCATCGGGGAGAACCTCGACCGCGCGGTGCGCGCCTTCCCCGAGCGTGACGCCCTGGTCGACCGGCCCACCGCCCGCCGCTGGACGTACGCCCAACTCGCCGCCGACGTCGACGCGCTGGCCCTCGGCCTGCTGGAGCTCGGCATCGCTAAGGGCGACCGTGTCGGCATCTGGGCCCCCAACTGCGCCGAGTGGACGCTCACCCAGTACGCCACCGCCAAGCTCGGCGCGATCCTGGTGACGGTCAACCCGGCCTACCGCGCCCACGAGTTGGAGTACGTGCTGAACCAGGCCGGGATCCGGCTGCTGGTCGCGGCGGACCGCTTCAAGACCTCGGACTACGCCGCGATGATCGAGGAAGTCCGGCCGAACTGTCCGGAGTTGGAACGCGTGGTGCTGCTCGGCAGCACCGCCTGGGACGCGCTGCTGACGGCGGGCCGACAGGCCGATCCCGCGCTACTCGCGGCCCGCCAGGGCGAGTTGGCCCCGGACGACCCGATCAACATCCAGTACACCTCGGGGACCACCGGCTTCCCCAAGGGCGCGACCCTCTCGCACCACAACATCCTCAACAACGGCTACTTCGTCGGCGAGTTGCTCGACTACACCGAGCAGGACCGGATCTGCATCCCGGTGCCCTTCTACCACTGCTTCGGCATGGTCATGGGCAACCTCGCCGCCACCTCCCACGGCGCCTGCATGGTCATCCCGGCCCCCTCCTTCGAGCCCGGCGCCACCCTGGCCGCCGTCGCCGCCGAACGCTGCACCTCGCTGTACGGCGTGCCGACCATGTTCATCGCCGAGCTCGCCGACCCGGACTTCGCCCGCTACGACCTCAGCAGCCTGCGCACCGGCATCATGGCCGGCTCGCCCTGCCCGGCCGAGGTGATGAAGGAGGTCATCGGGCGGATGGGCATGGCGGAGGTCTCCATCTGCTACGGCATGACCGAGACCTCGCCGGTCTCCACCCAGACCCGCACCGACGATTCGATCGAGCGGCGGGTCTCCACCGTCGGCCGGGTCGGGCCGCACCTGGAGGTCAAGGTCGTCGACCCTGCCACCGGCCGCACCGTCCCGCGCGGCGAGCCCGGCGAGCTGTGCACCCGTGGCTACTCCGTCATGCTCGGCTACTGGAGCGAGCCCGAGCGCACCGCCGAGGCCGTGGACGCGGCCCGCTGGATGCACACCGGGGACCTCGCCGTCATGGACGAGGACGGGTACGTGGCGATCACCGGGCGGATCAAGGACATGGTGATCCGCGGCGGCGAGAACCTCTACCCGCGCGAGATCGAGGAGTTCCTCTACACCCACCCCGACATCCTCGACGTCCAGGTGATCGGCGTCCCCGACCCGAAGTACGGCGAGGAGCTGATGGCCTGGATCCGGATGCGCGAGGGCGCCGAGCCGCTCACCGCCGAAGCCGTGCGCACCTACTGCGGCGGCCGCCTCGCCCACTTCAAGATCCCGCGCTACGTGCACGTGGTCGAGGAGTTCCCGATGACGGTCACCGGCAAGATCCGCAAGGTCGAGATGCGCGAACTGGCCGTCCGCATCCTCGGGCTGTAGCGCCTTCGGGCCCTCCGGGAGGCGGGCCCGGGCGCCCGGCGGGAGAGTGGGGCCATGCCCCTGGACGTCACCGTGGAACGCGTGATCCCCCTCCCGCCGGAAGCCGTCGCCGCCTACGCGATGGACTGGCGCCACGACACCGAGTGGACCAGGGGCATCCGCTCCGCCGCCCTCACCCGCGAGGCCGACACCGGCGGCTTCGGCGTCGGCGCCGAGGTCACCCGGACGGCACGGTTCCTCGGTCGGAGCTTCGACTACGTGCTCCGGGTGGCCGGCTACGCCCCGCCGCGGATGCTCGACCTGGTCTCCGTCGCCGGCCCGGGGCCCCTGCAGATGACCTACACCTTCGAGCCCACCCGGACGGGCACCTTCGCCCGCATCCGGGTCCGCGGCGGCTCCGCCCCCCACCACCTCCTGGCGGCCCCGCTGATCTCCCGCCAGGTCCGCACCGCCCTCACCGCGGACCTCCACGCCTTGGAGGCCCGCCTCACCGCCCCCGGCGCGCCTCAGTAGCGCGCGGCCCCGAACGCCTGGTCGCTCGGCACGACCTCGCGGCCGAGCGGCATCAGCGAGATCGGGATCATCTTGAGGTTGGCCCAGCCGAAGGGGATCCCGATGATCGACAGGAAGAGCGGAATGCTGGTGACCAGGTGCGCGATCGCCAGCCACCACCCGGCGAAGACGAACCAGATCACGTTCCCGATGCACGACGCCGGCCCGGCGTCGGCCCGCTCGACGGTGGTCCGCCCGAACGGCCACAGTATGAAGCCGGCGATCCTGAATGAGGCAATGCCGAACGGAATGGTCACGATCAGGATGCAGCAGATGATTCCGGCGATCGCGTAGCCGATGGCCATCCAGATTCCGCAGAAGAGCAACCAGATGACATTGAGGACGAAGTTGATCGGCTTCATGGGGGGTACCTTCTCACGTTCCGCGGATCCGCTGCTACGACCTGGCGATGCCCTGCGGGGGTGGTGTCCACGCCCCTAGGGGGCGTTCCTCGGGGATGGTTCAGGGGTGTCGGTGACCAGCCTCGGGATGTACGCGTCGCGGCACTCCCCGGATGCGGGGCAGAGGGACAGGGGCAGGTCGTCGCCGTTCTGGGGTGTCACGATCCGGTACTCGACGAAGGTCACGAACTTGCCGTCGCCGAGGTCGACCGTCCGGGTGTGCGCGGGGCCGAGGACGTGGTCGGGGGAGCCGACCACCCTGATGCCGTCCACCTGGCCGGGGAAGGCGGTGACGATGTACTCGGCCATGTTCGGGATCGAGTCGGTCGGAAACGGGCGTTCTTTGGTCAGGTCGTCGATCGGGATGAAGGTGACGCCCGTGGCTATGGGGTTGCGGATGGTCACGACGCAGACGTCGACGTTGTCCACCAGCCAGAACGCCGCCGCTCGGGAGTCCCCGTCGGTGTCGAGCACCGCGAGGGTCGCGAGGGTCGGTTTCGGGCACTGCTCGGGCCTTGAGCCGACCGTGCTCAGGGTGTCCACGATCCACTGCGCGGATGGCGGCGCGGGCTCGGACAGGGGCACTTCGTGACGGGGTGGGCCCCCGTCGCCGAAGGGGGCGCAGGCGACCACCGTGACCAGGAGAATTGCCGAACACGCCGCGCCCACAAGGCGATTCATCGCGTACCCCCCGTAGCGAATGGTGATTCCAGGGTCCGCCCCGGCGGGGCGGCCGACAAGGCTCGGAAGGTCTCGGAATCGTCCCGGTCGCCGGCCCCTGCGGGGGTGACGCGGGTCAGGTCGGCGGAGTGCTGTCGGGCCAGAGGCAGGGGGGGCTGACCCGGAGGGTGAAGCCGCTCAGGAGACCGGCTTCCCGGCGATGACCTCGCCCATGGACCTCAGGGTGGGCGAACCGTGGTTCCAGTAGTCGGAGTGTCCGGCCCCGGGATCGGCGGGCAGGATCCGCGCGCCGAAGTCGGGGACGGTGGTCTGCCGCCCGTGGATCAGGTGGTGGTCGCCGTTGCCCCCGCCCCACATGTCGGCGAGGTCGTCGCCGATGTTGTCCGCCACGCCGCCGGGGTCGATCGCGGTGGCCCAGCCGATCGCGTCGCCGTCGCTCTGCGCCGCGTACACGTGGGAGGGGTCGATGCGCAGCTCCTCGGCGTGCTCGACACCGCAGCCCGGGCTGGCGATCAGGACGACGTTGTCGACCGGTAGGCCCTTGTCGCGCATGGTGTAGCCCACGGCCGTGGTGCCGTAGCTGTGGGCCAGGACGGTGTTGTTCGACGGCGTGCCCTCGTGGGTGGCGCGCAGGCCGGTCTCGAAGCGGTGCAGCCCGTCCTCCGCGTTCCTCGCGTACGAGCCGTCAGCGGCCTCGGGGATGATCGACTGCGGCGCGTCGTAGCCCACCCAGGTGATCGAGGAGGTGGTGGCCGGGTCTCCCGCCCTCCGGTTGGCGGCGTCGGCCGAGGCGACCATCAGGTCCGAGCGGTTGATGTCGCGGTGGATGCCGCCGAGCCGCGCTCCGGTGCCGGGGACGTACGTCGACACGTTGTCGGCGGTGTCGGGGTTGTTGACGGCGATGATGGCGTGGCCCCTGCCGTCGGTGTCGAAGCCCAGCAGGAAGGCGGGTGGGTGGGTGGCGTCGACCGGGGTGTCCAGCCGCTGCTCGACGGCCTCCACACCTCTCAGCTTGTCCTCCAGGTCGTCGTGCCGGTGTTTCCACCGCTCGTACTCGGGGTTCGGGACGGGCTCGCCCCTGGCGAACCCCAGGAACCGCCTCGGCGCGGGGCCGAGCTCGTCGAGCCGGTGCTGGAGGTCCTGCCGGCCGCGCCGCAGGTTGATCCGGTTGGCCTGGTCGCGGCCGACCGCGGGGACGCCGTCGAGGGCGCCGATCCGGTCGGGGTGGTTGAGGACCATCCGGTGGCGCTGCTCGTCGGTCAGGCTGTTCCACCAGGCCTTGACGCCGGCCGGGTCGGTGCCGGTGGCGGGGGCCTGGTCGAGCGCGTCGGCGGCGGCGAGGTCGGTCCTGGCCGTGGCGGCGTCGAGCCCGGTGCCGTTGCCCGCGTTGCCGGCCAGGTGGGCGAGCCGGGCGCTGATCGTCCGGTCCGCGTGGTCGGCCTCGTCGAGCGCGGCGGTGATCCGGTCGCTGATCCGTTGGGCCTGCGCCTTGGCGTCGGGGCCGGCGAAGCCGGGGGAGCCGGGGTCCTCGTCCCAGGTGATCCTGCCGTCGGCGGCGACGTCCAGCCTGTGGGCCCTGGCGTCGTCGAGGGCGCCGACCAGGTGCGCCTGGGCCGCGGCGAAGCCCTCGGCGGCGTCGTGGAGGGCCCTGCCGACGAGGCCGATCTCCTGGTGGGCGGCCTGGAGTTCGCCGTGCAGGCGGCGGATCCGGGCCTGGGCGTGACCGGCGGCGGCCCCCGTCCACTGTGAGCGGTCCAGCCGGTCGACCACGTCGTGCTGCCAGCTCTCCACGTGCCGCCCGAAGGCGGTGGCCAGGGTGTCGAAGGCGGTCTTCGCGGTGGTGAGGTTGACGAGGTCGGCGTCGTGAAGCGTCTTGATGTCCATCGCCTACCCGGCCGCCTTCGCGCCGGTGGGTTCGGCGCCGGTGAACTGCGCGGGCTCCGGCACGGTCGTGCCGAAGGGGTCCGGTTCGTGGGGGACCGGCGCGGACGGGCTGCCCATGCTCGCCTGGATGTCCTGTTCGACCTGCCGGTAGTAGCCGGCGGACGAGGCGAGCTTGCCGCCGACGTCGCCCATGTCGCCGCCGAGCCTGTCCAGCAGGGCCTTCCAGTTGGCGCCGCAGTCGCGCACGGCCGAGGCGGTGAGCCAGCCCTGGAGACCCGCGGCGGCCTGGTCGCACGGATCGGTGATCTTCGAGGTCTCGTCCGGCACGAGGCCTGCGACGTGCTGGGCGCTCTGTCCGCAGCCGTCCAGTTCGGCCGGGTTGACCTCGAACTCCAGGGCCAGGTCGGGATCTGCCATGCGTCCCCCATGCATCCGGACCGGAGCGCCGCCGCGCCCGTGGTCGTGGGTCACTGCGGGGCATGCTAACGGATCCCTTTCGGTGAATATGAGCGGATTCATGCGGGTGTGGTACGGGGCCGAACACCCGTACCGCGCCGTCCGGTCGAGCGCCGCCGCGGGTGGAGCGGGCCGTCGCGGGTGGGGCACCCGGCTCGGTCCGCGGGTGTGGTCCGGGATACCCTGCGGGGGTACGTGGCGGGCGGAGACGATCGGGAGGCGGACCATGGTGCGGCAGCGGCCGTTCGGTTCCGCGGTCCCGTGGGGGCCGCGCCTGCTGCTGCTCGCCGCCCTGCTGCTCGGCATCGTGACGATGCACACCCTCGGCCACCCGACCGGCGGCCACGGCGGCCACAGCGGCCACGGCGCCTACGAGGGGCACGGCCCGCAGGTGACGGCACAGGCGCAGCGGACGGTGGAGCACCACGAGGCCGCCGTCGCGCCGTCCCACGGCTCGGCGGCCGCCGACCCCTCCTCCGCCGACGGCATGGACCCGATGACGGTCTGCCTCGCCGTCCTGGCGGGCTGGACCCTGGTGCTGCTGGTCGCCGGCCCGCTGCTGCGCCGCAGCGGCGACGCCGCCGCCGAGGTGCGGGCCCGGCTGCTGCGGGCCGTTCGCGCACTGCCCCCGCCCGGGGGCGGGCGGATGCTCCTCACCCGGCTTTCGGTGCTGCGTCAGTAGGCGCGCGCCCGCCGCTCCGCGCCCGCTCGCGCTCCTTCGCGCCCGCGCACGGACCGGCCGACGCGACGTCCTGCACACCAACACCACACCGCACGAGGTGCACTCCGCCATGCGCACACCCACCCGCCGTACCGTCCTCGGCGCCGCGCTCGCCGCCGCCGGGACCGGCCTGCTCGCCGCCTGTTCCGGCTCCGACTCGATGAAGGGCATGGACCACGGCTCCATGAACCACGGGCCGACGAACGCCTCCGGCACCGGCGCCCCGACCACCGTGCCCGCCGGCTTCGTCTCCCCGACCGGCCCCGAGGTCGCCGCCGCCGAGGCCAGGCGCAACCCCGGGCCCGAGCGCAAGGTCGCGCTCACCGCCACCGAGACCACCCTCGACCTGGGCGGGCGCACCGTCCGCAGCTGGGCGTACGGCGACCGCCTGCCCGGCCAGGAGGTGCGTGCCACCCTCGGTGACACGCTCGCCGTCACCCTCGCCAACCACCTGCCGCAGCCCACCTCGCTGCACTGGCACGGCCTCGCGCTGCGCAACGACATGGACGGCGTGCCGGGTGTCACCCAGGCCGCCGTCAAGGCCGGCGCCTCCTTCGACTACCGCTTCGCGCTCTCCCACCCGGGCACCTACTGGTTCCACCCGCACTCCGGCGCCCAGCAGGACCGCGGCCTGTACGCGCCGCTGATCGTCGAGGACCCGAAGGAGCCGCTGAGCTACGACAAGGAGTGGGTCGTCGTCCTGGACGACTGGGTGGACGGCGTCGACGGCAGCACCCCGGACGCCGTCCTCGCCGAACTCGCCAAGGGCATGGGCGGGATGGACCACTCGGGCCACGACATGTCGGGGATGCCGGGGATGGACACGGGCGGAGCCGCCGGCCCCTCCCGGATGCTGATGGGCGCTCAGAGCCCGCTGCTCGGCGGCGACGCCGGTGACGTCGCGTACCCGTTCCACCTGGTCAACGGCCGTCTCCCGGCCGCGCCCGAGACCTTCGCCGCCAAGCCCGGCGACCGGATCCGGATCCGGCTGATCAACGCGGGCGGCGACACCGCCTACCGGGTCGCCCTCGGCGGCCACGAGTTGACCGTCACTCACACCGACGGCTTCCCGGTCGAGCGGGCCACCACCCAGGCGCTGCTGCTCGGCATGGGCGAACGCTACGACGTCCTGGTCACCGCCAAGGACGGCGCCTTCCCGCTCACCGCGCTCGCCGAGGGCAAGAACGCCACCGCGCTGGCCGTGCTGCGCACCGGCGGCGGCGCCGCGCCCGACGCCTCGGTGCGCCCGGCCGAGTTGGACGGCAGGCTGCTCACCGCCGCGCAGCTCAAGGCCGACGCGAGCGTGCGGCTGCCCGCGAGGGCGCCGGACCGTACGGTCGCGCTGGAGCTCACCGGCGGCATGGCGAAGGCGGACTGGGCGTTCAACGGCCGCAGGTACGACCCCGCGCAGCGCTACCCGGTGGCGGCGGGGGAGCGGGTCCGGCTGGAGTTCCGCAACAGCACGAGCATGTGGCACCCCGTCCACCTGCACGGGCACAGCTTCGCGCTGGGCGGCGACGGCCCGCGCAAGGACACCGCGATCGTGCTGCCGGGCGCGACCCTGGCCGTCGACTTCGACGCCGACAACCCGGGGCTGTGGATGGTGCACTGCCACAACGTGTACCACGCGGAGAACGGCATGATGACCGTCCTCGGCTACCGGGCCTGACCGCCCTTCCGCACCCGGATCCACCGGTGATCCACCCCTGGTTCATCCGTGATCCATCGGTGATCCACCGGTGATGCGCCCGTGATCCCGCCGGGGCGGGGACTCCCCTCCCCGCCCCGGCACTTGGCTTCGTGCGCCGTGCCACCTGCGGCGACCTGCGAGCCATGACGTTTTCTTAACGCGGGCCGATGGCGTTTCCTTAACGCCCGTCGCATAGCCTGTCGCACTGCCGTCGCCCGACGGCGCTTTTACGGGGTCTTTAAACAAGAGGTGCAAGGTGGTTTCGTCGGGTTCGACGGAGGCGACGGCGGAGGATCCGTCGTCGGCGCGAATACGCTTCCGCAGCTGGCTGCTGGAGGACGTGTCCGCGGACAAGCCCGCCAAGCGGGCCGACCAGGCGCAGGAGCGGCAGCAGGGCGCGGAGCCGGGGGACTCCGCCGCCAACGGCGCCGACGGTGAGAGCGCCGCCGACGCTCCGGACGCCGCCCACGGTGGCCACACGGGTCAGCGCTGGTGGCGCGTGATGTGCCTGACCGGCCTGGACTACTTCTCGACGCTCGGCTATCAGCCGGGCATCGCCGCCCTGGCCGCCGGTGTGCTGTCGCCGATCGCGACGATCGTGCTGGTGATCGTCACCCTGCTGGGCGCGCTGCCGGTCTACCGCCGGGTCGCTCAGGAGAGCCCGCGCGGTGAGGGCTCGATCGCGATGCTGGAGCGGCTGCTGTCGTTCTGGAAGGGCAAGCTGTTCGTCCTCGCGCTGCTCGGCTTCGCGGCGACGGACTTCCTGATCACCATCACCCTGTCCGCCGCCGACGCGAGCGCGCACCTGGTGGAGAACCCGCACCTGACCAGCATGCTCGGCGGCAAGCAGGTGCTGATCACGCTGATCCTGGTGGCCCTGCTCGGCGCGGTCTTCCTCAAGGGCTTCAGCGAGGCCATCGGCCTGGCCGTCGGGCTCGTCGGGGTCTACCTGGCGCTGAACGTGGTCGTGGTGGCGGTCGGCATCTGGAAGATCATCGAGGCCCCGCACGTGGTCACCGACTGGACCAACGCGCTGACCGCCCAGCACGGCAATCCGATCATCATGGTCGGCGTGGCCCTGGTGACCTTCCCGAAGCTCGCGCTCGGCCTGTCCGGCTTCGAGACCGGCGTCGCCGTGATGCCGCACATCAAGGGCGACCCGACCGACACCGACGCGAACCCGGCCGGCCGGATCCGCGGCACCCGCAAGCTGCTCACCACCGCCGCCGTGATCATGAGCGCCTTCCTCATCGCCACCAGCTTCATCACCACGTTGCTCATCCCGGCCGACGAGTTCAGGACCGGCGGCCAGGCCAACGGCCGCGCCCTGGCGTACCTCGCCCACCAGTACCTGGGCGGCGCCTTCGGCAGCGTCTACGACCTGTCGACCATCGCGATCCTCTGGTTCGCCGGCGCCTCCGCGATGGCGGGCATGCTCAACCTGCTGCCCCGCTACCTGCCGCGCTACGGCATGGCCCCGCACTGGGCGCGCGCCGTGCGGCCGATGGTGATCGTGCTGACCCTGATCGGCTTCCTGGTCACCTGGCTGTTCGACGCCAACGTGGACGCCCAGGGCGGCGCGTACGCGACCGGCGTGCTGGTGCTGATCAGCTCGGCGGCCATCGCGGTGACCATCGCCGCGTACCGCAAGCGCGAGCGCGGCTGGACCGTCGCCTTCGCGGCGATCGCGGCGATCTTCCTCTACACCACCGTGCTGAACGTCATGGAGCGCCCGGACGGCCTGAAGATCGGCGCCTGCTTCATCGCCGGCATCATCCTGGTCTCGCTGCTGTCCCGGCTGCGCCGCGCCTTCGAGCTGCGCGTCACCAATGTGGTGCTGGACGACGTGGCGGAACGTTTCATCCGCGACTACGCCCACCGGCCGCTGCGGCTGATCGCCAACGAGCCGAGCAACCGCGACGTCGCCGAGTACCGCGACAAGATCCGCCAGATCCGTGCCGACAACGACATCCCCGGCGAGGACGACCTGGTCTTCGTCGAGGTGACCGTCCGCGACGCCTCCGACTTCGAGTCCGAGCTGACCGTGCACGGCGAGGTGCTGCACGGTCGCTACCGGGTGCTGACCCTGGAGAGCTCCAGCATCCCGAACGCGATCGCCGCACTGGCCCTCACCGTCCGGGACCGTACGGGCAAGCAGCCGCACCTGTACTTCGAGTGGACCGAGGGCAACCCCTTCGCCCAGTTCTTGCGGTTCTTCCTGTTCGGTCAGGGCGAGGTCGCGCCGGTCACCCGCGAGGTGCTGCGCGAGGCGGAGCCGGACCGCAGCCGCCGCCCGCGCGTCCACGTCGGCTGACCCCGCACCCCGCACCCTGCGCCCCTGCACCCTGCGCCTCGGCCCGCCCGGTCTCCCAGGACCGGGCGGGCCGTCGGCGTCTCCGGGTGAACTTCTGGAGTGCGGTGGGGACCCGGGCGAACTCCTAGAGTGCGGTGGGGATCCGGAACCGCCGGACGCCGCGAGAAAGGGCCAGGCCCGCATGAGTACCGCACCCGAGCACTACGACCGTCTCCTCGCCGCCCACTACACCTGGATGCTCGGCGGCGACGTCCCCGCCCTCGCGCAGGCGCAGGCCGAACTGCTGGCCGGCCTCGGCGTCGTGCCCGAGGGGCCGGGCCGCACCGCCGTGGACCTCGGCGCCGGGCCGGGCACCCAGAGCCTGGCGCTCGCCGCACTCGGCTTCGACCAGGTCCTCGCCGTGGACACCAGCGCGCCGCTGCTGGCGGAGCTGGCCGAGTCGGCGGCGAAGGCCGGACACGGCGACGCCGTCCGCACCGTGGTGGCCGACCTGCGGGGCGCGCTGCCGCGGCACTCCGCGGCCGGCTCGGTGGCGGCGGTCCTCTGCATGGGAGACACCCTCACCCACCTCCCGCACCGGGAGGACGTCGCGGCGCTGCTGCGCGACGCGGCCACCGCGCTCGCCCCGGGCGGGCGGCTGGTGCTGTCCTTCCGGGACCTCACCCGCCCGCTCACGGGGACGGACCGCTTCCTGCCGGTGCGCTCCACCGAGGACCGGATCATGACCTGCTTCCTGGAGTACCCGGACGAGGACACCGCGCTCGTCCACGACCTGATCCACATCCGGGACGGCGGCGGCTGGGTGCAGCGGGTCAGCAGCTACCCGAAGCTGCGGCTGTCCGCCGGCTGGGTCGAGCAGCAGGTCCGGGCGGAAGGTCTGACGGTCGGCCACAGCGAGACCAACGCACGCGGGCTGCACGTGCTGGCGGCCGTGCGGCCGTAGGCCTCGAAGCCGCTGGAGGGGCCCGCCGGTACGTCCCCGGCGGAGCGCCGCCCCGGCGGGGGCCGGCGCCCGGCCTGCCGCACGGCGCCGCCCACGCCCGGATGGGGGAGGGCGTGGGCGGCGGGTCGGTGGGGTTGAGCGGGACGGGGGTGTCAGGAGGGCAGGCGGAGCACCAGCCCTGGCTGGATGAGGTCCGGATCGTCGCCGATGGCCTCGCGGTTGAGCTCGTAGAGGGCGGGCCAGCCGCCCGGGACGTCGAGGTCGAGGGCGAGGTCGCCGAGGGTGTCGTTCTCCCGGACCGTCCAGGTGCGGCCCTCGCCCTCGGTGTCGTCCGCCACGGGGGCGTGGGGGGCGGGGGCGTGGGAGACGGGGGTGTGGGAGTGGCTGTGGGCGGCCGGGGGCGGCGGCACGGAGCCGTGGTCGCGGGCGTGTTCCTGGGGGCGGGCGGCGCGGGCGCCGCAGACCGGCCAGGGGGAGAGACCGCGGCGGTCGGCCAGGTGCTGGGCCACCGCGATCTGTTCCTCGCGGCTGGCGAGGTCGGCGCGCGAGGCGTATTCGAGGCCGCCGTTCCCGCGCCAGGTGGACTGGTCGAACTGGAGGCCGCCGAAGTAGCCGTTGCCGTTGTTGATGTGCCAGTCGCCGCCGCTCTCACAGGCGGCCACGCGGTCCCAGTCGTACCTCCCGCCGTCCGATCGGCCCCCTGGGTCGGTCCCCTCGTCGCGGCCCGGCGGCGCGGCCTGGGCCGCGGGGGCGGTGAAGGCGACGGCGAAGGCGCAGAGCGCGGTGGGGACGATGCGGCGCAGACGATCGGTGGGAGGCATGGGCGGCTCTCAGGTTCGGGAACAAGGCATGCGCCGCCCGCGGGCGGCGCACTCCCACCCATGCACGTCGGGAGGGGCGTGCGGCCGCCGACACGTCCGGGAGGTCACCCGCCCGGCGGCCCGGTACCACCCCGGCGGCCCGCGGCCATTCGGCCGTCACCCCCGGCGGCGGCCGACTCCTGGAGCGGCCGGTGCGTCTCCTGAGGAAGGGCACGGAGCGACGGTGACGAGCGATCAGGGCGCCGCGCGGGCCGCGCCGAGTGGACCGAGCCGGGCGGGCCGCCGTGCGCGGCGGCCGGGCATGTGAGCCCCTCCGAGCCGCTGGAGCCCGGCCGACCTCAACTGGTCGGCCGGGCAGGGCGGTTCAGCTCGCCGAAGCCGCCGCGATCAGGGCCCCGGCGGCCGTTGTGATGTCCTCCGGAGTGGTCCAACGGCCCAGCGACAGCCGGACGGCGCCGAGTGCCCGCCCGGCGTCCAGCCCCATCGCGGTCAGCACCGGTGAGGGCGTGGGGGTGCCGCTGTGGCAGGCGGAGCCGGTGGAGGCGGCCAACTGTGGGGCCGCGTCCAGGAGTTGGTTCCCGTCCACGCCGTCGACGCGCAGGTTGAGGGTGTTCGGCAGCCGGCGGACGGCGGGGCCGTTCAGGTACACCCGGCCGGGCAGGGCGGCGGCGAGCCGGCCGTGCAGCTCGTCGCGCAGCACCCGGAGGCGGCCGGGGGCGCCGTCGGTGAGGTCCCCGGCGGCCAGCTGGGCGGCCGCGCCGAGCGCCACCGCGAGGGCGACGTTCTCGGTGCCGGCCCGCAGCCCGCGCTCCTGGCCGCCGCCGTAGACGACCGGCTCCAGCCGGACGCCCTGGCGCACGTACAGCGCGGCGGCGCCCTTGGGCGCGTACATCTTGTGCCCGACCAGGGTGAGCAGGTCCACCCCGAGGGCGTTCACGTCGAGCGGGACCTTCCCGGCGGCCTGGGCGGCGTCGCAGTGGAACAGCGCGCCGTGTGCCCGGGTGAGGGCGGCCAGCTCGGGGATCGGCTGGAGCGCGCCGGTCTCGTTGTTGGCGGCCATCACGGAGACCAGCACGGTGTCCCGGTCCAGCGCGGCGGCGAGGTCGGCCGGGCTGACGAGGCCCTCCCCGTCGACCGGCAGCACGGTGACCCGGGTGCCGTGCAGCCGCTCCAGGGACCGGCAGGTGGCGAGGATCGCCGGGTGTTCGGTGGCCTGGGTGATCACGTGCGGGTGCGGGCGGCCGGAGCCGAGCACGGCGCCCCGCAGGGCGAGCAGGTCGGCCTCGGAGCCGGAGGCGGTGAAGACGATCTCGCTGGAGGCGGCCCCGACGAACCCGGCCACCTGACTGCGGGCCCAGGCCAGGGCGGCGTGCGGCTCGCCGGCGTAGGAGTGGCCGCTGGACGGGTTGCCGAAGTAGTGGGTGAGGTGCGGCAGCATCGCCTCGACGACCCGGGGGTCGGCCGGGGTGGTGGCGTTGTAGTCGAGGTAGACCGGTCCGTCGGCCAGTCCCGGATGGAGGCTCACGCCGCCGCCCCCCTGGTGACCGGCAGCTCGGCCAGGCGCCACTCCAGCATCCCGTCGTTGAGCCGGACGGCCTGCCGCCCGCGCGCGGACAGCAGTCGGACGGCGTCGTACGCGAGCACGCAGTACTCTCCGCGGCAGTAGACGACCACCTCGGTGTCCGAGGGCAACTCGTCCAGGCGGTCGGCGAGTTCGCCCACCGGGATGGAGAGTGCGCCGGGGATGTGTCCGGCCAGGTACTCCTCCGCCGGGCGGACGTCCAGCACCACCACCTCCCCGGCCTCGGCGAGGGCGCGTAGCTCGTCGTTGCCGACCTCGCGGGCGCCGTCGCGGCCGAGGTAGGCGTCCAGGGCGGGCGGCACGGCGGCCTGGTGGCGCTCGGCGACCTTGCGGAGCAGGACGAGCAGCTCGCCGACGTCCTCGCCGGAGAGCCGGTAGTGGATGCGGACGCCCTCGCGGCGGGTGGTGACGAAGCCGGCCTGCTTGAGCGCCTGGAGGTGGGCGGAGGCGGTGGTCAGGTTGAGGCCGGCGGCCTTGGCGAGCGCGTCCACGGTGCGCTCGCCCTGGGCGAGCAGGTCGAGCAGCTCCAGGCGCTTCCCGCTGGCCAGGGCCTTCCCGCTGGCCGCGAACGCGTCGTACAGCCGCGCCTTCGCTCCGTTCTTGCCCATCGCTTCCTCGCTTCGCCTCGTCGCCGCGCGGTGGATCGGGAACCTTTATCCAAGGTTCCATGGAATAGGGTACCCGGCTTCGGCCGGTCGGTGTTCGGGCCGCTCGGGAGGTATTATCCAAAAATCCATGGAATATTGCTGAAGGAGGGTCGGGATGTGAACGTCGCCGACGAACGCCTGATACCGCGGCTCGGTCTGCGGGAGAACCTGCCGCAGTTCACCCTGCTGGTCGTGGTCACCGCCACCGTCGGCGGCCTGGTCGGGCTGGAGCGCACCACCGTGCCGCTCATCGGCTCCGAGGTCTTCCACCTGACCAGCGACCTCGCCGTCTTCTCCTTCATCATCGCCTTCGGCGTCACCAAGGCCCTGACCAACCTGGCCGCCGGCGCGCTGACCGCCCGCTTCCGCCGCAAGCAGCTGCTCATCGCGGGCTGGCTGATCGGCATCCCCGTCCCCTTCGTGCTGGCCTGGGCGCCCGCCTGGGGCTGGATCGTGGCCGCCAACGTGCTGCTCGGCATCAACCAGGGCCTCACCTGGTCGATGACCGTCAACATGAAGATCGACCTGGTCGGCCCGGCCCGGCGCGGGCTCGCCACCGGCCTCAACGAGGCCGCCGGGTACGCCTCGCTCGGCGCGACCGCGCTGGTCACCGGCTACCTCGCCACCGCGTACGGGCTGCGCCCGACCCCCGAGCTGATCGGCGTCGTCTTCGTCGTCGCCGGCCTCGCGCTCTCCCTGGTCGTCCGCGACACCGCGGCGCACGTCGCCCTGGAGCTCGCCCAGCACCCCGAGCCGGCCGACGACGTCCCGCAGGAGCGCCCGGGCCTGTGGCGGACCTTCGCCGACACCTCCTGGCGGAACCGCTCGATGCGCGGCGCCAGCCAGGCCGGGCTGGTCAACAACCTCAACGACGGCCTCACCTGGGGCGTCTTCCCGCTGCTGTTCACCGACCACGGGCTCGGGCTCGCGGCGATCGGCCTGATCAAGGGTCTCTACCCGCTGCTGTGGGGCTTCGGGCAGATCCCCACCGGGCACCTGGCCGACAGGCTGGGGCGCAAGCCGCTGATCGTCACCGGCATGCTGGTCCAGGCCGTCGGCCTCGGGCTCGCCCTGGTGCTGCTCGACCGGCCGCTGCTCGCCGGGATCGTCTCGGCGGTGCTGCTCGGGTTCGGCACCGCGATGGTCTACCCGGCGCTGATCGCCTCCGTCTCCGACCACGCCCACCCGAACTCGCGGGCCAACGCCCTCGGCACCTACCGGTTCTGGCGCGACATCGGCTACGCGGCGGGTGCGCTCGTCGCCGGGGTGCTCGCGGACGCGCTCGGGCTGAACGCGACCATCGTCGCCGCGGCGGTGCTCACCGCGGCCTCCGGGCTGTTCGCGGCGCGACTGGTCAAGGAGAAGTCCGTGCACCAAGCGCCGGACGCACTGCGCGTCGGACGCGCCGGGACCTGACGCACCGAGACCTGACGCCGGTCCACACCGCCGCCCTGGCCGGCGAGTGGTGTGGGCCAGCGTTCAACTGCCGTTCGCCGTCCACACCTTCGAGCGTGGTGTGGACGTACCGTCCGACTGGGAGCCTCCTGGGCGTTTCTCGGAACCCAGGAGGCGGCAGTGGTGGCACAACCTTCTCGCAGAACGGTCCTTCGGACGGGTACGGCCGTCGGCGCGCTCACCGCGCTGCCCGCGTCCACCCTGCTGTGGACCCAGCCGGCCGTGGCCGGCACCCCCGGAGCTGAGCAGATCCACCTCCAGTGGGGCAACGAGCCGTCCCGCGAGATGACCGTCTCCTGGGCGACCGCCGCCACGGTGCGGCGCCCCCGGGTACGGATCGGCACCCCGAAGGGCGGCGCGGGCCGCACCGTGGACGCGCACAGCCGCAGCTACGTCGACGGCCTCAACAAGGTCGAGACCTTCACCCACCACGTCCGCCTGAACGGCCTGCGGCCCGACACCACGTACGTCTACGAGGTGCTGCACGACGGCGCCGACCCGGTGCGCGGCACCTTCCGCACCGCGCCCGCGCGCGGCCGGGCCGCGTTCCGCTTCACCAGCTTCGGGGACCTGGGCACCGGCGACAACGTGTTCAAGAAGTCCTCGATCCACGGCGCGGCGGCCGTCCGCCAGGTCGAGCAGTTCGCCCCGCTGTTCCACCTGCTCAACGGCGACCTCGCGTACGCCAACAACAACCCGCAGCTCCAGCCGCAGGCCTGGAACGCGTTCATGAACAACATGGGCAAGTCGGCCGCCAACCGCCCGTGGATGCCCGCGCCCGGCAACCACGAGGTCGAGGCCGGCGGCGGGGACCTCGGGTACGCCTCCTACCTGACCCGCTTCGAACTGCCCGACAACGGCACCCGCGACTACTGCGGCAACTGGTACAGCTTCCAGGTCGGCTCCGTCCTCTTCGTCAGCCTGGACGGCAACGAGATCGCCGTCGAGGACGACGCCAGCCTCGACCCGGCCACCGGCCAGTCCATCTACATCAGCGACTACAGCGAGGGTGCCCAACTCCGCTGGCTGGAGCGGGTGCTGTCGCGCGCCCGGGCCGGGCGCCAGGTGGACTGGATCGTCGCCAACCTGCACCAGTTCGCGATGTCCTCCTCGGCCGCCAGCCACGGTGGCGACATGGGCATCCGGGAGAAGCTGCTGCCGCTGCTCGACCGCTACTCCGTCGACCTCGTGCTGGCCGGCCACGACCACGACTACGAGCGCACCCACCCCGTGCGCGGCACCGAGCCTGGCGGGCTGCTCACCCCCGCCGTCGCCGACGACGACCTGCGCCAGATCGACACCTCGCAGGGCACCGTCCACCTGATCCTGGGCGGCGGCGGCACCGCCGGGCACGACGACGTCTACCTGCCCGCCGACGGGGACGGTGTCCGCGAGGCCACCGTCCGCACCCAGCGCCTCACCTTCAAGGCCGACCCGGACGCCAAGGAGAAGGCCCACTGGTCGGCCGTCACCGACCCGGACACCAACTTCCCCTACGGCGTCGCGGTCTTCGACGTGGACCCCGGGCTGGTCCCGGGCGGCCGGACCACCATCACCGTCAGCTACTACCACTCGACGCAGGCCACCGCCGCCAACCCCTTCCCGACGCCGGTGCTGTTCGACCGCTTCACCCTGTACCGCGACCGCAGCGACGGCTGGAACGGCGACGACCAGGGCGAGGACGAGAACGACGACTCCCGGGGCGACAGGGCCACGGCCGGTCGACGGTAGTCCGCCTCCTCCAGGGCCTGCCGCGCAGCTCCGCGCGGCGGGCCCTACCGCTGTTCGGGCGTTTCCTCGGGCGACTCCTCAGGCGTCGCGCGGTGGATCGCGGTGATCGTCGCCGCCGTGTCGAAGCCGAGGACCGGATGGGGGCTGCCGGAGAGCAGGCTGGCGTAGAGCGGACGGTAGTGGGCGACCTTGCGCGGGGTGCGGCCGTCGGTGCCGAAGGCGGCCAGCAACTCACCGCCCCGGGCGGCGAATCCGGTCATGGCGGTGTGGTCGATCCAGACCTCCACGCCGGAGCGGCCGCACACCAGGCTGCTCTCCTTGCTGCTGGAGCCGGTCAGCCAGCTGCTGCGCAGGCGGGCCGTCCCCACCTCGCCCCGGGAGCGGAACTCCACGGTGCACCACGCGCTCGCGCCGCCGTCCGTCTGATGGGAGGAGGTGAGTCCGGTGAGGTCGACGAAGCGGGTGAGCATGCTGAGCTGGTTCACCCCGGAGTCCGTCCAGCTGGAGACGTACGAGGCGAAGGCCTCCGTCGGGCGAAGCACGTACGGGTCGTAGAAGGCCGAGGTGATGGTCGTGACCGGCCCCCACTCCGGGTTCGCGGCGAGCAGATCCGCCGCCCAGTCGACCTCGGGGGAGAAGGCGAAGTGGTGGGCGGTGAACACGCGGCCCTGGACGTCGGCCTTCCCGTCCAGTTCGCGCAGCCCCGCGAGGGAGGCGAGGTCGTGGACGAGGGGCTTCTCCACGAGCACTCTGGCCGTGGAGTGGAGGAGGGCCAGGCGCGTCAGCTCGGCGTGCGTCTCCGTCGGGGTGGCGAGGACCAGCAGGTCCGGCTGGTGTGCGTCGAGCGCCTGGGCGAGGCCGCCGTGGTGGGGCGGCGTGGTGCCCCGGAACTCGACCGGCCCGACCGGCCGTGAGTCGACCGTGAACTCCAGCGCCACGTCGTCCCGTTCGGCCAGAACGGCGAGGTGGGTCTCGGCGATGATGCCGACCCCGACCAGGCCGACACGTATCGGATCGGTCATGAGAGCTCTTCCCCTCCTCCGGCACGGGGCCCGGGCTCCCGGGCCTTCGCGTCTCATCGTCGCGCGGCCACCCCGGCCCGCCGGCCCAACGATACGGGTCGGTCGTACTCCCTTTCACCGTCCTGCCCCGTCGCGATCGTGATCGCGGTGGAACGTCCTAGCCGGGGAAGACGCGGCTGAGGTGGTAGTGGAGGACGGCGGTCGCGTCCTCCGCCGTGCGCTGGTCGAGCAGGACGCTCAGGCCGAGGCCGGCGGAGACGGCGAGGAGGAGGACGGCCTCCTGGCGGGGGTCGAGGTGGGGGTCGGCGGTTCCGGCTTCCTGGGCGGCGGTCAGGTGGGCGGCCAGGAAGGCCTCCATCTCGTCGGGGGCCGCGAGGAAGGGCCGGCCGCCGAGTGCCGGGTCGGTGACGGAGAGGACCGCGTACTCGGTGTAGATGAGGTGGAAGGCCCGGCTCTCCTCGTCGGTGGGGACGGCTTCGAGCAGGACCGCCTCGATGATGCCGCGCGGGTCGGTGGCGGCGCCGGTCGTGCGGACGCGCTGTTGGACCCGTTCGCCCATGCGGGTGGCCAGGCGGGTCATGGCGGCGAGGAGCAGCTGCTCCTTGGTGTCGAAGTAGTACTGGACGAGGCGCACCGAGACGTCCGCTTCGACCGCCACGGAGCGCATGGTGACGGAGTGGAGGCCGCTGCTCGCCGCTGAGCGGAGCAGGGCGTCGATGATGTGGGCCCGCCGCTCCTCGTGATCCACCAGCTTGGGCATCGGGTTCCTTCCAGATGTTTTTGTGGTACAACCATACCATCAAAGCGAGGGAGGGGTCATGACCAGGACCAGCGTCGGACACTTCGTCAGTGAGACGGCTCGGGCGAAGTTCCTTGAGGCGTACGACCGGGCGATGGAGCTGTGGCCCGGGCCGCGCCAGGAGTCGGATGTCGAGACCGCGTACGGGACCGTCCACGTGCACCGCTACGGCCCGACGAGCGGAGAACCGATCGTCCTGTTGCACGGCCACGCCGGGCATCCGTCCAACTGGTACCCGCAGATCGCGGCGCTGGGGGAGCGGCACCCGGTGTACGCGATCTCCACGCTGGACGACCCCGGCCGCAGCGTGCAGCGCGCCGTCGCGGCCGGGTCGGCGGAGAACGCGGCCTGGCTGGGGGAGGTGCTCGCCGGTCTCGGGCTGGAGCGGGTGCACCTGGTCGGCGTTTCGTACGGGGGCTGGCTGGCGCTGAACCAGGCGATCCACGCGCCGGAGCGTCTGGCGTCCGTGGCGTCGCTGGACCCGGGCGGGATCGAGAAGGTCCCCGCGCGGTTCTACGTCCACATGGTCGGCGGACTGTTCGGCATGCTGGCCCCGCGCCCGCTGCGCCCGGCGGTCGGGAGGCTGCTGGCCAATCCGGCGCTGAGCGCGCCGCGCGAGATGATCGCGCCGCTGATGCTCGCCATGCGGAGCTACAAGCCGAACGGTCGACCGGCGGCCCGGCCGTTCACGGACGAGGAGTTGGGGTCGATCCGGCTGCCCGCGCTGGTGCTGGTCGGCAAGCGCAGTGCGCTGCTGCGGCCGCGTCAGGTGGTGGAGCGGGTCACGGAGCTGATTCCGGGCGTGCGGGCGGAGATCGTGGAGCGCGCCGGGCACGGCCTGAACCTGGAGCGGCCCGAGGTGGTGAACGAGCGACTGCTGCGGTTCATCGGCTCCGTCCGGGAGGAGTCGCAGACCGCGTAGCCCGGCTGTTCTCGCCTGCGCTGCTGGCGGCCGTACGGAGCCCGGAGGCGGTGCACGCCTGGTCGGAGCGGTGGAGGACCGGGCGGGCGACGGCGGGGTGGGCCGCCAGTGGGGTCCTCCTGGGTGCGCTCGGGTGGTCCTCCCCGGCGCCGGTCCGACGATCGGACGACTCGGCGCGCGGCCTCCCGGGGTGGCGGTTAGCGTCGGCCGCGACACGCCTCAAGACCCCGGAGGTCGCAGTGCAACGGTGGATCGTCCTGACAGTCCTCACCACGGCCCTTGCCGGCCTCGTCGGCCTTGCCGGCCTCACGGGCCTCGCCGTGCCCGCCCACGCCGTACTCGACGACGACGACGGGCCGGATCCGGTGGTCACCGAGGTCAGCCTCGGTGACATCCGGATCGATCCGAAGGTCCCCGGCCGGGTCCGGGTGAACGTCGACTACCGCTGCTCGATCGCCGACGAGGCCCGCTCGCTCACCGTCTCGGTGGAGGAGAAGGACCCGGAGGACACCTCCTCGATCGCCTTCGGTTCCGCCCGGACGCCCGAGGCCGAGGTGATCTGCGACGGCGAGCGGCAGCACCGTCAACTGGTCGTCCAGTCCAAGACCATGAACTGGATCCCGGACGCCGACGCCGTCGTGATCGCCACCGTCGCCAACGTCGGCGCCAGCCCGTCGGCCTCCTCCGAGGCCAGCCGGGTGAGGCTCGTCACCACCTGACGCCCGCCACCGCGCGACGCACCCGCCCGGCGGGGCCGGCGTTGGCCGGAGCGCCCCCTCCTCTTCCCCAACCCCACAGGTGAATGGGGCTGCTCCGACCTGGCCCCGTGTTCTACAGTGCTGTAGAACTATGGCCCACAGGTGTACAGCGAACGGGGGCACGGCATGGACAGGCCGCTTCGACTGCCGCAGCAGGATCGGGCCGACTTCGAGACGGAGCTCGGGAGGGCGCTGGCGATGCCGCAGGTGCGGGCGGCGCTGCGGGAGAGGGGCGAGGAGGCGCGCGGGGTCGAGCGGCTGCGGCGGACGGCGCGGGAGAACGCGGAGTACGTGCTGGCCGCGGCGGCGCCGGAGTACGAGCGCTACGCGACGCTGCGGGCGGACGCCGACGCGGTGTCGCGGCTGCCGGTCGACACCCCGGCGCGGGAGCGGGTCTCAGGGTGGTGGGGCGTGCTCGGCGTGATCGTGCCGATAGTCGCCGTCGCGGCCGCCGTGGTCTTCCTGCTGCTCGGCTACGTGCTGGGCCTGACCGAGGACTTGGAGGTCCTGGGGCGCGCACTGGTGGACGCCGGATGGGTGGCCGCCGGGATCGCGGCGGTGTGCCTGCTGGTCGGCGGCCTGGGGCTGCTGGGTACGGCGGCCCGGGCGGAGGGCCCGTCGGCCGCGGAGGCGAACGGGCCGGGCGAGCTGGTGCAGGCGCGGGACGCCTGGCGGTCGGCGCTGGCGGAGCGTGGGCTGGTGCCGTTCCTGCTGACGCAGGTCAACGCCGCGCCCGGTCAGCGCCTCTGATCGAGCTTCGGTGCCCGGGCGGCGTCGACCAGCAGCTGGGCGGCGGCGAGCGGGATGTCCAGCCGCCGGGAGATCCAGGAGGCGGTGCGGCCGGCCCGGGCGAGCATCCAGGCCGAGTACAACTGTCCCAGCTGGGGCGCCTGTTCGGAGAGCAGTAAGGGGCGGACGGCCTCCATCGGGAAGCCTTCGAGCGCGCGGGCGCTGTACTCGCGGCCGTTCGGGCCGGGCGGCGGCAGCGGGAGCGGCCGGCGGGCGTCGAGCCAGCGGCTGAACAGGACCGCGCCGACCATCAGCAGGCCCGAACAGGAGGCGCCGATCAGGATGCCGCCGATGACCGGACGGTGCTCCTCCTCCGCCATGCCGAGGGCGATCTCCTCCAGGACCAGCAGTCCGAGGACGGTGACCAGCGCCGCCGCCTCGCCTGGGCGCGGGAGGAGTTGGGACGTCGTCATGGGGTACCTCTTCCTCGGCGCGGAGGCCGGGAGTCGGGGGTGGGCTCGGCGGTTCACCTTCCGTACAACGGCGCCGGGCGGCCGGGGGCACGCCTGCGGGGCCGGGCCGGTGAAGGGCCGGGCACTGAGTTGACGCATCGTCAGAACGTCATCGGGGGGCCTGAGTTCCGCCGGAAGCGGACCCACCGGTTCGGGAGGTGGAGGGGGAGTGGGCGCGATCGCGGCCCGGACTGCTGCGGTCCATGCGTCCCGGGTCCCGGTGTCTCGCCTCCTTCCGGTCGGGCGCGCCTGGGCGGCGCGGTCGTCGACGGGGGCAGGGGCTCATCTTCGGGCGTTTCGACAGCATAGCCCGGTCATGCCAAGTTCGACAGCCGTGTCGAACTTGGCGGGGCGGGTTGTTCGGGGGCGGGGTGCGCGGGCATCGGTGCTGGTGACGTACGGTGCCTCAGCGGGCACCCTGGGTGGGGGGCTCGCTTCCCCGGTCGGTGGTCCACAGTGGTAGGGGAGGCCGGGACAGATGGGACTCACCAGTCACAAGCTGCTGGCGCTGATGGCACTGCTCGTGGTGTTCACGGTGCTCGGCACGCTCTGGGTCTGGCCCCGGCTCGCCGTCCGCAGCTGGCCCGCGATGTTCCTGCGGCTCGGCACCATCGCGCTCACCCAGCTGACCCTGCTGGCCACGCTCGGGTTCGCCGTCAACGACTACTTCGTCTTCTACAGCAGCTGGTCCGACCTGCTCGGGCGCGAGCGCAGCCTCGGCGTGGTCCAGGGGGCCGGGGGCTCGCCGGGCGTGCCGGGCCCGCCGGGCGTTCAGGGCGTTCAGGGAGGCCAGGGAGGTCAGAGCGGCCAGGGCGGGCAGGCCGGACAGGGCGGGGCCGGTGGTACGGGCGCCGCGGGCGGTCCGCCGGCCGGGGTGCAGGTGCTCGGCCCGGCGGAGATCACCGGCGCCGGATCGGTCGGCCGCGAGCCCGCCCGGATCGGCCGGCTCGACCGCGTCCGGCTGCCCGGCGCCACCACCGGGCTGAGCACCGACGGGTACGTCTACCTGCCGCCGCAGTACTTCCGGCCCGGCAACGAGGGTCTGCGCTTCCCGGCCGTGCTGGTGATGACCGGCTTCCCCGGGGACGCCGCCAACCTGGTCACCAAGCTGCGCTACCCGGCCACCGAGCTCGACCTGCTGCACAAGGGGGAGGTGAAGCCGACGGTGCTGGTGCTGATGCGGCCCTCGCCCAGCATGCCCCGGGACAGCGAGTGCGAGGACGTCCCGGGCGGCCCGCAGGCCCAGAGCTACTTCACCGTCGACGTGCCCGCCGACCTGCGGGCCACCTACCGGGTGCTGGGCGGGGAGGGCAGCCTGGGCGTCATGGGCGACTCGACCGGCGGCTACTGCGCCGTCAAGCTCGGCATGGCGCACCCGCGGACCTTCCCGGCGGCGGTCTCGCTCTCCGGCTACTTCAAGGCGGCGGAGGACGTCACCACCGGTGACCTCTTCGGCGGTGACCGGCAGCGCCGCGACGAGGCCGACCTCAACTGGAGGCTGGCCCACCTGCCGATGCCCGAGCTCGCGGTGCTGCTCGCCGACAGCAAGGAGGACGGGACGACCTACGCCGACTCCACGGCCTTCGCGGCGGCCGCCCGTCCGCCGATGGTGGTGGCCCAGGCCACGGTGGACACCGGCGGCCACAACTTCACCACCTGGGACCGGCTGATCCCGCCCTCCCTCGGCTGGCTCAGCGCCCACCTGCCGGGCCCCCACTGAGCCGGCCGAGGGGGGACGGGATCGCTCCTGGGCGAAGCGGGCTCAGCGGGCCAGCAGCGGGAGCGGCGCCCCGGTGCGGGCGGGCAGTTCGAGCCGGGTCAGCAGCGCCGAGGGGGAGACCTCCACCACCCGGCAGCCCGACCGGTGCCGGCAGTGCCGGGCGACCGATCCGCCGCGCAGCCGGTCGAAGCGGCGGCGGGTGGCGGCGCCGAGCACCAGCAGGTCGTCCGGCCCGGTGACGGCGCCGACCAGGGCGGGCCCCGGTTCGGAGCGCACCACCAGGGGGTGGATGACCAGCCCGGACGGGTAGCCGCCGTAGGCCTGCTCGAAGGCGATGTCCAGGCGCCGCCGGGCGGCGTGCTCCAGTTCGGAGAGCGGGCGCAGGTCGTCCCGGTCGCTCGCCGTCCACGCGACGACGGGCACCAGCACGGCCGCGTTCCGGGCCGCCTCGCCGACGGCGTGGTAGAGGGCGGCCAGACTGCTCAGTGATCCGCTCAGGCCGACGATCACTCGGGTGGTCCCGGTCATGGCCGTTCGCCTCCGTCTCTCCGGATGGACTCTCCGGCTCCGTTGGTCCGGTCGGGCGGTCCGGTCGGATGGTTCCGGTCGGGTCGTTCCGGTCGGGTACTCCTCGCTTCGGATGTCTCCAGTGAACCCCGGAACCGGGCCGTCCGGACCGGCGCTGACACCACCATGACGCCCGCCGCGCACTTCTTGACGGTCTTCTGACAGGCCTCGTCCGCCTCCCGTCTCAGCCCAGTCCCGGCACGAACTCGATCAGCAGGTCGATCGCCTTGATGCCGAGGAACGGCAGGACCAGCCCGCCCAGCCCGTACACCCGCAGGTTGCGCCGGAGCAGGTCGGTCGCGGAGGCGGGCTGGTAGCGCACGCCGCGCAGCGCCAGCGGGATCAGCGCGATGATGATCAGCGCGTTGAAGATGATCGCGGAGGCGATCGCCGAGGTGGGGCTGTGCAGCTCCATGATGTTGAGGTCGTGCAGCCGGGGGTAGGAGCCGGAGAACATCGCGGGGATGATCGCGAAGAACTTGGCGACGTCGTTGGTGATCGAGAAGGTGGTCAACGCGCCCCGGGTGATGAGGAGTTGCTTGCCCACCCGGATGATGTCGATCAGCTTCGCCGGGTTGGAGTCGAGGTCGACCATGTTGCCGGCCTCCTTGGCGGCCGGGGTGCCGGAGTTCATCGCGACGCCGACGTCGGCCTGGGCGAGCGCGGGGGCGTCGTTGGTGCCGTCGCCGGTCATCGCGACCATGTTCCCGGCGGCCTGCTCGCGCCGCAGGTGGGCCAGCTTGTCCTCGGGGGTGGCCTCGGCGAGGAAGTCGTCCACCCCGGCCTCCTCCGCGATCGCCCTGGCGGTCAGCGGGTTGTCGCCGGTGACCATCACGGTGCGGATGCCCATCCGCCGCAGCTCGGCGAAGCGTTCGGCGATGCCCTCCTTGACCACGTCCTTGAGCTCGACCACGCCCAGCGCCCGGGCGCCGTGCCGGTCGTGCACGGCGACCAGCAGCGGGGTGCCGCCGGCCTCGGCGATCCGGTCGACCAGCGGCTTGGCCTCCATCGGCAGCCGCCCGCCCGAGTCCACCACCCAGCGGGCGACGGCGGCGGCCGCGCCCTTGCGGATCAGGCAGCCGCTGCCGTCCGGCCAGCTCAGGTCCACGCCGCTCATCCGGCTGTGCGCCGTGAACGGCACCGGCCGCTGCTCGCCCAGTTCGCCGGGGGAGCGCGGCGGCACCCAGTACTGACGGTTCGTCAGTTCCACCAGTGAGCGCCCCTCCGGCGTCTCGTCCGCGACGGAGGCCAACTGGGCCGCCTCGGCGAGCTGTTCGGCGGTCGCGCCGGGCAGGGGGTGCAGGGCGACGGCCCGGCGGTTGCCGTGGGTGATGGTGCCGGTCTTGTCGAGCAGCAGCACGTCCACGTCCCCGGCGGCCTCCACGGCCCGGCCGGAGAGGGCGACCACGTTGCGCTGCACCAGCCGGTCCATCCCGGCGATGCCGATCGCGGACAGCAGGGCGCCGATCGTGGTCGGGATGAGCGCGACCATCAGCGCGACCAGCACGATCGTGGTCTGCGGCGCGTGGGCGTAGATGGCCATCGGCTGCAGCGAGACCACCGAGAGCAGGAAGACGATGGTCATCGAGGCCAGCAGGATGTTCAGCGCGACCTCGTTCGGCGTCTTCTGTCGGTCGGCGCCCTCGACCAGCGCGATCATCCGGTCCACGAAGCTCTGCCCGGGGCGGGAGGTGACCCGTACGACCAGGTGGTCGGAGAGCACCCGGGTGCCGCCGGTGACACCGGTGCGGTCCCCGCCGGACTCGCGGATCACCGGCGCGGACTCCCCGGTGATCGCCGACTCGTCGACGCTCGCGACGCCCTCGACCACCTCGCCGTCCTGCGGGATCACCTCACCGGCCGGCACCAGGACGATGTCGTGCGGCACCAGGTGCTCGGCGGGGACGACCTCGTGGCGGTGGTCACGGGTGCCGACCCGCCAGTGCAGCAGCCGCCGGGCCGTCGTACCCGCCTGGGCGCGGCGCAGCGAGTCGGCCTGGGCCTTGCCCCGGCTCTCGGCGACGGCCTCGGCGAGGTTGGCGAACAGCACGGTCAGCCAGAGCCAGAAGGAGATCACCCAGCCGAAGACGCTGGGGTGGATCACGGCGCTGATGGTGGTGAGCGCCGAACCGGTCTCCACCACCATCATCACCGGGTTGCGCAGCATGGCGCGCGGGTGGAGCTTGCGGACGGTGGCGGGCAGCGCCTCGGCCAGCTGGCGGCGGGTGATCAGCCGGCGGCGGCCGCCCGCGGACCTGGGCGGCCGGTGGCTCGGGTGGGGCGGCTCCGGCGCGGGCGGTTGCGGGCGGCGGAACCAGTTCTGCTGGTCGGAGGTGTGGTCCGGGGTGGTGAGGGCCGAACGGCGCATCGTCTCGGGGGACCTTCCGGGGCCGCCCGGGCTCGGCGGGGCGGCGGGTTGGGTGGGGCTGCGGGGACGGCGGACAGCCCACCACCGGTTCGGCCGGGAACATGCCGCCCTTGACGCGGGCTTGGCGGCGCACCGGCCAACTTTGACAGTTCCCTGACACGCCTTTCGGGTCGCTGTCAGGAAGGCGTCAAGGACCGCGGTCGGGGCGTACGCCATGCGTCAAGGGCGGATGCGATCGGTGTGCGGAGGGTCTCCACTGGAGGGGTCCGGCCGTACGGCCCACCACCGAAGGGATCCCGTCATGACCACCGCCACCGCCGTCATCGACTACGTCGAGGTCGACCAGCCGTACGAGCGGACGATCCGCCTCGCGCCCGTGAGTGGACGCCAGGACCGCCCCGAGCCGCCCGATCCGGCGGCCCCGGTGGCCGACCGTGCGCACACCCGCGCGGCGAACTGCCGCTTCGCGATGCACTACGAGGACTGACCCCCGCAGCCCAGAACGACCTTCCGTCTTCCGTAGGAGTAGCCGCAATGACCCAGCTCACCGCCCCGGCAGTTCCCTCCCCGGCGACCGTCCCCGCCGACCTGCTCGGCGGCCCCTGGCCGGCCTCGGCGCGGCCCGGCCCGGGTGGCGAGGTGCTGGTCGGCGGGGTGGGGCTGGCGGAGGCGGCCGAGCGGTTCGGCACCCCGCTGTACGTCCTGGACGAGGGCGAGGTGCGGAGCCGGGCCCGGGCGTACCGGCGGGCGCTGCCGCACGCCGAGGTGCTGTACGCGGCCAAGGCCTTCCTGTGCAGCGCGATGGCGGACTGGGTCGAGCAGGAGGGCCTCGGCCTGGACGTCTGCTCGGCGGGCGAGCTGTGGCTGGCGGTGTCGGCGGGCTTCCCGGCGCAGCGGATCCTGCTGCACGGCAACGCGAAGTCCCCGGAGGAGCTGCGGCTGGCGCGGCGGCTCCGGGTGGGGCGGATCGTCATCGACGGGCCGGCGGAGATCGCCCGGCTGGCCGCGCTGGTCGCCGCCGACACGCCGCAGAAGGTGCTGGTCCGGGTGGTGCAGGCCGGGGTCGTCGGGCAGAAGTTCGGCTTCCCGGTCGAGGGCGGCGACGCGGCCGACGCGATCGCCCGGGTGCTGGACCAGCCAGGGCTCGAACTGGTGGGCCTGCACTGCCACCTGGGCTCGCAGATCACCACGATCGAGCCGTACCTCCAGGCCGTGGACACGCTGGTGCGGCTGCTCGCCGAGGTGCGGGAGCACCACGGGGTGGAGCTGCCCGAGCTGGACCTCGGCGGCGGGCACGGCATCCGGTACCTGGCCGGCGATGCCGAGCTGGACCTCGCCGAGTTCGCGGTGAAGGTGACCGACCGGCTGGCGGTGCGCTGCGCCGAGGCGGGCCTGGAGGTGCCGCGCCTGGTCGTCGAACCGGGCCGGGCGGTGGTGGGCCCGGCCGCGGTGGCGGTGTACCGGGTGCTGTCGGTGAAGCACCCGGCGGACGGCCGCTGCTTCGTCGCGGTGGACGGCGGGATGAGCGACAACCCGCGGCCCGCGCTGTACGGAGCGCCCTACAGCGTGCGGCTGGTGGGGCGCCGGTCGGAGGCGGGAGCGGCCCGGATGGACGTGGTCGGCCGCCACTGCGAGGCCGGGGACGTGCTCGTCCGGGACGCCGAGCTGCCCGCCGACCTGCGCCCGGGAGACCTGCTCGCGGTGCCGGCGGCCGGCGCGTACCAGCTGTCCATGGCGTCGGGCTACAACCTGGTCGGCCGCCCGGCCGTGGCGGCGGTGCGGGACGGCCGGGCCCGGCTGCTGATCCGGCGGGAGACGGTGGAGGACTTCCGCCTGCGGGAGGTCGGCCGCTGAGCCGCCTGCGTGGGGGTCAGGCCGGAACGGACGTGATCACGACCAGCGAGCCCTCGTAGAACGGCTGTTGCCGCAGGGTGCCGAACCGAGCGTCCCAGGCCCCGCTGTCCAGGTCGCGGCGCAGATCCGCGGCGAACCGCTCGCGCGCCTCCTCGTCGACGAAGCTCCACGCCGAGCACGCCTGCCGGGCGGCGGGGTCGAGCAGCATCTCGGGGCGCGCGTAGTACGCCTCGTTGAAGCCGTCGGTGCAGTCGACGGGGATCGGCACCGCGGTCACCGTCGTGCGTCCGCCGAGGGCCTCGGTCAGGTCCGCGACGGCCGGATAGCGGCGGGCCTCGGTGTCCAGCACCTCCGGCGCGTACTCGTACAGCCAGAAGTCCCGTACGAGACCGGGGTCGCAGGTCAGCACGACGGCGGGGCCCCGCGCCACCCGGCGCATCTCGCGCAGCCCCGCCCTGAAGTCGCTCCACTGGTGCACGCTGAAGATGGTCATCGCCGCGTCGAACGCGCCGTCGTCGAACGGCAGGTGCTCGGCGACGGCGTCGACGGCGGCCGACAGGTGCGCGGGCCGCTGGGCGCGCATCGACGCCGACGGCTCGACCGCCGTCACCTCCAGCGTCGTCGACTCGTACGACCCCGCCCCGGCCCCGACGTTGACCACCGTGCGCGCCCCGCCCAGGGCGGCGGCGATCGCCTGCCCGATCCTCGCGTCCGGTTGTCGATAGGTGGCGTACCCGCCGCCTATCGTGCCGTAGTCCGCGTCCCCCGCACTGCCGTCAGCTCCGCGTCCGCTCATGCTTCGAACCTAGCCACACTGTCAACGCCTTTGTCCCGGCCCACGCCCCGCTCCCGCGGTTCGTCCGCGACCGAGTAGGTTCTTGACCCTCACACCGTGTCAGGCGCTGAACTCGGAGACATCATGTTCACCATCGGAGACTTCGCCCGGCACGGCCGCGTCTCGGTCCGGATGCTGCGCCACTACGACGCGACCGGACTGCTGCGCCCGACCCATGTCGACCCCGCCACCGGCTACCGCTACTACGTCGCCGCCCAGCTCGCCCGGCTCAACCGCGTCATCGCGCTCAAGGACCTGGGGTTCACCCTCCAGCAGGTGCGGGACATCGTGGAGGAGAAGGTCGCCACCGAGGAGCTGCGGGGCATGCTGCGGCTGCGGCAGGCCGAGCTGGAGACCGCCATGGCCTCCGCGGCCGCGCGGCTGGTGCAGGTCGAGGCGAGGCTCCGAGCGATCGAGAGTGAGGGGCACATGCCCACGAACGACGTCGTCATCAAGAACGTCCCCGCCGTACGGGTGGCGGAGCTGACCGCGACCGCGGCGAGCTTCGAGCCCGAGGAGATCACCCCTGTCATCACGCCCCTCTACGAGGAGCTGTTCCACCTCCTGGACGCGGCGGGCATCACCCCCACGGGTCCCGGGATCGCCTACTACGAGGACGCCCCGGAAGGCGAGGGCCGGATCAGGGTCCACGCCGCCGTCCAGGTCTCCGCGCCCCTCCAGGACGACGCCTTCCGGGTGTTCGACCTGCCGCCCCTCGACCAGGCGGCGACCATCGTGCACCGCGGCTCGATGGACGCCGTGGTGCCCACGTCCCAGGCCCTGGCCCGCTGGATCGACGGCAACGGCTACCAGTCGACCGGATACCCCCGGGAGATCAACCTGGAGTGCCCGGAGAACCGCGACGACTGGGTGACGGAACTCCAGGCGCCGGTGACCCGGGCCTGACCTGGGGCCTTGGGCTTGGGGCCTGGGCTTGGAGCCTGAGGTCTGGGACTTGGGGCCTGGGGGCCCGGAGGCCGTCCGTCCGCGCGGGGTTCACGCGGCCGGCGGCCTCCGGGCCCCGACAAGGACCGGCGCGATCCTCATCCGGCTCCGATCACGACCCGGCAGGCAGGAGCGCGGCGAGTTCCCCCAGAACCCGGGCCGCCGGTGCCGGGTCGGCCAGCCACTTCAGGTGGCTGCTGGTGAGCGTGCGGACGTCGTAGGGGTTCTCCGGCGTCAGCGCGTCGCCCTCGCGGATCATCCGGTCCTGCATGGCGAGCGGCACGCTGGTGTCCTCGGTCAGCCGGACGTACGTCCTGGGGATCCGCCCCCAGCTGTCGGGCTGCGCCCGGTCGTCGGCCGTGCCGACGTCGAGGTTCTCGTCGGGCTGGAAGGTGTTGAGGAAGACCATGAACTCCTCGTCCGTCCCGTCGGCGAGGAAGGCCGCCTTGAACGCCGCGAGGACGCCGGGGTCGGCGGTGCGGAAGTTGGAGCGCAGCAGCCCGAGTTCGGCGGGGTTCCCGACGATCGCCGAGGCCAGCCCCGCGGCGTCGACCGTGGCCATCTCGGGCTCGGCGTAGTAGGCGCTGACGTCGAGGTCGACGGGGCACCAGGAGGAGACGTACACGATGCGGTCGATCAGGTCGGGCCGCTGGTTGGCCGCGACGGTGGCCGTCATGCCGCCGCGGCTGTGTGAGACGAGGATGACGGGCCCGTTCCGCTTGGCCCGCTCCAGTGTCCCGATGAGGTGCGCGGCGTTGTCGGCGAGCGTGACGCCCTTGATGGCCCCGGGCGCGGTGGCGAGCCCTCCGAGATCCTGCGGTGCCTGGTAGGCCCGCGGGAAGGTCGCGGCGAACCCGTGCCCCGGAAGGTCGACGGCGACCGAACGGTGTCCGAGGAGGCCGAGTTCGGCCTGGAGCGGCGCGAAGGAGAAGGAGTTCGCGAAGGCTCCGTGTACCAGTACGAACGTCGGTTGCATCTGTCTCTACTCACTTTCCGGTCCCCTGCGGCCTCGGCGGCACGCGAACGGGCCGCCCGGCCTCCGGCGGGTCACATTACCCACTGCAAGATCATCCGCACTACCCGGTTTCGCGGGCACCCCGGTGCGACGGGGCGGTTCATCGGGGCGGGGCGGGGAGGGGGGAGGTGGCGATCCGGCCCAGGAGAGAGGCGAGTTGCCCGGGCATGGAGAGGAACGGCGAGTGGCTGCTCGGCAGCCGGTGGACGGAACCGGCGCGCGTGGCGAGCTCGCGCTGCCGGGACGGATCGAGCGCCTGGTCGCGGTCGCAGACGATGTAGCCGGAGGGCACGGTGCGCCATCCTGCCGTGGTCACCGGCTCCGTGAAGGACCGGACGCACTGCGGGCGCAGCCGGGCCACGGCGCGCTCGGCATCGGCCTCGGGCACGTCTTCGTAGAACGTCTGCCGGGCGTCCTCGGGCGGCGGGGCCTGGCCCGTGCCGTCGTTCGGTACGGGTCCTCCGAGGAACGTGAACATGCTCTCACCCGCGTCCAGTTGGAAACCGGCGAGGTACACCGCCCGTGCCACGTTCGGGGCATCCGCGATGGCCTCCGTGGTGGGGACGCCGCCGTAGGAGTGGGCGACCACGACCACCGGGCCGTCGATGCGCCGGAGGCTGTCCCGGATGGCGTCCGCGTCGTCCAGCATGCCCGCCGGGCGGGCGCCGTTCCGGTGGCCGGCCGGGGGATTGGCACTGGGCAGGTCGACGGCATGGGACCGCCAACCGTCGGCGTCGAGCGCGGCGCGCACCCGGTCCCAGCACCAGGCACCGTGCCAGGCGCCGTGGACGAGCAGGAAGTCCGGCCGGTCGGTGTCAACGTTCATGCGTGGTACCTCCGTTGTCCAAGCCGCGAATGGCGTCGAGCGGGCCGGGTGGCCGCACTCCGGACTCCCGACGATACTGCGCGGTCCCTGCACGATCGGTGGCCGGTCCACGCGTCCGGGACGGCGGGGAGGCGCGCCGAACGGCCGGCGCGTCTCCTGGGCGTGATTAACATCCTCACAAGCAAAGGAGTCCCATGAGACGTCATGTCAGATCACGGCTCACCCTCCTGACCGTGGCGGGAGCGCTCGCCGCGGCCGCGCCGGCCTTGTCGCCGGCTGCTGCTGCGACGCCGGTGGTCTCCTCGGGCGGCGTGTACACCCTGGCGAACGTCCACAGCACGAAACTGATGGACGTTCAGCACGCTTCGACCTCCCCGGGGGCTCCGGTGCCGCAGTGGCACGACAACGGCGGGGCCAACCAGGAATGGCTGCACAGGAAGCTCACCCGGCCGACTCGGGTCGGCGCCTACAGCGACGGTCTGATGGCCTATGGCCAGACCTACGGGGCGACCTTCCACAACCAGACCATCCGCATGATCGCCCACACCTCGGTGTCCGGCTCCCTGCCGCGGGTGCGACTGAGCAACCTCTACGGCAGCTCGCCACTGACCGTCGGAGCCGTCGACCTCGCCCAGCAGAGCAGCACCGCGGGCACGGCCGTGACCGGCACCCACCGCACAGTGACGTTCAACGGCTCCACCGGCGTCACCATCCCCGCAGGACAGGACGTCTTCAGCGACCCGGTGCCGATGGGCGTGGGCGCCGACCAGGACCTGCTCGTCAGCGTCTACTTGCCCAACAGCCCCGCCGGCGCCGACACCTGGCACCAACGGGCCCGCGAGAACACGTGGATCTCCACGACCGGCAACCACGTCACCGACGACGGCACCAGCAACTACCCCGCCACCAGTCAACAGTGGTTCGTCCTGGCCGGTCTCGACGTGACCTCGCCGACGGCCACCGGCACACTGGTCGCCGTCGGCGACTCCATCACCGACGGGGTCGGCTCCACCCCGGGCGCCAACCACCGCTGGCCCGACGACCTCGCGCGGCGCATGGCCGCGACCAGCGGCGGAACCACCCGCGGCCTGGTGGACGCAGGGACAGGCTCCAACCGGATCCTCACGGATGCCGGTGCCAACGGCTACAACAAGTCCCTGATCAGCCGCTTCCAACACGACGTCCTCAGCCAGCCGGACGTCAAGGACGTCATCATGCTCGAAGGCATCAACGACATCGGCGACAACATCGGCTCCAACGGCACCGGACCGCTGACGGCGACCGACCTGGAGAACGGCATGCTGAACGTCATCCGCCAGGCGCACGCGGCAGGAGTGAAGATCATCGGTGGAACGATCCTGCCCTACCAGGGCGCCAAGTACTACACGACCTACGGTGAGCAGATCCGTGCGACCGTGAACCGGTGGATCCTGACGAGCGGCGCGTTCGACGGCGTCATCGACTTCGACGAGGTGATGCAGGACCCCGGCAACCCGCCGGCGCTCAACCCCACGTACGACTCCGGCGACCACCTGCACCCGAACGACGCCGGGTACCAGGCGATGGCCGACGCGGTCGACCTGAGCAAGTTCGTGCCGTAGCCGGGGGTCGGGGCTCCGGATCAGAGCCCTGATCCGGAGCCCCGACCCCACCGGACGAGGATTCCCGGGACGGCCCCCCATACCGGGTCGAACAGACTGCTCGGCGGCGGCCTGTTCGCGATCTCCCGCATCCACGCCGTCGAGAAGCAGGTCGTTGAGGACGAGGTGCCGCTGCACGGGACGCCGCTCAGGGTACGGCCCGCTCCCAGAGGTCCAGCCCGGCTCGGAGGAGTTCGCGTACGGCCGCGGTCTCCCCGTCCGTCCAGGCTTCGTTGTCGGCAGTCGGTTCGAGAGCACCACCGCCGAAGAGCTTTTCGTAGGCGCTGTCGTGGATTGATCCTTGGGCGGGGAGGGGCGGGTCGGCCTTCAGGCTGTGGGAGAGGTCCTCGAAGAAGTTCCATGCGTCCAGCAGTAGTTCTGCCGACACCGAGCCGAGGCCAGGGTGCTCGACCCATCGCCGTACGGTGGCCAGATCGAGGGTGGCTTCGCCCTCCCAGGTGAGCACCCGGTCGTTGCGACCGCAGTGTTCCCGCAGCGCCTCGGGGTTTTGGAACGCGAGGAGTCTCCCGAGGTCGTCAACGACGAGCTCATCGGGTGCATCGCCCTCGCCGGGCCGCCAGATCAGTGTCAAGTCCCCTCTCCTGGTCGCGATGCGGTACGGATAGTAGTCAGCCATGCGGGGTCTCCCGTGGTGTCGCGGCGGCACTGGCCGCGTGGGTCGTCCTGGCAGCAGTGATCACCGGGTGGTGACGTTGGATCATGTCGCGCTGTGGGATGCGGAGCCGGCGGGTTCCTGGGGCCTTCGGTGCTGCCTTGGACGGGGACGAAGCTGTGGGTGTTTTGCTGATGTCTTGTCACACAAGATAGTTACGTTCTGTCCATGACTCGAATGACTCGTGTGTACTCTGCGGCGATCGTCGGCATCTCGGCCCTTTCACTTGCGGCTTGCGGAGGTTCGGCCTCGCCGTCGTCCACCACGGCCGCCGCACAGGACAGTGCCGCGCCGACTGCTGCGGCATCGGGCATCGCCGCTTCGGAGCCGGCCGATGGTCCGAAGACGACCGCCCCTGCGAAGGCGGCAGGTGGAGCGGGGGGCGGGGCAGCCGTCACTGGCAACACCGTGACCATCGCCGGGCCCGACGGCGGCACCTTTCAGCTCGGTGCGGGGACCTGTCTGGGGAGCAAGTCCCCGTCCGGAAGGCTGGTCCTGACCTCGGAGGTGGCCGGGCCCCGGAAGTTCAGCGCGATCGTCACCTTCGACGGCAGTGGGAACATGGGCCTGCTGCTGACCGCCGGTGAGGATTCGACCGCCGTCGTATGGGCCGGAGACGCCACGGTCGGCGCGACGGCCAGTCGCACCGAGGACACCATCAAGTTCGTCGACCTGCCGATCAAGCAGCTGACGGGTGTCGAGGGCACGGCCAGCGGCGCCTTGAAGTGCGAGAACCGTGACGGGCTGATCTGATCGGAGCTGCGCGAGAAGTCGGCCGGGCCGACTTCTCGCGCAGTGGTGTTCAGGCGGTGGGGAGTTCGCCGGTCCTGATGGCGGTGACGAACGCCGTCCACGCGTCGGTGGGGAAGACGAGCGCCGGCCCGCTGGGGTCCTTGGAGTCTCGAACGGGGACGATCCCGGCGAAGCCGTCGGCGACCTCGATGCAGTTGCCTTGGTCAGCGCTGAAGCTGCTCTTCCTCCACGTGGCTCGGCTCAAGTCCATGCCGGTGTCGATCATTCGAGTTCCTTTGCAATCTGCGCGACAAGTCGACGCGACGGCGCAACGTCAAGTGCCGCTGCCCGGAGGCGATCAAATGCCTGATCGTAGGCCGTGACGTCGTCATCCCGTTCGAGGTAGAGGCTACTCGTGAGGGCCTCGGTGTACACCACATCGAGGTCGCTGCGGACGGGAAACTCCAGGATCGCGAACGAGCCGTGTATGCCTGCATGTGCTCCTGCCGTGAAGGGCACGACTTGCAACGTCACGTTCGGCTCCCTGGAGGCGGCCACCAACTGTTGCAGTTGCTTCGCCATGGTGCCTTGGCTGCCGATCCGTCGGCGAACTGCGCCCTCATCCACGATTGCCCAGACCTTCAGCGGCTCCTCGCGCTGAAGAGCCGCGTTCTGCCGGGCCATCCTGACATCGACGAGTGCATTGACCACCTCGGCTGGCGCTTCGGGCCTGAGCTGTCGGATCAGAGATCGTGCGTAGTCGGGGGTCTGGAGCAGTCCAGGAATCAGCGACGACTCGAAGTTTCGGATTGCCACAGCCTCCGCTTCGAAGCTGATGAACGAGGCGTAGCGCTGCGAGATCACGTCCGAGTACGGCTGCCACCACACCCTGCGCTTTCCCTCGCGCGCCAGCGTCGCGAGTGCCTCGCGGGCCTCCGGGTCGGTGACCTGGTAGACGTCGAGCAGTATCCCGACCTCGTTCGCACGCAAGCCGTAGCGGCCGTTCTCCAGTCGGCTGACCTTGGACTGGTGCCAGCCGAGCCGGGTCGCCACCTCGTCAACCGTGAGGTGCAGGCCCTCCCGGATCCTCCGGAGCTCTGCACCCAGCATCCGGCGGCGCACCGTGGGCATTGCGGTCACGCTCCGGCCTCCCCTCATCGCGCCAGGCCGCGTGTCTCGCCGAGCAGTTCGGACCCCGGGCCGCCGGGGAGATCGCCCACCGGCTGTACCACTTCGGCGCGGTGGGGGCGGTCGCCTTCATCGGGCTCGATCCCCACCCGATCTACGTGCGCCGGGCGAACCATGAAGTGGCCGAATAGGGACGGCTTGTGTCGGTCGGTCAGTCAGAGCGTGTGAGATGTGTGTTGCAAAATCGACTATTTGTGTTGGCTCGCTGTTAGGCTGCGCGACTGAATCCCAACTCATCGGTGTACAACCAGATTTGGAAGAGGCGCGTGAGACCTGAAGACGTCCCCCTGCTGTTCCAGGAACTGGCCCGCGAGTTCGCGGACGTGACCGACATGTCCGTGGCGGCGACCGGCTCGCTCGCCCGGGGCGATCACCGCACGGGCCCCACCGGCGACATCGTCTCCAACCTCGACCTGATCCACGTCGTGGCCGATGGTGCCGACGTGCCGGAAACCCGGGCCGTGGTGGAGCGGAGGATGCGGCGGATCTCCGACACCTTCCGGATCGAGACGACGTCCGTCATCGCCAGGCTCCCGGCGTTCCGGTTGGCCGGCCACGCCCACTACCGGATCAGCATGCGGCCCGAGTGGTTCTGCGACGGCCTCGGGCTCGGGCCCGCGACATTCGGCCCTCCCGGTGACGACGGCGACCCGCAGGCACCGCTCGCCTGGATGATGCAGCCCGTCCCGTACTACCTGGCGAAGGCGACCATCCTGGACCCGACGACCAATCTGGCCAAGGCCCGTAGGGCCGCGACGAGGCTGGCCGACCGGTTCGACCTCAAAGGGATCCGCGACGACCTCGACAACCTTCCGCGCGCCCTGCGCACCCTGATCGCCGAGCGCGACCTCACCCCGCTCGGCTCCACCACCCGCTACCTCGACACCCCCACGCACCCCGCCATCGCGCAACTCGTCCGTGACGCGGTCTTCGTCGAGTGCATGGGCCTGCCGTCCGCCGACTCGATGGTGACCGTGCTGCCGTCCGTCCCGAACTGACAGCCACCGGAGAGCACCCCATGTCCACTCGGCAGCACGTGGAGATCCTGCCCCCGCACCCGCTGCGGGCCGGCTACGACCGGTCCCTGGAGCGCGGTTCGATAACCGACGCGTTCCAACGGCGCCTGGAGCCAACTAACTTCAACCCCGGCTACCTCGGAGCCCTGACCGAGCGGGTGGAACACGCCCTGAGCCGGGACCCGGCGGACGAGGCCATGCGGTGGCGTCTGGCGTTCCTGCTGCTCCAGAACAACGCCACCGCGGCCGCCGTCGAGCGGGCCGGGGAACTGCTTACCGGCGCCACCCTCCCGCAGGCCCGGCGCCTGGCCGAGCTCGTCGCCGGGATCCGGAGCCGGATCGACCAGCCGCGCGCCGGACGCCGCGTCAGGCGGGTCAACTGGTCGATCAACAACCGCTGCCCGATGTCCTGCCAGGGCTGCTACAACCCGTTCGCCGCCGAGCAGATCGACCTCGCGCAGGCCAGGAGGATCGTCGGGAAGCTGGCCGTGCACGGGACCACCGATCTGGTCCTGGCCGGGGGCGATCCGCTGCTGTGGCCGCCGGTCTTCGACGTGGTCGACCACGCCGTCGCCAGTGGTCTCAAGGTCGGCCTCGACACCACCGGCTACACGCTCACCGCCGACAAGCTCTCGCGGCTCCGGGGCCTGTCCTCGCTGCGGCTGCCGCTGGACGCCGTCACCGCGGACGTGCAGCGCGCCTTCCGCCGCAGCCCGGACGGCAATCTGCTGAACGCGCTCCTGGAGTCCCTCGCCCTGTGCGACGCCGAGGGTTTCGACCGGGTGCGGGTGCACACCGTGGCGAGTGCCGCGAACCTCCACCAGCTGCCGGAGCTCGCCGCCGAGGTGCTGTCCCACCCCTCGGTCGCCCAGTGGGTGATCTTCCAGTGGTGGGGTCGGCGGGCGTCACCGGCCACGGTGCGCAGGCTCGGGGTGGAGGTGGAGGCCGTCCGCGCGGTCGTGGAGGGCATCCGGCGCGACCACCCCGGCCGGGAGATCCACCTCGCGGAGAGCACCGAGCGGGAGCTGCTGAACTGGATGATCCAGTCGAGCGGGCAGGTGGTCACCTTCGGGTCGGGCCCGGAGGAGGAGTTCATCCTGGGCAACCTCCTGACCGACGAGGTCGAGGAGATCCTGACCCACCCGATCCTGGACTTCGAGGCGATGGCCCGGGGGATCCCGGTCACCCCGGGAACCGTGTTCGAACCCTCGGCCGCCGCGCGGGGCTGATAACGGAACGGTCTCAAACGCCCACCCGCCTCGCACCGAGGGCTTGACGGCGCGAGGCGGGTGGGCGTTTGCTGTGTCCGCTCGTTCGAGCGTGTTTGGTTCTGGTTTGTTTTGTGTGTTTGAACGTTCAAACTGGCCGAGCATCGACCCCCACCCTCATGCCGCCTTACCGATCCTCGCCACCCCGCAGAGAGGAATGCAATGTCACACCTTTCCCGTCGCGACCTGCTCCGCGCCTCCGGAGCCGGCCTGTTGGCCCTGGCCGCCGGTGGCACCCTCGCCGCCTGCGGCGACTCCGGCTCGGGCGGCGCCTCGGGTGGGGACGCCGACACCGGCACGATCACCGTCTGGTCCTGGGCCACGGCCGCCGTGGCCCTGCGGGCCGTCGTCCCGGCGTTCGAGAAGGACAACCCGGGCATCAAGGTCGACGTCCAGGACATCGGCAACCCCGCCATCTGGGACAAGATCACCGTCGGCCTGGCGGCCGGCGGCCAGGGCCTCGGCGACGTCCTGCACATCGGCTGCGACTACCTGCCCGGCTACCTGGAGAAGTTCCCCGGCGGCCTGGCCGACCTCTCCTCCTTCGGCGCCGACGCGCACAAGGACGCGTTCGCCAAGGGCCTGTGGCCGAGCATCACCGGCAAGGACGGCCACGCCTACGCGCTGCCCTGGGAGGTCAACCCGCTCGGCTTCTTCTACCGCCAGGACTACTTCGACAAGGCCGGCATCGACCCCACCGCCATCGCCACCTGGGACGACCTGATCGCCGTCGCCGACCGCTACAAGGCCGCCAACCCCGACACCTTCCTGATCGGCGTCAACAAGACCGCCAACCCCGACCCCGACCTGGACTTCCTCCAGTCCCTGATGCAGCTCCAGGGCGCCTTCTACTTCGACCTCCAGGGCAAGGTCACCATGGGCTCGGAGGCGGCCGTGCGCGCCATGACCGTCGTCAAGCGCCTGCACGACGCCGGGCTGGTCGGCGACGCCTCCGGCGACCAGGGCTGGCGCAACCTGATGAAGGCCGGCAAGCTCGCCGTCGCCCCGATCCCCGCCTGGGGCGCGCACTACCTGGAGAGCAAGTTCCCCGACCAGAGCGGCAACTGGCGCCTCACCAAGCCCCCGGCCGTCACCCCCGGCGGCAAGCGCACCGCCCTGGTCAACTCCACCCACCTGGCCGTCGCCGGCTCCAGCCCGCGCCGCCGCGCCGCCTGGAAGTTCGTCGAGTACGCGCTCACCCGACCCGCCTCCGTGAACGCCATGTTCGACGCCGGCGGTGTCTTCCCGGCGCTCACCGCCGCCTACCCCGACCCGATGTTCGCCAAGCCGAGCGCCTACTTCGGCGGAGAGTCCCCGCTGAAGACCTTCGCCGAACTCGCCGTCGACGGCGGCGACCCCACCAACTTCTCCGGCGACTACGCCCGCGCCCTCAAGCTCGCCAGCGACGCCCAGACCAAGGTCTTCCTCAAGGGCGGCGACCCGGCCGCCGTGCTCCAGGACGCCGCCAAGCAGCTCGCCCAGCAGACCGGGCGCACCATCGCATGACCGCCACCGCCCCGCCCGCCGCCCTCGCCAGGAAGACCGCACCGGCCAGGTGGCGCCGCACCGCCCTGCCGTACCTGCTGCTCGCCCCGGCCCTGATCACCTTCGGCGTGTTCAAGGCCTACCCGATCGTCGACTCGCTGCTGCTCTCCTTCACCACCGGCTCCGGCAGCGCCACCCGCTCCGCCGGGATGGCCAACTACCGCCGCCTGCTGGACGATCCGCTGTTCTGGACCGCCCTGCGCAACACCGGCGAGATCCTCGTCGTGCAGGTACCGCTGATGCTCGGGCTCGCCCTGCTGATGGCCATCGGCATCAACTCCGCCCTGGTGCGCTGGCGCGCGGTGTGGCGCCTCGGCGTCTTCATGCCGTCCGTCACCGGCCTGGTCGCCACCGGCGTGATGTTCTCCTTCCTGCTCAACACCGACAACGGCGCGGTCAACCGGGTGCTGGAGGCCGTCGGCCTGTCCGGCGTCGACTGGCTCGGGCAGCCGTTCTGGGCCCGGATGGCCGTCGTCCTGGTGCTCACCTGGCACTACACCGGCTACAACGCCGTCATCTACCTGGCCGGCCTCCAGTCCATCCCCCGGGAGCTGTACGAGGCCGCGATGGTCGACGGCGCCGGACCGATCCGGCGCTTCACCGCCATCACCGTCCCCGCGCTGCGCCCGGTGTTGCTCTTCACGGTCGTGCTCTCCACCATCGGCACGCTCCAACTCTTCGACGAACCATACGTGTTGACCGGCGGCGGCCCGGACAACGCCACCCTGACCGTCTCCATGTACCTGTACCAGAACGGCTTCCGGTACTTCGACTTCGGCTACGCCTCCGCCATCGCCTACGCGCTCACCCTGCTGGTGTCGGTGCTCGGCGCCGTCCAGATGCGCCTGATGGGGGAGAAGGACCGGTGAACCTCAAGAAACTGCGCGGCTGGCCGCTGACCTTCCTGCTCGCGGCCGTCACGGGTCTGTCCGTCGGCCCGTTCTACTGGCTGATCATGGCCGTCACCCGCAAGGACACCGAGATCTTCGACTGGCCGCCGAAACTGCTGCCCGGCGGACACCTCGGCGACAACCTCCACCGGCTCGACCAGAAGGTCGGCCTGCTGCGGGTGCTCGGCAACACCCTGCTGGTGGCGGGCGTCCAGACCCTCGGCGCCCTGGTCGTCGCCCTGCTCGCGGGCTACGCCTTCGCCAAGTTCCGCTTCCGCGGCCGCACCCTGCTGTTCGGACTGCTGCTCTCCACCCTCGTGGTGCCCGAACAGGTCATGCTGGTACCGCTGTTCAAGATGATGATGAGCTTCGGGCTGCTCGACTCCTACCAGGCGCTCATCCTGCCCGGACTGTGCGTGCCCTTCGCCATCTTCCTGATGCGCCAGTCACTGAGCAGCCTCCCGGACGAACTCCTGGACGCCGCCCGGGTCGACGGCGCGGGCGAGTTCAGGGTGCTGTGGAGCGTGGTCGTCCCGGTCATGCGGCCGGTGATGGCGGCGCTCGCCATCTTCCTCTTCCTGGGCTCCTGGAACCAGTTCGTCTGGCCGCTGATCGCCCTGCGCAGCCCCGAGATGCACACCCTTCCGGTCGCCCTCGCGACCCTGCACGGCAACCAGAGCACCACCGACTACGGCGCGATCCTCTCCGGCACCGCGCTGTCCACCCTGCCGATGATGGTCCTCTTCCTGGTCCTCCAGCGGCAGTTCATCTCCGGCCTGCTGGCCGGCGCCACGAAAGGCTGAGCATGACCGAGATCTGGGAACCGCACGCCCCCACCGCCGGCGGCGGCCTGCGCCCGCTCCACGCCGAGGGCCTGGACCTGAGGGTCGGCGGCACGGGCACCGCCCGGGCGGTCGGGGACGGCGTCGTGGAGGTGACCGCCGAGGGCTCCGGCCCGGTGCGGATCGAGTGGCGGGTGCCCTGCGTGGACGCCACCGCCTTCTGGACCCCCGAACCGCGCGGCACCGGCTGGCTGCCCGCCGCCTGGAGCGCCCCGCGCCGCACCAGCCTCGCCAACGGCGCGCCGATCGCCGCCCTGGTCGGCACCGGCGACGTCGCGCTGTGCGCCTTCGCGGCCGAGCGCCCCGACGTGCTGGCCGGGGCCGGAGTGGTCGAGGAGACCGGCGAGTTCCGCTTCTGGGCCCAGGCGGAGGGCCGGCTCACCGTACGGATCGACACCTCGGGGCGGCACTTCGCCCGCTGCCTCACCGACCTCACCGACTGGTGGGGCGACGGCCGCACCGTCGACATCCCCGACGCCGCCCGCCGGCCCGCCTACTCCACCTGGTACTCGATGCACCAGGACGTCACGCCGGAACGCGTCGAGACCCAGGCCGCGCTCGGCAAGCGGCTCGGCCTGGACGTGATCATCGTGGACGACGGCTGGATGACCGCCGACCGCACCCGCGGCTACGCCCACTGCGGCGACTGGGAGCCCGTCTCGCTGCCCGACACCGCCGCCCACGTCGAGCGCGTGCACGGACTCGGGGTGCGCTACCTGCTCTGGTACGCGCTGCCGTTCATCGGCAAGGACAGTGCCGCCTACCAGAAGCTCGGCCGCTACGCCCTCGCCGACGCCGCCCACATGGGCGCGATCGTCGCCGACCCGCGCTACCCGGAGGTCCGCGAGTTCCTCACCGACCGCCTCGTCCGTGCCGTCGAGGAGTGGGGCATGGACGGCCTCAAGGTCGACTTCGTCGACTGGTTCGCCCGCGCCGAGGCCCCCGAGGCCGGACCCGAGGCGGACTGCGCGCGGGTGGACGAGGGCGTGGAGCGCCTGCTCGCCGCCATCCGCGGCCGGATCACCGCCGCCGACCCCGAGGCGATGGTCGAGTACCGCCAGCCGTACGTCAGCCCGGGCCTGTGGCCGTACGTCACCATGATCCGTGCCACCGACTGCCCGCTCAGCCCGCAGGAGAACCGGCAGCGCACCGTCGACGTCCGGCTCGCCGCCGGGCCGGTGCCGGTCCACTCCGACATGCTGATGTGGCACCCGGGCGAGCCGCCGGAGCAGGTCGCCTGCCACCTGATCAACGTGCTGTTCTCCGTGCCGCAGATCTCCGTCGACCTCGCGGCGCAGAGCCCGGCCCAGCGCGAGGCGATCGCCTTCTGGCTCGGCGTGTTCCGCGAGCACCTGGACACCCTGCAGCTCGGCGAACTGCGCCCGGCCCGGCCGGACCTCGGCTACCCGATGGTGAGCGCCGTCGGCCCCGAGACCGTGGCGGTGGCCCGCTACGCGGCGCTCCCGGTGGACGCCTCGGGCGAGGGCTGGCGCACCCTGCTCGTCGCCAACGCGGACGCCGATCCGCAGGTCCGGCTGACCGGCGCCGACGGGACGGCGACCGCCACCGTGCAGGACGCCCGGGGGCGTATCGTGCGGCAGGGCGAGGTCGAACTCGGCCGGGCGGAGGGCATCCTGGTGCCGCGCGGCGGGCTGCTGACGCTGCGCCGTCCGTAACCACGCCTGGAGGAGCGCATGCCCGAGGGGCCACGCCTGGAGGAGCGCATGCCCGAGGGACCGCGCCGGCCGCGTCGCGGCGCCACCACCATCGAGGAGGTCGCCCGTGCGGCCGGGGTCTCCCGGCAGACCGTCTCCAACGCGCTCAACGCCCCGCACCGGGTCCGCCCGGAGACGCTGGAGCGGGTGACCGCGGCGATCCGCGAACTCGGCTACCAGCCCGACCAGTCGGCCCGGGCACTGCGCAGCGGTGCCCGGCGCACCATCGGCTACCTGGCGCCGGTGGACGACCCGCTCGACCCCAACCCGCTGATGGCCGGCTTCCTGGAGGCCCTGGTCGACGCGGCCGGGGAACAGGGCCAGCGGGTGCTGCTGTTCCGGCCCACGCCGCCCGCGAAGGACCCGACGGCCGCCGTCGACGAACTGGTGGCGGCCCGCCAGGTCGACGGGCTGGTGCTGGCGGACGTGCTGGAGGAGGACGACCGGATCGCGCACGTGGCCGGCCTCGGCCTGCCCTTCGTCAGCTTCGGGCGGACGGCGCCGGGGCAGCCGCAGCACTGGGTGGACATCGCCAACGACACGGCGATGGCCGAGGTGGTGCGGCACCTGGCGGCGCTCGGCCACCGGCGGATCGGCTACCTCGGGGCCGCCGAGGAACTGCCCTGGATGGCGGCCCGGCGGGCGGGCCTCCTCGCCGAGGCCCACCGGCTGGGCCTGTCCGTGGTGGTGGCGGCCCGGCCGGAGGCAGCGGCCCGTTCGGAGGTGGAGGCACTGCGGGCGCTGCTGCGCGGCCCCGACCGGCCGACCGCCTTCGCGGCGGGCAGCGACCTGCTGGCGCTGGACGTGTACGAGGCGGTCCGGGCGGAGGGGCTGGCGGTGGGGCCGGGCGGCGTCGCGGTCACCGGTTTCCACGACACCCCGCTCTGCCGGCACCTGCACCCCGCGCTGACCTCGGTGCGGTTGCCGTTGCGGGCGATCGCCGCCGCGCTGGTCGGGCGGCTGCTCGACCAGGTGCGCGGGGAGGCGGCGCCGGCGGCGGGGCTGGAGCTGGCCACCGAGCTGGTGGTGCGGGGGAGCAGTG
>NZ_LFMD02000024.1 GCF_015776785.2 Kitasatospora sp. SUK 42 | reverse complement strand
CCTGCGGCTGCCGACCACCCTGGTCTTCGACCACCCCACCCCGGCCGCACTCGCCGCCCACCTGCGCGAGCAGCTCCTCGGCGGCCGGCGCGAGGAAGCCCCGCCGGCCGTGGCGGCCACGGCGGCCACGACCGCCGACGAGCCGATCGCGATCGTCGGGATGGCCTGCCGCTACCCGGGCGGGGTGCAGTCCCCCGAGGATCTGTGGCAGCTGGTCCTGGACGGCCGGGACGGCATCACCGAGTTCCCGGCCGACCGTGGCTGGGACGTCGAGCGGCTGTACGACCCGGACCCGGAGAAGCCGGGTACCTCGTACACCCGCGAGGGCGGCTTCCTGCACGACGCGGACCTGTTCGACCCGGCGTTCTTCGGGATGTCCCCGCGCGAGGCGCTGGCCACCGACCCGCAGCAGCGGCTGCTGCTGGAGACCGCCTGGGAGACCCTCGAACGCGCGGGGCTGGACCCGGCCGGGCTGCGCGGCAGCCGGACGGGCGTGTTCACCGGCGTGATGTACCACGACTACGGCTCGCGGGTGCAGAACGTCCCGGAGGACCTGGAGGGCTACCTGGCCAGCGGGAACGCGGGCAGCGTCGCCTCCGGCCGGGTCTCGTACACGCTGGGCCTGGAGGGGCCGGCCGTCA
>NZ_LFMD02000023.1 GCF_015776785.2 Kitasatospora sp. SUK 42 | reverse complement strand
ACCGCCCGCAATCCCGGCCTGCGGGCCGCCTACGGCGTCGGCCCCGACACCGCCGCCCAGCTGCTGGTCACCGCCGGAGGCAACCCCGAACGCCTGCGCACCGAGGCGGCGTTCGCCGCCCTGTGCGGAGCCGCCCCCGTCCCCGCCTCCAGCGGCCGCACCAACCGCCACCGCCTCTCCCGCGGCGGTGACCGGGCCGCCAACGCGGCCCTCTACCGCATCGCCCTGGTCCGCATGGCCAGTGATACCCGCACCCGTGAGTACGTGGTCCGGCAGACCGCAGACGGCCGGACGAAGAAGGAGATCATCCGGCTCCTGAAACGGGCCGTCGCCCGGGAGATGTTCCGCTGCCTGAGCAGCACGGTCACCGTCCCCGGCATCGCCGACCTGAGACCCATGCGGCAGGCGAAGAACATCACCCTCACCGCCGTCGCCAACCACTTCGGGGTCTGGCCCGCCACCATCTCCACCCTCGAACGTGGCATCCGCCGAGACGACGACCTCGCCAACGCCTACCGCGACTGGCTCACCGCCGCTTGACAGCCAATAGGAGCATCAA
>NZ_LFMD02000022.1 GCF_015776785.2 Kitasatospora sp. SUK 42 | reverse complement strand
CCACTGACATTGATGCTGGTACTCAGGTTCCGGTGGTCGTGGCTCGGCCACTGACTGACGTCCTGCTGGACTGTCCTCGGGTTGTTCTGTCCGGCCGCCGGGACCTGTTCTCACGGCACCGGCCGGGCGGAACATGACCTGATAGGAGCTTGGTCCAGAAGCCCCTTCAATGTCCTGTCTGCTCCACCCGGCCGGCGCCGACCTCCGGCTAGGGAAGGCATCATCAGCATGACAGCAGCGGTCGTCGGACACACCGCGGGCCAGGACGTGTTCGGCGGGGTCGACTCCCACACCGACACCCTCCACATCGCCGTGATCAGCGACAACGGCGGGCACCTCGCGGACGCCGAGTTCCCCACCACGGCGGCCGGATACACCGCGGGCCTGGCCTTCCTGAACGCCCACGGCCACGTACTGGCGATCGGGGTGGAGGGCACCGCCTCCTACGGGGCCGGCTTCACCCGCGAAGCCCGCGCGTGCGGGCACCGGGTCGTCGAGGTCAACCGGCCCGACCGGGCCGAACGCCGCCGCATCGGCAAATCCGACCCCATCGACGCCTACGCCGCCGCCCGCGC
>NZ_LFMD02000021.1 GCF_015776785.2 Kitasatospora sp. SUK 42 | reverse complement strand
ATTGATGAGGGTCAGCGACGTCTCGGTGGTCATCGCGTCGACCACGACCGGCTTACCCGTCGACTTGGCCTTTGCCCGCGCGTCCAGAACGCTTTTCTGAACTGCCGTCAGAGCGGGTTCTGCGGCTGGGGTTCCGCTGGTTGCGGTTACTGCGAATGCGGTCGGAATGCCGAGCATTCCGAGGCCCATGGCGCTGGTGGTCGCGACGGCGGCGAACCGGACGGCCCGCCGCTTTTTCGCCGCCGGAAGCCCGGCCCCGGACAATATTCTGAAATTGGACATCAAGGGTCTTTCGCTCTCCCCGATAAGTCCGCGCGTGCGGACGTTCGAGGGCACTGTGGAGGTCAGGGGGTGGATAGTCAAGTCCGGATCGAACTGTCCATATTTGGGTGGAAAATCGGATTGTTGGGGTCAATTGTCCACGTGGCAAAGGGGATTGATCGAACCGCAGTTAAAATAGAGATAAGGTCTGGGTCTAAGGTTCTCCCCCGGCGGTCGCGCGAGTGTGTGTGACCGTTTATCGATCCATCCCTTGAGGGAGATTCGCGTGGGGGCTTGGCGTATTCAGACGCCGGTCGGGAGATGGTTGAGGGGGAGACACTCATGGGTGTCTCTTCTCGCCTTCTTGTCCGTTTTGACGACTTTGATTGTGGCTCCGTCCGTCGAGGCGTGGGCTGCGGCGCGACCGCACGGCAAGGTGTGGTCGCCCAGGACGCCCTTGACGGAACAGAAGTCCGTCAAGGGCGAGGACATGAAGCCGGCGAAGCTTCCGCCGCCGGCGTCACCGGTGCCGGGGGAGTGGAAGCCCGCAGTCCCGTCGGCGGCGCCGGCCGGCTCGGCGACGGTGGCGCTGTCGGGCGGGAACCCGGTGCAGGCCGGGCAGTTGCCGGTGAAGGTCGCCCAGGGCGACCGGGATCCGGTGCACTCGGTGCGGGTTGACGTATCGGGTGCGAAGACCGCGGAAGCCGCCGGTGTGGCCGGTTCGGTGGTCGCGCTGACGGATGCCGAGGCCTCCTCGGTGGACCGCAACGTGAAGGTGGCGCTGGACCTGAAGGCGCTTCAGGGCGTTGCCTGGGCCGATCGCGCAAGACTGGTGGAGCTGCCGGGATGCGCTCTGACGACACCCGAGCGGACCGAGTGCCAGAAGCAGACGCCGGTCGAATCCAGTGTGGACCCGAAGACGGGTGTGCTGACCGCGCAGGTCTCGCTTCCGGCGGCGTCCACGGTGAGCAGGAGCTCGCTGTCGGAGAGCGGCGGCGGTCGGGTGTCGCAGGCGTCGTTCGTCCAGGCGTCGACCGGGTCGACGCCGACCTCCTCGACGCCGACGGTGCTGGCCACGACCTCGACGTCGAGCGGCCCGATGGGCGGCTACTCCGCCTCGCCGCTGTCGTCGTCGGCGGCGTGGGGTGCGGGCTCGAACGTGGGCAACTTCACCTACTCGTATCCGGTTCCGACCCCTGCGTCGATCGGTGGTGCCGGTCCGGCGCTGTCGCTGGGCTACGACTCGTCGATGGTGGACGGGAAGACGTCGTCGCAGAACGCGCAGTCGTCCTGGGTCGGTGAGGGCTGGGACTACCAGCCCGGCTTCATCGAGCGCTCGTACCGGTCCTGTGACAAGGACGGGATCACGAACTCGGGTGACATCTGCTGGGGTGGCCAGAACGCCTCGCTGAGCCTCGGTGGCCACTCGGGCACCCTGGTGCACGACGACGCGACGGGCGCCTGGCACCTCCAGGGTGACGACGGCTCCAAGATCGAGCAGCTGACCGGTGCGGCGAACGAGGCGCACAACGGTGAGTACTGGCGGGTGACCACGACCGACGGCATCCAGTACTACTTCGGTCAGAACCACCTCCCCGGCGGCAATCAGGGCGACCCGGCGGCGAACTCGGTGGAGTACGCGCCCGTCTACTCGCCGAACAGCGGGGACGACTGCTACAACTCCTCCACCGGCACGGGTTCGTGGTGCCAGGAGGGGTGGCGGTGGAACCTCGACTACGTCGTGGACACCCACCAGAACCTGATCACGTACAGCTATCAGCAGGATCTGAACTACTACTCGCGTGGTGGTGGCCAGAACGGCGGCAACGGCACGCTCACGCCGTACGTGCGTGCGGCCGAGGTGACGAAGATCGCGTACGGTCAGCGTCTGCCGGAGCAGGTCGCGGCGAACGGCGGGGCGAACCCGGCGGCCAAGGTGCTGTTCGACACCGTCGAGCGGTGCACCGCGTCGGGCCAGGTGACCTGTACGGCCGCGCAGCGGACGGTGGCGAACCAGGCGAACTGGCCGGACACGCCGCTGGACCAGGCCTGTGCGTCGACCGGGAAGTGCACCAACTACTCGCCGACCTTCTGGTCCCCGCTGATGCTGTCGCAGATCAGCACGCAGGTGCTGGTCGGCTCCAGCTACACGACGGTGGACTCGTGGGCGCTGAACCACACGTTCCCGGACCCGGGGGACGGCACGAAGCCGGCGCTGTGGCTGGCCTCGATCGTGCGGACGGCGACGAACGGCCAGCCGGCCGTGACGCTGCCGGCGGTGTCCTTCACCGCGCGCGAGCTGGCGAACCGAGTGGACGGCCTGGTGCCGGCCGAGCCGGCGTTCTACCGTCCGCGGATCCAGCAGATCACCACCGAGACCGGTGGGCGGATCAACGTGAACTACGCCGACCCGGAGTGCTCGCGGACCAGGAACACGATGCCCTCCTCCGAGGACGGCAACACGATGGCCTGCATGCCGGTGCACTGGTACCTGCCGGGCTCGTCGTCGCCGGACCCGGTGAGCGACTGGTTCAACAAGTACCTGGTCACGTCGGTGACCGAGCAGGACGCCGTCACCGGCACCACGCTGACGAAGTCCACCGACTACACCTACGGCGGCGGAGCCGCCTGGCACCGCGGCGACGGCGAGTTCGTCGACCCCAAGGTGCGGACCTGGGACGACTTCCGGGGCTACCAGACGGTCACCACGACCACGGGCAGCGGCTACTCGGGTGAGGCGCCCAAGACCCAGCAGGTGACCACGTACCTGCGGGGCATGAACGGCGACTACCTCGCCAACGGTTCCACCCGCAACGTTTCGGTGTCGTTCACGCCGTACCCGGGCGCGAGCGCGGTGACGGTGACCGACGACAAGTGGCGCACGGGCAACGTCCTGGGCAAGCAGGGCTTCGACCGGGCCGGCGGCTCGGTGCAGAGCGCCTCGTCCGCGGTCGCGTCGAACGACGTGGTGACGGCGACGCATCACCAGCAGAACGGCATGCCCGACCTGGTGGCGCGTTACCAGAGCACCAGCACCACGGCGTCGTCCTGGACGAAGCTGTCCAACGGGACGTGGCGGACCACGAGTTCGGTGACGACGTTCGACCCGAACAACGGCAACCGGCCCGTTCAGCTCGATGACAGGGGCGACGGCACCGCGGCCGTGCCGGAGACCTGCACCACCACCAGCTACGCGACCGGCAGCAACCCGCTGATGCGGATGCTCGCGTCCGAGGAGAAGACGATCGCCGGTCCGTGCGGAACGGCACCGGACGCGAACAACACCCTGAAGGACACGCAGACCCTTTACGACGGGATGGCGTTCGGCACGTCCGGTGCGACCGCTGACCCGACCAGCACCTGGGCCGTGGACTCCTACGACGGCAGCGGACCGCACTACGCGCAGCTGACCTCGGCCTCCTTCGACGTCTACGGCCGTGTGGTTTCGGCGGCAGGACCGGACGGTGTCAAGCAGCAGACGGCCTTCACGCCGGCGACCGGCGCGATTCCGACCAAGGTCACGCTGACCGGCCCGATGGGATCGTCATGGGCCACGTCCCAGATGGTCGACCCGGGTCGCAGCATCCCGCTGGTGTCCACCGACGCCAACGGCCGCGCCACGACCAAGCAGTACGACGCCCTGGGGCGTCTGACCGCGGTGTGGCAGCCGGACCGGGCAACCGACCTCAGCGCGAACTACAAGTTCTCGTACTCCGTCAACGGCGTCACCGCCCCCACCGTGATCACCTCGCAGGCGATCAACGAGGACGCGACGTACTCGACGAAGAACGAGCTGTACGACGGTCTGGGCCGCCTGCGGCAGACGCAGAGCAGCCCGGCGACCGGCGGCGCGGGACGTCTGATCACCGATCAGGTCTACGACTCGCACGGCTGGGCCGTGAAGACGGCCGCGGCGTACTTCGACGGCGCGAACCAGCCGAACGGGACGATCTTCGCTCCGCAGGACTCGCAGGTCCCCGCGCAGGACTGGATCACCTACGACGGCACGGGCCGCAAGGTGAGCGACGCCTTCATGTCGTACGCCCAGCAGCAGTGGGTCACCACCACGGCCTACCCCGGCGCGGACCGCACCGACGTCATTCCGCCGCAGGGCGGAACGCCGACGACGACCCTGACCGATGCCCGGGGCCGCGTCACCCAGTTGTGGCAGTACCACGGCAGCACGGCGACGGGTGTCGTCGGTGACGCGGACGTGACCACGTACGCGTACACGCCGGCCGGCCAGCCGCTGACCCGCAAGGACACCTCCGGCAACACCTGGAGCTACAACTACGACCTGCGCGGGCGTCAGTCGTCGGTCACGGACCCTGACACCGGCACGACCACCACCGCGTACGACGTCAACTCCCGGGTCGCGTCCACCACGGACGCGAGGGGCAACACCCTGGCGTACTCCTACGACGTGCTCGGTCGCAAGACCGGTCTGTACGCGGGCAGCGTGTCGGCGGCGAACCAGCTCGCGGGGTGGTCGTACGACACCGTGTCCGGCGGCAAGGGCATGCTGGCGTCCAGCACCCGCTACGTCGGCGGTTCGGTCGCGGGCGGCAAGTCCTACACCCAGGCCGTCACCGGCTACGACGCGATGTACCGGCCCCTGGGCACCAGCGTGACGGTCCCCGGCGGGAAGACCGGCGAGGGCTCGCTCGGTGCCACGTACACCACCAGCAACGTCTACACCCCCGTCCTCGGTTCGCTGGACCACACGAACCTGCCGGCGATGGGCGGTCTGCCGGCGGAGGAGGTCGACTACACCTACAGCAACACCGGTCTGCTGATGGCCTCCGGCGGTGCCGGCACCCTGGTCACCGACGTCCAGTACGACGCCCTGGGGCGTCCGACCCGTACCACGGTCGGCGACTTCGGTACGCAGGTCGTCTCCACCCAGCAGTACGACTGGGCCACCGGACGGCTCGTCAACTCCTTCCTGGACCGCCAGACCGGTACCACCTCGCTGGACCAGTACAGCTACACCTACAACCCGGCCGGCCGGATCACCTCGGTGAAGGACCAGCAGAACGCGTCCGCCACGGACCTGCAGTGCTTCACCTACGACTACCTCGGCCGCGTGACCACGGCGTGGACCGACGCCGGTGACACCAACACCCAGGCGGCACCGTCCGTCCCCGGTGTTGGCGGCTGCAAGAACGTCAACGGCCCGGTCCAGTCCGGATCTCCGGCCAAGCCGAGTGTGGGCGGACCGTCGCCGTACTGGCAGACCTACGGCTACGACGCGACGGGTGACCGCACTTCGCTGTTGCAGCACGACGTCACCGGCAACACCGCCAACGACACCACCACCACCCAGACGTTCAACGCCGCGGGCACGGTCAACAGCAAGACCACTGCGCCGAACACCGGGGGCGGCACCGGTGGTCCGCACGCGCTGGTGTCGACGTCGACGAAGTCGGCGAGCGGCACGGTGTCGAGTACCTACCAGTACGACGCGATGGGCAACACCACCAGCGTCACCGACAGCACCGGTGCCACCACCACCCTCACCTGGAACGGGGAGGACAGGCTCGACACCATCACCAAGGCCGGGTCCCAGGGGACGTCGTACCTGTACGACGCGGACGGCAGCCAGCTGATCCGCCGTGACCCGGGTAGGACCACCCTCAACCTCGGATCGGACGAGCTCACCCTCGACACCGCCTCCGGGGCGATGACCGACGTGCGGTACTACGGTTCGCCGGGCGGCATCACCATCACCCGCGTCACCGCGCCCACCAGCGGTGGTCAACTGGTCTACCAGGCGTCCGACCCGCACGGCACCAACGGCGTCCAGATCAACACCGATGCCTCCCAGACCGTCGTCCGGCGTCCCACGGATCCGTTCGGGAACCCGCGCGGCAGCCAGCCGGCCCCCGGAAGCTGGGCCGGCGACAAGGGTTTCGTCGGCGGCACCAAGGACGACGCCACCGGGCTGACCAACCTCGGCGCCCGCGAGTACGACCCCGCCCACGGCCGGTTCCTCAACGCGGACCCACTCCTGGCGGAGGGCAATCCGCAGCAGTGGAACGGCTACGCCTACAGCAACAACGACCCGCTGAACACCAGCGATGCCACTGGTCTGGTCTCCGTCAGCGACGGACGGCTCGCGGACTACTGCAACGCCAACCCGACCTCCACCAACTGCACCACCGGAGGTCCGTCGACCTCCCAGCCGATCACACCGACCAACGGCACCTCCGGCTCCGACACCGGCAACAGCGGTGACGGCGGTGGCGGCGGCGATGGTGGCGGTGGCGGCGGTGGTGGTGGTGGCGGCAGCCACCCCAGCGACAGCGGCAAGAAGAAGTGCGGC
>NZ_LFMD02000020.1 GCF_015776785.2 Kitasatospora sp. SUK 42 | reverse complement strand
GTGAGGTCGGCTACGTTGAGGAGCGTGAGTGCGATTCCTGTTGTTCCAGTCAGGTAGCCGGCGTCGTCGAGGTCGTCGAAGGGGCGGGGCTCAAGGTCGTAGTGGCGGTACCCGTAGGGAAGGGCCGGATCGTACTGCTCGATGATGCGTTCGGTGAGTTCGGGAATGTGTGATTGCAGGTTCTGGTCGTCACTGTCTTCGGTGATGCGCAGGAGTGGTTGCAGCAGGCCGGCCCAGCCATGGCACAGGCCCGCATCGTAGAGGGTGTCCATGTCGCTGGCGCGGTCGAATACGGCCCTGGTGGCTGCGATGGCGGTTTGTTCCCACTGGGGCCGAGTGAGGGCCTGGCTGGCGAGTTGGAGGGCGCGGGCGATGCCGGGGCTTCCATAGCACCAGGCGCCTCCCCGGGACCGACTCTCTGGCCGGGGGGCTTGGCCGCGCTCTTCCTCCAAGCTCACGATGGTGGGCCAGTAGGGCCCGTGCTCGTCGGTGAGTGTCCACAAGAGCAGCCAGTCGACGATGCGTTCGATAGCCGATGTCTGGCCACTCACGGTGAATCCGCGCAAGGCTGCGAGAGACAGGAGTGCCAGTGGTCCGGCGATTCCGTGGGCGATGCCGAGGTCGAAGTAGCCGTTGGTGAAACGGTTCAGGTGTGAGGATGGTGGTGGGTCGGCGATCCACCAGCCCGGTGTGGGACGGTTGTCGACCATGACGGGTTCAGTGAGTTTGACCAGGCTCTCCAGCACCGTCTTGGTACTGGAGCGCATGCGCTCGCCACGGGCCAGGGTGTAGCGGCCAACTCCGCTGAGTCCGCTGATGGCGTCGTAGGCAGAGGGTGTGGTGCCTGCGTGGGCTGTGGTGCGGTGCTGGCGTGATGAGGCTGCGGTGCGTTCGACGGCGGACGCAATTGCCTGGTCGAGGGAGGACAGGAGGTTGCTGTAGTGCGCGGGTTCCTGTGCCGCGGTTGCGGCGGCCAGGGCGACTGCTGGAATCCCGTAATAGAGGGATCCGCGGGGCTGTGCTGTCGCTTGGAGTGCGGTGACGGCTTCGCGTAGATAGTCATGTGTCGACGGGTCGGGGGTGCCACTCCGGTGGCCGAGGTGGGCAAAGAGGATGGCGATGCCGGCGTGACCGTTGAGGGTTGCGCGCTGCCAGGTGGCGCTGTGGGTATTGGTTTCATATCGATCGGTGAGGCGAACACGGCCTTCGAGCCACGTTGGGAGGGCGTTTCTGAGCCGGTCCGCGAGTTCGAGGGCAAGTTGCTCGGCCGCCATACTGATACGGAGCCTCGTCTTGTGCTCGTTCATGGGGTCTCCTGGCCTGCCGTCTGGCGGGCGAGTCGGGCTTGGACTGCGTTCCGGGCGGTTACATAGGCTTTTTCCTCAAGCCGACGGGAGCCCAGCATGCGGTTGCAGTGCATGTGAAGCACGGATTCCAGTCGGCAGGCCCAGCCATGACGATTGGCCAGCGGGTCCGGGCGGCATCGAAGCTGACCGGCGTAGCGGGTGATGGCTATACCGCGCTGTGCCCAGGCTTGGGCCAGGTGCGGGGTGCGCTGGATTCGGGGGCCTGGTCCGGGTGGGTCGAAGGTGATGAAGTCGGCGACCGTGATGTGTGTGTCGTCGTGTCTCAGGCCAGGGACGGAGCGCGGGTAGGTTCGGAGGAACCAATCCGCCCAGTCGTCCGGGTGGTGCGCGTGTCGGGCGATGTCGATGCAGTGTGCTGCGGTGACTACTTCGAGCGGGGTGTCATTTGTGGTGATGAGTTGGTGTAGCACAGCGAGGCTGTCGGCGTGGAAGACGTCTTCTGCCAGGGGTAGCGTGCCGGGGTCGCCGTATCGTTCGGTCTCCGGGGTGTAGGTATCGAGCACGAGTCGTCGGGCGAGTCCCGCGCTGTGGAGGTCGGCCGTCCAGTCGTGCAGGAGGGGCAGGACGTGCCGGTTGAGTGTGGAAGGGGTGCCGTGGAATCGGATCCGAAGGTGGGGTTCGGGGTCGGCGTAGCGCAGGAAGAACCAACGCTCGACGTGTTCGTCGACCGCCTTCAGTAGCTCGGGCAGGCGCTGTGTCAGGATTTCCGTTTGCCGTGCGGCCGATCCGTAGATCTTGGCGTAGAGCCAGTCCCCTCCCGGCATTCTTGGGACTGTTCTTCCTGGGGATCCGACTGGAAGCGGGTGAACGTGGTCCTGGGCGGGGGGCTTTGCCAGCACCAAGGGGAAGACCACTTGTCCCACGTGCGGGCCGTCGGGGCCATTCAGCCATCCGTGTGCCATGGGATCGAGCCCACCGGGTACCTCATGGAGCGTGTCATGCCCTCCTCGGATGATCTCGTCCCACAGCACGTCACGTTGGGACGACACTTTCAGGTTGAGGGAGAGCCTCTGGTCGTCGTGGCCCACCGCGACCACGTCGGGAACATGGTGTGCCACGCGCCAGGCGTCGAAGGCCTCAAGCCACTCCCGGCGGCCCCCTGAGCCGAAGGCGCGGGAGAGGTCTTTGTCCAACTGCCATCGAGCACAGGAGAGTACAGACCGGCCATAGCGGACACGCGGCAGAAACGGCAGGACATCGAGCGCGCCCCACTCCCACATCGGCCAGCCGCGGACACGACTCCAAAACGCCTGGACAAGGAACTGCGCCGGCTGAGGAGCTGAAGTCCAAATGAGCTGGTGGCCGTGCATCGGCCGGATCTCTTGCCCCAATGACAGGGAGAACAAGCGGAAGCCGTGACTGTCGGCACCGACGGCAATGTCGCCGACATCGAGGGTGCGAGCGTCCGCAGGTCCGGGGAAGGACCCGACATTCACGTGCACGCGGTGTCTGACCGGCACTCTCGCGACGTTCTCGTAGCGAGGGTCCCGTACCTGCCATGAAAGGCCGGCCGCATGGGGTACCACTTCTGCGACACATGCGGCGACCTTGTCCAGGCCGGCCTCCATATCGGGTAGGACGTGGGAAAAGCGGCCCATCGTGGCACCCGCCACACGCCCCCAAGGGCAACTGTCCAGCACTAACTGGAAGTCGCCCTTTGCGAGTTCAGAAACGGATCCTGCGAGCAGCGTGGCGTAGACATCCACTGCCGGCGGGGCTGCATCCGGCTTCTCAGGGCAGGCCGAGAACAGAAGATCAACAACCGCTTCGTCGAGAACGACCTCGCGGCGGCCTCCGGCCAGCGCATCACCCACCAACTTGCCCAGGATCCTGTCCCGCGCCCGCCCATCTGTCCGCGTCGACGAGGCCGACCATCCAAGCGGCCCCATGCCGATGTCCGGATCCAGCAACTCACCCAACGGAACAAGGCCGTCAGAGCCATACCGCTCAAGGAACCTCGTACGGTACTCCCGCATAGGCTCGGGTTCTTCCTTAGGCGATGCCCGCCACAACACCGTCGCCGCCCGCTCCACCTCGCCGACCACGACACGCGGCAGTTCGACGTCCACTCCCAGCGCAAGGTCAACTTGAACCTCGTGCGCGGCTGCATGAAGGGCACCCATCCGCTCTGTGACACCCCGCCACGCAGCAGCCCCCTCGCCCACCTCGCACTGCCCGAACGACTCCAGCCCGTCCCGACACTTCACCAACTCGGCCACCTCGGCAACACCGTCCCGGGGCAGACGGGCAAGCACATGACCCAGGGGATCTCCCACATTCAAAGGCGGATGAAGATCCGTCACGAGCACACCCTGCCCCACCAAAGCGGACAACAGCTCCAACGCAGCCTCTTCGGACGCCGTCGGAACCATCTCAAGAATTGCCGACTGCAGATCGGTCGCCGCAACAGGAGCCGACAGCAACGCGAGCACCCCCTCCACGACCTGCGTGATCCCCAGAGACAGTTCCTTACCCCGCCTGTCGGCATCAACGGATTCCGCACCGGTGACCGGAAGGTACGGCAACACCAAACGCCCGCCACGCCGAAAGCAAAGGTCATTCAACCCCACCCGCAGAGAAGACAGAACAGCGGGACGCTGCTCCAGCACAGCGGTCACCCCCCGCAGCCACCCCATATCCGGGCGCACGGCCTTACGATGCCGCCCCGCCCACACGACACGACCTCCACCCCCAAATCGGACAGGAGCAACACCGGAAAATAACCCGAACGGCGTCGGCCGAGTAGACATACGCACTAAATACCGAGTAAGAGTCAACTCTCTCCGCAGTCGCCGCTTGGTCGATAAACGATCCGGATCCTGATCCAAAAGCCCACCAGCAGAACCACCAGCAGCCAGAAGAGCCTCACGAACCCCCGCCTGATTCGCGAATAGCTCCTCCACCGACCCGCCACCCGCATGCGCACCATCACACGGCAATACCGGCGCACGCAACAATCCAAACTCGACACCCCGATACAACGGCTTCATGCATTACACCTCACAAATCTGCCCAGAAAAGACAGTTCAGCGCGGCACCCCACCCGACTCGGCCGCAGGGCAGGGGCCGGGAGCTGTTGGCGGCGATCGTGTTCGTCGCGACCTCTGGGCGGGTGATCGAACGCACCGTCGCCCGGCTCGGCGACTTCCACGTGCTCCACCGCCGCTACGAACGCGAGGCCGACCACTTCGCCGCCTTCGCCGGCATCGCAGCGGCCATCATCTGCACTCGCAGGCTCCCCAAATAAAATGCCCTCTTAGCCGGGTTGCTGTGACAACCCGGCGGTGGAGGTCTCTCACCTCACTCGACTCCATGGCGCCTCGTGGCGCACCTACCCGATACGACTCGATACCCGCGGGCAGCGCAGGAGGTCTTACATCCATTCATCGACCACCAGGCATTTCCCCATCGCGAATTTCGTTCGATTGGCAGGTTCCTTGATGAGCGTGGCAATGAATCCTCACCTCCGCGGACAGGCCGGGGGGCATGTCGCACCCGAGCACGTCGCACCCGAGCACGTCGCACCCGAGCACGTCTGGCTGCACGTCGCGCATGAAGCGCATGTCTGGCCGCCACAACTCGTTTTACCGCAAGTGGCTCCACAGGTCTGCAGTCCCGCACATGTGCCTGTCTTCTCCATTTCGGCTTCGCCTTCCTCTCCGACTAGCGCATGAAGTTGAACATCGAGATCAAGTTCATTCATCCTCGACCACTCCTTGACTCGTGAGGAAGTCACCTCAAGCCCTGAGCGCTGCAGGGGGCGTGAGGTGTGACGATGAGTGGCAAGATCGAACCCGACAGACGTAGCCGCGACCTGCCATCACTAATCGTTCGCCGCGCCAATATTGGGGTTCCGCTCAGGCAGGGCCGGGAAGACGGCGAATCCCCCCCCATAAGGGGGTGTGGCAGAGCGTGAAGTGGAAGCCCATCACGACCATCTGAAAGGCCAATATGATGCGACTACGATCCACCATGCCTCGGCAGGCGCTTTGGCGCAAACCATCGAACTGAGAAGCCATTGCTCAAGAAACGCGTCCACCGCCCGGTGGATCGATGGGACGCGAACGGGGGCGCGACACGCCGTCGGCAGACCTCGGTGCGGCTCGGACGCGACCACTCCGTCCGCCACGGCACCTGCGACTACTCGATTCTGACGCGATCGGACCCGTGCGTATCGAGGCCGAAACCGACTCGGCGCGGGCCTGCCTGGAGGAATACCAAGCACCGACCACGCCCTCGCCATCACGCCCGTCACCCTGGACGCCCTCACCACCCTCCGCGCAACCCCGCCTGACGAGGACGCCCAACCGGAACAACAGAAGAGGGCCGTCACCGCCCTTGGCGATCACGGCCCTCCCGCTCTTCTCGCTCAGTCCTGCCGCCCGAACCTGCACGCGAATCCGAACAGCGTTCCCGCGACCTACGCCAAATCGCCGCGCTCGCGCAGCAGGGGCAGCAGGTGGTCGCGTACGGCCGGGGCGAGGTGGAGGGTGTCGTCGCGGCCGTCGGTCCAGCGCAGGTCGGCGAGCTCGGCGGCGGGGGCGGGGGCGCGGTCCAGGGCGGCGGTGAAGACGGTCATCAGCATGGGCACGCCCTCCAGGGCGGCGGTGGCGCGGATGTCGGTCACGAAGCCCACCCGAGCGTCCGGGCACGGCGACGACCACGCCCCCGTGCTCAGTGCCCGGTTGCCGCTGACAACCGGGTGCGCGTGGCGCCGTCCGTCGCCGTGCTTCGGGCTGTCGAGGTCGACGATCGCTTACGCGCCCGTGTCCCTGTTCCAGCTTGCTCCTGATCGCAGGGTGTCGGAGGAGGTCCTTGGTAGTAGCCCCTGAGCTTCAGGAGATGAGGAGAGCTGTGTCCCAGGCGAGGACGTTCGTCGGGCTCGGGTTGTTGGCC
>NZ_LFMD02000001.1:1038-1970 GCF_015776785.2 Kitasatospora sp. SUK 42 | reverse complement strand
GTTCTACGACATCGCCAAGGTGCTCCAGCCGATCGAGGTCTGCCTCACCCACCCGGTGGACGACCCGATCATTGCCAGGACCGCCACCCATGCGGGCGGCGGCACCGGGCTCAAGCTCCCGGCCGGGCGCAGCAAGCTCGACGCCGCCCAGGCGCTCTCCTTCGTCCGCCAGCGGCACAACCTGGACGACGGCCACGGGAACTCGGACGACTTCGCCCGCACCCACCGTCAGCAGGCCTTCATCTCCTCGGTGATGCACAAGCTCAAGGAGCAGGGCGTCATCGGCGACCTCGGGTCGATGCAGAAGCTGTTCGGGGTGGTGCAGAAGGACCTGGTGATCGACAACGAGTGGAACGTCCTGGACTTCGCCCAGCAGGCCCCGGCACTGGCCGGCGGCAACGTCGAGTTCAACACCCTGACCTTCGACCGGGAGGACACGAAGAACGGCCAGGACGTCAACATCGTCACTCCCGCGAAGATCCAGAAGGTGGTCAAGCAGGTGTTCGGCCTGGCCGATGCCGCCGCCCCCGTGCCCGCCCCCGGCGACGCCCCGAGCGGTGACGCGACCGCCACCCCGGCCGCCACCCAGGCCGCGACGCCGACCCCCACTCCCACTCCCACGGCCACCAAGGCCGTCTCCCCGGCCACGGTGGACGTGTTCAACGCCTCCTCGGCCGCCGGGGTCTCCTCCGGCAACGAGGCCAAGGCCCTGGTCGGGATGGGCTTCAAGGAGGGCCGCACCGGCCCCGCCGCCGGCAAGCCCAGGACCACCACCGTCACCTACGGCAAGGGCGCCAAGGACGCCGCCGAGCAGGTCGCCGCCCGCTACGGCGTCACCGCCACCGAGTCCGCCTCGGCCGCCGCCGACCACGTCGTGGTCACCCTCGGCAGCACCTTCACCGGCGTCGCCGCCGACAAGCCCGCGGCTCCCA
>NZ_LFMD02000001.1:0-1028 GCF_015776785.2 Kitasatospora sp. SUK 42 | reverse complement strand
GACCTGGAGAAGGCCGGCCGCGACGCGGGCCGGGCCGCCACCATCCGCACCGTGCAGAAGTTCCTCGACCAGCCGGTGGACCACATCGCCGAGGTCAACCTGATGGGCTTCTACGACATCGCCAAGGCCGTCGAGCCGATCCAGGTCTGCCTCACCCACGACACCAAGGACCCGGCGATGGAGGGCCAGGGCTCCGGCGCCGACTTCAAGAAGGGCATCAACACCCTCAACGCCTCCCAGGCCCTGGCCTTCGTCCGTCAGCGGCACAACCTGGACGACGGCAAGGGCAACACCGGCGACTTCGCCCGCACCCACCGCCAGCAGGCGTTCATCTCCTCCGTCGTGCACAAGCTCAAGCAGGACGGCATCGTCAGCGACCTCGGCAAGCTGAAGGACCTCTTCGGCGTCGTCCAGAAGGACCTGGTGATCGACAACGAGTGGAACGTCCTCGACTTCGCCCAGCAGGCCCCGGCGCTGACCGGCGGCAACGTCGAGTTCAACACCCTCACCTTCGACGGCTTCGGCACCAAGAACGGCCAGGACGTCAACCTGGTCACCCCCGCGAAGATCCAGAAGGTCGTCAAGCAGCTGTTCGGCTACGCCGACGCCTCCGCGCCCTCCGCCCCGGCCGACGGCGAGACCGACTCCCCGGCCACCCCCGCCCCCACCACGCCCGCACCGGCCCCGACGTCGGCGCCGGCCAAGGCGGCCGCCCCGGCCACGGTGGACGTGTTCAACGCCTCCTCGGCCGCCGGGGTCTCCTCCGGCAACGAGGCCAAGGCCCTGGTCGGGATGGGCTTCAAGGAGGGCCGCACCGGCCCCGCCGCCGGCAAGCCCAGGACCACCACCGTCACCTACGGCAAGGGCGCCAAGGACGCCGCCGAGCAGGTCGCCGCCCGCTACGGCGTCACCGCCACCGAGTCCGCCTCGGCCGCCGCCGACCACGTCGTGGTCACCCTCGGCAGCACCTTCACCGGCGTCGCCGCCGACAAGCCCGCGGCTCCCAGCGCCCCGGCCACCGGCGACCC
>NZ_LFMD02000019.1 GCF_015776785.2 Kitasatospora sp. SUK 42 | reverse complement strand
GAGGTCGAGCTCGGCCCAGACGGTCTTGGCGTTGGGGTGGCGGGGGATGGTGCCCCAGCGGTCGGCGAGGGCGCTGATGAGGACGAGGCCGCGCCCGGACTGGGAGTTGGGGGTGTGGACGCTGGGGAGGAGGGGGAGACGTTCGCCCCGGGGGTCCGAGATCTCGATGCGGAGGGTCGTGCCCCGGCGCACGGTGGTGGTGAGCGCGAGGTGAAGCTCGAACCCGCGCCCCGGAATGCGTCCGTGCATGATCGCGTTCGCGGCGAGCTCGGCGACGATCAGGAGCGCCGAGTAGAAGGGTTCGGTGTGCGTCGAATTCAGTCCCCAGGCGGTGAGTTGACGCCTGGCGATGCGTCGGCAGATGGCGGCGCCCTTGGGGGTGGCGTGGAGGAGGGTGGTGTGGGAACGCGGT
>NZ_LFMD02000018.1 GCF_015776785.2 Kitasatospora sp. SUK 42 | reverse complement strand
ATTCAAGGCCGCGGCCCCAGCGACTCGCTGGGGCCGCGGCCTTTTTGTGTTTTGCGAACGTGAACGAGGCCGGCAGACCGGGACCTCCGCCCAGACGCGGACGGTTCGGGCATGCCGGACAATGGAGATGGTGCCCGGCCAGGAGGTCGGCGCCGATACCGCGTGACGGCACCGGTTTTGCCTGGTCCGCGGTGGAGTTGAAGCAGCAGAAGGAGTCACCAGGATGTCGAACCAGCCCGAGGGCCGCCCCGATCGTCGATCGGACGACGGCCGAGGCTACGAGCCCCGGTCCCGTGGGGGCTGGTCCAACGACCGTGGTGGCCGCCGCGATGACCGTCGTGACGACCGCGGCGGCGACCGTGGCGGCGACCGTGGCGGTTTCCGTCGTGACGACCGTCCGTTCCGCGACCGGGATGACCGTCGTGACGACCGTGGCGGCGACCGCGGTGGCTTCCGTCGTGACGACCGTCCGGCCGGCGGTGGCTTCCGCCGCGATGACCGCCCCTCCGGCGGTGGCTTCCGTCGGGACGACCGTCCCTCCGGT
>NZ_LFMD02000017.1 GCF_015776785.2 Kitasatospora sp. SUK 42 | reverse complement strand
CCGGACGGCTCCGCGACCACCACGGACAACGCCCATCCCGTGCGCACCCAGCGGGACAAGGGCTGGGCCGACCTGGACGCCACGCTGCGCAGGAACGCCGATGGCACGCTCAGCCCTGCCGTGAGTTCGCTCGGTGTGACGCTGTCCGGTGGAGGCAGCGGCCCGATGGCCACCATCACCACCGAGGACGGGAAGAAGCTCGCGGTCACCGCGCCGTTCGCCCTGCCCGCTCCCACTCTTGACGGTGCGAGTGCGACCTACCCGAACGTGCTGCCGGACGTCGACCTGCAGGTCACCGCCCTGCCCACGGGCGGCTGGCGTGACGTGATCGTCGTCAGGACCGCGCAGGCCGCCGCCGACCCGCGGTTGAAGAACCTTCACTTCCCGATCAGCGCGGACGGCCTGAACGTTGCCACCGACGAGGCGGGCAACATCAGCCTGAAGGACGCGAGCGGGAAGACCCGCCTGCACGCGCCGACCCCGCTGCAGTGGGACTCCACCCCACCGGCGCCACCCACGCCACTCGTAGCCGGAGCCGGGGCGAAGGCGGCCGCGAAGTCGGCCTCGCCCCTGGCCGCGCCGAACGCGGCGCCGCAGCCGAGTTACGAGGCGTCCACCGTGCATGGCCCGGGCGCGGGCGCGCACGAGTCGCGGATCGCGGTGACGGCGGACGGCCACGGGTTCGATCTCACCCCGGATCCCGCCGTGTTCGGTCAGGGCACCGGGCCGTGGTACATCGACCCGTCGATCAGCGCGGACAGCGGTACCGCCCACTCCGCGCAGGTCCAGGAGTACCACGCCGGCACCACGTACTACGACGCGGTCAGCTCCCTGGGCACCGGTTTCTGCGGGTTCAGCGACTGCACCGGCCGCGGCCGTGAACGCGCCTACTTCAGCATCAACGTCAACTCGGCGATCTGGAACCAGCCTTCAGGCGCCCCGTCCGCTCCGACCGTCTACAACTCGACCCTGTACGCGAACGCGGACGGCGCCTCCGCCCCCGGCACCAGCACCCCGCTCGGCCTCTACTGGACCGGCCCCATCGGCCCCGGCGTGACCTGGAACAGCCAGCCCTGCAACGGCGGCGGCACCTTCGGCGGCTGCGGCAAGGTCGGCAACTCGTTCTGGATCACCGGCACCGGCCCCATCTCCTTCGACGTGACCTCGCCGATGCAGCAGCTCGCCGCCTCCAAGTCGGGCACCTGGACCGTCGGCATCGCCCCCGACGACGAGAACTACCAGAACTACCGCCACCACATCGGCAACAACCCGCACGTCACCACCAACTACGACCTCCAGCCCAGCATGTGGTGGCCCCGCACCATCCCCCAGCCCGGCTTCGCCGGCACCGGCCAGTACAACGACTGCCAGACCCCCGCACCCGGCGGCGGCCCCGCCCCCTACGCCTGGTACAACCCCGGCTGGATCGGCGCCAACCAGAACATCCAGCTCGCCGCCAACGACTGGTCCCCCTCCGGCCTCCCGCTGCACGGCCACTTCCACCTGTGGGACGACAACGACCCCAACTTCGGGATCGCCCAGGACACCCCCACCACCGGCGGCTACAACACCGAGACCATCCCGGTCGGCTCACTCAACGACGGCCACCAGTACGGCTGGACCGCCAACTCCAGCGACGGCGGACTCACCTCCCCCGACACGCCCTGGTGCTACTTCCGCGTCGACAAGACCCCGCCGACGGTGAACGTCACCTCCACCGACTTCCCCCCCTCCGGCACACCCAACCCCACCCCGGCCAAGTACGCCACCGACAACGCCACCTTCACCCTCCACGGCACCGACCCGACCCCCGGCCCGGGCCTGAACGCCTCCGGCGTCGCCTGCTTCAAGGCCTCCACCAGCTCCACCCCCGTCGCCGGCTGGCACTGCGGCGACCCCGGCACCCTCACACCCGACGCGAACGGCAACGCCAACTACACCTACACCCCCGGCCTGTGGGGCACCAACACCCTCTACGTCCAGGCCCAAGACAACGCCGGCAACTACAGCCAGCCCGCCCTCTACAACTACTACGCGCCCTGGAAGCCCGGCACCCTGCCCGTCTTCGGCGACCTCACCGGCGACGGCAAACCCGACATCCTCCTACCCGACACCAACGGCAACCTGCGCCTGATCAACACCACCAGCGAACCCGGCAACGCCAACCCCATCGCCGGCGCCGCAGCCGCCTCACCCACCGGCACCTGGACAGGCGTCCAGACCACCCACCGCGGCTCCCTGCTCGCCGGCAAACCCCTGGACGACCTGATCGTCCACCCCGCCGGCGACAAGTACCTCTACCTCTACGCCAACGACGGCCACGGCAACTTCAACACCCGCACCTCCTTCTACAAGTCCGGCGGCGCCGTCAACTCCGCCGTCACCTGCCAGGACATCAACGGCACGACCATCCCCTGCCCCGCCGACTTCGGCACCGACTGGAGCAACGCCACCCAGATCCTCGCCCTCGGCACCCCCGAAGGCGAGAACGTCTCCACCACCACCGGGACCAGCGTCCTCACCCGCACCTCCCTCCTCGCCGTGATCAACCACCAGCTGTGGCTGTTCCCCCCGGGCACCAGCAGCGCACGCCTGCTCAAGCCCACCGACACCCAGGTCTCCACCGCCAGCTGGGACAACTACGACCTGATCGGCCCCGGCCCCGCCAACGGCGGCAAGCAGCCCACCCTCTGGGCCCGCGACCGGACCAACGGCACCATCCACGCCTACCCGATCACCATGAAGGCCGACGGCGTCACCCCCGACTACAGCGCCCTCACCGACCCGACCACCGGCACCATCGCCGGCACCGGCGGCGTCGACCCCGTCACCTACCCCGTCGTCGGCTCCAACGGCGACCTCAACGGCGACGGAACCCCCGACCTGTGGGCCCAGAACAACAACAACCAGATCATCGTGTGGCCCGGCACCGCGGATGCCACCGGCAAGGTCAACGGCTTCAGCGCACCCAGCACCCTGGGCACCCTGAACACCCCCCAGGCCTCCTACCCGCTCGCCGGCAACGCCAACGACTCCACCGGCCTGCACAACGGCACCCTCAAGGGCGACGTCACGTTCACCTCCACCAGCCTCGGCGGATCCACCGCCCCCAGCGGGAGCACCAACGCCGCCGTCCTCAACGCCACCTCCGCCTTCGACGCGGGTAACCGCGCCACCTGGGGCGAGCTGGACAGCGGCGTCCAGGTCAACACCCAGCAGTCCTTCACCGTCACCGCCTGGGCACGGGAGGACCAGTCGACCGACGGCGTGGTGGTCGGCCAGGACGGCGCCTCGACCAGCAACTTCATGATCTGGCCCGGCACCTTCCAATCCGGCGTCACCACCTGGACCTTCGGCATGTCGACCTCCGACTCCGGCTGGTCCTACGACCACACCAACCCCGTCAACGCCGCGGCCACCATGAACTCCAACGCCCGGGTACAGCTCGGCGTCTGGACCAAGCTCACCGCGAGCTACGACGCCACCACCGGTCAGATGGCCCTCTACGTCAACGGCGCACTCGCCGCCACCGGCATGCACACCACCACCATGGCCCCCACCGGCAAACTCGTGATCGGCCGCTACTTCAACGCCGGCCAGCCCAACAACCCGTTCAAGGGCG
>NZ_LFMD02000016.1 GCF_015776785.2 Kitasatospora sp. SUK 42 | reverse complement strand
CCTCAGCTGGTCTGGATGGAGGTGTCGTCGATCACGAAGCTCGTCTGGAGCGAGGCGTCCTCGGTCCCGGTGAACTTCAGGGTGACGCTCTGGCCCGCGTAGGACGAGAGGTCGAAGGTGCGCTGCTGGTAGCCGGCCGCGGCGTCCACGTTGGAGTAGGTCTTCAGCGTGGTGCCGTTCACCGACACGGTCAGCTTGTCGTACGCCGTGGAGCCCGACTCGGCGGTGTCGATGTGCAGCCAGAAGCTCAGCGTCGCCTTGCACCCGGCCGGGATCGTCACCGTCTGCGCCAGCGTGTCGGTGTGGGTGGTGCCGTAGCCGTTCAGCCACGCCTTCCACGAACCGCCGTGCGCCGCCTGCGAGGCGCTGTTGTCGATCACGCCCGAGCTCGTCGTCCACGGCGCCGCCG
>NZ_LFMD02000015.1 GCF_015776785.2 Kitasatospora sp. SUK 42 | reverse complement strand
CCGGTCACCGTGTTGAGCTGGTTGCGCAGCTCGACGGCGGTCAGCGAGTCGAAGCCGAGCTCCTGGAACGCCCGGTCGGCGGCGACCTCGCTGGAGTCGGTGTGGCCGAGGACGGCCGCGACCTGGCCACGGACGAGTTCGGTCAGCGCCCGCTCCCGCTCCACCGGGGCCAGTCCCGCCAGGCGGTCCACGAGCGAGGTGCCCTGCTGCGGGGTCTCCGCCCGCCGGACGGCCGGCGGCACGAGGGCGCTCAGCACTGTCGGGACGTCCTCGCCGCGTGCCCGCAGGGCGGCCGTGTCGATCCGGCTGACACCGAGCACCGCCTCACCCGTGAACTGCGAGGCGTCGAACAACGCCATCGCCTCCTC
>NZ_LFMD02000014.1 GCF_015776785.2 Kitasatospora sp. SUK 42 | reverse complement strand
GCCGCGGCCGCCGGAGACCACGATGGCGGCCTCGGTCAGCTCGGGACGGCCGCTGGACACCCGCGGGGTACGCGAGGTGACCTTGGCCGCGTTGCCGGTGAAGGCGACGGTGACGTTCTCGACGGCGCCGGCGGCCGGGGCGGCCTCCGGGGCGACGGCATTCGGCTTGACCGCGATGACCGGCACACCGTTGCTCACGCGGGACTCGACGGTGTACGAGGCGGCGAACACCGACTGGGTCGCGACGGGGCCCTGGTCCCCGGCACGGAGGTCCACCGCGTCGGTGATGACGCCGGAGCCGAGGCGCAGGGCGACGCGGGCGGCGATCTCCTTGCCCTCGCCGGAGGAG
>NZ_LFMD02000013.1 GCF_015776785.2 Kitasatospora sp. SUK 42 | reverse complement strand
CCTGCACGAGCTGACGCGGGAGTTGGACCTGTCGGCGTTCGTCCTCTACTCCTCGATCGCCGGTCTGCTGGGTACGGCGGGGCAGGCGAACTACGCGGCGGGCAACACCTTCCTGGACGCACTGGCCGAGCACCGCCGAGCCCAGGGCCTGCCGGGGACGTCGCTGGCCTGGGGTCTGTGGCGGGAGACCAGCGCGATGTCCGGTCACCTGGCGGAGGTGGATCTGCGGCGCATCACCAAGACCGGTCTGGTCCCGTTGGCCTCC
>NZ_LFMD02000012.1 GCF_015776785.2 Kitasatospora sp. SUK 42 | reverse complement strand
TCTGCATGAGCTGACGCGGGAGTTGGACCTGTCGGCGTTCGTCCTTTACTCCTCGATCGCCGGTCTGCTGGGTACGGCGGGGCAGGCGAACTACGCGGCGGGCAACACCTTCCTGGACGCGCTGGCCGAGTTCCGGCGGGAGCAGGGCCTGCCGGGGACGTCGCTGGCGTGGGGTCTGTGGCGGGAGACCAGTGCGATGTCCGGTCACCTGGCGGAGGTGGATCTGCGGCGCATCGCCAAGACCGGTCTGGTGCCTCTGGCGTCG
>NZ_LFMD02000011.1 GCF_015776785.2 Kitasatospora sp. SUK 42 | reverse complement strand
GGCCCTCTCCGGCCGGGCCAACGCCGCCCCCAAGGACGACACGGTCTCCGGCATACGCGCCCTGCACAACGCCGCCCGCTCCGCCGTCAAGGCCCGAACCGCCGCCCTGAACCAGATCGGTCAGATCCTCGTCACCGCGCCCGAGGCCGTGCGCACCCGATACGGGCGACTCAAGGCAGCGGAGCGCACCGACGCCCTGGCCCGGGTACGGCCGGCCGGGGACGCGGTCCACACCGCGGTCCTGGCCGCGCTCAAGAGCCTCGCCCGGCGCGTCAAGGAGCTCACCACCGAACACCAGGCCCTCGTCAAAGCCCTCGATGTCGAGGTC
>NZ_LFMD02000010.1 GCF_015776785.2 Kitasatospora sp. SUK 42 | reverse complement strand
CGCCCTGTCCGGACGCGCCTCCAGTGCTCCGAAGGACGACACCGTCGCCGGCATACGCGCCCTGCACAACGCCGCCCGCTCCGCCGTCAAGGCCCGAACCGCAGCCCTCAACCAGATCGGTCAGATCCTCGTCACCGCGCCCGAGGCCGTGCGCACCCGATACGGGCGACTCAAGGCGGCCGAGCGCACCGAGGCCCTGGCCCGGCTGCGGCCGGCCGGGGACGCCGTCCACACCGCGGTCCTGACCGCGCTCAAGAGCCTCGCCCGGCGCGTCAAGGAGCTCACCACCGAACACCAGGTCCTCGTCAAAGCCCTCGATGTCGAGGTA